>CBDBFB010000001.1:0-1801514 GCA_965204505.1 uncultured Binatia bacterium (SeqCode)
CCCGTGCGGTGGCGGATGAGGTCGAGCAGATCGCCGTGGGTGCCCACGGCTGCGTCGGTCCACTTCCCGGGCGTGCCGGGGCCGTGGAGGCGGACGAAGAAAGACCTTCCGCGGGCGCCGTCTATGTCGCCCGCGACCCAGTAGCGGCCCTGGCGGCGGCCATGGGGAAGGTAGCGCTGGCAGACCTCTTCGGCGCCGCGCGGCAAGCGCCGCGGCGACCGCGGAGGCGGGGGACGGACCGTAGTGCATGGTGGTTCTCCTTCACGGGACGGGACACCCGGCTGCGCCGGAGGGCGAGCGGGCCGAGCGAAGCGAAGGCGCGACGCCCGGAGGGGTGGTTGCTCGGGGACCGGCAGCAAAAGAAAAGGGGCTGACGCACGAAGCGCCAGCCCCAGGGTGGGAGGAAACGAGGCGGAGGAGTTCAGAACGGGATGGTCTCGTCGTCGACGTCCGCGGGCTGGGACGAGGTCCCGGCGTCCTGCATCGCGGTGTCGGCCGCCGCCATCGACGGGTCCGCCGCAGCCGGCACGCCGTTGCCATTGGGCTTGTCCAGGAATTTCACGCCGCCGCCCGGGACCAGCAGGATCTCGGTGGAGTAGCGGTCGCTGTCCTCGCCGGGCTTCGACCAGCGCCGGGTCTGGAGCTTCCCGTCGATGTAGACCAGCCGGCCCTTGCGGGCGTGCTTCTGAAGCATGTTGACGAGGCCGTCCTGGAAGGTCACCACGCGGTGCCATTCCGTCTTGTCGACCCGCTCACCGGTCTGCTTGCTGATGTACGACTCGTCGGTGGCGATGCTCATGTTGGCCACGCGGCCTCCGCTGGAGAGATGGTTGACGGTGACGTCGGCGCCGAGGCGTCCGATCAGTTCTACGCGGTTCAGTCCAAAGCTCATGGTAATTCTCCTTCCTGGTTAATGACGATGGTTGACGAACGTCGAAGGACCGGAGTCCTCCCTCCCCGGCCCCTTCCGTTCACTTCTCTCAGCCCTCCTTTCACTCCCTTCCGGCGCTCAGCGCGGCGGTGACGGTGAGAGGATCTCCGTCGGCCGCATCCCGCGGGTCGGGACAGCGTATGGCGTGGTTCTCGTCGATGACGTCCTGGATGGCGCCGGGTTGGAGCCCGATCTCTGCGAGCAAGTCGCTGCCGGTGAGGGGTTCCTCGAAGTTGAAATCGATTCCGGACATGGCCGTGTCCTCCTTGGCTGCCTGCCTTGCCCGGACTGCGTGAGGGAGACCGTCTCCCTTCCTACCGGGCCTTCGCCCGGTGGACGCCTTTCTCCGGCTCTAGGGAGAGGAACCGGCCCGGCGGATGGCCAGCAGGCGCTCGCAGACAGCACGCGGAGTCATCGAGCCCAGGTTGATCACGGGGATGCCGGCCTCGGTGGCGATGCGGACCGCCATTCCGGTTCCGCCCGTGACCGTTCCTCCCGGCGTCCAGGCCACGACGGCATCGACGGGACGGCCGAGACCGACGCCGAGGATGGCCGCGTTCCTGGCGTGCAGCTTGCGAACACCGGGCGAGCAGCGGTCCCAGGCGGGATGCAGGCGGGCGGCGATGGCCAGGCAGGATTGGAGCTCGGCCGGCGACGGCACCCGGCAGTCCGGACCCGCGCACCCGTTGTAGCCGGACCAGGGCAGATGGAGCGTCCGTCGACCGGCCGGCGTCCCTTGGGCGAACGCACTGTCGGCCCCGGCCGCGCCACCGGTGTTCAGATGCCATCCCTGCCGCGCGAGCCATCCGGCCATCACGGTCATGGCGGTCAGAACGGAGGGCGGCGTGGTGCGGGCTCCGATCCCGGCGTAAGTCAAAGTGCTCATGTCGTGGTCCCCCCTGTGACGGTGCGAAGCCGCGCCTCTCTCTGCGCGTCTCTCTCGCCCCTCCCCCGCTGTCCTCGAACGCTGGCCGGCAGGACGTCCGAGCGGACTTGAGACGGCGCCGGGATTCGGGCCGGGTGGGAGTCAAAAAGGGGGGATCGATCATGGACGGCCGGTTCAGTGCCGGGAGCCGTTGTCGGTCTCCGGGCCCCCGGCGGCCATGGAGCGGGCTGCGAGCGCGGTCCAGTCCTCTCTTGAGTGTCCGAGCCTGATGTTCAGGCGGTCGCACAGCCGCTCTGCATCGGCTAAGGACAAGGCAATGAGGCAGGTTGGCACGTAGCCCGGCATGCCCTCGAAGACGATACGGATCTGCTGAGGCTCGTCGCCGAGCTCGTAGCTTGGACAGAACGCGTAGTTGGGTTCGTCCGGCAGGGTCTGTGCAGTCATGAATGCTCCCTTCGGTGAGTGAAATGCCCGCCCCCCGGTGGACGGCCAGTGACAGGTACGACGGCTGTCCGGCGGTACGGACCCCCGCGCGGCGGACGGCTGCCCGGCAATACGGATACGCGACGGGCTCAGGCGGCGAGCGGCCAGCGTTGGATGACGCGTTCGAGGAGATCGGGGCCGGGGGCGAAGACGCGCGTGCGCCACGAGACGATCTCGACCGTGCAGCCCATGCGCTTGAGGACCGCGGTGTCGGTATCGACCGGTCCCTCGATCTCCACCCGGTCGGCGCCCATGATGCGGCGCCTGGCGAGCCGCCAGCCGTTGGCGAGCGCGAGCGCCGCGCCGCGTCCCATGACCGCCTCGAAGGCTTCGGCGCCGGTCATGGCGGGACCCCCCGCGAGGCCGAATGCGGAACGCACGGCGCGGACCTGCTCGAAGTCGAGTACGCGCCCGATGAGCGCCTCGCCATCGTCCGTCCTGAGACGCCGCACCCGCATGTTCTCGGCGGGCAGACGGTCCCATACCGGCAGCAACAGGCCGGCTGCGAGCCAGAACCGCGATTCCTTGTGCGACGGCAGGCCGGCGATCTCGTCCTCCCAGAGCGTCCTCCAGTCGGCTTCGGCCGCTTTCCGCCAGTTCGAGGCGTCGAGTTCGGCCTTCTCCATGGTATCCCGCCCGGCGGGACGCAGCAGCCGGACGCGCTCCTGCACGCCGCCGTCGTCGAACAGACCCGACGGCGCGGGAAGCACGACCGCGGCCCGGTTGGACCGGGCATTCACCACCAGAACCGGCCCGTCGTGCGTGTCCTTGCCGATTTCGAGCGCGGCGTCGGCAGACGTGGGCTCCAACCTGTCGCGGCGCACGATCTCTACGAGCTCGGTAGCCGCTCCGCTGCCGGGATGCCGGTACAGCGTCTCCCGGCCGGCGGCGGCCAGGGAGTCGGCCCTGACGGTCTCGACGCCGACCTCGTAGGTGCCCGCCTCCATGGCCTGTTCGATGCCCGCGGCGATGCGGTCTTCCAGTTCCGCAAAGAGCTGGTTCTGCTCGTCGATGGGCAGCGCCAGGAGCCTGTTCAGAAAGCGCGGCATGGGCGGAAGGTCCTCCTTGAGCGAGCCCTCCCAGGTGAGCTTCAGGCCGGTGGCGTCCTCGAAGCGTTGAAGCGGCCAGTCGGCGATGTCTCCGCGCCAGAGCGCCAGGTAGAACCGCCTCAGGGCGGCCTTGGCGTAGAGGCTCTCCAGGTTGTCGCTCTCGCGGAACAACGTGGCGTCGCTCCCTCCCATGGCGGTCTGGGAATCGCGCTGCCCGCGGGTGATGGCGCCCAGGCTGTCCAGTCTGCGCGCGATGGTGGCGATGAACCTGCGCTCGCCCTTCACATCGGTCGTGACCGGCCGGAAGAGCGGCGCCGAGGCCTGGTGCGTGCGGTGGGTGCGCCCGAGCCCCTGGATCGCCTGGTCGGCGCGCCAGCCCGGCTCCAGCAGGTAGTGGACCCGGCGCTCGGTGTTCGGGCACGAGAGGTCAGCGTGGTAGCTTCGGCCGATGCCCCCGGCCATGGAGAACACGAGGATGCGCTTGCTCCTTTCCATGAACGCGGCGGTCTCCACGAGGTTGGCGGATGCCGGCCGGCCGCGGAGCGCCAGGCGCTCGCCGCCCGCGTCCGAAATGCGGAGCACCCTGCGGGAGCGGCCCGTGACTTCCGCCACGGCCTCGTGGCCGAAGTGCTGGACTACCTGGTCCAGGGCCGAGGGCACCGGCGGCAGGGACGCCAGTTGCTCCAACAGCGCGTCGCGTTGCGCGAGCGCCTCCTGGCAGAGGACCGGATGGCCCTCGGCGTCCACCGCGGGGCGGCTCATGAGGTTCCCGTCAGCGTCGGTGTAGGGTTCCTGTAGCTGCACGGGAAAGGCGTGGGCCAGGAAGTCGAGGACGTGCTCGCGGGGCGTCAGGTCGATGCCCAGGTCGTCCCATTCCGAGGCCGGTATCTCGGCGATGCGCCGCTCCATCAGCGCCTCGCCCGTGGACACGAGCTGGATGACGGCCGAGCGGCCGGCATCGAGGTCGGCCTGGATCGCCCGGATCAATGAGGGGCACTTCATCGCGGTCAGCAGATGCCCGAAGAAGCGTTGTTTTGTGCTCTCGAAGGCGCTCAGTGCGGCCGACTTCGCATTCTTGTTCAGGGTCGACTGTCCCTGCATGATGCCCGTGGCCTCGAGCGCCGCTTCGATGTTGGCGTGAATGACCTTGAACGCGCCGGCATAGGAGTCGTAGATACGCCGCTGCTCCTCGGAGAGCTCGTGCACAAGGATGTCCACCTCGACGCCGTGATAGGCGAGTGCCCGGGCCTGATAGAGACCCAGGGCCTTGAGATCCCTCGCGACTACCTCCATGGCGGCGACCCCTCCTGCTTCCATGGCTGAAACGAAGTCGGTCCGCGTCTCGAACGGCGTCTCGCCGGCTGCCCAAAGCCCCAGACGGCCGGCATAGGCCAGTCCGGGTACGGTCGTGGCGCCGGTGGCGGACACGTAGGTGATCCGGGCGTCGGGCAGCGCGTTCTGCAAGCGGAGGCCAGCGCGGCCCTGGGCGGACGGCTTCACGTCGCCGCGCGCGCCCTTGCCTCCGGCCGCGTTGGCCATGGCGTGGGCCTCGTCGAAGACGATGGCGCCGTCGAAGGCATGGCGGTCGTCCTCGTCGGAGCCACCGGCGAGCCAGTCCACGATCTGGTCGAGCCGCGAGGCGCGCCCCTGGCGGGACGGCGAGCGCAGCGTGGCATAGGTCGTGAACAGGATGCCGGTGGAGTGCGGGATCTCGTCCCCCTGGCGGAAGTTCCCGAGCGGGATCACGTCGTCGTCGCGGCCGCCCAGCGCGGTCCAGTCGCGGCGCGCGTCTTCCAGCAGCTTGTCCGACTGGCTCAGCCAAAGCGCCCGTTTCCGGCCGCGGAGCCAGCCGTCGAGGATGACGGCCGCGACCTGGCGTCCCTTGCCGCAGCCGGTGCCGTCGCCCAGCATCCAGCCCCGGCGGAAGCGTACCGGCGCCGACAGGGTCTCGCCCTCGTCCGTGAGGGCGGCCTCGCCCTGGTCGTCGTCGCTGCACCGTTGGACGGTCTCCCATCCGGAACCGATGCGGTAGCTTGCGGCGAGATGGCCCTCGTGGGCGTGACCCGCCAGCACCACGCTTTCGAGCTGGGCGTCGGACAGAAGACCGTCCGCGACGATGCGTTCCGGCAGCATGGGGCGGTAGGACGGCGCCGGGTGCGGGACGGCGGCCATTGCCGCGGACTGCACCAGGGGCGTCGGATGCGCGGTTGCGCTCGGAATCCGGAAGGCGCTGGGCCGCCAGGGCTCGTAGGGGCCGGAGACTGTGCCGCCCGCGTCCGTGGTGGAGTCCACAGGGCCGGTCTCGACGGCGAGTTCGGACACCGCCCCCCAGTCCTGGGCCGGCGCGGATGCAGGCGGTGTGTTCGATGCGTTTTTTCGCTTCGAGGGGCGCGGCGTGGCCGTGTTGCCGAAGAGGTCCCGGCCGGGTGCGCCCGTGATGGTGCGGACTTCCACGGGCAGGCGGGGCGGAACCCCGGCGATGACGGCGTCGAGCAGCTCGGCGGCGTTCTCGGCGCGGGCGCCGGGATCGACGTCGATGCCCGGCTGCCCCGTGCGGTCGAGCACGGTGAGCCTGGTGTCGAAACCCGTGCCCCGGCGCGCGTAGACGCGGCCGTCGACGGCCATGGTGAAGACGACCCGGGCGGGCGGATCAAGCTGGCCGAAGGCGCCGCTCCAGTCCGAATCGCCGGGAACGCACTTGGCGGAGGTGACGGCGGCGAGCCGGCCGCCCGGCGGTAGCATGGAGAACGCGGAGCGCAGGTGCCGGAGGTCGGCGTCGTGGCGGATGCGGTGGACGCCCGGCGTCGCCGAGAACGGCGGGTTCATGATGACAACGGTGGGCCGGGCGCCGGGCAGGCGGTCGGCGGCGTTCTCGGCGTTCACGCCGGTGACCAGGGTTTCGGGGAACAGGCGGCACAGGAGAGCGCGGCGGACCTCCGCTATCTCGTTCAGGTGGAGGTTCCCGGCGGCTTGCCTCCCGAGCGCGCATTCCGCCATCACCGCCAGCATGCCGGTGCCCGCGGACGGTTCCAGCACGACGTCGCCGGGCCGGATCGCCGCGGCCTGGAGCGCCGCGTAGGCGAGCGGCAGGGGCGTCGAGAACTGCTGCAGGCGGAGTTGCTCTTCGGAACGCTTCGTGTGGGACGGCTCCAGGGCGGCCACGGCCTCCAGCATCCTCAGCATGGCGGCGGGTCCTTCCGGGCCGGCGCCGGCGTGGCGGCGCATGGCGCGGCCGTGGCGGCGGATGAACAGTACGACCGCGGCCTCGGCGGCCTCGTAGGCGTCCTTCCAGACCCAGGCGCCCCGGGCGTCCGTGGCGCCGAAGGCGCGCGTCATGGCGTCCCGCAGGGTGGCGGCGTCGAGCGGCCGGCCAGTCTCCAGCACCGGCAACAGGGTTGTGGCGGCGGTGAACAGAGCGTCATGGGCGGAAGGCTCGGAGCCCGGGGCGGCGGGGACGGAAGGAAGGGTGCGGGGAACGGGAAGGCGTGCGGACGCGTCCGCCGCCGTATGGGCGTCGAGCATGGATCTCTCCCTCCTGAAACTGCGTGAGAGTGCCGGGGCGCGGCGTGGGATGAAGGAAAACCTCCCGCGCCGCGCCCGCGGCCTGACTTCGACCGGCTGTCCGGCCTCCTCGCGCTAGGGAGCGGACGCGCGGAAGATCAGGCGGGGGCGGTGGTGGGTTTCGGGGCGTTCCGCCGTTCGGCCGCACGGGCGCGGCAGGCGTCCATCAGCCGGCGGTACTCATCGAGGTCGAGATCGGAATTGCCCCGGACGAGGAAGGCCAGTTGGGTCGTCATGAGGCGGACTGCGGGGTCTTCCCGCTGATTGCCGCCCTCGTGGATGACCTGCGTGCATGCCTGGTGGATGGCGCGGGCCACGCCTGACGGGTTCGACGCCCCCGGATCGACGATGGCCAGGGCGTCCTTGTGGCGGTCGTAGCCTTCGGGAAGGTCGGGAAAGCTCATTGGCCGGCCCTCCGTACGCGGGCGAGGAGGTTTTCCACCATGCCGGCATCGGCGCCGCAGGCTTCGCCCCAGCCGCGGATGTTCGCCTCGAAGTCGTCCAGGGACCCGAGATGCTGGTCGAACAGCGGATTTTGGTCGGTCGCGGCGAGCACGCAGTTGCCGGAGACGGCGATGCCGGTGATGGCCGGGCTGGTCATGGGTTCGAGACCCAGGAGCCAGCCCAGGAATGCCGCGAACATGGGCGAGAGGTCCCGGCCGCGGCGCGGGTCCATCGGGTGCATGGCCGGCGGCGGGCCGGCGGGAGACTGACTGGTCATAGCAAGCCCTCCCGTCTGAAGCTGAAGAAACGGTCGTGTCCGCAGACCACGTGGTCGTGGACCCGGATTCCCAGGACCTCGCCCACTTGCCGGAGCCGGTGGGTGATCTCAACGTCCTCGCGAGAAGGGTTCGGATCTCCTGTCGGGTGCCCATGGCAAAAAATAACCGAGGCGGCGCTCTCCCGGATGACCGGCCTGAATACCTCTCGAGGGTGAACCACGGAGGCCGTCAGGCTGCCGGTGGAGACCCGGTGATGACGGATCAGCCTGTTCCGGTTGTCCATCATCAGCACGTCGAAGTGTTCCCGGTACTCGTTGACGTACCTGGGCCGCATGTAGCGGTAGGCCTCTTCGGGAGTGCTGACGATCGGAGCGTCTGAGTGCAGGGAGGCTTCGGCTTCGAGGAGTTGGCGGCCCAGGTCGAACGCGGCCTTGACCCTGCCGGCCTGTGCGGCGGTGAGGCCGTGGCGCCGCAGTTCCCGGAGCGTCATCGAATCGAGGTCGAGCAGGGAAAGACCTGCGACCTTGGCTGTCCCGTTCGCGCCGATCAATGCCTCGATCGGGTTCCGGATATCCATGAATGCCTCCTTGTGACGGGATCAGTGCGGATGGAGAGCAACGGCCGCTCCCGCGCCCCGGCCGCTCCGCGCGGGGCGGGTATCCGGGGGGAGAGATGGATTGCGGCCGTCCGGCTCAGGTGGCGGCTTGGGCGGGATCGCCCAGAACGACCCGGACATCGGGTCGGGAGATGGAGATCTCCACCTTGCGGCCGTTGGGAACGAGGTGGAGGATCTCCCGGCGGACGGTCTCGGCGATGGAGACCTCCAGGGCCGAGTCCTCGCTGCACAGGAGCCTGGTGGCGATGTGGAGCGCGTCTTCGTCGAACCGCTGGGCCTGAGTGCTCCAGCTGTCGGCGTCCGCGTCATCGGAGGGGGAGAAGTAGCCCCGGCGCAAGAGCTCCGCGAGTTGGTGCGGCTCCACGTTGCTGTCCCTTGTCACGAGCGGCAGTGTGTCGCCGACCCAGCCGCAGTCCTCGCCCGCGAAGGCGAGGTCGGCGGGGAGATTGAGCGTGCGGCCGGGACCTCCGGCGCTCCTGACCGAAAGCGTCATGCGGATCGACGCAGGACGCGGCGGCAAGGGGGTCCCGGTTGGCTCGTTCTGTCCGGGCAGTGGGAAGTCCCGGAGCGGCCGCGTCTTGCCGTCATCGGTGCTGATCTCGGTGTCGATGCCAGTGACGCGGTCGAGGCGGTCATGCCACTCGTAGCCTTCCAGGCGCCTGTCGGCCTCGAAGAGCCTCTCCGCCAGGCCGGCTTGCTCTGCCGCGCGCCACAGCGCCTGCGCCTCGGGAGGCTCGGGATCGAAGTCCACGACCAGCGCGTCGGGGCCGGCGGGCACGGTCCTCGGCGGCTCCCGCCAGTCGTCGATGTCGGCGATGGAGGGACGCCAGGGACGGAGCACCTGGGGAGGCGGCGGAAGCTCGATGCCGGCGTCGCGCGCCCGGCTCCAGTCGGCGAAGGCCGGACGTGGCTCCGGGTCGGCGGCCATGGCCCGGTAGATCGCCAGGCGGGCGGCCTGGCGCAGCTCCTCCAGAAAGGCGTTCTCCACGGGTTCCCGGCGGGCGGGCAGCAGCAACTCCAGCCCGGGGCAGTCCACGACGTCGGCGCGGACCGACCATATGGCGCCGTGTACCGTCTCGACCGCAGGCAGGCGCACGGGCACGGTCAGGCCGAAGAAGTTCAGGTCGGGTTCCATGTAGCTCTGCCTGCGGTTCCGGTAGACCCCGAAGGTGAGTCCGTTCCATGCCTCCGCGTGGACGGAGCCGTCGAGAAAGGCCCGGCGCTCAAGCGTCTCGCCTTCGAACGTAACCGGAAGCGGGTAGTGGCGCGCCGCGTTGGCGAGCGCGGCGCGGATCATGTCCGCGGACTCGGCGGCCTGGAACTCCACGGTCGTGCCGGATGGATACGGCGCGCCGTCGTCGGGCCGGACCAAGGCATCGCTCCGGCCGGTGAAGTGTTCGGGCTCAAGGTCGACGGACCAGCCCTGTCCGGCATGGCCGTCGTGCGTGCGTGCGCGCGAGGATATCCGGCAGCCCCGGTGGGCGAGGCTCAGGATTCCCATGCCGGCGGCGTCCTCGCGAGCCACGAGCTCATCATTCCAGCCGTTCTCGCCGAAGCTCAGGAGGACGGCCGGGTCCTCGATGCCGGCGCCGTCGTCGGTGATGCTCACCGCAAGGCGTGGTTCGGACGGCTCGGGCGTCTGGCGGGCGGGCTTGGTGAGTGTCTCCACGGTGACTCGGACTCGGGTGGCTCCGGCGCGGCGCGAGTTCTGGAGGGCCTCGATGAAGATCTCGATCGGACGGGACGCCCAGAACTTCGTGACGCGCTTGAGCGCACTCTCGTGGACCCGGGCGCGGATGGTCGCCCCGGGCGGAATGGCGGTGTGTGTCATGTGCGGTCTCCCGGATTGGGTGGGACAAACAAAAAAAGCCCCGCCCCGCGGTGTGCGGGACGGGGCGCATTCGGGCCGGAGGGCGGTTCAGACGCCGCGCAGGAACTCGGGGATGTCGAGTCCGTTGCCGTTGTCATGGCCGTTGGCGGCGACGGGCGCAGGATGGTGTTCGGCTACCGCCGGGGTCTCGACGGTCTCGGTCTCGGACACCGGATGCGGCGCGTCGGCGCGCTCCGGTTCCACGTGCTCCGGGGCGCGAGCGTCCTCCGGTTCCGACAAGGGTTCCGGGCCGGCTACGGAGTCCGTTGTGTCGGCGGGCGGCGCTGCCTCCGCACTCGCATCCTCGGCGCCGGCACGGCCCGCGTCGAACGCCTTGAAGCCCGGCGGGGTCCAGGCCAGCGCGGCCGCGTGGGCGTCCGCGGTGACGCCCAGCGGAGGGCTTCCGGCGGCGAAAGCCTCCTCCATCGCCTTGGCGATCGCGGGCTTCTTGCTCTTGGCCCGCGCCGAGGCCCATGCCGGTCCCAGGGTCTCCCTGGCGATGTCGAGGATGCGGCCCTTGTTGATGCGCGACCACAGCATGTCTGCGGTCGGACGCACGTGGCTTGCGAAGTCGATGTCGAGACGGGCAATGGTGGCTTCGAGTTCGGGACGCGCCTGGGGCTCGAAGGCCAGTTGGCCCTTCACGGTGCGCGCCACCGAGGCCGCGAAAAGCCGCTGCTTGTCGTCCTGTGGCAACGCGCGGAGCGCTGCGAAGGACTCGCCGCCGTCCTCGATGGTCAGCCAGTCGAGCGGCAGGCTGGAGCGGTCGGCGAGCATCTCCTCGCCCGGGCTCCAGGCCCCGAATTCCTCGTCGTTCATGCGCAGGGTGGGCCGGTCGGGGGTCTCCCGGACAGCGATGTCGAGCGGATGCTCCTGGTAGCCGTGGGTGAACACGGCGCGGCCGAGCTGGAACAGCATGAGATCGAAGGCGGCCTCGAAGTTCTCCCCGAGATGCGCCTTGACCAGTGCCGTGCGGATCGAGCGGAGATCGTCGGAAAGCCCGATCCCCACGCCCGCTTCCTTGCGCGCCTCGGCCTGCGGGTCCGCAGGCGAGGAGATGGGCGCGGAGATCGCGGGTCTCCGGACCCGGTCGTCGCTATCGCCGTTGTCGGCGTCACTGTTGTCGGGCGAATCCGCCGGCTTGGGCATGTCCTCGGGACGGACCAGGCCCGGGATGATCTGGAGTTCGCCCCTCCAGTCGATGGTGGCGATGGCGCCCGCCATCGCGCAGTCCTCCGTCCGGAAGGTTGCCCGGGCCTCCACGGTCGCGTTGATCTCGCAGGTCCGGGTCTCGATGGCTTCGGCTTCCCGTTCGAGATCCTCGGTCCAGTCTTCCTCGTCGAGGTTGGTGAGTTCGTCCTCGCGGGTGTGCAGGCGCTCCAACTCGGCGGTCTCCGCCGCGGTCGGGGCGGATGGCTCCGGGGAGATGCGCCCGTAGCGGGCGATCTCGGTCCAGTCCACCTCCGGTGCGGCGGTCGCCCAGCGCCAGCGGGTCTGGAGGTCCTTCACGGTCTCGCCGAGCTTCGTCATGGCGAGCTTCTGCAACAGCACCGGGTCCTCCAGCCAGATGCCGCTCTCGTCCTCGGCGGCGAAGAGATCCCGCAGCACCGGCCCGCCCGCGGCTTCGTAGTCTTCGATGCCCACGAAACGCGCCATGGAGGAGTTGGCAGGGACCCGCTCCTCGGTCAGCATGCGCTTCACCTGCCAGGCCGCCGGACGGTAGCCCTGGCCCGCCACCTCCTCCCAGACTGCCATCTGGCGGGCGTGATCGGTGGTGACGGTGAAGGCCTTGAGCGTCTCCAGGTCGATGTCGCCGGCCCGGTAGGCGTTGAGCAGCTCGGGCGCGGCGTTGCCGAGCCGCAGGCGCTGTTCGACCAGGCGCTCGGAGGTGCCGAAACGCGCCGCGATGGCCGCCGCCGTGACGCCGGATTCGGTGAGCTTCGTGAACGCGATCACCTGGTCGGCGGGATGCATGGCGATGCGTATGACGTTCTCGGCAAGGGACAGCTCCGCGGGCGCGGCATCGCCGTCCACGACCAGGCAGGGCACCGGGTGGGCGGTGTCGAGCACACCGTCGGCGGCGAGAGCCTTCAGGGCCGCGAGGCGGCGACCGCCCGCGACCACGGCGTAGGCGCGCTCCAGGCCTTCGCTCCGGACAACGAGGTTCTCGAGAAGTCCGTGGTTCGCGATGGAAGCCTTCAGTTCGGCCTCGGCGACCGCATCGGGCGGCGTCTTGCGCACGTTCTCCGGCGCGACGTACAGACGGTCGAGCGGGATCGAGCGGATCGTCGGTTCGTGGATGGGAGCGGTGTGGTTCATGTGTTCCTCCGTGAATGGGGTTGTGGGCCAGGCGACTCTCTCCAGGCTCGGCCCGCCGCCTGGAGCCGCAAGGCTCCGCCTCCGGGTGGCGTTCGGGCGGGGACGGGTGGTTCATGGGCGGGCGCTGCCGTCGGCGCCGAGCCGGTCGGACAGGCCGGACGTTTCGGCGTCGGGATCGGCCGGAATGCCGGTGAGAGCTGGAAGCGGAATACCGGACGGCGACAGGGTGTGGCCGATGCGCTTCTCTATCGCCGTATACCTTTGGTACAGCTCCGGTCGGAGTTCCGCGGCGCGGCGCAAATCGGATCTGGACGAGAATATGCACAGGCTGCAAGAGCACCTCGACACCCCCTGCGCATACACCCAGTGCGGAGACTGGCCGGCGTCGCGGATGACCCGGAAGACGTCGTCAACGGTCAGGTCGAAGATCGGCAACCAGTCGAACCATTCCCGGCCGGCCCGGGAGTTGCGGTTGCTGCGCGCCCAGGGAATGCGCTTGGCGCGGTCGGCGCTCTCGTCGCGTCGCAGTCCCATGGCGCTGACCAGGCGGCCAGCAAAGCGTGGGTGAGCCTTCAGGTAGCGGCGAAGCTCGCGCTCGATAGGGCCCCGTTTCTGGCCGGCCGTACACCAGCGCTGCCTTATCCCGGGCCATTTCCCCCGCTCCTCGACCTGGTCGAGCAAGGTCTTGCCGGACGCCGTGCGCGCGAATATCAATGGAACGCCGGCAGGGATCGTGTTCTCGATGTGCTCGACCGTGCCCGGCCACTCGACCTCTGCGAGCGGGGCGTGAACCACCACCAGTTGGTCGCGGGGGACGATACGGGCGAGCAGGATGGTCATGCTTTGGCTGTCCTTGCCTCCTGAATGATTGACAGCGACGAGCGCGCCGCGGCGGATCATGTCGCGGCATTCAGGCGGGACGTGGAGGTCTGCGGCGGGCCGGCAGGCGCTCACGCCTCCGTCCCGTCATGGTCGGTCAGGGTCATCGCCCCGGTCGGGAAGATGAAGAGCGGACTGATGAGATATTCCGGCTCGCCGCCGTCTTCAGCGGGGGGAGTGATGTTGACGGCGGCGATGGCCGCGGTTGGTTCGCCGTCGACGAAGCAAGAGACGAGGCAGAAGTTTTGGAACCGGCCGCTGGTCAGGGCCTCGAACGCACGGCGATGATCTTCGGTAATGTTCGTGTCGGGCATGGCGGCAACCTCCGTGGGGGGTGGCGTGGGGGAGTCCGTCCTCGGGCCCCCGTGACTCGCCCCGCCCCGCCGACCACCACCTCCCGGCGGCCGGCGGCATGTTGGTGAGGCCGGAGCGCCCGGGCTCGGTAGACGGGACGGTCGCCGCGAGCCGGATCAGCGAAGATGATTGTCGTGAAGCAGCTTTTCTTCCATGTCTCGAAGCGAGGAATAGCGGCCTGTCTTGAACGTGAACTCGTGTAATTCGCTGTCGTCTTCCGGGAGCTCGTAACGGGAGAAGGCGGACCAGTCGCGGTGACGGAACCCCCGCCACAGAGAACCTGCGAGGCTCGCGGCGAAGGTCCAGGCAATCGCCGCCAGCCAGAGCGGGGCGATGTGCTCCACGCCAGCGTCGAGTGCGAGGGTGGCGGCCGTGTACACGGCGGCGAAGGCGAGCCCGCCGAGCACGAAGGCGCGGGCGCGCCAAGTGGTCGGGCGTACGCCCCGGCCCGAGGCTGTGCTGCCGTCCTGCGCTGTATATGTTCTCTCCATGGTTCATGGCCTCCACTCTCCCGGCGAGACCGGCGCGAACGCCCGCGGTTTCACCGCGCTTCGCCCCCTTCACCGGCCCCAGGCTCCCGACTGCGCGGGTCCGTACCTCGACGCGCGCCGCATCCGGTCGGCGACGGGAGCGTTCACGGCCGCACCAGCGGTAGAGCCTTCGGGCGCGACCGCAACTGGGTTGTGGCAGGCAACGTGCGGCGCTACATTTACCCGATAGGGCTCGTGGTGAGGGGTCGACTTGAAGCGTCGTGTTGTGTCGATCTGGAGAAACGCGTGGACGGGCTGATGCCGTCCATCACGAAAGGTGAACGAGCAGAGCCTTGGCGGCCAACGGCGCCGTCTGCCGGCCTCGGGCGCTCATCAGCCACTATTGCGAGTCGCCACGGGCGGCTGACAACTATGGCGGAGGATAACCGGCCGGCAGTTCATCGCCAGGGCATACCAGTGGGCAAGGGTCAGGGACCTGGAAATTCGCTTCGTGGTGTCGGAAGGGCCCGGATCGCACGGGAAGCTCTACTCGGTCGATCGCAAGAAGGAGATCGGCAAGGGACTGCTCGCCAACACGCTTGCCGACCTCGGGACCGACGTAGACGAATTCTGGCGGGTAAGCAGTAGCGCTGTCCGAGTATGGAGAACCGAACCGCTGTCTGACACCTACAACTATCCTGCCGAGATCGAACGTGACGGGGACGGCCGCTATGTGTTCGTGTTTCCGGATTTCGGTGGGGGTCAACGGACGGCACGGTTCGCGAAGAGGCGCTGATCGAAGCCCGCGACGTCTAGGTCGCCGCGAGCGAGGTGCGGTGAATGCCGAATCCGTATCAAGTCACGAAGGCGGCCACCATCGACCCCGCCTTGCGCCGGTTGGGGAGGCGTGTCCGCGTGACCGGCGGCGAAGCCGCGTGAGCCGCTTTCGGTACGCTCGCATACCGCACGGTTCGTCCCCCGAGAGGTTGCCGATTCACGCAGGTTCGCCAACCCGCGCCTCGCGCCGCGGAGGGGGTTAACGGTCTACGGGGAGAACACCATCGTAGAAACAGGGTGCGGGGGCGCTTCGCCCGTAGCGCATCAAGATCCCCCCTTTCCAGCCTCGCGCATACCATCTCAATGGCAAAGCTGACGCCGCCCAGCGATCCGCCCTCGAAGGGTTGTCGCCCAGCGTCGTTCTGGCGGCCCATGACCTTGCCGCGGTACTCCCCGAGCCGCAGTTGCCCTACAACTGAGACTGACCGCATCACAGTCTCCGCCGCCGCGTCGATCGGTCGTGTCTCCCATCACCCGCGCACGCCTCCACCGCGCGAAGAAATCGCCGCCCGCGACGGGTTGAATCCCGAATTCATTGCGTTGTGTCGGCCGCAGGTATTACAATTCTTCACCACACTATCGAATCGCACAATCAGCATAATGTCTGAGCGAAGGAGGTCGAATATGTCAATCCTCTCAAGCGATGAAGTAAATTCTGAACTTAACGCGGTGCAACCTGTGCCCGCGCTCGAAGCGATCGCGTCGCCATACGACTACTGCCAATTGACCTCCAGAGGTTTTGAGTTACTGAACTATTCGCTTTTTGCAAAATCTGGTCCTTTCAACCAAGAACCGTTTTGGGACACAGTCGTTCTCGCCGGTCTGGGAACAGATGCTGGTCGAGACATAACTCTTTTGTCGGGCGAAACGGTGGTGGGAATTGTGCAATGTAAGCGACACGACAAGCCCCTGGATCTTCCAGCTGTCTTTCGGGAACTCGTCAAGTGCCTGCTCCTCTTTCACCGCGAGCCGAGCTCAGGAAAGACAACCGTAGGCCTACAGTATTTCTTGGTTTCAGCGAAAGACCCTGCGCGAACGGTTGTAGATTTTTTTTCACGCCCCAAAAAGATCCTACAGACTCAGGGGGTCGCGTTCGAGCGTTCGGTCCATAAGGTACTTGAGGACAATGCTGCCCTTCGAAAGCTCGACACCAACACTGCAAAGAGGAGAGCGGCACGACTTCTGTCAGCACTAACGTTACGGTTACTCCGCCCGGTTGACATTGACGAGTGGATGGTGCGGGAAAAGGTGGTAGCCGGTAGGTTTTTTCAACAACGGGTTGTTGTAGACAATGCGGCCATGTCCAGCGACATGGAGGCGGTCCGCGCGAGCTTGAGGAATATGGAGCGACAGGTAGCGGGAGTTCCGCTGGTCACCGACGTGGATCTAAGAATCATCAAAGAATACGTCGAACGAGTTCCTGGGACGCATAGACTTTCATTTGGGTTCGCAACACTATTCGGTTTTCCTCGGGAGATGTTTGCAGAAGGCACGAACATTAAGGACTTGCTTGGCCCAGTTGCGGACTCGTTGACGCAAATTTATCAACGTTACATGGAATGGATGCATTCGAAGGTTTGGAAGGAAGCAGAACGTGTCGCGTATCGTCCAGAGGTTCTATACACGGTACATCCATTCGCACGGCAGATCATAATTTCATATCTGACCTTGTACGTCTGTGATCTGCTGCGAAGGACTCTCTTGGGTAATGTGATTGGCGAGGCTGTAGCGAAGGTCACTAACTGGCCGGAAGTCAAGAGTGATGAAGAACTGTTGGAACACGTGTGCCAAGAACATATTGCAGAGGGTCATCGCTATCTGAAGGGCGACTATAGTCGAGTAGTTGGCGAGGGGGACCTTCTTGAGATGAAGATGAGACTAATTGAGTTTGGCATGAGGGGGATCAAGGATGGTGACGTGTTGGAGGCAGTGGTTGGGAAAGGAAGGGATGCCCTTAAACCGCATCTTGATGAGTCGGCGGCGGTTCTTCGTGGCTATTGTAGTTGGCGTCCAAGTATTTTTTTAATGGGATCGTCGGGCGTTGACCGGGGCGACGTTCTGGAGAAAACGGGTGCGACGCTGAAGGCAATGGATAAAATGAGAAAACGGGGTCCGGCTGGCATGTGAAAGGGTGGTTGAATCGCCGCGGGTTTGCCGGAGATGAATTGATGTGAGTCAGACCGCGATGGTCGCCTCCTCGCTCCGGCGATGGTCGGTCTGTTCGAGCTCCGTGGGCACGTCGCCGAGTCCTTGACGGAGTTGGCGGTGGTTGAACGAGGCAACCCATTCGAGGGTAGCGAACTCGGTCGCGTCGAGGTGGCGTCGGCAATAGTCGGTCGGGAGCTCTTTGCACGTGGCCGGGATCGGCATGAAGTAGACCTGCTCATCCGATCTCCACGGAATGCATGGCTTCTGCGCAGCGAACTTTCCGTGACGTGAAGGTCCGGCAGTTGTGCGGATGGGGTCGGAAGCCTAGGGTATCGGGCAATCGGGCCATCCGGCAGGTGTCGGCCACGAGACTGCGGTTGCCAGTTCCCCAGGGACTATGAAACCCCGTCGCAGAACGGGTCCCGACATCCGGCCTGAACAACCAAGCACCCTCTCCTTTGCTGATACATCAGGAGGCTGCGATGTCGATGCGCTCGCCCCAGGGCTCGCGGTTCCAGTCTGACGGGCGAACTCCCCAATTTACCCAGAGAACACCGAAGTCTGGCTCGGCCTCCGGGTAGCTGGAGCACTCCATGTCCGTGAAGTAGAGGCACACGCTTGGCTGTATCCCCTGCTCGTCGAGCCACTCGAAGCCCGGGCGGAAGTCGGTGCCGCCCCGGCCCTTGAGCGTGATCTCGTCGGGGAGGTCGTCGGCCGAGTACTCGGCCGCGTCCCGCAGGGCGGCGTCCACCTGGAGCACGAAGACTCGTTCGGGTCTGATCTCGGCGGCGATCTCGCGGAGTTCTACCCAAAACCCGGCAAGGGTCTGGGCCGGGAGCGAGCCCGAGGTGTCGATGATGACCGCGATGGAGTCGATGCCCTCGGAGCGGATGGAGGGCAGGTAGAGGCCGGAGTCGATGAAGCGGCGGTTGGGAACGCTCCAGCTGTAGTCGCGGCTGGCGGCGTCGGTCATGTAGCGTCGCAGCAGGGTCCGCCAGTCGAGTGTGCTCGCGTGGGCGTTCCGGACAGTCTCCGCGACGCCTCCCGGTGCCTTGCCCTCGGCCCTGGCGATGCTGAGGGCTTGGTGCATGGCTTCGTCCCACGCCTGCTCCTCGGCGGCGGTGTCCACGGACGCGTCGCCGGAACCGGAGTCACTGTCCCCGCGGGCGTCGGCGTCCATGACCTCTCCGGTGCCGGAAGGATCATGGCTCGGCGGCGCGCCGGATGCGTTGTCCTCACCCTGGCCGTTCCCGTCGCCGCCGTCGCCCTGGTCGGCGGGATCGGACGGATCGGACGGATCTCCAGACTCATCGCTGTCGGCGCCCGCGCCGTTGGCGCCACCTTGGGCTGCGTCGCCGTCGTCGCCGGGATCGCCGTCCCCGGGTTCCGGCAGGCGGTCGTACGCCTGCTCCACGCTCAGGTCCTCCCAGGCTTCGGCTTCGGGAGGGAGCGTGAAGCCCGCGTCGCGCAAGAGCGCGTGGGTGACGAGCTGCGAGGCGGTCTGCCAGCGCTCAGGGTTCCGCCCGCGCCGGCGGGTATGGTGTTTCAAGGCGCAGGCCATCACCACCCGCGCCATGGCGGTCTCGATGAGGTGCGCGTCGGTCTCCGCCACCCAGCCGGGCGAGTAGCGGATCTCGTGTCCGTCGCTCGCCAGCGTCTTTCGCGTGGGATCGGCGCAGAGGGGGAGCCTCAGGACCAGGCTCCCGAAGAAGGGCTGCTTCTGCAGGAGCCCGGTCACGCAGTCGCTGATGCGGATTGCGGATTCCCTGAGAGCGTTGGGTGACATCACGCCACCTGCCGCGCCGGTTCGGCCTGCGGCGCCGGGAAGTAGCCCGCGAATTGCTCCATGAGCGCGTCGGCGTCGCGCTTCACCTGTGCCCGGATAATGGGGTCGAAGGCCCCGGACGGACGGAGCGAATCCGGCTCCACCCCAGCGATCCTCTCCTTCACCTGCTCGCAGAGGCCGGCGAGCCTGTGGTCGCCGAAGATGTTGAGCCGGGGAACCACGTCGACCAGGTCCCGGATGTTGGAGATCATGGTGTCCCGGAACACCAGCGGCTTGCCGTCGTCGTCCTCTTGCAGACGCTCCGAGACCCGCTCCACCGCTTCGGCCAGGCGGCGGTAGAGATCGCCCACGGCGTCGTGGAGCTGCTCCTCGATGTGCCGCTCGATGTCGCGCTTCACACGGTCGGTGTCCTCGGAGGCGAGGCTGGCGATGAAGTGGTCCGCGTCCGGCACCGCGGTGATGCGGTAGCGGATGGAGAACCTGTCCCGGAGATCCTCCTTGGACGGATACTCCTCGATGCGGAAGAGCTTGCCCAGGTCGATCCGGGCCTGCTCCACGTAGTGGTCGTAGTCCTCGATGAAGCGGGCGCGCTGGCGCACCAGGCGCTCCCGGAGGCCGTCCATGACCTCGGTGTAGCGCTCGTAGTTGGCGACGGTGAGGAGCCGCGAGCCCTTGTCGTCCCAGGGGAGGGTGTTGGCGTAGTGCCGGGTCCTCGCTTCGCTCATGACGGCGTTGATGGCGGAAAGGGCGGACTTGGGGAGCAGGCGCTTGTTGTAGCGGCCGGCGCTCGTGCTGGCGTCGTGTTGGACGGCGACGTGGTCGCTGGCCTCGCGGTCATAGAGCCGGCCGGACCAGGCGGTGATGTGCAGGCTGACCAGCATGGCGTCGCGGTTGAGGTCCATGGGTTCCTCCTTTCGGGCTACCTGAGGGTCCACAAGGGGACGTTGATTGCGGCGGCGAGCTTCCGCCGTGCCGCCTCGCGGCTGCACGCCCGCACGACGTAGCTGCGCGAGGAGGCGTCGCCCGCCGGGTAGTGTGCGATTCTCCAGTGCATGGCCTTCTCCCTCACTGTGTCTTGGCTGCGGCCCAGCGGATGAAGGCGGGCGAGCGCTGGAGCGCCGGGTCGCGGCGCACGCATGCGCCCACCAAGGACTCTCCCACCTCCCTCCTGAGCCGCTCCGCAAACGTGACGATGGCGTCCATGGTGACGTCTGTCGCGAGCCGGTAGAGCGAGCCGCAGAGCGCCATCAGCGCGCTCGCGTTCTCTGGGATGGCCGCGTTCCCAGGGTCGGCGAGGACCGCCCTGGGATGGGGCAGCTCCCGCCAGACGTTCAGGAACGCGGAGAACTCCACCGCCGCGGCCTCGCCCACGGCGCCCCGGAAGAGCGCGCGTTCGACCGAGGGATCGAGGCCGTTCCGGTGCTTGACGATGTTGCTGACGAACTCCCAGGTCCGCGGGCACGGGAAGGCGCGCTCCCTGGACTGAGGGTCGAACTGGTGCAGAAGTTCGGGCTCGTAGGTGATGAAGAACAGCGCCTCGGGAACGATGCCGTTGGCCGCGCCCCAGTTGAGCCAGTCCTCCACGTCGACGCGGATGTCCAGGTGGACGAAGCGCGAGGCCAGCGGAGTCGGCATGCTGTGCACGACGCCGCGGTCGGTCTCGCGATTGCCGCAGGCGATCAGCGACGCGCCCTCGGGCAGCTCGTACTCCCCGATCTTGCGGTCGCGCACCAATTGGTAGAGCGCGGCCTTCACCATCGGGACCGCGGAGGGCAGCTCTTCGAGGTTGACGAGCCAGCGGCCGGGATCGTTGGATGGCGGCAGGAAGTCGGGCGTGGCCCAACGCGTGCGGTCGTCGCTGTCGCGCCAGGGGATGCCGCGAAGATCGACGGGGTCGAGCAGCAGCGCCCGGACGTCAACGTACCGGCGGTTGGCGGCCGCGGCGACCTGCTGTGCGATCTCGCTCTTGGCCGCTCCGGGCGGCCCCCAGACCATGGCCGGCTGGCGGGCCTCGACCAGGGTGGCGAGCACCTTGGCCAGCTCGCTTGGGCGCAGCGTGTAGTCGGCGGAAATCTTCTCGGGTAGGGACATGCGCAAACCTCCGTTGGCGGGAATTCGGCGCGGCGCGGTCTCTCTCGGGACCGTCCGGCCGCCCCCGCCGGAGGCTGGCCCTTCTACTCTTCTTCCAGTACGAGAGCCCAGGCCGGATCACCGGGGGGTTGCGCGGAAATCCTGGAACTGTTGATCACAGGGCCTCGAAGGCGCGGCCGTGATCTCCGGTGGTATCGCTGTCGAGCGTGACGGCGAGGTCCGTGACGGGACGCAACGACGGGCGGGTCGGCGATTACCTCGCCATGGCGACGCCAGACAGTGTCGCGGAAAGCATCGGGAGCCATGCCCCGGCTTGCGTTTTCATGGCCGCACCCGTGATGTATGATCCGTGCCGGAGACGGCAATGGGGACGGACCTTTCGGAGTGGCCCGGCGGGGTGGAGCCGGTGTGGAGGCTTCTTGAGCCGGGGAGCGTCGAAGCGCTTCGCGCCGAGCCGTCAGCCGCGAACGGCACGCTCAGGCTCGCGGCCGACCTTCCGGACGAAGCTTTCGGCGAGTCGGCATTCGTGCGCAATGCGCTGATCGTGCTCGATCGGGTGGACAGGGACGGGTGGCTGCGGCTCACCGGCAAGGGGAACTTCGGGCGGGATGCGGTCGCGGCGATGCGCGAGTCGACGACCTGGCCCGGGATGGAGGCGACCGAGCATTTCCGCATGGGAAAGGCGTTTCGCGAGGGCGATGTATGGGAGCTCCATCTGCTGCATCGTCTGCTGGACATGGCCGGGCTGCTGGAGGGCCGGGCGGGGTTGTGCCAGGTGACCGCCCTGGGGCGGGAGATGCTGGGGCCGGGAAGACGGGGCGCGCTTCAGGCGATCCTGTTCCGGCACGTGTTCTGGCACGCCGAACTCTGGCGCTTCATCCAGACGTTTCCCCGCGGGTTACCGGGGAGATGGCCGCAGGACGACATGGGCGTGATCCTGTGGGGCCTCTCCCATATGGCCGGCGAGTGGCAGAGCGTGGACACGCTCGCCACCCTTTGCGCCGTTCGCGACGACTCGGTGGCGAAAATGCACTGGAATGCGGAAGGCACGATGTTTGCGGGACGGGTTCTCGGACCGTTGCGTTGGTTCGGGCTGCTCGAATGGCGGTTGCCGCTGGATTTCCTCGGTGATGCCCGGTGCTGGCGGAAGACCGCGCTCTTCGACCGGTTCCTGTCGTTCGACGTCCGGCTCGCGGAACGTCCGGCCGAGGGTCACTAGTGTTGCGGCTCAATGGTTGATTTCCTGTTGGCAACAGCCCTCCTTGCACATCCTCGACACGGCGTGGACAACGACCGTACAGACGCGGGGTCTGGGAACTCCACGGCATGCCCGAACTGTCCCGAACCTCGGTAAGACGTTCCGGGAAGTCGTGGAGATTCGGAAGGACGGGTGGCCGAATCCCGCCGGGGCTGTCTTGCAGGCGGGCGATGGAGTATCGTCCCGGCATGGACGACGAACGGTTGAACGGCAGGATCGACGAGGCCGTGCTGGCGCTGCTCTATCTGGGGATATTCGAGAGCCATCCGGTGGGCGGCGCCCGTGCCTGGAAGAGCTTCGACTGGGATGCCATGGGACGTCTTCACGAGAAGGGGCTGATCTCCGACCCGGTGGGCAAGGCCAAGTCGGTGTTTCTGACCGAGACGGGACTGCGGGAGGCCGAAGCGGCCTTCCTTCGGCTGTTCGAGGCCGAGGACTGAGCCGCTCCGCGCCGCCGGCTTCTATGCCGGCTGCGGTGATGCGGGACGCGTGCCGTCCGCGGCACGGACCTTGACCCGGGCTTCCATTATCGAGGCCCGGCCGCGCCGTTCCGGTGCAGCGGCGCGTTGCCGTCATGGCCTTGCGGCCTGCTCAAGCGGCCGTCCCCCGGCGGTCGAGGCCGGAGCCGGGACCCGTTCTGCACATCGCGGTTTACCGCAACCAGGGCCGTTGGCTCATCGGGAGCGATTCGCTTTTTAACGGCCAATCCGCTACCCTCGAATATCGTTTCGACAATGGCGGCAAGCAACGGAGGGAGACACACGGGATGGCGACGACCGCAAACCGCAAGAGCACGGCGCTCAAGGAGGCCATGACCAAGACCCAGATCTTGAACACCCTGTCCGAATCGACCGGGCTCCAAAGGAAGGACGTGGCCGCGGTGCTCGACGAGCTCGGAGCTGTCATT
Source organism: uncultured Binatia bacterium (SeqCode) (assembly GCA_965204505.1). Taxonomy (GTDB): domain Bacteria; phylum Desulfobacterota; class Binatia; order UBA9968; family JAJDTQ01; genus JAJDTQ01. The sequence continues at coordinate 23,168 of CBDBFB010000001.1, forward strand.
GAGCGTCACGGTGTGCCGTGGAAAGGCACCATCCCTCAGCGGGTGCGAATCCCGCCCGGCAACTGTCGCTCCAGCCGGTAGCAATCGGAGCGGGTCATGGAGGTGACGACATGGCCTGAAGCACTTCGATGCAACGGGCCGCCCTTGGGGCGGCTTAGCGACCATGCGGGCCGCAACGCGAGTGAACGCTGAGCAGGCCTCGAAACAAGATGATGCGAGGGCCGACCCACCCGTGACATGGGGAAGGCTGTCATCGGCCGGGAAGCGAGCGACGGATGCACCGGCCGGTCTCGCCGGGGCAATGGCGGCGGCACGCATGGAAGAGGGGGACGGCAGCAACACGGGAAGCCCTGTCGGTGGTGCGCACACACCAACCGGAACCCCGCGAGGGGCAGGCCGGGCGGGCAGGGTGGCGGAGGGGCTTGGAGTACCGCGGATGCCGGGTAATGCCGGCGGAGGGAAGGAGCCCTGGTTCGAGAGGGATACGGAAAGGAAGGAAGGCATGACCACTGGCGCGAGCCTACCAGGGTCGGAGAAGGTCCGGAAACTCCAGACCGTATTGCATGCGAAAGCTAAGGAAGAACCCGAGCGGCGTTTTCACGCGCTGATCGACAAGGTATGGCGCGAGGACTTTCTCGCTGAAGCCTGGAGGCGGGTCCGCCGTAACGGTGGAGTTGCCGGGGTGGACGGAGAGACCTTCGCGGCTATCGAGTCATACGGCGTGGGGCGCTGGCTTGGGGAACTGGCGCGGGAACTGAAGGATGGGACGTACACACCGAAGCCGGTGCGGCAGGTCCTTATCCCGAAGAAACAGCCCGGCAAGCTCCGGCCATTGGGCATCCCCTGCATACGGGACCGGGTAGCGCAGACATCGGCGGTGCTGGTGCTAGAGCCGATCTTCGAAGCGGACCTGCAACCGGAGCAGTACGCCTACAGGCCGGAGCGGAGCGCCCACGACGCGGTGAAACGTGTCTGGCGTCTCCTGTACAGGGGACACAACGAGGTGGTCGATTGCGACCTGTCCAACTACTTCGGCGAGATACCGCACGCCGAGCTCATGAAGAGCTTCGCACGGCGCATCAGCGACGGACGGATGCTCAGGCTCATCAAGGCGTGGCTGGAAATGCCGGTGGAGGAGGACGACGGCAAGGGCGGCAAGCGCCGCACGAACCGGGCGCGCAAGGAGCGGAAGGGAACCCCGCAAGGGGCGCCGATCTCTCCGTTGGCCAGCAACCTCTACATGCGGCGCTTCGTGTTGGGCTGGAAGGTGCTGGGCTATGCCCGGCGCTTCCGCTCGGAAATCGTGAACTACGCCGACGACCTCTGTGTGCTCGGCAAGGCCCCGGCGGCAGAGATGCTGGCGGCGGTGGAGCAGCTCACAGCGGGTTTGAAGCTTGCGGTCAACGAACGGAAAAACCCGATGCTTGCGGTGCCCGGAGGAAGCGTTCGAGTTCCTCGGCTACCGCATCGGACGCATCCATCGCCCGACCGGCAAAGGCTCCTACATTGGAACCCGACCCAGCAAGGCAAGCGTCCGGGGCATCTGCCGCAGGGTCAGCGAGATGACGGCGAAAGGACACGGCTGGTTGTCATCAGAGGTAATGGTGGAACGCCTGAACCGAACTATCATCGGGTGGGCAACCTACTACAGCCTCGGGCAAGTCAGCCCGGCCTATCGCGCAGTCGGAAACCACGCGGCCCGGCGGCTGCAACAGTGGCTCTGTCGGAAGCACAAGGTGAGAAGCGGGAAGACTGTGCACTTCCCGTTCCAGAGGCTCTACGACCAGTATGACCTCTTGCGCTTGACGCGGACGGCAATGGGCCTTCCGAGCGCGAAGGCATGATCTCGTCCGAGAGCCGTGTGCGGGAAATCCGCACGCACGGTTCGATGAGCGAGGACTGGAAACGTGGCTATGGGAGCCGGACTGAGGCCCGGAGCGAAAGCGACGGACTAGCCACCGGACCCTAAAGTTGGCGCGCCAGTCCTCGACTCTACTCAGGAAACGCGCGGTGGGAACATTCACGCTTCCCGGCCTGCTGAAGATCAAGGTGGTGCGCAAGCCTGCGACAAAGGCGCGCAAGATGATGTCGCCCTTCACCGGCCAGGAGATCACGGTGGCCGCGAAGCCCGCCTCGCGGGCGGTGAAGGTTCAGCCCCTGAGCGGGCTCAAGCGCATGACGGAGTAGGCCCGGACGGGCTGGAAGGGAGCACGGTTGCTTCGTTCGGACAGAGGACGCGATGGTTGCCGATTGCGCGTCACAGCCGTGTGCGTGACGCGGCGCCTACTGTGGTCGGAAACCCAGGCGGCATGGAACTCCGGCGTCCCCGGTGCGAGATCGGCTATGGTGCTGAATCGGCGCATCAGCGCCACAAGGCGCCGGGCAATGCCAGGCTTGCGCAGAGGTGCTGGACACGCCGTGTTGACCATGTGTTGATTGTTCGTGAGGGCATCATCCGGTCCTTCAAGAGAAGAATTTTACTTCATAGTTTTCGGGTAGTTACGGGCGGTTGGCGGTAGGGTAAACTCTACAAGGCCAAGTTTCAAACCCGCCCGCGCCTGGATCGTGCGGTAATGTCCGGTCCGAGCCGGGACCGCCTCGGCCTCACCACCCGGCGCCGCCCCCGCCTCCGCCGAAACCTCCGCCGCCACCGAAGGAACCTCCGAAGCCGCCTCCGAACCCACCTCCCAGGCCGCCGCCCATGGGGCCGCCCCAGGAGCGCCCGCCTCCGCCGAGGAGACTCCCGAGGATCGCACCCATCAGAAAGCCGGAAGCCGCGCCCCGGCCGCCCCAGGCCGTGTGGTGGCGCCGCCGCCGCAGGGAACTCAAGACGAACAGCAGCACCAGGATCGGCATCAGCGACGCGCCGATGCCGGTGTTGCGGGCCATGCGCTGGCGTCCGTCGCGGATCCGGTAGTCGGGAGCGCCGGTGAGCTTCACCCGCGCCGTGTCCGCCACCCGGTTGGCGGTGGCGACGGTGAGAGCCATCAACCCCTGGGCGTACTTGCCCGCCCTGAAGAAGTCCGCCGCCACCCGTCGCGAGGCCGTGCCCGCCCAGGAGTCGGGCAGCACCCCCTCCAGGCCATACCCGGTGTGAATCCGCACCCGCTGCTCCCTGACCGTCAGGGCGATGAGCGCGCCGTTGTCCTTGCCCTTGCGGCCGAGCTTCCAGGCTTCCGCGTGGCGCTGGACGAAGCCGAAGAAGTCCTCCCCGCCGGTGGTGGGCACGGTCAGGACCTTGACCTGGGCGGTGGTCTTCTGTTCCAGTTCGCGCAGCCAGCCCTCCATCCGGCGTTCGGTGGCGGCATCGATGAGGCCGGCGGTGTCCACCACGTACGTCCCCGGGTCCCGGACCGTCACGGCGGCGCCTGCCGGCGGAGCCAGCCAGGTCGCGACGCACAGCAGCAAAAGGCCGGGAAGGAAACGCGTCGCCTTACCACGCATCGATGAGGGTCCTCAGGGCGTCCACGTCCGCGTAGAGGGTCTTGAACTCCTCCCAACCGTGGTTGCTGCGATCGTCAATGGCGCTACGCACCCCGGGCAGCGAACGGTGGATGCCCTCCTCGACCGCCGCCACCGCGTCCATGGCCGCCTTGGGCTCGACGTCGCCGTGAAGCCACAGCAGCCCGCGCAGCGATCGCAGCAGGCGCTCTCCCACGTCCACCTCCACCGTGGTCAGGGCCTTGTCCCGCCCCGCCGCGGCCAGGAGCGCCTGCCTCATGCCGAGCTGGATGGTCTTGAGCTCGCGCTCGCACTGGTGTCTCACGTCCACGGCCTGAAGCGACGGGTCCCGGAAATAGTCGTCGCCGAACACACAGACGTGGTGCTGGGCGATCTCCAGCAACTCCAGCGGAAAGGTGTCCCGGGAGGCCTCGATATATTCCGGCGTCATGATCAGCGGCGCGGCGATGCGAGCCTTGCCCAGGCGCGGGCCCTGGCGCGCCAACTGCCGCAGCATGTCGAGGTCCACGGCTCCCACCACGAAGACGCTCCGCGCCGTGTGGGAACGGGGGTTGAAAACGCCGGCGGCGATGGCGCCGAACAGCGTCAGGGACCGGGCGTTGCCGCCGGCGAGTTCCCGGAGGGTGTCGGCGTAGCGTCCGATGGGCGCTCGCATGGCTTCCGGTATGCCTTCCAGGTTGTGTTCCTCCGCCATAACCTCTCGCCTCCATTGACCAACTTCACTTCGGGTGCACGTTGGTTCACTCTACCGGACAACTCCCCGTTGTGACAGGCGGTGTCGACATTGAAAACGGGTAGCTCGCCGGGATATCCTGCATCCGCGAGCTAGAAAGGACGCAGTTGGCCACTACCGGTATCCGCTACCAGCCCGACGAACATCCCCCGACGGCGGTCTCCCTGGGACTCGGCCTACAGCTCGCGGTCATCAGCGTGACTGTCACGGTGCTGATCCCCACGGTGGTGATGCGCGCGGGCGGCGCCACCGAGACCCACCTGGGATGGGCGGTGTTCGGCGCCACCGTCATCAGCGGCGCCGCCACGGTGTTGCAAACGGTCCGTTTCGGACGCATCGGCATGGGCCACGTGCTCATGATGGGCACCTCCGGGGCGTTCATCGCGGTCTGCATCACGGCGTTGGCCCAGGGTGGTCCGGCGCTTCTGGCCACCCTGGTGGTGGCGGCGGCGCTTTTTCAGCTCCTGGCGTCCGCGCGGCTGGCCCTGTTCCGGCGGGTCCTGACGCCCACGGTCTCCGGAACGGTGATCCTGCTGATACCGGTGACGGTGATGCCGGTCGTCTTCGACATGCTCGGCGACGTGCCGGACGGGAGCCCGGCGGCCGCCGCTCCGCTGAGCGCGCTTGCAACGGTCCTGGTGGTCGTCGGCTTGGCGCTGAAGTCCACCGGCGCATTGCGCCTGTGGGCGCCGGTGCTCGGCGTGGTGGCGGGATCGGCGGTGGGCGCGCTCTTCGGGATCTACGACCTGGGGCGCGTCACCGGGGCGTCGTGGGCGGGACTGCCCGCGGGACCATGGCCGGGCTTCGCCCTCGACTTCGGCCCGGCGTTCTGGGCGCTTCTGCCGGCCTTCCTGCTGGTGGCGTTGATCGGCTCCATCCGCACCATCAGCAGCTCCATCGCCGTCCAGCGCACGTCCTGGCGCCGGCCCCGGGCGGTGGACTACCGTGCGGTGCAAGGCGCCGCCGCGGTGGACGGCCTCGGCAACCTGCTCTCGGGTTTCGCCGGCACGGTGCCGAACACGGCCTACACTACCGGTGTATCGCTGGCCGAGCTCACCGGGGTCGCGGCGCGGACCCTCGGGGTGGCTGCCGGGGTGATCCTCATGGCCCTGGCCTTTCTTCCAAGGGCCCTCGCCCTGCTGCTGGCGATCCCCAATCCGGTGGTCGCGGCCTACCTGGCGGTCATCGTCGCCATGCTCTTCGTCATCGGCATGAAGATGGTCCTCCAGGACGGCATGGACTATCGCAAGGGATTGGTGGTGGGCGTCGCCTTCTGGCTTGGGGTCGGGTTCCAGAGCGGTGTGGTATTTCCCGAGTATGTCGCCGGCTTCGCGGGCGGCCTTCTCCGGAACGGGATGACCGCCGGCGGCCTGGCGGCCATACTCATGACGGCGTTCGTGGAGTTGACGGCGCCTCGACGCAGTCGGTTCGTGGGCGAGCTGGGCGTTGCGGCACTGCCCGGGATCAGGGAGTTTCTCGGCGATTTCACCTCCCGGAGCGGCTGGGGTACGACCATGGCGGACCGCCTCACGGCTGCCGCCGAGGAGGCGTTGTTGACGCTCTTGCAGCAAGACGAGGCCGGCGGCGAGGGCCGGCGGCTGCGGCTGGTAGCGTACAGGCAGGCCGGCGGGGCGATCCTTGAATTCGCGGCCGCACCCGGAGGAGAGAACCTTCAGGACAGGATGGCGTTGCTCGCCGAACAGGCCGGCGAAGGGCCGAACGAATCGGAAATGTCGCTTCGGCTGCTACGGCATGTGGCCGCATCGGTTCGTCATCAGCAATACCATGACACCGATATTCTTACCGTGCGGGTGGAAGCCCCTCCGCCGATGCGCGATGGCTAGGACGGACAGGGCCGTCAGACAGCTATCGACTCCACATTGCATACCGATAAAGATATGTTACATACCGAAAACGATATGTAAGCTGCCTGGGGGACGTGCTACTCTGCCGTTCCGTGAAAATGAACCAGCGATCCTCCCGCAGCGCTGAGGCAAGGGCACCAGTTACATCGATATCCCATGCCTGGAGAAAAAGATGAGCGATGAGTCTTCCGTTCCTTCCCGCAGGGGGGGCACCCGCACGGAGCGGGGTGATCGCGAGCTTTCCCGGACCGTAGAGCCCATCGCCATCGTGGGCATGGCGTGCCGGTTCCCGGGCGCGCCGGACCTTTCCTCCTTCTGGCGCCTGCTCGAGGCCGGCGGGAACTCCATCACCGAAAGCACCCCGGGGTCCGGTGTCGGGCGGGTGGGCGAGATCTTCGCCGACGGCACGATCCCCAGCGAAGCCTGTCGTTTCGGCGCCTTCGTCGACGACATCGAGCTGTTCGACGCGGGTTTCTTTCGAATCTCTCCGGTGGAAGCGCAACTGCTGGACCCGCAACAGCGTATGATGCTGGAGACGAGCTGGCAGGCTCTGGAGGATGCGGGGATCGATCCGGACCGCCTCAAGGAGAGCCTCACCGGCGTGTACACCGGGATCAGCAACGACGAGTACCGGATGCTGGTGGTGGATTCGACCAAGCCTTCCGGGGCCGCCGAATGCCTCTATGCCCTGAGCGGCACCAACCTGAACGGCACCAGCGGGCGGGTCTCTTTCGTGCTGGGCCTCATGGGACCGGCGAAGGCCGTGGACGCCGCCTGCGCGTCATCCCTCGTGTCGGTGCACGACGCGGTGGCGGACCTCCAGCAGGGGAAGGCGGACCTGGCCATTGCCGGCGGGGTCCAGGCGATCCTGAACAGTCGCATCTACGAGCTGCGGGCGGACGCGATGATGTTGTCCCCGGATGGACAGAGCAAGGCGTTCGATGCCTCCGCCAACGGTTACGTGCGGGGCGAAGGCTGCGGGGTCGTGATCCTGAAGCGGCTGGACGAGGCCGAGGCGGACGGCGACCGCATCTGGGCGGTGATCCGGGGGGCGGCGGTGAACCACGGCGGCGCCAGCTCCGGTCTGACGGTGCCCCACACGCCCGCCTTGGTGCAGGTCATCGAAACGGCGCTGTCGCAATGTGGGATACCACCGTCGGAGGTGGACTACCTGGAGGCCCACGGGACCGGGACGGCGGTGGGCGACCCCATCGAGATCGAGGCCGTGGCCGATGTCTACGGCAGGGGACGCGACGCCGACCGGCCGCTCCTGGTGGCTTCGGTGAAGACCAACCTCGGCCATCTGGAGTCGGCGGCCGGGATTGCCGGATTGATAAAAACGGCGCTTGTCGTGAATCGCGGCGTCCTTCCGAAGCATCTCCATTTCCAGGATCCCAACCCCCGTCTCGACTGGGACCGTCTGCCGTTGCGCATCACCTCGACCATGATGGATTGGCCGACCCGTCCCGGCCGGCCGCGACTGGCGGGCGTGAACTCCTTCGGGATATCCGGAACCAACGCTCATATCGTGGTGGAGGAATACCGCGCCCCGGACGGGACGTCCGTAGATGAACACGCGGTCGCCGGCCCCGCCAGAGTGGTGCCGGTTTCGCTGCCCGAGACGGCGACGGACCTGCCGCGGCCGGAGCAAGGGCTCGGTCCCCGGACGACCCGTCTCCTGCCGCTCTCGGGCAAGTCGCCAAGCGCGCTCCGGGAGCTTGCGGGGCGGTATCTGTCGTGGCTCGACGAACCGCCCGGGACGCTGTCCTCCGAAGGCGCCGCTTCGGGGCCGGCACTGTCGGACATGGCCTGGACCGCGGGCGTGGGGCGGAGCCACTTCGATCACCGCGCCAGCATCATCTTCCACGATGCCGGCGCGGTGCGCGAGGGCCTGAAGGCGCTGGCCGAATCGGCCGAGGACGCCGGGCCGGCCGCGGCGAGCAAAGTGGCCTTCGTCTATACCGGGCAGGGAAGCCAGTGGGTCGGCATGGGCCGGACGCTCTACGACACCGAGCCGGTTGCACGGGCGGTCTTCGACCGTTGCGAATCCGTGTTCCGGGAGGAGCGTCGGGCGTCCCTGCTGGACGTGATGTTCGGCCGGCCGGGAGGGGAAGGGGAACTGGGCGATACGGCCTGGGAGCAGCCGGCGCTCTATGCCCTGGAGTGTGCGCTGACCGCACTCTGGGCGAGCGTGGGCATCCGGCCGGCGGCGGTCCTGGGGCACAGCGTGGGCGAGCTGGCGGCGGCACAGGCGGCGGGCGCGTTCAGCCTGGACGACGGGATGAGGTTGGCGGCAACACGCGGCACCCTATTGTCGGGCATCGAGCCGGGCGCCATGGCCGCGGTCTTTGCCCCGCCGGCGCGGGTGGCGGCCGTGGTGGAGGCGGCGAACGAGGCATCGGCCGGTGTCGGCGTCAGCATTTCCGCGGATAACGGAACCCACCAGGTGGTCAGCGGACCGGTGGCGGGCATCGAAGCCGTCTCGCAACGCTTCGAATCGGAGGGCGTCCGGGTCAGGCGGCTCAACACGGCCAAGGCGTTCCACAGCGCTCTGGTGGAGCCGGCGCTGGACGCGCTGGAAGCGTTCCTGGACGGCGTGACCGTCGAGGCCCCCTCCCTGGCCGTGGTCAGCAACCTGACCGGCCGGGTGGTGGAGCCCGGCGAGAGGCTGGACGGTGTCTATTGGCGGCGTCATGCACGGGAGCCGGTAGCGTTCGCGGCCGGCGTCGGGGCGTTGGCCGAACTCGGCGTGGACCTGGTGGTGGAGATCGGTCCGCATTCGGTGCTGGCGCCGATGGCGGTGTCGGCCTGGCCCGAGTCGCCGCGGACACCGGCGCCGAGGGTGCTGTCGAGCCTGTGCCGACCGTCCGATGACGCGACGGCCCCGTCGGGCGACGGTTTCGTTGAGGCCGTGGCCGGTGCGTACCGGGCCGGCCTGGCGATTCGTTTCGAGGGGCTCTTCGCGGGAGAGGCGCGGCGGCGCATCTCGTTGCCGGGATATCCGTTCCAACGCGAACGCCACTGGATCGAAGCGCCGAAACAGCGCCGCGGGAGTGACGGGCACCCTCTGCTGGGCGTCCGGCACGAGTCCGCCCGCGGCGAGACCTCCTTCGAGACGGAAGTCTTCCCTTCGGATCCGGCGTGGCTGAGCGACCACCGGGTATTCGGGCGGGTCCTGGCCCCGGGCGCGCTCTACGGCGCCATGGCGGCAACGGCGGCCCTTGCCGAGGGCACCGGTTCGGCGGTGGTGGAGGACATGCAGCTCCACAATGCGCTGGTGTTTCCGGAGCAGGACTCCGGGGACGGAGCGGGCGAAGACGGCCGGACCATGCAGCTCGTGCTCGACGCGCCCGGGCAGGCGGCGTCGCGCGGCGTCCAGATCTTCAGCAAGGGGAGTGAAGGGGAATGGACGTTGCACGTGGAGGGACGCGTGCCGTCAGGTGTTCCGGCGCCGCAACCCGTGACCCGGGTGGATATCGAAAGCCTGAAGGCCGGCATGTCACGGGTGGAGGTGGCGGACTACTACCGGGCCAGGGCCGAAACGGGCATCGACCTCGGCCCGTCCTTCCGCACGCTCGGGGGGGTCTGGGCCCGGCCGGGCGAAGCGGTGGGCGAGGTCTTTTTTCCGGAAGCGCTGGGCCGTAACGGGCTGGACGTTCACCCGCTCGTGCTGGACGGTTGCTTTCAGGTCGTGGGGGCCGCGCGCGGCCTGACCGGAACCCAGGGCGCGACCACGTACCTGCCGTTCGGGTGGGAGCGGCTGTGGCTCTCGGGGCGGCTGCCGGAGCGGGTCGTCTGCCACGTGCGCATGAACATGCCGTCCCCGGAGCCGGAGGCGGAAACGGGCGAGCCGCCGGAGGTCCTGAGCGGGGAACTGACCATCTACGATACCAACGGGGTTCTGCTCGGGGTGTTGAGCGGATACACGGTGAAGCGGGCCACGCGCGAAGCGCTGCTCTCGGCGGTCGAGGGCGTGAAGGAGTTGCTGTACGAGGTCGTGTGGCGCGACTCCGCCCTGGCGCCGGGACTGGTGCCCGCGGACTTCCTCCCGAGTCCGGCAACCGTCGCCGCGGGCTCGCAGTCGTTCTCCCGCTACCTGACCGGCGCCGGCGTGGATCCGGAGGACAGGTGCGCCCTGCTGGCGGATCTGGAGCGGTGGTCGTGGTCCTATGCGCTTGCGAACCTGGACAAGCTGGGGTGGGAGCGCCGGGCCGGCGAGGTGGTGGACCCCGAAGACCTGCGGCAACGGCTGAACGTCAACGAGGAACACAGGCGCCTTTTCCACCGGATGCTCGAGATGCTCGCCAGATCGGGTGTCCTGGAGGAAACCGGCGACGGGTTTACGGTAGTGGCGGGATCGAGAGAGCCGTGGCCGGAGGGTATGCCGGGCGATCCCGAAAGGTTCGCCCCGCGGATGGCGGATCTCTATCCGGACGGCTTGGTCGAGATCGGGCTGTTCAAGCGGTCGGCCGACGCCCTCGCCGACGTGCTCCGCGGCGGCGCCGATCCCCTGACGCTCCTGTTCAGCAGCGGAGAGCCCACCGCGGCCGACCTGTATCTCAAGGCGCCGGTGGCGCGGGCGGCGAACCGGATGCTGGCGGACGCGGTCCAGGCGCTGGTGGCCCGGTTGCCGGAGGGGCGGCGCTTGCGGGTGCTGGAGATCGGTGCGGGCACGGGGTCGGCCACCGCCTCCGTGCTGCCGGAGCTTCCCGAAGGACGTTTCGACTACACCTACACGGATATCTCCGCCGGCTTCTTCGCGGAAGCGGAGGCGCGCTTCGGCAATGACGGCATCGACTACCGTCCGCTGGATATCGAGAAGGACCCCGTCGCCCAAGGTTTCGAGTCCCACGGCTACGACCTGCTGATCGCGTCCAACGTGCTGCACGCGACCCGGTATCTGCCGGAGACGCTGGGGCACTGCCTTGACCTGCTGGCGCCGTCGGGACACCTGATCGCGCTGGAGAACCTGAGCGGCCTGGGCTGGATGGACCTGACCTTCGGACAGCTGGACGGATGGTGGCGGTTCGCCGACGATTACCGCCCGCACCACGCCCTGGCGAACCCGGCGGTGTGGTGCCGGGCGCTCGGCGACGCCGGTTTCACCGGAGCGGAAGTCCTGGGGCCGGACGAGTCCGAGACGGACAGGATGCCCGACAAGGGAGTCATCGTGGCGCAGGGTCCGGCGCAGGTGACGGAGCCTCCGGGCGCGTGGGTCCTGGCGGCGGACCGCGGGGAAGTGGCGGCCGGGCTGGCAACCGAGCTCGCAGCGCGTAACCAGACGGTGATGCTGGCGGATGGCCAAGCGTCGGAGAACCCGAAGGTCCACGGGCCCGGCGTTTTCAGGACGGCCGTGGAAGCGGAGGATCGCGAGGCGTGGCAATCGCTGGTGGAGGGCTTGCCGCAAGACATACCGTTCAACGGGGTGGTGCACCTGGTGGGGCTGGACGGACACGGGGCCGATGCTGCCACCACGGAGATCGCCGAAGACGTGAGGCGCGCGGGGGCGAGCGCGCTCGCGCTGACGCAGGCCGTGGCCGATAGCGACGTCACGCCGGCCAAGGGCGTATGGTTCGTGACGCGCGGCGCGCAGGTCCTGGAACGGGAGCGCGGCGGCGAGCTTGCCGGGGCCACGCTCTGGGGTTTCGGCAAGGCGGTGGCGCGGGAGGCGGTGCACCTCCAGCCGAGGATGATCGATCTGGACCCCGGCGGGACGGCTCCCGTAGCCGATGTGCTCAATGAGCTGCTGTATCCCGACCCTGAAAATCACATCGCATACCGCTCGGGACGCCGGCGCGTGGCGCGTCTGGTCCGGGCGGGAGCGGGGGTGGAGCGGCTGGCCCTGCCGGAGGGGCCGGACTGGGCGCTGGCCCCGGATCCGGCCGGCGTATTCGAAAAACCGTACGTCATGCCGTTGCCGGCGCGTTCCCTGGAGCCCAGGGAAGTCCGCGTCGCGGTGGATGCCGCCGGGCTCAACTTCTGGGACGTGTTCCGTTCGCTCGGCTTCATCGAGGAGGGGAATCTGGGCCGGGAGTTGTGCGGCAACGTCGTCGAGGTGGGTTCGGAGGTCTCGACCGTTTCCGTCGGCGACCCCGTGGTCGGCCTGGGGTTCGGCGCGTTCGCGGCGGAAATGATCACCCACGAGGAGCTGGTGGCGCCGGCGCCGCCGGGAATCCCGGTGACGGGCCTCGCCACGGTGCCGAGCGCGTTCGTGTCGGCGGCGCTGTCGTACGAGTTCACCGGGCTGGAAGCCAGCGACCGCGTGCTGATTCATGCCGGCGCCGGCGGCGTGGGGTTGGCGGCGATCCAGTTGGCGCAAGCAGCCGGAGCCGAGGTCTTCGCCACCGCGAGCGCGCCGAAGCAGGCGTATCTCCGGTCACTGGGAGTGGAACACATCTACGACAGCCGCCGGACGGCTTTCGGGGAAGAGATACTCGAGGACACGGACGGCGCGGGCGTGGACGTGGTGCTGAACAGCCTGACGGGAGAAGGCTTCATCGACGCCAGCCTGTCCTGCCTGAAGCACGGCGGCCGGTTCGTGGAAATGGCCAGGCGCGACATCCTGAGCGTGGACGAGATGGCGGCGGCGCGTCCGGACGTGGCCTACCTGATCTTGGAGCTGGACGTTCTCAAGAAGACCGACCCGGCGTGGGTGGGAAGGGTCCTGCGGGGGGTGATGGAGCGCCTGGTGGCGGGGGAGCTGGAACCCATCATCCACAGCAGGTGGCCCATGGCCGAAGCGGGGGCCGCGTTGAGCTTCATGCGCTCGGCGCGGCACCTCGGCAAGATCGTCGTCACCGCGTCGCCGCTGGCGAAGGGCCGGTTGCGGCAGGACCGGACCTACCTGGTGACCGGCGGTCTGGGGGGCATCGGGTGTGCCGTTGCCGGTTGGCTGGCGGACCACGGAGCCGGGACCATCGTCCTCAACGGGCGCCGGGCCCCCGACGACAGGGCCGAAGCGGCCATCGGCGCTCTGAGGGAACGCGGCGTGGCGGTCCACGTGGAGCTGGCGGACGTCACCGACGCGGCCGCGGTGGACGGGATGCTGGAGCGGATCGACCAGGAACGGCCGCCCCTCGGCGGCGTGATCCACAGCGTCGGCGTGCTGTCGGACGGCGCCCTCACCAACCAGAGCTGGGAGCGGTTCGAGACGGTGCTGTGGCCGAAGGTGCTTGGCGGCTGGCACCTGCACCGCGCCACCGCGGACCGCGATCTGGAGTTCTTCATCCTCTTCTCGAGTCGGGTCGGCGTGATGGGCAATCCGGGCCAGGCCAACCACGCTTCGGCCAACGCCTTCCTGGACCAGCTCGCCGGCCATCGCCGGGCGCTGGGGCTCCCGGGACAGAGCATTGCCTGGGGGGCGTGGTCCGAGATCGGCGAGGCGGCCGAACAACGGGAACGCATTGACCGGCAACGGACGGCCCTGGGCGGGCGCTGGTTCACCCCGCAGCAGGGTCTCCGGGCGTTGGACCAGTTGGTGCGGCAGGATGCCACCACCTCGGTGGTGATGGCGATGGACTGGTCGATGTTCGAAGAGGCGGTGGAGGACCGTCCGCTTTTCCTCGATGACCTGCTGTCCGCCACCGCCGAGGACGATGCCCGCGCCGAGGCCACGTCGGGGGACCTGCTGTCTCAACTGCGGGGGACCCCCGCGGGGTCGCGCGAGGAGTTGCTCGTGTCGTTCTTGCAGCAGGAGGTTCGGGCGGTGCTGAGGCTGCCGACGGCACCGGCGCCCACGGTGGGATTCTTCGACCTGGGGATGGATTCGCTGATGGCGGTGGAGCTGCGGAACCGGCTGAACCGGGCGTTCGCGGACGTGTACATGGTGCCCAACACCGCGGTGTTCGACTACCCGGACATCGCCACGCTCGCGCGGCACCTGGTCGGGGAGCTTGGTGAAATCGGTAGCGCACCCGCCCCCCAACCCCGGCCCGAGACCCAACCCGAGGCAGGGGCGGAGACCCGGACAGGGACACGGCCGGCAATGCCCCGCGGGGACGACGGAATCGCCATCGTCGGCATGGCGTGCCGCCTCCCCGGCGCTCCCGATCTGTCGGCCTTCTGGCGCCAGCTCGAAGCGGGCGAGAACGCGGTGACCGACAGACGCCGGGATGCCGCTTCCTCGGCCGATCTCGCCGGGGGCCTTCCCGCCGGATATGAGGCTTACGGCCGCGGCGGGTTCGTGGAAGAGATCGACAAGTTCGACGCGGATTTCTTCCGGATCACACCCATCGAGGCGCGCACGATGGATCCCCGGCAACGCATGATGCTCGAGACGACCTGGCAGGCGCTTGAGGATGCCGGGATGGACCCGAACCGGTTGAGGGGAAGCCGCACCGGGATATATGCCGGCATCGGCACCAGCGAGTACCGGGACCTGATGACGGCGGGCGCTTCCAGCGTCAGTTACCTGGGCACCGCCGCGAGCATGGCGGTCGGGCGGGTGGCCTTCCATCTTGGTGTGGAAGGACCGACGATGCCGGTGGAGCTCAACTGTGCGTCGTCGCTGGCGGCGGTGCATCACGCGGTCGCGGGGTTGCGTGGAGGCGAAGTGGATATGGCCCTGGTCGGCGGCGTGGCCGCGGTCCTGTCACCGGGGATAACGCGGGAGATGGCCGATCTGGGGATGCTGTCGCGAGGAGGTCAGTGCCGGGCCTTCGACGCCTCGGCGGACGGCTTCGTGCGGGGCGAGGGCTGTGGAATGGTGGTCCTGAAGCGACTCGGCGATGCGGTGGCCGACGGCGATAGCATCTGGGGGGTGATCCGCGGCTCGGCAGTCAACCAGAACGGTGCGAGCGCGGGACCGACGGTGCCGAACGGTCGAGCGCAGGAGCGGGTGATCGAAGAGGCGCTGTCGCGGGCGGGGGTGTCGCCGTCGGAAGTGGACTACCTGGAAGCCCACGGGGCCGGATCGGAGTTGGGCGACACCATCGAGGTGCAGGCGGCGGCAGCGGTGTACGGCAAGGGACGCAAAACGGCGCAGCCGCTCTTGATCGGCTCGGTCAAGACCAACATCGGCCACCTGGAGCCGGCCGCCGGGGTCGCGGGCCTGATCAAGACGATGCTGGCGATGAGGCGAGGGGTGATTCCCAGGCAACTGCACTTTGAGAATCCGAATCCTCAACTTGACTGGAACCGGCTCCCGGTGCGGGTGGCCTCCGAGGCGGTGGACTGGCCGGTTCGTCCCGACAGGCCGCGGCGCGCGGCGGTCAGTGCGTTCGGGATCTCGGGGACGAACGCTCACGTCGTCGTGGAGGGATACGACACTCCGGGTGATGGGTCCGCGGGAATGGACCAGGGGCAAAGCCCCTCGGGTTCAGCGGTTTCCGTGCCGGTCTACCTGCCGGATGCCGTTCCAGCGGCCGCGGAGGAAGGACCCCCGGCACGCGCTGCCCGCTTGCTGCCGCTTTCGGGAAAAACGAGCGGCGCGCTCCGGCAGTTGGCGGGACGGTATCTTTCGTGGCTGGACGAGCGCGACGGCGTGCTTTCATCGGCGGGCGCGGCCTCGAGAGCCTTGCTCTCGGACATGGCATGGACGGCTGGCGTGGGGCGAAGCCATTTCGACTACAGGAAGGGCCCCGTGTTCCGCGATGCCGTATCCCTTCGGGAGGCGTTAAAGGCCCTCGCGGATGGGAGCGAGGAGCCGGAGCCCGCGGCGGCCAGGAAAGTGGCGTTCGTCTACACCGGGGAGGGCAGCGAGTGGGCCGGCATGGGGCGTGCGCTGTACGAGGACGAGCCGGTCGTCCGGGCCGTTCTGGACCGTTGCGACACGGTGGTCCGGGAAGATCGAGGAAGTTCGCTGCTGGACGTGATGTTCGGCCGCGCGGCCGCGGTCGGGGATCTGGACGATCCAGCGTGGACACAGCCGGCGATCTATGCGCTGGAGTGCGCGCTGACGGCGTTGTGGGCGAGTCTGGGAGTCGGCCCGAGCGTGGTGGCGGGGCATGACCTGGGCGAGCTTGCGGCGGCGCAGGCGGCCGGAGTGTTCGGCCTGGAGGATGGGCTGCGGCTGGCCCGCGCACGCGCGGTGTCGGCATCGTTGCGCGGAGACCGAGCAGCGGAGCCGCCTTCGGACGACCTGGGGACGGCGCTCACCGATGCCGCGTTCGCGCCGCCGGCGCTTGTCCTGGTGAGCGGCCTGACCGGACGGGCCGTGGAACCGGGCGGCACGCTCGACGGACCGTATTGGCGCCGGCAGGCGCGCGAACCCACGGCGTTCGCGGAAAGCGTCGGGACGTTGGCCGCCCTGGACGTGGAGGTCGTCGTGGAAGTCGGCCCATCCGCGGTCCTGGGTCCGGCGGTGGCCGGAGCGTGGCCGGACTCGGCGGACGCACGCCGGGCGCCTGTCGTGCTGTCAAGCCTCCAACAAGAGGTGTCGGCGTCTACGGCGGACGGCGGGTTCGTCGCGGCGGTAGCCAAGGCCTACGAGTCCGGGATCGATGTCTCGTTCACCGGGCTCTTCGCGGGGGAGACCCGGCGTCGGGTCTCGCTTCCGAGCTACCCGTTCCAGCGCCGCCGCCACTGGATCGAGGCGTCCGGCCGGGCTCTGAAGTGAAGCGTCGGGCGCCAATGTGTGTCCGTGGAGGCACAGAAGCCTGGCTTGGGGGTTCGTTCGTTTGACATGCCCGCTTGAAGCCCTATAGTGGCAGCAGGTTTTTCGGATGGTGGAACATACGTTCCATTTAACCTTGTCCTGTGTGGAGCACAGGCCGATTGAAAGGAGGACCACCAATGGCGTCGAGTGAGGATCGTATCAAGCAACTGTTCCAGGAAAACCTGGGCCGGCCGGCGAACCCTGCTGCCAGCGTGGCCGATTCCGGCGTTTCGTCCGTGGATGCCGTGGCATTCATCAAAACGGTCGGCGAGGAGTTCAACGTCACGATTCCTCCCGAAGAGGTGGCGAAATTCAACACGATCGGGGATCTGATCGCGTACGTGGATTCCCACTCCGGTTGAGGCCGTTTGGGAAACCGTGTGGCAGGTACCCGAGCCGCTTTCCACCCGTGACGTCCGCGTGGACGATGACACGGTCATCGTCCTGCGACGTCACGGGAATCCGGCCGGCCCCCGGCTGGTTCTGAGCCACGGCAACGGTCTCGCCGTCGATCTCTACTATCCTTTCTGGTCGCTGCTGGCCGACGATTTCGACCTGGTCGTCTACGACTTGCGAAACCACGGTTGGAATCCGGTCGGCAGGCCGGAGAGTCACAACGTGGCAAGGTTCGTCCATGACCACGATCTGATTCTCCAGGCCATCGACCACCACTTTGGCAGCAAACCGAAGATCGGGGTCTTCCATTCCGTCTCGGCCCTGGCCTCGCTCCTGTCGGCCAACCTGGGAAGCGAGTTCGCGGCGCGCGTCCTGTTCGATCCGCCGGTATGCAAACGCGGGCTCGGCTATGAGGCATTCGATGCCGCCGCCGAGCGTGTGTCGGCCATGGCCCGCCGTCGCGCGCCGCGGTTCGAGAGCATCCAGCAGTTCGCCGAGGTCCTGCCCTACCTGCCGCTCTATCAACGGGCCGTTCCCGGCGTGTTCGACCTGGTCGCGAGGACGACGCTCCGCGAAAGCGCTGACGGGGACGGCTACGAGCTTCGCTGTCCGCGGGACTACGAAGCCCAGATCATCCAATACGCCGCCCCGTTTGCGGTCATGGTGGAGCTGGAGAAGCTCTGCAGCCCGACCAAGGTCATCGGCGCCGACCCTACCTTGCCCTTTTCCTACCTGCCGACGCTGGACCTGAGCGATATCCTGTCCGTGGACTACGACTTCGTGCCCGAGACGACACACTTCCTGCAGCTCGAAGAACCGGAGAGTTGTGTGGCAATCATGCGTGAGTTCCTGGATCGGCACGGGCTCTTGAGTTCGTGAACGCCAATGGTGATACGTAATCAGATCGAGATACCCACGGTGGTGGAGGAGACCGGACGGGGCGAGCGCGCCTACGACCTCTACTCCCGCATGCTGCGCGACCGCATCGTGTTCCTGGTGGGAGAGATCGACGACCCGGTGGCCAATGCCATCGCGGCTCAGCTTCTCTACCTTGAATCCGAGGATCCCGAACAGGACATCTACCTCTACATCAACTCGCCGGGCGGGTTGGTCACCGCGGGTCTCGCCATCTACGACACCATGCAATACATCCGGGCTGCCGTGTCCACGGTGTGCATCGGCGAGGCCGCGAGCATGGGAGCGCTGTTGCTGGCCGCCGGCCAGCAAGGGAAGCGGTTCGCGTTGCCCCACGCGCGAGTCATGATCCACCAGCCCCTGGGAGGCTACCAGGGGTCGGCGGCGGACATCGACATCCACGCCCGGGAGATCCTCCGGGTGCGCGAGGAGGTCAACGGCATCCTGGTCAAGCACACCGGGCAGACCCTCGAGACCATCGAACGGGACACCGAGCGTGACCGCTACATGACCGCGTCCATGGCGCTCGACTACCACATCATCGACAAGATCCTGGAGAAGCGGGAGACCGGATAGCCCGCACCCGTCATTCCGGCGAAAGCCGGAATCCAGGGGGTGGGAGGGGCAACCGGGAGTGATTCCCCGCCCCGCCCTTCCTGGATTCCGGCTTTCGCCGGAATGACGATACGGGACGTTCCTGCCACAAAATATTCAACCGCTGTTTTGACACGGCCTGTTTCGTCGGAATGACGGGGAGCAATGCCGAAGCGCCGGGGTTTCAGCCGAAACGCGCGGGCGAGAAGTTCGGGTCCGCGTCGGCTCCGAAAAGCAACCGGGCGGCCAGCGAACCCACCGCCGCGCTGGTGGTGACGCCGTGGCCGCCGAGGCCGGCGACCCAGAAGAAACCCTCGACCTTGGGATCCCACCCGATCACGAAGCGGTTGTCATCGGTGAATGTCCGCAGCCCGGCCCAGGAGCGGCCGATGGGGACGTCGGGGAAGTTGGGGTAGGCCGCGGCCAGCCTCTCCGCCAGCAGCTCGAGCGCCTCGGGCCGCGTCGGCGGGTCGCAGGGCGGCAACTCGTCCTCGTCCATTGCGCACAACATCAACCCGCCCGAGCTGGGCTGGAAGTAGACCTCGTCGGAGACGTTGAGGACGAAGGGCCAGTCCGGCTTGACCCAGTCCAGCGGCGGCGTCACGAACAGGTGGCGCCGGCGCGGATGGAAGGCGATGGGCACGGCGCCGGCCATGATGCCCACCGGTCCGGCCCAGGGTCCCGCGGCGTTGATGACCACGTCGGCGTCGAAAAATCCCTGGGTCGTGGCGACGCCCTGAACGCGTCCGTCGCGCACCCGCACTTCCTCCACCGTCGCGTCGTACCGGATCGCCGCGCCCGCGCTCTGGGCCGTCTTGAGATAGCCCGAGAGCAGCGCGTTGATGTCGATGACGCCGTCCGACGCGCACCACACGGCCCCGTCCACATCGGCGTCCTCGATGAGCGGCATGGCGGCCCGGGTCTTCTCCGGGGACCAGCACTCCACCTCGAGGCCTCGCCCGCGCGCGAGCTCCGCGTCCTTGCGCAGGGCGTCCCACTGCGTGCCGCGCCCGAGGATCATGCAGCCGATGGCGTCGTACGAAACCGGCACGGGCCAGCCGGGCGGGGGATTGCGGATGAACTCCGCCGATTCAGCGGCCAGATCCGCCACCGAGGGTTCGCTCAGGACTTGTCGAATGAAACCCGCGTTCCGTCCCGAGGAGTGGAACCCGGCCACGGCTTCCTGCTCGACGATCACCATTTGGCGCGCGCCCTGGAGGGCCAGGTGACAGGCAGTGGCCGCGCCGGCGAACCCGGCGCCTATGATGACGTATCGCCCCTCTTCGGGTTGCATGCTAGTCTCCGGACGCCAGCAGCACCTCGCGAATCCGCCGGATCGCATTGTGGACGTCCGAATCCGAGATCTGGAGGTGGGTCACCGCCCGGATCCACCCGCGTCCTACGTGGTTCATGAGCACGCCTTTGTCGCGTAGTCGCGCCGCCACGTCTCCCCCGTCGGCTACCTTCCAGTAGACCATGTTGGTGGGCGGGTCGGGGATGTCGACCTCGAGCGGACGCCCGTCTTGGACGATTTCCTTCAGTCCTTCGGCCAGCGCCACGGCGCGCCGGTGGTCCTCCACCAGGCGTCCGCGATGCTGGCGCACGCCGTAGAGCGCCGCCGCGGCGAGGAATCCCGCCTGGCGCATGCCGCCGCCGAGGCGCTTGCGGATCTTGCGCGCGCGCCCGACGTCCTCCCGGCTGCCGGCCAGGGCGGAGCCCACGGGCGCCCCCAGGCCCTTGGAAAAGCAAACCGACACCGTGTCGAACCCGGCGGCGAGGTCGCGTTCCGCGTGGCCGGTGGCCGCCGCCGCGTTCCACAGCCTGGCGCCGTCGCAGTGCGCCTTGAGCCCAAGGCCGTGGGCCGTGTTCACGATCCGCTGCGTCTCCCGCCGAGGCAGCGCTCTGCCTCGTCCGCGGTTGTGGGTGTTTTCCACCAGGATGAGGGTGGAGGGCGATTCGTGCAGTCCATCGCCCCTGTACCTGCCCGTGATGGCCTCGTCGGAAAGCTTGTCGCTGAAGGGGATGAGGTCGAACTGCACCCCCGAGAGGGCGGCCCCGGCGCCCGCTTCATAGGCGAAGGTGTGCGATCCCTCCTCGCACAGCACCGAGTCTCCAGGCCTGGTGTGGAGCAGAATCGCGATCTGGTTCGCCATGGAGCCGGAAGGCGTGAACACCGCGGCCTCCTTGCCCAGCAGCGCCGCCACTTCTTCCTCGAGCCGGTTGAGACTGGGGTCTTCGCCGTAAACGTCGTCGCCCACCTCGGCCGCCGTCATCGCGCGGAGCATCTCCGGCGTGGGCGTGGTCACGGTGTCGGAACGCAGGTCGATCATGTTTTCCTGTCTATTCGTCTGGGGGAAACTTGCGGCCGCGCACCACCTCTCCGGAGCTGCCGACAGGGGGAAGCTCTTCTCCGTTCAACGTGAGACTTACTCCTCCGGCGTTGCCGAAAGTGATGACGAAATGGGTTTGCGCGGACAGCGTCCTGGATTCTCCAGGGCGCAGCAGCAGGTCCTGGAATGGCTCGCCGTCGACCCAGATCCTCATCCAGGACCTTTGCTCGGCGGCGATCGTAAGGGTATGGTTGGCCGGCGTTCCGGCGGCAGCGGTTTCCGGAGGCGTCGACAACGCGGCTACCTCGGGTGACGCCGCCGCGTCCGGGCCTTGGGCGGTCGGCGCGCCGCCGGCCGGTTGCTGTTGCGGCTCCGCGGTGCTCACGGTCTCGCCGGTGGTGTCCGCGCGTTGCGATGCCGCAACTTCCTGGGCCGGCGGTGACGCCGGCGTGTCGGGCGCGGGTTGCGACACGGCAGCGGTCTGGCCGGTCTGTGGCGCGGGAGTGTCCTCCGCGGCCGACGGCACGGTGAGGTCTTGCGCGGCAGGTGTCGCGGCAACGGGTCCAAGCGCCGGAGCCGGAGCAGGCTCGGGCGGAGCGGCCGGCGGGTTTGCCACCAGCCGGGGTTTCGATGGATCCGTTTCGGTGGCTTCCGGTTGCAGGACGGAGCTTTGGGCATCGTCGGCCCGGGGCGGGGTGACGGGGATCGGCGACGTCCCCGGTGCAGGCGTTTCCGGTGGCGCGGGCGCGGATTTCACCAGGGGCCGCTCCACCGGTCCGTCGATGACGCCGATGAACGCCGGGTCATAGAGATAGACGCCGGCCGTCGCCGCCAGCAACAAGGTCAGCGTGACCATGGCGGCGGCTTTCCACGACCGGGGCTCCCTTGCGGGGGTGCTGCGGGCGGGCTCGATCTGCCTGTTCTCGCGAACGAACTGGGCCGCGAGCGTCTCCACCTCGACCTCCAGGAACGAGGCATAGGTGCGGAGGAAATGGACCATGTACAGACGGTCCGAAACCAGACGCCCGTCGCCGCCGCCCTCGAGGATCTCGAGGTAGTAGCGTGGAATGCGGGTCGCCTCCTCCACCTGGGTCAGGGTCAGGCCCTTTTGCTCCCGCGCTTCTCGAATATAGTCGGCAGTACCGCTCACGGCTCTCGGGATAACCTCCGCGTATACAGATTTACAGGACTAGTTCACGGTCCGGAATACCGGCCCGCCCGGGTAGAAGGCGGCGAAGCGGTCGTTCAGAATCGGGTTGTACAGGAGCTGCCGGAGCTTGCGCCCCTTGAGGGGACCCTCCACCGCTTCTCCGCGCAGCCACGACCACAGGCTTCCGGTCTCCTTGTCGCGCAACAGCACGTTGCCCTGCGCATCCTTGCGCTCCGACTTCGCGAAGGTCAGGACGCGGTCGTCGAGCTCCCGGCGCCAGGCCGTGCCCGTGGAGTCGCCGGGCGAGTAGTACACCACGACCTTGGCGCCGTTGAACTCGTCGTTGACCACGTTCTGCCGCTCGAGCGCCTTGTAGGGGTAGAGCTTGCCCTTGAACTTGACCACCACGGCCAGCCCGAGGGGCTCGCTGTCGTAGGGGCCCACGTAGGTCCCCATGAAACCGCCGCGGCGGTACCCCGGCAGGACCAGGGTATCGGGATAGCTCTTCTTCCAGTTGGCCCAGCTCGTCACCGTCGACGGCATGAACTCCAGCCGCTTTCCCTTGAGCGGGCCGTGGGCCGCCTCGCCGGTCACGTGGACCCAGAGCGAATCCGTTTCCCGGTCGTACATCACGAACGATTGCTCGTAGAGAATTCCCGCGTGCCCGAAGCTCAACACCCTGTCGTCGAGTTTGCGTCTATACACGATAGACGTCTGGCACAGCGGTCACCAGGAGACGGCGACGGGCACCCCTCCGATGGTGTCGTTGCCGAGCTCGTGGACGCCCATGATGGTGATGGGATACGCCTTGGCCTCGCCGTTGTGCGCCACCCCGATGATCACGTCCCGGTCGAAGATGACCTCCTGCTTTTCCGCCTCCGCGGCGCTCAGCATCTTGGGGTCGTCGAAGACCGGGAACGCGTCCCGCGGCACCGCCTGCCAGCCGAAGGGGGGCGCCGCCGCCGCCGCCGTGACCGCCGCAAGCGCGGTTGCGGCCAGCAAGGCCGTCAATGATTTTCGGAGCATGGATTCACCTCGTTTCCTGTCCCGTCACGCCTCAACGATAACCGGTCGTCCTGTCTCCATTATTAACGATTCCCGCGCCGGAGGCCACAGGCGGCTCACTTGCGGTGGAAGCCGAGGACCTCTCCGGTGATGTAGTCGCTGTCGCTGCACGCGAAGAAGACGAATGCCGGCGCCACCGTCTCGGCAGGGGCCGGACTGGGCCGGACGTCGGGGATGCCCTCGCGATCACGGAACTCGGCGATGGCGTCGGTCATGCGCGTGTCCGCTATCGGCGAGATGCAGTTGATCTGGATGTTGTGGGGCTTCATCTCGTTGGCGACGTTGAAGGTCAGCGTGATGATGCCGCCCTTGGCGCTGGCGTAGTCCGAGACGCCGTTGGACGGCCGCAACGCCGCCGGCCCGGTCAGGTTGATGATCTTGCCCGATCGCTGCCGCTTCATGATCGGGAGCACGGCCTGCATGCCGTTGAAGGTGCCCTTGAGATGGACCCGGATGGTCTCGTCCCACTGTTCCTCGGTGATGTCCTCGAACCGCCTGAGGGTGAGGACTCCCGCGTTGTTGACGAGAACGTCGACACGGCCCCAGCGTTCCTCGACTTCCCGCACCAGGCCCTCCACCTCCGTCCGCCGGCCGACGTCCACCAGCCGCGCGATGTTGTCGGCGCCCAGGGCCGAGAGCTCGTTCCGGACCGAATCGAGAGCGGCCTGGTCGCGGACCCCGGTGATCGCCAGGGTCGCGCCCTCCCGGGCGAAGGCCAGCGCCACCGCTCGGCCGATGCCGCGGCTGGCGCCGGTGATGATGGCGACGCGTCCCTCAAGCCTACCCATGGACCTGCCCTTTCTCGGCCAGCTCGTTCACCGTCTCCGCCAGCCTTGCGCACAGCTCCGGCAGGTCGGCGCTGTCGACGCTGCAGAAGGCGATCCGGAGGCCGTTCATGTTGTCGCCGTCGAACGGCACGGTGCCGATGCCGTGCTCGTCGAGGAGGTGGTTGGCGACGTCCGTCGCGCGCAGCCCCGACTCGGGCCGCAGGGTCACGAAGCAGAAGAAGCCGCCCTGGAACGGCTCCACGGTGAGGAGGTCGGTCTCCATCTTTCCGAGCTCTTCCTTCAGGGTCCGGTAGCGTTGCGCGAGGAGCTCGAAGGTCCGCCGCCGCTCCACCACCAGCCGCTCCATCTGCGCCATCGCCTTGGTGGCCACCGATTGGGTCACCGTCGAGTTGTTGGAGAAAAGACCGCGGTTGACTCCGGCGAACTTGTTGTCGATCTCCGAAGCGAGGGTGTCGGCGTCGTCCCCGGACAGCCATTCGTCGGGACGCGCCAGGGTGATGGTGCCGGCGCGCGCGCCGTACCAGAGAAGCTCCTTGGTGACGCCGTCCAGCTTCACCGGCAGGAGGTTCGTCCTCGGCCGGCACATGTAGAACAGCGACGACTGCATGGCGGCAGGGTCGTAGACGTAGCTCTCGTAGGCGTCGTCGAACAGCACGACCAGACGCTTGTCAGCGCCCTCCGCGAGTCGGTCCAGCGCCTCCACCAGCCGGCGTCCGGCGGCGGCGGACGGGCAGAAGCCGGTGGGGTTGTTGGGGAAGTTGAGCAGCACCACCGCGTTGTCCTGCTCGAGCCACACCCGCTCGATGGCGGCGATGATCCCGGCGACGTTCAGGTCGCCGCCGTCGTACAGCGGGAAGCCGGCGATGCGGATGCCGAGGTTCTTCTCCAGGACGTGGTCGTAGTTCTCCCAGCGCCGGTCGGCGGTGATGATGCACTCGCCCGGGTCTACGAACATCCGAGCGGCGATGCTGATGGCGGCGGTGATGCCGGGGGTGAGGATCGGCGGATGAAGTTGCCGTTCGAGCCGTGCGTATTCATCGCCCGCGCGCGCCAGGATCCACTTCTTCCATGCCGAGCGGAACGTCGGCGTGCCGGTCTCCGGCGTGTACGGAAAGATCTCCTCGGTCTCCAGCCCGTTGAAGAAGGAGTGGATCAGGGGCGTGCAAAGCGTAATCTCGCGCTCCCCGCCCTCGGGGTACACCGCGCTTTCCGGCCCACGGGCGGAGCCGATGGTGGCGTTGATCCTAGCCTTGGCCCTGGCCTTGCGGGTCCAGTAGAGGATCCCCTGCGGGTTGTAGATATTTTTCCCGTAGTCGGAGAAGAACGCCATGGCGCCGGTACGGGTCAGTGCGGGAAAGTCCATCGGGTTCTCGATCCTTCTCGACGGGCCTGCCGGTTCCGCCTAGGCGAAGGCCTGGTCCAGGCGCGCCATGTCCTCGTCGGAAAGGCGCCAGTCCGACGCGCCGCAGTTCTCGGTGGTCCGGGAGACCTTGTCGGATTTGGGGATGGCGATGACGCCTTCGTGGGAAGTGCACCAGTTGAGCGCCACTTGAGCGGCGGTCTTGCCGTTCGCTTCGGCGATCTCGTGCAGCACCCTTGTTTCCCGTGCCGGGAACAGCCCGGGCTTGCCGGCAAGCCTGCCGCTGTCCAGCGGGGTGTAGGCGATGACGGTGACGTGGTGGCGCTGGCAATGGGGCAACAGCGTCCGCTCGATTTCGCGCCGCCGGAGGTTGTACAGCACCTGGTTCGACACGATGGGATGGTGGCTCAGGGCGGCCTGCGCCTCCACCAGTTCGTTGGTGGAGAAGTTGCTGACGCCGATGTAGCGGATCCGGCCCGTATCCACCAGGGTTTCCATCGCACGCATGGTTTCCTCGATGGGAGTGTTCCGGCTCGGCCAGTGGACCTGATAGAGGTCGATGGTGTCGATGTCGAGCCGCCGCAGGCTGGCGTCAGCGGCTCGAAGCACCTGGTCGTAACCCAGGTGGTCACCGGACACCTTGCTGGCGACGAACACCCGCTCGCGGATGCCGCGCACGGCCTCGCCGACGATGTCCTCGGTCCGGTACATCTCGGCCGTGTCGATCAGGTTCGCGCCCAGCTCGATGCCGTGCCGGAGGGGCTCGACCCCGCCCCGGTACTGCCACACGCCCAGGCCGATCTCGGGTACCTGGAGTTGAGTGCCGCCGAGTGGTTTCGTCTTCATCGGGTGCCTGTCATGGAGTCCCGGCGCGGCCGGTGTGCCGGTTGGGTGGCCGCGCTCGTAACCCGTGCCGGGCGGGGCGGACGAATCGGAGACGGGCGTGGGTGCGACGTCACCACTAGGACGCGGTGCTGGCCGCGCTGTCGGCGGACGATGACTTCTCGGACTTCTTGCTCTCCGTGGACTTGCCGGAATCGGAGGAATCCTTGCCGCCGTTGGACTCCGCCTTGTCTCCGTTGGAATCCTTGCCCCGTCCGTAATCGGTGATGTACCAGCCGGTCCCCTTGAGTTGAAAGGAGGTGTTCGAGATAAGCTTCTGCACCTTGCTACGACAAGACGGACACTTCTTCAGGGCGTCTTCGGTGATCCTCTGAGTCACCTCGAACACGCCGCATTTCGAACACTGGTACTCGTAGATGGGCATAGGCTGGCCTCGCGCGGGTAGGTTATCGGAAACATAGACACTGCTCCCGCGGTTGTCAAATACGTCCTCCCGGCCCCGGAAGGGCAGCCGGCGGGGCGGTTCCGGGGCATCCGCAGGCGTTCCCCAGGGTTGACTTGACCTGCGGCCGGACACGGGCTTATGTTACGAGCCATCTGACAGCCGGACCGACGCCAGACAAGGAGGAAAGAATGGATTTCGAGCTTCCCGAAGAGGTCAAGATCATCAAGAACACCATGCGCGACTTCGTCGACCGGGAGTTGATCCCGTTGGAGCGGGAGTTTCGCCCGGAGGGCGAGGAGATGCCCGAGGAGCTCTACAAGCCGCTTCAGGAAAAGGCCAAGGCCCTGGGGTTCTGGATGCTCGACATCCCCGAGGAGTACGGCGGCGCCGGCCTCGACCTGTTGACGCGTTGCGTGATCCAGGAGGAGGTCTCACGCACCATCTCCATCCCCTTCCGCAACAACCCGGTCTTCGGCCCGGAGGCGCGCGGCATCCTGTTCGAGCTCAACGAGGAGCAGAAAGAACGCTACCTCTACCCCGTGATCCGTGGTGAGAAGGTCGCCTGTTTTGCCCAGACCGAGCCCGACGCCGGCGGCGACCCCGCGGGCATGAAGACCCGCGCGGTGCTGGACGGCGACCACTGGGTGCTGAACGGCACCAAGCGCTTCATCAGCAACGCGGGCTTCTCCGACTTTGCCCAGGTCATGGCGGTGACCGATCCCGAGAAGCGCGCGCGGGGCGGCATCACCTGTTTCCTGGTGGACATGGACACGCCGGGCGTGACCATCGAGCGCCGCTGGCCCACCATGATGGGCGACGCGCCGTTCCAGATCCTCTTCGAGGACGCCCGCATACCCGTGGGCAACGTCGCCGGCGAGGTGGGGCAGGGCTTCCGGCTGGCCCAGGGCTGGCTCCAGGAGGGGCGCATCAAGGGCCACGGGGCGCGCTGCGTCGGCATCGCCGAGCGCGCCCTGGACATGATGATGGACTACTCGCAGATCCGCACCACCTTCGGGCAGCCGCTGGCGGAACGGCAGGCCGTCCAGTTCATGATCGCCGACTCGGTCATGGAACTGCACATGGCGCGCAACCTGGTCTACGAATGCGCTTGGCGCCACGACCGCGGCGAGGACATCCGCAACATGGGCTACATGGTCAAGTGCGTGTGCACGGAGATGGCCAGCCGGGTGGTGGACCGCTCCATCCAGGTCCACGGCGGCATCGGCCTTACCAAGGAGCTGCCGCTGGAGTGGTGGTACCGGCAGTTGCGCAGCATTCGCATCACCGAAGGCGCCACCGAGGTGCTGCGCTGGCGCATGGCCCAGAACCTGCTGCGCGCCCGCGCCAAGGGCCAATGAGCGCAGAGTCCCTGCTTCCCCCGGGCCTCAGGGTGCTGGACCTCGGCACCGCCATGGGAGCCTTTTGCGGCAAGGTGCTGGCCGACCTGGGCATGGACGTGGTCAAGGTCGAGCCGCCCTCGGGGGACGAACTCCGCACCGAGCCGCCCTTCGCCACGGGCCGGAACAACCGCGAGGGCAGCCTCCGGTTCGCCTATTTCAACTCCGGCAAGCGCGGCATCACCCTGGACCTGGGGCGTGAGACGGGCCGCAACATCCTGCTGGACTTGGTGGAGCAGGCGGACGTGGTCATCGACAGCCACGAGCCCGGGTACCTGGAGGACCTGGGGATCGGCTACGGCGAGATGGTGGCGCGCCGCCCCAACCTGGTTCTGGTCTCCATCTCCGCCTTCGGCCAGGACGGCCCTTACCGCGACTACCAGGCGCCGGACCTGGTGGCCAACGCCATGGGCGGGCTGCTGTTCATCAGCGGCGACCCCAGCATGACCCCGTGCATCCCCCCGGGCGGCCAGACCTACGTTTACACCTGCCTCTATTCCGCCTTCGGCGCACTGCTGGCCCTGTGGCAGCGCGAGACCAAGGGTCTGGGAGTTCACATCGACGCCTCCGTGCAGGCCAGCATGGCTCTCCACGAGCACGTGGCCTTCACCTGGTCGGTGGAGGGGCGGCTCATGAAACGCGCCGGCAGCCAGCACCAGCACGTGGCGCCGGCCAACCTGTTCCCGTGCAAGGACGGGTGGATCTCGTTCTTCGCCACCCAGCGGCACTGGCCCATCTTCCTCGACATGTGGGAGGGTCATCCGGCGGAGCTGGACGACCCGGAGCTCCTGAGCAACCTGAAGCGGCGTGCGGCCGCGGACTGGCTCAATCCCATGGTGGCGTCGTTCACTTCTCAATACGGCAAGGAGGAGCTGTCCGTGCTGCTTCAGAAGCACGGTCTGCCGGCGCTGCCGGTGAACTCCCCGCGGGACTTCATGGAAGACCCGCACATCGTGGAGCGGGGCTTTTTCGGCACGGTGTCGCACCCGGTGCTCGGCTCCTTCTCGCAGCCGGGCGTACCGTTCCTGCTGGACGGCGAGCGCCGCGGCCCCCGGCCCGCGCCCATGCTGGGCCAGCACAACGCCGAGGTTCTCGGCGAGCTCGGGTTGAGCGACCAGGACCTCGGGGTGTTGTCGGCGGAGGGAGTCATCTGATGCCCAGTCCCAACAGGATTCTCGAAGGCGTCCGCATCATCGCGTTCACCACCGGATACGCCGGCCCCTACGCGGGCCGGCTGCTGGCGCAGTACGGCGCCGAGGTCATCAAGGTGGAGTCGAGCCCGGGCGGGCTGGATACGTTCAGACACTACGGCCAGGGCGGCGACGTCGATGCCTCGCCGCGCTTCATCGAGTGCAACCTGGCGATACGGTCCATGACCGTCAACGTGAAGCACGACGACGGCAAGCGCATCATCAAGGAGCTGGCGGCCAGGTCCAACGCGATGCTGGTCAACTTCCGGCCGCAGGTGCTGGGCCGCCTCGGGCTCGGCGACGACGAGCTCAGGAAGGCCAACCCCTCCATCGTCATCCTCAAGCTGCCGGGTCTCGGCGAGACCGGGCCCAAGAACTGGTACGGCACCTGGGGGTTCAACCTCAACGCCTTCAGCGGCATGACCTATCTGTGGAACCATCCCGGCCAGGACCGCCCCATCGGCAACCAGGGGGTCTATCCCGACCACCTGGGCTTTATCTCCGGGCCCACCATCATGATGGCGGCGCTGTTGCGCCAGCGGCTCACCGGCAAGGGCTGCTCCATCGATGTCTCGCAGGGCGAGATGACCGGCTATACCCTCGGGGTGAGCTACCTGGAGAACAGCATCAACGGCGTCGATCCCGAGCCCCGGGGGAACCGTAGCCTCACCGCCGCCCCCCACGGCTGCTACCGCTGCCAAGGCGAAGAGCGCTGGTGCGTGGTGTCGGTCAACAGCGACGACGAGTGGCGCAGCCTGTGCGGCATCATGGGTAACGAGGCGCTGGCGGAGGACAGCCGCTTCGCCACCTGTGTCGAGCGCCGCCGCCATGCCGACGAGCTGGACGCCGTCATGTCGGAATGGCTGGCGACCCAGACCGTGGAGGACGTGACCCACCGGCTGCAGGCGGCCGGGGTCGCCGCCGGCGTGGTGCAGAACGGCATCGATCTCAACGAGGACCCGCAGCTCCGCCACCGCGACTACTTCCAGAAGTACGACGACTCGCCCATCGGCCCGTTCGAGGTGCCCCGTGGCGGCATCATCTTCAAGGACATGCCGGAGGAGGACATCCCCATCACCCCGCCGCTGGGCGCGCACACCGATCAGGTCATGCGCGACGTGCTCGGCTACGACGAGGCCGCCATCGCCAGGTGGAAAGAGGAGGGGGTGCTGGCGTAGGCGCTGGTCAATGCGCATGTTTCCCACCTGATATCGTTGGGCCCTCTTCTTGGCCTGAAGGTGGGCAATCCATCCCGCACCGTCATTCCGGCGAAAGCCGGAATCCAGGAGGTTGGTCACGAGACGACCGTGCGTCTATATCCTCGCCAGCAAGCGCAACGGGACGCTCTACGTCGGGGTGACGTCGGATCTCGTCCGACGTGTGTGGCAGCACAAGAACAACGTGATAAAGGGATTCACCAGCCGTTACGGGATTCACACGCTCGTGTGGTACGAAACCCACGAAACCATGGCGAGCGCGATCTCTCGGGAGAAGGCGATCAAGGAATGGAAACGAATTTGGAAGTTTGGAGTTGGTCGAGAAGGACAATCCCACGTGGCGGGATCTATACCGTGACATAGTCTAACTGCGCTCTGGTGCCATGTCAGCCCCGCCCTTTCTGGATTCCGGCTTTCGCCGGAATGACGGTTGCGGGCCTACGCCTCAATCCAACGGTCGCAGTGTATCAGGCAATTCTTTCAGGTTGGGAATTATCCAGCAAACTAGCCAACTCTACACCATGCCCTTTTATAAATCTCACAGGTTATCAGTCCGTATTACTTCTGATGCAATCCTTCAAAAAACCACACTAACAACCCACACTAACAATAAAATCACAACCGTCACATATATAATAGCTACCGTTGGCTTATTTTCACATATTCCGACAGCGACCAAAAAACCCCAAAATCAAAAAGAAAAAGACCCCCGCCGCACTCAAAAACGACATTGCAACCACCCCCAAGGTTGGAATCCTTCTTCATCTTTGGTCTCAAAAGCGCGGCAGGTTGCCGGGCCTTTGAGACCATCCAACCGAAGGTAGAGATAGTTCCGCTTATTCACCCAGGTCCGGGGAGCTACCCCGGACCCTCAATCGGGTTCTTGTATTCGACGGAAGACCCGACACAGGGACCTCCAGTCAGATGGTCTCAACCGCGAATCTACCATAGCCGTACAGGAAACTGTCAAGAACCAGTGCACTATTTCGGCCCAGCTTCCTATATCTCTCCCAGAACGAGACGCATTCCGGCGGCGGGTCGGGTCTGGTCCAGCAGACCTCGGTGAACGCCATATGCCCGCCGCCTACAAGCAGGCGGTGCCAGTCGCGCAAGGAGGCCTCGAAACCGGCGATGTATATGGTGCCCTCGCACCAGATCAGGTTGAACGAAGCGTCCGTGAAATCGAGGCTTTGCATGTCGGCGACACGAGCCGTCACGCGCTCGGCGAGGTCGAGACGGCGGGTCTCGCGATTCAGCTCGTCGACGAACGGCGGATGGTTGTCGATGGCGACGATGCGGGCAGGGGAGTTCTGCGCCAGGACGCGCGTCTGCCGGCCGCTTCCGCAGCCGATGTCGAGAATACGGGTCTCGGGTCCGATGTCGGGAACGAGGGAGAGTGCTCGGAGCGTGCTGGCGGTATCGCCGGGTCCCTGCTGCGGCAAACGGCTGAACAACTCAAAGAAGAGCGCTGTCGTCGTGTCTTCCGCCATGGGCGCTACCCCCCTGACTCCCATGCTTGCCGATTTGCGCCTTGTCTTTCCCCGGACAGTTGGATAGGCAGGAAATCATGGCGCTGTTCCTGACCAACGAGGAAGTGGAGCGGCTCGTCACCGTGGAGGACGCCATCGAGGTGCTTGAGCCCACCTTCGCCGATCTTGGCGCAGGCAGGCTGTCGAGCCGTCCGCGCACGCTCAACTATACCGGGCTTGGCGACGGCGAGTTCTATCTCTACTCCTGCATGGATGCCTCGGTGCCGCGCTTCGGAGTGCACCTGATTCGGATGACCTCGGAACACCTGTCGCGCAAGGTGGTTAAGGGTTTCCCCCGGCGTTACCAGATCCCCAATCCCGCCGGCAAGTTCTCGGGCTTGATCATCATGTTCAGTATCGAGGACCACGCGCCGCTGGCAATGTTTCAGGACGCGGTGCTCAACCGTACCATGATCGGCGCCACCAGCGGCATCGCCGCCAAGTATCTGAGTCGTGCCGATAGCGAGGTGATGGCACTGCTCGGTGCCGGGTGGCTGGCGCCGACGCAGGTGATCGGCCATTGTGCGGTTCGGCCAATCAGGGAGATACGGGTCTACTGCCCCACCGAGGAGCACAAGCTCGGGCTGTGCGAGGCCATGGAAGGGCGGGTCTCAGCCAAGCTGATCCCGGTGGCCAGCACCGGAGAGGCGCTCAAGGGCGCCGACATCATCGCCTGTGCCACCAATTCCTACGAGCCGGTGTTCGACGGCGCCATGCTGAAGCCCGGCCACTACGTCGGCTCGCTCCAGGTCGGAGAACTCGACGACCTCACCCACGAGACCGCCGACACCATCACCGCCCGTGCCCGCGAACCGGCCACCATCTGGCACATGAAGACCGGCGAGACGCCGTCCGACCAGCTGTGGCTGGAGCGCTGGAAACCCCACTGGAACCACAAGCTCAAGTTCCTGGGCGAGATCGTCGAAGGCCTCGACCAGGGCCGCACCAGCGACGACGACATCACGCTGTTCGGCGGCGTCGGCACCGGCCCCTCCAGCGGCCTCGGGCTGCAGTACATTCCCGCCTGGGTCGCCTACAACCGCGCACGTGAACAGGGCATCGGCTTCGAGATCCCGGACGAGCTGTGCTTGCAGGATGTCCATCCGTAGAAACTGCAACATGCGGTTCTCGGGTGGGACAATTTGGCAATGCCACGTGGCGAGACCTGTACAACGATATCGTCTGACCGCGTGTCCGGTGCAGCCAGGGTTCAGGATGCGCGAACCCGTTATGCCACGGAATAGCCATGAATGCCCGAACCCGTCATTCCGGCGGAAGCCGGAATCCAGAGGCGGGGGGTGTGGCGGTCCACCGTGCTGTCTTGGCCCCCACCCCTGGATTCCGGCTTCCGCCGGAATGACGGGGAACTGTCCATCTCCTAAGGTCAACCCTCACCCGCGCTCCACCTCGAACCCGACCACGTTGCGCGTGTCCTTGCTGAATTCCACTCCGATGAGCCAGATGGGCTGGCCGAGGCTGCGGTACTTGTCCGCGTAACGGCGGTTCTTCAACTGGGCCATTGCGGCGCCGGCGGGGGTCATCTCGACCACTTTGAACTCGAACAGGTACACGTTGCCGTTGAAGCGCAC
Source organism: uncultured Binatia bacterium (SeqCode) (assembly GCA_965204505.1). Classification (GTDB taxonomy): domain Bacteria; phylum Desulfobacterota; class Binatia; order UBA9968; family JAJDTQ01; genus JAJDTQ01. The sequence goes on from CBDBFB010000001.1 coordinate 56,630, forward strand.
GGCCATGTCGAGCCGCCCGTGGCTGCTGCTGTCCTCGACCGTGGTGTCGAGCCCCAGGGCGGCGAAGTAAGAATAGAATACGCTGGCGTAGAATCCTTCATAGTCGGCGATGTCGTTGTTCGTGTACCACTGGTAGGGGATGCTGCTGTAGAAGGCCTGAAACAGGGTCTTGAGACCATCGAAGTCGTTGACTTCCAGCAGGCGGTAGAGTTGAACGCCGTTCGCCGTCTGGCGCGACGAATCCTGCACCAGGTGACGCAAGAGACTCCGATTCAGGCTCTCGCGGACTTCCCGATTGGGATAGGTGAGCCGATAGACCGGTTCGCCGCCCAAATCCTCCTCATCCGTGACGGTGAGGTAGCCCGTCTGGAACAGCAGCGCCTCGGTGGCGATGTCGTCGACATCGAATCTCGACAGCAGGTCGTTGGTGCCGAGCATGTCTTCAAGGGCCAGGGTACTCACGCGGCGCTTGAACAGGGTCTCCACCAGAAACGACGGCGTGCCGGTCTCGAACCAGTAGGCATCGAACTTGCGCCGGTCGAACAACAACAAGATGTCGAAAGGATTGTAAACTTTCTGCTCGCCCAGCCATGCGTAGCCGTTGTACCAGCGACGGATTTCATCCCGATCCAGCCCCGGCAGTTCCGGGGCGAACACGCTGTCAAGGTCCGCATCGGTGTAGCCGCAGACCGCCGAGTAGCGCGGGTCCAGAGTTAGGTCCTTGAGGTTGTTGAGACCGGAGAACAGGCTGACCTTGGAGAACTTGCTCACGCCGGTGAGGAAAGCGAACCGGATGTGTGCGTCGCAGTCCTTGATGACTCCATAGACGCCGCGCAGGAAGTCGCGGTTCGAGCGAGCGATATCCGGTGCGTCCAGCGCGTCAAGGATCGGCTTGTCGTATTCGTCGACCAGCACCACCACCGGCGTCCCCGCCTGATGGTGCAACTGTTCGAGCAAATGGCCGAAACGCTCGGGTGCGGTGGGGTAGGGTGACGCGGCATTCGTCCGGCGTTCGACAGCGTCGAGTTGCGCCATGAGGCTCGCGTGCGCTTGGCCCGGCTCCTTGAAATTGCCGCTGCCGAAGCTCAGGCGCAGCACCGGATGCCGCACGGACCAGTCCCATCCCTCATGGATGTGGAGCCCGCGAAAGAGCGCCTCGGTGCCCTCGAAGAGTTCCTTCAGTGTGTCCAGAAACAGGCTCTTGCCGAAACGCCGGGGGCGGGAGAGAAAGAAAAGCGAGCCCTCGTCAAGCAACGCCCGGATCCACGGCGTCTTGTCGACGTAGTAGCAGTTCTGTTCCCGAATCTTGCGGAAGGTCTGAATGCCGATGGGCAGTCTGAGCCTGGTCATGGATGGGCCGGTTGATCGGGTCTGTGAGGTCGTCCTTCGCAGGGTTCAAATTGACCGATCAGGCTTTGCCAGTCAAGCAGAAGCGGTCACGACCACAGCGCCGAGATGGGTATGAGCCCGACTGATTGAAGGTTCAGGAGGGGTCGAGCTCGGATACCGTCCTACTCGCTGGTCACGCAGGCCTTCAACCCCTCCCGCGATCCCCGGTCCCATTCCTCTTCGTAGTTGGGCCAGTCGTTGAGGAAGAGCATGTCGTCGTAGGTGGCGTGGCCGGAGCCCCAGCGGCGCTCGGGGTGCACGGAGTCGTGGTGGGGGAAGGGCAGGCGGTACTTCTTCCAGCTCTCGTAGTAGCGCGCCATGATCCGGATGTAGAACTCCAGGGGGATGGCGGGCTGCTCGTGTTGCGAGACCAGGTCGGAGCCCGGCTCTCGGCGCCACTGGTTGAAGCGCGGGAAGACGCCGTGGCGCATCATGAAGTCGACGCCGTCGCCGGTGGACTTGACCGCGTCGGCGATGTTGTCGAAGCCGTAGGGCCGGGCCAGCTCCACGCCGCAGACGAAGTTGGGGCGGGCGTTGCCCTCGCCCAGCACCTCCACCGACTCGATCATCCACCTGACCCAGTTGTCCCAGCCGATGCGGCGGTTCTTGCCCGGGTTGATCCACTCGAACAGCCGCTTGTCCCAGACCTCCATGTTGGCGTGGTGGCAGTCCACGCCCTCGGCGCGGTAGCGCTTCATGGTCTCCTTGTCCTTGGCGTTGGTCTGGATGTTGATGTAGCGGCGGTGGCCGCCCCACTTGAGGGCCGAGGCGTACTCCAGGTAGAAGTCGTCCTCCGACTTGCGGTGCAGGGTCTTGAGGATGGTGCCGCCGGAGATCAGGAAGTCGATGGGGGGCGCGTAGCCAACCTCGTCGATGGCGTCCTGCTCGATGGAGCGGGCCACCTCGGCCACGTAGGACACCGGCTTCACCGGCGTGTTGAAGGTGAAGTCCCGGGACTCCTTCATCTGGCGCACGTTGACGTTGATGTCGCAGAAGCGGCACTCCTCGTCCGGCCCCCAGTACTGGCAGTTGCGGAACACCGTGGCGAAATAGCCGAAGGCGATGATCTCGTGGTACTTGGTGCCGTCCTCGAAGGACCGCGTGTAGTACTTGAGCGGCTTGGGGAAGCTCACGTCGCACAGTTCGCGCCCGTCCAGCAGGAGTCGGACCTCTCCGTCCACCACGTCGATGAGGTAGGGTGAATCGGCGTTCAGGGTGGTCTGGACGATGACCGGGCGCAGGCCCAGGTGCCCGCCGCGGATGGCGAACCACTCCGGCGTCCTGCGGTGCTCCTTCCGCTTCATGTCCTTCATGGACATGAAGTCGTAGGAGAACAGCCGGTAGGACTTGACCAGGGCCTCGGAGGCCAGCTCCAGGGCCGCGTCGGTGAACCAGTGGCCCACCCGCAGGAGGTCCATCTTGAGGATCACCTCCCGCGGCATGTCCTCGTAGTTGCGCAGGTGCCATTCAAGGTACTCGGTCTCGCTCGACGACGTGACGCTGTCCAGTTCGATCATGGTCGCGTACTCCGGACTTCAGAGGCCCTCACCCCAACCCTCTCCCAGAGGGAGAGGGGGCAAAATTAGCCCTCTCCTTCTGGGAGAGGGTTGGGGTGAGGGGGGCCGGGGTGAGGGGCGCCGGCGATCCCGCAGGCTCCTACCCCGCGTAGCGCGGCACGATGTTGACCGGCTTGTATTCCGCCGGCGCCTCGGTTACGAACAGCTCCGGCTCGATGCCGTAGAGCCTGCGCGCGTTGCCGCCCAGCAGCTTCTCCTGCACGTCTTGCGGCACGCCGTGCTTGTCCATGTTGTCGACGGCTTCCCAGGTGTCTGACGCGTCGTGGTGCGGCATGTCGGAGGACCAGAGGCCGATGTTCTCGAAGATGTCCCACAGCCTGAGGGTGACGTCCTCGTCGCTCTCGAAGGCGATGAAGCACTGCCGGTCGAAGGTTTCCCGCGGGTCGCCGACTCTTTGCGGCGGGCTGGCCTGCTCGCGCACGAAGCGGTAGAGGTCGAGGTAGGTTTCGGCCTTCTCCAGGATCAGCGGCAGCCAGCTCGAGTTGGACTCCAGGATCGCCACCCGGAGCTTGGGGAACTTCTCCAGCCAACCCGTGAGCATCACGATCATGGTCCAGGTCTGGGCCTCGCTGATGAAGCTCAGGGACTCGGCGCCGGGCTGCACCGACCCCATGCCGCGCATGATGTTCTCGACGAACTGCCCCGGCGAGTACACGTACACTTCGTGCGCGGTGAAGGGCGAACGCTGGGCGCTGCTCTTGCCCCGGGTGCCGGTGGACATGCGCTCCGCCATGGCCTCGGTCACGGCCTCGCCGCCGGAGGGGAAGGTGTGCATGCCCAAGGCCAGCCCCAGCTCCTCGAACTCCTTCCACAAGGGGTCGAACTCGGGAAAGGTGGGGTAGCGGTCGTTGACCAGCACCGGCCGCACCACCGCTGACTTGAAGCCCAGCTTGGCCACGCGCCGCAGCTCCTGCACGGCGTAGTCCACGTCCTGGACCGGCAGCACGGCGCAGGGATAGAGGCGCTTGCGGTCGGCGGCGCAGTAGTCGTTGACCCAGTCGTTGTAGGCGGCGGCGCAGATCCGGGCCGCGTCCGGGTTCTTGACCAGCGGCATGCGCACGAACGTGGACGGGAACACCATCACCTGGTCGATGCCCGATGCGTCCATGTCCTTGAGGCGGACCTGCGGGTCCCGCTGGCTCGCGTTGCGGCCGATCTCCTCGTCCCACCTGGGGTCGTCGGGAGCGATGGACCCCAGGACCTTCTTGTTCATGCCCGGGTGCCAGCCCTGTCCCGGATAGGCGTAGGTCTTGGGATTGCCGTAGCTCACCTGGCCGTTCACGACCATGACGAGCCGGTCCATGTCCCGGTAGAAGTGCTGCTTGGCGAAAGCCCGCTGCTTCTCCGGAATGTACTCGTCCCAGACCTCCCGGGGTTCATGGATGTGGCTGTCGCAGTCGAAGACCGGAAAGTTCTTGGTGCGCCCTTGTGCCGTGTAGGCCATTGTTCGACTCCTCTACCCGCTCGGCTTGAACTTCGGCAGCGTGAACCCCTCGTGGTCCTCGTACACCACCTCCACCGCCATTCCCACCTTCACCTCCTCCGGCGCGATGTCGACGACGTTGCTCACCAGGCGCGGCCCTTCGTCGAGGTCCACGAGCGAGACGTTGTACGGGATCTTGTCCTGGTATGCCGGATGCCACGCCCGGTGATAGGTGACGAAGGAATAGACCGTGCCCTTGCCGCTCACGGGCACCCATTGGTTGTCCGACGACAGGCACTTGGGGCAGAGCGCCTGGGGCGGGAAGTTGAAGTACGTCTTGCAGACATTGCACTGCTGCACCGTGAGCTTGTGCTCCCTGAGGTTGTCCCAGAAGGGCTGGGCCTCCACCTCCGCCAGAAACGGTTCGTTGCGCGGCGCCGCGCGTCCGCGCTCGTCATGTGCCGTTTGTGGTTTGCTCATTGTACCCCCAGTACGAGTGATGCGTGCATGCACAGGCTGCCGCCGTGCCCGCTGATAACGCCCGCCTTCGCGTCCTGCACCTGCCGCTCGGGCTCCACCTCGTTGCCGCGCAACTGCTTGACGCCCTCGGTGACGTGCATGATGCCCTCGAGATGGGCCTGGGACAGCAGCCCGCCGTGGGTGTTCACGGGGATCTCGCCGCCCACCTCGATGCGCCCCTCCTTGATGAAGTCCTTGCCCTCGCCCTTGCCGCAGAAGCCGTAGTCCTCGATGGTGATCAGCGTCGTGATGGTGAAGCAGTCGTAGAACTCGGCGAAGGCCATGTCCTTGGGTCCGAGCCCGGCCATGCGGTAGGCCGCCTCGGAGGACTTCCGGCTCCCCAGCGTGGTGAGGGTGGGCGCATCCATGACGCTGGAGTGCGGGTGGTGCTGCCCCATGCCCAGCACCTGCACGGGCTTCCTGGGCATGTCCCTGGCCCGCTCCATGCTGGTCACCAGCAGGGCGGCGCCGCCGTCCGACTCCAGCGAGCAGTCGAACAGGTGCAGCGGCTCCACGATCAGGCGCGAGTTCTGGTGGTCCTCGATGGTCATGGGCTTCTGCATGGTGGCGTTCCCGTTCATGCACGCGTGCTTGCGGGTGGACACCGCGATCTGCCCCAGGTCCTCGCTGGTGGTGCCGAACTCGTGCATGTGGCGGGTGGCCGCGAATGCGTGGTTGGCCACCGCGGAGAAATGGCCCCAGGGCTGCTCCCAGTGCTCGTCGCCGCTGCGGATGGGGTAGCCGGGGGTGGGATCCGGCGTCGCGCGCTTGCGCGCGTGCACGCACACGACGTAGTTGCACATGCCCGCCTCGATGGCCATCACCGCGTTCTGGATCATGGCGATGGGCGTCGCGCCCCCCAGCGCCAGGTCGGTGGCGTAGCTGGGGTCGATGCCCGCCATGTGCGCCAGCCGCACCGCGTAGCTCCGGTGGGCGTCCGTGAGCGGCTGGTTGGTCAGGAGACCGTCCACCTGGGACGTGTCGATTCCGGCGTCCTCCAGGCACAGGCGGATGGCCTCGACGTGCAGCGAGTTGGTGGTGGCTTCGGGCCGCTTGCCCACCCTGGTCTCGCCCACGCCGACGACAGCATACTTGCCGGAGAGGTTTGACATGTCTGCCTCCTTTTTTCGGGGCGGGTGCCGGCCATGTGCCGGAACCCGCCCGGATCGGTCATAAACCCTGCTCGAACGGTCCTACTTGTCCAGGCCGACGATCCTGCGCGCGCGGCTCACCACTTCCGGCGTCATCTGCTTCTTCATGTCGGCGATGAGCCCGGTGAGGTACTCGCCGCTCCTGGGGTTGATGTCGAGCCGCGCCCGCTTGGCGTCCTTCAGGAAAGCGGGGTCCTTCAGGATGTCGTCGAATGCCTTGCGCAGCACGGCCACCCTGTCCTTCGGGGTCTTCGGCGGCAACGCCCAGGGCCGCACCATGGCGGCCGGAAGGAGCAGGACCTTCATGAAGGCAACGTCCGCGGGCCTGGTGATCCTGTCGTTCAGTTGCGGAACCTTTAACGCCTCAAGCTCGGGGTGACGTTCCTCGCTGATGTAGGTGATGAGCTTGATGGAGCCCTCCTGGAGCATGGACATGCCGGTGGACTTTACCGAGTCCCAGGTCCATCCGGTAAGCGCGTCCACCTCCTTCTGCAGCAGCCCCGCGCGCACGGGCGCCGTCCCCTTGTACCCGGGGACGATCTTGGAGGTGTTGCCGAAGATGTCGTTCATGGCCAGGGGAATGCTGCAGGTCAGGCTGTTGCGCGCGGTGCAGCCGAAGATCAACGGCTCGGTCTTGGTGTCGAGCCACTGGTCCATGCTCTGGATCGGCGAGCCCTTGCGCACCGCCACGGTGATGGGGCTGGTATTGGCCAGCCCCAGCCAGATGAACCGGTTGACGTCGTACCGGATCCCCGGAAAGTTCAGGAACTGCGCCTGCGCCACGGTCCAGGTGGGGTGCACGAGGGCGAGGCCGTCCCGCTTGGTGATGTTGTACACGTAGTTGGTGCCGATGAGCCCGCTGCCGCCGGGTATGTTGATGACGATGACGTTGGGCTTGCCCGGGATATGCTTGCCCAGGTGTCGGGCGAACAGCCGCGAGTAGGTATCGTAACCGCCTCCCGGGGAACTCACCGAGATGATCTTGACCGTCTTGCCCTCGTAGAAGGACGCGGCTCCGGCGGCCCCGCCACCGGCCGCCATGACGGCCACCATGAAGGCCGCCATGGGGCCCATCAAAATTCGTCTCAGGAACATGTTGGAATTGCCTCCTGTTTCTCCGGTCCGATTATCGTTGCCGTCCGAATACCGTTACCGTCCGGCTATTTGTCCAGTCCGATGATTTTCCGCGCCCGGCTGATGATCTCCGGGGTCATGCGTTTCTTCATGTCGTTCATGAGGTTCACGAGGTACTCGCCGCTCTTGGGGTTGATGTCGAGCCGTGTGCGCTTGGCGTCCTTCAGGAAGCCGGGGTCCTTGAGCGTGTTGTTGAACGCCGTCTGCATGATCTCTACCTTGTCCTTCGGAGTCCCCGGCGGCAGCGCCCAGGGCCGCAGCATGGCCGCCGGCAGCATCAGCACCTTCATGAACGCGATGTCGGCTGCCTTGGTGACCCTGGGGTTCAGGTACGGCACCTTGCGTTCCTCCAGCTCCGCGTGCCGCTCCTCGCCGATGTAGGCGATGATCTTGGCTTCGCCGTCGTCGATCATGGACATGCCGGTGGACTTCACCGAGTCCCAGCTCCATCCCGTAAGGGCGTCCACTTCCTTCTGCAAAAGCGCCGCCCGGATGGGCGCGGTGCCCTTGTAGCCGGCGACGATCTTGGACGTCTTCGGGCCGAAGATGTCGTTCATGGCCAGGGGGATGCTGCAGGTCGGGCTGTTGCGGGAGGTACAGCCGAAGATCAGCGTCTTCGTATCGGGATTCAACCAGTCGTCCATGCTCTGGATCGGCGATCCCTTGCGCACCACCGCGGTCACCGGGCCGGCGTTGGCCAGTCCCAACCAGATGAACTTGTTGATGTCGTACTTGATCCCGGGGAAGTTCAGGAACTGCGCCTGCGCCAAGTTCCAGCTCGGCTGGACCAGGGTGAGACCGTCCGGCTTCGTCACGTTGTACACGTAGTTCGTGCCGACGAGACCGCTGCCGCCGGGTATGTTGATGACGATCACCTTGGGCTTGCCGGGGATGTGGTTGCCCAGGTGCCGCGCGAAAAGCCGGGAGTAGGTGTCGTAGCCGCCCCCAGGGGAATGCACCGACACGATCTTGACCGTCTTGCCTTCGTAGAACGATTCGGCCGTCGCGGCGCTGGCGAACGCCAACAGTGCGGCCATGATGAGCCCGATCCATGCCATTCGTCGAAACATGATTGTTCTCCTTTTTGGATAGCCAGATCTCACCCGAACCTCACCCGATTTACGGAGGGTACGATAAACCAGCGGGCGGGGCATTTCAACAATGAAACCGCCGGAGAATACCCGAACCCGTCGTTAACACAAAATCGCCCGCAGATGCCCAGACCCGTCATTCCGGCGAAAGCATGCCCCGTACCCCGATACGGGGCCGGAATCCAGGGGTGAGGCCGGGGTGGCGCGGCAGACCCCTCCCCGCCCCTCTGGATTCCGGCTTTCGCCGGAATGACGGATCTGTCGCTTGCTTGTCGAACGCTTGTCGAACGCTTGTCGAACGCGGCTGCTCGTGTTTCTATCGAAGCCTGTCGAACCCTCGGGAGGCGCCATGTCCAAATCGATTCTGCACGACGTCAAGGTCCTCGACCTGAGCCACATGTATCCCGGCACGCTGTGCACGTGGCTGCTGGCGGCGCTGGGGGCGGAGATCCTCAAGGTGGAAGCGCCGGGGGCGGTACGCTCCGGCGCGCCTTTCCTGAACCAGGGCAAGAAGAGCATCGCGCTGAACCTCAAGTCCGGCGCGGCCCGCGAGGTCCTCTACCGCCTGGCCAAGGAGTCGGATATCGTCCTGGAAGGTTTCCGGCCTGGCGTGGCGCACCGGCTGCGGGTGGACTACGAAACGCTCCGGCGGCTGAATCCGAAACTGGTCTACTGCTCGATCTCAAGCTTCGGACAGACCGGCCCGTCGGTGGAGTACTCGGCCCACGACATCAACTTCCTGGCACTGAGCGGCATGCTCGGCATCGGCCGGGAGGCCGGCCGCAGACCGTTGCCGCCGGCGGCCCAGGTGGCCGACGTGGCCGGCGGCGGATACCCGGCCCTGAGCGCCATCCTCGCCGCCTACATCGCGGTGCTGCGGGACGGGGAGGGCCGCTACATCGACATCTCCATGTTCGACTGGACCCTGCTCATGGTGGCGCGCTACCTGATGCTCGACCCGCCGCCGCGGCGTTCCCGGCCGGTGGTCAAGCGTGAACATGCCACCTTGGCCGGTACCGCGGCCTGCTACGACACCTACGAGGCCGCGGACGGCGGGTTCGTATCGCTGGCGGCCCTGGGGACCGGGCAGTGGGCGCTCCTGTGCAAGGCGCTGGGGCTGGAACGGTACGCGGACTCGGCCCTCGACCCGGCCAAGACGCCCCGTATCAAAGCGGCCATGCGTCGCGTCTTCAAGACCCGGCCTCGCGACCACTGGGTGGAGCTTCTCCGAAACGACTGCCGGCTCTCGGTTGCGCCGGTCTACGAGCCCGAGGAGGTGCTGCAGGACCCCCACGTCCGTTTCCGCAAGACGCTCGCCCCAGGCAAGAGCACGGGCGCCGTCGAGTTCACGCCGCCGTTCTGGTTCGCCGGCGCCCGGAAGCCCGGAGGGAGAATCAGCCGTGTGGGCCAGCACACGGTCGCCGTTCTCAAGAGCCTCGGATACACCGCCACGGAGATCCGGCAACTCCGCAACGCCAAGGCCATATAGCAGGTTGTTGAAAACTCCAAGGGCGCCGACCCGTGCCGGAAGGAGCTTTCAACAATCTTCCGGCGCCTGGATCCCGGTTGAACACGGTTCCTGATTGGAGTAATTGTCCGATAGCCCTTTTCAAAGGGAATTCGGGGCGTCCGCGCGCCGCCGCAGGAGGAGCCATTCGATGTCAGAGGTGAAGCCGGGTCTGGAGGGGGTGGTGGCCGGGGAGACGGCCATCTGTTCTGTGCGCCCGGAGGGCGAGCTGGTCTACCGCGGCTACGACGTGCACGACCTGGCCGAGCAGGCGAGCTTCGAGGAGGTCGCCTACCTGGTGCTGTTCGGCAGGCTCCCCACCCGCGCCGAGCTGGAAGCGTTCGACGCGGAGTTGCGCTCCCAGCGGGCGCTGCCGCCGGGGGTGGTCGAGAGCCTGGAGCTGCTTCCTTCGGACGCCGTGCCCATGGACGCCCTGCGCACCGCGGTGTCGGCGCTGGCGCTCTACGACCCCGATGCCGCGGACGACTCCCGCGACGCCAACATGAGGAAGGCCACCCGGCTGCTGGCGCGGCTGGCCACGGTGGCGGCGGCGGTGCACCGGCTCTCGCAGGGGTTGGAGCCGGTGGCGCCGGATCCCGGGCTGAACCACGCGGCCAATTTCCTGCACATGCTGCGCGGGGAGCGGCCGGAGGAGTTCGAGGCGCGGGTGCTGGAGGTGACGCTGATCCTGTACATGGAGCACGAGTTCAACGCCTCCACGTTCACCGCCCGGGTGATCGCCTCGACGCTGGCGGACCTGTACGGCGCGGTGGTGGGGGCGATTGCGGCGCTCAAGGGGCCGCTTCACGGGGGCGCCAACGAGAAGGCCATGGACGTGATCCTGGAGATCGGGGAGCCGGAGCGGGCGGAGGCGTGGGTGGAGGAGAGCCTGCGGCAGAAGAAGCGCGTGATGGGATTCGGCCACCGCATCTACAAGACCGCGGACTCTCGTGTGGAGGTGGCGAAGAAGTGGGGTGCGCTGCTGGGCAAGCAGCTCGACGACACGCGGTTGAGCGAGATCTGCATCACGGTGGAGGAGGTAATGCGGCGGGAGAAGAACCTGTGTCCGAACGTGGACTTCTACGCGGCGCCGATCTACCACATGATGAAGATCCCGATAGCGTTGAACACGCCCATTTTCGCCATGAGCCGGGTGGTGGGGTGGTCGGCGCACATCATCGAGCAGATGGACAACAACCGCCTGTTCCGCCCCAACTCACGGTACGTGGGCGCCACGGGTCTCGAGTTTCAGCCGCTGGACCGGCGCGGATAGGGGACTGTCCCGGTAGTCGAAGGACGTGGTCAACCTGGAAGGGGCGAACCGATGGCGGAGCCGCGAACCGCACCGCAGGCGCTGGACGGCGTGAGGGTCCTGGAACTCGCGGGCGCCGAGGGCGAGTACTGCGGCAAGCTCCTTGCGGACTTCGGCGCCGAGGTGATCAAGGTGGAGCCGCCCGGAGGCAGTCCGTCCCGGGACGAGCCCCCGTTCATGGACGACCGGCCGGGCCCCGATCGAAGCCTCCCTTTCCTCTACTTCAACGCCAACAAGAAGAGCATCACGGCGGACCTCGACGCCGAGGATGGCCGGGAACGCGTGCGGCGCCTGGGCGCGGAGGTCGACGTGTTGCTGGAAAGCGGCACGCCCGGAACCCTGGCGGCCCTGGGACTGGGCTACGAGGACTTGCGCACCGCCAACCCCGGACTCGTCTACGCGTCGGTCACCGCTTTCGGCCAGAGCGGACCTTACAGCGGCTACCGCTGGTCGGGGCTGGTGGCGTTTGCCATGGGCGGGCTCATGTATGTGAGCGGCAAGCCGTCGGCGCCGCCCGTGAACGCGCCTGGCGCGCAGGCGTTCCTGGTGGGCTCGGCCCACGCCGCCCTGGCGATTCTCATGGCGCTGTGGCACGTGCGGCGTGGCGGTGCCGGGCAGCACATCGATGTCTCCATGATGGACTGTCTGGCGGCCATGGAGAACATGATATCGCGTTCCGCTTCCACCGGAGTGCATCCGCGCCGGGACGGCACCCAGCACCGCTTCGCCGCCCCCGGCACCATCTACCGCTGCCGTGACGGCTACGTGCACATCTTCGTGACCAACTCCCAACCGGGCGCCTGGGACCGGTTCGTGGACTGGCTCGGGCTGCCGGAGGCGCTGACCGGCGACGAGTTCAACGATCCGGTCTACCGCCGCGCCCACGTCGCGGAGGTGGACCGGGTGGTCTCCGGAGTCCTGGCCGACCTTCCGAAGGAGAAAGTCTACGAGGAGCTCCAGGACCGCCACATCCCGTGCGCCCCGGTGAACACGCCGCTGGAGTTCGTGCGCGACCGCCACATCGAGTCTCGCGGCTTCGTCGTCGATACCGTGCACCCGCGGCTGGGCCCCATGGAGTTCCCGGGCCGGGCCTACAAGACCGATAGCTGGCGGTTCCGGCATCATGCTCCGGGGGTGGGGGAGCATGACGGGGTCGTGCTGAACGGGTTCGAGGCCGCGCCGGAGTCACCGCGGAAACGGCAGGTGCTTCGCCAACCCGGGTCGGATCAGGCTCCGTGGGCGGCCGCCAGGCCGGGAAACGGCACAGCACCCAACGGGTTGCCCTTGACCGGCATTCGCGTCGCGGACTTCACGCACATGGTCGCCGGCCCCTACGGCACCATGCAGCTCGCCTATTTCGGCGCCGAGGTGATCAAGATCGAGTCACGGGCGCGGCCGGACACCTGGCGCATCCGCGAGGGCAACAAGGACGTGGAGGCGTCGCTGCCCTTCGCCGACCACAACCGCAACAAGCTGTCGATCACGGCCAATCTCAAGTCCGACGAGGGCCGGGAGTTGGCGCGGCGCATCATCGCCGAGAGCGACGTGGTGGTGGAGAACTTCAGCGTCGGGGTCATGGACCGCCTGGGGCTGGGTTACGAGGAGCTTCGGACGCTGAAGCCGGACATCGTCATGATCCGGCTCCAGGGGCTCGGCACCACCGGCCCCCGCAGGAACTACGTGACCTGGGGCCCCAGCCTGATGCCTTTCTCCGGCATGAGCTGGCTCTGGAACCACCCGGACGGCGGCGCGCCCGTGGGCTCGCAGACGTCCTACCCCGACTACATCGTATCCATCCACATGGCCTTTGCGCTGATGGCCGCGCTGCATCACCGCGCCAATACGGGGGAGGGGCAGTTCATCGACATCGCCCAGGGCGAGGTGACGGCATCGCTCATCGGGCCGGCGCTGCTGGACGGACTGGTCAACGGGCGCGCCGCGGAACCGGTGGGGAACCGCGGCTACGCCGGCGCCCCCCACGGCTGCTACCGGTGCGCGGGCGACGACGCCTGGTGCGTGATCTCGGTGGGGGACGACGCGGAGTGGCAACGTTTGTGCGCGGCAACGGAGAACGCTGCGGCGCTTCGGGACGAGCGGTTCGCCACCTCGGCCGGGCGCCGGGCCAACTCGGCAGAGCTGGACGAGCTGGTGTCCGAGTGGACGCGGCAGCGGAGCCCGCGGGAGGTCATGGAGGCGCTTCAGGCGCAGGACGTAGCCGCCGGGATGGTGTCGGACGGCACGACGCTGGTCCACGACCCGCATCTGCGCTCCCGCGGCTCCGTGGTCGAGCATGAGCACCCGCGCCAGGGCCGTCTCACGCTGCCGGGCATCGTGGTGAAAATGTCGGAGACACCCGGAGAGATCCGCCGCCACGCCCCGTTGCTGGGCCAGGACACCCACGCGGTACTGAGCGGATTGCTCGGACTGACCGACAAAGAGATTCGCGGCCTGGAAGCCGCCGGGGCGTTCTGAAGGGCAGGACAGTGGTTACCCGTCCGACCCCCTCTCCCTCCGGGAGAGGGTTGGGGTGAGGGTGCCGGATACAAGCACCCCGCTCGGGTCGGATCGCCCTCACCCGGCGTTCGGCCACCCTCTCCCAGAGGGAGAGGGGATGGATGCGGGAGTGACAGGAAGCATAAGGGCAAGGAGCAACATGGATTACCAAGCCATCATTTTCGAGAAAAAGGACGGCATCGCCTACGTGACGCTGAACCGCCCGGAGGTGCTGAACGCGCGCAACCGGCAGATGCGCGAGGAACTCATCGAGGCGGTCACCGCCATCCGCGCGGACCCCGAGGTGCGGGTGATGATCGTCACCGGCGCGGGGGAGCGGTCTTTTTCCGCCGGCCGGGACCTCAAGGAAGCGGCCCAGGAGAAGGTCGGCGTGGTGGCGGCGCGGCAGGCGAAGTTGGAAGTCGGCGACACCGAACTGATCGCCCGGCTCAACAAGCCGGTGATCGCGGCCATCAACGGCTTCGCGCTGGGCGGCGGCTGCGAGCTGGCGCTGGCTTGCGACATCCGGGTGGCGGTGGAAGATGCGAAGCTGGGGCTGCCCGAGGTTTCCCGCGGCATGATCCCGGGCAGCGGCGGCACGCAACGGCTGTCGCGGGTGGTGGGCCTCGGCAAGGCGCTGGAGCTGATCCTCACCGGCAGCGTCATCGACGCCCAGGAAGCCCTTCGCATAGGCTTGGTGAACAAGGTGGTGCCGCGCGACCAGCTCATGGCGGCGGCCGAGGAATACGCCCAGGCCATCGTCACCAGGGCGCCGCTGGCGGTGATCTTCGCCAAGGAGGCGGTGCGCGAGGGCTACGAGATGTCGCTGGACGACGGCTTGCGCCTGGAGACCGACCTGTCGGCGTTGCTCCGGACCACGTCGGACGTCAAGGAAGGCGCCCGGGCCTTCGTGGAGAAGCGCGCGCCCCAGTGGCGCGGAGAGTGACCATCGGTCTCGGCCTGACAGACGAGGAGATGACATGGCGGAATACGGCTCCGACCTGATCGTGGACATGCTCAAGAGCCTGGGGATCAAGTACGCGGCGCTGAACCCCGGGGCGAGCTTTCGCGGCATCCACGACTCGCTGGTGAACTACAACCGCAACAAGAACCCGGAGATCATCGTCTGCTGCCACGAGGAGATCGCCGTGGCCGTGGCCCACGGTTACGCTAAGGCCACGGGCGAGCCCATGGCCGCCATCGTTCACGACGTGGTGGGGCTCCAGCACGCCTCCATGGCCATCTACAACGCCTGGTGCGACAAGACGCCGGTGCTGGTGCTGGGGGGCACCGGGCCCATGGACACCACCAAGCGCCGGCCCTGGATCGACTGGATCCACACGGCGCTGGTGCAGGGCAACTTCGTGCGCGACATCGTCAAGCTGGACGACCAGCCCATGAGCCTGGGGGCGTTGTCCAACTCCATCCTGCGCGGCTACCGGGTGGCGATGACCGAGCCCAAGGGGCCGGTCTACCTTTGCTTCGATCTCGACCTGCAGGAGTCGAGACTGCCGGAGGCCATGGCCGCGGGGATGCCGGCGCCGGACCGCTTCCGCCCGCCGGTGCCGCTCCAGGCCGAGCAGGGGGCCATCGAGGAAGCCGCGGCGTGGCTGTGCGAAGCGCGGAACCCGCTCATCATCGCCGACTACCTGGGCCGCAATCCGCAATCGATGCTCTCGCTGGTGGAGCTGGCGGAGGCGCTGGGAGCCGCGGTGGTGGACCGGGGCGCGCGCCACAACTTCCCCAACACCCATCCGCTGGACCTGAGCGGCAAGGAGAAGGAGATGGTGGCCGAGGCCGACGTCATCGTGGGGCTCGATGTCATGGACCTCTACGGAGCGCTGCACCGGCACGACGCCAGGACGCAGACCTCCGAGCCGGCGTTCCAGCCCGGCTGCAAGATCATCAACGTGACCCTGGCGGACTTCGCCATCAAGAGCTGGTCCACCGAGTTCATGGAGCTGTCGCCCGTGGACCTTCCCATCCTCGCCGACACGTCGGTGTTCGTGCCTGCCTTGACCGAGGCGGTCAGGCGGCGCGGCGGCCCCGACCGGTCCGTGAAGGATGACCGTTGCCGGGCGCTGGAGCAGCGCCACCGGGAGATCCGCGAGGAGAGCCAGGCCATGCTGCGCAAGCGCTGGGACGAGCGCCCCATCTCGCCGCCACGCATGTCCCAGGAGATATGGGAGGTCATCAAGGACGAGGACTGGACCCTGGTGGCCGGTTCCTTCCGCGGCTGGCCGCGGCGGCTGTGGGACTGGGAGAAGCCCAACGCGTTCCTGGGGGGCTACGGCGGCGGCGGCCTGGGCTACGCGCCCGGAGCGTCGGTGGGCGCGGCCCTGGGTCTCAAGGACAGCGGTACCGTGTGCATCGACCTGCAGCGTGACGGCGACATGCTGTTCACCAACAGCGCGCTGTGGACGGCCGCCAGCTACGACGTGCCGCTGCTGATGCTCATGACCAACAACCGCACCTACTACAACGACGAGGAGCACCAGGAGCGGGTGGCGATAGCGCGCAGCCGCCCGGTGGAGAACAAGGGCATCGGCATGCGCATGGAGACCCCGCCGGTGGACTTCGCCACCTTGGCCAAGTCCTTCGGCGTCTGGAGCGAGGGTCCGGTGGAGGACCCCGCGGACATCCAGCCCGCGGTCAGGCGCGCGCTGGCCGTGGTCAAGGAAAAGCGCAAGCCGGCGCTGGTGGACGTGATCATTCAATCAATCTGAACGGTCGGGCACGGTCGCTGGCGGATGACCGCGAGTCGACGACTTCAATGACCGTCCGGTGCTACAATGCCTGGACCCCGGATCAAGTCCGGGGTGACGTGGTAGTCGAAAACGTCACCCCGGACTTGATCCGGGGTCCAGAGGCGGGGGAGTGGTGGGGTTGTCACCGTAGTCAATAAAGGAGGACTGATCATGGCATACGATATGGTGATTCGCGGCGCGACCATCTGTGACGGTTCGGGCAAGCCCCGTTACACCGGGGACGTGGCCGTCGAGGGAGGGACCATCCGCCAGGTGGGCGGCAAGGCCGGCCCGGCCCGGCGCGAGGTGGACGGCGACGGCCTGGTGGCCGCCCCCGGCTTCATCGACGGGCACACCCACATGGACGCGCAGCTCCTGTGGGACCCCCAGGTGACCAGTTCCTGCTATCACGGCGTCACCAGCATCGTCACCGGCAACTGCGGCCTGAGCCTCGCCCCGTGCAAGCCCGAGGACCGGGACATCCTGCTGCAGACGTTCTCCCACGTCGAGGGCATGGACATAAACCTGCTGCGGCGCGCCGTCGAGTGGAGCTGGACCGACATGGCCGGCTACATGGACGCGGTGGAGGCCATGCGCCCGGCCCTCAACGTGGGCATGCTCGTGGGCCACTGTCCGCTGCGCCAGTACGTCATGGGCGACGACGCCGTCAGGCGGGCTGCCACCGCGGACGAGATCGCGGCCATGCAGGCGCTCCTGCGCGAGGCCCTGAACGCCGGCTTGCTGGGCTTCTCCACCAACCGCAACGAGCGCCATTTCCGCGAGGACGGCGAGCCCCTGCCCAGCCGGCTGGCGGAGTGGGAGGAACTGGAAGCGTTGGGGCAGGTGCTCACGGACATGAACCGCGGCGTCATTCAGATGAGCTCCGCGGGCCAGAACGCCGAGCGGGTGGCGTCCCTGGCCGACTTTTCGCTCCGCACCGGCCGTCCGGTGGTGTGGAACTCCATCCTGCACCGTTGGGCCAGGCCCGACGAGTGGCGCGAGCTGCTGGACGCCACGGTGAAGGGCTTCGAGCGCGGCGCCCAGGCCTGGGCCAACACCAACGTCCGGCCCTTCAACAACCGCTTCAACCTCATCGACGGCCAGGAGTTCGACGAGTTCCCCACCTGGCGCGGCCTCATGTTCAGCCCCATCGAGGAACGCCGGGCCGCCTTCCAGGACCCGGAGGTGCGCAAGAAGCTCCGCTGGGAGGTGGTGGAGGACACCAGCACCTCGGCCTTCCACAGGCGCTGGGATATCGTCTACATCGTCAAGCCCGCCACCGAGAAGAACGCCCGCCTCAAGGGCGCCAACGTGGCCGACTACGCCCGCTCCGTGGGCAAGGACGTCTTCGACGCGTTCATGGACCTGTGCCTGGAGGAAGACTTGGCGACCGGTTTCCAGACCGCGCACACCAACGGCGACGCCGACGCCGTCGGCGCCATCGTGGCGAGCCCCTACACCGTGCTCGGCCAGTCCGACGCCGGCGCCCACGTGGCCATCGACGCGGGCTTCGGCTACTGCACGCTGCTGCTCGACAAGTACGTGCGGGAGCGCGGCGACCTCACCCTGGAAGAGGGTGTGCGCAAGCTCACCTCCATGCAGGCCGACATCTGCGGCATTACCGACCGCGGCCGCCTCGAGGAAGGGATGGCCGCGGACGTGGTGGTGTTCGACCCCGCCACGGTGGCACCGCGGGAACCGGAGCTGATGCACGACTTCCCCGGCGGCGCGGCCCGGCTGATCCAGCAGGCCGACGGCATCCGCACGGTGCTGGTCAACGGCCAGGTGGTGCTGGAGGATGGTGCGCCGACCGGGGAGCGGTCCGGGACGGTGCTCCGAACCCCCTCCCCGTCATCTTGATTGCGACGATCTTGAGGTCGTTCGTCCGGTAGGCTGCGCGGCGGGCGGCCGCGGCCTTGGGGGTCAACCCCTTGCCGCCGGCCGCCCGCCGTTGGAATCGCGAAGACGCCTTCAGGCTATTTCATATTCAGGGTCTTCTTCATCGCGGACTGGTACTTCCGGTAGAGCGCCGCGAGGTCCGAGATGTCCTTGTTGGCCCGCTTGGTGCCGCCCGGATCCAGTACCAGGCCCGACTTCTTGATGAACGCGTCGTAGTCCTTGTCGTTCATGGCCTTCAGCAGCAGCGTCTCCAGGGCCTTCACCACGCTGGCGGGGGTTCCCGGCGGGGCCGCTATATGGCGGGCTGAAGACACCGTGACGTTGTACCCCGCCTCGATGGCGGTGCGGACATCGGGAGCGTTGATGGCTCGCTTGGCTCCCATGGTCAGGACCGGTCGGATCTCGCCGGTCTTGAGGTACGGCACCACGGAGGGATGGTCGATGGGCTGGAAGAAGACGTCGTAGTCACCCCGCAACAGGCCGGGAAGGTTCTCGCCCGTGCCGCGGTAGCCGGACACGACTCCGAAGTTGATGCCCAGCTCGGCGGCCGCGATGAAGGCATCCACCCAGCGTCCGACGCCGATGGCTTCGAGACCCCAGGTCACGCGTTTGGACTTCTGCAACTCCTCCAGCGACTGGTACTTGGAGTCCCCGCGCAAGAGCAGGGCGTAGGGCTCGCCGCCCACCCGCGCCACCCAGGTGAACTTCTCGTAGTCGTAGCCCGTCTTCTTGACGCCCCTGAGAAACGGCACGGCCATCATGCCGCCGTGCAGTTGTCCGATGGTGTAGCCGTCGGGCTTGGAGCGGTACAGATAGACCGTGCCGGTGATGCCGCCGGCGCCGGTGACGTTCTTGACGATCATCTTGACGCCCTTGGGCAGATACTTCTCACCGAAGCGCGAGATGGCCCGGGAAATGGTGTCGAAGCCTCCGCCGGGCGAGAAGGTGACGATGCTGTTGATGTTTTTCTTGGGAAACTCCGCTTGGACCGCGGTTCCGAACAGCAGCAGCACCGCGAAGCCGATGACAACGGCGCTAAGAATACGAGCCATGGTTAACCTCCGTGCAGGCGGCAGCCGCCGGGTTTGCCGACGCGGATCACGATTCCCACGCCGTTTGAAAATCGCCATGTTTATTCAGTCAGAGGGCACATGTCAAGCCGGGAGACAACGCACATGCGGGTGGCGTCCGAACGGTCCGGCCGGGCAGGAGGCTTACTCTTCCCTCGCTCTCGCGGCGCCGAAGCTCGGTATGACCTTTTCGCCGAACAGCCGTACCGAATGCTCGGCGTCCGCAAGGCTCATGTCGTTGAAATTGACCTGGAGCGAGGCGTCGTCGATGCCCCCCACCGCCTCGTCGTAGGCGGCGATGCGGTCCACCAGTTCACTCGGCGTGCCGACCCACGCCGCGCCCGCCTCCACCTGGGACTCGAAGGTTTCGCGCTTCAAGGCCGTGATGATCTTGTCGTAGTTCCTGTAGTCGGCGGAAGAGGTGCCGGTGATCCAGCCTGAGGCCGCATCGACCAGCGCGGCGAGATAACGGTTCAGGGGACCGCGCGCGATCCGCACCGCTTCATCCGCGTCTTCGTGGCAGTACATGTGGAAGGCGAGCATCACGCGGCCCTTGCCCGGATGGCCGGCCTTGTCCCATGCTTCGCGGTAGATGCCGCAGAGTTCGCGCATGGCGGAGCGGGCAATCGGGATCGCCATGATCCAGTTTCCCTGCCGGCCTGCCTTTTCGAACGATTGCGGCGTGCCGAGGGCCGCCGTCCAGAACCGGGGCCGCGGCTTCTGGGTGGGGCGGGGTAGCGAGGTGATGTTCTCGAAGCTGTGAAACCGCCCCTTCTCGGTGACGTTCTCCTCTTCGAGCAGACGGCGGACCTGCGCCATGCCCTCGTCGAAACGCGCCACCGACTCGTCCGGCGAGATGCCGAAACGCCGGTACTCGTGGGGCAGGAACGCGCGCGCGAAGCCGACCTCCAGCCGCCCGCCCGAGATGGCGTCGAGCATGCCGATCTCGCCCGCCAGCTTGAGCGGGTTGTTGAACACCGGCAGCACCGCGCCGGTGATCAGGCGTGCTGTCGCGCTGCGTTGCGCGGCCGCGGTGAGAAACACGATGGGGTTCGGGCTGTAGCCGCCATAGAAGTGGAAATAGTGCTCCACCGTGCGGATATGCGTATAGCCGTACTCGTCGCACAGCTCGCACAGCTTCAGACAGTCGTCGAAATACGCGGCCGCGGGGCGTTGCTGCGGTCCGACGCAGGGAAAGAACTGCATTCCGAATTCCATGATCGTTGCTCCCAACTCCCTCCGCCCCGACGGGACAGCCACTCTATCGGATGGCCGGCTGTCTTGACAATGCACGGACGATGGCCCTAGAGTCGGCGTGTTGAGCGCACGCGGGATCGGTTTCCACGCCAAGTCTTGCTCCATCCAGGCGCCGGCGCTCGTTTCAACAACGAAACCAATCGAGGAGGAAACCATGGCCAGAGACATCGAAGTCATCGATGCGGACGGGCATATCACCGAGACCGACGAGCAGCTCAAGAAGTACATGGAGGCGCCGTGGGTGGACCGGACGGCGACCCTGTATCCCGTTGACAACTGGGACCGTTCCATCGGCGGGACACTGGGGACCACGGCGTCCGACGCCAGGACGTGGCTGAACGCCATGGATGAGGGCGGGCTCACCACCGCGTACCTCTATCCGACCGGCGGCCTCGGCATCGGCTGGATCCGCGAGACTGACCTCGCCGTGGCCCTGTGCAAGGCCTGGAACGACTTCGTCTCCGAGGAGTTCCAGAAGGTCAGCCCCCGGCTCAAGGGGGTGGCGCTGGTGTCCTTTCAGGACGTGCCCGAGGCGGTCAAGGAGCTGCGCCGGGCGGTCACGGAGCTCAATCTCACCGGGTTGATGCTGCCGGCTATCGGACTGCGCCTGCCGCTGGGACACAAGGACTACTGGCCCATCTACGAGGAGGCGGAGAAGCTCAACTGCATGGTGGGCGTGCACGCCACGGTCCGCGGGCCGCAGGCTTTCGGCGCGGACGGTTTCGACCAGTTCATCGAGGTCCACACCCTGTCCCACGCCTTCGCCCAGATGATGCAGATGACCAGCATGATCTTCCAGGGTGTGATGGAGCGGTTCCCCAACCTCCGGGTGGCGTTCATGGAGGCGGGCTGCTCATGGGCGCCCTACTGGGCCGGACGCATGGACGAGGAATGGGAGAAGCGCGGCGCCGCGGAGGCGCCACTCTGCAAGAAGAAGCCCAGCGAGTACGTGCGCGGCGGCAACATCTATTTCCACGCCGAGGACTACGAGCCCTTCATCGGCGAGACCGGCAAGTGGATGAGCCCGGACGTCCTCTACTACGCGTCCGACTACCCCCACTGGGACATGGAGTTCCCGGAGAACATCGACCACCTGGGCCGGCGCGAGGACCTGTCCCCCGAGGACAAGAAGTGGCTGCTGGCGGACTCGGCCAAGCGGCTGTACGGGGTGACCGGCTAGGAGTCTGCGACCCAGTGGATTCCCGTAGGGGCGACCCGCCGGTCGCCCCTACCCGCGCTACGGTCTGATTGGCCGGATGGGCTCCCGGTCCGTTTCCTGATCCTCGCCCACCTCAGAATTCCGTTATCTCCCGCAGCCGCATTTTCTTCTTCAACGCCTGCTGCAGCACGTACGTACCCACCGCCAGGTCCTCGTCCGGGATCCCGTTGGACTGGAACAGCACCTTGCGGGGCTCGCCCGGGACGCCGTCGGCCACGATGGCTTCCAACGGCAACACGTCTCTCCAGCGCAGTTGCTTCCGGGCGCATGCATCGATCAGGTCGCCGCTGTCGTTCCGGGCGGTCGCGAGGTCATCCGTGACGACCAGGTCCATGGACTTGACGAGCCGGCCCGACACCTCATGCTTCACGGTCGAGTTGGCGCCGATGGTGGCCACGAGCACGTCGTCCTTGAGCCGCTGGCCGTCGACGATGGGAGTGGTGGAGTTGGTGGATATCACCAGGATGTCGGACTGGCTTTCGACCTCGTCAAGAGACCCCGCTACCTTGAAGGGCGTCTTCACCACCTTGCTCATGGCGTCGATGAAGCCTTGGCGCCGCTCGGCGTCGCGGCCGTACACCAGCACCTGCTTGGGCCGGCAGGCCTTGGCCACGGCCTCCACCTGGAAGGTGCCCTGCCAGCCGGGGCCGATGAGCCCCAACACGGACGGCTTCGACGGGGCGAGGTACCTGGCCGCCACCCCGGTGGCCGCGCCGGTGCGCAGGCTGCTGAGATAGGCCGCGCTCATGACCGCCTTCAGTGCGCCGGCGCCGCCGTCGTACAGCGAGATGGTGTTGGCCTTGGCGACGTAGCTGCGCAGCGCGATGAGATCCGTGTCCTGGTGCCACGCGGCCATGACGTTGAGCTGCTTGGAGCTGCCCTGGAGTCTCCGGCGCGGGACGGCCCGGACCTTGCCCGCGGCCCGGTCCCGGAACATCCGGTCGAGGAGGCGGATGCAGGTGGTCATGTCGACGAGTTCGCGGGTCTGCTTTGCGCTGATGATCAGTGCCATTGGTCTCCCTTCTTGCGCCCTTCGACGGGCTCGGGACTCGCTACGCTCAGGACGAACGGTTGGGTCTGTCCCTGTCCCGGACTCGGCGGCGCCCGGTGTTGATAGCCGTCTCACGCCTCTGGAAAAACGTGCCAGCCCTTCTCCGGCAGCGACACCGCGACGGTGTCGCCGCGGGCGTACTCCGCGTCGCCCACGGCTTTGACGGTCAGCTCCACCTCGCCCACCTGCACCTGGCAGTGGAGGGCGTCGCCCAGGTAGGTCTGGCGCAGCACCTGGCCGCGCAGACTGGCCGGAGACTCTCCCGCGACGATGCCGATGTGCTCGGGACGGATGCCCAGGGTGACCGCCGCGCCCGGCGCGCATCCCGGCGGCACGGCGCACTCGATGGTCCCGAGGCCCGACTCCACGCGGCCGGCGTCCAGCACCCTGGCGGGGAGGAAGTTCATCTCGCCGACGAAACGGGCGACGAATAGATTGGGAGGTTCGGAGTAGACCTCCTTCGGCGTGGCAAGCTGCAGTATTTCTCCTTCGTTCATCACGCATACACGATCACCCAGGCTGAGGGCCTCGGCCTGGTCGTGGGTGACGTAGAGGGAGGTGACGTTGACGGACTCGGCGATGCGCCGCAGCTCGTCGCGCATCTGGTCGCGCAGGCGAGCGTCGAGGTTGCTCAAGGGCTCGTCCATGAGCAGCACCTTGGGCCGGGTCACCACCGCCCGGGCCAGGGCCACGCGCTGCTGCTGTCCGCCGCTCAGATCGGTGACCGGGCGCTCTTCCAGGCCTTCCAGCCGCACCAGCCGCAGCGCCTCCAACGCACGGTCGCGCACCTCGGACCGCGGGATGCGCCGTTGCCCCTCGGTAAGCGGCAGGACCACGTTCTGGTACACGTTCAGGTGAGGCCACACGGCATAGCTCTGGAACACCATGCCGATGTCCCGGCGTTCCGGCGGCACGTAGGTCGCGCCCCCGGCGCTGTCCACCAGTTCGCCGTCGATTTCGATGGAGCCGCCGTCCGGCCGCTCAAGCCCGGCCACGCAACGCAGGGTGGTGGTCTTGCCGCAACCGCTTGGCCCCAGCAGCACCATGAATTCGCCCTGGGCCACTTCCAGGTCGATGCCGCCGACGGCGCGCACCGGCCCTCGGGCGGAGTCGAAGATTTTTTCCAGCTTGCGAATGCTGATCACTGATGCCTCATTGTTCCGCCAGGGCGCTGCGCCGGCCGAAGATCCAGAACAGCAGCAGCAGCGGTGAGAAAAACAGGATCATCAGCGTCGTCACCACCGAGGCTTCGGTCATTCCGGCGGCCGCCCAGTAGCTCCACACCACCGCGGTAAGGGTGATGTTGCTCTCGGTGGCGAGGAACACGGCCACGGTCACCTCGCGGTAGACCAGCAGCGCGGTCCATATCCACACGGACATGAGGGTGGGGCGCAGCAGCGGTAGCAGCACACGCCGGTTGGCCCGCAGCATGGTCAGGCCGGATACGTAAGCTGCTTCCTCGAGCTCCCTGTGCACCTGCAGGAGCGCGCCGTTGAGGGCGCGGGTAGCAAAGGGCAGCCGGGTCACCAGGTACACCAGCGCGATAAGCCACACGGTGCCGTACAGCGGCACGTAATCCTTCAGCACGAACAGGGCCACCAGCAGCGCGCCGATGGCGAACAGCAGCTCGGGCACGGTGTGGGGCAGGAAAGCGCCGAACTCCAGGGCGTAGCGTCCGCGGCTGCGGGTGCGCACCACGAGCCATGAAATGGCGAAGGCGCACACCAGCACCAGCAGCGGCACCACCAACATCAGGATCAACGCGTGCTTCATGCCGCGCCACACCAGCTCCCAGTTAACGTTGTAGAAGTTGTTGAGCGAGAGCTGCTCCCACATCTCCAGTGACGGCGGCGCCACGTAGGGCGCAAACGAGATGAAGCCGATGAGCGCGATGGGCACCAGCTTGGAGATGAGGGCGTAGACGGCGATCATCGCCCAGGCGGCCCAGTTCCACCCGCCCAGATCCAGCATCTTGGGGCGGTAGCCCTTGCCGGTGATGACCTGGTAGCGGTTGCCCTTCTGGAGCACCCGGCCGTACCAGGCGGTGAGCGCGAGGGCCACCACGATCATCAGCACCCCCACCGCGCCGGTGATGCCGTAGCGCGGCTCCAGGTCCTCGGGGAACGTCAGCGTGAACAGGTATGTGCTGAAGAGATAGACCCGGTTGCCGAGCCCGATGACCGCAGGGACGTCGAAGGTGGCGATGCCGACGATGAAGATGTAGATGACCGCGGCCAGGATGGCGGGCCCGGCCAGGGGAAGCGTCACCCGGCGCAGCGTGGCCGCGGCGCTCATGCCCGCGGTGCGGGCAGCCTCCTCCAGCATGGGGTTCATGGCCCGGAACATCTGGGTGGTGAGGATGAAGGCCAGCGGCGCCAGGTTGAGCCCCTGCACGAAGCCCATGCCCACGGGCGTGGCGATGTTGATAGGGCCGTCGTCCAGCGCCAGCAGGTCCACCAGCCAGCGGTTGATGAAGCCGATGCGCGGGTGGGCGATGAAGGTCCAGCCCATGGCCACGAAAATGCCGGGGATCAGGAGCCCCAGCGTCATGATGACGTAGATGGCGGGCTTCCCGGGTATGGTGGTGCGCTCGGTCAGCCAGGCGACAGGAAGGCCGATGATCAATGCGAAGAATACCGTGGAACACGCGAACCAGAGCGTGTTCCACACCACGCCGTAGATCTCGGAGTCTCCCAGGACGTCCCGGTAGTTCTCCAGGGTGTAGGTGGAGTGGGCGGTGCCCAGAGTGCCGGTCTGGACGCTCACCCACACGATCACCAGGATGAACACCGCTACGAGCCCCATGGGGGCCAGCGCGATGGGCAGCAGAGGAGATACCTGACCGTTGAGACGCGGCAGGCGCAAGGCTACGGGCCTTTCTCACATCCGGCGCGAAATACCTGCCAAGGATGTGACCGGGATCCGGGAGACCCGCGGTCTCCCGGTCCCTCGCCGTCGTGACTACTTCCCGCCCTGTTTGAGGATCTTGCGGAACTCCGCCTGGATCTTCCGGAGCGCCTTGGGGTCATGCGTGTTGTTGCGCTCCACCGTGTCGATGAAGAGCAGGCCGCCGCCCTTGACGATGTCCAGCACCGGCTTGCGCGTGTTGGCCTCCGGGTAGATGTGAAGGTCATGACCGCCCAGGTCCCACTGGAGCTTCTGACCCTCCGCCGTGTTCATGAAGGCGGCGAACAGGATGGCGGCGTTGGGGTGCGGCGCGTGCTTGGGCACACCCAGGTACATGACGTTGACCCGCGAGATCTCCTTGATGGTGGCCTGCTTCACCGGTGCTCCCTTTCGGGTCATGCGAATGGCGTCGTCGTGGCCGCAGTCGAACACCAGCATCAGGAACTCGCCGCTGGCGATGCGATCCTGGGCATTGCAGAGCATGAGTCCGCCGATGTGCGCGGCCAGGCGCTTGGTGTAGTCGGTCATGCGCTCGCGCCCGAGCATGTCGTCGGCGGCGAACTGGTAGAGCCCGGTGGCGTAGGGCGTGGACGCGATCTTGCCCTTGAACTTGGGTTTGAAGACGTCTTCCATGCTCTTGGGGACGTCATCGCCCTTGACCAGCCGGGAGTTGTACGAGATGCCCACTACCCGTGAAGCGATGGCCACCGCCGCGCCCTTGGGGGCCGTCCGGTTGATGTTGGCGTCCTTGGGATTGGGCCGTTCCAGCAGCCCCTCCCAGTCCATAAGCATGAGCATGCCCTTGGCCGTGCCCTGGGAGATGTGGTTCGAGGTGCCTAGGTGGAGGTCGCTGCTGGCGGGCTGGCCCGCGGCGTGCTCCTGCAACAGCTTGGCGGTCATACGCGGGAAGCTCGGTCCGGGCGTATACCGCATCTTGAGATTGGTTCCGTAGCGTTTGTTCAGGGCCGCGACCATCTTGCGGAGCCCCACGTCTCCGCCCAGCCGTCCGGGCGTCCACTGGATCTTGAGCTCACCTTCCTTCTTGGCGGCTTCGATGACCTTCTGAAGCGCGGGTGAAATCTTCTCTTCCGCGAACGCGGGAAGGCTGAGTCCGAGCACGGCCACTGCCACGAGTACTCTCGAAAGCATGGGTGTTCCTCCGTTTCCTGGGTGTGATTCAGAGCCGTTCGTCGGCCACAGTTTCCGGGGTGTGTTTACGCCATTACCGGGACCGTCGCAACCTGCGCGGACAGGCTTCGGAGGAGGCGGTCGCGCGCGCTCAGTCCTTGTTCCCCAGCTTGCGGTCCAGGTTGAACGCCGCGCTGATGAGCCCCAGGTGGGTGAATGCCTGGGGGAAGTTGCCCAGGGCTTCGCCCCTGGGGCCGGTCTCCTCGGAGTAGAGGCCCAGGTGGTTGGCGTAGCTCAGCATCTTCTCGAAGATGAAGCGCGCGTTGCCGAGCCGGCCGGCCCGGGTCAGCGCCTCCACCAGCCAGAAGGTGCACATGCTGAAGGTGCCTTCCTCCCCGGCCACCCCGTCGGCGGTCCGGGCCACGTCGTAGCGGTAGACCAGGCTGTCCGACACCAGTCCGCCCTGGTGCGGCGGGCAGTTGATGGCCTCCAGGGTCGAGAGCATCTTGGGGTCGGTAGGGGAGACGAAGAACACCAGCGGCATGAGCAGGTTGCTGGCGTCCAGCGTGTCGCTGCCGAAGGCCTGCACGAAGGCGTTCCGTTCACGGTTGAACCCTTCGGCCATGATCTGCTGGTAGATGGCGTCCCGGTTCCGGAGCCAGCGTTCGCGGTTGGCCGGGAAGGAACGCTTCTCGGCCAGCCGCACGCCCCGGTCGAGGGCCACCCAGCACATGAGCTTGGAGTAGACGAAGTGCTGGCGCCCGCCGCGTACCTCCCAGATGCCCTCGTCGGCCTGGTCCCAGTGGTCGCACACCCATTCCATCAGGCGCGAGAGGTTGGTCCACAGCTCCGAGTCGATGGGGGTGCCGTACTTGTTGAACAGGTAGACCGAGTCCATCATCTCGCCGTAGATGTCGAGCTGGAGCTGGTCGGCGGCGGCGTTGCCGATGCGCACGGGAGCGGACTGCCGGTAGCCTTCCCAGTGGTCGAGGGTGGACTCCGGGATCTCCTTCTCGCCGCGGATGCCGTACATGATCTGCAGCGAGCCGTCGGGCTTGAGGTCGCCGCAACGTTCCTTGAGCCAGTCCATGAACCGGCCGGCCTCGTAGGTGAAGCCCAGCCGCATGAGGCCGTAAAGGCTGAAGCTGGCGTCGCGGATCCAGGTATAGCGGTAGTCCCAGTTGCGCACGCCGCCGATGTCCTCCGGCAGGCTGCAGGTGGGCGCGGCCACGATGGCGCCGGAGGGCTCGTAGCACAGGAGCTTCAGCACCAGCGCCGAGCGGTCCACCATCTCGCGCCAGCGTCCGCTGTAGCGGGACTGCCGGAGCCACTGGTGCCAGTACCGTTCGGTGTCCTCCAGCAGCGCGAGGCAGCCCTCCACCTCCGGGCAGTCGCAGTCGATGCCGCGGTCATCGACGCCCTGGAACACCGCCGCCAGCACGCTGTTTTCCCGCAGGGTTCCGCTGGCGACCACGCCGCCGTTGCCGTCGGGGCGGACGGACACGACGGTCCGGTGGCCGCTCTGGGACACCTTCAGCATGCAGCCCAGCCCGTCGCTCTGGAACACCGCCCGGTTGTCGCGGACCTCCACCGTGTGGCCCGCCCGCCCGTAGTCGAACGCCGGCGTGCATTGGAGCTTGAGCGACATGGTCCCGCGCACCACCTTGGCGATGCGGATGACGCGTCCGTGGTAGTTCTCGTCGGCGGGCCCCGGCGGCATGAAGTCCATGACCTCGCTGACGCCTTCCTCGGTCATGAAGCGCGTGATCAGGATGTTGGTGTCGGGCAGGTACAACTGCCGGCAGGTGACGTTTCCCACGTCCGGTCCGATGACGAAACGTCCACCCTTGGCGTCGTCGAGCACCGCGGCGAAGACGCTGGGCGAATCGAAACGCGGGTAGCAGAGCCAGTCGATGGAGCCGTTGTCGCCCACCAGCGCGACCGTGTGAAGGTCGCCGATGACGCCGTGGTTCTCGATGGGAGCGTACATGTCGCGGTCAATCTAGCCGATCCTCGGGGGTAATGCCATCGAGCCTGCGCGGCGGTTGCGGCCTACGTCGTGTCATGTCGGAAAGGTTCCTGTGCTAAGATGCAACCAGGGTGCAAGAAGGGCGCAAGTACGCTCGTGAAGCCGGTTTCCCACAAGACAAACACCTGTCCAAGGAGGTTCGCATGCAGTTGGGCATCATCGGTTTGGGAAGGATGGGCGGCAACATGGCAAGGCGGCTGATCAAGGCCGGGCACGAGGTGGTGGCCTTCGACATGCACGCCGACGCGGTCCAGGGACTGGTGGCGGAGGGCGCGGTGGGCAGTGCCTCGCTGGAAGAGATGGTGGCGAAGCTCGAGAAGCCCAGGGCGGTGTGGATGATGGTGCCCGCGGCGGTGGTGGACCGGACCATCGAGTCTTTCGTCCATCATCTTGAGAAGGACGACATTCTCATCGACGGCGGCAACTCCTACTACATCGACGACATCCGCCGCGCCAAGGAGCTGGCTTCCAAGGGTATCCACTACGTCGACGTGGGCACCAGCGGCGGTGTCTGGGGGCTGGAGCGCGGTTACTGCCAGATGATCGGCGGCGAGCCGGACGTCGTGAAGCACCTGGATCCGATCTTCGCGGCGCTGGCGCCCAGCATCGACGAGGCGCCGCGCACGCCGGGGCGGGAGCCGGGCAAGGGCACGGCGGAGCATGGCTACCTCCACTGCGGCCCCAACGGCGCCGGACACTTCGTCAAGATGATCCACAACGGCATCGAGTACGGCATCATGGCGGCCTACGCCGAGGGCTTCAACATCATGAAGCACGCCAACGTCGGCAAGCAGGGCCACGAGGCCAGCGCCGAGCAGACGCCGCTGAGGGACCCCGAGCACTACCGGTACGACTTCGATCTCGGCGAGGTGGCGGAGCTGTGGCGCCGCGGCAGCGTGGTGGCGTCGTGGCTGCTGGACCTCACCGCCAACGCGTTCCTGGAGGATCCCGGACTGGAGCGGTTCGCGGGCCGGGTGTCGGATTCCGGCGAGGGGCGCTGGACCATCCAGGCCGCGGTGGACGAAGCGGTGCCCGCCCACGTCCTGACCGCCGCCTTGTTCGAGCGTTTCAGTTCCCGCGGCGAGGCGGATTTCGCCGACAAGCTGCTGTCGGCCATGCGCTTCCAGTTCGGCGGCCACGAGGAGCTGCCCGGGAAGAAATAGCCGCCGGCCGAGCCCATGGAGATAGAGGTCCTCGCCGATGCCGGTGCCGTGGCGCGCCGCGCCGCCGCCGTCATCGCCGCTGTCGCGCGCGCGGCCGTGAGCGCCCGCGGCCGGTTCGTCTTCGCGGTGAGCGGTGGCCGGACCCCCTGGATCATGCTGCGGGCGCTGGCGCAGGAAGAGGTCCCGTGGGCCGCGGTGGAGATCGTGCAGGTGGACGAGCGGGCGGCTCCCGAGGGAGACCCGGACCGGAACCTCACCCATTTGCGGGAAAGCCTGATCGAGTGGGCGCCGCTCAAGCCGGGGCAGATACACGCCATGCCGGTGACGGCGGAAGACCTCGACGGCGCCGCGCGAGAATACGGCGACGTGCTCCGGAACCTGACGGCGCCGTCCGGCCGGCTGGACCTGGTCCATCTCGGCCTCGGCCCTGACGGCCACACCGCGTCTCTGATCCCTGAGGCGCCGGAACTGGAAATCCGCGATGCACCGGTGGCCGTCACCGGTGTCTACCAGGGCCGGCGGCGTATGACCCTCACCTATCCGGTCCTCGACAACGCGCGTCAGATTCTCTGGGTCGTAACCGGCGACGACAAGCGTGAGATGCTGTTGCGGTTGAGGGACGGCGATGCCGGCATTCCCGCGGGGAGGGTCGCCGCCGGCGCCGCGCTGGTGGTCGCGGACCGCGCGGCGGCGGCGCTGCTCGGAACCGGCTGACCCCCTCCGGATCCCGTAGGGGCGACCGGCCGGTCGCCCCTTACCCCTTGCTACGATTCGATTACCCGGACGGGCTCTTATGCCAGGAATTTACCGGACGCGACACTAGTCCGTCGCCGCCCTCAATACCGCGATCATGTCCTCGGTGCGGGTCAACTTGACCCGTGGGCGCCCGCTTTCCTTTCCTCGGGAGGTCTCGATGTCGTCGAGCCGGAGCCAGTCCTCGTAGGAGACGTAGTCGGGCTGGCGTTTGCGCACCAGCCGCTCGGCGGCGGCCACGTCGGAGTGGTCGGGGTCGAGGACCGCGCCTGCCTGCAGGTCCTCCAGCATGCGTTCGACGGTTTCCGTGCCATCGGGCTTGTTGGTGCCGATGACACCGGTAGGCCCGCGCTTGATCCAGCCGGAGGCATAGAGGCCCAGCACCGGCCGCTTGTTCTCGTCGGCCAGTACGCGGCCTCTGTCGTTGGGGATGACGCCGCGGCGGTCGTCGAAGGGGACATCGGGCAGAGCGACGCCGAGGTAGCCCACGGAGCGGAAGACGATGTCGGCGGGTATGGTCTCGTGCTCCTCCGTAGCGCGAGGCCGCAAGGAGCCGTTGTCGGCGTAGAGCTCGTTCTTTACCAGGCGCAGGGCGTTGACCCGGCCTCCGCCGTTGCCGATGATCTCCGCCGGCGACAGCAGGAAGCGGATGCTGAGCCGGCGCGACTTGCCGGTGAACGGCCGGCCGGCGTAGCTCTGGAGGATCTCGATCTTGCGGAGCAGGGCCTTGTCCGGGTGCGCATCCACGTACGCCTGACTCAGTTCATCGAGCCGGGACTCTTCGGGGAGAATCTCCACGTCGGCGTCGGCCAACTCGCCCATCTCCTTGATCTCGGGGTTGGTGAACGCGGCCTGGGCCGGGCCCCGGCGGCCGATGAGGTAGACGTTGCGGATCCTGCTTTCGCGCAACGCCTCCAACGCGTAGTCGGCGATATCGGTAACCGCCAGTTCTTCGTAGCTCCGGCACAGGATGCGGGCGACGTCGATGGCGACGTTGCCGACGCCTATGACCGCGGCGTTCTCGCCGGACAGGTCGAAACGGCGGTCGCGGTAGTCCGGGTGGCCGTTGTACCACGCGACGAACTCGGTGGCCGCGTGGCTGCCCTGGAGGTCTTCCCCGGGAATGCCGAGGCTGCGGTCGGTCTGGGCGCCGGTGGTGAAGCAGATCTGGTGGTAGTGGGCCTGGAGGTCGCCCAAGTGGACGTCGCGACCGTAGCGTACGTTGCCGTAGAAGCGGAAATTGGGCTTCCGCGCGTTCCGGTCATAGACCCGTATGACCGACTTGATCTTCTGGTGATCCGGCGCGACGCCTCCGCGCACGAGTCCGAACGGGGTCGCCAACTCGTCGAACATGTCGACCTCGACGTTCAACCCCGCTTCCTTGAACAGCCGCTCGACGACGTAGAAGCCCGCCGGCCCCGAACCTATGATGGCTACTCGAAGGGGATTGTCGTCGGTCCCTGGGTTGGGCATGAAGGTCTCCGCGAGTCCATGAGGAGCAGCGGCCCCGTTGCTCGGAGCGTGCCCCCCTTCATTCTACGGGATTCGCCGCGCGGTTGCCAGTTTTTCCGTCCGAGCTGTCCGGAAGGGCGCCGGCGCGCGCTCCGTCTTGATGCCTCACCGGTTCCCATGTTACTGTTTTCATAACGGTTTTGCGGGTTTCCACCCGTCAAGGCGGGTTCTCGCCCGCTTGCGGCATACTCCGGAAATTCCGTCCAGTTGCGGCCGTTCGTGAGGGGCGCGAGGGAGACGCCCGGCGCGAACGGCGATTGGAGAGCGCGTTCATGCGTATCATCTTGTTGGGTCCGCCTGGAGCGGGCAAGGGAACGCAAGCGGAGTCCATCGTCACGGCCTTCGGCATACCGCAGATTTCCACGGGGGACATGTTGCGGGCGGCGGTCCAGGATGGCACGACGCTGGGGCAGCGCGTGAAGGCGGTTATGGAGTCGGGCGCGCTGGTGTCGGATGACATCATCGTGGAGCTCATCAAGGAACGCGTACAGGACCCGGATTGCCGCGACGGGTTCCTCTTCGACGGCTTCCCGAGGACGCTGGCCCAGGCCGAGGCGTTGCGGGACAACGACATCCCGGTGACCCACGTGGTGGAGATCGACGTCCCGCCCAAGGAAGTGATCGCACGGCTCAGCGGCCGGCGCGTTCACCCGGCATCGGGGCGAGTTTATCACGTGGCGTTCAATCCGCCGAAGACCGAGGGCAAGGACGACGTCACCGGCGAGGATCTCGTTCAGCGGGACGATGACCGGGAGGAGACGGTGCGCCGGCGGCTGGAGGTTTACAGCGAGCAGACCGTGCCGCTGGTGGCCTACTACACCCGGTGGCGGGCCGGGGGCGATCCCGCGGCGCCGCGCTACGTCAGGGTGTCGGGGCTGGGACGCGTCGAGGAGGTGCGGGACACGATCCTGGCGAGACTCCAGGAGGAGGCGGCGTGAGGCCCGCTCATCCCCGTGTCACCACGGACGACTTCGACGCCGTGCTGTTCGACCTGGACGGTGTGCTGACCTCGACGGCCCGGGTCCACTCGGTATGCTGGAAGAGGATGTTCGATGCCTTCCTGGAACAGCGCGCGGCGGACACCGGCGACGCCTTCGTTCCCTTCGACATCGACGCCGACTACAAGCGTTACGTGGACGGCAAGCCCCGTTACGACGGCGTCCGGAGCTTCCTGGAGTCCAGGGGAATCGAATTGCCTTACGGCGACCCCGCCGACCCGCCGGGGGCGCTGAGCGCGTGCGGGTTGGGCAACCGCAAGGACCGCTTGTTCAACGAGGTGCTGGCGGCGGAAGGGGCGGAGACGTACGACGGGACCATCCGCTGGGCCAGGGACCTCCGCGCCCGCGGGATGAAGACCGCGGTGGTGTCGTCCAGCAAGAACTGCAGGACCATCATGGAGGCCGCGGGCATCGAGGGCCTGTTCGACGTCCGGATGGACGGGGAGATCGCCCAGCGCCTGCAAATCCCGGGCAAGCCGGCGCCCGACACCTATCTCAGGGCCGCCGAGGAGCTGGGTGTGAGGCCCGACAGAGCGGTGGTGGTGGAGGATGCCCTTTCCGGCGTTCAGGCCGGTCGCCGCGGCGGCTTCGGCCTGGTGATCGGCGTGGACCGGCACGACGACGCCGACGCCCTTCGCGAGAACGGCGCCGATATCGTGGTGGCCGATCTGGCCGAGATGCTGGAAGAATAGAGGGTGGGTCACCCGGCGTCGGGAAAGAACCTGTCGTAGCAGGCGCGGATGCGCTCCCGCCGTTTCTCATAGTCCCGCAGCAGCGCCGCCCCCGGAGATTTGCGGCCGCGCTCGCCGTAGCCGAGCGCCAGGGCGACGGCCCGGAGCTTGTCGGGCTCGCGTTCCAGGACGTGGGTGTCCTGGTCGCGTTCCAGCCGCAGGCGGTGGCCCAGGCGGCGCAGGAACGTATACCCCTCCGCCAGAATGCGGTAGTCCCGCGTCCCGAGAAGGCGTAGGTCCCGCAGCGCGGCAGTCGCGCCGACCGTGTCCCGTTGGCGTAGCGCCGCATGTTCGCGCCCGAAACGCAGTTGCAGCATCTGCACCAGGAACTCCACGTCGATCAACCCGCCGCGCCCGGCCTTGACGTCGAAACGGGAGCCGTCCTCCCGCGCCAGCTCCCGCTCCATGCGCATGCGCAGCCGGTCGATCTCCCTCAAATCCTCGTCACTGAAGTTGTCCTGGTAGGCGAAGCGTTCGGCGATGGCCTCGGCCTCGGCGCCGAGGGTCGGGTCGCCCGCTATGAAGCGCGCGCGGATCAGCGCCTGCCGTTCCCATAGCTGGGAGCTGGTCTCGTGATAGCGGCGGAACGCTTCCAGGGAGGAGACCAGCGGCCCCGACCGTCCCGACGGCCGCAACCGCATGTCGAGCTGGTAGGCGATGCCTTCCGCCGTCGGGGCGGAGAGGTAGGCGATGAGGCGTTGTCCGAGCTGCACGTAGTAGTCGTGGGCGCTCATCCTGCCTGCCGGGCCCCCGCCGGTCTCACTGCCGTCGGCGCTCTCGTAGAGAAAGATGAGATCGAGGTCGGAGTTGTAGTCGAGCTGCCGCTCGCCGAGCTTGCCCATGGACAGAACGGCGAAGCGGCCGTCTTCCGGTGCGCCGTGGCGGCGGTCCAGTTCGTTTCGGGCCAGCCTCAGGGCCGCTTCGAGACAGGCCTCCGCAAGATCGCTCAATTGCCGGACGGCTTCGTCGAATTCCAGCTCGCCGCCGAGATCGTGGAGGCCCAGCCGGATGAACTCCTCGATGCGGTAACGCCTCAGCCGGTCGAGCCTGTCCTCGACGTCGTCGGGTTCCTCGATGGATGCGGTGATCTCGGCCAGCATCTCCGCCCGGGTCTTGGCCACGCGCGTAAGGTCCGCCCGGATCAGGGAGTCCAGCAACTCGGGCCGGTTCACGAACAACACGGACAGGAAGCGGCTGTTGGCGAACAGGTCGATGAGCAGTCGCGTGGTTTTGGGATTCTCGGCCAGAAGAGACAGAAACCCGGTGCGGGCGCCGATGCGGCGGCCGAACTCGGCCATGTGGTGCAGCGCCTGCTGCGGCTCCGCCGATTCCAGCATGGTCTTGATCAAGGCGGGCATGAGATCGCGCATGACCTTGACCCGCCTGGGACTGGGGGGCGTGGCGAGGCTGCCGTCCCGTACCGCGAGAAGGTCCCTGTACGCCTTTTCCGGCTCCGGGAAGCCGCGTTCCCGGAGAGCTTCGACCACCCATTCCTCCCGCTCCAGGTCCTGCCAGACCTCCGCCTCCGGGCCGTTTCCCTGGGCGGAGATCTCCTTCCGCGCGCTGTAAAAGAGGCGGTCGAACGACGCGTGGACCACGCCGGTCTGTTCCCGGTAGTCCTTCCAGAAGGCCTCGGCTTCTCCGCCGGGTTTGTCGATATAGCCCAACCGTCGCGCCAGGGCGCGCTGCCGGTCCGTGGTAGGGGGGATCTCGTGGGACTGGGCGTGTGCAAAGACCTGGATATTGTGCTCCACGTTCCGCAGGAACCGGTAGGCCGTGCTCAGCGCCTCGCTCTCGGCCGCCGGGATGTAACCGCACCGCGCCAGCGCCGCCAGAGCCTCGAGGGTGTTCTCTTTCCGAATGCGGGGGTCGTAACCGCCGTTGACCAGTTGCAGCGCCTGGGTAAAGAACTCCACTTCGCGGATGCCGCCGTGCCCGAGCTTGAGGTTCCGCGTCCGGCCGTCCTCGCCGGCGAGATGTTGCCGTTCGATACGCGTCTTCATGTCACGCAGCTCCTCTACCGTGGAGAAGTCCAGGTAGCGGCGGTAGACGAACGGCTTGACTCCGTCAAGAAACTCCTCGCCCAATTTCTTGTCGCCGGCCGCGGGCCTGGCCTTGATCAGCGCCGAACGCTCCCAGGCGAGGCCCCAGGATTCGTAGTAGAACAGCGCCGCCGCCAAGGGTTGGGCAATGGGCCCCTGAGTGCCCATGGGACGGAGTCGCAGGTCCGTGCGGAACACCAGCCCGTCTTCGGTAATCCCGCCCACGGCGTGGGTCAACCGTTCCGCGAGCCGGCTGAAGAACTCCAGGGGCGGCATGGCGCGGCGGCTTCCCGGCTCATCGGTTTCGTACAGGTAGATGAGGTCGATGTCGGAGCTGAAGTTGAGCTCCCGGCCGCCCAGCTTGCCCATGCCGAGGACGACGAAGCGGTTGTCCCGCGGCGTGCCGGGCACCCGGACACGGCCGTGCTGCCGTTCAAGGTCGGCGCGGCAGAACCGGTAAGCCGCGTCCAGCGCGAAGTCGGCCAGCGTCGTCAGCTCCCCCATGGTTTCTTCCACCGAAGCGAGCGCGCCGAGGTCGCGGGCGCCGATGCGGAGGAACTCCCGCCGTTTGTGGCGCCGCAGCCTGCGGTAGAACTGCGCCGGCGCTTCCTCCCCGGCAACCGCGCTGAACTCCGCCGCGTGTTGCGTTGCCGGCTTGGGTCCCGTGCGGATCGAGCGGACGAAGGTATCGCCCCAGGAATCTTCCTCGCCGACCAGGATGTCGCCCAGGTAGGCGCTGCCGCCGAGAAGCTGCAGCAGGATCCGGAGATCCGACGGCGCCAGGCTTGCCAACGGCGCGCTGCCGCCGGATTCCACGAGCCGGCCGAGTTGGACCAGGGCGGTGTCGGGCGACGAGGCCGACCGCGCCAGGCGTTTCAGCCGGCGTGTGTCGGAGGGTGAGAATCCTGTCAGGTTGCGCCCGCTCATGGGGATGCTTGCCCGCGGAGGCCAGGTTTCGATGGGGCCGGCCGAGAGGTAATTGACGCAGTATCGCCGAAGATTATAAAAAGGAAAAGAGATCAAGAAGGGAGGGGGCGATGAAACTCGAACTGCAAGTGACCTTCCGCGACATGGAACCCTCTCGCGGTATCGAGCAGGCCATTCGCGACAAGGCCGCCAAGCTCGATCGATTCTATGACCGGATCACGGGGTGCCGGGTGGTGGTGGCCGCGCCTCACCGTCACCATCACAAGGGCAGGCTCTACAATGTCCGCATCGATCTGACGGTGCCCGGCGAATCGCTGGTGGTGAACCGGGACAACAGCCAGGCGGCTGCGCACCATGACATCCACGTGGCCATCCGCGACGCATTCGATGCCGCCAGGCGCCGGGTCCAGGACTACGCGCGGCGCCGGCGTGGCGAGGTGAAGACCCATGCCGCGGAGCCCTCGGCGCGGGTGGTCAAGCTGTTCTCCGCCAAGGGCTACGGCTTCATCGAGACCAGCGACGGCCGCGAGATCTACTTTCACGAGAACAGCGTCGTGGAGGGGTTCGAGCACCTGTCGCTGGGCGCGCGCGTGCACTTCACCGAGGAGGAGGGCCAGGAGGGCCCCCAGGCCAGCACGGTGCGTCTGGCGCACGGCTCGGCGTAATCGAGTTGTGGCGATGGTAGGGGCGACCGGCCGGTCGCCCCTACGGGAATCCATTGTAACGTAGGCTAGTCCTGAAGGTTCAGTCCCGCCACGGCGGTCCGGAGCTTTCTCAGGGCGCGCTGTTCGATCTGGCGGATGCGCTCCCTGGTGAGCGAGAACCGCTCGCCCAGCTCTTCAAGGGTGTAGTCCCGAACCTCCCCGATGCCGAAACGGAAACGCAGGACCGCCTCCTCTCGGGGCGGCAGCGTCGCCAGGACCCGCTTCACCTTGTCGCGCAGGTTGGCGTGAATGGTCTGCTCCAGGGGCTTGGGGATGTGCTTGTCCTCCACGAAGTCGCCGAGACGGCTTTCCTCGTCGTCACCCATGGGAGTTTCCAGAGACACCGGCTCCTTGACGATCCGCATCAGCCTGCGGATCTCGTCCGCGGTCAGTCCCATTTCCGCCGCCACCTCATCCGGTTGCGGGTCTCTTCCGAGCTTGCGGTGCAGTGAGCGGTGCGCCCGGATGAGCTTGTTGCGGGTCTCGATCATGTGGACCGGAATGCGTATGGTCGGAGCCGAGTCGATGATGCCGCGGGTGATGCTCTGCCGGATCCACCAACCCGCATAGGTCGAGAACCGGTAACCGAGCCGATAGTCGAACTTCTCCGCCGCCCGCATGAGGCCCACGTTCCCTTCCTGAATCAGGTCCAGGAACTGGAGGCCGCGATTGCCGTACTTCTTCGCCAGGCTCACCACCAGCCGCAGGTTGGCCTCGATGAGGATCTTCTTTGCCGAGGAGGCCTTGAACTCGGCCGCGGTGATGGCTTCCACCTGGCGCGTGATGTCGTCGGCCGAGCACTCGTGAGCGCCCTCGACGGCCTTCAACTCCTCGGCGATCTGCTTGGCCGCGTTGCCACGGGTATGGCTGCGAGCCCGCGCCTGCAACTTGACGATGGTGCGGTGCGACTCCTTGAGCTCTTCTCCGATATCGTCGATCCACTCCTTGGACAGCCGCAACCCCTTCACCGTGTCGACGATCCGAGTCTCCTTCCTGGCGAGGTCGGCCTCCAACGCGACGCGACGCTTCTGGGGGGTCTTCTTTCGCCCCAGCTCCGCCTGGATGCGCTTCTTTTCCCTGACCAGGCCCCGCAGCACCGTGACTCCCTTGAGGAAGCGGCGGCGCTCGACGGCCTCGTCGAACGCTTCCCCGTCATCGCCGGCCATCAACACCCGGCCCAACGGCGTCACGTTGCTCTTGATCTCCTCGGCAAGCTGGAGCACCTGGCGGACGGCGTACGGCGAGGCGATGACGCTGTCGAGGTACTCCTCCAGCCCCTGCTCCATCTGCATGCCGAGCTGGACCTCGCGCTCCCTGGTCAACAGCGGAGTCGAGCCGATGTCGCGAAGGTACAACGACACCGGGTCGGTCTTCTCGTCCACGCGGTCGCTGTCGGCCGGGACCTGGTTCTGCGAGGACTCCTCGGAAAAGGATGCAGGCTGCTCTTCGTCTTCGACCTCGCCTATGGCGATATCGTCAAGCTCGTCGATCGAGTCGTCCATCGCATCCTCTGTGTCTTCGATGTTCAAGGCTCTCTCCATCATTTCGGCTTCCACAATGTTCATGACGCCGTCGTCCAAGGGGTGAAGCTCCCTCGAAGCACCCGGCAAGCCAACAGTTCGATAGTCGAAAAAATCCGCAACCCTCGCAAAACCGTTGACTCCACTGGAGCACTACCGGAGGAGTTGCGGAACAGGCACGAACAAATACGGCACGAGCAAGTATTTGGGCGTTGGGATAGTCCCTGCGGACCCGTCAAGACTGAGCAGCGGTCCTTGAGGAGAATCAGCAACAGCCTAAAGTATCATCAAAAATATCCCTTGTCAAGCACCATGTTACGGGCTTTACCGGGGGTTACTTGTCATCCCGGATGCCGTATTTTCGGAGCTTGTAGCGGAGCGCCCGCTCGCTGATACCGAGGCTGTCGGCTGCCTTGGTCTGCACGCCGCCAGCGGCGCTGAGGGCGTCGACGATCATGCGCCGCTCGATCCCTTCCACGACTGCCGAGAGGTTGGTTTGGCCGTCCGTGGTCACGCGCGTTTCCTTGATGGTGAGGGGCAGCTCGCCGAGTCCGACCACGTCGTCTCGGGTGAGCACGATGGCGCGCTCCACGAGGTTCTCCAGTTCGCGGACGTTGCCGGGGTAGTCGTAGCGCAGCAGTGCGTCACGGGCCTCGCGGGAGAAGCCCTGGATG
Organism: uncultured Binatia bacterium (SeqCode); assembly: GCA_965204505.1. Classification (GTDB taxonomy): domain Bacteria; phylum Desulfobacterota; class Binatia; order UBA9968; family JAJDTQ01; genus JAJDTQ01. The sequence goes on from CBDBFB010000001.1 coordinate 96,557, forward strand.
CTCTTGCCGTTCTTCTCGGCGAACTTCCGGAGGAAATGGTCGATCAACGCGGGCAGGTCCTGCCGGCGATCGCGCACGGGAGGAAGAATGATGGTGACCACGTTAAGGCGATAGTAGAGGTCCTCGCGAAAGCTCCCGTCGCGCATGAGCTGCTCGAGGTCCCTGTGGGTTGCCGTGATGATGCGGACGTCGCTGGTGATGGCGCGGTTCGAGCCCACCCGCTCGAACTCCTTCTCCTGCAGAACACGCAGCAGCTTGGCTTGCAGGTGGGCGGGCAGGTCGCCGATCTCGTCGAGGAAGAGCGTCCCCTTGTCGGCGATCTCGAACCGTCCCTTGCGCATGGCGAAGGCGCCGGTGAAGGCCCCCTTCTCGTGTCCGAAGAGCTCCGACTCCAGCAGCGTCTCCGGCAACGCCGCGCAGTTCACCTTTACGAGCGGGCCGTTCCTTCGGGCGCTGGCATAGTGGATGGCCTTGGCGATGAGCTCCTTGCCGGTGCCGCTTTCGCCCCGCAGCAGGACCGTGGCGTCGCTGGGCGCCACCCGCCGCACCAGGTCCAGCACCTCCTGCATCTGGCCGCTCTCTCCGATGATTCCCTCGATGCGGTGGCGTTCCTGCAACGCCGCCCTGAGCTCGGTATTCTCCCGCACCAGTTGATGGCTGCGCCTGATCCGCTCGATGCGCAGCAGCAGCTCCTCCAGGTTGAGCGGTTTGGTCAGGTAGTCGGTGGCCCCCTCCTGCATCGCCGACACCGCGGTTTCGATGCTCCCGTAGGCCGTCATGATGACGACCGCCACCTCGGGGTCCACCGCGCGGCAACTCTTGAGCAGATCCAGGCCGGACATCTCCGGCATGCGCTGGTCGGTCAACACCAGGTCGAAGGGACCCTCGCGGAACCGCTCCAGCGCCTGGGCCGCGTTCTCCATGAGCGCGACTTCGAAGCCGGCCTTGCGCAGGAAGCCGCCGACGAACTCGAGCTGGGTGCGCTCGTCGTCCACCACCATGACGTGGAAGCGGTCCCCGCGTGCCGCCTCCCGCTGGTTCGGCGAGCGGACTCCGGGTTCGTCCTGATATGCCTGTTCCGTCATGCCGCTTTCGTTGCCCGCGGGCTCCGGGGTCTTGGATGGGGTTTCTTCCCGCGGAGCAGCCGGCGCCCTCGACCGATTCTACGTGAGGGCGTGGTCCAATGGAAGAACGATGTCGAAGCGACTTCCGTTGCCCGCCTTGCTGGTGACGTCGATGGTCCCGCCGTGGGCTTCGATGATCCTGCGGGCGATCGCCAGACCCAACCCGGAACCGTCCGCCTTGGTGGTGAAATAGGGCTCGAAGATGCGCGCCAGATTCTCCGGTTCGATGCCTGTCCCCGTGTCGCTGATCGAGAGCCGCATCTTGCCGTCGCGGGCCGCGGTCTCGATGTTCAGCGTGCCTCCCTCGGGCATGGCCTGGAAACCGTTGAGGATGAGGTTCAGCAACACCTGCTTGAGGTAGTCGGGATCGGCCTTGACCACCGGCCGGGGTCCGTGGTTCGCCACGTTGACCTCCACTCCGGTGGCCGCCGCGTCGCTCTGGGTGAGGGTCGTCAGCTCGTTCAGCAACTGGTCGACCTTGACCAGGTCCGGCTTCATGTTGAGCGGCCGGGCCAGGGTCAGGAACTCCTCGACGATGGAGTTCAGGCGGTGGACCTCCCCGCGCATCAGCTCGATGAAGCGGCTGTACTCGCTCTCGTCCTGGGTGGGCTTGAACTCGCCCTTGAGGCGCTGCAGGCCCATGGAGATGGCGTTGAGCGGGTTCCGCACCTCATGGGCCACCGTGGCCGCCAGATTGCCCATCATCGAAAGGTGCTCCCGGCGCTCCACCTCCGCTTCCAGGGCCTTGATCTCCTGCATGTGGAACCGCTGGTTGTACAGGATCGCCGCGAACCCGAGCATACCCAGCCCCAGGATGCCGCAGCCGAGACCGACCATGGACCAGAGGCTCTGCCACCAGGCGGCGTCCACCGCGTCCATGGACAGGCCGATCCTGAGGTAGCCCATGGGGTCGTCGTCCAGCGTGATGGGCTTGACCAACTCGTAGCGCCGTCCGCCAGTGTCGGTCTCCGCGATACGATGAGCCGAGCGCTCGGTCGCGCGCGCCCTTGCCGTCAGGTCGTCCAGCATAGGGACCCCGATGAGTGCGGGGTCCGTATGCGCGAGCACGGTGAAGTCGTTGTCCAGCAGCGCGAGCTGGTGGATATCATCCTGCCGCCCCAGGTCCTGGATCTGGCGCTGGACGCCGATCTCCCGCTGGAGCTTGAGCATGTAGGACGCGTCCGCGTGCACGGCGATGTACCCGGGGAAGCTCCGGGCCTCCAGGGCGACGCCGAAGACGCTGTCCTCCCAGAACTTGTTCTGGGGAAGCGGGGGTGCCTGGCCCGGAAACTTGGACCAGAGCCTCCCCCAGATATGGACCGCCGCATCGTGACCGGACCAGCGGCCCCGAAACGCGGCCAGGAGATCGTCGAGGTCGGACGGCTCGGTTCCGGTGTGCGAAACCCAAGGGTGCCCCTGACGGTCCAGGAGTTCCACCTTGTAGAGGTCGTTGATGGTGCTGATGTGCTGTACCAGCCGTTCGGGGGGGTTGGCGGTCAGCAACCGGTCGATGACCCGCGCGTTGTCCAGCAGGCGCTGGCGCACGAGTTGCTCGATCAGCTCATTGCCCTTGATGGACTTCTTGGCGCTCGTTTCCATGGTCTTGGTCAAGGCCAGCGCCTTGACCTCCACCTGGCGCACGAGCTCTTCCTCCAGCCAGCGGCTCTCGTAGAAGACATAAAGCGAGAACAGGACTACCAGCAGCAGGACCGAGGCGAGGAAGTAGGGGACGAGGGAAGCGCGTTTCATGGCTGTTCCTGGCCGGTTTCAAACGGTTCGTGGCGGCAGACCGCAACCGGTGGCTTCAATTATACAAATGGCCTTGAGCTTGGCAAGAATCCGCTACCGGCCCATGCACGGGAGAAAGGAAGGGGCGATGGAACGGCGCGCCGCCCCATCGCCCCCGGAGGAGGGTATCCGCTCGGGCACGGACTCCGTGGCGTAGCCGGATCGGATCAGCTCTTGGCTACGAAGAACCGCGTCATCTCCCCACGCTGGACCAGGAACAGTGCATTCTGGCCCTTCTTGATGTCTTTCACCACGCGGTCGTAGGCCGACAGCGACTTGACGGGGTTCCGGTTGACTTCCAGGATCACGTCCCCCTTGCGCAGCCCCGCCACGTCCGCCGGGCTTCCGGGTTTTATCTCGGTGACGACGACTCCTTCCGCTTTTTTCACGGAAAGTTTCTTGGCCGCATCCGGGGTGAGATCACGCACGGTGAGCCCGAGGCCGGTGCCCTGATCCGCCGCCGCCACGGCTTCTTCCTGGAGCTTGCCGATACTTACCGTCAGCGTCCGTTCCTTGCCGTCGCGGACCACCTTGACGCCAACGTCTTTCCCCACCGGGGTTCGAGCCACGATCATGGGCAGGTCGCCGGATTCCTTGATCGGGTTCCCGTCGAACTCGACGATCACGTCGCCGGACTTGAACCCTGCCTTTGCGGCCGGGGAGTCGGGCAACACTTCGGCCACCAGCGCGCCGCGCGACTTGCCGACGCTCAGCGATTCCGCCAGCAGCGGCGTCATCTTCTGGAAGGCCACTCCCAGCCAGCCGCGGGTGATCCGGCCGTCGCTCTGGAGCTGCGGCAGCAGTTCCTTGACGAGGTTGATGGGGATGGCGAAGCCGATGCCGACGTTGCCGCCGCCCCGGCTGTAGATGGCGGTGTTCACTCCAACCACCTCGCCCCGGTGATTGATGAGCGGGCCTCCGGAGTTACCCGGGTTGATGGACGCGTCCGTCTGGATGAAGTTGTCGTACGGTCCGGCGCCGATGCGGCGCCCCTTGGCGCTGACGATCCCGGACGTCACCGTGCGGTCGAGGCCGAACGGATTGCCGATGGCCAGGACACCCTCTCCGATCTCCAGGCTGTCGGAATCCCCCAGGGGCACGGCGGGCAGATCATAGCCCGCGTTGATCTGGATCAGCGCCAGGTCGGTCTTTTCGTCCATGCCGATGATCGTCCCCTCGAACTCGTTCTGGTCGGACAGCGCGACGGTAATGGTGGCGTTCTTGCGGCCCGCCACCACGTGGTGGTTCGTCAGGATCAGGCCCTTGGAATCGATGATCACGCCGGAGCCGTATGACTGGGTCCTGCGCGGTGCCCGGGGCGTGCCGGGCATGCCGGGCATGTTGAAGGGGTTGGGCATGGAAAAGGGAGAATTCTCGAAGAACTTGCGCCAATGCTCGGGCAGTTGTTTGGGCAGGTGCCTGAACTGGTGAAACCCCGACGCCGGTGTGGTTTCCCCCTTGGTGGTGATGTTGACCACCGCCGGGCTCACGGCCTTGACCAGGTTCACGATGCCGTTCACCGGCCGTTGTTCCGCGGCGGTCTTGGTCGACGCGTCCAGGGGCTGCCGGGCGAGCCCCGAGAAAAGGACGAAGGCCGCGAGCAGCAGGGCACCAAGGCCCAACGCCTTCATGCTTGTCGAACGGAATGTGTTGCGGAGCATTGAGCTACCTCCTTGTGGAAATGGGTGAACACAAGGACAAGCATGTTCCGTGCCAGCGCCCGCAGGAGCTGAAGTACGAGGTTTTGGGGGTTTTTGCGGCGTACGCGGGCCGCGGTTGCGCCCAAAGGGTCGAAGCGGCTCGACGATTCCGTCGAGCCGGCGCCGGGAGCCCTCACCCCAACCCTCTCCCAGAGGGAGAGGGGGCCGGATTATAGCTCACTCCTAGAGGGAGAGGGTTGGGGTGAGGGCCTCGGGGTCACTCGACCTCGAAGATGGCCTCGATCTCTACCGGGATGCCGTTGGGCAGCGTCGCCATGCCCACCGCGGAGCGGGCGTGCTTGCCGACGCTCTCGCCGAACACTTCCACCATCAGGTCCGAGAAGCCGTTGATGACCTGCGGGGTCTTCTGGAAGTCCGGGTCGGCGTTGACCATCTCCAGGACCTTGACGATGCGGCGGACGCGGTCGAGGCTTCCGAGTTCCCCCCGCAGGGTGACCAGCGCGTTGAGCGCCGTCTGGCGCGCCGCCTGATAGCCTTCCTCCACGGTAAGGTCGCGGCCCAGCTTGCCGCGGGAGACGGGTTTGCCGTCGTCGCCCAGCGGGCCGTGCCCGGCAAGGTACAGCAACGAGCCCGTTCGCACGGCGCTGACATAGTTGGCCATGGGCCTGGGAAGCGGCGGCAGGCTCAGGTTCAGTTCCTTCAAACGGTTCTCCGCGCTCATGTGGTTCTCCTGCATGGCCGGCTGCGCCTCTACATTCCCCGGAACCAGACGTTGTTGGGGTCCAGGCTGAGAAGCGCCGGGGTAATGTCCTCTATGGCGGGCGTGCCGGTCATGATCATGACCCGCCTCAACTCGTCGGTGAAGATGGACAGCACCCGGGCCACGCCTGCGGGCCCGGCGGCGCCGAGGCCCCAGCAGATGGGGCGTCCGAGCAGGACCGCCCTGGCCCCCAGCGCCAGCGCCTTGGCAATGTCGCCGCCCCTGCGGGCGCCGCTGTCCAGCAGCACCGGCACCCGGTTGTGAGCCGCGTCGACGATCTCCGGCAGGACCTCGATGGCGGCACGGTTGAAGTCGAGGATGCGGCCGCCGTGGTTGGATACCACCAGGCAGTCCGCGCCCGCGTCGATGGCGATGCGGGCGTCGTCGGGGTTCATGATTCCCTTCACCACCACGGGAACCGAGACCTCGTTCTTGAGCCACGCGACGTCGTCCGGCGACGACAGATGGACGGTGCGGGGCTTCCCGTCCGAGGAAAGCGGCACCCGGTCCCTGAGCTTGGTGGGCTGCAGGGTGTCCATGGTGAGGCCCACCGCGGCGTAGCCGATCTCGTCCGCCCGGCGCACCGCTTCCAGCACCTTCTCCCGCCCCTTGCTGAGATAGGCCATGTACACCAGCGGTGCGGAAATGCCTTCCGCCCACTGGTCCACGGTGGACTGGGTGGCGCCGCTGATGAACATCATGGTGCCGAAGAGACTCGCGCCCTCCGCCACCTCGTGCTCGCCGTTCTTGCGCAGTATCCGGAAGCTGCCCACCGGGCTGATGAGCGCCGGCGACGGCAGCCTGCGGCCGAACAGCTCGATGGAGGTATCCGGATCGGTTACGTCGTGGAAGATCCGTTGGCGGAAGAGCAGGCGGTCCAGCGCCTTGCGGTTCCGCTTCAAGGTGGACTCGCTTTCCGCCGCCCCCATGACGTGCTCGATGGCCTCGGGCCGGACCCGTTGGTGGAACAGCGTTCGAAGCTCGTCCAGGCTCAGGTTATCGAGCGGTTTCTGTTCAAGCAGTTGCAGGCTCATGGTCCCTCCCGCGAATGGATGAAGGAATCCTAAATCCAAACTCACAAATCATCAATCAAACGGAACTGAAGCAGCAGCGTTCTCTGGAGCGGGCACCCCCGCGCGACGCGGCGGCTTAGTCGCGAAAGTAACCGGGGCTTGCACCGGGGGGCGGTGATGCGGTGAAGTGACGGTGGCCGGGGAGTCGAGGCCGTCGGTTCAATGGCGTGCACAGGCACCCGTTCTGGAGCTTGGCCCGAACCACGATCGGCTTTTGTCACTGATGGCGCGGCTTGGCCGCGACCTCGTTCGAGAGATTGAGATTTCGCCGTGTGGTTCCTCCCCGGCACAACACAAGGCGGGAGGACTTGAGATGCCACGGAAGAGCAAGAGGACGGAGCGTCTCAGGGTGGTGAACCCGGACTGCGCGGGGATCGACATCGGCAAGGACCGTCACTTTGTGGCGGTGGATCCGGAGCGCTGTGCGGAGCCGGTCCGGTCGTTCGACGCCTTCACACGGGACCTGAAGGCGATGGCGGCCTGGCTGGGGTCGTGCGGGGTGAAGAAGGTGGCGATGGAATCGACCTCGGTGTACTGGATCCCGGTGTACGAGGTGCTGGAGCGCGCGGGCTTCGAGGTGTTGCTGGTGCCGCCGCGGATGACGAAGCAGATCGCCGGGCGCAAGAGCGACGTGCTCGATTGCCAGTGGATCTGGCAGCTGCTGTCCTACGGGCTTCTGCGGGGCGCCTTCCGTCCCGGGGATGCGGTGTGCCCGCTCCGCTCCTACGTGCGGCAGGCGAAGCGGCTGATCGAGGACCGCGCGCGTTGCGTGCAGCACATGCAGAAGGCGCTGACCGAGATGAACGTCCGGCTGGACTCGGTGCTGGCCGACATCATGGGCGAGACCGGACAGAAGATCCTGCGGGCGATCATCGGCGGCGAGCGCGACCCGCGGCGTCTGGCGTCGTTCCGGAACTGGCGGGTCAAGGCCAGCGTTGAGATGATCGCCGCAAGCCTGGAGGGCACCTGGCGCGAGGAGCACCTGTTCGCGCTGGAGCAGGCCATGCAGCGCTACGACTTCCTCGAACAGCAGATCGAGGCCTGCGAGGGACAGATCGCGGCGCAGATCGAGCGCCTGACGCCGCCAGGCGGCAGCTCATCCGGGGACGAAGGCTCTGGTGACGGATCGTCCGGCGAAGGCTGGAAGACGCTGTCGCGCACCGGAGGCAAGAAGTCTGCGGCCGGCGACAGGGCCTTGACCATGGCCCTGCACGAGCTGATGGGCGTCGACCTCACCGCGATCCCGACCGTCGGCACCGGAACCGTCCTGACCATCGCCTCGGAGATCGGCCCGGACTTCTCCGCCTTCCCTTCCGCCCAGCACTTCTGCTCCTGGCTGGGGGTGGCGCCGGGGACCCGGATCAGCGGCGGCAAGCCATTGCCGGGCCGGGCGCCCAAGGTGGTCAACCCGGTCGCGCAGGCGCTTCGGATGGCCGCCTTGGGAGCGCGAAGGAGCCAGACCTTCATCGGCGCCAAACACCGCGCCCGTCTCGCCCGCAAGGACGCGGCCGTCGCCATCACCGCAACCGCGCGCGAGCTCGCCTGCCTCATCTACCTGATGGTGACGCGGGGCGAGGAATACGTCGAGAAGGGCATGGACGCCTATGAGAAGCGGCGCATCGATCGCACCTTCGCCAACCTCAACCGAAAGGCCCGGACTCTCGGCTACCGGCTTGTCCAGGCCGCCGTCAACGAAGAAATGCCCAACGGCGCACCGGCAGCAGCGTAGTTACTCGAGAGCGGCAAGAAGTTGTCGTCGGACACCAGGTAGAGCAGGGTCCGTCCGGCGCGGTCCCGCCTGAGCGCGAGCCCCTCGAAGTTGTCCACCGACAGCGGACGCTCCAGGGCGGCCAGGAGGTCTCCGTGGAGCCTGGCGCCGGCGCGCCCGCGGGCCTTCCGGAGGCGGCCCTTGCCCAGGCGGACGAGGCGCACGCGCATTCCCAGCAGGTTGAAGCTCCGCTCGAGCAGCAGCACGTCGCCGTTGGGCATGGCGGCGAGGTCCGTGGGGCTGAAGCCGTCCCCGGGCAGGTAGGCGATCTCGTGAGCCGCCCCGTTCCCCATGAACCAGCCCTTGAGACTGCCGTCTCCGTTGGCGTACCGTTCGGTCACCCCCAGGACGCTGCCGTCGGCCAGCACGGTGATGGCTTCGAGTCCACCGTTGACCGGCGCATCCTTGAGCGATGGCGGCGATGCCATCCGTGTGGGCGGCAGGTCGAAGGCCGGTGGATAGCGCCAGATCCGGTGACGCCCTTCGAACGAGACCAGAAAGGCGTTGCGGGAGAGCCGTGCCAGACCTTCGGCGTCGCGTTGGTAGCGCCGAACCGGCTTTCCGGCGGGAGTCAGCATGGGCATGGCGCGCCAACGGCTTGCGCCCACGAGACGCTCGGCCGAGTCGTGAGTGAGGGCCGCGGTCATCCAGTGGCCGCGGTCGGAGACCGCCCGCAGCCGCCGGCCGTCCGGGCTGACCTCCAGGCCGGAGAGCCCGCCGAAACGCCCTTCGTCCGATACCAGTTCGAGACCGCTCATGAACGCCAGCCGTCCGACTGTCGTCATGTGCGGTTTCTCGGGGTTCAACGCCACCGGGAGCGCACGGACCTCGATGGGGTCGGCGGGGGCGTTTCCGGCCGGCGCCAACGGCATCGCCAGTGCGAAAGCCGCGGCGAAAGCCCGGCCCATCAGGCCCGCGTTCGGGGACCGCCAGCTCACAGCTTCAGATCCGGCAGGACGGCGAGCACGGCCTCGCGCAGATAGTCCCGCGTGAAGAGGTCGCGGTCGATGACCTCGCCGTTCCACACGACGATGTCGAGGTCGATGGTGCGGGGGCCGTATCGGTTGGTTCCGGGCCGGCGTCCGAGCATGAGTTCGATGGCCTTGAGGTCGGCTCTCAACCGCTCGCGGTCCAGGTCCGTCTCCACGAGCAGGGCGCCGTTGGTGAAATCCGGCTGATGGACGTAGCCGATGGGGCTGGTCTCCACCAGCGGCGATTCGGCGATGATCACGTGTCGATGGGCGATCCGCTCACGGGCCTTGGGGACGTTGATCGCGGGCTCGATGTTGGACCCGACCCCGATGACGGCCTGGTTCATGCCGTTTCCGGTCCTGTTCGTTCCGCGGAACACTCCACGGAAACGGAGTCGGTGAAGCGAAGCGCGGCGGGTTTGGCCACCCGCACCCGCGCGCGCCGGACCCGCCGGTCCTCCATCACCACCATCAACAGGTGGTCGCCGAGCTTCTCGATGAGAAAGAACGACGAGCGCTCCACTTCCTCGATGATCCTCTTGTTGAGCTGCTTGTAATCCATGGTCTCGTCGATGGCGTCGCGGGTGAAGGCCGTGCCGGCGGCCAATTCCAACTCGACGTTGATGACCACGTCCTGCCGGGTCTCGCGCTCCCAGTCGTTGATGCCGATGATGGTCCGGAGCCGCAGGTTCTCGATGGTGATCTTGACCGGATTTCGCTGGATCATGGGACCGTGGCGTACGCTGGTTGCCCTCACCCCAACCCTCTCCCGGAGGGAGAGGGGGCCGGAGCCATATAGCCCCTCTCCCCATGGGAGAGGGTGGCCGGAGGCCGGGTGAGGGCCTAGAGGTGCTCTCCGCCGTCGACGTAGATGCATTCGCCGGTGACGAACGGGTTGTCGAGCAGGAACAGCACCGCGGCGACCAAGTTATCCGTGTCGCCGATCCGTTTCAAGGGCAGGCCGGCGCTGCGCCGCTCCAACTCGTCCACCACGCCCCCGGGCGGTGGCAGTATCATGCCCGGGGAGACGCCGTTGACCCGGATCGCCGGCCCCAGTTCGCGCGCCGCCATCCGGGTGAGTTCCAGGAGCGCCTTCTTCGACAGCGTGTAGGCCGCGTGGTTGGGGTCGGAACGGCTCACGCGGGTGTCGAGGATGTTGATGATGTGCCCACTGGCGCAGCCGTCGGCGAAGGCTTGGGACAAGAAGAAGGGCGCCTTGAAGTTGATGTTGAAATGGCGCTCCAACAGGTCCTGCCCGGTCTCCGCCAGGGTGCCGCGTTCGAAGATGGAGGCGTTGTTGACGAGGACGTCGAGGCTGGAATAGTGTTCCCGCACCTTGGCGACCAGCTTCGCCGTCTCCCGGTGGTCGTTGAGGTCGCAACGGAACAGCCGGCAACGGCGGCCCAGGCCTTCGATCTCGCCCGCGACCCGTTCGGCCGGCTCCACGGAGCTCAGATAGTGAAGGGCGACGTCATAACCGTTCCGCGCCAGCGCCAGGGAGATGGCCGCGCCGATGCGCCTGGCTCCGCCGGTTACGAGGGCGGCCCCCTTCGACGTGGACATGCGGGTCATCATAACCCGTTCGCGACCGCCCCACCACCGGCAACTTTGACAGTGGCGTTGGCCGGTGTTAGGGAGACTTTGATTGGACCACGTACGCTGCCCATGGAGTGACGACGGTGACGCCGATACCCGAAATCGAGGAGATCGTGGGGAAATTCCGCGCCGGCGAAGCGGAAGTGGCCCGGCGGTTCTTTCAGGAGAAGCGCCCGCTCCGGCAGCACCTGGACTGGCTGCGTTTCCAGGTCGCGCGCGAGGCCAGGAACCTCGAGGAGATCGCCTCCCACCAGCGCTGCGAGCTGGTGGAGCAGGTGGACCGGTCGGTGTCGCGCGAGACCCTGGTGGACCAGCTCACCGAGGACTATCAGGAGGTGCGCCACTACGGCATGCTGGCCTACATCTACGAGGGCATAAGCGGCGAGCGGGTGCAGTGGCGCGAGCTCCGGGAAACCGCGCAACAGGCATCGTGGTACGATCTGTCGCGCCGGGAGCACCAGCGGTGGGCCGAGCTCAAGGCGGACGGGTCGGAGCTGGAGCTGGCGGCGGCGCTCTTCACCCGCGGTGGCGGCGGCTCGCTGTTCTACGGCATGATCCCGCTTCGGGGCGGCGACTACGAGGAAGCCCTTTCGCGCGCCTCCAAGACCATCCTGCGGGACGAGATCGAGCATGGCGCCTCCGAGGGAAGGGATGACCTGTACCGGCTCATCGACGGCCGGGAGGACGTCGTGACGGCCTCGCGGATCATCGCGGAGATGGGCGCGATCCGGCTGGAAATGCGCAACGAGCAATACGGGAAACCGATGCCGGCCGAACGGTTGGAGGAGATCCGCGGGGGCGCCATCGCGCCGGTGACCATGGAGGACATGCTGTCGGCCTGTCCCAGGGACGGCGAGGACTGGTTCGAGTGGTATCATGAACGGCCGAAGCCGCTGTCCGCGGCATCGGTTCTCTGAACGGTTGGCGTTCGAGGGGCCGCGGCCGGGCCCTCACCCGGCCTCCGGCCACCCTCTCCCAAAGGGAGAGGGGAAGAATTGGGCCTCTCCCTTTGGGAGAAGGCCAATCTGGCTCCCTCTCCCTCCGGGAGAAAGCTAATCTGACCCCCTCTCCCTTTGGGAGAGGGTCGGGGTGAGGGTTCCAGGGGGGACATGCCGTGGACGCGCTCGATGCCGGTCATGGCCATCTGGGCCGTCATCGCCGTTTGGGCGCTCCATGCCGTCATCGTTTCGCGATAAGAGGAGCGGAAAGACCATGAAGATCAAGACCGTCACGCTGTTGCATCCCGGCAATATGGGCGCCACCATCGGCGCCTCGGTGACCGGCGCGCGTGTGCTGTGGGTTTCCGGGGGACGGAGCGAAGGAACGCGGCGAAGGGCCGACAAGTCCGGTCTGCTCGAAGCGGCGACGCTGGCCGAGGCCGTCGGCGACAGCGACGCCCTCCTTTCCGTGTGCCCGCCCCACGCCGCCGAAGACGTGGCGCAAAGCGTGGCCGCGCTCGGCTTTGCCGGGTTGTACGTGGACGCCAACGCCGTGTCCAGGGCTACGGCCCGGAGGGTAGGGGAGGCCGTCCAAGAGGGCGGGGCGGCCTTCGTGGACGGGGCCATCATCGGCCCGCCCGTCACCAAGCCGGAAAGGACGCGCCTCTATCTCTCCGGGGCCGGAGCCGAAGTGGTGGCGGAACTGTTCTCCGGGAGCATGCTCGATGCCAGGGTCATCGAGGGCGGTTCGGGGGCGGCATCCGCCCTCAAGATGACCTACGCCGCCTGGACCAAGGGCAGCGACGCGCTGATCCTCGCCATCCGCGCGCTGGCGGCGCGGGAAGGCGTCGAAGCGGCGCTGCTGGCGGAGTGGTCACAATCCCAACCCAACCTTCCCGGCAAGAGCGAGCGCGCGGCCTCGGTGGCCGCGCCCAAGGGCTGGCGCTACGTGGGCGAAATGGAGGAGATCGCCGCCAGCTTCGAGGCGGCCGGACTGCCCGCGGGCTTCCACCAGGCCGCGGCCGACCTCTACAGCCGCTTGGCGCCGTTCAAGGACCGCAGCGATCCGGGGCCCGAGGTCAAGGAAGTCCTCGATGCCCTCCTGGCGCTCTAGTGGTCTTCGTCTTCCACCTCGCTGGCCTTGACGCGCCGTGACTTGAGCTTCTCGCCGGTCTCGAAGTAGCGTCCCTCTACCGCGAGCCGGGCTTCCTCGTCCAGCTCTTCGTCCCACTGGCCCAGGGAGTAGCCGTACCACGGCATCTTGGGATTCAGGGGCGGCAGCATGAACTCCTCCCACAGCTCACGGGCGTGCTCCATGTACTCGCGCTTGGGCAGGGACACGGGCGGGAAGGGCTCCTTCTGGATGGCGTTGCACAGCATCCCCGACTCGTCCGCCGGCAGGTGGTAGGACACCACGTCGGTGCCCTTGGCCTCGTGCTTGTAGAGGAACGGCGGGGCGTGGCCCTTCTCCATGCCGCCGATGATCTGCACGTCCTGGTGCGGCTTCATGCGGTAGCACATGGCCCAGAACACCGCGGCCTCGTCCGACGGATCGATGTCCTCGTCCACCGCGATGACGATCTTGCCGACTCCGGGATGGAACGATGCCGCAGCGTGCAGCGCGCGCCACACCTCGGCTTCCTTGGGCTTGCGCATCTGCACGATGACGAGCTTGTAGGTGTTGGTGAGGGGCTCGTGCATCTCCACCCGGATGACGCTGGTGATGCGGCAATGGTCGCGCAGGTGCACCAGCATGAGCCGGTCGTAGCCGATCTTGCGGATGACCGACGATTCGCTGGGGGTGAGCTGGCTGAGCCAGGAGACATAGATGGCGTCCTTGCGGTGGGTGATGGCGGTGACGTCCATGAACGGGTTCAACTGCCGCGGGTGCATGTAGCCGTGGGACTCGCCGAAGGGCCCCTCGGGCTCCACGAACTCGGTGTTGAGCCGCCCTTCGATGACGATCTCGGACTCCGCCGGCACCTGCAGGTCCACGGTCTTGCACTGGGCCATGCGGATGGGCTCGCCCACGAAGCCGCCGGCGATGGCCATCTCGTCCACGCCGTAGTCGACCTTCTGTACCGACACGTAGGAGACCACCGGCGGCGCGCCGATGACCAGAGCGGCCTCCAGCGGCTCGCCCCGCTTCTGCGCGTTCTTCCAGTGGAGGTAGATGTCCTGGCCGAGTCCGGACGGGAACACGCCTACTCGGGTGTTCGACTTGATCTGGCCGCGGTAGTTGCCGATGTTGCCGATGCCGGTTTCCGGGTCCTTGGTGATCCAGTGGGAGCAGGTGGTGTAGGGGCCGTTGTCGAAGCCGGGGGTCGAGATGGGGACCGGGAACTTGTCCAGTCCTTGGTTCTCCACCGCATCGCCGGTCATCACGACCTCATGGCAAGCCGGGTTGTTCACCACCTGGGGCTTGATGGGGTTGGAGAGGGCGTGCTTCCACTTGGCGTCCATCTCGTCGGCGCTGTTGCAGCCCATGCCCAGGAAGTAGATGGCCTTGCTGCCGGCCAGCGCCCCCACCACCACGGGAAAGTCGAACTTGCGTCCGCGGGAGTCGGTGACGTTGGAGAAATACCACGCCTTTCGCTCCTCGTCGGGAATGCCGCCCCGGTACTGCCAGCGCACCAGTGGATGCAGCTCGGTGTCCTTGTTGATGGTCTGGTTGATGCGGCGGAGATGCCCCGCCTCTTCGAGCATTCTCAGATGCTCATGCAGATCTGCATAACCCATTACCTGCCTCCTGTTCGCTTCAGACTTTCCCAGTGATGTCGAAAGAGTTCCCGTCGCCCCGTTCGGCCGTGTTGCAGCCCGGATTCGGGGCTTCGGTGTCGGAAAGAAACGGTAGGCTCCAGCGTGAAGCCGTAAAATAGCGGATCGTGGCCATCCGTGTCAATGAAAGCGCACGGATGGGTGCCGCAAGAGCACCCTCATTGGAAACAAGGACTTGCCCCCAGGGGTCAGGTGAGGACGTCGTCCCCGGAGTCAGGTCCACAACTCCACGACGAGCCCGGGAACACGGTCGAACTCACGCGCGTTGACCGTGACGACAGCGAGGCCACGAGCAAGGGCCGTGGCTGCGATCCAGAGGTCATTCGGACCGATCAGTTTGCCTGCCCGAGCCAGCTCCGCCCAGATCTGTGCGTGCACGCGAGCGGTTGCCAGGTCTACCGGCAACAGTGGGAAGCGCTCCAGCAGCGCTTCGACGAAGGCGGAACGCTTCATCCGGATCTGCGGGTTCGCCGCGCGATGTACTCCGTGGAGGAGTTCGCTTGCAGTTACCACCGAGAGAAAGAACTCTTCCTGTCCACGCTGGACAAGGTGCGGCTCCAGGTTCAGACGGCCCCGCTCGTATTCGATCAGGACATTGGTATCGATCAAGACGCCCACGGATCGCGAACCTCCGTGCGCGCCAGTTCCTCGCGGGCCGTTTCAAGGTCGTCGGCAAACTGCGTCGCTTCAGTTGGGGAAAGGTGAGGCAGCGTTGTCAGCAGCGAAGGAAGTTCCGCGAGTTGCCTTCCAGCGGGAAGCGGGCGGAGTTCCGCCACGGGCCTGTTGCCGCGAACCAGCACGAAACAGTCGCCACGGTAGGAGACGCGGTTGATGTACTCCGCGAAGTTGCGAGCCATTTCGGTGACCGTGAGTGTTTGTGCCATGAAGGACCTCCGATGACAATCAGACAGTCTTATAATCTGATCGTATTCTCTGTCAAGTCTCTTACCCGAGTCCCTCCCGCCGGACCCCGTTCGCTTGACTCCCGGCTTCCGTGTCCGTTAGCTTCCGGGCTGTAATCCACGGAGGGGGGGTCTACGCATGCACACCGACCAGAAGACCTTGGAGAAGGTCTTTTCCCACATCGACCGGGAGGAGTTGGCCCAGTTGGCCATGGACGTCGTCAATTTTCCCACGCCCACCGGGAGCGAGGAGGAGGTGGCGCGGTTCATCCACGACTGGCTGCAGAAGCAGGGTATCGAGACCTTCCTGCAGCACACCGAGCCGGGGCGCGCCAACGTGGTGGGGGTGATTCCGGGCGAGGGCACCGGGCCGACGCTGCTGTTCAACGGGCACATGGACACGGCCCTGGCGGGGACCCAGGAGGACCTGTGGATCACCGGCAGCACGCGGCCCGAGTGGCAGGCGCTGGCGCGGCGGGAGGACGACGTCATCTACGGCAGCGGCATCGTCAACGACAAGGGGCCGCTCACCTGCACGCTGGTCATGGCCAAGGCGCTCAAGGAGAGCGGCGTCAAGCTCAAGGGCGACGTCATCGTCACCGGCGTGGCCGGCGAGATCGGCCGCTCGCCGGTGGACCACTACCAGGGACCGGCCTATCGCGGCAAGGGACACGGTGCGCGCTACCTGGTGACCCACGGCGTGGTGGGGGACTACTGCATCGTGGTGGAGCCGTCCCAGTTCCGCATCACCTGGGCTCAGTGCGGCGCCGTCTTCATCAAGATCACCACCTACGGCGAGCCCATGTACGGGCCGTTCGTGGACCATCCGGTGGACGCCAGGGAGAGCAAGAACGCGGTGGTGCGGATGGCGTCCATCATCCCCGCGCTGGAGGAATGGGCGCGGCGCTACGAGCAGGAGCACCGCTACGAGTTCGGCGCCGGCACCATGGTGCCCAAGGTCAACATCGGCTCCATCTTCGGCGGCGCTCCGTTCAAGCCCAACTTCTCGCCGGCCATCTGCAACCTCTACGTCGAGGCCTTCATGACCCCGGACCAGCGCGCCATCGACGTGCTGCGGGAGGTGAGGGCGGTGCTGGCCGACACGGGCATCGAGGCCAAGTCATCGCTGTTCCTGTCCGTCAACAGCTACGAGTCCAAGGGCGCCGAGCCGCTGGTGGCGGCCATGGAAGAGGCCCACGAGTACGTCCGGGGCCGCAAGGTGGAGCCCATCCGCAGCGCCTTCACCAGCACCTACGCGGACCTGACGGTCTTCGCCGAGGTGGGCATCCCGGCCATCAAGTGCGGCCCGGCGCCGGAAGCCGCCGACGCCAAGCCGGCCACCAGCGAGATGCAGAAGGTGGAAGACCTTGAGGCCGCCGCCCGGATGTACGCATTCGCCGCCCTGGAGATCGCCGACCGCGGCCGGGCGTGAGACTGGCAACGGCCGGCCGTTTCGCATAAGTATTCGAGAGGCAGAACGCCACGAAAGGAGCCTCCCATGAGCATCGACACGGGCCTTTATCGCCGGACCTACAGGGGCGAAGGCGGGGTCGCCACCGACGAGGTGCTGTTCTCGTCGGATTCGCACGTGATGGAGCCCGCGGCCACTCTCGTGGACCGCGTGCCCAAGGCCATGCGCGACAATGCGCCGCGCTTTCCCGAGCTGAAAGTAGGGGAGGGGTTCCAGACCCATCCCGGCGGGTCCGATCCCAACGCGCGGCTCAAGGAGATGGCGGTGGACGGCGTCAGCGCCGAGGTGCTTTACCCCACCTACGCGCTGAGCCTGTTCTCGCAGGAGGATGTGGCGCTCCACGAGGCGTGCTGCCGGGCCTACAACGACTGGCTCATCGAGTACTGCCAGGTGGATTTCGACCGGCTGGTGGGCGTGCCGATGATCGCCACCTACAACATGGACGTGGCGGTAGCCGAACTGGAACGCTGCAAGCAGGCGGGGCTCCGGGGAGCGTTGATCTGGCAGGTGCCGCCGAAGGAAATGTCCTTCGCCTCCGACCACTACGAGCGCTTCTGGGCCGCGGCCCAGGAGATGGAGATGCCGGTCAGCGTTCACATCCTCACGGGCTTCGGCTACGTCAAGACCCGGTATGACCGCAAGGGCCTGGAGCGCTACCGGGGCAGCGTCAACCTCAAGCTGGCAGAGATCACCGACAGCCTCATGGACATCATCTTCTCGGGCGTGCTGGAGCGCTTTCCGAAGCTCAAGATCGTGCTGGTGGAAAACGAGATCGGCTGGCTGCCCTATGTCCTGGAGCAGTGGGACTACTACTTCGACCGCCACCGCCCCACCGACCCGCTGACCATCGACAAGCTGCCCACCGAGTACTTCAACCGGCAGGTGTTCGCCACCTTCTTCAACGACGCGGTGGGTGCCCGCAACCTGGTCTGGTGGGGGCACGACAACTGCATGTGGTCCAACGACTTCCCCCACGCCAACTCCACCTGGCCCCACTCGCGGGACGTGGTGGCGCGGGATCTGGGCCATCTGCCGGACGACGTGCGCGCCAAGCTGCTGCGGGACAACGTGGCGCGGCTCTACGACATGGCGGTGCCCGCGCCGATGGTGGCGGAAGCATAGGCGGATCCTGGCCGCGATACTCCGCACCGTCATTCCGGCGAAAGCCGGAATCCAGGGGGCGAGGCACAGGCGGCACGGCAGACCCCTCGCCCCGCCGCCTCTGGATTCCGGCTTTCGCCGGAATGACGGTGCGGGTGTCTCGTGGCAATGACGGATTCGCGTCAGAAGGTTTTGGCCGCCGCTGGCGCCTTTCCCAGCGAGAGCGAGAAGCCCGGCTTGCGGATGTAGACTTGGGTGTATTCCTGCTGCCGCGTGAGCTCGTTGATGAGCCGCACCAGCGGCTGCTTCGCGCTCAGGTACTCCCGCGGCCGGCCCGCATTCCGGAGCGCATCCACCGCCTCGTCCCCCGCGTACACCCGCATGATCAGCTCCTCGTCGGACAGCGAGGGCCCGAGCCGGGCCCGGACCTCCTTGAGTGGCGGGTCCGGCTGCTCCCAGTTCTCCCAGGCCCTGGCTCGCGGGCGGCCGAGGATCCGGTCCTTCACGTCGGGGTCCATGTACTCGGCGCCCTGCCGCCCCCAGACGCCCAGGGCGTACTGGATGGACTGGTCGGTGACCTGCTTGTAGCGCTCTCCCATGATGACGTTGATGGCCGCCTGGGTGCCCACGAACTGGGACAGCGGCGTCACCATGATGGGATAGCCCCACTCTTCGCGCACCCGCGCGGCTTCCTCCAGCGCCGCCGGCAGCTTGTCCTCCATGCCCACGAGGCGGAGCTGGTGCACGAAGTTGGAGATCATGCCGCCGGGCACCTGGTGGCTGTAGACGGACTGATCGAAGGCCCTCGGCGCCCCCACCGGCAGGCCGTCCCGCTTGGCGACGAAGGTGAAATGCTCCCGCACCGGCTCCAGCACCCCCTCGTCGACTTCCACCGTGTGGCCCATGGCGCGCACGTTCCTGAGCATGTTGAAGATCGAGGGCTGGGCCGAGCCGTTGGCCAGCGGCGGTATGCTGGTGTGGATGGTGGTCATGCCGAGCTTGATGGCTTCCAGGTAGTTGAGCGGCGCCAGCCCGTTGTTGCAGTGGGCGTGGAACTCCACCGGGGTGTCGCCGATGTTCTCCAGCACGATGGGCACCAGCGTACGGGTGCGCTCCGGCGTGAGCATGCCGCCCACGTCCTTGAAGCAGATGCGGTAGGGCTTCAGGGCCGCGGCTTCCCGGGCCTTCTGCGCGTAGTACTCGTCGGTGTGGCGCGGCGATACCGAGTAGATGATGTTCGCCACGGCGTCCATGCCGAGCTCGCGCAGGTCGTCCACCTCCTGCTTGAACACCGAGTAGTCGTTCCACGGGTTGGAGTTGCGCGTCAGGCGGATGCCGTTCTCCACCAGGTGGCTGACCACCAGCTTGGCCACCGCCGTGGGCTTCTTCTCCAGCCCGCCCCGGATGCTGCCGTGCATGCGCAGCGCCGTGTTGCGGGCGCGCCGGGTGCCTTCCCGGATCCAGTGCCAGGGGTTCTCCTTGTGCTCGCGCACGTACTTCTTGATCATGGTGGCGCTGAAGAACTCCATGGACTCGAAGCCCGCCCGGTCCATGCCCTCGATAGCCTCCAGCATGGCCGCGGTCCTCATGTTGTAGGCCCACAGGCTCTGGTTGCCGTCCCGCAGCGTGGTGTCCACGAAAGTGACGTGGCTCATGGTGTTCCCTCCGCGGCGTCGCTGTCCGCGTTCCGCCCCAGGGTGAGGGAAAAGCCGGGCTTGCGGATGTAGACCTGGGTGTACTCCTGCTGCTTGGTGAGCTCGTTGACGAGCCGCACCAGCGGCTGGCTGGCGCTCAGGTACTCCCGCGGCCGGCCCGCGTTCTGCAACTCCTCCACCGCCTCGTCGCCGGCGAAGACCCGCAGGATGAGCTCGTCGTCGGACATGGAGGAGCTGCCGAGCTGGGTCCGCACCTCGGGCAGGGACGGGTCCGGTTGCCGCCAGCCTTCCCAGTCCTTGGCGCGCGGCCGCCCCAGGATGCGGTCCTTGACGTCCGGGTCCATGAGCTCCGCGCCTTCCCGGCCCCAGATGCCGTGGGCGTACTGAATGGACTGGTCGGTGACCTGCCTGTAGCGTTCCCCCATGATGATGTTGATGGCCGCCTGGGTGCCGACGAACTGGGACAGCGGCGTCACCATGATGGGGTAGCCCCATTCCGCCCGCACCCGGGCGGCCTCCTCCAGCGCCGCCGGCAGCTTGTCATCCATCCCCACCAGGCGGAGCTGGTGCACGAAGTTGGCGATCATGCCGCCGGGGACCTGGTGGCTGTAGACGGACTGGTCGAAGGCCCTCGGCGCTCCCACCGGCAGCCGGTCCCGCTTGGCGACGAAGTTGAAGTGCTCCTCGACCGGCTTCAGCACCGCCTCGTCCACCGCCACCGTGTGGCCCATGGCGCGCACGTTCCGGGCCATGTTGAAGACCGACGGCTGCGCCGAGCCGTTGGCCAGGGGCGGCACGCCGGTGTGGATGGTGGTCATGCCCAGCTCGATGGCTTCCAGGTAGTTGAGCGGCGCCAGCCCGTTGTTGCAGTGGGCGTGGAACTCCACCGGCACGTCGCCGATGTTCTCCAGCACCATGGGCACCAGCGTGCGCGTGCGCTCGGGCGTGAGCAGGCCGCCCACGTCCTTGAAGCAGATGCGCCAGGGCTTGAGTGCGGCGGCTTCCCGGGCCTTCTGCGCGTAGTACTCGTCGGTGTGCCGCGGCGACACCGAGTAGATCAGGTTGACCGAGCAGTTCATGCCCGCGTTGCGCAGCGCCTCCACGTCCTCCCTGAACACGGAGTAGTCGTTCCAGGGGTTGGAGGTGCGGGTGTGCGTGATGCCGCTGTCCACCACGTGCTGGACTACCAGCCGCGACACCGACGTGGGCTTCTTCTCCAGTCCGCCCTTGATGCCGCCGTGGAGCCGCAGCGGGGTGTTGCGCGCGCGCCGAGCGCCCTCCCGCAGCCAGTGCCAGGGGTTCTCCTTGTGCTCGCGCACGTACTTCTTGAACATGGTGGCGGTGAAGAACTCCATGGACTCGAAGCCCGCCCGGTCCATGCGCTCGATGGCCTCGAGCATGGCCGCGGTCTTCATGTTGAAGGCCCACAGGCTCTGGTTGCCGTCGCGCAGCGTGGTGTCCACGAATGTGACGTCGCTCATGCGTGTTCCGCCTCTCCGTTGGCGTTCCGCCCCAGGGTGAGGGAGAAACCCGGCTTGCGGATGTACACCTGGGTGTATTCCTTCTGTCTCGTCAGCTCGTTGATGAGCCGCACCAGCGGTTGGCGCGCGCTCAGGTACTCCCGCGGGCGTCCGCCTTCCATCATGGTCCTGACCTCGTCCACGCCCGCGTAGACCCGCAGCACCAGCTCCTCGTCGGAGATCGAGGGTCCGCCCACCTGCGCCCGCAGCTCGGCCAGCGACGGCTCCGGTTGCTCCCATTCGGTCCACGCCTTGGCCCGCGGCCGGCTCAGGATCCTGTCCTTGACGTCGGGGTCCATGAGCTCGGCGCCCTCGCGTCCCCAGATGCCCAGGGCATACTGGATGGACTGGTCCGCCACCTCCTTGTAGCGCTCGCCGAGGATGACGTTGAACGCCGCCTGGGTGCCGACGAACTGCGACAGCGGCGTCACCATGATCGGGTAGCCCCACTCGGCGCGCACCCGCGCCGCCTCTTCCAGCGCCTCCGGCAGCTTGTCTTCCATGCCCACGAGCTTGAGCTGGTGCACGAAATTGGAGATCATGCCGCCGGGCACCTGGTGCAGGTACTGCCCGTGGTTGTACTCGACGGGCTTGCCGATGGGGAGCCCGTCGCGCTTGGCCACGTAGGTGAAGTGCTCCTCCACCGGCCGCAGCGCCTCGTCGTCCACCAGCGGCGTGTGTCCCGTGGCGCGGATGTTCCGTACCATGTTGAAGATGGAGGGCTGCGCCGAGGCGTTGGCCAGCGGCGGCACGCTGGTGTGGATGGTGGTCATGCCCAGCTCGATGGCTTCCAGGTAGTTGAGGGGCGCCAGGCCGTTGTTGCAGTGGGCGTGGAACTCCACCGGCGTGTCGCCGATGTTCTCGAGCACCAGGGGGACCAGCGAGCGGGTGCGCTCGGGAGTGAGCAGGCCGCCCACGTCCTTGAAGCAGATGCGGTAGGGCTTGATGGCCGCGGCCTCCCGCGCCTTCCGCGCGTAGTACTCGTCGGTATGCCGCGGCGATACCGAGTAGATGAGGTTCACCACGGTCTCCATGCCGAGTTCCTGCAGTCCCTTCACCTCCTCCCCGAACACCTCGTAGTCGTTCCAGCTATTGGAAGTGCGCGTCAGCGTGATGCCGCTGTCCACTACCTTCTCGATGATGAGCTTCAGGATCGACGCCGGCTTCTTCTCGAGGCCGCCCTTGAGCCCGCCGTGGAGCCGCAGCTCGGTCTTGCGCAGGCGCTTCGTGCCCTCCCGCAGCCACTCCCACGGGTTCTCCTTGTGCTCGCGCACGTACTTCTTGAACATGTTGGTGACGAAGAACTCCATGGACTCGAAGCCCGCCTGGTCCATCTGCTCGGCGATCTCCACCATGGCCGCCGTCTTCATGTTGAGCGCCCAGAGGCTCTGGTTGCCGTCCCGCAGGGTGGTGTCGATGATTCGGATCTCGCTCATGCCGTCTCCTGAATGTAAGGCTTGTGTGGACTGCTCATACTGGCGTGAATGCGGAAACGGGTCAAGGCGGCGGACTTGATACCGGGTGGCAAATCCACTAACGCTGACCTTTCATCACGCACGGGAGGAATGCGGTGGTTGCACAGGAAGCTCATCCGGTCGAGGACCGTATCGTCGAGCTGTTGCGGGGGCTGGGGATCGAGAAGGCCCATGCGGCGGCCTACCTGCCGGGGGACTGGGGCGGGTTGCTGGAGCGGCACCCGTCCGCGGTGGCGTCGCTGACCCTCATCTGTCCGCGAGGCATGAAGACCGACGTGCTGCGTGCCCACGCCGGGCGGCTGCTGATCGTGTCGGGCGACGGCGGAAATGTCGTCGGGGACCTGATGCGCGCGGTGGACGGGCTTCCGGGCGCGACGGTGAAGATGCTGCGGGACTACTTCAGCCCCATGTGGGCCGATGTCATGGCGGATCGCACCGGCGAGGTGGAGTCCGCCATGTTGGAGTTTCTCGCGCTACGCGAAAGTGAGAGCCCGGCGTCATCCGTGCAGCTCCCGGAGGGGGAGGGCGAGGAGGCCGGCATCTCGTACACGGTGCGGGGTTCGGGGCCGCCGCTGCTGCTGTTTCCGCTGGGGCTTGCGGCCTCGCAGTGGGCCCCCCTGCTGCCGGCCCTCGCCGAACGCTACACCACCATCACCCTGGGCGGCGCGTATCTGGGCATGGTCGCGTTCCTGGAAACCCGCGGCCCCGGCTACCTCCGGGTGGTTCGCAACGTGGTGGACGAGGTCGGGCTCCAGCCCGGCCAGACGGTGCTGGAGGTGGGCTGCGGCGCCGGCACCGTGGCGCGCTGGCTGGCCCGCTACACCGGGCGGCGCAATCCCATCGTGGGGGCCGACATCAACGCCTATCTCCTTCGCGAAGCCGCGAAGCTGGCAGCGAGCGAAGGCCTCGACGGCGTCATCGAGTGGCAGAGCGCCAACGGCGAGGAGCTGCCGTTCGCCGACGGGCGGTTCGACGCCGCCATGGCGTTCACCGTCATGGAGGAAGGGGACGCCGACACCATGCTGGCCCAGCTTGTCCGCGTCACCCGCCCCGGCGGCAGGGTGGCGGCGATCGTCCGTTCCCTGGACATGCCCTGGTGGGTCAACCTGCCGCTGCCGCCCGACCTCAAGCACAAGGCCCAGACCGGCTACGGCGACGTGGTGCGGGGCGGCTGCGCGGACGCCGGCCTCTACGAGCGCATGGAGCGGGCCGGGCTCGATGACGTGGTGATGCTGCCCCAGTACGCCACCTACGCGTCAGGCGAGCGCCTGCAACAGCAGCAGGAACGCATGGCTTCGCGCCTGACCCCGGAAGAGGCGGAGGAATGGCGCCGGGCCATCGCCGTCGTCGGCAACCGGTTCTTCATCTCGCAGCCGTTCCACTCGGCGGTGGGCACGAAGCCCTGATCCCGCCCGGCGCCGGCAGGCGACATCCACCGGACCGTTCCGGCAACCGGTTCGCAACGAGCATCCTTACTGGTCGTAGCGCTCCTCGTACGTTCTGCGAAGCGCCGCGGCCTCCTCGGCGCTCAGGCCCTTGAGCCACCGGTTCTCGGGCCGCTCCAGCAGCTCCTGAACCCGCTGCTCGTACTTCTGCTTCATTTCCGGCCCCCTGGTGGCCGCGGCCTTGATGACGTGGGGCAGGAACTTGAAGTAGAAGTGCTTGGAGACCTCGTACATGCCGTGCCAGTGGGTGTAGTCCGGCCCCATCATGCTGGCGCCGTGCCGCGCTCTCCGGCCCTCGTGGTGCCACAGCTCCCAGAAATCCCACTGTACGTCGTGCTCGAACGGCGCGTTGGCCCTGAGCACGCCGTCGGCCTTCAACTCGTTCATGATGCGCTGCGCGGGCCGGGCAAACTTGTCGTTATAAAGCACCACGAGTTGGTCGAACTGCCGGTAGAAATTGTCGATGTAGGTGTCGTTGTGGCAGTTGCGGCAGACCTGCTTCATGTTTTCCCGCCGTTGCTCCCAGGTCATGATGTTGGCCACCTCACGCCGTACTGTCCGGTTGACCAACCTCTCGTTGCGCACAACCTTCTCGACGGTCTCGACGGTGTCGCCGATCCTGGGGAGCGTTCGAGTGTCCGGGTAGTCTTCCTTGTAGCCGTCCTTGAAGATGACACGATTGAGCTTGGTGCTGATCACCGGCCGCAGCGTCCAGCTTATGCGCTCGCCCACGTCGTGCTTGTTGCCCACCTTGACGCCCTGCGGCGTCATGTGGCTGCTGATGTGGCAGGTTGCGCAGGTGGGCGCGGCCGCATAGTCACGCCCGAGCACCCACTCGCCCTCCTTGTCCAGGGCCATGTGGCCCCGGTTGGCGTGGAAGGCGATGCCGTGCTTCGACTCGTTGTAGATCTCGATCTGCGGATGATCGGGGCCCATGTGGCATTTTCCGCAGTTCTCCGGCGCCCGCGCCAGCTTGGCCTGGAACGAGTGGCGTGAATGGCACGCGTGGCACGACCCCTTGGAGCCGTCGGGGTTGAGACGTCCCATGCCGCTGTTGGGCCACGTGTCCGGGTCGATGACCGGCTTGTTCTCTTTCCCGGTGCGGAGCACTTCCCCGTCCGGACCTCGCTTGAACTTGATGATGCTGCCGTGGCACTGCCAGCAGCCGTTGACCGCGTCCGCGATGTTGCCGGGCATGCCCGCCACCTTCTCGGCCAGCACGTTGTCGAGGCTGGCCAGGATCTCACCGGCGCGGGCGTGGTGGCTGCGGGCGAACTGTTTCTCTTCCCGCACGTGGCAACGGGCGCAGTCCTTGGGCGTCACCAGCGCCGAGATCAGCCTTCCCTCGTGCATCCAGCCGTCGATGTCGCCTTCGTCGGCCCTGTGGCAATCGACGCAGCCCACGCCGAAGCGGGCGTGCCGGGACTGCTCCCATTGCATGACCATGGCCGGTGAATCCACCTTGTGGCAGGTCACGCAGGCCTTGTTGGCAGCGGTGACCACGGGCTCGTGGCCCTGCTCTACCCGGTGCCGCCGGGACTCCTGCCAGGCCACGAGCAACAGCGCGCCGAGGAAGAGGAAGGACAGGCCTGCGATGACGTAGCGTTTGAACGTAAGGCTCACGGCATTGCTCCCGGTTGTGACATTAACCTGCGAACGACTCCCACACCGTCAGCACGAGGAAGCCCAGGAAGGCCAGGGTTCCGAGGGTCACGGGGATACCGTCGGGCACCCGCCAGCGACGACGGCACCACTCCTCGATGAACGGCCAGAAGAACGCGATGGCGCCCATGACTACCGTCAGCGCGACGCTCACGCGCAGCGAGGTCAGCTTGAGCAGGCGAAAGCTGAAATAGAAGAACCACTCGGGCTTGATGTGATCGGGGGTCCGGGAGGGGTCGGCAGCAGGCCCGAGGCCCGCGGGGAAGACCAGGGCCAGGATGGTCAACAGATACATGAGCAGCACGCCGATCAGGATCTCGGTGGTGGCGTGGTCCGGCCAGAAGGGAAAGTGGCGTTCCCTGGCGTTGGCTTCTTCGCCGGGAAGCTCCAGCTCGGTGACGCCCTGGAGCCGGATCAACAGGACGTGCAGGGCCAGTAGCACGAAGGTCACCGTCGGCAGCACACCGATGTGCAGGATGTAGAAGCGGGTCAGGGTGGCGCCTCCGACCTCGGGACCGCCGCGAAGAAAATACGCTATCCACGGCCCGATCAGCGGCACCGCTTCGGCCAGGTTCGTGGCCACGGTGGCGCCCCAGAAGCTCAGTTGCTCGAAGATGAGCGAGTAGCCCGTAAAGCCGAAGCTGAGGGTCGCCAGCAGCAACAGAAAGCCGACGCACCAGTTGAGCTGCCGCGGGTGGCGGTAGGCCCCGGTGAAGAACACCCGCAGCATGTGGAGGATCACGGCGATGATCATCAGGTTGGCGGCCCACTTGTGCAGGGAGCGGATGAACCAGCCGAAGCGGATCTCTCGGGTGATGGCTGCCACGCTGGCGTAGGCTTCGTCGGGGGAGGGGACGTAGTAGAACGTAAGGGCAATGCCGGTGACCACCTGGACGATGAAGAGGTAGAGGACGGTGCCGCCGAGGCAGAACCACCACTTCCTCAGGTGGTTGGGAATGGGCTCGGCGCCGGCGTGCCGCAACAGTTCCCAATCGAAAGGGAACATGGCCTGAAGGCGGTCGGCCACGGAAGGTTTGCCCATGGTCCGTTATCCCTTCCCCACGTCCCTGACGCCGATGTAGACGACCTCGCTGGCGTCGTCGACCCTGAGCGGAACTCGCGCCAGACGTTGGCCGGCATCCGCGGGAGGGCCGGAAACCGCGACGCCGTCGCCGTCGAACACCGCGTTGTGGCAGGGGCAGAAAAACTCTTTCCTGGCCGGCACCCAGTGGACGCGGCAACCCAGGTGAGGACAAACGGAGCTGAATGCCTCGATGCCGCCGGGGTTGCGCTTGATGAGGATTTCCGTTCCGTCGAGCCCGGTGAATCTCCGGACGGCGCCTTCCCGGTACTGGTCCAGGCGCCCCGCGAAGAGCCACCGGACCTTGGGCTTGAGGCGCCGGGGCAGGAGAAACAGCACCCCCTGGGCGGCCAGCAAGCCGTAGCTCAGGGCGAGGCCCGCGCCCATGAGGATCAGCGCGAGGGTGCCGCGGCGTGTCGTGGTCCCGCTGGACCCGTCATCGGACTGTGCCATCAGGTGCCTTTCCCTCTCCGTCCGAACCGCCGGTTGCACTTCACCGGACCTGACGCCATGTTCCGATTCCATCGGACCACCGCAGTAGCTCCAAGTCAAGACGGCAGCGCGGCCGGCCGGTTGACACTCGCGCCCGCATACACCATATGTTGTAGACAAGCCGCTTGACGGCACAACAGAGAGGACACGGTGCTCTGCGGCAGTATTCGGTGACCTTGTGAACGTACCTGGTTCGCAGCTTCGGTGGACGTGGACGACGCTTTGTCTGGCGGCATTGTTTGCGCTGTTGCCCGCGGATGCGGCACGGGGCGTCGAGGCCGCAGTTCACCTGGAAGGCCCGCGGATACAGGGTGGTCTGCTGCGCGGGCGGGTGGCGCCGGGTTCTACGGTGGAGTTCGAGGGCGAGCGGGTGCGGGTTTCCCGCGACGGCTGGTTCCTCATCGGGTTCGGTCGCGACGCGCCGCCGAAGGCCGTGTTGTCGGTGACCGTTCCGGACGGCCGCAGCCGGAGCTACGGCCTCTCGGTGAAGCCCCGCAAGTACCGCGTCCAGCGCATCGACGGGTTGCCTCCGCGCAAGGTCACGCCCAGCAAGGAGGATCTCAAGCGCATCCGCAGGGAAGTCGCCATGGTGAAGCGGGCGCGCAAGGTCGACGATCCGCGCACCGACTTCCTCGACGGCTTTCGCTGGCCGGTGAAGGGCCGCATCAGCGGCGTCTACGGCTCCCAGCGCATCCTCAACGGCGAGCCGCGGCGGCCCCACTACGGCATCGACATCGCCGCGCCCAAGGGCACGAAGGTGGCGGCGCCCGCCGCCGGGGTGGTGACCCTGGTGCACCGCGACATGTACTTCTCGGGCGGCACCATGATCGTCGACCACGGCCACGGGTTGTCGTCCGCGTTCCTCCACCTGTCGCGCATATTGGTGAAGCAGGGCCAGCGGGTGAAGCAGGGCCAGGCAATCGCCGAGGTCGGCTCCACCGGCCGTTCCACCGGCCCGCACCTCGATTGGCGTATCAATCTGTTCGGTCGCCGCCTGGACGCCGCGCTGCTGGTGGGGCCGATGCCGAAGTAGTTTCGCAGTTTACCTGACCAGAGCCTTGGTCAACGAGTCACCACATTTGACCAGAACCGTGGCTTTCTTTTGCCCACGCAGTTGGATTTTTCGAGACCGAAGCGTTTTCAGATCCTGAGGATGGATCGATTTTGACAGCAACCGGGGACGCGGTTGGCGACCGCTGCAACGGTTCCGCTCATTGGGTCTTGCTGTCCTGGATGCGATTGAAAATGCTTGCGCTCTCGTTGTACAGCGCCTCACTGACGGCATCGTAATCGGTTGGATAGAGACCGGTTTCCTCGTCCAGTTTTACTTCTTCCACCACCGATCCCCTCGGGCGCCGCTTCGGCTTGAACAGCCATGCCCCCACGTCGCTCGGACTCAGGGCAACGTCAGCGTTCGCTACATCCTCGCGACCCGCGTCAGGAAGTGCGGATCGCCGCACGATGTTGGCGAGTTCCTCCAGCACCCACTCGCTGTGCGTGGTCACGATCACCCTGACACCCGAACGAACGAGCATTGCCAGTTGTCGGGTGAATTCGACTTGCATAGCTGGGTGCAGGTGAGATTCTGGCTCCTCGACGATCAGCAGGTTGTCGGGTCCGACCATATGGCGCAGATAGAGCACCACGGGTGCGAGCTCAGACACCATGGACGAGGTGTTCATCAACGGCAGGTCGTCTTTCCAACCCTCCGGGCGGTAGGTGAAGCGCGGGTAGCCGGTTATATCCGACCTGTTGACATGCACCGATCCTCCCAGGATGGCGTTTTCGATCTTTTTGCCAAGATCGCGTCGTGGCTTTCCACTCTGAAACAACGGGTCATCGAGTTCGATCAACTGCTGGAGGAAATCCGCCAAGACACCTGAAAGCATGGGAGTGTGTGTGGTCGGTCGCAAACCTGTCATAGGTGCGTTTCCGATCATCGCACTGACGACCGCGCTATGTGCGTGCATTACCCCTGTCCGGTCAGCGGGAAGATAGAATGCGGGGACACGCAGAGGACCAACGACGTGACGTAGGGCGAAAAATCCTGCCAGGACTTCTATGAGTTGCCAAGCATAGAAGTTTCTCTCCGTGTCTCCCTCGTCGGCGGTTGAAACCATGTTCTCGGTCGCGTGACGCAAGTAGTCGATGTTCTTACCACCCCATCCGGCGTCGATCCGTATGGACGCATCTTCAGGAATCGCCGCCTTGAACGTGGTTTCTTGTTTTCCAATCGTCAGCAGGTGCTCGGCGGGCGCCGAATCGTCCGAGAACGGCCGTCGAAAAATTATACGTGCGCAATCATTGTTTCCTTTACGAATCAACCCTCCGGTCCCGCCGATGCCGAAGCATCGGCTGACTTCGTTGTCGAGTTGATCGCCCTGCGCATCGAATATGGAACGAATCTCGTCCGCGACCGGACCCGATAGAGCTATAACCCTGCCAACCGGCAACTCTTTCTCGTCCGCTACCCACTGTTGTGCGAGTAACGCCAGAGCGTCAATGGTCTTGCGAGGCAGTTGTCGGCGTCTCTCGTTACGGAACATGTGAGGACCTCGGGAGAAACGCCAATGGCCAGGCCATGCACCGGCACTGAAACACCGATGCAGCGCATAGACCAGGATCGCAAGATAGGATTTGCCAGTGTTGCTCGGTCCGACGAACACGGTGAGCGGGCGCAGATCCACCTTTCCATGGACGATCGGACCAAAATCGGTCACCTTAATTTCCAGGGGGTCGCTATGAGGTACAGCCTTCATGCATTTTTCTCCCTTATTGAGACGCTTGCAGGTACTGCTCGACGCCCTCATTGAAGGGTAAATCAGAGGCTGTATGAGCGCAAATCCTACCTCCGAGGCTGAGCCGTCACCGCTCCGGACAGGCGGTGACGGCCCGCCGGAAGCTATCCTGTCGCCTGCCGCTTCTGGTTCGCCTCCGCGGCCGCGTGGGCCTTCTGGAAGTCCTCCTCGCTGAAGTTGTAGAGGCTCGCGCCGCCCATGAAGATGGCCGCGGCGGTCTCCCGCGACACGTTGCTCAGGAGGTTGTTGGAGACGTTGGGGAAGTTCGAGTCGAAGTGCGGGTAGTCGGTGGAGATGCACATGCGGTCGGCGCCGATGAGGTCGGCGGTGCCGGCGATCTCGGGCTCGCTCCCTTCCACCGCGGCCCAGCAGTTCCGCCGGAAGTACTCCTTGGGAGTCAGCGACAGGTAGGGCGCGTGGGACTCGCGGTAGTTGGCGTAGTCCCACTCGATGCGCGTCAGGATGCCCGGCACCCAGGAGTTCTGCGCTTCCAGGTAACCCACCCGCAGCCTGGGATGGAACTCGAAGACGCCGCCGATGATCATGGCGATGAGCGCCTGCTGCATCTCGATCCAGTGGCTGGCCACGTGGCGGTAGAAGCGGTTCTCGCCGTACAGCTCGTTCATGTGGGAGTTCCACGCGCCGGTGCCTTCGTGGAAGCACCAGGACACGTCCAGTTCCTCGTGCAGGCTGTACAGGGGATCCCAGTAGTTGGAGTGCCAGAAGTGCCCGTTGACCATGTTGGGCCGGATGAACGACGCCACCGCTCCCAACTCCTCCACCGCGCGTTTGAGCTCATGGCACGCAAGGTTCACGTCGTGCAGCGGCAGCATGGCGGCGAACTTCATGCGCTCCGGGCAGTGCCGGCAGAAGTCGTGGATCCAGTCGTTGTAGGCACGGCTCAGGGCGTGAGAGAGATGCGGGTCCATGTTGTCCCGCGCCAGCAGGCCCAGCCCCCCGGTGGGGAAGAGCACGGCGATGTCGATGCCTTCCATCTCCATCCCCATGATCTGGGCTTCCTCGTCGTACCCCCGGTTGATGGCGAAATCGAGGCGCCCGGTGTCGGCGATCCGCGACGCCGACAGCACCCCGGTGGCCGCCCCCATGATCGGCCCCGTGGCCTTGGATGACGCGGCTTTCTTGCGGAACTGCTGCAGCTCCGAATCCGCGCCGGTGGGCAGCCCGTCGATGGTCCAGGTGCGCCGGCTGATCTTCCCCTTGCCGTCCACCGCCCAGGTGACCCGGCTCTTGAACTCGGGGTCCAGGTACTTCTCCAGCAGGTCTCCCGGCTCCTGGATGTGCATGTCGCTGTCGACGAAACGCAGGCCGTCTTTCATCTCGGTCCTCCTTGTCGGAGCAGGTCGGGGATACGCTGGTCATGTGTTTCCAGGGTGTTGGCCGTCCAGCTCGAAGACGACAGTACAGCAAATCCCGGCGCACGGTCAATCCGCGGCAGTCTCTCCATCGGCCACGCGTATGTACTTGTAGCAGACGACGGCAACGATTGGCTGGAAGAGTTGGAAGAAAGTCGTCTGCCGTCTCCTGGTTCTCTGGCTCCTTGCAGACCCTTAGATTTTCCGGTCGTTCCATGCAATAAGGAACGATCGACTCATAATCTGACGAACAGCGGCGCGGGACGGCTCCTCGCCGCTGGTTGCCGTTGCGACTTTACGAGCGTGAGGGAGCTCATCATGAAGAAAAGGGGTTTGCGAGCCTTTCAGCGAGCCTTTCATCTCCACGCTTGTCGTATCCGACTGCTGCCCGTGTTGGTCCTGGGGCTGGCGGCGGGCTGCGCCTCGCCCACGGATACAGCCCGTCTCGACGGGGTCGCCAAGGCGGGCATCGCCTATGCCGGCAAGGTCCCGCGGTTGCTCGATCGGGCATTCGAGCTGGCGGTGGCGGTGGATTCGGGCGCGTTGGCGGAGGCGCGGCCGGGGCTTTCGGCGGAGCAACGCCGGGAAGCTTTACGGGAGTTCAACGCGGCCATGGCCGAACGCCTGGAGGAATACGTAGCGGCCAAATCCCACAACGACTTGTTGAGATCCTACTTCCTTGCGATGCAGGCCCTGGTCGAGCCTGATGGACGGAAGGGCATCGGCAATGCCGCCAAACGGCTCACGGCGGAGTTGGGCAAGCTGTCGCCAAGGCTCAAGAAGGCCCGCATGGGCGATGTGTCGGTGGGCGGTCTCGTCGAGCCGGCGATGGAGATTGCGGTGGCATCATTCCGTTCCACCGCGCTGCGCCGTGAACTCGAAGCTCGCGGCGCAACCATCGAACGCGAGTTGGCCCTGCAGGAGGCTATGGTCACCGCCCTCGCGCGGCAGGTTCGCGCGGACCGGGAGATACTGTCTGCGCGTTTCCGGGATGAGGAGGTGGAGGAGCCGTATGTGAGCGCGGCGCGGCTGCCCAGGACTTGGCCGGCGCGGCGGTTGCGCGGCCTGCGTGAACCAGCCGACGTGGAAGCGGCACTGGCCGCGGAACAGGCCATCAGCGCCTTGCGGAAGGCGTACGTGGCGGCGATGGAGGGACGCCTGGACGCCACCCGCGCAGCGGAACTGGCCACCACCGTAGAGGGTTTCGTCGAGCTGGTGTCCCGACTCGGTGCCGAAGCAAGGAGGGCGGTGCGATGACTCCCGGGGAGATTCGCGGAAAGACGTTGTCAGAGTTGCGGCAAGCGCGGAAGCATATGATGTCCGGCTCATGGCTCGCGAGCGTGGCGAATCTCCCTGAGGCCGGACGTACGGCCGCGGCCACCGCGATGCTCGATGTTTGCCTGGCCATCCGCCGGCTCGAGAACGCGCGCGTCGCGGCCATCCGGCAGCAGCTCGCCGACAGTGAAAGAGAGCTTGAACGCGGCCTCCGCGAACTCAAGCGGGCAGGGGAGAAGCTCCAGGGGGTCAGGACCTACCTCAAGGCCGCCACCACTCTTGCGGCGACGGTGGGCAAGGTGGTCAAGCCGTGACGGTCGCTATCGGTTGTGCCCGGTCAAGTTCGTAAGTCAAGTCATGGCGGAGAAACTCGAGAAGGGCATTTGCGCGTACCCTGATTGTCATTCGGTAGGAGGCAGTTTTTTGTTGCCATAACTTGGCAAATTTGGCAATTTATGCGCGTGAAGTTCGAAGAGTTGCTTGAAATTGTCGGCGACGAGCCGGTATTCGAAACGGGGCTGCTTCTATGCGGGGAGATCGATCCCGTTGGGATCAGGCACCAACTGAGCCGATGGACCCGCGCCGGACGGCTTCAGCAACTCCGCCGTGAACTGTACGCGCTGGCGCCGCCTTACCGCAAGAGGACACCGCATCCTTTCCTGGTCGCCAACCGCCTCGTGCGAGGGTCCTACGTAAGCGGCCTTTCGGCGCTGGCGCACGCGAATTGCATTCCCGAATACGTCCCCGAGGTTACTAGCGTGGCAGCCGGACGGCCGCACCTTCGCCAGACTCCGCTGGGCCGTTTTTCATTCCGTCATGTGAAAGTGGATCTGCTTTACGGCTACCGCCAAGTCGACCTGGGCCAAGGGCAGACGGCGTCCGTTGCGCTACCGGAGAAGGCGTTGCTCGATGTCGTTCATCTGTGTCCCGGCGGGGATGAACCTGCTTATATCGAGGAGTTGCGGTTGGATCTGGAGACTCTGGACCTGGACCGGTTGGACGTGCTGGCCCGCGCTGCGGCTCGGCCCAAGCTGTTGCGAGCCGCCCGCCGTGTTCGCGCCTTGGCCGAAGACCGGACGCTGTCGTACGAGGCCCTGTGAAGACCATCTCACGGACATTGTGCGGGTCGCAGACCCGTTGGAGGGCCGCAATATCGCCTGTGAACACCTCCGGGCCGTGTCCCAGGAGCCTGTCCGAGTAAGCCGTAGGGGTGTCTTGGACCGTGACTAGCTGATCCTCCGTCCGCGAGCGGTGAGGCGGTACTTCTGGTTTTTTGCCGTGGGCGATTCGGGCCGTGTCATCTCCACCAGCCCTGCGGATATCGCCGGACGAAGGTAGTTCTCGCGGAATGTTGGGCGATGCGACAAGCCCATATCCGCCATCAGTTGTGCAGCGGACGAGGGGCCTTCGATCAGGGCTGCGAGCAGCCTTGCTACCTAGTCGCTTACCTGATCGCCTTCTTGGTCGCTTGCGGTCGGAATCCGAAGGGCCTCGACAATGATTGCCAGCATGAACGCAATGAACGATGTGCTCTCGCCGTCTGCCGAACTCTGCCGGATGGCTTCGTAGTAGTCGGCCTGGCGGGCGTGGACAAGACTTTCTACGGGAATACAGGCGAACAGCGCTTTCCAGCGGGTCAGGATCAGTGTCTGCCAGAGCCGCCCTATCCGTCCGTTGCCGTCCTCCAAGGGGAGGATGAACTCGAATTCGTAGTGGAAGACCGAGCTGGCGATGAGCGGATGTTCGTTGGTGCCCCTGAGCCACGTCAACAAGTTGGACATGAGCTCCGGCACGCGCTCCGCCGGCGGACCGATGTGGCGAATCTCGTCCTCGCCCATCACGGCCACCTGACCTTGGCGATAGCGCCCCGTGGTATCCAGCAGCCCGGCCATCAGAAGGTGAATTATCTCCACCGCTATTGTATGATGGCTTGTCCCGACGGCGGCTGACGCTCCGGCGGGACGATCCACCATGGAAGGAGGGTCCTCATGAGCGGTAGCGATTCAGACGCTGTTCTCACACCCCACGAGCGCGCCACCATCGAGGCGGCGGCCGCGCGCATCGTCCCCACGGACGAGGACCCGGGCGCGCGCGAGGCGGGAGTCATCGACTACATCGAGGGCCTGCTGGCCACGGATGAAGACGTGGATACGGACATCAGCCCACGGGAGAAGAAGGAGTACGCCAATTTCCTCCTCGGCGGCATGGGCGGCCGCACCGAGGAGCAGCAGGCGACGCTGTTCAAGCTCAACG
The DNA here is from genome assembly GCA_965204505.1 of uncultured Binatia bacterium (SeqCode). Classification (GTDB taxonomy): domain Bacteria; phylum Desulfobacterota; class Binatia; order UBA9968; family JAJDTQ01; genus JAJDTQ01. The sequence continues at coordinate 131,517 of CBDBFB010000001.1, forward strand.
GTCTGGGCAGCCGGCACGGGCAGGCCTACCGCGACGGGGTGGCGGAGCTGGACCGGCTGGCTTCGGAGTTGGAGCCGGGGAAGAATTTTCACGGGCTGGACGAGGCCGGGCAGGACCGGGTGCTCACCGCTCTCGATGAACGGAAAGACCCGTTCTTCGCCCTTTTGCTCACCCATACCATGGAGGGTTTCTACGGCCACCCCAGGCACGGCGGCAACAGGGACCAGGTGGGGTGGCAGGTGCTGGAGTACCCCGGTCCCAGCTTTCCGCACGGCAACGAGACCCCTTACGGCTGGTACGACGCCAACGAGCCCGACGAGTTCCCTCACGCCAAGAAGGCCCGTTCGTCCTAGGCCGGCATCCGGAGGCATAGAGGAGACAGATGGCAAAGCACGAAACAGTAGACGTATGCGTCATCGGAGGCGGAGCCTCCGGGTTGGTGGCTGCCAAGGAGCTCACGGAGGCGGGCATGACCGTGTGCGTGCTGGAGCGGGGTCCGTGGTACAAGCGCGAGGACTTCGCTATGGGCGACGAGCTGGTCTACAAGCGGCGCAACTTCTTCTGGCCCACGGTGGAACTCGAGCCGCGCACCTGGCGGCCCGACGCCGAAAGCCCCCCCGAGTTCCTGTCCAGCAAGACCCAGACCTTCTCCAACGCCATGTGCGTGGGCGGCGGCACCATCCACTACAGCGGCCTCTCCTGGCGCTTCCACGAGTCGGACTTCCGCGTGAAGTCCGAGGACGGTCCGGTGGCGGGCACCACCATCGAGGACTGGCCCATCTCCTACGACGACATGGAGCCCTTCTACGAGAAGGCGGAATGGACCGTCGGAGTTTCGGGCAAGGGCTGGTCGAGCCCCTTCGATCCGCCGCGCAAGCGCGACTACCCGGTGGGGCCGGCGGCCCGCAACAGCCCCGGCGCGGCGCTGGAGAAAGGCGCCCGCAAGCTCGGCCTGCATCCCTTTCCCACCCCCCTCGCCATCCTCACCGGCGACTACGACGGCCGTCCCGGGTGCATCGGCAAGGGCATGTGCTCCTCCTATGGCTGTCCGGTAGGGGCCAAGTCCAGCACCCTGGAATCCATGTTGCCCAAGGCCCTGGCCACCGGCCGGCTGGAGATCCGCCCCCTCTGCCTGGCGCGGGAGATCACCCTGGACTGGGACGGCAAGGCGTCGGGCGTCACCTACTTCAACGGCGAGGGCGAGGAGGAGCACCAGCCGGCCCGGCTGGTGGTGATGGCGGCCGGGGGCGTGGAGACGGCGCGGCTGCTGCTCCTGTCCGAGTCCGCGCGCTTCCCCCAGGGATTGGCCAACCGCAGCGGCCTGGTGGGCCGGAACCTCATGCTGCATTCCCCGGGGGTGACCCTGGTGGTGACGTTCCCCGAGCCGCTGGACGGCCACAAGGGAACCTCCAGCACCCGGGTGCTCCACGACTTCTACAGGACGGACACCAAACGCGGCTTCATCCGCGGCGGCTTCATGCACCCTCGCGCCCACGGCGGCGATCCCATCGAGCTGGCGCTCCGGTCCGTACACGGCAAGCGCTGGGGCAAGGAGCACAAGGATTCCATGCGCGAGACCTGGCGCCACTACCTGCACAGCCACTGCACCGGCGAGAGCCTTCCGGTGGAGAGCAACGCCGTGGACCTGGACCCCGAGGTGACGGACTGCTACGGCCTGCCGGTGGCGCGCATCACCCACACCAGCCACGAGAACGACGTCCGGCTGGCCACCTACCTGGGAGAGCGTTCGCGGGAGATCTACGAGGCCGCCGGAGCGACCCGCATCATCGTCCCCAAGCCCGAGACCCGCAAGCTGCACAACCACCAGATGGGCACCTGCCGCATGGGCGACGACCCGGAGTCGTCGGTGGTGGACAAGTGGTGCCGCTCCCATGACGTGCCCAACCTCTTCGTCGTCGACGCCAGCGTGTTCGTGACCTCCGCCGGCCTCAACCCTACCCTGACCATCCAGGCCAACGCCTTCCGGGTCTGCGACTACATGGTGGCGGAGGCGAAGAGGGGAGACCTCATCCACTGAAGTGCGTTCCGCCGCGGTGGCTCCGTTTTTGCGTGCTGGTGTGAGCAGGTCGAGGGCCCGCCGCCCTGACCCCGGGCGACAGGGCACCGGTCCGGTGCGTTCGGCGGCATTGCCGCGTGAAGACCAATGAGCGCCGCACAGAGGGTACTCAAGGACATATTCGGCTTCGACGCGTTCCGCCCCGGGCAGCAGCCCGCCATCGAGGCGCTGCTCGCCGGACGTCACGTGCTCACGGTGATGCCCACGGGCTCGGGCAAGTCGCTGTGTTTCCAGGTCCCGGCGCTGGCGTTGGGCGGCCTCACCGTGGTGGTGTCGCCGCTGGTGGCGCTGATGCAGGACCAGGTGGCGGCCCTGCGGCTTGCCGGCGTCGCCGCCGACACCATCAACTCCGCCAACACCCGCGCGGCCAACGTCGCGGCCTGGCGCCGGGCCGCCGCCGGCGAGACGCGGCTCCTGTACATGGCGCCGGAGCGGCTGATGACCGAGCGCATGATCGAGGCCCTGGCCCGCCTGCCGGTCAAGCTGTTCGCCATCGACGAGGCCCACTGCATCTCGCAGTGGGGGCCGTCCTTTCGCCCCGAGTACGAAGACCTGTGCCGGCTGCGCCATCGCTTTCCCGGAGTCCCGTTAGCAGCCCTCACCGCCACCGCCGATGCCGTCACCCGCGAGGACATTGCCGAGCGGCTCTTCGGCGGCGACGTGGAGTCCTTCGTCCTGGGCTTCGACCGCCCCAACATCCGGTTGGCGGTGGAGATGAAGCGTGAATGGAAGCGCCAGTGCCGCGGCTTCGTCGCCCGTCACGCCGGCGAGAGCGGCATCGTCTACTGTCTGTCCCGCAGGAAGACGGAGGAGACCGCGGCGTTGCTTTCCGGCGACGGAGTGCGCGCGCTCCCCTATCATGCGGGAATGGACAAGGACGAGCGGGAGACCCATCAGAATATCTTCATGACCGAACCGGGGGTGGTCATCGTCGCCACCATCGCCTTCGGCATGGGCATCGACAAGTCGGACGTCCGCTACGTCCTCCACACCGACCTGCCCGGGAGCGTCGAGGCCTACTACCAGGAGATCGGCCGCGCCGGCCGTGACGGCATGCCGGCGGAAGTCCACATGCTCTATGGTCTGGCCGACATCCGCATGCGCCGGCAGTTCATCGAGGAAGAAGACGCGGGCGACGAGCGCAGGCGCCGGGAGCACAAGCGGCTTGACGCGCTGCTGGGCTATTGCGAGGCGCCGGCCTGCCGGCGGGTGACGCTGCTGGAGTACTTCGGTGAGCGGATCGAGCCTTGCGGCAACTGCGACGTCTGCCTCGATCCGGCGGAACGGGTGGACGGCACCGACGATGCGCAAAAGGTGTTGTCCGCGGTCTACCGCACCGGCGAGCGATTCGGCGCCGCCTACGTGATCGATGTGCTGCGCGGGACCGCGACGGAGAAGATCGAACGCGCCGGTCACGACCGGCTGCCCACCTTCGGGGTGGGCGCGGACCGGGGCAAGAACGAGTGGCGCTCGCTGATCCGCCAGCTTGTCGCCGCCGGCTTCCTCAGGCTCGACATCGGCGGCTTTGGCGGCATCTCCATGACCGGCAAGGGCCGCGGACTGTTGCAGGGCGAGAGCACGTTCCTGTACCGGCTCGACGCCGTGCGCACCCGGGCGCCGGAGCCCGCCCGGGGAGGGGGTCGAAAACGCGGGAAGGAACCCGAGGAAGGTCCGCTGGCCGGGGTGGAGGCGGCGCTGCTGGACGTGCTCAAGGCGTTGCGCCTGCGGCTCGCCCGGGAGCGCGGCGTCCCGGCATACATCGTGTTCTCCGACCGCACCCTCATCGACATGGCCCGCCGCCAGCCCCGGACGGAGGAAGAGTTCGCCGAGGTCAACGGCGTGGGGGCCGCCAAGCTCGCGGCCTTCGCGGAGCCGTTCCTGGCCACTATCCGGGGAGCTCTCGGGGATGCCGGCTGACGCGCGTCGACGCGTTTGCTGATCCGAGAACCCTTCTCTCGTCGGGAGATGGGTTCTTTTTGTTCCTTCGCGTCTTCCCTCAGCGGCTGCGCGTGAGCTTCGGATCGAAGATGTCGCGCAAGCCGTCCCCCAGCAGGTTGATGCCGAGGACGGTGATGAAGATGGCGATGCCCGGGAAGATGGTGAGCCACGGCGCGCGGTACATGTAGCTGCGGCCCTCGCTCAGCATCGAGCCCCAGGTGGGGATGCTGGGCGGGACGCCGAGCCCCAGGAAGCTCAGGCTCGCCTCGGTGATGATCACCACGGCCATGGCGAAGGTGGCGATGACCATGACGCTGGGCAGCGTGTTGGGGATCACGTGGCGCAGGATGATGTAGCCGTTGCTGGCGCCGAGCGCCCGGGCGGCCTGGACGAACTCCCGTTCCTTGAGCGACAGGACCTCGCCGCGAACCACCCGGCAGTACTGGACCCATCGGCTCAGGACCAGCGCGATGATGAGGTTCACCAGGCCCTGTCCCAGGAAAGCCATGATGGCGATGGCCAGCAGCAGGAACGGGAAGGCCAGGAATATCTCCGTGGTCTTGTTGATGGCCTCGTCGATGAGCTCGCCGAAGTATCCCGCCACCGCGCCGAGGAAGCAGCCCAGCAAGCCGGCCAGGAACACGGTCGCCGCCCCCACCATCAGCGAGATGCGCGAGCCGTAGATGACCCGGCTCATGAGGTCCCGGCCCAGGTTGTCGGTGCCCATGACGTGCGGATTTTCGCTCAGCCCCAGCGACGGCGGCTGCAGCCTTGTTTCCAGGCTCTGCTCCTGCGGGTCGTAGGGCGCCAGCCACGGGGCCCCCAGCCCGCAGATGCACAGCAGCGCCACGATGATACCGCCGCTGATGACCTTCGCGTAACGCCGCCAGCCGATCACAGCCGGATCCTCGGGTCGACCCACGTGTACAGCAGGTCCACCATCAGGTTGACGAAGAAATAGACCAGCGCGAAGAAGAAGATGACGCCCTGGGCCAGCTTGTAGTCACGGGTGGTGATAGACTGGATGAGCAGGCTGCCGATGCCGGGCCACGAAAACACCGTTTCGGTGATGACCGAGCCGCTCAGCAGCGCACCGAGCTGGAGACCGAGGATCGTGATGATGGTGATGAGGGCGTTACGGAGCGTGTGCTTCCAGATGACCGTTCTTTCGCTCAGCCCCTTGGCCCGGGCGGTGGTGATGTAGTCCTGCCGGATGACCTCCAGCACGCTGGAGCGCGAGATGCGCGTGATGATGGCGGCGAAGCTCGTTCCCAGGGTAATGGCGGGGAGCAGGATGTGCTTCACGGCGTCCCAGAAGGCCGCGAGATCTCCCGCGATCAAGGCGTCCACCAGCATGAGTTGCGTGACCGGCGTGACGTTGACGCCGTAGGTGAGCCGCCCCGCTACCGGCAGCAGGTTCAACTGGCCCCCCAGGAAGAAGATGAGCATGATGCCGAGCCAGAAGTTGGGCACGGAGATGCCCACCAGCGCCACGGTCATGCCCGAGTGGTCCCACAGGGAATTGTGCTTGATGGCCGAGTAGACGCCGATGGGGAGCGCGATGATGATGGCCACCAGCATGCTCGCCAGCGCCAGCTCCACGGTGGCCGGCAGCCTCTCGGCCACGAGTTGCGTCACCGGTTCTCCGTAACGCATGGACTCGCCGAAGTTCCCCCGGACGGCCTGGCTTATGAACTGCCAGTACTGGACGATGATGGGCTGGTCGAGTCCCCACTCGCGGGTGACCTCCTCGATCTCGTGGGGCTCCGCGTCTTCCCCGAGCAGCAGCGTCACCGGGTCCCCCGGAGCGAGCTGCATCAGGAAGAAGACCAGGAAGGACATCCCGATCAGGACCGGGATGGCCCCGATAAGCCTGCGCCGAATCATTCGAAGTCAAAGCCCCATCTGCGCCAGCGACCGGTCCAGCCGCGTGAGCGCCTCGTCCACGTGCTCCTTCGTGACATTCAGGGCGGGAGTGATGCGGATCACGTTGCCCATGAGGCCGCCCTTGCCGATCAGCAGCCCGTTCTGTTTCGTCAGCTCGAACAGCCTCGCCACCGCCTCCGGGCTCGGGGTCTTGTCCGGCCCCACCATTTCGATGCCCTGCATGAGACCCATGCCGCGGATGTCGCCCATAAGGGGATACTTCTCCCCGAGGGCTTCGAGGCCGTCCCGGAGTTGCCGGCCCCGTTCGGCCGCGTTGGCGACAAGGCCTTCGTTCTCGATGACTTCGATGGTGGCCAGCGCCGCGGCGCAGGTCACCGGGTTGCCTCCGAAGGTGGAGAGGGAAAGCCCCTGGACGCTGTCGGCCACCTCCGGCCGGGTGATGGTGCCGCCGATGGGCACCCCGTTGGCCATGCCTTTGGCGAAGGTCATGATATCCGGCTCCACGTCCCACTGCTCGATGCCGAACATCTTGCCGCCGGTCCGGCCCCATCCGGTCTGCACCTCGTCGCAGATGAACAGGCCGCCGTACTTGTGCACGATGGCGGCGACCTCCCTGAAGTACTCCTTGGGCGGGGTGATGAATCCGCCGACTCCCTGGATCGGCTCGGCGATGAACGCGGCGAGCTTGCCGGAGGTGGCGGTCTGGATGGCGCCTTCGAGGTCTTTGGCGCACTTGAGGTCGCAACTCGGATAGGTGAGGCCGAAGGGGCAGCGGTAGCAGTAGGCGTTGGGAATGTGGTGGACATTGGGGCTCGAAGTGGGAGTCAGCCGCCACGCATAGTTCCCCGTCAGGCTCATGGCGAGCTGAGTACGGCCGCTGTAGCTGTGGCGCAGGGCGACGACGTCATGGGCGCGGGTATAGAGCTGCGCCACCAGAACGGCGGTCTCGTTGGCTTCCGTGCCGCTGTTGGTGAAGAAGGACTGCTTGAGCGCTCCGGGCGTGATGGCCGCGAGCTTCTCCGCCAGGCGGACGTGCGGTTCGGTGGGGTAGAGTGCGGATGTGTGCTGGACCTTGCGGACCTGTTCCTCGATGGCCGCCACGACCTTGTCGTTGCAGTGGCCGACGCTGATGGTGACGATGCCGCCGAAGAAGTCCAGGTACTCCCGTCCGTCCACGTCGTAGACCAGGGAGTCCTTGGCCCGGTCCACCACCAGCGGCTCCTCGTAGTAGTTGGCGACGCAGGAGAACAGGTACTCCCTGTGCTTGGCCAGGATCTCCTGCTGCCTGCCGTTTCCCGTTAGACTCATGGGGAACGCCAACCTAACACAAAGACAAAGCCTTCGAAACGGTCAAAGTTGGAGAGAGCCAACTTGACTCCCTCTCCTCCTGTTGGAGAGAACCAATCTTACCCCCTCTCCCTCTGATGGAGAGAGCCGATCTTACCCCCTCTCCCTCTGGGAGAGGGTCGGGGTGAGGGTCCTACCGGGCCTCGCTGTAGAGCCGCTTCAAGGTCACCGGCTGAACTCCGGCAAGGTAGAGGAGCTTCAACGCCCACATGAGCAGAATGGTCCGAACCGGGCCGTGCTGTTCCCACCGCCGGGCCGAGCTCACCACCCGCGACCGCAGACAGGCGATGCGCCCCTGCTTCTTGAGGGAGCGGCAAAACGCCACGTCTTCCATGATGGGTATCTCGGGAAAGCCGCCCAGTCGCTCGAACACGGCCCGCCGGACGAAGATGGCCTGGTCTCCCGTGGCCACCCGGGTCAGGCGCGAGCGCAGGCTGATCATGCGGCCGACGACCCGGAGCAGCGGCCGCGCGCTGTCCAGGCGGATGTCGAAACGGCCGCCCACGCAGGCCGGGTCGGCCATGCAGCCTTCGAGGTCGAGCCTCGCGGTGGCAGGCAGGGTGGTGTCGGCGTGAAGGAAAAGGAGCAGCTCGCCGGTGGCGTGCCGTGCGCCTTCGTTCATCTGCGCGGCGCGCCCGCGGGAGGCCGTCACCAGCCGGGCCGGGCCGCCGCGCACGATCTCCGCCGTGCGGTCCGTGCTGCCGCCGTCCACGACGATGATCTCATGAGGTTCGATGCGCCGCAGATCCTCGACGGCGGCGCCGATGGCGCGCTCCTCGTCCAGGACGGGAATGATGATGGAAAGCCGCATGGACGGGGCGTCCGCCGGCCGGCCGTCCGTGTGTCAGACCAGGGCGCCGCCGCAACTGCTTCCGGTGCCGGCGGTGCAGGCGTAGCAATGGTTGCCGGTGAGGATCGGCTGGTCCTCGAAGTCCGCCGCCGAAAAATCCCGGATGTGAGGCGTCTTGCCGTTTGTCCGGCCCAGCGGCATGTCGATCATCTGGTTGAAGTCGCAGTCGTACACCGAGCCGTCCCAGGCAACGCTCAGGAGGTCGCGGCACATGACCCGGTCCACCGTCTCGCCGTTGAAGTTGTCCTCGAGGAGTTTAAGGTAGTCGTCGTACTGCCCCCGCTGCTTGAGGAACTTCTTGAAGCGCGTGATGGGCATGTTGGTCAGGCAGTAGAGGTGGTTGAAGACGATGCCGAAGTCGTCGCCGAGCATTCGCCGGTAGTCGCCTTCAAGCTCTGCCTGCGGCGGCGGCAGGTAGTTGCCCATGGGGTTGTAGACGAGGTTGAGCTCCAGGCCCGATTCGGGCTGACCGTAGCCCAGGCGGTTGAGCTCCTGGAGCCCGCGCACGCTCAGCTCGAAGGTGCCGTTACCGCGCTGGCTGTCGACGTTCTCCCTGGTGTAGCAGGGAAGCGAGCAGACAACCTCCACCCGGTGGCGCTTGAAGAACTCGGGCAGGTACTCCTTGTCCTCTTCGTAGAAGACCGTCAGGTTGCAGCGGTCCATCACGTGACGTCCGAGGCCCTTGCACGACTCCACCAGATAGTCGAAGTTGGGGTTCAGCTCCGGCGCGCCGCCGGTGATGTCGACGGTGGGGATGTCGGAGTTTTCGAGGAACCGCAGCACGTCGTCCACGGTGGCCCGGTCCATCATCTCCTTGCGGCCCGGTCCGGCCTCCACGTGGCAGTGGAAACACGACTGGTTGCAGTACTTCCCCATGTTGATCTGGAGCACCTGCAGCTTCTGCTTGTGCAGAGAGCGGCCACTTGCCCTGACCTTGTCGTCGAAGTATTGCGTAACCACCTCCGCGGAACCGGATTGCCCCGATCGCTCGGAGCCTTGGCGAGTGTTGCAATTGGACATGTCTTGGTCAAGACTTGCAGCGATTTTTCTTGGGTTCGTGACCTCGGCCGAGACGCCGGCCGGCCATCCCGGGAGACTTCGGAACCGCCCTTGACAGCCGGATGAAGGAGGCAGCGTGGATCCTCTATCGAAGGAAATTCTGACGTTCTGGTTCGGCACCCTGGACCTGGGCGTCGAGATGGAAAAGCGTCAGGTATGGTTTCGGTCAACGCCGGAGTTCGACCGTTACCTGGTCGAGCACTACACCGGGGTCCACGAGCGCGCGGCGGCCGGGGAACTCGACCATTTCAAACAGACGCCCGAAGATTGCCTGACGCTGATCATGGCCCTGGACCAGTTCCCGCGAAACATCCATCGCGGCACGCCCCGCGCCTTCGCCACCGACGCCAAGGCCCGCGACGTCGCCGCCTACGCCCTCGACGCCGGCTACGACCGGAGCTTTTCCCGCTGGCCGAGGACCTTCATCTACCTGCCGTTCGAGCACAGCGAGCGGATGGCCGACCAGGAACGGGCGCTGGTGCTCTACGGCAGTCTCGGAAACGAGGATTCCCTGCGGTCCGCGGTCGGGCACCACGCGGCCATCAAGCGCTTCGGTCGTTTCCCGCACCGCAACGCGGTCCTTGGACGCCCCAACACCCCGGAAGAGGAAGAGTACCTCAAGGACCCGCCCCTGTGGGGCAAGACCGCGGCGGAAGCGGCGGAACTGGAGGCGCGGAAGGCGGCCGCCAAGGCGGAAGGGTAGGCCCTCACGCGGCCTTCGGCCACCCTCTCCCAGAGGGAGAGGGCGAATATTGCCCCCTCTCCCTCTGGGAGAGGGTTGGGGTGAGGGTGTTAGGCTACGTTCGGTGGACTCCCGTAGGGGCGACCGGCCGGTCGCCCCTACCCTCGCCATAATTCGATTACCCGGACAGGCTCCTGGCCAGAAAGACTTCCGCCGAACCGTTCGCTCTGAGCGTAGGGAAGCGAAGTCGAAGGGCGCTGACTCCGCGTCAGCCGGCCAGTATCCGCACGTGTTCGAAGTCCACGCTGACGGTGACCTTGTCGCCGATCGAGAAGGTCCGACCCCCGGCCTGATGCGTGTCATCCACCAGCAGGGACGTCTTGTCGTCGACCGCGACGGTGTATCGGATGAGATGGCCGAGGAACTCGCGATGGCCGACATGGCCGGTAAAGGCGGTGGCCCCGGCGGCATCGCGGGCCTCGGAGATGCTCGCGTCCTGGGGACGGAACATGGCAGTGCGCCCGTCTCCCGGCCCATGCCCTTCACCGCTGAGCGGCAGGATGATGCCGCCTTTCGCCACGAAACGCGCGCCGCCGGATGTCGCTTCCACGCGCCCTTCCAGCAGGTTGGCGGTGCCGAGGAAATCGGCGACAAAACGGTTGACGGGCCGGTCGTAGAGGTTCATGGGCGACCCTACCTGCTGCAGGATGCCGTCGTCGAGCACGGCGATCCGGTCCGAGATGGTGTTGGCTTCCTCCTGGTCGTGGGTGACGAAGATCGTGGTGAGCTGGAGTTTACGTTGCAGATCGAGAATCTCCCGTCGCATCTGGATGCGCAGGTTGGCGTCCAGGTTGGACAGCGGTTCGTCCAGCAGCAGGACGCGGGGCTCGACGATGATGGTGCGGGCCAGAGCAACCCGTTGCTGCTGGCCGCCGGAAAGCTGAGAGGGCCGTCGGTCCGCCAACTCCCACAACCCGACCATTTCCAGCGCGGCCTCGACCCGCCTGGGGATCTCGGTCGACGACACCCTGCGCTCCTCCAGCCCGAAGGCGACGTTCCGGTACACGGTCATGTGGGGCCATAGCGCGTACGACTGAAACACCATGCCGACGTTTCGCCGCCACGGCGGCAGGTGCGTCACATCGTGGTCGCCGATGAGGATGCGCCCGCGGGGCGTCGGGCCGAACCCGGCGATGCAGCGCAACAAGGTCGACTTGCCGGAACCGGAGGGACCCAGGAAGGTGAACAGCTCGCCGGGCTCGATCCGCAGGTCGACGCCCTTCAACACGTCGGTGACGTCGTAGGCCAGGCTGAGCGCTTCGATAGCGACGCCGGCGGCGTTTTCCGATGCCATGCTCATGCTCCCGCAACCGCGGTCACATCCGGTGTCCGCTGGGTTTCCTTGCGCTGGATGAAGCGATGCGAGACGTACGTGGTGATTCCCACGATGACCACCGCGACCATGCCGAGGGCCGCTCCCGGACCGCGGCCCGCCGCCGACTGCATGAACTCGTAGATGCCGAACGCCAGCGGCGCGTCCGATTCCTGCGACACCAGCATGATGGTGGTCGACAGTTCCACCGCGGCGGTGGCGAAGCTGGTGACGAAACCGGCGACGATGCCCCCGGCCATCAACGGTACCACGACCCGCCGGACCGTGCGGCCCTTGGTGGCGCCCAGGTTCTCGGCGGCCTCCTCCAGCATGACGCTGATCTGCTGCAACGCCGCGGTACAGGCGCGCAGCGCGTAGGGCATCCTCCGAATGGCCAGGGCGACGACGATGATGACCCACCAGGACGCCAGCGGCTGGTCGATGATGGGCACGTTGAACGCGTAGAACGTGCGCAGGTAGCCGATGCCCAGCACCACACCCGGGATGGCGACCGCCCCCATGGCGATGTAGTCGAGCCACTGCCGGCCGATGAGCTTCGTGCGCCAGACCACGTACGCGATGGCGGTGCCGAAGCAGACGTCGATGGCGGCGGCGAGTCCGGCGTAGAGCAACGTGTTGGTGATGAACTGGAAAGAGGACGACACCACCTGCAGGTAATGGGCGGCGGTGAAGCCGTCGGGCAGCACGCTGAACGACCACACGGTGCCGAAGGACAGCAGCATCAATCCGAAGTGGGGTGACAGCACCAGCAGCAGGATGAAGATGACGATGCCGTAGCAGGCCGCCTTCTCCCACCGCCGAAGGTCCCGCTTCATCAAGCCGCCGCCGCCCTTCTGCAACATGGCGTAGTCCTTGTTGCGGAGCGCCAGGAAGGACGTCCACAGCGCCAGCAGCGACAGGATCACGAGGATCACCGAGATCACGTAACCCATGGGATCGGCAATGCCGATGGAGGTGATGCGCAGGTAGGCCTGGGGAGCCAGCATGTCGTTGACGTTGAGGAGCAGCGGCGTGCCCAGGTCGTCGAACACCTTCAGAAACACCAGCGACGCGCCCGCCACGTAACCGGGCATCGCCAGCGGAAACACGATGCGGCGGAACAGCCGCAGGCCGCTGGCGCCCAGGTTCTGCGCCGACTCCTCCATGGACCGGTCGATGTTGTTGAGAGCGGCGGAAAGGTTGATGAGGATGAACGGGAAGTAATGGATGCTCTCCACCAGGATGACACCGTTCAGGCCCTCCATGAACGGTATGGTGAAGCCGAACCACTCGTCCAGCAGCAGGTTGACGGAGCCGTTCTCGCCGAGCAGCAACAGCATGGCCACCGCACCGACGAAAGGGGGCATGATCAACGGGATGATTCCCAGTGTCTGGATCAGGAGGGCGCCCCGGAAATGGAAGCGGCTGGTGAAATAAGCCAACGGCAACGCGAAGCACGAAGACACCACCACCGCCATCGTCGCAACGTACAGCGAGTTGATGAAGGATTCCCGGAACAAGCTGGTGCGGAAGAAATCGACGAAGTTGACCAGGGTCAGCGCGCCCGTGTTGGGGTCCTGGAACGCCACGTAGATCACGTTCACTACGGGCAGTACCAGGAACACCAACAGGAACAGGCTCACCACCGCGGCCACCGCCGCCGGCCCCCACTGGCCGCGCATTGCCGCGTACACGGAAGTTCCTGCTTGCCCCGCCCGACTGCCGAGAGAACCAGGGGCCCGTACCACAAGACGGGTCGGTACAGGCCCCTAGACTCGCATGCGGGCTAGAGCATGGACGCCGCCTTCTCGGCCAGGGATCTCGCCTTGGTGTAGTTCGCCTTGACCTTGGCGTCCCAATCCTGCTCGATCTCGGCCTGGCGGCCGGTCACCTTGGTGGTGGCCTTCTTGCGCTTCTTCTTGAAGATGCTATTGAAGTCGTCCCGGCTCGCCTGGGCCGCCTCGATGGGCACCGCGGCCACCAGCGCCCTGGCTTCGTCGATCAGCTTCCGAGCTTCGGCGTTGGCCTTGCCGCCAAGGGTCGCTTCGGCGTTCTGGATCGCCTTGGTGGCCGCGCGCAGGTCGTCGAGCCGGTAGGTGACCATGACGTCGAAGAGCGAGTTGATGACGTTGTAGCGGTTCTTGGAGAGCTCCAGGTCGAACTTGACCGCCGCGCCGATGGACTTGTCCTTGAACGGGTTGGGAAAGCCGGCCGGCGCCTTGGCGTAGGTCGCGGGATTCACCGGCAGCCGCCGGATCTTCGGATCGAGCAGCACCTCCTGGCCCTCGGGCGTCAGGAGAAACTCGATGAAGGCCGCCGCGGCCTTGGGGTGCGGCGCGTTGTTGACGATGGCGATGTTGGCCGGCACCAGGGTGGTCACCGGCGGATAGAGGAACTTGACCGGGAAGCCCGAGGCCTCCGACGACAGCCCGAAGAAGTCGATGACGATGCCGATGCCGAACTGGCCGGAGTTGACGCCGTCGGGCACGCCGAAGCTGCGCTCGGTGACGGTCTTGAAGTTGCCCGCGATGGCCTTCCAGATGGCCCAGCCCTCTTCCCAGCCCTTGCCCTGGAGCAGGGTTTCCACGGTGAGGTGCGTCGTGCCGGAGCGCGACGGCGCGCTCATGCCCACGTGGCCGTGGTACACGGGCTTGGCCAGATCGGCCCAGCTCTTCGGCACCGGCAGCTTCTTGGCCTTGAGGTAGCGGGTGTTCCACATGATGCCGTAGCCGGAGGCCGCGAATCCCTTGTAGTAGCCCTCGGGATCGTTGATGGGGAAGGCTCCCACCTTCTCGGGAATGCCCTTGACCTTGACCTCGTACTTCTGCAGCAGTCCGTCCGCCTTCAACACCTCGAAGGCGTCGGGGGCGGAGGCCCAGAACATGTCGGAGCGGTTGTTGCCGGCGGTCTCCTGCAGGTACTTGATGCCCGCGGTGGTCTTCTTCCGCAGCATCTCGACCTTGATGCCGGGATGCTTCTTCTCGAAGGCCGCCTTCACCGTGTTGGTGGTGTCGGGCGGATAGGACGTGACGACGACGAGTTTGTTTTCCAACGCGCCCGCGCTGAACGGCGCCGCGGCGACGGCCAGCGCCAGGACCGCTGCCAGGACGCCCAAAGTCCTTCTTGTGATGACCATGGTTTCGTTCCTCCTCGTTTGGTTGATTGTTGCGAGTGCGCTCGCGGCGCCGCGGCCGGGGTGAATGCCCGGCCCGCGCCGATCTTGCTGCGGGACTGTTACGCTGTCTATCCCGCTTGGTCGTTCGCCGTCAAGAGGGCTTTCCCCAAGGGTGTGTAGCGTGTAGATTCACTGTCGCCGAACCGCGGGATTATCCTGATGGCGATCACGCAAATGGAGATTTCGGTGACCCGCGTCCCATGGCCGAAAGCCAAGCCGGACGAGGACCGTCTGGGCTTCGGCCAGGTGTTCACCGACCACATGTTCCTGATGGACGGGGCGGGGGACACGGGCTGGACCGACCCCCGCATCGTGCCCTACGGCCCGCTGACGCTGGAACCGGCCACGGTGGTGCTGCACTATGCCCAGAGCATCTTCGAGGGGCTCAAGGCCTATCGCGGCGAGGACGGCGCCGTCCGGCTGTTCCGGCCTGACCGCAATATCGCCCGCTTCAACCGGTCGGCCGCGCGGCTATGCGTTCCGCCCGTCGATCCGGGCCTCTTTCTGGCGGCTCTCAGGCAGCTCGTGGCCCTGGACCGGGAGTGGGTGCCGCGCGCCCCCGGAACCTCGTTGTACATCCGCCCGGTGGCCTTCGCGAAAGACCCGGACCTCCACGTGAGGCCCTCGCGCACCTACCAGTTCTTCATCATCCTCTCGCCGGTGGCCTCGTACTACTCGGAAGGGTTCAACCCGCTGCGGATCCGGGTGGAGGACCGCTACGCCCGGTCCGTCCGGGGCGGCACCGGCGCGGCCAAGACCGCCGGCAACTACGCCGGCAGCCTGCTGGCGGGCGAAGAGGCCCAGCGGGACGGCTTCGCCCAGGTCCTGTGGCTCGACGGCATCGGCCAGGAATACATCGAGGAAGTCGGCTCCATGAACATCGCGTTCGTGATCGGAGACGAGCTGGTGACGCCGCCGGTCACCGGCACCCTGCTGGAAGGTGTGACACGGGAGTCGGTGCTGCAGCTTGCGAGAGACTACGGCATGCGCGTGTCCGAGCGCCCCTTGACCATCGCGGAGGTGCTGGCGGCGGGACGGAACGGCGCCCTGCGCGAGGTCTTCGGCACCGGCACCGCGGCGGTCATCTCCCCGGTGGGCGAACTGTCCTACAAGGGCGAGTGCATTCGCGTCAGCGACGGCGAGGTGGGACCGCTGTCGAAGCGGCTCTTCGAAGACTTGTCGGCCATCCAGCGCGGCCGGCTGCCGGACCGGCACGGCTGGATGGTGCCGGTCGAGGATTGACGGGTCGGTGTGAAGGATCGTGGAGCAATGATTTGAACGGACCGCCCGCTATACTGGTAAGGGAATAAACGGGGTCAGTCTCGCTCGTGACCGACGAGGAGGAACGCATGAACTATGATTGGATGGAGAGCCCGGTGGGTGACCTGCTGATCGCCGCCGACCATGACGCGGTCAGGATGATCGCGTTCCGGGAGGGACGGCATCCAGGGAAGGTCTCGGAAGGCTGGGCGGAGGGGGGTACGCTCGTGGCGGAGGCGAAGCGGCAGCTCGACGAGTACTTCAAGGGTAGGCGCCAGTGGTTCGATCTGCCTTTGGCTCCTTTCGGCACCCCGTTCCAGTTGCGTGCGTGGAAGGCGCTTCGGGACATTCCCTACGGCGCCACCCGCTCCTACGGCGAGCAGGCGCGGGCCTTGGGACAGCCCCGGGCGGTGCGCGCGGTGGGCGCGGCCAACGGACGCAACCCCATCGCCATCGTCGTCCCCTGTCATCGGGTCATCGGCGGCGACGGCAGGCTGACGGGTTACGGCGGAGGGCTGGACGTCAAGCAGTACCTGCTCGACCTGGAACACGCCTGCCAGCCAGCCTGAGTGCGCTGCCGGGATGACAGCCGGGCGTTCCGCCAACGGAGAGACGGAGCACAACGGAGAGACGGAGCAAAGCCATGAGACTCGAGAATCGTGTTGCCCTGGTGACCGGCGCGGCCACGGGCCTGGGGCGGGTGTACGCGGTGCGTCTGGCCGCGGAAGGCGCGCACGTGTGCGCCGCGGACATGAACTTTGCCGGCGTCCAGGGCACCGCCCGGCTGGTGGCGGCGGAAGGCCGCAAGGCCCTGGCGGTGGAGATGGACGTCACCGACGAACAGCAGACGCTGGACGGGGCGAAAAAGGCTTTCGACCACTTCGGCGGCATCGACATCCTGGTGAACAACGCCGGCATCGTGCGCAACACGCCGCGGGTCCCCATCGAGGAAACCGACGTGGCGGACTGGCACCGGATCATCGCGGCCAACCTCACCGGGACGTTCCTGGCGACCCGCGCGGTGGTGCCCTACATGAAGCGGTCGAGCAAGGGGAAGATCATCAACATCAGCTCCAGCGTGGCGCTGCACGGCCGCACGTTGAGCCATCAGTACGCGGCGTCGAAGATGGGAGTCATCGGCCTGACCCGCGCGCTGGCCACGGATCTCGGCCCCTTCAACATCAACGTGAACGCCGTCGCGCCCGGAGGGGTGGACACGTCACAGGTGCGGGAGGCGCCGGAGACGCCATCCGAGCACATGCTGCGGCAACGCTGCATCGAGCGCCACCTCCTGCCCGGCGACCTCGACGGCGTCGTCGCCTTCCTGGCCTCCGACGACAGCGACATGATCAGCGGGCAACTGATCAACGTGGACGGCGGCCGGGTGTTCATCGCCTGACCTGGGGCCGGTGGAACCGGATTTCGGGCGGGTGGGGCCACGGGGTTTCATGGGCACGGCCGGGTAGGGGCGACCGGCCGGTCGCCCCTACGGGAATCCAGTGCTGCGCAGGTTCCCGGCTAGCCCGGGTATGTGGCCTTCGCCAGCCGGCCGTGGCCCTTGTTTCCCACCACCTTGCCGTCGCGGTATACGGTGGTCCCGCGCACGAACGTGCGCACGGGCCAGCCCTTCAGCGTGCGGCCGGCGTAGGGTGACCAACCGACGAGGCTGAGCACGTCCTCGTCGCGGATCTCTTTCTCGGCGTTCAGGTCCATCAGCACCATGTCGGCGTCATAGCCCACCTCGATGCGGCCCTTGTTGTGGACCCCGAAGATCTCCACGGGCCTGGTGGAGGTGGCTTCCACCACGCGCTCCTGCGAGATCCTGCCCTTGGACGCGGCGTCGAACAGGAGGCTCATGTAGTACTGCGCGGACGGCGTCCCGGTGTGGGCCTTCCAGCCGTCCTCCCAGCCGATCTCCTTTTCCTCGCGCGTGTGCGGCGCGTGGTCGGTGGCGACGATGTCGATGGTGCCGTCGCACAGGCCGTCCCACAGGGCCGGGGCGTTCTCCTCCGGCACCCAGTAGGAGAGGGCGTAGGAGCCCAGGCGCTCGATCTCGCTCCAGTCCGATCCCAGGAAGATCCCCCAAGGGTTGACCTCGGCGGTCACCCTCTGGCCGGCGTCCTTTGCCCGCCGGATCATGTCCACGGTGCCCGCGGTCTGGACGTGCAGAATGTGCAGGTGCACGCCGGTGGCCGCCTGCAGGCGAATGAGGAACTGGATGGCGGTCTCCCAGATGACCCCGTCATAGGCGGCGTAGGCCTTGGCGTAGGCCAGGCAGTCGCGCTCGCCCCGGTCCCAGTACTTTTTCTCGATGTAGTCCATCAGGGGCTGGTCGTGGGGATGGAACATGATCGGCACGTTGGCCGCGGCGCACGCCTCCATGATCTCCATGATCTTGCCGTGGTCGTGGACGCCGATGCCCGGCATGTGCGGGTAGTCCCGTCCCGTGTCCACCACCATGAACACCTTGAATGCGCCGATGCCCATCTTGGCCAGCTTGGGGATCTCGTCCGGGATGGTGCCGGCCGGGTTTACGTTGAAGTCGATGATCGCCTCGCGCTCGTAGACCGAGAACAACTGTTCGAGACGCGGCACCGTGTTGGGCGGAGGCGTCACGTTGGGCATGGCCACCGAGGTGGTGACGCCGCCAGCGGCGCACTGCATGGTGGCGGTCTGGATGTTCTCCTTGTAGGCGTAGCCGCCGGGCTCGCCGCCCTCGCGGTGGTGCGAATGCATGTCCACCGCGCCGGGGATCAGCGCCAGCCCGGAGGCGTCCACCACCTCGCCGGCCTCTGGCTCGGCCCCGGGCTGGTAGATTCCGGCGATGAGGCCGTCCTTGACGCCTACCGAGCCGCTGTAGCGGCCTTTGGCATGGATAATTTCGGCATTGGTAATCAGCACGTCGAGCATGGAAGTTCTCCTTGGTTGTTGTTTGTGTGCTTCGACTTCGCTCCGCTCAGGACGAACGAGAAAGGGTTCCACTACCGTTCGTCCTGAGCGGAGCGGAGCGAAGTCGAAGGATGCCGATGAAGGCTCCCCTACTGTCTCAGCAACCGGGCCAACGCCGGGTAGTCCCGCGCCACCGGGAAGGCGGGGTAGCGCTCGGCGATGGCGTCCGGTGGGTTGAAGAGCACGCCCCGGTCTGCGGTGCGCAGCATGCTCAGGTCGTTGTATGAATCTCCCGCCGCCACTACGTCGAAACCGATTCTCTTGAATGCCCTCACAGCCTTGCGCTTGCCGTCCTTCTGGCGCAAGACGTAGCCCGAGATGTAACCCGACCGGCTCACGGTGAGCCAGTTGCACAGCAGCGTCGGGTCCCCCAGCTTGCGGATCAGCGGCATGGCGAACTCGTAGTAGGTGTCCGACAGCAGCACCACCACCGGAAAGTCCCGCCGGAGGTCGTCCAGGAAGGACTTGGCGCCGGGCAAGGGCTTCATTCCCTCGATGACGCCCTGGATGTCGGCCAGCCGGATCCGGTTCTTCCGGAGGATCTTCAACCGGTACCGCATGAGCTGGTCGTAGTCGGAGATATCCCGCGTGGTCAGCCGGAGATCGTCGTTGTGGAAGTGCTCGGCGACCGCGATCCAGATTTCCGGCAGGAGGACGCCCTCCAGGTCTAGGCAACAGATTCGCATGGGTTCCGTGGTTCCGGGTTGGTGTGGGTGTCGGCCAAGCCGTTTCTAGCACATGACGGAACGGGAGCAAAACCTGGGGCGGCGCAGCCGTCCTTGACAGCCTCGCGAACCCCGTGTCAATGAGAACACTCACTGATCAACCATCAAACAGGAGGAACGCGATGAGCATCAATACCGGAACCGTGGGTATCTCCGCCGAAGACGGCAAGTCCATGGACCTTTACGTGGCCGCGCCCGACGGTGGCGGCAAGAAGCCGGCGCTGCTGGTGATCATGGAGATCTTCGGCGTGAACGCCCACATGAAGGATGTCACCGAGCGGTTCGCCAACGAGGGCTACGTGGCCATTTCCCCGGACCTCTACTACCGGCTGGACGAGCGGGTCATTCCCAGCACCGATCGCGACGCCGCCTTCGCCGCCCGCGGCACCCTCTACGACAGCAAGATCATCGACGACCTGAACCGCGCCATCGCCTACGCCAAGGGGCGCGACGACGTGGACCCGGACCGGGTGGGGATCATCGGCTACTGCTTCGGCGGCAGGGTGTCGTGGATGGCCGCGTGCAACTGCCCGGGCCTGGCGGCCAGCAGCCTGTACTACGGCGGCCAGATCGTCGGCGGCCAGCGCGGCGAGAAGAGCCCGGTGGAGCCCGTGACCCAAGGGAACAACATCAACATCCCGATGCAGTGCGTGTGGGGCGGGCAGGACCAGGGCATCCCGCAGGAAGCCCTCGACACCATCGAGGCGACGCTCAAGGCCAACAACGTGGACTACGAATGGCACCTCTACGAGGACGCCGGCCACGCGTTCTTCAGCGACGACCGGCCGAGCTACCACGAGGCCTCGGCCAAGGACATCTGGCCCAAGAGCCTGGCTTTCCTGGGCAGGCACCTGAAGGCGTAGGGAACCAGCGGAACCAGCTTTTCGAGGAGGCAAGTCAAATGGCAACGAAAGAATACAAGACGGTGCTGGTGGAGAAAGAAGACGGCATCACCTGGGCCATCCTCAACCGTCCGGAGAAGCGCAACGCCATGAACCCGCAGCTCCACTTCGACATGTACGACGTGGTGACCGAAGCCGAGGGCGACCCGGAAACCCAGGTGCTGGTCATCACCGGCGCGGGCAACAGTTGGTGCGCCGGCATGGACCTCAAGGAGTTCTTCCGCGAGGGCGACAAGAACCCCGAGTTTCAGCGCCAAGTGGGCTGGGCCAGCCAGGAGTGGCGCTGGCGCAAGCTCTTCACCTTCCCCAAGCCCACCATCGCCATGGTCAACGGCTACTGCTTCGGCGGCGCTTTCAGCCCCATGATCGCCTGTGACTTCGCCATCGCGTCGGAGGACGCGCTCTTCGGCCTCTCCGAGGTCAACTGGGGCATACTCCCCGGCGGTCTCGTGAGCCGCGTGGTCACCGACGTGTTGAGCCTGCGCGACGGCCTGTACCATGCCATGACCGGAGACCCGTTCGACGGCAGGAAGGCGGCGGAGATGAGGCTGGTCAACTACGCGGTGCCGGCGGACCAGCTCCGGGACGAGACCGTGAAGCTGGCGAAGAAGCTCATGGAGAAGAACCCGTGGGCGCTGCGGGCCACCAAGCAGGCCTACAAGCTGGTGCGCGGCATGGACTACTCCCAGGCCGAGGACTACCTGGCCGCCAAGGGCGCCTGGATCAAACAGGCGGACCGTGAGAGCGGTTACGACGAGGGGATCAAGCAGTTCATCGACGACAAGACCTACAAGCCGGGTCTGGGTCCCATGGCCCGGGTCAACAAAGGTTCGTAGGAGCCCGGCCGGGTAGGCGAATTGCAGGGGCGACCGCGGGTCGCTCCTGCACATGGCCGGCGATGACCCTCACGTAGGGGCGACCGGCGGTCGCCCTGGCGGGATCCGGCGGAACTCATGCCTTGACTCCGCCAACCCGACTGCATAGAGTTGGCAGGACTCTCAATCATGTGAATGTTTCAAGGAGGTATACGTTTAATGGCAACGAAGGAATACAAGACGGTCCTGGTGGAGAAGGAGGACGGCATCACCTGGGTGATCCTCAACCGTCCGGAGAAGCGGAACGCCATGAGTCCGCAGCTCCACTTCGACATGTACGACGCGGTGACGGAATGCGAGGGAGACCCGGGGACCCAGGTCATGATCATCACCGGCGCCGGCAATAGCTGGTGCGCCGGCCAGGATCTCAAGGAATACTTCCGCGAGGGCGACAAGAACCCGCAGCTTCGCCGGCAGGCGAGTTGGTGCAGCCAGGAGTGGCGCTGGCGCAAGCTCTTCACCTTTCCCAAGCCTACCATCGCCATGGTGAACGGCTTCTGCTTCGGCGGCGCCTTCACGCCGCTGGTGGCCTGTGACTTCGCCATCGCTTCCGACGACGCGCTGTTCGGCCTGTCCGAGGTCAACTGGGGCATCCTGCCCGGCGGTCTCGTGAGCCGGGTTGTGACGGACATGATGAGCTTGCGGGACGGCCTCTACCACGCCATGACCGGCGACCCGTTCGACGGCAAGAAGGCCGCGGAGATGCGGCTGGTGAACTATTCGGTGCCGGCGGACCAGCTCCGGGACGAGACCGTGAAGCTGGCGAAGAAGCTGATGGAGAAGAACCCCTGGGCGTTGCGGGCCACCAAGCAGGCGTACAAGCTGGTGCGCGGCATGGACTACTCCCAGGCCGAGGACTACCTCGCCGCCAAGGGCGCCTGGATCAAGCAGGCGGACGCGGAGCGCGGCTACGACGAAGGGATCAAGCAGTTCATCGACGACAAGACCTACAAGCCGGGTCTGGGCCCCATGGCCCGGGTCAACAAGGCTTCGTAGCTCGACAGGGATACCGACGAGTGTCACGTGGCGGGGCGACGGTCGGGACGGTCCCGGACCGTCGCCCCCAAACGCCGGACGACGGCAATCACTGACCCAAGGAAGGAGCAAGCGATGAAGTCCACATTACAGAAGGCCGTGCTATTCATTGTTGCCGTGCTCGTGTTTGGGCTCGTGCTCGGGACCCAGGCGTCCGCCGCGGACAAGCCTTTCTACCAGGGCAAGACGCTGAAGCTCATCGTCGACTATTCGGCGGGCGGACCGACGGACATCGAGTGCCGGATCTACGCCCGTCATTTGAAGAAGCACCTCGCGGGCTCCCCCACCATCGTGATCCAGAACCGAGCCGGTGGCGGCGGCAACCTGGCCATGAACTGGATCTACGAGCGGGCACGGCGCAACGGCACCATAATGGGTTGCCAGACCGCCAGCGGCCGTTACCAGGAATGGTTCGTGGGCGATCCCAAGAAGGCCGGTCTGCGGGCTAACATGGAGGAGATCATTCCGGTCATGTTCACGCCCGTGGTCAGCGTCGGCGTGGCCAGAAAGGATCTGGACCCACCGCTCGTGAACTTGGCGGACATCAAGAAGGCCAAGAGCTTCAACGCCGGCGGTTTTCGCGCCGACGGCAGCAAGGATCTCAAGTTCCGCGCCCTGTTCGACCTCGCGGGCATAAAGTTCAACTATGTCACCGGCTATCAGGGCTCTGCCGACCTTCTGTCGGCGTTCCTCCGCAAGGAGCTCGACTACGTGGATGGGAGCACTCCCTTCTACCTGACCCGGGTCAAGCCCATTGCCGTCGAGAAGGGCGACGCGGTTCCGCTGTGGTACCACAGCGACGTCGAGATTCCTGCCATCGCGCCGGGCGTGACCGCGCGTCAGTTCGTCAAGCAGCTTTCGGGCAAGGAACCCGCCGGACCGTTGTGGCAGCTCTTCCAGATCCTGAGCAGCTATCGCCAGATCCTGGCGCCGCCGGGGGTCCCTCAGGCGGCCGTGGACGCGGTGCGCGCCGCGTTCGTCTCCATGAGAAAGGACCCCGCGTTCCTCGCCGAGTACAAGAAGTCCGTCGGCATCGAGCCTCAAATGTTGACTGCGGCCAAAGACATCGAAAAGGCCATGGTGCCCTGGAAGACGGCTGGCGAGGAGATGAAGAAGTTCCGCGCCAACTACGTGGAGGAAGGGCGCAAGCTCGCGGCCAAGAAATAGGTTATCAACCGTGTCCCGTTGCCGGCCGGCTGTCTGTCTCGTCTCAGGGGCCGGCAACGGGATGCCCACAACCAGCCTAACGCCCACGCAGCATGCTAGAAGCAGCCCAACTGGGACTTCAGGGTATCCTCGCTTGGCCGGCCTTCGGCTATTTGCTGCTGGGTATCACTCTGGGTGTCTTCTTCGGAATGGTTCCGGGCCTCTCGGGCCTCTCCGGGATGGCCATCCTGCTGCCGTTCACGTTTGATCTTCAACCGTACGAGGCGATGGCGCTGCTCATGGGCATGTACGCCATTACCTCGACCTCGGACACGATCTCCTCGGTTCTGCTGGGCGTTCCCGGCACCGCCGGCTCCCAGGCCACCATCATGGATGGCTACCCCTTGGCGAAGAAGGGCGAGGCGGCCCGGGCGTTCGGAGCCGCCTATACCGTCTCGGGTTTCGGCGGCGTCGTGGGCGCTTTCCTGCTGGTGTGCTCGATACCGATCCTGAGCCCGCTGGTACTTTCCTTCGGCGCTCCCGAATTCTTTCTCTTGGGCGTTCTGGGCATGGCCATGGTGGGTGCCTTGAGCGGCAACGCGCCGGCCAAGGGCATTCTGGTGGGTCTGCTGGCCCTGCAGTTTTCCATGATCGGCTATTCGCCCCAGGACGGAATCCCGCGCTTCTGGTTCGGTGTGCCGTATCTTCTGGAGGGGTTTCCCATCGTCCCCTGTGTCCTGGGTCTGTTCTCGCTCCCTGAGGTGGTGGAGCTCGCGGTACGCCGCGGCACCCTTTCGGAGGTGCCGAAGATGGGGAAGGGGCTCTGGGACGGAGTGCGCGACGCCGCCCGGAACTGGTGGCTGGCGCTCCGGTGCGCGGTCATCGGCGCCTACATCGGCTTCATCCCCGGTCTCGGGGCCAGCATCGTCGACTGGGTGGCGTATGGCCACGCGGTCCAGTCCAACAAGGACCCGGAGGCCGAGTTCGGCAAGGGCGAGATACGGGGCGTCATCGCGCCGGAGGCCGCCAACAACGCCATGAAGGGCGGCTCGCTGATTCCCACCATCGCTTTCGGCATCCCAGGGAGCGCCACCATGGCCATCCTGCTCGGTGCCTTCCTGATCCATGGCATCTACCCGGGTCCCGAGCTTCTCAGCACCCGTCTCGACGTCACCTTCTCGGTGATCTGGGCGCTGGTCATCGCCAACGTCCTGACCGCGATCCTGCTGATGGGGTGCACGAACCAGTTGGCCAAGGTCACCACCATACGCGGGAGCGTGCTGATCCCCATCATCCTGGTGCTGGTGTTCATGGGTTCGTGGATGGCGACGCAGGAGCTCGGCGACTGGCTCGTGTTGATGGGCCTGGGGGCGCTGGGCTACCTCATGAAGCGGTGGGGCTGGCCACGCCCGCCCATCGCCCTGGGCATCGTCCTGGGCCCCATCATGGAACGTTACCTCGACATCAGCGTCAGCCGCTATGGATGGGCGTGGCTGTGGGAGCGGCCCATCTGCATCGTCCTGATCGTGATGACCCTGGCGACGCTCTACTATGCGACCCGGGCCCAGAGGCGCCGGAGGGCATGAAATGCGCCGGATCCGTGAGCACTACATCGAGAGCCTGTTCATACTCGCCCTGGCGGTCATGTTCGCTGCCGGCGTGGTCACGGCCAGGGAATGGCCGGGGAAGACCGCACTGTTCCCGACGCTGATTGGCATTGCCGGTTGCATCATCGCCGTGATCCTTTCGCTGTGGACGGGGCTCCGGGGCGGTGAGAAGAAGGCCCCCGAGGGTCCCGGCGGGGCCGCGGACATTTTCCTCGACGTGAACCTCCGCAGCGGTGAGGCCCTGAAACGGACCTTCTTCATCTGCTTCTGGCTGATGGGCATATTCGCGGGCACCTGGCTGCTGGGACAGCTCATCGCGTTGCCGTTGTTCGTCTTTCTCTATCTGAAGGTCGGATCGGACGAAGGATGGCTCGTGTCCCTGGGCCTTACCGCGGGTGCCATCGCCTTTCTGTACGGAGTGTTCGACCGGGTGATCCACGCTTCGTGGTACGAGGGAGAGTTGTTTCGCTTCCTCGGCATCGAACTGTTCTAGGAACTTGTCCCGGTAATCGAATCGTTGCGGTTGGGGGCGACCGGCCGGTCGCCCCTACGGGGATTCTCCTCAACGTAGGCTCCCGGAAAGAAGAAGAGAAATGACCGAAACGACGGAAAGAACCACCATCCTCCCGGCGGCCGACCTGCTGCACGCCAAGAGCGTGGCCATCGTGGGCGCCTCGCCCAAGGGCAATTGGCCCAACCTGCTCTTCCACAGCCTCAAGGCGGCCGAGTTCCCCGGCAACGTCTTCCTGATCAACCCCAACTACGAGGAGCTCTGGGACGCGCCCTGCTACCCGAGCCTGGAGGCGCTCCCGGAGACCCCCGAGCACCTGCTGATGCTGGTGCCCACGCGGGCGGTGGTCCCAACCCTGAAGCAGGCCGCGCCCCTGGGAGTCAAGGCGGCCACCATCTACAGCGCGGGCTTCGGCGAGGGGACCGATCCCAAGAGCCATGAGCGTGGCCGTGAGCTGGCCGAGTTCTGCGAGGAGAGCGGCATCGTCTGCTGCGGCCCCAACTGCATGGGCGCGGCGTCGGTGAACCAGCGCATGATGACCTACGCGCAGCGCCAGCCGCTGCTCAGGCCCGGCCCCGTGGCCGCGGTGTTTCAGAGCGGCGGCTCCCTGGGCAACTGGATGAAGGGCGCGGCCGAGCGCGGCGTCGGCTTCAGCTACGCCATCTCCAGTGGCAACGAGGTGAGCCTGGACGTCGTCGACTACATGTCCTTTCTCATCGACGATGCCGACACGAAGATCATCCTGCTCATGGTGGAAGGCATCCGCCGCCCGAAGATGTTCCTGGAGATGGCTGCCCGGGCGCTGGAAGCTGACAAGCCGGTTATCGTGGTGAAGCTCGGGCGCTCGGAGATGGGCAAGCGCCAGGCCATCTCCCACACCGGCTCGCTGGCCGGCGACGACGAGGTCTTCTCGGCGGCGTGCGACCGCTACGGCATGGTGCGCTGCCACAGCCTGGAGGACCTGACCGAGATGACCCTGGCGTTCCTGCCGGGCCGGCGTCCCAGGGGCGGGCGTGCCGCCATCGTGGTGAACTCCGGCGGCATGAAAGGGATCCTGCTGGACCACATCGAGGAGGTGGGCATGGCGCTGGCCACCCTGAGCGATGCCTCCAACCAGGAGCTGCGCCCCCTCATCCCCGACGACCTGGTGGTGGAGAACCCGCTGGAGTGCGGCGTCGCGGGCTTCGGCAACGAGAACACCTTCGCCGAGATCGTGCGCATCCACGCCGAGGACGACGGCGTGGACCTGTTGGCGATTCACGGCGAGCTGCCGCGCTTCGGCGAGAAGCGCAACCCGGACCTGCTGAAGAACATTTCCCGGAGCATCGACAAGCCCATCGTGGCCCACGCCCGCTCCACCTACAGCCTCCAGGACGAGAGCCGCGCCTTCCAGGAGGCGTCGGAAATACCGCACCTCCAGGGCATCAAGGCGACCCTGCGTGCGCTCAACGGACTCGGAGTCTACGGCCATCGCCGCCGCGTGGGGATTCCGGAGATCCCCGCAGCCGACGGCAGGCCGGAAGACCTGGAGGGGGCCGCGTGGCGGGACCAGTTGGCCGCGTGCGGCCTGACGCCGCCGGCCGAAGCCGTGGTCGAAACTCCCGCGGATGCTGCCGCCAGGGCAGGGGAGATGGGTTTCCCGGTGGCGCTCAAGCTCCAGTCCCCGGAGGTGGTGCACAAGACCGAGGTGGGCGGCGTGGTGCTGGGACTGGAATCCGCCGCCGGCGTCGAGCAGGCAGGGTCGGAGTTGCTCGCCAAGGGGCCGGCCGGATCGAAGCTGCTGGTGCAGGAAATGGTCACCGGCACGGAGGTCATCCTCGGCGCCCGTGTCGATCCGCAGTACGGCCCCTTCGTCATGGTGGGTCTCGGCGGCATCTTCGTGGAGGTGCTCAAGGACGTGGCGCTACGCCTCATTCCGGTCACCACCGAGGAGGCGCAGGCCATGCTCCGGCAGCTAAAGGGCTACAAGATCCTCGAGGGAGTCCGCGGACAAGAACCCCGGGACGTCGATGCGCTGGTACGGGCCATCACCGGCCTGTCCAGACTCTTCGCCGCGCATCGCGCCCACCTGAGCGACCTGGAGATCAACCCGCTGATGGTCAAGAAAGCGGGCGCGGGGGTGGCGGCGGTGGACGTGAGGATCGTCAGATACCCCTAAGACCGCTTGCGCCGGATACCGAACACCGGGCGCTCCGGGCTACGGTCCGGTTCCCAATTTGAAGCAGTGGTGGATTCAACCCCGGCGCCGGGCTGCCGTTGCAGGCGCGCGGTGATGCGCCGGCTGGACGCGACACTGGATGACCGCTCTCGAAAAGATCGCCGTGGTGCTGATAGCAGGGTCCTGGGTGGTGACCGCGGGAATCCTGCTGCTGCCCTTCCTGGACATGGAGCACAACCTGCTGGTGGCGGCGGCCGGAGTCTACTTCGTCAGTCAGGTGATCTTCTGGGCCGGCTGCCTCATCGGCGGCAGGGAACTGGTGCGGCGCTACCGGCAACGGTTCCCGTGGCTGTCGTGGGGCCGCTGGCTCGGGAGAAAGGGCTGACGGACTCCCGCGATCACGTCTCGAAGTCGGGATATCCCGCCGTCGCGGCCTTGGCCTTGTAGTCCTTCACCAGCTCTTCCCGATCCATCTCCCGGCGCCAGACGGCCTCGGTGAAGCTCCACAGCAGGAACGGATGCGCGCCCATGGCGTAGAGGGCGCCGTAGTCACGCCGTTCCAGGGCGCGCCGTTCCTCCGGCGTGAACTTGAGGCGTTCCCCCTTTTCCCACCGGGCGACGAAGCCCGGCGGGTTCTCCACGTAGGCGTCCTCCGCTTCCTCGTTCATGTTCACGACGTGCATGAACTTGTTGACCAGGTACTTGCTCACAGGCCCGCTCCCTCTTCCTTTTGCTCCCAGGCGAAGAACGGCACTGCCGGGAACCCCGCGTCGAGCCCCTCCGCGTGGGTGGGAGACGCGCCGTTGGCCACGCCCATGGCCATCAGGAAGTTCAGGAAACCCATGGTCATGTTGCCCGAGGGGACCATTTGCTCCAGGTTGCAGTCGCGCGCGGCTGCGTCGATGTCGCCGGTGGCGATCCACCCCACGGCGCGGGCGTCGAAGTCCGGGTCCATCAGGCGCCGTTCGAACTGCTTGGGGCCGCCCACCTCCAGCGACAGGTGGCCGCTCACCAGGACGCCGATGCGCTTGCCGTCGGGCAGGCCGTCGATGACCGAGCGGATGGCCTGCCCCACTTCGTGGAAACGCCGGGCGGTGGGCAGCGGCGGCGCGATGCAGTTGGTCAGGATCGGGACGATGGGGATGTCCATCTCCGGCCTGAGGAACAGCATGGGCACCACGATGGAGTGGTCGATGGTGAGTTCGCTGGAGTAGGCGAAATCCACGCCGCGTTCGTAAGCGCCCTCCAGGAGCCGGTTGCACATCTCCAGGTCGCCCGGCACATCGCACTCCGGCAGGCCGAACTCCCGCACCTCGTCGTAGAAGGTGCCGTGGAACCGGTCCATCTTCCCGATCATGAAGGCCGGCATGTTGTCCATGAAGAACTGGTGCAGGTGGTCGTTGCCGATGGTGATCAGCACGTCCGGCTGGTGATGCGCCAGCTTGGCCCGCATCATCGCGATCCGCTCCTGCACCTTGGCTGCCCCCGGCGGCTGCTGTGCCTGCTTGAACAGCCTGGGCATGAACGGGTTGTGGGTGATGCCGAGCATGGTGACGAGTTGCGCCATTGATTGGACTCCTTGGTCTACGCATTTGGATCGAGGATGATCTTGCCGATGATGCCGCCCTGCTCGAGCAGCCTGTGCGCCTCCTTCACCTCCTCCAGGGGCATGGTGCGGTCGATGATGGCCCGGACCGCCCCCCGGCCGGCCAGCGACAAGGCCAGCTCCACGTCCTTGCGGGTCGCGCCGGGCTGCCCGATGATGCGGATGCGCTTGAGGTAGAGGCGCTTCACGTCCAGCGGCACGGTGCCGCCGCCGTGGGCGCCCGCTGTCACCAGGCGGCCCGCGAAGGCGAGGCTGTTGAAGGCCCCCGGCCACAGCGTCGGGTCGGCGATGTTCTCGAACAACACGTCAACGCCGTGGCCGTCGGTGATGCGCAGGACTTCCTGCTCGAGGTCTTGCCGGCGGTAGTTGACCGTGAACTCGGCGCCGTAGCCCCGAGCGGCCTCGGCCCTGGAGTCGGCCCCGGCGGCGGCGATGACCCGCGCGCCCTGGTGCCGGGCGATCTGCACGCCGCAACTCCCCAAGGCGCCCGCGGCCCCCATGATCAGCACCCACTCGCCTTTCTCGAGCTTGGCGTGATTGAGCAGCAGGTTGATGGCCGTGGGGAAGTGGCGGGTGACGACGGAGGCTTCGGCGAAGGAGAGGTTGTCCGGGATCGGGAAGACGTTTTCCACCGGCACGGTCACGTACTCCGCGTAGCCGCCCCAGCGGTCGAGACCCAGGTGCCTGCTCCGCTGGCACGAGTCCTCCCGGCCCGTGCGGCAGAAGCGGCACTCGCCGCAACGGATGGAGGCCACCACCGACACGCGCTCGCCGCACCGCGACTGCGGCACCCCCTCGCCGGCGGCGACGACAATGCCCGCGGGATCGGTGCCGAGCACCACCGGGAAACGCAGGTTAGTACGGTAGCCGCCCTGTCGCACCGCGACGTCCAGGGTCTGATTGACCGAGACGGAGTGCACCTCGATCAACACCTCGCCCGCCGCGGGTGACGGGATGGGGAGTTGCTCCATCCGCAACACGTCCGTGTCGCCGAACTCCCTCATGGTGACGGCCTTCATGGAAGTCCGCATCAGCGTCCCCCTTGCTCCCGCGTGTCTCATCCTTCCCGGGCATCCTGCCTCGCGGATTCGTCCCGGAACCGCCCACGAATTCGGCCGCCAGCAAGGATGCCGCCGAGGAATCTACTATGAAACGCCGGGCGGTTGAACTCCGTGCCTTCGTTGACCCCGCGACGACTTCCGTAGTATCCCCGCACCCCATGAGCATGCGCGACGGAAACATCGAGATGATATTGGCGGGGTTGGGCTCGACCGAGCTTCTGCTGGAGATGGACTGGGAAGGCTGGCTGGCCATGCCGGCGCCCTATGGCGAGACCGGGTTCGCCAGTCGCGAAGTGACGGCGCGATACGAGCGCAACGGCTACGAGTGGGACATCCACGGCACTCTCTACACGCCCGAGCGAGAGGCCGTTCCCGGCCGCGCCGTGGTGGTGTTCCACGGCGGCGCGGGCAGCGAACGCATCATGGACACGACCCCGGACGGCCGTCCGGGGCTGGCGCGGGTGCTGGCGTCGCAGGGCTTGGTGACCCTGGCCGTGACCTATCCCGGCCATTACCCGCCCGGCGGGGTCTGGACCGAGCCCGTGCCCCAGCGCATGCCGGTCTACCTCCTTGACCGGGAGCTCCCCTTGAAGGAGATCCTGGACCGCAACCTCAAGTGCACGTTCAACACCATCCTGCAGGGCGCCGGGCTTCTCGCCGACACCTACCTGCCGGACCGGGATGTGCTCGCCTTCGGCCATTCCACCGGCGGACCCATGGCCGCCCACCTGCACCGTTTCGTCCGAAGCGCCCGCGTCACCGGCATCCTGGGCTTCGGCTCCGGCGGCCCGGACGGCTGGCGCAAGGAATGGCGCGACCGCACCGGGGCCGAGGAGTACCACGAGATCCCGGTGGAGCAGATCTCCCGGCGCTCGCCCGAGAGCTTTCGTGCCGCGCGGTACGAAGACCCGGAGGACCTGACCCCCTGGGGCGGCCCCGAGGAGTACATGGCGTGGGCCAATCCGATGCGTTCCCAGATGAAGACCAGCCTGTGCGACAACCAGCACAACGGCGCCGTCGGGATTCTTGACCGCTACGTGGAGGCCACGGGCCTTGCGCGGGACGAGTACTACGATCACCTCCGGGACCCCGACCCCGAGTGGCTCGGGAACGTCGGCGTGCTCCTGGTGGTGGGGGAGAACGACAGGGGACACTGGATCCGGGGAGAGCGCCTGGAAGACAAGCGCGAGATGTTCATGGCCGCCAAGTATGCCGCGGCGAACGCCCGTTGTCACGTGGTGCTGATCCCCCGCTACGGCCACGTGGGCTACGCCGAGCTGCACAACGAGAAGATCGCCCACCTGTGGCTGTGGGCGGTGAAGGAGGGGTTCTTCGGCGGGTAGGGAAGTCCGGGAACCTGTGCCGCGGCAGTGCCCGCGGGACAATCTCCGGTAGGGGCGACCGGCCGCTCGCCCCTACGCGTTTCGCCTCATGCCGTAAGCTTCCGCTGCAGCCACTGCGTCAGCACGCTCAGCGCCGGCTCGTTGGATTTGCCGGGAACCCGGCCCATGTGCCCGCCGTCGGGGAAGATGCACACGTCCTTGGGGTCGCCGTGCTCCAGCAGCAGGTAGAAGTCGTCGATGGGATGCTGGTCGTCGAGCTTGCCGTTGATCAGCAAAAGCGGGGCGCACGGCTGATCGATGAGCCCCTGGGTCACCAGCGAGAGTTGCGGCGCCAGCTTCAGGATCTCTTCGAGATCGCGGGTGCGGAAGATGTAGCCGCGCGCGTCCATCAGGCTGGCCGGCCCCAGGAGATACTGCTCCGCCCGGGTCGTCAACGCCGGCCGCAGCCATTCTTCCTGGAAAGTCAGGTGCACGCCGCCGCCCCAGTCCACCGCGCCCTTGAGGCGGTTCGCTTCCACGTGGGCGACCTTGGCCGCCCAGTATCCGCCGAAGCTCCCGCCCATGACGCCCATGCGGGAACCGTCCACGTCCGCGCGCGTCTCCAGGTAGTCGAGGGCCGCGGAAAAGGTCCGCTCAGCCTTGGGGTCGGACCCCAGGACGGGGCTCTCGCCCACTCCGGGCATGTCGATGTTCATGGTCGCCAGGCCGAGCTGGTGGAACGCCTCGTTGGGCCTGCGCCGGTCCTCCTTCCAGCCGTCGACCCCGCCCCAGTGGAGCACCACCGGAGGACGGTCCGCGCCAGCCGGGACCTGGAGATAGCAGATGATCGATGTCCCCTCGAAGAGAATCTCCACCCGCTCCACCGGGGGGTCTATGTGCCGGGCTGCCTTCAGGAAGTTGCGTAGCGAAGCCTCGTAGCACGCCATCTTGCCCGGTGTGGACGACACCGGGTAGCGGCCGATGCGATAGTAGTCGTAGGCGAGATAGAAGGACTCGCCGCACGGCTCGCCGTTCTTCTCCTGTTTTTCGCCCAACGCCTCGTACCGCTCCCCCATCCGGCTCCACACCTCCGCCCAGTGGTCGTCCTCCGTGGACTCGAGCCACGAAACCACTTCCTCGGCGTCCTCCCGCCTGACCCATTCGAAAGGGTTGGCGCGGCCGGCTCGCCGCAGGATCTCCGGCTTCAGCTCTTCGAGAGGGCGCATTCTCGATTCCATCATCACCTCCATCGCGTCGCGACACGAGCGACGTGAATGCGGCGGACCGCGTTTCACGTCTATTGGAAAGGTCCGCGTGCGTCAATCCACGTGGCAACTAGGTGCCTCTGTGCTACATGTTGGTGCTGCTGCTAAATGGTGTTGCCGCAAGAATCACGAGGTGCACAATGACGGAACGAAGAGTCGGCATCGAGATTCCCGGGTCCGATGTCCACGGGATATTGACCGATATCCGCGAAGCCGAAGATCTGGGCATCCAGGCCGTCTGGCTGACCACCGGCAGTCCCAGGACCGCGGACAACAACATCCGCCGGGATACGCCGAGCATCCTGGCGGCGGCGGCCATGCGTACTCAAACTATCCAACTGGGCACCGCCATCGTCCTGACGTGGCCGCGCCATCCGCTTTCCTTCGTGGAATACTGCGAGGCCATGGCGCAACTCGCGCCGGACCGTTTCAGGCTCGGCGTGGGGCCGGGCAACAAGGCTCCCATCGAACGCACCTACGGGTTCGCGTTCGAGCGGCCGCTGG
Source organism: uncultured Binatia bacterium (SeqCode) (assembly GCA_965204505.1). Taxonomy (GTDB): domain Bacteria; phylum Desulfobacterota; class Binatia; order UBA9968; family JAJDTQ01; genus JAJDTQ01. The sequence continues at coordinate 164,830 of CBDBFB010000001.1, forward strand.
GTCATCTCACGGAGTACGTGCGGATCGTGCGGTCGGTGTTGCGCGAAGGGGCGGTGGATTTCGAGGGGCGCTACTACCGCGCGCAGACCGCGGACAACGAGCCCGTGGACGTGCCGGTCATGATCTCGGCGGTGAGGCCGAGGTCGTTCGAGCTGGCCGGCAGGTTCACGGACGGCGCCATAAGCTGGCTGTGTCCCGGCGCCTACCTGCGCGACTTCGCCCTTCCCGCCATGGCCGCGGGCGCGGAGAAAGCCGGGCAGCCGGCACCGCCGCTCATCGCTCATGTGGCCGTCAGCCTGCACGAGGACTGGGACGAAGTCGAAGCGGTGGCGCGGGAGCGCTTCGACTCCTACATGCGCCGCGACCCTTACGTGGAGATGTACCGCATGGCCGGCTTCGCGGAAGCCGGGAAGCGGGCGTGGAGCACCCCGATGCTCAAGGCGCTGGTGGTCTCCGGCGACGAGGCGGAAGCGGAACGGCGGCTGCGGGAGCTTTTCGCGTTCGGCGCCGGTGAGATTATGGCCAGTGTGCTGCCCGCCGGCGGCGATCCGGCCGCCTGCCGGCAGCGCACACTGCGATTCCTGGGCGAGTTCGCACGCACCCTGTAGGCGGGTCAGGTGCCGGCGTCGCAGACGGTCCGGGCACCCTCACCCCGACCCTCTCCCAGAGGGAGAGGGGGTCGGATGGGACGGTAGGAGGGGCAGCCTCTCCCGGAGGGGGAGGGGGCCGGAGGGCGGTGCTAGTCCGAAGTTCCAGCCCGGGGGCGAGCCAAGGCATTGATATAACGGCTAAAGCGAAGCGATCAAGGTGCTGTTACTGGGAACGTTGGAGTTGTACGTCGAGGAGTTTGAAGGCTTGACGTTGCAGAGGAGTGGGGCGGGTGAGCAGGTCGAAGGGCTGGGCGCCGGGGAGCCTTGGGACGACGCGGTTTTGGACGATGGTGGCGAGATCGTCGAGCAAGGAGCGGAAGCTGTGGACGGGCAAGCCGTCTTCGGTGCGTTTGGTGCGAGCCTTGTTCTGAGCTGCGGGGGATGTTTTGGCGGGCGCCACGATGGAGGATCGTTGGGCGCCGGCGGGGTCATGGTCGTCGAACAGCAGGGGGGCGAGGCGCTGACGCATGTGCCATTCAACGTAGTAGGCGAGCATGCACAACAGGACATGAGCGCGCACCCGGTCCGGGGCGCGGTGATGAACCGGCCGGACCTTGAGGTCCACGGTCTTGAAGCTTCGGAAAGCGCGCTCCACCCGGCTCAGGCTCTTGTAGGCGTGCACCGTCCTTTGGGCATCCAGTTGGTTTTCATGCAGGCTGGTGCGCACGACGTAGAGGCCGTCGAGGGCGGCCTCTCGGGCGATGGATTCGGGGTTTCGGGTGTAGCGGAAGGAGTGGTCGGTGATGTCGAGGTGGAAGTGCTTGGCCATCTTGTACTTGTCGATCACCCGGCCCACCCGTAGCGCGATGCGCTCCCGGCCCGTGAGCGGCCGCTTCTCCCGCCCGGTGGCAGCCACGATGGGCTCCAGCAGGCGTTCGGTGGCCTGGATCAACTCCTCGCGCTTGCGCCCCCGCTCGGCCTGAAGCAACGGATTGCGGCACACCATCAGGCGCTCGCCGGGATAGTCCTCGGAGTGGACCTCCATAAGATCGCTCTGGTCGAACAACGACATCTGCACCGCCCCGGATTCCACCAGCCGGCGGATGGCCGAGGAGCGCAGGGCGCTGATCCAGTCCAGCCCCGCGGGCGCCACCTCCTCACGGATGCGCGCCTCGGTGAGCATGCCCCGGTCACCCACCAACACCACCTTCGAGAGCCCGAACCGCCGCCGCAGCTTGTCCACCTGCGCCCCCACGGTCATGGGATCGGCCGTGTCGCCCTCGAACACCTCCACCGCCACCGGGCGACCGTCTGAGTCGCACAACAGGCCGAACTCGATCTGCAGCTTTCCCCGCTTGCCGTCGCGGGAATGGCCGTGCCGCGCCAGCGGGCAGCAGCGGCCTTCCAGATAGACCGAGGTGAGGTCGTAGAGCACCAGGGCGCCGTCCCCAAGATGCCTCTTGGCCAGGCGCTTCTCGATGGCCTCCTGCCGCTCCAACAGCCAGTCCATGGCCGCGTACAGATCGTCCTCATCGACCTCCCCCAACTCCAGGGTCTGCGCCAGCGAGTCCCTGGCCGTGGCCTCGGCAAGCCCTCGGGCGGTGGCCAACTTCGAGACCGGGGCAAGGACACGGGCACAGATCAGCGCCAGCACCCTCTCGCGCTCCGCGCACGGAGCGGTGGAAAGCAGACGGTCCAGGCCCAGCTTGCGCACCGAACCGAGCACCGCGGCTATATGGCCGTGGGGTTTGGAGCGGACGATGTCGAAGGCCTCCTCAGGGCTGACCAGGGGTTGGTTCTTGAGCAGCCGGCGCAGGGTTTCTATTTTGGCTGGGGGCCAGTCGGAGAGGTTGGCCAGGGTGCGTTTGCGCACGCGCTTGCCTTCGCGCCAGCCTTCGCGGAGGAGGATGGCGGGCGGAGAGTTGCGGTTGGGGACGGTTTCCACGTACATGGCAACGAAGATAGCGCGCAAATCGAGCAAATGCAAGGACTATCATCCCATATACATGGGAACACATGAGGGCGCCCAAAAAGGCATTTCCCCTTGGATATCAACCGCTTAACTCGTTTCTGAAGGCTGTTTTTCCAGGAACTTCGGGCTAGTGTCCTGTCCCACGTAATTCTTTACCGATATGCTGGTCTTTCTCGTCGTCGGCTGCGTTGCTCTTCCTCGCGTGGTGCCCGCCACAGGGGCGACCGCCGGTCGCCCCTACAAGTCATCGCGCCTTGCCGACAACAAGAAATCCTGCGCATCTCGGCAAAGAATTACGTGGGACAGGACACTAGGTTTTCACCCGTCACACGCCCGGGCACGTGGCGGTGACGCCGCCGTCCACCGGCAGCATCACGCCGGTGATGTAGTCGGCGTCGTCCGAGGCCAGGAAGAGGGAGGCTTGCGCCACGTCCCAGGCGCTGCCGGCCCGGCCCAGCGGAACGATGCCGTCGCGAGCCTTGCGGTACTCCTCCGCCGAGGTGAACCCCTTGTACTCGTAGCTGGGCTTTCCCCCCACCAGCCGGCGCGTGAAGGGCGTGTCGATGTAGCCCGGCAGCACGCAGTTGGCGCGGATGTGCTTGTCGGCGTATTGCAGCGCCAGGTTCAGGGTGAGCTGGTTGACGGCGCCCTTGGCCGCGGAATAGGAGGCGGTGGGCACGTTGAGGTGGCGCATGCTGGCAATGGACGAAATGTTGACGATGGAGCCGCCGCCCTGGCGGATCATGATGGGGATGACCGCCTTGCAGGTGAGCAGGACGGAGGTGACGTTGCGGGCCAGCACGGCGTCCCAGTCGTTGCGCTCGAGCTCCAGCACCCACCGCCCCGGGCCCTGGCCGCCGACATTGTTGTGGAGGATGTCGATCCGGCCGAAGGTCTCCACGCAGGTGTCGACCATGGCCTTGACGTCGGCTTCCGATGTCACGTCGGCCGCGTAGGTGGCGCATACGCCTCCCTCGGCCTCGATGATCCCCTTGGTCTCTTCCGCCGCCTCCGCGCGGTAGTCCACCGCGAATACCTTGGCCCCCTCACGTGCGTAAAGCACCGCCGAGGCCTTGCCGTTGCCCCATCCGGGGTCGATGGAGCCCGCGCCGGCCACCAGCACCACCTTGTCCTTCACGCGTTCGCCTCGCTTGACTGCTTGCATGGATCGTTCCTCCTGACCGGTTCACTTGCCCGGCTCCGAGAGCCGCCGAGTGGCGTCCTCCGAGTACTTGAAACCGGGCGCACGGGAACCGGGGGTTGTGCGTCAGATATAGTACATATGAGGTCGTTCGTCCGGCTCGCACACGTCGGCCAGGGTGACGCCGTCGATGACCTCTTCCATGGCGGCCGTCGCCCTCCTCCAGGTCTCCAGCACCTTTCGGGCAGCCACCGAGTCGGCCGTGTACCTACGCAAGGTCTCGTCCGTCCCGGTCACGGGCCCGCTCAACACATCCAGTACCTCGCGCAGCGGAATCTGCTCAGGCGCGCGGGTGAGGTAGTAGCCGCCTCCCGGCCCGCGGTTGGCGCGCACGAGATCCGCCTGCTTGAGCGAGATCATGATCTGCCCCAGGAACTCTTCGGGGACCGCCTTCCTGGCCGCGATCTCCTTCACCTGGATCGGCGTCTTCGCATCCCAGCGCCGCGCCAACTCCTCCAGTGCCAGGATTCCGTAAGTACCGCGAGAACTGATTTTCATGGGCAACCCGAAATTACCTTACTTTATTACTCGGTAATCCAGTTCAGAGCAAACCATGCCCCGTGCGACAGGGGAGCGGAGTCGTCCATTGCCGTGGTCATCGGCGAGGTGACGGCGCAACCGCCGCTATCTCGTCCAGGGCTTCGGGATTGGCCAGAGCTTCCCGATTCCGCACCGGCTCTCGGTCGAGAATGGCCGACACGGCCTTTTCCACCTTCTTGCCGTTGCGCGTGACCGGCACCTGGCTGATCCGTTGCAGGATGGCCGGGACGTGCCGGGGCGTGGCCTGCGCGCGGATCGCCGAGCGAATGGCCTCGGCGGTCTCCGCGTCCAGCGGCCGGTCGAGCACGACGAACAGCGCCACTCCGGTTTCGCCCCTGTCCTTGTAGCTTGCGACGATGCTGTCCCGGACGAAGGGCAGCCGTTCGACGATGCGGTAGATCTCGGCGGTGCCGAAGCGGATCCCCGAGGGGTTGAGCGTGGTGTCGCTGCGGCCGTGGATCACGAAACCCTGCTCGGGGGTGGCGGCGACGTAGTCGCCGTGACGCCACACGCCGGGGTAGTCGGCGAAGTAGGTGTCGCGGTACCTGGCGTCGCCGGGGTCGTTCCAGAAACCCAGGGGCATGGAGGGAAACGGCTTCCGGCACACCAACTCTCCCTCCTCGCCCGTCAGCGGCCGGCCCTGTTCGTCGAACACGCCGACGTCCACCCCCAGCGCCGGCCCCTGGATCTGCCCCGGGTACACCGGAGAGATCGGATTGCCCAGCACGAAGCAGCCGATGATGTCGGTGCCTCCCGAGATCGAGCAGACCTGCACGTCCGGAAGGATGGCCTCGTGGACGTAGTGGAACTGGGATGCCTCCAGCGGCGAGCCGGTGGAGAGGAGGGTGCGCATGCCGCCGAGCCGGTAGTTGCCGGCGGTACGGAAGCCGGCCTTCTCCAGGTGGGCGAGAAGCTTCGGGCTGGTGCCGAAGACGGTGATGCCGTGGTCCTCCGCGAGCCGCAACAGCCGGTCCTCCCGCGGGTAGGTGGGGCTTCCGTCGTACAGCACGACGGTGGCGCCCTGGGCCAGGCCGCTCACCAGCCAATGCCACATCATCCAGCCGCAGGTGGTGAAGAAGAAAACCGTGTCTTCGCGGCCGACGTCGGTATGGAGCTTGTGCTCGGTGTGGTGCTTGAGGGCCGTGCCGCCGGCGCCGTGCACGATGCACTTGGGCAGTCCGGTGGTGCCGGACGTGTAGAGGATATAGACCGGGTGGTCGAAGGGAAGCTCGGTGAACGTCGCCTCCTCGGCGCCGCCGCCGAGAAAGGATTCCCATGGAATGGCTCCGCCCGGCACGCTCCGGTCGGCGCCGGTGACCATGACCCAGCGTTCCAGGCCGGGAAGGGATTCCACCAGCCGCCGCGTCTTCTCGATGCAATCGTGGCGCTTGCCGTTGTAGTAATAGCCGTCGCACGACACCAGCACCTTGGGGTTGATCTGGCTGAAGCGGTCGAACACCCCCTGGAAGCCGAAATCAGCCGAGGTGGCGGTCCACACGGCGCCCAGGGAGGCGGTTGCCAGCATGGCCACCACGGTTTCCAGGACATTGGGCAGATAGCCCGCCACGCGGTCCCCGGGTCCGACCCCGGCGCGCCGCAGGGCGGCCTGGCAGCGCCCTGTGAGCGCGTGCAGCTCGCGGAACGTCACCGCGCGGCATTGACCCGGCTCGTTCTCCTCGATGATGGCGACGTGTTCGTCCTTGTGGCGCAGGAGCTGCCCGGCGAAGTTGAACCGGGTCCCGGGGAACCAGACTTCGCGCTCCAGGCGGCGGGCCGGGGGCATGGAGTCGTCCGCCAGCACCGTGCCCGCCGGCTTCCGGCCGGTGGCGTCGACCCATGCCGCCGCCCAGAAATCCTCGAGACGCGACACGCTCCAGTCGTGAAACGCCGCAAAGGAGTCGCCGGGTATGTCGTGGGCGGCGCGCAGTTCTTCCCGGAACCGGTACAGGCGGGATTGCCGGATCCTTTCCTCGGTGGGTGACCAAAGCGGCGTCATTTCAAGTCCGCCATGGCCACGAAAGAGTCTGCCAATGCCCGAACCCGTCATTCCGGCGAAAGCCGGAATCCAGGGGCAGGGGCGGGGCGGCACGCCGGACTCCCGTTTCCTCCGCCTCTGGATTCCGGCCCCGTATCGGGGTACGGGGCATGCTTTCGCCGGAATGACGGTCCGGCCGCTTTCGTACTACCGGGGCGGCGCCGGGCTCGGCGAAGGGGCACAAGCGGTTGGCCATGACGATGGCCCGATTGGGCGCGTCGAAGCCCGTCCTCAACTCGAAGTCCCGGTGCATCACCGACTCCGGGTCGTCGGTGTGGACCGCTCCCAGAAGGTGTCCCATCTCGTGGATGATCGCCACCGCGTCGTGGGTCAACTCGCGTTCGTGGTAGTCGAAGGACTCGCCCACGTGGCTGACGATGTAGTTGCCCAGCCCTTGCGTGCAGTTGCCGAAACGGTCCGCGCGCGCGCGCCCTCCCTTGTAGAAGTTGAGCGGCTGCTGGGTCAACCCGATGACCACGTCGTGGGGCGTGTCGCCGCCGGCGCGCGGGAACGCGCGCTTGAGGCGGTTCATCAAGACCACCGAGGAGGTGGTCGTGCCCGCCACGTGCCAGGCCCCGGTGGACTGATGCGCCAGCCGGATGCGGAAGTTCCTCTCGTAGTAGTCCGACACCGCCCGCAGCAGGTCCTCGGCGGTGTCGCGCCAGCGCGGATCGGCCTGCCGCAATGCCGGATCGGCCACCAGCTTGACGCGCACCACCCGCACCTGGTGGTAGTCCGGTTGAAAGGCGGCGCAGCCCGCCAGCAGGAGGCAGCTAAAGACGGACCAGATCGTCAAGCGGCGCGGCATCATCGGTGAGGAGCTCCACGTCGTCCTGCTCCAGCGGGCCGGTGTAGTAGGACTTGCGAATCTTGCTGATGGGGGCGGGGAACAGGTCGCGGCCGAGGCCCGCGGCGCGCCGTTCCATCTCCTTCATGCTCATGTGCTCCCGCGCCTTGCTCGCCAGCACCACGACGTTCTGGATCTCGCTCAGCACGTAGCCGCGGTTGCCGAACGTGGGGAAGGTGTAGACCTGGGGAAACACCTGGCCCAGCGTCTTGATGGCGGCCCGGATCGTCGTGCTGTCGGGTCCCCGCAACGAGCCGATGAGATTGAGCACCATCACGCCTTCGGGGGTCATCCTGTCCAGGGCGATGGTGAAGAACTCCCGGGTGACCAGGTGGAACGGCATGTTGTCCGCGTAGTAGGCGTCCAGCAGGATTAGGTCGAAACGCTCCCCGGTGCGTTTCAGGAACTCGCGGCCGTCGCCGCTGTGGACGCGCTGATGCGGGTCCACCCGGTAGTGGAAGTACTGGCGGGCGATCTCCACCACGTCCGGGTCGATCTCGATGGAGTCGATCTCCATCTCCGGGAACTCCTTGTGGTACTTCTTGGCCACGGAGCCGCCGCCCAGTCCGATGAGCAGGGTCTTGGCGGCATCCGGCCTGAGCACCAGGCCCAGCGAGGCGAAGCGGGAGTAGAGCAGCTCCAGGGAGGTGGGGTCGCGCCGGTCCATGGAGCTCTGCAGGGTGCCGTCGAAGTAGAGGTAGCGGCGTTCCCGGGTCTCTTCCACCCGGATGCGGTGGTAGCCGGTGTCCTTCTCGTACAGCGTCTTGGCCCAGCCGCGCCCCAGGGGCGCCAGCACGGCCGATATGATGGATTTCGGCGACACCGGAGCGGCGTTACAGTTGACTGTAGTACCAGTCCTCATGGACCAGCGACATGGGCTCCAGCAGGTCCTCGGAGATCCCGTCGATGAACTGGGACGGCTGCGAGAACACCATTCCCAGGGAACGGTCGTACACGCGCGAGGGATAGGCGAAGAAGAGGTTTTCCTTGGCGCGCGTGGCGGCCACGTACAGCAGCCTGCGCTCTTCTTCCAGCTCCTCGATGCTGTTGGTGTTGTAGTAGGAAGGGAACCGTCCCTCCAGCGCCCAGATGATGAACACCGAGTGCCATTCCAGACCCTTGGCGGAGTGGACCGTGGACAGCACCAGCGGGCCCTCGTCGGGGTGCACGGGCTGGGCCTCGTCCACGCTGGCGGAGGGCGGGTCCAGCGCCATGTCGCTCAACAGCCGCTCGATGCTCTGGTAGCGTTCGGTCAGCCCCTGGAAGTGCTCCAGGTCCCGCAGCCGCTTGGGGTAGTCGTCGGCGTGCTTGCGCTTGAGGATCGGCAGGTAGTACTGCATCAGGTACTGTGCCATGTCCGCCGGCCGGGTCCGCTCCGAGCACTCGCCCAGCACCTGCCCCAGCGTCTTGAGCGGTTGTTTCGCCCGGCCGCTCGACTCGAATTCCCTCAGCCACCGGCTCGGATCGGCCTCGTCCAGGAGCTGCTCGACGAGCTTGCGGCTCGTCTGGGCGCCGACGCCTTCCAGCAGCATGAGCACCCGCCCCCAGGACACCGCGTCCCTGGGGTTGCTGACGACCCGCAGGTGCGCCAGCACGTCCTTGATGTGGGCGGTCTCCATGAACTGGAAGCCGCCGCGCTTCACGAACGGGATGTCGTGGCGGGCGAGCTCGATCTCCAGGTCGAAGGAATGGAAGCTCGAGCGGAACAGCACGGCCATGTCCCAGAGCGGGACTCCCTCTTCCCGCAGCTCCAGCACGCGCTGGCACACGAACCGCGACTGGGTGTGCTCGCTTTCCGCCTGGACCAGCAGCGGCATCTCGCCTTCGCTCTTGCGGCTGTAGAGGTTCTTCTCGTAGCGCTCGGCGGCCCGGCCGATGATCTCGTTGGTGAGCCTCAGAATGGGCTGGGTGCTGCGGTAGTTCTCCTCCAGCGGAATGATCCTGGTCCCCGGGAACTGGTTGGGGAAGTCCATGATGTTGCGGAAGTGGGCGCCCCGGAACGAGTAGATGCTCTGGGCGTCGTCGCCCACGGCCATGACGTTCTCATGGGTGCAGGCCAGGCGGCGGATGATGTCGGACTGCAGCCGGTTGGTGTCCTGGTACTCGTCCACCATGATGAAGCGAAAGCGCTCCGACAACCGGCGCCGCAGGTCCTCGTGGGCGTCCAGGAGATCCTTCAGGCAGGTGAGCAGATCGTCGTAGTCCAGCAGCGACTTCTCGCGCTTGTAGATCCGGTAGCGCTCCGCGATGGTCGTCAGCTCCTCCAGGAAATCCGCCAGGTGCGAATACTCCCGTTCCACCAGCTCGGCGAGGGGCATCTGCTTGTTCCGCGCCAGGCTCTGGATCTCGCCGATGGTCTGCTTCCTGGGGAAGCGCTTCTCGCGCTTGTCGAGCCCCATCTCGGCACGCAGGAGCTGGATCACGTCCTCGCTGTCCGAGCGGTCCATGATGGTGAACCCCGGAGCCAGTCCCACGAGCTGGCCGTACTGCCTCAGCACCATGTTGCCGAACGAATGGAAGGTCCCGCCGGCGATGCGCTCGCAGCGGGAATCGGTCAGCAGGCTGGCCCGCTGCAGCATCTCTTCCGCGGCCCGGCGGGTGAAGGTGAGCAGCAGGACGGAGCGTGGATCGATGCCCCGCTCGATGAGCCGGGCGACCCGGTACACGAGGGTCCGGGTCTTGCCGGTGCCGGCGCCGGCCACCACCAGCAGCGGACCCTCCAGGAACATCGCGGCTTCGCGTTGCGCCTCGTTGAGCTCCTCCTCGTAGTCGATCGTCGATGGGGCGGGCGATGGAGGGGGGTCGATGCTCTTGAGGACGTATTTGCGCGCCAAGCCTCTTCTCCGGTTGTTGCAGGGGGCTTCTCGCGCCGTTGCCGGTGCGGCGGTGCACGGAAGCAGGACAAGGTTAACACAACCGGCGTTTCCCGGAAAGATTGGCGGTTGCAAACCGAGCGGCAAAGAAATAAACAGGCATGGGTTTCACGATGACGGCACCAGGCCCTCACCCGGCCTTCGGCCACCCTCTCCCGGAGGGAGAGGGGTTGTTCTTGATTGCTCGGACAGGTTCCCGGGGTCATCAAAGCTGTGGTTGGCACTCGTTCCTTCTTGGCCGTTCTGGTTCTCGCGGCTTCTTTCCTTTCGGGCTTGTCGTTTTCCCTGGCGCAAACCCGTCTCGACGGCGTCGTGGTATCGGACCACGATGCCGCGGTCAGGGCGGGCATGGGGATCCTGGAGCAGGGCGGCAACGCGGTGGATGCCGCGGTGGCGACCGCGTTCGCCCTGGCGGTGGTGGATCCGGCCTCGTCGGGTCTGGGCGGGGGCGGCGTGATGGTGCTCTACCAGGCTCGCGAGAAGAAGGCTCATGTGCTCGACTTCACGGAAGTGTCCCCCGCGGCCGCGGGGCCGGAGCTCTATCGGAATGGGGGACGCGTCCGCCGCGAACTCCTGGAGACCGGCGACCTGGCGGTGGCGGTTCCGGGAGCCGTGGCCGGCCTCGCCGAGGCGCTCAAGCGGTTCGGGAGCCTGCCGCTGGAAACCGTGCTGGCACCGGCCGTGCGCCATGCCGCCGAGGGGTTTCCGGCAACGCGCCGGCTGCGCGGCGCCATCGAGGAGAACCTTCCGGCGCTCCGGCAGCGCGCCAATTTCTCGCGCATCTTTCTGAAGGAGTCCGGGAAGCCCCGTGAAGTGGGAGAGATGATCCGTCAACCGGAGCTGGCGGAAACCCTCAAGACCATCGCCAGGGAGGGGGTCGGCGCCTTTTACGAGGGCGCCATCGGCCAGGCCCTTGCCGCACGGATCAAGAACCTCACCCTGGACGACCTCAACAGCTACAAGCCGGTGTGGCGCGGTCCGATCATCGCCAGCTACCGGGAGCGCACGGTGATCACGGCGCCGCCTCCGAGCCTGGGAGGTCTGGCCCTGGCGGGGATGCTGCGCGTCATGGAGGGCTATGGCCCGGACCAGTTCCGCCACAACTCCGGGGCTTATCTGCATCTGGTCGCGGAAACCGCCAAGGCGGGCGCGGCGGACCTTCTGGAGCACGCGGGCGAGCCGGATTTCGGCGAGGCGGCGCAGCGGCTCATTTCCCGCGAGCGCGCTTCCGCGCTTCGCAACGAGATATCCATGGACCTGGCCGCGCGTCGGAGCGGCGCCATGCCCGTGGCGCCCGCCGGCGGGCAAGGCGGCACCAGCCATATCGCGGTGCTGGACGGCGACGGCAACGCCGTCTCCATGAGCCTCGCCATCGGCAGCTCTTTCGGCTCCAAGGTGCTGGTGCGCGAGACCGGCGTCATCCTCAACAACCGGATGCGCCGATTCTGGGTTCGCGGGACGGGAGCCGGCAACGCCCTGGCCTCGCTCAAGCCCCGAAGACGGCCGGTGAACCGCATGACCCCGGCGATCCTGCTCCGGGACGACCGGCCGGTGCTGATCGTCGGCGCTTCCGGAGGCGCCCGGACAACCGGAGCGGTGCTCCAGACCATCCTCAATGTCCTGGATTTCCGCATGCCGCTGACCGAGGCGGTGGCGGCGCCACGCCTCCACGTCCCCACGGGTGGGGCGCAGGTCGTGGAGTTGGAGCCGGCGGTGAGCGACGAAGCGGCCGCGGGCCTCGAGGGCAAGGGTCACACGGTTCTACGGGCCCGGAGGCTGGGCGAGGTTCAAGCCATCCGGGTGGAGGGCAAGCGCATCACCGGAGCCTCGGATCCGCGCGGCGCGGGTGTCGCGCGGTGAAGGGTTGCCTCAGCGACGGTCGAAGGGGTTCTTGATGAGGATGGTCTGATCGCGGTCGGGCCCGACCGAGGCGATGACGATCTCCGTGTCCATCAGCTCTTCCAGCCGCTGCATGTAACGCCGCGCGTTCAAGGGCAGATCGGCGACACTGCGGGCGCCGGAGACGGGCTCCTGCCAGCCCTCGAATTCTTCCCACACGGGTTCCACGGACTCCATCACCTTGAGGCTCGCCGGGAAATGGTGCAGCAGCTTCTGCCCCGACCGGTAGGCGGTGCACACGCGGATCGCCGGCAGGCCGGTGAGCACGTCCAGCTTGGTCAACGCGATGCCGGTCAAGCCGTTCAGGCGGACGGCGTGCCGCACCGCCACCACGTCGAACCAGCCGCAGCGCCGCGGGCGTCCGGTGGTGGCGCCGTACTCGTCGCCGTCCTGGCGCAGCTTGTCGCCCTCCGGGCCGGTGAGTTCGGTGGGGAACGGCCCGCTGCCCACGCGGGTCGTGTAGGCCTTGGAGATGCCGATGACCTCGTGGAGGTGCCGCGGCCCCACGCCGGCCCCCGAGCATACGCCGCCGATCACCGTGTTGGATGAGGTGACGTAGGGGTAGGTGCCGTGGTCGACGTCGAGCAAGGTGCCCTGCGCGCCCTCGAACAGGACGTTCTTCCCGTCCCGGAACATCTCCTCCAGCAGCACGCCGGTATCGGCGACGTAGGGCGCGATTTGCTCCCGGTAGCCGCCGTAGGTGTGGTGGATCTCCTCGAAGTCGAGGGCCTGCTCCTTCAGGATCGCCTTGAGGTAACCGTTCTTCTCGGCGATGTTGTGCTCGAGCTTTGCGCGGAACGTGTCTTCTTCCAGCAGGTCGATGACGCGGATGCCCACCCTGGCGGCCTTGTCCTCGTAGGTGGGGCCGATGCCCCGGCCGGTGGTGCCGATCTTGCCGGCGCCGCGCATCCGCTCCCGGGCCAGGTCGATGGCCCTGTGGTAGGGCATGATCAGGTGCGCCTGCTCGCTGATGCGAAGCTGGGAGGCGTCCTGCAGGTGGCCCTGCTCCCGCAACTCCCGCAGTTCGTGCAGCAGGACCTCCGCGTCCAGCACCACGCCGTTGCCGATGACGCAGACCTTGTCCCGGTGCAGCGCTCCCGACGGGATCACGTGCAGGATGGTCTTCTCGCCGTTGACCACGAGCGTGTGGCCGGCGTTGTTGCCGCCCTGGAACCGTACGACCACATCCGACTGTTGAGCCAGGAGGTCGACGATCTTGCCCTTTCCCTCGTCGCCCCACTGGGCGCCTATGACCACTACGTTCGCCATGTCTAGCGCACCCTCACCCCAACCCTCTCCCGGAGGGAGAGGGGGTCGTGCTGGTCTTTTTCGCCGTCGGCTGCGTTGCTCTTCCTCGCGTGGTCCCCGCCCACGGAGGGCGACCGCCGGTCGCCCCTACAGGTCATCGCGCCTTGCCGACGACAAAAATCCTGCGCAACTTATGCCAGGAATTCACGGGACCCGACACTAGAGCCTCACTGCTGTCGTCGAAATGACCTCGGGCAACGCCCTGAACCTGTCCAGCACCTCCCTCGGCACCGGGTTGTCCACGCGGATGAAGGAGATGGCGCGGCCGCCGACCTTCTCCCGCCCGAGTTCCAGTCCGGCAATGTTGATGCCGTTGTCGCCCAGCAGGGCGCCCATGGCTCCCACGACCCCGGGAACGTCGTGATTGTAGGAGACCAGGATGTGGCCCTCGGGCACGGCCTCGAAGTAGAAGTCGTTGAGGCGCACGATCCGGGGGTTGTTGGCGCCGAACAGCGCGCCTTCGATCTCGGTGTCCTCGCCCGCGGTGCGAGAACGGACATTGATGTAGCTCGCGAAGTCCCGGGTTATCTCGCTCTTGGACCGGACCACCTTGATGCCGCGCTCCTGGGCGATGAACGGCGCGTTGACGTAGTTGACGGTTTCTCCCAGGGCAAAGCTCAGCACCCCCTTCAGCACCGCCAGTGCGATGGGCGCGATATCGTACTGCGCCACCTCGCCGCCGCCCTCGATGCGGATCTCCTCGGGGAACTTTCCCGACAACTGCACGTGGAGGCTGCCGAGCTTCTCTCCCAGGGTCAGGTACGGTTGCAGCTCCCGCAGCAGGTCCTGGCTCACGCTGGGCGCGTTGACCGCATAGCGGATGACGCCGTCCACGAGGAAGTCCCGGATCTGCTCCGCCACCGCGATGGAAACATTGAGCTGGGCTTCGTCGGTGGAGGCGCCCAGGTGCGGGGTGGTCACCACTTGGTCCAGTTGCACCAACGGGTGGTCCGGCCCCGGCGGCTCGTCGACGTACACGTCCAGCGCCGCCCCGGCCACCTTGCCTTCCTTCAGGGCCTCGGCCAGGTCGTTCTCGTCGACGATGCCGCCGCGGGCGCAGTTGATGATGCGTACGCCGGGCTTCATCCTGGCGATGGCCTTGCGGTCGATGAGCCCGCGGGTCTCCTCGATCAGCGGCACGTGGACGGTGATGAAGTCGGACCGGCGGTAGATCTCGTCGAGGCTGGCGGATTCCACCCCCATGCGCGCGGCCGCCTCCGCCGGGATGAAGGGGTCGTAGCCCAGCACCTTCATGCGCAGCCCCAGCGCCCGTTCGGCGACGATGCGCCCGACATTGCCCAATCCGACCACTCCGAGGGTCTTGTTGCACACCTCCACGCCGGTGAACTTCTGCCGGTCCCACCGCCCGCTCTTGAGCGAGGACACCGCCTGGGGAATGTGCCGCGCCAGCGCCAGCATGAGCGAGATGGTGTGCTCGCCGGTGGTGACGTTGTTGCCCCCCGGCGTGTTCATCACCACGATGCCCTTCTTGCTGGCGGCGTCCACGTCGACGTTCTCCACGCCCACGCCGGCGCGGCCGATAATCCTGAGCCGGTGCGCGGCCGCGATGACCTCCGCGGTCACCTTGGTGCCGCTGCGAATGATCAGGCCCTCGTATCCGCCGATGATCTCCTTGAGCTCGTCGGGCTTGAGCCCGGTCCGCACGTCGACGTCGATGTCCGCCGCGTCGTTCAGAACCGCGAGACCCACGTCGGGAAGCGGGTCCGATACCAGCACCTTCAACATGTCGCCTTCACCTCTGCGTCCTCCGAGTGTCCACGGCCGCCTCGCTCCGAACCCCTCACCCGGCCTTCGGCCAGCCACCCCTTCTCTCCCGCAGGAAGAGCGAACGCCCCCCTCTCCCTCCGGGAGAGGGTTGGGGTGAGGGCCGCCCGCCCGCCCCTTCAGTCCAGCGCCTCCAGCAGAATCTCCTGCGCCGCGGCCACGCCCCGGCCCAGCGTCACCGGCAGTCCGAACTTCCGGAACGCCATCTCCAGCGCGCTGACGGCCACGATCACGTCGAAGGCGCCCATGTGGCCCACGTGGGCGATGCGGATCACCTTGCCTGACAGGTGGTCCTGCCCCTCGGCCAGCGTGACGCCCATGTGCGCACGCAGGAAGTCGAGCAGGGCGTCGCCGTCGGCCCCCTCGGGGACGTAGAGGCCCGTGGCCGCGGGACTGGGGTTGTCCGGCGACAGCAGCTCGAGCCCCATGGCGGTTACCGCCGCGCGGGTGGCGCGGGCCATCCGGCCATGCCGCGCGTAGACCCGGTCGAGGCCCTCCTCGCGCATCAGCTTGAGGGCGGCGCACAAGCCGAACACCAGCGATACGGCGGGCGTGTAGGCGGTGGAGCCCTTGGCCTGGCCCTTCCGCTCGCTCTCCAGGTCGAAGTAGAAGCGCGGCGACGCGGTTTCCCGAGCCCGTTCCCAAGCGCGATCGCTGAGGCCGATGAACGCTAGGCCGGGCGGCAGCATGAGGGCCTTCTGCGAACCCGTCACCAGCGCATCGATGCCCCAGTCGTCCATGGGCACCGACAGCACGCCCACCGCGGTCACGCCGTCGACGATCAGCAGCGGCCCGCCGTCGCGGGTCAGTTCCGCGATCTCCCGCACCGGGTGCAGCGTGGTGGTGGAGGTCTCGCTGGCCTGGATCAGCACGCCCTTGGTGTCGGCGTTGGCCTTGAGCGCCTGTTCCACGGCGCTCACCTCCACGGCCTTGCCCCATTCCACCTTGATCTCCGCCACGTCCAGGCCGTAGGCGCGGCAGATGCGCAGCCAGCGTTCGCCGAACTTGCCGCCGTTGACCACGATGACCGTGTCGCCGGGCGAGAACAGGTTGGCTACCGCTGCTTCCATGGCGCCGGTGCCGGACGAGGCCAGGATGATCACGTCGTTCTTCGTGCCGAACAGGGTCCGTAGCCCCTGCCGCGCCTCCTCCAGAACCGCCGCGAACTCCGGCGTCCGGTGGTGGATCATGGTCTGGGCCATCGCCAACTGCACTTCGTTGGGAATGGGCGTCGGCCCTGGAGAAAGCAGGTATTGCTTGATCATGGGCTTACATCCGACGGTGTGCGGGTTGTCCCCTCAACGGAACGTGAACGAGACTGGTTTTGCACAAAAAAAAGCCTGAACCTCTCTGGCATAGAGACCCAGGCGTTCGGCCGTCCAGCAGTTAGCACTCCCCCGTGGTCAGGTCCACGTACACGCCAGTTGTGCGACCTTATTCGTAGCCGGGGCGGGCGGTTTTGTCAATTCCGCCGGACTGTTCGGCAGTCCCTTCCCATGTCTGTCGCGAGCGTATAAGTTTCCAGCCTGTCATGGCCAACATACCCAAAATCGTTTTCTTCGACATCGACGGCACCCTGCTCCGTTCCCAGGACGGCCACGTCGCCTTCAACGACGCCATCCTCAAGACCTTCGGCGTTCCCGGCGACATCCGCACCATCCGCCCGGACGGCAAGACCGATCCGATCATCCTGCAGGAGATCTTCGACGTCGCCGGCCACGATGTGGAATGGAGCCCGGCGGACCTGGAGACCTTCAGCGGGAACCTGAAGGAATGCTACACGCATGCCATTTCCGAGGGTCCCACCCGGGTGCGGGCGCTGGCTGGCGTTCCCGAACTCGTGCGCGAGTTGAGCGGCCTCCCCGACATCTGTCTTGGCGTCGTCACCGGCAACATGGAGGTCACCGCCCGCTTGAAGCTCCAGGCCGCCGGCGTCGGCGACCACATCGGCCCCGGCGCCTTCGGCAGCGACTCCGCCAACCGCAACGACCTCCCCGCCATCGCCATGGAACGCTGGAGCCGCCACTTGAACCTGCCGGTGGAACCCGAGCACTGCGTCATCGTCGGCGACACCCCCAGGGACCTCGAAGCCGCTCGGACCAACGGCATGAAGTGCCTGCTCGTGGCCACCGGCCGCTATAATCCCCTGGAGGAGCTCCGGAAGCTGGACGCGGACCGGCTCCTGCCCGACTTTTCGGATACGCGGGCCGCGGTGAATGCGCTGCTGGGGCTGTTCGGGTAGCACGGGTTTTATAGCGAGTTTAGCTAATTTATCTTTTCTTTATAAACTAGGTTAAACATGCTATAAATGTCTCCCGATGGATCCGATACGGAACCCATATGCCCCAGGGGCGGGCACCCAACCGCCCGAGTTGGCTGGCCGCGACGAAATCCGTGAGTCGGCACGAATCGCGCTGGAGCGCACCCGAACGGGACGGCCCACCAAGAGCATCATGATGGTGGGTCTCCGGGGCGTTGGCAAGACCGTGTTGTTGGACGTTGTTCGGGAGAAGGCCGAGTCCGTCGGCATCTGTGCACTACGGATGGAAGCACCCGAGAATCGGTCCCTGCCTTCCATTCTTGCACCTCAACTGCGGGTCGCGCTGCTACGGCTCTCGAACAGGCAGGCGGCGAAGCAACTGGCGCAAAGGGCGCTACGAGGACTCGCGGGATTCGTGCGAGCGTTGAAGGTGAAGTATCAGGACATAGAGGTGGGTCTGGACGTTAACCCCGAGCCAGGGCTGGCGGACAACGGAGATTTGGAGAGCGATCTGCAGGACTTGTTCGAGGTTGTCGGCTCTGCCGCCAAAGCGGACGGGAACTGTTTGGCTCTCTTCGTCGACGAACTCCAATACGTGAAAGAGGACCAGTTGGCGGCGTTGATTATTGCGTTGCACCGCGCATCCCAGCGACGCCTCCCGGTGGTGATGCTGGGTGCCGGCCTGCCGCAGGTCCGGGGTCACATGGGAAAGGCGAAGTCATACGCCGAGAGGCTATTTGAGTTTCCTGAAATCGGGCCACTGTCCCGAGACGACGCCAAGCTTGCGATCGCCAAGCCGGCGAAGGACGAAGGGGTGGAAATAGAGCCGGCTGCTCTCGACGCGGTCGTTGATCGAACGGAATGCTACCCGTACTTCTTGCAGGAGTGGGGAAAGCATCTGTGGGACGTGGCCGAGCAATCCCCGATTACGGTCTCCAGTGTCGAGATCGCATCCCGGCAAGCCATCGCCGACCTCGACGAAAGCTTTTTTTTGGTGAGGTTTGACAGGTTGACGCCCACGGAGAAAGAATATCTGTGTGCGATGGCCCAACTTGGCCCCGGGCCACATCGTTCCGGAGACATCGCCAACGAATTGGGCCGTCGGGTGACTTCCTTGGCCCCGATCCGCAGCCAACTGATCAACAAAGGCATGATTTGGAGTCCGAGTCACGGTGACACGGCGTTCACCGTGCCGATGTTCGATGAATTCATGCGCCGGATCATGCCGGCAATCGAAAATGATCTACCACGCCGGTAAGCACCCATCAGGCGAAACGTCATGTCCAACCCTTTTTTCGAACAACCCGTCCTGAACTCCCCTTACGAGTACCCCAACCGCCATTGGGAACTGGACGAAACCGGCCAGCCTACGCAGGAGATCGTCGAACGCCGAAGGCCGGCCCAGTTCATTACGCCCATACCGAAACCGAAGAAGCGTAAGGGTTCCGCGATGGATGAGACCGCTCCGTTATTCAGCGACGGGAAAGGTCTTTCCACGGACAAGCAGCAGTACGAGTTGACCGCCATCATCAACAGCGTGCGTCAGCAGGTGGACCGGTGGCGCGGCATACCGAACCCGCATCAGTGGCAGGTAACCCCGGAAACGGCTCGGCTTCTTCAGCACTGGCGACACCACAACTATAGCGGCATTCGGCCTTTCTTTTGCCAGGTCGAGGCGGTGGAGACGGTCATCTGGTTGACGGAGGTCGCTCCTCAGGCCGGTCGCGCGGGCAGGCGATTCCTCGACCACTTGGCCGACGCCAATCACGAGGCGAATCCGGAGCTTCAAAGGTTGGCGCTCAAGCTTGCCACCGGCGCGGGCAAGACCACCGTCATGGCGATGCTGATCGCCTGGCAGACCGTCAACGCGGTTCGGCACCCTCAGAGCCGCCGGTTCACGCGCGGGTTTCTGGTGGTGACGCCCGGCATCACCATCAAGGACCGCTTGAGGGTGCTCCAGCCCAACGACCCCGACAGCTACTATCAGAGCCGCGAGTTGGTCCCGAACGACATGCTCCCGGACCTCCAGAAGGCGCGGATCGTCATCACCAACTACCACGCCTTCAAGCTGCGTGACCGCATGGCTCTTTCCAAAGGCGGCCGCTCGCTGCCCCAGGGCCGGGGTGAGGTGCTCGCGACCCTGGAGACCGAAGGGCAGATGCTGCAGCGGGTCATGCCCGAGCTCATGGGCATCAAGAACATCCTGGTGCTGAACGACGAGGCGCACCACTGCTACCGCGAGAAGCCGGGAGAGGACGAGGAAGGCGCACTCAAGGGCGACGACAAGAAGGAGGCCGAAAAGAACGCCGAGGCCGCCCGGTTGTGGATATCGGGGCTCGAATCGGTGGCGCGCAAGCTTGGCGTCAACCGGGTGGTGGATCTCTCGGCGACGCCGTTCTTCCTTCGAGGTTCAGGTTATGCCGAGGGAACATTGTTCCCCTGGACCATGAACGATTTCTCCCTCATGGACGCCATCGAGTGCGGCATCGTCAAGCTTCCACGGGTGCCGGTCGCCGACAATATCCCGGGCGACGAAATGCCCAAGTTCCGCAACCTTTGGGAAAATATCCGCGGCGCAATGCCGAAGAAGGGGCGCGGCAAAGGCGCCAACCTCGACCCGCTGGAGCTTCCGACCCTCCTCAAGACCGCGCTGGAGGCATTGTACGGACACTACAAGAAGACCTACGATGCCATGGCGGGCGCGGGCATCGAGGTGCCGCCCTGCTTCATCGTCGTTTGCAACAACACCTCCACCTCCAAGCTCGTCTACGACTACATCGCGGGGTTTCACCGTGAGAATCCCGATGGTTCGACCACGCTACAGAACGGCAGCCTGGAGCTGTTTCGCAACTTTGACGAGCATGGCAACCGTTACCCGCGGCCGCGTACTCTGCTGATCGACAGCGAGCAACTGGAGTCCGGCGACACCCTGGACAAGGACTTCCGCAAGATGGCCGCAGACGAGATCGAGCGTTTCCGCCGGGAGATAACGGAGCGCACCGGTGATCGTCAGAAGGCGGAGAACATCAGCGATCAGGATCTTCTTCGGGAGGTCATGAACACCGTCGGCAAACCGGAGCGGCTGGGGGATTCGATTCGCTGTGTGGTGTCCGTGTCCATGCTGACCGAAGGCTGGGACGCCAACACGGTGAGCCACGTGCTCGGCGTGCGTGCGTTCGGGACGCAGTTGCTCTGCGAGCAGGTGGTTGGACGGGCGTTGCGCCGGCAGTCATACGATCTCAACGATGACGGCCTTTTCGACGTTGAGTACGCGGACGTGCTGGGCATACCATTCAACTTTACCGCGAAGCCCGTGGTGGTCCCGGCGAAACCGCCGAGAGAGACGGTTCAGGTCAAGGCCGTGCGGCCCGAACGTGATGCGCTCGAAATCCGCTTTCCCCGCGTCGCGGGGTACCGTGTGGAGTTGCCCGAGGAGAGGCTGACCGCCGATTTCAACGAAGATTCGGTGCTGGAGCTGACGCCGGCCCTCGTGGGACCGTCCATCACGCGGAACCAGGGGATTATCGGCGAGGCTGTCGACCTCAATCTGGTTCATACGGGAGACATGAGGCCGTCGACACTGCTTTTCCACCTCACACAGCGATTGCTCTACACCAAGTGGCGTGATCCGGGCGAAGAGCCCAAGCTCCATCTTTTCGGACAGCTCAAACGCCTGACCAAGCAGTGGCTTGACCGCTGTCTGGTCTGCAAGGGCAACACCTATCCGGCTCAGTTGATGTACCAGGAACTGGCCGACATGGCGTGCGAGCGCATCACCGCCGCCATCACCCGCGCCGGGATGAGCAGTAGCCGACCCGTCAAGGCGGTGTTGGACCCCTACAACCCCGTCGGTTCTACGGCCCACGTGAACTTCACCACCACAAAGACAAGCCGTTGGAAGACGGACCCCAACCGCTGTCACGTCAACTGGTTGGTCCTCGACAGTGATTGGGAGGCCGAGTTCTGCCGGGTGGCCGAATCCCATCCGCGGGTAAGGGCGTACGTCAAGAACCATAGCCTCGGCTTCGAGGTTCCTTACCGCTACGCGTCCGAAGCGCGGGCCTACATCCCGGACTTCATCGTTTTCGTGGACGACGGTCACGGGGACGAGGATCTCCTGCGCCTTGTGGTCGAGATCAAGGGCTATCGCGGGGAGGACGCCAAGGAGAAGAAGGCTGCCATGGACACCTACTGGGTGCCGGGAGTCAACCGTCACGGCTCCTATGGCCGCTGGGCGTTCGCCGAGTTTACGGAGGTGTACGAAATTCAGGCGGACTTCGAGGCCAAGGTCGAGGATGCGTTCAACGACATGATCAAACGGTGTCTTCCGGAGGCAGAAGTCGAAGCCGCGCAGTGGCTCGCTGCGGCGGGTGGAAGCGCTCCAGATGTCGAGGACATTCCACGACGTCGATCGGAGCAATAGTCGCCGGAAAGGCAGGAAAGGAGGAAAGAACGTGGAATATACGGCAATCGTAAAGCACTGCGACGAATGGTGGATTGGCTGGATTGAAGAGGTGCCCGGCGTCAACTGCCAGGAACGCACCCACGAGGAACTTCGCCGAAGCCTTGCCGAAGCGCTGACTGAAGCACTTGAGTTCAATCGGCAGGACGCCTTGGCCGCCGCAGGTGACGACTACCGCGAGGAGAAGGTAATCGTTGCATGAATCGGACCGAACTCTTGAGGCATCTGCAACGTAGAAGCATCGAAACTTCCGATGAAACGATTACGCAAGAATTCCAAGACCGTCGAGAGTCTCACCCACGGCAAGGCCTCACGGAAGAACATCCCCACGGCGGAATATCAGCCGCTAATGAAAAAAGACGATGAGAGTCCGGTTCAGGTGGCCTACGAGCGCCGCAACCGTGACCTTGACCCGCAACTCGTCTGGCGTGGCAAGGATGTCCAGGACTGGTCCGACCTCGTCGTCCAGGCGCCGCCACTCTTTATACAGGAAAAGGTCCACCCGAAGGCCCTGATCGAGGACCTGCTGCGCAGGAGCAAGGAAGCGGCAGCGGAGAAGGCAGCCGATGAAACCGGCTTTGTGGCGGACCTGTTCGCCGATTTCAACGGTCTTCCTTCCGAGGACGCCAAGACCGAGTTCTACCAGCACGACGCCAACTGGTCGAACCGGATGATCCTGGGAGACAGTTTGCAGGTGATGGCGTCGCTGGCGGAGAGGGAAGGGCTGCGCGGCAAGGTGCAGTGCATCTACATCGACCCGCCCTACGGCATCAAGTTCAACTCCAATTTTCAGTGGTCAACGACCAGTCGCGACGTCACGGACGGCAACGCGCAGCACATCACGCGCGAGCCGGAGCAAGTGAAAGCGTTTCGGGATACGTGGCGGGATGGGATTCACTCGTATCTGACATACTTGCGGGATCGGCTGACCGTGGCGCGGGATCTGTTGACGGAGAGCGGGTCGGTCTTTGTACAGATTGGGGATGAGAATGTGCATCGGGTGCGGGCGGTGATGGATGAGGTGTTTGGAGAGGAGAACTTTGTCAGCGAAATCATTACCAAGAAAAGCGGCGGGATGGGTCAAGCGCAGATAGATAACGTTTCTGACTTCATTCTGTGGTACGCGAGAGACAAGAAATTAGTGAAGTACCGACCGCTGTTCGAGAAAAAAGACTTTGGTTCAGGACCTGGCTTGCGATACCGAACAGTGCAAGAAACCAACGGCTGCACTCGACGGATGACAAAGGCTGAAGTTGAAGATCCGTCGTTACTGCCAGTTGACAGTAGGGTATTTCTTGGGGGTCCCTTGACTTCTGAAACATCCAGTGTCTCAACGACCTTCGATTTTGAACTAGCCGGCCGAACAGTAGCGCTCAAGAAGGGTGGTTGGAAAACTAACAAACTAGGCATGGATCGACTAATTCGGGCGGATCGCCTGTTTAACACCAAGAGTTTTGCCAACTACAAACTTTTTTTTGACGACTTCCGTGCAGTTGCTATTCCAAACCTATGGCAGGATACCATGGGAACTGCAGAACAAAATAAGGTCTACGTAGTTCAGACCGTGCAGAAAGTTGTCCAACGCTGCATCCTCATGACAACGGACCCCGGCGATCTCGTTCTCGACCCCACCTGCGGCTCTGGCACAACTGCTATTGTGGCTGAGCAGTGGGGCCGACGCTGGATCACGATCGATACGTCCCGCGTCGCCCTCGCTCTAGGCCGTGCCCGCATCATGGGTGCGCGCTATCCCTACTACCTGCTCGCTGATAGTCGAGATGGCCATATTAAGGAGGCGTCGCTCGCCCGCAAGGCCACATCGGAAGTGCCGGCATACAACGACATCCGACAGGGTTTCGTGTACGAGCGCGTTCCGCATATCACCCTCAAGTCCATCGCCAACAACGCGGAGATCGATGTGATTTGGGAGAATTTCCAGATGACGCTGGAGCCGTTGCGTCAGTAGTTGAACCACGCCCTCGACGCATTCCTCGAGGAATGGGAGATCCCCCGCGACGCTGACGCCGCTTGGCCTGACGAGGTCCGAAGGATTCATGCAAAATGGTGGGAACAGCGCGTCGCCCGGCAAAAGGAAATCGACGCCTCCATCGCCGCAAAGGCTGAATACGAATACCTTTACGACAAGCCCTACGAAGACAGCCGGAAAGCCCGCGTCGCCGGTCCCTTTACGGTGGAGAGTCTCTCACCGCATCGCTTGCTAAATGTCGATGAACACGATGAAGTCATCGACAAGGTCGCCGACAGTATGGTCGGGTACGGCGACCAGCAGGATTTTGCCGCAATGATCCTCGACAATATTAAGACCTCGGGTGTCCAGCAGGCTCACAAGGAGGATCGTATCACGTTCTCTGGTATCCGACCGTGGCCCGGAAGTTTCGTTTGTGCGGAGGGAAACTACGTCGAAGGCGACCCCGACTCGCGTTCCAGAAAACGCGCTGGCATCTTCATCGGCCCGGAATTTGGAACCGTCTCGCGCCCCGATCTCGTCGCAGCGGTGCGCGAAGCCGCCGACGCTGACTTCGACGTGCTGATCGCCTGCGCCTTCAACTACGATGCCCACGCCTCCGAGTTCAACAAACTCGGCCGTGTCCCGGTTCTCAAGGCCCGCATGAACGCCGACCTCCACATGGCCGACGACCTCAAGAACACCGGCAAAGGCAACCTCTTCGTCATCTTCGGCGAGCCGGACATCGACATCCTCGACGCCGAGGACGATCAAATCCAGGTCAAGGTCAACGGCGTGGACGTTTTCCACCCCAACACCGGCGAAATCCGTAGCGACGGTGCCGACGGCATCGCCTGCTGGTTCATCGATACTGATTACAACGAGGAAAGCTTCTTCGTCCGCCACGCCTACTTCCTCGGTGCCAACGACCCGTACAAGGCCCTCAAGACCACCCTCAAAGCCGAGATCAACCAGGAGGCTTGGGAGACGCTTCACAGCGACATATCCCGGCCTTTCGACAAGCCCGCCTCCGGCCGCATCGCCGTGAAGGTGATCAATCACCTCGGGGACGAGGTCATGAAGGTATTTCGGGTGTGAAGCCATCCTTACGACAGGGGAGGGCGCTTCATGGCCAGCGGTGACCAGATCAAGGCACTACTGAAGTCGCACGTCGAGGGAGATGACGACCGCTTCTTTGCCGTCGCCATGCAGGTGGCGGCTCATGAGGCCAGGCTCGGCCATGGCAAACTTGCCGAAGAGTTGCGCACCATGGTCGACGAAGCCAAGGGCCGGGTTGGGACGGATAGGCCCGTTCCCATCGGTCGCCCGCGGGGAGAACTCGCCAATCTTCTGGAAGCGTCATACCCGAAGGCTCGTCTCAACGAGATGATTCTCAGCGATGTTCTCGCCGAGCAGATCAGGCGGGTCATTCGGGAGCAGCGCCAAGCCGGTCGCATCCTGGCAATCGGCCTCTCCCCGAGGCGGAAGTTGCTGTTGATAGGGCCTCCCGGCACAGGCAAGACCTTGACGGCTACGGTTTTGGCGGGGGAACTCCGCCTTCCTCTCTTTCAGGTGAGACTGGACGGGCTGATCACCAAGTTCATGGGGGAGACCGCAGCCAAACTGAGGCAGATATTCGACGCCACAAGTCGGAACCGGGGCATCTACTTTTTCGATGAGTTCGACGCCATCGGTTCGCAGCGGGGCCTTGCCAACGACGTGGGCGAGATCCGTCGCGTTTTGAACAGTTTCTTGCAGATGATTGAGCAGGATGGTTCTCACAGTCTGGTCGTTGCGGCAACGAATCATCCCGGAATACTCGATCATGCCCTTTTTCGCCGTTTTGACGACGTCTTGCACTATGAGCTGCCGGGCATTTCACACATTGCAGACCTCCTGAAAAGACGGCTTGCCGGATCGGTCGCCAAAGGGTTCCGATGGGAAGACCTGGCGAAACTGGCGCAGGGTCTGAGCTATGCCGAGGTAACGCGCGCGGCCAACGAGGCTCTCAAGGACGCGCTGATCCATGATCGTGACAGAATCCTTCCGGAAGAACTTCAAGCCATGCTCGCCGAGCGCAAGCGCCTTGCCGAGAGATTGACCACGCAAGCGGAGTAAGGGGAGGGGTGGAGAGCCGAATGGCGGAGGCGAACGCGGGTCGACATCGATACCTGAGATGCCGTTTATCATCACTACTGTCCGGTCCAATAATTGAACAAATTCAATTGCTTATGCAACATGTCCTGGGAGGAAGTGTCTTCGGCATCGAAGAACCCCTTGTTTAAGGGGATTTTCTCGAACAAGGTGACGGAGAAGACCTGTAACAATGTGTAGAGGGAAACATCGAGGTCGAGCCGCTTTCTGATGATGGCGACGAGCACGTACACGGAGACGGCAGTCCAGATTTGCACCTTGACGGCGTTCTCCGAGGTGCCGTAAAACTTCCTGATCCGCAGATGTTGCTTGATCCATTTGAAAAACAACTCCACCTGCCAGCGGGCCTTGTACAGTTCGCAGATGACCTTTGGCTGAGGACCAAACAGGTTGGTCAGGAAAAGGAGCGTCTTTGATGTCTCCGGGTCTTTGAATCGAATCCGCCGCAAATAATGAGGATAACGTTTGTGGCTGTAGAAGCCCGACAACTTTACGGTCTGATCGCAGACAATGCCTTGCACACGATCGCTTGGAGCGGAATAGATGCGTCGCAAATCGGCATTGGTTTTGGCTCGGGTGACAAAGAACGCGCCGGCTTCGTGAAGTGCGAAGAGGCGCTTGAAGTCGAGGTAAGCGCGGTCCATCACGTAAATCGCTGCGGGTTCTGGAATCAACAGATCGAGCACTTTGATATCGTGCAGCTTGCCGTCGGAAACATGTATGAAACTCGGGATATTGCCGCGCAGATCGAGCAGCGTATGCATCTTGACCGCTGCTTTGGTGCTTCGAAACGAAGCCCACGGAAACAACGACAGGCACAGGTCGATGGTCGTCGAGTCCAGTGCATAGACGGTGTTGGACAGATCCAGCCCAAGGTCCTCTTGGATGTAAAGTTTGCGGGCTTGTGCAATGAGCCGTTGGGCGAAGTCGGCGTAGATTCTCCAGTCTCTTCGTTCGTTGGCGTCGGCCAACGTAGAGCGCCTGACCGTGGAGCGAATGCCCATGTGGTAGAGCTTGGCCGATTGCGCTGCAAGACAGGCTTCGATGTCTCGCAGACTTTCCCGATAAGCCAACTGAGCGAATGCCAGGATGCGAAAGTGCTCGGCACACGCCAGGGTGCGAACACGACGGTTCCCGCCATAGCGATCGACGATACGAGCGAACGTTGTCCAAGGCAGAAAATCCATCAACTGCGCGAACAGCGTCTTGCCGGTGTACATGGCGTGCCCTCCAGGGATTCCTGCCCTGAAGGTCGCCCAAAAGCGCTGTTGCGTTCAAGTCGGCACCGCAAGAAATCGATAAAAAGTATACCTGATTCACATAGTTACAGCCATCCCTACGTCACTTAACCGGACAGGAGTGGTTTATCATCGCAACCACATTTACCGACAGCCTCGCCAAGCTGACCGGCGATGAGCAGAAGGCCGCCAAGACGACGGTCTTCGACCTCCAGACCAACCCTTCGCAGCCGGGACTCAGTTTCCACCGGGTCGACAATTCGAAGGATCCGAATTTCTGGTCGGTGCGAGTGAGTCGCGATGTCCGGATCATTGTGCACAAGCGCGCTGACAGCACGGTCTTGTGCTACGTGGGCCATCACGATGACGCCTACAATTGGGCCGAACGTCGCAAGCTGGAGACTCATCCGAAGACCGGTGCAGCGCAACTGGTCGAAGTCCGGGAAACGGTCCGTGAAATCGCCGTGCCAAGAGTCGTCGAAGTAGTGCCGGAGGCCCAGCCAAAACCGCTGCTGTTCGCCGACATTAGCGATGACGCTCTCTTGGGTTACGGGGTTCCGGGCGAATGGTTGAATGATGTACGGGCGGCTGACGAGGACAGCGTTCTGGATTTGGCTGAACACCTTCCCGCTGAAGCGGCAGAGGCGTTGCTGGTGTTGGCGGTCGGCGATACGCCTCAAACGGCGATGGCTTCATCGTCGCCGCCTCCGTTCCAAGCCCCCGACCTCCCGATGGTAGCGGAGGCGCCGGCGGAGTACGGTGGAACGCCACTTCCGGACCCCTTTGAGCACCCCGACGCCCAACGTCGTTTCCGTGTCATGCACGACGTGGCGGAACTGGAACGCGCACTCAGCTATCCGTGGGAGAAGTGGGCGGTTTTCCTCCATCCGGCACAGCGGCAGGTCGTGGCAAAGGACTTCGCCGGTCCGGCACGAGTGTTCGGTACGGCCGGTACCGGCAAGACCATCGTGGCGGTTCACAGAGCCGCGCGTCTTGCCCGTGTTAACCGCGATGCCAGGATCCTGCTGACCACATTTTCTGACACACTGGCCGATGCTCTTCGGACCAGACTTACCCGATTGATCCACAACCAGCCCAGGCTCGCGGAGCGCGTCGAGGTCGAAGCCATCGACGCAGTTGGCGAACGGCTTTATCGAGCGCAATTCGATCCCCCAAGGATCGCAACACGCGAAGCAATTGCCGCGCTGCTGGCGAACGCGGCAGAGCAGGCAGACGAAAGTGACTTCACGCTGCGGTTTTTGCTGAGCGAGTGGGAGAACGTCGTCGACGCATGGCAATTGGATAGCTGGGAGGCGTACCGCGACGTGCGAAGGCTCGGTCGAAAAACACGATTGCCCTCCGAGCGGCGGTTGGTGCTGTGGTCCATTTTCGAGCGAGTCCGGGAAGAGCTTGCGACTCAGGGTCTGGTGACAAAGGCTGGCATGTTCGGCTCGCTGGCGGAGAAGCTCAGAGACCGCCCGAACCCGCCGTTTGACTTCGTGATCGTGGACGAAGCGCAAGACATCGGAGTCGCCCAACTGCGCTTCTTGGCCGCGTTGGGCGGCCAGCGACCGAACGGCCTGTTCTTCGCAGGCGATATGGGGCAACGCATCTTCCAAACGCCATTCTCCTGGAAGGCCATGGGCGTTGACGTCCGCGGGAGATCCCAGATCCTCAAGCTGAACTACCGCACTTCCCACCAGATCAGGGTGAAGGCTGACCGTTTGCTCGGTCCGGAAGTCGCGGATGTCGACGGCAATGTCGAGGATCGACGAGGAACCGTTTCAGCGTTCAATGGCCCCGATCCCGCCATGCGCTTGTTCAATACACAGCAGGAAGAGGCGGATGCCGTCGGGCAATGGTTGCAGCAATGCGCCAGCGAAGGCGTGAGCCCCGGTGAGATGGGAGTATTCGTGCGGTCTGCGGCGCAACTGGATCGCGCTAGCAAAGCAGTGGCCGACGCGGGATTCTTCTTTCAGGTCCTGGACGAGCGACGCAGCACGGGTGGCGACCACGTCTCGATAAGCACCATGCATCTGGCGAAGGGTTTGGAGTTCCGCACTGTCGCAGTCATGGCGTGTGACGATGAGGTCGTCCCCCTCCAGGAACGAATCGAGAACGTAGCCGACGATGCCGACCTCGAGGAGGTCTACGACACGGAAAGGCACCTGCTCTACGTGGCCTGCACGCGCGCCCGGGACCACTTGATGATCACTGCCGTGGAGCCGGCGTCCGAGTTCCTGGACGATCTCCATACATGATCATCGTGTTCAGTCACTCCGTGGAATCCGCAGCCCGTGTCGCGTCGCTGTCATCGCGGATGAGAGAATCCGCGGCTAAGTACCATATGCGCCCCTCTTCTTATGCAGGCTAATTCAAAGTCTGAGCTTGATATAGCCTCAAATTGGCAGGACTGGTTTCGGTTTCTATGACTCCCTCATCGTCGCCTCTGCCATAGAGGCCGGGTGCGACACGCTCTTTACCGAAGACCTGAGCCACGGACAGCAGATCGAGGGACTGACGATCGTCAACCCGTTCAGGGCATGAGGTCGGGCGCAAGCGGACCCGGGGACAGAGCTTCCTGAGGCCGCGGGCTGAAGTGCTTGAGCTCAATCGGCAGGACGTTCACAGCCCGTCGTCCCTCGGCGGGATCTGCAACCCTCGCTGCACCGCCGGCCGGGCGCCGACCCGGGCCAGCCATTCCCGCACGTTGGGATAGCGGTCGAGGTCGATCTCCTGCATCTCCCAGCGGTAGATCCAGGGGTAGGCGGCCACGTCGGCGATGGAATAGTCGCCGGCCAGATAGTCCCGTCCTTCCAGCCCGCGGTTGAGCACGCCGTAGACGCGGTTGTTCTCGGTCTGCCAGACCTCCAGGTGGGCGTGCTCTTCGCCGGCGTCGCGGCAGCGGACCTGCCAGTGCACGCCGAGACCGGTGTGGGTAATGTGGCCGGAGGCGAAGAAGAGCCAGTTCAGCACTTCCATGCGGGCAGCCGGCTCCTGGGGCAGCAGCCGTCCGGATTTCTCCGCGAGATAGATGAGGATGGCGCCTGACTCGAACACGGTGACCACCCGGCCGCCGGAGCCGTCGTCATCCACGATGCAGGGTATCCGGCCGTTGGGGTTGATGGCCAGATACCAGTCCTCCTTCTGCTCCATGTTCTCCAGGGCCATGGGCCTGACCGTGTAGTCCAGCCCCGATTCCTCCAGCATGATGGATGCCTTGCGGCCGTTGGAGGTCGCCTTGCTGTAGAGAGTGATCATGTCTGTCGCTCCTTTCGGCTGCCCGTTTATAGCGACTTCATCGATTTGCTGTAAACTGAATGGAGAGGGACACGTTCATCGCCGAAAACCGCGCTGCCCCCGGAGGGTTCTTTCCATGGCAACACCCTACCGCGACATCCTCGACAAGGTGCGGCTGACGTTTCCCCAGCCGGTATCCGACCCCATCCACGATTCGTACTTCGTTCACTCCATCATGCGCGCCCTCGACCAGGTGGATGCGCTGAAGACGGAGTTGCCGATACTCGGCGAGTTGGCGGCGGGCGACTTCGAGGAGGCGCGGAAGGCGGCCCTGCCGCCGGCCCCGTCGTCGGTGGAGGCGGTGACCGCGGACCTCGTGGGCTATCTGCGGGGCATGACCATCTTCGGCCACCCCCGCACACAGCAGAACGTCATCCCGCCGCCCACCATCCCCAGCGTCATCGGGGTGCTGCTGGCGGCGCTGCACAACCCCAACATCGCCTGGGACGAATTCAGCCGGCTGGTGGCCCTTGCCGAGGTGGAGGCCACGGGCATGACCGCGGGGCTGGTGGGCTACGATCCGGAACGGGCCGGCGGCCTGTTCACCTTCGGCGGCACCGGCACCACCCTCTACGGGGTGAAGATGGGGCTGGAGAAAGCCTGTCCGGACACCGTCCGCAACGGCGTCTCCGAGGGCGCCGTCATCCTGGTGTCGGACGCCGGGCACTACTGCGCCGCCAACATCGCCGGCTGGCTCGGCCTGGGCACCCGGAACCTGGTGACGGTGCCGACCACCCCGGACAACGAGATCGACCTTGCCCGGCTGGAGCAGGCCGCCCGCAAGGCCCTGGCCGAGGGCAGGAAGATCGCCGCCATCATCGCCACCATGGGCACCACCGATTCCTTCGGCCTCGACGACCTCGAGGCCATCGTGCGGTTGCGGGACATGCTGGCGGACGAGTTCCAGCTCCCTTACCGCCCGCACATCCACGCCGACGCGGTCATCGGCTGGGCCTGGGCGGTGTTCAACGACTACGATTTCGAGGGCAACCCCCTTGGTTTCCGGCCGCGCACCCTGCGCGCCCTGGCGGGGGCGTGCCGCCGCATCCGCCACCTTTCGCTGGCGGATTCCGTGGGCGTGGACTTCCACAAGACCGGCTTCGCGCCCTACATCTCCAGCCTGGTGCTGGTGAAGGAGCGCGCGGACCTGCAGCGGCTCGCCCGGTCACCGGAGCAGATGCCCTACCTCTACCATTTCGGCGAGCACCGGCCCGGCATGTACACGCTGGAGACGTCCCGGGCCGGCACCGGCCCGCTCGCCGCCATCGCCAACTACCGCCTGTTCGGGCGCGAGGGTCTGCGGGTGGTGCTGGGACACATGGTGGAGATGGCCCAACTCCTGCGCGAGCACCTCGAAGGCCGCGAAGGCACCACCGTGCTGAACCGCGACAACTTCGGCACCGTCACCCTGTTCCGCGCCTATCCGCCGGGCGTGGACACCTTCGCCATCAAGCGCCAGGAGCTGGACGACCCCGCCTTCCGCGACACCCTGCTGGCCCACAACGACTTCAACCGGAAGATATTCGACTACGCCCACTCCGAGGCCATGGCCGGCCGCGGCGTCGTCATCTCCTCCACCGACTGCCACCGCCGCACCGCCTACGGCGAACCCATCTACGCCCTGAAGTCCTACATCATGTCGCCGTTCGTGGACGAGGCGGACGTGGAGGTCGTGGTCAGCAAGATCATGGAGGCGCGGGAGAGGGTGGGGTAGGGCTGGCCAGGAGCCTCTCAACCGACTCGGTAGGTGCGGACGGGTAATGCTTCCGCCTCCAAGGTAGAAAGATCGACGCGTTTGGATGCGTGGTCGATATCAAGCCCCACGATATCACCGTTGGCGTCGAGGTCGACGTTGACTCCCGTCGCAACTTCGCGGGTGGTCGTCCCCGGGCCGGGTTTGAGCGTGACGTAGAGGCTGTCGGTGTCGGGGTAGTAGGACAGTTTCATCGCCGGTTCTGCTTTCAGGATCGGGGATCGAACCGAAACGTGCCCTTCAGGCTCGACACAAGTCCTTCCTCCGCAGCAGTCTCTGGTGGCTCGGCTGGAACTCCCTGTCTTCAAGAGTCGAATAGACCTTGCCGCGCGGATGGTCGATGATGCGCTTGTTCTTGAAATCCTGCTGGAGGGCCGTGTCGTTGGAGTAGAGCAGACGGGCGCCGCTGACTATTGCCAACGCAAGAATATGAGAGTCATTCGAAGCGCACAGCCCCTCGTCCTGGAGTTCCAGTGTCTTGGCAGCGACATCGGTTTCACGGGCCTGTTGCATCTTCCCGTACCTGAGCGCATCCCGCGCCCATTTTTGAAAGGGCGTCCTGTCGAGTTCCGCGAGAAGTTGCCGGCTCACGAACAGACGGCCGCTGCCCGCCTCGATCCATTCGAGAAACCTCACCCCAGCCTTACGACGATCGGAACCGAACAATTCATGTGAAATATTTGCATCGACGATGGCGCACATGTCTTACAGCCCAAGTGACCGTCGAGTCTCTTCGAGGAAGAACCTGCCGTAGCTTGGCGGCGCGTCCAAGACATTCCCTTCTTGGTCCACTCGTAGAGAGTGGATGTTCACATCCAGGTCGCCGCGTTCGAAAAAAAGGATAGAGACGTCCTTGGGTCTCAACCGCGTTGTGCCGTCACGAACGTCCATTCGTACCCTGTCGAGCAAGTGGTCGCTGTGCGTTTCGACCACCAACCGTCGTTTAGGTGAGGCTACTTGGCAGAACAGGCTTCCGAGAGCGGCCTGAGCGCTGGGGTGCAGATGCACCTCAGGTTGCTGCAACAGGAACATGGATGGGGCATCTGGACGGAGTAATTCCGTGACGAGGGGTAGCGCTTGACTGACGCCGTAGCCAACGTCGATCAGGTTCCGGGACGGACCCTTTGTCCGTTTTCCGCCCTTTCGTATCGTTACTTGAAAAGGCTCGGTGTTTCGCTTTCCAAGCGGCTTGATCGCGATTTCGTCAAACAGGCCAGCGGCCCTTCCAAACTCAACCAAAGCTTCCCGGAGTCCGGCCCATGCGCGTGATCCCTGGAAATACCTGCTCGCGAGATACATTGGGACGTAGTCCCCTTCAGGATCACGGGCCGCGCGGGTAGGGTCGTAGGTTCTGCGCGGTTTGGATCGTACTGGAGCGCTGGCGTAGGGTCGCTCCACGTTATGGTCGTAGAAGCCATCCATGAGTTCACGGATCAGTTCCATCTCGTCGGCAGACGGCTCGGGAACCCGCGGCAACGAGTTGATTCTCGTCAGATAAAGGGGTGACACGAGTAGGATATCGTCGCCCACCCTGACTCCAGATGCTCCCGGCATATACACCCATTGATTGGTTGGAGTTCGGCATTGACCACCCCAAACGTCATCCATCAGCCATGACTCAGCGGAGACCCCGTTGCGCGAAAGACGCAACTTCACAGGGTGCGGCGCGGTGCCCATGCTTTGGAAAGTTGCGCCGAAGCGATAAGGATCGCGTTCAGCTCCGTCCTGAGTATTGTCGCCTGTTGCGGGAACGACCTCGAATCCAGCCTCGAATGCCTCCGTCTTTCCGGCCCGGCCGCCTCGATGGTGGGCAATCTCCTCAAAGCTGCCCAAGTCATAAGGTTCTTCCTTGAAATCCGGCGCCAAGTGTCGGTAGGCGATATCCCACAACGCCCGGATCATCGCCATGAACGAGGTCTTGCCAGTGCTGTTTTCACCCACAAGAAGGGTCAGCGGGGCCAAACGGGCCGTCTGTTCCTCACGAAAGCAGCGGAAATTTTTGAGCGTGATCGAATCCATTGCGGCTCCTGAATCCTCATCGGTCCCGTTCACTCCCCGTCCAGCTCTCTGTGCAGCCACCGCAGGATCGTCGGGAACACGTCCGGCGACTCGCCCATGTGGCCGCCGGGGAAGAGGCGCATGGCCTTGGGGCTGCCGCATTCCAGCAGCATGAAGAAGTCCTCGATGGGGACCTGGAGGTCGTCCTTGCCGTTGACCAGGAGCATGGGGGCGCAGGGCTTGTCGAGCAGGCCCTGGTCCTTGAGGGAGAGGATGGGCATGACCTCGCAAAGCTCCTCGAAGGTCCGCTTGCCGAACAGGTTGGCGCGGGCCTCGATGAGGTCGAAGAGGTAGGACGATGCGTTGCGGGAGCGTTGCTGCCACTCGGGCTGGAAGAACCCGTGGATGCCGCCGCCCCAGTTGACCGCGGCGCGCAGCCGCTCCGGCTCCACGTGGGCCAGCTTGGTGGACCAGTAGCCGCCGAAGCTGGCGCCCAGGGCGGCGATGCGGGACGCATCCACTTCCGGCCGGGTGACGAGATAGTCCAACGCCGTGCTGTAGACCTCGTGGGCGGTGTCGGACGCGAGAACCGGGGACTCACCGGTGCCGGGGCTGTCCAGGATGAAGCAGCCCCAGCCCTCGGCGAGCATGGACTCCACGAAGTTGTGCCGATCCTCCTTCCAGTTGTCGATGCCGCCCCAGTGCATGATAAGCGGCGCGGGCCGCCTGACGGGAAGGCGCAGGTAGCCCACCACCTCCTTGTCGCGCAAGGGCAGGGCGATGCGCTCCAGCGGCGGGTCGAAGTAGCGCGATGCGGCCAGGTAGTTCTCGATGGTCTTGCGGTAGGCTTCCTGCTTGCCGGGAGAGCTGGGGAAGGGGTGGCGGGCGGTGCCGTAGTAGCCCGCGGCCTGGAAGTAGGCCTCCTTCGCCCGGTCCGTCTGCCCGCGGGCTTCCGCGTCCCTGGCCGCCTGCTCCCAGCGGGCTCCGGGCCGGCTCCAGGCCTTGGCCCAGTGGTCGGCGTCCAGACCGTTCAGTTCGGCCAACGCACCTTCGGCTTCGGCCGGGTCCATGAGGTGGAACGGGCTGCGTCTGCCCACGCGTTTCCGGATGCGATCCTTGATTTCGTCGAGGGTTGCGGCGTCCGCCATGGTGGGGTCCTCCGGGTGATTGAAGTCGGTGCGTGGATCGCAGTGCGTTGGTCGATCCGCCGGCACTCGTTCGGTTGAGAATATCACGATTTCACGGAACAGAAGAAGGTCATCGGGTGCAACCCCATGCTGCCGCTGCGGCCGGCTGGGGACAGGGATGAAGCCGCGGGCGGAGACGAGGGTGCTTTGTGACACGATGGACCAAGGTCAAGTGGGAGCAGCGGAACGCCGTGATATGGGTTGCCCATATAGGCTCATATTGTTAGTATGGCAATCATGAAGACGACGGTTGACATTCACGACGAGCTGTTGACGCGCGCAAAACAGCACGCGAAGAATACGGGCCGCCCGCTGCGCGCGGTAGTCGAGGACGGTCTTCGTCAGGTGCTCACGGCGTCGGAATCCCCGAGCCCGTACCGATTGTCGGACATGAGCGAGGGAGATCCGGGCGCGGCCGATCCGCTCGAAGCGTATTCGTGGCAAGACCTGCGCGGCTTGATCTATGGAGCGGGCACCCCCGCGCGACGCGGCGGCTTAGTCGCGAAAGTAACCGGGGCTTGCACCGGGGGGCGGTGATGCGGTGAAGTGACGGTGGCCGGGGAGTCGAGGCCGTCGGTTCAATGGCGTGCACAGGCACCCGTTCTGGAGCTTGGCCCGAACCACGATCGGCTTTTGTCACTGATGGCGCGGCTTGGCCGCGACCTCGTTCGAGAGATTGAGATTTCGCCGTGTGGTTCCTCCCCGGCACAACACAAGGCGGGAGGACTTGAGATGCCACGGAAGAGCAAGAGGACGGAGCGTCTGAAGGTGGTGAACCCGGACTGCGCGGGGATCGACATCGGCAAGGACCGTCACTTTGTGGCGGTGGATCCGGAGCGCTGTGCGGAGCCGGTCCGGTCGTTCGACGCCTTCACACGGGACCTGAAGGCGATGGCGGCCTGGCTGGGGTCGTGCGGGGTGAAGAAGGTGGCGATGGAATCGACCTCGGTGTACTGGATCCCGGTGTACGAGGTGCTGGAGCGCGCGGGCTTCGAGGTGTTGCTGGTGCCGCCGCGGATGACGAAGCAGATCGCCGGGCGCAAGAGCGACGTGCTCGATTGCCAGTGGATCTGGCAGCTGCTGTCCTACGGGCTTCTGCGGGGCGCCTTCCGTCCCGGGGATGCGGTGTGCCCGCTCCGCTCCTACGTGCGGCAGGCGAAGCGGCTGATCGAGGACCGCGCGCGTTGCGTGCAGCACATGCAGAAGGCGCTGACCGAGATGAACGTCCGGCTGGACTCGGTGCTGGCCGACATCATGGGCGAGACCGGACAGAAGATCCTGCGGGCGATCATCGGCGGCGAGCGCGACCCGCGGCGTCTGGCGTCGTTCCGGAACTGGCGGGTCAAGGCCAGCGTTGAGATGATCGCCGCAAGCCTGGAGGGCACCTGGCGCGAGGAGCACCTGTTCGCGCTGGAGCAGGCCATGCAGCGCTACGACTTCCTCGAACAGCAGATCGAGGCCTGCGAGGGACAGATCGCGGCGCAGATCGAGCGCCTGACGCCGCCAGGCGGCAGCTCATCCGGGGACGAAGGCTCTGGTGACGGATCGTCCGGCGAAGGCTGGAAGACGCTGTCGCGCACCGGAGGCAAGAAGTCTGCGGCCGGCGACAGGGCCTTGACCATGGCCCTGCACGAGCTGATGGGCGTCGACCTCACCGCGATCCCGACCGTCGGCACCGGAACCGTCCTGACCATCGCCTCGGAGATCGGCCCGGACTTCTCCGCCTTCCCTTCCGCCCAGCACTTCTGCTCCTGGCTGGGGGTGGCGCCGGGGACCCGGATCAGCGGCGGCAAGCCATTGCCGGGCCGGGCGCCCAAGGTGGTCAACCCGGTCGCGCAGGCGCTTCGGATGGCCGCCTTGGGAGCGCGAAGGAGCCAGACCTTCATCGGCGCCAAACACCGCGCCCGTCTCGCCCGCAAGGACGCGGCCGTCGCCATCACCGCAACCGCGCGCGAGCTCGCCTGCCTCATCTACCTGATGGTGACGCGGGGCGAGGAATACGTCGAGAAGGGCATGGACGCCTATGAGAAGCGGCGCATCGATCGCACCTTCGCCAACCTCAACCGAAAGGCCCGGACTCTCGGCTACCGGCTTGTCCAGGCCGCCGTCAACGAAGAAATGCCCAACGGCGCACCGGCAGCAGCGTAGTTACTCGAGAGAGCCGGAGTCGTCGTGATCGCGGTCGACACCAATGTGCTCGTTTATGCGCATCGTCGGGAATCGGATCTGCACGATGCCGCGTTTGCCGTCGTGCGTGGTCTGGCCGAAGGAGACCGGGCGTGGGCGATTCCCTGGCCCTGCTGTTACGAGTTCCTGAGCGTCGTGACCAATCGCCGGATCTGGAAGGAGGCAGCCACCCCGCCCGCCCGCGCCTGGCGGCAACTCGAAGCCTGGACGGCGTCGCCGTCCAATCGCCTTCTCGGAGAGACCGATGACTTCCTGGATATACTGGGTGGGCTCATACGGCGGCCGCGGGTGCGAGGCGCCGTCGTGCACGACGCGCGGGTCGCCGCCATCTGTCTTGCCCACGGTGCCGAAGCGCTGCTCACACGGGACCGGGATTTTGCACTGTTTCCGGAGCTCACCACGCGGGATCCCTTCCGCGGTCGTGCCTGAAGCGCCGCGCGGCGGCCGGCGGGGAGGTGCGGGCGGCTGAGATCCTTCCGGCGCGCAATGGAAGGCGATGCGCTTCAGCGCCCGTTCATCAGTGCCCCGTTTCGTTTGAGAATATCACGATTTCGTAATACACAATGAGTCCATCCTTCGACTTCGCTCGCCCTTCGACAGACCTGTCCCGAGCCTGTCGAAGGACTCAGGACTTGCGACGCCTGTCCTGAGCCTGTCGAAGGGCTTGGGACCGACGGAGGGTGGCCAACGAAAGAAGCCCGATGACGAAAGAGGACCATTATATCCAGGGGATGGAGGCGTACGCCGACGACCGGGTGGACGAGGCCATCGAGTCATACGGGAAGGCTCTGGCCGAGGACCCCGACTACGCCGACGCACTGCATGCCCTGGGAATGGCGTACGCGAATACGGACCGCCTGGATGAGGCCATCGAGGTGGGCAAGCGCCTGATCGAGGTGAGCCCCGACGATGAGCTGGCCTACACGAGCCTTTCCATCTTCTACCAGCGCAAGGGGATGATCGAGGAGGCCGAAGCCGTCGGCGCCAAGGCCAGGACCCTGGGGTGGAAACGGCAGCTCGCCGAGAACAAGTAGCCGGTAGCCGCCACGCAAGCGGCCTTGCCGCCGCACGCAAACAGAAATCACAAAATCACGGGGCCGTACGCGAAGAAGGGATACGCATGAATCTGGACAGCATTTCCGTCGAATCGATCCTGGATTCCTTGAGGGAGCGCAAGTACATCTGCGACCGGAGCCTCGCCACCGTGGTCTACCTTTCGGTGCGCCTGGGAAAGCCGATCCTGCTGGAAGGGGAGGCGGGCGTGGGCAAGACCGAGATCGCCAAGGTGCTCGCCGACGTGCTCCAGACCCGGCTCATCCGTCTCCAGTGCTACGAGGGGTTGGACTCGAACACCGCGCTCTACGAGTGGAACTATCCCAAGCAGATGCTGCGCATCAAGCTTGAGGAGATCGGCTCCCGGGACCGCGAGTCGGTGGAGACCGAGATCTTCTCCGAGGAATACCTCATCAGCCGGCCGCTGCTGGACGCCATCCGCACCGACGGCGCTGAGCCCCCGGTGCTGCTCATCGACGAGATCGACCGCGCCGACATGGAGTTCGAGGCGTTCCTGCTGGAGGTGCTGTCGGACTTCCAGATCAGCATTCCCGAGGTGGGCACCATCCAGGCGCAGAAAAGGCCTTACGTCTTCCTCACCTCCAACCGCACCCGGGAGATCCACGACGCGCTCAAGCGCCGCTGCCTGTACCACTGGATCGAGTACCCCACCTTCGAGAAGGAGTACGAGATCATCATGACCAAGCATCCGGACATCCGGAAGCTTATGGCCGAGCAGATCTGCGCCTTCATGCAGCAGGTGCGGCAGATGAACTTCTACAAGCGGCCGGGCGTGGCCGAGACCCTGGACTGGGCGTCGGCGCTGCTGCTGTTGAACCGCGCCGAGCTGGATCCTGAGATCGTGAAGGAGACGGTAGGCTGCGTGTTCAAGTACCGGGAGGACCTCCACCACCTGGAGGAAGAGCTCTCCGGCGAGAAGCTCGACATGGACCGCATCCTCAAGGAGCCGGCCACGGTGGTGGGCGGACAGGGGTAGCATGGCGAGAGAGCTGAACGAACAAGACATCATCCGCGCGGTGGAGCGCTACAAGCCTCTGCGCGGCCAGGGCACGCTGGCGAACATGCTCATGTTCGGCCGGGTGCTCAAGGACCTGGGGTTCCGCCTGGGCCTGAGCCAGGTGATCGACGCCAACCGCTCGCTGCCGCTCATCGACATCCAGAGCCGGCCGGACTTCCACCGGGCGCTGGCCGCCAACCTGCTGCACGACCACGAGGACATCGAGCTCTTCGACCACGTGTTCGAGGCCTTCTGGCAGAGCGACATGGACATCGAAGAGGGCATCGAGACCATGGAGGTCCCGGCCCAGAGCCCGGACGAGGGGATGGACTCGCCGGACGACAGCAGCGGCCCCACGGAAGAGACGTTGACCGAGCAGGAGGGCGCCAGCGACGAAGGCCCGGATGACCCGGACCCGCTCATGGTGCCCACCTACAGCCCCAACGAGCAGCTCAACGAGAAGGACTTCAGCGAGATGGGCATCGAGGAGAGCCGGGCGGTGACCCAGGCCATCCTGCTCATCGCCTCCAAGATCGCCACCCAGGTAAGCCGGCGCAAGAAGCGGGCGCGCCGGGGCACCGAGATCGACCCCCGCGGCACCATGCGCCGCAACATCAAGTACGGCGGCGAGCTGGTGGAGCTGGTGGCGCGCAAGCGCCGCATCAAGAAGACCCGGGTGGTGCTCTTGTGCGACGTGAGCGGCTCCATGGATTGCTACAGCCGCTTCCTGATCCAGTTCATGTACGGCCTGCAGAACGAGCTGTGGGGCGTGGAGACCTTCGTCTTCAGCACCACCCTGAGCCGCATCACGCACCTGATCCGCACCAAGAACATCGGCAACGCCCTGGAGAAGATCTCCAAGAGCGTGCTGGGCTGGTCCGGCGGCACCAACATCGGGCGCTCGCTGGAGATCTTCAACCGCGACTTCGCGGTGAGCATGGTCACTCACCGCACCGTGGTGGTCATCATCAGCGACGGCTGGGACCGGGGCGACGTGGGCGTGCTGGAGCGGCAGATGCAGGCGCTGAAGCGGCGCTGCGGCAAGATGATCTGGCTGAATCCGCTGCTGGCCAGCGAGAACTACGAGCCCCTGTGCAAGGGCATGCAGGCGGCGCTGCCCTACCTGGACCTGTTCCTGTCGGCACACAACGCCAACAGCCTGGTCCACCTGGGCCACACCATGCGCAGGCTGGTGGCGTAGGGGCGGGCTTCAAGCCCCGCCGTGAAGCCGGAGCAGCCTGGGAGTCTGTCCGAGTAGTCAAACCCAACCCCTCTCCCTCCGGGAGAGGGTGGCCGAAGGCCGGGTGAGGGCCTGGGCGACGAGGAGGATCGATGGAAGACATCTACGACGAGGTCAAGGAGTTCCTGGACAAGGGCGAGACCGTGGCGGTGGCCACCATCGTCTCCACCAAGGGCTCGACGCCGCGGGAGGTGGGGGCCAAGATGGTGGTGACGGCGTGGGGCGAGATCCTCGGCACCATCGGCGGCGGCTGCGGCGAAGCCGACGTCCGGCGCGAGGCCATCGAGGTGGTGCGGACGCGCACGCCCCGCACCGTGCGCGTGGACCTGCTGGACGACATCTCGTCCGACAGCCCGGCGGTGTGCGGCGGCATCATGAACGTCTTCATCGATCCCTGGTGGAAGGACCAGGAGAGCGACTGAGCGGAAAGGGCGAATGCGCCGGGATGTCCGGTGCGGGACAGGGTCGGGAATGAATGGACGCGCTGGTTGAAGAGCTGATCAGGATCAAGGGCGCGGGCGCAGGCGCGGTGCTCGTCACGGTGGTGGAGTCCCAGGGCCTCGACGGGTTCGACAGCGGCTCCAAGTGCCTCATCCGGGACGGCCGCGTCGTCCTGGGACAGGTGAACGACGCGGAGCTCGAGCAGACGCTGCTCCGGGAGGCCGCGGAACGCCTTTCGGAAGAACGTTCCCGCCTGGTGTCGGTGGAGACCGCATCCGGCGGCCAGGCGGACGTCTTCTTCGAGGCGATGCCGTCGCCGCCCAAGCTCGTCGTCGTCGGCGCCGGACACATCGCCGTGCCGCTGGTCAGGATGGCCAAGCTCATGGACTACCACGTGGTGGTCATCGACGACCGCATCCTCTTCGCCAACCACGAGCGGTTCCCCGATGCCGACGAGGTGGTCGTGGGCGACATGGCCGAGACCGTGAAGGAGCTCGACATCACCCCGACCACCTACGTGGTGCTCATCACCCGCGGGCACAAGTACGACGAGCCGTGCCTGCGCGAGCTGCTGGACCAACCGGCCAAGTACATCGGCATGATCGGCAGCAAGCGGCGCATCAAGGCCTGCTTCGAGCGCTTCAAGGAGGAGGAGCACGTCTCCGAGGAGCTCATCTCCAGGGTGTACGCACCCATCGGCCTCGACATCGCCACCGAGACCCCGGAGGAGATCGCGCTGGGCATCCTGGGCGAGATCATCAAGGTCCGGCGCGGCGGCAAGGCGCAATCCCTCTCCCAGAAGCGGTGAGCGGCTCCCGTGACATCCTGGTGAAAGGGGTGGTGTTCTCGGACCTGGGCCGGGCCGGGGCGTTCCTGGGAATCGACTGGGTGCGGCAGGCCGTAAGGGAGCGGGTGGGCTTCGATCCCTATCCGGGCACGCTCAACATGCGCGCGCGCGGCGCCGACCTGACCCGGTGGGAGCGGGTACGACGGGACGGCGGCAAGATCGTCCTTCCGTCGCCCGATCCGGCCTTTTGCAGCGCCTTCCTGTTCACGGGCTTTGTCGAAGGATGGCCATCCGCGCCCGGGCCGCGTGAAAGGGTGGCGGTGGTGGTGCCGGAGGTGGGGGACTACCCCGGGGACAAGCTGGAGGTCATCGCCGCGGTTTCGCTGAAAGAGACCCGCTCGGTGCGGGACGGCGACGAGTTGACCGTCGTGTTCGAGGCGTAGCCCCGCGGCGATCGGATCGCCGGTAAGTCGAAAGTCATTACAGAAAGGCTCATTTCCTGAAAAACGATCACAAAAATGGGTCATTATGATAAAATCATTACACGAGTGGCCATGACGGGAAGGACCATTACAGGAGGTAAGTCAGCATGCGCCGTCTCATCGTAGGCATGTCGGGGGCCACCGGGTCCATCTACGGGATCCGCATTCTCCAGGTCCTGGCGCGGATGCCGGACGTCGAGACCCACCTGGTCATGAGCAAGGCCGCCAAGATGACCGTGCAGGTGGAGACGCCGCACTCGGTGAAGGAAGTGGAGGAGTTGGCGGACGTGGTCCACGACATCAACAACATCGGCGCCAGCATCGCCAGCGGCTCCTTCCGCACCGCCGGCATGGTCATCGCGCCGTGCTCGATGAAGTCCATGGGCGGCATCGTGCTGTCGGTGGGAGGCGACCTGCTGGTGCGCGCTTCGGACGTGATCCTCAAGGAGCGCAAGAAACTCGTGCTGGTGGCGCGCGAAACACCCCTGCACCTGGGCCACCTGGAGAGCATGGCACAGCTCACCCGCATGGGCGCGGTGATCTTTCCGCCCGTACCCGCCTTCTATCACCGCCCCAAGACCCTGGACGACGTCATCAACCAGACCGTGGCCCGCATCCTGGACCAGTTCGAGATCGAGACCGACATGTTCCACCGGTGGGACGAGGAGTCCCTGAGCCGCTATCCCGGAGACAAGGAGTAGTGGCCGATCTTGAAGAACAGGTCCTCGACTACCTGCGGACGCACAACACCATGACCTTGGGCACCTGCGCGGACGGGGCGCCGTGGAACGCCACGGTCTTCTACGCCAGCGACGGCTTCCATCTCTATTTCTTCTCCGCTCCGGACTCGCGCCACTGCACCAACCTGGCGGCCAACCCTCGGGTGGCGGTGACGGTCCAGGAGGACTACAAGGACTGGCGCGAGATCAAGGGGATCCAACTCGAGGGGACCGCGGAACTCGTCGATTCGGTCATCGCCAAGGGCAAGGCCATGGCGGTCTACGCGCGCAAGTACCCCGGCGTCATCAAGCTGTTCACGGACCCCGGTAGCGGCATCTATCACCGGGCGTTTCTCAAGGTGAAGTTCTACCGCGTGATTCCGGAGACGCTGTATTTCATCGACAACCAGCAAGGGTTCGGCAAGAGGCAGGAGCTGGCCCTGGGCAAGAATTGACGCCGCCAGCCCGGAACCGCGGCGGCGCGCGGGACCGCATCGAACAAGGGAGGATCGCATCGTGTCACGACTGCTAGGCAAGGAAATGCCGGACGACCTGTTCGCGCTGATGAGCGGCAAGGCCGTCGAAGCCGGCAAGGTGTTCATCATGGCCACGGTGGACGAGAACGGCTGGTGCCACCCGGCCATGGGATCCTACTACGAGCTGGTGGCCAAGAGCCCGGGGCGCATCCACCTGGCCGTGGGCAAGAACAGCACCACGGAGAGGAACCTCGTGCGCACCGGCGCCCTGACCCTGGTGGTCACCGACCACGGCCTCAACTACTACCTCAAGGGCGCCGCCAAGCGGACGCGCGAACGGCTGGACGATACCCCCTTCGCGCTGTTTCAGGTGGAGCTCGAGACGGTCCTGGAAGACCAGGAACAGGGTGTCACCATCGTCACCGGCGTCCGCTACGAGCTGAACCAGGGCGGCAACTCCGAGTTCATGCGGAACATGCTCGACAATGCCCTCAAGGCATTGACGGCCGCGCCCTGGGAGTGACAGGCCGGCATTCCGATTCCCGAGCCGCGTGATGACGCTGGCCCGCTGTTGTGGATCGTGCTAGGGAAAACTCTGTTGTCACGGCGCCTTCGACTTTCGAGAACCCCAAGGAGGTTTGTTGTATGGACCCGATTACGGACCCGATTGCGATTGACGTGCACGTCCACCTTTGCGACGAGCTGACTCTGAGCTCCAAGGGCGACCGTCCCAAGCAGATGGCTCAGTACTTCAAGCGGGAACGCAAACCGGTCTCCATCGACGAGATGGCCGACGAGTACCGCGCGCGGAACATGATGGCCGTGCTCATGAACACCACCGACGAGACCATCACCGGCCTGAGCCCGGTTCCGAACCAGCACGTGGCCGACGGCGTGAAGCGGAACTCCGACGTCTTCATGGGCTTCGGCGTGATCGATCCGTGGCAGCAGAAGGTGGCCCTGCAGGAGATCCAGCGCATCAAGGACATGGGGCTGCACGGCGTGGGCGAGATCAATCCGGCCCGGCAGCAATTCTTCCCCAACGACACCCGCTTCTACCCCCTGTGGGAGGAATGCCAGAAGCTCGATCTGCCGATCCTGTTCCACAGCGGCATGGCCGGCGCCGGCGCCGGCACTCCCGGCGGCATGGGCAACAAGCTCAAGTTCACCCAGCCCATCCACTTGGACGACGTGGCCGCGGACTTCCCCGAGCTGAAGATCATCTGCG
The DNA here is from genome assembly GCA_965204505.1 of uncultured Binatia bacterium (SeqCode). Classification (GTDB taxonomy): domain Bacteria; phylum Desulfobacterota; class Binatia; order UBA9968; family JAJDTQ01; genus JAJDTQ01. The sequence goes on from CBDBFB010000001.1 coordinate 209,829, forward strand.
CCCATCCCTCGTGGCCCTGGACGGCCGAGAGCCTGGCCATCGCCCGTCACAAGAGCAACTTCTACATCGATCTCTCGGGCTGGTCGCCCAAGTATTTCGCCGCCGAACTGGTGCAGCAGGTGAACTCGATCCTGCAGGACAAGGCCATGTTCGGCTCCGACTGGCCGGCCATCGGCGTCGAGCGCTGGCTGGACGACTTCTCGAAGATCCAGCTCAAGCCCGAGGTGCGGCAGAAGATCATGCTGGACAACGCCAAGAAGTTCTTCGGCATGAACTGAGGCGGTCAAGGGGCGACCGCCGGTCGCCCCTACGGGAGGTGGTTGAAAGCGTGACCGTCCGTTGTTCCTGCGGGGCGGCGGTTGGAGATGGGTACCCGCCGATCGCCCCTACGGGCGGCCGTTGGAAGATTGTAGGGGCGACCGGTGGTCGCCCGGATGCGGAGGGGATGGGCGGTCCCGTCTGTCTCCGGAAAGGGCTTCGAAAATGCCGGTCGAACTGATCAAGCCCGTTTCGCCGCCCGCCTCCCGCGGCTTCCAGGTCATGGCGAAGCCCACCGGCGCCATCTGCAATCTGGACTGCGTCTACTGCTACTACCTCCAGAAGGAAGACCTCTATCCCGAGACCAGGTCGTTCCGCATGGAGAGCGACGTGCTGGAGGACTACGTCTCGCAGCACATCCAGGCCTGCCCGGACCCGATCATCGACTTCGCCTGGCACGGCGGCGAGCCCACCATCCTGGGCCTCGACTACTTCCGGGAGGTGGTCGCGCTCCAGCGCAAGCACTGCCCGCCGGGCCGCAAGGTGCGCAACGGCATGCAGACCAACGGGGTGCTGCTGGACGACGAATGGTGCCGGTTCTTCGCCGAGGAAGGTTTCTCCATCGGGCTCAGCATCGACGGCCCGGAGAAGCTCCACGACGAGTACCGCGTCACCAAGGGGCAGCAGCCCACCCACCGCAAGGTGGTGCAGGCGTTCAAGCGGCTCAAGGCCCACAAGGTGCCCTGTGACGTGCTGTGCGTGGTGCACGCCGGCAACGTCGGCCATCCCACCACCGTGTACCGCTACTTCAAGAGCCTCGGCGCGGACCACCAGCAGTTCATCCCGCTGGTGGAGCGGATGCCCGGGGACCCGGCGGTGGGTCCCCGCAGCGTGCCGGCGGAGGCCTTCGGCACCTTCCTGTGCGCCATCTTCGACGAATGGATCCGCAATGACGTGGGCCGGGTGACCATCCAGATCTTCGACGAGGCCGCCCGCACCGGCCTGGGCATCGAGCACGCGCTGTGCATCTTCCGGGAGACCTGCGGCGACGTGCCGGTGGTGGAGCACAACGGCGACTTCTACTCCTGCGACCACTACGTGGACCCGGACTACCGCCTCGGCAACATTCGCGATACCTCCCTGGCGCGCATGATCGACAGCGACGCCCAGCGCCAGTTCGGCCGCGACAAGTGGACCTCGCTGCCGCGCTACTGCCGCGAGTGCGAGGTGCGCGCCCAGTGCAACGGCGGCTGCCCCAAGGACCGGTTCATCAAGACCCCGGACGGCGAGGACGGCCTCAACTACCTCTGCGCCGGCTACAAGAAGTTCTTCATCCACAGCCGCGGGCACCTGAGCACCATGGCCGGCCTGTGGCAGGCCGGCGAGCCCATCGAGAACGTCATGCGCCTGGTGCGCGAAGCGGACGCCGCCGTCCGCCCCGCTGCCGGCCGCAACGATCCCTGCCCCTGCGGCAGCGGCCGCAAGTACAAGCGCTGCTGCATGCTCCGATAGCCTCGACCGCGCGGCGTGACGCCGGAGCCCTCACCCGGCCTTCGGCCACCCTCTCCCAGAGGGAGAGGGGATAGGTCTGCCGATTTCTCCTTTGCTGGGAGAGGGATTGGGCTTGATTTCCCCCTTGCGGGGAGAGGGATTGGGTTTGCTGATCTCCCCTTTGCCGGGAGAGGGATAGGGTTTGCTGATCTCCCCCTTGCTGGGAGAAGGATTGGCTTTGCCCCCTCTCCCCCTGGGAGAAGGATCCGACCCCCTCTCCCTCTGGGAGAGGGTTGGGGTGAGGGTCCCCAGTTCAGGGCGCTCAGTTCAAAGTGCGCGAGCCGGTGTCGGAGGAGGATGCGGCCGCGCCGCCGCCGAACTCCAGCAGGCTGATGAGGATCTGCTCCCGGTCCTCGACGGAGCCGGCCTCCAGGAGCGCCTGCTTTTCCGACGGATGGAAGGGCATGGCGACCCCCAGGAAATTGACCAGATCGGTGTCCGACACCGGCTCGAGCTGTCCCAGGTCGATGGCGAGGCCGTGGCCCTGCGCGTAGCTGTCCAGCGCCCGGGTCAGGCGCTGGCGGTCGATGGTCCCGGTTTCCGTCTCCGCGAGATCGCCGAAACAGTCGTAGTCCGGCAGCACGCGGCGATAGCCGCGTTCGAGGGACAGCTCTTCCTTGACGCGGAACCGGCTGATTCCGCGAAGCTGCACCATGTAGCGGCCGTCGGGGGCTTGCTCCCAGCGCTCGATGTGGCCGGCGCAACCGACCGGGTAGAGCTCGGGCGCGCTGCGCTCGGCGCCGGGTTGGGGGCGGTTGTCCTTTTGCGGAACAAAGGGCTGGATCATGCCGAAAACGCCCTCCGCCTCGAGCGCGTCATGCACCATGTTCCGGTAGCGGGGCTCGAAAATGTGCAGCGGAAGCCGCGTGCCGGGCAGCAGCAGCACGCCGGTAAGCGGAAACACGGAAAGGACTTCGGGCAACGAGACGGATTCGGTTTTGTCTTCCATGCTGACCTCCTTCCCTGATTATAGAGCCGCTCCGCCGGCCGTCAACCGTTCCGCTCACGCAACCGCTCGGCTCACGCGTAGGCTTCGTAGATGCCGTCGAACTTGGCCAGCTTGAAGCGGACCATGTTGCGGGCCGCGTGCTCGACCACGCGGCGGTCCCGCTCGGTGGTGCAGTACCGCTCGACGACCCGCGCCGCCAGCGCCGTGTGCTCCTGGTCCGCCACCGCGTGCACCGTGAAGAATTCCCGGTCGTGGTCGTCGATCCCGTATCCCTCGGCCAGACAGGCATCGAACTCCGCCGCGTAGCGTCCCACCATGCTCTCGTTCACCAGTGCGCTGGTGCGGCTTTCGGCGGGCGAGCCCAGGAACATGCCCCTGAGTATGGCGGCGGCATGGGCCTGGCATTCGAAGATGGGCAGGGCCTCGTCGAAGTCCTCTTCGGTGAGGCCGATGGCGAGGCCGAACCGCTTCATGAGGTCCGGGTGCGTCTGTTCCTCGGTGAAGGCGTGGAGGAACAGGTCGTAGAGTTCCTGGTTGTGGGCGTTCTTGGCCATGCACAGGGTGAAGCCCTTGTTGATGGCGACGTTGAGGAGATAGTGCTGAAGCGCGAAGCCCTGGAGCCTGGAATTCGACAGCGTGCCGTTGCGCAGGTCGGTAAAGTACCGTCCCGCCAGCAGCCGCTCGATTCCGGGGGCGATGATCTCTTCGACAACCGAGGCTACAAAGGAGTGCGAGATCACGGTTCTTCTCTCGGGTCAGGACCCTAGGCCCTCACCCGGCCTTCGGCCACCCTCTCCCAGAGGGAGAGGGGTTGTATTCGACTACTCGGACAGGTTCCTGGGAGGCTGCGTTGCTCTTCCTCGCGTGGTGCCCGCCCACGGAGGGCGACCGCCGGTTGCCCCTACAGGTCATCGCGCCTTGCCGACGACGAAAAATCCTGCGCATCTTATGATGCGAATTAACCGGACAGGACCCTAATGGAATCGCCGCGCCGCTGTCAAGGGTCGGCCGCGCGGTTGAAGCGGGACGCGAAACAGTGAATAGTAACAGGCGTGTCTTGCACGGGGCCCGCGGACGGCCCGCGAGCGAAAGGAGCGCCATCATGTGGAAGGGATTCAAGGTCATTGACGCGGACGCGCACATGCACGAGCCGCAGTACCTCTGGGAGCGGTACGTCGAGCCCGCCTACCGGGACCAGGTGCCCAGGGTGGCGTTCATGGACGGGGCCTTCATGGTCTATGAGCCGGACGGGCGGATCATTCCCAAGACCGAGAAGCAGCCGAAGCTGCCGGCCACGGCGTGGGCCGACATGGAGGCCAAGTACGGCGACGGGTATCGCACGTGGTGGTCCGCGGAAACCCGGCTCAAGGACATGGACACGCACGGATGGGATGTCCAGGTCCTGCTGCCCACCGGCAACAACGGCAACTTCGCCTACCGGGTGGCGCTGAAGGACGCCAGGCTCGGCGCCGCCATGTGCCGCGCCTACAACAACTGGTGCCGGGACTACTGCGACGCCGACTCCAAGCGCCTCAAGTTCGTGGCGGTGCTGCCGGGGTCGGATACCGACGCCATGCTGGTGGAGGCCCGGCGGGCGGTGGAGGAGTTGGGCGCCGTGTCCGTGCGGAACCCGTTCCTGCCCGAGGGCCGCTGGCTTCACGAGCCCGAATACGACGCGCTGTGGAGCCTGGCCTGTGAGCTGGACTTCCCCATCTCCGTTCACGGCGAATACCGTCAACGCCGGTTCCACCCGTTCGCCGGCGGCAACCGCGGCAACGTCGACGACCGCGACATGCAGATGCTGGCGCTGCGCGGCCTCGACCACGCCCTGGGTTTCCCGTGCGACAACATGGCCACCATGGGACAGTTCATCTTCACCGGCATCCTGGAGCGTTTCCCCAGGCTGCGGCTGGGAATCCTCGAGTCCAACGTAGGCTGGGTGCCGTTCTGGCTCGGCCGGATGGACGAGCACACCCACGGCCGCAACAGCGTCATGGGCAACGCGGTGGAGCGTTTGCCGATGCTGCCCAGCGAGTACTTCAAGCGACAGATCACGGTGACCTGCGACAGCGACGAGAGTGCGCTGTCGTACGCGGTGGAGCATCTCGGCGGCGACAACATCGCCTGGAACACCGACTACCCGCATCCGGATGCGCCGCGGCCCGAGAAGGCTCTGCCCGATCTGGACGCGCAATCGATAACGGACGAGGCCAAGGGCAAGATCCTGTGGGACAACGCGGTGACGCTGTTCGGTCCCCGCATCCTGGGTTAGGCCCTCACCCGGCCTTCGGCCACCCTCTCCCAGAGGGAGAGGGGTTGGATTTGGGACGGTAGGATTCGCCCCCTCTCCCTCCGGGAATTTGCCCCCTCTCCCTCTGGGAGAGGGCCGGGGTGAGGGTCTGGGTGAGGGCGCCCGGGCACCGGCAAGCATGAGACACGAGGGGTAGGGGCGACCGGCGGTCGCCCCCTGTGTGACACCACGAAGGCCGACGAATATTTCCTGGTGGCCTTCCCTGGCGGCCGCCGCCAACCACACGAGGACCGATGGACGAAATCCGATTCGTAGACACCACGTTGCGCGACGGCCACCAGAGCCTCTGGGCCGAGCGGATGACCACCGGCATGATGCTGCCCGTGGCCCGGACCATGGACGAGGCCGGGTTCGACGCCATCGAGCTCATGTCCGCCTCCCACCTGAAGAAGTGTGTCCGCGAGCTCAAGGAGGATCCGTGGGACCGCGTGCGGATGGTGGCGGAGCGCGTCACCCGCACGCCGCTACGGCTCATGGCCGGCCGGGTCAACGCGTTCGAGATCACGCCGGTGTCGGTGTACGAGCTCTTCATCGAGCGCATGGCCGCCAACGGCATCCGGCAGGCGCGCATTTCCGAGGAGTGGAACGAGCTGGAGGGGTGGGAGCGCAAGGTCGGCATCGCGCGCAAGAACGGCCTCCAGCCCATCGTCAACCTGATCTACTCGGTGTCGCCGAAGCACACCGACGAGTACTACGCGCGGAAGACCCGCGAGGCCGCCTCACTGGGGGTTCCGTACCTCTGCCTCAAGGACCCCGGCGGCCTGCTCACCCCCGAGCGCACCCGCACCCTGGTGCCGATGATCTTCGAGAACGCCGGCGGCATCCCGGTGGAATTGCACACCCACTGCACCACGGGGCTGGGGCCGCTTTGCTGCCTGGAGGCGGTGAAGCTCGGCATCCGCACGGTCAACACGGCGGTTCCGCCGCTGGCCAACGCCTCCTCGAACCCGTCGGTGTTCACCGTCGCCGCCAACCTCCGCGCCCTGGGCTACGCCTGCGCGGTGGACACGGACGCGCTGGAGGAAGTCTCGGAGCACTTCACCGCCGTGGCCCGGCAGGAAGGCTTCCCCATCGGCGCCCCGGTGGAATACGACTATGCCCAGTACCAGCACCAGGTGCCGGGCGGGATGATCTCGAACCTCCGCCATCAACTCGCCAAGGTGGGCCTGGAAGACAAGGTGGAGGAGGCGTTGGAAGAGGTGGTGCGGGTGCGGGCCGATCTCGGCTACCCCATCATGGTCACGCCGCTCTCGCAGTTCGTCGGAAGCCAGGCGGCCATCAACGTCATCGTCGGCGAACCCTACCGCGAGGTCACCGACCAGATCATCCAGTACGCGCTGGGGCTCTGGGGACGGGAAGGCGCCGAGACCATGGACCCCGACGTCAAGCACAAGATCCTGGACCGGCCCCGCGGCAAGGAGATGGCCGAGTGGGAGCCGCCGGACCTCACCATCGAAGAGGTGCGGCGCAAGCTCGGCGGCCCGGGAGTGACCGACGAGGAGCTGCTGCTCCGGTGGATGCTCAGCGAGGAAGAGATCGCCGCCATGCGCGCCGCCGGTCCGCCGCGGGAATACCTGAGCGCCAGGCTGCCCATGGTGGCGCTGATGGAGCGGCTCACCGACCGCGGCCGCTACGCCGGCATCCATGTGCGCCGGCCGGGCCTGTCGCTGTCGCTGCAAAAAGGTGGCGCGTAGCGTCGGGAATTTCGGTTGCTGTTAGATGGCTGTTTTGGAAGGCAGGTTGCTGTCTTGGAAGGCATCTGGCCGGTGGGTGAACCAATGACGCTTTGCATCCGTCATTCCGGCGGAAGCCGGAATCCAGAAGGGGAGGGCCCATGCCGGATCTGATCACCCTCGGACGTACCGTGGGCGAGTTGCTCAAGGAACGAAACCAGACCGTGGCGGTGGCCGAGTCCTCCACCGGCGGACTGATCTCCGCGGCGCTGCTGTCGCTGCCGGGGGCATCGGCCTATTTCGTCGGCGGCGGCGTCATCTACACCCGGCATGCCCGCGCCGGTCTCCTGATGATGCCCGAGAGCGAGGTGACGGTCCGCGGCAGCACCGAACCCTACGCGCTCAACATGGCGCGGCTGATCCAGGGCCGGTTGAATACCACCTGGGGTCTCTCGGAAAGCGGCGCGACCGGGCCGACCGGCAACCGCTACGGTGACGCGGCCGGCCACAGTTGCATGGCCATCGTCGGAGCGGTGGAGAAGGCCATCACCATCGAGACCGGCGATTCGGACCGGGAAGCCAACATGTGGGCCTTTACGACAGCAGCCTTGGCGCTTCTGGAAGACGCGCTACGGCAGGGTTAGCGGCATGTGCGAAGCCGCCTCCGGCTCCCTCTCCCTCCGGGAGAGGGTCGGGGTGAGGGCTGGCGAGGATCGGATGGCGATGTCGGGAGCAATCAATTGACCTCCAGGGAGGATCTCAAGGCCGAAGCCTGCCGGGTCATCGACGCCCGCAGGGCGGAGATCGTCGACCTGGGCGAGACCATTCTGCGCAACCCGGAGACGGGCTTCAACGAGAACAATACCGCGGACCTGATTGCCGCGCGGCTTCAGGGGCTCGGCGTCGAGCCCGAGCGGGGTCTGGCCATCACCGGCGTCAAGGGCCGGCGCGAGTGCGGCGGTCCGGGTCCGACCCTGGCCGTCCTGGGAGAGTTGGATGCGCTCGTGGTGCCGGACCATCCCCATGCCGATCCCCGGACCGGCGCGGCCCATGCCTGCGGTCACAACGCCCAAGTCGCAGGGATGGTGGGCGCGGCCATGGGGCTCCTGTCCGCCGCGGTGTTGCCGGAGCTCGGCGGTTCGCTGGTGTTCTTCGCCGTTCCGGCCGAAGAGATGATCGACGTTGACGGGCGCATGCATCGCAAGGCGCACGACGAGCTCGAGTTCCTCTCGGGCAAGGCGGAGCTCATTCGGCTCGGGCACTTCGACGACGTCGACTTGGCGATGATGTTCCACACCAAGACCGACACCCTCGCCTCCCACGTCGCGCGCTCCTCCAACGGCGCCGTCATCAAGAAGATCCGCTTCATCGGCAAGGCCGCGCACGCGGGCGGGAGCCCGCAGAAGGGCATCAACGCCCTCAACGCCGCCAACCTGGCCATGACCGCCATCGCCTACCAGCGCGAGACCTTCTACGACGACGACACCATCCGCATTCATCCCATCATCACCCGCGGCGGCGACGCCGTGAGCGTGGTGCCGGCGGAGGTGACCCTGGAGACCTTCATTCGCGGCAAGACCCTGGAGGGCATCCTCGACGCCAACCGCAAGGTGGACAACGCGCTGCGTGGCGCGGCCATGGCGGTGGGCGCGTCAGTGGAGATCACCACGGTGCCCGGTTACCTGCCGCAGACCAACAACGAGGCCATGGCCCGTCTGTGGGGCGAGAACGCCGAGCAGGTGTTCGGCGCGGGCCAGTTCGCGCTCGGCACCGAGCACCGCACCAGCAGCACCGACTTCGGCGACTTGGCCCACATCATGCCGGCCGTGCACCCCTACGTCGCGGGCGCCGCCGGCGGCGGCCATACCAACGGATATCTCCTCGTGGACCACGATTCGGTCTACGTGAAGTCGGCCAAGCTGCTGGCCATGACCGCCATCGACCTGCTTCACGACGGCGCCGGAGCGGCACGGCGGATCCTCCGGGAAGACACGCCCCGGATGACGAAGCAGGAGTACCTGGACTATCAGCGCAAGCTCGATGCGACGGAGGTGTTCCATCCGGATACTCGTTCGGACAGCGGTGATGGTTGACGCTTTCCGGATGGTGGAACCCGGCAGGCAGGGGAAAGGAGTTGCAGATGCGTAACGTAGCTGGCCCGGCGGTTGTCAGGAGGGCACTCGGTGCCGCGGCGCTTCTGGGGGTGGTGCTGTTGGTCTTCTCCACCGCGGCGTACGCCGAGCGGGGGAGTGGACTCTATATGGCCGCGGATCTGGGCATGGCTTCGAGCTCCACCTCGGACCTCAGGTCGGCGGGCACGAAAGGCAAGGCCGACTTCGGTTCCGCATTGGGATACAGCGTGGCTCTCGGCTTCGGCTGGGGCCCGCTACGGATGGAGGGAGAGGCCTCCTGGCGGGAAACCGACGTCGACTCCATCCAGTACGCCCGGTTCAGCGTAGCCGGCCAGGAACTCTCGGAGGACGTCGTCAGAGACATCAACAGCCAGGTGGACTTGAAAGGGAGCCGTGCGACGTTGAGTTTCATGGCCAACGCCTGGTACGACGTGGACGTCGGCATCGGTTTCACGCCGTATTTCGGCGGCGGTCTCGGCATCCAGTATGTGAGATACGAGATCGATCGGCCGCGCGATTTGTCGAGATTCGAGCCCGAGGTAGTCGGCGCCGCCAGAACCATCGGCGGCGACGACGGGGACTGGGTGCTTGCCTACCAGATCGGCGGCGGAGTGGGATATCGCCTGATGGAGTCCCTGGTCGTTCACGTGGGCTATCGGTACATGGGCGCGGGGGATCCCAAGCTCACCTCGCTCTCCGATTCCTCGACCAAGTCCGAGGCCGGCAACCACGTCTTCCGGGCGGGTATCCGTATCGGGTTCTAGTGTCCTGTCCCACGTAATTGTTTACCAAGATGCGCCGGATTTCTTGTTGTCGGCAGGGCGCGATGACTTTTGTAGGGGCGACCGGCGGTCGCCCCATGTGGCGGGCACCACGCGAGGAAGAGCAACGCAGCCGACGACAAGAAAGACCAGCAGATTGGTAAACAATTACGTGGGACAGGACACTAGTGGATGGCGCGAACCGCCGCCCCAGTTCTCACTTCGGCCGCAGCACCAACGTCCCCAGCGCGTCTTCCTCGACACGGGCGCGGCCGGTGAGCATGGGGAGGTAGCGGCCGTCGCGCCAAGCCTCGGCGTAGTCGTCGTAGTGCGGTGACAGCGGGTTGCCGGACTGCCCGGTGCTGATGATGAAGACCGAGTCCTCGGGCTCGCCCAGGTCGTAGACGGCGCGGTAGCCGGCGCCGTGGTTCTGTGCGAAGGGGCGCTCCTCGTCGGCCACGTCGAAGCCGCCGGCTTTCACCGTCTCCTTCTCGCCGCCCGTCGGCATCCTGACCTCGAACCAGGAGCCGATGGCCGGAATCGCGCCCAGGATGCGGTTCTTCATGCGGACGCCATGAGCCTCGCCCCAACGCCAGCCGTCCATGTCGCGGCCGTACGCGACGGCCAGATATTCGAGCGAGGCGTCGAGCGCCCGGCTAACGGCGTCGGCACAAGTCTCCCGTGCGTCGGCGGTGGTCACGTCGTCGCACCATTCGGCGCGCTCGCCGAGCGCGCGGTGGATCACCTCGGTACGGATCTTCCAGTAGTCCTCGAACGCCTGCCCGAGTTCGTCGGCGAAGAGCACGCGCATCAGCTCGCGCAGCCACGCCATGTAGATGAGGGGCTCGGCGCGGTCGCGCTGCATGCCGTGATCCCATTGGCCGAGCATGGCGAGCGCCGTGCGGCCGGCGTCGTCCGAGGGCTCGGCCAGCCCGAGGAGCAGCGGCAGGAGCCGCTCCGCCGCAAGCGACACCACGTCCTGCTGGATCGCCGTGAAGCTTGCAATGTCGTGCCCGGGACGGGCGTCGAGCAGTTCCTCGATCCGCCGCGCGCGGTAGGGCGGGCTCCAGTCGTCGGTCAGATAGTGGGGATAGTCGAGGGAGACCATCCGGTTGTTGGCGGAGACGATGCGGCCCGAGGCAGGATTGTAGCGGCGCGGCAGCGCCTCGAAAGGCACCCGGCCCACCCAGTCGTGGCCGCCGGTCCAGCCCGGCGCGGGCAGGTGCCCCCGGCCCGAGGCGCGGACCGGCACGCGGCCCGGGGTGATGTAGCCGATGTTGCCCTCGAAGTCCGCGAAGACGATGGTCTGCTGGGGCGCGGCGAGGTCCCGGAATGCCTCGACGAAACTTTCCCGGTTCCCGGCCGTGGTGGCGCGCACCAGCGCCTGGGCGCTCCTGTCGTCGTCCGCCAGCGCGGTCCAGGACAGAGCGAGCACGTGGCCGGCCTCAAGAAACTCCCCGCTCTTGTCGAGCACGTCCGAGATCACGGGACCGTGGCGGGTCTCGCGCACCCTGAACTGGACGGGCTCGCCCCCTTTGACCTCGATGGTCTCGTGACGGACCTCGAAGGGCAGGCTGCCCTCCGGCGCCAGGTAACGTGCGGGGTCGCCGGGGTCGATCCGCTCAATGAAGAGGTCCTGGACGTCCGGTCCGGTGTTGGTGAAACCCCACGCCAGGGTGCGGGTGCGTCCCAGAACCGGGAAGGGCAGCCCCGGCAGGGTCGCGCCCACGACCTCGAACCCGGGCGTCGAGATGTGGGCTAGGTACCACAGGCCCGGTATCTCCATGCGCAGGTGCGGGTCGTTCGCCAGCAGCGGCTTGCCGGATCCGGTGTGTTCGCCGCCGAGCGCCCAGGCGTTGGAACCGAACCCGGACGCCACCGGCGACGGCACGGCGTCGTCGAGCGCCGCGAAATCGATCCCGGGGGGAGCGAAGTCCGCGGCTCCCGCGTGCGGCCCCATGGGAGGGTCGTCGGGATGCTGGGCCCAGAGGTCCTGCAGCTGCGCCCGGTCGAGCTTGCCGGCGAGTCTCGCGCGCAGCAACTCGTCCTTGAAGTTGTCGCCCAGGTCCCAGGCCATGACCTTGAGCACGGCCAGGCTGTCGGCGGGCCGCCAGGGCTCGGGCTCGTGGCCGAGCAGGATGAACTCCGGCGGCAACAGCTCGGAGCGGGTCTCCAGGTAGGCGTTCACGCCCGCGGCATAGGCCTCGTAGACCGACTGCGTCTCCTCGGACAGCATCTCGAAGTTGCGTTCGGCGACGCGGTAGAGACCCAATGTACGGAAGAACCTGTCGGTTTCGATGCCGCGCTCGCCCACGACCTCCGCGAGCCGGGCCTGGCCGATCCTGCGCCGCATCTCCATTTGCCAGAGCCGGTCCTGCGCGTGCACATAGCCCATGGCGAAGGCGCCGTCCCTTGCCGCCCCGGCGTGGATGTGTGGGACCGCATGGGCGTCGCGGACCACCTCCACCGGCGCATCGAGGCCGGGGACCTCCTCCTCGCCGTCGTAGGAGGGGAGCGCCAACCACGAGCACGAGTTTGCCGCGAACACAACCGCGACCAGGGCCATCATACGGGCCGCCGTGCCTAACCATCGAAGTCGCTCGGGCGTGAAACACTCGATGCGACGCATACGTCGAGCAGGAACCTCACGAGGCATCCCGGACGGGGAGGCGGTCATACACGTGTTCGCCCGCGAGCAAGCGATGAGCGAAGATCAGACACGCCTGGATGTCCTCCGGTTCAAGAAAGGGATACTCGCCGAGTATCGTCATGCTACAGCTGAGACCGACACCGCTTGTTGTCGATGTCTACTGGCCCCCACGCTCCAGAGGATATCGTAGCGCGCCTCCGGCAGGTTTGCCACCGAGTTCCGGCTTCAAGGCCGTCCGCCAGCAGGCCGGCATCATCCGATTGCTCCGGCAGGGTGCGCCTGCGGCGGCGGTCCCCGCGGGCGGGAGCTGGCCGGTTGCCCGCTTCACGGGCTCGGCCGCGGCGACGTCGGGATCACAGGAGCGGATCACCCCTCTCTCTTTCCGCATGATTCCGGCCTCCTTCCCTCCATCCGCATCCTCGAAGCCCCGTCGTCAAGGTCACCGGAACTCGAACTCCTCGGTGTGGATGGAGCGCTTGGAGACGCCGCGTTCGATCAGCCCCCTGGTCATCGCCTCCACCATCGGCTTCGGCCCGCACAGGTAGTAGCTCCAGTCCTTCAAGATCCCGCCGAGATCGCGGCTCAGCACTCCCATGTTGATCCGCCGGCCGGCGTCGGAGTCCAGCCGCGCCACCGTGACGCCGCCGAGCTCCGCGGCGCGCGCCTCGATCTCGTCGAAGAACAGCGCCTCGGCCGCCGTCCGGACGCAGTAGTAGAGCCGCACCGTCCTGCCGTGGCCCGGCTCCATCGATCGCAGCACCGACAGGAACGGCGTGATCCCTATGCCGCCGGCAATCCATACCTGGCCCGCCTCGCCCCTGAGCGGGTTGAACCGGCCGTACGGCCCCTCGATGCTGACGTCCACGCCGGCGCCCAGGGAATCCCGAACCCTGCGGGTGTAGTCGCCCAGGGCCTTCATGGTGAAGCGCAGACGGCCCTCCCGGGCGCCGGAGGAGATCGTGAAGGGGTGAGTCTCCCGGAAGCCCTCGGCGTCGATCGTGACGAAGGCGAACTGGCCCGGCTCGAACTCGAACATCTCTTCTCTCGGCTCCAGCACCACCTCGGTCGCCCTCTCCAGCCGGTTGACCGCGGCCAGGGCGAAGGGCCGCCTCTCCCTCTTCGCCTGGAACAACTGCCTGTACGCGAAGGCCGCCAGGCCGGCGAGCAGCAGCAGGGCCAGCGCCACCCCCGGAGGCGACAGGAACGCCAGCTCCTCGCCCTCGTAGAGCACCAGGGCGACATGCACGCTGACGACGAAGAAGAACAGGCCCATGAAGCGGTGGGTGGTCAGCCAGCGGTGGTAGGGGATCTTGCGGTTCAGCGTGACGATGATCAGCAGCGTGAAGCCGACCATGGCGAGTAGGCCCACCAGGTCGATGGGCAACCCGCCCTCCTCATTCCCGGCCACGGCCTCGATCGCGGCTTCTTCCTCCGGCCCGCCCAGGACCGTGGCGAAGTGGGCCATGAACAGCAGCAGCGCGGCCACGCCCAGGTGCTTGTGGAGCCGGTACATGCGGTCGAGGCCGCCGAACCAGCCCTCCACGGCCCGGGGGCGGGCCGAGAGCACGAGCCCCGCCACCATGCAGATCACCGAACAGGAGCCGGCGAAGTAGGAGATCTTCGCGAGCGCTTCCAGGTCGGTCGACGCAACGTGGCGCCAGTACAGGATCGCGTACGCGGCAAGGACCGCCGCGCCCACCCATATGCCCGTTCGACCCACTCTCATCGTTTCTCATGCCGGGACACCGGGGGGCTGGCGGTCGAGTGAGGATGACCTGCCTCCGAAGAGGCACCCCCCGGCGCTCCGTATCAGTGACTCCTGCCAGGCCCCACCTGCTCGAGCCCGTCTCCGGTGGTTTCGTGGATGCCCTCGTCCGGACGGAGATCGCATACCCGCCTCGCCTGGAATCGTCCTGAACCTCACGAGCCCGTCGGCGCCGGCACGCTGGCGCCCGCGGAGCCACGTCTCGTTGTCGGTCTGCGCCGGCGCGGCTCTGTAGAAGGACAAGTCTTTCAACTTCCTCTTTACGCAGGCCCGCCGCACAGGGAGAACGAGTGAGCAGCCGAAGGGGCTGCGCTGCGCGACGGGCCTGCAACCCGGTACTTCTTCTTGATCGGCCTGGGCTTCGACCGCAGGTGGGTCCTGACCCTGACCGATCGGGAGCCCTCCGCCCCCTCCGCCACATGATGCAAGAAGAAGGACAGCCGCAAACCGCTCGGACGAACCCCGTGGACTCGGCCAGTCCCTTCTCGGCCAGCTGGCACATCACCTCGGTGGTCCTGCCGTCGGACATCAGCGCGAGGGTGTGACGCGGCCCGGGACCTGGCTGCCGATGTGGCGGAGTGCCTCTATCTCGTCCGGGGCGAGGGAAAGGTTCTCCTTGTTGTGTGTACTCGAAGTGATCTTGACGACAGGATACGCTCTTACCATACCCCGTGTGTCATTGGTGTGCCTTTATCCGTCCGAATCAGTGTTATTATCGTGCCCGAGGGCGACAAAACGCAAAAAAGTACTTCAAACACCGATTCCGGTGCCGCCGGACATCCTCTGGTCCCAATCCGGGTTCATCGACCCCGCCGCGGGGATCGGAGTTGGACGCACGCCTGGCCCGGACCGGCGAGGGCTGCCGTTGACGACACGCAGGGGAGCGGAGAAGGACGCCGAGGCGCTGCGGGGGCGGATCTGGGGACGCTCGGCGCGGACAGCTTCACGAAGGCATGCGGCCGCGACCCGGCGCCATGAAGCGGCGGTCCCGGGTGCGGCGGACTACGGGGCGGAGGTTTCCCGAGGCGCCGCGGGTGCGGGCATGCGGTAGCCGAGGCCGCGCTCGTTGAGGATGTAGGCGGGGCGGGCCGCGTCGTCGCCGAGCTTGCGGCGCAGCTTCTTCACGAAGCTCCGCACCGGGTCGGACCCGGCCGGCGGCCGTTCCGCCCACACTTGCCGCAGCAGGGACTCGCGGGTGACGACGCGGCCCGCGCCCAGCGAGAGCAGCCGCAACACCTCGTACTCGGTGACGGTCAGCGGCACGGGGCGGCCGGCCACGGTCACCCGGCGCCGGCCGTAGTCGATGGCAAGGTCGCCGAGCGCGAAGGTCTCGGGTTCGGCGCGGCCGCGAAGCGCCGCCCGCACCCGCGCCAGAAGCTCGGTGGGCGAGAAGGGCTTGACGATGTAGTCCGCGGCGCCGGCCTCGAGCGCCGTGGCCACGGTCTCGTCCCGTCCGTAGGCGGAGATGAAGATGACCGGCAGGTCGGCGAGCTCCGGGACGCTCTTCATGAGCTCGATGCCGTCGGTCCCCGGCAGCCGCAGGTCCAGCAGCACGAGTTGGGGCCTCTTCGTCCTGATGAGGCCGGGCACCTCCCCGGGGTCGGCGGTCACCACCGCCGGGTAGTCCGCCTCCGAAAGGGCGTCGCGGACGTAGCGGAGCATCTGCGGGTCGTCGTCCACCACCAGAACGGGCGCCGCCTCCCGGCCTCCCCCGGAAGGAGCCGGAGCCCTGCCGGGAACCGGCGCCGCGGCCTCTTCGGTGGCCGGCAGCGTGAACGTGATCCGGGTGCCCCGGCCCTCGCCCCCGCTCTCCGCCCTGATCCGGCCCCCGTGGGCCTCCACCAGACCCTTGCAGATGGCCAGGCCCAGGCCGCTTCCCGCGCTCCCGGACTCCCGGTCCGCTACGCCCGCGTACTTCCGGAACAGTTGCGGCAGACGCTCCGGCGCCACTCCCCGTCCGTCGTCCGACACCGACACGGCCACGTGAACGCCGTCGGGCACCGCGTCCACAAAGATGGAAGAGGACTCCGGAGAGTGCCGGGCGGCGTTGGAGAACAGGTTGTTCAGCACCTGCACGATGCGCCCGCGGTCCGCCATCACACGGGAGAGGCCGGGCGGAAGGTCGATCCGCACCGCCTGCCGGCCCCCGCCGCTCAAAAACGTGCTCCGGGCCTCCTCCACCAGGGCCGCCACCTCCGAGGGTTCGGGGTCCACCGACAGCATGCCCGCCTCGATCCGCCCGGCGTCCAGAAGGTCGCTTATGAGCCCGTCCATGTGGTCGGCCTGCGAGTCGATGATCCGGAAGAACTGGCGCACCTCGGCCCGGTCCAGCACCCGCGGCGCCCGCAGCACGGTCGCGGCCGAGCCCTTGATCGAGGTCAGCGGCGCCCGCAACTCGTGGCTCACCATGCCCAGGAACTCCGCCCGAAGCCGCTCCAACTCCTTCAAGGGCGCCAGGTCCTGCAGGGCCACCACCACCGACGCCACCGCGCCGTCCTCGCCGTGGATCGGCGTGGCGTTCACCAGCGTCTCCACCGCGCGCCCGTCCGGCAGCACCAGCGACACCTCCTCGGCCCGCACCGTCTCCGCCCGGCTGAACTGCCCCGCCAGCGGGAACTCCGCAAGCGACACCTCGCGCCCGTCCGCGCGCCGGCAGGTCATCACCCCGAGCAACTCCTCCGGTCCCTGTCCCGGCCCGCACAGGCCGTCCACGATGCGCCGCGCCTCGCGGTTGAACGACACCGGAAGCCCGCTCCGGCCGTCGAACACCACCACCCCCACCGGCGTCGTCTCCACCAGCGCTTCCAGGTCCGCCCGCGCCTGACGCTCGGCCCCGTGCGCGCGCGCGTTGCCGATGGCCGCCGCGGCCTGCGAGGCGAACAGCACCAGCACCTCCTCGTCCTCCCCCGTGAACCCCGGCCCGCCTTCCTTCTCGCCCAGGAAGAAGTGACCCACATGCTCCCCCCGGTGCCGCATCGGCGTCACCTGCAGGGTCTTCGATGCCGGCAGATCCGGACCGTGCCCCAGCGAGCGGACATAGCCGGGGAGATCGTCCAGACGCAAGGGCCCCGCAAGGTCCCGCAGGTGCTCGAACAGCCGCAGTCCGTAGGGCAGTTCCAACAGCCCCCGCGCCTCGTCCTCCCCGAGCCCGGAAGTGACGCAGTCCTTGGGGTCCCCGGCCTCGTCCACGGTCACGATCACGCCGTAGCGCGCCCCGGTGAGCGCCCGGGCGCTGTCCGCGGCCTCCTGGAGCACCGTGCCCATGTCCAGGCTCGCGCTGATGCGCAGGATCGCCGCGCTCAGCGTCGAGACCCGCTCCCGCAGCGCCTCGATCTCCTTCTTCGCTTCCTTGAGTGTCGTCAACGGCTCACCCTCCCGCCGGTCCGGGCGCCGCGCGCGGATCAGGACGTTCAGCGGCGCCGGAACCGGTGTCCGAAGGACTTTTTGTCATTTAGTCATTTATCACTTCGAGTCACTACTGTCCGGTCCAATAATTGAACAAATTCAATTGCTTATGCAACATGTCCTGGGAGGAAGTGTCTTCGGCATCGAAGAACCCCTTGTTTAAGGGGATTTTCTCGAACAAGGTGACGGAGAAGACCTGTAACAATGTGTAGAGGGAAACATCGAGGTCGAGCCGCTTTCTGATGATGGCGACGAGCACGTACACGGAGACGGCAGTCCAGATTTGCACCTTGACGGCGTTCTCCGAGGTGCCGTAAAACTTCCTGATCCGCAGATGTTGCTTGATCCATTTGAAAAACAACTCCACCTGCCAGCGGGCCTTGTACAGTTCGCAGATGACCTTTGGCTGAGGACCAAACAGGTTGGTCAGGAAAAGGAGCGTCTTTGATGTCTCCGGGTCTTTGAATCGAATCCGCCGCAAATAATGAGGATAACGTTTGTGGCTGTAGAAGCCCGACAACTTTACGGTCTGATCGCAGACAATGCCTTGCACACGATCGCTTGGAGCGGAATAGATGCGTCGCAAATCGGCATTGGTTTTGGCTCGGGTGACAAAGAACGCGCCGGCTTCGTGAAGTGCGAAGAGGCGCTTGAAGTCGAGGTAAGCGCGGTCCATCACGTAAATCGCTGCGGGTTCTGGAATCAACAGATCGAGCACTTTGATATCGTGCAGCTTGCCGTCGGAAACATGTATGAAACTCGGGATATTGCCGCGCAGATCGAGCAGCGTATGCATCTTGACCGCTGCTTTGGTGCTTCGAAACGAAGCCCACGGGAACAACGACAGGCACAGGTCGATGGTCGTCGAGTCCAGTGCATAGACGGTGTTGGACAGATCCAGCCCAAGGTCCTCTTGGATGTAAAGTTTGCGGGCTTGTGCAATGAGCCGTTGGGCGAAGTCGGCGTAGATTCTCCAGTCTCTTCGTTCGTTGGCGTCGGCCAACGTAGAGCGCCTGACCGTGGAGCGAATGCCCATGTGGTAGAGCTTGGCCGATTGCGCTGCAAGACAGGCTTCGATGTCTCGCAGACTTTCCCGATAAGCCAACTGAGCGAATGCCAGGATGCGAAAGTGCTCGGCACACGCCAGGGTGCGAACACGACGGTTCCCGCCATAGCGATCGACGATACGAGCGAACGTTGTCCAAGGCAGAAAATCCATCAACTGCGCGAACAGCGTCTTGCCGGTGTACATGGCGTGCCCTCCAGGGATTCCTGCCCTGAAGGTCGCCCAAAAGCGCTGTTGCGTTCAAGTCGGCACCGCAAGAAATCGACAAAAGGCATAGCTGATTCACATAGTTACAGCCATCCCTACGTCACTTAACCGGACAGGAGTGACTTCGAGTACGAAAGTAACACTGAATCTGAATGATAAAAGCACACCGATGACACACGAGTGTGGTATGGGATTCTTCTATTGGGACGACCTGGCCGCCGGGTTCGGAGGGAGACGATGAGACGGAGCATGGAGACCGGTCATGAGCGCGGCGCGATGAGGCCGCGAACTGTAACGGCCTGGCTGGCGGCGGCGAGCCTTCTGGCGGCGCTTGCGTCCGGTTGCGGGGGCGGAGGAGGCGGCAGCGGCATGCCGCCCCCGACGGGCTCCGACCCCTCTCCCATGGACCCGGTTCCTCTGCCTCCCGACCGGGCCGTCCGGGTCCCGCCGCCGGCCGCCACGCCCGCGGACCTGCGGGCGCTGGCCGGCCAATACTCGGAGGACTCCGAGTACCGGAATGCCTGGGGCCTGGGGCAGATCGACGCGGCGACGGCCTACGCCAGGATCGCCCGGCGGGACGGCGCCGGGACCGCGCCCGGGGCCGGCGCCCGGGTCGCGGTGATCGACACCGGCATCGACGCCGGACACTGGGAGTTCGAGTCGGGACGGATCAGCAACACCAACAGCCGCACGGACACCGGCATGACCCACGGCACGGCGGTGGCGAGCGTCATCGCCGCGCGGCGCGGCGGGCCGGTCCCGGACGAGTTCTCGCCGGACGACTTCCACGGCGTCGCCTGGGGGGTAGATCGTCTCCAGATGACGGCGGTCCCTTTCGGCACCGGGGACCCGAACCGGAACTACGAAGGCACCGGCGTGGAGGAGGCGGCCGCCGACCTCGACCGGATCGCGGGGTGGGTGACGGAGGCCGAGTCGGTGGACTTCGTCAACATGTCCTTCTCCATTGTCGGGTTGGTGGAGAACTACCTGGACAAGGACTTCGGCCCCGGCTACGCGGAGGCCGTCGGGACGATTGCGCGGCCCGGTGGGAGGGTGTTCGTGGTCGCGGCCGGCAACGGCTACGACCACAAATGCGAGGCCCCGGAGCCGGGCTGCGTCGATGGCAGGATGCGCGCAACCTCCCCCGAACTCTTCGCCGGGCTGCCGGTGCTGGAGGAGTCGCTGCGCGGCCACATGGTGGGCGTGGTGGCGACGGACCGCGACGGTCGCATCGCGCCGTTCTCCAACCGTTGCGGCATCGCAGCGAAGTGGTGCATGGCCGCGCCCGGCGACCTGGTGCCGGTGGCCACCTCCGTCCCGGATCCGGACGACGCGAGCCGGAGGGTGCGCGGCTACAGGGGGGCAAGCGGAACCTCCTACGCCGCGCCTTATGTGACCGGGGGGCTGGCGGTGCTGAAGCACTGGTTCCGGAGCCAGATGACCAACGAGGCGCTGCTGGCGCGGCTCTACGCGACGGCGCGGGTTACGCCGGACGCGGTGGCGCCGGGGGGCTCGTGCCCGGCGCATCTCGACCTGGACGGCGACCGGAGCGCCTGCGAGCTCTCGTCGGTGTTCGGCCGCGGGGTCATGGACCTGGGGGCCGCGACCGCGCCGGTGGGCTCGGTCTCCATTGCGCTGGGCGGACGGGTGGCGGACCGCGGGGCTCGGGCGGTGGCGAGCGGGATCGTTTCGGGCGGCGCCATGGGAGACGCGCTCGGGCGCGCCCTGGCGGGGCGCAGGATCGCCGTGTTCGACGCCCTGGGCGCACCCTTCTGGACCGACGCCGCCGGCTTTGCGGCGGTGGCGGCGCGGCCCGGCGCGGCGGCGCGGCTGTCGGGCTGGCTTGCGTGGAGGGACGGCGTGGGCTCGGCGGCCGCCTTCGGCGCGCCCGGCCGCGTGTTGGCGGCGCTCGCCGGCCCGGCGGAGAATGGGCTGGAGCTGGGCCTGGGCGGCCCGGAGAGCCCGCACCTGGCCCTTGCCTCCCGGCCGGTGGCGGCCAGGGCCCGGCTCGGGAACACGGTGCTGTCGGCATTCTCCTCGACCGTCTACGACCGCACTGCCGGCGCTTATGCCCTGGACGCCGGCACGCGCGGCGTGGCCTTTTCGTGGAGCCCGGCGGGCGGGCGGACAGGCCTTCGCGCGGGTTTCGTCCGTGAGACGGCCACGCTGTTCGGCGCGGTGGCGGAGGGGGGCTTCGGCAGGCTTTCCTCGGGCCTGTCCTTCGTCGGCGCGTCGGGGGGCTTCGAGGCCGGTGGCTGGCGGATCGGCATTGCCGGCGAGATCGGGCGAGCGACGCCCCAAGCGGTGGGCGGGATGCTGGCGGACGCCGGCGCGGGCGCCTTCAGCACGGCGTTCTCGGCACAGGCCGCCCGCCCGCTGGCGGGCGGGACGCTGCGGTTCCTGCTGCTGCAGCCGCTGCGGGTCGAGAGCGGACGCCTGGAACTGTCGCTTCCCATGGGCCGGACGCCGGAAGGCAGGGTGGCGCGCCGGCGGGTTCCCGTGGGCCTGGAACCATCGGGGCGCCAGATCGATTTCGGCCTGGACTGGACCGCGGCGGTCGCGCCCGGCTCGGTGCTGCGGATCGGGGCACGGCTGATCCGCGATCCGGGCCACGTCGCCGGCCGGAGCCTCGAGGCGGCGGCATTCGCCGGCCTGCGCGTCCGGATGTAGCGGCATGGCCGCCCGCGTTGCAGAGAGCTTTGAACTGTCCATCCCATGGGAGTAGCTCCATGGATTACCTTGCCGGTCTGGAGTCAGGATTGGCGCCTGGCCGGCCGAAACGTTGTCCGGAGCGCTTGAACGGATGGCAAGCCGAGGGAAGAACCTGAGCCGGTCTCTTCACCGCAAGTCGAGGAGGACTTTGGACATGCATACCCGGTGGCCAGATATTTCTTCGTTCGCTGCGATGGTGGTGTTGGCGTTGGCGCTTTCCGGATGCATCGGTGGCGGCAAGGTCTCCATCGATGGAAGCGCCAACGATCTGTCGATACGGGACAAGTGGCAGCGCTTTGCGGACAACAACCCGACGCTTCGCATGACAGGCGCACAAGTATCCAGGGCTTGGAGGGCCGCCGCGAGGAAGTCTGCCCACAGTGTGAGCCTTGGGCCTGTCAGTGTCGGCGCAGGCCCCCCATCGGACCTCCGGGTGGAAACTGACCCGTGCTCGCCCGGCGAGTGCGACCTGGAGCGGCCTTCGGGCAGCAGTATTTGGGCATTTGCTCCAGTGCTGGGCCACAACCAGGTTCCTGTTGCTGAACACCACTCCCGCATCACCCGAACCCTGCCCGTGCCCGAAGCTCGGGAGACAACCCAGCCGACCCTCATTGACGTTCTGACCTACGGCGGGTGGCTCGATCACACGGAATTCCGCGTTTCACTTTCTCGCTGGTGCACGGTCGGCGCGGCAGGGTGTTCGGGAACGGATCCGGATTACGAGAACGGAATTGCCTTCGGCTTCATGGCGGGAAGTGGCTCCGGAACGGCGCCGGCGGGCGTGGGGCCGGCCACATGGACGGGCGTCATGGTCGGCATGGAATCCCCGGAATCGGGCTCCGACAAGGCCTTGGCCTCGTTACGGAGCGGGCCGGATGTGTTTCTCGGCGACGCGCGGGTCACGATCGACGATCTCGCGACTCCCGATGTCGATGTTTCGTTCACCGGCATCTACAACGTCACCGAGGGGACCCCTCATGATGATATGAGCTGGGAGAACCTTCGCGTCCAGGACGACGGCTTGTTCGGCGCGCTTGCTGGCGACAGAGACGGGAGCGAGTACATCGCCGGGATGTTCACCGGTCCCGGGCATCAGGAAGTGGGGGGCGAGTTCCGGAGGGACGGAATCGTTGGAGCCTTCGGCGCGAAACGCCGGTAGCTCGGGCGCCGAACGCTGCGTGCAGGACCTCGGGAATCACGGGAAAGGAGCATCCGCGATGACTGACGAGCAGACCCGCCTCAACGGCCAGGCTGGCGACGGCGCCATGAGCCGGCGCGCTTTCCTGACACGCGCCATGGCCCTAGGCGTTGCGGCAGCGGCCGGGTCCACGCTGCCCTGGAGCGCGGCGGCAGCCGCCTCGACCGCGGACGACGACCTGTTCCTGATCGGGTTGGAGGAACACTATGCGACTCCCGAGCTTCTGCGGCTTAACCGCATCAAGCTTCCGAATCCGAAGTTCATCGAGGTCATCACCGACGTGGCGGCCGGCCGCATCGCGGCCATGGACGAGGCGGGCATCGGCATGCAGGTCCTTTCGGCGATGACGCCCGGCGCGCAGGAGTTGCCCGGCGCCGAGGGCGTCGATTTCGCCCGCGCCATCAACACCTGGATCGCAAGGGAGGTCATCCCGGCTTACCCGGATCGTTTCCGCGCCTTCGCCGCGCTGCCGATGCGTGAGCCACAAGCGGCCGCGGACGAGCTCGAGCGGGCCGTCCGCGATGACGGCCTGGTCGGCTGCATGACCTATGGAGCCATCGGCGGCAGGTTCCTCGACGCCGCCGCCTTCGAGCCCGTGCTGGCCCGGGCCGAAGCGCTCGGAGCGCCCGTCTACATCCACCCGGCTTCTCCGTCTCCCGAAGTCATGGACCTCTACTACAACGGGCTGGGGGACGACTGGGTCAGCAAGATCCTCGGCGGTCCGGGCTACGGCTGGCACCAGGAAGTGGCCCTGCAATGCCTGCGGATGATCGTCGGCGGGGTTTTCGACAAGTTCCCCGACCTCCAGGTCATCGTCGGCCACATGGGCGAAGGGCTTCCCTTCTACTACTGGCGGTTCGGAGGCGATCTGGCCAAGGCCACGAGAAGAAGGCTGAAAAAACCCGTCCAGCAGTATCTCCACGACAACTTCTGGATGACCACCAGCGCGTTCTTCCGCACGGAACTGTTGACGCTGCTCCTGTCCGTGATGGGCGAGGACCGCGTGATGTTCGCGGTCGACTATCCGTTCGCCCGGAACAAGGCCGGCGCGGACTGGCTTCGTTCGCTGGACCTCCCCCGGCCCACGAAGGAAAAGATCGCGCACGGGAACGCCAGGAAACTCCTCGGCCTCGGTCCGGGCTGATGGAACCCGCGCGCCCCGGCGCGACCAGCAGTCGGAAATGCTGACCGGCCTGGAGATGCCGGGCGCGCCAGGAACGTGAACGGCAAATTATGCCAGGAATTTACCGGACGCGACACTAGTGTCCTGTCCGAGTAACCAAAACAACCCCTCTCCCTCTGGGAGAGGGTGGCCGAAGGCCGGGTGAGGGCCTAGTCCGCATCCCGGCCCTCCGGTTCCGGGGTTCCATGTTCGGGGTTCGCCATGAACGAGCGCCAGGCGTCCCAGTACGGCCCTCCGCCCGCGAGATACGTATCGTTGTGCCCCGCTCCGGCAATGACGTGGAAGCGCTTGGGCGGGTTGGCCAGCTCGAAGAGCCGCTGCCCTTGGGCGAGGGGGACGATCTCGTCAGCGTCCCCATGAAGAATGAACACCGGGATCCCTGCCTTGGGAAGGTACTTGAGGTTGTCGAACTTCTGGGACACGAGCCAACTCACGGGAAGGAAGGGGAAGACCGTCCTCCCCATGGTCACCAGGCTCTCGAAGGGTGATTCGAGTATCAGACCGCGGGCCGCGGCGCCCTCGGCCACGATGCGGACCACGACGGCCGCGCCGAGAGAGCGTCCGAAGAGAAAGATCCGCTCCGGCGGCATGCGCCGGCGCAGCCACGCGTAGGCGCTCCGGGCATCTTCATACAGGCCCGGCTCCCCGGGCTTTCCCTCGCTCAGTCCGAAACCCCTGTAGTCGAACAGGAAGACTCCCGCTCGCAGTTCCGTGTGGATCATGGCGATGTTGTGAGCCCGGTGGGAGAGGTTGCCCGCGTTGCCGTGCGCCCAGAGCAGCACGGGGCGGTCCGGACCGGGGGGTTCCACGTACCAGCCGTGCAGGCGGACGCCGTCCCCGGCCGGGAAGCGGACGTCCTCGAAGGGTACGCCGTGATCGGCGGGGGTGGCCTCGATCTTCCGGAGCGGGTGGTAGAGGAAGAAGTTCTCGATGAAGCCGCTAAAGCTCATCAAAAGGATAGCCGGCATGGAGTAGAGGACGAGTCGCCCCCATATCGGACCTCGCGCCGACGCTACCGGGTAGGGGGACAAACTACTCCGACAGCGCGGCGTGCACCGCGCGGCTGATCTCGAACAGCCGGTGATCCTCGCAACGGTGACCCACCAGTTGAAGTCCTACGGGGAGACCCGAGGGCCCCTTGAACAAGGGAAGCGTCACGCACGGCACGTGGGTCCAGGTGGCAAGGATGTTGAAGGCGGTGTCGCCGGTGCTGGCCAGCCCCTCGGGGGCCTCCCCGGTGGCGCTCGGAGTCACCAGCACGTCGAGCTCCCTCGACGCCTCCTCCAGGTAGGCGCGGCACGCCGCCATGACCCGTTCGCTTTCGCGGTACTCGTCGTAGGATACCACGGGCCAGTCCCTCATCTTGCCCTGCTGGTACTCGCTCAACAGTTCGAAATGATGCGTGCGCTCCCACGTCAGGGCGCGCGCGATCTCGTAGTCGCTGAGGCGCCGGCCCATGGCCTCGAAGTCGGCGAACGGCCCGCCGAGGTCGACATCCGACACCGCCGCCCCCGCCTTGGCGAGGTCGGCCGCGGCGCCCTCCACCAGGGCCTTGGTGTAGTCCTGCGCACGGTCCCAGAGCGGCGTGCGGCACAGCCCCACACGAAGCCCCTTCACCGAAACCGGGGCCAGCGGCCGCACCGGCTCGCCGGTGACCGCCGCCCGGAAGAGCGGGAGGTCTTCCACCGCCCGGCCGAAGAGCCCCACCGTGTCGAAGGAGCCGGTGTTCTCCTTGACTCCCTCGGCGCTGATCTCTCCGAAGGTCGGCTTGTATGCCACGCAGCCGCAGAACGACGCCGGCCGGATCACCGAGCCGAGGGTCTGGGTGCCGAAGGCCATGAAGGCCATGAAGTCCCCCACCGCGGCGGCCGAGCCGCTGGAGGAGCCGCCGGGCGTGCGGGCCGGGTCGTGGGGGTTGCGGGTCTTGCCGGGATGGCGGCTCGCGAACTCCGCGGTGACGGTCTTGCCCAGCAGCACCCCGCCCGCCGCCCGCATGAGCGCCACGCACGCGGCGTCCGCCCGGGGCCGGAAGCCCTCCCAGATGGGCGAGCCGTAGCCCGTGGGCATGTCGGCGGTGTCCATGATATCCTTGACCGCGAACGGCAGCCCGTGCACCGGCCCGCGGTCCGACGCGGCGTCGCGTTCGCGCGCCTGGGCCAGCGTGTATTCGGCATCCAGGTGGACCCAGGCCTGCACGTCGGGCTCCCGCTCCTCGATCCGCTCCAGGCAGGCCCGGACAAGCTCCTCGGAGGTGACCTCACCCCGGTTGATGCGTTCCACGGCCTCGCTGGCGGAAAGTCGGCACAATTCGTTCATCGGTAGTATCCTCTGGTGTTTTGTTCGGCGATAACGGAGACTCAGCCATAGCACGTTTCTTTCCGTGATTCGATTGAGCGCAAGGCGAGGCCCACGCGGGCCGGGAGGTCGAACATGATCAAGACCAGGGGACTCTATCACAGCGGCATACCCGTCAACGACATCGACCGGGCCGTGGCCTTCTACCGCGACGTGCTGGGCATGGAGGTGGCCAACGTCGCCCGCGACGACCTCCGAGGCCTCGGCCGCGCCGACATGCGCTCCGGCAAGAGCATCGTGGTGCTGTTCCAGCGCCCCAACCCCATCGACCGCGACGCCCTGGCCGAAGACGGCGTCACCCACCAGGCCTTCTACGTCGACAGCGACGACTTCGACAACGCCGAGGAACGCATGCGCGCCGCCGGCGTCCGCATCCACGAGGTCCCGGTGGTGGAGCGCCGCTCCGGCCGCGGCTTCTACTTCTTCGACCCTGACGGCAACCTGCTCCAGCTCTATGCGCCGCCGAAGAAGGAAGGGTGAAGAGGAGTTGGCTCATTTTGACGGTTCTCCGCTGTATCCACAGCGCAACTGCGGCACGCTGAGCTACGGACTGTCGCTCGGCGAGCGGGAGTTCTACGACGAAACGACGGAGTATCTCCGCGTCCATTACAATCGGGCTCAGGCGTTGAACCGCTCCGCGGCGCGATTGGCCATGAGCGTCTTCCAACGGCGCCTTGCCAGCTCCACCTACGCCCTCATGCGGTCCGTCGAGCGTCGGGCAGAGAAGATCGAAGGCTTGATCGACGACATACGGAACGGGCGACTCACCGAGGAAGCGCTCGCGCGCCTCCAACAGACTCTCGACGACCCTGAGCACGTCTTCGAGAGTCGAACCGCGGACGAAGATATGGCAAGCGAAAACCAGCAGGAGCAACACGAGGAGTACGAAGTCAGGGCCTTGGGCGCGCCGGTCGCGGTTACTCTCGGCGAGTTGGAGACCGAGCGTCTCAAGGTCGAGGAGTTGCTGGACAAGGCGCGAAAGCTCTTTGACGTCGGCGAGGAGTCCAAATTCGAGAAGCTGCGCGAGGTGCTCCGCGATCCGAGGTACGCCGACGAGAAGTTCATCGTCTTCACCGAGCATCGCGATACCGTGGAATTCCTGGTGCGCCGGCTCGAAGGGCTTGGCTTCACTGATGCCGACGTGGAAGCCGTCGCCATGCAGCCACCGCCTACGAGGAGCGTTACGAAGCTGAGGTGGCGGACGTTTCCCGGCCTGAACTCGCCCGCCGCGCGGGCCTGACGGATTGGCCGGGCTTCGATCTGAGATCCCGTCGCCCGACGGAAGAGGGAGCTATCGAAGTGAAGGGGAGGGCGCGGACCGGTAGCGTTGAGATGCAGGAAACGAGTGGGCCAGGGCTTGCAATCTTCGTGATCGGTACTAGCTCTACGTGGTCTTCGACTGCGCCACGCCCCACCCGAGGCTTGTAAGGGTGCGTGATCCGTTTGCGAAGCTGCTGGTCAGGAGGAGTCCTTCGTGTTTACGGTCACAGCGGGTGCGATCATGGAGGCGGCGGAGTAGGTCGGAATGGGACAGTGATGACGTGTCGCGTCGAATCGCCGTTGATGACCGAGTTATGTGATCGTCGTATAATGAACCTGCCTGGTTGGAACTGGAAGACAGTTGCCGGCTGTCCGATTCAAAGGCATTCACGGCAATCGACAGGAGGAGTGAAATGGAAGCACGAGAGCCGCGTTACAGCAAAGAGGAGTTCGCCCGAGTTGGTCAGACAATCTACGAACAGCAGGTAAGACGACAGGTGGAAGATGGCAACAGCGGGCGAGTCGTGGCAATAGACATCGAAACGGGTGAGTTCGAGGTGGGGGACGACACGCTTGCTGCCTCCGAACAACTCCTTGCGCGATGTCCGGGAGCGCAGCCGTGGTTGGTGCGCATCGGGCATAGGGCAGTACATAAGTTGGGGTGCTCGCTCGGCGTGGTGCAACATGATCCAGGGTACGGTCAATAAGGATTGGGAAGCCACGATTCGCCTTGTCGTGAGTGGGAATGGCGTCGCCGGAACCGGCCTAGGCATTGATGCCATAATCGATACTGGCTTTACGGGTCATCTGACGCTTCCGATGACGTTGATCGACCAATTGGCATTGTCTTGGCGAAGTCGCGGCCATGCACTCCTGGCTGACGGGAGCCTCCACGTATTCGATGCATACGCGGCGACCGTATTGTGGAATGGATTGAGCCGTACCGTGGAAGTGAATGCGGTGGAGACTCAACCCCTCGTGGGAATGGCGCTGCTCCGGGGACACACCCTTAGAATCGACGTCGTGGAGCGTGGCACCGTGACGATTGAGCCGGTGTCTTGACTGTGACCGACGTTGCGCACAAGAAGGTGATCATCATCGCAGGACCCAACGGCGCGGGCAAGCCGACGTTTGCAACGGAGTTCCTGCCTAACGAAGCGGATTCCCCAACTTCGTCAACGCGGACCTCATCGCCGATGGCCTGAGTCGTTTCGCGCGGATTGGGTCGCCGTTCGAGCCGCCCGGCTCATGCTGGAGGAGATTCATAGGCACGTGCAGAAAGGAAATAGCTTCGGCTTCGAGACGACATTGAGCGGACGCAGTTACGCCCGTTGTATTCCGCGCTGGTAGGCGCAGGGTTCCCGTGTAAAGCTGTTTTCCTATAGTTGCCGACAGTGGAAGTGGCTGGCAAACGTGTGGAGCAGCGGGTCGTGGAGGGAGGCCATTCTGTTCCGGCGTCGGTGATGCGGATCAAGATTTCCCGCTGGGTGTACGATCAAAATGAGATTGGTGAAATAGGTTGCCTGACCAGAGATGAGATCAAGCGAGTTGAAAAACAGGAACGTTTGAGAATCGATCAACGCTTGAACCGGCTTCTGCGGTGCTTTGCTACCATGCCGTCTCAGATTCCAGGTGGATTGGCAGTAGGCAGTGGCGACGTCAGCGACGACGTACAGATTATTAAGGCGGCTACGGAGTGTTCGGATGAGAAGCACGCCCCTAGTTTGGAAGAACTCGACTGGTTGATATCTGCAGCTATGAAAAGGGATTGGTTGGAAGAACACCAACTCGGTCCGCATTTCTCTAAGCATATACGCCTAACGCCGGCAGGTGTAAAACGACTGGAGGAGTCGGAAGCTAAGCGCCTCAACTCGGAGCAGGCGTTCGTGGCAATGTGGTTCGACGATTCAGTCAAGGAAGCCTATGAAGCGGGAATCGAATGCGCGATCAGAGATTCGGGGTACAGGCCTCTGCGAATTGACAAGAAGCAGCACAATAACAAAATCGACGATGAGATCATCGCAGAAATACGTCGGTCCCGGTTCATCGTATGCGATTTTACTTGTGAATTGGTCACGTGACGACCTACTCCCTGCTCCACGAGCAAGGAAACGACCAGGTTGAAGAAAGGGGGGGTTGCCATGACAGATATTCTGCTGGAGAGGGTTGTCCAACGTGACCCTGAAATCCACAGCGGCGATCTCGTATTCACTGGTACGAGGGTTCCGGTGGACAACTTGGTAGGTTATCTGAAAGAGGGACACTCCATCGAGGAGTTTCTCCAGGACTATCCCACGGTCGAGCGGTGGCAGCTCGAATCATATCTTGAGCTTTCGCGTCAAGGACTGGATCATTTGAGAGCACGGGATGCGAGTGCTTCTTGACGAGGATATTCCGATCCGACTCCGGTCCGGCTGACCTTTTGCATACCTGTCGATCTTTCCGATGCTGTGGACACTGGTAAGCAGAAATCGGCCCGGCAGAAATTCGAGGACAGGAAGCAGAGTTGGCGCTGTCGTATTCGTGGCGCCGGGAGGGTTCGTATCGAACTCTGGTCCGCGGGAGACATCCTGGAGCGTCTCGTAGGTCATCGGAAACAGCGCGGCATTGAGAAATTCTTCTGGAACCATGAGGTCTTCTCGCCCGCTTGGTGCAAGGGGCGTCTGAAGGTCTCGGTCAATGCTGCCGGCGAACGATACAGCCCCGATCTGCACATTGATCCATCAGTCGCGTTCGCGCTGGAAGGAGTGGCACAGTCCGAAACCTATCGGAAGACGTTTCGTGCCCGCCGGGACGCTGTACTCAAGGCGGCAACCCAGCTTGAGGTGTCTCATTACACAGGAATTGGCGTCACTCTACAGTTGAAGCGTCTCGCCAAGTCTCTGGCGGAGTGGCGGTGCCATGTGCCAAGCTGCGTCGAAGGTCCGGCGCGGCTTGACCTGGAGCCCTTGCTCGACGTGACACACGCTGTCATGATGGCCGCTGATGGTGCGCATCCACACGGCCATTTGCCCCATGTAAAACCGGAAAAGGCCACCAAGGGCCGAGCGGATGTCCGTCAGCGAATCCGCCGGCTTCAGCACGACCTCCATGGGTTGCTGAGTGCGCTGGGGGACTTCGAGGCATTTGTGGAACTGGGCCGCCACCATCTCCGCCGACCTTGCCGGGGCACATGCGTCAGACGGCCAGCAGCAGGAGGTTCATTATCCGTTTGAACCGCGATGGGGTGTCTGTGTTATAGGGTAGAAACCTTGACCTGTCGTTTTAACGTTCCGTCGACCGTGACGACACTGGAGGAAATCATGATCCGAAAACTCGCGCTTTCGACGTTGGTCCTGTTCGCGGCCCTTGCCATGGCCGCTTCCGCGGCTCATGCCGCCGAGAACTTTTACGCCGGCAAGACCATGCACATAATGGTCGCGGCCTCCCCGGGCGGGGGTTTCGACGCCTACTCGCGGCTTCTTGCGCGGCACATGCCCAAGCACATACCGGGCAAACCCTCCATGATCGTCCAGAACCGTCCCGGAGCGGGCGGGCGCATCACCGCCAACTACATGTACAACAAGGCCAAGCCCGACGGGCTGACCATGGGCATGTGGATCGGCGGCCTGGTCCTGCAGCAGTACCTGGGGGACAAGGGGGTGAAGTTCGACGCGGCCAAGTTCGAGTGGGTCGGCGCGCCGGTGCGGATCCACAACGTATGCATGGCCCACAAGTCGAGCGGCGTCGTCGACCTGGCGAGCTGGCGTGCGGCCAAGAAACCGTTCAAGATCGGCGGCCAGCGGCCCGGCTCCACCATGTCGGACATCCCGATGATCCTGGACAAGCACTCGGACCTTCCCCTCAAGCTCATCGAAGGGTACGGCGGCACCGCGCCCGTGCGGCTCGCGGCCGAGCGGGGCGAGGTCGGCGGCGTGTGCGCGAGCTGGGAAGGACTCAAGAACCCCTGGGCCGCGGCGCTGAAGAGCGGCGACGTGCGCGTGCTGCTGCAGTTCGTGGACAAGCCCCACTACGCCCTCAAGAAGGTGCCCCTGGGCATCGACCAGATGAAGACCGAGGAGGGCAGGGTGGTGATGAAGACCGTGGTCCACGACATCGGCGGCTCCCTCAACCGGCCGTACTCGCTGCCTCCGGGGACGCCCAAGGACCGGGTGATGATCCTGCGCCGCGCCTTTGACGCCGCCACGAAGGACCCCGAGCTTCTGGCCGAGGCCAAGGGCAAGTTCGACGTCACCCCCGTCTCCGGCGAGGAGGTGGAACGGCTCGTGGCCAACATCGCCAAGCTGCCGCCGGAGTTGATGGCGACCATCCAGAAGACCTTTGCGTCCAAGATGTAGCGAGCACCACGTTTCCGCCCGCGAGGGGCGGGCCTTGATGCAGGACACCGTGTAAATGGCCCGCCCCTCCGGACTGGCTTACAGCATTCACACGCCACGTCTGATCCTCCGCTGCTGGCATCCGACCGATGCCAACCTGCTGCAGCGGGCGATCAACGACAACCTGGACTATCTGCGTCCGTGGATGGACTGGGCGCGCCAGGAGCCGGAATCCTTGGAGATGAAGACGGAGCGGCTGCGGCGGTTCCGGGACGACTTCCTCTCGCGGCGGGATTTCGTCTACGGCATCTTCGGCGCCGACGGCGTCCGCATCATCGGCGGCACCGGCCTGCACACGCGCGAGAACAAGGACGCGCGGGAGATCGGCTACTGGATCGCCGAGCCGTACGCCAACAAGGGGCTGGCCACCGAGTCCACGGCGGCGCTCACGCGGGTGGCGTTCGAGATCAACCGGGTGGAGCGGGTGGAGATACGCTGCGACCCGCGCAACGAGGCCAGCGCCCGGGTGGCCGAGAAGCTCGACTACGTCCACCGTTCGACGCTCTACGGCAACAAGACCGATATGGAGGGGCTGGCGCGGGACACCATGGTGTGGAGCCTGGATGCGGCCGACTACCCGCAAAGCCGGGCGTCAACGGTCTCCGTAGCCGCCTACAACCGCGCCAAGATCCAGATCCTGTAGGTCGGAATCGGGTCACGCCTTCGGCCAACCCGACCTAGGCCCGAAATGCCTACGTAGGGGCGACCGGCGGTCGCCCTCCGCCCTCTCCCCCTACTGGATATCGTACAGCCGCGCCACGTTGTCCGCGGTGAGCCGCTTGCGCATCTTCTCGCTCAACCCGCCCATGGTCTGCGCGATGAACTCCTGGGAGTCCGGCCAGACCCCGTCCCGGTGCGGATAGTCGGAAGCCCAGCAGAAGTTCTCCGGAGCGTACTCCTCGGCCAAGTGGGCGCCGACCTTGTCATCCTGGAAGGTGGCCCACATCTGGCGCCTGAAGAGCGCGCTCGGCGGCGTGCTGATCATCCCCTCGTATTCGCCTTCCCTGAACTTGGTGTCCAGCCGTTCGAGCACGTAGGGGATCCAGCCGATGTGGCTCTCGGCCATAACCACCTTGAGGGCGGGATGGCGCTCCAGGGTCCCGCACAGGATGATGGACACCAGGCACTCGTCGGCCTGCATCGCCACCACCGCTACATGGGCTTCCCGGGAAACCTTCGGGGTATCCCCCCTGAGCTTTTCCTCCGCGCTCCGGGGGCCCACCGTGGTGGTGCCGTGGCCCGCGCCGATATGGAAGGACAGCGCCACTTCCTCCTCCTCGGCGGCGTCCCACATGGGCTCCCACATCTCGTGCCAGATGGGCGCGGGGCCGTTGAAGAAGTCGAACAGCGCGCCCTTGAGTCCGAGCCCGTTCTTGCCGATGCGGCGGACCTCCGCGGCCGCGGCGTCGGCGGAGTGGGCGGGGATGTCGGCGATGCCGATGAAGCGGTTGGGGTCGTGCTCGCAGAACTCGGCGATGAAGTCGTTGTAGGCCCGGTAGGTCGCGGTGATGACGTCCGGGTCCTTGATGCTGTCCTCGACGAAGCGGATGCCGTAGATGACCTCGGCGGCGATGTTGTCGATGTCCAGGTCCCTGGCCCTGAGCTTCGGATCCGAGGGATGGGTGGGTTCCCACCCGGCCTCGCGCATCCTGCGTCCCCGGTGGTTGGTCATGGGCTGCCGCCCCATCCAGGCCCGGTGTCCGCCCATCATGGCGCCGTCCCCAACCCACGTGGGCTTGCCGTCCACCGTGTGCACGTTGGGTACGCGGTCCTTCAGATTCGCCGGCGCGCGGGACCGGAAGGTATCCTCGTCGAGGTAGAAGAGGTCCATGTGTCCGTCAGCAGAGATGATTCGGTCGCTCATGATCGTTCCCTCCGGTTCCCACTTCTCTCACAGTCGACCCGGACTGGCAAGCCCGGCGGCCTTCCCGGGAGCGGGGAGGGCGCAGGCGCGCGATTTGTGGTACACGCCACCCGAGGAGGACCATCCATGACCACGACGGCCAACGATCTCCAGGGCGAATGGCGCGACCGCGCCGCGGTGCCGGACCACGTGATCTGGGGGCCCGGATCGCATGGGCGCCTGAAGGGGCTGCTGGAAGAGATGGGTTGCGGCCGGGCGCTGCTTCTGACCAGCGGTTCGCTGAAAAAACGCACGCCGTGGGTAGACCGGATCGTGGACGGGCTGGGCGGCATGGTGGCGGCGGTCCGCAGCGACAGCGCCGAGTTCACCCCGGACTGGCTGTGCTTCGACACGGCGCGGCAGGCGCGGGAGGTCGAGCCCGACGTCATCGTCACCGTGGGCGGCGGCAGCGTGGCGGACTGGGGCAAGGCGGTGGCCTTCATCCTCGCCCAGGGCCTGGAATCGGTGGAGGAACTGGACGGCTACGTGGCCTCGCCGGACAACCAGCGGCTGGCCGCGCTGCCCCGGCCGCCGATACCGCAGGTGGCCATGCCCACCACCCTGTCGGCCTCCGAGGCCACCTGGTCGGTGACCATCAACCGCCCGGAGCGCAAGTTCAAGGACCACGTGCGGCATCCCGATCTCGTGCCCACGGCGGTGATCCTCGACGCCGCCATCGCCTCGTCCACCCCGGCCGGCCTGTGGTGCGCCACCGGCCTCAAGGCCATGGAGCACGTGGTGGAGAAGCTCTACACCGTGGACCGCAACCCGGTGGTGGACAACATGTGCCTGAAGGCCGGCGAGCTGCTCTATCGCCACCTGCCCCGCTGCAAGGACAACCCCGAGGACCTGGAAGCCTTCACCCAGTGCCACGTGGCGCTGGTGGGCGTGGGCTTCCACGGACGCGGCGTTCACAAGGGGCTGTCACAGGTCATCGGCTGGCAGCTCGGCGCCTACGGCGTGGCCCACGGCCACACCTCCTGCGTCATGCTGCCGCACGTGATGCGGTTCAATCGTTCTGTCACCCTCTCCGCACAGGCCGCCCTGGGGCGGGCGTTGGGCAGGGAGGGCGCCACGGACGATGAGCTTGCCGAAAGCGCGCAGGCCGCCGTGGCGGGTTTGGTCCGGGACCTGGACCTGCCCCATCGGTTGCGGGACGTGGGCATACGCCGCGAGGATCTTCCGGACATCGCCGAGAAAGTCATCGTCTCTCCCAACATCATCTACAACCCGAGGCCGGTGACGGATCCCCGGGAAGTCCTGGAGGTGCTGGAAGGAGCGTGGTAGCGCAGCTCCTCGGCGCTTTTTCCTGCCGGAGCCGGAACCGGTTCTGCACATCACCGCCACCGCAACCAGGGCCGGCGTCGCCGGTAACCGATTCGCCTTTCAACCGACCTGGAAAAGCTTGTGTTCCATAAATCGATCATGAAGCAGATTATGATCCGTTTATAGAACAGAATAGAACAGCAATTTTCCGTGGTAGACTATAAGGGTAATCACGGGCGCGGACGGGAGGCCGGGAACATGGCGGGAAGCCGGGAGCGGCGGCGGTTGAATGGCTTGAGAGCGAGAGCCGGCGTGGCCGTTCTGCTGGCCGTTGCCGGGCTCGTGGTCCTGGGCCAGCCGTTCCCGGCCGATGCGCTGTCCCGGAGCACGAACGCCGGCGATGCGCGGCTTCGGCCCTCCGGGGAGGCCCTGCCGTTCGATCCCGGCCGCTTTCGCGATTTCGACGACTATCTCAGGCAGACGCGCGACAGGCTCGAGCGCCACAAGGTGTACGTGGACCCGCGCCGGAAGGGGCGGGAGCTGGCCGCCGCAACACCCTTCGAGCTCTCGCCCGCCGATGGCTGCGCACAGGCGGGGAGCGCCCGCCCGCGCCGGGGTATCGTCCTTCTGCATGGGTTGGCCGACATGCCGCTCGCGATGCGCGACCTGGCCCGGGCGTTCGCGGCGCGCTGCTTTCTGGTCCGGGTGATGCTCCTGCCCGGACACGGCGCGCGGGCGGGGGACCTGCTCACGGCCACGCGCGGCGACTGGTTGGCCGCGGCCCGGTTCGGGGTGAAGACGCTCAAGGAGGATGCCGATGCGGTCTTCGTCGGGGGTTTCTCGCTCGGCGGACTGCTCTCCATCCATGCCCTGCTTGACGACGCCGCCATAACCGGCGCCTTCGTGTTCTCGCCCGCGCTTGCCCTCGAGGACGCCTGGCTGGTCCGCCAGGCCGTCTGGCTGCGCCATCTCATCAAGTGGCTCGACCGGGATGCGCCGGACGACTATGCGCGCTACGAGGCGATGCCGGTGAATGCCACCGCGGAGACGTACCTGCTCACCCGCGAACTCGGGCGGTTGCTGGACCGCCGCCGGGTCGCGGCGCCGGTCTTCATGGCGCTGAGCGCCGACGATCCCGTCATCGACGCGGCCGCCGCCCGGGGCTATTTCGAGAACCGCTTCTCCCATCCCGAGAGCCGCCTGCTCGTGTACCGCCGCGACCCCCGGGAGGGGGCCGATCCGGCCGATGGGCGGATCAGCTACTCCAACAGCTTCCTGCCCGGGCAGCGGATCGCGGGCTTCTCCCATCTCTCGCTCCACATCGCGCCGTCCAATGCGCACTACGGCCCCGACGGCGACTACCGGAGCTGCGGCCAGAGTTCCGACGAGAGCGCCGAGGTGGTGGCCCGCTGCCTGGCGGCTCCGGATCCCTGGCGCGGCGAGGTGTTCGGCAGCGGCCAGGCGGTGGTTCCCGAGGGAGAGCCCGTGGCGCGGCTGACCTACAATCCGCGCTTCGCCGAACTGCTCGACCGGATCGACGGGTTCATCGCGGCGAATTTGTTCTGAGCCTCGCGCCGGTGCGCGGTGCGCCGGCGACAGTCCTTCGCCGTGGCCGCGTCCGCCTGAGTGATGCGCGAAACGGTCGCGAGCGCCCGTAAACCACTGCAAGTCGTGGGAGGATATGCCTGCCCGCCGCCGGATTCTTGACGTTCGACCCGGCGATCTGGTAGGCGGATGCAAGACTTAACGGGGTTTCTTCCCGATGGCGCAAGGAGGTTTTGGCCGATGTATTCCAGATGGCTCAGGGTTGTTTGGCTCGTTGCGGTGGCAGCGCTGGCGTTGGCACTTTCCGGATGCGGCGGCGTGGGATCCGGGGGCGGTCCCGACGGCGATGACGGCGAGTTGTCGCTATTGGACAAATGGCAGCGATTCGAAGACGGGGATCCCACGCTCCACATGACAGAAGCAGAAGTGTCCGACGCTTGGAGGTCGGCGGCGAGGAAGTCTACCCACAGGGTGATCCTGGCGGGGCCCATGAGTGTCGGCAACGACCCCGCACCGGTCACTCCGGTAGAAACTGTCACAGGCTTCCCGGTGGATGTCGACGCATGCTCTTCCGGCGAGTGCGACTTTGATCCGCCTCCGGACAGCACCTGGGCATTCGCTCCGGTGCTGGAACACGAGGACGTCCCTATCGCTGAATTCAGGAGTCGCTTCACCCGCACCGAAGTCCTGGAATCAGAGAAGGAGACAGTCGTCGAGCAGAGAACCTTCTTCGATTCCCGGACCTTCGGCGGGTGGCTCGATTACACGCACTTCAACGTCTCACTCACGCGCTGGTGCACGGTCGGTCAGCCGGGTTGTGCGGAAACGGATGACACGGATGACTTTGACCCGCTCTATGCGGGGGGTGGTGTCTTTGGCGCCATGGGCGGCAGCTACTCCGGAACGACGCCGGCGGGCGTGGGGTCGGCCACATGGACAGGCGCCATGGTAGCGATGGAGGACCTGGCCTCGGTCTCGCTGCAGCGCGAACGGCCGGACGTGCTGCTTGGCGACGCGAGGATCGTGATCGACGACCTCGCGGCTCCCGATGTCGGCGTATTCTTCACCAACATCCACAACGTCACCGAGGGGACTCGGTTCCGTAACATGAGTTGGGAGGATCTTCCTCTCAAGGACGGCCTGTTCGGCAGGGTTTCCCGCCGCAACGGGGAAGGGGAAGGTTACGACTACCTTGTCGGGATGTTCACCGGCCCCGGGCATGAGGAAGTGGGCGGCGAGTTCCGCGGGGACGGTATCGCGGGTGCCTTCGGCGCGAAGCGTCGGTAACCCCCGAGACCGGGATCATCGGAAATTCTTCGTGGTCCGGACGCGCGGCCCGAGGGGTCTGATACGTGGTGGGCGGCCGCGGGAGATAAAGTTCAGATCGTGCGAGTTCAGATCGTGCGCGACCGCCAGGTATCGAGGAATTCCCGCAGGCGCTCGCTTCGTGGCCGCTTGAAGATGTCGTCCGGGGGGCCGCGTTCGATGACCTGGCCGGCGTCCATGAACACGACCTCGTCGGCCACATGCGCGGCGAATCCCATTTCGTGGGTGACCACGACCATGGTCATGCCGTCGCCGGCGAGTTCCTGCATCACCTGAAGCACTTCTCCCACCAGTTCCGGGTCCAGCGCCGACGTGGGCTCGTCGAAATACATCACGTGCGGCCGGATCGCCAGCGCCCGGGCGATGGCGGTGCGCTGTTGCTGTCCGCCCGAGAGCTGGGCCGGGTAGTGGTGGGCCTTGTCGTCCACCCCTACCTTGGCGAGCATCTCCATGCCGATGGCTTCCGCGTCCCGCCTGGGAAGTTTCTTGACCACGCGCAACGCCTCGGTGACGTTGCCGAGCGCGGTCTTGTGCGGCCAGAGGTTGTAGTGCTGGAAGACCATGCCGATGACGCTGCGGACGCTGTCGATGTTGCGGTCGCTGTCGGGCACCCGCTTGCCGTCGCCCTCGCGATAGCCCAGCAGCCGGCCTTCGATGAATACCCGACCCTCGTCGTAGCGGTCGAGAAAAGCCATGCATCGCAACAGTGTGCTCTTGCCCGAACCCGATGGGCCGATGACGCAGACCACTCGCGAGCTGTCGACCGCGAGGTCGATTCCTTTCAGGACGTGAACCGCGCCGAACCGTTTGTGCAGGCCCTCGACCAGGACCACGGGTTTGCGTTCCATGGTGTCCCTTGTTGCTTCGTCGCTCATCATGCGTGGCTGAACCGGCGTTCGAGGAACCCGCCGAAGAACGCGATACCCTCGATGATGAGCCAGTAGAGCAGGGCGACCGCGACGTAGGGCTCGATCACGGCGAAGGTCTCGTTGACCATCTGGGTCGTGTTCTTCGTCAGTTCGGCCACCGTGATGATCGACAACAGAGCCGATTCCTTGACCAGGATAATGACCTGGTTGGTTGACGGCGGGATGATCAGCGTCAGCATCTGCGGGATCTGAATCCGGGCGACGATCATGCGGCGCGGGATCCCGAGCATGCGCGCGGCCTCGATCTGCCCGGGCGGGATGGACAGGAACCCGGCCCTGAAGATCTCCGCGAAATAGCCGCCGCCGTAAAAGCCGAGGCCGATGACCCCCACCGGTTCGGCGTCAAGGATCAACCCGATCGACGGGCCGCCATAGTACAGTATGAACAGCAGTATCAGGATCGGGGTCCCGCGCATGACCTCGATGTAGGCCCGGCACAGCAGCTTTACCGGGGGGAACGGCAGGCTGTGGAGCAACGCGACCGCGAGACCGGCGGCGACGGCCAGAAGCGATGCCAGCGCACAGATATACACCGTCGTCCATAGCCCCGAGAGCAACAGCGGACCGTAGCGAAACAGGATGTCGATGTCGAACGACACGGCTTCTCCAAGGACACTAACGCGCCGACGCGACCGCGTAACGGCCTTCGAAGTAGGCCCCGGCGCGGGCCAGGACCAGGTTCATGGCGAGGTAAATGGCGGCCACGATCGTGTAGACCTCCAATGGACGGTAGGTGACGGAGACCACGTGCTGGCCGGTGCGCATGAGCTCGGTCACCGCGATCACCGAGATCAGGGACGAGTTCTTGAGGATGCTGATGGTCTCGTTGATGAGCGCCGGCAGGACCAGCCGCATCATCTGCGGGATCAGGATCCTTACCTTGACGGCCAGGATTCCGATCCCGAGCATGCGCGCGGCCTCGGCCTGGCCGGACGGGATGGACAGCAGCCCGCCCCGGAAGATCTCGGCCTGAAACGCCGCGGTGTTCATGGTCAGCGCGATCAGCGCCGCGGCGATGGACGGCACGTCCAGCCCGATCGTCGGCAGCAGGTAGAAGACGATCAGGAGTTGCACCAGGATGGGCGTGCCCCGCCAGACGCTTCGGTAGACCACCGCGGCCCGCCGGATGAGCCGGTTCCGCGAGATCAGGCCGAAGCTCAGCCAGAGCCCCAGGATCATGCCGGCGGCGATGGAAACCGCCGAGATCCCGGCGGTCATCGACGCGCCAACGAGGAAAGCGTCGTAGTGGTTCGCGGTGACGCCAACAAAATCCACTGCCGAGCCCCGTCAAATCGCCGGCACCCTCTGCCGTGCGCACCCCGCGTTCTCAACCGCCCGCGGCGATGAGGGCGGTTGCTCACGGGCGTCTAGTCGGCCGGTACCGGCAGCGTGTCGGACGGCAAGTCCATGGGTCCGCCGAACCACTTCTTTTGCAGCTCGGTCAGCACCCCCGACTTGTTCAGCGCAGCGAGCTGTCCATCCATGAAGGCGGCCAGCGAAGCGCTTTCGGCGCCCTTGCGCCCGGCCCAACTGAAGTACTTCTTGGGACCGAACGTCGGCAGCACCAGCTCGAACCTGTCCGGCCGCGTGCGAACGAGCTCGAGCAGGTTCGGCAGGCTGTTGCACACGGCGCTGATCCGTCCCGCCGCCAGATCGGCGAAGGCCTCGTTGAAATCGACGTATGTCTTGATCCCCTTGACACCCTTGCCCGCCGCCGAGAGCCCGTTGGCGAAAGCCTGAAGGGCCTGAAGTTGCGCCGAGCCGGCCTGCGAGCCGACTACGTGGCCGGCGATATCCTCGGGCCCCTTGATCGAGTCGTCGCCCTTGCGTTTGACCAGCGCCATGGTGGCGTCGGCGATCGGCAGGCTCAGCGCGTACTTCTCGTAGCGTTCCTTGGTGACGGTTACGGAGGTGACGACGTAGTCGAACTTGGCCGCGGCCAGGCCGGGAAGAATGCCCTGCCAGGGAAGATCGAGCCGGGTCAGCTTTACCCCCGGCAACGCCTTCATGACGTGCGCCATGATGTCCGTCGAGTAGCCGACGATCTTGCCGTCCTTGACGAACTCGAACGGCGGGAACCGCGCCTCGGTTCCGACGACGAATTCGCCGCGCTTCTTGATCTCGGCCAGGAGATCCGCCTTGGCCGGCCCGCTGGGGATGGTGAAGCTCGCTGTAACGGCAGCCACGAACATGACCGTCCGGACTCGTTTGATTAAGGTCAGCATCTCAGTCCTCCGTCCTTGCGCGTTGCGCTCAACCCATGAGCTTGAATACCATAAGACGAACAGCAAGAGATGATATACACGCAGAGTGTGTTCACCGTGTGATTTGGCAGCCAGATAGCATGTTTACCGTATTTTATGTTGAATTTTTGCTTGGAGAAGGTTGTAGAGGAACAGTGGATTCGCTACATGGACGACATGTCGCCGCTCCTTTGAGTTATCGCGCTTGCGGGGAGCCGCCGAAGGGAAACTTGGAGAGTCGGCCATGACATCCAGCAGCAGACGTTCCGGATTCAAGCTCAACCGCCCGTTCTCCGGTATCCCCTCTTTCCTGCGTGCGCCGATCGAAACCCGCCTCGATGCTCTCGACGCCGATATCGCCGTTTTCGGGATCCCCTTCGACGAAGGCTCGCCGTTCCTCGCCGGCTCGCGCATGGGTCCGCGTTCGATTCGCGAGCACTCGTTGCGGTTCGCCGCCGAGGCCGGGTTCTACGATCCGGTGACCGGACGGACCTACCTCGAATACGAGATGGCGAACAAGACCATCGCCGATGTCGGCGATGTCGACGTCTGGCCGACCGACGTCCGGAGCACGTTCGACAATACGACCGATCTCACCAGGGCGGTCCTTGCAAAAGGGGCGATGCCGGTGGCGCTCGGCGGGGACCACTCGGTCACCTACCCGATCGTCAAGGCGTACGAGGACGAGGAGCCTCTGCACGTCATCCACTTCGACGCCCACATCGACTACTCGCCGTTCATCCACGATCTGCGCTTCACCAACGTCCATGCGTTCCGTCACATCGCTCCGATGCAGCATGTGCTGAGCCTCACCCAGGTCGGGATCCGCAGCCTTCGCAGCGTCGAATCGGAAATCCGCGACTCGATCGATGACGGCAACCGGGTGATGACGATACGCGAGTTCCACGATGTCGGCCCGGACGGCGTCGCCGAGGCGGTCTCTCGCGATGCGCGGACGTACGTGAGTATCGACATCGACGTGCTTGACCTGTCGCTGATACCGGGATGCGTATCGGCCGAGCCGAACGGGATGAACTACGCGGAACTGCGCGACACTCTGGCGGCCATCGCCGAGCGCTGCGACGTGGTCGGCTTCGATCTGGTGGAGGTCAATCCGACCCTGGACGTGGGGGTCGGCATCACCTCTTACCTCGCCGCGCACACGGTGCTGGAGTTCCTCGGCAACATCTGCCGCCAGCCGCGCTGGGAGCGGCGCCGTGAGGCCCGCGCCGCGGCGCGCGGTTGACTCGGATTGCGCCAATGAAATGTATCAGGACCGTTGTCCACGTTTGTTTTGTTCTTTCGCTCGCCGCCTGCGGCGGCGGCCATCTTTCCGTCGACCTTCCCGGGGGGAAGCAGACGCTCGAGCTCTCTTTTCGTCCCGGGGAACCGCATCAGCATCGGCTTCCGCACATCTCCGGCGGGAATCCTCCCTACGAATCGAGCATCGAAGGCTGTCCTGACTGGGTAACCCTGATCCCGGACCAGAGAATCCTTGCGGGCACTGCCTCCGTAGCCGACAGCGGCAAGACCTTTTTCTGCACCTTCCGCGTCACCGAGTCCGACCCGGGTTTTCGGCCGGCGCGGAGCGTCTCCTATGGGCTCCGGCTTGTGGTAACCGCCCCAGCAAGGCCGCTGAGGCTTCCGCCCCTGAGTAAGATAAGCCTGCGTGTCGGGACCTTCGACAGTCCGCCGCTCCCCGCCGCCACGGGCGGCGTCGAGCCGTACGCGTACTCCTTTACCTGCGCCGGGGGGGTGCTGCCCTCGGGGATGGGGTTCGCGCCCGAAACCCGCATGTTCGCCGGCACACCGGACACCCTCTTCCGCGATTCCTGCACGTACACGGTTACGGACAGTTCGCAGCCCGCCGCCACCGTGTCGGGAGCCGTCGAGGTCGAGGTGGCCGCCGCAACACCGCCGCTGATGCTTTCGCTCCCGAGGCTGATAAGTCTGCGTGTCGGGACCTTCGACAGTGCGGCGCTCCCCGCCGCCACGGGAGGCGTCCAGCCGTACGCGTACTCCTTTACCTGTGCCGGGGGGGTGCTGCCCTCGGGGATGGGGTTCGCGCCCGAAACCCGCATGTTCGCCGGCACGCCGGACACGCCCTTCCACGATTCCTGCACGTACACGGTTACGGACAGTTCGCAGCCCACCGCCACGGTGTCGAGAGCCGTCGAGGTCGAGGTGGCCGCGGATGAACCGCCGCGGCTGGACCTCACACGGACATTCGAGGAGGAAATACTCGGGGATGAACTGACACTCAAGATCGGAAGGCGTAGCGAGACAACGTTCCAGGCAGCCTCGGGCGGCGTAGAACCGTACACCTACGAGTTGGTCGACTGTACGCTACCTGCGGGACTCGAATTTCACTCCAGCACCCGCGTCCTGTCAGGGACGCCCGACGCGGAGTACCGTGGGCCGAACTGCACCTATCGGGTGACGGACAGTTCGTCTCCGCCTGCGTCCGTCTCCCGGTCGTTCGTCCTTGTCGTCGAACCTCTCGAAGCGCGTGCCTTGCGCTTCAGGGCCAGGACGGTCGAGCCTGGGGGGCCATGCGTAATTCCCGGCAGCGGACCGGTACAGGTCGCGACGTTGCCCGGTGTGCGCAGTGGACAAGGCCTGGAAAGGTACGGACTGCCTCGAGCGGGTGAAGCTCGCTCCCTGTTGTCGTTCAATCCGGCCAACCGGGTACTCACGTTCAAGAACCCAAGTCCGCCGCCGGTCTTCGGCACCCCCAACACGTACCGTTATCTGGTCGGCACCGGGAGTAGTGTCAACGCGAGGAATGCGCATGACGCTCTTTGCCTGGATGTCCAGTACAATCCCGGCGCCGGTATTTGTCCCGGCGAGAACCCGGAGCGTTACATTCACGTCCAGCTTCAAGTGCGCGACGACGCGTTCTGGGACGGTAATGCGCGCGAATACCGGTGTCCGGACACCATCGCACCGGAACCCCGCTCCGGTGTGCAAGGAGTCTCCAACCCGGTGCACGAGGCGCTGGGACCGGTGCATGCGAGGCGTGCCGCCGCGGTGGCCTCCGCCGCGGTTCGCGACCGCGTTCGCGGGTGGTCGCCCGGCTCGGAACAGGCGTCGTTGGCGGTTGCGCCCGAGGTCGGCATTGCTTCGCTGTCGGGGCAGAGCGACGGCTTCGACTACACCGGCGTCAGCGAGTCCGCGACCTTGGCCGCGGAGACGGGAGCCGGCGCTTGGCAGGCGGGATTGGTGGCCTCGTTCACCCGCACCGAGCTTCGCTACCGGGCCGAGGCCGCCCTTGCCGAACTCGGCTACCGCACCGGCGACCACGACACCGAAATTCTCTCGCTGCATCCCTTCGCCGCCTGGCACATGCCGACCGGCGGACACCTCTGGGCGTCGCTGGGCGCGGGAACGGGATACCTTCGCCACCGCGACGATCCGGGCTTTCCGTCGTGGTCCCGCTCTGACGTGCGCCTTCTCGCCCACGCCGTAGGCGCCTCGGTGCCCCTGGCCGAGGTGCTGTCCGGAGAGCTTCAAGCGGAAGCCGGGATCGAGTGGTTCAGCTTCGACATCGAGGGAGGCGGCCGGATTTCATCCTCGCTGCCGACCATGCGCGGCCGCGACTATCGCGCCGGCCTGGCGTGGAGCGCGCCGGTCCCCGGCGCCCCTTCGGTGTCCGTGGCCTACAAGCATTTGACCGGGGATGGGCCCGAGGGCGGCCAGTTGGAGGCGGCGGGCTCGGTGTCCGTAGATGGCATTCTCCATCCCCGTCTTGCTCTGATCGGGAATGCCAGGGGCTCTTTCGGCCTTGGCGACTACGAGCAGAAATCCTGGCGCCTTGGGGGCGGAGTCCGGTTCGCTCCTGACAGCCTCGGTCGCGGATTCGGGCTGGACCTCGACGTGCGGCTCATGTCCCTCGCCGATGGAGGTCCGACCGGCGTGGGTCTACGAAGCGAGGCCGGATACGGTCTGTGGAGTGACTCCTT
This sequence comes from uncultured Binatia bacterium (SeqCode), assembly GCA_965204505.1. Lineage (GTDB taxonomy): Bacteria > Desulfobacterota > Binatia > UBA9968 > JAJDTQ01 > JAJDTQ01. Next base: position 254,815 of record CBDBFB010000001.1, read on the forward strand.
CCTTGGAACGATTCGGCCGTACGCCGGCTTGATTCGTTACTCGGGGGATCATTCCGTGCGGCGAGCCTTGGGGCTCGACTTTCGTGGCCGGTCGGACTGGTTGATCAAGATCGAAGTCCACGACAATCCCGGCGATCAATCACTCACGCCGAAGTTTTCTCTTCGTCACCGTTTCTGACTCTCGTATACCCGCGGCCCGAGACGGCACGAGATGACGCAGCGCATGTCGATGCACGAAACGCAGTGGCGATTGGCTGCGCCGGGGCACCGGTTCGGGCAGCGAAGCGAAGGATGTATTCCGCCGAGCGGGTCGGGGTAGACGTGCCCTGCTTCCACTCGGCGGTCGGGGGGAAACAGCAATGGGGAAGCGGCTTTGGCTTGCCGCGCCGTTCGTGGCGTACGCGGCGCTTTACTGGCCCCACGTGACCGCGGCGGGCATGCCCCTTGCCGGGCAGTTCTCCTACTTCATGGGGTCGTGCGCGGTGATCTGCATGTCCCTGGGGCTGGTGCTCTCGGCGCGCCCGCGCGCGGTGGAGACGTGGTTCGGCGGGTTGGACCGCATGTACCAGGTCCACAAGTACCTGGGCGTCGCCATGCTGTTGCTGGTCTTCGCGCACTTCCTGACCATTCCGGGCGGCGGTCCGCCGGAAGAAACCCCTGCCGCCCCGGTTGCCGCGGAGGCAGCGCCGGCGCCGGCAGCCCCCTCCGCGCCGGCAGCCGCGCCCGCGCCGCCGCCGGCCGCCGAGCTCGAGCTGCCCATCGACACCGTGGGCCGTGTCGCCCTGGTCGGCTTCGTGCTGCTGCTGATCCTCACCCTGAACCGCAAGGTCCCCTACCACCGCTGGTACTCCACCCACCGCCTCATGGGGCTGTTCTTCGCGGTCGCCGCCCTCCATGTATTTCTCGTCCTCTACGACGGCGGGGAGCTCGCGCTCGGGTCCCCTCCGGGCGCGGCCCTGGCCGTGCTGCTGCTCGCCGGCCTCGCCGCCTACGCCTGGAGGCAGTTGTTCCAGGCCCGGAGGGAACGCCGCCCCTTCACCGTGGCCCAAGTCAACCGGCTGGAGAGGGCGACCGAGGTGGCGCTGGAGCCCGTGGGCGCCATGTTCCGCTTCGAGCCGGGCCAGTTCGCTTTCGTCACGATCGACGCCGACGGGTTGCGGGAGGCTCACCCCTTCACCATATCGTCCGGCGCCCGGGAGGGCCGCCTGCGCTTCACCATGAAGGCCCTGGGCGACTATACCCGCCGGGTGCGGGAATCCCTGGCCGCGGGCGCCAAGGCCAGTATCGAGGGACCCTACGGGCGGTTCAACCCGCTCAAGGGCGAGGCGAAGCAGGTGTGGGTGGCCGGGGGCATCGGGATCACGCCGTTCCTGTCCGTGCTGCGCTCCATGGAGCCGGGCCACGGCAGGACGGTGAGGCTCTACTACTGCGTGCGCACGGCGGCCGAGGCCCTGTTCCTGGACGAGCTGGTATCGCACGCCGGCGCGGCCGGGGACGTGACGGTCCTGCTGCTCGACTCGGAGAAGGGCCTGCGGATCGACGCGGAGACGATTAGGAAGGACCTGCACGGCGAGTTCGGGGAGTGGAGCTACTATTTCTGCGGCCCGAAGCCCTTGGTGGCCGCCGTCACTGCCGGGCTGGTCGGGCACGGCGTCTCGGAACGGCGTATCCACACCGAGGAGTTCGAGTTCCGTTGATATCAAGGGGGGGACCCAAATCGGCGAGACAATACAATATAAATACTAACCGCATTCTGATTCTTACGATATCCACACTCCAGGCGTGTATACTTCCGTTTCTATGTTGCCCGCGGCGTTCGCCGGCTGACACTTGAGGTGAAGGCGGTCTTGGGCGGCGCGCTTGCGGACTCCGCGGGGACCTGTACGGCATCGACACCGTCAAGCTTCGTTAACGCTTCGATGACGCCCGCCGGACAACTCGTCAGGTGCCTACGTCAGGTGCCTCTTTGCGGATTCACGTCCCGTGGGTTCGGGGCATCGGCATGACCTTGCCGTAGAGGGGAAACGGTTCAGTCCGCCGGGACGAAGGGAGTAGTGAACCAATGAAGCCAGACAGACGCCTGGTCGCCAGGAAGGGTCTTTTCCTCCTCGCCGCGGCGGTTTTCGTCGCTGGACTGGCGGCGTGCGACAGCAAGCCTTCCGGCGGGTCGAGCGAGTCGGCGGGGATATCCCCGGAACGCATGGCGGACGCGCTGTTCGCGGTCATGGCGGCCGACCGTACGGTCTATTCGAACGAGGTGGTCTATCGCCTGCAGGACGTGGAGGAGGTGGTCAAGGCCAGCGAGCACTGGGACAGCCAGAAGGCCTTGCCGCTGCCGGCGCAGATGTTCCGCATGGGCGCGGGATTGGTGGCCAAGCAGACCGATGCGTTCAGCTACGCGCTGCTGTCCAAGTGGCCCCTCAACAAGGAGAGCGGACCCAGGACCGAGGTGGAAGTCGCCGGACTCGACAGTGTCGCCGAGAACCCGTCCAAGCCTCATTACGGCCGGGAGACCATCGACGGCGTCGAGTATTTCACCGCGGTCTATGCCGACGTCGCCGTTTCACCCTCCTGCGTGACCTGTCACAACGCCCACGAGGACAGTCCACGGAACGACTTCAAGCAGGGAGACGTCATGGGCGGCGTCGTCATCCGCATTCCTTTGCACTGACGATACGGACGGCGCGGAGGGACCGGGAGACCTCGGGTCGGCCATGCGCCGTTGGTGCCCACGCCTTCGATTCGTGGGCGTATCGCCAAAGAAGACACAATCGGAGGAGGTGCCCATGCCGAGACGCTTGCGTACCGTCACTGCCGTGACGCTCGCCATGATGCTGTTTCCCGCCATCGTGTATGCGCTGGACGGCAGGATCGACGGCAAGCCGGTATCCGAAGTGCGGTTCGTGGTCGATACCATGTGGACCACCATCGCCGGTTTCCTGGTGTTCCTGATGCAGGCGGGCTTCGCCATGGTGGAGGGCGGGTTCACCCGCGCCAAGAATGTCGTCAACATCATGATGAAGAACATCGGGGACTTCTCCATGGCCTCCCTGGGCTTCTGGATCCTGGGTTTCGGCATCATGTTCGGCAGCGGCAACGCCTTCCTGGGAACCACCGGCTTCTTCGTCTTGCCGGACACGGGCGATCTGTACCCCTCTCTGAGCACGACGTCGGTTCCGACCTTGACGGCGTGGTTCTTCCAGTTGATGTTCTGCGCCACCGCGGCCACCATCGTCTCCGGCGCCATGGCGGAGCGCACGAGATTCGTGAGCTTTCTGATATTCAGTTTCTTCGTCTCGCTGATCTTCTACCCGATGGTGGGCCACTGGATATGGGGCGGCGGATGGCTTGAGGCACTGGGCATGCAGGACTTCGCCGGGTCCACCGTCGTGCATTCCACCGGCGGGTGGTTCGCCTTGGCGGGCGTGATCGTGCTCGGGCCGCGGCTCGGCAAGTACGACGAGTGGGGCAGGCCCCGGGCCTTGCCGGGTCACAACCTGATGCTGGCTACGCTCGGGGCATTGATCCTCTGGTTCGGCTGGTTCGGCTTCAACACCGGAAGCATCATGGGCGCCAGGGTGAACGACATAGCGCTGATCGCGGCAAACACCAGCCTCGCGGCTGCCGCCAGCGCCGCCGGCGCCACGGTGACGGCGTGGGTGCTGTTCTCCAAGCCCGACCTCACCATGACCCTTAACGGCGCACTCGCCGGTCTCGTGGCGATAACCGGCGCATGCGCCTTCGTCGAGCCCTGGGCCGCCATCCTGTTCTTCGGCTTCGTGCCGGGAATCGTCGTGGTCCTCGCCGTGCTGGCGTTCGACTGGATGCAGATCGACGATCCGGTGGGGGCCATATCCGTCCATGGCGTGTCGGGCGCGTTGGGGACGGTGCTGTTGGGACTGTTTCACGTGGAGTCCGGGCTGTTCTACGGCGGCGGCATCCACTTGCTCTGGGCCCAGGTGGTGGGAGTGATATCCGTTTTCGCTTTCTGCATGACGTGCGGTTTGCTGTTGTTCACCGCCATCAAGAGCGTGGTTGGCTTGCGCGCGTCGCCGGAAGCGGAGACCGTCGGTCTGGACGCGACGGAACACGGGAACGACGGCTATCCGGAGTTCGGCATCCCGGATGCCGTGTTCGAGGAACGCAGTCCGCGGTCCGGGTCGTGAAGGCGCCGCCGGGGGCTCACGACATGAACGAAAGCGCTTCCATACTGGCCATCGGCGACGTTCACCTCGGCGCGCCCTGCTCGGGCGTGCCCCGCGGCATTTCGTCGTGGGGAGTGGATCCCGGAGAGGTCACGCCGGTTGCGGCTCTCCGGCGGTCCGTCGATTTCGCGATCCGGCAGCGCGTCGACGCGGTGCTGTTCGCCGGTGATGTGGTTGAGAGCATCAATGCCGGATTCGAGGCAATGCTGCCGCTCGAAGAATGCGTCCGGCAACTGCTGGAGGCGGGAATCGAGGTCATCGCCGTTGCCGGCAACCATGATGTCGAAGCGTTGCCGCGGCTCGCGGCCGCGGTTGACGGGTTCATCCTGTTGGGCGCCGGCGGCCGGTGGGAAGCGAGAATGATCTCGAAGGACCGGTCTCCGGCCGCCCAGGTGGTCGGCTGGTCTTTCGATGACAGGTTCGTGCGCCAGAGTCCGGTGGCGGAACTGCTCAGGGAACCCCTTGAGGCGCCGTCGCCTCCCGTTCCCAGGATCGGTCTGCTGCACGGGGACCTGGACGCTCCCGGCGGACACTACGCGCCCATCCGGCAAGCCGAGATCGACCAAGCCGGCTGCGACGCCTGGCTCCTGGGCCACGTCCACCAGCCTTCCCTCGATCGGTCATCCACGACGACGGAAGGCCGGCCCTGCGGCTATCTCGGTTCACTTGTCGGACTCGACTCGTCGGAGACCGGCCCGCACGGTCCCTGGCTCCTTACGGTGGCCGGTGATGGAGGCATGGACCTCAGGCAGATTCCCCTTGCGCCGCTGCGATGGGAGCAGGTGGCGGTGTCGGTGGAAGGTCTCGATCACGTCGAGGATTTGCCCGACAGGTTGTTGAGTGAAGCGGAAAGAGCCGTCGGCCGGCTCGGCGAACAGGCCATGCTTCCCCGCGCCCTTGGCCTGCGCGTGCAGCTCACCGGGACAGCCGCCGGCTATGACCGAATCCGGCGGTGGATTGCCGGCGGCGAGTGGAGCTCCATGGGGCGCAACGTCGACGGCACGGCCGTCTTCTTCAGCAAGATCGTCGACTCGATGGATTTGCCGCTGGACCTCGCGGAGATCGCGTCGGGAGACGACGCCGCGGCTCTCATGGCGCAACGGCTTGTGACGCTCATGCACGACGACGGCCGGTCGAGGACGCTGCTGGAAGAGGCGCGCGCGGCGTTGAGCGAAACGGTCGGAGAAGACCTCTGGCTGCCGGTTCAGGATCATCGCAACGCCCCGGACCCTCTGTCGGACCATGCCCTCCGCGATCTCCTGCTGCGTTCGGGGAAGGCGGCCTTGAGGGCCATGCTCACGGGCCGCGAGGAAAGCGATCCATCGTGAAACTCCTGCGGCTTGCCGTAGACCGGCTCCCGGGAATAAGCCGGCCTTTCGAGATCGAAGCGGCGGGGGCGGGCTTCCACGTCGTATTCGGTCCCAACGGTATCGGCAAGTCGAGCATCTGCCGCGCGGTCGAGGGATTGTTCTGGGAGGACCGCGGCCCCACGCGTTCGACTTCGGTTGCCGGCGAATTCGAGCTGGACGGAGAACCGTGGCGGGCCGAGCGCGAAGGGGCGCGTATCCGCTGGCAGCAAGGCGACGGACAGAACATCTCTCCGAACCTGCCGCCGTCCCACAACTCCCGGTGTTTCTTTCTCAACCTCCGGTCTCTCATCGACCCGTCGCGGGACGGCACCGCCGACATCGCCTCGGAGATACGGCGGCAGATGTCCGGCGGATTCGACCTCGACGAGATCGCCTCGGACCTGTTCGCCGCCGAGACCGCCCAGCGCGGCCGCGATGAACGGAATGACTTCAACAAGGCGGCGGAAGACGTCCAGGAGGTGGTCCGAAGGCACACCGATCTCCAGCGGCGCGCGGATGAGCTCGGAGAGCTGAAGACGCAGCTCCGTGACGCGGAAACCGCCGCCGGCCGGCTCACTCTTGTCGAACGCGCGATGGGACTTGCGCGCCGCCGGGAGGAGCTTGCCGCCCTCCTGGAGAGAATCAGGGCCTTGCCCGGCGCCCTGGCGAACCTGACCGGCAAGGAGGTGGAGGAGGCCGAGCGCCAGCAGGCCCAGGTGGACAGGCTCGCCGAACGGGCGCGGTCCCTGGAACGGGAGCTGGCCGGAGCGCGCGAGGCGCGGCGGCAGTCCGGGCTTCCCGGCCCCCTGGAGCAGGCCGACCTCGCGGCCTGGCGCGAAAACGCGGACGAACTGGAACGTGTCGAAGTGGCGCTCGCCGCGGCACGGAGCGAACGCGACGTTACCCGAAGCCGGCTTGCCGCGGCATCCCGCGCCATGGGTGGGGGCGGCGTCGACAGCCTGGCGCTGACCTTGCCGGAACAGAGCGAGCTGTTCGAGTTCCTTCGGTCAAGCCAGGCACATGAGATCCGGGTCGGCACCGTCCGGGAAAGACTGAATCTGCTCGAATACGTCGACGCGCCGGACGGCGGTCAGCGGGATGTCGACACGCTCCGGGAGGCGACCGAGGCCCTGCGTTCGTGGCTGCGCGTGTCCGAGCCGGACAACCCGGCGGTCAGGGCACGCGCGCGGTGGGTCTGGCTCCTGTCGGCCCTCGCCGTGCTCTCGGCAAGCGTGGGACTGGCGGTGCTCGTCGATCCGTCGCTGATCCAGCTCGCGGTCGCGGGTATTGCGGTCGCCCTGCCGGTGTTGGTCCTGGGCAACCGCAGCACTTCCAGAGCCGCGCGGAAAGCCGCAAGGGCCGTATTCGAAAGGCTGCCTCTCGACGAGCCTGACGAGTGGGAGATCCCCTCGGTGGAATCACGGTTGCGCAGCCTGGAAGGCGAGACCGGAGATGCCCTGGCCTCCTTGCAGCGAGGGCGCGACCGTGCCGTTGAACGACAAGCGCTGGAGAGCGAGCTGGAGGGCCTGGAGGAACCGCGCCGCGCCCTCGATGCGCGCAGACAGGAGCTTCAGGGCAGGCTCGGCCTGGATGCGCTTCCGCGGGATGCGGAGTTGGTGGATTTCGTGCGGGCGCTCGATCAGCTCCGCATTGCCCGCGGCGACGACGAAGCCGCCGCCGGCAAGGTGGGCGGCCTCGAAGGGCGCCAGGCCGCCCTTCTGGAAGAGTTGGCCGGTGTTCTGGAGCATTACGGCGAAGCGCGGCCGGCAAGCGCCGCAACCGCCCGGGCGCGTCTCAACAGTCTCGCGGACCGCAACGCGCTGCTGCTGCAGGCGCTCTCGGACGAACGGGCGGTAACGGGCCAGCTCGAGGAAAATTCCGCCGCCCGCGATGCCGCGGCCGGTTCGCTCAGAACGATCTACTCGGAGGCAGCACTGGAGGAAGGCGACCTGAGCGGCCTCATTCTGCTGCTCGGCTCATTGCCGCGCTACCGCGAACTGCACAGCGAAAAGACCAGCCTGGAGGGCCAGATCGGTCTCGATTGCGCGGAGCTCGGGAAAGCCGGCGAACCCGAACTGGCCGAATGCGACGCTCTGTCCCTGGTCCCGCTCAAGGACAGCCTGACGAGCCTGGCGGCGAGGGCGGCCGCGCTGAGAAGCGAGACCGCCGGGATCGCGGCGCGGATCGACGAGGCGAAGAGGAGCAGCGCCATGCAGGACCTCATCGCCGTTCGCGAGGAAGCCCGCGCCAGGTTGCGGGACCTCCGCGACCAGGCGCTTCACGCCAAGGCAGGGAGATACCTCGTAGACGCCGTCAAGAAGGAGTACGAGCAGAGCCGGATGCCGCGGGTCTTCGAGCGCGCCCGCGAGCTTTTTTCCGGGTTCACCTATCACAGCTATGAACTCCGCCTCGGCAAGGACGAAGGGGTGCCCCGTCTCGTTGCCGTTGAGTTGCGCAGCGGAGAGGCGCGGGAACTCGATGAGCTCTCGGACGGCACCCGCGCCCAGTTGCTGCTGGCGGCGCGCATCGCGTTTGCCGAGCGGGTGGAGCAGGGTCTGGTGCTGCCGCTGTTTCTCGACGAAGCGCTCGACCAGAGCGATCCCAGGCGATTCGAGGCCATGGTGCGATGCGTCGGGCGCGTCGGAAGAGAACAGGACCGCCAGATCTTCTACTTCACCAGCGACCCGCTCGATGTCGACCGGATTCGCGATGCGCTCGGCAAGGAGGGTTGCGAAATCGCCGCTGCCATCGACCTGGGCCGGATACGGACGAACGTGGACAGCGTGGGCGAATCGCGCGCGCTCAGCATCGATCCGGGGCCGGCGGTCCCGGCGCCCGACGGGCGGTCGCCCGAGGAATACGGCGCGGCCATCGGCGTGCCGGCATTCCGTCCGGCGCTCGGCCATACGGAACAGCATTTCTTCTACGTCCTGTGGGACGACCTGGACCTGTTGCACGACCTCCTGTCGAACGGAATCGAGCGGGCGGGCCAGTGGAAGACGGTTTCCGGCACTCCGCTCGCCGAAAGGCTCGGCTCCGGTTCGGTGGCTCCGGCGGAAACCTCGTTGCGGTTGGATCTGCTCGAGGTCTTTTGCGGGTTGTGGAAGCAGGGAAGGGGCCGGCCCGTGGACCGCGCCGCCCTCGAGGAAAGCGGCGTCCTCGCCGAGCGGTTCCTCGAAGACGTGGCGTCCATTGCACGGGAGGTGGATGGCGATGCGAAGCGGCTTGTCGAGGCGCTCGGGGAGAACAGGGGACCGCGTCTGCGGAGTTTCCGTAGAAGCAGCGCCGAGAGGCTCAGGCGTCACTTGGTCGAAAGCGGCTGTCTCGACGAACGCCCCATTCTCACCGAGGGCGAACTGCAACTCCGCGCGCTGACCAGCCCGGCGGCCAACGGACTGCCCGACGGGGTGGCGAGGGGCTGCCTCAAGCGTTGGTGGGAATGGGCGCGGAAATTTTCCGAACCCGAGCTGCGATAGCGCATCCCCCGGCCGCCGTCAGGCTTGAAACACTCCCGCGGACGCCCAACTCGCGGACCCGGCAACACACGATAAAAATACCTATTGCTTCCAAATGGTTACGATAAACACACCCGCGATGTGTATAATATCGGCGGAAAATGGGCCAGTCATTCCGCCGGCAGGCGTCCCCGGCCGACCCGCAATGGTGCGGTTCACGCCGGGAGCCTTTCGAAACGGGCGGTGTGCGTGTCGCACTGCGCGAATCCGGCTTGACCGGCCCTGTCTCCGTTGTCTCGATCGCGGAACTTCGCACCGCACGTGCGGGTCGCGTCGAGATGGGTCTTCGCTGGTACTCGGAGGTGCTCCATGGAACGCCGTGGGACGGGATATGACGAACGACGGGGTGGACTCGATTCGCCCGAAGGAGCATCCGCAGCGGCGCCGGATGACGCGAACCGGGGGGAGACGGAAGCCGACGGGGTATTCGAGCCCGTGGACCGGCCTTGGTGGGAGGGCGGTTCGAGCGACGATGGGGCCGACGAGGACAAGCCCCGTGACGCGGGGGATGCGCAGCAGGCAACTCCGGCGGAGTCCCACAAAATCAGGCGGGGGGGGTACATGTACAGGGGGGTGATGTACGGCGACGTCGCGTCCGAGCCGGCACCTGGCGCGACCGCTGCGGTCGCCGCCGACGAGCCGCCGGACGAAGTCGTGCTGGCCGTCATGTCGGAGGAGCCGGCGGGGGGTCCCGCGGTCGAAGAAGAGACGCGGGCGGAGCCCGCCACGGGATCTCCTCCGTGGTGGCAGGAAGGTTCGCGGCCTGGGGATGCTGCCGGCCAAGGACTTGGCGCCGGCGCCGATGACGAAGAACGTCCCGGACCCGCGGCGTCCGTGCCGGCGGGGTACGGCGGGCTCGTGTCCGAGCCGGGACCTGGCGCGACCGCGGCGGCCGGTGACGACGAGCGGCCGGACGATGCCGTGGCCGCGGTCATGCCGGAGGAGCCGGCGGGGGATTCCGCCGTCGAAGAATTGACGCAAGAGACGCGGGCGGAGCCCGCCACGGGATCTCCTCCGTGGTGGCAGGAAGGTTCGCGGCCCGTGGATGCCGCCGGGCAAGGACTCGGCGCCGGCGCCGATGACGAAGAACGTCCCGGACCCGCGGCGTCCGCGCCGGCGGGGTACGGCGGGCTCGTGTCCGAGCCGGGACCTGGCGCGACCGCGGCGGCCGGTGCCGACGAGCGGCCGGACGAGGCCGCGGTCGCGGTCATGCCGGAGGAGCCGGCGGGGGTTCCTGCCGTCGAAGAATTGACGCAAGAGACGCCGGCGGAACCCACTATGGATTCTCCTCCGTGGTGGCCGGAAGGTTCGCGGCCCGGGGATGCCATCGCCCGGCAAGGACTCGGTGCCGGCGCCGATGAGGAGGAGCGTCCCGGACCTTCGGTGTCCCTGCCGGCGGGGTACGGCGGGTTGGCGTCCGAGCCGGGACCTGGCGCGACCGCGGCGGCCGGTGCCGACGAGCGGCCGGACGAGGTCGTGACCGCGGTCATGCCGGAGGAGCTGGCGGGGAGTCCCGCCGTCGAAGAATTGACGCAAGAGATGCGGGCGGAGCCCGCCACGGAATCTCCTCCGTGGTGGCAGGAAGGTTCGCGGCCCGTGGAAGCCGCCGGGCAGGGACTCGGCTCCGGTGACGATGAGGAAGAACGCGGGGCGCCGGATCGGGTGCATCCGGCTTCGCCGGCCGGTTTGCCGCTGGCCGCGGAAGGACCGGCCGACGTTCCGCCCGACGACCTGGTTCGCTCCATCGTGGCCGAGGTCTGTCCCGACGAGCTGTTGCTGGTCGACACGGCCGAGGCTCCGATGCCGGAGTGGGCTCATGCCGCCGTGACCGCGGCCCGCGACGATATGGCGCGGCGTTCGGCGGAACGCCGGGCGGTGGATGCGGGCGAGTATCTTCGGCTGGCCATCGTCGAGCACATCATGGGCCTTTACGAGGACGCAGACGGCCACCTGAAGGAGGCGCTGCCGCGGAGCGACCGGTTCGGGCCTGTCCTGAACGCGCTGGCGGTCACGAATCTCGCGCGCGGGAAGATCGCTCCGGCCATCGTCTACTGCAAGGAAGCCCTCCGCGAGACTGATGGAGACGATGCCGTCCGCGCGGCGGTCTCCTCCAACTTGGGCGACCTTTACCGCGTTCAGGGAAATGCGTCACAGGCGGCCGAAGCGTACGAGGCCGCCATCGATTGCCTGGGATCACAGGGGGAAGCTCACGGGCTGCCGCGGTTGCATTTTCACGCCGGGTGCCTCTACCGGGACCTGGGGGAAGCGGACAAGGCGCGCGCGCACCTCTCCGAATCTGTCCGGCTGTTCGAGGAATCGGGTGACGAGACCGGGCACATCCGCGCCCTCGGAACGCTGGGCCTGGCGTTGAACGATTCGGGCCTGCACGACCTCGCCCTGAGGAGCTTCGAAGAAGGGGTGCGGATTTGTCTGAGGACCGGGGACAAGCCCGGGGCCGCGTTGGTGCAGGACGGGATGGGCCTCGTCTACATGTCCCAGGGCCAGTTGACACGCGCTCTCGCGTATCTGGAAAGCGCCTTGTCGCTGTACCTGGAGTTGGGCGACCGCGAGGGTGAGGCCGCCACTCGCGACAACATAGGAAAAATCCATGACTCCAGGGGCGAACCCGCGACGCCCCCGCAGGATTCCGGCGATCGGGAGGAAGCGCCCTCCAGGTCTCTGGAGGCAGAGGAAATTCTCAGACGCGCCGGGTCGGCGGAGTTGCAGGAGGAGGACGAAGCGGTTGATCCGAATGCGCGGGCCGGAAACGCGCGTCTCGGGTGACGGCAAAGAGCCGCGGAAGAAGAGTTCTCCCCGGTTTGAGAAACCAAGAGGGCATCTCCAATGACTCATTCGCTTGGTGTTCGTTTCGGGTTGGCCGTGTTCCTTCTCGTCTGGGTGCCGTTGCTGGCAGTGACGGGATGGGGGGCATACTGGTTGTGGCAGCGGGCGGAGAGCCGCCCGTCGCCGGCCCTCGAGTCGCTGGCATTGCGCGGCGATGCGTTGAAGCTCACCGAGGCCGCCTCGGGTCTGGCGGAAAACGATCGACAGGTTCATGCTCGATCGTATCGTCGAGGTGCAGACCTGGGCGGAGTCCCCGGTGGTGGTCGCGGCGGTGAAAGCGGCGCGGGCCGCCCACGCGAAACAGGGGTTGGACAACCTCTCGATTCAGCAGGTCGAGAACAGGTTCCGGACCCGAAAGAGCCTGGGACTTGCGCCCCAGGCGCGCGCCTACATGAGTGAACAGGTCAGGATGTCCCCTTATTTCGCCGAGGTCTTCTTCACCGACGAGGTGGGCTACAACGTGGCGATGACGAACCCGACCTCGGATTTCGTCCAGTCCGACGAAGGCTGGTGGCAACGGGCATGGTCGTCGGGATTTTCCGTAGGCGACATCGAGTTCGACTCCTCGGCCAACGTGTGGGCGGTGGACCTTTCGGTGCGCATTCACGACAGCGGCACCACAAACCCCATCGGCGTGATGAAGGCGATCCTGTCGGTGCGCTTCGCCCAGTTGTTCGCCGACCGCGTTGCGCGCCGTCTTTCCGCGCCCGGCCAGCTATTGCATACCCAACTGTTCGATTCGGGGCTCGATGGCCGTGCGCCTTCATCGCAGTTCATGGTGGTGACCCGCAACGGGCTGTTGGTCGCCGAGACGCGCTCCGCGCACGCCCGCGGGCGGATCATGCAGCCGGAGATCAACCTGCTCACGGACGAGTCGCTTACACACCTGAACCTGTCCTATGAAGGCGACCGGTCGGGATCTTTCATCGCCGCGCGAAACGACGCTCAGAACAACTCGGACGGCCTGCCGGCGCCGAGTTCCCTGGTGGCCTTCGCGCGTTCGGCGAGTGCGGGCTTTTACGCGCCGGCGGTCGAGAACTTCGCCGGCTTCGACTGGATGATTATCGTGGAGGCGCCGAATCTGAGCGATCACACCAACTTGCCGGAACTCGTCGGGACGACGCAGTGGCAGGATCAACAGGGCTGGATACGCGACGTCCTGTGGGTCGGCGCCGCGCTGTGCGTGTTGCTGCTGTTGTCCTCGATCATGCTGTGCTGGCTGTTCGGCAGATGGGTGCTGGAGCCCGTACGCGCGTTGACGAATCGCGTGCAACGAATGGAGCACGGCCACATCACCGGCCGGATCGAGCTGTCGTCGAAAGGCGAGTTCGCAGAGCTCGCGGATGCCCTCGACCGCATCCGCGACATGGTCGCCAGGATGGCGAACCGGCTGCGTCAGGCGACGGGAGGCCAGACGCGGCCGACAACGCCCGGAGGGTGAATCGACTCGCCGGACCGTGGCCATGGTAGGGGCGACGGCCGGTCGCCCCTACGGGAGTCCACCGTAAGGTAGCCTAGAGGGGCGGGTTTCAAACCCTCCCGCGCCGATGAAGGAAACGGGCAAATTGCGCACGAGCGGAACGGCGCCGGAGACCAAGGGCTTGTCCCGGATGGTGCGCCTGACGGTGGTGATCTCCGGGCTCGCCCTGTCCCTCGGCGCCTGCGGCAGGTTGCAGATGGGGGAACAGCACGCCGGCAAGCTCGGGCCTGCGGAGCAGCAGCAGTTGGACAGCAGTCTGAACGTGGCGTCGGCGTCGGCCGACGCCGGCCAGACGGCGGCCGCGGAGCGGCTCTACGCGGAACTCTCGCGCCATTACCCGAGCGCGCCGGAACCCAGGCTCGGGCTGGCTTACTTGGCGTTGCAGGCGGGTGACTTCGCCCTCGCCGGCAAGCACTTTGCCGAGGCGGACGAGAGATCGACGCGGCCGGCGGCCAAGGCCGAGGCGTTGCTTGGCGCGGGCCGCGCGAGCCTTGGCGAAGGTGACGTTGCCGCGGCCAAGGCGCGTTTCCTCGCCGCTTCCGGGCTTGCCGAGGGCACTCCGTCCGAAGCCTGGGTGGCCAACGGTCTCGGCGTGGTGGCGACTCTTGAGGGGGACCACGAACGGGCAAGGAAGCACTTCGACGAGGCCGTCAAGTTGTCGTCGTCGCATCCGATGATCACCGCGAATCTGGTGCGCGCGCTTGCCCAATCGGGCGAGGCGGACGAGGCGAGACAGCTCTACGCCAAGTACGCGGCTTCCCACTGGTTGGAGAGCGACGCCGCGGACCTTTCGCATCTGCTCAAAAAAGCCGCCCCGGAAGGCGCCGCGAAGATCAGCGCGGCGGCGGCTTCGCCGTCGGGCGGGCAGGTGCAGTTGTTCTCGGCGCGGTCGCGGAAGGCGGCGCTGGCGGCCTGGAGCCGTCTCTCGTTGGAGGAGAAGGAGTTGCTCGGCGGCCTGAGCTCCCGCGTGGTGAAGGCCGAAGTCCCGAAGAAGGGGGTTTTCTACCGTCTGCGGGCGGGTCCCTTGGCGGACAAGGCCGCGGCCAAGCGGCTCTGTGGTTTGCTGAAGGGCCGCGGCCGGGACTGCTACGTCCCGGCCGGGAAATGGACCGGAGGGACCGGGGACGGCGTCCGGAAAACCGCGCGCGCGGCCGGGAAAGAGCCGGCCCGGGGGGCGGCGGCTTCGCCTTCGGGCGGACAGGTGCAGTTGTTCTCGGCGCGGTCGCGGAAGGCGGCGCTGGCGGCCTGGAGCCGTCTCTCGTTGGAGGAGAAGGAGTTGCTCGGCGGCCTGAGCTCCCGCGTGGTGAAGGCCGAAGTCCCGGAGAAGGGGGTTTTCTACCGTCTGCGGGCGGGTCCCTTGGCGGACAGGGCCGCGGCCAAGCGGCTCTGCGGGCTGCTGAAGGGCCGCGGCCGGGACTGCTACGTCCCGGCCGGGAAATGGACCGGAGGGACCGGAGGAGAATGACCGGCGTCCGCGGCGCCGCCCGGTCCTCTTCGCAAGAGAGAAGCCTTATGAGGGGTTGCGACGGGAAAGAGTGTCATGCCTGAACTGTTGCTGCTGATCGCCTGTTGCGCGCTGCTGGCGGCGGCGGTCGTTTTCGACATTGCCCGCCGCAGGATCCCCAACACCGTGCCGGTCGCCCTGCTCGGCCTGTTCGTGCTCCAGATCGCCGTCGCCGGCCATCGGGGCATGGCACCGCTCTGGACGCATTTCCTCACCGGCGCGGTGCTGCTGGCAGTGGGGTTTGTGCTGTTCATGACGGGCGCGCTCGGCGCCGGTGACGGGAAGCTCATGGCCGCGGCGGGGTTGTGGGTCGGGCCGGCCGACGCCGGCGGCTTCCTGATGGGGGTCGGGCTGCTCGGCCTCGGCCTCGGCCTCTTCTCCCTGTTGCCGTTCGACGCCACTCGCCGGCTGCGCGCCGATCTTCCGTTCGCGGCGGCCATCGCGCCGCCGGCCATCGCGCTCCTGACGTTGCGGGCCGTTGCCGTGGCCGGAAGCGCATAAGGCAGTCCAGAGATGCTGAAGACCCGTATCGTCGTCGTCTTTCTTCTCGTGAGCGTCGCCGCCGTCGCCGTCTTCGGCGGCGCGTGGCTGTACTTCCGCGAGGAACCCGCGCCGCCTCCAAAGAAGGCCGCGGCCCCGCCGCCCAAGCCCCTGCCGGTGGTCCTCACCGCCTCCAAGGACCTGAGGGTCGGGAGCCTGATCACTGCAACCGACATCATGTGGGCGCCGCTCAAGAACGGTGCCATCCTCTCGGCGCACATGCTCAAGGGCAAGACCAAGCCGGCCGACGTGGTCGGCGCCGTCGTTCGCAGGGAGGTGTTCAACGGCACGCCGCTGACCTGGTCGTCGATCGTGCGCCCGGGCCAGTACGGTTTCCTTGCCGCCGCCTTGAGGCCCAACCATCGCGCGGTCACCATTCTGGTCAACCGGGCCACCAGCCAGGCCGGGTTGATCTATCCCGGAGACCGCGTGGACGTGATCCTCACCGTGGAGGTCAAGGAAGGGCGCGAGAGAGAGACGAACACGTTCACCGGAACGATTCTCGAGGACGTTCGCGTCGTCGCGGTCGACCGCCAGGTGGAGAGCAACGTCGGCAGCCAGGGGCAGCCGAAGAGGGGTTCCCGAGGCAACGCCAGCACCGTCACTCTCGAGGTCCTGCCGGCAGAGGCCGAGCGTCTGGTGCTCGCCACCTCCAGGGGCAAGATCTCCCTCGCCATGCGCTCCCTCACCGACGGCCGGCGGCGGGACAACCGTACGCCAACCGCCTT
Organism: uncultured Binatia bacterium (SeqCode); assembly: GCA_965204505.1. Classification (GTDB taxonomy): domain Bacteria; phylum Desulfobacterota; class Binatia; order UBA9968; family JAJDTQ01; genus JAJDTQ01. The sequence goes on from CBDBFB010000001.1 coordinate 270,980, forward strand.
CGAGAACCTCTTGTCGCTGCCGCCCGTCGCGGAAGGCCCGCAGGAACCGGCGCCCTCCGAGCCCACGCCCGCGGCGCCGGCCCCCGCGCCGGAGGAACCGGAACAGGTGCGGGTACAGATCTTTCGAGGCAGCGCACACCAGGAAGTGCTCCTGAAGAGATAGAGCGAACCCCCCGGCTCCACCGATGTCTCGATTGACTGTTTCAGAAAATTGTTTGGTTCGCCTTGACATGTCGCCACGGCAAGGAGTGGGTCCATGACGATCTTCCGTTTTCTTCGCGAGACCAGGGCCGCGGCCGGGATTGCCGGGGTATTGCTCACCCTGATGACGCTGGGCGGTGTAGCGTTCGTCACGGACCACGTCTGGCTGACCTATCACCGCGATTTGCTCAAGAACGCCGCGGATGCGGCCGTGATGGCGACAACGACCCGGCTCCTGGCGCTTCCCGCTTCGATGTCCGACGACGAAGTCGACAGCGACCTGCAGCCTCTCGCAGAACGCTACGTGCGTTCCAACCTGGTCGAGAACCTCCCGGAAGGGGCACGAGCGCTGTTGGATGAGACCCTCAAGGTTGACCTGGAGGTGAACCGGAAGCTGGGAACCGTCGCCGTGTTGGCCAGTGCCGATATGGGAGGAACGCTCCTTTCGAAGCAGGTTCTCGCGTATGCCGGACCCAAGGATGGAATTGCGGTGAAGTCGGGGGCGGAAGGCCTGACCAAGACGACGACCGAGCTGGTACTGGCAATCGATGTGACCGTGTCAATGGCGGACGACCTGGAAGGGAACAAGGTTGGCGCCAGCCGGATCAGCATCGTGAAGGAGGCCGCTGGGGACCTGATCGATGTTTTGGCCTCGGGTGAGAACAACTCGATCGCGGTCGGGATCGTACCCTGGAACTACCGGGTCCGGTTGAACCAGGCCACACGCACGCAATGGGAGAACAATCGCTGGGCGGTATACCCGGCTGAGCGGACATATCCCCATCCGACCCGAGGTCCGCCGGGCGCCGACAGGTATCTCCCCGAGAAGCAGACACTGCCCCTGCAGAACCGGCTTCCCACCGCCTGCAGAGCCTGGGCGGGATGCCTTGACATGCGCGTGGTCGATTCCGCGCTTCGTCCGTCGTTCTCCAATGTACTTCCGTCGACCACACCTTTCCTGATGAGTTTCTTCACCGACCAGACGACCTATCCCCACGACCAGTATGTATCGTACACGTGTCAGGCCTACACCCGCCAGGAATCCAACCGCAGGGGAGGGGAAGAGCCCCTGTGCTACGACCTTGACAGTGTCCCCGATGGACAGAATCCGTGCGGAGACGGCGACATCCGGCGCAATGGCCCGTGGCGGGTCAAACCCCAGGACAACTGCGGCGGACCGGAAATCACGCCGCTGACTACGGATATGGCTGCCGCGCGCAACGCCGTCCGTGGCCTGCAGCCCCATGGCTCCGCCACCTACTCAAGCGCCGGGATGGCGTGGGCGATCCGCCTCCTCGACTCCTCCTGGCGCGATGTATGGGGCCATTCCGTACACCCGATGGACGGGGACACCGATGTACAAAAGGTCATCGTGCTCCTGACCGACGGGGAGGACAATCACGTTTCCGATGCCTATCTTGACCGCCGGAAGGGTTGCACCAAGGCCAAGGACCAGGGAATCACCATCTACACAATCGCGGCGATGCATCCCACGTATGTCGGGCAGACGTATGGCGACGAGCTCCGACAGTGTTCGAGCGAGGCCGACGACCCGGACGGAACTTACTTCTTCGCCAACAACGCCAGTCCTGATGCGCTCAAGAAAGCATTTGCCGACATCGGCAAACAGTTGACCAGCATACGACGGACATATTGAGCCGCGGCAACTCCCGCCGGCTGGCCTTTCTCCTTCCCGTAAGTGCAACAACCCGGTCCCCACGCTGCGGCCCCGACTAACCCGTTCGTGCGCCAGCCGGCGCTGGCCGCCCTGGCCCTGGCCATCCTGGTGTTGGTCAGCTACTTCCCCGCGCTCTCGGCCGGCTTCGTCTGGGACGACGTGATCTTCACCGACGAGCCGCTGATTCGAAAGGCGTCCGGCCTCTGGAACATCTGGTTCTCGCCGTCGGACATCCGGATGGAATGGCACTACTGGCCCGTCGTCTATACGAGCTTCTGGCTCGAGCACAAGCTGTGGGGACTGGCGCCCCTGGGCTATCACCTCGTCAACGTGCTGCTGCACCTGGTCAACACCGTGCTGGTCTGGCGCCTGCTGCTGCGCGTGGCCGCGCCCGCCGCCTGGACGGCGGCCGCAGTGTTCGCCGTGCACCCTCTCCACGTCGAGTCGGTGGCCTGGATCATCGAACGCAAGGATCTTTTGTCGGCGCTGTTCTACCTGACCGCGGCGCTCACCTGGATCCGGTTCGTGGAGACGCCGGGGTGGGGGCGCTACGTCCTGAGCCTGGCGCTCTTCACCGCGGGGCTTCTGTCCAAATCGATCGTGGTGACCCTGCCTGCGACGCTGCTGATCTGGCATTGCTGGAAGCGGGACGGAGTGACGGCTGCGGATCTCCGGCGTCTGGCGCCCTTCTTCGCGGTCGGGCTGTGCATCGCGATGGCCGACTTCCTGTTCTACGCCTCCCGGGTGCCGCTCTCCCTGGGCTACTCGATGGTGGAGCGGTTGCTGATCGCGGTGCGCGCCTGGTGGTTCTATGCCGGCAAGCTCCTGTGGCCCACCGACCTGGCCGTCATCTATCCGCTCTGGGACATCCGCGCCGGCGATCCGCTGGCTTGGACCTGGGTCCTCGCCGCGGCCGCGCTGGCGGCGCTGCTCTGGTTCGGCCGACACCGGTTCGGTCCGGGACCCCTGGCCGGAGCGCTGTTCTACACGGTCACGCTGTCGCCCGTGCTCGGCTTCGTGGACTTCGGCTACATGCGCTATGCTTTCGTGGCCGACCGCTTCCAGTATCTGGCCGGTATCGGGGTGACGGCCGTGCTCGTCGGCGGGGCCGCGTTTTTGGTGCGGCCGCTGCCGCGACCCCTCCGGATGACCGTGCCGTGCCTCGTGGCCGCGGTCCTGACGGTCCTCGGGGTCATGACCTGGCGCCAGACGGAGGTCTACCGGGACGGCGCCACATTTTTCGGCCACATCGTCTCTCACAACCCCGAGGCGCGGTTCGCTCACCTCAACCTGGCTCGCGCGCTGAACAAGGCGGACCGTCCGCGGGAAGCCCTGGCCGCCGCGCGCATCGCGGCGGAGAAGCGCCCGGACCTGGCCGATGTCCACGACGTTCTCGGCCGCGCGCTCCTGAGTCTCGGGCGGCTTGACCAGGCCGAGGAGAGCCTGCGCCGCGCCCTGCGCATCGCCCCCGGCTTCCGTAACGCCCGCGAGAACATGGCCGAGTTGTTGAAGAGACGGAAACAGCGCCCGGAAGCCGTCGCGCGGGACCCTTGAGCGGGAAAGAAGTGATGTCAGCGCCGCCGCTCATTGCCGTCGCCCTCCAGACCCGACCGCCGTCCCCTGCCGGGGCGCCAGGCGGATGCCCGAGTTGGCCGGGGGAGCGTGAGCCTCGGGGGCCAGCCGGGCCATGATCTCTTCCACGCGCTGGCCGACGACAGTGGGAGAGTAGTCGGACCAGCGGCGTACCGGCGGCGCCTCTCGGTCGCGGCGCAGGACACGCACGCCGGCAAACTCCCGCTCCAGGGAGTAGCCCGCGATGGAAAGGTCGGGGTCCGAGGAAACAATGTGGCTTGTCAGAACGGTAGCCGTCATGTCCTTCTCAAGGGTCGTTCCAGTGAACCTGTCGTAGAAGGGTATCCTGCGGTGCAGGTAGTAGTATCCCGGAAGCTGATAGTAGGGGCGATCGGGCTGCCACACGGCGGCGACCCCGGGCGCGCGGGCGAGGTACCGATAGGCCGCGAAGATGGGATCCTGGTTGCGGACAAAGCCGAAAAATCCCGTCTCCCTCGACCACGCCTGGTATACTCGGTCTTGGTACGGTAGGGCATTCCCGATTCCTGCCAGCGAAATGGTTGCGAGCACGGCGGTCGCCGACAACGCGAGCCAGCGTGGGACGGCGCCCCACAGTCGCGCCGCGAGGTCCGCGCCGATCAGAAGCCAGCACGGAACGACTGCGAAGATGAAACGATACTCCTTGTGGGCCTGCAGGGAATGGAGCAGCAGGATCAAGGCCGTCAGTGCAAACAGCAACGTGTAGCGACCGGGCCGGCGGAGGGACCCCGCGACGCAGAGCACGCTCAGGCCGGTGCTGGCGAGGACGAGCCACAGAAGATACTGCCAGGCCGGGCTCTCGCCAACGCGCATGGGTCCGAGAATGAGGTTGAAACGGAGGTTCGTGAGGTAGGAGTGGAACAGGCCGGCGTCCCACGTGACCGCGTCGAAGACCCCCACCGCGAAGAAAAAGGCCGCCGCGGCCGCCGCCAGCAGCCCCTTCTTTCCGGTGCGCAGAAACACGATTCCCAGCAGCACGAGGGCGAGCGGCGCGTACTGCATCCTTACGGCACCGGCGACGACCGCGAGGAAGGCCGCGGGCCAGACCCGTCCGGCTTCATTTGCGGCGGGCCGCACGCAGAGCGCGAGCAGCGCCACAAGCGGAGCGGTGGCGACGAACTCGGCCATGGGTTTGTGCGCAAAGCCGACAAGCTCGTACCAGAAAGCGCCGGCCAGCAATGCCGCCCGCGCCGAGGCCTCGCCGAAATGCCGCCGGGCAAAGAAGTACATGCCCGCGGGAATTGCCAGGGAGATCGCGCAGAACGCCAGCTTGACCGCGCCGACATACCAGCGCGGCTCCCCGAGACCGACGACATCCAGCAACTTCAACACCCCGGCCACAGTTCCCGGAACAAGCCACGAGCGAGCACCGTAGAAGTACTCCCAGTATATGACGCCGCTACCGAAGACCAGCCGGTGCGCCGGCTCCAGATACTGCATGATCTCGTCCGGATGCAGGACGAAGTCGCCCGACAGTGCCACGACGGCCCGCACGGCGAAGGCGAGCGCGAGCACCGCGGGCAGGTACTTCCAGGGCGGTTCGCGGGGCTCGCGCGGGTGCAGCAGGGCCTCCAGTGCACCACGCACCGAGGGTACGGCGGGATCCGCGGCGGCGTGCCCGTGTATACCGGCGCCATCACTCATGTAGTCGTAAATCGCAACAGAGACAGGGTCTATTCGAGGAAGCGGTGAGATAATAGGCGAACAGGCACGTGATGCAAGCCCGCAGGCAACGTCGCGCCGTCCGTCGATGCCGACTCCCGGTGTGAAGGGACGCTCAGTCCGGTTCAGTTGGAGCCGAATCCGCTCATAGCCTGCATCGCAACCAGGAATGCCGGGCCGGCCATCAGCAGGATGATGCCGGGAATCACGAGCAGAAGCATCGGCAGGCTCATGATCACCGGCAGCCGCCCGGCCGCGGCCTCGATGCGGGCCGCCCGCTGCAGGCGCTCGTTCCGGGCGATGTTCTGGATCGACTGGCCCATGGGAGTCCCGTAGCGCTCGCCCTGGATCACGGTCATGGCGAAATCCTGCAGCCCCTCGGCCCCGGCGCGGTCGCAGAGGTCCTGCAGCACGCTCCGGCGGTCGGCGCCGAGGCGAAGCTGCGCTTCCACCGACCCCAACTCCGCGGCGAGCTCGGGCGCGAGGGGCCGGAGTTCCTGCGAAACCATGGAGAGCGCGCGTTCGAAGGTGTATCCGGCCTCGACGCACAGTACCATGAGGTCGAGCGCGTCCGGCAACGCGCGGGTCAGCTTGCGGTGCCTTCGAGCGCCCAGGCGCCGCAACGCCGCCTCGGGCAGCAGTCCGCCCGCCACCGCCCCGGCCAGGCCGGCGAAACCGATCACGATGCGGCTTCCGCCAAGCAGGTCCGCCTCCGACGCCAGCATGCCGGCGGCGACGCCGGCCGCCAGCATCAGGATCATCTTGAGCGACAGGAAGATCGCCAGCGCGTCGCGTTGCAGGAAACCCGCCTGCGCGAGCAGAGCGCCGATCTTGGCGCGCTCGGCCCCGCCCACCGGCACCAGGATGGCCGCGACGCGGAGCGTGGCGACCACCGCCGCGGACAGGTACGAGGCGCCGGAGGCGTCCTCCTGGCGCTTTCCCGACTCGCCGTACGCGGACACGGCCTGCGCCCGCACCGCCTGAAGCCGCCGGTCCAGGGCGAGCGCCCGGCGGCTTTCGCGGAACAGGAAAAGGAACGCGGCGGCCAGCGTGAGCAACGCCGCCAGCGCGACCGCTGCCAGACTCCATGGCATCGCCGTCACCTTCCGAACCGCGAAGCGATGGCGCGCGCGATCAGCAGCCCCGCCACGATGAGCCCGACGCCCCAGCGCAACAGCGTAGGGCTTTCGAACAGCGTCTCCACCGCCCCCGGGTTGGTGTAGCTCTGGGCCGCCAGCACCAACGCCGGGACCACGGACAGCACCCAGAGCGTGATCCGCGTCTGCGCCGTCGAGGCGTGCGCCTTCATCTCCACCTCCATCCGGGCTCGCAGCGTCGCCGAGAGATTGGCGAGCGCGGCCGATATGGCGCCGCCGGTGGTTCGCTGCAGGCACAGCGCCGCGGAGAACAGGGTGAACTCCGGAATGCGGACGCGCGCCGCGGTGCCTCGCAAGACCGCTTCCGGATCGAGGCCGGACGAAAGCTCGTCGGATATCTGCCGCAGGAGACGCCTGACCGGCTCCTGCGCCTCCTGGGCCACGACCGAGATGGCCTCCACCGCGGGCAGCCCGGCGCGGGTAAGGCGCACGACCTGGTCCACGACCTCGGGGAACCGCTTGACGAACTCGGCGCGTCGGCCCGAATCGGTGATCCTGAGAAAGGCCCAACCCCCCGCGATCCACGCCGCCGGGGTCAGCAGCGTGAGCAGCGTCCCGAACTGCAACAAGACCGCGGCCGCGCCGGCCGCGACCGCGGCCAGGAAACCCAGCGCCGCCGCCTTCGGCAACGCCCCGCGGCCGTCGAGCATGGTGAAGCGGCGTTCGATCCGTTCGTACAGCCAGGACTTGTCGGGCCGGCGACGGAAAACGCCGGCCGAAGCTGCGGCGTCGCCGGCCGCGGGGAGGTCTCCTCGGAGTGCCGCGGCGGCCCGGCGCAGCCTGCGCTCGAGGTCCGCATCGGCCGGCCGGCCGCCCAGCCAGACGGCGGCGCTCACGGCGGCGACCAGGAAGACGCCGGCCGCGGCCGCGGCCATCAGCAGGGGGGTCATCGCCGCGTCCCACCGGCCGCCGAGAGCGCCTCGTCGTCGTTGCTCATCTGCAGCACCTCCAGCAACTCGCTCCGCAACCCCGCCCGGTCCACCGCTTCCATCCATGACGACCGCCGGCCGCTGCCCTCGAAGGTCGTGGACGACTCGCCTTGGGCGAGGTGCCACATTTCCTCGGTGATGACGGTGTCGTTCTCCATGCCCACGACGTCGGTAATGCTGGTCAGGCAACGCCGCCCCGTACGCAGCCGCGCCACCTGCACCACGAGATCGACGGACGACGCCACCTGCTGCCGTATCGCCGTCAGCGGCATTTCGACGGCGCCCATCAGCAACATGTTCTCAAGCCGCGTCAGGGCATCGCGAGGGGTGTTGGCGTGGATCGTGCACATCGAACCCGGGTGGCCGGTGTTCATGGCCTGCAACATCTCCATCGCCTCCGCGCCCCTTACCTCGCCGACGATGACGCGGTCGGGCCGCATTCGCAGCGCGTTGATCAACAGGGCGCGCATCGACACCTCTCCGGTGCCCTCGGCGCTCATGGTGCGCGTCTCCAGCCGCACCACGTGAGGCTGCTGAAGTTGCAGCTCGGCGGCGTCCTCGATGGTGACCAGCCGCTCGCCGTGGCTGATCTCCCGGCTCAGGGTGTTCATCAACGTCGTCTTGCCGGCCCCGGTGCCGCCGGAGATCAGGATGTTCAGCCGCGACTTGACGCAGACGGCGAGCAGCCGCGCCATGGCCGGAGAGAGCATGTCCTGCGCCGCCAGGTCCTTGAGGGTAACGCCGGTCATCAGGAACCGCCGGATCGAGATGGTGGCGCCGTCGATGGCGAGCGGCGGAATGATGATGTTGACGCGGCTGCCGTCGGGCAGCCTGAGATCGACCATCGGGCTGGCCTCGTCGATCCGCCGTCCGACCCAGCCCGAGATGCGCTGCGCGATGCGCAACAGGTGCTGGCCGTCGCGGAACTTGATGTCCACCGGCTCCAGCTTGCCGCGGCGCTCCACGTAGACGGACTTGAGGCCGTTGACCAGGATGTCCGAGATGCTCGAGTCGTGGAACAGGGGCTCCAGCGGCCCCAGCCCCTTGATGTCGTTGATCAGGCACACCACCACCCGCCGGCGGTCGAGGGGCGTCAGTTCCGGGGTGCCCGCCTCCTCGGTCTCGAGGAACGCCTGGAGTTGCGCCGCAAGGTCCTCCGGGCTCAGCTTCATGGCCTGCGACATGTCGAGCGCCTTGGCGACGACCGGATGCACCCGCGCCGCGATGTCGGCAATGGCCGCATCCGAGGTCTGTGGACGCGGGGACGCCGCGGGCGCGGGCGTTGCGGCGGGTACGACCCCCTGGACGCCGTCCTCCTCGGCCGTCTTGGGGCGGCGCCCGAACGATCTCAATGCCATGGGGTGTCTCTCCCTTCCGTCCGGCCCCTTCTCCCGAAAGGGAAAGGGAGGCTTCTGCACGGGGCGAGCTCGAAACCCGCTCCTACGAGTCCGCCGCCTCGGCCAGCGATACCGCCGGCCTCGCGAGGCTCTCCACCAGGCGGTCGAGGGCCTGACGGTACTTCTTTCCCAGCGATTCGTCGGGCCTGCCGCGATTCGTGGCCGCGGGCAGCTTCGGCTCGAACGGGATGGTGAAGCCCGGCTCGCGTCCGGCCAGGGCCTGGCGCACCTGCTGAGGGGAAAGCGCGCTCTTCCGCGCCCGCGTGTGGTTCTCCACCAGGACGGCGTCCCGCCCCTCGCCGAGCAGCGCGAGGATGTGCGTCACATGGCTGAGACTCGCCAGGGTGGGCTCGTAGACCAGCACCCGCTCGTCCGCGTTCTCAAGCACCGGAAACAGCATGTCGGCGTCCGACATCCCGTCCACGACCACCAGGTGCGAACGGTTGGCGAGCTGCTCGGTGAGCCAGTGGACCGCGTCCGGGCTGGGCGCCGGCGGCAACCCGTCGCCCTGGCGGTAGCCGTAGAGCGAGATGCGCGGGCCCGCGGCCGCGCACACGGCGTCGAGCATGTCCGCGCCCGAGGCCCGGCCCGACGCCGCCAGGCCGAGCATCTCGTCCAGTCCGGCCGGGGGCTCGACGTCGAGCATCCACGGCAGGGCGCCGAACGTCCGCGCGAGATCGACCGCGGCCACGTAGCTGCCGCGCGCGGCCGCGGCCTGCACCGTCACCGCCGCCAGGGTGGTCGCGCCGCAGCCGCCGCCGCAGCCGCCGAAGGCGATCACCCGGCCGGCGTGCAGGCGCGGCGGCGCGTGATCGCCGTCCAGCGTCGCCCTCAGCGCCTCCCGGATCTCGCCCGCGGAGAGCGGCTTGGGAAAGTAGTCGTCGACGCCGGTAGCGAGCAGCTCCCGGGCGAGGCGCGCCGTGTCGTTCGAGCCGACGGCGATCACGCTGGTCCCGACCTCGCACACTCCGGCCAGTTGATGGATGCTGCCGGCGGGGAAGTTGCTGCCGTCGAGATCGACGATCACCACCTGCGGCGATGACGCACCGGTCAGGTGCTTGATGGCCGCGTCCATGCCGCCTCGGTGCACCTTCCCCTTCTGGTAGCCGTCCAGCGCCTCCTGCAGGACGCGCTCGGTGGCAGCATCGGTGGCGAATGCGCATATGTTCCGGTCGTCGCCGTTCATTCGTGTAGCACCTGGGCGCTAGTTGCCTTCGGGGACCGTCTGGCCGGGAGCGGGCAACTCCCGCACCTTCCCCTTCAGCCATCGCTCGTAGGCTTGGTGGAAGGCGCCGCGGGACGCCGCCGGCCGCGATGCCGCGCCGGCCCTGACGTTCAGTTCACGGTAGGCGCGGTGATGGGCCAGCGAGAGCTGCGCTTGAGCCGCGGCGCGCCCGGCGATGGCCGGAGGGGCGACGAAACTCGACCGCTGGGCGTCGATGGACGACGGCGCGCAGCCCGAGAGCGACACGGCCGCGCATGCCGCGGCGGCAAGCCCGAGCGCCCCGCGCGCGATTTGTGGACATGCAATCATGACAACGTCTCCTGGGAGTCTGCATCGATCCGCATCGGGCGCGGGCGGGTTCGACACCCGCCCGGGCATCGCGTTGCCGGTCGACCGGCCTCCGGCGCGCCGGTGCGCGCTCAGTAGTGATAGCCCTGGACGCGGAGGCGCGATGCCCGCTTCGCGTCGGTCTCCGCGTCGATCAGCCCGCGGACCGAAGCGGAGCCCCCCGACCAGGACCCGAACAGCGCCGCGGCCTGCCCCTCGCGGGACACCGTCCCGGCGGGGACCCCCTGAACCTCGGGCACGAGGCGTCCCACGCGGAAGCCGAACGTCCCCTCGGCACGCCGGCCGACCGCTTCCCAGTTGATGCCGAGGGACTCGCTCACGTTGCGCCGCACCTCGGCGATCTGCACTTCGAGGTTCACTTGGTGCGAGCCCGACACCGAGATGCGGTTGATCACCGCGGCCTTCTCGGGCAGGGCGGCCCTGGCCAGCTCCAACGCCCGGTCCGCGGCTTCCGTCGACGCCGCCACGCCGGTCAGCTCAAGCCCCTGGCGCCACTGACGGACCCGGACGTCGCGGAGGTTCGGGTCTCCCGACAGAGCCGCCCGCACCGGCTCCAGGTCGAGGGTCACCGCCACCTTCCACCGTCCCACCACGGCTCCGTCGCTCGCCAACGCCGCCACCGAGGTCCGGCCCGGGGCCTTGCCGAATACGAACAGCACCTGCGACGAGACCACCTGCACGTCGGCGACGGCCGGATCGGCGACGAACACCGAACCGACCGGCTGGCCGAGCCGCATCATCCGGCCCTGGCCTGCATGGACGGTCAGGGAGGCGCCTCCGCGCGCGGTCGCACCGTAGCCGCTCTCCGCGAAAACGGCGGTCAGAACGAGCAGGGCCGCCAGTGGGAAGAGGATGCGCGTGGCGCGCTTCATCCGAACCATTCAAGCTCTCCAGTTCACAATCCTGCACGCATGACGAGGCCCGAAGGAGACGGCGCAATCGCCGCCGGTCTCCCTCGGGCCTCTCCCCTCAAACCCGGAAACGTCAACCGGGCATCAGTCTGTCGCTTTCTTGACCTCACCGGCTTGGGTCTTGACCTGCTCTGTGGCATTAGTGATCATTGCCACGATCTGGTCTTGAAACGCGGCCACGGCCACTCCGACCCCCACGACGACCAGTCCGACGATGATCGCGTATTCCATCGCGGCGACGGCCCGGGTGCCTCGCAGATACCGGCCCAGATACCCGGCATAGTGCATGATCCTCTTCATCTCTCGTTCTCCTTTCTCTTCCGTCCAATGAACGGAACGCCCTGTAATATTGCTAACTTGCACTGACTCCGATCAATCAATTGCCGCAAACATCCCGCTAACGATCCACCTCGTTGCTATCTCTCGAGGGCGTGAAAAAAACCCGGCCGACCGCGCCGGAGGCCTGCGCCGCAGAATCCGGTCACGACGGCTCCTCCAGCATCGTCTCGCCGCGCATCGGAAGGACGCGATACTGGTGGTAAAGCGTCGGAAACACGTTGTCCGCCAGCAACCCGCCGCCCACAAACGCCCGCGGCAGCAGCTTGACGCAGACCTCGACGACCACGACCCTCTCGCCGGGCGCCATTCCAAGCGCCGTCAGCATCGCCGGGTCGCCGTCGCCGGAGAGCCGGCCGCAGGACTCGCCGAGATCATCCGGGGGAGAGTCGGGGTCCTCGCCAACGGCGAACGTCCGGTTCCACTGCACGACGACCGGCGGGTCGGGCTCCTCGGGGGTCGCATCGGACCGGCTGACGGCCGACACCACGAAAGCCGCCTCGGACGGCAGCGCGATCTCATTGCGATACGAGAACTTGGCGAGGTCCTCGATGAACGTCGCACTCGGGCCCGTTTCCAGCGAGAGGTAGCCGGCCACGGTGGTGGCCGCGCGCAACGCCACCGACTTCGCATCGATCACCCGGTAGAGGTCCATGCCGCCCACCGTGGTGGCGACGATGAGAACCGCGGCGAACACGAACTCGATGCTGACCGAGCCCTGTCCGCCGCGCATCCAGGACGAGAGGGCCGCGGGGAGACGGGCCGTCAGATTGTTCACCGGGGTGCTCGTCATTCGTCGACCCGATGTGCTATCTTCCGCTCACCTGGAGGTTCTCCGCCGGGGGCGCGGACAACTCCAACACGCGTTCGTTCCGAGCCACCGCGAGGGCCTGGAAAGCGAGAGAGTCGGTCTCGTCGGCCTGGAGCATCTCTCGCAACCTCGTAAGCATCGTCTCCGGTGTATAGCGCAGGCTTACGACCACCATGTCGCCGGGGTCTCCGCCGAGCAGGCTGTTGCCGCCCGTGGACGCCTCGCCTTGCAACATCGTCGAGGGGTTGTCGTAGGCCTTGATATCGACCTCCACCAGATCGGGATCGAGCCAGTCGTCGACCTCTTTCCGTATCGCCTTCCAGGCGCGCGCGAGCAGTTGCTCCTTGTCGGCCGCGGCCTCGACCTGCAACGAGTTGTCCCGCGCCACCGCCTGGGCCGCGCGATCAAGGAGGTCACCGATGAACAACGCGTTCACGACCTGGAACACGCCGGCCACGATGCCGACCGAGAAGCAGAGGTAACAGACGGTTTCCAGGCTGACCGATGCCCGCAACGAAAGGCAAAAGCGTTGCGGGCCTTCCGCCGCCGCTCGGACCCATCCTGCCCCAAACACTCCGATCATGGTTCTGTTCCGTGAGTTTCCGTTCTTCATTGCAGTACGCCAAGGTTATAAGCACAAGCCGTGCCAAGTGGGGCACGAAACGGAACGTTCGAGCAAAGTATAAGGGAAGTCAGGTGCTTACGTGGCATGGGGGGGGGGGGGGGGGGGGGGGGGGGTAGAAGCGGCGTCTCAAATTGAGAAGGCTGTCTCAATCTGGATAGCCGGTTCCGGGAGCGTCGAGCAGATTGTACTTCTTCAGTTTCCGATACAGGGTGGCCCGGCCGATACCCAGTAACCGGGCAGCCTGTGAAATGTTGTTGTCCGCGACCACCAGCGCCTGGCTAAAGGCCTGGCGCTCCACTTCCATCAGCGGCAGCACCCTGGCCGGGTCGCCGCTCTGGGAGGGTACCACCGGCGACATGTGCGGCGGGAGGTTGCCCACGTGCAGCACGTCCTCGGTCTCCAGCAGAACGGCGCGCTCGATGGCGTTTCCCAGCTCGCGGACATTGCCGGGCCAATCATAGCTCAGCAACACGCGCAACGTCGCGGTGGAGATGCCGCTGATGCGCCGGTTGGCGCCCTTGGCGTGTTTCTCCAGGAAATGCCTGGCTAGCAGCGGGATGTCTTCGCGGCGTTGTCTCAACGGCGGAATGACGATGGGGAAGGCGGCGAGGCGATAGAACAGATCTTCGCGGAACCCCCCGGCCTTGACCGCGGCCTCCAGGTTCTTGTTGGTCGCCGCGATCACCCGGACATCCACTGCGATGGTGTCGGCGGAGCCCACCCGCTGGATTTCCCGCTCTTGCAGCACCCGCAACAGCTTGCCTTGCAGGGCCGGCGGCATGTCGCCGATCTCGTCGAGGAAGATGGTTCCTCCCGAGGCGCGCTCGAATGCGCCGATTCTTTGCCTGATCGCCCCGGAAAAAGCTCCCCGTTCATGGCCGAACATCTCGCTTTCGATGAGCGCCTCGGGGACGGCGGCGCAATTGACGGCCAGGAACGGCCCGGCCTTCCGCAAGCTGTGGAAGTGGAATGACTTGGCCACCAGCTCCTTTCCGGTGCCGCTCTCGCCCTGGATGAGCACCGTGATGTCGCTTTCGGCGGCCCGGGTCATCAACGCGTACACGTTCCGCATGGGATCGCTGTCGCCGACGATACCGTCGAAGGAGTAGGCGGACTGCAACTCGGTGCGCAGGCGCAGGACCTCGGCCTTCATGCGCTCCATCTCCATCACCTTCGACATGTCGCGGTACACGTAGAGGCTGCCGACGACCTCTCCCACGCCGTCCCGCACCGGCATGGCGCTCCGGGAGAAGAGCCTCTGCTCCGGCACCCCGTCGCCCGGTTTCAACTCCAGGAGGTTGTCGCTGTCCGTCATCGTGAACCGTCCCTCGACGTCGGACGGGAGCGGCTCCCGGAACCGTTCGTCGACTCGCGCCGTGAGCGCTTCCTGGGACATCGCCTTCAATTCCCGGTGGGGCAGGTCCAGCAGTCTCTCGTAGCTCCGGTTGGCGAACACCAGGCGCCCGTCGAGGTCGTACATGGCGATGGGCTCGCCGGTGGCGTTGAGCACGGCTTCGAGTCGCTGATGCTCGACGACGACCTGCCTCTGCTTTTCCTCCAACCTGCGCTCGATGTTCCACTTTTCCACCAGCGACAGGGTCGTCTGTTGGATCTCCTCGCGCGTGAACGGCTTGCGGATATAGAGCACCTTGTGGAGCATCTCCATGCCGCGGACGATCTTGGTGAGGGTCATGTCGGTGTAGGCGGTCATGATCACGATCTCGACGTCGCGGTCGACCTGCCGAAGCCGCCGGATGGTCTCGAGGCCGTCCATCCCCGGGGGCATGCGGATGTCGACGTAGGCCACCGCGACCGGGAGGTCCCGCTCCTTTCCCGACCGGACGACGGCGAGCGCGTCCTCGCCCGTCCTGGCGTGCAGGAGTTCGAAGCGCCGCATGGGGGGCTGCTGCGACTCCTCGACCAGGAACGAGGCCGCAAGCTCGCCGCCCGACAGCTCCAGGGGCTCGGGCTTCAGCATCTCCGCGAAGTCGTCGTGAATTTCCTTCTGGTCATCCACGATCAGGACGCGATTGTTTTCTGGGTCTGACATCATCATCATCAACTATGTCCTTGGCCACCCCCTCCCCCAGCCCACGGCGGAGTTGGAGTCACGGAAGAAAGCCTCAGCATGACACACGCGGCGGCGCCCTTGCCGACGCCGTCGCTCTCGATCCGGATCTGTCCGCCCGATCCGATGACGAAGTTGGCGGCCGAATGGAGACCGAGACCGGTGCCGTCGTCTTTCGTCGTATAGCCGGCCGCGAACAGGCCCTTCGCCTGGTTCGGAGGGAACCCGATTCCGTTGTCCCTCACCTCGATGTTGAGGAACTCCCCGTCGACATAAGCCCGGACGCGGACGGAAGGGGGTTCCTCGGGGCCGTCCGATCGCGACAACTCGTCGATGGCCTCGAGCGAGTTCTTGATCAGGTTGACCAGCATCTGGTGGAACGGGCTCTCCTGGATGCGGATGGTCGCCGGCGCCCCGGCGCAGTCCACGCGGATACAGTCGATCTCCCTTTCCAACGACTCCACCACCAGCTTGACGGCGCCGTCGATGCTTTCCCGCAGGTTGACGTCCTTCCGGGTCAACTTGGCATTGCCCGCGGCCCTCTGGGTGCGGACGATATCGGCGATGTGGCGCGCCCGGCGGCGGACGCGATTGACGGTCTGCTTCACCCTCCCGGTGTGCCGGGCATAGTCGTCGGCCAGGGCGATCAACAACGGCAGGACGTTGCGGCCCTGGCGATGGTCGCGGATGTAGCCGGGCCAATCGTCCCGGTGGGCGTTCACGGCGTCGGCCAGGGCGCGGAGCCGCGGCGCCAGCCGGTCTTCCGAAATACTCTGATGGAGGGTATCGATGCCTACGGTTACGCTGTTGATGGCGTTGCCGATGTCGTGGAGGACGGTCTCGACCACCTCGATACGACCCTGCGCGAATGCCAGCGTCACCGCCTCTTCGGCCAGCACCTGGCTGGTGACGTCACGGAAGACGAGGATGCCGCCGCGGATGCTGCCGGCGGCGTCGCGCAACGGCCGGCAACTCGTCCGGATGAAAATGCCTCCCCCCGGATGGCTCGGCCTGCGCACGAATATGTCTCTGTCATCGGTGGACTCGCCCTGGAAGATGGCGCGGGGAAGAGGCAGGTCCTCGTTGTCGATGGGCGTCACACGGTCCGTGTTGTAGTAGGTATCCTGGGCCTTGTCCGGCCATTTACCGTGGCGGCGGGAGAGCTCCTGTCCGAGCATTGCCTCGGCCGCGGGATTGGTGTACAGGAACTCTCCGCTCTGGTCGGAGACGAGCAGGCCCTCCCCGACGCTGTCGAAGATGGCCTGCAGCAACTCGCTCTGGTCCCGCAGATCACGCATGGTTTCTTCCAGGCGGATCTCCGCCTCCTTCCTCTTGGTGACGTCCTGGAAGACGACCACACCTCCCCCCTGCATGTCGGCATGGTCTTTCAGCGGCCGGCCGTTGACGCTCACGAACACGCCCTCGGGCTGGAGCTCGTTGCGCACGAAGACCTCGACGCCGTCCGTCGGCTGGCCCTGCATGGCAAGCACGAGCGGGTTCTCCTCCACCGGCAGGAACGTTTCCTTGTCGAGGCGGTAGATGCCGTGCATCAGAGCCCATTGATCGGTGTCGGGGTTGGGATCGCGGGTTCCGCCGATCCGTGCGGCGCCCGCATTGAAGAAAAGGACCTCCGCGTTTTCGTCCACGGCGATGACGCCCTCTTCCATGCTCTCGAAAACGGTCTCCATCAATGCAACCCGCCGCCGCAGTTCGTCGTTCTCGCGCTTCAGGCGGCTGTCCCTCTCGCGGCTGCCTCCCCCCGCGCGCAGGGAAAGCGCGGTCTGGATGCTCCAGTGCAGTTGCCGCTCGTCGAAGGGCTTGAGGACGCAACCGAACAAGTGGTCCGTGGATGCCGCCGGGAACGGGCTCGGCGCCGCTCCGTCCGTCAGGCAGACCACCGGGATGTCGAAGCGGCGCCCGATCAGCTCGGCCGCTTCGAGGCCGCCGGTGAGCCCGTCGCAGTCGGGGGCGGCGATCTCGAGGTCGACAAGAGCGAGGTCGGCGTTCGGGTCCGGCGCGGACGCCTTCCGGTCCGGGAAAGCGACGGAGCACACCGTGTAGCCGAGACCTTTCAGACATTCCTCCAGTCGCCGGGTCACGGCGCCGTCGTCTTGGACGATCAGTATCCTCGCGGTTGTCATAGAGCCCTCCGCGCGGTTCCGCGCGCGGGAGCAGGCGCCTAAACCGCTCCTGCGACGGACCCCGACCGCTCTCCCGCCCGTTTGACGGAAAGATGAACGCCGCGGAATAATCAGCCTTGAATCTCGAGTGCGCCGTGCAAGGCGCCATCCCTTAGCGGGTTGCGAGACCCGCCCGGCAACTGTCGCTCCAGCCGGTAGCAGTCGGAGCGGACGATGGAGGTAACGACATGGTTTGAAGCACTCCGATGAAACGGGCCGCCTTGGGCGGCTCAGCGACCATGCGGGCCGCAACGCGAGTGAACGCCGAGCAGGCCTCGAAACTGGCAACGCGGAAGCCGACCCGCCTCGAGTACGGGAAAGGCTGCCATCGGCCGGGAAGCGAGCGACACACGCACCGGCCGGTTCCGCCGGGGTATTGGCGGCGGCACGCATGGAAGAAGGGGATGGACGCAACACGGGAAGCCCCGGCGGTGGCGTAGCACGCGCCAACCGACAACCCGCGAGGGATGGGTCGGGCCGTTCGGGGTGGCGGAGAGGTCCGTAGTACCGCGGAAGCCGGGTAATGCCGGTGGAGGGAAG
Source organism: uncultured Binatia bacterium (SeqCode) (assembly GCA_965204505.1). GTDB lineage: Bacteria > Desulfobacterota > Binatia > UBA9968 > JAJDTQ01 > JAJDTQ01. The sequence continues at coordinate 288,659 of CBDBFB010000001.1, forward strand.
GGGCCTTGGTTCGAGAGCAGCGTTTGGAAGGAGGAAGGGACATGGGGACTGGCGAGAGCCTATCCGACCCGGAAAAGGTCCGGAGACTCCAGACGGCGCTACATGCGAAAGCGAAGGAGGCCCCGGGCTTTCGGTTCTACTCACTGAGCGACAAGGTGTGGCGCGCCGACGTGATGGCGGTCGCCTGGCAGGAGGTCCGCCGCAATGGCGGAGCCGCCGGGGTGGACGGTCAGACGGTAGCGGACATCGAGGCGCAAGGCGTGGAGCGGTGGCTTGGGGAACTGAGGCGGGACCTGAAGGCGGGAACCTATCGGCCCGAGGCGGTCCGGCAGGTTCTCATACCAAAGAAGCAGCGTGGGAAGTTGCGGCCCCTGGGCATTCCCTGCATACGGGACAGGGTGGCGCAGACGGCGGCGATGCTAGTGCTGTCGCCGATCTTCGAGGCCGACCTGCAACCGGAACAGTATGCCTACAGGCTGGGCCGGAGCGCGAATGATGCTGTCAGGCGCGTACACCGGCTGTTGAACACGGGCCACCGCGAGGTGGTGGACGCGGATCTAACGGACTACTTCGGCCAGATTCCGCACGCCGAACTGCTCAAGTCCGTCGCCCGGCGCGTGAGCGACGGGCGGATGCTGGGCTGGGTTAAGGCGTGGCTTGAGATGGCGGTCGAAGAAGACGACGGCAAGGGCGGCAAACGCCGTACGAACCGGGCGCGTCGCGAGAGGAAGGGAACCCCTCAAGGTTCTCCGATCTCCCCGTTGCTCTCCAACATCTACATGCGCCGCTTCATACTGGGCTGGAAGGTGCTGGGCCATGCCCGGCGCTTCAAGGCGGAAGTCGTCAACTATGCCGACGACCTGGTTGTGCTCGGCAAATCGTCGTCAGCGGAAATGCTGGCGGTGGTCGAGAACCTGATGGAACGGCTGAAACTGACGGTCAATGCCGAGAAGACCCGATGCTGCCGGGCGCCGGAGGACTCGTTTGAGTTCCTTGGCTATCGGATTGGACGCAACTACCGCCCGCACGGGAAGGGGAGCTACATCGGCACCCGGCCCAGCAAGGCGAGCGTCCAGAGCATCTGCCGCAGGATCAGCGAACTAACGGAACCCCGCTATGGGCTCCTGGACCAGGAGGTCGTGGCCGAACGGCTCAATCGACTGATGCTCGGGTGGTCAAAGTACTTCATCCTGGGCCAGGTCGAGCCGGCCTATGCCGCGATCGACAGGCACGCTATCAAGCGGCTGCTCCAGTGGCGGCGTCGCAAGCACAAGGTGAGAGCCCGTAATTATGTGCAATACGGGTACGAGCAGCTCTGGACTGAGCACGGTCTCATCCGCCTTGCACCGCGAGCGACACGCTTTCCGTGGGCGAAGGCATGATCTCGTCCGAGAGCCGTGTGCGGGAAAACCGCACGCACGGTTCGATGAGCGGGGACTGGAAACGCGGCCAAGGGAGCCGGACTGAGGCCCGGAGCGAAAGCGACGGACAAGCCACCGGACCCTAAAGCTGGCGCGCCAGTCCTCGACTCTACAGGAGGTCTGGCAAGTTGCAGGCGTGAAGACAATATACACACCCAGGGTGTGTTTACCGTGAAGCCTGAAAGCTGTAGGGTATTTTTCTCGTGTTCAGCCGTGAGGCCCCAACACCGGGCCTGAGGCTCGGACCCTCACCCCGACCCTCTCCCAGAGGGAGAGGGTCGGGGTGAGGGCCTGGCAAGGAAAGGTTGCAATGTCGCTCAATACTGGCAGAATGGCGCCGCCGTAGCGCAGTTCAGCTTCTCCAACCGCCGAGAAGAACAACTCCTCCACCGGATGACCCCTGACCCATGCTTCCACGACAGGATCCGGTGACTTGCGCATCAGTTCAGAAACTCCTGGGAAACCGGTTTGCGTCCTACTGCCTCGCGCAGGATCAGCCGCACCTCCTCTTCCATGGAGCGGCCGTTCCCCGCCGCCCGCATACGAAGGCGGGTCTTCACGTCGTCGTCGATATTGCGGACCGTAATGCTCGTCATTTTGCTGCCCTCCGTCCTGTGCTATGCAAGATCCCATACAGGGAGGTGCGATCATGTTCCAAACGATGGCAGATCTCACGCCGGTGATGATCGGCATGGTGGGGCTCGGACAAGTCGGAGTCGTGGCCTGGGGCATCCGCGTAATGCGGGATGCTTCTCGTGAACGGAACAAGCAGACCGAGGTACTGATGGAGGCCCTGCTAGAGATGGCTCGCGGCATCCGTGAGTCGTCGAACGGCATCCGTGAGTTGCTGGACCGCGATAAGAGGTGAAGCTGAAACAAAGGCAGAGCATTCCAAGAACAAGAAGACAGGCCGTCCCCCAAACCCATGCCGGAGCCCATGCCCACGGAGCTCATGCCCGACACGCCGGCAAACATCATGAGGGCGCTCGTGAATGCCCGGCCGAAGAAGCGAGAAGACTGGAAGTACCTGAATTACCCGGAGGATCACGGAGGGGCACAAGGAACGAAAGGAAGCAGGCGTTGGCAGGGCCGCCGCGCGCCAACTGCGCGGGGGACTGGCGCCGGCGCAGATTAAAATTCCCGGCGCCAGCCGCCGAGGAAGGTCCACTCGGGGTCCGCGGTTCGGCGATGGCCGGGCCGGAGGCTCAGGACGGCGCCCAGGCGCAGCTCGCCCCCGGCCAGCCGCCCGCTCCATTGCCCGGCGAAGTCCAACTGACGGCCGCCGGGCGCCAGGCCGGCCGGCGCCGCACTGCGAAGCACCGCGCCCTGCCGGGTCCGCGCGGCGGGCAAGCTCAACCATGCCCGGCCGCTCTCCACCCGCAACGGCTGGGACACGGAAAGGCGCACCATGCCCGGACCGGCCAGCGCCCTTGCGGCGTGAAGCGCGAACGCGCTCGTCGCCAGGGAGGATACCCGCGTGACGAGCCCGCCCCGCGCCTCCGGGGCCACCAGGCCGAACTCCGCGCTGGCGCCGACGCGCCACCCGTCCAGGTCCGCATCCGCGTCCACGCCCAGAAAGGAGGTGCCGGCGGCCAGGGCGCCGAACGCCGCTCCGCCGACGCTCCCGAGGAGGGTCTTCCGCTCGCCGATCCAGCCGGCCCGAAGACCCACGGGCCACCCGGCCCGCCGCCAGCCCAGGCCGGCGCCGATGGCGGACCTCGTTCCCGCGAGCCCGTCGGCGGCGAAGCCGGCGGCGGAAAAGCCGTCCGGTCCGGCCACGGTGGCCTTCACCGCGCCTTCCGCCAGGGCGAGATGGCCGCCCCGTATCTCCTCCGGCGCGTCCAGACGGGCGATGGTTAAGCTCGGGGGAGCCGTTTCGTGCCCGGATGCGGCCCGGCTCCGGGAGCCCGCGGGTCCGGCGGCCAGCAAGCCGCGCAGCCGCGCCGCCACCGGCGGCCCCTTGGCGGCCGCCATGAAGTCCCCCAAACGGCGCCAGAAGGGCGCTCCCAGCTCGTCCAGCGCCATGACCTCGCGCGACCCCAGCGACCGCGCCATCCCGTCTCCCAAAGCCGGCCCGGGCCGGAAACGCAGGGCCGTCAGGCGCAAGCCGCCCGGAACCTCCAGGACCCCCACCGGAGAGGTCGCCGCGCCGAGATCCATGGCGCCGTGGCCGTAGACCGCCGAGTCCGCATAGACGCCGCTTTTGTCGGCCGTTGTGAACAGCCGCGTCACCAGGTCGGTATTGGACAACTGGCCGCGGAAGAGCTGCTTCATCAGCGCCAGCCCGCCCGCCACCATGGGCGCCGCCAAGGACGTCCCGCTTCCGTCGGCGTCGTAATCGCGGACCGCCTCGCCCGTGGCCGGATCGGGTCCGAAATACGCGAACGCCATGTCTTCCCCGGGAGCGGCGATGCAGTAGGCGGCGGCGATGCCGCAACGGTTGGAGAAAGAGGCGATCCGCCCGTCGCTCTCCCTCAACGCCACCGTGGCGACGGTGTGGCCCCGAAGCTCGGCGATGCGCGCGGCAAGGCCCGGAAAGACCTCGACCGAGACCGCGTCGAGCCCGTCGCCGACGCAATCGGGGGTCGGCGGTTCGCAGACGGCAGCTCCCTGGTCGTGGGCGTTCCCCGCCGCCCACACCAGGATGGTCTTTTCGCCGGCGTCCGCCTGCGCCATGGCGGCGATGGCGCTGTCGAAGTTCTGGCGGAGTTGCTGCTCGGTGTAGTCGTCGATGATGCCGTGGGCGCCGAAGCTGAGGTTCAGGATGTCCACCTTGCGGGCGCCGTCACGCCAGCCCAGAACCGTGTCCAGATACGACGCCATCTCATCGTCGTAGCCGTCCAGTTCCGCGAGGGACACCGGGACGTAGCCGTCGCGGGCCGCGGGAAACGGGATGGCGAACATGGCGATGTCCGCGCCCCGCGCCACCCCCGGCGCGGCGTCGGGCGCGGAGGCTTTCCCGGCCGCGGCCACGCTCGCCACCGCGGTTCCGTGGGAGACGTCGTCGTCGCCCGTCTCGTCCGCCGCCCCCGGCAGGAACCGTTCGGTTACCGTCTTCCCGGCGAACGCCGGGTGGTCCCGGTCGATGCCGGTGTCGAGGAACCCTATGGTCACGCCGGCGCCGGGCTCGACGCCGGCGCCCCTCAACACCTCGATGTTGGCGTAGGCCCGGGCCGCGCCGATCTTCGCCAGGCCCCACTGGTTCCCGAAGCCGTCCTCCCGTTCGTGGTCGTCGACGAGCGCGTCCGCCCTTTGCTTGAACACCGCCAGCGCAACGCAATCGCCCCCGTGGGTCGGGACGCACGCGGCCGGCGGCTCCGTCACGGGACCGCCCATGCCTGCCCCTCCGCCCCCGCCTGCCCCTCCGCCCCCGCAACCGCCGAGGACGGGCAACAGGGCCAAGGCGACGGAACGAACCAACGCCGGAATGCGCAACCGGGCGCGCAGATCACGACCTCGGTGCCCGCCCCCGACCGGCGCGCCGCCCGGGACCCAACTCCCCCTTGCCTCTGCATTGGCCATAATCAGAAGTCCACCCGCCAGCCGGCCAGGAAGGTCATCTCCGGGTGGGCGGCCTTGCGGTGGCCGGGGCGGAGGCTGAGGACGGCGCCCAGGCGCAGATCGCCTTGCGCCAGCGGGCGGCGCCACTGCCCGGCGATGTCCATCTGTCGGCCGCTGGGGGCGAGGCCGGCGCGCACCGGCTCATACAACACGGCGCCCTGCCTGGTGCGGGCGGCGGGGACCGTCAACGAGGCCCGGCCGCGCTCGACCCGCAAGGGCTGGGACAGGGAGAACCGCAACGCGCCGGCGCCGCCCAGCTCCCGCGCGGCATGAAGCGCGAACGCGCTGGTGGCCAGCGACGAAACCCGCTGGACCAGGCCGCCACGGGCGGCCGGGCTGACGGTTCCCATCTCCGCGTTGGCGCCCAGGCGCCAGCCCGCCAGGGCCGTATGCGCCTCTACGCCCACGAAGGCGGTGTCGCCGGAGAAGGTCCCGAAGGCCCCTTCGCCGGCGCTGCCGAGGAGCGTCTCCCGCTCGCCGATCCAGCCGGCGCGCACGCCCAGCGGCAATCCGGGCCGGCGCCAGCTCAGCGAAGCGCCCACGGCGGGCGCCTCGTCCACGAGCCCCCTGGTGGTGAAGGCGGCGGCCGAGAGGCCTCCCTGCGCCGCCAGGGTGGCCTTCACCCCGCCCTCGGCCAGGGCCAGGTGGCTGCCCGAAACCTCGGCGCGGGTTTCCAGGCGGGACAGGTGAACCCTCGAATGCGCCGTCCCGTGTTCCCGCCCGGCCTCGCCGAACCCGGCAGCCAGGGCGCCCGGCCCCGCGGGCTCCGGAGCCAGGAAACCCCGCAGCCGGGCCACCGGCGACACACCCGCCGAGGCCGCCGTGAGGCTCCCCAGGCGGTACCAGAAGGGCGCTCCGAGCCGGTCCAGCGCCATCACCTCACGGCCCGCGAACGAGCGCTGGAACCCGTCCCCGAAGGCCGCTCCCGACTCCAACCGCGTCGCCGGCAGGCGCAGGCCGCTCCGCGCCACGCCGGCGCCCGCCGGCACCTCCAGGACGCCCACGGGCGAGGTGGCGGCGCCGAGGTCCATGGAGCCCCGGCCGTAGACGGCCGCGTCGGCGTAGAAGCCGCTCCGGTCCGCGGTCTCGTAGAGCCGGGTCACCAGGTCGGTGTTCGACAACTGGTCGCGGAAGATCTGCTTCATGAGCGCCAGCCCGCCGGACACCATGGGCGCGGCGAGAGACGTCCCTCCGAGGTCCACGAAATCCCGGCTCGAGTAAGGCCCGACCGGAGGACCGAAATAGGCGCTCCGGATCTCCTCGCCGGGAGCCGCGATGCAGAAGTCGGCGGCAAGGCCGCAACGGTTGGAGAAGGAGGCAATCCGCCCGTCGGTCGGGTTCAGCGCCACCACCGCGATGGAATGGCCCTGCAACTCCTCGATGCGCACGGCAAGACCCGCCATGATGTTGGGCGAAACCGCGTTGACTGCCCCGCGCGGGCAGTTGTCCACGGCCGACGGATCGCACCGGAATCCGTGCGTGTTGCCCGCCGCCCACACCAGGATCACCTTTTCCTCCGCGTCCGCCTGCGCCATGACGGCGATGGTCCGGCCGTAGTTGTCGCGAAGTCCCTGTTCGGTGTAGCGGTCGATCAGGCCGTTGTAACCCAGGCTCAGGTTCAGGATGTCCACTTTCCGGTCGCCGTCCCGCCACGAGAAGATCTGCTCGAATCGCGCCGCTTCCTGCGCGTCAATCGTGGCAAGAGACTCGACCGCTACGGGCCTGTAGACGCCGTCGCTTTGACCCAGGGGAAGGGCGAACACGGCGATATCCGCCCCCCAGGCCACGCCGTGGTGCCCGCGGGCCGCATCGGTCCGCGCCCCCGCGGTGACGCTGGCGACCGCGGTGCCGTGGGAAAGGCCCTCTTCCTCCGCCGCGGTCTCGTCAACCGCGCCGGCGGTGAACACCTCGGTGACGGTCCTGTTCGCGTTTCCGGCGATCGACGGGTGTTCCAGGTCGACGCCGGTGTCCAGGACCCCGATGGTCACGCCGGCGCCGGGCTCGGCGTCCGCACCCTGGAGCAGACTCAGGTTGCCGTAGGCCTCGGTCGCGTTGATGTGCGTCAGTCCCCACTGGTTCTGAAACCCCGTGTCCCCGCGGCTCTCCTCGCCGGCTTCGGCCGCGGCCGCCGTGAATACCTCCGGCTCCAGGCAGCCGCCGTCCCCGACGGCGATGCAGCTCTCCGGCGCAGAAGGGCCGCCGACGGCGCCGCAGCCGGCGAGGGCCGGCAACGACAACAGAGTGAGGAGAAAGACAATCGCGGGACGGCATGACATGGGGCAACCTGTGAGCGAGTCGTGTGTGAACATCATCCTTCGGGTCAGAACGCCCAGCGCCAGCCGCCGAGGAAGGTCAGCTCCGGGCCGGCGTCCCCGCGGTGGCCGGGACGGTGGCTGAAAACCGCGCCCAGGCGAAGCTCGCCCTTGGGCAGCGACCGGCGCCATTCGCCCGCGAAGTCCACTTGCCGGGCGCTCGGCGCAAGGCCGGCCGCCACCGCTTCGTAAGACACCGCCCCCGCCTTCGTGCGGTTCACCGGCACCGTCAGCGACGCGCGGCCACGCTCCACGCGCAACGGCTGCGACACGGAAAAATGCACCGTGCCGGCGCCGGTGAGCATCCGGCTGGCGTGGAGGGCGAACGCGCTGGTGGCCAGCGACGACACTCGATCGACGAATCCCCCGCGCGCATCGGGCGCGACAATGCCCAACTCCGCGTTGACGCCGAGCCGCCACCCGCCCGCGTCCGTGTGCGCGTCGACGCCCAGGAAGGAAGTGTCGGCGCCCAGGCCTCCGAACCCGCCCTCCCCGACGCTCCCGAGGAGAGCCTTCGGCTCACCGATCCAGCCGGCCCGAAGCCCCAGGGGCCACCCGGGCCGCCGCCAGCTCAGCGCCGCGCCCACCGCGGGCCGAAAGCCGGGAAGCCCCTTGGTGGTGAAAGCGGCCGCGGACACCCCTCCCGGAGCCGCCAGGGTGGCCTGCACGGCCCCCTCGGCCAGGGACATGTGGCTGCCCCGGACGCCGGCGGACGCCCCGAGGCGTTCGGCGTACAGGCTGATCGGTGCCGTGTCGGCCGCCGGGGCGCCGCCGTCCCGAGCCGCGCCTCCATGCGACGCCACGGCGCTGCTTATGCGGCTCGACCGCGCCGGGCCGGGAGCCAGGAAACCGCGCAGCCGCGCCGTCACTGTCGGCCCGCCGGCCGCCCCGGCGAAGTCTCCCAGGCGGTACCAGAAGGGCGCTCCCAGTCGGTCCAGCGCCATCACCTCACGCGACGCCAGCGACCTTTGGAGCCCGTCGCCGACGGCCGTCCCCGGACTGAACCCCGAGGACAGCAGGGGGAACCCGCCCTGCGCCGCGCCCGCGCTCACCGGCACCTCCAGGACGCCCACGGGCGAGGTCGCGGCGCCGAGGTCCACCAGGCCCCGGCCGTACAAGGCCCGGTCGGCGTAGACGCCGCTCCGGTCCGCGGTCTCGAGCAGGCGGGCCACCAGTTCCGTGTTCGACAACCGGTCACGGAAGAGCTGCTTCATGATCGCCAGCCCGCCCGACACCATGGCCGCGGCGTATCCGGTTGACAACGTAGCCGTGTAGGCGCGGCCGGCCGCTCCCCCCAGAGGCCCGAAATAGGCCACCGGGATGCGCTCGGCCGGCGCCGCGATGCAATAGTCCGCGGCAATGCCGCAACGATTCGAGAACCACGACAGCTCTCCGTCGGCCGGCCGCACCCCCACCACGGCGATGGAATGGCCCCGCAGTTCCTCGATGCGCGCGGGAAGGCCTCCCCACACGTTCGGCGAAACCGCGTTCAGGAACCCGTACCGGCAGTTGTCCGTCGCCGAGGGATCGCACTCCCTTTCGTTCGAATTGCCGGCCGCCCACACGAGAATCGTCTTTTCCTCCGCGTCCGCCTGAGCCATCGCGGCGATGGTGCGGCCGTAGTTGTCGCGCAGGTCCTGTTCGGCGTAGCCGTCTATCACACCCGGCATGCCCACGGCCATGTTCAGGATGTCCACCTTCCGGTCCCCGTCCCGCCAGGACAGTATCCGCTCGAACCGCGAGGCATCACCCGGGTTCCGGGAGGCCAGGTGCTCAAGCGGCCTGGGCATGTGAGGGCCGCTGACCCGGGTGGTGGGAATCGCGAACATGGCGATGTCGGCGCCCCAGGCCACCCCGTGGGGGGCGGACTCGGCCCCGGTCCGCCGGCCCGCGGCGACGCTTGCGACCGCCGTACCGAAAGAGAATGACTCCTCCCCGGTCTCGTCGACCGCGCCGTCCAGGAAGGTCTCCGTGACGGTCTTGCCGGCGAACGACGGGTGGTCGTGGTCGATGCCGGTGTTCATGAACCCTATGGTCACCCCGGCGCCGGGCTCGGCGTTCGGCCCCAGGACAATGCCCAGGTTGCCGTAGGCTTCATCCGCCTTGATGTAGTCGAGCCCCCACTGGTTGCGATAGCCCGGGTCGGCGCGGTGCTCCTCGGCCACGGTGGCCGCGGCCTTGTCGAATTCCTCCGCTTGCACACAGAAGTACTGGACCGGAATGCATTCCTTCGGCGCCGAACCGCCGATGGCGCTGCAGCCCGCGAGGGCGAGCAACAGGAAGAGGATGACGGGACAAGCGAATGCCGGATCGTTCATCGTTTCCCTCCGAAACCCGCGGCCAGGTCGTCCCGTTCCAGCACGCCGCCCATCCCCTGGTGCGCGGAGCCGAAGAAAGCGCCCGTCAGATCGCCGGCATCGCCCCCGGTCCGCACGAAGGCGTTGCCCGAGACGCGCACCGTGTAGCCGAGATCGCCGTCGCCCCACGTCGCGCCGGTGCCGGCCGCCCCCGGCGCCGCCTTCGCTCCCCACTGCTCCAGGCCGGTGAAGTCGAGCTTTCCGTCGAGGGTCGCCAGCTCCACCGCCAGACGGGCGTTCCCGGCCACCGTGCGGTCGTCGGGCCGCGCCACCCCGAGGAGCGCGCCGGTCCAGGTCGCGGTCCCCGACAACGCCCGGTTGTCCGCCAGGTCCCTCCCCGGCGTCGAGCCCGAAGCCCACGGCTGGCCCAGGCCGTTCCTGAGGCCGACTCCGAAAGAAACGCTCGCGCCCCCGGCATCGAGGTCGCCCCGAAGATGGAAGGTCGCATCCTCCCAAGGCCCGAGTCCCTCCGCCGTCATGTCTTCCGGCAGGGTGCCGGGCGTAAACCTGCTGTAGGCGGCGAGCAGCGCATCCCGGTCCACGAGAGCGAGGGTCTCCGGAGGCAGGTTGGCGGGAACGAAGTGACTCAACGTCGATCCGGGAAAGCGGTCCGGATCGGGGTGGTAGGAAAAGCCGAGGGCGTGGATCAGTTCGTGAACGAGGACATAGAGGGTCATCGCTTCCGGCCAGTTGTCGGTCGTGGCGGTGTTGATCAGTACATGGGTGGATTGTCCACGAACGACTTCCTCCCGCTGCCTTGCATGGTTCGATGTGAAAGCGAACCGCACGAACGCCAGCCCCGCGGGATAGGCGTCGAAGAGATACGGCCAGTCCTCCGGCGGGGAGAACTGGATGGCAATGTATCCTTCCGAGACCTCGAATGAATCCGCCGGAGCGGGCACGCGACGGCGGTCGAACTCAACCCGCTTATCGTAGGGCAGGGCGGCGTTGATGATCCGGATCGCGCGCCGTGCAAGATCGGCGGATTCGCGGTCCGTTCCCTCGACCAGGCGGACGACGGGCTGGTCGAGGAGCGTTCCGAGCCCTACTACACTGGCATCCTCGTTGGTCGTTGCCTGGAGCAGGTACTCCAGGACGTCGGCGGCGGACGCGCCGTCCCGTACCGTTCCCGTCGACAGGCCCACGCCGTTGCGCGCCCCCGTCCTGCGGAAGCCGGCGGCCGGAGGCGGAGTCCGGGCGCCCATGTTGGTGCGGCCGCCGGACTCGAAAACGGGCGCCAACCGCAACTCGGGAGACTCCGCAACCGCCCGCGCCGCCAGCACCCTGTCCGCGTAGGTATTGGCCTCCAGCGCCGCGGCGGACGCCCTTTGCCACGCGTCATAGGCGTCGTCCCTGTGCCGCTCGGCTTCCCCCACCGTGGTTGCCGCCTGAGCCATCTCCGCCGCCGCTTTCGCCGCCCGGTAGGCCGCTTCCGCCTCCTCCACGGCGCGGCGCGCCAGCTCGATGCCTTCGGGGTCGGCGTACTTGTTCCCCTCGGCCTGGGCCCGGGCAAGGACCGTTCTCGCGAACTCCATGGATTCCATTGCCCGGTTCGCATTCTCCGTCGCCGCCATCCTGGCCAGGCGCAACGCCTCCATGTCCATGCTGGCCCGCCGCCGGTGCGCGTCGGCGACCCTGCCGGCGTACCTCCTGACCTCCGCCAGCGCGTCCTGCGCCCCGCCCAACGCCGCCACGGCGTCGTCCCTGTGTCGTTGCGCTTCCACCAGGGTGGTTGCCGCCCGAGCCTTCGCTGCCGCTGCTCGCGCCGCCTCCCAGGCCGTCCGCGCCGCCGCCGCGGCGTTTGCCGCCAGCGCGAAGCTGGCCGGGTCGGCGTCCCTGTTCGCCTCGGCCCCGGCAAGCGCCACCGCCGCCGCGTCCCGAGCCCGCCCGGCCGCGGCCTCCGCCTCCGTCGCAGCCGTCATGGCCCGGCGCAGCGCCTCCATTTCCTCGACGGCCCGCCGCCGGTGCGCGTAGTCGACCGTGTAGAGGTACTTCGTGACGTCATCCCGCGCGACTACCGCCCTCTCCAGCGCGGCCACCGCGTCATCCCTGTGCCGTCGGGCTTCCGCCAGGGTGGTTGCCGCCCGGGCCTTCGCGGCGGCCGCCCGCGCCGCCTCGTATGCCGTTCTCGCGGCAGCCGCGGCGTTTGCCGCCAGCGCGAAGCTGGCCGGGTCGGCGTCCTTGTTCGCCTCGGCCCCGGCAAGCGCCACCGCCGCCGCGTCCCGAGCCCGCCCGGCCGCAGCCTCCGCTTCCGTCGCGGCCGTCCTGGCTTGGCGCAGCGCTTCCAGATCCCTTCCGTCGGGCGGCCGGGCCGGCTCGCCACCGCCGCCACAACCGGAAAGCAGGAGCATCAGGGCCAGCATCGCGATGAAGCGCTTCGTTGCTCTCCTCCCGAGTCCGTCCCTCCGGTCTCCACGGCGTCGCTGTCAACGCCATTGACCGTGAAGAACTTGAAGACCATAAAAAGGCGAACAGCAGAGTTAAACACGGAGAAGTGTATTCACCGTGTGGTTCGGTAGCCAATTCGTATGTTTACCGCATTTCGCGGGTTGTCGAGTGTCGGGAAGGCTCCATGTTGGCATGTTGAGGCGCACCGGGTTTTGGGCGAGGTTCGGGAAAAGCAGGGACGGAGCCAAGAGGCGGCCGCGCAATACCGGAGCGCGCTGGACATCCATCCGTTCGATGCCGAGGCGCTGGAGCGTTTGGCTGGACTCCATGTCCGGGAAAAACCTTATCAGGCCGCCCTGCCGGACACCGGGCCGTTAACCCAGGGGGACACACGGATTGAGCCGGACCTTGCCCTGGTCGATCTCGGTCCCGAACTTTAGTGAAACGATGTACCAGGAGGCCCTCACCCCGACCCTCTCCCCGAGGGAGAGGGGATGTCGACCCATTCCTCGACCTTGCCGCCCGGGCCCCGACCCTCTCCCAGAGGGAGAGGGCCATATTGGATCTGGCCCCCTCTCCCTCTGGGAGAGGGTCGGGGTGAGGGCCTAGGAGCCTGTCCGGTTAATCGAATTGTGGCGATGGTAGGGGCGACCGGCCGGTCGCCCCTACGGGAGTACAACGTAACGTAGCCTAGGAAGGTTCTGGCGCCGGCATGCTGTAGCCTACGCCGCGCTCGTTCACGATGTAGACGGGCCGGGCCGTCGCCGAGCTTTCGCCGCAGGTTCTTTATGAAGTTGCGTACGAGACGCGGGTCGCCGAAGTCCTGACCGTCCCACAACTGGCGGAACAGGGACTCGTAGGTAGTGACCCGTCCCGCGTTGACCGAGAGCACGCGCAGCAGATCGTACTCGGTGGCCGTCAGGTTCACGGGACGGCCGGCCACGCTCACCCGCCGCTCCTCGTAACGGATGGCGAGATCGCCGAGCACGAAGGCCTCCGGACCGGCCCGCCTTCTCAAGGCCGCCCGGATCCTGGCCGTGAGCTCGGTAGGGGAGAAGGGCTTGACGATGTAGTCGGCGGCGCCCGACTCCAATGCCCTGGCGATGGTCTCGTCCCGGCGGTAGGCGGAGATGAAGATGACCGGCAGATCGGCCAGTTCGGGAACGCTTTCCATCAGCTCGATGCCGTCGGCGCCCGGCAGCAACAGGTCGAGCAGCACCAGGCTGGGCTTCTCGGTCTTGATGATGCGGGAGAGTTCGTGGTGGTCGCCGGTGACGATGGGGGAGTAGTCCGCCTTCGCCAGAGCGTCGCGGACGTAGCGGAGCGTCTCCGGATCGTCATCTACCACGAGGATGGGCGTGGGTTCGTGCCCCTGGCCACGCCGGCGCGAACGGTTCGGGCCGGCGGAGCCCGGGGCGTCGCCGGCCTCTTCGACCACCGGGACCGTGAAGGTGAACTGCGTGCCCTGGCCGGGTCCGCCGCTGGTGGCCCAGATGCGGCCTCCATGGGTCTCCACCAGCCCCTTCGAGATCACCAGCCCCAGGCCGGACCCCCCGAGCCCGCCCCGGTCCTCATCGCTTGCCGGGACGGTGTGCTTCTGAAAGAGGTACGGCAACTGCTCCGGCGGCACGCCCTTGCCCTGGTCGGAGACCGAGATCGCCACCTGCACGCCATCGCACGTAGCGGCCACCCGGATGGAAGAGGACTCCGGAGAGTGGCGGGCGGCGTTTGAGAGGAGGTTGTTCAGGACCTGCACGATGCGCCGCCGGTCGGCCAGCACCCGCGGCAGGTCCGGCGGCAGGTCGATCAGCACGGCATGCCGGCTGCCGCCGCCCAGCAATGCGTTCCGTGCCCCCTCCACCAACTCGGCCACCTCCGAGGGCGCCGGCGCCACCGACAGCGTGCCCGAGTCGATGCGGCCGGCATCGAGCAGGTCGCTGATCAGGTCTTGGGCGTGATTCGCCTGCTCGTTGATGATGCGGAAGAACTGGTGCACCTCGGCCGGGTCCAGGGCCGGCGCCGTGCGGAGCCCGGTGCCCGCCGACCCCTGGATGGCCGCCAGCGGCGTGCGCAGTTCGTGACTCACCATGTTCAGGAACTCCGCCTGCAACCGCGCCAGTTCCTCCAGCGGCGCAAGATCCTGCAAGGTCACCACCACCGACTCGATCACGCCGTCCCCGGAACGGACCGGCGTGGCGTTGATCAGCGACCTGACGCTGCGGCCGTCGGGAGCGGAGAGCACGATCTCCTCGGCGAGCAGGGTCTGGGCGTTGCTCAGCTCTTGGGCCAGCGGGAACTCGTCGAGCGCGTACTCGCGGCCATCCGAGAACCGGCACCTCAGCACGTCCATCACGTCCTCCAGGGCGCCCTCCGGCAGGCGCACGCCCTCGGCGATCCGGCGCGCCTCGCGGTTGAAATACACCGGGTGAGCGGTCCTGGCATCGAGCACCACGACGCCCACCGGGCAGGTGTCCACCAGGGCTTCGAGGTCGGCGCGGACCCGCTGCTCGTTGCGGTGCGTGCGCGCGTTGGCGACGGCCGTGGCCGCCTGCGAAGCGAACAGCTCCAGCACCATCTGTTCGTCTTCGGCAGGTTCCCGCGCGGTGTCCCTGCCGGCGAGGAGGATGTCGCCGACGCGCCGGCCCTGATGACGCATGGGCGTTCTGTGGAAGGCATTCGGTGCCGTCAGGTCCGCCGAATCGGCGAGTGAGCGCAGGTCGGGCAGTTGTCGCAGCTCTTCCTCCGTAAAGCCCAAGGCGGAGAACTCCTCGGGCTGCCCCGACTCGTCGAGGGTGGTGATGACGCCGCGGGCCGCCCCGGTGAGAGCGCGGGCGCCGTCTACGGCCTCACGCAGGACGGTGTCGAGGTCGAGGCCCGCGCTCATGCGCAGCACGGCCGCGCTCAGCGTGGAGATGCGCTCGCGCAAGGCCTCGTTCTCACGCCTCAGTGTCTCGTTCGCCTGGCTCGGAGCCTCTTGCCCTTTCAATGCTCTCCCTTTCCCGGGCCGGTGCGCGAACCCGGTCAAGCCTCGGCCTTGTTTGTGGTGAAGATGCCGGGGCCGCCAACCTGCCGATCCCCTTGGAACGACGATTTGACGATTTAACATGAACTTACGAAAAAAGCACCTTTTGGTACTGACTTCACACACTAAACTCACGCACAACGTCCCGTGTTCGCAGGGATGCCTCCATTCGACACATGACACCCTCCGTTGCAAGCTCCGACAAAGAACACAAAGAAAATACTATTCAGCTTTTGAACCCTACGGTGAGCACACCCAGGATGTGTATACTTCCGGCCGCTCCAGCTATGACGAAGATAACGCTCACCCCGGACGAAGCCGCGCTTCTCCGCCACATTGGCAGCAAAGTCCCCGGGCCGCGCCACACCCTGACGTTGCCGGCCGACCACAGGGTCACCGAGTTGGTAGGCGAGTTGGTCGATAAGGGGCTGGCCGAGTCCAAGGACTACCTCCTGCGCACGGGCGAGAACGAACTGCTCCGCGTACGGCTGACCGGGAAGGGCTGGGTACGACTCAAGGGGGCGGCGTCATGAAGGCGCTTGTTGCGCTGATGCCTGCGCTCTGATTTGCGCCGGCCGGTTTTCGACGGTGCGCATCCGCGCATCGCCGCTGCCCGGACCCGGCCCGTCGGGGACGACTCGCTTTTTAACCGCCGGTCGGTTACCTTGAGAGTTTCTCTACGTTTTCCACAAAGGGCTGCAAGCAACGGAAGGAGACACACCGGATGGCGACAACCGCAAATCGCAGGAGCACCGCGCTCAAGGAGGCCATGACCAAGACCCAGATTCTGCAAGCCCTGTCAGAATCGACGGGGCTTCAAAAGAAGGACGTGGCCTCGGTGTTGGACGAGCTTGGAGCAGTGATCGAGCGTCACATCAGGAAACGCGCGGTGGGAACGTTCACGCTTCCCGGCCTGCTGAAGATCAAGGTGGTGCGCAAGCCCGCGACAAAGGCGCGCAAGATGATCTCGCCCTTCACGGGCCAAGAGATCACGGTGGCCGCGAAGCCCGCTTCGCGGGCGGTAAAGGTTCAGCCCCTGAGCGGGCTCAAGCGCATGACGGAGTAGGCTCGGGACCGGCGGAAGGGATCACGGTCGGGCTGTTCGGACAGGGCGCGCGAAGCCCGCGATGTGGGCGGCGAATGGCTTTGACGGGTTCGCCGACAGTCATGGGTGACTCTCAAGGTCGATACATGGTCGGCGTGGACGTTGGCGGCACTTTCACCGACTGTGTCACCATGGATGCGGCCGGAACCGTGACCGTGGGCAAGTCCCTCTCCACTCCGGAGGACTACTCCATCGGCGCGTTGAACGCGGTGCGAGACGCCGCCGAGAGCCTTGGGCTGGCGGATGAAGCCGAGCTCCTCGCGTCCACCGGGCTGTTCTTCCACGCCTGCACCATCGGCGACAATGCGCTCATCACCGGTTCCGGGGCCGTCAC
Organism: uncultured Binatia bacterium (SeqCode); assembly: GCA_965204505.1. Classification (GTDB taxonomy): domain Bacteria; phylum Desulfobacterota; class Binatia; order UBA9968; family JAJDTQ01; genus JAJDTQ01. Next base: position 305,159 of record CBDBFB010000001.1, read on the forward strand.
GGGCCTGATTACCACCACGGGGTTCGCCGATACGCTCCGCATCATGCGCGGCCGTTTCACCGACGGCGTCCCGGAGTCCGAGATCTTCCATCTCGCCACCCTCGACAAGCCCGCGCCCATGGTGCCGAGGCCGCTGATCGAGGAGCTGGACGAACGGGTGGACTACAAGGGCTCCGTGCTGGTGCGGCTCGATCCGACCCAGGTGGAGAAGGCCGTGGCGGAGCTGGAATCGAAGGGGGTGGAGGCTCTCGCGGTGTGCCTCATCTGGTCCGTCGCCAACGACAGCCATGAACGGGCCGTCGCCGACATCGTCTCCAAGAGACACCCCAACGTATTCCTCAGCCTTTCCAGCGAGGTGGCGCCGTACCTGGGCGAGTACGAACGCACGGCCACCACCGTGTTCAACGCCGGCATCGGGCCGCGGATCTCAACCTACGTCAAGCGGCTGGGAGGCCGGCTGCGGGAGCGGGGCCTCGACGGGGAGCCGCTGATCATGCAGTCCTACGGCGGCGTGCTGGGTGTTGAGGCCACCGCCCGCAACGCCATCGGCACCATCGAGTCGGGGCCCGCTGCCGGGGTGGCGGGCAGCGCGTGGCTGGGAAGCCTCATGGATCTTCCCGACATCCTGGCGACGGACATGGGTGGCACTACCTTCAAGGTCAGCGTGATCCGGGACGGCGCCATCGAGATGGACTACAAGCCGGTGCTGCTGCGGCACCAGATCTACTCCACCAAGATCTGGGTGGAGTCCATCGGCGCCGGCGGCGGCAGCATCGCCTGGACCGACCCCAAGACGGGGTTGCTCAAGGTGGGGCCGGAGGGCGCGGGGGCGCAGCCGGGGCCCGCCTGCTACGGACTGGGCGGCGCCGAGCCCACGGTGTCGGACGCCGACCTGGTGCTCGGGTACCTGAATCCGGACTACTTCCTGGGCGGGCGCATGTCGCTGGATGCGGAACGGGCGCGCCGGGCCGTCGAGGAAAAGGTCGCCGAGCCCTTGGGGCTGTCGGTGGAGGTCGCGGCCGCCGGTATCTTCCGCATCATCAACGCCCACATGAGCGACCTCATCCGCCGCGCCACGGTGGAGCGGGGCTACGACCCTCGGGACTTCACGCTGTTCGCCTTCGGCGGCGCCGGGCCGGTGCACGCGGCCCGTTACGCCGCCGAGTTGGGCATCAAGCAGGTGGTGGTGCCGCTGACCGCCTCGGTGCACAGCGCCACCGGTCTGGTGAGCTCGGACATCGTCTACCAGTACGGCAAGTCGGACCGTCTGCTGGTGCCGGCGGACCGCGACCGCGTCAACCGCGACTTCGACGAGCTGGCGCGCCGTGCCCGTGCCGATCTCGCCGCCGCCGGGTTCGAGGGCGACGGGGTGCGCATCGAGAGAAGCCTCGACATGAGGTATCGTTACCAGGTGCACGAGTTGAATGTCGGCATGCCCGAGGGCGACGCGCCGTTGTCCGGGCAGGAGCTGGACGGCGTCTACGAACGCTTCGATGAGTTGTACGAACGCACCTACGGCCGCGGCTCCGGCTACCGCGAGGCCGGCAAGGAGATCATGAATTTCCGCCTCACCGCTACCGGCGCGCTGGACAAGCCCCGGCTGCAGCGGTACCCGTTGTCGTCGACCGATGCCGGTGGGGCGCTGAAGGGAAGCCGCAAGGTCTTCTTCGAGGAGTTCGAGGAGCGGCGCGACACTCCGGTGTACGGCTTCGAGCCCTTGCGTCCCGGGAACGAAATCCCCGGGCCGGCCATCATCGAGACGCCGGTGACCACCATCGTGGTCAACCCCGGCGACCGGGCGGTCATGGACGAGTACCGCAACGTCAGGCTGCTTGTCGGGGAGTGAGAGGGAACAATGGACACGCGAATGGACACGCGAATCCGCGGCGTCGATCCCGTGACCTTCGAAATCCTGTCTCACCGGCTGCACCAAGTCACCCGCGAGATGGGCATTACCCTGGAGCGAACCGGCGGCACCGTCAACACCACGCAGCAGCGGGACTACATGGCCTCGCTCTACCGTCCGGACGGCGAGATCCTGTGCGCCGGCGCCACCCTGGGGCAGCACGTGGCCTGCGCAAGCTGCGCGGTCAAGTCCATCATCGAGCGCTTTCCGGCCGATGAGGTGTTCGAGGACGACGTATTCCTGCTGAACGATCCTTACCTGGCCGCCATCCATCAGTCCGACGTCTACGTCATCGCGCCGATCCACTACCGCGGCCGGCTGGTGGCGTGGAGCGCCACCTTCGTCCACGTGAACGACGTCGGCGCCAACTCGCCGGGGGGCGACTCTCCCGACGCCACGGAGATCTTTCACGAGGGGCTGCGGGTCCCGGGCATCAAGCTGGTGGAGCGGGGCAGGCTGCGTCAGGACGTGTTCGATACCCTCACCAACATGACCCGCCAGCCGGGCATGGTGGGGCTGGACTTCAAGTGCGAGATCGCCGCCAACAACGTCGCCAAGGCGCGGCTCGCGGAGATGTACGACCACTACGGCCCGGAGTTGCTGGAGTCGGTGGGCAACGAGATGATCCGTTACACCGAGGCGATCCTGCGCGAGCGGATCGCCTCGTTCGAGGACGGCGAGTGGACCGAGGAGCTGGCTCTGGAGGCCCAGGACACCTGGCGCATGAAGGTCACGCTGCGCAAGCGCGCCGACCGGCTCGTCTTCGACTTCACCGGCACCGACCCCCAGGCCTCGACCGGCGTCAACCTGCCGCTCCACGGCACCGCCGGGTTCTGCTTCGCCGCGGTGCTGACCACGCTGGTGTACGATCTCCCCAAGAACCATGGTGTGCTGAGGCCGCTGGAGGTCATCGCCCCCGAGGGGACCCTGGTGAACGTCACTCCGCCCGCTCCGGTGTCGATGAACACCACCTCGTGCGGTTTCGCGGTGGGCTTCCTGGCCAGCTCGGTGCTGATGCAAATGCTCGGCACCCACGAGCGCTGGAAGGGCGAGATCGTCACCCCCAACGCCAGCCACCGGAACGGCAAGCACTCGGGCGTCAACCAGTACGGCCGCTATTGCGTCTTCAACCTCGCCCACGGCGCCATGGACGGCAACGGCGCCCGCGCCTACCGCGACGGCATCGACTCCGGCGGCACCTACATGAGCTGTCCCAACGCCGAGTGGTTCGAGCTCAACTTCCCGGTGCTCTACCTGTTCCGCCGCCACGCGGAAGACTCGGCCGGTCCGGGAAAGTTCCGTGGCGGACTGGCGGTGGAGACGGCGCACACCCCCCACGATGCCCCCGAGGGCAGGCTGGGCGGCGTCGCCTACGGCGTGGCCGGTCTCCGCAACTCCGGCCACGGCATGTACGGCGGCTACCCCGGCGCGCCCAGCGTCATCGTGCTCAGGGAAGCCACCCGGGTCCGCGAGGTCATGGCCGGCCACCGGAACGCCGTGGACCTTGACGAGGTCAGCGGGCGGGAACGCGTGTTGCCGTATTGCAACTTCGACTTCAACGAAGGGGACGTCCTCTACATGCGCGTAGCCAGCGGCGGCGGCTACGGCGATCCGCTGACGCGGGAACCGGGCCTGGTGCAGGCGGACGTGGAGAGCGGCGCGGTCTCCGAGGACGCCGCCCGCGACATTTACGGCGTGGCGCTCGAACCCGGGACCCGCCGGGTGGACCCGGAGGCCACCGACGCTCTCCGGCGCCGGCTCGCCGGAGAAAGGGCGGGGGCGTAGCGCGAACGGAACGGGGAAGAGGCTCTTATCAGAACCCGAACTGCGCCATGTCGACTTCGGCGCCGCTCTTCCCGCACTCCTCCACGAAGACCCGGTGGATCGCGGGGTCCTGGTCCTGGTACTCGATCTGGGCGCCGCCTTTCTTGACGTCCTCGCCGGTGTCCTTGAGCTCCTCCACCTTGTACTTGAAGCCCAGGGCTTGAGCGCCAGGTAGCGCGCCGGCTCGGCGCCGTTGTTGAAGTGTTGGTGCCACCACTGGATGGGCGGCACGAACATGCTCATGCGGCCCCATTCCACGCGCTTCCTGGGCGCCCCTTCCTCCCACAGGAACGAGTAGCCGGAGCCGGTCAGCATGATGATGTGGGCGCCGGCGCCGTGGCGGTGGGCCTTCTTGTACTTGCCCACCGGGAACTCCGAGAGGTGCGCGCTCATGGTGTTGTCGACGAACTCGAACAGCGTGGTGCGGTTGCCGCCGCCGCGCTCCTTGTAGTCCTTGGGCGAGAACTGCCACAGGTCCGCGATGAAGTTGGACTCCCACACGCGGCCCTTCTTCACCCCCTCTAGATAGCGCCCGGGCTTGCCCCACTCGTTGGCGTCGCCGGCGTAACGGTCGCCGAAGGTGAAGGGGTTGTTGAAGATGTAGTCGAGGTTCCGGTAGCGGTTGATGATCACCGTGGCGTCGGTTAGCGAGATCATCCGCACGGGCTCCCGTCCCTGGGCGTTGAAGTGCTGGAACCGGGCGTTGAGCGGAATCGAGAACAGGCTCCCCTTCTGCCACTCCAGGGTGTGCTTCCTGCCGCCCTCGTTCCACAGGGTGGTGGCGCCCTGGCCCGACAGGATGAATACCGCCTCTTCGTAGAGGTGGTGCTGCGGCCGGAGCTCGCCACCCGGCGCGATCTCCTGGATCACCGTGTCGCAGGTGCCGCCGGCGCCGTCGAGGTTCACGAAAGCGCCCTTGCCGCCGGTGCGCGCCCAGTCCCCCAGCTCCAGCTCCAGCAGGTCGTCGATGATGAACCCCTTGTACACCGGGATTCCTTCCCACTGCTGGTAGATCTCGTAGGGGCTGATGGGGGCGAAGCCGGAGGCTTCGTTGAGGTTCCGTTCCAAGCCGTTGGCCGTGGCGATGGCGGGCTTGCTCATGGCGAATGCTCCTTCCTGCGGATTACGAGCCTGAACTCCGGGTCCCCGCATCGCGGTGGACCGCCGTAGGGCGACCGCCGGTCGCCCCTACAGGACGAACGGCGGTGAAACCTTGTTCCCGTTCGTCCTGAGCGTAGCGGAGCGCCAGCGGAGCGAAGTCGAAGGACGCCATTCATCCGGCCCTATCGGCGCTCCTCCCGGTAGAGGCCGAAGGTTTCCTTCACCGGGCGGTCGTTGACCGAGAACAGGATGGCCTCGTCCTTGTTGCCGTTCTCGTGTCGGTGCCAGGACCACAGCGGCACGGTGAAGAAGTCGCCCTCGCTCCATTCCATGCGCCGGTCGTCGACCATGGTGGAGCCGCCGCCGCGGAACACGTGGTAGATGGTCGTGCTGGTGTGGCGGTGCGAGCGGGTCTTCTCGCCGGGCCGGATCATCTGGATCTCGCAACCGATGGTGCGCAGTGTGAAGCCGCCGTTCCGGGGGTTGACGTAGCGCAGCAGCACCCCGTCGCACTCGTCGCCCGGGGTCGATGCCAGCGCCTTCAGCGATTCGTAGGTGGTCTCCCACGGATAGCGGAAGGGCGGGTCCGGAAACTCCGAGATCTGCTCGGGCGGACGCGCCCAGCCGAACTGGTGCAGACTGAAGTCGGGCATGGCCTCCACCGGCTGCTGCTTCCGGCTGAAGGGCTCCACCGCCATGACTTCCAGGGCCTTGAGCAGGGGGCCGTCGTGGCCGTCCAGCCACATGATGTTCTCGCCGGTGCCGTTGTAGTGGTCGTGCCAGGTCCACTGCGGCGTGAGGATCAGGTCGCCCGGATGCATGGTGAAGCGCTCGCCCTCCACCGTGGTGAAGGCGCCGCCGCCCCGGAGCACGAAGCGCAGCGCGGTCAGGGTATGGCGGTGGGCCTTGGCGATCTCGCCCGGCTTCACGAGCTGGATGGAGGTGTGCACCGTGTTGGTGGCGCCGGTGGTGCCGGGCACGCCGGGGTTGATGAGCCGGACGGTGCGGCGCTCCGACTGCTCCAGGCTTACGAGCTCCCCGGCCTGCAGCAGCCCGTCGTAGATATCGGCCCACTTCCACAGGTAGGGGACCACGGTGGTCCGGGGCTCCAGCACCTCGCCGTCGTTGTCGGTGATGTTGGAGGCCCAGAAACCCGCCAACTGTTTCGTGGCCAGGTCCTTGTTGAGATCTTCGAGGCTCATGGTCGTCTCCTTGCCTCCGGCTCGATGGCGCGCGTGCCGCTTCCCGTGCTTCAGCCCTCGATGCGCCGCATGACGTAGGCCAGCCCGCCGCGGTAGGCGCGGTCAATGGCCATGCACTGTTCGGCGGCGCGCAGCACGGTGTCGTAGTCTTCCTGCGTGCGCACGTGTTTGTCGTAGACGCCGTCCATCATGTCGGAATGCTCGGTATCCGCGGTGGAGTGCACGTTCAGCGAGATCATCCGCTTGAGGCTGATGCCCAGCTCGTTCTCGAACTTCTTGCCGATGCGGTAGGACATGCCGCCGTCCGTGACGATGTCGGGGTTGTTGCGGCGCTCCAGCATCTGGGAGGAGGTGAACGAGGCCAGCCACGGGCCCTTGACCGCGATGTGGTGCCAGGCGAGGAAGGCCGCGTGGACCATGGGCGGCACCTCGGCCTTCTCGAAGTCCTCGCGCTCGAGGCCGATGACCTCGCCCTGCTTGACGGTCAGGGAGTAGTGGTCCATGCCGGCGCGCGGGTCGTTGATCAATTCGTCGCTTTCGTGCTGCCACACCAGGGACTTGACGTCCAGGGGGGCGGCGGCCTGCACGTAGCCCCAGCAATCGCGGCGGTTCTTCGTGTAGAGAGCGTTCTGCACCACGTAGTAGCGCCCCCGCTCCATGGTCCAGGGCAGCGTCAGCAGGTCCTGGAACTCGTCGCTCTCGAACTGGCGGTTGCACATCCCGTTCAGGATGCTCTTGAGCTTCGCGATATCGGGCATGTCCTCGGGCTCCCGTGAGGCGCCGGCCGCCGGTTCCGCGTCTCCCGGCGGGGTCTGCACGTGCCGGCCGCCGTTTGACGGCGATTCAGTCGAGCGCCTCCATCATGTTGACGAGCTGCTCGCGGTACGCCCGGTCGATCATGAGACTTTCCCGCGCGCCCCGCAGCAGCGCCTGTTGCTCTTCCTCGGTATGGCAGTGTTCCCGCGCCACCGCGAGCAGGAGCTGGCCGTGCTCCACGTCGGCGGTCACGTGCTCGGCGTTGTTGATCTGCCGCTTCAGCGGAATCCCCAGGTCCCGTTCCAGGTTCTTGCCGACGCGGTACGAGAGCGAGCCGCCGCGCACCAGGTCGTCGGAGTTGCGCATCTCCAGAACGGCCGACGCCGCGACGGCCTCGCGCCACGGCCGGTCCTTGGCCAGGTGGATCCACGCGTAGAAACACGCCACCGCCGCGTCCAGCGGCCGCACCCGCTCGTAGTCCTCCGGTGAGAGCCCGAAGATCCTCCCTTCCTGCACCGCCAGCGTGATGTGGTCCACCTTGCCCGCGGCCTTGTCGCCCATGAGCTCCTCGCCCTCGTGTTCCCAGATGAGCCTCTTGACGCTCAGCGGTGCCGCCCCCGCCACGAACGCCCAGCAGTCGCGCCGGTTGCCCACGTAGTGCTTCATCTGGATGGACAGGGCCTGGGCGCGCGCCTGGTTGAATCGCAGGTCCAGCAGCCGCCGGAAGGGCAGGGTCTCGAACTGCCGGTTCACCAGCTCCACCAACTCCTGCCAGGCGCTCTCCACGCCGTTCTGTTTCGCAGCGTGCGTTTCCATGTGGCTTCCCTCGGACACCCTACTTTCCCTTGACCAGCCGCTCGAGCCGCGCCTTGGCCCCCGGTCCGATGGAAAAGACCTGCTTGACCAGCTCCAGGATCTCGGCGCCCGACAGGTACGAGATTTCGATGCCGATCTTCTTGGACGCCGCCTTGAACTCCGGGTCGTCCAGGGTGTTCTTGAAGGCGGTCTGCAGCGCCACCAGCCGATCCTCCGGGATGCCCGGCGGCGTCACGTAGGCGCGGAAGAGCTTGTACGGCGCCAGCCACGCTTCGTAGGCCGCGCGCTCGTCGGCGTTCTTGATGTGGTCGGCGAACAGCGGCAGGTCCTTGAGCACCGGCTCTTCCTTGTCGCCGCTCGTGAGGAAGGGAATCAGCCGGTCGCCTTCCTTGCCCTTGAGCATTTCCGTGGCCTGGATCCGCACCGACTCCCACGAAGAGCAGTACCCGTCCACCTCCTTGCGCCCCACCGCCGCGCGGATCTGCGCCGTGCCGTTATACCCCCTGACGAGGTTGACCTTGCCGCCTACGAAATCCCGCAGGATCAGCGGGGTGTCGCGGGTGAGGGTGCCCGCGGAGCCGAAGTTGATGGGCTTCGGGGCGTTCAGGATCCCCTTGAGGTCGGTCACCCCGGTGCGCGACATCACCATGCACGTGGGCGTGGCCTTGCCGGCGCTGCCCAGCCAGCCGAACTTGGCATTGTCGAACCGGATGCCCTTCTCCCCGAGCACCTGCTTCATCACCAGCCCGCTGTTGGTCGCCCCGATCACCGAGCCGTCGCGCTTGGCGACGTTGTAGAGGTAGTTCATGGCGATGGCGAAGCCGGCGCCGGGCATGTTCTGGACGATGATCTTCGGCGCGCCCGGAATGTGCTTGGTGAGGGTGCGGGAGATGGTGCGGGCGTAGGTGTCGAAGCCTCCTCCCGGAGACGCGCCCAGGATGAACCGTAGGGTCTTGCCCTTGTAGAACTCCGCCACGTCGGCGCCTGCCGTGGCCGTGAAGCTCACGCACAGGAGCAACGAGAGGATCGCCGCCAATCGGAATGGGTGTCGCATGGAAAACCCCCTGTCGGTGAAACGGGCGCGGTGCCCGTCGTCCTGTCACAACCGGTCCGCCCACTTCTTGCGGACCTGGGCCTTGTATTCGTCGCTCACGGTCGAGATCTTCGGAAACTCGTCCTTCCAACTGTAGGGCCGGCAGGCGTCCACCACCATGCAGGAGGTGGTCAGCTCCCGGCGCTGCTTGTCCTCGGGTGAAAGCCGCGGGTTGAGGATGCTGGCGGCCACGTCGAGGACCTCGGAGTCGGTCCTGGGGTCCCAGCGGGTGGACATGGCCCAGAGCACCTCGCCCATGTTGGTGATGTCCACGTCCTCGTCCACCACGACGACCATGCGCACGTCGCGCCCGCCGTCGCGGGTGGCGAGGACGCCGTATCCCGCCTGCTTGGCGTGGCCCGAGTAGCGCTGCTTTATGGCCACGGTGACCACGAAGCGGCCCTGCCGCGGGAACCACACTCCCTGCACCTCGGGGATGCCGGCGCGCTCCAGCGACGACCAGATGTTGGCCGAGCGGATGTACTTGTGGGTCTCGCTGTTGAGGAAGGTCCGGAGCGGCGGGTCGCCGGTGATGATGGGGTCGTCGCGGTGGTAGACGGCTTCGACCTTGACCACTGGAGCCTGCCGCGACCCCGAGGCGTAGTATCCGGGCCACTCCCCGAACGGCCCCTCCTCGTGGGATTCCTGTTCGGGCGGCGGGATCTGTCCTTCGAGCACGATGTCGGCGAAAGCGGGTATCGGCAGCCCGGTTTTCTGCCCCTTGATGACCGGCACGGGGGTTTCCAGGAGGCCCCCCAGGAAGTCGTACTCGCTCATGTTCCAGGGAATGCCCACGGCGCTCGCGGTCATCATGCCCGGTGGCAGGCCGCATACGACGGCCACCGGGCAGCTCTCGCCCCGCGCCCAGTACTTCCGGGTGATGAGGTCCCCGTGTTTGCCGGGAATCATCCACACCCCCACCGTGTTCTCGTCGTGGACCTGGACGCGGTAGGTGCCGACGTTGACGTAGCCGGTATCGGGATCGCGGCAGACCGTGGCGGTGAAGGTGCCGATGTAGCGGCCGCCGTCGTCGGCGTGCCACTTGGGAGTGGGGAACTTGAGCACGTTGACGTCGCTGTCGAAGGCGACGTTCTCCAGCAGGGGCGATTCACCGATCTCGGCAGGAGGAACGGGCTTCAGGTCCTGGAGCCGTCCCTTGACGGCTCGCACCACATCCAGGCCGCGGACATCCGGCGGCATGCCCAGGGCCAGGGCGTCGGATTCCGGGGAGCGGAGGACGTTGCTCAACACGCGGTACCCTTCCGGATGATCCGGGATGGCGTCGAAGAGCAGCGCCGAGCCCTCGCCGGATTCCGCCGCGATCTCGGTGAGCGCGCCGATCTCCAGGTCCCAGTGGGCGCCCCTGATCTCCTTGAGCTTCCCGGCCTGCTCGAGCCGTTCCGTGAAAGCCCGCAGATCCAGAGCCGCTTCGACGTCCCTCTGCTGTTTCGTCATGGCTCCATCTCCGAGCGCCGCCGCTCGATGCGCACCTTGCCGCGGCTCCGCCCCATCCCGTGTTCAGCCCGAAGGCGTCCCTTCGCCATTGTTACCTGTAGGCCCGCCGGGGTCCGGCTGTCAACCTGGACATCCGCGGATGGACATCCGCGGATAGATGGTCTAAGCAAACTCTGATCAACGGGGTTCTCCGTCTTCGCTTCGCTACGTTGAAGGACCCTTCAGGAGGAGGTCGAGAAGCATCCATGGCACAGATCACCGACCCGCTGCGGCAACACGACTGGAACTCCGAGGAATACGTCGAGGATTGGGCCCAGCGCCAGATGCGCAACGAGACGCTCCGAGCCAGGCAGTTCGCCTTGCTGGCGAGCCTGTTGCCGTTCGAGCGCGAAGCGACCTTCCGTTTCATGGACGTGGGTTGCGGCTATGGGGCGCTCAGCAGGTTTCTGCTGGAAACCTTCCCCCAGTGCACGGCGGTGTGCCACGACGGCTCGGCGGCCATGGCCAAGCTGGGCGGCGAACGCATGAAGGAGCTCGAGGGCCGCTTCGAGTACGTCATCTCCGATTTCAGCAAGAAGAACTGGAGCCAAGTGGCCGACGGCGAGTTCGATCTCGTGGTCTCGTGCAACGCCATCCACAACGTCCGGGCGGGAGAAACCATCAAGGCCGTCTACGAGGAGATTTTCGGCCGCGTCCGGTCCGGCGGCCGGTTCTTCAACCTCGACCGCGGCTCGGCGTCGATGGACGACCAGCTCGCCTGGTTCCGGAGCGCCGGCTTCCAGGACGTGGCGTGCCACCAGAAGAGCTCCGGACTCTCCCTCTACGGCGGTTCCAAGCCCTGACCCTTTCCGGCTCCGGGTCACTAAATGACGGGCGCGCGGGCCGGCAGCCTCGCACTTCTTTACAGCACGGTCCTGCTCATGAGCCTGGGGCAGGGCATGGTATTCCCGACCATTCCCCTGCTGGCGGAGTCCTTCGCGGTGTCGGCCGGGCTGGCGGTGCAGGTGGTGACCGCCCATGCGCTGGGCCGCACCATCATCCTGATACCCGCGGGCCTGCTCACCGACCGCTACGGCGCCAAGACCGCCATGCTGGGGGGAAGCGCCCTGGTGCTGGCCGGCGCCTTCATGACTGCGGTCACCCCGTACTTCGTCCTGCTCTGTCTCGGGCAGTTCCTGGCCGGTGTCGGCGACAGCGTCTGGACCATGGGGCGGGAGGTGTCCGGGGTCGAGATGGTGCCGCGGCGCCAGCGGGGGCGCCTGTTGAGCGGCTTCATGGGAGTCAAGTCGGCGGGCATGGCCATCGGCCCGGTGGCGGGCGGGATCATTGCCCAGCGGCTGGGGTTCAGGATGGTGTTCACCGTCTATGCGGCCGTCGCGTTGGGCGTGTTCGTAACCGCGGTGCTGGCACGGAAAGACGCGGTGCGGGGGCATGTGGGCAAGATCGCCTGGTGGGGGAAGGTCTCGGACGTCCTTCCCGGCCTCCGCGCCACGTTCGTGGTGCTGGTGATCGCGACCTTCAGCATGCAGATGTACCGCACGGCGCTCCAGGGCATGCTGCCGCTGTACGCGGGCGTGGAGCTGGGGTTCTCCGCGGCGCACGTGGGCGGCCTGTTCGGCGTGTCCGGCGTGTTCGTGCTGCTCATGATCCTGCCCGCGGGCTTCATCACCGACCGCGTCGGGCGAAAGTTCGCGAGCGTACCGAGCACGGCCTTGCCGGGCATCGCCTTCCTGGCCTTCCCGTTTGCCTCGACCCTGCCCGAGCTCACGGTCATCATGGTGGTCATCGGCCTCGCCCAGGGGATGTCCCTGGGCGCCCTGGCGGTGTCCACCTACGACGTGATCCCGGCGGAGGCCCGGGGACGCCTCCAGGGGCTCCGCCGCACCGTGGGCGAGTCCGGCGCGGTGATGGGTCCGCTGGTGGGCGGTTGGCTTGTCGACCTCATGAGCGCCGGCAGGACGTTCCTGATCTACGCGCCTGTCCTCCTGGGAGCCGCCGCCGGGCTGGCGTTCGTGGCGAAGGAGACGCTAGAGCGGAGGTGAGGAAGGCGCCGCGGGTTGCGACGGGGGAGGCGGCGTATCATCCTGGGATGGAAGTTCCGGAACGGGAGAGAGACCATGGCGGAGAAGACGCCCGAATCCATGACCCGCGAATGGCTGTACCAGTTGCGCGTCAATCTCCGGGACGAAGTCGCCGAGGCCGCGCGCGCGGGGGACGGCCATCCGGACCTCGAACCGCTTGCCGCCGTGCTCGACCGGCACGGCGCGGTGCTGCGGTGCCAGTACGACGCCTTCGCCGGCTATTGCGCCGAGGCCGAACGACAGGGTGTCGGCAGCTACCCGCTCTACGCCTGGACCAAGGCCACCATCGAGGATCCCGCCAAGAAGGCGAAGTACGTCAAGTCCTTCACGCTCTACGTGGACGGCGACGAGGTCTACGACAAGGACCGGGCGGACGCGCTGGAGGCGGAGCTGGCACCTTTGGTCGGCGGGCCGGCGGTGACCGCCATGGCGAAGCACGACACCAATCCCGCCAACAACCCGCAACCACCGAAACGATACCGCTCCTGACAGCATCGGCGAAACCCGTCGTGTGCCGGCGGGGACCGCTGTTGACAACGTTCTCCGGCCAAAATATGGATAGGCCAGTTCGCCGAAGCGCGGCGGTCACTCTCGGAGGTAACGACGATGATGGTGCTTTCCGGGCGCTCTGATACCGGTTCTTTCGTGCGGCGCGCACGGCGTGCCGCCCTGGCGGCCGTTATGGTGTTGGCGTTCATCGGCGCGGCCGTGGCGCCCGCGGTTGCCCAGACGGGCGGCGACGCGCTCAAGCAACTGGTCGCCGCGGCACAAAAGGAAGGCGAGCTGAACGTCTTCGGCTCGGGGGACTGGAACTCTCCCAAGCTCATGGCGGCCCTGGAGAAGGGGCTCAACAAGACCTACGGCATCAACGTCCGGCTCAAGACGACTCCCGGCCCCAGTGCGTCGAAGCTGATGCCGCGGATCATCGACGAGGCCAAGACCGGCCGCCCCGCCAGCACCGACGTCTTCTTCGCCCCTTCGCGCCAGACAATCCCCTCGGATCAGGCCGGCGCCCTCCTGCGCGTGGACTGGAAGACGCTCGTGCCCGGGCTCAAGGATGAGGAGGTCGGCATCAACGGAGCGGCCGTGGTCGTCGGCGCCTCGATCCACATCATCGGCTACAACACCAACCTCGTGAAGGCCAGGGACCTGCCGAAGTCGTACAACGACTTCACCAACCCCAAGTACAAGGGCAAGATCGGCACCACGGTCTTTGCCGTGGGATGGGTGGAGGCGGCGATCCATCTGGGTGAGGAGGAGGCCACCCGCATCGTCGACGCCATGGTCGCCAACGGCACCATCATCGGCACCACCCGCACGGGCGTCCACAACCGTGTCGCCACGGGCGAGTTCCCGATATTCGCCTTCGACACCAAGCCGGTGGCCTACTCGCGCCTCAAGGCCAAGGGAGGCCCGGTGGACTACGCCACCATGGACGATTTCATGTCGGGCACCGCAAGCGAGGTCAGCGTGCCGAAGACGAGCGCGCATCCCAATCTCGCCAAGCTCCTGTCGGTCTACATGCTGACGAAGCAGGGCCAGGACACCATCTGGAAGGTCATCGGGCGCGACTCGCCGTTCCGCGCCGGCTCCCAGCTCAACAAGCTGGTGGAGAGCAAGCGCGCCGCCGGCGCCAAGATCTACTTCGGCACCGACCAGAACGTGGTGAAGAACGCCTACTTCTACCGCAAGGTCTCCCGGAAGCTCGCCAAGAAACTGCGCGGTAACTAGCGCTTGCGGGCGGATCCTGTGGAGGGGTTTGGCAGTCTATCGCCGCCCGGCGAAGCTCGCCGCGAGATCGGTCCGTTCGAGCACGCCCCCCATCCCTTCGTGGTTCGGCCCGGCGAACACGCCCGTCACTGCCCCGTCCGCGCCTCCCGTCCGGACGAACCGGTTGCCCCTGATGCCGATCGTGTAATCGAGCGTTTCATGCGTCCACGGCGCGCCCGTGCCGGGCGCCCCGGGCGCGTCCGTCCACACTTCGAGCGCGCTGAAGCCGAGCGAACCCGTAAGGCCTGCCAGGTCCACGTTGAGCGTCGCGCCGCCCGCGACCGTGTCGCTTGCCGCCGTGCGCCCGAGGAGGCGTCCGTGCCAGGTAGCGTTGCCGCCGAGCGCCCGGTTGTCGGCGAGGTTCCGCCCCGGCGCCCGGCCCTCGAACCACGGTTCGTGAAATCCGTGGCGCGACCGGACGCCGAAGGCGAGCGTTCTCCCTTCGGTGTCGAGTTCCCCCATCAGGTGCGCCGAGGTTCCGTTCCACGGTCCGAGGTCGGCGACGACCTCCTCCCGCGTGCCGATGGCGCGCACGATGGTGTGGGACGCGACGAGCACGTCGCGGTCGATCGGAAACAGCACCGCGCCCGGGTTCAGCCGAAGGCGCGGCCCCAGGGCGGAGTCCGGGAAGCGCTCCGGGTCCGGGTGTCCGAGCAGTCCGAGGCTGTGGATGAGTTCGTGTGCGATCACGTGGACGAGCCGGTCCACGGCCTCCTGCCGGGCCTGCGCCGTTCGCGCCTCGGCGATCCGGTCGTAGGTCCCCTCGCGGTTCAGGTGAATGTACGACCACGTTATCCGGCCGTCTTCCGGGCCCTGTTCGGTGATCGCGCCGACCTCTGGGGGAAGAAACCCGAATGCAATCGGGATCTCCCCCGGCGCGGCCGCGTCCAGCCCGGCTTCATAGGCGGGCCCAGGCTCGGAGCTGAAGCGGATCCGGTGCTCGTGGGGCAGCGCGCCGTTGACGATCTGGATGGCCCGCGCCACATACGGGACGAGCATGGACCGGGCGTTCGGCGCGAGCGATACGAACGGCTTGTGAAGCGGACGGGCCATCGTGATCTGCGGACGGAGCGGGCTTGCGCCTTCCAGGTACTCCACGATGTCCCCCGCCCGCGTCGCGTCCTGCACGGCACCGTGCCGTACGGTCACTGCCGCGTGCACGGTGCGCCCGGCGAGGCGCGCCGCCGGTACGGCGACCGGAGCTCCCACGAGGTACGTGCCCTCGCGCGCCGTGACCGGCGCCTGTCGGGCGTCCGCATGGCCGAGCCCGGCGAGTTCGACGGCGTCCGCAGGCGGTGCATCAGGCGGATTTCCGGGCACTCGGGGAGTTCCGGCCACGCTTCCGCCGCCGCAGGCGGTGACCGCGGTCGCGAGGACGGCTGCCAGCAGCATGGCAAGAGGGGGGGTCATTCCGGTTCTCCCTCGCGTTTCGCTCGCACGTGCACCTCTGAATCGGCGCCTGCGGTCACCGGCTCAGAACTCCCAGCGCCAGCCGCCGAGGAAGGTCAACTCGGGTTCGGCGTCCCCGCGGTGTCCGGGTCGGTGGCTGTAGACGGCCCCTAGGCGAAGCTCGCCGCTGGTCAGCGGCCGGAGCCACTCGCCGGCGAAATTCATCTGCCGCGCGCTCGGGACCAACAAGCATCAGGACCACGACGATGAGTTTTTCGCAATCCACCGGATCTTTCGTATCAAACTTATGTGCGGGTAACGTATGGCATACACCTCCAGACGTACTTTTGTCGTATGTCCGTGCGGCCAACGGCTCTCACTGTCTCACTCCATTCCGCATACGAGAAGAACACTTATCCAGCCATCGTAAACACACGAATCACGCACCGATGTGGTAAGGGCGCATCTGATCGTCACGATGATTGGGAGAGTTGTCGTCCCGCGACACAGAGGGGAACAATGAGGTTTGGAAAACTCGGGATGGCGGAGACGAAACGGGCTCCGCTCTTGAGCTTGGCAGTGAAACAGCGGCCGTTCCGGCGTTCTCCCGCCCCCCCTCGGCGATGCTCGACGCCGCTCCCGGTGTCGGGCAGAGGGCCGGGTTCGCGAGCCGGTTCGGGACCTGCGGTGGGCGGCCTGCTGCTCTGGGGCCTGGCAGCGGCGCTGCTGGCGCTGACCGCCTGCGGCGGAGGGGGAGACGGCGCGCCGCCTCCCGGGGAGAATCCGCCCATAGGGCAGCCGCCGCCCCGGCCCGAGCCTCCGGGCGATGGGGGCTTCACCCCCCGGCAGGAACGCGTGGTCGGGTTTCCGGCGCTGTCTCAGGGCGGCTCGCCCGAGGAGGTGCGCGAGGCACGGGCGGAAGCGGCCCGGGTCTCGGCCATGCACAACCGGGGAGGGACCGGCAGGGGCCAGATCGTCGGCACCATCGAGGCGGGCGCACACCGCGATCATCCGGACTTGGCGGGGCAGTTCGCCCACCTCTGCGCGATGGGCCGTTGCGACGACGGCCGTCCCGAGCTCGAAAGAGGCGATCACAGCCCGCTCTATGACACCGACAACCACGGCACCGTGGTCAACGGCATCGTCGCGGCGAAGAGGAACGGGACCGGGGTTTACGGCGTCGCCTACGAGGCACGGATCGCGTCCTTCGGGAACACCCATACGGTGGTCTACCCGTGGGGCAACCGGTGCCCGCCCGGCGTCGGCTGCCCGCCGGGGGTGGCCGACAGGGAGGACCAGTGGGGCCCGATCTTCGATGAGCAGATCGCGCGGGGCGTCGACTGGATGACGTCGCTCGGCGTGCGCGCCGTGAACAACAGCTGGTCGAGGACCTGGCCGTACGCCACGGAACGGGGGATCACGGCGGATTCGGTCCGAGCCATCATGCCCAGGACCCTGCCGGCGTTCCAGCGCTACGTTGCCGCGGGCGGGGTGGCGGTCTGGGCGGCGGGGAACGGGCAGAGCTTCAACCCGGCGGAGGAAGCGGTGCTGCCGCGCTACTTCCCGGAGCTGGAGAAGGGGTGGCTTGCGGTGGTGGGCGTCGACGGGGACGGCCGCATCAGCCCGGTATCGTGGCGCTGCGGGGTGGCGGCCGAGTGGTGCGTGGCCGCGCCGATGGTGGTCGTGACGACCGAGCGCGGCGGGCTCTGGAGTGTGGCCGGCGGGACCTCCATCGCCGCGCCCTATGTCACCGCAAGCCTGGCGGCGCTGAAGAGCATGTTCCCAAACCTGTCGTATCATGAGGTGCGCGCCCGAATTCTGGCGACGGCGGACAAGTCGGGCCGGTATGCCGCGCCCACCTACGGACAGGGCCGCCTCGACCTTGACGCGGCGTCGCGCCCGGTGGGCGGCACGCGCTTCGCGCTGGGCGCCCGGGACACGGGTCGGGTAATGTCGACCGCCGGAGCGCGCGCGGTCTTGCCGGGCGGCGCGATCGAGCGATACCTGAGCGGCCGGACCATCCTGGTCCTGGACGGCTACCAGCGGGCGCCCTTCGAGGTTTCGCTGGATGCGTTCGCCGCGCCCCGCCGGTCCTACCTGTCCCTGGACGACCTCGCGCCGTCGCCGCGGCGCCACGGTCGCGAGGAGCGGGACGGTCACGTGGCGGTCTTTGCGGCCGGCGGCGGGACGTTCGCGCATGGGGTGTCGAGGGGGCGTTCGTTCGTCGGTACGGGACGCGGCGCGGGGGTAGTCCGGGGCCTGGCGCGGCTTGCGGGCGCGCCGCCCGCCGCCGGCGACTACAGGATGTCGGCGGACGCCGCGGGTATCGTCCTGGGGTTTGCCGGTGAGACCGGCCGCTGGCAGGCGGTGGCGGCATCCGGCGGAGCCGCGGCGGGCGATCCGGGGTTCGGGGTCTCGGGCTGGAACCCGGAAACGGTGCTGGCGGCGTCGTTCGCCCCGGGCGGAGGCGGAAGGGCGCAGGCGTTCGGGGTTTCGTTCGCCGCGGACCTCGACCGGCCGATGGGTTGGGGCGGCTCCGGCGCGCTGGCGCTCGAGGGAGACAGTCTGGAGTTCGCCTGGCGGGGCAACATGGCGGCCGCGGAGACGGTGCGTCTCGACCTGACCAACCGGCTGACGCATCTGGCGGTGCGGAACGGCCCGCTGCTGCGCTTCGACGACGCGCTGCTGGCCTCGGCCGACCTCGAACTCTCGTTCCGGCTCCACCCCTCGGTCACGGTCGGCGCGCGGCTCGGAATGGAGCGTCCGGTGGCCGGGGGCGGGGGCCGCATCCGGGCCGCGGCGAGCGTCGACGAGGGAGGCCGGATCTTGCGGCGGGATGTCGTGATCGACGGCAGCGACCTCCTGTCCTTCTACAGGGCCGCGCTCGGCGTGAGCTTCGCCGGCGGTCCCAACGCTTCCTACGGTCTCGGCGTCGCCGCGGTGCGGGACGGCTTCGGACGGACCGAGGCGCTCGCGGGGATCCGCATGGATGCCCGGTTCTGAGGGCCGCGCGGGCAACCACGCAGTGCCTTCGTCTCCGCCTTGCGCGGAGTACGGGATCGATGGACGTCGGGGGTGCGACGCGCGCCGGCCGCGGAGGAGAGAGAGGGACTCATGTTTCGCAGTGCAGCGTTGGTTTGTTCCGTCGCTTTCGCCCTGTTGCCCGTGCTCGGCGGTTGCGGGGGTGGAGGGGGAGGAGGCATGGTCGGAGGCGTTCCTCCCCCTCCCGCCGATCCCGATCCGCCCTCGGCCGACCGGGTTCCGCCGCCCGCGGCCCGGCCCGCGGGCCTTCAGGCGCTGGCCGGCCCGTACGAGAGCGACGCCGAATACGGCAACGCGTGGGGCCTTCGCCAGATCGACGCGGCGACGGCCTACGCCAGGATCGCCCGGCGCGACGGCGCCGGGACGGCGCCGGGCGCCGGCGCACGTGTCGCGGTGATCGACGACGGGATCGACATCGACCATTGGGAGTTCGAACCGCGACGGATCGGCATGACGGACCCCAGCGGTGCGGTTTCCGATCTCCCTCCCGGCAATCCCCCTCCCACCGATCCCGAGCCGCCCTCGATCGTCGGGCGTCACGGCACCGCGGTGGCGAGCGTCATCGTCGCGAGGCGCGACGGGCCGGTCCCGTCCGAACACGCGCGGCACGACTTCCATGGCGTCGCCTGGGGCGTCGACCACCTCCACATGACGGTGGTCGGCCTCGGTAGCGGGGACCCGGACCAAAACTACGTCGGAACCGATCCCGCGGAGGTAGACTATGAGGTCGGCTGGCTCGCGGCGCAGGTCTCGGAGTTGCCCTCCGGCGATTTCGTCAACATGAGTTTCGGCATCTCGGGGCTCACGGAGAACTACCTCGACGAGAGCTTCGGGCCGTCCTATGCGCCGGCGATCCGGTCCCTCGCGCAGCCGGACGCGGCGGGCGGCAGGAAGATACTCGTGCTCGCGGCGGGCAACGACCACGGTCACCGGTGCGAGGCCCCGGAGCCGAACTGCGTGCAGGGCGGGATCGATGCGTCCTCGCCCGGCCTCTATGCCGGGCTGCCGGCGCTCGAGGCGTCGCTGCGCGGCCACGTGGTGGCGGTGGTGGCGACGGACCGCGAGGGGGGCATCGCGGTGTTTTCCAACCGCTGCGGGATTGCCGCGAAATGGTGCATCGCCGCGCCGGGCGACAGGGTGCCGGTGGCCGCGACCCGCACGGACCCGGATACGGGCCGGACGACGCGCGGCTACGCCGAGGCGTCGGGGACCTCCCTCGCCGCGCCTTATGTGACCGGCGGGCTGGCGGTGCTGAAGCACTGGTTCCGGAGCCAGATGACGAACGAGGCGCTCCTGGCGCGGCTCTACGCGACGGCGCGGGTCGTGCCGGACGCGGTTCCGGCGGGGGGCTCGTGCCCCGCGCATCTCGATCTGGACGGCGACCGGAGCGCGTGCGAGCTCTCGTCGGTGTTCGGCCGCGGCGTCATGGTGCAGCGAGACTAGCTGCTGAACTCGCGGGCGAAAGTCCCGCCGGCGCAATTCTCAGTTTGGCGTCGTAGTCATATCCCGCAGGCAACAGGGCGACCTGCTGCCTGTAAAGCAGGGAAGTAAAAGCCCTTGTGGGCCGGGTGAGAGATTGTTCACTTCTGGTCCAGGTCAGTTGGAGGGCGAGCAAACCGGAGGGCCGTAGCGAAAGCGAACAGTCGTCCGAAGCGTCGAAAACGGCGTTCCCCGCATCGAAGCTGACTTGTGGGGGTAATTGGTGGATGCCAAGGGATTCATGACGTCCCGATGGCTAGAACCGATGCGGAAGGAACTGAGGAATGCACGCATCGGGTCCCCCGGCGTACAGACGGCGGCAATCCGGGAAAGTTCAGCGGTGAAAGTCCGGAAGGTGAGGAGGACAGACAGGATGTTGTGACCCTTGAATGTCAAGGACCGCGTCCATAACCGGATAACGGGAAAGGACGCGGAGTCCTCCTGACTGGCGGATGAGGTCGATTAAGCGTTGACGGGCTGGACAACATAACCGGCCCTGAGCGAGGACCTCTGGGCCTAGGTGACCGTGTGGCGTATGGCTGGTCTGCCGGTGCACAGAAACCGGCCTCCACGGCGATATGCGGCACGGTCGAAGGACGGCGTAAACGCGGGTGTCTGCACGGGCATGGCCGGGTCAGCCTTAACCGTGGCGGGTATCGCGGAAGACGCCGTACCGAACTCCTGAAGGGGTGCCTGGTGCTTGAAGCCGTACCCGGGAAAACCGGACGTACGGAATTTCAGGGGGGATGCTGGAAACGTGGTCTATGGTGGAACTGCGCACCCACCCGCGATCGAAAGAGCGGGAGCGGACAAGCCTCCACCTAAGGATGCGCGCGCCAGCGTCCTACCCGACGACCTGGGCGCCGCGACCGCGCCGGTGGGCACGGTCTCCATAGCGCTGGGCGGCCGGGTGGCGGACGGCGGGGTGCGGGCGGTGGCGAGCAGGATCGTTTCGGGCCGCGCCATGGGAGACGCGCTCGGGCGCGCCCTCGCGGGGCGCAGGATTGCGGTGTTCGACGCCCTGGGCGCACCCTTCTGGACCGACGCCGCCGGCTTTGCGGCGGTCGCGGCGCGGCCCGGCGCGACGGCGCGGCTGTCGGGCTGGCTTGCGTGGAGGGACGGCGTGGGCTCGGCGGCCGCCTTCGGCGCGCCCGGCCGCGTGCTGGCGGCGCTCGCCGGCCCGGCGGAGAATGAACTGGAGGTGAGCCTGGGCGGCCCGGAGAGCCCGCACCTGGCCCTTGCCTCCCGGCCGGTGGCGGCCAGGGCCCGTCTTGGGAACACGGTGCTGTCGGCATTCTCCTCGACCGTCTACGACCGCAGTGCCGGTGCCCATGCCCTGGATGCCGGCACGCACGGTGTGGCCTTCTCATGGAGCCCGGCGGGCGGGCGGACACGCCTTCGCGCGGGCCTGGTCCGGGAGACGGCCACGCTTTTCGGCACGGGCGCGGAGGGGGCCTTCGGCAGGCTTTCCTCGGCCCTGTCCTTCGTCGGCGCGACGGGGGGCTTCGAGGCCGGCGGCTGGCGGATCGGCATTGCCGGCGAGATCGGGCGGGCGACGCCCCATGCGGTGGGCGGGATGCTGGCGGACGCCGGCGCGGGCGCCTTCAGCACGGCGTTCTCGGCACAGGCCGCCCGCCCGCTGGCGGGCGGGACGTTGCGGTTCCTGCTGCTGCAGCCGCTGCGGGTCGAGAGCGGACGCCTGGAACTGTCGCTTCCCATGGGCCGGACGCCGGAGGGCGCGGTGGCGCGCCGGCGGGTTCCCGTCGGCCTGGAGCCATCGGGGCGCCAGATCGATTTCGGCATGGACTGGACCGCGACGGTCGCGCCCGGCTCGGTGCTGCGGATCGGGGCACGGCTGATCCGCGATCCGGGCCACGTCGCCGGCCGGAGCCTCGAGGCGGCGGCATTCGCCGGCCTGCGCGTCCGGATGTAGCGGCATGGCCGTGCGAACGCTATTCACGCCCGTCCGTCCTTGAAAGCTCGGGAGATTTTCTCGATGTCACCCCGTATGGACCGTTCCCGCGGCGAAGAGTCCGGCGGACGACGGCCCTGCTACGAGATCGCGTCCGGCGGTGAACGGAACGAGGACGGCGGCGAGGGTGGCGGCTCAGTCCCGCTGCATCGCCTTGAGCAATGCCTTGACGACCGC
The DNA here is from genome assembly GCA_965204505.1 of uncultured Binatia bacterium (SeqCode). Lineage (GTDB taxonomy): Bacteria > Desulfobacterota > Binatia > UBA9968 > JAJDTQ01 > JAJDTQ01. The sequence continues at coordinate 327,222 of CBDBFB010000001.1, forward strand.
GGCGGCGTTGTCGGCCGCCAGACCCAGAAACGCCTCCATCTGGTTCGCGCCCTCGCCGCCGCCGGCGAGGTCGGAGAGGCTGCGCACCGCAATGAACGGCACACCGTTGGCGTAGGCCACGTGAGCGACCGCTGCGCTCTCCATGTCCAGCACGCGCGCACCGAAGGTCTCGAACGCCCATCCCCGGAACGCCGCGTTGTCGATGAACGCGCCGCCCGATACCCCGGGGCCCCCGACCACGACCCTGGGCGGCTCCCTCAGGCACCTTGCGTCCGCCGTGCAGCGCGCGAGCTTCACCTCCCCGGCGACGCGGCCGGCGCCCGCCAGCATCGCCCCATCCACCGGAAACCAGAACCGTGTTTCGGAGCCTCCGGCGCCGAGCACCGTGAGCGCGCGCGGGAACATCATCCCGAAGTTCCCGTAAGGGTATTCGAAGAAGGGTAGCGTCGCCCAGCCCCCGTCGACCTCGCGGGCGAAGAACATCTCCAGGTACTGCCCCCAGCGGTCCGCGATCACCACGTCGCCGATGTTCAGTCCCGGATCGACGCCTCCCGCGATGCCCGAGAACAGGATCCGTTCGATGGTGAAGTGGTCCAGCGCCAACTGCGCGGTCATCGCCGCGTTCACGACACTGATACCGCTCAGGAACAGCACCACGCGCCGGCCCTCCAGGACGCCGGTGGTGAACTCGACCCCGTTCACCGAATGCGCCGACGCCTCCTCCAGTTCTCCCTTGAGGATCGCCAGTTCCGGCGCGAAGGCGGAGACCACGGCGATGCGCGGAATCCCGTCCCGGACGGCGTGTGCGTCCGCCGGCGCCGCCGGTGCCGCCGGTGCCAGCAGCAGCAGCGCGGCGGCAAGGCCGGCAATCAACATGTGAAACGCCGCCGTGTGCAGGCGCGGTCCGAGTGGCTTCGTCATGGCGGGCTCCTTGTCCGGGCGGTATCTCACCGGAGGGGCCATATATAGAAAAATGTGACTGGAATCAAACAAGCCGCAAACGCCAATTCGCACAACGTCCCCCTTCGGCTACAGCCAGCGCCTTCAGCGTCTTCCTCCGGGCCATATGATTAAAGCGCTGAAACGCCTTTCGCCGCCTGAATTCGACATTTTTTGACAGGTCCTTGCAATCCGCCGGCATTTCTGCCTAATTCACTCCGTCTTCGAACCGGTCGGCCGCACGGCGCATGTCGCCGCCGAAATGCAGCCGAACCGAGAGACGCCGGGCATGATCGGCCGTGTGCTGTGGCTCGCGGACGGCGCAGTTGGCGTCAAACCAAACCGTGTGAATAGTGAAGTGGCTAATGGCTTCAGGAAGGTGGTTCACGACTACCTTTCGGCAGGGTCCGCGACACCCTATCGGCGCTTGCGGAGCCGACCGCGGGCCTGAATCCTCACCGCCCGCACGGGCGGTTCCTCGGAACCCCTTCCGCTTTCTCCGTGCGGCCCGCCTGTCCGGCTTCGGGCTCCGGGCCGGCACGGCCTACTGCCAGGGCTTCCCCATCTCCCACTTCGGCGCTTGCGAGGAGAACACCCCCGCCTTCGATGTCTACGGCAGGCTCGTCTACGACGATCTAACGTTCAAGGGTGAGTTTGCCCGCACCACCGCGGTGTGGCCCGGCACCTTCAACCCCGGCATACCGCAATTCGCGGCCAGCAAGGTGACGAGCTTCGACATCGGCGCCAAGTACAGGCACGGCACGGGTGCCGGTCCGGTGGACTTGTCCGCGGAATTCAGCCGTTTGATGGCCGGACCGGACGGCGCGCCGTGGGAACGGCAGGACCAAATCGTCCTGGGTGTCGCATGGTTCGCTTGGCCCAACGCGAAGCTGTTCGCCGAGTACATTCATGTCGAGGGCTTTACGCCCTTGAGCTTTTTGAGCGGCGGAAGTGTCAGGGATGACCGAGGCGAAGTCGTGCCCGACCAGACCCATAGCGACAGTTCCGCCCGCTCTGATGTACTCATGATCGGCGTGAACGTCGCGTTCTGACATATACATCGCGCCTGGTTCGACGCCGCCAAGTGGGGGTCGCGGCCCCCGCTTTCCCCTGTCCGGGCGGGGTGGCGCCGCGACCTTGCGCGTGGTGGGACGAACCCGCTACAAGGTGCACAGGTGGGAGGTACGGCGGTGTCCGACATTGAACGGCGAAGGCGCACGGAAGGGGTCCTCTTTCTCATCGGGTTCGGGTTGTGCATCCCGGCGGCCAACTGGCTCATCGGCAATGTCGGGACGGTGTGCCCGCCGGACGCGCCGTGCCTGATACCGGTGGCGCCGGGGGTGATGGCGCCGAGCGGAGTGTTGACCATCGGGCTGGCGTTCGTGCTGCGCGACCTGGTGCAGCGGCGCATCGGCGTCCGCTGGGCGGCGGTGGCCGTGGTGGCCGGCGCCCTGCTGTCGGCGGTCTTCGCGCCGCCGGCGCTGGTGGTGGCATCCGGCACGGCTTTCCTCTTCTCGGAGGCCGCGGACCTCGCCGTCTACACGCCGTTGCAGCGGCGCCGGTTGGTCCTGGCCGTGTTCGCCAGCAGCATCGTCGGCCTCATCGTCGACAGCATCCTGTTCCTGTACCTGGCCTTCGGCAGCATCGAGTTCCTGCTCGGACAGATCATCGGAAAGTCCTGGATGGTGGTGCTGGCCTTGCCCTTCATCATGCTGCTGCGCCGGCGTGACGAGCGCCTTGAATTGACCCCGGCCTGAGAGACATGCTCGAACACGCGCTGCTCTCCACCGGGTTGCTCATCGTCGTCGCCAAGCTGGCGGAAGGCATCCTCCAACGCTTCCGGCTGAACTCCATCGTCGCCTACACCGCCACGGGCATTCTCCTGGGCCCGGTTACCGGCGTTGTCGAGATCAACAGCTACCTGCAGATCCTCCTGAGCATCGGGATCTTCCTTTATTTCTTCCTCATCGGTCTGGACGAGCTTGACGTCTCGGCGTTCATGTCGGCGATCCATCGCCGGTTCTTCGTCGCCGCGGTCATCTCGGTGGTGATCCCGATCATGGCCTCCCTGGTGGTCACCTTCGACCTGGTCTTCGACTTCGGCCTGGGCCTCGACTTCAGCGGCTCGCTGGCTCTGGCCGGCGTGCTCTCCCTCACCAGCCTGGGCGTCGTCGCCAAGGTATTGATCGATGCGGACCGCCTGCGGCAACCCATCGGCATCGAGATGTTCACCGTCGCGCTCATTGCCGAGCTGATCGTGCTCCTGGTCATCGGGTTCACCATCGGCGAGCACGCCGAGCATGTGAGCCTGGACGGCGTGCTGATCCTGCTGGTACAGATCGCCGTCTTCATCGTCGGGACCTGGGTGTTGGCCGGCCGGATCATCCCGCCGCTGATCGAGCTGCTGGAACGGCTGCTGCGGGTCCCCCAGTTGTCCTTCGGGCTGATTCTCGGCGTCCTGTTCATCGCCGTGGTGGGGGCGGAGGAGATCGGCCTGCACGGCTCGCTCGGGGCGTTGTTGCTGGGCGTGGCGCTGTCGCGGCTGCCTCACCAGGTCCACCGGGACATCATCCCGGGCATGAAGAGCGTCGCCGACGGTTTCTTCGTGCCGCTGTTCTTCAGCTCGGCAGGCCTCCATCTCAGCCTGTCGTTCACCGAGATGCAGGTCTGGACCATCGTGGCGTTGATCGTGGTGCCGTTGGTCGGGAACTTCGCCGGTGCCTGGCTGGGTGCATCGGCGGCCCGCTTCGAAATGCCCTTCACCATCGCCACCGGCCTGATGGCCAAGGGCGTCGCCGAGATCGCCATACTGTTGGTCCTTCTGGAGAACGGCGTCATCGGGCCCGACATCTTCTCGTTGTTCGTGCTCATCATGCTCGCCTACATTCTGCTGACGCCCCCGGCCATCAGCTTCGCGGTGAGCCGCGCCAAGTCCGCGGAGCCGGTATCGTTGCCCCACCCCGTGCCGCCGTCCATGATCCGCTTCGCCCTGGACGACATCACCGTCGGCGACATCATCGACCGCAACCATCCTCACCCGGGAACAAAGCTGACGGTTCGCGAATTCGCCGACCAGTGGGTCGGCGCCGGGCAGCAGGACTACGTGATCACCGACCGCGACGGGTTCGTGGGAATCGTATCGCTCGCCATGCTAAGGTATCTGCCCAAGCACGCGTGGTCCGAGACACCCTTGAGCAGGATCGCGCGCGCCACCACGCCGAATACCTGGGTCGACGAGCCGGTGGAAGACGCCCTTCAGCTCATGACCGAGAACTCGCTCACCGCGATACCGGTCCTGGAGCGGGAGTCCGGGGCGTTCGTCGGCTCGATCACCAGCCAGGACGTCCTGGACCTCATCACCACGGAAGTCCGCGGGACGCGTTGAACGGGTCGGGTTTGAACGGAAGGAGAACTTTGATGAAGACCCTGTTGGCTTCGCTTGCCATTTTCGCCTTGCTGGCGGTGAATGCGGCCGATGCCGGCCCCTTGGCGCCGACCCCGCGCGTCGTCGCCAAGTTCGAGCGGGACTTCATCGAGCGTTCCGGCGCCCAGACGCTACAGGAACTGCTGGACACCGGCATCGCCCGCTACTTCCTCACCGGAGGGCAGTCGCTGTTGGTCCTGGTCGACGGCAGGCCTTACGCCACCACCTCCAGCGACCTGGACACCTTGCCGCTCTCGGCCATTGAGCGCCTCGAGCTTCTGAGCGGTGATACCCTGGGCACTTTCGGCGGCAGCGCCGTGCGCGGCGCGCTCAACGTCGTGCTGCGGACCGATCTGGACGGTTTCGAGACGCGGGCGGTCGCGCGGATGCCGAGCCGGGACGGCGGCGACGGCTGGCAGGGGAGCGTCTTCTGGGGCGGCGCGGTGGGCAACGGGCGCATGACCCTGGGCGCGGACGTCCTCACACGCCAGGAAATCACCGCGCGGAGCCGTGACTACAGCCGTTCCGTCTGGAAAGATGGCGGCGCGTTCAACGAAACGCAGAACGTCAGCGTCGGCGGCAACACCGTCTGGGTGGTCCAGAGAGATGCAGACGACGCCGTGACCGGCGTAAGGTCGGTCGCGCTGGGGGAGTGCGACCGGGCGAAAGGCTATACCGGCCGGCTCAGCAACCCCCCGGGCATCACCTCGGGCGACATGGGCTGCGGTTTCGCCTACGGCGCGATCATGTGGAACACCAGCAGCTACGAGCAGAAAAGCGCGATCCTGAACCTGGACCATCCGCTCACCGAAGAGTCCGAGCTGCACCTGGACGTGAACGTCAGGCGGGGCGATGCGGCGTTCCGCTACGCGCCGTCCGTCGACTCGTTCACGTTCACGCCGAACCCGGGTTTGCTGGACGCGATCAACGAGGCAGCCGGCTCCGACTTTGAGGCGGACGGCAACGACTGGTTCGTCGTGGCGCACCGCTTCGTCCGCCACGGCAACCGGGACTGGCTGACGGACACCGAGGAATACGATGTTTCCGTGGGCCTCGAGGGGCGGATAACAGAGAGGCTCGGCTACGATGCGCGCATCAGCGCCTTCCGGCTGGACGGTTTCGAGGACGGCAACACCTTCGTGCATCTCGGCAGGATAACGGAGGAAATCCAGGCAGGACGTTACAATCTCGCGGACCCGTTCTCGAACGCCCCGGAGCATTTGGGAGCCATCGAGCGCAGCAGCTTGCGGCTGGAGAACGATTTCGGCGCGGACTACCTGGGAGCCCGGGTGGCGCTGGAAGGGTCCGGATTCGCCATCGGCGGCCGTAGTTCCGCATGGACCGCGGGGTTGGAGCTGGGCACCGCGAAAGCGCACAACGTCTCGGTCTATCGGGCCAATGACGGTACGCCCTATGACGTGTCCGAGGTGCTCGGTTCCGGCGGGGCCAGCTATGACGGCAAGCGCAAGGGCGCCGCGGCCTTCGCGGAGCTGTCGCTGCCGCTGGCCGAGAACCTGGACCTCAGGGTCGCCGGGCGCGGCGACGAAACCGACGATGTCGGCGGAATGGCGTCCTGGCGCCTTGGGGCGGACTACCGGCTGAGCGACCTCATCACGCTGCGCAGCTCCTGGGGCGCGGGAGAGAGGCCGCCCTCGATGCTGTATCTCCACAGCTCCGAGGTGCAGGGCCATCCCTACATCGAGTGCGACCCGGGGAGCGGGAGCCCGCCCCGCTCTTGCGTCGAGCTCAACCCACGGCAGGTGACACGCGTGACGGTGGGCAACCCGGACCTCGATCCCTGGGACACCGAAAGGCTCACCGTCGGCGCCGAGGCCCGCAGGGGGCCGTTTTTCCTGGACGTGGAATGGTATCGACTTTCGCGCTCCGGTCTGCCGGGGCAGAACAGCGCGGACTGGCACATGCGCAACCTGCATGAATGCGCGGACGGCCAAAGGGAGAACTGCATCGAGCGTACCGCCGGCGACATCACGATCCACGCCAGGTACGCAAACGTCGTCGAGACCGATCTCTCGGGCATCAATACCCGGCTCGGCGGGGGCTTCCGAACGGGTTGGGGAGTGGTCGGCCTGCGCGGGTCCTGGCGGCACGCCACCAGCACGGAACGGCGCATCGCGGGCGAAGAGGACCGGTTTCCCATCCCCAAGAACGTCGCCCGCGCCGGCATCCTTGCGCGGCGCGGCGGCGTGAGCGCCACCTGGACCACGTACTACCGCTCCAGCTACAAGAACCGGGCGGGTACCGGAACCTTCAAGTCCTGGACCGGCCACGACGTGGTCCTGGACTGGGCCGACCCGCTGGGGCTGAAAGGCGCGCGGGTGTCGGCGGGGGTATTCAACGTCACCGACGCCGGCCTTGCGGTGGACACCTCCAACCCGAACAGCGTGGACGGCCCCACCGAAGCCGGCTGGGGGCGTACCTTCTTCCTCAGCCTCAGAATGCAGTTCTGAGAGGATCTTTGCGGAGTCTCCGTTTCAGGAGATACCGCCCCTGGCACCTTCGTCGTTTCTGGACCTCGAGGAAACCGGGTACAATGGAAGTGTTGGGAAAGCAGACCCGAACATACTTCGAAGGAGGGAGCGGAATGAAGGAGCCCTTCAAGACGGACCTTGAGGCGATCCAGAAACGGGCCAGGGAGAAGATGGAGCAGGGGGCCGTCACCGGCGCCTACCTGGCTAACCGGGAGCAGGTGCTGGCGGTGCTCAACGAGGTGCTGGCCACCGAGATCGTGTGCATCCTGCGCTACAAGAACCACTACTTCATGGCCAGCGGCATCAACGCCGGGCCGGTGGCGGCGGAGTTCCTCCAGCATGCCAACGAGGAGCAGATGCACGCGGACTGGGTGGCGCAGCGCATCACCCAACTCGGCGGCTCGCCCAACTTCAGTCCCGAGGGACTGGCGACGCGGTCCCATGCGGCGTACGAGGAAGGCGACACCCTGGAGGCGATGATCAAGGAAGACCTGGTGGCCGAACGCGTGGCCATCGAGACCTACTCCGAGATCATCCGCTGGCTCGCCAACGACGACCCCACCACCCGCCGGATCATCGAGGACATCCTCAAGATGGAAGAGGAGCACGCCGACGATCTGGCCAGCCTGCTGGTGACCTTGGGGAAGAGTGGGTGAAGCTGGTCGTCGGCGTGGCGGCCGCGGCGGCGGCCGTCGCCGTGGCGGCATGGATGCTGTGGCCGGGCGATCACCAGGGACATCGGCCGGCCGGAGGGACGCCTTCAGGGATACCGGTGTCGTCGAAGGCGGGAATGCCCGGCGAGGCGCTGTTCAATCAGAAATGCGCCGTATGCCACGGGCCGCGAGCGACCGGCTCGCCCCAGGGACCGCCGCTGGTCCACCGGTACTACGAGCCGAGCCACCATTCCGACATGGCGTTCGTGCTGGCGGTGCGCAGGGGCGTTCGGGCCCACCACTGGCGGTTCGGCGACATGGCGCCGGTTCCGGGACTCTCGGACGCCGACGTCAGGGCCGTCATCGACTACGTGCGGGCATTGCAACGGGCGAAAGGGATCTACTGAATGACAGGAAAGGGTGCCATGAGATGGAGCTTGCGTCTGACCGTCGCCGTTCTTGTGCTGGTCCTGGCTTGCGCCGCGGCGAATGCGCATCGCAACGCCACCGGCATCGTCAAGCAACGCATGGACGCCATGACGTCCATCGCCGAGGCCATGAAGGCACTGCGAGCGATGATGCGCGGAAAGCAGCCCTACGACATCGAACGGGTCAGGCTTCACTCCCGGACCATCGCGGCGCACGGCGGCGAGAGGATGACGGTGTTGTTCCCCGAGGGGAGCATGCAGCACCCGACGCGTGTGAAACCCTCGATATGGCGCGACTGGGACCGCTTCTCCGCCATGGCCCGGGAACTCGCCCGCTACGCGGACGCTCTTGCCGCGGCGGCCTCCAATGAACGGCTTTCTGCGCGAGGCGGCGGAGGGGCGGGCGCGGACTTGACGCCGCTGCAAACGGGGTCCGAAGATCTCGCGGCCGCGGCGCCGGACGCCGTCTTCGAGCGTCTGCAACGGACTTGTTCGGAATGCCATCGGGCGTTCCGGGAGAAGAGCGAAGTGCCGGTTCTTCAGCGCTGGGCCGCGGTGCCCGGTCCGCGGGCGTTCAGTCCAGCTTCGAGCGCAGCAGCTCGCTGACGAGGCGTGGGTTGGCCTTGCCGCCGGTGGATTTAATCACCTGGCCGACGAAGAACCCCAGCAGATTGGTCTTGCCCTCGCGATAGCGGGCGACGTTCTCCGGGTTGGCGGCCAGGACGGCGTCGACGACGGGAGCGAGCCGGCCCGCGTCGGCCACCTGCTGGAGCCCGAGCCTCTCGACGATGTTCGCGGGATTCCCGCCTTCGTCCAGCATCACGGCGAAGACCTGCTTGGCGACCTTGCCCGAGATGGTCTGGCGGTCGATGAGAGCCACCAGCTCCGCCAGGCCCGCCGGAGTCAGCGGCGACGTCTTCAAGGGTGCTTCCTTGAGTGCCGGGCGCAGCTCGTTCACGACCCAGTTGGCCAGCGCTCTGGAATTGTCGTGGCAGCGGAGCGCTTCCTCGAAAAAGGCGGCGAGTCCGTCGTCCGAAGCCAACAGCGACGCGTCGCCGGCGGCGAGTCCCAGCCGGTCGCGGTAGTGCTCCATCCTCGAGCGTTGCGCTGCCGTCAGCTCCGTGTCCGCGCCGGCTCTTCTCTCGGCCGGCGCCTCGGCCGCCTCCTTCGGAGGGGCCTGCGTCCTTCGCGGACGGCGGGGCTCGCCGGCGGCGCCGTCCCGCTGCGCGATCTTGAGCCACGAGTCCCGGAGCGTCACGATGCGGTTGAACACGAGCGCGCCCTCGGCCGAATCGGCGTCGGCGCAGAAGTATCCCGAGCGCTCGAACTGGAACCTCTCGCCCGGCCGGCAGGCTCCCAGACCCGGCTCCACGAGGCCCTTGACTGTTTCCAGGGACTTCGGGTTGATCAGCTCCCGGTAGTCCCGCGCCGCGTCGCCCTGGGGATCCGGCACGGAGAAGAGCCGGTCGTAGAGCCGCAACTCGGCTTCCAGCGCATGCGCCGCGGAGACCCACTGGATGGTGCCCTGCACCTTCTTGCCGCTCTTGTCGGAACCGCTCCGGGTCTCCGGGTCGTAAGAGCAGCGCAGCTCCGTCACCTCGCCGGTGGCCGGGTCCTTGACTACTTCGTCGCAGCGGATGATGTAGGCGTAGCGGAGCCGCACCTCGCGGCCCGGCGCCAGCCGGTGATATCCCCTGGGCGGCTCCTCGTGGAAGTCGTCGCGCTCGATGTAGAGTTCGCGGGAGAAGGGGAGGGCGCGCGAACCTTCCCTGGGGACGTCGTGGGGAAAGTAGGGGGCCTCCAGCTCCTCCACGCGGCCCTCCGGATAATTGGTGAGCACCACCTTGAGCGGGCGCTCTACCGCCAGCACGCGCGGCGCCTTGCGGTTCAGGTCGTCGCGGATGAAGTACTCTAGCTGGCCCATCTCCACGGTGTTGTCGCTCTTGGCAATGCCCACGCTGTGGCAGAAGTTGCGGATGGCGTCCGGCGTGTAACCGCGCCGCCTCAGCCCCGCCAGGGTGGGCATGCGCGGATCGTCCCAGCCCGACACGTACTTTTCCTCCACCAGCTCCAGCAGCCGGCGCTTGCTCATGACCGTGTAGTCGAGGTTCAGGCGGGCGAACTCGATCTGCCGCGGCGTGGACGGTACGTCCACCTGCTCGAGGATCCAGTCGTAGAACTCACGGTTGTTCTCGAACTCCAGGGTGCAAAGCGAGTGGGTCACCCCCTCCAACGCGTCCGACAAGGGATGGGCGAAGTCATACATCGGGTAGATGGGCCAGGTGTCGCCGGTGTGGTGGTGCGTGACGTGGCGGATGCGGTAGATCACCGGATCGCGCATCTTCATGTTCGGCGACGCCATGTCGATCCTGGCCCGCAGCACGTGGGCGCCGTCCGGGAATTCGCCGTTGCGCATGCGGGCGAAGAGTTCCAGGTTCTCCTCCACGGCGCGGCCGCGGTAGGGGCTCTCACGGCCGGGTTCGGTCACGGTTCCCCGGGTCTCGCGGGTCTCCGCCTCGCTCAGGCTGCACACGTAGGCGCCGCCGCGCTCGATGAGCTGGACGGCGAAGCGGTAGAGCTCCTCGAAGTAGTCGGAGGCGTTGTACAGGCCCTCGCCCCAGTCGAAGCCCAGCCAGCGGATGTTGTCCTTGATGGCCTCCACGTAGAGGGTGTCTTCCTTGGCCGGATCGGTGTCGTCGAAGCGCAGGTTGCAGCGCCCGCCGAACTCCCGGGCGACGCCGAAGTTGAGGCAGATGGACTTGGCGTGGCCGATGTGGAGAAAGCCGTTGGGCTCCGGCGGAAAGCGGGTCACCACCCCGCCGGCGTGCCTGCCGGCCGCGATGTCGTCCCGGACGATGGTGCGGATGAAGTCCAGCGGCGGCTCGCGTGTGGTGCCGGTTTTTTTCGTGTCTTCCATGTGGATGATTGCCGGGGACCCTGGGCTGCGGTGGACTCCCGTCGGGGCTTTGGTAACGTCTTTTCCCGCGTCGCTCATGTGCGTGACCGAGGCATTCGAGGATGATTCGCCGGGATCCTACGCTGCGGTGCACTCCCGTAGGGGCGACCGGCGGTCGCCCCGGCCCGCAACCATTCGATTGTTCGGACAGGCTCCAGTCTACCCGATCCGCCGCCACGCATGAAGCTGTTGCGGTTTTCCCATACCCTTCGCCGCCTCTTCGGGGTATAGATGCCTTATCCCACAAGGAGGTGCGTGATGCCGCTACTCGACCACGTGGGGGTCAAGGTCACCGACCTCGACCGCTCCATCCGGTTCTACAGCGATCTCTTCGGCTTCGAGATGGTGGACCGCCGCATGCTCGGGAGAAGCAACGTGGAGGCGGCCGCCATGGAGGTGGGCGGGAGCATCATCTTCCTTCTGTACGAGCCCTCGTTCCGGGAGCGCAGCGCGGACGAGCACGGCGGCGTGGACCATTTTTGCCTGACCTTCACCGATCCGGAGTTCCGGGAGATTCTCGAACGCGTGAAGGCCATGGGGGTGAAGCTCGAAGGCGGGGTGGTGCCGCGCACCGGCGCCACCGGGCGCAGCGACTCGCAGTACATCCTCGATCCGGACGGCAACCAGATCGAGGTCAAGACGGGACTGTAGGCCTTCTCACGCCTCCAGTTGGCCCTTGCCGGCCACGGTGGTGCGCCGCAGCAGCCGGCGCTCCTCGTCCGGGTAGAACGTGCGCGCGTGGATCGAGCAGAAGTTGTCCCACATCAGCAGGTCTCCCACCTCCCATACGTGCTCGTACCTGAAACGCGGGTCCTCGGTGATGTCGAACAGGTCGCTCAGGATGGCGTCGCTCTCGGCCCGGTTCATGCCCTCGATGTGGACGGACATCATGCGGTTCACGTAAAGCGCCTTGCGGCCCGTCACCGGGTGGGTGATGAAGATGGGCTGCATGTAGTAGCGGGCGCCGCTCAGGTCGAGGTCGGGACCCACGGTGTGCCGCTGGTAGTCGTAGACTTGCAGCACCTTGCATCCTTCCAGCTTCGTCTTGAGGTCGGCCGGGACGCTGTCGTAGGCGGCGTACTGGTTGGTCACCATGGTATGGCCGCCGTGGGACGACACCTCGATGCCGTACAGGATGGTGACGTGGTCGGGTATCTCGTGAAAGGCGGTGTCCTGGTGGAAGCCCATCTCCCTGTCGCCGTTGGCCGAGGAGCCTTCCAGCGGCTTGCCGTCCTCCTTGATGTTGCTGACCACCATCACCGGCGTGGTGTAGATGTCGTCCGCGGATTTGCGAAGACGGGGGCCGATGGTGCGCTTGCCGATGTCGCCGAAGGTGGTGGTGAAGCGGTTCTGCTGTTCCACCGTGAGGTTCTGGCCGCGGAACAGCAGCGCGACGTGCTGGTAGAACTCCGCGAGGATTTCGTCCCGGACCTTCTCGTCCAGCGGCTCGCTCACGTCCAGTCCCAGGATCTCGACGCCCAGGGCCGGTGACAGCGGTCTTGTGTTCAAGCTCATGTCATTGTCCTCCGAATCGACTACGCGTGGACCGGCTCCTTCCCGGCCACCGTGCAGCGCCGCAGGATTCGCGCCTCCTCGGCGGGGAAGTCGGTGCGCGCGTGGGTGGAGCAGCGGTTGTCCCACATGAGCAGGTCGCCCACCCGCCACTCGTGGTCGTAAACGATGCGGTCGTCCTCGGCGATGTCGAACAGTTGGTCCAGGATGGCGTCGCTCTCGGCCTTGTCCATCCCCTCGATGTGGGCAGTCATGGTGCGGTTTACGTAAAGCGCTTTCCTGCCCGTGACCGGGTGCGTGATGAAGATGGGTTGCGGGTGGCTGCGGGCCCCCGCCATGTCCACGTTGGGATCGATCCGGTAGCGGTTGTAGTCGTACACCTGCAGGACGGTGCGTCCCTCCAGCCGGTCGCGAAGCTCCGGGGGGATGTTGTCGTAGGCCCGGTACATGTTGGCGATGCGCGTGAGCCCCCCGCGGGTGGTGACCTCCATACCGTAGAGCATGGTGACGATGTTGGGCACGGGGTAGAAGCAGGTGTCGTGGTGGAACCACATCTCGCCGTCGCCGAAGGAGGCGGTGTTGCCCGTGGGTCCGTCGTCGCTGCGGTTGGTGACCATCATCACCGGGTTGGCGTAGGTGTCCTTCGGGGACTTGACGAAACGGGCTCCCACGGTGCGCTTCCCCAACTCGCCGAAGGTGGTGGCGAAAGCCGTCTGCTGGTCCTCGGTCAGGTCCTGCCCACGGAACAGCAGCAGCACGTACTCGTGAAAAGCGTCCAGGACCTGTTCACGGGCCTCCCCGGTCAGCGGCTCGCGCAGATCCGGGCCCTCGATCTCGGCGCCGACGGCGGCGCAGACGGGCTTGACGGTCAGACTCATGGGGTTCCTCCTGCGGTGTCGACGGCGCTCCGGCCTTCAGGCGTCACCTGAGCTCTTCGGGGATGATCCGGCCGTCGTCGACGATCATCTCTCCGTCGAGATGGAAAGCGGCCCGGCGCAGGATCAGGTCCTCGTGGGCCAGCGTGGTGTTCTTTCCGCCCAGGGCGTAGTTGGCGCCGAAGGCGATCTGCACGTTGCCGTAGGTGGAGCGGGCGTCCCGGGCGCCTTCCTCGGTGCCGCGCTGCGCCACTTCCACCCAGCGCGCCCGCGAGTCCGTGCCCCAGCCGATGTGCGAGATGATGAACGCCTGGGGATCACCCGACTGTTCCAGGTGCTCCTTGAGCAGGATGGCGTCCACGCCGCCCTCGACGGCGGTGATGCGCCCGTCCTTCACCTCGATGCGCACCGGCTGCTGCACGTAACGGCCCAGCATCACCAGCAGGTCCCCCGGGTCTAGCATCAGCGTGCCGTTGGCGCTGTCCTCCAGCGGCGCGCAGTAGAGGAAGCCCGAGGGCCAACTGTCCCAGCGCCCGGGCACATCGCTGATGCCGTACTGCGTGACCCCGCGCCGGCCGTCCTTGCGCATGGACAGGTCCGTTCCGGTGTCGGTGGTGACCCGTATCTCGCCGGCCTCCTCCAGTTTCCGGGCGCCGTTCAGAGTCCGCTGCCGCACCGCCTCGTCGGGGAAGCAGCGCCGGAGCTGGTCCTCGGTGCCGCGCACCTGGAGCACCCGGGTGCCGCCGGACAACACATCCGCCAGTCTCTTGCTGTAGAGGTAGAGGACACCGCCGGTGGTGAGGTCCACCACCAGGTGGGCGCTCTTCAGGATCTCCACCACCGGAGCCACGTCGGTGTCGCCCCCGGCGGTGCCGGGCAGCAGCGGGATCTTGATCTCGAACGCGCTGGCGGCCACTTCCTTGGCCGCGGCCAGGAAGGCAGCGGCATAGTTGGTGTTGGTGCGGGTGTCGGTGAAGATGACGATGGTCTCGCCGGACGCGGCCTTGCACAGCGTCAGCTCGCGCAGCACCATGCCGTAGAGGTCGCCCGCGATGGCCCCGGTTGTGGGAAATCGTACTGTCATGGGACGCACCGTCCGCTCAGACGACTCTATCCCCGCGGCCGTGTAAGTGTCAAGTTTCGCGGGGGTATGGTACAGGCCACAACCAAGGAGGTAACGTCCATGCAATGGCTCGAGAACGAGGTGGCGGTCGTGACCGGGGCCGGGTCGGGGATCGGCAAGGCCGTGGTCGCGCGTTTCGTCGAGGAGGGCGCGAAGGTGGTGGCCTTCGACCGTTCCGGGGAACGGCTGGCCGCCCTGAAGGACGAGGTGGGCGACAACGTGGCGGTGGTTTCCGGCGATGTGCGGAGCCTGGAGGACAACCGGCGGGCGGTGGCCGCGGCGGTCTCGGAGTTCGGCAAGCTGACCGTGTTCGTGGGCAACGCCGGCATACACGACGCCAGGCGCCCCTTGGCTGAGCTCTCGGACGAAGAGTTGGAGAAGGGCTACGACGAGGTTCTCGGAGTCAACGTCAAGGGCTATTTCCTGGGGGCCAAGGCCGCCATCCCCGAGCTGATGAAGACCCGCGGCAACATGGTGTTCACTCTCTCTACATCGTCCTACTACGTGAGCGGCGGAACCCTGTACGTCGCCTCCAAGCACGCCGCGCTGGGCCTGGTGCGGCAGTTGGCCAACGAGCTGGCGCCGACGGTCCGGGTGAACGGCGTGGCGCCGTCCGGCACCGCGACCGGCCTGCGCGCGGCGCCGTCCCTGGCCCCGGGTGCCGGAGGGGACGATGTATTCGGCGCTCCCCGGCCCCCCGCGGGCCTCGGCAACAACCTCCTCGAGGTCGCCGTGGTCCCGGAGGACCATGCCGCCGCCTACTTGCTGCTGGCGTCGTCCCAGTCCCGCATCATGACCGGCGAGGTGATCCACACCGACGCCGGCCGCGGGGTGAGCTCGGTAATCACGTTCCGCTAGTGTCGCGTCCGGTAAATTCCTGGCATAAGTTGCGCCGGATTTTTTGTTGTCGGCAAGGCGCGATGACGAGCAGTGGCGGGTACCACGCGAGGAAGAGCAACGCAGCCGACGGCGAAAAAGACAAGCAAATTATGCCAGGAATTTACCGGACGCGACACTAGGCCGAAGTTCCTGGAAAAACAGCCTTCAGAAACGAGTTAAGCGGTTGATATCCAAGGGGAAATGCCTTTTTGGGCGCCCTCATGTGTTCCCATGTATATGGGATGATAGTCCTTGCATTTGCTCGATTTGCGCGCTATCTTCGTTGCCATGTACGTGGAAACCGTCCCCAACCGCAACTCTCCGCCCGCCATCCTCCTCCGCGAAGGCTGGCGCGAAGGCAAGCGCGTGCGCAAACGCACCCTGGCCAACCTCTCCGACTGGCCCCCAGCCAAAATAGAAACCCTGCGCCGGCTGCTCAAGAACCAACCCCTGGTCAGCCCTGAGGAGGCCTTCGACATCGTCCGCTCCAAACCCCACGGCCATATAGCCGCGGTGCTCGGTTCGGTGCGCAAGCTGGGCCTGGACCGTCTGCTTTCCACCGCTCCGTGCGCGGAGCGCGAGAGGGTGCTGGCGCTGATCTGTGCCCGTGTCCTTGCCCCGGTCTCGAAGTTGGCCACCGCCCGAGGGCTTGCCGAGGCCACGGCCAGGGACTCGCTGGCGCAGACCCTGGAGTTGGGGGAGGTCGATGAGGACGATCTGTACGCGGCCATGGACTGGCTGTTGGAGCGGCAGGAGGCCATCGAGAAGCGCCTGGCCAAGAGGCATCTTGGGGACGGCGCCCTGGTGCTCTACGACCTCACCTCGGTCTATCTGGAAGGCCGCTGCTGCCCGCTGGCGCGGCACGGCCATTCCCGCGACGGCAAGCGGGGAAAGCTGCAGATCGAGTTCGGCCTGTTGTGCGACTCAGACGGTCGCCCGGTGGCGGTGGAGGTGTTCGAGGGCGACACGGCCGATCCCATGACCGTGGGGGCGCAGGTGGACAAGCTGCGGCGGCGGTTCGGGCTCTCGAAGGTGGTGTTGGTGGGTGACCGGGGCATGCTCACCGAGGCGCGCATCCGTGAGGAGGTGGCGCCCGCGGGGCTGGACTGGATCAGCGCCCTGCGCTCCTCGGCCATCCGCCGGCTGGTGGAATCCGGGGCGGTGCAGATGTCGTTGTTCGACCAGAGCGATCTTATGGAGGTCCACTCCGAGGACTATCCCGGCGAGCGCCTGATGGTGTGCCGCAATCCGTTGCTTCAGGCCGAGCGGGGGCGCAAGCGCGAGGAGTTGATCCAGGCCACCGAACGCCTGCTGGAGCCCATCGTGGCTGCCACCGGGCGGGAGAAGCGGCCGCTCACGGGCCGGGAGCGCATCGCGCTACGGGTGGGCCGGGTGATCGACAAGTACAAGATGGCCAAGCACTTCCACCTCGACATCACCGACCACTCCTTCCGCTACACCCGAAACCCCGAATCCATCGCCCGAGAGGCCGCCCTCGACGGCCTCTACGTCGTGCGCACCAGCCTGCATGAAAACCAACTGGATGCCCAAAGGACGGTGCACGCCTACAAGAGCCTGAGCCGGGTGGAGCGCGCCTTCCGAAGCTTCAAGACCGTGGACCTCAAGGTCCGGCCGGTTCATCACCGCGCCCCGGACCGGGTGCGCGCTCATGTCCTGTTGTGCATGCTCGCCTACTACGTTGAATGGCACATGCGTCAGCGCCTCGCCCCCCTGCTGTTCGACGACCATGACCCCGCCGGCGCCCAACGATCCTCCATCGTGGCGCCCGCCAAAACATCCCCCGCAGCTCAGAACAAGGCTCGCACCAAACGCACCGAAGACGGCTTGCCCGTCCACAGCTTCCGCTCCTTGCTCGACGATCTCGCCACCATCGTCCAAAACCGCGTCGTCCCAAGGCTCCCCGGCGCCCAGCCCTTCGACCTGCTCACCCGCCCCACTCCTCTGCAACGTCAAGCCTTCAAACTCCTCGACGTACAACTCCAACGTTCCCAGTAACAGCACCTTGATCGCTTCGCTTTAGCCGTTATATCAATGCCTTGGCTCGCCCCCGGGCTGGAACTTCGGACTAGGCCCTCACCCGGCCTTCGGCCACCCTCTCCCAGAGGGAGAGGGCGAATATTGCCCCCTCTCCCTCTGGGAGAGGGTTGGGGTGAGGGTGCTAGGGCTGAAACAGGGTGTAGGGGCGACCGGCCGGTCGCCCCTACGGGACGCCGCACGGTAGCGTGCCGGGCGGCACTCAGTCGGGTCGCCACATCCACGGTTCCGGCCAGGGCACGTGCAGGATGTGCTCGAACACGCCGTAGACGAACCCCCAGGCCAGCGCGGCCAGGAGGCCGGACAGCAGCCAGCTCCCGCCGTAAGTCTTGGCATATCCGAACACGAACAGCGGGACCGTGGCGGGGAACCCGATGATCCGGATGGCGGCGTAGAAGCCCAGGATCCAGGCCCAGATCTCGATATTGCCCCAGCGGCTCCCGGACTGGAGGAGCGGCGCATCCATGTGGATGCCTTCCGCCTGCTCATCGCCACGCCTCGGGCGAAAATCCATCACGAGCTGGAGCGCGGCCAGGCACACGCCGACGCCGCCCAGGACGAAGATGATGATGGAAGCCCGCAGCTCATCCCAGCCGTGGGCAACGCGGAGCGCCCAGAGCAGCACCAGCCCGACGGCCAGGGTGAAGAGAATCCCCTCGTAGTGAAGCCGTCTGTCGCCGTTCATGTCTCCCTCGACTTCTCAGCCGCCGCGACTGCGGCTTGCCGGCGCTCGCGCCGCCCCTTGAGCATGGGATAGCACAGCGACGCCGCCACCAGGACGATCAGGATGACAACGGCCGGCCGCAGCAGCCACTCGAACCCGTACCGTGTATAGGAAAGCCACAGGTAGGTCTCCATCTTGGTGCCCAGCACCACCCCCAGGAGCAGCGGCGGCCGCGGCCAGCCGTGCCGCCGCATCATGAAGCCCAGCAGAGAGAAGGCCAGCAGCGCGTGCAGGTCGTGGACGCTGAAGTTGGCGGAGAAGGCGCCGATGAAGACGAACACCGCCACCAGCGGCACGATGCTGTGGAAGGGCATGAAGCAGGCCCGGGCCAGCGGCTTGCTGAGGACGCCGCAAAGGGCCACCGCGATGACGTTGCCGATGACCAGGGTCCAGATCACCGCGAACGTGAGGTCGAGCTGCGAGGTCAGCATCTCCGGGCCGGGCTTGATGCCCACCGCCACGAAGGCGGTGAGGATCAGCGCGGTGGATGTGCTGCCCGGGATGCCGAAGGCCAGTGTGGGGATGTACCCGCCTCCCTCTTTGGCGTTGTTGGACGCCTCGGGCGCGATGACCCCACGGATGTCGCCCTTGCCGAAACCCTCGGTGTTCTTCTCGGTCTGCACCGCGTGGGCGTAGGCGAACCAGTCGGCTACCGAGCTGCCCAGGCCCGGCAGGAATCCCACCCAGGCGCCGAGGGCGGAGGACCGCACCATCAGCCACCAGTGGCGGAACACGTCCTTGATGCCCTGGAAGAAGCCGCTGCCCAGTTCCTCGTGCTCGGCGATGCTGGTCTTGCGGCTCGCCAGGTCGATGATCTCGGGGATGCCGAACAGGCCCAGGGCGACGATGATGAGGCTGATGCCGTCCCACAGGTAGTCGTAGTCGAAGTCGAACCGGGGGATCCCCGACTTCACGTCCATGCCGATGGTGGCGACGAGCACGCCGATGATGCCGGCGATGATGCCCTTGACCGGGGCGTTGCCGCTCAGCACCGCCACCATGGTGAGGCCCCACAGGGTCAGGACGAAGAACTCCGGCGAGCCGAAGGTCAGCACCAGGGGGCGCAGCACCGGAAGAGAGAACACCAGCACCAGGGCGCCCACGAATCCGCCCAGCAGCGAAGCCGTGAAGGAGGCGCTCAGCGCCCGCGCGGCCTGCCCCTGTTTGGCCAGGGGGTAGCCGTCCAGGATGGTAGCCTGGGACCCCGAGCTTCCGGGGACGGAGATGAGGATGGACGGGAACGCGCTGGCGGTGTTGCCCACCGCATCCATGCCGACCAGCAGCGCGATGACCGGATACGGGTCCTTCATGGTCATCACGAAGGGCAGCATGATGGCCAGGGTGGTGGGGCCGCCGATACCCGGCAGGAACCCCACCAGGCTCCCGATCAGCACTCCCAGGGCCATCATGCCCAGGGAGTGCAGGGTCAGGACGCCGAGCAGGCCGTCAAACGCGGCTTCGAGCATCCACTACTTCTTTTTCTTCTTGCCCGTGGGCAGGCCGTGCTCCTTGCGGATGTTGAAGAGGAAGTCCTTGACCTCCTGGGTCGCGTTGGTGACTTCGTTGACCAGCTTCGCCGTGGCCGCGCCGTCGCGGGTCCTCCAGGCCTCACCGAAGAACTTTGTCGCCTGCTTGGCGAACGCCGGATCTTTCACCATCTTGGCCCAGGCCGAGTGCAGGATGTTCATGATGTTGTCGGGCGTTCCCTTGGGGGCGTGCAGGAACTTGTCCACGTCCGAGGGTCCGGCCCACACCTTGTAGGCCTGCCAGGCTACGCCTGAGGGCCGTTTGTCGCCCAGCATCTCCTGGAACGTCGGGATGTCGGGGAAGTCCCGGCGGCGCTGGTCCGTGAGCAGCACGAGGGAGTCCACCACGCCGTCCTTCTCCAGGTCGCGAATGAGCTTGGCGTTGCCCGTGCCCCACATCTCGATTTCGCCTTGGCGCAGGGCCAGGACCATCTCGCCGGTGCCGGCGTAGCCGAATATCCAGCGTGTGTTCCAGTCCAGGTACTTGGCCCCCCACACGGTCATGGCCACCCAGGTGCGGATGCCGTCCGAATCCCCCACCACGACGGGCTTGGCCTTGGGATCGCCAAGCCGCTTGCGGGCGTCCTTCCGCACCATGAGGATGCTGCCGCCCCGCATGATGGAGCCGACGTACGAGTACGTCCTCGGGTTGAATTTGATCCGCTTGCCGCCGCGCACGTAGAGGCTGAGCGCCGAGGAGGAATCCTGCAGCAGCGTCAGTCCGTCGGGTTTGGCGCGGCGCGTGTAGTAATTGTTCACGATGGTGCCGCCGCCGCCGGGCATGTTCTGCACGATGGTCTTGGGGTTTCCGGGTATGAACTTGGGCAGGAAGGCCGATACCAGCCTGGCCGTGGCATCGGTGCCGCCGCCGGGGCTGGAAGAGACGAGCACCCGGATGGTCTTGCCTTCATAATAGTCCGCCGCGGTCGCCGGGGCAGCCCACAGCACGGCGCACGCCAGCACGGAAACGAACATCGTCGCACGGTATCGTTGCATCGTCATGTCTCTCCTTGTCGGCTCGTGGTCACATGCCCACGGCGGCCGTATCCATGCCTTCCTGCCGGTGCAGTCCGAAGGCTTCCAGCACGGGGATGTCGTGCATCGAGAACAGGATCGCTTCGTCGCCGCCCGACCGGTTGGCGTGCTCGTGCCAACTCCACAGCGGCACGATGAAAGTGTCTCCCTTGTTCCACTCCAGTGTCTCGCCGTTGATCACGGTGGCGCCGCTGCCGCGGAACGCGTGGTAGATGCTGGTGCTGTTGTGGCGGTGCGCGCGGGTGCGCTCGCCGGGGCGCAGCATCTGCGCCCAGCACGACAGCGTCGGCAGTGTCCGCCCGCCGGTGAGGGGATTGACGTATTCCAGGGCGACCCCGTCGTAGGGGTCGGCGGGCATCTCGGCCAGCGCCCGGAGCGAGCGGTAGGTGTCCTCCCACCGGTAATGGAGCGGCGCCGGCGCCGTCCGGTCGTCCGAGCGCACCGGCCGGGTCATGCCGAAGTGGGAGGCTTCCTGCTCGCTCGCGTGGGTGGCCTGTTTCTCCTCGGAATAGGGTTCATAGGAGATCACCTGCAGCGACTGGATCAGCGGCACGTCGAGCCCGTCCAGCCAGACCATGGGCTCGGCGCCCTTGTGGCCGTGGTCGTGCCACGTCCACTGCGGCGTGAGGATCAGGTCCCCCTCCGCCATGTCGAGCTTCTCGCCGTTGACCACCGTGTAGGCGCCTTCGCCTTGCACGATGAAGCGGATGGCGGCCATGGTGTGGCGGTGGGCCGGCGCCACCTCGCCGGGTTGGATCATCTGACAGGCCAGCAGCATGGTGTGGCTGGTCATCTCGATGTGCTGCATCCCGGGGTTCACCAGGCGGATGGTGCGGCGCTCGGTGCGCCCCTTCTCGATGCCGATGCGGTCCCGGGCCTGGAGCAGGCTTTCGTAGACGTCGTTCCACTTCCAGAGATGGGGAACCACCTTGGTCTTGGGGTCCGGGGTGCGCTCGTGGCGGTCGAGCTTCCACAGGCCCGACAGCCATCGGTCTGCCAGGAAGCTGTCCAGGTCCGTCAGATCCTGCGGTTCGCTTGCCATGGGTGCCTTTCGTGGCGTGCCTACCTACCGGAGCTCGTAGCCCATCTCGTAGTGGATCCCGCGTTCGCCATGTTCCGACTCCCTCTGATGACCAGCGGCGGACGGCATCCGCGCCGGGGAATGCGCCCGACCCGCCTCGGCGGGAGCCATATCATCACGTCGCCGCCGAGCCTGTCAAGGCGGGTCTCCCCGCGCGGCCCGCGTCGATCACTCCTTCCGGGGCAGCCGGTCCCGCTTCACCACCACGCGCTGGTGGCGTCCCTCGCCGATCTTTTCCCTTTCGTTGAATGCCTCCACCGTAAAGGTAAGCCGCCGTCCCTGGACCTCGATGAGCTTTGCGCAGGCGCGTACGGTCTCGCCGATGGCGGTCCCGGCGATGTGATAGATATCCACATGCACGCCGACCGACACCTCGTCGTCATCGAGATACGGGCTGACGGCGACCACCGCCGAGCGCTCCATGTGCCAAACCATGGCCGGCGTCGAGTAGACCAGGATGCCCTCCTCGGCGATGTGCTGCGCCGCCATCTCCGGCGTCGTCTCGATCACCCACTCTCCTTCGAGCCCTTCCTTGAGCTGCTCCTTCATCCGTCCTCCGCGATACGAGGATCCGGCAACCGGGCGGAGGAGAGAGAGCCCCATGCCTCCGCCTGTTGCCTATGGTTCATTCCCTGCTGTTATAATACTGGGGCATTGTGCCACAGTTGCGGTAGGGCATGGAAAGGAAGGTGTGCTGAATCATGAACGCGGCATTGCAGGGGACCATGGCGCTGGATCTCAGCGGCCATGTGGCCGGGCCGTTTTGCGGCAGTCTGCTGGGGGATCTCGGGTGCGACGTCATCAAGGTGGAGCTGCCCGACGGGGGCGATACGCACCGCGGACGCAACCCCCTGTACGAGGGTTACGGGCCGAGCTTCCGGGCGCTCAACCGCAACAAGCGCAGCCTCACCCTGGACCTGCGAAAGCCCCAGGGCAAGGAGATCCTGCTCAAGCTGCTGGAAAAGGCCGATGTCCTGCTGGAGAACTTCCGGCCGGAGACGCGTTCGAAGCTGGGGCTCGACTACGAGCGCCTGTCCGAGCTCAACCCGAGGCTGGTCCATTGCTCCATCACCGGCTACGGGCAGGACGGCCCCTACCGCGACAAGCCCGGCTTCGACACCATCGGCCAGGCCTTGAGCGGCATGCTGAGCCTCATGACCGACTTCGACAAGCCCAAGGTGGTGGGGGTCTCCGTCACCGATCATTCCACCGGCGTGTTCGCCGCCTACGGCATCCTCGGGGCCCTGCTGGCGCGGCACCACACCGGGCGAGGGCAGTTCGTGGACGCTTCGTTGCTGCGCATCAGCCTGGCGTTCATCGAGTCCCACATGGCCGATTACCTGAACGGCGGCGAGGCCATCACCCGGGAGAACTTTCCGCGCGGGCGTATCTACTGTTTCGTTCCCAGCGACAAGAAAGCACTGGTGATCCATCTCTCCGGACACCAGAAGGCCTGGGAGGGGCTGGTTAGCGCGGTGGGGCGGCGCGACCTGCTGGACGACCCGCGCTTCGCCACCCGTAACGACCGCTGGCAGCACCACTACGACATCGTCCCGATCCTGCAGGCGGAGTTCGAGAAAAAGCCGCGAGACCACTGGCTCGAGGCACTGGACGCCGTCAGCGTGCCCAACGCCCCCATCTACAGGATCGAGGAGGTACTGGACGATCCGCAGGTGCGGGAGATGGGCCTGCCGCAGGAAATCAACCATCCCGAGATGGGGTCGAGCAACCTCATCGGCAACGCCATCCAGCTTTCCGACACGCCCATGCAATTCCACCGAGCCGCGCCATTGCTGGGCGAGAACACCGACGAGATCCTGCGCGGCCTCGGTTACGACGAGGAGGCGCTGACGCAACTGCGCGAGAGCGGCGTCACCTGAAGCCGGAAGGACGACAACGTCCGAAACTTCATTCGCGCGGAACAGGCTGTGTCGAGACTCTCCGTGGTTATGGACATGGTATGAACATGGCACCGGCGCCCATTATCGTCATTCCGGCGAAAGCCGGAATCCAGGGGTGGGGAGGGGCAAACGGGACTGATTCCCCGCCAACCCTCCTGGATTCCGGCTTTCGCCGGAATGACGATACGGGGCGTCCCTGCCATTCCGTATCCGACCGCAGTTTTGACACGGTGTGGAAAGCGGGAATCCAGGGGTAAGGAGGCATTCCATGACGAGCAGCGAATTCGTTCAGGAACTGCGCGAAAAGGTCAGGGCCTTCTGCGCCACCCTCGACGATCGCCCGCCGGCCTACAGCTACGTTCCGCTAACCACCGACGAGGAGCGCGTCCGGGTGATGAAGAGCCGGCTGTGGAACGAGCTGCGCGCCGCCGACCTCTTCGGCGGCTGGCTCAAGACCACCCCGGAGCTCGAGGTCAAGACCATGATGGCGCGCTCCGCCCACGAGGAGATGACCCACGCCGGGCTCCTCATGGCGCGCATCCGGGAACTCGGCGCGGAGCCCTTCGACTACCGCCCGCTACCGGCGCAGATGTCCATGTTCAACGCCATGGAAGCGCTCCCCGACACTTGCCAGCGGCTGGCGGGCTTCTCCATGGGCGGCGAAGGAATAGCCAACTACCTCATCGAGAAGTGCCTGGCCGCGCCCTCGGTACCGGACTGGATCAAGGCCCCGTACAAGCGCATCCTGGCCGACGAGGAGGGGCACGGCAGCGGTCCCGAGGAGATCCTCGTGCGCTACGCCACCACCCCTGACGTCCAGGACGCCACCCGCCGGGCCGTGGCCATGCGCCTGGTGCTGATGCGGGAATATCTCGCCAGCCTGGATCGGTGGGCCATGGACGGGGCGGAATGGTAAGGGGCGGCCGATTGCGCGTCTGCCATATGGCATGGTAGGGGCGACCGGCGGTCGCCCCAAAACGGTACACCATCCCACGGGGTACACCACCCTACGGGGTACACCACCGCCCCGGGTGGCACCCCGCGCGGCACGGACCGTAGGCCCCCCGCGGGCCGACGGCGCGAATTTCGTCCGGTTCCAATTCTTGACGCCCCAAGACCGGGAATGCTAGACGCTAGGGTTAAGTGCGCGAAAATCTATGAACGTTCTCTATGAACGTTCGCAAGGGGGACAATCAAATGGCCGACAACGGAACACTGCCGGGCTGTGAAGTCATTATCTCGTCGGACTCCCATGTCATGGAGCCGTCCGACATCCTCGTGGAAAGGGCGCCCAAGGGGTTCAGGGACCAGGTGCCGCGCTTTCCGCAGTTGAAGTTGGGGGAGAGCTTTCAGACCCAACCGGGCGGATCGGATCCGGACAAGCGCATCACCGAGATGGAGACCGACGGGGTGAGCGCGGAGGTGCTGTTCCCGACCTACCTCCTGCCGCACTTCGCCATGGACGACGCCAAGCTCCAGGAAGTCTCGTTCAGCGCCTACAACGACTGGGTGGTGGAGTACTCCTCGGTGGCGCCCAACCGGCTGGTGGGAGTGGCGGCCATCTCCATGTACGACGTCGACAACGCGGTGAAGGAACTCGAACGCTGCGCCAAGCAGGGCCTCAAGGGCTCGCTCATCTGGCAGGCGCCGCACGCGGACCTGCCGTTCCACTCGGACCACTACGAGAAGTTCTGGGCGGCGTCCGCGGACCTCGAGCTTCCGGTGCACCTGCACATCCTCACCGGCCACGGCTACCACAAGAAGACCGTGTTCGGTAACCAGCGCATCGGCGTCGAGCCCTACCGCGGCAGCGTCAACCTGAAGCTCCAGGAGATCATCAACGCGGTCTTCGATTTCATCTTCTACGGCATCATGGAGCGCCATCCCAAGCTCAAGTTCGTGTGCGTCGAGAACGAGATCGGCTGGATGCCGTTCATGCTGCAGCAGTGGGACTACTACTGGAACCGCTTCAAGGGGGAGAACCCCATCTCCATCACCAAGAACCCCAGTGAGTACTTCAACGAGCAGTTCTTCGGCACCTTCTTCCGCGACACGGTGGCCGGCCACAACTTCGAGTGGTGGGGCCAGGACAACTGCATGTGGTCCAACGACTACCCCCACGCCAACTCCACGTGGCCGGAGTCGAAGCGCTACATCGAACGCGATCTCGGCCACCTGCCGTCGGACATACGGAAGAAGCTGGTCTGCACCAACGTCAAGAACCTCTACCAGCTCGACATTTCCGACCCGGTACAGTAACGGGGAGGCCGCCCTCCCGAGGGGCGGCTTTCTCATCCACCGGGGAGATGGAGCGTGCGGCGCCCCCGAAGCGCCGCGCGTAGGCTCCCCGCAAAGAAGGAAGGGGACAAGCTCATGGCCAAGAACGGTTTCAAAGTATTCGACAGCGACATGCATATCATGGAACCCCCGGACCTGTGGCCTCGGTACTTGCCGCCGGAGTATCAGGCACAGGCTCCGCTGGGGCGCATTTCCGAGAACGTTCGGGACCTGAAGCTGAAATTCCCCGACAAGGGGGCTGAAGAGCGCCGCACCGGTGATGAATTGCCCGCGGGCCGCAATTACGAAAAGAACCAGAACACCTACCGCGACCACTCCGAAAGGGGCTGGACCGGCGAGGTGCAGCTCGAGGCCATGGACGTGGAGGGCATCGACGCCGCGGTGCTGTTTCCGACCCGGGGCCTCCACGTGCTCGACTATCCGGGACACGAGCCGCGCTTTGCCGCGGCTCTGGCGCGGGCCTACAACGACTGGCTCCACGACTTTTGCAGCGCCGACCCGAACCGGCTGTTCGGCGCCGGCATGATCTCGGTCTTCGACATCAACGACGCGGTGGAGGAGACGCGCCGGGTGGTGGGCGAGTACGGCTTCCGCACGGTCTTCCTGAGGTCCAACATCGTCACCGGCAAACCGCTGCACGACCCGTACTACGAGCCCCTGTGGAATACCCTGGAGGAGTTGGCCCTTCCCATCGGGTTCCACGAAGCCTCCACTTCCCGCGCGGTCCAGGCCGGCGAGCAGTTCGAGCCCAACTTCGGTCTGAGGCGCGTCTATTCCCAGCCCTTCGAGCAGATGATGGGGCTCGGGAGCTTCGTGGGCGGCGGCGTGCTCGCGCGTCATCCCAAGCTCCGGGCGGCGTTCCTGGAAGCCAACTGCTCGTGGCTGCCCTGGCTCCTCTGGCGCTTCGACGAGGGTTACGAGCGGGAGGGCGACGTCTACATGGCCGACCTGGACCGGAAACCCAGCGACTACTTCAGGGACCAATGCTGGATTTCCATCGAGCCCGACGAGACCCCGGCGCGGTTCACCATCGAGGAGTTCGGCTACGACCAGCTCGTCTTCTCCTCCGACTATCCCCACGGCGACTCCAGGTATCCCTATGCCGTGGAAGGGTTCCTGGAACTCGACCTGTCCGACGAGGCAAAGCGGAAGATCCTGTGGGACAACTGTGCGCGGTTTTATGGTTTTGACTAGGCCCTCACCCGGCCTTCGGCCCTAGACCCTCACCCGGCCTTCGGCCACCCTCTCCCAGAGGGAGAGGGGCTATAATCTGGCCCCCTCTCCCTCTGGGAGAGGGTTGGGGTGAGGGCTCCTGGGGTCACGCGAGGGACAGTCCCATGGCCAGGAACGGCTTCAAGGTATTCGATAGCGACATGCACATCATGGAGCCCCCGGACCTGTGGCCCCGCTACATGGCCACCGAGTTCCGTGACCGGGCTCCCCGCGGCCGCACCTCCGAGAACGTCCGCGATCTGGGCCTGATCTTCCCCGAGGAGCTATCCAAGACGAGGCACAGCGCCGGCACGTTGCGCCGGGGCCACAACTACGACAAGAACCAGGGCATCTACCTCGACCACTCCGAGCGGGGCTGGACCGCGGAGGTGCAGCTTGAGGCCATGGACACCGAGGGCATCGACGTGGCGGTGCTGTTTCCCAGCCGCGGGCTGGGGGTGATGACCTTTCCGGATCAATCGCGGGACTACGCCGCGGCGCTGGCACGGGCCTACAACGACTGGCTCCATGACTTCTGCCGGGTGGATCCGGAGCGGCTGTTCGGGGCCGGAATGATCTCGGTTTACGACATGGACCACGCGGTGGAGGAGACCCGCCGGGTAGCCGGCGATTACGGCTTCCGCTCGGTCTTCCTGAGGTCCAACGTCGTCACCGGCAAGCCGCTGCACGACCCCTACTACGAGCCCCTGTGGGACACCCTGGAGGAGTTGGGCCTCCCCATCGGCTTCCACGAGGCGTCGGCCTCGCGCTCGCCCCAGAGCGGCGAGCAGTTCGAGCCCAACTTCGGCCTGAGGCGCGTCTACGCACAGCCGTTCGAGCAGATGATGGGGCTCGGGAGCTTCCTCGGCGGCGGCGTGTTGGCGCGCCACCCGAAGCTCAAGGTGGCGTTCCTGGAGGCCAACTGCTCCTGGCTCCCGTGGCTGCTCTGGCGCCTGGACGAGGGCTATGAGCGCGAGGGCGACATCTACATGACCGATCTGACCGAGGAGCCCAGCGAGTACTTCCGCCGCCAGTGCTGGGTGTCGGTGGAGCCCGACGAGGCCCCCGCCCGCCACACCATCGAGGAGATCGGCTGCGAGCAACTGGTTTTCTCCACCGACTACCCCCACGGCGACTCCAAGTATCCCCACGCCGTGGAAGGCTTTCTCGATCTCGACCTGTCCGACGAGGCAAAGCGGAAGATCCTGTGGGACAACTGTGCGCGGTTTTATGGTTTCGAGTAGACAAGACTACCTGATCTGAAGGAGGGCGCGATGGCGAAACCCCAAGAGGCAACACGGCCGGAAACTATCCAGGGCACGGTCAACTACCTCAAGAGAGACACCGAAGCCCCCGCGAGCTACGGCGGCATGAGCCAGAAGGAGGCCGACCGCAAGCGCCGGGGCAACTACGAGAGCCACACGGTGACGATCCACAACGCGCGGCTCCTGGCCGAGCTTTCGCTGGAGCGCGAGGGCTTCGTGCTGGTGCGCCACGACACCCGAATGAAGGACTTCTACGACCAGGACGAGGTGCGCACGGTCTACTACAAGGAGACCGAGGAACTGGTGAAGAAGACTTCGGGGGCGAAGCGCGTGGTGGTGTTCGACCACACGCTGCGCTCGGGCGACGAGGCCATGCGGGAGGCGAAGCAGGTGGGCGGTCCGGTGCGTGGCGCCCACAACGACTACACGGACTGGTCGGGGCCGCAGCGGGTGCGCGACATCCTGCCGGACGAAGCGGAGGAGCTGCTCAAGGGGCGTTTCGGCGTAATCCAGACATGGCGCCCCATCAACCGCCCGGTGGTCCGGGATCCGCTGGCCATCTGCGACGCGGGCAGCACCGGCATGGAGGGCGCCATCGCCACCGCGCGCATCTACCCGGACCGGCGCGGTGAGACGCTGCACTACACCTTCAATCCCAGGCACTACTGGTACTACTTCCCGCACATGGAGCGGCACGAGGCCGTGGTGTTCAAGACCTTCGAGTCCGAGAAGGACGGGCGCGCCCGCTGGACCCTGCACTGCGCCTTCGACGACCCCGACACGCCCTCCGATGCTCCGCCCCGGGAGAGCATCGAGATGCGTACCCTGGCATTCTTCTAGGAGATCCGTATGAGCAACTTCGACGTGGTGGAGACCACCATCGAGGCCGTCCACAAGGCCTTCCAATCCGGACAGTTGACCCCGCGGGAGCTGGTGCAGGCCTACCTGGACCGGATCGAGGCCTATGACAAGAAGGGACCGGCCCTGAACTGCATCATCACGGTCAACCCCAACGCCCTGGAGGAAGCCGACCGGCTCGGCGCCTCGCCCCTGACCGGCCCGCTTCACGGCATCCCGGTGGTGTTCAAGGACCAGGGCGACGTCAAGGGAATGCCCACCACCCTGGGCAGCGTGCTGTTCAAGGATTTCTATCCCGACAATGACTGCACCGTGGCGGCGAAGCTCAAGGATGCCGGCGCCATCATCCTCGCCAAGGCCACCTTGGGCGAGCTGGGTGGCGGCGACACCCACGGCTCGCTTTTCGGTTCCAGCCGCAATCCCTACGACGTCGAGCGCACGGTGGGCGGCTCCTCCGGCGGCTCCGGCGGCGCCCTGGCGGCCAACTTCGCGACGGTGGCGGTGGGGCAGGAGGGCTATGCCTCCATCCGCCGTCCTTCCACCTGGAACTGCGTCGCCGGCATGCGTCCCACGCCGGGCCTCGTGAGCCGCGGCGGCGTGTACGACGGTTGGCCCGACATGACCGGCTCCCTTGGCCCCATGGCGCGCACCGTCGGGGACATGGCCCGGCTGCTGGACGCGATGGTGGGCTACGATCCCGAGGATCCGGTGACCGCCCGCGGCGTCGGCCACATCCCGGAGAGCTACACCGATTTCCTGGATGCCAACGGCCTCGCCAGCGTCCGGCTCGGCATCCTGCGCGAGCCGATGGGATACATGGCGGAGCCGGACACCGACGACTTCCGACAGGTCACCGAAGTGTTCGACCGGGCGGTGGCGGACCTTCAGGCCGCCGGCGCCGAGGTCGTGGACCCGGTGGAGATACCGCAACTCAACGAGTTGTTGGCCAAGCGGTCGTGGAACCCCACCAACGGCGACGAGGCCTTCAAGCTGTACTACCACAGGAGCGCCAAGCGGCCGTTCGAGTCGCGCCAGGACGCCATCGCGTCACCGGACTTCGACAAGGTTCACTACAACGCCCAGAACCGCTGGAAAGCACCCCTGGACGCGGAGAAGCATTACGCGTACCTGCTGGCTCGCGAAAAGCTCATGGGCAACCTGTTGAAGGTCATGGCCGACCACCGGCTGGACGCCATCGTGCACAAGTCGGTGGAGCACCAGCCCACGCTCATCGCCGACGGCATCAAGCCGCCGTGGGTCAACATGAGGGGAGTGCCCCATATCAACACGTTCCTGATCTTCGTCTCGTCGGTGGTGGTGCCCGGGGGCTTCACCCAGGACGGCCTCCCGGCCGGGATCACCTTTCTCGGACGGCCCTACGACGACGGCCGCATGATCCGGTTCGCCTACGCCTACGAGCAGGCCACGCATCACCGCAAGCCGCCGGTCACGACGCCGGCGCTCTGAGCCGCCCGGGAGGAAGGGAAGGGGATGCCTCGCATACCGGAGCTCACCGAACGAGACGCCATCCCCGAGGATCAGCGGCACCATTACGACTCCATCATGGCGAGCCGCAAGCGCATCGGAGCGCCCTACGCCAACCTGCTCCACTGCCCGGATCTGGCCGCGCGCACGGCGCATCTGGTGGGTTATTCGCTGTTCACCTCGGACTTTCCGCTGAAGGAGAAAGAGCTGGTTATCTGCACGGTGGCGCGGGAGATGGACTGCGTCTACGAGTGGGCCGCCCACTCCGGCCATGCCCTCGATGCCGGGGTGCCGGAGGAGACGGTGGCGGCCATCCGTGACGGCAGCGCGCCGGATGGCCTCAGCGATGACGAGGCGCTCTTTGTCACGTACGTGCAGGAGCTTCTGCGGCCGCCGCACCGCGTCACCGGAGCGACGTTCCGCGCGTTGCGCGAACGTCTCGGCGACCACCGGCTGGCGGAGCTGACCGGCATCGTCGGCGGCTACGTGGGCCTTGCCTGCTCCCTGAATGCCTTCGAAATCGGCGCGCCCGAGGGCTTGCCGGTCCTTCCCACGGGGTAAGCACCGTGTCCATCGGATACCGCAAGACCGAGCTCGACGCCGCGGCGAAGAGCGGTATTCCGGTCCTGGAGGTGGCCGATTTCCTCGCCGGCGCTGCCGGCGTCCTGGAGGGGCTGGCAGGCGAACTGCGCCACGCGCTGGAGCAGGTGGGCTTCTATTACATCCACGGCCACGGCGTGCCCCAGGGGCTCGTCGACGATGTCTTCGCCGAGTGCGCCCGTTTCCATGCACGGCCGCTGGCCGAGAAGATGGCGGTGCGGGGCAACGAGCACAACGTCGGCTATATGCCGCTCAACGGGTACGTGTCCCGGAGTTCCCGGGTGGAGAAGGCCACGCGCCCCAATTTCGTCGAGGCGTACTTCCTCAAGCGCGACCTCGCCCCCGACCATCCCGACGTGGTGGCGGGCGTCCGCTACCGTTGCTCCAACCCGTGGCCCGAGCCGCATCTCCTGCCGGGCTTCCGCGAGACGGTGGTGGCCTACCTGGACGCCATGGAGCAGCTCTGCAAGCGCATGCTGCCGCTCTACGCGGCTGCCCTGGATCTTTCGCCGGACTACTTCGACGAGGCCTTCGCGGAGCCCCAATACACCTTGCGGATGTCGCACTACCCGCCCGCCGAGCAGGGCGACTCCGACCAGTACGGGCTGGCGCCGCATACGGATTCGAGCTTCCTGACCATGTTGCCGCAGTCGGAGCTGCCGGGGCTTGCCATCCGCATGCCCTCGGGTGAGTGGGCCGACGCGCCGGCGGCGCCCGGCACCTTTCTGGTAAATTCCGGGGACATGCTGCGCCGCTGGACCAATCACCGGTTCCTGTCCACCCCGCACCGGGTGGTGAACCGCAACGCGGGCCGCGACCGCTACGCCATCCCGTTCTTCTTCGACGCGACCCACAACTATCCCATGGATTGTTTTCCCACGTGCCAGGGACCGGATAACCCGCCCCGCTACGAGCCCACGACCTACGGCGAGTACATGCGCTGGTTCGCGCGGCAGTACGACCACGTACGCGGCCGCGACAGCCATGAGCCCGATGACCCGGGCGTCCCCACCGTCGGATAGGGTGCCGGCGGGGAGGGCGATTTCGCACAAGTGTCAATGTTACGCGAGTGTGTCAATTTGATAACAGGGTCTGTGGAAAAACCCTGTGCATTAGTCCGCGATGCGCGGAAAATCGCCCTATTCATCCGGCATTCAGCCGATTGCATAATTTCTGCGCACCGTTTTTTCTCGAAAAACCGTGCAGTTGCGAATAAAAGGTCCCAAAGGCCGTGAGTATCCGGAGACGCCGTGCCGGGCCCGCCCCGGACCCTTCGACTGCTAAGTTGCTGATTCCCAATAGACAATGAGCGCGAACGCGAACCTGCAGGCATTGCTCCGGCCGCGGTCGGTGGCGGTGGTCGGGGCATCCCCCAAGGGCAGCACGGGAGGACGGATCCTGGGGAACGTCCTCGGGTCCGGCTTCCAGGGGGCGGTGTATCCGGTAAATCCCAACTACACCGAAGTGGGGGGAAAGCCGTGCTTTCCGTCCATCGACGGGCTGCCGGAGGTGCCCGATTGCGTGATCGTGGCGTTGCCCGTCTCCCGCGTTCTGGCGGTCATCGAGGAGGCGGTGGACGCCGGTGTGCCGTCGGGCATCGTCGTGGCCGAGGGATTCGCGGACGGGGATACGGCGGTGGGCCGGCGCCGGCAGGAGGAGCTTCAGCGTCTGGCGGAGGCCGCCGGCATGGCCGTCACCGGCCCGTGCTGCATGGGGGTGGCGAGCCTCCGCTACGGCTTCGCCAACTCCTACTTCTCGATCCCGCGGGACCTGGCGCCCGGAGGCGTCTCGCTCATCTCCCAGAGCGGCGGATTGACCAACGCCGTCACCGAGCTCGCGGCGAGCCGCAACATCGGCTTCAACTACATCATCTCCAGCGGCAACGAGGCCGTGGTGGAGATGGCCGATTACATCGAGTACCTCGCCGACGACCCCGAGACCCGGGTCATCGCCTGCATCATGGAAGGGGCCAAGGACGGCGCCAGGCTGCGCCGGGTGCTGGCGGCCACCGGCCGGAAGAAACCCGTGGTGGCGTTGAAGCTCGGCCGCACCGATGCCGGACAGAGGGCCACGGTGGCGCACACGGGCACCCTGGCCGGCCAGCGGGAAGCCTACGAGGCGCTGTTCCGGGAGACCGGCGTGGCTCCGGTGGAGAGCATCGACGAGCTGGTGGAAACCGCGGGCCTGTTCCTGCACGCGCCTCTTCCCGCCGGCGAGCGGGTCGTGTTCCTGACCATTTCCGGCGGCGCCACGGCGCTCATCAGCGACGTGAACGCGGCCGCCGGTCTCCGGTGCCCGGAGCTGTCCGCGGCCACCAACGCCAGACTCGGGGAGATCCTCGGCGTGGAAGACCGCCCGTTCAACAACCCCATCGACACCGTCGGCATGCCGCGCATCGAGCAGGGGACGAACCTCACGTCGGTGCTCGACACGCTGCTCGGCGACGACGGCATCGATCTGGTGGGAATGGCGCTGAGCGTCAAGCGGGCCACTGCGCCGGGTCAGCAAAAGCTGCTGGACCAGGCGGTGGCGTGCGCCGGGAACGCATCGAAGCCGTTGTTCGTGCTGTCACTGGCCTCCAACAGCCTCACCGGCGACTGCCGGACGTTCTCGGCCGAGACCGGGGTGCCGCTCCTGGAGGACGTGGCCGGGGGCATGAAGGCGGTGCGCCGGCTGGTGGACTACGCGGCGTTCCGGCGCAGGGAGAAGCCCTCCCGGACCCCGGCGTCGTCAGTGGATTTCCAGCCTCCGAAAGGCGCCGGCGCGCTGACCGAGCACGACAGCAAGCGAATCCTGGCCCGCGCCGGCATCACCGTGACCCGTGAAGGGCTCGCCGAGACGCCCGAGCAAGCGGTGGAGATAGCCGCCGACGTCGGCCACCCGGTGGCCTTGAAGGTCCAGTCACCCGACGTGCCCCACAAGTCGGATGCCGGGGGCGTCCACCTGGGCGCCGCGACCGCCGAGGAGGTGGAGACCGCGTACCTCCGCATCATCAGGAACGTCAAGGCGGCGCACCCCGACGCGCGCATCGACGGCGTCCTGGTGCAGGAAATGGTCTCCGACGGGCTGGAAGTCATCGTCGGCATGGTGCACGATGCACAGTTCGGGCCGCTGGTGATGGTGGGACTGGGCGGCATCTACGTGGAGGTGTTCAAGGACGCGGCCTTCCGGCTGCCGCCACTGGACGGGGAAGACGTGCGCGAGATGCTGGCGGAACTGCGCGGTGGGGCGCTGCTGGACGGCCTTCGCGGCGGCAAGCCGAGGGACGTGGACGCGCTGGTGGACTGCGTGGTGCGCTTCGGCGACTTCGTGACCCGAAACGCCGGCCGCTTCACCGCGGTGGAGATGAACCCCGTGATGGTGCGTCCCCGAGGCCTCGGCGTGGCCGTGGCCGACGCCCTGATCACGGTGTCCGCCGAAACGGGTCAGGCAGGGCGACCGTAGCGGGTCAGGCATGGCGGCCGCGGTCGCTCACCGGCAGGGCGTCACGTCCGCGTGGGGGCGACCGGCGGTCGCCCCCAAGAACAGGAGCTTCGATGACCTACGAGAACATCCTCTATGACGTGGCCGAGCACGTGGCCACCATCACCATCAACCGACCCGAATCCATGAACGCCATCAGCTACAAGGCCCGGGACGAGTTGCACGACGCCTGCGGCCGGGTGTCCGCCGACCCTGACGTGTGGGTGTGCATCATCACCGGGGCCGGGGAGCGCGCCTTCTCCACCGGGCTCGACCTCAAGGAACGCGCCCGGGAGGTGGACGATGCCACTTTCTTCGAGAAGCGCCGGGTGCGCAACCGGCCGGGCATGCAGGGACAGAACCTGCTGGTGGCCGCCATGGAAAAGCCCACTATCGCGGCGATCCGCGGCTACGCGGTGGGCGGCGGCCTGGAGCTGGCGCTGGCCTGCGACATACGGGTCGCGGCGGAGGACGCCAAGCTCGGCATGTTCGAGGTCCGTCGCGGGCGCTTGGGCGGCGGCGGCGGCACGCAGCGCCTGCCACGCCTCATCGGCATGGCCAGGGCGCTGGAGCTGTCCCTCACCGGCGAGGCCGTGGATGCCCACGAGGCATTGCGCATCGGCCTGGTCAACAAGGTCGCGCCGGTAGACAAGTACATGGACGTGGCCCGGGAGATCGCGGCGAAGATCTGTCTGGGCGCGCCGCTCTCGGTCATCGCCATCAAGGAGGCCATTACCAAGGGGATGCAGCTTCCCCTGGAGCAGGGCCTGAAGCTGGAAAGCGACCTGGGCCTGGCGCTCTCCACCACCGAGGACCAGAAGGAAGGCTCCCGCGCCTTCGCCGAGAAACGCCCGGCCGTGTGGAGGGCCAGATAGAAATGCTTCACCCCGTCATTCCCGCGAAACAGGCTGTGTCAATTCTCTCCGTGGTTAACGGACATGGCACCGACGCCCCGTATCGTCATTCCGGCGAAAGCCGGAATCCAGGAGGGAGGGGGCGGGGAATCACTCCCGTTTGCCCCTCCCGACCCCTGGATTCCGGCTTTCGCCGGAATGACGATACGGGGCGTTCCTGTCCTTCCGTATCCAACAGCAGTTTTGACACGGCCTGAAAGCCGGGATCCAGGGGAGGGGAGGCGGGGAAACAGGAGGAACCATGAGCACCAACCTGAGCGGCAAGTACGCCATCGTCGGCGTCGGCCAGAGCCCCCTGGGCAAGGTCCCGGAGATGGGCCCCATCGGCCTCTTCGCGGTGGCGGCCAAGAACGCCATCGAGGACGCGGGCCTCAAGAAGGAGGACGTGGACGGCCTCATCACCCGCGGGCCGGACGACGTCTACTG
The DNA here is from genome assembly GCA_965204505.1 of uncultured Binatia bacterium (SeqCode). Lineage (GTDB taxonomy): Bacteria > Desulfobacterota > Binatia > UBA9968 > JAJDTQ01 > JAJDTQ01. The sequence goes on from CBDBFB010000001.1 coordinate 363,342, forward strand.
CCACCACCAGAAGGTGGGGGAGGCGCTGGGGCTCAACGTCACCTTCAGCACCTCCACCGCCAACGGCGGCGCCAGCCAGACCATGGCCGTTGCCATGGCGTGCATGGCCATCGAGGCGGGCGTCTGCAACACCGTGGTGGCGGGTTACGGCCGCGACACCTGGTCGCGCACGCACCGCAACGCCGAGGCCAAGCAGGCGGTGGCCTCGCGGCCCCGCACCTACTCGGAGTTCGGCTCCGAATTCGGCCAGTTCGGCGCCCCGGTGAACTACGCCATCGCGGCGCGCCGCCACATGGAGCGCTTCGGCACCACCAAGGCGCATCTCGGCGCCATCGCGGTGGCCTTCCGCAACCATGCGCGCAAGAACCCCCACGCGTTCATGCAGAAGCCCCTGGACCTGGACGAGTACCTGAGCGCCCGCCTGATCGTGGACCCGCTGTGCCTCTACGATTGCAGCGTGTTCATCGACGGCGCCGGCGCGGTGGTGGTGACCACCGCGGAGCGCGCCCGCGACCTGCGGCAGCCGCCCGCCTACGTCCTGGGCTTCGGCTTCGGCAACCGCCTGAGCGGCTGGTTCACCGACGACAACATGATTACCACCGGCGCCAGGGAGGCCGGGGAGGCCGCCTACAAGATGGCCGGCATCGGCCCCAAGGACGTGGACACCGCCCAGATCTACGACTGCTTCACCCACATGGTGCTGCTGCAGCTCGAGGACTACGGCTTCTGCGCCAAGGGCGAGGGCGGGCCGTTCGTCGGTTCCGGCGCGCTGGAGGCCGACGGCGTGCTCCCCACCAACACCTCCGGCGGCCAGCTTTCCGAGGGACACATCGAGGGCATGCTCCAGGTGCTGGAAGGCGCGCGCCAGGTCCGCCGCGAGCACATCCCCGACCGGCAGGTGAAGGACTGCAACATCGCCCTGGTCAGCGGCCACGGCGGCAACACGGTGTGCCAGTCCGCGCTGATCCTGGGGAGGGAAGCGGGATGAGCGAATACAACAAGCCGCTGCCGCCGCCGTCGGTGGAGTCGGAGCCCTTCTGGGACGGCTGCAGGCGCCGCGAGCTGATGGTGCCGCGCTGCGACGCCTGCTCCAACTATTGGTTCCCGCCCACCGCCACGTGCCCCGTGTGCTGGAGCACGGATTGGACCTGGACCCGGGTGAGCGGAAAGGGCAAGGTCTATTCCTTCGGCGTCTACCACCGGGCCTACCACAAGGGTTTCGCCGACGAGCTGCCCTACGCCCTGGTGGTGGTGGAGCTGGACGAAGGCCCGCGCCTCACCACCAACGTGGTGGGCTGCGACCCGGAGGCGCTGAGTTGCGACATGCCCGTGGAGGTGGTGTTCGACGACGTCACCGATGACCGCACGCTGTACAAGTTCAAGCCCGTGAACGACCGCTAACGGGCAACAAAAAAACTCCCTCTCCTTTTGAGAGAGGGTCGGGGTGAGGGCGTAAAGCCCACCGGCCACGGAGGGAACGCCCCCAAGGAGGTACCCCCATGCTGCACAGCACCGAACGTATTCTCGTCACCCACACCGGCAGTCTGCCGCGCCCGCGGGCGCTCATCGACCTGATGCTGGCGGAGAACGAGGGCAGGCCTGTCGATCCGGCGGAGTACGAGGACAAGCTCCAGCGCGCGGTCCACGACATCGTGCGTCTGCAGATGGACCTGGGCGTTGACGTCGTGGACGACGGCGAGCTTAGCAAGCGCGGCTTCGCGGTCTACGCACACACGCGACTCGACGGCCTCTCGCCGACGGGCCGGGTGCGGGTCTCGCCCTGGGACAACTCCCGCGAGTCGCAGGCGTTCCCGGAGCACTACGGCTACTACAGTCCGGTGCCGGGAACCAAACCGAACCCCAGCAACATGCAGATGGCCTGTACCGGCCCCATCGCCTACAAGGCCGAGGAACGGCTGGCGCAGGATCTCGCGAACCTGAGGGCCGCGGTCGACCAAGCCGGGCCGGTGGAGGCCTTCGTGCCCGCCATCTCTCCGTGCGACGTGGCCGGCAACATCGAGAACGAGTACTACAAGACCGAGGATGAGTTCCTGTTCGCCATCGCCGACGCCCAGCGGGTGGAGTACCAAGCCATCGTCGACGCCGGCTTCCTGCTCCAGATCGACGACCCGCTGCTGATCAACTACTACGTCAAGAACCCGGACCTCACCGTGGCGCAGTGCCGCGCCTGGGCGGAAGGGCAGATCGAGGCCATCAACCACGCGCTGCGGGACATCCCCGAGGACCGGGTGCGCTACCACACCTGCTACGGCATCAACATGGGTCCCCGGGTGCACGACATGGAGATGAAGGACTACATCGACATCGTGCTCAACATCCGCGCCGGCGCCTTCTCCTTCGAGGCCTCCAACCCGCGCCACGAGCACGAGTGGAAGATCTGGGAGGACGTGAAGCTGCCCGACGGCAAGCTCGTCATCCCCGGCGTCATCACCCAGTCCTCCGTGGTCGTGGAGCACCCCGAGCTCGTCGCCCAGCGCCTCGAGCGCTTTGCCGGCGTGGTGGGCCGCGAGAACGTCATCGCCGGCAGCGACTGCGGCTTCGGCACCCAGGCCCTGGAGGTCCCGGAGATCCACCCCGACATCGTCTGGGCCAAATTCCAGGCCATGTCGGAAGGTGCCAGGCTGGCGAGCGAACGGCTGTGGGGGTGAGGATGGCAGCTTAACCGCATAAAAGTCCCAAGTTCCCTTCCTTATCCTTCCGAAAGTCCGTATTCTGGTATCGGAAGGATCGCTAATGCCGGAAATGTCCGCCAGGAGAGCGCTTGACCGGATGCCCGAGGTTTTCGTGTCCGACAAGTCGATCACTCGCGAGGTGTCGCGCGCGGTCAAGGCCGGCAGGCTGCGCAAGCTGGCCACCCGCCTTTATACCCGCAACATGGCCGACCCGCCCGAGGCAGTGGTCGCGCGCAATCTGTGGGCCATCGTCGCCGGATATTTCCCGGGTGCGCTGATCGCCGACCGGACGGCCCTGGAGAACGCCCCGGCGAGCGACGGCTCTGTTTGCCTGGTGACCCCGAGCGGCCGGGACATCAGCCTGCCGGGCCACACGCTCCGGCCCCGCCGGGGCGTGGGGCCGCTCCCCGCCGACCGGCCATTTCTCGGCAACCTCTTCCTGAGTTCGACGGCGCGTGCCTACCTGGAGAACGTGCGTCCGTCGCGTGCGCGCGGCGGGCTTGTGGGCCGCACGGTCGGCCGAGCGGGGATCGAGGAACGGCTCGACACCCTGATCCGCCGTTCAGGCGAGGAGGCCGCCAACCGGCTTCGTGACGAGGTCCGCGGCCTGGGGTCCGCTCTTGATCTCAGGCAGGAAGCGGCAGCACTCGATGCGATGATCGGAACACTGCTCGGCACCCGCGACGCGGAGTTGACAGCGCCGGCCGCGGTCGCTCGTCGTCAGGGTCGCCCCTACGACCCCGACCGTCTGGCCATGTTCCGGGTTCTGCACGCAGCGCTTCGCGATCATCCGCCGCTTTCCCGCCTGGCGCCCGACCGCGGGCCGGAGGGCAATGCCACGCTCGCTTTCTTCGAGGCCTACTTCTCGAACTTCATCGAGGGCACCGAGTTCGCCGTCGGTGAAGCCGCCGACATCGTCTTCCGGGGCGTCATTCCCAAAGAGCGCCCCGAGGACGCGCACGACGTTCTGGGCACTTGGCGCATCGTCTCCGACTACCGGGAGATGAATCGGATACCGGCGGATGCCCCGGCGCTGGAAGCGCTGCTCAAGGCCCGCCACGCGGCTATCATGGAGGGCCGCCCGGACCGGCGGCCCGGCGCTTTCAAGGAGACGGAAAACCGCGCCGGCGCCACCGTGTTCGTCGCGCCTGACCTCGTAATGGGTACATTGGCCCAGGGTTTCGACCTTTACCGCAGCCTGGAGACACCGTTCCAGCGCGCCGTGTTCATGAAGTTTCTCATTGCCGAGATCCATCCCTTCGCCGACGGCAACGGCCGGACGGCACGGACCATGATGAACGCGGAGTTGCTGGCCGCCGGCGAGGAGCGGATCGTCGTGCCCACCGTCTACCGCGCGAACTATCTCTCGGCGCTGAAAGCCCTGTCGCAGACCGGTCGCGCAGAGCCGCTGATCCGCATGCTGGACTACGCACAGAAATGGACGGCAGCGGTCGACTGGCGCTCGGTCGAGGAGACCCGTCGCCAACTCGACGCCTGCAACGCCTTCCTGGATCCCGATATCGCCGACGAAGAGGGCCGGCGGCTCCGGATGCCCGGAAGCGTGTCGGCATGACGGAACCGGCCGAACAACACTCCGACCAAAATACGATAGATCGTAGAATTGTCTTGACCAAAGCACGATGCTGGTGATTTCACCTGGGTTTTCTCGTCAGACCGTGGTTCCGGAATGTCTCGCGGTCGTTGCGAAAGGAGCCCAAGTGGTATCTGAGGGACTGGGCCGAGATCGAGGACTGGTCGTGCCGGCCCAAACGTTCCTGTCACAACTCCTGTGACATATTTCAAGCCGTTGACAACCCGAATCCCCCTTGAGTAAGGTCAGGCAGGAAATCACGCGTGCGATGGAGGGCCTCATGGAAAAGCTTGAGATGCTCGATCCGAGGGCCGACGTTCTGCTGGAGAACCACCCGCCGGTGCCGGGCCTGGACGGTCTGGCCGGGAAGGTGGTCGGGATCCTCGACAACGGCCAGGCCAACTCGAGCCCGATGTTCGAGGAGCTGGCGCGGTTGATCGAGGAGCAGACCGGCGCGGCCGAGGTGCTGTTGCGGAAGAAGCCCAGCCACATGAACGCGGCGCCGGGGGAACTGATCGAGGAGATGCTGAGCCGGTGCGACGCGGTCGTCACCGGCCTCGGGGCTTGAGGGTCTTGCACGTCGTGGAGTGTCCACGACGCCATCGAGATCCAGAAGCGCGGCACCCCCACGGTGACCCTTTGCCAGACCATCTTCATGGAGTTGGGGCGTAAGGAAGCGACGTTCTTCGGCATGCCCAAGCTGCCGCTGGTGCAGATCCCGCACCATCCCAGCGGCGGCGCGCGACCCGGCGAGCACGCCGAGGATGCGAGGATCGCCATCGGGCCGGTTCGGGAAACCCTGACGGATGCCGAGGCCGCCGAGCCTGCGCGGGCCGGCGCCGCGGGAGCGGAAGCCCAGGCGGCGAAATAGCGCACCGGGCGGACATCCTGTACCACGGCGCACCCGCATCCTTCACGCATGGCCACCGACCCCTCACAGCTTAAGCTCGTCTCCGAAGTCATCGAGGTGGAGGACTCGCTGGAGGCGGCCAACGACTGGTTCCTTGACCGTCAGCTCAGCGACGGCCTGCCCATCGTTCCGCCTACCCGCGAGCGGGTGGAGCGCATGCTCACGGGCACCCACCCCGACCCCCAGGAGGTCCTCGGCCAGGTGCCGCCCAAGTGGGCGCCGGCCACCGTCGAGAAGATCGCCGTCAACTGCGTGATGGCGGGCTGCCTGCCGGAGTACCTGCCGGTGGTGTTGGCCGCGGTGGAAGGCATCATGGAGCCGCGCTTCAACCTCTACGGGGTGCAGGCCACCACCGGCTACGCGGGTCCGGCGCTGCTGGTGAACGGCCCGGTGCGGAACGAGATCGGCATCAACTGCGACGCCGGCGCGTTCGGCCCCGGCCACCGCGCCAACGCCACCATCGGCCGCGCCATCCGCCTGATCCTCATCACCATCGGCGGCGGCTATCCCGGCGACACCGACCGCGCCACCTTCGGCTGGCCCGGCAAGTACAGCTTCTGCTTCGGCGAGAACCAGGAGAAGAGTCCCTGGGAGCCCTACCACGTGAGCCGAGGCTACAAGCCCGAGCAGAGCACGGTGACCGTGTGCGGCATCAACGGCTTCATCCCCATGCACACCGCCGGCAGCACCGGACAGGAGGCGCTGTCGTCGCTGGCGGAGGTCATCGCCATGCACCACGGCGGCAGCCACCTGGACGTGGGCAGCTTCGGCGGCGGCACGCCGCTGGTGGCCCTGTGCAGCGAGGACGCCGAGATCATGGCGCGGGACGGCATCACCCGGGCGGACATCCGCGAGTACCTCTGGGAGCATTCCACCATCACTTTCGCCAGCATCCCGGACCGCCGCAAGGGGACCAAGAACGACGAGGAGCTCCTGCGGGAGTCCCCCAACGTCACCCCCGACGGCATCGTGCACCTGGCCACCCGGCCCGACGACATCATGGTGATCGTGACCGGCGGCAAGCACCGCCACTGCGTGCTGTTGCCCATGTGGACGGGTCGGAACACCCTGGCCGTGACCAAGCCGATACGGACGGCTTGATGGTTTGAACCCACGCGTCGTCATCTCAAGTTCAATTTCACCGACTTCACGTTAGCGACGAAGGAGCGTCCATGGATTTCAACCTGCAAGAAGACTCACCGGAGATGACCGAGTTCCGCAAGGAAGTCCGGGCCTGGATGGAAGAGAACATGAAGGGCTCGGAGCACCTGCGGTGGTCGGCCTCGTGGTCCACCCGGGAGAACGAGGAGGAGTACGGCTTCCGCCGCGGCCTGGGGGAGAAGCTGGGCAAGAAGGGCTGGCTGTTTCCGATGTACCCGGAGGAGTACGGCGGCGCCGGCCTCACCGTGGACCACCAGTTCGTGCTGGAGACCGAGTTGGCGCGCTACAGCCTCAACCTCACCCACATCTTCTACACCCTGGCCCGGATCATCGCGCCGGTGCTGCTCCACTGGGGCACCGAAGAGCAGAAGCATGAGTTCCTGCCGCCCATCGCCCGGGGTGAGATCGTCGTGTGGCAGGTGCTGACCGAGCCCCAGAGCGGCAGCGACGTGGCCAACTGCCAGACCCGGGCGATCCGCGACGGCGACGACTACATCGTCACCGGCCAGAAGGTGATGGTGGGGCACCACCTGCCGCCCGACGTCCTGTGGACGCTGGTGTGCACCGACCCCGACGGAAAGCGCCACGAGAACCTGGGCTGGCTGCACATCCCGGCCAACCTGCCGGGCATCACCATCCAGCACATGCACCTGATGATGGGCATCAAGAACGCGGTGTTCTTCGACGGCGTGCGGGTGCCAGCCAAGTACCTGGTCGGAGGCGAGAACAACGGCTGGAAGGTGGCCCATACCCACCTGGAGCTCGAGCACGGCGGCGACGGTCGGGTGGGCACCGACCCGGTGGTGGACCGGGTGGTGGAGTACTGCCGGAACCACGAGGTGGGCGGCAAGCCGCTCATCGACGATCCGCACGTGCGCGACATCATCGCCGACATGATCCTGGAGATCAACACGGTCAACCGCATGAACCGGCGCATCTTCTGGCACCGTTTCGTCAAGGAGCCGCACGCCTACGGCGGCGCCCAGTTCCGCTACTACCAGCGCATGGTCCGGCTCAGAAACGGCGAGCGGCTGCAGAAGATCATGGGGGCGGACGCGCTGATCCCGGACCACGGCGTGCACGAGGTGCTGGACTTCGAGTACGTCATCCGCAGCGGCCCGGGCCAGCTTCACGGCGGTGGCACACTGGACACGGACCGGCTTATCTTCGCGCGCCGCGCCGGCATCGGCCGTGCGACCAAGGAGAAAGCGCCGGATACGGTCTAAGCCCTGAATCAATCCAGGTATCGAATTAAATAGCAGCGTTTAACTAGCTGAATAAATGAAAGAATTGTAATGGACCTGAGACTCAACGAAGACCAGGAAATGTTCAAGAAGGTGGCGTCGGACTTCGTCCAGGCGGAGGCGCCGACCACCATGCTCACACAGCAGTTCCTCAAGAAGGAGACCTTCCTGCCGGACCTCTACGCCAAGATCGCCGGGCTGGGCTGGCTCGGTATGCTCGTGCCCGAGCAGTACGGCGGCGCCGGTTTGTCCTATCTGGACTGCGGCGTGGTGTTCGAGGAATTGGGGCGCGGGCCGGTGCCGGGGCCGGTCTTCTCTTCCGGCGTGCTCGCGGCGCAGATCGTCCTCGACGGCGGCTCCGACGCCCGGAAGCAGGAACTGCTGCCGGCCATCTGCGGGGGCGAGGCCATCGTCATCCCGGCCATCGGTGACCACGGCGCCCACTGGGGGCCGGAAACGGTCGCCACCACGTGCTCGCAGTCCGGTGACACCCTGACCCTCCAGGGCACCAAGCGCCACGTCTACGACGCCGAAGGCGCCACCGCCTTCCTGTGCGCGGTGCGCGGCGGCGACGGCGGGGTCTCGGTGGTGCTGGTGGACCGGAACGCGCCGGGCGTGACGGTGACGCCGCACAACGGTTTCATGGTTTCGGTGTGCGAAGTCGCCCTCGACGGCGTCGAGGTCCCGGCTTCGAACCTCATCGGCGCGGCGGGCGCGGGATGGGAGCTTCTGGACAAGGCGGCGGAGAAGGCCATCCCGCTGCTGTGCGCCTACAAGGTGGGGGCGTGCCAGGAGATCTACGAGTTCACCGTCCAGTACACCAACGAGCGCCGCGCCTTCGGCCAGCTCATCGGCCGGTTCCAGCGGGTCCAGGACCACTGCGTGGAGCTTTCGATCCACATGGACCGGGCGCGGATGGCCACCTACGAGACCCTGTGGGAGCTCGATGAAGGGCTCCCGGCCGAGGCCGGCATTCACGAGTCCAAGGCCGCGGCCAGCGAGGGCTACCACCAGGCGTGCAGCTACTCGCACATGGTGCACGCCGGACCGGGCACGGACTACCTGCACCCGCTGATGGTGCACAGCGTGCTGGCGCACACGCTCTACCAGTACCTGGGCACGCCGGACTATCACAAGCGGCGGATGGTCGACGCCCTCTATCCCAGCGTGTAAGGAGTTCCCAACCGCGGGCTTGAGACCCGCCCGGATTCAGCAACGGGAAGAAGCGAGCGAATATAAGGGTTTAGTGGCCTGTAGCTCATGCAGCAGGCCACCATCCGTGGGAGACACGGAGAAAGGAATCCGCCATGAGACACATGCGCTTTGCGGTCGCCGCTTTGTTCGTTCTGTTCCTTGCCGGCAACGTCGCCGCGCAGGACGTGAACTTCAAGGGCAAGACCGTCAACCTCATCGTCGGCACCGGGGCGGGAGGCGGCTACGACATACTCGCCCGCCTTTTCGCCAAATACGCCCCCAAGCATCTTCCGGGAAGTCCCCGGTTCATCGTCCGCAACGTCCCCGGCGGCGCCGGCCTCAAGGGAACGCAGTACATCAACCGCAGGAAACCGGACGGTCTCACCGTGGGCCCGCACTTCACCAGCCTGGTGATGAAGGAGCTGGCGGGCGTGGACGTGCCGGGTTTCAACGTCAAGGACCTGATCATCCTGGGCGCGCCCACGCTGGTGGACGACAACTACACCATCTGCGCCGACCGCAACAAGGTGAAATCCTGGGAAGACATGCTCAAGATGGGCCGGCCGCTACGGATGGCGTCCCAGCGGCCCGGTATCGGCCGGGTCCCCATGGGTGGTGAGTTCGTGCAACTGGTGGGCGGTCCCATGAAGCTCATCTACGGCTACAAGTCCACCGCCGAGGAGCTGGCCGCTTTCGCCCGGGGCGAGACCGAGGTGGTGACCTGCCTGGAGCGCCGGTTGCCGCGCATGTACCCGGAGCTGATCGAGAAGAAGCGGCTGGTACCGATCTTCTGGTGGAACGCGCCGCCCAGCGAAGGGTGGCTGGCGCGGATGGAAGCCAAGATGCCGCGCAACATCCTCGAGCTGCCCGGCCTGAAGATCTCCGAGCCGCAGAAGGTGGCGTTCAACACCGCGGTGAACATCCACCAGTTCCTGCGGGCCTTCATGCTTCCGCCCAAGGCGCCCCAGCCCATCATCGACACCTGGCGCAAGGCGTTCAAGGCCACCATCGAGGACCCCGAGTTCGTCAAGGCCGCCAACACCGCCGGCTACGACGTGGGCTACGGCTCGCCCGAGCAGTACGAGCAGCAACTCGCCACCATCCAGGACCTGCCTCCTGACGGTGCGCTGTTCTTCCAGAAGCTGATGGGCGAGAAGCGCTAGACCTTTCGAGGTCATTGTGCTGCATCGACGGCAGGGGCGACCAGCCGGTCGCCCCTGCATGGTCCCACCGTAGTAGGGGCGACCGGCGGTCGCCCTTGCCTGGGTCCACCGCAGCGTAGGCGGCCAGTGTTCCGGGCCAGGGTTCCGGGACGCTCGGCCTTCGCCCGAGAGCCTCCATGCTCGAAGCTTCCGTTGACGCTTTCTTTCATCTCTTTTCGGCGGGGCCGCTCCTCGCCATGCTCCTGGTGCTGCCGGTGGCGCTGTTCTCCGGGCTCATGCCCGGAGGCGGGCTGCCGGTGTCCGTGGTGGTCCTGAGCCTCGCGGTCCACCTCGACCCCTGGGTCGCCATCACCATCGTGGTGTTCCACATGGCGGCCAGCGACATCACCGAGCCCATCCCCGCCATCCTGTTCGGCGTTCCCGGCGCGCGCTCGGCTCAGGCCACGGTGCTGGACGGCTATCCCATGGCACAGAAGGGCCTCGCCGGAGTCGCCCTCGGCGCCAGCTACACCACCACCATCGTGGGCGGCGTCATCGGCGCCATCGCGCTGCTGCTGGCGTTGCCGGTGAGCCGCCAACTCCTGGAATGGTTCGGCTCGGCGGAATTCTTCCTGCTGACGCTGATGGGGGTGCTGGCCGTGGCCGTGGTGAGCGCCGGGGCGTTCGTCAAGGGCATCCTCACCGCGGCTTTCGGCATCGCCATCGCCATGGTGGGCTACGCCGACCTGGGCGGCAACGTGCGCGCCGCCATGGGGTTCGACTTCTACCTCTGGGACGGCTTCACGCTGGTGCCGGTGGTGGTGGGGCTGTTCGCCCTGCCCGAGGCCATCGCGCTCGTGGTGGGAGACACCACCATTGCCCGTGAACGGCTGGACACGCTCCTGCGGGAGGCCAAGTCCGACGTGTGGCGGGGCATGAAGGATGCCTGGAGCCACAAGTGGCTGATGATCCGCTCGTCCCTGATCGGCGTTTTCGTGGGCATCATGCCGGGGGTGGGGGGAAGCGCCGCCCACTGGATCGCCTACGCCCAGGCGCGCCAGACCGAGCCGGGCGGCACCGAGACCTTCGGCAAGGGCGATGTGCGCGGGGTCATCGCCTCCGACGCCGCCAACAACTCCGTGGACGGCGGCGTGCTCATCCCCACCGTGGTGTTCGGCATCCCCGGCAGCGGCGGCATGGCCATCGTGCTGGCGATCCTCATCCTCACCGGCATCACGCCGGGCCCGCTCATGCTCACGCGCCACCTCGACCTCACCGTGAGCATGGTCTACACCATCGCCTTCGCCAACCTCGTGGTCGTACCCATCATGCTGGCCTTCGCCCCCACCCTGTGCCGCATCTCGGTGATCCCGCCCAACATCCTCGCGCCGGTGGTGGTGGGCATCGTCTCGCTGGCCGCGCTGGCAGCCGCCGGCAACCTGGGCGATCTCGGCGCGGTGCTGGCCTTCGGCCTGCTGGGCGTCTTCATGAAGCGCTACGGCTGGCCGCGGCCGCCCATCCTCATCGCGGTGGCGCTGGCGGACATACTGGAGCGGTTCCTGTGGATCTCGGTCAGCAACTACGGCTGGGGCATGCTCCTGCGGCCGCAGTTCCTGGCCATCCTGGCATTCATGGTCGCGGTGACGCTCTTCAGCCTGCGCGCCCAGCGCGGCGCCCGGCAGGCGATGATGTCCATGACCGAGGGGGAGGAGTCGGAGGCGGCAGCCAGGGAGCGCGGCGCCCCGGCACAGGACGCGGCGGCAGGGGATGACGCGGCCGGTGCGCGTGAGGTGGTGGAGGATGCGGTCGTGCGGGACACCGTGGCGGAAACACCGGCAACCGCCGACAAGGCCGGGGAGAGTTCCCCCAGGCGCCGGTTCACCCTCGAAGTCGCCGGAGAAATCTTCCTTTTGGTGCTGGTGGGGGCGTTCTTCCTCTACATGTTCATCGATTCGTTCAGTTATCCGGAGGGCGCGGACCTGATGCCGAGGCTCGCGGTGCTGGTGGGGACGCCGTTCTGGCTCATCCGGGTGTGGACGCTGCTGCGAGGCACCCCGGAGAAGCGCATCGAGGAAGGCGACATCATGGACACGGGCTTCATCCTCGGGGACGACCCCAAGACCGAAGGCCGGCGGTTCGTGCGCATCTTCGGCTTCACCGCGCTGATGTACGTAGCCATCTGGTTCATCGGGGTGCACGTGGCCCTGCCGGGCATGCTCTTCCTCTACCTGATGTACTATGGCAAGGCCGGCTGGCTGGGTTCCGCCGGTGTCGCCCTCGCGTTCCTGGCGCTCATCGTCGGCTTCTACGACTTCAGCCTCCACATCGTCTGGCCGGAATCCATCTTCCCCCTCTGGCCGGTCGGATAAGGGCGACCGCCGGTCGCCCCTACATGAGCACGGAGCGCCGGCGGGGCTGTTCGCCGTGGGGATTCCGGGCCGGGCCCAACACGTGTGCGTCAGGAAAGGCCGGCGGGACTGTTCGCCGTGGGGGTTTCGCGCCGGGCCTAACACGTTTGCGTCAGGAAAGTTGGCGGGGCGATTTCCCGTAGGGGCGACCGGCGGTCGCCCTAAAGCTTCAACAGCCGCCGCGCATTCCCCTCCAGGATCGCCAGCTTCTGCTCCTCCGGGCAGTCCAGCGCCTCCACCTTCTCCACCGCGTTCCAGTCGCCGAGCGGATAGGGGTAGTCCGTCCCGAGCATCAGGTGCTCCCACCCCAGCAGGCTCTTGAGGTATTCCAGCGTGTCCACCCGGTACACCAGCGCGTCGGAGTACAGGTTCTTGAGGTAGGTGCTGGGCTTCTCTTGCGCCTCCGCGTCCGCCGCCCCGGGCCGCACCCCGAAGCCCTGGTCGAAGCGTCCCAGGTGGTAGGGGAAGAAGCCGCCGCCATGCAGCGTGCAGAGTTTCAGGTCGGGGAACCGGTCGAACACCCCGCTGTAGGTCATGAAACCCAGTGACAGCGCGGTGTCCGCGGGGTTGCCGCAGATCAGGAACAGCCCGTAGGTGCCCATGCGCTCCAGCCCCGCGATATCCTCCGGGTGCATGACGATGAGCGCATCCAGTTCCTGTGCCTTGCCCCAGAAGGCGTCGAACTCGCGGCTCCGGTAGTACTCGCCGTTCACGTTGGTGCCGATGTAGGCGCCGGCCAGCTTGTGCTCCAGGATGCCGCGCTCCAGCACCTTCGCGGCCCGCTCGGGATCCTGCAGCGGCACCGCTGCCAGGGCCGTGAAGCGGTCCGGATGCCGCGTCCGCAGCTCCATCAGACCTTCGTTGTAGAGGTTGCACCAGGCTTCTCCCTGCTCCGGGTTCAGGCGGTACCCGAGGCAGGCCGTATGGGGCTCCAGGGTCGCCACGGCGATCTTCCCCTTGTCCATGTTCTCCAGCCGCTTCTCCACGTCCATGAGCGGCGGCGGCACCACGAAGCTCGGCCCGCCGCCGATGGTGAGGGTGTTGAGGCCTTCCGGGGTCCGGCCCACCTCCGTGCCCACGGCTTGGCCGTGGGCCTTCAACTCCTCGATCAGTCCTGGCGGCATGTAGTGGTGGTGGATGTCGATGGCGCAGGTGTGCATGCACGAGTCTCCTTCATCGGGTGCTAGTTGGTCCGGGAATTGTTCCATCATCCGAGCCGGTATGCTAGTCTCCCCGAATCACCACGTTCGGAGGTCTGAGTCATCATGTCGCGCAAGATCAGAGTGACAAGTGAAGGAACCGTGTGGACGCTGCCATGGGACGTGGGCGTGGCAAAGGGCTTCATGGCCGCGGAGGGCATCGACGCCGAGGTGGTGACGCCGGACTCCCAGCTCCAGCCCGCCGAGGTGTTCGAGCGCCCCATCGCCTCGGACTACGAGTGCGGGGACCTGGAAGGCTACAACAAGTGCGAGTGGGGCGTGATCAAGCGCGCCGCCGACGGCGAGCGCGACGGCTGGATCCTCGGACGGCGCGAGAGCGTGGCCACCATGGCCATCATCGTGCGGGGCGACTCGTCGTACCACCGGCTCGACGACCTCGCGGACGTGCCCATCTCCATCCAGGACCAGACCGGCTCTCACTACATGACCTACAAGATGCTGGAAGGCCACGTCGACAAGGACCGGGTCGATCTGCGGCACGACGGCGGACCGGGCATCCGCACCCGGCTGCTGCTGAACGGCGAGGTGGAGGCCGCGACCCTCATGGAGCCGTTCATCAGCCTGGCCGAGAAGCGCGGCTGCCGCGTGCTGGCCGAGTCCAAGTACTGGGGCCTCCTTTTCGTCAACAGCGACGACGCCGAGGGTACCCGCGAAGCCATCTTCCGTGCCCTGCGGCGTTCAGTGGACGAGATCAACTCGGACCTGAAAAAACATGCCGCGCTCATGCTGCGCGACATCCCCGAAGACCTTGTTGGCGATTTCAGGTTCGAGGACCTGAACCTCAACCGGCTCGACTACGTCTACCCCGAGGACTACACCGAAGAAGAATTCAACCGCGCGCGCAACTGGATGGCCGGCTACGGCCTCAGACCCGACTCCCAGGCCAGCTATTCCGATCTGGTGAAGCTGTAGCCACCACGGGCGTTGGAGTATGAAGAGGGCCCCTCCAAAATGGAGGGGCTTTCTTTTTGCCATGACCAAAACCCTCACACGCATCGGCGACAAGCTCCACGTCTTCCGCGTCCTCCGCTACCGCGGCTTCCGCCTCTACTGGTTCGGGCACCTCACTGCGGTGGCCGGCCACCAGATGCTGATCCTGGCCCACGGATGGCTGGCCTGGGAGTTGACGCGCTCCGAGTACGTCCTGGGCGCCCTGGGGCTGGTGGCCGCGGCTCCGGCGATAGCGCTAGCGCTCTTCGGCGGCGCCGCCGCCGACAAGCTGGAGCTCCGGCGTTTCCTCATCCTGCTCCAGTTCGTCACCGCGCTGCTGATGTTGGCGCTGGCCACGCTCGTGGCCACGGAGCTGGTGCGCGTCTGGCACGTGTTCGTGGTCGCGGCCATCCACGGCGGCATACAGGCGTTCGATCATCCCGCCCGCCAGGCGCTTTTTCCGCACCTCCTGGACCGTTCGCACCTGATGAACGCGGTGAGCCTCAACTCCATGATCTGGCCCGGCACCCGCATCTTCGGGCCCGCCCTGGCGGGATTCACCATCGACTACGTCGCGTGGTACACTGGCGCGCCCCTGGCCGGCGCCGGCGCGGCCTACTACGTAGCCGCCGCGACCTACCTGGCCTTCGGCCTGTTGCTCCTTCCGGTACGGGTGCCGGTCATCGAACGCACACGTGGCGGCAGCTTCATCCGCACCCTGCTGGGCGGGCTCTCGTTCGTCTGGACCCGCAAGCTCTTCCGTTCTCTCATCGGCCTGAACTACCTCGACATCTTCTTCCTGGCCTCCCACACCGCTCTCCTCCCGGTCTTCGCCGACGTGGTGTTCAGAGGCGACGGCACGACCCTGGGCAACCTGTACGTGGTCAGCGGCATCGGCGCCCTGCTCGGCGCCCTGATCGGCGCCAACCTGGGCTACTTCCCGAGGCGCGGCTGGCTGGTTCTCCTGGGCGCGGGAATCCATGCCTTCTTCCTCACGCTGTTCGGGTTCTCCGGCATGTATCCGCTGGCATTGGGGGCGCTGTTGATGGCTGGAATCGGCCTCTCCATCTTCATGATAAGCACTCAGACCTCGGTGCAGACCCGCGTACCCGACGACTACCGCGGCCGGGTCATGGCCATCTGGGGCATGAACTACAGCGTCATCCTCCCCCTGGGACAACTACAGATGGGCGCCGTCGCCGGCCTTTCCCGGGACCACTTGATGCCGTTCCTCGGCCGCCTCGCCGGCGCGCCGTCGGCGGTGATCCTGGGCGGGGTCTTGATGCTGGCAGTGACGGCAATGACCGCGGCGGCCAACCGCGGGGTGCGGGAGCTCACGCCGGAGGGGCCGGCGGAGGAGTGAGGCGGGGTACGTTGGTCGGAATCTCCCAAGTACACGTATGCAATCGTTGACGCCGAGAGGCCGTTGAGTGCAAGCTTGTGCAGCAGGGTGGCCTGGCAGTTGAACACGGCGACCGAGACATCGTAGCGACGGGACGGTTAATTTGGCGGCGAACGGCGACAGGGTTCCGGCATTGTCGGCTCGGGCTATGGTCGAGCATCGATCGTTGAGCGCCCGCGCGCTGGCCTCGGCTGTTCCCGGTGAAGCCCGATTGGGCTTCGCGCGGGCGGTCGTTTTCCGCGCGGTTTCTGCTTACTGGACGCACGTCTATGCCGTATCCGGTCGAGGTCGGGCACTCCGCAACGTGCCGCCCGAGATAGAGCTCCCCGCGGTCTCGGAGGAAGTAGCGGAGTTGGCGGAAAGCATCGGGACGGCGGCTTCCGAGTTGGATGTCGCGGATGCCGGCTACATGATCGGAGTGCTTTACACCGGGATGATGCCCAGCACGTTCCGGACGCTGTTGGGCGCGTATTACACCCCGCCGGCACTGTGCGAGCGGCTATTGGATATGGCGACGGACGCCGGCGTTGACTGGCGTTCGGCCCGTGTGCTGGACCCGGCTTGTGGCGGGGGCGCCTTCTTGGCCCCGGTGGCTCAACGCATGGCGGAGTGCCTCAAGGACATGGGCGCAAAAGCTGCTCTGAGCAACATACAGAGTCGTTTGAGCGGGTTCGAACTGGACCCGTTTGCGGCCTGGATATCGCAGGTGTTTCTCGATGTGACGCTCGGGGACCTGTTTGGCGGACCAGGGACCCGGCTTCGGTCCGTCGTGCGAGTGTGCGACAGCCTCGATCAGATGCCGGGCGGAGAAGGTTTTGAGTTGGTGGTCGGGAATCCGCCCTACGGGCGCGTTACGCTGTCGCCACGGTTGCGCGAGAAGTTTCGCCGGAGCCTGTTCGGACATGCGAACCTGTATGGCGTGTTCACGGACTTGGCACTCCGTTTCTCACGCCCGGGCGGGATCATTGCTTTCGTAACCCCGACGAGTTTCCTGGCCGGAGAATATTTCAAGGCGTTGCGTGGGTTGCTGGGGCGGGAAGCGCCACCTGTGAGGATTGATTTCATCGGGGCACGCAAGGGCGTGTTCGCCAACGTGTTGCAGGAAACGCTTCTGGCAACCTACCGACATGGAGGGTATCCGACAGGCGGAGATGTGCATTTCGTCACGCCGGGACCAGACGGCTGTATCGACACAATGACCGCAGGCTCGTTCAAACTGCCGGAAGCCTTGGACCATCCGTGGCTGATGCCCAGGAAGGAAGCACAGAGCACTTTGGTGCGGCGGGTCAACGAGATGCCCCATCGGTTGGCGGACTACGGCTATAAGGTCAGCACGGGGCCTCTGGTGTGGAACCGTCACAAGGAGAGCCTGCGGGACCGGCCGGGAAAGGGGCGCTATCCATTGATCTGGGCGGAATCCGTGCGCTCCGACGGCGTGTTCGAATTCAGGGCGGACAAGAGAAACCACCAACCCTATTTCGAGCCGAACGCAAACGAAACCTGGGTCGTGACGGATCACCCGTGCGTGCTGTTGCAAAGGACGACCGCCAAGGAACAATGTCGGCGTTTGATCGCGGCGGAACTGCCTGGGCCGTTTATCGAGGAATACGGTGCGGTTGTTGTCGAGAATCACTTGAACATGATCAAACCGCTTGACGACACACCGAAGGTGGCGCCGGCGGCGTTGGCGGCGCTCTTGAACAGCCATGTCGTCGACCAGGTGTTCCGGTGCATCAACGGTAGCGTGGCCGTCTCGGCCTACGAGATGGCAGCACTGCCGCTGCCGTCACCAGAGGAAATGGAAGAAGTCGAGCGGTTGGTGAAGAAGCGGGCGAAGCGTGAGACTCTCGAACGCGTCGTGGAGCACCTGTACAGCAACGGGGCCGGATGATGCCATACCCGCCACTGTTGCCCGTTGCCGATGTTCAGGAGCGGTTGCTGGCGATTTTCCCTGACGGAACCACGAATCGAAACTACGTAACCCGCGAGATCGCGGCCAAGACCGTCTTCGTCATGCTGTACATCGGTGCCGTCGAGAGTGCGGGTTCCTGGCTGCGCCCGGATCAGGTGACGCGGATGACGGACGCGCAGGCCCTGTTGCCGGAAGAGGACTCTCGGGCGGCGTGGTCGGACGAGTCGATGCGGCCCGCCGGGGGCGCCACTACCGGACAGTGGTACGCGGCGAACACGCGCGAGCCGATCCGTGACGAGACGTTGCGCGAAGGACTGGTGCGGTTGGGTGCAGTGACAGAGCGTCAAGGGTTGCCGACGACATCGCCGCGCCCGCGATATGCCTTGGCAGACGACTTCGCCCGCCTCTTCGATCCGGATCTTGCAGGGGTGGCCTTGCAGACGGCGATCGAGAAATGGCAGGCCGCAAACCTGTCCAGCGGTGCTCTGGCGCGAGTGGCGATCCTTCGCCGCGGCGCTGTGAGCCGTCAGGGAAGGGTGCTTGTGACGTTTCCCAGCGGGGAGACCAGGCATCTGGAACCCGGTCCGAGCTCCGTGATCTCCAAAGCCGTGGTTGAGGACTTCGCGCCGCGGTTTCTCGAACAACCCGGTGTGATCTGGTTGAGCGAAAGCAAGAATCACGTGGTGGCACGGGATGACCGTCTGGCTCAGGAAATCGGTCTGACGATCCAGCCAGACCGCAATCTGCCCGACTTGATACTGGTCGACCTCGGGCCAGCCGAGCCCCTGTTGGTGTTCGTCGAAGTCGTCGCAACGGCGGGTCCGGTGAGTGAGTCGCGACAGACGGCGTTAAAGGCGGTCGCGACCGAAGCGGGATTCAACGAAGAGGAGGTGGCCTTCGTCACGGCCTATGCGGACCGTGACGAAGCCGCATTCAAGAGCTCGGTGAGTGAGCTGGCGTGGCGGTCGTTTGTCTGGTTCATGTCGGAGCCGGATCACATCGTGGTGCTCCACCGAGGCTCTGATGCGGAACCGGTGCGGTTGTCGGATTTGATGCCAGACTAACCGGCGTTAAGAGGGAACTGAGCTCTGAACATTGCCGATGGGAGGTGGGTGCATGTCGGAATCACCGACCGAGACCGCGATCCTCAAGATCCTGGATTGGGCCTATGACAAGGCTACTGAAGGGTTCCCTTGTTTTGACTCCGCGAACGACTTGGCCAAGGACTATCTGAAGGGGGACCGTACGCTTGCCGAGAAGGTTAATTCTCTTATCCAATGGCAGAATATGAAGGCGGGCACCACAGGCTTCGTTACTGGTCTTGGAGGCTTGATTACGCTGCCGGTGGCGGTCCCCGCGAACATCTCTGTCGTGCTCCTCGTTCAGGTCAGGATGATTGCCGCCATCGCAATCATGGGAGGCCACGATGTTAAGGACGACCGCGTAAGGACTCTCGTGTACGTGTGCTTGGCCGGGAATACGGCCAAGGAGGTTTTGAGCAAGGTGGGCGTCGACATTGCCAACAAGCTCGCCCTTGGCGCGATAAAGAGCATTCCCGGCAAGACATTGACGGCCATCAATCAGGCAGTTGGCTTTAGACTCGTGACGAAGTTCGGCGAGAAGGGAGTGGTGAATATGGGTAAAGCCATACCGCTACTCGGTGCCGTTGTCGGAGCGACATTCGAAGTCGTTGCAACGAACGCAATCGGCAACGTTGCCCGAGACTTGTTTTGTCGAGAGGAGCCACAGTCCGAGAAGGGGTAGCCGCGATTCTCCCCGTCGGCTCAACGGACTCCTTCCCGCGTGGCCAATCCTCCGACGAATATTTCGCGCATGGCAGCCGATCAATAGTCGGGTTTTCCAGTGCCTTTCCGCTGGCGTTGGGCAGGCTGTTGATGGCCGGCGTCGGCCTCTCCTTCTTCATGGTGAGCACCCAGACATCGCTGCAGACCCGGGTGCCCGACGACTACCGCGGTCGCGTCATGGCCATCTGGGGCATGAACTACAGCGTCGTCCTCCCCCCTTGGGGCAACCGCAGATGGGCGCCGTGGCCGGCCTGTCCCGGGACCACCTGCGCCGTTTCTCGGTGGTCTCGTCGGCGCGCCGTCGGCGGTGATCCTGGGCGGGGTAGACCGGGCTGATGGCAGCGGTGGCGTCTAGGCGAAGTCCAAATTGCAGGGAACATGTTTCACCCTGCCACTGTAGGTTCCGTCACGGTTTTGTCACCCCGCGCGTTCCTTGATAGAGTAGCGGATCAAAGTTTGTCGCGCATGAGAGTCACACTCCACCGTTGCGGACCTGCGGTTAACGAAAGTGAACGCAGGGCCTTCGAACATCTCAAGTCCGGTCTGATTGGCGAGTTCGGCCATGGCGAGTGGCACCTCCTCACTAATCTGACTTTCTCCACGACCCACCAATTCCAATCCGACGAAATCGACATCGTCGCCATCGGCCCGCCTGGTGTCCGAGTGATCGAGGTGAAGCATTGGACGGCGTCATGGGTGGACCGGGAAAGAGCCACGGTCCAATGGGAAGCGGACCGCGCCGCAACCAAGGCCAAGAAGATCGGGACAACGCTTCGCAAGAAGTTGCCGGAACTCGGTCGAGTAGATGCCACGTTTCTAGTAACCGAGGCGGATGCGAAAGCCAAGCAACTTGAAGGGCGGATCGTTCGAGGCGTTCGGTTCCATACGCTCAAGACTTGGCGGAGCGCCCTCGGTTTCTCCAATCCGAGCGTCCTCTCGGTTCAGCAAATCGGAATGCTGCGCGACGCCTTGCTGCGCGGCACCCCCGCTGTGGGCGGTGAGTTGGAGCGCTTGGCCGGTTACGTACAGTTAAGCCTCCAAACCCCTCCTGACGAGCACTTCCATCGGGTTTACAAAGCAGTCCATTCCACCCGACGGGATCGGGTGATCCTACATCTCTACGACTTGTCCGCACGCGACGATCCGAAGGCGGAGAACAAAGCGCGCCGGGAGTTCGAAGCGTTGCGGCGGTTGCAGACCCATCGCTGGGCGCCGCGCATACTGGACTCCTTCCAAGACACGCCAGGATTCACAGGAGAGAGCGCGTTCTTTACGATGGTCGACCCCGAAGCGCCGAATATAGAACAACGCGCTTTAGACGACACCTGGGAAACAACCGGACGGTTGAGCTTCGCCCGGGATGCTGTGCGTGCGGTGAAAGAGATGCACGAACAGGCCCTAGCCAACGAACCCATGATTCACAGGAACCTGACGCCGGAGACGATTCTCGTCAGACACGACAACACACCCATCCTAACTGGTTTCGAATATACCCGAATTCCCACGGAAGTGACCGTCGCCACCGAATCAGCCCATCGGAGCTGGGCCGAGACAGCGGCGCCGGAGCTCCGTACGTCGGGCCTCGGCGCTGCTGACCGTCGCTCAGACGTGTATTCGCTCTGCGCTTCGCTGGCCAAGCTGTTCGAAGGCAGGGAAGACAGTTACGCCGCTGAGATCGCCGGAATCCTCAACAGTGGTATGGCCAAGGATCGAGAGGAGCGGTCTCCGTTGGAGGTACTGGAAGGGTCGTTGTCCCGACTCCTAGGAGAGGCTGTTCCACCTCCGGCACCGTCGGCCCGGTTCTGGACCGAAGACCAGGTGATCCGCTTCGGTGGGTTTGACTACCGAATCATCTCGCGTCTGGGCTCTGGCGGCGTTGGGACAACGTTCAAGGTCATCAGGATTGATCGTTCCTCTGAAGACGAACTGGGCACCTACGTCGCCAAGGTGGCACGCGACGAGGAGATCGGCCAGCGGGTGATCAAGTCGTATAAGATTGCGCACTCTCACCTGCACCACTCGGGTCTCTCGACGATATTCGAAGTGGCTTCGGAATGGCAAGAAAACAACTTCATTGCGCTCATGTCGTGGATTGACGGTAGCCCGCTGGCCGATTTTGCCGGTGTGTTTCCTCTTCTTGCGGAAGAACAGGAGGTGGAGTCTCCTGAGGCTTTGGCTTTGCAGTGGTTGCGTTCCGCTTGTGAAGCGCTGGACGTTCTCCATCAAAACGGACTCGTGCATGGCGACGTGAGCCCTCGCAACATGATTGTGTCGCAACAAGGGCTCGTGTTGACGGATTACGATTGCGTGAGCAAACGCGGCGAGCACGCCGTGGCACCGGGCACGATCCTTTATTCTGCGCCCTCGTATGCCGAGGGCCAACCCGCCGCCCCGGCGGACGACTTGTACGCACTGGCGGCCAGCTTCTTTCGCGTGCTTTTTGACAAGGAACCGTTTCATTACGATGGTGTGCTAGCCAAGCAACGCGGGCTAAACTGGGCTGGAACCGAGCAGCTGCAGTATCCGGTCGTGGCAGGCTTCCTTGACCATGCTACGCACCCTGACCCGGAGCAGCGATTCAAGACGACGGCGGATGCCATCGCGGCGCTTGCTCCCGCGCGGAGCAGCGAAGACGAGCAGCCTCCGGTAGATAACGGTTCGGAGACTTTCAACGTCCCGGAACTCCCATCGGACTCTGGAACGCCGGAACGGTCCGAGAACGAAGTCCTGTGGTTGAAGTCTCTGTTGCAATCCTATCCCGGATCGGTATGGGGCAATCAGGAGACCCGAGGACTCGACACGGACTTCGCTGCGGAAACGTATGTAGCGACCAATCTGGAACGCGCGCTCTATCGGGACACAATCGATCGTCGGGTGAGTTTGGTGGTTCTGTGCGGGAACGCTGGCGACGGCAAGACCGCTTTGCTTCAGCACTTGGCCCAGCGTCTCGAGTTGGGCCGACGCACCTCTGAGTCACGGATCCTCGAAGGAAAAACGCCCGACGGTTTGGCCGTGCGGATGAATCTCGATGGTTCCGCGTCGTGGCAAGGTCGTTCGTCCGATGATCTGTTGGATGAGTTCATGGCACCGTTTCGAGATGGCCGGCCGAACGATGACGTGGTCCATTTTCTCGCAATCAACGATGGTCGCCTGCTGGAATGGCTCGAAAGCGAAGTCCGGGATGGCTCGACTCCATTGACGGAAGCCCTCGCCGCCCTGTTGGAAGGACACGAGGCTCCCGCGGCACCTCATATTCGTTTCGAGAACCTGAACCAGCGCTCGCTAGTTGGCAGCGTTTCCGCCGATGGTAGCTACATCGAAGCAGATTTTCTCGAACGCTTGCTGGATGCGCTGTACGGCGGTGAACGTGCTCCCGAGATTTGGGCGCCTTGTGAAACCTGCACCGCTCAGGACCGCTGCGAGGCGTTCCGGGCGACACGGCTGTTCGGGCCGCGTGGGGTTCCCCGTGAGTTGCCTGATGGCGCGCGCAAGCGCGCCCGGGCGCGCCTGTTTGATGCACTACAAGCGGTACACCTGCGTGGCGAAACACACATCACGGTTCGGGAGTTGCGAGCGGCGCTGGTCTACATTCTGTTCGGTGTCCATTATTGCAGCGACTATCACAGCCCGCCGGCAGGCGGGGCGGCTTCTCTCTCGGAAACCTACGCGGACCGTGCCTTCTCCGCAGAATCTCATCTTCGGCAAGGCGATGTCCTGGGGGAGCTCGTTCGCTTCGACCCTGCCCTTGAGGCGCATCCCCAGGTTGACCGGTACCTAGGCCGCCCGGGGTCAGGCGCGGAATCGCACGGCGCTCGCCGTTTCCCTGAGGTGACCTTGGAAACCGCCCGTCGTCGCGCCTATTTCGAATGGACAGAAGAGGATCTTGCGTCCGTGGCGCAGAATCCAGAGGCACTCGGCCTAGCCCGGGGAATACACCTGCGCGAATTTCGCGATCTTGCCATCAGCGGAGCCGACCGACGACAGGATCTAGTCGTTCGCGTTTGCAGAGGCATATCGCGTCTCGAATCGCTTCCGCCCCACGCATTGGACCGGCCCGGCGTCGTGCCATTGCGCATCACACCAAAGACGCCCACCGAAACTGCGTTCTGGGCCGAGAAGGATGTGGGTAGCTTCCGGCTGGAAGTCGTTGGCCCGAAGGTGGGAGAAGGTGTCGATTGGCTTCATCGCCAAGCGTCGCTAATCTATCGCTACAAGAACGGCGAAGAGGAACCGTTGCCCCTCGGCGCGGATCTGTTTCATCTTCTCTTGGAGTTGAGTGAGGGTTACCAGTTGGGGGACGTATCCTCGGACGATACGTTCGCACATCTGTCCATTTTCGTCCAGCGTCTCATGAAGGAGGACGAACGGCGTGTGTATGCTTGGAATCCCATGGACGAGGACACAATTTTCTACCTGTCCGCCAAGATAATAGAGGAACCAAGGTCGGAACCGGTACAGCGGCTAGTGATTGCGCCGATCAAGACGGGAGGGAGAAATGGCGAGTAGCGGTCAAGCGAAGCCTCCCCGCCAAATCGTTGGCGACGTCCTGTCGAGGAAAATGGCGGAAGAGATCTGGTCATACCAGTACGACAAGGCTTTGCCCGTCACGACCAATGACTTCGACCTGTCGGCGATCCTGCCGGCTGTGTTCTACATGTTTCGCTTCGGAAACCGAAGGGGACGAGGAGAATTCCTCAAGACTTTCGCGTCGGGGGACACGGAAGCTTCGAGGAGGCGGTCTGCAACCGTCGAACGCATCGCGACAAGGCTGGGGTCAAGGGACGACATCCAAGGCTTCGATGACGAAGTTGCAAGGGCAGTGCTCGGTGATCTCCTTCTCTGCTTCGGATTGGAGAATAAGAAGCGAGCGCTAGGTCGCGACCAACAGGTTCAACGCGTCGCACCGACCCATTACATGTCCAGTTGGGTTGACCTGCCTGAAACCGTTGCACACCTTCGTTATGTGCCGGAGATGATCGTGGCGATGTTGGCGGACCAGCCGGGCGAGTATGTCCAAGACAATGACTCCGCGGACCGCACGCGGTTTGCAGTAGCGACAGGACACGAGAACAATTTGTTGCTGCGCGCTTTCAATCAGGGCATCACTCGGCAGGGCGAGATTGCCAGCCGGAAAGCTGATCGCTTCGACGAACGCAACGATGCCGTCGGGGTGGATCAGTTGTTGATGGTACGACTGGCACAGGAGCTGGGTGCGGCGCCCGCCAAGGCGGCCGGTAAGGGAAGCGACAAGATTTCCAACCAACGACCTATCTCCGAGAAGGCCGCTACGCATTTCTCGGAGGACATTCGTCGATTCATCCGCGTTTACTCCGAGACCATTCCTCGAAATACCTTTGTGGAGATGATGGAGTCTTGTATCTCAACAGGTATGACGACCATCCTCACGAGTGTGGTCGGGATCTTGACGACATGGGACGACACGGGCGAACTTCTTCCAAAGAACGAGCAACACCCGGCGAGTGTTTTTGTGGATTGCTCAAACGGCGTCGATCAGCGACTAAGGGGACTTGCGGAGCAGTCTTTTGATGACCTGATGCGCCAGTTGGAACGTATTCCGGTGATTTTGATGATGCTGAGGCTGCTCGATTACGAAGCTCGGGACATCAAGGAAATCAAGAGTTCGGGCATTCCAACGCGTCCCTACGGCGACAAGTGGCTTGCCCTGCTAGGCCAGTTGCTTCACGGGAGCGGCAACAATGCATCAGACGTCCATCGTTGGTTGGATAAGCAGGGTGAGAAGTTGGCGGTGGAGTTGGAAGACGGGTTTCCCGAAGTGGCGCAGATCCTGCGTAATGATGAGAGCCAACCAAATCCGGTACGGCGCTTGGCCACAGGTCTAACGATTTTACTGGGGGCGCGGGTGCGCGGCAACTTCATCGGCATGGTCGATTCCATGTTGCACGTAGGGCGTCCCAACGGTCTCGCGGAAAAAAGGACTACGATTCGAGGCACCCAGGTTACGCGGGGAGGTAGTAGACGAAGGCGTGATTTGCGTTCGCTCGTTTTTACCGACTCCATGTTGGACTACCTCGTTCACCTCCACCTTCTCCGAAGTGGAAACAAGGAAGGGTTTCGGCCTCTTTCGCTGAAGGAATTCCTGAGGAAGATCCGTGAACGCTACGGGTTTCACGTCGATGTGGCGCCGCCGGGCGTTATGGTGTCCAAGGAATTGTTGCAGCAGAATCGAACCACTCTTGAGCGCCGCCTGCGCGATCTCGGACTACTCGTGGGAGTCAATGACGCCGAGGCTATGAAACGGCTGCAACGGCGCTTCACCCCAAGATAAAGGTCGTGACATGTACTGCACGGATCTCCACGCGCAACTGCTTGCGCGAGCGTTCGAGCGCGTACTCGGGCGTCCAGACGCAGACGGTACCGTAGCTTACGTCCGATGCCTGGCCCCTGAGGTACTGGACGTGCTGGGTGCTGCCCGGTCCGTTTTTACGCTCAGCGGTTGGGACGTGTGGCGAATCGCTGATGCGGAAGATACGGCGCGCCGGACCATCACGGCGGACGTTGCGGTAGAGAAGCGTGAAGCCAAGAGTGGCGCCACGCTTCTGTTGGTGGACACGGAACGCGCCGGCGCTGGGATGGACGGAATCTACAGCGCGGCGCGGGAAGTAGACGAGCGGAGCCTGTTCTCGGAGGCGCAACGGCTCGCTCAACTAGAGATTCACCCTTCCAGGGACCGGCGTTACGCGGAGCAGGCCGTCAAGAAGGCGCGTGGATACGGAGGGGTGTACGCGGTGTCGCCATGGGCGGCGTTCGACTTTCTTTGTCGCGTGGCTACGGACGGGGAGTCTCCGGGAAAGTATCTGTATTTGCTGGGACTTTGGCCCGTTCAGGATTGTGCAGAGGCTGATGTAACGGGGGATCTGAATGCTTCACGTGACTTTGTAGACCGGTTGCTTGGGCCAGGCGTGGTCGCCCTGCCGCCAGCTGCAAGAATCCAATCCATGCGGCTGGATCTGGACTCTGAACGGCAACGAGGGGAACTGGAGCGCTTCCTGCACGAGGTTGATACGAAGCCTTTGCTCGAGGCGTTGGCAGCGGTGGCTGAACACAAGCACTTTTGGATCGGAGCTTTGCGGGTCGCCGGACCGGCCACGACGATAAAGGGAGTAGATCTCACCCCGTGGCGCAACAAGAGCGGGGCCCTTGCCAAATGGTCGGGGTTGACTGGTGGCGAGGGCAACGATCCCCCCGAACTGATCTTGGACGCTGATGTGGGGGGGACTGGATCGACGCTCGAAGTCCGCTGGAAGGCCGATCCGGTGGACTTGGAGAAGAACGCAGTTGAATATCGTATCGCCGTGCTAACGGACAACGATGAAGAGTTGGCAAACCAAACGGTTCCTCATTTCTCGCGGAAGGGTGGCGAGAGATGCCGATTCAGCAACGAGGACTTCTCTCTCAGCGACGATGCCCTGCTGTCCGCCAGGGTGAGAGTCTCCGTGCTTGGCCAGGACACCATCGAAACCCAGGAGAGCGAGGAGTTTGTCATTCGCTTCGGGGAACCACCGGAACGGAGTGCCAGTGGAGGCGCTGTCACCGTCCGCTCCTTTAGCGAGGGTCTTGTCGAGATGGAGAGCCGTGACTGCGTCCACGAACTCGCCTCAGATCCTGTAGTGACGGACGATCCCAAGGGTTTCGTCGTCCTGAGGACGGCTGTTTCACAAGGACGGCGGAAGAGCTTTCGCGTAGCTCGACCCGGCCTGATTAAGGAAGTTGAGGAGCAGTGGTTCAAGGAGCAGGGACAGATTGGGCGCTGGGTGGTGGCGGTGCGCGCATCCGGGCTTCGAGCTTGCGGTGCTAATTTCATACCGTTGTACGGGAAAGAGAACTCCAGCTGGGAACGCGTCGGCGCGGCCAGTCGTAGGATGGCCGAACGGTTAAAGGCAACGGGTGGTGGTGTCGGTCAGATCTATGATGAGGGGGTAAAGTCCTTCGACGTGGTGTGGGAGTATCTGCTGGCATGGGCCGCCCTTCTTCAGGGCGGTGATCCGAACCTTGCGCTGGCCAACACCGTCGAGGTGCAATCGCTCTCAGGTCGTACCATCGGTCTCATCGTGCTTCCGTCCCACCCACTACGCGTAGCGTGGTTGGCTGCATATGACAATCTAGCGTTCCATGCAGCGTTCGAGCAGCAGCAGAAACCGAAGGCCATTGGCGACGAGCTTCGTGGGCTCGACGGCGCCATGTTTCCGGATTTTCTCCCGCACCCCAGTGGTTCGGGAGCCATGGTTTTTGCCGATACCCTTGGCTTTCATGCCGCTGCCATGGTGCCGGACAATGATAAGGAGCCGAAGGGTACGGTGGCAGTGCTGACGCGAGCGCTGATGGATGGCGAGTCGGTCGGCAACGCGCCGACGCTGGGACGGCAGAGTGCGGCGATTCTCGCCAACGAGATCGGCAAGTATCTGGAGTGTCACGAAACGTCGCAACTTCTGCACATACACGCCCTCCGCGCCGGAGATGGCATGACTGTTGTTCGCGCGCTCGGAGGGGTGAGCGAGCGTGGTGGTCCGACTGATGGCAACGAAGAAGACGAGGGACCGGGAGAACGGAGAACCGCGTCACCTCTCTTTTCCCTTGAACTCTATCCGTCGGAGGAACAACAGCGGCGAGGTATCGCCGGGCAGTTTATCGCTGATGCACGTGACAAGCGCCGTCGCGGCAGCGAAGGACTGGCTGATGAGGATCGGTGGATGCTGGAATCGGTGCCTTTCCCAGGCGGGATCAATGTGCCCCGACTTCGCTGGGCGCGAAAGGAGCAACAGCACCCACAGACTGCGGCCCACCTCGCTGTTGCGTTTGACACCTTCGAGTCTTGCGTGGTGGCGGAATCACAGCTACCCACGCACGCAAGGCCGTACCATGCTTTCGGCCTCCTGTCGTACAACCAGCGGTACTATTCCAGCCGGCCCGCTCCGCGCTGGCTAAGCGCTGCTCCAACGATGCTCCGAGGCGAGAAGCACCCCTCGCGTCGGTCTCACACCGAAATGCTGTTGCGTCTACAGGAGTTAGTTCGGAACGCAGTGGTCCGCCGTCTTGGAGCCGAAGTGGGGCCGCTGGCTTTGAAGACCGAGGTTTCCCCGGAGAAGGCGGACAGTCTCGCAGAACTGCACCGGCTCTGTGACTGGGTTATAACTCTGGATCGAAATGCCGGTATTGAGTACTTCGACTCCCCACGGGACAACCCTGACATCTTCGACGCCCACGTTCACTACTGTCCGGTCCAATAATTGAACAAATTCAATTGCTTATGCAACATGTCCTGGGAGGAAGTGTCTTCGGCATCGAAGAACCCCTTGTTTAAGGGGATTTTCTCGAACAAGGTGACGGAGAAGACCTGTAACAATGTGTAGAGGGAAACATCGAGGTCGAGCCGCTTTCTGATGATGGCGACGAGCACGTACACGGAGACGGCAGTCCAGATTTGCACCTTGACGGCGTTCTCCGAGGTGCCGTAAAACTTCCTGATCCGCAGATGTTGCTTGATCCATTTGAAAAACAACTCCACCTGCCAGCGGGCCTTGTACAGTTCGCAGATGACCTTTGGCTGAGGACCAAACAGGTTGGTCAGGAAAAGGAGCGTCTTTGATGTCTCCGGGTCTTTGAATCGAATCCGCCGCAAATAATGAGGATAACGTTTGTGGCTGTAGAAGCCCGACAACTTTACGGTCTGATCGCAGACAATGCCTTGCACACGATCGCTTGGAGCGGAATAGATGCGTCGCAAATCGGCATTGGTTTTGGCTCGGGTGACAAAGAACGCGCCGGCTTCGTGAAGTGCGAAGAGGCGCTTGAAGTCGAGGTAAGCGCGGTCCATCACGTAAATCGCTGCGGGTTCTGGAATCAACAGATCGAGCACTTTGATATCGTGCAGCTTGCCGTCGGAAACATGTATGAAACTCGGGATATTGCCGCGCAGATCGAGCAGCGTATGCATCTTGACCGCTGCTTTGGTGCTTCGAAACGAAGCCCACGGAAACAACGACAGGCACAGGTCGATGGTCGTCGAGTCCAGTGCATAGACGGTGTTGGACAGATCCAGCCCAAGGTCCTCTTGGATGTAAAGTTTGCGGGCTTGTGCAATGAGCCGTTGGGCGAAGTCGGCGTAGATTCTCCAGTCTCTTCGTTCGTTGGCGTCGGCCAACGTAGAGCGCCTGACCGTGGAGCGAATGCCCATGTGGTAGAGCTTGGCCGATTGCGCTGCAAGACAGGCTTCGATGTCTCGCAGACTTTCCCGATAAGCCAACTGAGCGAATGCCAGGATGCGAAAGTGCTCGGCACACGCCAGGGTGCGAACACGACGGTTCCCGCCATAGCGATCGACGATACGAGCGAACGTTGTCCAAGGCAGAAAATCCATCAACTGCGCGAACAGCGTCTTGCCGGTGTACATGGCGTGCCCTCCAGGGATTCCTGCCCTGAAGGTCGCCCAAAAGCGCTGTTGCGTTCAAGTCGGCACCGCAAGAAATCGATAAAAAGTATACCTGATTCACATAGTTACAGCCATCCCTACGTCACTTAACCGGACAGGAGTGGCCCACGTTATTGATTGCGTACCGGAGCGGGAGGATCTGGGCTGTCTGCAACTCATCACCTCCACCGCCAATCTGGATGAAGTGAGGAACCTGCTGGATGCGGCTCTCGACCAGATGGGTTTGAGCCACAGTCGCCGAAACGCAGAGTTCTTGCTGAACCACCTGAAGGCCCTCAGTGGGCGGCTTGCTATCCGTCTCACTGGCGACAAGGCGGCTACATCGGAACTCGTTGCTCTCGCTGTGTCTTATGCAAACTGCCAACTTGCTGGCGCTGACGACGAATGCTGGGTCGCGCTCAACAACGGGTTCATCGTCCCAGTCGACGACGTGAAGGATCTGCTGCCTCCGCTGGAGACCGACGAGGGCGATGCGATCGCTGGGGACTCCGCGGAGCGTCCGGACCTCATTTTTGTTTCCTTGGCTCCGCGCAGGGGCCTTGTCTTTCGATTCGTGGAGGTGAAATACCGTCGCCATCTCAGTTCGGCTCGAGTGCCGGGGATGCTCCAGAAGATTGAACAGCAGACCCGCGCCCTGCGCACACGGTGGCACCAGTGGTACGGCCACGAAGACATCTGCTCTGTGTTCCGGGCCGTTCGCCGCGCCAAACTGGCCCGGGTTCTGCAATTCTACGCGGACAAGGCGCGGCGTCACTATCTGCCGAAGGAACGCTATGAAGAATTCGCGTCCGAGATAGACCGGATGATCGAAAAGGGCGGAGACTATGCGTTCTCCGTTGCGGAGGATGACCGTGGTTGGGTGTTCTGTCCCGAGTTCGCTGGCCACCGACCGTTGAAGATATCGCCCGACGAATCAAGCACGAAGGTTTTCCTGTTTGGTCCCCAATTGTTGCCTGACGCAGACGGCGGGCGCGCTTGGCAGTCCGACTTCGATCCGCCGCGCGAGACGCCGTCCGACTCTAGACTCATTCCTGCGTCGGGAGTAATCACCGACTCCGAGTCGCCATCGCGTGAAGCAGCGACGCCAACGAGCACTGTTCTGTCCTTGCGGATGGACTCGAAGGGTGCCCCCATGGCGGCGCAAGGCCACGACACCACAGAAGTCGGGCAGGCACCAACATCGACACCCGCGGCAACGGGCGCCACACCCGACGTCTGCTTCGGTACTGACACGCTCACCAGCGCCGATGTTCGCTGGCCGCTCACGGTCAAGGGCAATCCCCATCTTCTGATCGCTGGCCTGCCCGGGATGGGTAAGACCACGTGCCTGCTCAATCTGTGCAAGCAGATGATCGCCGTTGACGTGCGGCCGATCATCTTCTCCTATCACCAGGACATTGACGAGAGGTTGGAGCAGTCAGTTGGAACGGTGCGCTTCATCGACTTTGACGGACTCGGTTTCAATCCGTTGCAAATCGTGGACCGACAGGCTCGAATGGCCCATCTCGATGTGGCGGGTGCCATGCGGGACATTTTCGGTGCCATCTACCCCGAACTCGGCGACATACAGACAGACAGGATTCGAAGAGCCATCAAGGATAGCTTTGTAGAGGTCGGATGGGGCGACCTCGCTCCTGCAAATGCGAAGGAACCGAACTTCAAGCGTTTCGTGGAGATTCTACGTGACGAGCCGAAACCCGATCACGGACTACGAAACTTGCTAGCGCGTTTGGGCGAGCTCGATGACTACGGCTTCTTCGATCTCGGCGAGTCCTGGAGCAGCCTGTGGGACAGCCAACAGCCGACGGTTATCCGTATTCATACGACACAGAATGAAAACCTGCAGCGGGCGTTCGCCTCGCTGGTCTTTTACAGCTTGTACAAGGACATGTTCCGGCGTGGCATCCAGGATCGAATCACTCACGCCGTGATCTTCGACGAGGCGCATCGTGCGGCCCGGCTGAAGTTGATCCCCACCATGGCGAAGGAGTGCCGAAAGTATGGCGTGTCCTTGGTACTGGCTTCTCAGGAGGCACAGGACTTCAACGCGTCAGTGTTCTCGGCCATCGCGAACTACCTGATCCTGCGCCTGACGGAGGCGGACGCCAAGTTTCTCGTCAGGAACGTGTCCAATTCACAGCATGAGCGGCGTCTGATTGATAGGATTAAGCAAATGGAGAGGTTCAAGGCGTTGTATTTTTGTGAAGAAAAGAACCGCCCTGTTCCAGTCCGTCTGTCCCCGTGAACCGCGTCCTGCAGTCTGGCGTCCCATCTATCATTCACTGTCCTGGAGAGAGACTTACTGCGCCATGGCGGCCGAGAGGGAGGACTGGATCAATTTCGATGGTCACCGATGGCCTACGGTAGCGGTCGTGAGGCCACACGAGATGAATTAGTTCCCGGAGACGTTGGGGTTTGTTCGTTCCCAGGAACCGGAGCCCGTAAATGCACTACATCATCGGCGTCGACATCGGCGGCACCTGCACGGATTGCGTCATCCTGGACGGCAACGGGAAACTGACCATCGGCAAGGCTCTGTCGACGCCCCATGACTTCTCCCAAGGCGTCATCGACTCCCTCGCGGATGGGGCCGCCAATCTCGGCTTGGCCTCCGTCGACGACCTCCTCCGCTCGACCCGCCTCTTCTTTCACGCTTGCACTGTCGCGGACAACACCCTCATCACCCGCACCGGGGCGCGCACCGGGCTGGTGGCCACCGAGGGCTTCGCGGACTCGTTCCTGATGATGCGGGGCGATGTGACCCACGGTCTCACGGAGGCGGAGGCCTCGCACATCGCGGGCCTGGTGAAGCCGGAGCCGCTGGCGCCGCGGAGCCTGACCGGGGAGGTGCGGGGGCGCATCGACTACAAGGGGTCGGTGCTGATCGAAGCCGACGAGGAACAGATCGAGGAGGTGGTGGGGCGCCTCGTGGCCAAGGGGGTGGAATCGGTGGCCGTGTGCCTGCTGTGGTCCATCGCCAACGACGCCCACGAGAAGGCGGTGGCCGAGGTGATCCGGCGCAGGCATCCCGGCATCCACGTGAGCTGCTCGAGCGACGTGGCGCCGTTCCTGGGCGAGTACGAGCGCACCGCCACCACCATCTTCAACGCCTACATCGGCCCCCGGATCGCTTCCTATCTGCGCAACCTTCAGCAAGGTCTCGCGGACCGGGGGCTTGCGACCGATCCCCTGGTGATGCAGGCCTACGGCGGGATGCTCGGCATCGAAGCCGCCTCCCAACGGGCCATCGGCGCCCTGGAGTCCGGACCCGCGGCCGGGGTGGTGGGCAGCAGGTTCATCGGCGACCTGATCGGCGAGCCCAACGTGCTGGCGGCGGACATGGGTGGCACCACCTTCAAGGTCAGCTTGGTGCGGAACGGCGTCATCGAGCGCGACTACCAGCCGGTGTTCGAGCGCTACCGCATCCTGGCGCCCAAGATCTGGGTGGCCTCCATCGGCGCGGGCGGCGGCAGCATCGCCTGGATCGACCGCACTTCCGGCCTGCTCAAGGTCGGGCCGCAGGGGGCGGGCGCCGCCCCGGGTCCGGTGGCCTACGGCGTCGGCGGGAGCGAGCCGACGGTGTGCGACGCCGACGTGGCCCTGGGGTATCTGAACCCCGACTACTTCCTGGGGGGCCGTCTCGCCCTCAGGAAGGAGGCGGCCGTGGCCGCCATCGAGGAGCGCATCGCCGGCCCGTTGGGGATGACCGTGACGGAGGCCGCCGGCGGCATCTTCCGGATCATCAACGCCCACATGAGCGATCTCATACGCCGCTGCACGGTGGAGCGGGGGCAGGACCCGCGGGAGTTCACTATGGTGGCCATCGGCGGCTCCGCGCCCGCCCACGCCTCGCGCTGCGCGCATCAGCTCGGCATGCGCAAGGTGGTCATTCCCCTGACGGCCTCGGTGCACGCGGCCACCGGGCTGATCTCGGCGGACGTGACCTACGAGTACGGCATGTCGGACCACGTGGTGGCGCCGCTGGACCCGGTCCGCCTCAACGCCGGCTTCGACGTGTTGCGCGCCCGCGCCGCCGCCGACCTCGCGACCGCCGGTTTCCGGGACGGCGGCACCGAGATCCTGCGCAGCGTGGACATGCGCTACCGCTACCAGGTCAACGAGATCAACGTGCCGGTGCCGGGGCGGGAGCCGGTGGGAGACGATGACCTGGAGCAGCTCTACGCCCGGTTCGACGATCTCTACGAGCAGTCCTACGGGCAGGGAGCCGGGTATCCGGAGGCGGGCAGGGAGATGCTGTCGTTGCGCGTCACGGCCGTCGGCAAGCTGGCCAGGCCGGCGGTTCACAGGAGCGAAGCCGCTCCGGGCGATGCCGCGGCGGCGCGCAAGGGGACGCGGGACGCGTACTTCGAGGAATACGGAGACTTCGTCCCCACCGAGGTCTACGACTTCGAGCGCCTGTCTCCCGGCGCCGGGCTCGCCGGCCCGGCCATCATCGAGACGCCGGTCACCACCATCGTCGTGAACCCCAACGACCGCGCGGAGATGGACGCGTTCCGCAACGTGGTGATACACGTCGGCCAGGAGGCAACATGAGCACGCGCGGCAACGACGCCGTCGATCCCATCACCCTGGAGATCCTGTCGCACAGGCTGTACCAGATCGCCCGGGAGATGGGGATCACCCTGGAGCGGGTGGGCGGCTCGGTGAACACCACACAGCAGCACGACTACATGGCGTCGCTCTATACCGCGGACGGCGACGTGCTGTCGGCCGGCGAGTCCCTGGGCCAGCACGTGGCCTGCGCCGGCTTTGCGGTGAAGAAGATCATCGAGCGGTTCGAGGACGGCGAGGGCATCGACCCCGACGACGTCTTCCTCCTGAACGACCCGTACGTGGCGGCCATCCACCAGTCGGACGTCTACGTCATCGCCCCCATCCACTACGAGGGCCGCCGCATCGCCTGGAGCGCCACTTTCGTCCACGTGATGGATATCGGCGCCATGTCGCCGGGCGGCAACTCGCCCGGGGCCACGGAGATCTGCCACGAGGGGGTGCGGGTGCCGGGTCTCAAGCTGGTGGAACGCGGCAAGCTCCGGCGGGACGTCTTCGACACCATCCTCAACATGACGCGGCAGCCCGTGATGGTGGGGCTGGACCTCAAGTGCGAGATCGCCGCCAACAACGTCGCCAAGGCGAGGATACAGGAAATCGCCGAGCAGTACGGCCCGGATCTCCTGGAACGGGTGTCGGCGGAGATCATCCGTTACACCGAGTCGGTGCTGCGGCAACGGATCAGCGAGTTCGCGGACGGCTCCTGGAGCGGCACGGCCCTCATTCAGGGCGACGACGTCTGGAAGATGCACCTCACCCTGCGCAAGCGCGACGACCGCCTGATCTTCGACTTCGCCGGCAGCGATCCCCAGGCCACGACCGGCATCAACATGCCGTACCACGCCACCTTCGGGACCTGCTTCGCCGCGGTGGTCGAGACCCTCGGGTTCGACATCCCGCGGAACCACGGCGCCTTCGGGCCCATCGAGGTCATCGCTCCGCCGGGCACGGTGGTCAATGCCCGGTACCCGGCTCCGGTGTCCCTCAACACCACCTCGGGCGCCGCTACCTGCCGCTACCTGGCTCCCGCGGTGTTGATGCAGATGCTGGCCACCAGCGAGAGCTGGCGGCACGAGGTGATGGCTTCCAACGCCGGCCACCGTTTCGCCCGCCACGCCGGCGTCAACCAGTACGGCCGCTACTACGTCTCGAGCCTTTCCGAGGGGGCCATCGACGGCTACGGCGCCCGCGCCGACAAGGACGGGGTGGACTCCGGCGGCCGCGGCTGGCACTCGTGCCAGAACGTCGAGTGGGTGGAGCAGAACTTCCCCATCCTCTACCTGTTCCGCCGCCACCTGAAGGACGGAGCCGGGGCCGGGCGCTACCGCGGCGGCGCCGGCGCGGAGACCGCGCTCACGGTCTACGACGCCCCCGAGGGCAAGATCCGCGGCGTGGCGTTGGGGGTGGCGGGGCTTCGGAACTCAGGGCAAGGGGTCTTCGGCGGCCTTTCCGCCGCCCCAAGCCTTCTCGTGCTCAAGGAGGAAACGCGCGTCTGGGACGCGATCCGGGAGAACCGTCATCCGGTGGACGTGGAGGGCATGGGAGGCACTTCCGAGCTGCTGCCCTATTGTGACTTCGACCTCCGCGACCGCGATGTCCTGTACATGCGCATGGCCAGCGGCGGAGGCTACGGCGACCCCCTGGACCGGGATCCGGAAGCGGTGCAGCGGGACGTGGTCAACGGCATCGTCTCGGCGGAGGCCGCCCGGGAGATCTACGGCGTCGCCCTGGATCAACCGGAAACGCGGGTGGACGGGGCCGCCACCGAGGAGCTTCGCGCCCGGATCCGGGAGCAGCGTTAGTGTCCTGTCCGGTCGATTCGCATGATAATCTGCGGAGGATTTTCGTTGTCGGCAAGGCGCAATGACTTGTAGGGGCGACCGGCGGTCGCCCCTCATGGGCCCACCGCGACGTACGCTGCCGGCGCCTTTGGGAAGGAGGATGAGAGTCGGATGAAACGACCGTTCAGAGAGAACCTTGAAGTGGATACCGGCTCGGGAACCCCGCGGGTCGTCTGCACCCGATGCGGCTTTGTGTTCGGCACCGAAGCCGGCTGGAAGCAGCAGAGCCACCGGAAGCTCTCGCCTCCCACCGCCGCCGGTCCACTCATGACGGACCTGGAAGGCCAGTTCCTCCTGCAACAGCTCTTCTGCCCCTCCTGCAAGACCCTGCTCGATTCGGAGATCGTCGAGGCGTCGGGCTGACGCCCCACCGGTCGCCGAACCGCCGGTGCCGCCCCTGAATTCGGTAGCATTTATACCCCCTAAGGGCAATTTGTTACCGTTTTGCACGATAATACGCTACAGTTGTCGATCAGTTCCGCTTGGCGACTCTGAAACATGAAGGTAACCGTAGCGGGGACCGGTTCCGGTTCGACAGGGTTTGCAGGCAAAGTTAGATCAGTTTGGCAGCAGATATGGCTATTCAGAATAGCTTTACCGAATTTGTTACTGTTTTTCAGGAACGGCGGCTTCCCGTATCCGCTACGCCAGCCGGCTATTCGGCCTTGATCGGGGTTTACGGTCTGCGCGTGCCGCTCCCCCGCACCTTGAGCGCTATCGCTGACCGCTCGATTCGAATGGAAGAAGGCGGATGGCGCATTTTCCCGCCACGCTACGCTCCCGACGCCACCCTGGAAGACCACCTGACCTTCGCGCTCAAGTACGAAGGACTCGACCTGGCCGTCCTCAAGCGGCTGTTCATGGCGACCGGCCCCGGCCCGATCGAGGCTCTGGTCAGGGCAAAGCCCACCGGCTCCTACGCCCGGCGCGTCTGGTTCCTCTATGAATGGCTTACCGGAGAACGGCTCGCTCTGCCGGACGCCGATCGCGGGGCTTATCCCCACGTCGTCAATCCGTCCCAGCAATACGCGGCGTCCGCCGAGACTTCTTCCCGGCATCGCGTGAAGAACAACCTGCCGGGAACTCCGGACTTCTGTCCGCTGGTGTTTTGCACCGAGCCGTTGGAACGCTTCGTCGGCATGGACCTGCCCGCGCGCGCCCGGCAAGCGGCGGCGGCCGTACCCCGCGATCTGCTGATACGGACCGCGGCTTTCCTCTTGCTGAAGGACTCCAGGTCCAGCTTCGCCATCGAAGGCGAGCGTCCGCGTCCGGACCGCATTCAGCGGTGGGGCCGCGCCATTGCCCAGGCCGGCGCGCAGCCCATCGACCTCGACGAGCTCGTGCGCCTGCAACGCATCGTGATTGGCGATTTCCGGTTCCTGCATCCAGGGTTGCGGACCGCGGGAGGTTTTGTCGGCGAGCACGACCGCGAGACCCGTATGCCGATTCCGGACCATGTCAGCGCCCGACCCGACGATCTGGCGCGGCTCGTGGACGGGATGGCCGCGTTCGACAGCCAGGCTGCGCGGCAGCTCGATCCAGTGGTGGCCGCATCCGTCCTCGGATTCGGATTTGTCTTCGTCCACCCCTTCGAAGACGGCAACGGCAGGCTGCATCGTTACCTGATTCACCATGTCCTTGCCGGCCGTGGGTTCAACCCGCCGGGCGTCGTCTTTCCGGTCTCGGCGGTGATCCTGGATCGGATGGACGGCTACCGCGCGGCGCTTGAAGACTATTCGCGGAGGCTGCTGCCGGCCGTGGACTGGGAGCCGACAGGCGACGGCAACGTCCGCGTGCTCAACGACACTGCCGACTTCTACAGGTTCTTCGACGCCACGCCCCAGACGGAGTTCCTGTACGGGTGCGTGCA
Source organism: uncultured Binatia bacterium (SeqCode) (assembly GCA_965204505.1). Classification (GTDB taxonomy): domain Bacteria; phylum Desulfobacterota; class Binatia; order UBA9968; family JAJDTQ01; genus JAJDTQ01. The sequence continues at coordinate 401,705 of CBDBFB010000001.1, forward strand.
GAGGACCGTCGAGCAGGACCTGCCGGAAGAGGCGGCCTTCCTGAAACGATACGACGCGTTTCGGTCCAGCCTGGACATCATGTTCGATATGCCCGACCGCCTCGCCGATCTCCTCTTCCGCTTCCTGCAGCAGAACGGCGGCAGGCTGTCCCGCCGGGGCCGCGAGAACGAATTCGCGGCGCTGACCGAGGAAGAGGTGGAACGGGTCGAGGCGGCCTACCGGGAGACTTTCGGAAAGGGTGAGGGCCGGGACTGAAAATTCGCCGGCGATGGCCTATAGTGTTCCGATGATAGACACCCCGCTCTCCGTTCTTGACCTTTCGCCGATCGTCGAGGGCGGCGATGCGCGCCAGGCATTGCTCAATACCATCGACCTGGCGCGCCATGCCGACGCCTGGGGTTACACGCGCTACTGGCTGGCCGAGCATCACAACATGGCCGGTATCGCCAGTGCGGCGACGGCGGTGGTGATCGGCCAGGTCGCCCAGGCCACGGCATCCATCCGGGTCGGCGCCGGCGGCGTCATGCTGTCCAACCATGCCCCGCTCGTCATCGCCGAACAGTTCGGCACCCTCGCGGCCCTTTATCCGGGCCGGATCGATCTGGGTATAGGGCGCGCACCCGGCACCGACCAACACACGGTCCGTGCCCTGCGCCGCACGTTGATCGGAAACCTCGATGACTTCCCGCAGGACGTGCTGGAACTACAGCATTACTTCAAGGAGCCGGCACCGGACCAGTTCGTCCGCGCCGTGCCGGGTGCCGGGCTGAACGTGCCCATATGGATACTGGGGTCCAGCCTCTACGGCGCCCAGCTTGCTGCCGCCCTCGGGCTCCCCTATGCGTTCGCCTCGCACTTCGCGCCGGCGGCCTTGATGCAGGCTATCGCCGTGTACCGCCAACGTTTCGAGCCGTCGGCGCAACTCGACAGGCCCTATGTCATGGCGGGCATGACCGTCGTCGCCGCGGACACCGAAGAGGAAGCCCACTTTCTCAGAACGTCGATCGTACAGTCCTTCGTCAACCGGCGCCGCGGCATGCGGGGCAAGCTGCCGCCGCCGGTCGCCGATTTTGAAGATCAGGTGACTCCGCGCGAGCGCGCGATGCTGGAGGAGGCCCAATCCTGCACCGCCGTCGGCGCGCCTGACACGGTCGAACGCGAAATCGCCGCCTTCGTCGAGCGCACCGGCGCCGACGAGATCATGATCACCGCGAACATCCATGATCACGCCAAGCGGCTGCGGTCCTTCGAACTGGTGGCCGGGATGATGGGCTCCGCCGCGGAGCTTCGGCGAAGCTCCGTGCGCTAAGCCGTATCCGAACTCTCAGCTTTTCTCTTCCCGATCCAGCCCCGTCATCTCCAGCATGGGCCGGTCCGTCACCGAGAACAGGATGGCCGGCTCGGTCTCCGATGCGTTTCGGAAATGGTGCCAGCGCCAGGACGGCAGGGTGAAGGCGTCGTTGATCTCCCATTCCAACTCGATGGGCTCGTCACGGTCGACGATGGTGACGCCCTGGCCCTGGACGGCGTGGTAATGGGTGGTGCCCGTGTGGCGGTGGGGCTCGGTGGTCTGGCCGGGCAGCAGCATCTGGATGTGGCAGGTCATGGTGAGGAAGGTGTGACCGCCGGTGACGGGGTTCTTGTATTCCAGCAGGACGCCGTCGTGGGGGTCGCCGCCGCCGGCGTCCGCCACCTCCTGCAACGCCTCAAGGGTCTCGTCCCACTTGTAGTGGTAGGGTACGCCGGCGCCCTCGTAGCGCACCTCCGGCTCCCGGATCGGGCCGTAGAGGCGGCGTGACGCGCCTTCCTTGCGCGTCAGCGGCTGCTGGACGCCTTCCGACCACTCTTCCCGGAACCGCGAGGCGCCCAGGAAATTGACGATGCCCACGTCCAGGGCGTCGATCCAGATGATGGGCTCCCTGGAATCGTTGACGTGGTCGTGCCACACCCAGTTGGGCTGGATCAGCAGGTCGCCCGGCTGCATGGTCATGGGCTCGCCGTTGGAGGTGGTGTAGGCGCCGCCCCCCTGCACCACGAAACGTAGCGCGGTGTTGGTGTGCCGGTGCGCGGGCGCGGCCTCTCCGGGCATGACGATCTGGTAGCCCATGATGATGGTGCGGCTCGCGGTTTCGAGGCCGACGTTCCGGCGGAAGGCCTCCTGCCCGATGCTGATCACGTCCGCCGCCTGCATCAACGCGGGATGGACTTCGTCCCAGCGCCACAGCCGGGGCTCGACGCTGTGGTGCTCGCGCTGGCGTTGCCAGTAGCCTACCAGCCCGAGGTCGGCGAACCTTGCGTGGAGTTCGTCACGCCTCTTCTGATGATCCGTTGCCCGCTTGGCCATGTTCGTGTTCCTCTTCCGCGACCCTCCGACTTGCGTGCCGCCGCTCGCGGCGCGGGCGGGTTCGAACCCCGCCCCTACATTCCGACGCCCAGGAAACGGCGTCCGTCAGGCCGCGGCCTCCTCCGGCAGCGGGTAGTCAAGGCACAGCTTGCGCCACCTTTGCGCGATGGCCTTGGCCTCGGCCCGGGTCTCGTCGGTGGTGACCCGGAAGGGCGGCCGGCCGGGCCCCGCGTAGCAGTAGCCCGCCTCGTTGATGGCGATCTTGCCTTCCACCGGGTCGGTCTCGCTCGGGTCCCGTCCGCCGACCCGGGCCATGGCCATGCAGATCTCCTTGACCTCGTCCCACCGTCCGTCGCGTCCGGCCCGGTAGGCCCGCACCACCGGCGACGGCCCCATCCACGCGTTGATGGACCAGCATCCCGCCGCCCCCATCATCATGTAGGGGTACATCTGGTTCTGGTTGGTCATGACGCTGATCCGGTCGCGGACGATGTCCATCAGTTGCATGAACTGCATGGGGGTCCGGTGGCTGTCCTTCATGCCGACGATGTTGGGGCTCGTGACGAGTTCTCTGAACGCCGACACCGGGATGTGGATGTGGTGGTTGCGCGGGTTGTGGTAGATGAAGATGCCCATCTCCGGGTGCGCGTCCGCGAGGTCGAAGTAGAACTGCACGGCGTTGGCGACGCTCGACTTGAAGTAGAACGGAACCCCCACCAGCACTGCGTCGGCGCCGGCCTTGGCGGCGTGGTCCATCTTCAGCAGCACCTCCCGCGTGTGCAGGCTGGTGCAGCCGATGACCACGGGAATGCGCTTGTCCACCGTGGCGACGGTGGCGTCGGCGAGGGTCGTGAACTCCTCCCAGAGCAGCGTGTGGCACTCGCCGAAGGTGCCGGTGGTGGTGATGACGCCGATGCCGTCGCGCACTGCCCGGTCCACGCTCCGCTCCAGTTCCGGAACGTTGACCGTATTCGTTGCGCGTGTAGAGTTGGCGTCTTCCGTCGCGAACGCCGGCATCATGGCCATCACGCCCTGGATATCGCTGGCTTGGATCATGGCTTCTCCCTTTCGTCGGGCAGGTGGCGGGTTTCGAGGGGCGTAGCGATGGCGCGCGGCCCCCTCGATTCGGCCGCGACGCTAGCAAGTCCCCCTTAGGCTGTCAATATCGTTTCGGCTTGCGGCCGCGCGGTCTCGACAGGCGTCAGGACGGCTCCCCTGAAGGTCCGTCCCCCCTTGCCATGCCCTCGACGTCGGCGATGGTGGCGCCGTCCATCCGAAACGCCCTGTGCGGGGCCCACTCCAGCACCTCCATGGTCCGGATTCCCCTGGCGTGGTGCGGGTCCTGGCCCGCGAGGTCCTTGGCTTCGTCCAGGCTCGACGCGAGCATCACGTAGATGCCGTACTCACGGTCCGAAGTCGGTCCCGAAAAGAGCAGGCGGCCCGCCCGGTGCTGTTCCTCCAGCCAGTCGCGATGGTCGTCGTAGTTGCGTTGTTTCAGTTCTTCCTTCTCGGGAAGCGAGCGGGACAACACGAGATACCACATGGCGGGCCTCCTTCGCGTTAGAGTGTCGTGAACGTAGCGGGTCGTATCCGGCCTGCAGTATAGGCACTCACCCGGCCTTCGGCCACCCTCTCCCAGAGGGAGAGGGGAACCTTGCCCCCTCTTCCAAAGGAGAGAAGGAATTTGGCCCCCTCTCCCTCCGGGAGAGGACGAATATTGCTCCCTCTCCCTCCGGGAGAGGGTTGGGGTGAGGGTCCGGGGCCCAAGCAGTCCGTCGGACGCGACACTAGCCGGAACGCAGCACGTACTCCACCGCCAGCCGTTCCGCGCCGTAGTATTCCCGCAGGAACTCCTCCTGACTCCCGTAACTGCGGTTCGGCACCAGACGCCCCTGGAACGACACCGGCAACGGATCGGTGTCGAAGGGGTAGGGGGTGACCACGGCGTGCCGCTCGTCGCGGATGTCGAACGTCAGCACGGCATCCTCGCGGCCGGGACCCGCCGGCGCCGCGATGCCGCTCAGCGTAGGGCTCGGACCGTTCTTGCGGTGGGTTGAGTCGAACGGATAGCGGTTGCAGATGAACTGGCCCATCTGGTCGTAGATCTCCATCAGCTTGAAGTTCGTCCAGAGCCGTTCATCCGATACGCAGCCGCGGTACTCCGGTGACGCCCTCAGCGCCTCCATGAGCCCCTCCCGGTACTCCTCCTGCTCGCGCAGGAACTCGCGCACCTCGGTGTGCACCGTGTAGTCGGGCATGTAGGACAGCAGCCCCTTTCCCTGGCTCAACAACGCTTCCGCGTGCAGCGAGACGATATACCCGGCGTAGGCATCCTGCTCCGCCAACCGGGTGATGCCGTTCCGGTAGAACTCCAGCCAGACGCCCATCCCCAGGTGCCGGATGCTGCCGATGTAGTCGGACGGCCTGCCTTCCTCGTTGAGCTGTGGCTTGATCTCCCAGTCCCACCATCCCGTGTCGTGCTCCTGGGCCGCCAACACCATGGCCGCGTAGGGTGAAGGCCGCGCGAACTCGTCGTTGCCCCAGTGGGCCGCCAGCCACCCGGTCACCCGGGAGTGGTCCACCTGGAGGATCAGCAACAGGCGCTCGTCGTCATAAGGGCAAACCATCATGGCTGTGTCTCCTTCCTCGTGCCGAAGGATGTCCGTTCGCGCAGCCCAGGAACCCCAACCCGGCACTCTGCCACAGGAAATGTCCCCGCAACAAGAACGATGGGTCAGTGGAGGGGCGACCGGCCGGTCGCCCCTACGGGATTCTCCTCCACGTACTATACGTCCTCGGCCGCCGGGGCTTTGGCCCCCATCACAGGTCCGCCATGCGGATCTCCCTCCTGGACGTCAGCAGACCCAGCGTCGTGGCGACGCAGACGGCGGCGCCGGCGACCAGGGTGAGGGGGGCGCCGATGAACGCGGCGACGAAACCCGACTGGGCCTCTCCGAGGGACGTGCCGCCCACCCCCAGCATCCGCTGGAAGCTCAGGACCCGTCCTCTCAGGTTGTCGGGAGTGTTGCTCTGGATGACGACGTTGCTGAGCAGCATCGGAAGGGTCTCGAAGAGGCCCAGCAGGAACACCGCCGCCATCGAAAGCGGGAACCAGCCGGACTGCGCCAGCACGACCAGGGAAACGGCATAGGCGATGATGCCGAACGCCGCCCAAAGCCCCTTGTAGCGAAGGTCGCCCAGAGACAGCACCATGGCGATGCCGAGGCTGGAGCCCGCGGCCGCGCCGGACAGCAGCAGGCCGAGGCCTTCGGCGCCGACGCCGAGGACGGCCACGAAGATGGGCAACAGCGCCCGGTAGCTCCCGAAGTAGACGGTCAGGACCTCGACGGAGAGGAAGGCCCACACCTTGGTTTCCCGGCGAACGAACGCGACGCCTTCCATCAGGCTTCGGAAAGGCGATCCGGGTTCCCCGGATACCTCCGACGTGTAGCGGACCACCGCCACCAGCAAGGCGGCCGACAGGAACACGGCGCCGTTGAGGGCGTAGGTGAGCCCGGAGCCGAGCCAGACGATGAGGAAGCCGGTCAGCACCGGCCCTCCGAGCTGCGACAGTTTCCGGCTCATGGCCGTGAGCGAGACGGCGTTGAGGAGCATTTCCCGCGGCACCAGTCCCGGCACCATGGCGTTGCGCGAGGGCGCGCCGAGGGCGTTCAACGCCGCGTTCATGAAGCCTCCGACGTAGATGTGCCAGACCTCGATCAGGCCCGTGACCGCCAGGAACGCGAGGGTCGCGTTGACGACGCCGTTGCTGGCCTGCACCAGTATCACGAACCGTCGGCGGTCGATGCGGTCGGCCAGGACCCCGCCGATAGGCGAGAGTACGAACACGGGAATCGCGCGCACCAAGCCGGTGAGCCCCAGGTGGAAGGCGGAGCCCGTCAGCTCGTAGATGAGCCAGAGCTCGATGGTTCGCTGGATGTAGAAACCGAAGGACGTGGCCAGAATCGCCAGACACAGCAGGCGGAAGCCACGATGGACCAGTGCGCCTCGGGATGGCTTCAGTCTCGTGATCCTCCGTTCGGCTGCTCGTTGCGGGGTGGGGTTGCCGGGACGGCCCGCGGGCCGTCCCGGTGTGCACGGGGGTGTTTACGCGGCCGTGCGGCCTTTCTCCGCTTCCACCAGCGGACGGTAGCGCTCGTTCATCTCCTGCCAGTGGGCCGCGCGCTTCTTGGCGCGGTCGATCTGGTTGTCCGGGAAGTTCAGGAACGGCACCCGCGTGGGACCGACCTTGCAGTAGTCCGAGTACTCGGCGGGCCGCTTGAAACCCTCGCCCGGCACCGGCTTGCCCTGGCTGGCCACGTTGATATCGGCGATGACCTCGGCGGCCTTGTCGTTCTCGCCCCGCCGCACCAGGTTGCGCAGGTGCAGGATCGGCCACGGGCCCATCCACACTTCGGTGGACCAGCACCCGGCGGCGCCCATGCCGTAGTAGGGATAGAGCTGCGTCTGGTTCACGAACACGCTGATCCGCCCCTGGGTGATGCGCTGCAGGTTCATGAACGCGCCGGTGGTCCGGTGGCTGTCCTTCATGCCGATGATGCTCGGCTTCTTCACCAGCTCCTTGAATGCCCCCACCGGCAGCGTGAACTTGTGGTTGCCCGGGTTGTGGTAGACCAGGATGTTGAGTGTGGGGAACAGGTCGGCGATGTCATGGTAGAAGCGGACGGCGTCGTCCACGGGCAGCGTCTCGTAGTAGGGCACGCCCAGGAGGACGCCGTCCGCCGCCGTGTCCTTGACGAAGTTCATCTTCTGCACGACTTCCCGGGGGTTCGGGCTGGTGACGCCGATGAACAGCGGCACCCGCTTCTTCACCGTGTCCACGGCCGCGGCGGTGATGGTCCGGAACTCTTCCCACAACAGGTTGTAGCACTCGCCGTAGGTGCCGGTGGTGGAGATGACGTCGATCCCGTCCTTGATGATCCGGTCCACGCCCTCGGCGAGGTTGTCCACCGCGACGGTCTGCGTCGCGTTGATGTCGGTGGCGTCGTCGGTGGCGAACGCCGGCATCATGCCCATCACTCCGCCCAGGTCCTTTGCGGTCAACATGAGTCACCTCCTTCGCTGAATGCGCCAAAATCGTGTTGGTGGAACCAACTATACTCACAATGACGCCCCTCCATCAATCGTGAGACGCACGGCGGGGACACCCTTGCCGGTTGGCGTCCTTCGACTACGCTTCGCTACGCTCTGGACGAATGGAGAATGTCGGTTGCCGCGACGGCCATCGTGCAGGGGATGACGACCGGCTATTCGTTGAGCAGGTCCACGATCCTCCGGGTTGTGCCGGGGTCGTCGATCATCGAGCCGTGCCCGCCCGTGACGGCAATGACCTCGGCGCCGCGTGAGCCGAGGAACGCGACCTCGTTCTCCGTCAGCCGCCCCACCGCCCGGTCCATCGTGCCGTAGGCGTAGATGACCTTTGACAGGTCGGTCTCGGCGAGGAGCCTGGTGTAGCGGTGCATGCCGAGCACGCCCTGGAACGCCGAAGCCAGCCGCACCGAAAGGGGAAGCATGCCGTTATCGAGCTCGAACCCCAGTTCCCCGGGCGGAAGGTCCGCCACGTCGGTCCGCACGAGCGTGGCGCCGTCGTCCTGGTAGGCATAGGTGATGGTGCCGCCCTCGTGGATCTTGCCGAGCCGGTTCTCCCAGACCTCCCTCTCGATGTCGAGCCGGCCCGCCATGATCACGTAGCGGTCCGCCGCGTCCGGCCCCTTGAGCGCCAGGTAGCGGGGCAGGATGAATGAGCCGAAGGAATGGCTGAACACCACCACCTTCTTGCCCCGGGACTTGAAGTGACGGATCACCCGGTCGAGGATCTCGACGCTCACGTCCATTTCCAGCCGGACGCGCTCGACGCTGTCGAGCCTCCCGTCCTCGTTCAACCCCGGGTTCAACGTCTGCACCTGGTGCACGTTGACCAGGATGCGGTTCTCGTGGCCCGGAAACTCGGTCAGGTCCAGGGCGTCCAGCTCCGGTACCGGACCGCCCTGCGAGAACAGCCAGACCGTGTCGGCGTCGGAGGCGCCGCCCGGCACCAGCTCGTAGAGCCCGGTCACGTCGTCCGGGAGCGAGGTGAGGGGGATGAGGCGCTTCGCGGCGAGTTGTCGGGTGGCGATGATCTTCTCGCGCTCGACCAGGGCGAGGAGGTCCGGTTTCGCCTCTCCGGCGCAGCGCGCGCCCGGCGTTCCGAAGCGGAAGGTCAGGCCCAGCCGCAACGCGGTCTCGCCGCGCCCCGTGTCGCGCTCGACATCGAGCCCCAGCCGCGTGCAGTTGATCCGGTAGCCCGCCCCCGCCGACAGGCGCCAGCCGCGCCCGGACCCGCGGTCTCCGGCAACCCGGCCGCCCCGGCCCATCTCGTGGAACACCCGGCCGCGGACCGTCCAGCGGTCGTCGAGCGCAAAGCGGTAGCGCAGCTCCGGGCCGCCCATGGCGTCTTCCTCGATCCGCGCCGGCCCGGCGTCCCAGCCGCGCCTCCCGGAGAGCGGGATGTACCAGTTCGCGCCGATGCGGCTCCTGCCGCTCTGGTAGTCCACCCCCAGGCTTGCCTGATGGTGCGCCCGGGCGCGTCCCGCGTCGGTGATCCAGTTGCCGTCGTAGAACGCGTTCAGCCCGGCGATGCCGCCGGCGGACTCGAAGCGGTAGACGATGCCGAGCGTGGCGCCATGGAGGGAGCGCCCGTCCGGTCCCCGCGAGAGCACCGCCCCGGGCTGGAGGAACAGTGCGCTGTTGCGCCGGCTCTCCGGGCGGACCGGGATTGCCGCGTCGAGCTCTACCCGGCCGGCGGCGCCCGTCCCGTCCGTCCCGCCGCTCGCCGCGATCTCGTAATACGGCCGTTGTCCGCCCTCCGCCGCCCGGGCCGGTCCGCCGCCGGTGGCGACGGCGATGGCGACGGCCGCGGCCGCAATCGCGCTGGCAGTGCGAATGAACATAGTCTTCCCGAATGTTTACGAGTTCGCGGCCGCCTCGATCCCGTAGAGCCCCGCCGCGTTGTCCCAAAGGATCTTCGCTCGGGCGTGGTCCGTCACCCCGCGGAAGCATCGTTCCACGGTCTCGCGGGTGCGCGGCCAGGTGGAGGTGGTCAGGGGCAGGTTGGTGGACCACAGGATGTGGTCTTCCCCGAGGTAGCCCACGAACGGCGCGATCTCGTCGAACCAGGCGGTCAGGTAGCACTGGCGCTTGAACATCTCCGAGGGCTTGAGCTCGTAGCCCTCGCGCGCCAGGCCGTCGTGCTCGAACTGGTGGTCGGCCCATTCCAGGTACAGCATGGCCCAGCTCAGGGCGCTCTCGGCGAACACCAGCCGCAGGCGCGGATGGCGCAGCAGCACCCGCGAGAAGGACAGGAGCGAGAGCACGTAGACGCTGGACATGGGCCGCGTGACCGCGTCCACGGCTTCGGACAGGGGCGGGGCGAGCCCGGAGAACGCCGGGTACATCAGTTCCGGCGAGGCCCCGGCGTGCAGCGCCACCGGCACTCCCATCTCCTCGCACGCGCTCCACACCGCATCGTACTCCGGGTCGCTCACGTGGGGGACGTCCCGCAGGTGCATGGGCAGGGCCGGGAAGACGATGCCGCGGTGCCCCTTGGCCACGGCCCGCTGCATCTCCGCGGCCGCGGCCTCCGGCGGCCAGATGGGGGCGATGCACTGGGGGATGAAGCGCGGGCCAGCGGAAGCCCATTCCTCCAGCAGCCAGTCGTTGTAGGCCCGGATGCAGGCAATCTCCAGCTCCGGGTCGTCGAGCCGTCCGAAGGCTTCCCCGGCCATGCCGGCGACGGTGGGAAAGAGCACGGAAAACGCGATGCCGGCGGCGTCCATGGCCTTGAGCCGTTCCGCCGGCGACCAGGCGGCGGCGGGCACCTCCTCCCAGCAGCGGGGCTCGCGGTTGCGGTCGGGCATGAGCGCCCCGGCCGACGCCACCTTGCCGTCGAGGAGCGGGCGGCCGTCCAACACCCAGCGCTCGGCGCCGTCAGCGTCGCGCTCCAGGTGCGGGACGCGGTCGCCGAACCGGCTCCGGGAGAGCCGGCCGCTCCACAGGTCGGGCGGCTCCTGGACGTGGTCGTCGACGCTGACGAAATCGCCGCCCGGGCTCATGGGCGCGCTTCCACGGATTGGGTCCCGCGCGCCGCCTCGCGCACCACCGCGTCCATGCGGTAGACACGCACGGCGTTCTCGTAGAGCAGCTTCCGGCGGTCTTCCGCGGAGACTCCCTCAAGCACGTCTTCCACCGCTTCCCAGGAACGCGGGTAGAAGGCGGTCACGTGGGGGAAGTCCGATTCCCACATGAGGTTGTCGATGCCGATGTCGTGGCGCAGCTTGATGCCCTCGTTCTCGAACCAGAAGTTGGTGAACATCTGCCGCCGCACCGCTTCGCTCGGACGCGTGCTCAACCCCTCGGTCCAGAGGTGGCGCGCTTCCCACTCGTGGTCGCAGGCGGCCAGCACGTAGTTGAGGCCGCCGATTCCCGCCTCGGCGAATACGAACTTGAGGCGCGGGAATCGTTCGGTGATGCCGCTGAAGACCAGGTGCGGAATGATCTGCGCCGGCGTCGTCGCGGAGGTGGCGGTCATGGCCGAGTGTCCCTGCCGCGGCGAGTAGCCGTGCCAGAAGCGGGTGGACTTGCCCGCCGAGAGGCCGCAGGAGCCGTGGAAGTGCACCGGAACGTCCAGGCTCTGGCACGCGTCCCAGACAGGATCCCAGTAGGGATCGGTGAGATGCGGCAGCTCGCCCGGAGTCTCGCCTTGCAGGTTGATGCCCCGGTGTCCGGTGGCCGCCGCCCGCTCGATCTCGCGCCGGACGGTCTCGGGGTCGCTCAGGTAGGGGATGATGGATACGGGATAGTAGCGGTCGCTGACCGTGGTCCATTCCGCCAGGGAGTCGTTGTAGGCGCGCACCACGTCCAGCTCGAACTCGGGGTCGCCGCACTCGTAGAAGGTGCCGCCCGGGGGATTGGGGAACAGCACCTCGGCGTCGATGCCGTCGGCGTCCAGCGCCTTGAGCCGCTGTGCCGGGTCGTATCCCAGCGCCGGCACCTCCTCCCAATGCTGCGGGAAGGTGGGGAAGGGTTCGCCCATGAGTGCCGGGCAGTTGCCGACGTTGTCGCCCCGGGGTTTGCCGTAGACGAACCAGCGGTCCACCTTCCGGCCGTCCTCCTCCACCTCCCTTACCTGCGGGATGCGCTCGCCCCACTTGGCCGCGGACATGCGCGAGGTGAACGCGTCGCGGTCGAAGCCGCAGTGGGAGTCCGCGCTGATCAGTCCGAACTTGATTTCCATGGGTTTGCTCCGAATCCATTCCATGGCGGCCGAACGAAAAGGCTCGGCTCGACAGGCACGGGCGGGTTCGAGACCCGCCCCTACTTCAGCTTGCCGACGTACTTGCGCTCGATGACGTGCTTGAGCTGCTTGGTGGTCTCGGCATTGAGATCCAGGAACGGCTTCAGCGTCTTCCTGAGCTCGTCCGGGCCCGTCCATTGCACCACGAGCTTCATCTTGGCGGCTTCCTTCTGCGCCTTCTCCAGCTCCGTGATCTTCTTGAGCGAGGCGCTCAGGTATTTCTGTCTGGCCTCGGGCACGCCCGGCGAGGTGACCACCGTGCCGAAGATGTCGGAGAACGACAGGGCGTAGCTGCGCCACGGCTCCCTGGCGCCCAGTTCCGCCAGCGACGGCACTTCGGGCGCGCGCTTGTCCTTGACGAAGGCAAACGCGATGTTGACCCTGTCCTTGAACCTCAGGCCCGTGGAAATGGACGCGGTGGTGGCGTCCAGCTCTCCGCGCGCGATCGCCGCCATGCGTTCCGAGGAGCCGCCGTATCCCGGCACGATGGTGATGGGCAGGTCGAACATCTCGGCGATCATGCCCTCGTTGAAGGGGGAGGAGGCGCCGATGCGGATGCGCTTGAGCTTGCGCAGCCCCTCGATGTCCGTCGGCAGGTCCTTGCGCAACAGCACGGCGGTGTTGGTGCGGATGACCCGCCCGAGGTAGCCGAACTTGTCGTAGTCGTACTTCACTCCCTTGCGCCCGAACATGTCGAAGGCCACCAGCTTGGTGTGCGCCGTGAGCAGCGACAGGCCGTCCGGCGGGAGCCGGAACAGCCGGTTGTAGCCCGCCACCCCGCCGCCGCCCGGCAGGTTCCGCACGATGGCCCTGGCGCCGGTGACCGCGGGCAGGTGCCGCGCCATCCAGCGGGCGCGGATGTCGAAGGTGCCGCCGGGCGAGTACTGCACCAGCATCGTGATGCGCTTGCCCTTGAAGAAGTCCGCGGCGCTGTCCGCCGCGCTCGCCTGGGCGGCGAAGAGCGCGACGCAGGCCAAAGTCAGCCAAGTCCAGGTCATTCTCATTTTCATGGGAACCCTCCTGATTGTGCGGTCGTCGATCCCGTTCATATGACGATCAGCCTCCTACCTATACGCGCGTTGCGCAGGATGTCAACGAATGGCCTCTGCCGAGCGAAGTCGAAGGACGCAATCTATTCTTTCCATCGACCGATGGCGTAATCGAGCAGGTTGTCCGGCCATCCCACGTGCAGGACGGCGTCGAACAAACCGAGCACCAGCCCCGTCAGGAGCCCCGTCAGGATCAGCGTCACGATACATCCCGCGCGGCTGAAACGCCTGAAATAGAACACCATGAACAGGGGCACCGACAGCTTGAACCCAACGAGCAGGATGCCCGCCAGGAAGCCCAGGGCACACAGGTAGAAGGTACCCGCCCTTTGCACCACTAGGTGCATGGGCACGGAACGGTCCACCTCGATGTCGCGGATGCGTTCGCGCGGCTCGCTGCCGCCGTCCTCGTCGCCCTTGAGGAACGCGTCCCTGGCGAGTTGCGCGGCGGCCACCACCAGGACCGGGACGGCGATGGTGAGCGGAAACAGCCCGGTGGCGAAGGGCCACTGCCAGGCCGTGGCCACGGCGCCGGCCAGGAGCACCACGAAGAACGCGTCGAACAGCAGGGAGACGGCCTTTTGCATGGAGTCATGCCTTCGCGGCCGCGGCGGTCCGGTTGCGGTATTGCTGGATCGCCGGCCCCGCCAGGGCGGCGACGATCAGGAGCGCCAGCACGATCACCCACGGGCGCGACATCCAGGCCCAGCCGTAGGTCAGGATCGAGATGTAGAGGTACTTCTCCACGGTGGAGCCGAGCACGAAGCCGATGATGAGGGGCGGGCGCGGCCAGCCCTGCCGTTTCATGGTCCAGCCCAGCAGCCCGAAGAAGAGGAACAGGATGATGTCGGCGATGTGGCGCCGGGCCATGAGCGCGCCCAGGAACATGATCACCAGCAGCACCGGCGCCAGGAGCTGGGCGCGGATGGTGGCGATGCGCGCCAGGTGGTCGGTGAACAGGAAGCAGGTGCCGGTGCCGATGATGTTGGCCAGGGCCAGGCTCCAGGCGATGGTGAAGATCACGTCGAGGTTCTGGTTGAGCATCTCGGGGCCGGGGGTCAGCCCCTGGATCTCCATGGCGCCCAGGAACAGCGCCATGCTGGTGCTGCCGGGGATGCCGAAGGCCAGGGTGGGTATGAGGCCGCCGCCGTCCTTGGCGTTGTTGGCGCTCTCCGGCGCGATGACGCCGCGCACGTCGCCCTTGCCGAAGTTGTCGGCGTTCTTCTCCGTGTGCAGGGCGTGGCCGTAGGCGAACCAGTCCACCACCAGGGTGCCCAAGCCCGGAATGATGCCGATCCACACCCCCAGGGTGGCGGAGCGGGTCACCAGCCACCAGTGCCGAAAGGCGTCCCGGACGCCTTCCCAGCGGCCCTTGAGCCGGCCCAGGGCGCCGGAGTCGATGCTCTTGCCGGAGACCAGGAGGTCGGTGATCTCGGCCAGGCCGAACAGGCCCAGGGAGATGGGCACCACGTGGAAGCCGTCCCACAGGTAGACCTGGTCGAAGGTCCAGCGCTCCACGCTCAGGATGGGGTCGGTGCCCACGGTGGCGAGCAGGAGCCCGGAGCCGCCGGCGATGACGCCTTTCATCAGCGCCGAGCCGCTGAGGCTGGCCACCATGCACACGCCCAGCACGGCCATCATGAAGAACTCGGGCGAGCCGAAGGTGAGCACCAGCGGGCTCAGGATGGGGATGGAGAGGGTCAGCACCAGAGCGCCGAAGATGCCGCCCATGGCGGACACGGTGAAGGCGGCGCCGAAGGCGCGGCCGGCCTCGCCGCGCCTGGCCATGGCGTGGCCGTCGAGGATGGTGGCCTGGGAGCCCACGGTGCCGGGGACGGCGAAGAGCACCGAGGGGATGGTGTCGGAGGTAGTGGTCACCGCCAGCATGCCGATGATGAAGGCGAAGGCGGAGACCGCGTCCATGTCGAAGGTGAAGGGCAGCAGCAGGGCCAGCCCGGTGACGCCGCCGATGCCGGGGATGACCCCGAGCATGAGGCCGAGAAAGGTCCCGGCGAACAGCATGAAGATGTGCACCGGGTCGAGGATCTGGAGGCTGGCCTGAGCTATGGCGTCGAGCATGGGTGTGCGTGTTGGGAAGCTGGGTAGGTGCCCTGTCTGGTGCCCTGTCCCGAGCCGGGTGGGGGGCGTCCCGGAAATCCGGAGACGGTGGCTGCTTGCATTGGGTGGATCTTCCTCGCGCGACCTGCGTGGTGGCGCCGTGAATCGGGCTTACGTCCGCCCGCCGTCAACGGATTTCCGGGACGCCCCCCACCCGGCTCTCCGGCTTGCGATTCATGGCGAGTGTCGCCTAATCCTTCTCCCAGAGGGAGGGGGGTTGTGTTTGACTACTCGGACAGACTCCCAGGCTACGTTACGTGGACTCCCGTAGGGGCGACCGGCCGGTCGCCCCTGCCATCGCCACGGTTCGATTACCCGGACAGGCTCCTAGTCCTCCTCGCTGTAGAGGTTGAGGCTTTCCAGCACCGGGCGGTCCGTGACCGAGAACAGGATCGCGGGTTTGGTCTGCGAATCGTTGCGAAAGTGGTGCCAGTGCCACGACGGGATCACGAAGCAGTCCTGTTCGGTCCAGGCCATAGGGGTTCCGTTGTTCTTGTCCCGGTCCGCCACGGTGGTGCCGGCGCCCTGCATGACGTGGTAGATGGTGCTGCTCGTGTGGCGGTGGGGGCGGGTCTCCTCGCCCGGGCGTAGCCACTGCACGCGGCAGTCGATGGTGGGCATGGTGGGGCCGCCGGTCACCGGGTTGCTGTATTGCAGGAGGACGCCGTCGTGGGGGTCGCCGCCGGCGGATTCCGCCAGTTGTTCCACGACCGGCAGGGTGTCGCGCCACTTGTAGGTGTAGGGGAGGGCGCGGTTGCCGGGGCTCTCGGTCAAGGGCCGCACGGCGCCGAGGCGGTGGCGGCTGTAGCCTTCGGACTTGGTGACGGGCTGGGCCGGTCCCTCGCCGTAGTTTTCGTGGAAGTTGGCATCGAGTTGGTTCATCAGGTGCACGTCGAGGACGTCCAGCCACACGATGTTGCTCTCGCCCTGGTTGTAGTGGTCGTGCCAGGTCCAGCTCGGCGTCAGCACCAGGTCGCCGGGCTCCATGTGCATCTCCTCGCCTTCCACCGTGGTGTAGCCGGTGCCGTCGCCTTCGACCACGAAGCGCAGGGCCGCGGCGGTGTGGCGGTGGCACTCGGCCCGCTCGCCGGGCTTCACGAGCTGGATGGACATCTGGATCGTGCGGGTGGTGGACTTGAAGGCGGTGAGGCCGGGGTTCACGAGTTGCACGGTACGGCGCTTGGCAGCCTCGTCGATGTGCCCCAGCTTCACGACCTCGCCGGACTCCATCAGGCAGGAATAGATCACCGGCCAGCGCCACAGGTGGGGGCGCAACTCGGCCATGGGCTGGCGCGGCTGCCAGTGTCCGGCAAGGGAGTTCTCCGCCATGATGCGGTGCAACTCCTCGAGCCGCGGATCGTCGGTGTTGACGGCTTCACTCATGTTGGTCTCCTTGTTCCGTCATTCGAACCGTTCCCATGAAACAGCCCGCAAACGCCCGAACTCGTCATTCCGGTTTTCCAGGCTGTCTCAAAACCCTCCATGGTTACGTACGTAGCACCGACACCCGCTATCGTCATTCCGGCGAAAGCCGGAATCCAGGAGGGGTGGGGCAGGGAATCGCTCCTGTTTGCCCCTCCCCACCCCTGGATTCCGGCCCCGTATCGAGGTACGGGGCAAGCTTTCGCCGGAATGACGATACGGGGCGTTCCCGCCATTCCGTATCCAACCGATCCGGGACGAAAGTCTACACCCCCTCCAGCACCGCGGCCTCCGGATGGAAAAAGCTCTCGTAGTCGAGCCGTTCGGACGTTAGCCCGAACTGGTGCGCGAACGTCATCATGGCTTCCAGCGAGCGTACGTTGTCGGTGATGTTGTAGGACCAGTAGTTCTCTCCCATGACCGCCCGTTGCTCGTCGATGGCGGCCGCCACCCATGAAGTGATGAGAATCTCGGGATCGGAGCCGTACAGGCGGTCCATGGCCACGTCGCGGGCCTGGCGGTACGCCTTGAGCAGCGCCACCGGGGCTTCCGGATGTTTGTCGACGAAGTCCTGTTTCAGGGTGACCATGTGGCTGATGGGGAAGATGCCGGTGGCCTTGTAGTAGTCGAGCTCCTCGTTCTTGTAGTCGCGGAACAGGCGGCGCACCCGCGGGTCGCGGCGGCTGATGGAAGGGAGCACGTTGGGCTCGATGACGGCGTCGACTTCCCCCGCCAGCAGCAGTTCGTCCAGGGGCTCGCCGGGCTGCGGCCCCTTGATGTGGGGAAGCGGCTCCACCTCGACGTCGTCACCCCAGCTCTCGGCCTCGGGCCCGGGCATGCACCAGCGGATGCGCGCGAGGTCCACGCCGTAGTGGCTCTGGAGCGCGCCCCGGGCCCACACGCCGGCGGTGCTGCTCACGAAGACGCGCTTTCCCTCCAGGTCCTTGGGGGTCTCGATGCCCGAAGCGACGTTCACGAAGATGTAGGCGAGCCGGAACTTCCGGTTCGGGTAGGCCGGGATCGAGACGTAGGGGTGATCGCCCTTGCCCTTGGTGCGCATGAGGCCGCCGAAGCTCGCGTCCCATGCGTCGATGGTCTCGGGGCCGTGAAAATCGCTCATTTCGAGCTCGAAGCCCTCCACCTGGACCGTGCCGTCGAGCAGGGGCCGGTTGGTATCGACCTCGGGTTCCCTGAAACCGAGCCGAAGCTTGGGGTTGGCCATGGATCCGTCTCCCTTCGGCAATGCGCGGACCTTCTAGTGTCCTGTCCGGCTAATTCGCACAATAGTCTGCTGGTCTTTTTCGCCGTCGGCTGCGTTGTTCTTCCTCGCGTGGTGCCCGCCCACGGAGGGCGACCGCCGGTCGCCCCTACAGGTCATCGCGCCTTGCCGACAACGAAAAATCCTCCGCATATTATCATGCGAATTAACCGGACAGGACACTAGCCGTCCTGGCGGTCCGCGGTCGCGGTTTCCTTCATGTAGAAGCCGAGCTTGGTCTGCGCCGGCCAGTCGTCGATGGAGAACAGGATCGACTCGCCCTCGTGACCGTTCTCGTGATGGTGCCACATCCACGCGGGCACCGCGAAGATGTCCCCTTGCCGCCATTCGAGCCGCTCGCCTTCGATGACCACGGCGCCGGCGCCCTCGAACGCGTGGTAGAAGGTGTTGCTGTTGTGCCGGTGGCTCAGGGTGGTCTGCCCGGCGCGCAGGAGCTGCGCGTGCCATGCGATGGTAGGGAGGGTGGAGCCGCCGTCCACCGGGCTCGCCAGCATCAGGTGCGCGCCTTCGCACGGGTCCTCCTCGCCGGCCTCCTGGAGCGCCCGCAGCCCGGCCAGGGTCTCGGCCCACGGATAGCGCATGGGCGGCAGCGGAAAGGGGCGGCCTCCGGTCACCGGCCGCGCGAGGCCGCGGGTGCGCACGCCGTAGCCGTCGGGCTTGCGGATCTCCTGGTAGGGGAGGTCGTCCGGGAGCCTCTCGTTCAGGTTCACCCCGCCGTTGTGGCCGTTGTCGTAGCCGTCCACGTACAGCGCCGGCGCCGTCCCCTGGTTCCAGTGGTCGTGATAGGTCCACGACGGGCTGATGATGACGTCCCCCCGTTCCATGGGGAAGGCCTCGAACTCGCACACGAACGCGGCTTCCCGGGGCGCCTGGCACACCAGCCGCGTCTCGTTCCGCATGTTTCGGTGCCCTTGGGTGCGCTCGCCGGGCATGAGGATCTGCACGTTCATCCAGATGGGGAAGCGGGTGGCCTCGATGCCGGTGACCGAACGCATGCCGGTCATGCCGCCGGGCCCTACGGTGACGATCTCGCCGGAGCGCATGAGCCCGTTGTAGATGCCGTCCCAGCGCCAATGGGCGCCGGTGGGCCCGGTGCGCGGCGGCGCCATCCCCTCGCGCCGCAGCCCGGCGCCCACCAGGTGGTGGGCCGCCAGGTACTTCTCGAGGTCCTCATGGGTGTTGCCGACGTCGCTCATGGCAGGCACCTCGCTACACTCATTCCCCGGTCTCCTGCGTCATTCCCGCGGAACAGGCTGTGTCAAAGCTCTCCGTGGTTACGGACATGGCACCGACACCCATTACGTCATTCCGGCGAAAGCCGGAATCCATGGGTGGGGAGAGGCAAACGGGAGTGATTCCCCGCCCTGTCCCTCCTGGATTCCGGCCCCGTATCGGGGTACGGGGCATGCTTTCGCCGGAATGACGATTCGGGGCGTCCCTGCAATACCGTATCCAACCGCAGTTTTGACACAGCCTGGAAAGCGGGAATCCAGGTGGGTTGGGGCTGGTGAGCCGCTGGCCGTACTGATCGGGGATCTCACGCGTCCAACCCGAAGTACCGCACGCAGTTGTCCACCAGCATCGCCCGCCGCTCGTGGGCGGGGACGCCCTCGAAGTCCCGCTCCATCACCGGGATGGAGTTGGGGTACTCGCTGGCCGCGTGGGCGAAGTCCGTGCCCCACATGAGCTTGTCGTAGCCGATGCACTCGCGCCGCCTGATGCCGATGGGGTCGTGCAGGAAGCCCCAGTGGTTGTTCTCCCGCAGGTACTCGCTGGGCTTCCGATCCAGGTAGTGGAGTCCCCAGAACTCGTGGATCATCGGCATGTAGCGCTCGTAGTGGTCGTCGAGTTGCCACAGGCCGTACTCGAACCAGCCGATCATGGTCTCGGCCCAGTACATCTTGAGCGTCGGAAAGCGGTCCCACACACCCGCGAAGGCCATCTGCACCGCGCCCACCATGGCGTCGTTGGTGAAGCGGAAGAAGTAGTTCATGGGCTCCTTCACGTGCACGTCGGGACCGGGCCTGCGTTGGTAAGTGAACGCCGGCTCGTCCTTGCCGGAGCCCATGTTGCCGGTGTTGTGGTTGGTCAGCGCCACGCCAAGGTCCAGGGCCGCGGCCCAGAAGCGGTCGTCCTCGGCCGTGGGGTAGCCGCGGCCGGCAGGGAACTTGTCGAGCTTGACCCCCTTCAGGCCGAGCCGGGCGCAATGTTCCAGCTCCCGCACCGCGTCGTCGAGGCCGCTGACGGGGAGGACGCCGATGGGGATGATCCGGTCCGGAGCCGGCGCCATGTACTCCTCGGCCAGGAACTCGTTGTAGGCGCGCACCAGCTCGCAATAGAGCTCGCGGTCCCTTGCCTGCTCCAGCACGAAGGATATCTGCGAGAACACCACCTCCGCGTCGATGCCGTCCTTGTCCTGTTCCTCCAGCCGCTGCTCGGGCGGCCCGGTGCCGGCACAGGTCTCGAAGGTGGGCACCTGCTTGGCCATGTCCTCCTTGTTCACGCGCACGCTCCGGGTCACGCCGATGGTGTTGGGCTCGCCGCCGTCCACCACCACGGCGTCCGATCCGTTGGGCATCTTGACCCGTCTGGGCGCGCGCTCGCGCATGGACGCGGCCACCCGGCCGCGCCAGATGTCCGGGTTCAGGTCGATATGGCCGTCGGCCGATATGACGTTGTATTCGCGTCCCATGACAGGCTCCTTCCAGTGGCCGGTGCCACGCACCAGGATGGGCAGGGTTCCCGGTCGTCGGCGCTGTCTCCGGTAGGGGCGACCGGCGGTCGCCCCGCGCGGCCAAGGCACCGGCTCCTGACCGGACAATTATCCAATGGCCCGTGTTCATGTCAATGCACACTAGTGTCGCGTCCCGCCGGTCGATATTGTTGAACGGTCCTTGGGCTGGTACCATCCTCGGTAAGGATACAGGCAGTTCGCGGGAGGTACACGATGAGTGGAGTTCAGGCGGTCGAGGCCGCGCCCGATGCAGTGGAAGCCGTGCTCAACTACGCGTTGGACACGGGCGTCAAGCCGATCACGCATACCGCCGAGCTCAACAGCACGCCGGCGGTGCGCACCGGCAAGCACGAGGCGCGCCGCGCCACCATCCACAACGGGCGGCTCGTGGCGGACGAGTTCTCGCTCGAACGCGAGGGGTTCGTCTTGGTCCGGCACGAGACCCGCGTCAGGGACTTCGACGACGAGGACGAGCTGCGGTCCGTCTACTACCCGGAGATCGAGGCTCTGGTGAAGCGCGAGAGCGGCGCTTCCCGGGTGGTGATCTTCGACCACACCCTGCGCGCCCAGGACGAAGGCATCCGCGCCGCGCGCAAGGTGCGGGAGCCCAACCGCTCCGTGCACAACGACTACACCGACTGGTCCGGGCCCAAGCGGGTGCGGGACATCCTGCCGGAGGACGAGGCGGAGCGCCTGCTCCAGGGACGGTTCGCCATCATCCAGGTGTGGCAGCCCACCCGCAACCCGGTGCGCACCAACCCGCTGGCCATCGCCGACGCCCGCACCCTGCGGGCGGAGGAGCTGATCCCGTCCCAGCGCAGCTACCCCGGCCGCATCGGCGAGACCTACCAGATCAAGTACGGACCGGAGCATCGGTGGTTCTACTTCCCGGCCATGACCCGGGACGAGGCCGTGGTTTTCAAGACCTTCGACTCCGCCAGGGACGGAAGGGCCCGGTGGACCGCCCATACCTCCTTCGACGACCCCACGAGTCCGCCCGATGCGCCGGGCAGGGAGAGCATCGAGATGCGGACGCTGGCGTTCTTCGACGCCCCGGCGTGTTGCGATGAGACCTCCACGTCTTGTCCGGTTGATCCGCATGACAAGGGATCCAACCCATGCGCATGAAAACCTTTGACTGGCTCGGCCGCGAATTCGTCGCTGTCTCCTGCGAGGGTGCCGATGGCGTTCCCGCCGACACCGCGATGGACGGCATCCTCGACCGCATCGACGAGAGTATCGGCCGGTTCGGCCTCTCCCTGGACGATACGGTCCGCACACGGCTGTGGGCACGCGACCGCGAGAGCCGGAACCTCGGCAGCCAGGCCCGCTCCAGGCGCATGCGCGACAGCGCGCGCTCGTCGAGTTCCAGCTACATCGCGCCCGGACACCTCGACTCCGACGCCAGCGTAGCGCTGGACTTCATCGCCATGCGCTCCGGCGGCGGCAAGAAGCTCGTGGAGTACGATCCGCCCATCGTGCCGTTACGTTATCTCGATCTCGAAGGACTGGTTTTCCTCTCCGGCGTCACTTCCACGTCGGGCGACCTCGCCGAGCAGGTGACCGAGGTCTGCGGCTTCATCGGCGAGTCCCTGGAGCACGCCGGAGTCTCCTGGGAGCAGGCCGTGCTGGTCTCGTTCTTCCTGCAGCAAGAGGAAGACCCGGCGGCGCTCAAGGCAGCCTTCGAAGGCGCCGTGACTTCCTGTCCGGCGCGCACCGAGTGCTCGTTCGTGGAGGGCTATTCCGCCCAAGGCAAGCTCATCGAGATCGAAGTCACCGCGCGGCGCTAGTCTCCCGCCTCACGTCATTCTTTACCGACGTGCGCCGGATTTCTTGTGGTCGGCAAGGCGCGATGACTTGTAGGGGGCGACCGGCCGGTCGCCCCCTACGGGAATCCACCGTAGCGTAGCCTGGCATTCATGGTTTCGCCGTACCGGAATCACGATCGCCCGTTGACAGCTACACTCCAGTGCCCTATGACCCGAGTTGTGTTCGCAAAACTACTTTCAGGAGCAGATGCATGGAGCGTTTGAAGGGTATCTACATACCGTTGCCGACGCCGTTTACCGACACCGGCGCGGTGGACGAGGACGCGGTGCTGGCGCTGACGGACTTTTACGTGGAAGCGGGCGTGCACGGCCTGTTCGTGCTGGGCACCTTCGGCCAGGGGCCGGCGCTGACGCCGGACGAGCGCAAGCGTACGGCCAGGATCGTCATCGACCGGGTGGCCGGGCGCATCCCGGTGGTGATCCATGCGGGCACCGCCGACACCCCCACCACCATCGAATTGTCCAGGGACGCCAGGGACCAGGGCGCCGACGTGGTGGGCGTGGTGCCGCCGTACTACTTCGACCACCTCGACGACGAGGTGCTGGCGCACTACGCGAAGGTGTACGAGGCCATCCGCTACCCCATGTTCATCTACAACAACGCGGTCAACAGCGGCTATCGTATGACCGCGCCGTGGACCGCCAAGCTGGTGGCGGAGGTCCCCGAGGCCTGCGGCATCAAGATGTCGTTCATCCCGTTTGAGCAGCAGCTCGCGTTCGTGCGCGCGCTGCCGGCGAGCTGCGCGGTTTTCTCGGGCTCGGCCACGCTGATCATGCCGGGCGTGCTGTGGGGTCTGGCGGGTTCCATTCACCCCCTGACGGTGGCCGTCCCTGAGCTGTTGGTGAACCTGTGGGACGCCACCACCACCGGCAAGCTGGAGGAGGCGGTGGAGCTTCAGCGCCGGGTGATCGAATTCACCGCCGTCATCGGCGACCTGCAGCGGGCCGCGGGCCGCTCGGTGCTGCGGGAGTCGCTCAAGCTGCGGGACCTGCCCGTGGTCGACTTTCCGCGGTGGCCCACCAAGGACCTGAGCAGTGAGCAGGCCGGCCGGCTCAGGAACGCGCTGGCGGCGGCGCGCGACTAGCAAGGACGGGTTTCAACCCTGTCTGCGGCACAAGGACGATGGAGGGTCGGGTCTCCCCGCCCGCGACACGAGGACAAGACGTAGGGCGGGTTTCAAACCCGACCGTGCCCGCGCAAGGAGGAAAGCCATGAACGCGAAGGAATGGCGCAACGAGCTCGGCGAGATCGTCAGGGATTATTTCCGCTCCCCGGAGCTGGGGCAGTTCTACGAGACTCCCGTTACCATGGAGCGCGCGCGGCTCTACCTGTCGCAGCTCGGCATCTACGTCCGCCAGCGGCGGCACTACTGGCCGCAGATTGCGGCCAACTGTCCCGTGCACTTGGTGAAGCAGCGCATCCTGTCCCACGAGTACGAGGAGCTGGTGGAGGACGATTATTCCGATCGGGGACACCTGGACCTGATCTTCCGGCAGGGCAGGGAAGTGGGCCTGAGCGAGCAGGAGGTGCTGGATGCCGAGCCGCTTCCCACCACCCGGGCGGCCATCTACGGCTGGTGGTGGATCGCCCGGACCAAGCCGTGGCAGGAGGCCCTGGCCGCTTCTACCATCGCCGAGTGGACCAACGACGACCGGCTGTTGGGAGACCTGGGCGGAGGCAACTGCGGCCGGCTGTACGAGAGCTGGAGCCGGGACCTCAAGTTCGCCGACGAGCAGATGCCCAACTTCACCGCCCATCGCGCCGCGGACGAGAAGCACTCCGAGATGTTTCTGGACATCTTCGAGCGGTTGGTGCCCGAGGGCGCCGAGGAGGGTGTGTTGAGTACCGCCCGGGAGTCCATGGACATTCACCGGGCCTATTTCGGCGGCATGGCCGCGGCCATGGCGCGGCTGTCCTGACCGCCGGCGCCAACGGTCAACTTCGTCATTCCGGCGAAAGCCGGAATCTAGAGAAGGGGCTGAATCGGACGGAGGCTTCATGTAGCCCCTGAAGCGTGATTCCCATGAAGATGGACCTCAAGGACCTCAACGAGTCACTGGCCGAGCACGACCTCTCGGGTTTCTGGAACACGCGCACGCCCGAGCACCAGGACGAGGCGCCCTACCTATGGAAGTGGCGGGAGGTCTACCCATGCCTGATGGACGCCAGGGAATCCGTGGGGCTGGAGCTGGCGGAACGCCGGGCCATCCGGCTGGTGAATCCTCAGAACCCGACCCGGGCCACCTCCCGGACGCTGCTCTTCACCTTCTCGGTGGTGAACCCGGGCGAGATCGCGCGGCCGCACCGCCATAACATGGCGGCCATCCGTTTCGTGGTGAAGGGGAGCGGCGCGTTTACCCTGGTGGAGGGGGAGCGTTTCCCCATGTACGAGGGCGACCTGATCCTCACTCCCAACTGGACCTGGCACGAGCATCACAACGAGTCCGACGAGCCCATCGTGTGGCTGGACGGCCTCGACGGCCCGCTCATCAACGCGTTGAATGTGCTGTTCTTCGAGAACTACGACAAGGACACCCAGGGCGTCAGCCGCGCCGACGGGGACGCGCAGATGCGCTTCGGCTTCGCGCGCCCGCCGGCCAACGCGGAATCCCCCGGGCGGGGGCTGCCGTTCCGCTACCGCTGGGAGGACACCGACGCGTCGCTTCACAACATCGCCGACACCGAGGCCGACCCCTTCGACGGCCACCTGGTCCGCTACATCAACCCGGTGACCGGCGGCTACACCATGGCGACCCTGTCCTGCGAGGCGCAGATGCTCAAGCCGGGCTGGGCCACCGGCACCCACCGCCACACCAGCACGTCCCTGTACCACGTGTTCCGCGGCCGCGGCCGGACCGCGGTGGGCGAGGGGTTCCTGGAGTGGGAGAAGGGCGACTCGTTCATGATCCCCAACTGGCAGTGGCACCGTCACGAGAACCCTTTCGACGAGGAAGCGGTGCTGTTCTCCATGAACGACCGGCCGGTACTGGAGGCGCTGCAGCTCTACCGGGAAGAGCAGCGCCCCGGCGGCAACGGCGGGCAGTAGCCGGCATCCGCCCCCGACCCGCGAGCCCAAGATGTCCTATCCCGACCTTCAAGAGCATCTTTCCAACCTGGAGTCCGCCGGCCTCCTGCTGCGCATCCGCCACCCCATCAACAAGGACACGGAGATGCATCCGCTGGTGCGCTGGCAGTTCCGTGGCGGCTTGCCCGAGGAGGAGCGGAAGGCGTTCCTGTTCGAGAACGTGGTGGACAGCCACGGCCGCACCTACGACATGCCGGTAGCGGTGGCCGCGCTGGCGGCGTCGCCACAGGTGTATTCGGTGGGGCTCCAGCGCCCGGTGGACGAGATCCCCGAGCTCTGGGCCCACGCCCTGGCGAACCCCATCGAGCCCGCCATCGTGGACTCGGGGCCGGTCCACGACGTGGTGCTGCAGGGCGCCGACCTGGACGTCGAGGGCGGCGGGCTGCTGCAGCTCCCGGTGCCCATCTCCACGCCGGGCTTCGACAACGCTCCCTACACCACCTGTTCCCACTGGTTCACCAAGGACCCGGACACGGGGGTCCGCAACCAGGGCAACTACCGCGGCCAGATCAAGAGCCAGAAGCGCGTGGGCATGTACGCCGGCATGCACCAGCACATCTTCCCCCACTGGGACAAGCGACGGGAACGGGGCGAGCCGTTGCACGCCGCGCTGGTGGTGGGGGCGCCGCCGGTGGTCTCCTACGGCACCGTGCAGAAGGTGCCGCCCGGTGTGGACGAGATGGGCATCGCCGGCGGCCTGGCCGGGGAGCCTGTCCGGCTGGTGCGCTGCAAGACCGTGAACATCGAGGTCCCCGACAACGCGGAGATCGTCATCGAGGGGCTCATCAACACCGACTTCGTGGAGCCCGAAGGCCCCTTCGGCGAGTCCCACGGCTACCTGCACCCGCGCACGGTGTCGCCGTTCATGGAAGTGACCGCCATCACCATGAAGCGCCGGCCCGTGCTGTGTTCGTTCATCAGCCAGGTCACCCCCAGCGAGTCGAGCGTCATCAAGAAGGTGGGCTACGAGCCGCTGCTGCGCCGCTACCTGCGCGACACCGTGGGCATCAAGAGCGTCACGCAGGTGGCCATGCACGAGCCCCTCACCAACCTGCGCAAGCTCGTCATCGTGCAGATGAGCAAGCCCGCGGAAGGGGACGTCTGGCGCGCCTTGAACAGCATCGCCAACTACCAGCACGGCGTCGGCAAGATCGCCATCGCGGTGGACGACGACATCGACCCACACAACCTGGACGCGGTGTGGTGGGCCATCTGCTACCGCTCCAAGCCGCACCAGGACGTCGTGATCCTGCCGGGGCGGGTCAAGGGCCACTCGCCGCCGTTCGAGGACGAGGGCCACCTGGTCACGGCGAAGGAGATGTTCTACCAGCCGGCCACGGACTCCGGCATGCTCATCAACGCCATCCTCAAGGAGCCGTTCCCTCCCATCTCGTTGCCCAAACGCGAGTTCATGGAGCACGCCCTGGAGCTGTGGAACCGGCTGGAACTCCCGCCCTTGAAGCCCCAGGCGCCGTGGTACGGCTATTCGCTGGGGCAGTGGGACGACGAGTGGGAGGATGAGGCGCAGCTCGCAGTGAAGAGCGACTATCTCCAGACCGGCGCCAAGCTGGCCAAGCGCCGGGTGAAGCCGGGTTGATGTCCGACCCCCGCCTCCGCCTTGCCTGCCGCAACTACGACGGCACCAACGCCATCCTCCGGGGCGTCCTCGGCGCGCCGGGCATCGAGCTGGAGGCGGTCGAGCAGGTGAGCGTCCAGGGCATGTTCGCGGCCATGTACCGGGGCGAGTTCGATGTCTCCGAGATGTCGCTGGCGGAACTCGTCTACTACACGTCGCGCAACCAGAGCGATTTCATCGGCATTCCGGTGTTCCCGTCGCGGATGTTCCGGCACGGCTTCATCGTCGTCCGCAGGGACGCCGGCATCGACACGCCGCAGGACCTCGTCGGCAAGCGACTGGGCTTTCTGCGCTGGGTGCAGACCGCGGCGGTGTGGATCCGGGGGACGCTCGTGAACGAGTACGGCGTGACCCCCGTCAACTCCCGCTGGCACGCGGCATCGCTGCATCACTGGGACGGAGACGTCGCCGAGACCTCGGTGAGGCTCCCCGGCGGCGCCGAGATCGAAGTGCTCCAGGGGGAGGGAAGCGCCGCCGACCGGGCCATGGCCGCGTTGCGCGAGGGTCGCCTGGACATGCTGGGGGTCACCGAGACCCAGCTCCCGCCGCTCCTGGCCGACCCGTCGTTGAAGCGGCTGTTCGAAAACTACCGGGACGTGGAGGCGGAGTACTTCAAGAAGACCGGGATCTTTCCGATCATGCACGTGATGGCGGTGAAGAATTCGGTGGCGGAACAACATCCGGAAGTTCCCGCCGCCCTCTTCGAGTTGTTCAGCCGAGGCAAGCGGCAGGCGCGGCAGTGGTTCGCCGACATGCCGAGCCAGGTGATGGCCTGGCGGCAGCACGCCCTGGAACAGGAGGACGCGGTGTTCGGCGGCGATCCGTGTCCTTACGGGCTGGACGCGAACCGGGACGTCCTCAACACGTTCATCGAATACTGCGAAGCCCAGGGTATCTGCGAGCGCAACCTCTCGCCCGAGGAGCTGTTCGCGCCCGGGACCTGGGAGCTGACGGAGCCCGGATAGGGGCGGGTTCTCAAACCCGCCCGTGCACGCAACATCGCCGCTGTCGAGGACGTGAAGCGAGACCTGGATAAGAGGTGGGTGATGGCAAGACCGCAACGAATGCAGGATGAGGGGCTGACGCCCTTCGACGACCTCCGCCTGTGGCTGGCGCGGGTAGAGGAGATCGGCCAGTTGGAGCGCATCTCCGGCGCCCACTGGGACCTGGAGGTAGGCGCGCTGAACGAGATCGTCTGCGAGCGGCTGCCGGCACCGCCGGCGCTCCTGTTCGAGAACGTCGCCGGCCATGACGGCGGCGGGCGCGTGCTTGCCAACATGATGGAGACCATGGAACGGACCGCGCTCACCCTCGGCCTGCCCCTGGACCTCAGCACCATCGAGGTCATCGACCGTTTGAGGACCCGGTTGGGCACCCTCACGCCGATGGCGCCGCGCGTACTGGCCACCGGCCCTGTGATGGAGAACCGCCATACCGGCAAGGACATCAACATCCTCGACATCCCGGTGCCGCGCTGGCACTCGGGCGACGGCGGCCGCTATCTCGGCACCGCTCACCTGGTGGTGACCCGGGACCCGGAGACCGGCGAGGAGAACGTGGGGTGCTACCGGGTCATGGTGCACGAGCCCGACAAGCTGGCGCTCTACATCTCGCCGGGGAAGCACGGGCGCATGCACATGGAGAAGACGCTCCGGGCGGGCAAGCCGGTGCAGGTGGCCATGGCCTTCGGCCAGCACCCGTTGATGTTCGTGGCGGCGTCGCAGGCGGTGCCGCCGGGGGTGAGCGAGTACGCCTGGGCCGGCGGGCTGGTGGAGCAGCCCCTGAGCGTCATCGAGGCGCCGCTTACCGGGCTCCGGGTGCCCGCCGCCGCCGAGATCGTGGTGGAAGGGGAAATCGTGCCCGGCGACACCCGCCCCGAGGGACCCTTCGGCGAGTGGACCGGCTACTACGCCAGCGCCCGCCGCGCCGAGCCGGT
Source organism: uncultured Binatia bacterium (SeqCode) (assembly GCA_965204505.1). Taxonomy (GTDB): domain Bacteria; phylum Desulfobacterota; class Binatia; order UBA9968; family JAJDTQ01; genus JAJDTQ01. The sequence goes on from CBDBFB010000001.1 coordinate 430,491, forward strand.
GGTGCAGTTGAAGGCACTCTACCACCGGGACGACCCGATCCTCACCGGCGCGCCGCCGTTTCGTCCCACCATCCACGGCATGTACCGCTCCATGCTGCGGTCGGCCATGATCTGGAACGGCGTGGAGAGGGGCGGGGTGCCGGACGTGGTGGGTGTGTACGTGCCGCCGCCGGCCCAGCGTTTCATGATCGTCGTCGCCGTGCGGCAGCGCTATCCGGGCCACGCCAAGCAGGCGGCGCTCATGGCCGCCCAGTGCCACGCCGGCGCCTACCTCGGCCGTTACGTGGTGGTGGTGGACGACGACGTGGACATCACCAACCTGAACGAGGTGGTGTGGGCCATGTGCACCCGCTCCAACCCCGAGGAGTCCATCGACATCATCCGCCGTACCTGGAGCGGGCCGCTAGACCCCATCATCCCGCGCGACAAGAAGGGGCTCAACTCCCGCGCCATTATCGACGCCACCCGACCCTTCGAGTGGAAGGACCAGTTCCCGGCGGTGAGCCAGATCGACCGGGAGACCCACGACGCTGTTTCCGGGAGGTGGAAGGACGAGCTGGACCGGGTAGTGCGGGGGCACCGGCAATAGTGGAGAGTTTTTGCGAACTCTCCCCGTTCGTCCCGAGCCCTTCGACAAGCCTGTCCTGAGCTTGTCGAAGGGCTCAGGACAGGCGTAGCGAAGCGAAGTCGAAGGACGTTGGATCAAGTCAAAGGACGTTAGACTGAGAGGAGCCTGATATGAGCGCCATCAAGCTTTACGACTTCAAGTCCTCGCCCAACTGCCAGCGGGTGAAGGTGGTCCTGGAAGAGAAGGGGTTGGACTACGAGACGGTCCCCATCGACCTGCGCAAGGGGGAGCAGAAGGCGCCCGAGTACCTCGCCCTGAACCCCTACGGCAAGGTGCCGGTGCTGGTGGACGGCGGCACGGTGCTCTACGAGTCCTGCATCATCAACGAGTACCTCGAGGACAAGTACCCGGATCCGCCGCTGCTGCCTGCCGACCCCTCGGCGCGCGCCCGGATACGCATCCTCATCGACTACGGCATCAACCACACCAACGACAGCCACCAGGCCATCCGCGCCGAGATGATGAAGGCCGAGGGCGAGCGTGACGCCGGCGCCCTGGCCGCGGCCAAGGCGCGGTTACTCGAGGAGCTGCAAACCCTCGAGCGCGAGCTGGAAGGCCGCGACTACATGGCCGGCGACTTCTCGCTGCTCGACGCCGCCCACGTGCCGCGGGTCATGCGCCACGTCGAGTGGGGGATCCTGCCGGATGCGAGCCTGCCGCTGCTGAATGCGTGGTACGAACGAATGACCGCGCGCGCGTCCGTCCGTGCCCTTGCCTGAGTCCCCGCGGATCGTCCTCCTCGGCATCGGCCACACCAACGCCCACGTCCTGGACATGTGGCGGCGCGCCCCCATTCCCGGCGCCCGCCTCGTGTGCGTGTCGAGCTTCGCCGTGGCGACTTACTCCGGCATGCTGCCGGGCACCCTTTCCGGCCAGTACCCGCCGGGAACGCTGGAGATCGACCTCCGGAGCCTCGCCGACGCCGCGAGGGCCGAACTCGTGGTGGAGCAGGCCGTGGGCGTGGACATGGAAACCCGGACCGTGCGTTTCGAGAACCACGAGCCGGTCCCCTTCGACGTCCTCTCCGTCGGCGCCGGCTCGGTGCCCAACCGGGCCGGCATCGACGCGTCCGACGGCGCCTGGGTGCCTGTCAAGCCCATGCAGACATTCCTCATGCGGCTCTACGAACGTCTCCAGGAGCTGAAGTGGCAAGGCAGGGAGGCTGTTCGGGTACTGATCATCGGCGGCGGCGTTGGCGGCATCGAGATCGGCCTGTGCCTGCCCGCATACCTGAACCGGTTGTCCGGCGGGTTACGCTACGCCATCACCATCGTCGACGCGGACGGCCGCATCGGCGGCGGCCTGTCTCCCCGGGCGTTGCGCCGCGCGGAGGCGCTGCTGGCGGTCCGGGGCGTTGAAGTGCTCATGGGTACCCGGATCACGCGTGTAGAGGATCGGGAGGCCGTGTGCGCGGACGGACGCCGCACGCGCGCGGATCTGGTCATCCTGGCCGCTGGGGCGGCTCCGCCGCCAGTAGTGGAAAACATGAACCTGCCGAAGGACCCGAGAGGGTTCCTGCTCACGCGGGAGACCCTCCAGTCCACCGGCCCGGCCAACGTCTTCGCGGTAGGGGACAGCGGCACCCTGTCCGGAACTCCTACGCCCAAGGCCGGCGTTTACGCCGTCCGCCAGGGGCCGGTCCTGTGGAACAATATCGGCGCCCTCGTCCGGGGCGAGCCGTTGTCCTCCTACGAGCCTCAGCACGATTTCCTGCGGCTCCTCAACACCGGCGACGGCAAGGCGCTCATGGACTACAACGGATGGTCCGCCCACGCCCGCTGGTGCTGGTGGTTCAAGGACTACCTCGACAGCCGCTTCATGGCGCGGTTTCGGGTCACCCGAAGTCGAAAATAGGCGTCAGACTTACGTGCTGCGCCAGTTACGATGGTCCCCAACTGTCAACTTTGTCTTCCCATGAAGGTCTCGTCTCAAAGCCATCTCAAATTCGGCGAGTGCTCGCTCTTTCTTCTCATCTGAGGATTGGGCGCCCGTGGCAACTCGTCCGACAGAACCCGCTCGCGACTCCGGCTCATGTACTCTTCAACCGCCTCCATTGGATCCGACCGAGCGATGAGCCGATCTTTACCGGGATCTTGTCGGCGGCAGGCTGGACGCCATATTCGGCGACGGCCTCGGCCACTACGAATGGTTGAGGACCAGGGGCGGGGACGCCTACGCTCTTGTCGGAGACGGCTACACCCTGGACGAAGGGATCGGCATCGCGGTGCGCAAGGAGGACGACGGCCTGCGCCAACGGTTGAACGCTGCGCTGGCGGCGATTCTCGCCGACGGGACCCATGCGCGGATCAACCGGCGGTACTTCCCCTTCAGTATTTTCTAGTGGAGATGGAGGGGGCATTCTCGGCTGACCTCTTCGAGCGCCGCGTCGGCAACGCGGCGGATCCGGATTGCTGATGAATCCGACAGGTTTCCGGCTAGCTACGACCCGCGGATGATGGATGTTGGTCGCGCGATGGAAATCCCTGTTTTCGAGTGGTAATGGCGGCATGAGATCATGGAGACGAGAATGAGACTACCTCTGACGCTGTTGATTATCGCACTTTTTACGAGTCCGGGGTTCGCCCAGAGGATTCCGGCAGGGACCACGGTGCTTTCCGGCGCCGACATCGAACGGCGCGGCTACAGCACCCTGGCCGACGCCGCGCGTTGGTCGCCGGGCCTGGCGGTGATCGACCTGGGGCCTCGCGGAGGAGTGTTCGCCGGCTCCGCGCCGCGGAGCGTGCGCGGCCTGTACGCCGGCGTGCCGGCGTATCTGGGTGACATACCCATTGCTTTCGATCCTTGGCTCCACGACATGGAGCGGGTCGAGGTGCGGCTGGGACCGCGCGGGGTGCTGTACGGCCCGGGCGCCATGGCCGGCGTCGTACGCTACACTCCGCGCAAGCCCGACGCCCGGCGCAGGACTTTCGAGGCGCGCGGCGGGGGGTTCGCGCGCGCGCACGGCGGCAAGCCCGGCGGGGACGTCGGCCTGACGGCCAATCTGCCGCTGGCGGAAGACAGGCTGGCGTTGCGCGCCTCGCTCGGCATGCACCGCGATGCCGGCTTCATCGACTACGGCCACGTGCTCCGCGAGCCAGGGACTTCTCACCCCGAACCCGCGCCGGGCACTGCGGCGACGCACCTGCGCCGGGAACCGGACCGTGACGCCGGGCGCACGCTCTCCACGCGCATGTCGCTGCTTTGGAACGCGACCGAGGACATTGAGGTGGTGTTGGCGCATCAGGGACAAACCCTGAAGGCCGAAGGTTATCGGGCCAACCACGCGCGCGCCTTCGGCACCGGCCGTTACGAATCGGCGCAGCGGTACACCGAGCCCGTGGACCGCAGGGACCAGGTCTGGAGCCTGAATGCCAACTGGAACATGGGACCGGCCAAGCTGTCATCGACCATGGGCTACACCCGATGGTCGGCGGCCGGGCAGCGCGATCAGACCGACCTTCTTCTCAGGAACTTCGCCATCGGAGGCCTGTTGCCGCCTGACGCGGCCTTGCCGGACTTTGCCGCGCAGCCGTGCGATTCGGCGAACCCCTCGCCTTTCTGCGCTTTCTCCGCTTTCACCCGGGACGAGAGTGAGGTGAAGGCGTTGCACTGGACGGCGCGTCTGACGTCCACCGGCTATGGTCCGTGGGGTTGGTCGGTCGGCGCCGCCTATCGCGACCAGGAGGCGGAGTTTTCGAGCTGGGAATTCGCTCCCGGCCTTTCGCGGTTCGCCGATATCAGTCCGCGGGTGCCGATGGATGTCGAGTATTTCAGCGACGGCTGGGACAGTGAAACACGGCGCTCCCTGTTCGGCGGGCTGTCGCGGCGGCTTGGCGGGCGGATGCGCGTGTACGCCGGCGCGCGCTGGTTCGACATCGAAGAGGCGCAGGGCAGCGCCACCGAGCTTCCGTTCACGCCGGAGTACAACAGCCCCTACACCGAGACCCGCGGCAGTCACGACGGTTTGTTGTTTTCGCTCGGCGCCGCGTATCGGCTCGGCGAGAACCGGTTCGTCTATGCCGCGCGCACCCAGGGGAGGGGAAACCGGGCCGGCAGCTCCAACCCCTTCCGTGTTTGCACCCGGGAGGATATCGAGGAGGGGGAAGGCGGCGGTCAGCCGAGTTGCATCCATGAACGCCAGAAACAGGTCAGGCCGGATTCCATGACCCATTACGAGATCGGCTTGCGCGGTTCATGGCTTGGAGGCCGCGTGGCGGTGACCGGCGCGCTCTTCCACACCGAATGGGCGGACGCCCGGATGCCCGGCCGGACGCCGTACAGCAAGCAGTCCATCATACAGAATACCGACGCAAGGACCCGGGGCATCGACTTCGTTCTTGCGTTGCGTCCAACAGAAGCGCTAGCGTTGCGCGGTTTCTGGTCCTACGCCCGCGCCGAGTTGACCGAAGACGCCCCCGGTTTGCTGCCCGACGGGGAAGACGCCTTCAAGGGCGACAGGCTGGACGGCGCGCCGGAGCATCGCGGCGGAGTGATCATTTCCCATCGCATGCGTCCGTTGGACGGTCTCGATTTGGAACTGTCCTACGACTACTCCCATGTTGGCGGCATTCTGACCCGGATCGGCGGGCGCGGGGGCGGAGAGCGCCGGCCGGGTTACGGCGTCCACGGCCTCTCTGCGTCGCTGTGGAGAGACTCGTCGTCATGGACGATAACGCTCTACGCCGAGAACCTGCTCGATAAATACGCGGTGGTATCGTCAAGGGGCGTCCCCACGGACATCCGCGTCGTCGACGGCTTTGCCCTGCGTACCTATTCGTCCTATGTGTTGCCGCCCCGGCGCGTGGGGCTTCGCTTTCGGTATGCGTTCTAGAGTCGGACTCGTGCCGTTCTATGTGGGCCTGGATTGAAGAAGGAAAAGCTCATGGCAAAGTTCGTTTTCCGCCTTCGCGAGGGCAAAGCCCGTCGCGGTAGGTTTCATCGAGGAGAACGGCGAGTTCTGGACAGTCCCGCTCAAGACCTCGACAGATGGGGGAAGGGAGGCTTATTTGACCAGCCTGCACAAGGCCCGGCCTAGTGATCTGGAGAGAGCGAAGTATCCCGAGCTGCCTTGCCTTGTCGACGAGGTTGTCGGTGATGCCGTTTCCGGGGAAGGCGATGACGCCCTTGGGCAGGGCGCAGCGAGACTAGCTGCGGTACTAGCGGGTGAGAGTCCCGCCGGCGCAGTTCTCAGTTTGGCGCCGTAGTCATATCCGGCAGACGCACGGGGCGACCCGGCGATCTGGAAGCCCGGACGTAAAAGCCTCGGGGGACAGGGAGGCCTTTGTGCCGCTCCTGTGCGATCAGCCCGGAAGGCGAGCAACGAGCAGGGCCGCAACGAGAGTGAACGGATCAAGCGTCGAAAAGGGCGTTCCCGCGTGAAGCTGATTTGCGGGATAAATTGGAGCTGCCAAGGGTTTCTTGCCTACCCGATGGCCAGTGCCGGTGCGGAAGAAACTGAGGCGCACGCACCGGGGCTCCCGGCGTATTGAAGGCGGCAATACTCGAAAGTACCGCAGCGAAAGTCCGGAAGGTCTGGAGGTCAGACAGGATGATCCTCGAATGTCAAAGACCGCGTCTATAACCGGTCGTGCCGGGAAATGAGGCGGAGACGTCCAGACTGGCGGATGAGGCCGACAAGCGGTGATGGCCGGGACAACATAACCCGGCCGGAGCGAGGGCCTCTGGGCTCAGGTGGCGATGTTGCAACCGGCGGTTTCGCACACAGAGGCGACGCATCAACCGGCGAGTGGCATCGTCGAAGGGCGGAGCAAACGCAGCGTCCGTTCGGGGGTATGGCGGGATCGGCCTTGACCTCGGCGACCCTGCGGAAGGCTCCGTGCCGAACTGCGAGGTGCCTGAAGCTTGAAGCCGTACCGGGGAAAACCCGACGTACGGAATTTTAGGGAGGGCGGCTGGAAACGTGGCCCAATAAAGGTGCGCGCGCCAGTGCCCTACCCGACAGGTTGAGGAGGTCGTCGTTGCGGCGATGCGCTCCCCACCAGCCGCAGCGCCGATACGTTCTAGTTCTACGCCCCGGACCGGATCCGCCAAGGCAGGCTTCTACACCGCTGCCATGCCATCTGCACCGACGCCGGCATCGGCAGGGCGCGTCTTCACGACCTCCGCCACGCCGTGGCCAGCCATGCCGTCATGTCTGGAGAGAACCTGTCTCTGGTCGGCAAGCTCCTCGGACACCACCAGCTGTGCCCACTTGGCAGGGCATTCCACGGTACCACCGAAGGCTTACCCAGAGGCGGTGGACACGCGGTGTTGACCATGGGTTGAGCGTGCGTCCTACAATCTGGGGGTATCCAAGGTCGCGACGCGGTCCGCGGCCCACTTTCGGGCGTTATCGAAAATGAGCGCGGGCCGCTTGTAGCGCTCGCGAACCAGGCTTTCGTAAAGTGCTTCTTCGCGTGCGCGATCGAACGGACCCGGCGATCCGAAGTTCTCCGACAGCACACGACCGAGTGCGCGAAGCGTCCCGCTGCCCTCGTCGAACTGGGCCTTCTTGCGCCATACGATCGCCGCGGGAAGCAGATCTTCGCAGGCCTTGCGCAGCACCCACTTCTCCGTCGTCTCACGCGTCCTTTCGTCCGTCTTCATCTTGAGGGTCGCCGGGATCGATTGGGCGAACGCGATAAGGTCGCCGTCGAGGAACGGCGTTCTCGCCTCCAACCCCTGGGCCATGGTGATACGGTCGACGCGTTGAAGATTGACGTTGTACATGGCGCAAAGCGACCGTGTGATCTCGTCGGCGAGCGCGCGCGGACGGTCCGCATAGTCATAGTGATAGCGATAGCCGGCGAAGAGCTCGTCCGCCCCTTCGCCCGTCAGCACCGCCTTGACGTGCCGGCGCGCGAGCATTGCCGCGAAATGAGTCGGAAGGGCGCTCCGCACGACGTCCACATCGACGCTCTCCAGGTGATAGATCACGTGCGGCAAGGCGGCGGCCACGTCGGCGGCGTCGAATACCAGCTCATGGTGATCGGAGCCGATGTGACCCGCGACGAGCCGCGCCGCTTCCATGTCCGGGCTTCCAGCGGCGCCGACCGAGAACGTCTTCAGGGGACGGCCGCTCGCACGCGCGGCGAGCGCGGCGACGATCGAGGAATCCAGACCGCCGGAGAGAAAACAGCCGACTTCGACATCGGCGACCATCCACTTGCGCACCGCCGTTTCGAGCACGATCCGCAACTCCCGCCACATCGGTTCCGGGTCTTCGCCGGAAAGCATCTCCGCCGCGCCTTGCGGCATGCGGTGCCAGCGGCGGGGCCCGTCGACGCTGTCGTACATGACGCCCGGCGCGATTTCCTCGACATCGTCCACGGGAACGTCGTCGAATGCCTTCAACTCCGATGCGAAGACGATTCCGCCGCCGAGACTCGCCTTGTAAAGAGGCTTGATCCCGAGCGGATCACGCGCCGCGACGACGCGCTTGCGCGTTGTGAGAACGAACGCGAACATTCCGTCCAACCTGGAAATCCACCGCGGCTCGCGCGAACGGAAAAGGTGCAGGATGGTCTCGCTGTCGCTGCCGGTCTCGAACGCGCTCTCGCCGAGAATCGCTCGAAGATCGGCATGGTTGTAGATCTCGCCATTGGCGACCAGAGCGTCGTCGCCGCCATGGATCGGCTGGGTTCCATTCTCGGGATCGATGATCGCCAGGCGGCAATGCGCCATCACCGCGGGCACGCCGGGGATACGCCTGACCTCGATCCCGTCGGGCCCGCGGTGGGCGATCTTGCCGATCATCCGCCGCGCCAGCGCCGTATCGTCCACTTGCCACAGACATACGAAGCCGCACATCGGTATCTCCCTTTCGTCGGCGGACACCCGACAAGCACCCGCTTCCCGGACGTCCGGCCCACCGAAGCGTATCCGGGCAGCGCTGCAAAGGGTAGCGCCGCCGTGCCCGGGGACAAGCCGTGTCGAGCACATTCTGAGTTGACCGGTTTATGTACCAGACGATACCAACAACATGAGATGGCGACAACCGCAAACCGCGAGACAGTGGCGCTCAGGGAGGGCGCGCAAGATGATCTCGCCCTTCACCGGGCGATCAGCGTGCCGCCCGGATCCTTCACGCGCCCAGGAACGCCACGCCCGCTACCCCAACCATGATCCAGCCGAGCGCTGCCGCGATGGTCAGCGCCCACCACACCGTGCGGGAGATCTCCTCCTTGCGCCTCGTGATCGACCAGATCCAGGCCCCGCATCCGAGTGGGATGGCGAGGGCGAAGACGATCCCGAATGTGTAGGGGAATGCCAGCACGCCGATGCCGATCATACCGAGCATTCCGATCGGATGCTGTCCGTGAGGTACGGTTCCGGCGATGAAGCTCCCGATGCCTCCCATCGCCGCGAGCGTCATCGACGAGAGCGCGGCTGCTCCAGGCTCGCGGCGAAGACGCCCCCGGGCGCCCGGGCACGCCAGAACTCCGATCCCCGGGACCGCGTGTGTCAGCATGACCGCGATGAACGACGCGCTGATGACAATGTTGGCTTCCTCGGAGTGGCCCAGCTAGGCGACGGGGAGTGATATCCACGCGGCCGCGAACAGCAGTAGCCAACTCGCGGCGGCGAAGCGCACCCAAGCGTCCCAGGAGAGTCCGAGAAGCCGGATCATGACGGTACCGCGCGGCAGAGCAGCTCAACCTCCAGTATTGCGCGTATCTCATCGGCGGCGCGGCTCAAGGCTTCCTCGGGAGTCTCCTTCCACCCGTGCGGCTGCCTGGCAGCCTCTCCGATTCCTCTCGGTCGGCGATGCGTTCGCGGGTCTCGCCAAGCGGGACCTCCGCCCCCGTCACGCCACCGACTGTCTGGGAGTGACACGTTCGGCGATCTCCCGTCCTGCCTCGATCTCGGCCCGGCGAAGCTCCCAGGTCTTTTGCAAATTCATCCACAGTTGCGGCGTCGTCCCGAAATACCGCGCCAGACGCAGCGCCGTGTCCGCGCTGATCCCCCGCTGTCCGTTCAGGATCATCGTGACGCGGTTCACCGGGACGCCCAGCGCGTTCGCCAGCGCATTGGCCGTTAGACTGAGCGCGTCGAGTTCGTCGCGCAGTATCTCGCCGGGATGCACCGGCCTCATTCCGTTCCTCGGGTTCATGTCCGGCTCCCTTGGTGATAGTCCACGATCTCCACTTCGCACGGCCCGTCATCGGTCCAGAGGAAGCAGATTCGCCACTGAGCGTTGATCCGAATGCTGTACTGTCCAGCGCGGTCGCCGCGCAGCGCCTCAAGCCGGTTGCCCGACAACGCGGAAAGGTCTCGCAGCGTCTCCGCGCTGTCCAGCAAGACCAGACGGCGCGCCGCCTGATCGGCGAACCCCTGAAACGCTGCGACGCGGTGCCCTTCGAAGAAGCGCTGCGTCTCCCGGTTCCTGAAGCTCCGGATCATGTGCGCGACACTCTAATCCATTTTACGTTCTCCGTAAACTCATGTCGGGGATCGCCACCGATGCTCTCTCATCGCCGCCTCAATCTCCGACCGCCGCGTCGAGAACTCCTCGATCACCTCCCGCGATACCCCGGCGATCTCGAACCGCCCGTCCGGGTGCGTCTTTTCTATCCCGTACCCGAGATCCTGTAGCCCTTGCGCCAACTCCGCCCGGTAGATGGCTCCGATCGTCATCTTGCCCTTGAAGAGCCCGTCGTCCACCATGGTGCGCCACTTCCGATCCTCGCCTTGAACCATGTTGGCGACAACCGCATGAGTGTGGAGCTGCGGGTCCAGGTTGCGGGAGGTGTCGTGGCGGAAGGTAGCGGCCACCATCTTCTGGCCGCCGGCCCGGACGGTGCTGGATGTTGCATTCGAAATCCTTGCGGCCGAGTTGGCGTTCGCCGGGAACCTGACCCTCGAGGATGGCCCGGAATGCATCGGAGTCGACCGGACCGGAGAGCCCCAGCTCCTCCGCTCCCCGGCCGGCCCAAGCGCTCGCTTCCTTATGGGCGGGGTCGTCCCTGCTGTAGTACCCGTCCCTTTCGAAATAGCTCGCCCCCTGCGACGGAGAGGCGATCTTGCCGATCGACGCTACCACGGCGGACGCCTCCCGCTACGCGTGTTTCCCGGTGCTCGTCGGGTGTCCATGCAGCCGGCATACGCGCTTCCAGGGCCGGGAACAAGGTACGTGTGACGCGACTATCAGGCGTGGCTGCGAACGGCGGCGATTGTCTTCGGCCGGTGGATGTCCTGCCACAACCACGGAACGGGACGGTGTGCTCCCGCACGCCCCTTGTGCTTGCTGTCAGGTACTTCTTGACACGTCCGGGACATGAGGGGCCACCGCCGCCCAGCCTCGCGCTCGAAGGCGTTTGGGCTCAGACACCCGACGGCGGAGCTTGCGACTCGGCGCGGCACTGCCATACTCTTAGACACTGGCGGATCATCGTCATATCCTTGAACTACACCGTGCGGGAATGGAAGCCGCTTTTGGCGTGCCGGGAAGACGACAGGAGGACAGCTTGATGAACTGGCGAGACCACATTACCGTTGACCCCGAAGTCTGTCATGGGAGGGCCTGTATTACGGGCACGCGAGTCTTGGTCGCCACCATCCTCGACAACCTGGCGGCAGGCCTGGGTCCGGACGAAATCACCAGGAGCTACCCTTCGATCACAACAGAGTCCGTGCGGGCAGCGGTGTGCTACGCCGCGGAGCTGGCCAAGGAGCGGGTCGCGCCGCTGATCGAGTAGGAGTGGGTCCAGATGCGATTCAAGCTGGACGAAAACCTCCCGGCCGAAATGGCGGACCTGTTCAACCGGGCAGGTCGTGACGCGGTGACCGTTCTCGATCAGCAGTTGGGCGGCGTCAGCGATCCGGACTTGGCGGCCGTCTGTGCTCAGGAGCGGCGCGCCATCGTGACCCTCGACATCGACTTTTCGGACATCCGAACATATCGACCCGGTGCATATTCCGGAATCGTTGTGTTTCGACTGGACGACCAGGCGCGCGACCACGCCCTGGAGATCGGAGCACGGTTTCTTGAGCGGCTTTCCACCAAGTCCCTGGACGGTCAGCTATGGATTGTGGAGGAAACGAGAATACGGGTGCGTGATTGAGCAGTCCCCTCGAATGGGTTTTCGGCGGTGTGTCTTTCGTCGCCCTAACGCTGTGTCCCCGGATCGCCGACGTGCGCTTGCAGATGCTGTGGCGCGGCTGGTTCGTGTCAGACGCCGGTGGCCGGGAGATTCAGCATAAGATTCGGCTGGGCAAGGGTCTGAGACGCGCCGAGCCCGGAAGGAGTCCATGCGACAGCAAGGGGTCACAGTCTGATGGCTGTATTGCTGTGTTACGGCAACTGACTCAAGGGAGGGTGGAGTGAGCGTGTACGGGCATCGAATGAAGGCGGTGTTGCTGCTGACGTGTTTCACGTTGCCGCTGGCGGGGTGCTATGGGCTGGATGCGAAGAAACCGGACGGAAGCCGGCCAGGCAGCCGAGTCATGGCGGAGTGCAGCCGTCAAGCGGTCCGGGCCAATCAAGAAGCCGGGGACTACGTACGCGGGGTCCATGAACCAATGCGCCCGCCGAGTGCGCGGAAACGGCAGGCGGTACTCAGACGGCAAACGAAGCGGTGGTACGACCTAGTCGCATTCTGCCTGACAGGGAAGGGCTACATGGTGCGCTGATGGAACTGTGGCGAGTAGGGTTCCTTCCTCGGCGACAATCACCAGCACGCGCTCGGCTTGGGGGAACCGGATACGGATGGCGAGTCTCCAACGGGGTTGAGAGGGGACCGTTGGTTGTACTGGACGAGTGGGAAAACGGTATGCGAATTCCCAACCAGGATAGACGAGCTCTGGCAGGGCGCGATCCGGCAACACGAAGACTATGTGGAAGGGTGGGGCGTTTACGCGATGGGGTAATGACCACGGTCCAGTCGGCGGCGTACCCCTCGGTGATGTCGTCGTCGCGGGCGTGGTTGACGAGGCGCTTGGTAAGCGGGCGGGGCAGCATGAGATCGCGCTCGGCCACGGTGATGAAGGCGGCGCGCAGCCCATGGAACCAAAACCGTGTCCCCGCCGCCTTGCTGATATCGACGTGATGGTGACCGATACCCTTCAGGTGTCCGTCCGCACTCGTGCGGGACGGGAACACCCAGCCCTCCTCCCCCGTCTCACTGCTCTCCTCCCGGCGGCGCTCGAACACGGCAGCCAGTTGCCGCGTGAGCGGAAGCTCCAGCGGCTCGCCGGTCTTGGTCTCATCCACCCGCAGGATGCGCCGGTCCAGGTCGATGCGCTCCCACCGGAGCGCGACCACCTTGCCCAGGGTCTCCTGGGCGATGCGCCTTGCCTGATCGGGGGTGATGCGTCCGAAGCGTCCGAGGGTGACGCGCTTGTTGGGGGCCTTGCGGCCGCCCTCTCCCGCGCGGTGTTTGACTACGAAGGTCTTGGCGCTGGAGGGCTGGACCCTGACGCCGGAGCCCGTCAACCGGTTTACTACTCCCGTTCTCCGGTCCGCAGCCTTCGTTCCCAGTCGTACTCGCGGTTGGTGACCATGTTCTCCATGCGGCGTATGCGGCGGTCGAGTTGACCGAAGGTGCGGCGCAGGCGATTCAGCGCCATGGTGCGCGAGTGCGCGTAGCTGTTGTAGAAGTCCTGCTCTCCTTCCGTCTGCAAGGGCAGCACGGGCTCCGGTTTCAGGAGCAGGGCGGCCAGCAGGTAGAGGCCGGCGAACGGCCAGAAACCCGTGCTGATCAACAGGACGACGGCGATCACGCGCACCCACAACACCCGCACGTCCAGATGTTCCGCGAGACCGCGGCACACGCCCAGGATCACCCCGCGACGCGAGCGATAGATGCGGCCGGTCCTCGAATAGCCTCGAATCATGGGTTTCTGTCCTTTCTGTCGAGTAGAATGGTCTCCAGGGATTCCACGCGGTCTTCGAGCCGGCTCAGCCCCTGGTAGAGCTCCTGCATCAGTTGGGCCTCGTCGCCGCCGGCTCCGTTGCCGCGGAGCGACTTGATCGCCCAAACCACCATGACAATCAACGCCGCGCCCAGGATCAACAGCATCCCGAGCACGCCCAATACCAGTCCCATGATGCTTTCCGGTGTCATCCTCGCTCACTCATGCGCATCAGCCGGACAGACCGCCGCCGTGTCTCAGGTATCGGACCTCCGGACAGCATCCTTGAGCGCCCGCAGCTCGGCTTCGATCTCGTCGTCCTGTCCCAGGCGGGCGAATTCTTCATCGAGATCCGGTTTCCGCGCAAAGTTCACCAGATCGGCCTCGGCCTCCATGCGCTCGATACGGTTCTCGAACTGCTCGAAACGCAGCATCGTGTCCGCGCTGCCCATCTTGCGGATCCCGCTCTGGGCGCGCTTGCGCTCGTGCGCCTGAATGTGACGCTGGACCAGGATGCGTTGCTTTTCCTTTGCCTTCGCCAGCTTGTCTTCCAACAGGGCCATGTCCGACTGGTATTGTTCAATGATGGCGGCGCACTGGATCGCCTCGCTCTCCAGGGTCTCCGAGCGCTCCCGATAGCGCCGCTTTTCCATCAGCGCCTCCCGCGCCAGGTCTTCACGTCCCTTGTCCACGGCGAGCCTGGCCTTGTCCTCCCACTGGTCGTGGCGCCGTCGCGCTTCATCAAGCTCGCGCTCGACCTTCTTGCGCGCCGCCATCGCCTGAGCGCAAGCTACCTTGATCTCGACCAGGGTATCCTCCATCTCCTGTATCATCAGCCGGATGAGCTTTTCCGGATCCTCCGCCTTGTCCAGCATCGAGTTGATGTTCGAGCTGATGATGTCGCTCAAGCGTGTAAAGATCCCCATTTGACTTCCTCCCTCGAGAATTCGCGGAGAACGTGTCCGTGCCGCTGGGTTCTGGAGAAAGCATAAACGGTGCCAACCACTGCCGCGCTTCCAAGGTGCTGTTTTCGTTGGGTTTTGAAGTTTCCGGGTAACCCGTGGCGTTGGTTAGAAATACCTATTATTAGTGATAATAACTAATATATGGTATTTTACGCATATCCAAAGGAGGGTGCATGCCTGAATCCTACACCGAGCCGCTGGGGCAGTCCAACGCCTTTCTGGACTTTCAGGAAATGCTGTCCCGTGCCGCCAGGGTCGATCGTCCGATCCTGTTGATCGGCGAACGCGGCACCGGCAAGGAACTGGCCGCGGCCAAGCTCCACTATCTCTCGCAGCGTTGGCGGGGGCCGCTGGTGGCCCTGAACTGCGCGGCGTTGGCGCCGACGCTGCTGGAGTCGGAACTGTTCGGCCACGAGGAGGGCGCTTTCACCGGCGCGCATCAACGGCGCACCGGACGGTTCGAGGCGGCAACGGACGGGACGCTCTTCCTGGACGAGATCGCGCAGACCCCCACGGAGGTCCAGGAGAAGATCCTCCGGGTCGTGGAGTACGGCAGTTTCGAAAGGGTGGGATCTTCCCGGTCGGTTCAAGTGGACACGAGGATCATCGGCGCGACCAATGCGGACCTGCCCTCGCTGGCCCGCCAGGGCCGCTTCAAGCGCGACCTGCTCGACAGGCTGTCGTTCGACGTCCTGTTCGTTCCACCCTTGCGGGCTCGCGGAGAGGATATCCTGTTGCTGGCCAATCACTTTGCCGCGCGAATGGCGCACGAGCTGGGCCGGGAATCTCTCCCCCGGTTCAGCCCCCGCGTGGTGGCGCAAATGGAAAGCTACCCCTGGCCCGGCAACGTCCGCGAGCTCAGGAACGTGGTGGAGCGGGCGGTGTATCGATCCGACACGCCCGCCGTCGACGAGATCGTCTTCGATCCTTTCGTCGCGCCTTTCAGCGCGGGCACGAGCGACGGAATCGAGGCTCCGGCGCCGGCCCCGTCCCCCCCGGCCGGTGCTCCCGACCGGCCGGACAGGTCCCTCGAGGAGGCGGTTAGAGATCTGGAGGTGCGGATGATTCGCGAGAGCCTCACGGAGGCACGGTACAACCAGCGCCAGGCGGCAGAGGCGCTCGGTTTGACCTATCACCAGTTCCGCGGGCGGTGGCGGAAGTACCGGGAGGAGCTGGCCGTTGACGACGATTGAGGCAGGCCTGCTCCACGCTTTTGTGTGTCAACATGTGCAGAAATGCGCGTGAACGGACAGAAATACTATGAATAAAGGCACTAATCTACTTATCCTGAGACGCCGGCCGGTCATGCGCACCCCTGTCCGCGCCCTGATTCCTTCCCTGGTGTTGAATATTGTGTTGAATCTGAATCCCGGCTTGCTCCGGCGCATCCTGTTCCGCCTGCAAGAGGCGGCGCATCCGCGTGACGCCGACGCGCCCGGCTTCCGGCTGCATCCCCTGAGAGGCGACCGCGCGGGTCAGTGGAGCGTTGACGTCTCCGGTAATTGGCGCGTGGTGTTCCGTTTCGAGGAGGGTGAGGTCGTAGACGTGGACCTGATCGACTATCACTGATCCGAAGGGAGAGCTGACCATGAACGAAATGGCAAGTGATCGCGTCGGCCCGATGCTCAACCCGCCACACTTGGGCGAATTGGTCCGCGAGAGCATGGACGATGTGGGGTGGAACGTCACCGAAACGGCGGCGCGCCTTGGCTGCGAGCGCGGAACGCTGTCGCGCCTACTGAACGGCAAGGCGGGCGTGTCCGCGAATATGGCGCTAGCGCTGGAGGATATCGGGTGGGGGACCGCTGATCACTGGATGCGGATGCAGGCGAGCTACGAGCTTGCGCAGGCGCGCCGGGAGCGGGCAGCGGCAGAACGGCGCGCGGGCGCATTGGACGCATGATACAGAGGTACGGAATTTCCTGGTTTAGGGTCTTGTGTTCAGACGAGCTGCTCAAGCTGATCGTCAACGGGGGAGAGCATGGAGAAGACGGGGCGAAAGAATGCGGCCGGTGATTGGCTGCGGGGAGAACTCCTCTCCCGTGCGGCTTCCATCGGCATGCTTTACATGGCTCTAGTGGGTTTCGGACTGGGATTTATGGTCCGGGGCATTGCCGTGTTCGACGGGTGGCCTGAAATTCTCACGGCGTGGGTCACGCTGGGTCTGATGGCTGTAGGGTTGAGCGCGCTGTACTTATACTGCCGTCACCTCGGCGCCACATGGGGTCGCGGACTGGCTGCGGAGCGTCAAGTTGGCGATCTCATCGAACACGCCGTAGCACAGCGTGGGTGCGCATTCGCGCACGACGTCAAGGGAGCGCTGGGCGGGCGGGGCAACGTCGATCATGTGGTGATGACACCAGCCGGTATCTGGGTAGTGGAAACCAAGGCGTGCTGGCTGAGCAAGCGGAGGTTTCCTGCGGCGTTACGCCAAGTGGGCGATAATGTGCGCCGGGTTCGCCACCATCTCGGTACGTCTCTCCCCGTTCGGGGTGCGCTTGTAATCGCGGACCGCTCCAAGGACTCGCTGGAAATGGAGCACGACTGGAACGGGGAGCCGGTCAAGGTCTTCGGTCCGAAGAGGTTCTGGAGTCTCCTGCGTCGCGAGCGCGAGCATGAGCACGACAACGCCCAAGGCTCCGAGACGGCGATGACCGAAAGGATGGTGTGGAGTCTCGGTTCCACGCGATACGCAGATCCGTAGCCGGTGTGTACAAGGCGACCCAGAAGCCGTGGAGGTTCAGCTAGGCGGATGTAGCGAACTGCGGCAATAGTAGGGAAGTCTGAGTGCGGCCTCGTTGCGTATCAGGACGAGGAGCAGACGCAGGTTTGAGCGAGCCACCTTTCGCAGGCTAAGGGATAGGAGGAATTGATGACGGACCTGGAGTCGGCTCAAATCAAGTTTTCGCCACTTTTCCACACCCACATCATTGTCGACTGGTCGGCGCGATCCAAGCCGAGTCTCGTCAAGCGCACCAAGGACGCGATCTGGTGGGCTGTCGCCCGTGTCGACGGCGGCAGCGTTACAGTATGCGAACCCGAGTACGCGCGCACCCGCCACTGCGCCTCGCAACGCCTCGCCCGCTTGATTGCGGAAGAACTCGACTCTGGTCGGCGCCTGCTGGTGAGATTCGATTTCCCCTTTGGCTATCCAGAGGGTGTAGCCGCACATCTGACTGGCGAGGCGCGTGCCTTGACCCTCTCGGATTGGCTCGACAAGCGCATCTGTGACCAACCGAACAACAAGAACAATCGCTACGACGTTGCAGCCGAGATTAACGCACGGTATCCGGGTTGCGGTCCGTGCTGGGGTCGTCCTCATCAATGGTCCTATCCGACCGTCCCGCTGCGGAAAGCGGAGCGTACCGAACGGGGTTACCACCCGTGCGAACATCGCGTCGCCGATAAATGCGCCAAGGGTGCGAAAACCGTTTGGCAATTGTCCGGTGCCGGTTCCGTTGGCTCCCAGGTGTTGCTCGGGTTACCCACTCTTAAGCGTCTCATGGAGGCCCCGGGCATCGCCGGGCGTGCGTCGGTCTGGCCATTTCAAACCGGTCTTCGGACGCCGGAAGCGCGAGCAGTGATTGCTGAAGTGTATCCCTCACTGCTCAAGAAGCAGATCGATGAGCGCAAGCGCGAAAAGGACATCCTCGATTGTGTCCAAGTTCGGGTAAATGCAGAGGCCTTCGCGCGATTGGATGCGGACGGGCGGCTTGCGCCGCTCTTCGACGGCGCTCCTTGGCTCACCTCAGCCCAACGTGCCGCCATCGAGACGGAGGAGGCCTGGATCCTCGGCCTTGGCCACGAAGAAGCGCTTGTCGGGGTCTTGTAGCCTTGACGGACCGCTGAAACGTTGCTTGGCAGCTTCCGAATCAGTCCCGGCGGCGACAGCACCGAACCCTCTATTGCGGCTTCCAGCAGCTAACCGACTCAAGAATTCGTCGTTTCTCATTTCCCGAACTGCTTGTTCTTGCCGGTCGAGGTGCGGGGCTAATCTCAGACGGGACGATCCACCTGAGAATCGGTCCTTGCGCAGCACGGAATTGTTACGTTTCGAAGAAATTTCCAAATTTCTCTCATGAAAGGGGTAGCTCACATGAGGGCTGTGTCGAATATGGGGGATGACGATTTCTCCCTACGAACGCCGTCTGGTTCTATCCTACCTCTCGAACGCTCTCTCGCACCTGCGTCGTCGTGACCAGGACGCCAAGAGCCTGTTGCTATGGATACGGAGTCACGAGGATCAACTGGGGCTTCCGTATCCACTTGAGGCGGATGGCGATGCCGACGGAGTAAAGCGGCACAAGTTTTCGCGCGTGCTGCAGGCTTTGAGCGATGCCCTGACGGAGGCTAGGAAGGCACGCCCGGACCGGATGGCGAGGCGGCTCCGGCTTCTCGCGGGGGCCGCTCGTCTCTCCCGGATCGACATCGCGATCCTGGAACTGGTGCTGCGTTACCATACGGGGACTCTTGTCGAATCCATGATTGACGACGCCAAGCGAAGCCGGCGCTGGGGGAGGACATTCAGGTTGGAGAGTCCCGTTCTTCCTCGCCTTCTTGGTCTGTCGGCTGGCGCGGTCTATCGCCGGTTCGCACCCGACGCGCCACTGGTGACGTCCGGGCTTGTATCCATCGACGACGACGGCGACGTGACGCTCGTCGACCGGCTGAAGCGACTGCACTGGCTTCCGAAGGAGGCGGGCTCGGACGTTCAGAGTTTGTTGTTTGCCGAGGCCGGCCCCGCCGAACTTCGCTGGTCCGACTTCGATCACGTGGCCGGTGACCGGGACCATCTCGAACGGCTTCTGAAAGGAGCGCTGCAGTGCGGGCAGAAGGGTGTCAACATCCTTGTCCATGGAATGCCCGGAACGGGCAAGACCGAGTTCTGCAAGACCCTGGCCGCCCGGCTGGAAGCACCTCTTTACTCGGTCGGCGAATCGGACGACAGCGGCGGCGAGCCTTCTCGCGATGAGAGGATGCAGGAACTCCGTCTCGCCCAACGCCTGCTTGCCGGGAATCGCAAGGCGATCCTTCTTTTCGACGAGATGGAGGACCTCCTATCCGGGCCGGGAGGGATGCTGGCGGCATTGTTTGGGCCGAGTCGTTTCCGTGGGCGCTCGGCCGAAGGCTCGAAAGTGTTCATGAACCGTCTCCTGGAAGAGACCCCGGTGCCGGTCCTGTGGACCTCGAACTCGGCGCGGTGCACCAGTCCCGTTCTCTTGCGCCGGATGATGTTTGCCCTGGAACTGCGGCAACCCCCGCCCAGGGTCCGGGAGCGGATCTGGGCGCGGCACCTGGCGCACCATGGTATCGAGTCCACGCAAGAGGATGCTCAAGTCCTGGCCCGGGAGTTCGATGTCACGCCGGGCGTGGCTTCCGGGGTCACGGTGGCTGCGCGGCTGGGTGGCGGCACCATCGCGGACGTACGGCGGGGAGTACAGGGACTGGTGCGGGTGCTGTTGGGCGACACACCGCCGACTCAGCGGACACCGGAAAGGTACGATCCCGCGCTGATTCGCGCCGACGTTGACCCGGTGCAACTGGCGGACCGGCTTGTCAAGGGCGGCGCGCGTCACTTCTCGCTGTGCCTGCAAGGCCCGCCGGGCACGGGCAAGAGCGCGTTTGTCCGGCATCTGGCCGACCTGCTTGGTCTGGAGATCACCCAGAAGCGTGCATCGGATCTCATGTCCATGTGGGTCGGCGGGACCGAAAAGGCCATCGCCGCCGCTTTCACCGAGGCGCGGGATGCCGAGGCATTCCTGGTGTTCGACGAAGCCGATTCGCTGCTGGCGGACCGGCGTCTCGCCCAAAGGAGTTGGGAGGTCAGCCAAGTCAACGAAATGTTGACGTGGATGGAAAGCCATCCGTTTCCCTTCGCATGCACCACCAACTTTGGCGAGCGTCTCGACCCGGCGACCCTGCGGCGTTTCACCTTCAAGATCGCGCTCGACTATCTGTCGCCGGAGCAGGTGAGAGCCGGGTTCCGTACCTATTTCGGGATGGAGCCCCCGGCCGGGGTCACTGGTTTGGCCACCCTGACTCCCGGTGACTTCTCCGTGGTACGCCGGAAGGCAGAGATTCTCGGCTGTCTGGGAGAACCGCAGGCACTTGTTGATATGCTGTACGAGGAAAGCGAATCCAAACCGGAACACGGGCGAAAAATCGGCTTCGATCTTTAGGAACCAACGGACGATGCGGACGCAGGGACCTTGGTCGTCATGAAAGGAGTCTCCGAACACATGCCAAGTATCGTTTCTCTCTTGCCGCGGGTGACCGCCGCCGTCACCGACGCCGCGAAAATGCTGGTCGACGAGTCTCGCCGCCCTGGTGGACCTCGCGGCGCCGGCGACAAGGCCGAGGTGGACGTCGAAATCGAGGAGTATCTGGCAGACACGCTGACGGCCATCATGCCGTGTGGGCTTGTCGGTGAAGAAACCGGCATCAGGCGGGGAGATGGATCGGAATTCTGCTGGCTCGTGGACCCGCATGACGGCACGCGTGCGTGGCTGCAGGGACATCGCGGCTCTGCGGTCTCCGTCGCATTGCTTCGTGCGGGCGCGCCGATTCTAGGCGTGGTCTGTTCGCCCATGAGCGCGGATCGTGGCTGGGACCTGATCGCATGGGCGGAGGGGTTGCCTCACCTGCTGCGCAACGGCGCCGAGTTACGAGTCGATCTCTCCCAAATGGATTTGCGGGCGGGTGAGATCGTGTTTCTGAGTCATGACGCGGCGGCGGCGCCAGTGGAGTCCGGTGCTTCCGTGGCCCCCGCGCGTTTCGTCAGCCTCCCGAGCATCGCCTACAGGCTAGCCCGGGTAGCGGCGGGGGACGGTGTGGCCGCCGTCTCGCTGAATTACCCTGAAGGCCTCGACTACGCCGGCGGCCACGCCCTCCTGCGGGGCGCCCGCGGCGTACTGCTGAACGAGACGGGACAAGAGGTCACCTATAGCCGGGAAGGCGCAAGTCAGGTCGCTCGGTGCTTCGGGGGCGCGCCAGAGGCCGCCCGCGTCCTCGTCAAGCAGTCGTCGGGTTCGCGTGGGTCTGAACCGGTTTCTCGGTCGGCGGTCGCGTCGTCATGGCCAAGAACACTTGAAGATGACGCAGTCGACCGTGCCAAGGGCTGTCTTTTCGGGCAAGTGATCGGCGACAACTTGGGGGCGTTGGTCGAGTTCCAGGAAAAACAGGACATCGCTCGCCTTTATCCGGACGGGGTTACAAACCTCTCGGACGGCGGGTACTGGGATCTGTTGGCGGGACAAGCGACGGACGACAGCGAACTCGCGCTTACGCTTGCACGAACGCTACTTGAGACGGGGAGTTACGACCGGGAGGTGGTCGCCGCCGCTTATGGCGAGTGGTACGCGTCCAGGCCGTTCGACATCGGTTTCACCACGAGGCGGGCGTTTTCGGCAGCCGCGGCGGGTACAGGGGCGAAGGCCGAGGCCGCTTCCTTGCATGCCGACGCCATGAGCCAAAGCAACGGCTCGCTCATGCGCGTATCGCCCATCGGCATCTGGGCACGGCTGCCCGAGGTGGCGGATCGCTTTGGACGTGAGGACTCCAGGCTGTCCCACCCGAACGAGGTATGTGTCGATGCCTGCGGCGTCTATGCGGCCGCGATCGCGGAAGGGCTTCGCTCTGGGAATCGTGACACCATGCTTCGGATTGCCCGGGATTACGCCCGAACAGAGGAGGTAGCCGCCGTTCTCGCGCTTGCCGGGCAAGGACAGGAGCCGGAAGACTACTGGTCCGATATGGGCTGGGTCCTGATTGCTCTCCAGAACGCATTCTGTCGCTTGCGAAGGGGCGAGAACGTCGAAGCCGCTCTCGTGGCCACGGTGGGAAAGGGCGGTGATACTGACACCAACGCCGCCATCGTGGGTGCGCTGTTGGGCGCGGCCGATGGACTCCACACGATCCCGAATCGCTGGGTCTTGCCGGTCCAGGCCTGTCGACCTCATCGCGACCTCGGCGCCAAGCAGCCGAGGCCGATGCACTATTGGCCCGACGATCTCGCCGCGCTGGCCGAAGCTCTGTTGTCCTCAAGGCCAGGAACTCGTGAACCGTCAGCATGAGCGTAAGGAGGCTACGGTAGGCATGTCTCGGAGCAGCCTGACCGATAGGGCCGACGCGTTTGGCGGAGTCCTCGTGCGTGAGGACGGCAAGATCCTGCTGCGCGAGCCGAAGGGTCACTACGGCGGGTACGTGTGGACCTTCCCCAAGGGCGGCGCGGATGCGGGCGAGAGCGGCAGGAAGGCGGCACTGCGGGAGGTCCGCGAGGAAACCGGCTACCGTGCTCGAATCACGGGGAGGCTCCCCGGTGTGTTCACGGGCGATGCCTCCACGACGGTTTTCTTTCTGATGGCTCCCGTCGGCGCACAGGAGCCCTTCGGCCCAGAAACCGCGGCTACCGTCTGGGTCGGTCTAGAGCGGGCAAGAGTCTTGGTGTCGTTGAACAGGACCGCCGCGGGGCGTGCCCGCGATCTGGCTGTGATCAACGCGCTGGCCGGGTTGACGGACGCCGTGCAAACCGACATGTGCCGTTGACCGCTGTTTGTCAGGACACTGGACAGTTGGCAGTCTTGCACGCGAATGGCCCGGGGCTGTCTCGTTTTTGAAGAGCCGTTGTCTGAACCGGCTCGATCGGGAGTTGTGCAGAGCGATACGCGTTGCCGAAGAGACCCGCGACGACGCTGCCAAGAAAGAGAGGATGCGGCAATGGCAGGAGGTCCTGCAAAAGAAACTCCGCTTGGAACGCGCGGCGCCGGGCTTGTAGACATGACGTCGGTCAGCACCCACCGGAAGACCTCGAGGACTCGTCTGATGAAGCGGGAGCAGGATGTCAAGCGGCTGATCGATCTCGGCAGGGAAAGGGGTTACCTGACCCACGATCAGGTGATCGATATGCTGTCGGCGGATACCGTCTCCCCCGAACGGCTTGACGACGTCATGGCCATTTTTGGCGAGATGGACATCGAGGTGGTGGATGCGGGCTCGCGTATGGCGTTGACCGGACAGGCGGAGGACGCCCCGGACGACGAGCCGGAGAAGGGGGAGGTCGAGGTCGACGGCAGAGACGCGGACGTGGCCGGCAAGACCGGCGATACTGTGCGCATGTACCTGCGTGAAATGAGCAACGTGTCGCTGCTCAGCCGGGATGGAGAGGTGGAGGTCGCGAAGCGGATCGAGGAGGGCGAGGGAGTCGTGGCGGAACACGCGCTTTCCTGTGCCGTCGCGGTCCAGCACGTGCTCGATGTCGGAGAGAGGCTCGAACAGGGCGAGGTCCGTGTGCACGAAGTGATCAAGGGTGTGGAAGCCGAGGTTGACGCCAAGGAGGAGGATGTGCGTTGTCAGCAACTGCTGGAACAGATCGGCAAGCTGCACCAGGCGGCGGGAGAATACGACGCCGTGCGGCAGAAGCTGAGCAAGCGCAATGCGGCGGCCGTACGGGAAGAATTGGAGCGGCAGTCGACCCGTTGCCGCACGAAGATTCTCAGGCGGCTCAAAGCGTTAGGCCTCAACCGACTCCAGATCGACGCGATGGTGGACGGGCTCAAGGCGGAACTGGATCGCATCGAGTCCGGCAAGACTCGGCTGTTGAGGTACGAGAGGGCCACCGGAAAGACCGCCAGGGAGATCCTCGACGCGGCGGCGGGCGACAACGGCAAGGACAACTGGCGAAAGACCGTCGGGACGTTCAGGATGAGCCTGAAAGCCTTCCGGGAGGTGCAGGAGGGCGTTCGCCAGGCCATCGAGGATGTGGAAGGGACGCAGCAGCGTCTTGAGATGTCCGAGGAGGAGATCCGCCAGCGGGTGGAGTCGATCCACGAAGGCGAGGTCCGCGCGGATCTGGCCAAGAAGCAGTTGATCGAAGCCAACCTGCGGTTGGTGGTGAGCATCGCCAGGAAGTACACCAACCGCGGCCTCCAGTTTCTCGACCTGATCCAGGAAGGCAACATCGGCCTCATGAAGGCTGTGGAGAAGTTCGAGTACCAGCGCGGGTACAAGTTCTCCACCTATGCCACGTGGTGGATCCGCCAGGCCATCACCCGCGCCATTGCCGATCAGGCGCGCACCATCCGCATCCCTGTGCACATGATCGAGACCATCAACAAGCTCATCCGCACGTCCCGCTACCTCGTGCAGGAGATCGGCCGGGAGCCCGTCACGCCGAGAGACGATGTCATTCAGGACGGGGATGACAAGACGTCACTAGAAGAAGCGCGAAGAAGGCGAGCTAACTTCAACTTCGAAATGGTCAAAGTGCCGTGTAATTCTGAGCTAGTTTTCGTAAAGGACAATGACGTGACCTGCTCCGTCATCGACAACAAAAAGGTGCACTTTGAAGGCGAAGAGACAAGCCTTTCGGCTGCAGCTCAGAAGGCATTTGAAAGACTTGGTTACAATTGGCCCAGTGTACCGGGTCCGCAGTATTGGATGTACGAAGGTGAGACGCTCGCCGAGCGCAGGCGTCGCATGGAATCGGGAGATTGATTGCCTATACAGATAGAGTATTCACCTGACGTCGGAGCAATCAAGCGGACGGTGTCGCCGGTCTCGCCGATTGTAGCCGGCGACCACACTTCGCGCCGCCGCGGTGGGTGCCGGCCACGGAGGAGGAGCGCATCGTCGCGGCATCAAGCAAGTCCGCAACGAGCCGGTCGGCGCACGGCATCCAACTCTCGGTTGACACGATCCAAAAGGTTTTTGTGGCGATACAGCCTGAGTCGCGCCAAGCGGCGGAAATTGGTTTGCACGAAATGGAAACGTCACACCCGGTCGGTTCCGGGCGATCTGGCCAGATGGATGTGTGCAAAATTGATGCGAGGCGCCAATGGGCGGTAGAATCATTGGAAAGGGGGAACCACGACTATGACGATCTCTAATGCCGACAAGGAAAAGATTACGCTTCTTGCACAAGAGGGTAAGCAAATTTCCAAGATCGCGGACGAGGACTTTCCGAACCTAGACTATTGGGAAGTATATTGGGCGGCTATTGAAGGGGGACAGCCTCCCGCCCAGGGTGTCAAGAAAAAGATTAGCAACCGGCTAAAGGCGCTAGCTGCGGCTAACAAGAAACAGAGAGATGAACTGACCGGCGAGATAGCCGATCTTGTGTCTCACTTGTATCGAAACTCACTCCTGTCCGGTTAAGTGACGTAGGGATGGCTGTAACTATGTGAATCAGGTATACTTTTTATCGATTTCTTGCGGTGCCGACTTGAACGCAACAGCGCTTTTGGGCGACCTTCAGGGCAGGAATCCCTGGAGGGCACGCCATGTACACCGGCAAGACGCTGTTCGCGCAGTTGATGGATTTTCTGCCTTGGACAACGTTCGCTCGTATCGTCGATCGCTATGGCGGGAACCGTCGTGTTCGCACCCTGGCGTGTGCCGAGCACTTTCGCATCCTGGCATTCGCTCAGTTGGCTTATCGGGAAAGTCTGCGAGACATCGAAGCCTGTCTTGCAGCGCAATCGGCCAAGCTCTACCACATGGGCATTCGCTCCACGGTCAGGCGCTCTACGTTGGCCGACGCCAACGAACGAAGAGACTGGAGAATCTACGCCGACTTCGCCCAACGGCTCATTGCACAAGCCCGCAAACTTTACATCCAAGAGGACCTTGGGCTGGATCTGTCCAACACCGTCTATGCACTGGACTCGACGACCATCGACCTGTGCCTGTCGTTGTTTCCGTGGGCTTCGTTTCGAAGCACCAAAGCAGCGGTCAAGATGCATACGCTGCTCGATCTGCGCGGCAATATCCCGAGTTTCATACATGTTTCCGACGGCAAGCTGCACGATATCAAAGTGCTCGATCTGTTGATTCCAGAACCCGCAGCGATTTACGTGATGGACCGCGCTTACCTCGACTTCAAGCGCCTCTTCGCACTTCACGAAGCCGGCGCGTTCTTTGTCACCCGAGCCAAAACCAATGCCGATTTGCGACGCATCTATTCCGCTCCAAGCGATCGTGTGCAAGGCATTGTCTGCGATCAGACCGTAAAGTTGTCGGGCTTCTACAGCCACAAACGTTATCCTCATTATTTGCGGCGGATTCGATTCAAAGACCCGGAGACATCAAAGACGCTCCTTTTCCTGACCAACCTGTTTGGTCCTCAGCCAAAGGTCATCTGCGAACTGTACAAGGCCCGCTGGCAGGTGGAGTTGTTTTTCAAATGGATCAAGCAACATCTGCGGATCAGGAAGTTTTACGGCACCTCGGAGAACGCCGTCAAGGTGCAAATCTGGACTGCCGTCTCCGTGTACGTGCTCGTCGCCATCATCAGAAAGCGGCTCGACCTCGATGTTTCCCTCTACACATTGTTACAGGTCTTCTCCGTCACCTTGTTCGAGAAAATCCCCTTAAACAAGGGGTTCTTCGATGCCGAAGACACTTCCTCCCAGGACATGTTGCATAAGCAATTGAATTTGTTCAATTATTGGACCGGACAGTAGTGATCGAAACTACAAGATCAATTCCCAAAAACTGGACAAAATCCGCAAAACACTTGAGAGTTAGCCAGCGCTTGCGTATTCGTTGGCGCTGAGGGCCAAACTGGCCGAAAGAACACGGCTTCCTCGCACTTCGCGACAATTCACTTCGCGACCGGACAAACCTCCAGCGTCGATGCGTCAGACCCCAATGGGACTTCAATGCGGTCGGCCACGCGCTGAGCGGGCTCCCGGAGCTACCCGACCGTCCAATCGGCGGCATAACCCTCGGTGATGTCGTCGTCGCGGGCGTGGTTGACGAGCCGCTTGGTCAACGGACGCAGCAGCATGAGGTCGCGCTCGGCCGCGGTGATGAAGGCGTTGCGCAGCCCGTGAAACCAGAAACGGGTTCCGCCAGCCTTGCTGATCCCGTGGTGATGGTGACCGATGCCCTTCAGGTGTCCGTCCGCGCTCGTGGGGGACGGGAATGCCTAGCCCTCCTCCCCCGCGCCGCCGCTCTCCTCCCGGCGGCGCTCGAACACCGCTACCAATTTCCGATATCCGAACGACATCGTGTCCCAACCCTGTCAGATGCCGAGCGGTGGATGTATACACGTCCTGGCCGAGCAGAAACCTCATCTATCCGGTCGCCGGGCGGAGGCGAATGTCCTCGGCGCCGACCAGGGCGATCGCGTACCGAATGCACGCGTGGACATCCTCGACGGTCAGGTCGGGATAGTAGTCGCGAACGATCTGGTTGAAGGGGATGTCCTCGTCAAGGAGTTCCAGGACATCCTGCACCGCAATGCGCGTACCCGCGACGCATGGCTTGCCGAAGTGAACTCTTGGATCAACGGCGATTCGGTCCATTTGATGCCTCCGTCCTTCTCCTCCGCGATGGTTGGCGGCTTGGCGGTCAACGCGCCCTGGGCAGCCACATATACTACACCTGCAACCGCGGCCGTTAAAGCACTGCGCCGGGCCCGTCCTTATGATGGCACCCGATTCGAACACGGTGTAGGGTTTGCCGCCCGGGCCGGACAGTACACTATGTCGTGCCCCTCGCGCGCCGTGGAATCAGCGGTCCTCCGGGCGGCCGGATGCCCAGGCAGGCGGCCGCGCCCGCGCCGGCCATGAGCAGACAGGTTACGAACATGGCCCAGTAGGACCCGGCGGCGTCGTGCGCCACGCCCCCCAGGAGAGCGCCCAACGCGCCGCCGGTGTGGTGTACCCAGAGGATCGCGCCGGTGATCAGGCCGATGTGCCGGACGCCGAAGTAGTCTCCGGCCATGGCGGCGGCCAGGGGAGCGGTGGCCATCAACGTGAAACCCATCAGCAGGGCAGCGGTGAATATGGCCGGCTCTGCGGACGAGAACAGGAGCAGCCCGTAGCAGACGACCCGCAGCATGAACATCAGGGAGAGGGGAATTCCGTGGCCTGCCTTTTCGGTCAGCGCCGGAAAGGCCAGGACGCCCGCCAGACTGGCGAGTCCCGCCAGCCCCTGGATATTCGACGCGTGCTGGCCGGTGAGGCCGGTGTCGGTGGCGAAGGGAATGAACTGGGTGATGAAGAAGAAATCCTGGAAGCCGCAGAGGCCGTACGCGACGGCAACGAACAGGAAGCTCCGGGAGAGAAAGGCCTCCCGCGGCGAGAAGTTCGGGGCAGGGGCGGCGCGCCACGTCGGGGCCGCCTTGCCGCCGGTCTCGTACGGCGAGAGCCCCATGTCCGCGGGTTCCTTCTTCATCACCGTGAGCGCTACCGGGATCACCACCACGGAGACGATGACGCCCAGGCCGGCCCACGAGCCGCGCCATCCGAAGCGTTCGAGAGAATAGGCCAGAACCGGGATGATGGCGAAGTGTCCGAAGGACGTGCCGGTGACGGCGATGCCGCCGATCAGGCCGCGCAGGCTCCTGAACCATCGCGAGACGGTGGACGACACGACGCCGATAGTGACCCCGGACACGCCGATGGCGGTGACGACCCCGTAGTAGAGATAGAGCTCGGGGATGGAGCTCGTCCGGGAGGTCAGGAAGAGGCCGGCGGAAGCCACGAGCGCCGAGATCGAGAACAGCAGCCGCGGCCCGTAGCGGTCCAGCAGCCGGCCGGCCATCATCTGCGCGAAGCCGAACACCAGCATGTTCAGGGTGTAGGCGAACGTGATGGCGCCGCGGTCCCATCCGAACTCGGCCGCAAGGGGCTTCACCAGGACGCCGAAGGAGAAGCGCACGCCGCCGTCCACGACGAGGATGGAGAAGCCGCCGAGCAGGATGATCCAGCCGTAGAAGAAGGTGGAAGACGCCCCCGTGGATGGTCGGTGGGAAGGGGTGTTTTGCACGGCCGTGATCAGAGCACGGCGATCTCGTCGCCGGGCCGGATGAGGCCGCCCCGGACCACCAGCGCGCAGATGCCGCTTTTGCCGGCGAGGGCCCGGGTCATGCCCGGTTCGGTGATGGACTGGATATACGCGCACGGAGGCCGCGGCCGGTCAAAGGCCAGCACGGCGTCGCCGGCGCGGAAGGCATGACCCACCAGTTCGTCGAGCCGGACGCCGCGGGTGACGATGTTGCGCCGGTGCTCGCCGTTCAGCACCTGGAGGCCCGAGTCCGCCGCGATGGCCTCGAGCTCCTCGGCTTCGATGAGGGTCACCTGGCACTCGTCCCAGCCGCTGTAGTAGCCGGTCCGCTCGCAGTAGCGGTCGCCCTTGAGCCCCATGCTCGCCACCGCCTCGGCCTCATCCACCTTGCGCATGCGCGCGCTGCCTTCGGGTGCGATATAGATTTCGTGGACCGTCCCCATTGTGCTCCCGGCGTCCGCGGCTTCTTCCGCGGGCTCGTGCGGCGTCAGGCGCCGTTCCCATAAACCAGCAAGGCCCTTGGATCTTCCAAGGGCCTTGCATGTCTCCGAGAGTATATTCAGCGGGGAGCCGCCAGTCAACGCAACTCCGCAAGGGGAAAATCTACTTTGGCTTGCTTCGGAACATGCCCCTCGCCCTGCGGATTCTTGGTGGACCGATTTCCATGCTAACATTCGCATATGGGTCATCTCATACGGTCTTTGAAAGACACACCAGGGCTCCGGGGTCCCTGGACCCTCGTGCTGTTCCTGCCGGGTCGAGAACAACCTGGTCATGGTGCGCCTGGCCGTCGTCCACCGGTTCGACCTGTGGCGCTGACGTGAGAGCGGAGTAGCGGTCGGGATTTCCGGGACTTCAGGCATGGCCGGGGCCGTCCTTCTCGCTGTCCACATCGCCGCCGGCGCGGTGGCGCTGGCCGCCGCGGCCATCGCGCTTTCGACCGCAAAGGGGCGGGTGCCTCACATACGTGCAGGGCGGGTCTACGCCGCGGCCATGGCGCTGGTGTGCGTCACCGCCCTGCCGTTGGCGATGCTCGGGGCCAACGTCGTGCTGTTGCTGGTCGCCGTCTTCAGCTTCTATCTCGTGTTCGCCGGCTGGCGCTTCGCCCGCAACGCGAGCGGCCGGCCGCGGCCGGTGGACTGGACCGCCGCGGCGATCATGGCCCTCACCGGCCTCGGCATGTGGGGCTACGGCGCCGTGCTCTTCCTGCGGGGCGACTCGCAGTGGGTGACCATGGCGGTGTTCGGATTCATTGCCGCGGCCTTGAGCGCCACCGACCTGCGGCATCACCGGGCATCGCCCCCGCCGCCCGCCCCGCGACGCATCGCCCGCCATCTCACCAACATGCTGGCGGGGACCATCGCCACCGTCACCGCGGTCGTGGTTGTGAATGTCGAAACCAACCCGGCATGGCTGGCGTGGATTCTTCCCACCCTCGTCATCACCCCGGTGATCGCCTGGTGGAACCGGCGGGTCCTGCGGGGGACGGACAGCACGCCAGGAATCCGGTAACGAGCGCCCTTCGTGTGCCAACGGATCGGGAGCAGCAAAAACTGTATGCCGCCGCCCGGTCTCTGGTATAGTCACACACAGACCGCGTTTCAGTCCTTGAATTCGAGTAGGCCGCGATGAGCCACGTCCTGTTCCCCGTGATTCTCTCGGGTGGCGCCGGTACCCGGCTCTGGCCGCTGTCCCGTGAGCTCCATCCGAAGCAGTTCGTTCCGCTGGTGGAAGGGCACACCCTGCTCCAGGCCACCGCCCGGCGCCTGGCCGCGCTCGACGAGCTGCGGGCGCCCATCGTGGTCTGCAATGAAAATCACCGGTTCATGGTGGCCGAGCAGCTCGATGCCGTCGGTGTAAGTCCCGCGGCCGTGCTGCTGGAGCCGGTGGGACGAAACACCGCGCCCGCCATTGCCGCGGCGGCGCTGGCGGCGCTCGCGCACAGCGACCGCGGCGAAGACCCCATCCTGCTGGTGCTCCCGGCGGACCACGTGATCCGCGACGAGAGCCGGTTCGCAAGCGCGGTGCGTGCCGCGGTCGTGGAGGCAGCAGCCGGTCACCTCGTCACCTTCGGGGTAACTCCCGCCTACGCGGAAACCGGGTACGGTTACATCAAGGCGGCCGGCCCCACCGGCGTCAGCGAAGACGGCCGCAAGGTCGAGCGGTTCGTGGAAAAGCCGGCGGCGGCGGAGGCCGCCCGCTACCTCGAAGAGGGAAGCTACTATTGGAACAGCGGCATGTTCGTGTTCCCGGCGTCGAAGTATCTGCGGGCGCTCGGCGCGCATGAGCCGGCGGTCCGGGACGCGGTGACGCAGGCACACCGCAACGCGGTGGAGGACATGGGCTTCCTGCGGCTGGAGGCACGCTCCTTTTCAGGGTCTCCGGCCGTCTCGGTGGACTACGCGGTCATGGAGCACACCCCGGACGCCGTGATGGTCCCGCTCGAAGCGGGTTGGTCCGACGTCGGCGCGTGGGCCGCTCTGGCCGATATGGGCCCCGAGGACGACGCCGGCAACGTCACCCAAGGCGACACCCTCCTGGAAGGCGTCCACGACAGCTACGTCCGCGCCGGCGACCGGTTGGTGGCGGTCGTGGGCGTGTCCGGTCTCGTTGTCGTCGACACCGCCGACGCGGTGCTGGTGGCGCGCAAGGACGCGGTTCGGGACACGGGCAAGGTGGCGGCGGCGCTCAGGTCGGCGGGCCGGGAGGAGCAACGGGTTCACCGCAAGGTCCAGCGCCCCTGGGGCGCGTTTCACGATGTGCTCGCCGGCCCCGGATTCAAGGTGAAGCACATCGCCGTCCGACCCGGCCAGGCGCTTTCCCTGCAGTCGCACGAGCATCGTTCCGAGCACTGGACCGTCGTCCGCGGCACCGCGCGGGTGACCCGTGGAGAGGAAACGTTCGTGTTGTCGGAGAACCAGTCCACCTACATTCCGCAAAGGACGAAACACCGGTTGGCGAATCCCGGCGCCGTTCCGCTGGAGGTAGTGGAGGTCCAGTGTGGGGACTACCTGGAAGAGGACGACATCGTTCGTTACGAGGATGCCTACGGCCGCGTGGACCCCGGCGGACCGGAGCGCGAAGGCTGATCGACCAGGAGCCTGTCCGAGTCCCTCACCCCAACCCTCTCCCTCTGGGAGAGGGTTGGGGTGAGGGACCAGGTCCCCCTGCCGGCCGGCAACGCGAGATGAGTATGGGTCAGCGTCCGGTGCCGGCGCGCCGTCGGTAGACGTAGAGATCGGCAACCAGGAAGTTGACGATGCTGCCGAGGCTGACGCCGCAAAAGAACGCCAGCAGGCGGTGACGGTCGAAGACCTCCACGTAGCTCGTAAGCAGCGCGTAGCTGCCGACGTTCACCGCAAGGCCCACGAGGCTGCTGGCCGTAAACCGGGCCAACTGGCTCAGGTGAGGCTGCCGCGCCCGTTCGCTGAAGGTCAGGCCGCGGTTGAGGGCCCAGTTCCAGCCCACGGCGGGCCAGAAGGAGAGGACGCGGGCCAAGCGGTGCTCGACGCCGGCCCACTGGAGGCCGAGATAACAGGCGAGGTCGACGACGAACCCGCTGGCCCCCACAGCGCTGAAGAAGGGGACGCGGGCCAAGCTGCCGAACTTGTAGTTGTAAAGGCGGGAGAGGTGGCGCAGGAAGCGGATCTGCTGACGCCAGTTCATCTTGCTGAGGCCCACGCTGCGGTCGCGGAAGTCGATGGAGACCTCCCGCACCCGCAGCCGTCCGCGCACCATGAGCTCCAGTGCGATCTTGTAGCCCATTGGGCGCAGGAGTTGGAGATCGGGCAGCACGCTACGGCGGGTGGCGAAGAAGCCCGCCATGGGGTCCGCGCATTTCACCAGAGGGCGCGCCAGCCAGGTCGCCAGCCGTGAATTCAGCACGCGGTAGAGGCTCCAGGAGCTGTCCACACTACCGCCTGGGGCGTAGCGGCTGCCGATGACCATGTCGCAACCGCCGTCCAGGGCGGCCAGCAGGTCGACGATGCGCTCCGGGGGGTGCGACAGGTCCGCGTCCATCACCACCAGCCGGTCGAAGCGGCTCAGCCGGATCCCCTCGATGACCGCCAGCGACAGGTCCCGGGGCGGCTCGCGCCGGACCACCATGCGCACCGGCAGGCGCCGCGAGATCTCCGTGACCACGGCCTCGCTGCCGTCGCCGGAATCGTCGTCCACCAGCAACAGCTCCCACTCGATGCCCGTGCCGGAAAGCGCCGCGTCGATGCGCTCCGCCAGCGGCGCGATATTTGCCGCCTCACGGAACGTCGGCACGACGATGGACACGTTGCGGTCGGCGGTTTCGGGGGCAGGGGACGTGTTCGGCATGTTTTCGTCCAGGCACACAAGGTAGCATTACGTGCTAGTTCTCAATAGTGCCTGGGGTGGACGCGCCGCGGCGGGTGGCCAGCTCGGCGTAGCAGTAGGCCAGGGCCAGCCCGCGGTAGGGCCGCCAGCGTTCGGCAAAGGCGCGCATCTCGTCCTCGGTGGCCTTGCCGGTCTTGCCCAACAGGCCCTGAGCCACGTATTTGACCACTCCCAGGTCGCCGGCGGGGAACGTGTCCGGGCGCGCCAGCCCGCGCATCAGCGCGATCTCGGCCGACCAGCGGCCGATGCCCTTGATGGCGGTGAGGCGCTCGATGACCTGCTCGTCCGGCAGTGCGGACAGCTCGCGGAGCGTGACATCGGAGGCGAAGGCCTCGCCCAGGCGGATCAGCGTGCCCGCCTTGGCGTTGCTCAGCCGGAAGCCGCGCATGGACTCCAGGGTCTGCCCGGCGAACCGGCGTGGCTCGGGAAACGCGTGGTAGGTGCGTCCCTGCCGGCGCCACCTGCGGCCGAAGCTTTCGACCAGCGCCTTCTTGATGGAGTACGCGAACGTCAGGTTGACCTGCTGGGACAGGACCGCGGTCACCAGCGCCTCGAACAGCGTCGGATTGCCCGTGACCCGCAGCCCGCGGAACCGGCTCACCATCGGCGCCAGCAGCCCGTCCCTGCGCGCCATGCGGTAGAACGGCCGGAGATCGAGGTCCGTGCACAGGACGTGGCGGAGCTGCGCCTCGAACCCGGCGAGCTTGAGGGGAGCTTTGGAGGGACTGTGCAAGACCACGGCCAGCCGCGGCTTGGCCACCGTCCCGGCGTTGGTCACCGTAGCCAATGCGAGCTGGCGGCCGTCCGCCAAGAGGCGCCGGTACTGGCCGCCCTCCACGAGGTCGACGCTCTCGCTCGCGAAACGCATGAAGCGCGCGACGGTGAAGTCGAACGAATACGGCGCCCGCGGGATGATCTCGAACGAGTGCGTCACGGGAGAGGCTTCGCGACAACTCCGTTTTGGCCTGTCGGAGCAGAACCCTGCATGCTGGTCGTTCCGTCCACGGACCAGGGTTACGATTCCGGCTCGCCTGATAGGCGGCCTTCGTCGTCGATCAGAGTGACGTGGCTTGGCAGGTCCTTGCCCCAACTCCACAGCACAAGGTTGAACTCTTGGGCACCGGCTCCGGCAGCGAAGCTTCGAACGAACATTCCGACATAGCCGGCCGCCATCAACCGGTCAGCCAGCGCCTGCGACGAGGGAGTCGTGCCCTCGATCATTTCCGCCTCCCAGGAAGGACAAGCGAGTTCTGACTCGGCCACCCCGAGGGCCGCGCGTTGGGATTCATCGCGCGCGTCGAAAATCGGTTCCGAATCGACCTCATAGGCGCAGAGCGTTATAGGCTGCATGGTTCGGCCAAGCGGCTGTGCCTCGCGTAGGGCAGTCAACGGCGTGAGGGACGTGTAGAGCGCTGGGACTCCGCGCCGGTTGAAACGCCCTCCGTGGCGCTTTGCGCCGTCACCGGACAGTGGCGTCCAGGACCATTGAGGATTGTGAGCGCGGTACACGACCCCTCTGAAACGCATCGAGTCAGCAGGTGATCAGGCGTATCCGCCGGCCATGACCCGGTTCAGATGGGCGTGCACGTGATCCGCTTTGCCTTGACGCAGCAAGAGATCGGGAGTGGCACCGCCGAACCCTGGTAGCGGCTCGGAACGGAACCAGGCGTAAGCCGCGAGGGGCGAGCCGGTTTCGGTCTCGACCCGGTTCAGTATCTCCAACATCTGGCGCAGACGAACTTGGGTCTTGCGCCCCCGGATTCTCGACGCTCGTGAGAACGCGTCCTTGCCAAGCCCCAAAGTCCCGGCGATCTCCGATTTGGTGGTACGGAGCGCGGATGCGATGAGGACCGGCGAGAACACCTCATCCTTGACAAGTTCGTGGAACAGCATAGAGAAACCACATAGTTTTGCGCCTATTCTAGCGTAATTTCAGGTGTGTTTGCAAGGCAAGGACATTCCACTATCCTCAATCGAGGGCCGTGGAACTTGATGGTGTCGGGGGATTCCCCGACGAGGTCCTACGGCCTCCCCGGATCCTCGTAGTAGTGCTGGTAGTACCAGTCCGCGATCTCTCCCCCCGTGGTCAGCCAGACGCCGTCGTGGGAGCGGATGTACTCCAGCGCGAGGTCGAGGTACTTGATGCGCAGGGGGACGCCGATGATGAAGGGGTGGAGCGGCAGGCACATGACCGTGCCGCTCCGTTCGCCGTCCCGGTAGAGCACGTCGAACTGGTCGCAAACCTGCTGCAGGTACTCCCTGGGAGTGTAGTTGGAGCGCAGGAAGAAGTTGATGTCGTTGAGCCCCTGCTCGTAGGGCACAACGATCATTCGGCCGGTATGCACCCGCATGGGGACGGGCTGGTCGTCGAAGCCCCAGTCGCAGAGGTAGTCGAAGCCCACGCTGGCCAGGTGGTCCGGAGTGTCGAAGGTTTCCGCGAGCGCCGGTCCCAGCCAGCCCCGCGGCGCCTTGCCGGTGGCCTGGGCGATCTCTTCGCGCACCTGTCGTATGACGGAGCGCTCTTCCGCGGCGGGATAGGCGGTCAGGGGCAGGTTGTTGGTGATGCCGTGACCCAGCCATTCCCAGTCCCGCTTGACGCCCTCGTCGATGATCTCCCGGTGGTGGATGCAACATTCGGAGTTCAACTGGGCGCTGGCCCGGATGCCGTGCTTGTCGAGCACCTCCATCATCCTGAAGACGCCCACTCGGGCGCCGTAGTCGCGTTGCGAATAGCCGCGCACGTCCGGCACCCGTGACGCGCCGAAATTCGGGATCGGCTGGTCGACGTGGAAATATTCGATGTTGGGGCTCACCCAGACGGCGATTCTGGCGTCATCGGCCCATCTGATCCTGGGTCGTGCCGTGATGGGCCGATAGTCGTAACGGCGGTTCTCCATTTTATGTCCTCGTGAAT
This sequence comes from uncultured Binatia bacterium (SeqCode), assembly GCA_965204505.1. Classification (GTDB taxonomy): domain Bacteria; phylum Desulfobacterota; class Binatia; order UBA9968; family JAJDTQ01; genus JAJDTQ01. The sequence goes on from CBDBFB010000001.1 coordinate 467,005, forward strand.
GACGTTGCTCTCTGCAGTCGATCTCCGCCCGCTCGGACAGGCTCCTAACACGGTTGGTTCCGACTGTCCACGACACCGCGCTGCAACGCCCGTTAGCAATGCATGCCGGTTCGCGTTAGAGGACTAGGACATCAAGACGCGGACCGGAGCGGCCATGGCGATACTGAAAACGGCTTTGTGTGATGTGCTAGACATCGAGCACCCGATCATCCAGGCGGGCATGGGCTGGGACAGCCGCGGCTCCACGACCCCGCCGAAGCTGGTGGCGGCGGTGTCCAACGGAGGCGGTCTCGGGGTCATCGGCGGCAGCCCGCTCCAGCCGGAGTTCATACGCGAGCGCATCCGCGCGACCCGTGAGTTGACGGAGCGGCCCTTCGGGGTGGACATCACGCTGCCGCGGCTTGCGCAGACGCCCTATGCCGACGTGGGCAATGTCCGGGAGTTCCTGGAGCACACCCATCCCGATCATGTGGCCTTCGTGCGCGACGCCATCGAGGAGTTCGGACTGGAGACCCAGGGCCCGGACCCGTGGTCAAAGGTCAAGACGCCCGACATGGTGCAGCGGCAGTTGGACGTGATCCTGGAGGAGGGCGTCCGGGTGCTGGCGGTGGGTCTCGGCGATACCAGGGAGGTGGTGCCGCTGGCCCACGAGCGAGGCATGAAGGTGCTGGCCCTGTGCGGCAACGTGAAGCAGGCGGTGGGTCACGCCGCCAACGGCGTCGACGTGGTCATCGCCCAAGGCTACGAGGCCGGCGGCCATACCGGCAGGATTGCCAACTTCCCGCTGATACCCCAGGTGGTGGACGCGGTGGCGCCCACTCCTGTGGCGGTGGCCGGCGGGATCGCCGACGGCCGCGGCCTGGCGGCGGCGCTGAGCCTCGGCGCCGTGGGGGTATGGTGCGGCACGGTCTTCCTGGCCAGCGCGGAAAGCGAGATCCACGCCGACTACAAGACGCAGCTCATCCAGGGCCGGACCGAGGACTTCGTCCTCGACCGCTACCCCAGCGGCAAGCCCAGCCGCCATTACCGCAGCCCGGTGATCCGCAAGTGGGAGGAGTCGGGCCTTCAGGCGCTGGAGATGCCGTTCCAGGGCGTGCTCAACGACCAGTTCCGGGTGGCCGCGGAGCAGGGAAGCCGGGTGGACGTCATGAGCGTGCCCGGCGGACAGATCGCCGGGCTGCTCGGGTGCGCCGTGCAAGGCGCCATCCCTTAGCGGGTTGCGAGACCCGCCCGGCAACTGTCGCTCCAGCCGGTAGCAGTCGGAGCGGACGATGGAGGTAACGACATGGTTTGAAGCACTCCGATGAAACGGGCCGCCTTGGGCGGCTCAGCGACCATGCGGGCCGCAACGCGAGTGAACGCCGAGCAGGCCTCGAAACTGGCAACGCGGAAGCCGACCCGCCTCGAGTACGGGAAAGGCTGCCATCGGCCGGGAAGCGAGCGACACACGCACCGGCCGGTTCCGCCGGGGTATTGGCGGCGGCACGCATGGAAGAAGGGGATGGACGCAACACGGGAAGCCCCGGCGGTGGCGTAGCACGCGCCAACCGACAACCCGCGAGGGATGGGTCGGGCCGTTCGGGGTGGCGGAGAGGTCCGTAGTACCGCGGAAGCCGGGTAATGCCGGTGGAGGGAAGGGGCCTTGGTTCGAGAGCAGCGTTTGGAAGGAGGAAGGGACATGGGGACTGGCGAGAGCCTATCCGACCCGGAAAAGGTCCGGAGACTCCAGACGGCGCTACATGCGAAAGCGAAGGAGGCCCCGGGCTTTCGGTTCTACTCACTGAGCGACAAGGTGTGGCGCGCCGACGTGATGGCGGTCGCCTGGCAGGAGGTCCGCCGCAATGGCGGAGCCGCCGGGGTGGACGGTCAGACGGTAGCGGACATCGAGGCGCAAGGCGTGGAGCGGTGGCTTGGGGAACTGAGGCGGGACCTGAAGGCGGGAACCTATCGGCCCGAGGCGGTCCGGCAGGTTCTCATACCAAAGAAGCAGCGTGGGAAGTTGCGGCCCCTGGGCATTCCCTGCATACGGGACAGGGTGGCGCAGACGGCGGCGATGCTAGTGCTGTCGCCGATCTTCGAGGCCGACCTGCAACCGGAACAGTATGCCTACAGGCTGGGCCGGAGCGCGAATGATGCTGTCAGGCGCGTACACCGGCTGTTGAACACGGGCCACCGCGAGGTGGTGGACGCGGATCTAACGGACTACTTCGGCCAGATTCCGCACGCCGAACTGCTCAAGTCCGTCGCCCGGCGCGTGAGCGACGGGCGGATGCTGGGCTGGGTTAAGGCGTGGCTTGAGATGGCGGTCGAAGAAGACGACGGCAAGGGCGGCAAACGCCGTACGAACCGGGCGCGTCGCGAGAGGAAGGGAACCCCTCAAGGTTCTCCGATCTCCCCGTTGCTCTCCAACATCTACATGCGCCGCTTCATACTGGGCTGGAAGGTGCTGGGCCATGCCCGGCGCTTCAAGGCGGAAGTCGTCAACTATGCCGACGACCTGGTTGTGCTCGGCAAATCGTCGTCAGCGGAAATGCTGGCGGTGGTCGAGAACCTGATGGAACGGCTGAAACTGACGGTCAATGCCGAGAAGACCCGATGCTGCCGGGCGCCGGAGGACTCGTTTGAGTTCCTTGGCTATCGGATTGGACGCAACTACCGCCCGCACGGGAAGGGGAGCTACATCGGCACCCGGCCCAGCAAGGCGAGCGTCCAGAGCATCTGCCGCAGGATCAGCGAACTAACGGAACCCCGCTATGGGCTCCTGGACCAGGAGGTCGTGGCCGAACGGCTCAATCGACTGATGCTCGGGTGGTCAAAGTACTTCATCCTGGGCCAGGTCGAGCCGGCCTATGCCGCGATCGACAGGCACGCTATCAAGCGGCTGCTCCAGTGGCGGCGTCGCAAGCACAAGGTGAGAGCCCGTAATTATGTGCAATACGGGTACGAGCAGCTCTGGACTGAGCACGGTCTCATCCGCCTTGCACCGCGAGCGACACGCTTTCCGTGGGCGAAGGCATGATCTCGTCCGAGAGCCGTGTGCGGGAAAACCGCACGCACGGTTCGATGAGCGGGGACTGGAAACGCGGCCAAGGGAGCCGGACTGAGGCCCGGAGCGAAAGCGACGGACAAGCCACCGGACCCTAAAGCTGGCGCGCCAGTCCTCGACTCTACAGAGAAGGACGTGAGGCCGGCCGCCGAGATCGTCGAGGCTATGGTGCGGCAGGCGGCGGAGGTGCTGAAAGCGGCGGCTTCCCTCACCGTGAGGGGCTAGCTGTCGGAGCGCCGGTAGCCAGTGTTGGTGCCGCCGCTCTGAGAGCGGAGATAGTCATCCACGTCCGAGAACGAGTCCATCATCAACTGCTGGCGCGCGGCCACTAGCTGGTCCGTGCGCAGGGCCTGGGACAGGGGGAGGTCCTTGCCCACCTGCACCGCGATCTTGGCGCAGGCCAGGGCCGCGGGGTGGCGGGTGCCGATCTCCGCGGCGAGTTTGAGGGTCACTTCCTCAAGGTCGGCCTCGGGCACCGATGCCGACACCAGTCCGAAACGGTCCGCCTCGGTCCCCGAGAAGTTGCGTCCGCTGAAGTGCATGATGGCCGCCTTCTTCGCCGGAATCCCGGTGTGATAGAGGGAGCTGAGCGCCATCTGTCCGAAGCTGCCGCGCAGGATCTCGGGCATGCCGATCTTCGCGGTGTCCGCGGCGAGGGCGATGTCGTGGGCGGTCATGAGCGCCATGCCGCCTCCCAGGCAGTGGCCGTGCACCTGGGCGATGGTGACCTTGGGGTAGTTCCGAAAACTCTCGTAAAACATGAGGTTTGGATGGGAGCGATCCCAATCTCGTGGCGGTTCGTTGTGGAGCGTGCGCAGGTCGCGCAAGTCCGCCCCGGCGCAGTAGCAGGGTCCGGTGCCGCGCGTGATGACGACGCGGACCTCGGGGTCCGCCCGGACCGTCTCGAGGGCATCGAGGATTTCGCCGGTGAGCGCGCGGTTGAGGGCGTTGCGTTTCTCCGGCCGGTTGAAGTTGAGCCGCACCACGCCGTCGGCCGGCCGTTCCATCACCAGGTTCGACCACTCCTTCGTCATTCTTCCTCTCCGGGCTGGTCGTCCAGGCCGGCCGGGGCCTTGTAGTAGCGCTCGTAATACCAGTCGGCGATCTCGCCCGCGGTGGTCTTCCAGACGCCGTCGTGGGAGCAGATGTAGTCCAGGGCGCGGTCCAGGGCACCGATGCGGAAGGGCATGGCGGTGACGTAGGGGTGCAGCGGGATGCACATCACCCGGCCGCCGTCCGCGCCCTCCCGGTAGAGCGTGTCGAACTGGTCGCAGACGATCCGGTAATAGTCCGCCGGCGTGTGGTTGGCATGGACGAACATCGAGATGTCGTTGATGCCCTGCTGGTAGGGCACCGTGATCATGCGCCCGGCCTTGACCCGCATGGCCACCGGCTGGTCGTCGCAGCCCCAGTCGCACAGGTACTCGAACCCTTCCGCGGCCAGGAAGTCCGGCGTGTCATAGGTCTCCGAGAGCCCGGGTCCCAGCCAGCCCTTGGGCGCCTTGCCGGTGGCGTGGGTGATGATGTCGCGGACCTCGCGTATGACCTTGCGCTGCTTCTTGGCCTTGTAGCTGTTCATGCGCGTGTTGTTGTTCATGCCGTGACCCAGCCACTCCCAGGAACGCTTGTTGCCCTCCTCGATGATGGCCGGGTGCTGGGCGCACACCTCGGCGTTGAGCAGCACGCTGGCGCGCATGCCGTGGCGGTCGAACACCTCCATCATGCGGAACACGCCCACCCGCGAACCGTAGTCCCGCAGGGTGTAGGACTGAACGTCCGGCAGCGGCTCGGGGACCCTCGGCAGCGACTTGTCGATGTGGAAGCACTCGATGTTGGGGCCCAGCCAGAGCGCCACTCGCGCCCCGCCCGGCCATTCAAGCCTGGGCCGGTGGATGATCGGACTGTAGTCGTAACGTGTGCTGAACATCGCGTGGCCTCCGTAACGGGGTTTACGGCTGTCCGTGTGCTTAGTCTACCAAATCCCATCGCGGGTGGCGAGAGCGGGGGTTGCCTTCATCTCCTTGGGGGAACGGGAGTTCTTGATTCCGGTGACCGTCGCGATATGATGTAAGGACCTTGGGTCTTCAGCCAAGGGCTCAATGACAGGAGAGCGGCTATGGCCGAGAAGTCGAAAGGCACCCGCGCACACGAGCGTCTGGCATACGATCCCGACATCCTTGCGAAACTCCGCGCCTTCCGTGCCCGCGTGGACCGGATGGAGTCACAGAGAGCGCGTTTGACGAAAGACTACCCGGATCAGTGGGCTGCGCTGTATGGCGGTGACTTCGTGATTGCCGAGTCGTTGGAGGATCTCCTTGAGAAGTTGAATGGCCAAGGGGTGCCGACAAACGAAACCGTGATCCGGTTTCTCGATTCCGAACCGGAAAACATGATTCTTTGCTCGCCGTGATCCGGGGACGGTTCGACTACTTCCGATGACCTTACATTCAGGGTCGACTAGTTCTGCCTCGCTGGAGCATTCAAGGAGACGTTGAGTTTCTCGTCGACGCCGGCGCCGAATGCCACCGGGGATATGCCACGTTTGACAGGATATGCCGGGATTGACAGTATGTCCGCGGATGTTCGTGCACCCCATGAACCTTGGCCCACTGCCAAGCGATTCCCGTCGAGTCCCACAGGTAGGGCGGAATAAACCGGAGTGAGCGATGTCGGGAACAGAGATCATTTTCGAAGTAAGCGAAGACGAACTGGACGGAGGATACTCAGCCAGTGCCCTGGGTTTCGGCATCCACACGCAGGGCGACACTCGAGAGGAACTCCGCCGTAATGTCAGGGAAGCGGTGGACTGCTACTTCGACGACGACACGGCCCGACCGCGCCTGATTCGGTTGCACTTCGTGAGGGACGAGGTGTTGGTGGCGTGAAGGTCCCGCGCGACGTAAGCGGCGCCGCCCTCCTGGCCGCGCTTCGTCGGATGGGCTACGAGAAGGTGCGGCAGCGGGGCTCGCATGTGCGCGTCACGACCCGGACGGGTGGCGAACACCATGAGGTCATCCCGCTGCACGATCCCATCAAGGCGAAGACGCTGTCGAGTATTCTGAAGAGTATCGCCCGGCATCACGGCATCGACGTTGAGGAACTCGTGCGGGAACTCGACTTGCGATAGCCGTGGCTGTCCGGATTGGCCGAGGGCGTCCGGATGTCCGGGCATAACAAGATGCAGACCACCGCCAGCTGCGCCCATCTCGCCAACGACCCCGTCAAGTCCACTGTGAACCGCATCGCGAGCAGGATCGCCGTTTATCCTGTTCCCTTTTGCCGGCCATGTGCTGTAACATTGGGCATCGGTAGGGTAGTTGGGCCCGTTTCTCAGGCAAGGAAACCCTCTAAAGTCTAATGACAGGGGGGGTAGCCATCGTGGAGGCATCGGAGCGACAGCGATGAAGCGGTTCCTTTGGATACTTGCCCTGATCCTGGTCCTGCTGGGAGCCGGTGGGGCGGGCCTCTTCTGGTACGCCCCGGCGCTGGTGGAGAGCAACGTCGGCAACGTCCGAGGGGGGCTCACGTCGCTGACGAGCAAGCTCCTTCCCGCCGAAGAGAAGGAAGTGTTTCCCTTCCGCCTCGCCAAGGTCGAGACCGGCGAGATCTTCTCCCGCATCACCACCACGGGCACCGTGAACCCGGTCTCGTCGGTGACCGTCTCCACACAGGTATCCGGGACCATCAAGGACCTTCCCGTGGACGTGCCGGCGAGGGTCGAGCAGGGGGACCTCATCGCGCGGCTCGATCAGGACCTGTTCCGGGCGCAGGTGCTCCAGGCCGAGGCCAAGGTGGCGAAGGCCGAGGCCAATCTCGCCAAGGAGCGGGCCGGGGTGAAGATGCTGAAATCCCGCGTGGCGGCCAGCATAGAAGGCGCCCGGGCGGCGGTCGGGAACCTCGAAGAGAAGCACCGGCGCAACAAGGACTTGGTGGGCCGTAACCTCATCTCCCGCGACCAGTACGAGTCCATCAGGGCCGAATACGAGCGCGCCACGGCGCGTTTCAAGGAGGAGTCCGCCCGGGTGGACGAGGTCAAGGTCAAGCAGGCGGTCATCGCCGGTATCCGCGCGGACGTGCAGCAGGCGCAGGCCGAGCTCGAGATGGCGCGGGTGCGCCTCAACCGCAGCGTCATACGGGCCCCCATCTCCGGCGTGGTGATCCAGAAGACCGTGGAAGCGGGGCAGACGGTGGCCGCCAGCCTGTCGTCGCCGCCGCTGGTGAAGATCGCCGAGCTGGAAGAAATGAAGGTCTCGGCCTTCGTCGACGAGGCGGACATCGGCAAGGTGAAGGTGGATCAGGAGGTGGAGTTCCAAGTAGACTCGTACCCCGGGCGGACCTTCAACGGCAAGGTGGTGCGCATCTTCCCGTCGCCGCTGATCAAGGACAACGTGGTGACCTACGACACCGAGATCCGCGTGGGCAACGAGGACCTGGCCCTCAAGCCGGGCATGACCGCCAACGTCACCATCATTCTCGCCAGAAGGAACGACGTGCTCATCGTTCCGAGCGCCGCCCTGAGAGTCAGCGGCCGCGATATCCGCCAGCTCTACCCCGACATGCCCAGGCGAGGCCGGCGCGGGAACAGGCGCGGCCGGCCCACCCCCGAGCAGAGGCGCCGGTGGTTGCTGGAGGGCAGGGGCGCCGTTTGGGTCTACCGCGACGACAAGCCCGCCCGCGCGCGCATCCGTTTCGGAGCGACGGACGCCAAGAACATGGAGATCGTCTCGGGTCTCGAAGCGGGCGCCCAGGTCATCGTGGGGATCCGCTCCGAGGCCATGAAACGCGCCACCAACACGACCGCCCGCGTGCGCTCGCGGATTCTCGGAGGCCTTTGAGCGGTGGAACGACCCGCCGTCATTGAGGTCGAGGACCTCACCAAGGTCTACGATCTCGGCGAGCAGAAGGTGGAGGCGCTGAAGGGCGTCTCGTTGCGCATCCTCGCCGGCGAGATCGTCGCGCTGATGGGGCCTTCGGGCTCCGGCAAGTCGACGCTCATGAACCTCCTGGGCTGCCTGGACCGGCCCACCTCCGGCGCGTACAGCCTCAACGGCAATGACATCGGCAGGCTGTCGTCCGACGAGATGGCCGCGCTCCGCAACCACGAGATCGGTTTCGTCTTCCAGAACTACAATCTCCTGGCTCGCACCACCTCCCTGGAGAACGCCGAGCTGCCGTCCCTCTACAACGGAGTGCCCACGGCCGAGGGACGCCGCAGGGCGCGGGAAATGCTGGAGCTGGTGGGTCTGGGAGACCGGGCGACGCACCGGCCCACCCAGTTGTCCGGCGGCCAGCAGCAACGGGTCGCCATCGCCCGGGCCCTGCTCAACGACCCGAGGATCATCCTGGCGGACGAGCCTACGGGCAACCTCGATACCCAGACCGGCGCCGAGATCATCGAGCTCTTCAAGACGCTCAACCGGGAAAAGGGCATCACCATCGTCTTCGTGACGCATGATCCCGAGGTGGCCTCGCACGGGCAGCGCGTCATCCATTTCAAGGACGGCCTGGTGGAACGCGAGGAGGCAGGGAGCCGAACAGAGACCGCGGCGGCGGGGCAACCCACCCAGGTCCATGCCGCGGCGGAGGGCGAGGACGCCGGAGGCGGCGATGTCGCAGGTGCGGGCGGTGGTGGCGCAGGCCATGACGGCGGCGGGGCGGCCGACAACGGCAACGGCGCGGACAACGGCAACGGCGGCCGCTATGGCCGGAGGCGGCTGGGGGCCGGAGTGCGGGCCAACGTCCGCATCGCGCTGCGGGCCATCCGGGTGAACAAGCTCCGGTCGGCGCTGACCATGCTGGGAGTCATCATCGGCGTCGGCGCGGTCATTGCCATGGTGGCCATCGGAGAAGGCGCCAAGGCCAGGGTCGCCAAGCAGATGGAGCGTCTGGGCAGCAACCGCGTGTCGGTCTATGCCGGAATGGTGACCCGCGGCGGCCGCCGTGTGCGGGGCGCACGGATCACGACGCTCACCGAGGCGGACGGCAGGGCCATCCTCGGCGAGGTGCCGGGAGTGATCCGGGTGGCCCCCCATGTCCGGGGCTCCGCCCAAGTGGTCTACGGCAACAAGAACTGGCATTCGCCCTTCACCGGCACCACCCCGGACTATCTCCACATCATGAACTGGGGCGTCGAGTCGGGGGCCGGCTTCACCGACGACGACATGCTCCTGAACCGGAAGGTGGCCCTGATCGGGCAGACCGTGGGCAAGGAGCTCTTCGGCGACGACTATCCGATAGGACAGACCATCAGGGTCAAGCACATCCCCTTCGAGGTGGTGGGCGTGCTCAAGGAGCGGGGGACGTCTTCGTGGGCCGGCGACCTCGACGACATCGTCATCGTCCCGCTGAGAACGGCGCAGCGGAAGCTTCTGGGGATCCGTTACGTGCGCGGCATCGAGGTCAGCGCCGAGAGCAAGGAGGCCACGTCGGACGTGCAGGACGGCATTACCGCCCTGCTGAGGGTGCGCCACAAGATCACCGGCACCAAGCTGGACGACTTCCGGGTCCGCAACCGTACCGACATCGTCGAGGCGGCCAACGAGGCCGCCAACACCCTGGGCTATCTGCTCGCCGGCATCGCCGGCGTGGCCCTGATCGTGGGAGGCATCGGCATCATGAACATCATGCTGGTGTCGGTGACCGAACGCACCCGGGAGATCGGCGTGCGCCTGGCCATCGGAGCCAGGCGCCGTGACATCCGCCGCCAGTTCCTCACCGAGGCCATGGTCCTGAGCCTCCTGGGCGGCACCATAGGCATCGTCGCCGGCGCCGCCGCTTCCCTGGGCCTCTCCTACATGGGCGGCTGGCAGATCGTCATCTCCCCCGGTGCGGTCCTGCTGGCCTTCGCCTTCGCCGCGGGCATCGGCGTGTTCTTCGGCTTTCAACCCGCCAACCGCGCGGCTCGCCTCAACCCCATCGAAGCGCTGCGTTACGAGTAGGGCTGCACGTGTCCCGGATCTGAAGTCCGGGTGGTGGACCGGGTAGGGGCGACCGGCGGTCGCCCCCCTACGACGGCGCCTTGAAGGAGTAGGCGGTTTGGAACGCTTCCGTCGCCTGCACCCGGGCCCACCAGGCGCCCACCGCCGGCCGCGCGTTCCAATCCACCAGCCCTTCCAGCTTGTTGGACTCGAAGCGCTCGATGAACGGAGCGATGGAGCAGTCCGCTAGGGACATGCGGTCGCCGTTGAGCCAGGAACGGTCGGCCAAAGCCGTTTCCACGTCGTCCAGGATCTCGGCCAGCCGGGCTTCGGCGTAGGCCATCTGCTCCTCGGAGATGCCGTTCCTGAGACGGTCCCGCAGGAGTGCCCGCTTCGGTTCGGTGGGCTGCATCATGACGGCGGCCTCGCGCTCTTCATCGGACAGGTGCTCGTAGCGCTTGATGCGGCCCTGCTTGATGAAGGAGATGATGTTGACGTTCCGGTGCAGCTCGTGCTCGAACCGGTCCATCCAGATACGCATCTGCGCGCGTTCGTAGGGGTCTTCGGGCCGCAGCGGCACCTCCGGCCACACGTCGTCCAGGTACTCCAGGATGAAGTTGGACTCGATGACGATGCGGCCGTCGTGGACCAGGGTGGGCACGACCCCGTTGGGGTTCAGCTCCACGTACCAGGGTTCCAGGTTCTCGAACTTCGCCAGGTTGACGTACACGCTCTCCCAGGAGAGCTGCTTCGCCGCCAGGGCGATGCGCACGCGGCGGGAGCAGGTGGAGCTCCACCAATGGTAGAGTTTCAGCATAAGACACCTCCGGCAGGTTCGCGACCCGATCAGGGTCAGTCCGAGAATAACCGTCCCAAGGAGGGATTGCCATCGGCGGAAGGTTTGACAGCCGCTCGGGTCGCGCATAGATTCCAGGCAATCCAATTTAGGGAGGGGTATTGATGGATGCCTTTCGGCATGGTGCTTTCAGTTGGTGCGAGCTTCTGACGACCGATGTCGAAGCCGCCAAGACGTTTTATTCCGAGCTCTTCGGGTGGACCCTGGAGTCGGTCACCAACGAGGCGAACGATGGCTTGCAGTACCATCTCGTAAAAGTGGACGGAACGGAGATCGGCGGCATCATGGCGGTGCCGCCCCAAGCCGAGGGCATGCCCCCGTCATGGGGAACCTACGTGACCGTGGATGACGTGGATGCGGCGGCGGCCAAGGCACGCGGGCTTGGCGGCGACGTTGTCGTGCCGTTGACCGACATTCCCGAGGTGGGACGCTTCTGTGTGATCAAGGATCCCCAGGGTGCGGTGATCTCCATGATCACGTATCTCGATACGCACTCGTAGAGGAGACCGAGATTGTAGCCCCAGCCAGACGTTCGCGGGTGACCGTCGTGTCCGGGGATTTTCCGGAAGATCTGCTCGTACGCTGTGATTGGGCCAAGACCGAGCTGTGCTATGCTTTCATGCAGGCGGTGGGGATGGTGAACGACCACCTGGTGCCGTGCTTCCGGCACCGCGCCGTCATCGCCACGGGCTGCTGACGCTCCGCAACGGGACCGGAAGGGCCCTGGAATCCGCACGGGGGAGGAGACGATATGACGGAAGGCATTTCTCGCGGAGGCGCGCGTTTCGCTTACGTGATCATGCGGATCGTCGTCGGAGCCGCGTTCGCGCAGCACGGCGCGCAGAAGCTGTTCGGTTCTTTCGGCGGCATGGGCGGCGGTGGCGCATCGGTGGAGCTGCTCTCGCTGATGGGTGTCGCGGGGGTTATCGAGCTCGGCGGCGGGGTGCTGGTGGCGGCCGGGATACTCACGCGCCCGGCGGCCCTCCTTTGCAGCGGGCTCATGGCCGCGGCCTACTTCATGGCCCACGCGGGCCGCGGGTTCTGGCCCATCGAGAACGACGGCGAACTCGCCGTGCTCTTCTGCTTCGTGTTCCTGTATATCGCGTTCCGGGGCGGCGGCCCGACGGGCCTCGGCGGACCCGGCCGATAGGTTCATGGCGACCTACGCCATCGGCGACGTACAAGGCTGCTACGAACCCCTCCGGCGGCTGCTGGACGTCGTCGGCTTCGATCCGGCAGCCGACCGCCTTTGGTTCGCAGGCGACCTGGTGAACCGCGGACCGGACTCCCTCGCGGTGCTGCGCTTCGTCAAGGGGCTCGGCTCCGGCGCGGTCACGGTCCTCGGCAACCACGACCTTCACCTCATCTGCCGGGCGGCGGGCGTTTCCGACGCCAAGCGCCTGGACACCCTTGACGGCGTGCTGGCCGCTCCCGACCGTGACGAGCTCGTGGAGTGGTTGCGCCGCCTACCGCTGATCCATCGCGAGAACGGATACGTCCTTTCCCACGCCGGTTTGTTGCCCCAGTGGTCCACCCCGGAGGCGGTGGAGCTGGCCGGGGATGTCGAATCGGGGATTCGCGGCCACGACTACAGGGGCTTCCTGCGGCATCAGGCCGCCCACTCGGTCAGCGCATGGTCCGAGGACCTCACCGGGCTGTCGCGCTGGAGCTGCGTCCTCGGCGTGTTCACGCGGCTCCGCTGTTGCACGGTTGACGGCCGCATGGCGCTGTCGTTCTCGGGGGTGCCGTCGGACGCCCCCGCCGGGTACAGCCCCTGGTTCACTCTCCGCCGCCAGGATGCCGAAGAGACGGTTCTCTACGGGCACTGGGCGGCCCTGGGGTTCCACCGCGAGAACGGCACCGTGTGCCTCGACAGCGGCTGCGTGTGGGGCGGTTCGCTGACCGCCCTGCGCCTGGAGGACGGCGAGAGTTTCCAGGTGCCCAGTGTCCTGTCCGGTCAATTCGCATGATGATATGCAGGTCTTTTCTGCTTATTTATCAATATGTTAATGAATTTCCCCTTCACTCCGTAATCGGTACGCAACCTCATTCGATCAAGATCCAGTCTGGACCACCACGAGACCGAGCCTTTCCGCGATCAGATTCTCGCCGATCCTCGTGTTGATGTCGTCCCGCAAGGCCCGAGTCGGCGCGATCACTCCGGCCGCCGTGCGCGAGTCAGGACCTTCGGCGGCGCTGGAATCCGTGTCTGAAGGACTTTTTGTCATGTTTTTTTAACTTTTTTCAACTCGGTCACGTAAATAACACCGGAAATGCCGACAAGGGCACATTAATGACACGCGGATTGTGGTAAAGGTAGTACGGATATGGTAACGGTGCTTTAACGTGATCGAGAGGCCAAGTCCGACAGGCTGCCAACCCAAAAGGAGGAATATCATATGAAAAGTCTAATCATGATAGTGGTTCTGGCGGCGGCAACGGTAGGGTCTTTTGCCGTGGCGAATGCCAGTGGAGAAAAGCCGGTCGAGGAGGATCCGACGTACTGGTGCCGGCAGGCATTCGAGACCGCAGCCGAGGCGAGGAAGACCTGCGTCAGTGTCTCCATGACCAAGATCGGCGAAGACGCGTATCGTGTGAACGCACGCTGCGAGGGCCGGCTTCGTGCCGGCGAGTACAAGAACACGAGCGTCGCCGTCACGGACTCGCGCCGTTGCGGCGACCTGACGAACTGCGACGGGGAGTTGGTCGTGGGGGATTGTCGATAAAGTGTACCGTTCGAACCGGGAGTCCGGACCCGCGAAAGGAGGCCGGAAATGTTCTTGACACTTGCCAGGATGGGACTCGCCGTCGTCCTTGTCTCGCTTCCCGGCGCCGCGTACGCCCTGGAGGAGAAACCCGCCGACGACCCCCCGCCCGTGGTCGAGAATTGCCGCAACCACTGGGAGAAGAGTTCCGCAAGCCAGACCTGCTCCAACGAGGAGATCGTGAAAGTGATGAATTACAGATGCCGCATCACGGCGAGGTGCCGGGTGGGCGGAGATACGAGACGCTCCTGGAAAGTGATGGACCCGCAGGATGCCGCGCGGCTGCTCAACTGCAGCGGCTGGCTGAAGGTCGGAAACTGCTGAACCGCGGGCCGGCGATCATATGGGCGGGGATGGCGGGCCGGGCGCGAAACCCCTGCGGGGCTGGGCAACGAACCATGAGAGCCATCCGGTGCAGGGAGGCGTTAGTTAGTTGGGGGTCCGTGAATCCTGCGCACTGACGGCGTGCCCCAGCGCGTGTCAGGTCTTCGTATAACTCCTGCGCATCCCGGCGAGTTGCTGTCGAATCCGGAGAAACGGTCATGACGACTTTCTCGGCAAAGGCGGCTTCCTGCATCGTCGCGGCCGGCCTGTTCTGCTGTGCGACCCAGGGGTTCGGAAAAGAGCCCGAAGGCGCTATGGCGGGGCCTCTCCACCTTTCCCTCGGGGAGGCCGTCTCCCTGGCCATGCGCAACAATCGCGAACTGATCAACGCGCGACTCGATCGCGTCGCGGAACGCTTCTCGCTCCGGGTGGCGGAGAACGAGTTCCGCCCGCACGTGACCATCGGCCCCTATATCGAAAAAAACCGCAACGCGCCGTCCTCGGATACCAGCACCGCGGGCGTGTCGTCCACGGTCACGGTGCGCCTGCCCACCGGCGGGGCATTCAGGGTCACGGGGAGCGGCGGCCGCAGGAGCGGCGGCGTTTCATCGCAGCCGCGATATTCGAGCGCGCTGGAGTTCACGTTCACGCAGCCCCTGCTACGCAACGCGGGCGGGGTCAACACGGCCTCGGTCAGAACCGCCCGGCTTGCGGAGGAGATCAATATTCTGGCCCTCCGGCAGACGGTCACGGAAGTCGTTTCCCTGGTCGTCGAGAGCTATCGCGATTACATGCAGGCCGAGCGTCGCGTGGAAATCAGGGCCAAATCCCTTCAGCGTGCCCGCGATCTCCTGAGGGTGAACGAACTGCTCGTGAGGACCGGCCGGATGGCCGAGCGGGACATCGTGGAGACGCAAGCCGATATCGCCGGCCGCGAACTGCGCCTGGTCGCTGCGAGGAACAGCCTCGATGCCGCCCGCTTGGCGCTGGCGGACATCCTCGACGTCGACAGCCAGACCCGGTTCCGGCTTACGGACATCCTCGCCGGCGCCCTTGAGGAGGAACCGCCGCGGACCGACCTGGCGGACAGCGTCGAGACGGCCCGCCGGCATCGCCCGGATCACCGGCGGGCGCTTGTGCTCGTCAGGATCGCCGAAATCCAGGCGAAGGTGGCCGCCAACGAACGCCTGTGGGATCTCTCGGTGGAGTTGTCGACGAAATTCTCCGGTGCGGGCGGGACCCCGGGCGCCGCCGGCCGTCTCGACGACACCGACTACGGCGCCCGGCTGTATCTCGGCATCCCGATAGGCCGGGCGGCGACGGATCCCGGGAAATACGAACACGAGAAGGCGGTCGTGGAGCTCGAGAAGTCCCGCAATGTTCTTGCGAACCTGCGCCAGCGAATCGACATCGAGGTGAGCAACGCCATCCGGGAAGTGGAGCTGTCGCGCCGACAGGTGGAACTGGCGCGCTCCGCCCGCGCACTCGTGGAGCAGAAGACGGAGATCGAAAAGGAAAAGCTTCGCCTGGGGTTGTCGTCGAACTTCCGTCTGGTCGCCTTCGAGGACGATCTGGTGTCGGCCCAGAACAGCGAGCTGGACTTGATCATTGCCCATCGCACGGCCCTGACGGCGCTGGACCGCACTCTGGGCACCACGCTTGAACGCTGGAACGTCGAGGTCGGCGAGGTGGACCGAAAGGGCGTCCGGTGAGCGGCGAGGAAGACAGGAGGCGAGCGTCCGGGAGCGGCAACCGGTCGTCGTCCGCCGATCTCGTCTACAGGAACGTCCTGGACAACCTGGCGAGCGGAGTCATCTCGCTCGACGCCGACGGGGTCATCACGAGTTCCAACGCCGCGGCCGCGGAGATCTGCAACATGACGGGCGAGGCCGTGGTCGGCCGCAATTTCTTCGAGGTCTTCTCGCAGAAAGAAGGCTTGGACGAATTCATGGACGTGATCCTCGACGCCGTCTACGACTCGTCCATGGTCCATCAGCGCGTGGTGGTGGCGACCCTCGGCGGCAGGACGCGCTCCCTGTCCATGGCGACCACATATCTGAAGGAGGAGCGCAAAGGCGAGACCGTCAGGATTGGCGTGATCGCGTTGTTCAGCGACGTCACCGAGATCAGGGAGCTGCGGGAAACCGAGCTTCGTATGGCCAAGGAGATGGAGGCGAAGCACGCCGAACTCCGGGAAGCCTATCTGAACCTGGAGGATACGAATCGGAAGCTGGGCGCGGCCTCGAAGAGTATCCGAGTCGTCAGGGCGGGCGCGGTGCTGGCGTTATTGATGCTGTTCACCGCGGTCGGCCTGTACTTCTGGGACGTCGGCACGGACACCGGCCTGCCGAGAGGAAGCGCAGTCGCGATCCCGGCGCCGCCGGCCCCGGAAGATCTCCGGTTGCTGGCGATCGAGCCACGGCGCATTTCCTCGACCGTCACCATTCTCGGCCGTCTCGCGCCGCGACGAGAGGTCGAGGTCGTCAGCCCAATGCAGGGCAAGGTGGACGCGGTGTACGTCCGGCCGGGCCAACGAGTGGCCAGGGGCCAGCGACTGCTGGACATGGACGTTGCCGAGGTTCGAATCAGCCATCGCGAGGCGCAGGTCGCCCATATCAAGGCGCGCGACCGGGTCGAGGAGCTGAAGAACTGGTCCAATCACGCCGAAGTATCCCGCGCCCGGAGGGCCGTGAGCAAGAGCAGGATCACGCGGGAGTCTTTGAAGAACCGGCTCTCGGAAACCGCCTTCCTGCTGAAGCGGGGCATCATCCCGGCGTCGGAGCACGAGGCCGCCGAGCGCGAGCATCGCAACCAGTCGCTGGACCTCCAGGCCGCGGAGCTGGACCTCCAGGCGGTATTGACAAGGGGCGCCGCCGAACTCGACGTGGCGCGGCTGGAACTCGACAATGCGCGCGCTCGGCTGAAACGCCTGGAGGAAATCCTAAGCAAGGCGGGGGTGACCGCACCGGCGACCGGGGTGATCCTGCATTCGAACGGGACAAAGCCGGGAGGGGGGTCGGGCGATGAGAACGACAAGCTGGCGAGAGGCGCGTTCGTCGAGCGGGGAAGCCTGCTGCTGACGATCGGTGACCTCGAGGGACTGACGGTCGTTGGCCACGTGGACGAGGTGGACGTAACACGCATCCGCCCGGGCCAACCGGCCAGGATCGTGGGCGACGCCTTTCCCGGCGTCGTGCTGCGCGGCGAGGTCAACCGCGTTTCTTCGCAAGCCATCCTCCCCGCCGACGGCCGCGGGGGACTGCCGACTTTCGAGGTCGCCGCCGTCGTGGAATCCCTTGCGGAGGAGGAGCGCCGGCTGTTGCGCCTGGGCATGTCCGCCAGGGTCGAGGTGGTCGTCTACGAAAAGGATGACGCATTGCTGGTTCCCGTCGAGGCGGTGGCGTTTCAGCACGGCCGGCCCTTGCTGTGGGTCAGGGACCGCGGCTCGGGCGTGGCCAGGGCGGTCGAGGTGGCCACCGGCATGACTACCGTGGACTCGGTCGAGATCGTCGACGGGATCGCCGCCGGCGATGAAATCCTGATTGGCGGGCGATAAGCGATGAGCGGAGGAGACGATGAGGCGCGCCCGGAGATCATGCTGAGCCTGGTCGATATCCGCAAGAGCTATGCCACGGGGCCAATCGAGACGGAGATACTCCGGGAAATCAGGCTTGACGTGTACAAGGGCGATCTCCTGTCGATCATGGGGCCGTCGGGCTGCGGCAAATCAACGCTGATGAACATCATCGGTCTTCTCGACCGGCCGACCTCCGGCTCCTACTTTCTCAAGGGGCGCGAGATCGAGGTGATGAGCGACGCCGAACTGTCCACGCTGCGCAACGCCAGCATAGGCTTCGTTTTCCAGTCGTTCCATCTGCTTCCGCGCCTGACGGCCTGGGAGAACGTCGCCGTTCCGCTGGTGTATCGGGGCACAGGCCCGGCAATCATGCGGCGCCGGGCCCACGAAATGCTCGAGAAGGTGGGCATGGAGGACCGTGCAGGCCATCGGCCCGCCGAGCTTTCCGGAGGCCAGCGGCAGCGTGTCGCCATAGCCCGCGCCCTGGTGGGCGAACCGGATATCCTGTTGGCCGACGAACCCACCGGCGCCCTGGACGCGAATACAGGCGGCGAGATCATGCGGCTGTTCGCCGGATTGAACGCCGAAGAGGAACTCACCGCCATTATCATCACCCACGACAGGGAGGTCGCCCGGCAGTGCGCGAGGCGCGCCCGGATTCTCGACGGCGTCCTGAGCGAAGCGGCGTTTCCGGCGGAGCGGGCCTCCGCCCCCGGCGCGCCGTGACCGGTGAGCTGGATGATCGTTCTTCTCAAGGCCAATCTGAAGGAGGCGGCGAGCAGCCTGGCCACCGCCCGCCAGCGCAGCCTGCTCGCGCTGCTCGGCATCGTGATCGGCGTCGGTTCGGTGATCGCGATGGTCTCGTTGGGTGTAGTCGCCAGGGGCGAGGCTCTCAGGCAGTTCCAGGAACTGGGCACGGACATTCTGACCATCCGCCTGCGGCGCGGAAGCCCCGGGGCAGACCCCCTCCGCGTTATCACGGGCGACGCCCTCGGCCTTGCGGCGCTTCCCGCCATAGCCGCCGCGGCGCCCTACGCGCGCTCGTACGGACAGGCCTCCTTCGCCGGCAAGTCGGTGAAGGATGTAATGCTCCTCGGAGCCACCGCTGCTCTCGCAGACCTCAACAAGCTTCGGGTCGAGGCAGGCAGACACATTTCCGATCTCGACCACCACCGGTATTTCTGCGTGGTCGGGGCGCAGGTCGCCTCGGACATGCGCGAAGCCGGCTTCAAACGCATCGTCGGTGAGGCCATCAAGGTGGACGGCGCCGTTTATACCGTCGTGGGCGTGCTGCAGCGAGCCTCGCAGGGCATGCGTCGCTTCGATGCGAACCGCTCCGTCATCATCCCCATCTCGACGGCGCAGCGGGTGTTTCGCCAGTTCGAAATCAGCAACGTCACGGCGCGCATGAGTCCGGAAACCCATCACGTCACGGCGGTGAGGGAGGTCGGTGACTATTTCAGGCGCACAGCACCCGGTCTTGAGATCCGCGTGCGAAGCGCCGAGCAATTGATCGAGCAAATGCACAAGCAGATGCGGCTGTTCGCGCTGTTGCTGGGATCCGTGGGGGGCATCTCGCTTCTCACCGGCGGAATAGGGGTCATGAACGTCATGCTGGTATCGGTGAGCGAGCGGCGTCTGGAGATCGGTATCAGGCGGGCTCTCGGTGCGCGGCGCACGGACATCCAGAGCCAGTTCCTGATCGAATCGCTCATGCTGTCACTGGCCGGCGGCATGGTCGGCACCGCTGCGGGGATCGGGGCGACCTGGGCGATATGCCAGTTCACGGGCTGGACGTTCCTGATCTCGGCGTCAGCCATGGGTCTCGGGGTGGGCGTGGCCAGCGCCGCGGGCGTGTTCTTCGGGTTTTATCCCGCATTGCAGGCGTCAAGGCTCGATCCCGTAGCGGCGCTGCGCGGGACATAGCCGGGCGTGCGGATTCGCTTTGACGAGCCGGCGCGTGGTTCACGCGCGCTCGCCGCCGCCCTCGGCGCCCTGGCGGCGGCGGCGTTGCCGCCGGTCCACGCCGTGCCGTTGCTGCTTGTCTCCTTCACCGGCCTCGTCCGGCTGATCCACACGAGCCCCTCGCCGTGGCGCGCCGCGGCCGCGGCTTGGTGGTTCGGTTGTGCTCATTTCATTGCAGGCCTCTACTGGATCGGCCCCGCCCTGCTCACCGGCCCCGCGCGCTTCGGCTGGCTCGCCGTACCCGCGGCGATCGGCCTCGCCGTGGTCCTCGCGGTGTATCCGGCGCTCGCCGCTTTCACGGCGCGGTTGCTTCCGCTGACTATCTCCGGCCGCGTGCTTGCCCTCGCCATCGCCTGGACGGCTGCGGAGTGGCTGCGCTGCACCATCCTGACGGGCTTCCCGATAAACCTCATGGGCACGGTCTGGGCGCCCTCGACCGCCATGATCCAGGGCGCGGCGCTCGCCGGCGTCTACGGGCTGAGCTTCGTGACCGTCCTTGCGGCGGCCGCACCCGCGGCGTTGGCCGCACCCGGAGCGGGCGCCCGCCGCGCCTGGCTTGCGCCGGCCGCGGCGTTCGGGCTGCTGGCTGCGGTCTGGGCGGGCGGAGAGATCCGCCTCGCGCTCGCCCCCGATCCTCCGCCCACCGGCACAAGCCTGCGGCTCGTATCGGTCAATATCGATCAGAGGCTCAAATGGCGGGATGACATGCGCCTGGCGGCGCTGACGCGCTACGTCGAACTCTCGCGCCGGCCGGGGTTCGAGGCAACCGACCTCGTGATCTGGCCGGAGACGACGGTGACCTTCTACCTGGCCGAGCGAGCGCCGCTTCGCGCCCGCCTCTCACGCGCCGCGCCGCCGGACGGTCACCTCGTGACCGGGTCGTTGCGGCGCATCCGCTCAAAGGGGCTCCCGTCCGTATTCTGGAACAGTCTCCACGCGCTGACGCCCGCCGGCGACATCGCGGCGACGTATGACAAGCACCATCTGGTGCCTTTCGCGGAGTACAACCCGCTGAGCGCGGTCCTCCCCCTGCCGATCCTCGTCGACGGGGCGAACGACTACTCCGCCGGGCCGGGGCCGCGCACCCTGCGTCTACCCGGTCTGCCGCCCTTCAGTCCGCTGATCTGCTACGAGGCGATCTTCCCCGGCGCGGCGGTGGCGGCCGGCGGGCCGGCGGAGGAGCGGCCGAGATGGCTGCTCAACATCACCAACGACGCCTGGTTCAGGCGCACGTCCGGGATCTGGCAGCACTTCCAGGCGGTCCGCCTGCGGGCGGTCGAGGAGGGCTTGCCGATGGTGCGTGTGGCGAACGCTGGCGTATCCGCCGTCATCGACGCCTACGGCCGCGTGAGGGGGCGGTTCGGGCCGGACGAGGCCGGCGTGCTCGACGCCCCGCTGCCGCCGGCGCTCGCAGTGCCGCCGCCGCAGGCCAGGCTCGGCGGCTGGACTCTCGCAGTCCTGCTGCTTCTCGCCACGGCGGCACTGCCTGCGCTCGGCCTGCGGCGATGACCGGGCGAGAGGTAGTCGAGAGTGATCTGCGCTCCATCGGCTATTCAATGTCGGAATGCCCTCGCGGCACCACCACGAGATTCGCGGTAACTTCCGCTACGCCGGGGATGGCCTTGACGATTGCCACCACGCCTTCCACCGTAACCGACGAGGAAACCATGCCGGACACCGTCACCGTTCCGTTGTGCGCCTTCACGTCGACGGGCAGTTCACGGTACGGGTCGGACTGAAGCAGGGCCGCCTGGGTCTTCCTGGCCAGCGCGAGGTCTTCGAAGGCTTGCTTGGAGGCCTCTGTCTCGGCAAACGCCGCGAGCCGGGCGGTGGCGCCGATGATCTCGCTGGCCGCGTCCACGCCCATGCCGAGATTGAGCACCAGGTGGTACCGGGTCGGGTCCTGCCAGTCGTGGCCGAACAGGGACATGAGCCGCCGGCTGCGGGCACGGTCGGCGTACTCGATCTGTCTGCGGATGGCGCCTTCGTCTTGCGCGGGGCGCAACCGGAGCAGGTCGATGCGCAGGTCCATGGAGCCGGTCAGGAAGACCTTGAGCACATGGGAGACTCCGGGAAGGAGCTCGTGTCCCACGTGGCCGTGGTAGACCATCGGGCCGGCCTGAGCCATCTCGCACATGGCGGCCTGGAGCGCGATGCGGTAGGGCCGCAAGTCCTGCAGCCACTGCTCCCACCAGTGCGGCGCCTTCTCCGTGATGTCGTCGAGCTTGGCGCGCGGCACCCCGTAATGCGGCAGCGTGGCCGCCAGGTCCTGCCGTCCCACGCACTTGTAGCCGAGGGACCGCGCGACCCGGTTGGCAACTTCCTCCGCCCCGTGGATTCCTTCGTAGATCATGATGATCGCCATGACGAATCCTCCTTCCCAAGAGGGACGCGACACCAGACCATGCCTGACCTCGCACATTCAGCATACTGCCGGGACGGCGAATGGGCAATGAAGAGAGTTTCCAATGAGACATGAGGCTGACGGAGGAGGCGGAATCCAACGAGAGAATGAGCCCGAAGTCTGTGGGTGGGGGAGAACGGGAGGATGATCGTGGCGATGAGTCTTGAGAGGGTTACGCACGGTCCGGCGTCAGGCCGCCGTGGTAGCCGGGGCTTGGTCCCCGCCGCCAACCGCACCTCGACATGCTCCTCAAGCCACCGGCGCGCAATCTCCCCCACCGTGGGTCCCTCGGCCAGGGCCGCCGCCTTGATGCGCGCGATGATCAGCGCCGCCCGCCTGCGCGCTTCTTCCGCCGTCACGATCCCGTGCCGGCCCACCGTCGCCCGCTTCGCCGCCTTGCCGTTCGCGCGGGTCTGTCATTGCGCCTTGACGGCTGTCCGCGCTTCAATCCGCTTGCACTCCTGTTGTTCCAGCGCCCACGCCACGTGCTCCCGCACCAGCGGCGACGGGTCGTCGCTGCGCTCCCCCAACCCCTGCACGATGAGAGGATCGTAGGGTGCGTTGCCCAAGGCGACGGCGACGTTCCGCAGCCAGCATGCGTAGCCGATGCGGCGGATGGCGCTGCCGCTCATGATCCGCAGGAAATCCGCCTCGCTCCAGCGAAACAGCTCCAGCAGAGCCGGCCTGTCCAGGTCATGCCGCGGCAGGAAGCCCGCCTCCCGCGTGGCGCGGGCGTAGCGGTTCCAGGGGCAGACGAGCTGGCAGTCGTCGCAGCCGTAGATGCGGTTTCCCATGAGCGGCCGCAGCTCCACCGGGATGGAGCCGCGCAGTTCGATGGTGAGATACGAGATGCACCGGCGCGCGTCCAGCCGGTACGGGCCGGTGATGGCGCCGGTGGGGCAGACGTCGATACACGCGCGACAGGTGCCGCAGCGGTCCTCGGCGGCCCGGTCCGTGGGCAGTGCCAGGTCCGTGTAGATCTCGCCCAGGAAGAACCACGAGCCGGCGCCGGTGCTGATGAGGTTCGTGTGTTTGCCGATCCAGCCCAGGCCGGCGTTGCGCGCCAGCGGCTTTTCCAGCACCGGCGCGCTGTCGGTGAACACGCGGTAGCCGAAGGGGCCCGCTATCTCGGTGATCCGATCCGCCAGGGCCTGCAGCCGCTTGCGCAGGAGGCGGTGATAGTCGCGCCCCAACGCGTAGCGGGAGACATAGCCGAGGCGGGAGTCGTCCAGCACGTCCCACGGATCGGCCCCGCTCTCCGGCAGGTAGTCCATGCGGGCGGAGATCACCCGGGCCGTGCCCGGCACCAGTTCAGCCGGGCGCGAACGCCGGGAACCGTGCCGCTCCATGTAGGCCATCTCGCCGTGACGTCCCTCGGCAAGCCAGCGTTCCAGCAGCGCCTCGTCGGCGGCCAGGTCCACGCCGGTGATACCCACCTGCTGGAAACCCAGCTCCCGGCCCCACGCCTTGATGCGTTGGGTCAGACCCGCGAGGTCGGTCTCGGTCATTGCACGGGTGTCCTTCATGGAACCCCTAGTGTCGCGTCCGGTGAGTTCCTGCCATAAGTCGCGCAGGAATTTTGTCGTCGGCAAGGCGCGATGACTTGTAGGGGCGACCGGCGGTCGCCCCTGTGGCGGGCACCACGCGAGGAAGAGCAACGCAGCCGACGGCGAAAAGGACCAGCGAATTATGGCAGGAACTCACGGGACGCCATCTCCTACGATGCCGGCGAGTAGCCCCGGGCGAACCAGGGCTCCAAGTCCGCGGAGAACCACTCGCCCGGAAGGTCCCTGCCGATTCCGGTCTCCCGGGCCTTGTCCAGCACTGCCTTGCCCATGGCGGCGAACTGGATCGCCATGCCCGAGTTGTTCTTGTAGTAGATGATGTCCGAGGCTTTCCGGCGGCCCGCTACGGTCCCGTTCACCACCTCGCCCAACTCCGCCACCCGCTCCCAGGAGGTCTCGCCCGCCTCGATGGGGTCGAGCAGCTCCTTCTGGCGGTTGGCGTGGACGCTCTCGCGGTCGTTGACCACGATCAGGTCGCTGCGTCGGAAGGTCTCCCGGTCCACCTCGTGGCGCTCGAACACTACGTCGCTGTTGACGATGGAGACCACGGTCTGGCCCGGCTCCAGGTCCCTGCCGTCGAATACCGGTCCGGACGAGTTGGTGGCGCAGCAGATTACGTCGGAGCCCTTCACCACGTCGGCGGGCTCGGCCGCGGCGGTGACCGGGATTCCGAGTTCGTCGCCGAAGCGAGCGCAGAACTCCTCCCGGTGCGCGCGCGAAGGGCTGTAGACCTTAATGCGCTGCAGCGGCAGGGCCGACGCCAGCGCCCGCGCGTGAAGCTCGGCCTGGTGCCCGGTTCCGAAGAGGCCGGCGACGCGGGAGTCCGGACGGGCCAGCAGGCGCACCGCGGCGCCGCTGGTGGCGCCCACGCGCAAGGGCGAGATGGTGCCGTCCACGATGATGCCCAGAAGCTCGGCGGTCTCCAGGC
The DNA here is from genome assembly GCA_965204505.1 of uncultured Binatia bacterium (SeqCode). Taxonomy (GTDB): domain Bacteria; phylum Desulfobacterota; class Binatia; order UBA9968; family JAJDTQ01; genus JAJDTQ01. Next base: position 491,352 of record CBDBFB010000001.1, read on the forward strand.
TGTAGACCAGGAAATGCCCCCAGTAGCGCCGGGTGGGGTGCTGGAACTCCACGCGCCGGGTCTCGTCGTCCTTCTCCTGGGCTAGCCGCGAGTTGAGCCGCAGAGCCGCCACCCCGTACTTGGGCAGCGCCCCGGCGTGGATGTTGGCGAAGTACTTGGCCTTCGGGTCGGGCGTCGGGCACGAATAGCGCAGCCGCGGCCGGTTGACCCCGTTGCCGCGTCCGATCTCGCGGAAGACGTCCTCCATGAGGTCGATGCACTCACCCATGGTCAGCAGTTCCTTGCCTTCCTCTTCGTTGATGATCATCACCATCTAATCCACTCCTCCGTTCGTGCCTCGTTGAGACTTGGCAGGAATCTACTACGAAAGGATGGATGGGTCCATTTCCAGGCTCGTCGCACCACGGTCATTCCCGCGAAACAGGCCGTGTCAAAACTGCTGTGGATACGGAATGGCAGGGAGGCCTCGTATCGTCATTCCGGCGAAAGCCGGAATCCAGGAAGGGCGGGGCGGGGAATCACTCCCGTTCGCCCCTCCCGCCCTTCCTGGATTCCGGCTTTCGCCGGAATGACGATAGCGGGCGTCGGTGCCATGTCCGCAACCACGGAGAGTATCGTCACAGCCTGGAAGGCGGGAATCGAGGCGGGGCGGAGCTTGGGGCTGTTTGATGTAGCACCGGGGCGTACAGTAGAAAGACCGTGCCGCTGGCCATGACGGCGCGCGGCCGGAGAGGAGTTCATGCCGGACGAGCACGCTGCTCTGCGAGACGCGGTCTCGCGTTACATGCCGCTGAAGACCGCCGCGGACTGGTGCGACGACAACGCGCGGCGGGTCGGCGGGAAGGAGGCGCTGGTGGATGCCCGGCGGCGTCTCACCTGGGAGCAGATGGGCGAGCTTTCCGATGCCCTCGCCCTGGCGCTGCTGGACCTGGGGCTGGAGCGCGACGGCCGCGTGCTCATCCAGATGCCCAACTCGGCGGAGCTCTTCCTGGCGCGGCTCGCGTGCGAGAAGGCCGGGCTCCGGCTGGTGACCGTGGCCCCGAGCCTGCGCCGGGCGGAGCTCCAGCCCATCATCCGCTTCACCCGCCCCGAGGCCGTCATCATGCCCGCGGCCTATCGCGGGTTCCGGCACCTGGAGCTGCTGGAGCAGGTCCGTGTCCCCGAACTGCGCCACGTGCTGGCGGCGTGGGACGATGTGCCCGCCGGCTGTCTTTCCGTGGAAGAGATTTTCTCGAGCACGGTTCCCCAGGAAGGGCGGCGGCGCCTGTCCGGCACCCGCTACGGCGTCGAGGACGTCTGCCAGCTCGCCACCACAAGCGGTTCCACCGGCGTCCCCAAGTGCGCGGCGGTGCCCCTCTACACGCGGCTCCTTACCGCGTGGATGCACCTGCGGCGGTTCCGGGTCGGGGAGGACGACACCCTGTGCGCGGTGACGGCCATCATCTCGGGGGTGGCGGACGGGCTGGTCTACAACGGCGTCTGTCAAGCGGGCGCGCGGGTGGTGCTGATGGACCACTTCGACCCGAGACGCACCTGCGAGGCCGTGGCGCGGGAGCGGGTCAACGTCCTGCCGATGGTCCCCACCATGATCTCCCGGCTGCTGGCCCTCGACGGTCTCGATGATTACGACCTCGGCTCGCTGCGGATCATCGTCAGCCACGGCTCGTCCCTGCCGTACGACCTGGGTCACGCGGCGGAAGCCCGGCTCGGCTGCCGCATCATGCAGGGCTATGGCAGCGTTGACTGCGGCGGCCTGTGCGCCACCTCTTGGGACGATCCGCCGGATGTCCGTATAAGCTCCGTGGGCCGCCCCCTGGAGGGCAACGAGATGCAAGTCACGGACGGCGACGGCGACGCGATGCCCCTGGGCGAGACCGGGCGCCTGTGGGTCCGTGGGCTGCCCTCGGACGCGCGCTTCCTGGACAACCCCGGGCTCAACCGGCGCCGGCGCGCCGACGGCTTCCTGGACCTGGAGGAATGGGGCCGGATGGACGAGCGCGGCAACATCTATCTCATGGGCCGGGACCAGGACCTCATCATCCGCGGAGGCCAGAACATCTTCCCCGCCGACATCGAGAACCTGCTGGCTCGTCACCCGAAGGTGCGCGAAGCGGCGGTGGTGGGCTATGCCGACCCGGAGATGGGCGAACGCATCGCCGCCTGTGTAATCCCCGAGAGCGGCGCATCGCTGACCCTGGAAGAGGTGACGGAGTTCCTGCGCGACCAGGGGCTGGCGCCTTTCAAGCGGCCCGACCGCCTGGAACTGATGGACGGTTTTCCCAAGGTCGCGTCCGGGGACAAGGTGGACAAGCGGGCGCTCAGGGAGAGTCTAGTGTCGTGTCCCACGTAAATGTAGACAAATCTGCTGGTCTTTTCTGCATTGAATTGGATTTTTTAGCATATTTATCAACAGGTTAATGAATTTTCCATTTATTCCGTAATCGATATGCAACCTCGTTCGATCAAGATCCAGTCTTGGCAAGCGTCCTAATGTCGCCCCAAAATCACCAAGCGAGCCGTCGACGCATTCAAACCCGCGGAGCGCGAGCGCGTTGTCTGGGATGACGATATCGAGCGCTTCGGCGTGCGCGTCTACCCGTCGGGCGCCAAAGCGTACCTCGTAAACTACCGCGCCGGCAACGGCGGGCGCAAGGCGCGCAACAAGCGCGTGGTGGTGGGCCGCGCCGGGCGGGTCGCTCCCGACCGGGCGAGGCGCCTGGCCCAGGAGCTTCTCGGGCTTGTAGCCGCGGGCTGTGACCCCGCCGGGGAGCGGACGGAAGCGCGCAGTGAAACTCCCGCGCGCACGCCGCGCTACGGCTCGGCGGGCGCGGGCATGCGGTAGCCGACGCCGCGCACGGTGATGATGAAGGAGGGCTTTGCGGGGTCGTCGTCGAGCTTTCGGCGGACCTTCTTCACGAAGTTCCGCACCTCGTCGGGGCCGGCGTGCTCGCGCCGGCCCCAGGCCTGGCGCAAGAGCGACCCGTAGGTCGTCACCCGCCCGGCGTTGAGCGACAGCGCGCGCAGCAGTTCGTACTCGGTGGGCGTGAGCTCGACCGCGCGCCCGGCCACCGTGACCCGCCGCTCGTCGTAGTCGATGGCGAGATCTCCGAGCGCGAAGGGCTCGGGTCCGGCCTGTCGGCGCAGGGCGGCGCGGACCCGCGCGGTCAGCTCGGCGGCGGAGAAGGGCTTGACGATGTAGTCGGCGGCGCCGGCGTCGAGGGCGCGCACGATGTTCTCCTCGCGCCCGTAGGCGGAGATGAAGACGACCGGCAGGTCGGCGAGGCCGGGGGTCTCGCGCATGAGCTCGATGCCGTCGGTGCCGGGGAGCGCCAGGTCCAGGAGCGCCAGGTCGGGCTTCGCCGTGCGCACCAGGCGCGCCGCCTCTTCGGGATCTCCGGTCACGTGCGGGACGTAGCCCGCCGCGGAGAGCGCGTCGCGCACGAAGCGCAGGGTCTCGGGGTCGTCGTCCACCACCAGGACCGGAGCGGGTTCCTCGCGCCACCTGCCGCGGGCGCGGGGCGGGCCGGCCGCCGCGGCCTCCTCCGCCGCCGGCAGCGTGAAGGTGAAGCGGGCGCCCAGCCCGGGCCCCGGGCTCTCGGCCCGGATGCGCCCGCCGTGGGCTTCCACCAGCCCCCTGCAGATGACCAGGCCCAGGCCGAACCCCGCGCCCTCGCCGCCCGCTTCCGAGTAGCGCCGGAACAGGCGCGGCAGCCGCTCGGCCGCAAACCCCCGCCCTTCGTCCGCCACCCACAGGGCCACGAAGGCGCCCTCGCGCGCCGCCCCCACCTCGATGGGCGACGGCTCCGGAGAATGCCGCGCCGCGTTGGCGATGAGGTTGTTCAGCACCTGCACGATGCGCCGCTCGTCGGCCATCACCCGCGGCAGGTCCGGCGCGACCTCGATGCGCAGCGCCCGGCGGCCGCCTCCGCCGCTGCCCAGGAACGTGCTCCTCGCCTGCTCCACCAAAGACGCCGGCTCCACCGCCTCGGGGTCCACCGAGAGAGCGCCCGCGTGAATGCGCCCGGCGTCGAGCAGGTCGCCGATCAGGCCCTGCATCTGGTCGGCGCCGCGGTCGATGATGCGCACGAACTGGCGCGTCTCGGCCCGCTCCAGGTCCCGCGGGGCGTTCAGAAGGGTCGTGGTCGAGCCCTTGATCGAGGCCAGCGGCGCGCGCAGCTCGTGGCTCACCATGCCCAGGAACTCGATGCGCAGCCGCTCGAGCTCCTCCAGAGGCGCCAGGTCCTGCATCGTCACCACCACGGACTCCACCTCCTCGCCCGCGCGGATCGGCGTGGCGTTGATCAGCACCCGGATGCTCGGCCCGGAGGGGACGGAGATCTCGATCTCGACCCCGCGCAGCGTCTCGCCGCTCTTCAGTTGCTCCAGGGTCACCTCGCGGCCGTCCGGGAGCCGCGAGGTGACCTCTCCCAAGAGGTCCGTGGGGGAGCGTCCCGCGAGGCCCAGCGCCTCGACCGTGCGCCGCGCCTCGCGGTTCACGGTCACGGGCTCGGCGGTGCGCGCGTCGAACACCACCACGCCCACCGGAGAGGTCTCCACCAGGGCTTCGAGGCCGGCGCGGGCTCTCTGCTCCTCGCGGTGCGCGCGCGCATTGGCGATGGCCGCGGCGGCCTGGGAGGCGAACAGCGCCAGCAACTCCTCGTCCTCGCCGGTGAACTCCTGATCCCCCTCCTTCTCGATCAGGTAGAAGTTGCCGACGTGCGCGTCCCGGTGGCGTATCGGCGCGCCCAGGAAGGTCCTGAGCGGGAGCAGGTCCCAGTCAAACCCCAGCGAGCGCACGAAGCCGGGGAAGTCGGCGAGCCGCAGCGGCCCCTCGAGGTCGCGGAGATGCTCGAACAGCCGCGGGCCGTCGGGCCACGCGAGCGCGGCACGGTGCACCTCCCCGGTGATGCCGCGGGTGACGAAGTCGCGGGGGGCGCCGGAGCCGTCGATGGTGACGATCAGGCCGTCGCGCGCGCCGGTAAGCGCGCGGGCGCCGTCGACCACCTCCGTGAGCACGGTGTCGAGGTCGAGGCTCGAGGTGATCCGCTCCAGGGCCGCGCACAGCCGCGGGATGCGCTCTTCCGAAGCCCCGGCCGCGCGCCCCCGTGCGGCGCCTCTCTTCACGTTGCTTCTCTTCATCGCTCGCGCCTCCCGGGGAGATGGCCACAGTGTCCAGAGGAAAAATGCGAGAAAAACGAACAATACCCGATAAGGGTATAAAAGCAAAGAAGGAAGATACGAGAACAATAGATGACTTGTGGTATGGACACTCACCATGTCACCTTGACCCCGACCGTGAGGCGACCTGCGACCCCTCCGTGACGCTCGCATCGTCGACCGAAACCGTCAGGTCCGCGATCCCGTCGCCCACGCCGCTGACCAGCGGGCGGCAGCCAATAGGGTGTCAGCGGCGCGTTTCTCCAGCCACCGGCCGAGGAAGGGGTACGCAAATGAGCACCCGACGACGGTTCATAGGACAGATCAAGAAATCGGTAGTATGGGCGCTCATGGCGGGCCTTGTCTCCGGCATCGCTCCGGGCATTGCAGTCGATGCGTTGGAGAAGGAGATCCGTTGGGGGACATCGCGAGTGGGCACCGTCGACAACCGGACGATCACCGAGTTGGCGCGGATGCTCAACAAGGCGGTCCCGGACTACAAGTTCTCCGTTCAGCCAACCTCGGGCGCGATCCTTACCGTCAAGGGCTATGCGATCGGAGAATTCGAGGGGTACTCCGGATCCGACGTGGCGTTCTACGAACTGGCGAACAACATCCGGCGGTTCAAAGGCTTCAGGAAGAGGATAAAGCGCGAGCCGGTGCAGTCGTTCTGGGCGTTCACCTTCGAGATGGGCGTCGGCATCCATGAGCGCGACCGGGGCAAGATCAAGAAGTGGGGCGACCTGGAAGGGATGCGAGTGTTCACCGGCCCCCGGCCATGGGATACCCGAGCACAACTCGAGCGCGCCTTCACGGTGCTCGGCATCAAACACGACTACCTCGAAGTAGGCATAAAGGAAGCGGGATCGCTCCTCGAGCAGGGCCGCATCGCCGCCCTGGGAGTCTACACCAGCGCCGAAGCATCCACTGCGGGGTGGATCCAGCAGGCATCCTTGCAGGCCGACTGGATGCCCCTCGGCCTGGACGCAAGCGAGATAGAAAAGCTGATCGCTGCCGGGTTCAAGGTGGTCGAGGTCGATGCCGCGGTGTTCGCCAAGAAGAACACGCACGTCGACAAGATGGTGATGCTGCCGTTCTATTCCGGGATGCACCTTGGCATGGACGTGCCGGAAGAGGACATGTACCGGATTTTACTGGCGATCGAGGCGAACGCGGATAAGCTCGCCGGGATCGACAAGTCGTTCACGCAGATTCAGCAGGACATGCCCCATATGCAGCGCCGCGGCGTCGAGGCGGCGATCGATCTGGTGCCGGTGCACCCCGGCCTCGCGAAGTACATGCGCGACCGAGGCGTGTGGGATGCGAAGTGGGATTCGCGTATCGCGCGGTAGGCCGGGCCGGCCAAGGGAGCGTTGTGGATGAACGCCCTTGATGACGGAACGCAACCCCATCGTCTTGCGGTGCAGGTGCTCTATTTCGCAACCGCCATCCTGTTCTTCACTCGACTGATCCAGTACTACCTTACCACCGAAGGGGGGCCGACGTTGCTCGCCTTCACGATGGTTCCCATCACCTTCGTGTTGTTCACGTTGGACGCGCTGCGCAAGGACGAACTGTATCCGTCGCTCGGCCCGTTTCCCAACTACGTCATCGCCACCGTCTACTGCACGATCTCGGTCGCGGTGTCCGTTTACATGTTCGTCGAGTTCGAGGCGCTCGGCACCGTGCGGGCCGGCTTCTGGGATCCGTCCGACCTCTGGCTCGGCGGCCTCATGGTCCTGCTGGTGATGGAGTACGCCCGCAAGCGCTACTTCGTGCTGTTCGTGCTGAACGCCATCTTTATCCTCTACGCGGTGTACGGGTGGGTGGTGCCGGGGATGTTCAACCACCCCGGCCTTTCGTGGACACGGTTCGTGGCCGCCATGAGCCTGGAGGACAGCACCGGCATCTTCTCGGACTTGCCGCAGACCGGGCTGACCCTGATCGGATCGTTCATATTGGTGCTGGCGATGCTGAGAGCTTTCGGCATCGTGGAATCGATCCTGCGTTGCACATCGCGCATCGCGGCGCGCTCGCGCTACGCCCTTCCGCAGGCGGTGGTGGTGGGCTCCATGGGGACCGCGGCGGTGAGCGGCAGCGGGGCCACCAACGCGTTGACCACCGGATCGGTCACCATCCCGGCCCTGATCGACTCGGGGATGAAGCGCGAGGACGCGGCGTCGGTGGAGGCGGCGGCTTCGCTCGGCGGACAGCTCATGCCGCCGATCATGGGAATTGCCGCGTTTCTCATGGCGGAATTCCTGGACCGCAGCTACTTCGACGTGGTTGCCCGCGGCTACGCCCCGGCGTTCATCTACTTCATCGCGGTGGCGGTGGGTGTCTACCTCATATCGCATCGCCAGCCGAAGCTGGGGAAGATGGCGGAAGTGGCGCCGATGGAGCGGGGGGACTGGACCCGGATCGGGATATTCCTCTCCGTCGTGATCGGGCTTGTCGGGCTCATGTCGCTGCTGCACCTCGCGCCGATATTCGCGGCCCTCTACGTGTTCATGGGCGTCGGGGCCGCATTGATCCTCATGGCGGCGGTGAACGGCGTCTCCGCCCGGGGTGCGGGCGTCGCGCGGAGCGTGGCCACGGTCTTGCTGCGCTTCGTCGACACATTTGCCTCGATGACCGCCGAGATCACCCTGATGCTCGCGACCCTGGCGATCCTGACCGGCATCCTCGTCACGACCGGCATCCTGCCTACCGTGGGCTTCATCCTCGTGGAGGCGGCGTCCATCAACCTCCTCGCGATGGTCGTGGTGGCCTTCCTGTTCGGCGCGTTGCTCGGAATGGGGCTACCTCCCGCGCCGACCTACATCCTCGTTGCTCTGATCATCGCTCCCCGGATGATCGAGATCGGCATCGACCCGTGGCAAGTGCACTTCTTCGCGTTCTTCCTGGCGGTGTGGGGCGAGCTCACCCCGCCGATATCGCTGGTGGCCGCCGTCACCTCGAAGATCGCGGGCGCGTCGTTCATAGGCACTCTCGTCGGCTCGATCAAACTCTGCGGAAGCCTCTTTGTGCTGATGGCGGCGGTGTTCCTTCGACCGGAGATCGTGCTGGAGCCGGGGCTCGTGCAGCTCGCGAGCACCGGGCTCGTGCTCGTGGCCACGGTCGGCCTGACCTTCAGCCTGCAGGCCCGGTTCGCATCGAACCTGTTCCTCGACATCATGGCGCGCGTTGGGCTCGGAGGCTTCGCGCTGCTCGCGCTTGCCCACCCGGATTGGTGGATAGCGACCACGGCGTGCGTCCCGGTGGTGTTGTTCGTGGCATATTCGCTCCTGCGCAGGCGACTGGGCGAGGACTTGGAGCGGGCGCAGAGACAACTGGTCGAAGCGGTCAACGCCAGCGACGAAGGCTTCGTCCTGTTCGATGCCGACGATCGGCTGGTTCTCTGCAACGAGACCTACAGACGCTACTTCGTGGATACCATCGGGGAGGACGTCAGAAAGCTGCTCGTGCCGGGTGCCTCGTTCGAGGAGATCCTGCGGGCCGGATTCGAGCATGGCATGTTTGCCGATGTCACGCTCGACTTCGACAGCTATCTTGCACGGAGACGCCGGCAGCGGGCCAGTCCGGAGGACACGATCGAGTTTCGCCTGTCCAACGGGGTGTGGCTGCAAAGCGACGAACGGCGCACGTATGAAGGTGGCGTGGTGTCGGTGTACACGAACATCACGGACATGAAGGAGCGCGAGCAGTACCTCAACGAGCTGGTCGAAGAGCTCGGCGCGACCCGCGACGAAGAGGCGCGGGTCCGCTCGCAACTAACCCAGGCCATCGAATCGATCTCCGAGGGCTTCGTCGTGTTCGATGACGAGGATCGCCTCGTTCTGTGCAACAGCAACTACCGGGAGTACTTCGCCGACGCGGTCGGCGAAGAAATGGCCATGCTCGTCGAACACGGCGTCGATCGCGAGACCATTCTTGGAGCGGCGTTCGAACACGGCATGTTCCCGGACCGCAGGGGTAGCACCGAAGAGTTTCTTGCGTGGTGGCGTGACAATCTGATGAGTCCCATCGAGATACGCTTCTGCAACGGGATGTGGGTCAGAATCGATGAGAAGCTTTTGCCCGACGGAAATGTCGTCGGCATCTACACCAACATCACCGAGACGAAGACGCATGAAGCCGAGGTCGCCGATCTGATCGGGCGTCTGACGGTCGCGCGTGACCGGGCGATGGAGGCCACCGTGGCCAAGAGCCGTTTCCTCGCCAACATGAGCCATGAGCTGCGCACGCCCTTGAACGCCATTATCGGCCTCACCGGGATGCTGGAGGATGACGCCAAGGACGACCGTCGGGACGATTACGTCGAACCGCTGAGGCGGGTCTCGAACGCGGGCCGGCACCTCTTGCACCTGATCAACGAAATCCTCGACCTCTCCAAGGTCGAAGCGGGCCAAATCGAGCTTGAGTGCGAGGACATTGACGTCGGCAGCCTGACCGCGGAACTCGCGGCCACTGCACAACCGCTCGCCGACGGGAATGCCAACCGGTTTACGGTTCATTGTTCGGACGACGTTGGCTCCATACACTCCGATGCGACGCGGGTGCGGCAGATCGTTCTCAATCTCCTTAGCAACGCTTGCAAGTTCACCAAGGAGGGCGAGGTCAGCCTGAGCGCCGGGCGACACACGGCCGGGGGCCGGGAGTGGATTCAGTTCGAGGTGGCCGATACCGGCATCGGGATGACGCCGGAGCAACAGTCCAAGGTGTTCGAGGAGTTCTCCCAGGCGGACAGCTCGACCACCCGAAAGTATGGCGGCACGGGCCTCGGCCTCGCGATCAGCCGGCGGTTGTGTCGCATGATGGGCGGAGACATCGAGCTCACCAGCGAGATGGGGGTCGGCAGCACGTTCACTGCACGGTTGCCGACGGCACTGGACTCGGTGCATCCCGTCGCGAAGGGCTCCTGAAGCGGGACGACCTCCGGCGTAGCGAGGGCGTCGAGGTGCACGGACGGAGAAAGTGAACGGTATGGCCGACACTGTTTTAAAGAGGTTCGAGGGAGTACGCCCGTTCACGGCGAGCGTACCGGCGTTTGCCGCGGGAGGCCGGTAAGCGATGCAGGCCAGAATCCTGTACGTCGAGGACAACGAGGACAATATCTACATGCTGACACGCCGGCTGGAGCGCAAGGGCTATGAGGTGCTCGTAGCGCTCGACGGAGCGAAGGGGATCGAGATGGCCAGGACTGACATGCCGTCGCTGATCCTGATGGATTTGAGCCTGCCGATCCTGGACGGCTGGGAGACGACCCGACGGCTCAAGGACGCACCCGAAACGCGGCACATCCCGATCATTGCCCTTTCGGCGCACGCCATGGAAGGTGACCGCGAGAGCGCCCTCGCCGCCGGTTGTGACGACTACGACACCAAGCCGGTCGATTTCGAACGCCTGGTGGCGAAGATTGCAGCGCAACTGGCGAGAGGAGATGAGACATGAACGACGATGCATCCGCCGTTCTCGTCGTCGACGACAACGAGGACAATCGCTACACGCTGGCCCGGCGGCTGAAGCGTCTGGGCTACAGCGATGTGGCTACGGCCGAGCACGGACGCAAGGCCCTGGAGCTGCTGGATGCGCGCGCCTTCGATCTGGTGCTCCTCGACATCACGATGCCGGAGATGGACGGCTACGAGGTGCTGGAGGCCATAAAGACGAGCTCGAAGCTGCGTGACATTCCGGTCGTGATGATCTCGGCCCTGGACGATATCGACAGCATCGTCCGCTGCATCGAGCTTGGTGCCGAAGACTATTTGACCAAGCCCTTCAACCCGACCCTGCTGCGAGCCCGGGTCGGGGCGTGCCTGGAAAAGATGCGACAGAGGGAGCGGGAAATCGCGTACCAGGAGAGGCTGGAGAACTACAAGAAACGTTCCGATGAGCTGTTGCACGCTGTATTGCCCGCCGAGGCGGTGCGGGAGCTCGAGGAGACGGGCGCGGTAAAGCCCCGGCGGTTCGAGGACGTTGTCATCCTGTGTTGTGACATGGCCGGCTTCACCGAGTACTGCGACCGGCATTCGCCGGAACGGGCGGTCGGGGAGCTGCAGAGCCAGTTCGAACGGCTCGAGGCAATCGCAATCGAGCACGGGCTGGAGAAAATAAGGACCCTCGGCGGGGCCTTTCTCGCCACTGCGGGACTGCTGCGTCCGGTGGTGGACCCAGTCCTGCAAACGACGCGTTGCGGTCTCCGGATGGTGGCCGACACGGCCGAAATCGCACCGCACTGGCAGCTCCGGATTGGAGTGCATGCCGGCCCCGTGGTCGCCGGCACCCTGGGCGGTCGGCAGTTCCCCTATGACTTGTGGGGAGAGACGGTGGACTGTGCGACGTGTCTCGTCGAGCATGCGTATCCGGGCCGCGTGGTGATGACTGCTACGACCTGGAAGCGGATCGAGGACCGGTGCCGGTGCCGGTCTCTTGGTCTGGTGGAGTTGAAGGGCGCGGGCGGGGTCGAGCTGTTCGAGTGTCTGGAAGTACCTGGAATCGGAGCGCCGCAGTCCTTCCATAACTGAAGCGAAACCAGGTTCCCGGTCGTGACTCTATTGTCGGAGATTCGAGCCGACGCGCTCTCGGCAAAGGCGTTCCGTGCGCTGCTGGTTGGAACGATCATCGGCACGATCCTGATCGTCTACGAAGTCTCGATGGCAGCTTTCATCTTCTCGGGTCCGTTGGCGCCTTATCTTTCCCAAGGCATCGGCGTGCTGGTGTTCGGCACGTTCGCCGTCTGTCTGGTGATCTCCCTGACCAGCGGCTACCGGGGCGGGATCGCCGAGCATTCGGTGCCTTCCGCGATGATACTGAGCTCGATCGGCGCCGGGATCGCGCTGGAGGGCGACGCGCTGTTTATGACCATGGTCGCGATCGTGGTCGTCAGCGCATTGGCGACGGGTGCGTGCTTTCTGTTGATCAGTCATTTGCGGATCGCAAACCTGGTCCGATTCGTCCCCTATCCCGTGGTGTGCGGGGTAATCTCCGGTGCGGGCGGGGGATGCATCCTCGCCGCCTTGTCGATGATGGGGCTGACACTGGACCGGGAAATGCTGCCTTCCATCTTGACGCCCGCTCTGCTGTGGAGCTGGGGTCCGGGCGTGGCCTATGGTCTCGGCTTGTACCTGGTCTCCAAACGCTGGAGCAACCTGATGATACTGATCATGCTGGTGAGCTTCGTGCTCGCGACGGTGCTCTTTCATGCGATGTTGCTGCTCCTCGGCATCTCCAACGACGAGGCCTTGGCGGCAGGCCTGCTGTTCGCGAGAATGACGGAGGGCGGTTTCTGGCCTCCGTTCCAACCCGGCGATCTGGTCCACGTGAACGGGCCTGCGATGGCGCTGCGGATTTTCGACATGCTGATGTTGATCCTGGTCACGCTGCTTGCCGCGGCCATCCAACTGAGCAGCATCGAGTTGGCTACGGGCCGGGAGCTAGAGTGGAACCGGGAGTTCAGGGCGGTGGGGCGAGCCGGCCTGCTCGCCGGCCTCGGCGCCGGCCCGGCCGGATACTTGGTCGCCGGGTACTCCAGGTTCACCTACAGTGTTGGAGCCGATACGCGGCTCACCGGAATTGTCGCCGCCCTTGTGGTGGGTTCGACCTTGCTGTTGGGAGACGTGGTCGTGACGCTGTTCCCGGTGCCGCTGCTGGGAGGGATGTTGCTCTTCATCGGCGTCGGTTTACTGGACGAACAGCTCCTTCAAGGCCGCAAGCGGCTGCCGTGGACGGACTACACGATTGTCCTGCTGATCTTCGGCGCCATATGCATCGTCGGCTTTCCCGCGGGAGTGGGCATGGGGATTGCGATCACGACGGCCTGCTTTGCGTTCCGTCTCAGCAGTGTGGACTTGCTCGAAGCAGAGTTCACCGCGCGTGAACGCCAGAGCAACCGGAACCGTTCCATCGCCGACCGAGCCATCCTTCTCCTGGAGGGTGATCGGGTGCGGGCTTATCAGTTGCGCGGCTACATCTTCTTCGGCAGCGCCTGGTCATTGGGCGTTCGGCTCAAGCAGTCGCTGAGCGGCGACTCGCCGCCGGCTTGCATCCTGCTCGACTTCAGCGCCGTGTCCGGTCTGGACTTCTCGGCCGTCAACACCTTGTGCGCGTTCGTCCGGGCCGCGCACGAGGCCGGAGTGAGGGTGGTCGCAAGTGCGGCGCCCGCCAACTGCAAGGATGGACTGGAACACAATCTCCCTTCTTCCGTTCACGCCAGTCTGCAGTTCGAGCCGGACACGGACCACGCCCTGGAGCGTTGCGAGAACATCGTCATCGCCACGCTGAGGTCCGAGCTCCGCGAAGAGGAGAGCACTGGCGACATGGTGCTGGAGCGCTTCGCCGAGGATATGGAGACCCGCCTGGATCGGCGCATCCTCTTCGAGGACCTGGCCCACGAACTCCGAGACCGGCTGGAGGTTCGCGACTATGCGGCCGGCGCGGCGCTCGTCGCAATGGGAGCGCCGTCGGATGGCCTGCAATTGCTGCTGTCGGGACAGGCCTCGGTCTACGATGCGGCGGGCGTGCGGCTCCGCCAGTATGGTCCGGGCGAGGCGGTCGATTTGCGCGGGGCCTTCGGCTCCTCTACGGCAACGATCACCGCGCTCGCGGACCAGCGCTGCCAGGCGCTGATAATGACCCCCGCGAACCGGCAGTGGCTGGAGGAGAATCGAGAGCAACTGATGCTACAGCTCTATGGATATCTTCTCACCGCCGTGTAGGATGCACGTCACCTGTCGGAACTGCCCGATGTCGCGAGACCCCGGCCGCGCCCCTCGCTGCCTGTTTACAGATGCCCACGGAACGTCCTACCATTGGAAGATCAGAAATCACCCGAAGGGAGCTTTCCATGGCAGAACGCACGGCATACGTCAACGGCGAGTTCTTGCCCGAGAGTCGGGCGAGCATCTCCATCTACGACCGCGGTTTCCTGTCCGGCTTGGGCGTGTTCGAGCGGACGCGGACCTTCGGCGGCGAGATCTTTCAACTGGACCGGCACATCGCCCGGCTCTACCGCTCGCTCAAGGCGGTGAAGCTGGACTCCGGCCTCACGGCGGAGGAGATGCACGAGACCACCGTGGAGCTGGTGAAGCAGAACAAGGGGCTGCTGGGAGCGGACGAGGACTACTTCGTGGGCCACTACGTCACCCGCGGGCCTGACAAGGCCGGCCGGGCCACGGTGGTGATCCTGTGCGAGCCCATCGCCTTCAACAAGTTCGCCCATCACTACATCTACGGCGGCCACGTCATCACGACGCACATCCGCGCCATCCCCACCCAGGTGTGGGACCCCAAGATCAAGAGCACCAGCCGGATGCACCTGTGGCTGGCGGAGCAGCAGGCCCAGTTGGTGGACCCCGAGGCCTATGCCCTGCTGTTGACCCTGGACGGCAACGTCACCGAGCTCACCGCGGCCAATTTCTGGATCGTGCGCAACGGCACCCTGGTCACCGCGCCGGTCCAGACCATCCTATCGGGTGTCACACGGGGCGCGGTGCTGGAGATCGCCCAGCACCTCGACATCCCGGTGGATGAGACCGACTTCCAGCTCTACGACATCATGAACGCCGACGAAGCGTTCATGACCACCACTTCGCGCTGCGTGTTGCCGCTCACCCGCATCAACGGCAACGAAATCGGCGAGGGCAAGCCCGGTCCCATGGTGGGCAGGCTGCAGAAGGGCTGGACCGAGGTGTTCGGACAGGACTTCGTCCTTCAGGCGCTGAAGCACATAGACAAGGACAAGGTGCCGGAGGGCGAGGCGGTGCCGCTGTAGGGAAACGCCGTCCGTCGTGCGGGCATCCTTCGACTTCGCTCGCCCTTCGACAAACTCAGGACTCGCTACGCTCAGGACGAACGGAGACGGTGCCCAACGTCTTCAGGGCGAACCCGCGGTCACGCCCGTAGACGTTGACGATGAGTTGGCTGAGGCCGTCCACCTGCTTCAACTCGGCGATCTTGCGCGCGCAGTCGTCGGGCGTGCCCACCAGAGTCATCTCCCGGAACAACCCGTCGCCCAGGGCTGAGCGAAGGGTGCGCGCGAGGTCATACTCGTGGTCCTGCCGCGTGGCCCCGTCGAGCACATGGGCGCGCAACTCTTCCGACAACAACGGTTGTGAAGCGCCCAACACCTCCGGTGGAACCCGCAGCGCGGCCTTGAACAGGGTCCGCCCCACTTCGGGCGCCAGCGCGTCCATGGCCTCTGCCGTGGTATCGCCCACGACGCAGTGGGTCCAGGCGCAGACGTGGAGCCCTTCCGGGTCCCGTCCGGCCCGCGCCGCCCCTTCCCGGATCTGTCCGATGGCGTAGCGCAGGAAGCGCGGCGAACCGCCCGGGCTGATGATGGCCCCGTCGGCAACTGCCCCGGCAAGCTCGAAGGTCCGCGGCCGCTCGGCCGCCAGCAGCAGCGGCGGCTTGACATCGGGTACCGCCGGAAGCGCCAGCCGGCGGCCGTTGTACGGCACGCTCTCGCCTCGAAGGAGCCCCTGCACGACGCCGATACTTTCCCGGAACGCTTCGAAACGGGATGGCTTCCTGCCGAGGAACTTCACGGCGCTGTCGCCCAGGCCGACGCCGAACTTGACCCGGCCGCCGGTAAGGATGGCCAGGGTCGCGAAGGCGTTGGCCACCACGGTGGGGTCGCGGGTCTGGGTGTTCGTCACGGCGAGGCCGACGACCGCCCGGGAGGTGGCCATGGCGCAATAGGGCATGGAGACGTAGGGCTCGGCGCATCGCGGCGAATCATACAGCCACACGTGGCTGAAGCCCGCCTCCTCCGCTTCCCGCGAATGTTCGACAAGCACCGACGGATGGCGCGCGCGCAAACCCAGGCCCAATTCCAGTTTCTTGTCTCCCCTGTCGATGAGGACTCCTACGGCCCGTGATGCGTGGCCAGCGGGCTCGTGTCGGTGAGTTCCATCATCTTGCGGGCCAGCGCCTCGGTAAGCTCGGCGCGACGCGCACCCGGCTCGTTCCACAGGTTGCGCAACTCGTCCGGATCGTTGTCGAGGTCGTAGATCTCGCCCCAGTCCGCGTTCTCGTAAAGAGTCAGGCGCCGGTCGGGCGTGATCAGGGTGCGGGCGCGGAAGTTGTTGTCGAAGCCCATGTAGCCCCGGCGCTGATGCTCCTCGATGAGCAGCGCATCGTAACCCGTGTCCGAGCCGTCCATGGCCGGCAGGAGGCTCACTCCCTGCATGCCGTTGTGCCCTTCCAGTCCGGCCCGGTGCAGGATGGTGCCGGGCAGGTCGAGGGTGCCGCACAGGCCCGGGTTGACGACTCCCCTCGCAGCCGTCGCCGGGTCGACCCAGATGAACGGCACCCGCACCAGGCCCCGGTAATGCAGCGCGCCCTTGAGCAGGAGCTGGTGGTCGCCCATGAAGTCGCCGTGGTCGCTGGTGAAGACGATGACCGTGTCGTCCGCCAGCCCCAGTTCCGCCAGCCGTGCGCGGATGCGCCCGATGGCGTCGTCGATCATGGTGATCATGCCGTAGGTCAGCGCGATGGCCTCGCGCGCTTCCCGGTCGGTGATGGCGAAGCCGCGCTGACCGTCGCGGTTGGCCTCGCCGCGGTCCCGCTCCTCGTAGAGCCGCGCCAGGTGCGGCAGCACCGGCTGCTCGCCGCGGTGGAACGAGCCCGGCAGCGCGATCTGCTCGGGGTCGTAGAGATCCCAGTACCTTCCTGGAGGCGTGAACGCGTGATGCGGGTCGGGAAACGAGCACTGGATGAAGAACGGCCGCTCCCGGTCGGAGCGCGCGTGCTCCTCCAGGAACGCCATGGTGCGCTCGGCCACGTAGCTGGTGGGATAGAGATCTTCGGGCATGCGGGTGCGCCACGCCTGGGGCGCCTTGAAGTCGTTGCCGGGAAGCTGGTTGGCGCGCCCGCGCAGGGAGTCGGGGTCCGGGTGACGCGCCCGCAGCCAGCGTTCGTAGTGCCCCACGACCTGGTCCGCGTGCTTGATGCACAGCTCCACGTGCTGGAACCCGTAGTAGGGGAACACCGGTTCGAACTCGGGATCTTCAGCCCAGGTGGACGGCAACTCCTGGTCGTAACGCCCGCCGACGTCCTTCCGCGCTTCACGGAGCCGCTCCGGCGGCCGGGTGCGCTCCGGGTCCGGCTCCGGCATGCCGATGACCGGGAGATCCTCCTTGATGCTCTGCAGGTGGCACTTGCCGATGAGGGCCGTGTGGTATCCGGCGGCGGCCATGACGTCCGTGAAGGTCGTGGCTTCGAGGGAAAGCGGGATGCCGTTGTGCCGGACGCCGTGGAGCGACGGCATCCGCCCGGTCATCAACGTCGCCCGGTTGGGCATGCAGATGGGGGTGGCCGTATAAAACCGCTCGAAGCGGGTGCCCGACGACGCCAGCCCGTCGATGTGCGGCGTTTGCACCACCGGGTTGCCGTAGCAACCCAGGTGGTCCGCCCGGTGCTGGTCGGTGATGATGAAAAGAAAGTTGGGTCTGTCGCTCATTTCCACTCCGTTGTTTTCGTTGCGCAATGGCCGAGTAGCCCCACGATCTCCGAATCCGTCATTCCGGCCAAAGCATGCCCCGT
Source organism: uncultured Binatia bacterium (SeqCode) (assembly GCA_965204505.1). Lineage (GTDB taxonomy): Bacteria > Desulfobacterota > Binatia > UBA9968 > JAJDTQ01 > JAJDTQ01. The sequence continues at coordinate 509,055 of CBDBFB010000001.1, forward strand.
ACCCCGATACGGGGCCGGAATCCAGAGGTGGAGGCGGCAAGGGTCCATCTGCAGCACCGCCCCAGCCCGCTTCCGGATTCCGGCTTTCGCCGGTATGACGGTTGCAGGCGTCCGACCGCGCTTATGGATCCAGCGGCTTCTCGCCCTCGGCCGGCTCCACCTCCATGGAATTGAGGACGCAGGCCAGCAACACATAGTATCCGATGAGGGCGGAAAGCTCCACGCAGCCCGCGGCCCCAAGTGATTTCTCCACCGCGGCGAAAGTCGGCTCGCTCACGCGATGGGAGCGGAGCAGCTCCCGTGTATATCGGCACACGCCGGCCTCCTCGGGCGTCACGCTGACCGGTTCCCACCGCTCCCGCAGGGCCTCGATGCAGTCGTCGGAGATCCCCGCCGCCCGCGCGTGCCCAGCGTGCACCGACCACTCGAACCCGCAGTCCAGCTCCCGCGCCACGGTGAGGATCACCAGCTCCTTCAGCTTCTGTGGGAGCCCCATCTCGAAACGCACGTGGGCGCCCAGGTGTGCCACGCGCCCGGCCAGCTCGGGGCTGTGAAGAAGCATGGGGAACGGCCCCTGCACCCTGCCGCGGCTCTCCGCGATGGCGTCGAACACCCCGTGGTGCTCCGGGCTCATGTCTTCCTTCGTCTCGATCTTCGCGATGCGTGCCATGTGATTCTCCTTTATCGTCTACCGGCAAGAACCGGTTGCCGCCGCCCCGCAAACGTCATTGTCATGGGAACAGGCGCGATGCCGGAGCCCGTCATTCCGGCGCAAGCCGGAATGACGGGCTCGAAGTGTCATGCCTTTTCACACAAAGCCGTCATCGGGGTACTGCCAACACTTGAGATCCCACCCCTCTCCTTCCACCGCCAGCGCCGCCTTGTAGCCTTCGCCCGTGTCCAGCGCGCGCATGGACCACCGCGCCGCCTCGACCGGACCGTCTTCGAACCGCAACAACGCCGCCGGCTCGCCCGGCCGCAACGTGACGTCGAACCGGCTCAGGCCCAGCGCTATTCCCTCTCCGTGGGCCTTGATGAACGCCTCCTTGCGGGTCCAGCAGTTGAAGAAGGCCTCACGCCGCTGTCCTTCCGGGAGACTCGTCAGCGCCTCCACCTCGACCGCCGAGAAGGAATGGCGGGCGACCCCCATGATGTCCGTCTCCGGCCGAATGCGCTCGACGTCGACGCCGACCTCCCGGTCGACGGCGAAAGCGTGCAGCGCCCACCCGTAGGAATGGGACAGATTGAAGCGCACGTCCCTGCCACCGGGACTCTCCGCCAGCGACGGTTTGCCGTGGGCGCCGTAGCGGAACTCGATGGCGGCCGGTTCCACCTCGAGGTAACACGCCAGGATGCTTCGCAGCACGCCCCGGGCCACCGTGTACTGCCGCCGGTCCTCTTCGTAAAGGAACCGGCCCGCCCGCGCGTGTTCGTCCGGCGCCAGCAGAGCGGCCAGAGGCGCCAGCCGGGAGGCAGAGACCTCGGTCCGCGTACGCCACACGTGGACCGCGTCGCGCGGCAGCTCCAGGTCCGGTACCGGGAGCGACCAGGAAGTCATGATCCGTTCCCGTCACCGCTCATGCCGGGCCCTGCGACAGGCGCGGGACCCGCCCAACCGAAACGACGCCGAAGCCTCACCGTCCGGAACCCTTGTAGAGCCGTAGCGGAATGATCGCCGCCGCGGCCGCCAGCAAGAAGCCGCCGGACAGGTAGAAGACCGAGGCCATGCCGTAGAGCCCGACCAGGTATCCGGCGATGACCGGACCGGGCAGGGTAAACAGGCTGTTGGAGAGAAACGTGATGCCCAGCGAGGTGGCCTGTATCCGCGAGCCCGCCACGTCCACCACCGCGGCGGCGGTGATGTTGCTCAGGGTGTAGAAGAACAGGCTGATGAGGGTCACGAGGATGCCCAGCGGAATCCCCGGGCGCACTGACGGAATCATCGTGTAGAGCACCGCCAGCATCAGGAATGACGGCAACAGCACCGCCTTTCGACCCAGGCGGTCCGACAGGTAGCCCAGAACGGGCTGGGAGACCGTACCGAGCGCGTGCAGCAGCGCGTAGTAGTAGCCCAGTCCCGCGGAGCCGTAGCCGAGGGTTTCCTGTACGTAGAGGGGGAAGAAGGTGATGATCAGTATCCGGCCGGCGTTCATGAGGCCGTTGGCCAGGGCCACGCCCAGAAAGGCGGGATTGCGGAGGAACTCGCCCAACCCGGACCCTTGCGCGCTCTCGGTCCGGGACGCGGGCGGCGGCGCGGCAAAGACGCCGCGCAAGCCGATCCACAAGGGAACGCTCAGCGCCACCGCCAGCAGGAACTGCAGCGCCATGACGTTGCGCCAGGGATAGAGGCTCAACAGGATGCCGACGACCAGCGGCGTCAGGGTGTCGCCGGTGGTGGCGCCCATGCCGTGGATGGCGAACGCCGTGGCCCGGTGTTGCGGGAACCGGCTCGACAGCGATGCCATGGCCGTGGGATGCCACAGGGCGATGCCCACCCCTACCAGCCCGGCGGCGGCCAGCGCGTAGAGGTAACCGGGGGCAAGCCCGAAGGTGAGGTATGCCACCCCGAAGGCGATGAGGGCCGAGGTGAGGATCGCGGTTCGATGACGTACCAGGCGGTCGCCGAGAAGTCCGGCGGGCAGGTTGGTGAGCCCGGTCGTTAACTCCCTCGTGGTGGTCAGAAAGCCCACCTGGACGTAACTCAGCCGGAGGGCCACCTCCAGGGGGTGCAGGATCATGGGGAAGAGCTGGCCGAACCAGTGCACGGCGAAATGCCCGCCGGTCATATACCCCAGGAGCGCCAGCCGGTCCCTGCCGATGGCGCGAAGTCCGCTGTTTCGTTTCATGAATGGATACGCCCGTGCGCCGGTGATTGGATGCGTCCCGCGGCCCTGCCGCCCGCCGCAACACAACCGCACATCTTAGCATACCGGTCCGTGGACCGGACACCGCCGCCCTTCCCTCCAACCGCTCGACCGCCGCATCGCCGGCGCCAAAACGGTCCTGTGCCGCCTTGAGTTCACCGGACGAAGGTGGTTAACTGACGCCGTATTCCACTACCGCTTCGGCGTTCATGGCGACCCCCGAACAAAGCTACTTCGACCCGACGGTGCTGGCGAGGCTCTCGAACCTGCATCTCAAGGCGCGTTGGGTCGTGGAAGGCGTCATGGCCGGGCTCCACCGCAGCCGCGCCAAGGGCTTCAGCGTCGAGTTCGAGCAGCATCGGGAATACGCCCCGGGCGACGAGATCCGCCGCATCGACTGGAAGGCCCTGGGCAAGCTGGACCGCTACTTCATCAAGGAATTCGAGGACGAGAGCAACCTCAAGACCCACCTGCTGCTGGACGTCAGCGGCTCCATGGACTACGCGTCCGGCGACATCACCAAGTTCCACTACGCCTGCATCCTGGTGGCTTCCCTGGCCTACCTCATCCTGAGGCAGCAGGACGCGGCCGGGCTCACCACCTTCTCGGACCGCATCGACTCGCAGCTTCCGCCCAAGGCGACCCGCGGCTACATGGTCGAGCTGCTGCAGCGGCTCGAATCCGAGACCACCCGGGGCGACACCGACGTGGGCAAGATCCTGCAGGAGGTGGCCGGCGGCATCCGGCGGCGCGGCATGGTGGTGCTGGTTTCGGACCTGCTGGACGACGCCGAGTCGGTGCTTCAGGGATTGCGGCTGTTCCGCTACAGGGGCAACGACGTGCTGGTCTTTCACGTGATGGACGAAGCCGAGCTCACCCTCCCCTTCTCCGGCAACACGCGGTTCGAGGACATCGAAGACCCCAGGCTCCGGGTCACTGCCGACCCCAAGGCCATCCAGGCGGAATACCGCCGGGTCGTGACGAACCACATCGACACCCTGCGTTCGGGTTGTCACGACTACGCCATCGACTATCAACTGATATCCACGGCCACGCCGCTGGACCAGGCTCTGGTGAGCTACCTGAGCTGGAGGAAGTAACCTGGCATTCCTCTATCCCCTGTACCTCGCGGCGCTGGTGACTGCGGTGATTCCGCTGGTGATCCACCTGCTGAACCGGCGTCAGCAGAAACGCCTGCGCTTCCCCGCGGTGAGGTTCGTGCTCATCTCCCAACGGCGCGTGGCGCGCACCTACAATCTGCGCAACTGGCTGCTGCTGGCGGTGCGGACCCTGGCGATCATCTTCCTGGTGCTGCTCATGGCGCACCCCCTGTGGGAGACCGGAGCGGGGCTTTCGGCCCGGGGCGCGCCGCTCGCCACCGCCATCGTGGTGGACAACTCCCTGAGCATGCAGGTGCGCGACCAGGGCGTCCCCTTCACGGAAGCGAAGCAGGCCGCCGGCCGCATCCTGGAGGCGCTGGACGAGGGCGACCGGGCGGCGGTGATCGCCACCAACCCGGTGGGCCGCCGGCAACCCGCGCTCAAGGACCCTCGGGAGGCGGCCCTCAAGGACCTCGAGCCGCTGACCGTCACGGCCGGCGCCGCGGACTTCACGGCGGCGCTGCGCACGGCCTACGGGCTCCTGGGCGGGAGCGGCGGACAGAAAGCCCTGTGGGTGGTCACGGACCTGGGACTGTCGGGTTGGGACCGCCTGTCGCTGCCGGCCGTGGGCGAGTACGAGCCCACCGTCCCGTTGAAGATCGTCACGGTGGGCTCGTCCGAGGCGGCGCCGAGCGCCACCATAACCGGGCTAGCGTCCCGGGCCGCCTATGTGGCGCCCGGCCTCGATATCGGGATGGCCGCCACCTTCACAAGCTTTACCGCCGACCCCATCCCCGAGGTCGCCGCCCGCCTCACCATCGACGGCAAGGTCCGCGACGAGAAGCAGGCGGCCCTGTCGCCGGACGCGGAGTCCACCGTCGACTTCCGGTTCACGCTGGACCGGCCGGGCGCTCACTCGGGCCACGTTTCGCTCCACGCCGACGGATTGTCCGGGAACCTCCGGCACTACTTCACGCTTCACACCCGGGAACGCTTGAACGTCCTGTTGGTGGACGGCGACCCGCAACGGGCGCTGGTAGCCAGCGAGACCTTCTTTCTCAGCCGGGCGTTGAACCCCGGCGGCGACGTGGCGAACTCGGTGCTGCTGCCCGAGGTCATTCTCCCCGGCGCCGTGGGCCAGGTCGACCCGGGCGCGTATCAGGCCGTGATCCTGGCCAACGTCGCCGCGTTGCCGCCGGCTTTCGTGGCCCGGCTTGCCGCCTTCGTCGAGGGCGGCGGAGGCCTGCTCCTGTCCCTCGGGGACCGCGTCGCCCCGCAGGACTACAACCGCGCCCTGTGGAACAACGCATCTCCCCTTCTTCCCGGTCCCTTGGGGCAACGGCGGCGGGTGCCGCTGGACCGGACGGTGACCGTGGACGGGGTGGATGTCGCGCACCCGGCGCTGGAGGCTTTCGATGACCAGCGCCTGCTGGATTCGTTGCGGTCGGCCACGATATCGTCGTACTTCGAGGTATCGCCGGTGGGCGGGCGCGCGTTGATGAGGCTGAGCGACGGCAGCCCCTTGCTGATCGAGAAGACTCTCGGCAAGGGGCGCGTGCTGCTGCTCACCTCCACCGCCGACAGCGCCTGGAACAACTTGCCGCTCAAGACCGGCTACGTGCCGCTGGTCCAGTCGCTGGTCACGAACATGGCGGGCGGCGGCAGCGGCTCCATCGATACCGGGATCACCGCGGGAACGGTGAAACGTTGGTCCGCGGGCGCCGTCCACGCGGGAAAGCGGCTGCGGGTGGTGGACCCGAAGCGGGGCGAAAACGACGTCACGCTGGAGCCCGCCGACGGCAAGGCCGCCGGGTCCTTCGGCGGCAATCACTTCGCGGGAATCTACCGGGTGGTCTCGCCCGGCGGAGGACTGGACGTCCCCGCCTTGTACGCCGTCAACCCGCCGCCGGTGGAATCGCGCCCGGAGCGGATCGGCGCCGACGAGCTGGCGCGGAAGCTCGGGCCCGTGGACCACGAGGTCCTTGCCGCCGGCGCCCTGGCGGACGGCGGCAGCCGGACCGATCTCGCGCTGGCGCTGGTGGTGCTGCTGCTGCTGACGCTGCTGTTCGAGAGCTGGCTGGGGCAACGGAACTATGAATAGGCGAAGGTTTCCGCAAGTGCGAACACAGGGCAGGTTTGAAACCCGCCGCACAGCCGCTGCTTCGCTGGCGCCGTCACCCGGCTTCGACCAGCAACCGGAGCAGCTCTCCGGGCGAATCCACGATGTAGTCGGGGGATTCTTTCGTGAGCGTGGCCCGAGTCTGATAGCCCCATGTAACCCCAGCGGTCCGCACGCCGGCGGCCTTGCCGTGGCGGATGTCGCCGCGGGTGTCGCCGATCATGAACGCTTCGTGCGGGGGGACGCGGAAGAGTTCCAGGGCGTGGCCGATCTTCTCGCTCTTGGTGCCGGGTTGCCGCGCGTCCAGCACCAGGGAGATACACGGGTCTACGCCGTTTCGGGCGAGGCCCTGCCGTACCAGGTGTTCGTAGTTGGAGGTCACGATGACGAGGGTGTGGCGCTCCGACAGGGCCCTCAGGAGATCGGGAATGCCCGGGAACATGGCCGGGTCGTAGCCCTCGGCTTCGAGGATGGCGTGGGTCCGCCGTGTGTAGCGGTCGATGTCCGGTTCCGGCACGCCCAGCAGCGCCGCGAGCCCGGCGGCATTCAGGTCCTCGATGGTCTCGAAGTCGTCGCGGGTCGGCGGCCGCCCCAACCCGGTATCCGCGGCAGTGCGCTGGAAGGCGCTCAGGAGCTGGTCGAAAGAGTCGACGAGAACACCGTCGTAGTCGAAGTTGAGCAGCATGCGGTCAGTGTCCTGTCCGGCTCATTCACCGGACAAGACGCGCAGGAAGATGGACAGGACGGGACACCGGGGCCACGGTCACGCCGCGGCGTTGCCTTCCGCCGGCGGCTGGATCTCCTCCATGAGCCGCGCGATGATGTCCAGCGACGACAGGCCCTCGGCCTGGGCCTTGAAGTTGGGGATGATGCGGTGGCGCATCACCGACGGCGCCATCGCCTGCACGTCTTCCACCGACACCGCGAAGCGCCCGTCCAGGATTGTCCGGGCCTTGCTGCCCAGCACCAGGAACTGCGACGCGCGCGGCCCCGCGCCCCATTCGACGTAGTTCTTCACCACTTCGGGAGCCAGAGGATTGCCGGGCCGGGTGGCCTGGGCCAGGGTCACCGCGTAGTTCACCACGTAGGGCGACACGGGAACCCTCCGCACCAGCTCCTGACAGGCGAGGATGTTCGGCCCGTCCATGACCTTGGCCGGCGACGGTCGCTCCGACGATGTGGTCTGGAGCACGATCTGCACCTCGTCCTCCAGCGGCGGGTAGGACACCTCGACGTTGAGCATGAACCGGTCGAGCTGCGCCTCGGGCAGCGGATAGGTGCCCTCCTGCTCGATGGGATTCTGGGTGGCGAGCACGAAGAACGGCAGGTCCAGCGGGTAGGTGTTGCCGCTGGCGGTTACCCGGTACTCCTGCATGGACTGGAGCAGCGCCGCCTGGGTCTTGGGCGGCGTCCGGTTGATCTCGTCCGCCAGCAGGACGTTGGTGAAGATCGGACCCCTCAGGAACTGCAACTGCCGGCGGCCGGTGGCGGCATCCTCCTGGAGGATGTCGGTGCCGGTGATGTCGGAGGGCATCAGGTCCGGAGTGAACTGGATGCGGTTGAAGCTCAAGTCCAGCACCTCGGCCAGCGTGCCGATGAGCAGGGTCTTGGCCAGGCCCGGCACCCCCACCAGCAGGCAGTGTCCCTTGGAGAAAAGCGCAATCAGGACCTCGTCGATGACCTTGTCCTGTCCGACGATCACCTTGCGTATCTCCGCGAGCATGGTGCGGCGCTTCCGGCCGAATTCCTCGATGGCCTCGAGTTCCTGATCCAAGAGCTGAATTTCGTCCATGGCGGTAAGGTTCCTTCCGGGGTGAGGGTGTTAGGAGCCGCGCAGCTCCATCATGGTCTCCCGAGTCCTGCGCACCCCTTCGTCGTCGCCGGCGGCCTCGTAGACCCCGACCAGGACCTGATACACGCCGCGGTGGAACGGATTGATCTGGAGCGCTTCCAGCAGGGCGGCGCGGGCCCGCGTGTCGTCGCCGGCCTCGTGGTGAAGCCGGCCCAGGAGATAGTAGGTGTGGACCCCATCGGGGTCGAGATACCGCGCCTTCTCCAGGTGCGGCAACGCTTCGTCGTAACGCCGCGTGTGTATCAGGGTTTCGCCGAGCCGGTTCAGGATGACCGTGGAGTCGGGTCCGGCGCGGAGCGCCCGGCGGTACTCCGCGCCGGCGGCGCGCAGGCGGCCGCGCTGGCGCAGGCGGTCCCCCAGGTGGGTCCGGTTCCTGGCGATCTCGGACTGGATCTCGCTCAGCTCCACGGCCGGCTCGGTGTCTCCCTCCTGCGCCACCTTGTAGCGGCGCATGCGGCTGCCCTGGACCGGCTTGAGCCCCTGGCCCGCGACAAACTGCTGCCAATCGGCCTCGAAACCGTCGAGCGGCACGCCCATGACCGTTTCGATGGCCTCGGCGGTGGACAGCCGGCGGACGTTGGAGAGGACGTCGCGAATGCCCGCGGCGCCCTTCACCTGCCTTATGTAGTCAATAGCAGAAGCTACCTCCGCATAGGCGAGCTGGACCTGTTCCGGCGTGTCCAGGCGGATCAGGGAGGGCTCCATGTCCTTGAAGCTGACGAACTCCTGCCGATCGATGGCCGTGGCCAGCAGGGTCTCGTTGGCCGGGGTCAGGTAGTCCGGTTTGGCCCCCTGTTCGGGGTTGCGCCACACGGTTTCGTAGTAGCGGGCGATGCCTTCGTGCAGCCAGATGGGCGCTTTGTTGTGGGTGATGTTGACGATGACCCGGTGGATGTACTCGTGGACGAGGGAATCGAGCCAGCGGTAGCCGTGGGCCATCGCCCGCGGCGAGATGATCATGAGCTTGTTGAACTTGCACAACCCGATGGCGCCGGTTTCCTCGATGTCGCGGAGCGAGAAGGTGGTGATGGCCGTGAAGGACTGGACGTCCGGGGCGATCTCGATCCGCACCTTGTCGCGCGGCCGGTAGCCAAGCGCCCGGCCCACCTCCTCGTGCGCCTGCTCCAGCGCCGCCAGTGCGGGCTCCGCCAGGAGGCCGTCGCTCTCTTCGTGGAGGTGGAGCACGAAGTGGTCGCTCTCGTAGCGCTTCATGTGCCGGACGACGTCGTGGGTCTGCTGGAGCAGCAGGCGCAGGGCCTGGCGCTGCTCGTCCTCGGCCTCGATGGCAAGGGCCTTCTCCACGGTGGCGAGAGCCCTGGCGTAGGCGCCCTCGTAGTAGGCCAGGAGCGCGGCCAGGTCCAGTGAGTCCAGGGATCCGGGCCGTGCCTGCAGAAGCCCCTCGATCACCGGGCGCGCATCCTCGACCCGCCAGGCCCCGAGAAGCTGCCGCGCGGTCTCGACCGCGGAACCGTTCGGCGCGGTTTCCGCCCCCCGCGCGGGCGACGCGACGAGGGCGAGAACCCCCGCGAGCCACAGGATCCGGCATGTGAGCTTGAAGACGGTGGACAATCTTTCCATGGAACGGCGCCGCCGGAGGTTACGCTTCGGTGAGAGGGACACGCGTCCTCTTCGCGTTGCCAGCTACTGCGACAACTCCCTGAAGTAACGCTCGACCTGTTCCTTGAACCGGTCGGGCACGCGCTCCTTCAACGACTCGAGGACCTCCTTGCGAAACTTCTCGGGCTTGTAGTCGTCCTTGCCGGGAAGCTTGAACTTCTCCGTGTCCAGGCCGGTGAGGTTCTCGTCGATGTCGTGATCCGGGAACTGCGGCGGCATTCCGGTGGGCGGCAGGAACTGTCCGGGAGGCAGGAAGCGCCCGCGGCGGAACACGTGCACCAGCGGCACGCGTCCGAACCTGCCCCGCTGCGCCAGCCGCTGCATCGCCTGCTGCATCTGCTGGCTCGATTGGGAGAGGCGGTTGATGGCCTCCTGCTCCGGCGGGATGGCCTGCCCCGGCCGCAGCGAGCCCAGTTCGTGGGTGGCCGCACCCATGAAGTCGCCCGCCTCGGCGATGTTGTTGACGATCTTCGGATCCAGCGACGGGAAGAGCTGGAACAGGTAGCGCAGCCGTTCCACCAGGTCCCGGGTCCGCGTCGCCAGCACGTCTTCGCGAGTGGCGAGCTCCCGCACCGCGTCCTTCTGGGACGGGGTCAGCTCCGGGTCGGGGATGCCGGCGATGGCCCGGTATTCCCGTGCCAGCGCCTCCAGCAGTTCCAGGGCCGCCTTGCGCGCATCATCGAGGGGGCCCATGGTCGCGAGCTCTTCGGTGGCCGGGGCGAACTGCTTGGAAAACGCGTCGAAGTCGCGGTTCTCGAGCATTTCCCGCAGTCCCGACAGCAGCCCGCGGACGGCGGCGTCGCGTTCGCGCTCGGCCGGAGGCCGGGCGCGGTCGCTTTCCAGGTCGGGCGGGGCCAGGAGATGGGAGAGCACCGCCAAGTCGGCCTGTGCGCTCGCCGCAAGCCGGCCGAGGGCCTCCTCCCGTTGCGCCTCGACCTCCGCGGTGGCTTCCTTGTGAGTGCCCTCGGTTCCCAGCAGGATTTCCTGCTGTTCCTGGAGGATCTGCTGCAGCTCGTCATTGGACCGGCTCATGGCCCCCTGCATCCGGGACATCATGGAGCCTTGGGCCTGTTGCTGCTGGTTTCGCAGCATGGCCGCCAACTGCGCCATCTGGTTGAAGAGCTCCCGCGCCAACTGCATCGCGCCCTCGATGTCGCCTTCCCTGAGCTTCTGGCGGATCTGGTCCATCATGGAGCGCATGTCGCCGAACGGCATGTTGCGCAGGTTCTGCGGATTGACGAACTGGTTCGGGACCTGTTGGGCGAACTGCATGAGCGATGCCTGCAGCTCCTGGAGCTGCCGGGAGAGCTTGGACAGTTCCTCGAGCACCTCGTCCAGCTCCTTGTTGCCGCTGCGCAGCTTGTCCAGCGAATCCAGGAAGCGCTCCTGATCCTTGACCATGTCCCGGGCGTTGGCCGCCATGTCCTGGCCCGCGAGGCGCCGGCTGACGTCCTCGCTGAGCATGGACAGCCGTTCCAGCTCCGTGGCCATGGCGTCGTGGGCCTGTTCCCGTTCCGCCGGCGATTCCGCCCGGCGCATCCCTTCCACGAGTTCTTCACGGGCGTGCTGGAGGTTCCGTCTCAGGGTTTCGAGGTCGGACCACGTGGCGAAGTCGCTGATGCGGTCCTCACGGGTGCGCCGCATGGCTTCGTCCACGCGCTGCAACATCTGCTCGAGGCCTTCCCCCAAGCGTTCGGCCGGGTCGCCGACGGTTGGGTCGTCAGGCGGAGCTTCCAGGTGATCGCCCAGGAGGTCGATCATCTTGTCGGAGATATCCTGGATCATCTCGGCCACCTGGCGATGCTCGGCCTTGAGGTTCTTGAGGCGGAGGCTCAGGGGCCGCGACTTCACCAGCTTGGGCCCCGAGATGGTGTCGTTGTCCAGCACCTCGAGATGGTAGACCACGACGTCGCCTTCCTCCAGGCCGACGCTGTCCAGATCCCAGATGAACGTTTCCTCCAGGGAACGCGCGACCTCGTCGCGCCACACCGGGATGCGCTCCTCCCGTTCCCCGACGGCCGCCACCAGGGTGACCTGGCGGAGCCCGTAGTCGTCGCCGGCGCGATACTCCAGGGCCAGCCTCTCGTCGCCGTTCACTTCCAGGTCTTCCGTCGGCTTGAGCAACTCCACCAGCGGAAAGCTGTCGGGCACGGCCACCATCTCGTACGGTATCGGCAGGTTCTCGAAGCCGAAGGCATCCTGGAGGCGGATGCGGTATCCCTGCGAACGGAACAGGACGACGCTGCCCTGAGCGTTGTCTCCGGTGATCTTCAGCGGGACCTCCCGGCCGTCGTCCAGGGCCACCACCGCGTGCGCCATGCTCTTGTTGGTGGTGGCGGAGAAGCTCAGGGTCGAGCCTTTCACCCCGCGGACGTTACCGCCGGTGAAGGTCCGGTCGGGAAGGCCGGTGTAGTGGGGCGGGTAGAGCGTCACCTGCAGGTCCGTAACGGATGGCCGGTCCACCGCGGTGATGGTGTACCAGGGAGACTCGAACGGTCCGGTCACCACCTGGTAGAGAAGGTCCTGGGTCACTTCGGGCAGGACGGCCGTGTAGCGCCCGGTCTCGGCCAGGTTCATGGCGGCGGTCTGCGTTTCTGCGGTAGCCTTTTCCGCTCCTGCCGGCTTGAATACGAGCTCCACCGCGTCCGGGCGGGCCCCGGAGGTGCCGGCTTCGACGGCAACGGCGGCGCCGCGGATCACCCGCACGTCCCGGGTCGCCACGTGGATGAAGATGTCGGCCGGCGGCAGGTGCTCCAGGGGATGCACCACCAGCGCCAGGGTCCGCCCGGGGAAGTCCGGGAGCAGGACGGCCAGGGCCAGAACCGGCGCGGCCGCCAGCGCCAGCAGCCGTGCCTTGACCCGGAGCGGCCGGACATCCACCAGGGCCGCGGGTTCCATGCCGCTGATCTGCTCGCGGGTCTGGCGGATCAGCGCGAGGATCATGGCGGTGGAAGCGCCGGCCGGCCGGGCAGGGTCGGCGACCTGCGGGTAGAGCTGCAGCGAGTTGATGAGATTGTTGCGAAGTTCCGGCCGTTGCCTCTCGATGGCTCGGGCCGCCCAGGACAGGCTGCGGGATCTCAGGAAACGAATGAGGGTGACGCCCGCCATCGCCAGCACGGTGACGATGGAAAGCACGCTGAACGCCAACGGGGCGTAGGGAAGGAACTCCTTGACCGCGTCAACGGCCAGGCCCAGGGCCGCCAGCACCGCCAGCGCGGTGCCGGCAAGGCACAATGCCTCCAGGCCTTCGACCCTCCGGAGCCGGTTCACGAACCGCCGCAGGAGGTCGTCAATCGGACGGTAGTCTTCTTCGTGCAATGGAGGCTCCTCGCCCAAAGCGTACCCGTTGGCACGCTAAACCTGAGTTTGTAAGACACATTCTAGGACTTTTTTTCGGATTGACAAGGGCGCGTGGGCCGCGCGCGGGAAGGAGCTGAACCCCTTGCGCAGGCGCGAGCTTGACGCGGTCCGGGACCGATCAGTATTGCGCTCAAAAAATGCGCGCAGCTATCCTTGACACCCGGAGGCGAATTCTGGAATGGACGGCACGGAAGCTGTCCGCATCGATTGACTAGAGACCTGTGGCGGCGGAAATGGTTCGTGCATGAGTCAGATCCGAGCCTTTCACTGGTCGGGCCTGCCACGATAACACTGTCGCGATCGCGACCGCGTCGCCGCTCAGCGACATGAACTCAACCACGAAGGCGTCTCCACCCGGGTGAAGGTGTACCACGGTCCCCACGTCACCGGGCCTCAAATCCGCACCCTCGTCGCCGACGACTCCTGCCGTGAGCACTATCTGTTCATGCTCCTTGAACATATTCACCTCCTGAGCGGATGCGCCGTAATCAACCTGGGAAATGTAGTCCCGTGGTCCACCTGCCAGACTTATCATCGGATTTCGACCGTCAGGGGTCTCGATAAGGCCTTCCACGTAGTATCGCGGGCCATATGGCGTCTCGACCACTCTGGCTACTTCATGCGATGCCGCATGTGCTTCCAAAGCCCTTGCCAGCCTCTCCCAAGAGTCTATGCTGAACCCGAACCCAAGAAAGAAGTTGGCCTTGGATCTTCCCCTAGGATTACTTGGGGAGAGGAGATATCCGGTGAGCTTGTCCGCGTCGATCCGCAGTTGCGCCAGCTTGGGCAGTTTCAACTACTTCTCCTATACGGTCCTTCGGGCAAGCTAGACAACTACGCGAGCTGCCCAGTTCCAGGATGGAAACAGCATTCTAGTCCGCCGCAATTTGGTACAAGTTGTACAGTGATGATTGGCGGTACCTGTCTTCTTCTTGGTCGAGGTTGAGGTTGATGCCGCCGAGTTCCTCTCGACGGTAGTTCCTGTGGGAGCCGTGGTAGTCAATCACACCGATGTGTTTGGGATAAAACGAGGAAAAATTCAAGCGGACAAACCGCAGGCTGCAATCGTGTCGAGGGCGACCTGTCAAGAGCAGAAAGCCCACCAGGCCGTAGGCCGAGACCCTAGCCGAACAGCATGTCGCCCTCCTCGACGCCGACCTCACCACCAACGCCGATATCGCGGCCGTCAGGGCTGGCATCGAGGCCCCTCGGCACGAGACCGGGCGAAGGTCCCCGACGGGCGTAGCGAGTCCGGCTCCACGCTGGCGATCCTGTCCTTCACCTCCTCGCAGAGGCTCCTGATTCGTCGGGACCGATCTGGCAACCCCTCGGGGCTTGTGGTACAAAGACGCACTCACCCGCATTCCCCGCAAGGACTCCCTTGAAAGGACTCGTTGAATGGACCGCGACTACACCGAACTGCCCCTCGTCTGTCACGAGGGGCACGAAGACCACGACCACGACGACGATACCCCGCTCCCCGACGAAGACCACCCCATGTGGCGGTCGGAGCGCATCTCGCTGACCTCCGTCGGCATCGACATCGGTTCGTCGACGTCTCATCTCATCTTCTCCCGCCTGGTCCTCCGCCGGCAGGGCATTTCGCTGTCGAGCCGCTTCGTGGTGGTGTCGCGGGAGATCGTCTACGAGTCGCCGATCCTGCTCACGCCCTATGTCGACAAGCTGACCATCGACACGGAGAAGCTGAACGAGTTCATCCACGATTCGTACGCGCGCGCGGGCCTTACCCGACAGGACATCGATACGGGAGCCCTGATCGTTACCGGCGAGGCCGCCAAGAAGAAGAACGCGGAGGCCATCGCGGCGCTGTTCGCCGAGGAGGCGGGCAAGTTCGTGTGCGCTACCGCGGGTCACAACCTCGAGGCGATTCTGGCGGCCTACGGGTCGGGCGCGGTGGAGGCGTCGACCGGTGACGGCGACGTCGCTTGCATGAACGTGGACGTTGGCGGCGGCACCAGCAAGATCGCCATCACCCGCGGCGGGCAGGTGGTGGATACGGCGGCGCTGGAGGTGGGCGCCCGGCTGGTGGCGCTGGACGAGAATCAGAAGATCGACCGGCTCGAGGACGCGGGCGCCCGTATCGGACACGCCAGCGGCGTGTCGCTGGCCCTCGGCAAGATGCTGGGGGAGGCCGACAAGGAACGGATGGCCGGGACGCTGAGCGGATGCCTCCTGGAGGTGCTGGGGCGCGGGCCGCTGTCGCCGCTGACGCAGGAAATCATGCTCACGCCGGCGCTCTCCTACCAGGAGGCCATCCATTCCATCCAGTTCTCCGGCGGGGTGTCGGAGTACATCTACGGTTACGAGACCGCGGACAAGGGAGACTTGGGCAACCACGTCGGACGGAAGATTCGCGACGGCGCCGTGGAGTTGGCGACCCGCGAGTCGTGGGAGTTCAAGGAACCCGACGTGCGCATCCGCGCCACCGTCATCGGCGCCTCCCAGTACACCGTGCAGGTCAGCGGCAACACCATCTTCCTCTCCGACGACTCCGTGCTGCCGTTGCGGAACCTCCAGGTGATCACGCCGCACTTCCGCCAGACCGAGCCCCTGACCACGGAGGACGTCCGCGGCTCCATCGAGAGCGCGCTGCAGCGCTTCGACATGGCCGAGGGAGACCGCGGCGCCGCGCTGGCCCTCCACTGGGAGCTGGGTCCCTCCTATCCGCTCATCAAGACGCTGGCCACCGGTGTGGTGGAGGGCATGAGAGAGCATTTGCGGCAGGGACAGCGTCTCGTGCTGGTGTTCGACGCGGACATCGCGAAGTTGGTGGGAAACATCATCGACAAGGAGATCCTTCCGGGGTGCGGCGTCATCTCCATCGACGGCATCGACCTCAAGGATTTCGATTTCGTCGACATCGGCGAGGAGCTGCCGGACGCCAAGGCGGTGCCGGTGGTGATCAAGTCGCTGATCTTCCGCCACGAGGAGTGGGGCAGGGGACGCTTGCTGGCGAGCGACTGAGCGGCGTGGCCTCCCCGGGAGAGCCCATGTTACGGGCGGGTTTCATATCCGCCTGCACGCCCATATCCGCCTGCACGCCCGTTACGCCGCGTCCGAACCTTTCATTCTATTCCTGAGCCGCACGGGATGGTCCGGGTGCAGCGGCCTGAACCCGGCGACCGAGAGCCACACCCTCAACAGATGGCGTCCGGCCCCGTCATCGGTGAACCTTGTCCGCGTGTGCAGGACCACGTGGTTGTTGAAGTACTCGATGTCTCCCGCCTGGAGCTCCAGGGATACCGCCACCCTTTCCGCCACGGTGTTGAAGACCTCAAGGGCCCGGTTCTGCGCGTCCGTCAGCTCGGGAACCCCGGCCAGCTTTTGCGCCCGCCGTATGTGCACCGGGAAGGCGCAGGCTCCGAAGACGCCTTCTCTGATGCTCAGGAACGGCAGCCGGGTCCAGGGATGTCCGTGCTCCGGGTGCGGATGTTGCAAGGCGACATGGAAGGGACTCGTGAGCACTCGCAACTCTCCGGGGTGCTCCGCCGCCAGAATATTGTAGACACTGGCGGCGCTGGCGAGTCTGCGGACGCCGCCCGTGAGGGCGGGGCGGATGCACAGGAATCCGATGACGTCCTCGGGGTCGGCGTGGAAGGGAAGCTCTCCGGCCGTGCGAAATCCCAGCCTTTCGTGATTCTCCGGTTCCGCCCTGACGTGGGCCAGCATGACTCCCTCCGGCTGCTCCACCGTGGCGCCTAGCCGCCGGCTCAGGGCGGAGAACCCGCGGGCAGCCCGCCGCGGGTCGAGGTCTTTCAGTGGAAAACCTCGGAGTATCCGGAAGCCGAGGCCCGACTTGAGTTCTCGGGCCGTCGCGGCCATGGATGAGGCCAGCAGGGGTTGTTCGCACGCTCGGCCCGGCGCGGCTTCATCGCCGTGTCTCGCCAACTCTGACAATTCCGCCAACTCGCCCTCGGTGAAGTCATGACGCCAGCGCTGTGACCGCTCGATGTCGTCCGGCTCCCAAGCCGCGGGGTCTGCCGTCCGCGGGAGGCATTCGGTGTTGTGGTCCATGGTTGTCGCCTCGGTGGGGAGCGGGTCACTTTTCCCGGAAGGCGTCCTGTCTGTACCCCCGCAGGGGTTGGAGGACGTATTCGATTACGCGCTGCGTGCCGAGGATGAGCGCGGCTTCCGCGGCCATTCCGGGCAATAGTTCGACACGCTGCCCCTCGATCTCCATGTAGCTCCGGTCGAGCTCGATGAGCGCCTTGAACACGGGGCCGGTCGGGACCGGCTGTGGGGAGGTTGGCGGGCCGGCGCCGGCCGTGACGCTCCCGAGCGCGGATGTGCCTGCCTGGGTTGCCGTGTTCACGGCGTCCTTGCCGATGTGCCTGACGGTCCCCTCGATGCCGCCGTAGCGGCGAAAGTCGAACGTGGTCACCCGGAGGGTGACTCGTTGACCGGGCTTTACGAAGCCGATGTCGGTGTTGGCGACAAAGGCCTCCACCCGGATCCCGGCGTTGCGGGGCACGATCACCATCAGCCGTGCGCCGGGCTCCACCATGCCGTTCTCCGTGTGCACGGCGAGGTCCTGGACCACCCCGTCGACCGGGGACCGCAGGGTGTGCCGGGCGCGGTATTCCCGCGCCTGCCGGAGGTTCTCCCGCAGCACGATCATCCGCTCCCGAACCGAAGCCAGAACCGATCGGCGCTCGCGGTAGAACTCCGCGGTGGCACGCTCCTTCTGCGCCCTGATCGCCGCCAGCGATGCCTTGGCTTCGCCCATCTCCGTGCGTCGGAGGGCGATGTTCCCCTCCAACTCCACCAGCCGCTCCTGCTCCTGGAAGAGGGCGAGCCGGGAGGCGTGTTCTCTCCGGTAGAGAGTCTCGTGCATGGCGGTCCTCTCGCGCAGAATGGGCAACAGCCTCTCAAGCTTGGCAAGCGCGGCCTCGATGGTGTGGATTTGTGCGCGCCGTTCCGCCATGACGCCGTCCAGCTCGTGGAGGCGCGCCCGATGCGCCGCGACCTGGTCCGCCAGGAGTGCTGCGTTGATCGATACGATCTCGAGCGGGACGCCGGCGGGTGGACGGAAAGGCCGGTCCTTGCGCCAGGCGAGGGCCGCCTCGATGCGCGCGGCCTCGACGGCCTTGATCTGCAGCTCGGCCGTGAGCTTGGAGATCTCGGCGTCCACCAGGGTCGTGTCGAACTCGATCAGGACATCGTCGCGTCCGACGAGGCTTCCTTCCTCGACGGCGATGCGCCGGATCTTTCCGTGTTCGAACGACCGGATGATCTTCACCTGCCCGGTGGGGACGATGCGCCCCGGAGCCGACGCGGACAGCTCGACCTCCGCGACCGACGCCCAGGTCAGGGTGGCGACGAGAAAGACGCAAAGCGCAATGAGCAGGAGAACATCCGCGCGGCGCGACCTGCTCATCCGGGGCTCCCGATGCCTTCCCGTCTCGATCGTCGCAAGTGAAAGCCCTTCTCACCGTGTTGATCCCGGGCCCGTTTTCGAAATGCTCCCATGAACTCAATTCTCATAACCGTTTGCCCTCGCAATAGGTTCCAGGTGTGCCGCTGGTGTCTTTATGCGGCGGACGGCACACAGATTTAGTCGGCTGGAGGAAGAGCAAACTTTAACGGCAATTCCATCAAGGGGCTGCTTTTTTGATGGTGAAACCGTTTCACGCAGCGCTGAAATGGTGAAGCTGTCGAAGCACGGCGTTGATGCGACGCCCTGCTCGCTCGATTCCGCGTTCGAGGAAGAGGCGCGCAGGCTGCCGGAGAGCGGGCGGCCGGGTTGAGGGTCCCGGACCCTGCCCGCGGCCGGTGGGTTGGGACGGGCCTAGTGCTGAGCGCGGACTAGGTCCTCACCCGGCCTTCGGCCACCCTCTCCCGGAGGGAGAGGGGTTGTGTTTGATTACTCGGACAGGGGACTAGTGCGCCACCTGGGCCATGGCCATGGTGATGGACTCCTCGATCTCGGCGATGACGCTGCTGACCTCGCGGCCGATCAGGTCCATCATGCGGAGTTGCTCGACGCGGGGACGGACCCGCTCCATCTCCCGTTCCGAGAAGATGTCGTCGAGGATGTCACAGGCGTCCGCCAGGCAGACCAGCGCGATGTCCCGCGGGTCGGGCATGTCGTCGGACAACAGCACGTCCTCCATGCGCAGCTTGACACCCCTTTCCACGCGCCCGTCGATGGTGGGATAGCGGCGGGAGTGGAACACCCAGAGGAACTTCTCGTCCTTGGCCTCGAGGATGCCGCGTTCGATGAGGCTGTCCATGGCCCGCTGGCGGATGTCGGCGGCCTGCTCCCGGGCCAGCAGCTCCACCCACGCCTTGGTGTTCATCGTCTCGCTGGAATTGGCGATGCGGTCCAGGGCTCCGTCCAGCATCGCGTTGCCGGTAGGCGTCGCGTCGATCACCTGAAGCTTCTCGGGATCGGTGTCGATGCGGTTGGCGAAGGCCAGATCCATCAGCACGGCGCCCACCATGATGTGCTCGACGGCGCCGCCGCGGATGGGCAGGAACAGGCCGTCGTCATCCAGCATCAGCAGCAGGATTTCTTCGGTGAATGTGAGCATGGCGTCGCCTGACCTATTCCGCCGCGAGCGCGGCATCGCGGGTCTCGTGGTATTCGAGCATGTTGAGGAACCCGCTGACTTCCATGACCGACTTGCACGAAGGCTGCAGTGCGCATACCGCCAGCTTGCCGCCTTCGTTCTGGCACTTTTTCGCACTGACCAGGACCACGCGCAGCCCCGCGCTGCTGATGTACTCCATGTTCTCGCAGTCCAGCAGCAAGCGGTGGTCGCCGCGCTCTATGATCTCCGAGATCCGCTTTTCGAGTTCCGGGCTGGTGAACCCGTCAACGCGCCCGTTCGGGGCCACCACGACCACCGATCCCCTTGTTTCCTCTTGAATCTCCATCCGACACCTTTTCTCTGTTGCGTGAGACGTTGTCCGAAAGACGGTAGCAACGGTTACCCGTCATGCATTGGCGCTCACCTGAACGCGAAGCCCCTACGAAGGCCGCCAAAGAGTATCACAGTTCCGATGCGTGGGCAACAAGCCGCCGCGCTCGGACAGGCTCCTAGTGCGTCAGCGGGGCCATGGCCATGGTGATGGACTTTTCGATGTCGGTGACGACGCTGCCCACCTCACGGCCGATGAGATCCATCATTCGGAGTTGCTTGATGCGGGGGCGGACCCGTTCCATCTCGGGTTCCGAGAATATGGTGTCCAGGATGCCGCAGGCGTCCAACAGGCCGATCATGGCAACGTCCCGGGGGTCCGGAGTATCGTCGGACAGCAGTACATCCTGCAACCGCAGCTTGGCATCGCGTTCGATGCGTTCGTTGATGGTCGGATAGCGCCGGATAGAACGAAAGATCCGGAAACGCCCGTCTTTGGCCTCGACAATGCCGCGTTCGATGAGTGTGCTCACGGCCTGTTGGCGGATGTCGGCAGCCTGCTCCCGGGTCAGCACCTCCATCCAGACCTTGGTACTCATGGTCTCCCCGGCATTGGCGATGCGTTCCAGGGTCCTGTCCGGCAGCGAGTTGCCGGTGGGTGTCGGGTCGGTCACCACAAGCTTCTCGGGGTCGGTGTCGATGCGGCCGGCGAAGGCCAAGTCCATCAGCACCGCACCAACCAGGATGTACTCCACGGCGCTGCCGCGGATCGGCCGGTACACGCCGTCGTCGTCGAGCATCAACAGCATGATTTCTTCGGTGAATGTGAGCATGGCGCCCCGACCTGTCGTGCCGCGAGGGCGAGCCGCTGCCGGCCCTCGGTTTTGCAGGAGATTCGTTAACGATTCTTGCGGGTTGCGAGATAATCCCGTGTCCGCTACTTCTTGCCGGGCTCGAAGCCTCCCTGCTCGTGGTAGACGACCTTCTTGTCCTCCTCGAAGGCGCGCACCGATGGAATCGTTCCGCGCAGCCCCAACTCCTTCCAGCGCTCGGCCACCTGGTCGTACATCTCCCGCCTTAGCGTGGTGCGCTTGGAGAACACCGGCAGGTAGCGGTGCTCCTTGCAGGCGTTGATCAACGCCTTGGAACCGTACGGCCGCTCTTCCGGCGGGTTCTGGGTGGGATCCAGCCACGTGCTCCAGGTGTTCCGCAGCACGTCGATGTCCTCGATGGGATTGCAGCGGCTGCTCATGGCCCAGATCACCTGGTCCATGTCGGTGGGATCGATGTCCTCGTCCACGGCGATGATCCACTTGGTGAAGTAGGCCCCGCCGGGCACCTGGGCGGCCAGCGCCAGGCACTGGGCCGCGTGGCCGGCGTAGCGCTGTTCCACGCTGATGACCGTCATGCCGAAGCCGCCGGCCCCGGCCGGATGGGCGTAGACGCCCTGCACGCCCGGTATGCCGAGCTTGTCCAGGTCGTCCCAGATGCGCGCCGAGCGGATGACGGCAAAGAAGCCGCTCTGCTCGCAGGACGGGTAGTCCGCCATGATGGCGTTGGTGAGCACGGGGTTGGAGCGGTAGTGCACGCGTGTGATGTCCACCAGCGGGCAGCCGGCCTCGGGCCGGCCGTAGTACCCGGGGAACTCCCCGAAGGGCCCCTCGGTCTTTACCGAGTTGGGGTGGATGACCCCCTCGACCACGAGCTCGGCGTTGGCCGGCAGCAGCAGGTCGCTGGTCCGGGCCCGCACCACAGGGATCGCCTCGCCCTTGATGCCGCCGGCAAACTCGTACTCCGACACGTTCTTGGGGAAGGTCTGGGACCCCACCAGCATGAACAGCGGATC
Organism: uncultured Binatia bacterium (SeqCode); assembly: GCA_965204505.1. GTDB lineage: Bacteria > Desulfobacterota > Binatia > UBA9968 > JAJDTQ01 > JAJDTQ01. The sequence continues at coordinate 530,697 of CBDBFB010000001.1, forward strand.
GATTCCCCAGGCCGCCGCCACGGGCACGGACTCACCCTTCTCCCAGGACCGGGTGATGTGGAGCCGGGCGTCCTTTCCGGGAGACAGGTAGAGGCCCACCTGTTGTTTGCCCTGGAGCATCATCCGGTAGGTGCCCACGTTCAGGTATCCGGAATCCGGGTCGCGGGTAAAGACCGCGTCGGCCGTGCCGGCGTAACGGCCCCCGTCCAGCGGCCAATGCCTGGGAATGGGGAGCTGCTCCAGGTCGATGTCCGCTCCTTCGAGCGTGTTCTCGTAGACCGGAGCCTCGTTCGCCGGAATCTCGCGCGGGGGAATCCGGTCCTTCATCTTGTCCTTGAGCCGTCGAATGAGCTCCAGCGTGGGCGTTTCGGGCGGCTCCTCGATGGTCAGGGCGATGCGTTTCGAGCTGGGACCCAGGATGTTCCAGAGCATCCGGGCGCCGATCGGGCTGTCCTCGTACCCCTTGGGGTTGTCGAACAGGATGGCCGGGGACGGGTTCTGCTTGGCCACCAGGTAGGTGATGGCGCTCATCTCCTCGTCGCGGTCCACGGGCTTGTCGATCTGGACCAGCTCGTTGATCCCCTCCGCGCGGTCGAGCCACTCGCGGAGATCCTGTATCGGCCGGCCTGCCGCCGACGGCTCCGTCCTGTTCGCCTCTGCCATGGTTCACCTTCCTTGTCGTGTGAAATTCGAGACAGCGTTCCCGCTAGTGGCCTGTCACAGCCATATGTGCACCAATCTGCTGGTCCTTTTCCCGTCGGCCGCGTGGCTCCGCCTCGCGTGGTGTCCGCCACGTGGGGCGACCGCCGGTCGCCCCTACAAGTCCTTCATGTCTTCCGGCAACAGCCCGGCGAAATAGGCGAACGCGTGGTGGGCGCGCCCGCGGTTGGTGGCCCCCATGACGGCGGTGTTCCGGCCCGGCATGGACGGCGCCTCGCCGATGCTGCTGGCTACCCATTGCATGTAGGCGGTACGCTCCAGGTAGACGGCGTGGCTGGTGGCCTCCTCGACACAATCGCCCACCGTGGTCATCCCGTGACCCTGCATCAGCACGGCCATGCGGTCGGCCAGCGTGGCCACCAGCTCGGCGCCGTCCTGTACGCTGTAGATGAGCCGGGGGCTGTGGAAGATGGGCGTCTCCGGGGCGAACGCCGAGGCCTGGTTGTAGATGGGACGGATGGGCACGCCGGCGATGGCGAAGGCCGTGGCCAGGGGCTGGTGCGTGTGCACCACCGAGTTGACGTCCGGGCGCGCCCGCAGGATGGCGGCGTGGATCATGGTTTCCCGTGGCGGGATCTTGAGATTGATCACGGCTTTCTGGTTGCCGGCCTTGGCCCAGTTGGCTTCGCTGTTCTCCATGTAGGCGTCGATGTCCACTTCCATGATGTCCTTGGCACGGATCGATCCCAAGGGTGCCAGCACCGGCTTGATCAGCAGCCGGTTGGTGCCGGGGATGCGCGCGCTCACGTGGCCGTGGTAGTCGGCGAGTCCCTGGTGGAAGAGGATGCGCGTGGCCAGGGCCACGGTCTTCTTGAGCCGACCGAGTTCGCGCGCGGTGAGCCTGGACTTCTGCGACTTGGCCATGGAGGGTCCTCCTCGATAACGCCGAACCGGGCCCCGCGCCGGGATTCGTGTTTCACACGGACCGGACGGGGAGGGCGGAACGCTTCGTCAGCGGGAATGAAAAACGGGCGGAAAGCCCGTTGGAATCGGGGTTTTCATAACACACGGGACCCCGCGAATCCAGCCGGTTCCCGTAGACTCCCGGCGCGGCTTTGTGTTACACATGGTCCGGGAGGGGTTCAAGAAGGGACGGTCCTCCTGCCTTCCGCTCGAACCAAGCCCGGACCAATTATCCCACAAGGTCGTTTCGGAGCTCCGGAAGTCGCTTGCCGGCAAGTGAGGGACCAGGTTCATGGACTACAAAGACACGCTCAACCTCCCCAAGACCACGTTCCCCATGCGTGGCAACCTGCCGCAGAAGGAGCCCGTGCAGGTGGAGAAGTGGGAGCGTGAGGGCATCCACGAGAAGATGGTGGAGGCCAATCGAGGCCGTCCCAAGTTCATCCTGCACGACGGTCCCCCCTACGCCAACGAGCGCATCCATATCGGCCACGCCCTCAACAAGGTCCTCAAGGACATCATCATCAAGTACAAGAGCATGAGGGGTTATTGCACGCCCTACATCCCCGGCTGGGACTGTCACGGACTGCCCATCGAGCTGCAGGTGGAGAAGACCCTGGGGCGGGAGAAGAAGAACCGGCTCAGCAAGGTGGAGGTACGCAAGCTGTGCCGCGCCCACGCGGAGAAGTTCATCGGCGTCCAGCGGGAGGAGTTCAAGCGGCTGGGAGTGCTGGGCCGCTGGGCGGAGCCCTACCGCACCATCGACTTCGAGTACGAGGCCACCGAGGTCCGCGAGCTCGGCAAGTTCATGGCCAGCGGCTCCATGTACCGGAGCAAGAAGCCGGTCTACTGGTGTGCTTCCTGCGCCACCGCGCTGGCCGAGGCCGAGGTGGAGTACGACAACCAGCGGACCCCGTCGGTATACGTGAAGTTCCCCATCAAGGACGCCAAGGGCAAGCTGCCGGACGACGGCGACGGCGCCTTCGCCATCTGGACCACCACGCCCTGGACGCTGCCGGCGAACCAGGCCATCGCCCTGCATCCGCTGATGCGCTACCGTCGCGTGCGCACCCCCGCCGGCGTGTTGGTGGTGGCGGAAGAGCTGCTGTCCTCGCTGATGGAGACGTTCGGCTATGAGGCCGGTGCGTTCGAGGTGCTGGAGGGTTCCTGGTCCGGGGCCGATCTCGAAGGCATCGTGTGCTCCCACGCGTGGCTCGACCGGGACGTCATCGTCATCCTGGGGGAATTCGTTACGGCGGAGCAGGGCACCGGTTGCGTCCACGTTGCGCCGGGACACGGGCACGAGGACTTCGAGGCGGGCCAGCGCTACGGCCTCGACGCCTACGCGCCGGTGGACGACAACGGGCGATTCACCGCGGAGGCCGCGGAGTTCGAGGGCGACATGGTCTTCGACGCCAACCCGCGGATCATCGCCAGGCTGGAGGCCGCGGACCGGCTGCTGGCCTCCGAGGATATCGACCACAGCTACCCGCACTGCTGGCGCTGCAAGCAGCCCGTGCTGTTCCGCGCCACCGAGCAGTGGTTCATCTCCATGGCCCACACGGGTCTGCGGCAGGGCTCCCTCGACGCCATCGAGCAGGTACAGTGGATCCCGCCCTGGGGACAGGACCGCATCGCCGGCATGATGGCCAACCGCCCCGACTGGTGCATCTCCCGGCAGCGTTCCTGGGGCGTTCCTATCCCGGTGCTGTATTGCATGGACTGCGGCGAGATGCACCTGAGCGAGGCGTTGTGCGAGCACGTGGCCGGGCTGTTCGAGCGGGAAGGGTCCGACGCGTGGTTTCTGAGGCCGCCGGAAGAGCTGGCCCCGCCCGGGTTCCGCTGCCGGCGTTGCGGCTCCACCCGCTTCTCCAAGGAAGAGGACATCCTGGACGTCTGGTTCGACTCCGGCGTAAGCCATGCCGCGGTGGTGGAACGCCATCCCGAACTGGGCGGCAGGGCGGACCTCTACCTCGAAGGCAGCGACCAGCACCGCGGCTGGTTCCACACCTCGCTGCTGACGTCGGTGGCCAACCGCGGCCGCGCTCCCTACGACGGCGTGTTGACCCATGGCTTCGTGCTGGACGGCAAGGGACACAAGATGTCCAAGTCCCTGGGCAACGTCACGGCGCCCCAGGAGATCATCAAGAGGTTCGGCGCCGACATCATCCGGCTGTGGGTGGCGGCCGAGGACTATCGCGACGACGTGCGCATTTCCGACGAGATCCTGAACCGGCTGGTGGAGTCCTACCGCCGGCTGCGCAACACCGCGCGCTTCCTCATCGGCAACCTCAACGACTTCGATCCCTCCACCGACGCCGTGAGCGCGGACGCGCTGGAGCCCCTGGACCGGTGGGTCCTCGACCGCACCCAGCGGCTGCTGGGGCGTTGTCTCGATGCGCTGGACCGGTTCGAGTTCCACGCCGTCTATCACGCGCTGAACAACTATTGCAGCGTGGACCTGAGCTCCCTTTACCTGGACATCGTCAAGGACCGGCTCTACTGCGAGGGGCCCGGCTCCTCCGCACGCCGATCCGCGCAGACCGCGCTCCACGCCATCCTGCGGACCCTGGTCCACCTGACGGCGCCGATCCTCTCGTTCACCGCCGAGGAGATCTGGGAGCACGCGCCGCGGGGGCCGGGCCGGCCGGACAGCATCCTGCTCTCGCCCATACCGGAGCCGGACGAGAGCCTTTCGGATCCGGCTCTCGCCGCGGAATGGGAGCTGCGCCTGAACTTGCGCGCCGAGGTGCTGAAGGCCCTTGAGGCGGCGCGGCAATGCGGCGCCATCGGCCATTCCCTGGACGCCCGGGTGGTGCTGTATCCGGACGTCTACCAAAAGGCGCCGGACCTTCAGGAAGTGTTGCGCGCCGACGCGCCGATGCCGTGGGAGGACATGTTCATCGTCTCGCAGGTGTCGGTGGCCGCGGGAGAGCCGCCGGGCGATCTCGTCTACCCGGAGCCCGGGGCCGGAGACGAGACCGATGGGAAGTCCACCGCCGGTGCATCCGCCGTATCGGGGCAGGGGACGGGCTATGAGAGCGTCCTCCTGGGCGGCGCCGTCGGCGTCTATCCGGCGGCCGGCAAGAAATGCGAGCGGTGCTGGAAGTACCACGTGGCGGTGGGAGAGGACGCCGCCCATCCGGGGGTCTGTCCCCGTTGCGCGGAGGTGTTACGATCTTTACCGCAGGCCGAAAGCGCGCGCGCATAGTCGCCCTGCTGGCCGTGATCCTGCTGCTCGACCAAGGCACCAAGCTGCTCGTTGACCACACGATTCCGCTGCATCACTCGATTCCCGTCGTCGAGGGCTGGGTGGACCTGACCCACGTCCGCAACACCGGCGCCGCGTTCGGGCTGCTGGCGAGCGGCCGGCGGGCCCTGGCTTCCTATCTCCTGATCGCCTTTTCGCTGGTGGCCGTCGGCTTCGTCATCCACCTTCTGCGCCGGCTCTCGGAAAGGGACACCGGGCTCATCCTGTCGCTGACGTTCATCCTGGCGGGGGCGCTGGGAAATCTCGTGGACCGCCTGTTCCACGGCGAGGTGATCGATTTCGTCGACGTCTACTGGAATGCCTGGCACTGGCCCGCGTTCAACGTGGCCGACAGCTTCATTACCATCGGCGCGGTGCTGTGCCTCTGGTGCCTCATGCGCACCAAGGGCCGGGACCCGTTCGCGCCGGTCCGCTCCGGCCGCTGACCTCCCGCGCTCATGGAACGGCAGGTTACCTTCCGTAACGGCAGGGGCGAACGTCTGGCCGGCGCGCTCCATCTGCCCCCGGGGGAGGCAGGCCCCCAGGGCGTGATCCTGTGCCACGGCATGGAATCGAGCAAGGAGAGCCTCAAGCTCCTGCATCTGGGCGAATCCCTCAGCCGGGCCGGCTACACGGTGCTGCGCTTCGACTTCACCGGAGCCGGTGAATCCACCGGCGACTTCGAGTCCATCACCTGCACCCGCCAGGTGGAGGACCTCGAGGCCGCCCACGGGCTGCTGAAGGAGCGGGGAGTGGCCCGGGTAGGCGTCATCGGTTCCAGCATGGGCGGCACCACGGCGCTCGTGTACGCGGGCGCGGCGGAGGGCGTGGCGGCGCTGGCGACCCTGGCGGCGCCCTTCAACCCGCGGGAGCTGCTGGAACGCGATTTTCCGCCCGAGGCTGTCGCGCTGTGGCGGGCGCGGGGTTTCATGGAGTTCAACGGCCGCCGGCTGACGACGGATTTCCTGGAAGATGCCTTGACCATCGACGTCGCCGGAGCGGTGGCGCGGATCACCTGTCCGGTGCTGGTGATCCAGGGGGGCGCGGACCCGACCGTGCCGGTGGAACAGGCGCGGCAGCTCCATGGCGCCGTTCCCGGCGAGAAGCGCTTGCACATCCTTCCCGGCGCCGACCACCGGTTCACGCGTGAGGAGGACCGTGTCGCGGCATTGGGCCAGGCGGAAGAGTGGATGGCGCGGCACCTGGGGAGGTCCGCGGCGTGAGTTGGCGCGGCGTGCTCCGGGCGGCGCTGTTGCTGGCCCTTGCCGGCTGCGGGGGCGAGGGCGACACCACGGCGCGGGGAGCGGCGGAGGCGTTCGTGGACCGGCACTACGTCGAGGTCGACCTGCCCGGGTCCAGGGAGTACACGACCGGCCTGGCCCGCAGCAAGGTGGACAAGCAGATCCGCCTGACCGCCGGGCAGTCCGTCGACGCGGGCACGCGCAAGCCCCGTGTCTACTACAAGCTGCTGGAAGAGCGGGAGGCTGGCGGACGCATTGCGTTCGTCTACCAGCTCACCATCCGGCCGGAGGGCGCCGGCGAGTTTTCCCGCAGGCTCCTGATCCGGGTGCGCAGGGAAGGGGCGGGCTGGCGGGTGTCGAACTACATGGAATACTGACGCGCCAGTTGTTATGAAATAGGTGCCATGACTTTGAGTGAACAAGGACCTCTGTCACCCTATCGTATCCTGGACCTGACCGACGAGCTGGGCTTTCTGTGCGGCAAGACCCTTGGCGACCTCGGCGCCGACGTCGTCAAGGTGGAGCGCCCGGGCGGAGACGCCTCCCGCCGCATCGGGCCGTACCTCGACGGCGAGCGCGATCCGGAGAAGAGCCTCTACTGGTTCGCCTTCAACAACAACAAGCGCGGCATCACCCTGAACCTCGAGGCGCCCGAGGGGCAGGCGCTGTTCAAGCGCCTGGTCGGGAAGGCGGACTTCGTGCTGGAAACCTTCCGCCCGGCATGGCTGGAGGAGATCGGTCTCGGCCACGACGCCATCCGCGCCGCCAACCCCAACACGGTGCTGGTGTCCATCACCCCTTTCGGCCTCACCGGTCCCTACAGCCGGTACCTGGCGACGGACATCGAGGTCATGGCCATGAGCGGCTGCATGGCGCTCACCGGCGACCCGGACAAGCCGCCGCTGCGGGTGACGTTTCCGCAGAGCTACCAGTGGACCGGCTCCTATGCCGCCATGGCCGCGCTGGTGGCCCACACCCAGCGCCGGCGCACCGGCCGCGGCGAGCACGTGGACGTGTCGGCCCAGGCGTGCATGCTGTGGGGCTTTTCCCACGCCCATACCTTCTGGGACCTCAACCGCTCGGTGGAGAAGCGCGCCGGCTCGTTCATGACCGGGCGCACCATCACCGGCGCCAAGATGCGGGTGTTCTGGCCCTGCAAGGACGGTTACCTGAACTTCATCATCTACGGCGGCGAGGCCGGCCGAAAGACCAACCAGGCGCTGGTGGAGTGGATGGCCGAGAAGGGCGCGGCGCCGGCGTTCCTGCTGGAGAAGGACTGGCGCACCTTCAACATCGAGCAGGTGACCCAGGAAGAGATCGACGTCATGGAGGAGCCCATCGCCGAGTTCTTCACCGGCGTCACCAAGCAGGAGTTCTTCGAGGCGGTGACCGGGCGGGGCATGCTCGGCTATCCGGTGTCCACCGCCCAGGAGCTTCTCGCCGACCCCCAGCTCAAGGCGCGCGATTTCTGGCAGGAGGTGGAGCACCCGGAGCTCAACCGCTCCATCACCTACCCGGGAGGGTTCGCGCGCTTTTCCGAGTTCCCGTGCCGGATCCGCCGCCGGGCGCCGCTCATCGGCGAGCATAACGGGGAGATCTATGGGGAGATGGGCCTGGATGCCGGGGAGTTGGCGCGGTTGCGGGCTGCGGGTATCATATGATGAACTAGATCGTATCATATGATGAAACAGGGCATGAGCGCAATCAACGAATTCACGGGAATGGAACAGTCATGAAGGCACTGGAAGGTCTCAAGGTGGTGGAGGCCGCGGCGTACGCGGCCGGGCCGGTGGTGGGCAAGCATCTGGTGGACCAGGGAGCCACCGTGGTGCACGTGGAATCGCGGACGCGTCCCGACGGCTTCCGCACCCACTATCCGCCCTACAAGGACAACATCCACGGGCTCAACCGCTCGGGCCTGTTCGCGTTGTGCAACAGCGAGAAGCTGGGCATCACACTGAACCTGAAGAAGGGGCCGGAGGCGCTGGCCCTGGCCAAGCGCATCGTGAGTTGGGCCGACGTCATGGTGGAGAACTTCAGCCCCGGCACCATCGGCCGGCTGGGCCTGGGGTACGAGGCCCTGAAGGAGGTCAACCCGCGGCTCATCATGCTGAGCAGCTCCAACCTGGGGCAGTCCGGACCTCACGCCCATCATCCCGGCTTCGGCTCCCAGCTTTCCTCCCTCGCGGGCTTCACCAATCTCACCGGATATCGCGACGGGTCGCCGCAGATCCTCTACGGCCCCTACATCGACTACATCGCCGTGGGCTACGGCGTGGTGGCGGTGCTGGCGGCGCTGGAGTATCGGGAAGCCACCGGGCGCGGACAGCACATCGACCTCGCGCAGTACGAGACCGGGCTCCAGTACCTCGCGCCGCTGCTGCTGGACTACACCGTCAACGGCAACATCGCCATGCGCGACGGCAACCGTCACCCCGAGGCCGTGCCCCACGGCGCGTTTCCCTGCGCCGGCGACGACAACTGGTGCGTCCTCAGCGTGGCCTCGGACGAGCAGTGGCGGGCGCTGTGCCAAGCCATGGAGCGCCCGGAGTGGGGCGGCCGGGACGAGTACGCCACCGCCGAGCGGCGGCGGAAGCGGGCGGACGAGCTGGAAACGCACATCGGCGAGTGGACCCGCCGGTTCGAGGCCCGCGAGTTGGTGGAGAAGCTCCAGGCCGCGGGCGTACCGTCGGGCGTGGTGAACGGCATGGACCAGGTCTACGACGACCCGCAGCTCGTGCACCGGAACCAATGGAACCGCATGGACCATCCGGAGATCGGCACCATGTCGTACCAGCGCGCGCCGTTCATGCTATCGGAAAGCGACGGCGGCCCGGACCGACGCGACCCGCTGCTGGGCGAGCACAACGCCTATTTTTACCGCGAGCTGTTGGGGCTTTCAGAGGACGAGTTCGAGACGTTCACGCAGGGGGGGATCATCGATTAGCGATTTGCCGTCAATACCATGAAGACCACAGAGCGACAGGAAGCCGAGAACGAAGCCCGTCTCAAGGCGCTACGTGAAGCCGCGAGCGTCGGCTTGGCTGACCTCGCTGCAGGACGTTTCCGAACCTTCGACATGCTGGAGCCGCTTCGTCATCACCTCGCAGCCCTGGCTGAAGACACTATTGTCCCTAAGGCCACCAAGCCGAACGACAAGCGATAGTGGATCGTTGGCTCCGGACAATGCCCAGTTCGTGATGTTTGTGCTGAACGAAACGGCCTTTGCAGCCATCGCCAAACACGCGGAGGAGGAGTACCCGGAAGAGTGCTGTGGCGTTATCCTAAGCCGTGACGGCCGCGACGAAGTCCACCGCCTCGCCAACATCCAGAACCGGCTTCACGCTACCGATCCCGAGACGTTTCCCAGGGACGCCCGCACTGCCTATACCATGGCCCCGAAGGAGCTTGAGGCGATTCTTGAGCAGGCCGAGCGCAGGGGCTTGGCCTTCAAGGCCCTTTACCACTCCCATCCCGACCACGATGCCTACTTCTCCGCCGAAGACAAGGCATGCGCCACGCCCTTCGGCGAGCCCACCTATCCAGATACTGCGCAGATTGTGCTCTCGATTATGAGCGGCAACGTTGGCCGGGTGGCGGTCTACAGGTGGAACACCGAAGCTGAAGACTTCGTCGAGGTCAACCTGAAACGAGTCCTGGACCGTTGACGCGACGTGAGTGCACGGCGCTATAGTTCGCTGCTTGGGTCGATGGGTTGCTCGGTGTCATCTCGTTCCGGGAGGCTGCGGTAATCTTTGTCCAGTCGTCTAAATCGACGTAGGTCGGCTAACGTCAGGTCTTCTTCCGGCAGGGTGTGGATGTCATCCTCGGCAATAACGATTCCTTCGCAACCGTCAAGTATAGACGAAAACCGTTCTTCAAAACTCTGCAAAGCAGTGCAAAGTCCTTCATCGTTCCAGGCGGCCGTCTTAGCTGTGATCCGCACTGCGATGGCGTACGGCTTATCTTGAGGATGTTCTTCGTCGGCGACGTCAAGAAATATTCCGGTGACAGTCTGACCGGGTTGGCTCTTGAACAATCTCTCCAACTGTCCGTCCACGGTTTTGAGTCTCAGATTGAATTCATCAGGGAAAGCGGTGCGAGTATAGCGCTTGGCGATCCAACGGCTTAACAGCCGCACGTCATGGTCTTTTAATCGAGTGGATTGGTCGACGGAGAGGTCTGCCAGAGCTTCTTTTCGGACCCGAAAGCGGTCGTGGATGGAAATTTCCAGCCACTGGTCAGGTTCTGGCGGCCGAATCGACGGGATATGCAACAGCCGGGGATTGCGCCCATTTTCGTACAACGGCTCAGCCTTTGTGATCTCCATGCAAGGAATGAGTTCAACAAAGGGTTCAATGTCGGCGTTTTGAACCAAGTCACAGTCTTGGGTGACCACGACGAGGCGAAACGGTGTCTTGCCTCTCGGGAGAACTTGATCGATAGATCTGGCTAGCAAAGTCCTGATATCCTCGCGTCCGACAAACCTTCCTTGCCGCCATCCCGACGCTCGAATCGACCCCGCGGCTGATGGCATTCATCACCCCTCGCCCAGCGAGAGTAGGTTGTCCATCAGGTTATCGTTACCTTGGGAGAGGGACCTCTGGTGCCGTGCCGTGCCTTGACGCGCCTGTCGCTCTGTAGTCAAGTTCCGTGCGCGGCGAAGTTGCACAAGAATGCGGTGGGTATCCCACGGGTGGATGCGAAGCAGTTCGAGGATGCTCGGTTCTCCCTCGGCAAGAGACTGGGTGGTGAATCGATGATATAGAGGCCGCCGGGTGTTGGAAGTAATCTCCGCGAGCAATCCAGCGAGCACAAAGAGTTTCCTCGCGTTTTCGTCGCTGACATTGCTTCCTTTAAGCCAGTCATAGATGGTCTGCCTGGACACGCCGAACAACTCTGCCAACTGGCGCTTGTTGAAACCGAGCGTGTGTACGACCAGAGCTATTTGGTCGGCGGTTGACATAGACCCGAAACGCTTTTCCTTGGGGGCATCTGATTCCGTCCGAATAACGGCGGAACTGGAATCCGCATGGCCGGGCCACCAGATAGTTGCTGTGACATCCACATATCCGTAGGGGCTGTCCAAGAAGCAGATCCGTCGCCTGTTTCGCAACATCTCGAGACCTGGATCTTGGAGCGCAGGTGCGCTGAAATCCGGCGAATGATGGGGGTCGGGAAAAGCGGGGCGACTGAAAATCGAAGGTACCATGGGTTCTATCCCCAAACTTCCAACGCATGTGGAGTCACAACGTCGCGGAACATCATATCGAGCCCTCCGTGCAACTCCCATGCCACGTCGACGATCCCGCCGATCTCGAAGGGTCGCCGTGTCTCGCGATAGTGGTCGAAATCAAGAAGGGTGACGAGGTTTCCTTGCCCGGCGTGGGACCGAAGTACGGGATGATGAGGAATGAGATCCGGGGGAAGAAGCACGCCGTCACGATTCTGCGTCAGTCGGACAATCATTCGCTGCTCTGGACCAGTATCTGCCACCGTTTGCATGAAGAAAACCGAATTGTCGGCACTGATGATGGCGTTCTCTTGGCCGTGGTACCCCGATTTGACGTAGTCTTTCCATGATTCGTCGGGCTGCGGCTGAATGGCGTCCACATAGCGTAGTCCGATTCGCTCCACGACCAAGTCGCCAACCATCTCATCGACGGCGGCCATGCCGAGCGAAAGGACATGAAGAAATTCTTCGAAGCTGGAGTAGGCCGTCGTCTGCACGACAACGGCGCTCTCGCCCACGATGATGCTCCAGTCTTCCTCCAGAGTTCGGAATTCCCAGTGGGAGCGGCGCTGCTCCTTTGCTGAGCCTTGCGTCTGTAAAGCCAACTCGACCACTTCACCGCTGACATCCACCGGAAAGCGTTCCCTTCGCAGCCGGTCCTGGACCTTGGGGATATAGCTTGCCATGTCGCGGATCGCCGAAATCCTTACCTGACACAACACCAGGACCAGAGGCGATTTCGTCAATTCCAGTGCCGGCATCAAGCGCGTCATTCTCAAACTCCGTTGTCAATGACTGATATCCAGAACAGCCGCAGGCTCTCCAAATCTGACTTTACAGAACACTTGACATGGTTTCAATGCCAGAGTGCCGGATTCAAATTTGAAATACGGATTCGATGCTGCTACCGTGCAAGCCAAGGAGAGTGATCTTGCGGAACGACGTAAGACTGTTCCTGCGGGCCGGAGAGCAGGTCAAGCACAACCACAACCTCCAGTGGGGCGTCGGAATCGTGGAGGAAGTCATGACCTCCAATGTTCCCGGCGGCACCTGCTTGGCCCGGATCCGCTTCCAGGACGGCCGCCTCCGCGTCTTCCACAACGACCTCGACAACCAGAGCTGCTGCTACTACTTCGGCATCCGCCACTACGACGACCCCGGCCCTAAGAGCGTCCGCCGCCAACTCCTGGCATACTTCGACTCCGGCGACTGCTGATCATCTACGTCCTGTCCCCTTCAAAGAGAACCGGGTCCTTGGCAGGAGATCGACTGCCGGTATTCCAGTGGAAATCACTCACGCTTTGACCCTGCACCAGCCGTGGGCATCGTTCATCGCCGATGGGCGGAAACGTTACGAGACGCGCAACTGGCCGCCACCGATGAAGTTCATCGGTAAAGAGATTGCGATTCACGCCGCCAAAACACGAGCCCACGCCGACGAAGGGCCGTTCGGTGCCGTGGTCGCCGTGGCGCGGATCTCTTCGGCGTTCCGGGTGCGAGCCTATCAGACGGACCGGCGCGGACGGAAGATCGCCGTACCAGGGGAAGCGGTCGGACCGGTCATTTCCCCGTCGCGTTGGCCTCGAACCGATGCCTACGGCGACTGGAGCGTCGGTCGATGGATCTGGTGCCTATCGGATGTCCGACGCCTGGACTCGCCGGTGCGCATGAAAGGTCGTCAGAAGTTGTGGCAAATGGAGTTGATGGACGCGCGGATCGTCAACATTGCGCCAAGAAGTGTGGTCCTAAGAAGGAACCGTAGGTCGGATTAGCGAAGCGTAATCCGACAATTTCGTTCATGCCGGCCCGGTTGGTCGTCGATCGCCTCTGCCGGGAACCCGGAGGCAAGATTGGTGCCGGAATGTGCACAGGGGCGACCGAATCGGTCGCCCCTGGATGGCACGAAACGCAGAGGGTCGCCGGGTCGGCGAACTTCAGCCCGACAGATTCGCCTTGTAGAAGTCTACCGTCCGCTGCCAGGCGTCGGCCGCGGCTTCGGGGTGCCAGCGGTCGGCGTTGGTGTTGTTGTTGAAGGCGTGCCTGGCGCCGTCGCCGTGGATCTTGAGGTCGATGCTCTTGCCGTGTTTGGCCAGCTCCGCCTTCAGGGGCTCGATGCCTGGCATGATGTTGGGATCGTCCTCGGCGTAGTTGCCCATGAGGGGGCAGGTGATGTTGGCCACCTGCTCCAGCGGATCGGGGTTGCGGCCATAGTAGACCACGGCGCCGTTGAGCTGGTTGCACTTGGTGGCGAAGTTGAGGGACTGGCCGCCGCCCCAGCAGTAGCCCACCACGCCCACCTTGCCGTTGGCAAAGCCCTGGCTCTTGAGATATTCGAGCGTGCTCGTCAGGTCTTCCACGCAGCCGCCCGGATCCAGGCTCCGGATGGCGGCGATGGCGTCTTCCGATGTCGTGTACTGCGCGGTGCCGCCGGTGCGTTGCAGCAGGTCCGGCGCCAGCGCGGCGAAGCCCTCCTTGGCGAAGTGCCGCGCCACGTCCTTGATGTGGTCCACCAGCCCGACGTTTTCGTGGATCACGATCACGGAGCCCAGGTTGGCGCCGCCCTTGGGCCGCGACAGGTAGCCCGTGCAGCTCCCGTACTCGACCATTCCCGATTCGAGCTCGGGATCATTCTCGTCGACGAGATAGGGTATGGTATCCGCCATATCTGCTAAACCTCCTCGTTGTCAGTTCCCGGTCTATTCCAGTCAACCAAATCGAAGGCAGCCATTCCAATCGCTAGTGTCGCGACCCCCGCCTCTTTTTCTGCAACAGATACAGCCCCGCGAACAGCACCCAGGCGCCGAACTGGACGCCCAGGCGCAGGGTGTCGGCGTCGCCCGACAGCAGGTCCGGCCGGAAGGCGGCGACGCAGATCACGATCAGCAGCGCGCGCTCGGGCCAGCCGCAACGGTCTGCGAAGAATCCCTGCATGGCGGCGGCAAAGGCCATCATGGCCACGAGGCCGTTCACGATCACCCAGACGACGCTGAACATGTCGTTGAGCCAGATGATGGTGCCGTCGGCGGTGACACCGGATATCAACAACAGCTCCAGGTTGAAGATGAACACGAACGGCAGGATCGCCGTGCGCAGGTCGTATGTAAACCCCTGGATGCCGGTCTTGATGGGATCCGAGCCGGCGATGGCCGAGGCCGCGAAGGCCGCCAGGCCCACCGGCGGCGTGTCGTCGGCCAGGATGCCGAAGTAGAAGACGAACAGGTGGGCCGCCAGCACCGGAATCACCAGACCAGCTTGACCGCCGAGGGTGACGATTACGGGTGCCGTCAGCGTGGCCATGACGATGTAGTTGGCGGTGGTGGGGAGGCCCATGCCCAGGATCAAACTGGTGACTGCCGTCAGGATCAGCATGAGCACCACGTTGCCCAGGGAGATGATCTCGATGGCCTCGATGAACCGGCTGCTGAGGCCGGTGAGGGTGACGGTGCCGACGATGATGCCCGCCGCCGCCGTGGCCACCGCGATGGGCGCCATGTTGCGGGCGCCGGACACGCAGCCTTGCAAGATCTCGCGGATGCTCAGGAGCAGCCCCTGCACTATTGCCTGCCCGAGCGATCCGGGTGCCGGGTTGTCCGGCGAGGGTCGAAGCACCGCCGCGCAACTCTGGACCAGCCGCTGTATGACCATGATGGCCAGGGTCAACAGAATCGCGTTGAACGCGGCCGAGATCGCGGAGAACCGCAGAATCACCAGAGTGTAGATCAGCGCCACGATGGGAATCAGGAAGTGGACGCCCTTGAGGAACGTGGTCCAGAATGGCGGCAGCTCTTCCACGGGTATCGCGGTCAAGTCCAGCTTGAGCGCTTCGAGGTGCACCACGTAGAGCAGGGCGATATATGAGAGCACCGCCGGTATGGCCGCGGCCGTGACGACGTCGATGTACGGGAGCCCCAGAAACTCCGCCATGATGAAGGCCGCCGCGCCCATGACCGGCGGCAGGAGCTGCCCGTTGGTGCTTGCGCCCACCTCCACGGCCCCGGCCTTGTAGGCCGGGAGTCCCACCCGCTTCATAAGCGGGATGGTGAAGGTTCCCGTGGTGGCCACGTTGGCGATGGACGAACCGGACACCATGCCGGTCAGGCCCGAGGCGAGCACCGCGGCCTTGGCCGGTCCGCCGCGGAAACGGCCCACCATGGCGTAAGCCACCTGCACGAAGTACTCCGCCGCTCCCGCCCGGTCCAATAGCGCCCCGAACAGCACGAACAGGAACACGAAATCGGTGGACACACCCAGCGGTACGCCCCAGATGCCGCTGTCCGACAGGTACATGTGGTCGACGATGAATTCGAAGGGAATGCCGGGGTGGGCGAGAAACCTCGGCAGGTACGGACCGATGAAGCAGTAGAGCAGAAAGACCGCGCCCAGCGCCGGCAGCGCCAGCCCCAGGGACCGCCGTGCCGACTCGAGCAGCAGAAGGACGAACGCCCCGCCGATCCACACGTCCCGCGCCAGCGGGAGGCCGGAACGTTCGATGATCCCCACGTAGTCCCACGCGAGGTAGGCGGTGCCGCAGGCCGCCAGGGCCGCGATGACGAAGTCGTACCAGGGGATCTTGACCGGGTCCCGCTTGCGGTGGCCCGGAAACAACTGCTGCATCAGGGCGTTGAAGCGCTCCAGCGTGGCGGCACGCCGTATGGCCGGGAACGCCAGATAGACCAGCAACACCGCGAAGGTCAGGTGGATGCTGCGGGCGATGACGGAGTTGATGGGATCGTAGGCGATATGGAGCTGGAACAGGGACCAGCAGAGCGCAAGCACCCAGAGGAACCCGCCGATCGGTCCGCCGGGGGAACGGGTCTTTCCTTCGCCCTCGCCCAGCTCGGCCAACGCTTCGAGGTCGACGGTCTCGCTGACTGTGTCGTCGCGGTCGGATGAATTCACGGGGCCGCCCGGATGGCCTGTGCCGTTGGTGCTTCCGTCAAGTGAACCGGCCCGGGGCCGGGCGTTTCCGCCCGGGCCCCCGAGCCGCGCGTCATTTCGGTGAAGGCGCGGTTTATTTCAGCCAGCCCTTCTCCTTGTAGTACTTCATTGCTCCGGCATGCAACGGCGCCGAGAGGCCGCCCAACATGTCCTTCGGCTGCAGGTGCTTGAAGTTGGCGTACGAGTTGCGGAGCGTGTCGAGGTTCTCGAAGATAGTCTTGACTACCGTGTACACGGAGTCGGCGGACTCCTTCTCGCCGGTGACGAAGGTCGCCTTCACGGCATAGGTCGGAACGTCCTTGTCCACGCCCTTGTAGGTGCCGCCGGGGATGTTGGTCATGACGTAGAACGGGTTGTCCGCCACGAGCTTCTTGATCGGCGCGGTGTCCACCGGAACGATGTCGATGGCGGTGCTGTTGGCGATCTCGAGGCCGCCGCCCCAGGGAACCCCGATGGTGTAGAAGAACGCATCGATCTTCTTGTCCACCAGCGCGCGGTTGGCCTCGTTCTGCTGCAGACCTTCGGCCTTGATGTCCTTGTCCTTGTCGATGCCGGAGAGGCGCAGCACATCCTCGGCGTTGCCCCGCTGTCCCGATCCGGGGTTGCCGATGTTGACGCGTTTGCCCTTGAGGTCCGCGATGGTCTTGATGCCCGTGTCCTTGCGGGTGACCAGCATGACCGCCTCGGGATGGACGGTGAAGACCGTACGCAGTCCCTTGTCGGGTTTGCCCTTCCAGTTCTTCTTGCCGTTGGCGGCGGCGTAAACCCAGTCCGACTGGGCCACGCCGTAGTTCAGCAGCCCCCGCTGGATGGATCGGATGTTGAAGACCGATCCGAGCGCCGGCCGGCCGATGCAGTTGTAGCCCTTGCCGCCCAGCTTGTCGTTGACGATCTTGCAGATGTTCAAAGCCACCTGGTAGTAGACGCCGGTCGTGGAGCCGCCGCCGATGACCAGGAAGTTTTGTGCAGTGGCGTTCGTGGCTGACAGGGCCAGGGTGCCACACAGTGCCAGACCGATCATAAACGTGAGTAAACGCTTCATGAGATCCTCCTTCGGTTGGGGTTGCAGTCGCCGGACCAATTGGAACCAACAGCCGTGTCCATGCCACAACGGGTGAGGCAATGCAACAGGACCTTGCTGAAACGAGCGTTCAACGAAGGAGACCCTTCAAGGACACCTTTTCGCGGGTCTGACGGGGGGTGTGTTGGGGCCACTCGCCGTGGAAAGGGCGTCCGGCGGCTTGGCGGACGGGCGCTGCGCCCGCGGTCGGTGGATATTTCCGCGTTCCTGCGATAGGAACCTATGTAACCCCTCGTTTCGGGCAACCCGCCCAAGGTTATCTCATCGTAGCAACGTCCATGGATATTTCGAGCAAGGATGGTGGAGCGGTAGAAGTCACGGGCATGCTCAGCGTCGAGCGACTGCGGGAAGCCGTGGCCGCGGGCCGGGTCGATACCGTGCTGGTGGCGTTCACCGATCTCTACGGCCGGTTCATGGGCAAACGGCTGGACGCCGGCTATTTTCTGGACACGGCGGCTTCCGAGGGCACCCACGCCTGCGATTACCTGCTGACCACGGACATGGAGATGGAGCCGGTCCAGGGATACCGGCTGGCCAACTGGAAGCGGGGTTACGGCGACTTCCACCTGGTGCCCGACCTGAGCACCCTGCGCCGCCTGAGCTGGCAGGACAAGACCGCGATGGTGCTGTGCGACGTCAAGGAGAACGTCTCCCACGAGCTTGTGGCGGAAGCGCCCCGCTCGGTGCTGCACGGGCAACTGCAACGGGCCCGCGCCCTGGGGTTCGAGGGCATGGCCGCCTCCGAGCTGGAATACTACCTGTTCGAAGACTCGTACCGGCAGGCGTCGGAAAAGCACTATCACGACCTGGTCCCCGCGGGCGGCTACATCGAGGATTATCACGTGCTCCAGGGATTCAGGGAAGAAGGGTTCCACGGGGCGGCACGGCGCCACCTGCGGGACTCCGGAGTGCCGGTGGAGGGCTCCAAGGGTGAGTGGGGACCGGGCCAGCACGAGCTCAACGTGCGCTACAGCGACATCCTGACCATGGCCGATCGCCACTGCGTCTACAAGGAGTGCCTCAAGGAGGTGGCGGAGCAGATGGGACTGAGCGTCACCTTCATGGCCAAGTACGCGTCGGAGCTGGCGGGATCGAGTTGTCACATGCACCTGAGCCTGTGGCGCGACGGCGGCAACGCCTTCGCCGGAAACGGCGGTCAGGGCGGGTTTTCCGAGGTGTTCCGCTGGTTCCTGGGGGGATGGCTGACGCACATGGCCGAGACCATGGTGTTCTACGCGCCCACCATCAACGCGTACAAGCGCTACCGGGCGGAGTCCTGGGCTCCCACCGGCATCGCCTGGGGCCACGACAACCGCACGGCCGGGTTCCGGGTGGTGGGGCAGGGGAACGGCTGCCGCATCGAATGCCGTGTGCCGGGTGCGGACTGCAACCCCTATCTCGCCTATGCCGCCGCCCTGGCCGCGGGCATGGACGGCATCCGGCGGCGGATCGAGCCGCCGCCCGCGTTCAATGGCAACCTGTACACCGCCGCGGACCTGTTGCAGGTGCCGGGGGCCCTGGCCGACGCGGTCACCCTGTTCGAGGCCAGCGAGTTCTGCCGGGACAGCTTCGGTCCCGACGTGGTGGAACACTACGCCCATTTCTTTCGCACGGAAGTGCGGAAATACCGCGAGGCGGTGACCGATTGGGAAAGGAAACGCTATTTCGAAAGAATCTGACACGAACACCCCGTTGATCGGCCTGACCACCTACGGCCGCGGCGCGAACAACCGGTTCATGCTTCCCGGCGAGTACGTGGACGCCGTGCGCCGCGCCGGCGGGATCCCGTTGCTGCTGCCGCCCGGGGAGGAGCGCCTGGACGCCGTCCTGCCGCTGCTGAACGCCGTGGTGCTCACGGGCGGCGGCGACCTTCATCCCGGCCTCTACGGCGGCCAACCGCACGAAACCATCTACATGGTGGAGACGGAACGGGACCGGACCGAGCTGCAATGGGCCGGGCGCCTGCTGGAGACGGGTGTTCCGACCCTGGCCATCTGCCGCGGTGCGCAACTCCTGAACGTGAGCAGGGGCGGGACCCTCATCGAGCACCTTCCGGACGTCATGGGCGAGACGGTGATCCATCGCGCGCCGCCGCGCGAACCGGTGGCCCACCCGGTGCGCGTGTTGCCCGAGTCGCGGCTGGCCGGGGTACTGGGCGCCACCGACTTCTCGTGCATGTCCTGGCACCATCAGGGCATTCGCCACGTGGCGCCCGGTTTCGAGGTGGTCGCGTATGCTCCGGACGGCACGGTCGAGGGCATGGAGATGCCGGCGCATCCGTGGCTCTTCGCGGTGCAGTGGCATCCCGAGCTGACCGCCGCCGTGGATCCCATCCAGCAGCGCCTGTTCGACGCACTGGTGGAGGCCGCGGCGGGCTGTGCGGACCTTCGCCCTCCGACTCCCTCTCCCTCCGGGAGAGGGTCGGGGTGAGGGTGCCCGGTCAATCGGCCGGCATGATGCGAGCACCCTCACCCGGCCTTCGCTCCCCCTCTCCCAGAGGGAGAGGGGTTTGTCTTGAGCGCGCGCAGGGCTCCTGATTGAAGCATAGTCCGAGTTAGGTTCATGCGTCTGAAGAACAAGGTGGCACTGATCACCGGCGCCGCCGGCGGTATCGGCCGGGAAGCGGCTCTGCTGTTCGCGCGCGAAGGCGCCCGGGTGGTCATTGCCGATGTCGACGACCGGGGCGGCCGGCGCCTGGCGGCCCGCATCAAGCGGAGCGGCGGGGAGGCCGTGTACTGCCGCGCGGACGTGTCCCGGGACGGCGACTGCGCGGCCATGGTGGAGGCCGCGGAGACGGCCTTCGGCGCACTCCACGTGCTCTTCAACAACGCCGGCGTCATGCTGGCCGGCGACTCCGATGCGGTGGACACCACGGAAGAGGTCTGGGACGTGACGTTGGCGGTGAATCTCAAGGGGGTGTTCCTGGGCTGCAAGCACGGCATCCCGGCGTTGCGGCGGGCCGGCGGCGGCTCCGTCATCAACACCGCCTCGTTCGTCGCCCTCATGGGAGCGGCCACGCCGCAGCTTGCCTATACGGCCAGCAAGGGGGGCGTGGTTGCCCTCACCCGGGAGCTGGCGGTGATCCACGCCCGGGAGAACATCCGTGTGAACGCGCTGTGCCCGGGGCCGTTGCGCACGGAGTTGCTGATGAAGGTATTGAACACGGCGCGCAAGCGGCAGCGGCGGCTGGCGCACATTCCCATGGGGCGTTTCGGCGAGGCACGCGAGATCGCCCGGGCGGCGCTCTACCTGGCGAGCGACGAGTCGTCTTTCGTCACGGGCACGGAGTTCGTGGTGGACGGCGGCATCACCGCGGCCTATGTCACGCCGGAGCCGGCTCGGGTGAGCAAGGGGAAGGGGTGAGAAGGGGCATGTCGGCGAAGACGCTGGAAGAACTCATGGCGGACCGGATCCTGCTGTTCGACGGGGCCATGGGAACGCGCATTCAGGCCCTCGCCTTCGGCGAGGCCGAGTTCCGCGGCTCCCGGTTCGCCGAGCACTCGAAGCCGCTCAAGGGGTGCAACGACATCCTGTGCCTCACCCAGCCCCGGGCCATCGAGAAGATCCACGAGGAGTACCTCGCGGCCGGCGCCGACATCGTCGAGACCAACACCTTCAACGCCAACGCCATCTCGCTCCTGGACTACGGTCTCGAAGACCTGGCCTACGACATCAACCGGGCCGCGGCGGCGGCGGCGCGGAAGGCGGTGGACCGGGTCAACGCCCGCGACCATGGCTCGCGGCTCGTGGCCGGGTCCCTGGGACCGACCAACCGCACGGCCTCCATGTCCCCGGACGTCAACGATCCGGGGTTCCGGGCCGTCGACTTCGACGAGTTGGTGGCGGCGTACTACGACCAGGCCCGGGGCCTGGTGGACGGCGGGGTCGACCTGCTGCTGCCGGAAACCACCTTCGACACCCTGAACCTGAAGGCCTGCCTGTTCGCCATCGGAAAGCTGCTGGAGGAGCGGGGCGCGCGGCTGCCGGTGCTGGCGTCGGTCACCATCACGGACCGGAGCGGGCGCACGCTGTCGGGCCAGACCCTGGAGGCGTTCCTGACCTCCATCACCCACGCGGACCTGGCCGGGGTCGGCATCAATTGCGCCTTCGGCCCGCATCAGATGACCCCTTTCGTGGAGGAGTTGTCGCGGCTCTCGGAGTTGCCGGTGTTCGCGTACCCGAACGCCGGGCTCCCGAACGAGTTCGGCGGTTACGACATGGGTCCGGACGAGTTGGCGGAGGCGGTCGACGAATGGGCCCGGGAGGGCTGGCTGAACCTGGTGGGCGGGTGCTGCGGCACCACGCCCGAGCACATCGCCGCCCTCGGCGCGCGCATGAAGGGCCGCCGCCCGAGGCGCGCACCCGAGCTCGACCGCTTCACTCACCTGAGCGGGCTGGAACGGCTGGTGATCCGCCCCGACACGAACTTCATCATGGTGGGCGAGCGCACCAACGTGGCGGGCTCCCGGAAGTTCGCCCGGCTGATCCGCGAGGGCGAGTACGAGGAGGCGGTAGCCATCGCCCGGGAGCAGGTGGAGGGCGGCGCCAACATCATCGACATCAACATGGACGAGGGCATGCTGGACTCCGCCCAGGCCATGACCGCGTTCCTGAACCACGTGGCCGCGGAGCCCGAGATCGTCCGGGTGCCGATCATGCTCGACAGCTCGAACTTCGCGGTCATCGAAGCCGGGCTCAAGTGCGTGCAGGGCAAGGCGGTGGTGAACTCCATCTCGCTCAAGGAAGGGGAGGAGGAGTTCCGGAAACATGCCCGCCTGGTCAAGCGCTACGGCGCCGCGGTCATCGTCATGGCCTTCGACGAGGAGAAGCAGGCGACGTCGGTGGAGGAGCGCGTGAAGGTGTGCGGGCGCGCCCACCGGATCCTCACCGAGGAGATCGGCTTCGACGACGCCGACATCATCTTCGACACCAACATCCTCACCGTGGCGACAGGCATCGAGGAGCACGCGGAATACGCCGTCAACTTCATCGAGGCGGCCCGGCAGCTCAAGGCGCTCTTTCCCCGCTGCCACATCTCCGGCGGGGTGAGCAACATCTCGTTCTCCTTCCGCGGCAACGATCGTGTGCGCGAGGCCATGCACTCGGCGTTCCTCTATCACGCCATCCAGGCCGGCATGGACATGGGCATCGTCAACGCCGGACAGCTCGCCGTCTACGAGGAGATACCGGACGATCTCCGCGAACTGGTGGAGGACGTGCTGTTCAACCGCCGCGAGGACGCCACCGAGCGGCTGGTGGCGATCGCGGAGCAGGTCAAGGGAACCGGCCCCGCGGCGGTGGAGGAGCAGGCGTGGCGCGAGGAGTCGGTGCAGGACCGGCTCTCCCACGCCCTGGTCAAGGGCATCGACGACTACATCGACGACGACGTCGACGAGGCCCTGGAGCAGTACGATCGCCCGCTCCACATCATCGAGGGGCCGCTCATGGACGGCATGAACGTGGTCGGGGACCTGTTCGGGTCGGGCAAGATGTTCCTTCCCCAGGTGGTCAAGAGCGCGCGGGTGATGAAGCGGGCGGTGGCGCGCCTGACCCCGCTCATGGAAGCCGAGAGCGCCGAGTCGGGCGGCGGCATGAAGCGCGCCAAGCTCGTGTTCGCCACCGTCAAGGGCGACGTCCACGACATCGGCAAGAACATCGTCGGGGTGGTGCTGCGCTGCAACAACTACGAGGTCATCGATCTCGGCGTGATGGTGCCCGCGGACCGGATCATCGACACCGCGGTGGCCGAGAACGCCGACGCCATCGGGTTGAGCGGCCTCATCACACCGTCCCTGGACGAGATGGTGCACGTGGCCGGCGAGATGGAGCGGCGCGGCCTGGATCTGCCGCTCCTCATCGGCGGCGCCACCACCAGCAAGCGCCACACCGCGGTCAAGATCGCCCCCGCCTACGGCAACGAAACCGTCCACGTGCTCGACGCCTCCCGGGCCGTGCCGGTGGTGCAGGATCTCATGGATCCCGACGCCAGGGCCGCGCTGGACGCGGCCAACCGGACCGACCAGGAACGCATGCGGCAGGAGTACGAGAGCCGCGTGGGCACGCGTCTCCTGAGCTATGCCGAAGCGCTGGAGCGGCGTTGCCGCATCGACTGGAGCACCTGCGAGCCCGACGTTCCCGAGTTCACCGGCACCCGGGTGCTGCGGGACTTCCCGCTCGCCGAGTTGGTCCCGTACATCGACTGGTCGCCCTTCTTTCACACCTGGGAGATCCGCGGCCGCTATCCGGACCTGCTCGACGATCCCGTGCGCGGTCCGGTGGCCCGCGAGCTTTTGGCCAATGCCCGCGAGCTGCTGGAGCGCATCGTGGGCGAGGGGCTGCTGGCGGCCCACGGCGTCTACGGCTTCTATCCGGCTAACGCCGACGGCGACGACATCGTGCTCTACACCAACGAGTCCCGGACCGCGGAGCTGGCTCGTTTCCACACCCTGCGCCAGCAGCGGGAGGGGCGCAAGGGCACCCCCCAGTACGCCCTGGCCGACTTCGTGGCGCCGCGGGACTCCGGCCGCGAGGATTTCATCGGCGCCTTCGCGGTGACCGCCGGCCACGGCACCGACGACCTCGCCAACCGCTTCGACGCCGACAACGACGAGTACAACGCCATCATGACCAAGGCCCTGGCCGACCGCCTGGCCGAGGCCTTCGCCGAATGTCTGCACGCCCGGGTGCGACGGGAATGGGGTTACGGCAGGGACGAGGGCCTGAGCAACGAGGACCTGATCCGCGAGCGCTATCGCGGCATCCGCCCCGCGCCGGGCTACCCCGCAACTCCCGACCACACCGAGAAGCCCATCCTGTTCAACCTGCTGGGCGCCCGTGAGGCCACCGGCATCGAGCTGACCGAGAACTTCGCCATGTGGCCGGCGTCGTCGGTCTGCGGCCTGTACCTCGCCAACCCGGCGTCACGCTACTTCGCCGTGAGCGCCGTCGGTCGCGACCAGGTGGCCGCCTACGCCGAGCGAAAGGGCATGACGGTGGCGGAAGTGGACCGTTGGCTGGGGCCGGTGCTGGGGTACGATCCGGGCAAATAGGTTTCGGCAGTTCGAAAGATGCGTCCTCGGGTAGAAGCCGCACCAGGCGGAACACGTCGTTGCGGCGCTCCTACCAGCGGATGGTGGCGCTCAGCATCGCTCGGTGCTCGGCCGGCTCGCCGCTGTCCGCTGCTTCCCGGCGCGTCGCGTCGATGTTGAGCTCGAAACCGTCGCGAACCGCGGAGGCGAGCCGCCAGCCCATGCGGAACTCCCGCGCCGTGTCCGACAGCCCGAAGCCCGCGTTGGGCGTCCCGGTGAAGCGCCCGCCGAACAGCGCCACGCCGTAGCCCATCTCGCCCCGCAGGCTCCGCGCCGCCTCGAACTCTCCGCCGTCCGGCGCCAGGGAGAGCGCGTCGCGCGCCCCCCAAAGCCGCTCGGTGGCGCTCGACGCCGCCCCCACGGTCGGGCTCAGCGAGAACGACAGGCCGCGCCCGCGCTCTCCGGGGTCGAGCCGCACCGTGGCGCTCGCCCCCCATTCCTCGTACTCCGAGTCCGCGTGCGCCACCAGCATCCGCGCCCGCGCCTCGACCGAGAGCCCCGAGGCCGTGTCGCGGTAGCTCACGCCGCCGCCCAGTTCGAAGCCCGTCCCGGTCTCGGCGTCGCCGCCGTCATGACGCACGCCCAGCTCCAGCGACGGCCGCAGCGTCGCGGTTTCCGACATCTCGAACGCCCGACCGCCTTCGAGCACGAGCCGCACGCGGCTCGCGTCGGCCTCCGTCCCGGCCGAGTCCGGCGCCTTCTCCGATTCCATCCTCAGGAAGAACGCGTCCGCCCTGAGCGAGAGGTCCATGCCGCGGTTGCGCTCGGGGGTCAGCAGCGCGCCCCGCGCCCCCACGGCGCCCACGCGCATCGAGAGGTCGGCCCTGGTCGCCTTCGCGGCCCTCACGGGGTTCGTCCGCGCCTCCTGCGTGATCGTCATCGACCCGGTGCCCCGGCCCGCCAGGCTCCACGCCGACACCCGCCCGGTGAGCTTCACCTTCGCATAGGGGCTCACCGTGGTCATCCGGCTCTCGACCCTGCCCTTGTCCACCCCCGGGTCGTCGAACCTGCCCTCGCCCTCGCTCAGGCTCACGGCGATGCCCGCCAGCACCCGGTCCCACTCGGCGTCCACGCCCAGCATCCCGGTCAGCACCTCGCCGTCGATGCCCATCGGGCCCCGGTCCGATGCCTCCTCCCCGTCGAAGCGCCCGTGCGCGGCGCGGCCCCAGGCCGCAAGGCCCGGACCCCGCCCGCCGCCCTTCGAGGCGAGATGGAACGAGCTCCCGAGCAGCAGATCCCGCCCCGTCACCGAGCGCGCGGGGGCGGAGGCGGCCGTGGGCGCGTCCCACGCGCCGCCGCCGAGACCGCGGCGCGCGAACGGGTCGCCGTCGTTCGCCGCCTCGCGCGCGCCGAACGCCCGCGCCAGCCCCGTCACGGCCTCCGCCAGCGCCCGGGCGTCGTCCGTCCTCGACAGGTCGAGCGCCTGCCCTGCCAGGGTCGCGCGCGTTCCCGGCGCGAGGCCGTCCGCGAGACGCCCCGAGACCGCGTCCGTCAGATGCCCCGCCGCCGCGCGCCCGAAGCGCGCGAGCCAGGCCCGCTGCAGCGGGTCCTGGTTCGCGATGACCCCCGCGGCCTCGCGGTGGATGCCCCGCAGATACGCCCCTTTCGGGTTCGACAGCCCGAGTCTGAACTTCTCCTTCCCCTCGTCCACGGCGTCGTCCAGGATGGCCACGCTCACCGTCTTCGCCGTCTCGCCCGGGGCGAAGACGAGGGTGCCCGACGCGGCCTCGTAGTCCTCGCCCGCCGTCGCCGTGCCGTCCGCGGTCGCGTAGTCCACCGATACCTCGTGCGCCGCCTCCCGGCTCAGCGTCACCGCGAAGTCCAGGCTCGCGTCCCTGCCCTCGCGCGCCCGGCCGCCTGCGAGCCGCACCCGCACCGGGCCGCCGACCGTGGCGCTCGGCGCGTTCGCAAGCGCCCGCCCGCCGGACGCGCACACCGCGCCCTCTTCGGCGCAGCCCGGCGGCGGCTTCAGCGTCACCGTCACGTCGCGCCACGAGCCGGGCTTGACCCGCACCCGCCACAGCCCCGCCTCGACGCGCTCGGCGCTCCGCGCCTGGCCGCCCCGCACCCGGAACGACGCCGCCGACGGCGCCGCGCCGCCCGCGCCCGGCGCCTCGCTGAAGCGCACGTTCAGCCCGAACGGCGCCGCGCCGTCGTGCTCCGAAGGCGCCCCCTCGAACGCCGCCGTCAGCGGCGGCCCCGCGCGCTCCACCGTCACCGCGTAGGTCTTCTTCGTCCCGTCGGCGGCGGTGACCTCCACCTCGATGGCGTTCGCGCCCACCGCGAGTGCAATCGCGCCGCTCGCCTCGCCCCTCGCCACCGCGGCGAGGCTGCCCGCCCTGCCCGCCTTCACCGCCGCGCCGGCGTCGTTCGCCGCCGGCGTCAGGCGCGCGTGGGCGACGCCGTGCGCCACCGAGGCGGCGTAGGCCGTCACCGCCGGCGAGAACGCCGGGCTCAGCGCCAGCGCGCCGTCGAAGGCCGCGCCGTCTTCGCTGGTGCTCGCCTCGAGCCCGCTCAGGCTCGCGTCCGAAGACCGCGCCGGCTCCTCCCGCACCCGCACCCGCGCCTGCGCCTCGACCGCCTCGATTGCGTAGGTCGTGAGGCTCCCCGGACCGCCGCGCACCATCACCCACAGCTCCGTCCGGCCGCCGTCCGGCGCAAGCGCCAACTCCACCGCCGTGCCCGACGGGCGCACCCGCACCGGGCGCGTGAAGCTCGTCCCCCCGCGGCGCGAGCCCGCGAACACGCTCGCCTCGCCGCCCCAGGACGGCGCCAGCGTCACGTTGGCGGTCCCCGCCGGCACCGACGCCCGGTACGACGTCACCTCCGGCGAGAACGCCGGGCTCAACTCGACCGCCTCCGAACCGGCAGAGAGCACAATCCCGCACAGCGGACCCGCTTCCGCCACGCACTCCGGCCCGGGCACGACCGCCGGCTCCGGCTGCGCCAGGCGCTCCGGCTCCGTCTCCTTCGCCGCGTCGCCCCGCACCACCGTCAGGGTGTACTTCCGCACCGCCGGCACCGCCGGCACGCGCACCTCGATGACGATCGGGTTCTCGCCCTCCTTAAGCGGCACGTCGACCGCCGGCGTGCCGGAGTCCACCGGCTGGCCGTTCACCTTCACCGCCGCCGACGCGTACTTCGCCGCCGGCTTCACCGTCACCCGGTCCACCTCGACCGGCACCCGCAGCTCGTAGCTGCTGCTCTGCGCCTCGAGCGCCACCTCGCCCTGCGCCACCCGCTGCTCCGGGTCCGGCGAGGTCACCGTCAGCGCGCGCAGGCCCAGGCCCCCCGGCCCCGGCAGCGCCAGGTTCGGCGCGTCCAGCCGCGGCGCGTAGGCATACGCGCCGAGCTCCAGGCGCGGCCCGGCCTCCCACAGCACGCACAGCTCCGCCGTCGCCTCCCGCCCGCCGGGCGGGATCTCCACCGTCGCAAGCCCGGCGAGCGGCGAGGGCAGGGTCCGGGCGGCGGCGGTCCCGCCGCACGCGCCCCACGACGCCGCCCCGACGCCATTAAGGTGGAGGTGCACCGTCATGCCGGGCGCGCTCGGCCGGTCGAGGCGCGCCGTCACCGTCACCGTGCCGCCCGCCGCCACGGCCTGCGGGTCCGCGTGCACCGACAGCGCCGTCGGCGGGTTCGGCCCCAGCGCCCGCACCCTGATGCCGGCCGCTTCCACCTTCGTGCCGGCGATTCCCGCCGTGACCGTCATCGCCACGCCCGCGGTCGCGCACAGCTTCACCGTCGCCTCCCGCTCGCCCCTGGCAATCAGGTCGGACGTGCCATGCTCCCAATCGCAGGACGGGCCCCAGCGCGCCGCGCCGCCGTCGCCCGCGGTGTCGAACCACACCTCCGTGGCGCTCGCCGCGGGCGCGCCGAGGCGCGCGGTCACGGCGACCGAGCCGCCCGACGCGATGCTGCGGGAGTCCGCGCTCAGCGTCAGCGTCAGCGGCACGGACGCCGGGGTGCCCGTGCCGACGGCCCAGGCTCCGTTGTCCCAGCCGCCCCCATCGGCGATCAGGACGCGGCGCACGCGCACGTCGTAGGTTGTGCCGTTGCTCAACCCGGTGACGGTGTGCGCCAGGGCCCTGATCCTGTCCTTGTACACCCAGCTCGAGTCTCCCGCCGACGATGCCTTCCAGCCGACCGTGTAGTGTGCCGGCGGCGGGCCGAACGGCGCCTTCCAGGTCAGCGCCAGCCCGCGGTCCTTCGCCTCCACCGCCAGCTCACGGGGAGCCGTGACCGGCGGCTTGTCGTCGTCCCGTATCGTCACGGTGCTCGATTCCGGGAAGTCCGCGTAGCGGGCCCTGTAGAACTCTTCCACCAGGGAGTTGGCGTAGGGGCTCTCTCGATTTTCCGCCACTGCCTGCGAGACCGTCACCACGTTCGCGGGCAGCGGCGAGCCCAGCGCCACCGTGAAGGTCTCGTCGTCGATGTCCGTGTCCTGCGCCGTGGGGATGGTGGCCTTGCCGATGATCTTGCCGGCCGGGATCGTGATGGACGCGGGCGAGAGCGACCCGTAGTCGCCGGACTCCGCCGTGCCCGCGGTCAGCGTCAGCGGTATCGTCGCGTCGCTCTCCAGCCGCGCGGACAGGAGCACAGCCACCGTCACCGGTCCACCCTCCATCACGATCGCGCTGGTAAAGAGTGAGACCACCCGGCGGTGGCGGATGGTGAGCCGCCACGTGTCCGACAGGTTCAATGCGGCGCAGTCGACCGTGTAGACAAGGATCACATCGCGGGTGCCGAACAGGGTCCGGCTCGTGAACCCTTCGCTCATCTCGCCGGCCGCAATCACCAGTGTACGGGTGTAGGTGGAGCCTCCGACCGGCCAGCTCACGACACAGCGGGTATCGGTCAACGCCGGACGGTCCAGCGTCGCGGTCAGGGTGAATGGTATGCCCGGGTAGATGGTCGTGCCCGCCGTCGAGTTCAGGGTCACCGAGGTGGGCCGGTTCAGCGCCGAGGGCGTGCCCACGGCCGCCGCGGTCCACGGGCCGGCCCCCGCCGAGTTCACCGCCCGTACCCGCACGTGGTAGGCGGCGTCGTTCGTCAGGCCGCCGACGGTCGCCGTCAGGCCGTTCACGTCGGTGTCCCCGGCCGGCCAGTCGGCGGCCGAAGCCCGCTTGCGCTGGACCTCGTAGCGCAGGATCGCGGTCGTGCCGGTGTTCACCGGGGCGCTCCACGAAGCCTGCAGCACGGCGTCGCCGGAGACCAGATCGAGCCCGACCGGCGCGTCCGGCAGAGGCTGCACCGGCGTGATGATGACGGTGTAGATCCGAGTCCCCGAGAAGTCCGCGGTGGTGAGGAACACGGTCACCGCGGTGGCGCCGGACGACGCCAGCGGCAGGCTCGCCGAGGCCCCGGAGCCGGAGAACAGCCCGTCGGCGATAGCGGTCTTGGAGGGATACTCGATGGACGTCCAGAGCGCGCTGTGGCCGCCGGTCCACGCCGGCGTGACCGTCACGCTGGTGGCGGTGCTCGGAACCTTTGCCGCGTACTGCGTCGTGCCGCCGCCGAAACCCGGGTCGAGCGTCACCGCATTTCCCCCCACCGACAGCGTCAGGCCGGTCAGAATGGGCCCGGTAAGCGCGTCGTCGTCGGTGATGACAACCGTCACCGAGTTGGGGCTGCCCGCGGCCACCGACGATGGCAGCGGGGAGCCCAGGGCCACCGTGAAGGTTTCGTTGTCGGTGTCCGTGTCCTGCGCCGTGGTGATCGTGCCCGTGCCCGAGGTCTGGCCGCTTGAGATGGCGATGCTCGTCAGCGTCCCTATGTCGCCCGACTCCGCCGTGCCCCTGGTTACGCTTATCGGGATGCTCACGTTGCTCGACAGCGCCTCGGACAGCGTCGCCGTCACCGTCACCGAAGACCCTTCCGTCACCGGGTTGGGCGACGCCGACACCGACACCGTGGGGGTCGTGGGCGTCGTAGGCGTCGTAGCCGCTTGGGGCGTGCCGGCAGCAACTAATGCGTTGCCGCAACCGTCCGAGTTGCACGCCCGTATCCACACGAAGTACTCGGTGCCGTTGGTCAGTCCGGTGATCTCGTAGGTGGTGGCGGGCGGGTTGCCGGTGATGGTCACCACGTGATTCCCCGACCAGCCCGGATTCGTGGCCGTGCTCTCGTGCCAGTAGAGCTCGTAACGCGTGGCGGCGACGCCCACCGTCAACGACGGGTATACACGGGGGGCGTCCCAGGACGGGGTCAGCTTCCTGTCCCCGGGGGTCACCTGTACGTTATTTACGCCCTCGGGGATACGCACCGTGGACGTCGCCCGGGTCACGGTGACGGTGTAGTCCTTGGTGGTGCCGTCCTGGGCCGTGACCTCGACCTTGATTTCGTTCGAGCCCACGGAGAGCGCGATGGCCTGGCTGTCCGAGCCGCTGGTCACCGCGGTCAGGCTCGTCCCCTTGCCGACCTTGATCGAGGCGCCGCGGTGCGCCCTCGTCGGCGTGAGCTTCACATGCGTCACGCTGTTCGCCACCGAGGCGGTGTAGGCGGTCGTGGACGCCGAGAAGGTCGAAGGCGTCAGCGCAAGCGCCGAGAATGTGCCCGTCGCGCTCGTCGCGCTCTTCGCCGTCAGGGCGCTCAGGTTGGCGTTGGAGGACGTCTGAAACTGCTTCAGGCCCACCGTCACCGCCGTGTTCTCGGTCCAGGTCAGGCCCGAGTTCTGCTTCCCGTAGGCGCCCCCCGACCCGCCGAAGTCCGCCAGCGGCAACTCCGCGCTGCCGACCGTCAACACCAGGTCGCGCCTGGCGTAGGCCGGCAGGTAGTTGGTGAGCCACAGACTGAGTTCGCCCGCACTGTTCAGGGTCAGCACATTGATTGCGTAGCTCCTGCCGCGGTAGTCGAAGTCGTCGTCGCTCAGGGTCGTGGCGTCGGAGCACTTGTGGTTGCCCGACGCCGTGTTGTTGCAGCCCAGGTTCCCGCTGTTGGCGACATTGCGCGGCGTCAGCGTCGCCGACCACACGCCCGCGCCCGCCGTCGGGGGCGCCGGCAGGGGCCTGCCCGTGGTGCTGGCCACGTGCTGCGAGAAACTGGCAGACGGGCTTACTTCGACGTCATATACCTTGTCTTCGAGATTCGAGATGGTGTGCGACAGCGTAGTCCTGGGGAAGCGGCCGGTCGTGGTCCAGTTGCCGGCCGGAGGACCCTTGACGCGCCACCGAATGCGTAAGCTGTCGTTAAAGAACGGGTTGTTCCACCGGACGACCATTTCGCCGGTATTCGACCCCGCCGACGCGCTCAAGAACGACGGATGACTCGCTTCGGCGAGGCCAGCGGCGAAGAGGCACAACGCGCCCGTCAGCAGCGCCGCGGGGAGCAGCGCGAGGCGCCACGGCGACGAGGCCCGGCCCGCGTGACGCGGACCCGCGGTCCGACATCCGGCTTCCGCAAGGATGGTGGTCATCCGTTCCCGGATATCAAGACCCTGGACGTGCAAAACAGGGTGCAAAGCAGGGTGCAAAATCGACATCGTCGCGTCTCCCGGCCGGACCGACCTGTCCGGACCAAGCAAACTCGCCGCTTAATTAAACGAACGATAATTAAAATTTAGAGCAAATCCCGGCAAGATTCCTGGCCCGTCCCGAGTAAGGATCCTGTGAACCCAGGGTTTCTATACGAACGATAATTAAAATTCAACTCAAAATCCTGCAAAATCCTGTCTTCTTGAGCAAGGATCCTGCGAATCACCGTTTCCCGGAGGGAGAGGGGTCGTGTTCGACTACGCGGACAGGCTGCTGGGTGGCGCCCTGCGAGGCTCCGGAGCGGGCGTCGGAAAGGTCTCTACCCTCCGAGAAACCCCGTCACCAGCGCCGCGGTGGCCTCCGGCTCTTCCGCCTGGGGGCTGTGGCCGGCGCCCTTCACGAGCTTCACGCCGTTGGAGTCGGGAATGCCGGCGGCGTAGGCCTCGCCGTGGGCCAGCGGCACCATGTGGTCGGCTTCGCCCCACACCACCAGGGTCGGCGCCGCGATGCGGCGCAGGCGGCTCCTGAGCGAGCGGTTGTAGAAGTAGGGCGGGTTGAACCCGAACCGGTTGGTGAAGCGCAGCATCTGGTAGCGCCGCAGCTCATCCTCGATGTTCTCGGCCCGGCCGTCGGGGAACAGGGCGTGTCCCGCCGGCGTGTCGTCGCCGGCGAACAGCATGGCGCGCAGCTCGGAGTAGTCGGTGCCGCGCACCGGGTGGGACATCATGAAGACGTCGCCGATGGGCGCTCCGGACACGAACAGGCCGGCGGCGTCGATGAGCACGAGCCGGCGGACCTTCTCCGGGTGCCGCGCCGCGAGCTCCGCCGCCGCCCAGCCGCCGACGCAGGCGCCCACCAGGTCGAAACGCTCGAGCCCGAGGGCGTCGATGACCTCCAGGTAGTGGAATACAAGGTCCTCGGCCGACTCAAGGTACTCGATCTCGTCGGACGCCGCGCAACCGGGATGCGCGGGAGCGTACAGGCGGCAGGACTCCGTGAGCTTCTCGTGGAACGGCATCCACCCTTCGGTGACCGCGTGGACGTCGGCGAAACCGTGCAGGTACAGGGTGGGATCGCCGGAACCGTCCTCCAGCACCGACACCTTCCGGCCGTTGATATCGAGGGTCCGCGCGCTCATGCCACCGCTCCGGCCGCAAGAGTCTCTTCCATCCTCGGGTAGGCCTTGGCGAAGACCCGCGCGGAGTCTTCCCGCAGGGCCGGCGCCACCTCGGTGGCGAACAGGCGCTGGCTCTTGAGCGCCAGCTCTCCGGGCATGTTGCCGAGGTGGAACTGGATCAGCAGGTTCCCCACCTGCGACTTCTCGATGAGGCTCAGGATCTTCCGGTGCACGGTTTCGGGGCTTCCCACGACAATGGACTGGGCCTTGTCCAGCTCGTCCCAGTCGTTGGCGTCTCCCAGCATCGAACGGTTCGGGTCGGAGTGCTTCAGGAACTCCTTCCAGGCGGGCGCGGGGATGTAGGGCACGCCGGCGCCGAAGGTGAGTTGGCGGCCTTCCTTGCGCAGGTGCCCCTTCAGGCAGTTGCGCAGGAAGTACCAGACTCCCTCCTCGCATTCCTCCTTGGCCTGGGCGTCGGTTTCGCTCACGTAGGCCGACATCAGGATGCCCATGCGGTACGGCTGGTAGCTGTCGCCGTGCTCCTCCAGCACCTTGGAGAACTGCTCGCGGGCCTTGTAGGTCTCGCCGCCGTGGCTCCGGGACGACAGGAAGTAGCAGTAGCCGCGCTTGGCCACCTCCGTCAGCGTCGACGCGCTCCGGGAGCCGGGGACCCAGACGGGCGGGTGCGGCTTCTGGGTGGGTTTCGGCCACGGGTTGACGTAGCGCAGCGGGTAGTAGTGCCCCTCGTGGTTGAAGGGGCCGTCGTCGGTCCAGGAGCGCACCACGAGGTCCACCGCCTCCCAGAAGCGTTCCCGCGACGTCACCGAGGGGATGTCGTAGTTGTAGTTCTCCGGCCCGCCGCCCGGGGCGAACCCGGCGATGACGCGCCCGTTGCTCATGTTGTCGAGCATGGCGTACTCTTCGGCCACCCGGAGCGGGTTGATGTGGAGCGGCAACAGGTTGCCGAGCACGACGATCCTGGCCTTGCTCGAGCGCTGCGTCAGCGCCGCCGCGATGAGATTCGGCGACGGCATCAGCCCGTAGATGTTCTGGTGGTGCTCGTTCAGCACCAGGCCGTCGAAGCCCAATTCGTCGGCGTAGGCGAGCTGGTCGATGTACTCCTGGAAAAGGCCGTGGGACTTCTCCGAGTCCCACAGGCTGTTGGGAACCGTCACCCAGCCGGTGTCGTACTTCTCGTCGAAGTCCTTGGGCAGGTGGGGATAGGCCATGAAATGCCAACAGAATAGCTGTACTGGATGCATGTTTCCTCCCAATGCGAGGCGGTGGCCGGCCGGTCGGCGGAAAACCCCTTAGCCCACGGTCCAGGGCCGTCAATCAGGTGAAGCTCCGGGACCGCGCCCTTCTCCAGAGGCGGACGCGCGTCCATCCCATCAACCAGCCGATGAGCAGGACCCCCGCGCCGGCCACGAACCACAACAGCCGCGTGTCCCGCTGGATGTCGGTGCTTTCCTGCTGGAGCCGCCGGAGGTGGCGTTTGTCGCTCTGGTTGTCCTTGGCGAGCTTGTCGTTGGCGGCCACGAGCTGCAGGTTCTCGCCTCGAAGCTGTTCGAGTTCCGCTGCCTGGGCTTCGACCTTGGCGGTCAGGTCCTCGATCCGGCGCTGGGGCGGCGGCTCGTTCGTCAGGAAGCTCTTGAGCACGTAGCCCTGCCGGCCGTCCGGCAGTGACACCAGGTTGTAGTCGCCCTCCTGTCCCAGCACCTCCATCTCGTTGCCGGTCCTCAGCACCGCGATGATCCTGTGCTCGACGCTCGGTCCCGTGCGCAGCATGAGCTCGCGGTGGCCGCTGACGTAGAAAGTCTCGGCGTGCGAGAACGCGCCCGACAAGAGCACGGTCAAACCGACGATCCATGCCGGACGGGCCGTGCGGCGGTTCCGCCGCGGTCTACGGTGCTCACGATTCATCAGGATCAAAGACAACCCATCTGCGACAGCACGGTGCGTGCCATCAAGCTGCCCCTTTCCCCCAGTTGACCGGACACCGAGAAGTGGTGGGTCCCGGGCACCTCCATGTAGCTGCAGTCCAGGCCCCGCTCCTGGCAAAGGGCGAAGAAGTCCCTGGACATGCCGATCCACCCGCGGGTCTCCGCCCCGCCCACCGCCACCACGAACGGGGTCCGGTCCAGGGGAGGGTGGAGCATGGCGCTGATCTCCCGGGCGGAATCGGGGGTCAGGCGGATGTCCTCGTTGGACGAGACGTAGAAGACCGGGTCGGGGTCGTACACTCCGGTGATGGCCACGGCGGCCTTGATGACGTCCTCGGGCAGACCGTCCTCTTCCCAGCGGTGGCTCAGGGCCCTGGCCGTCAGGTGGCCGCCGGCGGAGGAGCCGGACAGGTAGATCCGCCGCGGGTCGCCGCCGTACTCGGCGATGTTGCGGTAGACCCACGCGATGCCCTCCCGGGTCTCGCGCATGATGTCGGGAACCGTAACCTGCGGGCAGAGGTCGTACTCCAGCAGCACCATGGTGGCGCCGGCCTCGACGAAGGGTTCGGAAATGAAGCTGTAGGCGTCCTTGCTGCCGCCGCGCCAGTAGCCGCCGTGGATGTAGATCTGTACCGGCGCGCCGGACTGCTCGGCGGGGAAGATGTCGAGGGTCATCCGCGGGCCGTCGCCGTAGCGGATGTCGCGGAAGTGCTTCAGCTTGGCGCGTGTCGCCTCGCTGGCCTGCTCCCGTTCCACGGTCAACTGGGGGTATTCGGTGACGGTGGTGCGGGGATTGAACTGGTACTCCATCTCCTCGCGCTTGAAGTCCTTGTATACCGTTTCGGCCATGCCCTCTCCTCCCTGGTGTCGGGCGCGAGCCCTTGCGAACCCCGGCGGCGCGCCCGCTGTCGGTTCGAACGATCGCTGGATTGTGTCCGTGCAGACCTTGTAGCAGATACGGTCAGGTGAAGCGAGAAGATTTCCGCGAACCGGAGCATCCCTTGCCACCGGACCGAACTTGCCGTAAGGAATTGCGGCATGGACATGTCGAGCTACGCGGAACGGCGTGAAGCCTTCGTCAAGGCCATGGGCGAAGGGGTGGCCGTCATCCCGGCCGCGCCCCAGTCGACCCGGTCCAACGATGTGGAGTACCGGTACCGGCAGGACAACGATCTTCTCTACCTGACCGGCTTTCCCGAGCCCAACTGCCTCTGTGTGCTGTCGCCGGGGCACGACTCCGAGCGTTTCATCCTCTTCGTGCAGCCGCGGGACCGTGAAAAGGAGACCTGGACCGGAAAGCGCTACGGTGTCGACGGCGCCCGGGATGTGTTCGGAGCGGACGCGGCTTATACCATCGACCAGGTGAAGGACGTCCTTCCGGCGCATCTGGCGGCGACCGACGCGGTCCACTTCGCGCCGGGCCGGGACCAGCGCATGAACACCGTGGTTCAGGGTTTGATAGACGGCAGCCGGTCGGGGCGCGCCCGTACCGGCCGGGGCGTGGTGTCGCTGGTGGATCCGGGCGCGATTCTCCACGAAATGCGCCTCCACAAGTCAACCGGGGAACTGGACCTCATGCGCAAGGCGGTGGCCGCCTCCGCCCGCGCCCACGCGGCGGCCGTACGCGAGGTCCGCGACGGTAGCTTCGAGTACGAACTGGAGGCGCTGCTGGAATACCACTTCCGCGCCGCCGGCGGGTCGGGCCCGGCCTATCCGTCCATCGTCGCCTCCGGCGCCAACGCGACGATCCTCCACTACACGCAGAACGACCGCCGCATGCGGGACGGCGACCTGGTGCTCATCGATGCCGGCGCGGAGTTCGACGGCTACTGCTCGGACGTAACGCGCACGCTCCCTGTCGGGGCGGGCTACTCCCCGCCCCAGCGCCGCATCTACGAAATCGTCCTGCGGGCGCAGAAGGAAGCCATCGCCACGGTTCGTCCGGGCGCGTCCATGGAAGCCGTCCACCAACGGGCCACCGAGGTGCTGGTGGATGGCTTGCTCGAAATCGGTCTCCTGTCGGGGGAGGCCGGCGAGCTCATCGAGAAGGGCGCGCACACCCGGTTCTACATGCACCGCACCGGCCACTGGCTGGGCCTCGACGTGCACGACGTGGGACGCTACCGGGTGGACGGCGCCTCACGTCCGCTGGAGCCCGGAATGGTCCTCACCGTGGAGCCGGGCCTCTATATCGCTGAAGACCTGGAGGAGGTGAGCAGCGAATATCTCGGTATCGGCGTCCGCATCGAGGACGACGTCCTGGTCACCGAGTCCGGGCACGAGGTCCTGTCCGCCGCCATCCTCAAGGAAGTCGACGACATCGAAGCCATCCGCAGGGAGGCGCCGGCGACCGTATCGGCCTGACGGAGGGGCCGGCAGACGCGCTTCGAGCCCCCGTGGCGTTCCCGCTCACTCGCAGCCGAGGCAGCGGATGGTCTCGAAGATCACGCTCTCGTCACCCGCGGTACGCGCATGGTCCAGCACCACGCGCAGGGCCTTGGAGGGGTCGGGAAGCTGGTACTTCGCGGCCATCTCCTGCAGCCATTCCTGCTGTACCCGCTCGATCTCCAGGCTCGCGTTGATCTTGTCCTTCATTGAATGCTCCTTCCTTGTCTCGGGCCGTCCGGAGTCGGCTACCCGGCCGCCCACTCGCCAAGCTCTTCCACCAACGTCATCCGTGGGTCGCCGCGCCAACGCCCGCAGAGCCATGCCAGCGCCGGTTTCAGCGCCGGCAGGGGGTCCGCGGCCGGGGTCATCGCCGCGGTGTCCCGGCGCAGCCACTGCAACAGGTCGTCCATGCCGGCGAACCTTCCGCCGCCCATTGCTTCCCGCAGGCGCGGCACCGTTTCCGTGGCGAAACGCCGCTTGTTCTCCAGGTCGATGATGTCCGGGAGCAGCAGCGCGGGCTCGTCGAGCGAGACGTCGATGCGCGCGAGCAACTCGTTGTAGAGGGACCGCGCCACCCGCTCCGCCTTTCCCCGCACCCGTTCAAGCAGATCGGTTCCGGCGGCGTCAAGGGGCTCGCCGTCCGGCAACAGTTGGCAGTAAAGCTTCAGCTTGGGTTCGGTGCCGGACGGCCGCACGGTGATGACGAACTGGTCGGTGTGGGCCTGGAGCACGTTCCGCGGCAGCCGGTCGGTGTCGCTGGCGATGGGACCGAAGCGCTCGGGGTCCCAGTAGTCCGTGAAACGCCGCACCGCCTGTCCGGCCAGCTCCGTGGGAGGCGCTTCCCGGAGGCTGGCCATGATCCGGTCCTTCTTTCGCGTTCCTTCGGCCCCCGCCAAGGTGATGCCGCGGTTGACGTTGTCGTACCCGCCCAGTTCCCGGAGCATGTCGGCGTAGTAGTCCAGCATGGTCCGGTCCTCGTCCAGCAGCCTCTGGTAGAGGGCGGCCAGGAACATGCAGGCAGGTGTCGCGTCCTTGTCGCGGATGCCGGGCGCCATGACCACGCCGTGGCTCTCCTCGGCGGCGAGCACCAGGTCTTCGGGCGAGCACGTGATTTCCTTGTAGCGGCCGGACCGCTCCAGGGTCTTGAGCACGTCCGCCACGTACTTGAACCCCACCAGCAGGTCGTCGATCAGCCACGAGTCGCCGGCTTCGGCGACGACGCGTCCGAGCAGCTTGGTGGTGACGAGGGTCTCCATCACCAGGCCCCGGCGGCGTGGCCCGTGGGGGTCCAGCATGAGGTGGTAGCCGAGGATGGCGGCGATCTGGTTGCCGTCGAAGTGGTACCAGGTCCCGTCCGCCAGGCGGGCCTCCATGCCGATGCGGTCGGCGTCGGGATCGCTCGACAGCACGATGCCCGAGCCGTGGCGGCCGGCGAACTCCCGCGCCGGCTCGGTGGCGTGGGGCACTTCCGGGTTGGGGGCCTTGAAGGGAATCGCCGCGAAGCTGCCGTCCAGCCCCTGGTCCGGCGGAATCAGCAGCGAGAAACCGAGCCGCTCCAGCACCTCCTTCACGGTCTTGACCCCGCAGCCGCACAGCGGCGTGTAGCCTATCGGCGCTTCGGCCCTGGGAGGATAGAGGTTGCCGTAAAGCTCGACGTAG
Source organism: uncultured Binatia bacterium (SeqCode) (assembly GCA_965204505.1). Lineage (GTDB taxonomy): Bacteria > Desulfobacterota > Binatia > UBA9968 > JAJDTQ01 > JAJDTQ01. The sequence continues at coordinate 569,727 of CBDBFB010000001.1, forward strand.
GTGTCGACATAGGCCGCCGGCAGATCCGGCGGCAACGGGCGGATCATGCCCGACCGAAGGCCCTCCTCGAAGGGGACGGTCCGCACTTCCGTGGCCCGCTCCATGGCGTCCACCAGCCGCTGGTCCTCCGGCGCGACGGGCTGGCTGCCGTAGGCGTCGTAGACCTTGATGCCGTTGTCGTCCGGGGGGTTGTGGGATGCCGATACGTTGACGCCGCCCGCGGCGCCCAGTCGGACGATGAAGAACGACAGCTCCGGGGTGCTGGTCACCGCCCGGTCGTCCTCGGGGTCGGCCAGGCAGGCGGCGATGCCGTTGGCCGCGTAGATCTCGCACGCCAGCCTGGCCAGCGCCCGCGAGGAAACCCCCATCAGCGGGTGTCGCGGCCCGAGGAACCCATACACGCCGGCATTGTCGGTGAACACGCGCACGTCGTTGGCCACCACCACGCTCAAGGTGGCGTCGTGGGAGCGCTCCGTTGCGCCGAAGTCGCCGGAGGAGCTTCCGCGCAGGTAGTTGCAGTGCCCTTGGACGGTCATGGCGACGGTCGCGGGATTCATCCGGTTGGGGCCGTAGCCCACCGGACCGCGCCGGCCGCCGGTGCCGAAAGGCAGCACCTGGCGGAAGGCGTCGAACAGCAGCTCCAGGTGCGCGGGCTCCAGGTGGCGGTCGAGGATCTCGGGCGCGGCATAGGGAATCTCGCCGCCCATCCAGCGCCGCAGGCGCCCGGCCGCCTCGTGCCCCGCCTCGCCGTAGCGCTCCTCCAGGAGCTTCGACATCCGTTCAAGTTGCGCGGGGTCGGTCATCTCGGGAAAGTACGTTTCGTCAGCCGGACAAAAAAAGGGCGGCCGTGAAGGCCGCCCTTTCAGGTCGGTGCGAGCTACCGGCCGGTGCGGGCCAGCGAGTGCACCCAGCCGTGCATGCGGGACTTCGCGTTGGCGATGTCCTGGTCGCTGAAGAAGTTCTTGAGGTCCACCTTCTCCACCGCGTAGACGGGGCGGAGGAAGTCGCTCTCGTAGCCGAAGGGCACGGTGGCGTCGATGCCCATGCCGCCCTCGAACACGGTGTTGGAGGCGGTCCACTGCCGGTCGCCGGCGGTCATGCGCTCGGCCGGCATGAAGGTCTGGCCGCGCCCGCCCGGAATCGGGTTCAGGATGTCGGTCTTGGGGTTCACCCGGGTGGTCAGGCACCACATGATGTCGTCCATGTCGTAGATGTCGGTGTCCTCGCTGGCGGCCACCACCAGGCGCGACCCCTGGGAGGTGGACAGGATCGCCGACATGAAGTTCCGCTGCCAGCCTTCCTCGATGCGGTTGCGCTTCTTCACCTGGATGATGGCGCCGCCCCAGTCGGTCATGCAGTAGGGGATGTTGACGTCCTGGATGATGCCCGGCTGCATGCGCTCGCACAGGAGATACATGCACGCTTCGCGTACGGTGGTGTCGATGTTGTGGTCGTCCAGGGTGTGCACGCCCAGCGGGAAGATGATGGGCTTGCCCTCGCGCTTGCGCGTGGTCACCGCGGTGACGTGGAAGGTGGGCGCCTTGTAGGCCTTGCCCATGTAGCCGGCCCACTCCGGATGGAAGTGGAAGCGGCCCTGGATGTCGGCCTTCTCGGACTCTTCGGTCTCGTAGCGGCGGTCGCGCGGGTTCACGTAGCCCTCCAGCACCACCTCGCAGTCGGCCAGCGCCAGCGCGTCCACGGTCTTGGCCTTGACCACCCGCACCGGCGAGCCCTGCACCGCGCCGGCCACGCCCAGCTCGTCGCAGCCCTGGGGCAGCACCACGTAGTCGAAGCCGGCCCCCGCCAGCAGCGTGCAGGAGGGCGGAACCCCGAAGCACATGGTGATGGGAACGGGCTTGTCTTCCTTGTAGTACTTGGACACCACCTGCCACATGTGCGATCCCGGCGAGATCTGGAAGGTGGCGACGTTGCCCCAGCGGAAGTTCATGCGGTTGTAGCCGAGGTCGGTGCCGCCGTCGAAATGCTCGCCGGAGATGAGCCGGTTGCCCGAGCCCACCGTCAACTCCGGCTCGTACTCGGTGTGGCGGACGGGCATCATGTACTCGTTGACGTCCTTGGGATCCTTGATGATCTCCTCGTGGACCGGCGCCTCCTCCGAGCTCACCTCCACCGGCGCGATCTGGTTCTTGATGGCGTCGGCCAGCTTGCGCGTGCGGTCGGTGTGGCTCTCCCAGCCGAACATCTTGTTGATGACGCCCATGTCGCCGAACAGGTTGGTCACCGCCCGGTGATGGGGCTTGCCCTTGACGTTGTTGAACAGGATCGGACAACCGCCGTCGAGGTTCTTCTGGATCGCGATGATCTCCAGGTCGGGATCGACCTCCTTGTCCGTCTCGATGAGGTCACCCTCGGCCTTGAGCCACTCCAGCGCGTTGCGCAGGTCGTGTATCTGCTCAGCCGGGGCACCGAGTTTCTTTGCTGCTTTGGCCATTTCCTACTCCTCTTGTGTGATTTGCGGTTGATGCGATGCGGTACAGCCGGCAGGATCGACGATGAGGCGTCCCGTGGGACATCACTCCACGTCATTCCGGCGAAAGCCGGAATCCAGAAACCCTTTGAACGTCCTGGATTCCGGCTTTCGCCGGAATGACGGAATCCGGGAACGGCGGTAGTTCCCACGTTAGTTAACGAACGGGGCCTTTGCTGTCAACCTGAGTCGCGTTGTTGTTAGCGCAACGCAAATAGTGTCACCTGAGTCATTGTTTCACCGCGTCCCGGCTCGATCGACGCCGGGAGCGCCCTCGCGGGTTCACCCCGGGTCGGGCTGGAACCGCCGCCTCCAGGTCAAGGCGCCGCGGATGCTTGCGTAGACCATCGCGAGGCACACCAGTTCCGCGACCCACGCGTACTGATACGAGCCCGTCAGGTCGTAGGCGAAACCGCCGAACCAGGTCCCGAGGGCCGCGCCGAGGCCGAAGGTGACTTCCAGGAGTCCGACGATCATGGCGACGTTCCGGCCCCAGAAGATGTCGGCGATGGTGGAGGCGTAGACCGGGTTGCTGGCGCTGTGGCCGAGCCCGTAGAGGAGAGCGAACGCCACGGACCACCAGCCGGGCGCCTCGGAGCCCAGGACCATGAGAAAGCCGACGCCGGCCAGCCCCATGAGGGTGCCCAGGCGCAAGGCGCGGTCGCGGCCGATGCGGTCCGAGGCAAAGCCCCAGAAGGCCGTGCCGGGGATCCGCACCACCCCGACCAGGCCGAAGGTCGAGGCCGCGGCGAGCTTGCCCAGTCCGGCATGGATCAGGTGGGCGACGGCGTGGGTGTACACCAGGGCAATACCCGTGCCGACGGCGAGGTGGCCCACCGCGATGGACCAGAATGGGAACGAGGAAAGAGTCTGCTTCAGCGTCCAGTCCTGATGGCCGGCGGGCTTCGCCGAAACGGGCGTGCCGGGTGCCGCGTCCCGGTTCGGCGCGTCGATGGAGTCGCCGTCCGGGAGCTGGCCGATGTCCTCGGGCCGGCGCCGCTGAAGCAACGCGTTGAGCGGCACGTGGGTCAGCAGAATGGCCGCGCCCAAAAGCAACATGGCGCCGCGCCAGCCGTAGCCCGTGATGAGGAGTTGCACTCCGGGCACGATGACGATGCCGACGCCCAGTCCCATGGCGGCGACGCCGCTGGCGGTGGCCCGGCGCCGCCGGAACCAGTGGGCCAGCACGGCGGTGGTGCCGACGAAGTCGACGGAGCCGATGCCGAATCCCGCCAGCAAGCCGTAGCAGAGGTAGAACTGCCACAGGGATTGACTGTAGGACGCCAGCGCCAGCCCCACGCCGATGAGGCCCAGGCCCAGGGGCATGACGATGCGCGGCCCGAGACGGTCGAAGGCCCAACCCGCCGCCGGCGCCATGGTGCTGTAGACGATGCCGTTCACCGAGGCGATGGTGGCGGTGGTGGCGCGGGACCAACGGAACGCCTCCAGCAGCGCGACGTTGAACACGCTGAAGCCGGCCATGAGGCCGCCCACCACCACCAGGTTGAGGAAGCACAGGGCGACGATGACGTGGCCGTAGAAGAAAGGGCGGCGTGGCATGGGGCCGGATGGGGGGCTCACCGCGTCTCGTGGCGGAACCGGCGTTGCCACATCATGCTCATCTGGATGCTCACGTAGGTCAACGTATACGACAGCAGCGCCGTCATCCAGGCGTGGCGGTAAGAGCCCGTGACGTCGTAGGCGAAACCGCCGAACCAGGGCCCGATCGCGACCCCGAGGCCGTAGAATATCTCCAGGAACCCGATGATGGTCGCGAGGTGCTTTCCCCAGAAGATATCCCCGAGGGTGGATCCGAAGGTTGGGTTTGCGGCGCTGTGACCGGCGCCGTAGAGGACGGCGAGTGCCACGAACCACCACGCTGGGGCGTCGGGCTCCGAGGACATGAGCAGTCCGACCCCCGCGAGGGTCATAACCGTGGCGACGCCATACGCACGGTCGCGCCCCAAGCGGTCGGACGCAAGACCCCAGAAGGCCGTTCCGGGAATCCGCGCCAACCCCACCAAGCCGAAGACCGAGGCGGCGGCGAGCTTGTCCAGGCCGACATGGACCAGGTGGGCCACGGCGTGGGTGTTCACGAGCGACAGGCTGATGCCGGCCGTCAGGTGGCCCATGGCCATGGACCAGAACGGGAACGAGCACAGCGCCGTTGCCAGGCTCCAGTCATGGTCGGCGCCGTCCCGGGTCCTCGATGCGGATTGGATCTCCGTGGCGGTGACGCCGGGACCGGGGGCTTCAATCGACGCGCCGTCCGGGAGTTGCCCGATATCCTCGGGCCGGCGGCGCTGTAGCAACGCGTTCAGCGGCACCAGCGAGGCCAGCACGGCGATCCCCAGCAGCACCATCGCCGCGCGCCAGCCGAAGCGGGTGATGAGCAACTGCACGCCGGGCACGCACGCGAACCCGACCCCTATGCCCATGGTGGCGAAACCGATGGCGGTGGCTCGCCGGCCGCGGAACCAGTGGGACAGCAAGGCGACGGTGCCGACAAAGTCGAGGCAGACCAGCCCCAAGCCCGCCAGGAGCCCGTACCAGAGGTAGAATTGCCACAGCGCCGTGCTCCTTCCCGACAGCACGAGCGCGGCACCGATCAGGAAGCCGCCGAGGGGCATGACGATGCGCGGCCCCAACCGGTCGTAGGCCCATCCCACCAGCGGCCCCAGGACGGTGTACGCAAGACCGTGTACGGAGGCGATGGCGGCCGTGGTGGCGCGAGACCACCGGAACGCCCCCAGCAGGGCCACGTTGAAGACGCTGAACGACGCCATGAGGCCCCCCACCAGCACCAGGTTCAGGAAGCAGAGGGCGACGATGACGTAGCCGTAGAAGAAGGGGCGTCTGGCGTCGTGTATCACCGGGTCTCGTGGCGGGACCGCCGCTTCCAGACCATGCACGCCTGGACGCTCAGGTAGGCTACCGTAAAGGAGACGAGCCCCAGGACCCAGGCGTACTGGTACGAGCCGTTCACGTCGAACGCGTAGCCGCCGAACCACGATCCCAGCGCCACCCCGATGCCGAAGGTGACCTCCAGCCAACCGAGGATCTTGCCGACGTTTCGGCCGCCGAAGATGTCCGTGATGGTGGCGCCGAAAGTGGGGTTGCCGGAGCTGTGGCCGATGCCGTAGAGGACGGCGAAGGCCACGAACCACCACGCCGGGGCGTCCGCGCTCAGGGCCATGAGCACCCCGATCCCGCCCAGGGTGAAAAGGGTGCCGAGGAGGTAGGCGCGGTCCCGCCCGAGGCGGTCCGAGACGAACCCCCAGATGGCCGTGCTGGGAATCCGCGCCAAACCCACCAGGCTGAAGGCGTTGGCGGCCGCCTGTTTCGCCAGTCCGACGTGGACCAGATGGGCGACCGCGTAGGTGTACATGAGCGCAAGGCCGGTGCCGAGTCCCAGGTGCCCCACGGCGATGGACCAGAACGGGAACGAGCGGAACGCTTCCGCGAGCATCCAGTCCCGCGCCGGCGCGGCCGTAGGGGCGGCGGGTTCCGGCGTGGCCGTGGGAGCGTCCGCGGCGGTTGTCGGTTCGCCGTCCGGTAGCTGTCCGACGTCTTCGGGCCGGCGTCGCTGGAACACGGCGTTCAGGGGCACGATGGTTGCCAGAACCACGATCCCCAGCACCGCCATGGCCGCACGCCACCCGTGCCGCGTGATCAGGACTTGCACCGCAGGCACGATCAGGATGCCGAAGCCCAGTCCCATGGTGGACAGGCCGAGGGCCATTCCCCGTCGCCGGCGGAACCAGTGGGACAAGAGGGCGGTGTTGCTGACGAAGCCGATGCAGCCGATGCCGAGTCCCACGAGCAGGCCGTACGCGAGGTAGAAGTGCCAGAGCGACGTGCCGGCCCCCGACAGCAGCAGCCCGCAGCCGATGAGGAAGGCCCCGAAGGGCATGAGGATGCGCGGCCCCAGCCGGTCGTAGGCCCAGCCCACCAGCGGCGAGGAGGCGCTGTAGAAAAACCCGTTCACCGAGGCGATGGAGCCCGTGGCGGCACGGGACCAGCCGAACGTTTCCACCAACGCGATGTAGAAGACGCTGTACGAGGCCAGGATGCCCCGCATCAGCACCATGTTGAAAAAACAGAGGGCGACGATGACGTAGCCGTAGAAGAAAGAGCGGCGCATGGGTTCAGGTTCGGATGTGCGGCAGCGTTTCCTCGGCGAACCGCTGCATCTGCTCCAGGCGGTCGGGCCAGCGCGGCACCATGAACTGGAGCGCCAGGTGCTCCACTCCCGCCGTGCGGTAGCCGGCGATGGCGTCCACGAGTTGGTCGGGCGTGCCGGCCAGCCGGTCCGGCTCCTGGGGGACAGGCTCCCGGGTCACCTCGATGGGCAGGCAGCAGTTGAGGCGCAGGCCGTCCGGTGAACGACTGGCCTTCTCGGCATGGCGGCGGGCGTTGTCGAACCGCGCGGCCAGCTCCTCGGGCTCGATGCGCACGAAGTAGGGGAACCACGCGTCGCCGTAGCGTCCGGCGCGCCGCTGGGCCCGGCGTCCTTCGCCGCCGACCCACACCGGGATGCCCTCGGGCCGGCGGGATTTGGGCAGGAAGCTGACGTCATCGAACCGATAGAACTCGCCGGCAAAGCTCGAATGCTCGGTTCCCAGCACTTCCTTCAATACCTCGATCTGCTCGTCGGTCCTGCGCCCCCGGTCCTCGAACGGCGCCTGCAGCGCCCGGAACTCCTCTTCCATCCACCCCACGCCCACGCCGAGGATGAACCGGCCCCCGGAAAGGTGGTCCAGGGTCACGGCGATCTTGGCCCACACCAGGGGCTGGCGGTAGGGCAGCACCAGCACGCTGATGCCCAGCTCGACGCGGCTGGTGCAGGCGGCCAGGAACGTCAGGCACGTGAGGGAATCGAGAAAGGGGCGGTCCGGCGGCACGATGAACGCCCCGTCCTTGCCGTAGGGGTAGGGCGTGTCGATGCGCCAGGGGATGATGATGCGATCCGCCGCCCAGATGGAGTCGAAGCCCCAGTCCTCGGCGCTCCGGGCTGCCTGACGCAGGGTCTCGGGAGTGGCGGCGCGTCCTGAAATGGGCAGGAAGACTCCGGTTTTCGTGGCGTGGCTCCGTTCGAAGGGGATGGGGTCCGTTTGGGACCTAGTAGCCGAACCCATGCAGGAGTGTCAAACTATGCTCGGTTGACGGGGTAGGGCAAAGGGGCTATGGCTTGCTACGTCACGCGGCAGCGGCAGGTCGCGGCCCGTGACGCGACACGGACGAACCACACCTACCGAGGGGAGAACAACACTTATGGCAAAAGACGGCAGAACGGAGAAGAAGCAGGCGGAGTACGGCTCGGACGTCGTCGTCGACATGCTGAAGGCCTTCGATATCGAATATACCGCTTTCAATCCCGGGGCCAGCTTTCGCGGCATCCATGACTCCATCGTCAACTACGGCGGCAACCACCACCCGGAGGTGATTTTCTGCTGCCACGAAGAGATCTCGGTGGCCATCTCCCACGGCTACGCCAAGGCCACGGGCAAGCCCATGGTGGCGATCCTGCACGACGTGGTGGGACTTCAGCACGGCAGCATGGGGATCTTCAACGCCTGGTGCGACCGGGTGCCGGTGATCTGCCTGGGCGGCACCGGCCCGGTGGACACCAAGATCCGCCGCCCCTGGATCGACTGGATCCACACCGCGCTGACGCAGGGCAACCAGGTGCGGGACTACACCAAGTGGGACGATCAGCCCGCCACGCTGGATAGCATCCCCGAGTCCTTCATCCGCGGCTACCGGCTCGCGGTCACCGAGCCCACCGCGCCGGTGTATATCAACTACGACGCCGGCCTCCAGGAGATGGAGGTGGCGAAGCAGATCGAGGTGCCGGACGTGAGCCGGTTCGCGCCCCAGGCGCCGGTGCAGGGGAACCCGGACGCCATGCGCCGGGCGGCGGAACTCCTGGTGGGCGCCAAGGCGCCGCTGATCATCGCCGACTTCATGGGACGCAAGCCCGCGGCGGTGGCGGCCTTGGCCGAGCTGGCCGAGCTGCTGGCGATACCGGTCATCGACAAGGGCAACCGCCACAACATCGCCAACTCCCATCCGCTGGACGTGACCAACGTCTCGGGGGACTTCCTCAAGAAGGCCGACGTAGTGCTGGGACTGGATGTCCAGGACCTCTACGGCTCGCTGACTACGGTGGACCGCACCACCCGCGAGATGGGCTACGTCATCCAGCCGGGAACCAAGATCATCCACATCAACCTGAACGACATGCTGGTGCATAGCTGGGCCACCGACGTGCAGCCGCTGCAGGCGGTGGACGTTCCCATCAGCGCCGACACCGCCATCGCCCTGCCCGAGTTGATCCGCCTGTGCCGGGAGCTGATGGGCTCGGACAGGTCGGCCGTCGAGTCCCGGGCGAAGGAAGTGAAGGCGGTGCACGACGCCGCCCGCGCCCGCTGGCAGGAGGAGGCGCGCCAGACCCTTACCCGGAACGAGATCACCACGGCCTGCCTCGGCTACGAGCTGGGCGAGGCGATCAAGCGCGAGGACTGGGTGCTGGCCAACGGCAGCGCCAACGGCTGGGCGCGGAAGCTGTGGGACTGGACCAAGCCGGGCCAGTACCTGGGGCGCAGCGGCGGCGCCGGCGTGGGCTACGGCATGAGCGCGGCCATCGGGGTGGCGCTGGGCCACATGGGAACCGACAAGTTCTGCGTCGACATCCAGTCGGACGGCGACCTCTTGATGACCTCCAGCGCGCTGTGGACCGCGGCGCACCACAAGATCCCGCTGCTGATCGTCATCCACAACAACCAGTCCTTCTACAACTCGGAAGAGCACGGCATCAAGCTGGCCGAGTTCCGCAACCGCCCCGTGGAGAACGCCGGCATCGGCACCCACGTGAGCGATCCGCTGGTGGACTACGCCAAGATGGCCGAGTGTTTCGGGGTGTGGGGCGAGGGTCCCATCACCACGCCGGCCGAGTTGGGGCCCGCGCTGGAGCGCGCCTGCAAGGTGGTCAAGGAGCAGCGGCTTCCGGCCGTGGTGGACGTGGTGTCCGAGCCGCGTTGACGACGGCGGGAGGGACACGGCGGAGAGGGGCCGCCGCGTCTTCTCCCGGGAAGGGGACATGGACGAGAGCGAGCAGTACCGGGCCTTTGCCGAGGCGGTTTCCGGACCGGAAATGGACCTCGCCCGGGTGGCCCTTACCATTGCCTTGCCCGAGTATCCGGAACTCGACGTCGGGCGATACCTGGCCCGCCTGGACGAGCTGGCAGAGAGCGTGGGAGAGGCGGCCGGGACCGCGGAAGACGCCTACCGGCGCCTGGCGTGTCTGGACTACGTGCTGTTCAAGCAGCAGGGCTTCAAGGGGAACGGCGAGGACTACTACGACCCCGAGAACAGCTTCCTCAACAGGGTCGTGGACCGCAAGACGGGCATACCCATCACCCTGTCGGTCCTCTACATGGAGGTGGCGCGGAGGGTCGGCCTGGAGGTCCGGGGCGTGGGTTTCCCCGGCCATTTCCTGGTCAAGACGGTGTGTGACGGCGAGGAGGTCTTCGTCGATCCCTTCCACGGCGGCAGCATCCTGTCGCCCGCGGATCTCCAGGGGTTGCTGGACAAGATGTACGGCGGGAGGCTCGAGGTTCAGCCGGAGTTCCTGTCAGCCGTGCCCAGCGGACAGATCGTCCAGCGCATGCTGAACAACATCAAGCTGATCTACGCCAACCGGCAGGACCTGAAACGGTGCCTGCGCGCGGTGGAGCATCTCGTGATCCTGAACCCGGACGACCCCGAGCAGGTGCGCGACCGCGGGCTCCTGCGGCTGCAGTTGGCGGACGGCGTGGGGGCGCTGACGGATCTGGAAAGATATCTGGAACTGGCGCCGGATTCCGATGGCGCCGCAACGGTGCGCGAGCAGATCGAGCGCCTCAAGAAGCATGCGCGGGCGCTCCACTAGCACGCGCGGGATTTACACCCGACCCCGCCTCTTCCTCACTGAAACGCTCTGACGTACGCCCTTTGCACCCGTTCCACGCGACTGGTGTACAGCAACCCGATGCGGGCGAACGCTTCCAGGGCGGCGCCGTCCCCCTGGTCCATGGGGAAGTGGACCACCTTGCGGAATCGCTTGATTTCCTTCTGGGACTCCTCGGTCAGGTGCTCCACCGCCTGCTGCAGCTCCTCGCGGCCCTTCAGCACCTTGTTGAGGATGGGAAGCACCAGCACGTCGGCCCTGTCCTGGATGCGGGAGAGGGCCGCGCTTGCCACCGGCACGACGTCGATGCCGAGGTCGGACAGGAAGTTGCTCAAACGCTGGCCCACCTGGTCCTTCAGGAACGCTTCCGGCACCGCCACGGCGTTGCGCAGGCGCCGCCGCATCCACCGTAGCGGCGTGGCGCCGGGGTAGACCTCGCGTCTCAGCTTTCTCAGGTACTCCTTGCTCAACTCGCCCCAGGTCTGCTCCACCTCGGCGCTCTCCACGAAAGGCGCGGCGGCCACGGTCTCGGGGTCTCCGTGGGTCTTGTCCACGTAGTCGTGGAAGTGCTTCTCGGAGATCATGTAGCTGATGGCGTAGTCCAGCTTCTCGAAATTGGGGCGGGGCCACATGACCTGCCGCAGGGTCTTGAGGAAGAAACGGCGGCGGGCCCGGTCGGTGGTGAAGACGTAGTGCCGGATCGCCTTGGCCACGATGCCGAGGATCTCGCGGTCCACTTTTCCGCGGCCGCGGCGAGTATACTCGGGCCGGAACGCCTGGACCCCGGTGGCCAGCCGCGCGCCGTAGTTCTCGTACTTGTAGAGGCTGCGGATCAGCCAGTTGTAACCCTGCTGCACCTCCTCGATGCTCATCAGCTTGGGGACGAAGTTCAGGTCCGCCGAGCCGTGTCCCATCATCTGCGCGGAGTCGTAGGGAATCAGCCGGCCTTCCTTCTCCATGCGCTCGTAGAGGGGCGTCTTCTCGATGGCCGTCAGCACCCCGCTGGTGGTGAAGGCGATGCCGGCCTCCTGGAGGAACTCGAACTGCTCCCGGAAGATGTCCTTGTCGTCGTTGTCGAAGCCGACGATCATGCCCGCGAGGATCGCCATGTTGTGGGACTGGATCTTGCGGATGCTCTCCATCAGCGGGCTGGTGGTGTTCTGCCGCTTCTGGGTCTCGTTGAGGCTCGCCACCCGCGGCGACTCGATGCCCAGGAACATGCTGGTGAAGTTGGCGTCGTGCAGCAGTTGGAGCAGCCTGGGCTTCTCCGCCACGTTGATGGTCATCTCGCCGGAGAAGTTGATGGGGTACTTGTTGGCGCGCCCGAAATCCGCCACCGCGGTCAGCAACTCCTCGGCGTAGCGCATGTTGCCGATGAGGTTGGCGTCGGAGAAGCTGATGTGGATTCCGCCGACGGACCGTACGGCTTCGATCTCCTCGATTACGTGGTCCACGCTCTTGGTGCGCGGCACCCGCCCGTCGGTGATGATGATGTCGCAGAACTCGCACTTGAAGGGGCAGCCCCGTGTGGTCTGCAGGAAGTAGTAGAGGTAGTCGTCCCGCGACGCCAAGTCCACCCGCGGCACCGGCGACAGCGTGATGTCGACGTTGCCTTCCTGCTTGTAGACGGCCTTGTGACTGCCGGACCGGAGGTCGTCGCAGAACTGCGGCCAGGTGATCTCCACCTCGCCGTCGAAGACCACGTCGAACTGCCCGTCGGTGAAGCGCTCGGGACACAGCGAGGGGTACGGTCCGCCCACCACCACCATCTTGCCGCGCTTGCGGAACGCCTCCGCGATGTGCAGGGCGCGGTTATACTGGATGTTCCAGCAGGCGATGGCCACCACGTCGGCGTCGGTGTCGAACTGGAGCGGCCTGACGTTCTCGTCCTGCAGCTCGACGTCGAAGTCCGGCGGCGTCAGCGCGGCCACGGTCAGGAGGCCCAGGGGCGTCTGCGCGCACCGCTGCGGCAGGATGTCGGTAATGCCGGTGAGGCGCCACAGCGAATTCGGAAAACGCGGGTTGATGAACAGGATCTTCATGGCGTGCAACTCCTCATCGAGTCGGTTCCCCGGTGCGCCCCGTGGTTTTCCTTTTTGTTACTGGGAGGGTTTAGTGATAACCTACCCGAATAGGCCACCAATACCGACAATAGACCGTATTCTCGCCACGTTAGCAGCCGCCCGATGGCGATGTCAAGATGGTTTTTCCCGATTCCCGCTGAACGCGGTCAATGCCCATGATTCAACTCCACAAGGTCTCCAGGGTCTACCCGCCGGACTATACCGGGGTCAAGGAGATCACGTTCCAGGTGGAGGAAGGCGAATTCCTGTTTCTGTGCGGCCCGAGCGGCGCCGGCAAGACCACCCTGTTGCGGCTCCTGTTCCGGTCGGAACAGCCCACCGAAGGCCAGATCGTCGTGCGCGGGCGCAATATCAACCGCTTGAAGGGCCAGGCGCTGGCGGCGTTCCGGCGCAGTCTGGGCCTGGTCTTCCAGGACTTCAAGCTGATCCCCCGCATAAGCGCGCTGGAAAACGTCGCCCTGGCCACGGACGTGACCGGTGTGTCCTGGCGCGAGGGCCGGCGCAAGGCCTTCCGGCTGCTGGCCGAGCTCGGCCTGAAGGACAAGTACGCCGTCCTGCCGCCGGCCCTTTCCGGCGGGGAGCAGCAACGCGTGGCCATCGCCCGGGCGCTGGTCAACGATCCGGAACTGGTGCTGGCGGACGAGCCCACGGGCAATCTCGATCCCGAACTTGCCGAGGAGACCATGCGGCTGTTCGCACGGATCCACCGGCAGGGCACCACCGTGCTCGTCGCCACACACGATCACCGCTTCCTGCGGAGTTTCGACGGGCGCGTCCTGATGATGCGCCAGGGACGTCTGGCCGGCATTCACGATACGGTCCGGGCGGCTTCCGCGCCGTGAGATGGGCCTACGTCCTGTTCGTGGCCGGACGGGTGGCGGGGAGCCTGCGGGAGCTCTTCTGGACCCACCTGCTGACGGCCGGAATCATGGCCATGACACTGTCCGTATTCGGCGGATTCCTGATCGTCCAGGCGAACGTCGGCCGGCTGGTCAAGGGTTGGAGCGAAGAGGTCCAGGTGTTCGCCTACCTGAAGGACGGCGTTGACGCGGCGGCCGCGGAAGCCATGCGCGCGCAGGTAGCCTCCTATCCGGAGGTGCGCGCGGTGAGCTACGTCTCCAAGGAAGGCGCATGGGATGCGTTCAGGGAAAGCCTGGGATCGCAGTCCGGGATCCTCGAGGGTCTGAAGACCGACACGCTGCCGGCTTCCCTGGACGTCGAGTTGCGGTCGGCCTACCGGTCACGCGACGCGGTGATGAGCCTGGCGGGACGCCTCGCGGCCCTCGACGGGGTCCAGGAGGTGGAGTATCCGGAGACCTGGCTCGAGAAGGTGCGGCTCCTGATGGCCGGGATCGAGTGGCTGAAATGGGCGCTCGGGGGTTTTCTCTTTCTGGTGGCGTTCCTGATCGTCGGGAGCACCATCAAGCTCGCCATCGTCGCCCGGCAGGACGAGATCGACATCATGCAACTCGTAGGGGCGGCGGACGGCCTGATCAAGGCCCCCTTCGTCATCGAGGGGATGATCCAGGGGCTGGCGGGGGCCGCTCTCGCCCTGGGTCTGCTGCAGGCGTCGTTCTCGCTGCTGACCGCGGAACTGCTGGCTCCGTTCGGGTCCCTCGTGGCCGTCGAGGAGTTTGTCTTTCTCGACGCTCCGCGGTGCGTGCTGCTGGTGGCGATGGGATGGCTCCTGGGCACGGCCGGCAGCATGCTGTCCGTGAAGAGGTTCCTGGCGTAGCCGGCACCGTTACTACCATGGAAATGGTCCGTAAATTCCCGAACCCGTCATTCCGGCGAAAGCCGGAATCCAGGAGTGGAGGGGGTGAGGGGTCCGGAGCGCCACCCCGGCCCCACCGCTGGATTCCGGCTTTCGCCGGAATGACGGCGTTGCTCATGTTGGCGGCGGCTGGACTTGGCATCCTCACCGGAGGCTTGCCGATCGGAGCTCGGGCGGCCGACGACCTCGCGGACCTCCAGCAGCGCATCCGTAGCGGGAAGGCCGACCTCGAAAGGATCCGGCAGGGCGAGTCGTCGGTGCTGGATGTGCTGGACGAGATCGAGGGCTCTCTGGACCGCAAGCGCCGGAAGCTGGAGACCTTGAACTCGCGGCTGCAGGAACGCCAACGCGACCTCGATGAGGCCACACTGGCGGCGCACGCGGCGTCGGAGGCTTTCGGCGACGGCCGCAGCGCCTTGGCCGGGCGGGTGCGGGCACTCTACAAGTGGCAACGGGCCGGCACGCCCTTCGTGCTTCTCAACGGCGAGTTCTCGGCGGCCGAGCTGATGCGCCGGAAGCGGCATCTGGACACCTTGCTGGCCCAGGACCGCAACCTCATTCGGACGCTATCGCGGAACGTGCGCCGGAGCCGCAGCCTTCGACTGGCCGTCGAAGTCCGGCGGCGGGAGCTCGCGGAGGAGCGCGACGCCGTTGCCGCGTTGCGGGACGATCTGACCGAGGAGCGCGCCCGCAGGCGGGAAACCCTCGACAGCCTGCGGCGCGAGCGCACCCTCCGGGAAAGGGCGCTGGGGGAGCTGGAGGAGGCCGCCCGCCGTCTCCAGGGCATCATCGACCTTTCCGAGAAGAGCCGCCGGCCGGCTCCGGAAGGGGTGCCGGGCCTCACCGCGGCCAGCCTGGAACTTCCGGTGGCGGGACGGATCGTCAGCGGATTCGGCGTCCACAAGCATCCGGATCTGAACGTGGACGTCCACCGTCCCGGGATCGACATCGTCGCGCCCGTGGGCGCCGAGATCCGGGCGGTGGAAGGGGGCAGCGTGCTGTACGCGGATCGATTGTCGGGTTACGGCAACATGCTCATCATCGACCACGGCCGGCGTTTCTACACGGTGTACGGGCATCTGTCGAAGCTCGACAAGATGGTAGGCGACCGGGTGGAGCGCGGGGAACGGATCGCCCGGGTCGGCGGAGACGGGCCGTCCGGACGCTCGCGTCTCTACTTCGAGGTCAGGAGAAACGGCAAGCCGGTCGATCCCATCCCCTGGTTCCGCCGCGCGGCGCGTTGACCGCCGGTTTGCGGTGGTGGTTCCCGAGCACTAGAATCAACCCGAGGAGACCATGCGATGAAACTGTGGAATCGGAAGGGCCGCGTGTTCGGCTGTTTTCTCGCCTTGGGTTGGGTATTGTTCCTTGCCGGCCTGCTGGTGCCCCGGGTCGCCGCGGTGGGTCCCGACGGGTACCGGAGCCTCGAGACCTTCGCGAACGTCCTGGCGATTGTCCAGAGGAACTACGTCAAGGAAGTGGAGACCGAGAAACTCGTCTCCGGGGCCATCGAGGGGATGCTGAGCTCGCTGGATCCCCACAGCTCCTATCTGACCGAGGACGAGTACCGGGATCTCCAGACCGAAACCGAAGGGCGTTTCGGCGGACTGGGGCTGGAGATTACCGTGCGCAACGGGCTCCTGACGGTGATCTCGCCCATCGAGGACACCCCGGCCGCGCGCGCCGGAGTACAGCCGGGCGATCAGATCGTCGGAATCGACGACCAATCGACCGAAGACATGGGGCTTGGCGAAGCCGTCAAGCAGCTCCGGGGAGTCCGGGGTTCCAGCGTCACCATCTCGGTCCGGCGCAAGGGTCACGACAAGCTCCTGAAGTTCACCATCGTACGGGACGTGATCGAGATAAACAGCGTGCGGGCGTATGTCCTGGAGGACGGTTTCCTCTACGCGCGCATCGCCCAGTTCCAGGATCGCACGAGCGAGAACCTGAGGGCCGCGCTGGCGAAGAAGCAGCTCGAGGACGAATCCGTCAAGGGGCTCGTTCTCGACCTGCGGAACAATCCGGGCGGCCTTCTGAGCCAGGCCGTGGCGGTCTCGGACCTGTTTCTCGAATCCGGTTTGATCGTGTACACGGACGGGCGTCTCAGTCAGCAGAAGCAGAAGTTTTCGGCGAGTCCGAAAGACTCGCGCACGGGTTTCCCGATGGTGGTGCTGGTGAACGGCGGCAGCGCCAGCGCCTCGGAGATCGTCGCCGGGGCCCTGCAGGACCACAAGAGGGCGTTGATCCTGGGAACCAAGACCTTCGGCAAGGGATCGGTGCAGACCATCCTGCCGTTGGACGGCCGTTCGGCGCTGCGCCTGACCACCGCGGAGTACTTCACGCCCAACGGCCGCTCGATACACGAATCCGGCATCCGGCCCGACATCGTCATGGAGCGGACCGCCCCGCCCCCACCGGCTGCCGGGGCGGAGGAGGCGCCGGCAAAGGGTTCCGAGGCCGGCGTCCCGGATAACCCCCCGGAACCGGGCGCCGATCTTCTGGACAGCATCGTGCAACGGGTGAAGGACGACCCTCAGGTGGCACGGGCGCTGGAGTTGCTCAAGGGTTGGGAGATGTTCCGCGGGCTCGCCGGATCGGGCAAGGCCACCTGACGCGGTCAGGCGCTATGTCCCGTCCCTTCTCCTCGCTCCCCGATTCGCAGGCGCCGGCGGTCCTCACGGTCAGCGAGCTCAACGAGATCATCAGAAACCGCCTGGAAACGGGCATTGACGCCCTGTGGGTGACCGGCGAACTCTCCAACGTGCGGTTCCCCCCATCGGGACACGTCTACTTCACCCTCAAGGACCGGCAATCGCAGATCTCCGCCGTGCTGTTCCGCCGCCACGCCGAAAGCCTGCGTTTTCGCCTGGAGGACGGCATGGAGGTGGTATGCTCCGGGCGCGTGAGCCTGTACACGGTGCGGGGCGCCCTCCAGTTCTACGCGGTCGAGGTCGAGGCCCGCGGCAAGGGCGCGTTGGCCGTCGCTTTCGAGCAGTTGAAGCAGCGGCTGTCGGGGGAAGGATTGTTCGATGCCGAGCGCAAGAAACCGCTGCCGTTCCTGCCCCGGACCGTAGGCATCGTCACGTCGCTCCACGGCGCGGCGGTGCGCGACATGCTGAGCATCATCGGCGAGCGTTTCCCCGACCGCCGGGTGGTGATCCGGCCGGTGCGGGTGCAGGGCGACGGCGCCGCCGAGGAAATCGCCGCGGGGATCCGCGAGCTCGACGCAACCGGCGCGGTGGACGTCATGATCGTCGGCCGGGGCGGCGGCTCGCTGGAGGATCTCTGGGCCTTCAACGAGGAGGTGGTCGCCCGCGCCATTGCCTCGGCGCGGGTCCCCGTGGTGTCCGCCGTCGGGCACGAGATCGACGTGACCATCGCCGACTTCGTGGCCGACCAGCGCGCCGCCACTCCCACGGCCGCGGCCGAGATGGTCGTCCCCATCGGGCGGGAGCTGGCGTACCGGGTGGCGACGCTCGCGCGCCGGCTGCGGCGCGGCACGGAGAGCCGGCTGGAGCGCCGGCGGGAGAACCTGCGGCATTGGGCCCGCCGCCTCGCCGATCCCGGCCAGCGTCTTCGCCAGGGGCAGATGCGTCTCGACGATCTTTCGCTGCGCCTGTGGCGCCGGCAGGAGGACGGGGTGTCGCGCCTGCGGGAGCGCCTGGGCCATCTCGCCGGACGGCTGGGCGCGGTGGATCCGCTGGCGGTCTTGAGGCGCGGGTACAGCATCGTGTACCGGGTCTCCGACGGCAGTATCGTGAAGGATGCTTCGTCGCTTCAAAAAGGCCATCGCGTGCGCGTGGACTTCGCCGCCGGACGGGCGATCTGTCAGGTGGAGGACGTGGAGGAGTAGGTCCTTCGACTTCGCGACGCTGCGCGTCGCTACGCTCAGGACGAACGGTTGTGATGGCCGTTTCCGTTCGTTGTGAGCCGAAAGGGGTTCAGGATGTCTCGGGAGGACAAGGCACCGGATGAGACGGCGCAGGACGACAGGAGCTTCGAGGAGTGTCTCGAAGCCCTCGAGAAAGTGGTGGAACGCATTGAAGGCGGGGAGCTGAATCTGGAGGAGTCGCTGGCGACCTTCGAGGAGGGCGTGCGGCTGGTCCGGTCCTGCAACCGCAAGCTCGGCGACGTCGAGCGGCGCATCGAGGTGCTGACGAAGGACTCGGAGGGGCGGGCGCAGTTGCGGGATCTGGTGGAGGAGGAAACTTCGGATTGACGCGAGGGGCGGGCACGAACGGGCAAGCGCCGGCGCCCGCGCCGGGAGCAAGAGGCCGGTGACGCGAAACACGCCGGGAAAGGAACGTCTGGACCGGGTCCTGCTGGAGTCGTCGCTGGTCACGAGCCGCGAGGAGGCCCAGCGCTATATCCTGGCCGGCGCCGTTCTGGTCGACGACCGGCCCGTAACCAAGGCGGGGGCCCTCGTCAGGCGCGATTCGCGGGTGCGGGTCAAGGCCGCCTCCCGTTACGTCAGCCGCGGCGGAGAAAAGCTCGAAGCGGCCCTCGAACACTTCGGGGTCGAACCGCGGGGACGGACGGCGCTCGACGTGGGCGCCTCCACGGGAGGGTTTACCGACTGCCTTCTGGCCCGCGGCGCGGCGCGGGTCCACGCGGTGGACGTGGGCTACGGCCAGCTTGACTGGAAGCTCCGGCAGGACCCGCGGGTGGAGGTGTGGGAGCGCACCAACATCCGTTACCTTGACCCCGACGCCCTTCGGGAGAGGCCGGATCTGGCGGTGGTGGACGTTTCCTTCATATCGCTGCGGCTGGTGCTGCCGCGGGTATGCCGCATCCTGTCCCGGCCCGGCGAGATCGTCGCCCTCATCAAGCCGCAGTTCGAGGTCGGCAAGGGCAAGGTGGGCAAGGGCGGAGTGGTGCGCTCGGAGGATGAGCACCGCCGTGTCATCGGCGAGGTCGAGGAGGCGGTGGACGCGCTGGGCCTCGAGCGCCGCCCGGTTTTCCAGTCGCCGTTGCTCGGACCGAAAGGGAACAAAGAGTTCTTCGTCCACTGTATCTCCGGTATTTCCGGGCCTTCCGGGGGGTGATCCAAAAGCGGTTGCCGGGGTTGACTTGGATGACTGATTGGCTATAGTTCGACTGACTCAAGGAGAGAGCACATCGTATGACAGGGGTTCGAATCAAGGACAACGAGTCCATCGAGAGCGCCATCC
The DNA here is from genome assembly GCA_965204505.1 of uncultured Binatia bacterium (SeqCode). GTDB lineage: Bacteria > Desulfobacterota > Binatia > UBA9968 > JAJDTQ01 > JAJDTQ01. The sequence goes on from CBDBFB010000001.1 coordinate 589,195, forward strand.
GGCGTTTCAAGAAGCAGTGCGAGAAAGCCGGAATCCTGGCGGAACTGCGCAAGCGGGAACACTACGAAAAGCCGAGCGTCAAGCGGAAGAGGAAGGCCATCGCAGCCAAGAAGCGTGCCATGAAGCGTGCCCGAAGTCACCAGTGGTACTAGCGCCCCGTGCGTGAGGCGGGGCATGGGTTGCCCAATAGGCCGTTGTGAACATCGTCGACGCAGTGTTGGCAGCAGTCCTTTGCGTGTTTGCCGCAAGGGGGTACGTCAAGGGGCTGTTCCGTGAGGTATTCGCCTTGCTGGGCCTTGCCCTTGGCCTGATCGTGTCGTTCCAATACTACGCACCGCTTTCCCTCTGGTTCGATTCCTGGCCTTACTCGCCGTCCATCCTTCAAGGCATCGTCTTCGTCACCCTGTTCTTCCCGGTTTTCATCGCGTTGAACTGGATGGGGTTCACGCTCCACAGGTCGGCAAACCGCCTGTTCCTGGGCGGGTTCGACCGGCTCGGAGGTCTGTTTGCAGGCGGCTCCAAGGGCGCCCTGCTTCTCGGCGTCGGGCTTTTTCTCTCCGTCTCCCAAGCATGGTTTCCGCACAGTATTCAGCAGCAGTTCGGCAAGGCGACCCTCGCCCCTCCTCTCGTCGGCTTCGGGGCATGGGTGGCGGCAAGGGCTGCCGCCGTTACGTTGCCTGATGCAACGGGACCGGGGTCGACGCCGGACCATCCGCAACGCGGCGCATGATCTCCAATCAGACCACTCAAGAGGTTCGCGCGCGAGCCTCCATCGTGGAGGTTGTCTCCGACTACGTCACACTCAGGAAGGCCGGCCAGAACTACTCGGGACTGTGTCCCTTCCATTCCGAGAAGACCCCGTCCTTTTCCGTCAACGAGGAAAAGGGGGTCTTCTACTGCTTCGGCTGCCAAGCCGGCGGCGACGTCTTCAAGTTCCTCATGCTCTATGACGGGCTCACCTTCCCCGAGTCCATCGAGCGGCTGGCCGAACGTTACGGCATCGCCGTCGAGGTTTCCGAATCCGGCGGCGGCAGCCGGCGCCGCGACCTGTTCCGGTTGAACGAGCAGGCGGCGGAACTGTTCCACAGGCTCCTGCTGGACCCTTCCCGGGGCGCTCGGGCGCGCGCCTACCTGGCGGGTCGCGGGGTGGAGGAATCCCTGTGGCGGAGTTTCCGTCTCGGCGTCGCGCCGCGGGGCGACGCTCTGACCGGCCGCTTCCGGCGCGAGGGCGTGGCGATGGAAGATGCGGTGGCGGCGGGTCTGGTAGCGGAAAAGGGGCCCGGCAACTACCGTGACCGCTTCTTCGACCGCATCGTCTTTCCGATCTCCGAGCCGGGCGGCAAGATCATCGGCTTCGGCGGCCGGGTCATGGGCGAAGGCACCCCCAAGTACCTCAACTCGCCGGAGACGCCGCTCTTTCACAAGGGCGCCCAGGTCTACGGCCTGAGCCAGGCGCGCGACGGCATCCGCTCCAATGACCGCGTGGTGGTGGTCGAGGGCTACCTCGACGTGCTGGCGCTGGCGCAGTTCGGCGTGACCCACGTGGTGGCGACCCTGGGAACGGCCCTGACGGCCGATCATCTGCGGCTTCTGGGACGGTACACCCGCAACGTGACGGCGCTGTTCGACGGCGACGCCGCCGGGCGCAACGCCGCCGCCCGCAGCTTCGAGGTGTTTCAGCAGGCCGGGCTTTGGGGGCACGCGGCCTTTCTCCCGGAAGGCTCGGATCCGGACACGTTCGTCAGGAGCGAGGGAAGGGCGGCCCTGGATCTCGTGCTGGACCGCGCGGCGCCCATCGTGGACTTCTATCTGAACTGGCTGCGGGAGCGCCACGGCAGCGACCTGGGCGGCAAGAGCCGTCTGGCCAGCGAGGTGAGCGGGATGCTCGCGAAGGTGACCAACCCCCTGGACCGCGAGTTGCTGGCGCGACGGTCGGCGGATCTGCTGGGCATTCGCGAGGAGTCGTTGCGGCGTCATGCCGCGGGCGCCGGGCCGTCCCCGGACGCGCGCGCGGACGCCGGCGGCCGGCAACGCGCGGATCGCGGGTCCCTAGGTGAAGACCGCGCGGAAACCGTGCTGGTGGCCTTGATGCTGCGCTTCCCGTCGGTGGTGCAGGCCCTGCGGCAGGAGCCGCTGGACCAGCTCGTAACCGAAAAGTGGCGCGAAGTGATCCGGCGGATCCTCGCGGCTCCCGAGACCGGCAGCGGGCCGGCGGTAGGCATGATCACCGAGGGCCTGCCGGCGGAGTTCGCCGCGGAGATCAGCGGGCTGGTGCTGCGGGGGCAGGAGATCGACGAGAGAGAGCGGGATCGAATGACCTCGGACTGTCTCTTTCACTTGCAGCGGCGGTACCTGAGACGGCTCGATCAGGAGCTGTGCAGGGCGATCCGCGTGGCGGAAGAGACCCGTGATGACGAGGCCAAGAAAGAGAGGATGCGGCAATGGCAGGAGGTCATGCAAAAGAAACTCCGCTTGGAACGCGCGAGGCCGAGTTTGTAGGCACCAGGCCAGTCGGGACCGCCCGCGACGTATCCCGCACCCGCCTCATGAAGCGGGAGCAGGATGTCAAGCGGCTGATCGATCTCGGCAAGGAAAAGGGCTATGTGACGTACGATCAGGTCAGCGACATGCTGTCGCCCGAGGCGGTTTCGCCGGAGCAGCTCGATGACGTCATGTCCATTTTCGGCGAGATGGACATCGAGGTCGTGGACGCCAACCAGCGGGTGGCGTTGAGTGCGCAGGCGGAGGACGGCGCCCCCGACGAGCCGGAGGACGGCGAGGTCGAGTTCGACGCGGAGGCGGACGTTGCCGGCAAGACCGGCGACCCGGTGCGCATGTACCTGCGCGAGATGGGCAACGTGTCGCTGCTGAGCCGGGACGGGGAGGTGGAGATCGCCAAGAAGATCGAGGAGGGCGAGGAGGTGGTGACCGACTGTGTGCTGTCGTGCTCGGTGGCCGTGCAGCACGTGATCGAGCTCGGGGAGAGGATCGAGCTCGGCGAGATCCGCGCCCACGAGGTGATCAAGGGCGTCGACGCCGAGGGCGACTATGTCGAGGAAGAGGTGCACGAGCAGCGCCTCCTCGAACAGATCGGCAAGCTGCGGCGCGCGGTGCGCGAGCGCGACGGAATCACGCAGAAGATTCGCAAGCGCGTCACCGCGGACGTGCGGTCGGGGCTGGAACGGCAGTTGAAACGCTGTCGCACGAAGATCCTCAAGTGCCTGAGGGAACTGGGGCTCAACCGGCTGCAGATCGACGCCGTGGCGGACAGGCTCAAGCGCGACCTGCGCCGCATCGAGTCCGCCAAGTCCAGGGTCCAGCGCTACGAGAGACAGACGGGCAAGACCGCCCAGGAAATCCTCGAGATGGCGCCCGGCAATGGCGGCAAGGAAACCTGGCAAAGGACGGTGGGCACCTTTCGCATGAGTCTCAAGGCCTTCCAGGACATGCAGGAGAACATCAGGAAGGCCAGGGAGGATGTGCAGGGGACCGAGCAGCGACTGGAGATGTCGGGCGACGAGATTCGCCAGCGGGTGCGGTCCATTCGTCAGGGAGAGATACAGGCCGACCGGGCCAAGAAGCAGTTGATCGAGGCCAACCTGCGCCTGGTGGTGAGCATCGCCAAGAAGTACACCAACCGGGGCCTGCAGTTTCTCGACCTGATCCAGGAAGGCAACATCGGGCTGATGAAGGCGGTGGAGAAGTTCGAGTACCAGAGAGGCTACAAGTTTTCCACCTATGCCACCTGGTGGATCCGTCAGGCCATCACCCGGGCCATCGCCGATCAGGCGCGCACCATTCGCATCCCGGTGCACATGATCGAGACCATCAACAAGCTGATCCGGACCTCGCGCTATCTCGTCCAGGAGATCGGGCGCGAGCCTACGCCCGAGGAGATCGCCGCGAAGATGGAGATCCCTCTGGACAAGGTCCGCAAGGTCTTGAAGATCGCCAAGGAGCCCATATCCCTCGAGACCCCCGTGGGAGAGGACGAAGACAGCCACCTGTGCGACTTCATCGAGGACAAGCGCCTGGCGACGCCGTCCGACGCGGTTTCCAATCTCAACCTCGAGGAACAGACCAAGAAGGTGCTGGCGACCCTGACGCCGCGCGAGGAGCAGGTCCTGCGGCTGCGGTTCGGTATCGGCGAGAAGTCCGATCACACGCTGGAGGAGGTGGGGCAGAAGTTCTCCGTCACCCGCGAACGCATCCGCCAGATCGAGGCCAAGGCCTTGCGCAAGCTGCGCCATCCTAGTAGAAGCAAGAGACTCAAGAGTTTCATGGAAGGTTAGTAACTCGTCTTGCCTTCCCCCATCTGGCGGGCTCCATCTCACCGGCCGCACACAACACTCCGGGCCCATAGCTCAGTTGGTTAGAGCCACCGGCTCATAACCGGTAGGTCCCTGGTTCGAATCCAGGTGGGCCCACCAATTCCCTCTATCGTCACCCGAACGCTCGGGATTGCCCCGTTTGACAGGCCGCGCAGACGGTGCGACCATGCGTGCCGATCACCTCAGGCAAAGGAAGAGACATGAGCGAGAACTTCGAGGCCGGTATCGACAACTGCGTCGTGACCTGCGCCCGGGTCGAGCCGGGTCAGACCGTGTATGTCGTCACCCAGGAGGGCGCCGCCGACCCGACGGTGGTGGAGGCCCTGACCGCTTCCGCGCGGGATCGGGGCGCGGACGTCCGGGTGGTGTCGGGACCCGTCATCCCCAAGGACCGGCCGGACGAGATTCCGCCTGCGGTGCTAGACGCGTACGGGCGGGCGGACGTGCTGTTCGCCCACTACCCGTCGCTCAAGCGGGAGGCCCTGCACCCCCATTTCCCCGGAGAATCACGGGTGCGGGTGCCGAACCGCGCGCGGACCGTTTCACTGATGTCGTCGGAGTGGGCGGGTTTCCCCTACTCCGTGCAAAGGGCTCTCGCCACCACCCTCGATACCCTGTCGGCGCCCGGAAAGGCGTGGCGCGTTACCAGTCCCAACGGCACGGACGTCAGGGGAACGTTCGGCTCGCGTGACAGCACCGTGGCCCAGGCCTATTTCGTCGAGGACGAAGGCGGCCGTGCCCGCCGCAACTTCCCCGGCGGCGTCCACAGCCCGGCGGTGGCGGTGGCCACGGAGGGAGTGATCGTGGCCGACCACATCGCGGGTTTCGGCGGCATGCCAGACCCCGTGCGGCTGGAGTTGAAGGAGGGACGCGTGGTTTCCATCGAGGGCGGCGACCCGGAAGGCCCGATGCACGAAGCGCTGGGCGGTACGGACGGCTTCATCGACTCATGGCATGCCGGCGTCAACCCCAAGACCATCGTGCCGGTGGCCCGGGCCGACAATCCCGTGCAGTGGTACAGCTATTCCCATTGCAGCCCCATGATCGTGCACTTCCACGTGGGACGCTCGCACGCCCCCGTGGACGTTGCCTGTTTCGATCAGACCATCGAAATAGACGGCCGGACAGTCTACGAGGAGGGCAGGCTCACCATCTGGGACGAACCCGACGTCGACAGCGCCGTCAACGCCTCCGGGATGGCCGATTCGATGACGGTGAATACGCCGATGACGCTGAGCTAACGCTTTCGCCGGCATATTCGGTCCGTTGGCCCCCCGCCCCCTCTCAGTCCGTCGGCCCCCTCTCAGTCCGTTGGCCTCCGGCCCCTTCTCCTTTGGCAGAGCGTGGGGGTGAGGGGCTCGGCCTCCGGCCCCCTCTCCCTTTGGGAGAGGGTTGGGGTGAGGGAGGCTCGGCGCAAGCAGCCGTCACGCCTCCCCCAGATAGAGCTTCCTGGCGTTGTCACGCGTGATCTTGCGCACCACCGTCTCGTCCATGCCGGCCATGTCCTGCTCGACCGTCTGGTGCGACAACGGCCACACCGAATCGCCGTGGGGATAGTCCGAGGCCCACAACACGGTGTCCGCGCCCAGCACGTCCAGCAGCCTCAACCCCACCGGATCCTCCTGAAACGTCGCATACATCTGTCTCTGGTAGTATTCTGACGGTTTCATCTTCAGCGCGCCGGCACCCGTCGGCCGCATGCGAGGGCGTATCGCGTACTCCTGGTCCATCTTCTGGAGGATGTACGGAATCCAGCCCAGGGAGCTCTCGCCCAGCACCGCCCTGAATTTCGGGTGCCGTTCCAGGACTCCCGAAAGCACCAGCGACGCCAGCACCTCGTCGAGCTGGGCCGCCACCACCGTGATCCGGATCAGGTCGACGCCGCGTCCCGGCGGGATGTTCGTTCGGCCGGTGCTCCAGAAGCCCGCGCCCTGGTGGAACGAGATCGGCAACCCCGTGTCCTCCGCCGCGTTCCACAGCGGTTCCCACGCCTCGTCCCAAACCCGCCTGGCGGCATCGAAAGCCTGGAACTGCACCCCCTTGAGCCCGAGCCGCGCGCAGCGGTGCAGTTCCTCCACCGCCGCCTCCACTCCGTGGACCGGGAGGAAGCCCAGTCCGATGAGCCGCTCGGGCGCAGCGCCGCAGAACTCCGCGATCCACTCGTTGTACGCCCGCAGGCTCACCGTGTTCAGCTCGGGTTCTTCCAACTGGAACCCAGAGATCAGCCCGCCGTACATCACCTGGCATTCGACCCCGTCGCGGTCCATGTCCTCGAGACGGAGCTCGGGCGTCGTCGGCCGCCAGCGTCCCGGTTCCTGCACCACGGGAGTAGGGGACTTCCCGAACCGGATGCTGGTGTAGTTGTCGTACCGGTACCGGGCGCCGAAGAGCTTGCCGTCGGCCTCCCAGTGCCACTCTTCGGCGTTCTCCACCAGCCGTGGCACCCGCTCCCGGAACTTCCGCGGCACCCGCTCGATCCACAGATCCCCCGGCAGGTACGGCAGGTCCACGTGGTCGTCGGCGGAAAACATCTTCCAGTCGGGCATCATCTCCTCCGTTCGGTCCGTAGCTTGCCGCCTTCGACTTGGCTCGACCATTCTTTCCTACGTCGGTTGTGAATTCGTCGAAGGGCCGCGTCAGGGTTTCCCTACGGCGCGCCGGGATACCGTGTCAACCGATCGAGACCTCATTGCCCGATACGGTATCGACCCGCGGCGTCCAGGAGCGCCGGAGAAGTTTGAGCGGGCCATCGAGGAGTGGGGCATGCACGGCATCAAGCTGTACGCCACCGCCGGCTACTTCCCCCACGACCGCATCCTGGAGTGCGTGATGGAAGCCTCCGCCGGCTACCTGATAACCGGTGACCGGAAGCATCTGCTGCCTCTTGGGGAGCACCGGGGTGTCAAGATACTCAGCGCTCCCCGGTTCCTGTCTGTCCTGGGTTCTGTATGAACGGAACATCGGCTTCGCCCTCGCCGGCGGCAGACCCGTCGAACTCTATCCCGAACCCCGTAGCGAAGGGACCGCCAACGCTCAGCGCAGCTCCGGGTACCCCTGGGCTGCGGCGAGGAGTTCGAGCTCGACGATCCTGTCGTACGCGGAGAGCGGAAGTAGCTCGACGCCGTCAATGAACACCGCGGCGCCGGCGGCGCGGACCTCCGGCTCCTCGAAGGCTTCCAGAAGCGCGTTCTGCAAGTGCCGGATTCGATCCGGATTGCTCCCGGCCCGGGTCACGAAGGGAATTCCGGGAGCCTGTGCCGTGTAGCGGAGGCGGCGGGTTCCTCGGAGCAGGGAAGGGCGGTAGCGCTCGATGCAGGCATACGTAATGCAGTCGATGGCAGCGACATCGGCTTCGCCTCGCGCGACCGCGGCGATGCTCGCGGGGTGGGAGCCGCTGGTGACGATACGCGAGAAGAAACGGCCCCGCCGGCTCAACGGCGCGACCAGCGCCCGCAATGCGTTCGCCCCCGAGTGGGACTCGCGGCTGTTGACCACGCACACGGCATTGCGCAGGTCCGAGATCGCCGTGGCGCGGGAATCCTCGGCGACCAGGACCACGCTCGAGTAGAGGCAACCGTCGCAGCCGGGTGCGCTGTAGCGTGGCGTGGCCACCAGGGCGAGGGTTCCGGCATAGCGGCCCACGAGGTCGGCGCCGCAGCACTGGCTGAGCAGCAGCCCCGGATCGGTCCAGAGCTCGTGGACGCCTCGGGACCGATCGAGAGCCGCGGGAACCCCTTCCACGCCAGCGGATTGCAGCTTCCGCGCGACGCTGTTCCAGAGGACCTCGTGGGCGCCGCGCACCTCCTCAAGGTCGTACATCGGGAAGCTCGCCGACAGCGTCATCATGTTGCCGTATACACGTCTGTGATCCTCGACATCAAGAAACGAGAGCTTTGCTCCCTTTCGGTGCCCGTGGTACCGTGCGGCTGCGAACGGGATTCCCCAGGCCAAGGAGGTTCCGATGGCTATCGAATTGAACCATACGATCGTGCCCGTAAGGGACAAGGAGGAGTCGGCCCGCTTCTACGAGACGATCTTCGGGTTCGCGCACCAGGAGCCCATGGGGCATTTCCAGCCGATCCATCTTGACTCCCAGTCCCTGACCCTGGACCTCGACAACCGTGAGGTGGTGGAGCACCATCACTACGCCTTCAAGGTGAGCGAGCCGGAGTTCGACGAGATCTTCGGGCGCATCAGGGAAGCCGGTCTCAAGTACGGCAGCGGACCGAGGTCCTCCACCGACATGGAGATCAACACCCGCAACGGCGGGCGCGGGGTCTATTTCAGGGATCCCAGCGGTCACCTGCTGGAGTTGATCACCAGGGACTACGCGTGACGGCTGGTCCCCCTCGCCACCACCGCCCCTGGACCCCGGGTCAAGCCCGGGGTGACGGGACGGACATTCCCGGACGTCGGATCAAGCCCGGAACAGCGCTTCGGCCGTGGTGCTTCACGGCCGCGCCGGCTCGGGCAGCGGGGCGTCGTCGGAGCGGATGGTGATGTAGACCATGGCGGCCGACGCCAGCAGGATCAGGCTCATCATCTGCAGGAATCCGTCGTAGCTGCCGTGCACGTCGAAGTAGACGCTGGCCAGGATGGGTCCGCCGCTGGAGCCGACCTGGTGCACCAGGAAGCTCAGGCCGAGGATGAGTCCCGCCAGTCTCGGCCCCACCATCTCGAAGAACATGACGTTCTGAACCCCGATGGTGCCGAAGGTGGGCCCCATGGCCAGCGCCACCACGATGTAGAAGGCCAACGGGTTCGAGAAGTCGAGGGACATGACCAGGGTGCCCACGCCCCGGAAGACGTAGGTGAGGGCCAGCGCCTGGGCGCGGCCGTAGCGGTCGGAGACCCAGCCGAAGGCCACCGCGGAGACCGCGGCGGCGATGCCGAAGACGGTGACGGCATCGCGTCCGACGACCTGGTCGAAGCCCTTGCTCAGTGCGATGGCCACCAGGTGCACGCTCTGGAACAGGGCGAAGCCGCAGGAGAAGCGCGCCGCGAACAGCAGCAGCATGTTGCGGTCCCGCAGGTAGGGGAGGCAGCTTCCCCAGCTTGCGCGCTCGCGGTGCGTGGATGAGGAGGGGGCGGGATCGCGCGCGCCGACCCACCCGAACGGGAAAGCCACGAACAACAGGAGCAACCCGCAGAACATGGCGGCCATGCGCCAGTCGTAGTTCACGATGATGAAATGTAGCGGCCACGCCAGGAAGAAGGGGCTCATCGGCGATGCCGTCTGGACGATGCTCACCGCCAGGCCGCGGTTGCTGGCGTCGTAGTGCTTGGCCACCAGCAGCGAGATGATCACGAGGCCGCAGGCCCCCTTGGCCATGCCGGTCATGATCCCGAAGGTAAGGCTGAGCTGCCACAGGTTCTGCGACAACCCCATGCCGAAGAAGCCGGCGGCCATGAGCACCACTCCGCCCAGGATCACCGGGCGGGTACCGAGGTCGTCCGCCTTCTTGCCGAACAGCACGCCGCCGACGGCCCATCCCAGCATCGCGAACACGTAGGGGACCGTCGCGGTGGTGCGCGACCAGCCGAACGCGTCCTCGATGGGCGTCAGGAACAGGCTGAACGCGTTCATGCTGATGGACGTGATGACCACGACCGCGGCGGACATGACGACGATGACGATACGGGGGAGGCGCATTTCTGTCTCAGGATGGGGCGAGGAAGTTTCCCGTTGCGTTGACGCGGTGTGCGCGGGCGGGGCCGGCGCGGGCGCCGGCCCCGTTGAATTCCGCCCGGACCTCACCGGCCCGGGCGGGCTTGTGTTCCACTCCTACAGGCCGTAGAGCGCCTTGGGATTGTGGTAGAGGATGTTGTCCTTCCGCTCCTGGCTGATGTCGTCCATCTTCTTCAGGTCGAGGATGGCGTCCATCTCGCTGGACGGGTCGGTGTGGCCGTAGTCGGTGCCGATGACCAGGTTGCCCTCGCCCGAGTACTTCAGGACGTACGGGATGTCGTCGTTGGTCTGGCAGGTGACGTAGATGCCGTACTCGGCGAAGAGGTCCTTCGGGAACTCGCGTCCCGCCGCCGCATAGCGGTTCTCGCTCTCCAGGTAGATCCACGGAACCCACTGGGAGGAGGCCTCGATGAAGCCCCAGCGGAGGTCCGGGAAGACCCGGGGAATCTCGCTCATGATGAGGCCCAGGCACGAGGTGACCGTGGGCGCCCGGAACATGGCGAAACGGCCCGCCGTGGTCGGCCGGTAGGTGTCGCAGTTGCCGGGGTTGCCGTTGGCGATGTGCACGGCGACGGCCATGTCGATGTCGCTGGCGGCCTGGTAGACGGGGTAGAAGTACGGGTCGCACATGTCCCGGTCCCCTTCCAGGGGCCGCATGCACACCGCCACCGCGCCGTCCTCCTGGGCCTGCTTCATCTGCGCTACCGCTTCGTCCAGCGCCAGCACCGGCACCACGCAGGACCAGCGCAGCCGGCCCTCGCTCTGGCGGTAGATGTCGCCGAGCCAGCGGTTCCAGCTCCGGCACAGGGCGGCTTCCACGTCCGGCTTGGTGGTGATCTGCTCGATCCAGAAGGTGTTGTGCAGCACCTGGACGTCCACCCCGAGCTTTTCCATGTGGTCCAGCCGAAGCTGGACGTCGTCCAGCTCACGCGCCGCCTGGGGCGACTCCACGTTCCGCCCGAACTGGTCCGACAGGTCCCGCAGTTGCTGTTCGCTGTAGGTGGGGAAGCGGAACCCGCGGATCTTCTCGTCGATGACCCAGTACTGGAGGGTGGGTTCCTGGGGTGAGGAGAACAGGGTAGGCCGGAACTTCTCCTCCGACGGCTCCAGATAATCCCACGTGTGTTCCGTCTCGATCACGTGGGCATCCGCATCGATAACCGGAAGCGTTTCCTGGCTGGACATGGCGCGACTCCTTCTGCGTGGCCGGGGCAGCCCGGACCGCAAGACTGATTCCCGGCCCCTCAAGGCCGGGCGGTGGGTGTCTCACTGTTAATTCGACAAAAGGGCACGGTTTGTCAACCGTTTGCGCGGTCCACGAGTCCGCACGGGCCCCTGTCAGTGCAGGTTGGCGCCACCGTTCACCAGAATCGACTGGCCGGTGACGAAGGCGCTCAGCTCCGATAGGAGATACAACGCCGTACCCACCACGTCGTCCGGTTTCTCGATGCGCTGCAGCATGCGCTTGGAGGCTGACCGTTCGTAATCTTCGAGGGCGGCTGCCGTGGGCTCCGGCTCGCTGGCGGTGGAGCCCGGCGCCAGCGTGTTCACGCGGATGTTGTCGGCGCCCAGTTCACGCGCGAGCACCCGGGTGAAGCCCACCACGGCGGCCTTCGACACCACGTAGTGCATCATGCCGGCGCCGCCGTTGTAGGCCATGTTGGAGGCGATGTTGACGATGCTTCCCTGGCGGCGTTCCTGCATGGTCGGCGCCACCGCGCGGCTGCACAGCCACAGCCCCTTGACGTTGACGGCCATCACCCGGTCCCAATCGTCCTCCCGGATGTCCTGGAAGCCCGAGCGCGTCACCGGCACGCTCATGAAGACCGCGGCATTGTTCACGAGTCCGTCGATCTGCCCGAAGGCTTCCAGGGTGGATCGGGCCATGGCCTGGCAACTCGCGAAGTCCGCCACGTCGGTCTCGACCCCGAGCGCCCGGCCGCCGTTCCCGGCGATCTCCGCGGCTACGGATTGGGCGGCCTTGCCGTCGATGTCCGCAGCCACGGGCATGCCGCCCTCCCGTGCTATGCCCAGGCAATAGGCCCGGCCGATGCCGTTGCCGCCGCCGGTCACGATGACCACCTTCCCATCCAGTAGACCCATGATTATTCCTTTCTGCCGCGGACGTTCGCGCTGTCCTGTCGGGTTAATCGACCGGACAGGACAGCGGGTGCTTGCGGCAGGGTGCAACCATCGGGATTCCTTGTCAAGGCGCCGGCCGTCGCGGCGCGGCTTCTACAACCGCCCGCCGATTGCTACGTTGTCCCGATGGACCACCGCGAACACCTTCTGGAACGCACCGAAGACATCCGGGACCTGGTCGCTTCCGTGCGGCGCATCGCCGTCCTCGGGATCAAGACCGAAGAGCAGGCGTCGCAGCCGGCGTTCTACGTGCCCCGGTACCTGCAAGAGGCCGGGTTCGAGGTGATTCCCGTGCCGGTGTACTACCCGGACGTGACGGAGATCCTGGGAAGGCCGGTCTACCGCCGTTTGGCGGAAATTCCCGGCACGGTGGACCTGGTGAACGTCTTCCGGCGCCCGCAAGACATCGAGCCCCACCTTGATGACATGCTGGCCGCGAAACCCGCCGCGGTCTGGTTCCAGTCGGGAATCCGCCATCCGGAGGCGGCCGACACGCTGGCGCGCGCCGGCATCAAGGTGGTCCAGGACCGTTGCCTGATGGTGGAGCACCGCTCACTGGCGCGCGGCTCCCGTCTTGCGTGACAGGCTCCTGGGGGCCCTCACCCCAACCCTCTCCCAGAGGGAGAGGGGGTCAGATTATAGCTTCCTCTCAGAGGAGGGGCAGATTATAGCCCCTCGCCCTCTGGGAGAGGGTGGCCGAAGGCCGGGTGAGGGCCTAGGCCAGCGCTACGATCCAGCACAGCAGCACCACCCCCGCCGCCAGGACGCCGATCTTGAGCTGAATACGGGGGTCGTCCGGACGGTCCATCGCCAGCGCCAGGGCGCCGCCCCCGGCCCCGCCGACCGCAAATCCCCAGAGGTGCGCCCAGAAGTCCACGCGCTGGCCTCCGGTGCCGAGCATGGCCAGGATCGCCAGTCCGGCCGCCAGCGGTATCCATGCGCGCTTGCCCCGCAGCCCGAGGCGGCTCCGCCGCACTACTCCCGTGCCTCCCAGCACGCCGAGGGCGCCGAAGACCGCGGTGGACGCGCCGATGGAGATGTGGTCGAAGCCGTAGAACCAGGCGTTGCACAGGTTCCCGCCCGCTCCCACGGCCAGGACCATGGCCGTCCCCAGGCCGGGCCCCTCGGAGCGGCAGACCGCGGTCAGGAAGAACAGCATGCCGACGGCGTTGGCGCCCACGTGCGCCAGGTCGGCGTGCAGGGTGAGCGCGGTGACCGTGCGCCACAGCTCTCCCCGAAGGATCAGGTCCGCGGAAGCGCTACCGCGCTCGAGCCAAGGCACCGTCCCCTGCGTCCAGGCGGCGAAGAAGAAGAACGCCAGCAGCGCCGCGGCTACTCCCGCACCCATGTAGAGAGGACCGCGACCGGGCCAGGGCTCCTCGTCCGGAACGCTGGTGCGGGTCTCACTCTCGTAGTCCCAGAGTTCGGTGACCGCCTGCTCCAGGTGCTGGGCAGGGACCGACAGGACCCATCCGCTGGAAGTGTGTGTCAGACGAGGAGCCAGCCCTTCCGCCTCCAGCACCAGGGACCATTCCTCGGCCTGGCGCAAGTACGGCGTTCTGCGTACGATGATTTCCCTTCCTGCCTGTGTCATGAGCTACGGCGTTTCGCGGAAATGACGGAGAACCGTGGTAGCTGGCTCACGTAACTACGGGATTTACAAGACACGAGCAGTGGCTTCAACCAACGCCGGAGCCCTACCGATAGGTGATGAGCGCGATTCCGGTGACAATCAGCACGGCGCCGGCGGCCACCCGGGCGTTGATGGTCTCGAGGTCCCGCAGGAAGAGCGCGCTGAAGAGCACGATGAACAGCGGGTTGGTGTTGATGAGCGGAACCACCACGGACACGTCCCCTTCGCTCAGGGCGATGTAGCCCAGCAGTTGGGCGGTGGCCGATACGACCGCCGCGGCGCCGTAGAACGGCAGGCATTTCCGGTCGCCCTGGAACGTTGTCCTTAATTGACCCGTGGCCACCAGGCTGAGGGAAAAGACCACCAGCGAGGTGGTGATGGTGACGGCGGTGGCGACGTAGGGGTTGGGCATGATCAGGAGCCCGGTCTTGCGGAAGTTCTGCGAGATGGCCGTGAGGAAGGCCGCGCCCAGCGGGTACGCGAGGTGGATGGCCTTCCACTCGCTCTCGCCCTCCCGCCGGCTCGAGGTGAACCAGACCCCCACGACGCTCAGGGCCGATCCCAGGTAGACCTCGGTGGCGGGCCGCTCCCCCAGGAAGGTGAACGCCAGTGCGATGGCGAACAGCGGGGTGACGCTGCGCACCGGGCCGGCGCGGGAAGCCCCAAGGCGGACGATGCCGGTGTAGTGGAGGTAGCGCACGATGGCGGGCTGGATCAGCCCGCTGATAATGAAGTACCAGGTGGCGTCGGTGTACAGCAGGCTCAGGGGAAAGTAGAGCCAGATGGCGGTCCACAGCCCCACCGTGCTCAGCACGAATCCCATGAGCGCGGCCAGCGCCACGCTGGCGTAGCGGGAGCCCCGGCGCACCAGGATCGCCTCGGAGCCCCAGGCCACCGACGAGGTCAGGGCAAGGAACTCGGGGCCCATGACGGATACTTCCCGGGGAGACTCACTCCAGCACGAGCGGCGTGTCGTCGTGGTTGGCCCACTCGCCCATGGAACCGTCGTAGTTGCGCGTCCGCTCGTAGCCCAACAGCGTCAGGACGAAGACTCCGTGCGCCGCACGGATGCCGCCCTGTCAATAGGTGACCACTTCCTTGTCGGGTGGGACCCCTGCCTGCTCCAGCAGGCTGCGCAGTTCCCCGGCCGGCTTCAAGGTCCGGTAGGGGTTGTCCTGGAGAAAGTTGAGCCATTCCAGGTGCACCGCCCCCGGGATGCGCCCGATCCGCTTGTTGCCGCGGTCGATGGCGCCCGTCCACTCACCGTCCGACCGCACGTCGAGGTACACCACGTCCGGGTTGCCGACGTTGGTCGCTCCGTAATCCAGGGTGCAGACGAGGTCCGGGTTCGTTCTGGGGTTGAAGACGGCGCCCTGGGGCTTGGGCACCTCCAGGGTCACCGGGCGTCCCTCGTCGAACCATTTTTGCCAGCCACCGTTGAGCACGGTCACCTCGGTGTGGCCGTAGTAGTTCAGCACCCACCACAGGCGCGCGGCCCACAGCGAGCCGTTGCTGTCGTAGGCCACCACCCGGGTCCCGTCACTGATCCCCAATTCCTCCATCACTCCCCTGGCCGTGTCCGGCGGCGCCACCAGGGGATACTTCCGCGGTTCCTTGTCGTACCCCGATTGCTTGATGTAGTGGTGCACGCGTATGCCCACGGCTCCCTTGATATGCGCCCGCCGGTAGACGTCGAAGGGGTCGCAGTCCACGACGCGGATGTCCGGGTCGTCCAGGTGCTCCTCCAGCCAGTCCGTCTCCGTCAGCAGCTCGGGGCGAGCGTACCCTTCCTCGGTCATGGGTTCACCTCCTGTGTGGCAGGGTCCGTCGCATGGCGCCATCGCAACCGAAGAGCCGTGAGGCGGCGACGTGTCGAATCTCTACCAGATGGGGCGACGGCGCGCGAACGCGTCCGGGTTGAACTGCCGCCGCATCTTGGGCGAGAATGGCCCCTATAATGAAGCGCCGATGCCCGAACCCGTCATTCCGGCGAAAGCATGCCCCGTACCGCGATACGGGCCCGGAATCCAGGGGTGGGGCTGAAGGGGGAAACGACATGTCCATGTTCATCGACGCAGATGCCCACGTGATCGAGACCGAGCAGACCTGGGAGTTCATGGAGGAAGAGGACAAGCGCTTCGCGCCCGACCTCCTGGTCTCCGAGCGAAGCGGCCTGCGCTACTGGCGCATCGACGAGCGGGTGGTGCCCAACACCAACATCGGCCTCAACACCACCGCCGAGTCCCGCGAGCTGGCCGACGTGTCGGCGCGGATCGCGCACATGGACGAGCTGTCGGTGGACGTCCAGGTGATCTATCCGACGCTGTTCCTGCGCCCCCTCACCGCCCGGGCCGACGTGGAGCGGGCGCTCTGCCGGGGCTACAACCGCTGGCTCGCGGAGATCTGGAAGCAGGGGGGCGGCCGCATCCGCTGGGTGGTGCTGGCGCCGGTCCAGTCCATGGACCGCTGTATCGAGGAGGTCCGCTTCGGCAAGGCCAACGGCGCCTGCGGGGTCTTCATGCACGGCTTCGAGGGGCAGCGGCTGCTCTCCGACGACACCTTCTTCCCCATCTTCCAGGAGGCCAGCGACCTCGACATGCCCATCTGCATCCACGCCGGCGGCGGCAACCTCGACCACTACGACCTGTTCGCCCAGGACGTGTTCTCGCGCTTCAAGCTGCCGGCGGTGGGGGCGTTCAACAACCTCATCTACAAGGGCATCCCCGACGTGTTCCCGGAGTTGCGGTGGTGCTTCGTGGAGACCACCTCGCAGTGGGTCCCCTACGCGCTCAACGACCTGCAGATCCGCACCACCGCCGAACTCACCTTTCGCCGGAAACACGCCGACAGCAAGCTGGCCGGCGTGCGCGGCACGCCCCGGGAGTTGGGCGAGGGGAACCTGCTCAGGGACAACCGCATCTACGTGGCCTGCCAGACCACCGACGATCTTCCTTACGTGATCCAGCACGCCGGCGAGGACAACATCATCGTCGGCACCGACTACGGCCACGCGGACTACTCCAACGACATGGAGGCCATCGCCAAGCTGGCCAAGGAAGGCGTGCTGGCCGAAGGCGTGGGCGACAAGATCCTGAGCGACAATCCCCGGCGGCTGTACAGCCTTTGAGAACCTGCGTCGCGGTGATCCCGTAGGGGCGACCGGCCGGTCGCCCCTACGGGATCACCGCGATTTCGTTCCCGGGACTCCCGCACGACAAACGAACCCCAAGAGGCCACCATGCCCAAACCCTCCTTCGGCTTGGAGATCCACCCCTACTACGACGTACCCGCGCTGATGCACGAGGTCGCGCTGGCGGAAGAGCTGGGGTACGACCAGGTCTGGTTCGGCGACTCCCAGCTCATCTGGCGGGAGATGTACGTGCTCCTGGGCGCCGCGGCGCAGGCCACCTCCAGGGTCCTCCTCGGAACCGGTGTCACGAACCCGATCACCCGGGTGTCCGCGGTCACCGCCAGCGCGGCGGCTACGCTGCAGGAACTGTCCGGCGGCCGGCTGACCCTGGGCATCGGCAACGGCTTCACCTCGGTCAACACCATGGGCAGGAAGCCCGCCACCCGGGCCCGGCTGGAGCGGACCGTCGACGAGATCCGGGCGCTTTGCCGCGGCGACCGCGTGCCGGTGGAGTCCGGGGACATGCGGCTGATGTTCGGCGCGGCGGAGAAGTGTCCGCTCATCGCAGTGGCCGCCAGCGGCCCGAAGATGCTACGGCTGGCGGGCCGCATCGGCGACGGCGTGATCCTGGCCCGGGTCGCCATGGAAGGGGACATGCTGGCGCGGATGCTGGAGTGCGTGGACGACGGCCGGAGGGAAGAGGGCCGCGACACGGCGCCGTTCCGGAGGTTCCTCTCGGTCTCCGCCGCGGTGGCCGACGACGCCTCCAAGGCGGTGGCCGTGGCGCGCCCCCACGTGGCCCGCGCAATCCTCAAGCCGTTCTGGGGGCTGAGCCCCGCGGCTGCCGCGGCGGCTGAAAGGATGAGCGGCCACTACGACAACTACCAGCATCTCAACCCCAACGCCGCCCACGCCGACTCCGTCCCCGACGAGGTCGTGCCCGAGTTCGCCCTGGCCGGCACGCCGGCCCAGTGCATCGAGAAGGCTCGCCGCATGTTCGACAGCGGCATCGACCAGATCACCATCCGCCCCTACGCGGTGGACGGCCAGCCGCGGGCCAGCATGATCCGCGCCTTCGCCGAGCAGGTAATGCACCCCATGCTGAGCGGTGACGCCTGACCGGACCGCATGCCGGGTCGACGCGGCCGAATGCTACGCGAGAACGACAGCCAGGGACCGACATGTCACGCGAGCGCCTGAACTTCCTCTTCCTCAACGTCGCGCACTTCCTCGATCATCTCTTCATGCTGATCTTCGCGACGGTGGCGGCGTTGCGGCTGGCCCATGAGTGGGACATGAGCTACGGAGCGCTGATCCCGTACGCCACGCCGGGATTCATCGCTTTCGGGGTCTGCGCCATCCCTGCCGGATGGATCGGGGACAAGTGGAGCCGGGCCGGGATGATCGTCATCTTCTTCATCGGCACCGGCGCGGGTTCGATCCTCACCGCGCTGGCGGACTCGCCTCTGGAGATCGCGCTGGCGCTGTTCGTCATGGGCGTGTTCGCCGCCATCTACCATCCCGTGGGGATCGCCATGGTGATCCAGGGACGGCGCAGGACCGGCATTCCCATCGCCATCAACGGAGTGTTCGGCAACCTAGGAGTCGCCGCCGCCGCTCTGGTCACCGGTTATCTGATCGACACGGGCGGCTGGCGCAACGCGTTCGTCTGGCCCGGCGCGGTTTCCATCGCCTTCGGGGTCGCCTACGCGGCTTTCGTCCGGACGGAACGGTGGAGCCGGGCGGCCGGCCCCCTGGACGCCAAGGCCGACGGGCAGCCCGCCGCCGTGTCCATCGGGCGTCCGACGTTCGTGCGCGTGCTCTGCATCATCGTGTTCACCACCGCCATCGGCGGCCTGATCTTCCAGAGCACCACGTTCGCGTTGCCGAAGATCTTCGACGAGCGCCTCCGCGGGCTCGCCGGCTCCGCCACCGCGGTGGGCGGCTACGCCTTCATGGTGTTCGCCATCGCCGCCATGGCGCAGCTCGTGGTCGGATATCTCGTCGACCGCTACTCCGTGCGCACGGTGTTCGCGTTCGTCGGCGGTTTGCAGGCAGGGCTCTTCGCCGTCATGTACCAGCTCACCGGCGTGGGCGCCCTGGTGGTCGCGGTCGCCTTCATGCTCGTCGTGTTCGGGCAGATCCCCATCAACGACGTTCTCATCGGCCGCATCACCAAGAGCGAATGGCGCAGCCGCGTCTTCTCCCTCCGCTACATCGTGACCTTCTCGGTGATGGCCTCCACCTTGCCCTTCCTGGCCGGCATCCACGCAAGCTGGGGTTTCGGCGCCCTCTTCGTGGTTATGGCGGTGGCGGCAGCCGGCGTCTTCGCCGCGGCCCTGATGCTGCCGCGCACCGGCGCCGTCATCGCGCAGCCTGCGGCGGCGTGAAGCCGCGCTGCGCAGGGGATGAGTATCGCCCCGCCGCTGCTGCCGGACGCGATTCGGGGATTGGAACGCCCCGCCGCGGCCTGCCGGCGGCCGTCGATGTTTGACGCGGGTGCACAGGGTCTTGTCGGCGGTCTGCTTGACACAGCTAGGCCAATGGCCCATATCATCGAGATGGAGTTCGAGTGGGACGATGCCAAGAACAATGCCTGTTTTGTGCGTCGCGGCTTCGACTTCGCTTATGCCGTCCGCGCCTTCCTCGATCCACATCGAATCATGGTACAGGATCGCCGGTGAGACTACGGCGAAGAGCGTTACCGGCTGTTGGGGATGATCGACGGACGGGTTTATCTCGTCGTCTACACCGTGCGGGGCTCTGCCATCCGCATCATTTCGGCCCGGAAGGCCGGCAAGAAGGAGGTCGGGGACTATGAGCACAACACGCGTCAGGATTGATCCCGAGGATTCCGCCACTCTCCCCAAGGGGCGGATCGACTTCGCGGTGGTGGATGGCACCACCGAGACTGAAATCGCCTTGCAGCAGCAGGAGGACGACGCCGAGGCCATGCAGGACATGGCACGCTACGCTCGTCGGATCCGACGGCGGCTGGGGCTTAGCCAAGTAGAGCTGGCGCGGCGAATCGACGTGCCACACGAGACGATCCGCAACTGGGAACAGGGGAAGCGCTGCCCGACTGGCGCTGCCCGCGCACTGTTGCGGGTTCTCGACAAGGCCCCGGAGACCGCGCTCCGCGTTCTGACCTGAGCGACATGCGACATCAAGTAAGCGTTCCGGTCTGCATCCTCGGTGTAAAGTACAATAATATCATGTAGTTATGGGTGATCCACGAGGTCGATACATGGTCGGCGTGGACGTCGGCGGCACCTTCATCGACCTCATGGTGTCGGGTGGCGGTCACCGCCTCCTCCGCAAGACCCTGTCCGATCCGGAGGATCGCGCGGGCGCGCTGCTGGCCGGCTTGGCGCTCGTGAGCGAGGATCTCGGCCTCACCCTCGAGGAGTTCCTGGAGCG
Organism: uncultured Binatia bacterium (SeqCode); assembly: GCA_965204505.1. Classification (GTDB taxonomy): domain Bacteria; phylum Desulfobacterota; class Binatia; order UBA9968; family JAJDTQ01; genus JAJDTQ01. The sequence goes on from CBDBFB010000001.1 coordinate 609,540, forward strand.
CACCGAACGGATCATCCACGGAAGCACCATCGCCACCAACGCGTTGCTGACGCGCGGCGGCGCGCGGACGGCGCTGCTCACCACTGCCGGTTTTCGGGACGTGCTCAACATGCGGCGTGGGGTGCGCTCGGACCTGTACGAACCCAAGCAGGCGCCACCCGACCCGCTGATTCCCAGGCAACGGATCCACCCTGTCGCCGAGCGCGTCGACAGCGACGGCGCGGTGCTGGAACCGTTGGATGCAGACTCCGTCGATCGGGCCGTGGCCGGGCTCCGCCGCGCGGGCGTGGAAAGTACCGCCGTGGGGCTCGTGTTCGCCTTCGCCAACGATTCCCACGAGCGCGCGGTGGCGGCACGGCTGCGAGAGGCGCTGCCGGATGTTCACGTCTCGCTCTCCAGCGAGGTGCTGCCCGAGGTCCGGCTCTACGAGCGCCTCAGCACCACCGCGGTGAACGCCTACGTGACCCCGGTGCTGGCTGTCTACCTTGAAGCCCTGGAACGCCGGCTCGCGGACAACGGGTTTCGTGGCCGGCTGCTTGTGATGCAGTCGAGCGGAGGGGTCATGGGGCTGGACCCGGCGAGGCGGTTCGGGGTGCGGAGCATCCTGTCCGGGCCCGCCGCCGGGCCGGTGGCGGGTCTGTGGTACGCCGGCCTCCACGGCATCTCCAACGCCATCACCACGGACATGGGAGGGACCAGCTTCGATGTCTCCCTCGCCGACGGAGGCGAGGTGGAGGTCACCAAGGAAACGGAAATATCGGGGCACCGTATCGCGTTGCCCATGGTGGCGGTACACACCATCGGGGCGGGTGGCGGCAGCATCGTCACGGTGGACGGCAGGGGGTTCTTGCGGGTCGGGCCGGAGAGCGCGGGTTCCACCCCAGGTCCCGCGTGCTATGGCCGGGGCGGCGACCGGCCCACGGTGACGGACGCCGATCTGCTGATCGGCTACCTGGACGCGGAGCGGTTCTGGGGCGGGCGTCTCCGGCTCGACGAGGACGCGGCCCGGGAAGCGTTCCGCCGACACGTGGCCGAGCCCTTGGGTGTGGACCCGGTGCGGGCCGCCTATGGCGCCCACCAGGTGGTGAACGCGAACATGGTGGACGCCATCCGGGAGGTATCGGTGCGGCGCGGCCACGACCCGCGCCGGTTCGTTCTCGTGGCCGCGGGCGGCGCCGGCCCCATCCACGCCTGCGCCATCGCCCGGGAGCTGGACATCGGCCTGGTGCTGGTGCCACGGGAAGCATCGGTGATGTGCGCCGCCGGACAGCTCCTGTCCGACCTGCGGCACGACTTCGTGAGAAGCTGCGTGATGTCGCTCGACCGGCTCGACCGGGACAGAGTGGAAGGCCATTTCCGGGACCTTCGGCGCGCGGCGACGGACGCGCTGCTGGCCGAGGGTGTCCCGCGCCATCGTATTGCGGTAAGCTCGGCGGCGGACGTGCGTTACGTGGGGCAATTCAGCGAAGTGGAGGTGCCCGTGCCCGAGACCGCGATGACGGAGGCCGTAGTGGCCGCGCTGGCCTGCGAGTTCCATCGCATCCACGAGTCGCTGAACGGCTACAGCATGCCGGACGCGGCCGCCGAGATCGTCAACCTGCGGGTAGTGGGAAGGGGGCTGGCCGGCAGCGAGGCCATGCCCGAGTCGGGCGGCGCCGAGGGGACGGCCCTGACGGGCCGCCGGCAGGCGTTTGTCGAGGACAGCTTCCGCGAGGTGCCGGTCTACGACGGTCATCGGCTGGCATCCGGGGAAGACGTTGCCGGTCCGGCCATCGTCGAGCAGGAAACCACCACCGTGGTGGTGCCGCCGGAGTATCAGCTCACCTGCGACGCTTTCGGGAACTACCTCGTCTACCTCGGGGAGCGCGGCCTGGCCGAGAGCCTTGCAAGGGTCAAGCCCGCGCCGGAAGAGAAGGGCAGGGAATAGCAGCGTGGATCCCATTCTCCTGACCGTCATCGCCAACCGCCTCGAAGGGGTGACCCGGGAGATGGGCGCGGGCATGCTGCGGAGTTCCCGCTCCCCCATCTTCGCCGAGAACAAGGACTTCGTCACCGCGGTGTTCGACCGCAAGCTCAGGCTGGTGGCCCAGACCGCCTACATCCCGGTGCTGATGGGTGCGAGCCCCTTCGCGGTCAAGGCCGTCAGCGACCACTTCGGCGACGACGTGGAGCCGGGGGACGTGATGATCCTCAACGATCCCTACCGCGGCAACAACCACGCGCCGGACATCTCCGTGATGAAGCCGGTGTTCTTCGAGGGACAGCTCCGGTTCTGGGTCCTGAGCCGGGGACACCACGCCGATATCGGCGGCGGAGGTGCTGCGGGACGGAACCCGCACGCGGCCACGGCCTGGGAAGAGGGCCTCCGGATACCGCCGGCGAAACTCTACCGGGGCGGCGCGTACAACCGGGACGTTTGGGAGATCATCCTGCTGAACGTCCGTCTGCGCAGCTCGGTGGAGGGCGACCTCCAGTGCCAGGTGGGCGCGTGCAACGTGGGCGAGAAGTCGCTGCGGCAGATGCTCGGGCGGTACGGCAGCGACACCGTCGAGGACGCCATCGAAGAGATGCTGGACCGGAGCGAGGCGCAGATGCGGGAGCGCATCGCCGCCGTCCCCGACGGCGTCTACCACGCGTCCCGGCAGCTCGATCACGTGCTGGAGGACGGCCCCGCCGGGCGGCCGACCATCCGGATGCGGCTCGAGGTGGAAGGGGAGGGCCTGCGCTTCGACTTCGCCGGCTCCGATCCCCAGATCCCGGTCTATTACAACAGCTCCTACGCCAACACGGTGTCGTCCTGCTACATCGGGCTCTTTTCCACCATCGCCGCGGACGTGAGCGTGAACGAGGGCTGCATGCGGCCGGTGGCGGTGTCGGCCCCGGAAGGATCGCTGGTGAATCCGCGGGAAGGAGCGCCCACGACTCAATGCACCGTGGCCACCTGCGCCACCATCGTGGAGGCCGTGTGGATGGCGTTGTCCCAGGCCGTGCCGGAGCGGGTGCAGGCGGGGTGGGCGCGCACCAACGCCGGCGCCGGCACCGCCCTGAACCGGCGCACCGGCCGGCCGGCGGCCTTCATCCTCCATTTCGCCAAGGGCGGAGGCGGCGCCACCCAGGGTTTCGACGGCTGGAACCATATCAGCCCGGTGTCGTCCATGGGCGGCTCGCGGGTGCCGGACCCGGAGCTCTACGAGCTGACCTTCCCGCACCGCATCCTGAACTATGAGCTTCGCCCGGACAGTGCCGGCGCCGGCAAGTGGCGCGGCGGCTACGGGGCGCTGTTCTCCCTGCGCTTCAACGAGGATGGCAGCGCCCTCTCGGTGCAGATCGGCAGCGGCGCCGAGGAGACCTCGCCGTTCGGGCTGGCCGGGGGCTCACCCGCCGCCGCGGGCGCCGTGCGGGTTCGCTCGGGGGACGGCGAAGAGGTGGAATTTCACCGCGCCGCCATGCACCATCCGCGCGGCGGCGACGTGGCCGAGATCCGCTCCGCCGGGGGCGGCGGGTACGGCGACCCCTACGAACGGCCGGTGGAGGCGGTCCTGGACGACGTCGCCGCGGAGTTGCTGTCGCCGGAGAATGCGCGCATGCAGTATGGCGTGGTGGTGGACCCGGAGACGGGGGCCGCGGATATGGACGCGACCCGGAAGCTGCGGGAAGGGCGCCGCTCGGAGGATGGGGCATCGGGCGGTTGATCGTTTGACCTGCACACCCCATCAAGGGGCATAATGGTCGCGCACCGACGGCGTCATCAGAATTGAAGAGTTAGCAGGAGGACACCATGTCGAAGATCATCACTCGCGCGCTGACGCAGGAACAAGACGGGGTGCCCGGCTTCATCGCTTCGCCGGAAAGGGACACGCCGGGCCCGGCGCTGCTCATCGTCCATCACCACTACGGGGTCACGGGCCACATCAAGCACATGGCCTGCGAGTTCGCCGAGGCCGGCTACACCGCCATGGTGCCGGCGCTCTACGACATGCTGGGCTTCTCCGACTTCCACGACGTGCAGAAGAAGACCACGGACGGGCGTTTCGTCGAGGTCATCGGCCAGGGCTGGCAGTACCTTTGCGGCCGCGCCGACGTGGACGAGAAGCGCGTGGCGGTCATGGGCCTGTGCATGGGCGGGCGCATCGGCATCCACTTCGTCGCGGCGACGCCCCAGGTCGCGGCGTACCTGGGTTACTATCCCTCGGTGCGTGAGGAGGGTCCCAGCAAGCTCAGGCCGCGCCACCCCAACGAGTCCGCCCGGGAGATCCACTGCCCGTCCATGGTCCTGTTCGGCGGCCATGACCGCGTGGCGCCGGTGCCCGTGCAGGAGCAGCTCCGGGCAGCCTTCCTGGAAGGCACGCCGGACGTCGAGTGGCATTTCTTCCCGCCCGCCGGCCACGGCTTCGCCCTGGCCGACGGCGACGCCTACGACCCCGCGCTGGCCAAGCTGACCTGGCCGCTGTCCGTCAACTTCCTCGACCGGGTGCTGGGAGCGGAAGCCGTAGCCACGAGGATGCGTTCCGTGGCTTGAGCCGTTCACCCTCCCACCGGCGGCGTGTGCCGGAACCAGCCGGCCGCTTGCTCGTAGGCGTGGGCGGCGCGCAGCACCCGTTTCTCCCGGAAACGCGGCCCCACGAGCTGGAGTCCGATGGGCAGGCCGGCGGAAGAGAAGCCGCAGTTGACGCTCAGGGCCGGCAGGCCGGTGAGGTTGAAGGGGGTGGTGAAGAGCGAGCGGAAGTTCACGCCCGGGCTCTCGAGCCTGATTTCCTCTCCGTCCACTTCCATGACGGCCCGCTTCGATTCCTCAATGGTGGGAGCCGGCACCGCCGCCGTGGGCGCGGCGATGAGGTCCACGTTCCTGAAAACCTCGTCGAACTCCCGGCACAGGAGGCGCCGGATGCGCTGTGCGGCGACGTAGGCGTCGGCGGGAATCAGCATGGAGGCGATGTTCTGGCGCAGCAGGCGCGGGCTGTAGTCGCGCGGCCGGGCCGTGAGATAGGGCAGGTTCTCCGCCACGTTCTCCGGCCGCGTGATGCAGGGCCAGACGAACCGTGTCGTGTCCAGGTGCGGCACTTCCACCTCCACCAGCCGCACGCCGAGGGATTCGAGCTGCCGTTGCGCCTCCACGAACGCCTCCCGCACCGCCCGGGTCATGTACCGGTCGAAGTAGTCCTTGACGATCCCCACCCGGACCCCTTCGATGTCCGCGTCGAGGCCGTCCTCGTAGTCCGGCACCGGCTCGTCGGCGCTGTTGGGGTCCTTCGGGTCCCGGCCGGCGACGGCCTGCAGGATCAGCGCGCAGTCCCGCACCGTCTTGCTGAACACGCCCAGGTGATTGGTGCTGAAGCCGCCGTCGCCGGGCACGTGCCCGAACCGGCTGATGCGCCCGTAGGTGGGCTTGAACCCCACCGTGCCGCACAGCGAGGCCGGGTTCCGCACCGACCCGCCGTTGTCCGTGCCGATGGAGCCCAGGCACAGGCTCGCCGCCAGCCCCGCCGCCGACCCGCCGCTGGAGCCGCCGGCGATCCGCTCCGTGTCCCACGGGTTCCGGGTGGTGCCGTAGAACGGGTTGATGGTGGTGCCGCCGTTGGCCCACTCGTGCATGTTGGTCTTGCCCAGGATCACCGCCCCCGCCTCCCGGAGCCGCGTCACAACCGTGGCGTCGTAATCCGGAACGCACTCCTCCAGCACCTTGGACCCCGCGGTCGTGCGAATCCCCCGCGTCGCGATGTTGTCCTTGATGGACAGCGGTATGCCGTGCAGCGGCCCCCGATACTTGCCGTCGCGTATCTCCGCCTCCGCCGCCCGCGCGTCCGCCAGCGCTTCCTCCCGTGATACCGTGACGTACGCCACCAGCTCCGGGTTTAGTCGCTCGATGCGCGCCAGCATGATCTCGGTCAGCTCCACCGGAGGCAGTTCCTTGCTCTTGATCCGTGCCGCCGCATTCGCCAACGTGAGCCCGCCCAGGTCGTGGTCCGTCATCAACCTTCCTCCTCGGAGAGAATTGCAGTCGCCCGTGTCTGGCTCAAGATAAGGGAAGCCTATGCGCACGGAGGTTGGGGATCAAGGGTGGGGCGCTTGTTTGTGACGCGAGGTTCGAGGGTGTAGTGATGATCGTCTCGTGACACCGGCTTGCTTATGCCGGACTCGCTTTTCGCTGATGATGTACATGGACGCCGGTGGAGTATGTCGGAGTAATAGTTAGCAGGCCGTGGAAAAACCCACGGATTTGAGAGTTGGTGACTGACGCAAAGGGAAGCGGAGCCTCGCCGGGCTGGGATAGAGGTCAATCGCACGCCTTTTCATGCCCAAGGCTGCGGCGCAGACGCACGCCCCCACAGGAAGCGTGGTCACGTGCCGACTCCCAAGGTTCGCAGCCGCACCAGGTTGTAGGCCGCGAAGGTCAGGGTGAACTGAAAGTCCACCTTCGGAAGCCCCCGATGCTTGAGTTTGCGCAGCCCGCCGACAGTCTTGGCCCAGCCGAAGGCTTCCTCGATCCGCTTGCGCACCCGCTGGCTCTGAGCGTAGCCCGCGTGACGGGTGGTGCGATGGTCAATGGCCGAACGCCGGTTGCTGTCGTTCTGCGCCACATGAGGACTGACGTTCGCCCAGCGCAACCCCTGGACAAAGTCACGGGTATCGTACCCCTTGTCCGCACCCACGGTGAGCCGGCCCTTGCCGGGTCGCGCCTCGATCATGGCCAGCGCCGACTCCCGCTCAGCCCGGCCGCTGGCCTGGGTGGTGCGCGTGTCAACGATCAGTCCATGGCGGTTGTCCATCAACGCATGTCCCAGGTAGCACAGCTTCGCTTCCTGCCCCTTGCTCTTGCGGTACTGCCGGGCCTGCGGGTCGGTGCTGGACTCATGGGTTGCGTTGCTGCGCTTCTCGCCCCGGAAGTCCGCTTCGGCATTGCGTCCGCCGCCGCCCCTCGGTCCCTCGCCTCCTTTGGGGCGAAACGACTTCATCGACGCCCACGCCTCCAGCAGCGTGCCATCCACGCTGAAGTGCTCATCCGACAAGAGCCGCGCGTCACGCGCCTGCACCAGGATCTTCGCAAAGAACTCCCGGGCGATATCCGAGCCGATCAACCGCTCCCGGTTCTTCGTGAACGTCGAGTGGTCCCACATCGCCTCGTCCATCGACAGCCCCACAAACCACCGGAACAAGAGGTTGTAGTCCAGTTGCTCCACCAACAGCCGCTCGCTGCGGATCGAGTAAAGCACCTGCAACAGCAACGCCCGCAGCAACTGTTCCGGCGCGATCGAAGGCCGCCCCGTGTGCGAGTACATCGCCTCGAACTCCCCCGACAGCTCTTCCAGTGCCCGGTTCACCATCTCCCGGATCGGTCGCAACGGATGGTCCTTGGGAACACGGGCTTCCGGCGACACATAGCTGAACATGCCTTCTTGACGCGGATCAGTGCCTCTCATCGACTCCTCCGTCCCACTACGAACATACAAATATGTATCCGCGTCAGACGGACTTTTTCAACAACCTGCTAAGCGGTCGGCACGGATTTCTACACGACACATCAACGAATCGTTTGACAGAATTACCCGACACGAAGTAGAGGGCCGAACGGTCATCGCCCTCGGCGGCGTCGCGCAGAAAGCTTGTCGTCGCGCTCGCGTCAAGTATATCGAGTGTATCCACCCAAGCGCATGGCACGTGACGTTCGAGTACAAGGCGGAAGAGTTGTCCGACGCGCTAGTAGCCGCGTTGGCACAGCTCCGAACACGCCGATAGTCGTCCCGTCAACTTCGCACGTGGGCCGTAACGCAGGTCTTCCCGGGATTGGCCCATGCTGCAGTGGATGAGAAGAAAGGCCGACGAACGGAAGGCGAGACTCGAAAAGGAGAGGCAATGGACGGAGCAGTTACGTCAATGCAAGAAGAACGTCTTGGACATTCTCGATTCCGGCAACTTGCCGGGAGGGATCAACTTCATTGTGGAGGGTGGCAAGCTTCCGTTCAGATTTCAGAAGTCCGAGCATCTGCTCTGGGTATTCCCCTCCGTTGAGTTCCTGGAACAAGAGACGCGCCGTGAGGATGACGGGGCCGTTTCCAGAGGAACCGGACTGCTCGCCGTTACCACAAAGCACATCTACTTCAATGGAGACCGCCGTTCCTTACGGATTCCCTTCGGCAAGATCGTATCGGTGGAACTCGTATCGGTGGACGGACAACGTGATGGCATAGGCATTACAAGGGATAGGGCTAGCGGGCAACCCGAGTTCTTCATCGTCGGTCGCGAAGACGCTGAGTTCGCACGCGACTTGATCCTCTCGGTTCCGTCCGTCGAAATCTCCGCCAACAGCAAGGTTGTGACGGCTGTGGATTATCATCTGTTATCTCACGATGGCTCCGACAGTCTGGACGGTGGCGTGGCATGATGACGAGAGGGTGGCACTGCTGACGCCGGGTCGCATTGAACGCGATACCCTGTCACCTCACCAAAGACGCCGTTCGGTTTGACTGTCGAACACCCTGTCGGCCGAGATCAAGTCCATGTCTTCCAGAAGTGCCTGGGCCAGCAGGACTCTGTCCCAAGGGTCCCCGTGATCCCAATGAAGGCGCGCTGCATGGACGAGATGTAGGGAGGTAAGGGCGAGTTCGTGAAAATCAGAGAATTGCACCGCCTCAGGCAGGTGCATGGCTACTACCGGCATGCGGCCACGACTCGCCTTGAACGCTATCTCATACAGGCTGACTGGGCTGTAGAAAACCTCGTTGTCGTCGTCAAGTATGCGCGCTTGGGCCTCGTCGGACAATCTCGGCAACCCGCGAATGGCCCACCACAGGACATGACTGTCGAGAAGCAGCCGCACAGAGAATTCCTCGAACCTACCGCTTGGCGATGCCGAGATCGTCCGTGAGTGCACCCTCCAGCGCCGCCTGATCGGCTGGCGACAACGGCTTCTCGACAGCCTCCGTGAGCGCATTCAATTCCTCTTCGCTCATCATTTCCTTGAGGATGCCCAGTCTGCGCCGACCCTTGGGCCGCAGCCCGACGAGTTTCGCCACCGGCTCGCGCCCGCGGGCGATGACGACTTCTTCGCCTCGTTCGGCGCGATTGATCATTTCCGCGAGCCGTGCACGGAACTCGCTTACGGTGACGGGGGCACCGGTCCGGTCCGCTTCGCCGTGTCGTAGTTTTTCGCCGTCCATGATTGCTACTCCATCGGGACAACTTCTACCGTGGACTCTATCAAGAATCAGCTTTGATGTACAATGAATGTACAGATGTCTTCGGGCCACGCGGCACCGCACCTGCCCATCCTCCCCACCTCTGGATTCCGGGTCAAGCCCGGAATGACGGTTGCGGGCATTCGCGGGCTATCCCACGGCAATGACGGTGTGGGCATTCGCAGGCCGCTGTTCGCGCGGTAACGACGATTGTGGGACGCGGGTCACACCCCTCCGAAACCCTGGTCCTGCGCTTCGCCCACCAGCCACGGATCGTTGATCTCGGTGGTGGGGGGTTCGCCCTGGAGGACCCGGGCCACTTCGCGGGCGGCGTGGGTCTGGCAGTCGACGTAGGACTCGTTGGAGTTGGCGGCGGTGTGGCAGGTGACGATGACGTTGGGGAGCGTCAGGATCGGGTGGTCGGCGGGCATGGGCTCGGGGTCGGTGACGTCGAGGGCGGCGCCGGCGATCTCGCCGGTGGTGAGGGCCTCGTAGAGGGCGTTGGTGTCCACCAGGCCGCCACGGGCGCAGTTGAGGAAATAGGCCGTCTTCTTCATGGCGGAGAACTGGTCCTTGCCGAACATCTTGCGGGTGGCGGGCACCAGCGGGGCGTGCAGGCTGATGACATCCGAGGTGCGCACCAGCTCGTCCAGGGAAACCAGCCTGACGCCCATGGCCTCGGCGATCTCCGAGGCCACGTAGGGGTCCACGGCCTGGGTGTTCATCTTCATGCCCTGAGCGCGGGGCGCCACCTGGCGCCCCACGTTGCCCAGGCCCACGATCCCCAGGGTCTGCCCGGCGATGCGCGACACCGGGCCGCGGTAGGAGTGCAGCTCGGCCGTGTGCCGGCGCCAGCGGCCCTCGCGCACGTACTGGTTCATGCGCACGAGCTTGCGGGAGATGGCGATCATGAGGCCGATCATCTGCTCCGACACTTCGATGGAGTTGCAGCCGGCGGCGTTGCACACGGTGACGCCGTGCTCCCTGGCCGCCTCCAGGTCGAGCCGGTCCACGCCCACGCCGGTGCGGCACACCACCTTGCAGCGGTCGAGCTTCTCGATGATCTCTCGGGTGAGCGGCAAGGCGCCATGGAAGATCATGCCGTCGGCGCCGCGCCCGGCCTCGGCCAGTTCCTCGTCGTTGGTCGGCCTGGCGATCACCATCTCCGCGTCGGCCTCGCGCAGGATGGGCTCGATCAGGTCGACGGGAACATCGTTGCTGCCGCAGTAGACGACCCGGAATTTCGCCATCGTTCGTATCCCGCCTACATCCCCAGCGCGAACATCTGCACCGGGTTGTCCCACAGGATCTTGCGGCGCGTCTCCTCGGACAGCTTGTCGTTGGCGCTCAGGGCGCCCACGGTGAGGTCCGGCCACTTGTCGACGCAGTCGCTGTGGGGATAGTCGGTGGCCATGGTGAGGCGGTCGTTGCCGACGTGCTCGACGAAGCTCGGCACCAGCTCCTCGCCGGCCTCGCAGCTCACCCAGCACTGGCGGTGGAAGTAGAAGCTGGGCTTCTCCGGGGTGGTCTTGGCCGAGCCGTGGGACTCGTGCTCCCAGTGCTCGTCCATGCGCTCCAGCCAGAACGGCACCCAGCCGCAGCCCGACTCCAGGTAAGCGACCTTGAGGGCCGGAAACTTCTCCAGTATGCCGTCGCCGCAGAAGCTCAGGCAGGCGAGCATCTGCTCCAGCGGATGGCAGGCCACGTGGCGGCCGAACTCGCTGTAGCGGTCGCCGCCCGCCTGATCGAGGATCGTGCGCGCGCCCTCGTGGACGCACACGGTGACGCTCAGGTCCTGGGCCGCTTCGTAGACGGGATAGTAGTCCGGGCTGGCCAGGGTGCGACCGCAGAGCTTGTTGGGGCGCCAGAAGATGCCCACCAGGCCGAGCTTCTCGCGGGCGTGGCGCAGCTCCTCGACGGCCCGGGCGGGATCCTGCAAGGGCAGCAGCATGACGCCGCGCAGCCGCGACTCGTCGTGGCTGCAATATTCCGCGAGCCAGGTGTTGTAGGCGCGGCAGATGGCCTGGCTCAGCTCGGGGTCGATGTCCGAGCTCCACATGACGTAGAGGCCCATGGTCGGGAACAGCACGCTCAGGTCGATGCCTTCCCTGTCCATGTCGCGGAGGTTGGAGGCGGGGTCGAAACCGGTGGCGATGGCCTCGGCGAAGGTCTCGCGCCAGGACGCGTTGCTGGCGAAGATGAAGCCGTAGTCGGTGACCTCGCGGTCGGGCCGCCGATTGGAGTCGGAGACGGGCTTTCCGTCCACGTAGCGGTTGGACTGGTTCGGTCCGGTGATCTTCACCCGCCCGTGGTATTTCTTCGGCATGTACCGGTCGTACATGTCCGACGGCTCCATGATGTGCCGATCCGAATCGATTACGCGAAATCCGTCCTTCATGGCTCAACTCCTTCCTCGAACGGGCGGCGCGCCGCCTCCTTGCCGAGTGTCTCCGGTGTCTTGTTCAGCCCAGGAAAGCGCCTCGGCGACGTACCGCCGAAGCACTGCCACTATAGATCAAAGCCCCTACCCTATCAAATGCCGGAGACCCTGCTTCCACACGGGGAAAGGCCGCCCATGACGGGCCTGAAGGGCCGGCTTGACCGTACCGGGGACCACGGCTAACATCCCTTGGGAACGCGACTCAGAAGCCAAGGAGGCACATCATGGGAGTTGAGCCCGGCGCGGAACTGTTCGATTTCAACGAGCCTTCGCCCACAGGCAAGGCAGGATTCGGCACGTGGAAGAACCCCAAGTCGCCCTACGACCGTTTCATGGAGGACCAGGGCATCTCCATCCACCGGGACATCGGCGTGCACAAGGTCCAGGACCTGCCGTTCAAGCCCTGGAAACGACTGGGCGGACGCGGCATCGGCATCCAGCTCCTGGGCACCGAGCACCTCTGGGGCATGTACGTGGTCGAGGTCCCCGGGGCGGGCGCGCTCAACGTCGAGCGCCATCTCTACGAGGAAACCTACTACGTGGTGGAGGGGCGCGGCACCACCGAGGTGTGGCACGAGAGCGAGAGCAGGAAGCTCACCTTCGAGTGGGGCCCGGGGTCGCTCTTCGGCATCCCGCTGAACGCCTGGCACCGGGTGGTCAACGCCACCTCCTCGCCGGCCCTGCTGCTGGCCGCCACCACGGCCCCCAACATCCTGAACCTGGTCCGCGATGCCGAGTTCGTGATGAACTGCCCGTACGAGTTCAGCAAGCGGTTCGCGGGGCAGGACGACTACTTCAAGGAAGTGGAAGAGATCCGCGCCGACCCGGTGCGCGGCCTGGCCATGCGCCTCACCAACGTGATCCCCGACATCGTCACCTGCGAGCTGCCGCGGGACAACCGCCGTTCCTTCAGCTACCGGCGGGTGGAGCCGCACATGGCCGGCGCCAACTTCTACATGAAGATCGCCCAGTACGAGACCGGGCAGTACTCCAAGGCCCACAAACACCCCTCCGGCGCCATCCTGGTGTGCATCAAGGGCAAGGGATTCACCTACACCTGGCCGGACACCCTGGGCATGAGGCCGTGGGAGGAAGGGCGCGGGGACGAGGTCAAGCAGCAGACCTACGAGCCGGTAGGCATGATCAGCGCGGCGCCCATGCGGGGCGACTGGTTCCACCAGCACTTCGGCACCGACCCGGAGGGGCTGCGCCTGCTGATCTTCGACGGCCCCTACGGGCCGGCCTTCCGGCGCGGCGGCGCTCCCGGCGGGCAGGCCAAGGACGTTGGCGCGGTGGACACCCGTGACGGCGGCAACGCCATCGCCTACATGGACGAGGACCCGCAGATCCGAGAGACCTACGAGGCCGAGCTGGCCGCCAACGGCATGGAGAGCCGCATGCCGGAGTGGGCCTACGAAACCCGGACGCCGCCGGAGGGGGCGTTGGAGCCCGCAGCCGGGTTTTGAGGGAAGCAATCGGGTCGAACCGCGTCCTTCGACTGCGCTACGCTCAGGACGAACGGTGGTGAAAACTCATCGCCGTTCGCCCTGAGCGTAGCGCAGCGAAGTCGAAGGGCGCTGCCTCAACCGGCCCACAACTCCCGGAACCGCACCGCCGCCACCTGCTCGTAGGGCACCGGCCCCGGCAGGTGGCCGACGGACTGCGCGAACGCGTTCAGCTTCGCCACGGCGTCCTCGGAAATGGCGGGCTCATAGAACGGGACGTCCCGCTCCACGATGCCGGTGATGAGTTCGGCGGCGTCCTTCGGGAAAAGCCCTTCCCCTACCCCGGCCGCTCTGGCAGGATCCGCGCGCAACGCTTTCTGCGCCTTCACGATGGCGCGGATGGCGGCCGCCGCCTGCTCCGGCTCCCGCTCGATGAAGGCGTCGGTGGTTCCGAGGCCCGCGAACGTACAGTAGCGGACCTCCGCGGGGTCGTCCCCTCGCCGCACGTCCACGTGGACCTTGCCTACCCCGAGCGACACCGCTGTAGCGCTGCCCATGGCATTGGACCAGAAGCCGTCGATCTGCCCAGACTCCAGGCCACGAGCGGCATAGACGCCGAACGACACGTCGCGGGCCTCGGAGCCGGGCAAGTGCACGATGCTCACGTCACGCTCCGGATCCAGGCCCCCGGCGCGGAGCAGCGTCTTGAACACCAGATCCGGCCCTTCCGCCGCGGTAAGCCGCAAGCCCTTCAGCCCGTCGAGATCGCCCCGCTCCGCCTCCAGGTCCGCCCGCACGGTCAGGAGCCACGGCGTCCCCTGGGACAGCGCCACCAGCAGCTTGGCCCCGCTCCAGGCCGGAAACTCACGCAGCAGATCGTGCACCGACCCCGCGATCATGGCGTCCGCCGCCCCCTCCCGGAGCGCCCGTGTGGCGCCGATCTGCGAGACCAGCTCGATCTCCACGTCCACGCCCTCTTCCCGGTAGAAACCCAGCTCCTGAGCGGCCAGGGCCGGAAAACAGGTGTTGCTGACAAGGTCTACCGCGGCAATGCGCATAATCAGTGTTCCCTCTCTGCTCTAACAGGTTGTTGAAAAAGTCCGTCTGACGCGGATACATATTTGTATGTTCGTAGTGGGACGGAGGAGTCGATGAGAGGCACTGATCCGCGTCAAGAAGGCATGTTCAGCTATGTGTCGCCGGAAGCCCGTGTTCCCAAGGACCATCCGTTGCGACCGATCCGGGAGATGGTGAACCGGGCACTGGAAGAGCTGTCGGGGGAGTTCGAGGCGATGTACTCGCACACGGGGCGGCCTTCGATCGCGCCGGAACAGTTGCTGCGGGCGTTGCTGTTGCAGGTGCTTTACTCGATCCGCAGCGAGCGGCTGTTGGTGGAGCAACTGGACTACAACCTCTTGTTCCGGTGGTTTGTGGGGCTGTCGATGGACGAGGCGATGTGGGACCACTCGACGTTCACGAAGAACCGGGAGCGGTTGATCGGCTCGGATATCGCCCGGGAGTTCTTTGCGAAGATCCTGGTGCAGGCGCGTGACGCGCGGCTCTTGTCGGATGAGCACTTCAGCGTGGATGGCACGCTGCTGGAGGCGTGGGCGTCGATGAAGTCGTTTCGCCCCAAAGGAGGCGAGGGACCGCGGGGCGGCGGCGGACGCAATGCCGAAGCGGACTTTCGGGGCGAGAAGCGCAGCAACGCGACCCATGAGTCCAGCACCGACCCGCAGGCCCGGCAGTACCGCAAGAGCAAGGGGCAGGAAGCGAAGCTGTGCTACCTGGGACATGCGTTGATGGACAACCGCCATGGACTGATCGTTGACACGCGCACCACCCAGGCCAGCGGCCGGGCTGAGCGGGAGTCGGCGCTGGCCATGATCGAGGCGCGACCCGGCAAGGGCCGGCTCACCGTGGGTGCGGACAAGGGGTACGATACCCGTGACTTTGTCCAGGGGTTGCGCTGGGCGAACGTCAGTCCTCATGTGGCGCAGAACGACAGCAACCGGCGTTCGGCCATTGACCATCGCACCACCCGTCACGCGGGCTACGCTCAGAGCCAGCGGGTGCGCAAGCGGATCGAGGAAGCCTTCGGCTGGGCCAAGACTGTCGGCGGGCTGCGCAAACTCAAGCATCGGGGGCTTCCGAAGGTGGACTTTCAGTTCACCCTGACCTTCGCGGCCTACAACCTGGTGCGGCTGCGAACCTTGGGAGTCGGCACGTGACCACGCTTCCTGTGGGGGCGTGCGTCTGCGCCGCAGCCTTGGGCATGAAAAGGCGTGCGATTGACCTCTATCCCAGCCCGGCGAGGCTCCGCTTCCCTTTGCGTCAGTCACCAACTCTCAAATCCGTGGGTTTTTCCACGGCCTGTTAGGAGGGAGCAGGTGAAAGGCTTGCGTGACATAGATGTCCTTGCGCTTCAACTTGGCCCGTTCCAAGGCGCGGTCCAGCACTATGTTGAAGTCCATATCTGGTAGATAGCCCTTTTTCTCCAATACGTCGCGATGCTTGCATACCGACGGCCAGTCCAACCAGTCCTTGCCGACGAGCACAGGACCTGTTCTGCTCTTCGACTCCATCTGGTAGGGCATGACCCACTTCCCGTTTCCATCAAAACCGACATCGGCGAGCGTCTTGTACATGTGCTCACACCCGGGAATTACGAACCGGCGGCGGCGCTCAACGATTTCGGATCTTTTCAATCGCCCCATGTCGTTGGATCCCCTC
This sequence comes from uncultured Binatia bacterium (SeqCode), assembly GCA_965204505.1. Taxonomy (GTDB): domain Bacteria; phylum Desulfobacterota; class Binatia; order UBA9968; family JAJDTQ01; genus JAJDTQ01. Next base: position 625,331 of record CBDBFB010000001.1, read on the forward strand.
AACTCACTTGGCACGCTCCGCAAGCAGCGCTCGCACGACGGGTACCAAATCGTTGGGGATCTCCATCACTGTTTGCGTAGTGTCCTCGAATGCTGCCTCATCTTCGGCGACCGCTTCGTTCTCGTTCTGAGATTCGTAGTGGCGGAGGACGCGCTGGACCCGTTCCTTGTCCCACCCGTGCGGAAAATTGTTTGTCTTCCTCATCTTCCTCTCCTTCTCATGCGTCGTCGAAACGCGGTGAGCGGCTTGCCTTTCAACTCATACGCCGTGATGACGAAGATCTGATCGGCCTCTCGGTCGGGTACATAGATGACCCGAAGAAGACGTCCTCCAGAAGTTCGGCCTATGGCAATGCGTGATCCCTCTCGGCCGGGACGGTCTTCGCTTGGAGACATCAAAACATCGGTGACCTCATCCTCGTCGATTCCATGAGAGAAGATATGAGAATAACCGGTTTTTGCATCAACATAAAATCTGAGCCGCACTGCTTCGCCCTTCGGTCCCGGTTCGCATCACACCGAACGGCACACGCTACCCCTTCCGCGCCTCCCGAATCGCCCGCCACAGCTTCGGCGCGGTGTAGGGCATGTCGATGTGGTCGATGCCCAGGGGGGAGAGGGCGTCCATGACGGCGTTGGCCACGGCGGGCGGTGCGCCGTTGGTGCCGGCTTCGCCGACGCCCTTTACGCCCAGCGGGTTGAAGGGGTTGGGGGTTTCGGTTTCGCCCAGGATCAGGGGCGGCATGGTGCTGGCGCGTGGCACCGCGTAGTCCATGAGGGTGCCGGTGCGGGGCTGGCCCTCCTCGTCGAAGACCATGTGCTCACACAGCGCCTCGCCGAGTCCTTGCGCGAGGCCGCCGTGGACCTGGGCCTCCACGATCATGGGGTTCAGGACCACGCCGATGTCGTCCACCAGCACCAGCTTCTCGATGGTCAGCTCGCCGGTGTCGCCGTTGATGCGTACCAGCGCCACGTGGGCGCCGAAGCCCCAGGCTTCGCGGTTGGGATCGAAGAAGGCCACTTCGTTGAGACCGGGATCCATCCCGGCGGGAGTCCCCTTGGCGTAGGCCGCGCCGGCCACCTGGCGCCAGGTCACGTTCCGCTCCGGCACGCCGGCCACGGCGAAGCCGCCTTCGACCTGGACCACGTCGTCCGGCGCCGCTTCCATGAGGTTGCCGGCGATGGCCTTGGCCTTGTCGATCACGCGTTCGGCGGCCGTGGCCAGGGCGCCGCCGCCCATGACCGCGCTACGGCTTCCGAAGGTGCCGGTGCCCTGCTGGATGGCCGTGGTGTCGCCGTGGCGCACCACCACGCTCTCCATGGGCACCTTGAGCTTCTCGGCGGCCACCTGAGCCCACACGGTCTCGTGGCCCTGGCCGTGGGAGCTGGAACCTGTCAGCACGGTGATCTCGCCGGTGCGGTCCACCCGCACGGCTCCGCTCTCGAACCCGGCACCGCCGCTGGGCTCGCAGAAGGTTGAGAAACCAACTCCCACCAACTCGCCCCGAGCGCGTGCCTCATCGCGGTAACGAATGATCCCATCGTAGTCCGACAGCCGCAGGGCCTCGTTCAGCGATTTTTCGTAATCACCGGAGTCGTATTCCACCCCCACGCCGGTGCGGTAGGGGAACTGGTCCGGCTGGATGTAGTTCTTGCGGCGAAGCTCCAGCGGGTCCATGCCCAGGTCCCGTGCGGCTTTGTCCGCCAGCCGCTCGATGTTGAGCACCGACTCCGGCCGGCCGGCGCCGCGGTAGGGGCCCGTGGGCACGGTGTTGGTGAAGGCCGAGACGATCTCGACGCGCACGTCCTGGATCTGGTAGCAGCCCGGCGCCATGACCAGCATGCGCTGGGGCGGGCCCGCGGTGGCGGAGTGCAGGTAGGCGCCCAGGTTCGCCACCACCCGCACCTTGAGGCCGAGCATCTTGCCGTCCTTGCTGAGCGCCAGTTCCGAGGTCATGGCCTGGTCGCGCCCCTGGCAGGTGGTAAGGAAGTCCTCGCTGCGGGTGGCCATCCACTTGACCGGCCGGCCCAGCTTCCGCGCCAGGTGGCAGACCAGGACATCCTCGCGGTAGACGCAGCCCTTGCTGCCGAAGCCGCCGCCCACGTCCGGCGCGATGACCCGGATGCGGTTCTCGGGGAATCCCAGGGAGTTGGCGATCTCCGCCCGTGACCGGTGCGGTCCTTGGGTGGAGAGCCATACCGTGAGCTCGTTCCGGATCGGGTCGGCGTCGGCCAGCACTCCCCGTGCCTCCATGGACATGGCCACCAGCCGCGGGCTTTTCATGTGCAGCCGGGAGATGTGGTCCGCCTCGGCGAATGCCTTGTCGACGTCGCCGTTCTCCCGCTTCATGCTGTAGCAGTGGTTGGTGCCCAGCTCCTCGTGGGCCAGCGGCGAGCCGGCCTCGAGCGCGGCCTCGGCATCGGTGACCACGGGCAGGGGGTCGTAGGTCACGCCGATGGCGGCGGCCGCGTCTTCGGCCAGGGCGCGGCTCTCGGCCACCACCGCCGCGATCGGCGCGCCCACCGCGTGGACCGCGCCCCGCGCCAGCACCGGATGCTCCGGCATGTTCATGTCCGGCGTCAGCATGGGCGCGCGCAGCGCCAGGTCGCCGGTGTCGTCGCCGGTCACCACGCAAACCACCCCGGGCATGGCCGCGGCCTCGCTCGTGTCGATGGAGACGATGCGGGCGTGGGGGTGGGTGCTCCGGTGAATCGCCACGTGAAGGATGCCCGGCAGCTTCACGTCGTCCACGTAGCATCCCTGGCCGGTGAGCAGGGGAGGGTCCTCGACCCGGCGGATGGAGGCGCCGATCAGGCTGTCGGTGCTTTGATCTGTGCTCATGGATCGTCCTCGAAGGTTTCGACCTGTGTGACGGGAACCGGGGGGCTATCCCTGCGCCGCCGCGGCCTCGATGGCGCGCCGGGCGTAGACCACGGCCATGTGGCGCTTGTAGTCCTCGTCCGCGTAGGAGTCCGCGTGCGGATCGATACCGTCCGCGGCCTGCCGGGCTGCTGCCGCCATTACCTCCGGCGTCAGCTCCTGTCCGGTGAGGGCAGCCTCTACCCCCGTGGCCCGATGGGGCGTCCCGCCCACGCCGCCCAACACCACCCGCGCGCCGGTGCAGGCGCCGCCGCCGTCCACCGACAGCGCCGCGGCCGCGCTCACCACCACGTAGCCGGACGCCGGGTGCGGCAGCTTGGCGTAGCTCGTCCGGGCAGGGGAGGGTGGCAACGGAATCCGTATCGCCGTCAGGATCTCGTGGGGCTCGAGGGCGGTGGTGAAGAAGTCCACGAAGAAGTCGTCCGCCGCCACGGCGCGTTCGCCCTCGGACGAAGCGAGGACGAAAGAAGCGTCAAGGGCGGTCAGCGTCACCGGCAGGTCCGCGGCCGGATCGGCGTGGGCGACGCTGCCGCCCATGGTGCCGCGGTTCCGCACCTGCAGGTCGCCGATGACCGAAGCCGTGTCGGCCAGCCCCGGCAGCAAACGGCGCACGTCTTCTGATGTGCCGACCTCGGTATGGGTGGTGAGGGCGCCGATGACCAGGGTGTCGCCGTCCACCCGGATGCCGCTCAGTCCGGGTATTCGCCGCAGGTCGACGAGCACCTCGGGTTGGGTGAGCCGGAGCTTCATGGCCGGAAGGAGGCTGTGTCCTCCGGCCAGCACCTTGGCGTCCTCGCCGTGTTCCCGCAGGAGGGTGAACGCTTCGCCCAGGGAGCCCGGCGCGTGGTATCCGAAGCTAGCTGGATGCATGCTGCCCCCTCATCTGCCCGGCGGCCCGGCGGATGGCCTTGACGATGTTGATGTACCCGGTGCAGCGGCACAGGTTGCCTTCCAGGGCGTGCTTGATGGCGTCGTCGTCCGGGTCCGGGTTGGTCTCCAGCAGGTGCGCGGCGGTCATCACCATGCCGGGGGTACAGTAGCCGCACTGGAGGCCGTGCTCTTCCTGGAAGGCGGTCTGAACGGGGTGCAGGCTTGTTCCCTCCGCCATCCCCTCGATGGTGGTGATCTCGACGCCGTCGGCCTGAACCGCCAGCATCGTGCAGGATTTCACCGCCAGGCCGTTCACGTGCACCGTGCACGCACCGCACTGGCTGGTGTCGCAGCCCACGTGGGTGCCGGTGAGCCCCAGGTTCTCGCGCAGGAAATGCACGAGCAGCAGCCGCGGCTCCACGTCGGCCGCGTGGGCCCTCCCGTTCACGGTGACGTTGATGGGCAATGCGGGGTGTTCCATGGAGTGTTTCCTCGTCAGCGCTGTGGTTCGATGACAAACGCGCCCGTGTCGCGGGCCAAGCTGCCGGCCCGTGAACCGTCACGAGGCAACCTTGCCGACTTCAACCACTCTGCCCGGACTTCGTCAAGCGCCCGGGGTCAGTTCCGTTCGACCGGCGGGGAGGCCTGCATGGCTGCCGGTTCCGCACCTTGTTCGGCGTGCGCGCCCGGTTGGCTGGTGCGCTTCCGGGGGCGCCGACGCTTGCGGGCCGGCCGTGCCCGCTTGGTTTCGGCGGTCTCGGGGCTCACCTTGCGGCCGCGCCGCTTTCTGTCCTGCCCGCTGTCTGCGGGCCGGGGGATGGATCGTCCAAGGATGTTCTCGATGGCCCGAACCGACTGGGCATCGGCGGCGGTGGCGAAGCTGGTGGCCCGGCCCACCGCCGCCATGCGCGCGGTGCGCCCTATCCGGTGCACGTAGTCTTCGGGGGTGTAGGGGAGGTCGTAGTTGATGACGTGGCCGATGTCGTCGATGTCGAGGCCCCTGGCGGCGATGTCCGTCGCTACCAGGATCCGGTAACGGCCGCGCCGGAACCCCTCCAGCGACGCCCGCCGCCGTTCCAGGGACAGGTTGCCGTGAATCTCCGCCGCCCGATGGCCGCTGCGCCGCAGGGTCTCGGCGATAAGGTCGGCGCGGTTCTTGGTGCGGGTGAACACCAGCACGGATTCGTCGCCGTCCTGGAGAAGGGACAGCAGCAACGACGTCTTGGCCCCCGGGGTGGTGTTGTGGAGTGTATGGGTTACACCGTCCGCCGGGGTCGCCGGCTTGGCCACGACGGCGTGGAACGGGTCGCGCAACGACATGCGCACCAGCTCTTCCAGGTCAGTGGGCAGGGTCGCCGAGTAGAGGAAGCTCTGGCGGCCGGGGGGCAGCGCGTCGATGATCTGGTTCAGTTGATCGGCGAACCCCATGTCGAGCATGCGGTCGGCCTCGTCCAGCACCACTACCTCCACCTCCCGCAGGTCGAGAAAGCCGTCCCACATGAGGTCCAGCAGCCGGCCGGGCGTGGCCACGATGATCTCCGGGTGGCGCTTGAGGCCGCGGATCTGCGCCTGCATGTCGGCGCCGCCCACCACGGTGGTGGCATAGACCCGAAGCGAGCGCCCGAGATCGTCGATGGTCTCCTGAATCTGGAACGCCAGCTCCCGGGTGGGCGCCAGGATCAGGCCGCGGGGCGGTCCTTCGGGAGAGCCGGCGAGCCGTTCCACTATGGGGATTACGAAGGCCGCGGTTTTGCCCGTGCCGGTCTGAGCGCATCCCAGGACGTCGCGCCCCTCCAGGGCCGCGGGCAGGGCCTTTTCCTGTATCGGAGTGGGGGTGACGAAACCGATCCTGTTGAGATCCTTGAGTAATGGATCGGACAGACCGAATGCGTCGAAGGATGTGTCGTCTGAATTTGACATAAAGAGTTCTTCTGCGTGGGGAGTCGGTCCCGGGGAGGAACCGCTCATGGGTGATGGTGCGCGGCTTCGGTCCCGGACCGGTTTCTGGAAGGCCCGGCGGTCACCGTGCCTTTGCAGGAACGGGACCGCCAGGCCGGATAGTCGGTGCGTGGATGAATTGTTTTACCAGCGACCTGGTCTGCCTCCACCCGACCGCCTGTTGCCGCCGCCCCCGCCTCCGTTGCCGAAGCCGGACCGTCTCTCCTGCGGGCGTGCCTCGTTGACCGTCAGCGTACGGCCCTGAAGCTCGTTTCCGTTGAGGGCGTCGATGGCTTTCTGCGCTTCTTCACCCGAGCTCATCTCCACGAAACCGAATCCGCGCGACTGGGCGGTAAACTTGTCTGCGATGACTCTTGCGGACTCCACGGTCCCGTGCTCGGCGAATATCTCCTCGAGCTGGCCGTCGGTGACGGAATAGGGCAAACCGCCCACGTACAATTTCTGGCTCATGTTCTTCCTCCAATGGCTGAGACAAAAAAAGACCAGTCTGTTCGACCCTGGGAATCGGATCGCCGCATTGGGCAAGAACATGCGTCTTTCACGGCACGCGATGGGATTTTGCTTGGGACGAGAGCTTCGTCGGGCAGATTAGGCTGGAACACAGTTTGAATAAGGGACTTTAGCTGCATCCGGCGTCCGTGTCAACGGGACGGTCGCCGTGGTCGCAACTACTCGTTTCGTCTCTACCGGCGATGACACCGATAGTGAAGCGGGACGAGACTGGCAGACGGCTGGTTGGCCGGCGCGGAACTAGAGATCCTCGATAGGGGGCTGCGGACCCGGGACGATGTCCGCGATGTCGGGATCGACATCGTCGTCGCGTTCCCCCCGGTCTTGCCGGGCTTCCTTGCGTTCGGCGCGCCGCCTGGCCTTCTCCTCCTTCTTCTCCTGCTTTGCGCGTTCACGTTGCCGCTTGGCGAACGTGGTTCGTGGTTGAGCCATTTCGCCAGTTTAGCGCGTCTTGGTGCGAAACCCAAACGGTGTGGAGGCGGTGGGTAGTCCGTCGTTGCACGGCACGGTCGCGGGCGGGTCCGAGGCCCGCCCCCTACGCGCCCTCTACTACATGGCCAGCCCGTCGACGAACTCGACGCCGGGTATCTTGCCGAGGTCCTCGGGCGGGATCTTGAGCTTGGATGAGCGGCTGCCGGAACCGAGGATGACGTACTCCTGCGAGCGCAGATTGGGGTCGGCGTAGACCGGGAGGTCCGGAGGCAGCGCGAACGCGGTGACGCCGCCGATCATCATGCCTGTCAGCTCCATGGTCTCGTCGGCGGATGCGAAAGACGCCCTGGACACGCCCATCAGCCGCTTGACGGTGTGGTTCACGTCGAGGCGGGCGGAAGCCTGCACGATGCAGGCGCAGTACTTCTTCTCGCCGCGCTTGGAGGCCACGATGATGGTGTTGCCGCTGGTTTCCAGCGGGTAGCCGTACTTTTCGCAGAAGTCCACGGTATCCGCGAACTCGGGGTCGATGTGAACGAGTTTGTAGGAGACCCCGAGGTCCCGCAGCGCGGCCAGCACCTGTGACTCCATGCCGGTAGCAGCGTCCATCAGCCGCGGGTCTCCATCAGCCGGTACACCCGCTCGGGGTTCATGGGCAGGTCATGGACCACGATGCCCACGGCCTGCCTCAGCGCGGCGGCGATGGCCGGTGCCACCGGCGCGAGGCCGCCCTCGGCCATGCCCTTGCTGCCGAAGGGGCCGGGGCCGTCCCGATTCTCGATCAGTACGGAATCCAGCACCGCGGGCAGGTTCTTGAAGCGCGGCAGGGCGTAGTCGATGGCGCTGGGGTTGAGCAGGAGGGCGCCGTCGAACACCTGCTCCTCGGTGAGCGTGTTCCCCAGGCCGAACATGATCGAGCCCTGTTCCTGGCCCTCGCACCGGAGCGGGTGCATGGCCTGCCCGATGTCGGCCGAGGAGACGTAGCTCAGGCAGCGCACCCTGCCGGTCTCGGAATCCACTGCCATCACCGCGATGCCGGCGTTGATCTCCCAGGTGCGGATGTCGATGCGGTCGCGGGTGAGGGCCTTGTCCATGCCGCGGCCCACGAGGGTCCCGGTGGTCCTTTCCGCCAGCTCATCCAGCGTCATTACCGGTTCGCCTTCGCTCGAGAATCCGTCGTCCTCCAGCGAGAGGTCCCGGCTGTCCCGGTCGGTCAGGGACGCCGCCTGTTGCAGCAGCAGTTCCCGCAGCTCCTCGGACGCCCGCTTCACCGCGTTGCCCATGAGCACGGTGATGCGGCTGCCGTAGACGCCGGAGGCGCCGGGCGTGGTGCTGGTGTCGTACGGCGCGATGGTGATCCGGTCGATGCCCACGCCGAGCGCCTCCGCGGCGGTCTGGGCCAGCACCGTCTTGGCGCCGCCGCCGATCTCCGGGGCGTTGGCGTGCACGGTGAAGGTGGCGTCGTCCTCGAACACGATGCGGGCGTTGTACTGGGTGGTGGAGAGGTCCTTGATGGCGCAGGCGACGCCGGTGCCGATCATCTCGCCGGGTCGCGCCAGGGACTCGGGCGCCTGCGCGCGGCGGGTCTTCTCGAAGAGATCCTGGCAGGCCGTCAGCGCTCCGTGCGGGCTGCCGTCCAGCGGCGGCCCGCCGAGGACGTATTTCTCGCCGGCCCGCAGCAGGTTCTTGAGGCGGAACTCCATGGGGTCGTAGCCGAGCTCGGTGCAGATATGGTCGGTGTGGGCCTCGCAGGCCCAGCCGAGCTGGACGCTGCCGATGCCGCGGAAGGCCCCCGCCGGCACCTTGTTGGTGTAGACCGAGTAGCAGTCGGCGCGGGCGTGCTCCACCCGGTAGGGCCCCACGGAGCGGAACGCGGCCTTGCGCGTCACCTGGATTCCGAAATCGGCATAGGCGCCGGTGTCGAGATGGATTTTCGCCTCCCGGCAGAGCAGCGTGCCGTCCTCCCGGAGCCCGGTGCGGATCTCGATCTCGGCGGGATGCCGCCGGGCGGTGAACGCGGTCTCTTCCATGGACATGCGAAGCTGCACCGTCTCCCCGGAGGCGGCGGCCGCCAGGATCGCCAGGTGCTCGACGCAGATGTGCCCCTTGGAGCCGAAGCCGCCGCCGACGTAGGGGACCTTCACGGTCACCTGCTCGTTTTCGAGCCCGAACATGCGCGCCATCTCGTCCCGCACCGGGAAGGGGGCCTGCGAGGAGGTGTGCACGGTAACGGACTTGTCGTCCACGGTGGCGATGGCGCAGTGGGGCTCCATGGGATAGTGGAACAGCGACGGGAAGGTGAAGCGGTCCTCGATGACGTGGGCGGCCTCGCGGAAGGCCTGCTCGGGGTCGCCCTGGACGAAGTGGGTGCCGCCGCAGTTGTTGCGGCCGTAGTCGTGGTCGAAATCGTCTTCGCCCTCGCGGTCGTAGTCGGCGTCGGCGTCGTGTACCGTCGTGCCGCCCTCCATGGCGGAGGTCATCTCCGACACCTGGGGCAGCGGGGTGTAGCGTACCTCGACCCGCGCCGCCGCCTCCACCGCCGCGGTCTCGCTGTCGGCCACCACGATGACCACGGGCTCGCCCTGGAACCGCACCTTGTCGTGGGCCAGCGCCGGCCGGTCCTTGACCGCCTGCCCGTAGGGCTTGAGGGTGCGGATGCACCCCATGCGGCTGAAGTCGAGGCTGTCGTGAGTGACGATGGCGCGCACGCCCTCGACCGCACGCGCGTCATCGAGATCGAACCCGTCGATGCGCGCATGCGCGTGGGGACTGCAGACGACCCTGGCGAATTTCATCCCCGGAAGGGCGAGATCCGCGGTGTAGACCGCGGTTCCGGTGACTTTTTCGTCCGCGTCGAGGCTGCGTACCGATTGGCCCACGTATTTCATCGAGAAAGCTCCAAGGATTGATGTGTCACTCCTGTATACCGAACCCACGACGGATTCGAAAACGGGTGCTTGAACGGGACACGAGAAGGGTGCCGACACGCGCACCGTCATTCCCGCGAAAGCGGCTGTGTCGAAACTGCTGTTGGATACGGAATGGCAGGGACGCCCCGTATCGTCATTCCGGCGAAAGCCGGAATCCAGAGCTCGAAGGGGTAAACGAAAGTGATTCCCCGCCCCCTACTCCTGGATTCCGGCTTTCGCCGGAATGACGATACGGGCGTCGGTGCCATGTCTGTTAACTACGGAGAGAATTGACACAGGCTGTCTCGCGGGAATGACGAGCAGAGAGGGGAATGACGAGCAGGGAGAGGTCTCCCGTGGCGTGGCGAAAACCTCTATACATTGGTAGACTGCCAGAATTCGGCGGAACAAGCCGACTACCTGCCTCAGTGCCGCGTTCCGGGAGATCATACGGCCAGACGCCGCCGTGACGTCTCCTTAACAAAAACGTGATAGCTACTGAAACCCGGACCATTTTGTGGTATTCCGGCTTGTTCCGAATATCGACAAGACGAGCGCGAGGCCGTCTTGCCAAAGGCTGTGCCACATGAAGCAGAAGTACCAAGGACTCTACGATCCGGCCTACGAGCATGACGCCTGCGGCGTGGGTGTCGTGGCCAACCTCGACGGCCGGAAGTCCCACGACCTCATCCGCCACGCCGTCGACGTCCTGATCAACCTGGAGCACCGCGGCGCGTGCGGGTGCGACCCTCATACCGGTGACGGCGCGGGCATCCTGTTCCAGATTCCCCACGCCTTCTTCCTCCGGCATTGCGGTCCCATGGGCATCTCCCTGCCGGATGCGGGCAGGTACGGCGTCGGCATGGTCTTCCTCCCGCGGGAGACGGAGCACCATCGGTGGTGCGAGCAGGTCATCGAGAAGACGGTCCGCGCCGAGGGCCAGGAGTTCCTGGGGTGGCGCGACGTGCCCGCGGATTTCAGCCAGTGCGGCGAGGTGGCCGCCCAGGTGGCGCCGCTGATCCGGCAGTTCTTCATCGGCGCCGGTCCGGAGACCGCCGCCCAGGATCGGTTCGAGCGCAAGCTCTACGTCATCCGCAAGGTCATCGAGAACGCCGTGGACGCGGGTCTCGCCGTCGAGGTCCGGGACGATTTCTACATCTCCAGCCTGTCCAGCAAGACCGTGGTCTACAAGGGCCTCTTGCGGGCCGACCAACTGGATTCCTTCTACCGGGACCTCTCGGACGACTCCATCGTCTCCGCCCTGGCGCTGGTGCACTCGCGTTACAGCACCAACACCCTGGGCTCGTGGCGGCTGGCGCACCCCTACCGGATGCTGTGCCACAACGGCGAGATCAACACGATCCGGGGCAACCAGAACTGGATGCGGGCGCGGGAAGCGCTGTTCTCGTCGCCGCTCTTCGGCGACGATATGGCCAAGCTGAGCCCGATCATCCGGGAGGGCGCCAGCGACACCGCGGGATTCGACAACGCGCTGGAATTGCTGGTGTCCACCGGGCGCTCGCTGCCGCACGCGCTGATGATGATGATTCCCGAGGCGTGGGAAAACCACGACACCATGTCGGACGAGAAGAAGGCGTTTTACGCCTATCACGCCTGCCTCATGGAGCCGTGGGACGGTCCGGCGCTCATCGCCGCCTGCGACGGGGACCGGGTGTGCACCACCCTGGACCGGAACGGGTTGCGGCCCTTCCGCTACGTGGTCACCAAGGATGACTTCATCGTGGGCGCGTCCGAGGCGGGCGTGCTCGACCTGGCGCCCGAGCGCATCCTGATGCGCGGCCGGCTGCAGCCGGGGCGGCTCTTCCTCATCGACACGCTGGAAGGTCGCATCATCGACGACGACGAGATCAAGCACGAGATCAGCACGCGGCGGCCGTACCGCCGGTGGCTCTCCGAGAAGATGGTTTCGCTGGAAGACCTGCCGGAGCCGGATGACGTGCCCGGGCTCGACGAGGACACCCTCTCGGAACGCCAGCGCGCCTTCGGATACACCAGCGAGGAGCTCAAGATCCTCGTCGGCCCCATGGCGGACAGGGGAGAGGAGCCGGTGGGTTCCATGGGCAACGACGCGCCGTTGGCGGTCCTGTCCGACCGGCCGCAGTTGCTTTTCCACTACTTCAAGCAACTCTTCGCGCAGGTGACCAATCCGCCCCTGGACGCCATCCGCGAAGAGCTGGTGACCGCCCTGCGGACGTCCGTCGGCTCCGAGCAGGACCTCTTCGCCGAGACCGCGGAGCATTGCCGCCAGCTCCAACTCGTGCGGCCGATGCTGACCAATCGCGAGCTGGCCCGCATCAAGGCCCTGGACCTGCCGGGGCTCAAGGCGGAGACGCTGCCGGCGGTGTTCCCGAAGTCCGCATCCGCGGGAGCGTTGACGGAGGCCGTGGACGCCCTGTGCGAGGAAGCCGGCCGGGCCATCAAGGACCGGGGCGCCACCGTGCTGGTCCTGTCCGACCGGAACGTCGGGCCGGACTGGGTCCAGATCCCCAGCCTGCTGGCCACCGCGGCGGTGCACCACTACCTGATCCGCGAAGGGCTGCGCACCAGCGCCGCCATCGTGGTGGAGTCGGGCGAGGCCCGGGAGGTGATGCACTGCTGCCTGCTCATCGGCTACGGCGCCGAGGCCATCAACCCGTACCTGACGTTGGAGACGGTGGAGTGGATGTGCCACGACGGCCTGCTCCCGGACGTGCCTGGAGAAAAGGCGCGCGCCAACCTGATCAAGGCGCTGGGCAAGGGTGTCCTGAAGACCATGTCCAAGATGGGCATCTCCACCATCAAGTCCTACCACGGAGCGCAGATCTTCGAGGCCATCGGCCTCAAGCAGTCGGTCATCGACAAGTACTTCACCTGGACGGCTTCGCGCATCGAGGGCATCGGACTCGACGAGGTGGAGCAGGAGTACCGCCGGCACCACCATCACGGCTATCCGGAGCGGGCGCTGGCGAGCGACGGCACCCTGGACGTGGGCGGCTACTACCAGTGGCGCAAGGACGGCGAGCACCACCTGTTCAATCCCAACACCATCGCGCTGTTGCAGAACTCCACGCGCACCGGCGATTACGAGCTCTTCCGGGAGTACTCGAAGCAGATCGACGACCAGACCCGGCTGCTCGGGACGCTTCGTGGGCTGTTCGACTTCCGGCCCATGCAGCCGGCCATCCCCATCGAGGAGGTGGAGCCGGCGTCGGAGATCGTCAAGCGGTTTTCCACCGGCGCTATGTCCTACGGCTCCATCAGCAAGGAGGCCCACGAGAACCTGGCCATCGCCATGAACCGCATCGGCGGCAGGAGCAACTCGGGCGAGGGCGGCGAGGACCCGGACCGCTACTACCCCGACGACAACGGCGACTGGCGCAACAGCGCCATCAAGCAGGTGGCCTCCGGCCGCTTCGGGGTCACCAGCAACTACTTGGTCAACTGCACCGACCTGCAGATCAAGATGGCCCAGGGGGCCAAGCCGGGCGAGGGCGGACAGTTGCCCGGCCACAAGGTGTTCGAGGCCATCGCGCGGGTGCGGAAGTCCACGCCGGGCGTCGGCCTGATCTCGCCGCCGCCGCATCACGACATCTACTCCATCGAGGACCTGGCCCAGCTCATCCACGACCTCAAGTGCGCCAACGACCGCGCGCGCATCCACGTGAAGCTCGTGGCCGAGGTGGGAGTGGGCACGGTGGCGGCCGGGGTCTCCAAGGGCAAGGCCGACGTGGTGCTCATCAGCGGCTACGACGGCGGCACCGGCGCCTCGCCGGAGTCCTCCATGAAGCACGCCGGCATCCCCTGGGAGCTGGGGGTGGCCGAGACCCAGCAGGTGCTGGTGCAGAACGACCTGCGCGGCCGCATCGTGGTGCAGACCGACGGACAGCTCAAGACCGGCCGGGACGTGGCCATCGCCTGCATGCTCGGGGCCGAGGAGTTCGGCTTCGCCACCACGGCCCTGGTGGTCAGCGGCTGCATCATGCTGCGCAAGTGCCACCTCAACACTTGCTCGGTGGGCGTGGCGACGCAGGACGAGGAGCTCCGGAAACTGTTTACCGGCAAGCCGGAGCACGTCGTCAACTTCATGATGTTCATCGCCGAGCAGGTGCGGGAGATCATGGCCGACCTGGGGTTCCGCACCCTGAACGAGATGGTCGGGCGTGCGGACTGCCTCGACACCCGCAAGGCCGTCGAGCACTGGAAGGCCAGGGGGCTGGATTTCTCCAGGCTGCTGACGCTGGTGGAGGCGCCGTCCTCGGTGGCGCGGTACTGTAGCGAGGCGCAGGACCACGGGTTGGACAAGAAGCTCGACCAGCGGTTCATGGAAGCGGCGAAGGATGCGCTCGAAGAGGGCAGGCCGGTGGCGATCCGCCACGAGATCCACAACATCGACCGCACCGCTGGCACCATGCTCAGCGCCGAGGTGTCGCGCCGCTACGGCGAGGAGGGACTTCCTCCCGACACTATCCGGGTGAACCTGTTCGGCTCCGCCGGGCAGAGCTTCGGGGCGTTCCTGGCCCCGGGCGTCTCCTTCCTGCTCGAAGGGGAGTCCAACGACTACACCGGCAAGGGGTTGTCCGGCGGACTGATGGCGGTGTATCCGCCGAAAAACGCCGCGTTCAACCCCACCGAGAACATCATCATCGGCAACGTGGCCCTCTACGGGGCCACCGGCGGCCAGGCCTTCTTCCGCGGCCGCGCCGGCGAGCGTTTCGCCGTGCGCAACAGCGGCGCCGAGGCCGTCATCGAGGGCGTCGGCGACCACGGCTGCGAGTACATGACCGGCGGCCGCGTGGTGGTCATCGGGCCCGTGGGCCGCAACTTCGCCGCGGGCATGAGCGGCGGCGTCGCCTACGTGCTGGACGAGAAGGGCGTCTTCCCCGGGCTCTGCAACCAGGAGATGGTGGACCTGGAGCCGCTGGAGGATGAAGAGGATATCGCCCACGTCCGCCGCCTGATCGAAGACCACGTGCGGCACACCGGCAGCGATCGCGGCGAGTACGTGCTCGACCACTGGCCGGAACTGCAGGGATCTTTCGTGAAGGTCATGCCGGTGGACTACCGCCGGGCTCTGCAGGAAATGGCCGCCCGCCAGGCGCGACCGGCCGAGACCGTGGGCGCGGCCGCGCCCGCCCCGGCCTGAGTCGACCCTAGGTATCGACGCATCACCCAGTGTAGGGGCGACCGGCCGGTCGCCCGTGCGGGGTTTCGCCGTAGCGCCGGGTGCCGGACACGACACGTTGAGGGATTTAGGGTAGGGGACGTTGAGAGAGACGTTTCCGGATTAACATGGGAAAAATCACGGGATTCATGGAATTCGAGCGGGGCAAGCAGGGGTACCGCGATCCGCTCGAACGTCTCAAGGACTGGAACGAGTTCGTCCTGCCGATGCCGGCGGAAACCTTGAAGGAGCAGGGCGCCCGCTGCATGGACTGCGGCATTCCGTTCTGCCACACGGGTGTGCCCATGGGGCGGGGACCCGGCGCCTCGGGTTGTCCGCTCAACAACCTCATCCCCGACTGGAACGATCTCGTCTATCGGGACCACTGGAAAGAGGCCCTGGCGCAGCTCCACAAGACCAACAACTTCCCGGAGTTCACCGGCCGCGTGTGCCCGGCTCCGTGCGAGGGCTCGTGCGTGCTGGGCATCAACAGCAATCCGGTGACCATCAAGACCATCGAGTGCTCCATCGTCGACCGGGGCTTCGAGGAGGGCTGGATCGTGCCGGAACCGCCGCAGCAGCGGACGGGAAAGCGCGTGGCGGTCATCGGCTCCGGACCGGCGGGTCTGGCGTGCGCGGCGCAGCTCAACCGCGCCGGCCACAACGTCACCGTCTACGAGCGGGCGGACCGGCCGGGCGGTCTCCTCATGTACGGTATCCCCAACATGAAGCTCGACAAGGAGAAGGTGGTGAGGCGGAGGCTCGACCAGATGGAGGCCGAGGGCGTCGAGTTCGTCACCGGCGTGGAGGTCGGCAAGGACATCCCCGCGGACGAGCTGCAGCGGGAATTCGACGCCGTGGTGATCTGTACCGGCGCCACCAAGCCCAACGACTTCGTGCGCAACGCGCCCGGCCGCGAGCTCGGAGGCATCCACTTCGCCATGGAGTTCCTCCATGCCAACACCAAGAGTCTGCTCGACTCGGACCACGCGGACGGAAACTACATCTCCGCCAAGGACAAGCACACCATCGTGCTGGGTGGCGGTGATACCGGCACGGACTGCGTGGGGACCGCCCTGCGCCACGGCTGCCGCAGCCTCCAGCAGTTCGACGTGATCCCCAAGCCGCCGCCCGAGCGGGCGCCCAACAACCCGTGGCCCCAGTGGCCGGTGGTCTACAAGCTCGACTACGGCCAGGAAGAGGGCAAGGTGCTCTTCGGCGACGATCCCCGCCGCTACGACACCAACACCGTCAAGTTCATCGACGACGGCCACGGTCGCATCAAGGCTCTCCAGACCATCGACCTCGACTGGAGCAAGCCCGCCAACGGTGCGCCCTTCAGCCCGGTGGAAGGGAGCGAGCAGGAATGGCCCGCCGACCTGGTGCTCCTGGCCATGGGCTTCTCCGGTCCGGAGGACGAGGTCCTCGCCCAGCTCGGTGTCGAGCGCGACGCCCGCTCCAACGCCCAGGCCGAATACGGCAAGTACGCCACCAACGTGGACAACGTCTTCGCCGCCGGCGACTCCCGCCGCGGCCAGAGCCTGGTGGTGTGGGCCATCCACGAAGGCCGCGGCGCCGCCCGTGAAGTGGACCGCTACCTCATGGGCAGCACGGATCTCCCCTGACCGATCTTTCTCCGTTCGTCCTGGGCGTAGCGAGTCCTGAGCCTGTTGAAGGCCGAGCGAAGTCGAAGGACGCTCTTCACGTCCACGCCAGCAGGAACACTCCGCCCACGATCAGGACCGCGCCCGCGCCGTCCTGAATCCGCACGATCTCGATTCCCTTGAGCGTGAAGTGCGCCAGCGCGAAGGTGACCAGGGGCTGGATGTTCCAGATGGGGCCGACGATCACCGCGGGGGCGTGGACCACCGCCAGGAAGGTGAGGATGGTGCCGATGGCGTGGACGACGCCTGAAACGGCGAAGCACACGGCGCCGGCCAGGGGCACCCCGCGCCAGACGATGCGGATGCGCACCGTCTTGCCCAGGAGGCCGATGAACATCAGCCCGGTGACCTGGGTGATCACTGCACCGACGATGGGACCGCCGCCCTGCAGCACCCCGAGCCGCTTCAGGATCGGGCCCAGGCTGTAGAAGACGAAGGAGAGAGCGGCGTTGCCGAAACCCACCAGCGGCGCCCCGGGTTCCGCCTCGGACCCCTTCGTGTGCGTGATGAGCAGGATGCCGGCGACGATCACGATCACGCCGGCGAAGGTTCCCATGGTGGCGCTTTCGCCGAGGAAGGTGACGCCGATGACAGCGGTGAGCAGTGGCGAGGCGTTCTTTATGGATTGAGCGCGGGAGGCGCCGATCTGGTCGATGGCCCTGAGCAGGAAAACGCGGCCGAAAAAGGCGCCGATGGCGCCCAGAATGACGAAGGTGACAACCGCGGGCAGGGGAATCGGCAGTCCGCCGGCGCCGTAGCCGACGATCCACACCACCAGCAGGAATGCCACCATGGCGAGCTGCTGGACGGTCACCGCGGCATCGACATCGGAGTGGACGAGCCCCCGTTTCACCAGCGGGGGCACGAAACCCCACACAATGCCCCCGGCGATGGCGTAGATGATTCCCGTTCCCACCAAGGGTAGTGTGGTCCGGCGCCTACCTCGGGGTCAAACGCGGCAGGCAGGATGTCGACGGAACGGTTCCCCGTAGGGGCGACCGGCCGGTCCCCCCTACCACCTCAACGGTCACTTGGGCGGCAACACCTTGATCTTGATGGTGTGTGCCATCTTCTTGCCGAACGAGCGATGGAGGCCGTCGGCGAACTGCATGGTCAGCGTGTATTCCCCGGGCTCGAGCTTGATCGTGGCCTCCGTCTGCCCCTTGCCGTAATGCAGGTGTGTCTTGTCCGTCGGAATCACCTTCCCGCCGCGCATGGCGCCCTGGTTGAGCAGGATGTGGTGATGCCCCGTGCCGGCGACCACGCCGGCTTCGGAAGGTTTGATCGTCATGCCTTCCACGCCCATCACCACCTTCACCGGGCTCCGCACTTCCGCGCCATCCTTCGGCTCGATGAAGTAGACGCGCTGTTCCTGTGCCGTGGCATAACCCGCAAGAGCGAGGGATGCCGCGAATGCCGCGGCGGCGATCCGCCGGAGTCGTGGTCCGTTCATGATGGGACTCCTTTCCGCTAAAGTGACGGAGACCCTATCAGCCGTCTCTCACATTGACAAGCCATGGATGATGACCTAGTGGGTTCAGGGTCGCGAATTTCCCATCAGAGAAAGGGTCTCCATGTCGGACATCAAGAAATCGGAGCAGCGCTGGCAGTCGGACGTCATCGTCGACCTCATGAAGCTCTACGACATCCCCTACGTCGCCCTGAATCCAGGGGCGAGCTACCGGGGCCTCCACGACTCCATGGTGAACTACGGCGAGAACGACCCCGAGATGCTCTTGTGCAACCACGAGAAGATCGCGGTGCAGATCGCCCACGGCTACGCCAAGGCGTCGGGCAAGCCCATGATCGCCATCGTGCACGACGTGGTGGGGCTGCTGCACGCCCCCATGGGCATCTACTACGCCTACATCGACCGCTGTCCGGTCTTCGTCATCGGCGCCACCGGGCCCATGGACGAGAAGTACCGGCGCCCGTTCATCGACTGGATCCACACGGCCTTCGCCCAAGGCGACGCGGTGCGCAACTTCACCAAGTGGGACTACCAGCCCGGCAGCATCCACGGCGTGCCGGACTCGTTCGCGCGCGCCTACTCCATCATGATGAGCGAGCCCCAGGGCCCCATCTACATGTGCTACGACTCGGCGCTGCAGGAGACCCCGCTCACCGACGACATAACGATCCCGCCGGCGTCCGCGGTCAAGGTGCCGTCGCGCATCGCCCCGGAGCAGGGGGCGGTGGCCCAGGCCGCGGAGATGCTGGTGAAGGCGGACAACCCGTTGCTGCTCACCGAGTACGCCGCGCGCATGCCCGAGGGCTTCGAGCCCACGGTGGAGCTGGCCGAAACCGCCGGAGCATCGGTCTTCGACGTCTGCAAGCGGCTGGGCTTCCCCAACCGCCATCCCCTGAGCATGAGTTTCAACCCCGACGCCTTCGCGGGGGTGGACATGGTGATGGCGCTGGACGTGGTGGACTGGACCCGGGGCTCGCACCGGCTCAACACCCAGACCCGCGAGATCACGGTGGTGACCGCGCCGGACTGCAAGTGGGTCGATGCGGGCTTCGCCGACATCGAGATCAGCAAGTGGGCCACCGACTACAACAAGCACAACAACTGGGACCTGCGGGTGATGGGCGACACCGCCATCACCATCCCGGAGCTCACCAGGGTGTGCCGGTCCCTCATCGACGCCGACGCGGCGCTGAAGCAACGCGTCGAGGAGCGCAAGAAGTCCCTGGCCGACAAGCACGAGCAGCAGTGGGGCAAGTGGCAGAAGCAGGTAGAGTCCGAGATGGATCAGCGGCCGATGACCGAGTCCCGTTTGGCCTATGAGGTGTGGCAGGCGATCAAGGACGAGGACTGGGTGCTCACCGCCGGGACCCTGAAGGACTGGGTGCAGAAGATCTGGGACTTCGACAAGCCCTACCGCCACCCGGGCCGGGAGCTGGGCACCGGCACCCAGATCGGCATGTCCATCGGCGTGGCGCTGGCCCACAAGGGGCAGGGGAGGCTGGTGGTGGACCTCCAGCCCGACGGCGACCTGATGTTCGACCTGGGCGCGCTGTGGATGCCCATCAAGTACGACATCCCGATGCTGGTGGTCATGTACAACAACCGAGCCTACTACAACGACTGGGCGCACCAGATCCACATGGCCCACCAGCGAGGCACGGACCCCGCCCGGGCCTACATCGGCATGGACCTCGAAGCCCCGCCGCCGGACTTCGCGCACATCGCCCGGGGCATGGGCTGGTACGCCGAAGGCCCGATCGAGGACCCGGCGGAAGTCGTGCCGGCGGTGCGCCGGGCCATCGAGCAGGTCAAGGCCGGCAAACCGGCGCTGGTGGACCCCATCGTGTGGCGCCGGGACATCAACACCTGAGGACCTGTCCGGGCCGCATAGGGTCGATGAAGACGATGACACTTCCCATCCGTCATTCCGGCGAAAGCCGGAATCCAGGGTTGGGGGGCGAGCGGTCTGAAGTGCCGCCCCGACCAGCCCCTGGATTCCGGCTTTCGCCGGAATGACGAGTTAGCGAACGAGAGGGAGACGATATGAGCACAGCGGAAAAGATCGGAAGTTCGGCCATCAAGAAATCCGACCGCAAGTGGCAGTCGGACGTCATCGTCGACATGATCAAGCGCTACGGGTTCGAGTACATCGCGCTCAACCCCGGCGCCAGCTACCGGGGCCTGCACGACTCGCTGGTCAACTACGGCGAGAACGATCCGCCCATGATGCTGTGCAACCACGAGAAGATCGCGGTGCAGATCGCCCACGGCTACGCCCGCGCCAGCGGCAAGCCCATGATCGCCATCGTTCACAACCTCGTGGGGCTGCTGCACGCGCCCATGGGGATCTACTACGCCTATCTCGACCGCGCGCCCATCTTCATCGTCGGCGCCACCGGCCCCATGGAAGAACCCAAGCGGCGCCCGTTCATCGACTGGATCCATTCGGCGAGCGTCCAGGGCGAGGCCATCCGCCACTATGTCAAGTGGGACTCCCAGCCCACCACCATCGACGCCGTGCCCGGCGCCTTCGCGCGCGCCTACGCGGTGATGATGAGCGGCAAGCAGGGTCCCATTTACATGTGCTACGACGCCGGCCTCCAGGAGGCCGTCCTCAATCACGAGGTGGCGATGCCGCCGGAGGACAACGTCCACGTGCCCGCGCAGGCCATGGCGGACCCGGCGGCGTTGGAGAAGGCGGCGGACACTCTTGCCGCGGCCAAACGCCCGGTCATCGTGGCCGACTTCGCCGCCCGCCCGCCCTATGGCTGGGACCACGTGGTGGAGCTGGCCGAGACCCTGGGCGCGGCGGTATGGGACTGCGACTCGCGGCTCAACTTCCCCAGCGAGCACCCGCTCAACCTGAGCATGGACAGCGAGGGCTGCTACAAGGACGCGGACGTGGTGCTGACGCTGGACATCGCGGACTTCGAGAAGCCCACCCACGTGCGCGACATCGCCACCCGCACGGTGGTGAGCATGGTGCCGGAAGACGCCACCTGGATCGACATCGGCTACACCGACACGGAGATCAGCAAGTGGGCCATGACCTACGCGCGGCCGTTCTATGCCCACCAGCGCATGACCGCCGACCCCGTGACCGCGGCGCCGGCGTTGACGAAGCTCCTGAAGGACCGCATCGCCGCGACGCCGGGCCGGGCCGAGCAGATTGCCGAAAGGACCGAAGATGTCGGCAAGCGCCACGCCGAGATCCGGGCCGAGTGGCTCCGGCAGGCGAAGGAGGACCGCTGGGACGCCGTGCCCATGACCGTGCCGCGCCTTGCCCTGGAGGTGTGGGACGCCATCAAGGACGAGGACTGGGTGCTGACCTCGGGCACGCTGCACGACTGGGCGCGGCGGTTGTGGAACTTCGACAAGCCCTACCGTCACGGCGGCCGCGAGCTCGGCACCGGCACGCAGATCGGCATCTCCCTGGGGGTGGCGCTGGCCCACAGGGGCACCGGCCGGCTGGTGGTGGACCTCCAGCCCGACGGCGATCTCATGTTCGATGCCGGCAGCCTGTGGATCGCCGCCAAGTACCAGATCCCCATGCTCATCGTCATGTACAACAACCGCGCCTACTACAACGACTGGAACCACCAGATCGTCATGGCGCGGAACCGCGGCACCGACCCGAACCGCGCGCACATCGGCATGGACCTGTGCGGCCCCGACCCCGACTTCGCGACCCTGGCCCGCTCCATGGGCTGGTACGGCGAGGGCCCCATCGAAAACGCCGACGACCTCGGGCCCGCCCTCGACCGCGCCATCGAGCAGGTCAAGCAGGGCAAGCCGGCGCTGGTGGACACCATCACCCAGCGGCGCTGAGTGCGTCGGGCGACGCCCCGTTCCTCGTTTCCTCGCACATCCGTCATTCCGGCGAAAGCCGGAATCCAGGGGGGTGGGGCCGCGGCAGCAGTCCGGGCCCCCTCGCCCCTCCACCTCTGGATTCCGGCCCCGTATCGGGGTACGGGGCATGCTTTCGCCGGAATGACGGATCAGGCATTGGCGGCCTGATTCGGCCGGCTTGTTTTTCACGGTCATGCCCTACGAATACTACGACATAAGGGGCTACGAGCGGCTCATCGTCCGCATCACCCTGGGCCTCGACCCCGACACGGCCGACGACGTGGAGCGCTACGGCGCCGCCTCCGTCCTGTGGAGCCTCTACCACCGCCTGCGGGAAAACGAGCGGGAAGTGTTCCTGGTCGGGTTGGGGAACGCGCTGGAGAAGAACGCGAGCCGCAAGGCGCTGTCCCAGATGGTGCTGTTCGCGTCCACCCCGGTGGTGGACGTGGACCGCAGCATCGACATCCTGGGGGACTGGTTCGTCAAGAACAAGAAGGCCGACCCCGGCCTCTACGAGGCGCTGGACGCCTACTGGCGCCGCCGTTTCAAGCGCGGGTTCGACGATGAAGCCTGACCGAAAACCTTCTCCCTCGGGGAGAGGGTGGCCGGAGCACCCTCACCCCGACCCTCTCCCGGAGGGAGAGGGAGTCGGAGGAGCTATTCGTCGAAGAACGCCAGGGTCCTGATCTCGATGCTTTCCCGCGGAGGCGTGCCGTCGGGGGTGTTGGGATGCTCGAAGGCGGAATGCGCGGAGAAGCGCGCCCGTCCGTCCGTCTTGGAGTCGTAGCACTTGAAGACGATGGCCTCGTCCGGTTGCATCTCGGGGTAGTAGTAGAACCGGTGGTTGGGACTGTAGGTCAGGTGGTAGGTCTCGCCGAGCCGGTTGGGATGGGGCCGCACGGTCGGTATGAGGTCCTCGGCGGCGATGCTCTGGGCGTCGCACATGGCCAAGGGATCCCGCAGCACCGGGTTCAGCATGCCGCGCCACACCTGGACCACGGCGAAGCGGCGCTTGAATAGCTCGCCGGCCTCGTCGCCGAGAAGGTCGCGTACCCGTTCCGGGCCGGACCACTCGGTGTAGTCGTTGTGCACGTTCTGGACCGGTCCCTTCGCGCCCTTTTCCTCGTAGCCGGAGCGCAGCGTATGGTCGAAGATCAGCACCCGGCAGGCGCCGGTGTTTTCCTTGATCAGCGCTTCCATCTCCGGGTAATAGACCGCCCGTATCTCGTCCTCGTCGAAGAAGTCGGTCATCTTCGTGGGCTGCGGCCTCAGGGCGAAGCCGTTGTGCTCGATGGAGATCTCGGGGTGCTGGCGTCCGTTCCGGACCAGGGCCGTGTGGGTCTCGTATTTCCGGTCCTTGTGCGGGTAGCCGAGGCTGGGCTTTTCCCACGTGGTGACGGGCCGGGGGCCCTCGTGCACCATGTAGTTGAAGCTCGCTTCCACGGCGTCATCGAGAGTTTCCGCTACGGCTGTGGCCATTGTGATCTCCTTTGGGATTCCGGTGGATTCCCGCGGGGCGACCGCCGGTCGCCCCTACCATGGTTACAATCCTTTTCCTCGGACAGCCTGCTAGCCGGCCAGCGCTCCCTGTTCCGCCCACGTGCGCTGCACCTCGCGGCTCGTGCTGATGAGCGCGAAGTGCGTGGCCATGTTCTTGAGCGAGTAGCGCTGCAGGTCGGCGTCGTAGGCCGCCACGCAGTCTTCCAGCACCACGTTGTAGTAGCCCCGGGCGAACGCGTCCCGCACCGTGGCCTCGACGCAGCCGTTGGTGGCGGCGCCGGTGAACAGCAGGGTCTTGATCCCCAGCCGGCCCAGGGTGGCGTCCATCTTGGGATTGGTGAAACCGCTGTGATGCCACTTCTTGATCCGGACGTCGTCGGGCGCGGGTGCGACGAAGTCGCAGACGTCCCATCCGGGTGTTCCCGGGACCGTGTACTTGGCGTTGGCCAGCCCCACCCGGGCGCGCCGCGCCAGGATCGGGCCGTTGTCGTGCTCGTTGTCGTTGGAGGTCTGGGTGTAGATCACCGGCACCCCCGCGGCCCGGGCGGCTTCCACCATCACTTTCAGAGGCTCGCGCATGGCCTCGACGAAGCTCAGGTCCCCCTTCATGCGCGCGCCGCCGGGAGCGCAGAAGTCGTTCTGCACGTCTATGACCACCAGCGCCGTGTGGTCGGTCCGAACCGTGTCCGACAGTTCGGTCCACACCTCCTGCACCTGCGGCTCCCACATCTCTTCTTCGGGGTCGAACTCGAAGTCGGCGATCTCCCGGCTCTGAAAGATGGGCCGCCCCACCTCCTGCGCTACCTGCCGGTGCACCGGGTGGTCCACGTAGCGCTGGACGCTCTCCGCGTCCTCGCAGACGGCCACCATGGCATAGTCGTAGTCGCCGTCACGCCGCAGGTTGGGTCCCATGGACCAGCTCAGCAGGTCGGGGATGGACTCCTTCATGGAGTTGTAGCCCGCGATCATCCTGTCGATCTGCTCCGGGGATGCATCCGGCTTGAGCTTGACGAGAACGACGTGCTTGATCATCGCAAACCTCCAAACGGATCCGGCAAAGCTACACGGCAGTCACGACGGAGAATATCCGATGACCGCATCGCAAGTCAATTTCCCGGCCGCGACCGCGGCCGCTACACCGCTCAGCTTCCGCCGAAGCCGACGCTGACCCTGCCGTCCTCCACGATGACCGGGATCTCGCGGCTGCCGTTGTTGAGCTCCAACATGCGCCGCAGGCCGTCCTCGTCCTCCAGCACGTTGATGTACTCGAAGGGGATGTTTCTGTCCGAGTAGTCCCGCCGGGCACTCGTGGTGTAGTCACAATGGTCGTGCCCGAAGATCGATACCTTGTCCGGCATGGCTTGTCCTTTCCGGGGTCGTTTCGATGACTGCCTTTACCCGTAGCGTCAAATGGGCTTCAGGGCAATCGCCGGAGGCCCGTCGACTCCGCTCCGCTGACGCGGAGCTACGCTCAGAGCGAACGGCATGGGTCTTTAAAATTCCATTTGGGGGTTTCTTGCGCTGGAACTTGTGGTATGAAAGCGTGCTGAACGATTGGCCTGTGCCGTCTGCCATGCGGGGAAAATGAATGGTTGAACGTTTCAAAGAGCTCGGCACCATCACCTTCAGTCTCATCCTCTTCACGCTGCTTTGGGAGGTGTCGGTGTGGTTGTTCTCGGTCTCCGAGTTCCTGCTGCCCGCGCCGTCGAAGATCTTCTTGACCATCGTCGCGAAGTTCGTTCCCCTCCTGCAGAACTGCCTCGTGACCTTCCGGGAAACCATCTACGGGTTCCTCATGGGGCTCGTGCTGGGGGTGATCTCGGCCATCATGATCGTCTACTCCCGGTTGCTTCAGAATCTTCTCTACCCGCTGATCCTCGTCGCCCAGATCGTCCCCAAGGTGGCCATCGCGCCGCTGCTGCTGATCTGGGTGGGTTACGGCGAGATGTCCAAGGTGCTCATCGCGTTCCTGGTCTCGTGGTTCCCCATCATCGTCACCACGGTCCAGGGCATGCGCATGGTGCAGCCCGAGATGCTGGACCTAGTCAGGTCGCTCCAGGCCTCGGACTGGCAGATCTTCGCCAAGGTCCGCCTGCCGAACGCGCTGCCGCATTTCTTCGGCGGCCTCAAGATCGCCATTACCCTGGCGGTCATCGGCGCCATCATCGGTGAGTTCGTCGGCGGCAACACCGGCCTCGGGTACCTGGTCATGGTCGCCAACTACGAGGTCAATACGCCGTTCATGTTCGCGGCCCTCGTCGTGCTGTCGGCCCTGGGCCTGGTCCTTTACGGCGTTCTGGTGCTGCTGGAAATGTGGCTGATCCCGTGGAGCATCGGCGAGGATGAGCAGGAGATGACGGGCTTCGGCATGTAGGCCGGCTCCGGGCGGATGGGGAGCAGCCAACGGGTCGCGGCGTATCGAGTTTGGAATCGACGTCCATGACGAATGCCATCGAGGTCAGGAACCTCACCAAGGTCTATCCCTCCAAGGATGCGCCCATCGTGGCGCTGGAGGATGCCTCGTTTGAGGTCTACGAGCAGGAGTTCATTTCCCTCGTGGGCCACAGCGGCTGCGGCAAGACCACCATCATGAAGATCATCGCCGGGCTGCTCGACAAGACCCGGGGCGAGGTGCTCGTGAACGGTGCGCCGGTGACCGGACCCAAGTCGAGCACCGGCATCGTGTTCCAGACTCCGGTGTTGTTTCAGTGGCGCTCGGTCATCGACAACGTCCTGTTGCCGGTGGAGATCCTCGGCCTCTCCAGGGACGAATACTATCCCAAGGCCCTGGAGTTGCTGGAGCTGACCGGACTCACGGAGTTCAAGGACAAGTACCCGCGGGAGTTGTCCGGCGGCATGCAGCAGCGCGCGTCCATCAGCCGGGCGCTGGTGCACGACCCCTCGCTGCTGCTGCTGGACGAGCCCTTCGGCGCCCTGGACGCCATGACCCGGGGCGAGATGAACATGGAGCTCCAGCGCATCTGGAGCGAAAAGAAGAAGACCAGCCTGCTGATCACCCACAGCATACCGGAAGCGGTCTTCCTGGCGGACCGGGTGTTGGTGATGACGCCCCGGCCGGGCCGCATCACCGACATCATCAAAATCGGGCTGCCGCGGCCCCGGACCCCGGAGATGCGGCTTTCGGCGGAGTTCAACGACTGTGTCAGGCAGGTGGGGAAGACAATCGGGCTGCAGTATCTGTAAGGTAGTTGCATACACACTCTAACGCGGGGAGGTACACAAAATGAAACGCATATTCATCGCACTTGCGATTTTCCTGCTGTACGTGACGAGCGTCGGCAGCGCCGCCGCCATGGACAAGGTCAAGTTCGCGCTGGACTGGATCCCCTACGGCAAGCACGCCATGTACTACGCGAGCATCGACAAGGGGTTCTGGAAGGATGCGGGCCTCGACGTGCAGATGACCCGAGGCTTCGGCTCCGGCGACACCGTGAAGCGCATCGCCTCGGGCACCGACGACTTCGGCTTCGCGTCCGTGGGCAACATGATCGCGGCCATGTCGCGGGGCGCCAAGCTCAAGATGGTCGGCATGATCCACGACAAGACCCTGGAGACCCTGGCTACGCTGGTGGGAAACAAGATCACCAAGCCGTCGGACCTGGAAGGGAAAACCATTGGCTCGCCCGAGGCCAACGCCGCGCGGGTCATCTTCCCGGCTTTCGCCAACATCAACAAGTTCGATGACAAGAAGGTCAAGTGGATCAACATGACGGTGCCCGCCACTACGCCGAGCCTCCTGGCCGGCCGGGTGGATGCCATCCTGATCTTCTACACCGAGAAGCCGACGTTGGACGCGGCCTCCAAGAAGGTCGGCAAGAAGCCGTTGTACCTGCTGTTCGCCGACCACGGCATGGCCACCTACGGCAACGGCCTGATGGTGTCCGAGCAGACCCTCAAGAACAAGCCGGACCTGGTGAAGCGCTTCCTGGCGGCCACCTACAAGGGCGTCGCCTGGTCGGTGGAGAACCCGCAGGAGGCCGTGGACATCTTCATCAAGCACAACCCGGCCATCAGCCCGGACCTTGCGCGGAAGCACTTCGACATCGCAGTGGACTCGCTGCTGTCCAAGAACGCCTTGAAGGAAGGTATTGGCCACATGACGAAGCCGCGCATGGTGTTCACCAACGACCTGATCACCAAGCACATGAAGCTTCCGAAGAAGACCGCGGTGGAGGACGTCTACACCAACGAGTTCCTGCCGAAGCTCTTCCCGAAGCGAGGCATGTAGCCGCCAGCCACGACGGCCCCGCGGGGCCGCGGGCAAGTTGATCGACGAAACGGGTGGGAGTCCGCCGCGCTGCGGACTCCCACCGTTGCGCCTTCATGCCGTCGGGAACCTGCGTCGCAGGACAACCCGCGTGTAGGGGCGGGTTTCCAAACCCGCCCGCGCCCGCATCGCGCCACCGGTCGATGCGGGCTCTTCGTCGGAAGGAACGAAATGACCGAACAATACGTCAGCAATCAGGAGCTTATCGTACAGGCGCGGCGCAACCTGCCCCAGCCCGTGTGGGACTACCTGAGCGGCGGCAGCGAGTCGGAGACCACCATGCGCCGCAACCGGCTGGCGCTGGACTCGCTGGCCCTGCGCCCGCGGGTGCTGGTGGACGTCTCCGAGGTCGACACCTCCACCACCGTGCTCGGCCACAAGCTGCGCATCCCCGTCATGCTGGCGCCCATCGGCTCGCTCCAGCAGATCACTCCGGAAGGCGCCGTGGCCGCCGCCAAGGCCGCCAACGAGTTCGGCACCGTCAACTTCGTGAGCTCGGTCACCCAGCCCGCCCTGGAAGAGACCGCCGCGGCCACCCCGTCGGACAAGATATTCCAGCTCTACATCCGCGGCGGCCTGGACTGGATCGAGGAGATCCTGGGACGGGTCAAGCAGTCCGGCTACAAGGCCCTGTGCCTCACCGTGGATTCCGCCCACTACAGCAACCGGGAGCGGCAGTTGATGAACCGCTGGCTGCCGCCCAGCAAGCGGCGCGAGGCCGCCAACCAGGACCGTCTCTGGCAGGCCAAGCTCACCTGGAAGACCATGGACGCCATCAAGGAGATCGCCGGCCTGCCGTTCCTCCTGAAGGGCGTGGCCACCGCCGAGGACGCGCGCATCGCCCTGGACCACGGCGTGGACGTCATCTACATTTCCAACCACGGCGGCCGCCAGCTCGACCACGGGCAGGGCACCATGGACATGCTCCCGGAGATCGTCGAGGCCGTGGACGGCAAGGCCGAGATCGTCATCGACGGCGGCTTTCTGCGCGGCACCGACGTGCTCAAGGCGGTGGCCCTGGGCGCCAAGGCCGTCACCATCGGCAAGCTCCAGGGATGGGCTCTGGGAGCGGGGGACCATGAAGGATTGGTGCGCGCCCTGCAACTCCTGGAGAACGAGATCATCATCGCCATGGGCCTGCTTGGCGTGACGAAAATCGATCAGATCACTCCCGCCCACGTGTGCAAGGCGCCCCCGGCCGCGCTGCCCACCGAGATGAGCACCTTCGTCAACCTCCCGCACCGGCTGCTGTAACAATCAACCTGCCATAGCTTCTTCTCTAGTGTCCTGTGGTTGCCGGCATCGGCACCCTCCGACCCCCTCTCCCTCCGGGAGAGGGTCGGGGTGAGGGTGCCCGGTCCGGCAGCCCAGTGAACACGGGGCGCCCTCACCTGGCCTTCGGCCACCCTCTCCCAGAGGGAGAGGGGATGGTGGGCGTCCCATGTCTTGGCTTGCACCGTCACGGTGCTACCGTCCCTTGCCTCCCCGCAGCAGCGAACACGCCACCGCTACAAAGGCGACGCCCGTCGTGATCAGAAACGTGTCCTGAAGCGCCAGCACGAAGTGCGCCCGGTCCGCGGCCGCGGGCAAGGCCTCCGGGTCGCCGGAGTGCATGCGGAAGGCCACGGTCATGAGGAAGTTTCCCACGGTGACGCCGAAGACGTTGCCTAGGCCGAACATGGTGTAGAGGGTGCCGGTGGCCACCCCCCGGTGCTCCGGCGGCACCGACGATATCAGCGCCGTGTGATTGGGCGGGAAGAAGAGCGCGCTGCCCAGTCCCACCAGCACCAGCACCAGAGTCGGCAGCATCCAGTGTGAACCCGCCGCGAACCAGACCCCCAGGAAGGATGCTCCGGCGTACATCGCGGCGCCCGCGGTGGCCGGTATGCGCGGCCCTACCTTGTCGGCGATGATGCCGCCCGCCGGCGACAGGATGGCGGCGAAGATCGGCGCGCTGAGGAACAGGATGCCCATGAAGGACGGGGCCAGCCCCAGCACGTCCTGCAGGTAGAATGGCAGCAGGTAGACGTGGAGTGTGTTGACGATGGAGACCAGCAGCATCGCCACCGTGCTGAAGGCGAACATCCGGATACGGAACAGCGCCAGGCTCAGGATGGGGCTCGCCGCCCGGCTCTCGCGCCACAGGAAACCCGCGGCCAAAGCAGCGAGCGCCGCGACCGCGGCCGCGCGCCATGCCGGGGTCAAGGTTTCCATGATCTGGCGGTCGAGGACGCCCATCAACGCCAGGGTAACGGCCACCAGCAGCGCGGCGCCGAGATAGTCGATGGCCGGACGACCGTTCACCGCGCCTTCGGTGACGGTGCTGCCCTGGCGCCGGCGGAAGCCCAGGGCCAGGGCGGTGGCGAGGGCTCCCAAGGGGACGAGG
Organism: uncultured Binatia bacterium (SeqCode); assembly: GCA_965204505.1. GTDB lineage: Bacteria > Desulfobacterota > Binatia > UBA9968 > JAJDTQ01 > JAJDTQ01. The sequence goes on from CBDBFB010000001.1 coordinate 655,210, forward strand.
AAGAAGAAGACGCCGCGCCAGTGGATGTACTGGATGATGAAGCCGCCCACGCCCGGGCCGACCAGGAAGCCGCTGTGATGCGCCGTGGTCATGAACCCCTGCACGCGTCCCCTGGACTCCTCGGTGGACGCGTCCATGGCCAGGGCGCGGCCCTGGGCCTGCATCATGGCGGCGCCGACCCCCTGGAGCACTCGGTAGAAGATCAATTGCAGGATGTCGCCGGACAGGCCGCACAAGAGCGAGCTCACGGTGAAGAGCACGATCCCCCAGATGTAGACGGTCTGGCGCCCGTACACGTCGCCGACCCGCCCGAAGACCAGCGAAAGCGCGGCGGTGGCCAGTTGGAAGGAGATGAGCGCCCACGAGATGCCCACCATGTCGGTCTGGAGGCCGTCGGCGACCGACGGCAGCGAGATGGCGAAGATGCGGCTGGCGGTGCCGGTCGCGAAGGTGACGAGCAGGCACGTGGCCAGGAGCAGGGCGTTGCCGCGTGATGTCATGAATCGTGGGCGAGTGGTAAAGTAGGTTGCAAGAACGTAAACACAGTAGCTAACAGATCGGCGGATGGGACGCGAGGAGCCTTGTTCCGGAGTCGCGCCGCTCCTCGGACCCGCCGGTGTTCTGACGTTCCGAGAAGTCGAAATGAGAACGAGACTCTTGACCGCGGCCCTGCTGGTGTCCGTGGCGATGGCCGTGGCGGGCCTCGGCGCGTTGCCCGGCTTCGGCCAGACGCCACCCGGAACCGAGGAGCCGGGGGCACCCTCGCAGACGGCCGAGGCTCCACGGGCGCCGGTGCCGCCGTCGGCGGAGCCCGTGGAAGAGCCGCCGCCTGCGCCCACCGCCCGGTCCGCGCCGGAGCCCCAGCCGCCCAAGGAAACCGGCCCGCGGTCCGTAGCGGACACCCCGGCAAGCCTCGATTTCGAGGAGGCGGTGCTCGATGACCGCATCGCCATCGTCGAGGAACATCTTACCGAGACCGCCTCGCGGGTCGACAGCCTGTTCAAGACCCTCGAGCTGGGGGTGCTGAAGGTACAGAAGGAAACCCTTGGGCGCCGCAGGGAACTGCAGCGCATACGGACCGAGCTTGCCGAGCAGGAGCGGCTTACCGCCCAGGACGTGCGCAACAAGGAACGGCTGGTCGACCTGGTGGAGCGTTACGGCGCCGGTGACTGGGTGGCGCGCCACATCAAGGTGGAGCTCGAAAAGTTCCGTCACCGGGGCCAGCGGAGCCCGATCCGGTCCACGGATGAAGAGTCGTTGCGCGGGCTCCTTCGCGAGTACCGGCAAGCCCTGTTCGAGTTGGGCACGCAGTTGTTCCGGGTCGACTCCGATGCGCGGGACTACGCGCGGGCGCTGTCGGCGGAGGGGCAGCCGACGGCGGCGCTGAGCGCGCGACTCGACGACCTGCTCCGGGACCGCAAGGATGCGTTGCAGGGACAGGAGCGTGTGCTTAACGAGTTGGCGGAGAGTGCGACGCGCCTGGCCGATCTCACGCGCGAGCGGGAGGATCAGCTCGAAAGCCTTTACACGTTTGTTCTGGGCAGGATGCTGTGGCTGCGAAACCGGGAGCCCCTGGTGCCGCCCGACTGGGGGCTTCTCGGTCAGGCCGTGGACGGCGCGGTGGCACTGTTGGGACGAGTGTACAGGTGGCTCCACCAGGAATCGCAGATAGCCCAGATCCGCTTCGCCGCCTCGTGGTGGCCGTGGGCCGCGGCCGTCCTGGTCTTCGTCCTGGTACCCTTGCTGGCGCTGCGAGCGGGCAGGTCCCTGCGGATACGGTTGGAAAAGCACAGAGCCCGCGGACCCGATGCGCCGGCGCATCGCGTGGCGTTGCTGTTGGCGGGCCGTACCGTCGTATGGCCGGTATACATCATCCTCATTACCCTGTTGCTGCCGCAGTTCGGCCTGTCGCAGAACGACGCCCTGGGCTCGGCGCTGGCCGGAGCCGTTCAGGTCGCGGCGCTGGTCCTCTGGATCGCGCTGTTCGGTGAGGCGGTCTTCCGTGCGGACGGCCACGGAGAGCGCCGCTGGGGCCTGACGCCGGAGGCCGGACGGCTGCTTCGTACCGCGGTGGTCGTCGGATGCGTCGCGGCGTTGGCGTTGCTGGTGCCGCGCTACGTGCTCCTGAACGCTCCGGGAGAAGATGTGACCGCGAGTCTGGCACTGGCCCGTCTTCTGATGATCGCCTTCGCCCTGGTGGTCCTGTTGCTGGCGGCGGCCGGGTTCAGCCGGCGCAGCGCCCTCATGCAGACGGTCCTCCGTCACAGCCGTTCGCAGGAAGGCTTTCTGTGGTCGGTGTGGCCCATGGCCCATCTGGTGGTCATTGCGGTGCTGGCCGGCACCATCGTCATGAACCTGGCGGGCTACCAGTACGCGTCCCAGTACATCTGGCAGAGAATCATGGCTTCGGCGCTGTTGGTGCTGGCCGTGCTGTTGTTCTCGTTCTATCTGAAGAGCGCCGCGCGGGCCGTGTGGAAAAGGATCACGGCCGGAACCGAAGGACCGGAATCGGACCGCGGCCGGGCCGATACAGAGCACGCCGCCTTGTTGTTCACGCTGGTGGACCTGCCGGTGGGCATCCTGGCCGCGGCTGCCTTGTTGGAGATATGGGGCGTCTCGGTGGTGCAGTTCTTCGGCACGCCGGCGGGCAGGACGGTCCTGGCGAGGGCGGCGCTGATCGCGTTGGTGATCGTCGCCGGGCTGGGCCTCGTACGCCTCAGCAACGCCACGGTGCTGTCCCTGCTGCGCCCGAGGATACTGGACCGCGTCGGCAGCCGGGAGGCCGGAAGAAAGCTCCAGACCCTTGCGCCGCTGGCGCAGACGTCCGTGAAGCTCCTGGTGGTGCTGGTGGGGTTCCTGTTGATCCTGCAGTTGGTGGGGGTGGAGACCGGACCGCTCCTGGCCGGTGTCGGTATCTTCGGACTGGCCGTGGGTTTTGCCGCGCAGTCGCTCATCAAGGACATCATCAACGGCCTCTTCATTCTCACGGAAGGAAGCGTGGGCGCCGGCGACGTGGTGGACGTGGGCGGGGTCACGGGCGTGGTGGAGAAGGTCACGCTGCGCTCCGTGCGCATCCGCGACCTGGGCGGCAACGTGCACTTCGTGCCCAACAGCACCATCGAGCACGTCGAGAACATGACCAAGGACTATTCCCGCTATCTCCTCGACGTGGGGGTGGGCTACCGTGAGGACACCGACGAGGTGGTGGCGGTCATGAAGGAGGTGGACGAGTCCATGCGCCAGGACCCGCAGTTCCGCCGGGAGATGCTGGAGCCCATCGAGATCCTGGGCGTGGACCGGTTCGAGGATTCCGCCGTGATCGTGCGCGGACGCCTCAAGACCCGGCCGAGCCAGCAATGGCGCATCGGCCGCGAGTACAACCGCCGTCTGAAGAAGGCCTTCGACGAGCGCGGCATCGAGATTCCGTTCCCGCACCGCACCGTCTACTGGGGCGAGACCAAGCAGGGACAACTGCCGTTGCAGGTGGAGAACCGGGCGGCCGCGAAAGCGGCGGACCCGGTTGCGCCGGACTCTCCGGAAGCGGAAGAGAAGCAAGCGAAGGAAGAGGAGGAGACTCTTGGCACGAAGCAGCTCAAGACTGAGCCTTGAAAAGGCCGCAATCATCGTCGACGAAACCCTGTCCGAGGCGCGCCGGTTGGAACTCAGGCCCATGGCCGTAGCCGTGCTCGACGACGGCGGTCATCTCAAGGCCTTCAAGCGCGAGGACGGCGCCAGCATCCTACGCCCGCAGATCGCCATCGGCAAAGCCTGGGGCTCCCTGGGCATGGGCGGCTCCAGCCGCTCCATCGCCGACCGCCTCAACGAGCGCCCGACCTTCCTCGCCGCCCTCACGGCCCTGGCCGACGGCAAGGTCGTACCCGCCGCCGGCGGCCTGTTGATCCGGGACGGAGATGACGTGGTCGGCGCCGTGGGCGTGAGCGGCGGCACCTCCGACGAAGACGAGGACATCGCCAGGGTGGGAATCGCGGCGGCCGGGCTCGACTGCTTCGACTGAACCAAGGCAACGCTGGTCAGGTTGCAGGAGATGACCGCCGCCCAGCAGGCGTTCATCTCCAAGCGTCACGTGGGCAATATCGCGGTTACGATGACCGAGGGGTAAAGACAGACGTCCCTTGCGTCGCTGGTCAGGTGCTCCCCTAGCTGCCCCGAGAGATCGTCCCTGTAACTCACCCGAGGTCGTCGTCAGGCTGGGGGGCACACGAGCAGGCGCAACCGCAGCCACACGAGCATGCACAGCCACAGCCGCAGCCACCGGCGCATCCGCACCCGCATCCGTGGATTTCCAGTTCAAGATCGTTGTCGTGGGGATCGAGCACCCACGGTATCGCTACGGGGCGGCCTGGACCGAAGTTGTCGTGAAACAGCATGTTTGGTTCTCCTTTCCGTGTTTGACTGTCCGACTCTTTAATGAATCGGTCGTCCGGAACGGAACTTTAGGGTCGGGGTGTGTACGGGGGGATAGCTGCGTCCCCGGAGCCCGGCCGACCCTGGACGCTCGGGCGCCTATTGTCTATATTGAGTGGCTCACCACACACAGTTCAGGAGGCATTTATGGCTGGCAACGGTAAAGCGCAATGGCAGGAGCCCACGGGCGAGATGCAGAAGGCGGGCTACGGGAAGTTCCTTCGGCCCAACACACCCTACGACACTTTCATGGAAGAGCAGGAGATCCCCATCTACCGGGACATCGGCGTGGAGAAGGTCCAGAACCTGCCGCTCAAATACTGGAAGCGGGCCGGAGGAAACGCTACCTTCATCCAACTCCTGGGCACCGAGGGGCTGTGGGGTTGCTATGTCGTGGAGGTTCCCGGCGCCGGGGCCCTGAACGACCAGAAGCATCTGTACGAGGCGCAGTTCTTCGTGGTCGAGGGCCGCGGCACCACGGAGGTATGGGTCGAGGGCAGCGAGAAGAAGCATACCTTCGAGTGGCAGCAGGGTTCACTGTTCGCGATTCCGATGAACGCCAACTACCGCATCGTCAACGCCACGTCGAGCCCGGGGCTGCTGCTGGCGGGCACCACGGCGCCCAACATCATGAACCTGTTCAACAACACCGACTTCATCTTCAACTGTCCCTACGTCTTCACCGACCGCTACAAGGAGACCGAGGACTACTACAAGCCCAACGAGGAGATCGAGCCGGATCCGGTGCGCGGGCTGGCCATGCGCCAGACCAACGTCATCCCCGACATCGTCACCTGCGAGCTGCCGCTGGACAACCGCCGCTCGCCGGGCTACCGCCGCATCGAGCCGCACATGGTCGGCAACAGCTTCTACCTGTGGATCGGCCAGCACGAGACCGGCCGCTACTCCAAGGCCCATGCCCACGGCTCCGCCGCGGTGCTCATCTGCGTCAAGGGCAAGGGCTACACCTACACCTGGCCCGCCACTCTGGGTCCCACGCCGTGGAAGGACGGCAAGGCGGAAGGGGTGAAGCGGCAGGACTACGAGCCCGTCGGCATGGTGAGCGCGGCTCCCATGGGCGGCAACTGGTTCCACGCCCACTTCGGCGTAAGCGCCGAGCCCTTGCGGCTGACGGCGTGGTTCGGCCCCAATGCGCCTGGACGCGAGCGCGGCCGCCCCGGCGAGAAGGCCATCGACTACGGCGCCATCGAGATCAAGGACGGCGGCACCGCCATCGCCTACCGGGACGAGGACCCGTTCCTGCGCAAGGAGTTCCAGGAGACCCTGGCCAAGGAGGGGATGCAGACCAAGATGCCCGCCGAGATCTATCAGCCGGAAGCCTAGCGCCGTGGCCGACACAGGATCCCTCGGCTTCACCGGTTCCGGCCGGCACATCGTTGACGAAGACGAGATCAAGCTCACCAGCGTGGGAGTGGACATCGGCTCGTCCACGTCCCACCTGGTGTTTTCGCGTCTCGAGCTGAGCCAGGAAGGCACCCGCTACGTCGTCAAGAAGCGCATCGTGCTGAGCGAATCGGAGATTCTGCTCACGCCCTACACCGACGACCTCACCATCGACATGGAGCGCCTGGAGCGCTTCATCAACGAGCAGTACCAGCGCGCCGAGCTCAAGCGCGAGGACGTGGACACCGGCGCGCTGATCCTCACCGGCGTGGCCGTGCGCCGGCGCAACTCCCGCGCCATCGCCGAGCTGTTCGCCGAGGAGGCGGGCCGGTTCGTGTCGGTCACCGCCGGCGACGGACTCGAGACCACCATGGCCGCCCACGGCTCCGGTGCGGTGGCGCGCTCGGCCCGCGAGGACGCGGTGGTGCTCAACATCGACGTGGGCGGCGGCACCAGCAAGATCGCGGTGTGCGCCGGCGGCAGGGTCCGGGAGGTGACCGCCATCGACGTGGGCGCCCGCCTGCTGGCCATGGACGGCACCAACAACGTTGTCCGGATCGAGGAGGCGGGCCGGCGCCACGGCGGCAAGGTGGGCGTCGAGCTTGAGCTTGGCCGGTCCATGAACGAGAAGACCCTGGAGGCCATTGCCTCGGAGATGGCGGACCGCCTGTTCGAGGTGGTCAACCAGCAGGAGCTGACCGGCGAGACCCGAGAGTTGCTGCGCCTTCCGCCGCTGTCGTACCGGGGCAAGGTCGACGCCGTGACCTTCTCGGGCGGTGTGTCCGAGTTCATCTACGGCCACGCCGAGAACGGCTACGGCGACATGGGCGCGATCCTGGGCCGGGAGATCCGCCGGCGGGTGGAGGGACTGGGCGTTCCCATCCTAGAGCCCGCGGCGCGCATCCGTGCCACCGTCATCGGCGCTTCCCAGTACACCATCCAGGTGAGCGGCAGCACCATCTTCATCTCACCCCCGGACGCGGTGCCGGTGCGGAATGTCCCCGTGGTGCGCATCGACTTCGAGTGGGGCGACGACATCGATCCCGCCGAGGTCATCGGCGCCATCGACAACGCGTTGCGGCGCCTGGACCTGCAGGACGGCCGCCAGCCGGTGGCGCTGGCGTTCCACTGGGAGGGGTCCGCCACCTTCGCCCGGCTCCAGGGCTTCTGCGGCGCGGTGGCGGAGGGCCTCAAGTCCGTTCTGGACAAGGGGCACCCGTTGCTCCTGGTCAACGACGGCGACATCGGCGGCATCCTGGGCTTGCACTTCAAGGAGGAGATGAAGCTCGACAAGCCTATCATCTCGGTGGACGGCATCGCGCTGCAGGAGTTCGACTACATCGACGTGGGCGCGCTGATCCCTTCCTCGGGGGCGGTGCCGGTGGTCATCAAGTCGCTCGTTTTCCCCAGCGCGGAGCAGAACGCCGCTATCCGGCAATAGTCCACACCGGGGCTTGCGTCCGCCCGCCGTTGGCAGTAGAGGACGAGTCATGCAGGCGCAGAAGATCCAGGCGGCTCCACCCGATCCCTACCGGGCGTGGTTCCAGTGCATCGCCGGCTGCCCGGGGCGCTACAGCCTCAAGGAAGTCATGTACGCGTGTCCGCGCTGCGGCAATCTCCTGGAGGTGCGCCATGACCTGGAGCTGCTGCGGAAAAAGACGCCGCAATACTGGCGCGACCTCTTCGACCAGCGGCTGATGCGCAACCAGTGGCCCTACGGCAGCTCGGTGTGGGGCAAGCGCGAGATGGTCTGTCCCGACGTGGAAGACGCCAACGTGGTGTCGACTCTCGAAGGGGGCAGCAACCTCTTCTGGGCGGAGCGCCTGGGCAAGGAGATCGGAGTCCAGGACCTCTGGGTCAAGCTGTGCGGCAACAGCCACACCGGCTCCTTCAAGGACCTGGGCATGACCGTGCTGGTGTCCATGGTGCGCCAGATGATCTCGGAAGGGGTGGAGATTCCCGCGGTTGCGTGTGCCTCCACCGGCGACACCTCCGCGGCCCTGGCCGCCTACTGCGCGGTGGCCGACATCCGCGCCGTCGTGTTTCTCCCCAAGAACAAGGTTTCCACCGCGCAGCTCATCCAGCCCATCGCCCACGGCGCAGTGACCCTGGCCATCGACAGCGACTTCGACGGCTGCATGGCTCTGGTGAAGGAGTTGTGCACCAACCACAACATCTACCTGGCCAACTCCATGAACTCGCTCCGGGTGGAGGGGCAGAAGACCGTCAGCATCGAGCTGGTGCAGCAGTTCGACTGGCAGGTGCCCGACTGGGTGGTGATCCCGGGCGGCAACCTGGGCAACGTCAGCGCCTTGGGCAAGGGCTTCAAGCTCATGCACGATCTGGGCATGATCTCCAAGTTGCCGCGCATCGCCTGCGCCCAGGCGGAGCGGGCCAACCCCCTCTATCTCAGCTATCTCAAGGGGTTCGACGAGTTCGAGCCGGTGCAGGCCCGGCCCACCCTGGCCAGCGCCATCCAGATCGGTAACCCGGTGAGCATCCAGAAGGCCATCCGCGCCCTCCAGTACTTCGGCGGGGTGGTGGAGCAGGCCACCGAGGACGAGCTGGCCGACGCCTCCGCCCGCGCCGACCGCACCGGCCTGTTCAACTGCCCCCACACCGGCGTGGCGCTGGCCGCGCTGTTCAAGCTCGTGGATCGCGGCATCATCGGCAAGCAGGACCGGGTGGTGGTCATCTCCACCGCCAACGGCCTCAAGTTCCCCGAGTTCAAGATCAAGTACCACGAAGGACGCCTCGAGGAAGTGGCGTCCCGGCACCCCAACACCCCCATCGACGTCCCCGCGGACTACGACAAGGTCCGCGACGCCGTGTTCCGCGCCATCGAGAGTTCCAATTAAGCTGAATGACGGGTCTGTGCAGGCCTCTAGGCCCTCACCCGGCCTTCGGCCACCCTCTCCCAGAGGGAGAGGGCCAATTTGCCCCCTCTCCCTTTGGGAGAGGGTCGGGGTGAGGGTCCTAGCTAGTGTCCTGTCCCACGTAATTCTTTACCAATATGCTTGTCTTTCTTGTCGTCGGCTGCGTTGCTCTTCCTCGCGTGGTGCCCGCCACTGCTCGTCATCGCGCCTTGCCGACAACAAGAAATCCTGCGCATCTTGGTAAAGAATTACGTGGGACAGGACACTAGGCCTCCGGCGCGAACTGCAGCGAGGCCAGCCGGGCGTAGAGGCCGCCGCTGCTCATCAGCGCTTCGTGGGTGCCGGTGGCGACGATGCGGCCCTGGTCGATGACCACGATGCGGTCGGCCTTGAGCACGGTGGCGAGGCGGTGGGCGATGATGAGGGTGGTGCGGTTGGCCATGAGGCGTTCCAGGGCCTCGTGCACCAGGTGCTCGCTCTCCGCGTCCAGTGAGCTGGTGGCCTCGTCAAGCAGCATGACGGCCGGGTCTCTGAGGATGGCCCGGGCGATGGCGATGCGCTGGCGCTGGCCGACGGAAAGGCGCAGACCCTTCTCGCCGAGGAAGGTGTCGTAGCGTTCCGGCAGGCCTTGGATGAAGTCGTCGGCGAAGGCGGCGCCGGCGGCCGCCGTTACTTCGGCGTCGGTGGCCGCCGGCCGCCCGTAGCGGATGTTCTCCCTGGCGTTGGCGGAGAAGATGACCGTTTCCTGGGGCACCAGTCCGATACGGCTCCGCACCGCCTGGGGATCCGCCTCCCGCAGGTCCACCCCGTCCAGGCGGACACATCCCCCCGCCGGGTCGTAGAATCGCAGCAGCAACTTGAAGACCGTACTCTTGCCGGCTCCGGACGGACCCACGAGAGCCACGGTTTCGCCGGGCTCGATGGCGAGGGAGAACGCGTCCAGCGCAAGCTCGCCGGGACGGGACGGGTAGCCGAACTCCACGGCGTCGAGGATGACACTGCCGCGCGGCGGCTCGGGCAGGGGCAGGGGCGCCGCAGGCGCGGTGACAACCGCCCGTGCCTCCAGGAGTTCCATCAAACGCTCCGTGGCGCCGGCGGCCCGCTGCACCTCTCCCCAGACCTGGCTCAGGCTCGCGGCCGAGCCGGCCACGAAGATCGCGTAGAACACGAACTGGATCAGGACGCCGGCGGACATGCGGCCGCTCAGCACCGCTTCCGCTCCCAGCCACAGCACCCCCACGACACCGCCGAACATCAGCGTGATCACCAGGAAGACGAGCAGCGCCCGGTTGCGGATGCGCACCAGCGCGGCGTGGTAGGCGGCCTCGGTGGCGGCGGCGAAGCGGTCTTCCTCGGTGCGTTCCTGGGTGAACGCCTGGACGGTCTCCACCGCGTCCAGGTTCTCCCCGGCGAGCGCGCTGGTGTCCGCCACCCGGTCCTGGCTCAGCCGGGACAGCCGCCGTACCCGCCGGCCCAACATCAGGATGGGGAGCAGCACCAGCGGGATCAACACCACCACCGCGCCCATGAGCTGTGGGCTGGTGACGATGAGCATGACGAACCCGCCCGCGAAGATCAGCAGGTTGCGCAGGGCCATGGAGGCGCCGGAGCCGATGACCGTCTGGATCAGCGTGGTGTCGGTGGTGAGCCGTGAGAGGATCTCGCCGGTGCGGGTCACCTCGAAGAAGGTGGGGTTCATGCCCATGACGTGCGCGTGGATCTGCTTGCGGATATCCGCGACCACGCGCTCTCCGATTCTGGCGACGAAATAGAAACGGCCGGCGGAAGCCACCGCCAGGACGGCGATGACCCCGAGCAGCAGTTGAAAATGCCGGCCGATCAGCGCCCGGTTCTCGTCGGTGAAGCCGGTCTCCAGGATCTGCCGGGCCGCGATGGGGAGGACGAGGGTGGCCACCGCCGCTGCGAGCAGCGACAGGATCGTGAGGATCAGCAGCCCGGGATAGGGTTTCAGGTACCGGACGAGGTGGCGCAGCGGGCGCAGGTTCCTGCTGCCGGGTCTAGTGTCGTGTCCCACGTAATTCTTTACCAATCTGCTTGTCTTTCTTGTCGTCGGCTGCGTTGCTCTTCCTCGCGTGGTGCCCCCCACATGGGCGACCGCCGGTCGCCCCTACAAGTCATCGCGCCTTGCCGACGACAAGAAATCCTGCGCATCTTGGTAAAGAATTACGTGGGACACGACACTAGAATCGAACAAATTTCCGGGCGCTTGCATCAGCCGATGGTGTCCGGTCCGTCAATATCAAAACGGGTGCCACCGTCTCGCACAGTGACACCCGTTGATGGCTTCGGGTTCTTGCCGTCTACACGTTGACGACCACCACGCCCTTGGGTTCCAGGTAGTAATCCAGGGCCTCCGGGCCGTGCTCGCGGCCCACGCCGCTGGACTTGACGCCGCCGAAGGGCAGCTCGTCGTAGCCGTAGTGGAGCGAGTTGACCCACACGTTGCCCGCCTCGAGCCTGTCGATGGCCTTGTTGGCGTACATCATGTTGCTGGTCCAGATGGACGAGCCCAGGCCGAACTCGGAGGCGTTGGCGCGCTCGATGGCCTCGTCCAGGTCCTTGAAGGTGAACACCGGCAGGGCCGGGCCGAAGCACTCCTCGGTGGCGATGCGGGCGTCGTCGGGCACGTCCGTTAGCAGCGTCGGCAGGTAGAAGTGGCCGTTCCTGAACTCGTCGCCTTCCGGCCGGGCGCCTCCCGCCACCGCCTTGGCGCCGCGCGCCCTGGCGTCCTCCACCTGCTCCTCCACCTCGGTGCGCTGGTAGTCGACGTGCAGCGGCCCCATGCGGCTTTCCTTCTTCATGCCGTCGCCCACCGCCTTCTTCTGGAGGCCCGCCGCCAGCTTGTCCACGAAGTCCTCGGCAACGGACTCGTGCACGAAGAGGCGCTTCACTCCCAGGCACATCTGCCCGCAGTTGAAGTAGCGTCCGATGTCGGCCATCTTCACCGCCATGTCGACGTTGGCGTCCTCCATGACGATCATGGGGTCGCTGCCGCCGAGCTCCAGCGTGACCCGCTTGATCTCCCGTCCCGCCACCTCCATGACGTGGCGGCCGATGGGGGTGGAGCCGGTGAAGGCGATGCGGCGGATGCGCGGGTTGCTCAAGAGCTCCTCGCCCACCGAGCCGCCCGGTCCGCTCACGAAGTTCACCGTGCCCGCGGGCAGGCTCTTCTTGCCGCCGGCATAGGTGGCCTGGGCGATCAGCTCCATGCACAGCGCGGTGGCCAGCGGGGTGGTGGAGGCGGGCTTGACGATGATGGTGTTGCCGGCCGCCAGCGCCGGGCCCACCTTGGTGCCCATGAGCGTCAGCGGGAAGTTCCACGGCACGATGGCGCCGCACACGCCGATGGGCTGGCGCACCACCATGCCGTAGGCGTTCTTCTGCGGCAGCGGCACGTGGGAGCCGCGCACCTTGGAGGCCAGACCGGCGTAGAACTCCAGGCCGTGGATCAGGTGATGGATTTCGAGCCCGGCCTCGAACAGCGTCTTGCCCTGCTCCTGGGTCAGCAGCGCCGCGATGTCCTTGCTGCGCTCCTGGATGAGCTCGCAGGCGCTCTCCAGTGCCTTGCCGCGGTCCTCGGGGGTGGTGTCCGACCATTCCTTGAAGGCCGTCTCCGCCGCGTCCACGGCTTGCCGGACATCCTCCTCGGAGCCCTTGGCGGCATGGTCCACGACCTGGCCGGTGGCTGGGTTGCGCACTTCGTAGGTTTCCTTCTTCACGGCGTCGACGAGCTCGCCGCCGATCAACAGCTTGGACATGCGTTACCTCCGGATTCTGAAGTTGGTTGGAATGTTTCGTCCGATGACCCGGGCAGAGCCGCGCCGCTCGGCCCGGGGCGTTTGAGCGTCTTTCGTCTACAGGCCCTTGAACTTGGCCGTCCGCTTCTCCAGGTAGGCCGTCACGCCCTCGTTGCCGTCTTCGCTGGCGAAGGTCTGGGTGAGCACCTCGCGCTCGAACGCCAGGCCCTCGGGCAACGAGGTCTCGGTGCCGGCGTGGACGGCGCGCTTGATCTTGCCTACGGCCATGCTGGCCTTGTTGGGGGGCACGAACTGCCTGGCGTAGTCCATGACGTCCTGCATGAAGCTGTCGCGCTCGTAGATGTAGTGGAGGAGCCCCATATCGTGGGCTTCCTCGAAGGCTACCTGCTTGCCGGTGGCGCAGAGCTCCAGGGCCTTGGCCCGGCCCACCAGCCGCGGAAGGCGCTGGGTGCCGCCCATCCCCGGCATGACCCCGAGGTTCACCTCCGCCAGGCCCATGCGGCCGCCGTCCTTCTTGCCGATGCGGATGTCCGCCGCCATGGAGATCTCGAGGCCGCCGCCGATGGCGTGGCCGTTGACCGCGGCGATGACGAGCTTGGGAGTGTTCTCCATGCGCATCAGCACCTCGTGCCCGTGGAGTGCGAAATTCGACTTGTAGGAGAGGTTCTGGGTGGCGAGCATGTTGATGTCGGCGCCGGCGGAGAAGAACTTCTCGCCCTTGCCCGTGATCACGATGACGTGGATGTCGTCGTCGAAGCGGGCCGCCAGGAGCGCGTTGTCGAGCTCCCGCAGCATCTCGTGGGTGTAGGAGTTGACCGGGGGATGGTTGAGCTCGATAAGCGAGATGCCGCCTTCGTTTGTCTGGTCAATCGTGCCGTCTGCCATGTTCGCCTCCTGAAACGTTCGTTGAAAGATTGCGCCGCAGCATCCGCATTGCTCCGCTCGACGGCCGCTGGCCGCACAGCGAAGCCACTCTCGCATCCCGATGGGCCGGATTCGAGCGGGAATGAGGACACTTGACGGGGGGTTGCTTCCGGTTCGCCGATCCATCTGAATTAGCGGGCAGGACCGGACAAGTCAATACTTGGCGGTGCGCGCCGCGCCGGTGGAACCTGATCGGCAGGCCCGCTGGGGGCCGCGCACGCCGGTGTGTTCGGGTCCCCGCGCCACGGTATGCTTCGTTGGAAAAACCGCGCTCGTATGGCAAGAGTAACACGATGGCCAAGCAGAACGCGCGACAGAAGACCATTCGAAGCGGCCTGGAAGCGCTCCGGAGCCAGGGCCTGGAGACGGAATCGCCGGACGCGACCATGGTGGAGCCGCTGGTGCGGCGGTTCGGCGCCGAGCCGGGCGAGTCTCTCGCGGTCGCCTACGTTCTGGGCCGTATCCGCGACGCCGCCTCGGTGGAGGCGCTCAAGTCTCTGGAGGGCCGGGCGGGCAACAAGGATGTCCGCAGGGAAATCCGCCGATCGCTGTTCAAGCTCGCCCAGGGCGGGCTGGAGCCTGCCGGGACCGAAGCGCCGCCCCGGCCGGAGGAGGCGAGCGCCAACTTCAGCCTGACCCCCGAGATCGAGGGATTCCTGTCGTCGGTGACCGGCGGCGGCTCGTGTATGGTCATCCTGACGCGGCCGCAGCCCGGCGGCGGTCTGATGGCCATGCAGGCCGCGGTCAACGACCGGCGCGGGCTCGAAAAGCTCGGGGGCAACGTCATCCGCCGCAAGGAGCTGCGGCAGATGATGGAGGATATGAAGGCCCAGCTCGGCGTCTCCATGACGCGCGTGCCTTGGGAGTACGCCGACTGGCTGGTGCACGAAGCCTACCAGAAGGTCACCGATGCGCCGGGGGAGGGGGTCGCGGACTATCCGCGGATCAGGACCTACCTGACCGCCGCCAAGCCTGCCCAACGCGCCCACCCCGTCTTCGATCTCGTGGACGAGGACGGCATCGATTCCGCCGCGCTGTCGGAAACCTCGGAGAAGCTCCTGGAGGAACCCGAGTTCCGCACCTGGTTCGTGGAGAAAGACCTCCTGGAACCCTACCTGGAACGCCTGGAAGAGACCGAGCAGAGCCGTATCGTGCTCAACCCGATGCAGAAGGAAGAACGTTTCCGGAGCATCGTCCGGGAAGCCGTGCAGGGAATCTTCCTGGGCGAGGGGACGGCTCCCGTCTTCGAGGGCCGTCTCGAGGACGCCGCCCTCCACCTCCACGTCTCGGGCCAGGAAGAGAAGGCGCGAACCGTCCTCGCGGTTGCCCTCGCCATCCGCCGCGGCGACCTGGGGAGCCTGGGCGTCCCGCTACTGGAAGCCTTGGTGATGCGCAGCCTCGGCCTCCACAAGGCCCAGGAGAAACAGGAAGCCGAGAAAGAGCCGTCTCTTATCGTGAAGCCGTAGCGTACTTTCGTGACCACGGTTGTGCCTGGCTGCATCTACGAAACAGTTCGTGGGAACACGTCACCACTCTTACCGACACGTTTGGTCACCCGGTCGATAACCGCTTCTCGAACGATGTTGCCGACTAGGACTTCAATTTCGTCGCCTTCTTCCGCACCAAGCAGAGCGTGGCCGAGAGGCCTATCGACGTGGACGATGTCCCGATCTGGAGCATTGACTTCGTCGCTAAGGGTGACTTTGAAGGCCGGTTCTGTTCCCGAAAGAAAGCGGACGTAAACTGTATCGCCTACGGCAACACTACGTGGATCTGTGTTGTCGGTATTGCCTTGCGGTTCCAAAGCAGATGGTTCGTCAGTCGGATCCGTCGAACCTGAAAGAAGATCCAGACCCTTCTCGTCCTCAGCAACAAAGGGTTTGCCTTGCTCGCTGGCTGTAGGCGTAGCATCATTGTTGTTGAGCCACTCCAGTCGGGCGGCGATCGCCTGTCGTAGTTTTCTCGTTTCCTTTTGCGAATCGTTAAACCAATCAGTTGACCATATCCTGTATAGGTGCCAGCCCAGACCCTCCAAGACCTCCTGGCGAAGCCGGTCACGATCACGGGCCGATTTCGACGAGTGATACGATTCGCCGTCGCATTCGACTCCCATCAAGAAGCCATGCGGCCAATTCGGGTGCTTGACACCTATATCGACGAAATAACCGGCTACGCCAACCTGTGGGACCGGTTCACATCCCATCAATCTAAGTTGTTCAATCACGAAGACCTCAAAATCGGAGTCGGGCTCCTTGTGACTCGGCCCGCTAGGAAGAAGGCCGGTAGCGGAGTACTCGAGCCATCGTTTCAGCATATAGGCGCCAGGATTACCGTTTTCGTCTGCGCGGATATCCGCTGCTGTCATCGAGGAGAAGGTGACGATCTGTTGTTTGGCGCGTGAAAACAGAACATTGAGCCGCCTCTGGCCCCCTACACCGTTAATCGGACCAAAGCGTTGCATTACGGGGCCACCTAGTTCTTCGGGACCGTATACGGTGCCAATGAAGATGACATCCCGTTCGTCGCCCTGGACGTTTTCCAAGTTCTTGATGAAGAAGGACTCTAGTCCATCGTTTCTTTCAGCCCAGTCATCAACATACTTCGCAGCAAGTGTATCCCGGCTTAGCGAGTAGTCCATTTCCTCGAGGAGTAGATCGCGTTGCTTCTGGTTCAACGTTACCAAGCCCAGTGAACGATCAGGGCTCTCCCGCATGAATCGTAAAGCCGCATTGATCATTGCCCGAGCCTCTTCACCATTGGTGCCTGAGTGATACCTGCCCTGCACAGGGACCAAGTGGACACCCATGTCGCGCCTCGACTCAGTAGCCGAGGGGAATACAATCAGGTCATCGTTGTAGATCATGTGGTTGGAAAACCTGATCAATCCGGAGTGGCGAGAACGGTAGTGCCAACGTAGGCGTCGCTTCGGCCTAAAGGCCGAATTGGCCATCTCAAGTATCGATTCGTCGAGAACGGTTTCGTCCTCGGTGTCTTCGTCGTCAAGCATCTTTCGAAAGAAGCTGGTGGGAGGTAGCTGGTTGCCGTCGCCCACCACGACTGCCTGATGGCTTCGCGCCAATGCGCCAATGGAATCCTCTGGGGGCATCTGCGACGCTTCGTCGATGATGCATAGATCAAACTTCTGTTCACTGCGTGGCAGATACTGCGCAATCGCCAAGGGCGACATCATCCAACATGGCTTCAACTCCAGCAATGCTCGGCCTGCGCGGGTAGTGAGGTCACGAACCGGTATATAGCGTTGTTTCTTCATCGTCTCGTTGGCGAGAAGAGCCATCTCAGTCCATGTCGATTTCCGGCCCACGCTATTCCCATGAGGCGGATCGGCCGATTTGTGCGCTATGGCCTGGAGGTGGGAACGTGCCATTTTGATGATCTGACGGTCGAGCATGGCTAACTGTGTTCGGAGATCATCCAGTCGCTTCCCGTGGAAACGTCGAAGATTCTCGCCGTGAATTCTGAAAACCTCGTTGGCTAGGGCGCGATGCACGACCGCCTCCAAAATCGCGCCAAGATTGTCCAAGGGATAGTCCTCCGCAAGAAGTAGGCTTACCAGCCAATCAAAACCGGCGTCTGCCAGTCCTCGGCGTGTCCCAGCATACTCCGAGTGAATGCAGAGGCCTTCTGTGTCTAGCGACGCGTCGTTTAGGTATTTTGCAATTTCCGCATGGGTCCGCTTGGACGAGAAGTGGGAAGGGTCCATCCCCGTATGTTGACAGAGTTGGGCGAGGGTAGCATCGGCATGAGCGTCAGTCTGAAATGCCGAATTCAAAGCCTTGATGGCGGATGGAAGGTCTCCTCTTTCCAGGATCTCGAGAGCACTATCGCAGAGGCGGTTGCGCATTGACGCGATCGCTTGCGCAGCTTCGATGTCGGTGCGTAAGGACTCACAATCGGTTGCGGCTCCATGGAAACGCTCACCGCAGAGCCGTTTCATCTCTTGGTTTTGATCCAGAAAGGCCTTTAGTCGTGAGTAAGCGGATACTTGTTGTGCAAGGTCGTCCAACGACTCAACATCCACTGCACCGGGGTCCTTGAAGTCAGTGGTGAGGCCTTCAAGATGATCCGATGTCTGCTGGAGGTTCGACAACCACGAGGTTCTTTGCTCAATGGCGCTTCTTAGTTGGTCAAGGGTCTTGTGCGATACGATGTCTCCGAGTTCGGGAATTGACATCAAGAGATCAAGGTGTGCGGTTTTCAAGAATTTCCTGACTTCCCTTCCTTCAATGCCGGAAAATTCTCGGTCTATGACATCATAGAAATTGCATAAGCCGTCGAAGGTATCGAAGTCGGTATCTAGGCCTTGGAAGTGGAGCCCGAACACCGTAGACGTCTGCGGGTCGGTACAAAATCTCCGTTCCGCCTCCCGCCACTCAACGAGCGCCGCGATGTCCTCTCCGGCTTGGCGCCTTTTGAACGATGCGCGGCGCGAAACGGAAAGGTAAAATCGTTTCGCCAGACGATACTTGGAGGACAAGAATCGGAGGTGCCCCGCGCTACGCAGTATTTCACTGTGCACAGCTAGATCGCTAGGCGGAAGTGTTGTGGTGGAAAATATGGCACTATGGGTCTCGTCTCGTTGCTTTCGTAGATCCTTTCCCTGTCGGACAAGGCGCGACAAGACGGCTGTTGCAACTGGATCTGCTGTGGTTTCATCGCGAAGCGCCAAGATGTCGCGAGATGTCAGACGGACTAGTTCCCTTGCTCGGGCGAGTTCGGGAATCGTGAACGAGGCTCCCTCGGGTGCAAGATCTACAAATTGGGCAAGCTTTTCATACGAGTTGTTCAATCGAATCAGGACGTTGGCCTCTTCGTCGAGTCTCGATCGGAGCGCTGCGATATCGAGGTTCTCGATTCCGCCGTCTTTGCATAGTGTCCTAATCCGCCCCAGCCGGTCGGGCAAGTCGTCATCTGCAGCATCCAAGAATACCGCGGAAAGGTTTAGCTGCGCTGTCTGAAATCTTTCACACGCCTCAAGGAAATGGGTAGCGTTTGCTATCTGTCGGTACCGACAGAGCTTGCCGATTAGACCGACATCCAGTGACTCGGTCGGTGGTAGGGAGGCCAAGACGGCTTTGAGCAGTCTTAGGTTAGCCGATAGTGTTTCAGGATTGATGTTTAACCCGACCAAATTTCGCCGCGCTGATGCGGCTGCACGGTAGGCCTTCGACGCGGCTTCGGCGAGTTCGCAGGTCTGTTCGGTAACCAGACGATCAATGTTGGCCAAGGTGTGGCCATGCCAATACGGCGACGCTGAACTCGCAGTTCGCCAGGATTCTTCCACGGCTGTCGCAATACGTCGCAACGTCCCCAAGTGTGTTTCGTCATAGGAACAGACATCGGGGACTACATGTGTTGCTATGACCTTGGGCTGTCCCAAAAGCAATTCATTTGCGGCGATGCCTCTTCCGATGATGTCGTGTACGGTACACCCAGTGTTCTCGAAAGAAGTGGAGAGGACGCCGATGTACTCTGCCAGTTCAGCTCTCGTCTGCCGAAAATCCTGGATTTTGCGGCCGTAGTCGGTGGGAGGCTCAGGCATCCTCATCGTGACACGGGCACGTATAGACGCAATGACGTTCTCTCGTGCGGACCGGTCAGCTTGGAGCGCAAGAATAAACTCTCCTAGGCCGATCGCTTCGAGGCGGGATTTCACCACATCCAGTGCTGCAGTCTTCTCCGCTACGAACAATACCGTTTTGCCAAGCGCGATTGCGGCTGCGATGGCATTGACAATTGTCTGGGACTTGCCTGTTCCTGGGGGACCTTCGATGGCGACGTTTCGGCCGTCAGCAATGTCAATTAATGTGCTGAACTGAGATGAATCGGCATCCAATACGAGGACGGGAACCTTCGTCTCAAGATCAGGGTTGTCGACGTCATATTCCTCCGGATAAAGACTGGTGCTCTGACTCGTTACGCCCCCCAACAGCTTGTGAACCACCTCGCTCTGACTAAAACGATTCTGACTTGTGTCGAGATCATGGTACATTGCCATGCGCGCCGACGGAAAGACCCCAAAAGCAACTTGGCGTCGCAACTTCCAACGGAGTGACTTTGGCGAGACTTCGGCGACGGAGGCAAGGTATTCTTCAATGGAGCCCCCTGTGTATACCGGAAGCTCAATTCCAAAATCGTGACGTAGCTTCTCTATCAGAACTATGTTGGTTTCCGCTTTGTCACCAGTGCCACGGACCCAGAACGCTGGCCCCGTAAGGGTTCTTTGTTTTTCAATCGCGACCTTCACGAGGACAAGTGGAGCAGGCGAACTCTCGGTGCTATCTGAGTCGCTCCAATCCAAGAACCCGAAGGCCGCATGTAGCACGTTGATCCCGGTTTCTTGAATCCACGTTCGGCATTTTGAATGGAGGCCGTTCAGCTTACGGTGCATGTCATCCGGTAGGAGCAAAGTCTGTATCGTATCGTCCGCATGGCGACCATCTGGGTTAGCCATGTCAGGTTGAGGTAACTCGTAGGAGGGAGAAATATGGTTGTTCCTTGCGTGTTGCGGCAAGGAGACGTCGGATTTTGTCTGTCTTGCGGGCATGGCCAACAGTTCGCGAAGCCGGTCTTTGAGGGCCCGCTCCAGCTGTCGGTTCTGCTCTAAGGCGGTATCGCTGTCTGTATCGATTGCGTCAACTGCGGACAGATACGTCGCGTCTGTCAGCCTAGCTTCCGCAAGCGCGTCTTGGAAGACGGTTGTCTGTTCGTCGCGTGGGTCGTCGTCTAGTGGCGGTAGTGGAATGAACCGCATTTTCTTCTCGTTTTCCAAACTGTACCAGAGGACGTCTGGCAGCTCGTCAACCACGCGGATGTAGGAGGTCGACCGAGGGGAGAATCTGGTCGAAATCAGAGGGTTGCGCCGGCTGAGATCGAGGAGTTTGGGCCGGAGGCCTTCAATGCGTGACCTAACATACTCCTGGAGTTCTGCGTCAGGAGTCTTGGCTGTGGCTTGACCAAGCCAACCCGTTATTTCGTTCATACGCCCGTTCTCCCATGTTTGGACAAAGGTGTTTCTATAGAGAAATCCATTGGAAATCCAATCGACCCGTCAGAGTAGGGCGACCTAGTCTCTTACTCGTGTTTATTCTGGGTTGGTTTCAAAGGGGCGGCGGACGCAGGGCGCTGGAGCCAACAACCGAAAAAACCAATTGGTAGCAATTCTGATGGAGCGGATGGGGCTCGGGGTGGCAGAGTTTGCCGCTACTACGGGATCAGCGACGGATGTCGTATGCCTCCAACAAGGCCCAGGAACACAGGAACCCGAGGAAGAACCGTCCCTTATCGTGAAGCGATAGCCGGCGCCAGGAGCACTGCCAGCTTCTCCAGCACCTCCGCCATCACCTGCGGCGGGGCGTGAGTCTCGAAACGGGCTCGTCGTGCTCGCCAGTCCATGTTCTTGACCTGGTCGGCGAGGACGACTCCCGTGATGGTGTCTCCCGGCGGGAGAGGAACCTCGAAGGGATATCCCTTGACCCTGGAAGTAATGGGACAGGCTAGCGCCAATCTCGTCTTCCCGTTATAGCCTCGCGAGCTCAGGACGAGGGCGGGCCGGCGTCCGGCTTGTTCGTGCCCGGCCTGGGGACTGAAGGTGAGCCATACTATGTCCCCAGCGTCGGGGACATACGGTCGCTCTACCATTCTTCATTGCCTTGCGGCGGTCCGGTGTCCACTTCCGGATGGAGGTTGTCATCGGTGATCTCGGCGAGCATGTCGGCAAGGTTATAGGTCTCCTTGCGCATCACGAGCCGGTCGCCGCGTGAAACCATTTCGATGGTGGAGCCTTCTTGCACACCCCATTGCTCGGCAATGGGCTTGGGGATACGGATGGCCAAACTGGTGCCCCATTTGGCGACATGCGACTTGGCACCCATAACGGTGGTCCTCCTCGGAATCTATAATATATAGTTCGAGAGGGTTTGCAAGATCACGTCGTCGCCCCGCGTCGAGGGCCCCGTCACTCCGGCAGCACCGCGATCGCCTCGATCTCCACCAGGAAGTCCGGGTTGGCCAAGCCGGCGCAGACCACCAGGGTGCTGGACGGCGGGTTGTCGCCCATGTACTTGAGCCGGGCAGGGTTGATGTCGTCCCGGTAGCGCGGGTCGGTGATGTAGGTGGTGATCTTTACGAGGTCGGCGAAGCTGGCGCCGGCCTCGTCGAGCACCGCCTTCATGTTCTTGAGCACCTGCTCGGCCTGGGCGGCGGCGTCGCCCTTGCCGACGACGTTGCCGTCGGCGTCCACCCCGGTCTGGCCGGCGATGAACAGCAGGCGTTTTCCTTCGGCCAGAATTCCCTGCGAGTAGCGCGGCCGCGGGTCGGGTAGGCTCTGGGGTTGCAGCACTTTTCTCATGGTTTCCTCCTGGGCTGAATGCGACGAATCACTTACCGGTACAGGCGCGCGTCGTCCACGGACGACGTCGGCTTGCGGATCTGCGGCGTGAGGGACGGCAGCCCCGGACGGGCCCGGAGCATGAAGTCCACCGGGATGAAGTCCTTGAGCAAGGGTATGGGCATGCGCACCCCGGCGTAGGGGCTCACTGCGTCGTTGCCGACCACCAGCTCGTCCGCCAGGAACGACTCCGGCGCGTCCGCCCGCACGCTGACGCCGCCCGTAGCGGTGACGCTGCCGCGCACGGTGGGCAGTCCGAGAGCCCGCTGGGGGTCGGTTTCCTTCTTGCTCAGCAGTTGATGGTCGAGGACCGGCGAACGCGGGTCCGCGTTCCGGCCGGTGCGCCGGATGAACTCGAGATCCGCGGCGTCGGCGTCACGGTCCCGCGCCTCGACCTGCATCAGACGGGCGGGGAAGTCCCGGAGGCCGCCGCCGCTGGTGCGGTCGCGTTCATCCGCGTCCAGCGTCGCAAGCTCGTAGTGCTTGTCCCGCAGCAGGGTTTCCAGGTTCTCGATGCGCCGTTCAGCCGCCGGATACGTGCGGGTCTGAACCCCCCACGGGGTGTCGTAGTGCAGCATCACCGCGTGGCGGCCCAGGACGTTGATGCCCCTGTCGGCCAGCTCCATGTTGTCGGACCGTCCGTCGAACAGCGTGGCCTTGAGGCCGAGCCCGGCCGGCCCGTGAAGTTGCGGGTGCTCGGCGAGAAACTGCTTGCTGAGCCTGAAGCCGCGGTTCTTCATGGCCACCAGCCTCGCCAGCAGGCCCTTGGCCTTTGTTCCCGCCGGCGTGTCCGGGTAGTGCTGGAGGAGGGCCGTGTACAGGGTCCGTTTCCGGGCGTCCGAGTCGCTTTCCTCGGCGGCCTTCAGCAGGGTCCGCCCGGCTTTTTCCTCCCGTTCCCGCATTTCGCCCGGCGGGAGCTTCCCGGACAGCCGGTAGTAATGCAGCGCCTTGTGGAGGTGCCCCTTGCTCTCGTACGCCTTCGCCAGCACCTGGTAGACGTCGCCGGTTTCCTCGGAGTCGGACTGGGAACGCACATGGCGGGCGGCGGCGTCCATGACCGCCTGGTCCGATACCGGATTGCCGCTGAGCATCTCCAGCACGTTGCTGCTCACCATCAGGATGTTGGCGGTGCCGAGGGTGGTGGCTCCGGCAACTCCGTGGGTGATGACGGGCGCCGCCCCGATCAGGACGTTCTTTTCGAGAAAATTCCGCCCCAGCAGCACGAAACGCACCTGCTCCAGGTGATAGCGTGTGCGTGCCCGGTCCAGGACTCCCAGGAGATTGTACTCCGGGCTGTCCAGCAGTATCCGCGCGCGCCGTTGCTGGCGTTCCGACGATCCGGCGCGGGCGATCTCGTCGAGCGTGCGCTTGGCCTCCGCGTGCCGTCCGCTCAGCTCCTGGGCCACGGCCCGTGCGTCCTTGGCCAGGGTGCCCAGGGGCTTGCCGCCGTAGCGGCGCTCCATGTCGCGTGCCTGCTTCGATACACCCTCGGCATCGCCCTTGACCAGCGCGTAGAGCAGCGCCCGAACGTCCCTGGACTCCTGCGGTCCGGTGTCGGACAGGTTGTCGCCGGCCGCCACCGAAAGCTGCCGGCGCCGGTCGCCCTCGCGCGCCGTCCGGGCGGCGTCGATCTCCCGCAATCGCTCGTCCACCTCCCGCGCCTTCGGATCGACGACGGCCGCCAGTTGCGCGTGGAACTCGGCGTCCTCGATCCTGTCCTCCTTCAGCGCCTTGCCTGCCCGGGTCAGGTGTTCGTGTTTCCAGATGCCTTTCCGGTCGGCTTCCAGCGCCGCCACCTTCTCGGCCACCTCGGCGCTCCTGGGGTCGTCCGGAAAACGCTCCACGAAGCGCTTGTAGAGCGCCAGGGCCTTGCGCTCGGCCTCCGGCATGCGCGGCGCGCGCGTGCGCTGCACTTCCGTGAACGCGGTCTCCACCGCCGCCGTGACATAGGAGCCCGACGCCAGCGTAATCAGGTCCACGGAGGCGAGTAGCCGGTTCAGGAGCGCGTTCCAGCGCCCGATGCGGTGCTCGGCCACCAGCGATTCGGCCTGCTCCAGTTCGTCGCGACGCAGGCGGGCGCGGACCAGCCGCTGCGGCGCGCCCGGCGGTGCCGCCGCCAGGGCCTCCCGTTGCGCGTCACGGTACGTCCCCCGGTCGGGAAGGTTGCCGTGGTGCAGCTCCCTTACGTGGTGGGTCAGTCCGCTCAGGGTTCCGCCGCCTGCGACCCTTTCCTTGTCCTTGTCCTCGAAGTAACGGACGTGTCCGCGCAGCCGCTCGGCGCGCCGGGTCAGGGCGTCGACCATGGCCACGCGCACGCGCTGCTCCATTTCGTCGGGAAAATACCGTTCGGCGGTGACCGGCGGTTCGAAGGGATCGAAGTCGCGCAGAGGGTCCATGATCCGCTCGTGGGTCGTCCGCGCCGACTGCGCCAGCGCCGAAGCCGGCAGCACCACGAGCAGGCAGAGCAGCCATACGCCGGTCTTCATCGGTGGAGTCTCCTCGTCCGTTCCATGAGCCCCTTCAGTCCCTCGAGCTTGGCGCCGGCCTCGAGCTTCTCCAGCGCGCCGTCCTGCTGCGCCACTTCCGCATACAGCTTCATGGCGGACCGGGCAAACCCTTCGAAGGTCTCGATGTCGAAATCGAGGCCCTGCGGATCGTTCCGAAGGGAATACTCCCTGGCGAGGCCCACGTAGTAGTCGCCGAAGTCCAGCAGGTGCCGGTGGTAGTTCTTGCTCCGCACGTGGCGGGACAGGAGCTGGCTGTAGCCGAGCACGACCAGCTCGTTCCCCTGATTCAGCCGATGGCGGTTGAGCTCCACGAACGCCACCTTGGCGCGGTCGATGCGCTCGGCCTCCACCCGCGCCAGATACTCCAGCGGAGTTCCCTCGTGTTCCCGGATCAACGCGTTCCAGGCCAGGACCACGTCGTCCAGGACCTTGATGTACTCGAACGGGTCTTCTTTGGGAAGAGCCGTGCGGGAGATTCGTTGAAAGGTCCGCAGCGCCTCGAGCCGGCGTGTGGCCGGGCCGGCCAGCTCGCCGCCGCCCCGGGCGACGTTGCGGTAGCGGCGGATGGCCCGTTCATAGTCCCGGAGGCGTTCGTAGGCGGTGGCCCGGGTGAACTCGACGATGTCGTTGTAGCCGTTCCCGTGCTTGCGTTGATAGTCTTCCAGGCGCAGCAGGGTGGCCTTGAGGATGTTGGTGCCGGTGACGTCCTTGGGGATGTCGAACCGGTAGACATCCTCGCGCGAGAGCCGCCGGAACTCGTTGACGATCTCCAGCAGGTTGGCCGGTTGCACGTAGCGCGGGTCGGGCGCCTCGGTGCGGGTGCACCCGGGGGCGCCGAGGAACACCAGCGCCCACAGCCACAGCGCGGTTACCGTTTTGTGGTGATGAGCGAATAGCACAGGACCAGTTCCCCGTCCTCGGCCGCGAAGTCGTGGGGGACGCCCCTGGGAATGTGACAGAGCATGCCCGGTCGGAGGCTGGTGATGTCTCCGGCGGCGCGCAACCGTCCCCGCCCCCGCAGCACGTGGCAGACCACGTCCTTGTCGTCATGGACGATCTGCTTCGGGTCGGTCGTGCCGGTGGCGCTGAAGGAAACCAGGCCGACGTTGAAACCGTCGCCATCGAGGCATTCCTTGTGACGGATCTCGGAGTTGATCTCGGCCAGCTCGGCGAGCGCTTCGTCGACGCTTACGATCTTCGGACCGGATGGCGTACCGTTGGACACGGGGACCTCCGCCGCCGCTCAGGCCGCGGGCTCGGTGATGTGGCGCAGGATCTCGTCGACGGCCCGTCCCGCCTCGCCGTCCGGGATCCTGCATGACCCCACCACCCGGTGGCCGCCGCCGCCGTGGCGGCTCAGCAGTTCACCGACATTGACAGTGGAGGTGGTGTTGAAGATGTTGTACCCCACCGAGATGGCGGTGGTGTGGGCGCGCTGCGGATCCCGGGAGATCTTCATGGAGATGTTCCCCTCGGGGAACAGGGTATAGAGCAGGAACCGGTTGGCGTCGGTCAGGTCCTCGGTCTCCCGCAGGTCGAGGTAGATGACGTTTCCCCGGAGCTCGGCGCGCTCCAGCAGTTGCAGGCGCAGCCGCTCCTGCAGGCCGAGGATGCGTTCGCCCCGTGCCCGCACCTCCGGGTCGTCCAGGACCTCGGCCAGGGAACGGTCGCGAATGAGGTCGATGAGGCGGCGCCAGTAGGGCTCCTCGGCGCTCTCCTTGCCGTAGATGGTCATGGAGATCAGCACGTAACCGTCCGGATGGAGGACGTCCTCGCGGGTCAGCGTGCCGCCGTCGATCTTGTCCGTGTCCCGCAAGAGCACGGTCACGCGGTCGGTCCGCATCATCTCCAGGGCGGACTCGTAGCGCGGCGACCCGCTGGGGACCTCGGAGTAGTATTCGTACACCACGCGGGCCGCACTCGGCGCCATTCGGAAGGCGCCCCGCCCGGCGACCACGGGGCGGTCGAAGCCGGCCGCGCCGTTGGTGAAGTGATGGTCGAACCACAAGGTGCAGGCGGGATGGTAGGGGAGGTTGGCGATGATGTCTCCCGCGCGTATGTCGACCGCGCCGTCCTGCATGAACTTGGGCTCCACGAACAGGTACGAGTCGATGTCCTCAAGGGCGGTGATGAGGGCGCCGCAGACGATGCCGTCGAAGTCCGGTCGGGTTACCAGCCTCATGCGCAAAGCACCTCGTTGACCGGGCTCAGGGGCATCTCCAGGGCGCTGGCGACGCCGGCATGGGTGACCCTGCCGGCGTGGACGTTGAGGCCCCGGGCCAGCGGCCGGCTCTCCTGCATCGCCCGTCGGAGACCCTTGTCGGCCAGCGCCAAGCCGTAGGACAGCGTGGCGTTGGTCAGGGCGTAGGTAGAGGTGTGCGGCACCAGCGCCGGCATGTTGGTGACGCAGTAGTGCACCACCCGCTCTTCCACGTAGACGGGTTCGCGGTGCGTGGTGGGGCGGGAGGTCTCGGCGAACCCGCCCTGATCGATGGACACGTCGACGATGGCCGCGCCGCGCTTCATCTGCCTGACCCGGTCCCGCGGCAACAGCATCGGGGTCCTGTCACCGGTGATCAGCACCGAACCGACCAGCAGGTCGGCGTCGACGAGCTCCTCCTCCAGGTTGGCTCGGTTGGACATGAGGGTGGTGAGACGGCCGCCGAGGATGTCGCGGATGTAGCGCAGCCGCGCCGGGTTGACGTCCAGCACGCTCACGTCGGCGCCCATGCCGGCGGCCACCTGGCACGCGGAAGCGCCCACCGTGCCGGCTCCCAGCACCACCACCTTGCCCGGGCGGACCCCCGAGGCGCCGCCCAGGAGCACGCCCCTGCCGCCGTTCTCCGCCTGCAGGCACCATGCGCCCACCTGCAGCGAAAGGCGCCCGGCGATCTCGCTCATGGGCGTGAGCAAGGGCAGGGAACCGTCGTCCAGCTCGATGGTCTCGTAGCCGACGGCGGTCGCGCCCTTCTCGCACAGGGTATCGGCAAGCTCGGGTTGCGCGGCCAGGTGGAGGTAGGTGAACACGGTCAGGCCGGGTCTCAGGTGGACGAACTCGTCGGCCACCGGCTCCTTGACCTTCATGACGAGATCGGCCCGGCCCCATACCTCCCGCGCGCGGTCGAGCACGGTTGCGCCGGTGGCCGTGTAGGCGCGGTTGGCGATATGGCTGCCCCGGCCGGCGTTGCGCTCCACCAGCACCTGGTGACCGTGGGCGATGAAGGCGGCCGCACCCGCCGGCGTCAGCGCTACCCGGTTTTCCTCGGTTTTCAGCTCTTTCGGCACGCCTACGACCATTGATTTATTGGTACGTGAGCACCTGTGGGGTGTCAAGACGGCAGCGGCAAACGGCTCTCGGAGATTTGGTAGTCTCTCAGTTTGGAACTAAGGTACTGTGATATTCATTGACCTCCCTCTTCCGGCATGTTAACCGGAATTTGACGTGTGAAGCCGACCTGGGCCGGTGAATTCAAGGCAAGGCGACGACTGTTTGAGGCTTCAGGACGATGATTATCGACGGCAGGGCAGTAGCGAAACAGGTACGCGAGGAGGTGCGGATAGAGACCGAGCGGCTCCGGAACGATCATGGCGTCGTTCCCGGGCTCGGCGTGGTGCTCGTGGGTGAGGACCCCGCGTCGCGCATCTACGTGCGGAACAAGGAGAAGGCGTGCGCCGAGGTGGGCATCGAGTCCGTGGAGCATCTGCTCCCGGCGTCGGTGTCCGAGTCGGAGCTCCTGGAACTCATCGGCCGCCTCAACGACGATGCCTCCATTCACGGTATCCTGGTCCAGTTGCCGTTGCCGGACCAGATCCGCTCGGAGCGGATACTGGAGGCCGTGTCTCCACGGAAGGACGTGGACGGTTTCCATCCGGTAAATCAGGGTCTGCTGCTCTCCGGGGGTACCGGCTTTCAGCCCTGCACGCCCCTGGGGATCATGAGGATGCTGGATTCCATAGGCTGCGATCTCAAGGGCAAGAACGCCGTGGTGGTGGGCCGCAGCAACATCGTCGGCAAGCCCGTGGCGCTCATGCTCTTGGCGCGGCACGCCACCGTGACCCTCTGCCACTCGCGGACCGCGGACCTCGGCGGGGAAGTGGGCCGGGCGGACGTGGTGGTGGCGGCGGTGGGCAAGGCCGGCGCCGTCCGCGGGGAGTGGATCAAGCCCGGCGCCGTGGTGATCGACGTGGGGATCAACCGTCTGCCCACCGGGAAGCTCGCCGGCGACGTGGAATTCGACGCGGCCAGCGAGCGCGCCTCGTGGATCTCCCCCGTGCCGGGGGGCGTCGGACCGATGACGATTTGCATGCTGCTGTCCAACACGCTGCTGTCCGCGCAACGGTCGCTGGAGTAAGGGCGGGTTTCGACCCCGCCCATGCTTTCGCTCCTGAACGGGCGGGCAGGTCGTAACGATGGTGGAAGACGCGAAAAGCCCGGAGCCCCGGAAGACTCCTCTTCACGCCCGGCACAAGGCCCTTGGCGCCCGCATGGTGGAGTTCGCGGGCTGGGAGATGCCGGTGCAATACCGGGGCATTCAGGTCGAGCACGAGGCGGTTCGCTCGAGGGCGGGCCTCTTCGACGTGAGCCACATGGGCGAGATCGAGGTAAGCGGTCCGGGCGCCCCGCAGTTCTGTCAGCGCGTCACCACCAACGATGTCGAGCGGCTGGAACCGTCGCAGGCCCAGTACACGCTGTTGTTGAACGAGCGCGCCGGGGTCATCGACGACCTGGTCATTTTCAGGCTGGAGGCCGGTCGGTTTCTGCTCTGCGTCAACGCCGCCAGGAGGGCCGTGGACTTTGCGTGGCTGGCGGGCCATGCGGGCGGCGACGTCGCGGTCCGGGACCTGAGCGACGACTATGCGCTGCTGGCCCTTCAGGGTCCGTCCGCGGAGGCGATCCTGCAGCCCTTGACCGTCCTCGAGCTTTCCACCGTCAAGGCGTTCAACTTCCTGGCCGGCGCGGTGGGCGGAGTCGACTGCATCGTTTCGCGCACCGGATACACCGGAGAGGACGGCTTCGAGCTCTATTGCGCCGCGGACGACGGCGCCCGTCTTTGGGACGCCTTGATGGGCACGGGCGCGGTGGAGCCGGCCGGGCTGGGGGCCAGGGACACGCTCCGTCTCGAGAAGGGTTTCTCCCTATACGGGCACGAGCTCGACGAGGACACCACGCCGATGGAAGCGCGGCTCGGCTGGGTCACCAAGCTCGACAAGGGCCCGTTCATCGGCTCCGAGGTGCTGGCCCGCAAGGAACCGTTGCGGCGGCGCCTCGTGGGGCTGGAGATGGAGGAGGCGGGAATAGCCCGGGAGGGCTATCCGATATTTCACGGCGGCCGCGAGGTCGGGCGGGTCACCAGCGGAACGCGGTCTCCGACCCTGGGCAAGGCCATCGCCCTAGGCTATGTTTCGGCCGATGCCGCGGCCAGGGGCACCGAGGTACAGGTGGAGATTCGCCGCCGGCGGGTCCGCGGCCGCATCGTTCGCCTGCCGTTCGTCTAGGAGTCTGTCCGAGTAGTCAAACACAACCCCTCTCCCTCCGGGAGAGGGTGGCCGAAGGCCGGGTGAGGGAACCGCCAGAGCGCTCAAGGAGGAACAGATGGAGTACCCCAAGGGTTTACGGTATTCGCGGGAGCATGAGTGGGTGATGGTGGAGGGCGACGACACCGGCGTGATCGGAATATCGGACTTCGCTCAGAACGAGCTGGGGGACGTGGTGTACGTCGAGGCGCCGGAGCTGGGGGAGAAGATCAGCAAGGACGATCCCTTTGGCGCGGTGGAGTCGGTGAAGGCGGTATCGGACCTGTATGCGCCGGTGAGCGGCACCGTGGTCGAGGTCAACGACGCGCTGCCGGAGACGCCGGAGCTGATCAACGAAGACCCTTATGGAGAAGGGTGGATCATCAAGGTGAGCCTGTCGGATGTCGTCGAGCTGGACGATCTCATGAACGCGGAGGAGTACGAGGAATACTGCGAGGGCCAGCAGGACGACGACGACTGAGACGCTCGAGGACCAGGCCGTGGACCAGACAGATCGAGGGAGTTCGTTTCGGGAGCTGTTTTCGTCGCGGCACATCGGCCCCGGCGCGGAGGAGGTCCGGGAGATGCTGGCCGCGCTGGGCCTGCGCTCCCTGGAAGAGCTGGTGGAGCGGGCGGTGCCCGAGAGCATCCGGTTCTCGGGCGAGCTGGAGCTGCCGCAACCGCTGTCCGAGGAGCAGTTGCTGCGCGAGGCCCGGGAGATCGCCGCCGCCAACCGGCCGGCGCGCTCCTACATCGGCATGGGCTACTATGACTGCCATACCCCGGCCGTCATCCTCAGGAACATCCTCGAGAACCCGGGCTGGTACACCGCCTACACGCCCTATCAACCGGAGATCTCCCAGGGCCGCCTGGAAGCCCTGCTGAATTTCCAGACCATGGTCATGGAGCTCACGGCCATGGATATCGCCAACTCCTCCCTGCTCGACGAGGGGACCGCAGCCGCCGAAGCGGTGTTCCTGGCCTTCAACGTGGAGAAGCAGGGAAGGCGCAAGCTGTTCGTTTGCGAGGATGCCTTTCCGCAGACCCTGGAGGTGATGGGCACCCGCGCCGCGCCGCTGGGAGTGGAACTCGTCACCGACGGCGACGGGGCCGAACCGCCGGCCGACGCCTTTGCCGCGTTCATCCAGTACCCCGCCGCCAGCGGGGCGATTCCGGACGTCGAGGGGTTCATCCGCCGTTGCCGGGAACGCGGAATCGTCAGCATCGTCGCCACCGACCTGCTGAGCCTGTGCCTGCTGAAGCCGCCGGGGGAAATGGGCGCGGACGTCGTCGTCGGCAGCGCCCAGCGCTTCGGCGTGCCCATGGGTTTCGGCGGCCCGCACGCCGGCTTTCTCGCCACCCGGGAGCGCCACAAGCGCATGATCCCCGGCCGTCTGGTGGGGGTCTCCCGGGACGCCTACGGGCAGCGGGCGCTGCGCCTGGCCCTGCAGACCCGCGAGCAGCACATCCGCCGGGAGAAGGCCACCAGCAATATCTGCACGGCGCAGGTGCTGCTGGCGGTAATGGCCTCCATGTACGCCGTCTACCACGGTCCCTCGGGTCTCAGGAACATTGCCGCGCGGGTCCACCGCCGCGCTTCCTTTCTGGCGGAGCGGCTGGCGGATGCCGGCTTCAAGCTGGCGTCCGCCAGCTTCTTCGACACCCTCCGCGTCAACGTCGACGCCGGCAGGGCCGACGAGATCCAGCGGGCGGCGGCGGAGCGCGGCATCAATCTCGGCCGCCCGGCCGGCGGTCAACTGCACATCTCGGTGGACGAGACCACCGGCGGTGACGATGTGCGGGATCTGCTGGAGCTCTTCGGCGTCACGGTGGAGGAGGGTGAAACGGCGCAGGAGGCGCCCTCGCGGCTGCCCCAGGGCTACCTCCGCGGGAGCGGTTTCCTGGAAGCGGAGGTGTTCAACCAGCACCACTCCGAGACTCGCATGCTGCGTTACATGGCGCAGCTTCAGGCCAAGGACCTGAGCCTGGTGCAGTCGATGATCCCGCTGGGCTCCTGCACCATGAAGCTCAACGCCACCACCGAGATGATTCCGGTGACGTGGCCCGAGTTCGCGCGGATGCACCCCTTTGCGCCGGCCGATCAGGCTCGGGGCTACCGGCGGCTGATCGCGGCGCTGGAGACGTGGCTCGCCGCCATCACCGGATTCGCCGCGGTGTCGGTGCAGCCCAATGCCGGCTCCCAGGGCGAGTACTCGGGGCTGCTGGTGATCCGGAAATATCACGCCGCCAACGGACAAGGGGAGCGCGACATCTGCCTCATCCCCAGCTCCGCCCACGGCACCAATCCTGCCAGCGCGGTCTTGGCGGGCATGACCGTGGTGGTGGTGGACTGCGACGACGAAGGCAACATCGACCTGGACGACCTGCGCGCCAAGGCGGACGGGGCCGGCGACCGTCTCGGCGCGCTGATGGTCACCTATCCGTCCACCCACGGGGTGTTCGAGGAAGCCATCACCGACATCTGCCGCGCGGTCCACGAAAGAGGGGGCCAGGTCTATCTGGACGGCGCCAACCTCAACGCGCTGGTGGGTCTGTGCCAACCGGGACGCATTGGTCCGGACGTGTGCCACCTGAACCTCCACAAGACGTTCTGCATCCCCCACGGCGGCGGCGGTCCCGGTGTCGGGCCGCTGGCGGTGGGGGAGCATCTCCGGCAGTATCTGCCCACCCATGGCGTGGTGCCCGAATGCGGCCCCGCCGACGGGATCACCGCGGTGTCCTCCGCGCCCTGGGGCAGCGCCGGCATCCTGCCGATATCCTGGGCGTACATCGCCATGATGGGCGCCGAGGGCCTCACCCGGGCCACGCAGGTGGCGGTGTTGAACGCCAACTACATCGCCCACCGGCTGTCGTCGGACTACCGCATTCTCTATCGCGGCAAGAACGGCCTGGTGGCTCACGAGTGCATCGTCGACGTGCGTCCCTTCAAGGCGTCCGCCGACGTCACGGTGGAGGACGTGGCCAAGAGGCTCATGGACTACGGTTTTCACGCGCCGACCATGTCGTGGCCGGTGGCGGGCACGTTGATGATCGAGCCGACGGAAAGCGAGTCCCTCGAGGAGCTGGACCGCTTCTGCGACGCCATGATCGGCATCCGCGAGGAGATCCGGGAGATCGAGACGGGCGCGGCGGACCCTGGGGACAACGTCCTGAAGAACGCGCCCCACGGCACCTTTCACCTGCTGGGCGAAGATTGGGGACACCCGTATTCGCGCGAGAAGGCGGCGTTCCCGCGCGACTGGGTGCGTCAGCGCAAGTTCTGGGTGCCGGTGGGCCGGGTGGACAATGCCTACGGCGACAGGAACCTGGTGTGCACCTGCGCGCCGGTTTCGGCCTACGCCTAGCGGGGCCCTCACCCGGCCTTCGGCCACCCTAATCCGGCCCCCTCTCCCTCTGGGAGAGGGTTGGGGTGAGGGTCCCCGGGTGGTTTCCCCGCTGTCAATATCGCGCCTTTTCGGCTAGAGTGGTGACATGTTCGGCCTCGGCATCTGGGAACTCCTGATCATCCTGGTGATCGTCCTCGTCCTCTTCAGCCGGAGGCTTCCGGAGATCGGCCAAGGGCTCGGCAAGGGCATCAAGGGCTTTCGCAAGTCCCTTCACGAGCCCGACGAGATCGACGTGACCGCCTCGGAAAAGGGCGAAGGCGAGGGTTCCAAGAAGGATTGAAGGGTTACGCCGCCGTCTTCGCCGAAGGTTTCCGCCGAAAGCACCCGGCAGGCGAAGGACTTCACCGCCGCTTTCGGCTTGGCAAAGACGACGGTAAAGTCCGCTGATGCGTTGGCGGGGATTCGATAGGCGCTCTGGGGCTTCAGGCTCTGCAGCATCGAGATCTCCCGAAACGTCATATCCTCGATGATCTTGGCCGAAATCGCGTTCCCCACGAACGTGACCTGCCGGCCCACCTGTTTGCCTTCCGCATCGAAGAGCAGCGCCTCGATCTGGATCTTGTGGACGCTCCGGTCATTGCGGTTGACCAGCTTGCCCGAGACGATGAAGACCTCCGTCTGATTCAGCACCGGTTGCACGCCCGAGGTGAGCGATTCGAAGGAGAGGGTCCCCTTGACGTGCCGGTCCTCGAATACGGCGCTGCCGTACCACGGGATTCGTCGCAGGAGGGAATCCAGCGGCTGCGGGTTGATCTGGTAGATCAGCGCAACCAGCACGAAGGCGAACAGCGACAGGGCCACGAGACTCACCAGCGGCACGATGGACCCTCTTGTGCCGAACCGCGGCGGTGGCGGCGGAGTCGACGGCCGCCGGGGCGGGATCAGGAGATCGTCGTCGATCTCGAAGTCCGGTAGCCGTGCGCTGCGCACGGGGGGGGCGTCGTCGACGGCCGCCGCCGGTTCGAGCGGTTCCGGTTCCTCCAAAGGTTCCGGCTCCTGTAAATCCGGCAGCTCGAAGTCCGGTTCGGGAGGCAGCGTTTCCTCGAAATCGTCGCCGGCCGTCTCCGTGCCGTCGTCGAGACTCATGGCCGGCGGCGCGCCTTCGGCGGAAGGCGCCGGATACGTCAGGTCGAGAGTGTCTTCCTCGCCTCCGGGGTCCGGTTCATGGGAGCCCGCGTCAAGGTCGTCGGCGTCCGCATAGCTTTGGACGTCGGTCTCCGCTCCGGTATCGAGGTCGGTTCCAGCATCGCTCAGGTCGTCGGCCGCTTCCGTCTCGGCCGTTCGGGTCGTCGGCGTAGCGGGAACGGACGGTCCGTCCTCGCGCAATTGCAGGCGCACCTGTACGACGAAAACGTGCTTGCAGCGGGAGCAACGGAAGGTGGGTTGGGGCGCATCGAAGACGCTGCCGTCCACCCTGTAGGTCGTGGAACAACTGGGACAACGGATGATCATGGCGGTTCCGGATCGGACGTAGCGGTTTCGATGCCGCGATACTTGCCCGGTGTCAGCACCCTCTCATCTCAGATCGAGAAGTTGACATCGCCGACCGTCAGTTTCTCCTTCCAGGTGGTCCAGAGATTGGTGGTCATGTAGCGGCTGCCGAAGTCGGGGAATACCGTGACCACCGTGCCGTGGGATAGCTGACGGGCGATGCTCAAGGCGACGTGCATGGCGGCGCCGGACGACTGGCCCACCAACAACCCCTCTTCCTGGCTCAGGCGGTAGACCATGTCGTAGGCGTCCTCGGTGGCCACCGGGACCTTCAGGTCGAGCTCCTCTTCATGGTAGATGCCCGGGACGATGGAGCTGGCCATGTGTTTCAGCCCCTCCAACCCGTGCAGCGCCGCATCCGGCTCCACGCCGATGATGCGAATCCGCGGGTCCCGTTCCTTCAGGAAGCGGCCGGTTCCCATGACGGTACCGCCGGTGCCGATGCCGGCGACGAAATGGGTGATGTTCCCTTCGGTCTGACGGTAGATTTCCGGCCCCGTGGTGTCGTAGTGGGCCTGGGTGTTCATGGGGTTGAAGTATTGATCGGGCTTGAAGTACGTCTCCGCATCCTCGGCGACGATCTTGCGGCACAGTCGAATGGCCCCGTCGGATCCTTCCAGGGGATCGCTGTACACGGTTTCCGCGCCGAAGAACCGGATGATCCCCTTGCGCTCCCCGCTTACGTTGGACGGCAGCACCAGGCGGACGGGGTAGCCCAGCGCGGCGCCGACCATGGCAATGGCGATCCCGGTGTTTCCCGAGGTCGAGTCGATGATGGTCTTGCCGGGTTGGAGCTGGCCCGCGCGGATCGCCTCCAGGATCATCCTGAGCGCCGGCCGGTCTTTCACCGAGCCGCCCGGATTGAACCCTTCCAGCTTGGCGAGAACCCGCACTTCGGGGGGCAGGCCGCGGGCGATGTTCCGGATTTCCACCAGCGGCGTGTTGCCGACAAGCCCGGTGATGGCGTCGACCTTCGCGAGTTCCCGGGCCGGCGCCGGCGCCGGTTTCGGTATTGCGGCGAGCATGGGGTTCCGGGGGGCGGTGTTGCGGTTACAGGCCTCCGGCGATGGCCGGCACGATGGAGATGTTGTCTCCGTCCTTCAACGCGGTGTCGACGTTCTTGAGGAAGCGGATGTCGTCACCATTGACGTAAACGTTCACGAACCGGCGGACCTTGCCGGACTCGTCCATGATGCGCTCTTTGATGCCCGGATGGTTCTGCTCGAGGTCCTCGAGCATGGCCAGGACGGTATCGCCACTGGCATCCACCTCGTCCGATCCCTGGGTGAATTTTCTCAACGGTGTGGGAACGCGTACACGAACACTCATGGAAGACCTCCCTCCTCAACAGGATAAACCCTGTTCGCGGCCTTTTCAATTCGGAAGCCGCCGTACCCCTGTCCCGGGGCTCGCCGGCGCCCCGTTTCAGCCGGTCTTTGCCTCCCGGCGCTCCTGCGACAGCCCGTCGTACAGCTCGTCGAAGGTGCCGAGGGTGGCGTCGATGCTGTAAGGACGATCGATGATGTGAGCCACCGTCTCCACCGTCTTGTAGCCGTTCCCCGTGATCGAGATGACGATGGACTCGTCCCGGGGAATCCGGCCCTGCTCGATGAGCTTCCTGGTTACCGCAACTTCCGTGCCGCCCGCCGGCTCGGTGAAGATCCCCTCGGTGGCCGCCAGCAGCTTGATGCCGTCGAGGATCTCCTCGTCGGTGACGTTTTCGCCCCAGCCCCCGGACTCCTTGACGGCCTGGATCACGTAGTAGCCGTCCGCCGGGTTGCCGATGGCGATGGAGGTGGCGATGGTGTCGGGCTTGACCGGATCGACGACATCGGTGCCCTTTTTCAGGGCGTCGATGATCGGGGAGCAGCCCGCCGCCTGCGCCGAGTAGATGCTGCAGGGCTCGTCCGCACCCACCAGCCCCACGGTCCGAAGCTCCTTGAACGCCTTGTGCAGCTTGGGAAGGATGGTCCCTCCCGCCGAGCCCACGACGATGTGGCGCGGCAGCTTCCATCCGAGCTGCTCGGCGACCTCGAAGGCGTGGGTCTTGGCGCCCTCGGAGTAGTAGGGCCTCAGGTTCACGTTGACGAACGCCCACGGGTACTTGTCGCCGATCTCGCTGCACAGGCGGTTGACGTCGTCGTAGGTTCCCTTGATGGCGACGGTGCGCGGGCCGTAGATCGCCGAGCCGACGATCTTTCCCTCTTCCAGCCCTTCGGGAATGAAGACGTAGCAGTTGAGCCCGGCGCTGGCGGCGTGGGCCGACACCGAGTTCGCCAGGTTCCCGGTGGAAGCGCACGAGACGGTTTCGTAGCCGAACTCGATGGCCTTGGAGATGGCCACTGACACCACCCGGTCCTTGTAGGAGAAGGTGGGGTGGTTGACGGAGTCGTCCTTGAGGTACAACTCGTCGACGCCCAGCGCCTCGCCCAGGCGGCGGGCCCGGATGAGCGGGGTATAGCCCGAGTAGAGGCCCACGCGGGGCTCCTGGTCCACGGGCAGCAGCTCCCGGTAACGCCACAGGTTGCGGGCCCGCGAGGCGATCTTCTCCCGGCTCACGTTATCGCGGATCGCGTCGTAGTCGTACTGCACTTCGAGGGGACCGAAACAGTCCTCGCACACGTGCAGGGGCGCCGTGGGATATTCCCGGCCGCACTCCCGGCATTTCAATCCTTTCACAAAGCTCATGCGTGACTCCTTTGGGACGCCGGCGCTCCGGCGGATGCGCCGCAAGCCCCGCAGCGCGGGTTCGGCGACACCGGCACCTTTCTTATTTCCATGGTCTTGGCGTCATAGGTGAGCAGACGGTTCACCAGCAGATGCTCCTCGAGGCCGACGATGTACTTGATGGCCTCGGTGGCCTGGATGGAGCCGATGGTCCCCGCCACCGCGCCCAGGATGCCCGCCTGCTGGCACCCCAGGACCTCGCCCGGCGCCGGCGGCTCCTCGAAGAGGCAGCGGTAGCAGGCGCTGTCCGGCGGCACCACCGTCATGGTCTGGCCCTGAAGGCGTACGATCCCGGCATGGGAAAACGGCTTGCCCATGGACACGGCAACGTCGTTGACCAGGAACTTGGTGTCGAAGTTGTCGCTGCCGTCGATGACGAAGTCATACGGTTCCATGAGCCCGGCGGCGTTGTCCCGGGTCAGGCGCACGTCGTGGACCTCCACCTCCACCTCGGCGTTGAGCTCGTGCAGCCGTGACTTCGCCGATTCCACCTTGCGCTGTCCCCGGTCCGCCGTGGTGTGGAGGATCTGCCGCTGCAGGTTGGAAAGGTCCACCGTATCACCGTCCACGATGCCGAGCCGTCCGAGGCCGGCGGCGGCCAGGTAGAACGCGGCGGGGCTTCCCAGTCCGCCGGCCCCCACCACCAGCGCGCTCGCTTGGCGCAGGCGTATCTGGCCGGCGCCGCCGACATCGGGGATCATGATCTGGCGGCTGTATCGCTCGATTTGATCAGGGGTCAGACGCATCGAACGCGGGCTCCAGGCAAAGCTTCAACGACACTCCAAACGAAAAAAAACCTCTTCCAAGATGAGAAGAGGTTTTCTCCTCACCTTATCTGTCCCTTACGGGCCGGAATTAGCACCTGTGTTTCCCGTGGGAACACGGTTGCTGTGGCTTCAACGGGCCTGTCCCTCCACCACTCTGGATAAGGTGTTCAGTTCTTGGAGGAAATACTACATGGTTTTCGGCGATTGTGCAATTTCTGATTGTGCAATTCCCATTGCACCGTGATGGTGCCACCGGTTCTCAACGCTAGTTCATGGAGCAGGCTCCGGGCCCCCCGGGGTCGCCGCAGCTTCCGCACGCGCCGACCGGCATCGGATCGTCCGCCGCGCCGTTGACCGCGAACACGGACAGAAGGCGTTCGAGCTCCTGTCCGCTACAGGAAGGACAGGCGGGACGGGCGGAGCCCAGGACCAGGTCTTCGAACTCGTGCCCGCAGCTCTTGCACTGGAATTCGTATAGGGGCATGACTGTTCTCCTTTCGGTGCCTCGGAGCGCCAATATAGTCTACCGGGAGCCGTCCCGCCATCCGGAAAAACACGCAAGGAGAAGACGATGCTGTTTCTCAACAACGACGATGTGGCCCGGGTCATCGACATGCCGCTGTGCCTCGACGCGCTGGAGAGTCTCTTCCGGGAGCTGGCCCGGGGCGACGCCACCGGCATGGGGCGCATGGACATGTACGTGCCTTCCGGGCAGGAGGCGCCGTACCATCGTCTCGCCCTCATGGTCGGGGGCAGCCGCAAGGACGGCTACGCCTGCATCCGCATCATCTCCGACATGGTGAGCTGGCCCATGGTGCACGGCCACAGGCGCGAGAACAAGTATGCCCGCGAGCCCGGCACCTGGTGCGGACTGTTGCTGCTCTTCAGCACCCGCGACGCCACCCCCGTGGCGATGATGAACGACGGCCGGCTGCAGCACGACCGCGTGGGGGCGGGAGCGGGTCTCGGCGCCAAGTACTTGGCGCGGGAGGACAGCCGAACCGTTGCGATGATCGGCTCCGGCGGCATGGCCCGGAGCTACCTCGACGCGCTCTGCCACGTGCGCCCCATAACCAGAGTGACGGTCTTCAGCCTCAACCCCGCCAACGCCCGGCAGTATGCCGAAGAAATGCGGGCGCGCCACGAGATCGAGGTGGAGGTGGCGCCGGACGCGCGCAGCGCGGTGCGAGGCGCGGACATCGTGTGCTGTTGCGCCTCGGCCATCGAGCCGGTGTTCTTCATCGACTGGCTGGAACCCGGCATGCACGTCATTGACGTCAACCGGAACTCGGTGGAGCCGGGCTTCCTTCACGCCGTGGACGTGGCGGTACGGCCGGGCGACGCTACCCCCTACGTGGAAAAGCTCCCTCCGGACGCATTCTACGCCCGGGGAGGCTATCTGGGTTACGTGGCGGGACAGGAAGACGAACGGGCGCTGGTGCCGCGGGTGGACCTCACGCCTGAGATCGTGGACATCCCCAAGCTGCCGGATCTCATGGCCGGGCGGATTCCCGGACGCACCAGCCCGGAGCAGACCACTTGGTTCATGAACATCGGCGCCATCGGCCCGCAGTTCAGCGCCGTCACCGCCGCCGTCTATGAACGTGCCCGGGAAGCCGGCCTGGGCCGGGAAATACCCACGGAGCTGTTCCTGGAAGACATCCGCGCCTGACGGCAATCGTGTCGAGGACCCTCACCCCAACCCTCTCCCGGGGGGAGAGGGGGTAAATCCAGCCCTCTCCTGTTCGGATGGGTAGTTCCAACTCCTCTCCTGGCCGTAGGGGTAGTTCCAGCTCCTCTCCTGTTCGGAGAGAGGGTAAATCCAACCTTTCCCGGCGGGAGAGGGGCGAATCCAACCCCTCTCCCTCTGGGAGAGGGTGGCCGAAGGCCGGGTGAGGGCCCCCGCCAAATATCCGCATCACCGCTTCGCCAGCGATTCTTCCAACTCCAGGAACTCGCCCATTCGCAGCACGCCGTGGTACTCCTCCAGCGACGCCATGCGGTCACGGCTGCTCCGGGTCGTCCCTTCCCGACGCAGGGCGCCGAGGGCTTCGCCAACGGCCTTCACCAGGGTGTAGCGGACAGTCCCGGGAAAGAGTGCCAGCTTGTAGCCTTCGGCCGCCATCCGGTTCACGTCCAGGGCGGAGGCGGGAATGGCTTCGTCCATGTTCATCACCAACGGGCCGGGAATGCCACGACGGATCTTGCGGAGCTCCTCCGGAGTGCCCGGCACCTGCACGAACACCGCGTCGGCGCCGGCTTCGTCGTAGACCCGGCCGCGCCGAACGGCCTCGTCGATTCCACCAGACGAAAAGGCCAACGTGCGGGCGATGATGACGGTGTCCGGGTCCGTCCTGGCGGCGCCGGCGGCCCGGACCTTCTCGGCCATCTCGGCTTCGGAAACCAGCGGGTGCCCGCCTTCCAGCAGCCCGCACCTCTTCGCCGACACCTGGTCTTCGATCATGATCGCCGCCGCGCCCGCCCGCTCCAGCGCCGCCACGGTGCGGTACACCTGCAGCGGGCCGCCGAAGCCGGTGTCGGCGTCCACCAGGAGGGGGATGCGCAGCACGTGGCAGATGTTCCGCACGTGGGCGTTGAGCGCGTCGGCGGACAGGAAGCCGAGATCCGGAAGGCCGAGCACGCTGGCCGTGGCGGCGTTGCCGCCGAGAAATGCCACCCGGAAACCGGCCTTCTCGGCGAGCAGTGCCGTCAGCCCGTCGTGAACTCCCGGCGCCGCGAGGCAGCCGTCCTCGGCCATTGCTTCCCGCAACCGTGATGCGTTAGTCATGGTTCCCCTCCGTGACCGTTCGACCAAGCGGCCGGTTGTGGG
This sequence comes from uncultured Binatia bacterium (SeqCode), assembly GCA_965204505.1. Lineage (GTDB taxonomy): Bacteria > Desulfobacterota > Binatia > UBA9968 > JAJDTQ01 > JAJDTQ01. The sequence continues at coordinate 696,268 of CBDBFB010000001.1, forward strand.
TATCATTCAGTAGCCGGCGCCGCCGTGCAAGCCAAGGCGGGCGGTCCGGCCGGTCGACGGCGAAACGGCCACCGAAGTCCCATGAGAATCACCGGCATCGACATCCATCCCCTGGCGATTCCCCTGAAGGGGGTCTTCCGCAACGCTCATGACACCAAGACCCGGCAGGAGAGCATCGTGGTGCGCGTGCGCACGGACGAAGGTGTCACGGGGCTCGGCAACGTCGATCCGGATCCCGGACATTCCGAGGAGAGCTTCAGTGAGACGCTGAAGGCGGTGCGTACGCTGGCGCCCGACCTCACCGGCCGGGATCCGTTGAACCTCTCGGCGGCGCTGGACCTCATGGACCGCCGCCTCCCGCGGCATCTTGACGCAAAGGCCGTGCTGGAGATGGCGCTCTTCGACCTCAAGGCCAGGGCCCTGGACCAGCCGGTGCATTCGCTCCTGGGCGGGCGGCTGAAGGAAGAGGTGAGGCTCAACGGCTGGATCGGCATGCTGGAGCCGGACTCGGCCGCGCGGGAGGCCCTCGGCTGGCGCGACGCCGGCTTCGGCTCGGTAAAGATCAAGATGGGCTCGGGCGTCGAGGCCGACCGCGACCGGGTGGCGGCGGTGCGCGAGGCGGTGGGGAGCGGTTTGAAGCTTCGCGTGGACGCCAACGAGGCCTACGGGGTCGATGACGCCATCCGCCTGGGAAGGGCGCTGGCCCCGCTCGACGTGGCGCTGTTCGAGCAGCCGGTGTCGCGCGCCGACTACGACGGCTTGGCGCGGGTCCGGCGCGGCATCGACATCCCGGTGATGGCGGACGAAGCCATCGTCGGGCCCGAGACCCTGGTGAAGGTGATCCGGAAAGAGGCCGCCGACATCGTCAAGGTCAAGGTCATGAAGCAAGGGGGCATCACTCGGACCGTGCGCATGGTGCACATGGCCGAGGCGGCGGGCATCGGGTGTGTCATCGGCCACGGGTTCGGCCTGACCATCAACACGCTGGCGGAGATTCACGTGGCCGCAAGCTGCGGCAACATCATGGACGGCTGCGAGTCGGTGGGTCCGCTCAAGATGGGCGGCGACGTGGTGGAGCAGCCGCTGGACCTGCGGGCAGGGCGGATATCGGTTCCGGACGTTGCGGGCCTCGGCGCGGATCTCGCGGAACCGGAGCTGGTGCGCTGGGCCATGCCGGCCCCATAGCGGACCGGCGGGCCGCAACGGTTCAATATTCGAAGGAGGCAAGTCATGAATCAGACCGTAGGCGCGACGTTTCCGGACCTGGCCCTCAAGGACCAGACGGGCCAGGAGGCGGCATTGTCGGGGATCACGGAGGGCAGGTTCCCCCTCATCGTGGTGTTCTATCGAGGCTACTGGTGAGGGAAGTGCGTGGTGCAGTTGCGCCACCTGGTCATCCTGCAGGAAGAGCTTCCCTCCGCCTACTGCCGTGTCGCGGTCGTCAGCGTCGACCCGCCGCAGGTCAACGGAGCGCTCAGAAACGGTCTCGGGGCGACGTTCCCGTTCCTGAGCGACCACGAGCACAAGGCCATCGAGGCCCTGGACCTCGTCGACACCTCGGACAAGAAGCACGGGACCATCGCGATCCCCTACGCCTTCTCGCTGTTGCCCGATCTCACGGTTCACCGCATCTACAACGGCTGGTACTACGTCGGCCGCCCCACCAACGAGGAGTTGCGAGCCGACATGCGCGCCATGATCCAGCAGTGCCGGAGCGACTACGACTGCCAAGCGTGAGCCCGGCGCGGCTCGGGACCAACGCTCCGTAATCCCGGACCCCTGCCCGTCGCCCCGGGCTTGACCCGGGGTCCAGGAGGGGTCCGGGGTGGAGCCAATCCCCGTCTTCGGTGGTCCGCTCCCCCGTTTTGTGTTAATTCCACCACTATGATCCAGCCACAAGAGATCGAGGACACTCTGGGGCGAGTTTTCCCGGGTTGCACGGTACCGATGATCAAGGACCTGACCGGCGGCGGAGACCACTACCAGGTGGTCATCGTGCACGATTCCTTCGCCGGCAAGGGCCTCATCGATCAGCACAAGATGGTCTACGAGGCGCTCAAGGACGAGCTTGGAGACGAGCGGATCCACGCGCTCTCGCTCAAGACTTTCACGCCCGAGCAATGGGAGAAGTTCGGCGCCTGACGTTCGCCGAAACAGGCTGACGCCCGCGCCCGCCGGCGTCTTTTCATCCCGCCACAAGGCCTGGTGAGTTCAAGGACCATCCGGGAGGTAACATGTTGACCATCGACTCCGACGGCCACCTGCACGAACCCTTCGACCTGTTCGACCGCTACATCGAGAAAGAGTTCCATGCGCTCCGGCCGCGCGTCATCGACATGCGCGGCGAGGCCCGGGACCAGGGCCGCTGGGTAGCCGAGGGAAGGGTGGTGCCGCGGATTCCCTTCTCCAGGGGCGTGGGCGGCGGCGGGTTCAACTATCCCACGCCGCGGCACAAGCAGATGAAGGCCCGCGACAACTCACTGGACGACATCCCCGGCCGCCTCGACGACCTCGACCTGATGGGCGTGGACTACCAGGTGGTGTTCCCGACGGCGCTCGTGTGGGTGTTCGACCTGGAGAACGCGGAGCTGGCCGGCGCCGTGTGCCGTGCCTACAACAACTACGTGGCCGAGCAGTGCTCCCAGGCCAGCAAGCGCCTCAACGCCATCGCCATGGTGCCGATCCAGGATCCCGCCGGAGCCGCGGAAGAGGCGAGAAGGGCGGTCAAGGAGCTGGGCCTGGCCGGCGTGTTATTGCCCGGCATGGCCGGCAATCGCCCCCTTCACGCCCCCGAGTACGAGCCGTTCTTCGCCGCCGTGGACGAGCTCGACACCCCCATCGGCTTCCACGCGGTGACCGGCATGCACGACACGCCGTGGGCCGACTGCTTCACCGACTTCTTCTCTACCCACGTCACCGCCATGCCGTTCTCCATGATGGTGGGCATGATGTCGGTGGTGCGCCTGGGCATCCTGGCGCGCTATCCCAACCTGCGCTGCGCCTTCCTGGAGATCGGCGCCACCTGGTTCCCTTACTGGGCCTGGTGGGTGGGCAAGCACATCGAGCACGTCAGGGGGCCTCGCGGCGACGGACGCCACGAGGGTAACTGGGGCCGGGCGCCCTACACCCTGCCGGAGACCATCCGGGAGCCCATGGAAGACATCCTCGCCGGACGCATCCTCTCGGGCTTCGAGGACGACGAGAACCTCCGCTCCATCATCGACCAAGTGGGCGCCGGCTCACTCATGTACGCCAGCGACTACCCCCACAGCGACATGGACTGGGGCAGGGTCGACGCCATCAAGAGCAACGACTCCATCACGCGGGAAGAGAGGGACGCCCTTCTTGGCGGCAACGCCCAACGGTTCTACAAGCTGGAGCTTTAGCCCGAGACAATGGACACTATAAATGCCTCCGATTTCAAAGCACGGTGTCTTGCAATCCTCGACCAGGTGCAGACCACGGGCGAGCGTGTACTCATTCTAAAGCGCGGGCGTCCTGTAGCCGAGCTTGTGCCTGCCAGAGTCGCCGAGACCAAGTATCCGCAGTCGGAATTGGCCGGTACCGTGACCTTCGTTGGTGACGTCATCGCGCCGGCACTACGGGAGGAAGATTGGGAAAGCCTCCGTCGATGAGGGGGCTGCCTCACCCGCCCTGGAACTCTCCCGCCAGCCGCCCCGCCTGACCGACCAGGTAGAGGGGCAGCGACAGCAGATGATAGTCGAGGGCATTGCCGTCCGGCAGCCTTGTCGAATCGTGCAGCAGGCTCGGCGCGCCGGCATTGAAACGAAGCCCGAACGCTCTGCCCTTTTCCTTCAGGAACTGGTGCAGCGATTTCAGCGAACCGGTGGCGCCTGCCTTGACCTCGACGGGAACGACTTGTGCACCCAAGGTCATCAGGTAGTCCACTTCGGCAGCGGCGTTCCTGATCTCCCGCGCCCAGTAGAACAGCGCCGGCGTCTCGTAGCCGGGGCCGCTGTAGAGCAGGTGTTGGCCGATGAACTGCTCGGCGATGGCGCCGGCGTTCACCAGCGTCAAGTCGTGCCTGCCAAGGTCGAGCAGGTCCAGATGCAGCGCGGCGCACATCAGGCCGACATCCATGAACAAACACTTGAAATGGCGCTCGTTCATTTCCGCGGCCAGCGGCACGCCGTTGGCAGCGGTGCGGCAGACCTTGTAAGCGACCCGCGCCATGCACAGCAGTCGTAGCGCGTCCGCCAACTCCGCGGCGCGGTGGTCCCGGCTGATCCCGACGTACTTGAATTTGCGTCCGACCAGGCCCGGCAGACTGTCGAACACCATGCGCAGCCGGTCCCGGGAATTGCCGTGGCTGTACTTGTTGAAGTCGTCCCGATAGGTGGCCATCACGCTCTGCTGGATGCGGGCGAGTTGCGGGAAGCCGCCCTCCATGTTCCCTCGTCCCTGCGCATAACAGGAGACGGCCTCCGGAAGACCCCCCACAATCCAGTATTCCCGCAACAGGTCGAGGTACCGTTGATGCACTGCGTCGGGAAAGGCGTCCTTGAGATCGGACAACGAAACGGTGCGCAGATGGGCGGACAGCTCCGGGCGCCCCATGGCGTCCAGGAAGTCCTCGAAGGCCAGCGGCCCCAGGTGTAGGTACTCGACCCGGCCCACGGGCATCGAGAACCGGGTGTCGGCGAGGGCGAACTCCACGAGCGAACCCGCGGCCACGACATGCAGTTCGGAAGCTTCCTCGTAGAAGTATCGCAGTGCCGCCAGCGCTTCCGGGGCCGCTTGGATCTCGTCGAGAAACAACAGGTGGGTTCCGGGCGCAATGGTTTGACCGGTGAGCAGCGTGAGCGTGGAGAGAATCCGCGCCGGATCCCGAACGGTGAAAGCTTGGCGCAGTTCCGGGTTGCGCTCGAAGTCGACCGTGACCAGCGGCCTGCCCGCGGTCCGCGCGAACTCGCGCACCAACGTTGACTTGCCCACTTGCCGGGCGCCACGTATCACCAACGGTTTGCGGCCCCGCCGGGCGGCCCATTCCTCCAGGTAAGTAATCTCTCGCCGTTTCAGTATGATTTCCGGCATCACTTGTTTTAAATGTACGGGATTGCGTTCAAACAACCCATGAATTTAGCAGTAACAATAATTTTATAAGGGGATCTTTTATCAGCCCAGCCATGCAGATTCAAGGATCGACTGGCTTGCCGATTGGGGGGGGTGACATGCGCTGGTGGTTTCGGCATTTTTACGGTAAAAATAACGGAACTACCGGCATGTATCCTCGTATTCTCGACCTACCCGAGAAGAGTTTCTTTCTGTTCGGTGGGGTTTGAAATCAAGTCGTCTGCTGTCTGGCAAGAAAAGTTCAACAAAGGGTTGAATGTCCTGCTGCGGGCCGGCGACATCGGGCATGCCTTCAGGGTGTATCGCGGCGACCGGGTCCAGAAGGTCGGGAAGGTGACCGTGCTCCCTTACAGGATGGCCATCGAGATGGCTCGCGAGGGGAGCTTTGTCGCGGCGCCTTGAGCGGAAGATCTCTCGCTACGCGGCGAGGCTGCCCATCAATCTCCCATAACCCGTCACCGCCTCCCTGATGCGGATCAACTTCAGCGCGTACCAGATGTAGGCCTGGCAACTGGTCACCACGGGCTTGCCGATCTCCTGCTCCAGCAACTCCACGTCCTCGATGGTGGGCCAGCGGGGGCAGGGGATGAAGATGCCGTCGGCCTCCGGCGCCTTCTCGTAGAGGCGCTTGGCGATCTTGTAGGAGGCGTGCACAGGCAAATCGGAGATGGCGGAGTTCTTGCGCACGCCATAGCCCTCGATCTGCAGCACCTCGAAACCCGAGGCCTCGAGAAAGGCCTTCATGCGGGCGTTCAACTCGTCCTCGTGGGGCGTGGCCACCACGAGGCTGCGGAGCCCCATGGCCTTGAGGGCTTCCACCTCCCCGGTGATGCCGGCGGTGATGGGGACGCCGGTCTTCTCGGTGAGGCGCTGCCCCATCTCGGTGTCGCTGCCGTGGCCCAGCTTGGTGAACAGCGGCGAGCCGCCGAGGACTATCACGTCGCAGCCGTTGTCCACCAGGTCCAGGGCTGCCTCCTCGATGCGTTCGAGCTGCCGCTCGAAGTCGGCGTCCACCAGTTGCCGGATGGTGCCGGTGCTGTTGAGCAACTGGAAGCCCTCGGGCAGCATCCGGTAGAACTCGTAAACGAGGGTGTCTCCGCGGGACGGAGCCACATGGCCGACACGTGCTCGCCAACCGTACATGATGAGCCTCCTCAAGCGGGCGTCGGTGCGCGGAGATCGAGGCAGCGCTCGATCTCCGTGAACACCTCGTTGAAATGCATGACGCGGGTTACGCCGGGATGCGAGAAATGGCGGTTGTAGGGGTGGTGCGGCATCAGCACCCGGGCTTCGGTATGCTCGGCCACGTCCTGGCAGTTCTCGTAGTTGTCGTCGACGAACAACACCACGCCGAGCCGCTCCACCACCGCGGACTTCTCCTTCTCCACCAGGTGAACGTCGGGGTTGGTGATGCCGTGCCGCCGAAACCACTCGGAGGTGACCGCGTGGATGTCCCAGCTCTCGTGCCCGGTCCGGTGCGTGATGAAGGAGAGCTGCCGGCATTCGCTCAGGTGTTCCAGCCGCCGCCACTGGTCGGGGCTCAAGAGCGAATCCAGCCCGTCCCAGAACCCGGGGTCCTGCCGCACGGCCTCGGCGCATTCCCTCACCGCTTCCTCGGTCAGCACCGGATGCGCCGAAAGGCGGACGCTGCGAAGCGATTCCGCCGGTATCGGCCCCTTGCCGATGCGCTTTTCGAGACGAAGGAGGAAGGGAGAGAGAAAGTCCGCCAACACGCCGTCTATGTCCAGCCCCACCATCGTGTCCTAGAGCTTACGCAATCGCGGGTGGCGCCGCAACGGCGGCCCGTGAGTCGGCTGGGCGCCGGTTCCTTGACGAACCGCAACCAGTCGGATACAAATCACTTTTTTCTTCAGGCACACCGCAGCACCCGCCCGCTTTTCTCTGAATCAACCGGAGCTGTAAGCGCAGGACCGTCGGGTCGTCGGTGGCGGCGCATGGCACAGGCCACCAGCCGCGCACAACGCCCTCGCCGGGACATGAACGATCGGGGGCGGTTGTGCTTAACGAGTCAGGAGACGTCATGGCCAGAGTCGGTTTCGCACTTGGATACGGAAAGTTCACCAACGTCCGGGAAATCGCCGATCTCATGCGGCGCGCGGAGGAGCGGGGCTTCGAGATGGGCTTCTTCTCCGAGACCATCGAGCTCATGCGCGACTCGGTTTCCGCCTTGTCGGCCATGGGCCTGGCCACCTCGAAGGTCACCCTGGGGGCCACTCAGATCGTCCGTCTGCGCACGCCCATTTGCATGGCCCAGTCGTTGATGACGCTGGACGAGATGACCGACGGGCGCATCACACTGGCGCCGGGCGCCTGCACCCGCAGCCACGCAAGGGTCCACGCAATGGAGCACCAGGATCCCCCTCAAGTGCTGAGGGAATACATCGAGTCCATGCGCCTGCTCTTCACCGGCGAGAAGGTGGACTACGAAGGACAGTTCGTCAAGTTCAAGAACGTCGGCATCGGCTGGACGCCGCATCGCACCGACATCCCGCTCTACATCCCGGCCACAGCGAGGCCGGGCCTCAAACTGGCCGGCCAGATCGGCGACGGGGTGGTGCTCAACGCGGTCTGCTCGCCCGAGTACACCGCCAACGCCCTCAAGATCATCAAGGATGCCGCCGAGGAGGCGGGTCGCGACTTCTCCAAGTTCGAGGTCGCCCAGTTGATCAACTGCTCCATCGCCGACGAGCACCAGAAGGCCCTGGACGCCATCCGCTGGGAGGTGGCCACCAAGCTCGACCCCATCCAGCTCCCGTTCATCGCCCGCCCCAAGATGAAAGTCGGCGAGCCCTACATCCACGAGGAAGACATCCCAACATTCGAAAAGGCCCATGCCGAGGGCGGCATGGAGGCCCTCATCAAGGCCATTCCGGATTCCTACGTGGAGGGCATGACGGCCAGCGGCACCCCGGACGAGGTCAAGGCCCGGGTGCAACAGTACCGCGACGCGGGGGTGAAGATCCCGCTCCTGCGGCCGGCCGCGGCGGACCAGACCGATGCCTTGATGGACCTGTTCGCGCAATAGGGGGCGGTGTTCGAAGCCGCCCGTTGCCAAACCACGCCGCGGCTTTTCTCACCACGACGGTAACCCATGTATCGCGTCGGCGTTGACATCGGCGGAACCTTCACGGATCTGCTCCTGGTGGCGGATGACGGCACCTCCTTCATCGGCAAGACCCTGACCACCCACGGCGATCCGAGCGTGGCGGTGGAAACCGCCATGCGCGAGGGGTTGGAGGCCGGTATCGTGGACCGAGCCCAGACGGGCACCGTGGTGCACGGCACCACGCTGGTCACCAACGCCCTGATCGAGCGCAAGGGCGCCCTCACCGCGCTGCTCACCACCGAGGGGTTCCGGGACGCCCTGGAGATCGGGCGCGAGCACCGCTACGAGCTCTACGACCTGGATCTCGAGTTCCCCAAGCCCCTGGTGCCGCGTTACCTCCGTTTCGACGTGCCCGAGCGCGTGGCCGCCGACGGCACCGTCCTGACGCCGCTGGACGAGGACTTCGTGCGCGGCCTGGTGGCGGAGCTTCGGGACAAGGGGGTGCGGGCGGTGGCGGTGTGCTATCTCAACAGCTTCCGCAACCCCGCCCACGAGCGCCGCACGCAGGAGCTCATCGCCGAGGTGGCGCCGGACATCCGCGTGTCGGTGAGCGCCGACGTGGTGCCGGAGATCCGCGAGTTCCAGCGCACCAGCACCACCGCCGCCAACGTCTACGTGCAGGAGCGCGTGGCCGCCTATCTGCAGGAACTTCAGCAGCGGCTGGACGGCCTGCGTTTCAGCGGCAGCTTCTTCGTGATGCTCTCCAGCGGCGGCATCGGCACGCCCGAGACGGCCGCCCGCTTCCCGGTGCGCATGCTGGAATCGGGGCCGGCGGCGGGAGCGCTGGCGGCGGCCGCTCTGGGACAGCGCGCGGGCTATCCCGACCTGCTCTCCTTCGACATGGGCGGCACCACCGCCAAGCTCTGCGCGGTGGAGAACGGTTATCCGCTGAAGGCCCGGGAGTTCGAGGTGGACCGGATCTACCGCTTCCGCAAGGGCAGCGGCCTGCCCATCAAGATCCCGGTCATCGACATGATCGAGATCGGCGCCGGCGGCGGCAGCATCGCCCGGGTGGACGCCCTGGGCCTTCTCAAGGTGGGGCCCGACAGCGCCGGCGCCGAGCCGGGGCCCGCCTGCTACGGCCGCGGCGGCACCGGCGCCACGGTTACCGACGCGAACCTCATCCTGGGCTACTTCGACCCGGACTATTTTCTCGGCGGGGAGATGAAGCTCGACGTGGACGCGGCAAGGCAGGCCCTCGGCGCGGTGGCCGGCAAGCTCGACATGCGCGTGGAGGAGGTGGCCTGGGGCATCCACCAGATCGTCAACGAGAACATGGCCAACGCCGCCCGCGCGCACCTCGGGGAACGCGGCAAGGACCCGCGGGAGCTGCCCATGTACGCCTTCGGCGGCGCCGGGCCGGTGCACGGCGGTCACGTCGCCGAGCTGCTGCGCCTGCCCACGCTGATCTCGCCCATGGGGGCAGGGGTGGGGTCGACCTTCGGGCTCCTGGCGGCGCCGCTGGCCTTTGACTTCGTGCGCAGCGCCTACAGCCTCCTGGACGGGCTGGACTGGTCCTTCGTCAACGGCATGTTCGACGAAATGTGCGCCGAGGGAAGGGCGATCCTGGAACAGTCGGGGCTCGGCTCGGAGGAGATCGTCTACGAGCGCACCGCGGACATGCGCTACACCGGCCAGGGCCACGAGGTGTCGGTGCCCATCCCGGACGGGATGCTCGGCCCAGGCCATCTCGCCGCCATCACCGAGGCCTTCGAGCGCACCTACGAGCAAATGTACGGGCGCACCGTCCCGGACGTGGTGGTCGAGGTCATCAACTGGCGGGTGGTGGCGCGGGGGCCGGAGCAGCCGCTGAATTTCTCGACCCGGGGCACCAAAGCGGCCGGAGACAAGGCCAGGAAGGGCACGCGCCCGGTGTACTCGGCCGGCCGCGGGAAGTTCGTCGAGACTGCGGTCTACGACCGCTACGCGCTGACGCCGGGCATGACCTTCCCGGGCCCCGCCATCGTGGAGGAGCGGGAGTCCACCCTGGTGGTGACCGCTCGCAGCCGGGCTCGGGTTGACGATTATCTGAACGTGGTCGTAGAGTTCGACTACGATAAGGGATGACCGCAGGAACTGAGCCCTTCGACAAGCTCAGGACAGGTGTAGCGAAGCGAAGTCGAAGGGCGCTAGATATGCACGGAGTTCTCTCATGAGCAAAACCGTCATCGATCCCGTTACCCTGGAGGTCATCTGGAACCGGCTCCTGTCGGTGGCCAACGAGCAGCAGGACGCGCTCATGCGCACGGCCTTCAGCACCATCGTGCGGGAGAGCCAGGACCTGGCCTGCGGCCTCTTCGACACCAAGGGACGCATGGTGGCCCAGTCGGTGAGCGGCACGCCGGGCCACATCAACGCCATGGCCACGTCCATGGGGCACTTCCTGAGGGAGTTCCCCGCGGAAACGCTGGTGCCGGGCGACGTGCTCATCACCAACGACCCCTGGCAGACCGCGGGCCACGTCAACGACATCACCATCACCACGCCGATCTTCCGGGCCGGTCAACTCGTCGCCTTCTTCGCCAACACCTGCCACGCCGCGGACATCGGCGGCCGCATCCTCTCGGCCGAGGCCCGGGAGGTCTACGAGGAGGGGCTGCGCATCCCCATCATGAAGCTGTTTCACGGGGGCGAGCCCGATGCCATCCTGCTCAAGATGATCCGCGCCAACGTGCGGCTTCCCCACGAGGTGGTGAGCGACTTCTACGCCCAGTCCGCGTGCAACGACGCCGGCGGCCGGGCGCTGATCGAGACCATGGACGAGTTCAGCCTGGACAGTTTCGATCCCGTCGCGGAGGAGATCATCAGCCGCTCCGAGAAGGCGGTGCGCGCGGCCATCGCCGAGTTGGAAGACGGCGAGTGGGAAGGGGAGACCTGGAGCGACGGCTTCGAGGAGCCGATCTTCATCAAGACGAAGCTCGCGGTGCGCGGAGACGAGATCTTCATCGACTTCACCGGTTCCTCGCCCCAAAGCCATCGCGGCATCAACGTGGTGATGAACTATACCCACGCCTACGCCAGCTTCGCGGCCAAGGCGGCCATTTATCCGGACGTGCCTCACAACGAGGGCAGCTTCCGGCCGGTTCACGTCACGGCCCCGGCGGGCTCGATCCTGAACGCCAACGAGCCGGCGCCGGTGGCGGCGCGCCAGACCGTGGGCCACTTCGTGCCCACCGCGGTATTCACGGCCCTGGCCAAGGCGCTTCCGGGGAAGCTCATGGCGCCCAGCGCGGACCCCATCTGGCTCAGCGTGTGGCGCGGCTTGGACCCGGCGTTCAACCTCACGGTCTTCCAGGTGGGCGGCACCGGCGCCCGCCCCACCAAGGACGGCCTCAGCGCGGTCGGCTTCCCCAGCGGTGTCGCGGGCGTACCCGCCGAAGTCATCGAGAGCCTGTCGCCGCTGGTCATGCGCCGGCGCGAGCTGCGGGTGGATTCCGGCGGCGCCGGCACCTGGCGCGGCGGCCTCGGCCAGTTCACGGAGTTCGCCAACCGCGCCCGCGGCCAGTGGAGCGTCAACGGCATCCTCGACCGCACCCGCTACGCCGCCCCCGGCATCATGGGCGGCGGCCCGGGCCTCCCCGGCGAGTTCATCCTCGACGGCGGCGAGCGTCCCAATCCCAAGGCGCAGACCCATCTGGGCGGAGACCGCAGCGTGCAACTGAACCATCCGGGCGGAGGCGGCTACGGCGAACCCTTCCGGCGCGATCCCGAACGCGTCCGCGCGGATGTCTTCTACGGCTACATCACCCCCGAGGCCGCCGAGCGCGACTACGGCGTGGTGGTGCGCTACACCGGACGCGACGACGAGAAGGTGCGCCTCCCCGAGCAGTGGGTGATCGACGAAGCCGCCACGAGGGAACTGCGGGGGGACGCGGCGACATGATTTCCGTTACGGATACGTTCGTTCTGGATACGTTCGTTATCGATACGAAGGTGAGCCTCCGACCCCCTCTCCCTCTGGGAGAGGGTCGGGGTGAGGGTCTCCGGGCCGGGCAGGGTCGTGCGTGCGCCCTCACCCGACCTTCGGCCGCCCTCTCCCGGAGGGAGAGGGGCTATATTGGCCTTCGGCCACGCCCTCCCGGAGGGAGGGGGCTGACACTGGCCGGGAAGCGGGAATCCATGGCCCATGATTCTTTCTGAACGCATCGCGCTCGTCACCGGGGCCGCCACCGGCATTGGCCGTGCGACGGTCCTGGAACTGGCACGCGCCGGCGCCGCCGGCGTGGCCATCAACTACCGCTCCGCCAGGGACCAGGCGGAAAGTCTGGCGGAGGAGGTGCGCGCGGTCGGCGCCGAGGCGCTCTGCGTTCACGGCGACGTGCGCGACGACGCTCACGTCCGCGACATGGTCCGCCAGGCCGTTGACCGCTTCGGACGCCTGGACATCCTGGTGAACAACGCCGGCATCACCCGCTGGGTGCCGATCACCGACATGGAGGCGTTGACCGACGACATCTGGGACATGACCCTGGACGTCAACGTCAAGGGAGCGTACCGATGCGCGCGGGCGGCGGCGCCGCACCTGAAGGCCACCCGGGGGATGATCGTCAACGTGTCCTCCATCTCGGGCGTCATCGCGCCCTCCACCATGTCGTCGCTCGCCTACGGCACCGCCAAGGCGGGACTCATCTACCTGACCCGCGGCCTCGCCGTGGCCCTAGGCCCCGAGATCCGGGTGAACGCCGTGGCGCCGGCCTTCACCGACACCCAGTGGATGCGCGACCACTACGGCGCGGACTACGACGGCGTCATCGACCGCGCCTCCGCCAACTACCCGCTCAAGCGGGTGGGGAAGCCGGAAGAGGTGGCGGGCGCCATCCTGGGCCTGATCACGGGCGGCGATTTCGTCACCGGACAGACCCTGCTGGTAGATGGCGGCTTGAGCCTGAGCTAGTGTCGCGTCCCGTGTAGCGTAGGCTGTAGTGTCCTGTCCTGATCGCGCAGGGCGCGAGAGAGACTTGCCATGACCAAGACGGAGTTGATGGCCGCCATGCAGGCGCACCGCCTGGTGGCGGTGATTCGTTCCAGGACCGCGGAGGAGGCGCTGGCCACCGCCAGGGCGGTGGGCGAGGCGGGCGTGAAGTTCGTCGAGGTCACCTTCACCGTGCCCGATGCCGCCGAGGTCATCCGCACGCTGGCCGGGGAGGGCCAGTTGCACGTGGGCGCCGGCACCGTGCTTTCCGAGGAGCAGGCGCGCACCGGCATCGAGGCGGGAGCGCGTTTCATCGTCTCGCCGAGCCTGGAGCTGGACCCGGTGCCGCTCTGCCGCGAGGCCGGCGTCGCCTCCATCCCGGCCGGGGCGACCCCCACCGAGGTCGTCCGGGCGATACGCGCCGGCGCCGACCTCGTGAAGATCTTTCCCGCGGACTGCGTGGGCGGTCCGCATTTCATCCGGCAGATGCTGGGTCCGTTCCCCGACGCTCGCTTCATGGTCTCGGGCGGCGTCAACAAGGACAACGTCGCCGAGTACGCCACCCTGGGGGTGACGGGCATCGTGTTGGGCAGCGCGTTCCTGGCGGACGTGCTGGCGCGGGAGGGCCATGCCGGCCTCGCGGCCAGGGCGCGGGAGTTCGTGACGCTGGTGGACGATGCCCTGGGTGCCGCTGCCTGAGTTCAAGGACGGCCGTCAACTCCGGGTGCAGCGACACGTGTTTCTGTTCAGACTATACACGGGAATGAGGTGGGGTGAGATCATGGCGCGTCGCTAAGGACCGAACCGGAGAACGTCGCCGAGGAAACCCGCCTGCTATATGTCGCGATGACACGCATGCGCGGGTGCCTGTTGTTAACGGCAAGCGAGGATCCGCTTATCTTGTCCGTTTGACATAAAATTCCTCGACATGTTTCCGATATGGCCAAGGAGGACCCTTGGAATGAAGACCGGAACATCGCCCACCACGAGTTCGATGGTTCTTGTGGTCGGCCTGCTCATGCTGGCCGGCATCCTTTCCAACCCGCGCCTCGCTGTGGCGCAGGCGCAGGAAGCGTGCTCGCCTCCCGCCGGCGGGGCTACTGTTGCACCCCCGCGTGTGACAGCGCAGCAGGTGGAGAGCGGCGCTGGCAGCCTGATGGACTTTGCGCTCAGCTCGCGCGATCAATTTCAAGAACAAGCTCAGCAGGCCACAACCGCGGGACGAAACCTGTATCTCGCGTGTCTCATCAGGCAGGACGGTGGACCCTGGCGTTCCGGTTCCACTTATCTCGTGACCCTGACACCCGACGGCAGGGTGTTCATCCACGCGAAAGACATGTCTTTGTCGGGCAGGCAACTCAAGCGCTCGATCTACGGAGCCATCCTTCAAGCGTTGGGAATCAACCCTGCTGCGATCCTGGCCGACCCTGCTGCGCTCCTGCCCGCCTTGGCTGCAGCCAGAGCCGGGAACGGCGGGTCGTTCGGTATACCCGGTGTCCCCGGCGCATCGGGCTACGCGAGCGTCTATACCTCGCTCAGTTTCAGGACTCCGGTGGTTCTGCTCGCGGGATTCGATCTCAACGAAACTCACTTGGCCGCAGAACAAATTGATTACGGCGACCCGGCGATTACTGCCGCGGAAGTTGTGGACCGGGCAACCTTGAAAGCCTTTGTCACGGAAGCGGGAAATTTCTTTATCGAGCTCCTGAAGACCGGCGATCCCGCCGCTCTCGCGAAAGCCACCGTTGCCATGCGGGATCCGAACGGGCCCTGGAGACACGGGTCCGTGTATCTCTACGTCTTGAATCTGGATAGCGACACCATCGCGTTTCACGCAGCGTTCCCGGACAGGTTCGAGTTTCGACCTCTGGTGCCGACCGTCCGTGACGCCGTGACCGGAGAGTTCGTTCTGTCGCAGGTCATCGAGGCTGCGCAAAGCAACCGGGAGGAAGGGGGTTTCGTGGAGTACTACTTCGACGACCCCACGGATGACACCGACAGTGCCGACATCCCCAAGGTGGGCTATGCCCGCATTTTCGCCGACCAATTCCCGAGGGTGGACGGAAGCACAGGTTCGGTCAATTTCATAATCGGGTCGGGCTTTTATGGGAGCGCACCCGAGGTGGGTGCCGCGGGCCGAAATGCGGTCGTCGAGTCGGTGCTGCCGCAGGTGATGCGGGCCATGACGGCCAGCACGGTCGATGCCGTCTCGAGCCGCATCGAGCGTGCAACCTCCGACAGCGCGCCGGCCGCGGGGTTCAGCCTCGGCGGCGCCTCCACGCTCTCCGATGCCCTGCTGGCAAACAGACACGCGCTGGCTAACGACAGGTTCGACCTCGGCCGGCTACTTGCGAACTCCTCCTTCGCCCTGCCCCTCAACGCGACTGGAAAGGGCGGCGGCCTGTTCGGAAACCTGACGTTCTGGGGCAGCGGGGACTACCGCGGCATCTCCGGCGGCAACTTGCAGTCCGTGGATTACGACGGCAGCGTGACGAGCGGCAGCCTGGGGATGGACACCAGGCTGGGCGCGGACGTGCTGGCGGGCATGGCGCTGACGCGGGCGCAAGGGTCGGTGGATTACACGGGCTCCAACGTGCCGAAGGGCGAACTCACGACGAGCCTGACGAGCATCAACCCCTACATGGGCTGGCAGATGCAGAGTGGCATGAACCTGTGGGCCACGGCCGGCTATGGCTGGGGCGAGGTAGAGATCGACGACGAGGCAGCGGACACGCAAGCGAGCGATCTGACACAGCGGATGTTGGCGGTGGGCGCGAGCGGGCCTCTGGTGTCCAGCGATCAACTGATTGGAGGCGGCACCACGAGCCTGCGGCTGAAGGGAGAGGCCGCGTTCACGTGGGCCGATATCGAGGGCTCCGGGCCACTGGAGAGCGTGAAGTTGAGTGCCAGCCGGCAGCGTCTGATGCTGGAAGGGGTCTACGTCAAAAAACTCGCATCGGGGGCAACGTTCACCCCCTCGATCGAGGTCGGCATGCGGCATGACGGCGGGGACGGCGAGACTGGCAGCAGCGTCGAGACGGGGGGCGCGGTGCGCTATGCCAACGCGGCGTCGGGGCTGACGGTCGAGGGCCGGGCCCGGACCGTGCTGGCCCATCGCGGTGACTACGAGGAGTGGGGCGTGAGCGGGCTGGTGCAGCTCGATCCGGGCGCGGCCGGTCTGGGGTTCGCTCTCAGCCTGCAGCCGGCGTGGGGCCAGACGGCCAGCGGCGTGCGACGGTTGTGGGAGGCTGGGGTCACGGGTCTGGCGGCCGACGATCAAACGGCACACGTCAAGGCGCGGATCGCCTATGGCATCGGCACCATGTGGGGTGGCCGGGGCGTGTTGAGGCCCTACGCCGACGTGTCGCTGTCCGGGGAAGGGTCCCGGCGGCTGAGCGTTGGCGGGCGTTTCGACATCGGGTCCTCGGTCAGGATGAGCCTGGAAGGCGTGCACAGTCGGCCGGCGCACGGTGCGAACAGCCACGGTGTCTTTCTGCGCGGCGCCTTGAACTGGTAGTGGAACGTCCCAGTGTCTTGCGAGGGGCGCGGAAGGAAGTGAGCCGTAAATCGCACCCATACGGTGACCAAGCCGCCGGGGCATTCCTTTCTCAGGGCTTTTTCAGGTACTTGAAGACCCCGTATCCCGCTCTGTCGTTGGCCTGGTCCGTCACATGCTCGATGGGGACGACTTGCAGCCGCTTCCATTGCGTGTATTCGGCGAAATGCAGGGTTCCTGTCAGAAGGAGGCCTACGGAATAGTCTTGAGCCTGCTTCCCTTCGATCCCCGCTCGGAAGCGGCAATCGTATCCCGACGTGAACCTGGAATCCGACGGCTGAAACAGGTTCGAGAGCACCCTCATGATATCCGACTTCTTTTCTACCCTTGCAGAACCCTCCTCGTAACCAATCGCATTGTCTTCGGAATACTGTCTGGCAAACTTCTCGCAGTACGCGGACACGGTGACGCCGTGCCGTGAATGAGCGGACCCTCCTTCCCGAGCCCCCTGACTGTTCCCGATGTCGGCGCCCCAGCTCGCCAGAAGGACCATCAGGATGCCATGACTCAGGCAGATCTTGCCGGGCCGCATCGACCGCCCTTCCCGGCTTGAAGGAAGGACTCGCGCAGCGCTGTCCGTTAGGCCGTGCGGTGAGAACGGTCGTGCTGGTTGCGCCATCGAGACACGCGCTTTCCTGCCGTGGGACTCATCGAACGTCCGGGGCTCCCGTCAAGACGCCGGCCGCTGAAGCCTCACTCGAACGTTACGCGCACCGTCGGCTCTCCGGGCAGGCCCGAATAGGTCACCGAGGCGCCGCCCTTCCCCTTCGCAGGCGGAAAGAGCGGGCCGAAGGAACCGACCGAGACCATGTCTCCCGGTCTCAGCTCCACCCCCTTGGACACGAGCCACAGGAGCGAATTGGCCGGATGCCCGAGCACGGCCGTGCCCGGCGCCTTGACCAGCACCTCGCCGTCCGCGGCGCGCAATTCGACCTCCATCGATCCCAGCGCCCGGGCCATCCGGCCGCCGTCCTCCACCGGAATCGCGGCGCCCAGAACGCCCAGCTTCGGCGCTACGCCCGCCGCGGTGATCGTCACCGCGTTGAAAGGCTCCCCCGCGGCCAGCGTGAGGTCGGACAACTCGAGGAACGGACGCACGGAGGCCACATGCGCCATCGCCTCCTCGGGTGTCGCCGCCCGATTGATGGCGGCATCCCCCACCACCAGCACCAGGTCCGCCTCGAACACGGGCCGGGCGCCCCAGTTCACGGGAACCACTGCGCCCGACTCCAGCATCATGTCCCGAAACAGCACTCCTCGCACGGGCTCGCTCACCCCGAACCACTTCTGCGCCGGCTTGCTCGTCAACCCCACCTTGTAGCCGATCACCGGCCCCATGTGTGGCGTCAGGGCGCGGGTCAGCTTGGCTTGGGTGCAGAGCGCGTCCTCCATGGCGCCGCCCTTGGCCAGCGCCGCGGCCGGCCTGTTCGAGACGTAGTCGGCGACGAAGGCGGCGACCTCCGCTTCGGTTGCGCATCTGGCGGCGGCATCGGCCGCCATCGACAACACGGCCAACGCCACCATCAGGCTCTTCATCTCGGTCCCCTCCCGTTTTCGTCGCTGATCGCGGCGGTCATCGGCGCGAGTGCCGGGAAGCTCGGGAGGAGGACGTCCGTCCACCCCTCGTTGCCGGCGCTCTCGCCCGGCCGTGCAGCCAAGCTTCGACGTCACTGATACCATCGCCGCCCACTCCGAATCATATCCCGCCTAGTGCTCCAACACCATCCGGACCGCCCTCTCCCGTACCTCAGGTCGACTCCGTTTCAATCGAGGCAAGGTTCATATAAGGTTGCTACCTGAGCCAACTACGGGACAGCCTTGGCAAACCAAGCGTCGATGCATCCAATGGCGAACCGGGAAGCACAACGGATGAAGGCGGTGCCCTACTCGGGGCTCCGCAAGATGATGCTGCGGGCCGACGAGCTGGGGCGGGAAGGCAAGCCGGTGATCCACCTGGAGATCGGCCGGCCGGACTTCGACACCCCGGAGCACATCAAGGCCGCCGCCCGCCGCGCCCTGGATGAGGGCAAGGTCCACTACACCTCCAACTACGGCGTGCCGGAGATCCGCCGCGCCATCGCCGGCAAGCTGCGCTCCGAGAACGGCCTGGAGTTCGACGAGAACGGGGAGATCGCGGTCACCGTCGGCGCCAACGAGGCGGTCTTTCTGGCCATGATGGCGTTCCTCGACGAGGGCGACGAGGTGCTGGTGCCGGACCCTTCCTGGCTCAACTACTTCCATTGCATCACCCTGGCGGGCGGCGTGCCCGTGAGCGTGCCGTTGCGGGCGGAGAAGGACTTCCGCATGGACCCAGAGGACGTGGCCCGGCTGCTGACGCCGCGCACCCGCATGATGGTGGTGATGAGTCCCCACAACCCCACCGGCGCCGTGCTCGACCGCGGACACCTGGAGGCGCTGGCGGCGTTGGCCCGGGAGCGGGACCTGCTGGTGCTGTCCGACGAGATCTACGAGAAGCTCGTGTACGACGGCGCCGTTCACCACAGCATCGGCGGGCTGCCGGGCATGCGCGAGCGCACGCTGCTGGTGAACGGTTTCTCCAAGAGCTACTCCATGACCGGCTGGCGCCTGGGCTATGTGGCCGCGCCGCGGGATCTCATCGACGTCATGATCCGCGTGCACCAGTACACGGTGATGTGCCCCACCTCCTTTGCCCAGTACGGTGCGGTGGCGGCCTACGAGGGGCCCCAGGAGTGCGTGGAAGAGATGCGGCGGGAGTTCGCCCGGCGCCGTGAGCTGATCCTGCGCCGGCTCCAGGCCATGGAGGGCATCGATTGCGCGGTGCCCGAGGGCGCCTTTTACGCCTTTCCGTCAGTGCGGAAGCTGGGCCGGTCGTCCGAGGAGGTGTCCGTGCATCTCCTGGAGGACGCCTACATCGCCACCGTGCCGGGCAGCGCCTTCGGAACCTACGGCACGGGACACATCCGGCTCGCGTACTCCAACTCCTACGGGAACATTGAGGAGGCCATGGACCGGATGGAGACGAGCCTCGCGAGACTGTAACGATGGATTCGAGCCGGTCCGCGCCTCGGGATGGCGCGGCCGGGGCAAACCGGAACCCGAGGAATCAATGGCAAACATCGAACTGACGCTGGCATGTGAGGACTACGACCGCACCCGCGCCCTCAAGGACGGGCTGGTGAAGCCCGAGGGCATCGATCTCAACTACGTGGCGCTGCCGGTGGAGGAGATCTTCTGGCGCATGCTCCATTTCCAGGAGTTCGACGCCGCCGAGATGTCCATGGGGGCGTACCACGTGGATGCGTCCCGCGGTCACCGCCCGTTCATCGCCATTCCCGTGTTCCCTTCCCGCATGTTCCGTCACCGCTGCATCTTCGTGAACGCCGCCTCGGGGATCGTGAAGCCCGAGGACCTCAAGGGCCGGCGCGTGGGCGTGCCCGAGTACACCATGACGGCGTCCGTGTGGGTGCGTGGCATGCTGCAGCACGACTTCGGCGTGGAGGCCAGGGACGTCCACTGGATCCAGGGCGGCGTGGAGCAGCCGGGGCGCAAGGACCGGGTGCCGTTCGACGCCCCGGCCGGGGTCGAGATCGACACCGAGGATGAGCGGACCCTCGACGACATGCTGGAGAAGGGCGACATCGACGCGCTGGTGTCGGCGCGGATGCCGTCCTGCTTCGTGCGCCGCGCTCCCGGCATTACGCGCCTGTTCGAGGATTGCCGCGCGGCCGAGATGGACTACTTCCGCCGCACCGGCCTGTTCCCCATCATGCACTGCATCGTGGTGCGCCGGGAGATCCACGAAGCGCACCCGTGGGTAACCCAGAACCTCTACAAGGCGTTCTGTCAGGCCAAGGACCTGTGCGTGTCGCAGATCTACGACACCAACGTGCTGCGCACGCACCAGCTCTGGTACCTGTTCGAGTACGAGGAGACGGTGGATCTCATGGGCGAGGACTACTGGCCCTACGGCTTCGAGAGCAACCGCAAGACCCTGGAGACCTTCCACTCCTACCTGCTCGAGCAGGGCGTCATCAAGAACCCCGTGGATGTCGAGAGCCTGTACGCGGCCAACACCCGTGAGGCGTTCAAGATATGACCGCCGGGCTTCGGGCGCCCTCACCCCAACCCTCTCCCAGAGGGAGAGGGGGTCAAATTGGCCCTCTCCCTCTGGGAGAGGGTGGCCGAAGGCCGGGTGAGGGCATGCGTCACTGGAACGGCACGCCGTAGGAAGGCCGGACACGGAAGTAGTCGCTCACGTACTCGTTGGCGGGGTGGCGCATCAGGCTTTGGGCCGTCCCCACCTGCTCCAGCCGGCCCTCGTGCATGAGCGCGATGCGGTCCGCAAGCTCCAGGGCATCTTCCAGGTTGTGGGTGACGAGAATCGTGGTGAGACGCTGGTCCTTGTGGAACGCACGGATCTCGGTGCGGACCCGGCGGCGATTGGGCGGATCGAGGTTGCTCAAGGGCTCGTCCATCAGCATGATCTGCGGATACGTTGTCATGGCCCGGGCCAGCGCCACCCGTTGCTGTTGTCCGGCGGACAGCTCCGGGGGCTTGCGCTCGAACAGCCGCTCCTCGATGTTGAGGGCCTTGGCCAGCGGCCGGATCAACTCGCGGATGGCCCCCACGGACCACTTGCGGATGCGCAGCGGCAGTGTCAGGTTGGCGTACTTGCGGTCTTCGAACACGCGCATGTGCGGCCACAGCGCGTAGCTCTGGAAGATGAGCTGCACGTCTCGTCGCCCGGGCGGTACGTCGTTCACCGGCACCCCGCCGATGAGGACCTCGCCCGTGTCGGGGGTTTCGAGGCCGGCGATGATGCGCAGCAGCGTCGTCTTGCCGCAGCCGCTCTCGCCGATGATGACCAGGAACTCCCCCTGCTCCACCTCCAGGCTGAAGTCATCCACGGCGGTTACCGCGCCGAAACGCTTGCCGATGTTGCGCAGCACCAGATTCTTCACGCGGCCATGGTACGGCAACGATGGGGGCAATACAATGCCGTCCCGGACCCGTCATTCCCCCGGAACGGGCTGTGTCATACTGCGGTGGGACACGGAATGGCAGGGACGCCCATATCGTCATTCCGGCGAAAGCCGGAATCCAGGAGCGGACCCTGAAGGAACGCGGCTCCGCGTTCCCCAGGCCCCTCTACGCCCTCTGCTTCCTCACCTTCGTTACCCTCCCCGAGCTCCGCATCACCGGCCGCGGCCTGGTGCGCGCCAAGGAGCGGGAGATCGTGCCGCTGGTGGTGGAGTGACGGTCACCTGGTGAACGAGAAGGTTCCCCGAATTCCGGCGAAGAAACCGATGCCGGTTGTCCTGTACTCGCGCATGTTGAAGGAGCGCAGTTCGTAGTAGTCCTTGTTGAAGAGGTTCTCGATCCTCCCGAACAGTTCGATTGCCTTGGTGAGCCTGTACTTGCCGCTCAGGTTGACGAGCGTATAGGACGGGATCTTGGGCTGATCGTAATTGTCCACCTGCTCGCCGTTGTAGTCGACGCCCAGGTCGGCTCCGGCCCGGCCGTCGAGAAAGTCGTAACCCACGTTGATGCTGGCAATGTGCTTGGCACGCCGTCTGAGGACCTGCCCTGCCGCGTCCCTGGCCTGGGTGTAGGTGTATTGGGCGGACAGGCTCATGCTTTCCATGGGTCTCCCGCGCAGTGTGAGCTCGAGGCCGCGGATCCTGGATGTGCCCTCCACGTTCGCAAAACCGTCGTCGGCATAGTTCGCGGTCCCTTGGTCATGCCATTGGATCAGATTCGTCGGTCGGTTGTTGAAGTACGTCATATCCACCGACAGGTGGCGTTCGAGCAGGTCTTGTTCGACTCCGATGTCCCAACCCTTGCTTTTCTCCGGCTTGAGGTTCGGATTAGGGCCCCAGCGGCCATAGAGTTGTGACAGAGTAGGGTTCTTGACCCCCGTGCCGTAGCTGCCGTGAAACCGCGTCCCGCTATCTTCCAGCAGCAAGGCCGCGGCAAGACGGAACGTGGTGGAATCCTTGAAATGCCCGTTGTCGTCATATCGGACGCTGCCGGACAGGAAGAGCCGATCCAGGAGTCCCAACTGGTACTCGGCGGAATGACCGTAGTTCGTGACGTTGGATCGGGCCCGGTACGTGTATTCCCGGGAATCGCGGGGCCGCTGGCCGTGCTTCAGGGAATCCTTCTCCCGCTCGGTGACGAACGTGATGGTGTGCGCCGCATCGACCGCGTCGGACGTTTCGAAGAAGATGTTGGTTTCATAGTCCAGGCGCATTCTCCTGCCGGCGTACTCGTAGAGCGTCGCCCGACCACTGAAGGTACGAGCGTCCAGGAACGTTCGTTCGGCGCGGTGTCCGGCCACTCCCACCGCGTGCTTCCAGGAGCCGTCGAACAGGCTGTAACGCAAGCGAGTCCGGCCCGTGGTGTACGCGCTGTCCGTCTTGTCGGCGTTGTCCGGTCGGTCTTCGGCGGGGTTGTCCGTTTCCAGTTGCGCCTTGACGTAGCGGGCGAACAACTCGATCTCTAGGTCGTCGGCCAGCTCCACCCCCATCTTCGCGTTATAGGTCTGATTCCGGTAGCCGTCCTTCTCGTTGCCGGCGGCGATGGATATTCCGGTCGATCTGAAGTTCGTCGCGCCCATGGAGAAATGGTAACCGTT
Organism: uncultured Binatia bacterium (SeqCode); assembly: GCA_965204505.1. Lineage (GTDB taxonomy): Bacteria > Desulfobacterota > Binatia > UBA9968 > JAJDTQ01 > JAJDTQ01. Next base: position 719,576 of record CBDBFB010000001.1, read on the forward strand.
GCCGCTGCCTCGAACGCCCGCGCCGGCATTCGCCGTCCCGAACGAGCCACCCTCCGCGCTCGCGTTCACGCCGGCAGGCCCGCGTCCCTTCCTGGTGATGATGTTGATGACTCCCCCGATGGCGTCGCTGCCGTAGAGGCCGCTCTGCGGTCCCCGCAGGACTTCGATCCGTTCGATGTCCGAAGTCAGCAGAGGACCGAAGTTGAAGGAGCCCTGGAGGTCGTTCGGGTCGTTGACCTTGACCCCGTCGACAAGGACGAGGGTATGGCCGGATTCGCCCCCTCGGATGCGCACCGAGGTGATGGTGCCCACCGTGCCCGACCGGTGCACGGAGATTCCCGGCACCTCCCGGAGCAGGTCGGACACCACGCGGGCCTGCTTGCGCTCGATCTCTTCCGCGGTGATGACCGTGACCGAGCTGCCGACGGCCTTGGCCCGCAGCGGCACGCGGCTCGCCGAAACCACGATCTCGGGGAGTTGTTCGACGTTCTCGTCGGCGGCTGCGGTCTCCGGCGGTTGGCCCGGGGAGGTCTGGGCCGCGCCCGGTTGAACGGTGAAGAGGAGGAGAAGGGTGATGACACCCGCGATCGGAAACTTCATGGCAATCTTCCTTTCCCGCGAAGGCGGATTGTTGTGGAAGACGGACAGGTCTCCTGGCTGGGGCTTTCTGGCAGTCCGTGGCGGCTGCCGGCCTACTCGCCGCGCCTTCCCACCCGCTCACGGGCAGTGGCTGGTGCCCTGTTCTGCAAACAGGACAGGGTGCGGCTTTCGTAGCCGTTACAGTTGCGGGGCAGCAGGGGATTCGCACCCCTTTCCCTGGCGTCCGTCTTCAGGCCGTCGATGTTGATGGTTCAGAAAATGGTCCGCTACCGTGAGTCCTCCTTCAGTCTGAACGCCACCGGGACGCGGACCCAGCTCGATTCCGTATCGGCGCCCCGGCGCGCGGGGTGGAACCTCCAGCGTCCCACCGCGTTCACGGCGGCGGAGTCGAGAATGTCGAAGCCGGACGTGCGGTCCACGATGACCCGGCCGGGCGCGCCCTTGGCGTTTACCAGCACCTTGAGGACGGTGGTACCCTCCCATCCGGCGCGGCGCGCCTTGCGTGGATACCGGGGCGCTACGGTTCGCGCATAACGGGCCGGGGTGAAACCGGGGGTCGCCCCGGCCTTTCGGGCCGCGGATGCTTCTCGCGTCACGCCGCGGGCCAGCCGCGTTGACGTCGCCGCGTCGTCGTCGCTGGCGACCCCGCCGAGCGTCTTCCGCGCGGGAGCGGGCGTGCCAGCCGCGTCAACGGTCTCCACGGATTTTTCCGCAGCCGCTGGTGTCCGCGTTGCCGGCGATCCGGTATCCGCCCGCCGGGATTTCGCCGGCTCTTGCACCACCGGCTTTGTCCGGACCGGCGAGGGGACCGCCGGTTTCGGCGCTACGCCTACCACCCTCGCGGCTTTGGGCCCGGAACGAGCCGTCGCCGTCGGCCGCTTCGTCGCCGGAGTGGGTTTCGAGGCCAGGGCTATTGTCCCCGCGGTTCTCGGCCGGACCCGGGCTTCGGCTCGCGACGGCTTGGCCGCCGGCGTCTTGACCCGGGGCGCCCTGACCGGTCTCCGGGCGTTTTCCTCCGGTCCCGGGGTCGTGGGAAGAGCCTCGGCCACGAGCCGTACCCGAAGAGGTCGAGGGGGGTGGTCTCCCGCGTCGCCGGCGCTCATGGGGTAGGGCACCCACAGGAGCATGCCGTGCAACAGGGTCGAACCCGCCAGGCAATACAGAATGCGGCGCATTTCGTCCTCGGCAAGCCAGCGCCGGTCAGGGTCGTCGTGACCGGGCGGATGCGGGAACGAGCGCGTCTACGGGGTGACTGTGAATGGCGAGACCTCCTCTCTCCTCGGAGAGCATGGTTGCTGTCGGCCCTCAGGTAGGTCTCCTGGCTCGTGGGCTGGCCGCTCGGACCGCCTTGCCGCCTTCCCATTCCCGGTGGGGGAACAGTGGCACACTGGCAAGGGTTCCCACTTACAGTGGCGGGACCGCACCGGATTCCAACCGGTTTCCCTGTTATCCCGTGTGGGACCTGAAGGCCGGACGGCCGGAAGGGCCGCCCGTGGCGAATGTACTTAACCGCACGGGGAGACCTTGTCAAGGCGGCAAGGTCTCCCCGTGCGCGACGTGCATCGGCTCAACTGGCCGACTTGATGTCCTCGATGTAGTCCTTGAACCCGTCCTCCACGCTGTACTCGGGTTCCCAGCCGAGGACTTCCTTGGCCCGGGTGATGACCATGGGCTGCTTGGACGAGCGCGGCGGCTTGCCCGGGATGATCTCCACCTCCAGCTTCGGCAGCAAGCCCTGGACCATGTCCACCAAGTCGTCGAACTTGATGACCACCCCGGTGCCGATGTTGAATGTGGTTTCCGCGGGGGCCGGAATGGTCGCCGCCAGCTCGATGGCCCGGCCCACGTCCTTGAAGTAGACGTACTCGAAGTCCCGGGTGGATTCCTGCGGGATGTTGGCCACGCCCTCCTTGATGCCGGCCTCTACCAGGCTTTGCAGCATCTCGCCGCCGGCGGAGCCGCCGGCGAAGTGGCCGAAGCCGAACACGTTGGCCAGCCGCAGCACGATGAGCTCGAAGCCGTAGAGGCGCTGGTACGCCTCCACCATCAGCTCCTTGGCCACCTTGGAGTTGCCGTAGGCGTTGCCGTCGCCGCGGAAGAAACCCTCGCCGATGGGGTCGTCGCCTTCCATGCGGCGGTTGTAGACGCCCATGGTGCTGATCTGGATCAGCCGCTTGACGCCGGCGAGGCGCACCGCCTCGGCCACGTTGACGGTGCCCATGACGTTGATCTGAAGGCCGCTGTATACAGGGTTGGCGACCGCGCCACCGATGAGGCCGGCGGTGTGCAGCACGGTTTCCACCTTGTGGGTCTGCATGGCGTCGATGAGCGCCGGCAGGTCGCGGATGTCCCCCTTGATGACGGTGACGTCGGTCTTGCCCAGCTTCCTTTCCAGGAAGTCCATCCGGGGCGCCATGTCGAAAAACACGATCTTCTCGCCCCTTTGGAGGGCACGTTGCGCGAAGGCGGTGCCCACCAAGCCGACGCCGGTAATCAAAGTACTCATTGTGGTATGACTCCCTTCTCGATGTTCTTGATGTCCAAGTTACGTGCAACAACCCCCGCGAAGTGTCAAGCTGCCCCGTCTCGCGGTCCGTGTCCACGCACCGCGTCAGGCCGGCCCGCTCACGGCTACCACCCAGTCGTCCTCGACACGGTGCACCGCGGCGCGCACGCCGTAAACCTTGGCCATCCGTTCCGGCGTCAGCGTTTCCTCGGGCGGTCCGTCCGCGACGATGCGCCCGCCGGAGATCCACGCCAGGCGGTCCGCGAAGCGCGCGGCCAGCGCAGCCTCGTGCAGCACCACCAGCGCGCAGTTGCCGGCGTCCGCATATGTGCGGAGCAGGCGCATCACCTGGTATTGGTGGAGCGGGTCCAGCGCTTCCGTGGGCTCGTCGACCAGCAGGAGCGGCGTTTCCGCGGCCATGGCACGGGCCAGGTGGACGCGCGAAAGCTCCCCGCCGGAGAGGGTATCGCACCGGCGGTCGGCCAGGGCGGTCAGGTCGCAGGCGGAAAGCGTACGTTCCACCGCTGCCGCATCTTCGCCCCCGAGCCGTCCGGGTGAAGCGCCGTGGGCGAAGCGTCCCAAGGCCACGACGTCGCGCACCCGGACGGGCCACGCCAGCGGCCGCGACTGCGGGAGATAGGCGATACGCCGGGCGCGTTCGGCCGCGGGCAGACACGCCGGGTCGTCGCCGCCGGCGGCGACGCTGCCGCCGTCGCGTTGCACCAGCCCCAGGACGGCCCGAAGCAGTACCGTCTTGCCGGCGCCGTTGGGCCCTAGCACGACGACCATTTCGCCGGGCGCTGCCTGCAACGACACGTCTTGCAGCACCGCGCGCCGCGCGAGCGTCACGGCGATTTCGCGGATCGACAACTCAGCCACTGGGTACCTGCCTCGCGGCGACGATCCAAACGAAGACCGGTGCTCCCAGCAGTGCCGCCACCACGCCCAGTTTGAGCTCCGTGTCGGTGGGGGCCACCCTCACACCGATGTCCGCCAGCACGAGAATGAGCCCCGCGAGCAAAGCCGACGGCGCCAGCGTACGCGCCGGGTCGTGGTTCACCAAGGGCCGCACCATGTGGGGCGCGACGATGCCGACGAAGCCGATGGCCCCGGCAATGGCCACGGCGGCGCCGGTGGCCAGACCCGCGCCCAACACCACGATCCGCCGGGTCCGGGGCAGGTCGAGCCCTACCCCCGCCGCCGCCTCCTCGCCCAGGGTCAGCGCCGAAAGGCCGCGCCGCCCGGCGGCGAGGATCGCCAGACCGGCCACGAGGAAGGGTGCGGTGGGCACGAGGTCGGCGAAGCTCCGGTTGGCCACGGTGCCCAGCATCCAGTTGAGCATGTCGGACAGCGAGAAGGGATGCGGCGCCAGGTTCATCAGCAGGGCCGTCAGGGCGCCCGCGAAGCTCGACAGCCCGACCCCGACCAGGATCAGCGTAACAACCGAGCCGACGCGCGGGGCCGCCGCCGCCAGCAGGACCGTGGCGGCCAGAGCGCCCGCTATGGCCGCCATGGGCAGCGCCAGGGCGCCGGCGTTCGCAAGGCCGTAGTAGATGACGAAGGTGGCGCCGAGGGCGGCGGTGGCGGAAACGCCGAGAACGCCGGGTTCGGCCAGCGGGTTGCGCAGAAGGCCCTGCAGGGCCGCCCCCGAGGCTCCCAGGGCCGCGCCCACCGCGAACGCCGCCACCGCCCGCGGCAAGCGGATCTCCCACACCACCACGCGGTCACCGGCGGATGCGCCACCCGCCAGTGCGGTCAGGACGCGTTCGACGCCCAGGGGAGTGGACCCCACCAGGCACGCGGCTGCCAAGGCCAGGAGGGTGACGCCTGTCAGCGCCATGAGCAGGCTGCGGTCGCTCACGGCGTTGCCTGGGGGAGCTTGTCGTGAAGGGCCGCCAGGGCTGCCACCGCGTCGGCCAGGAACCACGCCCCGCACGAGGTGGTGGCGCCGTCGATGACCGTAGCCGGGACCGACCGCGCGGTGCGCCGGACGACGGGGTGGCGGAACGAGGTCCAGGCGTCGTCGTGATTCGTGCCCTCCCCGAAGGTGGCCTTGGCGACCAGATCGGGGTTCCCGTAGGCCAGACGCTCGAGCGGGATCGGCCGCCACCCGGGCCGCGACTGGAAGTTGTCGAGGCCCGCGGCGGCGAACAGGTCGTCCACCAGGGTACCGGGCCCGGCTGTGTAGCCGGCCGGCGTCATGTACAGCACGTGTGTGCCGGGTGCATGGACCCGCGCCGCCCGGAGCCGCGCGTCCATTTCGGCGATCAACGTTTCGCCGCGTTCCGGCGCGCCCAGCCCCCGGGCCGCGTGCCGGATCACCGCCCGGGCGCCTTCGATGTCATCGGCGAACCCGAGCTGGAGCACCGGCACCCCCGCCCGCTCGAAGAACCCCCGTGCATTGGGTCCGCCGCCGTAGGAGCGGACTATCAGATCCGGCCGCAGGGCCAGCACGTCCTCGGCCCGGGGCCGCACCGTCGGCAACCCCGCGGCGGCCGTGCGCATGTAGGAGAAGGCCGCAACGGCGTCCGGCGACACCGCCGCGATGTCGCCGCGCTCGGCCAGCCCGAGCACGAACTGGTCGGCGCAATAGTCCAGGCTCACGATGCGGCGGGCGGCGGAACGAAGCGGTGGCGGCTCCGTGCACGCGACGAGGAGAACGCAGACGGTCAGCGCCACGGTGACGGGCTTCGCCATCAGGACCAAATTCCTCCGCGACCGTCGGATTTGGCGCGGCGTCATTTCATCCCCTTTCCCTACTCTAAATATTCTTCGGGCAGTGCCGAAAGGACGATTCTGTAGGGGTGGAACCTACGCTGGGCAGTGATCGTCGTCAAGCGACCTGACGGCTTGCAAGCAATGTATCCCATAGGATACATTTAGGGGGGCTCGGTGGTTGCGGTACACCGGACCGAACAGTTCAATCGGTGGTTCAGGAATTTACGCGACATCCGCATTGGCGCTAAGCCTTGGAAGGTAGGAAGGTCACCATGAACGACTTTCAACCATGGGATGCGGCGGACTATCTGGAAGAAGAGGAGGACATCATCGCCTACCTTGAAGCAGCATTCGAGGACGGCGATCCGCAACTCATCACAGCCGCCCTTGGCGACATCGCGAGGTCTCGGGGTATGACGAAGGTGGCATCGAAGGCTGGCTTGGGTCGCGAGAGCCTCTACAAGGCGTTGTCCCGTGACGGCAACCCTGCTTTGGCCACTGTGCTCAAGGTAATGCAAGCGCTCAACCTTCGGCTTCGCGTGATGCGTCTGGCTTCAGCACCAACACAGACTACCGGCGAACAGCACCGGAGACTGGTTGTGGATGCGCCGCCTTTGGTGGACAAGAGGCCAAGGTGACTGAAAGGGGTAGAACAGCTATGGGAACAGGATTCGGGTTGTCCTTCCCATAGCCACGGGCTAGACTCGCCGCACCCCATCAACCGGAAAAGGACGGAAGGACATGCTCATCCCAACCGAACCCATCGGCAGCATTCCCCGGCCCGGCTATCTCATCGAGGCCATGGGCGCTCACGGCGCCGGGCGGCTTGACGACGTGGGGTTGGCGGCCGTCGCCAAGATCCGCGCGCGGGTGGAAGGCGCGAAGCTCGCGGGGGACCGGCTCGGCTAGTGTCGCGCCAGCGGCCTGTAACGTCCGAATCGCATCTTGGTGTCGATTAGGAGGTTACAGGCCGCTGGTTCGATCGCGGAGCCGCCAGCGCGGCAAGGTGACGCGTGTTCCAGGTCCCGCCCGTCTCTTGCGAGCTCGATTCTGCTATCCGGCGCGCCATCGACGCCAAGACCAAGCCCCTGGGGGCTCTCGGAGCCCTGGAGACGGTCGCCGCGCAGGTCGCCCGCATTCAGAACACCTTGACGCCTACGCTGCGTCGTTGCCGCCTCACTCTTTTCGCCGCTGACCACGGCATCGCGAAGGAGGGGGTCTCGGCCTATCCGCAGGCCGTGACCCGCCAGATGGTGGCCAATTTCCTCGGCGGCGGCGCTGCCGCCAACGTGTTCGCTCGCACCAACGGCGTCGAATTGCAGGTGGTGGACGCCGGTGTTGCCGGCGAACCCATGGAGGCACCCGGGCTGATATCGAGGCGCATCGCGGCCGGCACTCGCAACTTCGCGGTGGAGCCGGCCATGACCGCGGAACAGTGCGAGACGGCGCTGGCCACCGGCGAGACCCTGGGCGCCGGCGTCGCCGCGGACGCCGCCCGCGCCGGCGCCGTGGTGTTGGTGGACGGCTTCATCTCCGGCGTTGCCGCGCTGGCCGCGGTGCAAATGGCTCCGGCGCTGCGCGACTACCTCGTCTTCGCCCACCGGTCCGCCGAGCACGGCCACGGCGCGGTGCTGGCGGCCCTGGACGCCCGCCCGTTGCTGGACCTCGAGCTTCGACTGGGCGAGGGCACCGGAGCGCTCCTGGCATGGCCGGTCTTGCGCTGCGCGGCGGCAATGCTTTCGGAGATGGCGAGCTTCGAGAGCGCCGGCGTGAGCGGTCCGGTCTGATGCGCCGCGTGCGCGAAGAGCTCGCGGTGTTTCTGCTGGCGGTGCAGTTTCTCACCCGCTGCCCGGTCCCGTTCCCGGAACTCTTCACCGAAACACGTTTCGTCGCCTCGACCCGATACTATCCGCTGGTGGGGCTCCTTATAGGCGCGCTCGCTGGAGCAGTGTTCTGGCTCGCCCGCCTCGTCTTTCCGCTGGCGCTGGCGGTGGTGCTCGCCACCGCCGCGTCGCTGCTGGCCACCGGGGCTTTCCACGAGGACGGGTTCGCCGACACCTGTGACGGGCTCGGCGGCGGCGCGACCCGCGAGCAGAGCCTGGAGATCATGCGCGACAGCCGTCTCGGCACCTACGGGGCGTCGGGCCTGGGGCTCATGCTCGCGGCCAAGGTTGCGGCTGCCCGGCGGACATTCGGCTCGCCGCCTTGCGGATGGCTCGACCTCTCCACCGGCGTCAACCCCTGGCCCTATCCGTACGGTGCCATCGGCCCCGAAACCCTCACCGGCCTGCCGCAAGACGACGCCATGGAGGCGTTGCTGGCGGCGGCGCGGGATGCCTACGGCATCGCGCCCGGCAGCGGTCTGGCCGCGGCTCCAGGAAGCCAGGCCCTGTTCCAGTTGATGCCGGCCATGAGGACCCGGTGCCGGGTGGCTGTCGTGGCGCCCACCTACGAGGAACATGCCGTGGCGTGGCGCCGCCTGGGGCACGTCGTGGACGAGGTCTGCTCGCTCGGGCAATGCGGCGACGCCGACGTGGTCGTGGTGGTCAACCCCAACAATCCCGGCGGCCGCACCACGGACCGGGAGACGCTGGGGCGAGCGGCCGAGGAACTGGCGGGACGCGACGGCTGGCTCGTCGTCGACGAAACGTTTGCGGACGTTGCGCCCGATGTCAGCCTGGCACCGGCTCCGGGTCTCCCTGATACGTTGATCGTGCGCTCTTTCGGCAAGTTCTTCGGCCTCCCCGGCTTGCGGCTGGGCTTCGTCGCCGGCCCGCCGGCGCTGGTGGACGGCATCGCGCGGCGTCTGGGCCCCTGGGCCGTCTCCGGTCCCGCGCTGGAAATCGGCAGGCGGGCGCTGGCCGACACGGACTGGATCGTCCGCACCCGAGCTCGGCTGGCGGAGATGCGGTTGCAGGTCGACGGCGTTCTCTCGGAAGCCGGCCTGACCCTTGCCGGCGGCACCGACCTGTTCCGGCTGGTGGAAACGGCCGGAGCCCGTAACCTCTGTCACCGCCTCGGCCGGGCCGGGATCCTGGTCCGGTCCTTCGATCGTCATCCAAGCTGGCTCAGGATAGGTCTGCCCCCGTCGGCGGATGCTCTGCAACGGCTTTCGGCGGAGCTGGAGGGGGCTTGGTGAGGCCGGACGCTGGCCGGGCGTCTTGCGCCGACGGACCAATGTGAACCTCTCCGACACCGCATCTCTCTTGCTCGTGGCGATGGTGTTCGACGCCTTCATCGGCGACCCCCGCCGGCTATATCGGGTTGTCCCGCATCCCACGGTGGTCATGGGCCGGATGCTGGCGTTTTGCGACGGCCGATTGAATCGCCCCGCCTTCGGCCGCGTGGGCCGCCGCATCGCGGGAGCCATCTCCACGGTGGCCGTCGTCGCGTCGCTCGGCCTGCTGGCGGCGCTGATCAGTGCCGGCCTGAGCGAATGGCGGATCGGATTCTGGGTGGAGGCTTTGCTGGTCTCGGTGCTGATCGCCCAGAACAGCCTGTACCGCCACGTCGCCGACGTCGCTCGGGCGTTGGAGCGCGACGGCGTCGATGCCGGCCGGAGCGCCGTCGCCCACATCGTCGGACGCGCCCCCGAGTCCCTGGATGCTCACGGCGTAGCCCGGGGCGCGGTCGAATCGCTGGCCGAGAACTTCAGCGACGGCGTGGTGGCGCCGGTCCTGTGGGGTCTGCTCCTCGGCCTGCCGGGCATCGCGGCCTACAAGGCGCTCAACACCGCCGACAGCATGATCGGCCACCGCGACCACCGCTACCGTGACTTCGGATGGGCGGCGGCGCGGCTGGATGACGTCGCCAACTGGGTGCCGGCGCGCGTCGCCGGATCCCTGTTGGCCGTTGCCGGCGCATCATCGAAGGTCGGCAGCGCTCTGCACGGCCTGAGGATCATGTGGCGGGATGGCGGCGCCCATCGCTCGGTCAACGCCGGCTATCCGGAGGGCGCCATGGCAGGCGTGTTGGGCTTACGTCTGGCCGGACCACGCCGATATCGAGGCGTCGTGACCGCCGACCCGTGGCTGGGCGACGGCGCCGCCGAGGCGACTCCGGCCGACATCCGGCGGGCTCTCCGCGTCTATGTCGGCGCCTGCCTGCTCCTGGCCGTGCTGGTGGGAGCACTGTTCGCCATGTTGTTGTTTGTGGCCGGGGCGCCGATGCCGTGGCGCGGACAGCTTTGAAACCCGCACGTCAATTGACGGCGCCGATACCGGTGCATGCGCTGCCGGTGCCAAAGTACAAGCGAACGGGAATCGGCTCCGGAGAACCCGGCGGACGGGAGCCGCCATGGCGATTGAGTGGAGAGGACTGCTGACAGTGCTGACGGCAGTCGTGCAGAGTACGCTGCCGGAGGCCCGGGTAGTGGCGGTGACAGAGACGCTTGCACTACAGGAAGCCGGTGCAACGCTACCGGTATCGGCAAATTGACAAGCGTTGTCTGCATGCGTTCTTGTGATCATTGAAGTAGGGTCCTGGCAAGGATACAGGAATAACTGACCATTCCATGACTCGACGTACAGCTTGCCGACCGTTCACCTTGAACGACAACAGGAGATCGACGCCATGAGACTAACTGTCATCCTTCTGGGCGTGGCCCTTGTTCTGGGGGTGAGTGGCTGCGTGGGTTCACCCGACGACAACGACGAAGGGGGCATCGACTTCGGGAGGAACTCGGAGTTCGCCGGCCCGAAGCTGCGAGTGTTCCTGATGCTGGAGGACGGCCGCGAGGTATCCGTCAACACGACGGACGATGCTGTCGATTCACGGTCCGCGGTCACGCCCATTCCCGGGCATCAGGCACGGGACTGGACGTTCGTCAAGGACGTGGAGGAAGGCACGTCGGTAGCGTATGCCCTGGTCAGTTGGGATGGCGACAACCCGGCCGACTACCTGATGGCGGGTTGGTGGGCGGAGTTTCCCGAACAGCATTTCCCGGAACTGTCGTTCAGGGACTCCATTCAGTATGCGATTGTGGACGGCCCGGAGATAGACCCTTCCAATCCTCCCCAGTTGCCGCTGGAGGGTCAGGCGACCTATGTCGGCCAAGCCGGCGGGCTCTATGCCTATGTCCCGGGAACCGACTGGGGAGAGGACGAGGGCGCCCACGTGATCGACGAGTATGAAGGCGCGATCTCGATCACGGTAGACTTCGCCAAGGACACGATCAACGGCTGCATTGGCTGCGAAGGCGATCTCGCCACCCGGCGCGCGCATTTCGGTATCTTCCTCGGAGACGAAGTTCGCGACGTTGGGTCCATTGCCGCCGGCTACGAGTTGCACTTCGGCGATACGCCTCTCAACCCGGACGGCACGTTCGAACACGTTGACGTCACCGTGAAGCACCCCGAACGGACCGTCACCCATTCGGAGGGGCACTGGGGCGGTTCGCTTTCAAACATTCCCGACCAGGATGGCAACCCCCGTCTCGTTGCGGGGTTCAGCGGCGCCGACTTCGGAGAAAGCGACGGTAGCGCGGGCCAGTTCTTCGGAACGTTTGTCGCCTTGAGCGAGCCTTTCCGAGCATCCGGAAGATGAGCCGGGCGAAGACGAACGCGGGAGGCAATAATGCGGACGGGGAGAAACTACCTCGTACTTCTGGCGCTTTTCGTGTCATTCGCGGTGACGTTGTTCGGTTGCGGCGGTAGCGGTCGGGGCATGGGGGCCACGGCCGATCCGCTGCCCATGCGGCCGCCGGACACGGGCGCGGCCATGGCGTTGGCCGGGGTGCTGAAGGAGTCCAACTCTCCCCCGATAGCTCAACTTGGCGCCAGGTTTCCTCCTCCTGATGCAGTTACATGCCAGGCGTTGACGATCGGATGCGAGGGGGGGCTCGGGCCAATTCACTACGGACCGGTTCGAGAGTATGACTTTTCCGAGTTCGATTACCGCGAACGTCGTCGCGGAGTATCGTTGGCGGAGAGGACAGGGGTCTCACGGGAGGGAGACGAGATGACCGGCCACCGAGCCTTGGCTGGTTGGATGGATTATAGTCTGTTCGTCATCGAAACGCCGCTGGGACATCGAGGTGGCATCTACGGCAAATTTTCGATGGGAACCACGACCGGCTCGGATGCCGATGTCTTGGTCAACAGCACTGCAACATGGTCTGGGGTCATGTTCGGTTTGCGGGTTTCTGATCCGGATGTGTTCGTCCATGGGGATGCCCTCGTAACGGTTTCCAATCCGGATGGAGATTCGGAACTCCTGGTCGACGTCGAGTTTACGAATATCAAGGATAAAGACACAGGTGCTGGACTCAACGACGTGTCCTGGAACGGACTTGAACTGAAAGACGGATCTTTCGGGATCGATCCTGCTGTCGTGGACTCGCCGCATACCATTCGGCATCCTGGGAGTATAGGAATCTCCGGCCGGTTCTACGGCTCAAACCACGAGGAAGTGGGCGGGATTTTCAGTTTCGGCCCCGGTGTTTCAGGCGCATTTGGCGCCAAGCGTGACTAAGATCGCGGCCTAGTTGGCCGCCACGAGCAGCCGGTCGATGTCGAGGGCCTCTTCGAAGGCGTCGGCCACGGCGTCCAGGGCATCTTCCACGCCGGCTTCGTAGGCCGGACCGAATGCACCGTTAACGCCCAGGGAACCGAGGAACTCGCGGCGGAAGGCGTCGCTTGCCAGGAGCCCGTGGACGTAGCAGCCCATGACCCTTCCGTCCGCGGACACGCTCCCGGGATCGTGTCCCTCGCCCTCGAGCACGAGGAAAGGCCGGGAGGCGTCGCCGCCGGTGCTCTTGCCGACGTGCATCTCGTAGCCGGCAAAGGCCGCGTCCACGGTCGCGCCGACTCCCGCGACCTGTGTGAGCGTCTTGGCGCCGGTGAGCACGGTCTCGTGTTCCAGGAAGCCCAGTCCCGGTTCCTCGCCCGGCGGCCCTTCGATGCCTTTCGGGTCTGCCACCCTTCGTCCGAGCATCTGGTATCCGGCGCAGATGCCCAGCACCGCGCCGCCCCGGCGCCGGTGGGCGAGAAGGTCGATGTCCCATCCCTCGCGCCGGAAGGTCCGCAGATCGGAAAGGGTGGCCTTGGAGCCCGGCAGGATGACCAAGTCGGCATCGCCCGAGAGCGGACGGCCGGGCGCCACCATGTCCACCGTTACCGCCGGTTCGGCCAGCAGAGGATCGAAGTCGTCGAAGTTGGCGATGTGCGGCAACCGCGGAACGGCGATGCGGAAGGCTCCGTTGCCAACCCGTGGCGGGCGGTTGTCGAGGGAAAAGGCATCCTCCTGCGGCAGGCGCAGCGCGGCGGGGAGATGGGGGATGACGCCGAAGCATGGCAGGCCGGTGCGCGCGGTGATGATGCCGAGCCCGCCGGCGAAAAGGCCCACGTCACCGCGGAACCGGTTGATCAGGTACCCTCGCAGCAGCGTGCGCTCGTCGTCCGGCAACAGCTCCCAGGTGCCCACCAGGTTGGCGATGACGCCGCCCCGGTCGATATCCGCCACCAGCACCACTGGCACTTGCGCAGCGGCGGCAAAGCCCATGTTGGCGATGTCATGGGTACGCAGGTTGACCTCGGCGGCGCTGCCCGCGCCTTCCACCAGGACGAAGTCCGCCGCGGACCTGAGCCGATTGAAGCTCTCCAGGACCACGGGCACCAGCTCCCGCTTCACTTCCTGGAAGTTGCGCGCGTCGTGGTTGCCGCGCACCTTGCCGCAGACCACCACCTGGGCGCCCACGTCGGACTGCGGCTTGAGCAGCACCGGGTTCATGTCCACCGAGGGCGGGACCCCGCAGGCCTTGGCCTGCAGCGCCTGGGCTCGTCCGATCTCGCCGCCGTCGGGCGTTACCGCGGCGTTGTTGGACATGTTCTGAGGCTTGAACGGCCGCACCGCGTGGCCGCGGCGGGCGAGCAGGCGGCAAAGCCCGGCGGTCACCAGCGACTTGCCGGCGTCCGAGGCCGTTCCCTGGAACATGAGGGCGCGGGCCGGCATCAGTCCGGCGGCTGGCTCTTGAGGGTCAGGGGGATCCCGGCCGACACGAAATAGACCCGTTCGGCGAGCCGGGCCACGGCCTGGTTGAGCCGTCCCGCGTGGTCCCGGAAGGCTCGCGCCATGGCGTTGTCCGGGACGATTCCGAGCCCGACTTCATTGGCCACCAGCACCACCGGTCCGGCGGCGGCAAGCGAGGCGAGCAGCGCTTCGCAAGCGGCGTCCACGTCGCGGCCGTGGTGCATGAGATTGCCGAGCCAGACCGTGAGGCAATCCACCAGGAGGCAGGTGCCGGGAGCGCTCTCGCGCCGCACCGCCGCGGCCAGTTCCACGGGCTCCTCGACGGTGCGCCAGTCGGCGCCGCGCCGGGCTCGATGCGAGGCGATGCGCTCGGCCATCTCGTCGTCGGTAATGACCGCGGTGGCCACGTAGACGCGCCGTTCCCAGGCTTGCGTCAGCCCTTCGGCGAAGGCGCTCTTGCCCGCCCGGGCACCGCCCAGGACCAGGGTTAGGTCGGAGCTCGGCATGTGGAGTCGCATCCTACAACGCGGGACGGGCAAAGAGAAATCCGCGATCTCGGAATGACGGGCACGGACTCACACGGCATGCTTCCCGCCAGGGCAAGAAGCCAGTTGACACCCTCACACCATTTCCGTATTGCTGAATCCCACGGAGGACGCCATGCGCAGGACCCACGACATGGGCGGGGACCCCGAGGCGGGGGCCATCGACCGCTCGCAGCACCAGATGGACGACTGGGAGCTCCTCGCCGACGCGCTCAACCAGGTGGCCGGGGTGAAAGGGCTCAAGACCACCGACGAGACCAGGCGCGCGCGAGAGGATATGGATTCGGAGGAGTACCTCTCCATGAGCTACTATGAACGCTGGATCGCCAGCCTGGAGACGGTATTGGTGGAGAAGGGCGTTATGACCCGGGAGGAGATCGACCGGAAGGTGAAAGAGCTCGAAGAGCAGTGGGGCGAACCGTGAGCCGTGACGGAGGATTCAGGGACGGCGAGGCGGTCCGGGTGAAGTCCCACTTCCAGCCCGGGCACGTGCGTACGCCGTTCTACATCAAGGGCAAGACCGGGTGGGTGGAGCGGTGCTACGGCGAGTTCCGCAACCCGGAGTCCCTCGGGCACGGGGGCGACGGTCTGCCGCGAATACGGCTCTACCTGGTGGGTTTCCATCAGGAGGACGTGTGGGACGGCTACGACGCCGGCCGCAACGACAAGGTTTTCGTGGATATCTTCGAGCACTGGCTCGAGCCCGCCGCGGGTGCATGAGTCTGACCGGAGGAACGATGGCACACGAGCACGGTCCGGGAGAAGAGCATGAAGCGGGCCCCAGGCACGAGCTGAGCCACTGGGCCAAGCGGGCTTACGCCATCCGGGACATCCTGATCGAGAAGGGTGTGGTGACCGAGGCCGATATCCGGCGGCAGGGGGAGTTCACCGAATCCAAGACGCCGGCCAACGGCGCGCGGCTGGTGGCGCGGGCCTGGACCGACCCGGAGTTCAAGGCGCGGCTCATGGCCGACCCCAAGAAGGTGTGCGCCGAGATGGGCATCGACGCCAGCACCCTGAACGAGTTCGTGATCCTGGAGAACACCGACCGCGTGCGGCACATGGTGGTGTGCACCTTGTGCTCGTGCTACCCGCGTCCGATCCTCGGCCGTCCGCCGGACTGGTACAAGAGCTTCAACTATCGCAAGCGCGCGGTGAACGATCCTCGGGGCGTCATGCGGGAGTTCGGAGTGGACGTGCCCGACGAGGTGGAGGTCCGGGTCCACGACAGCACCGCGGACATGCGCTACCTGGTGATCCCGGCGCGTCCGGCGGGCACCGAGGGCCTTGGCGTCGAGGAGTTGGAGAAGCTGGTGACGCGGGACAGCATGATCGGGGTGATGGACGCGTTGCCGTCCGTTCCGGAATAGGGGGCATCATGTTCCACGTAGACCTGTCCCCGTTCGGCGTCGACGTCGATCGTCTTCGCACCGACCGTCTGAACCGTCTCCAGGGCATCATGCGCGACCGTGGCCTGGGCGCGCTGCTGCTCACCGACCCGCTGAATATCCGCTACGCTACCAACACGGTGCTGTGGCTCAACCTGCGCGCCACCGGGGTGCAGCGCTTCGCCCTCGTGCCCGCCGAAGGCGCGCCGTTGGTGTACGAGCGCTTCTTCGGCAGCGAGCGCGCCGCCGGCTACAAGAAGGATGATGCGATCAGGGGCTTCGGCGCCTTCATGTTCGGCATGCGGCCGCCGGTGGCCACCCAGGACTTCGTGAACCTGGCGGCCGACGGGTTGAAGGAGCTGGGTGTTTCCGGAGAACGGGTGGGCATCGACGCCTTGTGCCTCGGCGCGGTGGACCTCTTGCGGGAGGGCGGCTTCGCGGTGGTGGACGGCCTGCCTGCCTTGGGCGAGGCGCGTGTCGTCAAAACGCAGGACGAGGTGGAGCTTATCCGCTGGACGAGCCGCGCGAAAGAGGGCGGCTACGACCTGGTACGGGAGGCGGTGCGCAAGCCCCCGGTGGTGGAGGAGCGGCTGAGCCGGATGATGCTCGAATACCTGCTGGAGCAAGGCTTCGAGGCCGGCAGCGAGTTCATCTCGATCTTCGACTCGTCACGGATGGCGATCCGGCCGCACCGCGAGCCCATGGGCATGGACCTCGTCATGACCGAGGGCGACCTGGTCATCTGCGACGCCACCGTGGCCGGCCCCGGCGGCTACTACAGCGACTTCGCCCGCACGTTCTGCCACGGCACCCCGTCCCAGGCGGACAAGGACCGCTACACGGAAGGGTACGCCACGCTTCAGGAAGCTATCGGGCTGGTCCGGCCCGGTCCGTGCGACGCGCTGTTCGAACGTTTCGGCAGGGACTCGACCTCCCGCCTCCCGGGCCTGGACGGCTTTCACGGCGTCGGCATGTGCATCTACGAGGCCCCCTGGCTCAGGGGCTACGATCCGCCGGAGTACAACCTGACTCTGGAGGAGAACATGATCATCGCCCTGGAGATCAACCACCACCCGGTGAAGCTCGAGCACCTGCTCCGGGTCACGGCCGACGGCGCCGAGATCCTCTCCACCTATCCCATGGAGCCGGAGCTGGCGCCGGCTTAAGAGGCCAGCATCTTCTCGACGAAGAATTCCGCCGCCCGGTAGGAACTGCGCACCATGGGCCCGGCGGCGACGTAGCGGAAGCCGAGCCGCATGCCCTGTTCCTCGTATTCCCGGAAACGTTCCGGGTGCACGAACTCGGCCACGGGCACGTGCTTCTTCGTGGGTTGGAGGTACTGCCCCAAGGTGAGGATGTCCACATCCCGCTCGCGCAGGTCCCGGATGGTTTCCAGGACCTCCCCTGCGGTCTCTCCCAAGCCCAGCAGTATCGCGCTCTTGGTGTAGATGCGGGAATCGAGGGCCTTGATGTTGGCCAGCACGTCCAGAGTCTGCTCGTAGCCGCAGCGCGCGTCCCGGGCGTAACGGGTGAGGCGCCGCACGGTCTCGATGTTCTGGCCGATGACCTGCGGCGCGGCGTCGATGACCTTGCCAAGCGCGCGGACGTCGCCGCGGAAGTCCGGGATCAGCGCTTCGATGATCAGGTCCGGGCAACGGCGGCGGGTTTCGCGGATGGTATCGGCAAAGATGCCGGCGCCCCCGTCCTCCAGGTCGTCGCGGTCCACGGAAGTGACGACCACGTAGCGGAGATTCATGTGCGCCAGGGCCTCGGCCACGCGCCGGGGCTCGTCCATATCGACGGGAACGCCGGTCTTGGCGGTCTTGACCGCGCAGAACCGGCACCCGCGGGTGCAGATGTCCCCGAGGATCATGATGGTAGCGGTGCCGGACTGCCAGCACTCCGCGAGATTGGGACAGCGGGCCTCCTCGCAAACCGTGTGCAGCTTGAGCCCCCGGAAGTTGTCCTTGAGGCGGTTGTATTCGGCGCCGGCGGGGAGCCGGACCTTGAGCCACGGGGGTTTGTGTGGCGGTTGCGGGCGTGCATCCATCACGTTGTCAGATTAACCCACGGCCCGGGAAAAGGCTATCGAAGTGCCCGCCGGGATGCTTGTGGCGGGACTCCGGGTCAGGCCCCGGGATGCCGGAGGGCGGACCCAACGTCATCCCGGGGCTTAACCCAGGACCCCGACGCCACACACTCGGTCAGGGCTCGTAGTAGCCTCCCACGATAGCGTCGTGCCAGAGCCGGCACACCGGCGGTACGATGCCGTGCGGGAGATCATCGTAGGTGAGGCCCCAGGTATGGATGCCGGCGCCCAGGGAGACGCACGCGACCTTGGGCGCGGGGTCCATCTTCGCGTACAGCGGCAGCGCGTCGCAGCACCGCTGCAACGTCACGGTGTCGTCATCCAGGCCGTGGAGCGAGAGCACGGGCGGAACCGGCTTGGCACCCGGGCCGGAAAGCTCCCTGAGATACCCGAGATAGTGAGCGACCAGCTCCTGCTCCGCCGCCGCCCCCACCTTGAGCCGGCGCGCGGTGACGCGGGCGGCCTGCTCCAGCGCCGCGGCGCCGTTCTTGTGGACGAAGTCCTCGGCCTTGAAGTTGGTCCGTTTCTTCCCCACCTCCCACTTCTCCATGGTCAGTTCCATCAGCATGGGCAGTCCGTAGCCCTTGTCCTTGAGGCCCTCATAGAGATAGCGGGCGGTGTCGCGCCAGGTCCGCAGCCGCAGGTGGTTGAAGGGGAACTCCCATTGGTCGCCGGTGGTGGCGGTGTAGATGTAGCCGAAGGTCGACGAGCCGTATCCCAGCACGCCAGCCACGTTGGCCACCCGTTGCGCCGTGATCATGGCGAACGGTCCGCCGGTGGAGTGACCGTGAACGTAGAGGGCGTACTCCGATTCCGGGAACTCCCGGCGGCAGCTCTCCTTCAGCGCTTCCTCGAACGCCACGGGCCAGGCGGCCATGCGGTGGTAGAACTCCGTGCCCTCCCGGGCCACCAGCGAGATGACGGTGCCGTAACTCTCGCGCCGGGCGTCGTCCCGCGCGACTTCGTACTGGTCGGGGGTGATGCGGGTTTCGCGGGTCCACAGCGGGGTCCGGCCGGTGCCGTCGGGCTCCAGCGTGTCGCCGGGCCAGTCCCTGGAAGGGTCCAGCAGGTAGAGGCGTCCGGGAAAGGTCATCAGTGAGACCTTGAAACCGAACTTCCCGGCCAGCATCCTGGCCACCGGCTCCAGCGACTTGTAGTCCGACGTTCCCCCGTGCAACAGGAAGATGCCCGCGCGCCTTCCGTCAGAGACCTCCGGCACGCGACCGGGATCCTCGGGCTCGTAGGTCATGGTGCCGATGTCCCAGTCCATGTCCAGGGCCTGGATGCGGAAGATGTCCTCGCGGTTGGTGACCGGGATGTCGGGGAGGGCCAGGGTCTCCTCGGACAGCCTGACGACCTCGGGGCGGGCGATGGAATCGGGGGGCGACCAGGCGCCGGTTCGTTGGGTCATTCAGCAATCTCCGTGGGTGTGGGGGCGGGCTTCAAACCGCCTCCGCCGTCTTGAATGATACTGGACACTGCCCGCGGGCACTCGAATCAGATCCCGAGCAACCCCTTCTGGCCGTAGTAGTAGAACCCGGCCAGGGCCCCGGTCATGAGAGTCGCGAGGGTGGCGCCCACCAGGGCGCGGAGGCCCAGCGAGGAGAGGTCGCCTCGGCGCGAGGGCGCCAGCGCGCCGATGCCGCCGACGAAGACCCCCACCGAGGCCACGTGGGCGAACCCGCACAGGGTGTACGAGAGAATCAGGATGCCGCGCGGTGAGATCGCGCCCTCGGCGCCGAGCCTCCCCAACTCCTGGTAGGCCACCACCTCGGTGAGGATGGCCCGGCCTCCCAGGATACGCCCGGCGGCGGCGAGGTCGGTTCCGGGAAGGCCCAGCAGCCACGCCAGCGGCGTGAACAGCCATCCCAGGATGCGGCGGAGGTCCACCGGTCCGGCCAGCGCGTCGCTCAGCGGCGCCGTGAGCTTGGCGAGCCCGTAATCGATGAGCGCCACGGCTCCCAAGACCGCGATGAGCAGCGTGGCGATGCCGGCGGCGAGCTTGAGCCCCTCCCAGGATCCGTCCATCAGGGCGGCCATGGTGTTGGGCTTGCGCTGGTCTTCGGCCATGGGCGGCACGGCACCCAGCGTCTCCGGCGCCCCGGTCTCGGGCAGCATGAGCTTGGAAGCGAGGGCGGCGGCCGGAATCGACATGATGGATGCGGACACGAGATGTCCGGTAATGAGCGGAAAGCTGTCCTTGAGGAACAGGACGTAGAGCGCCAGGGTGGTGGAGGCGACCGTCGCCATGCCGCAGGTAAGCAGCGTCAGCAACTCGGAGCGCGTCATGCGGTCGATGTAGGGCCGCACGGTCATGGCCGATTCCACGCCGATGAAGATGTTGGACGAACCGGCCAGGGACTCGGCTCCCGAGAGAGCCATGGTCCTGTGGAAGAGGACGGCGAAGAGCTTGACGATGGGTTGCAGGACCCTCAGGTGGTAGAGCGCCGCCATCAGCGACGCGAAGAACACCACCGCCGGCAACACCTGCGTGGCCAGCACGAAGCCCACCGACGGCGACCCTCCCGGAGTGGTCTCGCCCGGGTTGAGCGCCAAGGGACCGAAGAGGAAACGGGCGCCTTCGTTTCCCGCCCGGAGGACGGCGATGACCGCGTCGTTGATCCAGATGAGGGCCGTACGGGTCCACGGGACCCAGAACACCACCGCGCCCAGCACCAGCATCAGGCCCCCGGCCGTGAGCACCGTGCGCCAGGGAACGGGGCGCCTGAACCCGCCCACCGCCCAGGCCAGAAACGCCAGCGTGACGAGGCCCGCGAGGGAGCCGAGGTTGAGCCAGCTCATGGTACGGTCCATAGCATGAGTCGTCGCCGGCGGGCCACTGTCACGCGCCGGCGCCTTTCTTGACAACACTCATGGGTCAAGCTAATACCGGACAAGAGTCGGAGCGGACGAGCGGGAACGGAAGCGTCCATGCACACGGGCGGTGTCTGCGACCGGCGTTGCGTCGACGAACACCAACCACCATACGGGCCTACCTGGAGGTTACCCATGGCTAACAAGTACCAGATCATTGACGGCGACGGTCACGTCGTGGAGGACATGGAGGCCATCACGAGCCGCTTCCCGAAAGCGGTGCAGGAACAGATGCGCTGGTCCAACCCGTTTCCGCCGCTGGACCACCTGCATTCCGCCAACGCCCACAAGCTCCCGGAGGGCTCGTTCCAGCAGGTGGGCTTCGACGGCTGGGTGGAGTTCCTCGAAGACGTGGGCATCGACCGGACCGTTCTCTATCCCACCGTGGGACTGTCCTACGGCAAGGTGGTGAGTCAGGACTGGGCCATCGACCTGGCGCGGTCCTACAACGACTGGATCGCCGAGAACTACATCCACAAGAGCCCCAGGTTCCAGGCAACGGCGCTGATCCCGCTGCAGGAGCCGGACGAGGCGGTGAAGGAGCTGCGCCGGGCGGTGGAGGAGCTGGGCATGTGCGGCGCCATGCTGCCGTCCACGGGGATCCAACTGCACCTGGGGCACAAGTACTACTGGCCCATCTACGAGGAAGCCGACCGGCTGGGCTGCTGCCTGGGCATCCACGGCGGCGCCCATGAGAACCTGGGGATGGACGACCTGCATCCCTACGCGCCGGTGCATGCGCTGGGTCATCCGTTCGGGCAGATGATCTCCTTCGGCGGCATCGTCTTCAACGGCATCTTCGACAGGTACCCCAACGTCCGCATCGGTTTCCTGGAAGGCGGCGTCGCGTGGCTGCTGATGTGCCTGGAGCGCTTCGACCGCTCGTACGAAACCCACATACAGCACGACCCCCGGAGCGAGTTCCTGCAGCTCAAGGACGGCGAGAGCGTCAGCCAGTACTGCAAGCGGCACATCGAGGACGGACGGATCTACGTGGGCTGCGAGGGCCACGAGCCCGACCTGGCCCACGCCATCAGGACCGTGGGGAACAAGCCCTGGGTCTACTCCTCGGACTTCCCCCACGAGGTCAACAACGAGTTCTGCAAGGAAGAGCTGGGCGAAGTCATGGACAGCGAGGAACTGTCCGAGGACGACAAGACCGCGGTGCTGTCGCGCAACGCGGAGCGTTTCTACAAGCTGCCCAGCGGGCTGTAAGCCTGCACGATCGAGGGAGCGGAGGGGATTCCCGGATCAGCGGTTCTCCAGAATCTTCTCCAGCTCCTTCCGGTCCTTTTCCGTGATGCCCTCGCCGGCCGCTGGCCCTCCCTGGGGCGGCCGGGTGAAATCGATCCCCTGAAACCGGAAGGTGACGAGGTTCACGATCTCGTCGCGGTAGAGCCATCCCAGCATCACCGCCAGTATGATGGCCGGAATGAGGAGCCACGCGCGGTGGTTCTTCTGCCTTCTCTTGCGCGGTCGTCGTTTTGTAGCCATTCCAGGAGGCGCTCTTGTCCGCGCCATGCGGCGCGGGCCACTAGGAGCCTGTCCAAGTAATCAAATACAACCCCTCTCCCTCTGGGAGAGGGTGGCCGAAGGCCGGGTGAGGGTCTAGTCTCAGTGCTCGCTGATATCGATCATCACCCCGTCCGGGTCCGCGAGTTGGTACTCGCCGAACTTGCACTTGGTGAACAGCGCCAGCCGCGCCTCCGCCTCCGGTCCCGCGCCCACGGGGCCGGGGCTCAGGTAGGGGTTGCGCTTGGACAGCTCCTCGAGCCGGTCCTTGACCGCCTGCACGCTCTCCACCTTGAAGCCGATGTGCTCCAGCGCCGGACGTTCGATGCCGGTGCCGGCATAGTCGGAGATCTTCCACGGCGAGATGATCAGGGTAACCCGCCCGTCCGTCAGGTAGCAGTTGGGGTCGTCCGCGGGCTTCTCGGTCTCCAGCAGGTCGAAGACGTCACGGTAGAACTGCGCCACCCGTTCCGGCTCCACCGCGCGCAGCACGAAGTGATTGACGTAGCGCTCGGCTTCACGATCCCCATCCACGTACACGTCGGTGCGGTTCTCCATGCCCTCCTGGGAAAGGTCGAACACGTTCCCCGCGGGGTCGTGGGTGCTCAGGCCGGCGAACGGGCGGTTGCTCGGCCGTTTGAGGATGTGCACCTTCGGGTACTTATCGGCCATGCGCGCGGCCACGCCCTCGACGTCGTCCACCTCGAAGCCGAAGTGGTCCAACCCGCCCTGGCGGCCGGGCCGGCGCGGGTTGATGTTGATGCCCACGTAGCCGTCGCTCACCACCGAGGCGCTCTCGATGCGCGCGCGCTCGGCGGTCTTCATGCCGAACACGGCCTGGTAGAACTTCTCCTCGATGGCGTAGTTCGAGCTGACGATGGCCAGGTGCTTGATCTTGGTCGACATGTCGGTCCCTCCTGTTCCGTTCGTTATCCTCCGCGAGGCCTGGCGTCCGCAACGGCGGATTTCAAATCAGCCCGTGTTCCGTCGAGTCACCTGACGCGGAGAACCACCTTGCCTCGCGTATGACCTGTTTTGCTCAGCTCGTGCGCCTTGCGCACTTCTTCCAGTGGAAACGTGGCGTCCACGTGGACCGCAAGCCGCCCGGCTTCGGCCAGGTCGGCGATGGCGCGGAGTTGCTCCGCATCCGCGTGGACGGAAACGTGCTGCGCCCGGACACCACGCGCCGAGGCTTGGTCCTGGCCGGGCCGTCCGCGGATGGACACCAGCATGCCACCGGGCTTGAGCACGCCGAAGGACCGTTCCTGGATCTCGCCGCCGACGCCGTCCAGCACCACGTCCAGGTCTCCCGCCACATCCTCGAAGCGCGTCGCGTTGTAGTCGATGACGCGGTCGGCGCCCAACTCCCGCAGGAACGCCTCGTTGCGCGCCGATGCCGTGCCCGTGACATGGGCGCCTCTCCACTTCGCGAGTTGTACCGCGATGTGGCCCACTCCGCCCGCGGCCGCGTGAATGAGCACGGACTGGCCGAGTTGGAGATCGGCGGTGTCGAACAACGCCTGCCATGCGGTGAGGGCGGCCAGCGGCAGACCGGCGGCCTGCGCGTCATTCATGCTCTCGGGTTTGGCCACGAGGTCCACGGCCGGCGCGGCCACGTATTCGGCGTAGCCTCCGCCTCCCCAGGGCCAGCGCACCATGCCGCAGACCGCGTCGCCGGTCCTGAAGTCCGACACTCCGGCACCGGGCGCCTGGACCACCCCGGACACGTCCCAGCCCGGGATGAAGGGGAAGGGATCCTCCAGCCGCGACGCAACACCCTCGCCCGCGCAGGTCTTCCAGTCCACCGGATTGATGCCCGCGGCATGGATGCGCACGAGCACCTCGCCGCCCCCCGGCTCGGGCGCCGGCGCGTCTTCGACTTTCAGGCTGTCGAGTCCGCCGAACTCGTGGATACGTACCGCTTGCATGGAGCTAGATTAACTTACGCAGTCGTAACCTGACAACCGGGCCGTGTCTCCCACCAGCACCACCCGAGGAACCCGGAGCGTCGTCGCGGCCTTCAGGATATCCTTCATCCGTGCGATCCACGTCGCGAGAGGTCCTTTTCGTGGTGGCGCACATAGCAAATTTGCGATATGCTCATGGAGCATGAGTTGGACCGTCGAGACCCTCAACGAAACCGTGGACGCGGAGTTGCGCGCCTTGCCGCGCGATATGCGCGCACGCTTCGCGCGCATCTGTGAGTTGATCGCCGAGTTCGGTCTCGAACGGATGGACATGCCCCATGTCAGGTGCCTCTCGGGTCCGCTCTGGGAAATGCGCATGAGCGGCCGTGAGGGGACAGCGCGGGCGCTCTACGTCACCGCAAGGGACAGACGAGTCGTGGTTGTGCGCGCTTTCCTCAAGAAGACGCGGCGGACACCGAAACGTGAGATTGCATTGGCGCTCAGGCGCGCCGGGGAGGTATCGCAATGAGCAAGGTATCGGAGTTGCACCGGGAATGGAGCAAGGATCCGGAGTACCGGGAAGCCTATGACCGTCTTGAGCCGGAGTTCGCGTTGGCTCGCATGGTGATCGAGGCCCGCAGGCGCGCCGCGCTGACCCAGGCCGAGTTGGCTGAACGCATGGAGACGACGCAGTCGGTCGTGGCCCGCCTGGAGAGCGGCCGCATCCATCCGTCCACACGGACACTGGAGAGGATCGCTCGGGCCACGGGCACTAGGCTTCGGATCAGTTTCGATCCGGCATGATGCGGTTTCTGCGCTCTCCGAGAGCGGCATCGCGGTCGAGAAGCAGGTGCGCGGGCGGGAGCCCGGCCGCCTCCACCCCCGCGCGCTAGCGCGGCAGCACTTCGGCGGGGGAGGAGATGCGCCGGCGGCGCTTGCGGTTCAATCGCCCGCCGCCGGCGATCAAGAGCTCCACCGGGTTGCGCAGGCCCTCGTGGTCGATGCTGGAGCGGCTGTAGATGGAGCGCAGCATGGAGACGGCTTGGTTGGCGGTGGCCCAGCCGCGGCGCTCGGTGACACGGTGGAAGCGGGCTCCCACGTCGCCCCGGTCGATGGTGTCGAGAGAGCGGGAGAGCCAGTCTCCGAAGCACACCCTGAGGTTCATGCGGTACATCTCCACGGTGCGGGGCTTCCGCCTGGGGTTGGAGCCCAGGTAGTCCTCGAATGCCTTGGCAAGAGTGGGCATGTCCCTGGCCTCGGCGCGATCCTGGGCGGGGTTTTCGCCCGATGCTACCTTGCCGAGGAGTTCCTGGGCCATGCGCCGGGTCTGCTCTGGAGTGATGCGGCCGAAGCGTCCGAGGGTGACGCGCTTGTTGGGAGCGGAGCGGCCGCCGGAACCCGAGCGGTAGTTGACGACGAAGGTCTTGGCTCCGTGGAGCAGGCATACAACCGCCTGCCGGAACCAGGGGGCCGCGATCCACCCCAAGGTGACGCCAACGGCACGGGCACGGCCGGCCAGGGCTTATAAGGAAATTTACGAATGGCTTGGACTCCGATGAATACCGGGTTCTTCCCATCTGAGTTTACTATCCAGTTTCCGCGTCCCAATCGAACATGCGCCGCCTGCGCCGGGTGTTGAAGTTCATGACTTCGAGCAGCAGGCCGTCGGGATCCGGGAAGAAGGTCGCGTAGTAGTCGGCTGAGTACTGCGTGTACGCCCGCGGCTCGGTGGCGTCGATGCCGGCCGCCCGAAGCTCGCCGGCGGCGCGGTCCACGGCCTGTTCGTCCACCACGCGAAAGCACAGGTGGGACGGCGAGCCCGCACCGGTCCCGGCCCCCGCGCCGTCACGGAGCACGACCCAGTAGGTGAGCTGACGGTTGTCGTAGCGCAGCCGTGGAGAGACCCTGTCCGAAACCACTCCTTTCCGGAAGCCCAGTATCGGCATCACCTTGTCGTAGAAGGCTTCCGCCGCGGCGAGGTCCCGGACCGGGATGAACACGTGGTCGATGCCCAGGACTTCAACCGGCATGGCGTTTCTCCGTCGGGCTCAGGGTCGGGCGCCCCATTCGCCCGGTGGCCTGGTGCCGGCCCGAGCGGGTTTGAAACCAGCCCCTACACCCGGAGGTCCATCGGCGTGGTCAGTGGGCGCGGCAGGTCCGCTCGGCGCCGCCCCACAGGTCGGTGGCGCCGAGGAGGGCGTCGGCGGCGTCCAGGCTCATCGGCTCGAAGGCCGACACCACCGGGGCGCCGGGATAGTTGAGCACCTGCAACCGTTCATACGCGCCCACCACCCGGTCCGCGGCCGGCAGCTCCAGGGTACGGTCGCGGGTGCCCGTGCTCACCACCGCGTCGGCGGTGTCGTCGTAGAAGAGGAGCGGGGAGTCCGTGCCGTCCCTGCCGCCGTACTCGTAGGTGACCAGGACCGTCTTGACTCCCCGGTGCTCGCAGGCGCGCACGGTCAACATCACCTCCAGGAAGGCGTTGCCGGAGCCGAGCCAGGTAATGAGCGCGGCCTCCGCTCCCAGCGCCCGTGCTACCTGCGCCGCGTTCTGTGCCGCCACTTCCTTTTCGCGGAAACTCTCGAAGCGTATGCGTTGCAGGACGACGCCGGCGAAGTCGAGCCGCCGGCCGTGTTCTCCGGACAGGCGCAGGGCCAGCGGATGGTTCTGCCAGTCCCAGGTGGTGGGGTAGTAAGCGATGGTCTTCAGCGTGTTCCCGGTGACGGCCCCGTCCAGCAGCTCATTGGGGTGAACCACCGTGGCCAGGGACTCGCGCACCGGCAGGCCGTAGTATCCCAGACCGGTCGGCAGATGCTCCGACTCGGTGATGCAGCCGACGATGACGACGGCCTTGGGAAGGGCCGGATTCCCGTGGGCCGCCCCGTGGGTTTCGACCGCGGCGGGCTCGGCGCCGACGGTCGTTTCCGCGAGCCGCTGGGCCACCCGGTACTCGGCGGCCTGTATCACCTGGTGGGCCTCGGCCTCGATCAGGTCCGGGGGGAGTTCGAGGGTCAGGACGAGGTGCGGCAGCCGGCTGAAGCCCGTGAGGTCGGCTCCCGGCCCCCACATGTCGAGTATGGCGCTTCGCTGGGCGGTGGTTCCGGTGCGGACGGTGCCCTCGTACTCGGCCGCGGTCATGAGCGTCATGCCGGAAAGCCGGTGGGTGCGACCGGCGCCCACGGGAGCCACCGGGTTCGTGATCCCGGGAAATACCTGGCCGCCGCCGGCCACCTTGACCCGAGGCTCCACCGCATCGCGGATGCCGGTTACCCGCACGTGCTCGTCGGGGCGCACGAGGTCGAGCCTGGCGGAGAGGATCCTGGGGTCGCGGGAGGCGCTCTCGACCACTTCCGCCTCGCCCACCTCCAGGGTCCGGCCGTCGTAGCGCAGCGCGCCGCCGAACCGAAGGTCGTCCACCGGGAAGTCCGCCGGCTCCAGCGGCGTGGCGTGCCGGTGGCGGCTCATGACGCCGGGTCGGGGGTGAACACGGCGCTCTCCTCGACTTCTTCTTCGAGAGCCTTGAGAGCGGTCTCGACGATGGACTTGCGCAGCTTCTCGTCAACCTCCGGCGGCAGGCTCGGATCGCCGCAGGGATGGGGAATCTTGACTCCCTTGACGATGCGGCTGGCGCCCACCTGCTCGGCCAGCGGGAACATGGCGCTGATCATCGACACGGGAACTCCGGCACGGTCCAGTTCTTTGCTGATCACAGCTCCGCTGCGACTGCAGGTGCCTCACGTGCTCACCAACAACGCGGCGTCCACGCTGTTGGCCTTGAGCTCCGCGGCGATCTCCTCGCCCACCCGCTTCATGGCCGCGGGCGAGCCCTGGTTGCCGGGTATGACGTAGTAGGCGGGGTAGAGGTCCTCGTACTTCCCCTCCTGTTGAAGCTCCCGCAGGGCGTCCAGGGGAACGCCGTAGAGCGGGTTGGCGTTCATGTTGGCGACGTTGTAGCCGCCGTGGACCGCCTCCCACACGCCCGGCTCCATGGTCTTGAGCTCGGCCACCGGATACTTGCGCCAGAAGGTGTTGCGGAAGGTCTTGAAACCGTCGGGGTTGCCCCACGGCACCACGCCGCTGGTGGTGACCAGCGCGATCTTGGCCTTGCCCACCTGTGTGACGGCGGCCGCGGGCGCCACCCGGTCCCAGGTCTGCATGGGCACCTCGGTGGCGAAGGGCCTCCCTTCCAGCTTGTCGAACAGCATGTCGAGGGCGCGGTCGGCGCCGGTCCGGTCGCTTCTTTCCTGGATCCGGATGCCGCGCGGCAGGTAGCCCTCGTCCCCGGCGGCGGCAACGGGCTCGTCGCCCAGCCGCTTCAGGATGAACCGGGCCATCTCCTCCAGCGCCTTGCCCATGCCCGCGGCCGTTTCGGTCGTGGGGAAGAGGAACAGCCTGGGGTCGTGGTACTCCCGGTACGTGTCCACCGCCGGATTGTCCTCGTGCATGGCGGTGACGCACACGCGGTCCAAGTCGGCGGCGGCCATGTGGCCGATCTCGACGCAGGCGAGCCCGTAGCGCCCGGCATTGAACGCCGGCCCCAGCACGATGATGTCCGGCTCGGCGGCCGCGAGCTCGTTCAGGAGCGCCGCCCGCGCCTCTTCGGGCCGTTCGTGAAAGTGGTTGTCGCCGAAGTAGATGGTGGGCGCCACCTCCGCTTCGCCATCGAGCAGCCGCTGCAGGCCGCGCGACGGCCCTGCGAGGGTGTCGAGGGTTCCGGCTGGGACATCCGCCTTCTCCTCGCCTCCGATTCCGGCGAAGAACTGGTTGACGACATGTGCCACGCGCTTCATGGTGGACCTCCTTCAGTAAACGCAAAGTACCGTTTACATCGACGGTTGCTTCTGCTTATCCTGCCTTATCATCTTCAAGGACGTGATGCACGGGTTTCGAGCAAGGCGTTTCCCGTCCGTGGACGCACAAAATTACCGGTCAAAGTTACCACGATCCATTTCCGCGCCGATCCATTGCCAAGCGGGGTCCGCTTATAGCATATGATACGAACCCGCAACCCGGAGGGTGTCATGAGGAACCTGGTTGAGAAGAAGGCGGAGGCCATCGCTGATGGAGTGGGGTTCAGCGTCTCCAACATAATCTGGGAAATGGTCTGGATCGAAGCGATTCCCGACCCGCTTCATCAGGTTCTCATGGGCCGCGGGATCTTGAAGGCCCTTTGGTACATTTCCGAACATCTCTATCTGGACGCCTTCATAAAGAAGGGATACCTTTTGTACACTTTGCAACAGGATCTGACCCTCGGCAATCAGCAGACGAGCGGGGCAACCGACAAGACCCTGCGCGAATTGTTGAAGGAGATCGTCGACCAGGACGACAGGACACCCGGATTCGGCTGGTTGCTGGAGGCTCCAGCGCGGAGTCTGATGGAGGGTTCGGGTTACAGCGACGATGAAATGACGAAGTCCGGGATACGGGGAACGAACAAGTACATTACCCATCGTAGCGACCGGGCCAGGAACAACCTGTCAGCGATCAGGCAAACGGCGATATCGGTCCACCGCACGGTGACAGCCCGACCGTTCACCGACTGGTTGGTCGCCGAGCTCTCGGACTGCGACCTGGACCGCTTCGACGTTCACTCCGGTCAAGTGCTCAATTCATACGAAAGACGGGATGGCTGCCGGCACCGGTTTGCAAAGCTGATCCGCGCCGATTTGCGGAAGTACGGCTACCAGCCGAGTCCCGACGAGAACGACCACATGCGGGAGTTGAGACCGGCCGACGATCAACCGACAAACCCGAGAAAGAGCTACAAGCCCGGTATGAAGCCGGAGCCTATCTATTTTCGCGCGCTGGGAAGCAGCGCCACCGCAGGTCGCCGCAAAGCCGGCTAGCGCCGAAGCTCCTGTTCCCCTCCGTTCAACCACGCCGACACCGCGGGCGACGCCCATCCTCTTCCCTGGGAGGACCGCCCCGCTTCCCCACCGCATGATGACGCCGGCAAGATTTGCCGGAACAGTCTACCGGCAGTGATTACCGGAATCGATTGTCCTGGCGGCAGTCCACGAAACACCGCAAGCTGGTTCCGTCACCGCTGGCTTCGTACGCGCGTATCGCCATGAAGGCGCTGTTGCGCGCGAGTCCCTGGGGCTTGTCGGCTTCATCACATCGAACTGGAAGACCAAGGGGTTGTTCGGCCATGTCAGAAAGAAAAAGTGTCGTTCTACTGTCGTCTATCTGTCGTATCAGTGACGTTGTGCGTGCAATTTGAAGCACTGTAGTCTGTTCGTCATGGTCACGGTCAATCGCGAACTGTTATGCCAGCTACGGACCGAGCTCGGCCTTACACAGACACAGCTCGCGAGTAAGGCGGGTTGTGATAGTCGGACCATTCAGCGCGCGGAGAAGGGAATGCCGGTCAGTCTACGGACGGCCAGGGAAATCGGTCAAGCGCTGGGCGTCGACCTGCCGGCGATCATGTCCTTGAACTCCGCGCCTGACGATCACTTGATGGCCGCGCTCAAGGCCGCCGACGACATCATCGAGAGAATCCTGGCGAATCGAAACGAGTGGGGCGTGAGCGCGGCAACCACCGTGCTGGCGCTGCTGGTGGCAAGGTACGGTTCCGCCATTGCGCAGCAGTCGGGGAACCGGGAGTTGGCCCTGATGGTCGTTCAAGTTGCCTTCGACCAGGCAAAGGCGGCGATTTTGGGGACGGTCGATTCCGGCTGATTAGTTCGAGATACCACAACGCAGTTTCTCAATGGTTAGGG
The DNA here is from genome assembly GCA_965204505.1 of uncultured Binatia bacterium (SeqCode). Classification (GTDB taxonomy): domain Bacteria; phylum Desulfobacterota; class Binatia; order UBA9968; family JAJDTQ01; genus JAJDTQ01. The sequence continues at coordinate 750,411 of CBDBFB010000001.1, forward strand.
GGAGTCAACATGCGTCACATATGCAATTTTTCCGTAGTTCTATGCGTGTTCTTTCTTGCTGGTTGCGGATCGGCCTACAAGGGAGCGGTTGACTCCAGCGGGCTCGGGTCCGGGCAATACATACCGGCGGTGTACGTCGAGCCGGGGCAGGAGGAGAAGTACAAGCAAGTGCTCGGCCTCTGCCGGAACGTGGCCAACAACCGGCAGATGACCGCCGCCCAAGAAGCCCAGTTGGCGACCCTCACCGATGCGGCACAGTCCACCGTGCAGGGCGCCGCCATGGCCACCGAAATGCGCCAGATCTTCGACATGGCAGGCATCGACAACATGGGCCTGGGCGAAGCGGCCGGCATCGGCGCCGCCGCCGGACTGGTCACCGGCCTCGTCGGCTCCATGACCGAAGGCGCCAAGAAGACCGCCGCGGAAACGAAGCGGATCTTGCTCAGGTGTCTCAAGGTGGCTTCCAGGAACGGCAAGCTGTGGCAGGTCCTGGAGTAGGAAGCGGGCAAGGGAGGCCGTGATCGAGCGGGGGCGGGACGGCACTGCATCGTGATGACCGGAGGAAACGTGATGATGGAGAGTAGGATCACCAAGGTTGGCCGGATGTCGTCTTTTCTTCACCCCGCGCGGTGGACTGGGTGCGTCTTCGCCCTGATGCTCGGGCTTGCCTCCATCTCCTCTGCTGCCCGGGCGGAGCCCGGCGGTGGTTTCTGGCGCGACTACCTGACTCATGCCAGCACGTGTGAGGATGCACTCAATGACAGGGTCTCGGATGGCGCGCGCTGCCTGTTCGGCAACGGCCTGAAGCTCGTGCTGGATGAAAGCCTGCGCCTTGGAGACGCATACGGGAAGACGGTGTTCGGGCAGCACTTCCAGGTTGCCGGCAACCTCAGCTACTCCCCGGTCTCAAGCAAGTTCGGAATAGATGGCGACGTCGACATGGTGCTTCCGTTCGCCGGCGCGGCCGCGCCGGTCAGCCGGGAGGGCGCTTCCTCGTTCTTCTTCCAGCAGGGGGTCACCCGTTCGTGGGACGGCTCCGGTTCCGGCCTCTTCCGTAACGACCTGCGCCATGGAATGGTGCGCCGGTTCCGGCTTTCCGGCGCGCCGGGCGCGGACATTCTCGGAGTCTCGGCGTTTCACCTGCTCAATTCCGAGCGCGGACACAGGGTGTTGGCGCCCGGGCTCGACTATGCCGGCAGGTGGGGCATGGGTTCGTTCCGCTACTTCGTTCCCGTCACGGGTTGGCGCCCGGGCGGCTCGGGCCATGAAGAGCGCGCCATCGAGGGGCTGGAGCTCGGGATGCGCTTCGACTTAACGACGACCCTTCGCCTGAACACGGTCGGCTATCGCTGGAGGGCTGGAGACGGCTCCAACCAATGGGACACGGGCGCCCGCATGGACCTCGATTGGCGCCCGCACCCGTGGCTCAAGCTCGGCGCAGGCTACGACGGCATCGGCGGGGGCAAGGATTCCGCCAGCTTTCAGGTGACGTTTCATCTTCCGTTCGGCGGCCCGCGGGAGCGCGCCGACTGGGAAGGCCTGGGCGTGGCCCCGGACCGTTCGCCCCCAGCGGCCGAAGACCTGTGGCGGCCCATCGACGACATCGGCCCGATCCGGGTCGCCAGGCGGCAGAGCGTGTCCGCCCTCGTGAGCAAGGCGCGGGTCAGGTTCCTGCAGGACGCCGTCGGCAGCGGTGAGGCGGTCCGGCTGGAGGTGTTGTTGCCGGCCGCGGCGCCGGAAGACATCCGCGTCGTGGTGCGCCTCGCGCCGGGAAGCGGCGACAATCCCGCGGTGGCGGGAGAGGACTTCGTCGACGAGCCCGTCGAGACCACGATCCGGAAGGGTGCGGCGAGCAGTGCCGTCTCGATCACGCTCCTGCGGAACGATGGCATGGAGCAGCCGCGAAGCTTGGGCGCCAGGGTGTCCGTGGCCTCGTGAGAGCGGGAAGACGGTCACGGAGAGGCCGATGACGATGCATCGTAATGCTTTCTTGCGTAACCTGTCGAGCCTCATCCTGGCCGGCGCCATGCTCGCCGGGATGGCGTCGTGCGGCGGGGGAGGCGGTGAAGGAAACGGCGGCGGCCAGGTGAGGATCATGCCCCCGGACAATCGTTCTCCTGTTGTGCAAACGGGAATCCTTGACGTGCCCAGCATGACCGTGGGGGGAATCATGAATGTCGATCTTTCCGACGTCTTCTCCGATCCCGACCGCGACGCGCTGACCTACACCGCGAGGTCCAGTGCGCCCGAGTTGGTACGGGCCACGATGTCGGGCAGCAGGCTCAGGTTCACCGCAGTCCAGGCCTTTTCGCGCAGTGCTGTGACGATCACGGGAACGGCGCGCGATCCCCATGGCGCAACGGCCGAAGTCAGCTTCCAGGTGTTGAAGGTGGTGGGTACGTCGGGCGACAACCGGGCACCGATCATCCGGGACAGGTTTCAGGATCTGACGCATACGGTATCCTCGGTGTCAGATGAGCGCAGGACATGGACTTTCGATCTGGCCTCCTACTTCTCGGACCCCGACGGGGACAACCTGACGTATAGTGCGACGACTTCCAATCCGTTTTTTGCCGAGGTTTCGGTAACGGGCAGCCAACTCAACGTGACGTCGGGCCTCGACGGGAGCGCGACCATTACCGTAACCGCAACGGATCCCGGCAGGCTCACCGCGTCGCAGAGCTTCAGGTTGACGACAACGTTCCGGCCACAGCGCAACCGCTCTCCGGTTGTGCGCGACCGATACCGGATCGTGTTCTTGCATTATCTGGACGTCGGGCGATCCAAGACCGTCGATGTCTCGGTCCACTTCTCCGACCCCGACGGGGATACGCTGACGTATTCCGCGAGATCGAGTTCGCCAGACCTTGTGCGGGTCGCCATGTCTGGCAGTATGCTCACGCTCACCGCGGTCCGGGCGTTCTCGGACGGTGGGCCGACGATCACGTTAGCGGCGCGTGACCCTCATGGCGCGACGGTCGAGTACAGCTTCGACGTTATAGTTGCGGTCGGCGGCAACCGCGCTCCCGTTGTGCAGTTTCGGTTCCACGACGTGACCAGCATGACCGTGGGGGACCGCAGGACCGTCGATGTCTCGCGTAACTTCTCCGACCCCGACGGGGACAGGCTGACGTATTCCGTGAGGTCGAGTGCGTCCCACGTGCGGGCCGCGATGTCGGGCAGTACGCTGACGTTCACCGCCGAGCAGGCGTTCTCGCGCGGCGCTGTCAGGATCACGGTAACGGCGCGCGACCCCCATGGCGAGACCGCCGAGGTCAGCTTCCAGGTCTTGAGCGTTTCTGCCCCCGCTAGACGCTACTACGGCGCGCTAGCGGTCAGTTGGGACGGCTGTGGAGGCTGCAAGTTTGGCTGGGTCGGGTTGACCAACAGAACCCGTGTTGAAACGCTCGCTCTGGACGAATGTCGACGCCAGGGAGGACGAAGCTGCCAAGTCATTGAAGAGTTTGGTAGTGCCTACGGTCGCAATGAACAATGCATCGCGCTTGCGTATGGTGAAAGGAGGAGCGGGAACACAAAGCATTGTAGAATTAGACAAGGAACCGCGAGCAGTCTATCAGCAGCGCAATCGGTTGCCTTGGCGGATTGCCGAAGCGGGGGTTTCTCGTGTTCGTTGGTAAGCGATGATGACGGACGGCGGGGTTTGTGTTCGCCCGCACGATAATCGATCACCTACGGTCGGGGAATTCGGATGCCAAGATGGTTCCGCGGCACCCTGCCAGCGTCTCGCATGGGGATGCTCTCGTAGACGGGGTTTTCGTCGGCTCCATGCAAGCGGCCAAGGTACAGGAGCCCACTCCAGGCGCGGTTATTGCGTACGCTTTAAGGGTGCTGCTTCGGTGGGATGGAGGTTCCAGTGACGCACGGGAAGCGCATTTTACTCACACTTGTCGCTGTGGCGATGGCCATCGCCTACACAGGACCGGGTTTGACTCAGTCAACGGAAGATGTCCTCAAGTCGCTCAAACAGTGCAAGGACACGTACGTACCGTATTGGACCATTTGGCGAGATTGGGGAGACGACGACTACTGTCACGTTACTGCGTTCGCTGGGGATCGTAAGCTCAGAATGATCAACGTCCTGCGCCTCGCCCTTCCGTACGTTGTCGACTCGTCTCTCCGTAATGTCCTGCTGTCCTGTATCCAGGACTTCAGGCAAAATAAGGATGATAGAGACTATGACCCAAGCATTCCTTCGCTGGAAGAGGGTATTGATCACTGCGTGGTCGCTGAAGGAGGACAATGGACGCGCTATACGTTTCGATCGATGCTGGACCGCACCATTGCAGCCATAGAGAACAACGGTGTTCAGAACTTGCGTGAACATACCGGGCGATTGCAGCAGCAACACCCGTCGTTGTTTAATGTCTGCGAATTCAGAAGCGGGCCGAGGGCAGGACAAAGAGTGCCGATGCCGTTGCCGCCCGGAGTATGGTGTTGGGATTATCTTTGGCCTCAGTCCTTCGGCGTGGTCGTCGCAGCTGAGTAATGGCTGATGTGCAACTGCGGAAGCGGAAGGGTCACCCGCACGCTCGCATTCCAGTGTCCTGATTGGAGCCGCTGAAGGTACGTCGGTATGGATTTATCATCGAGGGCCGGCGTCGGTAAGCTTTGCGCGCCGGCTCCATCGGCGCAGTTGGAGTTACGGCTTGAGCTTCAACGACGGTGAATACCTGGACTCGGACACGTCCAGTGCGTTCGGCTCGGAGCTTCGCTCGAGCGTGGCGCGGGCGTCGCGTACCTTCGAGCACGGGCCTGGCGTTGCCATGAACGCCGGCCATACCACCGGAGAGCACGAATCACATACAGGGCTGGCCTATCGGCGAGTCCGGTAAATCCCCTCACACCCCGTCGCCTTGTCAGGGCGAGCAGTGCGGCCACGGGTGAGTTTGAAACTCGCCCTTATACCCGTCTCTTCATGTCGTCGCCGCCCTTGACGCACCGGGACCACCTGACCTATAGGGAGGTCCTCGACGAAGGCACTGAACCGGAAGGTGGCCCGCCATGGAGATGACGACTCGGCAGGAGAACGCGATTCTCACCCAGACAGGCCGCGGCACGCCCATGGGAGAGTTGCTCCGTCGCTACTGGTGGCCGGTCGGGATCTCGGCGCACCTGAAGGACAAGCCTACGTTCATCCGCGTCATGGGCGAGGATCTCGTGCTGTTCCGGGACGGCAAGGGCAGGGCGGGGGTGTTGGGGGCGTACTGCGCGCACCGGCGCGCGAACCTGTGTCTCGGCGACGTGGAGACGGGCGGCCTGCGCTGCCGCTACCACGGCTGGCTTTACGACATCGAGGGGCGCCTGTTGCAGACCCCCGGCGAGCCGCCGGAGAGCACGCTCAAGGACGGCATCCGCCAACTGGCCTATCCGGTGGAGGAACTGGGCGGGCTGGTGTTCGCCTACCTCGGGCCGGAGCCGGCGCCGCTGCTGCCCCGCTACGATTTCCTCGTGGGGGACGGCGAGACCTACGTGACGGTGCAGGGGCTGCAGGACTGCAACTGGCTGCAGTGCGTGGAGAACGGCCTCGACCCGGTGCACCCGAGCTTCACCCATGGCGGCGCCTGGCCGGACATCCGCAGCACCGAGCCCGACCTGGGATTCGAGGAGACGCGGTGGGGGCTGGTCTACAAGGCTTACCGCAAGTCGGACAAGCCCGGAGAGTTCAACTACCGCGAGCACCACCTGCTCATGCCGGGCATTAGCTGCGGCGGCAGCGGCGGCCGCTATCTCAAGGGTCCGTCGGGCGGCACTCCGGTCTCGGCGGCGCGCTGGAGCGTGCCCATCGACGACACCCACACCCTGCTCATGCGGGTGCGGTTCAAGCCCGCGGACAACCCCGGCAAGTACGAGGGCGATCCGTTCAGCAAGCGTTGGAAGCCCCCCAGGGACTTCATCGAGCCCTACAAGGAGTACCGCGATTCGGACAATCCGGTGCTCGGCTACGAGATCCCGCCGCTCCACTTCATCGAGGACGGCATGGTGGTGGACAGCCTCGGTCCGCGGGTGGACCGGGAGAAGGAAAACCTCTCCTCCACCATCGACGACGGCATCATCCGCCTGCGCAGCATGTACCTCCGGGAAATGGAGAACGTGCGGCTCGGACGCGACCCCAAGAACGTCATGCGCGATCCCGGGAAGAACCGCACGGTGGTGATCACCGCCTATGAGAAATGGGTTTCCGAAGCCGAGCGGCAGGAGCTCGAAGAATCGACTTCAGCCTGAAGGGGGTAGGGGAGATGGCCGTCCACCACGTCAACGAGAACAGCGCCGAGATGGTCAAGACCGAGCGCGGGCAGACGAAATACCTCTACCGCGACGAGGGGGGCGGCGGGCCGTCGATCATGATCCGCCACTGGGGGCCCGACACCGACATCCCGGTGCACAGCCATCCGTTCAACGAGATGTTCTACGTGCTGGAAGGGGAGGTGGAGATCGGCGACACCCTGTACACCGCGGGTTCGTGCGTGTTCATCGAGGGCGGGACGCCCTACGGTCCGACCCGCGCGCCCAAGGGGGTGAAGGTGCTGAGATACGCGGAAGCGTACCAGGGATAGTTTCCGGCCCCGCGCGACCGGAAACGCCAACCAACGGCGGGACACAGGAAAGGGGGAACGACGATGGAGAGACGCAAGCATTGGTTGTGTGCGTTCGCGATAGTCGGGCTCTTTCTCTTAGGGGCGCAGCCGGCATACGGCGCCAACGCCTACGAGCAACTCGTGGCGGCGTCCAAGGCCGAGATGGAGAAGACCGGCGGCAAGCTCAGGATGTCTTTGGACTGGCCCAAGCGGGACACCGAGAACGTGCTCCCGGCCTTCAGCAAGGCCTACCCGTTCATCAAGGAGATCTCCTACAAGCGCGAGCGCGGGATCGGACCCTTCGGGCAGTTCCTGATCCAGTACAAGCAGGGCACGAACCCGCCCTACGACGTCATGCACATCGCCAGCGAGTTCCAGGCCCAGTACCTGAAGGAGGGCGCCTTCGTAAAGCCGCCTTTCAGCTACGCGGAGATCAACAAGCACATCCCCGAGGGTTGGCCGAAGCTGGACTCAAGGGCCATGGACCCCGACGGGAACTTCCTTTCCACCACGGGCAACGTCAGGGGCAACGCGTACAATCCCACGCTGGTGCCCAAGGGCAAGGAGCCCACGGGCTGGGATGCGTGCCTCGACCCCATGTGGAAGGGGAAGTTCATGGTCGATACCCGCAACAAGCTGCAGGCGCTGCAGCATGATTCCGAGACCCGCGAGACGCATCTCAAGTGGCTCAAGGGAATCATCGCCAACGGCGCCGTGCTGACGCGCGGCCAGGGGACGATCCTGCGCAAGATCGCTTCCGGAGAGTTCCCGCTCGGGTGCGGCATCAACTACCACACCGCCAACCGCATGATCGACGGCGGCGTGAAGAACCTCGTATACACCCAGCCGGGTCCGGTTCCGCTCGAAATAGGCACGCGGGTGTACGTGGCCGAGTGGTCGAAGACCCCCGCCACCACCCAGCTCTGGGCGGTGTGGATCTCCACCGGCGGGCAGGACGTGCTCGAGAAGTACGCCTACCGCGGCTTTCCGTGGGATCCGTCGTCCAAGAAGTATCCACTGGCCAAGGGCAAGCACGTCGCCATCTGTGGCGCGGATTGCGCGCGCAAGTGGGACAACTACAACCGCGAGTACCAGGAAATGCTGGGACTGCCGGCGGCCAAGAAAAAGAAGTAGGGGCGAGGCGCCCGACCCGCGGAGGCGGGCGGTGGGAACCTGGGTTGCGGTAGATCCGTTGTGGGGCGACCGCCGGTCGCCCCTACCCGCCCGGCTGCGACAGGAAGTCGCCGACGAGGCGGTTGAACCGCTCCGCTTGGTCCCAGAAGGCCCAGTGGCCGCAGTGGTTGAAGACGTGGAGCTCCGCGTCCGGAAGCGCCTCGAACAGCAGAACTCCTCTTTCCAACGCCACGCCCCGGTCGTTCCTTCCCCAGATGAGCAGCGTCTTGTTCCGGATCTCCGACAGGCGTTCGCCCACGGGCTTCGAGGGAGGCGCCTCCCACCGCTTCACGATGGCGTCGAAACGGGATCCCGTGCTCATCTCATAACGTTCCGCTACCAGCTCGTCGGTAACCAGCTCGCTCCTGAACAGGGTCTTCAGGGTCACCGCGCGCATGTTGTCGAGCGAAGGGGTGTACTCCCGCAAATCCTGGTTGTGCCTCTTGCCCTGGGCCACCGCCGCGGCCGATCCGGGAGGCGACAACGTGCCGCTGGATATGAGCACCAGCCGGCTCGCCCGCGGGTCTTCCAGAGCGATCCTCGCGGCGATGTAGGCGCCCATGGAATTGCCGAGGAGGTGGAAGCGTTCCAGTCCCAGCGCGTCGATGAACTTCCGTGCGTGGGTCACCCGGTAGTCCATGGAGTAGTCGGCGGGGTTGTCGGTGTTCCCGAACCCCGGCTGGTCAAACGCGTAGAGACACAGGCCCGAGGCGGCCAGCGGCTCCATGTTCAACTTCCAGGCGACGAGGGAGCAGACCCCGGGCGCGCCCCCATGGATCATCACCACCGGGTGGCCGCTTCCCGCGGTCTGGTAGAACGTCTTGAGCCCGTCGACTTCCAGGTATCGTTGCTCGATGGCCATGACAGCTCCTCCCATACTCGTTCGCCGACCCCTTGAACGGGGTTCTCCGGTCGTAGTAGAAGCCCCGCGAGACCCATACAACATTGAATCTTCGCTGAAAAGGTGAGGTCGAGATGACGGCGGCACCCTCAAGACCATCCGTTTCCGGCGGCGCACCGGGCTGGCTCGGGTGGGCGCGGGAGCACCTGGGCGCCGTACTGGCGGTCCTGCTCACCGTCTGGCTCGTCATCGTCCCCCTCGCCACCCTGATCATCTTCAGCTTTCGCCTGGGCAACCCTTGGGAGCCCGGCGGCTTCACCCTCGATCACTACGCCAGCGCCTATTCCGATCCGCAGACCTACTCCATGTTCTTCAACACGGCCCTGCTGGCGGTGTTCAGCACCGCCATCTCCGTGGGGCTGGCGACCTTCTTCGCCTTTCTCACCGAGCGCACCGACATGCCGTTCCGGAACGTCGCCTGGGGCCTGATCCTGGTGCCCATGGCGATGCCGGGACTGCTCTTCGCCGTTTCCTGGACCTTCCTCCTATCGCCGCAGATCGGTCTCTTCAACGTGTGGATGCGCGGCGTGGCGGGATGGTTCGGGGTGGAACTGACGAGCGGGCCGCTGAACATCTACAGCCTCTGGGGCATGGTCCTGCTCGAAGGGCTGCGCGGCGTCACCACCACTTTCCTGATCATGGTAGGAGCCTTCCGGGCCATGGACCCGAGCCTTGAGGAGGCGGCGCGTGTCGCCGGCGCCTCCGGCCGCAGGACCTTCTTCGGCATCTTCCTGCCGCTGCTGACTCCGGCCATCCTGGGCGCCACCATGTACAGCTTCATGACCCACCTGGAATCGCTGGAGGTTCCGCTGGTCATCGGCCTGCCGGCGCGGATTCACGTCTTCCCCACCTACATATTCTATACGACACAGCGCTACACGCCCCCCGAATACGGGCTGTCCGCGGCCCTGGGGGCCAGCTTCCTCCTGGTGAGCATCCTCCTGGTGTATGCGTACCGCTACGCCATGAGACAGGAGGGGCGCTTCGCCACCATCACCGGCAAGGGGTACCGCCCACGCGTGATGGCGCTGGGGAAGTGGCGTTACGTCGCGTTCGCGGTCTTTTTCGTCTATTTCGCCCTCACGATCCTGGCGCCCAGCTTCGTACTGCTGTGGAGCTCCCTGCTGCCGGTCTACATCACCCCTTCATGGGAACTGTTGTCCGATTTGAACCTGGAGCACTACCGGGAGATCTTCTCCGACAGCGAGGTCTGGGACGCGACTGTCAACACCATCGTGGTGGCTCTGGGCGCCGCCACCCTGACCATGCTTCTCTCCCTGGTCGTTGCCTGGGTCATCCTCCGCAAACGGTTCAGGGGAAGGACGGTTCTCGATGCCGTCACGTTCCTGCCACACGCCCTCCCGGGCGTGATCATCGCCATCGCGTTCATGTTCCTGTATCTCCAGCCGCCGTTCAGCGAACTGCGCCTCTACGGGACGGTGTGGATCATCGTGCTGGGACTCACCGTCAGCTACATCGCCTTCGGCAGCCGCAACATGACCGCGGCGCTGACCCAGGTGCACGTGGAGCTGGAGGAGGCCAGCCATGTGTCCGGCGGCAAATGGCTCACGCTGATGCGCCGGATAGTGCTGCCGCTGGTGCTGCCCGCGTTCATCGGCGGCTGGATCTGGGTGGCGTCCCATTCCCTCCGCAACTTCTCCGTGCCGCTGATCCTGGCCACCCACGAGAACTGGACGTTGTCGGTGGTCATGTGGCGCTCCTGGGAAGACGGCTACCCGGGGCACACCTCGGCCCTGGGCGTGCTGCTCATCTTCGCCCTGGCGGTCCTGACCGTGGGCGGCCGCTGGCTGGTGGCGCGCTTGAGCAGGCGGCAGGAGTCGTGAGCACGGCTTGCGAGTGCTGATTTGGTTGACGGTCCGTTGGCGCTAAGTTATGGAAAACGTTTGGCGCCGGGATGGTGGAATGGGTAGACACACGGGACTTAAAATCCCGCGGGCCTTGGCCTGTGCCGGTTCAAGTCCGGCTCCCGGCACCAGCCACCGGCGCCGCGGGCGCCCTCACCCCGACCCTCTCCCAAGGGGAGAGGGAGACAGAGCCAATATAGCCCCTCTCCCTCTGGGAGAGGGTGGCCGAAGGCCGGGTGAGGGCCTAGTTCTGCTCGTAGAGGATCTCGCCGGTGGCGCCGGTGTCGTAGCCGCCGAGGGATTGCATCGCGAGCTTGAATTCCTCCGAGCGGAGGACCTCCAGCAGGGTCGCGCCGGTGGGCGATTCGTGGAAGGACCGCAGCAGCAGCAGGTCGTATTGCTCGTCGCCTACCGGGATGAAGTCCAGCCCAAGGGCATCGGCCGCGGAGCGGATCCCTAGGCCGGTATCCGCCAGTCCGCTGGCCACCGCCACGGCAACGGCCATGTGGGTGAACTCTTCGTGGTCGTAGCCTTGGATGGCGGCCGCGTCGATGCCGAGCCGCGCGAGCTGGTAGTCCAGCAGTACCCGGGTGCCGGACCCGGGCTGGCGGTTGACGAACCGGAGGTCCGGGCGCCCCAGATCGCCGACGTCCGACAGTCCCATGGGATTGCCCCGCGGCACCAGCAGGCCCTGGCTCCGCCGGACGCAGTGCACGAGCACCACCGGCAGGTCCGGGAGCACCCGCCTGATGTCCGGGATGTTGTAGTCGCCGGTGGCGGGATCGAGCAGGTGGGTGCCGGCCATGTGGGTCTCGCCGCGGCGGACCGAATGCAGTCCTCCCAGGCTGCCCACGTTGGCGGTGGCGATCTTGAGGCGCGGGCTCCGGCGCTTGATCTGGTCCTCCAGCACGCTGATGGAGAGGTCGTGGCTGCCGGTGCAGAGCACCGTGTGCTCGATCTCCTCCGGTGAGCGCAACAGTTCGATGTCGACCTCCTCGCCGGCGTTGATCCCCTCCACCGTCCCGGGGATGCGCAGGAACCCGTCGGCGCGCACCATGGTGCTGATGACGCCGGCTCCGCGCGCCAGCGGGACCGCCATGAGCCTGTCCTCGACCCTGCCCAGGGTGACCCGGACGAACTCCTCCAGGCCGAGCCGCGACGGGATCTTGCGGGGCGCCACGGCCCGGATCCTGGCGGGGGAGGCGGCGCCCGCACCCAGCATCTCCTGCAATGCAGGCTGAAGGATCTCGCGCGCGATGACGATGGCGGACACGGGGTAGCCTGGGATGCCGATGACCGGCTTGCCGCCGGCCACCCCCAGGACCGCGGGTTTCCCGGGCATGACGTCGATGCCGTGAACCAGCAGGCGGCCGGAGCCGTCGATCACCTCCGCGGTGAAGTCGTGCTCGCCCGCGGACGATCCGGCGATGAGGGCGACCAGGTGGTGCTCCTCGACGGCGTCCGCGAGGGCGCGTTTCAGCAGAGCGGGATCGTCGGGGACGGCCGCCAGCGTCTCCGCGGCGCCGCCGCTCTCGGCGACCATGGCGGCCAGCACGGTGGAGTTGAAATCGATGATCTCGCCCGGACCGGGGCCCTCTCCCGGAGCGGTGATCTCGTCGCCGGTGGGAATGATCGCCACCCTGGGGCGCGCCTTGACGCGAACGGTGGTATGGCCCGCCGCCAGCACCGCCCCGAGATCATAGGGTCTCAAACGATGGTTCCGCGGCAGCAGCAGCTCGGTGGCCACCACGTCCTCGCCCACCAGGCGCACGTTCTGCCACGGGGTCGCCGCCTCGTCGATGGACACGGCGCCTTCGCCCGCGTCCCGCACCTTTTCGATCATGATCACGGCGTCGGCCCAGGCCGGCAGGGGCTGGCCGGTGTCCAGGTACGCGAAGCATCCCTCGGCCTGGGCCTCGTCGTCCAGGAGCCGGAGCCGCCGGGGGGAGAACTCCGTGGCTCCGAAGGTGTCCTCGGCGCGCACGCAGATCCCGTCCATGGCCGAACCGTGGTAGTGGGGCGAGGAGATTCGCGCGAACACCGGCTCGGCGGTGATCCGGTGGAGGGCCTGGCCGACCTCCACCGTCTCGTCCTCCAGGCGGATGCCGGCGACGGCTTCCAGGAACAGCTCCCGCGCCTCGGCCAGCGGGGTCTTCTTGAGGTAGCGTTTCCTTGCCATGGCTCTTCGAGAATCAGAAAAACAGCACCTCTACCTCTTCTCCCTCCTCCAGTCCCTCCCGATCGAGATCGATGCGGATCATGCCGTCGGCCTTGACCAGGGTGAAGATGGCGCCGGACTTGCTCGGCAGCGGGGAAGCATAAAGCGCCTCACCCCTTTTCTCGATGGTGACCCGCACGTAGTCCTCCCGGCCGGTCTGGGAGGCGACGTTGGTGTCGAGCAGCGCGCGGACGGTCCCGCGCCGAAGGTGCGCGGCAGTACCGTCCTCGCCGCTCAGCGCGCGGATCAGCGGCGCCGCGAAGAGGTCGAATATCACCAGCGCGGATACCGGGTAGCCGGGCAGGCCGAGCACGGGCTTGCCGGCGGCGCGGGCATAGAGGGTGGGCTTGCCTGGGCTTACCGAGATCCCGTGGAAGAAGATCCTGGCGTCGGGCAGCGAGCGGATGACCTCCACCGCCATGTCACGGGTTCCCATGGAGCTGCCGCCGGAAAGCAGCACCAGATCACCCCAGTCCAGGCCCTCGGCCAGCGCGGTGCGCAAGTCCCCGGCGTCGTCGGCCACGACGCCGAGGTCGTTCAACTCGGCGCCCCACTCGGCGACGAGCCCCGCCAGCGAGTGCTGGTTGATGTTGCGCACCTGGCCGGGGCGCGGCTCGCGGTTCACCGGTACGATCTCGTCGCCGGTGGATACCAGGGTGACTCGCGGCTTGCGGTAGACCGGCACCGACTCGATCCCGATCCCGGTGAGGGCGCCCAGATCGTGGGCACGCAGCCGCCGGCCCCGCGGAAAGACCGGATCGCCTCTGCGGATATCGTCGCCGACCCGGATTACGTTGAGCCAGGGCGAGGCGCTGCGCTGGATCTCCACCGTGCCGTCGCCGGTCTCGTCGGTGTACTCCACCATCACCACGGCGTCGCTGCCGGGAGGGAGCATGCCCCCGGTGGAGATGCGCACGGCCTCGCGGGGTCCGATCCGGCGCGTGATCTCCTCGCCCATCTCCACCGTCCCCGCGAGCTCCAGGTAGGCCGGCAGTCCGGGACTGGCCCCGAAGGTGTCCCGCGCCACGACGGCGTAGCCGTCCATGGCTGCGCGGTTGAAGTGGGGGAGGTCGACCCGGGAATGCAGGTCCTCGGCGAGCACACGGCCGCGGGCGCGGACCGTGTCCACCACCTCGGAGTCCACCGCGGACACCTCTCGAAGGAGCTTCAGGGCCTCGTCCGGCGTCACGACCTTGAAGAAGGTTTTGGGAGTGCCGGTGGTGTTCATCTCGACATGTTTGGCGGGCAGGGGCTTCCCCCGCGGTTTCGTCAGCGCTGCGCCAACGGCACGTTGCCGAACTTCTCGCGGATCTCTTCGGCGATGTGCTCCAGCGCCCTGTCTCGTTGGTCGTAGAGCCGCTTCAGTGTTCTTGGCGGGTGTTTGCCGACGGCGTAGGCGGTCATCAGCGGCACCGCGATGGTGCTGTCCACGTAGCAGACCACCGAGTCCGGCAACTGATCGGGATCCACCTTGCCCCAGCTCACGGCTTCCGCGGGCGTGGCTCCGGAGAGACCGCCAGTGTCCACGCGCGCGTCGGTGATCTGGATGAAGTAGTCGAAGCCCTTTTCCTCGAGCCCGAGCACCTCCTGGATATGGGGCTCGGTCTGGAGCAGGAAGTTCTTGGGCGAGCCGCCGCCGAGGATGACCGCGGCGCTTCGGCCGCCGGCCCGCTTGGCCTCCAGCACCAGGGCCGCGGACTCGTTGACGTCGCGCGACACGTCGAAGCGGAGTTCGTTGCCCTTGAGGGCCAGCGCCGCGACGTTCATGCCGATGGAGCTGTCGCCGGGCGAGGAGGTGTACACCGGCACGCCGCTCCGGTAGGCGGCCGCCAGCAGCGAGCGCCCTTCGAGGCCGAGGATTTTTTCCCTCTCGTCGAGGTAGCGGCCCACACGGTAGTGCATCTCCGCCGTCCCCATCTCCTTCTGGAACTCGGGGGCCTTCAGGATCTCGCGAAAGAAGTCGTCGGTGGAGATGAGCACGTCGTAGTCGAAGAAGATGTCGTAGATCCGCACCACGCCCTGTTCCCGCAGGTCCACGTCATCCGCGTCGAAGGTGCCCCGGTGCATGGTGAGGCCGATGGCGAAGTGAGTGTCGTGGTAGAGGTTGGCGCCGGTGCTGACGATCCAGTCCACGAAGCCGTTCTCGATGAGCGGGATGAACGCGGTCATGCCGAGACCCGCCGGAGTGAGCGCCCCGGTGATGCTCAATCCTACGGTGACGTCGTCCGCGAGGATTTTTTCGGTGAACAACTGGCACGCCTCGCGCAGCCGTCCGCTGTTGTAGGAGACGAAGTTGTCGTCGATGAGGTCGACGATGGTGGTGGCGCCATCGATGGGCCTGGGGTCGATCTTCCGGCCGGACAGGAGTGAAGGCTTGCTCATGTTCGTGTGGGTGAGGGGCCCTCGCGGGCGCGCGCAAGGCTCTCCGGAACCGCGTTTCAGTGCCCTCGGGTCCGTGCCGCCTCCAGCTTCTGCTGCCGGACTTGCAGATAGGCGTTTCGCACCGCGCCATAAGGGTCGATGCTGAGCTTGAGCGCATCGAAGGTCTTCATGTTCAGGGCGCGGTTGTTGACCGTGTCGGCGACCGTGACGGACAGGGGTACATAGTAGGGGGTGAAGTAGCTCAAGGGATTCATGAACGAGTCCGCCACCCTGCCGACCCCGTCCCTGACAGTGGTTGGCGGCAACAGCGGCAGCACGAGATAGGCGCCGTGGCTGATGCCGTAGAGGCCCAGCGTGATTCCCATGTCCTGGTCGCTGGGCTCCAGCCCCAGCTTCCTGGCCATGTCGAAGATCCCGGCGATGCCGACGGTGCTGTTGATGATGAAACGGGTGACCTCGCGGCTGGCCGCGATGGGCTTCGCCTGGAGAAGGTTGTTGACCGCCTTCCTGGCTACGTCGAGGTTGTTGACGGCATTGCGTATGCCCGTCTGCGTCTGCAGAGAGACCACCGCCGCATAGGTCTTGGCCACGGGTTCCAGCACGAAGTAGTCGAAGGCGCTGTTGAACGCGAAGATGTCGTCGTTGATCCGCTCCAACGGGTCGTAGTGCTGGTCCCTCGTCGTCAACTCCCCCACCGGGGACGTGTCCTGACCGTCGGTTTCCTCACCGGGCGTGACCTGGGAATGGGCGCACGGGGACAAACTCAGGTGGAGCAGCAATACAAGCAGCGGGAGACGCAGGAATCGCATGGGTGTCGAGGCGAATAGCACTACGTCCTTTTGAAATCAAGGGTTTGAAAACGCTCCGGCGATGGGATACCTTGACGTGGCGACGAGTGTGCAAAGCGTCGGGGAGAGCGGGTCCGTGGAAAAGCCGAACATTGTCCTGGGCGTGACCGGGGGAATCGCCTGCTACAAGGCCCTGGAGTTGGTGCGCCTCCTGGTGCAGGATTCGTGCAACGTCCGGGTCGTCATGACCCGGGAGGCCACCGAGTTCGTCGCGCCGCTGAGCTTCCAGACCCTTTCGGGCGCGCCTGTCGGCACCGATCTGTTCAGCCTGACCCAGGAATCGGAGATCGGCCACATCAACCTCGCGGACAGCGCCGACGTGCTGGTGATCGCGCCGGCCACGGCCAACGTCATCGCCAAGCTGGCCGCGGGCATCGCCGACGACCTCCTCACCACCGTGGTGCTGGCCACGCAGGCCCCTTTGCTGGTGGTGCCTTCCATGAACGTGCACATGCTGGCCCATCCCATGGTGCAGGCCAACCTCGCGAAGCTGACGAGCGCGGGCTATCGCGTCATGGAAGCGGCGGCCGGCTATCTGGCCTGCGGCTACGAGGGCAAGGGACGGCTTCCGGAGCCGCCCGCCATCGTCGAGGAGGTCCGCCGGCTGCTCAGGCCCAAGGACCTGAGCGGCGAGAAGATCGTCGTCACCGCCGGCCCGAGCCGGGAGCCCCTGGACCCGGTGCGTTACATATCCAACCGATCGTCGGGGAAGATGGGCTACGCCCTTGCGAGGGCCGCCGCCCGGCGCGGCGCCAGGGTCACCCTGGTGAGCGGTCCGACGGCCCTGGCCGCGCCCGAAGGCGTCGCCACGGTGCCGGTGGTCACGGCCGAGGAGATGCGCGCCGCGGTGCTGGCGGAGTTCGACTCGGCCACGGCTGTGCTCATGGCGGCCGCGGTGGCCGACTACCGGCCACGTTCCACTTCCGGCCGGAAGATGAAGCGGGGCGACGGCAACCGCCGCGTCGAGCTCGTCCCCAACCCGGACATCGTGGCGGAGCTGACCGCCCGGAAACGGCGGCAGGTGGTGGTGGGGTTCGCCGCGGAAACCGAGTCGCTGGTGGAGAACGCCCGCCAGAAGCTGCACCGCAAGAACCTCGATCTGGTGGTGGCCAACGACGTCACGCAGGAGGGCAGCGGCTTCGACGTCGATACCAACGCCGTCACCCTGCTGGACAGGGACGGCACGGTGACGCCGCTGCCGGTGATGAGCAAGGACGCCGTGGCCGACCGCATCTGCGACTGGCTCCTCCGGCACCGGGAGCATTCCCACCGCCGCGGCGCCTAGGCCCTCACCCGGCCTTCGGCCACCCTCTCCCAGAGGGAGAGGGGAAGAATTGGGCCTCTCCCTCTGGGAGAAGGCTAATCTGACCCCCTCTCCCTCTGGGAGAGGGTTGGGGTGAGGGTCCTGGTGTCCTGTCTGAGCTGTCGAGTCGTGGCGAGGGTAGGGGCGACCGGCCGGTCGCCCCTACGGCGTCCCACCCCCCAAGGGAGCGTTGCCATGCCCCCGGTATTGTCGTAAACAGAATACAGGTACCGGTTCGCGTGACCGACATGGAAGACCCTGAGTTACGGCAACATTTGGCAGTTGCGGCAACATCTCTCCGGAGTTGCCTGGAGCAGTACCGGGCCGCGGGGATTCACGTGCTGCCCGCGTCCGCCGCCGAAGCCCCGGACACGGCCGTTACCGCCGGCAACGACGAGACCGGGCCGGCCGCGGACCTCGGGCAGCTTCGGGAGGTCCTGGGCGACTGCCGCCGTTGCAAGCTGTGGCACGGGCGTACCCAGATCGTCTACGGGGTGGGCAACCCGGACGCCGACGTAATGTTCGTGGGAGAGGGACCGGGAAGGGACGAGGACCTCCAGGGAGAGCCTTTCGTGGGACGCGCCGGACAGCTTCTGACGGACATCATTACCAAGGGGATGAAGTTGCGGCGCGAGGAGGTCTACATCGCGAACGTGGTCAAATGCCGCCCGCCGCAGAACCGCGATCCGGAGCCCGACGAGGTGGCGTCGTGCGAGCCCTTCCTCATCCGCCAGATCGAGCTGGTGAAACCCAGGGTGATCATCGCCTTGGGCAAGTTCGCGGCGCAGACCCTGGTGCGGTCGGCGGCGCCCATCTCCCGGCTGCGCGGACAATGGCACGACTACCACGGCATTCGCCTGATGCCGACCTTCCATCCGGCGTACCTGCTGCGCAACCCGGGCGACAAGAGGCTGGTCTGGGAAGACATCAAGAGCGTCCTGCGGGAGCTCGGGACGGCGGTCACTTAGACGATGGCTAGAAGGCTGAGATCGGGCGCGTGGTGGGCGTTGCTGTTGGCGGGCATCGCATGGCTCGCCTTGAGTTCCGGGGGCGCCGCCCGTGAGTCCGGCGCCGGCTCCCACGTCAACCTCATCGTCATCGACGGCGGCATCAACCCGGCCGTCAACGACTACATCCGCGAGAGCATCCAGCGGGCGCACGCGGGCAACGCCCGCGCCCTGATCATCCAGCTCGACACGCCGGGAGGGCTGCTGTCCTCCACCCGCTCCATCGTCAAGGAGATGCTGAGCGCGCCGCTGCCCATCATCGTCTACGTGGCGCCGAGCGGCGCCGGCGCGGGCTCGGCGGGCGTGTTCATCACCATGGCGGCGAACATTGCCGCCATGGCCCCGGGAACCAACATCGGCGCCGCCCATCCGGTGGCCGGGACCGGTCAGGAAGTCAAGGGGGTCATGGGCGAGAAGATCGAGAACTTCACCGCCTCGTTCAGCGAGACCATTGCCCAGCGGCGCGGCCGCAACACCGAGTTCGCCATTCAGGCGGTGCGCCGGAGCATTTCCATCACCGACCAGGAGGCTCTGGACAAGCGCGTCATCGACGTTATCGCGCTGGACGTGAGCGATCTGCTCAAGCAGGCCAGCGGGCGTGAGGTGGACGTGGCCGGGGTCAAGCGTACCCTCGACTTCAACGGCGTGTCCGTCCTGCGCTTCGAGATGGGGCTCAAGCAGAAGGTCATCAACATCCTGGCCCATCCCAACGTCGCCTACCTGCTGATGATGGCGGGCATCCTGGGGCTCTACATGGAGTTCTCGAACCCCGGGTCGCTCTTCCCGGGCATCGCCGGAGGCATCGCACTGTTGCTGGCGCTGGCCTCCTTCCAGGTCCTGCCCATCAACTACGCCGGCCTGCTGCTCATCGGGCTCGGGCTCTGTCTGCTGGTGGCCGAGGCGTTCCTGCCGAGCTTCGGGCTGCTAGGGATCAGCGGCGTGGTCGCTCTCGGCCTGGGCTCGCTGTTGTTGTTCGACGTGGAAGGGTCGGACCTGTCGGTGGATCCCTCCATCATCCTGGCGGCGGTGGGGACCCTGAGCGCGTGCGTGCTCGTGGTCACCATCCTGGTGGTGAAGTCGCAGCGACGGAAGGCGACCCTGGGATTCGAGGGCCTTATCGGCGAGGTCGGCGAGGTGCGGGAGCGCCTGGACCTCAAGGGCAAGGTGTTCGTCCACGGTGAGGTTTGGAATGCCGAGGGATCGGAGCGGCTCCTGCCGGGCGACAGGATCGAGGTCGTCGGACACGACGGGATGATACTCAAGGTGAAACGGGCCGCGGAGGCGTGACCGGAGGCTCAGGCCCTTCGGTTCGACCCGTCCGCGCAGGAGAAATCGCATGCTCGAAATCGGACCCATTGCCATCGTGCTGATCATCGTCCTCGGGTTGGCCGTCAGCGGCATCAAGATCCTCAAGGAATATGAACGCGGCGTCATCTTCCGCCTGGGCCGCATGGTAGCCGCCCGCGGCCCGGGGCTCATCTACGTGATCCCCTTCATCGAAAAGATGGAGCGGATCGAGCTCAGGACCGTCACCATGGACGTCCCGTCCCAGGACGTCATCACCCGGGACAATGTGTCGGTGAAGGTCAACGCGGTGCTCTATTTCCGGGTCCTCGATCCCAACCGGGCCGTCCGGGAGGTCGCCAACTACCTCTTCGCCACCTCGCAGCTCGCCCAGGTGACCTTGAGGAGCATCTGCGGACAGGCGGAGCTGGACCAGCTCCTGTCGGAGCGGGAGCGCATCAACGCCGACCTCCAGAGGATCCTCGACGAGCAGACCGATCCCTGGGGGATCAAGGTGGTGTTGACCGAGATGAAGCACATCGACTTGCCGGAGGAGATGCAGCGCGCCATGGCCCGCCAGGCCGAGGCGGAGCGCGAGCGGCGGGCCAAGATCATCCTCGCCGACGGCGAATTTCAGGCATCGCAGAAGCTCCAGGAGGCCGCCACGGTCATCGCCAAGGAGCCCATGGCCATGCAGCTCCGCTTCCTGCAGAGCCTGCAGGAAGTGGCCGGCGACAAGAACTCCACGATGGTCTTCCCCGTTCCGGTGGACCTGCTGACGCCGTTCCTCAAGAAGGCGACCGAAGAGGACGCCACATAGCGCGACTCGCCTGGGCCCGAATACGCGTCATGCTGCTGGAAGAACTGGCCTACGATCTTCCTGAATCGCTGATCTCGGCCTACCCGGCGCCAGACCGCGTGTCGGCCCGCCTCATGGTGGTGGAGCGGGCGACGGGGACCATCATGCATTCCGGTTTCGCCTCGCTGGGCGAGTTCCTCTCGCCCGGCGACCTGCTGGTGCTCAACGACTCCAGGGTGATCCCGGCCCGTCTCGAAGGTCGAAAGGAGAGCGGCGGAAGGACGGAGGTGCTGCTGGTGGAGCCCTTCGACGTCGAGCGGGGACTCTGGCTCGCGCTGGTGGATGCCTCCAAGAAACCCCGGGTTGGCGGGCGCATCCTGTTTTCCGGGGGGATCGCGGCGACGGTGCTGGGGGATCTCGGATCGGGTCGCTACGGCCTCGGGTTCGAGCCTCCCGGGCGTTTCCGGGAGTTGCTGGACGAGTTGGGGACGCCGCCGCTGCCCCACTACATCCAGCGCGTGCGAGGCGTGGAAGAAAGCGACCGGGACAGCTATCAGACCGTGTATGCCGCCGCGCCCGGTTCGGTGGCGGCGCCCACCGCCGGCCTCCACTTCACCCGCGCGCTACTGGACGATCTCGCCGCCGGCGGCGTGGACAGCGTGTACGTGACCCTGCACGTGGGTCTCGGGACTTTCCGACCCGTACGCGAGGCGGTGGTGGAGAACCATCGCATGGATGGCGAGTGGTATACCCTGACCGCGGCCGCGGCCGAACGGATCCGCAGGGCCAGGGCGGCCGGGAAACGCGTTGTGGCCGTGGGCTCCACCACCACGCGCACGCTGGAGAGCATCGTCCAGCGGAAGGGCAGGGTGGTAGCCGACTCCGGCATCACGCGCCTGTTCATCACCGGCGGCTACGGCTTCCGCGGCATCGACGCCCTCATCACCAACTTTCATCTGCCGCGCTCCACGCCGCTGGCCATGGTGGCGGCGCTGGCCGGCCTCGACCTGGTCCGCCGCGCCTACGCCGAGGCCATCGACAAGGGCTACCGGTTCTACAGCTACGGCGACGCCATGCTGATCCTCTAGGAGCCCGTCCAAGTGAACCAGTGGTGGCAAGAGGGTAGGGGCGACCAGCCGGTCGCCCCTACGGGATTCCATCGTAGCCTCCGGTTACCCAGTAGGGGCGACCGGCGGTCGCCCTCGACAGTCCACCGCAGCCTCCGGTTACCAAGCCAAGTCGAAGGACCATGAAATTCACCGTTACCCACCACGACCCGACTACCCGGGCTCGCACCGGCCTGCTGGAGACGGCCCACGGCGTGGTGGAAACGCCGGCGTTCATGCCGGTGGGGACCCGCGGCGCGGTGAAGGCGCTGTCGCCCCGGGACCTTGCGGAGGTGTCCAGCCAGATCATTCTCTGCAACACCTATCACCTGTACATCCGGCCGGGGGAGGAGGTCATCCAAGACCTCGGCGGGCTCCACGCGTTCATGGGCTGGCCGGGGCCGATCCTCACGGACAGCGGCGGCTACCAGGTGTTGAGCCTCGCCGCCATGCGCAAGATCACCGAGGAGGGGGTGTCGTTCCGGTCCCATCTCGACGGCTCGTCGCACTTCCTGAGCCCCGAGAAGGTGGTGGCCATCCAGCAGGCGCTGGGCGTGGACGTGGCCATGGTGCTGGACGAGTGCATCCCCTACCCGGCAAGCCGCGAGTACGTGAGAAAATCCACGGAGCGTACCATACGTTGGGCACAACGCTCGTTGGAGGCGCCCCGGAACCGTGACTGCGCGCTCTTCGGGATCGTCCAGGGCGGGGTCTTCGAGGACCTCCGGGAGGACTGCGCCGCGCGGCTGGGCGCGCTTCCCTTCGACGGTTTCGCCGCCGGAGGACTGGGCATCGGCGAGGGGCCGGAGCTCCTGGCGGAGATCGGCAGCCTCACCGCGCGGTTGCTGCCGGACGACCGTCCGCGCTACCTCATGGGCCTCGGAAAGCCCGAAGACTTGATTCATGGGGTGCGCTCCGGCTATGATCTGTTCGATTGCGTTCTGCCGACGAGGAATGCCAGGAACGGTACGTTATACACCGCCACCGGGAAGTTGAGCATCAAGAACGCGGCCTTTGCCAGGGACTCGCGCCCCGTGGAGGAAGGCTGCCCATGCTACGGTTGCCGGCATTTTTCGCGTGCCTATCTTCGCCACCTCTACACGGCCGGCGAGATCCTAGCGGCCTACCTGAACACGCTGCACAACGTCTGCTACTATCAGCGGTTGATGGCGGAACTGCGTAGGGCCATTCGGGATCGGGCGAGCCTGGAGAGCGTCGCCGACGGGGTATGGAACGCCGCTGAAGTTCGGAGGAAACCATGTGGGACGTAGCCTACGCGCAGGCCGGAGGAGGCCCCAGCACTTTCATCAGCATGCTGCCGCTGGTGCTGATTTTCGCGGTCTTCTATTTCCTCCTGATCCGGCCGCAGCAGCGCAAGGCCAGGGAGCACCGCAACATGCTGGCCCAGCTCAAGCGCAATGACGAGGTCATGACCACGGGTGGGGTCTTCGGCAAGGTGTTGAGCCTGACCGAGACCGAACTGACCCTGGAAATTGCGCCCAACGTGAAGATCAGAGTGAGCCGGAGCCATATCGCCCAGCTCTTCAGAGCGGAGAAGGCGGCGGCGGCCAAGGAGGTCAAGGGCAAGTAGGCCGCGTCCCCCGGCTCAGGAAAACGAGCATGCGTCAAAACCTAGTCATTCGCCTGGTGATACTGGTGGTGTGCATCGGGGCGGCGGTCGCCTACCTGGCCCCGAGCTTCGTCTCCGGCCTGTGGTTCCTGCCTCAGCAGGGCATCCGCCTGGGCCTGGATCTTCAGGGCGGCTCGCACCTGGTGCTGGAAGTGGAAGTGGAGAAAGCGGTGGAGAACCGCATGCGGAGGATTCGGAGCGCCCTCCGCGACGAGTTGCGGGAGCGCGGGATCACTTTCGCCGGTCTTGACATCAACGACGCCGGGGAACTGGTGATCGCGGCTTCCTCGGACAACATGGAGCGCATTCGCGACCTCCTGTCCGCCGAGTTTACGCAACTTGCGGTGGCCGGGTCCGGAGCGGGCGCGGGCGGGGCCGAGCTGCGCGCGGTCTTCGCCAGCCGCGAACTCGACAACATCCGTAATTTCGCGGTGGACCAGACCCTCGAGACCATCCGCAACCGCATCGACCAGTTCGGGGTGACCGAACCCACCATCCAGCGCCAGGGACAGCGGGACATCCTCGTCCAGCTACCCGGCATTCAGGACCCGGAACGGGCCAAGGCGCTCATCGGCAAGACCGCGCTGCTGGAGTTCAAGCTGGTGGACGAGCGCGGCGACGTGGAGCGGGCGCTGCGTTCCGGGCCGCCGCCGGGCCGCGAAGTGCTGTACGGTTACGAAGGAACGGCTTCGGACGGGGTGCGCCGGGAGAAGATACCCTACCTCCTGGAAGCCAGGACGCTGATGACCGGAGACGCCATCGCCGACGCCAACGTGCGCCGGGGCGACCAACTGGAGGGCGTGTACGTCGAGCTGGTGCTGAACTCCGTGGGCAGTACCGCCTTCGACCGCCTCACCGCGGAAAACGTCGGACGGCTGCTGGCCATCGTCCTCGACGGCCGGGTCTATTCCGCGCCGCAGATCCGCGAGCGTATTTCGGGAGGCGTGGCGTCCATTACCGGCAGCTTCACCTTTCACGAGGCCCGGGACCTGGCCATCGTGCTGCGGGCCGGGGCGCTGCCCGCGCCGGTGACGATACTCGAGGAGCGGACCGTCGGCCCCTCCCTGGGACGCGACTCGGTCGAGCAGGGGATCTTCTCGTTCGTCCTCGGAAGCATCCTGGTGCTCGTCTTCATGATCGCCTACTACCGCGGCGCGGGCATCCTGGCCGACGTTGCGCTGGTCATGAACATCTTCTTCATGATGGCGATCCTCGCCGGCTTCGAGGCGGTCCTCACCTTGCCTGGCATCGCCGGCATCATCCTGACCCTGGGCATGGCGGTGGACGCCAACGTGCTCATCAACGAGCGCATCCGCGAAGAGGTGAGGAACGGGAAACCGCCGCGCTCGGCCATCGACACGGGCTATGAGCGCGCCATACCGGCCATCCTCGACTCAAACCTGACCACCTTTCTGGCCGGGGTGATCCTGTTTCAGTTCGGCACCGGTCCGATCCGCGGCTTCGCCGTGACCCTGTGTGTCGGCATCCTCACCACGGTCATCTCCGCGGTGTACGGTACGCGCATCTACTACGACTACCGGCTGGCCAGGCGGAACCTGGCGAAGCTTTCCGTCTAGACACCATGGAAATCATCAAGCCCGGAACCCAGATACCTTTCCTGAGCTACCGCCGGTGGGGCTTCATGCTGTCGTCGGTGCTCATCATCGCGGTCGTGCTGCTGTTGTTCACCAAGGGTCCGAACCTGGGCGTCGACTTCGAGGGCGGCACCATGGTGCACGTGAAGTTCCAGGACGCGGTGACCATCGGGCAGTTGCGGGCGGCCCTCGAGCAGTCGCCGCTGAGCGGCGTGGTCCAGGACTTCGGCGGCGGCGGCTCGAACGAGTACCTGATCCGCATGGAGAAGTCCGAGGCGCAGATCGGCACCGTGGGCAAGGATATCCGGGACGTTCTCACCCAGTCGTTCGGCGACGGCTCCTACGAAGTGCTGCGGGTGGAATCCGTCGGCCCCAAGGTCGGCGACGACCTGCGGCGCCGGGGCATCCTGTCGGTCATCTTCGCCACCATCATGATGGGGGCCTACATCTGGATCCGCTTCGAGCTGCGCTTCGGGCTGGGCGCCATCGTCGCCCTGATCCACGACGTGCTGATAACTCTGGGAGCGCTGGTGGTTGCCGACTTCGAGCTGGACCTTCCCATCGTGGCCGCGCTCCTGACCATCGCCGGTTACTCGGTCAACGACACCGTGGTGATCTGCGACCGCATCCGCGAGAACATGCGCAAGCGCCGCCGCGACCCCATGGAGACGATCATCAATACCAGCATCAACGAGACGCTGGGCCGGACCATCCTGACCACCGTGACGACGCTGCTGGTGTTGACCGCGCTGCTCGTCCTGGGTGGCGGCGTCATCCGGCCTTTCGCCTTCACCCTCTTCGTCGGTTTCCTGGCCGGGCTCTACTCCACCATCTTCGTGGCCACGCCGACGATCCTTTTAATGGAGAGAGGCAGGCGGCGATAACCGGGTCCGCATGCCGCCCGATGCTCCCAGGCGCTGGATCCTCAAGGAAGCCGACGAGAACGCGGCCACGCTCCTGTCCAGGGAGCTCAAGCTCCCGTCGCTGCTGGCCCGCATCCTGGTGCAGCGCGGCTTCGCCGATGCCGGCGCCGCACGGCGCTTTCTTTCCTCCAGCCTGAGCGCGGACCTGCCCTCACCCCATCTGCTCGCCGGCATGGACGACGCCGTGCGGCGCATCACCCGCGCGCTCCGCGGTGAAGAACGGATCTGCGTCTGGGGCGACTACGACGTGGACGGCACCACCGGCGCCGCCGTGCTGGTATCGTTTCTGCGGGAGATCGGGCGCGAGCCGATGTTCTACGTCCCGCACCGCATCGACGAGGGCTACGGCATGAGCCGCCAGGGGATCGAGCACCTGCGCTCGAAGGAGGTGGCCCTCATCATCACCGTGGACTGCGGCATCTCCAACGCCGACGAAGTGGCCTTCGCCCGCGGCCTCGGCATGGACGTGGTCATCGTCGACCACCACCAGTTGCCGGAGCGGCTGCCGGACGCCGCCTCGGCCATCATCAATCCGCAGCGCACGGACTGCGAGTTCCCGGACAAGGGCCTGTGCGCCGCCGGGCTGGCCTTCTACCTCGTCATCGGCCTGCGCGCGAATCTGCGGGACGCGGGCTGGTTCGAACCGGACGCGGTCCCCGACATCCGCCGCCATCTGGACATCGTGACCCTGGGGACCATCGCCGACATGGTGCCGCTCCGGGGAACCAACCGGGTGCTGACGCGGCGCGGGCTGGTGGAGCTGGGGAGTTCGCAGCGGCCGGGTGTCGCCGCCCTGCGCGAGGTGGTCGGAATGCAGCCCGGAGCGGTGGACGCCGGCGCGGTGGCTTTCCAGCTCGGCCCGCGCATCAATGCCGCCGGGCGCATGGACGCCGCGGTCAAGGTGGTGGAGATGCTCACCACCGATTCGCGGGAAACCGCGGACGAGATCGCCCGGGAGCTGGACGGCCACAACCGGGAGCGGCGCGAGACCGAGGCCCGGGTGCTGGACGAGGCGCTGGCGCAGATCGCGGAGCGGCGGCTGCACGAGCGCTGGTCCATCGTGGTGGGCGACCAGGGCTGGCATCCCGGCGTCCTCGGCATCGTAGCCTCGCGCATCGTCGAACGGTTTCACCGTCCCACCATCGTCGTCGGTTTCGAGGGGGGCGAGGGCAAGGGTTCCGGCCGCAGCATCCGCGGTTTCCACATGGTGCAGGGCATGAGGCGGTGCCAGGACCTGCTGGAGCGTTTCGGCGGCCACGAGTACGCCGGCGGCCTCAGCATCCGGGAGGAAAATTTCGGGGCCTTTGCGGAGCGTTTCGAAGAGGCGGCCCGGGAGATGCTCGGCGAGGAAGACCTGCTCCCCTACCTCGACGTGGACGCCGAGGTGGACTTCCGGCAGTTGAGCCTCGGCCTGGTGCGGCAGATGCGCCTGCTGGGGCCCTTCGGGGTCGGTAATCCCGAGCCGGTGTTCCAGACACGCGGGGTGGAGGTAAGCGAGCGCCGGGACTTCAACACGGTCTCCCGTTTCCGGCTGAGCCACGACGAGCACACGGTCACCGCGGTGTCGTTCGGCCCCCCGGAGGATCTTCCCGTCCGGGTGAAGGACCGGGTGGACGTCGCCTACCGGTTGAGGGAGAACGAGTGGCGGGGGACCTATGCGATGGAACTGCGTCTGCTGGACGTGAAGGGACCCTCACCCAACCCTCTCCCAGAGGGAGAGGGCTAATCTTGCTTCCTCCCTCTATCTCCGGGAGAGAGCCAATCCGAGCCCTCCCTCTGTCTCCCGGAGCCAATCCGAGCCCTCCCTCCCTCTGGAAGAGAGTCAATCCGGCCCCCTCTCCCTCTGGGAGAGGGTTGGGGTGAGGGGGGTGAGGGCCCGGCATTTGACATGAAGGGCTTTGTCCATTACAAAGTCATGCAACCATGGGACGTTATGCGGTTGTAAAGACGGGCGGCAAGCAGTACCGGGTCGCCGAGGGCGAGTTGGTCGACGTTGAGCGCCTGAGCGGGGAAGTCGGCGCCACGGTAACCCTCGACGAGGTGTTGCTGGTGAGCGGTGGTGGCGACGAGCAGGCGCGGATCGGCACCCCCACGGTGGAGCAGGCTCAGGTCACGGCCGAGATCGTCGAGCAGGGGCTCGACAAGAAGATCATCGTCTTCAAGAAGAAACGGCGGAAGGGCTACAAGCGGAAGCAGGGCCACCGCCAGCGGCAGACGACCCTCAAAATCGTCGAAATCCAGGCGTAAGGGGCAAGAACCGATGGCACACAAGAAATCAGGCGGAAGCTCGCGCAACGGCCGCGACAGTCACGGACAGAGGCGCGGTGTCAAGCGTTACGGCGGACAGCACGTCAAGGCGGGCAACATCCTGGTCCGCCAGTTGGGCACCAGGATCCACCCGGGCAAGAACGTCGGCATGGGGCGGGACTACACCCTGTTCGCCCTGGTCGAGGGCACGGTGGAGTACCAACGCTGGGGCCGGTCCCGCAAGCGCGTCGCAATCGTTCCCGCCTGAGAGCCTCCCGCGCGTGTGAACGCACGCCCGGGGGTGTTCGAATCCTCGCGGCCCGGCCGCATCCCATCTCGTATCCCTGTCAACTGTCTCTGGCAACCGCTGTGCGGCTGATCGCGGTAGAGGTTCCGGAGCCCGCGCGTCATGAAGTTCGTCGACGAGGTTGAAATCACGGTAAAGGCCGGCGACGGCGGCCGCGGCTGCATGAGCTTTCGGCGCGAGAAGTTCGTTCCGAAGGGAGGTCCGGACGGCGGCGACGGCGGTGACGGCGGCCATGTCCGGGTGGCGCCGGACCCGCACCTGACCACGCTGCTGGACCTGCGCTACCAGCGGCTCTACCGCGGCGACCGCGGCCAGCACGGGCGCGGCAAGGACCAGCACGGAAAGAACGGCGCCGACCGGGTCATCCGGGTGCCGGTGGGGACCCTGATCCGGGACGCGGACAGCGGCGATGTCATTGCCGACATCAACACGCCCTCGGAAGACGTGATTGTGGCCCGGGGGGGCAAGGGGGGCAAGGGCAACAGCCGTTTCGCCACCTCCAGGCGCCAGGCCCCTCGCTTCGCCCAGCCGGGCCTGCCCGGCGAGGAACGGGAGCTGCGCCTGGAGCTTCGCCTGCTGGCGGACGTGGGCCTCATCGGGTTGCCCAACGCCGGCAAGTCGACGCTGATATCGGTGATCTCGGCGGCGCGGCCCAAGATCGCCGACTATCCCTTCACCACCCTGGTGCCGAACCTGGGAGTGGTGCGGCACGGCGACGGCAGCTTCGTGGCGGCGGATATCCCCGGGCTCATCGAAGGCGCCCATCGCGGCGAGGGGCTGGGGCATCGCTTTTTGAAGCACGTGACCCGGACGGGTTTGCTGGTCCATGTCCTGGACGTGTTCCAGGCAGGGGAGAGGGATCCCAGGATCGAGTTCGAGACCGTGAACCGGGAGCTGGCGCTGTTCGACGCGGAGTTGGGCCGCAAGCCCCAGATCGTCGCGGCCAGCAAGGTGGACCTGTTGCCGGACCGAGGGACGGTGCGCGCGCTGGAGGCGTTCTTCCGTTCGTCCGGCTACCACTTCTGCGCCGTCTCCGCGGTCACCGGCGAAGGGCTCGACCGGCTCAAGGACATGATCGCCGAGGGTCTGGCGGCCCGGAACGCGCGCGCTGCCGCCGACGGGGACCGGCGGACCGGCATCGATTCGCAGGTTGCGGACCACTAGGAGCCTGTCCGAGTAGTCAAACACAACCCCTCTCCCTCTGGGAGAGGGTGGCCGAAGGCCGGGTGAGGGCCTAGCTAGAAACCCGAAGCCTCATGGTTGATCTGAGACGCAGATACGTTCACGGCGCGAAACGGGTGGTGGTGAAGATCGGCAGCCGTGTCCTCTCTTCCGAGCGCGGCCTGCACTCGCGGCGTATCGGACGGCTGGTGCGCGAGTTGGCGGCGCTCCACGATCAGGGGAAGAAGCTCGTGGTGGTCAGTTCCGGCGCCATCGCGTCGGGCATCAGCCGGCTGGGCCTTGCCAAGCGCCCCACCGACCTGCCTCAAGAGCAGGCGCTGGCGGCCGTCGGGCAGATCCGGCTGATGGCGCTGTACGAGAATTCCTTCGCCGGCTACGGGAAGCACGTGGGGCAGGTGCTGCTGACCCACGAGGACCTGGCCAACCGCAAGCGTTACCTCAACGCCAAGCACACGCTCAAGACCCTCCTGGACTGGAACATCATTCCCATCGTCAACGAGAATGATACCGTGGCGGTGGAGGAGGTGAAATTCGGCGACAACGACCAGTTGTCCGCGCTGGTAGCCACACTCATGGAGATGGACCTGCTGGTGATTCTGAGCGACGTCGACGGGGTGTACGACCGCGATCCCAGGTCCAGCGAGGAGGCTCGGCTGATGCCCGTGGTGACCGATCTGGCGACGGCCAAGAAGGCGGCCCAGGATACGCAACCGTCGGATCTGGGGCGGGGCGGCATGTACTCGAAGCTCTGCGCCGCGGAGCAGGCGAGCCAGGCCGGCATTCCCACCGTCATCGCCAGCGGCCGGGAGCGGGAGGTCCTGAACGGCTTGTTCGAAGGCGGCCGCGAGTCGGGTACCCTGGTGTTGCCCGAGGACAACCGCCTCACCAGCCGCAAGCACTGGATCCTCTATAACCTCAAGCCCTCGGGATCTGTGATGGTGGACAACGGCGCCTGCGCCGCGGTGACGGCGCGGGGCAAGAGCCTGCTGCCGTCGGGAGTGCGGGAGATCAGCGGCTCATTCGGCGCCGGCGAGTGCGTGAGCTGCGTCGACGACAGCGGCCGCGAGTTCGCCCGCGGCCTGGTGAACTACAGCTCGCAGGAGCTGCACAAGATCAAGGGGTCGCATTCGGGCAAGATCGAGGCCATCCTGGGGTACAAGGCCTACGACGAGATCATCCACCGGGACGATCTCGTGCTGCTGTAGCCCGGGTGTCCAACGAGGGGCCGTTTATTCTGCCCCCCTCTCCCTCCGGGAGAGGGTCGGGGTGAGGGCGGCCACGGGACCTCTCGCGGGACACACGGGTCGAATCGGAGGAAGTCATGGCGGTAGCCGAGGAAGCACGCGCCATCGGGCATCGGGCCAGGGAAGCGGCCGGGGCGCTGGCCAATCTTTCCACGGACCTCAAGAACGAGGCCCTCGCGGCCATGGCGGACGGCATCGAGGCGCGGCAGGACTTCCTGCTGGCCGAGAACGCCAAGGACGTTGCGGCGGCCGCAAAGAAGGGGCTGTCGAAGGCGATGATCGACCGGCTGACGCTGAATGCCCAGCGGGTGGCGGCCATGGCCGCGGGCATACGCGACATCGTCGGCCTGCCCGATCCGGTCCGGGAGGTCACGCGGAAGTGGCAGCGACCCAACGGGCTCGAGGTGGGGAAGATGCGCATCCCGCTGGGGGTCATCGCCATCATCTACGAGGCCCGGCCCAACGTCACGGCCGACGCCGCGTCGCTGTGCATCAAATCGGGCAATGCCGTGATTCTCAGGGGCGGCAGCGAGGCAAGGTTCTCCAATCGGGCCATCGGCGAGGTGCTGCGGCAGGCGTGTGTGGAGGCCGGCGCGCCGGAGGACGCGGTTCAGGTGGTGGCTTCCACCGATCGGGTGATGATCCACGAGTTGCTCAAGCTCGAGGAGTACGTGGACCTGATCATCCCCCGCGGCGGCGAGGAGCTGATCCGCTTTGTCGCGGCCAACTCCCTGGTGCCCGTGGTCAAGCACTACAAGGGCGTGTGCCACGTCTACGTGGACAGCGGCGCCGACCTGGACATGGCGGAACGGATCTCTCTCAACGCCAAGGTGCAGCGGCCGTCGGTCTGCAACGCCATGGAGACGCTGCTGGTGCACGAGGCGGTGGCGCCGCGGTTCCTGCCCGAGGTCATCGAAAAGTTGAGGGATAGCGGGGTGGAGGTGCGGGGCTGCGACAGGACCCGGGCGCTGGTGAGCGGGGTGGGGCCCGCGAGCGAGGCGGACTGGCACGAGGAGTACCTGGACCTGGTGCTGGCGGTGCGGGTGGTGGCGGACATGGACGAAGCCATCGAGCACATCCGGCAGTACGGCTCGGACCACACCGAGACCATCGTGACCGCCGACCGCGGCAAGGCCGAGGAGTTCGTGGCGCGGGTCAACTCGTCGGCGGTGCTGGTCAACGCCTCCACGCGCTTCAACGACGGCGGCGAGCTCGGCCTCGGCGCCGAGATCGGCATCAGCACCAGCAAAATCCACGCCTTCGGCCCCATGGGGCTGGAAGAGCTCACCAGCACCAAGTTCTTCGTCTTCGGCGATGGACAGGTCCGCACCTAGCCATGTTTTCCCCTCTCCCTCCGGGAGAGGGCCAGGGTGAGGGCTTCCGCCATGAGACTCGGCCTGTTCGGCGGCACCTTCGACCCGGTCCACCTCGGCCACCTGCGGAGCGCCGAGGTGGTGAAAGAGGAGTACGCGCTGGACGAGGTCTGCTTCGTGCCGTGCGGCGTGCCGCCGCACCGGAGCGGCAGGCCCGGGGCGGCGCCGCATCACCGGCTCGAGATGGTGCGGCTGGCGGTGGCGGACAGGCCGGGCCTAGGCGTTTCCGACATCGAGATTGCCCGCCCGGGCGCCTCCTATTCCATCGACACCGTGCGCCATTTCTCGGCCACGCTCGGGCCGGGCGACGACCTGTACCTGATCCTGGGCCTCGACGCCTTCCTGCTCATCAGCTCCTGGAAGGATTGGCGCGACCTGCTGGCCCTCACCCACGTGATCGTGACCTCACGGCCGGGGTTCGGCGACGAGCTGCCGTACGAGAAGATTCCCGTTGTCGTGCGGGAGGCGTTTTGTTATGATCCCATCGGCTTCGGAGGCCCGATTCGCTTCGACGGGCCGGTCGGGTCCGGCTTCCGGAACGAAGGCGGCAAGGAGATCCTGTTCAAGCGCTTGACGGACGTCTCCGTGTCCGCGTCGGCCATCCGGGAACTCCTTGGAAAGGGGCAATCGATTCACGACTTGGTTCCTTCGGAAGTGCAACGCTACGTGGAAGAACAACACCTCTACAACGAGCCGCCGGAGTGCTAGTGTCTGAGACGCCGGTTCTCGACGCAAGAGAGAAGGCGTTGCTGCTCTGCGGCTTTGCCCTCGACAAGAAGGCCCAGGACCTCGCCCTCCTGGAAGTCGGCGAGCTCACCACCATCGCCGACTATTTCATCATCTGCTCGGGTCGCTCCGACCGTCACGTCCAGAGCATCGCGGAAGGAATCAAGGAGGACGGCCGCTCGCACGGCCTGCGTCCGCTGGCCAGCGAGGGAGTTACTCGGGGCCAGTGGGTGCTGATGGACTTCTCCGACGTCCTGATCCACATCTTCTACGAGCCCGTACGCCGCTTCTACGACCTCGATGGCCTGTGGGCCGGCGCCGCCACGGTGGAGTTGCCGGAACCCTACGCCAGCGTCGCCAAACAGTTCACCGGCGATGACGCGCCCCAGGAGCCATGGCCGGCGGCCGAAGGCGTCCTCGATTCCCGCTACATCGGAAAGCCGGGGTGTTGAATACGGATGAGAATCCCGCGGACCGAGCCACTGGACGACGATTGACACCGGACATTCCACAATGTAGGGTTCCACCGGTATGGAATTTATCGAACTCGCCAAGCTCGCTGGTGCCGTCGCCGTTCCGGTGGTCGCCGTAGCCGGACTTTTCTACCAGATGATGATGCACGCCATAAAACCGTTTCACGATGACATCGCCGAACTTCGCAAGGAAGTTCACCAGGTTCGCAAGGAAGTCCACCAGATCGACGTTCGACTTGCCAGGGTCGAAGAGGCCGTGAAAAACCCCGCCTAGTAATGCACAAGAAGTTAGGGTGGTGATCCCAACGGGACTCGAACCCGTGTTTCTGGCGTGAGAGGCCAGCGTCCTAACCGCTAGACGATGGGACCGTGGCTGAGGAGGTAGGACTCGAACCTACAATCGCCTGATCCAGAGTCAGGTGGCTTACCAATTAGCCGACTCCTCAATGTAATTTCCAAGGATAAATCAATCAGTCCTGGGCGTCAAGGTGGGAATCGATGACGCCCCGTGTCAGGCTAGTCCGGCATGGCCACCCACCACGAGACGCGCCATGACGTTCGCGGGCCCATGGACCAGCGTATGCTCGGGATCACCTGCGTCGTCAGCGCGGTGACCCTCTTCATCCTCCAGGATGCCACCATCAAGTGGCTGAGCGGGACCTATCCGCTGCATGAGATTGTCCTGGTGCGCGCGTCCAGCGCGGTGGCGGTGACGTTGTTCGCCATGCGTCTCGAAGGCGGTCTCCGGCTGTGGCGCACCCGCCGCGTCGGTCTCATCCTGTCCCGTTCCACCCTGCTGGTCATCGCCAACAGCACGTTTTTCCTCGGTCTGGCCTCCATGAGCATCGCCGAGGCCACGTCGATCTTCTTCGTCGCGCCGGTGCTCATCACCGCGCTGACGGCGCTCGTGCTGCGGGAGCCGGTGGGCCTCCGCCGCTGGGCCGCGGTGTGCGTCGGCCTCGCGGGCGTCATCGTGATGCTTCGTCCCGGCGAAGGCGCCGTGCGGCTGGTGGCGTTGTTCCCCCTGTCCGCGTCCTGCTGCTACGCGGCGATGCAGATCATGACCCGCCGCCTCGGGACCACCGACCGCGCCTCCACCATCTCCTTCTACTCTCAGATGGCCTTCATCGTCGCGAGCGTCACCGTGGGGCTGGCGGCGGGAGACGGGCGGTTCTCCCCCAACGACGGCGGGAGCCTGTCGTTCCTGCTGCGGGCCTGGACGGTCCCGTCGATCGCGGACGGCGCTCTGTTCATCGGCATCGGCGCTCTCAACGGCACCGCCGCTTACCTCATGTCCCAGGGATATCGCGTTTCGGTGCCCGCGGTGCTGGCGCCGTTCGAGTACGTGGCGTTGCCCATGTCGGTGCTCTGGGGAGTGCTGTTCTTCGGCCACTGGCCGGACACGGTGACATACGCCGGGATGGCGCTGGTGTGCGGCGGCGGCCTCTACGTGCTGAACCACGAGCGGGTGAGCCGGCGGCGCGGCTGAGGGTCCCCGTGGGCATTGAACCGATGATTCCAGCCGAACGGAGGGAGCTTTCCAACAACCGTTCGTCCTGAGCCCTTCGGCAGGCTCAGGACAGGCTTCGCAAAGCGAAGTCGAAGGACGCTAATACTCGGACAGGCCCCTAGACCTGGAAAAGGTCGCTCAGCCCTGGGTCGGCAGGCGGGCGTCGATGTAGCGGACTCCCGCCGCCAGCCGTGCCAGGGTGACGTCTCTCCCAAGCACATCGATGACTTCGTAGATGCCGGGGCTCACGGTCGACCCGGTCAACGCTACGCGCACGGGCTGGGCCACCTTGCCCAGCTTGATGTCCCGATCCGCGACGATGTCGCCGAACACCTGCTCAATGCCGGCCTGGTTGAAGTCGGCCAGGTTCCCCAGCTTGACGGAAACCTCCTGGAGAAGGCTCTTGGCCTCGGGAACGAGGTGCTTGCGGCCGGCCTTCTCGTCGATCTCGACCGTTTCGGTGAGGAAGTAGTGTGCCATCTCCGCCAGCTCCACCAGGGACTTGGCCCGTTCCCTCAGGGTCTCGACCATCTTCTCCAGCCACGCGTGGTCGCCGGGCACGGTATAGCCCTTGGCTGAAAGATAAGGGGCCACGTCCTCGGCCAGTTGGGCCGCCGGGCGGTTCTTGAGGTAGTGGGCGTTGAGCCAGAGCAGCTTTTCGGGGTTGAAGACGGCCGAGGACGCGCCCACGGCGTCGATGTCGAACTTCTCCACCAGCTCCCCGCCGTCGAAGATCTCCTGGTCGCCGTGGGACCAGCCCAGCCGCACCAGGTAGTTGTTCAGCGCCTCGGGATAGTAGCCCATGTCCCGGTAGGCCGTGACCGAGGTGGCGCCATGACGTTTGCTGAGCCGCTTCTTGTCCTCTCCCAGTATCAGCGGCACATGGGCGAACACCGGCGGCTCCGAGCCCAGGGCCCGGTAGAGCTGCATCTGCCGTGGCGTGTTGGACAGGTGGTCGTCGCCGCGGATGATGTGGGTGATGCCCATGTCGATGTCGTCGCACACCACGCAGAAGTTGTAGGTGGGAGTCCCGTCCGAGCGGGCGAGGATGAGATCGTCAAGCTCCGTGTTGTCGAACTCGACCCGGCCCTTCACCTTGTCATCCACCACCGTGGTGCCACTCTCGGGCGAACGGAAGCGGATGGTGTAGGGGATCCCTTCCGGCAGCGGCACCGGCGCCCGTTCCGCCGGTCGGCAGGTGCCGTCATACATGGGCTTGCGCTTCTCGGCCAGTGCGGCTGCGCGCTTGGCCTCCAGGGTTTCCGGTGTGCACACGCAGGGGTAGGCGTCCCCGGCGTCCAGGAGCGCGCAGATGCGATCCTTGTACAGATCCATCCGCTCGGTCTGATAGAACGGCCCTTCGTCCCACTCCAGCTTCAGCCATTCCATGCTCTCAAGAATGGCGTCGATGGCCTCCGGCGTGGACCTCTGACGGTCCGTGTCCTCGATTCGCAGGACGAACTTCCCGCCGCAGTGCCGCGCGTACAGGTAGTTGAAAAGCGCCGTGCGCGCACCGCCGATGTGCAGGTAGCCGGTGGGGCTGGGGGCGAAACGTGTTCGGACTTCGGGCATACGACCAGGTCAGAGTTCTTCCTTGCGTCATTTGTTACTGTCTCGGTCACGGACTGTCAATTCTCCATGTTGTCCACGTTAAGTTAAAGGGAGGGGAAGGGGCGAAAGCGCGAACAGCCTCTTCGCCTTACGCAGCGCGCCGCAGACTCAGCGCCTCGTCCCGCAACGCCTTCACTCTGTCCGCCAACGTGCCGACACTTTTGAGCACCTCTCCAAGTGTCCCGGACAGGTTGAGCGTGGCGTTCATGTCTGCCGAGGCAAGAAGTTTGACCGTGTCTCTTGTGTGTGTCACTATTTGGTGTCTGCCAGATGTCCTTGGAGAGATGGCCGAGCGGTCGAAGGCGCACGCCTGCTA
The DNA here is from genome assembly GCA_965204505.1 of uncultured Binatia bacterium (SeqCode). Classification (GTDB taxonomy): domain Bacteria; phylum Desulfobacterota; class Binatia; order UBA9968; family JAJDTQ01; genus JAJDTQ01. Next base: position 787,030 of record CBDBFB010000001.1, read on the forward strand.
AGCGTGTGTACCCCAAAAGGGTACCGAGGGTTCGAATCCCTCTCTCTCCGCCACCCTTCCTGCGACAGTTTTCGTAGATTGGATAATGAGTTAGCCGAGATACCGCATCGCGGCCACCACCACGGCGGCGACGCCGACGACGATTCCGAGGATACGCCATTCCCGGCTGGCCGCGCGTTGTTCCGTTTCGCGCATGTCCCGCACCAGGCGGCTTTCCAGCGCGCCGATTCGCTCCACAACGCGGGTTTCCAGTTGTGCCAGGTCTTCACGTGTCGCGTAGTGGCTCATTTCCATGGCGTGTTCTCCCGGTAAGATTCTGGACTGTATGGTAGCCTAACCGACAAGTGGTTGCAATGAGCAAGTGCGGTCGCCTGCAAAGCGTGGGCGACAGTGCCGGTTGCCCCGGAGGCATTGCGGTTTCCCGGTCAGTGTGGTTAATTTCATTTTTCTCCCCGACAGTTTGCGCCCGTAGCTCAACTGGATAGAGCGCCAGACTACGGATCTGGAGGTTAGGGGTTCGACTCCCTTCGGGCGCGCCACCTCCACTCCTTCAGTCGTTGTCGTCCTTAGCGGTTCCGGGTTTCTGTGGGTTGCCGTAAGGTCTTTTATACTGTACCTTATATAGGATAGCGTAAGAATATAAGGACCTTATGCCAGGCAAATCGCAAGCTGCACTGCCGATCCCCGTCCGTCGCACCCTGAGGAAACTGGGTGCGGACATCCGGGACGCGCGTCGCCGGCGCCGTATTCCCACGGCGATCATGGCGGAGCGGGCCTTTATCAGTCGCATGACCCTCAACAAGGTGGAGAAGGGCGATCCGGGCGTCTCCTTGGGGATCTACGCCACCGTGCTCTTCGTACTCGGGATGACGGACCGGTTGGCGGAGTTGGCTGACCCCAGGCACGACGCGGTTGGATTGAGCCTGGAAGAGGAGAGACTCCCGCAACGCATTCGAATCCGCCCGGTTCGCAGGGCGAGGCGTAAAGGTGACGCCTGATGGATGGCGAATCTCTCGTATACGTGGACCTGCACGGCGAGCCCATACGGGTTGGGCGTCTCTGGTCACGTACGCGTGGGGCGCGGGAGAGCGCCACCTTCGAGTATGACGCGAGTTGGCTGACGCATCCCGGAAGGTTTGCGCTGGAACCGGCTCTTCCGCTGACACCGGGGCCATTCCACACTCCGGCGGACCGGGCCCTTTTTGGGGCGATGGATGACTCCGCTCCGGACAGGTGGGGGCGGGTGTTGATGCGACGTGCCGAGCGGAGAAGGGCCGAGAAAGCAGGACAGACTCCTCGCACGCTTGGCGAGTCCGACTATCTGCTGTTGGTGGATGACGAAGCCCGGCAGGGGGCGTTGCGTTTCGCTGAGATGCCGGATGGGCCTTTCCTGGCCGAGCCCAGTGGCTGGCGGATCCCCCCTTTCGTGGAGTTGCCGCGACTGCTTTCGGCGGCAACGCGGGTGACGAATGAAGAGGACGACGATGAGGACCTCCGTATCCTGGTTGGACCGGGTTCCTCGCTGGGCGGTGCCCGGCCGAAGGCGTCCGTCCGCGATCGAGACGGCGGTCTGGCGTTGGCCAAGTTTCCGGACCGGCGTGACGACTACGGCGTCGTCCTGTGGGAAGGAGTCGCGCTGTCGCTGGCGTCCAGCGCGGGTGTTGCGGTTCCACAGTGGCGTGTCGAAGAGTTTGCCGGCAAAACCGTGGCGGTCATTCGCCGCTTTGACAGGGTAGACGGGCAGCGCATCCCGTTCCTGTCGGCCATGAGCATGTTGGGTGCACACGACAATGAGGTCCGGTCCTACCTTGAAATCGCCGACGCCTTGCGCCAGCACGGCGCGGCGGCAAGGGAGGACTTGGCCCAGCTCTGGCGGCGTGTCGTGTTCAACGTGATGATCTCCAACACCGATGACCACTTGCGGAATCACGGCTTTCTGCTTGACGGTGACAATAGCGGGTGGCGTCTTGCCCCCGCTTATGACCTGAATCCCACGCCCGCGGATGTGCGGCCACGCATGCTCTCCACGGCGATCGAGCTAGACGACGCGACCGCGTCGCTCGATCTCGCCCTGGAGACCGCGCACTACTACGGAATCAAGGCATCGGACGCGAGAACGATCGCCGTTGAGGTTGCGAAGGCGGTGTCCGACTGGCGCGCCGCGGCCGCTCGATTGAACATCCGTTCACGAGAGATCGAGCGCATGGCGTCGGCGTTCGTCCATCAGGATATCGAGAAGGCCCTTGCGCTATAGACCAACCCGGGATGCTTGAGAACCCGGACTACGAGCCCCGGTCCCCCGTCGAGCACTTCATGCCTCTCTTCATTCCTCCACCAGCACCTCCACCCGCAACGGCCGGCTCTGCCATTCCGGAAAGCGGTTGCCGCGCCCGGGACAGGACGACACGGCCACTAGGCAATCCTTCTCCGCCCGCAATTCCAGGTAATCCCCGGCCACCGATTCGGCGGGTTCCTCGAACAGCCGGTCCTCCTCGTTGATGCCGGTCTTCATGAAGATGTTGAAGGCGTCGTGGACGTTGTGCGCGGTCAGCCCGTAGGACTCGATGGCGCGCACGAGGTTGTCCTGGCAGTTGGGGGCGTTTTCGACACCGCGGAGCTTCCACAGTCCCGCGCTGCAGCGCGCGTAGATGAGATCGTGGGAGATGGCGCCGAGGGGCGAGTCGACGGGCTTCACGGTGTCGTCCGTGATGGTGAACAGCACCTCCATGTTGGGCGACGAAAACAGGCGGTTGCCGGTGGAGAGGTGCGCCCCTTCCACGATCCGGGTGCGCCCGGACCAGAACTGCTCCTTGTAGTCGGGCAGCGTCCAGGCGTTGAAGTCGGCCACTTGGCCGCCCTCGACGTCGACGACCCGCACGTACTGGCCGGCCTGCACGGTGCATGCGGCCCCCTGGCCGCCGGGAACCGGAACGGAATTGATCTGTCGTAGTGCCATGGCCTTCCTCCCTTTCCGCTACCCTTCAGACGAACGGGAATGCTCCCTCGCCCGCAGTCGCGCCAGCGCATCCTCGTAGTAGTGCTCGTAGTACCAGTCCGAGATCTCCTCGGCGGTGGCGGCCCACACGCCGTCGTGGCCGAGGATGTATTGCAGGCCCTTGTCGATCCACTTGGCGCGGTGTGCCTGGCCGCCGATGAAGGGATGCAGGCAAAGGCCCAGGATGCGGCCCGTATCCGCGCCTTCGGCGTGCAGCACGTCGAACTGGTCGCACATCATCCGGTAGAAGCTTTCGCCGTCCATGCCGGCGCCCACGAAGGCGTAGATGTCGTTGACCTCCATGCAGTAGGGCACGCCGATGAGCCGGCCGCTGCTCACTTCGATGGGATAGGGCTGGTCGTCGTTGCACCAGTCGGAGACGTACTCGACTCCGGCCTCGGCCAGGAGATCCAGGGTGTTGAAGGTCTCCACCAGGCCGGGGCCGAGCCATCCCCTGGTGGGGCGCCCGGCGGCCGCGCTCAGCTTCGCCACGCTCGCCCGGATGACCGCGCGTTCGTCCTCGCGCGAGAGGCCGCCCAGGGTGTGCGAGTTGTTGAACCCGTGGCCCATGAGCTCCCACTCGCGCCGCACCGCCTCGCGGATGATCTCGGGATAATAGTCGCATACCTGGTCGTTGGTGGGCGCCGAGGCGCGCAGACGGTGCCGGTCCAGCATCTCCATGAGCCGCCAGATGCCCACGCGCGCGCCGTAGTCGCGCCAGCCGGCGTTCTTGGGGTCGGGGATGGGGCCGGGCGAGCGGCTCGGCGGCAGGCTCATGCCCGGGGCGTCGATCTCGAAGTGCTCCAGATTCATCTGCACCCACAAGGCCACGCGCGCGCCGTCCGGCCAGCGCAGGGGAGGGCGCTCGATCAGGGCCGAGTATCCGATGAGAGGTTCCATGGTCCGTTCCTCCGGCATCGCCGCCGCCCGTCCGCTACGACGTCGGGCCGCACAAGTCCAGCGCGGCCAGGGCGTACACGCCGGCGGCCTTGACCAGGTGCTCGATCTTCAGCACCTCGCTGTGTTTGTGAGCCGGGTCGTAGTTGGCGAACTGGCCGCCGGTGGAGATGCCGCCGGGGCCGTAGGTGAGGCCCCGGATGCCGTACTCGAACATCGGTCCGGCGTCGCTGGAGACGGCATAGCGGTTGGGCGCGGCATAGGGGACGGGCTCGCCGTAGACGTTCTGATGGGCCCGTTCCATGGCCTGCACCAGGGGCTCGTCGCGCTCGAGCTCGAAGCCGTTCCCCGTCAGGTACAGCTCGACATCGGTTTGCAGCTCCGGGTCATCGGCCTTCAGTTCGTTCAGCACCGCCTCGACTTCCTGCTTCACCTCCATGAAGCTCTGGCTCGGCACCACGCGCACGTCCACGTAGAGGTTGCAGAACGGCGCCGGACACTTCGACGGCTTGTACGGGTGTCCGCCCTGGATGGCGCCGATGCCGATGCGCGGCTCCATGAAGGGATGCGGATGGCGTTCCCGGAACACGGGCTCCCACGCCTGCAGCGCGGTGAAGACGCGCATCATCTTCTCGATGGGGTCGATGCCGTGCTCCTTGGACCAGGTGTGCTGGGACCTGCCGTAGACCGTCACCTTGACGAAGCAGTAGCCGGTCTCGCCGATTTGCAGGCGCATCCCGGTGGGCTCGCCGATGACGGCGTAGTCGGCGGTGACGCCGTGGGTCACCAGAAAGCGCGAACCCACCTTGCCGCCGCGGAACTCCGCCCCTTGGTACTGGTCCACCGGCGCCTTCTCGGTCTCGCCCACCACGCCGGTTATGAGAAGGTCGCCGGCCAACTCCACGCCGGCCCGCTGAAGCGCCCGCACCGCGCCCCAGTAGGCGGCGAAGGCGCCCTTCATGTTGCTGGCGCCCAGGCCGTGGATCCACCCGTCGGCGGTGGTGGCCTGGGGCACCCCGCCGCCCACGATGTCGGCGGTATACCCGCTGCCCAACACCTCGACCTCGCGTCCGGTGGTGCTGGTGTCGAAGTGTCCGCTGAAGAGCAGCGTGGGCGAGCCCTTGCTGCCGGGCAGCCGGCCCACTACGTTGTTGCGGCCGGGCTCCACTTCCTGGAACTGCACGCGCATGCCCAACTCCGCCAGCCGTCCGGCGAGGTAGTCGCCGGCCGGCGCCTCCGCGCCCGGCGGACTGGAAATACTCACCATGTCCATGGCCATGGTCACCAGCTCGTCCTCGCGGATCCCGGCCAGCACCTGTTTCTGAAGGTTGTCCATAGGGTCTTCCTTGTCGGGCACCCTCACCCCGGCCCTCTCCCGGAGGGAGAGGGGGATGGTTTGGACACCGCCTCGGGATCGGCGGACATGCGCCTACCCGATCTCGTGCACCACCTTGCCGTCCACCACGGTCATGTCCACGGTGATATACCGGATCTCCTCGGCCGGCGCCGTGAGTATGTCACGGGAGAGCACGGCCAGGTCGGCCAGCTTGCCTTCCTCGATGGAGCCCTTGCCGGTTTCCTCGAAGTGCACGTAGGCGCCGTTGTAGGTGTAGATCCGCAACGCCTCCATGACGGTCAGGCGCTCATCGGGGTTCAGCACCGTGCCCCCGGGGCTCGGGTCCAGGCGCCGGTTCACCAGGCAGTCGATGCCCACCATGGGGTTGGCGGTGACGATGGGCATGTCGGAGCCGCCCGACGAGATTACCCCGCGGTCCAGCAGGGACTTCATCGGGAACGCGTAGCGCGAGCGCTCCTCGCCCCAGGGATCCAGGGTGCAGGCCTCGCCCAGCACCTCCAGGATCGGCGGCTGGGCGTTGTAGACGACGCCCAGGCCGGCGGCGCGGTCGAGCAGCTCGGCGTTCCACAGGTAGGCGTGCTCCAGGCGGTGGCGCGCATCCGGGCGCGGGAAGGCCTTCTGGGCCTTCTCGATGGCATCGAGGGTGACCGTGATGCCGTGGTCGCCGTGGGGGATGGCGGCGATCTGGATGCCGGCCTTGTGGGCTTCGAGGCAGAACTCGTCCGCCATCTCTTGGGAGCAGCGGAAGCTGCCGCGGAACTTCCCCTCGGGGTCGTTGGAGTAGGGCTCGAACAGCGCCGCGGTCTGCCCCTGCACGCCGCCGTCGATGCCGATGACCGCGGGTCCGAGACGGATCCAATCATCGCCGAAGCCGGTGCGCATGCCGGAGCGGAAGATCCGGTAGGCAGCGGTCTCCACGTCCCACTTGGTGCCGTAGACCGGGTAGATGTTCAGGTAGATTCTGGCGGTGAGGCCGCCCCGTGCGCGCAGGATCTGCCAGGCGTGGGATTCTTCCTCGTTGCGGATGGAGGCCTCGTCCACGCTGGTAATCCCCAGCTCGTTCAGGTAGCGGCAGGCCCACCCGTAGCCCTCCGCCAGCTCATCCAGGGTCGGCGGCGTGATGGTCGGGAAGATGTAGACGACCCGGCAGTTGTCCCACATGGGCCCCAGCGGCGCGCCCTGTTCGTCCCGGAGCATGGGGCCGCCGGGAGTGTCCGGGGTGTTGTCCTCGATGCCCATGCGCCGCAGGGCCGCGGTATTGGCGGTCCAGCTCATGGACTCCCGCTGGCGCAGCAGCACGGGGTGGTTGGGGGAGACCGGGTCGAGGTCGCGGCGCGTGGGGTAGCGCCGCTCCGGCAGCCGGTGGTGGTCGAAGCCCCAGCCGACGATGAGCTCACCGGCGGGGGTTTCGTCCGCCCGCTTCTTCACGGCCGCGGCGATCGCGTCGATGGAGGAGGTGACTTCAGGGCTGCAGTCGATCCACTTGCGGTCCTCCACCGCGTTGATGATGTGCATGTGGTTCTCGACGAACCCAGGGGTCAGGGCGCGCCCCGCCAGGTTCACGACCCGGGTCTCGTTGTCCACCAGCGTCTCGACGGATTCGTTGGAGCCGACCCGGACGATGCGGTTGCCCGCCACCGCCACCGCCTCGGCGACGTCGTCCGTCCGGTTCACCGTGATCACGCGTCCGTTGACGAAGACCAAGTCTGCGTTGTTTGCCATGAGTTACCTCCCTTGGACACTCATGTCGCGGTCATGTCGCGGGCGCCCGTGCTTGTGTCACCTCTACACAGAAACCAGGAAACCTCCTCGCCCATACAATCTTTTGTCGATCCCGTGCAACCTTGACACCCCGCGAAAGCCTGTGCGAGTATCGCGGCCGAAACAGGTTATGGGAGACTGTGACAGTCGGTTGGAGACGGCGCCGTACCGACGGTGCCGGCGTAACGGGCGGCGTTTCCATCCTGTGCCGTGCCATGGGGACCCCGCCGAGGAGGAAGCGACATGAAACGGACGAACCTCATGAAAAGGTTGGGCTGTTCGGATTCCTCGCCGAAGCGGTGGTCGCTGGCGCTTGCCATCGCGGCGGTCTTTGTCATCGCCTGCCTCTCCGCGGCACAGGCCCAAAAAGCCGGCGGCATCCTGCGCCTCGGCGGGGAGCGGGACGTCAGCGATCTCGATCCCCATACCACGCGCATCGGCTGGGACATCAACATCATGCAGAACGTGTACTCGGGGCTGGTCCGGGCCGGTACCGACATCCAGCCCCGGCCGGATCTGGCGACGAGTTGGGAGTTCAAGTCGCCGACACGGCTCGAGTTCACGCTGCGCGAGGGTGTGAAGTTTCACAACGGCCGGGAGTTCACGTCCGCGGATGCCAAGTACTCGCTGGAGCGGATTCTCGACCCCAACGTGCCGGCAGGCTACGCGAGCACCATCAAGTCCATCGACTCCATCGAGACGCCCTCCAAGTACAAGCTCGTCCTGAACCTGAAGCGGCCCGACGCCGCCATCGTCACCAACCTGTCGCTGCCCGCCATGGCCATGGTGGCCGAGGAAACGGTGAAGCCGATGCCGGTGGGCCTGAAGGAGGGGATGATGGGAACCGGCCCCTACATGTTCAAGGAGCACATCAAGGGCCGGAGGCTGGTGCTGGTCAAGAACCCCGACTACTACGACAAGTCGCAGCCGCTTCTGGATGAGATGCACTTCATTCCGCTCATCGACCAGACCGCGCGCACCAACGCGCTGCGGGCCGGGCAGGTGGACTACATCGAGCCGGTGCCGCCCAAGGACGTGAACGCCCTCAAGCGCGACAAGCGGATCAACGTGACCGGGGGGCCGAACATCAGCTTCGTCAACATCTCGCTCAACGTCGCCAAGAAACCCTTCGACGACGTGAGGGTGCGGCAGGCCGTGGCCTACGCCATCGACCGCAAGGAGATGGTGGAGAAGGGCTTCGACGGCTTTGCGCAGCCGCTCTGGGGGCCGCCGCTGATTCCGCCGTACTGGGCGGGGAACGACGACAAGTACTACAACCTGGACCGGGAGAAGGCCAAGAAGCTGCTGGCGGAGGCCGGCTACCCCGACGGTGTCGACGTCGCCATACGGATCGGCACCACTTCCTACCACGCACCGTTCGCCGCGGTGGTGCAGTCCGAGCTCAAGAAGGTCGGCATCCGGGTGGAGATCAAGGCGACGGACAGCGCCAGCTCCTCGCGTGACTGGCGCACCGGCAACTTCCAGATGTATCCGATTCGCTGGTGGGGTTCGGACTTCGTCGACCCGGACGGCGCGCTGACGCCGCTTTTCACCTGCAAGGGCAGCTACAACAACAGCAAGTTCTGCGACCCGGAGTTCGACAAGCTGCTTGCCAAGGGCGTGGTGGCCACCACCATCGCGGACCGCAAGGCTGCTTACCGGGTCGCCATGAAGCGCTTGGCCGAACAGCAGCCCTGGGTGTTCCTGGTGGCCTTCGACCGTTTCCAGGCCATGCGTACCCATGTCAAGGGTTATACCCCGTTCCCGAACGCCAGCCAGTGCTCGTTCCGCGAGGTCTGGCTCGACAAGTAGGGCAGCAGGATACGCGCCGGCGGTTGATTTCCGATGCGGGAGTTGGTCGGAGATCACCCGTCCGGCGTTCAAACAGACGACCGTCGCAATACGGAGCGCACGGGTGGGGTTGAAGCCCGCCCGTGCAAGCCATCGGTTTCTTCCACGGAAACCTGACGGGGTGTCTCGGTGAATCGGTACATCCTCCAGAAACTGATTTCCCTGGTGCTGGTGCAGTTCGGCATCTCGGTGGTGGTCTTCTACATGATCCGCCTGGTGCCCGGCGACGCCGTGGACTACATCTACGGACTGTACATGAGCTCCGGGCGCATCGAAGAGATCCGCGCGCTCTGGGGACTCGACCGCCCGCTCGTGGTCCAGTACGTCGAATGGATGGGGCGGGTGCTGCAACTCGACTTCGGGCGTTCCCTGATCTCCGGCTATCCCATCGCGGACGAGATCTTCTCGCGCCTGCCGGTGACGCTGCACCTGTCGTTCATGGCGGGGACCTGGAGCGTCATCTTCGGAGTGACCCTGGGCGTCATCGCCTCGCGGTATCCCAACGGCAAGATCGACGGGCTGGTCACCACCACCGGGATTCTCGGGCTGGCGATGCCGCATTTCTGGCTGGCGACGCTGCTGGTGCTGGTCTTTGCGGTCTACCTCAACATCCTTCCTTCCGTTGGCTACGTGTCCTTGTTCGAAGATCCCGTCGAGAGCACGCTTTCCCTGATCCTGCCGTCCCTGGCCCTGGGCACGACCATGGCGGCGGCGGTGATGCGGATGGCGCGCTCGGCCATGCTGGACGTGCTTGCCCATGAATACATCCGGACGGCGCGCGCCAAGGGAGTACGCGAGCGCCGCGTGTTTTCCAGGCATGCTCTCAGGAACGCCTTCATCCCCGTGCTGACGCTGATCGGCACCGAGACCGGCAAACTGCTGGGCGGCTCGCTCATCATCGAACAGATCTTCGCCATCCCGGGCATCGGCCAGTACGCGGTGGAGGCCGTGCTCAGCCGGGACTATCCGGTGCTTCAGGCCACCATGATCGTCATCGCCGGCAGCTACGTGATCATCAATACGCTGGCGGACCTCGGCTACGGGCTGCTGGATCCGCGGGTGCGGTACGACTAGGCGCGCAATGACCACGCGCGCGAATATCAAGCCGGTTGGGGGAGGGTGCTGACCCCGTGGCGGAAGCCGCAAACAGCACGGGTCCCTGGCAGCAGACCGCGCGCCGCCGCGAAGGGCCGGGGCGGGCGTGGCGCCGGTTCGTGCGCCACCGGCCGGCCGTGGTGGGCGCGGCGCTTATCGTGCTGTATCTTCTGGCGGCGCTTCTGGCGGACGTGCTGGCGCCCTACGATCCGCTCGACATGGGCGCCGGTTCGCGGTTGACCGGGCCGGACGCCGCCCACTGGTTCGGCACCGACGAGTTCGGGCGGGACGTGCTCAGCAGGGTGATCTACGGCGCCCGCATCGCCTTCGTCGTGGGGGTGCTCTCGGCCACGGGGGCGGCGGTGGTGGGCATGTTCATCGGGGTGCTCGGCGGTTATTTCGGCGGCTTGCTGGACCGCGGGGTCACCATGCTCATCGACCTCGTGTTCGCGTTTCCCACGATCCTCCTCGCCATAGCGGTGGCGGCGTTTCTCACCGGCGGGGGCCTGCCCCCTTCGGTGCCGGTCATCATCGCCCTTTGCGTGGTGCAGGCGCCGCACTTCGCCCGGGTCGCGCGCGGGGCTACCCTGGCGATCAAAGCGCAGCCGTTCGTGGAGGCGGCCCAGGTGCTGGGAGGTTCCCATCCGCGCATCATCCGCAGCCACATCGCCCCCAACGTGGTGGCGCCGTTGCTGGTGCAGTTCGCCCTGTCCTTCTCCTACGCCATTCTGGCTGAATCGTCCCTGAGCTTCCTCGGCGTGGGCCACCCGCCTCCGGCGCCCTCCTGGGGCGCCATGCTGACCGGCGCCTACGGTTACGTGGAACGAGCCCCCTGGGCCGCATTTTTCCCCGGAATGGCCATCACCCTGCTTATCCTGGGGTTCAATATACTGGGGGATGGCCTGAGGGATTTCTTCGATCCGACGAGGCGTTAGGCGATGTATCTCACGCGTCACAGGAAGGTCGCGAGGTGGTGCGACAGGTGTAGGGGCGACCGGCGGTCGCCCTCAGCGGGTCAAGGCTGCGTACATGGGCGACCGCCGGTCGCCCCTACAGTTGCGGCTCCACCGGCGAGCCGCTATTGTCTTTCGGGGTTGATTGAAGGGGCTTTCGCGCCCTTCCAGGAGGTGTCCAATGCCAGAATCGAGCGTGTCGACACCGATTTCCACCGCTGATGTGGTTTTCGTCGGCGGTCCCATCGTGACGGTCAACTCCCGGGACGAGGTGGCGGAGGCGCTGGCGATCCGCGGCCGGAACATCCTTCGGGTGGGAGACCGCGCCTACGTCGAGCAGGCCGTGGGCCGGGAAACGGAAGTGGTGGATCTGAAAGGGCGCGCGCTGACGCCCGGTTTCATCGACAACCACATCCACATGACCAACGGTCAGCAGCGGCATTGGGTGGACACCACCTACGCCGCCTGTCCGTCGATCGCGGACATCGTCGCCAGCATCAAGGAGCGAGCCGCACAGGTGAAGCCGGGCGAGTGGATCTGGGGCCGGGGCTTCCAGGCAACCCGCCTCACCGACCGGCGCAACCCCAACCGTTTCGACCTCGATCCGGTGTCGCCGGACAACCCGGTGGGTATCGCCAACCGCGAGTCCATGGGGTGGACATTCAACACCATGGGTTTGCGGCGCATGGGGGTCCAGGACGATACCCCGAATCCCCCCGGCGGCCCCATGGAACGCGACGACCAGGACCGTCCGCTGGGCCCCATGTGGGACAACACCCGCACCGTGTTCATCATGCCGGTCCTGCCCAAGTGGGACGTGAGCGAGATGATGGACGGTTTCCAGTGGATGGCCGACGAGTTGAATCGCTACGGCATCACCACCGCGTTCGAGGCAGCGATCCGCTACCGCAGGGATACGGCGGCGTTGCAGCGGTTGCACCGCCAGACGCCACCGAGCCTGCGTGTGGTCATGGGCCCCTACCCGGTGCACGGCGAAGGCTGGGACCTCGAGGGCGCCGCCGGGAAGATCTGGGAAACCGGGTTGGCGACCAACTACGGCACCGAGTGGCTCAAGCTCGGCGCGCTCCAGATTGGCATCGACGGCGGCGTCATCGGCCAGACCGCCGCCCTGTTCGAGCCTTACAGCAACGACCCGGAGGGAAAGAAGCTCGGCAGCTTCCGGCTCACCCAGGAGGTGGCCAACGACTTCATGGCGCAGGTCCAGGCCAATGACTGGCAGGCCGGGCTCATCTGCCACGGCGACCACGGCATCCACCGGTCGCTGGAAGCCATCGCCCACGGCCGCGAGAAGGTGGCGGCGCACGACCTGCGCCACCGGCTGGAGCACGCCTACCTCTGGAACCCGCGGGTCATGGACCGCATGGGGGAGCTGGGCGTCATCTGGAACACGCAGCCGCCGATCCTGGAGAGCATCGGCAGCGAGGGAATCCACGGCCAGTGGGGCGAGCGGGCGCGCTACGCGTTCCCGTTCAAGTCGCTCACCGACCGGGGCGTGATCATCTCCGGCGGCTCCGACTGGCCCGTGGGCCTTTACAACCCGCTTCAGGGCCTCGACATCCTGGTGAACCACCGCTTCGGACCCGAGGAGGGCGGCGAGGTGCTCAACGCCGACGAGGGAGTGAGCGTTCTGCAGGCCATCCGGATCTATACCTACAACTGCGCCTATACATCGTTCGACGAAGACCGGACGGGTTCCCTGGAGGAGGGCAAACGGGCGGACCTGGCGCTCCTCTCGGAGGACATTCTCAGCGTCGAGCCCACCACGATCCGGGACATCAAGGTGGACCGCACCTACGTGGACGGCCGCCTCGTGTTCGACCGGGCGGAGTCCGAGTGAGCGGTCGCCGCAGGTTGTGTCGAAACCGCTGTTGGATACGGAATGGCAGGGACGCCCCGAATCGTCATTCCGGCGAAAGCCGGAATCCAGGGCTCCGGAGTCAGTGCCATGTCCGTTAACCACGGAGAGAACTGACACAGCCTGGCCGGCGGGTTTGAGCGAAATCCGCCCAGGGGGACCAACGAGGGGGAGTCATGCTGCTAGCTTTGACCGGTGCCCGTATTCTGACCGCATCCAACGGCGCGATTGAGCACGGGACGCTGCTGATCGAGGGGCGGACCATCAAGGCCGTCGGCGCCGACATCCGCCCGCCCGAGGACGCCGAGGTCTGGGACGTGAGCGGCAAGGTCCTCATCCCGGGGATGATCGACGCACACACCCACCTGGGCCTGTGCCAGGACGGCGTCGGAGCCAGCCAGAGCGACGAGGACGAGGTGGGGGATCCGGTGGTTCCGCACCTCCGCGCCCTGGACGCCATCAACCCCGAGGACATCGCCTTCCGGGACGCCTTGATGGGCGGCGTCACTACCGTGGGGGTCATGCCCGGAAGCTACAACGTCATCTGCGGCCAGCCTGCCGCGGTCAAGGTGGTGGGACGTACGGTGGAAGAGATGCTGGTGCGCGCGCCGGTGGGCATGAAGATCGCCTTCGGGGAGCGTCCCAAGCAGGTCTACGGCGGCCTCAAGAAGAGCCCGATGACACGCATGGGCATCGCCGCCATCCTGCGGGAGGGGTTGGTCAGGGCGCAGCACTATGCCGCCAACGGCGGCGGGGCGCGTGACTTGCGCCAGGAAGCCATGGTCCCGGTGGTGAGGAAGGAGATTCCGCTCAGGGCGCATGCACACCGCGCGGACGACATCATCACCGCCATCCGGATCGCTCAGGAGTTCGACCTCGACCTGATCATCGAACACGGCACCGACGGGTACAAGGTGGCAACGGAGCTGTCGGAAGCCGGGGTGGGCGTCGTTCACGGGCCGTGGCTCAAGACCCGCGGCAACCTCGAGCAATCCGGGCGCAGCATGCACTCGCCCCGGATTCTGATCGAGGACGGCGTGTTGACGGCCTTTTCCACCGACCATCCGGTGATCCCCATCCAGAACCACAGGATGCAGGGGATGACTGCGGTGGACCACGGAGTGAGCGAGGCGGAGGCCCTGAAGGCGCTGACCCTCAACTCGGCGCGGCTCATGGGCATCGATGAGCAGGTGGGGAGCCTCGAGAAGGGCAAGGACGCGGACGTGGTGGTGCTCTCCGGACCGCCGTTCGAGGCGGCGACCCGAGTCGAAGGCGTCATCGTGAACGGAAATATCGGCTGGAAATGCGAGTCCGACGGTTGATCGGTCGCGTGCATTGCAAAGGAGAACGGACATGAAACGTCAGAAAGTGTTCCTTCGGGCGATATTCGTGGTGCTGGCGTTCCTGCTCGCGGCCGGCGCCGCCCATGCGCAGGCCATGAAGATCACCGCCACGGACGTGGCCTACGTCAAGGGCAACGACAACATCAAGGGCTATCTGGCCAAGCCCGCGGACAAGAAGACGCGTCCCGGGCTCATCCTGATTCATGAGTGGTGGGGGCTCAACGACAACATCCGGGAGAACGCACGCGCGTTCGCGGAGCTGGGCTACGTCGCCCTGGCGGTGGACCTTTACAACGGCAAGATGGCGACGAAGCCGGCTGGCGCGCGCGAGCTGGCCGGGAGCGTGCGCAAGAACACCGAGGCGGCCTTTGCCAACCTGAAGCAGGCCGTGAGCTACCTGGCCGGTCTCAAGGGCGAGGTGGACCCGGCGCGCATCGCGTCGGTGGGCTGGTGCTTCGGCGGCGGCTGGTCCTACCAGATGGCCAAGAACGATCTCGGCGTCAAGGCTTCGGTGATCTACTACGGCTTCTTCAATCCCGCGGACGATCTCAGCCGCATGCGCGCCACCATCCTGGGGCACTTCGGCGAGACGGACCGGGCCATCAAGGTGGACAACGTCCGGGCGTTCCAGGCCAAGCTCAAGACCCTGAAGGGCGAGCACATGGTCTTCATCTACCCCAACGCGGGCCACGCCTTCGCCAACGCCGACAGCCGCAACTACGAGAAGGAGGCGGCGGAGACCGCGTGGAAGAGGACGCTGGATTTCTTCAAGAAGCACCTGTAGGGGCTCGGCCCGGGCGCGCCACGGCGCGGTGCGGGCGCGGCCGGGTTTGAAACCCGCCCCTGCACCAGAGGCATCGGGAAGGAGATCGACATGGCCCGTATCCGTCACATTGCCATCCTTACCGACGACAAGGAAAGGCTGGTGGAGTACTACACCGGCGTGTTCGGGCTCAAGATCGTCAAGGGCATCGGCACCGCCACCTATCTTTCGGACGGGCACGTGAACCTCGCCATCATCCCCAAGGGGCCGGAAGAGAAGGTGGAGGGACATGCGCTGGAGAGCGGCCTCAACCACATCGGTTTCGAGGTGGATGACGTCCGGGCCCTCAAGCCCTTGTCGGACCGGATGGGCGGTGCCGACGACGTCAGGAAGCGGCCGCCCAACCGCGAGTCGGAGTACCGGGTGCAGGACCCGGACGGCAACCTGATCGACCTGTCGCAGCACGGCTGGCCGGTGTGAAGGTAGTTGGCCTTCCACCCCCTCTCCCTCTGGGAGAGGGTCGGGGTGAGGGTGCCTGGTGCAAGCAGCCCGTTGGGCAAGGCAAGGAACGAATAGGGCAGGGTTTGGAGAACATGCATGACTGAGCAGGAACGGGTGCTTTTGCCCGACGACGTAGTCCCGAAACGTTACGACCTCACTCTGAAACCCGACCTGGAGCGCTTTACCTTCGACGGCAGCGAGTCCGTGGACGTGGAGGTGAAGGCGGCCACCCGCCGGATCGTCGTGCATGCGACCGAGCTGGAGATCCACTCGGCGGTGCTGGAGCGGGACGGGGCGACCCTCGAGCCCGCGAGCATCGAGGCCAACGAGGAGGAAGAGACCGTCGCGTTTGTCTTCGGCGAGACGCTGGAGCCGGGTCCGGCGCGGCTGGCCATCGAGTTTACCGGGCAACTGAACGACAAGATGCACGGCTTCTACCGCGGCGTCTATCACCAGGACGGCGAGAAGCGGATCATGGCCGTGACCCAGTTCGAGGCCACCGACGCCCGGCGCGCCTTCCCGTGCTGGGACGAGCCCGCGCAAAAGGCCGTGTTCGCGGTGACGCTGGTGGTGCCGGAGGACCGGGTGGCGGTCTCCAACATGCCGCCCAGTGAAGTCGAGAGCGGGGACGACGGGCTCAAGACGGTGCGCTTCGCCGATACCCCGGTGATGTCCACCTATCTCCTGGCTTTCGTCGTGGGCGAGTTCGACTACGTCGAGACCGAGACGGCGGAAGGCGTGACGGTGCGCGTCTACACGCCGGTGGGCAGACGGGAGCAGGGTCGGTTCGCCCTGGACGTGGCCGCCCGCACGCTGTCCTTTTTCCACGATTACTTCGGTATCGCCTATCCGTTGCCCAAGATGGACCTTCTGGCCATTCCCGACTTTGCGGCCGGCGCCATGGAGAACTGGGGGGCGGTGACCTACCGCGAGACCGCCATCCTGGTGGATCCGGAGGAGTCGTCCGCCGGGACACGCCAGCGCGTCGCCATCATCGTCGCCCACGAGCTGGCGCACCAGTGGTTCGGCAACCTGGTCACCATGGAGTGGTGGACGCACCTGTGGCTCAACGAGGGGTTCGCCTCGTGGATCGAGTTCATGGCGGTGGACCACCTGTTTCCGGAGTGGGACATGTGGACGCAGTTCGTCTACAGCGACTTCGGCCGCGCCCTGTCGCTGGACGGGCTCAAGAGCTCCCATCCCATCGAGATAGAGGTGCGGGATCCCAAGCAGATCAGCGAGATCTTCGACGCCATCAGCTACAGCAAGGGCGCCTCGGTGATCCGGATGCTGGCCGCCTACCTGGGCGCGGACACCTTCCGCAGCGGGTTGCGGCGCTACCTCGAGCGGCACCAGTACGCCAACGCCACCACCGAGGACCTGTGGCAGGCGCTGGCGGAAGAGTCCGGGAAGCCGGTGAAGCAGATCATGGACACCTGGACCAAGCAGACCGGCTATCCGCTGCTGTCCGTGAACATGAACCAGGGAGAGGTGGAGCTCCACCAGACGCGGTTCTTCCTGAGCGGCGTCCCGAATCGGGACGACGCCAGCCGGTGGTCGGTTCCCCTGGGCATCCGGGCGGAGGCCGCCGAGGACACGTTCCGCATCTTCGAGGACGAGCGGGCGCGCATCGCCGTGGGCGGCGGCCGCAGAGGCTGGGTGAAGGTGAACCCCGACCAGACCGGGTTCTATCGCGGCAACTACAGCGCCGAGCTGTGGGACCGGCTGGCCGCCGCGGTGGAGGCGGGGGAGCTGCCGTCGGCCACGGACCGGCTGGGCCTTCAGAACGACGCGTTCGCCTTGGCGCGCGCGGGTTATCTTGACCCCGGCCGGCCCCTGGCGCTGGCGCCCGCCTATCGCAACGAGACGGACTATACGGTGTGGGCCGACCTGTCGGAGAATCTTCGGGCCTACGACACTCTCCTGGCCGGCCAGGGCTGTCACGAGCCGTTCCGCGCCTTCGCCCGGAGTCTGTACCAGACCATCCACGCCAGCCTGGGATGGGATGCCCGTCCCGGTGAGAGTCATCTCACCAAGTTGCTCCGGCCCATGGTGATCGGGCTGCTGGGGCGCTACGGCGACCCGCAGGTCAATGCCGAGGCCTTGCGCCGCTTCGATGCGGGGATCCGCGAGGCCACGCCGGTGGCGCCCGACCTGAGGATGGCCGTCTACGGCCAGGTGGTGGAAAGCCGCGGGCTGGAGGGATACGAGGCGGTGCTGAAGGTCTACCGCGAAGCCGAGCTTCACGAGGAGAAGAACCGCTGCCTGCGGGCGCTTGGATGCAGCGCCGACCCGGATCTGCTCCAGCGGACGCTCGATTTCTCACTGGGTGACGAGGTGCGCGGACAGGACACCCCGTTGGTTGTGGCCGGCGTCGCCATGAACCCGCTGGGACGGGAAATGGCCTGGGACTTCCTGCGGGCGAAGTGGGCGGAGTTCGACAGCCGCTACGGGCAGGGCGGTTTCATCATCGCGCGCATCGTCTCCATCACCACCGAGGACTTCACCACCCTGGAGAAGGCCGCGGAGGTGGAGGCCTTCTTCGAGTCGCACCCGGCGCCCGCGGCGGCGCGCACGGTGCGCCAGTCCCTGGAGCGCATCCGCTCCAACGCGCTGTGGCTCAAGCGTGACGGCAAGGCAATCGCGGGGTGGCTGGACGCCCATAAGCCGGCATCGTAGTCGCTCCACGAGAAAAAGGGCGGATACCGTGCGTTGGAAGTTTGCAGTCGTGGCCCTCGCGATGCTCTCCTCGGTCGGCGGCGTGGAGGGGGCCAACCCGCCCGTCCACCTGGACGATAACGGGAAGCTGGTCTACGTGCCGGACGAGAAGGGGAACATCGTCCCGGACTACTCCCATGCCGGTTACGGCGGCGGCGGGGTGGATATCCCCCTGGTACCGGTCAGGGCCGTGGTCGAGCCTGGGCCGGGTGACGACGGGGACCGCATCCAGGCGGCCATCGACCAGGTGTCGGGGATGGAGCCCAACGCCCATGGACAGCGCGGGGCCGTGCTGATCAGGAAGGGCAGGTACGAGATCGAGGGAACCATCCGTATCTCGACTGGCGGCGTGGTCCTGCGCGGAGAGGGCCGGGACCCCGAGGGCACGGTGCTGGTGGCCACCGGCACGCGCCGGCGCACTCTCATCGAGGTGGGCGCGCTCCGGTCCCTGAAGAGGGGCAGCAGGACGAGCAGGAAACGGCGGGAGGCATGGCGCGCCGTGCCGGGGACCCGTCGGGAGGTAGTCGACGCTCACGTGCCCGTGGGTGCACGGAGCTTTGAAGTGGAGTCCGCTCAAGGACTCGCCGTCGGGGACCGCATCGTCGTCCAGCGGCGCAGCACGAGCGAGTGGATCAGCACCATAGGCATGGACCGCATTCCTCCGCGTCGCGACGGGAGAGAGATCAAGCAATGGGAGCCCGGCCGATACGACCTTCGGTTCGACCGCGTCATCACCGGCATTTCCGGCCAGGGGATTACCATCGACGTACCCCTGACCAACGCCATCGAGCGGGAGTACGGCGGCGGTTTCATCTACAAGTACGAGTTCCCCGACCGGCTCGCCCAGGTGGGAATCGAAGATCTGCGCGGAGAGTCCGAATACGGGTGGGGTCGGGAGGACGAGAACCACGCCTGGAGTTTCATCGGCCTCGACGCGGTGGAGAATGCCTGGGTGCGGCGCATCACCGGCGTCCACTTCGCATACGCCTGTGTCCATGCAATGAGATACGCGAAGTGGGTCACGGTGGAAGACTCGTCGTGTCTCGATGCCGTATCCAGGATCACGGGCGGCCGCCGGTACTCGTTCACCGTTACCGGGCAGATGATTCTCGTGCAACGCTGCCGGACGCGCAACGGGCGCCACGATTTCGTGCTGCATTCCAGGATGGCGGGACCCAATGTTTTTCTCGACAGCAGCGCGGAGCAGGCCCACAACGACAGCGGACCCCATCACCGATGGTCCACCGGCGCTCTGTTCGACAACGTTCACGTGCGCGGCGACGCCCTCAACGTGGAGAACCGCGGGAACAAGGGGACCGGCCACGGATGGACCGGCGCGCAGATGATGATCTGGAATTCCTCGGCCGACAGCATCAACTGTGAGACGCCTCCTACGGCTCGGAACTGGATCATGGGGTCGAGCGCGTCCAGCGGTAACTGTTACGCATATTCCGAGAAAAACCCCGTAGCCCCCCGGAGCCTCTACCTCAAGCAGCTCGAAGAGCGTTTGGGACAGCGGCGCTGACGGCCGGCTTCACGGGGGTGCTAGTGTCGCGTCCCATGATTTCCTGGCATAATTTGCTTGTCTTTTTTGCCGTCGGCTGCGTTGCTCTTCCTCGCGTGGTGCCCGCCACTGCTCGTCATCGCGCCTTGCCGACGACAAAAAATCCTGCGCAACTTATGCCAGGAAATCATGGGACGCGACACTAGGGAGATATTTTATGGCCGGAAAAGCCGAGTTGCTATCGTTCGTGACCTCGGATCAGGAGACGCTGCACGGCGCTCTGTTTCGCGCGGAAGACTCGCCACGCCCCGACTTGGCACTGGTGTTGATCCACGGCGTGGCCATGAGCTTCTACACCGGCCCGCTGCCGGTGTTCGCCGAGGCCCTGGCCGGACGGGGCCACCACGGCTTCTCCATCAACACGCGCGGACATGACTGGATCTCCCGGGGCGGCGACCTCACCGCTTTCCGGGGCGCCACCTACGAGAACTTCGAGGAATGCCTGCTGGACGTCGACGCGGCCATCGAGCGGTTGAAGCAGGAAGGCTACGCCCGCTTCGTGCTCGTCGGGCACAGCCTCGGCTCGGTCAAGTCGCTCTACTACCAGGGCACGCGGCAGCGCGACGACGTGGTCGGTGTGATTTCATGCTCGGCTCCCAAGCAGTTCTACGCCGCCCGGTGCGCGGAGGATCCGGAGTTCGAGGCGCGCATGGCGGGAGCCGAGCAGCGGGTGGCCGCCGGACAAGGGGAGGAGTACCTGTGGGCGCCGGCAAGCGGAGCCACCGGCCTGTTCACGTACAGGACCTACGTCAGCAAGTACGGCCGCCACGAGACCAACGACGTCCGCCCGCATGCCGCGAAGCTGGGCTGTCCGTTGCTGGTAACGGCCGGAGAGATCGAGGCCGCCTACTTCCGCGAATACGCCCGGGAGCTTGACGAGGCGGCGGGACCCGACGACTGCACCTGCATCATCGTCCCCGGCGCCAACCACTTCTACGCCGGCTGTGAGGATTTCATGATCGACGCCTTGGACGGGTGGCTGAAGGAGAAGGTTGCCTAGAAGCGGAAGACTAGCTAGTCCCGAGCCAAGAGTCTACCGTACCCTTCAACCGGCTCATTCAGCTCCATCGCCTTCAGCGCCGTCCATATCCACGCCTGGGTGTTGGTGACCACGGGCTTGCCGAATTCCTGCTCCAACTGCTCGATGATGGGCGTGATGCGCCACTTGTTGCAGGGCATGTAGAGGCCGTCGACATCCGGGTGTTCCTGCAGGAGGGGCCTCGCCACATCCAGGCACGACTCCGGGGGCAACGCCCATATCTCCCTGGAATTCGCGCAGGCCAGGCCGCGGAAGGCCTCCACGTGGATGCCGTCGTGCTCCAGGAAACGGATCAGGCGGGTGTCCTGGTCTTCCGGAAACGGAGTCGCCATAACGACGCGCTTCATCTCCAGTTCGCGGCAGGCGTCCGTCACCGAGGTCAGCACCGTGGAGGCCGGCACCGGGGTGACTTCACCAACGGCGTCCAGGAGCTGCCGGTCCGAGCCCGGCCCCTTGTAGGACAGGAACAGCTCGCCGGTGACCATGAGGAAATCGAGAGAGTACTCGGTCAGCTCCCGGACCAGGCCGAAGAACTCGCTCTCGGCCCGGGCGAACTCCTGGTCTGTGAACTCGCGTACCCGGAGCCCGCGGCCTTCCACCGTGATGTCCGGCGGCAGGATCCGATAGACGTCGGTGAGGAACTCCTCACTGATGTTGGGTGATATCAGGCCTATGCGTTTCATGTTCCACCACGCCGGATGTCGGTCGCCTGTCCGGGAAGGGAGCGGGTCACACGTTCCCCAGCGACAGAAGCGACAGCGATGTCACCTCGAAGTCCTTGACCCAGTACTCGCCGGTGTACATGCCTTCCGCGCCCTTGGCGATGTTGGCCCGGGCCGGACTGCTGACGTAGTTCTGCATGTCTTCCTTGGTCTCCCAGAAGGTGAGGGAGATCCCTTCGTCCGGATTCTCGGAGCTGCGGAGCAGTTGGCGGCCGCGAAAACCCGGCATGTTCGCGGTGGCGGGCACTACCACCTCGTTGTAGTACCGTTCGTATTCCGTCCATTTCCCGAGTCGAAGCTTGCCCCAGAAAATTCTGCAGACCATGGGTTCCTCCTTTCCGGCGGAGCGTTGGCTCAGCCGGCCGGGTTACGGCAGATCACGTTCAGCAGCGCCTGGCGGCCTTCTTCCTTGACGGCCTTGAGGCCGCGCGCCAGGGCGGCGGGCAGGTCCGCCGGGTCGTCCACGCGCTCCGCGTAGGCGCCGCAGGCCTGGGCGGTCAGCTCGAACTGCGGCGACGGCGTCAGGTCGGTGCCCGGGAAGTTGCCGGTCTGGTGGGCCACGCCGTCGGGGTAAAGCTCGCGCACCGTGCTCAGCGTCGCGTTCCAGGCCTGGTTGTTGTAGATGACCGTCAGGAACGGCACCCGGTATTTCTGCGCGGTGAAGTGGCAGGCCGTGGGGACACAGAACATGTAGGAACCGTCTCCCTCGCAGGCGATGACGGTGTGGTCCGGCGCCGCCAGCTTGGCGCCGATGGCGGCGCCCATTCCCCAGCCGAGATGGCCGGCGGGCGCCTGGTCGAAGAACGATCCGGGTCGCTCCAGCCCCAGCACCGGTCCCGGGGGCGAGGTCACGGCCTCTCCCATCACGATGGTCTTCTCGTCCACCACGTCGGCGATGCAGCGGGAAACCCACAAGGGGTGGATGGGCCGCTCGTTCTTGAGCTTTTCGATCCGCGCGGCCAACTCGGCTCGGGTCTCGTCGTGGGCGGTGTTGATGCGGCTCCGCCGCGCTTCCACGCTTTTCCGTAGTGTCTCCGAGCCGTCCAGCCCCTGCCGGATGAGTCTATTGAGCACCGGCAGCGTCACGTCGGACGAACCGGTCATGGCGTGATCCACGGGGAAGCCCCACACCGGGATGGACGAGAACAGCGGGTCCACCTCCAGTTGCAGCACCGTGGCCTCGGGCCGGAGAATGTCCCGGGTGGCGGGCGTCCAGGGTACGTCGATGTCGACGAGAAACACCACGTCGGCCGTCTTCACGTGGCCGGGAATGTCGTGGCCGGCGTGGCACGGGTGGCTCGACGGGAAGTTCATGTACGGCGACTGTGGATGCTGCACCACCGGAATCGCCAGCAGGTCCGCCAACTCCACCAGCGGCGCCACCGCTGCGGGGGTCTTGCCGACGTAGCGCGTCACGATCACCGGGTCGGACGCGCCCATGAGGATCTCCGCCGCCCGTTCCAGGTCCCCCACGGGCGTCTGGATCTTGCTCGGCGGCTCGAACACCTCCGCGGACACGCGGGTGGTTTCCATGGACTCGTACAGCCACTCCCGCGGCAGCGACAGGTACACCGGTCCGCGCGGTTCGGCCATGGCGATCTTGAAGGCGCGCGGGACGATGGCGCCGAGCTGCTCGTTGGCGCGGTTCTCGAAATCCCACTTCACGAACTCCCGCACGATGCTGCCCTGGTCGCGGGATTCCTGGCGCCAGTGGATGTGGCGGCTCTTGCCGCCCGCCACCTCGCCCTCGGTGACCGGGGTCCTCCCCGCCACGAACAGCATCGGCACCTGGCACGCCTTGGCGTTCATCAAGCCGCCGAGGCCGTTGGCGGTGCCGGGCAGGGTGTGCACCAGCACCACCTGCGGTTTGCCCGAGGCGCAGTAGTAGCCGTGGGCCATGGACACCGCCGCCTGCTCGTGGGGCACCACGACGATCTCGGCCCCCTTGGACTCGCCGCGGTGCATCTTGGCCAGCGCCTCCAGGATCGGCCCGTGGTCGGTCCCGGTGTTGGCGAAGATGTAGTCCACGTCGGGATTGGCGTTGAGCTGCGCCAGAAAGGCTTCGGCCCCGTTGGCCACGGTCACGTCTTCGAATCGAGGTCCAGGCATGTTCAAGGTCTCCAGGCCGTTATCGTGCTTGCATACCGCCGAACGCGCAAACGTAACCACGGCGCTCTCGGGAAGTCAAACTTTGGTCAAGTCGGCGGCTCGGCAGCCGTCCATCGGGGAGATTCAGGCCCCTGCGATCCAAAAACTCGTTTACCCATCTTGATGGACGTTGTGCCGTCACTCCCGGAAACCCTCAGCCAACCATCAGTAGGGTAGCTTCTTCAGAGGCATCGAACTCTCGGAGTTGGACGCGGGAACTCCTCAATGCTGTTTCAATGTCACGCGTCGTGCAGTTGCCCAAGCGTACCCATATCACCTTCGGCGGCGCGCCGAGGAGAAAGCTCAGTTGGCGGAAGTCTCCGTCCTTGGAGACGATGGTGAACCCGTGCTCTCGGGCAAAGGTCCAGACATCGCGGTCTTCCGCCTTGTCTAGCGCTGTATCCAGCACATGTGTTGAGTTCGGGTAGACGTCGGCGAGCAACTGCACCAACACGGGCGACAGGTTCTGGTCGAAGAGTAGTTTCACTTGGTCGCGAGCGAAACCAGCTTGCGTTCACGGTCGGCGGCGAAGGCGAGGCAGGCGCGGATGTCTTCTTCGGTGAGGTACGGGAAGTCGTGGAGGACCTCCTCATGGGACATGCCGCTGGCGAGGTATTCGAGGACGTCGTAGACGGTAATGCGCATTCCCCGGATACATGGCTTGCCGCCGCGTTTTCCGGGATCGACGGTGATACGATCGTGATAGTCCGTCATGGAACGTCCCCAGAATGCCGGTGCCCCGTTTGCCGGCGCAAAATACAGCCCGCCTGCTGCCGCCGGATGAAGCGGCAATGTATCGCAGGTCGTGAAGGGACGCAAGATTCGTCGTGCAGGACGGTCTCACTCCGTGGAACGGTTTGGTTGACCTGGTTCCTGGCTCAAATTATGTTCAGAGGTAACAATGGAGGAAGCAGCCATGAGCGAGTCTCGGGAGGACGTGGAACAAATCGAGGGCACCTACGTGTTCGACGGAGCCCTGTCGCGCAAGGGTTACCGTCTCAACAAGTTCTTCTTTGGCCTCAACAAGGCGGAGAACCGGGCCGCCTACAAGGAGGATGCCGAGGCGCTGATGGACCGCTTCGGCCTGTCCGAGTGGGAGAAGGAGAAGTTGCGGGAGAAGGACTGGCTGGCGCTGGCGCGCGAGGGCGGCGCCAACATCTACTTCATGTACAAGATGGGCTCGGTGACGGGCGACAGCCTCCAGCACATCGGCGCGGCGTTCCGCGGCGAGACGTTGGAGGAGTTCCTCAGCACGCGAAAGGTCCAGGGGGCCAGGTAGCATGGGCAAGATCGTCGCAGGAATCGGATCGTCGCACGTCCCGGCCGCGGGGGCGGCGTTCGACCAGGGCAAGCAGGACGCTCCCGAGTGGAAGCCGCTGTTCGACGGCTACCGGCCGGCCATGGAGTGGCTCCGGGAAGCCCGCATCGACGTCGCCATCTTCATCTACAACGACCACGGCTCGGGCTTCTTCTTCGACAAGTACCCCACCTTCGCCATGGGCGTGGCGGATAGCTACCCGCCGGCCGACGAGGGCTGGGGCGCGCGCCCGCTGGAGCCGGTTCCCGGCGATCCCGAGTTCTCATGGCACGTGGCCGAGTCGCTGATCCGCGAGAGCGAGTTCGACATGACCGTGTGCCAGGAACTGACGGTGGACCACGGGCTGCTGACGCCGTTGCCGATGCTCTGGGCCCACGAGCCCCGGTGGGACATCAAGGTGGTGCCGGTGGCGGTCAACGTGGTGCAGCACCCACTGCCGACCGCGCGGCGTCTGTGGAAGCTGGGGCAGGCCCTGCGCGTGGCCGTGGAGAGTTATCCCGAGGACGTCCGGGTGGCCGTACTCGGCACCGGCGGACTCTCGCATCAGCTCCACGGCGAGCGCTTCGGCTTCCGCAACGAGGAGTGGGATCGGCGCTTCATGGAGCGCGTCGTGAACGGACCCGAGGAGCTGGTGGGACTGTCGCACCACGACTACATGGTGCAGGGGGGCGCCGAGGCGGTGGAGATGATCATGTGGCTGGGCATGCGCGGCGCCATGTCCCCCGAGGTGAGGCTGGTGCACCAGAACTACTACGCCCCCATGCTGACCGGCATGGGCCTGCTGCTCCTGGAAGACACCGCGACGTCGTGAACATGGAGCGCGCGCACGAAGGAACGGACGCGCTCCGGGTGACGCTGTTGGGCACCGGCCGGCCCAAGCCCCAGCCCGGGCGCACGGGCCCGGCGGCCATGGTGGAGGCGGCCGGAAAGTATTTCGTCTTCGATTGCGGCCGCTGCACCCTGCAGCGCCTGGAGGAAGCCGGGGTCCCCATGGGCGAGCTCCGGTACCTGTTCCTCACCCACCTTCATTCCGACCACATCGTCGGCATTCCCGATTTCTGGCTGACGCCGTGGATCTTCGGCCGCGGCGACCGGCCCTTGCATGTATGGGGACCAGAGGGAACCAGCCGGATGATGTCGAAGCTGGCGGAGGCGTTCGAGTACGACATCCACCTGCGCCGCGACGTGGACGAACGGCTCGACCCCGGTGGCGTCGAGGTCGTCGCCGAGGACGTGGAGCAGGGCTGCGTCTACGAGGAAGACGGGTTGCGCATCACCGTCTTCGACGTGGACCACGCGCCCGTCAAGCCCGCCTTCGGCTACCGCATCGACTACAAGGGACGTTCCGCGGTCCTTTCCGGCGACACCCGGTACAGCGAGAACCTCATCGAGTTCTCACGAGGCGTGGACCTGCTGGTGCATGAGGTGGCGGCCGCCCCGCCTGAGGAGTTGCAACGTTCCGAGCGGCTCGCCCACGTCATCGGCCACCACACCTCGCCCGAGGAGGCCGCGTCGGTTTTCTCCCAAGTCAGGCCCAAGGTCGCCGCCTTCACCCACGTGGTCGCCTACGGCGTCGAGCGCAGCGAGATCATGGAACGCACCAGGGCGGGCTACTCCGGCGAGCTGGTCATGGGCGAGGACCTGATGCGGTTCGAGATCGCCGACGAGGTCACGGTGGTCCCGCCGAAGACCTGACCGTCGTTGCTCCGACCCGTGCGCAGGACACCACCCACCCCTTCTCTCCCGCAGGGAGAGCGAACGACCCCCTCTCCCTCTGGGAGAGGGTTGGGGTGAGGGTCCTCGCGCGGCTCTACTCCTCCGCCGGCAGCCCCACCGTATCCGCCACCCGTTGCGCGTAGTGGTTCCAGGTCCACTCGTAGACTTTCGATACCGCGGCCTGAAGGCCCTGTTCCACCACAAAGGCGAAGGCGTCGATGTCTGCTTGCGGAAGCGGCTCCAAAGGGCGTCCGCCGGTGGCGCGGGCGGCGTCCAGGGTGATCTTCGCCAGCATCTCCAGGCGAAGCGCCAGCAGGGTCACGGCTTCCACGGTGGGTCCGATGACGGTGAGGCCGTGCCCGCGCATGAGGCAGCAGTCCCGGTCGCCCATGGCCGCGATGAACTCCGCCGCCAGCTCCGGGGTGTCGATGAGCACCGACCGCGGATAGAGGGGAATCCCCTGGATGGCTCTGCTCAGGCTCAGGGGATCGTAGGAGCCGTAGATGGGCTTGAGCTCGATGCCGGCGATAGTAGCGATCAGACAGTGGTAGGGATGGGCGTGAAGAACGACCCCGGCCTCCGGTCGCGCCTTGTAAAGCTCGCCGTGGATCGGCAGCTCCAGCGGAACCCGGTACCCGTCCACCTGCTCCACGGTGCGGTCGAACCCCAGCCGGCGCACGTGGCGCACGTCGCTGTAAAGCAGCCCCTTCTCCTCGTCCCCGAGTAGCCGCATGAACATCTCGTCCGTGCCCGGAATGCGCGCCGACAGGTGGCCCAGTATGTCGCCCAAGCACCCCTGGCTGGCCAGAATGCGGGTGCCGAGGGCGATCTTGCGCCGGAGGGTCTGCAACGATTCGTCCATGGCTGTCCTTTCCCGTGGCGGAGGTCGCCCGGTCATCGCACGGAGACGTGTAAACCGTGAACACGGTCGGGTGTCAAGCATCCTTGCTCGGACCCCCTACCGTCATGCCGGGCTTGACCCGGCATCCAGAGGAGGCGGCGGGGGTTCTTCCCAACGCCGTCGCAATTGAAACAGCCGTAACCCTGAACTATGTTCAGGCGAACCCATGGCCGCCTACGCCACCATACAGGAACTGTTGTCGCATCAGGCCGCGGAGCGACCGGACCGTCTTTGCCTGATTCACGAGGACAGGAGCTGGAGTTACGCCGAGTTCGCCAGAGAGGTGGAGCGTGTGGCGCGGTCGTTCGCGTCGCTGTCCCTGCGGCCGGGACAGAAGGTGGCTCTTCTGCTCCCAAACTGCCCGGAGTTCCTCTGGACGGTGTTCGCCATGGCCCGTACCGGCGGCGTGTTCGTTCCTCTCAACACGGCGCAGACGGCCGGCGAGTTGCAGTATCTGTTGGCCCATTCGGAAGCGCGTTTCCTGTTGACCGCCGATGCCTTCATGCCGGTGATCGACACCATCCGGGAGGACTGTCCCGACCTGGAGCACGTGATCACGCTCGATGCCGGAAGCGGCGACGCGGTGACCGGATGGGAGGCGTTCATCGGATCGGCCCGCGACGGGCCGGAGCTCGCCGACGTGTCGCCGGACGACCTCGCCTCCATCATCTACACCTCCGGTACCACCGACCGTCCCAAGGGCGTCATGCTCAAGCACTACGCCTTCGCCTTCGCCCCCGGCCACAGGGCCCGGGCGCTGGGATGGACGGAGGACGACCGGGTGATGGTGGTAATGCCGCTGTTCCACGTGAACGCGCTCTGCCACATGAGCATCGCGATGATGTCGGTGGGCGGGGTGGTGGTCTTGAAGGAACGTTTCAGCGCCTCCCGTTTCTGGGAAGACGTCAGGAAGGACGGCGTCACCACCTCGAGCATCATGCAGACGATTCCGCGGATCCTCCTGAACCTGCCGCCGGACCCCGCGGATGCGGACACGCCGTTGCGGCAGGTGATGGCGCTGCTGCCGCCGGACGTGCACCTGGAGTTCGAGCGGCGCTTCGGCGTCACGGCGGTGCCGTCGTACAGCCTCACCGAGGACCTGCTGAGCGTAATAGGCCCGCTGGAGGACTCGGCTCGGAAGCTCGGCAGTTGCGGCGTGGCCGTCGCTCCCGAGGTGCACCGGCTGGGCGTTCACGATGACGAAGGGGAGAGCCGCGGCCCCGGCGAGCTCGGCGAGATCGTCAAGCAGAGCCCGGCGGTGATGATGGGCTACTACAAGAACCCGGAGGCGACGGCCGCCGCTCTGCGGGACGGATGGCTCCACACCGGCGACCTCGGCTACCTGGACGAGGACGGCTTTCTCTACTTCGTCGACCGCAAGAAGGACATGATCAAGCGCAGCGGCGAGAATATCGCTTCGGCGGAGGTGGAACGGGTACTGAGCTCCCATCCGCTCGTCGCCGAGTGCGCGGTGGTGGCCGTGGCCGATCCCATCCGCCAGGAAGAGGTCAAGGCGTGCATCGTGCTGGCGGAAGGGGCTTCGCCGGAGGTCCTTCCGGCGGAGGAACTCTGGGAGTTCTGCGCGGAACATCTGGCGGCGTTCAAGATCCCCCGCTTTCTCGACTACCGGTCCGCGCTCCCCAAGACGCCCAGCTCCAAGGTGCAGAAGAACCTGCTGCGGGAAGAAGGGCTGGCCTCCGGCGTCGTCGATCGGGAGGCTTCGAGGAAGGCAGGTTGACGGGGGCACCGCCGAGCCGCCTTGACAATGTTGCGGCGGAGGACCGATTATGACCGCAGACTCTAACGATACGTAAGGGGGAATTAACAGTGGCAAGACACAGCAACAGTACAGCACTCAAGCATCGACCCCAGGACCTGGGAGCCCCGAAAATGCGTTGGGGCAGCGACGTGGTGGCGGCGGTGGCCCGCACGCTGGACCTCAAGTACATCGCGCTGGTCCCGGGGGCGAGCTACCGCGGGTTTCACGACAGCCTGGTGAACTACCTCGGCAACGAGAACCCGCAGATGGTTACGTGCCTCCACGAGGAGCACTCCGTCTCCATCGCCGACGGATACGCCAAGGCCACCGACGAGCCCATGGCGGTGGCGCTGCACTCCAACGTCGGCCTGATGCATGCCACCATGACCATCTTCAACGCTTGGTGCGACCGCACCCCGATGGTGATCTTCGGCGCCACCGGGCCGGTGGACGCGCACAAGCGGCGCCCGTGGATCGACTGGATCCACACCGCCGCGGACCAGGGTGCGATCATCCGCAACTACACCAAGTGGGACGACCAGCCGGCCTCGCCGCAGGCGGCGGTGGAATCCGTGCTGCGGGCCAACCAGATGGCCCGTACCGCCCCGTGCGGCCCTACCTACGTCTGTCTCGACGTAGGTCTCCAGGAGGCGCAGCTTACCGAGGACGTGCTGATCCCGGACGCGTCGCGATTCGCCCCGGCGGACCCGCCCTGCGCCCCCGCGGCTACGGTGAGGCGGGCTCGGGCGCTACTCAAGAAGGCCAGGTTCCCGGTGATCCTCATGGGGCGGGTCTCCCGGAGCAAGGCGGACTGGGACCGTCGCGTGAAGCTGGCCGAAGCGCTGAACGCGCCGGTGCTGACCAGCTCCAACGACCCGTCATCCTTCCCCACCACGCACGCGTTGCACCTGGCGCCGCCGGGACTGCGGCCATCGAAACAGGCGACGGCGCTGGTCAAGAAGGCCGATGTGATCCTGAGCCTCGACTGGCTGGACCTGGCCGGTTTCCTGCGCGGCTGCCTGGGGTCGTCGCAGACCCAGTCGCCGCCCGACACGACCATCATCCACTGCTCCATGGACACCTATCGCACCAACGGCTGGAGCATGGATCACCAGGCGCTGCCGGCGGTGGATATCCCGGTGGCGTCGACCTCGGATACTTTCGTCGAGCAATTGCTGGACGGCTTCGGCCGCAAGCGCGCCGCGGCGGGCTTGAAGAACATCACCCACTGGACCCGCACGCCCACCGGCAAGGCGCGGCCCAGGCAGGGCACCCCCATGACCCTCATGGACATGGCGCTGACCGTGCGGGAGTTCGCCCGCAGCCGGCCCGTCAGCTTCGCGCGCCTGCCCATCGGCTGGCCCGGCGAGGGGGCGGAGCACAGCGGTCCTTTGTCCTTCATGGGCAACGACGGCGGCGGCGGCGTGGGCAGCGGCCCCGGCCACGCGGTGGGTACTGCGCTGGCCCTCAAGGGCAAGGGCCGGCTGGTGGCGGCCGTGCTCGGCGACGGCGACTACCTGATGGGCTGCAACGCGCTGTGGACCGCCACGCACATGGACCTGCCGCTGCTGGTGATCATCGCCGACAACCGCTCCTACTACAACGACGAGATGCACCAGGAACGCGTGGCGCAGATTCGCAAGCGCCCGGTCAAGAACCGCTGGATCGGCCAGCGGCTCGACGACCCGCCGGTGGACCTCATCGCCATGGGCCGCGCCCAGGGCTTCGACGGCGAGGCGCCGGTGTCCACGTCGGAGGACCTGGCGGCCGCACTGGAACGCGGCGCCAAGGTGGTGGCCCGGGGCGGCCGCTACGTCATCGATGCGCTGGTGGAGCCGGGCTACGCCGAGACGGGCGTGGACCAGCGGGCGGGGATGGCGAAGAAGAAGTAGCGCGTCCGCGCAAAAAGACCCGGGTAGGGGCGACCGGCCGGTCGCCCCTACGGGAGCCCGCCGATCCCACGGGGTCTCCGCGGCTGCGGACACTCCTAGACATCGAAGAAGACCGTTTCGCGCGGCCCCTGCAGGTGGATCTCGAACCCATAGACCGGCGGCGCGCTGTCGCCGTCCTGCCTGACGGCCACCAGGGTCTGGCGCCGGCCGGCGTCATCAATGGATTGCAGCACGGGGTCCTTGTCGTTGGCCGTTTCCTCGTCGGAGAAATAGATACGCGTCACCAGGTGCTTCAGCAGGCCCCGGGCGAATACCGATAGGGAGAGGTGCGGCGCCTGTACGCCTTCGCCGTGTCCGGGGACGCAGCCCGGTTTTACGGTGACGATGGTGAAGCGACCTTCGCTGTCGGCGATGGCCCGGCCGAAGCCGTCGAATCCGGCCACCAACGGCACCTCGCGGGTGTCCTCCACATGGGCATAGCGGCCGTGGACGTTGGCCTGCCAAACTTCCACGACCGAGTCGTCCACGGGCTCACCCGCGCCGTCCAGGATACGCCCCTCGATGCGGATGGCGTGGGGATCGTCCGGCGCCACCAGTTCGGCGCCGCCTTCCCACGGCACCATGATGCGGTGGAAAGGCCCGACGGTCTGGGAGGGGGTGGTTCCGCGCCGTGCCGACATGTCGTCACCCCTCCATCGGCGTTGCGTCCCGTCCCCGCAGCACGATGTCGAAGGCGTAGGCCAGCGCCCACTCGGGCTCGGTGTGGTCCAGGTCGAGCCTGCACACCAGCCGGTCCCTCGCCCCCGCGTCGGGAATGGAGTTGAAGATCGGGTCGCAATCCAGTAGCGGATCTCCCGGGAAGTACATCTGCGTGATCAGCCGGGTGGCGAAGGCCGTGCCGAAGAGCGAGAAGTGGATGTGCGCCGGCCGCCAGGCGTTGGGGTCGTTGCCCCAGGGATAGGCGGCGGGCTTGATGGTCACGAAACGGTAGCGGCCGTCGGCGTCGGTGACGCACCGCCCGCCGCCGCTGAAGTTGGGGTCCAACGGGGCAGGGTGGTTGTCGGCGTCGTGGCGGTAGCGCCCCGCCGAGTTGGCCTGCCAGATCTCCATGAGCGCGTCGGGCAGCGGCCTGCCGTCCGAGTCCAAGACCCGGCCCAGCACGATGATCCTCTCTCCCAGCGGCTCGCCCTCATGCTGGCGGGTGAGGTCGTGGTCCAGGACACCCACCTTCTCGTGCCCGTACACCGGCCCGGTGACCTCCGACAGCGTGTGGGGCAACGGCACCAATGGCCGCTTGGGAGCCCGCAGGACCGTGGATCGGTATTCGGGGTGCAGATAGGGCGGTTGCTCTCCCGTTTCGTCGCGTCTGTAACCGATTGGCCGATCCATTCCTTGCCCTCTTCCTCGAAAGAACTACGTCGTATGCCGGGCCTTGTATAGCAGCGCCACAAATGCCCCCGCAAGGGTGAAGACGCCGACCCAGACGAAGCCCATGTCGAAGGCGCCGAGGTCGCCGCACAGGCCCAGGAACCAGGGGGTGGCGCCGCCGCCGATGACGAACGCCATGGGGACCACCAGGGACACGGCGGTGCCGCGGGTCTGCATGTCGCCCAAGGTGGACAGGGCGGTAAAGCCGGCGGGGAAGAAGCCCACCGCCACCATGGGCTGGATGACCACTGTCAATGTCAGCCAGGAATCCGGGACCAGCCCCACGAGGGCCACGGTGACGCCGCTCAGGGTCAGCGTTGTCGACAGGGTGCGGCGGACGCCGAAGCGGTCCGCCGCCCAGCCCGCCACCAGGGCCAGGACCGGACAGGCGCCACGGGAAAGCCCCACCAGCGTGTTGGCCCAGCGTTCCCCCAGGCCGCGTTCCGATACCAGGTAGAGGGGGAGCATGGTGAAGACGCCCAGGGTGATGGCGACTCCCAGGATGAAGAGCGCGAGGATGATCCACAGCATGGGGTCCTTCAGGAACCGCCAGACCACGGCCGGGACTGGGGGCTCGCCGGCGAACCTGCCGCCGCGGCCGAAGACGGCGTAGAGCCCGCTTGCAAGGAAGTTGACGAGGCCGAAGTAGAACAGGATAGCCCGCCAGGAGAGGCTTCTGAGCAGCATTTCCCCGAGCAACGGCACGATGACGAAGCTCGTGTTGGGCGCCAGCTCGTGGATGGAGATGGCCTTGCCCCAGTGCGGCCGGGTGACCAGGGAGGTGATGGTGGCGATGGCCGACGGCAGGTACAGGCCGGCGCCCAGGCCCATGGCGAAAAGCCCGAGCCGGATGCCCGTCAACGTGGAGGCTTGCGCCACCGCCAGGGTCGACAGTCCCAGGAGCGCGAAGGACAGCACGATGGTCCGGTGGTGCATCAGACGGGCGGATACGTAACCGGCTCCCGACATGGCGGTCAGGTACCCGGCGGAGATGAACAGGAAGAACATCCCGGCCTGAGCATGGGTGATGCCCAGGTCCGTCTCCACGGTGGGCAGCAGGGGCGCCAGGATCACGCGTCCGGTGAAGTTCAGCAGGAAGATCGCCGCCATCAGCAACACGGCGGGGGCCTGCTTCCGGAAGGCGTCTTCGGTGGCGGGGTGAGGGAGGCCTATTGCTCGCCTCCGTCCTTGAGCATGGACTCGTAGCTCAGGCCCATGACCTCGCTGACCGCGCGGCCCTTGCGGATCTCCGCGGCCATCAGGCTCTCCCGGTGGGCGATCTTCTCGGCCTCCGCCAGCACTTCCACCTCCTTCCGGCGCGGGATGAACACGATGCCGCTGCCGTCGGCGACGACGAGGTCTCCGGGATGCACCTGGACGCCGGAGAACTGGATTTCCTCGTTGCAGGACTGTTCCAGGATACGGCCGCGGGCGGTCATGGGCGCCGCGCTCCTGGCGTACACGGGGAACCCCAACTCGCGGCTCTCGTCGACGTCGCGGCAGGCGCCGTCCACGAGGACGCCGGCGACGCCCTTTTGCTTCGCCGCGAGGGACAGCAGCCCGCCCCACGCGGAGACCGGGCGCCCGGCGTTGTCGATGACGATGACGTCGCCGCTCTCCGCGGCTTCGATGGCGCGGGTGCCGAGGTGTTGTTTCGACTGGTCCAGACCGGCGGGTTTGAGCTTCATGGTGACGGCGCGACCGCAGATTCTCGGGCACGGCCAGAGCGGGCCGACGCCGGTGGTGGCGCCGCGCAGCCCGAGACGGTCCAGGGCGTCGGATACGGCGCAGGTGTCCAGCCGGGAGAGTCGTTCGACAAGGTCCTTCTCAGCGGACATGGATTTCTCGTGTCGTTCCAGACCGGAGTCGGCTACGTCCAGTAGGCAAAGCCCATGCCGCAGCCCGTGCCCGCCGGCGACCGGTATCCCGGGACGTAGTCCACCAGCGTCATCTCCATGGGCTCCACCGCCCCGCCCAGGGCCACCCAGTTGAGGATCTCGGAGGTGCCGCTCCGGAGCTTTTCCCGCGGCAGCGACCGGAGCCCGTCCACATCCTTCTCCGCCAGCGCCTTCAGCGTGGCCCGGTCGATGTCCTCGTCCACCACGAAGTGGCTCAGGCCGCCGGACGCCATTACGGCCACCCGGAGGTTGGAATCCCAGGACTCGATGGCCTCGCGGATGCACCGTCCCAAGGCGTAGCAGCGCCCCGGCGTGGGCTGGTTGGGCGGATAGTAGGTGTTGACCATCACCGGCACCATGGGCAGCGTGCCGCCGGGCAGGATGCGCCGGTAGAGGAAGCTGAACGCGTGTCCGATGCCCTCGCGCAGCCGGTTGGTACGGGCGATGTCGAACTCGTGGTCCGAGAGCCACGCGATGAGGTGCTCGGCCAGTTCCGTGTGGTTGGCGTAGACCGGGGCGGTCTCGGCCCAACCCCGCTGCTCGGCCTGCTTCCACTCGGGCATGGACCCCGTGCGTGGAGGAACGGGCAGCTCGGCCCCATGGTAGACCGCGAAGGTCGGCATGTTGTCGTCCAGGAACTGCTCGTGCTGGTCGTCGCCCAGGGCGACGATGACGTCCGCTGCAGCCTCCGTCAGCTTCTCGCCAAGGACTTTCAGTGCGCGCTGGCACGCCTCGTAGCGCTCCCGGAACCTGTCCGGCGTCGTCTCCTTGCGGATGTTCGCCCCTGCTGCCGCCGCCAGCCCCGGGTAATCGAGCCTGGGGTCGGTCTCATCCTTGGTTTGCAGCAGCCGCCAGTCGGCGATGCTCAACTGCGGGGTGTGGGATGTGGCGAGCCCCAGAATGATCTCTGCCATGATGGCCTTTGTACCAGATGCCGGACGCTAAGGCACCATTCGCGGCCGCGAAGTCTCGTTTGAAGGGCCTGGTCCGGGTTGACACTCCGAAGAATCCGTGAAAGAAGTCTCCCGGTGCGAGAGATCAACCCTACCAGGAGGTACCGATGAGACTATTCATGGCCATGACGGCCTTGCTGCTGGCTGTCATGATATCCGGTCCGCTTCATGGCGCGGATTTCTACAAGGGTAAAAAGATACGTCTGATCGTGTCGTCGAGCCCGGGCGGCGGCAATGACACCTACTCCCGGCTCATCGCGCGGCACATCTCCCGGCACATTCC
Organism: uncultured Binatia bacterium (SeqCode); assembly: GCA_965204505.1. Lineage (GTDB taxonomy): Bacteria > Desulfobacterota > Binatia > UBA9968 > JAJDTQ01 > JAJDTQ01. The sequence continues at coordinate 822,761 of CBDBFB010000001.1, forward strand.
GGGCAATCCCTCCGTCATCGTCCAGAACATGCCCGGCGCCGGCGGCATAATGGCCGCGGACTACCTTTACCGGAAGGCCAAGCGGGACGGCACGGTGTTGGAGCAGATCAACTGGGGCGTGTGGTTTCACCAAGTCGTCGGGTCCAAGCGCGCGCGATTCGACTTCAACAAGATCAACGCCGTCGGGGTAGCCGCCATTGAGAGCGCCATCCTCTTCACCCGCAAAGCTGAGTTTCCCGATTGGAAATCCGTGCTGGCTTCCAAGAAGCTGATTACAAGCGGAAACAGTGGACGTCAATCCCTGGGCTATACCATGGGCAAGGTGATGGAAGTGATAGAAGGGAGGAAGATCTTCGACTATGTCTTCGGTTACCCGGGCGCGCGGCAGTACAGTCTCGCGTTTCGCCAGGGTGAGGTCCAGTCGTCTGGAAACACGCCGGGCTCGTTCGCCGATCAGCTCGGCGACATGTGGGACGAAGGCAAGGTCGCCATGCTGGCGCAGGCACCGACGCCCGAAGGCGGCAGGACCAAAGAATTCCCCAATACGCCCACGTTGTTGGAATACGCCAAGACCGACGCGCACCGTGAGGTGATAAAGGTCGCCTTCGATCTCACCCACTACGGCCGTCCGTATGCGCTTCCCCCTGGTGTGCCCAAGGACCGCGTCCAGATCATGCGCGATGCCTTCGACGCAACCATGAAGGACCCGAAGTTCCTGGCCGAGGCCAAGAGGATCAAGCGGATTATCATTCCGTCCACGGGCGCACAACTCCAGCAACTCTGGAAGAACGTCCTCAACGCGTCCCCCGAGAACCTGGCCATCTTCAAGGAGATATTCGGCGAATAGTAGTGCCGGCCGGGCGCAGTCAGGGACATCGGCAAAAAATTAGGAGGTAACAATGAAGGCAGTATTGGGTTTCGCGACACTTGTGCTCTTTCTATTCGGAGCCGGTTCGGCAGGGGCGGCGGACTTCTACAAGGGCAAGAAGATCCGGTTGATCGTCTCGTCGTCGCCCGGCGGCGGCAACGACACGTACTCGCGGCTGCTGGCGCGCCATATCGGCAGGCATATTCCCGGCAATCCCTCGATTATCGTGCAGAACATGCCGGGAGCGGGCGGCGTGCGGGCGGCGAGCTATCTCTACAACAAGGCGCGGCGCGACGGCACCGTCATGGAGCAGATCAACTGGGGCGTGTGGAACTGGCAGGTGGTGGGTGACAAGAAACGCGGCGGCCAGTTTGACTTCAACAAGATGCAGGCCATCGGCGTCATCATCATCGAGAACGGCCTGATCTACAGCCGCAAGGACCGCTTCAAATCGCTGGACGACATCAAGAAGTCGGGCAAGCTGGCCAGGGTGGGTATCAGCGGCAACCAGTCCAGCGGGTTCGTGATCGGGAACATTCTGGAGAAGCTGCGCGGCGAGACGCTGTTCGAGTACGTCTTCGGCTATCCCGGCGCGCGCCAGTACAGCCTCGCCTTCCGGCAGGGCGAGGTGGACGTCTCGGGCAACGTGACCTCGTCGTTCATGGACCAGCTCGGAGACATGTGGAAGGCGGGGGACATCGTCATGCTCGCCCAGACCGGTACGGTGAAGGGCGAGAAGGCTCCGGAATTCCCCAATGCTCCGTTGCTGGAATCCCTGGCCAAGACGGAGAAGCAGAAGAACCTGGTGCGGGCCACCTTCCTGCTCTCTCGCTACGGGCGTCCCTACGCCATGCCGCCGGGAGTCCCGGCGGAACGCGTGGCGATCGTGCGCAAGGCCTTTGACGCCACCATGAAGGACCCGAAGTTCGTGGCGGAAGGCAAGAAGCTCGGCCGCGACGTCGACCCCACCAGCGGCGCGGACCTGCAAAAGATGTGGAAGGACTCGCTCGGGGCCTCGCCGGAAGACAAGGCCATCGTGGCGCAGATATTCAACCCCAAGGGCAAGAAGTAGCACCTGTCCGGACCGTAGGCCGTTGCAACGAAAGGCGTCGGGGCATGCAGTCCCCGGCGCCTTTTCGCTTTTGGAGTCAGACATGCCGTCGTCGCCTCATCTTGCCTTTTACGGGGGCTTGATGCAGGATTCCCGCGTGGGTGCGCGAAGACTTCTTTAGCCAGGAGGTAACCATGCAGGCTGTATTGAGTTTTGTGGTGCTTGTGCTCTTCCTGTTCGGAGCCGGTTCCGCGGGGGCGTCGGAGTTCTACAAGGGCAAGAAGATCCGCTTGATCGTCTCGTCCTCTCCCGGCGGCGGCAACGACACGTACTCGCGGCTGCTGGCGCGCCATATCGGCAGGAACATTCCCGGGAACCCGACGGTCATTGTCCAGAACATGCCGGGAGCGGGCGGCGTCCGTGCGGCGAGCTATCTCTACAACAAGGCGCGCCGTGACGGCACCGTCATGGAGCAGATCAACTGGGGCGTGTGGAACTGGCAGGTGGTGGGCGACAAGAAACGCGGCGGCCAGTTCGACTTCAACAAGATGCAGGCCATCGGCGTCATCGTCATCGAGAACGGCCTCTTCTACACCCGCAAGGACCGCTTCAAGTCGCTGGACGAAATCAAGCAGTCAGGCAAGCTGGCCAGGGTCGGCATCAGCGGTAACCAGTCCGGCGGGTTCGTCATGGGGAACATCCTCGAGAAGCTGCGCGGCGAGAAGCTCTTCGAGTACGTCTTCGGCTATCCCGGCGCGCGGCAATACAGCTTGGCGTTGCGGCAGGGGGAGGTGGACGCCTCCGGCAACGTGACCTCGTCGTTCCTGGATCAGCTCGGAGACATGTGGAAGGCGGGCGAGCTCGTCATGCTGGCCCAGACCGGAACAGTGGAGGGAAAGAAGGCTCCCGAGTTCCCAGACGCTCCGTTGCTCGAGGAGCTGGCGACGACCGAGAAGCAGAAGAATCTCGTGCGCGCCACCTTCCTGCTCTCGCGCTACGGCCGCCCGTACACCTTCCCGCCGGGAGTCCCCGCGGAGCGTGTCGCGCTCGTGCGCAAGGCCTTCGACGCGACCATGAAGGACCCGAAGTTCCTGGCCGAGGCCAAGAGGCTCAAGCGGTCGGTCAATCCCACCAGTGGCCCGGATCTCTCGAGTAACTACGCTGCTGCCGGTGCGCCGTTGGGCATTTCTTCGTTGACGGCGGCCTGGACAAGCCGGTAGCCGAGAGTCCGGGCCTTTCGGTTGAGGTTGGCGAAGGTGCGATCGATGCGCCGCTTCTCATAGGCGTCCATGCCCTTCTCGACGTATTCCTCGCCCCGCGTCACCATCAGGTAGATGAGGCAGGCGAGCTCGCGCGCGGTTGCGGTGATGGCGACGGCCGCGTCCTTGCGGGCGAGACGGGCGCGGTGTTTGGCGCCGATGAAGGTCTGGCTCCTTCGCGCTCCCAAGGCGGCCATCCGAAGCGCCTGCGCGACCGGGTTGACCACCTTGGGCGCCCGGCCCGGCAATGGCTTGCCGCCGCTGATCCGGGTCCCCGGCGCCACCCCCAGCCAGGAGCAGAAGTGCTGGGCGGAAGGGAAGGCGGAGAAGTCCGGGCCGATCTCCGAGGCGATGGTCAGGACGGTTCCGGTGCCGACGGTCGGGATCGCGGTGAGGTCGACGCCCATCAGCTCGTGCAGGGCCATGGTCAAGGCCCTGTCGCCGGCCGCAGACTTCTTGCCTCCGGTGCGCGACAGCGTCTTCCAGCCTTCGCCGGACGATCCGTCACCAGAGCCTTCGTCCCCGGATGAGCTGCCGCCTGGCGGCGTCAGGCGCTCGATCTGCGCCGCGATCTGTCCCTCGCAGGCCTCGATCTGCTGTTCGAGGAAGTCGTAGCGCTGCATGGCCTGCTCCAGCGCGAACAGGTGCTCCTCGCGCCAGGTGCCCTCCAGGCTTGCGGCGATCATCTCAACGCTGGCCTTGACCCGCCAGTTCCGGAACGACGCCAGACGCCGCGGGTCGCGCTCGCCGCCGATGATCGCCCGCAGGATCTTCTGTCCGGTCTCGCCCATGATGTCGGCCAGCACCGAGTCCAGCCGGACGTTCATCTCGGTCAGCGCCTTCTGCATGTGCTGCACGCAACGCGCGCGGTCCTCGATCAGCCGCTTCGCCTGCCGCACGTAGGAGCGGAGCGGGCACACCGCATCCCCGGGACGGAAGGCGCCCCGCAGAAGCCCGTAGGACAGCAGCTGCCAGATCCACTGGCAATCGAGCACGTCGCTCTTGCGCCCGGCGATCTGCTTCGTCATCCGCGGCGGCACCAGCAACACCTCGAAGCCCGCGCGCTCCAGCACCTCGTACACCGGGATCCAGTACACCGAGGTCGATTCCATCGCCACCTTCTTCACCCCGCACGACCCCAGCCAGGCCGCCATCGCCTTCAGGTCCCGTGTGAAGGCGTCGAACGACCGGACCGGCTCCGCACAGCGCTCCGGATCCACCGCCACAAAGTGACGGTCCTTGCCGATGTCGATCCCCGCGCAGTCCGGGTTCACCACCCTGAGACGCTCCGTCCTCTTGCTCTTCCGTGGCATCTCAAGTCCTCCCGCCTTGTGTTGTGCCGGGGAGGAACCACACGGCGAAATCTCAATCTCTCGAACGAGGTCGCGGCCAAGCCGCGCCATCAGTGACAAAAGCCGATCGTGGTTCGGGCCAAGCTCCAGAACGGGTGCCTGTGCACGCCATTGAACCGACGGCCTCGACTCCCCGGCCACCGTCACTTCACCGCATCACCGCCCCCCGGTGCAAGCCCCGGTTACTTTCGCGACTAAGCCGCCGCGTCGCGCGGGGGTGCCCGCTCCAGAGGATGTGGAAGGATTCGATCGCCGCCTCGCCGGAAGACAAGGCCATCGTGTCGCAGATCTTCAATCCCAAGGGAGGGAAGTAGGGCTTACGCGGGCCGTACGGAGTTGAACAAGGGCGCCGGGGACAGTCCCCGGCGCCCTTGTTTATCTGGGCAATGACACCCCTCTCCGTCATTCCGGCGAAAGCCGGAATCCAGGAGGGGCAGGGTGGGGCATCACTCCCGTTTACCCCTCCCCACCCCTGGATTCCGGCTTTCGCCGGAATGACGGAGAGGGGATCGGGAATGATCCGGGGTGGAGCCTCACCCCAGCCAGGGCATCAGGCTCTTGAGGAAATTCTCGGGACCCGTAATCAAGGGCTCCAGCCAGTGGATGTGCAATATCTGGTCGAACACGCCCACGAAGAACACCAGCATGGCCGCGGTCAGCCACAGTGTCAGCGGCCACCCCTCCTTTGCCTGGTACTTTAGGTAAAGAAGGGTGAACACCGGCACGGTCAGAAAGAATCCGAACAGCAGGATGCCGAAGAACATGCCCAGAAGCCAGGCCGCGAAGGTCAGGCCGGCGGCAGCCACCTCGGCCGCGGACATGGTCCAGTCCACCTGCAGGTCGCCGGTCTCCCGCTCCTGGCTGGCGGTCGTCTTGAGCGTGCGGTAGGCGTCCATGATCAGTTGGATCAGCGCCATCACCAGGACCGGGACGCCGACGGAGCGGGGAAACAGGCCGGTCCCCAGCGGCCAGTCCCTGGATGTGTAGACCATCGCGGCGGCGACCACGGCGACGAACAGGGTGAACACGAGCGACGGTGTAACGCGCATGGCTACTCTCCCTCTACCCTGTCTCCGGTGAGCCGCCGGACCTTCTGTTCCTGCTTGACGCTGTAGTAGATGGTCGCGATGGTGACCGCGAGCACCACCAGCACCAGCGGACGGATGAGGAAGGAGGCGCCGTAGGCGCGCACCGAGATGAAGAGGTACCGCTCGATGAGCCCGCCCAGGAGGAACCCCAGCAGGAGCGGCGGCCGGGGCCATCCGCACCGCTTCATGATCCATCCCAGCAGTCCGAAGAGCAGCACCGTCACCAAGTCGAAGATGCTGGCGGTGGCCTGGTAGGCGGCCAGGAACACCACCACCGTCACCAGCGGCGCCAGGATGTTGATCCGTACCGAAGAGATCTTGGCGAGCTGGTTGGTGAAGCACAGCGCGATGACCGTGGCCATGATGTTGGCGATGGCCGTGCTCCAGACGATGGAGTAGGTGAGATCCAGGTGCTCGTTCAGCATGGAGGGGCCCGGCTGCAGGCCGTGGATCATGAAGGCGCCGATCAGGAGCGCCATGGACGCGCTGCCGGGAATGCCGAAGGCCAGCGTGGGCACCAGCGCGCCGCCCTGCTTGGCGTTGTTGGCGCTCTCCGGCGCGATGACGCCGCGGACGTCGCCGGAGCCGAAGGTCAACGCGGCGTCCTTGCACGTGGACTTGGCGTGTCCGTAGGCCAGCCAGTCCACCACCGCGGAGCCCAGGCCCGGAATGATGCCCACCCAGGTGCCCAGGAAGGCGCAGCGAAGCATCAGCCACCAGTTGGTGAACACGTCACGGATGCCGTGGCCCACGCCCTTCATGGCCTGCTTGGGCACGCTGCTGATCTGCTTGCCCTCGATCACCATGTCGGCCAGCTCGGGCAGCGCGAAGATCCCCAGGCTCACCACGATGATGTTCAGGCCGTCGAACAGGTAGAGCGAATCGAAGGTCCAGCGCAGCAGCCCTTCCTGCTTGTCGATGCCGATCATCGACAGTAGCAGCCCCATGCCGCCGGCGACGATGCCCTTGAGGGGCACGCGGCCGCTCAGGATGGCCACCATGGAGATGCCCATGATGCCCAGGGAGAAGAGCTCGGGGGCGGCGAACAGGAGCACGAGGGGCTTCAGGATCGGGATGAGCATTCCCAGGATGACCGCGCCGATGACGCCGCCCAGCAGCGAGGCGAAGTAGGCGGCGCCGAAGGCACGCCCGGCCTCGCCCTTGCGGGCCATGGGGTGGCCGTCCAGGATGGTGGCCTGGGAGCCGACGGTCCCGGGCACGGCGAACAGCACCGAGGGGATGGTGTCGGTGGTGACCGGGACCGAGGACAGGGCCACCAGCATGGCGATGGCCGCGGTGGGATCCATGTCGAACGTGAACGGCAGCAAGAGGGCGAGGCCGACGACGCCTCCCAACCCGGGAATGGCTCCCAGTGCCATTCCCACCACGACGCCGAACATCATGAATAGAAACCGTTCCACGCTCAACAGCGCGGTCAGGCCATCGGCCATTGCTTCAAACACTTTTCGCTCCTGGTTCCTGGTTACCGTGGATTTCGAGTGTGCGATCGGAAGGAATCGGCCGATACCCCCAAAAAGCCGACATCAGCCGAGGTTCTTAACGGTTAACTGCGCGACCTGTCAAGGCGAACGCCTGATATCTCCGGTGGTTACAGCTTGAGGGGCCGCCGAGGGCACATGCGCGGGCTCACGGTTTGAACTCGTACGCCTCCGGCGCCGGCTTGTAGGCGCGCAGGAGCCACAGAGGACGGCGCAGGTTGCCCGGGCCGGGAGCCGGCCGGGTGAGTGTGAGCCACCGTTTGTAGACCTCGTGGGACTTGTTGGTGTCCACGAAGATGTCGCCGTAGCGGTCGTCGGCGCCGGGCTTCTCCACTCGTACCTTCTGGTGCCAGCAGTGCTGACCGCTGATGTTGTCGGGCTGCACCGGGAAGGTCAGATTCTGGTGTACTCCCGCTTCCTGCCACCACACGCGCCCGGAGTCCTTGTCGTCGCTCTCGAAGGGCTGCACGCCGTGGAGCTGGCGCATCATCCACTGTCCGGGCTCCACCTGCTCCAGGTTCACCAGGGCGGTGGCGAAGCGGCCGCCGCCGGTCTCCTCCTGGAGGCGCCAGCGTCCCAGGTGATGCGAGCACGCCACCACGCCGGGGCGGATTCCCTCGGTGGCCCACACCCGGTCCACGAAATAGCCGATCTCGGTATGGACCTTCACCAGATCGCCGGTGTCCACCCCGAGCCGTTCGGCATCCTTGGGATGCAGCCATACCGGGTTCTTGTGAGAGATCTCGTAGAGCCACTTGGCGTTGGCCGAGCGGCTGTGGATCAGGGTCGGGAGCCGGAAGGTGGGAAGGAGAAGCATCTCGCCCTTTTCGGCGTCGATGTTGGAGTGGTGGACGTGGCTCTTGATGTACCCCGGGTAGCGGTGCTCGGGCCACTTCCAGTCCTTCAGGGTGTCGGAATAGAACTCGAGCTTGCGCGAGGGCGTGGGAAACCCGGCGTAGCCCTTGCCGTCCACCTCGACGCCGATGACCGCTCCGCCCTTGGAGACCAGGTTCGTGACCGGGTCCACCGTGGCCTCCGCCATGTCCTTGATCTCGGTCTCATGGCTGCTGTAGATGTTCTCGGCCACCAGGAAGGCGCCGTACCTGCGCATGTACTCCAGCGGCGAGATGCCCTCCGCGGCTGCGGCTTCCGGCAGTCCGGGAACGCTGTTCTCGAACATCCACTGGTAGTACTCCGACACCGTCAGCTTCTCGCCCGGCCGGTACGGCGACTCGAAGTACTTGCGGATTCCCAGGGAGCCGTCTGGATCGATGCGCCAGGACAGCTCGATCCAGAACTCGTCCTCTTCCCAGACCTCTCCCAGGCCCGCCTCCCGATGCGCCTCCCAGGTGGTGTCGAAGGTCTTGCCCTGCCGTTCCAGGGCGACCCGCAGCACGGGCTGGCGGAACCCGATCCAGCGCGCCGAGTGGGTTTCCTGGCTCATGAGGTCGTGGCGCTCCGACGCAAGGCCCATGGGCAGCACGTAGTCCGAGAACCACGCGGTTTCGCTCCAGGTGGGCGTGAGGCAGGCGTGGCGCTCCACTTGGGCCTCGTCGCTCAGCATTTCGATCCAGCTCATGCCGTCGGGGTTGGTCCACACCGGGTTGTAGACCCGGGTGAAGTACACCGCCAGCTTGCCCCGGCCCTCCTTCACCAGGTGCGGCAGCAGGAAGCTCATCTCGAAGAAGGCCAGCGGATACTCCGGCGGGTACATCAACGTGTTCCACACCTTGGCGGGCGGCGGCATCATCGGCGGCGCCGGGATGAACTTGTTCCAGGCATTGGGGGTGGTGCCCCCGGGAGTGCCCACGGCGCCCGCCAGCACCACCAGGAACTCCAGCGCCCGCGCCACTTCCCAGCCGCCCAGGTTGCCGGCGGCGGCGTTGCGCCACACGTGGGTGGCCAGGGCCGAACCGGCACGGGCGACCTCACGGGCCACCTCCACGATCATGGCCGCGTCCGCGCCGGACTCTTCGGCGGCGAACTCCGGCGTGTACTGCCCGTAGATGTCTTTCAGGATCTCTTCGAAACGCTCGAAGGTCTGTGGCCCGTCCGCGTGTTCCTCGCGCAGGAACTGCTCCCAGTTGACCCACCTCCTCACGAACTCGCGGTCGTAGAGGCCCTCCTGCAGCAGCACGTTGCAGATGGCCAGCAGCACCGCGGCCTCGGTGCCCGGCCAGGTAGGCAGCCAGTAGTCGGCCTTGGACGCGGTGTTGGAGAGGCGGGTGTCGATGACGGCAACCTTGGCGCCGCGCTCCTTGGCCTCGATGATGCGCTGGGCGTGGGGGTTGAAGTAGTGGCCGGTCTCCAGGTGCGAGCTCAGCAGCAGCATGAAGCGCGCGTTGGCGTGGTCGGGGGAGGGGCGGTCGATGCCGCACCAGAACGCGTAGCCCGTGCGCGCGCCGGCGGAGCAGACGTTGGTGTGGCTGTTGTGGGCGTCGATGCCCCAGGCGTGCATGATGCGCTGGTGATAGAGCAGCTCATGCCCGGGGCGCCCCACGTGGTACATGATCTCGTTGCGGCGGTCTTCCTCGATGGCCTTGCGGATCCGTCCGGCGAGGTCGTCCAGCGCCTCGTCCCAGCTCACCCGCTCCCATTGGCCGCCGCCCCGTTCGTTCACCCGCTTCATGGGGTAGAGGATGCGCTCGGGGTCGTAGACTTGGTTGATGGTGGCGGGTCCCTTCGCACAGTTCCGGCCGCGGCTCCCGGGATGCTCGGGGTTGCCCTCGAACTTGCGGACCTTCAGCGTTTCCTTGTCCACGTATGCGAGCAGGCCGCACGCCGCCTCGCAGTTGAAGCAGATGGTGGGGACCAGGTCGTAGTGCCGGTCCACCTTCCTGGGCCATGCGGCGGCGTCGTATTCGGTCCAGTCCGACCAGCGCTCGCGCGGCGGGAAGCTGCGCAGTCCGCCCTGGGGCGGATCGAGGTTGGCGGCGTCGGGGCTCAGGGGTTGCGGTTCGTTCTTCATTTGCGGGGGATTCCTTGTCGGGAGTCTGTTCGAGTCCGGTTCGGTTGTCCGGGCAGCCTAGCTGAGCGGTACGGATTGGCCGGCTTCCACCCACAGGTCCTCGAACACCCAAAGCCCGCCGAGGGCCAGCAAGGCGGACAGCGGGTGCAGGAACCAGGCGGCCTGTGCCTGCGCGCCGGCCCACAGGAGGAAGATGACGGGCAGAATGATGCCCACGGCCATGAACAGGCCCCAGAACTTCTCGCGCAGCGCGCCGCAGGTCAGCAGCTCGGTGGCGCGCCGGACATCCTCGCTGATGGGCGTCAGGAACACCTCCCCGAGCACCAGGCCGCCGGTCATGGCCAGCGAGACCAGCAGGACCGTGCCCATGGTCGTCATGACCTGGGCGTCGAGACCCGCCACCAGGCCCACCAGCATCAACGTGGCGGCGCCGGCGCTGACGGCCTGGACCAGCAGGTGCCAGAAGAACAGCGGACTCTGCCACAGGTCGCGGCCCTTGGCCTGTGCGAAGAGGAACGCGGTATAGCCGGCGGCTCCGATGCCGAAGACCACACAGGCGGCGACCACCCATCCCGGCATGCCTCCGGTGCCGATGCCGTAGCCGAGCCAAAGAAGGCTGGCCAGCGAGTAGGCCATGAGGATATAGCCCCCCAGCACGAGCCATGAGCGCAGGTTGGGCTTGGTCAAGAGGTAGTAGAAGCGGTCGGGCCGCTTGAGGTCGAAGACCAGAAGGCCGGTGGTGAGCACGGTGAAGACCAGCGCGATGACCGGGCTAACGATGTTCAGCACCGCTCCTTCCTGGAGCCGGCCCAGGGCCAGCAGCAGCGCCGCCACCAGCAGGACCCCGGAACCGATGGACTTGGTCCACAGGTAGGCGGCGATCTTCGATCCCCAGGGCCGCGGGTGCGGCACGTCGTAGACCTCGCGCGCGCCGCCCGGGACCGGGGTTCCGTGCCTGGAGGATGAGAGGGCGTAGAGGTCCTCCCCAGGGTACTTGTCGGCCCAGAAGTGGGTGTCGCCGGTTTCCGTCATGGTGGGCTGCAGCGCGTCCTCCTCGACGCCCACGTAGAACAGCTTGGGGTGCGTGCCCTTGTGGGGCTTTCTGAGGGAGACCTTGCGGGTGGCCACCGTGCGGGCGATGGGGCTTTCCGGATCGTCGAGGTCGCCGGACATGATCGCCTGGGTCGGACACACCACCTCGCAGGCCGGCTGCAGCCCCAGCTCCAACCGGTGCGCGCAGAAGTTGCACTTGGCCGCGGTGTTGTGGTCGGGGTCGATGTAGAGGGCGTCGTAAGGACACGCCTGCATGCACGACTTGCAGCCGATGCAGCGCTCGTTGTCGAAGTCCACGATGCCGTTGGGGCTCCGGTAGAGCGCCACCGTGGGACAGATCTCGATGCACGGAGCGTCGTCGCAATGGTTGCACCGGAGCACCGCGAAATGGCGGCTGGTGGCCGGGAACGCGCCCTTCTCGATGTACTTGACCCAGGTGCGGTTGACCCCCACGGGCACCTCGTGCTCGTCCTTGCAGGCCACGGTGCAGGCGTGGCAGCCGATGCAGCGGTTCTGGTCGATGACAAATCCGTAACGCATGAGTGCCTCCCAAGCGGGTATATATCCACCTGCGCTCCGGGCAGTCAAACCGCGGGCAGAGCGTGTGTCCTTCGACTTCGCTCCGCTACGCTCGGGACGAACGCTGTAAGAATCCTCAACCGTTCGTCCTGAGCGTAGCGGAGCGAAGTCGAAGAACGCGAACTTGCGTGACCAGGGGTGAACGGCTAGAACCTTCTGCCATGCCGAAGCTCCGCAGTCTTCGAGACGCCATCGGGGAGGAGATCCAGGACGGCGTGTCCGTGTTCATGGGGGCCGCACTGGAGTCCTTGATCCCCTTCGCCGCCAGCCATGAGATCATCCGCCAGCGCAAGCGCGGCCTTACGTTGATGACCACCATATCCGACATGCAGTTCGATCAGCTCATCGGCGCGGGCTGCGCCGGCAAGGTGTGCGGCGCCTGGGTGGGCAACGTCGCGGCGGGCCTCGGCCACAACTACCGGCGCGCGGTGGAGCGGCGGGAACCGGGGCCGCTGGTGGTTGAGAACCACTCCAATTTCTCCATGGCGCTGGGGCTCAAGGCCGCGGCCATGGGGGTTCCGTTCCTGCCGACGCGAACGCTCATGGGCAGCGACTTCCGCGACGAAACGTCGTTCGCCGGCGTGGTCTGTCCGTTCACCGAGGAGAGTCTGCTGGCGGTGCGGGCGGTGAAGCCCGATGTCGCCATCCTGCACGTGCAGCGCGCGGACGAGGAGGGCAATGCCCACGTCTGGGGCAATCTCGGGGTCACCCAGGATGCCGCCATGGCCGCCCGTAAGGTGGTGCTCACCTGCGAGGAGATCGTCCCGCACGAGGTGATCCTGAGCGATCCCAACCGGACTCTGGTCCCGGGATTTCTGGTGGCCGCCGTCGCCTGCGTGCCGATGGGTTCCCATCCCTCGCCGACACAAGGTTACAGCCGCCGCGATGACGACTTCTACTTCGACTACCATGCGCAGTCCCGGGACCGGGCCGGATTCGAACAGTGGCTGGACCGGTGGGTGTTGGGCGTGGACGGGCACGAAGGCTACATGGAACGGCTCGGGGGCGAACGGGTCGCCGGGCTCAAGCCCGAAGGCAGCCACCTGGCGGCGCCCGTGAGCTACGGCTACTAGGACCCTGGGCGGCAAGCACACACGGGCTTGAAGCCCGGTGGCTCCGTTCTCACCGGGCGGGACCCGGAACTTCGCTTCTTCCCGGTCGCGCACTCCAGTCGGATTCGCCGCCTGTCGACACCTTGTCTCCCAAGTCCCGGTGCAGACATCCCTGCGATCACTGCGCAGACCGTCGCTAGTCTGGTACCCCATCCGTGTAGAGTTAACGTGTGAGCGGCGGCGCTAGGTATATTCTTTGGGCGTGCTCTTAGGCCTCCGGCTGGTGGACCATGAAACATATGCAAAGAATATACCTGATGTCACTCCTGTCCGGTTAAGTGACGTAGGGATGGCTGTAACTATGTGAATCAGGTATACTTTTTATCGATTTCTTGCGGTGCCGACTTGAACGCAACAGCGCTTTTGGGCGACCTTCAGGGCAGGAATCCCTGGAGGGCACGCCATGTACACCGGCAAGACGCTGTTCGCGCAGTTGATGGATTTTCTGCCTTGGACAACGTTCGCTCGTATCGTCGATCGCTATGGCGGGAACCGTCGTGTTCGCACCCTGGCGTGTGCCGAGCACTTTCGCATCCTGGCATTCGCTCAGTTGGCTTATCGGGAAAGTCTGCGAGACATCGAAGCCTGTCTTGCAGCGCAATCGGCCAAGCTCTACCACATGGGCATTCGCTCCACGGTCAGGCGCTCTACGTTGGCCGACGCCAACGAACGAAGAGACTGGAGAATCTACGCCGACTTCGCCCAACGGCTCATTGCACAAGCCCGCAAACTTTACATCCAAGAGGACCTTGGGCTGGATCTGTCCAACACCGTCTATGCACTGGACTCGACGACCATCGACCTGTGCCTGTCGTTGTTTCCGTGGGCTTCGTTTCGAAGCACCAAAGCAGCGGTCAAGATGCATACGCTGCTCGATCTGCGCGGCAATATCCCGAGTTTCATACATGTTTCCGACGGCAAGCTGCACGATATCAAAGTGCTCGATCTGTTGATTCCAGAACCCGCAGCGATTTACGTGATGGACCGCGCTTACCTCGACTTCAAGCGCCTCTTCGCACTTCACGAAGCCGGCGCGTTCTTTGTCACCCGAGCCAAAACCAATGCCGATTTGCGACGCATCTATTCCGCTCCAAGCGATCGTGTGCAAGGCATTGTCTGCGATCAGACCGTAAAGTTGTCGGGCTTCTACAGCCACAAACGTTATCCTCATTATTTGCGGCGGATTCGATTCAAAGACCCGGAGACATCAAAGACGCTCCTTTTCCTGACCAACCTGTTTGGTCCTCAGCCAAAGGTCATCTGCGAACTGTACAAGGCCCGCTGGCAGGTGGAGTTGTTTTTCAAATGGATCAAGCAACATCTGCGGATCAGGAAGTTTTACGGCACCTCGGAGAACGCCGTCAAGGTGCAAATCTGGACTGCCGTCTCCGTGTACGTGCTCGTCGCCATCATCAGAAAGCGGCTCGACCTCGATGTTTCCCTCTACACATTGTTACAGGTCTTCTCCGTCACCTTGTTCGAGAAAATCCCCTTAAACAAGGGGTTCTTCGATGCCGAAGACACTTCCTCCCAGGACATGTTGCATAAGCAATTGAATTTGTTCAATTATTGGACCGGACAGTAGTGTCCTTGTATGTCGAAGAGATCAAGCGAGTGCAGCCGGCTGGGCCCTACTGTCTGTCGGGTTATAGCTGCGGCGGCACGCTCGCGGTTGAAACGGCGCGGGAGTTGATTGGCAGGGGAGACGAAATCGCCCTTCTGGTCGTCCTGGATCCGCCTCTGCACCTGGCTCTTTGGTTCAGGCTGTTCCATGCAAGCTTCTACAAACTCTGCAACCTGAACCGCTGGACCGATATGATCCGGTTGAAAATGATTCGTTGTTGGAACGTCCGTGCCCTGCGCCTGGTATCGGACGAAGGCATTGCGACCCATGTCGCCCTTCTCGGAACTCATGAAGTCGCGCCCTATCCCGGCCCCATTACCTTGATCCGGCCCCGCAGGTCGTGGATAGATTGGCTCAACCTCACCTGCATTGGTAATTCCTGGCACAAGGTCGCTCGGGGTGGTCTCGATGTTCACTGGATACCGGGCGCCCACGGCGCAATGCTGCGCGGTAAGCAGGCGGAGTTGGTGGCCGGCATTCTTCGGGACTGCCTGGAGCGAGATCCGGCACGCTGGTCCACGTAACGCCCGCCACCCGGCGGAGCCCGATCCACGCGCTCAGGCTCGGGACAGGCTTCGCCAAGCGAGTCGAAGGACGCCGACACAATTGTTTGCCTGACGCGAGGCCACGGCCATTGAATCGTAGCGCCGGGAATGCTACCGGGATTGGAGCGGCGGCGGCGCAGGCATCCCGACCCTTCCGTTACGGACCCCCATGGACTACACGCGGCGAGAACTCATGGTCATTGCAGCGGCCCGCGAGATTCGCGACGGCGAGCGCGTATTCGTGGGAATGCGGCTTCCGCTGCTGGGGTTCGCCGTGGCCAAGGAGTTGCACGCTCCCGGCGCCATCGGCATTTTCGAGAGCGGCGTGGTACGGGATTGGCCCGCGCTGGATCCGATCTTCACCATGAGCGACCCGCCCAACGTCGCCGGTGCGCTGTTCTGCTGCGGCTTGATCGAGGTCATGAGCCTGTTGCAGAGCGGCCGCGTGGAGATGGGTTTCATCGGCGGCGCCGAAGTGGATTGCCACGGCAACCTCAATACCCATTGGGTCGGGGACGACGGACGGCGGCTGCGGCTTCCGGGCAGCGGCGGCGCCGCGGACATCGCCACCATGGCCGGACGGTGCGTGATCATCATGAACCATGAACGGCGGCGTTTCGTCCCACGGGTGCAGTTCATTACGTCGCCCGGCTACGGCGACGGGGCCGGCTGGCGCGAGCAGCGCGGTTTGCCCGGCGGCGGGCCGAGCCGGACCATCACCAGCCTCGGCATCTTCTCGTTCGATCCCGCGAGCCGGGAGATGCAGATCGAGTCTTGTCACCCCGGCGTGACGGTGCAGGAAATCCGGGACGAGACGGATTGGCCGCTGCAGGCGGGCCCGAACGTCACGCAGACTAAAGAACCCTCCCGTGAAGAGATTCTGGCCGTGAGAAAGTATGACCCGGACGGGGTGTGGACGTCCTGACCTCCGCTCAACCCCTGAAATTACTGCCGATGATCGTCGTCGTCCTTTCCGGTTTCGTCCTGGCCCTGCTGGCACCGGCCCTGTACCGGCTGAGCGCGCGCTGGGCGGGATGCGTCTTCTCGCTGTTCCCGGCGGTGCTGGCGCTGTGGTTCCTGAGCCACATGGGAGAAGTGGTGGGCGGCCACGGGCTGCGGTTCACCTATCCCTGGATCCCGGCCATGGGGCTGGAGCTGTCCTTCAATCTGGACGGCCTGGGGCTGCTGTTTGCCCTGGCCATCACGGTGGTGGGGACGCTGATCATCACCTACGCGGGCAGCTACCTGCACGGCCATCCGTCGCTGCCGCGTTTCTACCTGTTCATCCTCATGTTCATGGCGTCGATGCTGGGCGTCGTGCTGTCCGACAACCTGATCGCGCTGTTCGTGTTCTGGGAGCTCACCAGCGTGACCTCCTACTTCCTGATCGGCTACGAGCACGACAAGGACACCGCCCGGGCGGCCGCGCTGCAGGCGTTGATCGTCACCGGCACCGGCGGCCTGGCGCTCATGGCGGGCGTGCTGCTCATGGGACAGATCGGCGGCAGCTTCGAGATATCGGCGCTGGCCGCGGACAACGCCGCCGTCCAGGGACACCGGCTGTATCCGCTGGTGCTGGCGCTGGTGTTCGCCGGAGCGTTCACCAAGTCCGCCCAGGTGCCGTTCCACTTCTGGCTGCCATCGGCCATGGAGGCGCCCACGCCGGTGAGCGCGTACCTCCACTCCGCCACCATGGTGAAGGCCGGCGTCTACCTGCTGGCGCGGCTCAGCCCGGTCCTCGGCGGCAGCGACATCTGGCTCTACGTGGTCACCGGCTTCGGCGCTGCCACCATGCTGGCGAGCGCCTACCAGGCCCTCTACCAGACCGACCTCAAGAAGATCCTGGCCTATTCCACGGTGAGCGTCCTGGGCACCCTCACGATGCTCATCGGCCTCGGCAGCAAGTACGCCATTCAGGCGGCCATGGTCTTTCTCATGGCCCACGTGCTCTACAAGGCGGCGCTCTTCCTGGTGGCCGGATCCATCGACCACGAGACCGGCACCCGGGACGTCCGGCAGCTCGGCGGGCTGCGCAAGACCATGCCCATCATCTGCGCCGGCGCCGCGGTGGGGGCGCTTTCCATGGCCGGCCTGCCGCCGTTCTTCGGCTTCATCGGCAAGGAGGCGCTCTACGAGGGGCTGACCCACCACAACGTGCTGGTGACGGTGGTCGGCGTGTTGACCAGCCTGCTGCTCTTTGCCGTGGCATGGCTGGCGGGCATCCGGCCGTTCTCCGGCGCGGAGACCCACACTCCCAAACACCCCCACGATCCGCCCTGGACCATGTGGCTGGGCCCGGTGTTCCTGGGGTGCCTGAGCGTGCTGTTCGGGTTGATGCCGGCGCTTCCCGAGGGATTGCTGTCGGCCGCCGCCACCGCTGTGCTGGCCAAGGAAGTGCACATGCACCTGGCGCTGTGGCACGGGTTCAACGCGCTGCTGGTGCTGAGCCTGGTGACGTTCGCGCTGGGCGTGCTGGTTTACCTGAACCTTGCCAGGTTGCAGCGGGTCACGGAGTTCGCGCTGCCCATGGTGCGCCGCGGCCCGTCCCACTGGTACGGCCTGTGGCTCCGGTTCCTCAACTGGTCGGCGGTGGGGCAGACCCGGGTGCTCCAGAACGGATACCTGCGGCTCTACCTGGCCACCATCATGACGGTTACCGCGGTGCTCGCGTGGTACACGTTCCTGGCCCACGCGGACGCCGGCGTGATCGAGTTCAACTGGGGCGACATCGGCGTGCACGAGTGGGTGCTGGGGATTGTCGCGCTGGTGGCATCCATCGCCACGGTCAGGGCGAAGACGTTCCTGCGCGCGGTGGTGGCGCTCGGGGTGGTGGGCTACAGCGTGGCGCTGTTCTTCGTCCTCTACGGCGCCCCCGACCTGGCCATGACGCAGTTTCTCATCGAGACCCTGTCGCTGATCCTGTTCGTGTTCGTGTTCTACTACATGCCCCCGTTCAAACGCTTCTCCACACGCCCGGTGATCATGCGCCACGCGGCCATCGGCACCGCGGTGGGCGCGCTCTTCACGCTGCTCGTGCTGGTGGCGACCTCGGTGCAGTGGCACCCGACCATCTCCACCTACTTCTCGGCGAACTCGTACCTGATGGGGCAGGGGCGGAACATCGTCAACGTGATCCTGGTGGACTTCAGGGGCTTCGACACGCTGGGCGAGATCACGGTGCTGGCGGTGGCCGGCATCGGCGTCTACTCGCTCATCCGGTTGAGGCTCGGGAAGGGAGGGGACTCGTGAACTCGCTGATTCTCAGGACGGCCAGCCGCTTCCTGCTGATCCTGCTGTTCCAGTTCTCCATCTTCCTGTTGCTGCGGGGGCACAACGACCCCGGCGGCGGCTTCGTCGGCGGCCTGGTGCTGGCGGCGGCGCTGACCCTCTACGCCATCGCCTACGACGTACGCTCCATGCGCCGTTTCCTGCCCTGCCGGGCCCAGACCATCATCGCCTGGGGCCTTCTGGCCGCGGCCGGGAGCGGCGTCTGGTCCCTGTTCAAGGGGCAGCCGTTCATGACCGGCCAGTGGGCGCACGTCTACATCCTGGGCCTCGACCTCCACCTGGGCACGCCGCTGCTCTTCGACATCGGCGTCTACCTGACGGTGGTGGGGGTCGTGCTCATCGTCATCATGAGCCTGGCGGAGGAAGTGGAGGAGGAGGACTAGTGGAAGGGCTGCTCGCCATCGTCATCGGCGTACTCTATGCCTCCGGCGTCTACATGCTCATGCGCCGGAGCATCGTCAAGCTCATCATCGGGCTGGCGCTGCTGGCCCACGGCGCGAGCCTGCTGGTGTTCACCGCGGCGGGGCTCACCCGCGCGGTTCCTCCGGTGATACCGGAGGGAGCCAAGGCCATTGCCGGAACGGTGGCGGACCCGTTGCCCCAGGCGTTGATCCTGACGGCCATCGTCATCAGCTTCGGGGTGCAGGCCTTCGCCATGGTGCTCGCCTACCGCGCGTACCAGACCGTGGGCACCGACGACCTCGACGACATGAAGGCTACGGACACGTGAACTCGCTCATCGCCCTGCCCATCCTGCTCCCGCTGCTGGTGGGGGCGAGCTGCGTGGTGGTGTGGCGCTACGTGGCCGCTCAGCGCATCCTCACCCTAGCGGGGAGCATCGTCTACCTCGCGGTCGCCGTGGTGCTGCTGGAGCGGGTGGCGTCGGAGGGGATCCAGGCGGTGCAGAAGGGCGCCTGGATCGCGCCCTTCGGCATCACCATCGTGGCGGACATGTTCAGCGCGGTCATGATCGCCACCACCGGGGTGGTGACGCTGGTGATCGTGGTCTACTCGCTGGGCTCCATGGACCGCGCGCGGGAATCCTGGGGCTACTATCCGCTCTTCAACATCCTCATCATGGGGGTATCGGGCGCGTTCCTGACCGGCGACATCTTCAACCTGTTCGTCTGGTTCGAGGTGCTGCTGATTTCGTCGTTCGTGCTGCTGGCCCTGGGCGGCGAGCGCGCCCAGCTCGAGGGCGCCATCAAGTACGTGACCCTCAACTTGGTGGCGTCGGCCTTCTTCCTGGCGGCGGTGGGCATCCTTTACGCCATGGCCGGCTCCCTCAACATGGCCGACCTGTCGCAGCGGCTCGGGGACGTGGCCCAGCCGGGCCTGGTGACCACCCTTGCCATCCTGTTCCTGGTGGCCTTCGGCATCAAGGGCGCCATCTTCCCGTTGTTCTTCTGGTTGCCGGCCTCCTACCACACGCCGCCGGTGGCGATCTCCGGCATCTTCGGCGGGCTGCTGACCAAGGTGGGCGTCTACGCGCTTATCCGCGTCTTCACGCTGCTGTTCCTGAACAACGTCGACTACACCCACACGATCATCCTCTGGGTCGGGGCCATCACCATGGTGACGGGCGTTCTGGGGGCGGTGGCGCAGTACGAGTTCCGCCGGCTGCTGTCGTTCCACATCGTCAGCCAGATCGGCTACATGGTCATGGGGCTCGGGTTCTTCACGCCGCTGGCCCTGTCCGGCACGGTGTTCTTCATCGTCCACAACATCTTCGTCAAGACCAACCTGTTCCTGGTGAGCGGTGTCTCGCACCGGTTCCACGGGACCTACGACCTGAAGAAGCTGGGCGGCATCTACCGCGCCCATCCGTGGGTCTCCATGCTGTTCCTGCTGTCGGCGTTCTCGCTGGCCGGGGTACCGCCCCTGTCCGGGTTCTTCGGCAAGCTGGTGCTGGTCAAGGCCGGGCTCGGCCTCGAGCAGTTCGTGGTGGTGGCGGCGGCGTTGGGGGTTAGCCTGCTGACGCTCTTCTCCATGACCAAGATCTGGGCCGAGGCGTTCTGGAAACCGCTGCCGGAGGGGACCGCCGTGAACGCGCCGGGCGCCGGCATGGCGCTCATGCTGGGGCCCATCGTGACCCTGGCCGTGCTGGCCGTGGTGATGGGCGTGGCGGCCGGACCGTTCTTCGAGCTCGCGCAACAGGCGGGAGACCAGTTGACGAACCCGGAGCCGTACATTCGCGCCGTGCTCGGGGCTAGAGGGGGATCATGACCGTTCTCCTGTGGAACATCATGCTGGCGGTGAGCTGGGCCGCGTTGACCGGAGAGGTGACGGCCTTGAGCCTTGCCGTCGGTTTCGTCTTCGGCTTCGTGATCCTGTACGCGGTGCGGCGGCTGCTGCGCCCCTCCCGGTATTTCGAGAAACTCTGGCAAGGCGTCAAGCTGGCCTCGCTGTTCGCCTGGGAACTGCTGCTGGCCAACCTGCGCATCGCCTACGAGGTGGTGACCCCTGCGCAGAAAATGAAGCCCGGGGTGGTGGCGATCCCGCTGGACGCGGAGACCGATGCCGAGATCACCCTGCTGGCGAACCTCATCACCCTGACCCCCGGCACCTTGAGCCTCGACGTGTCCGACGACCGGCGGGTGCTCTACATTCACGCCATGTACGTGGACGACGCCGAGGAGCTGCGCCGGTCCATCAAGGACGGGTTCGAGAAAAGCGTCATGGAGTTGTTGCGATGACCACCCTGGCTTTCGTTCTGCTCGCTGTCATGAGCCTCGGCATCGTGCTGGCTTTCGTCCGCCTCCTGCTCGGTCCGAACATCCCTGACCGGTTGGTGGCGCTGGACCTCTTGACCACGGTGGGGGTCGGCATCGCCGCCCTCTATTGCATCGCCTTCGACGAGCCGGTGTACCTGGACGTGGCCATCGTCCTGGCTTTGGTGGCATTCCTGGGGACGGTCACCTTCTCCCGCTACATCGAGAAATGGGCACACCATGGTGACTGAAATCATCTGCGCCGCGTTCATGATCATCGGCACCGCCTTCATGTTCCTGGGGTGCGTGGGCATCGTGCGCATGCCGGACCTGCTCACCCGCATGCAGACCGCCACCAAGCCGCCGACCCTGGGAGTGTTCTGCCTGATGGTGTCGGTGGCGCTCTACTTCCCGGACATCGGCGTCACCGTCAGGGTCCTGGCCATTACGCTGTTCGTCTTCCTCACCGCGCCCGTATCGGCGCACATGATCGGCCGCGCCGGCTACCAGGTAGGCGTGAAGTTCTGGAAGGGCACGGTCCAGGACGACCTCAAGGACAAGTACCGCGGCACCTCCCTCGACTCATAGCACCCAGATCAGCATTCCGAAGATGTAGCAGATCACGCTCGCCACGATGGTGAAGGGGACGCTCCAGCTCAGGAACTCCCGCAGCGGGATCTTCCTCTGCTCTTCCCGTTCACAGATGTTGAGGGCGACGTAGAGCGCCGGCGCGCCGGCCACGGTGAAGTTGCTGCCGAGGGTCCCCGACCATACCAGCATCCACCACAGCGGCCAGGGGTCGATGCCCTCCCCGCCCAGGTCCCGGATGGTGTAGAGGAAGGTGAGGATGTAGGCGTCGTGTTCCACCACGCCGACGATGGGGATGGTGACCCAGTAGAGCAGGGAGGTTCCGAGCGGGACGCTGGTGGCGAAGATGGGCTTCAGCAACCCGGCGAGGTCGTGAAGGATGCCCTGCTTCTCGAGGCCGCCAACCAGCGCGAACAGGGCGATGTAGAAGAACACCGCGCGCCAGTCCAGCTCCTGGAGGATCTCCTCGAAGTCCGGCTTGTTCTTGAGCCGCTCTCCCAGCAACTCCACCACCGCGATCAGCAGCAGCGCGCCGGTCATGGCGATGAAGCCGAGCTTCACGTCGAGGACCTCGCGGAAGGCCATGGCCACGATGGTGGCGGCGAAGCCGCCGATCACGAGCCACGCCAGCAGCGGGTCCGCCAGCGCCGGCATCTCCATGCGTGTGTTGGCGGGCGGGGAGCCGCCGCCGTTGCCCGGTGCGCCGCCGGCCGTGCGGAATCCGTAGACGTACATGAAGCCCAGGGTAATCGCGAAGGTGACCATGAGGATGGGGAACGACGAGGGCCGTCCGTGCTGCCAGATGAAGTCGAGGAACTCCGCTCCCGACACGCTGTGCAGCATCTGCGGCGGCAGGTCGCCCAGGAGCAGCGCGGTTCCCATGAAGTTGGCGCTGAAGCCGATCATCAGCACCACCGGAGTCAGCGGGAAGCCGAGCTGGCGCACCACCGGGATCGCCACCGGCGCCAGCATCAGGATCACCACCACGTTGTCCACCACGATGGACAGCATCCCGGCCAGGAGCGACAGGATGACGACCAGCAGCCCATAGTGGCCCCCGGACCAGTGCATGGCCTTGGCCGACAGGAGTTCGGGAACCCCCGACTTGCCGAAGTACCCCGCGATGATCCAAACGCTCACGAGGATGGCCATCACGTTCCAGTCCACGAACAGGAACGCGTCCACCTCGGTCATGATCCCGGCCCACACCATGACCGCCACGCCGAGCAGCGCCGCCACGGCCGGCTCGATGACGTTGGTCAGGACCGCGATGATCGCCAGTGAGAAGATGATCAGTGTCAGCCACGCGATGGGTTCCATAGGCAGTTCGTCTTTCCGATGGGGTGATGACGGGCGATGCAACGCCCAAAGGCTCACTTCAATAGTATCCAGGTCTCCGTCCGTCAAACTCGCCGCCGAAGCCTCGGCGTCGGCGGGACCGCAACAGCCCGCGCGGTGGATGGCTGGCGGCCGCATCTGGTAGTGTTGCGTATCGGCTCTTCGGGCAGGGAGGTTTCATGGGAATCGGCATCGGAATCGGCTTCACCGGCTGGCCATTCGGCGAAGCGAACCCCGAGGGGTTCTGGCGCGCCGTGGATCTGGCGGAAGATCTGGACATCGACTCGCTCTGGCTGAGCGACCGGGTGGTGTCCGAGGCCCTGAGCCTGGAACCCGTGGTCGCTCTGGCCTGCGTCGCCGCGCGCACCCGCAAGATGAAGTTCGGCACCAGCGTGATGGCGCTGCCTCTCAGGAACCCAACGGTGCTGGCAAAGGAGCTGGCCACCCTGGATTTCCTGTCGAGCGGACGCCTGCTGCTGGCCGTGGGCCTCGGCCGCGACGACGACACCGAGCTCCAGGCCTGCGGCATCCACCGCTCCGAGCGCGCCGGTCGCACCGAGGAGATGGTCCACCTGCTGCGGGCGCTGTGGTCCGGCAACCGCGTCAGTTTCCAGGGGAAATACTACCAGGTCGAGGACGTCTCCATCGCCCCCAAGCCAGCCCAGGCGGATCCGCCCATCTGGGTAGGAGGACGGAGTGGCCCCGCCTTCCGGCGTACCGCCCGGTTGGCCGACGGCTGGCTGGCCTCGCAAATGATTCCCTCGGAAGTGGAGACCGCCATCGCGCGTATCCGAAAGTACGCGGACGACTGTGCGCCACGACGGCGACGAGAGGAGGTTCTGATGACGTAGCAGAGCCGAGTTGAAGCGCCTTGCTGCACAGGAGATGAGGGAAGGCCCCTCGGACTCGGGTTGCAGGACCAGGGTCCAAACCACCGCAAGCTGCTCCGGTTCAACGACCGGGGTGGTGAGCGTTGCGGAAAAGGCGGGAATCACCCGTCAGGTGTGCGCTGGTAAGACGAACGAAAGTGAACCGTTGATGACGTGTCGAAAGCGTAAAGATGTCGCCGAAACCAGGCTCCAGTCGTTGGTCTGGGATGGAGCTCGGAGGGTGCCTGCTGACTGGCCGAGCGGCGACCGGCATGAAGGCGGCGTGAGACCAGCGAGAGGCTCTTGTGCGGAACGTGGGAACCTGGAGCTCCGATGCCAAGGGAGACCTCCAAGCGGAAGAACCGCAAGGAGCCGAGTACCGAAGCGGAGCACAGGGACGGACGGGTCCGTATTAGCGATGAAGCCCGGCAATGCGGGCGGAGCGAAGGGACCCGACCCTCTGGCCAAGGATGGAGGCCAACCAGAGATGGGAGGAGCCGGTGTCTGAGGCTGGAGGGTAGGAGCCGGATGAGGCGAGAGTCTCACGTCCGGTTCTGGGAGGGCCGAGGGGTGAAATTCCCCTCGGCTACTCGACACGGTCGCCGCATCGACCACGACCACTTCGGTGTTCTGTTCAACTATTGCTTCGCGGGGAATTCCGCGGAGGCCGCTGCCATCGCCCGGCCCTACGCCCTCCGTAACCGCACCGACGTCGACTTCGCCGAAACCTCCGCCCTGGGAACGTCCCAGGACATCGCCGACGCCATCCAACGCTTCATCGACGCCGGCGCCTCCAAGTTCGTCGCCCGCCCGGCCTGTCCACCCGAAGCCGTCCACGATCAACTCAAACACCTCGGTACCGAGGTGATCCCACGGTTTACGTAAGAATAGTAGGGACTTTCCGAGTAGCTCCATCGGACCAGAGCAGATACACGCTGGCCGATCGTCATTCCCGCGAAACAGGCTGTGTCAAACTGCTGTTGGATACGGAATGGCAGGGACGCCCCGTATCGTCATTCCGGCGAAAGCCGGAATCCAGGGGCAGGGAGGAGGGGCGGTAGGGAGCCGGACGGTTTACCCGGCGTCTACTTTCTCCGCCAACCAGATCTTGATCAGCGACTGATAAGGGACGTCCCGCTTGTTCGCTGCAGTCTTGATCCGTTCGAGCAGGTCCACCGGCAACCTCAGCGAAATGGCCTTGCTGGAGGGCTTGAGATTCGGGAAACGGACGCGTTCCGCTCGGCTCCAATCCACGTAACCGGCGGAGTCGTGGTTTTCCCAGAAAGCCCGTTCCTCGGCTTCGCTCTCGAAGACGGGAACAGTTCTACGCTTCTTGCTCATAGTGAGCTCGCTCCTTCCGGCTCATGTCTCGCGCCGAGATAATGCGGATCCGTGTATCTTTCTCCCGCAATGTAAAGGTCACATGCAATCGGCGCCCAGCGTCCGTAATGCCCAACGCGTGAAAGCGCGGTTCGGATCGACTGTGGCCGACATCCTCAACAACCAGCAACGGCTCATTGAAGAATGCTTGCTCGGCTTCGGCTTGCTGCACACCATGCTTGTCGGCGCTCTTTCGAGCATTACCGAAGTCCCATTGAAATCCAACGACACGGTCGATGTCAAGCATCTTGTATATGACCACAATATACGGTACTGTGCCCTTGTCAAGCGAGGGCAACAGAGGAGGGCGCGGCAGTGAAACACACCTTTCGAGTCAAGGCCGTGTGGGACGCCAAGGCGGACGTCTTCTACGCCGATAGCGATATCGAGGGCCTGCATATCGAGGCCGCCACCGTGGATGAGTTTGAGTCGATCATGCTGGAGGTGGCGCCCGAGCTGATCATGGTCAACCACCGTAGCCTGTCCGACCTCGCCCAACGTCCGCTCAAGGACTTGATACCGGCCATAGTATGGCAGCGTCCTGATACGGAAGGGGCCGTGGTGTAAATCTGGTGAGTCTCTACGACGCGGACACCAAAGGGAGGCACCAGGAAGGTTACGAATACTTCGGACTGCCCCTCTACCGCATCTCCGCGATCTTGTTGAAGCCGTCGTATGCCGCCACCTTGTAGGCTTCGGCGAAGGTGGGGTAGTTGAAGACGTTGTCGCGGAAGTACTCGATGGTGCCGCCGAGGGCGATGACGGCGTGGCCGATGTGGATGATCTCGGTGGCGTCCTCGCCGATTGCGTGGACGCTCAGGAGCTTCAGGGTGTCGGGGTCGAAGATCAGCTTCAGCATGCCGGCGCGGTCGCCCACCATCTGGGCCTTGGCGACATCTTCGTAGAGGCATTTGCCCACCTCGTAAGGCACCCGCCCGGTGGTGAGCTCCTGCTCGGTCTGGCCGACCATGGAGATCTCCGGAATGGTGTAGATGCCGTAGGGGAAGAAGGGCGCGGATTCGAGCGACGGTCCGTCGAACATGTGCGTGCTGGCCAGGCGGCCCTGCTCCATGGAGGTCGACGCCAGCGCCGGGAAGCCGATGCAGTCGCCCACCGCGTAGATGTGCGGCCGCGAGGTCTGGAAGAACTCGTTGACGGCGATGCGGCCGCGCGGGTCGGTGTCGATGCCGATCCTGTCGAGCTGTAGCTGGTCGGCGTTGGATTGCCTGCCCACGGTGTAGAGCAGGGCGTCGCCGGTCACCCGTTTGCCGCTGGCGAGTTCGGCCCGCACCAGGCCGTTGTCCTGCACCCGTACGCCGACCACGTGTTCCCCCAGCCGGAAGATCGCGTCGCGGCGGCGCATGTGGTAGCGGAGCGCCTCGATGATCTCCTTGTCCACGAAGTCCAGCATGGTGTCCCGCGATTCGATGAGGGTGACGCGCACGCCCAGGGCCGAGAGCATCGAGGCATACTCCAGGCCGATGACGCCGGCCCCCACTACGATCATGCTGCGGGGGATCTTCTCGCGGTCGCCGCGTCCGAAATCTTCCGCCACCATGATCTTGCGGCCGTCGTAGGGGATCTCTGGGTTGCGCGCGGAGCGGGTGCCGCAGGCGATGAGGATGTGGTCGCCCCGGACCTGCCGGCCACCGTCGGTCTGAATCGTGTGGGCGTCGACGAACCTCGCCCAACCGTTCACCAGGGTCACGCCGTTGCGCTGGAGCTGATCCGTCACCGTGGCCTGTTCCCGATCGATCACGGTGCGGACCCGGAACATCAGGTCGTCCGCGGTCACGTGGGACCTCGGCGCGTAGGCCTGGCCGTAGAACGACTTCTGCTGAAAGCCGGTGAGGTAGAGCACCGCCAACCGCAGGGTCTTGCTCGGTATGGTCCCGACATGCAGGCATACGCCGCCGATCATGTCGTTGCGGTCCACCACCGCGACGCGCTTGCCCATCTTGGCGGCGGCGATGGCGCCTTTCTGGCCGGCGGGGCCGCTGCCGATGACCACCAGGTCGAAGGTTTTGTCGTCCATGGGGTCAGTCCCGTCCGGGCGGTGGCAGCTTCTCGTCGTCGGGTACCGTATCGGTCACCAGGTCACGGATCAGCGGCCGCTTGGGCAGCGGCTCCACCGTGCCTCCGGCCGGGCTCAGGCGGGCGGTGCACATGTAGCCCACCTCGCCGTCCACCAGGGCCATGCAGGTCTTGCACGCGTTGGCGTTGACGCAGCCGTAGCGAAACGCAAGGCTCGAGTCCTCGTGACCGCGGATCCACACCAGCGCATCGAGCACCGACATGCCCTCCTCATAGGGCACCCGGTAGACATCGTAGCGGCCCCGGTCCTCGGCGCTGCCGCGCCACACGCGAAGCTCGGTGGTCCTTCCGTCGGTTCGTGAGGTTGTATCGCTCATGTCCCTAGGGGAGACTCTCTCCGTCCGGCCACCGTGCCGTCAGTTCCGCGCCTTTCATCTCGACCACCTGGTTCGCCACGAACCGTCCGTCGCTCTCCTGGAAGTCCAGCCGCTGGTGCGCGCCGCGACTCTCGGTGCGGCGGATGGCCGCCCGCACCACCGCCTCGGCGGTGGTGAGCATGGCCCTGAGCTCCAGCCGGTCCTGGAGGTCGAGGTTGAAGCCGTCGGCGGGACGGGCGGCCACCGGCGACTCCCGCAACTCGTGGATGCCGTCGAGGGCGCGCCGGAGTTGCTCTCCGGTGCGAAAGGGTCCGGCGTCCTCCCACATGATGTCCTGCAGCCTCCGTTGCAGCACGTTGGCCGGGACGCCGCCGTCGGCGGCCGTGCTTAGCGCCGCGCGGAGGCGTTCCACCGCGCCGTCGGCGGCTGCCGCGTTCCAGCCGCGGGCGCTGCCGGCCACCGCGGTGGCGGCTTCGCGGCCGGCGCATTCGCCGAACACCAGCGCCTCCGTGATGGCGTTGCCGGACAGCCGGTTGGCGCCGTTTGCGCCGCCCACGGCTTCTCCGGCGGCGTAGAGCCCGGCGACCCGCGTCTCCATGCGCGGGTTCACGCGGACGCCCCCCATGTGGTAGTGGGCCGTGGGCGCCACCTCCACCGGGGTGCGGGTGAGATCGATGCCGTTCTGCGCCAAACGGTCGATGACCGGCCCGAAGGCGCCTCGCAGGGTCTCGTCGGGCACGTGCCGAAAGTCCAGGTAGACGCCGCCGTGAGGGGAGCCGCGGCCGGCCTCGACTTCCTTGAGGATGGCGTAGGAGGCCTGGTCGCGCACCGTGGTGTAGGTGCCGCTGTCCTGGCCGCCGTAGCGGTGCATGAACTCGTCGAAGTCGCCGTTCAGGAGACGTCCGCCCAGCTTGTAGCGGAACGGGTCCCACATGATGGGGTCCATGCCCACCAGGCGGGGCGCCAGGTGGGCGATGGGGAAGAACTGGACGAACTCCATGTCGATGAGGTCCGCTCCGGCCCACAGGGCCAGGGCGTACGCCTCGCCGCCCATGTTGGTGGATGCGCTGTTGCGGCGGTAGATCTTGGTAAGGCCGCCCGCTGCCAGGATGACGGCCTTGGCGTCCATGGTGACCACGTCGCCGGACACCACGTCCATGCCCACCGCCCCCACCGCCCGGCCGTCGTGCACGACGATCTCGGTGACCGCCACGTTGCTCACGCGCCGCACCGACCCCAACCTGCTGACCTGCCGCCGCAAGGTCCCCGCCACCCCGGGGCCTGTGTTCAGGAAGTCCACGTAGCAGCAGCGGGCGCGACCGTGGCCGGGGGCCTTCACCTGGCGGATGCGGTCGTCGGCGCCGCGCGCCCAGTGCGCCCCCCAGCCGTCCATCTCGAAGATTCTCGCCGGCCCGTTCTCGCACAGCATCCGGGCCAGCCGCTCGTCGCACAGCTCACGGCCCGCCGCCAGCGTGTCCTGGAGGTGATCGGTCCAATGGTCGGGCTCCTCGTGGCCGATGGCGGCGGCAACGGTCATCTGCGCCATGATCGTGGCCCCGCCGCGGCCCACCAGGGATTTGTCCAGCAGCAGCACGGACGCATCCTTCCCGGCCGCGGCAATGGCCGCGTACATGCCCGCCCCGCCGGCGCCCACCACCAGAACGTCTGCCGCCAAATGGGTCACGCCGAGAGTCTAGTCAAAAGCCGGGAGAGCGTCCAGCCAGCGGCGTCCATGGCGCCCCGCCGGCGCCCCGTCTTTCCTTGACGCAACGAAGACTTTCGGTCTAACTAAGGGAATCGGAACAGCGGTCACGAACCTGATACCCATCAAAAGGGGGAAGAACCATGGCGCATGATCTGGTTGTGAAGAACGGCCTTGTGGTCGACGGTACCGGCAGCCCCGGTTTCGAGGCGGACGTGGCGGTGGACGGGGGAACCATCGCGGCGATCGGAAAGGACGTGGGGCCGGGCCGGACCGAGTTCGACGCTCGCGGACAGGTGGTGGCGCCGGGGTTCATCGATTCCCACACCCACATGGACCTCTTCATCGTGCAGTATCCCCACGGCAACCCCGTGGTCAACTACGGCGTCACCTCCATCGTCATCGGCGACTGCGGCGCCTCCATCGCGCCGGTGCCCCCCAAGGGCGAGCCGCGGGACGTGCTGATCGCCTACCTGCGCCGGGTGCTCGACGACTACGTCAACGACAACGACTGGAAATGGACCACCTTCCCCGAGTACCTCGACTATCTCGAGGGCCGGGTGGGCGTGAACGTCGCGGCGCTGGTGCCCCACTCTCCGGTGCGGCTGATGGTGATGGGCGAGGCGGCCTACAAGCGGGAGTCCACCCCGGAGGAGCTGGAGAGCATGAAGCAGATGGTCCGGGAGGGCATGGAGGCCGGCGGCATCGGCTTCTCGTCCAGTCCCCGCGGCGGCCCGGCCATCCATGCCGGTACCCCCAGCACGCTGGCCACTCAGGAGGAGATGGCGGCCCTGGCCAACGTCGCCGGCGAGTACGGCGGCTGCTTCCAGTTCAACGGCTTCGGCAACCTGCTCAAGCCGGAAAGCGGGTTCCCCGAGCTGGTGGAGAAGATCAACGTGCCCATGATCGGCAACGAGTTCCGGGTGCGGCCCGGCGAGAGGGAAGACGGGCTCCGGGCCATCGATCTCATGAAGGAGGCGCGGGAGCGGGGCAAGGACATCTACGGCGTGGTGATCCCCTATTCGCACATCCGGCGCTTCGACCTGAACGATTGCTTCATCCTGGACGGCCTGCCCCTGTGGGAAGAGATCAAGCAGGACCGGGACGAGCTGGCGCGCAAGCTCCGGGACCCCGACGTGCGGCGCAAGCTCGACGGGCAGCGGCGCGAGAACGCCGGCGAGCCGGCGTATCCCGAGTGGCTGGGATGGGGCGGCGTGTATTTCGACGTGATGGGCCGCGAGGACCTCAAGTCGCGCGAGGGGCAGAACGTCGCCGAGATCGCCGGCGACAGCGGCAAGTCCGAGGTCGACGCCTTCTTCGACACCTGGCTGGAGGACGGGCTGGCTTCCAAGCTCTACTACCAGGGCTTCGCCAACGGACACATGGACCTGCTGGCCG
This sequence comes from uncultured Binatia bacterium (SeqCode), assembly GCA_965204505.1. GTDB lineage: Bacteria > Desulfobacterota > Binatia > UBA9968 > JAJDTQ01 > JAJDTQ01. The sequence continues at coordinate 853,444 of CBDBFB010000001.1, forward strand.
AAATGATCAAGACCACGGAAGGGCTCATCGGCACCGACGCGGGCGCGCACCTCGACCGGTTCTTCTGGCATGGCGCCCCCACCCGCGTGCTGGGCTACTGGCGCCGGGACAAGAAGCTCTTCAACCTCGAGGAGGCGGTGCACAAGGTGACCGGCCATCCCGCCGCCAAGCTGAGGATGAACCGGGGAATCCTCAAGACCGGCCTGCCGGCGGACATCACGGTCTTCGACGCGGACAAGATCGACGACCTGGCCAGCAAGCGCATGCCGGCCAAGCTCGACGAGGAGGAGATCCACCGCCATCCGCCGGGAATCGGCGCCGTCGTCGTCAACGGCGAGATCGTGCTGGAGGACGGCGAGTGCAGGGACGTCTTCCCCGGGAAGGTGAGGCGGCAGGAACTCTTCGTCCCCGGCCAGTAGCGAGACGGGAGACGGTCGGCGATGGAGACCCTGCAGCCGGAAACCCTGATCGACGATCTCCGCCGCGTCCTGCGGGGTCGGTATCCGGTGCATCCGTTGCGCACGATGCTCCTGGGCGGCGAGCTCACCCGCGAGCAGTTGCAGGGGTGGGCCAAGAACCAGTTCCACGAGTTCCGCAACATCCACCGCTTCTTCGGCATACGCTACCAGAAGTGCCCGATCCAGGCATTGCGGCGAATGCTGCTGGAGAACATGGTGGAGGAGGAAGGCGAGGACCTGTTCGGCGGCGAATACCCGAGCCATGCCGAGTTGTGGACCCGTTTCGGCGAGGGACTGGGCATCGGGCGGGAAGAGATGCACGGCTACGAGCCGTTGCCGGGAATCAAGGCGGCGCTGGAGATGTACGTCCAGTTGGTGCAGCAGAGCCACTGGGCTGTGGCCATCGGCACCGGGCTGGTCTTCGAGGGAGAAGGGCCCAAGCGCATGGGCGAGGAGCGCCAGGCGCTGGAGACGCGCTATCCGTGGATTCCTTCGGAGTCCTTGGCTTTCTTCCGCGCCCACGAGTATCATGACGAGGGCCACGGAAACTTCATTGTCGACGTGATCAAGGAACACATCATGGACGCGGGTCTCCAGGAGGAGATGCGGGCCGCGGTGCGAACCCGCGTGGACATCATGTGGCTGCAGAACGAGTCCATCTATCAGGCCTTCGTTCGCCCGCGGCTTGACCCGGAGACCCTTGCCCGACTCGAAACTTCCCCGAACTGACGCGTCCGAGCCGAGAGCGCGCGCAGATCACACTGATGGGTAAATTCTTCGCATTCCTGGTCCTGGTGGCGGCCACCGTCGCGGTCGGATACACGGCTTGGGAGACCCGGAACCTCAGGATATCTCTCGACCGCATGGCCGTGGGCAACGAAACCAACATCACCGAGGTAATGATCTCTCTTGCCCACGCCGAAGGGCAGCTCGCGAGGATACAGGAAGCCGTCGAGTTGCTTGGCGGGGCCGGGCCGGCAACGAACGCCGCCGCGCTGGAAGGGAAGATCACCACCACGTTGACCGCGGCTCAGCGGGAAGTTGTCCAGCAGGAACTGGACAAGTGGGCGAAGCAGCTCGAGGAGCGGCGCGAGAAGGGCCTGGCCGCGTTGCGCCAGGGGCTGGAGCAGAAGCTGAGCCGTAGCGACGCCAAGGCCGCGGAACGGGACAAGCGCTCGGCCGAGTTGAAAGCGCTCGTGGAGGCGAACCAGAAGAACCTCACGGCGCAGTTGCAGAAACTGGGCGACGGCCTTTCCGCTTCCCCCGCAACCGACAAGGAGCAGGGCGAGGCCCTGACGAGTCTCGAGAACCGTTTGGCGGCGGTGCTGAAGGCGACGGAGAACAACCAGAAGGCCCTGACTCAGCGCAACCAGCGCGACGAGAAGCGCTGGAAGGACGTGTTCCTGGCTTTGGAGGAGAACAAGGAGGCGACGCAGCAACGCTACGCCGAGCTCGCCGCACGTCTGGACCGGCAACGGAGCGCCGCACAGACGCCGACCGGTCCGGCGCGTACAGGGCAGCAGGGGCAAGCGCCCAACCGGCCGCAGGAAACGCAGACCGAACGGGATAGGCTGGCCGAGTTCTGCCGGGACGTGCCGGAGTCCGTGCTTTGTCGGGACCTCTAGGCTCTGTGGTCCCGGGAGCCGCATGCGCTACTACGACATTTCACTGAAGCTCAGCCCCGCCACCGCGCGCTGGGTCACCGCCGCCCCGTTCGAGCTCCTGGAGCGGCGGCGGATGCAGCGCGGCGACCACAACAACTCGTCGAGCGTCAACATGAGCGTCCACAGCGGCACCCACATGGACGCTCCTTTCCACTTCGTGCCCGACGGGGCGGCCATCGACCAATTGCCGCTCGAGCGCTTCATCGGCCCGGCGCTGGTGCACGAGGTGGTGGAGGGCCGCTACATTACGGCCGAGCACGTCTCGGCGATCCCGCCGGGAGAGCGGATACTGTTCAAGACCCGCAACTCGGAGCTTCTTCGGCGCGCCGAGTACGACCCGGACTTCACCGCGTTCTCGGTGGAAGCGGCCGAGGGCCTGGTGGCCAAGGGCTACAAGCTAGTGGGCCTGGATTATCTTTCGGTGGCGCACGCCGACGAGCAGGTGCCGGTGCACCGGGCCTTCCTGGACCACGGCCTCGCGTTGCTGGAGGGTGTCGACCTGACGGACATTCAACCCGGTTCCTACGAGTTGATCTGCTTCCCCGTGTGCATCGCCGGGGCGGACGGCGCTCCCTGCAGGGCGGTGCTCCGCGACCTCGACCCTTGAAGATCCGTGAAAACCAGTTGGTAGGGCGGGTTCGCGCCGCCCGTGGCGGATGCCGCGCCGGCAGGAGCAGTGTGGCCCCGGTTCCCGCGCACGCCTGCGGTCAAACCAAGGGAGCGACCCCGGAAGGTGCCCCATGAGCAAGATCCAAGCAGCAATCCTGGATGACTATCAGCACGTGGCCCGGTCCCTGGTGGACGCCAGGGAGGTCCCCGGGGACCTCGAGGTCACGGTGTTCCACGATCACCTGGACGACGAGCAGGCCCTGGCGGAGCGGCTGCAACGGTTCGAGATCATCTGTGTGATGCGCGAGCGCACGCCGTTTCGCCGCGGCTTGCTGGAGCGGCTTCCCAACCTGAGGCTGCTGGTCACCAGCGGCATGCGCAACGCCTCCATCGACATGACCGTCGCCCGGGAACGCGGGGTGACGGTTTGCGGCACTCCCAGTGTCGGCGGTCCCACCGCCGAACTGGCATGGGGCCTGCTCATCGGGATGCTCCGGCACATCCCGAGCGAGGACCGGGCCACGCGCGAGGGCCGCTGGCAGGAGACCGTGGGCGCAGGCCTGCTGGGCAAGACCCTGGGTGTGGCGGGCCTGGGAAAGCTCGGCGCCCGCGTGGCCCGCGTCGGCCTGGCTTTCGACATGGAAGTCATCGCGTGGAGCCGGAACCTCACCGACGAACGCTGCCGGGAGGTCGGCGTGGCGCGGGTGAGCAAGGAGGAGCTGCTGTCCCGGTCGGACGTCCTGACGATCCACCTGGTGTTGAGCGACCGCACCCGGGGCCTGCTGGGGGCCGCCGAGCTCGCCGCGATGAAGCCCACGGCCGTTCTGATCAATACGTCCCGCGGCCCCATCGTGGAGGAGGGGGCGCTTTTGGATGCGCTGGAACGCGGCACCATTGCCGGCGCGGGCCTCGACGTCTACGACACCGAGCCGCTGCCGCCGGACCATCCGCTCCGGCGATGCCCGAATACCGTCATCACGCCCCACCTGGGATACGTGGAGGAGGCCAACTACGGCGCCTATTTCGACGGCTATCTTGCCGCCATGCGCGGCTATCTGGACGGCGTTCCCATCAACGTCGTCAAGGGGTGACCCGTGAACGAAAAATCACCGAACGAGAACATGACACAAACCGAGAATCTTGCACTCTATTGCGACTTCGAGAACATCGCCATCGGCGTCCGCGACGCGCGCTATGCCGACTTCGACATGCGGAAGGTCCTGGACCGGCTGCTGGTCAAGGGCAAGATCGTGGTCAAGAAGGCGTACTCCGACTGGGAACGCTACCGTGAGTACAAGCCCGCCATGCACGAGGCCTCCTTCGAACTCATCGAGATCCCGCACGTGCGCCAGTCGGGCAAGAACTCCGCCGACATCCGCATGGTCGTGGACGCGCTGGACCTCTGCTACACGAAGTCCCACGTCGACACGTTCGTGATCATCAGCGGCGACTCGGATTTCTCCGCGCTGGTCAGCAAGCTCCGGGAAAACAACAAGGTAGTCATCGGCGTGGGGGTGAAGAACTCCACCTCGGACCTGCTCATCGCCAACTGCGACGAGTTCATCTACTACGACGACCTGGTGCGCGACTCGAAACGCCGGGGAGGCGCCAGGCGAGCGAAGTCCGCGGGACGCAGCCCGCGCAAGACCGCCGCCGCGCCGGCGGAAGAGAAGGCGCCGCCGGAGGACAAGGCGCCGGCCGAGGAACCGGAGAAAAAGGAGGCTCAGGAGGCCCTGGATCTGGTGGTGGAAACCGTCACCCACCTGTTCGACGAGCGTGGCGCGAAGGACACGATCTGGGGCTCCATGGTCAAGCAGGCGCTCAAACGGCGCAAGCCCGGCTTCAACGAGCGCTACCACGGCTTCCGCTCCTTCGGCAAGCTCCTGGAGGAGGCCCAGGCCCTGCAGTTGCTGGATCTCGAGGCGGACGAGAAATCCGGCGACTACGTGGTCAAGGGGGTTGCTCAGGAAGACTGACGGACACGCCGGCGGGCCTCCTCCCACTGAGAACCATTCGTGCGCAGCCCCCTCATCCGGCAAGCCTGGGCCCGCGAAGTCCGGGTGCTGAGCGTCCTCTCCGCCGGCACCTTCCTGTTCTTCAACAGCTACGGCAGCATCAACGTCTCCATCCCCATGATCCAGGCCGAGTTCGGCAGCAGCCTCTCGGCGGTTCAATGGATCGCCACCATGGGCCTGGTGCTGTCCTCCAGCGTCGCCCTGTGCCTGGGACGGGCCGGCGACATCCTCGGCCGCAACCGGCTCTACAAGGCGGGGGTCACGCTCTACGGGGCGGGCTCGGCGCTGGCCGCTGCCTCGCAGACGTTCATGCAACTGATCTTGTGCCGCGTGGTCATGACCATCGGCCTCTCCATGGCCATGCCCATGTCGACGGCCATCACGGCCGCGGCCTCGCGGCCGGAGCGGACCGGCTGGAGCCTGGGCATCCTGCTCTCCGCCGCGGGAGTCGGGCGCGCCACCGGCCCGGCTCTCGGCGGTTTCTTCATCCATCTGGCGGGTTGGCGCGCGGTCTTCCTGGCCAACGCCGTGATCGGGCTGGCGGTCAGCATCGCCGTGTGGCTCATGCTGCGGGAGCGGGAACGCCGGAGCCGCGAGTCCTTCGACTACCCGGGAGCGGCTGCCTTGATCCTGGGCTATCCGTCGGTCCTCGTGGGGTTGAGCCTGGGCGCGAATAGCGGCTGGCGTTCGCCCTTCGTCGCGTGGTGGTTCCTGCTCGGAGGCGCCGGAATAGCTGCCTTCGTGCTGCGCCAGGTCCGGGCGCGGCGTCCCCTGATACCGCCGCCGCTCATGACCGACATCCCACTGATGCTCGCGTTCCTGACCATGGTGCTGTTCTCGGCGGCCTATTTCCCCATCTTCATGCTGTCGCCGCTCTACATGCGCAACGTGCTCGACGTGACGCCGCTGCATCTGGGGCTCATCCTCACCACGCTGCCGGTGGTGGCCGCGGTCTGCTCGCCGGTCAGCGGGCGCCTGTCCGATCGCCTGGAAACCTGGGTGCTGGTGACGGCGGGGCTCGCGGCGGGCGCGGTCGGGATCGTCGTCTATGCCGGCTTGCAAGACGGCTCGAGTCCGGCCATGGTGTTGCTGGCGCTTGCGCTGGTGGGAGTCGGCGTGGGAGTCTTCCTGCCGGCCAACCAGAAGACCGTGTTCGCTCTGGCTCCCCGTGAACACTACGGGCTTGTCGGCGGGCTGCTCTCCGCGTGCGGGCCGGGAGCGGGGGCCTTGGGCATCGGTGTGGCCGTGTCCCTCATGGAAAGCGCGACAGCGGCGGGTACGACGGGTTTCGTGGCGACGCAACGGGTCGCCATGCTGTGGTTGTTGCCGCTGCCTTTTCTCGCGCTCGGCCTTGTCGCCGCCGGGCGTCTCTACGGCAAGCGGAAGGCGGATGCCGCGCCCCCGTCATCCCGGGCTTGACCCGGAATCCCGGATGGCCGCATCCATCCCGGCAATCGTCGGCTAGGAATCATGCGTCCGCGGATCGGAATCTCGTCCAACCTGCTCTACGCGCTGTCCGCCATCTGCATGGCCTCGGGCGCCATCGGCGCCTCCATGCTGGCGCCGTTCTACATGGATGCCAAGGGGTTCCCCCTGGCGGTGGTGGGCATGCCGCTCCTGGTGAACGGCGTCGGCGCCCTGTGCTCCGATGTCGTGTCCGGCACGCTGGCGTCCTATTTCCGCTCGAGCTTCCTGCTGCTGGCATCGGTGGTCATCGCCGTGGTCGCCGCGCTCCTGGGTTTCGCCTTCCAGGACAGCCTGACGGTCTTCCTCGTTGCCTTCACCATCCTGGGCCTCACCGAGGCCATGTTCAGCCTCGCCATCCGCCGCATCGTGTTCGTGCAGTCCACGCCGGAAGAGCAAGGCAAGGCCCAGGGCCAGGTGGCGGCGGCCTTGGGGCTGGGCTTCGCCCTCGGTCCCACCATGGGCGGCTTCGTCGGTGAGTGGTGGGGCCTCGACAAGCTGTTCCTGCTGGTGGCGGTCCCGCAGAGCGTCGGCTTGGTCTTCATCCTGCTGGCACGGGGGCACCGCACCGAGAAGCCCGTGGAGCGCAGCCCAGTGCCGCTGTGGCGGGTGGGCACGGGGCTGATGAGCCAGGCCGGCTTTCTGGGCGCCTGGTTCGCCATTTTCCAGTCGTTCTTCTGCCTCGTCGGCGTCACCCGCATCGCCTTTCCCTTCCTGGCGGTACGGCGGGGCCTGACCCTGGACATCATCGGCACGATGGTGAGCCTCTCGCGCCTGACGGACACGGCGGGCAGACTGGGCGGTGGCTGGCTCTGCGACCGCATCGGCACCCGCAAGGTGATTCTCCTGGGAGTCTTCGTGACCGTTCCCGCCTTCGTCCTCCAGGTCTTCGGCCACGGCTACATCGCGTTGCTGTTGCCGCTATGCCTCATGACCGCCGGCTTCGGCCTCTCCAACGTGGGCTCCACAACCCTGGCCCTGCAGATCGCCGACGACTCCAGCAAGGGCGTCGCCTTGGGGCTCATCCGCGGCGGCAGCTCCACGGGCCGCATGTTCGGCCCCCTGCTCACGGGCATCCTGGTGGCCGACCTGGGCTTCCACTGGGGATTCGTCGCCCTGGGGGTGCTCTCGTTCGTTATCGGCGGTGGGGTGGCGGGACTGTTCCGGCGGCAAGGGGAGGCGCGATGAGATCAGGGGGGACGCATTCTACCCGTCGGGAGTTTGTCGGACGGCGGCGAATATCTGCTCCACGGAATCTTCGGCGACTTCCGCGCGCTCGGCTTCGGCTATCCGAGGCGTGAGAAACGCTTCTAGACGTTGCAAGGTCTCCTGTCCGGGCAGAGACTCGTTCTGTGGCAACTGCGGCAATGTCCGGTGAAGGATGTAGTCCTTCACCGTCTGGCCATGCAGCTTGGCCAAGGCTCTGAGTTGCTCGTGTTGCTCCTGCGTCAATTCTATGGATAGGCGGCTCATGACGGGCTCCTCCGACCGGGCTGCTTCAGGTTAGCATACATGACACAAGGGACTAAAATGAGCCTTTGTGCTAAGAAACAAAGCGTCCTGACAACCGCTTCAAGGAGTTGCTGGCCCAGTACCGACATTTCGTAAGCGAGGGTCGGGGGAACGTGGATTTAGCCTTCAATTTCCAACGTTTCCGTTGGCACTAAGTCTGTTGTAAGAGGCTTGGACGTTGTCAAGTGAATTTGGATGCTCCTTCTTGACAGTCGCGCCGGTTTCCACTAAATATGTTGGCAACGATTCCGTTGGCAACATATTTGATGGGGATTGGCCATGAAACTTTCGAAGGCAGGTTCTAACTGGGTAACGGGAGATCGTTTTTTCAACCGGAATGCTGAGATCGAAGCGCTCACGGAGCGAGTGCAAGACGGGACCCATACGCTGCTGACAGCCCAGCGTCGGATGGGCAAGACGAGTTTGGTTCGGGAACTGTTGCGCCGCTTGAGTGAAGAGGGGAGCTTCGAGACAATTTTCGTTGATCTGGAGGGCGCTTTCAGCCCCGCGGACGCCATCGCCGAGATCGGCATCCAGACCCGATCAGTGCAGAAAGCATGGAGCCGGATCAAGTCCGGGTTCGGTAACGTCCTGCGCGGGCTTGGCGACCATGTGGATGTCCTTGAAGCCGCTGAGGTGCGGGTGAAGCTGCGTGCCGGGATCGATGCCGGTACCTGGCGACAGAAGGGCGATGAGGTCTTCGCGGCCTTGGCAGAGAACGAACGGCCAGTCGTGCTCGCCATCGACGAATTGCCGATCCTCGTCAATCGGCTGCTCAAGGAGGAGGATTACCATATCACGCCGGAGCGAAGGCGGGCCGTGGACGAGTTTTTGAGTTGGCTACGGAAGAACGGTCAGGCCCATCAGGGCCGGGTCTGCATGATCCTCTCCGGCAGCGTGAGCCTGGAGCCGATCCTACGCCAAGCTGGACTCAGCGCTCAAGCGAACATTTTTTCCCCTTTCGAATTGAAGCCGTGGGACGAGCGGACGGCAGTGGCCTGTCTCGGCGCGTTGGCAGAAAACTACGACCTTGATCTCTCTCCCGAAGTCTGTCGGGACATGTGCCGCCGGCTGCGGTGTCACGTTCTTCACCATGTGCAGCAGTTCTTCGACAGCCTTCACGAACATCTACGCAGAACCGGCCGGCGCAGGGCTTCGTTGGAAGACGTGGAACGGGTCTACACCGAGGAGATGCTCGGCGTCCGGGGACAGATAGACCTGGAGCACTACGACAGCCGTCTGAAGATGATCCTCGGGAGAGAGGGTTATCGAACTGCCCTTGAGGTATTGAAGCTGGCGGCCGTCGAGGGCGGCGTGCTGTACGGTGATTGCATCGACCGGTTTACCGAGCACCATCCGGCAGCAGGCGAGGGCGATCCGATCCCCATCGAGGACGTGCTCCACGTGCTCGAACATGACGGCTATTTGGCCAGACAAGGCGATCGCTGCCGCTTCGTATCAGGTCTGTTGGAGGACTGGTGGTGCACCCGGTACGGCGGGGGACGGGTTTCGTCGTCGATCAGTTCAGGTTCTACACGCAAGGCGGAGCAGTGGCCGTGACTGTAGCCAGGAAGTACAACCCGGGCTTCCTCACCGACGACGAGTTGGTGGCATCGTTCTGCGTGCGGACGAGCGAGTTCGATTCGATGGTCGAGATGCTGCGCGATTGCACCGGAAGCTCAAACCCGCACCAGATCGTGATCGGCCCCCGCGGCAGCGGGAAGACGAGCTTGCTCCTGCGGATCGCGGCCGAGGTGCGCAGGGCTGCCGGGTTATCGTCCCGCTTCTTCCCGATCGTTTTTGCAGAGGAGAGCTACGAGGTCGCCACCGCCGGGGAGTTCTGGCTCGAATGCCTGTCCCGTCTGGCGGCGCAGGCGCCTCGCCGAGAGGGCGGTCCCGATTTGCAACGCACGGTCGAGGACCTGCGAACCAATCGTGACGACCGGACTCTTGCCGAGCGTTGTCTTGCCTCCCTGTTGGACTTCTCGGACCGGGAAGGCAAGCGGCTCGTGCTGATGGTCGAGAACCTGAACATGATGTTCCGAGACATCGCGGACGCGGACACGGGGTGGCGGCTACGGCAAACCCTCCAGACCGAACCCCGGATCGTCATGCTTGCGAGCGCCACCAGCCGTTTCGACGAGATCGACAATCCGGTGCATGCACTTTACGATCTTTTCAGGGTACGCACCCTGCGCCCCTTGGACACGGTCGAATGCGCTGTTCTTTGGGAAACGGTATCTGGTCAGTGCCCCGCGCCCAAGACGATTCGGTCGTTGAAGATCCTCACCGGCGGTAGCCCGCGGCTGCTCACGATCGTGGCCCGCTTCGGCGGGGGCCGGTCCTTTCGTAAACTTATGGACGATCTTCTCAACCTGGTCGATGACCATACGGAGTACTTCAAGAGCCACATCGAATCGCTTCCGCCACAGGAACGGCGTATCTATCTCGCGCTTGCCGACCTATGGAAACCGGCGACTACGAGAGAAATCGCGGATCGATCCCGGCTGGAGACGAGCAAGTGCAGCGCCCAACTCGGTCGCCTCATCGAACGAGGCGTCGTGCAGGTCGAGGGAGGCACAGATCGGCGCAAGCAGTACTACCTGACCGAGCGCCTGTACAACATCTATTACCTGATGCGGCGGTCCCGCGGGCCGGGTAGCTTGGTCGAAGCTATTGTCCAGTTCATGGAGACATACTACTCGCCGGCCGAACTCAAGGACATCGTGGCTCGCCTCATCCGCGAGGCGGGAAGCTTCAACGGGGAGATGCAGTCGCTTTACCGGATCGCCATCCCACGGTTTCTGGAGTCACCGGCGCTGAGCAAGCACCGAGGTGAGTTGCAGACGCTTCACGCCGGTACGGGCGAAGCGGCAAAGCAGGAAGCGATGGATCTGTTCGCTAAAGCAGCTACCCTGAACAATCAGGATCGAGCAGCGGACGCACTGGCCTTGTGGGACAAGTTGCTGCGTCGATTCGGAAAGAGCAAGAACTTGGCCGTTCTTGAGTCAGTTGCGATGGCTCTTTTCAACAAGGGGGTCCTACTCGGCAGAATGAACCGGATACAGGATGCGCTGGATGCCTACGGAGAGATGGTGCGCGACTTTGGAAGTAGCAAGAACCCAGCCGTTCTTGAGTCGGTCGCCAAGGCGCTTTTCAACAAGGGGATGATACTCGGCGGAATGAATCAGTTCCAAGATGCGTTGGACGCTCTGGAAGAGGTCGTCGGTCGCTTTGGGCAGAGCACTGACACGGCCCTTCTTGAACTGGTGGCGAATGTCATCGTCTACAAGGGAGATGCGCTCGACAGGTTGAATCGGCCGGAAGACGCATTGGCTGCATGGGATGATGTGTTACTCCGGTTCGGACAGAGCGAGAATCGATCTCTTCTTGAGCAGGTAGCGATTGCCTTCGTCAATAAAGGGGCCCTGTTCGCTCGATTGAATCGGCCGCAGGACGGACTGGCCGCCTGTGACGAGATGCTGCATTTCTTCGGCCAGAACAACGATCCAGAAATTCGTGAGTGGATAGCGAAGGCTCTCTTCAACAAGGGGTGTGCACTGCGTGAATTGCACAGGCCTCAGGATGCCGTGGCCACTTGGGAGGACGTAGTTCGCCGCTTCGCGGAGAATGAGGACCCAACCGTTGCGGAGGTAGTAGCCAAGGCTCTCTTCAACAAAGGAGACGTACTCGTTGATATGAACCGACTCGAAGATGCGTTGACCGTCTGGGACGAGGCAGTTCGTCGCTTTGGGGAGAGTCAGAACGGGGATGTCCTCGGGTGGGTTGCGCAGGCCCTTGTTGTCAAGGGTGCAATACTCGACCATGTGGGCCGGCTCCGGGACGCACTCGCTGCCTTTGACGAGGCGGTTCACCGAATTGCAAAAGACGCCTCCGCCGTGCCCGGTGAATGGATGGAGGAAGCGCTCCTTCGAAAATCCGGTATGGAATTCAAATGCCTGCGGAATGAGGCGGCGGTCGAGACGGCGGCTCGGGCTCTCGCTGCGCTCCGACCGGAATCACTGGCGAGGCGTGTCCGTGGTCATCTGATCCGGGCCAGGGCGACCCTCGCTGACGGCAAACGATCTGCAAGCGAACTCGATATCGAAACCGCTCTTGCGCTCTTGCAGAAGATCGGTTCTCTCCCGTATGAGGCTCTCGATGCATTGATGGATTTGAGCGTCGAGCTTGGGCCGGTGCGCATGCGCGAACTTATTCAGGCGTCACCCTCGGCGAAGCTCCTATTGCCGCTCGCCACGGCGCTGGAACGGGAAATGGGGCTTGAACCACGCGTGGCACAGGAGGTCGAGGAGGTCGCTCAGGATATCCGCCGACATCTGGTGAAGTTGAAAGAGGACCGCACGATGGCATCGAGTGAGGAGAAGCTGGCGAGTCCCGCGTCAGTGCAGATGGATCAGACGGACGGTTGACACGCGCATGATAGTCTGCAACCGACATGACGCCGGATTCGTTGCAACCCCTTCCCTGCGGTGCTATGGATGCCTCGGTTACAGGTACCTTGACCCGTAAGCTCCAGCGTCGCCACCCTCTAATGCGCTTGGATAGCATTTGGCGTTTGGAAATAGTTCACAACATCATGCGCAACTTCGATCTCCTTGAACCCAAGACCGTCGCCGAGGCGTGCCAAATGCTGGACGCCGGCGAGGACGTGCGGCCGGTCAGCGGCGGCACCGCGCTTCTCATTCTCGTCAAGCAGGGGCTCCTGCGACCCCATACCCTCGTCAATCTCAAGAAGCTGGAGGGCGCCAACGCCATCACGCGGGATGATGCCGGCGCGGTCCGCATCGAGGCCATGGCCACCATTCACGAGGTGGAGACCTCGCCGGTGCTGCGAGAGCACCTGCCGGTGCTGGCGCGGGCCTGCCACGAGGTGGCCAACATCCGCATCCGCCATCTCGCCACCATCGGCGGCAATCTGGCCCATGGGGACCATCAGTCGGACCCGCCGGGGGTGCTGGTGGCGCTGGACGCCGGGGTGGAACTGGCCGGCGCGGGCGGTACGCGCACTCTGAAGCTCGCCGACTTTCTTCTCGGGACCTACGAGACGGCGCTGGAGCCCGGCGAGATGGTCACGGCGGTCACGGTGCCTCCGGTGGACGGGCGGTTGGTGGGTGATTATCTCAAGTTCACCACCGGCTCGTCGGAGGAGCGGCCGTGCGCGGGGATCACCGCGCTGGTGCGGCTGGACAGGGACCGTCCGGTGGAGGCGCGGCTTGCGGTCGGGGCGGTAGCGGCCCGGCCCTTGCTGCTGTGTGAAGCGGACCCGACCGAAGCGAAGCTGGAGGCCATGGCCGACCGGGCTGCCGAAGAGATCGATCCCATCCCGGACCTGCGCGGTTCGGCGGACTACAAACGGCATCTGGTGCGGGTGCTGGGCCGCCGCGCCCTTGCCGCCGCGTGGAAGGAAGCGGTTTCGTGAGCGCGGTCGGCAGCAGCATTCCCAGGGTGGACGGCAACGCCAAGGTCTCCGGCGCCGCGCAGTACACCGCCGACATCGAGCTGCCGGGCATGCTGCATGCCAAGGCGCTCAGGAGCCCCCACCCCCACGCCAGGCTCGTCAGCATCGACGTGAGCAAGGCCGCGGCCCTGCCCGGGGTTGCGGCCGTCGTGACCCGCGACGACCTCCACGGGCTGAATCCCCACTACGGGGCGGTGGTGGAGGACCAGCCGGTGCTGGCCATGGACCGGGTGCGCTGCGTCGGCGACATCGTGGCGGCAGTGGCGGCGGAGGAGCGGGACATCGCGGAGGAGGCGGTGGAGCTCATCGAGGTGGAATACGAGTCCCTGCCCGCGGTCTTCGACGTGGTGGAAGCGGCGCAGGCCAGAGCCCCGATCATCCACGAGGAGCGTTTCGAGACCCAGGCGGCCATCTTCCGGGAGCAGCTCAACCTGAACGCCGGCGGCAACGTCTGCAGCGTGTTCCGGGCCGCGGACGGCGACGCGGACGCGGGGTTCGCGGAATCCGACGAGATCTTCGAGAACACCTACCGCATGCCGCCGGTGCAGCACGGCCACATCGAGCCCCACGTGGCGGCGGCGGTGTGGGAGTCGCCCAACCGCCTGTTGGTGCATACGCCGTGCCAGAATCCGGTGGGGCTCCAGGAGCAGTTGGCGCGGATCTTCAACCTGCCCGAGAGCGGCGTCCGCGTGGTGGTGCCCCACGTGGGCGGCGGCTACGGCGGCAAGACCCACGCCCGGCTGGAGCCGGTGACGGCCCTCCTGGCGCGCAAGGCCGGGCGGCCGGTCCAGTGGATGCTTACCCGCGAGGAGGTGTTCCTCACCGGACGTCGCTACGGCGCGTTCGTGCGGATGAAGACCGGTTTCAAGCGCGACGGCAGCCTCGTGGCCCGGGAGGTGGAGGTATTCTACGATCTGGGTGCCTACGCCCTGTCGGGTCCGGCTAACGCCAAGACCGGCTCCTACGTGGCCAGCGGGCCGTACCGGGTGCCCAACCGCCGGCTCACCACCTACGCGGTCTACACGAACCTGCCGCCCGCCGGCCCCTATCGCGGCGTGGGGGTTCCCCACGTGGCTTGGGCGTACGAATCGGAGATGGACCGCATCGCGCGTCATCTCGGCATGGACCCGATGGAGCTTCGGCTCAAGAACCTGCTGCAGGAGGGCGATGTCTTCGTCACCGGCGAGTCGCTGGTGTCCGTGGGGATCTCGGACTGTCTCCGGCAGGCGGCTTCCGGCATCGGTTGGCGCGGCGGAGAGGAACAGGGCGACGGCGCGCGCGAAGGTTCGCTCCGGCGCGGCAAGGGCCTCGCCGTGATCATGAAGAGCACCACTACGCCCACGGCGTCGGCCGCCAGCGTGCGCCTCAACGGTGACGGCTCGGTGATGCTCCTGACCAGCAGCACCGAGATGGGGCAGGGGGTGCGCACCTGCCTGGCGCAGATCGTCGCGGAGCAGCTCGGCGTGCCGGTGGAGCGGGTGACCGTGTCCGCGCCGGACACCGACGCGACCCCCTACGACAAGTCCACCAGCTCCAGCCGCACGACCTTCCACATGGGCAACGCCGCGCTGCGGGCGGCCGAGGAGGTGCGCGAGCAACTGCTGGAGGCCGGCGCCGAGGCGCTGGAGGTGGACAAGACGGACCTGGAGATGGTCGCCGACGGTGTGCGCGTCAAGGGTGTGCCGGACCGGAGCCTCACGGTGCCGCAGTTGCTGCGGGTCAAGTACGGCGATGCGGTGGGCAGCATCTTCGGGAGCTGCAACTTCCAGGTCAAGGGCGGGCTCGATCCCAAGACCGGCAAGGGCAAGGCCGCGGCCTTCTGGTTCTTCTCGGCCTGCGGCGCGGAGGTGGAGGTGGACGTGGAGACCGGCAAGGTGCGGGTGCTCAACATCGCCACCTCGGTGGACGTGGGCAAGGCCATCAACCCGCTTCAGTGCTGGCTTCAGAACGAGGGTTCGATGCTGGAGGCGCTGGGCGCGGCGTTCTTCGAGGAGATGGTGTTCGAGCAGGGTCAGCCGGTGAACGGCACCCTGCTGGAGTACATGCTGCCGTCCATGCAGGACCACCCCGAACGGTTCCAGTCGCTGCTGGTGGAGAACCCGCACCCGGACGGTCCCTTCGGCGCCAAGGGCGTGGGCGAGGCCGTCATCCCGGCCGTCGCTCCCGCCATCGGCAACGCCGTGGCCAACGCCCTGGGCGGCGTCAACATCACCGATCTGCCGCTCCGCCCGGAGCGCATCGTGGCGGCGTTGGCGCAGGGAGAAGCCGGCGGCTCCGGAAAGAACCAGCCATGAGACACCTCATCACCGCCAACGTCAACGGCCGCGAGCGCGAGCTTTCGGTCAAATCCAACCAGACCCTGCTGGAGGTGCTGCGCGACGACCTCCGCCTCAAGGGCACCCGGGAGGGTTGCAGCGTGGGGGTGTGCGGCTCGTGCACCGTGTTGGTGGACGGCAAGCCGGTGAGCTCGTGCCTGATGCTGGCCAGCAACGCCGAGGGCAGGGAGGTGCTGACCATCGAAGGGCTCGCCCGGGACGGCAACCTCGATCCCGTGCAGCAGGCGTTTCTCGACCACCAGGCGTTCCAGTGCGGTTTTTGCACCCCCGGCATGATCATGGCCGTCAAGGGTCTCCTGAACGAGAACTCGAAACCCGACGAGGCCGAGGTGCGCGATTACCTTTCGGGCAACATCTGCCGCTGCGGCACGTACGTCGAGGTGATGGCCGCGGTCGATGAATTGACCGGCAAGACGTGACGGCCGCGCTTTCCGACCCCCTCTCCCTTGGGGAGAGGGTCGGGGTGAGGGGCGCCCGGTTCAGCAGCCCGTTGGTCGGGCGACTGGGAGGCAGGAGGAACGGCAATGGCTGAACGAATCATGGCGGGAACCCAGGAGGGTCTGCAAGTCTGGCGCGGCAGCGGCAGCAGTTGGAAAGAGCTGGACGTCGAATTCCCTCCCGGAACGGTGGACGCCATCGACGGCCCCGTGCAACGGCCCGAGACCGTGTACGCCAGCGTGGCCGGGGAGGGGCTCTGCCGCAGCGACGACGGCGGGCAGCACTGGCGCACGGTCTTCTCCGGAAACGTCCGCGCCGTCACCGTGGATCCCACCAACCCGGAGGTGGTCTACGTGGGCACCGAGCCCATCCATCTCCACCGGAGCGAGGACGGCGGCGGGAGCTGGGTGGAGCTGAGCGCGTTGCAGGAGCTGCCGTCGGAAGTGCGCGCCAAGTGGACCTATCCGCGTCCTCCGCATCGGGAGCACGTCCGGCATATCTTCGTCTCGCCCGACGATCCCCGGATGATTTACGTCTGCCTGGAACACGGCGGCATCGTGCGCACCTTCGACCGCGGCGCCTCCTTCGAGGACGTGAGCGGCGGCATCGACTACCTGGACATCCATCACATCAGCAACACGCCCGCGGGAGCGGGTCCCATGTTCGTGGCCACCGCCAGGGGCTTCTTCCGCAGCGACGAACCGGGCGCGGGATGGCAGCGGGCGGAGAGCGGCATGACCCGGGACTACTTCCACGATTTCGTGTTCCTGCCGGGGGACACGCCCGTGATGCTGGTGGCCACCGCCGACAAGTCGCCGGGTTACTGGGACCGGCCCGAGAAGGCCCAGGGGGCGGTCTTCCGCAGCCGCGACCTGGCCTCGAGTTGGGAACGGGTAGGCGTCGACCGCGGCCTCCCCGACCACATGCTTCAGATGGTGTGGGCGCTGGCCCAGCACCCCGGCGAGCCCCGGCGCGTCTACGCGGGGCTGGGCGCGGTCTCCCGCGGGCGTTCGAGCGATTCGAGCCAGAAGGGAAAGGGCGACATCCTCGTCTCCGAGGACGAGGGCGAGTCGTGGAACCGCCTGCCGTTGGAGCTGCCGGCCGATCGGGTGCTGCTGGTGCGACCCGAGTAGGTGGAAACGGCGTCCTTCGACTTCGCTTCGCTACGCCCGTCCTGAGCTTGTCGAAGGGCTCAGGACAGGCGTAGCGAAGGGCTCGAGACGAAGTCGAAGGACGCCGGCGCGCGATTGATTGACCAGCCCGATGAACTACGCCATCTTCGACATCGAGACCCGCGTCGACAAGGGGCTGGTCAAGTCGGTCTACGCTCCCAGGGAGGACATCTCCGATCGCCAGGCCTATGAACGGCTCCGCTCCGAGCGGGTGGCGGAGACAGGCAGCGACTTCCTTCCCATCTCCTTCCATGTTCCGGTTTCCATAGCCGTCGGCACCGTCAACAGCGAAGCCGTCCTCGTCAGCGTCGAGACCCTTGGCGCCGGGGACTACAGCGAGGAAGCCATCGTCCGCGACTTCTGGGAGCGGGTGGAGCGGTTCAACGGCACGCTGGTGTCGTTCAATGGGCGCAACTTCGACCTGCCCGTCCTGGAACTGCATGCGCTCAAGTACGGCTGCGCGGCGCCGCGCTATTTCAACCAGCGCTTCGGACACCGCTACCGGTACTCGGAGGAGGGACACTACGACCTCTACGAGTTCATCGGCAACCACGGCGTCAACCGTATCCGCGGCGGCTTCGACCTGCTGTGCAAGCTCATCGGCCTGCGCGGCAAGGGCGACATCGACGGTTCCATGGTCCAGGACCTGTGGGAGGAGGGGCGGCTCGCGGAGATTCACGAGTATTGCCGGCAGGACGTGATCCAGACCTATCTCCTGCTGCTCCGGGTGGAGCTCATGAGGGGGCGTATCGACGAGCGTCAGTACGAAGCGGCCTGGGCGGCCTCTCAACGTTTCCGCGACCAAATGGAGGCGTCACGCCAGCCGGACCCCGATGACGCCGGCGGTTCGGGCGAGCCGGAAAGCGCCTGATCCGATGTCGACCGCGGTGAGGTCGCCGATCAGCGCTCCAGCGTCTCCCTGGCCGCGAACGCCAACAGCAGCGCCGACACCCACAGGACCGGGGTCAGGGCAACGAAGGGGACCCCCGGATTGAACGCGTTGGCGAGCATGCCGCCTCCCGTCGGCGCGCCCAGCCCCACCAGGTCGGCGATGGTGCGACGCATGGCCTGGAGGCGGCCGCGGGCGTGTTGCGGCGCCACGTCGTAGGTGGTGGTGGCGAGGCAGCCCAGGGAGAGGCCGTTGGCGATCCCCATCAGCGACACCAGCACGGCCAGTTGCAGGAAGGTGTCGGCCAGCGGAATGATGAGGAAAACGACGGCCGGAATCAGGTTGCTCGGCACCGTGGCCCACTTCCTGCCCACCTTGTCGAGCACGAATCCCGCCGGCACGATCATGAAGAAGACGACCACTCCGGAGATGGAGAAGAGCGCGCCCACCTCCACCGGGCTGAACCCCAGGTGTCCGCCGGCATAGAGGGGCAACATGCTGTGGAGGGTGAGGCGGCACATCAGGCTGGCACAGGTGGCAACGACGAGGACCGTGTAGGTGCGGCGAAGCGGCGGCGCCACCTCACGGTACAGCGCGACGATGCGGCCTGTCCAGTGACGGAGCCCGAGGCCATGGAAGCCCGTTCGCGCGGGAGGCCGCGGCATGCTTGCGCGGGCAGGCCGGTCCACCGCCAGGCCGCAAAGGGCGGCCAGAGCCGCGGACACGGTGTAGGCGATGAATACGGAGCGGAAGCCCGCCGACACCGTGAGAAATCCGCCCACCAGCGGTCCCAGAGTCATGCCGGCGTTGTGCACGCCGTGGAATCCGCTCATGACACGCCCCCGCTGGTTCTGGGAAGCCAGATCGATGCCCGCCACCTCGCGACCCAGGTTCCATACGGGGTCGGCCGCGCCGATGACGAACAGCGCCATCAACAACCATGGGAAGTCGGGGCTTGCAAACGCCGCGATGGCCGCCGCGGCGGTGACGGCGCCGCCTACCACCATCATCACCCGCGGTCCGGTCCGGTCCAGCATGATGCCGCTCAGCGGGGTGGTGGAGAAGCGGCCCGCGGCCCAGGCCGTCACCGTCTGGGCCGCGGCGCCCAAGGATACATCGAAGGAGCCGGCCAGCACCGGGATGGTGGGCAGCACCATGCCCCAGCCCAGCCCGGCCAACAGCGTGCCGCCGTACAGCAGGAGGAAGTTGCGTAGCACCCGCGGCCCCAACACGGCGGGCCTGGCCATGGGTTTCATCGATGAGTCCATGAATCGGTCGGGTCTGTCCCGTCGTCGTTGCGTTGCTCTCCCCGAGCGGCAGTGGGCGCCAGCATCTCTGAAACCCGCCCTTAGGAGGAGCCTCCCAGCGTGATGGCCAGAGTCCCCGCCACCACCGCGGCGCTGCCGCTCACCGTTCTGAGCGTAACCATCTCGATGCTGCGGAGGAAGACCACCGTGAACACCAGCACCCACATGGGCTGGGTGGCGACCATGGGGGTCACGATAACCACCGGTCCCACGCTCAGGGCCGTATTGAACAGCAGGAATCCGATGTTCTCGAGCACGGCGGCCGTCACGAACGGCTTCATGGCCCGCCGGTCCCAAACCGGCCGGTGGGGCGCCCCTGTCAGCGCCAGGTAGCCGGCAAAGACAATCAGCGACACGCCCCCGACAATGGCCGCGAAAAGAATGGGATAGGCGGCCGACTTCAAGGAGGCGCGGGCGATGTTGTGCACCGCGGCCGCGGCAATGGCTCCGGATAGCGAGTAGGCGCCGTGCCACCAGCGCGCCGTCGCGATTCTTTCCTCCTCCCGCCAGGAGATCAGCACGATGCCGGCCACAACCAGGAGGATTCCGGTCAGCAGCGGCGCGGTGGCGGTTTCGCCCAGGAACGTAAGCGCCAGCAGGGCGCTGAAGAGGGGATGGGTGGAGCGCAACGCCGTACCCCGCGCCGCGCCGATCCTGGCGATGCCCGTATAGGTCAGCCAACGTACCACGGGCATCAGGAACCCCACTATCGTCGCTCCCCATAGAAAGCCTTTGCCCACGTCCGGGATTCCCGTGAAGACGGCTACCACGGCCCACAGGAGCACGGTCTGAGAGATCAGCGAGAGGAGGGTGACGGTGCTGGCGTTGGAGTACTGCAGCCCCCGGCGCGCGGAGATGATGCTGACGCCATAGGTCCACGCCGTCAGCAGGCCGATGGCCTGGGGCAGCACAACACTAGTTTCGGATGTCCTGCTGGAACCACTCCAGCGGCAGCTCGTGGCCGAGGCCGTTCTCCCTGGCGTAGCGGTAGACCAGGTAGCCCACGGCGGCGAACTGGATGCCGGCGGAGAAGTTGTGGTGCACGGTGGTCTGGGCGTCGTCCTCCCGTCCGGGTTTCTCGCCGGTCAACACCTCGGACAGGGTGGTATGGTTCCGGTTGGTGTAGCGCCGCATGTAGTTGTCGTCGATGGGGCGACGGTCGCGTTCCTCCTGGGTGCCCAGGGCATAGTTCAGGACCGCGAGGTTGGAGGTGCCGATCATCACGTCGGCCTTCTCGTAGATCTCGCCCTCCAACTCCTCCGGGCGCACGTCCACCACGTGCATGCCGGTCTGGAGCCAGTCGGTCTGGAACAGGGGAATGCGCGAGTCCGTGCAGGTGGCGCCGATATCGACGCCGCTCATGGCTTCCCTGGCCGAGTTCACGGCGGTCACCTTGATCTGCAGCACCTCCGACATCTTCTTCGCATAGGCTTCCCGGTTGGCCTGGGTGGGGCTGAAGATCTTGACGTGCTCGATGGGCCGGACCGCGCACGTGGCCATGGCGTAAGTGCGCGCCATCGCGCCGGACCCCAGGACCCCCATGACCTTGGAGTCGGTCCGCGACAGGTGCTTGACCCCGACGCCGGCGGTGGCGCCGACCCGGTAGCTCTGGAGATAGCCGTCGTTCATGATGCACAGGAGCTCGCCGGTGCGGGTGTCCACCAGCAGGATGATGCCGCAGTACTTGCCGGGCTCGACGTTGAACCAGTGCTCGGTGACCGCGCCGTTGTATTCCTGCCAGGTCATGATGTCGAGCTTGAAGCGGAACGCCAGGACCGGCGGGTCCTTGATCGCTCCCAGCAGCGAGCCCCAGCGGAAGTAGTCGCCCACCGTGGCGGTGGGAGACCACAGGTCGGTGCGTGGCTGGTAGACGGCGTCGCCCTCGGCGAGCTGCTTGAGCGCGCTCTCCATGGCCCCGATGGCGTCGTTCATGGTGAGGGCCTCTTCGGCGATGCGGTTGTCGATCATCAGCGGCATGGATGGTTCTCCGGTGGCTTGAGTGAGTTCGTGAACATTTGTGCTAGCAGCTTTCCCTCCTGGGTGTCCACCCGGTTGCCCGCTGCACGGATGGTGGGAAGTTGCCCCCATCCAGTGTGTCGCTTTCGCGGTCACACTGGCTTACTGCATCGAACTTCGTGTATTAATGAGAAATCGTTGGTGAGTTGAGCCTCCCACTCCGCCGCTCCGACCGGTGATTTGTCGCGTCCAGGTGACAGCCCGGCAAGGAATGCGAGACAGGGCGATACATGCTCCTATTCCTCAAGAAGCTTCTCTTCTGGATACCCGTCGGCCTGGGCGTGTTGGTGGTGGTGTACGCGGTCCGTTCCCGGGAGGGTCCGACGCGGATCGATGTCGAGGAACGGACCACGGCCGTGCGCGTCGTGGAAGCGGCTTCCCTGGGGGTGGTGCCGCGGGCGGTGGGGCACGGCAGCGTCAAGCCGGGCAAGGTGTGGGAGGCCGTGGGCGAGGTGAGCGGTACGGTCGTGTACCGGCATCCGGAGTTGCAACGGGGCGCGATTCTGCCGGCCGGCACGGAGCTCTTGCGCATCGACCCCACCGACTACCGCCACGCGGTGGCCGAGATCGAAGCCAACATTCGCGCCGCGGACTCCCAGCTCGCCTTGCTGGACGTGCGCGCGGTGAATACGAAACGTTCCCTGGCCATCGAGGAACGGAACCTGGCGTTGGCGCGCAAGCAGCACGAGCGCACCCGGGAGCTGCTGCGGCGCGGCGCCGTCTCCCAGTCCGACGCCGACCGCGAGGAGCGCGCGGTGCTCGCCGGCGAGCAGGCGGTGCAGAACCTCCGCAACACCGTCAGGCTGCTACCCGCCGAGCGCGCGGCGCAGCGGGCGCAGCGCGACCGGCTCAAGTCCCAGTTGGAGACGGCCAAGCGCAATCTGGACCGCACCACCGTGGTGGCGCCGTTCACCTGCCGCATCGCCGCGGTGAACGTCGAGTTGGCCCAGTTCGCCGCCAAGGGCCAGGTGCTGGTGGAAGCCGACAGTATCGACGTGGCCGAGGTCATCGCCCAGGTGCCCATGAGCAGGGTGCTGGCGCTGTTGCGGTCGCGCGCCGGGACGGCGCCGGAAGTGGGCGCCGTCATACCGCGGTTGCGCGAGGAGCTCCGGGCGGTGGTGCGGCTGCACTCGGGGGGTGTCGCCATCGAGTGGCCGGCGCGCTTCTCGCGGATGAGCGACACGGTGGATCCGCGTACCCGTACGGTGGGCGTCATCGTCGCGGTGGACCAGCCCTACCGGCAGGCCGAGGCGGGCCGCAGACCGCCGCTGATCAAGAATATGTACGTGGAGGTGGAGCTTCGGGGGCCGCCCCGGCCCGACGCGGTAGTGATTCCGCGCGCGGCCCTGCGCGGCGGTCAGGTCCACGTGGTGGGGCCGGAGGACCGGCTGGAGGTCCGCGCGGTGGAGGTGAGCTTCACCCAGGCTGATTTCGTGGTGCTGCGCTCGGGACTCGACCCGGGGGAGCGCGTGGTCATCTCCGATCTGCCCTTCGCCGCCGACGGCATGCGTCTCAGGCCGGAGCCGGACCCGGCGGCGTCGGCCAAGCTGGCGACGGAGGCCACGGGCGTCGCGCCCGTCCGGTGAGCTCTTTTCATGGTCCGTTTCTTCGCCGGCCACCCCACGGCGGCAAACCTCCTCATGATCGGGTTCATCCTGTTGGGCCTCGTCTTCGCGGGGACGGTGAAACGCGAGACCCTTCCCGACATTCCGGCCGACTCGGTGGAGGTGCGGGTGCCCTGGCCCGGGGCCTCGGCCGCGGACGTGGAGCAGGGCATCTGCCTCAAGCTCGAGATTGCCGCGGACAGCGTGGACGAGCGGGAAGAGACCCGGTGCGAGGCCCGGGAGGGAGTGGCGGTGGCCACGCTGGTGATGCGCGAAGGTGCCGATCTCGAGCGATTCCTGGAAGACGTCAAGAGCCAGGTGGACGGCATTCGGGACTTTCCCGCGGACGCCGAGGCGCCGGTGGTGCGGCAACTGGGGCGCGTGGACCTGGTGGCGTCCATCGCCGTGGCCGGGCCGTTGCAGCCGGAGGGATTGAAGGCATACGCGGAACGCATGAAGGACGACCTGCTGGCGATTCGCGGCGTGGCGCGGGTGCAGCTTCAGGGCTTTTCCCAGCGTCAGATCCGCATCGAGGTTTCGGCGTCCACCATGCGCCAGTTCGGCCTGAGCGTCCGCGACCTGGCCGACGCCGTGGAACGCCAGAGCGTGACCTTGCCGGCGGGCTCGGTGGAGTCCCGGGACTCGACGGTGCTCATCCGCTTCGACGACGAACGGCGCAACCCGCGGACCTTCGAAGGGCTGGTGGTGGTGGCGTCGGCCAGCGGCGCCGTGATCCGGCTTGGGGACATCGCCACAATAACCGACCGCTTCGAGCGCGCGGAGGACAAGAACCTCTTCAACGGCCGCCGGGCGGCCTATCTCCAGGTAGAGAAGGGCCGCTCCGACGACACCCTGAACGTCATCGACGCCGTCAGGGGCTATCTCCATGAGCAGCGCGCGCTCGCCCCGCCCGGCATGGTGTTCGAGATCACCCGAGACGTGTCGTCCATCGTGCGCGACCGCCTGACCATGCTGTTGAGGAACGGCGCCCAGGGCCTGTTGCTGGTGTTCCTGGTCATGTGGCTGTTCTTCGGCCTGCGCTACTCCTTTTGGGTGGCCGCGGGTCTTCCGGTGGCGTTCATGGGCACCATCGCCGGCATGGCGGCCATCGGCTACTCGTTCGACATGGTGACCATGGTCGCCCTGCTCATCGCCGTCGGCCTGATGATGGACGACGCCATCGTGATCGCGGAAAACATCGCCCGCCACCGCGCCGCCGGACGCCCGGTCATGGAGGCGGCGGTGGAAGGCACACGGGAGGTGGCCCCGGGGGTCCTGGCGTCGTTTCTGACCACCATCGGCGTTTTCGGCGCGCTGGCGTTCCTGCGGGGGACCATCGGCGCCGTGCTGGCGGTGATGCCCGTGGTGTTGATCCTCACCCTGGCCTTCAGTCTGGTGGAGGCGTTCCTGATCCTGCCGCACCACCTGTTGGGGACGTTGCACGCCACCCGCGACGCACCGCCTCCCAGGATACGGGCTCTCTTCGACGCCGGCCTGGCGCGCTTCACGGAAGGATTCGTCGGGCGTCTGGTGGACGCGGCGGTCTCCTGGCGTTACCTCACGGTGGGAACGGTCCTGGGTCTGTTTCTCGTGTCCGCGTCCGTCGTGGCCGGGGGCGTGCTGAAGTTCAGGCTCTTTCCCGACATCGAGGGCAATGTCATCGAGGCGCGCTTGCTGCTCTCCCAGGGGACGCCGCTGGCCCGGACCGAGGCCGTGGTGAAGCGGGTGGTGGCGGCGATCCGGACCGTGGACGAAGAGTACGCCTCCGCCCGGCCGGGCGGCGTGAACATGGTGCGGAACATCGGGGTGCAGTTCAGCCGCAACCGGGAGGCCAACGAGTCGGGCGAACACCTGGCCACCGTCAGCGTCGACCTGGTGGGGCCCGATTCCCGCTATGCGTCCCTGGATGAGATCATGAGCCGCTGGCGGGTGGCGGTGGGCATGCCGCCGGACGTGATTGCGCTGACCTTCGGCGAGCCGCAGAGAGGGCCGGGAGGCAGGCCCATCGACATCCGTCTGGTGGGAGAGGACGTGGCCTCGTTGAAGTCGGCCGCCACCGAGCTGCAGGAGTGGCTTCGCGGGTACCGCGGGGTCTTTGACCTGACCGACGATCTCCGTCTCGGCAAGCCGGAGTTGCGTGTGCGCCTGCGCGAAGGCGCGCTGGCGCTGGGGTTGACCGCGTCCCAGGTGGCGGGCCAGTTGCGCGCGGCGTTCCAGGGCCGCCGCGCCGGCGAGTTCCAGGTCGGCAGCGAGGACTACGAGATCGACGTCAGGCTGTACGAGCGGGACCGGGACAGCCTCGCCGACCTCACCCGCTTCACGGTCACCTTGCCCGACGGTGAGCAGGTGCCGCTGCACACGGTGGCGACGTTGAGCTCCGAGCGCGGCTATAGCCGCATCCACCGCGTGAACGGACGCCGTGCCGTGGCCGTCCAGGGCGACATTGATCCGGAGAAGGCCAACGCCGCGGAGATCGTGGAGGACACCCGCTCCCGCTTCTGGCCCGGCCTGCTGGCGCGCTATCCCGGCATCCGCATGGAACTGGAGGGGCAGGCGCGCGAGTCGGCCGAGACCGGATCGTCGCTCGGGCGGAACTTCCTGGTTGGATTGGCGGCCATCTTTCTCCTTCTGAGCTTCCAGTTCCGCGGCTACGTCGAGCCCCTGGTGATCATGGCGGCCATTCCCGTGGGTCTCGTGGGCGTGGTCATCGGCCACCTCGCCCTGGGCCTCGAGCTTTCGATGCCGAGCCTGGTGGGCTTCGTCTCCCTTGCCGGAGTGGTGGTCAACAACGCCATCGTGCTGGTGACCTTCATCAGGATCCGCCGCGCCCGCGGCGAGTCCGCGGCGGCGGCGGCGCGGGGCGCGGCCCGGCAGCGTTTCCGTGCGGTCCTGCTGACTTCACTGACCACGGTGGCAGGGGTGCTGCCGCTGCTCACGGAGACCAGCCTCCAGGCCCAGGTGCTGATCCCCCTGGTCACGAGCCTCGCATTCGGCCTGGCCGCTTCCACGTTCCAGGTGCTGTTTCTGGTGCCGGCGCTTTACTGTATCGTGGACGACTACGGCGGCACGACGGCGGCGGGCGGCGCCGTGGAGCCGGAGCCCGCGGCGGCGGGGAGTTGAAGTGCGGGCGCGACACTAGTGTCCGAGCAATCAAATACAACCCCTCTCCCTCTGGGAGAGGGTGGCCGAAGGCCGGGTGAGGGTCTGGAGTGATGAAACATCGAGACCGTATGATCGGTACCTGGCGTCTGCGCGAATTTCGCTTCACGGACGCCGACGGCAAACCGGGTCCGGCTGACGACGCTCCCGCGGCGGGCCGGATGGAATACACCGAGGACGGCCACATGGCCACCGCCACCCGGCGGCCTGACGGCACCTATTTCAGCTACTTCGGCGAGTACGAGCTCCAGGGCGACGTGGTGCTGCACCACATCGAGTTTGCCCATGATCCCCGGCTGGACGGCACCACCACGCGCCGGGAGGTTTCCTTCGAGGGGGACAGGCTGGTACTGACGGCGTCGCCGCCCGTGATGGGCGGGCCCGACAGCCGGGCGTCGCTCGTTTGGGAAAGGATATCCTGACCATGGCACGACAGACCGCAATCCCCTGCATCATGATGCGCGGCGGCACCTCGCGGGGACCGTACTTCCTGTCCGGCGAGCTGCCGGCCGACGACGCGACCCGCGACCGGGTCCTGCTGTCCGCCATGGGCTCTCCCGATCAGCGTCAGATCGACGGCATGGGCGGCGCCACCACCCTGACCAGCAAGGTCGCCATCGTCTCGCCCTCGGACCACCCCTGGGCGGACGTGGACTATCTGTTCGCCCAGGTCTCGGTGGACAGGGCTTTCGTGGACTACGGTCCCACCTGCGGCAACATGCTGGCGGGCGTGGGGCCCTTCGCCATCGATCGCGGGCTGGTGCCGGCGGACGATCCCAGGACCGTGGTGAACATCCGCAACGTCAACACCGACTCCCTCATCGAAGCCGTCATCCGGACCCCGGACGGCCATGTCGAGTACGACGGCGAGGCCGCCATCGACGGGGTCCCCGGCACGGCGGCGCCGATCCTGCTCAACTTCATGGACGTCATCGGCTCCAAGACGGGATCGCTGTTCCCTACCGGTCAGCGCAAGGAGCTCATCGAGGGCGTGGAGGTGAGCTGCGTGGACGTGGCCATGCCCATGGTGCTGACAACGGCCGAGAGCATGGGCATCGAGGGAGACGAAGGCAAGGCGGAGCTGGACGCCGACCGCGCGCTGCTGGAGCGGCTGGAGACCATCCGGGTGGCCGCCGGCGAGAGGATGGGGCTCGGCGACGTGCGCGGCCAGGTCATTCCCAAGTTCGGCATCCTCTCCCGGCCGCGCCGGGGCGGAGCGCTCACCTCCCGCTACTTCGTGCCCACCGATTGTCACGCCGCCCACGCGGTGTCCGGCGCCATCTGCGTGGGGAGCTGCGCCCTGGTGCCGGGGACCGTGGCCGACGGCATCGCCGAGGTCGAGGGCAGCTTCTCCGAACTGGTGGAAATCGAGCACCCCAGCGGCTCCATCACGGTGGCGTTCGAGTTGAGCGGGGTGGGCGATGATTTCGCGTTGGAGAAGGCGGGTGTGGTCCGCACCGCGCGGAAGCTGTTCCAAGGCCAGATCTACGTCCCGGACAGGGTGTGGAGTGCGCGGATGTGAGCGGCATTCCCTCGGCATTCTGCTAAAACTGTTGTCGAACCACTGGAAATGTATTATGAATATATTATTGAGTTTTCTAATTTATAAAATTGGTTATTGACGCCGCCACCTTGAACCGAGCCTCGGCAAGCCGGGCCCGGCGTTGCGCGGCGGCGCCGGCCGGTGGCTTGGGGGTGCGTTATGTATGTGACGTTTCTGGAATGTTCGCGTTGCGGCGCACGTCATGAACGCGCGAAGCTCCACAACCTTTGCCGGGAATGCGGCCGTCCGCTGCTGGTCCGCTATGACCTGGCGCGGGCCGGCAAGACCCTCACCCGTGACAGCCTTCCCGGACGGGTGGCGAGCCTCTGGCGCTACCGCGAGGTGCTCCCGGTGGCCGACGACGCGTCGATCACCACTCTGGGGGAGGGATGGACGCCGCTGGCCCATGCGCGCCGGCTGGGCGAGCGGCTCGGCATGCCGCGCCTTCACCTCAAGGACGAGTCCCTCAATCCCACCGGCTCGTTCAAGGCCCGCGGCATGACCGCCGCTGTATCCATGGCGCGGGAGTTGGGGGCGGAGCGTCTGGCGGTGCCCTCCGCCGGGAACGCGTCCGGAGCGCTGGCCGCCTACGCCGCCAAGGCGGGTCTGGAGGCCCACATCTACATGCCCCGGGATGTGTCGCGGGTGAGCGTCGTGGAGTGCATGCAGTACGGCGCCCACGTCGTGCTGGTGGACGGCTTCATCAACGATTGCGGCCGCATCATCGGCGAGAAGAAGGAACGCGAGGGTTGGTTCGACGTATCGACGCTGAAGGAGCCCTACCGGGTCGAAGGCAAGAAGACCATGGCCTACGAGCTTGCCGAACAGATGGACTGGACCCTGCCGGACGTGGTTGTCTACCCCACCGGCGGGGGCACGGGCCTCATCGGCATGTGGAAGGCGTTCGACGAGATGGAAGAGCTGGGATGGATCGATTCGAGGCGGCCGCGCATGATCTCGGTACAGGCCGAGGGCTGCGCCCCCATCGTCAACGCGTTCGCGGCCGGAGCGGACACGGCCGAGGCGGTGACCGAGCCCGCCACCGTGGCTGCGGGCCTGCGGGTCCCGGTGGCCATCGGCGATTTCATGCTGCTGGGTATTCTGCGCAAGAGCAACGGCACCGCCGTGAGCGTGTCCGACGCCGAGATCCTGGAAAGCGTGCGGGAGATCGGTTCCGCCGAGGGGATCTTCGCGGCGCCCGAGGCCGGCGCTTGCCTGGCCGGGTTGCGGAGCCTTCTTGAGCGCGGCGAGGTGGACAGGGAGGAACGGACGGTCCTCATGATCACCGGGTCCGGCCTCAAGTATCCTCATCTCTGGAGCGAACTTCCTTGAAGACGTTCGTAGGCACCAGCGGGTTCGCCTACAAGCCCTGGAAGGGGAAGTTCTATCCCGCCGGACTGCCGGACAAGGAGATGCTGCCGTTCTATGCCGCGCGCTTCGACACGGTTGAGATCAACAACACCTTCTACCGGATGCCGGCGGACCCGGTGCTGGCGCGCTGGCGCGAGCAGGTGCCGGAGGGGTTCTCCTTCTCCATCAAGGCGTCCCGCGCCATCACCCATTTCGGCCGGTTGAAGGAGGCCGGCGACGCCGTCAACTTCCTGTTCCAGCGGCTGGAGGCGCTGGGCGACACCCTGGGCCCGGTGCTGTTCCAGTTGCCGCCCAACCTGAAGCTGGACCTGCCGCGTCTTCGGGACTTTCTCGCCGCGCTGCCCGCCGGGCACCGGGTCGCCGTGGAGTTCCGGCACCTTTCCTGGTTCGACGAAACGGTGTTCGACACCCTCCGGGCGCACGATGCCGCGCTGTGCGTGGCCGACGGCGAGTTGGAAGGCGAGACGCCCTTCGTCTCCACGGCCGGTTGGGGCTATCTTCGCCTGCGCGCGGTGGACTATACTGACGAGGCCATCGGCGCGTGGGCCGACCGGGTGCGCCAACAGCAGTGGGAGCGCGGCTATGTATTCTTCAAGCACGAGGACGAGGCCACCGGCCCGAAGCTCGCGGCGCGTTTCATCGAGCTACTGAACGAGCGCGGCGCCGGCGGCTCGGCCGGGGCATGAACTGAGTGTCCTGCATCACAAATAGGCTTATGAATCTGCGGGTCCTTTTGGCCGTCGGCTGCGTTGCTCTTCCTCGCGTGGTACCCGCCACTGCTCGTCATCGCGCCTTGCCGATGGCCAAAATGCCCTCGCATCTTCACAAGCCTATTTGTGACGCAGGACACTAGAGGAGGGAGAGAGAGTTGTCCAACATCGAGAAATGGCCCAACGACGCCAGGGTGGCGGTGCTGGTGACGCCCATGTTCGAGACCTGGTCGGTGGGAAATGCGCCGTCGTACTCGCCCATGTCGTCGCCGCTCAAGCCGGGGGTGGTGGATCGCCTGGGGGTTTCATGGTCCGAATACGGGGGACGCACCGGCGTCTGGCGGTTCATGAAGATCTTCCGGGAGTTCGAGGTTCCGGCCACGGTGTGCGTCAGCGGCCGATCGGCGGAGCTTTTCCCCGACGCGGTGAAGGCCCTCCACGAGAACGGCCACGAGCTGGCCGGCCACTCCTATACCCAGGACACCTTCCTCACCGACCTCTCCGCCGAAGAGGAGAAGGAGGTCATCGGCCGCTGCTTCGATCTCATCGAGGGCGTGGCCGGAGCGCGGCCGGTGGGCTGGCTGAGCCCCAGGGCGACCCCCACCGAGCATACCGCCGGTTTTCTGGCGGAAGCCGGCTGTGTCTGGCACGGGGACTACAACGACACCGACGTCCCGTATACGATCGCCACCGGGTCCGGGAACATCGTCGCCATCCCCCACAGCGACTTCGCCGACAACAGGGTGCTGCGGGGCAGCCCGCGTGACTTCCTGAACGTCTACAAGGACACCTTCGACTTCCTGTATCGGTCCGATGCACCTGAGATGATCAACCTGACCGTGCACGCCCACTTCGGCGGACGCCCCATGATCGCCGCGGTGCTGACCGAGATCCTCCGCTACATGAAGGGCTTTTCCCGGGTCTGGTTCGCGCGCCACGACGAAGTGGCGCGCTGGGTGCTGGAGCAGGGGTAGGCCCGGCGGAACGCCCCGAATCCGTCATTCCGGGCTTGACCCGGAATCCAGGAGGGGAGAGGCGGTCGCCAGCGGCACATCCTTCCCGTTTGAAGACGAGATCGGGAAACGGCAAGGAGGTGGTGCCGGTGCCGAGCGGCGTGGGCGGCGTCCCGGAAATCTGGAGACGGTTGCTGCCGGGACCGCGCCGTGTGCGTCGCGCGAAACGTGTGGTTGATCGGGATCACGGTTCACGTCCGCCCGCCGTCAACAGATTTCCGGGACGCCGCCCACGCCGCTCTCAGCGCGCTGCCTCCAGGGGCCTGTCCGAGTAGTCAAACACCACCCTCTCCCTCTGGGAGGGGGTGGCCGAAGGCCGGGTGAGGGCCTAGCCCAGCGGCACTTCGACGCCGTTGAGGATGAGTTCCGGCACCACCTCCACGGGGCGGCGCAGCGTGTTGGTGGTGTAGCAGGAACGTTCCAGCGCTTCGGTGAACTCGACGATGCGGTCTTGGCTGTCCGGGCTCTGCAGGTCCAGCCGGTACACCAAGCGGGTGCAGGCGGAGGGGACGTCGGACAAGCCGAACTTGCCTTTCTGGTCGAACTCTCCGCGCACCGACATCTCGGCGCGCTCGATGCGGATGTCCATGAATGACGCCAACTGCGTCACCTGGCTGAGCATTCAG
Organism: uncultured Binatia bacterium (SeqCode); assembly: GCA_965204505.1. Lineage (GTDB taxonomy): Bacteria > Desulfobacterota > Binatia > UBA9968 > JAJDTQ01 > JAJDTQ01. The sequence goes on from CBDBFB010000001.1 coordinate 884,829, forward strand.
AAGCCCACCGAGGCGACGAAGTACTGAAGCGGCGCGGCTCCCTTGCCGGTGCCGCCGCGCGACTCCGGCTCATCGCAGAGGATGGTGTAACCCTCCGAAGTCCTGGCCTCCTTCAGGTGGTCGTTGACCAGCCGTATCTGAGCCTCGTGCACCGTCACCGCCTTGGAGGGGTCCTCCTGGTAGGCCTTCCGGCGGCGCTCGAAGACGGCCTTGTGGTGGCCGTAGTCGATGGAGCAGCAGCCCGGGTCGTCGGTTTCGTCCGTGATGGCCATATCCCCTCCGTTCTCGTGTTGCAGGGTGGATTCTTCGCCGGAAAGGCGATCATGTCAAGCCGGGGCCCGAATGGGGCCGCTTCGCCGCCGACGCGGTTGCGGGCAAGCGAGCGCGCCATGACAAATCCCCACCCTGATCTTAAAATCCGCGGGGTTTTCGACTAACTTGTGGCGGTGGCGCGATCAACGGTTTCAATCGCGCGCCGCACAACCTCCAGGAGTCTGTCCGAGTAGTCAAACACAACCCCTCTCCCTCTGGGAGAGGGTGGCCGAAGGCCGGGTGAGGGCCTGGCCAACGGGTGATCCATGTCGCAGGACCTCAGAAGCTATCTCGAACTGGTGGAATCGCAGGACAACCTGGTCAGGATCTCCGATCCCGTGGACCCGCTCCACGAGGTGACCGCGCTGGTGGCCAAGCTGGCGCGGGAGCGCCGGCGCCGGCCGGTGCTCGTGTTGGAGAACGTCAAGGGCAGCGCGCTTCCGGTGGTGACCAACCTTCATGCCAGCCGGCGGCGCATGGCGCTGGCCATGAACACCGAGCCGCGGGAGGTCCAGCGCGCGTTCCTGAAGGCCATGGAGCGGCCGGTGCCGCCGGTGGTGGTGGACACCGGGCCGGTGAAGGAAGTGGTGCGGACGGGCGGGGACGTCGATCTGCTGGCGCTGCCGCAGATCGTCCATCATGCCGCCGACGCTGGCCCCTACATCACCGCCGCCATCTCGTTCGCCAAGGATCCCGAGGACGGCACCTGGAACTGCGCCTACAACCGCCTGATGATCATGGGCAAGGACCGGACCTCGATCCACATCACCGCGTCCAAACACCTGTGGGAGTTCTACCGGAAGGCGGAGGCCAGGGGTGAGGCTCTGCCGGTGGCGTTCGCGGTGGGAGTTCATCCCGCCATCGGCCTGGGCGCCCTGGCCATCGGTTCCATCGACGAGGACGAGCGCGCCATCATGGGCGGGATTTTGGGGGAGCCGCTCGAGCTGGTGCGCTGCGAGACGTCGGACCTGCTGGTTCCGGCCCACGCGGAGATCATTCTGGAGGGTGAGATCCTGCCCGGCGAGAGGACCCCGGAGGGGCCCTTCAGCGAGTTCACCGGCTACAGCCTGGGCGAGCGCCAACGCGAGGTGGTTCGCTACAATGCCGTCACCATGCGCGAAGGTGCGCTCTTCCACGACATCGCGGTAGCCCAGGTGGACCACCTGCTGTTGTCGACGATCCCGATGGAGTCCAACCTCTACCGGGCGGTGCGCGCCATCGTCCCGTCGGTGACCGCGGTGCGGGTGCCGGCGCCCTATAGCTGTTACGTCGCGATCAATCAGCGGGTTCCGGGCCAGGCCAAGAACGCGATCCTGGCGGTGTTGGGCGCTGACATGTACATCAAGCGCGTGGTAGTGGTGGACCACGACGTCGACATCTTCGACGACCGCCAGGTGGCCTGGGCGCTGGGAACCCGGTGCCAGGCCGACCGCGACATCACGGTGATCTCCAACACCCGGGGCTCGGACCTTGACCCTTCCACCGACTCCGACGGCTACACCGCCAAGTGGGGCGTCGACGCCACCGCAAAGCCCTCCTTGGCCGAGTACACGCCCCGCAACCGGATTCCCGGTGACGTTCTGGAGCGCATCGACCTGGACAAGCTGGGGCTTTAATTGGCCTCTGCGACGCGGAATTTCGTCTGTCTCCTGGAGGAGACGGCAGCGCGCTTCCCGGAAAAGCCCGCGTTGCTCTGTCCCGACGCGACCCTGACGTACCGCGCGCTCCACGAACTGGCGGCCGGGTTTGCGCGGGAGCTCGCGGAAGGCAAGGTCGGCCCGGGCGATCGGGTCGCGATGGTGCTGCCCAACCACTGGACGTTCGTGGTGGCGCTGTTGGGCATCTGGAAGCTCGGCGCCACCGCGGTGCCGTTGAGCCCCTTGCTGAAGTCCGAGGAGCGGGACGCCATCCTCGCGGACGTGGACCCGGCGGCGGTAGTCGAACGCGTGGAGCCGCGGGAGGGCGTCTGGGACACGGCGATGGAGTGTGCCGCGCCGGCCCACTTCGGCTACAGCTCCGGCAGCACCGGCCGGCCCAAGGGCGCGGTGTTCAGTCACGCGGCGCTGACCTTCGCCAACCGCTCGTGGGCGGACATGATGGCGGTCAGGTCAGAGGACGTGGTGCTGTCGGTGCTGCCGTTGCCCCATTCCTTCGGGCTCAACGGCTCGCTCCTGGCCGCGCTGCTCAAGGGCGCGCAGGTGGTGCTCCCCGGAGGGTTCGCCCCCGATCGCGTGCTTGCAGCCATGCAGGAGCACGGCGTCACCCTCTTCCTGGGCGTGGCCACCATGTTCCGGCGGCTCTTGAGCGCCCCGGAGTTCGCCGGCGCGGACCTGTCGTCGTTGCGCCTTTCGGTGTCCGGCGCCGCGCCGTGCCCGTGGGACTTGGCTACGGAATGGCGCCGCCGCGCCGGCCACCGCATCCTGCGGGGGTACGGCATGACCGAGTTGTTCCGCCCCATCTCGTATCTGGCGTCGGAACCGGAAGACCGGCCGGAATGCATCGGGCGCGCGGTTCCGGGCGTCGACGTCCGGGTGGTCGCGGACGAGGGCGCGGAGTCCGCGCAAGGGGACACGGGAGAACTCTGGATCAGGACCCCGGCGGCGCTGCAAGGCTACTGGAACGATCCCGCCCCGGTGCTGGAGGACGGTTGGTTCCGGACCGGCGATCTCGCGCGGGTCTCGGCCGACGGGTTCGTGGAGATCACCGGGCGCCTCAGGGAGCGCATCCTCCGGGGCGGCTACTCGGTCTTCCCCCAGGAAGTCGAGGCGGTGCTGGCCGAGCACCCGGACGTGGCCGAGGCCGCGGTGGTGGGGGTGCCGCACCCGGAGCTGGGCGAGGAGGTAGCGGCTTTCGTGGTGGCGAAACCGGGTACGAGCCCGGGAACGGACAGCCTCGCGGCCTACTGCGCGGACCGGTTGGCCCGCTTCAAGTACCCGCGGCACATCCGTTTCGTGCCCGAGCTGCCAAAGGGGCCCACCGGGAAGGTGGTGAAGGCGGAGCTTCTGCGGGGCTGGAGGGCGGAGAAAGGAGAGGGGGAGGAGCCTTAGCACCCTCACCCCAGCCCTCTCCCAGAGGGAGAGGGGGCAATATTCGCCCTCTCCCTCTGGGAGAGGGCTGGGGTGAGGGCTAAGGCTCCCCTCCCTTCAGTGACTACGACTACTTCTGCGACTTCCTGACCAGGAAGGACAGGCTCTCCCTGACGTTCTGCGGCATGTTGATGATCCCGTCCACGAGCTTCTCCACTTCGGCACCCGAGACAGGTGTGATCAAGATCTTGGATTTCTTGGCTTCGGCCAGCATCTGGGGGTCCTTCAGGGTCTCTGCATAGGCCTTCTGCAGGATCGCCACGCGGTCCTTGGGTGTGCCCGGCGGCAACGCCAGCATGCGCTGGAACGCCATCTGGAACGCCCACGAGTTGTAAAGCTCGAGGGCTTCCTTGTTCAGCACGTCCTTGAACAGCGGTATCTTCTGGATCTCCGGATCCGGGTAGCTGTGGCTGTCGATGACGAAGGGCACCAGCTTCTGTTCGCCTTCGGCGTCCAGCATGCTCCGGGCAGTGACCCGCATGGACTCCCACTGGGAGCAGAAGCCGTCGACCTCGCGGCCCTCCAGCGCCAGCCGTATGGTGGCCGTCCCCCGGTACCCGGTGATGATCTTGAACTTGGTGCCCATTGCCTTGTTGAGGATCGCCGGGATGTCGTGGCCGGTGGAGCCGGCACGGGTGGCGCCTATCTTGATGGGCTCCTTGGAATTGATGACGTCCTTCCAGGTCGTCTTGCCGGAGAAGGCCATCATCATGCACACGATCTCGCCCCTGCTGGGGGCGCCCGCCCATTCCATTTTGTCGAATGGCACCGCGCCGGCCTTCTTGTCTCCCAAGGCGCTCTGCACGATGAGGGAGTTGTTGAAGACCGCGCCGCTGAGCCCGTCGGGCTTGGCGCGCTTGCCGATGTAGGTGGCCGAGATGAGGCTGCCGGCTCCGGTCATGTTCTGCACCAGCGTGGTGGGGTTGCCGGGAACGTACTTGCCGAAGTAGCGGGCGATCAGCCGCGTGTAGGTGTCGTAGCCGCCACCGGGCGAGAAACCGACGATGAAGCGGAACGTCTTGTCCTTGTAGAAGTCTTCGGCGCGGGTCTCGGGAGTCGCGAAGAACGCGCCGCCCACGATAATGGCCGCGGCCAGAAAAGATAAACCCTTGCGTGCCATGAATGTCCCTCCGTTGGTCGATAGTTCCGGCGTCGTCCACGCCGAGCCCTTTGGCTACAGAAGTGCCGCTGTCATGTCAAGACGCGCGCTTTGAGAAATGCACGGCCGATGCTATGAAACGAACACGGAGGTACATATGGCAGAATCCATCATCCTGTTCACCCAGCCCGGTTGACCGCCTTGTCATCGAGAGAAAGAGTATCTTTCTCAAAAGGGCGTTGATTTCGTGGAGAAGAACATCCGCGAGGACCAGGAGGCGCTGAAGGACCTTCTGGCGCGCGGTTTCCAGAGCACCCCCGTGGTCATCATCGACGGGGAAGCCGTGGTGGGCTTCGATCAGGAACGGATCGACTCGCTTCTGGCGCTCTGACAGGGCGGCCGCGTCCGCGGTCGTCCGACATTCTCTCACATTCCGGCGCACGGGTGCCGGCCGTCCCGGCGGCGTTTCCGGTTCGTCGCTACGGTTGCTGCTCCGCGCGCCGGGCCTTTAGCGCGCGCACGATCTTCTCCGGCGTGACCGGAAGGTCGTGGATGCGCACGCCGACCGCGTCATGGACGGCGTTGGCGATGACCGCGGGCGGCGGGATGATGGGCGGCTCGCCCACGCCCTTGGCACCCAAAGGCCCGGTGGCGCAGGGATGCTGGATCAGGTGCACCTCCACCGGCGGGGCGTCCAGCGCGCTGAAGATCTTGTAGTCCAGCAGGTTGGGGTTGTCCATTTTCCCGTCCGTGAAGGTGCAGGCCTCGCTCAGCGCCTGCCCGAGCCCCTGCATCACCCCACCCTCTATCTGACCGCGAACCGACAAGGGATTCACCGCCGTCCCCACGTCCTGAACCGCCACGTAGCGAAGGACACGGACGTGGCCGGTCTCCGGGTCCACTTCCACCTCGGCGGCGTGGGCCGCCACCGCCGGGTGCGGGGTGAGCCGGGACACGGACTGGGTGCTGACGATGGGTCCGCGCTGGTGCTCCAGGGCCGCGCGGCCTACCTCCCGGAGGGAGACGGACCGTTCCGGGCTGCCCTTGACGAAAACCTTGTTCTCCCCGACCTCGAGGTCGCCGGCATCGGCTTCCAGCTTGTCGGCGGCTACCTGCTGGATTTGCCGCTTGACGTCCCTCGCCGCCAGCAGCACCGCGCCGCCCATGCTCTTGAGCGCTTGGCTGCCCGCGCTGATGGTGGAATGGGGCGCGAAATCCGTGTCGGCGGTGCGCACGTGGACGTCGTCGAGGGACACTCCCAGCACTTCCGCGGCGATCTGCGCCAAGGATGTGCTGGCGCCGCTCAGGTCCACCAGGCCCGTGAGGATGGCGAAGGTGCCGTCTTCGTTGAGCTTCACGCCGGCACTGGAGGCCATGCCGCCCACCAGCCAGTGGGCCGCCGCCATCCCCCGTCCGATGTTGGCGCCGGCCGCTCTGGGGGCCGCGTCCAGGGCCTCCGCCGCCTTGCGCACGGTCTCCTTGACGTGCACGTCCTCGAGGGGGACGCCGGCCGGGGTCTCGTCGCCGTCCTCCATGGCGTTGCGGAGGCGCATCTCGGCCGGGTCGATGCCCAGCTCCCGGGCGATGATGTCGATCTGCGACTCGGACGCGAACGCAAGCTGCGGTCCGGCGGGTCCCCGGTAGGCCCCGCAGGTGGGGGTGTTGGTGTAGACGCAGTAGCTGTCGATCTTGAGGTTGGGGATGCGGTAGGGGCCCGGCGCCCGTACCGCCGCCCCCTGGCTGATCATGACGCCGGAGCCGGAAGAGTATCCGGTCCCCAGCACCGCCTCGATCTCCCGGGCCGTGATGGTGCCGTCGAGCTTGACCCCGGTCTTGTAGCGCAGGTGGAACGGGTGCCGGGGGTTTGTGGTCTGGAAGTCTTCGCCGCGGCCCATGACGATGCGCACCGGCGCGCGCGCCTTCCGCGCCAGCGCCACCGCCGCGGGTTCGACGGTGGGCGATATCTTGCCGCCGAAGCCGCCGCCGATCTCCGTCGGGATCACCCGCACCTTGGTCATGGGCATGTCGAGTATTTCCGCGATGGCGTCGCGCAGCGGAAACTGCGCCTGGGTGGGGACCCAGACCGTCGCCCTGCCCGAAGCGTCGAAGCGCGCCAGCGCGGTATGAGGCTCGATGTAGGTCTGGTGCACCATGGGCGCGTGGAAACGGTGCTCGAAGACCCGGTCCGCCTCGGCGAACCCGGCCTCCACGTCGCCGCGCAGGAGCCGCTTGTGGTTGCACACGTTGCCGCGGCGGTCTTCCACGCTGGGCTGTGTCCAATAGTCGGCGTAGCCGTCGTGGATCAGCGGCGCGTCCGGCTCCATCGCTTCCAGCCCCGAGGTGACCGCGGGGAGCACCTCGTAGTCCACCTCGATGAGGCGCGCGGCCTCCTCGGCGGTCTCCTCGTCCACCGCCGCCACCGCGGCGATGCGGTCGCCGACGTAGCGCACCTTGGTGCTGGCGAAATACTCCTCGTCGCGGACGAATTTGCCGTAGCGGACCGCGGGCACGTCGGCCGCGGTGACCACGGCCCGGACGCCCGGCAGCCGCTCGGCCCGCTCGGTGCGGACGGCGGTGATGCGCGCGTGGGCGTGCGGACTCAGCACCATCTTGCCGTAGAGCACCTTGCCTCCCGGCGTCACGTCCGCGCCGAACACCGACTGTCCGGTCACCTTCTCGAAGATCTCGACCCTTGGTAGCTCCCGACCGACGACTTTCATGATTCCTTCGCAGCCTCCATGACCGCCTCGATGATGGTGCCGTAGCCGGTACAACGGCACAGGTTGCCGGCGATTCCGTGGGCGGCATCGTCGCGGGTGGGCGACGGGTTTTTGTCCAGCAGCGCCTTGCCGGCCATGAGCATCCCCGGGGTGCAGTAGCCGCACTGAGCCGCCCCGGCGGCGGCGAAGGTCCGCTGCAACGGGTGCAGAGTCCCGCCGTCCGCCAACCCTTCGATGGTCTCGACACGCCGTCCGTCCGCCTCCGCCGCGAAGACGAGGCAGGCGTCCACCAGCCGGCCGTCCAGGATCACCGAGCAGGCGCCGCACTCGCCCTCGCCGCAGCCCTCCTTGGTGCCGGTGAGCGCCAGGTCGTCGCGCAGGAAGTCGAGGAGCGAGCGCGTCGCCGGCACTTCCTCTCGGTAGTCCTCGCCGTTGACGGTCACCGTGATCGCGATGCGTTCGCCCGCCATCAGGCATCTCCCCCCGCACGCCGGAAGGCGTTCTCGACAGCTCGCCGGGTGAGCACCCGGACCATCTCTCTCCGGTAATCCGCGCTCGCGCGGACGTCGTCTATGGCGCTGGCGTCCTCGACGGCGCATTCCGCGGCCTCATCCGCGGCCGCGGCATCGAAACGCCGTCCCTTGAGGCGGTTCTCCGCCGCCGGCGCCCGCAGCGGCGTGGGTCCGACCGCGCCCAGCGCGATGCGTGCCTCCGCGACGGCGCCGTCCGCGTCCAGCCGCACGAATGCGGCGCAGTTTACCACCGCGATGTCCATGGCCGTGCGTACGCAGCGCTGGAACGCGCTGCCGGCGAGGGCGGGCAGGGCGGGGACCCGGACCGCGGTCAGAAGTTCGCCCTCCCGCAGCGCGGTCCTGCCGGGGGCCACGAACAGTTCATGGACGGGTATTTCCCGGGTGCCGCCAGCGTCGGCGGCCTCCACCGTCGCGCCCAGCGCCATCAGCGGCGTCGCGGTGTCCGCCGCCGGGGACGCGTTGGCGAGATTGCCGCCCACGGTCGCCCGGTTGCGGGTCTGGATGGATCCCACCACCCGAGCGGATTGGGCCAGCGCGTCATAAGGGTCCGAAATCAGCGGGGAGGCGGCCAGGGTCTCCATGAGGGCCAGGGCGCCGATGCGAACCCCCCCGGCCACGGCCTCGACCCCGTCCATGCCGGGAATCCGCTTTAGGTCCACCACCGTGTCCGGCTGCGTCTGCCGCCGCTCCATTCTGAGAAACAGGTCCGTCCCTCCGGCCAGGGGAACGGCCCGGGGTGTAAGCAATGAAAGGGCTTCGTCGAGGCGGCGCGGAGCCAGGTAGTGGAAGGGCCTCATGGTTTCAGCGGCCATTCATCGCACTTTTTTGCGGGCGATGCAATTCAGCCGAGGGCCGGGAAGGAAACCAGGAACCGGCGCCGGTCTAAAATGAGAGCAAAGGGGTGTTCGTGCTACCCGTATCTTGGCGGGCGCCGGCCTTTCCTGGTAGTTCTTGGGGAGCCGGCATGCGGCCGCGGCCGCTGGATCGAAGGCGCTTTCCTGGCGCGTGGGGAAGAAAGGAGAAGAGGAGTATGAACAAGGTATGCTTGCGGGCGGCTCTTCTGCTGCTGTTGATTCCGATGGCTGCCTCTGCCGCGCCGCCGGACCTCCGGACCCCGGCGCCGGTGATCTACCTGGCGGACAACCTGGACGAAAAGGACAAGCTGGGGTGGTGCATCGATACCGTCGGACGCGGGTTCGGCGAGCGCTTGCACACGCACTCCTGCAAGCCGCGGGGCGGCGACGTGCAGTTTCTCTACGACAAGGCGGCCCGGCGCATCGCCTCGGCCACTTTCTCGGGCAAGTGCGCCACGCTGACGGCGCCAGCGGCGGCGGGGGGTTCGCTCGGATTGGTGGACTGTTCGAAGGACTCCGCCGAGCAGGTCTTCGATTACGACGCCGCCGCGATGGAGTTCCGGCCCGGCGGCGACCCGTCGCTTTGTCTCGTAGCCGGCGCCGCCGGCAGGTCGGCCGGGCCGTTCATGTCGCGCGACCTCGAGCTTGCGCCGTGCGGGTCTACCGACGCCAAGCTCAAGCAGTGGCGCATCAAGTGAGACGGTTCCCGGCCGCCGACCGCCCGTGAAGCCGCGACGGGAGTGAACCGGCGGCCGGGACACGGCGGCCCTTGGCGAACCATGAGCGAACCGAAGCGCGCTATCGGCGGGCGAGGAAGCAGTCACAACCCGCGGAACCGCTTCGAGCCCCTCGCCTTTGTCCCGGAAGGCACCTTGGTGGGCCCGAAGACCCGGTTCCTCAGGGACACATCCCGGTCCATCATCACATACAACGACAGTCCGGACGTGGGCTTCGAGGCCAGCGTCAATCCGTACCGCGGCTGCGAGCACGGCTGCATCTACTGTTACGCCCGGCCCACCCACGAGTACCTGGGCTTCTCCGCCGGTCTTGATTTCGAGACCCGCATCCTGGTGAAGGAGGACGCGCCGGAGCTCTTGAGGAAAGAGCTGTCGTCGCCGCGCTGGAAGCCGCAGGTGATCGCCCTCTGCGGCGTGACCGATCCCTACCAGCCCGCCGAGCGCAGGCTCGAGCTGACCCGCCGCTGTCTCGAGGTGTTGGCGGCGTTCCGGAACCCGGTGGCCATCGTCACCAAGAACCATATGGTGACCCGCGACGTCGACATCCTGAAGGAGCTGGCCGCCCGCGACGCGGCGGTGGTGTTCATCTCGGTGACGACGCTGGACAACGAGGTCTGCGGCCGCATGGAGCCCCGTACCTCCCAGCCCCGGCTGCGCCTTGACGCCATTCGCACGTTGAGCGAGGCGGGAGTGCCGGCGGGCGTCCTGGTCGCGCCGGTGGTGCCGGCGCTGACGGACCACGAAATGCCCGCGATCCTCGCCGCGGCCGCCGAAGCCGGGGCCGGCTGCGCCGGCTACTCGCTCCTGCGGCTCCCGTTCGGAGTCAAGGACCTGTTCGAGCGATGGCTGGAGGAGAACTACCCGGACCGCAAGGACAAGGTGCTGAACCGCATCCGGGAGATCCGCGGCGGCAGGCTCAACGACCCCGGCTTCAAGAGCCGCATGAAGGGGCAGGGGATCTTCGCCGAGCAGGTCGAGACGCTGTTTCAGGCTACCTGCAGGAAGCTCGGCTTGACGCGCCGAAGCTGGAAGCTCTCCACCGCGTCGTTCCGGCGCGATACGGCGCAACTCCCTCTGTTCGGCGGTTAGCACGAGGGGCGACCGCCGGTCGCCCCTACAAGTCATCGTGCCCGGGAGTCTCTCCGAGTAGTCAAACACAACCCCTCTCCCTCTGGGAGAGGGTGGCCGAAGGCCGGGTGAGGGCCTCGCCGGCGACAAGAAATCCTGTGCAACTCATGGCGGGAACCTGCGGGACGCGACACCAGCCGGCTCACGGCATCAACTCGCCTCCGTTCACACCGACCACCTGGCCCGTTATGTACGTGCTGGCGTCGCTCAGCAGGAAGACCGCCAGGTCGGCCACCTCGGCGGGCTCTCCGAGCCGCCCCATGGGTACGATCCTGGAACGGTCCGACTTGCGCTTGGCCAGGGCTTCGCCGGTGAGGCCGCGGCGCCACATGGGCGTGTCGATGGGCCCGGGTGCCAGCGCGTTGATGCGGATGCCGTGCCCGGCCACCTCGCGCGCCACCGCCTTGGTGAGGGCGGCGATGCCGGCCTTGGCCGCCGAGTAGTGGGACGCCCACTCCTGGCCCTTGAGGCCGTGCATCGACGACAGGCTGGCAATGACTCCGAAGCCTGCTTCCATCATCAACGGCAGGGCGGCGCGTATGCAGTAGAAGGTTCCGTTGAGGTGCACGTCGATCATGCGCGCCCAGTCCTGGTCGCTGATTTCGTGCACCGGCTTCTGCTGTGATATTCCCGCCACGTTCATGAGGTAGGCGAGGCTGCCGAACTCGGCGTGGGTCCTGGCGACGGCGTCGTTCACCCGGTCCGAGCGCGTGACGTCCAGCTCCAGGGCGAGGGCGGCGCCGCCGCCTTCACTGATGCGCGCTGCGGTGCCTTCCGCCTTGGCCGCGTCCACGTCGGCCACGGCCACCTTGACGCCCTGCTCGGCCAGCTTGAGCGCGATGGCCTGGCCGATGCCGCTGCCGCCGCCGGTTACGAACGCGCTGTCGCCCTCCATGTCCCACTGCATGACCACCTCCGGGATTCGTTGTTGAGCCGTGGACCCTAGTGTCCTGCCTGGTTAATTCGGACCATAATCTGCTTGTCTTTTTCGCCGTCGGCTGCGTTGCTCTTCCTCGCGTGGTGCCCGCCACTGCTCGTCATCGCGCCTTGCCGACGACGAAAGATCCTGCGCATCTTATGGTCCGAATTAACCAGGCAGGACACTAGCACCGGGGCGGCTGGCCGGTCAAACTTTGCGGGAATGACGGATTCGGGCCGATCTGGTAAACATCACCGAGCCGCCAAATCATCAACGGGAGGATCGTCCGTGGAGTATCGTCAGCTCGGAACCTCCGGGGTTCGTGTTTCCGCCATCGGCCTCGGCACCAATCGCTTCGGCTCGGCGGCGTTGCCGCAGAAAGAGGTGACCGCCGTCATCGACGCGGCCGTGGACCTCGGCATCAACTTCATCGACACCTCCAACAGCTACCAGGGAGGCCGCTCCGAGGAAACTCTGGGGAAAGCGTTGAAGGGGCGCCGGGACCGCTTCGTGGTGGCCACCAAGTTCTTCTTCCCCACCGGCGAAGGCACCAACGACCGCGGCACGTCGCGCTACCATCTCATGAACGCGGTGGAGGGAAGTCTCCGACGGCTCGGGAGCGACCACATCGACGTCTACTACATCCACCGGTGGGACGACGCGACGCCGATCCAGGAGACTCTTCGGGCCCTGGACGACCTCATCCGGCAGGGCAAGGTCCGCTACATCGGCGGCTCGGACTTCGCCTCCTGGCAACTGGCCCACGCCAACGTGCTGGCCGAGTTCCGCGGCTGGACCGCCTTTGCGGTGATGCAGTCCCACTACCACATGCTCGAAAGAGACGTGGAGCGGGAGATGCTGCCCTACTGCCGCGCCCACGGCGTGGGCTTCGTTCCCTATTTCCCGTTGGCCGGAGGCTTCCTCACGGGCAAGTACGTCAGGGGGGAGAAGCCGCCGCCGGGCTCCCGCGGCGAGAGCCACGCCTACGTCCGGCAGTACATGACCGATGCCAACTACGACATCGTGGAGCGCTTGCAGGCGTGGGCGGAAGCCCGCGGGCGGGGCATGAACGAGCTGGCCCAGTGCTGGCTGCTGGCGCAGCCGCGGGTCTGCTCGGTCATCTCCGGCGCCACCCGGCTGGCGCAGGTCCGCGACAACGCCAAGGCGGCGGATTGGGAACTGACGCCCTCGGAGCTGGCCGAGGTCAACGGGATTCTGGGGGTGTAGCGGAGGGCGCGGGCGCGCCCGGCGCAGGCTTCAGTGCAGGATCCGCACGAAGGGCTTGATCTCGATCAGCTCCAGGTCCTGGGTGTCCGCGGCCGACGTTTCCCTTCTCCGTCGCTGAGAGTACTCGTTCAGCAGCAGCACCACCATCCGCCACAGCTCCTGCTTCTCCACCGGCTGGTGCAGGAACAGGTCGGCGCCCGCGTGGAGGCCCCTTTCATGATAGGACATGAGATGGCCCGAGAGCACCATGATGATCGGCGTACGCTGATGTGCGTCCAGCCTCCGGATGGCACGGCAGAGCTCGAAGCCGTTCAGCGGACCCTTGAGGAAGCCGTTCACGAGAAACAGGTGGATGTCCCGCACGGCGATTTCGGACAGGGCCTCGCGACCCTCCGGGGCACTGTACACCTCAATGGCGGGTGTGAGCTCTTTCAAATAACCTGACAGCGTCTCGGTGTGGCTCTTGTAGCTGTCCGCTATCAGGATCTTGGGTCGTTCGCTTTGTGCCATGGCGCCTTCATGACTGCCGCGCAGAGCGCGGATCCTGTTTCAGCCCATACGAATTGCCCGGTCCTTCGGGTTTCCTCCCTCCGAGGACCACATACGGACAGCATTCAATAATGCCGATCGTGCGGAAGTCAAGACCTGATGGCTTAAAAAAATTGCTGCGTTTTTGCAAGCTTCTTCGGCGGTAAGCGTTCGTGGCCCGCAAACGGAGCGAAGCCGGACGAAAGCAAGGGACCTGCATGAAGGCCCGCGCGCACCTCGCCGACCCCCTTCAGAGCCCTGCCAGAAAGTCCCGTACGGCGCGGTGGGCCGCGTCCGGGTTGGCGAAGAAATAGCTGTGTCGCTCTCCCGGCAGCACCACGAGCTCGGCTCCCGGAATTCCGTTCTCGAGAATCTCCGAGGAAGTGCGATGGTTCATGTCGCTGGTGACGTTGCGGTCGTCCTCGCCCACGAGGATCAGGGTGGGGGCGCGGACCTCTCCGAGCCGCCCGCTGGTGTCATGGCCCTGCCGGGCCAGCAGGTGGCGGAAGTAGAACTCCACCGGCCCCATGTTGGCCATGCGCACGCGCAGGTAGTTCTCCACCCGGTCGGCGTGTCGCGCGGCGAACTCGCCGGTGAAGCCCACCAGGATGGAATGGTCGCGGACATATTTCTCGTAGCCCCATTCCACCATCTCCGTGGCGATCTTGAGGGGGATGCCCTTGGTGTCCGGAAAGGAGGCTCCCGTGGACGCAAGGATCAACGCCTTGATCCGCGAGGGATGGTCGAGGGCCATGAGCTGCGCCACCCTGCCTCCCATGGAGTGGCCGCAGACCACCGTCTCGGAAGCCTCCAGGTGGTCCAGCAGCGCCATGGCGTCGTCGGCGAACATCTGCGTGGTGTACGGGACCGACGGCTTCCCGGACTGTCCGGTGCCGCGGTAGTCCATGATGATGACGCGGTGGTCCCGGGAGAACTCCGGCACCTGGTGGATCTTCCAGACTTCCCCGTCGCAGTGGGTCTCGCTGAGGAAGAGGAACGGCCGTCCCCGGCCGTGGACTTCGTAGTAGAGCTCGGTGTCGTTGACGCTGAGCAGGGGCATGGAACCTCCGTGGTGTGCCGGCGCGGCGGGCGCTAGGCCCTCACCCGGCCTTCGGCCACCCTCTCCCATAGGGAGAGGGGCTATATTGGCTCTGTCCCCCTCTCCCCCTGGGAGAGGGTCGGGGTGAGGGCCTCCTAGTCGAAGTAGCCGGTCTTGATGCCCCACAACCAGGCGTATGCGATCTTCTCGTTGTAGAGCGCCCAGTGCCCCATGTGGGTGTACTTGGGCACCAACCCGACGTGCACGTCGGCGCCGGCATCGCGGTACTTGCCGGCCATGAACATCTCGCGCTTGTCGCCCAGGCTCTTGCCGCCGATCCAGTGGCCGTGGTCGTTCTCGCCCACCATGAGCAGGACCTTGAGGTCGGCGAGCCACTCCGCGGGCGGGTCCTGCAGGTGGTCGAAGTACTCCTCCCGTGGCAACCCGGTGGCGCGGACGTATTCCTCCAGGCGCTCGGGAAAGACGTTGTGCTGGTTGTCCCGCAGTCCGATCTTGATCTGCGGGCGGGTCTTCTCGGTGAGCCGGAAGAAATCCTCCATCCGTCCCCAGGGGGTCAGCTCCGGCAGGTCTTCGTAGTGGGACCTGCGGTAGGCCTCCACCGTGCGCCGTGAGATCTGCGTGAGCCCGTAGGGCTTGGGGGCTTCCATCCCGGTGGCCTCGCGCCATTCCCGGCGCCAGCCGTCGGGACCGCCGCTGCCCCAGCCGACGACGCCGATGACCTCCGCCTCCCGCGTGAACCGGGTCAGGTGCGCGGCCATCGGGCCGCCGGTGGAGTGGCCGAAGCTGATGAGGCGCCGTCCCCGCAGGAGGCGGTCGGTGAGCTGTCCAGCGCCCTGGAGGATGACGTTGAAGGTGCATTTCAGGAGGCGGTCCTGAAGCTCCTCTTCGTCCGTTTCAGCATCCAGGAGGTAGACGGGCACGCGCTCGGCGATGGGCTTGTCCCACTCGCCGCCCGGCGGCCACAGGCCCGGGTAGCTTACGGCGAGGACCGTGAAGCCCTGCGCGGCCAGCCGCCGCGCCAGCCCCGGCCGCCCGTCGGGGGTGACGTCCATCACCTTCTCGTTGGCGCCGCCGCCATGGAACACGACGAAGGCCGGCCGGTCGTCCCGCTCCTTTGCCGGAACGTAGAGGGAACCGTGCATGTCCCACTCGTAGCCGTTGCGCTCATACTGCTCCACCACCTCCGTGACGGTATATGCGCCGTCGTCATGGGGCGGCGGCATGGCGAGCCAGTCCTCCCAAGTGATGGGGACCAGCGTCTCTTCCCGGCCCAGGCCCTGGGTGAAGGTCCGGGTTCCGGCGGGTGCTTCGGGCATGTTATTCTCCGTTGACGAATTGCGAGCGCCACGGGAGCGCCACTAGCGTATAGCGGGAACCGCAACCGAACACAACGTAGAGCGCAAGGATCGGCATCATGGAGATGGGTCTTTCCCTCTTTTCAACGGAGCAGTCGGGACCCGTGGGCGATATCGCCCGGGAGGCGGAACGGCTGGGCTTCGAGTCCCTGTGGTTTCCCGAGCACATGCTCATACCCGTGCGCTACCAGTCCCGTTACAAGCGTACCCCGGACGGCAGGGTCCCCGAGTCCTTCGCGCACCTGCCCGATCCCTTCATCGGCGCGGCCATGGCGGCCCAGGCCACCGAGCGCCTGCGCGTGGCCACCGGCATCTGCATCCTGCCCCAGCGCGACGTCATCGCCACCGCCAAGGCCGCAGCCACCCTGGACCTCCACAGCGGCGGGCGCTTCATCATGGGCGTCGGCGCCGGTTGGTTCCCGGAGGAGGCGGAGATCTTCGGGGTTCCGTTCAAGCGCCGCTGGAAGATGCTGCGCGAGGGGGTGGAGGCTCTGAAGGAGCTATGGACCCGGGATGAAGCCTCCTACGAAGGCGAGTTCGTGCGCTTCCCGCCGGTCCGGGTCTTCCCCAAGCCGGTGCAGCGACCCTACCCGCCGATCTACCTGGGCATACACGACCCCAAGCACGCCCCCGCGCGCGTGGCCCGCTACGCCGACGGCTGGTGCCCCGGCGACCTCGCGCCGGACGACGCCGCCGATGCCGTGGCGAGTGTGCGGCGGGCGGCGCAAGAACAAGGGCGCGACCCGGGCGAGATAGAATTTTCTGCGCTGTTGACTCCGAAGGCCGGCTTTCCCGCCCTCGACGACATGGCACGATACCGTGCCGCCGGCATGCGCCGCATCATCCTGCGGGTGACGGTGCTCCCTACGGGCAGCGGCGTCGAGGCGGTGCGGCGGCTGTATCCCTTTCTTGAGCAGGCGCAACGGTTGGACCACCTCCCGTAGGGGCGACCGGCCGGTCGCCCCATACCATGCAGGTGTTTCGTCGAGGGCGCGTTCCCGGCCTACACCCACGGGCTCCGGACGATCAGCACGGCCACGCCCAGAATCCAGCAGTAGCAGGCGAACCACGTCAGCCGGCGCGAGAGCAGCACCTTCAGCAACACGCCGATGCTGGCGTACCCCACGGCGAAGGCGAGCAGGAAAGCCAACCCGTAGCCGGGCAGGTTCACCGCCGCCGCGCCTTCGAAACCGTGAGTCGCCAACTGGAGCACGAACGCCCCGGCGATGGCGGGGATCGAGAGCAGGAACGAATAGCGCAGCGCAAGCCCGCGTTCGAGCCCGCAGAACACGCCGGCGGCCACGGTGGCCCCGGAGCGCGAGATGCCCGGGACGATGGCCGCGCCCTGGACGAAACCGATGACGAGCGCCTGAGTCATCCCCATTCCGGCGATGCCGCCGGTGCCCTCGCCCGCGCGGTCGGTGGCGAAGAGCAGGGCGCCGGTCAGGAGCAGCATGCTCGCGGCGGTGGGAACGCTGGCGAAGAGACGTTCCAGCGGCTCCGCCAGGAAGAAACCGATCAGCGCCGTGGGAACGGTGCCGACGGCCACCAGCCGGAGCAGACGTAGCGCGGCGGGGTCCGCCCGGGACGGCATCAGGGCGGCTCGGGCGAGGCCGGCGACGTCCCCCCGGAAGTATGCGAGCACCGCGCCCAGGGTCGCCAGATGCACCGTGGCATGGAACAGCACGCCCGGCTCTTGGAACCCCGGCAGCAGGGCCTGGAGGAGCACCAGGTGGCCGGAGCTGCTGACCGGCAGGAACTCGGTGAGCCCCTGCAGGATTCCGAGGGCCGCCAGGGTCGCGGTAGGAGTCACGCCTGCCTGCATGACAGGTCCCGCCGAGAAGGTCCAGCGCTCCCCGGTTGACCTTTTCCGTCAACACGCACCACAATGGATGCGTCCGAATACCGGTGAGGAGGATCATGGCGGCATTCGACGGCAGGCTCAGCCTCCAGTTCGTCACCCATCTGGCCAACCACTACACGGTCAACCGCTTCGTGGAGCTGGCCGGGTTGGCGCACGAACGCGGGTTCCAGCGGATCTGGCTCAACGACAACGCGCGCTACCGGAGCCAGGTGGTGGTGCTCTCCGCCATCGCCGCGCGCGTGCCCATCGGCATCGGCACGGCTGTCCTGGTGCCGTATTTCCACCATCCCATCGAGGTGGTGGACTCGCTGGCGGCCCTGTCCGAGCTGAGCGAAGGGCGCGAGGTGGGCTTCGGGCTGGCGCGCGGCTCCATCACCCAGACGCCGCAGCACGTGACCATGCACAAACCCCTGGCGCTGGTGCGTGAACTGGCCGGGTTCGCGTCTCGGGCGCTGGCCGGAGAGCGCGTGGCCTACGGCGATTTCCCGGTGCTGTGCGAGCACTACCACTTCAATCCCGCGGGCGGCTTCGAGTTGGCATTTGCGCCCAAGTCCCCCGTGGTGCTCTATTCGGGCGGCAACGGCCCCCGCTCGTTGCGCATGGGCGGCCGGGTCATGGACGGCCTCATCAGTTCCGGGACCTTCATCCCCATGCTGCGCGCCGGCAGGCTCGAGGGAATGCTCGAGATCGCCGAGGCCGGCGCCCGGAGTGTCGATCCGAAGAAGACCCTGCGCAAGATGGTCGAGCTCAATGTCTCGGTCTCCCGCGACCGGGAGGCGGCCATGGAGTTCCCTAGGCGCCAGGTGGCCCACTCGATCCCCCAGTGGGAGACGCTCGGGTTCACCCCCGACGAGTACGCCCGGCTCGGCGTGGAACGGCAAAGGGTGCTCGACCTGAAGGACGCCTTCGCCCGGGGCGCCACCATCGAGGAGGCCGCGTCCCTCGTGACCGAGCAGATGGTCCTGGCCTACTACGTCGCCGGCACCCCGGCCGAGGTGGCCGACCAGGTCGTGGAGTTGGCCGGGCAAGCCCGGGAATTGGGGTACGACGAGATCGCCTTTGCCAAGCTCGGCCCCGACTACGAGGAGGCCATCGAAATGCTGGCCGAGAGCGTGATGCCGCGGCTCAAGGGTTAGGCTGCGTTACGGTGGACTCCCGTAGGGGCGACCGGCCGGTCGCCCCTACCATCGCCGCAATTCGATTGCCCGGACAGGACACCAGGCCCTCACCCGGCCTTCGGCCACCCTCTCCCAGAGGGAGAGGGGTTGTATTTGATTACTCGGACAGGACACGACACTAGGCCTGTCCGTACTCCGGAGAAAGGGAATTTCCAATGGCGACATTCGACGGCAGGCTCAGTCTACAGTTCGTGATCCACTTGGCGAACCGGTACACCGTGAACCAACTCGTGGAGCTGGCCGAGCTGGCGCACGGGCGTGGCTTCGAACGTGTCTGGGTCAACGACAACGCGCGCTACCGGAGCCAGGTCGTGATCCTCTCCGCCATCGCGGCGCGCGTGCCCATCGGCATCGGCACCGCGATCCTGGTGCCTTATCTTCACCATCCCATCGAGGTGGTGGACTCGCTCGGGGCCCTGTCCGAGCTGAGCGAGGGCCGGGAGATTGGCTTCGGGCTCGCCCGGGGCGACCTGGCGCAAACGCCGCAGCACGTCGACGTGCACCGGCCCATCTCGCTGGTCCGGGAGCTGGCCGTGTTCGCGCGCCGCGCTCTATCCGGCGAGAGCGTATCCTACGGCGATTTCCCCGTGCTCTGCGAATACTACCGCCTGAATTCCGCCGGCAGGTTCCAGCTCGCCTTCGAGCCGAAGTCCCCGGTGGTGATCTATTCCGGCGGCAACGGCCCGCAGTCGCTGCGCATGGGAGGCCAGGCCATGGACGGGCTCATCAGCTCCGGAACCTTCATCCCCATGCTGCGGGCGGGGCGGCTGAAGGAGATGCACGAGATGATCGAGGCCGGCGCCCGCAGCGTGGACCCCGACAAGAAGCTGCGCAAGATGGTGGAGCTGAACGTGTCCGTTTCGCAAGACCGTGACGCCGCCATCGAGTTTCCCAAGCGCCAGGTGTCCCACTCGATCCTGCAGTGGGAAGCGCTCAAGTTCACGCCGGAGGAGTACGATCGCCTCGGGGTGGAGCGGGAAAAGGTGCTGGAGCTCAAGGAAATGTTCGCCGGAGGCGCAACCGTCGAGGAAGCGGCGGAGAGGGTGACCGAGGAGATGGTCCTGAACTACTACGTTGCCGGGCGTCCGGAGGAGGTGGCGGATCAGATCGTCGATTTGGCGGAGCAGGCCCAGGAGGTGGGTTACGACGAGATCGCCTTCGCCAAGCTCGGCCCGGACTACGCCGAGGCCATCAACATGCTGGCGGACAGCGTGATCCCGCGGTTGAGGGGGTAGCGGCTACAGCGAGCGCTTCTTCTGCCGCTCCCGCAACGTCTCCAGGTTCTGTCGCGCTCCCTCGGCGAAGGGATGCACGGCCAGGGTCGCCTCGAAGGCGCTGATGGCGGCTTCTTCGTTGCCCATTGCCACCATGATGAGCCCCAGGCCGGAGAGGGCGCCGAAGTGGCGCGGCTCGAGCTCCAGGGTCTTGTCGATGTCCCGCACCGACGCGCGGTAGTCGCCCATCAGGTAGTAGACCGTGGCGCGCTTGTTCCAGGCCTCGGCGAAATCGGGTTTGAGGTCGATCATCTCTCCGAAGGTCTGTACGGCCGCCGGGTAGTCCTGGGCGGACATGTGGGCCAGCCCCCGGCGCATGAGCTCGTTGACGCGGTCGTCGTCCGATTCATGCCAGATGGCCCAGATGAGGTTGGTCGCCACGGCTGCGTCTCTGGCGTCGTCGGTGGTGTGCAGCCGTCCGAAAAGGGTGTCGAGCCGGGGGTCTGTCTGGTCAGCCATGAGGGTTGCCGGTGAAATCAACAGAAACGCAACGAGTATCGCCCTGACGATTTCCACCAAACCACAATACAGGGTGCGGTTTCCGCGCGTCAACACGCAGGGTCGGGACGGGACGCGTTTGCCGACGCGAACCAAGTCGGCTATGGATGGGTCCTGAATCAGCACTTAGGGAAAGGCGGCCGCGCCGCCGTCAAGCTATCCAGGGAGCTCAACGATCATGGGAACAACACTTGTCACCGGAGTGGGCCTCGTCGGCACGTCGTTCGCGCAGTGCGCCCTCGAGCGCAACGAGAAGCTGGTCTTCTACGACTTCATGCCGCGCACGGAGTATCTGCACCGGAAGCTCGGCACGGCGGACGTGGAGGTGGTGCAGAAGGACATCCGCGATCTGCCGGCACTGACCGAGGCGATGCAGCGCTACCGGCCCGAGACCGTCGTGCACACCGCCGGGCTCATCGGCGGAAGGGTGGAGGAGTCGCTTTACAGCGGGCTTCAGATCAACGTGATGGGGACCATCAACGTGCTGGAAGCCGCGCGGCTTACCGGCGTGAAGCGGTTCGTCCTGATCAGCACCTTCGGTGCCTATGACCGGCGGCGCGCCGGGGACCAGCCCACCCACGAGGACATGCCCCGGGGCCCGGGAGCGGGCTACGGCAACTCCAAGGCCACCAAGGAGCTGATGGCCGAAGCCTACCAGCGACTCTACGGCTTCGAGCTGCTGACGCTGCGGCTGGCCAACGCCTACGGGCTCGGCCACTTCTGGGGCGGCTCCGGCGGTGGCGAGAAGGTGCAGATGCTGCTGGAGGCTGGGATCCGGGGCGAGGTCGCCAGGATTCCCCAGGCCCAGACCATGACCTTCGAGTACGTCTACGCCAAGGACATGGGTCGTGCCGTGGACCTAGCGACGACCGTGGCAATGCCCGAGAAGACCACCTTCAACATCGGCGTCGGGCAGGTGACGACCTTCGACGAGCTGGTGGCGGCGGCGGAGCGGCAGTTCCCCAAGCTGGAGGTGGAGGTGATTCCCGGAAGCCCGCCGGCCGTATCCGCGAGCTCGCCGCTCGACATTTCCCGGGCGAAGCAATACCTGGGATGGGAGCCGGAGTACACCATGGACACCGCCTTCGAGGACTACGTCAAGGATCTCCGGGCAGTGATGGAGTAGCCATGGAACTGCTCCACTGCGTGTACGAGCCCGAGGGCGAGGGGCCCCATCCGACCATCCTGGCGCTGCACGGCCGCGGCGCCAACGCCATGGACCTGCTGGGTCTGGCGCCGCACCTGTGCGGCGGCGTGTTCCGGGTCATCTGCCCCCAGGCGCCGCTGGAGGTGCCCCTCGGTCCGGGCATGACCGGCTACGCGTGGTTTCCCATGTCCACGGGCGGCGACATCGACACCGGCGCCTTCCTTTCCGCC
The DNA here is from genome assembly GCA_965204505.1 of uncultured Binatia bacterium (SeqCode). GTDB lineage: Bacteria > Desulfobacterota > Binatia > UBA9968 > JAJDTQ01 > JAJDTQ01. The sequence continues at coordinate 906,578 of CBDBFB010000001.1, forward strand.
CGCGACCGGCTCCGAACGTTCATGGACCAGTGCGCCGCGCGCTACGCTCTGGGAGACGGCAAGCTCGCCCTGCTGGGCTTCAGCCAGGGCGGCGGCATGGCCTACAGTCTCGGACTTCCCGAGCCGGGCCGTTTTGCGGGAATGTGCATCCTGAGCTCCTGGCTGCGGGAAGGCACGCTCGGCGCTCTCGGCGTGGTCGACCGGGTGGATTCGCTGCCCACCTTGGTGCACCACGGCAGGCGCGACGAGCTCATCGACCTGGAGCGGGCGAAGCACTCCATCACGCTGCTCGAAAAGCTGCACGTCCCGGTGGACTACACCGAGTACGACATGGGCCACGAGATTACCTCCAGGAGCCTCAACGATCTGTCCGGCTGGTTGCAGGACAAGGTGCTCGCCGAACCGATCCGGCTATAGGCCCTCACGGCCCTCACCCCAACCCTCTGCCAGAGGGAGAGGGGGCAAGATTTACCCTCTCCCTTTGGGAGAGGGTGGCCGAAGGCCGGGTGAGGGCGCTCGCGCCGAGTACCTCCCGCCGGCCCACCCCTACGCCAGGTAGATGGCGACGATGCCGGCGATCACGAACACCGTGGCGATGCCGGTGCGGAGGTTCACCTGCTCGATGTCGCGGGAGAAGAGCAGGGTGCCCAGCAGCACCCACAGCGGCGCCACGCACACGATGGGTCCCACCACCACGACGTTGCCGATTCCCAGCGCCTTCACCAGCGACCAGATCCCCACGGCCTCGAAAACCCCGGTGACCAGGAAATAGGGCATGGCGCGCCGATCGAACACGATTTTTCCCCTGGCCCGCGGGTTGGCGAGGTTCAGCAGCAGCGGGGTCAGCGCGGCCGCGCCCATGACCGCGCTGAGGAACAACGGCTCGTTGGCGATGGTCAACCCGTAGCGGCGGATCGGGTGGTTGACCCCGGCGGTGAGGGCGGCGCCGAACGGGAAAATCAACTCCCAGGTCTTGTAGGTCTTCTGCTGCTGCGGTGTCCAGGAAAGCAGAACGATGCCGAACACCACGGAGCCCGTGCCGAAGAGCAGCAGCGGTGTCACCGTCTCGTGCAGGAAAACAACCGCCAGGGCGGTGCCGAAGAGGGGATTGGTGGACTGGACGGTGCTGGTCACACTGGCGCCAAGGCGCGCCACGCCGTGATAGGCGAACAGCCGCGTGCCGAGCTGGATCAGGCCGCCGGCCACGAAGCATCCGGTGGCGATCAGGGGGACGGCGGGGGCTCCGCCGGTCAGGAAGACGATGGTCCAGAGGATCGCGGTGTTGACGGCCAGCGCCACGTAGGCGGCCGTGGCCGGGGTGGAGTACATCAGCCCGCGCCGGGTGGCAAGAAAGCAGCCGGCGTAGAAAAACGATGTCACCAGGGCCAGGAATTGTGGGCTCATGAACGTCGGTCCGGGCGCCGGGTCTTCATGCTTCCGGCAGATCCCTGCTGAGGCCGATGCGCCCCACGAAGGGAAGCTTGAGCGCCGGCCGCGTCAAGTCGAGTCCGAAGACAAGCCCGAGAATGTTTATCTCGATCCCTTCCCGCAAGGCGAGCGTTACGCCCAGCGCGCCGTAAACGGAGAGTTGCCAGCCGCTGTTGCTGGGCGTCCGGGCCAGGAAGGTGCCCTTGTCCAGATAGTCCTTGCCCAGGGCGTTGGCGGGAAGCGCCGCCCCGAGCTCGGGTACCCGGCGCGCCACGTAGGCCGTAAAGGTGTTGCTGTTGGGGCCGGGCCACAGCCGGTACTCCTCCGGATACGGGTAGCTCACGGCGGCCTGGCGGATGCCCTCGATGGCGCGCTCGGCCGCCGCTCCGCGCAGGTCCGCCATGATCCGCGGGCGGCTGTCGAACCACAGCCGGTCGGGGATGTCTTGCTGCACCGAAACCACCGGCAGGCCGCGGTACAGCCGCCAGCCCACCACCTGGTAGACGACGTACGCCGGCGCGCCGGGTTCCTTGGCGGCGATCCACGTATGCACGCCGAATATGCCGCGCCAGTTGAAGGCGCGCGCCGCATAGAGTTGAACCACCGCCTCGGGCGTGCGCGCGGGGTCCGGGGCGATGCCGGAGCTTTCCCGGCTGGCGGTGCGCCAGTCCCGGTTCCACGCCCCGGACGCGCCCACCACGAACACCGAGACGAGCGCCAGCGACAGAAGAATCAGCAAGATGGTCAGGATGTTCCGCACGGGGCTGCCGTATGGGCGTCCCGTCCACGTGGAACGCCGCCCCGCAAACTTCTTGACACCCAATCCAAGGGTTCGTTAACTAGTGCTGGTGTGCGGGGTAGAGAAAGATACCTGTTGCGAGTCTAGGTGAATTCCGTCGAGGAGACAAATCATGGCACGGAACGGACACCCTCTGGTGGTGGATGCCGACGCTCACGTCATCGAGACGGAGCGGACCTGGGACTACCTTGAAGGATCGGACAAGAAGTACCGGCCCGTGCTGTTCGGCGGTCCGGGCGTGGACAGGCAGTACTGGGTGCTGGACGGAAAGATCCGCGGGGTACGCTTGCCCACGCTGAACGAGCAGCAGCTCGACGAGCTGTCGGAAAAGACCGGCCGAAGGCTCAACACGCCGCAGGCTTCCCGCGAGCTTGACGACGTGGACTTGCGCGTTGCCCAGCTCGACGAGCTGGGCGTGGACGTGCAGGTGATGCACAACACCCTGTGGATCGAGCGCGTGGCGGACCACGAGGACGCCGAGACCGCGCTGTGCCTGGCATGGAACCGCTGGATGGCCGATGTCTGGAAGGCCGGCAAGGGAAGGCTGCGGTGGTCCTGCGTCGTTCCCGCCATGGTCATGAACGAGGCCCTGCAGCAGATCCGCTTCGCCCGCGAGCACGGCGCGGTGGCGGTGTGCCTGCGGCCCTTCGAGGGCGACCGGCACCTGGTGGACCCGTACTTCTATCCGGTGTTCGAATTGGCGCAGGAGCTGGACATGGCCATCGGCGTGCACATCGCCAACGGCAGCGCCGGGCTGATCTCGCACTTCCGCCCCCGCTACGACAGGACGGGCGGCTTCGCGCCGTTCCGTGTGCCCACGGTGCTCACCTGTCTGCAGCTCCTCATGAGCGAGGTGCCGGAGGTCTTTCCCAAGCTCCGCTGGGGCTTCATCGAATCGTCGGCCCAGTGGGTCCCCTGGATCGTCAACGAGGCTAGGCGGCGCGCCGGCGCGGCCGACTATCCCGACAATCCCCTGAACGCGTTCAACATCTACGTCACCGCCCAGACCGACGACGACTTCCCGTTCGTGCTGAAGTACGCGGGCGAGGACAACCTCGTCATCGGCACCGACTACGGCCACGTCGACGCCTCCAGCGAGGTGGACGCCATCACCCGGTTCAAGGCGGACCCGACGGTGGAAGACGGACCCAAGCGCAAGATCCTCAGCGACAACCCCATGGCCCTCTACGGCATCGCCTGAGCGCGAGCAGGGACGAAAGGAGAACGGCAATGTCCGGCAACGGAACGCACATGGTAGTGGACTCGGACGCCCACGTGGTGGAAACCGAGCACACCTGGGACTATCTGGACGCTTCGGAGAAGAAGTTTCGTCCCCGCCTCTTCGGCGCCCCCGAGGACCTGACCACGCAGTACTGGGTGCTGGACGGCAAGGTGCTGGGATTCCGCTTCCAGAGCCTGAGCGAGCAGCAGCTCGACGAGGTGTCGGAGAAGGCCGGCAGGCACATGCAGACGCCCAAGGAGGCGCGCGAATTACGCGACGTGCAACTGCGGGTCGACCATCTGGACGAGCTCGGCATCGACGTCCAGGTCCTGTACAACACCATGTGGATCGAGCAGGTGACGGACCACGCCGACGCCGAGATCGCCCTGTGCGGGAGCTGGAACCGCTGGATGGCGGACGTGTGGAAGCAGGGCGGCGGACGCCTCCGGTGGGTCTGCGTGGTGCCGGCCATGACCATGAACGAGGCCTTGGAGCAGATCCGCTTCGCGCGGGAGAACGGCGCGGTGGGCGTGTGCCTCCGTCCCTTTGAGGGCGACCGGCACTTGGTGGATCCGTACTTCTACCCGATCTTCGATGAAGCCCAGCGTCTCGACATGATGATGGGCATCCACATCGCCATCGGCAGTCCCAGGATGGCGACGCAGTTCCGGCCGCGCTACGACAGTGGCGGCGGACTGCCGGTGTTCCGCATCCCCACGGTCTCCCAGTGCTTCACGGTGATGATGAGCGAGGTGCCCAGGGTCTTTCCGGACCTGCGTTGGGGATTCATCGAATCCTCGGCCCAGTGGGTGCCGTGGGTCGTCAACGAGACCATCCGGCGGTCGGGTACGGCGGAATACCCCGAGAACCCCATGAAGGCTTTCAATATCTACGTGTCGGCCCAGACCGACGACGATTTCCCCTACGTGCTCAAGTACGCGGGCGACGACAACATCGTCATCGGCACCGACTACGGCCACACCGACGCCTCCAGCGAGGTGGACGCGTTCACCATCTTCAACGGCAACGACAGCATTTCCGCGGAGCAGAAACGCAAGATCCTGAGCGACAACGGCCGGGCGCTGTACGGGCTGTAGCGGCGCGCGTGTTGCAGTGAATCCCGTAGGGGCGACCGGCCGGTCGCCCCTACCCGCACATCCAAGTCGGGTTGACCACGGACGTAACTCCCGACGCCCTCACCCCTTGAACGGGCTCGTGATCTGGTAGCAGAAGCTCGAGAAGAGCGGGCCGGTGCGCAGCCCGCTCCAGGCGAACAGCTTTCCTTCGGCGAAGAAGATGTGCATGCCGCAGTCGAACACCAGCACGACTCCCGCCAGCACCGCCGCGGTGATGCCGATGACCGCGGGCCACCTCTCGCCGGCGCTCTTGAGATAGAGAAGGGTCACCAGCCCGATCCCGAACTGGAACCCCAAAAGCCATATAAACGCGGCGAACCCCAGTATCCAGCCGATGATGCCGGCGGTCCGGCGCCGTTCCTCGGCCGGCTCCCGGGCGTCCTCGGCCGGGGCGGCCAGCGCCCTGCCGAGAGGGTCGTCCTCGCCATCCGGGGCGGCTGAGTCCGCCCGGCCCAGGATCTCCCTTGCGAGTTGAAGCGCCAGCAGCGCCGCGGTGGGCAGGCCGATGAGCCAGGCCATGAGGCTTGCCTGGACATCCCAGGCGCTGGCTTCCCACAACGCCCAGGCCATGAGCAGGAACAGCGCGGCGGTGAACCCGACGGAATAGCCGCGAAAGCTCATGAGCCCGCCTCCGAGGCGCGCCGGCGGAAGCGGCGGCTCACCGCCGGGTAGAAGATGCTGGCCAGGATGACGCACAGGATGATGAGCACCCCCGGACGCGCGAGGAAGCCGAAGTCGTAGCGCGAGTAGGTGATCCACAGGTAGTTGTCGGCCAGCCGGCCCAGCACCAGGCCCAGCAGCAGCGCCGGCCGCGACCAGTCGAACGCCACCATGAGCCAGCCCAGGGCGCCGAACACCAGGGTGACGAGGATGTCGCCGAAGCTGTTGGTGTGGGTGTACGAGCCCAGGTAGATGAAGAGCAGCAGCGGCGGTATCAGGAGCGTTCCCTTGATGCGTGTGAGCCGGGCGAGCTGGTTCAGGAACAGGAAGCACACCGACACCGTGATGACGTTGGACACCACCAGCACCCACACCAGCGAGAAGGTCACGTCCAGGTCCTTGGTCAGCATGGAGGTGCCGGGCCGCAGGCCCAGGATCAGGAACGCTCCCAGCAGGATCGCGGTGGTGACGTTGCCGGGGATGCCGAAGGCGATGGTGGGGATGAGAGCGCCGCCGAGGGTCGAGTTGTTGGCCGCGCCCGGCCCCACCACGCCCTCGATGACGCCGGTTCCCACCTGGTCCTGCTTGCCCGAGGACTGCATGGCCAGGGCGTAGGCGACCCACTGGGACACCGGTCCGCCCATGCCCGGGATCACGCCGATGTAGGTGCCGACGGCGCTGCAGCGCGCCACCAGCCACCAGTGCCGCAACGCGTCCTTGACGCCCTGGAGCACGCCCCCGAGCCGGCCCACGTGGGCCTGGGCGATGCTGCCCCCCTTGGTGGCCAGGTCGATGATCTCGGGGATGGCGAAAAGTCCCACCGTCGCGGGCACGAGACCGATGCCGGCGCCGCCGGTTTCGCCGCCGCCCCAGAGGTACATGGTGCCGAAGGTATAGCGCTCGGTGGCGGTCTGCATGTCGAGGCCCACCAGCGAGAACATGAAGCCCAGGCCGCCCGCGGCCAGTCCCTTCACCACGCTGCCGCCGCTCAGGGCGCCCACGAAGGTGACCCCCGCCACCGTGAGCATGAAGAACTCCGGGGTGCCCAGCGCCAGCACCAGCGGCGTGACGATGGGGATGGCCACGGCGATGGCGCCGGCGCCGATGAGGGCGCCCATGAGCGAGCTCATGAGCGATGCGCCCAGCGCCCGCCCGGCCTCGCCCTTCTTGGCCATGGGGTGGCCTTCCACGATGGTGGAAGCGGTGGCCCCCTCGCCCGGGATGCCGAAGAGGATGGAGGTGATGTCCCCGGTGGTGGCGGTGACGGCCATCATCCCGAGCAGGAAGGAGAAGGCTTCCACCGCGTCCATCTTGAGCTGGAACGCGAACCCGAGCATGAGGGCCATGGTGACGGGGCCGCCCAGGCCCGGCAGCATGCCCACGGCGAAGCCGATGAGGTTGCCCAGCAGCAGGTAGCCGAAGGCGGGCCAGGAAAAGACCCGGACCAGCCCCTCCAGCGACGCCGCGCCGATCTTCCCGGCCATCCCCTGGGCGAGGTAGAACCAGACGGCGAGGACCAGGAGCAGGCTGAGCCAGCCCAGGCTTCGTTTGAGGGTCACGTTACGGAGATCCGTTTGAGACTCGGCCCCGTTGAAACGGCGTCTTTCGACTTTGCTCCGCTTGCGCTCCGCTACGCCCTGTCCTGAGCGTAGCGGAGCGAAGTCGAAGGATCAGGGCTTCTGCGCCATGCCCTTGAGGATCTCCAGGGCTTCGGGGTCGCGCTTCTGGATCTCCACCACCTTGTCGATGATGGCCTGGGCGGCGGGCGCGTTGAGTGACACCAACTGGAAGCCGATGGCCTTCTTGAAGTGGGCGATCATCTCCTTGTCCTTCAGGAACCGGTCGAAGCTCGCCGCCATGGTGTCGAAGACGTTCTTGGGGACCCGCGCCGCGTAGATCCAGCCGCGCCGGACGCCGCCTAGGTAGGCCAGCAACTCCATGGCGCGGTAGTTGGGGTCCTTCCTGATGGATTCGCCCTTGAGCTCCAGGACGATCTCGTAATAGGTGGGCAGGTCCGGCAGGCGCGGGTCGCGGATGATCTTGCCGTCCTGGACCGTGCCTTCCTGGGCGATGGGCACCACCGCGCCTTCCTCCACCATGGGAAGCACGGCGGCGAAGTACCCGCTCTGGCTGTCGTTGGTCATGTTCAGCTCGCCCCGGCGGATGGCCGCGCGCATGTCGCCGCTGCTGCCGTAGCCCGTCACCAGCTTGTGGTCCTTGCCGAGGATCTTCAGGAGCAGCCTGGGGATCATCGAGCGCGGGCTCTGGATCGAGGTGGTGCCGAAGAAGATCTTGTTCTTGACGGCGCCGAGCTCGGTGCCCTTGGTGATGCCCAGGTCCTTGCTGACGAAGGTGACGGTGGTCTCCCGTACGCCCCCCAGCCACTGGAGCTTGGCAAGCTCGAACTTGACCTTGCCGGGCTTGAAGATGGTGTCGGTCACCGAGGTGGAGAACTGGCCGATGACGGTGCCGTCGGCGGGCGCCGAGTTGTACACCCAGTTCTCGCCCACGATGCCCCCACCGCCGGGCATGTTCTTGATGATGGTGGTGGGGTTCCCCGGGATCTGCTTGCCGATGAACGGAAGCATCTGGCGGGCCATGATGTCGGCGGCGCCGCCCACGGAGTAGGGGATCAGGATGGCGACGGTCTTCCCCTTGAAGGTGACGTCGGCGGCCCCCGTGGTCACGGTTCCGAAGACGAGGCACAGAGTAACGATGGCGGCTGCGAAAGTTGCGGAATGTCGGTTCATTGCATGCTCCTTCCTGAGTTGGTCCAGTGTTCTTCTATTTCGGCCGGACCACGCCTGTCAACTGCAAACCTAAGCCCCGCGCCGGTTTGACAACCCCGGGTGCTTCGGTTAAGAACCCGTAGGCTTCGAAGCGCAGCAGGCTTCGGAGCGGAGAGTCTCCGGAGAATCCAAGCCAGAGTATCCAACACATCGCGAGAGAGGTGACACATGCCCAAGAGCCTGGGATCGTTTCTGGAAGACTGCCAGCGGGAGATTCCCAACGAGGTGGTCCACGTAACCAAACAGGTGGACCCCGCCCACTACGACGTGAGCGCGCTGATCAAGCACCTGGATGAGCTGCGGAAGTTCCCCATCCTGGTTTTCGACAACCCGCTGAACCTTCACGGACAGCCGTCCGATATCAAGCTGACCATGAACTGCGAGATCTCCCAGGGCAAGACCCAGGTGGCCCTCGGCCTGGACAGGAACACGAGCCGGGAGGTTATGACCGACATCTGCCTGGAGCGCGAGGAGCACCGCATCGAGCCGGTGGTCATCGAGCACGACCAGGCGCCGATCATGCAAAACTCCCAGACCGGCAAGGACGTGGACATCTACCAGATCCCGGTGATGCGGCACCACTACATGGACGGCGGTCCCTACATCGTCATGTCCACCATCACCAGGGAGCGCACCTCCGGCATTTACAACTGCTCGTACCACCGCATGGAGGTCAAGTCGCCCCAGAGCACCGCGCTGTACGCCTCGCCGCGGCACCTGTGGAAGATCTTCAGGGACTACGAGGACAACAACATGGAGTGTCCCGTGGCCACCGTGCTGGGGCATCACCCCGCCTACCATATGGGCGCGTGCTACAGCGGCGCGTTCGAGGTGAGCGAGTTCGACATCATCGGCGGCTACATGCAGGAGCCCCTGCGGCTCACGCCGTCCGCCACCTGGGGCGACAATTTCCTCATCCCGGCGGACGCCGAGGTGGTCATCGAGGGGCTGCTCCAGCCCAACAAGCGGGTGGTGGAGGGTCCCTTCGGCGAGGCCCCGGGCTATCTCGGGCCGCAGCGCTACACCACCTGCGTGGAGTACAAGGTCACGGCCATGAACTGGCGCAAGGGCGCCATGTTCCAGTCCATCATCACGCCGGAAGGCGACAAGCCGTGGATGGACCTGCCGCGGGAAGGTGCCTATCTCCGGCGTTGCCGCGAGGCGGTGCCCGGCGTGACCGCGGTGTGCAAGATGGGCCGCCATGCCCACTACAACGTCTTCATCGCCATGAAGAAGCTGTCCGAGGGCGACCCGGGCCGGGCGGCGGCCGCGGCGCTGACCTTCGACCACACCAAGAACGTCTTTGTCTTCGACGACGACATCAACGTGTACAATCCCACGGACATCCTGTGGGCGCTGGCGACGCGCGTGCAGCCGCACCGCCAGGTGTCGATCCTGAAGCCGCTCTTCCGCGGCAACTTCCTGGATCCCTCGCTGGTGGACGAGATCAAGACCTCCGGCATGATCGTGGACGCCACGCGTCCGCTGGACCGGCCGTTCTCGCCGGTGTCCAAGGTGCCCGACGAGGCCATGGAACGGATCAAGGTCGAGGATTTCATTCCCGGAGAGATCCTCTCGCATATCCCCATCGACCGCACCACGTACTGGTCGTAGTGAAAGGAGAGCTTCATGGGTCAGGCTGTCGAAGTGACGTGTCCGAAATGCAACCAGAAGTTCGTCGTCAACCCGCACATGCTGGGGTCCGGGATGGAGTTCCACTGCCCCTTCTGCGACTTCTATTTCCCGGAGGAAGATAGCCCCAGGATCTGGAAATAGGAGAGCTCGTCGCGGCACGACTTTTTCGACCTTGGGCGCCTCTTCGGTTTCCGCGAGGCGCTGGAACGCGTTGAAGCCGCGGCGGCGCCCGAGGCCGTCCTGGTGGCCGGTCCGGACCGCATCGACGGCGGCCGGGTAGGCATACTCCCGGGCTCCTTCAATCCGCCCACCATCGCTCACACCGATCTGGCCGCCGCCGCCAGGCGCCGGTTCGAGCTGGACTGCGTCGTATACTCCCTGAGCAGCGTCATCGTCGACAAGGAGCGGGTGGAAGGCCTCTGCCGCGAGGACCGGCTGCTCTTGCTGTCGCTGCTCGCCCGCGACCAACCGTGGTTGGGAGTGGCGGTGGTGAACCGCGGGCTGTACTCGGAGCAGGCGCCGGGGTTCCGTGCGAGCTTCGGCGGCCACCCGGACCTCCGGTTCATCGTCGGCATGGACAAGGTGCTGCAGATCTTCGATCCGAAATACTACGACGACCGTGAGCGGGCGCTGGAGGCCCTGTTCGCCCAAGTGCGGCTCGTGGCCGCCAACCGCGAGGATTGGGGCGCCGCCGAGTTGCGGGCGCTGCTGGACCAACCCGCGAACATACCCTACCGCGACCGCGTCGAACCCCTGACGCTTGCCGCCCGCCTGAAGGACCACTCCTCGAGCGCGGTACGGCGCGGCGTCGAGGAGGGGTCGTCCTGGGACGGCGAGGTTCCCGAGGTGGTGCGGGCGTTCGTTGCCGCCACCGGCGCGTTCCGGGACTCCTATGGCCTGCGGGTCGCGGCCATCGATACGCTGTATCCAGTGCGGCAATGGGCCGAGACGGAAGTGTCTCTGGAGACCCTGCTGGAGCGGGCGGCGGAACCGGGCGAGACCGGGGATGCGGTGCGCGGGCTGTTGCGCACCCGGACGGCCCCGCGGGCTCTCAAGGACCGGCTCCGGGACCTCGGCCTGACGCGCTCCTGAATGCTCCGGCCCCATCCACACCCTCTCCCTCAGGGAGAGGGTCGGGGTGAGGGTGCTCGGCGCGAAGGCCCTCACCCGGCCTTCGGCCACCCTCTCCCAGGGGGAGAGGGGCTGATTGGGTGATCGCTAGAGCGCCGTGACCGGTTGCTCCCCCTCGGTGATGTAGCAGACCGGCATCTCCTCGGCGTTGTGGGCGTACCCTACCGCGCCGAAGCGGTCGGTCAGGATGACCCCGCCCAGGCCGCCGGTGTCGCGCGCCAGCAGCGCGACGGCCTGTCGGGCCGCTTCCCCGGGACCGGCGCCCGAGTCCAGCAGGTCCACCGAGGTCTTGGCCAGCAGCACCTTGATGATCGCCTCGCCTTCGCCCGTGCACGAAGCGGCGCCGGCCGGGTTGGCGTAGGTGCCGCAGCCGATGAGCGGGCTGTCGCCGACGCGGCCGGGAAGCTTGCCCATGATCCCGCCGGTGGAGGTGCCGGCGGCGATGCGGCCGTTCCGGTCCACCGCCACGCAACCCACCGTGCCGTGGCTCTCTTCCCAGCGTTCCCGCTGAGCGGGGGTGACGAGGGTTTCAGGCGGGACCGGAGCAATCCCGGCCCGCCGCGCGAAATCGCCGGCTCCCGGTCCCGCGAGCAGCACGTGGCGGCCGTCCTCCAGCACCTTCCGCGCCAACCGGATGGGATTGCGGATCCCCGAGACCGCGGCTACCGCCCCGGCCTGAAGGGTGTCGGACATCACCGCGGCATCCATCTCCACCCCACCGTCCCGGTTCAGCGACGATCCGGTGCCGGCGTTGAAGAGCGGGTCGTCCTCCAGCGCCGCCACCGCCGCTTCCACGGCGTCCAGTGCCGGCCCACCGGCCTGAACGACCTTCCACCCGATGGCGGCGGCCTCCCTGCAACCGGCGAGCCGCGCCTCCCGCCGCTCGCCGGAGCCGCGGCCGGCGCCTCCGTGGACGATAATGGCGGGTCGTTTCACCAGGCGAGGTCTCCGCCGTGGCCGGCGGTGACGTGTCCGAGTCGGTAGCGCGGTCCGTCGGCGTCATACCCGCCGCGCACCGGGTCCTCCGCGAGCAGCAGGGGGGTGTCGAGGTCGATCCACCGGAAGGCGCCGGTGCCCGCCGCCAGGTGCGCGCTGAACCCCATGGCAAGACGGGTCTCCACCATGCCGCCGATCATGAGGCCGAGGCCCGAGCCGCGGGCGATGGCGATGATCTCCAGGGCCTGCGCCACGCCGCACTTGGCCAGCTTGATGTTGATGACGTGGGCGAGGCGGTCCCGGGCGATGTGCGCGGCGTCGGCGGAGGAGCGGCAGGATTCGTCGGCGGCCACCGGCACGCCCGCTTCGCGCACCAGGCGGGCCTGGCCGTCCCAGTCCTCGCGCGGCAGCGGCTGCTCCAGAAGCGCCGGTTCGAGCGCCTTGCGGCGAAGGGTGCGGAGCACCTCGAGGGTCTGCGGCACGTCATAGCCCTCGTTGGCGTCGAGGATGAGGTCGCTGGTCGGATGGCCTTCACGGATGGCCTTGATGCGCTCGATGTCGGCGTCCACGTCCGCGCCGACCTTGGTCTTCAGGGTGACGAACCCCAGGCCCCGATACTCGGCCGCGAGCCGGCGGGCTTCTTCCGCCGTGCAGATGGGGATCGTGATGTCGGTGACGACGCGGTCGGCGGCGCCGCCGAAGTAGGCGAAGAGGGGGGTGTTCCAGCTTCGCGCGAGGGCGTCGAACAGCGCCATCTCCATGCCGGCGCGCGCCGTCGGCGCCGCCGGCAGGCTGTCCGCCAGCTCCTCCACCAGCGGCCGCCACCGTCCCGCGTCCCGGCCGGTCCACGCCCGCGCGGCCCGCCGGGCCGCCTCCAGCGCGGCGGGCTGATCTTCCGGCGTGACCGTGGGCAGGGTCGGGATCTCCCCCCAGCCGCTGGAACCGTCGGCGAGGTCGAGCCGGACGGCGACGTTGCGCACCGTGTCCAGGCGCGCTCCGGCGATGGTGAAGGGAGCCTTGAGGGACGCGTTCAGGGCGCGCGCTTCGATGTGGGTGATCTCCGGCAAGAGCAGTTTCCCGTGGCTCCAGGGCATGGCCTCTGCTGCCGCCAATCTACCGTGAATGCTCGACGCAGGCCAGCGGCGGATATCGTGCCGGCGGAGTTCGTGTCTTTCGTCGCGTCAGCCGGTTCGATCTGGTACGTTTCAGGCACTGATACCATCCACGAAGGAGGGTCGGACATGATTGCGGAGGTCGAGTTCGCTCCGGGCAAGAAGGGCTGTCTGGCGAGACCGGCGGGGGACGGCCGGTGGCCGGCGGTGATTCAGCTTCACGAGCGCTACGGCGTCGTGCAGCACACGACGGACATTGCCGAGCGTTTGGCCGAGAACGGCTACGTGGCGTTGGCGCCCGACATGTTCTCGCGCTTCACCGGAGATCGGGAAGCCCTGGCCCGCGGAGACGTGGGCGTCGGCATCCGCGACGACCAGGCGCTGACCGATCTCGATGAATGCATGGCGTACCTTCGAGGGCAGGATTTCGTGGACGGCGGCCGCATCGCGGTCATGGGCGTGTGCCAGACCGGACGGCAACCGCTGCTGGCGGCGGCCTACCGCGACGATTTGCGCTGTGCCGTGGTGTTCTACGGCGGCATCTACCAGCGCGACTGGGAGCCCGACGAAGAACGCCCGACCCCGGTCGGCGAGTTCATCAAGCGGCTGTCGTGCCCGGTGCTGGGGGTTTTCGGCGACAGCGACCACATCATCTCGGTGGACGACGTGCTGCGTTTCCGCCGCGCGTTGGAGGATTCCTGGAAGAGCTACTCCATCCGCATTTTCCCGGACGCCCCCCACGGCTGGCTCAACGACACCATGCCGGGGCGCTACCGGCCCGAGTCGGCGGAGGCTGCGTGGGAGCTGCTGTTCCGGTTCCTGGAGCAGCACTTGGCCGCCGATCCCGGTCCGTCACGGTTGGAGTGGGAGTTCGAGGGCGACATCCCGCTCGACTACGATTTCTCGAAGACCGTGCGGCTTGCCTGAGAGGCCGGCTCGTCCGGATTCCCCACGATCACCATGTTTGGATTCCTGGGGATAATTGCGTAGATTGGGTGGCTCGGGGTGTCATGGAGCAGAGATCTGTGGAGAAGAGAGACGTACGCGGTGGCTCCCGACGCTCGTGGCTGTGTACAATCCTGTTGGTGCTGGCTTGCCTCGCGTCGACGGCGGCCGCGGAAGAGGGTCCCCGGCGCGAGATCGAAAGGGCGTTGCGGCTCGGCGTCTCGATTCTCGGCGACTCGAAGCTGCGGGATGACGCCAAGCTGGAACGCCTCCGGGCGGCGGTCCTTCCGCTCTTCGACTTCCCCGAGATGGCCCGGCGCTCGCTCGGCGCCCACTGGCGCCGCCGCACCCCGGAGCAGCGGCAGGAGTTCACTCGGCTCTTTACCCGCTTGTTGGAGAGAACCTATGCGAGCCGCATCTCCGCCTACAATGGCCAGCGGATGCATGTCCTCGGTGAAAAGATCGACGGCCGTTACGCCCAGGTGAATACCAGGATCGTGGATCGGGATGGACGAAGGTTCGATGTCAACTACCGCGTGCACCGTGTGAGCGATCCGGGCGGCTGGCGCATTTACGACATCGTCATCGAGAACATCAGCCTGGTCAACAACTATCGTGCGCAGTTCAATCGCGTGATCAACCGGACCTCCTACGAATCCCTCGTGGCGAAGCTTCGACGTTGACCTCCCGCGGGCGAGGGCACATGCAGGAAAAGGCAGTTCCCAGAAGAGCCTCCACCATCGTCCTGGTGCGGCCGGCGACAGACGGCGCCTTCGAGATCTTCATGACGCGCCGGCCCCAGGAAATGCGTTTCCTGGGAGGGTTCTTCGTCTTTCCCGGCGGCAGCGTGAAGCGGACCGACGCCGCTCCGGCCATGCTGGATCTCTGCCGCGGCCTTTCACCCGAGGACGCCCGCGGGCGGCTGGGAGACGAGTTGGACGCCGAGGGCGCCTTCGGACACTGGGTGGCCGCCGTCCGGGAGCTTTACGAAGAGGCCGGCGTGTTGTTGTGCGTGGACGCGGACGGCGCGGCCGTCATGGCGGAGGAGACCCGGGAGCGCGTGGTCGCCAAACGCGCGTCCGTGTTGAACGGTGCGGTGACCTTCCCGGAGCTGCTGGCCTCCGAGGGGCTCTACTGCGACCTCGCGAGCCCGGTCTACTTCTACCACCGGGTCACGCCCGACCGCTATGCGATGCGGTTCGACACCCGGTTCTTTCTCGCGCCGCTGCCGGAAGGGCAGGTGCCGCTGAGCGTGTCGGAAGAGGTGACGGAGAGCCTTTGGATCACTCCCGAGGAGGGACTGATGCGGTCCGAGCGGGGACGCATGGCGATCATACCGCCGACCCTGAGCACCCTGCGCACGCTGGCCGAGCTCGGGACATGGGAGGCCCTGTGCCGCAGTTTCGCATTGCCCGTGTCCCGGTAGGAGCGGGTCTCCAACCCGCCCCTGTCCGTAACGGGGAGGAAGTCAAAAGACCCGCGGGTCCGTGCCCGGACGCGGCGGGAAGGAGCAGTCGATAACATGAGAACCGTGGACGTGATCGCCCGGATCCTGAAGCGCGAGGGGGTCCCGTATCTGAGCGCCTTCCCGACCTCGACCTTGATCGAAGCGGCCGCGGAGGCCGGCATCCGCCCGATCATCTGCCGCCAGGAGCGGGTGGGGGTGGGCATCGCCGACGGTTACAGCCGGGTCAACAACGGCAAGCCGCCGGGCGTCTTCGCGATGCAGTTCGGTCCCGGCGCCGAGAATGCTTACGCGGGTGTCGCCACGGCCTATTCCGATGCCGTGCCGATGCTGCTCCTGCCCTTGGGACACAGCCGGGAGCGGGACGGCGTGTTCCCTCAATTCAGCTCGCTCAGGAACTACGCCCCGGTGACCAAGTTCATCGAGCAGGTCACCACCGCGGACCGGGTCATCGACACCATGAGGCGCGCGTTCGCGCGGCTCAAGATGGGCCGTCCGGGTCCGGTGATGGTGGAGATCCCGGCTGACGTCGCCGGAGAGCAGCTCGACCCGTCCGTGGTCGAAGCCTATCGGCCGGTGAAGGCCGCCGTGTCCGAGGCGGACCCGGCGGATGTCATGACGGCGGCCAAGGCCCTGCTCGAGGCCCGGGATCCGGTGATCCACGCGGGTCAGGGCGTTCTCTACGCGGAGGCGGCGCCCGAGTTGCTGGAGTTGGCGGAGCTCACGTCCGTCCCGGTCGTCACCACCATGGGAGGCAAGAGCGCGTTTCCCGAGGCGCACCCCCTGGCGCTGGGGAGCGCCTCGGGGGTCATGAACCGGCCGGTGTACCACTTTCTCAACAAGGCGGACCTGGTGTTCGCGGTGGGCACGAGCCTGACCCGTCACCCCATGACCACGCCGATTCCGAGGGACAAGACGTTCGTGCAGGTGACCGACGATCCCATCGACATCGGCAAGAACTATGACGTCGACTATCCCGTCATCGGCGATGCCAGGCTCGTGCTTGGGCAGTTCGTGGAGGCGGTGAAAGAGCTGCTGAACGGCGAGTCCAGGAACGATCGCTCACCCGCGGGCGAAATCGCCGAGGTCCGCGCGGCATGGCTCCGGGAGTGGGACGCGAAGCTTGCCTCCGACGAGGTGCCGATCAATCCCTACCGGGTCATCTCCGAGTTCATGGAAGCGGTGGACCCGGCGGAGGCCATCGTCACCCACGATTCCGGCAGTCCCCGGGACCAGATCATGCCGTTCTACCGGTCGGCCGGGCCGAGGTCCTACCTGGGGTGGGGCAAGTCCCACGGGTTGGGCACCGGCCTGGGTTTGAACCTGGGAGCGAAGCTGGCGGCGCCGGAGAAGTTCGTGGTGAACTTCATGGGCGATGCCGCCTTCGGCATGACCGGACTGGATTTCGAAACCGCGGTGCGCTCGAACATCCCGATACTGACCGTCGTGCTCAACAACTCCACCATGGCGGTGGAGACCCGCCACATGGCCCTGTCCCACGAGCGTTACGGCACCAGGGACCTTGGCGGCAACTACGCCGACATGGCCCGGGCCATGGGCGGCTGGGCGGAGCGGGTGGAGGATCCCGCCCAAGTGGGCGCGGCCTTCGTGCGTGCCCGGCGCGCCACCGAGGAGGGCCAGGCCGCGCTGCTGGAGTTCATCACCGGCCCGGAGATCGAGTACTCCTACAAGGGCGCATTTGCGTAGCCCCTCACCCGGCCTCCGGCCACCCTCTCCCAGAGGGAGAGGGGCAATTTTTACCCCCTCTCCCTCTGGGAGAGGGTCGGGGTGAGGGTCCCAAGGACCTCAAGAGGATCCAATGCGAAAATCCATCGGCTTGATCGCGCTTGGCGCGTTTATCCTGTTCTCGCTCTTCGGCGAGGCCATCTATCTCTATACCGACTTCCTGTGGTTCCGGGAGATCGGCTATTCTGGAGTGTTCACCAAGACGCTTTGGATCAAGGTGCTGCTGGGCGTGATCTCGGGGGTGCTGTTCTTCGCGCTCTTCTACGTCAACATCAAGCTGGCCGCCCGGCTCCGCGAAGGCGTGGTTCCGCTCCAGAGCCGGAATCCGGAGGTGCCGGGTCCCGAGGAGCTCGATCCGCTGATCAGGCGGTTGCTGCTGCCGGTGGCCCTGGTGCTGGGATTCCTGGCCGCGCCCCAGGCCGCGATGCACTGGGAATCGGCGCTGCTGTTCTTCAACGGCGTGCCTTTCGGCATACAGGATCCGCTGCACGCCAGGGACATCGGCTTCTACATCTTCCGTCTGCCGGCCATGGAGGCGCTCTACCGCTGGTTCCTGGTGGCGCTGGGGTTGATCCTGGTGGCGACGGCCTTCGTCTACCTCTTGTACGGCGGCATCCAGTACTCGGAAGAGGGGTTGTCGGTTCACAGCGCCGCGAAGCTCCACCTGTCCGTGCTGCTGGCGCTGCTGCTGGTGGTCCAGTGCGGCGGCTACCTGCTCGACGCCTACAAGCTGCTCTACTCGCACAACGGGGTGGTCTTCGGTGCCGGCTACACCGATATACACGCCAGGCTTCCAGCCCTGCGCGTGCTGGCGGTGGTGGCCGCGGTCGTGGCCGTGCTCACCCTTGTGCAGATGCGCCGGCCGGGGCTCAGGTTCCTGCTGATCGGGTTGGGGTCCCTGGCGGTGGTCCACGTCGTCGGGATGTACGCCTACCCGTCGTTTCTGCAGCAGTTCCACGTCGTCCCCAACGAGCTGGTGGCGGAAACGCCGTACATCCAGCGCAACATCCGCTCGACGCGGCACGCCTACGGCCTCGACCGGGCGGACGCCCAGGAGTTTCCCGTCAACGAGGTGCTGACCGCCGGCGACCTCAAGGAGAACGACGCCACGGTGAAGAACATCCGGCTGTGGAACTACCAGCCGCTCCTGTCCACCTATGCCCAGCTCCAGCAGATCCGCACCTACTACGAGTTCGTCGACGTGGACAACGATCGCTACAACATCGACGGGAGCTACCGCCAGGTGATGCTCTCGGCCCGCGAGCTGTCCCACGAACAGCTCCCGAGCCGTATCTGGATCAACGAGCACCTGGTGTACACCCACGGTTACGGGGTGGTGTACAGCCCGGTGAACCAGATCAGCAAGGAGGGTCTCCCTGAGTTCTTCGTCAAGGACATCCCGCCGGTTTCCGACGGCTTCATCAAGGTGACCCGGCCGGAGATCTACTTCGGCGAGGTGGCCAACGACTACGTGTTCGTCAAGACGCTGGCCCAGGAGTTGGACTACCCGGCCGGGGACCGGAACATCTACACGACCTACGAGGGCGACGGCGGGGTGCCGCTGCGGTCGTTCTGGCGCAAGCTCCTGTATTCGGCCCGTTTCGCGACGCTGAGGATCTCGCTGTCCAACGACATCACGCCCGAGAGCCGGATCCTCTACTACCGGAAGATCCAGGACCGCGTCCGCAAGCTGGCGCCGTTCCTCGAGTTCGACGAGGACCCCTACCTGGTGGTGACGCCCGAGGGGCGGCTCTTCTGGATCGTCGACGGCTACACGATGTCGGAGCGGTACCCGTACTCCGAGCCCACGGAGGGCGTCGGCAACTACATGCGCAATTCGGTGAAGACGGTGGTGGACGCCTACAACGGCACCGTGGACTTCTACATCGCCGATTCCGACGATCCGGTGGTGCAGGCTTACGCCAGCGGGTTTCCGGGACTGTTCAAGCCGATGGAGGCGATGCCGGAGGCGTTGCGCTCCCACGTCCGCTATCCCCAGGACTTTTTCAAGGTGCAGGCGCGGATGTACGCCACCTACCACATGCGCGACCCGCAGGTCTTCTACAACAAGGAAGACCTCCTGAGCATCCCCATCCGCAGGGTCGGCGAGGACGAGCAGGAGATGGAGCCGTACTACACCATCATGCGGCTGCCCGGGGAGGAGAAGGAAGAGTTCGTGCTGCTCCTGCCGTTCACGCCCAACAACCGCGACAACATGAGGGCGTGGCTCGCCGCCCGGAGCGACGGCTCGCACTACGGCAAGCTGCTGGCGCTCAACTTCCCCAAGGCGAAGCTCATCTACGGGCCCAAGCAGGTAGACGCCCGCATCGACCAGGACGCGTACATTTCGCAGCAGTTGAGCCTGTGGGGCCAGCGTGGCTCGCAGGTGATCCGCGGCAGCTTGCTGGCCATTCCCATCCAGGACTCGCTGCTGTACGTGCAGTCCCTCTACCTGGCGGCGGAGCAGGGCTCGCTGCCCGAGCTCAAGCGGGTGGTCACCGTGTTCGGCAACCGCATCGCCATGCGGGAGAACCTGGACGACGCCTTGCGCGAGCTGTTCGGGGACGCCGCCCAGGCTCCGGCGGCGACGGCCGCCGCGCCCGCGGTGCAGACGGCCGCGGCCGAAGAAGCGGGAGGGGATTTGGCGGGTCAGGCCCTGCGGCACTACCGCCGCTCCATGGAAAGCCTCAAGGCCGGCGACTGGGCCGGCTTCGGTGAGGCGCTGCGTCAGCTCGAGGGGTCGCTCCAGGCCATGGCCGCCGACGCCCCGGCCACCCAGGCCGCGCCCGCTCCGGCTCCCTGATCCGGGGCGGCTGAAGGGCCCGTGGAAGGAGCTGGGGCTTATGAGAAGCATGACCGGCTTTGGTCAGGCCATCCTCCAGGACAGGCAGGTCAAGGTCTCCGTACAGATCCGGAGCGTCAACCACCGGCACGCCGACATTCACCTGCGCGTTCCCAAGCTCTATCTGAGCCTCGAGGACGAGTTGCGCGAACAGACCCGGATGAGGGTCCACCGCGGCCGCACGGATGTTTTCGTGGACCGCACGCCGCTCAAGGGTCGCGGCTACCGCCTGGAGGTGGACGACACCCTCATGGAGCAGTACTGTGACGCCCTGCAACGCATCAAGAAGCGCTTCCGCCTCGAGGGCGAAATCGACCTGGGGTTGGTGCCGCGCCTGCCGGACCTGTTCCAGTTCAAGGAACCGGAGCACGTGGAAGGGAGCGAGAAGAAGCTGGTGCTTCGAGCCCTGGACGCCGCGTTGAAGAACCTCACCCGCTCCCGCGACCGGGAAGGCCGCAACCTGAAACGCAACATGGTGGCGGAGGGCCGTCTGCTTGCGCGCGCGGCCCGACATCTCGGGCGTCGCGCCGAGGCCATCGATCAACGTCTTCAGGAACAGGGCGCCACGGTCGGGGCGGGCGAAGCCGGCGGCGGCAACTTCAAGGGCAGCATCAACGAGGAGGTGGTGCGGCTCGCCAGCCACGTGGACATGCTTTCCAGGCTGATGCGGGAACGCGAGCCGGTGGGGAAGAAGATCGACTTCCTGCTCCAGGAGGTGCAGCGCGAGCTCACCACCATCGGCGCCAAGGCGCCGCAGCTCGAGGTGGTCCGCCTCGTGTTGGGGGGCAAGGAAAGCGTCGAGAAAATCCGCGAACAGGTCCAGAACGTGGAATGACGGTCGAGATTCGCGACTTTACCAAACGCGGCCCCGGCATCGTCTTCATCGTGTCGGCGCCGTCCGGAGCGGGCAAGACGACGTTGACCCGGAGGGTCCTGAGGGACTATCCGGAGATGCATCTTTCGGTGTCGTTCACGACGC
The DNA here is from genome assembly GCA_965204505.1 of uncultured Binatia bacterium (SeqCode). Lineage (GTDB taxonomy): Bacteria > Desulfobacterota > Binatia > UBA9968 > JAJDTQ01 > JAJDTQ01. Next base: position 927,403 of record CBDBFB010000001.1, read on the forward strand.
GGGCGCCGCGTGACGGCGAGACGCCCGGCAAGGACTACCATTTCGTCTCGGAGCAGCGCTTCAGACGGATGCTCGACGCGGGCGGCTTTGCCGAGTGGGCCGAGGTTCACGGGAACCTCTACGGCACCCCGCGGCGAATTCTCGAACGCCAGCTTCGGAACCGCCGTGACGTGCTGCTGGACATCGACGTCCAGGGGGCGCGCCAGATCAAGCAGCAGTTCCCCAGCGCCGTGGCCATCTTCGTGTTGCCGCCGTCCCTGGACGAGCTGCGCCGCCGCCTGGCGGGCAGGGGCACGGATGCGCGCAAGACCGTCGAGCAGCGCTGGCGCCGCGCGCGGCATGAAATTCAGGAGATTCAGGGGTATGATTACTTCATCGTCAACCGTGACGTGAAGGACGCGGTGAAGCGGCTGGCCGCCATTATCGCGGCTGAAAGGCTCAAGGTTTGCAGGTACACACCGAACCCGGGGTAAAACCCAGGCGCCGATCCAAGGTTGCCGCCAACAGCGCCATCAACGAGCTGGTCGACAAGGTGCTGCTGTACCAGCCGGGCGCTGACGTCGACCGCTTGCGCGAGGCTTACCGCTTCACGGCGGAGGTGCACGACGGCCAGAAACGCCTGTCCGGAGAGCCCTACGTGGTCCACCCCGTGGCCGTGGCCGGGGTGCTGGCGGACCTCAAGCTGGACCTCCCCAGCGTCATCGGCGGATTGCTGCACGATACCGTCGAGGACACCCTGGCCACGCTGCCGGAGATCAGGAAGATCTTCGGCGAGGAGATCGCGACCCTGGTGGACGGGGTGACCAAGCTGAGCCGCGTGGACTTCACCAGCCACGAGGAGAAGCAGGCGGAGAACTTCCGCAAGATGATCATGGCCATGGCCAAGGACATTCGAGTGGTCCTGATCAAGCTTGCGGACCGCACGCACAACATGCGCACGCTGCAGTACCTGGCTCCGGAGAAACAGCGGCGCATCGCCCAGGAGACCCTGGACATCTACGCTCCCATCGCCCACCGGCTGGGGATCTACTGGGTCAAGAGCGAGTTGGAGGACCTGGCCCTCAAGCACCTTCGTCCGGAGATCTACGCGCAGCTCAAGCAGGACGTGGCGCAGAAGAAGAAACACCGGGAAAAGTACATCAACGATGTGATCTCGCGGTTGAGCAAGGCGCTTGCGGAAGAGGGCATCGACGCCGAGGTCAGCGGCCGGCCCAAGCATTTCTACAGCATCTTCAAGAAGATGGAAGACCAGAGCCTGGACTTCGAACGGGTCTACGACCTCGTGGCCTTCCGCATCGTGGTGGACACGGTGCGGGAGTGCTACGAGTCCATGGGTATCGTCCATTCCAAATGGCGGCCGGTTCCGGGCCGGTTCAAGGACTACATCGCGCTCGCCAAGTCCAACATGTATCAGTCGCTACACACCACCGTCCTCGGGCCCAACGCCCGGCGCATCGAGATCCAGATCCGCACCCAGGACATGCACCGGGTGGCGGAGGAGGGGATCGCTTCCCATTGGCGGTACAAGGAGGGCAAGGCTCTCCAGGTGACGGACATCCAGCGGTTCACGTGGCTGACCCAGCTCCTCGAATGGCAGCAGAATCTGTCGAACCCTCAGGAGTTTCTCCACAGCCTCAAGGAGGACTTGTTCCCGGGCGAAGTCTACGTGTTCACGCCCAACGGCGACCTGCAGGTCTTCCCCAAGGGGGCGACCGTGGTCGATTTCGCCTACCGCATCCATTCCGACATCGGGCAGCACTGCTCCGGCGCGCGCGTGAACGGCAGGCTGGCACCCTTCAAGTACATCCTCAGGAGCGGCGATACGGTGGAGATCATCACCACGGAGGAGCAGACGCCGAGCCGGGACTGGTTGAAGGTGGCCAAGACGCCCCGCGCCAAGTCCCGGATCCGGGCCTGGATCACCTCGCAGCAACGCGAGCGGAGCGTGGCCCTGGGACGCGAGATCCTCGAGGGGGACTTCGCCCGTCACAAGCTGGACTACCAGCACCTGCAGCGAGAGGGCAGGATCGACAAGCTGGGCCAGGATCTCGGGGTCAAGAACGAGGAAGGGCTTCTGGCGAGCGTGGGCTACGGCAAGCTGATGCCGCGCCAGGTGCTGGCCAAGCTCCTTCCGGCGGAGCAGCTCAAGGGCGACAAGAAGCAACTCGAGGGCGGGCTCGAACGGCTCTTCCGGCTGGTGGGCTCACGGGACCGCGGGGTGCGCGTCAAGGGCATCGAGGACGTGCTGGTGCGGTTCGCGCGCTGTTGCCATCCACTGCCCGGCGAGGAGATCGCCGGGATCATCACCCGCGGGCGGGGAGTGACCGTGCACGTGGTGAGCTGTCCCACCGGACTCGAAGCCGATCCCGAACGAAGGGTAGAGGTGAACTGGTCGGAGGATGCGCAGATGCCGCGCGCGGTCAAGATCGAGGTGAGCTGCGCCGACAAACCCGGCCTGCTGGCCGCCATCAGTTCGGCCATATCCGACTCGGGCGTGAATATCGCCCGTGCGCACATTCGCACGTTCGACGACAAGGCCGTCAACACGTTCGAGATCATGATCGGAAGCTCCGATCAGCTCCGGCAGGTGCTGCAGGACATCTCCAACGTGAAAGGGGTGTATCAGGCGAATCGAGTCCAGGGGTAGGCGGGCGCTATCCGGTTCCGGCGGGGGTCGGGTGAGAACTCAGGCGACCTTCTCGACCTTGCCGGAGCGCAGGCACCGGGTACATACCCGGATACGTTGAACGGAGCCGTTCACGCGGGCGCGCACCTGCTGGAGATTCGGCAGCCAGCGGCGGCGGGTCTTGTTGTTGGCGTGGCTGACGTTGTTACCGACCGAGGGTCGCTTGTCGCAGATGAAGCATATTCTGGCCATGGCTACTATTCCGAGTCCTTTCAACTGTTGCCGTTGACGCGTACGTTCGGTTCCGATCCGCTGATGATATCACAGGGATCGGTGTTTGCGAAGCGGGCGGGTTCCTGAACGAACAGGACAATTGTGATTTACGCTCTACCGTGTTAATGAGGGTCGTGTTAACTAGGGTTGCATTCTTTAACAAGGGGGAGCGATGGTCCTGGATCTGAAGGTGAGCGTCAAGAGACAGATCGATAAGTTGCAGAAGGAACTGGCCGCGGCCACGACGCGGGTTGCCGCGTTGCGGGATGAGATCAAGCGGCACGAACTCATTTACGATATGCTGGACGGCAGCTCGAAGGCCCCCAGGCGCGAGGCCCCCAGCCGCGGCCCGCGGGCCGGCGGCTCGAAGACAGCGACGCAGAGACGGGGGCCGCGCGGCGCGATGATCGATTGGAACGCGGTCTTCGACAACTTGCCGGGCGAGTTCACGCTGGATACCATCGGCGCCAACAAGACCGCGGGCGAGAAGCCCCGGGCCTACCTCAGGCAGGTGGTCGTACGGTGGTCGAAGGAAGGCCGGATCAAGCGCACCGGCCGCGGCATGTACCGGAAAACCTGACGCGGCTCGGCGGAATGCAGCCTTTCAACGGTAGCAGCATACGACAACAAAACCAGTGAGCGGAGGTAACGATGGAATTCAATGACTGCCGCGAGTGGATCGAGAAGGCGGACGCGATGGGAGAGCTCAAGACCCTGAAGGGCTGCGACTGGGATCTCGAGATCGGCGCCATTACCGAGATGGTGATGCGCAAGGAAGACGGCCCGGCGGTGCTGTTCGACGAGATCAAGGACCATCCCAAGGGCTACCGTGTCCTGTCCAATTCGCTGAGTTCGCGGAAACGTATCGGTTTGACGCTGAACCTGCCGCCCGGCGACAGCAAGATGGAGTTCGTCAATACGTGGCGTGAGCACTACAAGAAGATCAAGCCCATTCCCGCCAAGGTGCTGAAGGACGGGCCCGTTTTCGAGAACGTCTTCGAGGACGGCAACATCGATCTGCTCAAGTTTCCCACGCCCCGTTGGCATGAACGCGACGGCGGCCGCTACATCGGCACCGGCAGCATCGACATCACCGCGGACCGGGACGAAGGCTGGACCAACTGGGGCACCTACCGGGTCATGGTCCACGACTCCGACACCGTCGGCTTCTACATCTCCCCGGGCAAGCACGGCCGCATCCACCGCGACAAGTACCAGCAGACCGGCGAGTCCTTCAAGATGGCCATGTCCTTCGGCCATGATCCGCTGGTGTTCCTGGGCGGGAGCATCGAGGTGCCCTACGGGGTGCCCGAGTACGACTTCCTGGGCGGCCTCCGCGGAGAACCCCTGGAGGTCTGCAAGGCGCCGTACTCGGGGTTGATGGTTCCGGCCAACGCCGAGATCGTGGTGGAGGGCGACGTCCTCTTCGGCGAAGACCGCGTCGAGGGCCCGTTCGGCGAGTGGACCGGCTACTATGCCAGCGCCGAGCGCAACGAGCCCATCGTCAAGATCAAGCGCATGTACCACCGTAACGATCCCATCATCCTCGGCTCGCCTCCGGGAAGGCCCCCCGCCGAGCTGGGCTGGTACCGTTCGTACCTGCGTTCCGCGCTCATCTGGGACGAGATGGAGAAGGCCGGGGTTCCCGACGTGAAGGGCGTGTGGCTGATGGTGGCCGGCGGAAGCCGCCTGGTCATGGTGGTGTCGATCAAGCAGCGCTATCCCGGACACGCGCGCCAGGCCGCGGTGGTGGCATCCCAGTGCCATGCGGGCGCTTACCTGGGCCGGTACGTCATCGTCGTGGACGACGACATCGACCCCTCCAACACCGACGACGTGATCTGGGCCATGGCGACGCGTTCGGACCCGGATGCCGACATCGACATCATCCGGCGCGCCTGGAGCGGACCGCTGGATCCGATCGTGCATCCCACCAAGAAGGGCTTCAACTCCCGCGCCATCATCGACGCGTGCCGCCCGTACGAGTGGATGAGCGAGTTCCCGCCGGTGGCGGAGTCGAGCCCGGAAGTGCTCGACGCCACGGCGAAGAAGTGGGGCAAGGTGCTGTTCAGCAGCAACGGCGCCGGCTGATCGCTTCAACCCGGATCGCTACCGCTTTCTCCGAGACGGCGGGTCCACCACGATGGTGACGGGCCCGCCGTCTCTGCGTATACGGAAGGTATGCCGGCCGGTTGCCGGGCGGGAGGCGAGGACCGCTTCCAGCTCGCGCGTGTTGCGGATCCGCCTGCCGTCCACGCGGACGATGACGTCGCCGCGCCGGAACCCATGCACGGAAGCGGCGCCGGTGCCTTCCACATGGGCCACCAGAACGCCCTGGCGCAGTTCCGTGGCGAACAGCTTGGCAAGTTCGGCGGTGAGGTCCTGCATGTGCATGCCCATCATGCGGGTGACGCCTTGCCCTCGCCGGAGTGCCGGATCGTTGAGGCGGACGGTTTGTTCCAGGACCTGGGGTGTGGCGTAGATAGGCGCGCCGGTGCGGAGCGCCACGGCGATGGCGTCGCTCGGACGCGAGTCGATGGCGACCCGCCGGCGGCCGGCCCTGAGCGTGATGACCGCGAAATAGGTCGACTCGCGCAGTTCCGTGATCGTGATCCGTTCCGGCGTCGCGCGCAGACCCTCCAGGAGGTTTCCGATCAGGTCGTGCGTGTTGGGCCGGGACGTGGGTTGGCCCTGGAGAGCGCGCGCAATGGACGAGGCCTCGGCGTCACCGATCCAGATCGGCAGCAACCGTCCGCCGCCCGCCAGGATCACCACGGGGGTGCGGTTCAAGGGATCGACCGCGACCTGCCGCACCTCCATGAGGACCGCGTCCTCCGGCGCGGCGACGGCCTGCAACGGCAGCAACAGGAGCGCGAGCACCAGCCGTCGGCATGCGCGCTTGAGCGCGGCCGGGAGGCGGCGTCGCGGCGGCCGGACCGGGAACGGCGGATGCGAATCTCCCATGGCGGCGACCTTATCCAGCGTGGGTTCCGGGTGTCAACCGGTCGGTGGGCGTCGTTGACCGGCGGGAACGCCACGGGTTAACCTTCAAGAGTTTTTCCTCCGCCGGGAGTTCCATGAAGATCACCATGCTGCCCGACACGCTCATCGACCGCATCGCCGCCGGCGAGGTGGTGGAGCGGCCGGCGTCGGTGGTCAAGGAGCTGGTGGACAACGCCCTCGATGCCGGCGCAAGCGAGATCGCGGTGCTGGTGGAGGGCAACGGCACGTCCCTCATCAGGGTCAGCGACGACGGCGAGGGCGTGGCCCGGGAGGACGTTCCCCTCGCCTTCGAGCGCCATTCCACCAGCAAGATTCGCAGCGAGGCGGACCTGGCGGGCATCGCCACCATGGGCTTTCGCGGTGAGGCGCTGCCCAGCATCGCCTCGGTGGCGGCCGTGGAGATGGTGTCGCGTCCGGCCTCCCAGGAGCTCGGGTGCCGGCACCGCGTGGAGAACGGCCGGAAGGGAAGTCCGGCAGCCGCGGGCTGTCCGCCGGGGACCACCGTCGAGGTACGGGACCTGTTCTACCATGTTCCGGCCAGGCTCAAGTTCATGAAGTCCCCCCGCACCGAGATCAAGTACGTGAGCGACGTCGTGAACCGCGCGGCGCTGGCGCATCCCTCGGTGCACTTCCGGCTCCATCACGGCGGCAAGAGGCTCGCCGACTATGCCGCCGCCCCACGGCTGCGGGACCGCGTGCGGCAGGTGTTCGGCGACGCCGGCAGCGACTTGGTGCCTTTCTCGCTGACCCGGGAACATCTCCGGTGCCACGGGTTCGCGAGCCAGGCGCCGAAGTCCTTCGGCAACTCCCGTTACATGGTGACGTTCGTCAACCATCGCTTCGTGCGCGACAAGCTGCTGGCCCACGCCTTGCTGAAGGCATATGACACGCTGCTCATGAAGGGGCGTTTCCCCGCCACCATCCTCTACCTGGAATTGCCCCACAACCATGTCGACGTGAACGTTCATCCGGCCAAGACCGAGGTGCGGTTCCGGCGCCAGTCGGAGCTCTACGAGACGGTTCTGGGCGCGGTGCGCGGCGGCCTGCAAACCGCCGCCCGGACGGGTGCCGCGGTGCCGCCGGCCATGCCGCACGAGCCGTTGGAAGCGCCCGGCCCGGCAGGCGTTCGCGAGCCCGCGGCCGAATACCGCGCCGCGCCGGTTCTCCAGGACCTGCCCCTGACTTCCCGCCGCGCTCTGCCGGGTGCCGCCGGACGCGCCGATCCGTTCGGGGCGGCGGAAGCCGCGGCGCCGGGGGCAAAGGGGGCCTTCTCGTCCCTGACCGTCGTCGGCCAGGTTCTGGGTTGCTACATCCTCTGTCACGGCGAGCCCGGCATGGTGCTCATCGACCAGCACGCGGCGCACGAGCGCATCGCCTTTGAACGCATGCGCGCCGACCTGGAGCAAGGCCGCATCGAGAAGCAGGAGCTGTTGATGCCGCAGATCCTCGAGCTGCCGGTCACCGAGGCGATGGTCCTGGAGGAGCAGCTCGGCGCACTGGAAAGGGCCGGTTTTACCCTGGAGCCCTTTGGCCGGAACACGTTTTCCCTGCGGGCGGTGCCGGCCCTCCTCGCCCAAGGCGACTACCGCGATGCCGTGCGTGCCATGATCAGCGAGTTCGCCGAAACGGGACGGTCCGCCGAGTTGCAACACGGCTACCAGGAGCGCCTCATGACCATCGCCTGCCACAGCGTCATCCGCGCCAATCGGGCGCTGGAGAAAGAGGAGATGGAGGCACTCCTCCGGCAGCTCGACGATACCGAGTTCGCCACCCAATGCCCTCACGGCCGGCCGGTGATGGTGCGGTTCAGCCGCAGCCAGTTGGAGCGCATGTTCCGGCGCGCCTGAAGTTTGTGTTTGTCCGAATAAGTTGGCGTCCTTCGACTTCGCTTCGCTACGCTTGTCCTGAGCTTGACGAAGGGCTCAGGACGAACGGTTATTGGAAGCCTCCCTCCGTTCGTCCTGAGCGTAGCGAAGCGAAGTCGAAGGACGCCGTCTAGTGCCTTGTCCCGTGAACGCCAAGCCTAAGATCCTCCTGATCGTGGGCCCCACCGGGGTCGGCAAGACCGACGTGGCGCTGGCCCTTGCGGACCGGCTCGACGCCGAGATCGTCAGCGCCGACTCGATGCAGGTGTACCGGTACATGGACATCGGCACCGCAAAGCCGACCCCGGCACAGCGGCAACGATGTCCGCACCATCTGCTCGACGTGGTGGACCCGGACGAGGACTTCAACGCCGCGCTGTTTCGGGAAGCCGCCCTGGAAGCCATCGAGGGCGTGCGGTCCCGGGGCCGCAACGTGCTGGTGGCCGGCGGCACCGGACTGTACGTGAAGGCGCTGACGCGGGGCCTGTTCGCCGGCCCGGTGCGTAACGCGGCGCTACGGGCCGAACTCGCGCGGGCCATCTCCGAGCACGGAGTCGGACGTCTCTTCGACCGGCTGAGACGGGTGGATCCGGAGGCGGCGGAGCGGATTCACCCCCGGGACCGGGTGCGTATCGTCCGCGCCCTCGAGGTGTTTCACGACACCCGTAAACCCTTGAGCCAGTGGCAGCGCGAGCACGGGTTCGGCGACCAGCCCTTCGACGTGCTGGGGGTGGGGCTGGAGCGGCCGCGTCCGGAACTGTACGAGCGTATCGATGGCCGTTGCGAGCGGATGATGGCCGAGGGATTGCTGGACGAGGCCGGTAGCCTCCTCGACCGGGGCTACGTGGCGGATCTGCGCAGCATGCAGGGCGTCGGCTATCGTCAGGCGGTGCAGTGCCTCACAGGCCGGCTGAGCCGGCCGGAAGCGCTGTCGTCGATGCAGCAGGCCACACGCCGCCTGGCCAAGCGCCAGCTCACCTGGTTCCGCGCCCAGCCGAGTCTCCACTGGCTGCACCCGGATCGGGTCGACGTCATCGGCGAGTTATGCCGCCGCTTTCTGGCGTCCGGTCCCGGGAGCGGAGTTGACTGGACCGGGGTTTGATGTTAGCTGCCTTTGGACATGACGGCATCCACAAGGTGCGCCCCCGAGATCGATCCGGCCCGATCGAGGCACGGTCTGGAAGGGGGTTCCCCGTCCTGATGAAATCGGCCGATTTCGTCGAGGCCCGGCGCCGGCTCGAGGCCAAGCCCCAATCCACCGGTGAAAAGCTCACCACCCTGGCACAGGCCGTCGAAAGGGTGAAGGACGGCGACCACATCGCCATCGGCGGGTGTCTTTTCTCGCGCAGCCCGTGGGCGGCCCTGCTGGAGGTGTTGCGCCAGCAAAGGCGGGGGCTGACCCTGTCGCGCAACCTCATGTGCTACGAGGGCGAGCTGTTCATGGCCGCCAAGGCCGTGGACGGGCTGATGACGAGCTGGTTCGACATCGCGCTGCCCTGGGGCCTCTCCATCAAGCTCCGCGAGGAAGTGGAAGGAGGGCGCATCCGCTTCCAGGAGTGGAGCCACCTGGGGCTCGGACTTCGCTACCGTGGGGGCGCCATGGGCGTTCCGTTCCTCCCCACCCTGACCATGCTGGGATCGGACCTCATGGAGGTGACCGACGCCAAGACCATGGAGTGCCCGTTCACGGGAGAGACGCTGTGCCTGGTCCCGAGCCTGTTCCCGGAGGTTGCGTTGATCCACGTGCACCGGGCCGACCGCTTCGGCAACTGCCAGATCGACGGCTATCCGCACATGGACACGGACATCGCCAAGGCCGCGGCCACGGTCATCGTCACCGCCGAGGAGATCATCGGCGAGGAGGAAGTGCGCAACCGGCCCGACCGCACCGTGATTCCGGGCCTGGTGGTGGATGCGGTGGTGGAGACGCCCTACGGCTCCTTTCCCCACGAATGCTACGGCTTGTACGAAGCCGACTTCGCTCACTTCGAGGCCTATACCGACGCCGTCAAGGCCCGCGGTACCGGCGCCATCGACGACTACCTCGAGCGCTACGTCTACGGCGTTTCGAGTCACGAGGAATACCTGGCGCTGTTCGGCGAAGAGGCGCTGGCGCGGCAGAGGCGGTGCGCAGAGGAGTTGCTGGGGCCGCGATGAGCTATTCCGCCACCGAGCTGCTGGCCGTGGTCGCCGCCCGCCAGCTCGCCGGCGTCACCTCCGTGTTCGCCGGCGTGGGCGTGCCGCTGGTGTCCGCGGTGCTGGCGCAGAAGACCCGCGCCCCCGAGCTTGTCATCGTGGTGGAAGGGGGCAGCATGGGTCCGCGGATGGTGCCGGGGCGGTTGCCGTACTCCACCAACGAGATGCGCACCGCGCCCAGGGCGCAGATGCTGCCGGGCATCACCGACACGTTCCTGTTCGCCCAACGGGGGTTTCTCGACGTGGGGTTCGTCGGCGGCGCGCAGATCGACTGCCACGGCAACCTCAACTCGAGCGTCATCGGCAGCTACGAGCGCCCCAAGGTCCGCCTGCCGGGCAGCGGCGGCGCCAACGACATCATCTCGCTGTGCCGCAAGGTCATGGTGGTGACCATGCACGAGCGGCGCCGGTTCGTGCCCAAGGTCGATTTCGTCACCAGTCCTGGTTTCCTTTCGGGAGGCCGCTCGCGCCGCGAGGCCGGGCTCGTGTTCGGCACCGTCAGCCGCATCGTGACCCATCTGGGCACGCTCGCGTTCGACGACGAGACGCGGCGGCTGCGGCTGGAAAGCCTCCACCCCGGGGTCTCCGTCCGGGAGGTGCTGGACAACACCGGGTTCGAGTTGCGGGTGCCGGACGAGCTGCCGGTCACCGAACCGCCCAGCGAGGAAGAGCTGGAGACCTTGCGGAGCATCGACCCCGAAAGGAGCTTTCTCGGGTAGGTGCGAGGACCAAGTGCACGGGCGGGTTCCGGACCCGCCGGTGTCTCGTAGAGTTGTAGGGGGCGGGTTTCAAGCCTGCCCGTGTCCGAAACATTGACGGAGCCACATTTCATGCCGGTACAGTTCGGAGTCGCCATTCGCAATTTCGTCGGTCCGGGGGAGACCCCGGACGTGGACGGGCTGATACGTTATTCCCAGCTCGCCGAGGAGCTGGGCTTCGAGTCGCTGTGGGCGTGGGACCACATCCTCCTGGGGGTGGACCCGAGTTTTCCGGTGCTGGATTCGCTGACCATCCTCACCGCCATCGCCGCGCGCACCGAGCGCATCCGGCTGGGCACGGGGGTGATGGTGCTGCCGTTGCGCAACCCCGTGGTGACGGCCAAGGTCCTGGCCAGCCTGGATCATATCTCCGGCGGCCGCCTGCTGCTGGGGGCGGCGTCGGGCTGGTACGCGCGGGAGTTCGACGCGGTCGGCATCTCGTTCAAGGACCGCGGCCGCATCTTCGAGCGCAACCTCGACCTGCTGGTGCGGCTTTGGACCGAGGACATGGTGACCGAGCAGGTGGACGAGCTCAACCTGCGCTCGGCGGTGCTTCTGCCCAAGCCGGTCCAGAAGCCGCATCCGCCCATCCTGATCGGCGGCTACATCGACCGCGTGTTGCGCCGGGCGGGCCGCAAGGGGGACGGCTGGCTGACCTATTTCTACACGCCGGAGGGCTTCTCCAAGAGCTGGGCCAAGGTCCTCGACGCTGCCGAGAAAGCAGGACGGGATCCGTCGAAGCTGACCGCCACCAACCAGCTCGCCATCTACGTGGGTCCCTCCCGGGAAGCGGCGGACGAACCCATGCGCCACTGGCTCAGTACCGAGTGGGACATCGCCAAGTGGAGCGATTCCACCATCGAGCACGCCATTCGCGGCACCGCCGACCAATGCGCGGAGCAGCTCCAGGCCCACGTCGACGCCGGCGTCGACCGGATCATCCTGATCCCCTACCGCTACCAGCCGGAGCAGGTGGAGATGATCGCCTCGGACGTGCTTCCCAAGTTGACCTGAAGGGCGGCGCCGTGGAGCCTTTCCGAGTAGGCAAATACAACCCCTCTCCCTCTGTGGCCGGAGGCCGGGTGAGGGTCGAGGAATAGCACATGCGGTTTGACTATTTCGAGCCGACCACGCTGGACGAAGCGAGCGGGCTTTTGCGCGAAGGGAAGGGCGCCCGCAAACCGCTTGCCGGCGGCACCGACATCGTCATACAGTTGCGCCGCCGGGTGATCCGCACCGAAGGGCTGGTGAACCTGAAGCGGATTCCGGAGCTTGGGGGCTGGACATGCGCCCCCGGCAAGGGGCTCCGGCTCGGAGCGTGCACGCCCATGCGCGACCTGGAAACCTCGGCCGCCGTGGAAGGACGTTTCCCTTCGATCAGCGAGGCGCTGCGGGTGGTGGGATCGCTTCAGTTGAGAAACATCGCCAGCGTGGGCGGCAACCTCTGCAATGCCTCGCCGTCGGCGGACACGGCGCCGCCGCTGGTGGCGCTGGAGGCCACGGCCAGGGTGCACACCCCTGAATCCCGGCAGGAGACCGTGCCGGTGGAGAATTTCTTCACCGGGCCCGGCGCCTCCGTTCTGGGCACGGGCGGACTGCTCCTGGCGGTGGACGTGCCGGAGCCGGCGCCACGCACCGGAGACGCCTTCGAACGCTTCACGCCGCGCTCGGCCATGGACATCGCCATCGCCAGCGCGGCGGCGGCGGTGACGTTGGACAAGGCCGGCGACAGGATCGAGGCGGTGCGGATCGCCTTGGGCGCGGTGGCGCCCACTCCCATCCGGGCTCTCAAGGCCGAGGACCTGGTGCGGGGGAAAGAGCCGGACCCGAAGCGTCTGGAGTGGGCCGGCGCCGCGGCCATGGACGAGTGCCGCCCCATCGACGACATCCGCGGAACGGGTGCCTACCGCAAGGAGTTGATCCGGATCCTGGTGCAGCGCGTGCTCCGGCAGGCGGTGGACCGGGCTCGGGCCAACGGGCGAACGGGAACGTCATGAAACAGCACTACGCTCTACGCGTGAACGGGTATACCCGGGAAACCGAAGCCGAGCCCCACGAGTCGCTTCTGGACGTGCTGCGGGAGAACCTCCGCCTGACCGGCAGCAAGAAGGGCTGCAACGAGGCCGAGTGCGGCTCGTGCACGGTGTTGCTCGACGGGCGGCCGGTGGTGTCGTGCCTGGTGCTGCTCCCGGACGCCGTGGACCGGGAGATCGTCACCATCGAGGCCCTGGCCGAGGGCGGCGCGCCCCACCCGGTGCAGCGGCAGATGGTGGAGCAGGGGGGGGTCCAGTGCGGCTACTGCACCCCCGGCATGATCATGAGCGCGTACGCATTGCTCCAGGAAAATCCCGACCCCACGGATGAGGAGATCCGTTTCGCCATCTCCGGAAACATCTGCCGCTGCACGGGATACGGCAAGATCGTCAAGGCCGTGCGCGCGGCCGCGGAAGAGATCGGGAACGAGGGAACATGAGCGAGGATGCCTCTCGAGAGACCGCCCAGTCCTACCACTGGATCGGCAGGAACGTCACCAAGCCGGACGCGCTGGAGAAGGCGCTGGGCGCCACCGAGTACGTGGGCGACATGGTGGTGCCGGGTATGCTCCACGCTAAGATCCTGTGGGGGGGAACGCCCCACGCGGTGATCCGGAACATCGACACCGGCGACGCCGCCCGGGTGCCCGGGGTGGCGGCCGTGCTCACCGCGTCGGACGTGCCCGGGACCAACCGTTACGGACTGGCGGTGCTCGACCAGCGGGCGCTGGCCGATGACAAGGTGCGGTCGGTGGGCGACGCCGTGGCGCTGGTGGCGGCCGAGGACGAGGAGGCGGCGGAGGAGGCGGTGGCGAAGATCAAGGTGGACCTGGAACCCTTGCGCCCCATCCTCACCTACAAGGACGCCCTGGACCCCGACGGGCCGCCGATCCACGAGGGCCCTAACGTGTTCCAGCACACCACCGTGCGCAAGGGCGACCTGGAGCAGGGCATCGCGGAGTCGGACGTGATCGTGGAGAACAGCTACCACACGCATCGGATGGATCACGTCGCCATGGAGCCGGAGGCGGGCCTGGCCTATGTCGATCCCTCCGGCGTGCTGAACATCCTGGTCGGAACCCAGTACCCCTACCGGGACCGGCGCCAGATCGCCCCGGCCCTGGACCTGCCCATGAACAAGGTGCGGGTGGTCCAGGCGCCCATCGGCGGCGGCTTCGGCCGCAAGGACGACATCACCGCCGAGATCCACGTGGGCCTGCTGGCGCTCAAGACGCGCCGGCCGGTACGGCTCGTCTACACCCGGGAAGAATCCCTCATCGCCAACACCAAGCGCCATCCCATGGCCATGAGCTTCCGCACCGGCGCCCGCGCCGACGGACGGCTGACCTTCCTGGACGGCGACATCTACGGCGACACGGGCGCGGGGGTCTCGCTGGGCGCCTACGTCATCAAGAAGGCGGGCATCCACGCCACTGGCCCCTACGACGTGCCCAACATCCGGGTGGACACCTACACGCTCTACACCAACAACCTCGTCTCCGGGGCCATGCGCGGCTTCGGCGTGATGCAGGCGGCGGTGGCCCACGAATCCCAGATGGACCAGTTGGCCCACAAGCTGGGCATGTCGCCGCTGGAGTTCCGCATCAAGAACTGCCTCAAGCCGGGGCTCGCCTCCTCTACCGGGCAGTTGATGAACGAGGGCTGCGGCATCGAGGCCACGCTGCAGCGCATCAAGGAGTACATGAACGAGCGCGACCTGCGCTTCAAGCGATCGCCATGGCAATAAGAACAGGCTTGGGCATTGGCTCCATGTATTACGGCATCGGCTACGGCTTCAGCCGCGCCGACATCGGCTCGGCCGAGATCGAGATGGCCGAGGACGGCACCACCACGGTCTACTCCGGGGCCTGCGACATGGGCCAGGGGGTCATGACCGTGGTCACCCAGGTGGCGGCGGAGGAGCTGGGCATCGAGCCCGAGCAGATCCGCGTGGTGGCGGCCGATACCGGGAGCACGCCGGACGCCGGGCCCACCTCGGGGAGCCGCGCCACCTTCGTGCAGGGTGTGGCGGTGCAGAACGCGGCCCGGGAACTGCGGGAGCAGATCCTCGACATGGCCTCGCGCATGCTGGAGTGCCCCCGGGAGAACCTTCACGTGCGCCGGGGCGAGGTGTGCGAGGTCGCGACCGACCGGCCCATGGTGTCGGTGGGGAAGGTGGCGCACCAGCTTCACTTTCACGGCCGGCGGGCGGCCGCCTGGGGCTGGCACGACAACACCACCGCCGACGTGGACCCGGAGACCTCCCAGGGGGACGCCTACGCCACCTACGGGTGGGCCACGCAGTTGGCGGAAGTGGAGGTGGATACCGAGACCGGCCGCGTGCGCCTCACCAAGCTGGTTTCCGCCACCGATGCCGGCAAGGCCATCAACCCGGTGGCGGTGGAGGGGCAGATCGAGGGCGGCGCGGCCATGGGCCTGGGCTACGGCCTCTACGAGCAGCACATCCTGGAGAACGGCGTGCCGCGCACAGCGTCGCTGGCGTTCTACCTCGTGCCCACGGCCATGGACGTGCCGGACATCGAGTGCGAGATCGTGGAGGTCCCCGATCCCAGGGGGCCGTTCGGAGCCAAGGGCGTGGCGGAGCCGGCCACCATCCCCACCACGCCGGCTATCCTGAACGCCATCTACGACGCCATCGGCATCCGCATCACCGAGACCCCCATCACCCCGGAGCGGGTCTTCTTCGCCATCCAGGAAGCGAGGGCCCGGGGCGAGTTCAGCGACGACTGACGGCGCGTTGAGGAGGTAGAAATTGGCTCACCGGGTCGGACTGCTCATCCCCTCGTCGAACACCGTCATGGAGGTGGACTTCTACCGCCACCTGCCGGCGTCGGCCACGGTGCACACCGGCCGCATGTACATGGAGGCCACCACGGTCAAGGGCGAGGAAGAGATGCTCGACGAGCACTGTCTGCCCGCGGCCGCCGACGTGGCCACCGCCAAGCCGGACCTGATGGTGTTCGGCTGCACCAGCGCCGGGGCGCTCCGGGGCAACGCCTACGATGCCGAGTTGTGCCGCCGGATCTCGGAGGCGGCCGGCAAGCCCACCGTCAGCGTCATCGAGTCGGTGCGGCGCAAGCTGATGTCCCTCCAGGTGCGGCGGGTGGCCGTGCTCACGCCCTATATCGAGGACCTCAACGTCCGCATCAAGGCGAGCGTGGAGGACGACGGCATCGAGGTGGCCTCGATCCACGGCATGGGCATCAGCGTCAACTTCAACCTGGCTCTGGTGGAGCCAGCGGAGATCCTGGCCTTCGCCCGGGAGAAGCTGGGCGCCGCCCCGGCGGTGGATGCCCTGTTCATCTCCTGCACCAACTATCAGGCGGTGGCGACGCTGCCGCGCTTGAAGGAAGCCTACGACATGCCCATCGTCACCAGCAACCAGGCCGCCCTCGAAGCGGTGGGCCGGGAGCTGGACGTGGAGCTGGTGGGGATGGGATGAGCGCAAGCCGCCGCTCCAACGATGCCACCACCAACGCGTGCCGCCGCCGCAACGGCGACACGACGGGTAGGGGCGACCGGCGGTCGCCCTCCGGGATCAGGCGCCACGCGAGGAACAACATCAGCAGGGAGGATACCCCATGGAATTCATGAAGCTCGACGGCGCGGTGGACCTGCACGTGCACTCCTATCCGTGCGTGTTCCAGCGGCGGGTGGATGACAGCGAGGCCGTGAAGGCGGCGGCGGAGGCGGGCATGGCCGCCATCGTGCTGAAGTGCCACCACGAGAGCACGGTGAGCCGCGCCTACCTGATCCAGAAGGAGTTTCCCGACATCAAGGTGTTCGGCGGCGTGGTGATGAACCAGTTCGTCGGCGGCATCAATCCGGCGGCGGCCGAGGTGGCCCTGCGGCTCGGCGCCAAGGAGGTCTGGATGCCCACCATCGACGCCGCCCACCACGTGGATGTCCACGGCGCACGGGGCAGCTACGACACCCAGAGCAGCGGCTCGGACTTCGTCTGGGGCGAGCCCATCTCCGCGGTGAAGGACGGCAAGGTGGTGAACGAGGCCTTGGTGGTGCTGGAGCTCATCGCCAAGCACGACGCCATCCTGGGCACCGCGCATCTCTCCCTGGGCGAGATCGAGCTGCTGGTGAAGGCGGCCTACGAGCGCGGGGTGAAGAAGATCCTGATCACCCACCCCTACTTCCGCGTGCCCGCGGGTATGAACCTGGACTTCCTGAAGCAGATGATGCGCTACGGCGCCATCGGCGAGTTCGGCTATTGCACCATCTCGCCCATGTGGGCCTATGTGAACCTGGAGTTCACCAAGGGCATCATGGACTCCATGGGTTTCGACAACTGCCTGGTCATGAGCGACACCGGCCAGTCCCACAACCCGCTCCCGCCCGAGGCGCTGTGGCTCTATGCCCAGGGCCTGTACGAGAAGGGGGTCTCGCCGAGGAACGTCGAAAAGCTCATCGTCGACAACCCGCGGGCGATGCTGGGGCTCTGAGGCTGCGAGCGCGCGCACGGGAGAGAGGACAGCCATGACCGATTGGGCATCCCGAGGACGGATCGCCGAAGACATCACCGAGGCGGCGGGGTTGACGCCGCTTTTGCGGCTTCGCAAGGTGGCGGCGGGACCCCAGGTCCTGTGCGGCAAGCTCGAGTTCATGAACCCGTCGTCGAGCCTCAAGGACCGGATCCTGCGGCGCATGGTACGGAGCGCCGAGGAACGGGGCGACCTCAAGCCCGGCATGACGATCCTGGAGGCCTCCACCGGCAGCACCGGCATCGCCACCTCCATGATCGGCGCGGTGTGCGGCTACCCGGTGGTGGTGGTGATGCCCGAGGGCATGAGCGAGGAGCGCAAGGCCTCCATGCGCGCCTACGGGGCCGAGCTGGTGCTGACCCCCGGGGCCGAGAGCGACGTGGACCTGTGCCTGGAGAAGGTGGAGGAGCTCAAGCGCGCCGAGCCGGAGCGCTACTGGGAGCCCGGCCAGTTCTCCAACCGGGACAATATCGCGGCGCACTACGAAACCACCGGGCCGGAGATCTGGCAGCAGACCGGCGGCGAGGTGGACGTGTTCGTGGCCTCCCAGGGCAGCGGCGGCACCGTGTCCGGGGTCGGCAAGTTCCTGAAGGAGCAGAACCCGGACGCGAGGATCTACGCCGTGGAGCCCGAGGAGTGTCCGATCCTTTCGGGCGGGACCTGGGGGCCGCACGCCATCGAGGGCATCGGCGACGGCTTCATCCCCGAGAACCTGGACCTGGACTACGTGGACGGCGTGGTGACGGTTTCCTCCGAGGATTCCATCGCCATGGCCCGGCGCCTGGCGCGGGAAGAGGGCGTTCTGTGCGGCATCTCGTCGGGCTGCAACGTCTCGGCGGCCAACAAGCTCTCGGCGGCGCTGCCGTCCACGAAAATGATCGTGACCATGATCAACGACACCGGCATGCGCTACTTCTCGACGCCGCTCTTCGGCAAGGACGAGGGCGTGGAGATCCCCGACCGCGAGCATCCCGTGCGCGAGGAAGACCGCGCCAACCTGGCGCGCCGGAACCTGCACATCGTCCGGTAGTGAATTCTGTTGTCCGGGACGGGGGGCCTCCGGCTTCGCTCCGCTACGCTCAGGACGAACGGTTGTAGAGGCGGTTTCCCGTTCGTGTCGAGTGAGCCCTTCGACAAGGCTCAGGATAGGCGTAGCGAAGCGAAGTCGAAGGACCCGGTTCGGACAGGACATTGACGATGCCCGTTCCCGAAAGTCTGACCTGCGTCCTGTGCGGCGCCGTCTACCGGGAAGGTCCCGGCCGCTATAGTTGCCCCGAATGCGGCGAGCTGGGCACCCTGCGGGTCTCCTACGACTACGACCGGATCAAGTCCTCGACGAGCCGGGAAGGCCTCGCGACGACGCCGTTCGCCGACCACTGGCGCTACCTGCCGCTCCTGCCGCTGGCGGCGGAGGAGGTGGAGTTCCCGCTGGCCGTGGGCGGGACGCCGCTCTACCCGGTGCCCGGCCTCAGGAAGGCCTTGGGCCTGGAGCAACTCTGGATCAAGGACGATACCGCCAACCCCTCTGCGTCGCTGAAGGACCGGGCCAGCTCGGTGGTGCTGCTCAAGGGACGGGAGTTGGGGCGGAGCGAGTTCGCGACCGCCTCCACGGGAAACGCCGGCGCGTCCCTGGCGTGCCTTTCCGCGTCCCTGGGACTGCCTTGTCACATCTTCGTGCCCGAGTTGGCGCCCAGGGCGAAGGTGGCCCAATTGCTGATCTTCGGCGCGGACGTGCTGGCCGTTCGCGGCAGCTATTCCGAGGCCTTCAGCCTGTGCGTGGAGGCCAGCAACCGCTTCGGATGGTACAACCGCAACACCGGCTACAATCCCTACACCGTGGAGGGAAAGAAGACCGTGGCGCTGGAGATCGCCGAGCAGCTCGGCTGGGAGCCGCCCGACACCGTCATCGTCGCCACCGGCGACGGCTGCATCCTGAGCGGCGTCTGGAAGGGGTTCACGGACCTTCACCGGCTGGGGTGGATCCCGCGCCTGCCGCGGCTGGTGGCGGCCCAGGCCGAGGGCTCGCAGGCCATCAAGCAGGCCTTCGACGGCGACGGCACCATCAGACCCGTGACCGAGGACACCCTGGCCGACAGCATCAGCGTGGCGTTGCCGCGCAACGGGGCCATGGCGGTGCAGGACCTCCGCGCCTCCGGCGGGGTCGCGGTGACCGTCTCGGACGGCGAGATCCTGGAGGCCATGCCGCTGTTGGGCAGGACCGCGGGGCTCTTCGCGGAGCCGGCCGCGGCCGCGGCGGTGGCGGCCCTGGTGAAGGTCATGGACCGTGGCGACGTCTCGTCCGCCGACCGCGTGGTGGTCCTGTCTACCGGCCACGGCCTCAAGGATGTCGATGCCGCGCTGCAGGCCGTCGAGCCGCTCGAGCCTCTGGATTGCTCCATCGACGCGGTGGGGGAGAGGGTTCGGAACCCGTGACTCGCCATAGGCCGAGCGATTTCGGCAACGGACTCCGCCCCCCTCTCCCTCCGGGAGAGAGTTGGGGAGAGGGGATGGAATGGGCTCGACGCCGCCGTTCTAACGATGACAGGGAGACAAGGAGAATCGAGTGCCACAGGATTTGCAGAGTTTCTTGCAGCGATTGAAGGAGGAGCGTCCCGATCAGTTCCTCGATGTGAAGGAGCCGGTGTCCCGTGAATTCGAGGCCACCGCGCTGGTCATGGAGGCCGAGCGGCTGCCCTCCTGCCCGGCGGTGATGTTCCGGGACGTTACCGGGAGCGATTTCACCATGGCGGCCAACGTGCTGGCGCACCGTCCGCGGCTGGCCTGGGCCTTCGGCACGTCCGGGGAACGGCTGGTACACGAATTCAAGGAACGCATCCAGCAGCCGGTGCCGCCCACGGTGTTGAAGGACGCTCCCTTTCAGGAAAACACCCTGGTGGACGACGCCGTGGACCTGGGGCGGCTTCCGATCCTGACCCATTTCGAGCAGGACGGCGGCCCCTACGTGACCGCGGGGCTGGTGGTGGCGCGGGACCCGCAGTCGGGCATGAGCACCGTGGGCTTCCACCGGATGCAGCTCAAGGGGCCGCGCAAGCTGGGAGTCAGCCTGCACTCCCGGCGCCGCATGTTCGAGTACTTCCGCCGGTCGGAGGAGAAGGGCGAATCCCTGGAAGCGGCGGTGTGCATCGGCGTGCACCCGCTGGTCTCCCTGGGTGCGCTGACGCTTCCGCCGGCGGGAACCGAGAAGTTCGCGCTCCAGGGCGGGCTGCTGCAAGAGCCGCTGGAGCTCGCGCGCTGCACCACCGTGGACGTCGACGTGCCGCGGTGGTCGGAGATCGTCATCGAGGGACGGATTCTCAAGGACGTGCGCGAGAAGGAGGGGCCGTTCGGCGAGTTCACCGGTTACGCCTCGAGCCGAAGCACCGAGAACGTCTTCGAGGCCACGGCGCTGCACTACCGCAACGGCGCCGTCTACCAGGACATCAACGGCGGCGACAGCATGGAGCACTGCCGCTGCCTGTCCATGCCCCGGGAGGTGGAGTTCACCAACGTGCTGGGCAAGACCATCCCCAACCTCAAGGCGGTGCACGTGCCGGTGCGCTCGGGCATCGGCAGCTTCCACTGCTACGTCTCCATGCGAAAGACCGCCGAGGGGCAGGGCAAGCAGGCCATCTTCAGCGTGCTGGGAGCGGACCACTACGTCAAGCTGGTGGTGGTGGTGGACGACGACGTCGACATCTTCGACGAGGAGCAGGTGCTGTGGGCCATCGCCACCCGGATGCAGGCCAACCGGGACGTCTTCATCGTCGACGAGGCCATGGGCACGCTGCTGGACCCGTCGGCCACCGACGCCGTCACCGCCAAGATGGGCATCGACGCCACCAAGCCCCTGGGCGAGTTCGCGTCTACGCTCTCCATCGAGCCGGGCGCGGTGGAGCGGGCGCGGCGGCTCATGGGCAAGCTGACCGGGTGAGCGGATGGAGAGTTTCCGCAGCTTCCTGGACGACCTGCGGGAGGCCGGCCAGCTCGTCGACATCCACAAGCCCGTGGACGTGCGGCACATCGCGGCGCTGGTGGACCAGTCCTCCACCGCGCTGCTGTTCCACCACGTCGACGGCTACTCCATGCCGGTGGTCTCGGGCCTTCTGAACGACCGCAGGCGCATCGCGATCTCCGCGGGCTGCGACTACCGTGAGATGGACCAGCGGCTGAGCCACGCACTGGACCATCCCATCGAGCCGGTCGAAGTGAGCGACGAGGGCGCGCGGAGCCGGTTCCGGGAAGGGGCCGCCGTGGACCTCTTCAGCCTCCCGGTGCCGGTCTTTTCCGAGTTCGACGGCGGCCCCACGATTACGGCCGGCGTCACCCTCGCGCGCGACCCGGAATACGGCCTGAACGCCGGCACCTACCGTTTCCAGGTAAAGGAGCGGGCGCTCACGGGCATCGACATCGTCACGCCCAACAACCTGCGCAAGCTGGCGGAAAAGGCCCTGGCGGCCAATGCTCCGCTGCCCATCTCCATCAACATCGGCACGCATCCGCTGGAGCTCATGGCCTCGCTCTACAAGGCGCCCCTGGGGTGCAACGAGCTGGGCATCGCCGGCGGCATGCTCGGGCGGCCGGTGCGCCTCGGCGCCTGCCGCACCGTGGAAGCGCCGTGCCTGGCCGACGCCGAGATCGTGCTCGAGGCGGAGATCCTGCCCACGGGATGGACCCGCCAAGAAGGCCGCTTCGGCGAGATGACCCGCCTCATGGGCGACGTGCACTACAACCCTCACGTGCGCGTGAAGGCCGTCTCGCGCCGCGAGGACGCGATCTACTACGCGCTGCACATGCCTTGGGAGAACATCTGGATCAAGGAGCACGGCTTCCAGGCGGCGCTCAAGCGGGTCCTGGACGCCGCCGGCGTCACCGTGACCGCGGTCAACGTCACCCCGGGAGGATGTTGCCACTGGCACGCGATCATTGCCATCCGCAAGCAGCCGGGCGACCCCCAGAACGCCATCATGGCGGCGCTGTCGGTGGCGGACCTCAAGCACGTGGTGATCGTCGACGACGACATCGACGTCTTCGACGCCATGGAGGTGGAATGGGCCGTGGCCACCCGGGTGCAGGCCGACCGGGACATCACCGTTCTCTCGGACGCCCGCTCCAAGCCCCTGGACCCGAGCCTGCCGCTGTCGGACGGCATCCCCACCACCGCCAAATGCGGCATCGATGCCACGATCCCCGACCACGTCCCCAGGGCGCGCTACCAGCGCATCACCTACCCTTACGCGGATGAGCTGGAACTCGACGCGTACCTCGGCGAGGCGGAAACCGCCGAGGTTGTTTCGGAGGGCGTGGAAGTTTCCGGCGGAACCGGCGTCGAAGGCGCGGCCGCGCGGATACGCGAGCTGCTCGCGGCCGGACCCCGGTACTTCAGCGCGATCGCGCACGAGACCACCGAGGCGGATTTCCAGACCGTGGCGCGCGCCATGGGCGAGCTTCACGCGGCCGGCGAGATCGACCAGGACGCCGAGGGGCGCTACCGGCTCGTCGCGAGTAAACGTCAGTGACTCCTTGACATTACGCAACTCAATAGATAAGTGTCTTTTTGGAGGCTCTGCCTAGGGGCTGCTTTCGGGTGGCTCCGACGGCGTTGCCTCCTTTCTTTACTCGCTTCACTCGTTATCCTGCCTTGCCGTGTACGGGTCCGGCACGAACACGATGCCGTAGAGATCATGCACTGAGTCGTCCTTGTACGCCTGTCCTCGGAACTGAAGCCGGGCGAGCCAGCGGCCGAATCTGTCAGCGATTTCGCTTCGCACTTCGGCGTTCATGCCCCGAGTCGGCACGCGGAAGCCCCAGTTCACACAGTAGATAGCCAAGTCAGCCATTTGAACAGGATAAGTCATGTCCGAAGATACGAAAAAGGGCGTCGGCACGATCCAAGTCGAGCGATATCGACCTGTATGAGACTTGCGGAAATACGCTTCCAGTTGGCGCACGAATCGCCGGTCGGCGGTCTTTTCCACCTCATCCATGACCAGAAGGCCGTACTCTTTCTCCTGCTCCAGTAAAGAGAAGTAGCGTTCGAGCAGAAATACCAGATCCTTTCTCAAGAATTCCTCGGCCTCAAACGTCTCCGGCTTGACGACGTTGCATGGAATAGCAGTCGCGAAGAGACGAGCCTTGTGGTTCAAGAGCAGTTCGAACATCCCCGTCGCCATCTCCAGGCACGCTTGGCCATAGGCTGTGAACTCCGCGCGGGATGGCGGTTTCTTCTCCAATCCCTTTGTGAGAAAGCCACGGCAATGTTTCCGCCGCTCCTCGTCGGACATTTGGCGCCCTTGGGCAGCCCATTTGAAGCGATCCTTGTCGAGTAATTTGGAACCCTTCAACTCCGCTCGGAACTGGCTCAGTGCCGTCCCGAATACCGCCAACTCCAGACGCTGCACGCTCTGAACGAATTGCCAAAGCTCGGCGACATGAAGTGCCACACCACCTCTCACTTCATAGGGTGTGGTCACATGGTCATGACCGCTCTCGTCGAGGAAAAGGAGCCAACTCATGAGGAGACTCTCCTGTGATAGGCAATCGGCCTGCCGAAGGTCCGCACCGACCTTCTTTGCTGCGGGTTCCACCGTGTCGATGACAATCGATTATGGCCAAAGGAACAACGCGGGAACAAACAGTTCGACATCGTTTCAACTCTCATGAACCAACAACACGAGTTGACAGCGTTCAAGGGCTGCGATAACAGCCTGTGGTTCGAAAGGAGACGGTTCGATGCCGACCATCAACGACGCCGACGGCCACGTCAACGACTACTTTTTCGGCGACGAGATCGCCAGGTACATGCCCGAGGGGAACCAGTTCAGCCAGATGTTTCCGGTCTTCGACCACCTCCACTTCCGCTACCTGATGAAGAACCGCGTGCCCAAGTACGTCGGCGGCAGCATGAAGACCGCTCCGGGCCCCGAGGAGTGGCTGGAGTTCATCGAGGAGACCGGCATCGCCTGGAGCGTGCTCTATCCCAGCGCCGGCCTGGGGTTCGGGCGCATCGTGTCGGTGGAGTGGGCCATCGCCGCCTGCCGGGCCTACAACAACTGGCTGCACGACAAGTTCACCAGCAAGACGCCGAGGCTCAAGGGCGTGGGGCTCATCCCGATACAGGACGAGGAGGAGGCGGTGGCGGAGCTGCGACGTTGCGTGCGCGAGCTGGGCATGGTGGGCGCGATGCTGCCGTCCAACGGCGAGGGCATCAAGGGTCACCTGGGGGCCAAGTGCTACTGGCCGATTTACGAGGAGGCCGAGAAGCTCGGCTGCTGCCTCACGGTGCACGGCGGGGCGCACCACCACCTGGGCCTCGACGGCTTCAGCGTCTACTACCCGGTGCATGCCCTCGGCCATCCCTTCGGCATCATGGTGCAGGCGGCGGCGATGCTGAGCCACGGCATCTTCGAGCGTTTCCCCGGGTTGCGCGTGGCCTACCTGGAAGGAGGCGCCACCTGGGTGCCGTTCTTCATGGACCGGCTCGACCGTTCCTACAACGAGGGGCACCTGCAGATCGACCTGGAGGGCAACCCGGTGCCCGGTCCCGGTCCCGGCGAAAAGGCCAGCGAGCACTTCAAGCGGCACGTCCGGGAGGGGAGGATCTTCGTCGGCTTCGACTGCGACGACGCCGGGCTCGCCTTTGCCGTGCAGCAGGCAGGCGCCGAACCGTTCCTTTTCGCCAGCGACTTTCCCCACGAGGTCTTCGACGCGGCGTCGTGCCGGCACGAGATCGACGAGTTGCTGCAGCGGGACGACCTCACCCGGGAGCAGAAGGAAGCGGTGCTGGGCGGCAACGCCGCGCGCCTCTACGGTCTCGATTAGGCAAGGGTAGCGGCGACCGGCCGGTCGCCCCTGCGGCGGACCACCACAGCGCAGGCCGCCGGGGAATTCGGGGTATCACGCGATCATGCTTTTTCTAACCGAAGACGACGTTCTCAGGGCCATCGAGGGGCGGGAGGCGTACGCGGAGGCCGTTTCGGTCATCGAGGAGGTGCTGCGCCAGCAGTCCGAGGGCAGCACGTTCCATCTCAAGCGCCTCACCATGGAGCACCCGGACCACCCCGGCCACCTCTGGCACAACATCCGCATCCTGCCGGGGATGGTGCCGGAGCTGGGGTATGCGGCTGTGCGGGTCTACTCGGGATACCAGGGGACCAACCGTTCGGAAGTCATCTGTCTCTTCAACTGGGAAGACATGGAGATGTCGGCGATCATCTCCGACTACCATCTCCATGCCATCCGCACCGCGTCGCCCTACGGCGTGGCGGCGAAGTACCTGGCGCGGGCCGACGCCCATACCCTGGGGGTGATCGGCACCGGGCGCTATGCCAAGGGCTTCGTGCAGGCGTGCTGCGCCGTGCGCGACATCCGGCACATCAAGGCCTACAGCCGCAGCGCGGAGAACCGGCGGCATTTCCGCGAGGAGATGACCGCGGTGTTGGGCATCGAGGTGGTGACGGTGGAGTCGGGCCGCAAGGCGGTGGAGAACACCGACATCATGCTGTTGGCCACTTCCGGCAACACCGTCGTGTTCGAAGGCGGATGGCTGGAGCCGGGGACGCTGGTCATGTCTCTTGCCCCCGGCGAATTCGACGAGGCCACGGTGGAGGGGTCACGGGTGTTCCTCTCCGGCACCGACCAGGTGCTGGGCGACAGCCCGCCCCGCAAACCTTTCCCCGCGCTGCTGGCCAGCGGCAAGTTCAGCAGAGACGACGTGGCGGCCGAGTTCTGCGACGTGGTCTCGGGCAAGAAAGCCGGACGGCAGAGCGACGACGAGATCATCCTTTACGAGTCTCCGGGCATGGGCATCCTGGACGTGGGAGTGGCGAGCTGGATCTACCGGCTGGCGCGGGAACAGGGCCTGGGAACGGAGCTGCCGTTCGGGGAAGAGCGAACGTAGAGCTGCGCCACAGAGTTGTCGGCAGGACAATGTCCGGTAGGGGCGACCGGCGGTCGCCCCTAGACGTGATCAACGTCCTTTGGAGGCTCATTTGGCGGGAGGCGTGACATGCGTACGTTGATTCGCGGCGGCTGGATCGTCGGCCATCAGGGTGACGGCCACGCGCTCGTGCGCGACGGGGTGGTGGTGTTCGAGGACGGGGTCATCCTGCACGTGGGGGGCGACTTCGACGGCGAGGTGGACCGGGAGATCGACGCCGGCGGGATGCTGGTGGCGCCGGGTTTCATTGACATGCACGTTCACGGCGGCCACCGGGCGTCGCACCGGCTGATCACCGACGTCGGGCGGCCGGACTACTTCGGCCAGCCGTTCCTGGAGATCAGCGTGCCGCGTGAGGGCAAGCGCCCGACGGGCGATCCCCGCTACACGCGGCCCGACCAGTCCGGCGCCGGCGAAGGCACCGACCTCCACGCCAGCTTCACGGTGGCCGAGCTGCTGCGGAACGGCGTCACCACGTTCATGGAGATCGGCAGCCAGCTCCGGGTCCAGGAAGGCCTGCTCAAGGAAGTGGACCGGCTCGGCGCGCGGGCCTACCTGGGACCGGGGTTCGATTCCGGCCGCTGGGTGGCGGACGGCCGCGGCCGTCTCAAGCGCGCGCTGGACGAGGCCGCCGGCTGGCGGGAGTTCGCGGGCGCCGTGGACTTCATCAAGCGCGTCAACGGCAGTTGCGGCGACCGTGTCCGCGGGATCCTGATCCCGCGGGAAGCCGAGTCCTGCACGCTGGACCTGCTGCGTGCCGCCCGGAAGGCGGCGGACGAGCTCAAGGTGCCGATCTCGACCCACGCGGCCTACAACATCATCGAGTTCTACGAACTCGTGACCGAGTATCGCATGACTCCCGTGGAGCTGCTGGAGTCGATAGGGCTGCTGGGTCCCGACGTCACCATCGGCCACGGCAACCTCGTGGCCGAGAACCCGCAGCTCAACTTCTCGGGCGGCCGGGACATCGAGATCATGGGAGAGTACGGCGTGTCCATCTCCCACTGCCCGGTCAACATCGCGCGCCGGGGACGCTGCCTCGATTCCTGGGAGAAGTACCGCAAGGCCGGAGTCAACATCTCCCTGGGAAGCGACACCTATCCGCGGGACTTCATGATGCAGATGCGCATCGCGTCCTACTTCGGCAAGGTCATCGGCCACAACCTGCGCGCGGCCAGCGCCGCCGAGGTGTTCGAGGCCGCCACCCTGGGGGGCGCGCGGGCGCTGGGGCGGAACGACCTGGGGCGCCTGGCGCCGGGCGCCCGCGCGGACATCATCATCGTCGATATCACCGGCCGCGGCACCCTCAGGTACGGACCGGTGCGCGACCCCATCAAGAGCCTGGTGGAATGCGGCATCGGCGACGACGTCCGGACGGTCATCGTCGACGGCGAGGTGCGTGTAGAAGAGGGACGGGTCCACGGAGTGGACATCGAGGCCCTGCGGGCGCAGGCGCAGGAGGCGGCGGAGTCAGCCTGGGATCACCTCCAGGACTGGGACGCGCTGGGGCGGACCGCGGATGAAATGAGCCCCTGGTCCTACCCGTTCATGAAATGAAGGACTTCTCTCCGGCTTAGCCGCTTCGCCGCTGCAGCACGATGCCTGCGACGATCAGCGCCAGTCCCGCCAAGGTGCTCGCGTAGATCGGCTCTCCCACCACCAGCGCGATCATCAGGAGGGAGAGGAACGGCGTCAGGTAGATCAGTTGCCCGACCTGTGCGGTGGTCCGGGAGAGCCTGAGCGCCCGGAGCCAGGCGACGAACGCGATGCCCATCTCGAACGTGCCGATGTACAAGGCTCCGGCCAGGCCTGGGAGGCCCGGGGTTTCCAGGGAGCCCGAGAGCCACAGGTAGCCTCCCGAGAAAACGCAGCCGAACGTGAAGTTGGCCAGCAGGCGCGTCGCCGGGTCGCGGCGGTCCTTGACCCCGTAGATCCAGTAGAGCGCCCATATCAGCGTGCTCCCCAGTGCCAGCGCCACTCCCAGCGGATTGGCGAGGTCCAGCCCCAGCGGGTCTCCGCGAGTCGCGATGACGACCACCCCGGCAAAACTGATGGCCATGGCAAGAAGGGAGCGCAGGCTGACGGGCTGCCGCAGCAGCAGGATGGAGAACAGCGCCAGCACCACGGGCCAGGCGAAGTTCAGCGTCAAAGCCTCCTGGGCGGGCAGGAGATCGTAGGCTCTGAACAGCACGAGGTAGTAGAGGAAGGGGTTCAGGAAGCCCAGAGCGAGGGACCTGCGCAGATCGCCGGCATTCCAGCCCCGGAGCTCCCGGAGGCGCCCGGTGGCTAGGGTGATGCACAGCAGGACGACAACGGATGCGAGCGAGGAATAGAACACCAGGGCGTCGGCGCTCACGTGGCGCAGGGAGAGCTTGAACGCCGTCGCCACGGTGGACCAGCACAGCACCGCGGCGGCGGCGTACAGGTAGGCCTTGGTCTGGTTTTGCATCGGGCGTTTCCGGGAACGCTAACACGATTTCGTTCCGGCATCGACGCCGCCCCCTGCTACGAACAAAAACGTGTGGTGGCGCGTAGTTGCAATTGTCCGGGAGTTCGGCTAACGTTCCCAGTCGGTCCCAATCCATCCCCTCGAGGTTTTCATTGAGCCGTAGAGAATCGGTAGATGCCCTCCGAAAAAAGATCGATCAAGTTGATTCCAGGATTGTAGCGCTTCTCAACGAGAGAGCATCCCTTGCCCTGAAGATCGGGGATCAAAAGAGTCTCACGGGAAGACCCGTCTACGTCGCCAGCCGCGAGCGGGCCGTCTACCAGAAGGTATCCGGCGCCAACGGCGGGCCGTTGTCGGCGGCGTCCATTCGCGCCGTCTACCGGGAAGTCCTGTCGGCCTGCCGCGGAGTCGAGGCCGAGATGAAGGTGGCCTTCTTCGGCCCCGAGGCGACCTTCACCCACATGGCCGCGCAACGGCACTTCGGCAGCACCGTGCGCTATTCCCCCGAGCCCGCCATCGGCGACGTCTTTCGAGAGGTGAGCGCGCGCAACGTGGACTACGGCGTGGTGCCCGTGGAAAACTCCACCGAAGGGGTGGTGGCCCACACCCTGGATCTGCTGCAGGGCTCGGATGTCCAGATCTGTGGCGAGGTCAGCATCGACATCGAGCTGTGCCTGCTGTCCCGGTCAGGACGGGCCAGGGACGTACGCCGCATCCTTTCCCACCCTCACGCCCTCGGTCAGTGCCGGAAGTGGGTCGCCGCGCACTATTCCGACGCCGTCATCGAGGAAGTGGCGAGCACCGCGCAGGCCGCCAAGGAGGCGCGTTCGGACCGGACCGCGGCGGCGGTCTCCAGCCGGCTGGCGGGCGAAGTCTACGGGCTCAGGATCGTGCAGGCCAACATCGCCGACAATCACGACAACATCACACGTTTTTTCGTCATCGGCGACGATGCGCCGGCGCCCACCGGCGAGGACAAGACCAGCATCGTTTTTGCCGCCAAGGACCGCGTGGGCGTGCTCCATGACCTGTTGGCGCCCTTCGCGAAACACGGCATCAACCTCACCAAGATCGAGTCGCGGCCCTCGCGCCAGAAGGCTTGGGAGTACGTATTCTTCATCGATTTCAAGGGTCATCAACAACAGCCCCGAGTGAAGCGCGCGCTGGACCAGCTTGCCAAGAGCTGCGTCTTCCTGAAGGTCCTCGGGTCCTATCCCAGCAGCCTATGAGCATCCTAGACCAGGTCCCGGAATACATTCGCCGCATCGTGCCGTACGTTCCCGGCAAGCCCATCGACGAGGTGGAGCGGGAATACGGCATCGAGGGGTCGGCCAAGCTGGCCTCCAACGAGAACCCCCTGGGCCCCTCCCCCAAGGCGGTGGCGGCCTTGCGCGAGCGGCTGGAGGAGCTTCACCTCTATCCCGACGGCGGTTGTTTCCATCTCCGCCAGGCGCTGGCGGCCAAGCTGGACGTCGCCCCCGAACGGTTGGTCTTCGGCAACGGCTCCAACGAGCTCATCGAGCTGGCGGTGCGGACCTTTCTGCGGCCGGGGGACGAGGCCTTGCTGTCCGAGGGCACCTTCGTGGCCTATCCGCTCTCGCTCAACGCCATGGGCGCGGTGATGCGGACGGTGCCGCTCAAGGACTACGGCTATGACCTCGAAGCCATGGCCGGGGCGTTGACGCCGAAAACGCGTTGCGTCTTCCTGGCCAATCCCAACAACCCCACGGGCACGATCTACCGGCGGCCCGAGTGGGAAACCTTCCTGGAGCGGGTGGGGCCGGACGTGCTGGTGGTGGCGGACGAGGCGTACTTCGAGTACGCCACCGATCCGGACTACCCCGATTCTCTCGACGATCAGCGGGACGACCGGGCTGTCCTGACCCTCAGGACCTTCTCCAAGGTCTACGGCCTCGCGGGCCTGCGAGTCGGCTACGGCATCGCCCATCCCGACATCGTCGCCATGATGAACCAGGTGCGGGAGCCGTTCAACGTCAATGCCGCCGCCCAGTGGGCGGCCACGGCCGCGGTGCACGACACCGAGCACCTGCGCCGCAGCATGGAGGTCAACAGCCAGGGTCTGGCATTCCTCGGCGAGCGCCTTACGGCCCTGGGAGTCCAGTGGGTGCCGAGCCAGGCCAACTTCATCCTGGTGCGGGTCGGGCCGGTGGCCGGCGTCTTCGAGGCGATGCTGCGCCGGGGGGTCATCGTGCGGCCCGTGGGCTCGGAGTTTCCCGAGCACGTGCGCGTGACCGTGGGGACCCCGGACGAGAACCGTAGGTTCCTGGACTGTCTGGAAGGAATTCTTCAAGGAGGCGCCGCCGGTTGATGTTTCGGACCATGGTGATCGCGGGTGTCGGGCTCATCGGCGGCTCCCTGGCCCTGGCCGCCAGGGAGCGGGGGTTGGTGGAACGGGTCGTGGGATACGGCCGCAACGAGACGACGCTGCGCCGGGGGAAGCGGATCGGCATCCTCGACCGCTACTTCCTGGATGCCGGCGACTTTCCCGAGGACACCGACTTCCTGGTGCTGGCCACGCCGGTGAGCGCCATCGCCCCCCTGACGCGGTCGTTTCTGCCACGCCTCCACCGCGGTTGCCTCATCAGCGATGTCGGCAGCGTCAAGCGCCGGGTGGTGGCGGACATGGACCGGCTGTTGAAAGCGGGACCGCCGTTCGTAGGCGCCCATCCCATCGCCGGCAGCGATCAGTGGGGGCCCGATGCGGCGAGGGCCGACCTGTTCGTTCGCCGCCGCTGCATCATCACCCCCACCGCGAAGAGCGCCCCGGCCGCGGTGAAGAAGCTGCGGACGTTCTGGCGCCGGGTGGGGGCCAAGGTCGAGACCATGGACGCCGCGGTCCACGACCGGGTCCTGGGCGTCGTCAGCCACCTTCCCCACGTGGCGGCCTCCGCTCTGGTGAACGCCCTGGAGCGCACCAAGGTGGGATCGCTGGACTTGGCCGAATACTGCGGCTCGGGGTTCAGGGACACGACGCGCATCGCGGCCGGCCGTCCGGAACTGTGGCGAGACATCTGCCTGCTCAACCGCGAGGCGGTGCTGAAAGGTCTTCGGGAATACGCCCGGGGCATCGAGCGCTTCGCGGAGTACGTGCGCCGGAACGACGGACCGGGGCTGGAACGGGAGTTCGAGCGGGCCTTGGCCACCCGGAAGAAGATCACGTAATGTCCCGTCGTTACGCTCAGGACGAACGGAGAAGGGGAATCACGACCGTTCGTCCTGAGCGTAGCGACGCGAAGCGGCGCGAAGTCGAAGGACGACCAGCATGACCGTCAGGATCGAACAGGTTTCGCGGCCCCTCAGGGGCGAGCTGGAAGTTCCCGGAGACAAGTCCATCGCGCACCGCGCGGTCATCATGGGCGCGGTGGCGCGAGGCGAGACCCGCATCGAAAACATGTCCCGCGGGGCCGACAACTCCAGCACGGTGGCGGCGTTCAGGCGCATGGGGGTGGCTTTCCGTCGCGACGGGGGCGCCCTGTGCATCGAGGGCGGCGGGTGGGACGGACTGCAGGCGCCGCGGGAAACCATCGACTGCGGCAATTCCGGGACCACCATGCGCCTGCTGACGGGACTCCTGGCGGGGCGGCCCTTCGATGCCGTCCTCGACGGCGACGATTCCCTCCGCACCCGTCCGATGAAACGGGTGATCGAGCCGCTGACGCGCATGGGAGGCCGTGTGGCGGGAAAGGAGGGGCGCGCGCCGCTGGAGATTCACGGCCAACCGCTCCACGGCATCGACTACGCCTCGCCGGTGGCCAGCGCCCAGGTGAAGTCGGCGGTGCTGCTGGCCGGCCTGCAGGCACGGGGAGAAACGCGCATCGAGGAGCCCTACCGTTCCCGGGACCATACGGAGATCATGGCGCGGGGTTTCGGCGCCCTGGTGGAGCGCGACGGCCGGACGGTGGCGGTCAAGGGCGGGCAGGAGCTCTTGGGAACGCGGCTGAAAGTCCCGGGGGACGTGTCCTCGGCCGCGTTTATCGCCGTGGCTGCCGCCACCATACCCGGATCGGACGTGTCCGTCCTGGCGGTCGGCTGCAATCCCACGCGCACCGGGGTGATCGATGTCTTGCGGGCGATGGGCGCGGACATCGAGGTGACGCATTGCTGGGAAGAGGCCGGCGAGCCGGTGGCCGACATTCGTGTACGGGGAGGCGAACTTCGCGGGACCGAGGTCGAGGCCGAGCTCGCGCCCCGCACCATCGACGAGTATCCGGTGCTGTTCGTGGCCGCGGCGTTGGCCGGGGGAACCACGCTGTTTCGGGATGTCGGCGAGCTGCGCTTCAAGGAGTCGGACCGTATCGCCGCCATGACCGGCGAGCTCGCGAAGATGGGCGTGAGGACGGAAGTGCGCGGCGACGATGTGATGGTGGAGGGCGCCGGCGGGCTCAAGAGCGCCGCGGTGGAAAGCCACGACGACCATCGCGTGGCCATGGCGCTGGCGGTTGCCGGTTTGTCGACGCCGGGCGGGATCTCGCTCTCGAACGAAGACTGTGTCAGGGTATCGTTCCCTGGTTTTTTCGAAAGCCTAGGGAAAATCGGCAATTGATGAGGTAAGGGCTCCGGGGCACCGGTTGTGCCCGCTGTCAAGTGAGGATAGGATAGTTGATCGTGGCCATCGACGGCCCGGCCGGCGCCGGCAAGAGCACGGTTGCCAAGGCCGTGGCGAAGCGTCTCGGATACCGCTATATGGATACCGGAGCCATGTACCGCGCGCTGGCATGGAAGGTCATGCGACGCGGCGCGGATCCGTTGGACGAGGGCGCCCTGGAAGGGATTCTGGAGACCACGGTCGTGGATCTCGGCGCCGACGAAGCGGTGATGCTGGACGGGACGGACGTGAGCGGCGAGATCCGTACCGCGGAGGTCGGGCAGATGGCCTCCCGGGTATCGGGCATCGGCATCGTGAGGCGCCGGATGGCCGACCTTCAGCGCTCCATGGGCCGCAGCGGGTGCGTCGTCGCCGAGGGCCGCGACATGGGAACCGTGGTGTTCCCCGACGCCGAAGTGAAGATCTACCTCGACGCGTCTCCGGAAACGCGTGCCCAAAGGCGTTTCCAGGAGCTGGCCGGACGGGATCCGGCGCTGACGCTGGAACAGACGCTGGCGGACGTTATGCGTCGGGACCGGCGGGACAAGGAGCGCGCGGTGGCGCCGTTGCGCAAGGCCGATGGCGCGCTCCTCATCGACTCGACCCGGCTGTCGGTGGAGGCGGTGGTTGCGAAAATACTGGAGAAAGTGAACGCGAAATCCAATGAGAATGGGAGAATTGTTTCATGACGGAAGGTGAGGAGAACAGGATCGAGGAGACCGCACAGGTCCAGGAACCCCCGGAGGCCCGGGATACCTCGGAGGTCCAGGATACCTCGGAGGTCCAGGATACTCCGGAGACCCAGGGGACTTCGGACGTCCGGGAGGTTTCGGAGAACGAGGAGGCCCCGGCCGCCGAGGACGACTTTCAGTCGCTGTTCGAGGAGAGCCTGCAGGCGGTGAAGCCCGGCGGGGTGGTCACCGGCAAGGTGGTTGACGTCAACCCCACCCACGTGGTCGTGGACGTGGGCTACAAGACCGAAGGCCGCATTTCGGTTCAGGAATTCCAGGACCGGGACGGAACGCTGCAGGTGGCGCTCGGCGATGACGTGGACGTCTTCTTCGAGTCCCCCGAGGGAGACCGGGGCGAGATCGTGCTGTCGCGTCAGAAGGCCGAGAGCATCAAGGTGTGGGACCGGATCGAGAAGGCGCACGAGCAGATGACGCCCATCGAGGGCATCATCGTCGCCAGGGTCAAGGGCGGCTTCAAGGTGGACGTCGGCGTGGATGGTTTCCTTCCCGGCTCTCATGTGGACATTCGGCCGACCCGCAATCTCGACCAGTTCGTGGGCAAGCGGGACCGCTTCACGATCCTCAAGTACAACCGGATGCGCGACAACGTGGTGGTGTCGCGCAAGGTCCTGCTCGAGAAGGAACGGGAAGTCCTCAAGAAGGAGACCCTCGCGGTCCTCGACGAAGGGGTGATCCTGGAGGGCGTGGTCAAGAACATCACCGACTACGGAGCGTTCGTCGATGTCGGCGGCATCGACGGGATCCTGCACATCACCGACATGTCGTGGGGCCGGGTCAACCATCCGAGCGACCTGCTGAGCCTGGGCGAGACCGTCCGGGTGGTGGTGCTCAAGTTCGACAAGGAGAGAGAGCGCATCTCGCTGGGAATGAAGCAGATCACGCCGGACCCGTGGGAATCGGTGGCGGAACGGTACCCCGTCGACTCGAAGATCACCGGCAAGGTGGTGGGTCTGACGGACTACGGCGCGTTCGTTGAGCTGGAGAAGGGGGTCGAGGGGCTGATCCACGTCTCCGAGATGTCGTGGGCGAAGAAGCTCTCGCATCCCTCCAAGGTGGTGCAGGTGGGGGAGACCGTGGAGGCCATGGTCCTGAACGTGGATCCCGGGCGCCGGCGTATCTCGCTGGGACTAAGGCAGGTGCTGCCCAACCCGTGGTTCCTGGCGAAGGAGAAATACCCCGAGGGCAGCGTCATCCAGGGGCCGGTGCGCAACATCACGGATTTCGGAGTCTTCGTGGGAGTCGAGGAGGGCATCGACGGACTGATCCACATTTCCGATCTGGACTGGACCAAGAAGATCAAGCATCCGTCGGAGATCTACAAGAAGGGTGACATGGTCGAGGCGAAGGTGCTCGGCGTCGACCCGCAGGTGGAGCGGTTCTCGCTCGGCGTGAAGCAGTTGACCATGGATCCCTGGGAACGAGTGGTCAACGAGCACCCGCCCGGCTCCCGGATCACGGGCCCAATCGTCAGGGTGCTCGATTTCGGGGTATTCGTGCGCGTGGCCGAAGGCGTCGAGGGACTCATCCATGTCTCTCAGCTCAGCACCGAGCACGTGGACAAGCCTTCGAGCCTCCATCAGGTGGGCGATGTCGTGGAGGCGGAAGTGGTCAACGTCGACCTTCAGGAACGCAAGATCGGGCTCAGCATCCGCGCTCTCAAGCGATCGGAGGAACGGGAAGAGCTGGAGACCTATCTCAAGCGGGAGAAAGAGGCCGGCCGTTTCTCTTTCGAGACTATCCTGAATGAGGAGTTGAAGCTGGACCGGGAGAACCGCCCGGGAACGGACGCGCAGGACGGCGAGAAAGACGACGTATAGGGCGCACCTTCTTTTTCGGGGAACTGCATGACAAAGCGAGACCTGATCGAAGAAATCAACGACCGCTTTCCCCACCTGTCGCGTTTCGACGCGGAGGTGATCATCAACTCCGTCTTCGATTCCCTGATTGCCGCGCTGCAGCGGGAGGAACGCATCGAGATCCGGGGCTTCGGCAGTTTCGTGGTCAAGCACCGGAGGGCCCGGGACGGACGCAATCCCAAGACCGGGGCGGTCGTGTCGGTGTCCTCCAAGCGAGTCCCGTTTTTCAAGGTCGGCAAGGAGCTTCGCGTGCGGGTCAACCAGAGCCCTGCTGCCGAGGATGGATAAGGCTTCAGGCAGACGGCCCGCATCTTCACAAGCTTGTTGGTGACGCAGGACACTAGCAACAGGATCAAATGGCCTGGCAGGAGGTATTGGAGTGGAATCCAAAAAAACCTTGGGCGAACTGAAACGCAGCGGAACCGTCGTCAGGTCCGTGCGCGACGAGATGCGCAACAACCTCACGGCCCTTCTCAAGTCCGGCGAGAGGATCCTGCCGGGCATCGTGGGCTACGACGAGACCGTGATTCCGGAAATCGAGAACGCAATCCTGTCGGGTCATCACATGGTTTTCCTCGGAGAGCGGGGCCAGGCCAAGTCGCGTATCATCCGCGGCCTCACCAACTTGCTGGACGAAAAGACCCCGAGGGTGAAGGGCTGCGAGATCAACTGCGATCCCTACAACGTGGTATGCGCTCCGCGCCGGTGCCGGCTGGCCCAGCAGGGAGACGATGTTGAAGTGGAGTGGATCGACCGGGAACAGCGGTACGGCGAGAAGCTGGCCACCCCGGACGTTTCCATCGCCGACCTGATCGGTGAGATCGATCCCATCAAGGTGGCGGAAGGGCGGTATCTGGCGGACGAGGAGACCATCCACTACGGCCTCATCCCCCGCACCAACCGCGGCGTGTTCGCCGTCAACGAGCTTCCGGACCTGACCGAAAAGGTGCAGGTGGGGCTATTCAACCTCATGGAGGAAAAGGACGTCCAGATCAAGGGATACAAGATCCGTCTTCCCCTCGACGTGATCATCGTGGCCAGCGCGAACCCCGAGGACTACACCAGCCGCGGCCGCATCATCACGCCCTTGAAGGATCGCTTCGACGTGCAGATCAGGACCCACTACCCGCGTCAGGTCGAGCACGAGATCGACATCATGGAGCAGGAGTCGGCCCCGCTGGACGGCCGCAGCCACGCGGTGACGATCCCCGACTTCATGAAGGAAGTGCTGGGCCACCTGACCTTCGAGGCGCGCAACTCGAGCGAGATCAACCAGTCGTCCGGCGTCAGCGTCCGCATCAGCATCAACAACTACGAGAGCATGATCAGCAACGCCGAGAAGCGCGCGCTGCGGTCGGGGGAAACCGACATCGTGCCGCGGGTGAGCGATCTCCATGCCGTGCTCCCCTCCACCTGCGGAAAGATCGAGGTGGAGTACGTGGGCGAGGAGAAGAACGAGGAAGAGCTGATCGAGCGCCTGCTGAACCGCGCGATCGTCAAGACCTTCGACAGCCGGCTCGACGTCAACGCGCTGCAAAGCGTCATCGAGTACTTCAACTCCGGCTGGGGGGTGGAGGTCTCCGACGAGATGCGCTCGGAGGACTATCTCGAGGGCATCAAGGAGATACCCGGCCTCCAGGAAGCC
Source organism: uncultured Binatia bacterium (SeqCode) (assembly GCA_965204505.1). Taxonomy (GTDB): domain Bacteria; phylum Desulfobacterota; class Binatia; order UBA9968; family JAJDTQ01; genus JAJDTQ01. Next base: position 964,914 of record CBDBFB010000001.1, read on the forward strand.
ATACGCTCCTTGGGCGACGTGGACTCGCCCGGCTTTCTGGCCTCGGCCACGGAGTTGGTGCTGGAAGGCCTGCACCTGCACCAAAAGCTCAACAAGGAAGCCGCAGGCGGCCGAATCACTTACGGAAAGTGACTCCCCGACGATGTAGGAGCGGCGCTTCGACCCGGCCGCTCCCATTCACTCACGGAAGCACGCTGATGACCGCGGTTCACCGCTCATGATCCACGCCCGCTACAGTCGCTGGAACGGGGTGCAGGACAGGTCCATGCGCCCGGACGAGGTGTTCGACCAGTTGAACGAGCACATGGACGAGACCGGGGACCTGCAGCAGTCCATGCGCCGCCTGATGCAGCGCGGCATGGGCGAGGACGAGGAGCGCGTCGCCGGCCTCGACGACCTGCTGTCTCAGGTGGCCCGGGAAAAGCGCCGGATGTACGAGCAGTACCAGATCCGCTCGGCGCTCGACGAGATCCAGGAAGCGCTGCAGGACATCGTCGCCAGGGAACGCGACACTCTCCAGCAGAACCCCGACCGGGCGGAGGCGGAGAAGAAGGACGAGTTCCTGCAGCACCTTCCGCCCAAGCTGAGCGACGCCATCGAGCGGCTGGCCGGCTACAACTTCGAGAATCCGGAGGCAAAGAAGGATTTCGAGGAGATCCTCTCGCAACTGGACAAGATACGCCGGCTCGAAAACTATATTCGACGTGAGGGAAACCTCTTCAGGGGCCAGGAATCGTTGAATTTCGAGGAAGCCTCGGAGCTCCAGGAACGCATGGAGGGGCTGCAGAGGCTGGAGGGGCAGCTCTCCAGCAGCCATCCCAAGGACGTGGACATGGACCTCCTGAACAGCCTGCTGGGAGCGCAGGCCCAGGAGGACTACGAGGGGGTGATGCGGCTGGAATCCTCCCTCGAGGACGGCGGCTACGTCGTCGACAAGGGCGACCACTTCGAATTGACGCCGCGCGGCGTCCGGCGCATCGGCCAGATCGCCCTGCGGGACATCTACAAGCAGCTCAGCCGGGACGCGGCCGGCCGTCATCAGATCGCCCGGCACGGCTCCCAGGAGGTCGTGCCCGAGTCGAGCAGGCCGTACGTCTCCGGCGACCCCCTGAACCTCAACCTCAACGAGACCCTCCGGGCCGCCCTGCGGCGCGACGCGAAGGTGCCCTTGAGCCTCGAGCCGAGGGACTTCATGGTCTTCGATTCCCAGTACTCGACCCGCGCCGCCACGGTCCTGCTGCTGGACATGAGCTGGTCCATGAGCTGGGACGGGCGGTTCGCCGCGGCCAAGAAGGTGGCCCTGGCCATGGAGTCCCTGTGCCGTTCCAAGTATCCCCAGGACTATTTCGGCATCGTCGGTTTCTTTACCCGGGCGGTGGAACTGAAGGCGAAGGATCTGCCGGAGGCGACCTGGAACATGGGCGATCCCTTCACCAACCTGCAGGACGGACTCCATCTCGCCATCGACCTGTTGAAGAAGCGGAGCTCGACCCGCAATCAGCAGATCATCGTCATCACCGACGGCCAGCCCACGGCGTACTGCCGCCAGGGACGGCTTTATTGCGAATGGCCGCTGAGTTTCGGCGGCATCAGCCAGCGCGCGGCCGAGGAGACCCTGAAGGAAGCGAAACGGGTCACCCAGCGGGGCATCACCATCAACACCTTCATGCTGGACGACAGTCCGGTGCTGAAGGGCTTCGTGGACGAGATGACCCGGCTCAACAAGGGGCGCGCTTTCTACACCCGTCCCGATCGTCTGGGACAGTACTTGCTCGTGGACTATCTGCTGGGTCAGCGGCGCAAGGTATAGCAGCCTGTCGCGCGGACCGCATCGGCTCGCCGAGGTCCGCCGCCCCGTCCCGTGTTAGGATGACATGATGGAGCGGACACGGCTCACGCCCATGATGCATCAGTACCTGGAGATCAAGGATCGTCACCAGGACGCCATCCTGTTCTTCCGGCTCGGGGACTTCTACGAGATGTTCTTCGAGGATGCGGAAAGGGCGTCGAAGGTGCTCGACATCGCGCTCACCAGCCGCAACCGCAGCGACGGCGCACCCGTTCCGCTGTGCGGCGTGCCGCACCACGCGGCCACCCCCTACATCGGAAAGCTCCTGTCCGCCGGCTTCAAGGTGGCGGTCTGCGAGCAGACCGAGGACCCCAAGCTCGCCAAGGGAGTCGTGCGGCGCGAAGTGATCAAGGTCATCAGCCCCGGCACTCTCACCGAGGGGGAGGGACTCGACGCCGAGGTCAACAATTTCCTCGTGGCCGTCACCGCCGCCCGCGACGAGTACGGGCTGTCCTTCACCGACGTCACCACCGGCGAGTTCCGCTTCACCCAGATGACGGGCTACGCGGCCCTCACCAACGAGCTGGGGCGGATTCAGCCGCGGGAGCTGCTGATCCCCGACACCCTCTCCGGTCCTCTCGCCGGTCTGCGCGAGGACTATGCAGCGGTGCACTGCACCCCGGGGCCGGAGACGTGGTTCTCGGGGGCCGCGGTCCAGAGGCTGAACAGCAGCGGCATCTACCAGGGGCCGCAGGAGGAGTGGCCGCTGGGGGTACGGGCCGCGGGCGCCATTCTGGCTTACCTGGAAGACCGCTCACCCGGCGCCGTGCAGGTCTTGACCGCACTGGAGCCGTATCGCGCCTCGCAGTTCCTCATGCTGGACGAGAACACCCAGGCCAATCTCGAGCTGGTGCGCGCCTTCGACGGAGGCAAGCGCGGCTCGCTCCTCGGCGTCCTGGAGCCGGCCCGTACGGCCATGGGGGCGCGGGAGCTGCGCAAGTGGACCCTCTATCCCTTGCTGGACGAGCAACGGATCCGGCGCCGGCAGGACGCCGTGGAGGAGCTGGTGGCTGCTCCGGAAATGCGGCGGAGGCTGCGGGAGGCTCTCCACGGGGTCCAGGACCTGGAGCGGCTGTCCGGCCGAATCGTCTCCCGGAGCGCGTCGCCCCGGGACCTCACCGCCATCAAGGACACGCTGCGGGCGCTGGAAGCGGTGCGCGGGCGGCTGGCGGGGTGCGGCAGCGAGCCGCTGACCCGGCTTCGGTCGCAACTGCAGCCGGCGCCGGAGGTGGTGGAGCTGGTGCAGCGGGCGCTGGTGGACGCCCCCCCGGCCACCGCCCGCGCCGGGGGGTTCGTGCGCGCCGGTTTCGATGAAGAGCTGGACACGCTCTCGTCCATCCGCGGCAACGCCAAGGGCTGGATCTCGGACCTGCAGCACCAGGAGCGCCAGCGCACCGGCATCCATTCGCTGAAGGTACGCTACAACAAGGTGTTCGGCTACTACATCGAGGTCACCCGGGCCAATCTCGGCAACGTTCCGGACAACTACATCCGCAAGCAGACGCTGGCCAACGGCGAACGGTTCATCACCCCCGAGCTGAAGGACTACGAGGCCCGGGTGCTGGGCTCGGACGAGGAGATACTGAAGCTGGAAGCGCGGATCTTTGCGGACCTGCTCGACGGTATCGCCGCCCACTACCCGGTTCTCAAGCAGTCGAGCCTGGCGCTGGCCAGGCTCGACGCGCTGCTGGCGCTGGCGGAGACCGCCGAAACCCGGCGCTTCGTACGCCCGCGGGTGGATTCCGGCCTGACCCTCGCCATGCACGCCGCGCGGCATCCGGCGGTGGAGGCCGCGCTGGGCCGCGGCGGATTCGTCCCCAACGATTGCGGGATGGATTCCGAGGCCACGCAAGTCATGCTCCTGACCGGTCCCAACATGGCGGGGAAGTCCACCTACATGCGGCAGGTGGCGCTGGTGGTGATCCTCGCCCAGATGGGCAGCTTCGTGCCCGCCGACGCCGCCCACGTGGGCCTGGTGGACCGGCTGTTCACCCGTTTCGGCGCCACCGACGCGCTGGCGGCGGGAGAATCGACGTTCATGGTGGAGATGAAGGAGACGGCCCGCATCCTGCGCCTGGCCACGCCCCGCAGCCTGATCCTCCTGGACGAGGTGGGCCGCGGCACGAGCACCTTCGACGGCATTTCCATCGCCTGGTCGCTGGCCGAGTTCCTGCACGAGTCGCCGCACCGGCCGCGTACGCTGTTCGCCACCCACTACCACGAGCTGACGAGTCTGGCGCGCACGCGGGAACGCGTGAAGAACTTCAACTTCGCGGTCAGGGAATGGCAAGGGGAGGTGATCTTTCTCCGCACCCTCAAGGAGGGTCCGGCCAGCCGCAGCTACGGCATCCAGGTGGCCGGCCTGGCCGGATTGCCGCGTTCGCTCATCGAGCGGGCCAAGGAGATCCTCAAGAACCTGGAGGGCGAGGAGCTGAATGCCTGGGGGCAACCTCGCCTTGCCGGCTTCGAAGCGGCGCCGGAGGGGGTCCAGTTGATGTTGTACGACTCGGGTCAGGACCGGTTGCGGGAGAAGCTCCAGGCCATCGACACCAACGCGCTCACCCCCCTTGAGGCGTTGAGCATTTTGGACGAGCTGGTGACCGAGGCCAGGAGCCCGTCCAAGTAGCCGGGAGCCACGGGGAGGCCGATTGGCGCGTCTACTGGCGGTGTTGCTTGGGTTGTGCGCTGCGGGCACGGCGTTCGAGGTCGACGCGGTGGTGCCGAAGTCGTCGCTCACGGGCGTGCGGCATCTCTCCTCATCCAACTACACGCGGGTGATCCTCGACCTGTCCGGGCCGGTCAAGTACACGATACGGACCCTGGCGGCGGTTCCCCGAAAGCGCCTGCCGCCGCGCATCTACCTGGATCTCACGGGGGCTCGCCTGAAGACCGGGCGGCGGGTCCAGGTCGGCGATTCGCTGGTTCGCCGGGTCCGGCTGGCTCAGTACAAGGCGGACGTGGTGCGGGTGGTGCTCGATCTCAAGGGGTCCGGCAGCCACGACGCGGTGCTGCTGTCCAACCCCCACCGGCTGATGGTGGACGTGGAGCGGAAGAGGGGGTCGGCGGCGGGCAGGCAGTTGGCGGTCCGCAGGATCGTGCTGGACCCGGGCCATGGCGGAAGGGATCCCGGAGCCATCGGCGCGGGCGGACTCAAGGAGAAGGACGTGGTGCTTCGCGTGGCCAGGAAGCTGGCGCCCAAGCTCCGCCGCCGCATGGGAGTGGATGTCGTCCTTACCAGGAACGCCGACGTGTTCATTCCCCTCAAGGGACGCACGGCCATGGCCAACGCGGAGCGCGCCGACCTGTTCCTTTCCCTTCACGCCAACGCCAGCCACAATCGCAGGGCGGGCGGCCTGGAGACCTACTACCTGGACAAGACCACGGACGAAGCCACCATGAAGCTGGCCGCGCGGGAGAACGGCACCGCGCGCCGGAACCTCACGGACTTGCAAATCATGTTGAGCGACCTCAAGCTGAACGTGTTCCTGTCGGATTCCATCAGCCTGGCGAGCCACCTCCAGTCGTCGCTGGTGAAGAGGACCCGGCCGCACTATCCGCGCGCCAAGGACCTAGGGGTGAAGAAGGGGTTGTTCTACGTGCTGGTGGGAGCGCGCATGCCGGCCGCGCTGACGGAGCTGTTCTTCGTCAGCAATCGCCGCGAGGCGCGGGCGCTGCAGCGCGCCGAGTTCCAGAAGGCCATTGTCGAGGGGCTGTACCGGGGCATCAAGAACTACGCCAACGTGCTGCGGAAGAGGGGAAATCCACAATGACGACAGCCGTGGGGGGAAGCGGAGCATTGCAGGGTCCGACGCGCGTTGCCGGAGGGGGCACGCCCTGGCGGATGCTCGCGGACGAGCACGTCCGGGGCGTGAATCCGGGAGAAGGCGTCCGGGCGTACATCGACCAGGGGCGCGAGCGGCTGCTTCGGTCCCACCGCTCGGGGGCTTCGGGCGTGGAGGTGGTGCGGGCATACGGCGAGATGATCGACTGCCTCTTGCGCCGCCTGTTCGAGGCGGCGGAGGAAGACGGGGCGGCGCCGTCGAAGGGCCGCTGCGCGGTGGTGGCCCAGGGCGGGTACGGGCGCGGCGAGCTGAATCCCTACTCGGACATCGACATCCTGTTCCTGTATGGCTGGCAGGCCGCGTCCTACGTGGAGTTCGTCACCCACAGGATCCTCTATCCCTTGTGGGACGCCGGGTTGACCGTGGGTCATGCGACCCGCACGGTGACCGAGTGCGCGCGCCATGCCCGGCGCGACCAGGTGATCCGGACCGCGCTGGTGGACGCGCGCCACATTTGCGGCGACGAAGGGCTGTATCGGGACCTGGAGCGGGTTTTCTGGAGGCAGCTCAGAGGGGGTGGCGGCGACCGCTTCGTCGGCACCAAGATCAGCGAACGCGATCAGCGGCATCAGCGCCACGGCGAGTCGGTCTTCCTGCTGGAGCCCGACATCAAGGAAGGGCAGGGGGGGCTGCGCGACATCCACACGGCCATGTGGATCGCGCGGGCGAAGAGCGGCGCCGTCGAGATCCAGGACCTGCCCCGGACGGGCCTTCTGGAGCAAGACGACGCCGACGCCCTGGAACGGGGGCGGGACTTCCTCTGGCGCACCCGCAACGAGCTCCATTTCCTGGCCGGCCGGCATCAGGACCGGCTGACCTTCGAGTCCCAGGAGCAGGCGGCGCAGGGGCTGGGTTTCGACGGGGAGGCGCGGTTGAGCGAGGTCGAGACCTTCATGCGCTCGTACTACCTGCACGCAGAAGAGGTCAACCGGCTGTCGTCGCTCGTGATCCACCGAGCGGTGGATCACGATCCCGCTCAGCGCCGCGGGCCGCGGGCCGGGCGTGAGCTGCGTCCCGGCGTGCGGATCACGGAGGGGACGCTTGCGGTGAGGCCCGTCAACGGCGCGCGCCGGCCTCCCGAGGACCTGCTCGATCTCTTCGTGGACCTGCAAAGGTATCGTTTGAACCTGGGACAGGACTCCCGGGAGATGGTCAGGGCGTGGGTCGGGGCCATGGAAGGGGAGCTTTCGGCATCGACGGGTGCCAACCGCAGGTTCCTCGACATTCTGCGCGGCAACGACTGGATCTACGAAACCCTCCTGGAGATGCATCGCACCGGGGTCCTCGATGCCCTGATCCCGGAATTCGGCCGGGTGCGCTGCATGGCGCTGCACGACCTCTACCACATCTACACCGTGGACCAGCACCTGATGCGGGCGGTCAAGGAGTTCGAGCGCCTGCGGTCGGGGGAGTTCGAGGACTCGCTGCCGCGCCTGTCGCAGCTCGCCCGGGAGGTCGAAAGGCCGGAGATCCTGATCCTGGGCATCCTGTTCCACGACATCGGCAAGGGCCAGGGCGGCGGCCACTCGGAACTGGGGCGCGTCATGGCCCTGCGGGTAGCCGAGCGCATGGGGCTCAACGTCGACCAGCAGGAGCTGCTGGCCTTTCTCGTGCTCCATCACCTGCTGCTCACCGGCACCGCCTTTCGCCGCGACATCCAGGACGAGAAGACCGTGCTGGACCTGGCGGATACCATGGGCACGGCGGAGAACCTCAAGGCCCTCTACGTGTTGACGTATTCGGACATGAAGGCGGTGGCGCCCGACGTCTGGAACAACTGGAAGGCGTCGTTGCTGGAGGAGCTCTTCAACCATACTCACGACGTCCTGGAAGAGCGCGAGAAGGGAGAGTTCGCGAGACCGGACCGTGACCTGAAGGTGCGGCGCATACAGGAGCGGGTCATGGCCGAGCTCGGCGCCGAGCATCCCGCCGACGAGGTGCGGCGGGACTTCGTCGAGGCCATGCCCAGGCGCTACTTCCTCACCACCCCGGAGGAGGACATGCGCTTCCACTACCGGCTGCTGCGGCGCCTCCGGGACGAGCCGTTCCTGGCGGCGGTGTTCCATCATCCGGAGCACGGCCACAGCGAGGTCGCCATCTGCGCCCACGACCAGCCCGGCCTGTTCGCGTCCATCGCCGGGGTCTTTGCCGCCATGGAGCTCAACGTGTTGAGCGCGCGCATCAACACCCGCCGGGACGGACTCATACTCGACGTCTTCCGCATCTCGCATCAGGGCAGGGCCGAAGTGGTCATGGACTCGGGGAAGTGGTCGCGCATGGAGCTGTCCCTGGAAAGGGTCCTGAAGGGAAAGGCGGACGTCGCCGAGTTGGTGGGGCGGTCGCGGCCTTCGTGGTCGCACAGGCCCCCGGTCAGAGTTCCCACCCATGTGCGGTGGGACAATGCCGCGTCGGATGATTTCACCATCGTCGAGGTGTACACGCAGGACCGGCCGGGGGTCCTCTTCACCATCACCTACCTGCTCTCGACGCTCGGCTTCGCCATTCACCTGGCCAAGATTTCCACCGACGTCGACCAGGTGGCCGACGTCTTCTACGTCGCCGACGGAGAAGGCAGGAAGATCCTTGACGAGGGGCGCCTGCAGGCCTTGAGCGACGCACTCCACCAGGAGTTGGGTCCGAAGGATGACGGACGAGCTGACGCGGCCGGTTGACCTCTTCATCGAGATGTTGGCCGTGGAGCGGGGGTTGCGGGCCAACACACTGGAGGCCTACAGCCGCGATCTGAACCGGCTGGCCGAGTTCCTTTCCGCCCGCGGCGTGGGCGCCTGGGGCGATGCCGCCGCGTCCGACCTGCGGGCGTACATCGCCGACCTCAGGGGGGAGCGTCTCAGCGAGCGTTCGGTGGCGCGCCTGCTGGGCAGCATGCGCCGGTTCTATCGGTTTCTCCTCAAGGAGGAGATGATCTCCAGCGACCCCGTGCCCGAGTTCTCGTCCCGGGGCGCCGCCGGCCGGCTGCCCGAAACCCTCGGCGGCACGGACATGCGCATCCTGCTCGATCAGCCCGACGAGGCCAAACCCCTGGGGGCACGGGACCGCGCGATGCTGGAGCTGCTCTACGGCAGCGGGCTGCGGGTCTCGGAGCTGGTCTCCCTCAAGCTGCAGCAGGTCGGCATGGAAGGCAACTATCTGACCATCAAGGGCAAGGGCGCCAAGGTGCGGCAGGTCCCCTTCGGCCGCTTTGCGTACGAGTGCCTGCAGCGCTACCTGCGCGACGTGCGCCCGTTCTTCCTGCGCGGTGGTTACAGCGACTACGTATTCCTCACGCGCTCCGGCAGGCCGCTCACGCGCCAGGGCTTCTGGAAGCTGCTGCGCGGATACGCCCGCCGGGCCGGCCTGCAGCACCGGGTGACGCCCCATACGCTGCGCCATTCCTTCGCCACCCACCTGCTGGAGGGCGGCGCCGACCTGCGCGCGGTGCAGTCGATGCTCGGCCATTCCGACATCGCCACCACCCAGATCTACACGCACGTGAGCCGGAGCCGCATCAAGAAGGTCCACCAGCAGTTCCATCCGCGGGAAACCCCCGGCGGCAAGGGTTGAGAGGCGGCGTTGTGTTTTCGCAGCCCGTCACTTAAGAATGTTCAATGGCCCAAGAGTTCCTGTGGCAACTGTCGATTTGGGCATTCCCGGTGCTCGTGGCCATCGTCTTTCACGAAGTGGCGCACGGATGGGTGGCCTACCGGCTGGGCGATCCCACGGCTGCCAGCATGGGCCGGCTCACCCTGAACCCTTTCTCGCACATCGACATCGTCGGCACGGTTCTGCTGCCGGCCCTGCTCATCTGGACCGGCGGGCCGGTGTTCGGCTATGCCAAGCCCGTCCCCGTGGACTACGACAACCTGAAGGATCCCAGGCGCGACATGGTCAAGGTGGCGCTGGCGGGGCCCGGCGCCAACATCATCCTGGCCGTCCTGAGCCTGCTGCTGGTGAAGTTCACCCTCATGAGCGGCGGCGTCGCGGCCGGCTCGGTGTCCTCGTACCCGTGGTACATGTGCCTCACCAGCGTCCGCATCAACGTCATGCTGGCGGTGTTCAACATCTTTCCGGTGCCGCCGCTGGACGGGGGCCGGGTGCTGGTGGGCCTCCTGCCCGAGCCCCAGGCCATGCAGGTGGCCCGCATCGAGCCTTTCGGGCTCATCATCGTGGTTGCGCTGCTTATGACCGGGGCGCTGAGCTACACGCTGGTGCCGATCATGGACTTCGTGATCTGGTTTCTGGCCGTCCTGGTCGGAGTCGTGTAAGTTGATGCCATGGATACCATCGTAAGCGGGGCGCGCCCCACCGGACTGCTTCACCTGGGCCATCTCCACGGCGCCCTGCGCAACTGGGCCGGGTTGCAGGACGACTACCGCTGTTTTTTCTTCGTCGCCGACTGGCATGCGCTGACCACCGACTACCAGTCTCCGGACGGCATTTCGGACGGCACCCGGGCGATGGTGGCGGAATGGCTCAGCGTCGGCCTCGACCCCGAGAGGTGCACGATCTTCCGGCAGTCGGACATCAAGGAGCACGCCGAGCTCCATCTGCTGCTGTCCATGCTGACGCCGGTTTCCTGGCTGGAAAGGAACCCGACCTACAAGGAGCAGATGACCGAGCTGAAGGAGCGCGACCTGTCGACCTACGGTTTTCTCGGCTATCCGGTGCTGCAGGCGGCGGACATCATCATGTACAAGGCCCAGCGGGTGCCGGTGGGGGTGGACCAGGCGCCCCACGTGGAGCTCACCCGGGAGATCGTCCGGCGCTTCAACAGCTTCTACGGCCCGGTGTTCCCCGAACCCGAGGTGCTGCTCACCGAGACCCAGCGGTTGCCGGGACTCGACGGACGCAAGATGAGCAAGAGCTACGGCAACTCCGTGCTGCTCTCGGACTCGCCGGAGACCATCGACCGCAAGCTGAGCCGCATGGTGACGGACACGGCGCGGGCGCGCAGGACCGACCCCGGCGAGCCGGAGAAGTGCCCGGCCTTCAACCTGCACAAGATCTACTGCACCCCGGAGGAGATCCGGGAGGTTTCGGAAGGATGCCGGAGCGCCGGCATCGGCTGCCTGGACTGCAAGAAGGTGATGATCCGGCACGTCGTCGACGACCTCGCGCCTTTCCGGGAGAAGAAGGCGTACTACGACAGCCGGCCGGACGACATCCGGGACGTCATCGCCGAGGGCAACCGCGTCGCCGGCGAGCAGGCCGAGGCGACCATGAGCGAGGTCCGGTCGGCGCTGACGCTGTAGCCCACCATGGCGGTGCATGTTCAACTCGAGATCTACGAAGGTCCGTTGGACCTGCTGCTCCATCTCATCAAGAAGAACGAGCTCAGCATCGTCGACATCCCCATCGCCGCCATCACCGAGCAGTACCTGGAAACGCTGGAGTTGATGCAGGGCCTCAACCTCGACCTCTCCGGAGAGTACCTCGTGATGGCCGCGACCCTCGTGCACATCAAGTCCAGGATGCTACTGCCTCCCGACGAGGAAGACGAGGAGGACGAGGATGAGGGCGGCGACACCCGCGAAGAGCTGATCCGCCGCCTGCTGGAGTACGAGCGCTTCAAGAACGCGGCCCGGGAGCTCGAGGAGCGGGAAATCCTCAACCGCGACGTGTTCGTCCGCCAGGGCCGCCCCGAGCGGACCGCGGAGGTGAGCTTCGAGCAGCTCTCGGTGTTCGACCTGATGTCGGCGCTGCAGCGGGTGCTGGAAAGGTTCCCGGGGCCGTCCGTGCACACGGTGGTGCAGGAAACGGTGTCCGTGCGTGAGCGCATGGCCTACATCCTCGACGAGCTGCACCGCGCGTCCTCGGTGCTCTTCCACGAACTGTTCGACTCCGCGGGTTCCAGGATGGACGTAGTGGTGACCTTCCTGGCGCTGCTGGAGCTCATCCGCATCCGCGCGGTGCACGTGTTCCAGAAGGAACGGCTGGGGCCTATCGTCATGGAGCCGACGCTGTCGCTGTCGGAGGCCAGCGCGGCCATGACGGCGGATTCGCCGGAGGGTGACTATGGAGAGTGAGCGCCTCAAGGCGATCCTCGAAAGCCTCCTGTTGGCGGCGGACGGCCCGGTGTCCGCGGACCGTTTGAGGGATGCCGTGGGGGAGATTCCGCGCAAGGAGGTCACCGATGCCCTCGGGGAGTTGCGGCGGGAGTACGAGGAGGCGGGAAGGGGTCTTCGCCTGGCGGAAGTGGCCAACGGCTATCAGTTGAGGACGCCCGGCGAGCATGCGGAGTTCGTGCGCCGGCTGACGGCCGTAAAGCCCGTGCGCGTAAGCCGGGCGACCCTGGAAACCCTCGCCATCATCGCCTACCGCCAGCCCGTGACCCGGGCCGAGATCGAGGAGATCCGCGGGGTCAACGTGGACGGGGTCGTGTCCACGCTGCTGGAGCGGCGCATGATTCGGATCGTGGCGCGCAAGGACGTGGCCGGCAAGCCCTTCCTCTACGGCACCACCGGCGAGTTCCTCGAGGCGTTCAATCTCAAGGACCTGAAGAGCCTGCCGACCCTGCAGGAGATGGAAGAGTTGACGCGGGCGCTGCCGGAGCCCGGCGCCGAGGTTCAGGGCGAGGCCGGTCCGGACGAGGGTGAGGCCGCGGACAGTCGGGAGAACCCGGAGTGACCGGCGGAGCGGCACTCGGCATGGAACGGCTTCAAAGGATCATCGCGCACGCGGGCCTCGCTTCCCGGCGCCAGGCCGAGCAATGGATACTCGACGGCCGCGTCACGGTGAACGGGCGCCGCGTCGTCGAGCTGGGAACCCGCGCCGACGCCGCATGCGACACCATCCGGGTGGACGGCCGGGCGCTCCGGCCGGTGGCGTCCCGGGTCTATCTCGCGTTCCACAAGCCCGCCGGCGTCATCACGACCATGCGGGACACCGAAGGGCGGCCGTCGGTGGCCGACTACCTGCGTGCCGGGCGCCATCCGTCCGGCGTCGTTCCGGCGGGACGGCTGGACTACGGTACCTCGGGCCTGTTGGTCCTCACCAACGACGGCGATCTAGCCTTCCGCCTGACGCACCCCCGTTACGGGGTCCGCAAGACCTACGAGGTCAAGTTGAGCGGGATGCCTTCGGAAGCGCAACTGGCGCGGCTGCGCCGGGGAGTGAGCCTGGAGGACGGCGTGACCGCGCCGGCGGAAGTGAAGGTGCTGCGGCGATTGAAACAGAAGGTGTGGCTGGAAGTCGAGCTCCGCGAGGGCCGCTACCGGGAGATCCGCCGGATGGTGGAGACCCTGGGACACACGCTGGAACGCCTCGTCAGAAGCCGTTTCGGCCCCATCGCCCTCGGTCATCTGGCGCGCGGAGAAATACGTCCGCTGACCGAGGCGGAGGTGACGCGCCTCAAGCGCGAAGTAGCCCTGGACGGGCGGGTTTGAAACCTGGAACGGAGGGGGTTTGCCATGCGACCGAAGGAGATCCTTGGAGTTCTGGCGCCGGCGAGACGAATGACGGCCGTGGCGGGCATCGTCGCAGCCGGAAGCTTGTGCACGGTCCAGCGCGCTGCTCACCACCGTGAACTGCTCCTGGGAGCAACCGTAAGATGGACTTGAATCACCATCACGGGCATCATCACGGAGGCGGCGGCTACCGTTTCTGTCCCCGTTGCGCCGGGTCCCTGGTGCGACGCGTCGTCAAGAGCAACGAGCCCGGACGGCTGGTCTGCGAGAAGTGTTCCTTCATCTTCTACCAGGACCCCAAGGTGGTGGCCGGCACCATCTGCACGCTGGACGGCGGCGTGGTGCTGCTGCGTCGCGGCATCGAGCCGGCCATGGGGAAGTGGGTCTTCCCCGGCGGCTACGTGGACCGCGGCGAGAGCACCACCGAGGGGGCGGTGCGGGAGACCCGGGAGGAAAGCCACCTGGAGGTTGAGACGAGGTCGCTTCTGGGGGTCTATTCCTATCCCGGATCGCCCAACGTGATCATCGTCTACGTGGCGGAAGTCGTGGGAGGGGCCCTCGCCGCCGGGGACGAGAGCACTGAGGCGGGAACCTTCCCGCTGGCGCGGATTCCCTGGGACGAACTGGCGTTTCCCAGCACCGTGGAAGCCCTCAAGGATTTCGAGCGCCTTTATGGGCAAGGGCAAGTGTGTTAGGAAACCCTATCGACTGATCGCATCGTGCGACATCGTGCGAATATGGGCAGGTCCGATGCCTGCCCTACATTTCAGAAAGGAGATCGTTTGATGGCGATGCCAAACGTGGGGGAAAAGGCCCCCGAGTTCAGCCTGCCGGTTTCCCGGGACGAAAACGTGTCCCTGAACGACTACGCGGGCAAGAAGAACGTCGTGCTGGCGTTCTATCCGCTGGATTTCACCGGCGGCTGAAAGCAGGAGCTGAGCAACTTCGAGGCTGACAAGGCCAGCTTCGAGGCCAAAGACGCTCAGGTCCTGAGCGTGAGTGTTGATTCGGTGTTCGCCCACAAGGCGTTTGCGGAGCAGATGGGCGGCATCAGCTTCCCGATGCTTTCGGATTTCTTTCCCCACGGGGCGGTGTGCGAGCAGTACGACTGCCTGCGCGACCAGGGTTTCCCCAAGAGGGCGGTCTTCATCATCGATAAGCAGGGGACCGTGCGGTTCGCCCAGGTCTACGAGGGCGGTATCCCGGAGAACCAGGATCTGCTGGCGGAGCTGGGCAAGCTGTAGCAGGTCTTCGCAACGAATCGTTGGACACACGAACAGGGGCGGCGCGCGCGTCGCCCCTGTTTTTGTGCTGGGCAATTCAGAAGGGCAGGGGGCGGACCGAGGCGGCGATTTCCTCGTCCCCGTGCCCGATCAGGACGGCGCTGCCCGGAGCGATGTGATCGCGATGGACGTAGCCGAGGGCGATGGGGCGGCCGAATCGCGGCGAGGCCGCGGCGCTGGTGATGCGGCCGACGGGACGTTCGTCGACCAGGACCGGGTCGCCCGGAACCGGCACCGTGTCTCCCTCGGCCGTGAGCCCCACGAGCTTGCGATTCACGCGGCCCCTGGAATGGATGCGTTCCACGGTTTCCTGCCCCAGATAGCATCCCTTGGTGAAGCTGACGGCGGCGTCGAGACAGGTCTCCAGGAGCAACGTGTCGGCGTCCATGTCCACTCCGTACCGGGGTATCCCGGCTTCGATCCTCAGGGTTTCCCTCGCTTCCGAGCCGATCCACGGAATGCGGCGTGCTTGCGGGAGCCCCGCCATCGCCGCGACCCTGTCCCTGGCCGCCACGAGATCGAATCCGGGCTCTCCGGTATGCGTCGCGCGGACGACCCGGAGCCGCTCGCCGGCGCATTCGATTTCCTCATGGCCCAGCTCTCCGGCCGGCAGCGAACGCACCTCCAGAAGCCGGGATAGTGCCGTCTCCGCCTCCGGTCCCTGGATGGAGATAACCGCCAGTTCGTCCGAGAGGTTGGAAAGCTCCACCTCGTCGGCGATCAGGTAGCGGTTCAGGTGCTCCAGCGCCCCTGCCGCGAGGGGCTCGTCCAGCTCCAGCAGGAAGGCATCGGCGGTGCGTAAGACTCGCACGTCCGCCAGGATCTTGCCCTGAATGTTCAGGATCGCCGCGGGTATTCCCTCGCCGGGATCGAGCGCCTCGACGTCGTTGGACAGCATTCCCTGGAGCCATTCGACGCTGTCGGGGCCCGAGACGGAGAGAATGGCCCGGTCGTCCAGGTCCAGCCAGCCCGCGGCGGAGCGCACCGCATCGTATTCCGCGCCGGGGTCGCCGAAGTGCGCCGGCAGGCTCCATCCCTCCGTTTCGACGAAGCGCGCGCCGTTCTCTTTGTGGAAGTCGGCGAGGGGCGATATCTTCATGGCGAGGACTACACTAACCAGGTTGGTCCGGCATGGCAACGGGCCCGGTCGCGGGCCCGATAGATACGGGAGAGAGCATGGCCAAGACTTCGAGGGACCTGGATCTTCGCAAGCTCGAGATTTTCTACTGGGTGGCGGAGCTGCGCAGCTTCTCGCTCGCGGCGGAGCATTTCTCCCTCAGGCAGCCCACCGTGACCGCCCACGTCCAGAGCCTCGAGCAGCAACTGGGGTGCAAGCTCTTCAGGCGGTCCGGCGGCAGGTTCGACCTGACCTCCACCGGATGGTTGCTGTACGAGCAGGCCGGCGCGGTGCTGAAGCTCAAGAACCAGGCCCTGGCGGCGTTGGACCGCATCCAGGGGAAGGTGGAAGGGGAGTTGCGGCTGGGCGGCAGCAACGTTCCCGGGGAGTACATCCTGCCGGGCGTGCTGGGAAGCTTCGTGGCGCGCTTTCCGGACGTGCGTCCGGTGCTCCGCATCGGCGATTCCGCGGTCATCGTGGCGGCGATTCTCGACGGCACGCTGGAGCTGGGCTTTACCGGCTTCCGTACCCGTGACGAACGGCTGAAGTATCGCAAGACCTGGCAGGACGAGATGATCGTGGCGGTGCCCGCGAATCACCGTTGGGCGGGCCTGAAGCAGGTGGCGCTCCAGGACCTCGGCAAGGAGCCGTTCATTTCCCGGGAGGGCGGTTCCGGGACCCTGCGTTCGTTCCTGCAGCTCGTGGCCAGGCGCGGCGGGGAGCCCGAGCGGTTCCTCAAGGTGGGAATGGAGCTCGGCAGCACCGCCGCGGTCAAGGAAGCGCTCATGGAGGGGTTCGGGTTCTCCGTCCTTTCCCGCGCCGCCATCCGGCGCGAGGTCCAGCAGGGCCTGATCAAGGAGGTGCGTGTCAAGGGCCTGGATCTGGTGCGCCCCTTCTACCAGGTGACCCACCGCGAACGCCCGCTGGCGCCGGTGCCGCGGGCGTTCGTGCAGTTCCTGAACCGCGCGCCGCGGACCCGTCTATGGGAACCCGTGGCTCATAGCTAACGTCTATTTGACATATAGGTCATCTTGATATCCACTCAACCGAAACAATACTCCGGGAGGTATCGCGATGAGACGTAAGTTGGCGTGGCTGCTGGCCGTGGTGGTTTTGGTTGTCTGGACGGTATGCGGGATTGCCGCGGCGGACACGCTGCGGGTGTCGGCGATTCCGGACGAGGACCCGCAGGAGTTGCTGCGGAAGTACAAACCCTTCACCGACTACATTGCCCGTGAGGTGGGGGTGAAGGTCAAGTTCGTGCCGGTGGTGGACTATGCCGCCACCGTGGAGGGGTTGGCGGCGGACCGGCTCGACATCGTCTGGTACGGCGGCTTCACCTCGGTCCAGGCCACGCAGCGCGCCAAGGGCGCCACGCGCCTGGCCATGCGCGAGGAGGACGCGAGCTTCAAGAGCGTCTTCGTCGCGCGCACGGACTCCGGCATCAAGGAACTGGTGGACCTCAAGGGCAAGACCTTCGCCTTCGGCAGCGTAAGCTCCACCTCCGGACACCTGATGCCGCGTCACTTCCTCAAGGCGGCCGGGGTCGACCCCGAACGGGACTTCAAGAAGTTCGGTTTCAGTGGCGCCCACGACGCCACCGCGGCATGGGTGGCGGCCGGACGGGTCGACGCCGGCGCGCTGAACTTCCTGGTGTGGAAGAAGCTCGTCGACAACAAGAAGATCGATACCGCCAAGACCAACGTCTTCTGGACCACGCCGCCGTACGTCGACTACGTGTGGGTGGCCCGGGGCGGCGTGTCCGAGGAGATCCGGGAGAAGTTCAAGCAGGCGCTGCTCAAACTCGACTACTCGAAGCCCGAGGACAAGGAGATCATGGATCTCCAGCGCACCAGGAAGTTCATTCCGGCCAAGGACTCGGATTGGGACGGCATCAGGAAGGCCGCCATCGCCGCGGGCATGCTCAAGGTCAATTGAAGCCCGCGCAACAATATCACCTGGACAGCGTCCGAAAGGTGTTCGGGCGCGGCCAGGTGGCGCTGGAAGGGTTCGACTTGAAGGTCGCCCGCGGCGAGCGGGTGGCCCTCATCGGCCCCAGCGGCGCCGGCAAGACCACGCTCTTCCGGATGCTGAACTGCACGATCCGGCCCACCTCGGGACATCTGCGTATCGGCGGGCAGGAGGTGGCGGAGCTGTACGGCCGGAGTCTGCGGGAGATGCGCCGCCGCATCGGGACGATCTACCAGCAGCACAACCTGGTGCCGCGCTTGCGGGTGCTCCACAACGTGCTCTCCGGCAGGCTGGGGAACTGGTCGCTGCTGGGCTCCCTGGCGTCGCTGGCGAGGCCTTCCCAACTGGAGACCGCGCACCGGGCGCTGGCCGACGTGGGCATCGGCGAGAAGCTCTTCAGCCGCACGGACGAGCTGTCCGGCGGACAACAGCAGCGGGTCGCCATCGCCCGCGTGCTGGTGCAGGACCCCGACGTCATCCTGGCGGACGAGCCGGTGTCGTCCGTGGATCCGTCGCTGGCCGAGACCATCATCAAGCTGCTCATCGCCATCAGCGACGACACCCGCAAGACGCTGCTGGTGAACCTTCACAGCACCGACCTGGCGCTGTCGCATTTCCCCCGTGTCATCGGCATGAAAGCGGGGGTCAAGCTGTTCGACACCGCTACCTCGCGGGTGACCCCGGAGCTTCTGCAAGAGCTCTACTCCGGCCACGCCGCGGTGAACGGCGCCGGCGAGCCCTACCGGGAGCCGGAGCACCGGCGGACCGCGGTCTAGCCCGGCGTTCATGAACTCCACTCCCAGGACGCTGGGCTCGCGGTCGATCTTCCCCTACGTATTCGGCGGACTGTTCCTCCTGGTGTTGGCGGATAGCTGGCGCCGGGCCGAGGTGGATCCGGGGATCTTCTTCGAGGCCGAGGGCCGGGAGCACCTGTGGCGGTTCGTCACCGGCATGTATCCGCCGGAGCTGTCCTGGGACTTCCTGGAGCTGATGCTCCGGCCCACCCTGGAGACCATACAGATCTCGGTGATGGGAACCCTTATCGCGGTGCTCATCGGCTTTCCGCTGGGACTGCTGGCCACCAGCACCTTCAGCTTCCAGGGCATCCTCCACGAGTCCGAGTATCGGGGCTTCGGCCCGAGGCACGCTCTCAAGGTCTGCCTCTACGGCCTTGCCCGGGGCCTCCTGAGCCTCTTCCGCTGCATCCCCGAGTTCGTCTGGGCCTTCATGTTCGTGCGCGCGGTGGGCCTGGGCCCGTTCCCCGGTGTGCTCGCCATCGGGGTCGCCTACGGCGGGATGCTGGGCAAGGTCTACTCCGAGATATTCGAGTCGGTGAACGAGCGCCCCCTGGAGGCCATCCAGTCCACCGGCGCCGGGCGGCTGCAGATCTTCTTCTACGGCTGGTTCCCCCAGGTGCTGCCCAACATCACCTCCTACACGCTCTACCGCTGGGAATGCGCGGTGCGCACCTCGGCCATCCTGGGCCTGGTTGGGGCCGGCGGCATCGGCCAGCAGATCGAGATCTCCATCCGGATGTTCAACTTCCACGAGGTGACGACCTTGCTGATCATCCTGTTCTCGCTGGTGGCGGGGGCGGACTACATCAGCGCCAAGGTGCGGGCGCTGCTATGAACCACGCTTCCGCCAACGCCGATCAACTGGCCGCCCTCAAGGCCGGCGCCCGGGACCGCTCCCGGTCGTCCACCTGGGCGCTGCTGGCGCTCCTCGGGGGGCTGTTCGTCTGGAGCTACCAGGGTTCGGAGATCGACCTGGGCATGCTCTTCAGCGCCGACGGCGGCGGCGCCATCGCCGAGTACGTGGAGCGCCTCTTCCCTCCCGACCTCTCCGCCAAGGTCGTGGCCGACGCCGTCGAGGGCGCCTGGGAGACCCTGGCTATCTCGTTGATAGGCACGCTCCTGTCCGTAGTCATCGCGCTGTCCCTGGCCTTCTTCGGCTCGCGCAACCTCGTGTACGCGGGGCTTCTCTACGAGATGGAATCCCGGCGCCACCGCGTCCTGCTGCGCCGTATCCCGTATCTGGCGGCCAAAGCCATCCTGAACTTCCTGCGCACCATCCCCGAGATGCTGTGGGCCCTGGTATTCGTTTTCCTGGTGGGCCTGGGTCCGTTCCCGGGCGTGCTGGCCCTCGGGGTCCATACCGGCGGCGTGTTGGGCAAGCTCTTCGCCGAAGTGCTGGAGGACGTGGACCTGCAGCCCGTGGAGTCCCTCCAGTCCACCGGCGCCGGCAAGATCCAGATCCTCTTCTACGCCATCCTGCCGCAGGTGCTGCCGCAGTTCATCTCCTACACCCTGTACCGCTGGGAGGTGAACATCCGCGTCGCCGCCGTCCTGGGCTTCGTGGGCGCGGGCGGGCTGGGACAGCGCATCCACATCGCCCTGAGCCTTTTCCTCGAGCAACAGCTCCTGACGCTGCTGATAGCGCTCTACGTCCTGGTGACCGGAGTGGACTACCTGAGCGCGTACCTGCGGCGGCGGGTGGTGTGACCCGGGCCGCTAGCCGAGCCAGGAGCCTGTCCGAGTAATCAAGTACAACCCTTCTCCCTCTGGGAGAGGGTGGCCGAAGGCCGGGTGGGGGCAATGCATGCGGAGGTCAGGGCCGGATCACGACCTTCAGCGCCTTCTTCGCCATCATCGACCGCAGCGCATCCTCGAGGCCGTCCAGCGGCGCCTCGGCGGAAAGCAGTGGCCGCGGGTCGAGTGCCCCCCGGCTCAGCATGTCCAGCGCTCGCGCGACCGTGCTCGGGCGATGGTGGTAGGTGCCCTTGATAACGAGCTCGTTGTAGTGCACGTCGGTCGTGTCCAGGGTGATCCGCGTTCCCGGCGGACAGCCGCCGAAGAAGTTGACCACGCCGCCGGGACGAACGCAGCCGAGGGCGTCCTCCCAGACCGCGGGCACGCCGGTGGCGTCGATGGCGCAGTCGAAGCCATCTCCGTCCGCGGATAGACCACGTAGTCGCTCCGTCTCGCCACCGTCACGGACCACTTGCACCGCATCCGTAGCGCCCAGGGTCCGCGCCACCTCGAGCCGTCCCGGGTTGGGATCGGCAACTACCACCCGGTGGCCTTCGACCGCGAGCGTGGATGTGAGCAACAACCCCATGGGCCCGCCGCCGTAGACCAGCACCTCGGAACCCTTACGGAGGTCGCATACGTCGATGCCGTGAACGACACACGCCAGCGGCTCCAACAGCGCGGCCAACTCGTAGGGAATATCGGCATCGAGCCGGTGCGTGCTGATCTCGACAAACCGCCGCGGAATCAGGATGTACTCGGCAAAGGCGCCGTTGATGTAGCGGAGATCACGGCACAGGTTCTCGCGGCCCCCGTTGCAGTACACGCACCGCCCGCACGGCGCCGAGTTGACCACCGCCACGCGGTCGCCTCGTTGGAATCCCGTAACCCCCGGACCCGATTCCGCCACTTCGCCCGCAAGCTCGTGCCCGAACGCCGTGGGCACCCTCAGCATCCGCGGATGCCCTCCGCGCCGGAACACCTTCACATCCGTCCCGCAAGTGGTAGCCGCCCGAATCCGGACCAGGATCTCCCCCTCACCAGGCTCGGGAACAGGTTCTTCCCGCAATTCGAGTTGCTCGGGGCCGAGCAGGTATATGACCCGGTGGTCCATGGCGACGGAAAACGCGTGGCAAGCCGCTTTCCTCTCGGCCTAGCATCGATAAAAGGGGAGAGGCAAACGACTGTCAACAAAGGGGACGGAGCACTCCAGCTGCGAAAGGGTGTGTTTCCAAGCGACCGTGGGCGTGCTAGGTTGAAGGTCCAGCAACACGCGGAGAGGTGGCCGAGTCCGGTTGAAGGCGCCTGACTCGAAATCAGGTTTACCTACGGGTAACGGGGGTTCGAATCCCTCCCTCTCCGCCACCCTTCCTCCGTAACAAAAAAGTAATTTTGCGACTCAGGGAAGTCGTACTCCTCGTAGTGTCCAACCTTATTCGAATTCCCGTTCTGTTTCTCTCCCCTTCAAGCCGTTGACCATACGATCATGAGCGGCGACTTTGGACGCGGTTGGTGAGGGTAGGGGATTGAACTGTGATAAACTAGCCCGGATTCAATGGGTTGAGTCTTGACGGACCAAAGTGGCCCGTTTCATCCTGGAGATGCTTTAGTCGCTGGCTGCGGTTAAAACGGCAGTTCAGCTTGGGGAATTTGTCGCATGAGTCGACCGGTTGCCATTCGCGACTCCGACTTGGCTCTCGCCAGAGAGTTCGCGGGACGACTGACCGCTACGGTGAACGAAGCAGCTATGCGGGTCACCTTGCATGGCTCACGGGCTCGAGGGGATGCGGACGAAGAGTCCGACTTGGACATCTTCGTCGTCGTTGACCGAGACGATCCGGAGAAGGCCATCGAGAAGGTGGCTTTCGGTATCGCCTGTGAACTGACACTTGAGTCCGGTATTCTCGTTTCGGTCTTGGTCGCTGACGCCGCGTTCCTTCGTCGCCACGAGGGCTTTGCCTTCCTGGAAGCGATTGAGGAAGAGGGAATTCCGCTGTGAGTGAGGCGGAACTGGTTTCTCTTATGGAGAGGGCGCGTCGGAGCCTGCGCAGTGCCCGTAACATACTCGATGATGGCGACCATGATTTCGCGGTGTCGAGAGCGTATTTTGCGATGTTCTATGCGGCGAGCGCGACGCTTCGATCTCAGGGAGTCAGGCGCTCCAAGCACTCCGGAGTCGTTGCCGCGTTTGGTCAACACATGGTCAAGACCGGGAGGTTCCCCGTAGAGCAACACGTGGCGCTACAGGCCGCGTTCAGTTCTCGCGGCGCAGGTGACTACGGAGGGGTATTTCCAGATCGCGAGGAGGCCGAAAGAGGCCTCCAAGAGGCTGAGGAGTTTGTGGGGGCCGTGGCCGATTTCCTCACCGCGGAAGGCATGAATTTCTGAACCTCAAGATGTACCAATGTCCACTACGAGCTTTGTGGCGAAGACTACAATCCGGGCGTTTTCCTGTATGCGGTGTTCACCGAGCCCAGGTACATAGAGGCTGGTGATCGTTCCCCTGTCGCCGCCCCGGATTTGCTGGTTGTAGACCGGGAAATCTGGTAAACACAGGTTCCCGTCGCCGCGGCAGGATCAGCGGCCGGGATGTTGATTGCTGGCAGTCGGGTCCCGTGCAAGTGGGTCCCGCAAACCCCGTCAGGTCCGGAAGGAAGCAGCGGTAGCGGACCGCCCCTGTGCCACGGGGAAGCCTGGCTGTCGGCAATGAGCATCCCGCCACGCAAGCGGCTTTCGTCATGTCATATCTCGTTCTGGCCCGCAAATGGCGGCCGCAGGGTTTCTCGGACATGGTGGGGCAGCAGCACATCGCCCGCGTCCTCACCAACGCCATCGAGAGCGGTCGCATCGCGCACTGCTACCTGTTCACCGGGGTCCGCGGCGTGGGCAAGACCAGCGCCGCGCGCATCCTGGCCAAGGCCCTCAACTGCGAGCGTGGACCCACACCGACGCCCTGCAACGAGTGCGCGCGCTGCAGCGAGATCAACGACGCCCGCTCCATCGACGTCTACGAGATCGACGGCGCCTCCAACCGGGGCATCGACGAGGTCCGGCAGATCATCGAGAACGTGCGCTATCAGCCCGCGGCGGCGCGTTTCAAGGTGTACATCATCGACGAGGTGCACCAGGTCACCAAGGATGCCTTCAACGCCTTGCTCAAGACCCTGGAGGAACCGCCGCCGTTCGCCAAGTTCATCCTCGCCACCACCGAGGTCCACCGGCTGCCCGAAACCATCCTGTCGCGCTGCCAGCGCTTCGATTTCCGCCGCATCGGGGTCCAGGACATCCACGAGCGGTTGCGTCGGATCGCGGAAGTGGAGGGATTGAACATCACTGAAGGAGCGCTGACGCTCATCAGCCGCGCCGCCCAGGGGAGCATGCGCGACGCCCAGTCGTTGCTGGAGCAGGTGCTTTCCTTCGCGGGGCCGGCGGACGAGGGCGGCACGGTGGATGAGGCGTTGCTCCGCGACATCCTGGGCGTCGCCGAGCGGCGGGTGCTCTACGAGATCTCCTCGGCGGTGCTGGCGGGTGATGCGGCGGCGTGTCTCCGGCTGGTGGCCGAGGTGGCGGACGACGGGGTGGATCTGGCGGCGCTCTCACGGGAGTTGGTGGAGCACTTCCGCAACCTCCTGGTGGTTCGCCTGATGGAGGGGACGGCGGGTCCGGGTGCCGTCGCCGGAAACGATACGGGGTCCCGCCGGCTCATGGACCTCACCGGCGAGGAGATCGCCCTGCTGCGTGACCAGGTGGGTTCGGTGGACGCCGAAGCCCTCATGGGCTACTACCGGTTCATCGTCCAGGGCGACGAGATGGTGGCGCGGTCGCCCTATCCCAGGTTCGACCTGGAGGCGTCGCTGGTCCGCGTGGCCACCTTGCCGCGCACCGTGAATATCGCCGGCGCCATCGAGGAGTTGCAGCGGCTCGAACGAAAGCTGGAAGAAGGAGTCCCCCGGGCAGGAGTCTCCCGTGCGCACGAGGCGCGGGCGCCCGACGGGACCGATGCGCGCGCGCCTGCGGCGCCGGTCCGAGACCCGGAGCCGGTCCCCGAACCCCCGTCGGACCGCGATGCGCCCCCGGAGCAAACGCCCCTGGAGCCGGACGTTTTCGTCCCGGATGCTCCTTTCCCGCAGGTCGAGGCAGAGGCCGAGGCTCCGGAACCGGATCCGGCCGGATGGGACCGGTTCCTGGCGTTCGTCGCCGGCGAAGACCGGCTTCTGGCCACCTATCTGGAACAGGGCAGGCTGCTGGAGATCTCCGGCGCCGCTATCAGGCTCGATCTCCAGGGACTCTACCGGAGCCACGTCGAGAAGAAGGAAACCCTGGCTGTTCTGGAGGGCTATCTCGAGCGGTTCTTCAAGCGGAAGATGACCGTGACAATGGGTTCTTCGGCAGGCCAAGGCAAGGCCGACGCTCCGCCGGGTGAGCAAAGCGGGGCGGACATCATCGACGAAACGTTGAGGATTTTCGGGGGCACGGTTAAGTAGCCTGCCCGCTGAAGGGAGTGTCACATGAGTGAGGGATTCGGCGGCATGGGCGGCCTCATGAAGCAGGCCCAGGAGATGCAGGCGAAGCTCGCCAAGATCCAGGAAGAGCTGGCGAAGAAGACGGTGGAGGCCACCTCGGGCGGCGGCATGGTCCGCGTCACCGTCAACGGCCAGTTCGTGCTGTCCTCCATCAAGGTGGACCCCAGCGCCGTCGATCCGGATGACGTGGAGATGCTGGAGGATCTCGTGCGCGCCGCCGTCAACGAGGGGCTCAGGCGCGCCCGCGAGATGGCCTCGGAGGAGATGAGCAAGCTGACGGGAGGATTCAAGATCCCCGGGCTGATGCCATGACCGGATATCCGGCCCCGCTGGCGCGGGTCATCGAGCAGCTCTCCAGGCTCCCCGGCATCGGCGAGAAGACCGCCGGACGCCTGGCCTTCCACCTGCTCAAGGAAGGCAAGGAGTCGGTGCTGGCGCTGGCCGGAAGCATGGACCGGCTGAAACGCGAGATGGGCCTCTGTCCCGTATGCTTCGGCCTGAGCGAGATACCTCCGGGAACCGAAGAGGTGGCCCTCTGCAAGGTCTGCCGCGACCCCGGCCGGGACACCGCCACCATCTGCGTGGTGGAGGAGCCGTCGGATCTGATGGCGGTGGAACGTTCCGGCGAATACAAGGGCCTCTACCACGTCCTCCACGGCGCCATCTCGCCGCTCAACGGGATCGGACCCGAGGCCCTCAAGATCAAGGAGCTGCTCAACCGGATCCGCGCCAATCCTCCCGCCGAAATCATCGTCGCCACCAATGCCACCCGGGCGGGGGACGCCACCGCCCTTTACGTAGCCAAGATGGTCAAGCCCCTCGGCATCCGCATCACCCGCATCGCCCGCGGCCTCCCCATGGGCGGAGAGATCGAGTACACCGACGCCGGCACCCTGGGCGAAGCCCTGGACGGCAGGCGCGAATTGTAGCTTCCGTCCGGAGTCTCCGGGGGAGAGGGGTTGTATTTGCTTACTCGGACAGGCTCCTAGCAGCAGGGCATCGGGTTTGCGATGAGGTCGTAGACGCTGTCGAAGTTTATTTCGTTGATGGTCTTCTGGATCTTGTAGAAGCGCGGAGGCTCGTTGTCCAGGAGGACCATGATGGCGGTCTCGATGGGCGGGCAGTCCGGCTTGACGCAGGGCACTTCCTTGATGGTGATGGGGGTCTTGGACGGGAACTCCAGGGCCTGCCGCACCCAGATGCCGATCTGGTCGAGCGTGAAGGACGAGACGTCGCGGTAGATGTCGAGCCCACCGTCGGTTGCGGCTTCGTCCTCCGAGCGGAGGCAGGTCTTGAGGCCGCCTTGCAGTTCCTCCCCGTCCAGGTTCCGGCCGATGAACACCAGCCGGTTGACGCGTTCCTCGCCGTCCCCCCACTCCCGGCCGAGCTTTCCCTGAAACAGACTGTGCACCCCGTGGAACACGAACTGGTGCGAGTCGCCGTACATGTTGAGGATGCCCTTCATGCGCAGGATGTCGGGCCCTTTTTCCGCGAGCACCGAGCGGAACCAGTGGCTCAGGCGGGTCTTGTTGAGGTCCCCGGTCTGCACGAACGAGACGGTTTTGACCGAAGGTTGGTGCTCGTGGTGATGGCCGTCCCGCAAGGCCTCTCGTTTGGCCTCCAGGTCGAAGGCATGCATCTCCAGTAGCTCGCCGATATCCACTTCGGCGTTCAGGGTGGGGGTCAAGCGGGCCGTGGGGTTCATTCCCCCGAGCTTGGCCGTCAGGTCGTCGGCTTCCTCCGGCGTGATGAGGTCGGTCTTGTTGAGCAGGATGGCGTCGGCGCAGGCGATCTGGTCCCGTGCCTCGTGCTGGGCGGCGAGCTGCTGCTCGATATGAAAGCTGTCCACTACGGTCACCACGGCTTGCAGCTCGAAGTCCAGACCGATGCGCTGGTCCAGCAGCAAGGTCTGCACGATGACCGTGGGATCCGCCAGGCCCGAGGTTTCCACCACGAGATAATCGAAGGTGTCGCGCCGCTCCCGGAGCTGCAGCAGCACCCGCAGCAGGTCGCCCTGGACCGCGCAGCAGATGCAGCCGTTGTTCATCTGGAAGATCTCTTCGTTCGAGGCGACGATGAGATGGTGGTCGATGCCCACCTCTCCGAACTCGTTGATGACCACGGCGATGCGGTAGCCGTGGGGGGCCGTGAGGATGCGGTTCAGGAGGGTGGTCTTGCCCGCTCCGAGAAAGCCCGTGAGAATGACTACGGGGATCTTGGCCATGGCTCCCGTTTGACGGCTCCCGAGCGTCATCGAGACCCGTCATGACGATGGTCGCGACCGTTTCTACTTCCGGTCGCGTTCCTCCAACGCCCAGAACACCCGCTCCGGCGTCAACGGCAGATCGCGGATACGGGACTTGATGGCGTCCGCCACCGCGTTGCCGATGGCCGCGGGGGTGGGCGCCAGACCAGGCTCGCCCAGCCCCTTGGCGCCGTAGGGGCCCTCGGGCTCGGCGCACTCGACGACGATGGAAATGATCTCCGGTACGTCCAGCGACGTAACCAGGTGGTAGTCCAGGAACGACGGGTTCCGCACCTTGCCGTTCTCGTCGATGACCAGGTTTTCGTGGAGGGCGGAGCCGATGCCCATGGCCACGCCGCCCTCGATCTGCGCCACGCAGTTGAGCGGGTTGATGGCCTTGCCCACGTCGTGGGCGGCGGACACCCGGTGCAGCCGGACCCGGCCGGTCTCCTCGTCCACCGAGACCTCGGCGGCCTGGGTAGCGTACATGTAGAAGGCCGACGCGTGGTCGCTATGGCCGGTTTCCAGGTCCAGGTCCTTGCCGATCTCGTAGGTGTACGAGCCGTCGCCCCGGAGCACGGCGTCGCCGCCGAGCCCGCGCCGGATCAGCTCGCCGTAGGTCAGCGCCATGTCCTCGTGGTCCTGGAGGTGGACCTTGCCGTCGGCCACTACCAGCTCCTCCTGTTTGCCCTCGAGGGCGGGAGCGGCCATCTCCAGGAGCTGCTCGCGGGCGTGGATGGCCGCCCGGCGCACGGCGTTGCCCATGTGATAGGTGCTGCGGCTGGAGGTGGTGGAGGCGTCGAAGGGGATCATGTCCGTGTCCAGCGGCGCCACCCGGACCTGCTCGATGGGCACCCGCAGCTCTTCGGCGGCCACCTGCGCCAGGATCGTGTTGCACCCCTGGCCGATCTCCACCGTGCCCGCAAGCACGGTGATTTCGCCGTCGGCGTCCACCAGCACGCCGGCGTTGGAGGTGGTGGGCGACCGGGTGGGCTTGGAGATGCAGGCCAGCCCGCGTCCGACCCCCGCCGGCTTGGGCTTGCCCCAGTCGATGGCCGCCGCCGCCTTGGTGAGGGTCTCGGTGAGGCCGACGTTGTGCAACTGCTCGCCCCAGTAGGCCATGTCGCCGTCCACGAAGACGTTCTTCAGGCGGAAGTCCACCGGGTCCATGGCCAGCCTGCGGGCCAGCTCGTCCATGTGCTGCTCGGTGGCCCAGGCGCCCTGGGGGATGCCGTAGCCGCGATACGCCCCGGCCACGGGCTTGTTGGTGTACACCGCGTAGCCGTCCACGTGGACGTGGGGGATGCGGTAGGGGCCGGGGGAGGGGAGGCTGCCGCGGATGCACACCGTCGGGCTCTTCTCCGCGTAGGCCCCTCCGCCCCAGTAGAGCGTCATGTGGCGGGCCATGAGGGTGCCGTCGTTCCTGACGCCGCTCTTGATGTGCACGGTGGCCTCGTGGCGCACCAGCGTGGAGATGAAGGTCTCCTCGCGGTTGAACTTCACCCGCACCGGCCGCCCGCCCGTGTGGAACGCCAGCCCCATGGCGATGGGCTCGAGCTTGAGGCCGCCCTTGGAGCCGAAGCCGCCGCCCTGGAGCGGGTTGATGAGGCGGATCTGCTCCTGCGGCAGGCCCAGGGCCTCGGACACCTCGGTGAGGGCCCGGAAGGGCGCGTCGTTGGCCACCCACACGGTCACCCGTCCGCTGTCGGGGTCCACCTGGGCATGGGCCGAATGGGGCTCCATGGCGGCGTGCTGGATGATCGGCACGTAGTATTTCTCCTCCAGCACCATGTCCGACTGCCTGAACCCTTCGGCGGTATCGCCGGTACGGAGCTTGAAGTGCTCGCACACGTTGGGCATGGGCGCGCCGACGATGAAGGGGGCCTTGCGATAGTCCTCGAACTCCTCGTGGATGGCCACGGCGCCGGGCCGGCAGGCTTCTTCGGGGGTGAAGTAAGCGGGCAGGTCCTCGTACTCCACCTCGATGAGCTTGAGCGCCGCCTGCGCGGTGTCCTCGTCCACCGCCGCCACCGCCGCCACCGGTTCGCCGATGTAACGCACCTTGCCCTGGGCCAGGAACGGCTTGTCCTTGACGGACTCGCCGTGGGTCCAGGGGGTGTCCTCGCCGGAAATAACCGCCACCACGCCGGGGTGCCGGCGCGCCTTCTCCAGGTCGATCCTGACGATTCGGGCATGGGCCCGGGTGCTGAACAGGACCTTGCCGTGGAGCATGTCCGGCAGCACCAGGTCGTACCCGTAGGTGGCCGTCCCGGTGACCTTCTCGTCCACGTCGATGCGGGTGACCGGATGGCCGACCACCTTGAGATCGTTGAGATCATTCATGGTCCTGTCCCTTGCCGGCGCGGCGCCGGAGCTCGGCGGCGGCGTCCTGGACCGCCTCGACGATCTTCACGTATCCGGTGCAGCGGCACAGGTTGCCCGAGAGCGCGAAGCGGATGTCGTCGTCCGTGGGGTCGGGGTTCTCTTCGAGGAACGACGCCGCCATCATCAGCATGCCGGGGGTGCAGTAGCCGCACTGGGCGCCGCCGTCCTCGATGAAGGCTGCCTGGATGGGGTGGTAGGCGTCGCCGTCCTTGAGGCCTTCGATGGTGACGACGTCGGTGTCGCTCAGTTCGCCGGTCAGGACCAGGCACGAGTTCACGGGCTGGCCGTTGAGGTAGACCGTGCACGCGCCGCAGTCGCCGGTGCCGCAGCCTTCCTTGGTGCCGGTGATGCCGATCTCGTCCCGCAGCAGGTCCAGCAGCAGGCGGTGCGCCGGCGCGTCCACCGAGGTGGGCTTGCCGTTCAGGGTGAATTCAATGGGTTGGCTCATGGATTCTGAGGCTCCTTCTCATCCTTGCGTGGGGTTGGGTCCTCGGGGGCGACCGCCGGTCGCCCCTACAAGATCCCTGCGATACGGAGCAAGGTGACAGCATTGCCGTTACGCATATCTGCGGTCCCTCCGGCTGGTCCACGGCACCGGGCCGCCCCCGGCGGCGGCGTTGAGCAGGGCGCGCTTGGTGTTCACCCGGACCATGGCCCTGCGGTACTCGGCGGACGAGCGCACGTCGCTGATGGGGCTGCACTCTTCGGCTGCCTTCCGGCCCGCTTCCTCCGCCAGTTCCTCGGTCAACACCTGGCCTTGGAGGACGGCTTCGGCTCCGGGTGCCCGCATGGGCGTGGGTGAGACCGCCCCCAGGGCGATGGCCACCGACTCGCAGCGCCGGTCGGCCTCGGACAGCGTCAGGGTGACGGCCACTCCGATGTAGGCCAGGTCCATCATGTCGCGGGGCGAGAACTTGATGTATTCCCCCACCAGCCGCGGGTCCTGGGGAGGAATCATGATCTCGGTCAGGATGTCGCCGGGTTCCGCGACGGTCTGGCCGGGACCGCGGAAGAAGTCCTTGAGGTCCATCACCCGTTCGCCGCCGGCGCCGGCCACTCTGGCCCTGGCGTCGAGCGCCAGCAGCGGCGGGGCCACGTCCGCCGACGGGGTGGCGTTGGCCATGTTGCCGCCGATGGTGGCGCGGTTGCGGATCTGGATGGAACCCACCTCGGCGGCGCTCTGGGCCAGGAACGGGTAGCGTCCGACGATGAGCGGAGAGATCTCGACCGCCCGCATGGTGGTCAGGGCGCCGATGGCGAGGCCGCCGTCAGCCTCCTCACGAATCCCGGACAGGGACGGTATCCGCTTGAGGTCCACCACGTACCTGGGCACCAGGCCCTTCTCCTTCATGGCGATGACGAGATCGGTGCCGCCCGCCAGGAAGTAGCCGCCGGGGCCGCCGTCCAGCATGATCCGGGTGGCCTCGGCGAGGCTCGTGGGCTGGTGAAATTCCAGCGGTTCAGTGCGTTTCATGGTTCTCCTGGGTCATCAGTCCGGTACCGGGTACACCATGCGTCCGACGGCGTCGCCCACGGGCTCGCCGTCCTGCATCTGAACGTGGCCGCGCACGATGGCCATCACCGGTATGCCTTTGACCTTCCAGCCGTGCCATGGCGAGGGGTTGTTCTTGCTGTGCAGCTTGTTGACGTCGATGGCGCCTTCCTTGTCCATGTCGACGATGGTCACGTCGCCGTCGGAACCGACCCGAAGGGCGCCTTTTTGAGGATATATTTGCCAAACCTTTGCGGGGTTTTCAGATGCCAATCTCACGTAATGGTTCAGGCTCATGCGGCCCTTGTTGACTTCCGTCAGGATCAGCGTGGGGCCGGTTTCCACGCCACAGAAGCCGGAGATGCAATCCCAGATGGCGGGCTTCAGCATGTTGCCGTGGACGTCGGCGCCCTTCTCCTCGAGGGTGTGGGGGGAGTGGTCGGTTGCAAGCATGTCCACGTAGCCGTTGAGCAGCCCGTCCCACAGCGCCTCGCCGTGGTCGCGCGTCCTTACCGGCGGGTTCATCTTGAGCAGCGGGCCCGCCTTGTCCATGTCCTTGGGCTCGCGCAGCAGGTAGTGGGGGCCGGTCTCGGCGGTGATCCGGAGCCCGCGAGCCTTGGCGTCCCGCACCATGCCGGCGGCCTGCTTGGAGCTCATGTGCAGCACGTGCATCTTGGTGCCGAAGGTCTCGGCGAAGAAGAGGGCGTGGTGCACCGACTCGGCCTCGCAGATGGCCGGGCGGGTGGACTCCCAGTTGACCGGGTCGGACTTGCCCTCCTCCTTGATGCGGTTCAGGTGGTGGTACATGATCTGCCGGTTCTCGGCGTGGATGCACAGCGGCAGACGGGACTCGGTGATGTTCTGGAACACGTCCTGGCACACGCCGTCGTCCGGGAACGGTAGGTTGCCGATGGTCTCGCCAAAGAAGATCTTGAAGCCCACCGCTCCCACCCGGGCCATGGGCAGGATCTGGTCCGCGTTGGTCTGTACCACCACCCCGAGGAGCGCGAAGTCCACCAGCGACTTCTTCTCCGCCAGCACCTTCTTCTCCTCCACCTGCTCGGGATGGGTCACCGGCGGAATCGTGTTGGGCATGTCCACCACGCAGGTGATGCCGCCGGCGATGGCGGCGCGCGAGCCGGTGCCGAAGTCCTCCTTGTGGGTCATGCCGGGCTCACGGAAGTGCACGTGGCCGTCGATCAGGCCGGGCAGGATGTGCTTGCCCTTGGCGTCGATCTCCCGGGTGCCTTCCGGCAGCGAGTCGTTGATGCCGATGGCGACGAATTTCCCGTCGTGGATGGCCACCCCGCCGTCGAACGTGTTCTCGGGCGTCACCACGGTACCGTTCTTGATCACCAGATCTGCCTTCATGAAAGCTCCCTTCACGTCGAATGAACGGATGCCCGCACGCGGCTTGCGGGCGTGATTCGCTGCCGAGCAGATGCCCGCACGACAGGTTGTTGTTAAGAAAAAACCGCCCTTAAATCAACCCTGGAAGGCGCTGGTTTCAAGTTGAAATCCGGTGTCTTGTGTGCAATAGGTGGCTCATCCCAATGCCGGGCTGGCGCCCGCGCCAGCCCGGTCCCCATCGCCAGCCGCACGGAGGTTATCGGTGAACGACGACAGAGTGATGGTCGATATCAGGAGTCTCGAGAAGTACTTCGGGGAAGGGAATGAACGGGTTCACGTTCTCAAGGGGGTTTCGCTGAGCATCCCCGAGGGTTCGCTCTATACCTTCCTGGGCCCCAGCGGCTGCGGCAAGACCACCACGTTGCGTTGCGTGGCCGGGCTGGAGCGGCCGGAAAGCGGCGTCATCGACATCGACGAGAAGGCGGTGTTCAACTCCGCCGGCGGCGCCTACGTGCCGCCCAACCATCGGCCCATCGGCATGGTGTTCCAGTCCTACGCCATCTGGCCGCACATGACGGTGGCCGAGAACGTGGGCTATCCGCTCACCATCCAGCGCCGGCCCAAGGCCGAGATCCGCAGCCGGGTGGAAGACGTGCTCAAGATCGTCGGCCTGGCCGGGCTCGAGGACCGGCCGGCCCCCAAGCTCTCCGGCGGACAGCAGCAGCGGGTGGCTTTCGCCCGGGCGCTGATCAACGAGCCCAAGGTGATGTTGCTGGACGAGCCCCTCAGCAACCTCGACGCCAAGCTGCGGGAGCAGATGCGCTTCGAGATCAAGGCGCTCCAGCGGCGCGTCAACATCACCACCATTTACGTGACCCACGATCAGGCGGAAGCCCTGGCCATCTCCGACCAGATCGCGGTCATGCACGGCGGCAAGCTCATCGAGGTGGGAGATCCCCATCAGCTCTACGCCAAGCCCAAGCGGAAGTTCACAGCCACCTTCCTGGGCCTCACGAACCTCATCAGCGGGAAGGTCGCGGAGGCCGGCGCCAATTCCCACCCGAGCCGTCTCGACACCGAGTTCGGCATGCTCTCGTTCAGTCCCGCGGTCCCCATGGACAAGGGCGCCGAGGCGGTGATCTCGATCCGGCCGGAGAACATCAGCGTAAGCTCGGGGGCGCCGGCCAGTATGGAGAACGTGCTGCAGGGGACCTTGCACGACGCGGTCTTCATGGGCGATGCGTACCACTGCCAGGTGCAGGTGCGCGAGCAGTTGATCCGCGTGCACACTCACCCCGCCAACGCCGTGCCGGTGGGCGCCAATGTCTACCTGAGCCTCGACCCGGATAGCTGCAACGGCCTGCCCGCCGACGACACCGAGGGCATGGACGACACCATGCTGGGAGACTGAGGCCGGGTCGGGCAGAGTCAGCCGTTTCCCGTCATTCCGGCGAAAGGATGCTCCGTACCCTGATACGGGGCCGGAATCCAGAAACACTGCGGGCGGGGCTCTGGATTCCGGCTTTCGCCGGAATGACGGGTCCGGACATTCAGTTCAACGGCAGACGTCCTTGTTGATCAGAGTTTCCATTGAGGTTATGGTAGTACGAATATCGAAGGAAGGAGCCAGCAATATATGGCCGCTGTAGAAGCAACCAAGATCGCTGAGAAAGAGATGAAGGCCGGCGGAACGCCGAGCTACACCGACCTCCGGGAGTGGCTGGAGATCGTCGAGAGCTTCGGGCAACTGAAGAAGGTCGACGGGGTGGACTGGAACCTGGAGATGGGGACCCTCTCGGAGCTCATCGCCCAGGGAAGCAGCGGGCCGGTGCCCGCGGTGCTCTACGACAACATCAAGGACTACCCCGAGGGATACCGGGTGCTGTTCGCCCAGAACGCCTCGTTCAAGCGCATGGCGCTGGCCCTGGGCCTGCCCCTCGATTTCACCGACCTGGACCTCGTGCGGGCCACCCGCGAGAAGATCTCCCAGCACGACCCGATCCCGCACCGCGTCGTCGAGACCGGGCCGGTGATGGAGAACGTGCTCAAGGGCGACGACATCAACCTGCTCAAGTTCCCGGTGCCCTTCGTCCACGAGCTGGACGGCGGACGCTACATCGGCACGGGTTGCCTGGTGGTGACCAAGGACCCGGACGAGGGCTGGGTCAACTTCGGCACCTACCGCGGCATGGTGCAGGACGAACAGAGCATGAACGTCTACATCTCGCCCGGCAAGCACGGCCGCATCCAGCGCGACAAGTGGTTCGACCGGGGCGAGAAGTGCCCGGTGATCGTCTGCGTCGGCCAGGACCCGGTGCTGTTCATGGTGTCCGGCAACGAGGTGGACTACGGCGTGTCCGAGTACGACTACGCCGGCGGGCTCAAGGGAGCCCCCATCGACGTCATCAACGGCGAGGTCACCGGGCTGCCGTTCCCGGCCCATGCCGAGATCGTCATCGAGGGCTTCATGGACCCGGAAGAACGCGTCACCGAAGGGCCGTTCGGCGAATGGACCGGCTACTACGCCAGCAACAGCCGGCCCGAGCCGCTGATCCGCGTGCAGCGCATCTACCACCGCAACGATCCGATCCTCACCGCCGCCCGGCCCGGGCGTCCGCCTTCCGACTACTCCATCGCCAAGTGCATGGTGAAGGCCGCGCTCATCTGGGACCAGGTGGAGAAGGCGGGGGTGCCGGACGTCAAGGGCGTATGGTGCCACGAGGCAGGCGGCGGCCGACTGCTCAACATCATTTCCATCAAGCAGCGCTATCCGGGCCACGCGCGCCAGGCCGGCTTCGTGGCCTCGCAGGTGCACGCCGGCGCTTACTTGGGACGCTATGTCATCGTCGTGGACGACGACATCGACCCCACCAAGACCTTCGACGTCCTCTGGGCGCTGGCCACGCGTTCCGATCCCGTGGACTCCATCGACATCCTGCGGCGCTGCTGGAGCGGCCCGCTGGACCCGCGCATTCAGCCGGGCAAGAAGGGCTTCAACTCACGCGCCATCATCGACGCCACGCGCCCCTTCGAATGGATGAAGGACTTCCCGCCCGTGGCCGAGTCGACACCCGAACTCAAGAAGAAGGTGTTCGACAAGTGGCGCCACGTGATCGAAGGCTAACTCGGTTTCGTTTTGCAACGAAGGGCCGGGGGCAGGACGCTCCCGGCCCTTTTATTCGCCTTGCAGGCTGGCGAGGATCTTCCGGGTCGAGAGGGAACGGTTGAGGGTGTAGAAGTGGATGCCCGGCGCGCCCCCTTCCAGCAGCGCACGGCACTGTCGCGTGGCGTGCTCGATGCCCGCCTCGACGACCGCCTCCGCATCGTCGGCCACCGCCTCCAGCTTCGCCAGCAGCGGTCCGGGGATCGTGGCCCCGCACATCTGCGTGAAGCGCTTGATCTGGGCAGTGTTTGTTACGGGCATCACGCCCGGGATGATCGGGGTGTCGATCTGTTCGGCACGGGCTCGTGACACGAACTCGAAGTAGTCGCGTTCGTTGAAGAAGAGCTGGGTGACGACGAAGTCGGCGCCGGCGCCGACCTTGCGCTTGAGGTTGAGCAGGTCCTCCTCCGGGCCCGGAGCTTCCGGGTGCGTCTCGGGGTAGCTGGCGCCGCCGATGCAGAAGTCCTTCCGTTCCCGGATGAACGCGATGAGCTCGTTGGCGTGCGAGAATCCCTCGGGGTGGGGGACGAACTCCGTGTCTCCCCGGGGCGGGTCGCCCCGTAGCGCCATGATGTTCTCGATTCCGGCCTCCTCGTACTCGTCGAGAAGCTCGCCGATCTCGTCGCGCCCGTGTCCCACGCAGGTGAGGTGGGCCATGGCTTCGATGCCGGCCTCGCGCTTGATCCTGCGGGTGATGGCGACGGTCTTCTCGCGGGTGCTGCCGCCGGCGCCGTAGGTGACCGAGACGAAGGCCGGCCGCAACGGCTTCAGGTTGGCAACGGTCTCGAAAAGCCTGTCGACGCCCTGTTCGTCCTTGGGCGGGAAGAACTCGAAGGAGAACAGCGGCTGTCCCTGCCCGAAGCGCTCGCGGATCTTCATCCGCCGCTTTCTCCGCCGGCGTCCCTGAGTGAGCGCCAGACGCGCTCCGGCGTGAGCGGCAGGTCGCAGATCTGGACGCCGGTGGCATGCGCCAGCGCGCCGGTGATGGCGGGCGCCACCGAGAAGATGCCGCCTTCGCCCATGCCCCGGCTGCCGTACGGGCCGAGGCCGTCGCCGTTCTCCACCAGCACCGTGTGGAAGCCCCGCGGCATGTCGGAGAAGGAGGGGATCCGGTAGTCCACGAGGTTGGAGTTGACGAGCTGGCCGCCCTCGTAGATCATCTGCTCGAAAAGGGCGTGCCCGAGGCCCATCATGGCCGCCCCTTCCTCCTGGCCCTCGCACTGGACGGGGTTGATGGCCTTGCCGACGTCGGCCACCGACAGGTAGTCGGCCACCGAGAGGGCGCCGGTTTCCCGGTCGATATCCAGCTCCACCGCGCCCATGCCCACCTCCCATACCACCGGCAGCACATCGTTGATGATCTCGGGTCCCACGGTGCCGGTGCCGACCAGCTCTCCGGCGGCGGCGCCGAAGCGTTTGGCCAATGCCTCGGCGAAGGTCATGCGGGCTTCCCCGCACACCAGCGCGCCGTCCGCAAGCCGGATCTGGCCGGGCCGGACGCCGTACACGCCGGCGCCGATCTTCAGGAGCTGGCGCTTGACGTCGCGCGCCGCCTGCTGCACCGCCCGGCCCATGAGGACGGTGGATCGGCTGGAACCGGTGGAGCGGTCGTAGGGCGTGACGGCGGTG
The DNA here is from genome assembly GCA_965204505.1 of uncultured Binatia bacterium (SeqCode). Lineage (GTDB taxonomy): Bacteria > Desulfobacterota > Binatia > UBA9968 > JAJDTQ01 > JAJDTQ01. The sequence continues at coordinate 1,001,697 of CBDBFB010000001.1, forward strand.
TCCGCGCCGCTCATGCGGATGCGCTCCAGCGGAAGCTGCAGCTCCTCGCCCACGAATTGGGACAGCACGGTGCGGACGCCCTGGCCCATCTCGGTGCTGCCGGCCATGATGGTGGCGGCGCCGTCCGCCTGGAGCCGCACCATGGCCACGGTGATGGGCTGGCCGCCGGCGTTGGTCATGCCGCAGGCCAGTCCCACCGGCGCTCCGGCCTTGCCCGAACGCTTCTTCCAGCGGCTGGCCCGGACCAGCTTCTTGAGCGTCACCGCCAGGTTGACGTCCAAGGGGCGCAGCCCGGGACGCATCACCTCCCCGCGCTTGAGCAGGTTCCGGAGCCTCAGGTCCGCCGGGTCCATGCCGAGGCTCGCGGCGATGATGTTCATCTGGCTCTCGCCGGCGAAGATCGACTGGGGGCCGCCGATGGAACGGAAGGAGCCGGCGCCGCCGCTGTGGGTGTAGACGGCGTAGGCGTCGGTGTGGATGTGGGGGATGCGGTAGGGGCCGAGGACGCGGGTGGCCGCGCGCGTGGCCACTTGGGGGCCGTTGTCCATGTAGGCGCCGGTGTCGAGGTAGATCTCCGCTTCCCGCGCCATGATGATGCCGTCCTGCCGGACGCCGGTCTTGAGCCGCACCTGCGCGCTGTGGCGCCGCACCGTCAGCATGGCTTCCGCCACCGACAGGCAGACCCGCACCGGACGGCCCACCTTGCGCGAGGCCGCCACCACCAGGGGCTCGATCTTGGCATAGGACTTGCCGCCGAAGCCACCGCCCAGGTAGGGGACGTTGAGGCTCACCCGGCTGGCGGGCAGCCCGAAGATGCGCGCCAGTTCGGCCTGCACCAGAAACGGATGCTGCGCCGACGACCACAGGACGATGCGGTCCCCCTGGTGGTCGGCGATGACGCCGTGGGGCTCCATCGAGTAGTGGTAGATCATGGGGAAGGTGAAGCGGTGCTCGAAGATATGCTCCGACTGCGCGAAGCCTTCGGCCACGTCGCCGCGCCTCACCTTGTCATGGCCGCAGATGTTGCCGCCCTGGTCCTGGTGCACCAGCGGCGCGCCCGGCGCCAGCGCGGCGTCGAGTCCCATCGCGGAAGGGAGCTCCCTGTAGGCCACGTCGACGGCCGCCGCCGCCTCCTCCGCGGTCAGCGGATCTTCCGCCGCCACCACCGCCACCGGCTCGCCGGCGTAGCGGACTCTCTCCAACGCGATGAGCGGACGCCCGGCGTAGTGTGGGTCGAGGTCGGCCACGTCCCGGCCGGTGAGCACGCCGGCCACCCCCGGCAGCCGCTCGGCCGCGGCTGTGTCGATCTCTTCGATGAGCGCGTGCGGGTAGGGGCTGCGCAGAACGTGGCCGTAGAGCATGCCGGGTATATCGATGTCTCCGGTGTACCTGGCCTGCCCGGTGACCTTGTCGAAGCCGTCGACCCTGCGGGTGTTGGCGCCGACGTATTTCAGTTGACGATTCGCCATGTCGGCGCCCATGCTCCAGCCGGCTTAGAAGCCGTACAAGGCCCGGGGGTTGTCGTCCAGGATCTTGGCCACCGACGCGGGGCTGACCTTGCCGTCGTCCCTGAGCTTCTGCAGCGCCTCGATCTCGCTGGAGGTGTCGTGGTGGCCGTAGTCCGTGCCGATGATGATATTGTCGTCGCCGGTATATTCCAGCACGTAGTCGAGGTCGTCGTCGGTCTGGCAGGCCACGAAGATGCGGTTGTCCTTGAGGTAGCTGCGCGACAGCTCGATGCCGCGCTTCTGCCGGAAACGCTTGGCGAGGTCGTGGAACACGTAGGGGACCCACTGCGCGCTGACCTCGATGAAACCGATGCGCAACCTCGGAAACCGCTCGGGAACGCGGTCCCAGATGATCGAATGGAAAGATCCGACCACGGCGAGCTTGAACTTGTTGAAGCCGGGCTCGTCGAAGAAGAGGTCGTGCTGGGTGAAGCTTCCGGTGGCCGAGTGCACGCACAGCGGAATGTCGGCGTCGCTCAATGCCTCGTAGAACGGCGTGAAGTAGGGGTCGCTCAGGCGCCGGTCGCCGATAAGGCCGGGGACGTAGACGCCGCAGGCGCCGTGTTGCAGCACGAAGTCCAGCTCCTTCAGGGCTTCGTCCATGGTGCGCAGCGGCAGGATCGCGGCCCACCGCAGCCGGTCCTGGCCGGCCTTCCAGATGTCGCACAGCCAGCGGTTGTAGCTCTTGAACAGCGCCATCTCCACTTCCGGCTTGTCGGTGACCGGGCGCAGGAAGATGGTGGGATAGAGCACCTGCATCAACACGCCCATCTCGTCCATGTGCCGCAGCCGCGAGGCGATGTCCGACATCTCGCGGGATTCCTCGGGAGTGTCATGGCCGACGTTGTCGGACTTCGCGTGAAGCCTGCCGTCCACGAGCCAGAACTCGCCGGTGGCGCCGGCGTCGGTGCCGGCCGTTACGATCTGGGGACGGTACGCCTTTTCCGCGCCCTCCATGTACTCCCAGGTCCGGTTGGTCTCCAGCACGTGCGCGTCTGCGTCGATGACCGCCATGATATGACCTCCAGTCAAACGTCGGTTCGAGAACTCGGTCCCACAATTTAGACGACTAGACCAGCCTCATCAACTCGTGAAGCCCGTCGATGCGGACGGCGCCCTCGTGGCGGGCGGTGCCGTCCCGGTCCAGCAGCACCGGCCGCACCCCGGCGTTGAGCGCTCCCTCGACGTCGGTTTCCGGGCTGTCGCCCACGTGGATGGCCTCGTCCGGGGCGATGCCGTGGCGCTCCAGCGCCAGATGGAAGATTCCCGCCGAGGGCTTGGCGAACCCCGCGCTGCTGGAAATGAAGACCGAGTCGAAGTAGTCCGCGACGCCGAGGCCCTCGACGATCTTGAGCACCCGCGAGTCGAAGTTCGAGATCATCACCAGGATCAGGCCGCGCGCCCGCAGGGCCTCCAGGGTGGCGCGGGCATCATCATAGAGCACCCAGGAGTCGGCACGGGCGAAGTAGGCGAAGAGCTCGTCGAAGTAGTCGTCGAAGCGCGCGAAGGGTCCCGTGGGCTCGAAGATGCGCCGCACGAGGTCGTGCCACCAGTCCTTCTCCAACGCTTCCAGCCGCCACCCCTCCGAACCGGGAAAGGCCATGGGCGGCGCGGTGGCGAAGCAATGGCGGAAACGCTGCGAAACCTCCTCGAAGGGGACGCGCTTGCCGTACCGCCGGGCCATCTCCGCGTAGGTGACCGCGACGGGTCGGACGGATTCGAAGAGGGTGCCGGCGGCGTCCAGGAAGACGGCCTTGGGCTTGGTGACCAGTCCGGAAGACATCACTTTTCGCGTTTGTCGGAGTATTCGCTATACTTAAGAGGATGGCTCGACTGCATTATGAACCCCCGGATCGGGCTTTGTCCAGCGGACGGAGCGCGCCGGCGGAGGGCACGGCCGCCTGGGGCGAGGAGCTTCGGGCGGCGGAACGGGCGGCCAGGGAAGCGGGCGACATCATCGCGGCCCTCTACCGCGGCGGCTACGGAGTCAGGGAGAAGTCCCGTGGCGACCCGGTCACCACCGCCGACCTCATGGCCAACCGCGCCATCCGCGAGGTCCTGGCGGCGCGGTTCCCGCAAGACGCCTGGCTCTCGGAGGAAGACGCCGACGACCCCCGGCGATTGGAGCGAAGACGGGTGTGGATCGTGGACCCGCTGGACGGCACCCGGGAGTTCATCCGCGCGGTCCCGGAGTTCTGCGTGTCCATCGGACTCGCGGTGGAGGGGTCCCCGGTGCTCGGCGTCATCTATCACCCGCTTCGGGACGAGCTCTTCGCCGCGGTCCGGGGAGCGGGTGCCCGGCTGAACGGGGAACCCCTGCGGGTGAGCCGTCCGGACGGTGTCGACCGTCCGCGGCTTCTCATCAGCCGCTCCGAACCGCGCCGCCGCCTGGCGGAGCTGGAGAAGGAATTCGAGCTCGAGCCCATGGGCAGCATCGCCTATCGTCTTGCCTGGGTGGCCCGGGGGCGCGCCGACGCCACGCTGACGTTCCGCCGGGTCAAGGAATGGGACGTGTGCGCCGGCATCGTCATTGTCGAGGAAGCCGGCGGCCGCACCATGACCGGGGACGGCCGCCGGCCGGTGTTCAACCGCCGGGTGCCCGTGCTCCAGCAGCTCGTGGCCGGAAGCGAGACCTCCAACGCCCGGATCCAGCATCTGCTGACACGGCTGCCGGACTGACCGGAACGGTGCATGGCCAACTGCGTCTACTGTGGTGAGCGCGCCGGTATCCTGGCCCGGAGTTGCAAGGAATGCCGGCGGCTGGAGGAACAAGCCCGCGCCTACGGCGGGCAGGTGGGCTTCACCGAGTTGCTGGACCGCCTGGAGGAGACCGGAGTTCCGCCCGAGAAGATCATGCGTTTTCTCAAGGCCAATCCCGACGGTCGCGGCAGCGTGCGGGACCGTCTGACCGCGGACATGACCAACGAGCTGCTCCAGATCATGGGCATCAACGAACGGCAGACGCCCGACGACGTCGAGCGCATCCGCAAGAGCGGCGACAAGGCCCCCGAATCCGAATAGGGCGGTCACGTAACCCGGCGTGTTCGGACAGCCGGGCCGGCCTGTGGTCGCGTTACCTCAAGTCAAGTCATGGAGTGGACCCTTTACGCATCGGCCGTTTTCCTGGCGGTGTATCTGGTGGCGTTGACCGTACGCCGGCTGCGTTTCAGGCGCGACCGCGCGCGCATGACGCGGGAGGCGCGTGCCGGCGGAAAGGTCGTGGCCGGGGTCGAAGATGTGCCGGCCGGAACCGTCAAGAAGTTCTGGCTCATCTGCGGCAAGTTCCGGGTCGACTGTTTCGTCATCAACCATCACGGACGGTTCCATGCGTACATCAACAGTTGCCGCCACATGGTCACGCCGCTGGATTTCGTGCGCTACCAGTTCTTCAGCGACGACGGCCGTCATTTGATGTGCGCCACCCACGGCGCGCTCTATGAGCCCGATACGGGTCTGTGTGTCGACGGCCCGTGCAAGGGACTTTCGCTGCACGCGCTGCCCGTGGTTGTGGAGCGGGGGGAGATCGTTGTAGGTTGTCCGACTGGGGATCTGTCGTTCCTGCGGGAGATGGCGGACTAGTGTCCTGTCCGGTTCATTCGCATCATGAGATGCGCAGGATTTTTCGTCGTCGGCAAGGCGCGATGACTTGTAGGGGCGACCGGCGGTCGCCCCATGTGGCGGGCATCACACGAGGAAGAGCAACGCAGCCGACGGCGAAAAGGACCAGCAGATCATGATGCGAATGAACCGGACAGGACACTAGCACATGGCAAGAAGTCCGGTAGGCAAGCGGATCGGCCGCAGGGAGGACTTTCCCGACGGCAAGAGCCGGAAGTTCACCCTGCGTTGCCGCGGCGAGAGCCTGGAGGGCTTCGCCTTCGGCTTCAAGGGAGAGCTTCATGCCTACCTGAACCGCTGCCGTCATATCCCTCTGCCCATGGATTGGCTGGACAACCAGTTCTTTTCGGTGGACGAGAAGTACCTGGTCTGTGCCAACCACGGGGCGCTCTACGAACCCACGACGGGTGAGTGTGTTTGGGGCCCTTGCGCCGGCGCCTGGCTGCAGCGGGTGCCTCTGAAGGTAGAGGCCGGCACGGTGCGGGCGTTCTGTCCTGGAAGCGCCCCGCGGGAGGTGGACGAGTAGTGGCTGAGTGTCTGTTCTGCGGCATCGCCGGGGGAGAGATCCCGGCGGACGTGGTCTACCGTGACGATTCGGTGCTGGCCTTCAGGGACATCGATCCCAAGGCGCCGGTCCATATCCTGATCATTCCCCGGAAGCACATCGCCGGCGTCATGGACCTGGAAGAGGAGGACGGTGCGATCATGGGGCAGGCGATGACGGTGGCGCGGCGGGTCGCGGTCGAGAGCGGCGTGTCCGAGAGCGGGTTTCGCATCGTGGTGAACACCGGGCGGGACGCCGCCCAGAGCGTCCAGCATGTTCATCTCCATCTGCTCGGGGGCAGGGCGCTGGCCTGGCCGCCGGGCTGAAGGAAACGCGGCGCGGGTGAAAGGTGTCCGGCGCGCACGGACAGTGATGCTTCGAACACCGGCGGTCGTAACGGCGCCGGTGGCATCGTTTTCAGGAAAGGACAAGCCGGGCAATGATCAACGCGACACAGCTTCGGAACGGAATGATCATCATCTACGACAACGATCTCTACCGGGTCACCGCGGTCAAGCACCTCACCCCCGGGAAGGGGCACGGGTTCATGCAGACCAAGCTCAGGAACCTGAAGACCGGGGTCGGCACCGAGCACAAGTTCCGCTCCGAGGACAGGGTCGACCGGGCCACCCTGGAGAGCCGCGAGATGCAGTACCTCTACGCAGAGGACGACCGCCACACGTTCATGGACACCGAGAGCTACGAGCAGACGGAGCTTTCGTCGGACGAGGTGGGCGACATCCTGCCGTATCTCCTGCCCACGCAGGTGGTGAACGTGGAGTTGTACGAGGGCAGTCCCGTGGGCGTGACCCTGGCTTCGGCCGTGGAGTTGGAGGTGGTGGAGACGGAGCCTTCCATGAAGGGCGCCACCGCCTCGGCTTCCTACAAGCCCGCCACACTGGAAACCGGCGTCACGGTCCAGGTGCCGCCGTTCATTCAGATCGGTGACCGGATTCGGGTGGATCCGTCCGAAGGAAAATATATCGAGCGGGCGAAGTAGCCTCGACGTCTTCCCAGACTCTCGCGACAGTGTCTTTCAGGTCCGCGAGCGTGCCGTCGTTCTCGATGACGAAGTCGGCGAGGCGGCGCTTCTCCGCCAGGGACATCTGCGCGTTCAGATGCCTTTCGATGCCGGCGTCATCGAGTCCGTCCCGCCGGCGCAGGCGCCTCGCCTGGGTATCCCGCCCGCATGCCACCAGGATGACGGGCCGCAGCCAGTGATGGATCTTGGCCTCGAACAGGAGCGGCGCGTCGTAGATGACGAATTCGGCGTCCCGGGAGCGTTCGACGATGCGTTTCCTCGCCAGCGCCCGGATCCGGGGATGGGTGATGGCTTCCAGCCTCTTGCGGCTGTCGGGGTCCTTGAAGACAATCCCCCGCAGGTAGGCGCGGTCGAGGGTGTCGTCCTCGCGGAGCGCCTCGCGGCCGAACAGCTCGACGATCTCGCGCCAAGCCTCCTGGCCGGGCTCCACCACCTCCCGGGCAAGGCGGTCGGCGTCGACGATGGCGGCCCGATCGCTCAGGATGGCCGAAACCGTGCTCTTCCCGGTGGCGATGCCGCCGGTCAACCCGAGGATTTTACTGCCTTGTCCCATGGATTCCAGCCATCTCAACTCTCGCGCGGGGAACGGGTTTGCGCCGTCATGCCCTGTTCCTGTATCAAGTGCCGGTTGCGCCATCAACCGGACGGGACACTAGGAGGGCAGGCGGACGTATCCCATGAAATTGCCGTTGCTGGACCTGAAAGCTCAGTATGAGACCATCCGTGAGGAGATCCAGGAAGCGGTCCTGAGAGTCTGCTCGTCACAGCGGTTCATCCTGGGTCCCGAGGTCGAGGAACTGGAGAAGGAAGTCGCCGCCCACACCAGGGCGCGTTTCGCCATCGGAGTCTCGTCCGGGACCGACGCGTTGCTCGCATCGCTCATGGCGCTGGAGATCGGTCCGGGCGACGAGGTCATCACCTCGACGTACTCGTTCTTCGCCACCGCCGGGGTCATTGCGCGGCTGGGCGCGCGGCCGGTCTTCGTCGACATCGAGCCCGATACCTTCAACATGGATGCGGCCGCGGTGGCGGAGCGCATGAGTCCCCGGACCCGGGCGATCATGCCCGTTCATCTCTTCGGGCGCTGCATGGATCTCGATCCGCTGCTGGAGTTGTCCGGCCGCGAAGGGGTGGCCGTGATCGAGGATGCGGCGCAGTCGTTCGGAGCCGCGGATGCCCGGGGCAGGGTGGCGGGTACCGTGGGCGCCGCGGGCTGTTTCTCCTTCTACCCCAGCAAGAACCTCGGAGCGTTCGGCGACGGCGGGATGGTGGTCACGGACGACGAGGAACTGGCCGGGCGGATTCGAATGCTTCGGGTCCACGGCGAGGCGCCGAAGTACCATCACAGGCTCGTGGGCGGGAACTTCAGGCTCGACAGCCTCCAGGCCGCGGTGCTGCGCGTCAAGCTCAAGCACGTCGGGAAGTGGTCGGAGGCGCGGCGCGAAAACGCCCGGCGGTACCGGGAGCTTCTCGCCGAGGCGGCGGTCGCCGAACGCGTTGTCCTGCCACCGGACTGTCCGGGCCATGTCTACAACCAGTTCGTCATCCGTTCGCCGGAACGGGACCGGCTGCGGTCGTTCCTGGCGGAACAGGGAGTGGCGACGGAAATCTACTACCCCCTGCCGCTGCACCTCCAGGAGTGCTTCCAATCGCTGGACTACCGGCAGGGGGATTTTCCCCGCGCGGAGGAGGCGTCGCGAATCTCGCTGGCCCTGCCCATCTATCCCGAGTTGACGTTGACGCAGCAGGAATACGCTTGCGCGCAGATCCGGCGGTTCTGCCAGGGCTGAGCGGCACTGCCGAAGTCCGGAGGGGCATGAGGTGAGCCCTTTGTGCTATAGTGCCGGAATGGCGTATCGAAGCCTTGCCGACCTTTTCCTCTCCCAGGCGGACACGCATCGGGACCGCCTCCTTTATCGTTTCTGGCGCGACGGCGAGTGGCGCGACCAGAGCTGGGCGGAGGCGGCCGCCGAGGTCGAGGAGATCGCCCTGGGGCTTGTGGCGGCGGGAGTAAAGAAGGGCGACCGCGTGGCCCTGTACGCGGCCAACCGCCTCGAGTGGTGTCTGCTGGACTGGGCGAACATCTGTATCGGCGCCCTGACCGTGCCGCTCTACCCCTCCAGCACCCCGGCGCAGATCCACCATATCGTCGAGCATTCCGAGGCAGTGGTCCTGGTGGTGGACTCGCACGCTTCGCTGGAAGGGCTGCGTGCATCGGCGCCGGCGATGACATCGGTCAAGACCGTCGTCGTGATGGACGCAGCTTCAACCGGGGAGGCGCCGGCCGCAGCCGACGCGGACGCGGCCGTGCTTTCACTGGAGCGGTTGAAGGCCATGGGGCGGGACCACGGGCGCGAGCATCCGGGGATATTCCGTGAGCTGGCCGCCGCGCTGGAGCCCGCCGACGACCTCACCATCATCTACACGTCGGGCACCACCGGCGAACCCAAGGGCGTCGTAACGACCCACGGCCACTACCTGTTCATCATCGCTTCCGCCCTCGCCGCCATACCCGTCAACGAGGACGATGTGGCACTGCAGTTCCTCCCCCTGGCGCACTCCTTCGGCCGCCTGGAGCACTTCGTGGTAGCGGCGAAAGGTTATGTGTGCGCCTTTGCGCGCTCCATCGAGACTCTGTCCGCGGACCTGCAGGCGATCCGGCCGACGATGCTCTTCTCCGTGCCCAGGGTCTACGAGAACGCCCACAGGCGTATCCACAACCGGGTCGAGAGCAGCAGCGCCCTCAAGCAGGGGCTGTTCCGATGGGCGGTAGGCGTGGGCAAGCGTTACAACGACGCGGCCAGGAGACGCGATCCCATCAGCCCGTGGCTGCGGGTCCGCTACCGCCTCGCCGACGCCCTGGTGCTTTCGAAGGTCCGGCAGGGCATGGGAGGGCGGTTGCGCCTGGCCATCTCGGGCGGCGCGCCGCTGTCGGACCCTATCGCGGATTTCTTTCAGGGGCTGGGGGTGTGGATCGTCGAGGGCTACGGCTTGACCGAGACCTCCACGGTGACCCACGCGAACCGCATCGATCGCTACCGCGTCGGCACCGTGGGCCTGGCCCTGGACGGCGTCGAGTGCCGCATCGCCGACGACGGCGAGATCCTGATCCGGGGCGCCAACATCATGAAAGGCTACCTCAAGGATCCCGCCGCCACCGCGGAAGCCATCGATCCGGACGGCTGGTTCCACACGGGCGACGTAGGCCGGATCGAGGACGGCGGGTTTCTGCGCATCACCGACCGCAAGAAGGACCTGATCGTGACCTCCGGCGGCAAGAACATCGCGCCGCAGATGATCGAGAATCACCTGCGGCAGGAGCCGCTCATCAGCCAGGCCATGGTGTGGGGCGACAGGACCAGCCATCTGGTGGCGTTGATCACGCTGGACGAGGAGGAAGCCCGCCGCTGGGTGGAAAAGGAGGGTCCGGGGTGGGAGGGTGTCGAGGAGGCCGCGGCGGATTCCCGGCTCGTGGCGCACCTCCGACAACGGATTCGCGAACGCAACAAGGACTTGGCGGCGTTCGAAGCCGTGCGCGACTTCCGGATTCTGCCGGCGGATTTCTCCACGGCCACCGGGGAGTTGACGCCGAGTCTGAAGCTGAAGCGGCGGATCGTGATGGAGCGCTACGGGGACCTGCTCGACGAGATGCTGAAGTAGCGCTGAAGGGCGGCGACGGCGACCCGGCGGGCTGGAGGCGGCGGGCGGATTCGAACCGCCGCATGGAGGTTTTGCAGACCTCTCCCTTAACCACTTGGGTACGCCGCCCGAACGAAGAGTTTTTTGTAACATACCCGATCCTTCTATTTCAAGCCGCGCCCGGACGTTGAAGAAACTCGGAAAATCAACTATTTTGACCTTCAACAGGTTGTAGGAACGGTGTATGTGCGGGGTTGCGGGGCCTGCGGCACGCTTCCCGACGGCCGGATTCGACTCAGGAGCTCTCTTCCATGGCTACGATGATAACCGAGGAGTGCATCAACTGCGGCGCTTGCGAGCCGGAATGCCCCAACGAAGCCATCACCCAACAGGACGACCTGTACGTCATCGACCCGATCCTGTGCACCGAATGCGTCGGTTTCCACGACTACGAGGCCTGTGCGGCGGTCTGTCCGGTTGATTGCTGCGTGACGGATCCCAACAACGTCGAGCCGGAAGGCGTGCTGATCGAACGGGCGCGGGAATTGCATACGGACGTCGACTTCGGCGATGAGTTCGAGTCGCGGTTCCGTACCGGCGACGGCGCCACGGAATCGGCGGCGGCCCCCGCCGCGGCGGTAGCGGATGCCGCCAACGGAGCCGCGGAAGCATCGGCGGAGGTCGCGGAAGCGCCCGCCGCGGCCGCTCCGGCCCCTGCTGCGCCCGCGGCGGCTGCACCGGCGCCCGCGCCGGTGGCGGCCAGTCCCGCGCCTGTGGAAGAGCCGGTGGCGGAACCCGAGCCGCTGGAGCCCAAGGTCTTTCCGGGCCAGTTGCCGATGGGGTTCGACGAGTTGGCGCAGCGCATCCAGACCAGTGAATCCAGCCTGCTGCGGATCGCGGCACTCCTTCTGCAGCCGCTTCTCGGCGCGCTTCCCGCGACGTCGCGGGACGATCTGGGAGAGTTCGTGGGCCGGCCCTACTTCGTGGACGGCGCGGCCGTCTCCCTCAACATGATCCTCAACATGATCCTCTACCCGGTGGTGTTCATCGTCGCGGGGGTCGCGGTCGAAGGGCTGGGTCTGGCGTTCGGCAAGGGCGTCAACATGTACATCCTGGTGGGTTTCCTGATCGCCTTGGCGGAGGTGCTGTATCGCCTGCGCCATAGCGTCTTCCGTGCCGTCCCGGTGGAGCAGGTCACGGTGGACGCGGCGCTCTACGGCGTTCCGCTGGCGCTCGCGCTGCGGCCGTTGTTGTCGCATCGGGGCAAGCTGCTGCGCCGCATTCCGGTTCCCGTCGAGGGATTCTACGACGCGCGTTTCGTCGAGAAGGTGGAGCGCGAGCGCCGCTACGGCCACGCCTACACGGTGGAGGACTTGGGAAGCGCGTATCATCTTCGGCTGGAGTTCCCCACCGAGGTGCCGCGTCTTGACATCGCCATCGCGCCGAGACTGCCCGAGCGCATGCCGGACTATGACTACGACCTGATGCTGAAGGAAGGCCAGTTGATCGTCAGGGGCAAGCTGCTGGATTCCCGCATCCGGCAGATATCCTCGAGTATCGGCGCGTTTCCGCCGGAGTTCACCACGGTCATTCCCTTGCAGGACCGTGTCTACGGCTTCGCACACCACCTGAGCAGCAAGGTCCTGGACGTCCTTCTGCTGAAAGAGAGCGCCGCGAGGCTGGGTTGGATCGCCTAGGCCCTCACCCGGCCTTCGGCCACCCTCTCCCAGAGGGAGAGGGCCAATTTTGCCCCCTCTCCCTCTGGGAGAGGGTCGGGGTGAGGTCCTAGTACGCGGACGCTACCGCGCGACAGGCACCCCATAACGCTGCCACGGGTATCACGAATGTCCGTACAGGCCGGCGGAGGGCATTACCTCCGGAGCATGACGGTCGCCGACATCGACGAGGTGATGGCGATCGAGAGGGCGGCGTTCGCCAGTCCCTGGAGCCGGCAGTTCTTTCTCGAGGAGCTGCGGGCGACACATGCCAGATCCGTCCTGTGCCAGCGGGACGGAAGGCCCATCGGCTACGTGATCTACTGGGAGCTGCCCGGCGAGTTGGACATCCACAACGTCGCGGTGCATCCGCGATTCCGGCGTCAGGGAATCGCGCGCGCCATGCTCGCCGACATCATCGAGGGCGCGGCGAAACGGGGTTTCCGGCGCATGACGCTCGAAGTCCGCAAGTCCAACGACCCGGCGCAGACCCTGTATCGTTCGCTCGGTTTCGAGATCTGCGGCCTGCGCAAGGGCTACTACTCCGACAACGGAGAGGACGCCTGGGTCATGGAGCGCAAGCTCGCGCCGTCTCCCAACGAGCCCCTGCAAAGTTAATTTCATTGGCTAATTAATTGATCATAACCTACTGATATTGCTTCGCTATAAATTATATCTCCGTCGTTTGACACCCTCTTGCCCGCGTTGTATAGTGTGGGGAGCCATCGGTTATGAAAGAGACCGTCATTGAAACGCGCATCTCTAATCCTGGCCCTTTTCTCTGCTGTCACCTTCCTCCGGCTTAGCCGGGCGATATCCCGTTACCCCTCTTCCGTGCACGGTTTCTGACGTTCAAGGAGGAAAGAATGTTCAAGGTCGGAGAGAAGGTTGTCTATCCTGCGCATGGAGTCGGTGAGATCGAAGCGGTGAGAAGTCAGGCCATTTCCGGGACCGAGAAGAAGTTCTACATGCTGCGCATCCTCGATACGGACATGAAGATCATGGTGCCCGTGGACAACGCCATGGCCGTGGGGCTCAGGAAGATCATCGACAAGACAACTGTCACGCGGGTCTACCGCATTCTCCGGGAGAAGAAGAAGGCGCCCATCGACCAGCAGACATGGAACCGCCGGTACCGGGAATACACGGAAAAGATCAAGACCGGCTCGGTCATCGAGATTGCCGCCGTGCTCAGGGACCTGTTCCTGCTGAAGGGCGACAAGGAGCTTTCCTTTGGTGAACGAAAGGTGCTGGATACGGCCCGGAACCTGCTGGTCAAGGAGCTTTCCATCGCCCGGTCCCATACCGAGGAGAAGATCATGGAGGAGTTGAGCCACATCTTCACCCAGTAGCGGAGACCTCGGATTGTGAAGAAAGAGCTGAAGGGAGTTCCTTCCTTCAGCTCTTTTTTTTCGCGGGAGGGTTTCGTGCGAGTCAACGCCATCATCCTGGCCGCGGGCCGGGGGACGAGAATGGAAGGGCGCGGGTCGAAGGTCCTGTTGCCGGTGGCCGGGCGGCCGTTGATCCTGCACACGCTCGATCGTTTCGGAAGTTCGCGGGAGGTGGGCCGGGCAGTCCTCGTGGTGCCGCCCGGAGACGTGCGGACCTATGAAGCTCTCCTGAAGGGGTCGCCGCCGGAAGGACTGGAGGTGAGCATTCGGCCGGGAGGCGCCCGACGGCAGGACTCCGTGCGCGCGGGGCTGGAAGCGCTGGACCCCGACTGCGAGTTCGTGATCGTCCACGACGGCGCGCGCCCTTTCGCCACGGCCGACCTGATCGACCGCTGCGTTCGGGAGTCCCGCCGGGACCGTTCGGTGACCGCGGCGGTGCCGGCGCGCAACACCATCAAGACGGTGTCTGACGGACAAGTAGAGGAGACGCTGCCCCGGAGCCGGCTGTGGGAGATACAGACCCCTCAAGCCTTTCCGGTGCGCACGCTCCGGGAAGCGTACGCGTCGGCGGAAAGGGAAGGCGTGGAGGCGACGGACGACGCCATGCTCGTGGAGCGCATGGGAGCGCCGGTATGGGTCGTGGACGGCAGCACCGTCAACCTCAAGGTGACCTATCCGGAGGATATCCTGTTCGCGGAAGCGCTGGTTGCCGGAGGGGTGGTTTGAGAGGGCGGCGCTGGCCGTGGGGCTGGCGTCCCCGACGGGATTTGAACCCGTGTTGCCGGCGTGAAAGGCCGGTGTCCTGGGCCAGGCTAGACGACGGGGACCGCTCGAAACACGAACGGTAACGGTTAACAGAAAACCCTGGCCTTGAAAAGGCGCTCGGGGCCGTCGGGTGGTTCAGATACGGGTGCTGAGGTAGCGTTCGCCGCTGTCGCACAGCATGGTGACGACCCGGTGGCCCGTGCCCATGGCCTTGGCCACCTGCATGGCGGCGAAACAGTTGGCGCCCGATGAGATCCCGACGAAAATGCCTTCTTCCACCGCGAGCCGGTGCGTGGTGGCGGCGGCGTCTTCGTCGCTCACGGTGATGACTTCGTCATATATCCCCGTGTTGAGGATCGGCGGCACGAACCCGGCGCCGATCCCCTGGATCTTGTGGAAGCCGGGTTCTCCCGTGGAGAGCACGGAGGAAGCCGAAGGTTCGACCGCGTAAATCCTGACGGACGGGAACCTGTCCCGCAGCACCTCGCCCACCCCGGTGATGGTGCCCCCCGTTCCCACGCCGCTGACGAAGGCGTCGATATGCTCGAACTGGTTCAGCAGCTCCATGGCGGTGGTCTCCCGGTGGGCCGCGGGATTGGCGGGGTTGGTGAATTGCTGGGGCATGAAGAAGTCGGGATGCTCCGAGGCCAGCTCCTCGGCCCTCCGGATGGCGCCTCCCATCCCCTTGGTGTCGGGCGTGAGGATCAACCGCGCCCCGTATGCCACCAGCAGGTTGCGCCTCTCCTCGCTCATGGTGTCCGGCATCGTCAGGATCAAGCGATATCCCTTGACCGCGGCCACCAGCGCGAGGCCGATGCCGGTGTTGCCGCTGGTGGGCTCGACGATGGTTCCGCCGGGCTTCAACAAACCCTTGCGTTCACCGTCCTCGACCATGCTGCGGCATATGCGGTCCTTGACCGATCCGCCGGGATTGAGGGACTCGAGCTTGCCCCAGATCTCGGCGAGTTCACTCCCTGGCAGCTTCGTCAGGCGCACCACGGGGGTGGAGCCGATCAGATCGAGCACGGACCTTGAACACTTGGAGGTTGTCGTCATGGGTTGGAGGTGAGAACTGCCTGCGCGGGGTATGATAGAGTCCGTCCGGCGCAATGTCAATGGCAGCGGGCTGGTGCATTTCCGGGCCTTCGAGGCGATCTGCGTCACGCATTCCTTGACACCCCGTTTGGGTGAATCAATAATAATGGAACACGCAGGGCCGCGGCGAAGGAGAGCGCATGAGCGAGGAAACCGGCGACGAGAAGGGGTTCAAGGTACACGACAAACGCCGCTTCACCGAAGAGGGCGAGGCGCGTGAGGAAACGGCCGCGGAGCAGGCGCGGGAGCCTGGGGAAGAACCCCCGTCGGAGCCTGGACCCGCGCCGGGCGCGGAGCCGGCTCCGGAGCCCGGGGACCGCCGGCAGGAGTTGCCGCCCATCAACTTCTCCACGTTCATCATCAGTCTGAGCACCCAGGCCCTCATGCATCTCGGAGAGATGAGCAATCCGGTTACGGGCCAGGTGGAAAAGGACGTGGAGGTGGCCAAGCAGACCATCGACATCATCGGCATGCTCGGCGAGAAGAGCAAGGGGAATCTGGACGAGACCGAGGAGCAACTCGTACGGGAAGTCCTGTACAACCTGAGGATGAAGTACGTGGAGGCCGTTCGTACCACATGACACGGGTGTCGCGAAGACTTGAACGCATGCGTGCCTGGTTGCCGGCCTGCGTGGTCGCGCTCGCCGTGGGGATGTCCCACGCGGCCACGACTCCACGAATGAGCCTCCCGGATTTCGTCGGGCTCTCGAAACAGGTCCGGCCGCTTGTCGTGCACATTTCCTCGACGGCTTCGGCGCAGTCGCCTTCGACCCGGAGTCCTTTCCGGGAAGACGACCCTTTCAGCGATTTCTGGCGGCGGTTCTTCGGCGAGCGCCTCCCGCGCAGCCCGTCACCGGGTCCGCGCCGGAGCGTAGGGTCCGGTTTCGTGGTGGATCCCGGCGGATACATCCTGACCAACGACCACGTCGTCGAGGACGGGCAGGAGCTGACGGTCAAGCTGGCGGACGGTTCCGAGCATCGGGCATGGGTCGCCGGGCGGGACCCCAAGACCGACATTGCGTTGATCAAGATCGACGTCGACCGGGAGTTGCCAGTGGTGTCGCTGGGGGACTCGGATGCCCTGGAGGTGGGCGAGTGGGTCCTGGCCATCGGCAATCCCTTCGGCCTCGAGCACACGGTGACCTCGGGCATCGTCAGCGCCAAGGAGCGCCGCATCGGCGCCGGCCCCTACGACAACTTCATCCAGACCGATGCCTCCATCAACCCGGGCAACTCGGGCGGGCCGCTGATCAATCTGCGGGGCGAGGTGGTGGGCGTCAACACCGCCATAGTAAGCCGCGGCGGCGGCAATATCGGCATCGGCTTCGCGATCCCCATCAACCTGGTCAAGGGACTGCTCTCCCAGCTCAAGGACGAGGGCAAGGTAGTCCGGGGCTGGCTGGGCGTGGTCATACAGGACGTCAACGCCGAGATGGCCGAGGCCCTGGGCATGGATGAAGCCGGCGGCGCCTTGGTGGCCAACGTGGCCAAGGGCAGTCCGGCGGAACAGGCCGGCGTCGAGGTGGGGGACGTCATCGTCGCGTTCGACGGCTCTCCCGTGGGGAAGTCCAGCGAGCTTTCGCTGATCGTGGCCCGGACCGGGGTGGGGCGGGTGGTCGATGTCACGGTCGTACGGAACGGCCGGCGCGTCACCCTGAAGGCGGAGGTCGGCAGGCTCGGTGAGGACGAGGCGGTGGTGGTGGTCGAGGAGGGCAGCGAGTTGGGCCTCACCGTCCGGGACCTGGCGGGCGAGTCCACGGGGCGGCGCGGAAACCGGGAGCAGGAAGGCGTGGTGGTCACGGCCGTGGAGTCGGGCAGCCCGGCGGAACAGGCCGGCATCCGGGTCGGTGACGTGATTCTCGAAATCGATCGCAAGCGCATCGTCGGCCTCAAGGACTTCACACGGGTCGTCGGCAAGCTGGAGAAGGGGAGCGGCATCCTCTTTCTGGTACGGCGGGAGGACACGACCATCTTCCTCGCGTTGCGCCTTCCTCGTTGAAGAGCCCCGGCCATGAAACGCGGCCTCAAGAAAGCGCTCATACGGCTCGTCAAGGTGTCGGCGGCGTTGCTGTTGCTGCTGGTGCTGGGGGGGCTGGGTCTGGGCGGGTGGTACGTGTGGCACCTGAGCGACGTGGTGGAGGCCAAATTCGAGGGGCGCAAGTGGGAGTTCCCCTCGAAGATCTACGCGGACAGCAAGATCATGTATCCGGGAATGAGAGTGCCGGTGGCCCAGCTCCGTGAGAAACTGCGGCGCCTGGGCTATCGCTCCTCGAGGCACCAGCCCCGCGCCAGGGGTGAATACCGTATCCAGGGCAAGGCCGCGGTGGTCGAGGTGTTCCTGCACGACTTCCAGTATCCGTTGCGGGATTTCCACGGCTTTCCGGTACGCATCTCCCTGAAGTCCGGCCTTATCCATCGCATACAGCGGCTGGACAACGGGGATGTCCTGCCGTCCGTCGAGCTGGAACCCGAGGTGGTGACCGGATTCTACGATCGCGTGCGTGAACAACGCCGCGTCGTCCGCCTGGAGGAGGTGCCCGCCAGAGTGAGGAAGGCCGTGCTGGCGGTGGAGGACGAGCGCTTCTACTACCACCGCGGCGTGGACCCGGTGGCGGTGTTGCGCGCCTTCGTGGCCAACCTGCGGCGCGGCGGCGTCGTTCAGGGCGGCAGCACCCTGACCCAGCAGTTGATGAAGAACTTCTTCCTGGAGAGCGACCGCACGCTGGAGCGCAAGGTCAAGGAAGCGCTCATGGCGCTGGTGACGGAGTGGATGTACACCAAGGACCAGATCCTCGAGAACTATCTCAACGAGATCTATCTCGGGCAGAACGGCTCCCAGGGCATCTTCGGCATCTGGGAAGCCGCGCGGTTCTACTTCGTGAAGGAACCCGAGCAGCTCACCGTCGGCGAGACGGCCATGCTGGCGGGTCTCATCAGGGCGCCCAATCGTTACTCCCCCTACCGGGACATCAAGGAGGCGACCCGGCGGCGCAACGTCATCCTGGCCAAGCTGGTGGGTGACGGCATCATCACGCGCCATACCTACGAACGGGCCTTGCGGGAAGTCTTCGAGAAGCGGGAGCCGGTGCGGGTCACCAACGGCGCGCCCTATTTCACCGACTATGTGAAAAAGGAGCTGGCCGCCCACTACAGCAACGACGTGTTGACGGCGGAGGGACTGCGCATTTTCACCAGCCTGGACCTGGAGTTGCAGCAGGCGGCGGAGACGGCCTTGTCCAAGGGCCTCACGAGGCTGGAGAAGGACTACCGTCACCTGCGCAAGATCGCCAAGACCGACGACCTCGAGGGCGCCCTGGTGGTGATCAAGCCACAGACCGGCGAGATCAGGGCCATGGTCGGCGGGCGGGACTACGGCAAGTCCCAGTTCAACCGGGTGGCCCAGGCCAAGCGTCAGCCGGGCTCGGTGTTCAAGCCGTTCGTCTACCTGGCCGCCCTGACCCACGGCTCGGCCCACGGCCAGGAGCCCTATCACAGCACGACGTTCGTGGAAGACGAGCCGTTCACCTGGAGCTACGGCCGCCAGAGCTGGGCACCGGAAAACTACAAGCATCGGTACTACGGCTGGGTGACCATGCGCGAGGCCATGGAGAAGTCCCTGAATGCCGCCACGGCGCGCATCGCGCAGGATGTCGGCATCAAAAAAGTTCGCGAGATGGCCTATCGAATGGGGATCGAGAGCCGTCTGCCGCTGCTGCCGTCGCTTTCGCTGGGCGCCGTCGAGGTCACGCCGCTGGAAATGGCCGGCGCCTTCTCGGCTCTGGCCAACAACGGCGTCCGTACCCATCTGCTGTCCATCAAGAACGTGGTGGACCGCAACGGCAACGTCCTGGAGAAGCGCAACATCCGGGTGAAACGCGTGATCTCGCCTCGGGTGGCCCACGACATGAACAACATGCTGCGCGGGGTCGTGGAACGGGGCACCGCCCGCAGCGTACGCCTGCAGGGATTCACCCGCCCGGCGGCGGGCAAGACCGGCACCACCAACGACGCCCGGGACGCGTGGTTCGCGGGATATACGCCCGACCTGCTGGCGTTGGTCTGGGTGGGCTTCGACCACCAGTCGGAGCTGGGGTTGCCGGGCTCCCGGGCGGCTCTTCCGATCTGGACGGATTTCATGAAGAAGGCCACCAGCAGGCTTCCGGTAACGGATTTCGTGACGCCCCCGGGGGTGTCCTCCTTCGAGGCCGATCCGCGCGCGGGCGGCGGCCCGCGGTGTCCGGACGGCGTTCCGCAAGGCGACTCCCGAATTGAAGGAACCGACTCGACGGCGTCGGTGGCGATATGCGGGTAGGGGACCGCTCGCGAACCTGCCCGCGCGGTACGACGCGGTTGAAGGGCCTGTTGCGGGCTACCGCATGGCTGGCGGTTGCGTCCATGCTGCCGGCGTGCGGGCCGCACGGACCGTCGGTGGCGGAGGTGGCGCGTGCCCTGCCCGAGACCCTGGAAGTGCCTCCGTCGCCCCTGGCTCCGGACCGCGGCCTCCGCACGCCGCCCGGTTCGTCCCCCCGGCGCATCGCGTCGGTGCGCATGACAGAGCGGGCCCGCCGGCTGCTCCGGTCCGGGAACTACGCGCGGGCGCTCACCGAGCTGGAGAAGAGCCTTTCCACCGACGGCAGCAATCCCTATGCCCACTACTACATCGCGGTGGCTCACCACCAACTGGGCAATTTCAGGGCCTCGCTGGATTTTCTGGAAGTGGCGGAGCCCATCCTCGGCCACGATCTTCCGTGGCTGGTGCAGACCCTGGTGCTGCGGGGGGACAACCTTCGGGCGTTGGGGCGCTTCGGTCCCGCGCGGGCGGCCTATCGCAGGGCCCTCTCCATGGACCCCGCCAACCCCTCGGCCAATCGCGGCTTGTCGTGGGCCCGGCAACGTTCGAAGGCGAAGTCATGGTAGGCCCGTGTCCTCTCCGAGCAATCGAATACGACCCCTCTCCCTCTGGGAGAAGGTGGGCGAAGACCGGGTGAGGGCCTGCGATGGAGGTGATCAGTGATCGTGTTGGGTGTCGAGACGTCCTGTGACGATACCGCGGCCGCGGTCCTCGAAGACGGCAGGTCCGTGCGCGCCAACCTGGTGTCATCCCAGGACGCCGTGCACGCGCCCTTCGGCGGCATCGTCCCGGAAATGGCTTCGCGCCAGCACATCCAGGCCATACAGCCCATGGTGGATCGCGCCCTGGAGCAGGCGGGGGTCGGCGCCGGGGAGCTGGACGGCCTGGCCGTCACCCACGGGCCCGGGCTGACCGGCTCGCTTCTGGTGGGCCTGTCCTTCGTCAAGGGCTGGTCGTTTCGTACCGGCATCCCCTACGTGGGGGTCAACCACCTGGAAGCGCACGTGTTGTCCATCTTCCTGGAGAAGGAGGTGAGTTTCCCCTACCTGGCGCTGGTGGCTTCCGGCGGGCATACGCTCCTCTACGTCGTCCGCGGGTTCGGCGCCTACGAGCACCTGGGGGGCACCCTCGACGACGCCGCCGGCGAAGCGTACGACAAGGTGGCCAAGATGATGGGGCTGGGGTTCCCCGGAGGAAGGGTCATCGACGACCTGGCCAAACAGGGGAATGCCCGCGCCGTGGCCTTTCCGCGTGCGCGTCTCCGCACCCCTTACGACTTCAGTTTCAGCGGTCTGAAGACATCCGTCTGGCACTATCTCACCCGCAAGCGCCCGGACCGCTGGCGCGACGAAATGGCGGACATCGCGGCGAGCTTTCAGGAAGCGGTGGTGGACATGCTGATCGCCCCGACGCTCCGGGCGGTGGATGAGTTCGGCATCGGGAATATCGTCCTGGGCGGGGGGGTCGCCGCCAACAGCCGTCTCCGGGCAAAGCTGGCGGAAACGGCCGGCGAGGCGGGGGCGGAGCTGCACTGCCCGTCGCTGCGCTTCTGCACAGACAACGGCGCCATGGTGGCTTTGGTGGGGAGCCACCTGCTGGAGCAGGGCGACCGCAGCGGTCCCCGTCTCAACGCCGATCCCGCGCTGATCCTCTGAGGAGTCACCGAACATCCGCCGCCATCGAAACCGGTCCTTCGACTCCGCTCCGCTACGCTCAGGACAGGCGTAGCGAGTCCTGGGCTTGTCGAAGGGGGAGCGAGGTCGAAGGACCGCGAAATCGAAGGACATGGCCACCCTTCATGAAGAGGCGAGGACCGCCTGGCGCGAGCTGGGATTCAAGCCCAGCCGGGCTCGCGGTCAGAATTTTCTCGTCCATCGGCGCGTCATCGATACCATCGTCCGGCTTCTCGACCTGGGTGAAGACGACCGGATCCTGGAGGTGGGGCCGGGGCTGGGCTTCGTCACCCGCTGTCTGGTCGGCGAGGGCCGGGACGTTTGGGCCATCGAGGTGGACCCGTTGCTGGTGCGGTGGCTGCGCGACGGTCCGCTGGGGTCCTGTCCGGGATTCCACTTGGTCCACGGGGATGTCCTGACGACGGACTTCGACCGGCTCCTGCCCGAGGCCGGGGTCAAGGCCGTGGCCAATCTTCCCTACAGCGTGGCCGCGCCGGCGCTGTTGAGATTGTTCGAGGCGGGCCGGCATTTCTCCGTGCTGGTGGTCATGCTGCAGAAGGAGGTCGCGCGCAGGCTCGCGGCCCAGCCCGGGACTTCCGCCTATGGCGGCCTGTCGGTCTGGTGCCGGCTGTACGGGAGAATAACCCGGAAGGTAGCGGTGTCGCCGGAGGCCTTCACGCCCAGGCCCAGGGTCGACTCCACGCTCTTGAGGATCGAGCTGCACCGGGAACCGATGGCAGCCGGCGACGAGGTCCCCTTGCTGCGGGCGGTGGTGCGCGCGGGATTTTCGCGCCGGCGCAAGATGCTGGGCAACGCGTTGGCGGGTCTTTTCGAAGCGCGTGCGGGCGCCGTTTTCGAGCAGGCCGGGATCGACCCCCGGCGCAGGGCCGAAACGCTGGACCTGGAGGAGTTCATTCGCCTGGCGCGGGCGTACGGGGAAGCGGCCGGCGGGAAGGGCGGTCCCGGCCCGGAAGGGAGCGGCGGCGGTGCCGGAACTGCCTGAGGTCGAGACCGTATGCCGCACGCTGCGCGAGAGGCTGCGTGGAGCGAGGATCCTCCAGGTGCGGGTCATCGAGGGCCGCTTGCGGCAGCCGGTGGCAGCGGATTTCGCCGCCCGCGTGGAGGGAAGGACGGTGGAAGCCGTATCCCGTCGCGGCAAGTACATCGTGACGGACCTGGAGGGCGGCTGGAGCTGGGTCTCGCACCTGGGGATGTCGGGCAAGCTGACCTTCCGCGAGCGCGACGCATCGGTGGAGAAGCACGACCACCTGGTGTTCACCCTCGATAACGGCGCCGAGCTCCGATATCACGACCCGCGCCGGTTCGGCCTGTGCGTGGTCCTGCCCAGCCGGGAGCTGGACGCATGGCCGCCGTTCGCCAGGCTCGGGCCGGATCCTCTGGAGCGCCGCTTCACGGGCGACTACCTGTATCCTCTGCTGCACCGCTCCCGCAGGAGCGTCCGGGACCTTCTGCTGGATCAGCAGATCGTCTGCGGGCTCGGCAACATCTACATCAACGAGGTGCTCTTCAGGATCGGGGTTCGTCCCACCCGCCGAAGCCACCGCCTGTCGCGGGTCGCCACCGCGGAGCTGGTGCGCGAAACCCGGGCGCTCCTGCGGGAGGCCATCCGTTGGCGCGGAAGCTCGGTGTCGGACTACCGCGACGGCAACGACCACCGCGGCGGATTTCAGTGGCGGCTCCAGGTCTACGACCGGAAAGGCGCGCCCTGCTACGGATGCGGCGCCGCCATCAAGCGGATCGGGCTCGGAAACCGGGGCGCCTTCTACTGCCCCCGGTGCCAGCGGTAATCAGCCGATAATCTTGTAGTCGCCGCCCAGGTAGCTCCGGCACAGCTCGGTATAAGTGGAAGAGCCCATCTTGATCCAGTTGAGGGCTTCGCCGCTGATCTCCTTCTTCACCTTGGCGGGGCTGCCCGCGGCCAGGCAGCGCGGGGGGATGCGGGTATGCGGCACCACCACGCTGCCTGCGGCGATGAGGGCTTCCTCGCCGATCTCGGTGTCCTCCAGCAGCGTCGAGTTCATGCCGATGATGGCGGACCGCCGGATGGTGGCCCCCTCCATGATGGCGGCGTGTCCCACGGTCACGTCTTCTTCGAGGATCACCGCGCCCTCGCCGGAATGCATCACGCAATTGTCCTGGACGTTGCTCCTGGCGCCGATCACGATGGGGTTCTGGTTCTCGTCGGAGCGCAGCACGGCGCCGAACCAGATGCTGGCTCCGGCCTCCACGGTGACGTCGCCGATGAGTACGGCGGTGGGGGCGATGAAGGCCTCCGGCGAAACCTTGGGGCTGTGCCCCTTGTACTGGATGAGCATGAATATCTCCTTCGATGAGAGGGGCTTCAATTCAAAGAGACTCTGGTCATTGCGGCTGTGCAGGTCCTTCCGTTCGTCCTGAGCCCTTCGACAAGCTCAGGACAGGCCTGTCGAAGGGCTCAGGACAGGCGTAGCGGAGCGAAGTCGAAGGACGCCATCTTCCGCGGGATTTCAGGATCCCAGGTGTTGCGCCGCGGCGCGGCAGATGGTGTCCGCGATCCCCAGCGACGATGTGGCGCCCGGGGACGGCGCGTTGAGCACGTGGACAGCGCCTTCGGACTCGGCGATGACGAAGTCGTCCACCAGCTTGCCGCTGGCCGATACCGCCTGGGCGCGCACGCCGGCGCCGCTGTACACTAGGTCGCCGGACTGGATCTCGGGAACGAGGCGCTGGAGCTCGCGGGTGAAGGCGCGCTTGTCGAAGGAGCGCCGCAACTCCGGCAGCGAGGTCTTCCAGTGCCGTCGCGCCATGGCCCAGAAGCCGCCGTAGGAGAAGACCTCGTACAGATCGCGCACGTTCACGTCGCTCTGCCGGTATCCTTGCCGCGCGAACGCGAGCACGGCGTTGGGTCCCACCTCCACGCGGCCGTGGACAGTGGGAGTGAAGTGAACTCCCAGAAACGGGAACTCGGGGTCGGGCACGGGGTACACGAGCCCCTTGACGAGTCCCTGCTTGTCCGGCTGGAGGCGGTGGTATTCCCCCCGGAACGGGACGATCCGCACCGGCTCGTCGATGCCGCCGCCGACGCTGTCGGCAAAGCCCGGCGTCATGGCGGCCACCCGGTCGACGAACAGCCCCGCGCAGTTGATGAGCGTGCGCGTCTCCACCGCGTCCCGCGAGGTCTCGATGACGAAGTCGCGCCCTGACCGCGTCATGCCGGTCACCTCGCACGACGTGCGGATGGCGCCGCCGGCCTCCGCGAACAGGCGCGCGTAGGCCCGCGCCACGTCGCCGAAGTCGATGATGCCGGTGAAAGGGGCGTGCAACGCCTTCAGGCCGGTACAGTGGGGCTCGATTTCCCGCAACTCCTCGGGGCCGATCATGCGCACGCCGTCCACCCCGTTGGCCTCGGCGCGCCGGTTCAACTCGTCCAGGCGCGGCAGTTCTTCCGGTCGCGTGGCGACGATGACCTTGCCGCAGAGGTCGTAGTGGATGCCGTGCTCATCGCAGAACTCCTGCAGCGCCTTCTTGCCGGCCACACACGTCTGCGCCTTCACCGATCCCGGCCGATAGTAGATTCCCGAGTGGAGCACGCCGCTGTTGTGGCCGGTCTGGTGCATGCCCAGTTCCGGCTCCTTCTCCAGCAGGGCGCAGCGCAACCCGGGGCGGTCCCGGGTCATGCGCATGGCCGTCGCCAGCCCCACGATGCCGCCGCCGATGATGGTAAGGTCGAAGGTTTCCATGGAATGAGAAGGCTCGCCCCCAATGGAGATCATGAGGGCCGTCCGCGAGAGCAGACCTTAACAGCTTCCCGGCGCGCGTGTCCAGGGAACCCGCGTTCGGGCCGGTGCGTCGCGGCGGTTTTGCGCACCGCCCGCCCGCGGTGTTATTCCTTTGACATGCTCAAGGAACGGAAGGCGGGGCAGTTCCGCCTGGTAGCGGATTTCCAGCCTCAGGGCGACCAGCCCCGGGCCATCGAGCAGTTGGTGGAAGGACTGGAGGGAGGACGCCGCCACCAGGTGCTGCTGGGGGTGACGGGTTCGGGCAAGACCTTCACCATGGCCAACGTCATCGGCCGCATCAACCGCCCCACGCTGGTGATCGCGCCCAACAAGACGCTGGCGGCGCAGCTCTACAACGAGTTCCGGCTGCTCCTGCCGGACAACGCGGTGCGCTACTTCATCAGCTACTACGACTACTACCAACCCGAGGCCTACGTTCCCTCCACCGACACCTACATCGCCAAGGACGCCTCCATCAACGACGAGATCGACAAGCTGCGCCACGCCGCCACCATGGCCCTCCTGGAGCGCCGCGACGTGGTCATCGTCGCCAGCGTCTCCTGCATCTACGGCCTGGGCTCGCCGGAAGCCTACTTCGACCTGATGGTCTACCTGGAAGAGGGCATGCGCATCGACCGCGACCACATGCTGCGCAAGCTGGTGGACATCCAGTACGAACGGGTGGACTACGACTTTCATCGCGGCACCTTCCGGGTGCGGGGGGATACGGTGGAGGTGTTCCCGGCGTACGAGGACCGGTCGGCGCTGCGCATCGAGTTTTTCGACGACGTGGTGGAGTCGCTGCTGGAGGTGGACCCGGTGCGCGGCAAGGTGCGCCGGCGCGTGGACAGGGCCACGGTCTATCCGGCCAGCCACTACGTCACCACCGCCGAACGCATGAAGGCGGCGGTCACCGCGATCCGGGAAGAGCTCCGGGAACGGCTGGCCGAGCTCAAGCGGGAGAACAAGCTGCTGGAGGCGCAACGCCTGCGGCAACGGACCCTCTACGACCTGGAACTGCTGGAGGAGATGGGCTACTGCCCGGGCCTCGAGAACTACTCCCGCCACCTCACCGGCCGGCGCCCGGGAGAGCCGCCGCCCACGCTGCTGAACTACTTCCCCGACGACTTCGTCCTGTTCGTGGACGAGAGCCACGTCACCGTGCCGCAGATCGGCGGCATGTACCGCGGCGACCGCTCTCGCAAGGAGACCCTGGTGGAGTTCGGCTTCCGGCTGCCCTCGGCGCTGGACAACCGGCCGTTGAACTTCGAGGAGTTCGAGGAAACTCTCCACCAGACCGTTTATGTTTCGGCGACTCCTGCCGATTATGAGATCATGAAGAGCGGGCACGTCCGGGTGGAGCAGTTGATCCGTCCCACCGGCCTCACGGATCCGGAGATCGTGGTGAGGCCCGCGGCCACCCAGGTGGACGACCTGCTGGAGGAGATCCGCAAGCGCACGGCGGTGAACGCACGGGTGCTGGTGACCACCCTGACCAAGCGCATGGCCGAGGACCTCACCGACTACTACCAGGACCTCAACGTGAAGGTCCGTTACCTGCATTCGGACATCGACGCCATCGAGCGGGTGGAGATCATCCGGGACCTGCGCAAGGGAGTGTTCGACGTGCTGGTGGGCATCAACCTGCTCCGGGAGGGGCTGGACCTCCCGGAGGTCTCGCTGGTGGCCATCCTCGACGCGGACAAGGAAGGGTTCCTGCGCTCGGAGCGGTCGTTGATCCAGACCATCGGACGCGCCGCGCGCAACGTGGACGGCACCGTGATCCTGTACGCCGACGTCATGACCGATTCCATGAAGCTGGCCATCGGCGAGACCGAGCGCCGCCGCGGGGTCCAGAGGGCCTTCAACGAGGAACACGGCATCGTGCCCCGAAGCGTGGTCAAGCAGATCGATGAACCGCTGATCCAGGCCTACGACGCCGACTACGCGGACGTGCCGCTGGTGGCCGACGACGGGCCGGCGGCGAGCGAGATCCCGCGCATGGTGGCGAAGCTCAGGAAGGAGATGAAGCAGGCTTCGGACCGTCTGGAGTTCGAGAAGGCGGCCGAGATCCGGGACCGCATCCGCGGCCTCCAGGAGAAGGATCTGTCCGGGCCGTACCTCGCCCGTGGCGTCGCCGGGCGGCCCTGACACCGGGATTTGCAAGCCATGAACGTCGAGGAGCTGAAGGACAAGCTCGATACGCTTCCCGCCGGGCCCGGCGTCTACCTGATGCGGGACGGCGGCGGCAAGGTGGTCTACGTGGGCAAGGCCAAGGAGCTGCGCGCGCGGGTGCGCTCCTACCTGCGGGGCGGCGACGGGCGCCCGCACGTCGCGTTCCTCATGCGCCAGGTGGCGGACATCGAGACCCTGGTGACCAGCAACGAGAAGGAAGCGTTGATCCTCGAGAACAACCTCATCAAGCAGTACAAGCCGCGCTACAACATCCGCCTCAAGGACGACAAGAGCTACCTGAGCATCAAGGTCACCGCCGGCGACTGGCCGCGCATCCTCGCCACCCGCAGCATCGTCAAGGACGGCAGCCGCTATTTCGGCCCCTACGCCTCCGCCGTCGCCGTGCGCGAGACCCTCGAGGTCATCGAGAAGCACTTCCTGCTGCGGAGCTGCACCGACTACAACTTCCGCAACCGCGACCGCCCGTGCCTCCAGTACCAGATCAAGCGCTGCCCGGCGCCCTGCGTCCACCCGGTGGATCCGGAGGAGTACGCCGGCAACCTGCGACAGGCGGTGCTGTTCATCGAGGGCAAGAGCGCCGATCTGCTGCGGCAACTGCGCGCGCGCATGCGGGAGCGCGCCGACGCGCTGGAGTTCGAGCAGGCGGCCAAGCTGCGGGACCGCATCCGGGCGGTGGAGAAGACCCTGGAGAAGCAGCGCATGGTGTCCCACTGGGGCGCCGACCAGGACATCTTCGGACTGTACCGCGAGGGCGGTTTCATCGAGGTCCAGGTCATCTTCGTGCGCCAGGGCAAGCTCACCGGCAACCAGGCCTATTCCCTGGAAGACCACCACTTCGACGACGAAGAGATCGTCGCAGCCCTGTTGACCCAGTTCTACCAGGGCAACCGCTTCGTTCCCGAGGAGATCCTGGTGCCGGTGGATCTGGAGGACCGAAACCTGCACGAGGAGTACCTGGAGGAGCGCAAGGGACGGCGGGTAGCGGTGCTCCAGCCCCAGCGGGGCGAGAAGCGCAAGCTTCTGGAGATGGCCATGAACAACGCCCGCCAGGGCTTCAGCGAGCGCCACGACCAGGAGCGGGAACGGGAGAAGATGCTGCTCGAGCTGCAGTCCAGGCTCCGGCTGCGGCGGTATCCGCAGCGCATTGAGTGTTACGACATTTCCATGATCCAGGGCACCCATGCGGTGGGTTCGCGGGTGTCGTTCTTCGACGGCGAGCCCGACAAGCGGAACTACCGGCGCTACCGTGTGCGTACCGTCGCTCCCGAAACCCGCGGCGACGATTTCGCCATGATGTACGAGGTCGTCAAGCGGCGCTTCCAGCGCGGCCTGCGGGAAACGGACCTGCCGGACCTGGTGGTGGTGGACGGCGGCAAGGGGCAGTTGCAGGTGGCGCTGACCGCACTGGCGGACCTTCGGGTCACCGGCGTGGAGGTGGTGGCCATGGCCAAGATGCGGGTCAGCGCGTCTCCGCGCCTGGCCGAGATCGAGCGCTCGGAGGAACGGATCTTCCTGCCTTATCGCAGCAATCCGGTGGTGCTCCGGCGCAATTCCAACGCCCTGTTCCTGCTGCAGCGTATCCGCGACGAGGCGCACCGCTTCGCCATCACCTACCACCGCAGCATCCGCAAGCGCGAGACCCTGCGCTCGGACCTCGACGGCATTCCCGGCGTGGGCCCGGCGCGCCGCAAGGCATTGCTGCGGCGCTTCGGCAGCATGAAGCGGCTGCGGGGCGCTTCCCTGGACGAGCTTCTGGAGGTGCCGTCCATCAGCCGGCCGGTGGCCCGGCGCATCGTCGAGTCCTTCCAGGCCGCGGAATAGCCGGCGGCGTGTTCCCGCATCGTGCAGACCCTGCCCCATGTCCGGCCTTGTCTCCACCACGTACCCGACCCTTCAGACCCCCTCTCCCTCCGGGAGAGGGTTGGGGTGAGGGGCGCTCGCCCGGCCCCCTCATGATCCCTCTCGTCGTCCCGCTTGCAGCCCTCCTCGTCGGTCAAGCAGCGGCCGCTGCGTCCGGTCTCGGCAGCGTGTGGCCGTTCACGATGTTCCTGGCCGCGGTTTCCCTGCCCCTTTGCCTGGTGCGCCGCCGTTGGGGACTGCTCGGCCTCGCCTGCGTGCTGGCGTTCCAGTGGGGCTTCTCCGCCCACGACCGTCTGTTGCATCCGGGCTCTTCGCCGGGTGACGTCCGGCATCTCGCACGCACGGAAACCGTCATCGAGGGAAGGCTCTATCGCGAGCCCGAAGGGCGGGGCACCCGGAGCCGCTGGTACCTGTCGGCAGAGCGGGTGTGGACGCCGCAAGGCTCGCGACAAACCTCCGGCAACGTCCTGGTGACGGTCCGCAACGCCTACCGTCACTGGCATTACGGGGACGTGGTGCGGGTTCCCCTGCGCCTGCGCCCGCCCAGGAACCGCGGCGAGCGCTTCGACTACCGGGCCTTCCTGGCCCGGCGGGGAATCTATCGGGTCGCCTACCTCCACAACGACTGGGAGGCGGTGCGGGTGAGCCGCGGCGGCGGCGTCCGGGGTTGGGTCGAGACGGCACGGCGGCGCATAGGGCGGTTCGTGGAGCGCCGCTTCGAGCCGGAGAGCGGTGCGCTCGTCAAGGCGCTGATGCTGGGGGACCGGGGTGGGCTCTCCCGGGAGACGCGGGAGCGGTTCGCCGCCGTCGGCATGTCCCATGTCCTGTCGATATCGGGCCTGCACGTGGGCATGCTCGGCCTGGCGGCGTTCGTCTTCCTCCGGACGGTCGCGTCACGCAGCACCCGCCTGCTGCTGTCACTGCCGGTGTACAAGCTGGCGGCCTTCGGCTCCCTGGTGCCGGTGGTTCTCTATGCCATGGTGGCCGGGGCGAGGATCCCCACGGTGCGGGCGGCCATCATGATCGGACTGTACCAACTGGCCGTGTTGAGCGGACGGCAGGTGAACATCTTCGGTACCCTGGCATGGGCCGCCGCCATCGTCGCGTTGTGCTGGCCCGGCGCGGTCATGGATGTATCGTTTCAGTTATCCTTCCTGGCGGTGCTGGCCATCGTCGCGGCTCTCCGGCTCTTCCGGCACACTCCTTCCATGCAGTCAGCGAATTCACCGGCGGACGGGTGGCTGCGGCGGCTGCGGCCGTCCATCGTGTTGGCGATCCTGGTGCCGTTCTTCGCCGCCGTCGGCACCGGGCCGCTGGTGGCCCACCACTTCGGCTACCTGTCCCTGGCGGGCTTCATCGCCAACCCTTTGCTGGTGCCGCTGGTGGGATTTCTGATCGTGCCGTCGGCTCTTCTCATGGGTTTCCTTTGCCTGCTGTTTCCCGCCGCATCAACGCTGCTGGCCAACGTGCTGGAACCCTTCGTGGCGCTCTTCCTGAGGGCCGTCGAGCTGCTCGCCGGGGTTCCCATGGCCGCCTTGTCCGTGCCGAGTCCGGACTGGCCCATGGTGGGACTCATCTACCTCGTGATTCTGGCGGCAGCCGCGTGCGCCTACGGGCTCCTGCGGAGAGCCTCCCGGAAGGGGCTTTGTTGACTTTCCCGCCTGCCTCTGTTAGCTCCTATCGGTGACGGCACGTCGTCTCCGGCGCGTGCAGATCCTCCTGTCATCGGTCACCGATCCCCCTTATGACAACCATGATTCCGCCGCGGGCGCCCGTTCGGGGGTGCTTATGAAATTGACCCGCATCAAGGGATTCTCCGACGTTCCGCCGGGCGAAGTGGAGCTCTGGCAAAGGATCGAACAGGCTGCCGTACAGGTATTTGCCGTCTATAACTTCAAGGAGATTCGAGTTCCTGTCCTGGAGAAGTCAGAGCTCTTCTCGCGTTCGCTGGGGGAGAGCACCGACGTCATCGAGAAGGAGATGTACACCTTCGCCGACCGCGACGCCAACGCCACCCTGTTGAGCCTGCGGCCGGAAGGCACGGCGGGGGTGGTGCGGGCCTACGTCGAGGGAAAGCTCCACCAGGTGGAGCCGGTGAGGAAGCTCTACTACCTCGGGCCCATGTTCCGGCGGGAGCGGCCCCAGAAGGGCAGGCTGCGCCAGTTCCACCAGATCGGCGCCGAAGTGTTCGGCCGCACGGACCCCTTCGTCGACGCCGAGCTTTTGCTCATGCTGCGCGACCTGTGGGAGGAGCTGGGGGTGTCGGGGACGGCCCTGGAGGTGAATTCCATCGGCTGCGTCGAGTGCCGCCCCGGGTACCGCACGGCGCTGGTGTCTTTTCTGGAAGGACGCCGGGGCGAGCTGTGTGCCGACTGCGACCGGCGCCTGGAGACCAACCCGTTGCGGGTGCTGGACTGCAAGCGTGTGTCCTGCGCCGGCATCGTGGCCGCGGCGCCGTCGATTCTGTCCCATCTCTGCGCGGAGTGCCGGCGGCATTTCGATTCGGTGCTTGATCTGTTGAAGGACATCCGTCCGGAGCCGGCAGTCAACCCCCGCCTGGTGCGCGGGCTGGACTACTATTGCCGGACCACGTTCGAGTGGAAGGCCGGGACGGGCCTCGGGAGCCAGAACACCGTGGCCGCGGGCGGGCGTTACGACGGCCTGGTGCAGTCCCTCGGGGGGCCTCCGGTGGCCGGAGTCGGGTTCGCCCTGGGGGTCGAGCGCCTGGCGCTGCTGCTTGCGGAAGGCGGCGCGGGCGAGCCGGCGGCGGCGCTGCTGTACCTGGCGTGGATGGGAGAGGAGGCGCAGCGGTGGACCTTTGCGTTGGCTCAACGCCTGCGCCGGCGAGGCGTCCGGGTGGATCTGGACGGGGAGGCCAGGAGCCTCAAGAGCCAGATGAGGCGGGCCGACAAGCTGGGCGCGTGCGGGGTGCTCATCGTGGGCCCCGACGAGATGACGAAGGGCAGGGCGGTCCTGCGTCACATGGCGACGAGGGAGCAGGTCGAGGTGGATTTCGCGGACGTCGACGACAGCTTGGCGGAGCCGTTCGGCCCCGCCTCGGCAATGAGGCTTTCGGGCGAACGGGAGCCCTCCGGGCAAACAGGTGAACCTTTCGGGTGAACAAGTGACCCTTCCAGGTGAACAGGTGAGCAAGCGGAATGTGGACTTGATGGGCGACTGGCAGCGGAGCTGCCGCTGCGGGGAGCCGGGCGAGGGCGACGTGGGCCGGGAGCTGACCCTGATGGGTTGGACCCAGTCCCTGCGTGACCATGGCGGCCTCCTCTTCATCGACCTCCGGGACCGCGCCGGCGTGGTGCAGGTGGTGGTGAATCCCGAGGTGACGCCGGAGGCCCACGAGAAGGCCAAGCGGGTGCGCTCGGAGGACGTGCTGGCGGTGCGCGGCACCCTGGTGCGCCGCTCCGAGGAAACCGTGAACCCGAATCTCGCCACCGGCGCGGTGGAGCTGATGGCGCAGGAGCTGCGCGTGCTCAATCCCTCGCGGGTGCCGCCGTTCCCGGTGGACGACGACGTGGAGCCCACCGAGACCAGCCGTTTCCGCTACCGCTATCTCGACTTCAGGCGGCCGCGCAGCCTGCGTCCGCTCGAGGTCCGGCACCGCATGCTGACCACGATCCGCGCCCATCTGAACGAGCTGTCCTTCATGGAGGTGGAGACCCCGGTCCTCACCAAGAGCACGCCGGAGGGCGCCCGCGACTACCTGGTGCCGAGCCGCATGCATCCGGGCAAGTTCTACGCGTTGCCGCAGTCGCCCCAGCTCTTCAAGCAGATCCTCATGGTGGGCGGGGTGGACCGGTACTTCCAGATCGTGCGCTGCTTTCGCGACGAGGACCTGCGCATGGACCGGCAGCCCGAGTTCACCCAGCTCGACATCGAGATGTCGTTCGTCCAGCCCGAGGACATCTTCGCCATGGTGGAAGGCATGATGGCGCGGGTGTTCCGGGAGGTCAAAGAGGTCGAGGTGGAGACGCCGTTTCCGCGCCTGAGCTGGGAAGAGGCGCTGGGGCGCTACGGCACCGACAAGCCCGACCTGCGCTTCGGCCTGGAACTGATGGAGCTGTCGGACCGGTTCCGCGATTCCAGGGTGGCCATCTTCACCCGCGCCCTGGAGGCCGGCGGTATCGTCAAGGGCCTGTGCGTGCCGGGGGCCGGAAACCTGTCGCGCAAGGAGCTGGATGACCTCACCGAACTGGTGGGGCGCTACGGCGCCAAGGGGCTGGCCTGGATCAAGGTCACCGAGAGCGAGTGGCAGTCGCCGCTGACGAAGTTCCTGAGCGAGGGCGAGAAGGAGGCGCTCGCGACGCTCACCGGGGCGCGGCCCGGCGACATCATCTTCATGCTCGCCGACGACTTCGACATCGTCAACGAGGGCCTCGCCAACCTGCGGCTGGAGATGGGCCGGCGGCTCGGACTGGTGAACGAGGCCCTCCACGCCTTCTGCTGGGTCCTCGACTTCCCGCTGGTGGAGTGGAAGGCGGCGGAAGGGCGCTACACCGCCGTGCACCATCCCTTCACCGCGCCGCGGGAGGAGGACCTGCCGCTGCTCGAATCGGATCCCGGCCGGGTGAAGTCCCGCGCCTACGACCTCGTGCTCAACGGCATGGAGCTGGGCGGAGGCAGCATCCGGATCCATTCGCCGGAGTTGCAGCGTCAGGTGCTGTCGCTGCTCGACGTGAACCCCGACACGGTGGAAGAGCAGTTCGGCTTCCTGCTGGAGGCGCTGGACCTCGGCGCCCCGCCCCACGGCGGCATCGCCTTCGGCGTCGACCGCATGGCCATGCTCCTGAGCGACTCACCGGCGATCCGCGACGTCATCGCCTTCCCCAAGAGCCAGCGGGCGGTGTGCATGCTCACCGAAGCGCCCACGCCGGTGGATGCGCGGCAGCTTTCCGAGTTGCAGATCAAGACCCTGGCGGGGGATTAGCAGCCTGCAAGCCTCCGACTCCCTCTCCCCTTGGGAGAAGGTTTTCGCCGCCCTCTCCTGGAGGAAGAAGGGGTTTCTATTGGCGGTTCGCCCCGTAGCGTGCCAGCTCGGTCAGATAGGTGAGCGTCGAGAGGTCGGGCATGCGGTCCAGGTAGACGTGGCCGCGCAGGTGGTCCACCTCGTGCTGGATGACACGCGCGTGGAAGCCCTCTGCAACGAAATCCAGTTCCTTCCCGTCACGGTCCAGGGCGGTCACCCGCAGCCGCTTGTAACGGGGCACCAGGCCGCGGAGCTCGGGGATGCTCAGGCAGCCCTCCCAGTCGTCCTCGGTTTCGTCTCCCAAGGGTGTGATGGTGGGGTTGACGAGGACGGAAAGGGGCACGGCGCCCTTGCCCGGATAGCGGGGATTCTCCGCCACCTCGAGGACGGCCACCTGCAGCGATTCGTGGACCTGCACGGCGGCGAGTCCGACACCGTCGTATTCGCGCATGGTGACGACCATGTCGTCCACGAGCCGCTGGAAATCGGGCCGCGTGATGTCGGCAACCGGAACTTCCCGGGCGGGCGTCCGCAGCACCGGATTGCCGAGCCGCGCTACCTTGAGGATGGCCATCAGGGCTTGGTAGCACGGCGATTTCGGCTTGTTCAAGACGGGAAGAGTGCCGGCGGTTTGACAATGTGGATGTATTAGGTCTATATTTCATGTGCTGGGTGATCGAGATATTGCCGCGCTCTGGTGTGTATAGCCCGCTGGGAGATCCGGCATGCATGAAACTGCTGTGAGTTCCGTCAAGTCCACGGCCGACCGAAGCTCGCTGATGAACATCGGCAGGAAGGTCGACTATGCCGTGCGGGCGCTTTCGTATCTGGCCGCCCAGCCGGAGCGATGGGTGGTGGGGAGCAAGGAGATCGCGGCGCGGCAGGACATTCCGACGCATTACATGTCGAAGATCATGAAGGACCTTGCGGCGGCGGGGCTGGTCGAGTCCCACGTGGGCCGCAAGGGCGGCTTCAGTCTGGCGCGACCTCCGGAGTCCATCAGCGTCAAGGAAGCCTACGAAGCCGTCGAGAAGCCGCTGAGCCTGATGGATTGCCTGGATCATCACTGCTGTCCCTATGACACGGTGTGCACGCAGATTTCCGTGTGGGAGCGGGCACAGATGCTGTTGGTGGAATACCTGGAGGGGGTCTCCATAGGGAGCCTTGCCGACCGGGAGGGTCTCAAGGGCCGCCTGAACGGCCTGCATAGCTGAACTCCGTGCGCCGGAGACGGATGAGGCCAGGGGCATCCCACTTCGGCGCGCGTGAAGGAAATGGCAAACATGGAACTCGACAACGAGCTGGTCGACAGCGAGTACAAGTACGGCTTCGTCACCGATATCGAGGCCGACCACGTGCCTCCGGGCCTGAGCGAGGACGTGGTGCGGCTGATCTCGGAGAAGAAGGGCGAGCCGGAGTGGCTGCTGGACTGGCGTCTCAAGGCATACCGTTACTGGACGAAGCTCGAGAAGTCCGAGGCCGAGCCCAAGTGGGCCAACGTGCACTATCCGCCCATCGACTATCAGAGCATCATCTACTACTCCGCTCCCAAGGCCAAGAACGACGCCCCCAAGAGCCTGGACGAGGTGGATCCGGAGCTTCTGGCCACCTACGAGAAGCTCGGCATCCCGCTGCACGAGCGCGAGGCATTGGCCGGGGTGGCGGTGGACGCCGTGTTCGACAGCGTATCGGTGGCGACGACCTTCAAGGACAAGCTGGCGGAGATGGGCATCATCTTCTGTTCGTTCTCCGAGGCCGTCCGGGAGCACCCGGAGCTGGTGCGCCGGTACCTGGGCTCGGTGGTGCCCTACAGCGACAACTTCTTCGCCTCCCTCAACTCCGCGGTCTTCAGCGACGGGTCGTTCTGCTACGTCCCCAAGGGCGTGCGCTGCCCCATGGAGCTGTCCACCTATTTCCGCATCAACGCGGCCCAGACGGGCCAGTTCGAGCGCACCCTGATCGTCGCCGACGCCGGCAGCTACGTGAGCTACCTGGAAGGGTGCACCGCGCCCATGCGCGACGAGAACCAGCTCCACGCCGCGGTGGTGGAGCTGGTGGCGCTGGAGGACGCGCAGATCAAGTACTCCACGGTGCAGAACTGGTACCCCGGCGACAAGGACGGCAAGGGCGGCATCTACAACTTCGTCACCAAGCGGGGCAAGTGCGCGGGACGGAAGTCCAAGATCTCGTGGACGCAGGTGGAGACCGGCTCCGCCATCACCTGGAAGTACCCGAGTTGCATACTGCAAGGGGACGACTCGGTGGGCGAGTTCTATTCCGTGGCGGTGACCAACAACCACCAGCAGGCGGATACCGGCACCAAGATGATCCACATGGGCAGGAACACCCGCAGCACCATCGTTTCCAAGGGCATCTCGGCCGGCCACGGCCAGAACAGCTACCGCGGCCTCGTCAAGGTGCTCAAGGGGGCCTCCAACGCCCGCAACTACTCCCAGTGCGATTCCCTGCTGATGGGCAGCGAGTGCGGTGCCCACACCTTTCCCTACCTGGAGGTGAAGAACAACTCGGGCCACATCGAGCACGAGGCGTCGACCTCGAAGATCGGGGAGGACCAGATCTTCTATTGCCGGCAGCGGGGGATCAAGGAAGAGGACGCCGTGGCCATGATCGTCAACGGCTTTTGCCGTGAGGTCTTCCGCGAGCTGCCGATGGAGTTCGCCGTGGAAGCCCAGAAGCTCCTCGGGGTCAGCCTCGAAGGCAGCGTCGGCTAGGCCCTCACCCGGCCTTCGGCCACCCTCTCCCAGAGGGAGAGGGGTTGTGTTTGGTACTCGGACAGACTCCTGGGGGCGGCCCGCGGTTCGCCCACCGGGATGAACGGGATGTACGTGGCAGGGGCGACCGGCGGTCGCCCACAAGGATAGACGGGATGCTGGAAGTTCGAAACCTGCATGCGCGCGTCGAGGGCAAGGAAATCCTTCGCGGCATCGACCTGACGGTGGCGGCGGGCGAGGTCCACGCCATCATGGGACCCAACGGCTCGGGCAAGAGCACCCTGGCCCAGGTGCTGGCCGGGCGCGACACCTACGAGGTGACGGCCGGCGAGGTCCGCTACAAGGGACAGGATCTGCTCGACATGGCCCCGGAGCTGCGGGCGGTGGAGGGGGTCTTCCTGGGGTTCCAGTATCCGGTGGAGATTCCCGGCCTCAACAGCCTGTATTTCCTGAGGGCCGCGGTCAACGCCGGGCGCACCCACCGCGGCGAGGAGGAGCTGGACGCGGTGGACTTCATGGACCTGGCCAAGGAGCGTATGCAGGCGGTGGGGATGGGCGAGGACCTGCTGCGGCGCCCGGTGAACGCCGGCTTCTCGGGCGGCGAGAAGAAACGCGCCGAGATCTTCCAGATGACCATGCTGGAGCCCACGCTGGCGATTCTGGACGAAACCGACTCCGGCCTGGACATCGACGCCCTCAAGGTGGTGGCCCACGGCATCAATCTCTTCCGCGGCCCGGAGCGGGCCATCATCCTGGTGACCCACTACCAGCGGCTGCTCAACTACGTGGTGCCCGACGTGGTCCACGTCATCCACAACGGACGCCTGGTGAAGTCCGGCGGCAAAGAACTTGCCCAGGAGCTGGAGAACACCGGCTATTCCTGGGTAGAGGAAACCGCCGGCGAGGAGCCGGACGTCTCGGCGGACCGGAGCCAGGGAGCATGACCCGGACGGCAACGGAGCAGCAGGGCTACCTCGATGATTTCGAGAAGCTCAAGGCGCGCGTATCCGGCAACGGCGGTGGCTGGGCCGGAGAGCTGCGGAGACGCGCCATGGAGCGCTTCTGCTCTCTGGGCTTTCCGTCCACCCGCCACGAGGAGTGGAAGTACACGAGCCTGGAGGCGTTGCGGAAGGCCCGCCTACGCACGCCGGACGTTTCGGGCGGAGCCGTGGCCCGGGGCCGCGGCCCCTTCGATTCGGAAGGGTGGGAACGCCACGCGTTGACGTTCCCGTGGGACGGCGACGACGCCGGCCCGGACAGTGACGGCGATGACCTCTTCATCGGGCGGCTGGCCACGGCCATGGAGGGCCGGCTCCCTTGGGTGGAAGCGCATCTCGGGCGCCACGCCGACTATGACGGCCACGCGCTCCGGGCGCTCAATACCGCCTTCCTCGAAGACGGCGGCGCCGTCCGGCTGGGTCCGGGTCGGGTGCTGGAGCGGCCCGTCCACCTGGCTTTCGCCGCGGTTCCGGAGCAGGCGTCCGGGTGCATCGTCCACCCCCGGACCCTGGTGGTGGTGGGGGCCGGCAGCCGGCTCACCCTGGTGGAGACCTACTCGGGGGCGGGGGATGGGGTCTATTGCACCAACGCCGTCACGGAGATCGTCCTGGAGGACGACGCCGAGCTGGACCACTACCGCCTGCTGCGGGAAGGCGGCGGGGCGTTCCACCTGGGCACCGTCCAGGTGCGTCAGGCGCGCAACAGCCGCTACCGGTCGCTTTCCGTCGCCTCGGGCGGGAGCATGACGAGGGTGGAGATCAACACGCTGCTCGACGGCGAGGGGGCCGACTGCCTGCTCCGGGGCCTCTACGTGGCGGGCGGCACGCAGCATGTGGACAACCGCACCGCCATCGAGCACGCCAGGCCCCACGGTACCAGCCGCGAGCTGTACAAGGGGGTGCTGAGCGGGCGTTCGCGGGCGGTATTCAATGGCAAGATCGTCGTGCGCAAGGAAGCGCAGAAGACCGACGCGCAACAGTCCAACAAGAACCTGATGCTTTCCCGCGACGCGGAAATCGACAGCAAGCCGCAGTTGGAGATCCTGGCCGACGACGTCCGTTGCTCCCACGGCACCACCATCGGGCAACTGGAAGAGGACGAGCTCTTCTACCTGCGCTCGCGCGGACTGAACGAGACGCGGGCCAGGGAGTTGCTGGTCCACGGTTTCGCCGGCGAGGTCCTCGACGGTATCGCCATCGAGCCGTTACGGGACGGTGTGGAGAATCGAGTGTTGGCCGAGCTGGCGGCCTCATAGGGTTCGCGCCCTCACCCCGGCCCTCTCCCAGAGGGAGAGGGGGTCGTTCGCTCTCCCTGCGGGAGAGAAGGGGTGGCTAGCCCCTCTCCCTCTGGGAGAGGGTGGCCGAAGGCCGGGTGAGGGCCGGGCGAGAATGAACATGCGACAGGCAAAAACCGTAGACCAGGGAAAGCCGGAGGGCTGCTACGACGTGGCGCGGGTGCGGGAGGATTTCCCCGTCCTCGGCCAGACCGTTCACGGCAAGCCGCTGCTCTACCTCGACAACGCGGCCACGGCCCAGAAGCCGCACGCGGTGATCCGGCGCGTCGCTGAATACTACGAGACCGAGAACTCCAACATCCATCGCGGCGTCCACTGGTTGAGCGAGACGGCCACGCGCGCCTACGAAGGCGCGAGGACGGCGGTCAGGACGTTCATCAACGCAGCGGACGAACGGGAGATCGTCTTCGTCCGCGGCACCACCGAGGCCATCAACCTGGTCGCTCGCTGCTACGGCGGCGCCCGTCTTCAGGCCGGCGACGAGGTCGTCATCTCGGCCATGGAGCATCACTCGAACATCGTCCCCTGGCAGCTCATCTGCCGGGAGAAGGGAGCGGTCCTGCGGGTGATCCCGATGGACGACTACGGCGACATCGTGATGGATGAGTACCACCGGCTGCTGGGCCCCAGGACCCGGATGGTGGCCTTGCCGCACGTCTCCAACGCGCTAGGCACGGTGAACCCCATCAAACAAATGATCGCCGACGCCCATCGCGCCGGCGTTCCCGTCCTGGTGGACGGCGCCCAGGGGATACCTCACACCCGGGTGGACGTGCAGGACCTCGACTGTGACTTCTACGCCTTCTCGGGCCACAAGCTCTACGGTCCCACGGGTGTCGGCGTGCTCTATGGAAAGGCCGCCCTGCTGGAGGAGATGCCGCCCTACCAGGGTGGCGGAGACATGATTCTATCGGTCAGCTTCGAAGAGACCGAATACAATGTGCTGCCCTACAAGTTCGAGGCCGGGACCCCCAATATCGCCGGCGTCATCGGCCTGGGGGCGGCGGTGGAGTACGTCACCGCTCTCGGCATCGATGCCGTGGCGAGCCACGAAGACCGGGTGGTGGCGTATGCCGTGGAGCGCCTTGGGCAGGTTCCCGGCGTGCGCCTGGTGGGGACGCCCGGGCGCCGGGCCTCTTTGGTGTCGTTCGTTCTCGGCGACGTCCACGCTCATGACCTCGGCACCATCCTCGATCAGGAAGGGATCGCGGTGAGGGCCGGACACCACTGCGCCATGCCGGTCATGGAGCGGTTCGGAGTGCCGGCCACGGTGCGCGCGTCGTTCGCGTGCTACAACACCGAGGCCGAGGCCGATGTGCTGGCCGACGGTCTGGAAACCGCATGGAGGCTGTTCAACGGTGTCTGACCTGAGGGACCTCTACCAGGAGCTGATCCTGGATCACAACCGCCGGCCGCGCAACTTCGGCCCGCTGGCGGAAGCCAATCGAAGCGCCAGGGGGATCAATCCCCTATGCGGCGACAAGGTCGCGGTCCATCTGCAGGTGGAAGAAGGCCAGGTGAAGGACATCCGCTTCGAGGGCACGGGCTGCGCCATTTGCATCGCCTCCGCGTCGGTGATGACCGAAAGCCTGAAGCGGCAGACTTGCGAGGACGCCGTGAGTCTCTTCGATCGCTTCCACCGGATGGTGGCGCCCGCGGACGGCGTGGAGTCCGATTCCCCCGGCATGGGCAAGCTGGCCGCATTCGCGGGCGTCCGGGACTATCCGGCGCGCGTCAAGTGCGCTACGCTGGCGTGGCACGCGTTGCGCGCCGCCCTCGACGGCGAGGAAAAGGCGGTCACCACAGAATAGGTGGCGGGAGACAGGTCGTGGATACGGTTGAGGAGCAGAAAGACATCGAGAAGCGGGTCATCGAGGCCCTGCAGACCGTCTACGACCCCGAGGTCCCCGTGAACATCTATGAAATGGGGTTGATCTACGGCGTGGAGCTGGATCCTCTCGGCAACGCATCCGTCTCCATGACCCTCACCGCACCGAACTGCCCGGCCGCCCAGTCCCTTCCCATGGAAGTGGAGGAGAAAGTCAAGGCGGTGGAGGGTGTCAACGACGTGCACCTCGAAATCGTCTGGGAGCCGCCCTGGGATCCCAGCCTCATGTCGGACGCGGCCAAGCTGCAGCTTGGCATGCTGTGAAACCCACTCCCATCACCCTCAACATATGGACGAAGTCAACGAACAGGTGGCGGCGCGCCGCGACAAGGTGGCGCAACTCAAGGCAGGGGGTCTGGCCGCTTATCGCAACGACTTCCGTCCCAATCATACGGCCCGGGAAATCCGTGACCGCCACGGGGATCTCGCCCCACCGGAACTGGAGGCGTTGTCGGAGGAGTTCGCGCTGGGCGGCCGGATACGGGCGCTGAGGCCGCACGGCAAGGCGGCGTTCTTCGAGGTCGAGGACGGGACGGGAAGGCTGCAGGTCTACGCCCGCAGGGACGGCCTGGGGGACGAGGCCTACGAACGGGTCCGCTCCCTCGACGTGGGCGACATCGTGGGAGTGTGCGGAGGCCTCTTCCGGACCCGCACCAACGAGCTCACCATCCAGGCCAGGGAGGTAACCCTCCTGACCAAGTGCATACGGCCCCTGCCGGAGAAGTGGCACGGCCTGAAGGACGTGGAGACGCGCTACCGGCAGCGTTACGTGGACCTGATGGTCAATCCCGAGGTCCGCGAGGTCTTCCGCAACCGCTCGCGGGTCATCGGGCTGGTGCGCGGCTTCCTGGAGCAACGGGGGTTCCTCGAGGTCGAGACGCCGATGATGCAGCCGATGGCGGGCGGCGCCGCGGCCAAGCCTTTCGTGACCCATCACAACGCCCTGGACCTCGACCTCTATCTGCGGGTGGCGCCGGAGCTGTTTCTCAAGCGGCTGCTGGTGGGCGGCTTCGACCGCGTGTTCGAGCTGAACCGGAACTTCCGCAACGAGGGCATTTCCACGCGCCACAACCCCGAGTTCACCATGCTCGAGTTCTATCAGGCCTACGCCGACTACGAGGACATGATGGAGCTTACCGAGGAGCTCTTCGTGATGCTGGCGGAGGAGATCCACGGGAGCCTCCGCATCCCCTGCGGCGAGCACGAAGTCAGCCTGGAGAGGCCGTGGCAGCGGCTTTCCCTGACCGGGGGCGTGGCCCGGCACGCCGGCGCGGAGGAGTCGGAGCTGGCAACCCCGGAAGGCCTGCGGAAGGTTGCCGGCAGGCTCGGCCTCGATCTCGACCCCAAGCTGGGCCACGGCAAGCTGCTGGTGGAGATCTTCGAGCACCTGGTGGAGCCGCGGCTGATCCAGCCCACCTTCGTCACCGGCTATCCCCTGGAAGTTTCACCCCTGGCGCGCCGGAACGACTCGAACCCCGCCCTGGTCGACCGTTTCGAGCTTTTCATCGGCGGCAGGGAGCTGGCCAACGCCTTCTCCGAGCTGAACGATCCTGACGATCAGCGGCGACGGTTCGAGGAGCAGGCCGCCGCCCGGCGGGCCGGGGACGACACCGCCTGCGAGGTGGACGAGGACTACGTGCGCGCGCTCGAGTACGCCATGCCTCCGGCCGCCGGAGAGGGCATCGGCATCGATCGGCTGATTATGCTGTTGACCGACTCGCCTTCGATCCGTGACGTGATCCTTTTCCCGCTTCTGCGCACCTGACGATGCGGTACGAGTTGTTCGTAGGGCTGCGCTATCTCCGGGCCCGACGCAGCGAGCGGTTCATCTCCCTGCTCACGCTGATCTCCATCCTCGGGGTGATGATCGCGGTGGTCACTCTGAACGTCGCCATCGCGGTGATGACCGGGTTCGAGGAGGTGTTCCGGGACCGTCTCCTGGGCCTGCACTCCCACATCGAGCTGGTCCGGCCGGCGTCCTACCTGCGGGGCTACGACGAGCTGGCGGCACGACTGGAGGAGCGCGATGACGTGAAGACGGCCTCGCCGGCCCTCGCCGGACAGATCATCCTGACGTCGGGAAGCCGCGTCTCCGGGGTGTTGGTGCGCGGCATCGACCCGGGCCGGTCCCACGTGGATCTCCAGTCCTACCTGCAGCAGGGCCGCCTGAGCGCCCTCGATGAACGCACCCCGGTGGTCGTGGACGGGCGCCCGCTGCAGCTTCCCGGAATCATCATCGGCGATCGGCTGGCGACCAAGCTGCGGGTAAAACCGGGTGACGCGCTGCAGGCGGTTTCGCCCGTCGGGAGCCCCACCGCGGTGGGCATCGTCCCGCGGATCAGGCGGTTCGCGGTGGTCGGCATCTTCGATTCGGGCATGCGCGAGTACGACAGCGGCCTGGTATTCCTGGGCCTTGCGGATGCGCAGCGGTTCTTCGGGATCGGCAAGGTCGCCACCAGCATCGAGATCACCGTCGACGACGTAGGGGACGCTCGGGGCATCGCCGAGGAGATTCAGCGCGCGGTGGGCGAGAGGTACCTGGTGGAGGACTGGACGCGTCTGTGGCCCAACCTCTTCGCCGCCCTGCGGCTGGAGAAGACCGTGTATTTCCTGGTGCTGCTGCTGATGGTGATGATCGCGGCCTTCAACATCGTCTCGACGCTGATCATGGTGGTGATGGAAAAACGCAAGGACATCGCGGTGTTGCGCTCCATGGGCGCCTCCCGCGGCGGCATACGGCTGATCTTTCTCTTGAAGGGGTGGGTCATCGGCGCCGTCGGCACGCTGTGCGGGGTGGTCATCGGCTACGTGCTGGCGCTGGCGCTCCAGCGCTATCAGTTCATCGAGCTGCCGGAGGGCGTCTTTCCGGTCTCCACCGTGCCGGTGAGCATCTCCCCCTTGTACTTCGGGCTGGTGGCCCTGGCCTCCCTGGCGATCTGCTGTCTCGCCAGCATCTACCCGGCGCGGCAGGCGGCCGGGCTGCACCCGGTGGACGTCATTCGATACGAGTAACGAAACGTGGCGGCGTTGATCGAAGTACGGGGATTGACGAAGTCCTTCAGCGGAGGCGGCAAGCAGGTGGACGTGCTGGCAGCCCTCGACCTGTCATTGGACCAGGGCGAACGGCTCGCCATCGTCGGCGAGTCCGGCGTCGG
Source organism: uncultured Binatia bacterium (SeqCode) (assembly GCA_965204505.1). Classification (GTDB taxonomy): domain Bacteria; phylum Desulfobacterota; class Binatia; order UBA9968; family JAJDTQ01; genus JAJDTQ01. The sequence continues at coordinate 1,045,922 of CBDBFB010000001.1, forward strand.
CAAGAGCACGCTGCTCTACATCATCGGCACCCTTGAGCGCCCCGACCGCGGTACGCTGCACTACGAGGGACACGACGTGACCGCCTGGAGTGATGACGAGGTCTCGGGGTTGCGCAACCGGACCATCGGCTTCGTCTTCCAGTTCCACCACCTGCTGCCCGACTTCAGCGCCCTCGAGAACGTCATGATGCCGGCCCTCATCGCGCGCTGGGACCGTCCCAGGGCGCGCGCGTCCGCGCTCGATTTGTTGGAGACCGTCGGTCTCGGACATCGACTGACGCACCGACCGGGCGAGCTCTCCGGCGGCGAGCAGCAACGGGTGGCCATCGCGCGCTCGCTGATTCTGGGGCCGCGGGTCATGCTTGCCGACGAACCCACGGGCAATCTCGATCCCGCCACCGCGGGCGAGATCGAGGACCTGTTGTGCGGACTCAACGAGAAACGCGGATTGGGCCTGATCGTCACGACCCACAACCGCCAGTTGGCCGCCCGGATGAACCGGCAGCTCGAGCTTCGCGGCGGCCGGCTGCATCCCTTTGCGCCGTGACCCGGGAAGCCTTCCGAGGCGGCGCCTCCGTCTCGAATACATGCCTTCCGGCGGCGGTTGATGCTTTACAACGGCGCGGGAACTTGTTAGCAGAACATAGGTAAATTCAGGTCATTTCCGTGTACGGGCTCGTGTGGATCACCACCAGTAAAACTGCCGCGGCATTCATCGTCGCCGTGTGCTGGCTGGCGGCGTGGAACGGTTTCGCCGCTGCCGCTTCCCTTGTCAACGAGGTTCGTGTCCAGGGCAACCTCAGGGTCGAAGAGGATGCCATCCGGCTGAGCATTCAGGCGCAGCAAGGGCAGTCCTTCGACCAGGAAGTGGTGGACCGCGACGTCAAGGCCATTTACCGCATGGGCTTTTTCGACGACGTGAGCGCGGATTTTTCCGCCGACGGAATCCTGACCTACACGGTGAAGGAACGGCCCTACGTCAAGCAGGTGGACATAGTGGGCAACGACAAGGTCTCGACGGAAGATGTCGAGGCCGCCCTCGGCATCCGGCCGCGCACGGCCCTGGACGCGAGCCGGCTCCAGGAAGGCCTGGAGCGGGTGCTGAGGCTCTACAGCGAGGCCGGACACGTCAACACGCGCGTCGACTACGTGCTGACGCCGGAGGAAAACAACCAGACCGTCGTTACCCTGACGATCATCGAAGGCAAGACGCTGCGGATCCAGAAGATCACTTTCGAGGGCAACCGGGAGTTTTCCGACGACGAGCTCAATGACGTCATGAACACGAAGGAGGAGTGGTTCCTCCCGTTCACCACCCGGGGCATCCTCGACCCCGACGTCCTCACCAACGACACCGCGTTGCTGTCCTCCCTCTACTACGATCACGGATTCGTGGACCACAAGATCGACGAGCCCATCGTTCTGACGCGCGGCGAGGGGCTGGAGATCGTCATCCGGATACAGGAGGGCGAACGGTACCGGGTGGGTGCGGTGAAGCTCGGAGGAGATCTGGACGGCGATCCCGCAAGGCTGCTGGAAAACGTCAGCCTGACCTCTGGGCAGATCTTCCGCAGGAGCCGCCTCCTCAACGACGTGACCGCGCTACAACAACGGTACGCCGACCGCGGTTATGCGTTCGCCGAAGTTTCTCCGGCGACCAGGTTCGATCCCCAGGGGCGCCTGGTGAACGTGACCTACGTGATCAAGCGCGGGCCGCCGGTCTTCTTCGACGAGGTGAAGATCGCGGGCAACCTCAAGACCAGGGACAAGGTGATTCGCCGCGAGCTGGAAGTGGCGGAGAACGCGCGGTTCTCCTCGGCCAAGATACGGCAGAGCCGGAACGCCCTGTTGCGGACCGGTTTCTTCAAGGACGTCACCGTGTCCACCGAAAAGTCCGACGAGAAGGACCAGGTGGACCTGCTGGTCAAGGTGGAGGAGGCGCCTACCGGCACGTTCAGCATCGGCGCCGGGTACAGCACCGCCAGCGCTTTCTCCTTCCAGACCTCGCTGGAGGAGCGCAACCTGTTCGGAACCGGCAGGCGGGTATCCGCCAACCTGACCCTCAGCAGGGTGGATCAGGACATCGTGCTCGGCCTTGTGGAGCCGCGCGTCCTGGACAGCCGCGCGGACCTCGGTTTCGACGTCTTCCACACCACCGCGGAATACGCTTCCTGGACCAACCGGCGCAGTGGTTTCGCCACCCGCATCAGCGCGCCGATTCGCCATATCCGGTTGCCCTACTTCGGACGGCGCGCGGATGTCCTTGAAGTCGACGGGTTCGACACGGAGCCGGGCTTCTCCATCCTGGATCATCTCCACGCGGGCATCGGCTACGAGCTGGTCCGTTCCAAGATCACGGACGTGGACGACGACGCTCCGTCGAGCATCGAGCCCGGTACGTCCCTTACCAGCGCCGTCAGGCCGAGGCTCTCGTACGACACGCGCAATCACTTCTTCGTGCCCACCGCGGGCACCCGCTCGGTGATGTCCGTCAAGCTCGCGGGACTGGGAGGCGACAACCGCTTCATGCGGAGCGACGCTTCGTTGACCTGGTACTACCCCATCTTCAAGAACTTCGAATGGGGCGAGAATTTCGCCGTCATGTTGGGCGGTCGAATCGGGTACGCGGCCTCCTGGACCGACCGCGAACTGCCGCTCTTCGAGCGCTACTTCGCCGGTGGAATCAACTCCGTACGTGGTTTCGAGTACCGCACCCTGGGCCCGCAGGAATGCCCGAACGATGATCCGGACTGTGATGATCCCGAGAATGTCGGGGGCAACAAGCAGTTGATCCTGAAGACGGAGTTGCACTTCCCGATCCTCAACCAGTGGGGGTTCAGGGGCTCGTTGTTCTTCGACCAGGGGCAGGCCTTCGGGCCGTCCGAGAACATTAGCATCGAGGACCTCAAGCGGTCGCTGGGTCTGGCGATGCAGTGGCAATCGCCCATTGGCCCGGTAAGGTTGAGCTGGGCGCACCCGCTGAACGCCGACCCGTCCGATCACAAGGAAGTTCTGGGCTTTGCGTTCGGAACGACGGGCGGCCTCTGATCGGGCATTTGCGGGCAACCTAGGAGGAAATGGTGGTGCGAGTTTTCCTGGTAGTTCTGTTGGCGGTGTTGACGGCTCCCGCGTGGGGTCAGGAGTTGAAGGTCGGCTTCGTCACTATCCAGAAGGCCATCAGCCAATCGACGCGCGGCAAGGACGCCCGTGCATCCTTTCAGGCCGACCTCAAGGACAAGGAGGCTGCGCTGTCGAAGGAGAAGGCCGCCATCGAGAAGCAGCAAAAGGACTTGGAAAAGCAGGCCGTGTTGATGAAGGTCAGCGAACGGACCAGGGCGCAACGGCGATTGCAGCTTCGCGCGCGGGACTGGGAACGCAAGATGAGGGACGTGCGGGAGGATCTGGGCCTCAGAGAACGCGAGATTACTCAGGAAATCCTCAAGGACCTTCAGAAGATCATCGCGGAAGTGGGAAAGACCGGCAAGTTCACCATGATCCTCGAACGCGGCCAACTGCTTTACATCGACAGGGGGACCGACATCACCGACGAGGTGATCAAGCTCTACAACGAGCGTTACCAGAACAAGCCCGTCGACAAGAACAGGTGACGAGCCCAGGCAAATCGCTCGCGGACCTCGCCGAGCTGGTCGGCGGACGGGTGATCGGCGACCCTTACGTGACCATCGAGAGGGTGGCGTCCATCGAGGACGCGGGTCCGGGAGACATCGCCTTTGTCGGCCATCCGCGGTACCGGCGGTTCCTCGCTTCCTGCCGGGCCAGCGCGGTGATCGTGGCCGATGAGCCGGCAGGCGGGGCCCTGAACCTGCTGCGGGTCGACGATCCCTACCGCGCGTTCGCCCGGATCCACGGTTTGTTCAATCCCCCGCCGGCGCATGGCGCCGCCATCAGCCCCTTGGCCGCCATCGATTCCACGGCCGTCATCGGCACGGAAGTTGCCATCTATCCGCATTGCTACGTGGGCACGGACGCCAGGGTCGGAGAGGGGACGGTGCTCATGTCCGGCGTGACCATCGGCGCCGGAGCGCGGGTAGGCAGGGATTGTGTACTCCATCCAAACGTGACGGTGGAGGACCGCTGCCGCATCGGCGACGGGGTCGTTCTCCACGCGGGGGTCGTGATCGGGAGCGACGGTTTCGGCTACGCCGGGCACGGCCCGGCGCGGCTCAAGGTGCCCCAGGCGGGCATCGTGGAGATCGCCGACGGCGTGGAGATCGGCGCCAACACCACCGTGGATCGGGCCACCATCGGCAGCACCCGGATCGGGGCCGGGACCAAGATCGATAATCTCGTGCAGATCGGGCACAATGTGGTGGTTGGCCGGCGTTGTCTGATCGTAGCCCAGACGGGCATTGCGGGCAGCGCGATACTGGGCGACGACGTGATAGTCGCCGGACAGGCCGGCATCAGCGATCACGTGGAGGTCGGTGACAGGTCGATCATCGGACCCAAGAGCAGCGTCCTGCAGTCGGTTCCCCCGGGGTCCGTGCTGTCGGGTCTGGTGGAGGCGGCGCCGCACAAACAATGGCTCCGGGCCATGCGGCTCCTGCCGAAGCTGCCCGCGCTGTGGCGGCGGGTTGCCGAGATCGAGCGCAGCATCCGGAGGCCGCGACATGACTAGCGCGGGGTCTCCCGGACGGCGGGTCCGGGGCGCTATGCCAGGGAGTATCGTGAAGACATGATGGACGTAACCGAGATACGCAAGCTGATCCCTCATCGATACCCGTTCCTCCTGGTGGATCGAATCGTCGAGATCGAGCCCAACCGACGCATCGTGGGGATCAAGAACGTCACCATCAACGAAAGCTTCTTTCAGGGTCATTTCCCCGACAAGCCGATCATGCCGGGCGTGCTGATCTGCGAGGCCATGGCGCAGGTGGCAGCGGTCTTGGCAAGGTGCAGCGATCAGGGCTCGGACAAGGTCTTCGTCCTGACAGGCCTCGACCGGGCGCGCTTCAAGCAGCCGGTGGAACCCGGCGACCAGCTCAGGATCGAGGTGGAGATTACCCGGCGTCGCAAGCACTACTGGCGCCTTGCCGGCAGCGTGACGGTGGACGGCAAGCAGGTGGCCGAGGCGGAACTGTCCGCGATGGAGATGGCGGTCTGAAGGCGGAGGGTCCGCTTGTGAAAGGGCCGCGCCGCGGAGTCTGCCGCTGATGGAAAACGTCCGGGAAATGGCCGTGGACAAGGTGGGTTTGATCGCCGGCAGCGGCCGGTTTCCGGTGATATTCGCCCAGAACGCCCGGGACATCGGGGTCCGGGTGATCGCGGTGGCGCACCGTGGCGAGACCGCCGAGGAGATCGAGCAGTTCGCTGAGGACGTTACCTGGATTCGTGTCGGGCAGCTCGGCAAGATCATCCGCACTTTCCGAAAGGCCGAGGTCCGCAACGCCGTGATGGCCGGCGGCATCCGCAAGGCGCGGATGTTTTCGAACTTCCGGCCCGATCCCAGGGGTCTGGCGCTGCTGGCCCGCGTGAGGAGCCGCGACGACGACCAGTTGCTGAGGGGGGTGGCGGCGGAGCTTGAGCGGGAGGGGATCCGCGTCCTGGAATCGACGCTTTTCCTGGAACGGATCATTCCGGCCGAGCCGGGCGTGCTCACCCGCACTCACCCAAGTCCGGAACAGTGGCAGGACGTGCGCACCGGCATCCCGCTGGCCAAGACCCTGGGCCGGATGGGAATCGGCCAGACGCTGGTGCTGAAGGAGGGCGTCATCCTCGCGGTGGAGGCCATCGAGGGCACCGACGCCGCCATACGGCGCGGCGGCGGGATCGCCGACGGTCCGGTGGTGGTGGTGAAGATGAGCAAGCCGCAGCAGGACCTGCGCTTCGACGTGCCCGCCGTCGGTCCCGGCACCATCGAGGTCTTGAAGGAGGTGGGAGGGGGAGTGCTGGCGGTCGAACGGCGCCGGTCGATCCTCCTGGACAAGGAAACTCTGCTCGCGACCGCGGACCATGCGGGAATCGCCGTGGTCGCGGTGGAGCCGGTACCCGAATGAACGAACCGAAGCTCATAGACGTGGGCGTGGTCGGGGTCGGCTACGCGGGCGGCCTCCACACGGCCAAGTACGCCGATCTGCCTGGGGCGAGGCTCGTGGCAGTGGCCGACATCGATGAACGGCGCGCTCGCGAAGTGGGCGAGCTCTACCAGGTGCCCGGAGTCACGGACTACCGCGACCTCCTGGACAAGGTCCGTTGCGTCAGCGTCGCCGTTCCCACGGGCCATCACTATCGGGTGGCCCGGGACTTCCTGGAGGCGGGGATCGACGTGCTGGTGGAGAAGCCCATAACCTCCACGGTTGCCGACGGGCGGAAGTTGGTGGATCTGGCGCGGAAGAAGGGCTGTATTCTCCAGGTAGGGCACCTGGAGCGGTTCAACCCGGTGGTGCGCGAGTTGAGCCAGTTCATCGAAGCGCCCAAGTTCGTCGAATGCCACCGGCTGGCGCCCTTCGTGACAAGGGGAACCGACGTGGACGTGGTGCTCGACCTGATGATCCACGACATCGACATCATCGCCAGCCTGGTGCACGCGCCGGTGGCGGCCATCGACGCCAACGGCGTGGCCGTGATCACCGACAAGCCGGACATCGCCAACGCGCGCATTCGATTCGACGACGGCTGCGTGGCCAACGTGACCGCGAGCCGGGTGTCGATGAAACGGGAACGGAAGATCCGCTTCTTTCAGTCGGATACCTACATCTCCCTGGATTATGACGCCAAGACGGCCGAGGTGTACCGCATGGAGGACCGCAGCCAGGGCTGGGCGGGAATCCGGGGACAGATGATCGCCACGGAGAACGGCGATGCCCTCCGGGATCAGATCGAATCCTTCCTGGAGTCGGTGGCCACCCGCAAGGAGCCGGTGGTGAGTGGTGAGGACGGGCTGCACGCGCTCCAGATTGCATCGGCGATCAGTGAGCGGCTGTAATGGCTCGTAATTTCCGTGCGGATCGCCGGCCGTCTGAAGTGATGCTGGTGGCCGGAGAAGCCTCCGGAGATGCCAGGGGGGCGGAACTGGTGCGCAACCTGCGGCAGCGGGACCCCTCGGTGGAGTTCTTCGGCATGGGCGGTGCCGACCTCCGGCAAGCCGGCATGCGGGTCGTCTACGATGTCGCGAGAGTCGCGAGCGTGGGCTTCTCGGAGTTGTTCGGGAATCTCCGCCACATCTGGCAGGCTTACCGGGCGCTGCGGCGGCAACTGGTCGAAGGCCGTCCGTCGTTGCTGATCCTGATCGATTTTCCGGAGTTCAACATGCGCCTGGCGCGTATCGCGCGGCGCCACGGCATTTCCGTCCTCTACTACATCAGCCCGCAGATCTGGGCATGGCGCCGCTACCGGGCCAGGCAGATCGCCGCGAGCGTGGACGCCATGGCCGTCGTTTTTCCCTTCGAGGCGGATCTCTACAGGGCCGTGGGCGTGGGCGCGGTCTCCTTTGTCGGGCACCCGCTGGTGGACGTCGTGAAGCCCGGTCAGGACCGGCGGACGAGTCTGCGGGCAGCCGGTCTGGATGAGGGGAAGCTCACGGTGGCGATGATGCCCGGGAGCCGCAGGAAAGAGGTTGCCTCGCTCCTCGGCCCCATGCTCGATGCGGCTCGGGCGTTCACTCGGGAACGGGACGTGCAGTTCTTCCTGATCCGCGCCAGCACCATCGAGCGGAGCGAGTTGGAACGGGCGGTGGCGGGCTCGCCCGTCGAGGTCCGCGTCGTGGAGGGTGACACGTACAATATGCTGGCGGCGGCGGATTTCGTATGGGTGGCCTCGGGCACCGCCACGCTGGAGGCGGGGCTCCTGGGGAAGCCCATGGTGATCACCTATCGCCTGTCGCCCTTGAGCTATTGGCTGGGGCGTCTGCTGGTCCGGGTGGATCACATCGGCATGGTCAACATCATCGCCGGTGAGCGGATCGTGCCGGAGCTGATTCAGAAGGACGTCACCGCCGACAGGATTCTGGCCGAGACCAGGCGGATGCTCCAACCGGAAGTCAACCGCGCCGTGGTCCGGAAGCTGGAGGTGGTGCGAGAGCGGCTGGGCCCTCCCGGGGCGCCCGGACGCGTGGCGGACATGGCCATGTCGTTGCTGGCCCGGAGCGGCACCCGGGCATCGAGATGAAGGTCTACCTGCGATTGCTCCGGTATCTGCGGCCCTACGCGTGGCCGCACTTCTGCGGCGCCGTCGTCTGCATGCTGCTGTTCAGCGCCACCACGGCCATGTTGCCGTTCGTGGTCCGGGACATGATGGACGAGGTGTTCGTGAAACAGGACCGTTCGATGCTGGTCACCATCTGCCTGGCGGCGGCGTTGTTGTTCGTTTGTCGCGGCGTCTGCAACTTCGGCCAGCTCTACCTGATGGAATATATCGGCCAGCGGATCATCTGCGATCTGCGCTCGTCCTTGTGCGAGAAACTGCAGTGGCTCTCCCTGGCATTCATTCACCGACATCCCACCGGCACGCTGCTTTCAAGGGTTACCAGCGACGTCACGCTGGTGCGGGTCGCCCTTACCACCTCGGTCGCCTCGCTGGCCCGCAACAGCACGTCGGTGGCGGCGCTCACGGCGGTGGCCTTCTACATGGACTGGCTGCTGGCGTGCGTCGCTTTCGTGGCCTTCCCGGGCACGGTCCTTCCCGTCAGGCGCCTCACCGGACGCGTCCGACGGGCGACCCGGAGGAGCCAGGCGAGCACCGGCACGCTCACCACGATCCTCCAGGAAAGCCTTCAGGGCAGCTCCATCGTCAAGGCCTTCGGCATGGAACGCTACGAGCTGGACCGCTTCAACCAGGAGAATCGCGAGATTCTGCGTCATTCCATGAAGGCGGGCCGCGCCAGGGCCATCATGCCCTCGGCGATGGAGTGGCTGGCGGGTGTCGGCATCGTGGGAGTACTGTGGTACGGCGGCAACGCGGTCATCAACGGCGGACGGACGCCAGGCGAGTTCTTCGCCTTTCTCACCGCGCTGTTCATGGCCTACGAACCGTTCAAGCACCTCGCCAGAGCATTGCCGGAAATCTACCAGGGCATTGCCGGCGGAGAACGGATCTTCGAGGTGCTGGACGAACCGCTGGACATTGCCGACGCCCCGGACGCGGTCCCCGCCGCGAGCTTCTCCGACCGGATCGTGTTCCGGGACGTCGGGTTCAGCTACCGGGAGGCTCCGGTGCTGGAGGGAATCAACCTGGAGATCCGCCGCGGCGAGACGGTGGCGCTGGTGGGCATGAGCGGTGCCGGCAAGACGACTCTCTCGGCCCTGCTCCCGCGCTTCTACGACGTCACCTCCGGCGCGATCACCGTGGACGGCACGGACATCCGCAAGCTCACCCTGGAATCCCTGCGCGACCAGATCGGCATCGTCACGCAGCATACCTTTCTCTTCAACGACAGCGTGAAGAACAACATCTCCTACGGCGATCCGGCCAGGGACATGGACGACATCGTCATGGCGGCCAGGGCCGCCAACGCCCACGACTTCATCATGGAGCTGCCGGACGGGTACGACACGGTCATCGGCGAGCTCGGATTGAAGCTTTCCGGCGGACAGCGGCAACGGATCGCCATCGCCCGGGCCGTGCTGAAGAATGCGCCGATCCTGATCCTCGATGAAGCCACGTCCGCCCTCGATTCGGAGTCCGAACGGCTGGTGCAGGACGCTCTCGAAGGCCTCATGAAGGCCCGCACCAGTCTGGTCATCGCCCATCGGCTGTCGACCATCAGCAGCGCCACCCGCATCGTCGTCCTGTCCAAGGGAAGCATCGTGGAAGAAGGCACGCACCGGAACCTGTTGGCGCTGGAAACAGAGTATAGTCGTCTCTACAACCTCCAAGCCGCCGGTGTCCCGTCCGATTGAGGGGCACCCCGCCACGTGAGCCGGTGTTCAGCCTGTACAATACGCTCCTTCACGCGGCCCTCTTGCTGGCAGTGCTGCTCTGGCCCCTGGGCTTCGTGTTTCGGCGCGGCGTTTACAGGGGACTGCGGGAGCGTTTCGCCGCCTATCCGGCGGAGCTCACGGCGACCCTCGCCGGTGCCCGTCCCATCTGGATCCATGCGGCCTCCGTCGGCGAGGTACGGTCCGCGGCGCCGCTTGTACGGCGGATGCGGCTGAAGTGGCCGGACCGCAAGCTGCTGGTGTCGACGGTCACCGCTACCGGGCGCCAAACGGTCCGGGATGTCCTTCCCGATGTCGACGGAGTGACGTACCTGCCGCTGGATCTGCCGTGGCTCGTTTCCCGGAGTCTGCGGCGCCTGCGTCCCGAGATGGTCATTCTGCTGGAGACGGAAATCTGGCCGAACTTCATCCGGGCGGCTCACCGCCTGGGCATTCCGACGCTGGTGCTGAGCGGCCGCCTCTCGCCCCGCGGCGCGCGGATGTACGAGCGTTTCCGCGCGCTCTTCAGGCCGGTGCTCGATCGGGTCTCCGGCTTCGGCATGCAGGACGACGAGAACGCCGGCCGCGTGCTGCGCCTGGGCGTGGACCCGCTCAAGGTGACGGTTACAGGCTCCCTGAAGTCCGCCGAGGTGGAAGCGGGTCCGCTCCCGGAGTTTCCGGACCCCGGCCGCAACCGTGGACCCGTGGTCGTGGCCGGGAGCACCCATCGCGGCGAGGAAGCGATCCTGCTGGAAGCCCTCTCCGAGTGGCTGGGCACTCACCCGGATCTGCTCATGATTCTCGCCCCCAGGCACCCCGAGCGCTTCGCGGAAGTCGAGAGGCTGTTGCGGCAACGCGAGTTGCGATACCGGAAACGCAGCGAGACGAGCGGCGGACAGGCCGCCGACTACACGGTGATGTTGCTGGATACGCTGGGAGAGCTGCCCCGGTACTACGGTTGCGCCGACGTTGCTTTCGTGGGAGGCAGTCTGGTGCCGGCGGGTGGACACAACCTCATGGAACCCGCGCGCTGGGGCAAGCCCGTGCTCTTCGGACCGCACCGCTCCAACATCGCGGAGACCGCGCGGGAGTTGCTGCAACAGGGCGGCGGCATCGAGGTCCGGGGGCGCGACGACCTGGTCCGGGAGGTCGCCGGTCTGCTCTCCGACCGCGCCCGCGCCGCGGCCATGGGACGCCGCGCCCGGGAAATGGCCGGCGCCGGCAGCGAGGTGGTGTCGCACAGCATCAGACTGATATGCCGGCAACTCCGGGAGGACCACGGGCAGCTTTGAAGCCCGCCCTCACCCCAACCCTCTCCCCGTGGAAGAGAGGGCAAGAATTCCCCTCTCCCTCTGGGAGAGGGTGGCCGAAGGCCGGGTGAGGGTCCGCCGACGCAACCTCCCGGCACGTAAGGATGTGATGGCTGGAACCTGGACCGCCTTGGTACGGAACGCCTGGAATCGGCGCGGCGCCGGCGGCCTCGTCGTGTGGCTGCTGCTCTGGCCATGGAGCATCGCCTTCCGGATGGTGGTCGGGGTGCGGAGCTTCCTCTACCGCGTCGGGTGCCTGAACACCCGCAGGCTCCCGCTTCCGGTAGTGAGCGTCGGCAACCTCACCGTCGGCGGTACGGGCAAGACGCCTACCGGGCTGTGGCTGGCGCAAGAACTGCGGCGGCGCGGGCTCAAGGCCGCGATCCTGACCCGTGGCTACGGCGGCCGCCGCTCGGAAAACCCGGATACCCGTCCCGCGACCATCGACCCGGAAATCGCCCGCGCCTGGCTCGATGAACCGCAAGAAGACCTGCTGGACTACGGGGACGAGCCCGTCATGTTGAGCGCCCTCTACGGACAGACGGTGGTCGTCGGCGCCGACCGCTTCCGCGCGGGCATGGAGTTGACCGGGGAGCGGGGCGGCACGGACCTGTTTCTGCTGGACGACGGTTTCCAGCACCGCAAGCTGGCGCGGGATCTCGACATCGTCTTGCTGGGCGCCGAATGCGGCGGTTCGATGCTCCCCGCCGGCCCCTTCAGGGAGCCGCTGCGGGCGTTGCGGCGAGCGGACCTCCTCGTGGTGACGGGCGCGCACGAGCGCTGGCGGACGATGCTGCAGGGAAGGTTCGACGAGTCGCGTATTTTCTTTGCCTCCCTCAGCCCGCGGGGACTCCTCGGCCGCACGGAGGACGGCCTGAAGGAGCTGTCGCTCGCTGAGCTGGCCGGCAGCAGGGTTCTGGCGGTCTGTGGCGTGGCCATGCCGGAGCGTTTCTACGAGGCGATACGGGAGTGCGAGGCGACCATCATCGAGACCCTGGAGTTCCCGGACCATCACTCCTACAGCGAAGGGGACTGGCGCGAGATCAACCGGAACCGGAATCAGGTCGACATGATCGTCACGACCGAGAAGGACTACGTGAAGCTGGCACGGTTTCCCTTCTCGGCCGGAAAGCTCAGGGCCCTGCGGGTGGAGATGGCCGTCGATAGAGCCGAGGAGTTGCTGGACCGGGTCACGGACGCGGTGAAGAGGGCGGCGTCGCCGTGAACCGGCGGCGGTTGGAGCAGCCGCGGTGGGCAGCAGGATGACTTCAAGCAGACAGGGGGGGACGGTCCCGTCGGGGTACGAGAAGGTGTGCCCCGCGCCCGGACTGACCATGCTCGTGGCCCCGGGCCTGGACGGCGGCGCGCTGGCTTCCCGGATACTGAACCCCGGCCCCGACACCCGGGCGCCCGGCCAGACGCGCTATTTCGGTCGCGCCGAGTTGCACGCGGTGGAGCTGGCGGACGGCGGTCGCGCGTTGATCCGCTCCTGCCGGCACGGCGGCCTGTTGCGCCATGTGACGCGCGACTGGTTCGTCAGCCGGCCGCTCCGGCCCTTCGCCGAGCTGGCCGTTACGGCCTTGGCCCGCGAGCGCGGGCTCCCGGCGCCGGAGGTCCTGGCCGCGCTGGTGGCGCGCGGCATCGGCCCCTGGTACCGGGGCTGGCTGGTGACCCGCGAGATCGAGGGGGCCCGCAACCTCTGGGCGGCGCTGCTGGAGGGAGTCGGCGGCGACGGCAAACAGGCGTTGCTGCGGCAGGTCGGGCGTTCGTTGCGCCTCATGCACGCCTCGGGTATCGACCACGCCGACCTCAATCTGCGCAATATCCTGGTCCTCGACGGCGTTCCCGGTCCGGAGATCTTCATCATCGATTTCGACAAGGCGCGTCTTTTCGACGGAGCGGTACCGGCGGCGCGAGGACGGCGGAACCTTCGACGGCTGCGGCGCTCGGTCGACAAGCTGGATCGTGAGCGTGTGAGAGTCCGGCCGCAGGACTGGGACGTGCTCGTCGACGCCTACGAGACCCGTTGACGAATCGCCGGGAAGACACCACGGGGGTGGGCCTGAGGTTTGCATTGCGCAATGCATGGAGATAAGATTTGCGCGATTCGCGGCTTTGCCGACGATGATGACGGTCGGCATCTTGAAACGGAGTCTTCCATGGGTGACAGACTATATGTGAGCGGACTTCCATACGCCGTGACCGAAGCCCAATTGCACGACCTCTTTTCCGAGCACGGTACGGTGGCGTCGGCGAGGATCGTTACGGACCGTTTCACCGGACGGTCCCGCGGCTTCGGGTTCGTGGAGATGGGCTCCGAGACCGAGGCGCAGGCCGCCATGGAGGCCTTGAACGGTACGGAGTTGCAGGGACGCGTGCTGAAAGTGAACGAGGCGCACGAACGGCGGACCCGCGAGTCCTGAGAGCGCGATTCAAGGGAGAGGTCGAAACTTCGGAGGGGCGGCGGACACGTCGCCCCTCCGTTTTTTGGGAGCAAACCATGGAAACGCAAGCGACGACCATCAGCGGCTGCACGATTCTGCCCATGACCGGCGCCGGGGACGTCATCGAATCCGGCTACGTCAGCGTGAGGAACGGGGCCATCACCGCGGTGGAAGCGGGCGAGCCGCCGGCGGGCGAAGGGGAGACCCTCATCGATGGTCGCGGGAAAGTGCTGATGCCGGGCCTGGTCAATGCCCACACCCACCTGTACCAGGTCCTGCTGAGGGCGGTCTGGGAGGACCTGCCGTTCCTGGCCTGGCTGAAGCGCATCTACGGCGTGGCCGAGGTGCTGAACCCGGAACATGCCCTCGCCGGGACCCTGCTGGGTTGCCTGGAGAATCTCAAGGGCGGAGTCACCACCGTCTGCGAGCACAATTTCCTCAACCCCGGACCCGAGTGCGCGGTGGCTACTCTGGAGGCCATCTCCCGATCGGGGCTGCGCAGCGTTTTCGCCCGCACCATCATGGACAGCGGGGAGATCGTGCCGGACTGCACCAGGGAGACTCCGGAGACGGCCTTTAGGAGGATCGAGGAGCTGATGGCGCGTTACCGCGGCGGAGACTCCTCGCCCGAAAGCGACCGGCTCACTTTCCGGACCGGCCCGAATACGCCTCCCATCAACGCTTCACCCGACCTCATGCGGGAGATTCGGCGGTTCGCCGACCACCACTCCATCGGCATAAGCGCGCATGTGGCGGAGTCGGCGTCGGTTGTCGAGGTCACGCGCCGGGACCACGGCCGCGAGGGCGTCGTCGCCCATCTCGATGATTTCGGCATCCAGGGAGAAGACGCCGTCTTCGCCCACGGCGTCCACGTCTCGCCCGAGGAGATCGCCCATCTGGCGGAGACGGGGACGTGCGTATCCCACAACCCGGTGAGCAACATGATGCTGGGCGACGGAATCGCCCCGGTGGTGGAGATGCTGGCGGCGGGGGTGAGGGTCGGCCTGGGGACGGACGGGGCGGCAAGCAACCACGGCCAGGATCTCTTCGAAACCATCAAGGCCGCGTCGTTGCTCCAGAAGGTCAAGCATCAGGACGCCGGCGTCATCGACCCCTACAGCGTGTTGCGCATGGCCACCGCCGACGGCGCCCATGTGTTGGGACTGGGATCCGTCTGCGGCACGGTGGAGCCGGGCAAGCGCGCGGACCTGATCCTGGTGGACATCCAGAAACCGCACTTCCAACCCGTCAATGACCTTTTCAGCCAGCTCGCGCACTGCGCCAAGTCCACGGACGTGGACACGGTGATGGTTGACGGAACGCTGCTCATGCGCGATCGCCGATGCATCTCGCTGGACGAGGACGAGATCCTGCGTAGCGCCCGCGCCGCGCGGGAGGATCTCATGGCGCGCGTGTCCGCCGCGTAGCGCGGTTTTGATCGACTGCGTACACGAAAGGCGGCGCGGGTTGCGCCGCTGGTGCGGAGGGGCGGGATCGAACTAGTTTCGATGCCGGTAGGTGATGCGTCCGCGGCTCAGATCGTAGGGCGACAACTCGAGAGTGACCCGGTCGCCGGGCAGGATCTTGATGTAGAATTTACGCATCTTGCCCGCGGTATACGCGAGCACGTTGTGCTTGTTGTCCAACTCGACCTTGAACATGGCGTTGGGAAGGCTCTCCCTCACCGTGCCCGTAACCTCAATATTGTCCTGCTTGCTCATATCGTTTGCTCCTTAGACCGACCCTCCTTTCCCGGAAGCCTGCCGACGCTCCGTATACTGACGCCATAGAGTACCCCACACGCCGTGAATTGTCCATCCCCACCGCCCTCCGGAACGGGTGTCGGAGGGCGGATCAGGCCCGTGCCCATGGAGCCGGAATCATTGCAATCGCTCCCTCCGTGTGAAAGACTACGCCAGACTTCCGAACCCGCTGATAGGGTGCGCGACCTCGTTCGCGACCGGGACGTTCATGAGCGCCGACCGTTTATTCCTCCTGCTGGGATCCCTGTCCGGCTTCACCGGTGTGGTGCTGGGGGCGTTTGCCGCCCATGGCCTGCGCGGCAGGTTGTCGGACGAAATGCTCAACGTCTTCGAGGTGGGAGTCCGATATCAGATCTATCACGCCCTTGCGCTGCTCATGGTGGCGCTGGCGTTTTCCCGCTGGCCGCGGGGCGAGTTCTCGGTGGCCGGGTGGTTCTTCGTGTTCGGCACGGTGGTCTTTTCCGGCAGCCTCTACGCATTGAGCCTTTCCGGCGTCCGGTGGTTGGGCGCCATCACCCCCATCGGAGGCCTCGCGTTTCTGCTGGGCTGGCTCAGCATCGCCTGGGGCGCCTGGAAGGGGTAGGGTTCCGCGTCAGAATCGACAGGAGGGGGAGATGGCCAAGAATGGATTCAGGATACTCGACAGCGACATGCACATCATGGAGCCGCCGGACCTGTGGGAAACGTACCTCGAGCCCGAGTTCAAGTCCCTTGCGCCGCGCGGAGTAACCAGTGAGAACGTTCGCGACCTGCGCATGCGCCACCCCGACGGACGCTTGTGGGGGTTGCCCGAGGTGCATGCCGGCAACGTGACCAAGGGCCACAACTTCGAGAAGAACCAGGGCATCTACGGCGACCACTCCGAACGAGGCTGGGCGGCCGAGGTCCAGTTGGAAGCCATGGACATCGAGGGCATCGACGTCGCCGTCCTGTACCCCACCCGCGGACTCCAGGCGCTCAGCGAGCCGGATATGGACCCGCGCTTCGCCGCGGCGCTGGCGCGCGCCTACAACAACTGGCTCTACGACTTCTGCCGCCCCGATCCCGTAAGGTTGCTGGGCGCCGGCATGCTCTCCCCCCTCGACGTGGACGAAGCCGTGGCCGAGGCCAGGAGGTGCGCACGGGAACTCGGCTTCCGGGGGATCTTCATGCGCTCGAACCCGATCAACGACCGCAACTTCCACGACGAATACTACGAGCCCCTGTGGAGCGAGCTCGAAGACCTTGGAATGCCTCTGGGCCTGCACGAGTCCTCGTCCTCGGGCGTGCGCCAGGTGGGAGATCAGTTCGAGCCCAACTTCATGCTGCGGCGGGTGTTCGCCCAGCCCGTGGAGCAGATGCTGGCCTTGGGCAGCATCTGCGCGGGCGGCGTGCTGGCTCGCCACCCGGACCTGAGGGTGGCGTTTCTCGAGGCCAACTGCGGTTGGCTGCCGTGGCTGCTCTGGCGCATGGACGAGGGATACGAAAGGGAGGCCGACGTGTGGTCTCCGGATCTCGCCATGCCGCCGAGCGAGTATTTCAAGAAGCAGTGCTTCGTCTCGGTGGAGCCGGACGAGGCCCCGGTGAAGTACGTCATCGACTACATGGGGAACGATCGCATCGTGTTCTCCACCGACTATCCCCACGGCGACTCGAAGTTCCCCAACGCGGTGGAGAGCTTTCTGGAACTTTCCACCATCAGCGAGGAAGACAAGCACAAGATCCTCTGGGACAATTGCGCCGCCTACTACGCGCTGGACTAGTGCCCTCGCCAAGCATCGTGCGAATCCACGGGACGCGACGCCGGGATGGATGACGGGCGGCCGGTCCGCGGGACGCTGTTCGCCGGAGCGCTCCTGTGGAACATGTGCAACGGCATGCTGTTTGTGCTCACGCCGCTCTTCGGCGTGAGCCTGGGCCTGTCCGTGCTCGACATCGGATCGCTGGTCGGGCTTCCCTATCTCTTCACCATCGTCATGCGTTTCGTCGGCGGCGCCTTCGCGGACCGCTACGGCGAGCATCGCATGCTTCAGGCCTGCTACTCGCTCAATGTCCTGGCCGCGGTAGCCCTGTGGACGGCGAGCGGCTTCTACTCGCTGATGTTGTCCAGCACGTTGGCAAACCTGTCCCGCAGCATCTTCTGGGTCCCGGCGCAATCCATGGCCAGCCAGCTTTCCAGCCGCAACCCCGGCAAGATGCTGGGCCAGTTGTCAGCGGCCAACTACACCGGCTCGTTGTTGGGGCTGGCCCTCGGAGGGATCCTGGCGGGCTGGCTGGGATACGATACCACGTTCGTCCTGGTGGCCTTGACCTGCGTCGTCGGCATGCTGCTCGGTTTCGCCCTTCCACCGATCCGCTCCAAGACCGCGGGCCGGACGGTCTGGCAGGTTACCGTGGGAATGAGCCGGCGGCTGGTCGAGCGCCGCACCTGGCTGCTGCTCTCCACCTCCTGCGCGGCCGCGGTGCCGTTCGGCATCACCCAGTCCATCTATCCGGTTTACATGAGCGGTCTCGGCTTCCCCGAGGGCTGGATCAGCGTGTTGATCGCGGTCCGTTCCATCGGCCCGGTGGTGATCGGCCTGGCTCTCGGATCCGAGATCACCATCGCGAGGGAGAAGGCGTTCTACGCCATCAGCATGGGAGGGCTGGGCTTGTGCATCCTCGCCAGCGCGTGGACCGGAGGATGGCTGCTGTTGGGTCTCTGGATTGCCGGTCTGGGCCTTGCCGGCGCAGTGGCCGACCTGCTCAATCAGGTCCAGGCTGTCGACATCAGCCGGGCCAGCGACCGGTCCGCGGTCATGGCCGCTACCGGACTCGGCTGGAACATGGCGCCGATGGTCCTGCCGCTGGCTCTCGGATGGGTCGCCAATGCGTGGGGGTTCGGGCTCATGTTTCTCGCCGCCGGATGCTTTTTCCTGATCGTGGCAATGGGCACGCCCATGGTCTATCGAGTGTTGCGTTAGGATCGGGACGGATTGGATATGGACTGTTGACAATTCGTGAACAATCCGTAAGAAATCAGGTTGACAGGGGCACGGGAGGTCAATATAAGTGAAGCGGACAAGTGCGATGCCCTGAACCTGCCTTGTCAGAGACAGCGTAAGACGCAAGCCGACCGGAGTGTCGTGATTATCCCACGTTTGCTCTGCTCGTGTGCCTGTCTCGAGGCTGCAACAGAGGATGGAGGAGAGCATGAACGAGAAGCTGTACGTGGGCGGTCTGCCGTATTCCACAACCGAGGATCAGCTCCAGGAAGTCTTCGCCTCGCATGGAACCGTCGTTTCCGCCAGGGTGATCACGGACAAGTTCACCGGCCGCTCCCGGGGCTTCGGCTTCGTGGAGATGGCGTCCGGAGAAGAGGCGCAAGCCGCCATCGATGCCTTGCACGATTCGGAGTTGGGAGGACGCAAGCTGACCGTGAGCGAAGCCCGCCCCCAAGAGCGCCGCGGCGGGTTCGGGGGCGGTGGTGGCGGTGGCGGCGGCGGCGGCAGGAATCGCTGGTAGCCGGCCCCTTCGACTACAGGCGGCCGGGCTCGGCCCTTTCTTCCACGCTCCCGTCGGACTTGCCGACAATGATTCGGGTGGCGAGTCCGGCGAAGATGCCGCACTCCACGACACCGCAGGTCGTGACGATCTGCCGTTCCAGCGCGGGCGGATCCTCGATGGCGCCAAAGGAGCAGTCGAGGATATAGTTCCCGTTGTCGGTCAGGAAGGGGCCGTTGTCCGACGAGCGGAAGCGGGCCTCGCACCCCAAACCCCGCAGGCGCTCGCGCGTCAGTTGCCAGCCGAACGGGACCACCTCCACCGGGAGAGGAAACGCCCCCAGGCGTTGCTTGAGCTTGCCTTCGTCGACGATGATCAGCTCGGTGGCGCTGGCCGAGGCGACGAATTTCTCGCGCAGGAGCGCCCCTCCGCCTCCCTTGATGAGATTGAAGGCCGGGTCGACCTCGTCGGCGCCGTCGATGGTGAGGTCGACGTGCAGCACCTCGGCAAAGCTCGTCAACGGAATGTCCATTTCCCGCGCCAGGGTCGCGGACCGCTCGGAGGTCGCGATGCAGCGGACGCGGAGCCCTTCCTCCCGGATCCTTTCCGCCAGCCGGACGATGGCGAAATAGGCGGTCGAGCCCGTGCCGAGCCCGACGACCATGTCATGGGCGACGTATTCCGTGGCGCGCTCTCCGGCGGCCTTCTTGGGATTCGCGGGTACTTTCGTCGCTTCGCTCAAAACGCAAGGCCTCGACGCCGATTGTAGCGCACACCATTCCCTTTGAGAATCCGTTGCGCGGCTGTCGGCCCGACGGCGCGTCGGCGGAGAAGCGCTTGAAAGGGCGTGTTGCGGCGGGTTAACCTTAGTCCATGCTCTCCGCTCGGGCCGTGGGATCGTGGGCGTGTGCCCTCCTGGCAATCGCGATGGTGGCGTGTGCGCCGCTGAGCGTGGACCAGGAGCGCAGACTCGGCGCCGATTTTTCCCGCGACTTCATGCGCCGGGCCGACCTGGTCCGGAACCCGGCGGTGACCCGCTACGTGTCGGCCATCGGCGAGAGGCTGCTACGGCACGCGGGGCCTCAGCCCTTCACGTATCGCTTCCACGTGGTCGCCAAAAACGAGGTGAATGCCTTCGCCGCGCCGGCCGGCCACATCTACCTCTATACCGGCACGGTGTTCCGGGCGCGCAACGTCAGCGAGCTCGCGGGAGTCATCGCCCACGAGATCGGACATGTCGCCAAGCGCCACGTGGCCAGCAACTTCAATCGCGCCCTTGCCACCAACATCCTGCACCAGTTCGGCGTGGTGGCGGCCGAGTTGGCCGCGGGACCCGAAGCCGGCAGGGCGGCGCACACGCTCGGCGGTATGGCCGCCATGGGTTATCTCAACACCTTCAGCCGCGAGGCCGAGCACGAGGCCGATGCCTTCGCCGTGCAACTCATGGTCAGAGCGGGCTATGATCCGCGCGGATTGGCGGCCTTCTTCGAGACCCTCGGGAAGGAGGGAGGAAGCTCGGTGCCGAGATTTCTCTCCAGCCATCCGGCGACTTCTGATCGCATCGCCAACACCCGGAAGAGGATCGAGGCTCTGCCCGGGGGAACGCCCCTGCAGACGGACGATGGCGGCAGGCTGCAGGAGATCCAGCGCATCCTTCGTGAAACCGCGGGACACTGATGGAATTCACTCTCGTTGCCATAGGCGTCGCGGCAGGCGCGCTGATCGCCTGGGTCGTTGCGCGATACCGCCACGCCGCGGTGGCCCGGGAGCTGGCGAGCCGGCAGGACGAGGTGAGGCAGGAACGCGGCCGCGTCGAGGATGCGCAGGAGACGATCCGGCAGCTCTCCGAGGGCAAGGCGAGGGCGGAACAGTCGGCGGACCGGATTCCGGGTCTCGAGGGACAGTTGCGGGAACTCCAGGAAGCCTGCCAACGGGCGCAGGTCCGCGCCGCCGAGCTTGCCAAGCAACGGGAGGCGGACGCGGAGAAGCTGCGTTGGGTGGAGACCGCGGAGGCGCGTCTCAGGGAGGTGTTCGAAGCCCTGGCCTCCCGGTCGCTCCAGGACAACACCGAGGGGTTCCTGAAGCACGCCCGGGAACAGATGGGCCGCCTGTTGACGGAGGTGCGGGGTGACTGGGGCACCCACAAGGAAGAGCTCCGCAATCTCGTCGAACCTCTCGGCAAGAGCATGCACGAACTCGACCGGCAGGTGCAGGAGATGGAGCAGAAGCGCGAAGGGGCCTACCAGGGGCTGCAGGAGCAGCTCCGCCAGCTCGGCCCCCTGGTCCAGGCGCTGCGGGCGGCTCCCAATGCACGCGGCCGCTGGGGCGAGTTGCAGCTTCGCCGGGTGGTGGAGATGGCCGACATGGTCTCCCACGTGGATTTCGAGGAGCAGGCGGTTACGGAGAGCGGCCGTCCCGACATGATCGTCCACCTTCCGGCCCAGGGCATCCTGCCGGTGGATTCCAAGACCCCCATGCTGGCCTACCTGGAGGCGCTGGAGGACGGCGACGGCACGCACCGCGAGGCCAAGCTCAGGGAACACGCCACCGCCATCCGCGGGCGCATCCGCGAGCTCAGCCAGAAGCGGTACTGGGAGCAGTTCGACCGCGCCCCGGAGGTGGTGGTGATGTTCGTCCCCAACGATGCCTGTCTGAGCGCGGCGTTTGAGAAGGACGGGGACCTGCTGGAGTACGCCATGGAGCAGCGGGTGCTCCCCACAACCCCGGTGACGCTCCTCGCTCTGCTGAAGACCGTGGCCTACGGCTGGCAGCAGCACAAGGTAGCGGAGAACGCCAGGGAGATCGCGGAGCAGGGGAGGGAGCTGCACGACCGTCTGGCCAAGTTCGTGGAGCATTTCCAGCGCGCCGGCAGCGGCCTGGACAATGCCGTCAGGGCGTACAACGACGCCGTCGGGTCGCTGGAGAGCCGCCTGTTCCCGGCGGCCAGGCGCTTCAAGGAACTGGGCGCCGCAAGCGCCGATGTCCCCGTTCCACCCAACATCGACCGCAGCCTGCGCGCCTCCGGACAGCTCACCGTGGACGATCCGGAGGACGAAGACCGCGAGTGATGCGAGACAAGCAAGAGGCGCCGTTGGTTCGGGAGCCCCGCACCGTGGCCCCGGAGTGGCACCCATGAAGAAAGGAGCCGGCCATGAAGTCGCGTGCAGCCATTGCTTTTGAGGCGGGCAAGCCGCTGGAAATCGAGGAAGTGGATGTCGAGGGACCGAAGGAAGGCGAGGTCCTGCTGCGGATCGTCGCCACCGGCGTCTGCCACACCGACGAGTTCACCCTTTCCGGCGCCGACCCCGAGGGGCTGTTCCCCTCCATCCTCGGGCACGAGGGCGGCGCCGTGGTGGAGGAGGTGGGTACGGGCGTGACCTCCGTCAAGGCGGGCGATCACGTGATACCGCTGTACGTGCCCGAATGCGGCGAGTGCAGGTTCTGTCGATCGGGCAAGACCAACCTCTGCCAGACCATTCGCGTCACGCAGGGCCAGGGCGTCATGCCCGACGGCACCGGGCGCTTCAGCCTGAAGGGAGAGCCCATCTACCACTACATGGGAACGTCCACGTTCAGCGAGTACACGGTGCTGCCGGAAATCTCCGTGGCCAGGATCGACCCCAGGGCGCCGCTGGACAAGGTCTGCCTGCTGGCCTGCGGCGTCACCACCGGGATCGGCGCGGTGCTGAACACGGCCAAGGTGGAGGCGGGCTCCACGGTGGGCATCTTCGGCCTCGGCGGCATCGGCCTCAGCGTGATCCAGGGAGCGGTCATGGCCAGGGCAGGGCGCATCATCGGCGTCGACACCAACCCGGCCAAGTTCGACATGGCGCAGCGCCTGGGAGCCACCGACGTCGTGAACCCCACGGACTCCGACCGGCCGATTCAGGAGGTGCTGGTGGAGATGACCGACGGGGGGGTGGACTACTCCTTCGAGTGCATCGGCAACGTCGAGACCATACGGGCCGCGCTGGAGTGCTGCCACAAGGGCTGGGGCCGGTCCACCATCATCGGCGTGGCGGGCGCCGGCCAGGAGATATCCACGCGGCCCTTCCAACTCGTTACCGGCCGGGTCTGGGGGGGCACCGCCTTCGGCGGCGTGAAGGGACGGTCCCAGCTTCCGGGTTACGTGGACCGCTACACCGCCGGTGAGATCAACCTCGACGACATGATTACCCACACCATGCCCCTGGAAGAGATCAACACGGCCTTCGACCTCATGCACGCGGGGACGAGCATCCGGTCGGTGGTACTCTACGGTTGATGGGATAGACAGGAGGCGCGCGAACACCATGGACGTCGTCGGCACACGCCGCAACCGCATCGAGGGAGTCGAGAAGGTCACCGGCGAAGCGAAGTTCTCGGGGGACCTGGACATTCCGGGCGTGCTGGATGCCCGGGTCCTGCGCAGCACTTACCCCCACGCGCGCATTCATTCCGTCGACGCAAGCGCGGCCCTGAAGGTCCCGGGCGTCGTGGCCGTGCTCACCCGCCATGACCTCCGGGACATGGACCCCTACTACGGCCACTGCCTGCGGGACCGCCCCATCCTGGCCATGGAAAGGACGCGCTACGTGGGCGAGCCCGTGGCCGCGGTAGCCGCCCGGGACAAGCTCGCGGCCGAGGAGGCCGTCTCGCTCATCCGCGTCGAATACGAGGAGCTCCCCTACGTCACCACCTTCGACGAAGCGCTGGCCGACGGCGCGCCGGTGCTCCACGAGAAGGCGGCCGGCTCCGGAGACTTCCACGACGTCAACCTTTCGGATGACCGGGAGCACCCGAATATCTGTCACCACGAGCACATCGAGCTGGGCGACGTGGAACGGGGCTTCGCGAAGTCGGACGAGATCTTCGAGGACGTTTTCCATTTCCCCATGGTGTGCCACTACTCCATGGAGCCCCACACCACCACCGCGCGCGTTCAGGGCGGGCAGGTGACCCTGTGGTCCGCCTCCGCCCATCCCTTTCTCATCCGCTCGGAGCTGGCGCGGCTGTTCGGGCTCTCGATGACCGACGTGCAGGTGGTGGTGCCGTACGTGGGCGGCGCCTTCGGCGGCAAGTCCTATCTCAAGATCGAGCCGTTGGTGGTGGCGCTGGCGCGCAAGACCCGGGGGCTGCCGGTGCGCCTGGAACACTCCGTTACCGAATCCATGCTGACCGCCCGGCGCCACTCGGCCCGCTGCTGGATCAAGACCGGAGTCAAGCGCGACGGCACCATCCTGGCGCGGGACGTCAGGCTCCACCTCGACACCGGCGCCTATGCCGACAACGGGCCGCGGGTGGTGGCGCGGGCGGTGCTGCGGGTCCACGGCGCCTATCGCTGCGCCAACTTCCGCTCCGACAGCTACGGTATCTACACCAACTCGGTGCCGGCCGGGTCCATGCGCTCCATCGGCGGACCCCAGTCGGTGTGGCCGGTGGAAGCGCAGATGGACCGCATCGCCGACGCCCTGGGGCTGGATCCCCTGCAATACCGCTTGAAGCATCTGCTGGGCCGCGACGAGCAGGTCCGGCCCAACTCCCGCGGCGTCGACGGCGACCTGCGCCAGGGGCTCGCCAAGGTCGCCGAAATGATCAGGGAGACCGGCCCGCCCACGGCCGGAGCGGGCACGGGGCTCGCCGTGGGCATCACCGACAGCGAGGCCAACCCCGTCTCCACCGCCATCGTGCGGCTGTTGAGCGACGGCAACGTGGTGGTCATGGCCGGCAGTACCGAGGTGGGGCAGGGGGCGCGCACGGTGCTGAGCCAGATCGCCGCCGAGGAGCTGTGCGTGCCGTTCGAGCGGGTCATGCTGCGCGGGACCGATACCCATACGACCCCGTTCGACCGCTCCACCGGCGCCAGCCGCTCGACCACCGTGATGGGGACCGCGGTCAAGTTCGCGGCCGCCGACGTGGGCCGGCAGGTCCGGGCCATCGCCGCCGAGCAGTTCGGCGTGGACCCGGAACGCGTCACCCTCAGGGCCGGAGCGGCCTGGTGCGGCGAAGCCCGGCGGGAGTACGCGGAGGTGGTGGCGGGCTACTTCGGCATGCCCGGTGGCGAGCTTATCGGCCGCGGCTACGTCCGCGCCGGCGGCGGCATCTCGCCGGTCCTGCCGATCTTCTGGGAAGTGGGCATCGGCGGCGCGGTGGTGGCGGTCGACTCCGACACCGGACAGGTGACCGTGCAACGCTACTTGAGCGTGGCCGACGTGGGCAAGGCCATCAATCCGCGCCAGGCCGAAGGACAGGACGAGGGCGCCGCGGTCATGGCCATGGGTCACACCCTGTTCGAGTCGTTGATCTATGCCGGCGGACAGCCCCTCAATCCCAATCTGGTGGACTACCGAGTGCCGGGCTTCCGGGACATCCCGCGCACGTTCGAATCATGCCTGCTGGAGAACGGCGACGGCCCCGGACCCTACGGAGCCAAGGGGATGGGAGAGGGCGGCATCATTCCGGTGGCGCCGGCGGTCTGCAACGCCGTGGCCCAGGCCGCGGGCGTACACATCCGCGAACTCCCCCTGACCCCGGAAAGGGTGTGGCGGGCGTTGAGAACCGTGGATTCCGGGGAGTCGTAGGGGCGGGCGGTGCGTTCGGCCATTGCGCTCATCTGGCTCAGCCTCTTCTGGACCCTGCTGTGTTTCCTGTTCTACCGCGACCGGGAGCTGATCATCCAGGCAAGCCTTCCGGTGTGGATCGCGGCGGTGGCGGCGTGGGTCATCTACATGGCCGTCAGCACGGCTGTCTTGTCCGGCCGGCGGGGGCGCGGCGTCAAGCCACGGGCAAGGAAACGGGCCGCATCGAAGCAGCCTTCCCGGCCCGGGGGCGCCCGCCGAACGCCGCGCGCGTCGACCGCCACGCCGCGGAAGCGGTCCTCGTAGGTTGGCGTTCCAAACCCGCTCCCTCACCCCAACCTTGCCTTCCCTCACCCCCAGCCCTCTCCCATAGGGAGAGGGGGACAAAGGGCCGCGTGCTCGCGGCAGGGTGTGGCTTATAGCATCTGGTCGATGGACAGCGCTCCCGCGCCGCCCACGAGAATCGTCAGCGCCATGAGGAAGAGGGCGAGGCAGTACTCGATGCCCATTCCCTTGCGGCCGCCGCCGGACAGGAAGAAACCGTGCTCCCAGTGGCTGGCCCAGATGGCCACGGCCAGGAAGATCATCAGCCCCAGGGCCAGCGGACGGACGAGAAAACCCAGGAACATGGCCGGTACGCTGAGGATTTCCGTGAAGACCCCGACGATGCCGATCCAGATGGGGATCCGGTATCGCTCCTTCCAGTTGGTCACCTGGCCCATGAGCCCTCTGCCTCCCAGCCAGCCGAAGAGGTGCTGGGTGCCGTGGGCGAAGAAGGTGACGGCCAGCCCGATTCGCAGAACGAGGAAGGCCAGATTCGGTTCCGTTTGAAAGATCGCGTTCATGCCAGAAACCTCCGTATGGCGGCGTGGGCCGCGTCGGGATTGACGAAGAAGTAACTGTGCTTCTCTCCCTTGAGCTCGATGAAGACGGCGCCGGGGATCTCCGCCGCCAGCACGTCTGCCGCCTGCCGCAGCGAGGTGTCGCTGGTCACGTGGTGCTCCTCCGCCCCCACCAGGATCAGCGTGGGAACGGCGATGTCCCTGAGGCGTTCCTTCAGGTCGTGTTGCTGGCGGGCGATGACGTGGCGGAAGTACTGCTCGACGGGATTGAGATGCGCCATGCGCACCGCCAGGTATCCTTCGACCCGCTGTGGGTAGCGTTTGATGAACTCCTCGATGAAACCCACGGTCACGCCGTGGTCGCGCACGTAGCGCTCGTAGCCCCACTCCACCATCTCCTTGGCGATGCGCAACGGGATGCCCTTGGTGGATGGGTAGAAGCCGCGTCCCGACGCGCAGATCAGGGCGGAGACCCGGTCCGAGTGGTCCAGGGCCATGACCTGGGCCACCGAGCCGCCCATGGAATGGCCGCAGACCACGGCGTCGCGGGCATCCAGGTGCGCCAGCACGGCCGCGGCGTCGTCGGCGAAGTCCTTGACGCTGTAGGGCTCCGAGGGCCAGTCCGACCGTCCGGTGCCGCGGTAGTCGCACAGGATCACCTGATGGTCGCGCGAGAACGCCGGCACCTGGTGTAGCTTCCAGACATCGCAGTGGCACGCGGTCTCGCTAAGGAACAGCAGGGGACGGCCGCTGCCGTGGGCCTCGTAGTAGAGCCTGGTTCCGTCTCTCTCGATAAACGGCATCCCTAAGGCTCCCGGACCGGGTAGCTCATGGGCGCCACGTCGTCGATGGTTTCGCCGAGGGCACGCCATTGCGGAACCGAGTCCCACAGGGGTTGCGCTCCTTCCTGTATCCGCTCCAGCAGCTCGGCCTCGTCGAAGCGGGTGGGCCGACCGCCTTCCAGCAAAGTCTCGCCGTCGACGATGATGGTCTCGATGTCGCTGCCGCTGCCCCCTTCCACAAAGGACTTGATGGGGTCGCGGACGGCGCCGAAGTGGGTCTTGCGCAGGTCGACGACGATCATGTCCGCCTTGGCGCCGGACGCCAGCCGGCCCAGGTCGTCGCGCCGCAGGGCCCTGGCGGCGCCCAGGGTGGCGGCACTGTAGACGTCGTAGGGCTTGCCGGCGCGAAAGCTACCTTCCACCAGCCGGCACGCGAGTCCGGCCAGGCGCATTTCGTGCACCATGTCCTGGGGGAAGGTGTCCGTGCCCAGGACGACGTTGATGCCGCGCCTGCGGTACTCGTCGAAGGATTCCAGCGCAATGCCCATCTTGGCGTACTTGTACGGGGCGTGGGCCACCGACGCGCCGCTGTCCGCCAGCATGGACAGGTCGTCGCCGTAGGGATAGTGGCACCAGGAATGGCGGCCGTGGAATACGCAGTGTCCGAGGATGACTTCCTCGCCCAGAAAACCCAGGTCGTGGAGGTACTGGATCGGCGTCACCCCCCGCTGCCGCAGCGTCGACTGGAACTCGACGATGTTCATGGCGGTATGGAGCTGGATTCCGATGCCGAGTTCGCCGGCAGTCCGTTTCGTGGCCTTGAGGAGCTCGGGAGTGCAGGTGTCCAGTTGGCCGGGATAGAACATGGCGCGGATGCGGCCGTTGAATGCGCCGTCATGCTGCTTTGCGTACTCCGTCGCGCGGACGAGGCCCTGCTCGCCGGCTTCCTCGTTCCAGTCCCACTGGATGCGTCCGTGGTCGTCGAGCACGTAGGCGGCGCTCCGGTAGCCGGCTCCCAGGTAGGCCCGCGCGCCGAGTTCGCCGATCATCTCGGTGAATCCGTCGATCATGGTGCCGCGAGTGCCCACGTCCAGGATGGTCGTGGCGCCGCCGCGCAGCGCCGCCCACACCCCGAACTTGCCCTCCACGTCCGCCCGCGGAGGCGGGCCCACGCCCTTGGCGCCGCGCCGCATGGCGCCGTAGGAAAGGAAGTTCATGCCCAGGTAGTCGGCCTTGCTGGCGTCGTTCAGCATCACGTGGCGGGCGTTGGTGCCCGCGTGGATGTGGCAGTTGATGAGGCCCGGACCGATGAGCCGGCCGCCGGCGTCGATGGTCCGGTCCACCGGCCCGTCGTAGCCGTAGCCCACGTGGAGGATGCGGTCATCCTCGTAGACGACCACGCCCTCGGGCAGCAGGTCGTGGCTCCGGCCGTCGTAGCCCACCACCCAGCCGCCTTGAATGAGCGTCTTCATGTGCTTTACCTCGACCGAAACATTTCCGGGTTAGTTGCCCTCTACGCGAAAGCTGTGCGGGCTGTCAATCGAACCGCCGGGGGCGACCGCCGGTCGCCCCTACCGGAAAGGCATCCACACTGTCAAATCCAGCGAACCGCAGGCGACCGCGGGTCGCCCCTACCGGGAAAGGCATCTGGACTGTCGAATCCAGCCATCCGGGGTGACTGCCGGTCGCCCCTGCCGGGAAAGGTGGGCGGGCTGTCGGATCAAACCGTAGGGGCGACCGGCGGTCGCCCTTGCCGGGTTCCTTCTGCGAGGCGTGCGTCCAGGTTGGTCAGCCGGCGGGTGGAGCGGACGTTGTTGACCGCCATGGCCAGCGCCCTGGGTTGCCCTATGATGACCACCAGCTTCTTGCCGCGGGTCACCGCGGTGTAGAGCAGGTTGCGCTGAAGCAGCAGGTAGTGCTGCATGGCCAGGGGAATGACCACCGCCGCATATTCGGACCCCTGGCTCTTGTGCACGGAGGTAGCGTAGGCGAGGGAGATCTCGTCGAGCTCGCTGAACTCGTAGAGCACGGTGCGGTCGTCGAAGGCGACGTGGAGCTGACCCTCGTCCGGGTCGACCCGGGACACCTGCCCGATGTCGCCGTTGAAAACGTCCTTGTCGTAGTCGTTGACTGTCTGGATGATCTTGTCCCGCGGCGCGTAGCTCCAGCCGAAACGGCTGACCTGCGGCTCCGCGCCGGCGTTGAGGCGCTTCTGCAACTCGACGTTCAGGGAATGCGTGCCCAGGCTGCCCCGGTTCATGGGCGTCAGCACCTGGATGTCCCGGATGGGGTTCATGCCGAAGCGCCTGGGGATGCGCTCGGTCACCACCTGGAAGAGCTTGTCGTGGATCTCTTCGGGGGACTCCGCCGGGATGAAGTAGAAGTCCTGCAGTCCGTCGCCGTTGCGGTTCTCGATGGGTTCGCCGGCGTTGATGCGGTGGGCGTTCACCACGATGCTGGAGGAAGCCGCCTGCCGGAAGATCTCCGTCAGCCGCACCGTCGGCACCTGCCCGGACTCGATGATGTCCTGCAGCACCGCCCCCGGCCCCACCGAAGGGAGCTGGTCCACGTCCCCCACCAGCAGCACGGCGGCGTGGGAAGGCACGGCCTTGAGCAACTGGTTCATCAGCAGGACGTCCACCATGGACACCTCGTCGACCACCAGCAGGTCCGTATCGAGAGGGTCGGTCTCGTCCTTGCGGAAACCCCCGTGTCTGGGATCGAAATCCAGCAGCCGATGGATGGTCCTGGCCTCGGCCCCGGCGGACTCCGAGAGACGCTTGGCGGCCCGTCCGGTGGGAGCGCAAAGCAGCACCCTGGCGTTGCGCGCCTCCACCAGCCTCAGAATGCTGTTGACGATGGTGGTCTTTCCGACCCCCGGTCCTCCGGTCAAGACCGTGACCTTGCCGCCGAGCACGGTACTCACGGCCTCGCGCTGCGATGCCGAAAGGCTGAGCCCGGTTAGGGATTCCACCCACGGCATGGCCTTGTCGCCGTCGATGGCGCCCCAGGGCGGCGGCCCCTTGAGCAGGCGCCGGAGATGGCCGGCGACGCCGGCCTCGGCCCGGAACAGAGGCGCCAGGAAAAGCGCCGGCTCTCCGCGCAACGACTCGCTCGTCAGGTTCTCGGCGGCCACCTCGAGACCGATGGCGTGCTCCACCGCCTCCGGAGAAACCTCGAGCAGCTCCACCGTGCGTTCCACGAGGTCGTCCCGTTCCGCCGCGCAATGCCCTTCGTTGGAACGCTGCCAGAGCACGTGGTGCAGCGCCGCCCGTATCCGGATGAGCGAATCGGGCGGGATGCCGAGCTTGCGGGCGATGGCATCGGCGGTGACGAAACCGATGCCGCTGATGTCCAGCGCCAAGCGGTAGGGATTTTCCCGTATCCGCTCAATGGCCTGGTCGCCGTACACCCGGTAGATGCGCGCGGCCCTGGCGCTGCCGATGCCGTGGGAGTGGAGGAACACCATGATCTCGCGGACCGCCTTCTGCTCGCGCCAGGCCTCGGTGACGCGCGCCTGCCGCTTCGTGCCGATGCCGTCCAGTGTGAGCAGGCGCTCGGGGTTTCGTTCGATGACCTCGAACACGTCGGTTCCGAAGGCATTGACCAGTTGATGCGCGAAATGCGGGCCGATGCCCTTGATGAGCCCGGAGCCCAGGTACTTCTCCACTCCTTCGAGGGTCGTCGGCGGGATCACCCGCAACGTGTCGGCGCGAAACTGGAGACCGTAGGTGGAGTCGTTCACCCACGCCCCCCGGCACTCCAATTGCTCGCCGGGATTAACCGCGGCGGCATTGCCCACGACGGTCACGAGTTCCCGGCGCCCGCGCATTCTCACCTGCAGGACGCAGAAGCCCGTGTCCACGCTGTGAAACGTGACTCGTTCCACCAGGCCCTGCAGGGGCTCGCTGATGAGCGCCGGCTGATTCATCGCTCCTCGCCGAGCAGCTTCAGGGTCCGCCTGATGAGTTCCTGGATCGGATCCTTGCGCGTTTTCTCGGGCTCCTTCCCGGTTTCTTTCCCGGGCTCCTCTTCGGTTTCCTTTCCGCCCTTTGGGGCCATGCCCGGGATCAGGCCCAACAACCCCCGCACGCCCCGCCCCACGCTCTTCTCAAGAAGGCTCTGAAGGAACCGCAGCCGAGGCCGCACCTTCACGGAGGGGAGGTTTCCCCGGAGAGTGAAAGGCACCTCGATTTGGCCGTTCTCGTTGGTCAGGGGCGTCAGGCGCGCGCCCGGCCACAGGTCGGAAGAGAGGGTCTCCGACACCGTAAGGACGCCCTCGAGATTGGTATCCCCGTCAAGCTTCACCCAACCCTTGCCCGCGATGTCGTAATCCTTGGCGTTCAGGGCGATACGCTCGACGACGATCCTGCCGCCCACGGCCCGGAGTTCCGTATCGACCTGCTCGAACGCCGTGGTTTCCTTCTCGAAGATGTGCGGATACTTGTCGTTGAGGCCGCGTCTGAACAGGGACGTCAACTCCTTGATGCCGGTGATGCCCTGTAGCGCCCGCTTGGCAAGGTTGAAGTCCAGGACCCGGCCGTCGACCACGGCTGCCTTCGCGGTTCCCTCGAGAGTCGGCCCGATAGCCGCCCAGGTCGCGCCCTGGCCGGTCACGCTGAGATCGGCGTCGACGCTGCCTTCCAGGTCGGGGATGCCGGCGACGCCGTAGAGGGACCGCCGGATATCGAGGCCCCTCAGCCGCCCGGCTGCCTCGAAGCGCGGAGCGGGACCGCCGAAGTGCACCCGGCCGTTGGCGTCCAGCGAGCCGCCAAGGGTCCTGAAGCGAAGGCTTCCCAAAGCCAGCGATGATCCACGGAGCGCGAAACCCGTGCTCAAGTCGGTGACGGCCAGCCCAAGAAGCCGCCCCCCGGCGGAAGTGATGTTGCCTTCCCAGGACAGATCTTCGTGCCGCGCAAGACGTCCGGAGCCGCGGGCGTTTTCCAGGATGGTGCCGGCGGGTTGAATCTCGAGGTCGGCAAGCCGGAGCGACGGCGAGGCGAGCCGGTAGGTCAACGTCAGCGGCGAGACGCTCTCCAGTGTTATCTTGCCGGCGAGCCGGGTCTGGCCGATGCGCACGGACAGTTGCCTGAACGTGGCTCTCGGGCCGGAGAAGTCCACGGCCGCCGACAACTCCTCCAGGGGCTTCTCCCAAGCGGGCAGCCTGACGGACGCCTTGCGGAACGCCGCGGTGCCGTGAATTCGCGGAAGGGCGCCGCCATCCAGTTTTCCCGCGACTTCCGCCTCCACCGAGACACGTCCCGACAAGCCATAGTCTGCCAGCAGCGGCAACCAGCGATCCAGGCCGGCCATCTCCGTGTTCGCCGTGCTCAGGCTGAGTGCCAGAACCGCGGGGCTGCCGTAGTCGAGGTCCCCGCTGCCCCGGAGGGTAAGGCTGTCGAGGGTTGCGTCCAGACGCTTGGCCGCGATGCCGCCCGGCATCACGCGGGCGTCCGTCCCGATCCGGAGCGCCGTGCCCCGAGGCTTGTTCAGGAGCTCCGCGTACCGGATCCCGCTGTCGGTAAAGTCGACAGTACCTTTCAGCTCGAGTTCCTTCAGGGTTCCCTCGATTGAAAGCCCTTCGCTCTTGAGGCTCCCCGTCATTTCCAGAGTTGCCGGCCAGGCCTTGTCCATCCGCGGAAAGGCCTGCCGCAAGGCGTTCCATGGCAGGGTCGTGATGTCGACGGATCCGGCCAGGGGAACCGAATCGGCTCCGGGCGTCTTTCCCAGCGGGCCGACCGTGCCCTTGAAGCGGAAGTTCTGCTCGTCCGACAGGAAAGCACCGGCCATGTCCGCGGTGAAGGGCCGGTCCATCCTCAGGTCGTTCGCGTTGAGGTCCCAACGAGCGAGCTTTACGCGAAGGCGTTGCTTGTCGTCACGATAGTTCAGGGTGCCGCCGGAGACCTCCACGCGGGCGATCGCCAGATCCACCCTCATTCCGGCGAACACGCCGAGCGTCGGCGCCGGTCCGGCCTCCTGCGGTTCCGAGGCGGCGAAGGCGGAGGCCACGGCGCCGAAGCGGAACGGCCGCGGCGACTGCCGTGCCGCGGCCCCGCGCGTGCCCAGGCCGGAAAAGTTGTAGCCGCCGCCGGCGTCGCGGATGACCTGAATCACTGGCCGTCGCAGCACCACGCGTGTTACGGAAAGTTGCCGTTGCAGGGGACGGATCTTGAGATCGACGCGGACGTCGGCGGCCTGAAGAAAATGCCCGGCGCCGAAGTCCGGGTCTTCGGCCATGGAGAACTCACGGATGCGGACGCCGACCCCGCCCCGAAGTTTGACGCTGATGCGCTCGAAGGCGACCTTACGGCCGCTATGCCGCTCCACCGCAGCGATGATGCGGTCCTTGTAGGAAGCGACGACCGAGTCGATGTTGTAGAGGGCCCATCCTAGCAATGCGGCGACAACTATAATAAGGACCAACAACGCGATGAGGAGCTTTCGCATGGGGGCGTCCGGTTTCCCTAACCGGTGAACTTACACCATCGTGTGGGAGAACTGAAGGTGACCCGCACCGACGGGGTCGAGAGCGTCCGCGCATCCACGAATCTTCGAATTGGAGGCCTCGTATTGAAGCGAATGGTATCCGAACGCAACGTCGAGTTCGCCGACTGCGATTCGGCGAGAATCGTTTTCTACCCGAACTTCTACATCTGGTTCGACCGCGCCACCGAGCGCCTGTTCGCGTCCGTGGGACTGACCTACCAAGCCATGGAGTTGCGTCATGGTGTCATCGGACTGCCGTTGCTGGAAACCGGCGCCCGGTATCTGCGTCCCTGCCGCCACGGCGAGCGGGTGCGTCTGGAGAGTTGGGTGGACTCCTGGCGCGAGAAGGTGTTCGTGGTGAAGCACCGGATCGAGTGCGAGGGCGAGCTTGCGGTGGAGGGCCACGAGACCCGCGCGTGGGCGGCGCCGGCCGCGGAGGGGACCCGTTCCATGCGGGCGGTGCCGATACCCGATTCCGTCCGGGAGCTTTTCCAGTGACCGCACCGGCCGCGCTTCCGATGACCTGTCGGGCTCGCGCTTCGGTATAGTGGCACCGTCTACTCCGAATCGAGGCCAGCGCTGGGGGCGGCGGCTCAACTACCTGGCGGGAGCCTGCGTCGCCAGCTCCATGAGCGCCGCGACCACCTTCGTGCCGCTCTACATGAAGAGCCTCGGTTCGTCCTATTTCCTCAGCGGCCTGCCGTTGGGGGTGCGCGCGGTGGGGCGCTTCACCTTCGATGCCGCGGCCATGGTGATCGCCGGCAGGCGCCTGCCGCCTCAGACCATGCTGCCCCTGGGCGTCACCTTTACCGGCATGGCGCTGCTGGCATGCGGGCTGTTCCCGGGCGCCTATCCCGTCACCGCGGCCTTTTTTTTCATCGGCGCCGGGGTGGCATGGGTGCAGATCGCCTTGCGGCAGATCGTGTTCGAGGGGGCGGAAACCGGCCGCCGCGGACGCGCCATGGGAGTCCTGAGCCTCTTTCTCGGCTCGGGTCCCATCGTCGGCATCTTCTTCGGCGGGTTGATCTCCGAGTACTTCGGATACCGTTATCTCTTCGCCGCCGCCGCGGTGGCCGTGCTGTGGCTGCCGCTGTTGCTGGTGCGGCTTTCGCCCCGGCGCAAGGAACCCGAAGCGGAGGAGGCCTCGCTACGGCTACGGGTAGTCCGGGAGATTCTTTCGACTCCGGGCGCAGGCCTCTTCTGCGTCTCCAGCTTTTTCTCGCTCTTCTACCAGCCCGCCCGCTCCGTGGCCCTGGCCTTTTACGCCACCGATGCGCTGGGGCTATCCGTCGGCTCCTACGGCGTCATGCGCAGCATCAGCCAGTTGGGAAACGTCAACGGGCGCTTTTTCGGCGGTCTTTGGACGGACCGGTCCGGCGTCATGGCCTGCCTGGCCAGCGGCTACTTCATCTCGGCCGCCGGTTTCGCGCTGGTCCCGTGGACCGATGACTTCTGGTCGCTTCTGATCGTGCACACGGCCATCGGCGCGGGCGCCGGCATGGTCAACCTGGCGAGCCAGGTGGGCATCCTGTCCATCTTCCCCTCCGCCCGGCGAGGACAGGCGCTGGCGCTCCAGCGCGCGGTGGGTGACATCGGGCTGTTCCTCGGCCCCATCGTCGTGAGCGCCGGCCTGGACGCATTCGGCTTTCTGCCGGTGTTCATGGGACTGGCCGCGCCGCCACTGGTCTTCGGGCTGTGGACCGCGCTGGGAAGGTCTTTACCGGCCGGCCATGCCCGCGGGGACTAGGCCGTGCCTGTCCCGGTCATCGAGTCGTGGTGGGGGTAGGGGCGACCGGCCGGTCGCCCCTACGGGAGTCCGGCAAGGCGTAGGGCTCCTAACCCAGATGGGGTACGATATCCTCCGCCAGAAGCTCCAGGTGCTCCATCTCGTCGAAGGCCGGATTGAGCAGCAGGTGGCGGGCGCCCGCCCGCACTACCTCGTTCAGCTTGTCGATGACCTCCTGGCGTCCGCCCCAAAGGCACACCTTCGAGGCCATGTCGGGGTTCCGGTAGCGGACCGCGAAAAACTCGCGCAGGCGCCGCTCGGCCCGGTCGCGGTCGTGGTCGACCGCGAGGTAAACGCGCTTGGAGATGGCGAAGGTCGCGGGGTCGCGTCCCGCCTCGTCGAGATATCGCGTGATCCGCTCGTACTCCTTCACGAAGCGTTCGGTGGGGGAGGAACCCGCCCCCATAAAGCCGTCGCCGAATCGGACCGCTCGCCGGAGCGCCGGTTCGGCGTGGCCGCCGAACCACAGGGGGAACGGCTGCTGTGCGGGTTTGGGCTCCATGGCGACGTCGGTGAAGTTCCAGAACCGCCCCTCGAAGCTGACTCGCTCCTCTTGCCACAGCGCCTTCATGATCCGGATGCCTTCCACGAAACGGGTCACGCGATGCTCCGAGGTATAGCCGTAGACCGTCTCCTGCTCCGGCCACATCCGCCCGCGCACCCCGCCCAGTCCTATGCCGGTGATGATGCGCCCGCCGCTCAACTGGTCGAGGCTCGCCAGGCTCTTGGCGAGCTGCAGGGGGTTGCGTATCACCGTGAGCAGCACCGAAGCGCCGATTTTCAGCCTGGAGGTGACCGCTGCCACGTAGGTCATCAAGGTGACCGGTTCCAGCATGGAGAAGTCGCTGAGGATGCGTTCCTGGGTCCAGAGGCTGTCGTAGTCCAGCTCCTCGGCCCGGGCCGCGAACTTCCTGATGTGCTCCGCGTCGACGGGTCCGTCGACGAACACCTGAGGGATCTCGATGCCGCAAGGTACGTGGCCGTTTGCCATGGGGTGAACCTCAAAGGATGGCTTCGCGGATTGCCGCGGTGATGCGCTCTTCGGACGGCCCGATGTGTTCCTCCAGGGGCTGGCTGTACGGCACCGGCACGTCCAGCGTGGCCACCCGGCGGATGGGGCCCTTGAGCTTGTCGAACCCGGTCTCCACGATGCGCGCGGCGATCTCGGCGGCCACGCCGCAGCTCTGGTGGGTCTCGTCGACGACGACCACGCGGCCGGTCTTCTCCACCGAGGCCATGACCGTGTCGAGGTCGAAGGGCACCAGGGTCCGGGGGTCCACCACCTCCACGTCGATGCCCTCGGAGGCCAGGGTCTCGGCCACGCCGAGAGCGCGGTGGAGCGCCAGCGACGTGCCGATGAGGGTCACGTCGGCGCCGGCGCGTTTCACGTCGGCTTGTCCGAGGGGGATGTGGTCCGCCTCCGGCACGGGTCCCTCGGTGTCGAAGAGGCCCGAATGGTCGACGAAGACGGTGGGGTTCTCGCTCGCCACCGCGCTCTTGAGGAGGCCCTTGACGTCGCGCGGGGACGACGGCAGCACGATTTCCAGGCCCGGACAGTTCCACAGCATGGCCTGGGGGCTGGCTGAATGTTGCGCCGCGCCTCCGCCCCTGAGCCCGTGCAGCATGTGGAACACCACCGGCGCCCGCACCTGGCCGCCGGACATGTAGAGGACATTGGCCGCCTCGTTGCATACCTGGGGCCAAGCTTCGAACAGGAAGCTCCCGGTCGTGAGGTCCACCACCGGTCTCAGGCCCGCCATGGCTGCGCCCGTGGCCAGCCCGCAGAAGCCCAGCTCGGAGATGGGCGGCGCCGCCACGCGGTCGGGGTAGGCCTTCTCGATGGCCGCGAAGTTGAGACGGTGCGGGCTCAGGCTGAAGAAGGTGCCGCCGATGAGGTGGACCCGGTCGTCCTCCTCCATGAGCTCCCGCAGGGCTTCCAGCTTCGCTTCGTGGTACGCCAGTTGTCGCATGGCCGTCAGCCCGGTTAGCGGTTCTCCGCGAAAACGTCGGTTTCCGCTTCCGACAGCTCGGGATAGGGGCTGTCGAAGGCGAAGTCCACGGCGGCGTTGATCTGGTCGAGCACGGAGCGGTTCAGGGTCTCGAGCTCGGCCTTGTCCGCCTGACCGGATTCGACCAGCTCGCGCATGAACCGCAGCACGGGATCGCTGTCGCGGTACCAGGCGCGTACGTCCTCGGGTATGCCGGATACGTCCCAGGCCAGGTCCACGGCGGTGGGCGCCTTCACCACCGGCCAGTTGGTTTCGCTGCCCGGCCAGCGCACGCTGAGGGTTTCGATGAAACGCGGGCCGCCGCCCGAACGGATCGCATCGATGCTCTCGTTCAGCGCCTCGTGGACCGCGGCGGCGTCGGTGCCGTCCACCTGCACGGCGGGAATCTTGTAGGCCGCGGGAAGGTCCGTGAGAGGGTACACCGCCATGGTGGAGGACTGCATGGCCCCGACAGCCTTGCCGGCGCCGTACTTGCCGTTGTTCTCGCAGAGGTATAGCACCGGCAGCTTCCACAGGGACGCGAGGTTGAAGGCTTCCGGCACCGCGCCTTCTTCCAGCGCCCCGTCGCCGAACAGGCACACGGCGATCTGCCCCGACGCCCGCCTCTTGGCCGCGTAGGCGGCGCCGGTCCCCAGCGGCAGGATGCCGCCAACCACACCCGAGCACTGGAGGAATCCCAACTCCCGCGGACTGGTGTGGAAGGATCCGCCCTTGCCGCGGTTGTAGCCGTCGCGCCGCCCCAGGATTTCGGCCAGCAGCCGTCCGGGATCGCCGCCGCGGGCCAGGACGTGGCCGTGGTTGCGGTGGGTGGAGAAAAGCAGGTCGTCGGGCTCGAGCAGTGAGATTGCCGGCACGCCGGTGGCTTCCTGTCCGATGTAGACGTGGTAGTGCCCGCGAAACCGGCCCTCCCGGTGGAGACCGATGAGGGCCTCCTCGAAATGCCGGATGAGCAGCATCTTGCGGCATTGGGCAAGCAGTTGGGTTTTCGGCAGCGCGGGGATCATGGTTCCGTGCCCTGTATAGGCCATTGTCGCGCGCTTGCCAAGACTCGTATTCCGAGGAGGGCGACGGCCGGAAAGGCGTGATTTGACAAGGACTCCCAAGCGGGCTAATCACGGTGCCAGTAAGGTGAGGGGAGAGACATGACACTCGATCAAAAGGTCGCCGTGGTCACCGGAGGAGGACAGGGCCTGGGCCGTGCCATCACCCTGGCGCTGGTCCGTGCCGGCGCGAAGGCGGTGGTGGCGGACATGAACCTGGAGACCGCCGAAGCCGTTGCCGCCGAGGTCGAAGAGGCAGGCGGCGAGGCCCTGGCGGGCCAGGTGGACGTGGCGGACGAGGCGTCGGTGGCTTCCCTGCGGGAGCGCGCGCTCGGCCGCTGGGACCGCGTGGACATCCTGGTCGCCAACGCCGGCATGTATCCGCGCTCCCTGGTGGTGGAGATGCCGGAGGAAGAGTGGGACCGGGTGCTGGACGTCAACGTCGGAGGCCAGTTCCTCTGCGCCCGCGCCTTCGTTCCGGCCATGAAGCAGCAGGGCAGCGGCCGTATCATCTGCACGGCGTCGTCCATCGCCTACAAGGGTCAGCCCGGCCACGCCCACTACGCCGCCTCCAAGGCCGCCACGCTCGGTCTCGTCCGCGGGCTGGCGCGGGAGCTGGCGCCCCACGGCATCACCGTCAACGCGGTGGCGCCCGGAACCGCCAACACCGCCATGCCCCGCCAGCACCGCTCCGAGGAATCCATGCGGGAACGGGGAGCGCGGGTGCCCCTGGGCCGCATCGCGGAACCGGAGGACATCGCCAACACCGTCGCCTTTCTCGCCAGCGATGCAGCCGCCTACATCACCGGGCAGACCATGGTCGTCAACGGCGGAGACTTTATGATCTGAGCTCCGGACGCGCTTCCGGAGTCCCCGACGTGGAAGGAAAGCCCTCATGCTGAGAAAGAAGGTATGCCTCGTCGGCTACGGCTCGACGGAATACTCGCGGAAATCCGACCGGCCGCTGCTGTCCTACTACGCCGAAGCCATGCAGAACGCCATGGCCCAGACCGGCATCACCAAGAAGGAGATCAATGGTTTCTCCATGGTGACCCAGGCCAGCCCAGACTACTCCCCCTACGTGGCGGAGCAACTGGGCCTGGAGCTGGACTGGGTGCTGAACGGCGACTGCGGCGGAGCCGGCGCGGTATGCGCCATCCGGCGCGCGGCCGACGCCATCGAGGCCGGCTACCTCGATCTTGCCTTCATCGTCGCGGGCAACGCCTTCGACAAGAACGTAGCCCACCAGCGGGTGCTGGAGTACCAGCGCGCCAACTACGTCGACGTCTACGGCTACGGCGGCCCCAACACCCTGTTCGCGCTGGTGCAGCGCCGCCACATGGAGGAATACGGCACCACCCTGGAGCAGATCGGCAAGATCGCCGTCAGCCAGCGCCATAACGCCGGCCCCAACCCGCAGGCGCTCCTGCGCGCGCCCATGACCATCGAGGAGTACCTGAACTCACGCCTGATCTCCGACCCCATCCGGCTCTTCGACTGCGTGATGCCGTGCTCGGGCGGCGAGTGCGTGGTGGTGGCGTCCGAGGAGCGCGCCAGGCAGATCACCGACAAGCCCGTGTATCTGGTGACCGACGCCGAGAAGATCGGCTTCCAGGCCTCCAACATGCTGCCGGACAAGACCGTCACCGGCATGAGCGTAGTGGGCCAGCACCTGTTCTCGGAGATGAGCCGCGACAACATCGACGTCCTGGCCATCTACGACGACTATCCCATCGCGGTCATGATGCAGCTCGAAGATCTGGGCTACTGCGCCAAGGGGCAGGGCGGCCCGTTCGTCGACGAGCACGATCTCACCTTCGGCGGCGACTTTCCGGTCAACACCGGCGGCGGCGAGATTTCGGTGGGACAGGCGGGGCTGGCCGGAGGGATGCTGCACGTGGTGGAGGCCCTGCGGCAGTTGCGCGGCGAAGCCGGGGAGAGGCAGGTCAAGGCCGCCGAGACCGCCCTGGTCACCGGCATCGGCTGGCTGTCCTACGCGCGGAACCTGAACACCACGGCCGCGCTGATCCTGGAGAGGAGGTCGTAATGGCCGGCAAGAGTTTGCCCGTCGTGAATCCGGTGGACCGTGAGTATTGGGCGGCCGCGGCGAAAGGAGAGCTTCGGCTTCAGAGGTGCCGGGCCTGCGGCGTGCTCCAGTTCTTTCCCCGGGCGGTCTGCACCGGCTGCCTCAGCAGCGACCTGGAGTGGGTTCCCGTGAGCGGCAAAGGCAAGGTGCATACCTTCTCCCTGTGCCGGGTGCCCCGGAACCGCGCCTTCATGGACGAGGTCCCCATCTGCGTGGCCGAGGTGGAGCTGGAGGAGGGCGTGCGCATGGTCACCCGCATCGTCGGCGACAACCGCGACCAGGTCACCTTGGGCGCCCCGGTCACCGTCACCTTCATGGACACCGAGGACCCCGACATCAGGCTGCCGGTGTTCGAACTGGCCTGATACGGCCCGCGGGGCGCCCGGAACCGGGACGATCCCGCTGGCCGCATGTGGCATGGCGACCGTCGAAATCTATAGCAAGTCCTGGTGTCCCTATTGTCGGATGGCCAAGCGGCTGCTCGAGGAAAAGGGGCAGGAGTTCATCGAATTCGATGTCGAGCTGGACGCCGGCAAGTACGACGAGATGCTGGAACGCTCCCAAGGCCGCTGGACCGTCCCCGAGATCTTCATCGACGGCGATCTCATCGGCGGTTTCGACGATCTGCGGGCGATGGAGGCCAGCGGCGAGCTCGACGAGCTCCTCAAGTCCTGAGTCCTTCGACTTCGCTACGCTCAGGACGACAAACTTCCCTATTCGCCCTTGATGAAATCCGCCACCCGCTCTCCGATCATCATGCAGGTGACGTTGGTGTTGGCGTGCGTCACCGTGGGCATGATGGAGGCATCCGCCACTCGCAGGTTGTCGATGCCGTGAACCCGTAGCTGCTCGTCCACCACCGTCATGGGATCGGATGCCGGCCCCATGAGGCACGTGCCGGCGGCGTGGTGGTAGCTGTCGAGGGTCGAGCGCGCCCACCGGCCCCAGTCCTCGCCGCGCCTGGGCTGGATCGGCGGACCGTAGAACTCGGGCATGTCGCCGGTCTGGGTCAGCAGGTCCAGGAACTCCATGGTCGCCACCACGGCCGCGACATCGTCCGGATGCTCCAGCATCCGCGCGTCCAACCCCGGCAGCTCGTGCGGGTCGGCGCTCTGGAGGAACACCCGGCCGCGGTTGCGCTGCTCCAGCAGTGCCGCCGAGATGTTCACCGTCCGGCCGACCCCCTCCAGCACCGTGGGCGGGCGCATGAAGACGTGGAAATCGCCCGTCTCCCTTGACGGGTCGCTCTTGGTGATCAGCCGGCGGCACCACCCAGTCCACGTCGAAGCCGCCGCGCCCCTCGAAGCTCATGTGCAGCATGGCGTGGTCCTGGTAGTTCTCGCCCACCCCGGGACGGTCGTGAAGCACCTCGATGCCGTGCTTCTGCAGCTCCGCCGCCGGTCCGATGCCGGAGAGCATCATGATGTGGGGGCTGTGAAACGCGCCCGCGGTAAGCACCACCTCGGCGCCGACCGCAGTGTGCCGGCGGCCGTCCTTCTCGTAGTTCACCCCGGTCACGCGGTTGCCCGACAGGGAAAGCGAAACCACCGGAGCCTCGGCGATGACGGTGAGGTTGGACCGGCTCCGGGCGGCCTCCAGATAGGCTACCGTGGTGGACTGCCGCATGCCGTCCTTGATGTTGTAAGGCGACGTGCACAGGCCCCAGGGATTCGGGTCGTTCACGTCGCCCTCCGGCAACCCGAGTTCCCGCGCCGCGTCCATGAATACCTGCACGGCTCTGGGGACATCCTGGCCGAAGAGGTAGTGGCGCTCGAAGTAGAGCGGCCCGCCGTGGCCGTGGTCGGGACTGTCAGGGTTGTCCTGGTCGTTCTCGAGCCGCTTCAGGATCGGCAGGACGTGTTCCCACGACCAGTTGGGGTTGCCGGCCGCCGCCCACGCGTCCATGTCCGCCTTGATCGGACGGATCACCGACATCACGTTCACCGAGGAACCGCCCCCCATGATCTTACCCGCCAGGGAATAAAAGGTGCTGCCGTCGACCCTGCGCTCGCTCGGGTACATGTTGATGTAGGGCGTCTCCAGGAGCAGCCGCACCCTCCCGGCGGCCTGCGCCACCAGCTCGGGGATCGGCAGCGGATCGGGGCCGGCCTCCAGCAGTAGGACCTTCCTGTTCGGGTCCTCGGAAAGACGCGCCGCCGCCGCGCAGCCCGCCGAACCGCCTCCTACCAGAATCACGTCGTAGTCGTTTGCCATGGCATCCTCTTCGATCTGTCGGACAGGGTATCGTTGGACGGTTGCTGCGTACCCATATCAAGTCTGCGGTCGCCGTTCAACGACGTTCGTCCGGTGCGCCTTTTTTCTTGACAACCGGCGCGCGTCGGAACTAGACTCGTGTTGCCTCGTTCGCGCACGGGCAAGGACCCCAGAGCCGGCGCGTTGGCTCCCGGGTCCGGTCATCAAAGCCTCAGGAGGTGTCAGATGACGAAAACCGCTCCACCCGACAGTGAACGCCCGTGAACAGCGGGCATGCTGGTTCCCGAGGCTTCGCCGGACACGGTTTCCCGGCTGACCGTCCCGACTCGGGTGTTGGATAACACAGCGGCGTCGCCGTCGCGCACGCCGCAATACCAGGGGACAGGCAGCGGAGGAGGGTGACAAGGGCCCATCCCGGAAGACCGCTCAAGGCAGAGCCCACACCGGGGAGCCACGGAAACACGAAGAAAGATCAACCGGCGTTGTTGAATGCCGGGAGCGGGCTCTCCAACCGGAGGGGAGCCCGCTTTCTTTATCGCGCTCGACCGAGACGGAACCATGTCGGAACAACAATCGGAGATCACCGGATATCACGCCCACGTCTACTACGACCCTGACAGCAGGGACACGGCGGGGCGTGTGCGCGAGGGGCTGGGCGACCGTTTCGACGTCGTGCTGGGACGCTGGCACGACGTGCCCGTGGGTCCGCACCCCAAGGCCATGTACCAGGTGGCCTTCGCCCCGGATGAGTTCGCCAAGGTGGTCCCGTGGCTGATGGTCCATCGGGAAGGCCTGGACATCCTCGTGCACCCCAGCACCGGCGAGCACGTCGGGGACCACCGCGACCGCGCCCTGTGGCTGGGCACGCCCTTGCCGCTGAGGCTGGGCAGGTTTGGCTGAGGTTTCCCGGCTCCGCGCGAGTCGGCCGCCGCCAGACGGGTCAGGCGTCCGGTCCGCGGCCGCGAACTTTATCCGGCCGGCTCGCCTCCGTCCCGCATCCGAAGCTTCGCCTCGATGAATTCCTTGTGCGAGACGCCGATGAGGTTGGCGATCTTGCGGACCAGGTATTCCTCGTGCTTGTCCGCGTTCTCGTCCGCGTAGGCCACGGCCCACAGGTACTCCACCACCTTGCGCTTCTGTTCCGGCGAGAAGCCCGTCTTGATGAGCGAGGTGAACTGGTAGTGGTCGATGGCGTCGTCGGCTTCGGCCTCGGCCAACTCCACCAGGTCGTGGGTCTCGTCCGCGGTGAGGTCGAACTTGTTCTGCAGGGCCGCCACCACCACCGCGCGCTCGCTTTCGGTGGCCTCCACGTCCGTGCGCATCATCTCGATCAGCAACGCGCCGGTAGCTACCTGGAGGCGGTGCCGGTCCGACTGCCGGACGTCGCGGTGGCCGGGGTCGATGCGGCTGTCGAAGAAGCTCTGGATGGCTCGCAGCATTACCGGCCCGCACCGTTCAGGAACCGCACCTGGTAATCCTTCCACTTGTCGGCGGGGCGGGTGATGTCCCCGGCATAGGTCCCGAAGCGGCCGCGCCGCCGGTCCCGGAAGTAGAGCTTCAGGGTCTGGTCCACTACCGGGAAGGCGATCTGATCCCAGGGAACGTCCTCCTCGCGGCACAGGCGCACCTC
The DNA here is from genome assembly GCA_965204505.1 of uncultured Binatia bacterium (SeqCode). Lineage (GTDB taxonomy): Bacteria > Desulfobacterota > Binatia > UBA9968 > JAJDTQ01 > JAJDTQ01. Next base: position 1,090,208 of record CBDBFB010000001.1, read on the forward strand.
GAGGCTCTCCTCGCCCGGACCGAACCGGCGCTCGCGCAGGGAGCCGCGGAACATGACGTAGACCTGATTGATCTGGGGGAGGTTGATGAGGGTGTAGAGTTCCGAGATCTCCACGTCGGCCAGCGCCTCCTCGCGGGTCTCCCTGGCGGCCCCCTCGATGGTGGTCTCGTGGTCTTCCAGGAAACCCGCCGGCAGGGTCCAGAACCCGTAGCGCGGCTCGATGGCGCGGCGGCACAGCAGGATCGTGTCCTGCCATTCCGGGATGCAGCCGACCACGACCTTGGGGTTGGTGTAGTGGATGGTGTTGCAGGACCCGCATACGTGCCGGGGCAGGTTGTCTCCCTCGGGGATGCGGAGCTCCACGGGGGCGGCGCAGGCGCTGCAGTAGTTCATGACGAGATCTTCCGGCCGGTTCCGCCGGGGGACGCCGTCACGCCTCCCGCGCGGTTTTTCGGCCGCGGTAAATATAGGGCGATCCCCTTGCGGGGTCAATCCGACCGGGATCTCATGCTATACACCGTCAAGAAGGGAGGTGTTGTGCCGAGTCTGCCCGAGCGCCTTGAAACATGGTTCCGCGAAGCAGCGCCCGCCGTGCGCTTCTGCTCGCTCCGCTACGTCGGCGAGCGCTCCGAGAGCCTCTCCGTGAGACGCGGCGTGGTGGAGCCGATTGCCTCCGGCGACGACGCCGGCGTGATGATCACGGTGGCCGACGGAGGCGGGTTGGGCTACGCGGGCACCAGTGACCTGAGCCCGGACGGGCTCCGGCGGGCCATGACCCGCGCTCGGGATTGGGCGGCGCGAAGCGCGGAGCGTATGACCTTTCCCACGACGCCGCTCCAGGCGCCGTGCCGGGGGGACTACCGGACGCCAGTGGCGATTCCATGGGATACGGTTCCGCTGCACGACAAGATCGATCTCCTCCGGACCGAGAGCGAACGCCTGCACACGGACCCGCACATCGTCGACTGGGACGCGTCGCTGTGGCACGTAGAGACCGAAACCCTCTACCTGACCGCCGACGGTACCCGCGTGCACCAGACCCTGAATCACCTGGTGCCGGGACTGGGCTGCACCGCCAACGATGGCCCGGAGACCGCAAGCCGCACCTTCGGTGGCCGGGGCTTCTGCCGCCAGGGCGGCCTGGAGGTGCTGGACCAGACGGGCTTCAGGGAGGCGGCGCCGCGCTTGGCGGAAGAAGCGCTGGAGCTTCTGACGGCTCCCAATTGCCCCACCGGAACCATGGACCTCCTGCTCGCCCCGGACCAGCTCATCCTCCAGATCCACGAGTCCATCGGCCACCCGTTGGAGCTCGACCGCATCCTGGGTGATGAACGCAACTACGCGGGCACGAGCTTCGTGACTCCCGACATGTTCGGCACCTACCGTTACGGTTCAGAGCTTTTGAACGTCACCTTCGACCCGTCGGATCCGGCACAGTTCGCCAGCTACGGCTACGACGACGAGGGCCTGCCGGCCCGCCGTGAATACATCATCAAGGACGGGGTGCTGCAGCGCGGCTTGGGCGGGCACCTGTCCCAGCAGCGCACCGGCCTCGCCGGCGTAGCCAACTCCCGCGCCACGAGCTGGAACCGTCCCCCCATCGACCGCATGGCCAACCTGAACCTGGAGCCCGGAAACGCCACCCTCCCTGACATGGTCCGCTCCATCGAGAACGGCGTCTTCATGCAGACCAACTGCTCCTGGTCCATCGACGACTCGCGCAACAAGTTCCAGTTCGGTTGCGAGCGCGGCACCCTGATACGCAACGGCGAGTTGCGGGAGGTGGTCAAGAAACCCAACTACCGCGGCCTCTCCGCCACCTTCTGGCGCAGCCTCGTCCGCGTGGGCGAACCCGCGACCCGCGAAGTGCTGGGGACGCCGTTCTGCGGCAAGGGCGAGCCGAACCAGGTGATCCGCGTCGGGCACGCGGCTCCCGCGTGCGTGTTCAGCGGTGTGCAGGTATTCGGCGGAGAGGCGTGACCTTGAGATGAAGAGGTTATGCGGGCGGGTTTGAAACCCGCCTGTCAATCAAGAGCACCGATACTCAAACATGCGTTGCCGGGTCACCCCGGACCAGGCAAGGCGCCTGGCGCAGGAACTCCTCGGACGTGTGGCCGCAGGCGACGACCCAGCGGGCGAGCGGACGAAGGTGCGGGGGCTGCCGAGGCTGGGAGATGCGCTCCGGCGCACGTGATTGGCCCGTGGGCTACACGGGGAGCGTGAGCCACAAGGGCACCAAGGTGGTCGCCGCCTTGACAAGAATCGGCCGCGTGACCTCCGTGGGCATCGACATCGAAACCCTGGATGGCGGCTGGGAACTGGCGGAAGACCAGATCGCGTCGGACGAGTTGTCTGTAGACTTGGGGCTCGCAGGGTCCGGTGATTCTATTGTCGGCAAAAGAAGCCGTCTTCAAGGCTCTGAACCCTGTTGTCGGTATCCGATTCGGCTTTGAAGAGGTGCAAATTGTCCGGAAGGAGGTCGCATCAAAGAAGTTGTTGGGAATTGCGCACTTCCGCCGACACCGCGTGGATGTCCGCTGCTCCACTTTCGTCCCGTCTTGGGTGACCTCCGTCGCCTTGCTGCCACAACAACAGATATTTTCCCAAAGAAATGTTTGACTTTCGAACACCCTGGGCGTTAGATTTGTTTCCATATGGAACACGGCCGCTGGACGTCAAGCGGATTCGCCCCGGCGGTTACGAGAGCCTTGACGACATGATCAATCATCTCGTACCCGCCATGATGAAGGATTCCGAGGCTGACGGAAAGTCGTCCGACGGGAGGTACCAATGAATGAGGATAGTCACGACGAAAGTACCCTTCGTGGCACGCTGAGGAACCGGCTGAGAGAAGCGCGGGAATACTGCGGCTTCACTCAAGGGGAGGTCGCTACGTACCTTGGCCTCCCTAGAACCGCCGTCTCCCTCATGGAGACTGGCGCCCGCCGTGTCGGAGCGCTTGAGCTCCGGCGATTGGCCGGGCTCTATCAGACTACCATGGAAAGTCTCACCGGCCAGGATGATGAGAATCCAGAGGCGGAGTCTGTACGACTGGTCGCACGAACCACCGCCAAGCTATCGGACAATGACCGGGCGGAGGTTCTGCGTTTCGCACAGTTCCTGGAGTCGAGGAAATCGGATGAACAAACGTGACGAGACGCTGCGAGCGGTGAGCAAAGCGGCAGACGTTCTCTCCACGTCCCCACAAGGCAACCGCACGAGTTTCGACATCATAGGGGCGATCACGGAGCGAGAAATTCCCCTCTTCTTTCGGCCGCTGGATCATCTGTTGGGTGCTTTTGTTCCCGCAGGCAACGAAGCTGGCGGAATCATCGTTACGAGCCGTCGGGGACTAGCGGTTCAGCGTTTCACACTGGCTCACGAGTTCGGACATTTCTTGCTTGGACACCAGCCAAGCCTGGACGAAACCGTCGAGTTCGCAGGGCGTTACGCATCGGGGTCACGAGCAGCCCAGGAGTTGGCTGCGGACACCTTCGCTTCGGAGCTGCTGGCGGCGAAGCACCTCATGGTCGAGTCAGCCAAACGCCATGGTTGGAGCAAGGAGAAGCTGCATCAGCCCGACAACATCTACCAACTCTCCCTCCGTCTCGGCGTCAGTTATCAAGCCGCCTGCTGGGGGTTGGTAACCTCCGAAGTCCTGAAACCAAGCGAAGCAAAGAGACTTCAAGAGACACCCGTCAAAGACCTGAAGCACGCCTTGGCGCCGGGAACTCTGATTGCGAACTCGTGGGCCGATGTGTGGGCTCTGACCCGTGGAGACGCAGGCGCGTTTCTTGAAGCCGGGCCCAAAGACCTCTTTGCGGTCCATCTGGAAGACAACGTCTCGGCTGGCTACCTCTGGAGGCTCGTTGACACCGGAGCCGATGCCGAGATCGTGGGCGAGCGTCCGGCGGACCTAGCCCACGTCTATGGACGGCCTTCAACGCGCGTAGTGTATGTCCGTTTCAATGCTCCTGGCACGCACCGACTTGTATTCGAACACACTCGCCCCTGGAGTGGCGCTACGCTGGATCAAATCGAGATCAAGATCGACGGTTACGGGAGAGAAACCGTCGGACTCGCGAGAAGGGCCAAGGTCGACGCACTGGCAAATGCAGCATGAACATCACCCTTCTCGTCGACCATCGGAAGAGCCTCGGCCCGATCCGAGACCAAGGCCCGCGGCCTACCTGTCTGTCGTTCGCCGGCACGAGCGCGCACGAGCATGCACGTCGATCCGCGATGCCGCTCTCGCCGGAGTACCTTGACTACTTCATGTCGAGCAATGACCCGGCGGGCGGCGCCTCGTTTCCAGAGTTGGCTCGTGCCCTTCGGGATCCCGGGCAACCATCCGAGCAGGACTGCCCCTATCAAATGACTGAACGGCCTTTCGGTTGGCTAGCCCCACCAAGCGTGCGACTGTACCGCCGCAAGAGCGAACCCAGAGATCCTACAACCGATGAGGTCGAAGCCCTGCTGACCGCTGGCAAGGTCCCGGTCCTCGGGATCTCCTTGCCAGCGGACTTTTTCTCGCCGACGCCTCCGTGGTTGATCACCAACGTTGGCGCCATACGAGGTCTGCACGCCGTCACTGCGGTCGGTTTGGGAACAACCGTTGTGTCTCGATGCTTTCTGGTTCGGAATAGCTGGGGGACCGATTGGGCCGACAACGGCTATGCGTGGCTCGACGATGCCTTTCTGAACCGCCACCTACGGGACGTGTTGGCTCTCACGGAGGAGGTCACTTGATGGCGAGAGTCATCCAGACCACTGCTTGGTTGGACGCATGGATCGAAGCTGCCGAGTTCTTGTTGACCGGTGGTCCGATGCTGAACGGAAGGTGGTCCCGCAACGCTGCGGGCGTTCCCTAGTCGAACAACAGCTTCAAGGCGCTGCCGCCGTTCTCAGCGCCTTCGCCTCGTGTTCGAGAACCGCCCGGACCTGTTGCTCATCAACGCCCGGAAACCACTCGACGAACTCGTCGATCGTGGCACCACTGGCGAGGTTCTCGTACAGCGCGGACAGTGGTATCCGTGTGCCGGCAAACACCCACGCGCCGCTGACTTTTCCCGGCGTCCGTTCCACGGCCGGGCACGTGGCCCAATCCATCATTTCGAGTGCCTCCGTTTGGATTCGAGCGTCATCCTCGACTTCAGCCCGGTCGTTGCCGGACAGGCCCGCTCCTCCGGCAATGCGGCCGCCACGTCGCGCACGTCAATCTTGCCGGTCATGGTTATCTTCGGTGTAGACCCCGATCCGATTGCTCAAGACCCGCTGGAGCAGAATCGGCAGCGGTAAGCGGTTGCAAGCGACCCGGGATCGACCGTGCCCGTGTCGTCTCCATGACGGAATACTACCTCCAAGGAGTGGGTTAGTACAGAGTGGGGGCGTGCCTGTCACCGCCTCCATTCTTGCGTTTCCGGGCAGTCTAGGCCAAGATGCCCGACGCCCATGAGCGACGACAGCTCCGACATTTCGGCTTTCGAGCGCCGCGTCGAATCTATCAGTGCGACGTACAAACGGCTCGGCCACCGGCTCGGCTGGAGGTTCCTGGCAGGACCTCAACGCACGCTCACCTCCCGAGCCCCGTTCGCCTTGATCACGCTGAATCCCGGCGGCGCGCGCGAAAACCCCGACCACCCGCGGACGAGTTCCGAGAAAGGCAGCGCGTACTGGATCGAGTCCTGGAAGGGGTGTCCGCCTGGAACGGCGCCGCTCCAGCTTCAGTTCCAGGAACTCTTTGCCAGAATCGTCACCCTTGTCGACGCGAGGGAATCCCCGCGCGCCTTCGTCGAGAAACGCGTACTGGCCGCGCACTTCGTGCCGTTCCGGTCGCCCAGTCTTGACACGCTGCATCGTCGCCGTGAATCCATCGCGTTCGCCCGCCGGTTCTGGGCCGAACTCCTCGCCGAGTGGATCCCGCGGACGATCCTGACTATCGACCGCGTCACGTTCAAGAACCTGCGCGAGATCATCTCGAACCGTCCAGCGGAGGTCGTTGCCCAGCGGCGATTCCCGACTGGCTGGGGACGCTACACCGCTGAAGCCTTCCGTTTCCGAATGTCAGAGCGCGGGAAAACCGTCACTCTGGCGCGGTTGCCTCACCTGTCCAGATTTCGCTTGATGTCGAAGGAAGCCTGCCTCCAGCCGGTCCAGGACTTCCTCGACTACGTATGTGTACCCGGTCACCAAGCCGCGGCGCCGCACGACTCCCACGCTCGCCGTCAAGGCCCACGTCTGCGAAGCGCACCGCAGGCTCTACGTGAGGCGGATGCGAGCCCGCCTCGTCGAATCGATTCGGTTTCACACCGTCGGTTTGGCACGTCGCTGCAACTCGCTGGCATCGAGGGCGCGGACCTGTACCCGGAATGGGAGGCGTACATCGAGGATCAGCGAGCACGCGCCGCTTTTCACCTCTTGGTGGAGTCCGCGACCTCGTTGCCGCACTTGGTCTTGAGCTTCAGGAAGAAGGGCGTGCTCAAGACGTGCTGCCTTCATGACCCGTCAGGACGGCGCCCCAGGCTGCCGTATTCGTTCATCGTTAACAAGAGTGGGATCAAGTTCTACTTTCGTTTTCGTGAGACGCGCGCCGGCAAGGATGCGCTGAAGCGGGATTTCAGCAGCTTTGAAGACAGCAACAGCAAGGGCGAATGGACCGTCAGGCTGCGGACCGAGGAAGACGTGCGGCTTTTGCTCACGCACCTATGAGGGAGCATGAAGCTCTGAGGATATCTGTCGTTAACGCCCCACCGCCCTTCAACGGAATGTTCCAACGCGCCATGCAAACCTATTTCTACGATCTCGCCGATTTCGCCGAATCCCTGTTGACGGCCTCCGAATTCCTGCTGCTGGGCTTCTCCGGCGAGGAGTCGAGCTTCGTGCGCTTCAACCGGAGCGCGGTGCGGCAGGCGGGCGCGGTGGAGCAGCGCGCGCTTGCCCTCCATCTCATCGCCGACCGGCGGCGGGTCACCACCTATGTCACCGTATCCGATGATGAGTCGCTGGACCGGGAACGCATCCGGAGGGCGGTCGAGGTATCGCGCGAAAGGCTCGGCATCGTTCCCGAGGACCCGTTTCTCCACTACGCGACGGAAATCCGTTCCACCGAATCCGGGCATCCCAACCGGTTGCCGGAAGACGAGGGACAGGTGGTGGAATCCATCGTCAAGGCGGGGAAGGGTCGGGACCTGGTGGGAATCTACATGGCCGGCGGCATCCACCGGGGCTTCGCCAACTCCCTGGGCCAGCGGAACTGGTTCTCCACCTACAGCCACCACTTCGACTGGAGCTTCTACCTGGACGGCGACAAGGCGGTCAAATGCGCCTACGCCGGATTCGTGTGGAACCCGGCGGAGTTCGAGGAGAAGGTCACACGTGCGACGGCAGAATTGGAAGCGCTCTGCCGGCCTGCCCGGACCTTGAAGCCCGGCCGCTACCGCGTCTACCTGGCGCCCCAGGCCCTGGAGGAAGTGGTGGGGCTGCTCCGTTGGGGCGGCTTCGGACTGACCGCCCGCCGCACTCGCCGGACCCCGCTGCTGCGCATGGTCGCCGGTGACGCCGCGCTGGATCCGTCGGTGAGCATGGCGGAAGACATTGCCGCCGGCCTCACGGCCAACTTCGACGACGCCGGCTTCATCAAGGCCGACCGGATTACCCTCATCGACCGGGGAAAACTCGGCGACCCCCTGGTATCGGCCCGGGCCGCCAGCGAATACGGCATGCCGGCCAACGGCGCAAGCCGGCGCGAGTCCCCGGAGTCGCTGAGCATGGCCGGCGGCTCGATCCCGCGCCAGGACGTTCTCGCCGCCTTGGGCACGGGGATTTTCATCAACAACCTGTGGTACCTGAACTACTCCGACCGGGACGCCTGCCGCATGACCGGCATGACCCGGTTCGCGGCGTTCTGGGTGGAGAACGGCGAGGTGCAGGCGCCCGTGAACGTCATGCGCTTTGACGAGACGCTCTACCGCATGCTCGGGGAAAACCTCGTGGGCCTGACCCGCGAGGTGGAACTGCTGCCGGACTCCAACTCCTACGGGAGCCGCTCCACCCGCAGCGTCCGGTTGCCGGGGGCGCTGGTGGAAGATTTCGCCCTGACCCTTTAAGGTGGTTCGGGATTGGGATGGGGGCGACCGCCGGTCGCCCCTACGGGATCCAGCGCGGAGGATTGTCTTGGCCCTTCAGGATGTTTCGGGTAGGGGCGACGGGCGGTCGCCCCTAGGTGGGCTTGCAGACATTGCAGATGGCGGTCCCAAATGATTAACTGCGTGATTAATTGCGCCCACAGGGACCGCCAGGGAGGTAAAAATGAAGACCAACGGTTACGATCGAAAGGCCGATGATCTCGGCAACGTCGTCGCGCTGGAGCACCTCAACCTCACCATTCCCGATCAGGCCACGGCGTTGACCTTCTACGTCCTCGGGCTCGGGCTGACCCGGGACCCGTACATGAACGTGGGCCTGAACAACATGTGGGTCAACGTCGGCGGCCAGCAGTTCCACCTGCCGACCCGCGGCATCCAGAAGATTCCCGGACACATCGGCCTCGTTCTCTCCGATCTTGAAGCCCTGAAGAAGCGCCTTGCGGCGGTGGCGCCCGACCTTGAGGGGACCCGCTTCAAGTGGCGCGACGCCGGCGACCACGTAGCCGTGACCGGCCCCTGGGGCAACCGTTTCCGCTGCCACGAGGCAGCGCCGGAGTTCGGCGACATGACCATCGGCATGCCCTACGTGGAGTTTCTGACCCCGCCGGGCACGGCCCGCTCAATCGGCAAGTTCTACCGCACCGTCCTGCAGGCGCCGGCGACTTTCACGAAGGGCAGCGCTACGGTCAAGGTGGGACGGAACCAGAGCCTTATCTTCACCGAGACCGACAAGAGGATCCCCCGCTACGACGGCCACCACATCGCCATCTACATTGCCAACTTCTCCCGCGCCCATCAGTTCCTGCTGCGCCGGGACCTGATCCAGGAAGAGAGCAACGCCCACCAGTACCGCTTCAGGGACATCATCGACCCGGGCACGGGCGAGAAGGTGTTCGCGTTGGAGCACGAGGTGCGCAGCCTCTACCACCCCATGGTCAACCGCACCATGGTCAACCGCAACGCCGGGCAGACCCAGCGCGGCTACGTTCCGGGGCGCGACGTGTACTATCCCTGAGCGGCATCGTCCGATGCCGCGCCTCTACCGCGCCACTACCGGGTTATCTGCGCTATCCCGAACACGTCTCCGCCATCCCGCACACCTCTCCGTCATCCCGGGCTTGACCCGGGATCCAGGGACGGTGGCGAGGTGGTCTGCTCCTGCCTCCCGGACCCCGGATCAAGTCCGGGGTGACGGGTGCGGGTCGAAGAGGGCTTCCATCTCGCCCAGCGCGGCGGCCATGTCGATGCCGGGAGCGTCCACCACCGCCACCAGGGGATCCGCCAGCTTCTCAAAACGCTTGACCACGGTCTTCAGGGTATAGCGGCCCGGGTCGAGCCGGGCCGTTACCTCGGACCACCGGAGAGGGCAGGAGACCGGCGCGTCGGGCAGGGGCCGCACGGAGAAGGGCGCGGCGATGGTGCGGCCGTACCCGTTCTGGCCGAAATCGATGTAGACCTTGCCCTCCCGGGCGTGAAGCGGCCGCGCCACCGTGGCGATGTCCGGCACGCTCTTCTCGGCCGCCAGCGCCAACAGGCGGCCGAAGCCGCGGCACTGCTCGTAGAGGTACCGCCGTCCCATGGGGACCAGGACATGGAGCCCGGTGGCGCCGGAGGTCTTGACGTAGGCAGGCACTTCCAGTTTCGCGAGGATATTCTTCAGGGTTCTCGCCACACGCACGACATGGGTAAACGGGGCTCCCTTGGGGTCCAGGTCCAGCACCAGCCAGTCGGGCCGTTCCAGAGTGTCCAGCCGGCTGGCCCAGATGTGCAGCGGGATCGTGCCCAGGTTCGCCACGTAACGCAGGCTCTCGGCGTTGTTGACTATGAAGTAATCGATGTCGCGGTCGGCGTCCTTCGAGTAGATCCGCCGGGTCGCCACCCAGTCGGGAACGTAGTCGGGCGCGTCCTTCTGGAAGAAGGACTTGCCATGGATGCCATCCGGGAACCGGGTCAGCACCAGCGGACGGTCCTGGAGATAGGGCAGCAACAGCGGTGCGACCGCCTCGTAGTAAGCCAGCAGATCGCTCTTGGTATAGCCGTCATCCGGCCAGAACAGCTTCTCGGGGTTGGTGACGGCGAAGGGCGGGCGCTCCCCCCGGCGCGGCGGAGCCGGTATCTCCGCCGGTTCCTCGCGCCGGCACTCCTCCGGCGCCTTGTCGTCCCGCAGGCCCAGGAACGAGGGATGTCTCAGCCCGCCGTCGTCGGTCCATTCGGCGAACTCGACCTCGCAGACGAGATCGGGCTCCACCCAGCGATGCCCGGCGCCGGCGGGCGTTCCCTCGACAAACGGGGAGTCCTCGCGCGACAGCGGCACGAGCCGCTCGTGGACGGCCCGGAGCATATCCTGGTCGAACCCCGTGCCCACCTTGGACACGTAGAGCAGCTTCCCGTCACGATAGAGACCGAGGTGGAGTGCCCCGAAAAGGGGGCGCGAGCCCCCGGGCCGGGTGTAGCCGCCGATGACGAACTCCTGGTGCCGGTGGCACTTGAACTTCAACCAATCGCGGCTGCGGCCGGCAACGTAACGGCTGTCCGCACGCTTGCCGATCACTCCCTCCAGGTGGTTGTCCCAAGCCGCGCGCTGGAAGGCTTCGCCTCGTTCGGGAACGTGCTCGCAGTACTCGACCACCCCCCGGCGCGGCAGAAAGAGACCGAGACACTCCTTTCTCCGGGTCAACGGCAGCGCGCGCAGGTCCCGGTCGCCGGCTTCAAGGCAGTCGAAGAAGATGCCCCGGACCGGCACCGTCCGCGCCGCGCGCTCGATATCCATGCGCTCCGTCAGGTGCATGCGCCGCTGGAGCCGCTGGAAGCTCGGGCGGCCGGACTCCTCCATGGCGACGATCTCGCCGTCGATCAGGAACTCGGAGGGCGCCGTCTTGCTCAGCGCGTGGACGATCTCCGGGTACCGCCGGGAGATGTCGTCGCCCTTGCGGCCCAGGAGAGTAACGGTCTCGTCGCGCTTGCGCGCGAGGACGCGGATGCCGTCGTACTTGATCTCGAAGAGCCAGTCCGGGTCGGAGAAGGGTGCGCCGCCGGGTGACGCCAGCATCGGGCTCGGCTTGCGCCGCGACACCGGCGCCGGCGGCGCCTTGAGCCGTTTCAGCGCGTTGTGGACAGCGGCCGCGCGCGTTCTCGGGTCTTCGCGTTCCGACACCGTGAGGCCGGACAGGATGGAGCCCGGCAAGGCGTCCACCGGCTCCGCCGCATCCTTGCCGTCATCCTTGCTGAACAGCAACCATTCCTTGCCGCCGCCGCTCATGCGCACCAGCATCCAGACGCCGCGCAGCTTGTAGCCCTGAAGCTCGACTTCCAGCGTGCCCTGATCGAGCTGCCGCAGCGGGTCGTCGGAATGGAGCAGCCGGTAGCGGCCCTGGTCCCACAGGATGACAGCGCCGGCGCCGTAGTTGTCCCTGGGGATCACGCCCTCGAAGTCCGCGTACTCGACGGGGTGGTCCTCGACATGCACGGCCAGACGCTTCTCGTGGGAGCGGACCGAAGGACCCTTGGGAACGGCCCAGCTCTTGAGGACGCCGCCCATCTCCAGCCGCAGGTCATAGTGCATGGCGCGGGCGGCGTGCTGCTGCACCACGAACATGCCTCCGACCGAGGAGACCTGCCCTCCGAACGCCTCCGGAGTACGCTCGGGATCGCGCTTGCGACGGTACTCATCCAGCGGCGTGGACATGACGACCTGTTGACAACTTCATAACTCGTAGAATTCTAAAGGTATTTCATGCTAGACTGCAACGGATCGAATCTGGAGGGACAACCATGGCAGCACGCGCCATCAGTTCCGGGACCATTTCCTTCGGGCTGGTTTCCATCCCTATCAAGCTCTACACCGCGGCATCATCGGGCGGCATCGCGTTCAATTTCCTGCACAACCGGTGCGGTTCGCGCATGAAGCAGCAACAATTTTGCCCGGTATGCGACGAGGTGGTGCAGCGCTCCGACCTGGTGCGCGGCTACGAGTTCGCGAAGAACCAGTACGTCCGCTTCGAGAACGACGAGCTCAAGGCGTTGGAGGAGGAGACCTCCAAGGTCATCGAGCTGGAGGAATTCGTCCCGCTGGAAAAGGTCGACCCGGTCTACTTCGAGAAGACCTACTACCTGGGCCCCGACAAGGGCGGCGAGAAGGCCTACCGCCTGCTGGCGGACGCCATGACCGAGTCCGACCGCGTGGGTCTGGCCAAGTACGTCATGCGGGGCAAGGAGGCGCTGGTGCTGATCCGCGCGGTCCGCGGTGGCCTCATGCTCCACACCATGTACTACGCCGACGAGGTGCGCGATTTCGACGAGATCGACAGGGGCCAGACCGTCACCCTCAAGGACGGCGAACTGGACCTGGCCGTCCGGCTTATCGACGAGCTGGTGAGCAAGGATTTCCATCCGGAGGACTACCACGACGAGTACAAGGCCCGAGTGCTTCACCTGGTGGAGCAGAAGGTGGAAGGGAAGGAGGTGACCGCTCTGGAGCCCCAGGTGCGCCAGAGCCAGGTGGTGGACCTCATGGAGGCCCTCAAGGCCAGCCTGGAGAAGCACGACGGCGCGGCCACGACCAAACCGCCGCGGGCGGCCGCGCGTGCGCGCAAGACGCCGGACACCGAGGCGGAAGTCACCTTCGAAGAGTTCCGGGCGGCGGTGGGCGAGTCCGGCCTGGAGGTGGGCGCCGCCGAGCTCAAGAAGAGCTACAACGGCCTGACCTCCCTCGGCAAACGCAAGAAGCTGGCCGCCGCCGGCATCCGCGGCAAGGTCGTCAACCTGCGCAAGGACCTTGAGGTGATCCGCTCCGATCCGGAGCTGTTCGGCAACGCGCCGAAGAAGCTCAAGGCCGCGCGCATCCCCCTCACCGCCCGGGACTGGGAACGCTACTAGGGCCCTGGCCGGCCAACGGGGACGAACAGCGACATGGCACGGGACGCCACGGACAGGGCGCGCCGGGTGATGGAAGAAGCCCGGCGTTTGTTGGACGAGTGCGGCATCGAGCGCCCGCCCGTGGACCTGGTGCGCATCGCCCGCCATCTGGGCATTCGGCGCATACGGGAGTTGGACGTCCGTCTTGACGGCCAGCTCGTGGAGTTGAACGACGGCGGCTACGAAGTCATCCTCAGCCGGAACGCCCCTCACACGCGGCAGCGCTTTACCCTGGCACACGAAATCGGCCACCTCCTGGCGGCCCCGCCCGGCGACGAGTCCATGGGCTGCGGCGACGCCGCCACCGAGGATCTCTGCAACCGCGTTGCCGCCGAGCTCTTGATCCCCGGCCGCTTCATCGCCGATGCGGCGACGGGCGAGATGGACGTGGGGACCTTTCGGCGGCTGGCCACGCGGTTCCAGTGCTCCCTCGAAGCCACGGCCTGGCGCATCCTCAACATCGGACAGGCCACCGGCACTCTGCTGATCTGGCGCGCGCGGGACGACGGCAAGCTCGAACTGTCCGCATCGCCGCGCACGTTCGGCTTCGACGCGCCTTTCGAGAACGGCGCCGTCCTTGATGGCGCCATGCCGTTCGTGCGACAGTTGACGGGGCAAAGCGAAGGCCCGGTCAGCTATGGCGACGCCCCGGACGGGAGAGTCTACACCGGCGACTACGTCCGCCTGAACAAGGTATTGCTCATGTACCTGAGATGCGAAGGACATCCTCGAACCTCGAAGACCCGCCGCCGCTCGTCATCCGCGGCGGGCCAGGGGGAGTTGTTCTCATAGGGTCGAACACCCGCCAGGAGTCGTCATGAATATCATGAAGGCAATGGAGACCATCGACCTCGAGGCGCTGATGGAGAAGACCGCGGCCGAGGGCAAGGGACGCACCGTGGTGTGGCAGGACTCCGAGTCCATCGCCTTTCTGAGCAGCGGGCGCAAGCGCCGGATGGACTTCCACGTGGACCCGAGCGACGAGGTGACGCTGGTGCTCAAGGGCGAGCAGCGCCTGCACTGCCTCACCGGCGACGGCGAGGAGCAGGTGGTGACCATGGGGCCGGGCCAGATGACCCTGTGCCCCGGCGGCGTGCCGCACTCCCCGCGCGTGGATGAAGGTACCTGGTTCCTGGTGTTCGAGCGGGTGCGCAAGCCCGGCGAGCGGGACCGCTTCATGTGGTTTTGCGAGAACTGCGGGAAGAAAGTATACGAGGTGGACGTCACCGTGGGCAACTACAGCGACGATCCGGTGGGCCAGGTCCACCGCGAGTTCTACGGCAACGAAAGACTCAGGACCTGCAAGGCCTGCGGCAGCGTCGTCCCCAAGCCGGAATAACGCGGACAGCTAACGGATCATGGACTACAACGAGGCCTTGGAACGGCTGGCCGAAGGCTACGGCAAGGCCGAAAGGGGAGTGGTCACGGCGTATTTCAGCACGCCGAGAACGGCCGAGGAGCACATCCACTGGCTCAAGGCCCAGGCGTTCAAGGAATACTCCGCCATCCAGCCCCTGATCCACGCCCTCGACAAGCTCTACTCCCAGCTCGACCGCGGGGTGGACCGGCACGACTTCGAGGAGATCTGCCACAAGCTCAGCGACGAGATGAGCCACGCCAGACTGATCATGGATTTCCTGGAGGAGTTGGTCGGCAAGAAGCTGACGCAAAAGGATCTGACGTGGCTCCCCGAGGACCGCAAGCTCGCCGAGGTGCGGGCGCGCTACTCCCGCAGCTACGCCGGGTTGCTGCACGGCTCCGAGCGCATCACCACCAGCGAGATCCAGCGGCGCGACGAGATGCTCGAGCGCGCCGCCATCACCCTGACCGAGGGCGGCGGCGGCGCGCTGTACGAAGTCTGCCGGCACTTGAAGGGAAACCGCATCAACCGCAGGATCGCAGCCATCTTCGGACGCATTCATCGTGACGAGACCAGGCACAGCGACGCCAACGAGCTGGCCACGCTGGTCAGGACACGCAAGGACTACGACCGCGCCCGGCGCATCATCGCCAACGTGTCGTCCCAGCGCCTGCGCATGCGCAACGAGCAGTTCGGATTTCCGCTGAGCCGAAGCGAGCTCCGGGCGCTGGAACGGGAATGCACCGGGACGGCGTAGGGCGCAGGGAAGAGCGGGCCGGGCGACAGCCCGCATGAACCAAGGGGAGGTTTCCGTGAGCACGGATGCAATGCAGGTCATCGACATCGATTCGCACGTCGAGGAGCCCAAGGAGGCCTGGGATCATCTCGACTCGAAATACGCGGACCGCAAGCCCTTCCCGGTGGTGGCCAAGGACCTGCCGCAACTGGGAGGCATCAACGCCTTCTGGTACATCGACGGCACCGTCTATCCCAAACCGGTGGGCCGGGGGAACCTGGTGTACGGCACCCCCATCGAGATGCGTTTCGCCACCCAGAAAGAGTTCACCCTCGGCTCCCAGACGATGACGGACATCCCCGCGCGCCTGAAGGACATGGACGCGGTGGGTATCGACGTCCAGGTGGTGTTCTCCACGTTGTTCCTCCAGCCCGTCACCGACGACCTGCTGTTCGAGGCCGCGCTCATGCGGAGTTACAACACCTGGATGGCGTCGGCCTGCGCGGAACGTCCGGACCGCATGAAATGGGGCGCCATCCTGCCCATGAGAGACCCGCGGCTCGCCCTCGCCGAGCTCGAGCACAGCCTGAAGCTGGGAGCCGCGGTGGCCGGGATCTACGGCACCGTGGGCGAGACCATGCTTCACGACCTCTACTACGACGAGTTCTTTGCCGAGGTGGAGCGGCTCGGCGTGCCCCTGGCCATCCACGCGGGCTGGAGCCATCCCGGCATCACCCACAGCCTGGACGATGTCTCGGGCTCCCGCGCCATCGGCTTCACCCTCCCGGTCATGATGGGGTTCTACAGCTTCCTGGGCGGCGGCATCCTCGAGCGGCATCCGCGAATCAAGGTGGCCTTCATGGAGATCGGCGTCCAGTGGGTGCCCTACCTGGTGCAGCGCATCGACCACTACCACCACGCCGACGGCGCCCTGGGAATGCCGTTGCCCGTCAAGCAGCCGGTGTCCGAAACCCTCAAGCAGAGCGAAGTCTATTTCACCCCCGAGGCGGACGAGATCTTCCTCCCCCAGATGGCCGAGTACATCGGCGAGGACCGGCTGCTGTTCGAGGGCGACATGCCCCACGCCGAGGCCCGTGAAGGCGCCAAGCAGGAGATCCTGGAACGGGACGACTTGTCGGAAGAGCTCAAGTGGAAGATCCTGAGCGTAAACGGCAAGCGCTTCCTCGACCTGTGACGGATACCGCATGACCCCCGAAGCGCTGGCGGACAAGATACTGGAGCGGCTGAAGGACGGTCCGCTCCACTTCGAGGACATCCTGCTGCAGTTCCCGGAGGCGCCCTACCGGGTAGTTCTCCAGGCCTGGGGCCGCCTGCGCGAAGCGGGCTCTCTCGGACGCGAGATCGAGACCGGGAAATATACAGCCAACGAGGACTGATTATGGCTCAAGACTTCGACGGCAAGGTCATCATCGTCACCGGCGGCGCCCGCGGCATCGGCCAGGTGTACTCCCAGAGGCTGGCCAAGGCCGGCGCCAGGGTGGTGGTGTCGGACATTCTCGACGGCGAGCCCTGCGCTTCCGGGATACGCGAGGACGGCGGCGAGGCCTTCTTCGTCAAGGCCGACGTCACCAGCGAGGAGAGCGTCAAGGAGCTGGCAGGGGCGGCCCACGACCGCTACGGCCGCATCGACGGGCTGGTGAACAACGCGGCGATATTCGCCGACATCCGCTACGCGCCGTTCGACGAGATCAGCGTGGCCGAGTGGGACCAAGTGATGGACGTGAACGTCAAGGGCGTGTGGCTGGCGTCGCGGGCGGTGTACCCGTACATGAAGGAGCAGGGCTCCGGCAAGATCGTCAACATCGCCTCCGGCGTGCCCTTCAAGGGCATTCCGGTCTACGTCCACTACACCGTATCCAAGGGCGCGGTGGTGGCGCTCACGCGCGTGCTGGCGCGGGGCACCGGCAAGGACGGTATCTGCGTCAACGCCGTGGCCCCGGGCCTCACCCGCAGCGAGAGCCTGCTGGCGGTGCGCGGCGGGCTGGTGGACGAGGACGATGTGCCGCAGATCCAGAGCCGCGCCATCCCCCGCAGCCAATACCCCGAGGACATCGTCGGCGCCGTCATGTTCTTCCTCTCGGACGCCGCCAACTTCATCACCGGACAGACGCTGCTGGTGGACGGCGGCTCCTACATGCACTGAGATTGCCATGAGCCAAGCGGACAGATTGCCGTACCACGACATGCGCGGCCTGGTGGCGCTGCTGGAAGCCGAGGGACAGCTCCGGCGCATCACCAAGCCGGTGGAAGCCCGCTATCTCAATACGCTGCTGGCCCAGGCCGACACCGCGCTCCTCATGGAAAACGTCGAGGGCTACTCCATGCCCGTGGTGGGCGGGCTGGTGGGTTCCCGCCAGCGGGTGGCGCTGGGGCTGGGCTGCGACCAGAGGACCCTCGGGCGCACCTTCATGGACGCCCTGGACAGTCCCATCGCCGCCGAGGTGGTGGCCGAGGGCACGGCCCAGGAAGTGGTCAAGACCGGTGACGAAATAGACCTCACCGAGTTGCCGATACCGTTCCAGCACCGGAAGGACGGCGGCCCCTACCTTTCGGCGGGCATCTCGGTGTCCAAGGACGACGCCGGACGGCGCAACGCCGGCTGCTACCGGCTCATGTACCGCACGCCGCGAGAGACCAGCATCGACCTGGTGTCGCCGTCGGACATGCGCTTCAGCTACGAGGCAGCTCTCAAGCGAAACGAGCCCCTGCCCCTGGCCGTCGCCTTCGGCACCGGCACGCCGGAGCTCATAGCCGCCGCCTACAAGGCGCCGCCGGGCTACGACGAGTTCGCGGTGGCGGGCGCGCTGTACGGCCGCCCCGTGCCGCTGGTGAAGTGCAAGACCGTGGACCTGGAGGTGCCCGCCGACGCCGAGCTCGTCCTGGAAGGGGAGATCTCCACCGATGGCTGGACCATCGACGAGGGGCGCTACGGCGACTTCACCGGACACCAGTGCTCGATCCGCTGGAACCCGGTGTTCAAGGTGAAGGCGGTGACCCACCGCAGGAACCCGATCCTCCACACCATCCTGATGCCGTGGGAGAACGACTGGCTGGAGGCGCCGCCGCTGGAGGCCGCGGGATGGCGCGCGCTGCGCGAGGCCAGCATCAAGACCGTGGCGGTCTACGCCACCCCCGGAAGCGCCTGCTACTGGCACCTCTACGCTTCCATCGACAAGCGGCCCGGCGAAGGCAAGAACGCCCTGATGGCGCTGATGTCGCTGCACGCCCTCAAGCTCGTGGTGGTCACCGACGGCGACGTCGAGCTCACCGACCCCATGGCGGTGGAGCGCGCCATGGCCTTCCGGGTCCAGCCCGACGAGGACGTCATCATCGTCTCCGGCGCCCGCGGCAAGCACCTCGACCCCACTCTCAAGGCCTCCCGGCTCCCCAAGGGTTCCCTCCCCACCACCTCCAAGATGGGCATCGACGCCACCATCCCCGACGACGTCGACCCGGCGGAGTACGAGCTGCTGGAGTACCCGTTCATGGACGAGGTCAAGCTGGAAGATTACCTGTAGCTCAGGCCACCGGCCTTCCCGAAAGTGCCGGTCCGGTCCGGTTCCTGTCCGGAGCCTTGGACTAAAGACCTGCCGCAAGGGGCCGATTCAAGAGAACGTGGACGGGAATCGGTCACGGGGTCCAACCCGCTGGAGGTGCCTGGCGGCACGCATTCTCGACAAGGTGCTGGACACCGTCTTTCCGCCCTGTTGCATAGCCTGCGGGAACTGGCTGCCGGCCGGGCCGTCAAGATGCTTCTGCGAGTCGTGCGGCACAAGGATCGAGTTGGTCCGGGCGCCGCTCTGCCGGCTCTGTGGGCGGCCTTACCGCCATGAATGGCAGGGCGACCATCTGTGCGGCGCCTGCCTGCTTCAGCCGCCGTCGTTCTCCGTGGCGCGGAGCTGGGCGTGCTACCCGCGCGAACCCGACCCCTCCCACCCGCTGCGGCAGGTGATCCAACGGTTCAAGTACGGAAGACAGGCGTCCCTGGGACAACCTCTGGGGCGGCTGGCGGCGCAAGCCTGCCGGCCGTGGTTCCGCTCATCGGACCTCGACCTGATCATTCCCGTACCGCTGCATTCCCGGCGGCTACGCTGGCGCGGATTCAATCAAGCCGTGCTGCTGGGGAGCGAAGTGGGGAAGGCGTGGGGACTTCCGTTGGATCCGTTCATCCTGACGCGAAAGACGGAGACCGCGCCTCAGACCGGTCTGAGCCTGAAGGAGCGCCGCCCGAACGTAAGGGGTGCGTTCGCCATCGCTCCACGGCGGAGCGTCGAAGGGATGCGGCTGCTGCTGGTGGACGACATCTACACGTCCGGGGCCACGGCCAACGAATGCACCCGGGTCCTGCTGCGTTCGGGTGCGCGGGAGGTGCAGGTGCTTACAGTGGGGCGGACGGTGTCATGAAGCAAATGCGCCGCTGCCGCGGGTATGCTTCGGGAGTCCGGCGAGATGCTGCCGGCGGCTCAACGTGGCCACAATGCCGTGACGCGGCTTGAGGGTGACCTTGGCCGTGGCGTCGATGGGGTGGTCGGGAACGAGGTGAACCTTGAATCGCTGGAGGATCTGCGCCAGCACCAACTGGGTTTCGAGCATGGCCATTCCGGCGCCGATGCAGGTCCGTGGTCCGGCGGCAAAGGGCAGGTACGAATAGGGATGGCGGGCGTCGCCGCGGCCTGGCTCGAACCGGTCCGGATCGAAACGCTCGGGGTCGGTCCAGAACTCCGGGTGCCGGTGCAGCGCATAGGGGACGACCGCGACGTAGGCGCCGGCGGGCAGCCGGTAGCCGTCGAACTCCTCCTCCTGCTCCGCCCTTCGGGCATAGGCCCATACCGGCGGATAGAGGCGCATGGATTCCTGCACCACCTGTTTGAGATAGGGTATCCGCGGGAGGTCGTCAGCCGTCGCCGCCGCGCCGCCGAGGGTCGCCGCCAGGCTCTCGGCCAGCCGCATCTCGACGTCGGGATGCTTGTCCAGCAGGTACAGCGTCCACGCCAGGGCGTTGGCCGAGGTTTCATGGCCGGCCAGCATGAGCGTCACTACCTCGTCGCGCATCTGCCGTTCGTCCATTTCTTCGCCGTTCTCGTCGTCGAGTGCACGGATCAGGTAGTCGAGGATGTCGTCGCCGCCGGCACCCCGGCGGCGGCGCGCTTCGATCATCCCGTACACGATACGATCGAGCCGCCGTACCGCGCGCCTCCACTTCAGGTTATGGGGTGTGGGGACCCAGGAATGGAGGGTCATCAGGGCGCGCGGCTCGAACGGGTTCAGGTTGGCCACTTCGAGAATCTCGGCCACCTCGCCCGCATGCCGCTCGATATCGCTGCCGAACAGGGTCGCACCCACGATCGCGAACGTGAGCCGGCTCATCTCGCGATCGATGCGGACAGGGTCGCCGCCAACCCGTGTCTCCCACTCGTCCATCAGCGACGAGGTGTGTGCGTTGATCGTCCCGTCGAAGCGGTTGACCCGGCGATTCCCGAACATGGGCTGCATGAGGGCGCGCTGGCGCGCCCAGCCGGGGCCGTCGTTGGTCACGAGGCCGTTGCCCATCACCTGTGCCAGCACCCGGTAGTCGATGGTGCGCTTGGAGAAGTAGCGGTAGTCCCGAGACAACACCGGCCGTATGAAGTCCGGGTGGTTGACCAGGTAGACGTCCTGGAATCCTCGCCAGCACATGAAGTCTCCGTACGTCCGAAGCAATCGGTGCAACAGGACGTGCCGTTCCTCCGCCAAGTGCAGCATCTGATGGAACCGGAATGTCGAAGGAGGGCGCCGGGTCGCCCCGGCTTGCCTGCCTGTCTTGCCCATGGATACAATCTACCATCGCTCCGGCATCGAACACGAGAGGCTGCGCAACCCGGTGGAGCGGCTGTGGATCGGGCAGGCCTTTCGAACCTGCCCGATCCCGGACTTCAGACGCGTCTAGTCGTCGTGGCGGTGGTGCCGGTCATGGTGATGGTCATGCCTGTCGCGCCGTTGGGCGATGCCGGCGAGGGGCTGTTCGTACTCGGAACGCGAGACGGCCGCGTCGCCGTCGGTGTCGAGCCGCTGGAAGGCGCGCACGGTGAACGGGCGCATGGTCTCGCTCCACAGGCCGGCGAACTCCTCGAGGCCGAGCTTGCCGTCGCCGTCGGCGTCGTGGGTGGCGAGGGCGGCATGGCGGTCCTCGCGCGCCTTGTCCAGCTCGGCCTGCGAGAGCGTCCCGTCCCGGTCGGCATCGACGGTGTCGAACATGCCCACCGCCCTGTCGTCGTCGTGATCGCCGAAGCCGCCATAGCGGTGGGCCAGGCTCGCCCCTCCGAGCGCCATCCCGCCGATCGCCACGGCGACGCCGATCCCTACCAAAGCCTTTGTCGTTTTTGTCATCGGTTCTCCCTCCTTGGGTGTTGTTGTTGAAAGGGAGTATAAGGACCGAATGTCGCAAGACTTTGCCGTGAACCGTCCTGTTTTGTCGCAGTGCTTCGCCTTGGCGCGCTGTGACAAGCCTTGTTACAATTTTCTTCTGTCTCTCCGGCCAGGCGCCGCATAGACTGTAGGGCATGGAAGACTCCCCGCACGTTCTGGTGGTGGACGACCACCGGGACATCCGCGAGCCGCTGGCGCGGTATCTCGAAGAGCACCATGTGCGGGTCACCGCCGCTGAATCGAGCGCCGCCGCGCGGCGGGCGCTCGCGGCGGCGGCCGTGGACCTGGTCGTGCTCGACATCATGATGCCGGGCGAGGACGGCCTGGAGCTTTGCCGGCACCTGCGGGCGACGACCCGGATTCCGGTCATCCTGCTGACCGCGATGGCGGAGGACACCGACAGGATCGTGGGTCTGGAGGTGGGGGCCGACGACTACGTCACCAAGCCGTTCAATCCCCGCGAGCTGCTGGCCCGCATCAGGGCGGTGATCCGGCGCACGCAGAGCCTGCCCCCGGGACGCGAGCCCCGTTCGACGGCGACATACCGGTTCGACCGCTGGTCGCTGGACACGGGCGGGCGCGAGCTGGTGGACGAGGACGGCGTGGTGACGCCGCTTTCGACAGGAGAGTTCCGGCTGCTCACGGCGTTGCTGGAACGTCCCGGCATGGTGCTCTCCCGGGATCAGTTGCTCGACCGCGGCGGCTACCGGTTCGCCGGCAAGGTGGAGCGGCAATGAGGCTGGTACCCGGAAGCCTCGCCGGCCGGCTCGCGCTGCTGTTGTTGCTGGCTCTCGCCATCGCGCAGGGCATCGCCATGGTCCTTTTCGCGGTCGAGCGCAGCGAAGCGGTGCGCCACGCCCACCGGGACAATGTCATTGCGCGCGCCGACACCGTGGCGCGGCTGCTGCGGGACACGCCGCCCGCGCTGCACGGCGCCATCCTGGACGCGGCGAGCACCGGGGAGGCCCGGTTCACGCTGACCCGGGAGCCTCTGGTGGACGGGACGGGAACGGGAGAACGGGCGGCCTTCATCGCCCGAGGTCTTTCCGTTGCGCTCGATGTCGGGCGGGATCGGGTCAGGGTGGCGCCGTCCCACGACACGCCGGGCGGGTTTTGGACCTGGGACGGCGACGACCATGATGACGACCACGATCACGACGACTGGCGGGACCACTGGTTCGCGGCGTCCGTGGGCATGGCGGACGGGCGCTGGCTGAACGTCGCCGTCGGACCGCTGCCGGGCCTGCCGCCCTGGGGCTCGACGTTCCTGGTCTCGTTCCTGTTGTCGGTCCTGGGCGTGGCCGGCGTGGCGGTTCTCATGGGACGGCGCATCTCGAAACCCATGCGGAGCCTCGCGGCGGCCGCCGGCCGGCTGGGACGAGGCGAGGAGGTGAGCGACCTGCCGGAGGCCGGCCCCGTGGAGATCCGCGGCACCGTGAGCGCCTTCAACCTCATGCGCGGGCGGCTCGACCGTTACGTGCGCGACCGCACGGCCATGCTGGCGGCGATCTCCCACGACCTGCGGACGCCGATCACGAGCCTTCGCCTCCAGGCCGAGTTCGTCGAGGACGGGGACACCAGGACGAAGATCCTCGCCGTGCTGGACGAGATGCAGCGCATGACCGAGGACGCCCTGGCGTTCATCCGCGAGGACATGCGGCAGGAAGCGACGCGCACGGTGGATCTTCATGCGCTGGTGGACAGCGTGGCCGCCGACCTTGCGGATCTCGGCCATGAACTCGCGGTGCCCGACTCCGGCCGGGTGCTGGCAGCCTGCCGGCCGGTGGCGTTGCGCCGCGCGTTCCGCAACCTGCTGGAGAACGCGGCCGCCCACGGCGTCCGGGCAACGGCGCGGGTCGCCGAGGAGGACGGCCTCGTGCGCGTCGTCATCGAGGACGAAGGGCCCGGCATCCCGGAGGCCGACCTGGATCGGGTGTTCGAACCCTTCGTGCGGCTCGACGAGTCGCGGAGCCGCGACACGGGCGGCGCTGGTCTGGGCCTTGCCATCGCCCGGACCATCATCCGCGGCCACGGCGGGGATATCCGGCTGGAGAACCGTGCCGAAGGCGGATTGAGGGCCACGGTCGTGCTGCCCGGAGGAAGAGGCGGCTGATGGCGCGGCTCGGACGTGCCAAACCACAACCCGTATTCGCCGGCGCCACTTGCACTATCAGGCATTTTCGATAAAAGGGGGGGACGATCTTGCCCACGCCCGGCCTGCCGCACGCCGGCGCTCTTGTTGAGAGGAAACAGTTGATGGCCGAATATCCAGTGGAGCCCTTGTCCCACGCCGAGCCGGCGAACACCCGAAAGACCTACATCAACGCCCAGGACCTGCTCGATGACTCTTTCCGGCTCGGCATGCAGATCCTGGAAAGCGGCTTTCGGCCGAGCTTCATCGTGGGCATATGGCGGGGCGGCACGCCCGTGGGCATCGCGGTTCAGGAGCTGCTGGATTACTTCGGCATCGAAACCGACCACATCGCCATCCGCACCTCCTTCTACAAGGGCATCGAACAGACGGACTCGCGCATCCGGGTCCACGGCATGCAGTACATCATCGACAACGTCAACGCCGACCAGGGCCTCCTTATCGTCGATGACGTGTTCGATACGGGCCTCAGCATCGAGGCGGTGTTGTCGCACCTGAAAGGCCGGTCCCGCCGCAACGCGCCGATCGACACGCGCATCGCCACCGTCTACTACAAGCCGGGGAACAACCGCACCGGCCGCGAACCCGACTACTACGTGCACGAAACCGACCACTGGCTGGTTTTTCCCCATGAATTGCACGGCCTGACCCGCGACGAAATCATCAAGCACAAGCTCGGAATCGGCTCCTTCGCGCCACGCCTGTGAGCGCGGCCACAAGGGGCTTGCATCGCGGGCCGACACCATATATAGTGCGCGGGCGTTCTTTCGGACACCCTATATTGTAGCGGCAGGCGAGCTGTATTCATGGAGACCACGGACGGCGACGGCTATCTCCTCGAGGCCGAAGGCATCGTCAAGCGCTTCGGCGATTTCACTGCCAACGACGGCGTGAACCTGGGCCTCCGGGCCGGCGAGATCCACGCCCTGCTGGGCGAGAACGGCGCCGGCAAGTCCACGCTGGTCAAGATCATCCATGGCTCGCTGCAACCCACTGCCGGCCGGCTCCGCTGGCGTGGCGAGACCATCACGGTGCCGGACCCGGGGGCGGCACGCCAGCTCGGCATCGCCATGGTCTTCCAGCACTTCTCCCTGTTCGACGCGATGACGGTGGTCGAGAACATCGCCCTGGCGGTGCCGGGTCCTTTCGACCTCCGGTCGCAGGGCCGGCGGGTGGAACGGATTTCCGCCGAGTATGGACTGCCGCTGGAGCCCACCGCCCTCGTGGCCGACCTGCCGGTGGGGGTGCGCCAGCGCATCGAGGTGGTGCGCTGCCTGCTCCAGGAGCCGCGTCTCCTGATCATGGACGAGCCCACCGCGGTGCTGACGCCCCAGGGGGCACAGCAACTCTTCGTCACGTTGAAGCGGTTGGCGGAAGAGGGCCGCGCGGTGCTCTACATCTCGCACCGGCTGGAAGAGGTGCGGGAGCTCTGTCATCGCGCCACCATCCTGCGCCGGGGACGGGTGGTAGCGGAAGTGGACCCCGGGACCGAAACCGCGGCGTCGCTGGCTCGGCTCATGGTCGGAGCGGACGTGCAGTCGGTGAACGCCGAGACGCCGGGGCCGGTGGGACCCGCCACCCTCGCCATCGCCGGTCTCTCTCTCGCGGCCGTGAAACCCTTCGGAGTGTCGTTGCGCGATATCTCCCTCGCGGTACGGAGCGGCGAGGTGACGGCCGTGGCGGGGGTGGCCGGCAACGGACAGGCCGAACTGTTCGAGGCGCTGTCGGGGGAACGTCTGGCTCCTACGCCCCAGTCCATCATCATCGCCGGACAGCCGTGCGGCCGGCGGGACATCACCGAACGCCGGCGCCTGGGCGCGGCCTTCGTGCCCGAGGAGCGCCTCGGTCACAGCGCCGTGCCCGGCTTCCGGTTGTCCGAGAACGTGCTTTTGACCCGCCATGCCTCCGGCGACGACCTGGTGCACACCGGCTTCATCAACGGGAACCGCACCAAGGCCCTGGCGGCGCGGGTCGCCAAGCGCTTCGACGTACGCTTCAGCCGCCGGGACCAGGAGGCCGGCGCCCTGTCGGGCGGCAACCTCCAGAAGTTCGTCGTGGGCCGCGAGCTGGACCGGAACCCCCGCGTGCTCGTCATCAACCAGCCGACCTGGGGAGTGGACGCGGGCGCGGCCGCGCTCATCCGCCAGGCGCTGGTGGACCGGGCTCGGGACGGCGCGGCGGTGCTGGTCATCAGCCAGGATCTCGACGAGATCTTCCAGATCGCCGACCGCATCGCGGTGATCTCCCGCGGCGC
The DNA here is from genome assembly GCA_965204505.1 of uncultured Binatia bacterium (SeqCode). Classification (GTDB taxonomy): domain Bacteria; phylum Desulfobacterota; class Binatia; order UBA9968; family JAJDTQ01; genus JAJDTQ01. The sequence continues at coordinate 1,116,194 of CBDBFB010000001.1, forward strand.
CTTGTCGGACACCTTTCCCGCCGACGCCATCGACCGGGAGCGCGTCGGCATGCTCATGGCCGGCGCCATCGAGACCGGCGGAGCGCCGGAACAGGACGTATGGGCGTGAGGCTGGTGCTGGAGAAGCGCCCGGAACGCAGCCGGGCCATGCAGGTCGCCTCTCCGTTACTGGCGGTGACGCTCACGGTGCTCTTCGGCAGCATCCTCTTCGCCGCCCGGGGCTTCGACCCGCTGCACGCCAATTACGTCTACTTCATCGGACCCCTGACCACCCTGTGGTCGGTGGAGGAGCTCATCGTCAAGGCCACCCCGCTGGTCCTCATCGGGGCGGGCTTGGCCATCTGCTTCCGCGCCGATCTCTGGAACATCGGCGCGGAAGGGCAGCTCATCGCCGGCGCCCTGGCCGGCGCCTCCATCCCCATCCTGGCGCCCCACTGGGACTCGGCGCTGGCCATCCCCGCGATGCTGCTCCTGGGCATGCTCGGCGGCATGGCGTGGGCGGCGGTGCCGGCGCTCCTGCGAAACCGCTTCGGCGCCAACGAGATCCTCACCAGCCTGATGCTGGTCTACGTGGCCCAGTACCTGCTGGATTGGCTCGTGCGCGGCCCGTGGCGCGATCCCCAGGGGTTCAACTTCCCCAAGTCCATCGGCTTCAACGACTGGCATCTGCTGGCCACCTTCGGCGACGGCCGGGTCCATCTCGGCGCGGTCTTCGCGGTGGTCGCGGTGCTGGTGCTGGCCGTTTTCATGTCGCGCACCCTCCTGGGTTTCGAAATAAGGGTGAGAGGGGAGGCGCCCCGCGCCGGCGGTTTCGGAGGCTTCTCGCAGGCCGGCACCACCTGGCTCTGCTTCGGGATCTCCGGCGCCCTGGCGGGACTGGCCGGCATCTGCGAGGTGGCCGGCCCGGTGGGGCAGCTCCAGCCCACCATTTCGCCGGGCTACGGCTTCACCGCCATCATCGTGGCGTTCCTCGGACGGCTGAATCCGCTGGGGGCGCTGCTGGGGGGGCTGGTCCTGGCCATCTGCTATCTCGGCGGCGAAGCCGCGCAGGTGGAGCTTTCCATCTCCGAGAAGACCGCCCAGGTTTTCCAGGGCATGCTGCTGTTCTTTATCCTGACCTGCGACACGCTGATCCGTTGCCGGGTGCGGCTGGAACGGACAACGCGAAGCCCGTGGCGCCGGCGCCTGTTCATCGGGCTCGGGGGCGGCGCCTCGCGTACCGCAGACGCGGGTGGAGCGGCGCAATGAGCGCGCTGGAAGCGGTTCTGCTCACCATCATCACGGCATCGACGCCGCTGCTGCTGGCCGCGGTGGGGGAGCTGGTGACGGAACGTTCCGGCGTTCTCAACCTGGGGGTCGAGGGCATGATGATCATGGGCGCGGTGACCGGCTTCGCCGCCGCGTACACCACCGGGTCGGCGGCCGTGGGCGTGCTGGCGGCCATCGGCACGGGCGTCGCCATGGCGCTGCTGTTCACCTTTCTCACCCAGACGCTGGCCGCCAACCAGATGGCCACGGGGCTCGCCCTGACACTGTTCGGCATCGGGCTTTCCGGCCTCGTCGGCAAGCCCTTCACCGGCCTCCCGGGCGTCAAACTCGGGGCCGTCCACCTTCCGGGGCTGAGCGGCCTGCCGCTGGTCGGACCGGTGCTGTTCGGCCAGGACCTCCTGGTGTATGCGTCCATCGCCATCACCGTGTTCGTGGCATGGATGTTCTCCCGGACCCGCCTCGGGCTGGTCATCCGCGCCGTCGGCACCAACCACCACTCGGCCCACGCCCTGGGCTACGACGTGGCCGCGGTGCGCTACGGCTGCATCGCTTTCGGCGGGGCCTGCGCGGGACTGGCGGGCGGCTACCTGTCCCTCGTGTACACGCCGCAGTGGATCGAGAACATGACCGCCGGCCGCGGCTGGATCGCGCTGGCGCTGGTGGTGTTCGCCACCTGGGCGCCGAACCGGGTGGCGGCAGGGGCCTACCTGTTCGGCGCCGTATGGATCATGGGCCTCTACGTCCAGGGCATCGGGGTAGCCGTTCCGTCCCAGTTCCTGGCGTCGCTGCCGTATCTGGTCACCATCGCCGCGCTACTGGCCATCTCGGGAAATCGAATCTTGACCAAAGTGAATACACCTGCTTGTATCGGCCAAACGTTCGTGCCGGACCGGTAGACCGCCGGCGGCACCATTCACCCACTCCAAGGAGGAAGAAATGAAAAAGTTGATCGTGCTGGCAGCCGTCCTTGCACTGTCCCTGGCCGCCTCCGGCGCACTCGGCGCCGACGCCCTGAAGGTCGGTTTCGTCTATGTCGGTCCCATCGGCGACCACGGATGGACCTACCAGCACGACCAGGGCCGCCTGGCCGTCGAGAAAGCCCTGGGCAAGGCGCAGCGAGACTAGCTGCGGTACTAGCGGGTGAGAGTCCCGCCGGCGCAGTTCTCAGTTTGGCGCCGTAGTCATATCCGGCAGACGCACGGGGCGACCCGGCGATCTGGAAGCCCGGACGTAAAAGCCTCGGGGGACAGGGAGGCCTTTGTGCCGCTCCTGTGCGATCAGCCCGGAAGGCGAGCAACGAGCAGGGCCGCAACGAGAGTGAACGGATCAAGCGTCGAAAAGGGCGTTCCCGCGTGAAGCTGATTTGCGGGATAAATTGGAGCTGCCAAGGGTTTCTTGCCTACCCGATGGCCAGTGCCGGTGCGGAAGAAACTGAGGCGCACGCACCGGGGCTCCCGGCGTATTGAAGGCGGCAATACTCGAAAGTACCGCAGCGAAAGTCCGGAAGGTCTGGAGGTCAGACAGGATGATCCTCGAATGTCAAAGACCGCGTCTATAACCGGTCGTGCCGGGAAATGAGGCGGAGACGTCCAGACTGGCGGATGAGGCCGACAAGCGGTGATGGCCGGGACAACATAACCCGGCCGGAGCGAGGGCCTCTGGGCTCAGGTGGCGATGTTGCAACCGGCGGTTTCGCACACAGAGGCGACGCATCAACCGGCGAGTGGCATCGTCGAAGGGCGGAGCAAACGCAGCGTCCGTTCGGGGGTATGGCGGGATCGGCCTTGACCTCGGCGACCCTGCGGAAGGCTCCGTGCCGAACTGCGAGGTGCCTGAAGCTTGAAGCCGTACCGGGGAAAACCCGACGTACGGAATTTTAGGGAGGGCGGCTGGAAACGTGGCCCAATAAAGGTGCGCGCGCCAGTGCCCTACCCGACAAGGTCAAGACCCTCTACATCGAGAAGGTCACCGAGGGCCCGGACACCGAACGCGCCATCACGCGTCTGGCCCGTCAGGGCGCCGGCCTGATCTTCACCACGTCCTTCGGTTTCATGGACCCCACCATCAAGGTGGCCAAGCGCTTCCCCAAGGTGAAGTTCGAGCACGCCACCGGCTACAAGCGCGCCAACAACGTGGCGACCTACTCTTCGCGCTTCTATGAAGGCCGCTACGTCATCGGCCAGATCGCCGCCAGGTTGTCGAAGAGCGGCGTGGCCGGCTACATCGCCTCCTTTCCGATCCCGGAGGTGGTCCGCGGCATCAACTCCTTCATGCTCGGCGCCCAGTCCATCAACCCCGACTTCAAGGTGAAGACCGTGTGGGTGAACTCCTGGTTCGACCCCGGCAAGGAAGCCGATGCCGCCAAGGTGCTGATCGGCCAAGGAGCCGACATCATCACCCAGCACACCGATTCCACCGCGCCGATGCAGATCGCCGGCGAGAAGGGTGCCCTGGCATTCGGGCAGGCGTCGGACATGATCAAGTTCGGCCCCAAGACCCAGCTCACCGCCATCATCGACGACTGGCGGCCCTACTACGTCCAGCGCACCAAGGCGGTGCTCGACGGGTCGTGGAAGTCCACGGACACCTGGGGCGGCATGGACACCGGCATGGTCGGGATGGCCCCCTACACCAACATGCCCGCGGACGTCGCCGCCATGGCCAAGGCCACCGAGGAGAAGATCCGCTCCGGCAAGATGCACGCTTTCGCCGGCCCCATCTACAAGCAGGACGGCTCCCTGGCCGTGGCCAAGGGCAAGAACCTCGACGACGGCACGCTCCTGGGCATGAACTGGTACATCAAGGGAATCGACGACAAGCTGCCGAAGTAGAAATCACGGCTGTCGCGGCGGAGGTGCCTGCTCGGAGCGATTCAGGCTTATCAGGTCGCTTCGGAGCGGTCGGCCTTGAACAACTCCACGGTCGTCTTGTGACCGGGGGCCGCGGCCAACTTGAGGCCTACCAACTCTTGACCTAGATTCCTTGATAGCATAATTTGATGGCATGTAGGCTGAGTAGGAGACGCCGGCATGAATTCAAGCATCACGGTTCGAGATATTGATCCCCGGGACAAGTCTTGGCTGAAGCGCGAGGCCCGCGAAGTCGGCGTATCAATGGAAGAGCTCGTGCGCCGGCTGATTCGCGAAAAGCGCACGAAGACCGAGCGCCGTCCGAAGCCGTCCGAAGCCTTTGCGCGACATTTCGGTGAGGAGCACGGGATCGAACTGCCGCCACCTGCGCGTTGCGGCTACCGACCGCTGTCGTTCTCCGACGAGGACAGGGAATGACCGCGCCATTAGCATGGCTGATTGACACGAACGTCGTCTCCGAAATGATGCGGCCACGACCGGAACGCCGCGTTGCCGCCTTTCTCGATTCTATCGCCGCCGAGGGCATCGGCCTCGCGTCCATCACCGTCTGGGAGATCCTCAACGGCATCGGACGTCTCGCTCCCGGTCGGCGCCGGGAGAGCCTCGCCGCTCGGTTCCACGATCTTCTCGACGAGTTGTTCGAGGATCGCATCCTCGACTGGTCGATGGCCGATGCCGAGGCGTGTGCCCGGATCATGGAAGAAAAACGCCGACGCGGTGAGCCGCTCGACGATCATGTTCCGGACGCCTTTCTCGCCGGAGCCGCGGCCTGTCGCGGTCTCGCCATCGTGACGCGAAACACGGGTGAGTTCCGCAATACCGGCGTCGAGACCGTCGATCCATGGACGGTCGAACCGCGATAGACCCATTTCCAATACCGGAATGACCCGAGCAAAGCGTTTCCACTCACGAATGCGACCCCTCCGTTCGAGCGGCAGGACGCCAACCCCTGAGGAGATGGTCTATTCGACGGTGGTCGAAGTATGGCAGGCCCGGGATGCGGGTGGTGCGCCCGCCAGGAATCGAACCTGGACTTAGGGTTCCGGAGACCCTCGTGATGTCCTTTTCACTACGGGCGCATGCTTTGTTGTGTATCAGATAAGGTGATTGAAACTCAAGCTACGCTGTTGGGTGGTGGCAGCCCCTGGCCATCGTGTCGGCACCAACTCCTTGCAAATTGTCTAATATGTGGATAGTTTGCAAGGATGATCTCGCGTCTCATCACGAGTGACATTGAGCGCGCTCTTGCGCGCCAGGCCGCCGTGCTGCTGGTCGGTCCTCGCCAGGTTGGCAAGACGACTCTCGCGCTGGAGATCGGGCAGGCGCGTGGCGGGCTGTATCTGGACCTCGAGGACGCCGATGACCGCGCCCGTCTTGCCGAGCCTCGGCTGTTTCTCGACAATCTGGAAGATCGGCTGGTCATCCTGGACGAAGTTCACCGGGTGCCCGAATTGTTCCAGACACTACGCGGGGTCATCGACCGTGGCCGGCGGAGAGGGAAGGGCAAGGGCCGGTTCCTGATTCTCGGCTCGGCTTCCATCGACCTGCTACGCCAATCGGGTGAATCGCTGGCCGGGCGCATTGCGTACGTCGATCTGGCGCCTTTCTCCGCTTTGGAGGTGGAGGACGAGGACATGGCGCGCGAGCGGTTGTGGCTGAGAGGCGGCTTTCCCGACAGCTATCTCGCGGACAGCGACGAGGACAGCTTTTCGCTACGAAGGGACTTCATCCGTACCTACCTTGAACGGGACGTCGCGGCGTTCGGCCCGCGTGTTCCGGCCACAACCATGGAGCGGCTCTGGACGATGCTCGCGCACCGGCAGGGCACCTTGCTGAACGCCTCCGTGTTGGCCAGGGCGCTGGAGGTGAGCACCCAGTCGGTCAACCGCTACATTGACCTCTTGTCCGATCTGCTGCTGGTGCGCCGGATCCGGCCGTTTCACGCCAACGTGGGCAAGCGTCTGGTAAAGGCACCCAAGGTCTATGTACGCGACAGCGGGCTGGTCCATGCGCTGCTGGGTATCGGATCTCTGGAACAACTCGCCGGACATCCGGTCGTAGGACAGAGCTGGGAAGGTCAGGTCATCGAGACGCTCCTTTCCGTTCTGCCGCCCTTCGCGACACCTTTTTTCTACCGGACGAGCGCCGGTGCGGAGATCGACCTCGTGATCGAGCACAGCGACGGGCGGCTTTGGGCCATCGAGATCAAGCGGTCGTTGTCGGCGAGAGTCGAGCGCGGTTTCCATCTCGCCTGTGCGGACATCGAGCCGTCAAGCGCCTTTGTGGTGCACTCGGGCACCGATCGGTGGCCACTCTCGGAGAACCTGGAAGCTATCGGAGTTCGGGACCTGGCGTTGTTGCTGCGGGAACCTGGTTGACCGGCGTTTTAGCCGGCAGTCTCAAGACCAACCGCATTGAGAATGGCCTGCGCCACCACTTCGGCGGCCAGGATGCCGACGTCGTTGACGTCCGCACGGCGTTTGCCGGTGGAGAGGGCGAACAGGGTGTCGCCGTCGTGTAGCGTGTGGGCGGGGCGGATGGCGCGGGCGATGCCGTCGTGAGCCATGCTCGCCACCGTGTTGGCTTCCGCGGACGTAAGGGCGGCATCGGTGGCGACTACGCCGATGGTGGTGTTGGTGCCGGGGAGCTTTCGTCCGCGCCCTTGCCACCGGCTTGATCCCATATCGACCAGGCGGCCGGTCTTTTCGTCGCGAGCGCCCGCCACGATTTCGCCCGTGGCGGGATCGACGACATTCCCGACCGCGTTCACCACCATGAGGGCGCCCACGGTTCCGCCGTTCGGCAGCCTGGCGCACGCCGAGCCGATACCGCCGTCCGCGGAGCGCAGTCCCGGAGCCTTGCCGACGGTGGCGCCGGTGCCGGCGCCGACCCGTCCGGTGGGCACGGGGTCGCCCGTAGCCGCCTTGCAGGCGCGGTAGCCCATGACCTTGTCCGGCCGGACCCGCGGGTCGCCGACGCGCAAGTCGTAGATCACGGCGGCGGGGACGATGGGGACGACGCCGTGAGGGGTCTTGAATCCAGCGCCGCGTTCCTCCAGGAACCGCATGACGCCGGCGGCCGCATCGAGGCCGAAGGCACTGCCCCCGGTCAAAAGGATGCCGTGGGCCCGTCCCACCAGCCGTCCCGGCCGGATGGCGTCGGTTTCCCGGGTCCCTGGCGCGAAACCGCGTACGTCGACGCCGGCGGCAGCGCCGCTCATGCACAGGAGCACGGTACAGCCGGTGCGTGCCTGAAATCTGGTGGCGTGACCCACATGAATGCCGTTGACGGCGGTGATCGTGTCGTTCTTCATCTCGCCTGTGCGGTGCTAAGCGCCGTCTTGGCGTTGGGTTGAGGGCCACATCAGATGACCGCAGTTCTCAACCCCCTCCGGAAAGGCTCGTCAGATTCTTGACACTCTCCTCCTTTGTAGGTTATCCGACATTGACTATCCCATATAGAGCGAATTCCGACAACTATGGCGAGCTTGCTGCCACTTCTTCTATCGACGCTGACTATAGACTCTGAACCAGAAGAATTGGGATGCGGTCCATTCGCAGCAGTTCAAGGAAAGGTTCAAAAAAACGGGAATTATTGACTTGACTCCCCATTGTTTCGGTGCTATAATCTCCCTAGAAAGTGAGGGGAGACATGAACCTATCGACAAAAGAAGAGATCGGAGAGGGCCTTTTCGCTCACCTGCCAGAGTTCGCAGGGGGCATCCTTGACATACAGATCGCACATGGAACTCTCGGCATTCCACTTCGGAGTGACCGAGAAGAGTTCTGAGTCATCACCAGTGGCCACTCCTGTCCGGTTAAGTGACGTAGGGATGGCTGTAACTATGTGAATCAGGTATACTTTTTATCGATTTCTTGCGGTGCCGACTTGAACGCAACAGCGCTTTTGGGCGACCTTCAGGGCAGGAATCCCTGGAGGGCACGCCATGTACACCGGCAAGACGCTGTTCGCGCAGTTGATGGATTTTCTGCCTTGGACAACGTTCGCTCGTATCGTCGATCGCTATGGCGGGAACCGTCGTGTTCGCACCCTGGCGTGTGCCGAGCACTTTCGCATCCTGGCATTCGCTCAGTTGGCTTATCGGGAAAGTCTGCGAGACATCGAAGCCTGTCTTGCAGCGCAATCGGCCAAGCTCTACCACATGGGCATTCGCTCCACGGTCAGGCGCTCTACGTTGGCCGACGCCAACGAACGAAGAGACTGGAGAATCTACGCCGACTTCGCCCAACGGCTCATTGCACAAGCCCGCAAACTTTACATCCAAGAGGACCTTGGGCTGGATCTGTCCAACACCGTCTATGCACTGGACTCGACGACCATCGACCTGTGCCTGTCGTTGTTCCCGTGGGCTTCGTTTCGAAGCACCAAAGCAGCGGTCAAGATGCATACGCTGCTCGATCTGCGCGGCAATATCCCGAGTTTCATACATGTTTCCGACGGCAAGCTGCACGATATCAAAGTGCTCGATCTGTTGATTCCAGAACCCGCAGCGATTTACGTGATGGACCGCGCTTACCTCGACTTCAAGCGCCTCTTCGCACTTCACGAAGCCGGCGCGTTCTTTGTCACCCGAGCCAAAACCAATGCCGATTTGCGACGCATCTATTCCGCTCCAAGCGATCGTGTGCAAGGCATTGTCTGCGATCAGACCGTAAAGTTGTCGGGCTTCTACAGCCACAAACGTTATCCTCATTATTTGCGGCGGATTCGATTCAAAGACCCGGAGACATCAAAGACGCTCCTTTTCCTGACCAACCTGTTTGGTCCTCAGCCAAAGGTCATCTGCGAACTGTACAAGGCCCGCTGGCAGGTGGAGTTGTTTTTCAAATGGATCAAGCAACATCTGCGGATCAGGAAGTTTTACGGCACCTCGGAGAACGCCGTCAAGGTGCAAATCTGGACTGCCGTCTCCGTGTACGTGCTCGTCGCCATCATCAGAAAGCGGCTCGACCTCGATGTTTCCCTCTACACATTGTTACAGGTCTTCTCCGTCACCTTGTTCGAGAAAATCCCCTTAAACAAGGGGTTCTTCGATGCCGAAGACACTTCCTCCCAGGACATGTTGCATAAGCAATTGAATTTGTTCAATTATTGGACCGGACAGTAGTGACCAGTGGCAACAACTATGGATGTGGCGAGAAGATGGAAGTAGATGCCCCGATTGTCAGATCGCTGAACCCTGAACGACGGATGCGAAGCGCCTTCGAGGCGTTCGGCCTTGAATGTACGGCCGAACCGCTGCCCAGGGTCTACTTCGTTGATTTCGCCGACATCGCGTTCGACAAGTTTCCAAAGTGCCTTGAACGTGAAGTCCAGGGAGCATTCGGCCCGATTCTTGACCCAGTGGACGGCCTCTTCAAACATCCCGACAACTCTACTAGACTCGTGCCACGTTTTCAACGGAAGGGGGAGACATGAACCGCACCACCATCAGCCTTCTTGAACTGTTCGCGCTCTTTCCAGATCAGGAATCCGCACGTTCGTACATGGAGTCCATCCGGTGGCCCGAGGGGCCGCGCTGCCCGTTCTGCACAGAGGACAATGAGCGCGTCGCCAAACGCCGGGGCGGATATTACCGCTGCAAGTCCTGCCGTGAGGATTTCACCGTTCGCACCGGCACCGTCATGGAGCGTTCGCACATCCCGCTTCAGAAGTGGCTCTATGCCATGTACATGCTCGTGACCTCGCGCAAGGGCGTCTCGTCCGTCGAGCTGCACACCAAGTTGGCCATCACTCAGAAGTCCGCCTGGTTCATGCTCCACCGGCTCCGCGAGGCTTGCCGGGACCGGGACAACCCGCTCTCCGGCATCGTCGAGATCGACGAAACCTACGTCGGCGGGAAGCGGAAGAACATGAGCAACGCCAAGCGGGCGAAGATATCCGGCCGGGGGACTGTGGGCAAGGCTCCGGTCCTCGGGATGCGCCAGCGCGACGGCAAGGTCATCGCCATGCCGATCAAGATGACCGACAAGGACACCATCCAGGACATCATCTTCAAGCACGTCCAGGAGGACACCATCATCTACACGGACGAGCACGGCAGCTACACCGGGCTGGACGAGGAAGGCTACGAACACGACACCGTGAACCACAGCGCCAATGAGTACGTGGACGGAGACGTTCACACCAATAGCATCGAGGCCGTGTGGGCCGTGTTCAAGCGCGGGCTCAAGGGCATCTACCACCATGTCTCGGTCAAGCACCTGGGGCGGTACGTTGATGAGTACGCCTTCCGGCTGAATGAGGGTGCCGTCGACAACCATACGATGGACCGAATCGCCGCCATGCTGCTCGGCGCTCAGGGGAAGCGGATCACCTTTGAGGACCTGACCGCCGATCCGGTGCCGCAAGGCGGGAGTGACGTGTTCTGAGTCTTGCCGGCAGTTGGCGCTGGGGGTATCATGGCCAATGTGGACCACGCAGACTGGGTGAGAGCGAGGGCCGACTGTACCGACGAAGACATCCTGGAGAATATCCTGAAGGTTGTTCGCGCCGATGTTCGCAAGTTCAATGCCCTGAATGAGAAGCAACGACGGGATAGGCATTTCGTCGTTACGGACCCCACGGAATCCCCCCATCGGGTTTATCGAGCCCATGCCGCCCGAATCCCTGGACGCGAACTGATATACAGACGCATCGAAGAATCCCTGGACGACCACATCCAAATATCCCTCTACGATGAGGGAAAAATCGGGGTCAGCCATAAGGACAAGTGGAGCCTCATCATCCATTCGCAGTGGAATCCCGACACCCTGACCTGCGATCTTTTCATCGACGACGACGAACACCCTTCGTCGCTTCATCAGATCAGCCAACGCATCCTCGGCGACTTCCTCTTTCAGGTCCCTTGAGGCTCCGGCGTAGCGTCCGGCTTCTCGCGCCCCGCTCCCGCCAGTACTCGTCCCAACAGATCATCCACGGCCTTCATCTTGTCCGTCTCGGCCGTGTCCTTTAACTGCTTCAGCGTCTCGCTATCGGGGTGCTTCATGGGGCCACCCTACCACCCATCGCCACCTTGCCGCTACTCCGATTCCTTCTCTTGCTGCTTCCTCCGTTCGCGCTCGATCTCTTCCAGCAGTTCCGTGCAGCCCTTCTCCACGGCCACCTGCCTGAGCGCCTCGACCTGCCCCTTCAGCCGCGCCAGTTCCTGCGCGTGCTTGCCGCCACCGGACATGAAGAAGAAGCCTGGCGCGACTAGGAGCAACGCGGCCGTAGCGGCCACGCTGGCGACGGCGGCCGTCGTGGCTTCGGCGGACTGAGCCGCGGACACCTCCTGCACTCTTGTGCCGATCCTCGTCAGTTCCGTGCGGACCCGGTCGCAACTGTAGTTCCCGTAGACCTGTGGGGAGACGTAGGTTCCCTGGATGTTCTCGGGCGACGGGACGCAGCCGGTGGCCATCGCGGTGATCAAGGCCCATACGACGATCTTCATCTTTGCTCCTTTGCACTCTTGATTTGTGAGGCGCCGGTGAAGTACCATTCCCTTGTCAGTTGGAGGGTTGTCTGATGGTTCATGAGATTCCCTATTTCCGACCTCTCAGCGAGATGACCAAAGAGGAAATCCGCCAAGACATACGGGAGAACCTCGCCGCGGCAGAAATGACGTTGTTCGGACGAACGGGCGTCATTGACGGTTCGATTCAAGTCGAGTCACCTGATTCTTCAGACGACCCACATCCGTCTCAAGCCTTCCGACCCGATCAGTCAGATTCTTGACTAGCCGAAAGAGTTCAGCGATTTCTTCTTCGCTCATCACGTCTCCTTTCCTGGGTTGAGGGGAGAACCAAGGGGCCAGCAGATGGCGGTCTGCTGGCCCCTGCTGCTTACTGCTACTTGACCATTTTCACGTAGCAGGCAGTCCTCTCCGTCTTGCCACAGAGCAGTTCAGCAATTTCCTCAAGGGACGGTCCCACGTCGAATATCTTCTGCTGCTTCTGCTTCTCGTGGTTGTCGGAGAACGCTGGCTGAACCGCCTGAAGCGTCAGCACAACGAGGGCGACGGCAATCACCGTCAGCACCGCTTTCAGATACAGATCGCTTTTCATGGTTCGCTCCTTTCCGGTTGTGGGGAAGTAATCAGGGGCGGCCCGCCAGCCGTTCCCACACCACCGCTACCTCTCACCACCGAAGCCGGCCGCCAGATCATCACGCTCCAGCACTCCGGCCATGTGAGTATGGGAACGTCCCGCGAAGATGCCGGTAACCAGACCGGGATCTCCGTGTCCAGTCTGCGTGAACTCGTTCCCTTTGACGTGGATGCCGTAGTGGAGGTCGCCGTCGCCCCACTGGATGCCAGAGCCCACACGTCCAGGCGTCCGCCCCGCCGACCATGACTCCAAGCGAGTGAAGCCGAGGATTCCCCCCATGTGGTCAAGGCTGACGGTGAGCGCCGCGGCGCCGGCCACCACACGATCAGTAGGCGTGAGGCCCAGGAGCCGGCCGCGCCACGTGGCCGTGCCGATGAGGGTCGGGTTGTCGGCCAAATCCGTGGAGGGTGTCCAGCCGTTGGCCCATGGGATGGCGTCACCCATGACCCCAGATACACCGAAGCAGACGAAATCCATGCAACCGTGAACCTGATATCGCTCTCTGTTCCAGTCACCCAACGACTCAGGGTGGTACATGGCGCGTAGATTCTCGAAGTCGACGGCGAAGAGGATGTTGTCCGCATTCTCCGGGTGTGGGTCAAAGAGCGGGGTCATCAGGCTGATGTCGTCGCTCTCTTGAATGTAGTGACCATCCATCCCCATGGAGTGGAGCATTTCATGGACCACGAGCCTCAGACGGGCCTCGTCGGTGGCCCCCTGGAGTGCTTCGGTGTCGAGGAAAATCTGTGACCACCCGGAATCCGAAACCGCCATTCCCTCCCAATCAGGGTCATGGGGGGCGATCCATGGGCGCCGCCATGTGGCGTTGGGGGCCATCTCGATACGGATTGTTCCAGGCGATGGTGCGTTCCGGGACGAATAGTAGGGATCTGGATCGAACCGGATCTGGAAGTCGTTGGGCAAGGCAGAGTTGAGGATCTGGATGGCCTGCAACACCAGATCCTCGAACACGGGGCCGTGATCCCGGATATGAACAGTTGGCGGAAATCTGAATCGAGCTGTTGCCCCATCTAGCAGGGCAAGGTTGTTTCGTATGCGCGAGGCCGTGGCCGGGGATGGAGGGACACGCCCATAATGAATTTCGGTGCCGCCATGGACAACCTTCGTCCAGGAGGCGTTTGGGGACACAAACGAGATCCCAACTTGGCGAAGATCCTCGCCCCGGTCCAGGTGCCGGTAGCGTTGGATGACAGGCGCTTGCAGTTCCTCCTGCTTGGGCAGGCACGACGCCAGAAACAGCACGAGCACGAGAGCACAACATGAACGCACCATGGGAATGTCTCCCGGTGAGTTCTCCCGTTGTCGCACGCTACCGTTGCCAGATTCCCGATGTGGTGTCCGTTGCCTTGGCCGTGGCCCGGCGGGATTGCCGGGCCTCGTACCCATCGCACCAAAGGTGAGAAAGTCCGCTTATTCGCCCGGACTCGGGGAGCTACCCCTTGTCCATGAAACAGGCTCTTGTATTCGGCGGAGACCCGACACGGGGCCTTTGGCCGATGGGTACAGGTGGGACGCTACGACAGCGCCGGATGGGGTGTCAAGGGGTAAATCGGCGATGGGGTTCTATCGGATGAGGCACTTCGTGCAGGGTGCCCGTCCTCTTGTCTCGGATCGTCTTGGGAAACCGCTTGCGTGACTCGGGGAAACCGGCATCGATCAGGGTATCACCGGTTTCGCCCCACCACGTTATGACTTCATAGCCGAGGTCTTCGTGATTGACGTTCAGCGTTGGAGGTTCCGATTGTTTGCGCAGAACGGCCAGTTCGCCTTCCATTCGAGCGATCCGCTCCTTGTAGCGTCGCCCGAACATCAATACGCCTAGCACCAACCCACCCCCGGTGAACAATAGCGCGCCAAGGTAGGAGATGTAGTGAAGGATGAGGTGTTGCGCGGTCTCCTTCGCGAACCAAGAGAGGATGTCCTCCATCCCCCGCCCCTAGCTGAATTCGATTGGGGAGTCAACTCAATAATTCCCAAAAAAACCATAGAAGGATCAAAAAGAAAAAGGATAAATGAAGGTGGACGGACGAAACGCTGAGACACAAGCCCTCCCCAACACGCATGTTGCGGTCATCGTCCAACAGGGCAAAATCCTCGACTACGTCGACAGCATCACCCAACGAAAGGAGACCCCCGAGGAGTACGTCCGACAGGAAATCGCTAAGTCACTTGTCCGGGAATACGGTTATGACAAGCAGGAGATATCTGTAGAGTTCACCCTACGGCTGGGATCCCGCAAGCCAAGGGCGGATCTCGTCATTTTTCATGAAAGTGACCCACACGACCAAGGGCGCGCTTTTACCATTGTCGAGTGCAAGTCGCAGAAAACTAGACCAACAGACCGGCGCGATGGTGTGGGGCAACTACAAAGCTACATGGCCGCCTGCCCAAATGTTGCCTATGGCATGTGGACAAACGGAGTAGAGCGGCTCTGCTACCGCCGTGTCGATTCGGACGGCAAAGTTGACTTCCAAGAGATTCCGGACATCCCGGGCAAGGGAAAGACGGAGGACGAGGCAGAACGGCCGCGATTCGACCAGCTGAAGGCAGCATCGTCGGATGCGCTTTTGTTCGCGTTCCGTCGCTGCCACAACTATATCGCCGGGAATCAAGGTCTTCAGAAGCCGGAGGCATTTTGGGAGCTATTGAAGATTATCTTCTGCAAGATCCATGATGAAAGAAGTTCCGACAAAGTTGAGTTTTATACCACCTCCAAAGAACGCTTAAGCCTTAACGGCCGACTAAAGGTAAAGAAACGCCTTGACCACTTGTTCACCGAAGTAAAACTGGAGTACCCAACGATTTTTCGTGAGACCGAGGCGACTGAGCTAAATTCCGAAGTGTTGGCCTACATCGTCAGTCAGTTGCAGATGTACTCGTTGCTTGAGAGCGACATCGACGTGAAGGGACGCGCCTACGAGGAAGTCGTTGGTTCCAACCTTCGCGGGGATCGTGGCGAGTTCTTCACGCCTCGTAACATCTGCCAGATGACAGTGGCTATGCTCGATCCAGGGGAGAAGCACCTCATCCTCGATCCAGCGTGTGGTACTGGAGGTTTCCTCATCACGGCGATGAACTACGTGATTGAGAAAATTCGTTCTGCTGAGATCAGGAAATGGGGAGACATTGAGCGAGCTGAAACAGCCATCAGGAACCGCGTCCAGCGTTTCGCAGAGAATTCCTTGTTTGGAATCGACCTAAATCCGAATCTCGTCAAGGCATCGAAAATGAACATGGTGATGAACAATGACGGAGCGGGGGGATTGTTTCAAGGCAACTCCCTAAAGGCACGAGCGACGTGGGAGGAGGAGCTTCGGAATTGCAAGTTGATGAATCAAGTCGACCTTCTGTTTACAAATCCACCGTTCGGATCGAAGATTCCTATCGATGATCCGTCAATCCTCGAAAGCTACGAACTAGGTCACATCTGGTCATATGACAAGGACACAGACAAGTGGAGCCAGACGGATGCAATACACAAAAACAGACCACCCGAAATTCTCTTCATAGAGCGTTGTGTTAACTTCTTGAAGCCAGGTATCGGTCGATGCGCAATCGTGCTACCTGACGGTATTCTTGGATCGCCGGGACTCGCTTATGTGCGGGATTGGATACTCCGGAAGGCCCCTGTACTTGCGAGTATCGATTTGCACCCAGATACGTTTCAACCACACGTCAGTATCCAGACCAGTGTGCTCGTGCTTCAGCGCAAGACTGAGGAGGAAATTGCCCTCGAGGCGGCAGCAAGTCGCTTGAAGGATTACGAAGTGTTCATGGCCGTCGCGAACCACATAGGACATGACAAGCGCGGCAACATCACCTATGTCCGTGACTACAAAGGGAACGAGATTGTTGAGGAAGTGGAGGAGAACCTCAAGGAGTACGACAGCGGCATCCCCGTCTACAAGAAGCAACTGACTCGTCGTAAGGTAATTGACGATAACACTCTTCAGATTGCGCAGGCGTTTCAGGCATGGCTTTACGAGCAAGACTGACCCCACCGCGCGAGACGCAGACGGATTGGCCTTGGCACAACGTCAGGTCGTCATCACTAAAAGCATCGCTCCTCTTTTGCGGTGCCCGTCGCATGGAGGCGGAGAATTTCCTCGCCAACGGCTTCGCAACCCGCCTCTCAATCGAGTCGAGGGCTGGAGGCTGGAAACGTCTCCGAGACATCGCATGTACATGGCAGCCATCACGCCTCAAGGGTATTCAAGTGAGTCCAGAGTTCGGAGCGCCTTTCTTGGCAGCTACGCAGGTTTACGACGTGCGGCCTGTTCCCAGAAAATGGCTCTCGCTTCATCGCACCGGCGACTACGCGGAACGGTTTGTCTCTGAGGGGACTATTCTCTTGACCTGCTCCGGCAGCGTTGGCCGAGCGACGCTCACCCATTCGACAATTGATGGGGTCCTGATCTCTCACGACCTCTTACGCGTAAACACACATAAATCGGACTGGTGGGGCTGGATCTATGCGTATCTCCGTGCACCGACGGTGCGAGAGATGATGAAGGCTGAGAGGTACGGTCACATCATAGGGAATTATAAAGATGTCTTGACAAACTCCGGGCTTTTCGGTACACTGGTTCTGTCAGTTGGAGGGCAGGATCATGGGCAAACAGAAGGCACCGGGCAAGGCTTACAGGCAGGGAATAACGATCTTCGATTTGTTCGAGATGTTCCCTGACGAGGAATCGGCGCGCCAGTGGTTCGAAGCGGCGCGGTGGGCCGGCGGGCGCTACTGCGGCTACTGTACCTCGACCAACACCCATGAGGTTCCGAACGAGAAACCCCTGCCGTACTGGTGCACGGACTGCCGGAAGTACTTCTCCGTGAAGGTCGGGACGCCAATGCACCGAAGCAAGATCCCGCTCCGCAAGTGGGTGGTCGCCATCTACCTGATGACGACGAACCTCAAGGGCGTCGCGTCCATGAAGGTCTACCGCGAGCTGGGTGTCTCCCAGCCCACGGCCTGGTTCATGTTCCATCGCATCCGGGAAGCCTGGAACGTTGAGGGTGGCAAGCCCTTCCGTGGCCCGGTCGAGGTAGACGAGACCTACATGGGCGGCAAGGAGAAGAACAAGCACAGCAAGAAGAAACTCAAGGTCGGCGGCGGGGCCGGTGGCAAGACGGCCGTGATCGGCATGAAGGACCGGGACAGCAACACGGTGAGCGCCGAGGTGATCGAGAGCACCGATGGCCTCACGCTGAAAGAGTTCGTACAGGATCAGACCGGCCCGAGAACGCGCGTGTTCACGGACGAACACAAGGGCTACCAGGGGCTGGCCAACCATCACACCGTCAAGCACTCCGTGGGGCAGTACGTCGACGGGATGGCGCATACGAACGGCATTGAGTCGTTCTGGGCGCTCCTGAAGCGTGGCTACCACGGCACCTACCACCGGATGAGTGCCAAGCACCTTCAACGCTACATTAACGAGTTCTCCGGCCGGCACAACGTTCGTACCCGCGACACGCTGGACCAGATGGCCGCGGTCGCCCGTGGCTTCGCCGGGAAGCGGCTCCCACTGGAAGACCTGATCGACGCCCCTGACGTCCCCGTGCCCAAGGGCGGTGGCAGCGACGTGTTCTAACGACTGCGCTGCGCGACGGGCCTACTGACCTTAGTTCAGGTTCGCCGGCGTGAGCTCCGCATGGAGCTGGGCATCGATTACCATTGAACCCTCCAGTGCGCCGGTGGAGACGACGCCGATCTGGACACGGACAGGCACAGGGCTCTCGGGCTGCTCCCGGTACTTCCCTTCGTACACGTCCAGCCAGTAACGCATCCACTCAGCCTCCAAGTATCCCATGTCCGGCCCCCTTTTTGGTTAGGGCCGAGAGGCTTGCAGGGCGAGCTTGGGAGTGGTAGGAAGAAAGAACCTTTCTGGTTTTCCTACCGGCTCGCCGGGCAGCCTCCCGGCATAACAATGTTTCAACGGCAGTGACGGCCTTTGCTCCTGTGGGGGGAGCGAGGCCGTTTGTCGTTTCCGGCCAGTGTAGCAGCCGCTTCCGTTTCCGCAAGATTCCGGGTTGACATTCGTCGCCTGTCCATTCTAGTCTCGCGCCCGACCCATCATTCAGCGCAGGTCCCTGTGTCGGGTCCTTCGCGGAATACAAGAACCCGTCCACGGCGCGGAGTAGCTTCCCGCGTCCGGGTGAATACGCGGAACATTCACCAGCCTGTGCTGATGATGGGTCACTGGCCCGGCAACCCCGCCGGGTCGCGGCTCCCACCAAGGAGGTGCCCCATGCTCCGCGCCCTTACTGTCCTGCTGTGTGCGCTCATCGTTGTGCTCCTTCTCTCGGCCTGTGGAGGGGGAACTTCCGTGCCGTTGGTAGAAGATCCCGAACTGGAACAACCACACGACTACTCCCGGCCGGGCTATGTGCGTCCCACCTATCCATACCTCACGGGCTCTACAAGGGGCGTAGGGATCAATTCTGTACTTATCGGCTTAGACGCGGAGCCGAAGGACCGCATCGGAGCGTTATTCCCCTCTTCCGCTACAAACGGTTTAGAGGTCTCCATGGGTCCTTCGCGCGATGGGGTCGGGCTTGGACGTCTGCTGGACTACCGCATCTCTCTCGGAGAGCCCCCCACCCCCTTCAAGGTACGACCACGAATATGGTTTGAGGATGTGCCGGGGTGTGGTTTTGAGTGTATCCCGAGATCCTACCAGTTGCTCTACTTGGGCGTTGCAGTGCTAAACGATGTCCTTCCACCGGAGTTCCAGATCGAACTCGCCGGAACGTTCTCTTCGTCATATGAGTACAACCGCCTCTACAACCGGGAGGGGAACATCGCGGTACTACTGGGAACGGAAAGTCAAGTAGATCTGTACTGTGGGATTACAGCGGCTGCCTGCGCATCCATGAAAAGATTCACCGCGACGGACCACATGTTTGCCTCCAGGGTGATCCTGCCAGAAGAGATTGAGACGATGGGGGAGCAAGCCGCGATGACCCTCATCATGCATGAACTCCTACATGCCCTGGGCATCCGAAGCCATGTGAACAGCATCCAGTTCCCAGACTCGATTATGGGCACCAGTGGAGACTTCTTTCCCAGCATCCCATTCGTCCTTCACCGGATCGATGCAGAGTTTCTTCAATCCATTTACATGTCGCAGAACACGAACAACTATAACCATTGGGGAGACTGGTCCGACACGGCCCTACACTTGGTCGGGCGCTACGAGGATGGCATGGTGAACTTCGGTACAGCCCTATTCAACGGCCTGCCGCAGCCATGGGCGAGGGGCGTCATGCCGGACACGGACCTGAAGGACAACTCCCTGCTACGGGGCTCAGCTACATGGAAGGGGCCGTTGCTTGGTTTTTCCGGTGTGTCCCCAATTATGGGCGGTGCCAGCTTGCGAGTGAACTTGAGAACCCTCAAGGGAGACCTAGAGTTCCGTAACATCATCTTCGCCAACCGTCTGGACGCGGTATCGTACTTCCCGGTGCGGAACATTGACTATGACGTAGAGATTGCCAGCAACGGTTTCTGGAATACAAGCGGCGAGGGATTCGTCACGGGGTCCTTCATGGGGCCGAAGCACGAGGGCATGGGCGGAACGGTGAAGCGCACAGACCTGGTGGGCGCGTTTGGAGGGAAACGAGGCGGTGTCCAGTCAGGCCCCCCCGAGCCACCACCGCCACCACCGCCACCACCGCCCGAGCCACCGACTTCCTCTGCGTGGACTCTCGACACGACGGGAAGGCACATCGGACACAACTTCCGCAAGTGGGGCTTTTGGGCGCATCAAGGGAGCGAAACCTTGTTCAGGACCACCCTTGACGGCGATTGGCCCTTAATCCGTGTGGTCTCCGAAGGAACCCCTACAGGAAGCAATCCGACTTTCGGTTCTGCTGTTTGGCGCGGGCATGTGACGGCCTACCGGTTTGGCCGGCCGACAACTAGCGGCGATGCGCGTCTCGAAATGAACCTCGCCGCAGCGACTATCGACGTAGACTTCACCAACTTCACGGGGGGCTATCGCGATATGAGCTGGGACGATCTGAGCGTTGTGAACGGAGTCTTCCGAGAGAGTCGCGGCACGTTCCTTGACCCCGATACCATCGAGGGCAAGTTCTACGGTGATCAACATCAGGGCGTGGCCGGGAAGTTCGAACGGGATGGAACGGAGGGCGTGTTCGGCGCTCTGCGGAAGTGACAGACGCGTGGGGCCAGCAGACCGCCATCCGCTGGCCCCGATTATCTCCCTCAACCCAGGAAAGGAGACTGTGATGACGGATCAGGAAAGAATCGAGATGCTTGAAGGCCGAGTGGTCGGCCTGACCCTTGCCCTCAGTTCGGTTGTCCAGGGGATTCTACTTGCTGACGCTGACGGGCGCCGGGAGCTTCGCGGCTTCCTCGAACGTACGCGCCATGGCATGGGGGTCAATGGCATACCACTCAAGGGAACGGCGAGTGGTGTCATCTCCAACGCCCACGCCCTTGACGTCTTCGACCAACTGGTCGCTCTCCTTGACGTCATGCTTCCCGAGAATCTTGACGGTTGACATAGGACAAACCCTCCCACTGAGGATCATCATACCCTTGATCCACACTCCCGCGCAAGGCTAGAATACCCCATGCCTACCAAGCCTGTCAGGAAGCCGAGAGCCGAGAATCGCCCCATGCCGGAAGACCCGCACGAGCTGGCGCAGGCCATGTTCCGGCATGGGGACAAGAAGATGAAGGAAAAGCAGGAGGCGGAGAAGGCCAGCCTGTCACGCCCAGCCATCCTATCGCCCGAAGGTAAGCCTGTCAAGACAGCTTTATAATTCCCACATCATACAGCACCTTGAAACATGTCATCTCGACGAGTTGCCCGTGCTCTTGCTTCGAGACCACTTGCGAACGGCCTTTGAAGAGAGAGTGAAACGGATCCTAGAGGCTCGCGATAGAGCGCATCAGCTGGTCAGTCAAGCGGAGGAGGATTATCAAATCGCGATTGGACTTCTTCCGAAGTTCGACAAGGGGACCCTTGGGTTTCTGACAACAGCAAGTGCCATGTTCGGAGGAGAGCGCCGATTGGAGGGCAATTTCCATAACCCAGTCGCTCGTGCTGCCGAGCAGGCGATTCTTGATGCTTCCAATCGCCTCGATACGGTTGGCAATCTCGTCGAACGAGTCTTTGTTCCAGGCCGATTTAAGCACGTGTACGGTGATGAGGGTACGCCATACCTGGATAGCGCCCAGATACTGGAAGTCGCCCCCGACGTGGACAAACACGTCCTGTCGCTGGAGGGCGAGAAACAGGCAGGCTATCTAGTCGAAAGGGGGACGCTCCTGATCCCATGTTCAGGGCAGCTTCATGGGATTATTGGCAATGTTGTCCTTGCGACGGCTTGGCACGAAAATAAAGTCCTCACCAACCACATCCTGCGCATCGTGCCCAAGTCGATCTCCGACATACGACTTGGCTATCTCCAGGCAGTCCTAGGCCATCCTCTTTTGGGGCGCCCGAGGGTGTTGAAGGGGGCATTCGGTTCCAGCGTTCCAGAACTGTCAGTTGACCACATTTCCGGGCTGTCCGTTCCACGGCTGCGACAATCGACAGAGGAAAAAATCGCAGACGCAATGGAGGAAGCGGCGGATCTCCGTGCGGACGCAGACAGCCTTGAGGAACAGATTTCGGCGGACGCTGAGGAGTATCTGACCCTGTTTCTTTCCGGGAAAACAGGCCATCTGGAGCCGGCCTCAATAATTCACTGAAGGGTTTTTGTTCGCGGGGCTCATGCCGATAGCGCCATGAGCATGGACTTGGCTCCACTCTGAGGATCCTTGAATCTGTGAATTGTGACTTATAGTCTGTCGGCATGGACAACGAAAACTCCGCCATGCGGCCGCGGCTTCGCTATCTTGACGTGTTCCCGATTCCCGCGGAGCAGGGGAGACGGGTCTTCGGCATCCGCGATCCCCAACACCTCAGCGATAAGGTCCTGCGCCTCCACGCGGAAGCGGCATATGCGCTGCAGTTCTTCGACGGCGCGCATACGTTGCCGGAGATCCAGGCAGCGTATCAGGAGAAGTACGGAACCGAGTTCCCGTTGCAGGTGCTCAAGCAGTTGTGCCAACTGCTTGACGAAGGTTACTTTCTGGACAGCGACAACTTTGAGAACCACTATCAGCGGTTGGTCCGCTCGTTCCGTGAGGCCCCGGTCCGGGAAGCGTTTCACGCCGGCGTCAGCTACAACGAGAATCCCGTTGCGCTGAAGGAGGCCCTGAGCGGGTTGTTCGTCCCTCCTCGGGGACCGGGGTTGCCGGGCATGCGCGACCCCGGGCGCGCGATACCCGGTATCGTCACTCCTCACATCGACCTACGCCTTGGCGGCCACGCCTACGCTTGGGCCTACAAGGAACTCGCGGAGGCAGAGGCGCCCGACGTGTTCATCATCCTCGGAACCGGGCACAACGCAACGCGGAACCCGTATGTCCTGACCGACAAGCGCTTTGCCACTCCCTTGGGGGAGGTCCCGGTTGAAGACGAGATCGTCGCCCGCCTGAGCGCGCTGCACGGTGGGGAACTCTTCACCGACGAGATCGTACATCGTTCCGAGCATACCATCGAGTTTCAGGTGCTGTTCATCCAGCAACTGTTCGGCAACGGGATACCCATCGTGCCGGTGCTGTGCTCGTTCTCGTGCGAGGCGCCCGAGCGCGGCGCAACCGGCGAGTCCATCGATCGCTTCACCGAAGCGTTACGGACCGTCATGGCCGAGGACGGCCGGCGGGTCTGCCTCATCGCCAGCGCCGATCTGGCCCACGTGGGACCGCGTTACGGCGACGCCGGCGGATTCAGCGGGGAAGACCTGGAAGCGGTCAAGCGCGCCGACCTGGAGATGCTGCGCCACGTGGAAGATGTGGACGCGGAGGGCTTTCGCGGTTACCTGGAGCAGGAGAGCGACCGGCGGCGGATCTGCGGCTTCTCGCCCATCTACACCATGCTCAAGTCGATGCAGGCCGAACGAGGGCGGGTGGTCGCCCACGACCACGGCGAGATGGACCCCATCGGCTCCATCTGCAGCTTCGCCAGCGTCGTTTTCGAGTGACGGGCGGGATCACGCGCCGCGGCCGCGTGTTCTTTCCGAGTCCGTTCGGGAGAGCAGCGACCGGGCGGCCTGTCAGGAATCGGGAAAGAGGCTGTTGCCGGCGTCATCCTCCACCGTAATGGCCTTGGTGGGACAGATCCTGGCCGCCAGCACGACCTTCTCCTGAGTGTCGCCGTTGGCGTCGGCGACTTCCGCTATGAAGCGTTCGTTCATCCTGAAAACATTGGGCGCGGCCTGAACGCATTTCTCGTGTCCGTCGCACTTGGTGGTGTCGACAGTGACCTTCATGGGTGCCTCCCCGGTAAAGGAATCTCACCTGTATAGCCGAGTCGCCCGCGGCATTCCAACAGTTCGAGGGCGGTAGCCTCGCCACCCGCCGATTTTCGGTATTGCAGTGCCGGAAGCGCCTGCGATATAGTGAACGCCCCATGAGGATCCACCGGTACACGCCCTGGGACGGCTCCCAGGAGGTCCGTTTTCCCACTGCCAACGACCTGTTGAAGCAGCTCTCGGACACATTCCTTGAGGAAGAAGGCGTGCGCCGGGCGCTCCGCAGCCTCATGCGCCGGGGCTTCGAGTCCGAGGACAGGATGCGCTCGGTGCAGGGGCTGCGGGACCTGCTGCAGCAGGCGGAGGAGAAGAAGCAGGATCTCCTCAACAAGTACTCACCCGATTCCTTCAAGCTGTCGCCGGAAGAGAGCGAAGCGCTGAGCCAAAAGCTGAACGAGCTGGCGGAGAAACTGGAGGCGTACCACGAGAAGATGCGCAACTTCATGGAGCGCCTGTCCGGCCGTTACGCCCAGAACATGGACGAGCTGGCCGAGCGCATGCGCCAGGCCCAGGAGCGTTACCGGCAGCTCAAGGAACGTCTCGGGGAGCAGATCGACCAGCGCTCCATGCAGCAGCCGCAGAACCTGACGGGACCCGGTGCGCCGGACCTCTCCCAGATGCTCGATCGCCTGAGCCGGCTGCTGGACGACGACGACTTCCTGCAGAACCTGCCCAACATGCTGGACGCCGCGGTGGAGGACCTCGACAACCTCCTGGAGAACCTCGACTCGCTCGGCCAGCAGGAGTTGCAGCGCCTGAGCGACGCCATGTCCCAGATGGAGCAGCTCGAGCAACTGCTGAACCAGTACCCCTTCCAGGGCAGCCAGCGCATGGGGATGGGGGAGGCCGGAGAGATCCTGGGTCAGTTACGGGGCCTGGAGCAGTTCCTGCGCTGGGGCCGGCGGGGGCTCGGCGACGTCTCCGACCTCGATCTGGATGCCATGCGGGTGCTGCTGGGAGAGGAGGCCTACGAGCAGCTCAAGTACCTCCAGGGCGTGGAACAGATGATGGTGGACGCGGGTTACCTGGTGCGCACCGGCAGCGGTTTGAGACTAAGCCCCAGGGGCATGCGCCAGCTCGGCGACAAGGCCCTGAAAGAGATCTTCCAGCTCATGAACAAGAATCGCTGGGGGCAGCACGCCAGCGCCAAGACCGGCAACCAGGGCATGCGGCTGGAGGAGACCCAGGCCTATGAGTACGGCAACCCGCTCAACATCGACATCCGCAAGACCCTCATGCAGGCACTGGAGGACGGACGGACCGGGGTTCCCGTGCAGATCGAGCCCAAGGACTTCCAGGTGTACCAGCACGAGTTCTCCACCGACACCGAGACCGTGCTGCTCATTGACGTCAGCTACTCGATGTTGATGAACGACGCGCTGCACGCCGGCAAGAAGGTGGCGCTGGCCCTGAACCGGCTGATCGAGACCAAGTTCCCGCAGGACGTGTTGCACCTGGTGGCGTTTCGTTCCAACGCCAAGATCATCCGCACCGAGGACCTGCCTTCCATCGTCGCCATCACCTATTTCATGGAGCATGGCACGGATATCAAGGAAGCACTGAGGTTTTCCCGTCAACTCCTTGGAAACAATAGGGCTACCAACCGCCAGATCATCCTCATCACCGACGGCGAACCGACCGCCTGCAACGTCGACCGGGGAGGGCGCCTTCACAGCGGCTGGGGCTCGGCCCTGCTCCACGAGCGCATCGTCCGGGAAACCCTCAAGGAGGTCCGGCGCTGCACCCAGAGCGGCATCCGGATCAACACCTTCATGCTGGGGATGGACTACTACCGCATGGGCTTCGTGGACCGCCTCACTCGGATGAACACCGGCCGGGTGTTCTACACGTCTCCCGACGAGATCGGCAACTACATCGTCGTCGATTATCTCGCCAACAAGCGCAAGCGCCTGCGGCGCTGACTGGAGGACCCTCACCCCGCCCCTTCTCCCAGGGGGAGAGGGGCTATATTGGCTCTGTCCCCCTCTCCCTCCGGGAGAGGGTCGGGGTGAGGGTGCCCGGGTCGTGCGGCTCACTCGGTGACGAGCGCCAGCACGCCGGTGTAGGTGAGCAGGTGGTTGCCGCCCGCCATGGGGCCGATCTCGTAGTTGCCGAAGAAGCCGATGACCGGCACGTCGCCTAGCGCCTGCCTGATGTAGGCGGTATCGATGCCGGGTACGCCGTAGAGGCCGCTGCCCCGAGCACAGCAGTTGAAGTAGAGGCCCAGCCGGGGCTTCCTGCCTTCGAGCCGGGCTCCCTGGCGTTCCAGCATCTGCCCGAGGTCATCCCGTGCCCGCTGGCCGTCGCGCAGGGTGAAGATCAGCGGTTGTCCGGCTTCCACGGGTTGAGCCACCGCGAGAATGCCGCGTTGCGCGTCCAGGCCGATGATATTTCGGACGAGATACTGCCCGGGTTCGATTTCCGTCTGACGCGGGTCCGGCGGCAGCCCCACGAACACGAACGCAAGGGCACGGCGCAAGTCCTGCTGGAAGGGTTTGCCGATGAGCTCGACGAACACCTCGAAAGCCGGGCGGTCGTTGATCTCAAGGATGATGTTCTCGTCGGCCTTGGTGATGACCATGGGCCCGCCCACCGGCTGACAGCCCTGGGTGAGCTCGATGGCGGTGGTGCCGGCGCCCGACAGCGCGAACCCGACGACGCTGTTGCCGGTCACCCGATCCTCATAGAACTGGTAGGTGCAGCCATGGCTGCCGTTCTCGGACGCGCCCGCCCCGACCACCGGTCCGGCGTGGCCCGCCAACGCCATGCCCTCCAGCATGACGTCGGGCCGGCTCCGGTAGCCGTCGGCCAGGAGCACGGTCAGGGAAGGCCGGTCCTGACCCACTACGTTGGCGATGTCCTGTCCCGCGGCCGCGTCGTTTCCCTTGAGTGAGTCGCGGATGAAGGGATGCGCCCGAATCGCGTCGGAAGCCAGCGCCATGACGGCGACGCCGGAATCCCCCTCGATCTCGCCGCCGTCCGTCAGGATCCCCAGGCCGCTGCAGCCCACGGCGTTGCGGGTGCCGGTGATCCCGTGAAGCGTGATCAGCTCCTCCTCCAGGGCACCGACATGGTCAACCGTGGCGTAAATCAGCACCAGGTCGGCGCCGCCGTCCGGCAAACCTTCCATGGCGCTCCGCGCCGCTGCCTCGACCGCCGCCCGTGTATCCGTCAGCGATGATTGTCCGACTCCAGCCTTCAGCATGGCTTCAGGGTATGCAACACCGCGCCGCAGGTCAATCAAGTGGGCAGGTTCCCGACTATGGTCCGGGCCACCCGAGTTTGCTATAAAGGGCCGCATGAGAATCGTTCAGATACCGCTGTTGAGGGACAATTACGGGTACCTTCTGGTCTGCGAGAAGACCAACCAGGCGAGCATCGTAGACCCCTCCGAGGGCGAGCCTGTCTGGCGTGTGGTGCAGGAGGAGGGGGTCGACCTTGTCGCGATCCTCAACACCCACCACCACCGGGATCACACCGGCGGGAACGACTATCTCCTCCAGCAGAAGCCGGACCTGAAGGTGTTCGGGGCCAAGGTGGACGAGCACCGCATCCCGGGCATCACGCACCGGGTCATGGAGGCGGACGATGTCGAGGTCGGGAAGGAGTGCGGGAGCGTTTTGTTCATTCCGGGCCATACCATCGGGCACATCGGCTTCGTGTTCCCCGGAAAGCTCTTCAGCGGGGACGCCCTGTTCGCCGGCGGCTGCGGCCGGGTCTTCGAGGGAACCGCCGAACAGATGACCTCCTCTCTGGGGAAGCTCCGTGACCTCTCCGGCGACACCCTTGTCTACTGCGGCCATGAGTATACCGAGAAGAACCTCCAGTTCGCGCTGACGCTGGAACCCGGCAACGAGGATATCCGCCGGCGGCTGGAGGCGGTGCAGGCACTCAGGTCCAAGGACCAGTTCACGGTGCCCTCCCGCCTGGACGACGAGCTCGCGACCAATCCGTTCCTCCGCTGTGAAACCGATGAGATCAAGTACGGCATGGCCGATCGCTTCCCGGGGATCGGAACGGATCCGGTTTCCGTGTTCGCCAAGGTACGGGAACTCAAGGACGCCTATTAGCCCGCACGACCGGCGGCCGTTCCCGCGCCGCCTCGACGGCTTTCCCCTATACATTCCGGCCCCAACTCCGGGCGACGGTTGGACCCATGGAGGTATTCGATGCGGTTTGCGACCCTTAAGGACGGCACCGTGGCCGCGGTCACGTCGGAAGACGGGATGGTCTCCCTGGACGGCATCTGCGGCTCGATGATCGATCTGGCGGCCTCGTATGAAACGAGCCGCGAAGCCATCGAACGCGCCGTCTCGGAGACGGCCCCGGCAGCCCTCGACGCCGCGCAACTGGCGGCGCCGGTACCCGCCCCCTCGAAGATCTGGGCGGCCGCCGGCAACTACAAGCGCGGGAGCGCCAACCTGAGCAGTGCCGGAGGGCGGGGCGAGGCCCGGGAGCGACCGCCGGACGAGTTGCTGGAACACATCTTCCTCAAACCGCCGTCCGCCGTCGTCGGCCCGGGCAAGGACATCCTCATCCCGGCCGACGCAGAGACCATCTTCCCGGAGTTGGAGCTGTGCGTCGTCATCGGCAGGGAGAGCCGGAACTTGTCGGTGGACGAGGCCCTGGAGGCCGTGTTCGGTTACAGCGTCATCCTCGACGTCACCGCACGGGGATACGGATCGGGCAGGAACCTCATGGGCACCCGCTGTGTGCGCAAGGGGTTCGACACTTTCGCGCCCGTGGGGCCCTGGATCGTCACCCGGGACGAGATAGCCGACCCCCAGGCCCTGGAGATGCACCTGTGGGTGAACGACGACCTGCGACAGTCCGCCAGTACCGGCGGCATGATCAACGGCGTCGCCCGGCTGGTGAGCTACCTCTCGCAGGTGGGCACCCTGATGCCGGGCGACCTCATCGCCAGCGGCAACCCGGACTCGCCTGAGTTCCAGCGGCAACTGGCGGCGGGCGACGAGTTGGTGGCGGAGATCGAAGGGATCGGGCAGCTCCGGCTGGGTGTGGCCCGGGCCGGGTAGCCCGGCAGCAGCGCAGGGCCGGAACGGACGGGGCGGCGCATGAGCGAAGAACGGCCGTTTCAGGACCAGGGGGCGACCACCCTGTGCTACGGCTGCGGTCCGGCCAACGAGCAGGGGCTTCAGGTCAAGAGCCGCTGGGACGGCGAGGACGCGGTCGGCACCTGGACGGCGCAGCCGCACCACTGCGGCGGCACCCGCGAGGTCGTGAACGGCGGCATCATCGCCACCCTGCTCGACTGCCACAGCATGAACCTCGCCATCGCCCGGGCCTACCGGGACGAGCGGCGTCCCATCGGCAGCGCGCCGCGGGTCTTCTTCGTCACCGCCAACATGAACATCAACTACCGGCGGCCGACGCCCCTGGGCAAACCCCTGGAGCTGCGCGCCTCCATCCGCGAGGTGCAGGGGCGCAAGACCTTCCTGACCTGCACCCTGAGCTGCGAACGGCAGCTCTGCGCCGAAGCCGACGTGCTGGCCGTCCGCATCCACCGAGACGAGTCCGTCGAGCCCACGCGCTAGGCCCTCACCCCAACCCTCTCCCAAAGGGAGAGGGGGCTATATGGCTCTGGCTGTGGGGGGACAGAATAAATGAAGATACGGGATGAGGAGGGTTTAAAAGGGATGGAATGGGACGAAGGTAAGGGAAAACAGGGAGTTGCGTGACCGTTGCGCCTGTGAAAACGAGCGGACGCCAGGGACAAAATAAATGAGGGAAAACTGTGGATAACGCCCGCCGAAACGGGTTTTTCCAGGGGGTTTTGGGGTGTTTAATTGGCCGAAAAAACGTCGGATCGCGGCCTTGTTTTTGGAGGGGTTTTGGGCTATCGAAATAACGACGCCTGAGTCATTTTCGCCATTCCGAGGCTACGGCCGCGCGGGGGATTGTCGGCGGCCCCCCAGGCGCCCCCCACGTCTCCCTGCTCGCCGCAAGTCGCTTCTCTTGGCTCTATGCAGGCTGGTCAGATAAGTCTCCTTTCCGTCCTCTGACGACTTGAGCGCGATCATCCAGAGTTTGCCGTCATCCTCAATGAAGCCGACCGCGACGCGTTCGGCCACCTGAAAGACGTCTCCATCAGTGAGTATGCGTTGGGCCTTGGCGTAGTCTGCGGCGACTACGTCGTCGTGTCCGGGGGTGTCCGGCATGCGGCCAGCCTGCTTGTCGGCGGTCTCCCTGGACAGCCGCAGTGTCCGGCTGAGACCTTTGATCGCGCCGAGGATGTAAGAGGGGGCCACGGCGATGGGCCAGGCGGCGCGCGGATCGTCGGCCTTGCCGTCGAGATGGGCCTGGAACTCGGGTGTGTTCCAGGGTTGGCCGATGACCGGGAGGTCTTCGGGGGCGGCGTCGATCTTCTGGATGAGCCGGTCCGAGGCGTCGCGCCCGGGCATGTGCCGGCCGACGTTGTGCTGAAACCCGGGGTCGATGCCGCGGGGGACCTGGACCGTGACGCCCGTCCGCTTGTTGTGCCACGGCCGGGTTTCGAGGGATCCTGCCGGCGGCCCCTGCGACACCCCCAGGCCGAATTCATCAAGATCCGCCTGCGACAACTGCTGGACGATGCAGCGGCACCCCCATCCGTTGGGCGGATAGTGGCTTTCCCAGAAGGGGTGGTCCACGGGAAGCACGGTGCCGTGCCATGCTCGATGCTGGGCTCGCGTCCGATCATCCAGCGTGGCGACGTACCGTAGAAACGGCCTGGCGTTCTTCACGCGCTCGATCTGCTGCCACCGGCCGTGGGCGTACGACATGCGCAGGTTGGTATCGAAGATGGTGCGCAGCCGGCGAGGGGATCCGAGCTGCACCGTGCGGATCTCTCCGGTGGCCGGGTCGACCATCTCCTTTGCGCCCCACCACTGGCCCCCTCTGAAAGGGAGTATAATCTGGCCCTCTCTGAAAGGGAGCTACAATCTGACCCCCTCTCCCTCTGGGAGAGGGTTGGGGTGAGGTACAGACCGGGAACATGGTTTACGTCACTCCTGTCCGGTTAAGTGACGTAGGGATGGCTGTAACTATGTGAATCAGGTATACTTTTTATCGATTTCTTGCGGTGCCGACTTGAACGCAACAGCGCTTTTGGGCGACCTTCAGGGCAGGAATCCCTGGAGGGCACGCCATGTACACCGGCAAGACGCTGTTCGCGCAGTTGATGGATTTTCTGCCTTGGACAACGTTCGCTCGTATCGTCGATCGCTATGGCGGGAACCGTCGTGTTCGCACCCTGGCGTGTGCCGAGCACTTTCGCATCCTGGCATTCGCTCAGTTGGCTTATCGGGAAAGTCTGCGAGACATCGAAGCCTGTCTTGCAGCGCAATCGGCCAAGCTCTACCACATGGGCATTCGCTCCACGGTCAGGCGCTCTACGTTGGCCGACGCCAACGAACGAAGAGACTGGAGAATCTACGCCGACTTCGCCCAACGGCTCATTGCACAAGCCCGCAAACTTTACATCCAAGAGGACCTTGGGCTGGATCTGTCCAACACCGTCTATGCACTGGACTCGACGACCATCGACCTGTGCCTGTCGTTGTTTCCGTGGGCTTCGTTTCGAAGCACCAAAGCAGCGGTCAAGATGCATACGCTGCTCGATCTGCGCGGCAATATCCCGAGTTTCATACATGTTTCCGACGGCAAGCTGCACGATATCAAAGTGCTCGATCTGTTGATTCCAGAACCCGCAGCGATTTACGTGATGGACCGCGCTTACCTCGACTTCAAGCGCCTCTTCGCACTTCACGAAGCCGGCGCGTTCTTTGTCACCCGAGCCAAAACCAATGCCGATTTGCGACGCATCTATTCCGCTCCAAGCGATCGTGTGCAAGGCATTGTCTGCGATCAGACCGTAAAGTTGTCGGGCTTCTACAGCCACAAACGTTATCCTCATTATTTGCGGCGGATTCGATTCAAAGACCCGGAGACATCAAAGACGCTCCTTTTCCTGACCAACCTGTTTGGTCCTCAGCCAAAGGTCATCTGCGAACTGTACAAGGCCCGCTGGCAGGTGGAGTTGTTTTTCAAATGGATCAAGCAACATCTGCGGATCAGGAAGTTTTACGGCACCTCGGAGAACGCCGTCAAGGTGCAAATCTGGACTGCCGTCTCCGTGTACGTGCTCGTCGCCATCATCAGAAAGCGGCTCGACCTCGATGTTTCCCTCTACACATTGTTACAGGTCTTCTCCGTCACCTTGTTCGAGAAAATCCCCTTAAACAAGGGGTTCTTCGATGCCGAAGACACTTCCTCCCAGGACATGTTGCATAAGCAATTGAATTTGTTCAATTATTGGACCGGACAGTAGTGGGTTTACGTTTTGAACCGGGAACATGGTTTACGTTTTTTATGGGTTGGATAGCCTCTGCTCACAACGAGTCAAGGCGCTACGCGCCTCCTCCGCTTCGCTTCGGCCCTTCGGGTGACTCGTCGTTCGCGTCGGCTTTTCGGGCACCTATGGCCGGAAGCGGACTTCCGGCCAGGGCGACTGGCCGGGTCCACCGACGGTGAGCCTGAGGCGCATCTCGGCTGTAAGCCCTGTAAACCATGTTCCCGGTTCAAAACGTAAACCATGTTCCGGTTGTACAGTGAGGGCCGCTAGTATCGCAAATGCGACCAGAACGACAGCCCGAGGTAATAGACCGGGAAGAACAACGACCCCAGAACCAGGTAGTAGGGCGGGTCGGGCAGCAGGTACACGATCGCGAAGCACAGCACTCCCCAGATCGCCCCCAGGGTGATGGTGAGCCCCTGGAGCAGGGCATTGCGGCTGGGATACAGGTAGCGGATCGGCACGAAGACCATCACCGACAACACGATCACCACCAGGGCGTTGAACCAGGGACCGGGGTCCAGGAGAAAACAGTAGAACGCCACCACGTTCCAATAGGAAGGGAAGCCCAGGAAGTGGTGATCGGCGGTCTTGGCGTCGGTCTGCGAGAAGCCGTAGGCGCTGGCGAGAAGCGGCAGGCACACGATCCACCAGCCATGGCCGGCCGGCAGCAGCTCCGCCCAAACCAGCAGAAAACACGGGACCAGGACGTAGTTGAGGTAGTCGACGATGTCGTCCAGGCGGGCGCCGTCCACCCTGGGGACCAGCTCCTTCACGTTCGCCGCCCGGGCGAAGGTGCCGTCGGTGGCGTCCAGGACAAGCGCCAGCCCCATGAGCGCCAGCGCCTCGCGATAACGGCCCGCGGCCACCAGCGCCAGGGTGAACACGGCCACCGCCGCACCGAGGGCGGTGTAGAAGTGCACCAACCAGGCGAGCAGCAGTCGCAATTTACCGGAAGTCCGCGTCGTCGTACTCCGTGTAGGGGCGGTTTCGAACCGGCCCGCGTACGAATCGCCGACTAATTCTGGGTGGCGGAGTAGCTGCCGCGGGCGCGCAGCCGCTCGATCCAGGTCGCCACGTTATCGAGGTCCGGATTCAGGGGGACGGCGAAACGTTCCAGCAGGGCGATATTGGGCATGAAGGCGATGTCCGCCAGGCTAAAGGAGCCGGCGAGGTACTCCTTGCCCTGCAACGCGATATCGAGCGCGGCGAAGGCGGAGCCTATGTTCGCTTGGGTCTCGCGGATGAGCGCCACATCGCGCTCCTCTTCCGGCTTACGGTACTCGTGAATCAGCGTCACGAAGTGAGGGTTGACGTGGTTGTCCCGGTAGTCTTCCATCAGGCGGGCGTGGGCGCGGCTCTCGGAGTCCGTGGGCAACAGGGGCGGGTGAGGATACTCGTCTTCGAGGTATTCGTTGATCACCGTGGAATCGTAAACCACGAAACCGTCGTCATCCAGGGCGGGCACTTGACCGAAGGGATGGATCTTCAGATAGTCCGGGGCCTTCTGCTCGCGCTTCGTCAGGTCGATCACGACGCTTTCGAATTCCAACCCCTTCTCCATCAGGGCGATGCGCACCTTCAACGAGTTCGTCGAAGGTGGAAAATGGTAGAGTTTCATGCGCCCAACCTCCCGATCTCCATCTGCTCAAGTCCTGACGGGACGATAGCACAAACGACGCGGAGGGACTACCGGCCGGGTCCCACGGCGATTCGACAGGATTTGTACGTGACGGTATCGTGCACGGGAAGGACTTGGCGAAAAGGACGGGCTCGGGGATCGAGCACCGCACGGACTTCAGATCGGCAGGTCCAGCTTCTTGATGCTTTCGATGTAGTCCTCGATGCCCTCTTCCAGGAAATACCGCGGTGAGTAGCCCAGTTGCTCGCGGGCCTTGCCGATGTCGAAGACGCAATAGCTCTGCTTGTAGCCCTCGCGGAAGTCGAGGCCGGGGCCGATATCAATTTTCGCTTCGGGAAAGATGCGCTTCAGGACGTCGGCGAAATCCTTGAGGGTGACTCCCCGGCCGGTGCCGATGTTGAAGGTCCATTGAGTGAGGTCCTCGGCGTCGAGGGCCAGCACGACCGAGTGGGCGACGTCGCCCACGTAGACGGCGTCGTTCCGCTGGTCGCCGCCCTGGGGAATCGAGACTTCCCGTCCGGCCATGGCGTCCTCGATGATCTTGCCGTAGAGGGCCAGCACGCCGTGACGCGCGAGCTTGCCCGGGCCGTAGATCGAGGGGTAGCGCAGGGCCACGAACTCCACGCCGTAGCGCTTGCGGTAGTAGTTGCCCAACGTTTCCGAGCAGACCTTGGTGACGCCGTAGAGGTCGGCGGGGTTGGGCGGCAGGGACTCGTCCAACGGGACGAAATCCGGATGGCCGTACTTGCCGCTGATGTTGCCGACGAAGGCGTTGGAGCTGGTGTAGACCACCCTCCGGACGTCGCAGGCGCGGGCGGCCTCCAGCACGTTCAAGGTGCCGTCCACGCCGATGGAGATGGCGAGGCGCGGATCAGCCTCGGCGGGGCCGGGCATCAGCGCGGCCATGTGAACGACGTGGGTGATGCCGTGAGCCGCCACGAGGTCCTTGAGCGCGGCCCCGTCCAGGATGTCGCCGGTCACCACGTCCACGTCGGCGGCGATGTCGGCGATGAGGGAAGGATCCACCCGGTTGTCCATCAGCACGGGCCGCTCGCCCCGGGACACCAGGAGGCGGGCCGTGGCCGCGCCGTTCACTCCGGTTCCGCCGGTAATCAGGGTCTTCATGTCCCCCCAACGCTTAGCGGCTTACGGCCCCCCGTGCAATACGTTATAGTGAAATCATGATGTATCGGACCCAGCCCGCCTACAGCTCCTTCAGCTTCGGCGGTCCGGTCACGCCGGCGGTCAAGTGGCTCTTGATCGTCAACATCATCGTCTTCGTCTTCCAGCTTCCCTATCTCGGCGGCCGGCCGCTGCTGTGGATCTTCGGCCTGGTGCCGCAGCTCGTGTGGGAGCAGCTCCACGTCTGGCAGCTCTTCACCTACCAGTTCCTCCATTTCGGGCTGTTCCACATTTTGTTCAACATGCTGGCCCTGTGGATGTTCGGGTGCGACCTGGAGCGGGCCTGGGGGACGCGGTTCTTCCTGAAGTTCTACTGGGTGAGCGTGATGGGGGGCGGGCTCTGCGTGCTGTTTCTCGAACCGAACCAAGCCATACCCACCATCGGCGCCTCCGCCGGCATCTACGGCGTGCTGCTGGCCTACGGGCGGCTCTATCCCAACAACGTCGTTTACTTCTACCTGCTGTTCCCCATCAAGATGAAGTACTTCGTGCTCATCATCGGCGCCATAGCCTTCTTCTCGTCCATCAGCCCGGGAAACTCCGGCATCTCCCATCTCGGCCACCTGGGCGGCATGCTGTTCGGCTACATCTACCTGAGATGGGGCTACATGCTGAGCCCGTGGCGCGCGTTCGCCAACGTCAGGCACGAGTACTATCGTTTACGGCTGGCTCGCATGAAGCGAAAGTTCCGGATCATCGACGGCAAGAAGAGCGACGACGAACCGCCCACGCTGCACTGATCCCCGGAGCCCTCACCCCAACCCTCTCCCAGAGGGAGAGGGGCTGTATTGCCTCTGGCCCCCTCTCCCTCTGGGAGAGGGTTGGGGTGAGGGCCTGGACCCGGGACGTCACTCCTGGAGATCGGGGCGGCGCGACTTCTTGATCTCCCCGCGCTTGCGCTTGTCGTCGAGGCGCCGCTGCCGCGACGCCGCGGTGGGTCGAGTGGGACGGCGCGCCGCGGGTCTCTCGGCGGCCTTGCGGATCAGCTTGACGAGCCTCTCCACGGCATCCTCGCGGTTGCGCGACTGGTCGCGGTAGCGTTTGGCCTCGATGGTCAAGACCCCGTTCTTGTCCACGCGCCGGCCGGCGATACGTACGAGCCGGTCCCTTACCGCTTCGGGCAAGGAGGGCGAATCGACGATGCTGAACCGGAGCTGCACCGCGGTGGCCGTCTTGTTCACGTTCTGCCCGCCGGGACCGGAGGCACGGATGAAACGTTCCTCGATCTCGTCCTCGTCCAGGCTGATGCGGCTGGTAATTCGCAACATCGGTCTTCTCTTGGCACCTGCTTGTATCCCGCGCCGTTTCCGGCATCATCTTCTGTGTAGCAGATAGGTAGACCCGTCCCCACCGCATGCGCGGCGGGCGCTTTAGCCACGTGGGGCGACCGGCGGTCGCCCCTACAAAGTCATCGCGCCTTGCCGACGGACGAAAATTCCTGCGCAACTTGTTCCAGGAATCCGCGGGACACGACACCAGGAGGACCCATGCGCATCATCCGAACCATTCTCATGCTGATCGGAGCGGTCACGACCCTGGCGGCCGCCGTTGTCGTGGGGGCGGTGATCTTCTTCTCCATGCGTACACCGCCTGTGCCGGAGAAGACGGTCCTTACCCTGGACCTCGACCGCGACGTCCCCGAATACGGCTCCGGCGCGCTCACGCCCTGGGACGGCCTCGGGAAACGCCGGCCGTCCCTCTGGGAAATCGTCGCCGCCATCGAGCGGGCGGCGGAGGATGATCGCGTGGTGGGCCTGGTGGCGCGGGTGGGCGCTTCGGGAACCGGGCTGGCCCGCACCCAGGAGCTGCGCGACGCCATAAACGGCTTCCGCCGGTCCGGAAAACCCGCCTGGGCCTTCGCCGAATCCTTCGGCGACTTCGGTCCGGGCAACGCCGCCTACTATCTGGCCGCGGCGTTCGACAAGATCTACCTGCAGCCGTCGGGAGACGTGGGCCTCACCGGACTCCTGGCGGAGGGCTATTTCCTCGAGGGCACGCTGGAGAAACTCGACGTCCAATACCGGGTCAGCCAGCGGGAGGAGTACAAGGGCATCAAGGAACGTTTCACCGAAAGCGGCTTCAACGCCCCCCAGCGTGAAGCTCTCACCCGTATCATGGAGTCCCTGACGCAACAGTTGACAGCGGGAATCGCCGAGGGACGCGGCCTTTCCACCGAAGACGTTCGGGCGTTGATGCAGCAGGCGCCTTTCCCGGCCACCGAAGCGCTCGAGGCGAAGCTGGTGGACGGGCTGCTCTACCGCGACGAGGTGAACGAGCTGGTGCGCGAGACCCTGGGCACGGACATCGCGTTCCTGTCCCTGTCCAGCTACACCGGCCGGCTCGAAGCCCGGGGCGGCGAACCGGCCACCGTGGCGCTGATCTACGGCCTGGGCACGGTGCACGGCGGCAGCAGCCGCCACGGCGGCTTCACCGGACGCCGTTCCATGGGATCGGACAGCATCGCACGGGCCTTCCGCCGGGCCGCGGACGACGACGAAGTGAAGGCCATCGTCTTCCGCATCGACAGCACGGGTGGCTCCTACGTGGCCTCGGACGTGATCCGCCGCGAGGTATCGCGGGCGCGCCGGCGGGGCAAGCCGGTGATCGTATCGATGGGCGACGTCGCCGGTTCGGGCGGCTATTTCGTCGCGGTTCCGGCCGACCGGATCGTCGCCCAACCCGCCACCCTCACCGGCTCCATCGGGGTGGCGGGCGGAAAGGTCGTCATCAAGGGCCTCTCGGAAAAGCTCGGGGTGTCCTGGGACCACATCGCCGGCAACCGCAACGCGACCTTCTGGAGCGCGGTGCAGGACTACGACGCCAGCCAGCAGAGCCGCCTCGAGGGGCTGCTCGACGCGGTCTACGACGACTTCGTCTCAAAGGTGGCGGAGGGCCGGAACCTGCCCAGGGAACGGGTAGCGGCGGCGGCCAAGGGACGCGTGTGGACCGGCGCCGACGCCCGGGAACAAGGACTGGTGGATGAACTGGGCGGTTACGCGGCGACCCTCGGGGCCGTCCGGGAGATCGCCGGCATCGCGCCGGATACCGCCATCCGCCTGCGGTTGTTCCCGCGCCGGAAGTCCGCGTTGCGCCTCCTTGCCGAAGAGTTGACAAACGAAGGGCACGAAGCAATCGCAATGCCGACACCCGACCTACTGAACGGGGCCCTCGAGCGCTTCGGGCCCCTGGCGGCCCTAGCCCGAGCCACCGGTCTGGCGGGGCGCCGGGGACTGCTGGAGATGGCGCTGCCGGGCCAACTCCGTTATTAACTGTAAACTGTACCAAGCAAACCACTATGCCGTGTGGTTACAGACTGTATTACGTGATGCAGTCATAGTCTTGACACCGCGTCTTGGTTCTGTGTCTTGCATTGGAGCAGTTTTCAGGGCCATGCTCACGGGGGTATTTGATCAGGAGGAGCGTGATGAGTCGTCCGATTGTTGAAACAGGAAAGTTCCTGCCAGCGATCCTGTTCGCCTCGTGTGTCGTAGTCCTGTCTGCTTGTGGTGGCGGCGGCCCCAGCCCCAAAGACCATAGCCCTGTCCCGCTTCCGTTGCCTGTCGACCATGGCTTGGCTCCCGGTGAGATCACCGTCGAAGCTGGCGTATCCGAGGAACACGGCAATGTCGTCGTCTCATGCCCCGCTGGTGGCCAGTCATGCGTCCTGACCGTCGCGGACGACGGCTCTGCCTCCTACCGGAGAACCGGCGGCATTCCTTCCCTCATGCCCGCCCCGGTATCCTTGAGGCTGCCGGCCGGCCAGGGACGGATGGTTGGGGCGCTCAACGATCTTCCGGCGCGGGTGAGGAACAATATTGCAAGCAGGGTGGCAGCAGCCGCCGACAACGATGTCGTTTCGAGCACGGCAGCCACCACCACCATCCAGCCTGGCACCGGAGGCGCGTGGAATACCGGGGTAACCCAGG
Source organism: uncultured Binatia bacterium (SeqCode) (assembly GCA_965204505.1). GTDB lineage: Bacteria > Desulfobacterota > Binatia > UBA9968 > JAJDTQ01 > JAJDTQ01. Next base: position 1,154,959 of record CBDBFB010000001.1, read on the forward strand.
CCTTGGCCGAAACGGACAACAGGGCGATCAATGCAGGGTATGTCGGGACCGCCCTGGTGTTCGAGAGGATCAACTTCGGACTTGGATTCGTTCACAATACGAGAAACCGGCCAGCCCCGCCGGGTTATCTTGCCGCGATTCTCCCCAAGCCGGACGCACCCCAATGGAAGGGCGTTGACCATTTCGTTGTCAGCCGGAACGGAGGAAGGTACTATTCCGTGTACTACTCGGACATCCGGGACAACGACGATACGGACTATCTGGCGCTCAGCTATTGGGCCTGGGCACCTGGTCCCCGCGGCGACCGCAGCCCGTTCGTGGGTGCTGCCGCCAGCGGTAACGATCCGTTTCAGGCTGGGATCATCACGGCGGTCGCAGGCCGGGCAATATACGAAGGTGCCGCGACGGGCCTCTATGCGGCTCATGGAGACCCTGCCACGTTCCGGAATTTTGGCGCCGGCGTCAGGCTTACCGCCGACTTCGATGAGGACTGGATCGGAGGGTTGCTGCTGGACGGTAGGGATTCGGCCAACGACCAGCCCTTGTTTGAAGAGTTGACACTGGGAAACGCCTCTATACAGACTGGCGACGCCGCCTTCTTTAGAGGCGAGGTGAGCGGCCTCCTCGACGGTAAACAGGCGGAGGGGCGATGGGGCGGGCAGTTTTACGGTAACGGTCTCGCTACCGCCGACATCCCGGTGTCCTACGCGGAACCTCCGGGATCCGTCGCCGGAACGTTCGGCGCTCGGGCGGTCGGTGGCGACAGCCTGCTCGGTGTCTTCGGGGCCTATAGGGAATAGCCGGGAATAGCCCGCGTAGCCGATCGCACGTGGGCTCGCACTCCCTCGCAGACCATGCTTGACGGCATCAGAGTGCTCGAGCTGGGCCACATCGTGGCCGGGCCGACGGCGGGGCTCATCCTGGCGGCGTTGGGAGCCGACGTCATCAAGGTGGAGCGGCCCGGCAGCGGCGACCAGGCCCGTTTCAGCCGCGGCAACCAGGGCTACTTCCTGGCTTTCAACGGCGGCAAGCGCAGCATCGCCCTGGATCTCAAGGAGCCGCGCGGACGCGAAGCGTTCGAGCGGCTGCTGCGCACCGCCGACGTGCTCATCGACAACTACGGCCCGGGGGTGCTGGAGCGCATGGCCCTGGGCTACGAGGAGCTGCAGCGCATCAAGCCCGGACTCCTTCACTGCGGCATCAAGGGATTCCTTTCCGGACCCTACGAGTCTCGCAACCTGCTCGACGAGCCGGCCCAGATGATGGGCGGGCTGGCGTACATGACCGGTCCCCCGGGGATGCCGCTCCGCGCCGGCGCCTCCATCGTGGACATGACCGGCGCCATGTTCAGCGTCATCGGCATCCTTGCGGCACTGCTGAGGCGCGCCCGCGACGGCGGCGGCGACGACATGAGGGTGGGGCTGTTCGAGACCGCGGTGTTCCTGGTGTCGCAGCACATCGCCAAGGCGGGGATTTCGGGGGAGGTCCCGGCCCCCATGACCGAGCGCGGCGTGGGACAGGACCTGGGGTGGGGCATCTACAAGGTGTTCGAGACCCGCGACCGGCGCCACGTGTTCATCGGCGTCACCAGCGACGTCCAGTGGGAGGCCTACTGCAAGGAGTTCGGCCTCGACGACCTCTGGGCGGAGGATGCCTTGCGCGACAACGCCGGCCGGCGCGCGGAGTTCCGCCGGTTGACCCGGCTCACCGAGGAACTGGTGCGCACTTTCGAGTTCCCCGACATCGTCGCGCGGCTGGAATCGGCCAACATTCCCCACGCGCCCATCAACACGCCCATGGACCTGTTCGACCATCCCCACCTGAGGGGACGCGGCCACATGACCGAGTTGACCGCGCCGGACGGGACGTCTTCGCCTCTGCCGGCGCTGCCGGTGGATTTCCGGGGTTCGGAACTGCCGCGCCGGAGCGATCCGCCGCGCCTCGGAGAGCACACGGTTTCCTTGCTCGAGGAATTGGGATATTCCGAAGAGGAGATTTCGGCCATCACCGGTCCCGAAGGGTCCGGCAACTCTTGATCGGCTCACAGGCAGGAGAACCAATGAAAGCAGAGCAGCAGGTGGACATGTCGCAGGTTGACGCCGCTATCGACGCGTGGAAGGCGGTGACGGAGGAGATGACGGGGAAGATCGTGGAGGAGCGTCAGCCGTGGGTCAGCTCCGTGACCGAGGACGCCATCAAGCACTTCGCCTACGGCACGGACGACGACAATCCCCTGTGGACCGATCCGGCCCATGGGTCGAACAGCGGAACCGGCAGAACCCAGGCGCCCCCGGCGTTCGTCATCGTCAACCGCTACCCGATCCTTCACGGCGCGCCCATGAAGGCGCCGCTGGCATCCCTCATCGGCGGGGTGGATGTAGAATGGTTCGGTCACGTGTACGCTGGCGACACCCTGAGCTCCGAGCCGCGTCAGAAGGAATTCTTCGAAAAGCGCAACAAGGAGGGGCGGCGGCTCAACTTCGTCATCTCGGAGATCGACTACCGCAACCAGGACGACAACATGGTGGCGCGGGCCACCGGCACCATGATCATGGCCACCCAGATCGGCCTCCAGACCATGATGGAGCACGAGGTCCCGCGTTACGACGACGGCGCGCTGGAGCGGCTCGAGACCACCTGGCGGCGCGAGTACCGCCGCGGCGCGGACACGCTCTTCTTCGAGGACGTTGATGAAGGGAGCGAGATCCCGTCCATCGTGCGCGGCCCCCTCACCATCGGCGACATGGTGGCCTGGAACGCGGCCATCGGCCCGTCCTACAAGGCCGGGCGCTGGGGCTATCTCGACCTCAGCAAGGCCATGCACACCGCCATGTTCAACCCGGTGACGGGCTTTCCGGTCAAGTACTCGCAGCAGCACGAGGACGCCAACATGGCCGCCGGCCGCGGCATGCCCGCGCCCTTCGACAACGGCGTCATGCGCTTCGCCTGGGTGGCGCCGCTGGTGACCAACTGGATGGGGGACGACGGCTTCCTCAAACGCTTGAATGTCCAGGTGGCCCGCCCTGGGCTGTACGGCGACCTGACCACCTACTCGGGCCGTATCACGGCCAGAGACACGGAAACGCGGACGGTGTCCCTGGACATCACCGGCACCCGGCAGGACGGGATGGTGAATACCCGCGGCAGCGCGGAAGTGGTTCTGCCCGGACGATCCTAGGAACCTGTCCGAGTAATCGAATGCAAACCCTCTCCCAGAGGGAGAGGGGGAAGAAGGTTGGCGCGGCCGAGGGAAACACGTTTCAGGGAAGGAGAAGAGACCTTGAGCAACTTCGAGAACGGGCTTCCGGCCCGCTGGGATGTCGAGACCGACGTGGTGGTGGTGGGCTTCGGCTTCGCGGGAGGCGTTTCCGCGGTGGCGGCGGCCGACGCCGGCGCAGAAGTCACCATCGTGGAGAAAATGCCCAACCCCGGCGGCATCTCGATCCTCGCCGGCGGCGGCATCGCCACCGCCGTGGACGCCAACAAGGCGTTCGAGTACCTGCAGCATACCAACGCCGGCCGCACTCCGGACGACGTGCTCCGCGCCCTGGCCGAGGGCATGACGGAGATGAAGGACTTCGTCAAGGAGCTGGTGAAGGAGACCCCGTTCGAGCTGGAAGAGCAGCGCAACGGCGGCACCTACCCGTTTCCCGGCGGCGAGGGGCTCGACGGCTTCAAGATCGCCCCCATGGAGGGCTACCAGGGCTTCGAGTGGGCCAAGGGGCTGCGCGGCGGCGCGCGGCTTTTCAAGGTGCTGCTGGACAACGTCGAGGCGCGCGCGAGCATCACCGTGCGGCAGGCCACGCCCGCCAGACGGCTGGTGCGGCACCCGGACCACGGCATCGTCGGGCTCGTGACCGAGCACGAGGGCCGGGAGGTCGCCATCAAGGCCCGGCAGGGCGTGATCCTGGCCTGCGGCGGCTTCGAGAACAACGACGAGATGAAGCGCAACTACTTCGAGGCCATGCCCGTGTACACGCTCTTCACCGGCAACACCGGCGACGGCATCACCATGGCCCAGGAGGTGGGGGCGTCGATGTGGCACATGTGGCACTTCCACGGCAGCTACGGCTTCAAGTACCCGGAATTCCCGCTGGCCTTCCGCCACTGCTTCCGGGGGCCGCGCAAGGACGACTGGGTCATGCCCTGGATCGCGGTGGACAAGTACGGGCGCCGCTTCATGAACGAGTATCCGCCGGCGGTGCAGGACACCGGCCATCGGGCGCTGGAATTCTATGACGCCGACAAGCAGGAGTTCCCGCGCATACCCGCCTACCTGGTATTCGACGAGAAGGGGCGCAAGCTCGGGCCGATAGGACAGCCCACGGTGCACGACGAGACCGTCTCCTACGACTGGAGCGAGGACAACCTGGCGGAGGTGGAGCGCGGCTGGATCAGGAAGGCCGACGACCTGGAGTCCATCGCCAGGATGATCCCGGCGACGGAACCGGCCACACTCAAGGCCACGGTGGAGGAATGGAACCAAGTGTGCACCAGCGGGGCGGTGGACCGCTACCACCGGCTGCCGGGCACCCGTCTGACCATCGACACGCCGCCGTTCTACCTGGCGGAGGTGTGGCCCATCGTCTCCAACACCCAGGGCGGACCGGTGCACGACGCCGGGCAGCACGTCATGGATGTGCGCAACGAGCCCATTCCAAGGCTCTACTCGGCCGGCGAGTGCGGATCGTCCTTCGGCCACCTCTACCTGGAGGCGGGAAACATAACGGAGTGCTTCGTTACCGGTCGCATCGCCGGCCGCAATGCGGCCGGCCTGGAACGGTGGTGATGTCCGGGAGCGTCATTCCGGCGGAAGCCGGAATCCAGGGCCCGCCGGGTACCTCCTGGATTCCGGCTTTCGCCGGAATGACGGATTCGGACATGGGCGACTAATTCTCCCTGGGGAGAGACAAGGGCTACCAAGCCATGCTTGACTATTTCGGCTCCCTGTTCGCCGGCCTCGCGGCCGTGCTGCCCTTCACGGCCACCGGACAGGATCCCTTCGTCTTCATGATGATCGGCATCGCCATCGGCTTCGCCGTGGGGATCCTGCCGGGCCTGGGGGGCGCCACCACGCTGGCCCTGATGCTGCCGTTCATCTACAAGATGGACCCCACCACGGCCTTCGCGTTCCTGCTGGGGAGCCACGCGGTCACCGCCACCACCGGAGACATCACCTCGGTGCTGTTCGGGGTGCCGGGAGAAGGCATCACCGCCGCCACCATCGTCGACGGCCACGCCATGGCCAAGCGCGGCGAGGCCGGACGCGCCCTCGGCGCCGCGCTCATGAGCTCTCTCATCGGGGCGATTTTCGGCGCCTTCGCGCTGGCCCTGGCCATCCCCATCGTGCAGCCGCTGGTGCTCTCCATCGGCGCGCCCGAGTTCATGATGCTCAGTCTCCTGGGCATCACCTTCCTGGCGTCTTTGAGCGGCGGCAACCTGGCCAAGGGCCTTACCGCCGGCGGCTTCGGCCTGGTGCTGGCCATGGTGGGGCTCGACGCCATCACCAGCGTGTCCCGCTATACCCTGGAGCCCATCCTCGGGAGCGAGAACGTCCTGTTCCTGTGGGACGGACTCTCGCTGGTGGCCGTGACCGTGGGGCTGTTCGCCATCCCGGAGATCATCGAGCTGGGGACCCAGGGGAGCAGCATCGCCCGGGACGTGCCGGGGGCGCTGGGCGGAGTGATGCAGGGCGTTCGGGATACGTTCCGGAAGTGGAAGCTGGTGCTTCGCTGCAGCGCCATCGGCACCTACATCGGGTTGATCCCCGGCCTGGGAGGCGGACCGGCCCAGTGGGTGGCCTACGCCCACGCGGTCCAGAGCGGCTCGGACGAGGCCCGCTTCGGCGAGGGGGCGGTGGAAGGAGTCCTGGGACCCGGCGCCGCCAACAACTCCAAGGAGGGCGGCTCGCTGGTCCCCACCATCGCCTTCGGCGTGCCCGGCAGCGTGGGCATGGCGATCCTGCTGGGCGCGTTCATCATCCAGGGCATCGTGCCCGGACCGGACCTGCTGAACCCTCACAAGCACCTGAACCTGACGTTTTCGTTCGTCTGGATCATCGTGCTCTCCAACATCGTCACGGTGGCGGTCTGCTTCCTCTTTCTCAAGCAACTGGCCAGGATCACCTTCGTCAAGGGCACCTACCTGATCCCGTTCCTGCTGCTGCTCATCTTCCTGGGCGGTTTCGCCGTCAAGAACAGCTTCGGCGACATGATCGTGGTGCTGCTGTTCGGCGGGCTCGGGTGGCTGATGATGCGCAACGACTGGCAGCGCCCTCCCTTGCTGTTGGGGCTCGTGCTGGGAGGCATTGCCGACAACAACCTGTTCCTCACCACCAAGATCTACGGCATGAGCTGGGTGACGCGGCCCGGCGTCATCATCATCGGGCTCATGATCGCCGGAGCCCTGCTCTACCCGCTGTGGCAGGCGCGCAAACAGCGTCAACGGGCAGAAGCCGAAGAACAGGAACAGGCGGTTGAAGGTTACGAGGAAGCGGGTCCGGGGGAGGGGGGCGAAGCATCCAAATCGGAGCGCACCCTCTTCGCGGGCTTTTTCGTCGCCCTTTTTGTCTACGTGGTGTACGAGGCGCTCTACGGTTTCGGCGCCATCGAGAAGCAGGCCGCGCTGTTCCCCCTGGCCGTGGGCCTGCCGAGCCTGACGCTGGCGATCCTCGCCCTGGTCCAGGAATTCCGCGCTCCCGCGCCGGCGCCGGTGGCGGAGACCGCCGCCGCGGCCGCCGAGCGCGTGCTGCTGCGCCGCCGCACCGTGGCCATCGTCGCCTGGACCGTGGGGTTCTTCCTGGCGATATGGTTTCTCGGCTTCATCACGGCGTCGGCGGTGGCGACCGTCGCCTACCTCAAGCTGGGAGCCGGCGAGAAGTGGGGCATCAGCGTCGCGCTGGCGGCGGTGGCGTGGATCTTCTTCTTCGGCCTTTTCGACTACGGGCTGAAGCTGCCTTTCCCGCCGGGAGAGCTTTTCCTCTGGCTCGGGCTCGCCTGACCCCGATCTCACTCATCGAGGTTGAAACATGAACGCATCCTGGGATCAGGAAACCGACGTCGTCGTGGTGGGCTACGGCTACTCCGGCGGCATCGCTGCCATCGTCGCCCACGACCTCGGCGCCGGCGTGGCGCTGCTGGAGAAGATGGAGCATCCGGGGGGCAACTCCATCCTGTCCGGCGGTTTCTTCCGCATCACCGACGACGTGGAAAAGGCCTTCGCCTACCTGAAGCGCATGTGCCTCAACACCGTTCCCGACCCGGTGATCCACACCTTCGCCAGGGAGCTGCGCACCCTTTCCGGCTTCATGAAGGAGCTCACCGACGACACCGGCATCCACGTGCAGGAACGGCCCGGCACCGGCGGCACCTACCGTTTCGACGGCGGCCCCCCGGGAGACGCCATCGGACTCCTGGCGGTGAAGAGCGAGGAAGCCCAGTGCTATCCCTGGCTCCAGGTCCACGGCACCGGCTGGATCGCCTTCAAGGTGGTGGACGACAACGTGAGCAAGCGCGACATCGAGGTGTCCTTGTCCACGCCGGTGCGGGAGCTGGTATCGGACGGGCAGGGCAGGGTGACCGGGGTGGTGGCGGAACGGGACGGCAAGAGCGTGCGGATCGGGGCGCGGAAAGGGGTGGTGCTGGCCGCGGGCGGGTTCGAGCACAACGAGCAGCTCCGGCTCCAGTACCTGCAGGCACAGCCCTTCTATCCCATCTGCGCCCTCGGCAACACCGGCGACGGGCTGCTGATGGGGCAGAAGGCCGGCGCCGGCCTGTGGCACATGTGGCACGTCCACGGCGCCTACGGCTTCAAGACGCCGGAGTACCCCATCGCCTTCCGGCACCGCATCCAGGGGCGCCACGGCGCCAACCACCTGCCGAAGCCGGGCGAGGAATTCTCGCTCAAGAGCGGCGACGAGGGGCCGAAGATGATGCCCTGGATCGTCGTCGACAAGTTCGGCAAGCGCTATATGGACGAGTACCCGCCGGCGCCCCAGGACAGCCCCTGGCGCGACATGAGCCTCTACGACGTGCACATCAAGGACTTCCCGCGCATACCGTCGCACATGATCTTCGACGAGAACGGGCGCATCACCGGGCCGATGTTCACTCCCATCAGCGACCACCCGTCGCGCCGCTACGAGTGGAGCGAGGACAATTCCGCGGAGCTGGCCAAGGGCTGGATCAAGCAGGCGCCCACCATCGAGGAGCTGGCGCGGATCATCGGCGTCCCGGAAGACAACCTGGCGGCCACGGTGGCGCGCTGGAACGAGATCTGCGACCGTGAGGAGGACACGGACTTCCGGCGCTTCGCCGGCAGCCTGTTCCCCATCTTCAAGCCGCCGTTCTACGCCGTGGAGGTGTGGCCCATCATCACCAATACCCAGGGCGCGCTGGCCCACGACAAGGACCAGCGGGTGCTGGACGCCCACGACAAGCCCATTCCCGGCCTTTACTGCGCCGGCGAGATGGGCGGCGTGTTCGGGCACCTCTACCTCAACTCGGGCAACAACTCCGAGGCGTTCATCACGGGCATGATCGCCGGGCGGACGGCGGCGGGTGACCTGTCTCGGAAATAGTTGTGGGTCCTGCCAGTGTCCCCTGTAGACACTCGACAATGACGGGTGCGAACCAAGAGAACGGGAGCGGGTTTCAAGCCCGCCCGTGTGCCGCATGAGCGTGCTGGTCACCGGCGGCACCGGCTTCGTGGGCATCCACGTGGCCGCCCAGTTGGCCGAGCTGGGGGAGTCCGTGGTGACCTTGTCCGTGGAGGGCAAGCTGGACCGCGGCGCGTTGGAGTTTGTCGGAGCGGCGCGGGAGCGAATCACTTGTGTCGAGGGCACCGTCCTCGACCTGGGACGCCTGCGCTGGATAGTGGACCGGTACGGCGTTGATCGGGTCATTCACGGGGCAGCCATCACTGCCATCGGCGCGCTGGAGAAGGAAGCCGCGCATCAGGCAGTGCTGGCCAATGTCGGCGGCACCGCCACGGTCTTGGAAGCCGCGCGCCTCGCCAAGCTCAAACGATTCGTTCACCTCAGTTCGGCGAGCGTCTACGGCGCCGCCGACCCGGACGTCCCTCTGGAAGAGGATGCGCCCCTCGGCCCCAGGGACATCTACGGCATCACCAAACGGACCGGCGAAGAGCTCGTACGCCGCTACTTCGAGCTCTTCGACATGGACGGGGCGATTCTGCGCCTTTCCGCCCCATACGGCCCGCTGGAGCGCCCCAACCCCATGCGCACCGTCATGTCGCCGGTGTTCCACTGGTGCCGGGCGGCGTTGAAGGGCGACGAGGTGGAACTCGCCGACGACCTCGTGCGCGACCTCACCTACGTGCCGGATACCGCCCGCTGCGTGGTGCTGGCTCTTCTCGAAACGGACCTGAAACATCAGGTCTACAACGCAAGCTGTGGTGAAAACCTCCGTTTCTCTGATATCCTTGCCGCTTTGGCGCGAGTCCGGCCGGGCTTCCGCTACCGCCTCAAGGAAGGCGGAGCCCTTTCCGCTTTCTTCCGCGACAGCCTCCGGGGCCCCTTGTCCATGAAGCGTGCGCGGGAAGATCTGGGATTCACGCCGCAATTCGATATCGAGACCGGTTTGGGCCGTTACCTCGAATGGCTGGAACGCCATCGGATCTGACGGTGTAGGCGGGTCTCGAGCTGGAGCTGATTCATGATCCCAAGGGCATTCGAATACTTCGATCCTCCAACCCTGGAAGGGGCCGTGGGGCTTCTCGAACAATACGGCGACGACGCCAAGCTCATGGCCGGCGGCCAGAGCCTGCTGCCGATGATGAAGCTCAGGATGGTCTCGCCGGCCGTGGTAGTGGACCTGTGGCGCGTGCCGGATCTCGACACCATCCGGCGAGATGATGGAAGAATCCGCATCGGCGCCATGACCACCCACTACGCGCTGCACAGTTCGCCGTTGATCCAAAGCACGTTGCCGGCCCTGGCCGACGCCGCACGAGTGGTGGGAGACCCGCTGGTGCGCAACCTCGGCACCATCGGCGGCAGCGCCGCCCACGCCGCCTACAACGCCGATTATCCCGCGGTGCTCGTGGCCCTGGACGCCGAGCTTCGGGCGCTGGGGTCCAACGGAGAACGCAGCATCGGTGCCGCCGACTTCTTCACCGACACCTTCACTACCTGTCTCGAACCTACTGAAGTCGTGACCGAAATCTCGATCCCGGTCCCCGGAGACGCAGACCGGAGCAGCTACCTCAAGCTCAGCCGCCGAGGTACCGACTTCGCTATCGTCGGAGTGGCGGCGGCCCTCACCAAGGGAGACGGCGGCCACTGCGCCGACGCCCGCATCGTGCTCACCGGGGTAGGCAGCGTTCCCGTGCGCGCGACCGAGGCCGAGGAGATTCTGAAGGCCGCTCCGCTGGACGACGACCGTATCAGGGAAGCCGGCGAAGCCGCCAAACGAAACCTCGATCCTCCCTCGGACGTCCAGGCGGACGCACAGTACCGCACCGACGTGTCCGGCGTCTACGTGCGGCGCGCGGTCACCGCCGCATTGGAGCGCAACGGGACTCCCTCTCCCTCTGGGAGAGGGTCGGGGTGAGGGTCTCCGTATCACCAAGGAGCAAGCGCATCATGGCAAGAACCGTCCAGGCCACCGTCAACGGCCGCAAGTACTACGAGGAAAACGTCGAGCCGCGTCTGTTGCTGGTGCACTTCCTGCGGGACCGGCTGGGCCTCACGGGAACGCACGTGGGCTGTGACTCCACCAACTGCGGGGCGTGCACCGTGATGTTCAACGGCAAGGCCGTGAAGTCCTGCACGGTGCTGGCGTTGAGGGCCGACGGCGCCGAGATCACCACCATCGAGGGGGTGGCTGACGAGGAACGGCTCCATCCGTTGCAGGAGGGCTTCTGGGAAAAACACGGGCTCCAGTGCGGCTATTGCACGCCGGGGATGATCATCTCGGCCATGCAGTTGCTGGAGCGGCACCCGGACCCCGATGAGGCGACGGTGCGGCAGGAGCTGGAAGGGAACCTGTGCCGGTGCACGGGCTATCAGAACATCGTGGATGCGGTGCTGTGGGCCGCCGAGCGGCTCAAGAGCGCGAGCGCGTGAGGGTGAAGCCATGCCAATGATCGGTCAGAGCATCAAGCGCCGCGAGGACCTGAAGTACGTAACCGGCTCCGGCACCTACATGGACGACATCACCCTGCCGGGGATGCTCTATGCCGCCTTCGTGCGCAGCCCCCACGCCCACGCCAGGCTGCTGGGAGTGGACACGACGAAGGCGCTGGAGCACCCCAAGGGCATCGACGCCGTCACCGGGGCCGAAGCCTACGCGCTGGCGGGCTCGATGCCGGTCTACAGTTACCGCGAGGCGGCGGTCATCAAGAAGCCCGACTACCGCTGTCTGGCCCACGACCGGGTGCGCTTCGTGGGCGAACCGGTGGCGCTGGTGGCGGCCGCCGACCGCTACGCGGCGGAGGACGTGGCCGAGTTGGTGGAGGTCCGGTACGAGCCCCTGGAACCGCTCATGGACACGGACGAGTCCATCAAACCCGACGCGCCGAGGCTGCACGAAAACCTCGACAACAACGTGGGGCTGCGCATCGAGCGCCGGGGTGGCGACATGGAAGCCGCCTACCGGGAGGCCGACTTCGTCTTCAAGCGCCGCTACCGCATGCACCGCCATACCGGGACGCCCATCGAGACCCGTGGGTGCATCGCCCAATACAACACCGGCACCCAGGAACTGACCCTGCACTGCTCGACGCAGATCCCGCACATCCTCAAGACCCATCTCTCCGAGATCCTCGACTTCCCCGAGTTCAAGATCCGGATCATCGCGCCGGACGTGGGCGGGGGCTTCGGCAACAAGCTGCAGGTGCCGCCGGAGGTGGTGGCGCTGTGCCTGATGGCCATCAAGACGCGCCGGCCGGTGAAGTGGATCGAGACCCGCCGGGAGAGCCTGATGGCGTTCCTGCACGCCCGCGAGCAGACCCACGACGTGGAGATCCCGATGAAGCGGGACGGCACCATCCTGGGGATCAAGTCGCACGAGATCGTCAACGCCGGCGGCTACCTCGACGCCCGCATCAGCGGCCCGTCCCTGGGCGCCGGCATGTGGCTTCCCGGACCCTACATGGTCAAGGGCTTCCACGTGGACATCGACGTGGTGATGACCAACAAGTGCCCGTACGGCGCCTACCGGGGCTTCGGCAGCCAGATGGGGGCGCTGGTCATCGAGCGCTCCGTGGACATCATCGCCCGGCAGCTCGGCCGTGACCCGGTGGACCTGCGCAAGCAGAACGTCATCAAGGAAACGCCCTACAAGTGCGTCACCGGGCACGAGTTCGACAGCGGCGACTACATGGCCGGGCTGGAAAAGGCCCTGGAGATGGTGGACTACCCGGCCCTCAGGGAAGAGCAGGCGCGGCTCCGCGAGCAAGGGCGTTACATGGGCATCGGCGTGGCCATGGCGGTGGAGGGCGCGGGCTGGAATACCTATACGGCGGCCATGGCACAGCACTACGTGCCCACGCTGGATTACGCCACCGTGACGATGCGCATGGACACCTCGGGCAACGTCAAGGTGCTCATCGGCGACGTCGCCTGCGGCACCAGCCACGCCACCACCGCGGCGCAGGTGGCGGCGGACGCCACCGGGCTGCCCATCGACACCATCGAGATCGTGGAAGGGGACACGGCGGTAACGCCCTACGACTCGGGCACGCGAGCGGCGCGATTCAGCGCGGTGGTGTTGCCGGCGGTGGCGGAGTCGGGCATGGCGCTCAAGAAAAAGGTGTGCCGGGTGGGCGCCCATCTCCTGGAGGGTGCCGAGGAAGACATGGAGATCGTCGAGGGGCAGGTGCAGGTGCGGGGAGTGCCCGGCAAGAGCCTGCCGGTGAGCCGGGTGGCGCGGGTGGCCTACTCGGAGGTGGCGACCCTGCCGCGGGAGATACCCGCGGGGCTGGAGGCCACCGAGTCGTTCAAGGCACCCACGACCGGGCTTTGCATCACCTGGCCCTACTCCATCCACATCCCGGTGGTGGAGGTGGACATCGAAACCGGCACCGTGAAGTTCCTGCGCTACGCCATCGTCCACGACTGCGGGGTGGAGATCAATCCGATGGTCGTGGAGGGACAGGTGGTGGGGGGCACCGCCCAGGGCGTGGGCGGCACGCTGTTGGAGGAGATGGTCTACGACGAGGACGGACAGCTCCTGACCACCAGCTTCATGGACTACCTGATCCCCACCGCCACGGACATGCCGTCGTTCGACGTGTGCCACCTGCAGACCGCGGCGCCGCAGATCCCGGGCGGCTACAAGGGGATGGGGGAGGGCGGCTGCGTCTACGCGTACGCCGCGGTGGTCAACGCCGTCGCCGACGCCATCGAGCCGCTGGGGGTGGAAATCACCTCGACGCCGCTCTCGCCCGGTCGCATCCTGGAGCTGTTGCGGGAAGCCAGGGGCCGAAACGGAGGAAATGCCTGATGCGCATCCGGGAGCTTGTAACCGCGTGCCGCGAGCGTGGGGATCTCTACACCGTCAGCGAGGCTATCGAGCGGGAGTCTATGCCGGGACGCATCCAGGACGAGGAGAAGAACGGCAACCGGGCCATCCTGTTCGAGCGCGTCAACGGCTACGACGTGCCGGTGCTGGCCAACCTCTATGGCAGCATGGAGCGCTACGCACTGGGCCTGGGCACGGATGTCGCCAGGATGTGGGAGCACTTCGACCACGCGGTGGCCCATCCCGAGCCGGTGCTGGAGACCGCCGACGCCCCCTGCTTCGAGGTGGTGCACGACGACCCCGACATCACGAAGATACTGCCGCTGGCCCAGTACTCGGAGCGCGACGCCGGCCCCTACATCACCTCGGGCGTGGTGTTCATGAAGGATCCGGACTCGGGGCGCGTCAACATCTCCTTCATCCGCCACATGGTCAAAGGCCCCAAGAAGCTGGGCTTCAACCCCAAGTCGGTGCACAACCGGCTCTACTACAACCGCATCGCCCGCAAGGGCCGGCGCATGGAGGTGGCCATCACCCTGGGGCCGCCGTCGGAGATGCTGGCCGCGGCCGCGGGCTACATTCCCGAAGGCGTGGACGAGGTCCAGGTGGCCACGGCGCTGGCGGCGCCCGAGCACCGCGGCGAGCTGGCCATGACCCGGTGCGGCGCCGTGGACATCCAGGTGCCGGCGGGGTGCGAGTTCGTCATCGAGGGGGTGGTGTCCACCGACCTGGAGGCCGAGGGGCCGTTCGGCGACTGGACCGGCTGCTACGCCCGCCCGCAGCAGAAACCCACCCTGGACATCCTGCGGGTGTCCCACCGCAAGGACCCGGTGTACCAGACCATCCTGCCGGTGGACTCCAAGGAGCAGATCCTGCTCACCATCGTGCGCTTCCTGCCCGAGCTGGAGGAAATCCAGCGGAAGTATTCCGAGATCAAGCGCTACACGGTGCCGGAATACGCCTTGGGGAGGCTCGTGGTGGCCGCGGTGGGGCCCTCGGAGCGGGCGCCCGCGATCATGGACGACTACCTCAAGATCCAGTGCATCAACCGCGCCATCCTGGTGAACGAGGACGTGAACATCGACGACCCTGCGGATGTGTTGTGGGCGGTGAGCAACCGGATCCTCGAACCCGAAAAGGTGGTGGACCGGGGCTGCGACGACGAGTGGTGGAACAACCTGAAGCTCGGCATCGACACCATGGTGGACATAGACGACATCCGGCACGTGCGGCCGAAGATCATCCACCGCTGATCGCGGGACATTGCCGACACCGCGGACCGCCCGGAACCCGAATACTGGAGTCAACCATGCCCAAGCTCATCGACCTGAGCCTACCCTTGACCGCCAACGTCACCGTGGTGCCGGGTCATCCGACGCTCTCGTTCCACCCTATACACAGGCACGAGACACACGGGCGCTCCAACACCGAGATGCGCGCCAGCATCCACACCGGCACCCACTGCGATCCGCCGTATCACTTCATTCCCGGCGGCAAGACCATCGACCAGATGCCGCTGGAGCGCTTCATGGGGCCCGCGGTCAGGATCGACCTGCGCCGCAAGGTGAAGCCCAGGATCGGCATCACCATCGACGACGTGCGCACCTCACCGGGCTTTCGCGAACGGGACCTCAAGGGAAGGATCGTGGTGTTCCACACGGGCTGGAACCGGAAGATGTTCGGCGAGCCCAACTACTACTTCGACAACCCCTTCATCACCGTCGAGTTGGCCCGCTGGCTGGTATCCAAACGCATCAAGGCCCTGGCCCTGGACTCTCCGCAGGACCAGGTACAGGGCACGGGAGAGCCCCGCCCCGGCGACTTTCCCGTGCACCGGACCTTTCTGGGCAAGGGCATCCCGTTCATCGAGCACCTGGCCAACCTGCACAAGGTGCGGAAACGCACCTTCACGATGATCGCGTTCCCCATCAAGATCGAGGGCGGGGACGGAGCGCCGTGTCGCGCCGTCGCGGTGGTCTAGTGTCCTGTCCGGTTAATTCGCACAATAATCTGCGGGTCTTGGGCTTTGAAGCCACGGGCTCCACGGTCGACATCGCCGTTCGAGTCTCTGGACTATGGCGGGTCATCCTCAAGCAGCCGCTCCAAATGCGCCTCGATGTTCATTCGCTCATGGAAGACTTCAACGACTTCGAGCGTCTCTCGCTTTTCTCGCAGAATCAGGTAATGCGATCCCTCGCGGATGTAGGTCAGTCCACGGGCCTCCCGCGTGTCACGCATGAGGCGCTCGCAGGGCCGTGCCGCCAAGCCTCGTCCCGAAGCCAAGTCCGTAAGCCGTCGGGCCAACCGTGCCGCGTAGGCGTCGGCTTGTGCAGTTCCAAACCGCTCTATGGTGTAATCGAATATGTCGGCTAGCCGGGCAAGCGCAACCGGCGCGTAGACAACGGTCTTCATGTATTGCGGCGTCGCGCTTGTTTCGCCTCCCGGAGAATGCCTCCGATGACGCGCGAGGGATCGCCGCTCCGGCCTTCTCCCCGGTCGAGTTGATCGAGTCCTGTGCCGATCCGGGCTCGAATCTCGGTCAACTGATCCAGGAATTTCCGGCGCTGTAGTTCACGTAGACCGTCCCGGACCACCTCGCTGGCGTTGTTATAGGACCCTGCCGCGACAAGGTCGTCGATGAATCGCGCAAGCTGAGGAGTGAGTGCAACGTTTCGGGCATGAGTTGCAGGCATGTCTGACCTCCGTTCCAGTTGCCACAAACCTACCACAGGGTAGCAATAAATGACACCCCGCCCTGCGCTGCCGCGTCACCCGACCACAATGCGATTCGTTCTAGTTGTTGATGTGGAGTGTTCTTGGGGAGGGAACCGAGCGATCACATCTACGCCTGCGAGATTGTCTGTCCCCTTAGCCCCCGCCGCTGTCGGGGAGCAAGGGCACGATGCAGCGACCTCCTCATGACGGCCGATGCGGAGACAACGAAAAATCCTCCGCATATTGTCATGCGAATCAACCGGACAGGACACTGGACGCCGGATACAGCAGCGCCCCTTCCCGGTTCCGAAAAGGGGCGCTGCAAGCGTCAGCCTCGATCAGGACGGCATACCCTCACTTGGGGAGCATCCACTTGAGGCGTTCCTTGGTGGCCGGGCTCATGGACAGGATGGTTTCCGTGTGTTTCTCGGCTTCCTCGCCGGATACGTAGACCACGTTCAGCTTGGACTTCTTGGCGTCCGCCAGGAATGCCGGATCCTTGAGGGTCGCGGCATAGGCCTTGCGCCAGGCCGCCAACACCTCCTTGGGGGTGCCCGGCGGCAGCGTCACGGGCCGCTGGAAGTTGTACTGCACCGCCCAGGCATTGAGCATCTCCACGTTTTCCTTGCCCTGGACCAGGTCCGTCACCCGAGGCAGGCCCTGCACTTCCTTGTCCGGCGGATTGCCGTGGACCAGGATCGGGATCAGCTTGTCGTCGCCCTTTGCGTCGAGCATGGAACGCGCCGTCACGCGCATGGACTCGAACGCCATGCAGACCCCGCCCAGCTCTCTCGCCTGCAACGCCAGCCTCACGATAGCCGTACCCTTGTAGCCGGGAACGATGTCGAAGAGGTTCTTGCCGGAGGCGATGTTGAGGATCGTGGGCAGGGTTGTGCCGGTGCCGCCGGACGACCCGACCTTGAGGGGCTTGCCGGACTTCACCAGATCGTCCCAGCTCTTGAGGCCGGTGAATCCCATCACCGCGCAGCTCGGCCAGCCGGTCACCGGAGCGCCGACCCAGCCGTAGTTCCGGGCCTTGAAGTTCACCCGCCGGGAACCCAGCGCCTCGTGCAACAGGAAGACGTTGTTCCACACTCCGGCGGTCAGTCCGTTGGGCTTGACCTTGTTGTAGAGGTAGTTGGCGACGATCAGGCCCCCCGCGCCGGTCAGGTTCTGCACCACCGGGGTCGGGTTTCCGGGCATATGCTTGCTGATGTGCCGCGCGACGGTGCGGGTGTAGGTGTCGTAACCGCCGCCGGGGGAGGCCCCGACGATGAACCGGATGGTCTTGCCCTTGAAGAACTTCTCGACGCTCCAGGCGTTGCCCGAGACGCCCAGGACGAGCGCCAGCGCAATGCTCAGGCTGACTATTCCGACAATGGCTCGCTTCATCTGTGAGCTCCCTTCCGTTTCGCCGATACCCTACTTGGGCAGCATCCACTTGAGCCGCGACTTGGTTTCCTCGGACAGGTTCAGCATGATTTCCACGTACTCGTCGATTTGTTCGCCCGATACATACTCGACGTTCAGCCGAGACTTCTTGGCGTCCGCCAGAAAGGCGGGATCGCTGAGAGTGGCGGCGTAGGCTTTCCGCCACGCGGCCACGCGTTCCTTGGGAGTTCCCGGAGCGAGGGTCAGCGGCCGCTGGAAGTTGTATTGCAACGCCCAGGCGTTGAGCATGGCTACATTGTCCTTGCCCTTGACGAGGTCGGATACGCGCGGGATGCCCTGGACTTCGGGATCCGGCGGATTGCCGTGGACCAGGATCGGGATGAGCTCGTCGTCGCCCTTGGCGTCGAGCATCGAGCGGGCGGTCACCCGCATGGACTCGAAAGACATGCAGACCCCGCCCAGCTCTCTCGCCTGCATGGCCAGCCGAACCGGCGCGGTGCCCCTGTATCCGGGAATGATCTCGAACAGCTCCTTGCCGGTGGCCATGTTCAGGATGGTCGGCAGGGTGGTGCCGGTTCCACCGGCCGATCCCACCTTGAGGGGCTTGCCGGACTTCACCAGATCGTCCCAGCTCTTGAGGCCGGTGAATCCCATGATCGCGCAGCTCGGCCACCCGGTGACGGGAGCGCCGACCCAGCCGAACTTCCGCGCGTCGAACTTGACCCGCCTGCTGCCGAGGGCTTGATGCACCACGAACTGGTTGTTCCACACGCCGACCGTCAGGCCGTTGGGCTTGGTCTTGTTGTAGATGTAGTTGCCGGCGATGAGCCCGCCCGCGCCCGTGAGGTTCTGCACCACGGGGGTGGGCTTCCCGGGGAAGTGCTTGGTGATGTGGCGGGCGGTGGTCCGGGTGTAGGTATCGTATCCGCCGCCCGGCGCATGCCCGACGATGAACCGGATGGTCTTGCCCTTGTAGAAGTCCGCCACGCTCCACGCCGGTCCCGACATGAGCGCCAAGGCGATGCCTGCCGTCACCACGGCAGTGAGTGTCCGTATCATTGTAAGCTCCCTTCCTGGATGGTGAACTTCACCGTTGATTGAAGGCACACACAATGCAAGACGGCATGAGGATTGTCAAGAAGGGAAGGGCCTCGGACGGCGGGCCTGTTGCCTGTCCGGAGCTCGTGCTATAGGAGCGGATGGCCCTAGAGACGCCGATGGAGAGGTACGAACCATGCTGAGCCAGGAAGAGATCGCGCGCACGGTGACCGCGCTGTGGAAGAGCAACCAGTATGATCTGCCCGAGGACTTCAAGTCGTTCCTGCAGGAGCAGCACGACAAGGAGACCAGCAAACTGGGGAAGGCCCATCTCAAGGCCAACCTGGACGCGGTGGCCACCGCCTCGGCCCGGAACATGCCGTTCTGCGCCGACACCGGGCTGCTGACCTACTACATCGGCCTGGGCACGGCCGTGATCGGCGAGATCGAGGGCGGCTACCAGGCGCTGGAGCGCACCCTGCGCGAAGTCAGCGCCGAGGTCACCTCTGACATACCGCTACGCCCCAACGCGGTGCATCCGCTGACGCGCCACAACCCCAACACCAACCAGGGGCCGGGCTGCCCGGACATCAAGGTGCGGGTGGTGCCGGACGCCGACTACCTGGAGATCACCAACGTGGCCGTGGGCGGCGGCCCCGAGCTGGTGGGCAGCAAGTTCACCGTGCTGCCGCCCACCGCCGGCGAGAAGGGCGTGCGGAAGTTCGTGGTGGAGTCCACCATCAACCTGGTGCGGCTGGGCGCCACCTGCTCACCCAATCTCGTGGGCGTGGGTCTGGGCGGCACCTTCGAGACCTGCACGCGCATGGCCAAGGAAGCGGCTATCCTGCGCCCGGTGGGCGACCGCAACCCCGACCCCGAGCTGGCCCGGCTGGAAAACCAGCTCATGGACGACATCCTGAGGCTCAAGCTGGGCCCCATGGGCATGGGCGGCTCCACCTCGGCCTTCGACGTCCACCTGGAGATGGCCTACTGCCACATGGCGACCCTGCCCGTGGCGGTCTACCTCCAGTGCGCAGCGATGCGCCGCACCACGATCCGCATGTACGCCGACGGCCGGGTCGAGAGCCTGCCGCTGTCGAGCTGGATGGAACGGGAGACGTCATGAAGACGGTTCACCTGACGAGTCCGGTGAGCGAAGAGGCTCTGCGGGATCTCGACGCCGGCGATTCGGTCACCATCAGCGGGCGGCTGTTCACCTGCAGGTCGCTGACCTACGACCGCCTGATCGACCCCGAGGGAGGAGAGGGGGTGCGCAACCGCCTGAAGGAGCTCGGCGCCGAGACCGTGTTCCACAGCGGCCCGCTGGTGAAGGAAGGGCCGGACCACGCCGAGATGATCGCCATGGTGCCCATGCCGAGCTGGCTCGCGGGACGCGAGAAGATCGAGAAAGCCGCCGAATTGCTGGGGTTGAAGGTGATCATCGGGAAGGGCATGCTCGAAGGCCTGGAAGAGTTCTGCAGGAAGGCCGGCTGCGTGCACCTGGTGTGCGCGGGCAACTACAACGAGTACGCCTCGCGGGTGGTGAAGGTCATCGACTGTGCCTGGCCCGAGCTGGGCCGTCCCGAGGCCATGTGGATCGTGGAGGTGGACGGGCTGGGCCCCCTCATCGTCGACGCGGACACCAAGGGCAGGAGCCTGTATCAGGACATCGACGAGGGCTTCAAGTCGGACGCGGCGGCGCTGCTGGAGGAACTGGACATCAAATTGTAGGGGCGACCGGCGGTCGCCCGCTGCGGGTTGCAGAACGCGTGTGTGGGCGACCGCCGGTCGCCCCTACTAGAACCCCGGAGCGGCCTTCTTTCGCTCCACGCCCTCCCACGTATCGATGACTTCCCCATGGGATGCCACCACGCCGAATTGGCGGCGGGTGTTCTCCAGCGTGCCTTCGTGGAGCACCGGGTCGGGACCGGCCATGCAGTCGTGCACCATGGTGACGTAGTAGTCCATCATGAAGGCGTCGCGCATGGTGCTTTCCACGCACACGTTAGTGGCCACGCCGGTCAGGAGCACGCTCTCGATGCCCTTGGCCTTGAGGATGGTGTCGAGGTCGGTGTTGATGAAGGCACTGTAGCGGTGCTTGATCACCACCCGCTCGTCCGCCCGGGGCTCGATGCCGTCGAAGAAGTCGACGCCCCAGGAGCCCTCGCGGCAGGTTTCGGTGTCGGCGCCCTCGGGCTTGCGGTAGAGCCAGGGCTCGGTGTCGGTCCACTCGCTGTGGACGGTCTGGATGTAGATGATCGGCAGGCTCACCTCGCGCGCCTCGTCGATGAGCTTGTAGAGGTTGGGCATTATCTCCAGACCCGGCTTGATGTCCATGCCGCGCCTCGCGCACGCTCCCTCGGGGCTGCAGAAATCGTTCTGCACGTCCACCACGATAAGCCCCGCCAGGGAAGGGTCGCAACGCTCCTTGAGACTCCGTAATACGCTCATGTCGGCCTCCTGAAATGATACTTGCGGTTGGGTCGTTCGGTGAGTACGGGCGGGATTGAAACCCGCCCATACACCGTTCAATCGGCCATCATCTCTTTCTGCAGCGGGGTGAGGGCGTTGGAGCATCCTACCATGCTGTTGCGGGTCACCAACCCGGCCAGTTGCTCCTCGCTCCAGCCCTCGGTCCCTTCCGGCCGCCGGGGCACCACCAGGTAGCGGGTCTCCGCGGTGCTGTCCACCACCCGCACCTCGGTGGCCTCGGGCAGATCCAGCCCCATCTCCTTCAACACCCGACGGGGGTCCACCACCACGCGGGTGCGGTAGTTCGTGCTCTTGTACCAGTCCGGCGGTTGGCCCAGCAGTTGCCGCGGGTAGCACGAGCACAGCGTGCACACCACCACGTGGTGCACCGAGTCGGTGTTCTCCACCGCGATGAGTTGGTTGGCCGTGGACATGTCGACGCCGAGCTCCTCGGCCGCCGCGATGCCGTCGTCGAACAGGCGCTTTTTGTACTCGGGGTCCAGCCACGCCCGGGCCACGACACGGGAGCCCTGGTGCGGGGACACCCCCTCGTTCTCGTCGATCTTGCGCCGCACCTCGTCGGTGCTGATGATGCCCTTCTCGCGCAGGAGGTTGCCCATGGCCAGCATCTGCTTCTCGAACAGCGTGTACTCGTGCTCCGTGGTGTCGATGGGGTTGTTGGCGTGGAGCTGCTCGAACACGTCGTCGTGGCTGTGGTCGTGGCCGTGGCCGCGTTTGACCTGCCTCGCCTCGTCGGCAGTCAGGACACCCCTTTCCACCAGGAGCTCCGCGGTGGCGCGGGCGCGCCGCTCGAAATAGCCCGGCTCTTCGCCGGCTGCCGGCTCCGGATGCTCTTCCTGCTTCTCCTTGGCCATGATCTTCTCCTCCGAAGCGTGTCAACGTGGCTGGAGCCACTGCTCGAAGATGTCCGCGTAGATCTTGTTGACGCCCTTGGGCGCGGGCCGGTCGTCCCATACGTGGGCCAGTTCGAACTCGATGGAGTACAGGTTGGCCATCGGCAGGCCGTCCTTGCCGAAGGAAAGCAGCTCCGGGTCCTTGAAGCTGCCGCGGATGTCCGCCACCACGCCGTCCTTGCCCCGGAGATACTGGGGCGAGCGGATGTGGTGCCCCAGCGTCAACGTCTCCAGAACCCGTACCGGGTCCCCCGGCTTGTAGCGGAAACTCATGCGGCCAGTCTCATACTTCGGCGGACCGTTGTCAACTTTCAGTGGCTGTCCCAGCTTAGCGAAGACGTTGATCGCGGGGGAGTCAGGCTTTCGCCGTTCCGCCGGAAAACCAATCCAGCCAGACCCCGCTCAGCAGCCAGGAATAGCCCCATGTCCCGACGAGGATCAGCACGAAGGCGATGACGATGTCGGAAGCACCTCCGTCAAGGGAGAAGGCCGGCACGTAGCCGAAGATGAAGGGTGCGAGATAGAGGAACTTGGCGAACTTGAAGGCGGAGAAGGCGGTCTTCCACATGTCGGCCTGGGCGATGGTGGCGCCGGTGAACGCGGCGATGCACACCGGCGGGGTGATGTTCGAGTCCTGGGACAGCCAGTAGACGATCATGTGCGCCGCGATGGGGTTGACGCCCAGTTCCGTCAGCGGCGGCACGGCGACGACGGCGGTGATCAGGTAGGCGGCGGTCACCGGCACGCCCATGCCCAGGACCAGGGACGCCAGGGCGATGAGCAGGATGGTCAGCCACAGCCTGCCGTCCGCCAGCTCGATCACGATGTCGGCGAAGGTGAGCACCAGGCCGCTGTAGGTCAGCACGCCGATGATGATGCCGATGACCCCTAGGGTGGCGCCGATCTTGAGGCTGTTCTCGGCCCCCGCGCGGGCCGCCTCCAGAAAGCGCCGCGGACCGATCCTGGTGTCCTCGCGCAGCCAGCTCACGGCAATGCAGGTCACCATGCCCAGTATGGCGGAATAGGCGGGCGAGTACCCCATCAGCATCAGCACGGTGATGACCGCGAGCGGCAGGACGTAGTACCACCCTCGCCTGAAGATCTCTCCCGCGCCCGTCTCTGCCTTCTCGCCGCGGATGCCGTGCTGTTTGGCCTCGTAGTGGACCATGACGTAGACGCTGAAGAAGTACATCAGGGCGGGGAAGACGGCCACGAGCATGATGGTGGAATAGGCGACGCCGGTGAGCTCCGACATGATGAAGCCGCCGGCGCCCATGATCGGGGGCATGAACATGCCGCCGATGGAGGCCGCGGGCTCGATGGCGCCGGCGAGGTGGGGCTTGAAGCCGGCCTTCTTCATCATGGGAATGGTGAAGTTGCCGGTGGACACGGTGTTGGCGATGGCGCTGCCGGAGATGGACCCGAACAGGCCACTGGCGATCACCGCCACCTTGGCCGGGCCGCCGATCCGGTGGCCCACCGCCGCAAGTGGGAAGTCCACGAAGAAGCGCTGTGCTCCGCTCGCTTCAAGGAAGGCCCCGAAGATGACGAACAGGATCACGTAGGTGGCCAGCACATTGGCCATGATCCCGAAGACCCCGTCGCTCTTGTAGAAGATGCTGGTGCAGAGGGCCGGAAAGGTGTCCCCGGCATGGGAGATGAGGTCGGGCATGTAATCGCCGTAGACCCCGTAGAGCAGCATGACGCCGCCCAGCACCACAAAGACGTTCCCGACCACCCGCCGCGCCAGCTCTACGCCGATCAGCACACCCGCCATGGCGATCCACTGATCGAGCACCGTTTCGGCACCGACCCGGTAGTTGATGGCCTCGAAGTTCCACATCCAGTAGCCGATGCACAGCACCGACATGGTCATCAGCAGATAATCGATGATCCTTCCGGCCGCGCTCCGGGAGCGGTAGATGAGGAACACGAGGACATAGGTGATGACGACGTAGACGCCGCGGTGGTACTGGGTGGCCGCGGGAACGAGGACCGCGGAGTACGAATAGAAGATCACCAGGACGAGCGAGAGGATGTCGAACAGCCATCGCTCCGCGGTGTTCAGTTTCTCGAACATGCGCCTCGCGTTCGTTTATGCGGGCGGCGGCGGTTCACGCCGCCGCCCGCGCATGTGTGCTCGTTGGAATGGCGAAACGAGGTCCGGTGCCCGTTACATCACGCCCTTCTCCTTCCAGAAGCGCTGCGCTCCGGGATGGAGGGGTGTCACGATGCCCTTGGTCCCGTCCTTGACGCTCATTTCCTTGAAGGTCTTCTTCTGGTTGCGCATGTAGGCAAGGCCTTCGTCCGTGTAGATCTTGGAGAGCAGGTCGTGGACGACATCCGCGGACACCTTGGAATTGGCCACCCAGAGCGTCGAGTCCTGGAACGAAGGGGCGGTCTTGTCGACGCCGCGGTAGGTGCCGGCGGGCACCGCCAGCTTTGCGAAGTAGGGGTACTTCTTGAAGAAGCCGCTCTCCTCGGCGTCCTTTGCGAGATCGACCAGGTCAATGTCGTTGGTCTGGGCGGCCATGATCACGGCGCCGCTGGGAAACGCGGTAAACAGCCAGAAGGCATCGAGCTGGTTGTTGCCGAAGGCGGCGGCCGCGTCGTTGTATCCCATGGCATTGCGCTTGATCTTGTCCCAGACACCCATATGGGTGAAGAACAACTCGCAGTTGGCGAACGCGCCCGAGCCCGCGTTGCCCACGCCGACCCTCTTGCCCACCAGGTCCTTGACGCTGCGGATACCCGACCCCTTGCGCACCACCAGTTGCGCGGGCGCTCCATAGAGGTACGAGACCGCGAGCACGTCCGTGTACTTGCGCGTATCGTTCTTCAAGCGGCCGTTGTGTCCGAGATACACGTGGCCGGAATAGACCACGCCGAACTGCATCCTGCCCGCGTTGACCTTGCGCAGATTCTCCACGGAGCCGGCCGAGGACTGGGCCCTGACCGTGTAGTCCTTGGCCTTCTTGACCGGACCGTACGTCTGGATGGAATTGGCCACGATCTGGAACGTGCCGCCCGCCGGGCCGCCGCCGAAGACCATGCGTTTGCCGGCCAGCGCGGTAGCGGGGTAGATGAACACACCGGCCGCCAACGCGGCGCCCGCCGCCAGGATTGCCCTTCGGTTCAATCTCATGGTTCTGCTCCTTTCCGATTATCCCGGGTTGCCTGCTCCGCTGCCCTCATCAACCAGCAAGAAGGATTCACGGCCGGTTGTCAATGCCTCCATCGACCGCCTGGCCGTCTTCGTGTTCTCGCTCGTGGTCCTGGCAGGACTTGTCGTCGGGCGTCGTCGGGCGCATCGGCAAAATGCGTCGTCTGCCGTTGCCTTGGGCGCCCGGACGCGTCAAGATCAACCCCAAGGAGGCATCATGATCGATCTTTATACCTGGAGAACCCCCAACGGCCGCAAGGTATCCGTCATGCTGGAAGAGCTGGAGATGCCCTACGAGGTGCATCCCATCAACATCGGCAAGGACGAGCAGTTCGCGCCGGACTTTCTCGCCATCAGCCCCAACAACAAGATTCCGGCCATCGTCGACCAGGACGGTCCCGGCGGCGGCGCCTACAGCCTGTTCGAGTCCGGCGCGATCCTTCTATACCTGTCGGAGAAGGCCGGCGGCCGGTTCCTGCCGGAGGAGTCCCGCGCCCGCTACGACGTCATGCAGTGGCTCATGTTCCAGATGGGCGGGGTAGGGCCCATGTTCGGCCAGGCGCACCACTTCCTCGGTGCCGAAGAACAGCTCCCCTACGCCATCAACCGTTACAAGAACGAGGCGCGCCGCCTCTACGGAGTAATGGAGAAGCGGCTGTCCGACCACGAGTACCTGGCCGGCGAATACTCGGTCGCCGACATCGCCACCTACCCCTGGGTGGGCCGGCACGAGAGGCATCAGGTGGATCTGGCCGACTTCCCGCAGGTCAAGCGCTGGTTCGACACCATCGGCGGCCGCCCCGCGGTCCGGCGCGGCATGCAGGTGCCGCCGGACGCCTAGGCCCTCACCTGGCCTTCGGCCACCCTCTCCCAGAGGGAGAAGGGAAGAATTGGGCCTCTCCCTTTGGGAGAAGGCTAATCTGACCCCCTCTCCCTCTGGGAGAGGGTTGGGGTGAGGGTGCTGGTGTCCCAGGCTTCGGGAAACGTTTGACAAGCCGTGCGCGGTCGTGTCAGATAGCCACCACACGGCTTCATGGACGGTCCATGCGCGCTTGTCGGACCGGAGGCCGTGGGAAACCTCCCCGATACGCCCCCGTAGCTCAGCAGGATAGAGCACAGGATTCCTAATCCTGGTGTCGTGAGTTCGAGTCTCGCCGGGGGCACTCCAACCACTGCGGGTGTGCAGCCGGGCAACACGGAGTACGGACCGATGACAAAGCTGATTCTCATCTCGGCGACCGCCATCCTCATGTTCGGCGTCCACGCCGGGAACACACGGGCAAGTGACTCGGATTATGATCGGCAGCTTTTCACCCGCTGCTCCCCGCTGAAAGTTGCAATCGGATTCAACTTGACGAATACGGAGCTGCCGTTGGCGGAGGAGGCGCTTTCGCAGGCGGCCGAGTCCCGCCTCCGTGGAGCCCGCCTGTTGAAACCCGACGCGGATCAATTCCTTTCCGTCGACTTGAATGTCGTCGGCTCCGCTTTCAGCCTCCGCATAGGCTTGAATTCGTGGATCGAGGATATGGGGTTCGGCCGTGGCGGCAACGTGCTGATGTGGGGGACCGGCGCCACCGGAACACACGGCGGCGATGCTCAGTACCTGCTCGATCTGGTGTCCCGGCACCTGGACGAATTCGTGGTCAAGTACCTGCGCGTCAACGAAGAACCTTGCACCCCGGGCTAGTGTCGTGTCCCACGTAAATGTAGACAAAGATGCGCAGGATTTTTCGTTGTCGGCAAGGCGCGATGACGAGCAGTGGCCATTACCACGGGAGGAAGAGCAACGCAGCCGACGACGAAAAAGACCAGCAGATTTGTCAACATTTACGTGGGACACGACACTAGCGACCGGCTCTCTCTCCAATACCTTGACCCGTGAATGCGGAAACGATACGTACACGGGACTATCGTCTTGGTAGATCGCAACGGATTCAAGAACAAATTGTTACCCACGCCCAACGGAGATGGCGCTGGTGGGTTGAAGGGAGAGGCAATGCTCGCCAGGGCACTTGGACTCGTCTTGATCTTGGCCGTTGCCGCCGGTTGCGTACCGGTGGCAGTCGGTACGGTGGGTGCGCTTTGGTACGGACTCCTGGGCAGGGACGGCTGCGAGGTTACCAGGAACAAACCGGACTTCGAGGAAAAGCTGAAGGATCCGGAGTACAAGGAGTACTTCGAGACCATGTGCGGCAAGCTCGATCAGCCCAAACCCTGATTCAAGGCCATCGCTTCCAGGTACGCCTGCAGGCAATCAGCCGACAATGCGTCGGCGTCTTCAGCGAGCATGTAACGGGCCCCGACCAGGGCGCCGATCCGCTCGCGCACCTGTCCGAGATAATCATCGGCGTCGGCATACCTTTCTTCGAGCGACAAGCGCGAGTCGCCGCTGGCCTCGCGTTCGCTTCTCGTCCGGGGAAGTGCGAAGGAGGAGCCCAGCAGCCCCGCCAACTCGCCTTCGGCCAACTCGCCGGACTGCAGGTTCCATCCCGCGTAGGTGGCAAGGGGAACGCTGATCCAGGGGAGGCGGATTCCCGCGGCCTCGTTTCCGTCGGCGTCCACCGCGGGCACCAGGACAGTGTAGCCGGCACCGTCGGGCGGGGCCTTGGGACGGGCATCGATGACCCCCCGCGCCACGCCGTCGCCATAGTCCAGGAAAAGCTGTCGGTTGTGGAGACCGGTACATTCCACCCCCGGGATTGCCGGAAAATCGGCACGCAGTCTCTCCGGGGCGACCTGCGTGCCGTCGGCACTACGCGGGATGAGGCTCGGGGGCGGGGCGGTGCCGTCCGTCGCCCAGCGGTCCATGGCGACGATGAGCGCACGGAGGGCCGGGCCGATGCTCAGGGGGTTGCTCGGGTGCCGGATCCCGGTTCGTTCGGCCCGCGTACCGTAGGGAGCGTTATGTTGAGTGCTTGCGATCAGGTACATGCACACCCTGTCGGGTAGAGGGACATCGTTTCCCCGGCCGTCGGTATGGGCCAGGGACCCCCGCTTCTGCCAGTACTCGGTGGAGGTCTGGGTGTGGACCACCAGGGGGTCCGTGGCGGGGCGCTTGAGGATGCCGTCGCGCCGGCCCGTCTGAGGGTCCTCCATGACGTTGTAGGCGAAGGGGAAGAGCTCGGGCTCGAGCTGGTTGGTGTGTTGCTGGCACGACATGACGGGACGGGCGAACTCGTAGTTCAGGAACATGCGGCCGCCGCCGGAGGCGTGGGGCGCGATGGCGTCGAACACCTGCCGGCCGTGCTCGTCTTCGTTGAACCCCTGATAGACCAGGTCCCGCAGGAACCGGCCGCTCTGGGACCGGCCCCAGCCATAGGCCTTCTCCATGCCCGTTCCGGCGGCCAAGGGGTTGCGATTGCCTGCGCCGTCCTCCTCTTCGTGGCGCAGGAACGAGACCAGGTCGCGCACCGCGGCGAAACCCAGGCCCAGCACCAACGGATCCCGGGCCGTGTACACCAACTCGTAGATAGCCCCTGGGACGAACCCGCCCGGCAAATGGAGATGGGAAGCGCTCGGCACCACCTCCCCTGATCCGTCGCCGCCCTCGGCCGCAAACGCCCAGTCTCCGGGCGGCACGATCTCCCGCCGGCCGTAGGAGTGCATGCGCACCGTCAACTCGGCCTCCGAAGTGTCGAGGTTGGCCGCGGGGTAGCTGCGCACGCGCGCATCGCCGCTCAACGGCCGAAAATGGACACCGGGGCGGGTGACGCAGATTTCAGTTCTGACGAGCCGCTGGATGCGACGGTCCTCGTCCGTGGCCACGGGGACCTCCAGCGTCATGCCGTTCTCCCAGGGTATGAGGTCTCCCTGCCAACCGGAAGTGACCCAGGCATAGCCCCGGCGCATCAGGAATCCATTTCCCGCGTGCTCCAGGGTCACCGGGTCATTGCACTCCGGCGCGTCGTTCAGGAACATGAGGGCGCGCTTGCTGCCGCGGTTGGGGGCCTCGTAGAGGATGCGCCCGTTGCCACGGTCGGCATCCTTCGGACGCAGGAGGTGGACGTCGCCGGAGTACTCCACCGCACCGCGCTCGTTCCGCGGCGCCTTGGCGACATTGACGATGCAGTCGTTCCGCGCATCGTCGGGCGCCACCTCGCCGTAAACCTTGCCGGCCAGGACCTCGTATGCCCCGGCGGGACCGAACTCGTGCCCGCTGGCGAACGGTTGGCGGCGATCGACCACGAAACGCGTCAGCATGTCCATGACCTCCGATCGGTTGCGGATGCGGCTCCATCCACTCCTATTGGCATGAACCGTCCCAGTCAAGTAGACTCCATCTTGAAGGGAATCCGACATGATCAAGCCCACTGCACTCAAACGGGGCCACTACGAATGCAAGTCCCTGGACGACACCCTGCCGGTGCTCACCGACCTGCTGGCGTTCGAGGTGGTACGGCAAGGGGATGGACGGGCCACGGTGAAGCACCCCAACACCGACTGGGAGCTGGTGATTCACGAAGGCGCGCCGGAGGCCGTCGACAAGCCGCACTTGCATCACTACGGCGTGCGAGTGGAGTCCCTCGAAGAAGTGAACGCGGCCTACGACTACCTCCAGTCGCAGAAGGAGCGCTACAAGCTCAAGCGCGTGAGCCGTCCGCACGAGAACCACTTCGCCCACTCGGTCTACTTCCGCGAGCCCGGCGGCAACGACTGGGAGATCGAATACTACTCCCCGGAGGCGGTAGCGCGGGGCCAGCGGAACGCCCTTGATCCGTGG
The DNA here is from genome assembly GCA_965204505.1 of uncultured Binatia bacterium (SeqCode). GTDB lineage: Bacteria > Desulfobacterota > Binatia > UBA9968 > JAJDTQ01 > JAJDTQ01. The sequence continues at coordinate 1,184,857 of CBDBFB010000001.1, forward strand.
CGGGAGAAGATGCCGGAAGAGCGCTTTCCCGGGCGCGGCTACGTTCCCCAGGCGCTGAGCCACGGCACCCGCGAATGCGACGACAAGGAGATCAGCGCGAAGTTTTACAGCGGGGTGCTGGGACTGGAGATCGCCGGCGGCGGGCGGTCGTCGGTGTACATCAAGCACTACGACACGCCCTGGTACGTGGTCGTCCTGCCGGGGCGCACGCGCCACTACGTGTCCGCGTTGAACCGCTTCACGCTTCAGGTGGAAACGGAGCAGGAGGTGGTGGACGCACACCGGGAGTTTCGGACCTCCGGCATGGACATCGGCATCGACGAGGTGCAGGAACTGCGGGACGACAACGGCGAGGTTTCGTTCGTGTTCAGCGACCTCGACCGGAACTGGTGGGACATCTGCGCCGCCCGGTAGGGCGCGCGGACAGACAACGACCAGGGAGATTCGAGCATGTGGTTCATCGCACTCAGGAGCGCGGTCAAGCCGAGGGAAGAGTGGAACGTGACGCTGGACGACCATCTTTCATGGATGAAGCGCCAGCACGAGGCGGGGAAGATCGTCATGTCCGGGCCGACGCCCGACCGCAAGCTCGGCATCTACCTCATACGCGCCGACTCACGGGAGGAGGCGGAGGGTATCGCCGGAAGCGACCCTTACACCGCCGCCGGATTCTGCGAGTTCGAGCTCATCGAGTGGGAGCTGCACCAGGTGATGGGGGCCGGACCGTTCTCGTTGGCCGAGATCAAGGCGCAGGGGCGATAGGGGCTACAGCGCGGCGGCGGAGAACGTGCGGCGCCAGGCGAAGGCGCGCTGCTCGAAGCGGGCGATGACGCCGTACTCGATGATCAGCATCAGGATCACGAACAGCAGGACCCACGCCAGCACCTGCTCCATGTCGAAGCTCTCGAACCAGAAGAAGAACATGTAGCCGATGCCGAACTTGATGCCGAAGGTCTCGGCCAGGGCGACGATCTTCCAGGTCATGCCGAAGGAGTAGCGGAACGCCGACATGAGGTAGGGCATGAGCTGGGGGATGTAGACCTTGCGGAGCATCATCTGCTTGCTGGCCTTGAACGCCTTGCCCATGTCCATCAGGCTCTTGTCCATGGCTTTGGTGCCTTCGGCCATGTTCACGGTCACGAAGGGCGTCACCACGGCCATCACCGCCACCAGGCTGCCGGTCTCGCTAAAGCCGAACCACAGCACCGCCAGGAAGACCATCAGGATGGTGGGGATGGTGAGGAACAGCGGGATCAGGCTCATCAGCGAAAGCTCCACGGTCCTGCGGAGTCCCATGGCCAGTCCGATGCCGATGCCGGCGAGCATGGCGGCCACGAACGCGATCACGATGCGGAGCAGGGTGATGCCGATGTGGAAGAAAGCGGAGTTGCCCTCGGGACCCAACTCCACAAGGATCCGCCCCATGGTCTGCAGGATCCGGTAGGGGCTGGGCAGGACCTCCGGCGGGGTGACGACGGAGGCCAGCCACCAGACCACCACCAGCGTCACCATGGACGCCAGACGCATGTAGAGACGCATCGTCATTGGTCTTGTGTCTGCTCCAGAACCGAGAAGAACTCCCGCACCAGTTCCTTCTCCATGTCGAACAGCCGCGGATCCTCGGGCTGCCTGGGCCGCGGCATATCCACCTGCACGTGCCGGAATATCCGCGCCGGCTTGGTACTCATCATGTAGACGTCGTCGGACAGGTAGACGGCCTCCCGCAGGTCGTGGGTGACGAACAGGATCGTGGTCTTCGCACGTTCGAGGATGTCCATCAGGTCAATGCGCATCTTCCGGGCGGTGATCTCGTCCAGGTGACTGAAGGGCTCGTCCATGAGCAGGACGTCGGGCTCAATGGCGAGGGCGCGCGCGATCGCCACCCGCTGCTGCATTCCGCCGGACAGGTTGAGGGGATAGTTGGGCTCCTGACCCGCCAGGCCGACCATTTCGAGGTATTTGGTGACGCGGTCGCGCCACTGCTCGCGCGGCACGCCCTGTGCCTCCAGCGCGAAGCGGATGTTGTCCTCCACCGTGAGCCAGTTGAGTAGCCGGGCGCTCTGGAACACATAGCCCACGTGGATGGCGCCGTCGGGGGACTCGGTCGCGGGGTGTACCGTGACGCTGCCGCCGTTCTCCACCTCGATGCCCGCGATGACGTTCAGGAGCGTGGATTTCCCGCAGCCGGAGGGACCCACGAGGCTCGCGAACTCTCCCTCCTTGACGTCCAGGCTCACGGCGTCGAGCACCACGAACTCTTCGCCGCCGCCGGGAGCGGGAAACTTCTTCGTCAACTTGTCTACGTGAACGACCGTCGAAGCCATGAACGACACCTGAATCAAATGTAGGGGCGGGTTGCAAACCCGCCCGCGCCCACACCGCGCGCCTTGGATACCCCGAGAGGCATTACGTGGCCACCTGATGCCGCCACCGGAAGGCACGCCGCTCCCAGGACCGGAAGACCAGGACATCCACCAGCACCATGAAGAGCATGAAGCTCACGCCCCAAGCGAGCATGAGATCCACCCGGGTATCTTCGAAGTGAATCATCAGCATCTGACCGACCCCGCTACCTACGGCAAAGGCCTCGCCCACCAGCACGATCTTCCAGGACAGCGAGAGCGCGATCCGCAGCGACGAGAAGATATAGGGCAGGAGTTGCGGCACGATCACCTTGCGGACGATCAGGTGCCGACCCGCCTTGTACACCTTGGCCATGTCGATGACTTCCTTGTCGATGGCCTTGGTGCCTTCCCATACGTTGAGGGCCACGAACGGGAAGACGATGAGCACCGTCGTGAAGATGGGCCCGACATCCGAAAGCCCGAACCACAGGACCGCCAGGAAGGCCCAGCACACCGCCGGAAAGGTGAGCGCCACCATGATCCAGCCGTCCAGGAACGCCTCCACGTGCCGGTGCAGGCCCATGATCAGCCCGAGGATGCCGCCGATGATCATGGAGGCCAGAAGGCCCAGAATGATCCGCCTGAGCGTATCCCAGACCACCACATAGGCGGCGGCCTCGGAATAGACCACCAGCAACCGCGCCATCAGCTCCCGCGGCCCCGGCAGGAACGACGGCAGAAAGAGCAGGGACACCACCTGCCACAACACCACGAAGCCGACTATAGTGAGGACCCCGGCGACAAGGCCGGGCTTGCCCTTGATCATGAGGAGAGCCTGTCGGAGATGGGAGTGAAAGCTCCGGGTCCCCGGACCGGCCGAAGCCGTCCCGAGGACCCGATCGCCGCGCCGTCGATTAGTTGAGAATCAGCCCGTGCTTCTTCTTGTCCGGAACGAAGTCCAGGACGCCCCGTCGCTTCGCCATCTCGAGGAAGTTCCACTGATGGTCCACGGTTTCCTTGTCCCATTTGGCAATGAAGATCTTCTTCTTCTGCAGCCAGTCCCGGTAGACGCCGGCTTCGGCCTTGTTCTTGATGCCGGTCACCTTGGCGAACTTGGCCTCGGCCTGGTCGAAGTTCTTGGGGTTCCTGAGCCAGCGCATGGATTCCATGACTGCGCTCGCAAAACCCGCCGCGCGTTTCTTGTCCGCGTCCACCCACTCGCGCCAGCAGACCAGCGGCGCCGACCACACGATGGCCTGGCCGGTCTTGCCCTTCCAGTAGTCGTTGGGCGCGAACACCGAGCGGTACTTGTCGGGCTGCGATGCCGCCCTGACGGTCAGCGAACTGATGTTGAACATGGAGTCCACGTCGCCGCGGTCCAGCAGGGCCAGCAGCGCCGGGGCGGCGGCCTGGACCAGGTTCATGTCCTTCTTGCTGAGGACATCCATGCCGTGGCCGTCCATGATGACCGCGCGGGTGGCCTTGAAGGCGCCGGCGCCGGTGGACCAGGTGCCGTACTTCTTGCCCCGGAGGTCGCCGATGGACTTCACCGGGCTGTCCTTCTTGACGAACACTTCCTGCATCACGGTGAGGCCGCCTCCGACGATGACGAAGTCAAGCCCCTTGGTGATCCTGGCGATGGCGGCCGTGCCCGCGTACGACGAGCAGGGCACTTCCTTGGCGGGCAGCGCGGCCATGTGTCCCTTAAAGGGGCGCACGTCCACGTCGGCATCGATGCCGTTCTTCTCGAAGATCCCGGCCATCTCTCCCGCCAGATAGAGCATGGAGATGATGCTGTTCCGGCCGGCGGTGACCTTGACCTTGTGGAGATCCTTGGCCGCGGCCTCGAAGGCCAGGAAAGCCACCAGCGCAATCGCCAACAAAACTGTCCATGTGTAGCGTCGCATTGTCTGCCTCCTTTAACTGGTTGCCGGTCCCACCGACCGCAACGAGAGCAATTCTTCTGTGCGATACCTTCCTTGCAAAACGCGGAGAACGACGAATAGTAGTTCTTGGCCGGTCCTTTGTCAATGGCGCGTCAGGGTTTCAGATAGTCCTTCAGGTCCATCTTCCGCCACAGCTCCGGGTCCGGCTCGATCTTCTTCTCGAACTCTTTCTCCACCGGACGGGTGGCGTCGATCACCAGGTGCGTGGTCATGGGGCCCCGGCCGGTGCGGGCCTCGTTGTACGACACCGGATCGAGGTGCGCGCCCTTGACCCCGGGCATGATCAGCATGTCCTGGTCCGCCACCATCCGCGTGCTGAAGGCCCACGCCACCTCGCGCTCGTTGTAGACATCCACGTCGTCGTCCACCACCACCACGGTCTTGCCGTAGTTGTCGGTGGAAACGGCCACGAGACCGGCCTGCTTGCCCTCGCCGGGGACCCGTTGCTGCAGCGACACGTAGGTTCCCAGCCAGCCCATGGTGTTGACCGCCTTGACGGTGGGGAACTGGGTCCGCAGGCGGTCGTACATGCTCATCTCGGCGCTCACGTTGGGGCACAGGTTGTGCTCCACGTGGGCCGAATCCAGGTGATGGTAGATGGCGTCCTTGCGCATGGTGATGGCGCTCACGTCGATGACGTAGCAGGGCTTGTCGCCGACGCCGTAGTAACCCAGGTACTCGGCGTAAGGGCCGTCGGTGGACATGGTGGAGGCATCGATGGTGCCCTCGATAATGATCTCCGCCTGCGCCGGCACCGGCACGTCCACGGTCTCTCCCTTGACCACCTCCAGTGCTTCGCCGAGATAGCCGCCCATGAGGTCGAACTCCACGACCCCCTTGGCCTGGGACGCCTGGAGCACCGCGGAGTGGTGACCGATGACCAGCGCCACTTCCATGGGCCGCCCCAGCTCCGCGCAGCGCCGGGCGATGTAGGCGCCGTCGTTGCCGGGATTGATCATGCAGCCGAGCCGGTTCCGTCCCATCACCAGGTGGCGGTAGATGCCGGCGTTGGGAACGCCCGTGTCCGGCCACCGGGCGATCATGAAGCCGGCGCCGATGTATTTCCCGGCGTCGAGCTTGGAATTATGGATGATGGGCAACACGCTCAGGTCCACGGCGTCGCCGATGAACTTCTTCGCCTTGACCGGTGCGTCCTCCTGGTCCACCCACACCGGGTCTTCCCGTTGCGCCAGCTTCTTTCGCAGCACGTCGTAGATCTCCGCCCGGGTCATGCTGCGCGGGTCGCAACCCAGCCCCCAAGCCAGGAGGTCGAAGGAGCCGAACATGTTGGTCATGAGCGGCAGCGAACTGCCCTTGATCTCGGGACAGTAGATCACCGGGTTGCGTCCCTCGACCGCCAGCTTGTGCTGGATGATGCCGATCTCCAGGTAGGGATCCAGCGGCTTGGTGACCTCGACGTAGTTGTCGGGTCCGGTCTCCCGGACCGCGCGCAGGAAATCTCGCAGATTTGGGTTCATCAGTCTTTCTCCTGGAGGAGTGGGAGGACCTCCTCGACGAAACGGCGTATCTGGGCCGGCTGGTCGTGCCCGGTGAACCGCAGCACGGGCGTGCTGATGCCCATGTCCAGCCACTCCCGCAGCACTTCGGCGCATTCCACGGGCGGGCCGTGGGCCAGCCAGACCCGGATGACGTCCTCGCTGGGCGGCGCCAGGGGGTAATACGCCTGGAAGTAGTGCTTCGACTCGTCGTAGGCCGCCTGCCTGTCCTCGTTGATGTTGATCATGCCGTGCAGGCAGGTCTCGAAGCGGCCGAGGTCCCGGCCTTGCTTGTCCGCGGTTTCCTGCATGAAGTCCCAGCGGCGGCGAAACTCGTCCGGCGCCACCGCGTCCGTCATGTAGCCGTCGCCCAGCCTGACCACACGCTCCAAGGCTCGCTCGACCAGCGCGCTGCCGTCGATGGACTGCCGCGGGTTCACGGCGATCCAGATGGGGCAAGGGCGCTGCACCGGTTTGGGCAGGATGTCGTAATCCTCCAGGGTATAGAAGCGTCCGCGGTGATGCACCCGCTCGCCGCCCCACAGCGCCCGCAGCAACTCGATCCCTTCCTCCAGACGGGGGACCCGTTCCCTGGAAGTCTGCCCGAAGGCCCGGAGCTCGGGCTCGTGGCCGCCGCCGATGCAGGCGCCCAGCAAGGTGCGGCCTCCAGACACATGGTCCAGGCTGGCCCACTGGATCGCCAACTCCACCGGGTGGCGCAACGGAAACGTGGCCATGCAGATGGTGCCGAGGCGCACGTTCCGAGTGCGCGCGGCGAGGTTGGAAAGCATAACGATGGAATCGAGCCGGGGCTTGTGGATGAAGCTGTCACCCACCCAGACGGATTCGAAAACGCCCGACTCCTCGGCCAGCGCTGCCGATGCGAACAGGTCGGCCACGGTCGTGAGCCCGAACAGCACGCCGCGGTTGGGAAGGCTCAGACCCCACCGTGTGGGCAAATCACGCATTGTCCGTCACCCGTGTTGATCCTCCATGACGCGAAGCCCGATCCCGTCATTCTCGCTTTCCAGGCTGCGTCAGTTCTCTCCGTAGTTGACGGACATGGCACTGACGGCCGTTACCGTCATTCCGGCGAAAGCCGGAATCCAGAGGTCGGGAGGGGTAAACGGGAGTAATTCCCCGCCCCTTCGCTCCTGGATTCCGGCTTTCGCCGGAATGACGATACGGGGCGTCCCTGCCATTCCGTATCCAACAGCAGTATTGACACGACTGTTCACTTGAGTTCCCTCAACGCCCGAAGAATCCGCTCCGGCGTCATGGGCAGTGTCCGCACGCGCACCCCCACGGCGTTGTAAATGGCGTTGGCGATGGCCGGGGCGGCCGGGCCGAACGGCAGCTCGCCGATGCCCTTGGCGCCGTAGGGGCCTTCGGAGGGGTCGCCCTCCACGAACGCGGCCTCGAGCCGGCCGGGCATGGTGCCGAAGGTGGGAAGCCGATAGTCCACGAAGTTGGGGTTCAGCACCTGGCCGCCTTCGATTGCAAGGTCTTCGTAGAGCGCGAAGCCGATGCCTTGGGTGAGGCCGCCCTCGATCTGCTGTTGAACGCCGAGGGGGTTGAGGGCTTTGCCCACGTCGTGCACCGCAAGGTAGCGCAGCAGCTCCACCGCTCCGGTTTCGGTGTCCACCCGCACCTCGGCCAGGTGGCAACAGGCGGCGATGACCGGGGCCGCCGCCTCGTAGTCGTTGGTGACGAAGCGGGTGGCGGCCTCGTCCACGTACGCGCCCTTGCCGATGATGAGCAGGCCCTGGCGGTCGTAGGCCTCGCGCACCACCTCGTCGAAGCTCACCTCGCCGCCGGGCTCCACCGTGGCGGCCACGCGCTCTTCGGCGAACGCCAGCGTTTCGGGAGCGGCGCGCAGCATGCCCGCGGCCACCTCCGCCAGCCGCCGGCGGGCGTCGGCGGCGGCGGCGGCCACGGCGTTGCCGCACACATAAGTGGTGCGGCTGGCCCAGGTGCCGAGGTCGAAGGGGATCACGTCGGTGTCGTTGTGGAAGATGCGGATGCGCTCCACCGACACGCCGAGCTGCTCGGCCGCGATCTGCGCCATGACGGTGCGGGTGCCGGTGCCGGTGTCGGCGATGGTGGCGATGATCGCCACGCTGCCGTCGCGATCCACCTTGACGATGGCCTCGGTGGAGTTCTGCCGGTAGTAGCGCAGGCCGGCGCCGGTCTCCGACAACACCGCCATGCCGATGCCCGTGCGCGTCGTGCCTTCGGCGGTTCCCTTGCCCGGCCGCATCAGCTCGGTGGCGCGCTCGACGCAGGCGCGTTCGCACGGGCGCCTCAGGTTCTCGGCGCGGACCGCCACCGGATCCAGTGCGAGCCGTTCGGCCATGGTTTCCAGGATCGATTCGAAGGCGAAGGTCTCTTCGGCATGGCCGAAGCCCCGGTAGGCGGCCCCGGGCGGCTTGTTGGTGTACACCAGCCGGGCGTCCACCGACGTCGCCGGATGATGGCGGTCGTAGGACGAGAAGAAGGACATGGTGATGAAGTTGATGGTGGAGATGCCCTTGTCGTTGTAGGCGCCGTTGTCCCCCAGCACCTCCAGGCTCTTGGCGCGGATGACGCCGTCCCTGGTGCAGCCGAGCCTGAGCTTGAAGCGGTAGGCGTAGCGGGCGCCCGCGCAGCGGAACTCCTCGTCCCGGGTGTTGACGATGCACACGGGCCGGCCGCCCGACTTGCGGGACAGGGTCGCGGCGATGGGCACCATGACGTTCATCACCAGCCGGGCGCCGAAGCCGCCGCCGGTCTCGGGCTGGATCACGCGCACCAGCCGCTGGGGGATGTCCAGGGTGCGGGCGATCTCGGCGCGCAGGGTATGCGGCGCCTGGGTCTGGTGCCAGACCGTGAGCTGGCCGGTGGCGCCGTACTGGGCGATGCAGCCGCGGGTCTCCATGACCGCGTGGGACTGGCGCGTGGTTTCGAACTCCTCCTCCACCACCATGTCGCAGCCCGCAAAGGCGGCCTCGACATCTCCCTCCGTCTTGTGCACCTCGTAGGCCAGGTTGCCGCCGTCGTGGACCTCGGGCGAACCCGGCGACAGCGCGGCCTCCAGGTCCAGCACCGGTTCCAGGGGCTCGTAGTCCACCTCGATGAGGCGCGCGGCTTCCTCCGCGGTGCGCTCGTCCAACGCTGCCACGGCCGCCACTTCGTCCCCGGCGTAACGCACCGTGCGGCCGGGCGCGCACAACGGCACCTTGTCCGCGAACTCCGGGACGAAGCTGAACTTGATGTCGGGCATGTCGAGGGCAGTGACGACCGCGGTCACTCCGGGCAGCCGCTCCGCCCGGGAGGTATCGATGCCGCGGATCCTGGCGTGGGGCAGGGGACTGCGCAGGATCTTGCCGTACAACATTCCCGGGGCATGCAGATCCTCCAGGTAGCGGGCCTCGGCGGTGACCTTGGCGGCGCCTTCGACGGCTGGCGTGGGCTGGCCGATGATATGGAGCTTGTCGTGTTCCGCGGGCTTGCCCATGATCGAAGAATCGCAGAAAACCGGGTTGCATTCCAGAGCGGATGTGGAATAGGCTTTGTCCCCTTGGGAGAATAGTCTGTTGGGCCTTGAGGGATTCCGGCGCTGAGCCTGTCCCGCGGAGTCGACCCGACCCCCCGTCCAGCAGTCGTGTCAAACGGAGGTTACCTTCATGAGCGACAAAAAGATTCTAAGTCGAGACAAGCGGCGCTACCTGCTGCCGTCCGAACGCGAACTCGGCGCCGAGACCCACAGCTACCTGCCGGAGCTGTGCGATCAGCTCCGCACCAGCAAGATCACCCGGCGCGACTTCCTGCGGCAGGCGACCTTGCTGGGCATGACCGCGGGCGTGGCCTATGCCACCGCGGACAAGCTCATCGGCGGCGCTTTCATCCCGTCGGCGCAGGCAGCCACCCCCAAGCCCGGCGGAACGCTGCGAGTCTCCATGCGGATTCAGGAGGTGACCGATCCGGCGATCTTCGACTGGACCGAGAAATCCAACGTCGCGCGGTTCCTCGTGGAGCACCTGACCCGGACCAAGGCCGACAACACGACGGTTCCCTATCTCGCCAAGAGATGGGAGGCATCGGATGACCTCAAGACCTGGGTGTTCCACCTGCGGGACGACGTGACCTGGTCCAACGGCGACAAGTTCACTTCCGCGGACGTCGCCCACACCGTCAACCGCTGGCTCGACCCGAAGACCGGCTCCTCCAATCTCGGTCTGTTCAGCGCCATGGTGGAGACCGTGAAGGGCGCCGACGGAAAACCGATGAAGCGCGGCATCGCCAATGCCGTCGAGGTCATCGACGACTACACCATCAAGTTCAACCTCAAGAAGGCCGCCCTGGCCATGCCGGAGAACTTCTACAACTATCCCGCGGCCATCGTGCATAAGGGCTTCGGCAAGGACTACGCCGCCGACCTGTCCAAGAACCCCATCGGCACCGGTCCGATGAACCTGGAGTCGTTCGCGGTGGGTGAGCGGGCGATCCTCAAGAAGGCGCGCAAGTGGTGGGCCGGACCGTTCCACCTGGACGAGATCCACTATTTCGACCACGGCGAGGACACCAATGCCTGGATCGCGGCGCTGGCGTCGCAGCAGGTGGACATGGTCTTCCGGCTGCCCAACAACGCCATCGACACGATCAAGCGCCTGCCCTTCGTGGATCTCCACGAGGCCACCACGGCGCAGACCGCGGTCATGCGCTTCCGCATCACGGAGAAGCCGTTCGACAACCTCAAGCTCCGCCAGGCCATCGCCGCCTGCATGGATCACAAGGAGCTTCTTGACAAGGCGTTCAAGGGCCTCGGCCAGATCGCCGAGAACCATCACGTCTGCCAGATCCATCCGGACTACGCGGCGTTGCCGCCGCTCAAGCGCGACGTCGAGAAGGCCAAGAAGCTGCTGGCCGAAGCCGGCTACAAGGACGGCATCACCGTCGAGATCGCCAACGGCGATACCGAAGGCCCGTGGATGACCGACGTGTGCGCGATCTTCAAGAACCAGCTCGCGCCCGCCGGCATCAACCTGAAGATCAACAAGATGCCGGCCAACCAGTACTGGGAGGTCTGGGACAAGGCGCCCTGGGGCTACACCGCGTGGACGCACCGTCCGCTCGGCACCATGGTGCTGGGCCTGGGCTACCGGTCGGGCGTGCCCTGGAACGAGACCGCCTACAACAACCCCAAGTTCGACGCCGCCCTCGACGACGCCGAGGCCACCCTCGACGTCAACGAGCGCAAGAAGAAGATGGCCGTCTGCGAGAAGATCCTCCAGGACGACGCCATCATCCCGCAGCCGTTCTGGCGGTCGGTCTTCAAGGCGGCCAACAAGCGGGTCAAGGGGCACCAGACCCACCCGACGCTGTACCACCAGTTTCAGAACGTGTGGCTGGAGGGTTAGGACCCTGAGTTGCGGTGGGACCGGCAGGGGCGGCCGAACGGTCGCCTCTGCCGGTCCCCGCTTGGCCGAAGGTCCGCAGGGGGCGCCACCGGCCGTCCGCCTCCGTCATTCCTGACCAGGAGCAACAGGAGACCGGCATGACACAACTGATTCTGCGGCGCGTCGGCATGATGATCCTGATCATGCTGGTGGTGGCGCTGCTTCTCTTTCTCATGAACGAGGGCGATCCGCGGCTCATCGCGCGGAGCGTCCTGGGACCCTACGCCCAGGACCAGCAGCTCGACGCCTGGATTGCCCAGCACGGCTACGACCGGCCGCTGCTGGTCCGTTACGTCGAATGGATCGGCCGGGTGCTGTCCGGCGACCTGGGCGACTCCATCATCTACAAGCGGCCGGTGAACGAGATCTTCTGGGACCGGCTGGGCAACACCGGCATCCTCGCCGGCGTCACCTTCGTGGTCATGGTCCTCGTCGCCCTGACCCTGGGGGTGCTGGCGGGCATGAAGGAAGGCTCGATGCAGGACCGGGTGATCTCGGTCTTCTCCATCACCACCACCTCCATCCCGGAATACGCCAGCGCGGTGCTGCTGGCCTGGATCTTCGTCTTCTCGCTCGGCTGGCTGCCGGGGACCTCGTCCATGACGTCGGGTTTCAATGTCGTCGAGCTGATCCTGCCGGTGATGGTGCTGACTCTCTACGGGTTCGGCTACGTGGCGCGCATGACCAGGGCGTCCATGGCCGAGGTGATGACCAACCACTACATACGGACGGCGATGCTCAAGGGGCTGCCCTACCGGCACATCATCATGAAGCACGCCCTGCGGAACGCGCTCATCGCTCCGTTCACGGTCATCATGCTGCAGATCAACTGGCTGCTCTCCGGGGTGGTGGTGACGGAGTTCGCCTTCGGCTACAAGGGGTTCGGCGCGCTGCTGCTGGAAGCGGCGTTGCGCCGCGACATCTTCGTGATCGAGGCGTGCGGCACCGCGGCGGTGTTCGTGGCGGTCTTCACCCAGACCATCGGCGACCTCGGGTACACGTACCTGAACCCGAGAATCCGGTTCAAGTGAGGAGGGAAGTCATGGCAAGCAATACCGCTGATGCACCTCTCGTCAGGCCGGATTCGACGATCCTGAACGCGGTCAAGGCCGTGGCTCTCCTGCGGGAGAGCCCGGTGGGCATGATCGGCGCGCTGATCGTGGTCTTCTTCATCCTGTTGGCGATCTTCGCGCCGCTCGTGTCGCCCTACGACCCCAATGCGACGATGCTGCCCTTCGCCTTCCCGGGCACGGCCGCCCCGGACGGCGGCATCTTCCTGTTCGGCACCGACCACCTCGGCCGCGACATCCTTTCGCGGATCATCTGGGGCGGCCAGCGGGTGCTGTTCTATGCCACCTTGGCCACCGTTTCCGCCTATATCGTCGGGATCATCATGGGTCTGGCGGCGGGCTATTTCCGCGGCTACCTGGACGAGATCATCTCGTTCTTCGCCAACGTGATCCTTTCGTTTCCGATCATGGTCCTGTACGTGCTGATCATCGCCAAGGTCGGTGCTTCCGGGCTCAACATCGTCTTCGCGGTCGTGTTCGCGTCCGCACCTGGCATCATGCGCATCGTGCGCGGCGTCACCATGGACATCGCCACCCGCGACTACATCGCCGCGTCGCAGACCCGCGGCGAGGGTCCGTGGTACATCATGCTGGTGGAAATCCTGCCCAACGCCCGCAGCCCGCTGATCGTCGATTTCTGCCTGCGCATGGGCTACACGACCATCACCATTGGGGCGCTGGGGTTCCTCGGCCTCGGGCTGCCGCCGCCGGACCCCGACTGGGGCGGCATGATTACCGAGACCCGCGCCTTCGTCACGGGCGGCTTCCCCCACATGGCGATCCTGCCCGCGTGCGCGGTGTCCCTGCTGGTGCTGGGATTCAACCTTCTGGCCGACGGGCTGCGGGAAGTGTCATTGAAGGATTAGGAGGAACGTGATGGCTGACCATAACGGCAAGGGCAACGGCAGCGACGAGGCGCCGGTCCTCGAGATCTCCGGGCTCCGGCTCAGCTACTACACGCGCGCCGGGGAGATTCCCGCGGTCATGGACTTCGACCTCACCATCGCCAAGGGCGAATCCGTCGGCCTGGTGGGCGAGTCCGGCTGCGGCAAGTCCACGGTGGCCAACGGCATCATGCGCTACATGGGCAAGAACGGCGGCATCGTCGGCGGCACCATCAAGTTCAAGGGCCGGGACATGGCCGAGCTGAGCGAAGAGGAGATCCGGCGGGTCCGCGGCAAGGACATCTCCATGATCTACCAGGAACCCATGGCAGCGCTCAATCCGAGCCTGACCATCGCCGCCCAGCTCATGGAAGTGCCCATGATCCACGAAGGCGTGAGCGAGGAGGAGGCCTTCCAGCGTTCCTTCGACATGCTGGCGGCCGTGAACATCCCGGACCCCAAACGCCTGATGGACTCCTACCCGCACCAGGTCTCCGGCGGACAGCAGCAACGGGTGGTCATCGCCATGGCGCTCCTGTCGCGTCCGGCGCTGCTGCTGCTGGACGAGCCCACCACGGCCCTGGACGTCACGGTGGAGGCCGGGATCGTGGAGCTGATCGCCGAGTTGAGCAAGGAATCCGGCGCGTCATTGCTCTACATCTCCCACAACCTCGGCCTGATGCTGGAAGTCTGCGACCGGATCTGCGTGATGTACTCGGGCGAAGTGGTGGAGGAGGGCCATATCGATTCGATCTTCTCCTGGCCCAAGCACCCTTACACCCACGGGCTTTTCGGCTGCATCCCGCTGCCCCACGCCGACAAGAACGCGCGCCCGCTGACCGCCATCAAGGGACAGCTTCCGTTGCCGCACCAGCGGCCCAAGGGCTGCTATTTCGGACCCCGCTGCGAGTTCTTCGAGGCCGGGCGTTGCGACAAGGACCACATCCCCATGGAGGGGGTGCACACCGACGACGATCCCGCGCACCGGGTGCGGTGCCTGCGCTGGAACGAGATCGATCACGATGCGGCCATCCAGTCCGAGACGACCCGCGAGCCCATCGAGGTGGGCGACACGGTCCTCGAAGTCGACAACATGCGCAAGTACTACGACGTCAAGGAGAGCACGCTGGCGGCGCTGATCTCCCGCGAGTCCGTGCGCCAGGTCAAGGCCAACGAGAGCATCAGCTTCGATGCCGGGGAAGGTGAGACCGTGGCCATCGTCGGCGAGTCGGGCTGCGGGAAGTCCACCTTCGCCAAGGTCCTGATGGGCCTGGAAACCGCCACCGACGGCGAGGTGCGCCTCGACGGGACGGACCTCGGCAGCATCGAGGTCAAGAAGCGCACCCCGGAGCAGCTCGCCTCCTTGCAGATGGTGTTCCAGAACCCCAACGATACCCTCAACCCGTCTCACTCGGTCGGCTACCAGATCGGCCGGGTCATCAAGCGCTTCGGCATCGAATCCGACCCGGCCAAGATCCAGGACCGGGTCCACAAGCTGCTCGACACCGTGAAGCTGCCGCGCGCCTTCGCGCACCGCAAGCCGCGCCAGCTTTCCGGCGGACAGAAGCAACGGGTGGGCATTGCCCGCGCCTTCGCCGGCAACCCCAAGACCGTCATCGCCGACGAGCCCATCTCGGCGCTGGACGTGTCGGTGGCGGCGGCGGTGACCGAGCTTCTGATGGACATCCAGCGCGAGCACCGCACCACGCTCCTGTTCATCAGCCACGACCTCTCCGCGGTGCGCTACCTCTCCGACCGCGTGGTGGTCATGTACCTCGGACAGATCATGGAGCGGGGGACCACCGAGGAGGTGTTCGCGCCGCCCTACCATCCGTACACAGAGGCGCTGCTGTCGGCGGTGCCCATCGCCGACCCGGAGGTGGAGAAGCGCCGCATCGTGCTGGAAGGGAATCTGCCGAGCCCCCTCGACCCGCCCAAGGGCTGCCCGTTCTCCACCCGCTGCCAGCGAAAGGTCGGCAGCGTCTGCGACAAGGAGCCGCCGCCGGTGCGGCTCGACACCGAGGGCCATTCCATCGCCTGCCACATCCCGCTGGAGGAACTGCGCGAGGTGGAGCCGGTGATCACCATCCCGGACAGGGACATGGAGGCGACGGCCACCACCTGAGAGCCGAAATCGTCATTCCCGGCCCTCAACCGTCACTCCGGCGAAAGCCGGAATGACGGTCAGGGGCTGGCCTGATTGTCGATTTGCATTCCGAGTCGAAGGTGGTAGTTTTGCCGTGTTGGATCACGAGCAAGAAAATTCCGTCAAGGGAGAAGAACATGGGGAAGATCGACCCGGCCATTAAAGTAGTCGACGCCGACGCGCACGCCAGGGACAACGACGAGTTCGTCAAGCCGTTCCTCGGCGAGTCCTTCCAGAACCGCCGCCCGCCGTTCATTCCGCGGGAAACCTACGACCGAAACCTGGGCGGGACCCTCGGACATGCCGGCATCAAGCACGAGGAACGCCTGGCCGCCATGGACACCCAGGAAATCCACACCGCGGTCATGTACCCCACCAGCGGCCTCGGCATCGGCCGCATCCGCGAGCCCGGCTACCAGACGCAGTTGTGCCGCGCCTACAACGAGTTCATCGCCGACTACTGCAAGGCCTCGCCCCGTCTCAAGGCGGTGGCGAACCTGCCGGTCAATGCCCCGGAGGCGGCGGCCGAGGAACTGCGCTACGCGGTCCAGGATCTCGGGCTGGTGGGAGGCATGCTGGCGGCCCAGGGCCACGGCAAGAACTTCGGCACCCCCGAGTATTATCCGCTCTACGAGGAGGCACAGAAGCTCGACACGCCGCTGGCGATCCACGCCTTCGGCGGCGACGAGCCCGGCAGCGAGATCTTCGACCAGTTCATCTCCATCCACACCACCGGCCACCCGTTCCCGGTGCTGCGCCAGCTCACGGGCATGGTCTTCGGCGGCATCCCTGAGATGTTCCCCGACCTCAAGATCGGCTACCTCGAAATCGGCTGCGGCTGGATTCCCTACTGGTCGGACCGGATGGACGAGGAGTGGGAGAAACGCGGCGCCGTGGAGGCCCCGGAGTGCAAGCACGAGCCCAGCCACTACATCACCAGCAAGAACGTGTTCTACGGCTGCGAACCCGACGAGAAGACCATCGGCTACGTGGTGGGGGAGATCGGCTCCGAGACCATCATGTACGCATCGGACTATCCCCACTGGGACATGAGCTGGCCGGAGTCCGGTTCCTTGATCTGGGAGCGGGACGACATTTCGCTGGAAGCCAAGCAGAACATACTGGGAGACAACGCCCGACGCTTCTACGGCTTTGAATGAGCGCCGCGCGGCAGCCCACGGGTTGCGATCCGTCCGGCTTTCAAGTAACTAACTGACTTCGTTGAAGGAATCCGTTTGGGTTGCCGGCGCCGCGGAGCGCGGCACCGGCAACGGAGACCTTCGACGAAATTCCACGTGATACAGGGAGCAGATTCGATGGCTCTATCCGGCGAAGCCTTTGTTCAGGAAATCCAGGAAACGGTCCGCGCCAAGCACTCCAAGGACAACCCGATCATCGGGATGATCGAGAGGGGCGAAATCGACAGGGAGGCGCTCAAGGGGTTCGTGGGCCAGTTCTATCTCTTTTTCCCCAAGCCCTTTCCCAAGCCCATCGCTGCCATGCTGGGGCGCTGCCCCGACGACCCGGACCTGGAAAGGATGTGGATCGAGAACGTGGTGGAGGAGGGCACCGGCGAGATCTCCGGAACCGACAGCCACCGCGGCCTCTTCATCCGCTTCGCCATGTCCTGCGGCTTCGAGTCCAAGGCGGAGCTGGACTCGGTCCAGCCGTTGCCCGAGACCTCCGCGTTCCTGGACTGGAGAGAACTGCTGATGTACCAGCGTTCGTGGCTGGAGCTCTTCGCGTGCCAGGGCTTTTGCCTTGAAGGCACCGCCAGCGAACGCATGGCCCGCATCGTCACCGGCCTGACGACGCACTACGGCTTCGACCGCGAGAGCGAGGACATCCGCTACTGGACGCTCCACATGGGGGTGGACGAAGAGCACATGAAGGTGGGTCCGGAGGCGGTGCGGAAATACGCCGTCACCGATCAGCAACAGGAGACGGTGCGCCAGTCGATACACAAGACCCTGGACCAGTTCTGGCTGGCCTTCGACGGCATCAAGCGGGCATTCGTGGACAAGGATCCCGTCTACGCCGCCTGGCACAACGGGGGTTCGGCCTGAGGCCCGGCCAGCTTCGTGCTCCACGCTTCAGGAACACGACCATGTCCATGATCGATCTCTCACGGATTATTTGAGAAGATTTCTTCCGGACATGCGGCAACTTGCTGTCATGGTTATCAAATTCGAATAGAGGTGATGGATGCTGGCAAGCCCCATCAGAGGAATCATCGGAGCGGCGTTGACGCCGTTCACGGACGACGGCAAGGTGGACTACGACGCGCTCGCGCGGGAGATCGAATTTCTCGTAGCGGATTGCGACGCCATCTCCGTGGTCGCCGTCGAGGCCTCCGAGTACACGGTCCTGTCTCTCCAGGAACGCAAGGAGGTCATGCGCCGCGCCACCGAGGTCGTCAACAAGCGCGTACCGGTCATTCTCGGAGCGTCGAGCCATTCCATCGAGACAGTCCTCGACTTGGCGGACCATGCGGCCGCGGTGGGCGGCGATCTCATCCAGGTGCTGATGCCCATCCGTCCGTGGGGCGGCCAGCCCACCATCGCCGACCTGGTGCAGTTCTTCACCGAGGTGGCGTCGGTCAGTCCGCTGCCCATCGTCGCCTACCACAACCCCGGCCCGGGCGCGGACCCGCCGCTCGACGCCTTCGTGCGGCTGAGCGAACTGGAGAAGGTCGACTACTTCAAGGAAAGCTCACGCGACATCACCAAGATCACGCGCCTCATCGAGCAGGTCCACCTGGCCGGCAAGGCCAACTACTTCACCACCATGCAGCCGCTGCTGACGACCCTCATGATGGGAGGCGCGGGCGCCACCATGCCGCCGCCGGGCACGCGCATCGGCGCCAGGGTGGTGCGCGCGTTCCGGGAGGGCGACATCGACAAGGCACGCTACTGGCAGCGCTGCTTCACGCTGTTTCCGGGGAAATGGGGCGCCTACGGGCTACCGCCGATCATGAAATCCGCCCTCAAGCATTTCGGCGTCGATATCGGCGAGCCGGCCCGGCCGTACTCTCCGGTGAGTCCCCGGGACCACGCCCAGATCGGACAGTTCCTGGGCCAGATCGGCATCCTGGGAGACGGCGAGCCCGACGAGGCGGCGTTCGACCAGGCCGCCGTCCAGCTTGCCCAGGACGATACCTTCCTCCGGTAGATGAGCTCATGTCCGGCGGACTATTCACGTGGGTCGCGGAGCTGATCAAGGCATGCTCCGATTTTCTGGTGCTGCTGCTGATACGCGGCACCTCGCGGTTCGAATCGGAGCTGACCGACGAAGGCCGGCAGGAACAGCGCATGTGGCGGGACCGGCGCATGCGTAGCCTGAAAGGCCTGGCCCTGCGCGCCAGACGGCGGCAGCAGAAAGCCTCCTGACGGTCAGGACTCCTCCGCACGGAATCAGGGATGCACTACCACAACGGACGCAAGCAGATCGTGGTGCTCGGCGGCGGCAGCGGCGGAATCGTCGCCGCCACCAAGCTCGGCCGTGCCCTGGGCGCGGACCACGACATCATCCTTATCGACCGGCGCACCGACCATGTCTACATGCCGGCGTTCCTCTTCGTGATGGTGGGCCAGCGGCGTCCGGAAGACATCACGCGAAAGCTCAAGCGCCTGGAGAAACGCAACATCCGGGTGCTCCAGGCGGAGATCCTGGGGATCGATCCCGGACGCCAACAGGTGATCCTGGAAAGCACCGCCATCCCCTACGACTATCTGGTCGTGTCCCTGGGCCTCGAGGTCCGGCCCGATCTGCTTCCTGGTTTCGCCGAAGGCGCGCACCATCCGTGGGAGATGGATGCCGCCCTGCGGCTCAAGACCACCCTTGAGAATTTCCGCGAAGGGCGCGTGCTGGTGGGCATTCCACAGGGTCCATACCGCTGTCCGCCGGCCCCCTATGAAGCCCAGTGGATGCTGGACAGCTATTTCAAGGAACGGAACATCCGCGACCTGGTGGACCTCCAATACTTCACCCGGGAGCCCGAACCGGCGGGCGAGGAGCACATGCCCTCCGTCTGGATGGATTCCCAGAGCAAGAAGCGCGACGTTTCCATCCACTACGACTTCATCGTGCAGTCCATCGATGCCGAGAAAAAGCGCGTCACGGGCCTCTACGGCTACGAGCTTTCCTACGACCTCCTGTTCATGGTGCCGCCGCACCGCCCCTCCAGGGTGCTCTACGACTGCGGCCTGGCCGAGCGGGAGACCGGCATCCAGGTGGACTACGATACCCTGGAGACCAAGTGGGACAACGTCTACGCCATCGGCGACTGCGCCGACATGCCCGCCTCCAAGGCCGGCGGCGTGGCGCACCAGGAGGCCGACGTGGTGGCGGACAACCTGGTGGCGGAGATCACCGGGGAAGGGGAGTTGTCGACCCTGCACCTGCACACCATATGACTGCTCTCCTGCGGCGCGGGACGCGCCGCCGCCAACCGCACCACGTACCCCCAAGGATGGCCGCCCTTCGGCGCCACCGACTCACGGTCCTGGGGCCCGTCCCGCATGATCTACTGGAACAAGGTCCTGTTCGAGAAATGGTGGCTCTGGCGATATTTCTGACGCTACCCCGACAACACGGCCTGTCCTGAGCGTAGCGAAGCGAAGACAAAGACCATGATCCTGCGCGAGCTCAACGGCGAGAGCTGCAAGACGTACCTGATTGCCGACGAGGGCAGGGGACACGCGGTTCTGGTGGACCCTCTCCCTGTCCTCGTGGAGCGGTACATCGCCGTGCTTGCCTACCATCGCCTCGAGCTCGACCTGGTCATCGACACCCACACCCACGCCGATCACCTGAGCGGATGTCCGCAACTGCGGTTCCTGCTGGGGTCGCCGTTCGCGATGCAGAAGTGGGCGCCGAGCCCGGCGGTGGACGTCCACCTGGACGACGGCGACGAGTTCTCGGTCGGGGACCTCTCCGTCGGAGTGCTCCATACCCCCGGCCACACCCCTGACGGCATGAGCCTGCTCGTGGAAGGGAACGTGCTCACCGGCGATACGCTTTTCATCGGCGGCTCGGGCCGCACCGACTTCGCCGGCGGCGACGCCGGCGCCCAGTACGACGCCGTGACCCGCAAGCTCTTCACCCTGCCGGACGACACCATCGTCCACCCGGGCCACGATTACCGCGGCAACACCACATCCACCATCGGCCGGGAGAAACAGACCAATCCGCGGCTGGCCAACCGCAGCCGCGCGGACTACATCGACCTGATGAACAACCTTCAGCTCTCTCCACCCCAGAACATCCAGGAGGTCCTCCAGCCCAACCAGTCCGCCCTCGGCACCGGTGAAATCAGCTTCCCGGACTGGAGCGATCTCAAGAAGGTCCGGGAAATCGACATCCAGGGGCTCCATCGGATGTTGGCGGCGGATGAACGGCCTCTGCTTGTGGACGTACGCGAGCCCGCGGAGTACATGGGCGAACTCGGCCACCTGTCCGGCAGCCTGCTCATCCCGCTGCGAGAGCTCGTAAACCGGCTGGACGAGATCGAGAATCACAAGGGCGGTCCGGTGGTGACCGTGTGCCGGGCCGGGATGCGCAGCGCCACCGCCGCCGCCATCCTGAGCCGCTCCGGCTTCGCCGACGTCTCCAACCTCGCCGGCGGCCTGCTGGCATGGAACGACGCCGAACTCCCGGTGGAGCGTGAGTCCAACCCCGCCGCATGAAAAGAAACGACATTCAGCAACGCCCCCGCAAATCACGCCGGTCATGTCAACCAAACCAAAACGCCCGCGCCGCTATCCCGAATGGGAGAACACTTGCAACTACTGCCTGTACCTTCAACCCGTTCCGAACGGCACAGGTTCGGGCAACTGCACCTACCATCGCCAGTGGATCTCGCGATCCGCTTTCAGCACCTGCAGCGACATGAGCGCCCAGCGCCTGGAAGAGGGCATCTACACCCTCACCACCAGCGCCTACGGCGCCTGGACCTACCAGCGCCGCAAGGAACCCATCCGACCGAGACTGTTCCTCGTTCCCGACCGCCCGCCGGCGACACCGACACGCGAACGACGGAAACTCCACCCCGCACCAAGAAACGAATGACCTGACACCGCTAGGGCGAAACCCTATCCACCCGGTACCGACACCACACAACCACAGCGCAACGCCACACAATCCGACAGGGCAGAAGCCCCCCCGGCTCAAGCACCCATATTATGTCAGCTTTCGCATCGGCCTTCAGAGGCCAATGCGAAAGTTGACATAATATGCCTTATCAGACGTTGTTTGTGCTTTGGAAATCCCCGGCCAGCCTTGTGATTCACGACTCGCGCCAAGGGCCTGTGCCCGCTCAATTGGTGCTCTGGCCAGAATTCGAGGGCGAGAGTACGCCCTCATGGGTTTGCGAGCGACGTGCCTACTGCGTCGTCTGTTCCGGTGGTTTTCCCGTTTTGGCTTCCAACCGCTGCACACGCAACGCGATCTCGATAGTCTCGCCTTCGGGAAATTCCTCTAAGTATGCCTTGTAACCGTCCACCGCTTCTTGCGTCTTGCCGAGCGTGGTATTGCAGCGGGCCTTGCCCAGCATGGCTTCTTCCCGCATGGGCCCCTTGTGTTCCAGCGCCCGACTCAAGGTCGTTACGGCCTCTTCGCACGAACCGTTCATCTCCTGCGCCAGACCGAGGGTAACGAGCGCAACCTGGTCCAGGAAACCATCCTGACCCGTGGCAGCGCCGCTCCCAAGCGTCTCCACGGCCTTGGCCGGCTGGTCCAGCGCGATATAGCTGTTGGCGATATAGAGGTTGGCGATCGCGTCGTACGGTGCTTCACCTCGCCCCTTGAGGTTGCGGAAGGACTCCAGAGCGGCTTCGTAGCTGCCTTCCCGGTATTCCCCGAGTGCCTTGTTGTATTCCTGGAACGCCAGATCCCGCTGGTAGCCGCGGTAGTACTGCCAGCCCACGACAACGACCGCGACCGCAACCACCGTCACGCCCACGCCGATCAACTGCGTCCTGTACGCCTTGAACCATTCCAGCATCTGGCCGGTCAACACCATGAACCGGTCCGGCTGACGGATATCCTTTCTCAGAATGCGTTTTCTCGGCGCGGCCATAGGAGCGAAATCTCCAGCTACCTCTTACATCTTGTACTTGAAGTCGTCGGGCGACATCTTGTCCAGGATCTCGCCCCATTTCTCCTTGGAGACGTTGGCGAAGTCCGGGTCCTTCCCCTCTTCCGTCTGCTGCAGCACGCTGGACTGCTCCAGCACCTCCTTGGCCACGTAGATGGGGGTCTTGCTGCGTAGCGCCATGGCGATGGCATCGCTCGGACGCGAATCCATGGCCACCTCGCGGTCGCCCACGGCCAGCGTGATCACCGCGTAGTAGGTGTTCTCCTTGAGCTCCGTGATGGCCACCCTCTTGACCGTGCCGCCCAGCTCGGAAAGCACGTTCTTGAAGAGGTCGTGGGTCATGGGGCGGGCCATCTTGATCCCTTCCAGTTCCGTGGCCATGGCCGTGGCCTCCAGCAGCCCGATCCAGATGGGGAGTTGCAGCTTGTTCTCGGAGTCCTTCAGGACCACGATGGGCGTCCGGGTGACCTGGTCGAGCGTCAACCCCGCCACGGTCATTTCAATAGCGTCAGGACCCTTCATTGCATGACCTCCCTTGCTCCGACGGCCTCGCCGACCAGTGAATTGGGCGTGGCGCCGACCACGCGTACCCGCGCCATTTCCGCGGGCACGGTGGCTTCGTTGGGGGTGAAATTGACGATCCGGTTGGTCCGGGTCCGACCCATGAGCTGATCCCTGCCCAGCCTCGACGGCCCTTCCACCAGGATCTCCTGTTCCGTGTCCACCAGCCCCCGGTTCTTCCGGAGGGATATGCTCTTCTGCAACTCCTGCAGCCGCCGGCAACGCTCTCCCTTGACCTCGTCCGGGACGTCGTCGTCGTAGACCTTTGCAGCCACCGTGCGCGGGCGCGGCGAATAGGTGAAGGTGAACATGTCGTCGTACTCGATCTCGCGGACCGCGGACAACGTCTCCTCGAACTCCGCGTCGGTTTCGCCCGGGAACCCCACGATCATGTCCGTCGTAATTGCGACGTCCGGCCGGCGTTCCCGCAGCGAGCGGATGCGCTCCATGTATTCGTCCAGTCCATAGCCCCGGCGCATACGCGCCAACACGGCATCGGAGCCGGACTGAAGCGGCAGATGGAGGTGCTCGCACAGATTTTCGAGACGGACGAAGGCATCCACCAGCTCCGGCGAGAGATCCTGGGGATGAGAGGTGGTGAAACGGATCCGCTGGATGCCAGGAACCTCGTTGATCCGTTCCAGCAACTCCGGAAACGACCTCTCCCCTTCCACCGTTTGACCGTAGGAGTTGACGTTCTGGCCCAGCAGCATCACCTCCTTGATGCCGCGCCGGACCAGCGCCTCCACGTCCCGCACGATGTTGTCGCTGGGGCGGCTCACCTCGCGCCCGCGCACGCGGGGGACGATGCAGAAGCTGCAGACCTTGTTGCACCCCTGCATGATGGTGACGTAGGCCTTGGCGCCATCGGTCTCCGGAAGCCCGGACGGGTCCTCGAGATAGAACGGGTCGCGGTAGAAGGCCGTCTCCACCGAGCGCCGCGCCGCTTCCCTGGCCTCTTCGACCATCCGCGGCAGCTTGTGCATGTTGTGGGTGCCGAAAACCAGATCCAGGTGCGGCGCCCGCCGCAGCAGCGCCTCTCCTTCCTGCTGGGCCACGCACCCGCCCACGCCCAGGATGACGCCCTTCTCTTCCTTGAGCGCGCGCCATCTTCCGAGCGCGCTGTAGACCTTCTGCTCGGCCTTGTCCCGAACGCTGCAGGTATTCAGGATGATCAGGTCGGCGTCGTCCACCCGATCGGTGGGCTCATAGTCCGCTGACCTCATGAGCTGCACGATCCGGGCGGAGTCGAGCTGGTTCATCTGGCAGCCCCAGGTTTGCACGTAGAGTTTCATGACGGCTTGGCGAAACGGTGGATTCCCGCATGCCGAGGTTCCCCGCAACGCAAAGAAAGTATTTCACAGTTCGGGGGGTTTCGCCATCACCGGATGCCCACGGACGGCTCTGGAACCACGGAAGACCGCACCAAGCACGAGCGTTTCGAGCGGTATGACCGGTCTTTATGCATACTCGTTCAGCAGGACCTCGCAGGAAACGAAGTCGGCGAGACACCTTAGGGAGGCGAAGGTGGGAAATTCGAGATGCAGTTCCTGGCGGCGCCAGGAGACAAGAGCCTTGTCCGGCTCACGCCAGACGTAGCCGGCGCAACGAAAGGCGTCGGGAACCCGAACGAGAAGAAACACCTGGAGGCCGCCGGTGTGGGGATCGGTCCAGCGGGAAAGAACATGCAGCCGGCTTAGATCACAGTGGAGTTTCTTCCGAACCAGATAGGATGCGAGCGTCACCGCATCACGGCCTGCGACTCGGCGTTCGCTCGAACTCAGGGTTGGCTGCACTCTCGTGCGTTGTACGCCCTCGACGGCAAGAAGAAGCCCGGTGCTACCCAGGAGACACCTGACTCCGGCGATCCACCAACCCAGGGCATGCGCGCCTTTCGCATCGGGACCCAACACCCGGGCGGCGCGGTAGCCGGTCAAGCCATGGATTCGCTCCAGCACGGGAACGGCACGGTCGTCCCTTTCCACGGGACACCCCGGGAACGACATCCGGATGTTCTCCGAACCGTTGGCGGCAACGGCCTCGTGCAGTAGCACCTGCAGGCCGAAACGCCGGCTGTCCCGAACACACACCAGCGCTACCCGGTCAGCACCGTCAGGCACCGTCCGGAATCCCCAAGCACCCTCTGCACCCGCACATGCAACGCGTGGTCAGACCTTCCATATCGGCAGCCACAAGGGTTCGGCCAGCACGAAGTCCTTTTGCGCGATGCGCTCCAGAGCCTGGCGCAACTGGCCCACGCTGGTTTCTTCCAGGGTGATCACGAAAGGGAGGACCTCTTCGGACGCAGCCTCGCTCTCCCCTGTTCCGACAAGCGATTCCAGCTCGCCCGCACCGTGTTCCAATTGCCAGATCTCCGAGACGTTGATCTGCTTCTCGCCGAAGACCTGGCAGATTTCGCCGACGATACCGCTCTGGTCCCGCACCACGAAGCGCACGTAGAAGGAGGCCCTCAGGTCGTCTTCCGGACGCACCGAATTCACCCCGGAGACGATGCTCTCCACCGGCAGGAACGGATCGTCGCCGGAGCGTGCCACCAGCTCGTGAACGTCGCCGAGGACGGCCACTGCCGTTGCGCCTCCGCCCGCCCCGGGACCGGCGAACACGTAGTCCCAGTTGCCCGCGTCCGGCGCTCCTCCGTCGCTGACCTCTCCTTTGAAGAAGACCGCGTTGGTGACGCCGGCGATGCTCGCGATGGGATGGCTTTCCGGCACCACCATGGGCGTCACCATGGCCTCCAACGCGCCGTCGAGGCTCCGCGCCAGGGCCACGGACTTGATGGTGCTGCGGCCCTTGCGCGCGGCGTAGAGGAAGTCGATGGCATGGATGCGCTCGATACCCTTGCGGTGGATCACTCCCGGCTCAAGGCGCGCGCCGAAAGTGATGGACGACAGCAGCAGGAGCTTGGCTTCGGCGTCGCGGCCGCTCACGTCCGCGTCGGGGTCGGCCTCGGCGTAGCCCAGGGACTGGGCGGACGCCAGCGCGTCCTCGTACGACCGGCCGCGTTGCGACATCTCGGTCAGGATGTAGTTGCATGTGCCGTTCAAGAGGCCGTACACGGCCGCGGGGCGCTCGGCGCTGAGGCTCTGGGTGAGGGGTCCGATGATGGGAATGCCGCCCGCGACGCAGGCCTCGAAGCGCACCGCCCGTCCGCTTTCCCGGGCGGCGGTCCAGATTTCGGCGCCATGGGCTACCAGCAGCGCCTTGTTGGCAGTGGCCACGGACTTCCCGTGGCGGAGTGCGTCCACCACCCATTCCTTCTGGGTCTGCAGGTCCTCGACGCCGCCGGCGGCGAGCACCTCCACAACGATGTCGACGTCGGGGTGGTGGGTGACCTCGGCCGCGTCCGCGGTGAACAGCTCCGGCGACGTCTCGTACCTGGGCTTGCCCTCGGGGGTGCGCGTGAACACCTTGACCACCTCGGCGTCGACGCCGAAGCGCGCCAGGTGACCGTCGACGATGAGGTCGTGGACCGCACCGCCCACGGTGCCGGCGCCGAGGATGCCGATGCGAACCTTGGATGCCATGCGCGCTACTCCGGCAGCACGCCCATGGCTTTGCGGATGGTCCGCACGGCCTGCCGGGTGCGGTGCTCGTTCTCGATCAGGGCGAAGCGCACATGCTGGTCGCCGTACTGGCCGAAGCCGATGCCCGGAGACACCGCCACCTTGCCCTCGTTCAGCAGGAACTTGGAGAACTCCACCGATCCCATGGACCGGTAGGGGGCCGGAATCTCGGCCCACACGAACATGGTGGCCCGGGGCTTGCGGATCATCCAGTTGACCCGGGCAAGCCCATCCACCAGCGCGTCCCGCCGGCTCCGGTAGGTTTCGGAAATTTCGTGCACGTCGTCGTCCGCGCTGTTCAGCGCGTGGATGGCTGCGATCTGAACCGGCTGGAAGATTCCGTAGTCCATGTAGCTCTTGAGACGCGCCAGGGCATGGATCATGGTGGCGTTGCCCACCGCGAACCCCACCCGCCAGCCGGGCATATTGTAGCTCTTGGACATGGTGAAGAATTCCACGCCTACGTCCTTGGCGCCGGGCGCCTGGAGGAAGCTGGGAGGGTCGTAGCCGTCGAAGGTAAGGTCCGCGTAGGCCAGGTCGTGGATCACCAGGATCTCGTTCTCCTTGGCGAACTTCACGATGCGCTCGAAGAACTCGAGTTCCACCACCTCGGTGGTGGGATTGTGGGGAAAGTTCAGGATCAGCAGCTTGGGCCGCGGCCAGGTCTGCTTGATGGCCTCCTCGAGCTGTTCCATGAACCCCTCGCTGGAGACCAGCGGGATGCTGCGGAGGTCGCCGCCGGCGATGACCACGGAGTACTGGTGGATGGGATAGGTGGGGCTCGGGCACAGCACCACGTCCCCGGGGTCGATCATGGCCAGCACCAGGTGTGCCAGCCCCTCCTTGGAGCCGATGGTGACGATGGCCTCGTCGTCCGCGTCGATGGAGACCCCGTAGCGCCGCTGATACCAGTCGGAGATGGCCACCCGCAGCTTGTAGATGCCGCGTGATACCGAGTAGCGATGGTTCTGCGGTTTCTGCACCGCCTCCACCAGCTTGTCGACGATGGGCGCCGGCGTCGCCATGTCCGGATTGCCCATGCTGAAGTCGACGATGTCCTCTCCCCTCTTCCGCGCCTCCTGCTTGAGGTCGTTGATGGTGTTGAATACGTAGGGCGGCAGCCTCTTGATCCGGTTGAACTCCACGATGCAATACCTCTAAGGACCTGTTTTTACGTCATTGTCATTGTTGACGCAAATCAAGGGCACCGGGCTCAGTCCGCCCAGGCGCCCAGTTGCATGGCTTCACCCCAGCGGTATCGCAGTGCTTCCCGAACGCGCCGGGAGGCATTGCCGCGCAGACTCGGATCGTGCGCCAGCCAGTGACGGGCTTCGCTGCGCGCCGCTTGAAGCACCTCGTTGTCGCGCACGAGGTGCGCCACTCGAAACCCCTGGAAGCCAGCCTGACGCGTGCCGAGGATCTCGCCGGCACCCCGGAAACGCAGGTCGGCCTCGGCCACCTCGAACCCGTCGGCGGCCTGCTCCAGAACCTCCAGGCGCCGGCGGGAGTCATCGTCTCGGGAGCCGTAGTGGATCAGGACGCAGTGGGATTCTTCCCGGCCCCGCCCTACCCGGCCCCGGAGTTGATGCAACTGGGCGAGTCCGAACCGCTCCGCGTGTTCCACCACCATGAGGGTGGCGCCGGGGACGTCGATGCCCACCTCGATGACGGTGGTGGCCACCAGCACCTGGATCTCCCCCTGCCGGAAGCGCCGCATCACGTGGTCTCGTTCGGCCGGGGGCATCTGGCCGTGGACCAGACCGATGCGAAGCCCCTTCATGACGTTCCGGGACAGCTCCCGCGCCATGCTCTCGGCCGCCGCCATCGGCATTTTCTCGGATTCCTCCACCAACGGGTAGACCAGGTACGCCTGGCGTCCGCCGGCCACGGCCGCCCGGACCCGCTCGTAGACCCTTTGCCGCTGTCCCTCCTGTACCACCACCGTGCGCACCGGCGTCCTGCCCGGCGGCGCCTCGTCAAGAAGCGACACCTCCAGATCACCGGAGAGGACCATGGCGAGGCTGCGGGGGATGGGCGTGGCGCTCATCAGGAGCAGGTCCGGGTCGCCCTCGGCGCCGACGGCCGCCGCGTCCCGCAGCGACAGCCGCGCGAAGGCGCTGCGCTGGCTCACCCCGAAACGGTGCTGCTCATCGACGATGCCCAGCCCCATGCGCGGCGCCGACACGCCTTCCTGGATGAGCGCGTGGGTGCCCACGACGAAATCCACTTCGCCGCGGGCGATACGATCGGTAATCTCTCTTCTGGCCGCCGCTGGAAGCGACCCCGACAGCAGCACCGCGCGGACGCGCAACCTCTCGGCGTAGGGGCGGAGCCTCTCGTAGTGCTGCTCGGCAAGAAGCTCGGTGGGGGCCAGAAGCAACGCCTGCCGGCCGTTCTCCATGGCCCGCAGCGCCCCGAGCCACGCGATGACGGTCTTTCCCGAACCCACGTCGCCTTGCAACAGGCGGCGCATGGGGCTCGGCGACTCCATGTCCCGGTAGATATCCGCCAGCACGCGCTCCTGTCCGCCGGTGAGGCGGTAGGGGAGCAGCTCCCGCATCCGGCTCGTGAGCAACCCGGGGCGCACCCGCGAGGCAAAACCGAGGGTGTCCTGACGTTGCAGCTGGCGCAAGGCCAAGGCCAGTTGAAAGTAGAAGAACTCATCGAACGCCAGCGAACGGCGCGCCGTGGCCCGCGCTTCCTCCAGGGCATTGGGGTCCAACGCGCTGTCCGGCCGGTGGATCACTCCCATGGCCCGGTTCAGGTCCATGAGCCCTTGCCGTTCGGCCACCTCCGACGGCAGGAAGCTGGGCAGGAACTCGCCGAACCGATCCAGAGCCTGCGCTGCCCAGCCGCGCAGGTTGGCCTGTGAGACGTCGCCGGGTTTCTCGTATACCGGCCGCACCTCGGGCTGCCGTTCAGAGTCGTCGTCGAGGATCTCGAACTCCGGGTGATGCACGCTCAGCCGGGCGCCGCGTCCGGGGGCCGCTCTCCCGTGGATGGAAAGGCGCTGGCCCACGCGTAGGGCGTCCGAAATGTAACGGACGGGGTTGAACCACACCAGCTCCAGGTGGCCGGTGTCGTCGGTCAGCGTAGCCGTGAGAATGCGGCGGCCGCGGCGAATACGGCCGGCCCTGAGGTTCGTCAGGCGGCCGGTGAAGCTGCCGCTTGCGCCAGCCTCCGCTTGCGAAATGGCGGCCGCCTCACGGCGGTCCTCGTAGCGGAACGGCAGGTGGTAGAGAAGATCCTCGACGGTGGCGAGGCCGCGGCGGGCGAGTTGCGCGGCCCGCACCGGCCCGATGCCTTTCAGGATATCCAGACCCGCCTGCAACGCCTGATGACAGTCGGCGGGAGCGTTGGGGGTGACGTGATAGGAATCGGTCACGGCTGCTCGATCCGGGGCTCCCTCACCCCAACCCTCTCCCAGCGGGAGAGGGGGTCGGAGGCGCCGAAAGCCGTTCTTCGAGGGATGCGTGCCGGTGCACTCCCGGCCCGGCTCAAGCCCGCGCGGCGCGGCGCCGGTACTCCTGGAGCGGCTGTACCGTCAACTCGCCGCTCTTGAGAAATTCAATGGCCTCCAGCGCGGCTTCGGCGCCGGCCAGGGTGGTGAAATACGGGATCTGCCGGTCCAGGGCTTCGCGCCGCACCAAGTAGCCGTCGTTGCGGTAGCTCTCGTTGGCGTGGGTGTTGACGACCATGGCGACGCTCTCCTGGCCCAGGGTCTTCTCGACGTTGTGCGCCACCTCCACCGGGATCGCCTCTCGCCGGAAGAAGTCGGCGGTGCCGCCGGTGGCGACGATCCCGAATCCCAGCGCCGCCAGCGACCGGGCGATGCCCGCGGCGCCTTCGCGGTGCTCGTCGGGCAGGCTGAAGAAGGCCTTGCCGGATTCGGGCAAGCGCATGCCGCCGGCCATCTGGGCCTTGGCGAAGGCCTTGCTGAAGGAATGGTCGATGCCCATGACCTCGCCGGTGGACTTCATCTCGGGCCCCAGGAGCGTGTCCACCCCGGAGAACTTGTTGAACGGCAGCACCGACTCCTTGACCGAGACGTGGGGCGGCACGATCTCCTCCGTGAGGCCCAGCTCGTCGAGCTTGCGGCCCACCATGACCCGAGCCGCCAGCTTGGCCAGGGAAACGCCGATGGCCTTGCTGACGAACGGCACGGTCCTCGACGCCCGCGGATTCACCTCGAGGATGTAGACGTCGCTCCCCTTGACCGCGAACTGCACGTTCATCAGCCCGCGGACCTCCAGGGCCTCGGCCAGGGCCACGGCCTGGCGGCGGATCTCCGCCTGCACCTGCGGCGAAAGGGTCCGGGGCGGGATCGAGCAGGCGCTGTCCCCCGAGTGCACTCCTGCCCTCTCTATGTGCTCCATGATGCCGCCGATGACCACGCGCTCGCCGTCGGCGATGGCGTCCACGTCCACCTCGGTGGCGTCGTCCAGGAACTTGTCGATGAGCACCGGATGCTCCACCGAGGCCTGGAACGCCGTCACCAGATAGTCCCTGAGCTTCTCCTCCTCGTAGACGATCTCCATGGCCCGGCCGCCGAGCACGTAGGACGGCCGCACCAGCACGGGGTAGCCGATGCTCCCGGCCACCCGCAGGGCCTCGTCCATGGAGCGGGCGGTGCCGTTCCGGGGCTGCCTCAAGTCCAGCCGTTCCAGCAGCTCCTTGAAGCGTTCCCGGTCCTCGGCGAGGTCGATGCTGTCCGGCGAGGTGCCGATGACGGGGACCCCGGCCCGTTCCAGCGCCAGCGCCAGCTTGAGCGGGGTCTGGCCGCCGAACTGGACGATGACTCCGTCGGGCCGCTCCTGCGCCGCGATGTTGAGCACGTCCTCCAGGGTCAGCGGCTCGAAGTAGAGCTTGTCGGAGGTGTCGTAGTCGGTGCTCACGGTCTCCGGGTTGCAGTTGACCATCAGGGTTTCGAAGCCGTCCTCCTTGAGGGCGAAGGCCGCGTGCACGCAGCAGTAGTCGAACTCGATGCCCTGGCCGATGCGGTTGGGGCCGCCGCCCAGGATCATGATCTTCCTGCGGTCGCTGCGGCGGGACTCCTGGGCCCCCTCGTAGGTGGAGTAGTAGTAGGGCGTGAAGGCCTCGAACTCGGCGCCGCAGGTATCCACGGTGCGGAAGCCGGCCAGCACTCCCGCGCCCAGACGCAGCGTGCGGACCTCTTCCTCCGAGCGGCCGGAGAGGTCCGCCAGGCGCCGGTCGGAGAAGCCCATGTTCTTGACCTCCGCCCAGAACTCCCGGTCGGCGTCGCCGCCCTTGCCCAGACGGCCCGGAATCTCGTCTTCCTTGTGAACGATGGCGTGTATATGGTTGAGAAACCAGGGATCGATACCAGTCAGCTCGTACAGCCGATCCACCGTCAAGCCGGCCCGGAAAGCCGCGCCCAGGGTCCAGAGGCGATCGGAGCGGGGCCACTGGAGCCGTTCTTCCAGCCATGTTTCCAGGTCCGCGCCCGCCGCGGCCTCCGGTTCCTCGAAGCCGTAGCTGTTGGTTTCCAGCGAACGCATGGCCTTCTGCAGCGCCTCCTTGAAGGTGCGGCCGATGGACATGGCCTCCCCCACCGACTTCATCTGCGTGGTCAGCACGTCGCGGGTCTGGGGAAACTTCTCGAAGGTGAAGCGCGGCACCTTAACAACCACGTAGTCGATGGTGGGCTCGAAGCACGCCGGGGTCTCCCTCGTAACGTCGTTGGGGATCTCGTCCAGGGTGTAGCCCACCGCCAGCTTGGCGGCGATCTTGGCGATGGGAAATCCCGTTGCCTTGCTGGCCAGGGCCGAGCTGCGGGAGACCCGCGGGTTCATCTCGATGACCACCAAGCGGCCGTTTTCCGGGTTCACCGCGAACTGGATGTTGGAGCCGCCGGTGTCCACGCCGATCTCCCGGATGATGCGCAGCGCGGCGTCGCGCATCACCTGGTATTCCTTGTCCGTGAGGGTCTGGGCCGGCGCCACGGTGATGGAGTCGCCGGTATGTATCCCCATGGGGTCGAGGTTCTCGATGGGGCACACGATCACCACGTTGTCCTTGTGGTCCCGCATCACCTCCAGCTCGAACTCCTTCCATCCCAGCACCGACTCCTCCACCAGGATCTCGTGCACCGGGGACATCCTGAGGCCCCACTCGGCCATCTCCACGAAGCCTTCCTCGGTGTAGGCGATGTTGGCGCCGCTGCCTCCCAGGGTCCGGGAAGGCCGAATGATGAGCGGCAGGCTGTCCAGCTCCCGCCTGGCGGCCAGAGCTTCTTCCGGCGAGTGCACGTAGACGCTCCGAGGCAAATCCAGGCCCACCCGGGCCATGGCCTCCTTGAAACGGTCCCGGTCCTCGGCCTTCTTGATGGCCTCCAGCCGGGCGCCGATCATCTCCACGCCGAAGCGCTCCAGCACGCCGGTTTCCGCCAGCTCGATGGCGAGGTTCAGGGCGGTCTGGCCTCCGAGGGTGGGCAGCAACGCGTCGGGCCGCTCCGCATCGATGACCTTGGCGACGATGCCGGCGTCCAAAGGCTCGACGTAGGTCCGGTCCGCGAAATCCGGATCGGTCATGATGGTGGCCGGGTTGGAGTTCACCAGGATGACCCGGTAGCCCTCCTCCTTGAGGGCCTTCAGGGCCTGGGTCCCCGAGTAGTCGAACTCGCACGCCTGGCCGATGACGATGGGTCCCGAGCCGATGAGCAGGATGGACTCGATGTCGGTGCGCTTGGGCATGTCAACCCCTGGCGTCGGCCATCAGGTCGCGGAAGCGGGCGAAGAGGTAGGCCGCGTCGTGCGGGCCGGGCGACGCCTCGGGATGGTACTGGACCGAGAAGATGGGCTCTTCGCGGTGCCGGAGCCCTTCCACGGTGCGGTCGTTCAGGTTGACGTGAGTTACCTCCACCGCGCCCTTGAGGGAATCCGCGTCCACCGCGAAGCCGTGGTTCTGGGTGGTGATCTCCACCTTCTCCGTGGTGAGGTCCATCACCGGCTGGTTGCCGCCGTGATGGCCGAACTTGAGCTTGAAGGTGCGCCCGCCCATGGCAAGTCCCAGGATCTGGTGCCCCAGGCAGATGCCGAAGATGGGGCGGCGGCCGATGAGTTGCCGGACATTGTCCGCGGCGTAGGGGACCGCCGCGGGGTCCCCCGGACCGTTGGACAGGAAAACGCCGTCCGGTTCCAGCGCCAGCACGTCCGCGGCGGGCGTCCACGCCGGCACCACCGTCACGCCGCAGCCGGCCTCCACCAGACCTCGAAGGATGTTGAACTTTATGCCGTAGTCGTAGGCCACCACGTGAAACTCCGGCTCGCGGGCCGTGTCGAAACCGCTTCCCATCCGCCACGCCCCCTGGTCCCAGCGGTAGGGCTCCCGGCAGCTCACGTTCCTCACGAGATCCCTGCCTTCAAGTCCCCAGATCTGCTGGGCTTTCGCAGCCAGATCGGCCTCGTCCCGGATCGTGGTGGAGATGATGCCCTCCTGGGCGCCGCGCTCGCGAATGTGGGTGACCAGGGACCGCGTGTCCACCCCCTCTATCCCCACGATCCCGTGCTCCCTCATGTAGTCGTGCAGCGCCCTGGTGGCGCGCCAACTGCTGGGCACCGGGCAGTACTCCTTCACGATGAACCCCTGGACGTACGGCCGGCACGATTCGTCGTCCTCCGGGTTGACACCGACGTTGCCGATCTCCGGATAGGTCATGGTGACGAGTTGGCCCTCGTAGGAGGGATCGGTGAGGATCTCCTGGTATCCCGTCATGCTGGTATTGAACACGACCTCCCCCGCCGCCTCCCCTTCGCTGCCGAAGGAGCGGCCGGCAAACGAGGTCCCGTCCGCCAAGGTGAGAATGGCTTTCATGAGATGAAGCGGCCCGTCCGTCTGTTCAATAGATGAGGCCGCCGATGCGCCACCAGCGGGGCCAGCTCTTTTCCGAGTCCCAGGACCAGTACTTGACGAAGGCCCGGCCGCGGATGTCCTCGATGGGGACGAACCCCCAGAAGCGGCTGTCGAAGCTGCGGTCCCGGTTGTCGCCCATGACGAACACGTGCCCCTCCGGGACCTTCACCGGGCCGAGATTGTCGCGAACGTGGTCGACGCCCAGGGTTGTTCCCCGCTCTTCGAAATGAGCGTGTGCGTCCTCGACGGCCTCTCCGTTGATGTAGAGATTCTTGTCACGGATGACCACGTCGTCGCCCGGAACACCCACCACGCGCTTGATGAAGTCCTTGCAGCGGTCCCTGGGGTAGACGAACACGATGACGTCGCCGCGCTCCGGCATGTTCCACTCCATCACGTGGGAGCCGCGGGCCAAGTCGACGCAGCCGGCGAACGGCACCCAGTTGACGTCCGGAAGCCGCACGCCGTAGGACAGCTTGTTCACCAGGATGTGGTCGCCGATGGCCAGGGTGGGGATCATGGAGCCCGACGGGATCTTGAAAGCCTGCACCACGAAGGCGCGCAGGAACAAGGCGGCCACGAGGGCGATGAGGATGGCTTCCGTGTATTCCCGGAAGACGCTTTTTCTGGACTTGCCGAATCTGGCCACGTACTGAGATTTCCTTGGTGCTCTTCCCTTGCGCGGGCGGGTTCGAAACCCGCCTCTACATTTAACACCTCGACCGGCAACTTTGAAATCAGACCTTGAGCGCGGCCAGGAACGCCTCCTGGGGTATCTCCACCCGCCCCACCGACTTCATGCGCTTCTTGCCCTCCTTCTGCCGTTCCAGGAGCTTGCGCTTGCGGGTGATGTCGCCGCCGTAGCACTTGGCGGTGACGTTCTTGCGCAGCGCCTTGACCGACTCCCGGGCGATGATGCGGCTGCCGATGGCCGCCTGGATCACCACCTCGAAAAGCTGGCGCGGGATCAGTTCGCGCATGCGCTGCACCATGTCCCGGCCGCGTACGTACGCCTTCTCGCGGTGCACGATCAGCGACATGGCGTCCACCAGGTCGCCGTTGATGCGGACGTCGAGCTTGGCAAGCTTCGACGGGCGCATGCCCGCCATCTCGTAGTCCATCGAAGCGTAGCCCCGGCTCAGGGACTTGAGGCGGTCGTAGAAGTCGTAGACGATCTCGTTGAGCGGCAGCTCATAGGTGACCATGGCGCGGTTGGGGCCCAGGTAGCGCAACTCCTGCTGAATCCCGCGCTTTTCCTCGCACAGCTTGAACACGCCCCCGAGATAGTCCTTGGGAAGGTGGATGGTGGCCAGGATGAACGGCTCCTCGATGGTTTCGATGTCGGCCTCGTTGGGGAAATCCACCGGATTGTCGATGGACAGGACCTCGCCGGCGCGGGTGGTCACCTGGTAGACCACCGTGGGGGCCGTGGTGATGAGCGCCAGGTCGAACTCGCGCTCTAGCCGCTCGCGCACGATGTCCAGATGGAGCAGGCCGAGAAAACCGCAACGGAAGCCGAAGCCCAGGGCCTGGGAGGTCTCGGCCTCGAAGGTGAAGGACGAATCGTTCAGGCTCAGCTTCTCCAGGGCCGTTCGCAGTGCCTGGTACTGGCCCGAGTCCGCCGGATAGAGGCCGCTGAACACCATGGGCTTCAACGGCCGGAAACCGGCCAGGGGTTCCTTGGCGGCGCGCTTGTGAATCGTGACGGTATCGCCGATGCGGGCCTCATGGATGTTCTTGATCGACGCCATGAGAAAGCCCACCTCGCCCGGCCCGAGGCTCTCCACTTCCACCGGACCGGGAGCGAAGACACCCAGCCGGTTGACCTCGAACACGCCGCCGGTAGACATCAGGCGGATGGAGTCGCCGTTGCGGACGCTTCCTTCGAAGATCCGCATCAGGATCACCGCGCCGTGATAGGGATCGAACCAACTGTCGAAGACCAGACCGCGCAGGGGCGCCTCCCGCTCGCTCGCCGGGGGCGGGAAGCTGGCCACGATACCTTCCAGAACGGCCTCGATGCCGACGCCGTTCTTGGCGCTGGCCAGGATGGCCTGGGAGCCGTCCAGGCCGATGATGTCCTCCAGCTCCCCCTTGACCCGCTCCGGGTCCGCGCTCGGCAAGTCGATCTTGTTGATGACGGGAAGCACCTGGAGGTCGTGGTCCAGCGCCAGGTAGACGTTGGCCACCGTCTGGGCCTCCACCCCCTGGGCGGCGTCGACCACCAGGATCGCACCCTCGCACGCCGCCAGGCTGCGGGAAACCTCGTAGGAGAAATCCACGTGCCCGGGCGTGTCGATGAGGTTCAGGACGTAGTCCTCGCCGCTTCCGGAACGGTATTGCAGCCGCACCGGGCTGGCCTTGATGGTGATGCCGCGCTCGCGCTCCAGCTCCATCTTGTCCAGGAACTGGTCGGTCTTCTCGCGCTCGCTGAGCGCGCCGGTGTGCTCCAGCAATCGATCCGCCAGCGTGGACTTGCCGTGGTCGATGTGGGCGATGATGCAGAAGTTCCGTATGCGGCTGCTATCCACGGCCCCGTCCTATGGAATAGTAGACGAAACCGTGCCGTTGCATGGCCGCGGGATCATAGAGGTTGCGGCCGTCGAACAGCACGGGCTGGCGCAGCAGTTCCTTCAGGCGCGGGAAATCGGGACTGCGGAACTCGTTCCATTCGGTCAGGATCAGCACGGCGTCGGCGCCCTCGGCAACCTCGTAGTTGTTGGCGCCGTACTCGATGCGGTCGCCGTAACGCTTCCGCGCCTCCTTCATGGCCTCGGGATCGAACGCGCGCACGTACGCGCCGGCCTCCAGCAGCCCGTCGACGACCCGCAGGGCCGGAGCCTCGCGCATGTCGTCGGTACGGGCCTTGAAGGCAAGGCCCCAGACCGCAAGGGTGCATTGGGCCAACCCCTCGCCGAAATGCCGACCGACCTTTTCCAGCAGCAAGTCCTTCTGGGTTTCGTTGACCCGGTCCACGGCCCGCAGCAACGGCATCTCCAACTCGTCCCCGCCCATGGCGATCATCGCGCGGATGTCCTTGGGCAGACAGGAGCCGCCGAAGCCGATGCCGGGATAGATGAAGTGAGGACCGATGCGGTGGTCCAGCCCCATGACGCGCCGGACCTGCTCGATGTCGGCCCCCTCCTTCTCGCACAGCCGCGCGGTCTCGTTGATGAAGGAGATCTTGGTGGCCAGCATGGCGTTGGCGGCGTACTTGCTCATCTCGGCGCTGCGGGAGTCCGTGAGGATGATCGGGTTTCCCCTGGGCACGAAGGGTTCGTAAAGGCTCTTGAGACGCTCCAGCGCGCCGGCATCCTCGCCCCCCAGCACGACGCGGTCGGGCTTCATGAAATCCTCTACCGCGGTCCCCTCCTTCAGGAACTCCGGGTTCGAAACCACCGCCACCGGATGTCCGGTCCCGGCTTCGATGATCTCCCTGACCCGCGCCGCCGTGCCCACCGGAACCGTGCTCTTGGTGACGACGATCTTGCCGTCGTTCATGGCCCGGGCGATGTCTTCCGCCACCGCAAAGACCTGGCTCAGGTCGGCGCCGCCCTCCGATACCTGGGGCGTGCCCACCGCGATGAAGACGGCCTCCGCGCGCTTCACGGCCTCGGCCAGATCGGTGGAGAAGGAAAGCCTCCCCTCGCGGGTGTTGCGCTGGATCAGCTCCTCGAGTCCCAACTCGTAGAGCGGGACGGTGCCGCTCCGAAGCTGCGCGATCTTCGTCTCGTCGATGTCGACACAGACCACGTCATTGCCGGTCTCGGCGAAGCAGCTCCCCGTTACCAGCCCCACGTAGCCCGTGCCGACCATTGCAATGTTCATGCGACTGAACCGGACCGGACGTTAGTCGTGAAAGCGGGTCAACTCGACGAAGCGCCGGTAGCGCTCGTCGATCTCGTCCCTTTCCAGCGCGATCAGGCGCCGGGGCCCGAAGTCCTCCACCGTGAAGGAGGCGGTGACGTTGCCGTACACGATGGCGCGGCGCAGCGCGCGGTCGCCGGTGCCGGCGCCCGAGGCCAGGCATCCCATGAACGCGCCGGCGAAGGAGTCGCCGGCGCCCGTCGGGTCCAGGACCTCTTCCAGGGGATAGGCCGGGACCACGAAGGTCGCGTCGTCCGAAAACTGGAACACGCCGTACTCGCCGCGCTTGATGAGCACCACGCGGGGACCCATCTTGAGAATCGCGCGGGCCGCCCGGACGATGTTGTTGTGTCCGCTCAGCATGCGCGCTTCCGAGTCGTTGATGATCACGGTCTCGACCCGTTCCAGGACCTTCCGCAACTCCCCGGGATTCTCCCGGATCCAGTGATCCATGGTGTCGCAGGCCACCAGCCGCGGCTGCTTCAGGCGCGACATGACGTCCATCTGCGCGTCCGGATGCATGTTGCCGAGGAAGGCGTACTCCGTCTCCTCGTAACCCGGGGGCATGTGCGGAACGAAGTCCTCCAGCACGTTGAGCTGGACCTCCAGCGTGTCACGGACGTTCAGGTCCTCGTGGTAGCGGCCGTGCCAGAAGAAAGTCTTGCCTTCGGCGCGCTGCAACCCTTCCAGGTCCACGCCGCTGCGCGACAGTGCCGTCAGGTGGTCCTCGGGAAAGTCCCGGCCCACCACGCCGACGATCCGGACCGGCGCGAAGAACGCGGCGGCCAACGAGAAGTACGCCGCCGATCCCCCGAGGACCCGATCGGCCCGGCCGTGCGGCGTCTCGATAGAATCAAAGGCCATCGATCCCACCACCAGAACGTTCATGGATACAATTCTCCTTCGCGGCTCGCCGACGTGTTGTCCCGCCAACGAGGCTCCCTCACCCCGACCCTCTCCCAAGGGGAGAGGGGGTCAGAGGTTCACAGGTACTTCGCCACCAGCGGCCCCAGCTTCTCCCGCGTGGACGCCGGGATCAACGAACGGTCCGTGACGATGGCCATGGCCAGCGCCGTGGCGCACGGGCA
Source organism: uncultured Binatia bacterium (SeqCode) (assembly GCA_965204505.1). GTDB lineage: Bacteria > Desulfobacterota > Binatia > UBA9968 > JAJDTQ01 > JAJDTQ01. Next base: position 1,224,250 of record CBDBFB010000001.1, read on the forward strand.
GTTGCGCACGGACGACAGGCGCTCCGCCGTGCCCCGGACGATGCGCTTGGCGACGTCCGCGTTCCGCTGCAGCACTGCGATGATTTCCTCGATATCGACGTCGCCGGCGGCTTCGTTCCAGCAGTCGTAGTCCGTCGCCATGGCCATGGTGGCGAAGCAGATCTCCGCTTCGCGCGCCAGCTTGGCTTCCTGCAGGTTGGTCATGCCGATGACGTCCGCGCCCCAGCTCCGGTGAAGCGCCGACTCCGCCCGAGTGGAGAACTGCGGCCCCTCCATGCACACGTACGTGCCGCGGTCGTGCACCCGGATGTCCTCCTGGGCGGCCGCGTCGGCCACCATCGCCCGCAGATCGTTGCAGAACGGGTCCGCGAACTGCACGTGGGCCACCACGCCGTCACCGAAGAACGTCGGCGAGCGCCTGTAGGTGCGGTCGATGAACTGGTCCGGAAGCACCATGTGCCCGGGCTCGATCTCCTCCTTGAGGCTGCCCACCGCGCTCACCGACAGGATCCTTTCCACCCCCAGCTTCTTCATGCCGAAGATGTTGGCGCGGTTGTTGACCTCGGTGGGCAGCAGCCGGTGCCCCTTGCCGTGGCGCGGCAGGAAGACCATCCCGACCCTGCCCAGGGAGCCCCGCACGAAGGGGCCCGAGGGCGCGCCGAACGGCGTGTCCAGCTCGATCTCGCGCACTCCGCTCAACCCCTCCATCTCGTAGAGCCCGGTGCCGCCGATGACACCCAGTATCGTGGTCTGCTCCATCTTGTCCCGTCCTATCCCCCGACAGGGTTTGCCGAAAACCGGCCGCCAGCCACCCCTTCTCTCCCGCAGGGAGAGCGAACGCCCCCCTCTCCCTCCGGGAGAGGGTCGGGGTGAGGGCAGCTAGCGTCCCGCAGCACTCGCCAAAAGGAGATCCGGTCCGCCGTCGGGACCGGGCGGCGCCGTCGCCGCGTGATACAACTGCCCGCAGGCGGCCTGTATGTCCTCCCCCCGGGGCCGGCGCACATGAGCCTGGATGCGGCGGGCGCGCAACATCTCTCCGAACCGCTCGATGACATGGTCCGAAGGCCGGCGGTAACCGCTCCCTTCGTGGGGGTTGAACGGTATCAGGTTCACTTTGCAGCGGATGCCCCGAAGCCTCGCCGCGAGCTCCGCCGCGTCCGCGTCGCCGTCATTCACGCCGCCCAGCAGAAGGTACTCGAAAGTGATGCGTTTGCGCCGCGGCACCGGCAGGGAACGGCAGCACTCCAGCAACTGCTCGACGGAGTATTTTCGGTTGACCGGCATGAGCTCCGAGCGTACCTCGTCCCGCACCGAGTGGAGCGAGACGGCCAGGTTGACGCGGGTTTCCTCCATCAGCCGGCGCATCTGCGGCAGCAACCCCACGGTGGAGACGGTGATCTTGCGCGGCGAGATCCCCATGCCGCTGCGGGCGTCCGTGATGACCTCCAACGCCCCGCGCGTGGCCTCGTAGTTGGCCAGCGGCTCGCCCATGCCCATGAAGACCAGGTTCGAAATGCGCGTGTCCCCGGGGGCGTGGCGCTGCGCTTCCATGACCTGGTCGACGATCTCCGCCTGGGTGAGGTTGCGCAGCAGTCCCATCCGCGCGGTGGCACAGAACGTGCAACCCAGGCCGCACCCGGCCTGGGTGGACACACACAGCGTCACCCGGTCCGGTTCCGGTATGTAGACGGTCTCGACGACGGCGCCGTCGCGCAGACGAAAGAGGTACTTGACGGTGCCGTCCCGTGACCGGAGTCGCTGCTGCGAGACCAGGCTGCCGACTGTGAACTCGAGGGCCAGCGCTTCTCGAAGGCGCCGGGGGAGGTCGGTCATCTCCTCGAACGACGTCACGCAACGGCGGAAGAGCCAGCGTCTGATCTGCTCGGTCCGATAGGCGGGAAGCCCACGGACATGCAGCCACGCGCTCAACTCGCCGTGGCTCAGGCCCTCGACAGGACGCCGGGCATCCGTTGAAGCAGCGCGGGGAAGCGGCACGGACGGACCGAACCCCTCTCCCTCCGGGAGAGGCTGGCCGAAGGCCGGGTGAGGGCGCTGTAACAGCTCTGCACCTCCGTTTTCTTGCCGCTCCAACCGGGCTGCCTGCGCCGAGGGACCCTCCCCCCAACCCTCTCCCGGAGGGAGAGGGAGCCGGAGGTCACAGCCTTCGAGCCACTACCACCCTATGACTGGATCTCGTCGGCGTTGAAGAAGAAAGCGATCTCCGCCGCGGCGGTTTCGGGGGCGTCGGACCCGTGCACCGCGTTGGCCTCCACATCGGTGCCCCAATCCTTGCGAATGGTCCCCGCTTCGGCCTTTGCCGGGTCCGTCGCGCCCATGATCTCGCGGTTCCGGGCGATGGCGCCGTCGCCCTCCAGCACCGACACGAAAATGGCGCCCTGGGACATGTAGTCGGTCAGGCTGCCGAAGAACGGACGCTCCCGGTGCACTTCGTAGAAAGCCTCGGCCCGCTCTTTGTCCAAACGGGTCAGCCGTGCCGCCACCACCTTGAGTCCCGCGTGCTCGAAGCGGCTCAGGATGTCCCCTATCAGCCCACGGGCCACGGCCTCCGGCTTGATGATCGACAGTGTTCTCTCCATAACTATCCCAACGTCTCTTTCATGGTCTGGCCGATGTCCGCCGGTGACGGCGCCATCCGCACCCCGGCCGTGCGCAAGGCCTCCACCTTTTCCGCCGCCGTTCCCTTGCCCCCCGATATGATGGCGCCGGCATGGCCCATGCGTTTCCCGGGCGGGGCGGTCTGGCCCACGATGAAGCCCACCACGGGCTTTTTCATGTGCCCCCGGATCCAGTCGGCGGCGTCCTGCTCGGCGCTGCCGCCGATCTCGCCGATGAGCACCACCGCCTCGGTCTCGTCGTCGTCGTTGAACCTCCGGAGCACGTCGATGAAGTTGAGGCCGCGGATGGGGTCGCCGCCGATGCCGACACAGGTGGACTGCCCCATGCCCAGGCGGGTGAGCTGGTCCACCGCCTCGTAGGTCAGCGTGCCGCTGCGGGAGATGACGCCGATGGCGCCGCGCTTGTGGATGTGGCCGGGCATGATGCCGATCTTGCATTCCCCGGGAGTGATAACCCCGGGACAGTTGGGCCCCACCAGCACCGTGCCGCGCTCGTCCAGGTAGCGCTTCACCCGCATCATGTCCTGGACCGGCACGCCCTCGGTGATGCAGATGACCAGCGGCACGCCCGCGTCCGCCGATTCCATGATGGCGTCGGCGGCGAACGGAGGCGGCACGTAGATGACGCTGGCGTTGGCGCCGGTCGCTCCGACCGCCTCCTCCACGCTGTCGAATATGGGGATGTCCTCGAAGGAGGTCCCGCCCTTCCCGGGCGTGACCCCCGCCACCATCCGCGTGCCGTACTCCTTGCAGGTGCGGGTGTGGAACTGGCCCGTGGCGCCGGTGATCCCCTGGGTGAGGACCCGGGTGTCGGAGTTCACCAGGATGCTCATGCCCGCCCTTCTTCCGCCCGCACGGCCTCGACGATCTTCCGCGCCGCGTCCGCGATGGTGTCGGCGGGGATGATGCTCAGGTCGGACTTCGACAGGAGCTCCCTCCCCTGCTCCACGTTGGTGCCCTGCAGCCGCACCACCAAGGGGACGCTGACGCCGATTTCCCTGGCGGCGTCGATGATGCCCGCGGCGATGACGTCGCAGCGCATGATGCCGCCGAAGATGTTCACCAGCACGCCGCGCACCTTGTCGTCCGACAGCAGCAGCCGGAATGCCTGCCCCACCATCTCCTTGCTGGCGCCGCCGCCCACGTCGAGGAAGTTGGCCGGCATGCCGCCGTACTGCTGGATGATGTCCATGGTGCCCATGGCCAGGCCCGCGCCGTTGACCATGCAGCCGATGTTGCCGTCGAGGGCCACGTAGGAGATGCCCAGATCCGCGGCCTTGACCTCCTTGGGGTCCTCCTCGTTGACGTCCCGCAGCCCGGCCACTTCCCGTTGGCGGAACAGCGCGTTGCCGTCGAAGTTCATCTTGGCGTCCAGGACCAGGAAACGGCCGTCGTCGAGCTGCGCCAGCGGATTCACCTCGAGCTGCATGCAGTCCGATTCGAGGAAAGCGCGGTACAGGTCCTTGAGCAGGGCTCCGAAGGCGCCGACCTCCTTGCCGGAGAGGCCCAGCCGGGCCGCTACCCGGCGGACCTGGAACGGCGCCACCCCCGCCAGCGGATCCACCAACTCGATGATGATCGCCTCGGGGGTCTCCTTCGCCACCTCCTCGATCTCCACCCCCCCCTCTTTGCAGGCGATGATGGCGGGCTGTCCGGCCGCCGCGTCCATGACGATGCTGCAATAGAGCTCCCGGGCGATCCGTGATGCCTCCTCCACCCACACGCTCCGGACCACTCTCCCCTCCGGGCCGGTCTGGTGGGTTACCAGGGGCTTTCCCAGCAGGGCTTCGGCAAAGGCGGCCGCCTCCTCGGCGCTCCGGACGACCTTCACGCCGCCCGCCTTGCCGCGGCCTCCGGCGTGGATCTGGGCCTTCACCACGCATGGGAAGCCGATCTCCTCGGCCGCCGCCCGCGCCTCGTCGGCCGTGGCCGCCACCCGTCCGCCGGGCACGGCCACGCCGAACCGCGCAAGCCACTGTTTCGCCTGGTACTCGTGGATGTTCATGACGCCGGGGTGGTCACTGTCCTGTTCGAAGCCGGCGCGAACCAACCCCTCTCCCTCCGGGAGAGGGTGGCCGAAGGCCGGGTGAGGGCCTCTGCAAGCCTGCCCCTGTCGTTCCCTGTCTCATCCAGCATGCTGCTTGTGCCGCGACACCCTCACCCCGACCCTCTCCCGGAGGGAGAGGGGGTCGGAGTCGGATTCGTGGGCCTGGCAACCGGTGACGACCTACGCCTGTTCCAGCACCCGGTCCATGGCGCCCACGATCTCCTGGACATGGGACAGGGACTCGTCGAACTGGGCCTTCTCCTCGGCGGTCAGGTCGAGCTCGATGACCTTCTCCACGCCGCCGGCCCCGAGAAGCACCGGCACGCAGAAGTAATACCCCCGGACGCCGTACTCGCCTTCGAGCAGGGCCGCGCAGGGAAGGACTTCCTTCTTGTCCAGCAGGTAGGCCTCGGCCATGCGCACCGCGGCCGACGCGGGCGCGTAGAAGGCCGAGCCGGTCTTCAGCAGCGAGACGATCTCGCCGCCGGCCATGCGCACGCGCTGCTCGATCTCGTCGAGACGCTCGGAAGGGATGAGGCTGGCCACCGGCACGCCGCCCACCTGGCAGGTGCTCCGCACCGGCACCATGTCGTCGCCGTGGCCGCCCAGCACCATGGCGGTGACGCTCTCCACCGAGCGGTTCAGCTCCATGGCGATGAACGTCCGGTAGCGCGACGAGTCGAGGATCCCCGACTGTCCCACCACCTGGTGCTTGGGAAAGCCCGTGACCCGCTGGCACAGCGTCACCATGGCGTCCAGCGGATTGGTGATGACGATGACGAAGGCATCGGGAGCGTATTTTTTGATGTTCTCCGACACCTGGGTCATGATCCTGGCGTTGGTGCCCAGGAGGTCGTCCCGGCTCATGCCGGGCTTGCGCGCGATGCCGGCGGTGACGATGCAGACGTCGGCGCCGACGATGTCCTCGTAGCTGGTGGTGCCGACGATGTCGGCGTCAAAGCCCTCCACCGGCGCCGACTGGAGCAGGTCCAGGGCCTTGCCCTGGGGCAGTCCGTCGACGACGTCGAAGAGCACCACGTCCCCCAGCTTCTTCAGGGCGCACAGGTGCGCCATGGTGCCGCCGATGTTGCCGCCGCCTATCAGTGCGATCTTGTTCCTGGCCATGATCCCGCCGCGTTACATATTGGACACGATGGCGTCACCGAACTCCGAGCACTTGAGCAGCTTGGCGCCGGTCATGAGCCGCTCGAAATCGTAGGTCACGGTCTTCTGCGCGATGGTCTCCTCGAGGCCCTGGATCACCAGGTCCGCGGCCTCGTCCCAGCCGAGGTGCCGCAGCATCATCTCGCCCGAAAGGATGACCGAGCCCGGATTGACCTTGTCCTGGCCGGCATACTTGGGCGCGGTTCCGTGGGTGGCCTCGAACAGGGCGTGGCCGCTGTCGTAGTTGATGTTGCCGCCCGGCGCGATGCCGATGCCGCCCACCTGGGCCGCCAGCGCGTCCGAGATGAGGTCGCCGGTGAGGTTCATGGTGGGGATCACGTCGAACTCGTCGGGGCGGGTGAGGATCTGCTGCAGGAACGCATCGGTGATGGCGTCCTTGATGAGGATCTGGCCCTCCTCCGGCCTGCCGCCGCAGTCCTCCCAGGAAACCACCTTGTCGCCGAACTCGCGCTTGCCCAAGGCGTAGCCCCAGCGCATGAAGGCGCCCTCGGTGTATTTCTGGATGTTGCCCTTGTGCACCAGCGTGACGTTGCGCCGGTTGTGGTCCACGGCGTAGCGGATGGCCGCGCGGATGAGCCGCTCGGAGCCCTCGATGGAGATGGGCTTGATGCCGATGCTGGCGGTGTCGGGGAAGCGGATGCTCTTGACCCCCATCTCTTCGCGCAGGAACTTGACCACCTTCTCGGCCTCGGGGGTGCCGGTCTCCCACTCGATGCCGGCGTAGATGTCCTCGGTGTTCTCGCGGAAGATCACCATGTCCACCAGGTGCGGCCGCACCACCGGCGACGGCACGCCCTTGAAGTAGCGCACGGGCCGGAGGCAGACGTAGAGGTCGAGGACCTGGCGCAGGGTCACGTTGAGGCTGCGGAAACCTTCGCCCACCGGCGTGGTCAGCGGGCCCTTGATGGCCACCAGGTATTCGCGGATGACGTCCACGGTCTCCGGCGGCAGCAGGCTCGGCGGACAGTCGTCGCCGTACACCGCCTCGGCCTTCTCGCCGGCGTAGACCTCCATCCACGAGATCTTCTTCCGGCCGCCGTAGGCCTTCTCCACCGCGCCGTCCAGCACCCGCACCGCGGCCGCCCAGATGTCGACGCCGATGCCGTCGCCTTCGATGAACGGAATGATGGGATTGTCCGGAACCTGCAGCTTGCCGTCGGAAAGCGAAACCTTCTCCCCCTCGGACGGCACGTTGACGTGTAGATAGCTTGCCATGATTCTCCTCTGATCTCTCCTCTGATCTTTGAGATGTCCCGAGGACCGATCCGGTCTCGGAGGTCCTGAAGCCGGACACGGGCTCGTCGGGGCTCGTCGAGCCCGCTCAACCGGTCCAGGCTATGAGTGCGGTTTGACAGAGTAGTGATTAACGAATCTCCGGTGGCGAGTCAAGGGAGCGTTCCGGAGCGCCCTCGATGCCGGGCGCGCATGCCATTTGCGGGCGAACCCGCTATATTGGCGGACCTGAAGCCACGGAGCGTGGCCGGAGCATCGTCTTGAGTGTGCGCATGGACAACGTGTCGAAGGTGTACGGCTTCTTGTGGGCCTTGAGAGAGGTGCGCCTGGAGGTCGAGGCCGGCGAATGGGTGGCGCTCCTGGGACCCAACGGCGCCGGCAAGACCACGCTCCTGAGGCTCTTGGCGGCGCTGGTCTACCCTACCGGCGGCGCCATCGAGCTGTTCGGCCAAGAGCTGTCCTATGGCAACTCCCCGCTACGCGGCCGGATCGGGTTCCTTGCCTCGGGCGCCCATCTCTACGACAATCTGACGGTCGCCGAAAACCTTCGCTTTTTCGTCTCCCTCTATCGCGGGGAGACCACCGCGGAGGAGCGGGCGGAGGCATTGAACGACGTCGGCCTGCACGAGAAGGCCGGCGAGTACGTTTCCGCCCTGTCCCTGGGCATGCGCTGCCGGCTCGCCATCGCCAAGTGGCGGCTGGTGAACCCCGAGCTGCTGCTGGTGGACGAACCCTACGGCGCGCTGGACTCGTCGGGCGTGGACATGCTGAACCGGTTCCTGGAGTCGACGTGCGCCGGCGGCGGCATCGTGGTACTGGCCACCCATGACATCCCGCGCGTCCTCGAGCGTTGCTCCAGGGCCGTCATCCTGACCCGCGGCCGGGTGGTCTTCGACGAACCCAGGCGGGACCCCTGGGACAGCTTCCATGCCGCCTTCGACGCGCTCGACTCTCCCGGGCTGCCGTTCGGGCGGGGTTGAAACCCGCCCTTACCCCGTATGGACGGCACACGTTGACGAACGTCCTGAAACAGGTCTACTGGCTTCTCTGGAAGGATCTCCTGCTGGAGGCGCGCCGCCGCGACAACCTGCTGTCGATGTTCTTCTTCGGCCTCTCGCTGCTCTTTCTCTTTTCGTTCGCCTTCGAGATCTCCGCCGACAACGTCTCGCGCATGGCGCCCGGCCTCCTGTGGCTGGCCTTCATGTTCAGCGGCACCCTGGCCCTCGGGCAACTGTTCCAGGGCGACCGCGAGAACGACTGCCTCGACGCCCTACTGCTGGCTCCCCTGGACCGGGGCGCGTACTACCTCGCCAAGGTCCTGTTCAACTTCTCACTCATGCTGCTGCTGGAAGTCCTCATCCTGCCGCTCTTCGGTGTCCTGTTCCGCCTGGACTTCTGGCATCTCCTGCCGGACGTGCTCCTGTACACGCTGCTCGGGACCCTGGGCTTCTGCGTCGTGGGGGTTCTGTTCGCCGCGGTGACGCTCCGGGCACGGGCGCGCGCCCTGCTATTGCCGGTGCTGATCTTTCCGCTGATGATCCCGGTGATCCTGGGAACCGTCCGCACCCTGGAGATCATCCTGGGGGCCGGCGCGCCGCAGGACCTCATCCCCTGGTTCCGCCTGCTGGTGGGATTCGACCTGATCTTCATCACCGCCGGGTTCCTTTTGCTGGAGTGGGTGCTCGACGGTTGAAGGACGATTGGGAAGTGACACCCGCGGGTGCTATCATTACGCGAAGACGGTTCGGCCCCTGTCAGTTCCACGATCGTATCAATCCATGGCTCGACGAATTCTCGGTACGCTGGCGCTTCTCCTGATCCTCACGGGTCTCTATTGGGGCTTGGTGGAGGCGCCGCCCGATGCCCGGCAGGGGGAGACCCAGCGCATCATGTACCTCCATATCCCGAGCATCCTGGTGGCCTACCTGTCGTTCTTCATCGTGTTCGTGGCGAGCTGCCTCTACCTTTGGAAGGGCGAGCGCCGGGACGACATCCTCGCCCACTCGGCCGCGGAGATCGGCGTGCTGTTCACCGCCCTGACCATCGTGGAGGGGTCCATCTGGGGCAAGCCCACCTGGGGGGTGTGGTGGACCTGGGACGCCCGCCTGACCCTCACCGCCATCCTGCTGCTGATCTTCTCCGGCTACCTGCTGCTCCGGTCGCTCATCGAGGACCAGCGGCGCGCGGCCGTGTCCGGCGCGATCCTCGGCATCATCGGTTTCCTGGACATCCCGTTGATTCACATGTCGGTGTACTGGTGGCGCACGCTGCACCAGTCCCCTTCCATCCTGCGGCCGGACAAGGCGCCGTGGGACAACATCGACCCGTCCATGCTGTGGCCGCTGGGCATCAACTTTCTGGCGTTCGTGCTGCTGTTCTTCTACCTGTTGTCGTTGCGTTTCCACCTGGGAGAGGTTGAGGACGAAGCGCGCCGTAACCGGCTCTACGCCGCGCCATGACGTTCATTCGGGAGCATGAATCCATGGGACACTGGGGTTTCGTCTTTCTGGCCTACGGCATCGTCTGGTGCAGCATCCTCGTCTACACCGTGCTCCTGAAACGGCGCATTCAAAGGGCGGTGGCGGCCCGGCACGAGACTCCCGAAATTCCCGGCGAGGTTGGCGGGCATGAAGCGTAGATATCTCATCGGCGGCCTGATCATCGTCGGCGGTCTGGCCTACCTCATCTACGGCGCCATGCAGGAAGCCGTGATCTACTTCGTCACGCCCACCGAGCTCCGCGCCGAGACCCCGGCGGCGGACCGGTTCCTGCGGGTGGGCGGCATGGTGCTGCCCGGTTCCCTCGAGAAGGACCTCGACCGCCGCACCTTCCGCTTCAGCATCACCGACGGCCAGGAATCCATCGCGGTGTTCTACCGGGGCGTGCCGCCGGACCTCTTCTCCGAGGGCAAGGGCGCGGTGGTGGAGGGCCGGCTGGGCGGGGACGGCATCTTCAAGGCTTCCACGGTAATGGCCAAGCATGCCGAGGAGTACAGCCCGCACCGGGAAGGCGAAGACCCGGCGGCCAAGCGGAGCTTCGTGCCCGCGCGGCCTACGGGTGGCTAGTGGCCTGTAACGTCCAAATCGAGACCAAGATGCGCAGGACTTTTCGTTGTCGGCAAGGCGCGATGACGAGCAGTGGCGGGCACCACGCGAGGAAGAGCAACGCAGCCGACGGCGAAAAGGACCAGCAGATTGGTCTCGATTTGGACGTTACAGGCCACTTTGTCCTGTCGGGTCGGTTCGCATGACCGCCACTCTGGGACATAGCTGCGTTCTCCTGGCGCTGGCGCTGGCGCTGTGGGGCATCGCGGCCCCCATCCTGCACGCGCGCACGGGCAGCGAACGCTTCCAGGTTTCCGCCCGCTACGCCATTCTGGGCCAGTTCGTTCTCGTCACCGCGGCCGCGGGGGCGTTGATCTACGCGCTGGTGGCCACCGACTTCTCCATCCGCTACGTGGCCTTCAACACCACCCGGAACACGCCCGTCTACTACCGCGTCACCGGGTTGTGGGGCGCCCTGGAGGGATCGCTGCTCCTGTGGGAGTGGATCCTCATCATCTTTTCCGCCCTGGTGGCATGGAGCTACCGCCGGCGCATGCGGGAGTTCATGCCCTGGGTGCTGATGGTCTTCTCCATCGTCTCGGCGTTCTTTCTCGCGGTCATCGCCTTCGCCTCGAACCCCTTCGAGATCCACTTTCCGGTGCCCGCCGACGGCCGGGGGCTCAACCCGCTCCTGGAAGACGCCAACATGCTGAGCCATCCGCCGCTCCTGTATACGGGGTTCGTGGGGCTCACCGTGCCCTTCGCCTTCGCCATGGCGGCGCTCATCCGCGGAAAGCTCGACCACGGCTGGATCGCCGCCACCCGGCGCTGGACCATCACCGCGTGGTTCTTCCTCACCCTCGGCAACCTGGTGGGCGCGTGGTGGTCCTACCACGTGCTCGGCTGGGGCGGCTATTGGGCCTGGGACCCGGTGGAGAACGCCGCCTTCATGCCCTGGCTTCCGGCCACCGCGTTCCTGCACTCGGTGCAGGTCCAGGAGCGGCGCGGCATGCTCAAGACCTGGAACCTGCTGCTGATCATCATCGCCTTCAGCCTCACCATCTTCGGCACCTTTCTCACGCGCTCGGGAGTCCTCTCCTCGATCCACGCCTTTTCGTCCGGTCCGGTGGGGATGTACTTCCTGGGATTCCTCGCCTTCGTGCTGGTCTCGTCCCTGGGGCTCCTGGCGTGGCGCAGCGATCAGCTTCGCGGGCAGCCCGAGCTCGACTCCGTGGTGAGCCGCGAATCGGCCTTCGTACTGAACAACGTGGTGTTCGTGTCCGCGCTGTTCACCATCTTCCTGGGCACGGTCTTTCCGCTGCTGTCGCAGGCCGTGGCCGGGGTCCAGGTGAGCGTCGGCGCGCCCTACTTCAACAGCGTGACGGCGCCCCTGTTCCTGTTGCTGGTGTTTCTCATGGGAGTGGGACCGCTCATCGCCTGGCGGCGCGCTTCCTGGGACAATCTCAAGCGGAACTTCACCTGGCCCACGGCCGCCTCCCTGGCCGTCGCGGCGGGACTGGTGGCGGGCGGGGTCCACTCCTTTCTCTCGCTCCTGGCGTTCACCCTCTGCGCGTTCACGGTCTGGACCATGGTCTTCGACACCTTCCTCTCCCTGCGCGCCCGGCGGCGGCAGGCCGGAGAGGGCCCGTTGCGCGGGCTCGCGACTCTGGTCCGGCGCAACCAACGCCGCTACGGCGGCTTCGTGGTGCACCTGGGGGTGGTGTTGGTGGTCCTGGGCATCGCCGGCTCCATGGCCTACAGCGTCGAGCGCGAGGCGACCCTGAGCGTCGGCGAGACCCTGACGGCCGGACCCTACCGGGTCGCCTTCGAAGGGCTGCGGGGCTCCCAGCAGCCTACGCACTTCCGGGTGGAAGGGAGGTTCCAGGTCTCACAGAACGGCGACAGCCTGGGACGGCTGTCGCCGGCGTTGAAATTCTTCCCCACCCAGGAATCGCCCATCGGGCGCGCCGTGTTCCACAGCACCCTCAAGGAGGACCTCTACCTGATCCTTTCCGGATTCAGCGAAGTGGACCAGAACCGGGCCACCCTCAAGGTGCTGATCCGCCCCCTGGTGCTGTGGATCTGGCTGGGCGGACTCGTCATCACCCTCGGCACGCTCATGACCATCCTGCCCATGGGCCGGGACGGGCGCGGAGGCGGGGCGTGAGCGCGGCGGCGCGAAGACTGCTGCTGACCCTGATGGCGGTGGGGGCGCTGGTGATCCTGCTGGGCTACGGGTTCTACCAGGACCCCCGCTACATCCCCTCGCCCCTGGTGGGCAGCACCGCCCCCGACTTTTCCCTGGAGCTGTTCGACGGCAGGACCGTGAGGCTGTCCGAACTTCGCGGCAAGACGGTCATGCTGGATTTCTGGGCCTCATGGTGCCTGCCCTGCCGGGCAGAAGCCCGGGACCTGGAAGCGGCCTGGAAGCGTCAGAGGGACGACGTCGTGTTCCTCGGCATCAACATCCAGGACAGGAAGGCGGACGCCCTCGAGTTCATCGACGAGTTCGGCATTACCTTCGCCAACGGCCGTGACGCCGACGGTGCGGTATCGGTGGACTACGGCGTGTGGGGCATTCCCGAGGCCTTCTTCATCAGCCCCGCCGGACGGATCACCTACAAGCACGTCGGCGCGATTCCGCCGGCGGTGATCGAGGCCAAGATCCGGGAGGCCCGGCGCGACCTCGTCAGCACCGACAGCGGCCGTGGAGAGCACCAGGCCATACGATGAAAGTACCAGTTGGCACGGCGGTTTGGGCTCTCATTCTCACGCTGGGCTTGAATGTTCACGCGGACCAGGCGCTGGAGGATCGAGTACGCGCCATCGCCTCGGAGCTCCGTTGCGTGGTGTGCCAGAACCTGTCGGTCGCCGACTCCCCCGCCGAGATGGCGGTGCAGATGCGCGGTATCGTGCGGGAGCAGCTCGAGGCGGGCAAGACCCCGGACGAAATCCGCGGCTACTTCGTGTCCAAGTACGGCGAATGGGTTCTGCTGGCGCCGCCGGCTCACGGCTTCAACCTCACCGTATGGATCCTGCCCTTCGCCGTCCTGCTCGGCGGACTCGGCTTCGCGCTGTGGTATCTTCGCCGATGGAGCGGCCGCCGGAGAGACGACCCGGACGAGCCCCTGGATCCGAAATTGCTGGAGCGGGTCCGCGCCGAGGCCGGCGAAGCCGGAGCGACGCCGGGACGACCGCCGCCGGACCAGGAACAGCGCCGCCTCTACCAGGACCTCCGGGAGCTTGACTTCGACCGTCAGGCCGGCAAGCTTTCGGAGGCCGACTACCAGGCGCTCAAGCAGCGCTATGAACGCCAGGCCGTGCGCCGGCTCGCGGAGATCCGCGCCAGCACGGCCCCGGCCCCGGAGCCCGAGATGACGCAGACGACCGATGCCGGGGGCCGCAGACGAGGCTGGACGCTAGCCGCATGGGCAGTGGTGCTGCTGGCGGGCGGCGTCACACTCGGCGTGCTGCTGGGACAGTCCCTGCGGCCCCGCACCTCCACGGAGGACAGCATCACCGGCGACTTCCTGACCGGAACCGGCCCCGGCGGCATTGGCCGCCCGGGAGCTTCGGAAACGCCGGCGGCGGCCCTGCGCCGGGGACAAGAAGCCTTCCAGCGGAAGGATTTCAAGAGCGCCATAGACGCCTTCCGTGCCGTCCTGAGCCAAGACCCCGGCCATCCCGTTGCCAACGCCTACATGGGAATGATCCTGGCCCAGGCCGGTCACACGGACGCCGCCCTGAACGCCCTCGACCGGGCCCTGTCCCGTACTCCAAACCTGCCCCTGGCCTTGTGGGCCAAGGGCATGATCCTTTTTCAGGAAGGGCGCGACCCGGCGGGCGCGCGCGAACACCTCCAACGCCTGGAGCAGCTGCTTCCGGCGGGCGAACAACGGGACTCCGTCCGCGACATCATCGCGCGGATCGGTGAGACGCCGCCAGAGCAGCCCAAGGCGTCCGCCGGGCCTATTATCGAGGGAACCGTCGAGCTGCCCCCGGGGCACGCGGCGAAGGCCGGGCCGCGTGCCACTCTCTACATCATCGCCCGCGCGGCCGGGGCCGGCGGCGGCCCTCCGCTGGCGGTGAAGCGGATCGCCGCACCGACCTTCCCGGTCTCTTTCTCGCTGGGACCGGCCGACGTCATGATGCCGGGGATGGCCTTCGAAGGGCCTCTGGACCTCAGCGCACGACTGGACCGCGACGGCGATCCCCTGACCCGGGAACCCGGAGAGCCGGCGGGCGCCTACAGCGGGAATCCGGTCAAGCCCGGCGCCCGCGACGTCGCCATCAAGCTGCGGTAAGGACGGCTTTCATGGAGCCAGCCCCGTGGATTGGCCGACCCCCTCTCCCATTGGGAGAGGGTTGGGGTGAGGGTGTGCGCTGCAAGCAGTCCGCTGAATCTCAATCCGCTCCGGGTAGCCGCTGATACTTGCCCTTGAAGAACAGCAGCGGGCGGTCGCCCGACGCCTGCGCGTGGATGACCTCGCCGAGGTAGATGGTGTGATCGCCGCCGTCGTAGCCTTGGGTGACCGCGCACTCGATGTGTCCGATGGTCTCGTCCAGCACCGGGATGCCGTTGTCGCTCATGTGCCACGCGGCATCCTGGAACTTCTCGATGCCCTTGGTGGCGAAGCGGTTGGCCAGGTGCTCCTGGTGCTCGCCCAACAGGTTGACGGCGAACACCCGGGAATCCTCGAAGCAGTCATAGCAGTTGGCCTTCTTGTCGATGCAGACCAGCACCAGCGGCGGGTTCAGCGAAAGGGACGAGAAGGCGTTGGCGGTGATGCCGGTGGGGACTCCGGCCTTGTCCTTGGTGGTGACGATGGTCACCCCGGTGGCGAAGTGTCCCATCACGTGCCGGATCTCGCGTGCGTCCATGGGGCACGGGGTAACAGACAAGCCGGAACATTGTCAAATCACCGCCGACGGCCGCGGACGATCTGGAAAGATGATGTTGGCGAACGCCGCCGTCCGCGCTCAGCTATCGAGATCCGGCTTGGGCAGCGTCATGTAGGGGATACCGTCCTCGTCCAGGGATTCCCGCTCCTCCGGCGTGGCGGTGCCGTGGATGGGGCGCTCCCCCACCTCGCCTTCGTGAATGCGGCGGGCCTCCAGGGCGAAGCGCCGGCCGACGTCCTCGAAGTTGTTCTCGACATAGTGATGGACGCGGATCAGCGCTTCCCTGAAGTGATCGAGCGTGAGCATCTCCGCCTTCGGACGCTGCCCGGCCGAAGCCGGCGCCTCTTCCTTCTTCATGTGGACCGCGCAGGTATGGGGCAGCTTGGTGATGGCCGTGGAGCTGCACACCGGGCAGGCGATCTGGTTACGGGACAGTTGTTCCCGGTAGTTCTCGGGTCCCGAGAACCATCCTTCGAAGCGGTGGTCGTTGTCACAAGTGAGATCGTAAATGACCATCCAAGCACCTGTTTCGAAGGTAATCCCGCATACCAGTGATGTCAAGATTGCAAAAAATCAGTCAAGACCTTGACGAACGTGTCCCTTTCCTCGATCTGCGGCTCGTGGGCCGAATCCCGGAACCGGTACACGCTTGAGCCCGGCACGATGGCCTGCAGCCGCTCGTCCCAGTCCGGTTGATTGAGGGGGTCGTGATCGCAGGAGATGATCAGCAGCGGCACGTCCACGCCGGAGAGCTGCCTCTTGAAGGCCTCGATGGTGGAGCCCCGCTCAAGTCCCGGCCGCTTCAGGCGCGCCGCGGACAATGCCTCCCAGGCCCCCGGCGCGATGGAGTCGGCGTAGCGAGACTCCACACACTCCGGTGTGAGCCACTTCTCGTCGTGGAACAGCAGCTTCAGGAGCTTGCGCATGTTCTCCGGACTCGGCGTGTAGTCCTCGATGTCGGCCTGGAAATCGCTCTTGAAGACCCCGGCGTTGCCGCAGATGGTCACCATCTTCTTCATCTTGAGGGGCGACGGGCTGCGGACCGCGCTCCTGAGCAGCGTGCCGCCTCCGGCCGAGTTGCCCACGTAGAAGGCCTCGCCGACGCCGGCGACGTCCATGAGCTGCGCCAGGTGCGTCATCCGGAATCCCGAGGGATCGGAGAAGCTGTAGATCTTGGCGGTGCGGCCGTAGCCCAGCATGTCCGGGGCGATGATGTGATATGTTTCCGCCAGCTTCCCGATGGCCGCGCTCCAGGTGGCCTCGGCCGAGGCGCCGTACTCGCCGCCGTGAAGCAGCACCAGGTCGGGCCCCTCCCCCGCCTCCAGGTAGTGGGTCTCGATGCCGCCGACCCGAAGCGTTCGATGCAGATAGTCTCCGGTCATGGATTCATTCTCCGAACGCGGACGGGTTTGGAACCCGCCCCGCCGTCTCGCCGCGCCTTCCGGCCGGGGCCGAGCGCGTACCGCCGCAGTTCGCCTACCAGCCGAGGGCGTAGCCGTCCCGGCGCGGGTCGGCGGCGGCCATGAGCGTGCCGTTGCGGGGGTCTTTGGCGATCAGCGCCGCGCCGCCGAAGGCCCAGGGCTCCACCACGGTCACCGGATGGCCCCTGGCGGCGAGACCCTCCACCACTTCGTCCGGAAATCCCTCCTCCAGCCGCAACATCTCGGGATAGCCGACGTTGGGCGGGGTGCCGGGCACGTGACTCCAGCGGGGGGCTTCCAGCGCGCACTGGGGATCCATCTTGAGGTCCAGCAGGTTGTGCAGCACCTGCACGTTGGTCTGGGGCTGGTCGTCCGCCCCCGGCGTGCCCCCCACCGCCAGGAACTCGCCGTTGTGGAACACCATGTACGAGTTTAGGGTATGGGCGGGCCGTTTGCCCGGCTGTAGCGCGTTGGCGCTTGCCGGGTCGAGCCTGGCGCTGCACAGGCGGTTGTTCATGACAAGCCCGGTATCTCCCGCCACGACACGCGAGCCGAATACGGAGAAGACGCTCTCGATGAGCGAGATGGCGTTGCCGTCTCCGTCCGCCGCACAGAGGTAGGTGGTGTCGGCGCCGGCGGCGGCGTAGGACGAGGTCACCGGCCCGGCGGCGTCGGCGATGTCCGCGCGCCGCGCGTCCGCGTACTCCCGGCTGATGAGGCGCCGGACTTCCGGGTCGACGAAGCGGGGATCGCCCAGGTGCCGGATGCGGTCCTCGAAGGCGATCTTCTTGGCCTCCACCATCACGTGCGCCAGCTCGGTGCGGCTCAACGACTTGCAGTCGTAGCCCGCCAGCAGGTTCATCATGGTCAGGACGACGAATCCCTGGGACACCGGCGGCTGCTCCAGGAGCTGGTAGCCCCGGTAGTCCGTGCTCAGGGGCTCCATCCACTCGGCGAAGCTTCCTCCCAGGTCCCGTTCCTCGAAGAGCCCCCCCTGGGCGCGGATGCCGGCGCACATGCGCGCCGCCACGTCGCCGCCGTAGAAGCCGTCGCGACCGCCGCGGACGATGGCTTCCAGCACCTGGGCCAGCTCCGGCTGCCGCAGCATTCGCCCCGGAGTCAGGTCTTCCAGCGGCGCCCTGAAAAACCGGCGGATATCGGGGGACGAAGGCGCCCACTCCTGGATGGACTGGGCCAGGGACAGGTAGAGCGGGAAACCGTCCCGGGCCAGGGTAATGGCGTCGGCGCAGAGGTCGGCCAGGTCGACGGTGCCGTATTGCCGGTGGAGCTCCAGCCACCCGTCCACGGCTCCGGGAATCGCGATGCTCAACGGCCCGGAGGTCGGAACGGCGTCCAGGCCGCGGCTCTTGAAGGCGTCGATGGTGGCGTTTCCGGGGGCGGGTCCGCTGGCGTTGAGCGCCCGCACCTTGCCCTCGTCCTTCATGTAGACCAGCGAAAACATGTCGCCGCCAAGACCGCAGGCCTCGTGCTTCACCACCGCAAGGACGAACCCGGCGGCTACGGCCGCATCCACGGCATTGCCGCCCCGTTGCATGATCCCGAGACCGGCCAGGGACGCCAGCGGATGGCCGGCGGCTATCACCCCCTTGGTGCCCATCACCAACGTGCGTGCGGCCTTGCCATAATGGATTTCATGTACAGGTTGAGACATGACAGTTCTCCCGGGACGCAGTCCCTGATCTGGGCGTGTTTCCCCGCCTCATCCCTCCTGGATTTCCGCTTTCCAGGTTGGGTCAAAACTGCTGTTGGATGCGAAATGGCAGGGACGCCCCGTATCGTCATTCCGGCGAAAGCCGGAATCCAGGAGGGAGGGGGCGGGGAATCACTCCGGTTTACCCATCCCCACCCCTGGATTCCGGCTTTCGCCGGAATGACGATACGGGCGCCAGTGCCATGTCCGTTAACCACGGAGAGACGGTTCGCCGGATCAGCTTTCGCCGCCCCGCTCTTCTATATGCAGGATCCGGGCGGCGTTGCCGCCGAGAATCCGTTCCCTGGACTCCGGTGCCAGTCCCAGGTCGTCGAGGGCCTTGAGACTGTTTCGTATGAATCCGCAGCCGTCTTCCGGCCCGTAGGGGTAGTTGGTCCCGAACACCAACTGCTCCGGTCCGAAGAAATCCATCACGCACCGGAGCGTGTTGGCGCGATGGTCCGCGGTGTCCACGAAGAACTTGCGAAACGAGTCCAGCGGATTCTCCTGGAGGCCATAGCGCTCGCGCATCTCGTCGGTCCGACCCGTGTAGATGTTGATGGCGCGCTGCCCGAAGAAGGCCAGCACACCGCCCACGTCGGCCACTACGAAAGGCAGGGTCGGGAAGCGCTCGATCACCCGCCCGTACACCAGCCGGGTCATGGCCACGGTGCTGTCGAAAGCCCAGCCGTAAATCAGGATCGGCATGATGTCCAAGCCTACCGCCTCGGTGGCGAGGGGTGCGGTAGGATGAAGGTACACGGGCAGGTCGTACTCCGCCAGCTTCTCGTAGATGGGGAAGAAAGCCTCGTCGTCCAGGGGACGTCCGTTGAGATTGGTGAAACAGCCGAACCCGCGGAGGCCCAGCTCCTGGACCGCCCGGTCGAGCTCCGCCAGCGACGCCTCAATGGAGGCCGTGGGCAACGTCGCCAGCCCGACGAAACGGTCCGGATGGCGTTGACACATCTCGGCCAGCTCGTCGTTGGCCACCCGCGCCATGGCCACGGCGTCGTCCGGCTCGTAGCGGTCGGCGCCCGGGGCCGGGATGCTCACCACCTGCACGTCCACCCCCTCGCGGTCCATGTGCTCCAGGCGCTGCTCGACATTGCAGCCCTTGAAGATTGCCGTGTTGATGCGGCAGCCCAGGGCCTTGTCGTAGAGGTACGCCATGCCGCTGTAGGGGTCCGGCTCCTCCAGGATCACGGCGCCGTCCCGCTCGCCCATGGTCTCCATGTAACGCTCGGGGAAGATATGGCTTTGGAAATCGATGATCATGGCTCGTGTCCCGGATGTCGGTGGACTTCAGAGTCCCCGCACGACTCGCGGGAACCCTTGCGGCAACTCCGGTTCCGACTTCACGGTCCGGGAGCCCACCGAACTGCCGCAACGCTGGCAACTGTAGTCGTAGAGGTCGCCGTCGGGGAGGACCAGCAGCAGCCGTTCGCGGACCGGCATCGCCTGCCCGCACTTGCTGCAGTAGAGCAACGACGCCGACAATTGTTCGAAGCTCTTCTCCATGGCATCCAACGGGCTGCCCACACCGGCCGGCCCTCACCCCGACCCTCTCCCAGAGGGAGAGGGTGTCAAATTGCCCCCTCTCCCCTTGAGAGAGGGGGCACCTCTGTTCCTCTCCCCGAGAGGAGGCCAAATCAGACCCTCTCCCTCCGGGAGAGGGTGGCCGAAGGCCGGGTGAGGGGCCCCGACCGCTAGTCCCCGGCGGCCTCGGCCTTGGCTTCGGCCTGCACCTTCTCCATGAGATGCGGCGGCAGCTCCTCGTAGTGGGAGAACTCCGACTGGAACTCTCCCCTGCCGCTGGTCATGGAGCGGAGATCCGAGGCATACCGCAGCACCTCCGACATGGGCACCTGGGCCTTGATGATCTGGCTGTGGCCCTTGGCGTCCACGCCCAGGACCTTGCCGCGCCGGCTGTTCAGGTCGCCGATGACGTCGCCCATGCACTCGTCGGGCACCGACACCTCCATGGACATCACCGGTTCCAGGATCACCGGCTTGGCGGCCTCCATGGCGTTCTTGAAGCCCATGGATGCGGCGATCTTGAACGCCATGTCCGAGGAGTCCACCGAATGGAACGAGCCGTCGTAGAGGGTCGCGCGCACGTCCATGATGGGATAGCCGGCCAGATAGCCGCCGGACATGGTCTCGACGATCCCCTTCTCCACCGCGGGGATGTAGTTGCGCGGGATGGCGCCGCCGACGATCTTGTCCACGAACTCGAAGCCCTTGCCCCGCGCCATGGGCTCGATCTTGAGCCAGGTGTCGCCGTACTGGCCGCGCCCGCCGGACTGCTTCTTGTATTTCCCCTGGGCGCTGGCGGCCGCGCGGATGGTTTCGCGGTAGGGAACCTTGGGCGCCTTGAGCTCCACCTCGGCGCCGTACTTGCGCTTGAGCTTGTCCACCACCACCTCGATGTGGAGCTGGCCGGTGCCCGAGAGGATGAACTCGCGGGTCTGGTCGTCGCGGTGCATGCGGATGGAGGGGTCCTCCTCCATCAGCCGCTGGAGTCCCTGAGGGACCTTGTCCTCGTCCGCGCGGGTCTTGGGGGAGAGCGCGAAGGAAATGGACGGGCTGAACTCCACCGGCCTGGGGTACTCGATGGGAGCCGACTCCTCGCACAGCGTGTCGCCGGAAGCCACGTCCTTGAGCTTGGCGGCGGCGACGATCTCGCCGACGCCGGCCGCGGACACCTCTTCCTGCTTGGCGCCTTCCGGCCGGAACAGGTGGGTGATCCTCTCCTTGGCGTCCTTGCGCGGGTTGTAGACCGTGCTGTCGGCGCGGACCGTGCCCGACAACACCCGCATGATGGACAGCCGGCCGGCGAACGGATCCACGATGGTCTTGAACACGAACGCGGAAAGCGGAGCGTCCGCGGCCTTGGCGCGGGACTCGGCGTCCTCCGATACCGGGTTCTTCCCCTCCGCCGCCGGCTCATCCAGCGGCGAGGGCAGCCATTCCACCACCGCGTCGAGCAACGCCGCGACGCCCGCCCCGCGGCTCGCCGAGCCGTAGAGGACCGGGAACAGCGTAGCCGCGCGGACGCCCTCGCGCAGGCCGTCCGACATCTCCTCGGCGGTGAGCTCCTGGCCTTCGAGGTACTTTTCGAGCAGGGCGTCCTGGGTTTCGGCCACGTTCTCCATGAGGCCGATGCGCATTTCCTCGGCCCGTTCCTGGAACTCCGCGGGTATGTCCTCCTCGGTCTCCTTGCCGTCGCCGTCGACGCACACCGCCTTCATGCGGATCAGGTCGATGACCCCGCGGAAGCTCTCGCCGTGGCCCATGGGGAGTTGCACGTGGATCCCCTTGACCCCCAGGTCCCCGGCGATGGCGTCCACCGCTTCCACCGGATCGGTTTCTTCCCGGTCCATCCGGTTGACGAAGAGAATTCGCGGCATTCCGCGCTCCGCCGCGTAGCCCCAGAGCCGCTCCGTCTCCACCCGCAGGCCGGCGCCGGCGTGAAGCACGAAGACCGCGCCGCCGAAACCCGCCAGCGAGTGAATCGTCTCGGGCAGGAAGGTGGCGAAACCGGGCGTATCCACCACGACGCACGTGCTCTTCTTCCATTCGAGAGAGTGAAAGGCCGTGGAAATGGAAACCTGACGGTTGATCTCCTCGGGCTCGTGGTCGAAGGCCGAGGTCCCGTCCTCCACCCGGCCCAGCCGGTTCGTACGACCCGCCGCGAACAGCATCGCCTCGCCCAGCGACGTCTTTCCCGCTCCCCGATGCCCCAGCAATCCGACGTTCCGCAACTGGGCAGCCTCAATCGCAGCCATGTATCGACCTCCCCTTGAGCTGGCTCCTCGCCTTACGATCTCCGCTTGCGCGGCGAGGGAGCCGCATTCTTCTCGTAAATAAGCCGTAACCCTTCCAAGGTCAAGAATTCGTCCACGTCTTCGATGACCGTGGATTCGTGGGCGATGAGCGACGCCACGCCCCCGGTGGCCACCACCTTCGCCTTGATCCGGTTCTCCCTCTCGATGCGCTGGACGATGCCGTCCACCAGGCCCACGTAGCCGTAGTAGATGCCCGACTGGATGGAGTGGACGGTGGATTTGCCGATGACGCTGGGGGGAGCCAGCACCTCCACTCGCGGAAGCTTCGAGGCGCGCTGGAACAGCGCTTCGACGGCGATCATCATGCCGGGAGCGATCAAGCCCCCCAGGTACTCTCCCTTGTCGGACACGCAGTCGAAGGTCGTGGCGGTGCCGAAGTCGATGACCACGCAGGCGGCGCCGAAGCGGTCATAGGCGGCGACTCCGTTGGCGATCCGGTCCGCGCCGACGTCCTGGGGACTGTCGTAGAGGATCGGCATTCCCGTCCTGAGCCCCGGACCCACCAGCAACGGCTTGACGCCGAAGAACTTCCGCCCCAGCTCGTCGATCATGCCCACCATGGGCGGAACGACGCAGGAAACGATGATGGCGTCGATGGCGTCGCTGCCGATGTCCCGGGCGGCGGCGAGGTGTCCGATAATGGCACCGTACTCGTCCACCGTGCGTTCCGGCTGGGTCACCAGGCGCCAGTGCGTCACCAGTTCCCGGCCCCGGTAGACGCCCAGCACGATGTTGCTGTTTCCGATGTCGATGGCCAGCAGCATCTAGTGTCCTTCCATAAGGAAAACATCTCCGCTCACCACCCGCTCGGTGCGGCCGTCGCTGCACTCCAACACCAGGAACCCGTCGCCGTCCAGTTCCCGCACCCGCCCCACCAGCTCCTCCTCGGGCGTGCGCGCCCGCACCCATTGTCCGTCCATGCGCGCGTGCTCGTTCCATCGGTCGGCGATGGGCGCGAACCCGCGCTCCTCGAACTCGATATAGCGGTTCTCCAGGTGGCGCACCAGAGACTGCGTGAACAGCACGCGGTCGACGGTGCCGCCGCCCTCCTCCATCACGGACGTGGCGCGGTCGCGGATGTCCGCAGACATGAGCGCCCGCGGGAAGTTCAGGTTGACGCCGATGCCGACGATCACGAACAGGGTGCGGCCGGGCTCGCAGGCCAGCTCGCTCAGGATGCCGGCCACCTTTCTGCCGCGCAGCAGCACGTCGTTGGGCCACTTGATCCGGGGCGCGCAGGGGGCCTGCTCCTTCAGGGTGTCCGCCACCGCCACCGCGGCCAGCAGCGTCGTCTTCGCCGACTCCGCGGGGTCCAGCCAGGGGCGCAGGATGAAGGAAATGTAAAGGTTGAGATGGGCGGGGGAAACCCAGTGCCGCCCCAGCCTGCCCTGCCCCCGGGTCTGCGCTTCGGCGATGACCACCGCACCCTCCGGCTCGCCCGCTTCCGCCAGCGCGCGGGCGGTCCGGTTGGTGGACTCCAGCTCCGGATGCACGTCGATGCGGCCGCCCAGCCGCCTGGTTCCCAGGTCCTGACGGATCTTCCCGGCGGTCAGCATGTCGCCGCCGGGGTGCTGCTCTGCGGAAGACATGACGGGGAAACCGGATGGGAGCCTTTCCGGGCGCGCGCGCCGGCGGCGGTCACTGCGCCTGCAACTCCCGGATCCTGCCGAGGCTGCGGTTGAGCGCCTCGATCTTTTCTTCCATCTCCTGCGCCTTCTCGCGCTCGCGCTCCACCACGTCGGGCCGGGCCTTGGCCGTAAAGTTCTCGTTGCCGAGCTTCTTCCGCACCTGCCCGAGCTCCGTCTCGAGCTTGCCCAGGGCGCGGTGGAGCCGGCTGCTTTCCTCCTCCAGGTCGACGGCGCCGTCCAGCGGAACGTAGACCTCGGTGGTCTCGACGATGGCGGTGGCCACCTTCTCGGGACGAACCCCCGGCGAGAGATATTCCAGACGCTCCGCCCGCGCCAGCGTGCACACCATGGACTCGTAGGCGCGGACCAGCGACAACCGCTCCTCGGTATCGAACAGGAGCACCCGCACCTTCCTGGCAGGGGGCACGTTCATCTCGGTGCGGAGATTCCTCACCGCCCGCACGACGGCGCTCAGGAACTCGACCTTGTCCTCCGCGTCCTGATCGGCGGGGAAATCATCGGCGGCCGGGTAACGCTGGACCATGATGTCGTCGCGCCGGGGGGACGCCGGGTCCCGCGCCGTCACCTCCCGCCAGAGCTCCTCGGTCACGAACGGCATCAACGGATGCAGCAGCAGGAGGATGTTCTTCAGGACGGTGTGCAAGACCCGCTGGGTGGCGCGGGAATCGAGGCGCAGCTTGCTCATCTCGATGTACCAGTCACAGAACTCGTGCCAGGTGAACTGGTAAAGGTGGTGCGCGAAGTCGTTGAACCGGTACCCGATGACGGCCTCCCTGGCCCGTTCGACGGTAGCCCTCAGGCGGGACAGTATCCAGCGGTCCGCCAGGTCCAGATCCTCGCCGGCGGCCTCCGCCGCCGGCCGCCGGTCCCGCAGGACTTCGTCGTCGAGGTTCATCAGCACGAAACGGGCGGCGTTCCAGAGCTTGTTCACGAAATGCTGGTAGCCGGCGATGCGGTCCTCGGCGAGCTTCACGTCACGGCCCATGGCGGTCATGGCCACCAGGGTAAAGCGGAACGGATCGGCCCCGTAGCGGTTCACCATAATGAGCGGGTCGATGACGTTGCCCTTGGACTTGGACATCTTCTGTCCTTCCTGGTCCCGCACCAGGGCGTGGATGTAGACGTCGCGGAACGGCACCTCGTCCATGAACCTGAGCCCCATCATCATCATCCGCGCGACCCAGAAGAACAGGATGTCGAACCCCGTCACCAGCGTGGAGGTGGGATAGAAGGTCTTGAGATCGACGGTCCTGTCGGGCCAGCCCAGGGTCGAGAACGGCCACAGGGCGGAGGAGAACCAGGTGTCGAGGACGTCGGGGTCCTGCACGAACCGGTTGCCGCCGCAGATGGCGCACCGGTCCGGCGCGCTCCTCCCCACCACGGGGACGCAGCGGGGCCCGATCCTCTCGGCATCGGCGTCCAGGGACTCGTTGCAGCGGACGCAATACCACGCCGGTATCTGGTGTCCCCACCAGATCTGCCGCGACACGCACCAGTCCTTGATGTTCTCCATCCAGGCGAAGTACGAGTTCTCCCACGTTTCCGGGATGATCCGGGTGCGGCCGTCGCGCACTGCCTCCATGGCCGGTTCGGCCAACGGCTTGATCTTCACGAACCACTGGGGGGTCAGATAGGGTTCGATGACCGTCTGACAACGGTAGCACTTGCCCACCGCGTGGCGGTACGGCTGGACCTCGGCCAGCAGTCCCTGCTCCTCCAGGTCGCACACGACGCACTCCCGCGCCGCCAGCCGGTCCCGGCCGCCGTAAGGACCGACCCAGGCCGGCGTTTCGCCGTCCTCATCGGCGAAGGCCTCGGGCCGGATCGCCGCATCGTCGTCAAAGATATTGATGACTTCGAGGCTGTTCCTCAGGCCGATCTCGAAGTCATTGAAGTCGTGTCCCGGAGTGATCTTCACTGCGCCGGTGCCGAACTCCGGGTCCACGAAATCGTCGGCCACCACCGGAATCTCGCGGCCCGCGATGGGCAGCCGCGCGCGCCGGCCAATGTGGCCGGCGTGGCGCGCGTCCTCGGGATGGACCGCGACCCCGGTGTCGCCGAGCATGGTCTCCGGGCGCGTGGTGGCGACCACCACTTCGCCTCCCTCCACCAGCGGATAGCGGACGTGCCACAGGTGGCCGTCCACCTCCTCGTGCACCACCTCGATGTCGGCCAGCGCCGTCTTGCAGCGCGGGCACCAGTTGATGAGCCGTTCCGCGCGGTAGAGCAGCCCCTCCTCCCAGAGGCGGACGAAGGACTCGCGCACGGCCCGGGAGAGTCCCTCGTCCATGGTGAAGCGCTCGCGGCTCCAGTCGCAGGAGACGCCCAGGGCGCGCAATTGCCGCAGGATGGTGTGGCCGGTCTCCTCGCGCCAGCTCCAGACCTTCTCGATGAACGCCTCCCGGCCCAGTTCGCTCCGGTCCCGGCCCTCGGCGGCAAGCTGGCGCTCCACCACGTTCTGGGTGGCGATGCCCGCGTGGTCGGTTCCGGGCACCCACAGGACGTCGTGGCCGTCCATGCGCCGGAAGCGGCACAGCACGTCCTGGAGGGTGTTGTTCAGCGCATGCCCCATGTGCAGGGAGCCGGTGACGTTGGGCGGCGGAATCACCATGGAGAAAGACGGCGCGCCGGAGCCGGCCGGCGCAAAGTGGTCGGCTCCCTCCCAGCGGGCGTACCACTCGCCCTCCACTTCCCGATGACTGTACGACTTGGCGATTTCTCGTGGCATGCGACTCCCATCTGTGCTCTGTTTCGGCGCTGCGCCGCGCCGCATTCGCGGGACGCGGGCACGGGCAGGTTCGAAACCGCCCCTACGTATTACCGGACGGCTTTTCGGAGCCCGGGTCCTCGACGACCTCCGTCAACTCGATGATCTCACCGCCGGCGGGGTCGGCTCCCGAGACGTCGTCTCCCGGCGGCTCCTCCGTCGCCGACCGGCGTGTTCCCGACGGCGACGTGTTTTCCAGCAATGACCGCATTGCGGCTTCAAGGGCGGGGCCTTCCAAAGGCTTGGCCACGGCCGCGGTCAGACGGGCCGGCTTGAGCGGAGGCGGCGGTCCCTGGTGAAGCCATAGGCTGGGAATCTTGAGACGCTGAAGCGCCCGCAGCAGATCACCGGCGGCGCCGCCATCCTCGACGCTCTCGCGGTCGACGATGACGAGGTCGTGACCCTTGAGATCCGCCGGGTCGGACCAACCCTCCCGCACCACGGTCTGATGCTCCGGAAACAGGAATTGCCGCAGGGCCTCGCGCACGATCGGATGGCTCTCGATGATGAGGATGCTGGCCATTTCACCGACGTCTCATGGTAGCAGACAAGATTCGGTCCTACGAACTTTCGGTCCTGCGAACTTGACAAGGCCGGAGCCACTGATACATATAGAACCTTTCCCCGGCGTGCGAAAGTGGCGGAATTTGGTAGACGCGCAGGATTCAGGATCCTGTGGGAGCAATCCCGTGGGGGTTCAATTCCCCCCTTTCGCACCACCATCCCGCCGCGTGCTCCGGTGAGCCGGTGTCACCTTGACCTCCCAGTGGATTTGTGCAATCTCTACTGAAACGCCAGCCTGAACGGAGCCACTTCTGCCCCAGCAACAGCACGAGAGAAATCCACAGGGCTTTCTGACCTCCAGTACCGAAGAGTCGCAAACTGCCTGCGATTTCGTCGACCCATACAGCCTCGTGGCCGACCCGTTGAGGTGGGTGGAGCAGAAGCTCGCGGAATGTACCCGCTCCAGGGAGGCCGAGATCACCGAGATCGCCTCGCACCTGATCCAGAGCGGAGGCAAGCGCATCCGGCCAGTGATCACGCTCCTGACCTTCAGCGCCTTTCACGGCGAAAGGCAGGAGGACGCGGTGGACATCGCCACGGCCATGGAGTTGATCCACGCGGCCACCCTGCTCCACGACGACATCATCGACGGCGCCGAGTTCCGGCGTGGCAAGGTGTCCGCCTACAAGCGTTACGGGCTCGCGCGCACGCTGGTCGCCGGAGACTTCCTGTTCATCAAGGCATTCGAGTTCGCGGGCAAGTTCGACGACACGGTGGTCCAGTGGACCGCGGACGCGTGCACCAGCCTCACCGAAGGTGAGATCCTTCAGGGGTCCTTCAACCGCAACCGCACCGTCACCGCCAAGGACTATCTCGATATCGTCGAACGAAAGACCGCCTCCTTGTTTCAGACCGGCGCCAGGCTGGGGGCGTACATCGCCGGCGCGAGCGCCGAACAGGTGGAGGTGGCGGCCAGCTTCGGACTCAACCTCGGCATCGCCTTCCAGATGATGGACGATGTCCTCGACGTAGTGGGAAGACGCAAACTACTGGGCAAATCCACCGGCATGGACCTTCGCGACGGCAACCCTTCCCTGCCCATCGTCCTGTCCCTGCTGGACGGACACCAGACCGTGAGCCGGGTCTTCCAGTCGCCGACTCCCACGGAAAACGACATACAGCGGGCGCTGGACGCCATGGGCAACGGCACGGTCATCGAGCGGGCCAGAAGCTTCGCCCGCAAGTACGCGCTGATGGCTGCCCGGGAGATCGACAAGCTGCCCGAATGCGGCGCGCGAGACGGTCTCAAGGCCCTGGGACGCCTGCTGACGGATCGGGACAGCTAGGAATTTCCCCCGCAAGCCCGCCGGCGGACGCTCCGTGATCGGCCCATGTCTGCCCCCCACGACACCCTGGTCAGAAACATCTTCGACCGGATCGCCTGGCGCTACGACCTGCTCAACCGGATCATCAGCTTCCGGCTGGACTCCCGGTGGCGGCGCAAGGCCATCGACGCCCTGGGAATCGAGGGGCGCGCGGCTCTCGTCCTCGATCTGGGAACCGGAACCGGCGCGCTCGCCCTGGACGCGTGCAGGGTCCTGGCGCCCGGCGCACGGGTGGTCGGCCTGGACTTCTCGCGGCCGATGCTCGAGCATGCCCGGCTGGAGACGGCGGAGGCCGGGCACGACGCCAAGGCGACCTACGTGCTGGCCCATGCCCTGGCGGCGCCGGTGCGCAGCGGCACCTTCGACGCGGTGATGAGCGCCTTCGTGCTGCGCAACGTCGGCGATCTGGACTCGTTCTACCGGGAGTCGTACAGGGTGCTGAAACCCGGCGGGAGGATGGTCTCGCTGGATATGTTTCCGCCGCCCCAGGGACTGTTTTCCGGACTCTACTGGGTCTATTTCGGCAAGCTCATGCCCTGGATCGGCAGCATCGTGAGTCGCGACCGAGCCGCGTACCGATACCTGTCCGATTCGGTAAGGTCGTTCGTCTCCCCCGAGAGGGTCGCCGCCACCATCGCCTCCGCGGGTTTCGTCGAGACCCGTACCGTGCGATACCTCCGGGGCGCCATCTGCCTCCAGATCGCCGCCAAACCCCGGTGACGTGCATCGAGAACCACCCGTGGAGCCGTTGAGCCGATGAACCCCTACGCCACCGCCTTCGTGTTGTTTCTCTATCAGGTGTCCGTGGGCGGACTGGTGGGCCTGTCCGTGACCCCCTTCAACGACCTGGAACGCGGTTTCTACAAGTCCACGGCCGGCGTCCTGGTGGTGGCCGCGGTCCTGGCGGTCTGGGGCCACGTCGACCTCCTGTCGCACAGGCAAGGGTTCTGGAGGATCGTCGAGTTGGCTTTGTTGGCCGGCTTCACCCTTTTTCTGATCCTCTACTTCATATCGCTCTGGGGCGAGCGCGGGTTCTTGAGGGCGCGGTTCTTTTCGACCGCGATACTGACCGGGGTGTCCGGCCTGGCCGTCGCCTCATTCGCCTTCGCGCCGGGACGGCTCGGACCGGTGGAAGCGGTGGCGCTGCCGGTAAGCTTCGTCGTGACCGCGCTCCTGCTGGGGGCGGTGACCGTGGGGATGCTGATCGGTCACTGGTACCTTATCGAAACGGGACAAAGCCTGGATCCGTTCTTCCGGGTGTTCCGTTTCTTCGTAGCGATGCTGATCATCCAGACCGGGGTGGAAATCGTTGCGGGTCTGCTGCTCTACCTGCTCGGGTCCGCGGATACGGCGGCCGCCCTCAATCGCCTCTTCAGGCACCACACGGTCCTGCTCTCGTCCCGTTTTCTCGTGGCGCAGCTCGGGCCGTTGGTGCTGTCCTACATGATCTGGAAGACCCTTTCCGACTTCAAGAACACCATGGCCGCCACGGGCCTCTTCTACATCGCCCTTCTCGGGGTCTTCGTGGGCGGGCTCCTGTCCAGCCACATCCTGGCGCTGACCATGCTGTCAGGCTGAACGCGACGGTCCTTGCCGTCGTTGTCACCCCGCCGCGCCGAACCCCAAGCCCGGAAAGTTATCAGTAGGTCTTGATCCTGGTGACGCGCAGGCCGTGGCTGGTCCAACCCAGGTCGTAGCCGACCACCATGCCCTCCCTGAGGGCCTTCGGTGAGGTGAAGGGTCCGGACATGCGGACCATCTGAAAGGAGAACCTCACGTCCTTTCCACTGGCGGTGCGGACCACCCCGGTGCCCTTTCGGGACGAGAGGCGCCGGATAATACCGTGATAGTAAAAGTCCGGCTGTTCGTCGGGGTCCCGATTCGGGAGATCCGGTTCAGGAACGTCGGCCTTGGCGTCGTCTTCGACCATTCGCGGGTTATCCGTCCTTCCGGCAAACTTACGGGAATCCTAACGCTCCGCGCGCCGGACTTCAAACCGAAGTTTCCGGGACGGCGTCCACCCGCCATGGTCGACGGAAACGTCGAAGTGCATAACCTGTTGATATTTGTGGGTATGTGCTTGACGCTACCCGATTCCTCGACGATATCGTCGAACAGCGATTCACCAAAGTTCGCGAAATTTCGTCAAAATGGTCGTTGGCACGAAAAATGCCCTATAGGTGTCATGTTGACCATATACGGCTCGGGGAGGATCGCCGACTTATCCACAATGCGTCGGAAATCATTGACAAATATTCCCCGTTTGAGTAATAGAGAGGTACGATGCTGTCGACGGAAGTGAAACCGAGCGATAGAGTATTCAGCGCAGACGTTCTTTCCCAAGTCCAGGCTCCCGACCTTGCCGGCATTGCCGAAGAATTCTCTCTCGGCGAATTCTGCACAGCCACCGGACTCCATCGGGAGTCCGCCGAGTCGTTCTTCGTTCTCGAGACCAAGAGAGGCAAGTTCATCGTCTCCATCGAGGGGATCAAGAGCGAAAACGAGGTCAAGCATGACATCGAGCTGCTGCTGTTCCTGAGGCGCCACGGATTTCAATGTCTCCAGCCCCTGAAGAGCCGCGGCGGCCAGCATTACCTTCACGCCGACGGCCGGTTCATATCCGCCAGCCGCAACATCGATGGGAACGAGGTGCCGGTGGGCAACCTCACCCTCGGACAACTCGCGGCCGCCGGACACGTGCTCGCCGATCTCCACCTCATCGGAAGGGGATACAAGAAGGGGGTCGAAAACCGTTTCTCGTTTCCGAAAGTGGCTGCCCTCTACCAGGAGGTCCGGAAAAACCTGCCGGCGCACCTCAAAACCATAGTCCGGGTCCTGGATGACGAAGTCAACTATCTTGAGGGCTACCTGGACAACAACCTGCCCAAGGGCATCATTCACGGAAACCTTTCGTGGGAGAGCATGAAGTTCAAGGGCTCGCGCCTCGTCGGGATCATGAATTTCGACCGGGCCTGCCGCGGGAAATTCATCTGCGACCTCGCCACCACCGTCAACGCGGTGTGCTACTTCGAGGGACGTTACCGCCTGGACCGGTTCGAGGAGCTGATTCTCGGCTACGAAGGTCTTCGGCCCCTGTCCCTGCCCGAATGGGACTCCTTTCCCAACGAGCTCCGGTTCTCCGCCCTGCGGACGGCCATCACCAGCCTTCACGATTTCTATCTGCGCGAGAACGGGGAAAGGCAGCGCATCCAGAAGACCTTCGTCGACTTCTTCGAACGCCTGCTGATCCTGAGGCGGGAGAAGGACGGCGGCATGGAAGACCTGCTGCTGTCCATGGCCACCGGTTACGACTACCGGAAGTACCAGAAGTCGAAACCTTCCAGGTGACCGTCAACCGGTTGTCAGCTTGCCGACCCTGGTCGGCGCATCCTGGCGGATGATCCTGAAGAGGGCCGAGAAGGCAAGGCCCAGCCCTATCAGGATGAGCAGCAAGCCGCCCCTCAGCACGACATGAAAGAAGTCCAGCTTCATCCGGGCGGCGTCGTACCTTTCCCGCTCTTCATGTATCCCGCTGAGAATCGCCCGGTTCTTTCGCGGCGTCAGATCACGAAAGCTCCGATAGCTTTCCTCCAGGCCCGTCTTGGAACCGGCCTCCACCAACGCCCGGTAGCGCGCCACCTGCACCGCGCCGACGGTCCAGTTCCCGGCACCCAACAGGACCAGCACCAGGCCGACCACGAAATAGAGGTTCAGATACAGGCTCCGCAGCTTCATGACCGTATGGCACGATAGCCAAAGACGGGATCGGGGGTCAAGCACACGATGAAATGCTACGTGGTCGGCGACATCCACGGATGTCTGTCCGAGCTGGCCTCGCTGGTGGAGTCGCTGCCGCTGGAGCGCGGCGACACCGTCGTCTTCCTCGGCGACTACGTCGACCGGGGACCCGAATCGAAGGGCGTCATCGACTACCTTGCGGATCTGCGCGGGCGCGATGAGTACAAGACCGTGTTCCTGAGGGGCAACCACGAAGACATGATGCTGTCGTACATGGGCCTTTCCGGACGCCACGGCGACGCCTTCCTGCTGAACGGGGGGCTGGACACGCTGGCGAGCTACGGTGTCGGCGCGCCGTCGGCGTCACCCGGCGCCGCGGACGGGCAGCGACTCCTGGCGACGTTGCCGCCGGGACACGTCGAGTTCCTGGTGAGACTGGACCCCTGGTACTTCGTCGACGGCTTCCTGTGCGTGCACGCGGGCATCAACCCGGGGCGTCCATGGGACGAGCAGATCGGCGAGGAGCTCATCTGGATCCGGCACGAGTTCATCGTGAACCCGCACACGCTGCCGCAGACGGTGCTGTTCGGTCACACGCCCATGAGGGAAGTCTTCTTCAATCTCCCCTACAAGATCGGCCTGGACACGGGACTGGTCTACGGCAACGCCCTGAGCTGTCTCGAGGTCACGGGGCGCACGCTCTACCAGATACGCAACGGCGCACGCGAAGTCTCGGTCACCGACGTATCCCGTCACTGGGAAGGTATCGGCTCCTAGGCCCTCACCCGGCCACCCTCCCCCAGAGGGAGAGGGGTTGTATGGCGGGGTGCGGTGGAACCTGCAGGGCGACCGCCGGTCGCCCCTACGGGTGTACGGACTCCAGGAACCACTCCGTGGGAATCTCCCGGCCCAGGCCCTTGGCCCTGGCGTCCTCGTAGACGGCGCTGCCTACCGCGGCGAACTGGACCCCGAGGCCAATGTTGTTGACGAAGCAGGTCGACTCGTCCGGCCGGCTGCGCCCGGCCTCCTTCCCGGCCACCACGTCGTGCAACTCCGGCGCGTCGATCCAGGGCGGAACCTTGGGGCGCTCCACCGCCTGCTTGTCGGCGGCGTTGAGGAACTCGATGGGGTCATGGGCCTCTACCCTCTCGTCGCCCATGCCGGCGATGTAGTTCTCGGGTGCGATCTTGCGGGTGTGGATGACGATCCGGTCGGCCCGCGCGATGGTGTCGTCGCCGAGCTCCGAGGTCTTGACACAGGTGAAGTGCACGCCGGGCCTCACCCACTCCGGCGGGATCACTCGGGTGATGGCGTTGGTGGCCGCCACCAGCACCTGGCACTCTTCCGCCACCTGTTCGGCGTCCGCGCACGGTTCCACCGGAAGCCCCACCCTTTCGGCCATCTCGCCGGCAAACGACTCCCGGTTCGCCTTCGTGGGACTGAACACCAAGACCTTCTCGAAAGTGCGCACCTTGCAAAAGGCCTCCACGTGGGCACGGGCCTGCCAGCCCGAGCCGAAGATCCCGAGATGAGTCACGTCCTCCCGCGCCATATACCTGGCCGCCAAGGCACTGGAAGCCGCCACGCGAAAGGCCTGGATCACTCCATCCGGAAAAATCGCCAGCGGCTCGCCCGTCTCCGCCGAGAACAGCAGCACCAGCCCCACCCACTTGCCCCCCGGCGCCTTGGGCAGCTTGTCCTTGACGATGCGCCCGCCGCGGTCCTCCCAGCGGATCACGTCCGAATTGAGCCGCAGGGCCACCACCTTGGGATCGAACAGCCCTGCCTCCATGGACTTGAACGCATACACCCCCGAAGTCTCGGGAAAGGGCAGGTAAAGATCCGTGCGCGGACGGTTCACCGCCTCTCCATTGGCAAGCTGCCGGTAAGCCTTGTTCAACACCTCGATGCACGAATCCATCGAAAGCAGCGTCTCGATCTCGTCATTGTTCAAAATCAACATCGTGCGGTCCCTTTCCTGGCGCCCTTCGACACGTCTGTCCTGTACTTGTCGAAGGGCGGCTGCGTTGCTCTTCCTCGCGTGGTGCCCGCCACAAGGGGCGACCGCCGGTCGCCCCTACAAGTCATCGTGCCTTGCCGACAACAAGAAATCCTGCGCACCTTGGTAAAGAACTACGTGGGACAGGACACTGGATACGCGTCGAGAGCCGCGGGTGGGGCATTCCGAAATCCGTTGACGCCGGCCGGGCGTGCAACGATCCGCGACGGGGACCGCCCGTAGCACCGTCGGCGACCACAAGCAAAGCGTCTCCGGATTTCGGAATGCCCCATCCGCGGCTCCCCCCAGGCTCCCCCAGCTACACGTCCACACCGCCCGTCAGTCGCGTAACCACCCGTCAGTCGCGTATATCCTGAAGCAGCCACTCCGTGGGAATCTCCTTCCCCAACCCCCGCTCTCTGCACAGCTCGTACACCTTCCCCGCCACCGAATAGAACTGCGCCCCCTGGACGTTCCCCCGCTCCGAGTAGGTGATCTGTGCCGCCGACGTCCTGCCCTTCCGCTTCCCCGAAAGCAGATCCGCCAGCATCACGTTCTTGTCGCCGCCCTGCACGCCGTGGGCGCGGCGGCGCTTGCGCTTCATCTTGAAGCCGCCGTCGTCGTCGGGCCGGGCCGCGTAGGTGATGTACTCGTCCGGCAGGCCGAATTCCTCGAGCCCCCAGGGCGCGGGCGCCGTACCCAACCGCAGCGACATATCGATGCGCTCGAAGGTCTCCGCGTCCGGCCGTCCGCCGATGGAAACGATGTGCGTGCCCTCCTCCACCTTCACCCCCTCGATGATGTCCACCGCGGAGTCGGTACAACCGGCGATGATGTCGGCGCCCTTGTAGACCGCATCCGGATCGCTCAGCGGCACCGCTTCGACGTCGAACCGTTCGGTCATCTCCCTGGCATACTGCTCGCGGTTGGCCTTGGTGGGACTGTAGACCTGAACCCGCCGGATCCGCCGGACCTGCATGAACGCTTCCATGTGCGAGCGGGCCATCCCGCCGGAGCCGATCATGCCCACCACCTCGGCGTCCTCCCTGGCCATGTACTTGACGCCGATGCCGGAATCGGCGCCCACCCGCACGTGCTGGAGATGACCGTCGTTCAGGATCGCCAGCGGCTCGCCGTTGTGAATGCTGGTGAGCAGGATCAGGCCGCAGAACAGCCCCGGCCGCACGCAGTACTTCTCCTGCGTGACGGCGCCGTTGTACTCCTGCTCATAGACGATGTCCGACTTGATCCGGATGGCGAAATAACCGGACGTGGAGCCTCCTTCCATGGTGCCCCATTGGTACATCTTCTCCGAATCCGGCGTCGGCACCTGCAGATCGATACGCGGCCGGCACACGGCTTCCTGTTCCACCAACTCGGTGTACGCCTTCTCCAGGGCCTCCATGGTGACGTCCATGGTCAGCACCTGCTTGACGTCGTCGTTGTTCAGAATCAAGGTCATGGCAACCTCCTGTGAGACGGCACCCCGGCCCTTACAGGGGCTCGCGCGCCTCGGCGCCGTCGATGGGCAGCTCGATGCCCAACCCCTTCTCGCGGGCCAACTGGTAAAGCCTGCCGCCGATGGCCACGTCGGAGATCCCCACGCCGCCGGTGTTCTTGAACAGCGTGATCTGGTTCGCGTCGGTGCGTCCCGGGCGCGTGCCGTTGAGGATCTCGCCGACCTCGACGATGTTGTCCCACGAAATGATGCCGTTCTCGAGGCGCTCCATGAAGTCGCCGGGCTGGTCGACCCGGAGCGTCTCCCGTGAGTTGACGCCGATGACGTCGGCCCGGCGCATGCTCTCGTCGTCCAGTTCCTGGCGCATCTTCGGAACGAAGCCGCCGCGCTTGAGCCCGATATTGCTCACCACGATGGAGGTGAGGTGGACGCCCGGCTCGAGCCACCCACCGTCGAGCACGGGGACATTGGAGCTGGTGGCGGCAACGACGATGTCGACCCCCTGCACCGCCTCCCGGGCGCTCTCCACCGGGCGGATCTCCAGCCCCGTGAGGTCGCCCATCTCGTCGGCAAACTCCTTGCGGTGGGCGGGGTTCGGGCTGAACACCTTGACGCCGGTCAGACTCCGGATCTCCTTGAGCGCCAGCAGGTGGTACTTGGCCTGGTTCTGGGAGCCCAGCATGCCGATGGTGGCGGCATCCGGCCGGGCCATGACGTCGGTTCCCACGGCGCTGTTGGCCGCCGTGCGCAACGCGGACACGCCGCTCAGGGACAGTTCCCGCGGCCTCGGCTCGCCGATGACGATGCAGCGCAGCTCGCCGGTCTCGGCATCGAACAACACCTGCGTGGGCCTGCCGCGAACCGGGAACGCCTCGATGGAATGCTCGCCGCGGACCGGGTTCTTGGTCCACTCGCAGTGGGTCATGAGGCCGGTGACGCCGACCTCCGGAAGCCCCCCCTGATGCACGCTGACGCGCACGTTGGAAGGCATGTGGGTGCGGTGCCGCACCATGCTGATATCGGGGTTCCGCCCCCAGTGGGCGAACCCTTCCCGAACCAGCCCGATGGCCTCC
This sequence comes from uncultured Binatia bacterium (SeqCode), assembly GCA_965204505.1. Classification (GTDB taxonomy): domain Bacteria; phylum Desulfobacterota; class Binatia; order UBA9968; family JAJDTQ01; genus JAJDTQ01. Next base: position 1,260,851 of record CBDBFB010000001.1, read on the forward strand.
TTCATGGTGATCAACCCGTCAATGTCTTCAGGACGCAGTACCAGGATCATATCGACAACCCCTTCCGTTGTGACAACCGTTCAGACAACCCTTCCAGACCGCCGTGCCGAAGCTCCCGGATCAGCGGCAAGTCCCCATCGAGAAAATCCAGCGCCGCCAGCTCGTCGGCCGTCACCCACGCGATGCGCCGGAACACCCGGTTGCGCGGCTCTCCCGCGAAGGCGCGGACCTCGAAGAAGGTCAGCTCCACCCGGGTCCCGTCGGCGTAGACGTGGGCGTGCCGGAAAACCTCCCGGGCGCTCTCCACGGAAATCCCGAGTTCCTCCCTGAGCTCCCTGCCGAGAGCCGCGGTTCCGTCCTCGCCGGGCTCGATCTTACCCCCCGGGAACTCCCACTTGTCGGGGAATGCGCCGTCGCCGGAGCGCTGGCAGACCAGGAACCGTTCCTCTCGGCACAGAATCCCCGCCACCACCTTGAGCGCCATGCCGGTATCACACTAGCCGCCGGCCGCCGGCGCTTCTTCCCTATTTGTCGGACGGCTCAGCTTGCCGGTGACGTTGTCCCGGATCCACTTCGCATCCCACCACTCCAGGGGCCACACGGCCACGCCCTGGATGTAGACGCCGTAGTGGAGGTGATCGCCCAGGGCCAGGCCGGTCTCGCCGGTGCGGCCGATGTTCTGGGCCTTCTTGACGCCGTCACCGGACTTCACGGCCACCGAGCTCAAGTGAGAGTACAGCGTGCAGAGTCCCAAGCCATGGTCGATGATCACGGTGTTGCCGTAGATGCCCAGCGCGCCGGCGAACACCACCGTGCCGGAGTTGGCCGCTCCCACGGGATAACGGCGGGTCACCGCCAGGTCGTATCCGAGGTGCCGCGCCTCGTCGATCTTCCGGTCTCCATAGTAGTAGGACCGGTGATCGGCGAAGTTGGCCTGGACCGAGGAATTGGCAAGCTGCACGAAACGTCCCTCCCACAGCTTCGTTGCCGCGGAACGCCGGCAGACCTTGTTGATGGTCTCCTCGTTGACCCGCCGCAGGTCGTGATTGACCCTGAGAAACTGCTCCCGGGGAGTCCCGCCCGAGTCGCCGGCTTCGGCTGCCAGCGGAACGATCTTGCGCTGGATGAAATCGTCCGACACCTGCACCTTGACCCGGCGGTACCGTAGCGGCCTCACGTTGTACACGAGCCCGAAGCGCCGCTCGTTGCCGGCATGATCCTGCGCGTAGATCACGGCCCGCTCACTGGCCGGAACGTCATACGGGTGGGAGAAGAACGCCACCGACACGTCGTCATCCGGCAAATGGCCCTGATAACCGCGGAAGAAGTACTTGCCGATCCTGATCCCGCTCAGCTCCGTGTCCGGCGACGCCTTGTACGCCACCAGGCCGGAGCCTCCGTGGGTGACGTAACGGTCCTCGGAGATCAGCTCCACGGTGGGCGGTCTGAAGTCCACCGTCACGTTCTTCTCGAAAGTGGCCTTGTTGCCCCTGAAGAAACTCCAGTACGAGCGGTCGGCGGCCGTGACGGTCAACACCCCGGAGCCGTCTTTCAGCTTGTGCCGCTTGGGGTCGAGCTGCACCGGGATCTCGGAAAACCGGGGCGAGGATTCGAACTCCTTGAAGTGGATGAGACTGGAGTCGCCGCCCGTGGCCAGACTGACCGAGACATAGGCCAGGCCCCTGCCCCGGTCATCGACCCTGATGACGAAGGGACGCCGGCCCAGCACCGCCCTCTCCAGGCTGGCCTGTATCCGCGGCGGGTACCATTCGAACTGCCGGAAGACGAACAACCCCCCCGCCACAAGCAGCACCAGCAGGAGGATACCCGCCACGCCCTTGAATCTTTTCGGCAGAAACATTGCGCTCCAGGTCCGAGTATCGGGTTACACCAGGACGCGACGCCACCGGCGGGTTTGCCCCCCTACTCGGCAAGCTCCCAGGTGGTGCCCGACGGACCGTCCTTCAGCAGGACTCCCTTTTCCTTCAAGGCCTCGCGGATGTCGTCGGCTTGTTGCCAGTCCTTGACTTCGCGCGCCTGGTTCCGCTCCTCGATGAGCCCGCGGATCTCGTCCTCGGACAGCGCCCGGCGCGCAAGCCCCGCCTTCCGCCTGTCCTCGAGGAAACGCTCGGGGGGCGCCTGCATGAGACCCAGCACCCCGGTCATGGTGCGCAACGCATGGCACCTGGCGTCGAGCGCACGGGTTTCTCCCCGGTCGAGCAGCCGGTTGACGGCCCGGAGTTCCTCGAACACCACCGCCAGGGCCCTCGGGGTGTTGAAGTCGTCGTCCATTTCCCGGCGGAATTCCTCCACGGGCCCCTGGTCGACGTCGCCGTTGGAGGACTGTCCGAGAACGCGGTCCCCCCTGCTCGCGGTTTCGTAGATGCGGGCAACCGACCGTTGCGCCTCCCCCAGGGCTTCCTCGGAGAACTCGATGGGGTTCCGGTAGTGGGTGGTCAACATGTAGAGGCGCAGAGTCGCGGCATCGTAGCGCTCGAGCACTTCCCTGATGCTGAGGATGTTGCCGATGGACTTCGACATCTTCTCACGAGCCAGCCGGACGAAGCCGTTGTGTATCCAGTAACGCGCGAAAGGCGCTCCGACCGCGCACTCGGACTGGGCGATCTCGTTCTCATGGTGCGGGAAGATCAGGTCCTGTCCGCCGCCGTGGATGTCGAACGGCTGGCCCAGGTATTTCGTGCTCATGGCGGAGCATTCGATATGCCAGCCCGGACGGCCCCTGCCCCAGGGACTGTCCCAGTAGGGCTCGTCCTCCTTGCTGGCCTTCCAGAGCGCGAAGTCCATGGGATGGAGCTTGCGGTCGTCCACCTCGATCCTCGCCCCCGCCATCATCTCCTCGAGGCTCCGGCCCGACAGCTTGCCGTACTCGGTGAAGCTCTCCACCGCGAAATAGACGTCGCCGGCGACCTCGTAGGCCTTGCCCTGCTCCACGAGACCGTCGATGAGGGCGATCATTTCCGGGATGTGCTCGGTGGCGCGTGGTTCCAGGGTCGGCGGCAGAATGCCCAGGGCGTCGGCGTCGTGGTGGAACTCGTCGATGTAGCGTTGCGCCAGCTCCCCGGAGGCGATGCCTTCCTCACGGGCGCGGTTGATGATCTTGTCGTCCACGTCGGTGAAATTACGGACGAAGCGCGTGTCGAAACCCAGGAAACGCAGGTACCGGTAGATGACGTCGAAGGTCAGCAGGGCGCGGGCGTGGCCGATGTGACAGCGGTCGTAGACGGTGACGCCACACACGTACATGTTGGCGGCGCCTTCCTTCAGGGGAATGAACGGCTCCTTCCTTCCGCTCATGGTGTTGGTGATGCGGAGAGACATGCGGATTCATCTTACGTGAGGCACGGGGATTTTCAAAACGGGCCTCTGTCCGGCCCTCGAGCGATGCCCGCGGGGTTGCGCGGGACGGTAAAAACGCATACACCCTGACCCCATGGCGAACCAAAGACCCTACGAGGACCTGCGCGAGTTTCTGGCCGTACTGGAAGACGCCGGCAAGCTCGTTCGTATCAAGCGCGAAGTCAACAAGGATACCGAATTGCAACCCCTGGTACGTTTGCAATTCAGGGGACTTAGGGACGAGGATCGCAAGGCGTTTCTGTTCGAGAACGTGACCGATTCCAAGGGCCGCCACTACGACGGCTCGGTGCTGGTGGGAGGACTGTCGGGTTCCACCGACATCTACTGCCTGGGCCTTCAATGCGGCCCCGACGAGGTGCCGGACCGGTGGGTGGAGGCCATGGCGAACCCCATTCCCCCGGAGATCGTGCCCCACGGCCCGGTCATGGAGGTTATCCACAAGGGCGACGAGCTCGCCGCCAGCGGCGGCTTCGCGCGGTTTCCCATCCCCATCTCGACCCCGGGGTTCGACAACGGACCCTACATCACCGCCGGCCACTGGATCACCAAGGACCCCGAGACCGGCGCGCGCAACGTCGGCAACTACCGCGGACTGGTCAAGTCCCCACTCGTGTGCGGCGCCAACTCCGGCACCCCCCAGGACCTTTCGCGCCACTGGGAGAAGTGCCGGGAGCGCGGCATCCCGCTGGAGGTGGCCATCGCCGTGGGTACCGTGCCGGCCGCTTCGTATACGGCCACCCAGAAGGTGCCGCCGGACATGGACGAGCTGGCGCTTGCGGGCGGACTGGCCCGCACCCCCGTCCAGCTCGTCAAGTGCCAGACCGTGGACCTGGAGGTTCCGGCCACCTCGGAGGTGGTGTTCGAAGGGATCATCCCCACCAACTACCTGGAAGAAGAAGGGCCCTTCGGCGAGTCCATGGGCTACGTCGATCCCCGGACCATCGGCCCGGTGATGGAGCTCACGTGCGTGATGCACCGGAAAGACCCCATCTGGGTCTCCATCATCAGCCAGGTGACCCCCAGCGAGAGCTCCAAGATCAAGGCCATGGGCATGAGCACGCTGGTGCACCGCTACCTGAACCGCCAGGGCTTCGAGTCGGTGAAGGAAGTGTACATGATGGAGGACCTGGTCAACATGAGGCCCTACGTCGCCGTGCGCATGAAGAAGGAAGGCGACGACGAGCCGCGGCGGGTCATGGACGCCGTGCTCCAATACGGCGACCGGGTCGGGAAATTCATCGTAACCGTGGACGAGGACATCAACGTCAGCGATCCCGTGGCGGTGACCTGGGCCATCACGCACCGGTGCCAGCCGCACCGCGACGTCACCATCGTGCCCGACCGGCCCTTCGGCGCCACCCCCATCGGCATGGTGGTGAGCCACCCTTCCAGCCGTTACGACAGCACCGACTCGGCGCTGCTGATCGACGCCACCCGCAAGGCCGACCTGCCGCCCCTGTCGCTGCCCAAGAGGCCCTACATGGAACGGGCCCTGGAGCTGTGGAAGGAGCTCGAACTGCCCGAGCTCCAGCTCAAGGAGCCGTGGCACGGCTACCTCATGGGGCTCTGGCCCGACGAGCTGGACGAGGAGGCGCGCCTGGCGGCCGAGGGCGACTACGAGAAGGTGGGCGAGAAGCTCAAGGGCACGCGGGTCAGCGTGGGCGAGGGGCAGACGCTGAAATCCATCCGCCTGGAATGGGGCAAGACTCATGCCGGGCGGTCGGTGTAGCGCGCGGACCGCGTGAGGCGAGGTCAAGCATGAAAAGGGAAATGGTGCTCAACGTCAACGGCGAGGAGCACGACGTCGAGATCGAGCCCAACCGCCTGCTGCTGGAGGCCCTGCGCGAGGACGCGGGACTCACCGGGACCAAGGAGGGCTGCAGCATCGGCGTGTGCGGGGCCTGCAGCGTCATCGTCGACGGCCGGCTGGTGAGCGCGTGCCTGACGCTGGCCGTCACCTGCGAGGGAAAGAAGATCGAGACCATCGAGGGGCTGGCGCAGGACGGCGAGCTGCACCCGCTCCAGCGCTCCTTCGTCCAGTACGGCGGGTTTCAGTGCGGCATCTGCACCCCGGGACAGATCATGGCCGCCAAGGCGCTGCTGGACCACAACCCGAAACCCACCACCGATCAGGTCAAGGAGTGGATGTCGGCCAACCTGTGCCGCTGCACGGGCTACTACAAGATCCTCGAGTCGGTCATGGCGGTGGTCGAAGGCAGGGTCGACGAGGGAGGCGGCGACGAAGCGGTGCGACAGGCCCGGATCCAGAGCCTCTACCAGTCCGACACCTACAAGAGCGGCGACTCCGATTCGTAGGGGGCGGGGTTCAAACCCGCCCGCGCTCGCAGGACGCCATCGGCCGGTCAAGGCACGGCCGCTACCTTTTGGGGGAAGCATGAGCAAGGCAGAGAGCTACACGGTACTGGGCCGGAACTTCGACCGCTTCGAGGGCCACGACAAGGTCACCGGCAGCGCGGCCTACGTGGCCGACGTCTTCCTGCCCGGCATGTTGACCGGCCGGGTCCTGAGGAGCCCCCTGCCCCACGCGCACATCCGCAACATCGACACCAGCCGGGCGGAGAAGCTGCGCGGCGTCAAGGCCGTGGTCACCGCCGAAGACACCATCAAGAAGGGATGGGGGGTCTTCTTCCCCGACCAGTATCCGCTGTCCGTGGGCAAGGCCCGTTACGTGGGCGAGGAGGTGGCGGCGGTGGCGGCCGTCGACCGCGACACCGCGGAGGAGGCGCTGGAGCTCATCGAGGTGGACTGGGAGGAGCTGCCGGCGGTGTTCGACGCCGCGGAGGCCATGCAGGACGGCGCACCGCTCATCCACGAGGAAAAGGAGAACAACATCGCCCTCACCATCGACGTGGAGCGGGGCGACGTGGACGCGGCCTTCAAGGACTCGGACCTGGTGGTCGAGGAGACCTTCGAGAGCGTCCCCCAGTGGCACTCCGCCATCGAGACCATCGGCAGCGTCGCCGAGTACTCGGCCAACGGCAAGTACACGGTCTACATGAACACCCAGACGCTGTTCATGGCCCGTATGCGCCTGGCCACGGCCCTGGGAGTGCGGGAGGCCGACGTGCGCGTCATCCAGACCGCGGTGGGCGGCGGCTTCGGCGGCAAGTCCTGCGACGACAACAACGCCATGGTGGCCGCCATCCTGGCGCGCAAGGCGCGCCGCCCGGTGAAGATCATCAACACCCGCGAGGAGGAGTTCCTGGCCGGCAGCCGTCCGCGGGTGAACATGAAGGTGTGGGTGCGCATGGGCTTCAAGAGCGACGGCCGCATCCGCGCCAAGCACATGCGCATCATCGCCGACAACGGCGCCTACAGCGGCAAGGCGCCGGCCATCACCGGGGTGGCGGCGCTGCGCCACGACACCTGCTACAAGTATTCCGACGTCCGCTCCGAGGCCTACCTGGTCTACACCAACAAGATCCCCACCGGCGCCTTCCGGGGCTTCGGCAACCCGTCGGCGGAGTTCTCGGTGGAGCAGATGATGGACATCGCCGCCGACGAGTTGGGTATGGACCCGTTCGAGATGGCACGCCTCAACGCCGCCGACGAGGGCTATGTCTCGCCCCACGGCAACCGCGTCATAAGCTGCGAGCTCAAGCAGTGCATCGACCGCACCGAGCGCATGATCGGCTGGAAGGCGAAGCGCGCCGACCGCAAGCTCAACCGCGGGCTGGGCATGGGCTGCACCGTGCACGTGAGCGGCAAGCGCCACTTCGGCGACTACGACGGCAGCTCCGCCACCATCAAGATGAACGAGGACGGCAAGGCCTTCATCCTGAGCGGCGAGGGAGAGACCGGCCAGGGGCACTGGACCGCCATGTGCCAGATCGCCGCCGAGGAGCTGGGCATCCCCTTCTCCGACGTGGCCATCTCCGAGGCCGACACCGACCTGACGACCTTCTGCCTCGGCAACTACGCCAGCCGCCTCACCTACGTGGCCGGCAACGCGGTGAAGAACGCCGCCACCGCGGTGAAGGAGATCCTCTTCGACACCGCCTCCGAGATGCTGGAATGCGACCCGTCCGACTTGCAGTCGCGGGACGGCTTCATCTTCGTCAAGGGCGCGGAGCAGCGCTCCATCAGCATCGCGGACGTGGTGCGGGGACGGCAGTTCCGGCGCGGGGGCGCGCCCGTGGTGGCGTCGGGCAGCTTCGACGCCGACTCGGTCACCCAGGACGCGCTGCGCTACGGCAACGAGTCCGGCGCCTACAACTTCGGCTGCCAGGCGGCCGAGGTGGAGGTGGACCCGGACACCGGCCACGTCAAGGTGATCCAGTACGCGGTGGCCTCGGACTGCGGCACGGTGATCTATCCCATCGGCGCCGAGGGCCAGGTGGAAGGCTCCATCGCCCAGGGCCTGGGCTACGCCCTCATCGAGGGTCTGCGCATGGAGGAAGGCCGCCCGGTCAACCCCAACTTCAGCGACTACCGGCTGGCGTCCATGCGCGACATGCCCGACTTGGTGCACGAGTTCGCCGACTCCTACGAGCCCACCGGACCCTTCGGCGCCAAGGGCCTGGGCGAGCTGGGCATGGACCCGGTGGCGGCCATCATCAGCAACGCCATCTACGACGCCGTCGGCGTGCGCATCACGACGCTCCCCATTACCGCGGAGAAAGTGCTGCGGGCCATTCAGGAAAAGAAGAGGAACGGGAGCTGAACCATGAAGGCCAAGTTCGAATACCTTGCGCCGACAAGCCTCGACGAAGCCTGCGCGCTGCTCCAGGAACACAGCGACGACGCCAAGCTCCTGGCCGGCGGCACCGCCCTGGTCATGTGGATGCGCATGGGGCTCCTGAGCCCGGGGTTCGTCATCGATCTCGAACGCGTTCCCGGCCTCGACGACATCGCCTTCGACCCGGCCGACGGCCTGCGCATCGGCGCCGGGGTCAAGCACCGGGACCTGGAGATCCGCCCCGAGGTGCGTGAGTACTATCCCCTGCTCCAGGAGACCTTCTACAAGGTGGCGCAGCCGCGCATCCGCCTGATGGCCACCGTGGGCGGAAACCTATGCCACGGCGACCCCCTGACCGACCCGGGAGCGAGCTTCATGGCCCTGGATGCCGAGGTGACGCTGCGCAGCAGCCGCGGCGAGCGCACCCTGTCGGTGGAGGATTTCTTCATCGACTACTACGAGACCGCCCTGGAGCCCGACGAGATCCTCACCTCGGTCCGGGTGCCGCCGCCCGTGGGAGCGGCGTGGTCCCACATCAAGTTCACGCCGCGCAGCGAGGAGGACTTCGCCACCGTGGGCGTCGCCGTAACCATGAGCGGCGAGGGCAGCCGCTGCGACGACGTACGCATCGCGCTGAACTCCGTGGGCCCCACCATCTTCCGGGCCCGCGCGGCGGAAGACGTGCTGCGCGGCCGGGACATCACACCGGAACGAGTGGAGGAAGCGGGCGCCGCCGCCGCGGAAGAATCGGACCCCATCGAAGACGTGCGCGGCACCCCGGCCTACAAGCGCGACCTGGTGGAGGTGTTCGTGCGCCGGGCCGTTGAGCAGGCGGCCGCCAAGCTGGGCTGAGCCCTTACCCCCTCTCCCTCCGGGAGAGGGTTGGGGTGAGGGTAAGAGAGCGAAGGACATCCTCGATGGCACTAGACGAGAACTGGGACGTCATCCTCATCGGCGCCGGGCAGAACAACTTCGCCCTGGGCACCTATCTCGGCATGGCCGGCCTCGAGACCGTCATCTGCGAGAGCCGGCTGGAGAACGGCGGCCGGCTCTTCTCCGAGGAGATCACCCTCCCCGGCTACTGGCACAACAGCCTCGCCTACTTCCAGGACAACCGCGAGATCTCTCCGGTGTGGCGGGAGCTCGACTGGGAGAACGGTCACCACGCCGAGTTCGTCACCCCCCGGGTGATCAGCTCGCTGCTGCTGCCCGATGGCGCCTCGGTCTCCCACCACCAGGAGCTCGACGGCACACTGGCTTCGCTGGCGCATCACTCCGCGGCGGACCGGGCTGCCTGGAAGGACGCGCACCAGCGGTTTCGCGGCATCGTCCGGGACATCGTGATCCCCTCGTACTACGCCCCGCCCGAGGCCGCGGGGGCGCTCGACGAGCGTATTGCCGCGGACCCGGCGGGGAGCGACTTCCTGCGCCTGGCGCGCATGAGCGCCGGCGAGTTGGCGGAGCACCTTTTCGAAAGCGAGGCCGTGCGTACCCTGGTGCTGTCGCAGATGGCCATTCCGCGCGGCTGGGCGCTGGACTACGAGGGCGGCGGGCGCGAGGTGCTGGCGCTGATCGCCGGCGGCGAACGGCCGCAGCTCGCGCGCGGCGGCTCCCACTCCATCGCCCAGGTGCTGCAGCGCGCCTACGTCATGCACGGCGGCCAGATCCGCGCGCTGCACCACGTGGACAGGATCCTGGTGGAGGACGGACGCGCGGCGGGCGTGCGCCTGCGCGACGGGCGCGAGTGGAAGGCGCGGCGGGCGGTGGTGTCCAACGTGGACCCCTACGGCACCTTCATCGACATGGTGGGCGAAGAGCACCTGGACGACGGCTTCGCACGGGCCGTGCGCGCCATCGAGCCCGACGAGTTTTCCTACTTCCAGGTGCACCTGGCGCTCAAGGCGCCCTTGCGCTTCGCGGTCCACGAGGCGGCGGACGGCTCGGTGGGCCAGGCCATGAACGTCAACTACGGGCCCCGGTCCGTCGAGGACCTGAAGAGCATGTGGCGCGAGATCCGCGCGGGCGAGTTTCCCGCACACCCCTGCCTGCACGTCACCTGCCCGACGTGGTTCGATGCCCTGCAGGCGCCCCCGGCCAAGCACACGGCGTCGGTCTTCATGCCCGTCCCCTACCAACTCGATGGCCGGCGGCCCGAGGACTGGGTGAGCCTCAAGAACGACTTCATGGAGCAGGTGCTGTCGGCATTACGCACCGTCGCCACCAACCTGACGGACGACAACATCGTGATGAAGGTGGCCATGGAACCGTGCTACCTGGCGGGCCGCTGGCAGAACATGCGCCGGGGCTCGGTTTGGGTAGCCCGGAAGACCCCGGACCAGATGGGCGGGAACCGCCCCGTCCCGCAACTGGCCCACTACCGGACGCCCATCCAGGGGCTCTACCAGGTGGGTGCGGCCACGCACCCGGCGGATGCGGTCATCGCCGGCTCCGGAAGGGCCGCGTGGAGCGTCCTGCGGGAGGATCTGGGCCTGGAAGGCGGGTGAATCATGGCCAAGGTGATGCATTACGACGGCGTTGTGATCGGCGCGGGCCACAACGGCATGATCTGCGCCGGCTACCTGGGCAAGTCCGGGCAGAAGATCCTCGTGGTCGAGAAGAACATGGAGGTGGGCGGCGGGCTCGACTCCCACGAGGACCGCAACTACCCCGGGTTCTGGCACAACATCCACTCGGTGTTTCATCGGGGACTCATGATGCTGCCGTGGTTCCAGGACCTGGAGATGGAGCGCATGGGCATCCACTACTACAAGCCCGACCCGGGCGTGGTGCAGCACTTCTTCGACCGCACCTACCTGGGCTGGTTCGCCGACGTGGAGCGCACCATCGCAACCATCGAGCAGTTCTCCCCGAAGGACGCGGCAAGCTTCAGGGACATCTGGACCTGCTGGCAGCCGGTGGTGAAGAGCATCGTGTTCCCGGAGACGTACTGCCCGCCCATCCCCATGAGCGAGAAGCGGCCGCTCCTGGAAGGGCTGCCCGAGGGACGGGAGTACCTGCGCTACTTCAATACCACGCCCGAGCAGTTCATTCTGGAGCACTTCGAGCACACCCGCGTGCGCGCGTTCATCGGCTTCCTGGCGGTGATGCGCGGCTACGAGCTGGACGCGCCCAACACCGGGTACCTGGTGCCGGCCATGATCGCCTGGGGGGTCAACCCGCAGCTCTGCCGCGGCACCTCCCACGCCCTGGGCGACAACCTCGCGCACATGCTGTCGCACAACGGGGTCGACTACATCGAGGCCGTCGGCGTCGAGCGCATCCTGGTGGACGGGGGCCGCGCCACCGCGGTGGTGCTGGAGGACGGCACGGTGGTGCACGCGAAACGCTTCGTCGCCTCCAACGTCAACCCGGTGGAGACCTTCATCAAGCTCGTGGGATCGGAGAACCTCGAACCGGAGTTCAGCGCCAAGGCGGCGGCGTTCAAGTTCTCCAAGACCACCCCGATCTTCGCCACCAACCTGGCCCTGAACGAGCGGCCGCGCTACATCACCGAGGACGAGCACCCGGAGGTGGCCGGCAGCTTCATGCACATCGTCGGCCTGGAGACCTACGAGGAACTGCGCAACCTGTTCGAGGACTGCCGCACCGGCCAGTTGCCGCGCAAGCCCTTCATGAACGGCGCCACGCCTTCTCATCACGACCCGACCCAAGCTCCACCCGGCAAGGCCACCGCATTCATGTGGCAGCTCTCGCCGTACAACCTGTGGGGCAATCCGCTGAACTGGGACAAGGTCCGGGGCGAGTGGTTCGAGCGGCAACTGGGCGTATGGCGCCAGTACGCGCCCAATCTCACCGACGACAACATCCTCTCGCGCGACTCCACCACGCCGCTGGACATCGAGCGCCACGACCGCAACATGTACGAAGGCGACTGGATGGTGGGTGAATACACGGGCGACCAGGCACTGGAGAACCGCCCCTTCCCCGGCTGGGGACATTACCGGACGCCCGTCTCCGGGCTCTACCTGTGCGGCTCCTCGTGCCATCCCGGCGGAAACATCACCGGCGCACCGGGATACAACGCAGCCCAGACCATCGCCCGGGACCTGGGGCTGAAGCTGTGGTGGGAGCCGCTGGACCTCAGGCGGCAGCTTCGGGAGATGAACGAGCGGGCAGCGGCAGCGGACGCCAGCGCGGCGGGCTAGAGTGCGAGAACCGACGCATGGGACGACTTGATGACAAAGTCGCCGTCGTTACCGGCGGCGCGCGCAACATCGGAGCGGTCTATGCCAAGACCCTGGCGGCCGAAGGCGCCCGCGTGGTCATCGCGGACGTCCTGGACGGCACCGCCACCGCCGTGGGCATCAACGAGGCCGGCGGGCAGGCCGTGGCTGTCGAGGTGGACGTCTCCCGGGAGGACGACACCCTGCGCATGGCGCGGACCGCCGTCGACGCCTTCGGAGGCATCGACATCCTGGTGAACAACGCCGCCATCTACGTAAGCATCGACCGGCGGCCGTTCTACGAGATCTCCGCCGAGGAATGGGACCGCGTCACCGCCGTCAACATCAAGGGCGTGTTTCTGTGCGCCAAGGCCGTGCTTCCCGCCATGCGCGAGCGGGGCGGCGGCAGGATCATCAACGTCTCCTCCAACACGGTCATGGCCGGCACGCCGAACTTTCTTCACTACGTGGCATCCAAGGCCGCGTTGATCGGCATGACCCGCTCCATGGCGCGGGAGCTTGGAGGAGACCGCATCAACGTCAACGCCATCGCCCCCGGCCTGGTGGAGCACGAAGGCCAGAGCGTGCCTGCCGAGATCTCGGCAAGCCGCGTCGAGGCCTGGTCCATCAAGCGCCGGCAGGTGCCCGGGGACCTCACCGGTGCGGTGCTCTACCTGGCCTCATCCGACAGCGATTTCGTCACCGGCCAGACCCTGGTCATCGACGGCGGCGACATCGTCTACTGAAGCCGTCACGCCGCCGAAAGCCCGGCCGGCACGCTCATGCCCAAGAATCTACGCACCTTCCTCGCCGACCTGGGACGCCAGCGGCCCGGGGAGGTGGTCCACGTCACCCGTCCGGTGAACCCGGCGCGCCACGACGTCTCCGCCCTGGTCGCTCAGTTGGCGGACCGGAAACAGTTCCCGGTGCTGCTCTTCGAGCGCCCCAGCGACCTCCACGGCAACACCTCCGAGGTCCGCCTCGCCATGAACTGCGAAGTCTCCATGGGCAAGTTCCAGACCGCCCTCGGAGTGCCGTCGGAGACGAACCGGGCGGAGCTGGCGCTGGAATGCCTGAAGCGGGAGGCCAACCCCATGGCGCCAACGGTGGTGGACGGGAGCGAGGCACCGGTCAAGGAAGTCATCCGGCGGGGCGCGGAGGTGGATCTGTTCAAGCTTCCGGTGATGCGACATCACGCCCTGGACGGAGGCCCCTACATCGACATGCCCAGCCTGGGCCGGGACCGGAAGACCGGCGTCTACAACGTCTCCTACCACCGCATGGAAGTGAAGGACCGCAACCACACCGGCTTCTACCTGTCGCTCCAGCACATGTGGCGCATCTTCCGGGACTACGAGGACAACGGCGAGGAATGCCCGGTGGCGGCGGTCACCGGGCATCATCCGGCGTTCAACATCGGCGCCTGTTACCGCGGGCCTTTCGAGGCCGACGAGCTCGAGATTATCGGCGGCTATCTGCAAGAGCCGCTGCGGCTGACGCCATCGGAGACCTTCGGCGAACGGCTGATGGTGCCGGCGGATGCCGAGATCGTCATCGAGGGCGTTCTCCTCCCCGGCAAGCGCGTGACCGAGGGACCGTTCGGAGAGGTCCACGGCTACGTCGGCCCCCAGGGATATCGCCAGGCAGCGTCGCTGGAGGTGCGCGCCGTCACCCGCCGCCGGGACGCCATCCACCAGTCGGTCATCACCCCGGACGGCGACAAGCCCTGGATGGACCTGGCGCGCGAGGGCGCCTACCTGCGCCGCTGCCGCGAGGCCGTGCCCGGGGTGACGGCGGTGTGCAAGAACGGCCGGCACGCGCTGATGAACGTGTTCATCGCCATGAAGAAGATGTCGGAGGGAGACCCGGGGCGGGCAGCGGCGGCGGCGCTGAGCTTCGACCAGTGCAAGCACGTGTTCATCTTCGACGACGACATCGACGTCTACAATCCCACCGAGATCCTGTGGGCGCTGGCCACCCGGGTCCAGCCGCACCGGCAGGTGTCGCTCATCACCGACCTCATGCGCGGCCCGCTGATCGACCCTTCCATGGACGAGGGCATTCGCACCTCGGCCATGATCGTCGATGCCACGCGGCCGTTGGACCGGCCCTTCTCGCCCGTGTCCAAGTGTCCCGAAGAGGCTCTGGAGCGGGTCCGACCGGAAGACTACCTGCCGCGCGAGGTTCTCGACGCGATCCCGGTGGACCGCACCACGTACTGGAGCTGACATGTGAGCCCGGCGCTGTTTTGCATCGGGGCGGCGAATCCGCTACACCCTGACCCGGACGCACTCACTTCGCGAAAGGACCACCATGCGACTAGGACTTCCGGACTTCGTCTCGAACTCGTACTTCCCTGCCATCGCCGCGGTAGAGCTGGGCTTCTTCAAGGCCGAGGGGCTCGACATGGAGCTGGAGCCCATCTATCCGGTGCCCGCGACGTTCGAGGCCCTTAGGGACCACAAGCTGGACTTCGCGGCCGCCTCGTCCCACGCTACCCTCACAAAGTTTCCGGACTGGAAGGGGGCCAAGCTGCTGGCCGCGCTGGCCCAGCACATGTACTGGTTCCTGGTGCTGCGGTCCGACCTGGAGGCCGAACGGGGTGATGTGAAGGCCGTCAAGGGACTTCGCATCGGCGCCGCGCCGGGGGTCGACTTGGGGCTCAAGCGGATGCTGGCCGCCGCCGGCCTGGACCCCGAGGCCGACAACATCCAGATCCAGCCGGTGCCCGGGGCCACAGCGCCCGGCGCCTCGTTTGGCGTGACAGCCGCCAAGGCCCTGTCCGAGGGCCTCATCGACGGTTTCTGGGCCAACGGCATGGGCGCGGAGGTGGCGGTCCGGCATGGCGCGGGCACCATCGTGCTCGACATCCGGCGCGGCGAGGGCCCCGCCGAGGCCCGGGGCTACACCTTCCCGGCGCTGATCACCTCGGACCGGGTGATCGCTGACGATCCCGACGCGGCCGCGGCCGCGGTGCGGGCGCTGGTCAAGACCCAGCGGGCGCTGGCGGAGAACCCCCAACGGGCGGCGGAGGTGGGCAAGGCATTGTATCCGGCGGAAGAGGCCGGGATCATCGCCACCCTCATCGAGCGGGACGTCCCCTACTACGATCCGCGGATTTCCGAACCGGTGGTGGAGAGCATGAACCGCTTCGCACAGGATATCGGCCTGCTGGCCGCGCCGGTCGCCTACGAGGACGTGGTGGCGGTGCAGTTCAGCCACCTGTGGGAAGGTTGAGACTGAAAGGAAACACCCATGGATCTGTCACGCTTTTCTCTGGAAGGACGCACGACCATCATCACGGGCGGCAGCGGCGGCATCGGCCGCGCCTGCGCGCTGGCCTTCGCCAATGCCGGCTCCAACGTCATGATCGCCTCGCTCCCCGCCGAGTCCATACCGGCGGTGGTCCAGGAGGTCGAAGCCCTGGGCGTCCAGGCCGCCGGGCTGGCGGTGGACGTCAGCGAGGAAGAGCAGGTCAAGGAGATGGTCGACGCCACCCTGGAACGGTTCGGCCGCATCGACGCCCTCCTGAACGTCGCCGGAGGCTCCTACAGCCGCAACCCGGAGATGCCGGCGTTCCAGCGTGGAACGCTGCTGGAGCTCTCGCCCGAGGACTTCATGGGGGTCTATGACGTCAACGCCAAGACGGCTTTCCTCTGCTCCAAGGCGGTGGTGCCGCACATGAAGGAGCGCGGCAAGGGCGCCATCGTCAACATCGGCTCCATTTCCGGCCGCTCCACCAAGCACGAGCGTCCGAACATGGCCGCCTACGGCACGTCCAAGGCCGCGGTCATGAACCTGACCTTTCACATGGCCAACCAGTGGGGGCCGGAGGTGCGGGTGAACGCGGTGGCGCCGGGAATCATCGATACCCCGCGGCCGGGAGGGACGAGCCTGGCGCGCATGGAGTCGGAAGGGCTTGAGAACATCGCGCTCGGGCGGCACGGCAAGGCCGACGAGGTGGCCGGCGCGGTGCTGTTCCTGGCCTCCGACGCGGCGTCGTTCGTCAACGGTTCGGTATTGGACGTCAACGGCGGCGAATAGCCCGCCACCGGACAGGACACTAGCTTCCCGTCCGCACGGGTGGGGTGGCAGCCGCGGTCCTCTTCAGGTCCACAAGATCCGCCAGGATGTTGGCGGCTTCGTCGAGCAGCGGATCGTCCTGCGATGCGGCGGAGGCGGTCTTGGTCTCGTTGTGGGCCTCCAACTCGGCGAAGCTCGCGAAGGGCTTCTCGCCGCTGGCTACACGGCGGGTGTTCTCGCTGTCCAGCTCCCGGCGCTCGTCGCTCTTCTGTCTCTCCCTCCTCGTCTTCTCGCGCAGCGAAATGGCGGTTTCCCGCCGCTCCCGTTCGAGACGGGCAATGCGCGCCTTCAGGTGGACGAAGTCCGGGTCCAGGTTCGCGCGCCGATGGTGCCGCGCCACCAACGCATCGACGTATGGCGTAGTCTCTCCGGCCCGGTCGTACCTGGCCTTGTCAATGGAGTCCCATGCCAGCGCATTGTCGAGAGAGCTCTCCCCCACTTCCGTCTTGTCGATGACGCCCGGAAGCTCGATGTCGGGAATTACGCCGCGATGCTGCGTGCTGTCCCCGGAGATACGGTAGAACTTGGCCTGGGTGAGCTTCAGTTGACCCTGGCGACCCCGGCGGATCGGGATCAAGGTCTGTACCGTCCCCTTGCCGAAGGTCTGTCCACCCAGCACCAGACCCCTGCCGTAGTCCTGGAGCGCTCCCGCGAAAATTTCCGAAGCCGACGCGCTGAGACGGTTCACCAGGACGGCCAAGGGCCCGCGGTAGGCGATGCTCGGATCCGGATCCGAATGAACGCGAATGATCCCGCGGCCGTCGCGGACCTGCACCACCGGGCCCTTCCTGATGAACAGGCCGACAAGCGAGATGGCCTCCTGAAGCGCGCCGCCGCCGTTGTCGCGCAGATCGATGACGATGCCGCCGACCCCGGCATCCTTGAGCTCCGAGATCAGCCGTCTCACGTCTCCGGTGGTGCTCTTGTAGTTGGGGTCGCCGGCACGAAGAGCGGCGAAATCCACGTAGAACGTCGGCAGCCGGATGACCCCGATCTTCCGGGTGCGCCCCGAGACCTCGACCTCCAGGATCCGGCTGCTGGCCTGCTGTTCCTTCAGGTCCACCTTGTTGCGGACGATCCGGATGATCCTGCGCTCCCCCGCCGCGCCCACGTTGGGGACGATGTCCAGACGGACGGTGGTCTCCTTGGGTCCGCGGATCAGGCTTACGACCTCGTCCAGGCGCATCCCCAGGATGTCCACCATCTCCCCTTCCTCGCCCTGGGCGACGCCGACGATGCGATCCCCGGGTTGCAGGTCGCCGGCCTTGTCGGCGGGTCCCCCCGGAACCAGCCGCACCACCTTGACGCTCTCGCCGTCGGCCTGCAGCACGGCGCCGATGCCCTCCAGCGACAGGCTCATGTGAATGTTGAAGTTCTCGCTCTGATGAGGTGGAGAATAGGCCGTATGTGGATCGATGGCGCGCAGGAACGAGTTCATGTACACGCGGAATACATCGGTCTGGTTGCTCTGGGCGAGCCGCTTCAACTGGTTGTCGTAACGCCGCCTAAGCGCCGTCCGGAGCTCTCCCCGCTCGGTTCCCGCCAACAGGCCGTTCAACACGTCGCCCTTGACCTGCCTGTGCCAACGCCCCCTCAGCTCGGTTACGGACGCGGCCCAGGTGGCATTCTGCCGCGCGAGACTCTCCTCCTTCCCGAAGTCAAGGGTGTCGAACTCATCGTCGAGCACGCGAATCACGAACCGGAATCGTTCGGCCACGCGCCGGCGGTAGCGGTTGAAGATGTTGAAGGCGGGTTTCAGGTCTCCGACCTTGAGCAGGTCGTCGAACCGTTCCCTCAAGGGTTCGAACTCCGCGACATCGGCGGCCAGGAAATAACTGCGCGTGCGGTCGAGGGTGCGGAGGTATTCGTTGAAGATCCTGCCCGAGGCCTGATCGTTCAACTTGATGCGCGTGTAGTGGCCGTTGGTGAGCCTTTCCAGGATCTCCTTTCCGATCGCCGACTGTTGGCGGTCGGGGGAAAGGACCGCGAGTGCCGGCTCGGCAGCGGATTGAGCCGACGCCAAGCCCGCGGGCAGCCAAAGAACCACCGCAAAGGCTGCGACCCAGCGCCTGAAACGTAAACGCGCGTGATCCATTCGTGTCACTTGACCGGAGCGGGACCCTGGTATCGCACCGGTCGGCTCCGCACCATTGCCCATAGTTTAGTCCAAGGACTCCCCTCCATCAAGACGAAACCGGGTAGTCGCGCCGTCGGCGAGGGAAATCATGTTGATTCACGGAGCCTTTCACGTTAGCCTTGAAACCATAGCATTTCGTGTCGCAAGGAGCGTAACGCCGTGGAACTGCCGCGCAATCCCACTCGCGCCGTGCGCATCGGCTCCACCGTGATCGGGGGAAACCACCCCATCGCGGTTCAGAGCATGTGCGCGACCCACACCCAGGACGTCGAAACGACCGTAGAGCAGGTCAACGACTTGGCTCGCGCCGGCGCCGACGTGGTGCGCATCGCGGTGGACAGCAAAAGGGATGCGGCGGCGCTGGCGGAGATCCGGGAGGCCACCGAGGCGAACCTTTCCGTGGACCTGCAGGAGAACTACCGGCTCGCCGCCGTGGTGGCGCCCCACGTGGACAAGATCCGCTACAACCCCGGTCACCTCTACCACCACGAGAAGCAGAAGTCCTGGCAGGACAAGGTCCGGTTCCTGGTGGAGGTGGCGACGGCCAACGACTGCGCCATGCGCGTGGGAGTGAACTGCGGCTCGGTGGACCCGGCCCAGCAGGAGAAGTTTCCCGAGGACGACTCCATCTCGCCGATGCTCGCCAGCGCATGGGAACACTGCGAGTTGCTGGACAGCCTGGGCTACACCCGCTACTGCGTTTCGCTCAAGGACTCGGACCCGGCCAAGGTCATCGAGGTCAACAAGCGGTTCGCGGCGCAGCGGCCGGACATTCCGCTGCACCTCGGCGTCACCGAGGCGGGGCTACCGCCGGACGGCATCATCAAGACCCGCATCGCCTTCGAGCAGCTCATCAGCCGGGGCATCGGCGACACCATACGGGTGTCGTTGACGGTTCCCAATCCGCGGAAACCCGAGGAGATCGCCGCCGGACGCGAGATCCTGGAAGACATCGCGGCGGGCCGTGTGCGCAGTGTCGTGGACTACGGCCGCGACAGCCTGAACATCATCAGTTGTCCGAGCTGCTCGCGGGTGGAGAACGAGAACTTCGTGGAGCTGGCGCAGCAGGTCAAGGAGATGACCGCCTACGCCGCCGAGCACGCCATCACCATCGCGGTCATGGGCTGCCGGGTGAACGGACCCGGCGAAACCGACGACGCCGACCTGGGGCTGTGGTGCGGGCCGAAGTTCGTCAACCTCAAGCGCGCCAGCGAGCCGCTGGGAGCCTTTCCCTACGACGAGATCCTGCCGCGCCTCAGGGAAGAGCTGGACGCCATGATCGTGCGGCGCGCCGGCGCGGGCGCGGCCGGCTGACGCCCTTGCGCAGCGTACCCCGTTCTCGCCATGCATTTCTGGGATCGGATCGACAAACCCATCATCGGCCTCTCACCGATGGACGGCGTGACGGACGCCTCGTTCCGTCTGGTGGCGGCCCGATACGGACGGCCGGACCTGTGCATGACCGAGTTCACCAGCGTCGAGGGTATCTGCTGCGGCGCCGACGGGTTCGTGCGGGACTTCGCCTACGGGGAGTACGAGCGCCCCATCCTGGCCCAGATCTACGGCCGGACCCCGCAGGACTTCTACCGGGTGGCCCACATCGTCTGCGAGCTCGGGTTCGACGGCCTCGACATCAACATGGGATGCCCGGCCAAGAACGTGGCCAACAAGGGATGCGGCGCCGGCCTCATCCTCAATCCGGAGCTGGCGGTGACCATCATCCGCGCGGCGCGCCGGGGGATCGAGGACTGGGCGGCGGGGCAGCGGCTGGAAGACCTTGGGCTGGAGACGGACGTGCTGGAACGGGTATGCCACATGAACCGGGAACGCGTGCAACCGCTCACCCGCGAGGTAATCCCGCTCTCGGTGAAGACCCGGGTCGGATACGACAAGGTCGAAGTGGACGAATGGATCCCGGTGCTCTTGGCCGAACGGCCGGTGGCCATCTCCCTGCATGGCCGGACGTTGAAGCAGATGTACAAGGGGTCCGCGGACTGGGACGCGATCCACCGCGCAGTGGAGCTGGCCCGGGACCTGCCGACGCTGATCCTCGGCAACGGCGATCTCAAGTCCATGGCGGACGCGGTGGAACGAATCCGCCAGACGGGCGTCGACGGCGTGCTGCTGGGGCGAGGCGCCATGGGGAACCCCTGGGTCTTCCGTGACAAGCAGTGGGCCAAGGATACGCTGGCCGGGGTCACGGGTTCCGCTGACGCGGGACTCGACGTGACCCGGGAGGAGCGCACCCGCGTGCTGCTGGAGCACAGCCGCCATTTCGAGAGCCTCTGGGGCGAGCGGCGCTTTCCCGCCATGCGCAAGCATCTGGCCTGGTACTGCAAGGGATTTCGCGGCGCCGCCCAGTGGCGCGCGCGGTTGGTCCGGGCCATGAACGCCGATGAAGTGGCTCGCATCGTCGGGGCGAACTGAGTGCGGGCTCAGCGGTCCCTCCTCACACGGACCCACAGGACGCTAGGCCCTCACACGGCCTTCGGCCACCCTCTCCCAGAGGGAGAGGGGTCGTGTTTGACTACTCGGACAGGCTCCTAGCCGCCATGCGGATCATCCTGGCGTCCACCTCGCCGCGCCGGCGGGACATCATGTCCCTGCTCGGGCTTCCCTTCGAGGTCCGCGATCCCGACTTCCAGGAAACCACTCGCGATGACCTCACGCCCGAAGCCGAGGTTCTAGAGCTGGCGCGGGGGAAGGCACGGTCGATCGCCCGCGGCGAGACGGACGCGCTGGTGGTGGGAGGCGACACCATGATCGCCCTCGACGACGAGAAGATCGGCAAGCCCGCGGACCCGGACGACGCCGCGTCGATCCTCCGGCGCCTTTCCGGCCGGCGGCACCGCATCCTCACCGGCGTGGCCCTCATCGACTCCGCCACCGGACGGGAGGACACCTACCTGGAACGCGTCGAGGTGCGCATGCGGCGCTCCACCGAAGCCGAGATCGCCGACTACCTCGCCCGCGGCGAATCCATGGACAAGGCCGGTGCCTATTCCATCCAGGGCGAAGGTCACCGGCTCATCGAGAGCATGCGCGGTGACTACCTCGCCGCCGTGGGCATGCCGTTGCGGCCCATTGCCCGACACCTCCAGCGCATGGGAATAGCCGTGCCGGCCGATGTCGATGGATTGTACCGCCAACGGTCGCTGTGGACCTGGGCCAGCGTCTCCACTATCGGCGGAGACCAGGCACCCAACTCCTCTCCCCCTGGGAGAGGGTGGCCGAAGGCCGGGTGAGGGCGCTCGCATCGTCTGGCCGATCGCTCGGACGCCCTCACCCCTGCCCTCTCCCAGAGGGAGAGGGGGTCGTTCGCTCTCCCTGCGGGAGAGAATGGGTGGCTAACTCAACCGTAACAGCACCATGCCGGCCATGATGGTCAGGCTCCCGGGCAGGATCTCCCGCACCCGCGCGCGCTCGTTGAACACCAGCCAGCCCGCGGCCAGGGCGAACAGGATCTCGGTCTGCTTGACCGCCTCGACGTAGGAAGTGAGGGTCAGCTCGTAGGCGAGGCTGTGGCAGATGCTCGTCAGCGAGGCGCACAACCCCATGGCCGTGAACGCGCCCCCGTGGCGCGGGATGGCGCGGAAATGCGCGGCCGAATGGCGCAGCGCCAGGGGAAGCACCATGAGGGAGGCGGCGAGATATCCCGCGAGGTTGGCGACGTAGACGTCGGAACGAAGGATCAGCAGCTTGATCAGCACCACCGACGGCGCGTAGAAGAAGGCTGCCGCCAGGGTGAAGCGAAGCCCCCGGTCCACGAACAACTCACGTAGCGGCGCCCATATCGAGATGTGACTCTTCTGCACGTTGAGCAGATAGACGCCGGCGGCGCTCAGCAATATGCCCGCCAGCCCCGCGGCCGAAGGGGTTTCGTCCAGCGTCACATAGGCGAAGAGCACCAGGAACAGCAGGCTGACCTTCCACAACGACGTGACGATGGCGATACCGGAGAGCTTGAGGGCCTTGGACAGACTGAGGGTGGCAATGGACTGGGTCACGCCGAAGGCGACGACACAGGGCCAGAAGCCGTCCTTCAACACGGGCATCCCGTGCCAGGCCGACGCCAGCGCCACGAACGGCAGCAGGAAGGTGAACCGCCCCCACACGTTGATGATGTCGTCGAGCTCATGCCCCAAGTGCTTCATGGAGATGTTCCGAAGCACCTGGAACAGCGCGGCGAGGAGCGCCAGCAGGAACCACATGGGCAGGACAGGCTAACGGCTGCGCGGCGGGAATGCGAACAGGCGGCCGACGCTCCCACGGGCACGGTGATGAGCAGTCACCTCTCGCGAACCGGACTCCTTGGTTTGACACCGTGGACCGACAGGGGCTATCACCTCTTCATCAAACTCGAAAGGGAGACCCTTGATGGTTGACAAATTCGAAGATCATTGCTGGCAGGACCTCGTCACCGAGGAGATCATGGACATCTACAAGCCTTACCGCAGGGAGATTTTCGTCGGCGAACGCCCGGCGCTCCTGGCCATCGATCTCTACAACCTCGCCTACCGGGGCGGCCCCCAGCCGGTGCACGAGGTGGTCAAGGAATACAAGAGCTCCTGCGGCATAAACGCCTACGAGGCCATCGAGCCCACCAAGGAACTCTTCGCCCTGGCCCGCGCCCAGGGAATGCCGATCTTCTACACCACCACCGAGACGCGGAAGGAGGTGCAGCCCGCCGCCGTGCACGCCACCAACCGTCAGATCACCGGGATAAACGCGGACGACTACGAGATCTTCGAGGAGTTCGCGCCCGAGCCCGACGACATCATCATCTACAAGGAACGGGCCAGCGGCTTCTACGGCACCCCGCTCATCGCCCACCTGACGAGGCTCGGCATCAGCTCGCTCATCGTATGCGGCGAGAGCACCAGCGGCTGCGTCCGCGCCAGCGTGGTGGACGCCTACTCCAACGGCTACCACGTGTCCATCGTCGAGGAGTGCGTCTTCGACCGCAGCATCATCTCCCACAAGGTGAACCTGTTCGACCTGCACCACAAGTACGCCGACGTCATGAAGCTGGCGGAGGTGAAGCGGCACTTCGAGGAGCAGCCGCTGAGGAAGGCGGTCTGACTCTCGTTCCCGGATGATGTGAAACAGGGGCGGGTCCCGGGACCCGCCCCTGTTTCAGTCTCTCGTGCCGTATTTGGGACAGGATACTAATGTAGCGCCACCGGGTCTCCCCAGGTCAGGAGGCGTCGGGCCGCGAAGGCGATGACCAGAGATATGGCGATGAGGATGATCGAGAGGGCGTAGGCCTCCCCCACCTGCCCTTCCTGCCAGGCGAACCAGATCATGGTGCTCACCACCCGATTGCCGGGAGTGGCGAGCAGCACCGCCGACGAAAGCTCCCGCAGGCTGTGGAGAGCCACCCACAGCCACAGGCTCACCAGCGCCGGAAGGACGATGGGCACCACCACCTTGCGGAGGGTCACCAGCATGGAGCCGCCGCACGTGTAGGAGGCTTCCTCGAGCTCCTTGTGCACCTGGACCTGGGCCGAGATCACCGCGCGTGAGCCATAAGAAATGAATCGCGTGACGTGCGCAATGACGATGACCCATATGGTGCCGTAGATCCCTATCGGGATCGACAGGTACACCAGGATCAGGGCCATTCCAATGATCACCGATGGGATTGCGATGGGGGCGAAGGTAAGCAGATTGAGGACCCGGCCCATCCTGCCGCCGAACCGGACGATGATCCAGCCGGCTATGACGGAGAGCACCGCGGTGCCCGTGGCGGCCAACACCACCAGCATCCCGGTATTCTTGAACGCGGTTATGGCACCGTAGCTCGTCACGGCGTTGTAGTAGTGCTTCGTCGTGAGCTGCGGGACGAGTTCCCACGACGGCGGTTGATAGAACGTGAGCAGGCTGCCCCAACCCAACACCACCAAGGGGAAGACCACGGCCAGCGACAGGTAGAGAAAGAAGAACAATGAGCCGAGGTACCTGCCTCGCCCAAGGTCGATGACGGCGGGCCGGTATCCACGTCCCGTGACCGTGGTGTACTTCTCCCCGGCCCCCAGGACCTTCAGGTACAGGTAAACCAGCACCCCGCTCAGCACCAGCACGCCCATGGCCAGGGCGCTGGCCGTTCCGTACTCCGGCAACTCCCCTGTCGGAGGATGAATCGCGTAGAAGATCTTGGTGCTGAAGACCAGGATTCCCGCCTGCATCCCGATCACGCCGGGGATCTCGAAGGCCTCGACGGAAATGATGAAGAACCAGATCAGAGCCGCAAAGAACGCCGGATAGGTCAACGGGAAGGTCACTCGGCAAAGGGTCATGAAGCGGCTGGCACCGGCGATCATGCTCGCCTCCTCGTAGGCCGGGTCCATGTTGCGGAGCACGGGCACGAGCATGAGAAAGACGGTGGGGACCATGGAGAGGCCCATGACGAACGACATCCCGTAGAGAGTGAAGACGTTGAGGGGCCCTTCGCCTTCCAGTCCCAGCAACGCCCGTAGAACCAGGTTGATGACGCCGATACGGGGGTCCAGCAACCGCTCCCATCCGAGAGCGGCGATCATCGGCGGAAGCGCCATGGGCACGAGGATCAGGGCGTACATCAGGTGCCGGCCGGGTGCGTTGGTTCGTTCCACCAGCCAGGCCAGCGGTATGGCGAAGGCGAAACCGGTCAGGATGGCGCCGGCCCCGAACGCCAGGGTGTTCATGATCAACTGGTAGGTGGCCGGATCGATGTAGATGTCGATGTAGTGCTGGATGGTAAGCGCGCTCACCCCGAACAGGGGATCCCGCTGAAGCGAACAGAATATGACGAGGAACAGCGGGATGATGACAAGCCATCCCACCGCTGCCAGGGTCAGCCAACCGAAGACATCCCGTTCGCTCGCGCGCATGTCGAACTCAGGAACGACGGGGGCGAGAACCTTCCCGCCCCTGTCCGTCTATTGCAGATTGTAGAGCTTCGCGCTGTTGTCCCAAAAAATCTTGCGCTTCGCTGCCTCGCAGAGACCGTCGATCTTGAGAAAGCTGGCTACGGCTTCCGGCCATCGCGAGTCCGCGTGCGGGTAGTCCGTGGAGATCACGATATTGTCGTCCCCAATCCTCTCGACCACGTCCGCCACGAGATCCTCTTCCACGTCCGTGGCCACCACGCACTGGCGCATGAAGTATTCGCTGGGATTCAGCGACAACGGCTCGTCACAGAGATGCTGCCGCAACTCCCAGCGCTCGTCCAGGCGATACAGGACCCACGGGAGCCAACTGCAGTTGCCCTCCAGGAACGCCACCTTGAGGCGCGGGAAACGCTCCAGCACCCCGCCGCCGCAGAAGCTCCCCACGGCGAGCATGAGCTCGATGGGGTTCCGGTACGAGTTGACCAGGAGGCCCTCGTTGGGCAGCCCGTTGAACCGCTGCGCCACCTGGTCCATCCGCGGGGAAGCCGCGGGATGGAAGCAGATGGGGGCATTCAGGCGCTCCGCCTCGCGCCACAAGGGGTCGAAGTAGCGCTCGTGAATGTGCCGGCCGTTGGCCGGCTCGGGCACCAGGCACAACCCGACGGCCCCCAACTCGGTCACCGCGCGGCGCGTCTCGTCCACCGCCATGTCCACGTCGTGGAGCGTGACCAGCGCCGATGCCTTGAGCCTCTCGGGACTTTCCGCGCAGAACCCGGCGCACCAGTCGTTCCAGGCGCGGCACAAGGCGTTGGCGAACTCCGGCTCAAGGCTATCGTCGCAGTGCAGCGGGAACGTGCGGAACAGCACCGCCACGTCCAGCCCCTCCTCGTCCATGGCTTCCACCTGGGAGACCGCGTCGTAGTTCCGGGCCAGAGGCCTGGCGTAACGATGCGCCACCATCTCCTCGCCCGGGGTCACGTTCGGCCGCGAGGTGAGCCCTGACAACCGCACCGGGGTGCCGTCGCCGTAGTTGAACCTGATCTGTCCGTGGCGCTTCCTCGGCTCCCCTCGGGGAATCCGGTCGCCCCACTTGGGATCCATGTGGTTGAGATAGAGATCATGCGGCTCGAAAACGTGCATGTCGCTATCGAAGATCTTGAAACCGTCTCGTGCCATCCCTCAAGACTCCTTTCGGGCTCGCGGCGTGCTTCCGCGAGCCTGTCGCGACCCGCGACCGGTCAGTGCCCCGCCAGGATCTTTCGGACCGCCCCGCGCCACTTCTTGAGGTCGGCCACATCCTTGAGTGTCGGCGCGGTCCAGACGAGTTGGACGCCGGCGCCATGCAACATGCGAGCGAGTTCCGTCCCGGACTTGGGGCCGAACTGGGTGCGGAAGGAAGCCTTTTCCATGAGCTGCGCGGCCTCGGGCGTGCCCAGATAACCCGCCAGCAGCATGGCCGCGTGGGGATGACGGACGTTCTTTACCGCGAACGCCCAGAACCGCGTCACCGAGATGGGCGAGAGCCAAACGAAATCCACCGGGGCCTTGTCCTTGACCTTGGCGCGAAGCACACGGTCGAGCTGAATCACCGCCAGCGGCGCCTGTCCCGCCACCAGGGCCTCGAGGGTCTGGGGTCCGCCACGGGGCAGGATGATGGGGTTCTGCGCCTTGAACTTGCGGGCGTAGTCCAGGACCTTTTCCATCCCCCACACCGACGTCAGGTCGCCGAACGGGTACCCTCTCCCCACCGCAATAATCTTCCGGCCCTTCCACTTCGGATCCAGCAGTCCTTCCCAATTCTTGGGGACCTCATCCTTGGAAACCAGCTTGGTGTTGAAACCGAGCGCATAGGACAAGTCGAACCACGGCGGGAACCGTTGGTCGAATCGGACCTCCTCCTTGGCGATGCCGAATTCGTGATATGGGAACCTCGACACCAGGTCGGCTGCCAGCACCCGCTCTCCGGTTGCGCTCGTGGCCTGCGCCACCTCGTAGGTGGACATGCCCACGCGTGTCTCCACCAGGATCTTGGTCGTGGCGTCGGCTCCCGTCGATGGGATGTGGTTGACCCTTATACCCGGGAAGCGTTTGTTGAAGCCCTCGATCTGGGCCTTGAGCGCCACCGGCGGCGACCCCGCCGCAAGCACCACCTCGCCCTCCTTCTTGGCCTTCTCGTAGAGAGCCTTGAGGTTGTCCTGCGCAAAAGCCCCGTTTACGCCCGTGAGTACACCGAAGACGATGAGCGCCATGATCCAATACATCTCGCCCTCCTTTCCTGGTTGGCCGCTGGGCTGATCACGAAACTGGCCCGCGCATACCACATCACTAAAAAAGCGGTCAAGAGGTTCTTACGGGACACGACACTAGATCGTCCCGGCTTCGGTCAGCTCCTCGATTCGTTCTTCGCTCAATCCCATTTCCTGGAGAATCTCCGCGGTGTGTTCCCCCAACTCCGGCGGTAGCGCGGACAACCGGAACGGCGTCTCGCTGAGATTCACTCCGCTCCTGACCGTGTGGATCGTGCCGTGCTTCGGGTGTTCCAACTCCATGATCCGATCGAGATGCTTTACCTGGACGTCCTCGAACACCTCGTCGAGGCGATTGATGGGGGCGTGGGCCACGTCGTGCTTGCCGAGCGCGTCCAGCCAATGCTGCCGGGGCCTCGTCTGGACGATCTCCTGCAGAAGGGCCTTGAGCTCGTCGTAGTTCACCAGTCGATCCTCGCGATCCCGGAAACGGGGATCGTCCGCCAACTCCGGGTGTCCCAGGGCCTCGGCCATGCTCACGAAGAACTTGTTCAAGTGCGACAGGTGGATGACGAACGGCAGGCCGTCGCCGGCCAGGAGCGCGTAGACTCCGGCCGAACGGCCCCGGCTCTCCACGTTGGGAACGTCCCCGGTGGCGAAGTACTGGATGATGCTGCGGCCGATAAACGCCATGGAGGCCTCCATGAGGGAGGTCTCCACCTTCTGTCCCCTGCCCGTCTTCTCCCGCGCCATCAGCGCGATGAGGATGCCGTAGCAGGCGAACAGTCCGCCGAGGTGGTCCGAGAAGGCCAAGCCCGGAGGCTGCGGCGCCCTGGAATCGATAATCTGGCTCAGGAGGCCGCTGAGGCACTGTCCGAGGGTATCGAATCCCGGTCTCTCGCGGTATGGGCCGGTCTGGCCAAAAGCCGAAATGCCGCAGTAGACGAGGCGCGGGTTCAGGTCCTTGAGCCGGTCGTAACCCAGCTCCAAGCGGTCCATGACCCCCGGCCTGTAGTTCTCGATGACGACATCGGCCTCCCCCGCCATCTTGAGGAAGATTTCCTTCCCTTCCGGATCCCGCAGGTTCAGGGTCATGCTTCGCTTGTTGCGGTTGTAGCTGCGGAACAGCGGACTGTACATGCGCGGCTCCCGAGCCCACTTGCGAAAGGGGTCGCCGCCTCCCGTGTTCTCTATCTTCACCACCGCGGCTCCCATGTCCGCCAGCAGCATGGCCGCGAACGGGCCGGCGATGTAGCTGCTGAGATCGAGTATCCTGATGCCGTCGAGGGCCTGTGCCATGGATGCAATCCTCCTTCGCAGCCGAAGCTGCGGTTTGCCCGGTACTGGTCCCATATATAGGAGCCCGGCGTCGGAGTAGTCAAAGGCACCTTGACTCACGGAACCGTCAAGGGTATTCGGGTTGTGCAGAAAAGCGCCGAAAGGAGACCTCGATGAAGAACGGACTCAAGATCATCGACTCCGACATGCACATCATGGAACCGCCGGACCTCTGGGAGAAATACGTCGACGCGCCCTTCAAGCCGCATGCGCCTCGGGTCGTCAACGTCCCCAGCCGCGGCGATTTCAGCCTGCTGCTGGTGGACGGCAAGGAACCGCGGGCCAAGAGCCCGTCACTGGCCAATGACGCACGCATGATCGGCATGCGGCGCGGATCCACGACGCGCGACGACGTGATCGGCTTCGCCCGCGAACAGGACTTCAACGCCAAGTCCCAGCTCGAGGCCATGGACATCGAGGGCCTGGACGTGGCGGTGCTTTTCCCCACCGCCTGTCTCCACATCATGACCGTGCCCGACATGGACCCGCTGCTGGCCGAGGCCATCTGCCGCGCCTACAACAACTGGCTCTACGACTTCTGCCAGGAGGACCCGTCCCGGCTGAAAGGTGCGGCCATGCTGCCGCCCCACGACGTCTCGCTGGCGGTTCGGGAAGCCCGCCGCGCGGCCAACGATCTGGGCTTCGTCACGGCCTTCCTGCGGGCCACCCCGCTCCCCGGCGACACCTGGTTCGGCCTTTACTGGGAGCCCCTGTGGACCGAGTTGCAGGAACTGGAAATGCCGGTGGGATTCCACGAGTGCACAAACTCCGGCTACTACCCCCACATCGAGCGCTTCGGCCAGAACAACCGCCTCATGCGCCACATCTGCAGCCACGTCACCGGCCAGATGGTGACCATGGTGGACATCATCGTCGGCGGCGTGCTTGAACGCTTCCCGGAGCTCAAGGTGGCGTTCCTGGAGTGCAACTGCGGCTGGGCGCCGGCCTGGCTGAGCCGCATGGACACCCACTGGGAGCAGTTGGGCGGCCACGACGCTCCACAACTCACCATGAAGCCCAGCGAGTACTTCAAGCGCCAGTGCGTCATCGGATGCGAGGGCGAGGAGCGGGAAGTCGGGTCGGTGATCCAGTTGATGGGTGACGACAACATCGTCTTTTCTTCCGACTATCCCCACAGCGATTCGGAGTTCCCTCACGCGGTGGATGCATTCATGCAGCAGGAGCTGCCGGTGGAGCATGCCCGAAAGATCCTGTGGGACAACTGTGTGAAGTTCTACGGCATCGACGCGTAGCGTTCTCGCGAGGCCGGGGACTGCAGGAGACGTGAGGCGCTACGACGTGTCTGATACCATGCTGCGATTCGGGGTTTTCCTGGCGCCCTTCCATGCGCTGAACGAGAACCCCACCCTCCTGTTCGAGCGCGACCTGGAGCTGATCATGCTGCTGGACCGCCTCGGCTACGACGAGGCGTGGATCGGCGAGCACCACTCGGGCGGATTCGAGACCATCGCCGCGCCGGAAGTCTTCATCGCCGCAGCGGCCCGGGAGACCCGGCGCATCCGGCTCGGCACCGGGGTGAAGTCCCTGCCCTACGTGCACCCCTTCATGGTCGCCGACGCCATGGTCCAGCTCGATCACATGACCCGCGGGCGCGCCATGTTCGGCGCAGGTCCCGGCGCCCTGCCTTCGGACGCCGCGCAGATGGGCATCGACCCGCGACGCACCCGGCGCATGATGAACGAGTCGCTGGACGTGATCGTCCTGCTGCTGGAGGGCGAGCGCGTGAGCGCCAGGACCGACTGGTTCACGCTCGACAACGCCAAGCTGCAACATGCCTCATTCACCCGGCCGCGGATGGAGATGGCGGTGACCACCATCCGCTCGCCCGCCGGCGCCCTTCTCGCCGGCCGGTACGGGCTCGGCCTGCTTTCGCTGGGCGGCCACTCCGACGACGCGCTGGCCGCCTACGCCAGGAACTGGGGCATCTACGAGGAAGCCGCCGCCGCGCACGGCCGCGTCGCAGACCGGAGTGTATTTCGCATCGCCGTGCAGATGCATATCGCCGACACCCGCGAGCAGGCAATGGAAGACGTGCGCTTCGGTATCGACGCCTGGGGCGGCTACGCGCGCGACGTGCTCCCGAACCAAACGGTTCCCAAGGGCGTCACCGACACCCGCACATTTGTCGTCGAGTCCGGCCGCGCCATCATCGGCACACCCGACGACGCCATCCGCGAGATCGAGCGCATGCAGGCCGGCACCGGCGGCTTCGGCGTAGTGCTGTTCATGTGCCACGACTGGGCCGACCGGGACGCCACCAACCGCAGCTACGAGCTGTTCGCCCGGCACGTGGTTCCGCACTTCCAGGGCCAGTTCGCCTCCAGACAGACCAGCTACGACGAGGCCGCGGAGCGGCAGCCGGAGTTTCGCGCCGCGGCGATGGAGGGCGTCGCCGCGGCCAAGGCGGAGTACGAGGACAAGCGAAGACAGCAAACGGGCTGAAGGAGCGTCACGAAGGAAGCCGAGGTCATGATCAAGGGCGCCCACGCGATGTTCTACTCCTCGGAGCCGGAGGCGCTACGCACCTTCCTGCGCGACAAGCTCGGCTTCACCTCCTTCAGCGACGTCGGCGGCGGCTGGCTCATCTTCGACCTCCCCGAGGCCGACATGGGCGTCCATCCCGCGGACCCCACCCGCGCCGCCGGCGAGCCCGCCGGCACCCACGACATCTCCTTCTACTGCGACGACATCCACGCCACCGTCGCCGAGTTGAAGGGCCGGGGCGTCGTCTTCGACGGCGAAGTGGCCGACGCCGGCTTCGGCCTCGCCATCCGGCTCGAGATGCCCGGCGGCGTGCGAGTGCAGATCTACCAGCCGCACTATCAGAAGAATTCGGTCTGAAGCGCGCAACGATGCCGTCCACGGCGGCAGCGAAACCGACAATCTCCGCCTCGCCGGCCTCATGCGGCACCCAGGTGAGGCGCAACCGGGTCTGACTGCCCTCCTCCACAACCGTCACCGTCGTCAGCAGCACCCACGGCCAGCCAGGTAACGCTCACCATGGCCCGGGTTTTGCGTATCCTTGGATCGCACCTCGCATGGAATCGTAGAGACCGGAGGTTCCAGCGAGGCTTGACGACATTCCCTATAAGGAATATATCTACAGATGGATTGGCCTGTCGAATACACGAATGAGTTCAGTGAATGGTGGAATCGCCTGACGGAGGTGCAGCAAGACAACATTGCCGCGATGGTTGAGTTGCTGGCGGAACACGGCCCTGGACTGCCGTTCCCTTATTCCTCCGGCGTGATAGGTTCTCGCCACGGACAAATGCGTGAGCTTCGCATCCAGAGCGCCGGCGACCCCATCCGCGTCTTCTATGCTTTCGACCCGAGACGCTCCGTGATCCTGTTAATCGGCGGCAACAAGGCGGGAAACGACCGGTTCTACAGACGGTATGTGCCCATCGCCGACGAACTGTACGACGAGTACCTGGAAGAGCTGAGAAGGGAAAGGTTGATCAAATGAGTGGACGCAACACCTTCGGTGACCTCACGAAGGGCTTTTCGCCGGAGCGCCGTGCGCGTGTAGATGCCAGAAAGGCAGAGCTTCGCGCGGCCATGCCGCTTCACGAACTCCGACAGGCGCGGGCGCTGACCCAAAAGGCCCTCGGCGAAGCGCTGAACGTAAACCAGCCGGCGGTCGCCAAGCTGGAGCGACGAACGGATATGTACGTTTCGAAACTCCGTGCCTACGTCGAAGCGATGGGCGGGGAACTGAGTATCGTCGCCCGGTTTCCGCAGGGCGACGTCGCGATCACGAATTTCGCGGATGTGAACGACAAACTAGAAGTTGCAACACCTTCCTCCACGATAGGGCAGCCTATGAAGTTCACTTCTAAAAGACCAACCGAGGAGCAGATGGTCGAGATTGAAACACTTGCGGAACTTCCGGACGAGAACATAGATACAAGTGACATACCTGAGATTCTCGACTGGTCCGGCGCCAAGCGCCGTCTTTGACCCACTTCCCTATTCTTGTATTGACGCCAGAGGACGGTCAACCGTGCCCCTGAAACGTCCACGGCTAACCAGAAACTCCCGAAGCCATTCCTCCTGTCATTCCCCCCGGGTTCGGGTGAACCGCGCCTCTATGCTTGCAACGATCGCGTCCTCATCCGACGACGTACCATCGGCGAGCAGGTCCACGGCCTCGAGCGGGTCCTTGGACAGGTCATAGAGCATAGGTTCCGAACCTTCCACCTGAACCAGTTTGAAGGGACCCTCCCTCAGCGCCCAACCCATAACATTGCGGCGTCCGCGGCGTCCTGGGCGTCGATCCGAAAAATGTTCAACGTAGACATATTCACGGGTGCCGTCCTGTCCTGATAGGATCGGGCGAATATCGTGGGAGTCCGGAGTTTGGACCGCGACCCCCGCATAGCCCGCGATGGTCGCGAACAGATCCGTGGTATTCATGAAACTTTCGGTGCGCCCCGGCGCAATGCCGGGTCCGGAGACAACGAAGGGGACATGGGTGCCGCCTTCGAAGATCGAGCCCTTGGCCGCATGTTCGCCGTAGAATCCGCGCGTGACCTGGTTCGGGGATCCGTTGTCGCCGATGAACATGATGACCGTGTTGTTGCGCACCTCCCGAGGCATTGCCGCCATGAGACGTCCGATCTCGGTGTCCAGCGCCTGAAGCGCCGCCTGGTAGTAGGGCAAGGGGTCTGCGTCGATTGCATCTTGGTCAACCGACAGGTCATCGAAGTCGTGCAGATGAGCAGGAGGCAGGTGGAACGGAGCGTGAGGGGCGTTGTAGGCCAACCACAGGAACCAGGGGCCGTCCTGCGCACGTATCCAGTCGATCGCCCGGTCGGTGAACACGGTTGTGGCGTATTCATTGATCCGCACCTCTTCGCCGTTCTCGACCGCCGGCCAATTCCAGTAATCGCGCGTTCCTCCCCGGATCAGGCCGAAGTAGTTGGGCACACCCAGTTCGCCGGGATGATCGAGCGTCGTGCCTGCCCCGGCCAGATGCCATTTCCCGATCAGATTGGCCTTGTACTCGGTGGTTGCCAGGACATCGAACAGGCTGGTGACATCCGCGGACAGTCCCCTGGTCCGACCACGACGCCGGATCGCCGTGCCGACTCCGGTGCGAAACCCATACTGCCCGGTCAGGATGGTAGCACGTGTAGGGGAACACAGCGGGGCCGAATAGGCGTTGTCGAAGACCACGCCGCTCACGCACATGGCCTCGACGTTGGGCATCGGGGCCTGCTGGTCTCCAAGCGAATAGCAACGCGATGCATCAATCCCCATATCATCCGCGATGATGAGCAGGATATTGGGATTGGCATGCGCCGCTATCGGAGCGGCCCCGACGATCAGCGCGACAAGGACCTGGCGCAGGACCAAGCGTAGTGACATTCCGCCAAGCCCTTCCCCTCACCGATCACAGATCGTACAGCCGCGCGCAGTTGTCCCAGAGGATCTTGCGCTTGGTCTCCCGGGAGACCCCTTCCACCTCCAGGAACTCTTCGACGGCGTGGGGGAAGTCCGAGTCGCCGTGGGGGTAGTCGGTGGAGTAGACGATGTTGTCGTCGCCGATGAGCTCGGCGACCATGGCGAGCTCTTTCTCTGACTCGGTGGAGATCCAGCACTGGCGCTTGAAGAACTCGCTGGGCTTGAGCTCGGAGATGTTGGGGTGGCGGGCCTTGGAGACGGCGCCGTCCATGCGGTGGAGCATGAACGACACCCAGCCGCAGTAGCATTCCAGGAAGGCGACCTTGAGCTTGGGGTGGCGCTCCAGCACGCCGCCGCCGATGATGTCGATCATCGCCATCATGTTGGACATGGGGTGCTCGCAGATGTGCCGCAGCAGCAAGTCGTCGCCGAACACGTCGCCCATCTGGCGGACCTCGCCGGCCGAAGCCGCCGAATGGAAGCCCATGGGGATGCCCAGCTCCTCCAGGGTGGACCACAGGACGTCGTAGTAGCGGGAATGCCAGGGCAGTGAGCGGAGCGGCTCCGGCCGGGCGAACACGGACACGAAACCCAGCTCCTCCACCGCCCGGCGAGCCTCCTTGGAGGCATCGGTTACGTCGTGGAGCGAAATCATGGCCGAGCCCTTCATGCGCTCGGGATCGGTCTGGCAGAAGTCGTGGAGCCAGTTGTTGTAGGCCCGGGCTATCGCCGCGCCGAGCTTGGGATCCATCTCGTCGCGCATCATCACACCCAGGCCGATGGACGGGTACATGATCGCCATGTCCAGCCCCTCCTTCTCCATGGCGTCGAGCTGCGAGACCCCGTCGAAACCGCGGGCGCGGGCGTCGGCGATTTCCGCATCGATGCGCCGGGCGTCGAAGATGCCGCCCCGGTAGGCCGGCGGGTAGCCCTTGAGGATCGTGCCGTCGAGCATGACCATGGCCGAACTGCGGGTGGTGGTGCTGAGGATCCTGGGACCCCGGTCGCGCCACTCGGGCTCCATGTACTTCTCCCATAGATCCGCGGGCTCGCGCACGTGCATGTCCGAGTCCATGACTTTCAGTCCGTCCTTCATGGGTTGTCCTCTCCCCTGCTCAAGTCGTTTGTCGCGATTCGACCTGTAGCACGAGCGGGTCTGAAACCCGCCCCTCAATCTCTTCTTTCCGCGGCACGCTCATGGCCCAGCGCTAGCTCGCTGCCACTACCCGTGCGGCAGCGTCCTCGCAGACGGTGCCGGCAAAGAAGTCGGGGTTCACGCCGGCGTAAAAGCGCACCGCGTTGGTGAAGCAGAAGTCGCGGAAATCCTCACCCGTGACATGCCCCCGGTCCACCAGTTCATGGGCCTCCGCCACCACCCCGGTCATGTCCGTGACGTCCCAGTGGCCGATGTCCGAGCTCATCATGGCGCCGAGCCGGGCGCCGAAGGGATTGAGCTTGTCGTTGAACGCCCAGGCAATCATCCGGTCGTCGGCCTCGCAGCCGAAATAGAAACGGGGCACGAAACGGTCGCGGATGTCCTCGGCCCTGTCGATGCCGCAGCGGGACCAGTCGTCGAGGTTTTCCGGACGCCGCTGCTTTCGGCCGATTGAAGCGCGGATCTCCGCCAGCTTGTCCTCTCCCTCGATGCCGCCGTATTCCGCCACCAGCTTCATCATGAGATCGAGGTCGGTGCTCTCCGGGTCCAGGGCAGCGATGGCATCGCGGTTGCGCTTCTCCCAGTGCTCCAGGATGTCGCTGTAGAGGCTGCAGGCCCACGCCACGCCGCATTCGAGAAATGCAAAGTTGAGCGTCGGGAAACGGTACGTAACTCCCCCGAAAAACAGCGCCTTGCACAAGGCTTCACCGGCTGCCGCGAAGTGGCCGATGTGGTTGTACATGTAGTTGGAGACCGAGCGCCGGCTGCCCCAGCCCTGGCCGCTGGCGTGGGAAGTGGGGGCCACATCCAACTCCACGCAACGCTGCCAGAACGGGTCGTAGTCGAAGTCGCTGTCCAGCGCCAGAGTGTCGATGTAACGGGCAAAGGGCGCGAGGTCGGGGCGCTCATCCTGCACGCGCGGAATGGGACGGTCCACGTGAGCGATGACGATGGTCTTGAGGCCCAGTTCCCGCACCGCGTACTCGGTGTCCTCGATGGCTTCCCTCGGTGTATGGGTCGGGATGACCGCGGCGGGGGTCATGCGGTCCGAGCACTCGCCGTAGAACTCGGCGTGGAACTTGTTGAGCGCGCGGCACGATACCCGGCGAAGTTCCTCGTCCTCGAAGCGGGACGGACCGCTCAACCCCTCGGTGGGATACAACACCGCGAAATCGATGCCGAGCCCGTCCATTCGCTCGTGCAGCAGGCGCGGCAACGACGCCGTTGCCCGATCCAGCGTATTGTTGGCGGGACGCGCCCACCAGGGCGGACAGTGGGCCCGGACGTTGCGCCTTTCGGCCTCGGTCATGGCGGACCAGCGGCTGTTGGAGCGGGCAGCCATGGCTTCGGCATAGCGCCGGGGCATGTCGGAGCCCCCCAACTCCCTAAGGTAGTCGTGATAAAGCGGAGTCAGCTCGACGGTGTGGCCGTCGGTGTCGATGACCGGATGGTCGAGTCGGGCACGAACCGCCTCGGATTCCGAAGTCCGCGCAGAACTCATCGATCCCTATCCCTTCCCTGTACGGCCCACGCGGGCCACTGGAATCCGCGAGACTACGACCCCGATTCCAGCGCGTCCAGATCCTTGACGTAGTCGCGTAATGCCGACCCGAGCGTGAACCGGGGTTCCCAGCCCAGGTGCTCCTTCGCCCGCGTAATGTCCAGAGGCTGCTTGGCCCCCTCGTGCGGAGTCCCGTCGGGCACTACCTCCACCTCCAGATCGGGGTAGATCGCCCTCGCCTCCTCCACCAGTTCGTCGAAGGTCGTAACCAGGCCCGTGCCGATGTTGAACACGTTGACCGGAGGCACCGGCACGGTGGCCGCCAAGTCCACGGCCCGGCCGACGTCCTTGGCGTAGATGCGCTCCAGCGGCCGGGCCTGGCGCCGCGCGATCTTGGCGACCCCGCCTTCCCGGCCGCAGGTGAGGAGCGTGTGGGTGATGGCGCCGCTCTCGGCCCCGCCAAGGAAGTGACCCAGGCCGAATACGTGGGCCAGCCGCACCACCATCAACTCGAAGCCGTAGAGCCGCGAGTACGCCTCCAGCACCAGCTCCTGGACCGCCTTGGAGTTGCCGTAGGCGGTGCTGTCGCCGCGCTGCAGCGTCTCCGGCACGGACCCCGAGCCCTCGAACGCGCGGTTGTAGACGCTCAGGGTGCTGATGTGCACAACCCGCTTGACTCCCGCCAGCCGCACCGCCTCCGCGACATTGATGGTGCCCTGGATGTTGACGTTGAAGGCCCAGTACCCCTCCCGGGCGACGCGGCCGGCAATAATGGCCGCCGTGTGCACCACGGTGTCGATATCATGCGCCTTGATGATTCCGGTGAGAGCCGGCAGGTCCAGCACGTCTCCCTGCAGGGACACGCAATCCGCGGACCCAAGCTTGCTCTTCAGGTAGTCATCCCGGGGCTGGAAGTCGACGAAGACCAGACGCTCGCCCCGCTCCGCGGCAAACTGCCCGAAGGAGGCCCCAATGAGCCCACTGCCAGTGATCAGAGTCGCCATGCCGGCAATCTAGCACGGTCGGCTCGGGCTTGGGAGAGGTCCGGCTGGCGTGGTTATTGCTTTCTTGCAGGAGGTTCGAAAAACCCAGACACTCTTTTAAGGTGCTGTCAATGGCAGGATGTATGCCAGTAGCTGACACAAAACGCGGGATCGCGGAGGTGAAACAATCATGAATTGGGCATCCGGTGAGATTGTCGGCGTCCTGAGTTTTCTTTTGCCTGGTTTTGTTGCAGCGGCCATCTTCTACTCTCTTACGTCGTATCCCAAACCGAGCCCCTTTGACCGGGTGGTTCAGGCTCTGATCTTCACCGTACTTGGGAAGGGCATAACGGATGCAATTCTTTTCTTCTGTACCGTCCCGGACAAAGAGCTTAGCGGCAATAACTGGGAAGTCCTTCTGTCCTTGGCGGTCGCCGTTGTCCTTGGATTGCTGGCTTCTTACTTTCTCAACAGGGACACAGTTCACCGCTGTCTTCGTTGGCTTGGCGTAACCAGGGAAACGTCGTATCCATCCGAGTGGTACTCCGCCTTTTCGCGCCACGGCGATAGTTATGTTACCCTGCACCTCAAAGGAGAACGCCATCTTTATGGCTGGCCTGAAGAGTGGCCAAGCCGTCCGGACGAGGGACACTTTCGAATAGCCGAAGCCGAATGGTTGACCAAGGATGAAAGAATACCCGCGACGGGCGTCTCCGCGATTCTGATTCCGGCACACGAAGTCGAAATGGTTGAATTTTTGAGTGGTACAGACGGAGATTCCGAGGAGTGAACCATGGCCAAGGAACCGAACCCTCCGCCGTCAAGGCGCGAGCACACCGGAGGCGTCTCGCCCAAGCCTACAACCCTCAAGAAACCGCCGCCGCCTCCTCTACCCCCACCGAAGAAGAAGGATTAGCCGGTGATTGCGCGGTCGCTCTGAAGTAGCTAGCCCACGCCGTAGAGCCTCGCGCAGTTGTCCCAAAGGATCTTCTTTAGGGAACTGTTGCTCAGCCCCGGGGTTTCCATGAACTCGTCCACCGCATGGGGATAGTGGGCGTCGATGTGCGGGTAGTCGGTGGAGATGACGATGTTGTCGTCGCCCAGGCGCCCGATGACGTCGGTGACCAGGTACTCGTCTACGTCCACCGAGATGTAGCACTGGTTCAGGAAGTACTCGCTGGGCTTACGTGAAAGCGGAACATCGGCCAGCGCGCCGTGCAGCTCCGCCCGTTCGTCGAGACGGTACAGGAGCCACGGCAGCCACGCGCAGTTGCCTTCCAGGAATGCTACCTTCAGGGTGGGAAACTTCTCCAGCACGCCGCCCCCGCAGAATGCCGACACCGCCAGTTGCAACTCGATGGGGTTGCGCAGTGCCATGGCGATGACGCTGGAGTTGGGGTGGTCGTAGAACTCCCGTGCCACCTGCTTCTGCTTGGGGTTGGCGGGCGGATGGAAGCACAACGGCACCTTGAGCCGGTCGATCTCCGCCCACAGGGAATCGTAGTAGCGGTCGTGGATGCGACGTCCGTTGACCGGCTCGGGACAGACCGAGAGACCCACCACTCCCAGTTCCGTCACCGACCGCCGGGCCTCGTCCACGGCCATGTCCACGTCGTGCAGCGTCAAGAGGCCCGATGCCTTCATGCGCTCCGGCCGCTCGCCGCAGAAATCCGCGATCCAGTCGTTCCACGCCCGGCACAGGTCGTTGGCGTATTCCGGCTCGAAGCTGTCGTCGCAGTGAAGCGGAGAGGTGCGGAACATCACCGCCACGTCCAGCCCCTCGTTGTCCATGGCCACTACCTGGGACGGCGCGTCGTAGCCGTGCTCCAACGCGTAGCCGTAGCGATCCGCCACGTTGTCCTCGCCGTGCTCCAGCAACTGGTTCCGCGGCCGCAGCACCTTCCCGTTGCCGAGGCTGAACTCGATGCGCCCGTGCTTGCTGCGGGCGCTGCCGATGGGAATCCGGTCGCCCCACTTGGGATTCATGTACTTCTCGTAGAGATCCTGCGCGTCATAGACGTGCATGTCGCTGTCGAACACCTGGTATCCATTCTTGGCCATGTGGCAACTCCCCCCTGGGGTCCTTATAGCGCAAATCGGAAAATGCGGTAAACCCTGTTGCTACGCCTCGGTGCGTATGCAATATTAGTTATATCCAATACGCCCCGGAGGAAACCGAGACCATGCCACGCACGACAACGATGACGGTCCGCCTCAGCGGTGCGCTCAGCGACTTCGTTTCCGCGAATGTCGGCGAATACGGAGCCTACGAAAACATCAGCGAGTACGTTCGCGACCTGATCCGACGCGACAAGGAGCGCGCGGAACACGAGGCCTTCGAACGTCTGAAGGCGGAGTTGACACTCGCCTTCGCGGCCCCGGACGACTCCTTCCATCCTCTTTCCGCTTCTCAGGTCATCGCGAGGAACAAGGCGCGGACCGGCGCATGACCCCGGTGCGCGTCCAGGAAGCGGCCGCCGTCCGCATCGATGAAATTTATCAATATACCCGGGACCGCTGGGGAACCGCTCAAGCCGATGCCTACATCACCGGCCTCTTCGAAGCGTTCGGGAGAATCGGGGCGAGTAGCATCCGGTCCCGGCCGATTCCGGCCGAATTCGGGGTGAAAGGGTACGTATTTCGGTACGAGAGACACTTCGTCTACTGGAAGACCTTGGAAAACGGGGATGTCGGTATCGTCACTGTCCTGCACGAGCGCATGCATCAGATCGAGCGTTTCAGGGAGGACTTGGGGGAGTGAGTCTTCCCGCCCCTGCCTCCTCCAGATCCGCCACATAGTCTCTGAACGCTTCGTCCATGGCGTACCGGGGCTCCCATCCCAGAACGTCCTTCGCCCCAGAGCCGTCCATGGGCTGCTTCACCTGGATAGGGGGCAGCGGACCGGGCAAAATCTCGACTTCCAGAGTCGGGATAACCCCCCGGATGACCTGCACCAGCTCGTCAAACGTCAACACCTCACCGCTGCCGATGTTGAAGCACGACCGTGCCGGCACGGGAATGGTGGCGGCGATGTCGACGGCACGGCCGACGTCCTTGGCGTAGACGTACTCGAAGTCGGTGGTGAGCGGCCGGGGGACCCGCGCCACCTCGCCCCGCAGAGCGCGTTGAACCAGGGTCTGGATGAGCTGTCCGCCGGCGGAGCCTCCCTGGAAGTGGCCGAGGCCGTAGAGTTTGGCCAGGCGCAGGACGACGACCTCGAAGCCGTAGAGGCGCTGGTAGGCCTCCACCATGAGTTCCTTGGCCACCTTGGTGTTGTCGTACAGCCGGCCGTTCCCGCGGGGAAAGTCCTCACGCAGGGGCGTGGGGCAGTCGCGGCGCTGGTCGTAGACACTGAGGGAGCTGATGTGCACCAGCCGCCGCACCCCGGCGAGCCGGACCGCTTCCAGGACATTGATGGTCCCCATGACGTTGATCTGAACACCGGTATACGGCGCGTCGGCCACCTTGGTGCCGACCAGGCCGGCGGTGTGCACGACGGTGTCCACGCGGTGCTTCGTCATGGCGTGAAGCAGCCCCGGCAGGTCGAGAATGTCTCCCCGGACAAGCTCGACATCGGCTCCGGGAGCCTTCTTCTCGATGAAGTCGCGGCGCGGTTGGAGGTCGTAGAAGACAAGCCGGACGTCCCTTTGTGCGGCGAACTGGGCAAAGGACGTTCCGACCAAGCCCGAACCGGTGATCAGCGTAGTCACGGGCGGGTCTCCCGGCGGCTGGGCGGGAGGTGTGCCGTTGATGGAACGTCGGCGGCTGGTCTCAACCGTTGCCGCCGTTCCGGGGCAGGAAGTACCCGCCGGTGATGGCGTCGTGCCAGGTCTTGGCCACGCCCGGCGCCACGCCGAGGGGCAGGTCCGTCTCCGGCGTCCAGTAGGAGTGGACACCGGCCTGGAAGTGCATGAGCGCGGTCCTGGGCGCCGGCTCCATGCGCGCGTACATGGGCATCACCAGGCTGCGGTAGGCATCGGCGGCGTGGTCGCGGCTGTCCTTGGTGACGCAGAACAGGATCGGCGGCACCGGCTTGACGCCGGGTCCCCGGAGCTCGCGCCCGTAGCTCAGGTACTGCCCGACCAGCGCCTCGGTGCCGGCCTCGTCAAGGCCCAGCCGTCCGGCCGTGACCCGGGCGCCCTCCTCCAGCGACGGCTCGATGTTGGTGCTGACCACGTACTCGCACTTGAACTGGGGCTGGTCCTTGGCGGCATCCCAGGCCTCCATCACCTCCTCGATGACCATCGGCAGCCTCATCAGCGCAACGGGGCCGTCCTGTCCAAGCTTCTCCGGGCCGATGTAGCGCGCCTTGTCACGCCAAGTGCGGACGTAGAGTTCGTAGAACGGGTCCACCCGGCTGGTCTCGGTGACCCGCCGTTCGTAGTCGCCGATGGCGCCCAAGGAGCCCTGCTCCGCGAGCTTGGCCTCGTTGATATAGCCGAAGGCCGAGTTCTCGACGGCCATGACACCCGCGATGTTGGGGACTCGCTGGGACAGCATGAAGACGAACGGCCCTCCGGTGGAGTGGCCGTGCACGTAGACGGAGTACTCCCCGTCCGGCAGGTTCCGCGCCATGACCTGCTTGCCGCCCTCCTCGAAGGCCGCCGGCCACCCCGCCATGCGGGACCAGAAGTTGGTGCCGGGCCTGGCGTGGAGCACGGTGCGGGTGCCGTAGCGCTCGCGCAGGGAGCTGTCCTTCACCACTTCGTACTGGTCGGGGGTGATGTGCTCGCCGGTAAGCCAAATGGGCGTCCGAATGGTACCGTCCGGGTTGATGGTGTCCGCGGGCCAGTTGCGGGAAGGATCGCCCAGGTAGAGCCTGCCGGGATAGGTCATGGTGGCGACCTTGAAACCGAACTTGCCGGCCAGAAGACGCGCCACAGGCGCCATGGTCTTGAAGTCGCCATCGCCCCCGGAAAGCAGAGGGAATTATAAAGCTGTCTTGACAGGCTTACCTTCGGGCGATAGGATGGCTGGGCGTGACAGGCTGGCCTTCTCCGCCTCCTGCTTTTCCTTCATCTTCTTGTCCCCATGCCGGAACATGGCCTGCGCCAGCTCGTGCGGGTCTTCCGGCATGGGGCGATTCTCGGCTCTCGGCTTCCTGACAGGCTTGGTAGGCATGGGGTATTCTAGCCTTGCGCGGGAGTGTGGATCAAGGGTATGATGATCCTCAGTGGGAGGGTTTGTCCTATGTCAACCGTCAAGATTCTCGGGAAGCATGACGTCAAGGAGAGCGACCAGTTGGTCGAAGACGTCAAGGGCGTGGGCGTTGGAGATGACACCACTCGCCGTTCCCTTGAGTGGTATGCCATTGACCCCCATGCCATGGCGCGTACGTTCGAGGAAGCCGCGAAGCTCCCGGCGCCCGTCAGCGTCAGCAAGTAGAATCCCCTGGACAACCGAACTGAGGGCAAGGGTCAGGCCGACCACTCGGCCTTCAAGCATCTCGATTCTTTCCTGATCCGTCATCACAGTCTCCTTTCCTGGGTTGAGGGAGATAATCGGGGCCAGCGGATGGCGGTCTGCTGGCCCCACGCGTCTGTCACTTCCGCAGAGCGCCGAACACGCCCTCCGTTCCATCCCGTTCGAACTTCCCGGCCACGCCCTGATGTTGATCACCGTAGAACTTGCCCTCGATGGTATCGGGGTCAAGGAACGTGCCGCGACTCTCTCGGAAGACTCCGTTCACAACGCTCAGATCGTCCCAGCTCATATCGCGATAGCCCCCCGTGAAGTTGGTGAAGTCTACGTCGATAGTCGCTGCGGCGAGGTTCATTTCGAGACGCGCATCGCCGCTAGTTGTCGGCCGGCCAAACCGGTAGGCCGTCACATGCCCGCGCCAAACAGCAGAACCGAAAGTCGGATTGCTTCCTGTAGGGGTTCCTTCGGAGACCACACGGATTAAGGGCCAATCGCCGTCAAGGGTGGTCCTGAACAAGGTTTCGCTCCCTTGATGCGCCCAAAAGCCCCACTTGCGGAAGTTGTGTCCGATGTGCCTTCCCGTCGTGTCGAGAGTCCACGCAGAGGAAGTCGGTGGCTCGGGCGGTGGTGGCGGTGGTGGCGGTGGTGGCTCGGGGGGGCCTGACTGGACACCGCCTCGTTTCCCTCCAAACGCGCCCACCAGGTCTGTGCGCTTCACCGTTCCGCCCATGCCCTCGTGCTTCGGCCCCATGAAGGACCCCGTGACGAATCCCTCGCCGCTTGTATTCCAGAAACCGTTGCTGGCAATCTCTACGTCATAGTCAATGTTCCGCACCGGGAAGTACGATACCGCGTCCAGACGGTTGGCGAAGATGATGTTACGGAACTCTAGGTCTCCCTTGAGGGTTCTCAAGTTCACTCGCAAGCTGGCACCGCCCATAATTGGGGACACACCGGAAAAACCAAGCAACGGCCCCTTCCATGTAGCTGAGCCCCGTAGCAGGGAGTTGTCCTTCAGGTCCGTGTCCGGCATGACGCCCCTCGCCCATGGCTGCGGCAGGCCGTTGAATAGGGCTGTACCGAAGTTCACCATGCCATCCTCGTAGCGCCCGACCAAGTGTAGGGCCGTGTCGGACCAGTCTCCCCAATGGTTATAGTTGTTCGTGTTCTGCGACATGTAAATGGATTGAAGAAACTCTGCATCGATCCGGTGAAGGACGAATGGGATGCTGGGAAAGAAGTCTCCACTGGTGCCCATAATCGAGTCTGGGAACTGGATGCTGTTCACATGGCTTCGGATGCCCAGGGCATGTAGGAGTTCATGCATGATGAGGGTCATCGCGGCTTGCTCCCCCATCGTCTCAATCTCTTCTGGCAGGATCACCCTGGAGGCAAACATGTGGTCCGTCGCGGTGAATCTTTTCATGGATGCGCAGGCAGCCGCTGTAATCCCACAGTACAGATCTACTTGACTTTCCGTTCCCAGTAGTACCGCGATGTTCCCCTCCCGGTTGTAGAGGCGGTTGTACTCATATGACGAAGAG
Source organism: uncultured Binatia bacterium (SeqCode) (assembly GCA_965204505.1). Taxonomy (GTDB): domain Bacteria; phylum Desulfobacterota; class Binatia; order UBA9968; family JAJDTQ01; genus JAJDTQ01. The sequence continues at coordinate 1,305,823 of CBDBFB010000001.1, forward strand.
AACGTTCCGGCGAGTTCGATCTGGAACTCCGGTGGAAGGACATCGTTTAGCACTGCAACGCCCAAGTAGAGCAACTGGTAGGATCTCGGGATACACTCAAAACCACACCCCGGCACATCCTCAAACCATATTCGTGGTCGTACCTTGAAGGGGGTGGGGGGCTCTCCGAGAGAGATGCGGTAGTCCAGCAGACGTCCAAGCCCGACCCCATCGCGCGAAGGACCCATGGAGACCTCTAAACCGTTTGTAGCGGAAGAGGGGAATAACGCTCCGATGCGGTCCTTCGGCTCCGCGTCTAAGCCGATAAGTACAGAATTGATCCCTACGCCCCTTGTAGAGCCCGTGAGGTATGGATAGGTGGGACGCACATAGCCCGGCCGGGAGTAGTCGTGTGGTTGTTCCAGTTCGGGATCTTCTACCAACGGCACGGAAGTTCCCCCTCCACAGGCCGAGAGAAGGAGCACAACGATGAGCGCACACAGCAGGACAGTAAGGGCGCGGAGCATGGGGCACCTCCTTGGTGGGAGCCGCGACCCGGCGGGGTTGCCGGGCCAGTGACCCATCATCAGCACAGGCTGGTGAATGTTCCGCGTATTCACCCGGACGCGGGAAGCTACTCCGCGCCGTGGACGGGTTCTTGTATTCCGCGAAGGACCCGACACAGGGACCTGCGCTGAATGATGGGTCGGGCGCGAGACTAGAATGGACAGGCGACGAATGTCAACCCGGAATCTTGCGGAAACGGAAGCGGCTGCTACACTGGCCGGAAACGACAAACGGCCTCGCTCCCCCCACAGGAGCAAAGGCCGTCACTGCCGTTGAAACATTGTTATGCCGGGAGGCTGCCCGGCGAGCCGGTAGGAAAACCAGAAAGGTTCTTTCTTCCTACCACTCCCAAGCTCGCCCTGCAAGCCTCTCGGCCCTAACCAAAAAGGGGGCCGGACATGGGATACTTGGAGGCTGAGTGGATGCGTTACTGGCTGGACGTGTACGAAGGGAAGTACCGGGAGCAGCCCGAGAGCCCTGTGCCTGTCCGTGTCCAGATCGGCGTCGTCTCCACCGGCGCACTGGAGGGTTCAATGGTAATCGATGCCCAGCTCCATGCGGAGCTCACGCCGGCGAACCTGAACTAAGGTCAGTAGGCCCGTCGCGCAGCGCAGTCGTTAGAACACGTCGCTGCCACCGCCCTTGGGCACGGGGACGTCAGGGGCGTCGATCAGGTCTTCCAGTGGGAGCCGCTTCCCGGCGAAGCCACGGGCGACCGCGGCCATCTGGTCCAGCGTGTCGCGGGTACGAACGTTGTGCCGGCCGGAGAACTCGTTAATGTAGCGTTGAAGGTGCTTGGCACTCATCCGGTGGTAGGTGCCGTGGTAGCCACGCTTCAGGAGCGCCCAGAACGACTCAATGCCGTTCGTATGCGCCATCCCGTCGACGTACTGCCCCACGGAGTGCTTGACGGTGTGATGGTTGGCCAGCCCCTGGTAGCCCTTGTGTTCGTCCGTGAACACGCGCGTTCTCGGGCCGGTCTGATCCTGTACGAACTCTTTCAGCGTGAGGCCATCGGTGCTCTCGATCACCTCGGCGCTCACCGTGTTGCTGTCCCGGTCCTTCATGCCGATCACGGCCGTCTTGCCACCGGCCCCGCCGCCGACCTTGAGTTTCTTCTTGCTGTGCTTGTTCTTCTCCTTGCCGCCCATGTAGGTCTCGTCTACCTCGACCGGGCCACGGAAGGGCTTGCCACCCTCAACGTTCCAGGCTTCCCGGATGCGATGGAACATGAACCAGGCCGTGGGCTGGGAGACACCCAGCTCGCGGTAGACCTTCATGGACGCGACGCCCTTGAGGTTCGTCGTCATCAGGTAGATGGCGACCACCCACTTGCGGAGCGGGATCTTGCTTCGGTGCATTGGCGTCCCGACCTTCACGGAGAAGTACTTCCGGCAGTCCGTGCACCAGTACGGCAGGGGTTTCTCGTTCGGAACCTCATGGGTGTTGGTCGAGGTACAGTAGCCGCAGTAGCGCCCGCCGGCCCACCGCGCCGCTTCGAACCACTGGCGCGCCGATTCCTCGTCAGGGAACATCTCGAACAAATCGAAGATCGTTATTCCCTGCCTGTAAGCCTTGCCCGGTGCCTTCTGTTTGCCCATGATCCTGCCCTCCAACTGACAGAACCAGTGTACCGAAAAGCCCGGAGTTTGTCAAGACATCTTTATAATTCCCAAAGCAGATATGCACCAGCCTTCCGTCCGTCGGCTCCCACGACGATCTGATCGGGATCCTCCGGCTCGTAGATCTGCGCGCCGATGTCCCACTCCATCCCCACCGCCTCTACGCGCACGAGATCCTCATATTCCCTCAGCGGAATGTCCGGCATCGCCAGCACCTCGCGGGAGTCCGCGAGGCACTGCTCCCGGGACACCTCGGCGGGAGGCTCCCACACTGCGTTCATCCCTGTCATCTATGTCCTTCGTACCGCGCCCTTACCATGAAAATCGTATGTAATGGGTACGATTTCCATGGCATCGGGCGCGGCGGCCGGGAAGTTGTCTGCCTCACTCCACCCCGTACAGCCTTGCGCAGTTGGTCCAGAGGATCTTCTCCAGCGACTCTTGCTTCAAGCCCGGCAGGGAGGTGAAAGTCGAGACGGCCTCGGGCCAGCGGGAGTCGATGTGCGGATAGTCGGTGGAGAAGACGATGTTGTCGTCGCCCATGTAGTCGATGACGCTGACCACCAGCCCTTCGTCCACGTCCGCGGAGATAAAGCACTGCTCCTTGAAGTACTCGCTTGGCTTCTTGCGAAGCGGGATGTCGGCCATGGGGCCCTGGAGTTCGCAGTACTCGTCCAGACGGTACATCAGCCACGGCAGCCAACTGCAATTGCCTTCGAGAAAGGCCACCCGCAGCTTGGGGAACCTCTCCAGCACGCCGCCGGCGCAGAAGGCGCTCACCGCCAGGATCAGCTCCACGGGATTGCGCAGGGGATTGACCAGCAACTCCTCGTTGGGATGGTCCTCGAAGCGGCGCGACACCTGCACCTGGTTGGGACGGGCCGGCGGATGGAAGCAGATGGGCACGTCGAGGTCTATGGCCTCCGCCCACAACGGGTCGAAGTCGTGGTCGTGGATATGGCGTCCGTTGATGGGCTCCGGACACAGCGACAGCCCCGCCGCGCCCAGCTCCTTGACCGACCGCCGGGCTTCCTTGACCGCCAAGTCCACGTCGTGCAGCGTGATCAGCGCCGAGCCCTTGAGCCGCGACGGGTCGGCGCTGCAGAAGTCGTGCATCCATTCGTTCCACGCCTTGCACAGGTCGTTGGCGTACTCTGGCTCGAAATCCTCGTTGGTGTGCAGCGGCGAGGTACGGAACTGCACGGCCACGTCCAGTCCTTCCTCGTCCATGGCCTCAAGCTGCGAGACGTTGTTGTAGTTCTGACTGGCGGGCCGGATATAGGCGTCTTTCTGGCGCTTCTCGTGAAACTTCACCAGCTTGCCGGGTTCCCGGATCGGCTTCCCGTCCCCGAGCACGTAGCGGGTCATGCCGTGGAGCGTCAGACCCTCGCCTTCGCGCTTTTCCCGCACCTCGCCGCGCGGGATGCGGTCGCCCCACTTGGGGTTCATGTAGTTGAGGTAGAGGTCGTGGGGTTCGAACACGTGCATGTCGCTGTCGAGTATCCGCAAACCATCTCTCGTCATGGGATCCCTCCCGTCCGGGCGGGCCGGCTCAGCCCCGGGCCGCCCTGTTGGTGTAAGCCTCCGCCAGAAAATCCGCGGTATGCACGACGCGAATGGACGACCCCTGCTCCCGCAATGCAGCCCTGATCTGAAGGATGCATCCCGGATTCCCGGTAACCAGGACGTCCGCCCCCGTCGCCATCACGTTCCCGGCCTTTCGCGCGGCCAGCCTGCCGGCCAGCTCCGGTTCCGTCAGATTGTAGCTCCCGGCGCTGCCGCAGCACACCTCCGCCTCATGAAGATCCACCCACTCGACGCCGGGAATATCCCTGATGAGCTGCCTTGGCTCCCCCTGAACGCCCTGCCCGTTCAGCAAGTGGCAGGCGTCGTGGTAGGCCACCTTCACGTTCAGACTCCTTTCAGGCCGCAAACCAGACAACCCGTGCAGGAACTCTGCCACATCCCGCACCCTGGAGGCAACGCGTTCCGCGGCGGCCCGGTGCGCGGGGTCGTCCTTGAAAAGCTCGCCGTACTCCCGCATGGCCGCGCCGCAGCCGGCCGCGTTGGTCAACACGGTGTCGAACTCCGGGGAATCGAAGGCGGCAATGGTCCGGCGCGCCAGCTCCTGGCCCCGCTCCCGGTCGCCGTTGTGCAGCAACAGGGCGCCGCAGCACCCGGCTCCCGCCGGCACCCGGATCTCGCAGCCATGCCTGGACAAGAGCCGGACCGTGCTCGTGTGGGTGCCGCCGAACAGGCTCTGCATCACGCAACCCGCCAGCAGGCCCACGCGATGACGGGTCTCACCCCGCGGCGCGATCCGCTCGGGAAGGCGCACCGACCGGAAAGCGTCCTCTCTTTCGGGCAGATAGCGCAGCAGTCCGCTGATGGGCGCCGGCAAGAGACGAACACGGGCGAGCCGGTGGAGACCCAGCCACGTCATGCAGCGGACCGCCCAGCCGAACGCCTTCATGGCCGCGGGATAGGGGAAAGTGCGATTCACCAGCCAGCGCTTTGCCCGCTCCGGCCACGGGCGGCGATGCCGGGTTTCGATGAAGTGGCGCGCTCCCTCGATGAGCGTACCGTAACGCACCCCGGACGGGCAGGTGGTCTCGCACGCACGGCAGCCCAGGCACAGATCCAGATGTCTGACGCTCACGTCGTCCAGCGGCACTGTCCCCTGCTGGATCGAGCGCATGAGCTGAATCCGGCCCCGCGGCGAGTCCATCTCGGTCCCGAGTTCGAGGAAAGTGGGGCATGACGCGACGCAGAGCCCGCAATGGATACAGTTGCCGGAGTTTTCGAAGTCAGCTACCTGGATGGCCATTCTTCAACCTAGATACCGCCCACGAATCGTCCCGGCGACAGGACCTCACCGGGGTCCATGGTCTGCTTGATGCGTTTCATCAAGGCCAGTCCTTCAATGCCGCCTCCCCAGAGATCCAGACCGGGTTTGATCGCGGGATCGGCATGTTCGACCACGAGGGTCCCGCCAAAGCTTGCCGCCGCCGCTCGCAGACGCTCCACGATGGCACGTGCCGAACCTTGAGCCGGGGGTTCGTCCGGGGGCTCGACCCGGACATGGATGACGCCGTTGCCGACATGGGCCTGGACCCCCATGGCCGGACCGCCGGCCCTGCCATCCTCCCCCAACGCCGCGATGAAGTCCGCGGCCCTGGTGGTCGGAAGACTGGCCTTGAGACGGAGAAGCGCCCCGCTGCCGGCCCGCTCATCCCTCAACTCCGCCATGAGCGCGTCCGCCCCCTCCTCCGCCAGCTCCTCCAGGCTGCCGGCGCCGTCCGCCAGCGACCTCAAGGTGGCCGCCTGATCGGCCACGTCCTCGCTGGCGCCGCCGAACCCTACCGCCAGAACACAACCCGAACCGGCGGCCGGAACGCGCGCCGCAAGCTCTATGAACAGGGGTTCCAGCGGCGCAGTCAAGATCCGCTCCACGAGGTCCTGCGCCGCCGCCGGACCCGGGCACCGGATCCGCGCCGCGGCCCGGGCCTGGGGCAACGTGCGTACCTTGAAGCTGGCCTCGACGATGACGCCCAGGGTGCCCAGGGCTCCGCAGTAGAGCTTTCCCAGGTCATAGCCGGCCACGTTCTTGACGACCCTTCCCCCGCTCTTGACCACCGATCCGTCGGCCCGCACCACGGTGATGCCGATGAGCAGATCCCGGACCGTTCCCTGAGAGAACCGGCAGGGTCCGCTGAGGTTGGCGCTGATGAGCCCGCCGACGCTGGTTTGGTCGGGAAACGGCGGATCCACCGGCAGCCACTGGCCGCTGCCGGCCGTCGCGGCCTGAAGCCGCGCGAGGGTCATGCCCGCCTGCGCGGTCAGGGTCATGTTGCCAGGCTGATGGTCCACCAAAACGTTCAACGACGCCAAGGAAAGCGCCAGAAACGGCCGGCGCGGCGTAGCGCCCGCGCCGAGGTGCGCGCCCAAGCCCACCGGCACCACCGCCACCCCCCGCGCCGAGGCCATCGCCATGATCCGGCACACCTGCGACAGCGAGGCGGGGCGGACCACCCGCTCCGGCGCCACCCCGTCGATGGCGAAGCGGGCGAAGTCGGCATCCGTGCCCATGTCCGGGGCATCCGGCGAGCTTCGCAGGTCAGCGTCGAAGCCGGCCCAGTCCGGCGCCGGCTCGATGACGGATTCGCGGCTCATACCCATCCCCCGCGCGGCGTCCGGGTCGCCGAGCTTACATTGCCGCCTGCCGCCGCGGCGCGCGTACCTCTACCCGCTGTCCCGCGGACGGGAATATCTTGTTGGGATTGCAACGATCCTCGGGGTCGAACACCGAGCGGACATCTTCCATGGTGCTCAAGTCGTCCGCGGTGAAGATCAACGGCATCAGCGCCACCTTTTCCACACCGATGCCATGCTCGCCGGTGAGGCTGCCGCCGAGCTTCACGCATTCCCGGAGGATCTCCCGCCCTGCCGCCACCACCCTCTCGGTCTGATCGTGGTCGCGTTCGTCATAGAGGAGTACCGGATGGATGTTGCCGTCGCCGGCATGGAAGACGTTGCCGATGCTGAGGTCGTACGCCTCACCGATGGCGGCGATGCGTTCCATGATCTCCGGCAGGCGGTTGGGCGGCACCACGCCGTCCTGGCAGCAGAAGTTGGGCGCCAGCCGCCCGAGCGCGCCGAACGCACGTTTGCGGCACTTCCACAGCGCTTCCCGCTCGCTGTCGTCCCGGGCGACGCGGACCTCGGTGGCACCGTGGGCCTCGCAGACCTCGCGGACCCCGGCGGCGGCGCCGTCGAGCCCGCCCTCGAGGCCGTCCACCTCCGCGATCAGCACCGCGCCGGCCTCGCGCGGGAAGCCGAAGTGGAAGGCGTCCTCCACCGCCTGGATGATGAGCCGGTCCAGCATCTCCAGCGCGGCGGGCACGATGCCGCTGGCGACGATGCCGGCCACCGCGGCGCTGCCGTCGGCCACGGAGTCGAACACGGCCAGAAGCGTCTTGTAGCCTTGGGGGAGCGGGTAGAGCTTGAGGATTGCCTCGGTGACGATGCCGAAGGTCCCCTCCGAGCCGACGGTGACGCCGACAAGGTCGTATCCGGGTGCGTCCTCGGTCATGCCGCCGAGATGGACCACCTCGCCGTCCGGCAGCACCAGCGTGACGCCAAGCACGTGGTTGGTGGTGACGCCGTACTTGAGGGTGTGGGGGCCGCCGGCGTTCTCGGCCACGTTGCCGCCGATGGAGCAGGCCATCTGGCTCGATGGGTCGGGCACATAGTGGAGGCCGTGGGGCCTGGCCGCGCGGCTCACCCAGGCGTTGACCACGCCGCTTTCGACCACGGCGCGGCGGTTGGCCGGATCCAGCTCCAGGATCCGGTTCATCCGGGTCAGGCTCACCATCACCGGCGCTCCCAGCGGGAGGCACCCGCCGCTCAGGCCGGTGCCGGTGCCGCGGGGCACGAACGGCACGCCTTCGGCCGCGAGGAGCTTCAGGACAGCCGCCACCTCATCCGTGGAGCGCGGCAGCACCACGACCTCGGGGGTCGACTTCTCCAGCGTGTAGCCGTCGCAGTCGTAGACGCTCAACTCCGTCGCATGGGACACGACCCCGTCGCCGCCCACGATTCCCCGCAAAGAGCTCAGCAGCCGCTCGGTGATCATATGGCGCCCCCTTCCGGAGCAGATATTCCGACGGAAGTAACGGACTACGGACGTCAGCCGCCGTAGAAAACCTTCTCTCCCAAGTCCTTCATGATGAGCGTGGCGTCGTCGGCGCGCCCTTCGATTTCTCCGCGCACGCCCGCGTCCACCACCTCGCCGATGAAGACCGAGTGGTCGCCCTTCTCCACCGTCTCCACCAGCTTGCACTCGACATAGGCCGGAGTGCCGGCCAACACCGGCGCGCCGGTAGCGCCGGCGGTAAACGCCTCGCCGCCGATGGTGTCGCCTTCCCGTTCCAGCGACTTGAAGAAAGCGAATGCCTGTCCCTGCTGCCCCTTGCCGAGAACGTTCAGAGCAAAGCTGCCGGATTCCTTGATGATGTCGTGGGCGCCCGAGTCCGCCTTGACCCCCACCACCACCAAAGGCGGCGCAAAGGATGCCTGGGTCACCCAGTTCACGGTGGCCGCGGCCACCCGGCCGTCCTTGGCCTCACTGGTCAAGACATACAGTCCATAAGGGATCATGCGAAGCGCGGTCTTCTTGGCATCGGCGTCCATTCGGTCCTCCTCGAATCTCCTTGAAATGCCCGCGTCGCCGCCATGGGAGCGCAGGCCGTAAAGTTGACGGCCAAAGTAACAATTCCCAGCATGGCCGTAAAGCCGTATGCCAATGCCGCACGGTTTCTGGTAGATTCAAACTCACACGAACAAGCTTGTGTCATGCCACCCAAGGTTCACATAGACGGCCACGTGGGCACCACCGGGCTGCGCATTCGCGACTGGCTTGCGGGACGACGGGACATCGAGCTTTCCACGCTGGACGAAGAGCGGCGCAAGGACGACGGGGCGCGGCGGGCCGCCATGGAGGCGGCGGACCTGGCGGTGCTGTGCCTTCCGGACAACGCCGCGCGCGAGGCAGCGCGGTGGGCCGGAGAGTGCGGCACCCGGGTCATCGACGCCAGCACCGCCCATCGCGTAGCTGACGGGTGGACCTACGGGCTTCCCGAAGTCCAGGCAACGCAACGGGACGCCATCCGGGAGGCTCGCTTCGTGGCCAACCCCGGTTGCTACCCCTCGGCCTTCATCCTGTTGACCCGGCCGCTGGTGGACGAGGGCCTCCTGCCCCACGATACGCCGGTCTCCATCCACGCGCTGTCGGGCTATTCCGGCGGCGGGCGGGGACTGATCGAGAAGTGGGAGAGCGCGGAGAACGGCCTGGGTTCATTGCCCTACGAGGCGCCCTATGCCCTGGGGGCCCGGCACAAGCACGTCCCGGAAATGATCGCCTACAGCGGCCTCACCACCGAGCCGCAGTTCGTGCCCGCGGTGGGACCGTTCCGCTGCGGCATGCGGGTGGAGGTGCCGATTCATCTCGGCGTGCTGCCCATGGGCGTGAACAGCACGGCGATCCTGGACTGTATCCGGGAACGTTACGACGGTGAACCCTTCATCCGGGTAGTGCATCATCCGGACCCGCAGGAGGCCCACGAGCGCAGCTTCGACCCGCAGGCGTGCAACGATACCAACTCCATGGAACTTCACGTCGTCCCCCACCCCTCCGGGCACACGCTGTTGGTTGCCCTTCTCGACAACCTGGGCAAGGGCGCCAGCGGGGTTGCCATCCAGAACCTCAACCTTATGCTGGGGCTACCGGAGACGGCGCACCTGCCGGAGTGATTCTCTAACCCGCCAATCCCTGCCAGATCAGCTTGGCCTCCATCACGATGATCAGGGTGACGATGACCCTGTTGAACCACTGTTTGCTGATGTAGGGAGTTGTCCGCATGCCCAGGGGCAGGAACACGGCGATGGGGACGAGCGCGAGAATTCCCTGGCCAAGAAGCTGCCAGTCAAACAGGCCGGCGGCCAGGACAAACAGGAAGTGCGTGGTGGTGAGGCCAAGGAACATGGTCGACGCCGCGAAGATGTACGCTTCCTTTTCCAGGCCGAAGGCGCGCACCCACGCCGCCACCACCGCGCTGGACATGCCGGCCGCGCCCTGGGAGACGCCGGCCAACCCGGCGATGACCGGCGAGAGGACACGGCCGAGCCGCCCCGCGAAGCGGATCTCGATCCGGAAGGCCAGCAGCACCAGGTAGGCCCCCACGCAGACCGCCAGCACCAGGGTCAGCATACGCTCGTCGGCGGTGGCCAGGAACCAGGTTCCGCCGGCGACCCCCACGGCGCCGGTCATGGTGGCGAAAGCGAGCCCCGGCACGGTGTGGAACCGGGTGCGGTAGGACCACATCACCCAGAAGTTGCTCACCATGTTGGGGATGGTGATGACGATGATGGTCTGCTGGGCGCCCAGGAACCCTGCCATGATGGGGACGGCGATGAGCGGGAGGCCCATTCCCGTGGCTCCTTTCGAGAAGGCACCGGCGCCAAGCGCGACGAAGATGATGAGCAGGGTTTCGGGGTGCATGTCAGCCAATGGGTGTCAGGAACCGGATTCCGGGTCAAGCCCGGAATGACAGTCCGCGGCCGGCTAACGAGAACCAGGTGTGCCCGCGAATGACGGGCGGGCGGCAAGCCGGACGGCCTCGCGGGCTCTTGCGCTCGGAACTTCAACCGGAGTAATGTGCGGCCGTGTCTCGGACGAAACCGGGCTACAAGACCGAATCGGCAACAAGGAGGATATGACCATGTTGAACGCTTCGAAAAGGCTCCTTCTATTCCTGGTTCTCGCGCTTCCCTTGGCTCTGGGCACGCCGGCAGTGGCGGCGGATGCCGGGAAGACGCTCCGTTACGCCGCCGGAAGCTTCGGCGAGGAATCCATGGACCCCACCCGCACTTCCATCAGCGCCTCGCTGGGACTGGTGGGGCCGATGTGGGACTGGCTCACGGAGATCGACGCGGCCGGCAAGCTCTCGCCGGGGCTGGCGTTGAGCTGGAAGCCCGGGGAGGACGGAAAGTCCTGGACCTTCAAGCTGCGGCCCGGGGTCAAGTTCCACGACGGCAGCGAGATGACCGCCGAGGACGTGCAGTTCACGCTCATGGAGGGGTTCCGCCGGCCCAAGGCCAAGGCATCCCGGGTGCGCCAGTTCCGCAAGGGCATCAAGGACGTACAGGTCGTCGACCGCCACACGGTGACCGTGATCACGGCGAGACCGTGGCCTACCTTTCCCTATGACATGTCCTTTCAGCCCGGCATCGAGGGCATCGTGCTCCCCAAGGCCTACATCAAGAAGGTGGGCTGGGACGGCTTCGCCGAGAAGCCCGTGGGGACCGGGCCCTGGAAGTTCGTCAAGCACGAGGTCGGCAACTTCATCGAGTTCGAGGCCGTCAAGGACCACTGGCGCAAGTCGCCGAACTTCGACCGCCTGCGCACCGTGCTGGTGAAGGAGGCGGCCACTCGCGTGGCCATGCTGAAGACCGGCCAGGTGGACGTGGCGCGGATCTCGCTGGACGAGGTCCAGGAGGTGACCAAGGCCGGGTTCAAGATCGCCGAAGACCCCCAGCCCACGTCGGTGCGCATCCACCTCTACGCCACCTACTACGACAAGGCCGGTCCGGTGAAGGACGTGCGCGTGCGCCAGGCCCTGAACCTGGCGGTCAACAGGCAGGAGATCCTGGACACGCTGCTGCACGGCAAGGGCAAGCCGGCGGCGGTGTTCCCCAGCTCCCCCATCTCCATCGGCTATCCCGCGGACCTGAAGCCGTACCCCTATGACCCGGCCAAGGCCAGGAAGCTGCTGGCGGAGGCGGGCTATCCCAACGGCTTCTCCATCAAGCTGTTCGCGCTGCCCACGGGCGGCTTCACGCAGTACCTCCAGCTCGCCGAGATCGTGGCCGGGTACTGGGAGGCCATCGGAGTCAAGACCAGCATCGTCCCCACCGACATCGGGGCGTTCCGTCCCCTCTACATCGCCAACCCGCAGTCTCCCAAGATCGTGGGACAGGCCGGCACCTTCGCCACCACCGGACGGCTCAACGGCTCCGACAGCCTGCGCATCTGGTGGTCGGCAAAGGGCAGGATCATCAAGATGGCCAACACCGTGGACGACATCGCCGCCAAAGCGGCGGGTGAAGCCACCATCGACGGCATCGCGGCCCAGGTCAGGAAGGCTTACACGATACTCCACAACGAGTACCGCGGCGTGCCCATCGCCGATGTCAAGGGAATCCTGTGGGGCTACGGGAACCAGGTGAAGGACATCCAGTTGCGGCCCCACCGCGGCTACATCGAGCCCAGCCTGGTGACCGCCGAATAGGCAAGCGCGACCGTTGCGGGAGGTGGCCCGTACCACACGAATCGGCAGCGATTCGAACGGTGCGGGCCGCCCGCCTCCCGAACCCGAACTCCCATGCAACGCTACATCGCCGGCAGGCTGATCCAGTGCCTCGTGACGTTGCTGGTCATCAGCCTGCTGGTGTTCGCCCTGGCGCGCCTGACCGGCAACCCGCTGGACGTGATGCTGCCCATCGACGCCTCGGCCGAGATCCAGGAGGAGATGAGCCGGGAGCTGGGGCTGGACCAGCCCGTCTACGTCCAGTACGCGCGGTTCGTGCAGAGCCTGCTGCACGGCGACCTGGGAACCTCGATCCGCACCCGCAAGCCGGTGGCCGAGCTCATCGGCCTGCGGCTGCCCAACACCCTGAAGCTCGTGTCGTTCTCGACGGGCATGGCGCTCTTGATAGCCTTGCCCCTGGGAGTCATCGCGGCCACGCGGAAAAGCGGGTTCTGGGACGTGGCCGCGCGCACCGTGGCGCTGTTCGGCCAGTCCGTGCCCACCTTCTGGGCCGGCATCGTGCTGATCACCATCTTCGCGGTCAACCTCGACATCCTGCCCGCCGGCCGCAAGGAGGGCATCGAGTCGTACGTGCTGCCGGCCGTGACCCTGGGCCTTTTCGGGTTCATGCTGGCGGGGGTGGTGCGGCTCCTGCGCGGCTCCATGCTGGACGTGCTGGACAGCGAGTACGTCAAGTTCGCGCGCATGAAGGGGCTGGCCGAATCGGTGGTGACCTGGAAGCACGCGCTCAAGAACGCGCTGATCCCGGTGGTGACCTTCGTCGGGTTCTACTTCGGCATCCTCATGGCCGGCAGCGTGGTGGTGGAGACCGTGTTCGCCTGGCCGGGCATCGGACGGCTGGCCTTCGAGGCGGTCCAGTGGCGCGACTACCCGGTGATCCAGGGCGTGGTGCTGCTGGTGTCCACCATCATCCTGGCCGCCAATCTCGTGGTGGACATCCTGTACGCCTACATCGATCCGCGTATTCGCTATGGCTGACTCCGGCATCACCGTGACGGCGGACACCGGCGTGACCGTCCCTGCGAGCGATCTTCCCGGATCGGTGCGCGCCCGCGCGCGCAGACTGCTGATCGTCCCCTTGCTGATACTCCTCATCTTCGGCGGCCTCGGGGTGCTGGCCGATGTCGTGGCCCCCTACCCGCCCAACAAGATCGCGCTCAGGGCACGCCTGCTGCCGCCGGCGTGGCAGGAGGGAGGGAGGCTGGCCCATCCGCTGGGCACCGACCGCCTGGGCCGGGACATGACCAGCCGCATCATCCACGGCGCGCGGGTGTCCATCGCCGCGGGGCTGGCGGCCGTGGGCGTGGGCGGCGTCATCGGCACCCTGCTGGGACTTATCTCGGGCTACTTCGGACGCTGGGTCGACACCCTGATCATGCGCACCACCGACGCCATGCTGTCGCTGCCCATCATACTCATCGCGCTGCTGTTCGCGGTGGTGTTCGGCCCAAGCTTCCGGAACCTGATCCTGGTCCTGGGCCTGGTGATGTGGGCGAGGTTCGCCCGGCTCGTGCGCGGCGAGGTGCTGACCTGGAAGGAGCGGGAGTTCGTGGCCCTGGCCCGGGTGGCCGGGTGCTCCTCGTTCAGGATTCTCCAGCGCCACATCTTCCCCAACATCATCAACCCGTTGGTGGTGCTGGCGACGCTTCAGGTGGGCTGGGTCATCATCGTGGAGGCGTCGCTGAGCTTTCTGGGGGCGGGGATTCCGCCGCCGACACCCTCCTGGGGGGCCATGATCGCCGACGGGCGTGCGCACATCACCACGGCGTGGTGGCTGTCGTTCTTCCCCGGCGTGGCGCTGGTTCTGGTGGTGCTCTCCATCAACCTCCTGGGAGACTGGCTGCGGGACTTCCTGGATCCACGGACCCGTAATTTGACTTGAACCGGTGGACTTTGACCCCTCGATGTGTGACAAATGCGTCCTTCGACTTCGCCACGTTGCGCGTCGCTACGCTCAGGACGAACGGAAAGGCCGTCACAACCGTTCGTCCTGAGCCCTTCGACAAGCTCAGGACAAGCGAAGTCGAAGGACACCTCACTTTCTCAAACAGGCTCCCAGAGGAGGCCCTGCCATGTACGGTTACCGCGCCCGAATCGGTTATACGTCGCCGCCCTACCTGACGGAGACGTTTCCCTACGAGTTCTACAAGATGGTTCCGGAGGGGGTGACCCTCGTCCTCACCACCCTGGCCATCAAGAAGCTCACCGAGCAGGAAACCACCCGAAGCGTCGAGATGACCCTGGAGGCGGCCCGGGAAATGGGCAAGGCCGGCGTCGACATCATGGTCTTCGGCGGCGTTCCGCTCAACCTGTCCCTCGGTTACGAAGGGCTCGAGGAGACCCTGCGCAAGACCGAGGAGGAGATCGGCGTTCCGGTCACCTCCAGCATCACCGCGCAGGTCAACGCGCTACGGGCCGTGAACGCCCGGAAGCTGGTCCTGCTGCATCCCTTCACCGATCCGGAGGGTTTTCACGCGGAGTACGTTACCCACTATGGCTTCGAGCTGCTGGGCTTCAGAGGCGCCCAGAAGACCGTCGCGGACCTGGCCACCATTTCCCAGGACGAAGTGAAGGCCCTCGCCGAGGCCCTCTACCGCGACCACCCGGAAGCCGACACCATCTACATCCCCGCGCCCCACTGGGGCATCATCGAGCTCATCGACCCCCTGGAGCAGGAACTGGGCGTCAACGTGGTCATCGCGATACAGGCCATCGTGTGGGAGACCCTGCGCCGCGCCGGTGTCAACGACAAGATCAACGGCTACGGCAAGCTGCTGAGGGAACACTAGCGACGGGGGTTAGACCCCTTAGGGATCAGGGAATCCGACACCCCGGTGAGACCTGCAGGGCGACCGCCGGTCGCCCCTACCGGCATCGAAACCAAGCCTGGTCAGATGGTAGGGGCGACCGGCGGTCGCCCTCGCCCGCATCGAAGCCCACGCCCGAGTCAGTAGAGATGGCAGGCCACCTTCCGCTCCGGGGCGGCCTCCTGCAATACCGGTTCTTCCTCCGCGCACCGGGCCATGGCCAAGGGACAGCGCGGATGGAAACGGCAGCCGGAAGGCGGGTCCATGGGATCGGGGACCTCGCCCGCCACCACCACCTCGTCCGGGTCCTGCCCTTTCCGCACCGGCAGGGCGGCGGCGATCAGCGCCTTGGTGTACGGGTGCAGGGGTTCGGCGTACAGCGCATCGGATCTGGCTTCCTCGACGATCCGCCCCAGGTACATGACCGCGACGCGGTGGCTCAGGTGGCGGGACACGGCCAGGTCGTGGGTGATGAGCAGGTAGCTCAGGCCGTGCTGGTCCTGAAGATCCTTCATCAGGTTGATGATCTGGCTTCGGATGGAGGCGTCGAGAGAGGCCACGGGCTCGTCCAGGACGATCAACCGGGAATGGGTCGCCAAGGCCCGGGCCAGGGCGATGCGCTGGCGCTGGCCGCCGCTGAACTCGTGGGGGTAGAGCCGGGCGAAGGCGGCGTCCAGGTTGACGTCCTTCAGGGCCTCCGCGACCCGCTCGCGCACCGCCTTGCGGGGAAGCCCGGCGTTCACCTCCAGCGGCTCGCCGACGATGTCGCCCACCCGCATCCTGGGGTTGAGAGAGCTCTGCGGGTCCTGGAACACCGCCTGCACGGTGCTCCGGTAACGTTGCAGGTCGTCGCCCTGTATCTCCTGCAAGCTGACTCCCTCGTAGAGCATCTCGCCGCTGGTGGGGCGCTCCAGCAACAGCACCATCTTGGCGGTGGTGCTCTTGCCGCAACCGGATTCCCCCACCAGTCCCAGGGTCTCGCCGCTGTCGATGTGAAAGCTGACGTCCTCGACGGCGTGGATCCAGCCCACGTGGCCGCCGAGGATCAACCCCTTGGTCACGGGGAAACGCTTACTGACGTTCCTGGCTTCCAACAGCGTAGTGTCGCGTTTCATGGATAGGCTCACGAAGATGCGCAGGAATTCTTACCGTCGGCAAGGCGCGACGACGAGCAGTGGCCGATACCACGCGAGGAGGAGCAACGCAGCCGACGGCGAGAAGGACCAGCAGATTCGTGAGCGTATCCATGAAACGCGACACTAGGATTCATGCTCGTCCTTCTCATGCAACCAGCAGGAGACGTGGTGGTCCGCGGCGAGCCTGGTCACCGGCGGGGCCTCCGACCGGCAGATATCCATGGCCTTGGGACACCGGGGCGCGAACGCGCAGCCCGGGGGCAGATCGTAGACCAACGGCGGGCTTCCCTCGATGGACGGGAAGCGGTGCACCTTGCGGTCCATGCGCGGAACGGATTGCAGCAACGCTTCGGTATAAGGGTGCGCGGGACGTTCGAACAGCGCCTCCACGGTCAACTGCTCCACGATCCTGCCGGCGTACATGACCGCCACCCGATCGCAGATCCTCGCCAGGGTGGCGAGGTCGTGTGTGATGTAGATGATGGACAGGTTCGATTCTCTCTGGAGCTCCTTCAGGAGGCGCAGGTACTGCGCCTGGATGGTTACGTCCAGCGAAGTGGTGGGCTCGTCGGCGATGAGGACCCTGGGGCCGGCGGCGATGGCCGTGGCTCCCACCACTCGCTGGCGCATACCCCCGCTGAACTGGTGGGGATAGTCTCTCAAACGCGACTCCGGCGCGGGTATGCGAACGAGGCTGAGCAACTTCGAGACCCTCTCCCAGAGGCGCGACCGCGACACGACGCGGTGGACCCGCAACGGCTCTGCCACTTGGTTGCCGATGGTGAACACCGGATTGAGGGTGCTCAGGGGATCCTGGAGGATCATGGCGATCTCCCTGCCCCGGACCTCGCGCATTTCCTGCTCCGACATTTTCAGCAGGTCCCGGCCCCGAAACAGCACTTGGCCCGAGACGATGCGCCCCGCCGGGCGCGGCACCAGCCGCAGGATGGAGAGGCTGGTCATGCTCTTGCCGCAGCCCGACTCGCCCAGGAGGCCCAGCGACTCCCCCTGGTCCAGCGTAAACGAGACGCCGTCCACGGCCCTGCCCGTTCCCGACCGGGTGAAGAAGTAGGTTCTCAGGTCCTTGACTTCGAGCAACGGCGCGGGCGCGGCCTTGGAGTCCATATCCATGAGCATCCTCGGCGAGGCATCTTGACACAAAAAAGGCCCAGGTAGTAACGGTAAATCGCGGCGAAACGACCGACGACGAGACGCGCGGAACCGGGGTCCCCGCTGAGGCCGGAACCGCTTGATCGGAGCACATCCCATGGAAGGGGAATTATATAGAATAGGCCCACTTTCTCCTTGACAATCCGTGGCACCATTGTGTAGGATCATCTGTAGGAGGTCAAGGGAAATGGGAAGACAGAAAGCACCGGGCAGAGCGCACAGACAGGGACTCTCCATGATGGAGATTGGCGACATGTTCCCCGACAACGAGACGGCGGAGCAGTGGATCGCCTCGATTCGCTGGCCGGACGGAAAGCCCATCTGCCCGCATTGTGGCGGAGCCGCGAAGTACGCCGTCCACCGGAGCCAGCGTTACCGCTGCCAGACGAAGGGCTGCCGCAAGCGGTTCAGCGTCAAGACGGGAACCGTCATGGCGGACTCCAACGTGACCTGTCGGGAGTGGGCCTACGCCGCCTACCAGTTTGTGACGAACCTCAAGGGCGTGTCCTCCATGAAGCTCCGCCGGGACATCAAGCGGACCCAAAAGACAGCGTGGCACGTAGGCCATCGTATCCGTGAAGCGTGGGCATACGAAGGCGGGGCCGCGTTCTCCGGGCCGGTGGAGGTGGACGAGACGTACATGGGCGGGAAAGAGAAGAACAAGCACAAGAGCAAGAAGCTCAACAAGGGCCGCGGCGCCGTGGGCAAGGCTGCTGTCATCGGCATGAAGGACCGGGACACCAACCAGGTGACGGCGGTGCCCATCCAGCGGACGGACGCCAAGACCCTACAGGGATTCGTGGTCAGCCAGGTCAGCCAAGATGCCCAGGTGTTCACCGACGATCACGGCGGCTACCACGGACTGAAGAACCACCAGACGGTCAAGCACTCGGTCGGCGAGTACGTGGACGGCATGGCTCACACCAACGGCATCGAGTCGTTCTGGTCGATGCTCAAGCGGGGCTACCATGGCACGTACCACCGGATGAGCCGGGAGCACCTGGACCGCTACGTGACGGAGTTCTCGGGACGCCACAACATGCGCGACGATGACACGGTAGACCAGATGGCCGCCGTGTTCCGGGGCATCGTCGGGAAGCGGCTCCGCTACCAGGACCTGATCGCACCGAAGCTCGCTCCGGTGCTGTCCAAGCCTGGCAGCGACGTGTTCTAGGGATAATGGTATCAGGATCAGCCGGGGGGCTACCGCTTGATGAGGTCGCCAAGTCCGGCTTGTTCGAGGTGTTGTTCGAGTCGGGAACGTTCTGTCATGGCGTCGCTTAGTTCCGCGAGCCGCTCCGCCACCCTTGGCAAGTCGAGCCCATCGGGAATAAACACCGGCCCGATGCTCTTGATGCTGTTGGCCAGTTGAACGAGATTGTCAGCGTCCGCATGGAGTGAGTTGTTGAGACAAGCAATGGTCTTTTTCGTCTCCGCGTATTGCTTGGTCAGCCGCCCGATTTCCGCATTCGTCGCTTCGTCCGTCATCTCATACTCCCCGACCAGATCAAGACTTCTGGTCAGTCTATCAGCTAATCATCGCCGCTGAAAGACGCGGACGCTGGCGGTTCTTGTTGCCGGGTTGTAGTCGCACCAGTACGCCATACGGACCCACGCGCCGAAGCCGTTCTGAAACTTGATCTGGTCTCCGTAGTAGGCGACCACGCCCGTCTTGCGGCTCTTCCAGGCGAACCTTGTCAGCTTGGCTCCGAGCCAGCCGTCCGTCCACTCGTAGTCGTATTTGGCGCTGTTCTCAATGAGCGGTCGGCATACGGAAGTGGCCCGCAAACCGTGCTTGTCACCCCAGCACTGGAGGTCGTTTCGGCACGCCAGTTCCTTGCCTCTTTCCTGGTCCGCCTCGGTTGGGCGTCCCCATTCCCACATGCTGTACGGGAGATCGAAATCCGACACACCTTTGCCGATCTTGGCCTCCTTGAACATATAGTACGGCGGGTCGTCGGCGTTGGCCCGCATGTCCGTCCAGATTGCCGGTGTGCATCGTTCACCCGACAACCCGCAGCCATCGGGCGCGTAAAGTGCTTTGGCCAGCAACACATCCTGTTCGGACGACAGCCATACGAAAACGGCCACGACGTGCGGCCAGGACCGCCGATGGGCGTCCACCGCTGCATTCATCGCGGTCAGGATTCGCGCCTCTTGAGTCGTCGCATCTACCGTGAAAACGTGGACCTTGCGGCGGGACCGCTTCGCGAACGAGATGTCTTCCTCCTCGATGAGGGTGTACCCGTACTGAGTCGGGTCCGGTGGTTCTGGTGCTGCTGGCGGTTCCGGGGCCGCGACGGGAGGCGGCGGCTCTGGAGTTGGTTCCGGTTCCGGTGCTGGCTCCCGTGTCGCCGCGACCTTTGGCGGTTCTGGGTCAGGCTTCGGCTCTGGTGGCTCCGCTACCCTCGGTTCAGGTTCCGGCCGCTGTTCTGGTACGGGCGCCGGTGTTGGAGCTACGGGGGCGGGTCGTGACTCGCTGGCGATCTCGGGCTTGTTGCTATCTACGGTGGCGAAAATCCCGACGAGGACGAAAAGGCCGACAAGGCTCGCCATGATCCAGAGGAAAATCTTGAAGAGCCTCCGCAGGAAACGGCGCATCGGAACACCTCCTGGGGCGTGTAGTCCCGGTGGGTGTTCCTGTTGAATCCATCCCGGTGGGGTAACGCCGTTGCTGGCCGCGACCCGGCGGGATTGCCGGGCCAGTGCGACCGTCAACAACGGAGTTGGTGAAGGTTCCGCGTATTCACCAGGACACAGGGAGCTACCCCGCGTCCGTGCGAGGGTTCTTGTATTTCACGGATGACCCGACACACGGGCTCCGTGTCAACGGTCGCAGGTTGGACGCTATGGCAGGCGGGACGGAATGTCAACAGAATACTGGACGCGGCACGAGTACGACGGTACAATGGGCACCGACGTTGAAGGAGGTCAACCCATGAGCAAGAAGAAGCCCATCAAGCTGGTGCGCCAAGAATACCAGCCCACGAAGGCAGAGCATAAAGAAGGGACCGCCCTGCGGAACCAGGACGGGACGGCCCCAACGCTCACGGAAGTCATGCGCGCCCTCACTCGCCCCGTCGAAATCGAATACATCGAGAAGCCCCCGAAGTAGCCCGGCCTGTCACGCTCCGTCAGCGTAGCACAGGTCGTGGCACCATTCTATATAATTCCCCATGGAAGACTACACCCACACCCTCGTCATCGACGCGGACGGCCACGTCAATGAAGGAGACATCGACTTCGCGCCGTGGCTGCCCGAGAAGTACAAGCCGCTGGCGCCCGTCCGGCTCAAGGACAACCGCGGCGGCAACCGCCTGATGCTGGAAGGCCGCATCTGGCCCGCCAACGAGGGACCGGGCCCGGGCGTGACCGGGCCCATGACGGAGGAAGCGCGCAAGGGCCGCCCCGGTATGACCGATCCCGGGGAACGCCTGAAGGACATGGACATCGAGGGCATCGACGTGGCGGTGATCTTCGGCACGCAGATCGCGCTGACGGTCAACGGTCTCATGGACAAGGGCCTCGCCGGCGCCATGTGTCACGCGGTCAACGAGTGGCTGCTGGAATACTGTTCCGCCGACCCCACGCGCCTCCGCGCCGTGGGCCTCATCCCCTGCCAGGACCCGCCCGCGGCCGTCCGCGAGCTCACCTACCTGGCAGAGCACGGCGCCACCACCGCCATGCTCCCCACCAACGTCTACGGCCGGAACATGGGCGATCCCATGTTCGATCCCATCTACGCCGCCGCCCAGGAACTCGGCATTCCGCTCTCGGTCCATCCGCAGACGGGCCACGACGGCGTTCCCGGCGTATCCGGGGTGATGGGCGCGGGCAGCCGCCGCTTCTACAAGTACGTGTACGTTCACATGACCGCGTTTCCCTTCGAGCTCATGATCGCGATGATGCACATGATCGGAGAGGGGGTGTTCGACCGCTATCCCCTGCTCAAGGTCGCCTACATGGAAGGGGGCGCCGGCTGGTTGCCTTTCTGGATGGAGCGTTTCGACGAGCACCTGGAAAAGCTGGCACCGCAGATGCCCGCGATGCTGCGCCGCCCCAGTGAGATCATCCGGAGCGATCAACTCGTGCTGTCGTGCGAGTCCGAGGAGACCGGGCTGGACCGGGTGCTGGACGCCTCCGGACCCGCTGCAGTGCTCTACGCCTCGGACTACTGCCACTGGGACTGCCACTTCCCCTACTCCGTCAAGGACGTCATCTCGGGCGACGACCTGAGCTTCGAGCAGAAGGAACGGGTGCTGTACAAGAACGCGGTGGAGTTCTTCGGCTTGCAGGACCTGCCGGAGCCCAAGGCCCTGGCCAACGCCATGGGCGCGTGGGACAGCTATAACGGGGGCGTGCCGCCAGCGTAGATGCATGGCGCGGGCAGGGCGACCGCCGGTCGCCCCTACGGGAACCGCCGCGAAACAGCCCGCGTGCATCTGGTGTAGGGGCGACCGGCGGTCGCCCATGCGTGCATCCACCGCGATGCAGGGCCCCGCACACCGGGCGAACACGATCGACTGAATCAATGGAGGAACCGCATATGGTCAACCAGGCGCGCATCGGCCTTATCATTCCGTCCGCCAACCGGCTCACCGAACCGCAGTTCAACCGGTACCTGCCGGATGATGTGGACATCCACGTCACCCGGCTGCGCATGACCGGAAAGTGGGCCAGACCCCTTGACCAGCTCCAGGGAGCCATCGAGGAAGCCGCGGCCGTGTTGTCCGACACCAAGCCGGACGTCATCGTGTTCCACTGCACCGCCAACTCCATGGAGGGTGGTCTTGACGGCGAGCGGCGCATCACCGAATGGGTCCGCGGCGCGAGCGGCTGCGAAGCCGTGACAACCAGCCAGGCCATTACCGAAGCGCTCCACGAGTTGGCGATCCGCAAGCTCGTGCTCATCAGCCCCTACGTGGAAGCGACCAACCAGGCCGAGATGCGCTACATGTCGGAAGCCGGCTTCGACGTGGTCCACGAGTTGGGGCTCGGTCTTCCCGGCAGCGACGACTACATCGCGGTGACCCCAGAAGAGTGGCTGGACATCACCTGCGACAACAGCCGGCCGGAGGCCGAGGGCTACTTCCTGAGCTGCACCAACACCCGCATGATCGAGACCATCGAAGCGGTGGAGAGCCGCCTCGCCCGGCCGGTGGTGTCGAGCAACCAGGCGGCGCTGTGGGCGTGCCTGCGGCGGATGGGCCGCCCGACGTCGATTCCGGGGCTGGGACGGCTGTGTGCCGAGGGTTGAGCCGGGATTCCCGCTTCCCAGGCTGTGTCAAACTGCTGTTGGATACGGTTTGCCAGGGACGCCCGTATCGTCATTCCGGCGAAAGCCGGAATCCAGGAGGGAGGAGGCGGGGACCACTCCCGTTTGCCCCTCCCCACCCCTGGATTCCGTCTTTCGCCGGAATGACGATACGGGCGTCGGTGCCATGTCCGTTAACCACCGAGAATTGACACAGCCTGTTTCGCGGGGATGACTACGCGGGCGTTGGCGCCATTGGGTACCCGCCAAACACATTTGACAACCCAGCTCCGCTGGCAGTAAAAACGGGTAGGCGCACCGTCTATGCTTCCGTGCGTCCGACTACGGTGCCGTTTCTCCAAGGAGGCAATCATGGCAGGAGTCATCGATGCGGATACGCATATCGCCGAGCCCGAGGCGATGTGGAAGTTCTTCGACAAGGACATGCACCCGCGCCGGCCGGTGTTGACGTCCGTCACCGACGACACGCTGTACGGCATTCGCAACAAGTTCTGGCTCATCGACGGCAACATCTTTCCGAAGCCATCGGGCAAGGGCGGCTTCCGGCTGGTGACGCCGGCGGCATCCACGCTGGAAACGGAACGGAACGACAGCCTCGTGGCGAGCCGTGAGATCACCGACGTCGGCGTGCGGCTCGCGGACATGGACCGCCTCGGCGTCGACACCCAGGTGATCTATCCGACCCTGTTCCTGGTCTATCTCACCGAGGACGTGGACCTCGATATCGCACTGGCCAAGGCCTACAACCGTTACATGTGGGAGGTGGGGGAGAAGGCCGGAGGACGGATGCGCTGGACCGCCGTGCTGCCGTTGCGCTCCATCGACGCATCCATCGACGAGATGCGGCTCGCCAAGGAGCACGGCGCGGTGGGGATCTTTTTCCGCGGCATGGAAGGGGAGCGGACCCTGGACGACCCGTACTTCTTCCTGGTGTACGAAGAGGCCAACTCCCTGGAGCTGCCCATCTGTATCCACACGGGGTCGGGCTGTCCCAGCCTCACCAACATGTTCAACCTCGAGCGCAACCACACCTTTCATCACGGACGGGTTCTGCCCCTCTTCGCGTTCCGGGACATCATCCACAACCGCATCCCGGAGATGTTCCCGAAGCTGCGGTTCGGTTTCATCGAGGCGTCGGCCGGCTGGGTTCCGTTCCTGCTGCACATCCTGCGGCGCCTGCTGAAGCAGCAGTTCAAGTTCGATTCCAGCGCCGAGCTGTTTCAGAAGTACCGGCTGTTCGTGGCATGCGAGGCGGACGAGGACATTCCGTACCTGATCCGCTACATGGGCGAGGACAACATCGTCATCGGCTCCGACTACGGCCACAACGATCCTTCGTTCGAGCCGGAGCTGGCCCAGACCATCCGCTCGCGGGAAGACCTGTCGCCCGCCATCGCGGACAAGATCCTGTGCGAGAACCCGCGGCAGCTCTACGACATCTAGCGCTGTCCGCTGCGAGCCGTTTGCCATGACGATCATCGACTCCGACACGCACATCGCGGAGCCCGTCGCCATGTGGGACCACATCGACGAGGGCATGTACTCGCGCCGGCCGGTGCTGACCTCGGTGCCCGAGGACACGCTCTACGGCCCGCGCAACGCCTTCTGGCTCATCGACGGCAACATCGTGCCCAAGCCCAACGGCAAGGGCAGCTACCGCCTGGTGACGCCGTCGGCCACGAAGCTGGAGTCGTCCCGCAGCGACAGCCTCATCGCCAGCCGCGAGATCACCCGGCCCGAGGTGCGGCTGGCGGACATGGACCGCCTCGGCATCGACGTGCAGGTGATCTATCCGACGCTGTTCCTGGTCTACCTGACCCATGACGCGGAGTTGGAGGTCGCCTTGTGCAAGGCCTACAACCGCTACATGTGGGAGGTCCACCGCACCGGGCAGAACCGCCTCTTGTGGACCGCGGTGCTGCCGCTGCGCTCCATCGAGGCCTCCATCGACGAGATGCGGCTGGCCAAGGAGCACGGCGCCGTGGGCATCTTCTTCCGCGGCATGGAGGGCGACCTGACCCTGGACAACCCCTATTTCTTCCCGGTCTACGAGGAGGCCGCCAAGCTGGACCTGCCCATCTGCATCCACACCGGCATGGGCGCGCCGTCCATCATCAACCTGTTCAGCTTCGAGCGGAACTTCTCGTTCGCCCAAGGTCGGGTGCTGCCGATATACGCCTTCCGGGACCTCATAGCGAACCGCATTCCCGAGGAGTTTCCCGGCCTTCGCATCGGCTTCATCGAGGCCTCCGCCGGCTGGGTGCCGTTCATGCTGCACATCCTCAAGCGGCTTCTCAAGAGCGACTGGAAGCACAAGACGAACGAGGCGCTGTTCGAGGACTACCGGCTGTTCGTCGCCTGCGAGGCCGACGAGGACGTCCCCTACCTCGCGGACTACATCGGCGAGGACCACCTGCTCATCGGATCGGACTACGGCCACCAGGACCCCTCGTTCGAGCCTGATCTGACCGGCACCATCCGCGGCCGGGAGGACATCCCGCAACGGGTCGCGGACAAGATGTTCGGTGACAACGCCAAGCGGTTCTACGGCATCGACGGAGCCTGAGCCGAACCGACACCGGCCACCTGATTGAGAGCGAAAGGAGAATTCCCATGCGCGAGAACGCCTACCCGGTCATTGACGGTGACGGACACATCATGGAGAACGCCGGCGAGATCATGCCCTACATGGGCGAGAAGTACGTGGGCAGCGACGGCCAGCCCGCCTGGGCGCGCATGTACTCGCTGTTCCCGTCGCTGGACGGCTGGACCCGGCTTTCGAACATGAGCTCGTCGGGGCTCCGGGACTATCCGGACTGCGACATGTGGGTGTCGTTCCTCGATGACTGCGGCATCGACCGCACCGTGGTCTATCCCACCGCGGGCCTAGGGTTCGGGCTGATCCAGGACCCGGCGTATTCCGTGAACATCGCCCACGCCTACAACACCTGGCTCCACGAGTACTACATGAAGCATACCCCGAGGGTCCTGGGCGTCGCGCTGATCCCGATCCACAGCGTCGACGACGCCGTCAAGGAGATGCGCCGGGCCAAGCAGGAGCTGGGCATGCCGGCGGCCGTGCTGCCCTCGGTGAACTCGCTGGGCAAGGGCTACGGCCACGAGAGTTTCTTCCCGATCTACGAGGAGGCCTGCAAGCTGGACATGGCGCTGGCCATTCACGGGGCGCCGAGCCGCGGCCTGGGCTTCGACTACCTGGACAGCTTCGCCGAGGTCCACGCGCTGGAGCATCCGATTCCGTTGCTGATTCACCTCACCAACATGGTGTTCCAGGGCGTGTACGAGTTGTTTCCGGACCTGCGCGTCGCCTACCTGGAAGCCGGCGCCGGCTGGGTGCCGTTCATGATGGATCGGATGGACGAGGGCTACGAGCGGCGCGGCAAGAAATGGGCGCCCCGGCTGAAGCACTCCCCCAGCCAATACATCAAGAGCGGCAGCGTCTACGTCTCCGTCGAGTCGGAGGAACGTACGCTGCCCTACGTCATCGAGCTCTTCGGCGAGGACCACATCTTCTTCGCCTCGGACTATCCTCACGAGCGCCCGCGCCAGGAATACCTCAAGGATATCCCGGAGTTGTGCGCCAGGGAGGATGTCTCGGACACGGCGAAGCGGAAGATCCTGGCGGACAACGCGAACCGCTTCTACCGGTTGAATTGACAATGAACGAAAATTGTCTATATTAAAGACTCTGAAACTTAGTTAATGTTTCCGGACTTCGGTCAGGGAGAGGTCATGGCCAAGACGTTTCAGCAATTGATGGACGAGGCGCGCGGCACCGTCAAGGAGTTGTCGCCTCAGCAGGTGCACGAGCTGCTGCGGAACAACGGCAACCACGCGCTCCTGGACGTGCGCGAGAAAGAGGAGTACCGCGAGGGACACCTTGAGGGTGCGGTGTCGGTGCCCCGGGGCTTTCTCGAAATGAAGATGGACGCCGAGGTGCCCGACAAGTCGACTCCCATCATCGCCTACTGCGCCGGCGGCGTACGGTCGCTTCTCGCCGGCAAGGTAATGCAGGAGTTGGGCTACGAGGACGTGATCTCCATGTCCGGCGGATACACGGCCTGGAAGAACGAGGGCTACTCGTTCGTGCAGGACCGGCAGTTCACCCAGGAGCAGCTCACCCGCTACAGCCGCCACTTCCTGCTTCCGGAGGTGGGGGAAGAGGGCCAGGCGAAGCTCCTGGACGCCAAGGTGCTGATGGTGGGCGCCGGCGGCCTGGGTTCGCCGTCCGCCTACTACCTGGCCGCGGCCGGGGTCGGCACCATAGGCATCATCGACCACGACGTGGTGGACCTGTCCAACCTGCAGCGCCAGATCCTCCACACCAACGATCGCATCGGCGAGCCCAAGACCGAGTCCGCGCGCAAGACCCTGCAGGGACTGAACCCCGACGTCAATGTGATCCCCATTTCCGAGCGGTTGACCTCCGAGAACATCATGGGGATCATCGAGGACTACGACATCGTGGTGGACGGCTGCGACAACTTCGCCACGCGCTACCTGGTGAACGATGCCTGCGTGATGACCGGCAAGCCCAACGTCCACGGCAGCATCTTCCAGTTCGAGGGACAGGTGACGGTGTTCTACCCGGGCAAAGGCCCGTGCTACCGCTGCCTCTACCCCGAGCCGCCTCCCCCGGGCATGGCGCCGAGCTGCGCCGAGGCCGGCGTGCTGGGAGTCCTTCCGGGACTCATCGGCACCATCCAGGCGGTGGAGACCATCAAGCTCATCCTCGGCAAGGGCGACTCCCTGGTCGGCCGGCTGCTCCATTTCAATACGCTGACCATGGAGATCACCACGCTGCGCCTGCGGGAGGATCCCGATTGCCCGATGTGCGGGGAAAAGCCCACCATTCACGAGCTCATCGACTACGAGGAGTTCTGCAATCTCCAGGGAGCGGCCTGAAGGCTCGTCCGAAGGTGACTTACCGTCACGAGGACGAAACAGGCAACGACATTTACGAATCCGTCATTCCGGCGAAAGCCGGAATCCAGGAGAGGAGGGGTGTAGGGTCCGCAGCCCCCACCCACTTCCTGGATTCCGGCTTTCGCCGGAATGACGCCCAGTGCGCCTGTTTCATCCTACCGGTACGGCGTCCGCTGGGGGCGGACGGTGATCTCCACCGGACATGCGGTGGGCGGCGCGGTGAGCACGAACAGCACCGCCTGAGCCACGTCCTCCGCCTGTATCATCCGGGACCGGTCGAGATGCCTGACCGGCGGTATCATGTCCGTGTCACGAATCCGGGCAGGATCGCCGCCACCTTGATGTCGTGCTCGCGCACCTCCTCGAACAGCGCCTGGCTGAATGCGATGAGCCCGGCCTTGGAGGCAGCGTAGGCCGCGGACCCGCCCTGCCCTGCCCGCCCCGATATCGACGAGATGTTGACGATGGCCCCCGACTGCCTGGCCGTGAGGGTCGGCAGCACGAGTTGACTCAGGATCATGGGCGCCAGCAGGTTGACCCGGAGGGTCTGCTCCCAATCCTTCACCCGCGCCTTGGGGACGTTGGCCTTGGTGCCCCAGCCCGCGTTGTTGACGAGGAAATCGACGGTCCCGAACTGCTCGAGAGTCCCCTCCACCAGCGCCTCCAGGTCCTCCTGCAAGGACAGGTCGGCGCGAAACGGGCAAGCCTGTCCGCCCCGTGACTCGATCTCGGCCCGCACCGCCTCGAGTTGGTCCGCGCTTCGCGCAGCGAGCACCGTGCGGCAACCCTCTTCGGCAGCCCGGAGCGCAATGGCGCGGCCGATGCCGCGCCCCGCGCCGGTGACAATACAGACCTTGTCCTGGAGAGGCTTCACTGCACGGTGGAACGGGGATCGGGCTCGGCCATCATCACGGGCGAACCGTGGTGGTGGATCATGAACCAGCCGTCGGGACGCTTTTCATAGACGTTGGTGGCCAACACCACGGCCGCGCTGGTCTGCCCCTGGAGTCGCGACGCCAGGTTCTCGTACAGCGTGACCCAGGCCAGATCGCCCTGCACGCGCGCTTGCACGTCGGTGAGCGTAAAGCGCATCTGCTCCGTGTTCTCGAAAATCCGCCGCCAGCTCTCCATGACGGCGTCCCAACCGGACAACAGGGCCCAGCCGGGGTGGACGCACTTGATGTAGTCCTCGCGCAGCCAGATCCCCTCCATGCGCTTGATGTCGAGGCTCTCGAACGCTTCGTAGAAGCGCCGGTTGACATCGTTCACGGGATCTTCCGCGGTCATGACGCAAGGTCCTCAATGGCTGGGGCGCGGCGCCATGACCACCAAGAGCTTCAACCGCTCCGGCCCAAGATTCTCCACGCCGTGGGGCTCGCCCGAGGGAGCCAGCACCACCTCGTCCTTGCCGAGATCGCGCTCCTCGTCGCCGATGCGGAACCGCCCCCTGCCCTCCAGCACGAAATAGACCTTGTCCGACCCTTCGTGGCTATGCATGCTCTGGACCTGTCCGGCCTCGAAGCAATAGACGTCGCAAAACATGCGCTCCGTCTCGAAGACGCCGTTCTTCTTCATCTTCTCCGGCGAGAATTGCGCGACGTCCGAAACCTTTCTGAATGTTTCCATGTATGAACCTCCAGGTGAATCCCTTATGGTACCACAGGCGGCATTCCATGCAAAAGTTACGCCGATCTGGTATTTTGCGGTCATGCGCTCGGCCTTGGTCCGATACCACGAGATCGCTCTCAAGCGAGGCAACCGCGCCTGGTTCGTCGAGCACCTCAAGAAGAACCTGAGCACGGCGTTGCGTGGGATGGGACTCAGGGAGATCCGCAACGCCTCGTCCCGGCTGCTCCTGAACTTCAACCACGACGTGGCGCCGGAGGAACTGACCGACCGGCTCGGCCGAGTGTTCGGCATCGCTAATTTCTCCCTGGTGGAACGCACCGACGCCGACATGCCCTCGCTCGGCGCCTACGTCCTCGAAGCGCTCCAGGGCCAGTCCTTCGATTCCTTCCGGGTCGAGACCCGGCGCGTGGACAAGCGTTTCCCGCTCACCTCCAACGACATCAACCGGGAGCTGGGCGCCCTGGTCAAGGCCTATTCCGGAGCGCGGGTGGACCTGACCCGGCCCGAGTTGACCGTGTCGGTGGAGGTCCTGCCGTCGAGCGCGTTCGTAAGCCTGCGGCGGGTGCCGGGACCCGGCGGGCTGCCGGTGGGCGCCAGCGGGCGGCTGGTGTCGCTCATCTCCGGGGGCATCGATTCCCCGGTGGCCTCGTACCGGATGATGCAGCGAGGCTGCCGCCTCATCTTCGTCCACTTCCACAGCAGCCCGTTCCTGGACCGATCGTCGCAGGAGAAATCCAAGGCGCTGGTGGAGATGCTGACGCGCTACCAGTTCGTCTCACGGCTCTACCTGGTGCCCTTCGGCGAGATCCAGCGCCGCATCGTCGCCGCCGTGCTGCGGCCGCTCCGGGTCGTCATCTACCGCAGGATGATGCTCCGGATCGCCTCGGTCATCGCCGCCAAGGAACGAGCCCGCGCGCTGGTGACCGGCGAGAGCCTGGCCCAGGTGGCGTCCCAGACGCTGCCCAACATCGCGGTGATCGAGGAGGCCGCGCGCCTGCCGGTGCTGCGCCCCCTCATCGGCATGGACAAGCAAGAGATCATCGACCAGGCCATGTCCATCGGCACCTTCGAGACCTCGGTCCAGCCCGATCAGGACTGCTGCCAGCTTTTCGTGCCCAAACATCCGGCGGTGAAGGCCACCCTGCGACGGGCGCGCGAGGCGGAGGCCGCCCTCGACGTGGAAGAGTTGGTGAGCCTGGGCGCGGACCATGCCGAGATCGAACGCTTCCACTTTCCGGAGCCGAAGGAAGACAAGCATTCCATACCGCCCGGCGATGAAGCACAATTTCCCCCCTCTCCCTCCGGGAGAGGGTTGGGGTGAGGGTCCCCGGGCGGACGGGGCTGTGCGTGCGCCCTCACCCGGCCTTCGGCCACCCTCTCCCAGAGGGAGAGGGTTTTTTACGGTCATAAAGACGGGTACGAAATGAGCCAACTTCATTCATTCATACGCGAGACTTGGCGGACCAGCATCGTTCCAGCCCTGCAAGAGTACATCGCCATCCCCAACGAGTCCCCGGCCTTTGATCCCCGGTGGCAGGAGCACGGCCACATGGACCGGGCCGTGGACCTGTTCTCGCGCTGGGCAACGGCTCAGGAGATTCCGGGACTGGAGCTCCACGTGGCGCGCGCGGAAGGCCGGACGCCGCTATTGCTAATGGAAATACCCGGAGAGGGCCGGGGCACCGTGCTGCTCTACGGCCATCTCGACAAGCAGCCCCCCATGGAAGGATGGCGCCCGGACCTGGGACCGTGGACGCCGGTGCTGGAGGACGGCAAGCTCTACGGCCGTGGCGGCGCCGACGACGGCTACGGCATGTTCGCGGCCCTGACCGCCATCAAGGCGCTTAAGCTCGAATCCATTCCCTGCGCCCGCTGCGTGGTGCTCATCGAGGGATGCGAGGAGAGCGGCAGCTTCGACCTCCCCCACTACGTGGATGCGCTGGCGGACCGCATCGGCACACCGGACCTGGTTGTCTGCCTGGACTCCGGATGCGGCGACTACGAACGCATGTGGGTCACCACTTCCTTGCGGGGGGTGATCAACGCCACGTTGTCGGTATCGACCCTGACCGAAGGCGTTCATTCCGGCGCCGCCAGCGGCATCGTCCCGTCGAGCTTCCGGATCCTCCGGCGCCTGTTGAGCCGGCTGGAGGACGAGAGCACCGGTGAGATCCTGCCGCCCGAACTGCACGTGGAGATCCCGCCCGACCGGCTTGCTCAGGCCAGGGCCGCGGCCGAGGTCCTGGGTACCCGGGTGCACGGAGAGTATCCGTTCCAACCCGGCGCCACGCCCGTAAGGGAAGAGCCCGCCGAGTTGGTGCTGAACCGCACCTGGCGTCCGCAGCTCGAGATCATCGGCGCCGCGGGACTCCCCGGGATCGAGCAGGCCGGCAACGTGCTGCGTCCGGAGACTCGGGTGAAGCTGTCCTTGCGCATACCTCCGACTGCCGATCCCGACGCCGCGGTGGCCTGTTTGAAGGATACCTTGACCAAGGATCCGCCCCACGGCGCCAAGGTGGCCTTCGAGCCGGGACAGGGAACGGGCGGCTGGAACGCGCCGGCCTTCCAGCCGTGGCTGGAAGACTCCATGTCCAGTGCTTCCCGGGAACACTTCGGGAAGGACGCCTGCGCCATCGGCGAAGGCGGCACCATCCCGTTCATGGCCATGCTGGCGGAGAAGTTTCCCGCGGCGCAGTTCATGATTACCGGGGTGTTAGGACCCAAATCCAACGCCCACGGGCCCAACGAGTTCCTGCATATCGAAACCGGCATCAACCTCACGGGCTGCGTGGCACGAGTTTTGGAGGACCACTATCGGGCCGTCGACACGGCCTGAAATGCGCACGCTCCCGAGCACCTCTATTCCCGCCACCGTTGACAATACGACGATGGAAGTCTAAACGTCCTGTCAACCCGGTTTTCGGTTGTTCCGCCGTGTAATTCAAACGCAGGAGGATTGTTATGGGCTACCGCTCGCTAAAGGACCGAATTCTACCGATTTTGTGCTGCCTCGCCGTCTTGGGGGTCTTTACGTTGGGCGGCCCGTCCAATGGTTCGGCCGCGGATGACATGTTTTTCAAGGGCAAGACCATCCGCATCGTGGTGGCGTTCTCCGTGGGCGGCGGTTTCGACCTCTATTCGCGTACCATAGGCCGGCACATGGGTCGCTATATTCCCGGAAATCCAAGTTTCCTGGTACAGAACAGGACCGGCGCGGGCGGGCTCATCTCCGCCAATTACCTGTACAGAAAGGCCAAGCCCGACGGCCTGACCATCGGCAATTTCCCTGGAAGCCTCTTTTGGGCCCGTCTCTACGGGCAGAAGGGAATCCAGTTCGTTTCCAGCAAGTACGAGTTTCTCGGAGTCCCGGAATCGACCATTTCCGTTTGTGCGTTCACCAAGGCGAGCGGCATTACGGACATAAACAAATGGATGAACTCGCCCAGACCCGTCAAGCTCTCCGGCACGGGCCCCGGCAATTCCACCAACGACGGCCCCAGACTGCTCAACGCCGCGCTCGGCCTCCCCATCAAGTTGATCGAGGGGTATGGAGGCGCGCCGGGGATGCTTCTGGCCGCTGACAAGGGGGAGGTCGATGGTATCTGCGGACTGAGCTGGACAGCCTTGACCGCCACCTGGGGAGCGAAGTTCAAGTCCGGGGATGCGGTGCCGGTCCTTCAGATGTCTCCGAAGAAGCATAGCGCGCTTCCGGACGTCCCCCTGGACATCAGCTTGGCCAAGACCGACGAGGCGCGGCTTCTCATCAAGACCGGCATCCACGATCCCGCCGCGCTCACCCGCATTTACGCGCTGCCTCCGGGCACGCCGCCGGAGCGCGTCGAGATCCTGCGAACGGCTTTCATGAAGACCATGCGGGATCCGCAGTTCCTGGCGGATGCCAAGAAGACGCGGCTGTACATCGACCCTTCGCCCGGCACCGAGGTACTCAAGGTCGTGAAGTCACTGGACGCGCTGTCACCCGAGGTGGTCCAGAAGCTGAAAGGCATTCTCTTTCCGAAGAGGAAGTAGCCTGGAGAGGGCGTAGGGCAAAACCCTGCGCCCTTTCTTTTTTCGGTTCCCAGGCCCCGCTGCTTATCGGACCCGACCGGTGAGGCAACCAACCACGAGGGAGACCAGGACATGGGCAACAGCAAAGGCGGTAGACGTTTCTCACGTTTGACGATGTGCGCGGTGATGGCCCTCGCCCTGGCGGCGGTATCCGTCGGCCCGTCCGCCAGCTCGGCCGCGGATGACATGTTCTTCAAGGGCAAGACCATTCGCATCGTGGTGGCGTTCTCCGTGGGCGGCGGTTTCGACCTCTACTCGCGCGCCATAGGCCGGCACATGGGCCGCTATATTCCGGGAAACCCGACGTTCCTGATACAGAACATGACCGGGGCGGGCGGGCTCATATCGGCCAACTACGTCTACAGGAAGGCCAAACCCGATGGCCTGACCATAGGGAACTTCCCCGGAGGGCTCTTCTGGGCCCGTCTCTACGGACAGAAGGGAGTCCAGTTCGTTTCCAGCAGGTACGAGTTCATCGGGGTGCCGGAATCGACCATATCCGTTTGTGCCTTCACCAAGGCGAGCGGCATCACGGACATCACGAAATTCATGAACTCGCCCAGAACGGTCAAGTTGTCCGCCTCGGGCCCCGGCGCCGCCACGGGCCAGACCCCGAAATTGCTGCGCGCCGCACTTGGCTTGCCCATCAAGGTGATAGAGGGGTATCGGGGCGCGCCCGGCATGCTTCTGGCCGCCGAGAAAGGCGAGACAGATGGGGTTTGTGGACTGAGCTGGACGGCCGTGAGCGCCACCTGGGGAGCAAGGTTCAAGTCCGGAGACTCGGTTCCGGTCGTGCAGTTGTCTCCGAAGCCTCATACCGCGCTTCCGGATGTCCCTTTGGCCATCAGCCTTGCGAAGACCGACGAGGCACGGCTGCTCATCAAGTCGGGCATCCATGATCCGGCCAGACTCACTCGAATATACGCGCTGCCTCCGGGCACGCCGCCGGAACGCGTGGAGATCCTGCGGACGGCTTTCATGAAGACCATGCGGGACCCGCAATTCCTGGCGGATGCCAAAAAGACACGCCTGGATATCGACCCTTCGCCCGGAACCGAGGTGCTGAAGGTCGTGAAGTCACTGGACGCGCTGTCCCCCGAAGTCGTTCAGAAGCTCAAGGAGATTCTTTTTCCGAAGAAGTAGCTTGGTGAGGGCGCAGGGGTTACCCTACACCCTCACTCATCCGGCCCGACTTCATCCGGCGGGCGAGTTTCTCCAGAGCCATCCGTCGGTGGGACAGCCGGTTCTTGTCGTCGCCGAGCTCGCCGTAGGTCCTTCCCGACGCTCCCTTGGCGATGAAGATGGGGTCATAGCCCCAACCCCCTCCCCTGCACTCCGGAGCGATGGTGCCGGGCACCGCGGAGGGGAAACACTCCGGCGAGCCATCCGGACGGCAGTAGGCGAACACGGACTGGAACGTCGCGCCGCGGCCCGGCGCTCCCTCCAGGAGCCGCAAAACGCCCTCGTTGCCAACCGTTCGAAACACGTACGCCGAGTAGGGACCGGGAAAGCCGCCCAAACCGTCAATGAAAAGACCGGTGTCCTCCACCATGGCTGGACCACCCACCCTCCGGCACGCCTCGCGGGCCTTCTCCGCGGCGATTTCCTCCAGCGTATCCGCCTGGATCTCCCGAAGTTCGAGGAAAGCCATCTCCACGGGAATCTCGTAGTCCGCAAGGATGGCGCTCACCTCGCTGAACTTGTGCGTGTTCGAGGTAGCGAATGTCAGCGATCTCTGCACGGCATCGGAGCAATTTCGGCCGGGAACAGATCGGAACGGGCTGTATGTGAGGTGGGGTTGGAGCGGGTGACCGGG
Source organism: uncultured Binatia bacterium (SeqCode) (assembly GCA_965204505.1). Lineage (GTDB taxonomy): Bacteria > Desulfobacterota > Binatia > UBA9968 > JAJDTQ01 > JAJDTQ01. The sequence goes on from CBDBFB010000001.1 coordinate 1,340,723, forward strand.
GTCGAACCGGCGACCTTATGCTTGGCAAGCATACGCTCTAGCCAACTGAGCTACACCCGCATCCTGTAAGGTTTCCTACATCATCCGCTGGCCCTTGTCAATTTGCCTTGATTGCTAGTGCTCTCTATTTGAATCCGTTAGGTCCTGCCCTTGCACCACGAGGTGAACTCGATCCCGCCGATCTACGTGAAGCCGTTCGTGAAGCGCCATAAAGAACGACGTGGCGGACGCGATCTGCGAGGCGGCGCAACACCCGACCATGCGATTGGTGGCGGTGAAGACCGAAGAATAGCAGGTCCGGGAATGCTGTTCCGCACGCAGGGCCTGCTGGCGGCCCAAACGCTCGCAGACTATCAACGCTCTGCGAGGTCTCCTGTTGGAGTGCGGCATCATCGCTCCGCAGTGTCCGGCCCCTGTCGGCCGGCTGGCATGGGGATGGAGAATCCAGACTCTGGCCTGCCGGAGCCGGTCCGGGTCTTGAAGAGACGATGATCGGCAAGCTGCTAGGCCGTACCCAGGTTTAGACGACCGCCCGATACGGGCATCTCGCACGAGATTCGATCCGGACCGCCGCGGCACGGAACACGGGAAGCATCGGCGGCAACTTGTTCTCAGATTTCTACGCAGATCAAGCCTGTCAATAGCTCTCCCGGGCCCCAATGCTTCGCCAATAACGCCGCCTGCGCCTTCTAATCCAGTGCGGGCCGAGCATCGGGAAGAGTTCCAAGTCATGCTAGTGGTTGCCAGAATCGTCAAAATTTGGACACAATAGCCAGAAATGGACGGATCGCCATGAAGACCACGTCTGCGAAGGAGGTTAAGCACGGCTTCGGCCGCTTGATCGACATCGCGCGTACCGAGCCGGTTGAGTCTTGTGAGCAACTGCTACGGTTGGGAGGGCCCACTCACTCGCCGAGTTTCGGCTGCTCTCCACAACGGATGACGGCAACTAAGCTGTAAGGGATGAAGATCATTGACAACACGTCGCAGCTTCTCGGTGACGACCTGAAGGGTACGGTCGAGCGCGGAGCGCGGCTGAAAATTGCCGCGTCCTGTTTCTCGATCTACGCCTTCGAGGCGCTGAAGTCTGAGTTGTCGAAGGTTGAGAGTCTTCAGTTCATCTTTACGGCGCCGACGTTCGTGCCGAACGAAGTCGCCGACCGTATGCGCAAGGAGCGCCGTGAGTTCTTCATTCCCAAAGCGCGACGGGAAAGCAGTCTTTACGGAACCGAGTTCGAGATTCAGCTTCGCAACAAGCTGACCCAACGCGCCGTGGCGCGCGAGTGCGCGGAATGGATTCGCAAGAAGGCCAGGTTCCGGTCCAATACCACCAAGGCCCCGATGCAGCAGTTCCTGCATGTCGCACAGGAAAACAGTGGAATCGCCTACGTGCCCATAAGCGGCTTCACGGCGGTCGATCTCGGGTATCAGAAGGGCGATGCCGTCTCAAACTTTGTCACAAGATTTGACGAGTCGGACCACACGCAGATGTACCTACAGTTGTTCAATCAAATCTGGTCGGACCCGGGAAAGGTCAAAGATGTCACCGCCGCGATCTGCGACCACATCGAGTCCGTCTATCAGGAAAACTCGCCGGAGCGTATCTACTTCATGATGCTGTACAACATCTTCCAGGACTTCCTAGAGGATGTTGACGAGGACGTTCTGCCGAATGACCTCACCGGCTATCGCGACAGCGTGGTTTGGGACAAGCTGTTCAACTACCAGCAGGACGCGGCTATCGGCATCATCAACAAGCTGGAGACCTATAACGGTTGCATCCTTGCCGACAGCGTCGGCCTCGGTAAGACCTTCACCGCGCTGGCTGTCATCAAATACTACGAGTTGCGCAATCGGGCCGTCCTGGTGTTGTGTCCGAAGAAACTCGCGGACAACTGGCAGAACTACAACTCCAACCTGACGACGAATATCTTTGCTAAGGACCGCTTCAACTACGATGTCCTGTGCCACACCGACTTGTCCCGCACCTCTGGCGAGTCCTTCGGCATACCGCTCAATCGGGTGAACTGGGCCAACTATGACCTCGTCGTAATCGACGAGTCCCACAACTTCCGTAACAACGATGTCTTCAAGGACCGGGAGACCCGTTACCAGAAGCTGATGAACAAGGTGATCCGCACCGGCGTGAAGACCAAGGTGCTGATGCTGTCGGCAACGCCGGTGAACAACCGCTTCACCGATCTGCGCAACCAGTTGGCGCTCGCCTACGAAGGTCAGTCGGAGACTCTCAGCCGGAATCTGGAGACCGAGAACAGCGTCGAAGAGATTTTCCGCCGCGCCCAGAAGGCTTTCAACGCCTGGTCGACGCTGCCACCAGAAGATCGCACAGCCGCCTCCATCCTGAAGGCGCTTGACTTCGATTTCTTCGAGCTACTCGACGCTGTGACCATCGCCCGGTCGCGAAGACACATCGAGACGTTCTACGACACCAAGGACATCGGCAGATTCCCGGAACGACGCAGGCCGTTGTCGTTCCACTGCCCGATTACGCTGCGAACCGACGTGATGGGGCTGAACGACATCTTCACCCAACTCTCCGCGCTCAAGCTCGCGGTCTATGCCCCGATCAGCTACATCCTCCCGAGCCGGCTACGGAAATACGAGGAGATTTACGACACCCAGGTTGAAGGCGGTCGGGGCAAGCTGCGGCAGGCGGACCGCGAGCGCAGCCTTCAGGCGCTGATGACCACGAACCTGCTCAAGCGACTGGAAAGCTCGGTTGAGGCGTTCCGCATCACCTTGCGCTCGCTCGGCGGCAACATCACGCGCGCCCTGGAGGCCATTAACGATTTCGAGCGCTCAGGCGGCACGCAGAGCGTGAGCGATTTCATGGCGAACCCGGAGCTGCTCGACGCCGAGGACGACGATCTAGCCGGGCTGGGTGATTTCACTGTCGGCAAGAAGGTGCAAATCAGCCTCGCCGACATCGACCTGTCGTCGTGGAAGCACGACCTGGAGGCCGACCTTGTGCTCATTCAGGAGCTGCGTGCCTCGATGGGGAAGGTCAGGCCGGAGGACGACGCCAAGCTCCAGCACCTCAAGCACGTGATCAAGCAAAAGGTCGGAGAACCGCTTAATCCGGGCAATCGGAAGGTCCTGATCTTCACAGCCTTCGCCGACACGGCGAACTACCTTTATGCCAATCTAGCACCGTTCGTTCGGCAACTCGGATTACAGGCCGGCAAAGTCACGGGCTCTCATGCACCGAAGACCACGCTCAAGAAGAACTACGATTTTCAGAGCGTGCTGACACTGTTTTCGCCGTGCTCCAAGGGAAAGGCGATCGTCCTGCCGGACGAGCCGGGCGAGCTGGATATCCTGATCGGCACCGACTGTATCTCCGAAGGCCAGAACCTTCAGGACTGCGATCATCTCGTCAATTTTGACATCCATTGGAACCCGGTGCGCATCATCCAGCGTTTCGGTAGGATCGACCGTATCGGTTCGCCCAACAGCCAAATCCAGTTGGTGAACTACTGGCCCGACATTACGCTCGACGAGTACATCAACCTGAAAGAGCGGGTCGAGAACCGCATGGTGATCGCCGACGTGAGCGCCACCGGTGACGACAACATGCTCACCGCCAAGAGCAGCGACATCGCCTATCGCAAGGACCAGCTCAAGCGCCTACAGGAAGAGGTAATCGAGCTGGAGGACGTGAAGACCGGCATCTCCATCACCGACCTCGGTCTCAACGACTTCCGCATGGACCTGCTCAACTACGTCAAGGAGCATGGCGAGCCGGACCATCTGCCGAACGGGATGCACGCCGTCGTTCCGGCGCAGCCCGAGTTGAGCCTACAACCCGGCGCGATCTTCGCGCTCAAGAACATCCACGAGAGCGTCAACATCAATCAGCAGAACCGCCTGCATCCCTATTACCTCGTCTACATCAGCGATGACGGGGAGATTATAGCCGATCATACGGAGGTGAAGCGTCTGCTCGACCTGATCCGCACGAGTTGCAAGGGCCAGGCGGAACCGCTGCCGCAGGTTTGCCGCACTTTCAACGAGCGGACCCAGGACGGCCGGAGGATGGACCGCTATTCCGAGCTTCTGACGAGCGCTATCCGCTCCATGATCGAGGTGAAGGAAGAGAAGGACATCGACAGCCTGTTCAGCCGTGGGCGGACTACCGCGCTGGTTCACACGATCGCCGGCCTGAAAGACTTCGAGCTGATCGCCTTCGTGGTGGTCGAAAGGGGCAAGGCGTGACCGCGTTCTTCCGTTATCCCAAGAGCACCGCCTTCGGCCGTGTTGTTCCGAAGACTAAGATTTACGAGCACGCTGGCGCCAACACCGCGCTCAAGGATTTGTTCGTCCGCGAGGTGGACCAGATCGTTTGGCGGTTCAAGTTGGCCCCCGAAACGATCAACCTCAGCGCTACCAAGGCTGTGGCGGAGATTCAGGTCTTCGGCATAGCGCTCAAGACAGGGGAGCTGGACGAGGCCATCCTACGCGGGATCGACATCGCCATTCCGTTTCCGTTGTTTTTCGAGCTCACCTGGCGCGGCAAACGCAAGGCGACAGCCGCTTTCAAGCGCCCGAGCGAGACGGACAGCGCCAAGTGGGTGATCAGCGGGTATTTTGCAACGGACTGGATGCCGGAAACTGCGCCGCGCGAGCCGTTGCCGGTCGCGCTCGACATGGGGGCGCTCTATGACCGTATGCTGACCGCAATTATGCCCGCGGCCGGACGCGGCGATGAGGACATCCAAACCCGGGTGGACAGGATGGAGGCGATCCGTGCCAAGACGCGTGAGTTGGAGCGGATCAAGGTGCGGCTGACCCGCGCGAAGCGATTCAACAAGCGCGTAGCGATCAATGCGGAGCTGCGCAAGGCCAACCAGGAACTGGCTGAGTTACAACACGGCACCACAATTCAGCCTGACGACCAACTGGCCGCCACGACCCCGTAAGGGACGACAAGGATGGAAAAACTCAAGCTGCATAGCACTGACCTGTCTCAGGAGAACATCGCGAAAATCCGCGAACTATTCCCCGCCTGCGTGACCGAAGCCGCAGACGAGAACGGGAACGTCCGGCTAGCGGTGGATTTTGACCAGCTTCGTCGAGAGCTAAGCGACCATATCGTGGAGGGAACGCAGGAGCGGTATCGGCTCGATTGGCCAGGGAAGCGTGAGGCTCTCATTAACGCGAACGCGCCAATCGCCAAAACGCTACGGCCGGATTTCGCCGAAAGTCTGTGTTTCGCTGAAACACGAAACCTGTTTGTTGAAGGAGATAACCTCGAAGTGTTGAAGCTTCTACAACAGATTTACCTTGGCTCGGTACGGATGATCTACATAGACCCGCCATACAATACCGGCAATGACTTGATATATTGTGACCGATTTCTGCAAGGCTCTGAAGAGTATTTGCGCGCTTCGAACCAGAAAGATTTAGAGAGTAACCGACTTGTTGCCAATTTGAGTACTAAGGGCCGATTCCACTCCGACTGGATGACTATGATGTATCCGCGGCTTCGGCTGGCGCGAAACATGCTTTCTCCGGATGGCTTGATCTTCGTTTCCATTGACGAAGGGGAAGTCGCAAACCTCAAGATCATTTGTGATGAAGTATTTGGCCCGGATAATTTTGTCGAACAGGTTGCTTGGAAAAACAAGTATGGGTCCGGAGCGCCTTCCAAGGGTTTTGCCAACGTACACGAATACGTACTCGTATACACAAAGGGTAGTTTTGGCAATATTGCCGCACCGCTGGATGATGAGCAGCGTGCTGCATATAAGCTTGCGGACGAGAATTTCGAGATTCGAGGCGGCTACATCACACAACCCCTCGCCACGAATAGCAAGGACGAAAGACAGAACCTCCGTTATCCCATTCTACACGGGGAGACGGAAATTTGGCCCGAAAAACAGTGGATTTGGTCAAAGGAGCGTGTTGAGAAAGCCTACGCTCGTGGCGAGATTGTCGTAAACGAGCGAAATGGCAAATACAGTGTTCGTTCAAAACAATATTTGAAAGCACTCCTGTCCGGTTAAGTGACGTAGGGATGGCTGTAACTATGTGAATCAGGTATACTTTTTATCGATTTCTTGCGGTGCCGACTTGAACGCAACAGCGCTTTTGGGCGACCTTCAGGGCAGGAATCCCTGGAGGGCACGCCATGTACACCGGCAAGACGCTGTTCGCGCAGTTGATGGATTTTCTGCCTTGGACAACGTTCGCTCGTATCGTCGATCGCTATGGCGGGAACCGTCGTGTTCGCACCCTGGCGTGTGCCGAGCACTTTCGCATCCTGGCATTCGCTCAGTTGGCTTATCGGGAAAGTCTGCGAGACATCGAAGCCTGTCTTGCAGCGCAATCGGCCAAGCTCTACCACATGGGCATTCGCTCCACGGTCAGGCGCTCTACGTTGGCCGACGCCAACGAACGAAGAGACTGGAGAATCTACGCCGACTTCGCCCAACGGCTCATTGCACAAGCCCGCAAACTTTACATCCAAGAGGACCTTGGGCTGGATCTGTCCAACACCGTCTATGCACTGGACTCGACGACCATCGACCTGTGCCTGTCGTTGTTCCCGTGGGCTTCGTTTCGAAGCACCAAAGCAGCGGTCAAGATGCATACGCTGCTCGATCTGCGCGGCAATATCCCGAGTTTCATACATGTTTCCGACGGCAAGCTGCACGATATCAAAGTGCTCGATCTGTTGATTCCAGAACCCGCAGCGATTTACGTGATGGACCGCGCTTACCTCGACTTCAAGCGCCTCTTCGCACTTCACGAAGCCGGCGCGTTCTTTGTCACCCGAGCCAAAACCAATGCCGATTTGCGACGCATCTATTCCGCTCCAAGCGATCGTGTGCAAGGCATTGTCTGCGATCAGACCGTAAAGTTGTCGGGCTTCTACAGCCACAAACGTTATCCTCATTATTTGCGGCGGATTCGATTCAAAGACCCGGAGACATCAAAGACGCTCCTTTTCCTGACCAACCTGTTTGGTCCTCAGCCAAAGGTCATCTGCGAACTGTACAAGGCCCGCTGGCAGGTGGAGTTGTTTTTCAAATGGATCAAGCAACATCTGCGGATCAGGAAGTTTTACGGCACCTCGGAGAACGCCGTCAAGGTGCAAATCTGGACTGCCGTCTCCGTGTACGTGCTCGTCGCCATCATCAGAAAGCGGCTCGACCTCGATGTTTCCCTCTACACATTGTTACAGGTCTTCTCCGTCACCTTGTTCGAGAAAATCCCCTTAAACAAGGGGTTCTTCGATGCCGAAGACACTTCCTCCCAGGACATGTTGCATAAGCAATTGAATTTGTTCAATTATTGGACCGGACAGTAGTGATTTGAAAGATGAAAACGGTGTCGAGAGGCTCGGCAAGCCCGTCTCCCTGCTGAATGGCCCCTTCAACCAAGACGGAACCAAAGAAGTTAACGATCTTTTCGGTTCGGCAGTCTTTGGATTCCCAAAGCCTACAAAGTTAATCGAGTACTTCGCATCGTTCGTAGTGAATGGGAAAGATGACAAGAACTTCATATTTATGGACTTTTTCGCTGGTTCCTGCTCGTCAGCCCAAGCGATAATGCAACTAAATGCCCGTGACGGAGGCAATCGAAAATTCGTCATGATTCAGATTGATGAGCCCTGCGGCGAGGGGTCTGACGCGCTAAAGGCCGGCTATGAAACAATTCCGGAGCTTTCTCGGGAGCGAATCCGTCGCGCTGGCAAGAAAATCCTCGAAGGCGAATGCCACCCCGACTGGGATAAGGATGTCGGTTTCCGGGTACTGCGGACCGACACCTCCAACATGCAGGGTGTGTATTACCGCCCGGATGAAGTCGACCAGAAGATCTTGCTGGACACCATTGACAACATCAAGCCGGATCGCACACCTGAGGATCTGCTCTTCCAGGTGCTGGTCGATTGGGGCGTTGATCTGACGCTGCCGATCCACCGTGAGACGGTTCAGGATAAGACCGTGTTTTTCGTCGATGAGAACGCGCTGGTCGCCTGTTTCGATACCGCCATCACAGAGGAGCTTGTGAAGGAGCTGGCAAAGCGCGAGCCTCTGCGTGTCGTGTTCCGAGACAACGGCTTTGTTTCCGATGCGGTGAAGATCAACGTCGAGCAGATTTGCCGGCAGCTCTCACCCACTACCGAAGTCAAATCCATCTAAGGGCTCGGACATGAAACTGAAGTTCAAGGTCCAGCCCTATCAGACCAACGCCGTCGGGTCCGTTGTGGATTGCTTCGCCGGTCAACCCAATGTTGGCGGCATCACCTATCGGATCGACCCCGGCCGCGAGGTGCAAGCCACCGCCTTCGACGAGGGGTTCAAGAACGCCGATGTTGTGCTTCCCGATTTGCAGGTTCTGAGCAACATCAAGGATATACAGCGCCGGCAGAACCTGCCCATGTCGGATGCGCTGGTGTCAAGCGCCGGCTGCAAGTTCAACCTCGATATCGAGATGGAGACCGGTACCGGCAAGACCTACTGTTACATCAAAACCATGTTCGAGATGAACAAACGATACGGCTGGTCCAAGTTTATCGTGATGGTGCCCAGCATCGCCATCCGCGAGGGCGTGTACAAGTCGCTTCAGATCACCGCCGACCACTTCGCCGAAACCTACGGCAAGAAGGCGCGCTTCTTCATCTACAATTCCAAGCGCCTGCATGAGCTGGAGAGTTTCTCTTCAGACGCGGGCATCAATGTGATGGTGATCAACATCCAGGCGTTCAACGCCCGCGGCGCCGACAACCGTCGCATTTTTGACGAACTGGACGATTTCCAGTCCCGCCGCCCCATCGACGTGATCGCCAGCAACCGCCCCATCCTCATTCTGGACGAACCGCAGAAGATGGAGGGCAAGGCCACGATGGGGGCCCTACCGAAGTTCAAACCGCTGATGACGCTGCGCTACTCGGCCACGCACCGAACTCAGCACAACAAGGTCCATCGGCTCGACGCGCTCGACGCATATAACCAAAAACTGGTGAAGAAGATCGCCGTGCGCGGCATCCATACGCGCGGCCTTGCCGGGACGAACGCCTACCTCTACTTCGAAGGTATCGATATCTCGAAGAGGGCGCCTGTCGCGCGCGTCGAGTTGGAGGTGAAGCTGAAGTCCGGCGAAATCAAACGCCAGCTCCGGCGGCTGGAGTTCCGCGATGACCTTTTCGTGGAGTCGGGTGAACTAGACCAATACCGCGACGGTTTCACGATTTTGGAGATTGACTACAACCACGACACGGTCGAGTTCACCAACGGCATCGTACTGAAGGCCGGCGAAGCGACGGGCGATGTGTCCGAGCGGGACATCCGGCGCATCCAGATACGCGAGACGATCAAGGCGCACCTGGACAAGGAAAAGCAGCTCTTCGCCCAGGACATCAAGGTGCTCTCGCTCTTCTTCATCGACGAGGTTGTCAAGTACCGTGACTACCACCAAGCCGATGAGAAGGGCGAATATGCACGAGTCTTCGAGGAAGAATATGAGCTTCTGAAGGCCGAGTACCTCTCCGAGCTAGCGATCGACAACGAAGCCTACCGCAAGCATCTCGCTGGCATCGACGTGTGTAAGACCCACAACGGGTATTTCTCTATCGACAAGAAGACGAACCGCCTGAAGGACCCGGCCGTCGGTGCGCGGACGGTCGATTCAGACGACGTGGACGCCTACGACCTAATCCTGAAGGACAAGGAGCGCCTGTTATCGTTTGAGGAGCCGACCCGGTTCATCTACTCACACTCGGCGCTTCGCGAAGGTTGGGACAATCCCAACGTCTTTGTCATGTGTATGCTCAAGCACAGCGACAACACGATCTCGCGTCGCCAAGAAGTGGGGCGCGGACTTCGGCTATCCGTTGATAGGCATGGCGACCGCATGGACAACCCCGCCGTCGTGCATGACATCAACGTCCTGACCGTGGTGGCGAGCGAGAGCTATCGGGATTTCGTCAGCGGTTTGCAGAAGGAGATTTCGGATACCCTCTCGTCCCGGCCGCGGGAGGCGACCGAAGCCTATTTCACCGGCAAGACCATCATCACAGAAGCCGGCCCTGTCGAGATCACGCCCGCAATGGCGAAGCAGATTTACCGCTATCTGGTGAAAAACGACTACACAGACGACACCGATCAGATTGCCAAGACCTACCACGACGCGAAGGATGCCGGCACGTTGGTCGACTTACCGGATGCCCTGAAGCCTCATGCCGAGCAGATATTCCAGCTCATCGACAGCGTGTTCAGTGATGCACAACTGCCACAGGTCGAAAACGGCCGCAAACCCAACACCAATCCGCTGAACGCCAACTTTGAGAAGAAGGAGTTCCAGGATCTATGGACGCGGATCAATCAGAAAGCCGTCTATCGGGTTGAGTTCGACTCGGCCGAGCTTGTGCGGAAATGCGTCAGCGCCCTTGACCGCCAGCTTCGTGTGACGCCGTTGCAGTACACGGTGCAGGTTGGCCTTCAGCAAGACGGCTTGACTGACAACCAACTCAGGTCGGGCGACGGCTTCCAGTTGACCAGTACGACAACTGAGCAAGGCGGTTCCATCCACTCGCTGGTCAAGTACGACCTGCTTGGGAAAATCGCCGAGAATGCCCAACTCACGCGCGGCACGACAGCGGTAATTCTGACCGAGATAGAGCCGAGCGTGTTCGGGCAGTTCAGGAAGAACCCCGAGCACTTCATTGCGGAGGCCTCCCGTATCATCGCCGAGCAAAAGGCTACGATGATCATTGAGCGCCTGGACTACGACGCCGTCACCGAACGATACGGTGTGGACATCTTCACGGCTAACCAAACGGGGCAGAACTTCTCGCGCGCAATGCGCATGAAAAATCACGTTTACAACTATGTGGTCACCGACTCCGAAGTGGAGACGCGCTTTGTCGAGGAACTGGATATCAGCAGCGAGATCGTGGTCTACGCCAAGCTCCCGCGAGGCTTTCTGATTCCAACGCCAGTAGGAGACTACAACCCGGATTGGGCCATCTCCTTCAAGGAAGGAAGTGTCAAGCACATCTACTTCGTCGCCGAGACTAAGGGTTCCATGTCATCGATGAAGCTCCGCGAGATCGAGCGGACCAAAATCGAATGCGCGAGGAAATTCTTCGAGGAAATCAGCAAGGGGGTCGCCAAGGACCACGTGAAGTATGACATCGTCACCGACTACACCAAACTGATGGGTATTGTCAGCCCGGCAGCTTGACCAGAAACGAAAACCCACCGCGAGGAGGTGGCTTCGCTGAAGAAAAGGGGCTTGTCAGGCTGCAGGCTTCAACGGTTTGGGAGCCGTGCGCCAGCTCTCAGCCACTTCTTGAATTGGCGCGGTCGATGTAGACCAGTCCACAGATCTTCAGCAGCGCGGGCTTCAATCCAACGCGCCTCCGCATGGACTCTTCACTAGAGCTGGGAGCGCATCGTCAGGGTCTCGCGCTCCACTTAGCTGTTGGCGACGCCTTCCATGTCCGTGGTGCCGTAGTCAGCGCTACCCGAGAACGTCTCTCGAGTAGCCAGCGTAGGCGTCGGTGGTGAGCTCGATGCGCGGGAAGCTCAGGCGCCCAGCCAAGTCGCGCATGAAGATCCCCGCGGCCTCGAGTTCTCGGCCGCCTATGAAACAGGAAATGATCAGCTTGTTGGTGACGTCGATGGCAAACCCACGTCGACACGTCGCCGGGTCCAGCGGCGGCTGGCGGGCCGCCCCGTTATTCCCCGACCAGGAAGGAGAAAGAACGCATTGGACGAGGAACGGAGTTTGTTGTTCGAAACGTACAAGATCCACACCGAACTGGCTGAGCGGGTTGCCCATCTTCGTGAAGGCTTGAACAAGCTCTATGCGGGCATGGTGGTGAGCATTGTGTCAGGGTCGGTGTTGCTTTATCGGTTCGCTCCCAGCACTGAAGCAGTGTGGGCCCTGCCTGGGCTTGGCATTCTTGTCTCTCTGTCGTGGATGATCAGCCTGCATTCCGTTACAGGAAGATTATCCGCCAAACACAAGGTGCTGGTAGCCCTCGAAGCGAATCTGCCGTTCGACTTCTTGAAGCGCGAGGACGAGGAATTCAACACCGAGCGGTTTATTCGACGGAAAATCAGCGGTCTGATGATGCCAGCGGCGTTTCTGGTGGCCTGCGTCGTATGGCTCATATTTCTTCTCAACCCGTGTGAGTAAGAGGAAGGAGAAACAACGTGCACAAGGTGTTCATCAGCTACCATCATGCCAACGACCAACGGTACAAAGATCTCCTGCTTGAGTTCGGCGAGGGCATATTCATCGACAAGTCGGTTGACACCGGAGACATTTCGGACGATCTGGACGACCAAACGATACGCACAAAGATCCGAGACGAATACCTCAGAGATTCTTCCGTCACCATAGTCCTGGTCGGCTCGAAAACCAGGAACAGGAAACACGTGGATTGGGAAATCTACTCAAGCATGATTGATGGCAAAATCAACAAGAAGTCAGGGGTCCTCGCGATCTCCTTGGCTACCAATTCTTTCATCTGTACCCACGGTAAAGAAGAACAAGACCTTTTCCCCGAAATACGTGATTGGACACCCGTAGACTCTCGCGCGGATTTCGAAAGACGCCACCCGGACATGCCGGAAAGGATTATCGACAACTACCGGTTTGTGTCTGTAATCCCATGGAACAGGCTCACGGCTTTTCGCCTCAGCGACTTGCTGGACATCACTTTCGAGAGGAGAAGCTCATGCGACTATATTTTTACGACACCCATGAGACGAAAAAACTCCTAGACAGAGGCTTTTATTGCGTGATTTCAGCTGGTTACAGATCCCAAATTGTAGGAAGCAGGCTATACGCCTAGGCCTGTACCTACCCCTACAAGTCTTTGTGCGTTGCCCCGAGAAAGGACGGGTTCATCGACTACTCGTGAGGCCCGCCACCGGCACGGAGGGAACGCAGAAACTGCACGTGATAGTCGACCCCCGACCAGACCGCGAGGACGGTAGAGAGCACCAAGAAGTACATACCCGCCACGAAGAAATCGATGCCGAGATAGGGATAATGGACCATCAGCCCCACCAGGGCGAAGGTCTGCACCAGGAGCTTGTACTTGCCCAGCTCGTCCGCCGGGATGACGATCCCCTCGGTCAGGGCGATGCCACGCAGCACGGTCACGGCCACTTCGCGCGCGACGATGATCACCACCAGCCACACGGGCACGTACGCGTCGCCGGGACGGTCGATGGCCACCAGCATGATGAGCGCGGTGACCACCAGCAGCTTGTCGGCTAGGGGGTCCAGGATCTTGCCGAAGTCGGACACGCTCTTGTTCCGGCGCGCCAGGTAGCCGTCGAGCATGTCCGTCACCGAGGCGATGATGAAGACCAGTGCGGCCAGTGCGCAGGACACCGGATCGGTGAACGCCATGAGATAGGCCAGGAACGGGACCAGGAGGATCCGGAACAGGCTCAGGAGGTTGGGTAGTGTCCACATGACGACGGCAGACCCCTACGTGCTCGACCACCTCGACCACGCGATCAGCAGCACGCCCAACACCACCATCGAAGTGGCCATCACCTTGCGCCGGGTGATCGGGTCCGAATCACCCAGAATAAGCGGGGAAAGCCCCAGGGTAAAGAGCGAGAAGCAGTGGACCAGCGGCGAGACCACCGCCACGTCCGCCATGTCCAGCGCCGTGAACATGAAGAAATAGGCGACGAAGTGAACGAACCCCACCAGCGCGAAGCAGCCCAGGGTCGCCCACGCGCAAGTCCTCAAGCGGGCCAGGCCGTGCACCGGGAAATAGGCCGTGGACATGGTGAGAAACGACGTGGTCACCGTGATCGCCGCCCCCACCATGGGCGCCGGGCCGGCAAGAAGCCCGAGCCGTACCACGTTGTCGCGCAGCCCGGCGAACATCGCTCCCGCCACCGGATAGAAGAGGTCCCGCGGGCGCCAGGATCTCGCTTCGCCCTTCCAAGAGAGGAACACCAGGCCGCAGACGACGGCCACCGCCCCCAGCATGTTGGCCGGACCGGGCCTTTCGTCCAGCAACACCATGGCCAGGAGCACGGCGAAGAGCGGCGCCGAATTGAGCACCGCGGTGGCGGCGGCGGCGCCCATCCTCTCGATACCCTTGAACGCCACCAGGCGGAAAAGCCCCGGAACGATGAGGCCCGAGGCCGCGAAGATCAGGTTGGCCCCGGCCCAAAGCTCCGAGAGGTCGTGGAAGGTGAACACGAAGAGCCACAACACCAACCCGTTGAAGAAGAGGTCCACCACCAAGCCGCTGAAGGGATCGAGGTCCTGCACACCTCGATGAACCAGCGTCGCCGTGCAGGCGAAAGCAAAAGAGGCCAGCAGGCCCAGGGCGACGGCGAGCATGTCTAGTGGTTTGGCGGACTTGGGGAGATTTGGCGAGCGCCCTCACCCCGGCCCTCTCCCGGAGGGAGAGGGAGTGGGAGCCGTTGGAATGCGAATCCGCGCTATTCGCGGGTTCCCTCTACGCCCATCCTCTTCTCCAGCTCGTCTTCCAGCGAACGGCCCCGGCGCGCCTGGATCACGGAGTAGACCAGCGTGGCCACGATGAGGGCGGCGATGCAGACCACGGTGGGGTGTATGAGCCACCCGGCGCCATAGGCGCTGCTGGAGATCCACAGGTAGTTCTCGACGATGGTGCCCAGCACCAGGCCCAGCACGAACGGCGGCCTCGGCCACTGGAACAGCACCATGACATAGCCCACGATGCCGAAGATGACCGTGACGATGATGTCGCTGAAGTTGTTGTGGGCCGCGAAAGCGCCCAGGAACACGAACATGAGCAGGAACGGTATCAGGAGCTGACCCCGGACGAAGGTGAGCTTCACGAGCTGGTTCAGGAACATGAAGCTCGCGCCCACGGTGAGGATGTTGGCCACCACCAGGATCCACACCATGGCGAAGGTCACGTCCAGGTGCTTGGTGAGCATCTCCGGACCGGGATTGAGGCCAACGATGAGGAACGCCCCCAGCAGGATCGCCATGGCGCTGCTGCCGGGAATGCCGAAGGCCACCGTCGGAATGAGGTTGCCTCCCTCGCGGGAGTTGTTGGCCGCCCCCGGCCCGAGGACGCCGCGTACGTCGCCCTTGCCGAAGCTGCTCTTGTCCTTGGCCGACTGCACGGCGTGGCCGTAGGCCAGCCACTGGGAGACGCCGCCCCCCAGGCCCGGCAAGGCGCCGATGAACGCGCCGATGAAGCCGCAGCGCATGGTCAGGCCGAAGTGGCGGAAGGTGTCCTTGACCCCTTCCATGACACCGGTGATCTTGCCGATCTTGGCCTCGGCGATGCTGGTGCCGCGCACCGCCAGGTCGATGATCTCCGGGATGGCGAAGAGTCCGACCACCACGGGGCCGAGACTCAAGCCATCCCAGAGATACAGCGTGCCCAATGTGTAACGCAGCGTCCCGGTCTGGGGATCGACGCCTATGGACGCCAGCATGAGGCCGATGCCGCCGCACAGAAGCCCCTTGGTGAGCGACGATCCGCTCAGAGAGGCGATGAAGGTAATTCCCAGGATCGCCAGCATGAACAGCTCGGGAGAGCCGAAGAACAGCACCAGCGGGCGCATGATGGGAATGGCGAGTGCCAGGATGACGGCGCCTTCGAGGCCGGCCACCAGCGAGCTCATGAGCGCGGCGCCCATGGCCCGCCCGGCTTCCCCGTTCTTGGTCATGGGGTAGCCGTCCATGATGGTGGCCGCGGCCGTGCCCTCTCCCGGGATGCCGAAGAGGATCGAGGTGAGGTCACCAGTGGTGCCGGTGATGGCGTGCATGCCCAGGAGAAAGGCAAAGGCCGAGATCGGCTCCCCGATCTTGTAGGCGAAGGGGAGCATCAGGGCCAGGGTGGCCAGGCCGCCCAGGCCGGGGAGAATCCCCACGACGAACCCCACCAGCGCACCCAGGAGCAGGAAGCCGAAGGCCGGCCAGGAAAGGACGTGAAGCAGTCCCTCTATGAAGGCGTCGAGCATCATGCCCGGGAACTACCTCCCAAGGATCTCCCTTACGCCGGCCACGACCTCCTTGGGCTGGCTTACGACGTTCACGGCCACCTTCTGCAGATCCTCGCCCCTCTTCAACTGGAACGGCACCATCCGCCCCTTCTCGGCCTCGGCACCCAGCTTCGCGTCCCCGAGGGTCTTGGCATAGGCGTCACGCAGGATCTTTACGCGATCGCCCGGAACACCCGGCGCAACGGCGAACGGACGTCCGAAGTCGCCGCTGGCGAAGATCACCGTGGCGATGGCCCGAATTCCCTTCGGCGTGTTGTGCTGCTCCATCAGCTCGTGGATGGTGGGGGTATCCTTCATCCTGGCGTCGCGTTCCCGCCCGGTCTGAACCAGCGGCCGCGCAAACTTCTTCTTGTGCCAGGTCAGGTAGGGCTCACGCCCGAAGAACGGCGGGATGGACAGGCCGCGGCACGACACCTCGTTACGCTCCACCGCCAGGTCGATCTCGCTGCCGCCGGGGTAACCCGAAACCATCTTGAAGTTCGCTCCCACGGCCTTCTCCAGCACCTTGCCCAGAAGATAGCTGTTGCCGCTCGTGCCGGTGTTGCCCAGCTTGGCCGGGTCGTCCTTCATCGTGACCAAGTCGTCGATGCTCTTGTACTTCGAGTCGCTGCGGCAGAAGAGCACGGAGTGGCTCACCTCCTGCGTGCCGATCCACTGGAACTTGGCCATGTCGAAGCGGACCTCCTTCCGCCCCACGACCTGATCCAGGTACAGGCCCGCCAAGGGCATCACGATGGCCGTGCCGTCCTGCTTGGCGATGTTGTAGACGTAGTTGGCGGCGATGAGAGAGCCGGCCCCGGGCATGTTCTGGACGATGATGTCGGGATTGCCCGGAATGTACTGGCCCATGTGCCGCGCGAACAACCTGGCCCACCGGTCGTAGAACCCACCCGGCGAACAGCACACCAGGATGCGGATGGTCTTGCCCTCGTAGAAGTCCTTCGCCGCCGACTGTCCCGCGAAGCTCATGACTATGAACCCGGCCAGCAGCAGCACGAGAAAAATTCGACAGATCGCTCGCTTCATGACACACCTCCGTGGTTGGAACCGAGTGCCCTGCGCCGCACAAACGGGTGCAGGGTTACGACTCGCCTTTCTCGTATCCCTGTCTATTCAAAACCCAGCCAACGATATACCTGACCCTCGGGAAACGGCAGCAACAGCGTCCGCTCGAACACGACGTAGTACACCAGCCACGCGCAGGCCGTGAGGATCAGCGACATGGGCCAGCCTTCCTTCGACTGTATCTTCAAATAGCCGAAGGTCATGCCCGCGACGGTGATGGAAAACCCGATAAGCCAGATGCCGGCCATGAAGCCCACAATCCAGGTCAGGATATTCGCAGTGCGCCTGACCGCCACGGCCCAGTCGACGGTCTGCGTGAGCTGGAAGTCGGCGGGCGCATTGCTCGAGGCGCTCTCGCCCTCCTCCTTCGGCCCCCGAAGCTCCTGGACGATATTGATGACTGCCAGGAGGATCATGGGAATACCGATGGCCCAGGGGTAGAGACGCGCCTGCAGGCGCCACTCGCCCGCCTCCCAGACCAGGTAGCAGAAGAAGACGAGCACCAGGAAGCTGAAGCCCATCCTGGGTGTCAGTCGCACGCGATAACCCTGCTGTTGCCCGACCCGCGGCTAGTCCCAGCCGTAGAGCGCCTTGGCGTTCTCTCCCAGGAACTTGTCCTTGAAGTCGTCGGAAATGTCGGTCCGTTCCTTGATGGTCTTGGTCACGTTGGGGAACATGCCGTCCCAGTGCGGGTAGTCGGACGCGAACACGATGGTCTTGTCTCCGACCCGCTCGATACCGTAAGGGAGGCTCTCCTCCTCCGGCTCGGCCGCGTAATACCAGTTCCCCGCCTTCATGTACTCGCTGGGCCTGTCCTTGAGCAGCGGCGCCTCCGACTGCCGGTGCTCCCACTCCTCGTCCATCCGGTCCATCCAGTAGGGCACCCAGCCGATGCCGCACTCCAGGAACGCGATGCGGAGCTTCGGGAACCGTTCCGGCACGCCGCCGTACATCAATGCGGCACAGTCCAGCATGGTCTCGAAGGGACGGCCGATGGTGTGCTTGAACAGGAACGTGTCGAAGCGGTTCTCGCCCGCCGGACCGGAGCGCGAGTTGTGGATCAACAGCGGCACGTTGAGCCGCTCCAGTTCCTCGTAGATGGGCCAGAAGAGTTCCTGTCCCAGGTGGTCCTTCATGCCGAAGGTGCCCACCGTGATCCCCACCACGCCGAGCTTGGTCACCGCGCGGTTGATCTCCTCCACCGCCGCCGGCACGTCCTGAAACGGCGCGACGCCGATGCCCTTGAGCCGCTCCGGCGCCTCGCCGCACATGCTGGAGATCCAGTTGTTGTAGGCGCGTGCAAACGCTCCGGCGTAGGCCTTCTCCGGCATTCGGTTAACGTGGAAGGCACCGGTGGGGAACAGCACCGACACCTCGATGCCCTCGGTGTCCATGTCGCGCAGGCGCGTGGGAACATCGGTAATGTTCATGCCCAGGGTGCCGAACATGCTCGAGTCCCACTCGTCCGAGGGCAGCAGCGAGCCTTCCCGCTTGTTCCAGGGATCCTCCATGTGGGCGCGGATGTCCGCGTCCCGGTCCCTGACGTGCCCGTCGGCGTCAATGATCTTGGCGTTCATAAAACCTCCTTCAACGTTGGTTGGTCCGGCAACGACACTCTGAATCCGTCATTCCGGCGGAAGCCGGAATCCAGGGGCGGGGTGGGGGCGGCGCTGCGGACCCCTCATCCCTTCCACCTCTGGATTCCGGCTTCCGCCGGAATGACGGTGCGGGGCTGTTGCGGCGTCATCGCTGTCGTTCCTCGTGACTGTTTCTATGCAAACCGTACCTGCGCCGGATTCAACGCGCCGTACTTGGACTTGTTGGCGGTGATGTCCAACGCTTCGGGCATCTTCTCGATGCCTTCGAGCTTGTGAGTGATCATCGGGTCGATGTTGATGCGCTTCTGGGCCACGAGCCGCGCAGCCAGGGTCATCTCGCTGGGAGCCGCCAGCTCCGGCGGGAACATGTAGGTCACCCGCTTGGCCCGCAGGTAGTTGAAGTCCAGGGTCACCGGTTCGTGGAAGTGAGGGATGCTGAGCACCTTGCCGCCGGCGGCCACGCACGCCACAGCCTCGGACACGGTGGCGCCGCCGGAGAGGCCCATCTGCGGGCTGCCGCTGGCGGCCTCGATGACGAAGGGAATGCCCTTGCCGTCGCTCATCTCCATCACCGCGTCCACCACGTTCTCCTTGGACGCATCGATGGTCACGTCGACTCCGAGTTCCTTGGCCAGCTCCAGTATCTCCGGCCGCATGTCGGTGCCGATCACCGTGTCCGCGCCCGCGGCCTTGGCCGCCTGCGCCGAGTTGAGGCCCATGACGCCCTGTCCCAGCACCAGCACCGTGTCCCCCAGGGTCACGCCCAGCACCTGGATGTTGTGGACGCAACTGGTCAGCGGCTGCAACGCCGAAACCTCCCAGTCGCTGATCCCCTCGGGAATCTTGGCCAGCGCGTCCAGCGGCACCGCCGCGTACTCCGAAAACAGGCCCGGAAAGTCCCGCCCGATGGTCCCGATGTGAGTATGTGTGGCGCCGACCCGATCGCCCGCCGCCAGACCGTAGCCGTTGTCCTTGTCGACCTCGACGATCTCGGCGCAGAACTCGTGGCCGAACAACGGCTCGGGACCCTTGGCGAGCTTCTGCTTGACCTTGTCGTAACTGTTGGAGCGCTCACCGTAGAAGAGCTGGACCTCGGTCACCGAGGGCTGCACGACCCGGGTCTTCAGGACCGCCCAGCCGGGCCGGCATTCGGGTTCCGGCAACTCCTCCAGCCGCATGTCCTTGAACGCGTGTGTCACCCAACCCTGCATGGCGCTTCCCTCCCTTGAAGAGACGTGACCTTTATCTCCCGCGACAGGCTAATCCGAGCTGGCTTGGATCGGAGCGGTCGTGTCCGGTTCGGGGGCAACGCAACCAAACACCTCATGAATGGCTGCTTCCGCTGACTAATAGTGAAAGGACGGCGATTTTGCAAGGCGAACCGCCCGCGTGTCGGGCAGGTCGCGGCTTGCATGTTGGCGGGCCGCGTTTTATTATGGATGTCTCTCCTCGGGCGAGCGTGATTCACGCACAATGGCGGTGTAGCTCAGTTGGTCAGAGCACGCGGCTCATATCCGCGGCGTCGCTGGTTCAAGTCCAGCCACCGCCACCATCCACCCCTCGAAGCCGCCTCCCACTCGCCGGGCTCACGACTCCTTGCGATCCGCGGGTGGCGCGTCCACGCGGACGGTCACGATATCGGTGTCGTGATACTGCTGATGATGGACCCTGGTGGCCAGGTGACGCAGCAGCCGCAGCGATATCTCCCGCTCTTCCGGGGCCTCGACCGGACCGCTCCCGAGCAGCGCGATGCTGTCCTGGATGTTCTCGTTGCCGGCGCCGGCAACGAACTCCAGCACGGCTCCGCCGCCTTCCTTGCGGGCGGTCAGCCGCATGCGGCGCCGCACCCGTTCCTCCCCTTCCTCATCCTGCCGCATGAGCGTGAGGAGAGTCTCCTCCGCGGCGGCGTCGAGACGGCCCGCCATCGCCTTGCCCCAGCCGCCGCGTGAGGCGAAGCCGGCGAGAAATTCCTGGATCTTCGGCAGCGCTTCCGTTCCGAGTTCCACCTCGACGCGGCTCGGGCGCGGCGCGGTCAGCTCCACGAACAGGGTCATGAGGATGGCCACCAGTCCGCCCGCGGTCATGCCGTTCTGCAGCAACCCGCCGGCGAACTCGGCGAAGTACTCGGGGAAGATCACGCCGTTCTGGAACCCGACCCCGGCCCAGAAGGACACGCCCACCACCAGTCCCGTGCGATAGTCGAGCTCATCCTGGGCCACCACCTTCATGCCGACCACGAAGAGCATGGACAGCAGCACGGTGGCATAGGCGGCCACCACCGGATTCGGGATCGCCAGGATCACCGCCAGGGCCTTGGGCAGGAAGGCCAGCATGACGAAGATGATGCCGATGGCGACGCCGACCCTGCGGGACGCAACGCCGGTCAGCTCGGTGACGGCAATGCTCGTGGAGTAGGTCGTGTTGGGGACGGTCGCCATGAGGCCCGACAAGAGGTTGCCGACGCCGTCCGCCCCTACCGCACCTTGCACTGCGCGGAAATCCACGGCCCGGTCGCCCCGCCAGGAGACGCGCTGGATCGCCACGCCGTCGCCGATGGTCTCGATGGCCCCCACCAGCGTCACGAACACGAACGCGGGCAGAAGCGTCCAGAAGACCGCGCCGAAACCCAGGTCCAGGCCCGGCCATTGCCCGTCCGGCAGACCCACCCAGGACGCTCCTGCAATCAGCGCGGTGTTGTAGAGACCGAATGCGGCGGCCACCACCGAGCCCACCACGACCCCGATGACCGGCGCCCACAAGCGCAGCGCGCCCGCCGCCTTGAGGGCGAGGCAGAGCATGACCGCCATGGTCACAAGCGCGCTCAGCGGGGCCGCCAATGCCGGGGAGCCCTTCGGCACGTCACCGAGCATGCCGAAGACGATGGGCATCACCGTCACCGGTATCAGCATGATCACCGTGCCTGCCACGGCCGGAGTCAGTATCCGCCGCAACAGCGAAAGCCGGGACGAGAGGATGAACTGGAAGAACGACGACACCAGCACCAGAGTAGCGAGCATCGCGGGGCCGCCCTGGACGAGCGCCGCCACACAGACCGCGATGAAGGCGCCGGAGGTGCCCATGAGAAGGACATGGCCGGCCCCGAAGCGACCGACCCGTACCGCCTGGAGGATGGTGGTGACGCCGCTGATGGCTACCGCCGCAAATACCGCCCAGGAAAGGAAGCCCTCGCTACCGCCGGCGGCCCGGATCACGATGGCCGGGGTCAACACGATTCCGGCAATGCAGAGGATGGCGAGCTGGAGGCCCAGCCCGAAGGCGAGCGCCGGCGGCGGCTTCTCGTCGGGTTGGTAACGAATGCCAGCGCGTCGGTGGGGATCGCGGGTCTCCATGAATTGACCTCCCGGGAACCGGTGTCTACGGAGGGGGGCCGGCAACGGCGCCACCGGACGGGAATGTTATCAAACCGTTTTGGACCGTCCAATCCACCGCTCGATGGGCGCACCGGGCCGGGATCATGGACCTGCCGGCCCGTTTCGTAGTAGACTCGCCCGGCGAGTTGGCCGTCGGGAGGGACGGCGGTTCGCCCATGCCGCCGGCGGTTGCGCCGCCCGCGGCCTTTCAGAACATCGCGGCGATCCGGACTGAGGAGGTATTCCTTGATCGACAAGGCGCGTCTCAAGGCACGCGTGTTGGAGTTGGTGCAAATCGACAGCCACTCCCGTAAGGAACTTGCCATCGCGCTGCACCTCAAGGGCATACTCGAAGGGTTGGGCGGCGCCGTTTTCGTGGACGACGCCGGCGCCGCGGTGGGGGGCGAAGTCGGGAACCTGGTGGCGCACTTCGACGGCACTGTCGACGGCGCCGAGCCGATGCTCCTTTCCGCGCACATGGACACGGTGGCCCCGGGCGAGGGGGTGGTGCCGGTGGTGGAGGGCGACATCATCCGGAGCGACGGAACGACCGTGCTGGGAGGCGACGACAAGAGCGGCATCGCCATCATCCTGGAAGTGATCGAGGCGCTGCGCGAGGAGGAGCTGCCGCACGGACGCATCGACGTCGTCTTCACCATCTGCGAGGAGATGGGACTGCTCGGAGCGAAGCATCTGGACCTGAGCCTGGTGCGCGCGAAGACCGGCCTGGTGCTCGACAGCGACTCCGTCGGCTTCCTCATCACCAGGGCGCCGGCGGCAAACCTCGTGGAGTTCGAAGTTCACGGACTCGAAGCGCACGCCGGCATCTGCCCGGAACGGGGGATGAGCGCGCTCCAGGTAGCCGCCCGGGGCATCGCCGCCATGCAGCTCGGGCGCATCGACGAGGACACCACGGCCAACCTCGGGCTGGTGAGCGGTGGCACGGCGGTGAACATCGTCCCCAACCGGGTGACCCTCACCGGCGAGGTGCGCAGCCATGACGAGGAGAAGCTCGAACGGCAGACGCGGGCGATGCTCGCGTGCCTCGTGGAGGCCGCCGCCGGCGTCACCCTGGAGCTCGACGGCCGCCTCCACGAAGCGCGCGTGGAGTCCCGGATCGAACGGCAGTACGACCGCATGGACGTGTCCCACGAGACCGCCATCGTCCGGCGCGTCCAGGAGGCGGCGGACAACCTCGGCCTGGCCGTCGACACCATCGCCAAGGGCGGCGGCTGCGACGCCAACGTGCTGAACCAGCGCGGCCTCGAGGTAGCCAACCTGGCCAGCGGCATGCGGGACATCCACACGGTCAACGAGTGGCTCGACGTCAACGACCTGGTGAGCGCGGCCCGGCTCATCCACGAAGTCGTTCGGCTGGAGGGATGCCGGGTGTCATGAGCGGCCCGTCTCGCGCCTTTCGGGCGTCCGAGACCGAAACCCATGAACCGTCGTTGCGGCGCCGAAAATGCTTGGACGTGAGCTCGAAACGCTCCTGAAGGAAGAACGCGGGCAGTTCTTCGAGTTCGTCAGCGCCTACGAGCAGAAGAGGCGCGGGACTCAAACCAAGCGGCCCCAGGACCTCGCCCGCGAAATCGCGCGCATCCTCAGCGGCATGGTCAATGCCGACGGCGGCGTGCTCCTGGTAGGCGTCGAGCCCGACAAGAGCCTCACCGGCCTCCCCTATTCCGAGCAGGAGATCAAGGAGCTGGGCGAGGTGCCCCAGAGCCTCATCAATCCGCCCCTCCCCACCCTTCACGAACGCATCGACCTCGGAAACCTGCTGCTGCTCCGGTTCGAGGCGAGCCCCGGGCTGGAGATCCGCCGCGTGGCCAGCGGCAGGACGTTCTACCGCATCGCCGCGGAAAACCCCGCGGTGGCGCCCGAGCAGATCCGGCTCCTGAAAGACGCCAAGCTGTCGTACTCTTACGAACGGCAGCACGTCCACGCCGCCACCTGGGAGGACCTGGACGACGCCGCCCTGGAGTCCTTCGCCGAGCGCATGGACGCGCGAACGGACCCGCGCTCGCTGTTGTCGCGCACGTACCACCTCGCCCGCGGCTCCGTGGACAACCCCGAGATCTCCATGGCCGCGCTGCTTCTCTTCGCCCGGGAGCCGACGAGGTGGCATCCGCGCTGCGGCATCGACTTCGTCAAGTACGAGGGCACCGAGAGGCAGTACGGAGAGGACCTCAACGTGGTCAAGCGCGTACGCATCGACGCGCCCCTGTGGACCCTCGTCCACGAAGCCGTGGGACGGATCAAGGAGCACATACGCGAGCGCATGGTCAGGCACGACCTGTTCTTCCGGGAGCGCCTGGAGTACCCCTCACTGGCGTGGCAGGAGGCGCTGGTCAATGCCGTCGGACACCGCGACTACGCCGTCACCGGCGCGGAGACCGAGTTCTGGATGTTCGACGACCGCCTGGAAGTGAGGAGCCCGGGGGTGCTGCCGGCCCCCGTCGCCCTGGACCACCTCAACCGGCAGCAGCGGGTGCACTTCTCACGCAATCCACTGCTGGTGCGGGTGCTGGCGGACCTGGGCTACATGCGCGAGATCGGCGAGGGCGTCCCGCGCATGTTCCAGGAGATGGAGCACAACTCGCTGCGGCCGCCGGAGTTCTCCACCGAGGGTTTCTATTTCACCGTGACGTTGCGCAACACTCCCATCTACGACGATGAGACCTTGCGGTGGCTCGATCACTTCGACCGTTCCCGCCTGAACCCACGGCAACAGCGGCTGCTGGTGTACGCGCTCTCCCACGACAAGGTGCTTTCGACCGCCGACTACCAGCGCGTCGCCGAAGTCGACCGCGACACCGCCTATCGCGACCTCCGCAGCCTGGTGAAACTGGGCATCCTCGCCCCCGTCAAGCCCAAGAGCCGGACCTACCGGATCGTGGAGCCGATGTGAGCGAGGATTTCACCCGACTGGCGGCAATCGCCGGCGCCTACGTGGAGGCCCGGATCCTGCAGGCAGCCGTGGCGCTCGGGGTATTCGACGCGCTCCGCGGCAGGGAAGCCCTGGACGCGGCCGCGTTGGCGGCGGCCATCGGCGCCGAGGCCCGCGCCACCGGCCTGTTGGCGGACGCCCTGGCGGTGATGGGACTGCTGGACAAGGGCGGCCGCGGCTACCGGCTGAACGAGCTGTCCGCCACCTACCTGACCGCCGGATCGCCCAGGGACTTCAGCGGCATGGTGCGCTTCGAGGCTTTGTCGTGGGACGCCTGGGGAAGGCTGGAAGAGGCGGTGCGCACCGGACGGCCCGCGCGGGTTCCGGACATGTACCAGACCGACGAGGCCGAGACCGGGATCTTCATCGAGGCCATGGACTCGCTGGTCAGGGCACGCGGCGACACCGAGGTCACGGCCGGCGCCCTGGACCTCGCCGGCGCGCGGCGGCTGCTGGACGTAGGCCCGGGACCCGCCACTTATCCCATCGCCCTGTGCAGGCGCTACCCGGCGTTGCGCGCGACCCTCTACGACCTGCCCGGAACCCTGCGCATCACCGAACGCTACGTCCGTGCGTCGGACGTGGCCGACCGCATCGAGTGCGTTGCCGGAGACTACCGGACCGACGCCGTGCCCGGCGGCCAGGACATCGTCTTCCTTTCCAACATCATCCACGGGGAAGATGAAGCGACCAATGAGGCCTTGATGCGTAAGCTCGCGGACTCGTTGATTTCGGGAGGACGCCTCGTCGTCAAGGACCACATGCTTGAAGGAAGCCGCGCGGAAACCGACAGCGGCACGGTCTTCAGCCTGCTGATGCTGCTGACCACGGCGGGGGGGCGCTGCTACTCGGTGGGCGAAGTCCGCGGTTGGCTCGAGCGAAGCGGCTTGGTGGATGTGGAGCGGGTGGAGCTGCCGGCGCCGCTGACGTCGTCCCTGGTCATCGGACACAAACCCTGAGGCGGGCCGCCGGCGACGGACCCCGGCGCCGGGTCGATCGGGCTATTCCAGAACGGCGGTCGGAGAGATCTTGAAGGCCTTGTCCAGCACCTTGGCGCGCGCCTGGTCGGTCCTGGCCCCCTGAAGCTTCACGCGCAGCTTGGCCAAGCTCTTTCGGCGCCTGCGCCGCCGCTTGATCTCCGTGGTTCTCTGAAGAGGCATGCGGACAACGGTTAACACACGCATGGCGGGGCCGCAAGCGCGGCTCATTGCCGCGGGCTGCCCGGGGCGGACACCCTCACCCCGGCCCTCTCCCAGGGGGAGAGGGGGACGGAGGGGTTCCCGGTCCAAAACGTAAACCATGTTCGGCTTGCACAGAGGACTCAGACGTCCTCGCCGGCGTATATCCGCATCACCTTGTCGAGCAGCGCGATGGCGTCGGGCTTGCTCCGCTGGAACGAGTTCCGACCGATGATGGAGCCGAATCCGCCGCCCTGGTGGATGGCGCGAATCTCGGCCAGCAACGACTCGTCGGTAGTGGCGGGACCGCCGGAGAAGATGACGATACGGCGGCCGTCGAAGGCCGACTGCACCACGTGGCGGATCCGGTCCGCGGGATCGGCGATGGGCACGCCTTCCTTCTCGAACACCTTGCGCACCGCGTCCTGCTCGACGTTCTCCAGGGGGAACTTCACCTTGATGATATGCGCTCCGAGTTGTGCGGCGATCTGCGCCGCATAGCCGCACACGTCGACGGCCGCTTCGCCGGCCTTGCTGAGCCCCGAGCCCCGGGGATAGGACCAGATCACCACGGCCAAGCCGTTGCGCTTGGCCTCGTTGGCGATGCCGCGGATCTGCTCGTACATCGCGAAACGGTGCTCCGACCCGGGATAAACGGTGAAGCCCACGGCCACGCACCCCAAGCGCAACGCGTCTTCCACGCTGGAAGTGACAGCCTGGATCGGATCCCTCTCGTCGTTGAGGAGGTCGTGGTTGTTGACCTTCAGGATGAGCGGGATCTCTCCGGCGAACTCACGGGCGCCGGCCTCGAGAAAGCCCAGTGGCGCGGCGTACGCGTTGCAGCCCGCGTCCAGGGCCAGCTCGAAGTGATAACGCGGATCGTACCCCGCCGGATTGGGGGCGAAGCTCCGGGCCGGACCGTGCTCGAAACCCTGGTCCACGGGCAGGATCACGAACTTGCCGGTGCCGCCGAGCCGTCCGTGGTTGAGGATCCGGGCCAGGTTCGTCAGGGTCCCGGGGTTGTCGCTGCCGTACCAGCTCAGAACCTCTCGTACTCTCTCGGTCATCACTCGTCCTCCTGGGGCGGAATCATTCCTCCGCCACGAACCGTTCGAAAAGGGCGACATTCTCGACGCTGCCGATGGCGATGGGCGTGCGCTGATGGATGGACTCGGGCACCACGTCCAGCAGGCGCCCGCGACCGGTGCTGGCCGCGCCTCCCGCCTGCTCCGCCACGCACGCCAGCGGCGCGCATTCGTAGAGCAGGCGCAGCTTGCCGCTGGGGCTGCCGGGGTCGCCGGGATAGAAGTACATGCCGCCGTCCAGCAGGCAGCGGTGCAAGTCCGCCACCAGTGCGCCGGTATACCGCAAGGAATGGGGCCTGCCGCTGGGCTTGTCCTTGTCGGTGACGTAGTCCAGGTACTTCCGCACCCCGGCTCCCCAGTCCTTGTGGCGCCCGACGTTGGCGCTGTAGACGGCGCCCTTCTCCGGACAGCGGATATCCTCGTGGGTGAGGACGAACTCTCCCACCCCCTTGTCCAGGGTGAAGCCGTGGACGCCCGCGCCCACGGTGTAGACCAGCACGGTGCTGGTGCCGTAGAGCACGTAGCCGGCGCATACCAGCTCCGAGCCCTTCTGCAGGAACTCCTCGCCGGAGAGCTCCCCGGTCCGGCCGCGCCGGAAGACCCCGAATATCGTCCCCAGCGGGGCGTTGACGTCGGTGTTGGACGAACCGTCCAGCGGATCGGTGCACAGGAGATACCGGGCATCCTCGGAGGTGCTCATCACCACCGCCTCCTCCAGCTCCTCGGAGGCGATGCCCGCCACGATGCTGCAGCCGGAGAAAGCGTCCATGACGATCTCGTTGCCGATGACGTCGAGCTTCTTCTGCATGTCGCCGGTGGCGTTCTGGTCGCCCGCCAGCCCCAGCTTGCCGGCGAGAGCCGCCTGATCGACTTCACGGGCGAGAATCTTGCCCGCCAGCGCGACGGGTTCCAGGAGCGCCCGCAGATCCCCTGCTCCGTCCTTGCGCCATCCCCCTTCCTCGACCAGGTGTCGACTCAGCGTCATGCCTGCGGCCATCTTCAGGACTCCTTGCTGCCGGTGTGATGCATCACGTTAAGTTAGGGGCATGTTCCCTCGAAAGTCAACGTCGGGCCGCGGGGAAGGCAGCACGGGATGCCGAAGGTACCGGCATGGAAGGCGCCGGGAGCCGGAGAACCGAAGCAGTGGCTCCCCGGCCGGACGAACACGGAGGATGGATAGTAGCTATGCCCGTGCAGCCGTCCTGCCGCCGGGCAACACTCCGAACTCCCTGAGGATCCTCGCGAGATGTTCCCTGTGGGCGTCGGTCATGACCGGAAGCGGCGGCCGCACCGGACCGCCGGCAAGACCCACCATGTCCATGCCGGCCTTGACCACCGCGGCGTGGCCGGCCGCCTTGCAGAGCATGCGGTACTCGGCGAGCCGCAGGTAGAGCTCCTGCGCCTCATGGGCGTCGCCCCGAACGGCGGCGTCGTAGATCTCCACCACCGATTCCGGCCAGAACGACGCGGTGGTGGCGGTGTTGCCGATCATTCCCAGTGCCAGGCACGGCCAGATCATGGACTCGGCGCCGCCGATGAGCGCCATCTTGTCCCTCGCCAAGGCCACCGTCTCGTCCAGTTCCACGGCGTTCTGGCTCGCCTGCTTGATGCCCGCGATGCCGGCGACGTCCGCCAGCTCGGCGATCATCGCGGGGCGCATGCTGTAGCCCACCCGGGGCGGAGCATTGTAGAGGAACACCGGCACGCCCACCTCGGCGATCCGTTGGAAGTGGTCGCGAATGCTCGCGTCGTTCACGTTGTTGAAGTACGGAGGCGTGGCCATGACCGCGTCGGCGCCCAGTTCCTTGGCGTAACGGGTCAACTCCACGGCCGCCACCGTGCCGGAATGGGAGACGCCCAGCATGATGGGCTTGCGGCCCTGGTTGGTCTCGACTGCAATGCGCATGATCTCCAGGCGTTCCTCGTCCGTCACCGCGGCGAACTCTCCCTGCGTGCCGAGCACCACCAGCACGTGCGCGGAGCTGTCGGCGGCGAACGAAACATTGCGCGCCATCCCTTCCCGGTCCAGCGAAAGGTCGTCTTTGAACGGAGTCGTCAGGATCGTGTGAATCCCTCGCCACTTCTCTTGATCCATTTTTCCTCCCAGTCCTTCTCGGGATGTTCTCGAACGAAACTGGATCAACGCTATATTGATTGCCGCGACGCTGTCAACACGTGCCACCAGCAGCCATGGCGGCGGCGGCACCTTGACAATCCGGTTCCCCTTGGGTAACCGAGGACGGGTTACGCCCCTCCGGCTCCCTCTCCCTCCGGGAGAGGGCCGGGGTGAGGGTGCCGCTGCCAGCAAACCCGCTTGAATGCGGCACGGATGGTACAGGGAGGGTTACTGTAGCGCCCTCACCCGGCCTTCGGCCACCCTCTCCCGGAGGGAGAGGGGCTGGACGCCGCCCGGGGCGGACAGGCGGCGGGACATGCCTGGCGACAAGTACACTGTAAAGCGGGTGAGCTACCCGAGCGGCGGCATCGACGTCAACGCGCTCCTGTTCGAGCCCGCGGACGTGACGGCAGGCGCTCCGGCCATCGTCCATCACCCGTCCCACAAGAGCCCGGCGAAGCATTACGAGTGGTATCTCGGGAAGCTCGCCGAGGCCGGCTACGTGGGTCTGGGCATCGAGCAGCGCGGCTACGGCTCGGGACCCGCCGGCCGGAACGACCGCGGCGGCCCCTTGCAGCAGGGCGACATCGCCGACGGCATCGGCTTCCTGGGCGGGCTGCCGTCGGTGGACGCGGACCGCATCGCCGTGAGCGGGCATTCCAACGGCGCGGCCCTGGCCCTGATCGTCAGCTCCCGGGACGAGCGCGTAAAGGCGTGCCTGAGCCTCGCCCCCAAGACCGACTGGATCAAGGCGTTGCGGGGCGCCAGGGAATGGAAACCGGACTTCTACGATCTCACGGTCAGGGAGATGACCGGCGGGACGCCGCCGGAAGTGGACCCGAAGCCCTTCATGGAACGGTCGCCGATCCACTACGCCGCGGACATCAAGGTGCCCGTGCTGTTCATCGTCGGCGCTCAGGACTGGGTCAACCCTTCCTACCACTGCACGGACATGGCGGACGCCCTCAGGCAGGCCGGCAACCGGGACGTGTCCGTGGAGATCATCGACGAGGTGGAGCACTTCTTCTGCCAGCGGCACTTCCTGGGTTACCGCTTCGACGCCGTCACCGGACCCGCTCTTCGCTGGCTCGACCGCTACGTCAAGGAGAGTTGACGAGTCTCCGGGAGCCTGTCCAAGTAGTCGCATTGTAGCGAGTGTAGAGGCGACCGGCCGGCCGCCCCTACGGGGGTCCACCGCAACGCAGGCTCCCAGCCCCGCACCGAGTGTCGCCGCAAGGAGGAAACGATTCCATGAACGGCTCGCACACCGAACCGACGGCCCGCATCTCCCTGACCCTCAACGGCAGGCCGGTGACGGCCGAGGTGCCGGCGCGCAAGACGCTGCTGGACGCCGTCCGCGAGGAGCTGGGCCAGACCGGCACCCACGCCGGCTGCGAGCACGGCGTGTGCGGCTGCTGCAACGTATTGCTCGACGGCAAGGTCGTGCGCTCGTGTCTCCTGCTCGCGGTGCAGGCGGACGGGCACAACCTCCGGACGGTGGAAAGCCTGGGCTCGCCCGAACGGCTGGGACCCCTCCAGCGGGCCTTCGCCGAGAAGCACGCCATGCAGTGCGGCTACTGCACGCCGGGAATGATCATGGCGGCGGCGGACCTGCTGGCGGCGAACCCGGACCCGGACGAGTCGGAGATCCGCACCGCCCTGTCGGGCAACCTCTGTCGCTGCACCGGCTACATGGAGATCGTCGACGCGGTGAAGGACGCCGCGGGCAGGATCGCCCGCGGCGAGGCCGCGGTGGTGGAGCCCCCTGCCCTCGCCGCGGACGAAACCGAAGGCCCCTACATCGGGCGGCGCATCCCGCCGGTGGAAGACCGCCGCTTCGTCGCCGGCAAGGGCACCTACATCAACGACTTCACGCTGCCGGACCTGCTCCACATGGCCACGGTCCGCTCGCCCCACGCCCACGCCCGGATCCGGAGCATCGACACCAGCCGGGTGGCGGCGCTTCCCGGCGTGGCGGCGGTGATCGTCGGGACGATGCTGCCCGACGTCATCGACCCGGTGCCGCAGAACCTCGACATCCCCAAGGTCATCTGGTACCCGCTGGCGCTGGACAAGGTGCGCTACGCCGGCGAGTGGGTGGCCGCGGTGGTGGCGGAGAACCGCTACGTCGCCGAGGACGCGGCCGAGCTGGTGGAGGTGGAGTACGAGATGCTGGGCCCGGTGGTGGACCCTGAGGAAGCCATCGGACCGGACGCGCCGGTGCTGCACGAGGAGCACGGCAGCAACATCGCCTACGAACGGGTGCTGACCTACGGCCCGGTGGACGACACCTTCGAGACGGCCGAGCATGTCTTCGAGGAACGCTATCGCTGGAACCGCCATTCCGGCGTGCCGCTGGAGACCTTCGGCGCGGTGGCCCGATGGGACGGGGCCAGACAGGAGATGAGCCTCTGGGCCTCCCACCAGACCCCCAACATCGAGGAGCAGATGGCCAGGGTGCTGCGGCTGCCCCTGAACCAGTTGCGCATCCACCAGCACCTGGACGTGGGCGGCAGCCATGGCGTCAAGCGCGGCCGCAAGCACATGTTCCTCACCGCGGCCGTGAGCCGGATGCTGGACCGGCCGGTGAAGTTCATCGAGGACCGGCTCGAGAACATGAGCTCGGGCGACGGCCACGGACCCGACCGGGTCTACTACCTGCGCGCCGCCTGTGACGGCGACGGCCTCATCCAGGCGCTGGACATCCGTTGCATCGACGACGCCGGCGCCTACGCCGGCCGCGGCGCCATGCAGCTCATCAAGCCCATCACCGCAATCGTCGGCCCCTACCGGATCCCCGCGGTGCGTTACCACGCCATCTCCGCGCTAACCTCCAAGACCAACCAGTCGCCCTACCGGGGCTTCGGCCAGGCCCCCGCCGGCTACGTGCTGGAGCGCATGGTGGACCTCATCGCCCGGGAGCTGGAGATCGACCGGGCGGAGATCCGCTCGCGGAACTTCATCCAGCCCGACGAGTTCCCTTACACGATCCCCACCGGAGCGGAGTACGACAGCGGCGACTATCCCACGTGCCTGGAAAAGGCGCTGGCGGTCTCCCGCGCCGACACCTGGGAGCAGCGCCGGCGGGAGGCGCGCGAGCGCGGCAAGTGGCTCGGCTTCGGCCTCTCCACGGTCATCGAGCCCGGCGGCGGCACCGGCATGGTGTTCGCGGTCATGGGCCCGGAGATGGTGAACATGGACACCAACATGGAGGGCATCCGCGTCCACGTGGACGTCACCGGCATGATCACGGTCACCATCGGGTTCCAGTCCTGCGGCCAGGGCCACGAGACCACCACCACCCAGCTCGCCTGCGATTTCTTCGGGGTTTCGCCGAACCGGGTGCGCATCGCCCGGGCCGACTCCATGGAGGGCATCGTCACCCGCGCCACCTCCGGCAACCGCCTGCACCTGATGCTGCCGCTGGCGCTGTTCAGCGCCGGGCGCAGGATCAAGGAGAAGATGCAGGCCATCGCCGCCAACGCCCTGGAGGTTCCGGCGGAACGCATCGAGCTCGCCGGCGGCGTGTTCAACGACCACGAGAACCCGCAGAAGAACGTGAGCTGGGACCAGGTGTGTTTCTACGCCTACCGCCGCGACACGATGCTGTCTCCCGGCATGGAGCCCGGGCTCATGGCCAGCGCCATCGCCAAGCACCCGAGAGGGTTCGTGCCGCCCACTCCCGACGGCAGGGTCGCCGGGGGGTTCGCCACCTACACGTTCTCGGTGCACGTGCCGGTGGTGGAGGTGGACCCCGAGACCCTGGAGATCAAGCTGGTGGACTACTACGTGGTCCACGACTGCGGCAAGGTCATCAATCCGCTGATGGTGGAGAGCTTCTGCTACGGCGGCGTGAACCTCGGGATCGGCGGCGCCCTCTACGAGCAATTCAAGTACGACGAGGACGGCCAGCTCCTGAGCCAGACCTTCATGGACTACCTCCTGCCCTCCACCATGGAGGTGCCGGAAATCGTGCTGGAGGAGCACGAGACCCCGGCCCCCGGCAACCCGGTGGGCGCCAAGGCGGCCGGCGAGAGCGGCTACATGCCCGCGCCCCCCGCCATCGTCAGCGCGGTGGAGGACGCCCTCGCACACACGGGGGTGCGCATCACCGACACCCCGGTCACGCCCGACATCCTCTTCGGGCTCGTCAACGGCCGCTGACTTCCGGAAGAGGCCCTGGATGAAACCCCCGATCTTCGACTACGTCATCGCCGAGAGTCAGGAACACGCCCTGGAGGTGCTGCGCGAGCACGGCGACGACGCCAAGGTGCTGGCGGGAGGCCAGAGCCTGGTGCCGTTGATGAGCTTCCGCTTGGCGAAGCCGGCCGTGCTGCTGGACATCAACCGGTTGGAAGGTCTGGACGGGATCGAGGCGGCCGACGGCTGCATGAGCATCGGCGCGCTGACGCGACAATGCGAGCTGTTGACCCAACCCCTGGTTGCGGAGCACTGTCCGCTGGTGCGCGCTGCCACCGAGTTCATCGGCCATCCCGCCATCCGCAACCGCGGCACCGTCGGCGGCAGCGTCGCCCACGCGGACCCCGCGGCGGAGTTGCCGGTTCTGCTTCAGGTGCTCGATGCGGAGGTCGAGGTGTGCTCCACCGCGGCGCGCAGGACCATCCCGGCGGACGACTTCTTCATGGGCCTGCTCATGACCGGCATGGAGCCCGACGAGCTGTTGACCCGCATCACCTTCGCGTTGCCCGGGAAGGACACGGGCTGGGGTTTTCACGAGGTGGCGCGCCGTCACGGCGATTTCGCCCTGGTGGCGGCAGCGGCGTTGGTCACCCTGGACGACCAGGGAACGGTGGCCGACGCGGCCGTGGCCCTGGGAGGCATCGCCGACCGGCCGTTGCGGGTGACTGGCGTGGAAGAAGCGCTGAAGGGCAACCCGCCGACGCCGGCAACGATCGAAGCCGCATCGCATCTCATCGACGCCTCGATCATCCCGGTGGGCGATATCCACGCCGGCGAAGCCTACCGCGCCCATCTGGGGCGGGTCCTCACCAGACGGGCCGTGCACGACGCCGTGGAGCGTGCGCGGGCCTCGTAACCCGTCAACCGGGCTTGACCCGGACCTTCGCGTCCGCTGAGAAGACCCTCTTCGTCAACCCTTCTTCAGCAGCTCCTTGAGAAACGTCTGTACTTCCAGCGGCGCATTCATGGCGCCGGCGAGGATCTTCGCGGCATCTGCACCGACGAACGTCTTGATGCGCGCGCCGAAGATCTTTTTCGCGTCCGCGATGTACTTCGGGTCCTGAAGCATCTTCCCGACAGCATCCGCCAACAGGTCGATGGTTGCCTTGGGAGTTCCGGGAGGCGCGAACAGACCCTTTTCGAAGTTGCCCCCCGCCACTACCAACGACTTGAACGCCTCCCACGCAATGCCCGAAGGGGATTTGCCGAAGACCTTGCGGTATTCCTCCTCAAAGGTGGGATACTCCGCCGCGGCGGGATCGCGAATGATGTTCCCCTGCGCATCCAGCAAACCGGAATGATACAGGACGAATGCTTTCCCTTCCTTCACCGCGGGACGCACCGTCGCGTTGAACCCCGGCGCGGTCATGCCGGAGATGTCGGCCTCGCCACGCTGAATCGCCGCCGCTACATCGGCATACCCCGGATAGCCGTACACCTGCTTGCTGGGAACATCCTTCAGAATCGCCTTGAAAACGACGGTACGTCGTATCGCGGTGGAAGACTCCCGCGAGGTGTCCGCCATCACCAGCGGCCTGCCGAGTTTCAGCTTGAGCAGATCGCCCAGGCTGCGTGCTCCCACGTGGGCTCCGACATAAGTGATGAGGCCGAACCCGGCTACCGAGATGATCGGCATCTTCGCCAAGTCGTACCGGGCTCCCTTGTAGCCGAGCTGCTGTCGAGTCAGGGTGCCGCTGGACGACACCCCCAGGGTCCGCCCGTCCGGCTTGGCGGAGTGGTGGAGGAAGTTGAAGGCAATGGTGCCGCCGGCTCCGGGCATGTTCTGCACGATGATCGTGGGGTTGCCCGCTATGTAGCGGCTCAGATGCCGGGCTACCACGCGGCCATATACGTCCGTGCCGCCACCAGGGGAGAACGGAATGATCAGGCGGATTCGCGTTCCCTTGCTGTACGGCGTCTCGGCACCCGCACGCAGAGAACCGAAACCCAACAGCAGCACACACGCCAGAACAACGGCCCTCGTCAGACGATAACTCATCGCTGCCTCCTTTGCCGTGCGGCGGTTTCGTCGGCTTCTCGACCACAAGGCGAAGCGCACAGTCTCGAAGACGCCGACTCAAACGCGTTCCGATGAAGTCAGCACAGTTTAGCCCAAAGGGTGCTCGTGCTGTCAATCGAAAAGCTGTCCGGCCATGGCTCGTACGGACAAACCTGGAACCGGTTGAGCGCAGTCGTACCACGCCCTGGGGTCCGGGCCGGACCTGGGGCGGTTCAGGCGACTGCCTCCGGTGGCGCCGCCTTCCAAATTCGCCCCGGCCGCCGCATAATGCGGCCATGACAGAGCTTGCCTTCACGCCCGCTCACGAGCTGGCGCGCCTGACACGGACCCGCCGGATCTCGCCCCGCGAGCTCGTCGCGCTGTTCCTCGAACGCATCGCCGGGCTCAATCCCACCCTGAACGCCTACCTCACCGTGAGCGAGGAGGAAGCGACACGGGCCGCCGTGGAGGCCGAGAAGGCGGCCATGCAAACCGACCGCCTGCCCCCGCTCTTCGGAATACCGGTGGCCGTCAAGGACCTGGAGTTCACCAAGGGGCTTCGGAGCACGGGCGGCTCCCTGGCCTACCGGGACTACGTCCCCGGCGAAGACTCGGTGGTGGTGGAGCGGCTTCGGAACGCCGGGGCCATCATACTGGGGAAGACCAACACGCCGGAATTCGGTTCCTACGGCCAGACCTGGAATCGCTTGGGCGACGACTGCCGGACTCCGTGGGACCCGGCGCGCACCTCGGGCGGGTCCAGCGGCGGCAGCGCGGCCGCGGTGGCCGCGGGCCTGACGCCGTTCGCCACCGGCACCGACGGGGCCGGCTCCATCAGGGCGCCGGCGGCATTCTGCGGCGTGTACGGCTTCAAGCCCAGCTTCGGACGAATCCCCTTGTACGGCGGCTTCCTGGGGCTGCCGCCCCACACCTGCGCCGGTCCCTTGACCCGCTCGGTCCGTGACGCGGCCCTCATGCTGTCGGTGTTGTGCGGCCACGATCCCCGGGACCCCAACTCCGAGCGACAGCCACCGCCGGATTTCGTCCGGGCGCTGAGCCGCCCGGCCCAGGACCTGCGCGTCGCCTGGAGTCCGAACCTCGGGTTCGCCCACGTCGACGCCGAGACCCAAAGCCTGGCGGAAGCGGCGGCAAAGGCCCTGGAGACCTTGGGCTGCCGGCTGGAGGCCGAGGATCCTCCCGTGGACGTCGACCTCTTCGAGGCGGCGGACCCCGTGCGAAACGCGGACAAGTACGCCGCCTGGGGACACCTCCTGAGGGACTGTCCCGACGACCTGACTCCCTACGTACGTTCGGTGCTGGAGCGCGGGAGCCGGGTCACCGGCGAGGAGTATTCCAATTCGCTCCGGGAGCTGGAGCGGCTCAACAGCCGCATGGCGGATTTCTTCGAGCGCTACGACCTGCTGGTGACGCCCACCACCAGTGTTCCCGCCTATCCCGTGAGGCAACCGCCGCAAACCATCAACGGTTTCGAGGTGCCCCACTACGCCAGCACGACGCTGCTGACGATCCTGTGGAACCTCACCGGCCAGCCGGCCGCCTCCCTGCCCTGCGGGCTCACGGACAAGGGGCTGCCCGTGGGGTTGCAAATCATCGGCCGCCGCGGCGACGACGCGGCGGTGCTGCGGGCTTCGCGGGCGCTGGAGCAAGCGAGACCCTGGCCCGCCGGGGTCCGGGTCCAAAACGATGCGCTCTGAAACGCGAAAGCCGGAGGAATGCACACATTCCCCCGGCTTCCACTATCCGCCGCGCAGAAGCCAGAACTCCCGAGATCCGGGAGTCGTCCGGCGCAGCCTTTGACTGACACTCTACGGCACGAACAGGCCGTCGATGTGCGCCTCCGCCTCCTTGGGGAAGATCCCCAGGGCGATGCCGTCCTTCAGGTACTGTTTCTGGTTCGCCAGGTTCTTCGGATTCGGCCACTTGAAGTCAGCCGGAAGCAGGAAAGGCCGGACCCGCTTGTAGCCGAGGTCCACGACGTCCTTCCCCTCCAGCCCGAAGATCTTCTTGGCGTACTTCCGGAAGTGCTCGGGGTCGTTCTGGACGCCGGCGATCATCTCCTGCCAAGCGGCGCGGATCTTCCCGACGACTCCGGGGTTCTGTTTCGCCCAGGTTTCCTGCGCTCCCACCCAGCCGAACATGTGGATGTCCTTGTTCAGGACCTTGGTGATCACGTCTCCCAGCTTCGCGATGGAGCGATACTTTCCCGTCGCCATCATCCGGGTCACGTGTGCTTCCCAGTGGAGCGCGGCTTCCACCTCGCCCTTCTCCATCACCGCGATGATGCCGGCGGCGCCCAGCTTCTTGAGCTGGAAGTCCTTCTCGATGGACACGCCCTGCTTCCTCATCATGAAGTCGAACAGGTTGTAGGCCGAGGTGACCTCCCGCGGCACGGCGATGGACTTCCCCTTGAGATCCGCGATGGTCTTGTAGGGGGAGTCCTTGCGGACCAGGATGTAGTTGTGCATCGTCCTCATGTAGGGCTGCACCAGCTTGAGGGGGATGCCCTTCATGTTGGCGCGCAGGGCCGACTCGACGGTGGCCAGACCCACGGGGATGGCACCGATGGCGATGAGACGCTCGACGTTGGCCACGCCGCCCCAGCGCGGCTTGGCGACGAAGCCGTGCTTGCGGTCGAGCTTCTTGTCGATCATGTACTGGCCGCCCAGGCCGAAGACCCCTCCGGAGGGCAGGCCGAACTCCACCACGGGAGGGTCGGCGCTCAGAGCCGGTGTAGACAGGCCCGGAACGAGCAGGAACAGCCCCGCGGCCAGGACCAGCAGACGAAACCCTTTGATTCTCTCGATCATCATGCTTCCTCCTTCACCAGGTTGAGTATGGTTTCCAGCACTTCCTTCTTGAACTCGATGAACCGCATGTCGTCGGTATCGCGTTCCGATGACTTCAAGGGATTCTCGTAAACCGCCGCGATGCGCGCCGGCCGGGCCGAGAAGATCACGATCCGGTCGCCCATGTAGGCCGACTCCTCCACGTCGTGGGTGACCAGCAGGGCGGTCTGCTTGAGGCGGGAACAGATCTGCAGCGTATCCTCGCGCAACTGCCGCGCCGTGAGCTGGTCGAGCTTGCTGTAGGGCTCGTCCATCAGCAGCACCTGCGGCTCGATCACCAGCCCGCGCGCCAGGCCCACCCGTTGCCGCATGCCGCCGGACAGGTACAGGGGGTACTGCTTGCGGAAGTCCGTGAGGCCCACCAGCGACAGGTACTTGTCCAGCCGCTCGTCCCACTCGCCCGCCGGCACCTCCATCCCCCTGAGGGCGAACTTCAGATTGTCCTCCACCCGCTTCCAGTTGAGCAGCCTCGGGTCCTGGAACACGTAGCCCAACTGCGGGTGCGCCCGCTCTCCGTCCTCGCCCCCCGAAATGATCTCCACCCGGCCGTGGTCAAGGCGCTCGAGTCCGGTGATGATGTTCAGCAGCGTCGACTTGCCGCAGCCCGACGGTCCCAGAAGCGCCGTGATGCCGTATTCCTTGGTGTCGAAGGAGATGCCGTCCAATACCTTCAGCGGCGAGCCGTCCTCGCGGGAGAAGAACTTGACCGCGTCGTCTATCCGTACGTACGCCACCTACCGCCTCCAGGCCTCGACCCGTGGCCGCCATCGGGTCACGCTGCGCTCCAGGACGCCGACCACACCGAATTCCAGAAAGATCATCACGATCAGGAACGTGATGGCCCAGGCCAGCACCCCCTTCACCGAGAAGAGGTCGAACTGGTGCATGACCTGGTAGCCGACACCGTTGCTGAAACCGAACCCTTCCACCAGCACGATCACCTTCCACGCCAGCCCCAGGCCGTACCGTATGGCGGCCAGGATATGCGACACCAACTGCGGCAGGATCACGTCCACCAGCTTGGAGATGACGCTGGCGTGGAACGCCGTGCTCATGTCGATGAGGTCCTTGTCAATGGACTTGGTCCCCTGCCAGATGCTGATGGTGAGCATGGGCGAAATGGTCACGGCCACCGCGAGGTAGGCGCTGATCTCCTTGATGCCGAAGACCATGATCATCAACAGCGCCCAGATGAGGCCCGGCATGGTGAGACCCAGGATCACCGGAGGCTCGAAGAAGCTCTCCTGGTTCCTGAAGCTCCCCATGATGATCCCCAGGGGCGTGCTCACCACCATGGCGAGGCCGAAGCCGACGAACACGCGCCAAAGCGTGTTGCCCATGTGGTGATACAATTCCCCCGACTTGATGATGACGCCGACCTCCATGAACGTTTCCCACGGCCTCGGCACCAGGGCCGGCGGAAAGAAAAGGCTCATCACCCACCATGCAAGGACGAGCGCGAAGATGGAGCCCACGCGGAGAGCGACGTCCCAGCCGGCCTCGGTAAGGACGGACGCGGTCTTCCGTGGCCCGCGGGGCATATCCACGTCCGGTGTCGCCACGCCTCCCGGTCCGAGCGCCAATTCCTCCTGTTTCGCCATGGATGCTGCCTCCCTGTCCGGTTTCCCGATCCGAACCGTGCGTCATCGACGATGCCGCTGTCGCGGCTCCCGGGCATTCGCTACCCGGCGCGTCGATGTTAGTTGACGGCGGCGGTGGCTGTCAAACGAGCTTGCCGGCACCCCGGAGGGCGGCAAGCGGCAGGAAAGGCGGCGTGTCCCGGTCGCGACGGCCACCTGTGTTGGAGGCGGGTCAGGTGACCAGCAACTCGTCCGCCGGGAGGCCGATGGCGGCCCGGGCCAACCGGACCTGCTCCCTGGTCGTGATCATTCGAAAGGACCGCGCCGTCCTGATGGCCCAGAAGGTCTCCTCCTGAATCTCCCGGGTGGTGGCGTATTTCTTGAGGATGTCCAGCACCCCGCCGCCGTGGAGCTGGTCCTTGGCCTGGTGGAGGCCGGCATTCATCAGGGAACCGTGAGGGATGCCGCACAACTTCTCCACGGTGTTGGCGCTGGCCGCCCAAGGGCCCTCGAACTCCCCCTTGTCGAGATAGCCGTGCTTGACCGCCACCCGGATGCTTTCCAGGCCGCCGATGGCGGCATAGCCGCCCTGCCACGTCAAGGTGCGGCTCAAGTTGTCCAGCGCGTGCATGCAGGCCATGAAGATCGGGGTCGGCTCGAACGCCTCCGCCTCCTCACGGGTGATTCCGAGCTGCCGGGAGTCGTAGTAGAGCACCTCGATATGGCACATGCCGTCGGCGTCCGGATCGGTCACCTCTTCGTCCCAGCAGTCGTGCAGGATCTCGCGACGGACGTCCTGGTAGGGGCACCTGGCGGCGATGTTCATCAGGTAGCTGGGAAACATCTTGGCGAAGAAGCTGTGGTTCATCTGCCACACGCCGAAGTACCGCCTGGCCTTTTCCGGGTCGTTCCGGACCTCGTCGGGTATGGGCGGGTGGTTGTGGTAGGTTCGCACGACATCGGCCTGCGCCTGCAGGAAGCGCCCTTCGTACTCCTCCGGGGAGAGAGGCGGACCATCGGCTTCCGGAGGGACCCTGAAATAGGTCTTGGTGGTAATCACATCCGTTTGAGTATCCGCCATCGTTACCCCTCCTTGTTTCGCACCATGGCGACGCAATGGCGACGCAAACGCCTGCCCCGGCGGTAGCAGAACGGCCTTAGCGTGTCAACGAAAGCTCCCGGGAGCGGGCCCCGCACACTTTACTCCGCATGTGGGGATTGATATACCCGCTGCCGAACCGTTCCGAGTCGGTTCCGCTGCGAGGAGGATCTTCATGCGAAGCGCCTACGGTCTCAAGATTCCTGAAATCGATCCCGAACTCACCCGGGTGGGACCGGGCACGCCTTGCGGAGAGCTGATGCGGCGGTACTGGCAGCCGGTATGCCTTTCGGCGGACCTCACCGACCTGCCCAAGCGCATCCGCATCCTGGGCGAGGACCTGATTGCCTTTCGGGACGGAAAGGGACGGCCGGGGCTGCTGTTCTTCCGCTGCAGCCACCGGGGCACCTCCCTGGAGTACGGGCGCGTGGAACGGGACGGGCTCAGATGCTGCTACCACGGCTGGCTCTACGACGTGGAGGGACGCATCCTCGACATGCCGCTGGAGCCCCCCGGGAGCACCGTCAAGGACCATCTCTGGCACCCCGCCTACCCGGTGGAAGAGTACGGCGGGCTGCTGTTCGCCTACATGGGTCCCCTGGACAAGATGCCGCTGCTGCCGCGCTATGACGTGTTGGAAGCGGAAGGAGGGACGCTCAAACCGCGCTTCGGCCCGCGCGTGGGCGGCGCCCAGGACTGCAACTGGCTCCAGAGCGAGGAAAACCTCATGGACGCGCTCCACGCGGTATGGCTGCACACGGTCCACAGCGGCGCCCAGTTCCCCACCCAGGCTCATTCGACGCTGCCGGAACGGCTGGTGTACGAGGAGACGGACATCGGCATGCGATTCATCATGACCCGCAAGCTCGACGACGGGCGCTGGGCCGACGTCATCTGGGAAAACATCATGCCCCTCAACGTGCACCTGACCTACACCGACGAGCCGGTGACGGAGAAGGTGAACCAGGTGTCCTTCTGCGTTCCCGTGGACGATACCCACCAGCTCGGCGCCAACATCCGCTGGATTCCGGACGGCGCCGACCCCGCGGAGCTGTCGGGACGCGAGAAACTCGCCCCCGCGGGCCGGGGACCCCGGGACTACGAGTACAGCCAGCGCTACCCCGACGACAAGGAAGCCCAGGAGGGTCAGGGGGAGATCGTGCTCCACGCCATGGAGCGTCACGTGAGCTCTGACGAGGGCGTGCTGCTATTCCGGAAGATCCTCAAGACCGCCATCGACGACGTCAAGGCGGGCAGGGATCCCAAGGGGATCATCAGGGATCCCGACAGGGCCGCATGTGTCCCCACCACCGCGGGAGCCGTCGTGCACGCGGAGCGGCCCGCCCACGTGGCCTGACAAGGTCCGTTGCCCGCATGCAGCCCTACAGGCCGTAGAAGCGGGCGACGTTGTCCACCAGCAGCTTCCGTTTGGTGTCCTCGCCGATGTCGGTCCGTTCCAGGAAGACGCTCACCGCGTCCACCAGCCGGTCCCCGTGCGGGATGTCGGAGCCGTAAAGCCAGCACTCGTCGCCGAACTCCTCGATGGCGAACGGCAGCAGCCGCTCGTCCACCTCGAAGCCGAAGTAGATCTGGCCTCTGCGGATGTACTCCTCCGGCTTGTACTTGCCCAGATAACCCCGGTTGAAGTCCGCACCGGCGCGGGCGCCGTCAAGGCCGCTGTATTCCGATACCCGCTCCACCACCGCGGGCACCCAGGAGCAGCCGGCCTCGAGAAAGGCGATGCGGAGGTCGGGATAGCGGTCGGCGATACCCTTGGAGATTACCCGCTGGAAGGCGAACTGCACGGTGAGCCAGAAAGCCATGCTGGTCTTGTCGTGGTGCGTGTCGCAGACCTCTCCCAGCGCCCGGAAACTATGCCCCGTGTGCACTGCCACCGGCAGCCCTGCGGCCGCGGCCGCCTCCCATACGGGCTCCATGGAGTCGTCGTCCACCCGGTGGTGACCGGTCATGCCCAGCATCATCACCCCCACCGAACCCATCGCCTTCGTCCGCTCGACCTCGCGCGCTGACGCGTCGGGATCGATGGGATCGATGATGGTCACCCACTTGAGTCGTTCCGGCGCCTGGCTCGTCATGTCCGCGATCCAGTCGTTGTAGGCGCGCATCATGGCCACCGACAGGTCCCGGTCGAACGTGATGGGGTAGGAAAGGAACATGGTCGGGTAGATGACCTGGAGTTCGGTATTCTCGCGGTCCAGTTGTTCGAGGCGGGCTGCCACCGTGCGCAACTCGGCGCTCTCCACCGGATCGGCGGCATTGATGCCCGGCGTGATCGCCGCCGGCCGGCCGTCCTTGCTGAGCGGGAAACCGGCCTGCTGGTACGGGCCGGTGCGGACCGGAAACGACCGGGTGTCGATGAACCACCGTAGCGCCCGATCGGAGCCGAAGTCGATCACCTCGGGCCGGCGAGATCGGAGACCGGCTTCCCAGTACTTGTCGGAAAATGTCACCTCCGACTCCGAAACGTGTCCGTCCGCATCCCACGCCTTTATCATGGTCTTCCCTTCCCTCGTGTCTTCACGCGCCGAAACGCGGACATCATATACTACCGGGCGGTTCCCCCGGAAACGATTCGGAAATGACGACGATCGTCGTCAAGCTGTTCACTTGACCGGGCGGGATTCGCTATACAGAGATGATCCTCCGGCAAGGGAGAAGCACTTGAGCATCCAATCCATCGACTCACCGGCCCTGCAGGCGCTGCTCGCCTCGGATTCCCTCCACGCCTGCATCGACGTGCGCGAGCGAGGCGAGTTCGCGCGAGCGCAAATCGCGGGCACCAGCCCGGTCAACCGCGGCATGCTGGAGATCCGGCTGCCGGCGATGGTGCCGAACCGGCGCGTTCCGGTGGTGGTTTGCTGCGACGACGGGCGCCGTAGCGGGCTGGCGGCGGAGACGCTGGCGAGCATGGGCTATACCGACGTCAGAATCCTCGCGGGCGGCGTTGATGAATGGCAGCGCCAGGGGCTGCCGCTGCGCTCGGGCTGGGGCGTGCACGGGAAGGAATACGGCGAGCGCGTCGCCCATGGCGGCAACGTCACCCACTTGAGCGCGGTAGAATTGGCCCGACGACGCAAGTCCGGCGAGGACGTGGTGGTGGTGGACGTGCGCTCGCGGGAGGAGTACCTGCGCGGCCACGTGCCGGACACTTACCACATCCCCGGCGGCAATCTCCTGCTGGACGCGCCGCGACTGCCGCTCATGGAGGACACGACGCTGGTGGTGAGCTGCGCGGGCCGGACCCGCGGCATTCTCGGCGCGCAACTTCTGCACGACAACGGCTTCACCAACGTTTACGCCCTGGAGAACGGCGTCATGGGCTGGTTCCTGGCCGGCGGCGACATCGCCACGGGTACGGGCAAGGAAGTGCCTCGGGCCGGTTCGACCGCCCGCTCCGCGGGGATCCGCCAAGCCACCGAAGCGCTCGCCGCGCGCGAGGGTATCCGCCGCCGTAGCCGCGACGATTTCCGCGCCATCGCCGAGTCCGGTGAGACCTTCTACTTGCTGGACGTGCGGCTCCCCGAGGAATACGGAACCGGCCACATACCCAGCTCCGTCTCGCTGCCGCTGGGGCAGATGGCGCTCGCCCACGAGAACTTCCTCGCGGTGCGCCGGGCGCCGGTGTTCGTGGTGTCGGACGACGACCTGCGGCCGGTCTGGGCAGCCTCCCTGCTGCAGAGACTGGGCTTCCACGACGTGGCGATCCTCGACGGCGGCCTGAAGGAATGGACCGCTGCGGGCCTCGAGCTGGAAACGGGAAATCCCGAGGCCGCAGTCCTCGGATTGGAGGAGGCACGAGCCCAAACGACGTTCATCGATGCGCCGGCTTTCGAGGCCCACGTCGGG
The DNA here is from genome assembly GCA_965204505.1 of uncultured Binatia bacterium (SeqCode). Classification (GTDB taxonomy): domain Bacteria; phylum Desulfobacterota; class Binatia; order UBA9968; family JAJDTQ01; genus JAJDTQ01. The sequence continues at coordinate 1,385,717 of CBDBFB010000001.1, forward strand.
TCCTCCTTCCTCGCGCTGGACGTCCGGAGTATCGGGGAGTACGGCTTCGCCCACATCCCCGGCACCCGCTGGCTTCCCCGGGGACGCCTGGAGCTGGACATCGCGGGAGTCGCGCCGGACAAGGCCTCTCCCGTGGCCCTGGTCTGCGACAACGCCGTCCGCTCCACGCTGGCCGCCGGCACCCTGCGGCAACTGGGTTACGGCGACGTCCGGGTGCTCGAAGGCGGAACCCGTGTGTGGGAGAGCGGCGGGCGAGCGATGGAGGACGGGTTGGGGGGCACCGGGGTCTCCACCGAGGACGCGCAGGCCGACTTCGGCCACAGCGTGTGGCACGGCGCGCTGGGGAAATCCCGCGAGGACATGGAGCGCTACCTGTCCTGGGAGATCGATCTGGTGAAGGACGAGGAAACGGCGTCGTGAGGCACCGGAGCTGCCGTCAGGGCACTCTGCCGGGCAGGCTGTGGAACAGCAGGCCGCCCACGTAGCCCACCAGCGGCGGCACGAACAGACTGGCCACGAATCGTGTCACGGATATGTCCATGCCCAGTATGGGAATCTCCCATATGATGACCCGGTGGATGCCTATGACGGACCATGACGTCAGATAGGCGATAATGGGGCCGGCGCCGGCGCCCGCGGTCATAAGCGTGGCGACGATGGGGAAATGCAGCATCGGCCCGCCCGGGGTGAAGGCTCCGGCCACGGTGCCGATCATGAGTCCGCGTATGCCGGAGCCCTCGCCGATCCACTCCGAGACCAGATCCGTGGGAAGGATCACCTGCACCATACCGGCCACCGCAAAGGCAAAGATCATCTTCGGAAGCGTATTCATCAAGAGCTGGCCGCCGCTCGACAGGCCCTCCAGAGCGGGCTGGACGCCGTACGAACGGAGCACGTACGCACCGACGACGATGCTGGCAACAAACATGAACCAAAAGCCACCGTCCATACCGAGCCTCCCCATTACACTACGTCTGCTACGTCTGTTCTTGCGCATGCCGCACCCAGCTCCCGAGCGAAGTGAAACCCTTCCAAGGCTTACGCAACTGGGCTCAAAGGTTCGTCATTGAAGCTGGCGCCGATCGTCTTTTCGGGCACGACGATGATCGCTTGGCGAAGGCCCTGGGTGTGGATCTTGTCCAGCGCGATGAACATCAGCGCCCCGCTCTTGCCTGACGCCGGCGGCGATTTGATCAGGAGATACTGCTGTCCCCAATTCGCCCAAGCCCGCTCCTGCATCGGACGCATGCCTAGTTCGTTGGGTCTGGTCGAGTTGCCGGTCTGCGCGTAGGTGACGGAGACGGAGGGAATGATCCTGTCGGTAGTCATTGGAACAGTTCAGCATGTGTGCCGACGCGAGTGAAATACACCGCGCCGCTGGGACCGTCTGTGTCGTCGATGCGATAGATCAGCAGGAAGTCGCCACCGATATGGCATTCCCGGTGGTTCGCCCATTCGCCCTTCAGGGGGTGATCCTTCCGTTCCGGACCGAGCGGGGCATCGTTTGCGATGAGAAGCAGCATGACCGCCTTCAGCCGCTTCATGTCGAATCGACCGGAACGCGAAAGCCGACCCCAGTCCTTGAGGAATTCTCTGGAGTAGTCAACCCGGCGCGGCGGGTTGGTTCGTTTACTGGCCGGTGTCTTCTTCAAGTTCCGCAAACATCTCGTCCGCGCTCGCGAATCGTGCCTTGCGCGTCTTCACCATATCGTCGACCTCGGCCATCGCTCCTCGCGTTTGCGCGTTCGGAACCTTGAGTTCGAGAGGGAATGCCTGATCGACCGCGATGCGGTGGAAGAGCAGGCGCACGGCATCTGAAACCGTCATCCCCATCGCCGCCAGCGTCTCAGTCGCTTTCCGCTTCAGGTCGGTGTCCATCCGGACGTGGAGCATGGAACTCTGACTGCTCATTGAAGCCTCCTGTATCTCATGTGAGACATGTCAGGTTAACGCGATCCAGTCAACCGCACGCGATCAGCCAACCCTCCTGTTGCCGACCATCCCTGTGTAAGCCGCCTTCTCCCGGTCGATCTCGATCTACACCGAAGCTCCCCAGTATCGTAGAAACGGCACGAACTATCGCCACGAACTCGACGGACATTTAACGTCGTAAACTTCCGGGTCGAACCCCGCAAAGTCGAACAGGCTCACCCCTCCCAAAGTTCGGACGTACGGCCAGCCTTCCGGACCAATCAGGGTTCCCCGCCGCTCATCCTCGCCGAGCGGCGCTTCCGACAGAATGGCCTTCCGCGATCTGATTCCTTGAAATCGTTCTTCGCTCGTCGTGTGCCACAGGCCACCACGTAGCGTCTCTATCGCTTCCTCGCGTCCAACGTCATCTGTCCCTAGCCACCCGAATACCGAGCACAGGACTCTGCTTGAGAACCCTTACCAGTGGCCAGCAACAGCATGCCTGCGATCAACGGCGTTCCCGCAGTCATGGACCGGCGACATTCGCGGGTGGGTCTACCACGATGTCCGACACCTTGTGCCGAACCTCCGGCAAGGGGTCCTCCCGCGCCACAGCTAGCCAGTCCATCACGGCCTTATCGTCGCAGCCCGCCTTCTGCATCGCGCGAGCAAAACTGACGCATCGCCACCGCAGCAACGGAACATCCACCTCCTTCGAGAACTTGCGGCTGTAGTCAAGATCGTCGATCAGGTATCTCAAACCTTCCACCGCAAGCTGTCGCAGTTCCTGCCGGTCGCCGTCTTCCCCGTTCGCGAACACCCATTCCGCCACCCACAATGCATCACCAAGGGCCTCGATTCGGCGGGTGGCCACGATCACGCCGACCTCGCGAATCAGGTCCGAGGGTAGTCGGGGGGCCATGGATGGTCGTGCGAAGTAGAGCCAGAACTGCATGGCAATGGCCGCGTTCGAAACGAACTGCGGGTCGTCAGAAGCCAAGCCTTTTTTCAGCGCCGTGTGAATCTCAGCCTCCCGCCCCTTCAGCGACCCGATCAGACCCACCAGCAGCGGCATGGCAGGGACGCCCGACTCGCCGAACTGCTGATATTTTTTGTACAAGGCCTCCGCGACATCTTCGGGCACCTCCAGGTGCATCAATAGCGTCGCCGCGCCGCGAATGCCGTTCCGCAGCAGTTCCCTCCGCCCTTGTCCGAACGGGTCGGACAGAATCCAGGGAAGGGGCGTGGGCACAACAGCCCATCGACGCAGGACACTGGTCAAATACTCCTTGTCCCCTTTGCCGAGTTCAAACGAGAAGCCGTAACGTTGGGAATGTTCCAGGGCGTCGGCTACGTGGAAGAGCATGTTGTCCAGCGACTCGTCGTTGACATCGGATAGTTCAACAGCCGACATCCATTTTTCTCGAAACCACGCCTGCGCGAACCCGGGCTCGGGCTCGGGCAAGCAGAGATACACCCAGTGCCTGATCTGCTTCTCGCCTGGAAGACCTCCGCCGTCGCTGTTGTCGGTAGCCCAGATGGCGGCACCCACGGTCCTCTCTTCTTCAGCCGTAAGGCGTCCCGCCAAAGCAATTTGGACGAGCCTCAGCATCGCCCGGGAACAGGCCTCCTCACCGAACGTCAACGCCCGTACCAGAAACTTCACCGTCGCATGCCACTTGTCGCTGTTCCACTCGTCACGACTTGGAATGGCCTCGGCGCTACGGTCGATTAACTCGCCAGGATCGAGAAAGTTGTAGGCGTTGGGAGTATAGCCATCCATTCCAGCGATAGGCGCGGACAAGAGTTCGAGAGCCAGATCCGCCCTGTCCTGCTTCGGCACTGCCTCCCACGACCAACTCAGCAAATGACGAATCGGGTCCCGGAACAGGGTGTTTGTGTAGAACAAGGGATTCTCGTAGATCGCGAGCCCCTGCCGGAGGGTCTCAGCCGCTCGGTCCGCTTTAAATCTGACGGAAAGCCGGGCAAGCGTCTCCATGGCAACCCTGACACGCTCCCTCGGAGATATCGTTCCCTGCGCGCCGTCATGGTGCAGGCCGCGACGCGTGTAGTAGTCGATCGTCTGCTCGCATTGACCGGCGATCGACTCCACCACACCTTCGGGGAGTGCCGCCAAGTTGGGGCGCGACAACAGCCTTCGAAGTAGTTCGTCCCCTTCGTACGACATGATCCGCAACATCAACCGCAGGGCAAACTTGTACTGGCCATCCCGGTGCAGCGCCTCGCTCGCCTGTCCCAGCATGGTCTTGGTCGGCGGCCAACGATCGGATAGCGTGGGCAGTCCCGCCACCTCCGCAAGCCTGACGATCCGATACGCCGCCCGTGCCCTGTACCAGTCCGGGCTTGGACCTTCCTGCCTGAACTCCACCAACCCGCGCGGCCGGGGTCCCTCGCCCAACTCGAAACCGGGGCCCTTTTCCGGCTCCGGCCGCCACTCAACGGCGTTGATCAACGCCCGAATTTCATTCGGCGGGTCGCAGTTGAACCTCGCCAGATCGCGCGCCTGTGCGCGCTGTGGGTCCGAACCGTCGGCGCCACTCCACGACTGCTTCTCCAGCTTGCGCGCCAGATACGCCGCCCACGACTCGCGAGACAGTACAGAAATGTCCAGCGAGTATCCTCTCGATCGCCGAAGTGCTGCAATGGCCGAGCGCAACATCGGCAACACCTGCTCGCTCCCGTGGCCGACCTCGAACATCAAGGACGCCTTCCTCACTGCCCAGTAGGGATCTCCGTCGTCGACCCGCCAAGCATCCAATGCCTCGACCAAGGACCCGGCGTCGGTCTCGTAGAGCGCCCACAGACACTTTTCGTATTCCAAGTGGTGGAGGGCATTCCTGTCGTGCTGCGCGAACCCGGTGGCGACGCGAACCGCTTCGTCGAACTCATTCCGGTCGAACCCGAAACGCGCATGGGTCACCAACGCCATGGCGACACCGCGTGCCGCGCGGCGATCGAGCACGGACTCCTTCGAGCCCTCACGACTACGTGCCACCTCTTCCACGGACGTCTTGGCCACAAGCGCTAATTCCACCCCCAGCGGTTCGAGGCGGATTTCTCTGCGCCAGACGATCTCGTGCACGATCCGAAGCCGCTCGGCCAACGCGCGACCGGCCAGTCCCTGTATTATCCGGTCTTCCTTCGACGCGTCGAGAAGGTCGCCGGTTATGTCGTGAAGCCACGGATCCATCAGATCTCGCCTCAGTTGCTCCGGCAGTGCGAGCCAACCTGGATAGAGTTCCCGGTTGTGCGCCCACGTAGCCACTATGGCGTCAACTGTGTCGTCAGGGAGTTCAGCATCCTCGTCGCCCGGCAGTCCGGTGGGAACCCTTGGTGCCCGCCAGATCGTCCTGTCCACCGGCTCAAGGTGGGCCGGAACATGGGAGCCGGGCTGCGCCAACGCCTTGGGCCATTCTTCGGGTGGATACGGTTCACCCGATTCCAACGTCGTTAGGAGCCATTCCATCGCAAACCGGTGCTCCATCCGCTGCCGCCGCCACTCCTCGTGGTTGGGGTGGCCAGCCAGATCAATGGGAACCACACCCCGTTCCTCCAGCTCATTCCGAACGCCCGGCGTGAGGTCCAGCCAGCCCGCCAGGTAGATTTTCGGGGCTGACGTTCCCAGTTCCTTCCGGACCCACTCCGACCAGCGAAGGAAGTTCGGATCGTCTCCGGAAAAACCGAGCAGCAGGAACAGGGTCTCCATCAACGCCTGCCGAGCCGTGTTGACGAAGGCTGCAAACCTCTTTGGGTATTCGTTGTAGTCTTGCTCCGTCGCGATGAGGGGAAAGTGGGCCGGCAGCGATCCGTGCAGCTTGACGATACGGGGACGCGATGCCAGCGGCAATTCGTCGACGGCACGCACGACCTCGTACGTCGGCGACACCGTCAACTCGCGCGTTCGCTCGAGCAGCGTATCCCAGTTGGTCGTGAAAACGTCCACCCAAGGCAACTTGAGGAGGCGGCGATGCAGGTCCCCCGGTTCCATGTCTTCGTCGCGGATCTGGCCGCGCAGGAATCCGTGCAGCGCCACCCTTCCGAACTCATCGCTGTACCGTTGCGCCGTGCCCAACGCAGAGCCGTCTACGCCGTTCCCGCCAGTGTCCGCCGCGGCCGGTTTCAGTTCGCCGCGCATGGCGTTCGCTACGTCCGCCCAATCCGGCGGCGTTCCGGCTCCCGGCGCCTTCATCTCCGCGTTTCGGCTGAAACCGCTTCCCACCATCACGGAGGCGCCGCCGGCACTTCGGCGCCAGAGCGCTTCCCTCACGTGGCGGATTCGAATCTCGTCGGGGAAGTCCAAGAGTCTCTTTGTCAAGTTACTCGTCGAACTGGATCAGGAGAACAGCATGACCCACGGCGCCCTGCGGGTCGCCTAGGAACTGTCGTAGCCTGCGCAAGCCGTCTGGCAACACGGCCGTCCAGTACGACGCGTTGATCGCCACTAGAATCGAAGGCGACGGTACCTTTCGTCAGTAGCGTATGTTCAATTTCCTCGCGGTTCATCCTCGCGTTCTCCTCATCAAGACTAATGCCACCATTCCGGGTACATGCTTGAACCCTCCGTCGTAACCACACGTTCAGGACTGCAAAGGCAACTGGAAATATGGAAGAAAAATCCCTTAAAATCAATAACTTCAGGGGATGGTTGGGATCGGAAACAGAAGGGTTTGAGCCTAGAACTTTCGGTTGACACGGCTCTGCGAGCGTTCTACAGCGCCCGATTCCCGGAGGGTAGACCCGGACGCCGAATCCTGGCAGGTCGCGGTCCCAGAACACCGCGTCCTTGACACAAACGGAACCCCGATTGTAGTTCTTTAGGCTCGGCGAACGGCGGCGAGAACACCGAGGACGGCATGCTGACGCAGGAAGACAACGAGATTCTGACGAGGGTGGGCCCGGGCACCCCCATGGGCGACGTGATGCGGCGCTACTGGGTGCCGGTGGTCCTCTCAAGCGAGTTGGAGGCCGGAGGCCGCGCCAAGCGGGTGCGCATCCTGGGCGAGGACATGGTGGCCTTCCGGACCTCCCAGGGAGAGGCGGGTCTGCTCGGCGAGTATTGCTCCCACCGGCGCGTCTCGCTCTACTTCGGCCGGGTGGAGCCGGACGGCCTCCGTTGCTGCTACCACGGCTGGAAGTACGCCCTGGACGGCCGCTGCCTGGAGATGCCCAACGAGGCGCCGGAGACCGACTTCAAGCACGCGGTGAGGCATCCCGCCTATCCCTGCCGCGAGCGCGGCGGTGTCGTGTGGGCGTTCATGGGCGATCCCGCGCAGATGACCGACCTGCCGGACTTCGAGTGGCTGCACCTCCCGGACAACCAGCGTTTCATCTCCAAGTACTACCAGGACAACAACTACTTCCAGGCGCTGGAAGGGGGCATCGATTCGAGCCACATCTCCTTCCTGCACGCGCCGCTGAGCTCGGCGGATCGGGCGTCCCTGAAGGACATCGAGAGGGCCGGCTTCGGGGTGGACACCGCGGTGGAGTCGTCGGACCGGAGCCCGCGGTTCGAAGTCGTGGACACCGAATACGGCGTCATGATCGGCGCCCGGCGCAATGTCGCCGGCGACCGTTACTACTGGCGCATCACCCAGTTCCTCATGCCCTTCTACACCATGCCTCCGCCTCAGGATGAGGACCCGATCCTGCATTCCCACGCGTGGGTGCCGGCGGACGACGGGCACCTGATCAACTGGACCATCACCTGGCACCCCGAGCGGCCGCTGAAGGAAGAAGAGTTGGTGTCGTTCAACACCGGCCTGAGCGCCCACATCACCGAGTTCGGGCCGGCCGTGAACGGCCCTTACGGCGATGTCCGCCCCGCCGCCACCCGGGCCGGCGACTACGGCATGGACTGGGAGGCGCACCGCACTCGCATGTTCTGCGGCATCCCCGGCTTCGGCATGCAGGATCGCGCCATGACCGAAAGCCAGGGGCCGGTCTTCGACCGCACCCGCGAGCGCCTGGGCACCAGCGATACCGCCATCATCCAGGTGCGCAAGTGCCTCATCGACGCCGCCAAGTTGCTCCGGGAGGCGCAGGCCGACCCGCCGGGGCTGGACTCGAGGCTTCATCACATCCGCGCCGCCTCCGTCCGCCTGCCCAAGGACGCGATGTGGGTCGAGGCGGTGAAGGACAGGGTCAGCATTGCGCCGTAGGACAATCCATCCCCTCCGCCCCTGGATTCCCGCTTTCGCGGGAACGATCGGGTGCTCGGATCCGTCATTCCGGCGAAAGCATGCCCCGTACCCCGATACGGGGCCGGAATCCAGTTGCAGAACCTCGGTCATCGAACGACCATGACGTTTGAAGAGTATATGGCCGTGCCGTATGTGCTTCGCATGGCCGCGGTCCGGGGCGACGACGGCCGGTGGCTGCGGCGGGCGGAGTATCCGGAACTGCCCGGCTGTATCGGCGAGGGACTCTCGCCGGAAGAAGCCCTGGCCGACCTCGACCGCAACCGCGAGCGCATGGTCCGGGAGCTTCTCGCCGCGGGCGGGGAGATACCGCTCCCACGCCGGCCGTTGGCGCGGTTGATGAGGATGGAATACCGTCACTAGCCGACGGGACATTCAAATTTGATTTTAGCATAATGGAGAGAGGAGAATCGCTTTGAGCTTTGGAATGGAACAGGCACGGGCGCTGGTGGACGCGGGCATCCGCGCGGCGGAGGAAAAGGGATATCTGGTGGCGGTGACCATCGTTGACGCCGCCGGGAACTTCATGTGGTCGGGGCGCATGGACGGGACCAAGTTCGTGGCTCCGGACATCGCCCGGGCCAAGGCGTTTACCGCGGCCGCCTTCCGCCAGAGCACCGCGGTGCTGGAGGAAAAGGCCAACCCGAAACCGGTGTTCTACACCGGCGTGCAGGTGGTGCACGGCGGGAACATCGCCATCGGCCAAGGGGCGCTGCCCGTCTGGATCGGCGACGAGGTGGTGGGCGGCATCGGCGTGAGCGGCGCCGCGCCTCAGGAAGACGAGGAGGTGGCGGCCGCGGCCCTTGAGGCCGAGGGCTACTCGTTCCCGGCCGCCGACGTGGCCACACGAGCGGCGCTGGGGCATTCAAGGTAGACGGGCGCGTGGGCCGCATCCAGGGAAAGGTCGCATTCATCACCGGCGGCGGAGGCGGCATCGGCGCCGCCACCGCCACGCTGTTCGCCGAGGAAGGCGCCAGGCTCGCCGTGGTGGACCGTGACGGCGCGGCCGCCGATGCCGCGGCCGCGGAGATCCGCGGCAGGCTCCCCTCGGCGGACGTCATGCCCATGGCGGCGGACCTGAGCGACGAACCGCAGGCGAAGCGCGCGGTGGACGCCGCCGCGGCCCGCTTCGGCGGTCTCGACATCCTGGTCAACGTCGCCGGAATCCGGGTGTACGGCGCCCTGGCGGACGCCGAGACGGGCAGTTGGGACTCCATCCTGGCGGTCAATCTCATGGCCACCGTTCACTGCTGCAAGGCCGCGATTCCGCTGCTGCGCTCACGGGGCGGCGGCAGCATCGTCAACGTCTCCTCGGTGTTCGGGGTCACCGGACGGGCGGGAATGGGACAGTACGACGTGACCAAGGCCGCGGTGGTGAGCCTCAGCCGCACCCTCGCCATCGAAGAGGTCGGGAACGGGATCCGGGTGAACGCCGTCTGCCCCGGCCCCACCATCACGCCTTTTCACATCGAGCGCGCCAAGGAACGGGGCGTGAGCGAGGAGGAACTGCGCCGAACGGGCGCGCAGCACACCCTGATGAAGCGGTGGGCCGAGCCCCGGGAGGTGGCCCATACGATCCTGTTCCTGGCCTGCGACGAGTCGTCCTTCGTCACCGGCACCGCGCTGGTGGTGGACGGCGGCGCGTCCGCGGCCGCCGGCGGCTCGTAGCCCGGCGCCTGTCCGCGTAGGGGCGACCGGCGGTCGCCCCCGGATTTCCGCGGTGGCGCAGGCTGCCGGAGGCGTCAATCCGCCAGCGGCACCACCGCGAAGACGTGGGGCTCGTCGCCGATGACCCGGCTCCGGTGCCCGCGCCCGGTGAGGTCGTCGGCGAGCATGATGTCGCCGGTCGTGAACCGCCGTACCTCGCCGCCGCCGCACTCGATGTCCCACTGCCCCGACAGCGTGAACAGGTACTGCCGCCGCGGCGCCGGGTGCCAGTCCAGCAGCACGCCGGGCGGCACCCGCCGCACGTGCACGCTCTTGGCGTCACCCAGGGACGTGGATTCCATGTTGCGGTCCGGCTGAAAGTCGAGCTCGATCTCCTCGAAGTGCGATTCGCCGTCGTCGCCGGTGTAGAGTCTCACTGCCTGCATGATTCCCCGCTTTCCTTCCGGCGGCCCGCCCGTATCCACGCGCGCTGCCGCCTCTTTCATGATCTCTCGGCTTGAACGCCTAGAGATTCTGCACGCGCTTCTCCCCTTCTCTCCAGACCACCGCGCCCGCCGTTGTCGGCACGCACGCGGCTCTCTCGGGATCCCGGATGATCCCCTTGGGGTCCTCGCCCCGCTTGACCGCCTCGATGGCGGTGCGAAGTATCCTGCGGAACATCAGCACCCCTTCATCCGAGGTGACGTGGTGTTCGAGCCGGTGGTTGGCGATCTCGCCCTGCCCTTCCTGGGCTTCCTTGTCGTCGGGATGGCGCTGGTTGTACTCGTAGCTCGTGTCCGACCTTCCGCCGGGCGCGAGCTTGGCGCGTCCGCTCAAGGCGGTCTCGTCCTCGTCCGCCGGCATCCACCGGATGTTGGCCGACCTGACGTGCGTGTCGTCCACCGGTACGCAAAAGGAGACCTGGTTCACTTTCGTCGTCTTGAGCTCGCTCGTGTAGACCAGGTGGGCGTTCAAGGGCATGACCATTTCCCAGATCAACTCAGCCCATCGGCCGCCGTCGAGCTTCTGGACCATGACGAAACGCATGCCCATCTCGGTCTCTTCGTATCGGAGTTCCTCCGGCAGCGAGGTGAACACCTGGGTGGGGAACTGGGAGCCGCTGTGGAGCGTGTGCAGCCACACGGTGTGCAGCGCATCCATGAGGTTTTCCTCGGTCTGAAGCCAGTTGCAGTCGACGGAGCCGCCTATGCGCGGCCCGAACCTGGCGTGGAACTTCCCTCCCTCGTGTACCCAGGCGTCGTACTTGGGAAGCTCCGGCATCTTCTCCAGCGGTCCCATGTAGGCGAAGACCAGGCCGCCGAACTCCTGCACCGGGTACGCCGGGTGCCGGAGATGGTCCTTCACCGTGCTCTCGGGCGGTTCCAGCGGCATGTCGAGGATGCGCCCCTCCACGTCGTAGAGCCAGCCGTGGTAGCAGCAGCGCAGCCCGTCCCGCTCCACCCGCCCGTACTCCAGCGAGGTGCCTCGGTGGCTGCAACGAAAGAAGAGCAGCCCCGGCCGCCCCTCGCCGTCCCGGAAAGCGACCAAGTCCTCGCCCAGGATACGGATGCGCTTGGGCAGATCGCCCAGATCGCGGGACAGGCACACCGGCTGCCAGTAGCGGCGCATGAGCTCGCCGCAGGGCGTGCCGGGGCCGACACGGGTCAGCTCCGGATCGATTTCGGGGATCTTGAAGCCGTAGGCGCTCCTCATGGAGGCGCTCCTCTCCGGTCCGGATCGTTCGGGACGCTATGCTGGAACGCAAACCGGCCGGCACACACGGATGGAATAACCATGTCGGCGTGTCCCGGCCGGGGAGTATTCGCGGTGATTCGAGAAAGCTCCGCTACTACTACTTCTTCTGCAAGGCCTCCTGGAATATCGGCGCGTAATGGTTGATCAGGTCGTAGAAGCCATCAAGCGTTTTGTTCCAGTCCTCGCCCACGACCGGAGACATCTTGGCTTTCATCTTCTTGAACCTGGCGATGACCTCCGGGTCCTTCAGCGCCGTTTCGAACGCCTTTTGCAGGATCATCTGCCGGTCCTTGGGCATCCCCGGCGGAGCGGTAGCCACGCGGTGAGAGGCGAGAACACTGAGCTGTGGGAAGCCCAGTTCCCCGACGGTGGGGACGTCAGGGTACCTGGAATCGCGCTTGTCCAGGTAGACCCACATGGGCCTCATGTTGCCGTCCTCCACGAACACCATCTGGCCCGGGGAATCCAGACCCAGGGCCCTGGCGTGGCCCTCCCCTCTGACGATGCCCATGTTGGCCGCCGGAGCGCCCGGATAACCCAGGATGAACTTCGGATTGAACCCCATGACCTTGGCGGTCAACAGGTTCGCGATCCATCCGGTGGCGCCCACCCCCGTGCCGGTGAGAAGGACCTCCTTGGCGTCCTGGAAGTCCTTGAGGTTGTTGAACTTGGTCTTGGCGCCCACCGCCCAGACGTAGGGGCCGGACGAGATCCGTCCGAGCCAGGAAAACTCCTTCAGCTTGTAGACCGGCTTGGGGTCCGCGAACAGTTCGGAGACGATGGCCCCGGGGATGTTGACGGTGCCGATGGTGTAGCCGTCGGGCTTGGCTTTCCACAACAGGTTCCAGGAAATGCTTCCGCCGGCGCCCGGCCGGTTCCTGAGAATGACGTTCACGCCGAGGGCCTTCTTCAGGCCGACGCTCACCGCCCGGCTGTGAAGATCGAACCCGCCCGCCGGTGCGTAGGGGATCAACCACGTGATGGTCTTGCCCTTCTCCGGCCACGTCCCTTGAGCTGATGCGTCCTGTGCGGGTACGGTCATCCCAAGGACGGCCAACAAAGCACCCACGCCGATCAGTTTACGTAACATCGGAAACCTCCTTGCCGGTTTGCTACCCAGCTCGCTTGCGTCCAGTCGGCCCGTTCTCGTCCGCTACTTCTGCAGAGCCGCCTTGAAAACGTCGCCGTGTTCCTGAATCAGGCCGTAGAAATCCCCCAGCATCTTGTTCCAGTCCTCGCCCACCACCGGTTCGATGCGCGCCTTCATCTTCTTAACCGATCCAGCACTTCCGGGTCCCTGGTGGCCGCGTCGAACGCCTTCTGGAGCAGGGCCAGCCGGTCCTTGGGCATGCCCGGAGGAGCGGCCACCACCCGGTGGGAAGCGAGCACCGAAAGGCCCGGATAACCCAACTCTCCCACTGTGGGGACGTTGGGGAAGTCCGGATCGCGCTTGTCCAGATAAACCCACATGGGCCTCATGGTGCCGTCATGAACGAACGCCATTTGGCCCGGCGAGTCCAGGCCGAGGCCACGGGCGTGGCCTTCCCCTCTGACGATCGCCATGTTGGCGGCCGGGGCGCTGGGGAAGCCCAGGATCTGCTTGATGTTGAACTTCATGACCCTCCCGGTCAGGGTCGACGTGACCCACTCCGTACCGCCGACCCCGGAGCCCGTGACGAGGACTTCCTTGGCCTTTCGGAAGTCCTCAAGCGTCTTGAACGGCGTTTTCGCTCCCACCGCCCACATATACGGGGCGGCGGAGATTTGCCCGATCCAGGAAAACTCCTTCAGGCGGTACTCGGGCGTGGGTTTGCCGAACAGCTCGGAGACGATGGCGCCGGGGATGTTGACGGTGGTGATGGTGTAGCCGTCGGGCTTGGCGCCCCAGGTGAGATTCCAGGCGATATTCCCGCCCGCGCCGGGCCGGTTGCGGATGATGATGTTGACGCCCAGCGCCTTTTTCATCCCCACGATCATGGCGCGGCTGTGGAGGTCGAAGCCGCCGGCCGGACCGTAGGGAATCAGCCACGTGATGGTCCTGCTTGGATACTTGTCCGCCGAGACGGCCGAGCCCGAGAAGCCGAAGGCCAGCGCGATGATCCCGACCAACAGTCCTGTCGCAATGCGTTTCGCTCGCATGGGGTAGTACCTCCGAAGTTCCTTGGCGTCGCACCCGTATGCCACAGGCGTGGCGCGACTGTCAACGAAAGCCGGCCAAGCCCTCACCCCAACCCTCTCCCAGAGGGAGAGGGGGTCGGAGGCTGCGCCACCACACCGAGGGAGAGGAGGCTGGAGGCTGCGCCGCTGCACAGGGGGAGAGGGGGGCGGAGGCTGCGCCGCCGCACGGAGGGGGAGGGGGTGTTTCGAGCAAGCCCCGACCCTTTTTGGAAGGAGATGAGACAGGAGGAAGGTGGACCTCAGTCGAGGCCCCTGAAGTAGCTCAGGTCCCCCTGCCCTTCGCGCAGGATCTCGACGGTGTCGTCGACGAGCGAGATGACGCTGGAGGCCAGCACCGGAAGGGTGCCGCACTCCATGATGAGGTCCACGCGGTGCCCGAAGATCCGTTCAAGGTCGGCGGGGTTGGTGACGACTTCTTCGTCGCTCTCGTTGGCGCTGGTGCTGACCACGGGACTGCCGAGCTGCTCCACCAGCGCCAGCGGCACCGGGTGGTCCGGTATCCGGATGCCCACGGTCTTCTGCTTGGACTGGAACACCCGGGGCGTTTCCTTGGTGGCGGTGAGCACGAAGGTGTAGGGACCAGGAAGGAAGCGTTTCAGGATGCGGTGCGCGAAGTTCGACACGTGGCCGTACCGGCTCACCTGCACCAGGTCCGAGCACACGAACGACATGGGCTTGTTGGCATCGCGCCCCTTGATGCGGCGGATGCGCTCTACCGCGGCCTTGCTGGTCACGTCGCAGCCCAGGCCGTAGATGGTGTCGGTGGGATAGACAATGACGCCGTCGCGCCTGAGGACCTCGACGGCGCGGTCCACGTGCCTTCCCTTCAGGTGCAGGGGATCGATGCTGAGGGTCGTTGTCATGGGGTCTCCGTCAAACGGTGGTACGGACGGGTTCGGACCCCGCCCCGAGAGGCTCAGGGAGAAGAAACATCGGTACGGCGGGTCATGAACAGGTCGACAGGCAGGCGCGTCCCCAGGTTCTTCTTCCGGGCTTCTTCCAGCACCAGGTGGCCGATGGCGGCGAACTGGATGCCCATGCCGCAGTTGTTGTTGTGGTGGGTGATCTCCGAGGCGGTGGTGCGGCCGGCGATGTTGCCGATGACCAGGTCGCCCAGCTCGTGGATCTGCTCCCAGCCGATGATGCCCTTCCTTATCGGCGACATCAGCTCGGGCTGCTCGTCGATCTCCACCTGCTCCTTGGAGTTCACAACGATGAGGTCGCAGTTCTCGATGGCGGCGTCGTCCAGCTCACGGCGCTTGTCGAACCAGTCCGGGCCGATCATGGAGACCAGATGCGTGCCCGGCTCCAGCAGGTCGCCGTCGAACACCGGGTCGCCCGAGTTGGTGGCCGTGACGACGATATCCGACTCATGGACCACATCCTCGGGGCGCCGCACCGCCCGCGCCTTCACCCCGTAGCGCTCCGTCACCTCCCTGGCGAAGCGCTTGCGGTTCTCCTCCCGCAACGAGAACACCTTGACCTCCCGGAGCTCCCGCACCGCGCACAGTGCGTCAACCTGCCCGTGGGCCTGACTGCCGCTGCCGAAGATGCCCAGCACCGAGGCGTCTTCCCGCGCCAGGTGCTTGGCGGCCACCGCGGTGGTGCCCCCGACGCGGAGCGCCGACAGGTAGTGGTCGTGGACGATGCCCTTGAGCCTGCGCTCCTTGATGCTGAAGAGCATCACGAAGCCGGCGAAGTCGCCGGGAAACTCCATGCGGCTGGCGCCGTCGACATTACGAAAGCGGATCTGCGACGAATCCAGACGGACCGCGGCCGTGTCGAAGGCCGGCACCGCGCCGGGGATGACGTTGAGCCAGTACCAGGTGCGTTCCGCCCCCTCCTGCGGCATGTGCAGCCGGCGCCGGGGCATCCCCTCGGCGATCTTCCGGCCGAGTTGGTAGTAGGCCGTCTCCACGGCGTCCACGATCTCCCCCATGTCGAGGAGACCCTCCATGTCTTCGTTGGTCAGGACCAGCACGTCCTCGTCAGCCATCAAGAACCCCTTGTCTACCCGCTTCCCGGAGTTTCCGGCCGCGTATGTCCAACCCGCGTTCGGACGCGACCCCGTGTCAGCTCAACAACTTACGGTAGACTGACGGTCTGTCTCCGTCAAGCCGTGCCGGGCCGGCCGGCTTGCCGTCCGCCCCCTTGAACCCCCGCAGCTTGATTTGTAGACGCAATGCCCCAAAATATATGTAGAGTCGAGGACTGGCGCGCCAGCTTTAGGGTCCGGTGGCTTGTCCGTCGCTTTCGCTCCGGGCCTCAGTCCGGCTCCCTTGGCCGCGTTTCCAGTCCCCGCTCATCGAACCGTGCGTGCGGTTTTCCCGCACACGGCTCTCGGACGAGATCATGCCTTCGCCCACGGAAAGCGTGTCGCTCGCGGTGCAAGGCGGATGAGACCGTGCTCAGTCCAGAGCTGCTCGTACCCGTATTGCACATAATTACGGGCTCTCACCTTGTGCTTGCGACGCCGCCACTGGAGCAGCCGCTTGATAGCGTGCCTGTCGATCGCGGCATAGGCCGGCTCGACCTGGCCCAGGATGAAGTACTTTGACCACCCGAGCATCAGTCGATTGAGCCGTTCGGCCACGACCTCCTGGTCCAGGAGCCCATAGCGGGGTTCCGTTAGTTCGCTGATCCTGCGGCAGATGCTCTGGACGCTCGCCTTGCTGGGCCGGGTGCCGATGTAGCTCCCCTTCCCGTGCGGGCGGTAGTTGCGTCCAATCCGGTAGCCAAGGAACTCAAACGAGTCCTCCGGCGCCCGGCAGCATCGGGTCTTCTCGGCATTGACCGTCAGTTTCAGCCGTTCCATCAGGTTCTCGACCACCGCCAGCATTTCCGCTGACGACGATTTGCCGAGCACAACCAGGTCGTCGGCATAGTTGACGACTTCCGCCTTGAAGCGCCGGGCATGGCCCAGCACCTTCCAGCCCAGTATGAAGCGGCGCATGTAGATGTTGGAGAGCAACGGGGAGATCGGAGAACCTTGAGGGGTTCCCTTCCTCTCGCGACGCGCCCGGTTCGTACGGCGTTTGCCGCCCTTGCCGTCGTCTTCTTCGACCGCCATCTCAAGCCACGCCTTAACCCAGCCCAGCATCCGCCCGTCGCTCACGCGCCGGGCGACGGACTTGAGCAGTTCGGCGTGCGGAATCTGGCCGAAGTAGTCCGTTAGATCCGCGTCCACCACCTCGCGGTGGCCCGTGTTCAACAGCCGGTGTACGCGCCTGACAGCATCATTCGCGCTCCGGCCCAGCCTGTAGGCATACTGTTCCGGTTGCAGGTCGGCCTCGAAGATCGGCGACAGCACTAGCATCGCCGCCGTCTGCGCCACCCTGTCCCGTATGCAGGGAATGCCCAGGGGCCGCAACTTCCCACGCTGCTTCTTTGGTATGAGAACCTGCCGGACCGCCTCGGGCCGATAGGTTCCCGCCTTCAGGTCCCGCCTCAGTTCCCCAAGCCACCGCTCCACGCCTTGCGCCTCGATGTCCGCTACCGTCTGACCGTCCACCCCGGCGGCTCCGCCATTGCGGCGGACCTCCTGCCAGGCGACCGCCATCACGTCGGCGCGCCACACCTTGTCGCTCAGTGAGTAGAACCGAAAGCCCGGGGCCTCCTTCGCTTTCGCATGTAGCGCCGTCTGGAGTCTCCGGACCTTTTCCGGGTCGGATAGGCTCTCGCCAGTCCCCATGTCCCTTCCTCCTTCCAAACGCTGCTCTCGAACCAAGGCCCCTTCCCTCCACCGGCATTACCCGGCTTCCGCGGTACTACGGACCTCTCCGCCACCCCGAACGGCCCGACCCATCCCTCGCGGGTTGTCGGTTGGCGCGTGCTACGCCACCGCCGGGGCTTCCCGTGTTGCGTCCATCCCCTTCTTCCATGCGTGCCGCCGCCAATACCCCGGCGGAACCGGCCGGTGCGTGTGTCGCTCGCTTCCCGGCCGATGGCAGCCTTTCCCGTACTCGAGGCGGGTCGGCTTCCGCGTTGCCAGTTTCGAGGCCTGCTCGGCGTTCACTCGCGTTGCGGCCCGCATGGTCGCTGAGCCGCCCAAGGCGGCCCGTTTCATCGGAGTGCTTCAAACCATGTCGTTACCTCCATCGTCCGCTCCGACTGCTACCGGCTGGAGCGACAGTTGCCGGGCGGGTCTCGCAACCCGCTAAGGGATGGCGCCTTGCACGGCGCACTCGAGCCTGGAGGCAAAGATGTTTCAACTCATGCGACTTTTGTTCGTTCTCGCGGCCGGCGCAACGGTTCTGAGTGCGGCGGTTCCCGAAACGGCCCGCTCTCGCGACCTCGAGCTGGTTGACCGGCTGAAGCGGAACGCCGCCGAGTTCCGCTACGAAATCGGCAAGCCGGGGGGAACCCTGACCTACTCGACGATCTCCGGACCCAAGACGTTCAATCTGGCCATTTCCACCGAGACCTCGTCGAGCGAGATTCTCGACTACGTGTTCGAAGGGCTGGTCGAGACTTCCTGGCTGACCGCGGAGGTCGAGCCAACCCTCGCCGAGCGCTGGGAGTCGTCCGAGGACGGCCTCGTCTGGACGTTTTTTCTCCGCAAGGATGTGAAGTGGGCCGACGGGGCGCCGTTCTCCGCGGACGACGTCATCTTCACGTTCTCGAAAATCATCTACAACGACCACATCCCTGCCTCGGCCCGGCCGGGTCTCACCATCCGCTATCGCGACGCCGCGACGCAGACCTGGAAAAAAGGCCAGGTCAAGGCCGAGAAGATCGACCCGCACACCGTGAAGTTCACTCTGCCGGTGCCGTTCGCGCCCTTCCTCCGCAGCATGAGCACCTCGATCTACCCCCGGCACATCCTGGAACGGCACGTGGACGACGGCACTTTCACCTCCACCTGGGACGTAGGCACCGACCCCGGGGACATCATCGGCACCGGTCCCTTCACCATCGAACGCTACGATGTGGGAGAGCGCATCGTCCTCAAGCGGAACCCGCGGTACTGGCAACGGGACGCGACCGGAAACCCCCTGCCCTACCTCGACCGGGTCGTCTACCTGGTGGTACCCAACCTGGCCACGTCGCTGCTGAAGTTCCAGGCCGGTGAGACCGACATACTGAACGTCACCGGCGAGCACTTCCCGATCCTGAAACCGCAGGAGGCGGCCAAGAATTTCACTCTGTACAAGAGAGGGCCGAACTTCGGGACCACCTTCCTCGCCCTCAACATGAACGCCGGCAAGAATCCCAACAACGATGCGCCCTTCGTCGATCCCGTCAAGCTGGGGTGGTTCCGCACACTGGCCTTCAGGAAGGCCCTGGCCCACAGCATCGACAAGGACAGCATCATCGACAACGTCATGAACGGCCTCGGTTATCCGCAGTGGGCCGCCGTCAGCCCCGCGGCCGGCGACTTCCACAACCCGAATGTGACCCGTTATCCCTACGACATCGACAAGGCCAACGCCCTGCTCGACGGCTTGGGCTGGTTCGACGGCGACGGTGACAGCGTACGGGAAGACGCCGAAGGCAACAACATCGTCTTCAACCTGGCCACCAACTCCGGCAACACGGTGCGGGAACGGGTATGCACGATCATGAAGCAGGACCTGGCCAGGATCGGCATCCGCGTGAACCTGCGGTTTCTGGAGTTCAACACCCTCGTCTCCCAGCTCACCAGCACCTACGACTGGGAAGCCATCGTCATAGGCTTCACGGGCGGCGTGGAACCCCATCACGGCATCAATTTCTGGCATTCCGGCGAACGGCTTCACCTGTGGTTCCCGAACCAGGAGGAACCCGCCACCGAGTGGGAACGGCGGATCGATGAGCTGTTCGTGCGCGGCAGCCGCGAGCTGGACCACGAAAAGCGGGTTGCCATCTACCGCGAGTTCCAGAAGATCGCGTCCGACAACGTGCCCGTCGTCTACACCGCCCTGGCCGAACGTATCACGGCCATCGGCAATCGCTTCGCCAACGTCACGCCGACCCTGTTCGGGCTGTTCGATGTACGGCGACTCTACGTGAAGTGATCCGTATTCCGTGCGGTTCCGCGACGACCGCGCGCAGGCCCGAACGGCTCGACCATGACGACCTACATCGTACGGCGGCTGCTGATAACGATCCCGTCACTCTTCGGCCTGACCTTCGTGATCTTCATGATCATCCAGATCGCTCCGGGGGACTATTTCGACCAGTGGGCGCTCCAGCCCGACCTCGATCAGCGGCAACTGCGCCAGTGGAAACGCGAGTTCGGCGCCGACAAGGGATGGGGCAACCAATACCTGCGGTGGTTGCGCGGCGTGTTGTTCGACGTTCGTTTCGCCCGCGAGCGCATTCGCATCGCCGACTTCGAATACTCCGACCTGGCCGCCAACCGTAACGCCTACAAGATCTCCGGCAACGCCACGCCTGTCCTTGTCCCGCAAGCGGACGGCACATTCGGGCTCGGGTTCAACTTCGACGCGGCCGGAGGTGTCGGCGTATTGCGAAAGACGGACAACCCCAACACCGCAGGTCAACGCGCCTGGAACCACTGGTCGGGGGACGAGTTCCAGGCCATCGAAATGGACCTGCGCAACGACCGGGTTCACGGCGCGGAGATTTTCCTGCGCATCCAGGACAGGGACGGCAAGGCGTTCCAGGAGCGCCGATCCGTCGCCGCCGACGAGCCGGTCTCGGTGGCGCTGGCAGACGCCGACTACGCCCGCTTCGGAGTGGACCGGAAGCGGCTCAAGGGGCTGTTTCTCTTTGCGCGGCAGCGCGGGGGAAGACCCGCGGTGATGGAGGTCACCTATCATGCCGGTGACGCGTTGTCGGCTAGGGCGCGTCACGCCCTCGATCCGGCGCGGCGACTGGCCCTCGTCCGCGGTGCATTCCCACCCGGGCTGGCGGAACCGGGCCGCTGCGACCGCGTGACCTTCAGGATCATCCCGGAACCGCCGGTGCGCATGACGGCGACCGTGGCCTTCCGGGACGCGGACTCCAACGTCTACGCCACCGATCTGCTCCTGCCCGACAATGTCACCACGTCACTCTCGGTGTCTTTGGCGGAGCTCCGCGCCGCGGGGGTGGACACCACGCGCATGGGTTCGATCTCGTTCGGCGGCGACGTTCCGGGATCCCTCTTCGTGGACGAGGTCCGGCTCGTCAAGGCCGGCAGCGGATTCCACATCGGCATGCCCGATTTCGGCAAGTCCATCGCCAACCGCCAGCCGGTGTGGACCACCATGTGGCCCTTTCTCAAGAACACCATGCTGCTGAACGCCCTGGCGATTCTCTTCACTTGGCTGCTGTCGCTGCCCATCGGGATCTACTCGGCCACGCATCCCTATTCCTGGAGCGACAAGGCGTTCGGCTTCATGGCGTACATGGGCTTGGCGATTCCCTCTTTCTTCTTCGCGCTGTTGCTGCTCTATGCCGTAACCCTCACCTACGACTTCAACCCCAACAACCCGTTTTACGAATGGCTTCCCATCGGCGGGCTCACGTCGGCGAACTACCATGAGCTCGATACGTGGGGACGGATGATGGACGTGGCCCGTCATCTGGTTCTGCCGGTGATCGTGCTGGGAACCGGCTCCATGGCGGCGCTGGTCCGCGTGCTGCGGGCGGAGTTCCTGGACAAGAGCCACATGCAGTTCGTGGTCACGGCACGGGCCAAGGGGCTCTCCAACGCCATGGTCAACTACAAGCACATCCTGAGAAACGCCATCACCCCGTTCGTGGCAGGCTTCGGCTCCCTGCTGCCGACCATCATCGGCGGCTCGGCCCTGGTGGAGATCGTTTTCGGCTACCCCGGTATCGGGCAACTGATGCTTACCGCGGTGCGTTCCTACGACATCTACGTCGTAATGGCCAGTTCCCTCGCCGGCGGGCTGTTGCTGATCATCGGCAACCTGCTCGCCGACATCCTGCTGGCCTGGGTCGACCCACGGATCAGTTACAGGTAGTTGCCATGCCCCCCGAAACCGACAACGCCGCCCGCCGGAACCGCGGGACACCCGGGTCCAACTCTCCGTTGCGGCGCGCCGTCACCCGCCTGCGGCGCAACCGTCTCGCCATGCTTGGATTCTGGATCCTGGCGGTTCTCTACGGCGCAGCCATCTTCGCGGATTTCCTCGCGCCTCACCACTATGCCGCGAGCGCCCGCAAGAAGGCCTACCATCCGCCCATGGTCACCTGGGTCCATGTCTTCGACGAAGACGGCTTGAGATGGCCCTACATCCGCAACAGCGCCTTCGAATTCGACGAGAACCAGCGCAAGGTCTACCGCGAGTTGCCCGGCGCCACCTATCCCATCGGGTTCTTCGTCACCGGGGACCGCTACCGTTTCCTGGGACTCATCGAAACCCGGCTGCACCTGTTCGGCTTGCGCGGCGTGGAGAAATTCTCCGACAACGACCCCAACCGGCCCATGCTGTTCCTGCTGGGCTCGGACAGTTTCGGCCGCGACGTCCTTTCCCGCCTGTTGTACGGCAGCCGCGTGTCGCTGTCGGTGGGGCTGGTCGGAGTGGCCATCACCTTCGTGCTGGGCATGCTGATCGGCGGCGCCTCCGGTTATTTCGGAGGCCGCACGGACATGGTGATTCAGCGCCTGTGCGAGATGCTGATGATGATGCCGGGTTTCTACCTTCTCCTGGCGCTGCGTGCGGCGATTCCGGCGGACTGGTCGTCCTTCGAGACATACCTGGCCATCGTGGTGATACTGAGCTTCATCGGCTGGGCCAGCCTGGCGCGGATCATCCGCGGCCTCGTGCTGTCCATCTCCGAGATGGACTACGTCGCGAGCGCGCGCGCCATGGGCGTTCCCCATTCACGCATCATTATCCGCCACGTGTTGCCCAACACCTTCTCGTACGCCATCGTCGCCGCGACCATGTCCATACCGGGTTACATCCTCGGGGAATCCGGCTTGAGCCTCATCGGCCTCGGCATCCAGGATCCCGAGGCTTCCTGGGGCAACATGCTGGCCCTCGCCATGGACATCGCGCAGATCCGCTTCCACCCGTGGATCCTGATTCCCGGCGTCCTGATATTCGTCACCGCCATGGCGTTCAACTACATCGGTGACGGTCTTCGGGACGCGTTGGACCCCCACGGAGTCACGCAGTGAACCGTTCGTGTTGTTGTGAGCCCTTCCGTGGTGTGAAGCGGAACGCTAGCGGCGGCCGCGCCGGCGCAATGCCTGGGGCGTGAACTTCTTTCGTTCCAACGGAACGTCGAACTCCGCCGCCTCGTATTCATTGGTCAGACCCTTGGCCACGTAGCGTCCGTTCTGGACATCGTAGACCGCGGTTCCCGTCTGCCACAGCACCGGCACCTGGTAGTGGTTGACGATCCACGACTGGCTCAGCCGCCAGATATTGCCGCGCGCGTCATACTGGTCCGCCACCGCGATCTGCCAACTGTCCTCGTCGAGATAGAAGGTGCGGCGCGGATAGATGTGGCGGGTGCCCTGCTTCAACGTCGCCTCCACCACCCACACCCGGTGCAGCTCGTAACGCGTAAGGTCCGGGTTGATGTGGCCGGGCTTCAGGATGTCGCCGAAGCGATAGCGGTCGCTGGCCAGCTTGTAGCTGTTGTAGGGGATGTAGACTTCCCGCTTGCCCACCAGCTTCCAGTCGTACCGGTCCGGCGCGCCGTTGTACATGTCCGCCTGGTCGTTGGTGCGCTGGCCGTCGGAGCCGGTGCCGGGGTTGTCGTAGCCGACGTTGGCGGCGCGCCGGACGCGGCGCTGTCCGGGGTTGTAGACCCAGGCCTTGCGCGGCTCCGCGGCCTGGTTCAGGGTCTCGTGAACGAGAACGAACGTGCCCGCCAGTCTGGCCGGAGACAGCACCTCTTGTAGGAAATAGGCGAGTTTGTTGTCGATGTTGTCGGTGGTGGCGCCGGGCTGCTGATACCCCCACAGGACCTGCTCCCGGATTTGCACCACGACGTAGGCGCCGGCGGCGGTGGGGGCGGCCTGACCGCTGGTAACACGCGCGGACTTGCCGCGGTAGCGCAGAAGATGGTTCCAGATGGCTTCGAGGCCGTTCTTGGGGATCGGAAAGGGGACGCCCTCGGCGGCGTTCACCACGCCGTTGCCGTCCCCGGTGAGCATCGCCGTGGTGGCGTTGGCGATGGTCCGCTCGTAGATGCGCGGCGGCAGCGACGCCGTGCGCCGGGTCTGGTAGACCGGCATCCGATAGGTCCTGGGATAGCGTTGGATCACCGCGACCTGGCCGGGCGTGAGGTTGGCCTCGTATTTCTCGAAATTGTCCGCCGTGATGGTGAAGAGCGGCTTGTCGTCCGGGAACGGGTCGACGAGATGCTTGCCGCGCCGGTAGCCGGGCGGCGGCTCCTTGATGCCGCCTTCCCACGCGGGGATGGTGCCGGATTCGTTACCCGTCCGGGTGGCTCCCAACGGCGTCAGCTCGGCGCCCAGTCTGGCGGCCTCCGCGGCCGTGACCTTGGCCGCCGCCGGCGCCGCCGCGACCAGCGCCAACGCGAGCACGGCTGCCTGCATGGCCCATCGTACCTTCATGTCATCCATCCCTTGAGAGACTCATCCGAGATGATTGTAAACTAAAAGGAATAGCTTGCCGTGAGCGATACGAAGTCGCGGTCGCCGAGCAGGTTATGCCGGCCGGCGCCGAAGAAGTTGGTGTAGGAGAGCTCGGCCCGCCACGACACCAGGTAGCTCGCGCCCAACGACAGCGTCACCGTCTTGCGGCCCTCGACGAAGTTGCCGATGGGGCCGGGGGTCGTGCCGTTGACGTCGTGGGCAAAGGCGATCCGGGGCATCAGACTGACCGGCCCCAACGCGTTGCTGTAGGTCGCTCTCATCACCGCCCGATAACCCCAGGAGAACGGATCGGCGAAGCCGCCCACCTGGGTCTCCGGCTGGATTTGCCGCACCGTAAATTCATGGGTGCCGCTGGTGTACGTGGCCGGTCCGTCGTAGCGGAGCACGGACTTGTCCTCCATACTCCGGACCTGGGTAAAACCCGCCTCGGCCAGCAGCAGCACATCCCCTGCCCCCAGTATGGGCCCCAACGCCTTCGTGACCGCGAGGGAGCCCTGCACGACGTCCTTGCGGCGAAAGCCCTCAACCTTTTCGCCCGGTCCGACCGGACCGGTCTGGCTCTGGCCGAACAACCTGCCGAGGCCTGCCAGACGCGTCAGCGACTGCTTGGCGGGATGCCGCGGCGGCAAGGCAGCCGCCCGCGCCGCGAGCTCCCGCAACGGCGAGTACGCGGAAAAGACAAGCTCCGCGTTGTCGACCTGGAGCGGCTGGTTGCGGCGATAGGCGATCTCGCCCTGGACGGCGAAACCACTGGACCCCAGCTCGCCGTTGAAACTCGCGCCCACGAGGTCGATATCCTCGGGGAACTCCCGGAAATACCGCATTGAACCGGCATAGTCCGCCTGCGGGGCCAGCATGGTTTGCGGGTTGCCGGCGATGAGCGACACCAGCGGCAGACGGCTGTGAATACGCGAGTAGTAGAGGCCCAGTTCGGCGTCGTTAAGCGCCGCCGCAAAGTAGCGCAAGGCCACGCCGAACTGGCCGTCGTGGCCGGCATCCCGGTCGGCGGCACGCGGCACGCGAGAGCACAGACCCCCCGGGTTGGCAACGCTCCGGCAACCGGGATCGGGCAAGCCGCCCGTGTCGTCCCCCCGCTCGCCGAGTCCCAGATGAATGGTGTCCGCCCCGGGACCCGCGATATCCCTGACGGAGAAGAAGGTGCCTTTTGCTTCGACCTCGGTGTGGGCCCAACGGAACTGGTAGAAGCCTTCCAGGAAAACGCTGTCGCCGATGCCCAGCTTGACGTTGGCCGCCGGGACCGGGACGAGCACGTCCCGCAATTCCGCGCCGGCGACGCGCAACCTGGAGATGTCGGCCGGGCTGATGGAGTTGATGCCGCCGCGAAGGAAGACGCTCTCGCCCCAGCTTATGACCTGGTTGCCCAGCCGGACCGAGACCGGCATGGCGCCGGCATCGAAATCGCCAGTGGCGAAAGCGTCCAGCAGATTGAAGTCGCGCCCGGCGTGTCGCTTGGCGGCCGCGGTCAGGGGCGTGTGGTCGGTGTCGCCGTCGGCGGCCACTTGGTCGTAGAAATACAGCACCCGGCCGAACAGACCCAGATCCGCTCCCTGGTTCTCCAGACTGAGCTGCAGCTCGTGGTTCACCTTGGCGCTGAGCGATACGAGGTCGCCCCGGTCGTAGTTGAGATTGCCGTCGTCGCTGTTGAAGGAACGGGCCTTGCCGCCGCTGCGGATGCTGAAGAGGCGCTCGTCACGCCCGGAGACGCGCATGGCCGCGCCCATGGAAACCGTGGTGTCGAAGTACCCGGTGATGCCGCTGTCGTTGGCGGGGAGCTGCATCGCGGCCGCGGAGCCAGGCATCGACAGGCCCACAGCCGACAGCAGGACCGCCAGCGCCAACCCGGCCCAAGACCGCCCACGGAACCTGGTTCCACCATGACGGCCAGCAAACGCCGTTCCCGATGTCATATGGCTATCCCCTTTCGTCCGCCCATGCTCGACCCTCGCTGGTTAGGCGGTCTCGGCCGCACGCTGCAGCGCCGCGTAGAAGTCCTGATAAGGGGTTCCGGCAATCTCCTGGGGCATCTCCCGGACGATTTCCACCGTGTAGGCACCGGGCAGCTCCACCCCTACCACGGTGCGGACCACGAGCCGGTCGCCCGGACCGGCGTTCTCGTGAACTATGCCCACCACGTGCCGGAGCCCGTACTTGCCGCGGCCCGGTCGCAGGTCCCTGAGGACCATCGGCGCCTCCACGCCGCACCGGATGTCCACCGGGCGGCGCACGAAGGTGTCCCAGACCGCGGCCTCACTGCTTGAAGCCATACTCGCTCCAGTTCTTCAGCACCTTCTCCCGCACTTCCCTGGAGAAGATCGAATCCAGCGTCGCCTTGACCGGCGTCTCCCATTCCCGCGACCACTCGCCCGGCCAGGTGCAGTCGTAAAGCACCGTCGCGCCCTTCTGCGCCGCCCGTTCCGCCTGGCTGTAGCAGGGCGTCAGCGTATTGGCCCGGCCCTCGTAGTGGATCACGTGGATGCCGTTGGCCGGATGGCACTTGGTGGAGAAGGCGTGGAGCACCTTGCCCATGTCGAACACGTCGGTGTCCGTATCCACCAGGAAGAGCTTCGACAAGAGCGCCCGGCGCGAGGTCAGCACCTGCAGCACCTTCCTGGCCACCTCCTGGCCGCCGTAGTCCACGCTCATCACCGCCAGGTGCACCGCGCCCTCGGGCGGCACGTACACGTCCCGTACCGGCACGCCGTGGCGCTCGAGCCGGCGCTTGATGGCCAGGGCGCCGGACAACGCCGTCACCGTGGAGCTGTCGTCCTTGTAGCCGGTGGCGTCCACCGTAAGCACGGGCTTCTCCCGATGGGTGATGGCGGTGGTGCGGAAAAGGATGCCGTTGCCCATCTCTCCGGTGCGGTAGCCCGGGTACTCGCCGTAGGGACCCTCCAGTCCCACCCGGTCGGGCAGCACCTCGCCCTCGATGACGATCTCGGAATGGGCCGGCACGAGAAGGTCGCTGGTCTCGCAACGGACCATCTCCACCGGCCGGCCGCGCAGGCCTCCGGCCAGGCTGGCCTCGTCGCCCCCGAGAGCGTAGGTGGCGGCGGCCGCAAAGTGGGAAAGCGGGTCGGTGCCGATGGCGATGGCCAGGGGCATGGGCTTCCCCTTGGCGACGTAGTGTTCCTGGAAGACCTTGCCCAGGTGGCTCGTGGGCCTGGGGAAGCCGGTGAGATGGTGCGCGTCGTAGACCATGAACCGGTACATGCCCCAATTGACCCAGCCGCTGTCCACGTCCTTCGAGATCACCAGGTCCCAGGTCCCCAGGTAGCGCCCGCCGTCGCCCTCGTGGAGCATCGGCGTGGGCAGGTCGAAAAGGTTGGCGTGCGCGCCCGTGCGGACCACCTGTTTGCACGGCGCTTCCGTCACCTCCACCGGGTCGATGGGGTTGGCCTCGCCCTTCTCGTAGGCTTCGTAGATCTCCCGCACCGTGGCGGTGGGAGGGAGCCCCAGGGCGATGGCGATGCGCCGCCAGGTAGCCACCGGATTAACGAAGACCGAAACCTCGTCCAGGTAGTCGGTGACGCGCTTGAACCACACGGCCGGGCCGTCCTTCTCGCACGCCAGCCGGCTGATGGCGCCGAGCTCCAGGTCCCAGCTCACCTCCTTCTCCACCTCCACGAGGTCGCCCGACTGCCGGAGCGCCTCCACGAAGCCGCGATTGTCGTCGAATATCATGGCGTCAAACGTAAGGTGCCGGTCTAGCGATTGCAAGGACGCTAACCCGCTCTCCGGTCCCGGATGCGCCTGACCTTGATGCGGTTCTCCACTCCGAGGGACCGCCCCAACTCTCCCGGCGACAACAGCACGGCTTCCATGGTGAGGCTGGTCGCGACCTTGAGCTCCCGCTCCAGCCGTTGCCTGAGCTCGCCGTCGGCCTCGACGCCCGGCCGCAACTCCACCTCCACCTTGAGCGTGTCCTGCTGCCCCACCCGGTCCACGGTCACCAGATACTCGCGGGTGAGCTGCGGCAACCCCTCCAGCGCGGTCTCCACCGAGGTGGGGTAGAACGGGATGCCGCTCACCTTGACCATGTCGCTCAGGCGACCCCTGAGCTTGGAGATGCGCCGGAAGGTGCGGCCGCAAGGGCACTCACCCTTGATGAACGTGCACAGGTCCTCGATGTTGTAGCGGATCACCGGCGCCGCCTCCTTGAAGAGGCAGGTAACCACCAGCACGCCCTCGCTGCCCGGCGGCACGGGCTCATAGGTGGCCGGGTCCAGCACCTCGAAGATGTAGGCGTCCTCGTTGATGTGATAGCCGCTCCGCTCCTCGCACTCGAAGGTCGGGGAGCCGGTCTCCACGCTGCCGAAGTTGTCGTAGGCGGACACGCCCCAGCGGTCCTCGATGGCCCGACGCGCCGCTTCCGTCATGGTCTCGGAGGTATGGATGGTGCGCCGCAGGCGGAAGTCCTTCTTGAGGTCGAACCCCTGGCCCTCGGCCACGTCGGCCAGGTGGAGCACGTAGGACGGCGTCCCTGCCAGTACGGTGGTGCCCCAGTCACGGGCGATCTTGACCTGTCGCTCGCTCGGAGTGACGCTGCCGCTGCCCGTCGGCACCACCAGCGCGCCCAGCCGCATGGCTCCCTCCGAGGCGGTGAACCCGACGATGAACAGCGTGTAGGCGAAAACGATCTGGAGGATGTCCCCCTCCCTCACCCCCTGGGCGTGGAAGCGCCGGCTCCACAGCCGGGCGATGATGTCCCAGTCGTTGCGGGTGAAGAAGAACGGCTTGGGGTTTCCCGACGTGCCCGAGCTGGCCTGTACCCGAACCGCGGCGAAGTCGCCCTGGTAGTCGCCGAAGGGCGGGTGGAGCCTGAGGCTGTCCTCGAAGTCGCTCTTGCGGATGACGGGGAGCTTGCGGATGTCGTCGGCGGTGCGGATGTCCGCGGGTTCAAGGCCGCATGCCTTCCAGCGGTCGCGGTAGAACGGGATGCGGTCCCAGGACCGCTGCACCAGGGCGGCCAGACGCTCGCCCTGGAGTTGTCGTATCGATTCCGGTGAAGAGGTCTCGATCTTCAGGCTCTCGGGAGCGCCCGGGTACATTTCCGTAAAACGCTTCCTAGCCATTCGGCCCGCTGGTCCGTCCCCGCTTGCTTCTCTCGACCACTTCTCCCAGCCTGGCCTCCGCGGCATTGAACATGTCCGCAAGAACCTCCTGGCGCCGCTCTTTCAGTCGTTCAACCCGCCGCCACAATATGTCCTTGATCTCGGTGACCGCCTGCTCACGTGTTTCGGCAGGGAGCGTGCTGTCCGTCCTGAACTCGAACTTCTCCACCGTGAACTCGGCAATGTCTGAAATATTGTCCCCCACGAGCTCTATATCCAACGCGGTTTGTATTCTCGCGATCCTTTGCTGCAGTTCGTTTTGACTGTCGCTCATCTTTCCCCCCGTGGACCGGACGGGCTCCTAGTCTTTCTCCAAGGCCTCGACCGCCGCAAGTTGCGTGTCGTAGATCGTGATGATCTTGTCGAAGCCGCTGACTTCGACGATACCGCGGACCGGTTCAGACAACGCGCAGATGGCAAATTTCTTCCCCTCCCCGGTGAACCTCCGGGCGATTCGCAGGCCGACCCTGAGACCCGCGCTGCTGAAGAAGGTCACGTTCTCGAAGTCCAGGAGCAAGGCCTGGTCCCCGGCATCGATCCCCAGCTCCAGCATGCGCTCGAACACATCGGCGTTGCGGCTGTCGAACCGGCCCTCGAGCATCGCGATCAGAATTCGGTCTTTCCGGCCCCACTTGATGTCAATTTCCATTGGCATCCGACTCCTTTCCTTCCCGGACCGCAACCACCGCGTGGTTTTCTCAACACCGCGGCGCCCCTACGGATGTATCGTCTCCAGAAACCAGTCCGTGGGAATCTCCCTGCCCAAGCCCTCCTTCTTGGCCAGTTCCAGCACCCTGGCCCCCACCGCGGCGAACTGAATGCCCATGCCGACGTTGTTCTTGTAGACGGTGATGTCGGCGTCGCGGGTCCGGCCCGCGGCCTCGCCGATCATCAGTTTGCCCAACTCGTGGATCTTGTCCCAGCCGAACACGCCTTCCTCGATGGGCTTCAGCAGGTCGGGATGGCCGGCGTACTCCGATTGGGCGCGGGAATTGATGATGATCACGTCGGCGCGGCGCAGCGTCACTTGGTCCAGCTCGAAACGCTTTACCGATTCGTCGCTGTTCACGATGTTGCCCACGTGCGTGCCCTCTTCCAGCCACTCGCCCTTGAACGTCGGCACGTTGGTGTTGGTGGCGGACATGACGATGTCCGAGCCCACGACAACGTCCTTTGGATCGTCCATTGCGGTCACCGGTATCCCGAGACGTTCGCTCCATTCCGCGGCGAACGCCCGCCGGTGCTCCTGGGTGGGACTGAAGACCTTGACACTTTCGAGCTTCCGCACCTTGGAGATGGCCTCGATGTGGGCCCCCGCCTGGAGACCCGAACCGAAGAGGCCGAGCACGCGGGAGTCCTCCCGAGCCAGGTACTTGACGCCCAGGGCGCTGGTGGCCCCCACCCGCGTCTTCTGCAGAAACCCGTCCTGGATGATGGCCAGAGGCTCGCCCGTCTCAAGGCTGAAGAGCTGGATCAGGCCCACGAACTTCTTCCCCGGCGCGGCCGGAACCTTCTCCTGCCGAACCAACCCGGAAACCGTGGGGAAGTGGACGATATCCGAAGAGATGCGCAACGCCATGACGCCGAAGCGAGGGACCGCTCCGTTCATGGTCTTGAGACGGTAGGACTGCCTGGAGCTCTCCAACGAGACGTAGGTGTGAGTGCGAAGCTGGTTGACCGCGATTTCCCGGCCGAGGTCCATGAAGGCCTGCTCGACAGCCTCCATGCAGTCATCCATGGTGAGCACCTTCTCGACATCGTCGTTGTTTAGGATATGGGTCATCGCCGCGTCACCTTCCCGGCCCGGGCGCCTTGGCCCGGGCGCGCCACCGCGGGCTATGTTGGTCCGACTATCCCACCGGCTCGACGAGCGACACCGCACCGGTCTCCAAGTCGTAGCGGCGGCGGAGGATCCGGGTGAGGTCCGCGCTCAGGAACCGGAAGACCACGGCAGGCGGCTCGGCCACCTGCGTCGAATGGATCTGGCCCGTCAGGTAAGGGTAGACGGTACCGGGCCCCAGCTTGTGGACCTCCTTGACGCGCAAGTCCGCCTTGTCGGCGTTCCTGCCGTCATCGGCGCGCTCGTAGAGGGGTATTTCGGTGAGCCCCGTATAGGCGCCGTAAACCACCCAGCAGGGCCCGTGGTCGTGGGGCGTGTTGCCGTGTCCTTCGGGATGCACATGTCCCATCTGGACGAACCCGTAGTCCGGATCCCGGTAGAGTTCCCGCGACGGGTCGCCGTCACGGATGATCTCCGCCATCCAGGGATCGTCCGGACGGGTGGTCGCGAGCATCCGCTCCATGGCCGCCTTCACCCTGAAGGGCAACTCCGCGTCCTGACTGTCTCGCCAAAGGGAGCGCAACTCCTCGATGTAACGGTCGAACGTGCTGTTCGTTGTCGCCGGATCGAGCGCCATTTCACACCTCCTCCGTGAGTTTCTCAGGCCGCCGCAAAGATCTCCGCCACGGCCCGAGCGTTGGCGGATTATACAGTAACACCGGGGGGAATCAAAGAGGCCCCACGGCGCCGAAGGAACAAATGAAATACGTTCGATACCAGTTATGATATCAATAAAATTCAGCTCTTCGACTTGCTGTCGGACCCGGCGAAGCATGGGTAGCTTGACAATCTCAGACCGTTTGGGGAATCATCGGCGCGTTCCGACGTTCTCCGCCTTTGCGAGGTACCGATGCTTCTTCTCAACAACGACGACGTCCATGAACTGCTGGACATGAAAACCTGCCTGGAAGCCCTGGAGACGGGCTACCGGGATCTGGCCGCGGGCAATGCGGTGCATCGGCCCAGGCTCGACGTCTGGGCCCCCAGCGACGAGCAGGACGCCTTCTTCCGGTGGGGCAGCATGGAGGGCGTGTGCCGGACCTACGGCACCTTCGCCATCCGCATGAAGTCCGACATGGTGCGTTGGCCCGAGGGCGCCAACGAGGAGAAGTACTGCATCGAGCCCGGCACCTTCTGCGGCCTCGTCATGCTCTTCAGCACCAACAACGGCGAGCCCCTGGCGATCATCAACGACGGCATCATCCAGCACATGCGGGTGGGCGCCGGCGCCGGCCTCGGGGTCAAGTACCTTGCCCGGGAGGATGCGGAAGTGGTGGGCATCATCGGCTCCGGCGGCATGGCGCGCACCTATCTCCAGGCCTTCGCCGAGGTCCGCAACCTCAAGCGGGTGAAGGTTTACAGCCGGTCCCGGGGGCGCCGCGAGACCTACGCGGAGGAAATGAGGGAGTTGCTCGGGCTTCGGATCGACGTCCTCGACAACCCCGAAGACGTGGTGCGCGGCTCCGATGTCGTCTCCACCTGCACGGACTCCATCGTCCCCGTGCTCACCGACCCCGATTGGCTCGAGCCCGGCATGCACGTGACCAATCTCGACCTGCGCGAGTTCGCGGCCGCCGACGTCTGGGACAGGTTCGACATCACCGTGCGGCTGGGAGACCAGACCATGAGCCGCAAGCAGATGGAAAACGACTTCCGGCCGTTTCACTTCGCCGGATACACCGCGGGCCAACCGGAGGAGTTGGCGCGCATCCCCAAGTCCAGGGTCCACATCGACGAGGAGCAGTACCCGAGGCTCGTGGAAGTGGTCAGGGGCGACGCTCCGGGCCGTTCCTCTCCGGAACAGATCACCTGCTTCATCAACGTCGGAACTCAGGGCCTGCAGTTCGCCTCGGTGGGGGGAAGACTCTACCAGCTTGCCAAGGAACGCGGGGTCGGCCGCGAGCTGCCCACCGACTGGTTCGTGCAGGACATCCGGGACTGACCCTAGCGACCCGCGAACACACCGGGGAGCCGGCTGTCCCCTTTCCAACGGAGCATTTATGATACTCGCCATCGACAACACCGAAGCGGAGCAACTCCTCGACATGGAGATGAGCCTGGACGCTCTCGAAGAGACCTACCGGGACCTGGGCACGGGCGCCTCCATAACCAGCCCGCGAATCGACCTGCTGACTCCCGATTCCTACGTGGACGACGACGGCAACACGCTTCCCGGCGCCCACAGCCTCAAGACCATGTCGGCCTCCACCCAGAAGTACGCGGCCATCCGCTTCCTTACGGACAAGCTCTACTGGCAGGAGCGCCACGGCAACTTTCGCCGCGACCGGACCCCGAGCACCCGGCGGTCCCACAGCGTGACACGGGGTCTGCTGTTCCTGTTCAGCCTGGAGAACGGCGACCTCCTGGCCCTCGTCAGCGAGGGGCACATACGGAACCTCCGCGTGGGAGCGGCCGCCGGGCTGGCGGCGAGATATCTCGCCAAGTCCGACGCCTCCCGTGTCTGTGTGCTGGGCACCGGCTTCATGGCCGGCGCCCACCTGGACGCGATGCTGAAAAGCGTCGAGGGGATCCGGTCGGTTCGGGTATTCAGCCCCAACCCGGACCACCGACAGCGTTTCATCGAGGATCCCCGCTGGGAGGAGTGCCCCGACGTGGCGGCCGCGGACAACGCCGAGGAGGCCGTCCGCGGCAGCGACATCGTGGTCATCGCGACCAACGCCCTGACGCCGGTGATCCAGACCGGCTGGCTCGAACCCGGGCAATACGTCTGCACGGTGCGGCACTGCGAGATCGCGCCGGAGACCTTCGGCCGCTTCGACGTTCTCGCGGTCAACTCCAGGGACAACCTGGGGCCGACGACCTTCGTTGCCAGGAACCAGCACGGCCCGCTGCCGCCGCAGGTGCTGCTGGATATCGAAAAAGGCTATCCCCCGGGCGACGCGGTGAACATCGACTGGGCAAAGACGCCCGACCTGCCGGACCTGCTGCTGAATCGCCACCCGGGCCGGACCGACTCCGACCAGATCACCTGCTTCAACAACAGCGTCGGCTTCGGGCTGCAGTTCGCCGCGTTGGCGGGGAAGGTCTACGAGGCGGCGGTGAGCAAGGGGATCGGCCGGGAGATCCCCGAGGATCTGTTTCCGGACCTGTTCTAGCCGGGCGGCGGTGGGGCGTGACCTGATGCAGAGTGCAAGGAGCTATACATTCGTCGAGCGTACACTCGTCACGACTGTCCGCTATCCGGGACCTCATGAATCACCAACACCTCGCGACCGACTTCGACAAAATCAGACGCTTCGAGCGCTGATGTAATCGCTCCCAGATTGCGGCGGAACAGACCTTCAAGTTCAGTGTTGCCGATATTGCCGGTTGCCACCAGGAGCAGCTTGCGAGGTTCGTGCGTCAGGAGGAATGAATCTACGAAATCCGTGTCCTTGGTGACGAGGACACGCCCTTCTCGGAGGGACACATCGTTAACGTCGGCATCTCCTGTGCGGTTTCCGCTGGGTAGATCGCGTGTGTGGACCGCGTCGTGCCCCTCCTCCTGTAGCCAACGCGCCAACCGCCAAGGCAACTGCGCGTCGATAAGGAACCGCATCAAGCGACATCCTGCACGCGCTTCACTTGGCTCAAGCGGGCTGCGAAAGCGAAAACGGCCAAGATGTCCTCATGCTCCAAGTCGTCATAATCCGCGAGGATTTCCCCTTCACTCATGCCGGAACTGAGCAATTCCAAGATCATGTCCACGGGGTACCGTAACCCGCGAATGCAAGGCTTTCCGTGGCAGATCGCGGGATTAGTTGTAATGCGTTCGAGCAGTTCCGAGGATTTCATCCGCCAACGTCCTCCTGTTTATCTTCTTGTCGTGAAGGACCTCGACCATTCTGCCTCAGCGACGAACCGGCAAGCACCACGAAGGCGGTGGGGCGTGACGTTCCCGCCCGGCGCTCAAGAATCCAGACCCAGCAGCTTCGCGGCCGTGCCGCCCATGATCGCGTCCTTCTCGCCGTCGGTCAACGGTAGGCTCCGGATGGCTTCGATGTAGTCCCTGAGCGCGCCCATGCCCTTGCCGGTGTCGGTGCTGACCCCGGTGAAGTCCTGGGGGTAGTCGGTGGCGAAGACAAGCCGGTCGGCGCGGATGCCCTGCAGGGCGCAACCCAGGGCCGTAGTCCCCCCTTCGAAGCCGGCCATGTCGAAGTAGAGCATGTCGAAGTAGTGCTCGAAGGGTTTGTCCAGGGTGCCGAACCGGTACGCCTTGGCCACCAGCCGGTCCTTGACGCCGGCGATGCCGCCGCCGAAGTGGCCGATGACGAACTTGAGATTGGGAAACCGCTCCAGCACGCCGCCCGCCACGATGCGCGTGGCGGCCACCGCCAGGTCCACCTCGCGTCCCAGGATGCGGGCGAGATCGTAGTCCAGCAGCAACTCGTAACCCTGGGGGACCATGGCCGGGTGGACGAAGATGGGCACGTCGAGGGCGCTGACCTTCTCGTAGAACGGGTAGAGCTGCTCCGAGTCCAGCGGCAGGCCCCGGAACTGGGAGGTGGTGGCGACGCCGTGGAGTCCCAGCTCGCGGACGGCCCGGTCGAACTCGGCCATGGCCGGCGCACCGCCCAGGAGCGGCGCTTGGGCCAAGCCGACGAAGCGTCCGGGATAGCGGCGTTGCAACTCCGCCAGGCTGTCGTTGATGGCTTGGTTGTCCTCCAGGGTGGCGTCCCAGCCGAGCAGGCACGACAGCACGGACACGTCCACTCCCGCGTCGTCCATGTCACGGAGCTGCAACTCCGCGTCGTAGAGCCGCGCGTGCATGGTCAGCCGCGGCACCCCCGAATCAAGCTTGGCGAAGGACGGCTCCTCGGAATAGAGCCCGTGCTTCTGGGCGATCTCCTTGGGTACGTAGTGGTGTTGGAAATCTACGATCATGAGAACCCTCGTGCCGTTGGACGGTGCTTTTGCCGATGCCGCGGACCCCGCCGCGGCTTGCGCCGGGCGCAACCACCAGGACGCCGCGAGTCCAACCTACGGCGACGGCGAATATCCCTTGTCCAGCCACTCGCCCAGGTCGGCGCCGAACCATTCGGTGGGTAGCTCCCGTCCGATCCCCTTCTTCTTGCACTCCTCGTAGATCACCGCGCCGGCCGCGGCGAACTGGATGCCGACGCCGGTGTTGCTCTTGTAGTAGATGATCTCGTCGTCGCTCTTGCGCCCGGGGTTTTCGCCGATGAGGACCTGGCCCAGCTCGCAGATATTGTCCCAGCTTATCTTGCCTTCGTCGATGAGATCGAGCATCTCCCGCTGCTGGTTGGTCAGTGAGGTCTGCTTGTTGTTGAGCACGATCAGGTCGGCCCGCAGAAAGGTGGTGGCGTCCGCCTCGGTGCGGCTGTGTACGCCGTCGCTGTTGACGATTGTGGTGACGAACTGCCCGGGCACGAGCCACTCCCCATCGAAAACCGGCGCGCTGGCGTTGGTGGCGCACATGACGATGTCCGCGCCCTCCACCACCGCCCGGGCGTTGTCCACCGGGCGCACCTGGACGTCGAGTTGGCCGGTCATCTCCATGGCGAACCGTTCCCGGTGCTCCTTGGTGACGCTGTACACGCGCACCTCGCGCACGTCCCGGACCGCGCAGATGGCGGCGAGGTTCTGCTCGGCCTCGTTGCCCGAGCCGAACAGTCCCACCACCCGGCTGTCCTCCCGGGACAGCGCGCGGGTGGCGACTCCCGTGGTCGCGCCGACGCGTATGGACGAAAGGCTGAAGTCATGGATGATGGCCAGAGGCTGCGCGTCCTCAAGGCTGAACAGCAGCACGAAGCCCCAACTCCGGCGCGCCGGGTACGGATAGTCCATTCGCTTGAGCCCGTCCACGACCCGCTCCCGGACGACGATAGAGTCGTAGCGGAGCGCCGCCACCCCGGAGCTCGGTACGGCGCCCGGTATGATATTGGCCATGTAGCCGTCGGAATCGCGGTCCGGCGGCACCTTGTACCGGGTCCGGGGCCTGTTGACGGCGATTCCCCGGGCTTCCTCGGCAAAGGCGCGCTCCATGTCGTCGATGATGTTTTCCACGTGAAGCACCTGCTTCACGTCGGGATCGGTGATCAGCAACATTGGCAAACTCCCCTTTCGGCCCGCACGGACGGATCGAGCCGGCGCACACTTACGCCGGACGGTCCGGCTTCGGATGCGGTCCCCATGAAAACTGTCCCATGTCTATCAAATCGACAGCGGTGTGACGAACACGCCACCGCAGGTAGTGGGTCAGTTACCCACTACCCCACCGCAACGCGTCTTGCCGCCTTCCGCGCTCCTCTGGTAAACTCGAATCCGTGACGTGATTGGAGCCCGAGCGTCACGCCCGCATAGCCGACCACGAGCCGTTAGCTCAGCAGGTAGAGCATCTGCCTTTTAAGCAGAGGGTCGCCGGTTCGATCCCGGCACGGCTCACCAACCTTTCGACAGCCTCTCACCTTCAACCCCGGATCGGGCGTCCTGATTCGGCAAGCGAGCCAAGGCGTTCGCCGCCTCGGGATTCGTCACGTTGGCCCTAGACGTATTCGACGGCAAGACTTTTGGAACGGTGGAGGCGGCGCAGCGACCAGCTTTCGACGCGGACGCGACGCGCCTCGCCCACCAGCGGACCGTGGACTTTTGAACCGTCACCTCTGAAGAATATCAGGCACCCGGGTGTGCTAATCGTAAATCGGATTTACAATTAGCATCAGCTCAGCGTCCACTCCTGCCCGTCGACGACTTCGCCGTCGACGCACACGTAGTCCATCTCGTCCTCGGTGTTGGTGCCGCCGGCGACATCGACCCGGCGGATACCCTTGCGGTCGGGCTTGTATGCGGCGAAGCGCAGCAGCGCCAGGGGAATGTCGCCGGTGTTCTCGAACTGGTAGTAGTGGCCCTCGGGCAGAAGGATGCCGTCGCCCTTTCCCAGCACGGTGCGGTTCTCGTCCTTGTCGAAGAACGTCGCCTCCCCGTCCAGCACCACGAACATATGGTCCTCTCCGGGATGGGTGTGCAGCTTGTTCTTGCGGCCGGGGGCGTAGTAGTTGAGGCCGCTCATGAGGACGTCGGTCCGCACGAGCGGCATGTGGCTGCGGCCGCCGGTGATGCAGGGTGTCTTGACGGTAAAGGTTTGGGCTTCCATGTTTCTCCTCCTTGGGTACGGTTGATGCTCCGTATTGGCCTATCCCCCATTCGGTTAGAAATTTCAAGGTCCATTGGCTAGGATTGGCGGAATGGATCCGACCTACCTCATAGTGGTGCGGCACGGCGAGACCCACTGGAACACCGAGGGC
Source organism: uncultured Binatia bacterium (SeqCode) (assembly GCA_965204505.1). Classification (GTDB taxonomy): domain Bacteria; phylum Desulfobacterota; class Binatia; order UBA9968; family JAJDTQ01; genus JAJDTQ01. The sequence continues at coordinate 1,424,194 of CBDBFB010000001.1, forward strand.
CGCCGGCAGGGCCACCTGGACAGCACCCTCACGGAGAAGGGACGCGCCCAGGCCGAAGCCCTGTCCCAGCGCTTCAACCCCGACAGTTGCACCGCCGTCTACAGCAGCGACCTCGGCCGCACCTACGATACCGCCAGCATCATCGCGGCCAGGACCGGCCATGAAGTCATTGCCGACGAACGTCTGCGGGAGCGCAACCTCGGCATCTTCCAGGGACTCGACGGCGACGAGATCCGTGCCCGTTACCCCAGGGAGTACGAGGAGCACCGCAACGGGGGCGCCGACCACGCCGTGCCGTCGGGTGAGAGCTTCCGGGAGCAGACGAAACGGAACATGCTGTGCCTCGAGGAGTTGGCGCGCCGACACGCCGGCGAGATCATCATGGTGGTCACCCACGGCGGCGTCCTGAGCGCTCTCTTCCGGCACACGCTTGACATTTCCCTGGACGCGCCCAGGCGTTTCTCCTTCAAGAACGCCAGCGTCAACCTTTTCAGGTACCAGGACGGCGTCTGGGGACTGGAAACCTGGGGCGACATCGCGCACCTCAAGCAACTGGGCGCCCTCGACCTCTCCTATTTCTGACCGCAGGCGTGCCGGATTGACACGACTATCGTCATCCGATAGTTGCGTTGGTGGCACGGGGAAACGACGTGAAGGACGAAGAAAAATCGGCAGGAGCCAGGTTCCGGCGCGCCGTGCGCGAAGAATCGCCGCTCCAGGTGGTCGGAGCCATCAATGCCTATTGCGCGCTGCTGGCCCAGCGCCAGGGATTCCGTGCGCTCTACCTTTCAGGGGCGGGTGTCGCCAATGCCTCTTTCGCGCAGCCCGACCTGGGCATCACCACCCTGAACGACGTGCTGGAGGACGTGCGGCGGATCACCGCGGCGAGTCCCCTGCCGCTGCTGGTGGACATCGACACCGGCTGGGGCACCGCCTTCAACATCTCCCGCACCATCCGCGAGATGGTCCGCGCCCAGGCCGCGGCCGTGCACATGGAGGACCAGGTCCAGGCCAAGCGCTGCGGCCACCGGCCCAACAAGCAGATCGTCTCCACCGACGAGATGGTGGACCGCATCAAGGCGGCCGCCGACGGGCGCACCGACGACCGGTTCGTGATCATGGCCCGCACCGACGCCTTCGCCAGCGAGGGACTCGATGCGGCGCTGGAACGGGTGCGGCGCTACGTGGAGGCGGGGGCGGACATGATCTTTCCCGAAGCGGTGCACACGCTGGAGGCCTACCGCTCCTTCTGCGGGAGCGTGGACGTGCCGGTGCTGGCCAACCTGACCGAGTTCGGCAAGACGCCCCTTTTTGGGGTGGACGAACTGCGGGAGGCCGGGGTCGGGCTCGTGCTCTATCCTCTCTCGGCGTTCCGCGCCATGAGCCGGACCGCAATGGACGTCTACCGCGCTATCCGCAAGGACGGCACCCAGAGCGGCCTGACCGACCGGATGCAGACCCGCGAGCAGCTCTACGACGTCCTCGGCTACCACGACTACGAGCAGAAGCTGGACGCCCTGTTCAGCAAGGAATGAACTGGCCCTTTCCGCACCTGTTATGAGCGACTCTTCCGTGCGCGACGCACAGCGGCCCCAGCCCGACGCGGTCCTTGCCGACATGGCCGCCTACGCTCTCTCGGACGGGCCGTTCTCGGACGAGGCGCGGGAGACCGCGCGCCTGTGCCTCATGGACAGCCTAGGCTGCGCCCTGGCGGCGCTGGAGTTCCCGGCCTGCACCAAGCTGCTGGGGCCGGTGGTGCCCGGCGCCGTCATGCCCGGAGGCGCCCGGGTGCCCGGCACCGCCTACGAGCTCGACCCGGTGCAGGCGGCCTTCAACATCGGCGCCCTGATCCGCTGGCTGGACTTCAACGACACGTTCCTGGCGGCGGAATGGGGACACCCCTCGGACAACCTGGGCGCCATCCTGGCGGTGGCGGACTACCTCGACCGGAGCGCGGGAGACGGCGGCGGCGTCACCATGGGCGACGTGCTGACGGCCATGATCAAGGCCCACGAGATCCAGGGCGTCATCGCCCTTGAGAACGGCTTCAACCGCGTGGGGCTGGACCACGTGCTGCTGGTGCGGGTGGCCAGCACCGCGGTGGCGGCGGCCATGCTCGGCGGCGACCGGGAACAGGTGGTGAACGCGCTTTCCAACGCCTGGATCGACGGCGGCGCGCTGCGCACCTACCGCCATGCGCCCAACACCGGATCGCGCAAGAGCTGGGCCGCGGGCGACGCCACGGCCCGCGCCGTGCGTCTGGCGCTGATGGCGCTCCAGGGAGAGATGGGCTATCCCTCGGCGCTCTCGGCCAAGGGCTGGGGTTACTACGACGTGCTCTTCAAGGGCCGGCCGTTCTCGTTCAGCCAGCCCTACGGCAGCTACGTCATGGAGAACGTGCTGTTCAAGATCTCCTTTCCCGCGGAGTTCCACGCCCAGACCGCGGTGGAGGCGGCGCTGGATCTGCACGCGGCGGTCAGGGACCGCCTCGATGATGTCGAGCGCATCGACATCGAGACCCAGGAGGCCGGCTCCCGGATCATCGACAAGACCGGGCCGCTGGACAACCCCGCGGACCGCGACCATTGCCTGCAGTACATGGTGGCGATCCCGCTCATCTACGGCGAGCTCACCGCGCGGCACTACGAGGACGAGGTGGCCGGGGACCCGCGCATCGACGCGCTGCGCGACAGGATGGAGGTGCGGGAGAACCCGCGGTTCACCGAGGACTACATGGACCCGGAAAAGCGCGCCATCGGCAACGCGGTCCAGGTGCACTTCAAGGACGGCTCGTCCACCGAACGGGTGGAGGTGCCCTACCCCATCGGCCACCGGCGGCGGCGCCGCGAGGCCGTGCCGCTCCTGGAGGAGAAGTTCGAGCGACACATTGCCGCGCGTCTGGCCCCGGGCCGGTGCGAGACCATCCTCCGGGCCTGCGCGTCTCGCGAATCCCTGGAACCGATGCGGGTCAACGCTTTCATGGACGCGTGGGTGGTGGCGGACGGAAAGTGACCGGGAGAATCACCGTGGCCTTTTCGGCTACCGAGGCTCGCAGTCGTCATTCCGGCGAAAGCATGCCCCGTACCGCGATACGGGGCCGGAATCCAGAAGGGGCGACGTAGGGAAGCACGACCGCGTTGCCCAACCTCCCCGCTCCTGGATTCCGGCTTTCGCCGGAATGACGGGTTCGGACATTGCGGGGGATTTCACGGCAAGGAGAACAGCGAATGAGGTGGTGCAGATTTCGACACGACCGCAAGACCGCCTTCGGCATCATCGACGACGCGGACACCATCACCGTGATCGGCGGCAGCCCCTTCGAAAACTACACCGTCACCGAAGAGACCCATGCGCTGGCGGACGTCAAGCTGCTGGCGCCCGTGGTCCCTCCGACGTTCTATGCCGCGGGCGTCAACTACCGCGAGCACGTCACCTTTGCCGCGCAGGTGCGCGGCGAGGAGCCGGTGTTTCCCGCCAAGCCCGACGTGGGCTACCGCGCCGTCAACGCGCTGGTGCCGCACGACGACCCCATCGTCATCCCCCGCGACGCCTCGGAGCTGGTGCAGTACGAAGGCGAACTGGTGGCGGTCATCGGCCGGAAGTGCCGCGACGTGCCCGAGGACGAGGCGCTGGACTACGTGTTCGGCTACACCATCGGCAACGACGTGAGCGAGCGTACCTGGCAGAAGTCCGACCGCACCCTCTGGCGCGCCAAGAACACCGACACGTTCAAGCCCATGGGCCCGTGGATCGTCACCGACCTCGACCCCGACGACCTGCACGTCACCGTCACCCTGAACGACCGGGTGGTGGGCGAGTACGACATCAAGGACGCCATCTTCGGCGTCGCCCGCTACATCAGCGCCATGAGCCGCTACCTGACCCTGGTGCCCGGCGACGTGCTGTGGATGGGCACGGACGGCGCCACCGAGAACATGAAGGACGGCGACGTGGTGGCGGTGGAGATCAACCACATCGGCACGCTGCGCAATCCGGTGGTGCGGGAACAGGGTCCGGCGGGTCCCTGAACCCCGGCCGGAACCACGGTGTCCGAACTCTTCCTCATCCTCGTGACCTTCGTCGCCTCCACCACGGCGGCGGTGGTGGGCCTCGGCGGCGGCATCCTGCTCATCTCCGTGATGCCGGGACTGATCCCGACTTTCGCCATCATCCCGGTGCACGGGATGGTGCAGATCTTCAGCAACCTCACCCGCACGCTGTTCGGGCTGCGCCACATGGTGTGGTCGCTGTTCGCCCCCTTCGTGGCGGGCGCGGTGCTGGGCGCGGCCCTGGGCTCGGTGCTGCTGGTGGACATCAGCTCCGATTACCTGCCTCTGATCATCGGCTGTTTCATCCTGCTCATCACCTGGGCCCCGACCCTCCGAAGCGTGCCGCAGATACCCGGCAAGTTCGGCATCATCGGCGCGGTTCAGACCTTCCTCTCGCTCTTCGTAGGCGTGGTGGGTCCCCTGAACATGCCTTTCCTGATCCGCGAGGGGCTGTCCCGCGACCGCCTGGTGATCACACACTCCACGCAGATGACCGCGGTGCACATCATCAAGGTGTCGACTTTCTTCTTGCTTGGATTCACCTTTGCGCCGTACCTTTATCTCATGGCGGGCATGATCCTGGCCGCGACCCTGGGTTCCTGGGTGGGGACCCGCTGCCGCTCCCGGATCCCCGAGGCCCTGTTCCGAAAGATTCTCAAATGGGTCGTCACGCTGCTGGCGCTGCGGATGATCCTGGGTGTGGGGATATAGTGGCCTGCAATACACCGGAAAGGAGGCGGTGAGCCATGGCGAAGGAACGCATCAAGGACCTGCTTGACAGCGGCGCCGCGGACACGGAGGTGACCGTGGAGGGTTGGCTGCGCACCGTGCGCCACAGCAAGAACGTCTCGTTCCTCGACATCTCGGACGGTTCGTGCATGGCCGGCATTCAGGCGGTGGCCGCGCCCGAGTTGGACAACTACGAGACGGAGATCGGCAAGCTCACCACCGGCTGCTGCGTACGCGTGGCCGGGCGGCTGGTGGAGTCGCCGGGCAAGGGGCAGAGCTACGAGATCCAGGCCGGTCGCGTGGAGGTGGTGGGCTACGCCGACGAGGACTATCCGCTACAGAAGAAGCGCCACAGCTTCGAGTTCCTGCGCACCCTGGGCCACCTGCGCATGCGCACCAACACCTTCGGGGCGGTGATGCGGGTGCGGAACGCCGCCGCCCTGGCCATCCACCGCTTCTTCCAGGAACGCGGCTTCATCCACCTGCACGCTCCTATCATCACGCTTTCCGACTGCGAGGGCGCCGGCGAGATGTTCCGGGTATCCGCCCTGGACCCGGACCAGGCGCCGCGCACCGAATCGGGCGGGGTGGACTACTCCCAGGACTTCTTCGGCAAGGAGGCGCGCCTCACGGTGTCCGGCCAGCTCGAGGCGGAGATCGCCGCCTTGGCGCTGACCAACGTCTACACCTTCGGGCCGACGTTCCGCTCGGAGAATTCCAACACGAGCCGGCACCTCGCCGAATTCTGGATGGTGGAGCCGGAGATGGCCTTCTGTGACATCCAGGGCAACATGGACCTGGCGGAGGCGTTCCTCAAAGGCGTGACGCGGGACGTGCTGGAACAGTGCGACGACGACATGGGTTTCTTCAACCAGCGCATCGACGACACCGTGCTGGAGACCCTCACGAACATCGTCGAACAGCCCTTCGAGCGCATGACCTACACCGAAGCGGTGAACATTCTCCAGGGCTCCGGACACACCTTCGAGTACCCGGTGTCGTGGGGCGTCAACCTCCAGAGCGAGCACGAGCGCTACATCGTGGAGGAGCACGTCGGGCGGCCGGTGATGGTCATCGACTACCCCAAGGAGATCAAGGCGTTCTACATGTACCTGAACGACGACGAACGGACGGTGGCGGCCATGGACGTGCTGGTGCCCAAGATCGGCGAGATCATCGGCGGCTCCCAGCGAGAGCACCGGCTGGCGCAGCTCCGGCAGCGAATCCGGGAATGCGGCCTCCCGGAAGAGGAATACTGGTGGTACCTGGAGCTACGGCGTTACGGCACCGCGCCCCACGCCGGCTTCGGCCTGGGCTTCGAGCGCCTGGTCCAGTTCATGACCGGCCTCGGGAACATCCGCGACGTCATCCCCTTCCCCCGGGTCCCCGGCTTCGCGGAGTTCTGACCACGGTATCCCGGCCCTGGTCCGCCGGACTTCCCTGCGCGCCCTGCCCTCACCCCGACCCTCTCCCAGAGGGAGAGGGGGTGGATTTGTTGCCTCTCCCAGAGTTTGTTGCCTCTCCCAGAGGAAGAGAAAGTGGATTTGCCCCCTCTCCCTCTGGGAGAGGGTCGGGGTGAGGGTCATCCGGGGTGAGGGCCGTCATTTGCGAGGCCCAACCGCCCTTGGTATGCTCGGCGCTTTCCACCGTAACCTCAACATGGAGGCTCCCGGATGATCGAAGCACCGTTTCCGCAGGAAGAGTACGAATCACGGCACCGGCAACTGCAGCAGCTCATGGAGCGCGACGAGCTGGATCTCGTCGTGGCCTCGGGGCGTGACAACTTCTGGTACTTCACCGGACTGGTCAGCTACCAGTTCGACCATCTGATGCGGCCCGAGATCTGTTTCATTCCCAGGGAGGGCAAGCCCTTCGCGCTGGTGTACGGCAACAACAAGACCAAGGCCGAGGCGTTGCCCTGGTTCGGCGAGGTGCGGAGCTACGTGGACGTGCCCTTTCCGCGGGAGATGCTGAGCCAGTTCCTGAACGACATGGGATACGGCTCGGCGAAGCTGGGGTTCGAGCTCGACGACGACCAGCGGCTGGGCTTTCCGGTCAACTACCTCACTCAGCTCACCGAGGCGCTGCCCAAGGCCAAGATCGAGGACGGGTCCGCGGCCCTCACCGACCAGCGCATCTACAAGAGCCCGCGCGAGATGGAGAACATGCGCAAGGCCTGCGACATCTCGGTGAGTGCGTTCGACCGCGTCCTGCCGGACCTCAAGGCCGGAATCACGCGCCGGGAGGTGGCCGAACGCCTCTACATCGCCATGATCGAGGAGGGCGCCCACCCGCGCCATCCCGGCTTTCTCATGCTGAACGCTTCCACCAAGTACGACGAGCGTCGCTACGAGAAAGGCGACCGCCTGATCGCCGACTTCGGCGCCTGCTACGAGGGCTACTACGGCGACATCACCCGCCAGGCGACCTTCGGCGCCCCGAGCGCCGACCAGACCAAGGAGCACGGGCTGGCGCTGCACCTGATTCAGGAATGCGTCAAGGTCATGAAGCCGGGCACCCCCATCGCCGAGATCCCGCGGACGGCCAACGCCGAGCTGAAGCGGAACGGCTACCCCGAAGTGGAAAGCCCCAAGCGTATCGGACACGGCATCGGCATGGCCCGGGCCGAACCGCCGTCCATCAGCGAAGCCGAGGTGCGGAACGTAGAGGTAGGGATGGTGCTGGCCATCGAGCCCAAGGTACGCATCCCCGGGGCCTCAATCCACCTGGAAGAGGACGTGTTCATCACGCCGGACGGGGCCGAGCCGCTGACCGCCGGTGCCGAAGTACTCCACGTCATCGAGTGACCCCACTCAGCGGGGAAACGCCATGGCCAACGGAATCCTTTACCTTTCCAACGACGACGTGAAGCGCCTCCTGGACCTGGGCGAGGCCATCGACATCGTCAAGTCCGCGCTGGAGGATCACAGTGCCGGACGCGTCGGCTGGTCGGTGCCGGAAGACTTGGCGGTGAAGCCCGAACAGGGCTGGCAGTACTGGGTCACCGGCTGCTCCCTCGACGCCGCCGCCGGGTTCCGCTTCCGCGCCATCAAGGCCGCCGGCGGAAGCCGCGACCCGTCGCGCCCGCCACAGGGGCCCCGGCGCATCCTCATCCTGAGCGACCGCGAGGGCGGCGAGGTCACCGCCATCATGGACGAGGACTGGTGCCACTCGGTGCGGACCGGCGCCGCCGCCACCGTGGCCTGCCAGGCGCTGTCCCGCCAGGGCGCGTCGGTGATGGCCATGCTCGGCGTCGGCGACACCGCCCGGGCCACCGTGCCGGTCATGGCGCGGGCCTTCGATCTCACGGAGGTTCGGGTTCTGTCCCGCCGCCCCGAGACACGGGAAGCCTTCGCACGGGAGGTGGGCGAAGAGCTGAGCCTGAAGATCGTCCCCTGCGACACCGCCCCGCAAGCACTGGACGGCGCCGACCTGATGGTCTCCGCCACCACGACTTCCGAACCCTTCGTCAAGCAGGAATGGATCAGTCCCGGAGCCTTCGTCTACTCCATCGGCAAGCACCAGGAGCTCGAAAACGCCGCCTACAAGGGCATGGGCAAGTTCGTGGTGGACAGTTGGGCCCAGTGCAAGAAGAAGTCGGATGTAGACAGGATGCTGAGGGAAGGGTTCCTGACGCGCGACGACGTCTACGCCGAGATACCCGACGTCCTGTCCGGCAAGGTCCCCGGCCGCGAAGACGACGAGGAACGGATCTTCATGCGCGCCATCGGCCTGGTGAACCAGGACATCTCGCTGGCCGCATGGCTCTACCGGAAGGCCCTGGAGGAAGGCGCGGGGACACGGCTGCCGTATTGAACCATGGACATCTTCCTCCTCATGGGCCAGTCCAACATGGCCGGCCGCGGGCTTTTGGAAGACGTGGAGCCCATCCGGGATGAACGCATCCGTGTATTCCAGGACGGTCGCTGGGCCATGGCCGAAGAGCCTCTCCACCACGACCGGCCCACCGCAGGCATCGGCCTCGCCATGAGCTTCGCCCGCTCGGTACTCGACGCTGAACCCGGCAAGGAGATCGGCCTCGTGCCCCGAGCCGTAGGCTCCACCCCTCTCGAAAGATGGATGCCGGGCGCCGACCTCTACGAAGGCGCCATGGCCGCCGCCCGCAAGGCCGCCGAGGACGGCGCCATCAAGGCCGTCCTCTGGCACCAGGGCGAGCATGACTCCAAGTCAGAGGCGGACGCCTCCAGCTATTCGCGGCGGTTCGCCGATATGGTGACGACATTACGGGAACGACTCGGAGCGCCCTTGTTGCCGGTGATCCTGGGAGAGCTGGGAGCCTATCTTTCCAAGCGCCCCGATTTCCCGCACTACCGCACCGTCAACGCCGAACTGCGCAAGATCCCCGACGCCCTCCCCCGTTCCGCCTTCGTCAGCGCCGAGGGCCTGACCGACAAGGGCGACGACCTGCACTACGACGCCCGGTCCTTGCGGATCTTCGGTGAACGATACGCTGCCGCGTTTCTGAGACTCGCAAGCGAGTATTGACAGTATTCGGTCGATGCTCCTGCGGCGGCGATCCAGCGATCATTCCGGCCGATCATCTTCCCCACTCCGGCCAAGAGTCACTCTTCAGTCCCTTTAGCTCCGGCCATCCGGTTCAAACCGAGCACGAGCAGAAACCCCAGGACGCACAGACCGAGCGCCAGCAAGAAAGCGCCGTCGAGCTGCGGCAGCACGTTGACCTCGCGCAGGACCGACGGTTCACCGTGCACCGGCACGGCCGCCTTGAAGGGCCAGACCTTCCGCAACGACCCGGCCATGAGGCCGACGAGGAGCGCGATGGTGATCTGGTGGTGGCGGCGCAGCAGCCAGCTCAGGATGCGCACGAACGGCAGGATGCCGCACACCGCGCCCTTGACCAGGGGCAGGATGGCGAGGAAGTCGCGGTCACGGACGGCGTCGATGGCGAACTCGTACTGGCCCAGGACCAGCAGGATGAAGGAGCCGGAGATGCCGGGGAGGATCATGGCGGTGATCGCGGCGGCGCCGCTGAGAAAGAGTGTCATCCAGTCGTGGGGCATTTCCACGGGGACCAGCCCCACCAGCCACCAAGCGGCTCCGGCGCCCGACAGAACGCTCAACGCCGCGGTCACGGACCGGCGCAGCCGCGCGCCTACGGTCACGATGCTGGCCAGGACCAGTCCCAGGAAGAAGGCGAACAGCGGCTCCGGGTGGTGGTCCAGCAGCCAGCCGACCGGGCCGGCCAGCACCAGGACGGCGGCGGCGATGCCGGCGCCGAGCACCGCCAGAAACCGCCACGGAATGGCGGCGACCGCCTCGCGGAAGCGCAGGCGCACCAGCATGAGCAGCAGCCGCCAGTTGAACGTCTTGAGGGCGTCCACGAGTTCCTCGTAGATGCCCATGATGAACGCCATGGTGCCGCCGGAGACGCCGGGAACGACGTCGGCGGCGCCCATGGTCAGGCCGGAGAAGGCCACGTAGAGATAGTGCTTCAGCCCGCGGTCCGGGCGGCTGGTCGCGGCCACGCTGCCGCTACAACCCCAGCGCCGCCTGCTTCTCGTTCCACGCGGCCGTCAGCTCGTCCTTCTCCTCCCCCATGTGTTCGATGGCCTGGGAGACGATGTCCACGCCTACAAGGTTGGACCAGCCCTTGAGCATGCGTACGGTTACGGGGCCTGGAGCGTCGTACGGGAACCTCACGCCGTTGATGCTCTTGATAGGCACGATGGTGGGGCTGGTGCTGGTGAGGAAGGCTTCGTCCGCATTCAGGCAGTCGTAGGGGGTCAGGTCGGCCTCCTCCACCTCCAGGTCGAGCGGTTCCGCCAGCTCTCCGAGCACCGCCCGGGTGATGCCGCCCAGCACGTTCTTGGAACCCGGCGTGTAGACCTTCCCGTCGATCACCGCGAAGAAGTTGTGGGCGTTGCTCTCGGCGATGTTGCCGTCGAGGTCCAGCATCAGGGGGATGGCCTTGGGGTCCGCCTGCCTGGCTTCGAAGGTGGCGATGATGTGGTTCATCTTGTTGGTGATCTTGGCCTTGGACTCCAGGCACTGGGGCGGAATGCGCCGGGTGGCCGGCACGATGATGGGGACCCCTTCGACGTAGTGGCGGCAGAAGCCGGTGAAGTCCACGTCCATGCAGTAGATGGCCACGGTGGCGTTGCTGTTTTGGCGTGGGCCCGTCGAAGAACGCGCGCCGCGGCTCACCACTTGCCAGATGGCATAGTCGTCGTCGGGACCCAGGAGGTCCTTGTTGCGATCGAGCACTTCCAGACACGCACCCTCCATCTCGTCCTGCGACAGGCCGCAGTCGATGCGGGTGTATTTCAGGGAGCGGAACAGCCGGTCGTTGTGCTCCTTGAGCTTGAACGGTTTGTGCCGGAACGTGCGGGTCACGTCGTAGACGCCGTCGCCGGCGTGGAAGCCCATGTCGAGAACCGACACCGTGGCCTCGCTCTCGGGCACGAAGCTGCCGTTCAGATAGACGATCTTCTCATGCATGTCAGCGCCTCCATCCTGAGTGTCATGTGGAATGACGGGAATCTACTACGAAACGGCCGCACGGTCCATTTGACGCAGCCGTACCTTTTTCTTCCGTGTTGATTGACATGGGGGTTCCGCGTGGCAAAAGTGTAAGTATAGGCACGGCACGCGCCATCCTCCCCCCACGAAGAAAGGAACCCACCATGCTGATCAAGAGGCCCGACGACATCAAGAGCAGCGAGATCACCGACAAGAAGCTGTACCTGAACCGGCGCCGGTTTATTCAGGCCGCCTCGCTGGGAGCCGCGGGTATCGGCTCGGGTCTGCTGGTCCCGGCCATGTTCGGTACAATGGACGAGGCCCAGGCCGCCAGGAAGTTGGAAGGCTACACCACCGGCAAGTTCGCCACGGACGAGCCCAAGACCCCGCTCAAGGATATCACCAGCTACAACAACTTCTACGAGCTGGGCACCGACAAGGGGGATCCGAAACGCTATGCCGACACCCTCAAGACCCGGCCGTGGACGGTCGAGGTCGAGGGCGAGGTGCACAAGCCCAGGACCTTCGACATCGAGGAATTGCTCAAGATGCCGCTGGAGGAGCGCGTCTACCGGCTGCGTTGCGTAGAGGCGTGGTCCATGGTCATCCCCTGGATCGGGTTCGAGCTGAAGCACCTGATCAAGGCGGTGGAGCCCACCAACAACGCCAAGTACATCCAGTTCGTCACCATCTACGCTCCCGAGCAGTTGCGCGGCCAACGGCGCGACATCCTCGACTGGCCCTACAAGGAGGGCCTGCGCATGGACGAGGCCATGAACCCGCTGACGATCATGGGGGTGGGACTCTACGGAGAGGTGATGCCCAACCAGAACGGCGCGCCCATCCGCGTGGTGGTGCCGTGGAAGTACGGCTTCAAGAGCGCCAAGTCCATCGTCAAGATCCGTTTCGTGGAGAAGGAGCCGCCCACGGCGTGGAACGTCGCGGCGCCCCATGAATACGGCTTCTACTCCAACGTGAACCCCACCGTGAACCATCCCCGCTGGAGCCAGGCGAGCGAGCGCCGTATCGGCGACTTCTTCCGGCGCAAGACGCTCATGTTCAACGGCTACGAGGAGCAGGTGGCCCACCTGTACAAGGGGATGGACCTGAAGAAGCTATACTGACGTGGCCGCGATCAGATCGTTCACCTGGATCAAGATACTCGTCTTCGCGGCGTCGCTGATACCGGCCGCGCGGCTGGTGGTCGGCCTCTTCACGGGCGGGCTCGGCGCCAATCCCGTCGAGCACATCACCCACACCACCGGCACCTTCGCGCTGGTGTTCCTGATGATCACGCTGGCGGTGACGCCGCTCCGGCGCATCACGGGATACGGCAGCCTCATCCGGCTTCGGCGCATGCTGGGGCTGTTCGCGTTCTTCTACACCTGCGTGCATCTTTCGACGTTCGTGGTGCTGGACCATTTCTTCGACCCGGCCGCCATCCTGCAGGACGTGTTCAAGCGGCCGTACATCACAGCGGGATCCGTGGGTTTCCTCCTGATGGCGCCTCTGGCGGCCACTTCCACCGCTGGCTGGATCCGAAGGCTCGGCGGCCGCCGCTGGCAACTCCTCCATCGGCTCGTCTACTTCTCCGCCATCGCCGGGGTTGTGCACTTCCTGTGGCTGGTGAAGGCCGACCTGCGGGAGCCGCTCATCTACGCCGGCGTGCTGGCGGTGCTGCTGGGCTACCGCATCGCGGTGTGGCGCAACGCGCCGTGGGCGAAGAAACGGGCGGCCCGCGCGTGATTTGACAGGGCCGCAGCCTCCCCGTTATAAATCCGTGCTTGTGCAGTCTCAGGGCGCGGCCGGTTTCTCGGCCGCGCCTTCGATTATGGACAGCGATCAGCCTCCCGGGACGCGCCGGGGACACGATCCGAACACGGCAGGAGTGGCGATCACACCATGAAACAGAGGGTTCGGGTGACCGTCAACGGACGGTTGTACGAGGAAGAGGTTGAGCCCCGCCAGCTCCTTTCCTATTTCCTGCGGGAGACCATCGGCCTCACCGGCACGCACATCGGCTGCATCATCGGCGAGTGCGGCGCCTGCAGCGTGCAGGTGGACGGCACGCTGGTGAAGTCGTGCCTCATGTTCGCGGTGCAGGCCAACGGCAAGGAGATCACCACCATCGAGGGGCTTGCGGAGGGGGACACGCTGCACCCGGTGCAGGAGGCGTTCATCAACAACTACGGCTTCCAGTGCGGTTACTGCACGCCCGGCATGATCATGGCGGCCGACTCCCTGTTGAAAAAGAACCCGGACCCCAGCGAAGAGGAGATCCGCGAAGGTCTGGCGGGCAACCTGTGCATGTGCACCGGATACGTGCAGATCGTGGCGGCGGTGAAGGAAGCCGCGGGGCAGGTAGACAATGGCTAACGGAAATCCGAACGAATACGTGGGCCTTGCAACCCGGAGCAAGGAAGGGCCGCGGCTTGCCACCGGACAGGGCCGGTACACCGACGACTTCACCGAGCCGGGCATGCTGCAGGCCGTGTTCCTCCGGAGCCCCCACGCCCATGCGCGCATTCTCGGCGTGGACGCCCAGGCCGCCCTGAGCCGCCCGGACGTGTTCGCGGTGGTGACTCCCGAGGACATGAAGCGGGACACCAAGCCGTTCCGTCCCGGACGCTACGCCGCGGGCCTCAAGAAGCCGATAGCGGAATACGCCGGCGCGGTGGACAAGGTCCGCTACGTGGGCGAGCCCGTGGGCGCGGTAGCGGCCAGGGACCGGAGCACGGCCGAGGACGTCCTCGAATCCATCACCGTGGATTACGAGATCCTCCCCGCCAACACCGACGTGCACCAGGCCATGGCCGGCGAGGACGCCTCGGTCATCTACGAGGAACTGGGCGCCAACCTGGCCTGGCAGGGCACCCTGGAATACGGCGACACGGAGAAAGCGTTCCGCGAAGCCGACCGGGTGGTGCGGGAAAACCTCAAGATCCACCGCTACAGCTCCACGCCGCTGGAGCCGCTGGCGTGCATCGCCTCCTTCGACCGCTTCAGCCGCAAGCTCACCGTGCGCACCAACACCCAGGTGCCGGAGAACATCTACGACGCGCTCCGGGACGCCCTCCAACTGGACGACATCCGGGTCATCATCCCGGACATCGGCGGTGGCTTCGGCCAGAAGATCCACCTGATCCGCAAGTACGTGGTGATCGTGGCGCTGCTGGCCATCAAGTCGGGCCGGCCCGTGAAGTGGATCGAGGACCGCAACGAGCACATGATGGCCGCCGGCCACGCGTGCGAGCAGCACTTCGACGTCGAGGCCGCGGTGAAGAACGACGGCACCGTCACCGGACTGCGCTTCAAGGAGATCGACGACGTCGGCGGCTCCGTGAGCACGCTGACCATCCACTTCACCAACAAGCTCAACAACCTGAGCAACACCTACAAGGTCCAGAACATACGCGCGGACGGCTACTCCGTGGTGACCAACCGCTGCCCGGTGATCCCCAACCGGGGCATCGGCAAACCGGGCATGTGCTACATCTGGGAGCGCATCATCGACCGGGTGGCGCAGGACCTGGACATGGACCCCTCGGAGGTGCGCTTCAGGAACCTGGTGCAGCCGGAGCAGATGCCCTACACCACGCCCAACGGCAACGTCTACGACAGCGGCGACTACCCCGGCCTGCTGAAGCGCGCCCTGGAGAAGGTCGACTACGAGGGGCTCAAGGAAGAGCAGGCGCGAGAGCGCGCGAAGGGACGCTACCTCGGTATCGGCGTGGTCATCGGGGTCGAGCCCGGCGGCCGCAACGCCGCCCGCGACATGGCCATCTTCCCCGAGATGAAGGAGACGCCGGGATCCGGCGGCATCAACGGCGCCACCATCAAGCTCGAGAAAAACGGCACCATCGCGCTCTACCTGGGGTCGCCCAACTGCGGGCAGGCCCACGAGACCACCACCGCGCAGGTGGCGGCGGGGATCCTCGGCGTGAGCCCCGAGGTCATCAGCACCACCACGCCCTTCGACAGCGACATCGCGCCTTGGGGTGTGGCCGCGGCCAACAGCGGCAACAACTTCCACCTCTACGACATCGGCTCCATCATCGGCGCGGCCACGCAGCTCCGGGAGAAGGTCCTCAAGGTGGCCGGCCACATCCTGGACGCCGAGCCGGCGGACCTGGAGGTCGCCGACGGGGTGGTGACCGTGCCCGGGTACCCGCGGCGCAAGCTCACCTTCGCCGAGCTGGGCAAGGCGGCCTACAACAACCAGTCGCTGCTGCCCGAGGGCATCGACGCCGGGCTCCAGACCACCTTCTACTACACCTTCCCGCACGCACAGCCCAACCTGGTGCCCGGGAAGGACCGCCGCGTGCGTGCTCAGTTCACCTTCGGCGCCGGCGCCCACGTGGCCATCGTGGAAGTGGACCCGCGCACCGGCAAGGTCGAGGTGCTGCGCTATCTCATCGTCGGCGACAACGGCACCATCATCCATCCCGACGTCGTGGACGGACAGATCTACGGCTCCGCGGCCCACGGCATCGCCGTGGCCCTGGGCGAGGGTTTCGTCTACGACGACGAAGGGCAGCTACTCACCATAACGCTCACGGACTACGGCAAGTGCTCCACAGCCGAGACCCCGAACATCGAAGTCGAACACGCGCCTTCGCCCTCCGCGTTCACGCCGCTGGGACAAAAGGCCGCGGGCGAAGGCGCCGCCATCCCTTCCCCCGCCGCCATCGCCAGCGCGGTGGAGAACGCCCTGGAGCCGTTCGGGGTCAAGGTCCGGGATCTGCCGCTCACCCCCGAGCGCGTGTGGCAACTGATTCAGGAGGCCAAGGCATGATCCCCGGCGCGTTCGACTACCACGCACCCGCCTCCCTGGAGGAGGCCCTGTCGCTCCTTTCCGCCAACGTCGACGACGCCAAGGTGCTGGCCGGCGGCCAGAGCCTGCTGCCGCTCATGAAACTGCGGCTCGCCAAACCCGAGGTGATCATCGACATCGGCGGCCTGGCGGAGCTGAACTACATCCGCGAGGACGGCGACCACATCGCTATCGGCGCCCTTGCCACCTACACCGACCTGGCCGAGTCCGAGCTGATCCTGAGCCGCTGCCCGCTGCTAGCGCAGACCGCGGTGGTGGTGGGCGACGTCCAGGTGCGAAACCGCGGCACCGTCGGCGGCGGACTCGCCCACGCCGACCCGGCCGAGGACCTGCCCGCCGCCATCCTGGCGCTGGACGCGGAACTCAAGGCCGCCGGACCCGACGGCGAGCGCTGGATCCCCGCCAGCGAGTTCTTCATCACCATGCTCACCACGAGTCTCATGCCCGAGGAACTGCTGACCGAGATCCGGGTGCCCGCGCGTGACGGCTACAAAACGTCGTACCAGAAAGTGTCGCGCCAAGCGGCGGGCTTCGCCATCGTCGGCGTGGCCGTGTGCATCAAAGAATCCGCCGACGGGGTCTGCGAGGACATCGCCGTCGCGGTCACCGGCATGACCGACGTGGCCTTCCGCGCCGAAAAGGTGGAAGCCGCACTACGCGGTGAGAAGCTCGACGACAGCGCCATCGCAAGCGCCGCCGCGCTGGTCACGGACGGCGTCGACCCCATCGAGGACGTCAACGCCACCCCGGCCTACCGCTCACATCTGGCGCAGGTATACGTGGAGCGGACGATTCAGGCGGCGCGGGCCGCTTCGATCTGACGGCTGCGCAGCGCGAGGAGTCTGGCCAACGCGAGGGGCTCTTTAGTCTGCTCACTGCTTCCAATGTCCTGGATACCAGTTCCAGTGGCCGCGCTGAGTAAGACCCATGTCGGTCTCAGCCTCATCATTCGGGGTAACACCCCGTCTTCGCCTGTCGTCGAGCGGTCGCCGTGTCTCGGCTGTGTGGGGGTTGAGATCGCCGATGGGCTCGATGCGTCTGGGCCGCTTCAACTTCGAATCCCTACGAAAGCATTCAGACCCTACCCTTGTGCCGCCGCACGTTGACAGCCTTCCATTCGAGAAGGGGCTGGGCCTGAATGCGCTCCTGGAGGGATGAATCGGAGGTCAAGAGCGTGGCATCGATTTCCCCGTCGTCAAGCAAGCAGTCAAGGAATGCCCGCTCGTTGTCTGTGAACGGCAACACCGCGGACAGAGCCCTTTTGGACTCATGTACCAATTGTGCGCCGTACTCCGCCGGTGATGCATGCTCTTCGGATGACTGTATGCGGAGCAGAGGGCGGAGTTGCCTTGCCAATTCGGCTCCATCGTAGTCCACATCTTCGAGCGACACGCTCCTCCAGTCCTTTCGGTTCATTCCTCCATAGACGACGAAGGCGATACGGAGACGGTCGCGCTGGAGAACATCCATGTGCAGCATCTGGTGGCAATCGAACAAGTCCCTTGCTTGTCGCCGCGACAACAACGCTGCGAGTTTACCGGCCATGAGTTCGTGTACGTTGAGAAGGGGGATCTGTTTGGCTTGGTAAAATCCCAGCGGATGGGAATCAACGTGACCGATGGCCCAAAGGGGGCGTCTGAACATAAAGTTCAAATCCACCTCAACATTCGCCGATTGTCCGGTGAAGCTCGGGTAGCTGAGCCGCCACTTTCCCCCTGCATGCTCGGTCGGCGCCATCCGGACAGCAAACCCTTCCCTGGAGAAGACCGCCTCGACCGCCTGCTCGACCTTGGGCCGGTCCGCCAACATTTCGTCACGGTCCAGCGCCCGGATGTAGTTGAGGTCAATATCAACGGACAACCTCGGGTAGTTCAAGAGAAACAAATTCAACGCTGTGCCGCCCTTCAGAGCCCACTTCCCCTTAAGCGACGGGTGCGAGTTGAGGGTGTTCAGGAGATGCAAAAGGCACAACACCTTCTCGACCACCTGCCCGTTGAAGCCCCTGGCTCTGGCCAGTGGAAGAATTTCCGACGGGGAAAACCTCACGTGGCCTCCGCCCAGGATCGATTCAGAATCTCATCCGGCACCATGAGGTTCCAGCCCTTGACTCCTTTGCAGCGCCGACGCTTGTCGCGCGTCATGTAGTGGGGCTGTTGTGGGGACAGTTCGCGCAGAGAATCGAGGTGAGCTTCTCCCACCATCAGCGATTCTCGGTGCTGTTCCAGAAAGAACCCCACCTTTGCGGCGGTAGTGGCGTTTTCCAGAAGACGCGTGTACTCGATGACTTGATCCAAATCAAAGAACTCCACCGATTCCAGAGACCGCCAGATTTCCTCCCAGCTTCCGGCCAGATCGGGGCGATCCAGCATGTCGACCAGCGTCCTCTCGTGGTTTGTCACCCGGACTTCCACGCCCGAGCGATAGTGACAGGTCACTCCAAACATCGCCTCGCCCTTCGCCAAGAGCGGCGGTTGTATGGAAGCGCCCCGGAATGTGTGCGATTGGAAGGTCAGTGGAAGCGATTTCCTCGTTGAAACGTAGACGAATCTCCAGTGTACCGAATAGGCCCTGCCATGGAATTCCATAGCCGTATGGTACGCCAACACCGCATCCTCGGTCATGTTGGCCGCAACCAGGTACGGATCCACCACCGTGGATGCCGGGTCCAGTCCCAAGGGGACAGTCGCATAAAGGCCCCGACGCACTCGGATGACTCGTCCTCGCCTCCGATGGTAGTTCAGGAGTGACTTGCGAGTGTTGGAATTGTCGGATCCCCGGCTGGCCAGAAAGCGGTCCAACTCGTCGACCGTGAACACGGCATGCCACGCCAGAAACTCGTTGAGCGTTCCAGACCCTTTTCCAGACCCCTGGCTTTGATGCTCGGTGGACATAAGACTAAATATCTTAATTCTATATCCGTATTTTATCAAATTGACGTTTAGGCGAGATAGTGGATCAAGGTCCACTACCTGTTCGTCCAACTGTCAACCCCGTCGTCGGTAACGAGCCACGTCCTCACACCTCCCGCACGGCGCCGGAACGACTCAGCACCAGGGAAGCCACGCCGCAGGCGATCAGGACGCAACCGAACACCACCGTTATCTTGCTTGTTCCAACGCTGGGGATGAAGACGAACACGGTCACCAGGGTTCCGAGGACGTTTCCCATGGTGGAGACGCCGTACACGGCGCCGGTGATGCGGCCGCCGTACTCCAGTTCCTTGAGCAGCAGGCGCACGAAGAACGGGGAGAGCGCGGCGAGAAACGCCACGGGGAGAGCGCAGCGAGACTAGCTGCGGTACTAGCGGGCGAGAGTCCCGCCGGCGCAGTTCTCAGTTTGGCGCCGTAGTCATATCCGGCAGACGCACGGGGCGACCCGGCGATCTGGAAGCCCGGACGTAAAAGCCTCGGGGGACAGGGAGGCCTTTGTGCCGCTCCTGTGCGATCAGCCCGGAAGGCGAGCAACGAGTAGGGCCGCAACGAGAGTGAACGGATCAAGCGTCGAAAAGGGCGTTCCCGCGTGAAGCTGATTTGCGGGATAAATTGGAGCTGCCAAGGGTTTTCTCCCTACCCGATGGCCAGTGCCGGTGCGGAAGAAACTGAGGCGCACGCACCGGGGCTCCCGGCGTATTGAAGGCGGCAATACTCGAAAGTACCGCAGCGAAAGTCCGGAAGGTCTGGAGGTCAGACAGGATGATCCTCGAATGTCAAAGACCGCGTCTATAACCGGTCGTGCCGGGAAATGAGGCGGAGACGTCCAGACTGGCGGATGAGGCCGACAAGCGGTGATGGCCGGGACAACATAACCCGGCCGGAGCGAGGGCCTCTGGGCTCAGGTGGCGATGTTGCAACCGGCGGTTTCGCACACAGAGGCGACGCATCAACCGGCGAGTGGCATCGTCGAAGGGCGGAGCAAACGCAGCGTCCGTTCGGGGGTATGGCGGGATCGGCCTTGACCTCGGCGACCCTGCGGAAGGCTCCGTGCCGAACTGCGAGGTGCCTGAAGCTTGAAGCCGTACCGGGGAAAACCCGACGTACGGAATTTTAGGGAGGGCGGCTGGAAACGTGGCCCAATAAAGGTGCGCGCGCCAGTGCCCTACCCGACAACGTCAGGGCCACGGCGGCCACCATGGTGCCCCAGAAGTCATAGCCGGCGGACAGCATGATGGCTTCCATGACGCGGTTCGCCAGGAACGCCACGAGGATCAGGTAGACGCCCACAACCGAGAGCACGGTCGATACGATCCAGATTTCACGGGAGCGATCGGCGACGATGCCACCGATGGTGTAGCCGACCATCATCGCGAAAAGCACGACCGCAATCAGGCAGGCCCAGGTCGTGATGCCGCTGCCGAAATAGGGATTGAGGTACCGGCTCCCCAGCATCTCGAAGCCCATGAGGGCGAAGCCGGAAAGAAAGATCAGCAGGAACAGCCAGGCCGAACCGATCACGCGTCCCATCACCACTTCCCCTTGAGGAACTCGTCCAGCTTGCGATTGTGCCGCTTTATCGCCCGCAGCGATTCCACCGGCGCAAAATCGTCCGTGAGGGCGGCGGTGTCGGGCAGGCGTTCGACGCTGCGCCGTCGGGAGACCATTTCGCCCAACGGGTATTTGAACCCGAACGCGCCGTCCAGTCTTGCGGCGGTTGACGCCAACCCTGCCTGTTCGCGCTTGGGCCCGTCATAGGCGATCATGACCACGTTGCCCCCTGCATCGTACAGGTCCACGTGGTCGAAGACCTTGCCGATGGTGGCGAGGGCGGCGTCGAACATCATGGTGTTGGGCTCGACGTTCTGCGCCACGGCGCCGCCGGGCCTGACGCGGGTCTTCACAAGCTCGTAGAACTCCGTGGTGAGAAGATGAAACGGCACGAAGGCGCTGCGATACGCGTCGATCAGGATCACCGGCCACCGGGTTTTCCGCCTCAGAATGTACCGCCGGCCGTCCTCGATGGAGACATTGAAATTCCGTTCGAGCCGGATCCCGAAGTAACGCTTGGCCAGCTTGAACACCTCCGGGTCGAGCTCCACCGAGGTGACTTCGAGGTCGGGCATGGTCCTGTGCAGGTACCATGCGGTCCGACCCCCGCCGAAGCCGATCTCGAGGATGCGGTCCACCTCGCCCGCGTAGGCGAGGACGGCGGTCATGTACCGTGTGTAGCGTGACGGGAGCGCGAACTCATCGCGCGTGTCGTACACGGTCTCGGTGTAGAGCGCCCGGTTGTGTCCGAACGTCAGGGTGATGATCGGACCTTTCTTGAAGACGTAGATGTTGTTGTAGACGGACTCGCGCTTGGCGATGAGAACGGGACCGGCCATCGCCGAGTGCGGTTCCGCGAGGATGAAGAGCGCCAGTGCGGCGCAGCATGCGCCAAGCAGTGCCGGTCTGAAGGTCATCCGGAGGACGTGGAAAGCTCCAGGCGGTTTCCGCTCGGGTCGATGACGTAGACCGAGTACCCCTTGCCCTCGCCGTGGCGGCGGATCTCGCTTACCTTGGCGCCTCGGGCCTCGATCTCCTTGACGAAGTCCTCGGGCTCCTCGGGAGCGTCGATCTCGAAGGTGTGGTGGGGCACGCGGGGATGGCGGTCTTTCGAGGCGTCGAAAACGCCGAGGACGGCGCCGCCGAGATTGAGCCGGACGACGTCGACGCCGGCAACCACGTGTTTCTTGCGAACCGTCGCCCCGAGGACCTCCTGGTAGAAACTCACGGTCTTGTCCAGATCCTCGGCGTTGAAGTTCCATGAACGAAACTGTGTCAACTTGGACATGGTGAAACCTCCTCCTACGAAAATAGCCGTTCCTGCAGAACCCTGTCCCCCAACCCCGCCTCCTGGATCCCGGATCAAGTCCGGGATGACGCGCTCCGGCCTTCCGGGGTGCGCCGTCAGGGTTCCCGTGGGGATCGGCGCCGGCCTGTCACGCTTGTTCAGTCATTTCAACCCGTGCAGCTTCGAACAGGGCGTGAAGATTTTCAAGCTCGTCGAACCGCCACAGCAACTCCAATAGCCGTTCCTGCCGAGACCGGGACAAGACGCCGGCGGTGAGTCCCAAGAACTTCCGTTCCAACTCGCTGTCCGACAACGGGTTCCGGCTGTGGCCCTTGGGATAGTCCGCGGCCCGCGTGAGGCGCCGCCCGGACCGCAGCGCGATCTCCATGCGGGCGCGTTGCTGCGCCGGGTAGGCGCGGGTGGCGTCGGGGTCCTCGCTGACCTCGACCTTGCGCATGAGCGGCCGGAGCCGCGGATCGGCGATGCGCGCCTCGTCGAAGCTGGCCGGGGTCACCGCACCGTCGGCCAGGGCAACGGCGACCACGTAGGGAAGACTGTGATCCGCTGTCTCACGTGTCTTCGGGTCCCATTTCTCGGGCTCGCCGGCGGCGTTCCGGACGGCCACGCCATAAGTCCGGATATCAATGCGTTCGAGGTCACCGAGATCGAACTCGCCGCGCAACTCCAGCGCCATGGCGGCGCCGGCCTGGGTGTGAATCTGCACCGGGAAGTACTTGATGCTGGTTTCAACGAGCTTGAACGGCACACCGGCCTCGGCGTCGCCGAACCCGTCCAGCCGCAGCTCTCCGGTGATCTGCTCGAACACACCGTAGCGTCCCTCGAACGGTTCGGGCGGCCCTTCGATGCCGCCGCGGGCCAATAGCGCCGCGAAGACGCCGCTGCGCACGGCCATGGCCGTGGCACAACCCTTCCACGCGGACAGCTCTCCCACCCGGGTCTGGCCCAGCGGCACCTGGGACACGACGGTCATGGACATGGCGTGGGCGAGTTGTTTCTGCGGCAATCCCAGGACCTTTCCCGCAGCGCAAGCGCTCGCCGGACCGATGAAGAGCCCCTGGTCCCATCCCTGCTCGCGAGTGGCGAAGCGGGCGGCGAACTGTCCGTAGATCTCGTAGGCCAGCACCAGCGCCGTGATCACCGCGCGGCCCGAGGCGCCGGCCACTTCGCCCGCGGCCAGCACCGCCGGCAGCATGTCGCTGGGATGACCCCCGCCCGGCGAAACGAAGCTGTCGTTGCAGTCCAGGTAGCGGATCATGGCGGTGTTGGCGAAGGCCGCCATGTCGGGCGTGGTGGCCCGGCCGGTTCCGAGGATGCGCGCGGAACCGCGGCCCTCCAGCGCCGGCGCGATACCACGGGCGATGCGGCAGGGCTCGGCGGCAAAGCCCCCGAGCGCGCAACCCACCGAATCCAGTATCCGGCGGCGGGCCTCGTGAACGGTATCGCGAGGCAG
Organism: uncultured Binatia bacterium (SeqCode); assembly: GCA_965204505.1. Classification (GTDB taxonomy): domain Bacteria; phylum Desulfobacterota; class Binatia; order UBA9968; family JAJDTQ01; genus JAJDTQ01. The sequence goes on from CBDBFB010000001.1 coordinate 1,447,547, forward strand.
GTCGCGGTAGTCCAGGGAAGCGGCGTAGCCGCTCAGATATCGCGCGGTGGCATCCATGTTGGGATCAATCCCGCTCCCGGAGCGCGGCGAAGAAACTCTTCAGGATCTCGCCGCACCGTTCCGCCAGCACGCCTTCGGTGACATCCACCCGATGGTTCAGGCGCGGATCGTCGCAGATCCGGTAGAGCGATCTCACGGCGCCTCCCTTGGGGTCCGGACAACCGAACACCAGACGCCGGACGCGGGCCTGGACGATGGCGCCGGCGCACATGACGCAGGGCTCCAGGGTGACGTAGAGCGTGCAATCGTCGAGGCGCCAGGAGGGACGTGCCGACACCGCCTCCCTGATGGCCAGGATCTCGGCGTGGCTCGTGGGGTCCCCCGTGGCCTCGCGCCGGTTGCGTCCCCGGCCGATCACTTCACCGCCGCATACCACCACCGCCCCAACCGGGACCTCCTCTTCGCCACGCGCCTCCTCGGCCTCGGCCAGAGCCAGCGCCATGAATGCCGAGTCCTCCTTGTCGGGCACCTCGTCCGTCACGGGACCATCCGTACTCCCGGCCGCCTTGTCGGGGGTTGGTATCGGCTGGCGGACCGTCGGGTTACGCTTCGCCAATCCGACCTGCGCGAGCGCCTTACGCCAACTCCGCCAGGTCGTCGAGCACCTCCCGCGCGTGCTGCTCGGGCTTCACCTTCTCGTAGACCCGGGCGATCTTGCCCTTGGGGTCGATGAGGAACGACATCCGGTAGGTGCCCTCGTACTCCCTGCCCATGAATTTCTTCATGCCCCAGACATCGTAAAGCCTCACCACCTCCTTCCCCTCGTCCGCCAGCAACGTGTAAGGAAGCTGGTGCTTCTCGGCGAACTTGGCATGGCTCTTGACCGGATCGATGCTGACTCCCAAGACCGTGGCCTTGGCTTTCTCGAATTCGGCCATGTGGTCCCGTATACTACGGGCCTCCTTCGTTCAGCCGGGGGTGGCGTCCTTGGGATAGAAGAACAGCAGCACCCACTTCCCCTTGTAGGCGGAGAGCTCGTGGGGCTGGCCGTGCTGATCCATCAGCCGGAAATCCGGCGCCTTGTCACCGGGCTTGTGCTTCATGGGTCGGGTTCCTTCCGGTTACGTGTTCCCGGATGTTCTACAATGCGAGTCGGCCCATGCCAAGCCGGCGGCGGACCCGACCCGCCTTGACACCACGGTGTCCCCGGGAGCAGAATCCGCATGTTCGCCACGGCGGGCAAGCCCCCATGAGACAGGAACGGGAGGAACTCGGATGGAGATCGTACACAAGCCGCGAAGCTACGGCGAGCACAGCGACCATTGGCTCGATTTCGAGGAGAGTCCCCGGCGCGTGCGGGTGATGTTCGGCGGCGAGACCCTCGTGGACACGAAGCGGGCCATGCTGCTACGGGAAGCGGGGCACGTCCCCGTCTATTACTTCCCGCCGGAAGACGTCCGCATGGAGTTCCTGACGCCCAACGACCACCACACGAAATGCTCCGTCAAGGGCGAAGCCTCCTACTGGGACGTGTCCGCGGGAGGCAAGACCGCCGAGTCGGCCGCCTGGAGCTACGTCGACCCTCTGGCGCAATCCACGGAGATCGCCGGCTACCTCTCCTTCTACTGGAACCGGATGGACGCCTGGTACGAGGAGGAGGACGAGATCTTTGTCCATGCCCGGGACCCCTACAAGCGGGTGGACGTGCTCCAGAGTTCGCGCCACGTGCAGGTGACCCTGGGCGGCGAGGTGGTGGCCGATTCCAGGCGGCCGCGGCTGGTGCTCGAGACCGGGCACCTGATCCGCTACTACCTGCCGCGGGAAGACGTGCGCACCGACCTGCTGCAAGCCAGCGAGACCCATACGCGTTGTCCCTACAAGGGCAGCGCCAGCTACTGGTCGGTGAACGTGGGGGGCAAGACCTTCGAGGACACGGTCTGGAGCTACGAGGACCCTATCCCCGAGTGCCCCAGGATCAAGGACCTGATGTGCTTCTTCAACGAGCGCGTGGACGCCATCCACGTGGACGGCGCGCGGCTGGAGATCCCCAGGACCAAGTGGTCCCGTGGTTAGTCGAGGTTGCTTCCGATTCGGAGGTTCCAGGCTATCGGGTGCCTGCGCTACGGCGGCTTCCCGCAGGGGCGACCGGCCGGTCGCCCCTGCACGCAACGATTCGATTACCCGGACAGGATACTAAGCCGCCGAGGGGGAAGCCGTGTGGTCCGTGGCCACTCCCGCCGGCAGGACGCCCGCGTCGCGGAGTGCCGGGAACAGCTCGTTCAGGCTCCGGATGACGAGCTTGGGCTTGGCCGTGGCCAGCGTCTCCTCGTCGTTGTAGGAGTACTCCGTGGCCAGTGCCACGGTGAACACCGACAGGTCGTTTCCTGCCACCTGGGCGAACTCGAGGTTGTTGCCCGCCCGGATGTAGGTCGCGGTCCCGGAGAGTAGGACCACTTCGAGGTTCCTGTTGAGCTTCCGGAACAGGTGGTAGATGCCCTGCTCCTTCCTGAAGTAGGTTTCGTCGCGGTCGATGATCTCCTCGAAGTACTCGCTGATGCCGTGCTCCTCCATGACCCGGTGCTTGTAGCGCCGGCCGCTGGTGGTGAGCACCATGTTGCTCAGGCCCTGGTCCCGGGCCTCCTTGAGCGACTCCTCGACACCCGGAATGAAGTCCGGCGGGTTAACGTCGAAGCCGTGCCGGCGGGCGATCTCCAGCGCGTGGCCGCGGATCTCGCGACGAACCCCCTCGTTGTAGATGATCGAAGGGTCCCGAGCGTAGTCTTCCGCGAACAGGATGGGCGCGAGGAAGAAGTCGAAGGGCCCGTCCGCCACCTTGCGCAGTTCTTCGAAGGAGAGCTTCGGCTTGTCGTAACGCGGGAGGATCTCGTTGGCGATGACGTGAACCCGATGGATGTCCGTCTCGATGGTATCGGACATGGTCCGGATCAGGCATCTCTTGACCGGCGTCGGCGCATCACTCATGGCAACCTCCAGGCGCTAACTGGAAAACTGATTCAGCTTTAGCTAATCTGCCGTAAGCCTGTCAACGACTTGGAGATTTCATGCTGAACCTGACTCTGGCGTGCGGCCACTACGACCGGACCGAAGCCCTGCGGGACGGGCGCGTCCGGCCCGACGGGATCCAGCTCAACTGCCTGACGCTCAAGGTGGAGGAGACCTTCTGGCGCATGATGCAGTATCGCGAGTTCGACGTGGCCGAGACCTCGCTGGGCGGCTACGTGGTGCGCCGGGGGCGCGGCATGGACGACCTGGTGGCGATCCCGGTCTTCCCGTCGCGGTTCTTCCGCCAGTCCTGCATCTTCGTCCACGGCGGCTCCGGCATCCAGACGCCGGGGGACCTCAAGGGCAGGCGCATCGGCGTTCCGGAATACCAGATGACCGCGGCGGTGTGGGCGCGGGGAATCCTGTCGGACGACTACGGCGTGCGCGCCGAGGACGTCGAGTGGGTACAGGGCGGCCTCGAGGACCCGGGGCGCCTCCCCTTCGAGCCAGTGGAGCCCGCGGGGATCAGGCTCGGCTTCGCGCCGGAACACCGTTCGCTGGCGCAGATGCTGAGCCTTGGCGAGATCCAGGCATTGATCACGGCCCGGACGCCGTCGACGTTCGACCCGGCCGGCTCCACCGTCCGCCGGCTCTTCGCGGAGCCCTGGAAGGTCGAGCGCGACTACTACGAGCGTACGGGCATCTTCCCCATCATGCACACGGTGTCCATCCGGCGGGAGATCCTCGACGAGCACCCGTGGGTGGCGGCCACCCTCATGAAGGCGTTTTCCGAGGCCAAGGACCTGGCCGTCGCCGATCTGACCCAGACCAGCGCCCTGCCCCTTTCGCTGCCGTTTCTGACCGAGCACGCCTATCAGACGGTGGCCGCCATGGGCGAGGATTTCTGGCCCTACGGCCTGGAGTCCAACCGCAAGACCCTCGAAACATTCGTACGTTACATGCACGAGCAGGGCATGATCGAGGGCAGGATGCCCATCGAGGAGCTGTTCGCTCAGAGCACCCACCGCACCTTTCGGATCTGAACGGTGCGATTTTTTCGCACACCCCCGCGGAAACCACTCCACGGTAACGTCCGGGAAACACGCGGGAAACCGTGATTATTCTCTATGCAGGTTGTTGGGGAACCCGATTGTTACGGCCTCGAGCGGGGGCGGGCCCGGTCCTGTATACAGGTTTTCCACAGGTCCGGTGGATAGCGTCAACAGGCTGTCAGGACCGTCAAGTTAGCCCCGGACCGCGCGACGACTTCAGACGTAGTGCTGGATTTCCTGGAGGGACGGCGGGAAAAACAGCTCTTCGATCGCGGGCTTGTCCTTGATCATGCCCTGCTCGAACTCGTAACGCACCGCGGCCTCCAGCGCCGGACGGTTGTCCTCGAGATTGTACGGCCAGGGGTCGGGACCGAAGATGGCGTGCTGTTCCTGGAGCTCTTCCTTGGCCCAGACCAGAGCGAGGCTCCGGGGGTCGCCCATGCGCTCGTAGCACACCTCCTTGGCTCGCTGGAGGGCCTGGAGCAGGCTCACCGCCACCCAGGGGGCGCGCTCCAGGATCTCGTCCTTGACCACGACCGTGTGCATGATGGGAAAGATGCCGCTCTTGCGGTAGTACTCCACCTCCGCCTGCCTGGGGTCCGGGAAGAGCAGCGCCACCTTGTCCGAGCCCTGCCTGATGGACGGCAGGACTTCGGGGTAGAGGGACCCTTCGAGCTCCCCGGCGCACAGCATCTCGTCGATGTTCCGGCCCTCCGGCACCCGCTGTATCTTCATCCACGAGGCCGGCTCCAGGGGCACGTCCTCTTCCTCCTGGCACCACCACTCCACCGTGGTGAGGTCCAGGCCGTAGTAGTCCTGCAGGATGCCGCGCATCCACAGGCCGGCGGAGTTCTGGAGCGTATCGAGGCCGATGCGCTTGCCGTTCAGGTCCGAGGGCTTGTCGATTCCGCAGCCGGTGCGCTTGACCATGTAGCTGTGACGGAAGCGCCGGTGCGGAAACGCCGGGATGGCGGTGAACGCCCGCCCCTGGTCGTGGGCCACCAAGTAACCCACCAGCGACAGCTCGCAGGCGTCGAACTCTTCGTGGCGCAGCATGCGCCCGTGGCGCTCGGGCGACTGCATGGTCATCACGTTGAGATCGATCCCCGCGGGCTCCACCACCTTCTCCCAGAGCGGCCGCAAGAGATCGTAGCTTCCGCAGGCAAAATTCAGGTTCAAGCGGGACACTATTCACTCCTCACGTGTTTTCGGTACTCCTCGGGGGTGTCGATGTCGATGAGGACCCCTTCTTCGTCGGTCTCCAGCTCCAGCGTCTCCTCGGGGTGGCCCCGCACCACCGGCTTGGCGCCGGTCTCCAGGGACGCCGCCATGAACTCGGGGAAGAGCTTGCTGGAGAACAGCACCGGGTGGCCGCGCCGGCCGCCGAAACGCGGCACGACGATGAGCTTCCCCTCGGCGCGAAACCGCTCGATCATCCGGTCGACCAGGGTGCTCTCGATGAAGGGGTGGTCCACCAGGTGCACCAGAATCGCCTCCACCGGCTCGCCTTCCAGCGCCCGGATGGCGGTCTGCAGCGAGGAGAGCTGGCCGCGGGCGTAGTCCGGGTTCACCGCGGTATCGACGCCGAGGTAGGAGATGGCTTCGCGCATGGCGTCGGCGTTGAAGCCCAGCACCACCAGGGTCCTGTCCACCTCCGTGCGCTCCAGCGCTGTAACGATGCGTTCGATGAACGGGACGCCGTCAAGCGGCAAGAGCGCCTTGGGGCTTCCCATGCGGGTGGAGGCACCCGCTGCCAGCACGACGGCGACGATCATGATCGGGATTGGAGCGACACGAAGACGAGCGTGTAGGGGCGGGCGTCAAACCCGCCCGCGCTCGCGCGGCGCCGTTGGATCATAAGTTCCCTGGTATGCGAACCGCGGACCGCTACAGCCCCTCGAGCTTCTTCATGGTCTCGGCGTAGTCCGTCAAGGACTTGTCGAGCGTGTACTCGGCGACGAAACCCAGTTGCTCCTCCGCGCGCGACAGGTCGGTCAGAGGCCGGTTCGTCGGATAGCCCATGGGATCGCCTTCCTTCCGCAGCGCAACACGGGACTCGGGAAACTGTTTCTTCAACTCGGCGAGGATGTCGTCGCCGGTGACCATGCCGCTACAGCCGATGTGGAAAAGCCGGTCCTTGTGCTCGGGCTTGAGCGCGGCCAGGACGGTGGCCGTGGCCGCGTCCTTGCCGTAGAGGACCTCCGTGGGTCCGTAGGGCCAGTTGACGGTGGCGTCCTCGCGCTTCAGGGCGGCGCGGATCATGTCCTGGATCGCCTGCTCGCGCGTCGCCTTCATGGTGGTGGGCGACGGTCCGTAGAGCCCTCCCACGTAGCGAATGCACACGAACTCGAAGCCGTACATCTTGGCATAGGCATTGCCCAGGAACTCGCAGCCGCCCTTGGTGGCGGCATAGACCGACGGCGGGTTGATCGGAATGGTCTCGTCGATGGACTGCAGCCCTTCCCCGAACGAGCCCAGGTAGACGGTGCCGGAGCTCGGGAAGGTGAGCCGCGGCACGTTTTCGAGGCGCACGGCCTCGAGCACGTTGACGGTGCCCATGAGGTTCAGGCGAACGCCGGTGTAGGGGCGCCGCTGCACTTCCTCGCCGAGAAACGCGGCCAGGTGGATGACCTGGCCCACGTCGTGGTCACGGATCGCGCTCACGAGCTGCGGCAGGTCCAGGATATCGCCGCGCACGGTCTCCACCGACGCGGGATCGACCCCCACCGCCCTGAGCAGCCGCTCGTTCACCGCCACGTCGAAGATCACCGGCCGCTCGCCGCGCTCCTGCAGCATCCCGACCACATAGGCGCCCACGAGACCGGTACCTCCGGTCACCAAAATGCTCTTCTGTGCCATTCAGTTCCTCCCGACAATGACAAGCTGGCGTGCCGCCCGTACACGGAGGGCGACCGCCGGTCGCCCCTACATGCGGTCGTCCCGTGCCAGCGACAATGGCCGCCCCATCCTCGCCACGCTATTCAAGACAGCACACACTAGGCTACGCTACAATGGATTCCCGTAGGGGCGACCGGCCGGTCGCCCCCAACCCTCGCTACAATCCGGCTACTCGGACAGACTCCTACGGAAACATGTACTCCACCGGCGGCGACTCGAAGTCCGTCTCCACCTCAGTGGTTCCGGGCACCTCCCTGGCCACCCCTACGATCTCCTCCTGCAATGCGGGCTGGGTCAGGATCCCGGAAACGTGGACCACGCCGTCCTCCGCCCGGACCCGCACGTTCAGGTTCCGCGTCTTGGGCGACACGATCAGCGCAGCCTGGACCCGCGACGTCAACGACAGGTCGGCGAAGGCCCGCTCGGATTCCACGGTCTTCTGGTACTCGGGCCTGCCGGCCGCGTCCTCGATCAACCGCGCCAGGGTGTCGATGGTCATCTGTCCGGCGTTCAGCACGAGGTCGTAGCGCGAGGCGTCGCGCCAGTCCGCGCCGAAGATGGCCTCCATGCGACGGGAACGCGCCTTGTTGACGCTCTCCACGTAGCGGCGGCCGCCGGCCTCGTCGAGCCCTTCGCGCTCTCGCACCTTTTCGACCTGGTATTCCAGCGGCGCCGTCAACAGCACCTTGACCACGTGGGCCACCCCCGGCAGGAGCTCCTGGCCCATGTGGCCGTGATAGACGAGTTCCCCGTCGCGTGCCATCTCGCACATGGCGGCCTGCAACGTGATGCGATACAGGCGGAGACTCTCGCGCCAACGCTCCCACCAGTGCGGGCCCGACTCCAGCACTTCCTCGTACTTGGCCTCGGGAATGCCGTAGCGGTTGCTCGCCTCCATCAGCACCTCGCGGTCCACACACGGGCAGCCCAGATCTTCGGCAACCCGCTCGGCAACCTCCGGACCCGCGCCAAACGCGCCACGAATAATGGTGATAATCGGCATGGGCTTCCCTCCTTTCCGCAGTTGGCCCCGGCCAACTCCCCGGCCTGTCTTGTTTTTACAGTAAACCGTCTCTTGCGCGGTTGCAAGATAAATTGCCGGTTCGGACAGGTCGGGCACGCACGCTTCGCGCCGAAACGGATGTTTGTGCCGCAAACGGGCTTTTGTTAGACGTTCGGAACAGGCTTCCCGCATGACTCCCAAGGACAAACTGCTGGCGCTTCGAGACGAGTTGCGACAGACCTTCCTGGAACGCGGCGAGCTCATCGACGGCGCCCTCGCGGCTCTGTTGTCGGCCCAGAACCTGCTCATCATCGGCCCGCCCGGCACGGCCAAGTCCATGCTGGCCGACGAACTGTGCCGCCGCATCGAGGGCGCCGACTACTTCCAGTGGCTGCTGACCCGCTTCACCGCTCCCGAGGAGCTGTTCGGAGCGGTGAGCCTCAAGGGGCTGGAGCAGGACGACTACCGGCGGGTCACCACCCGCAAGCTCCCCGAAGCCCACATCGCCTTTCTGGACGAGGTCTTCAAGGCCAACTCCTCGATCCTGAACTCGATCCTGACCATCATCAACGAACGGCGCTTCCACAACGGTCAGAATGTCCACGCCGTGCCGCTCATCACCCTGTTCGGCGCCAGCAACGAGCTTCCCGAGGACGACGAGCTCACCGCCTTGTACGACCGCTTCCTGCTCCGCTTCGTGGTGGACTACATCCAGGAGGACTACCGCTTCCTGCGCATGCTGGAGGCGCCGCCGCCCGCAACGCAGGTGAACATCACCCTGGGCGAGCTGGGCGCGATGCAGCGGGACGCCGCCGCGCAACCGGTGCCCGGCCACGTTCACCGGACCATGGCCGAGATCCGGCGCCAGCTCGGAAAGAAGCAGATCGTCGCCTCCGACCGGCGCTACCGCCAGTCCCTGGCGCTCATGAAGGCGCATTCGTACCTGGCCGGCGACGCGCAGGTATCGGACCAGAGCCTCCTGTTCCTGGAGCACGTGCTGTGGCGCGAGCCGTCGGAGAGGGCCGACATCGGCGCCGTCATCCGCGAGATCGTGCTCGGCTACGAGAAGGAGGCGCAGGAGCTCCTGTACCAGGCCCGCGAGATCGACGAGTACGTGCGGCGTACGTGGGAGACCGAGGAGCTGCGTTCCCAGGCCCTCATCGAGGGACACACCAAGCTCCGCAACATCCTCGGCCGGGTCGAGCAGATCATCGAGAAGGCATCCGATTCGGAGCGTCCGCTGGACCGGGTGGAAGGCGTGTTGGACGAGATTCAGACGCTTCAGAAGCGCCTGCTGGAGGGCTTGTAGTGGCCCGCCGGACCTCGCCGAAGAAGCCCTCTCCCCTGCCCGTCCTGCCCGAGAACGCCAACTGGATCGAGAGCGACCGCTACGACCGTCACGCCTACGGCCAGCTTCGCCGGGACGCCGCCTCCCTCCAGGAGCTCGAGCGCACGGGCCAGGCGCTGATCCCCCATTTCCCCTCGCTCCTCCAAGACGTCTTCTGCCTGCTGTTCAAGTACAACATCGTCTTCGCCGAGGAGTCGGACGTGCTCCCCAGCGCGTCCGTCAACCGGACCCTCCTGACCGCGCTCAACGACGGCGAGGTGAGCCGCATCCTGCGGGAGCTGACCCTGCTGGACGAGGCCAGGGCCGGCCTGTGCACGCTGCTTGTCGGCGAGGGGCTCCTGACGATGCTCAAGTCTGAGAAGCCGTGGACGCGCCACGACATGATGGACACGTGGAAACTGCGGCAGCAGGAAGAGGACTTCCAGAAGACCCGTGAGATGCTGGAGCACGCCGGCGAGCTGGGGGAGGACGAGAACGCCGCGGACAAGGAAGAGGCTCTCGCGAAGATCGAGGAACGGCTCAAGAGCAAGCTCCGTAGCGAGGCCGCCTCCATTCGGCAAAAACAGCACCAGTTGACCGAGGACCTCGACCGGGTGGAGGACGAGGCCCGGGCGCGGGCGCAGGCCTCGGCCATCCGCGCCGCCCAGCAGCTTGAGGAGGCCATGGAGGAAGCGGAGCAATGGGGTTCCGCGATCGGGTCCGGCGGACGCCTCCCGGCCGACAGGAGGCTCGAGCTCGGCCGCCGCCTGGCCGGCAACGACAAGCTCAAGAAGCTCATCCGCATGGTGGGCAGGATGAAGTCCCACGCCCTGGCGCTGCGCAAGCGCACCTTCGAGCGGGCCAACGAAGAACTCTACGCGGTGGAGCAGGGAGGCGCCCTGGAGCACCTGCTGCCCCAGGAGCTGGTGACGCTGCACCACCCGCTGCGGCGACGGGACTTCCAGCGCCGGCTGCTGGAGAACGAGCTGCTGCGGTACTCGCTCCGGGGCATGGAAGAGAAACGCAAGGGCCCGGTGGTGGTGTGCCTGGACGGCAGCTCCTCCATGTCGGGCGACAAGGAACTCTGGTCCAAGGCCGTCACCCTGACCCTGCTGGAGCTGACCCGGCGCCAGCGCCGACCCTTCCGCTCCATCTGCTTTTCCTCCAGGGACACCGCGCTGCACGTCCTCGACATGACCACCCGGCACGGCGCCGACGTCGAGCCGGACAAGCTCATGGACCTGGCGGAGCACTTCCCGGGCGGCGGCACGGACTTCGAGACGCCCCTGGACGCCGCCCTGGAGTGCCTCAAGAAATCACGATATAAGAAGGGTGATATCGTCTTCATCACGGATGGCGAGTGCCAGGTGTCGGCGGAGTGGTCGGAACGGTTCCTCAAGGAAAAGGACCGGCTCAGCTTCTCGCTGTTCTCCATCCTCATCGACGTGGGCCACAGCTCCCTGGGTACCCTGAAGGAGTTCAGCGACCGCATCACCACCATCACGCAGCTCACCAGCGAAGGCACCAGCGACCTTTTCATTCGATTCTAAGATCATCGGGAGAACCACATGACCCAAAAGCTCAGCTTCGGTATCCTGTTACCCACCCGGGGAGTGATCCTGGCCAAGACCGCCGTCCCGGACCTGAGCCCGGTATTCAACCTCGCCGACGCGGTGGAGAAGGCCGGCTACGACTCGGTTTGGATCGGCGACAGCGTGACCGCGAAATCGCGGCTGGAAGTGATCAGCACCCTGGGGGCGCTGTCGGTCAAGACCGAACGGGTGAAGATCGGCACCGCGGTGCTGCTGGCGGCGATGCGCAACCCGGTGGTGCTGGCCCAGGCCCTGGCGAGCGTCGACGTGCTGTGCGGCGGACGCCTGATCTGCGGCGTCGGCGTGTCCCGCAACGACAAGATGTTCGAGGAGGAGTACACGGCCTGCGGCGTCCCCTTCAACCAGAAGGCCGGAAGACTCAGCCAGGTGCTCAGGATCATGAAGCTGCTGTGGGCGGGGGACGACGTCACCCACGAGAACAAGTACTACACCATCGAGAACCTCTCGCTGCTGCCCAAGCCGGTGCAGCGCCCCGGCATTCCCCTGTGGGTGTCCAGCAATGACGTGGACAGCGGGCTCAAGCGCGTCGGCCTCTACGGCGACGCCTGGATCACTAACATCCCGTCCCTCGATGTCTTCAAGGAATCGCGGAAGAAGATGGAAGACTACGCCAGCGACGCCGGACGGAATCCCGACGACATCCACCGCTGTCTCTATCTCACCATCCACATGGACCCCGACGCCGACAAGGCGCGCCGGGAGGGCGGCGCTTTCCTGGAGGCCTACTACCACAAGACCTACGAGCAGGTGGCCGCGCAGCTCGTGGTGAAGGCCGGCGGCACCAACGAGGTGGTGGACTTCATCAACGAGTACGCGGAAGCCGGCATCCAGACCTTCATCGTCCGCTTCGCCGCCAAGGACCAGTTCCAGCACCTCGACGTATGCAGCGAACACGTCATGCCGCACTTCCGGTAGGCCCTCACCCGGCCTCCGGCCACCCTCTCCCAGAGGGAGAAGGGCGATCATCCGGCCACCCTCCCCCAGAGGGAGAGCGGCTGTCATCTGGCCCCCCTCTCCCAGAGGGAGTGGGGCTGTCATCTGGCCCCCTCTCCCTCTGGGAGAGGGTTGGGGTGAGGGAGCCTGGGACCAACGACATGACCGCCGACCGCGTGCTGGTAGCGGGCGCCGGCCCCGTGGGGCTGGTGGTGGCACTCCACCTGGCCCAGCACGACATCCCCGTCACCGTGCTGGAAGCGGAGCCCGCGCTGCCCGAGACGCTACGCGCCTCCACCTTCCATCCCCCTACCCTCGACATGCTGGAGTCGACCGGCGTGCTGGACGACTTCCTGGCCCTGGGAATCGAAGCTCCCACCGTCCAGTACCGCGAGCGCGCCGGCTGCATCGCGGAGTTCGACTTCGGGCAGATCGCCGACGTCACCGCGCACCCCTACCGGCTCCAGTGCGAGCAGTTCAAGCTCAACCGGCTGCTGTACGAAAAACTTATCACCCTGCCCGGAACCGAGGTGCTCTTCTCCCATGAAGTGACCGGGGTCGAAGAAGCCGGCGCCTCCGTCACCGCGGTGGTGGCGCGGGGTGGCACCGTCCGACGCTACCAGGGCCGTTTCCTGGTGGGCGCCGACGGCGCCCGCAGCAACGTCCGCAAGGCCCTGGACATTCCCTTCGACGGGTTCACCTGGCCGGAGCGCTTCCTGGTGGTGAGCACGCCGTTCCGGTTCGAGGACCACTTCGACCGGCTCGCGCCGGTGAGCTATTTCGCCGACCCGGAGGAGTGGTTCTTCCTGCTGCGGGTGCCGGGGCTGTGGCGCGCGATGTTCCCCACCCGCCCGGAAGAGAGCGACGACGAGGTGCTCAGCGACGCCAGCGTCGAACGGCGGCTTCAGCGCGTTCACCCGGCGAGACAGCCCTATACGGTCCGCCACCGGACCCTCTACCCCGTGCACCAGCGGGTTGCGGCGCGTTACCGCAAGGGACGCGCGTTTCTCGCCGGCGACGCGGCCCACATCAACAACCCCCTGGGGGGCATGGGCATGAACGGCGGCATCCACGACGGCTACAACCTCGCGGAAAGGCTCGTGCGCGTGTGGCGCGGAGAGGCGCCGGGATCGGAGCTCGACGGCTACGAGCGGCAGCGCCGGCCCATCGCGCTGGAATACGCCAACGTCCATTCCACCCGCAACAAGCTGAACCTCGAGAGCCGCGACCCCGCGCGGCAGCAGGAGTTCCGCCGCACCATGCGCGAGACCGCGGCGGACCCGAAGAAATCCTACGACTACCTGCTGCGGATCTCGATGATCGCCAGCCTGAGGACCGCCGCCAAGCTGTAGAGCGGTAAGGGAACGCAGGCCCGCCTCTACCGAGCCTCTGAGTCTGTTGTCGGTATGAAACCAGTACTCGGCCCCGCCCCGTCATTCCGGCGAAAGCATGCCCCGTATCGGGGTACGGGGCATGCTTTCGCCGGAATGACGGGGCGGGGGTTCGGTGTCATTTTCCGCCAATGACGACTCGTGCAGTGGCGGCCTGTTTCGTGGCCATGACAAGTTCGGAACGTCTCGCCCATCCGTACCCCTTACGCCAACATGTCAACGCGTCTGCTCTTGTTTCCCAACGTGCAGGTACCGGCCCGGACAGGCAACTCCCATCCGGAGGCTTGACAGACCGCGATGCCAAAGCCAGATTAACCTCTGGTCCGGCGCGGCCCGCCACGCTGCTTCGAAGGAGACGGTAATGCCCAAGGTACTGACGCAAGAGCAGGTGGAAGCCTATCATCGGGACGGCTTTCTTTTTCCCGTGCGCATCATGGACAGGGAATCCGCGGGCGAACTGCGACGCAAGCTCGAGGAGGTGGAGAAGGCCATCGGCGGGGAGATGCAGGAACGCTACCGCATCAAGGCCCACCTCCCCTTCCCCTGGCTCAACGAGCTGATCCGGAACCCGGTGATGCTCGACGCCGTGGAGGACATCATCGGACCGAACATCCTGTGCTGGGGCTCCAGCTTCTTCACCAAGAACGCCCACGACCCCAGGTTCGTCTCCTGGCACCAGGACACCACCTACTACGGACTGCAACCGCGAGAAACCCTGACCGCGTGGTTCGCCTTCACCGACAGCAAGGTCGAGAGCGGCTGCATGCGGGTGGTCGCCGGCTCCCAGGCGGGGGGCGCCCGCCGGCACGTCGAGACCTTCGCGGAGGACAATCTCCTCTCCAGAGGCCAAACCGTGGAAGACGTGGACGAATCGCAGGCCGTCGACGTGGAGCTCGAGGCCGGCGAGATCTCGTTCCACAGCGAAACCGTGATCCACGGCTCCAATCCCAACGAGTCGGACGACCGGCGCCTCGGCTACTCCATCCACTTCATCGCCCCCCACGTGCACCAGACGCTCTTCGACCACGCCACCGCGGCGCTGCTGCGCGGTACGGACACGCATGGCTATTGGGAGCCCGAGCCGGTGGCGAAGCAGGACTTCGACCCGGAGTGCCTCGCCGCCCTCGACCGCAACCACCGGCAGTACAAGGCCAACAAGCAGGAAGCGTAGTATCCTGTCCGGGTAATCTACAAGGCCCGATCCCTGTACAGGTATCCAAAAGACGCATAGGGCTATAGTGGTAACCAAACTAACCTGAAAAAGCCTGATTGTAATCAATTTGCGGAAAATCGGTTACATTGGAATCCGTCTACAGGCGCATTCCAGGAGCCGTTTCAAGTCATTCGAGAAAGACCCCATAAGTGGCTGACAAAACGTTAAACGACAAAGTTGTGATCATCACCGGGGGCGCCGGCGGCATGGGCACCATCATGACGCTGGCCCTGCTGGAGGACGGCGCCCGCGTGGCGGTGGTAGACAACCAGGAGGAGCGCTGCCAGGCCATGGCGCAGAGCGCCGCGGGCGTGGCCGATGAGGGAGCGCTCGTCACCCTGACGGCGGACATCACCAAGGCCGAAGAGTGCGAACGCGTAACCGAAGCGGTGCTGGGCCGGTTCGGCCGCATCGACGCGCTGGTCAACGCCGCCGGCATCGGCATGCAGACCGTGCGCGCCAACTACATGAGCGAGCCGGTTCGCTTCTGGGAGGTGGAGCCCGACCGCTGGCAGTCCGTCATGGACGTCAACTGGAAAGGCGCGTTCCTGATGGCCCGCGCCGTCACCCCGCACTTGGTGGAGCAGGGCTCCGGCCGCATCGTCAACGTCACCACCAGCCTCGACACCATGTTCCGCGGGGCCTACACCCCCTACGGCATGTCCAAGGCCGCGCTGGAAGCGGCGTCGGCGAGCTGGGCGAAGGACCTCAAAGGCACCGGCGTGACCGTGAACGTGCTGGTGCCCGGCGGCCCCACCAACACGAGCTTCATCCCCGAGAACGCCCCCTTCGACCGCAGCAAGCTGGTGCAACCCGAAGTCATGGCCGCGCCCATCCGCTGGCTCGTGTCCGACGCCTCGCAGGACATCACCGGCTGCCGCTTCGTGGGAAACGACTGGGACACCGCCATGGACCCCGACGAAGCCGCCAAGACCGTCTGCCGCCCCGCGGCCTGGCAGGACCTGACCTCCCAGGCGGTGTGGCCCGACCGGAAGTAGGACTCAAATGCCCAGTTGGTCAGCCACCCCCTCTCCCTTTGGGAGAGGGTAGGGGTGAGGGTCCCCGTGCAGGCAGCGCTGTGCGTACGCCCTCACCCGGCCTTCGGCCACCCTCTCCCAGAGGGAGAGGGGTTGGATTTCGTCCTGTTTCTGTTTGCCGTCCCCAGCCGCTTTTGATAAGGGTCGGCTCACGCAACGAGCCCGCGCCTTCTTCGTTTGAGCCTGAGTAGCTAACGGCTTCAACGGTTTGGCGAGTCGACATTCAAGACAGGAGGGATGACCCATGAAGGACTCGACGGAAACCAAGGTAACGAAACCCGGAGGAATCAACCGCCGTACTTTCATCGGCAGCAGCGTGGCGGCCGGGGCGATGATCCTGGGGGCGCCTTACATTGCCTCCAAGGCACGGGCCAAGACCAAGACCATCTACATCAACACCTGGGGCGGGAGCTGGGGTAAGGCCGAGGCGGAGGCCTATTACAAGCCCTACGAGAAGGCCACCGGCATTTCGGTGAAACCCATCACGCCCGTGGCGTTCGCCAAGCTGAAAGCGCAGGTCCAGAGCGGCCACTACGAGTTCGACGTGATCGGCATCGGACGGTCCGACTCCATACGCGCGCTCAACGACAACCTGCTGGAGCACATCCACTACGACATCATCCGGCTCACCGACTATCCGCCGGACACCATCGGCTACAACGGCATCTCGCGCCATTCCATCTCCACCAACCTCGTCTACAACAAGAAGAAGTTCCCCAACGGCGGCCCGCAGTCCTGGGCCGACTACTGGAACGTGGAGAAGTTCCCGGGCAACCGGGGCGCCTACAAGGACGTCGCCCGGATGGTGCCGTTCGCGCTGCTGGCCGACGGCGTGCCCAAGGACAAGCTCTATCCCCTGGACGTCGACCGCGCCTTCAAGAAGCTCGACGAGCTCAAGCCCCACGTCAAGGTGTGGTGGCGGCGCGGATCGCAGTCGGTGCAGCTCGTGCGCGACGGCGAAGTGGACATGATGCCCATGTGGAACACCCGCGCCGGGGTCGCGGTGGAGCAGGGAGTGCCCATCGAGGTGGTGTGGAACCAGGCCCACATGCGCCGGTCCAACTGGGTGGTGCCGCGCGGCACCCCCAACGCGGCGGAGTCCTGGCGGTTCGCGCAGTTCTGCCTCCAGCCGCAGTACCTCGGGGTCTTCTGCCGCCTGATGAACACCGGGCCGTGGATCGCCGCGGCCTACGAGCATATCGACGAGAAGAAGGCGCGGATGATGCCCACGTGGAAGGACAACCTGCCGCTCACCTACCAGCCGGACCCGCTCTGGGTGGGCACCAACCTGAGCGCCCTGACCAAGCGCTTCAACCAGTGGCTGGCTACGTAAGACTGGAGGGTTTGACGGACCGCCACGAATGAATGCGACCTCCGTAAGGCCCGCGGACACCCCTGCCGCCAGGAGAGCGTTCAGGCCATGGCGCTCGCGCGCCAACCTTTCGGCCTGGACGCTTTCCGCGCCGGCGGTGCTGTTCATCGCCGTCCTGTTCGTCTATCCGCTGCTGGACGTCGTCGTCATCAGCTTCACCGATCCGACGCTGTCGCTCGTCCACTACCGGGAGTTCTTTTCCTCGCCGCTCTACTCCAGGGTGCTGGGAAATACCTTTTGGTTCGCATTCATGGTGACGGTGATCTGCCTGCTCCTGGGCTATCCCCTGGCGTACGTCATCGTCCGCTACGGCGGCACCCTGGGATTCGCGCTGCTGCTGGTGGTGGCCATGAGCTTCTGGACGAGCTTCCTCGTCCGCACCTACTCGTGGCTGGTGATCCTGGGCAGCAAGGGGCCGGTGACCAAGCTGCTGGCCTGGGTGGGCTTCGACCCGGTGCCGCAGATCCTGTTCAACAGCTTCGCCACCACCCTGGGCATGGTGCACATCCTGATCCCCTATATGATCCTGTCGATCTACGCGGCCATGCAGAAGATCGACCCCAACCACCTGCGCGCGGCGGCGAGCCTGGGCGCCACCCCCTTCCAGGGCTTTCGCACGGTCTTTCTTCCGTTGAGCCTGCCGGGGGTGGTGAACGGCTGCACGCTGGTCTTCATTATCTGCCTGGGGTTCTACGTGACGCCGGTGCTGCTGGGCGGACCCCGGGACCAGATGATCGCGGGACTCATCGGCGAGCAGATCGAGGAGCTTCTCGAATGGGGCTTCGCCTCGGCCATGGCGGTGGTGCTGCTGGCGACGACCATGGCCCTGCTGGCCGTCTACAACCGCCTGGTGGGGCTGGACAAGCTCTGGGGATAAGTGCGCCCATGAACCTCCTGAGAGCCATCGCCATCGCCATCGGCGCCTTCATCGCCGCGCCGATGTTCATCGTCATCCCCATGTCGCTCAGCGACTCGCCCTCTTTCGCGTTCCCGCCCACGGGCTACTGGCTGGGGTACTACCGGGAATATTTCTCCAACGAGCTGTGGACGACGCCCACCATCAACAGCGCCATCATCGCCACCGCCACCATGTTCGTGACCATGGCGCTGGTGGTGCCGGCCTCCTTCGCCCTGGTGCGCTTCCGGTTTCCGGGCCGCGGGACGGTCAACTTCCTGCTCATGATGCCGCTCATGGTCCCCCACATCGTGCTGGCGCTGGGCTACTACGCCGTCTTCAGCCCGGTGGGCCTGACCAACAACCACATCGGCGTCATCATCGCCCATACCTGCGTGTCCGTGCCGGTGGCCTTCCTGATCGTCTCCGCCACGCTCAAGGGCTTCGACCGCAATCTCGAGCGCGCCGCCATGAGCTCCGGGGCGGGACCGCTCAGGACCTTCCTCCACGTCACCCTGCCGGTGCTGCGGCCGGGCTTCCTGGTGGCGTCGCTGTTCGCCTTCCTGCACTCGTTCGACGAGACCGTCATCGCCATCTTCATCGCCGGCCGCGACGCTTCCACCCTGCCCCGCAAGATGTACGAAAGCGTGCGGCTGGAGGCCGACCCGGTGCTGGCGGTGGTCTCGTCGCTGCTGTTCACGCTCGTCCTGGTCGGCACGGCGATCGCCGCGGTGACGCGCAAGAGGCCGGTGCATGCGACTTGAGCGACTGCTAAGGCCGGACTCCATCGCCGTCTACGGCGCCAGCGAGAACCGCGGGCCCGGCCGGCGAATCCTGGAGATGCTCGACAAGTTCGGCTACGGCGGCAGGGTCTACCCTGTCAACCCCAGGTACGAGACGGTGCTGGGAAAGCGTTGCTACGCCAAGCTTGAGGAAATCCCGGAAGGCATCGACGCCATCGTCTTCTGCGTCAATCACAGGCTGGTGGTGGAACCGTTCAGGATCGCTGCCGGACGAGGCTACGGCGCCGCGGTAGTGCTGGACGGCGGCTTCGCCGAAGCAGGCGAGGAAGGCCGCGGGCGCCAGGAGGCGCTGGAAGCCGCAGCGCGCGGCGCCGGCATGGCGGTATGCGGGCCCAACTGCATGGGCGTGTTGAGCCCGCACCACCGCACCAGCCTCTACACCTCCAACCTGCTGCATCCCGAGAAGCTGCCGGGCAACGTCGCCATCGTCACCCAGAGCGGCTCCATCGCCATCGGGCTTCTGACCGACTGCCGCCGCTTCGGCTTCAGCCACGTTGTCTCCACCGGCAACGAGGCGGTCACCACCACCGCGGAGTTCATCGAATACCTGGGGGACGACCCCGACACGCGGGTCATCGCCACCTTCACCGAAACCATCCGCGATCCGGAACGATACGTCGCGGCGCTCGACAAGGCGGCCGACCGAGGCAAGCCGGTGGTGGTGCTCAAGGTCGGCCGCAACGACCGCACGCGCCGGGCGATCACCAGCCATACCGGAGGGCTCGCGGGCGAGGCCCGGGTATTCTCGGAGGTGCTCAAGCGGCACCGGGCCATCGAGGTCGGCGACATGGACGAGCTGACCGAGGTGCTGGCCTGCTGCCAGGGCGAGCGCTGGCCCACGGGACCTAAGATGGGCGTGCTCACGGCGTCCGGCGGCCAGGCCGAACTGATCCTGGACGTTGCCGGAGCGGCGGGTCTGCGGCTGCTGCCGCTGTCCGAAGACGGCCGCCGCGAAGCGGAGCGCGTCATCGGCCCCCTCACCGGCGACGGCAATCCCCTCGACGCCTGGGGCGACGGCAGGTTCGACGTGAACATTCCGCACGGGCTGAAGGTGCTGGACGACGAGCCCGACGTGGACTCCATCGTCATGGTGAGCGACAGCCGCGACGACTCGCCCATGGTCCCCACCCAGTACACGCAATACCTGGCCGAGACCGCCCGGCGGACCGCCAAGCCCTGCTTCTTCATGAACACCCGTCCCGGCCTGTTTCGGCAGGAATTCGCCGACGCGTTGCGCGCGGCGGGCGTCCCCACCATCGGCGGGGCACGCCAGGGCCTGGGCGCCGTCGACCGTCTGGCGCGCTGGTCCGTACCGCGCCCGGAGTTGCTGCCGGAGCCGCCGCCCGGCGCCCGTGTCGCATCTTTCCTCGCCAACGGGAACCGGCGGCGCTCGCACTTGAACGAGGTGGATTCCAAGCGGCTGCTCCGTGAGGCAGGCCTGCCGGTGGTTCGGGAAGAAGTCGCGATGTCGCGCGAAGAGGCCCTGGAGACGGCCCGGGCCATGGGTTATCCGGTGGTGCTCAAGGTGGCGTCCGACGATATCGCACACAAGTCCGATCTCGGCCTGGTCGCCACGGGCCTCGCGGACGAGGCGGCGACGGCAAGAGCGTTCGACGACATGGCGGCCACGCTGGAGCGGCTTTCGCCCCCGCCCTCCGACACCGTGTTCATCGTGCAGCCCATGATCGGCGATGCGGTGGAATTCTTCATGGGCGTGAGCCGGGACCCTGACTTCGGGCCCGTGCTGGCGTTCGGGCTGGGCGGCGTCCTGGTGGAGATCTTCGACGATGTCGCGTTTCGCCCGCTGCCGCTTTGCGACGGCGACGTCAACTTCATGATCGCGGAGACGCGTTGCCGGCGGCTTCTGGGAGGCGTGCGCGGACAGGCCCCCCGCGACGTCCAGGCGGTGCGCGAATGCCTGACCGCGCTCGGGGAGTTCGCCTGGGCGGAGCGGGACTCCATCGCCGAGATCGACTTGAACCCCGTTATGGCGCTCCCCCGGAGCCAGGGATGTCTGGTGGTGGATGCGCTGATCATTCCGCGGGAGAAGAACGCATGACGGACACCGAACAGGTGCTCACCTACCGGAAGGACGGCGACATCGGCATCATCTCGCTCAACCGGCCGGAAAAGCGAAACGCCCTCAACCGGGCGCTTTCGCAGGCGCTGATGGAGGCCCTCGACGCCGCCGGCCAGGACCCCGGCGTCACCGTCATCGTGCTGCGCGGCGAAGGCAAGAGCTTCTGCGCCGGCCACGACGTCGAGCGCAACGATCCCGAGCGGGAGAACGACCGGCATCACGCCATCCGCACGCATCACCGGCTCAGCCGCGGGCTCAGGCTGGCCACCGCCATCTGGGAGTTGCACAAGCCCATCATCGCCTCGGTGCAGGGACACGCCCTGGGCGAGGGATGTGTCATGACCATGCTCTGCGACCTGACCATCGCCGCGGACGACGCCTTGTTCGGAGAGCCGGAGATACGCTTCGCGGGACCCGCCACGGCCATGATGATGCCCTGGGTCATCGGCCTCAAGCGCGCCCGCGAGCTGATCTACATGGGCGACATGATCGGCGCCAAGGAGGCGAAGGACATCGGCATGGTCAACCGGGTGGTCCCCGCCGACCAGCTCGAAGAGGCGACGCTCAAGTACGCCCGGCGCCTGGCGTTGATCGGACCGGAAGCGCTGTTCTGCGCTCGTACCTCTATCAACCGTATCCTCGAAGCCCAGGGCATTCGGCTGGCCTTCAACAGCTCCGTCGATCTCATCGCGCCAACCTACGCCACCGAGTCGCAGGTGCACCGCGACTTCCAGGCCAAGGTCGCCGAGGTGGGGCTGGCGGGAGCGTTCAAGTGGCGGCGGGACCAGTTCAAGGAATAGAGATGGCGTCCTTCGACTTCGCTCCGCTACGCCGAGCTACGCTCAGGACGAACGGAAAAAAACCGCGCCGACAGGACACCGAGCCATGAGCGACGCGTACCTATGCCTGAGAGACGTGGTCAAGTCCTACGACGGCCGCGTCAATGCCGTGGACGGCATTTCCATCGACGTCCGCAAGGGCGAGTTCCTGACGCTGCTGGGGCCCAGCGGCTCGGGCAAGACCACCACGCTGCTGATGATCGCCGGGTTCGAGGACCTGACCGACGGAACGCTGGAGCTCGAAGGCCGCTCCCTGGCCAACGTCCGCCCCTACCGGCGCAACATCGGCATGGTGTTCCAGAACTACGCGCTGTTCCCGCACATGACCACCGAGACCAACGTCGCCTTCCCGCTCAGGATGCGCAAGTTCCCGCGCGACCAGGTCCGGCCTCGGGTGGAGAAGGCGCTGGAACTGGTGGGCCTCTCGGAGTTCGCAACCAAGTACCCGCGCGAACTGTCCGGCGGACAGCAGCAGCGGGTGGCGCTGGCCCGCGCACTCGTGTTCGAGCCCGACGTGCTGCTGCTCGACGAGCCCCTTGGCGCCCTGGACAAGAACCTGCGCGAGCAGATGCAGGTCGAGATCAAGCGCATTCACGGCGAGGTGGGCATCACCACCATCTACGTCACCCACGACCAGACCGAGGCCATGACCATGTCGGACCGGGTGGCCGTATTCAACGACGGCAAGATCGAGCAGATCGCCCCGCCGCTTGAAATGTACCACCGCCCCGCCACCTTCTTCGTCGGCAACTTCATCGGCGACAGCAACTTCTTCGAGGCTACCCTGGTCGACCCGACCGCCGGGAGGCTGGCGGTGGAGGCCCTGGGCGACCTGACCGCGACCTGCCCCGACGGTAGCGTCGGCAGCACCCGGGTCCACGCGCTGGTACGGCCGGAGGACGTCCGGCTCGTCGGTGAGAACGAGGCCGCCAAGGGGCTCAACGTCTTCGACATGGCGGTGGAGGGCTCGGTCCACTACGGCGACAGCGTGCTGGTCATCGGACGCATTGGTTCGCTGCCGCTCCGGATCCGCGTTCCGGGCGCGCAGGCGGAGGCCGTGGTGCACCACGGCCAACTCCGGGTGGGATGGCGCCCGGAGGACATGCACCTGATTCCGCGAGAGTAACTGCCCCGAGCCGGCATCGGCGGATGGCGCGATGCGGCCACGGGCGGACCACCGGCCGTCGCCGCGGATTCGATTTGACAACCCCGGACGGATTCGTCCATTTGTATGGTGCGGGCCAACACCCCACCCACAGGAGGTCATCATGGCATACAGCGCCAAGGGTCGTACCAAGGACTTCCCCGTCTTCGATTGCGACAGCCACATCTACGAGCCCCCGGAGGTCTGGGACAAGTACGTTCCAGAACGCCACCGGGCGTTCGCCAAGACGCATTTCTACCGGGATGCCGACCAACTCGTGCTGGTCAGGAACTCGCGCATCAGCTTCCGGAGCCCCAACGACTGGAAGTACCCGGCCGAAACCTGGCACCCGGGGCTGACCAAGGACGAGATCGGCAGCGTCCAGCCCGGCACCAGGGAGTGGGACGAAAAGATCGGCCGCAACGCCAGCGCCCGAGACCCCCACGTGCGGCTCAAGGACATGGATGCCTCCGGCATCGACCAGGTGATGATCTTCCCCTCGACCTTCGTCTACCTGCCGCTGGTGGAGAACGCCGAGGCCGCGCACCTGTGCGCGCGGGCCTACAACGACTGGGTCTACGATTACTGCGGCGCCGACCGGAAGCGCATGTACCCGGCCGCGGTGCTGCCCTTGCAGGACGTGGACCGCGCCATCGACGAGCTGCGGCGAGTGGCCAAGCGGGGCTTCAAGGCCGCGCTGGTGCGACCCATCATCGCGCTGAACCGCTACCCTACCTTCCCCGAGTTCGACCCCCTGTGGAAGGAGTTCGAGGAATTGGGCATGGTGCTCGGCATGCACACCTTCCCGTCCCGCGGCGAGGCCATGTCGCCGGGTCTGGCGGAGCGCATGGGCGCCGACCGCAGGCGGCTCTTCGGCGACGAGGACATCCTCGTCTACTCCCCCGGGCAGTTCGTCGCCAACATCATGCAGGCCATGGGTTCGAAGCAGGCCGGCGACGCCGCCTACGGATTCATCGCCGAGGCCATGACCTGGACCGGCGTGGTGCTGATGACCGGCTGGCTGGAGAAGTTCCCGCGCCTCAAGGTGGCGATCCTGGAATCCAACTCGAGCTGGCTGCCGCTGGTGCTGGAGAAGGCCGAGGGCTACCTCGACCTCTACCGGCACACCAACGAGAACATCGGCGACCCCAAGGAGGTCTTCTACAAGAGCTGCCACATCGCCTTCGAGGGCGACGAGGAGATCACCTTCCGGCTGTGGGACCTGTACGAGGACATCGGCCTGTGGTCCTCCGACATGCCCCACCTGGACGCCGCCGACGTCTGGGAAGCCATCGACAACATGAACAAGCACAACGTCCCGAAGCGCGCCCAGGAGAAGATGCTCGGCGGCAATGCCCGCCGCCTCTACGGCATCGAGCCGGAGCTCGTAGTCACCCAGGCGCCGGACGAGTACACGCCGGTGACCATGTCGCGGTTTGCGTCGTGAAAGCATTCTAACTAATTACGCGCGCGTAACCCCTCTTAGTTCGAGTACCGACCTGTTGACCTGTAGGTTGCAGGCCAACAGGTCCTTGACGCGCTCCTTCTTCGTGTGTATCTTAATACGCACGAATGTTCTCGTGGAACGCAACAGCCGCAAGCTAATCAAACTTCTGGAACAAGACGGCTGGATCCGCGTCGCCGTCAAGGGCGACCACTGGCAGTTCAAACATCCCGTTAAGAGAGGTCGGGTGACCGTGCCACACCCGAGACGGGACATCAAACCCGGCACTGTCGTCTCCATCTACAGGCAAGCGGGCTGGAGGTAACAGGAGGAAGCAATGCTCTATGTTGCGTTCATCCACAGAGACGAGGAACCCGGATTCGGCATCAGCTTTCCCGACTTTCCAGGCTGTGTGTCAGACGGAGATACGATCGACGAAACCATCCAACGGGGCGCCACCGCCCTTGCCTTCCACATTGAGGGAATGGTCCAGGATGGCGAGACTATTCCGGCACCGCGGTCTCTTCAGGAGATCGAAAGAGACCCAAGTCTGGCGGAATGGAGGAAGGGAGCGTCTATCTGCTTCGTACCGGCGGTCATCGACAAAGGGTCACCACGACGGGTCAATATCTCACTGGATTACGGTCTTCTGCAGGCCATCGATGACGAGGCCAAGCGGCGTGGCATGACCCGGTCCGCGTTTCTGTCCAGCGCGGCCCGAAACGAGATCCGGGAACGAAATCTCGGCAGATAGATCAACTAACTACCGACCACCGGACCCAGGTCCGGCATTTCCGACAGAAGCCTACCGTAGCCCGTGATGGGCTGGCGGAAGCCCAGGCGCAGCTGGGTTTCCCAGCTACGGGCGGTGAGCGGATAGATCACCGGCACGCCCACGCTGTCCTCGACGTCTTCGAGGACGTCCAGGACCTTCCAGGCGGAGCCCAGCAGGTACAGGGCCTCGGCGCCGGGGTGGCGGCGGAACGACTGCTTCAAGTGCTCGGCGATGTCGGTGGCCGGGATGTTGGGCACCTCGTGGAACGGCGCGTCCATGCCCTCCATGGCGATGACGTCGAAACCGGCCTCCCGCAGGTATTGGGCGAAGATGTTATTGAGGTTGTCGGGCAGGTAGGTGCCGCCGAGCAGCCGTTTGATCCCCAACGCCCTCATGGCGCGCACGTGGTTCTGCCCGGAGGTGAACATGGGCACGCCGTACTTCTCCTCCCAGCCCCGGATGACCCGGCTCTCGCCGTCGAATCCCAGGATCATGAAGGGCGGCGCGCCGAGCACCCGGATCAGGTCAGGCTTCTCCCCCATGAGGCCGGCGGCCTTGGCCTCGTAGCCGGGAATGGAGCGGGCGAACTCCTCCTCGGTCCCCTCCTGAAAGTCCATCGTGACGTGGACGAGCCGGATGGCCGGCGGCAGCCGGCGGTCGAGCTCGTTGTCGCCGAGGGTCCCGGTGCGGTTGGTGGGCCAGACGGAGCCCACCACGAATTCACGGTCTTGGTCCGCCACGTCCGCTCAGTCCTCGTACGGCAGGTGGGCCTCGCCGGTGGATGCCCGGATGAATGGCGGACTTATGTCGTAAGGGACGGCCTTGCAAAGACAACTTCCCTGTAGCGTGTCCTCTGGCATTTTCTCCTCCGGGCGTCGGGGGGTTCCCCGGCCTACTCGCGCGGCAACTCGTAGCTGATCATCCAGCCGATGCCGAACCGGTCGGTCCAACTGCCGAAGTAGGCACCCCAAAAGGTCTCCTGCATAGGCATCGTGACCGTGCCTCCCTCCGAGAGTTTTGCAAAAATCTCGTCGCAGCGCTCCCCGCTCTCACCGTCGACGGATATCGCGAAGTTCGTGCCCTGGACCGGAGGCGGCCCGAAGGTCGAGATGCTGTCGCTTCCCATCAGAACGCCCGCTCCAACGGCCAATGAGACGTGCATGACGAGGTCCTTCTCCTCCTCCGCCACGTTCATGTCCGGCGGCCCGTCGCCGAAGGTCTGCAGAGTCTGGTACTCGCCGCCGAACACCGAGCGGTACAACTCGAACGCCTCCCGGCAATTGCCGTCAAAGAAGAGATAGGTATTGAGCGACATTGCAACCTTTCCTTGCCAGGCCCTCACCCGGCCTTCGGCCACCCTCTCCCAGAGGGAGAGGGCTTGTATTTGATTACTCGGACAGGCTCCTAGAACCCGTACAACCGCGCGGGGTTGCTCTCCAGGATCGCGCTTTTTCCCGACTCGCTCATGTCGTCCCGTTCCAGCAGGGTCCTGGCGGCGAAGCGTTCCCGGTCGGAATGCGGCATGTCGGAGCCGAAGACGATCTGGCCCTCCCCCACCAGGTCCATGACCTGGGGCAGCAGGCTGTCCTCCACCTCGGCGCTCCAGAAGAGGTTGCCGCCGCGGACGTAGACATCGGGCTCGGCCGCGGCGTTGACCTTGATTTCGGGGTAGAGGCTCGCCATGGTCCGGGCATAGGGGAAGCGGTGGTTCAGGCGGTCCATGACGAAGGGGATCCACAGGCAGCCGCCCTCCAGGAAGACCACCCGGAGTTTCGGGAACCGGTCCAGCAGGCCGCCGGTCATGAACGCCACGAACCCCATCATCAGCGGCATGAGGAACGCCGTGATCCACGACGGGTAGAGGTCGCTGTAGAGGTTGTTGAAAGACGGCCAGGACCAGCCCACGTGCACGCCCAGGGTCAGGTCCGCCTCCGCCATGGCCTCGTAGAACGGCAGCAGCGTGGGGTCGTCGAGCATCCGGTCGCCGGCGGTGCCCAGCACCATGATCGCCGAGGCGCCGAGGATCCCGGCCTCCCGCACCACGCGCACGGCCCCGGGGGCGTCGTCCAGGTTGACCACGCCGGCCCACTTGAGCCGCTCGTTGCCGGAGAGGGTGTCGCCCATCCAGCGGTTGTACGAGGAGCACAAGGCGGTGGCGAGGGCCGGGTCGGAGGCCAGCGGGTAGGCGAGGAAGAGCGTCGGATAGATGACCTGGACGTCGATGTTCTCGGCGTCCAGCGCCTCGATGCGGGCGTTCACGTCGGTCAGTTCCTGGCTGTCCAGGCTGTCGAGGAGCTCTCCCTCGATGAACGCGCCGAGCCGGGTAGGCTCGCCGTTCACCCGGGCCGGCGTGCTCAGGTTGTTGCAGCCCGTGCCCGCGCGCCGCGGGAATACCTGGTCGTCGATCTTCCAGCAGGAGCGCTCCTCCGAGGTCACGATCACGGGCCGCCGGGAGCGAAACGCCGGGTCCAGATACCTGTCGTCGAACGTCGCCGGGTGCTCGTTCACGTGACCGTCTGCATCGATGACTCGCATAGACAATGAACCTTTACCGATCCAACAGGTTGTTGAAAATGCCGCTTGGTACGGGTCGGCGCCCTTCGCCCTGAGCGTAGCGAAGCGAAGGGCGCGCGCTCCGCCGTTTGCGTCAGAGCGCGTAGAGCCGCGCCGGGTTGCTCTCCAGAATCGCGCTTTTCCCGGACTCGCTCACGTCCTCCCGCTCCAGCAGCGTCTTGGCCGCGAAGCGCTCCCGGTCCGAGTGGGGTATGTCGGAGCCGAAGACGATCTGGCCCTCCCCCACCAGGTCCATGACCTGGGGCAGCATGCCGTCCTCCACCTCCGCGCTCCAGTACAGGTTGCCGCGCTTGAGGTACTCGTTGGGCTCGGCGCCGGCGTTGACGTTGATCTGCGGGTAGAGGTTCGCCAGCCGGTGAGCATGCGGGTAGCGGTGGTTCAGGCGGTCGATGACGAAGGGTATCCACAGGCAGCCCGCTTCCAGGAAGACCACCCTCAGGTTCGGGAACCGGTCCAGGATGCCGCCGGTCATGAAGGCGACGAATCCCATCAGGAGCGGCATGGTGAACGCGGTGATCCAGGAGGGATAGAGCTCGCTGTAGAGATTGTTGAGCGACGGGCACGACCAGCCCACGTGCACCCCCAGGGTCAGGTCGGTCTCCGCCATGGCCTCGTAGAACGGCAGGAACATGGGGTTGTCGAGCATGTGGTTGCCGGCGGTCCCCAGCACCATCATGGCCGAGGCCCCCAGGCTCTTGGCCTCGTAGACCGTCTGCACGGCCCCCGGGACGTCTTCCAGGTTGACCACCCCGGCCCACTTGAGCCGGTCGCTGCCCGACAGCGTGTCGCCCATCCAGCGGTTGTAGGACGAGCACAGCGCCGTCATGAGCGGGAGATCGGTGGTCAGCGGATAGGCCAGGAAGAGGGTCGGATAGATCACCTGGACGTCGATGTCCTCGGCGTCCAGCGCATCGAGGCGGGCGTTCAGGTCGGTCAGCTCCTGGCTGTCGAGGCTGTCCAGGTTCTTCCCCTGGATCAGCGCGCCGTGCCTGGTGGGCTTGCCGTCCACCCTGGCCGGGGTGCTGAAGTTGTTGCAGCCCAGCCCCGACCGCCTTGGAACGACCTGCTCGCCGATCATCCAGTAGAACAGGCCCCCCGAGCCCACGATGGCGGGCCGCCGGGAGCGGAACGCCGGGTCCAGGTACTTGTCGTCGAAGGTCGCGGGGCACTCGTTCACATGTCCGTCTGCATCGATGACTCGCATAGCCGTACCCATTGCCGATTTCAGCTTTCAAGTCAAGACAGAGGCAGTGATGCGGGTAGGCGCCTGAAGCCGCTTGAGCCGGAGAACGAGTACTTCTCACGGGAACTAAAGTTCGGCCCGGCACGGCCGAAGAATATATCCAAGTCCGTTTTCGCTCCGACGCGCGTCCGTGCGCTTGAAACGAACACGTATTCCTCGTACCGTGTAACCATAGAAGGAGTTGGCAATGAGTGACCCGAACCCCGGGTTGAGCGACCAGGATTTGCAGCGTGTCGGCGACTACGTGCGAGGCAACCTGAACAGTTGGCTCACGGAGGTTGCGCCTCAGATCTTCATCGGACCGCAGCTCTTGGAGCGCATGACCCGGGTGGAGGAACAGATCAAGGCTCAAGGCGAGCTCATGGCGACGCGTTTCGAGGCTATCGACAAACGATTCGACGCTGTGGACATGCGATTCGAAAGCGTGGACATGCGATTCGAAGCCATAGACAAGCGATTCGACGCCATAGACAAGCGATTCGACGCCGTAGACAAGCGGTTCGAGTCCGTAGACAAGCGGTTCGAGTCCGTAGACAAGCGGTTCGAGTCCGTAGACAAGCGATTTGACGCCGTAGACAAGCGATTTGACGCCATCGACAAGCGCTTCGACACCGTAGACAAGCGGTTCGAAGCCATGGATAAGCGATTCGGCATGCTTCAGTGGATGATCGGCTCCGGATTCACCGCGCTCCTGGTGATGATGTCGATCTACGAGTTCATCTCGTGACCCGAGACCGGCAGGAATCGATCGAGGAATGACCCACCTGTCCGCCCTCTTTCGAGGGTGGCGCTGTCGTGTTACGCTCCCGGCCATCATCACCAGCCGGGAGGACCCATGCAGCTCATCGAGCGCTTGTTCAACAAGAAGGACCACGGCGTGGCCGGGTTTCTGGCCCACCCGCAGCGGACGGAGCCGGGGCCGGCCCTGCTGCTCATCCACCCCAAGGGTGGGTTGACGGACTACATCAAGATCGAGGCGCGGAAGTTCGCCGCCCTGGGCTACAGCACCTTCGCGCCGAACGTCTTCGAGCAACTGGGATATCCCGAGCCCACGCACATCGTCAGCGGCGGCGAGATCCAGGCCAAGACCTCGGACGACCAGTTCGACCAGGCCCTCACCGAGAGCTGGCGGTTCCTGCTGTCGCAGCCCCACGTGGACAACAAACGGGTGGCGGTGAGCGGCTACTGCATGGGCGGGCGCATCGCCATCAACTTCGTCGCGGTAACGCCGGAGGTGCGGGCATTCGTGGGCTACTACCCCACGGTGCGGGACGAGCCCCCCACGGACATGCGGCCCATCCCGCCCTGGGAAAAGGCCAGGCAGATCCGCTGTCCTTCCATCAACATCTACGGCGCGGACGACGCGGTCACGCCGGTCCCCGTCCAGGACAAGATGATGTACGCGTTCCGGGAGAACGGCCAGCCGCTGGAATGGCACTTCTTTCCGTTCGGCGGACACGGGTTCGTGGACCCGGGAGCGGTGGGCTACCACGCCCATGCCGCCCAGTTGGCCTGGCCCATGGTGGTGGACTTCATGGAGCGGGAGCTCCAGTGGGCGCCCGAGCCCTGATCACACCATGAACTGTCCGCCGGACTCCCTGAACAGCCGCTGATCCCGAGTCGGTAGCCGCGCGCAGGAAAGGAACTCCCATGGCCCGGTTCGTATCCGACAGCCTTCCCGACGACGCCCTGGCGCTCCTGCGGCCGGGCAACCTTGACGACAAGCAGGGCCGCGTGGTCCAGATCATCACGGTGGATGACCAGGGCTGGGCCAACGCCGGCATGCTGGGATACGCCGACGTCATCGCCAGGGACGGCGGCAACCTCAATCTCGCTACCTGGGGCGACGGCGAATGCGCCGCCGATCTCAGACGGAACGGCCGCATCACGCTGCTGGTCATCGACGAGGACATGGCCTATTACGTGAAGGGCCGCGCACAGGAGGTGGAGGTTTCGGGAGACGTTCTCACGGACGTAAACGACGGCGGCGGCCACTCCGCCCTCGCCTACTTCCACATCGCCGTGCAGGGCGTATTCGAGGACCGGATCCCCACCGCCAAGGTGCTGGGCGGCGTGACGTTCGAAGGCTCGGAATCGGAACAGGAGGCCCACGACGCCATCCTGAAGAAGCTCGCCTCCATCTAGTGTCCCGTCCATGTCGCAGCGAATTTCCTTTGGGCTGACCCCCATTCAGACCGGGGTCGACTTCGAACATATCCGTGAGGTGACTCTCCGGGCGGAGGAGTTGGGTTTCGACTCGGTGTGGCTGAACGACCATTTTTTCACATCCAGGTTCTTTCACCCGCTACCGCCGCCCACGGCTCCCTTCTACGAATCCTGGGTGACCCTCTCGGCGCTGGCCGCGCTGACCCGGCGAGTCCGCATCGGCACCCTCTGTTCCAACGTGTCATTCCGCAATCCCGCGCTGCTGGCCAAGATGGCCGCGTGCCTCGACGTCATCAGCGAAGGACGATTGGAGCTCGGCTTGGGCGCCGGCTGGTTCGAGGAGGAGCACACCGCGTACGGGTTCCCTTTTCCGGACATGGCGCAGCGGGCGCAGCAGTTGACCGAGGCGGTGACCGTCATCAAGCGCATGTGGAACGAGGAGACGGTGACCTTCGACGGCAAGTGGTTCCGCACGGACAACGCCTATTGCAGCCCCAAGCCGGTCCAGTCGCCCCGCCCGCCCATCACCATCGGCGCCCGCGGGTCGCGGACGATGCTGAAGGTCGCGGCGCGGTGCGCCGACCGTTGGAACATCCAAACGCCCATCAGCCCGGTGCAGTACCGGAGAAAACTCGATTTCCTCGAAAGGCACTGCCAAGAGGCAGGCCGCAACCCCGGAGAGATCGGGCGCTCGCTGTGGGCCGGTACGGTCATCGGCCGGGACCCGGAGGAATTCGCCCGTGCCGCCGAGGCCCTGGAGTTGCCGCACACGGTCTACCTGGACGCGCGAATCGCCGGGACGCCCGAGGAGTGCGTCCGCCGAATACAGGCATTCGCGGACCTTGGCGTGACCGAGTTCATCCACTACTTCACCCACGACGAGCTTCGTAGCGTGGAACTCTTTGCGACGCAGGTGATTCCCGCGTTTCGATGACAAGACCGTTCGTCCTGAGCCCTTCGACAACCCTGTCCTGGGCGCGATGACTTGTAGGGGCGACCGGCGGTCGCCCATCTGGCGGGCTCGATCAGAGCCTGCCTGAGAGAGGGAGAGAAGGCAGATGGCACAAGAATCAACCGGCTTGCCGCCGGAGGCCGACCTCTCGGCGGACGTGGTCATCGTCGGATCCGGCGCCACGGGACTGCCCGCGGCCATCGTGGCGGCGGACGCGGGGGCGTCGGTGCTGGTTGTGGAAACCAACTACGACGTGGGCGGACACGCCATCATCAGCGGCGGCAACGTGCCCTTGGGGGGCGGCACCAGCGCCCAGCGCAAGTACGGCATCGAGGACTCGCCGGACACCGTATTCGCCGACCTCACGGACTGGTCGGTGGTACAGGTCAACGGCTTCCCGGACTACCGCTACAGCGACCGTGCCGTGATCCGCGCCTTCGCCGACCATTGTGCGGAAACGTATGAGTTTCTGCTGGCAAACGGCGTGAAATTCAAGGAGATCCCGCCCGACAGCCAGGGCGCCCATTCGACCGGCAACTCGGCGCACCGGGAAAACCATACCTACTGGGAGCACGGCGCCGGCCTCGCCAGCCCCAACGGCAGGCCGGGCACGGGACTGGTGCGGCCGCTGGAGGCGAGCGCCCGCGAGAAGGGCGTCAAATTCCTGCTGAATTACAAGATGTCAGCCGTCATCCGTGAAGGTACACCCGGCCGGACGGACGGACGGGTCCTGGGCATCACCGCCGAATACACCCCCACGGTGCTGCCCGGAACCACCACGCCGCTCCAAAGCTACCGCTCCGACGGCAACATCGACTGCACCAAAGCCAGCCTGACCATACGCGCCCACAAGGCGGTCATCGTCGCCACCGGCGGCAGCACCAGCAACGTGAACTTCCGGCGCATGTTCGACCCGCGGCTCACCGAAGTCTACCAGGTCGCCGGCGAGCCCTACTCGTTCCAGGACGCCAGCGGCGAGCTGGCCGCCATGGCCGTCGGCGCTTCGCTCTGGGGTCTGGCCAACCAGATCCTGGAGAACGGTGACAACATCCGGGTGCAGCGCGCCCTGGGCACCCGCTACAACTACTTCCCCTGGAAGCTTGAGTGCCCCATCTTCCCGCTCGTGCGCGCCACGGGCCTGGCCGTCAAGGACTGGCACGACCTGATCCTGGTGAACCAGGTGGGCGAACGCTTCTACGACGAGACCCAGGGGGACTACCCCGAGGGCAACAAGCACAAGGACATCGACCCCTACACGCCCGGCGACCACCGCAACACCCACGTCGAATACGACCCCCACCACTCCAACTTCTTCAACGCCGCGGTGGCCATGAACGCGGGCTCCAAGGCCCCCGACTACTCGGGCGGGCCGGTATGGGCCATCTTCGACTCCGACGCGGTGGAACGGGAGGGCTGGAAGACAACCCTGCCGTATGTCGACCCGGACGGCTACTTCTTCACCGCCGACACCCTGGCGGAACTCGCCGCCGTCATCGAAAACCCCTGGCAAGCCGTGCCCATGAGCGGCGCCGCCCTGGAGACCACGGTGCGCCGCTACAACTCGTTCGTGGATTCCGGCAAGGACGAGGACTTCGGCAAGCCGTCCCCCAAGTACAAGATCCAGACGCCGCCCTTCCACGCCGCCTGGGGCACTCCGCTGGTCCACGATAGCCGCGCCGGCCTTCGCATCAACGAGAAGTGCCAGGTGCTGGACATGAACGGCGAGGTCATCCCCGGCCTCTACTGCGGCGGCGAGTCCGCCGGCGGCTTCAACCAGCACGGCATGGGACGCTGCACCGTGCAGGGCCTCATCGCCGGCAGGGAGGCCGCGGCGGAGCCTCGGGACGGCCGATGAGCTTCCCGTACATCCTCGTTCCGCCAGGAAATTTTCTTGTGTTGCCCCGTGGAACCGTATATGGTTACACCCGAAAACGAGCAAGAGGAACTGCTCCGCAAGGCAACCAGGAACCCCAACGGGTTGCGCTTCAGCGAGTTCGAAACTCTGCTTGGCCAATGCGGCTGGACATGCGACCGGCAACGCGGCTCGCATCGAATTGGTATTCGCCAAAAGGGACGCGGTTGTCGATACAGGCCAAGGGCAGGCGAGCGAAAGGCTATCAGGTCAGGCAGTTCTTGCGTTACCGTGAAGAGGAACTGGGCGATGAAGGACAACTTTGACGGCTTCTCGGTGAACCTCTACCAGGACGAAGACGGCGATTGGCTGGCGCACTTGGTGGAAATGCCCGGCATTTCGGCCTTTGCCGACACGCCGGACCAGGCATTGGCGGAGTTGGCCGAGGCCTGGGAGGGGGCCAAGGAAAGCTACCGGGCGCACAAAGAGCCTGTCCCTGTGGCTCCGGCCCGAAAGGAATACAGCGGTCAGTTCAACGTCCGAATCGACAAACGGCTGCATCGCCGGCTGGCAATGGAGGCCGGCCGGGCGGGTATCAGCATGAACGCACTGGTGGCCCAGAAACTGGCCCGAGAAACAGGTACATCCACCGACTAGAAGAAGGAGGAATCGCCATGGAACAAGCCATAATCTCGGCAGACTCGCATGTCATCGAGGTCCCGGATCTTTGGGAAAAGGGGTTGCCGTCGTCCATGAGGGACCGGGCGCCCAGGGCGTATTTCGACGAGGGGCGTGACGCCTGGATGTTCGGATCGGACGACGTGATACCACAGGCCGTGGGCGGGCTGTTCATGGCGGGGCAGCGCCCTGAGCAGGTGGAGGAATTCCGCCGGGCCGGCTTCTCGGTGGCGCGGCCCGGGGGCTGGGACCCGGTGGAGCGCATCAAGGACATGGCCACGGACGGCGTGTCGGGTGAGGTCCTCTATCCCAGCCTGGGACTCGGTTTTTTCTGCGTCGAGGACGCCGCGTTCCAGGAAGGCCTGTTCCGCACCTACAACGACTGGCTCATCGAATACTGCCAGGGTGCGCCGGACAGGCTCTTCGGCATCGCCCTGATCTCCGCCTTCGACATGGACCACGCCGTGGCCGAGATGGAACGCTGCCGGAAAGCCGGGATGCTCGGCACCCTCATCTGGCAGGTGCCCCACGCCGACCTGCCGTTCACCTCGGACCACTACGAGCGCTACTGGGCGGCGTCCCAGGACCTCGACATGCCGGTGCACCTGCACATCCTCACGGGTTTCGGCGACAGCATGCACCGCCAGACCGCCCAGGGCATGAAGCGCTACCGTATCGGCGTCGAGCAGACCCGCGAGATCGAGGACGCGCTCTTCGACATCATCTTCTCCGGCGTGCTCGAGCGCTACCCCAAGCTCAAGATCGTCTCGGTGGAAAACGAGATCGGCTGGATCCCCTTTTGGCTCGGCCAGTGCGACAAGAACTTCAAGCGCCACCGCCACGCACACCCCCTGCCCATGGACAAGCCCCCCAGCGAGTACTTCGCCCGCCAGGTCTACGCCACCTTCTTCAACGACCACATCGGCGGCAGGCTGTTCTCGTGGTGGGGCGCGGACAACTGCATGTGGTCCAACGACTACCCGCACCAGAACTCGACCTGGCCCCACTCGCAGGACGTCATCGCGCGGGATCTGGGCCCGCTCGACGCCGGCGACCGCGCCAAGCTGCTCAACACCAACGTGGCAAGGCTCTACAACCTGAACGTGTCGCCGCTGATGAACGCGGCGTGAGGCGACGAGACTCCGGCCCTCTCTCTGTCATTCCGGCGAAAAGCCTGCCCCGTACTCGATACGGGGCCGGAATCCAGAGGGCGGGGCCGGGGTGGCACCGCCTCCCTTCCCACCTCAAACCCTGGATTCCGGCTTTCGCCGGAATGACGGATTCGGTTGTTTCCGGTTGCACCGAGACTCAACCTACCGCCTACTCCAGGCACCGAGCTCCGCCACCAGTTCCGCCCATCTCTCATCCACTGCCCGCTTCTCCGCCGGGGAGAAGACATTGGGCTCCGGGAACGAATCCCTCCAGTGGAAGGGCTTGCAGGCGTCGATGAGCACCCGGCCCATGGTGAAGTCTCCTGAACGCTTCTGTTCCGGGGTCAGCCGCGGGTCCAGGTCGCTGGTCCAGGCGTCGTGCAGGAGGTTCAGGGAGGTGGCGGGGTTGGTGCGGGTGCACATGGCCCAGAGCACGTCCTTCAGGTCCGAGGGATCGATGTCGTCGTCCACGGCCACGAAGTAGCCGAACATGCTGCCGGCGGCGGCGATGCCGTTGGCGGTGATGAGGGCCTGCTTGGCGTGGCCGGCGTAGCGCTGTTTCAGGGAAACGACCAGCATGAGGCCGTGGCAGTGGCCCCACACGCCGGTGACGTCGGTGATGCCGGCGCGCTCCAGGTGGTCCCAGGCGCGGGCGGCGCTGTCGGGGAGGTCGCTGCCGAAGGACAGCATGGGGCGCAGGGGCTGGTGTCCGAATACGATGGGGTCGTCGCGGTGATGGATCTCCTTGATTCGCACCACGCACTCCGGGCCGCTGTGGGAGTAGTAGCCCGGCCACTCCCCGAAGGGCCCCTCGTGGGCGGTCTCCTCGTCCGGTGACGGGATCTCCCCTTCCACCAGGATCTCCGACTCCGCAGGCACCGGCAGGCCGCTCAGCGGCGCCTTGACCACTTGCACCGGCGCGCCGTGGAGCGCGCCCGCCTGCTCGTATTTGAGTCGGCTGGTGGAGGCCATGAGCGTCAGCGGCGCACAGCCCAGCACCACCGCTACCGGACACGCCTCTCCCCTGGCCCAATACTTCTCCGCGATGATGCGCCCTCGCTTGTGAGCGATGATCCACAGGCTCAGGCGGTCCCGGTCCTTGACGCAGGCGCGGTAGGTGCCGAAGTTGATCCAGCCGGTCTCAGGGTCGCGGATGACGACGAGGTCGCCGGTGCCGATGTAG
Organism: uncultured Binatia bacterium (SeqCode); assembly: GCA_965204505.1. Taxonomy (GTDB): domain Bacteria; phylum Desulfobacterota; class Binatia; order UBA9968; family JAJDTQ01; genus JAJDTQ01. The sequence goes on from CBDBFB010000001.1 coordinate 1,484,168, forward strand.
TTGCCGCCGTCGCCGGAATGCCACTTGGGCGCCGGGAACCTGCGTATGTCCGCGTCCTCGCCTGCCAGCCGGTGCGCCAGGACGGGGCCGTCCGCCACCTCCTCGGGCTTGGCCGGGACCTGGCGCGCGCGCAGCTTCCGCAGATGTTGCACGAGCTCCACCGGATGCGCGTCGGACGGGATGCCGAGGGCCAGGGCGTAGCGGCGCCTGCTATGGCGGTAGACGTTGCTGGCGACCCGGAACCCGGACGGGAAGCCGGCGAAGTCGTGGAACAGCAGGAGCGGGCCGTCGGACTGCGCGGACAGCTCCGAAAGCGCACCCACGTCGGTGTCCAGGTCCGCGCCGTGGACGTCCTTGACGTCGTCCGTGGCGCGGGCCGCGTCGATGAAATCGCCCAGAGAGGTGTGGCCCATGGCGGATTCCCCCTGTAGTCGCATCATTCTTCTTCACATGGTACGTGGGCCACGGAGGGCGACCGCCGGTCGCCCCTACCGGGCGTCACGCCCCGCCGGCGACAAGGGGCCGCGTGCATCCTGGCACACGCGTTCATGCTACCGGCCCCGGTCACAGGACGCCGATGACGTCCATCTGGATGATCGTCTTCCCCTGGACGTCGATCTGCATGACGTGGCGCGCCGGGCGGTCGTCCTCGTTGGGGAACATGGCCGTCCACTCCTTGTTGACCAGCGCCCGGTGGCTGAAGTCCTTCAGGTAGACGATGACCTTGCCGACGTTGTCGGTGCTGCCGCCGGCGGCTTCCATGACGTTGCGCAGGTTCTGGAAAGCCTGGTGGATCTGCTCCTCCGGGTCGTCGGAGATGCCGTCCGGCCCCGCGCCGCTGATCACCGACGGCAGGATCACGTTGCCGATGACGACTCCGGTGGGGATCGGGTTGTTGTGCGAGCCGAGCTTGTCGCTCCTGATCATGTTGCGTCGGGCCATTGCTTCCTCCTTTGAAGGTTCCCATACATTTCGAATTCCGCCCCTGGACTCCGGCCCCGTATCGAGTACGGAGCCGGCTTTTCGCCGGGAATGACGGATGCGGGCTTCGTATCAATGACGGGTCCGCCCGCTACATCTGCATCCTGCCGCTGAACCGGCGCATGAGCAGCGCCACCCCCACGGCGAAGAACGCCAGGATCACGCTGATGATGGACGCCGACTCCATCTGGCCGCCGAGGGCGTGCTCCATCATGAGGATGGCCAGGGGCCGGGTGGAGGCGCCGGTGAGCAGCACCACGTTGTCCACGTCGCGGATGGAGGCGATGAAGACGATGACGAAGATGGCGATGAGGGTGGGCGCGATGAGCGGCACGGTGATGCGCCACAGGGTGTAGAACCAGCCGCAGCCGCACACCCGGGCGGCGTGCTCCAGCTCCACGGAGATCTGGGTGAAGCTGGTCTTCACCAGGTGTACGCCGATGGGCACCTCCTTGACGATCAGCACCCAGACGAGGCTCATGAGGGTGCCGTAGAGCGGCACCAGGAACGGCACGGTGAGGAAGATCCACAGGAAGCCCAGCCCGCTCAGGATGCCGGGGACGGCCCAGGGCAGCCACAGGAAGACGTTGGCGACGGCGCGGCCCTGGATGGTGGTGCGCACCAGCGCGAAGCCGAACAGGCAGTAGATGGTCACGCCCAACACCGCCGTTGCCAGGCCCAGGACGATGGAGTTCTGCGCCGACCTGAGGAACACCGGGTCTTCCAGCACCGCGCGCCAGTGATCCAGGGTGTAGGGGTCGGCGATGTCGAAGTAGCCGAAGATCGTCATGCACGAGCCGAGGATCAGCGTGCCGATGGGCAGGTAGACCGCGATGCCCACGACGAATATCAGCGCGCCGCTCACCACGTAGCGCAACGAGCCCATGTCCACCTGCCGGAACGATGTGCCCCGGCCCGAAAGCGTGGCGTACTGCCGCCTGGAGGTGAAGTGCTGGTAGAACAGCGCGAGTACGAACAGCACACCCAGGAAGAACGTACTCAACGTGATGGCCTGGGCGAACTCCGGCGGCTCCCAGGTGATGAGGTCGTAGATGCGCGTGGCGAAGACGTCGATGTTGGCCGGGCGGCCCAGCAACAGCTCCACCTGGAACGACTCCAGGCCCCGGATCACGCCCGCCAGCCACACCGTGAGCATGGCCGGCGCGAGCACCGGGACGAGCACGTAGCGGAAGGTGCGCCAGGGGCCGAGCCCGCACACCCGGGCGGCTTCCTCCAGGGACGCCTCCAGTTGCCGCATGGCGGGCATGAGCAGGATGGTCATGATGGGGATGGTGCTGGCGGTGAGGTGGACCCAGATGATGCCGGTGAAGGTGTAGGGGTTCAGCGTGATCCCCAACGGAGTGAGGAAGCGGTTGAGCACCCCGTAGTTGGGATCCGCCAGCAGGATCCAGCTAATGGCCAGCGGCAGCGACGGCAGGAAATAGGCGATCCACAGGGACAGCTCGATGAAGGCCCGGCCGGGCACCCGCACCCGCACCAGCAGCCAGGACAGCAGGAAGGCGGCGCTGATGCCGATGAGCGTGCGTACGCTCAACAGGAAGCTGTAGCCGATGGCGTCCAGCGTCTTCCGGTTCGCGAACCCGGCGACCCATCCGTCGAACCCGAACACGAAGGGGTCGGTGGGATCGGCCGTGTTGACGCTGTTCATGAGGATGAAGACCACCGGCGGCAGGCTGACCACGCCGGCCGCTGCCAGCAGCAGCGTCGTCAGGCTCCACTCCCGGACGATGAACCGCCCCCTTCGGGACACGGTATGGCCGGCCATACCTGTCAGGCCGGCCATACCTTCAACCGTCCGTCCTTCACCCGGAGCAGGACCTGGTCGCCGGCGACCCGCGAGCCGTCCTCCAGGGAAATGACGAACTCGACTCCACAGGTCTCCAGGGCGAGCTCGTAGCGATCGCCCAGGTAGATGAGGTTGCGGACCGCCGCCCGCAGCTCGCCAGCTCCCGGCTCCCGCGCCCCGTCGACGAGCTCCAGATCCTCGGGACGGAGCCCGACCATCAAACTCCCGCCGGCGGGGACGGCGCCCGGATCCGGCAACGCGAGCCTGCAGCCGTCGGCAAGCCGGGCGTAGGCGGTCCCCTCGTCGTCCACCCGCTCCGCGTCCAGGTGGATGCTCTTGCCGAGAAAAGCGTGGACGAAGGGATTCACCGGATCCTTGTAGAGATCGCCGGGCGATCCCAACTGCTGGATGCGGCCGTCGCGCATGACCAGGATGCGGTCGGCCAGGGTCATGGCTTCCACCTGGTCGTGGGTGACGAACAGGAAGGTGGCCTTGAGCTTGGCCTGGAGGCCCTTGAGCTCCACCCGCATCTGCTGGCGGAGCTGCGCGTCCAGGTTGCTCAAGGGCTCGTCCAGCAAGAGCAGGTCCGGCTCGTAGACCAGCGCCCGGGCGAGCGACAGGCGCTGCTGCTGGCCGCCGCTCAGGTCGGTGCCGTTGCGCTCTTCGAGTCCCCCCAGATCGACGAACTCGAGCATCTTCCGCACCCGCTCGCGACGGTCCTGCCGGGGGTGGCCGCGCACCTTGAGGGGCAGCGCCACCTGGTCACCGCAGGTCATGTGCGGCCAGATGGCGAAAGACTGGAACACCATGCCGGTGTTGCGCTTCTCCGGAGGGACGAAGATGCCCTTCTCGGGAGCGCTCACGACCTTGCCGCTCAGGACGATCTCGCCCGAGTCCGGCCGCTCCAGCCCGGCCAGGGTCCGCAGCGTCGTGCTCTTGCCGCAGCCGCTGGGTCCCAGGATGACCAGGATCTCGCCGCCGTAGACGTCGAAGCTGACGCCGTCCACCGCGCGCACGTCACCGTAGCACTTCACGAGGTCGCGGACGCTGACGATGGGCGCGGCGGACGGCACGGCACCTTACCGCCCGAGCAGTTCCACCAGGCGTTTCCGCGCCCGCGGGCGCTCCTTGGTGTAGAACTCGTAGGCGTAGTCGTCGTGGTACTTGACGCCTTCCTTTGGAAGCACGTAGTCGTCAAGGCCCTCGCTCACGTCCAGCCGCCGGCTCTTCTGCCGCACGTGCCGCTCGAACACCTGCTGCCCTTCCTGGTCCGCGAGCCAGTTGAGCAGGACCACCGCGCCGTTGGGGTTCGGCGCGTCCTTGACCAGCTTGATCACGCCGCTGCCGCCGGTAAGCTTGCCGGGAAGGTCCTTGAACCGCACCACGCCGATGGGCAGCCCCTTCTTGCGCAGCGGGTCGAACTGCCGGGCCACGGCGCCCAGGCCCACCGAATAGACGCCCCGCGCGATCCAGTCGGCGAGTTGGCGGTGATTGGCCGTGTAGACCACTTCCTGCCCCTTGTAGAGGTTGACCACGTACTCGTCGCCGAGCATGGCCAGGAAGAAGGACGCGGCCCCCTTGCCGGCGCCGCCGCGCCGCGGATCGTAGCTGGCGATCTTGCCCTTGAGCTTGGGGTCCAGAAGGTGCTTGACGGAATTGACTTCCTCGGCTTTGAGCTTCGTGGTGTTGTAGATGCCGGACACGTTCACGTACTCGATCAACTGGAGCATGTACTTGTGCTCGGGATCGTTCCACTTGAGCGCGCCGCCGCGCCAGTTCTTGCCGTCGGTCACCGAGGACAGCAGGAGGTTGGACTTCATCTCCCGCAGGCATCCCTTGGGGTAGAGCCTGGTGATCTCGCTGTTGCCCGACAACAGCACGTCCATGGACGGACGGTTGGCGCTGCACTCACGCCTGGCCACGGCGGTCAGCTCGGAGCCGCGCATGGAGCGCAGCTCCACGTCGATGCCGTACTTGGCCTTGAACTTCTTGGTCACGTCCTGGCGGAACTTGGGCATGCCCAGGTTGGTGCCGAGCACGACCTTGCCTTCCTTCTTGGCCGCGGCAAGGACGTCGTCCCACTGCCCGGCCACGGCCGGCGCGGCCCCTGCGGCCACGAGGGCCGCCACGAGGGCGGCGGCGAACCAGCGATTGCGTCTCATGTCCTACCTCCTTGCTTGACGACAGGGATGGTCCCGGAAACCGGCCTCCCCGCGTTTACCAGTACCGGCGCCGGTACGTGTCGATGAGGATCTCGTCCTCTTCCTGCGACAGAAACTCCGTCAGCACCCGGTTGAACTCCGCGGGCTGCTCGAACTGCGGCCAGTGCGCGGCCTTGTCCAGCAGAACGAACCGCGACCCCGGCACGCTCTGGTGCACCTTCTCGGCCACGTGCCACGGACAGGTGGGGTTGTGGGTGGTCCAGAAGAACAGCATGGGGCTCTGCAGCTTGGGAATCTTGGGGATCAGGTCGTAGCCGCGCATGCGGATGAAACCCTGGACCCGCTGGCGGTACTCGGGGTTCGTGTAGATCTCGAGCCGGATGTCCACCAACTCATCGGGCAGCGTCGACGGGTCGTGGAACAGCCACTCCATACGCTTGCGGATGGTTTCCCTGGTGGGATCGCCGACGGCGGCCTTGGTCAACGCGTCGAGCTGTTGCATGCCGGTGGTGTAGCCGTGCTCGTTGGAGGGGATGCCGCCGACGATGAGGCCCAGCTTCCCCACCCGCTCCGGATGGTGGTGCGTGGTGTAGACGCTGATCTGTCCGCCCTGGGACTCCCCCACCAGGTGGCCCCGTTCCACGCCCGCCGCGTCCATGAAGTCCAGCAGGTGCCTGGAGAACGCCTCCATGTCGTAGGCGATGGCGGGCTTGTCGGTGAAGCCGTGGCCCAGGTAGTCGATGGCCAGCACCCGGAAGCGCTCGGACAGCGGCAGGAGGTTCCGCACCCACGTCTCCGCGTGGCCGCCGCCGCCGTGAAGCAGGATCACGGCTTCGCCCTCGCCCTTCTCGAAACAACGCGTGCGCACGCCGCCTGCGTCGTAGTAGGTCTGGTACTTCATGAATTCTGCGAGCTCTTGAGCAAACATCCGACCTCCTTGGAATCCGTGAGGGTTCTTCGCGGAGGGCGACCGCCGGTCGCCCCTACCCTTGTCCTTCTACATCCCGCCCTTCAGCCACTCTCCCAGACCCCACTTCTCCCACGTTGCCTCACGCCGTTCCTTGCTGAACAGGTTCACCGGCGAGAACTCTGTGAGGCGCTCGAACGGACGGCAGCCGTTGAGGATCAGGCGCCGGTAGGGAATCGGCTCGCGGATCTCGCGCTCCTCCGCGGTGCGCAAGGGGTCCAGCCGCCAGGCGCTCGGCACGGTGCTCTTGTGAACGCCCTCGCCGGCGTCCAGTCGCGTCCCCAGCGCCCAGAAGACCTCGATGGGATCCTCGGGGTTCACGTCGTCGTCCACCAGGATGTTGATGCGGCAGGGAGCGCGGCTGTCCTGCAATGCCTTGATGATGCGCGGCACGTCGTCGGGCGTCTTCTGGGCCACGCTCACCACCACCGCCCCCATCTTGACCAGGTCCGTCACCCGGGTGACCGGAAGCCCGTCCTTTTCCAGGCGCGACCAAAGCCCGGTCATGGAGCGCATGGGCAGCGAGAAGGCATACGACTCGCGGTACGGCTTGAACGGCGGCGCGCCGAACAGAATCGGGTCGTTGCGGTAGTAGAGCGCCGTCACCCGGATTACCGGCTCCGGCACGGACGTGATCATGTAGTACCCCGTCCATTCGCCGAAGGGGCCTTCCCGGCGCGACTCCATCTCGGGGGGCGGAACCTCGCCTTCGAAGGCGATCTCCGAACCCGCCGAGATGGGAAGCCCGGTCATGCGGCCCTCGATAACCTCCACGGGCTCGCCGCAGAGGAAGCCGACGTATTCGTACTCGGGAACGCCGTTGGGGCAGCCGGTGGAACCCGAGGCCGTGAGGAACACCACCGGCTCGGGGCCCACCGACACCGCCACCGGGCACGCCTCGCCCCTGTCCCAGTACTTGCGCAGGATCGCGCTGCCGTCATTGGCCGGCTCGCAGAAAAGGCCGGTGGTCTTGCCGTCGTGGACCTGGAGCCGGTAGCTCCCGAGGTTCACGAAGCCGCTGTCGGGGTCCTTGAGGATCACCGCCACGCCGGACCCGATGTAGGGGCCGCCGTCGAGCTCGTGCCAAACGGGCACCGGAATGCGGCCCAGGTCCACGTCGTCGCCGGTCAGCACGTTCTCCAGCAACGGGCTCGCGTCCACGACCCGCGGGGCGATGCCCTTGTAGCTGGCCCACTTCGCCTTCCACGCGCGCATGGCGTCGGCCTCGGGCGTGTCGGGGTCCGTGCCGATGGCCATCAGCGAGCGCTGCCGCGTGCTGGCCACGTTGGAGGCCACGCGGAACCCGGACGGGTAGCCCGGAATCTCGTCGAACAGGAGCGCGGGGCCACGGTGGTGAAAGGCGCTCTCGGCGATGCAGCCCAGCTCGTACTCCAGGTCGGCGCCGTTCACCCGCTTCAGGTCGCCCCGGCGGTCCAGCTCTTCCAGGAACGTTCTCAGGTCGGTAATCATGCGCGTTCTCTCGTCCTCTGTCTCGACCCACCTCCCCGTCATTCCGGCGGAAGCCGGAATCCAGGAGGGAGGAGGGGTTGGGCGGCAGCAGCAGACCGCCCCACGCCCTCCCCTGGATTCCGGCTTCCGCCGGAATGACGGGAAGTGAACTCCTCGTTTACTCCGTAAACCTCGGCATATCGACCTTAACGCCGTGCTTGGCGGTCTCGGTGTCGAAGATGCGGCGGATCTCCGGGTCCTCGTCCTCGTACTCGATCTGGGTGCCGCCCTCGTAGATGGAGGTGGACACGCCGCCGCGGGTGGCCGCCTTGCGCACGCCGAACGGGTGCTTGGCGCTGCCGTTCCGAAGCGCCATCTGCAGCGCCGGTATGTCGGTGACGTTGAAGTGCTGGTGGAACCAGTTGGTGGGCGGGCTGAACACGCTGCCTTCCTTCCAGTCCACCCGTACCACCTTGTCGCCCTTGCCGTCGGCGAAGGGCCTGGGGCCGAGGTCGTTGGGCCACATGAGGCTGTAGCCCTCCGAGCTGAGGATGGTCAGGATCGCGCCGCCGCCGTGGTAGTGCGCCTTGGTGTAGCGGCCGGTGGGGAAGTTGGTGAAGTGGCCGATGAGGCTGTTCTCGCAGATCTCGAACTGGATGTTCAGGTAGCCGGAGCCGCGCCGTTCGTTCACCGGAAGCTCCACCGCCCGAGCATCGGGAATGAAGTTGGTCTCCCAGATCCAGCCCGGCCGGAACACGTCCTTGGAACGCTTGTCCAGCTCGAAATAGTCCTTGCGCCCGTCGTAACGGTCGTCGAAGACCTTGTCGGTGCCGTGGATGAAATCCTCGCGGTAGTAGAGGTCGAAGGCCAGCGGCGCCGTGTTGGTGGCCACCAGGAACGCCGGCTCCTTGCCCTTGTTGACGATGCGGTGGGACGTGTTCAGCGGTATCGCGAAGAGGCTCCCCTCCTTCCAGCCGACGGCGTTGGTGGCCTCTCCGGGACCCATGTACTCGGTCTCCCCCTCGCCCTTCATGACGTAGACCACCTTCTCGTAGAGGTGCTTGTCCACGGCGGTGGAACCGCCCGGCGGGATCTCCATCACGTACATGCCGGTGATCCCCTCCATGCCCTTCATGTGCACGAAGGAGGTGGGCACGCCGGTGCGGCCCCAGGTTTTCAGCGGATGCTCCTGCAGGTTGGTGACCCCGTAACCCTCGATGATCGGGATGTCCTGGGAGCGCATCCAGGTTACGTAAGGGGTCTCGCGCACACTCATCTGTCCTTTGGCCTCAGCCATGTTGTTTCTCCTTGGTCGCGAATCGGTCTACGACGCCGTGCGGGGACGGCGGGTTTGAAAACCCGCCCCTGCACGGACCTGCTCCTTCCAGGCTGCCGACAGCAGACGCAAGCGCCTTATTCCCACGACGGCACCTGATGTGACAATTCGACCTCGCGCCGCTCTTCCGCCGACCGTATCATGGCGAGGCACACTTCCAGAGTGGCTTCGCCCCAGCGCCCGTCGTGGGAGACGGGCCGCTCGTGGACCACCGCCTCGTAGAGTTCCTGGACCTCGGCCTGGCGGCCGGCCATGGCGTTCTCGATGGCCACCTCCCGCCTGCCTTCCTCACCGTATACCAGAATTCCGTCCGCCGATTGCCGCAAGTCGCCCTTCTCGCAACTGGCCACCGTGAGCCCGAAGAATTTCTGGTGCTTGCGGTCGGTGGCGGCGTGTCCCCTGCCCCAGATGTTCCAGATCTCGGGGTAGTTCTCGGACTGCCTGGCGCCGTAGCGCATCTGGTTCTTCTGTTCCTCCAGGACCGTGTCGTCCCCCGCGGCATGGCGCAGGTTCGCCCGCATCTTGCGATTGGTTTCCGGATCCCGGTAGTACCCGCCCTCGCCCACCCAGTCGTAGAGCTCGGCGGTGTCGAAAAAGCCGTAGCCGTTGTACACCAGGGTCGCCGGCACGCCGTCGTCGAACTCCAGGTAGCAGACGTAGGCGCCCTCGCCCGGACGGAAGTCGTCCCACACGCCGGTCATGGCGCGCACGCTCCGCACCAGCCCGCCGCCCAGCAGGCGCACGATGTCCACCTGGTGCGGCGCCTGGTTGAACAGGATGCCGCGGCTGGTGACAAGCTCGTGGCTCGGCCACGGCCGGTACATGAACTCGTTGTAGTTCCAGGTGTTCACCATGCGCAGGGCGCCCAGCTCCCCGCTCCGGATGATCTCCCGCATCTTCCGGATGGGCGGATCGAAGCTGTGAGTGTGGCCCGCCAGCAGCTTGAGCCCGCGCCGCTCCGCCGCCTCGTTCATGCGCTCGCAGTCGTCGATAGTGAGCGCAATCGGCTTCTCCACGATGGCGTGCTTGCCGTGCTCCATGGCCAGCAGCGCGTGCTCGGCATGCATCTCGGGAGGGGTGGCCACGTAGACCGCGTCGACGTTGGGGCTCTTCACCAGGTCCCTCACGTCGTTGTAGCCCTCCGCGCCGAATTCCTCCTGGAAGTGAGCCAGCGCATCGTCCCGGGGGTCGGCGGCCGCGGTCAGCTTGATATGCGGAAGGTCGGTGATGCCGGGACGTTCGGTGAATATCCGCGTCACCGCCATTCCCAACCCGATGAATCCCAACCTCAGCGTCTCGGCCATCCCTTACCGTTCGTCCCGAGCCCTTCGACGATGCTCAGGACAGGCATAGCGGAGCGCCAGCGAAGCGGAGTCGAAGGACGCCGTCATCCTCGCGATTCTCCTTCGAGCCCCCGGTGATACTCTTTCCAGTTGATCCCCTCCGGCAGGAAGCCGTAGGTGGAGATGATGTTGAAGCGGTTGGCTTCGGGGTCGCGGACGACGTTGGCGGGATCATGGCCCTGCTCGACGTCGGCGATGCCCTTGAGCAGCACCTTGCGCGAGGCCACGATGGGCGCGTCCGACGCCACCAGGTGCTCTCGCGTCCGGTCCTGGATGGCGGCGCTCTCGGTGACGCACAGGTCCTGGGCCTGAAAGACGTGACCGATGCCGCTGTAGCTTTCCGTCTTCATGGAATCACGGTCCTGGAGATAGCGGTTGGCCCTGTTGCGCAGCGACTTGTAGTCCGAGTCGGTGGCCTGCCGCTCCCGCAGCACCGCATCCTTGTCCAGCGGCCGCTCGCGGTTGAAGATCAACACGTACTTCCAGTGGTTCTCGTCGTCGATGGGGACGTGCCAGTTGACGGTGTAGCCGCGTCCGCCCTCCTGGCGCGCGGGCACGGCGCACAGGTTGGGCATGATGAAGGTGCAGGAGCGGATGTAGTTGCGGTCCGGCGGCACCTTGCGGAGCTTGCAGACCCTCAGGCCCACGTCCACCAGCTCCGCGTCGGTGGTCTCGGCGCCCGGCGCCCCGCCCCTGGAGTTGAGCCCGTTGGCGCCGCCGTGCACCGTGTTGGCCTGCACGTCGCGGTCGGTGTAGTGCAGGATCGACACGTGCAGCAGGTCGATATTGCCTTCGTTCCCCTGGAGGTAGTTGCACTCGCTGTAGAGCTTGGTGCAGAAGACCTGCTCGTCGGGCAGGGTCAGGAACTCGTAGTTGGGCAGCAGCGGCGCCTCGGCCGGCCCCATGTAGGCGAAGATGATGCCCACCCGCTCGACGCACGGGTACGCCGGCTGGCGGATCTCCCCCCGGTGCGGGCCGCCGCCGGGCTCGCCGGGCTGGTCCAGGCAGTTGCCGTGAACGTCGTAGAGCCAGCCGTGGTAGATGCACCGGAGACCGCCGTCCTCCACCCGGCCGTAGCTCAGGTCCGCGCCCCGGTGGCAGCAATGGATGCCCAGGAGACCCGCACGCCCCTCGTCGTCCCGGAACAGGACCATGTCCTCACCGAGGAGCCGCACCGGGACGGGCGCGCCGCCGGGCGGCAGTTCCTCCGACAACGCCACCGGCTGCCAGTAGCGTCGCATCAACTCGCCGCAAGGCGTCCCCGGCCCCACCCGGGTCAGTCGGTCATTTTCTTCCTGCAACATGGTCGTGTCTCGCTCGTTCAGGCCCTCACCCCAACCCTCTCCCAGAGGGAGAGGGGGCAAACGGCTGACCCCGCGCCTGACGCATGGCTACTCCATGGGCTCCCAGTAGCCCGCTCCCATTCCCATGACCGCGCTGTAGAAGGGCTGATAGTGCAGGAACCGCGGCCGAACCTTGCCCACGGCTCCCAGAAGCGTGATCCAACTCCGCATCTCGATGCCGCCGTTGTCGAGCAGGTCCCGTGAGGTCAACTGCTCGAGTCTGTCGCCCTCCCCTTCCCTCATCGACTCCAACGCCTTCCTATCGAACTCCTCGCTGATGGAGCCGACACCATGGGGCCCGGAGTAGTGCTTCCACGGGTAGCCAGCGGTGAAGTGGGACAGGCCGCCCGAGGCGTAGACGGCGACCCGCTCGTTTCCCGGCCGGCTCTCGACGATCTCCCGCATGGCCACTCCCAACCGGTAGCACCGCCTGGGGCTCGGGGCGGGCACGTGGATGGCGTTCACGAACAACGGCACCACCGGTATGTCCGCGTCCGGAAGGATCCGGCGCATGATCGGGCCGTGGGCATGGGACAGGAGCTCGTCCTTGGGGAAAGCGCTGCACGAGGCCACGTCGAAGTCGCGCTCCACCAAACCGCTGAGGAGATCGTGGGCCAGGTCCGCGTGGCACGGATACTTCGGACCACGCAGCCGCGAACCGTCGCTCGCCCGCTCTGTGGTATGGATTTCCGCGCCCGTGTAAACGGCAATCTGCGGCAGGTTGTCCTCCGTGAAGTTCTCGTCCTGATCGTCGCCCACGATGATCACCGCGTCCGGCCGCGTCTCCCGCATCCGCCGCTCGAAGAACGCCAGTGCTTCCCGGATGTGCCGGTAGCCCTGCTCCCTGACGTCTGGGGTCTCGTCGGCGATATTGGGATGGAGCTCCGGCTCCACGCCGTAACGCGCCTTGTACCGCGCCCGTGTCCGCCCACGCATCACGTCCCAGCCCGTGGGCTCCACCAGCGCATACGCGTGGGAGGACGCCATCCCTGCTATGACCCTGCCCATCTCGAACGACCCCTTCTCCGACTTCCTGGCGACCCCCGGCTCATCAGTCTCCTGCGGCTCCCGGTTTCTCGACGCTCCGGACTTCGCGGCAATCAGAGACTGGCCTCCGCCCATTGGACTACAGTTTCAGCGATCGCCAACGCATGCTGGTAGTCCCGCCTCGCTCATGACTCGTCCCCATTTTGGCCGACCGTACGACTCTTGCGCAACAGCAACGCGGCTGCTTCGTCCATGCGTCCTGCCTCGGAAAGCGCCACCAGCTCGGCCTCGGCTTCGGGCCAGTGGCCCAGGGAGACGCCGTGCCACGGCGCCTTGGGCCTCAACGGCGGCAGTTCTAGTTCCTCCCACAGTTCCCGGGCGCGTTCCATGTAATCCCGGCGCGGCAGCGAGATGGGCGGGTTGGGCCACTTGCGGGTGGCGTCCATGAGCATGGCCGAGGCTCCTTGGGGGCTCGTCAACGAGGTAGGATAGCCGCGCATCCCGCCCGGCACATCCCGCGGCCCCACGGATTCGTCCAGTCCAGCGCTTCTGCCCTGGATAATCTTGAGATCGCGGTGCGGCTGATACCGGTTGGTGACGGCCCAGAACACTGATTCCAGGTCCCAGGGATCGATGTCGTCGTCCACGCCGATGACGATCTTCGGCCAGGCCGCGTCCGCGGACATCACCGTGAACAGCGCATGCCACACCTTGCTGTTGGGAGTGCGCACCCCCGCTACGTCGTGGAAACGGACGACGCACAGGTTCTTGGCGCTGCCGCAGTCGTGGAAGGCCACGTCCTTGACCTGGGTGATGCCGTGGGCGCGAAGCAGCGCCGTGACGTGGCCCTCGCTGTTGACGCAGCGCATGACGCTGGATTCGCTGGGCGGGAGCTGACAGATCACGTCGTGCCAGATGGGGTCGCGTCGGTGAGTGATGCATGTCACCTCGAACGCGTGGACCCAGTGGCCGGGCATCACGTGCCCCCGGTTCTCCCCGCTGGGACCGTCGAGGTCCATGATGTCGATGGGAATGGTGCCCTCGATGACCACCTCCGCGGTGGCCGGCACCAGGATGTCCGAGGTCTCGCACTCCACCACGGGGATGGCTTCGCCGATGAGCCCGCCTGCAACGTCGAACTCCGATACGCTCTGGGGCACGTTGGTGGCCGCCACCAGCGACAACACCGGCGGTACCCCCACCGCGATGGCCGCCGGCAGCGCCTCACCCCTGGCCCGGCACTTCTCCCAGTGCCGGCGCAGATGGCGCGCGGTTCGCACGTTGGCCCGGCCGGCGCCGAGCACGATGCTGTTGTACATGCCCGCATTTAGCTGGCCCGTGTCCGGATCCCGGGTGATGCACGAGGCGGCGGTAACCCGTGGAAATGCCTCCCAGCCGTTGGTGGCGAACGGGATGCCGAACTCGTGCAGCCCGCCGTGCTCCAGCAGCGCGTCCCCCTTGTGTATCTCCTCCTTCACCGGCCCGGTGGCCACACGCTCAGGCGCAACGAGCCGGTCCAACGCGTGGGACCAGCGCTCGTGCAGTTCTTCCACGGCGCACCCCATGGCGAGCGCGTACATCTCCCGATTGGCGGCAATCACCGACGACGCGACACGGCCGTTGCACGGCCGTCCGTCGCGATCCGTCACGCTCTCGAACAGGAAACCGAAGCGGTCCTCCTCGGCCAGCCCCCGGTACTGCCACTTGACAAGCGGATGGAGCTCCCGGTCCTTGTCCACGGTGCGGGCGATGCGGCGGAGCTTGCCGGTCGCTTCGAGCTTGTCGAGATAGTCGCGAAAGTCTGCGTAATAGCTCATGGTCACCACTGCTGCGGGACCGCTAGAATGCCCCGGTCCCATGCGCTTCTCGCCTCCGAGAGCGTGAGAAGCAACCCCGTCATACGAAATACATGGCCGAAGGTCTACCGGAAGCGATTAGACGCGTCAGCTTGATCGGTCCGGCGATCCCGCGTGCACTACAGCCGACCCCGCGTCGGAAGATCGGGATTGATCCCATTTTGGGATCATGTTATCGTTCCCTTTATGAGGATCATCGCGGTGTCGACGCTGAAGGCCTTCCTCGACGCCGATCCCGCGCGCGCCGATGCCCGCCAACCGGCGATGGCTTGGTACCGTCAAGTCAAGGCTGCCGACTGGAGAACTCCGACGGACGTCAAGCGGGAGTTCCACGGTGCCAGCATCCTTAAAGACGGCCGGGCGGTGTTCAACATCGCCGGCAACAAGTACCGCATCGTGGTGTGGATCAACTATCCTTACCGCGTCGTTTACATCCAGTTTGTCGGCAACCATCGGGACTACGACGCAATCGATGCCCTAGCGATTTGAGGATCGAACCATGGATATCAAACCGATCAAGACCAAGCGGGACTATCATCGGACATTGAGGGAAATCGAGGGTTTGATGACCGCGAAGCGCAACACACCCGAAGGCGACCGCCTCGACGTACTGGTGACCCTCATCGAGGCTTGGGAAGCCAAGCACTACGCACTCGACCTTCCCGATCCGGTGGCCGCAATCCGCTATCACATGGAGCAAAACGAGCTGGCTCCCAAGGACCTAATTCCATATATCGGGAGTCGCGGCCGAGTCTATGAAGTTCTCAATTACAAACGCTCGTTGAGCTTGAAGATGATCTGGCGCCTGCACCAAGGTCTCGGCATTCCCGCCGAATCGCTGATTAAGACCGACCTTCGCGCGACGGTCGGCTAGCAATAGGATAGAAATTCTCTGGTACGCCAGTCGTCGACTCTACCAGAGGCGACAAACAGTTGGACCCGTGCGATCACTACGATCGTTTCCAGGAAACTCGGAACCGGTCGTAGCGCGGGAAGCGTTTGCGATCACAGATGGGATTCAAGGTATGAAGAAGCCGAAATGGGAATACACAGAGGATGAGTTAATCCTGGTGCTGGATGCCTACTTTTCTGCGGTACCGGCGAAGAAAACTGACCCAAGGGTAATCGAATTGGCGGAGCTTGTGTCGCCTCATTCACCCGACAGTGTGGAGTTGCAACTCAAGAATTTCAGGTATCTTGATCCGGATAAGGAAGGCGGTGCCTCCAATAAGTCAAAGAAGGCTGAGCACGTGTGGAACAAATTTGAGGGAAGCCGGGATCGCCTTCGATCTGAAGCTCAGGTCATAAGAAAACTGGCTCGGGAAACGCAAGGGTCAGGCTGGTCGCCAGAGATGGAAGGGATGTCCGAAGGACGAATACGGATACGGGCTCATATCTTGCGTGAGCGAAATCGACAGCTAGTTGAGCAAAAGAAGCGATGGGCAAGAAAGAAGGATCGGCTCGTTTGCGAGGTATGCGGATTCGACTTTGCACAGAGCTATTTACAAAGGGGGGAGGGATTCATCGAGTGCCACCACAAGAAACCATTGAGTGAATTGAAATCCGGAACCAAAACTAAGTTGTCCGACTTGGCTCTGTTGTGCTCCAATTGCCACCGGATGATTCATTTGAAGCAACCATGGTTGAAGATGGAGGATCTCAAGAATTTGGTGCTTGAGGCGCGGAGGCGCTCCATCACTTGACCAACCACCTTGTCCTCATCCCGGTTACGTTCACTGAGCATCCCACAGAATCCTAGACCCGCCCAAACCCCGTCAACCGCTCAGGAACCGCACCGCAATCTCGTTGAACTTCTCCGGCTGGTCGTTCTGGACCTGGTGGCCGGAACCCTCCACCAGGTGGAACTCCGTCAGGTTCGGCAGGGCCGCCTTGAGGCCGGCGGCCAGTTCGGGGGAGGCGAACTGGTCTTCCTTGCCCCATACCAGGGCCAGCGGGAAGGTGGCCTTGGGCAGGCGGGCGCTGATGTCGAACCATTGCTGCAGGTTGGGGTCCTCGCGGACCCTGGCGCTATGGGCTCGATAGGACTGCTGGGCCTCGATGGCTCCCGGGAGGTTGCCGTAGGCGACGCGACGGCGCACCAGGTCGTCGGTGATGCGGTCCTTGTTGTGGAGCAGCATGCTCAGCCAGTCGCGCATGGTCTCCTCGGTGACCTCCGCGCCAACCGACCGCCGCACCGTCGCGCCTCGCTTGGTGGTGGTGCCGACGTTCATGGCGTTGGCCACGGTGGCGGTGGCCACCATCAGCACCTTGTCGATGCGGTCGGGATGGTCGAGGGCGTAGCGCACCGCGATGTAGGCGCCCATGGAGTTGCCGCCGATGGAGAGGCGGTCGAAGCACAGGGTGTCGACGAGGCCCGCGATCTGGTCGACCTTGGCCTCGTAGCTGTACTCGATGGCGGGCTTGTCGCTGAGGCCGTAGCCGATGAGGTCCACGGCGAAGACGTGGAAATGCTCGGCCAGCGCCGGGATGTTGTGCTGCCAGTTGTGCTCGCCGCAGGCGCCGGGGCCGCCGCCATGGATCAGGACGACGGGGTCTCCGGACCCGGCCTCGACGAAATGGGTCTTGATGCCGTTACAGCGGATGAACCATGAACGGTAGGCTGCCATTTTTCACGCTCCAGTGCTTCGCGAAGACCCTCACCCCGACCCTCTCCCAGAGGGAGAGGGAGTCGGAGGTTCACGCTCCGATGCTCTGCGGGGCGGTTAGGCCCTGCTGCCCTGTTCGAGCGGTTCGAGCCGCACGGTGACGCCGTTCTTCTCCAGCTCCTGGTTGTACTCCTCCCGTATGGACGGGTCTTCCTTCTCGTAGCGGATCTTGAACGACTCGGCGAAGGGGTCGGTGTCCTGGGCGGTGCGGGCCGGGTGGAAGCTCCGGCCGGAACCGTAGCGCAGCCCGGTGCCCCGGAACGCCAGCATCCGGTAGCCGCCCTTGCCGCTGTTGAAATGCTGGTGGAACTCGTTGGTGCGGGGCGCCACCACGGCATAGGGAACGGTGCGGACCTTGCGGCGCTCCTTCTCCTGCCCCGGCATGAACATCAACTCGTAGCCTTCACCGCCGATGACGATGACGTGGGCGCCGGCGCCGTGCCGGTGGGCGGTGACGTAGGTGCCCTCCGACGCTTCCATGATGTGCATGCCGATGGAGCAGCTCGCCATGGACAGGCGCATGATGGCGGTGCGGTTGCCGCGCTCGGGATAAGGATCGAGCCGGAAGGTGCGGATGTCGGGGATGAAGTTGGTCTCGAAGAGCCGGAGATTCCACTGGCGGCCCTCGTCCTTGAAGAAGTCGGGCATGGACATGGAGAATCGATCCGTAAACGAATACGTATTGTTAAAGACGAAATCGAGGTTATGGTAGAGGTTTATGACGTGCGCCGCATTGGTGCCGAAGAGCAGCCGGCAGGGCTCGTCGCCGGAACTGTTGAACTCCTGGTGCCAGGCGTTCAGCGGGATGGAAAGCAGCGCTCCCTCCTCCCACTCCACGGTGTGCTTCTTTTCCCCCTCCTGCCAGATCACGGAGGCGCCGCGTCCCTGCATCACGTACATGATCGCGTCATAGATGTGGTGTTCGGGCTTGAGCTCCCCCTTGGGCGGGATCTCGACGATCTGGAGGCTGTTGGTCTCCTGCTCGCCCAGGCGCGTGTAGGCGGCCTTGCCGCCCCGCCGCTCCCACTCGCCCAGCTCCAGCGCATTGAGGTTCTCCAGGGCGCTTCCTTCGTAGAGCGGCACGCCCTCCTGCTTCACGAAGTCCTGGTAGGAGCTCTTGACGTACCACTGATCGAAACCGGGCCGCGCATCCGACATCGCTGATTCCTCCGTGTCGCTCCGGCTCAGCCGCTGTCCCGCTTGGAACGCACCGGCTTGCCCGCCCGCACGTCCTGGGTGAACTGCTCGGCGGCCTCGAACAGGGTCACCGCCACCGGGCCGTAGTTGGACCGGCGCCGGTCCAACTCGTCGGCGGCAAGGCCGATGGTAGGATGGGTCACGCCGATCTGGCCGTCGCAGTGGTCTCCGGCGCCGAAGCCGGCGATGGTGGGGACCCGCACCTCGGCGGTGATCCGCTGCGCCAGGTCCGCGCTGATGCCGGTGAGCAGCAACGAGAAAGACCCCGCCTTGACCAGCTCCCGGGCGTCGCGCCAAACCTGTTCCTCGTCCACCGAGCCGGAACGGAAATCGCCCGCGCCGATGTTGGCCATGGGAGTGCTGCCCATGTGCGCCATCACCGGAATGCCGGCCTTGACGATGGCCGCGACCGTGGATGCGTACTCGGCCCCCACTTCCAACTTGACCGACTGGACCCCCGCCTCCTGGATGAGCCGGCCGGCGTTGACGACCGCCTGCTCGTCGTTCACCTGGTAGCTCATGAACGGCATGTCCCCCACCACCATGGCCCGCTCGGAGCCGCGGGCGGCGGCCCGCGCCATGATCACCATCTCGTCCACGGTGACCTCGTTGCTGTCGTCGTGGCCCAGGGCGTACCGGCCTCCGCTGTCGCCCACCAGAATCACGTCCACCCCCGCCCGGTCGACGATGCGCGCCACGGTGTAGTCGTAGGCGGTCATAACGACGATCTTCTCTTTCTCCGCCTTCATCCGCTGCAAATCCACGATCGATACTCTGCTCATGCTCACCTCGTTGGAGATATGGGTTCCGTAATTTGGGGTTCCGTATCCGGAATTACGAATCAAAAACGAATCAAAATGATGACGCTTCGAACCCTGTCATTAGCGCGAAACAGGCTGTGTGAAAACAGCGGTTGGATACGGAATGACAGGGACGCCCCGCCTCGTCATTCCGGCGAAAGCACGCCCCGTACCCCGATTCGGGGCCGGAATCCAGGGGAGGAGGAGGGAGGGGGTCCGCCGTACCACCTCGGCTCCCCCCCTGGATTCCGGCTTTCGCCGGAATGACGGGTTCGGGCATTTGCGGGTTATTTTCATGGCCATGACGTTGTTTGGGCCACAGTGTCATCCCAAGAAACCGGTACCCACCTGGTGCGACATGTAGACCTCGCGGCGCTCCCGCGCCGATTCCAGGACCCCCAGACAAACCTCCAGCGTTGCTTCCCCCCAACGGCCGTCGTGGAACGGCTGACGGTCCTGGAGGATGGCGTCGTGGAACTCGCGCAGTTCCGCCTCGCGTCCGCGGGCCCCCTGCTCCACCGTTATCTCGCGACGGCCGTGGTCATCGTAGATGTACAACCCGTCCTTGGACTGTCGGATTTCGCCATTCTCGCAGGTCACCACGGTCAGGCCGAAGAAGGGTTGATGGCGCGGTCGGGTCTCGGATCCGGTGCCCGGGCCACCGCCCTCGCCGCCGTAGCGCCACGCCTCCAGCCGGCGCTCCAGCCCTTCACTGCGCGCGTCACCGTCACCCAGGCTCCGGAAAAACGCCCTCGCCTTGGGATGCCTTTCCGGGTCCTTTGGAAGACCGCCCTCGCCGAGACCCCACACCAACTCGCCGGTGTCGAAGTAGGCGTAGCCGCTGTACACCAGACTCGCCGGCACGCCGTTCTCGAACTCGAGATGGCAGGCGTAGTGCCCTTCTCCCGGACGCGTGGGGTCGCCGACCCCCGCCATGGCCCGGACGCTGCGCACCAGCCCGCCGCCGATCAGCCTGACGATGTCGAACTGGTGCGGTCCCTGGTTCAGCACCACGCCGCGGCTCATGCGGATGTCGTGGTCGGAGAAGGGCCGGTACATGTGGTCCTTGTAGTAGGAGGTGGCGATCATCAGGAGCCGGCCCAGCTCGCCGCCGGCTACCACCTCCGCCATCTTCCTGACCGGCGGATCGAAGCTGTGAGTGTGGCCCGACATGAGTTTGACCCCGTAGCGGTCGGCCGCGGCGTTCATGGCCTCGGCTTCATCCAGCGACAACGCCATGGGCTTCTCGACGATGACGTGCTTGCCCCGCTCCATGGCGGCGATGGAGTGCTCCGCGTGGAACTCATGGGGCGTGGCGACGTAGACGGCATCCACCTCGTCGCTGTCGCACAGTTCCTCCACCGTGCCGTAAACGCGGGCATCGAACTCCCGCTCGAACCTGTCGAGTGCATGTCCGCGAAGATCGGCGGCACCCGCGAGCCGCACGAAAGGCAGCGGTGCGATCTCCGGCAGTATTCGGGCCGCGGCCATGCCCAGGCCGGCAATGCCGAGCCGCAGCCTGGTGTCCGCGCCCTCGCTCATGGCGTCGCCAGGGTCTGCCAGCCCTGCCCTTCGGCCACGAGCTGCTCCAGGTGGTCCTGCCACGGGGTGCTGCTCGGGATCACGCCGTAGGTGGCGACGATCTGGGGGAACCGGTTGTCCGTGGGGTCGCGGACCACGTGAGGCGGATCGTTGCCGTCCTCAACGTCTTTGATGGCCTTCATCAGGACCTTGCGCGACGCCACGATGGGGATGTCCGACTCCACCAGGTGCTCGCTGGTCCGATCCTGCACCAGCCCGGCCCCCTCCACCACGCAGAGGTCCTGGATCGGATTGGGGTAGTCGATGCCGCAGTAGACACGGTCCTTCATGAGGCTGCGGTCCTGCCCGTAGCGGTTGGCCTTGCTCACCATCGGACGGTAGCTCGGCGCCGGCGCCCACTGGCTGGCGCGCATAGTGGCAGCCTCCCTGTCCAGCGCCTTCTCGCGACTGAAGGTGATGATGTACTTCCAGTGATGAGTGTCGTCGATGGGCACGTGCCAGTTGATGGCGCCGCCGGGAATGACCGTCATGCTCGGGAGCACGAAGGTGGCGGCGCGGATGTAGCTCCGGTCGGCGTCCATGCGCCGCACCTTGCAGATGCGGATCCCCAGGTCCAGGAGCTGGGCGTGGGTCCGCTCCGTCCCCGGCGATGGCCCCCGCCCCGAGACCCGCTCCACGTCGCCGAAGCGATCCCGGATGTTCCGCACCTCCTCCTCGCTCATGGCCGAAAGGTCGCGCTTGATGAAGTGCAGGTAGTTGTTGTGGAAGATGTCGATGTTGCCCTCGTTGCCCTGGAGGTAGTTGCACTCGCTGAAGAGCTTGGTGGGCGCGACCCGGTCGTCCGGCACCGTCAGCCAGTCGTAGGCGGGCAGCAGCGGCGGCTCGCCGGGACCCATGTAGGCGAAGATGATCCCGCTCTTCTCGCGGCACGGGTAGGCGGGCTGGCGGATGGCGTCGCGGTGCTCGCCGCCGCCGGGCTCTCCGGGCTGGTCCAGGCAGCGCCCTTCGATGTCGTAGAGCCAGCCGTGATAGATGCAGCGGAGCCCGCCGTCCTCCAGGCGCCCGTAGCTCAGGTCCGCGCCACGGTGGGCGCAGTGGATCCCCAGCAGGCCCGGCCGGCCCTGGTCGTCCCGGAACATGACGAGGTCCTCGCCCAGGAGCCTGACGGGCAGCGGCGGGCCGCCCGGCGGAAGCTCCTCGGAGAGCGCCGCCGGCTGCCAGTAGCGGCGCATCAGCTCGCCGCAGGGGGTGCCGCGGTCGGTTCGTGTCAGGACTTCGTTTTCATTGCTGTCCATCACTCACTCCTGCCAGACTGGGGCGCGAACCAGCCTCACCTGTCAAAATGGACGGAAACCCCTCACCCTAACCCTCTCCCATAGGGAGAGGGAACTTTTCGCGCCCCGCGGCGTCTGACACCCTCTCCCTCTGGGAGAGGGTCGGGGTGAGGGCCGCGCAACAGTTCCGTCAGCGCGACAGCAGGTGGCCCCACTTGGCCCGTATCCTCGCCCGCAGCTCCGGGCCGTTGACGCATACGGGCGGGAACGCGTCGATCCAGTCATAGGGACGGCACGCGTCGATGACGAGGTTGTGAGCGGTGTAGGAGGCGCGTCCGTGGGCGGCGTCGGGATTCGAGCGCTCCTCCGGCGGAATCCGTGGATCCAGTTGCCAGACCGCGGTGCCGGGAATGACCTGCACGCCCTCCTCGGGCCGGCACCGGCTGGCCACGGCCCACAGCACCTCCCTGGCATCGGTGACGTCGATGTCGTCGTCCACGATGATCCAGGTCTGGTGCCCGTTGTAACGGTCGCCGCCGGGCACGAGCACCTTGATCACGTCGCGCACGTGGTCAAGGTACATCTGCTCCACCGCCACCGCGTAGAGGTGTGGGCGCGCCAGCGCCACGATCCGACCGATGCCGGGGATGCCGGCCTTCTCCAGCCGCTGCCGCGCCTCGAGGTTGTCGCCCCCGAGGCTTGCAAAGTAGTCGCATCCCACCGGCCGCGTGGGCGAGGCGCCGAAGATGATGGGGTCGTTGCGGTGATAGACGGCCCGGACTTCGATGCGCGTCTCGGGCCTGCGGCCGTGGGCATAGTAGCCGGTCCACTCGCCGAACGGCCCCTCCGGCAAAAGGCCGTCCTCCGGAGACACGATGAACCCCTCGATGACGATCTCGGCGGCAGCCGGCATGGGCAGCCCGGTCACGCCGCCCCGTACCACCGGATAAGGGCTGCCGTGCAGGTAGCCGGCCACCTCGAACTCGGACACCCCCTCGGGCGTGCGGTAGACGCTCGATGACCCCAGCGCGGTCAGCACCGGCTCCTGGCCCACGGAGATGACCACCGGACAGGGCTCGCCCCGGTCCCAGTACTTGCGGCGGATCACGTCGCCGTGCTTCCCGTGCTCGGTGAAGATGGTGCAGGTGGTCTTGTCGTGGACCGCCACGCGATAGGCGCCGGAGTTGACGAAGCCGGTGTCGGGGTCCTTCTGGATGACGCAGACGCCGGTGCCGATGTAGCGGCCGCCGTCGTTCTCGTGCCACTTGGGCGTGGGGAACTTGAAGAGGTCCACCTCGTCCCCGGCCATCACGTTCTCGAGGACGGGTCCGCCGGAGACTTCCTCGGGCGGCACCGAACGGAATCCCTTCAGCTTCTGGGCGAAACGCTCGGCCACGCCGTCGACGGACGGCTCCAGCGGTATTCCCAGGGCCGTGGCCGTGCGCCTGGGGGTGTTGAACAGGTTGACCGCGACCCGGTAGCCCTTGGGGTAATCCCGGATCTCGTCGAACAGGAGCGCCGGCCCCCGCTGCTCGGTCACCAGCTCGGCGATGCCGCCGATCTCTTCCTGCCAGTCGCAGCCGAGCACGGTTTCGAGCTCGCCCATGTCGTCCAGCTTGTCCAGGTAGGCGCGAAGGTCGTTCCAGAGCATGTTTCGTCTTTCGCAAAGCCCGGAAGGGCAGCCCACGATTACTAACGCGCTCCCAAACTGTCAAGGACGGGCAACCGGCCCGGAACCGTCATTCCGGCGGAAGCCGGAATCCAGGGGCGGAGGGACAAAGGGGATCGCAGTGCCTCCCGGCCCCACCCCCTGGATTCCGGCTTCCGCCGGAATGACGGCGGGGACGCGCGTGCAGGTTCTTGACAGCCTCAAAACGAATGTGGTCTAAGGGGCCTCCTTTTGCAGTGAATACCACCTCATGCAAACCACTTGAGTAGAGCGGAGGGTAACGTGAAGAAGACGTTCTTATCGATACTGGCTGTTCTGTTCGTGTTCTCCCTGCTGGCCGCCGGTAGCGCCGATGCCCAGGACAAGAAGAAAAAGGGCAAGACCACCAAGGACATGGAGTTGGTCATCAGCGACGTCGGACCCGCCACCATCGAGTACCAGTACCAGCGCGGGGGCAAGGGCAGGATCCGGAAGGCCTACATCGGCGTCGGGGACGATACCAAGATCCAGACGCGCAAGGGGGACGCGTGGCAGGATATCACCGTGGCCGACCTGAAGAAGCGGGACATGGTCACCGTGACGGTCGAACGCGATCCCGACGAGCCCGGCCTGCTGGCGCTGACCGTGCGCGTGACCGGCAAGGGTGAACTGCTGTCCGACAAAAAGAAGAAGAAAAAGAAAAAATAGCAGACGAGCCGCACGACTCGAAGGAGGAACATGGTTATGAGCCCGAGATATGATTTAGGCGGCCCGGCCGTTCGTTACTTCCGATACGGCGTGCTCGCGCTCTGCGGCGTCCTGGCTCTCGCCTCCTACGGCGCCGCGGCGGACGCCGGCGCGAAGTGGGAAAAGACCTTGGCGGCGGCGCGCGCCGAGGGTCAGGTCAACATCTACGGCGGCGACGAGATCACCCACCACGAGATCCTCGGCGCCTTTCAGAAGCGCTATCCCAAGATCAAGGTGGTCAGCGTGTCGGGCCACTCCGAGCTGATTCAGCGCATGATCGCGGAGCGCAGGGCGAAGAAGTACCTGGTGGACCTCTTCTCGTACGGCCCCAACGCGGCGCGGACGGCATACATCCTGGATTACCTGGAGCCCGTCAAGCCTCTGCTCATGCTCCCCGAGGTGACCGACCAGTCCAAGTGGTACAAGGGACAGCACTTCTACCGCGACCCGGACGGCAAGTTCATCTTCCTCTACGAAGGCACCCCGGGCACGGCGAGCATGGCCTACAACACCAAGCTGCTGACGAGCCTTGAAGGGATCGACTCCTTCTGGGACATCCTGGACGCCAAGTGGAAGGGCAAGCTCGGCTTCTACAGCTACGGCCGCGGGGGCTCGGTGCCCACGCCCATGCTGCAGCTCTACTACAACCCCGACGTGGGTCCCAAGTTCCTGGAACGGCTGTTCACCGAAATGGACCTGACCATCTCCCGCGACCGCCGTCAGGCCACCAACTGGCTGGCCCGCGGCAAGTATCCCTTGTGCTTCATGTGCCGCGACGTCGAGAAGGCGGCGAAACAGGGGCTTCCGGTCAAGACCTACCCGGCCGAGAACATCAAGGAAGCCGGCGCCATGGGCAGCGGCAACAGCAGCGTGCTGGCGCACCTGAAGGGCGCACCCCACCCCAACGCGGCCGCGGTCTTCGCCAACTGGTTCCTGTCCCGGGAAGGCCAGTCCACCTGGCAGCGGGTGATGAACCAGGTGGTGGTGGAGCCCTCCAACTCCATGCGCACGGATATCTCCAAGGACGACGTGCTCACCGACGGCAAGCGCGTCGAGGGACGCAAATACCCGATGTTGGGGTTCCTGGACCCCCGGCCGGTGAGCAAGTTCTACTGGAAGCTGGTCAAGGAGGCGACCAAGAAGCAGCAAAAATAGTACCCGATACCGTATCCCCATTCTTGCGCCCTTGAACCCGCGAGCCCGAGCGCGCCATGCCTCAGCCCGATAGCGCCGCGCCAGCGGCGCCGCGTGCCCGCATCACGGCGCTCAACTGGGGCCTCTACCTGATGATCGTGCTCATCGGGTTCATGGGCTTCTACATCCTCTATCCGCTCGCCCTCATCCTCATCAACAGCTTCAACGTAGCCACCATCGGCGAGCCGACCCGCTGGGGCTTCGGCGCCTGGATAGAGGCGTTCACCGAATACGGCGCGGGCGAGGCGCTGTGGAACACCATCCACCTGACCGTGGTGCGCCAAGCCATCGTCTTCCCGCTGGGCGTCTTCCTGGCGTGGATACTGTCCCGCACCAACATCCCCTTCGCCCGCGGCTTCGAGTTCCTCTTCTGGATCTCGTTCATGCTGCCCAGCGTGGCCTCCACCTACGGCTGGATGCTGCTGCTCGATCCGGATTTCGGGTTGGTCAACACCTGGTTCGACGACCTCCTGGGGGTGATGCCCTTCGACATCTACTCCTTCTGGGGCATCGTGTGGGTCCACACCGTCGCCGGCCTCGACACCAAGGTCATGCTCCTGACCCCGGCCTTCCGCAGGATGGACGCCGCCATGGAGGAGGCAAGCCTCCTGTGCGGCGCCGGCACGCTGCGCACCATGTTCCGGGTGACGCTGCCGGTGATGACGCCGATCCTGGTGGTGGTGCTGCTGTTGAGCCTGGTGCGGCTGTTCGAGTCGTTCGAGACCGAGCTCCTGCTGGGGACCCCCTGGGGCTTCTTCGTCTACTCCACCATGATCGTGGACCTGGCCCGGCAGGACCCGCCCCTCACCAACCAGGCGGCAGCCTTGGGAAGCGTCATCCTGGTGTTCCTGGCCGTGTTCATCCCGTTGCAGCGCAAGCTCATCGGCGCGCGCCAGTTCACCACCGTCACCAGCCACTTCAAGGCCAAGCTCATCGACATGGGGCCGTGGAAGTACGTGGCGGCCGCGGGCATGGGCGCCATCTGCTTCCTGGCGGTGGGCGTGCCCATCCTGAGCACCCTGGGGGGCAGCCTGATGGTGCGCTTCGGGTTCTTCGACCTGCCGCAGACCTGGACCCTGGAGTACTGGCGCGTCGCCCTGAACGACCCCCGGCTCATGCTGGCGCTCCAGAACACGCTCATCATCGCCGTGGTCTCGGCGGTGGTGGGGCCGATCCTGTTTTCCCTCATCGCCTACATCATCGTGCGCACCCGCCTGCCGGGCCGGAGCGTGCTGGACTCCATCTGCTGGCTGCCCTCGGCCGTGCCGGGTGTGCTCGCGGGACTGGGGTTGCTCTGGATGTTCCTGGGCACGCCGTTCTTCCGCCCCCTGTACGGCACCCTGTTCCTGCTCATCATCGCCTCGATGATGGGAGGCATCACCCTCGCCACCCAGGTCCTCAAGGCCAACTTCATCCAGCTCGGCAAGGAGCTGGAGGAGGCGTCCCTCACCTCCGGCGCCGGCTTCTGGGGCACCTACTTCCGCATCGTGCTGCCGCTCATGGGCCAGACCATGGCCCTCATCGCGGTCCTCAAGTTCCTCTTCGCCGCCCGCACCGCCTCCAGCGTCATCCTGCTGGCCACCTCCGAGACCCGCACCCTGGCCCTCCTGGCCCTGGACCAGATCGCCGGCGGCTACCGCGAGCCCGCCAGCATCACGGTGCTGTTCATCGTGCTGCTCACCACCGGTGTGGCGCTGGTGGCGCGGTCATTCGGGCTCAAGGTGGGGATTCAGGGGGCGTAATTGACGCCGCCGTGGATGTCGACTATCTGGACTACCATTAGGAGGTTTTCCCGTGGCAATGAAAAATCCTGTACATCCTGGCGCTATCGCGGCACCTGGAACGGAAGATAAAGGTGGGAAGAATCGCCGCCGCGTAGGCATATGGGATGTCGTCCGACACCTGAATTGACACCCCGTCCTTGCGGTGTTAGCTAGGGGCCTGTCCGAAAACATCGGTGTGGCAGCGGGACGGCCCGACCCCTACGCAAGGAGGACGCATGAAAAGCCTAATACAGACCGGTCTCGTACTCGCAGCGGGAATCCTCATCTTCGCCGCCCCCCTGAACGCCCAGACGGCCCTCTCCCTGGGCACGTCCACGGTGGGCGCCCGGTTCCACATCCTGGCGGTGGGCATGGGCGATACCGTGAGCCGGAACTCCAACATCAGCGTTACCGTGGAGCCCATCGGCGGCAGCGACGCCAACGTGCGCGCGCTGGCGGCGAAACGCATCGAGGTAGCGATGCTGAACTCGCTGGCCGGGACCCACGGCTACCACGGCATCGGCTCCTTCAAGAAGGACGGCAAGGCGCCGCTGCGGCTGCTGTTCCAGGGCGGACTGGGGTCACGCGCCATCGTCGCCCGGGGCGACCGCGGCATCAACACGCCGGCGGACCTGAACGGCAAGACCGTGCAGGGGAAGCGGAAGTCGCTGGCGGACCTCGAAGCCTTCACCCGCGCGATCATGCGGGTCTACGGCATTCCCGAGAACGGCGTGAAGATCCTCCGCCACGGCAACACCAACGAACAGCTCGAATCCCTCAAGCTGGGCGCGGCGGACGCGGCGGTGATGCCCTTCGGCAGCCCCAAGACGGGTTCGCCGCCGATCCGGCGTCTGGCCCAGGCCATCTCTCTCAAGGTCATCCCCATCCCCGCGGACAAGGCCGCGGAGATCCTGAAGGACCCGCGCCTGCAGGGATACCGGCAGGCCACGATCAGCAAGGGCTCCATCAAGGGCCTGGATGCGGACGTGAACTCGCTCGCGGTGGGCACCTTCACCGCCACCCGGGCCGACATGCCGGAAGACGACATGTACACCTTCACCAAGGCGTTCTTCGAGAACCTGAAGCAGTTCTATCCGGTGCACGCCTCGGCGAAGCAGTACACCCTCAAGGGAAGCCTGGCCAATCCGACGATCCCGTACCACCCCGGAGCCATCCGCTACTACAAGGAGATCGGCGCATGGACGGACGCGTTGGCGAAGAAGCAAAAGGACTTGCTCGCCAGCCAGTGACCGCACCCGTGCCCGTCTTCATGAGAGCGGAGCCACGCGGGACCGGGCATGGCTGACATCGGGTCCTCCCAGTTGACCCCGGCCCAGGACGCACGTTCGTCCTGGGACCGGGTCATCGACCTCCTCGCCTTGCTGGCCGCCGTCTACCACCTCGTGGTGGTGGGCCGGACCTTCATCTACCTGGAGATCTTTTACCCCACCCCATTTCACAGGGCCGTGAGCCTGACCTTCGCGCTGCTCCTGGCCTATCTCATCCACATGCGGCGGCGCGACAGCCGGAACGCCGGCTTCTGGGCCGACCTGGGGCTCCTGGTCATGGCCATGGTGCCCCTGGGCTACATCATTTTCTTCTACGAGCACGTCACCGACTACGACGAATACGGCTTCCTGGACCTCGCCGGCATGGCC
This sequence comes from uncultured Binatia bacterium (SeqCode), assembly GCA_965204505.1. Classification (GTDB taxonomy): domain Bacteria; phylum Desulfobacterota; class Binatia; order UBA9968; family JAJDTQ01; genus JAJDTQ01. Next base: position 1,512,888 of record CBDBFB010000001.1, read on the forward strand.
GTGGCGTTCTCCCTGGCGATCTCGTTGCTGGTGGCGCTCAAGCGCGCGGTGGGCTGGGTGCTGGTGACCATCATCTGCCTGTTCGTGGCGGTGGCGCGGTACCAGAACATCCTGCCGGGGCTGCTGTTCGGCAAGGGCTACGCCTGGGACCGGCTGACCTACGCGGTGTACGTGCCCGGCGAGGGCATCTTCGGCGTGCCGCTGGGGGTGGCCTCCACCATCGTCATCGTGTTCCTGATGTTCGCCCACCTGCTGCAACGGGCCGGCGTGGGCGAGTGGTTCAGCGAGCTGGCCATGGCCATCGCCGGCTGGACCCGTGGCGGTGCCGCCAAGACCGCGGTGCTGGCGTCGGCGTTCTTCGGCACCATCTCGGGCTCGCCCTCGGCCAACGCCGCCACCACCGGCGCGGTGACCATCCCGCTGATGATACGGGCCGGCTACCGCCCGGGCTTCGCCGGCGCCGTCGAGGCGGCGTCGTCCGCGGGCGGCCAGATCCTGCCGCCGGTGATGGGCGCCATCGCCTTCGTGATGGCGGATTTCCTTGGCGCGCCCTACTACCAGATCGCGCTGGCGGCGGCCCTGCCGGCGTTCCTCTATTTCGTCATCGTCTTCATGGGCGTGGACTTCGAGGCCGCCCGGCAGGGGCTGGCGGGCATGCCCCGAAGCGAGTTGCCGGCCCTGGGGGCGACCTTCAGGAGGGGATGGTTCTTCCTGTTGCCCATCGGGCTGATGATCTACCTGATGCTGGTGCAGAAGTTCGATCCGGACATGGCCGGCATCTTCAGCCTGCCGCTGCTGGTGGCCGTGAGCTTCCTGTCCAAGGACCGCGAAAAGCGGCTGTACCCCAACAAGATCCACGGTGCGCTGGTGTCGGCGGTGAAGGCGTGGATCCCCTTGGCCATCCTCACCGCGGCGGTGGGGATGCTGGTGGCGGCGTTGGGGCTGAGCGGCTTGGGGACCAAGTTCTCACGCGCGCTGGTGGACCTGAGCGGCGGCAACCTGACCGTCGCTCTGGCTATGGTGGGGATCGCGAGCCTAATCCTGGGCATGGGCATGGACTCCCTGCCCGCTTACATCACCGTGGCCACGCTGTGCGCGCCCGCGCTTGTGCTGATGGGCGTTTCGGAGCTGGCCGCCCATCTCTTCGTGGTCTACTGGGGGTTGGCGTCCCACATCACGCCGCCGGTGTGCGTGACCGTCTTCGTCACATGCAGCATCAGCGGCGCCGGTATCTGGGAAACCGGCAAGGACGCCGTTCGCCTTGCCATCGGCAAGTACCTGCTGCCGTTCTCCTTCGCACTCCACCCGGCCCTGCTGCTGCAGGGAACGGTGGATTCCGTGTTGCTGGCGGCGATATCTGCGCTTGTGGGGGCGGTCAGCCTGTCGGCCGGGACCATCGGCTACGGGCTGACCCCGCTGGGCTGGCCCGTTCGGGCCGTGCTAATCTTCGGCGGGGTGCTGCTGATCCTGCCGGGATGGAACATGCTCGGCATAGGCTCGGCCCTGGTGGCGGCGGGTTTGTTGATGCAGTTGCGGGGGTGGCGGGCGGCGCGGGCCTGAGAACCCCTGGCCCCTGGCCGCCTGGATTCCCGCTTCCCAGGCTATTGTCAATTCTCTCCGTGGTTAACGGACATGCATTGACGCCCGTATCGTCATTCCGTATCCAGCAGCAGTTTTGACACAGCCTGTTGCACGGGAATGACGGGTGTGGGTTGGGCAGCACGGTGTGAGGCGATGGAAAGGTTTGAGGTCCGGTACTTAGCTCGTCCCCTGCTCCTTCTCCCGCGCCAGCTCCATGGCGATCTCGACCAGGATGTCCTCCTGACCTCCGACGGCTTGGCGCTTGCCCACCTCCACCAGCACGTCTCGCGGATCGACGCCGAACTGGGCCGCAGCCTTGTCGGCGTGGAGCAGAAAGCTCGAGTAGACGCCGGCATAGCCCATGGTGAGGCTGGTCTTGCCGATGCGCACGGGTTTCTGCATGAGCGGCTTCACGATCTCCTCGGCCACGTCCATGATCTTCCACAGGTCGATGCCGGTCTCGTACTGCCCGAGCTTGTCGAGCACGGCCACCAGCACCTCGGTGGCAGTATTGCCCGAGCCGGCGCCGAGGCCGCAGGTGCAGGCGTCGAGCCAGCGGGCCCCCTCCTCGATGGCCACCAGGCTGTTGGCCATGGCCATGGAGAGATTGTTGTGGCCGTGGAATCCGACCCCGACGTCGATGGCGTCGCGCAGCGCCCGCACGCGCTCCCGCACGGTGGGAGGCAACAGCGCGCCCGCGGAATCCGTCACCAGCACCACGTCCGCGCCGTAGCTCTCCATGAGCCTGCCCTGCTCGGCGATCTTCTCGGGCGTGCCCATGTGGGAGAGCATCAGCATGCCGATGACCTCCATGTCCATCTTCTTGGCCAGCTCGATGTGCTGTTCGGAGACGTCGGCCTCGGTGACGTGGGTGGCGATCTGCGCCACCTTGGCGCCCATGTCCCTGGCCCGGGCCAGGTCGTCCTTGGTGCCGATTCCGGGGAGCAGCAGCACCGCCAGCTTGCCCCGGTCCACGACCCCGGCTGCGGCATCCAGCAGCTCGAACTCGGACTGCCTGGAGAAGCCGTAGGTGATGGTGGAGCCACCCAGCCCGTCGCCGTGGGACACCTCGATGATCTCCACGCCGGCGTCGTTCAATCCCTGGGCGACCCGCGCCACCTGGACCGCGGTAAGCTGGTGGCTCAGGGCGTGGCTGCCGTCCCGCAGCGTGCTGTCGAGAACGTGGATATGGTTATCGTCGCTCATGGCGGTCTCCCGTTGGAGGCGATTTGCGAACCCGTCAGCACCCAGTGCATGAGGGCACGGGCGGGTTTGAAACTTGGCCTTGTAGAGTTTACCCTACCGCCAACCGCCCGTAACTACCTGAAAACTATGAAGTAAAATTCTTCTCTTGAAGGACCGGATGATGCCCTCACGAACAATCAACACATGGTCAACACGGCGTGTCCAGCACCTCTGCGCAAGCCTGGCATTGCCCGGCGCCTTGTGGCGCTGATGCGCCGATTCAGCACCATAGCCGATCTCGCACCGGGGACGCCGGAGTTCCATGCCGCCTGGGTTTCCGACCACAGTAGGCGCCGCGTCACGCACACGGCTGTGACGCGCAATCGGCAACCATCGCGTCCTCTGTCCGAACGAAGCAACCGTGCTCCCTTCCAGCCCGTCCGGGCCTACTCCGTCATGCGCTTGAGCCCGCTCAGGGGCTGAACCTTCACCGCCCGCGAGGCGGGCTTCGCGGCCACCGTGATCTCCTGGCCGGTGAAGGGCGACATCATCTTGCGCGCCTTTGTCGCAGGCTTGCGCACCACCTTGATCTTCAGCAGGCCGGGAAGCGTGAATGTTCCCACCGCGCGTTTCCTGAGTAGAGTCGAGGACTGGCGCGCCAACTTTAGGGTCCGGTGGCTAGTCCGTCGCTTTCGCTCCGGGCCTCAGTCCGGCTCCCATAGCCACGTTTCCAGTCCTCGCTCATCGAACCGTGCGTGCGGATTTCCCGCACACGGCTCTCGGACGAGATCATGCCTTCGCGCTCGGAAGGCCCATTGCCGTCCGCGTCAAGCGCAAGAGGTCATACTGGTCGTAGAGCCTCTGGAACGGGAAGTGCACAGTCTTCCCGCTTCTCACCTTGTGCTTCCGACAGAGCCACTGTTGCAGCCGCCGGGCCGCGTGGTTTCCGACTGCGCGATAGGCCGGGCTGACTTGCCCGAGGCTGTAGTAGGTTGCCCACCCGATGATAGTTCGGTTCAGGCGTTCCACCATTACCTCTGATGACAACCAGCCGTGTCCTTTCGCCGTCATCTCGCTGACCCTGCGGCAGATGCCCCGGACGCTTGCCTTGCTGGGTCGGGTTCCAATGTAGGAGCCTTTGCCGGTCGGGCGATGGATGCGTCCGATGCGGTAGCCGAGGAACTCGAACGCTTCCTCCGGGCACCGCAAGCATCGGGTTTTCCGTTCGTTGACCGCAAGCTTCAAACCCGCTGTGAGCTGCTCCACCGCCGCCAGCATCTCTGCCGCCGGGGCCTTGCCGAGCACACAGAGGTCGTCGGCGTAGTTCACGATTTCCGAGCGGAAGCGCCGGGCATAGCCCAGCACCTTCCAGCCCAACACGAAGCGCCGCATGTAGAGGTTGCTGGCCAACGGAGAGATCGGCGCCCCTTGCGGGGTTCCCTTCCGCTCCTTGCGCGCCCGGTTCGTGCGGCGCTTGCCGCCCTTGCCGTCGTCCTCCTCCACCGGCATTTCCAGCCACGCCTTGATGAGCCTGAGCATCCGTCCGTCGCTGATGCGCCGTGCGAAGCTCTTCATGAGCTCGGCGTGCGGTATCTCGCCGAAGTAGTTGGACAGGTCGCAATCGACCACCTCGTTGTGTCCCCTGTACAGGAGACGCCAGACACGTTTCACCGCGTCGTGGGCGCTCCGCTCCGGCCTGTAGGCGTACTGCTCCGGTTGCAGGTCCGCTTCGAAGATCGGCTCTAGCACCAGCACCGCCGATGTCTGCGCTACCCGGTCCCGTATGCAGGGGATGCCCAATGGCCGGAGCTTGCCGGGCTGTTTCTTCGGGATAAGGACCTGCCGCACCGGCTTCGGTGTGTACGTCCCATCCTTCAGTTCCCGCGCCAGTTCCCCAAGCCAGCGCCCCACGCCGTATGACTCGATAGCCGCGAAGGTCTCTCCGTCCACCCCGGCAACTCCACCGTTACGGCGGACCCGCCTCCAGGCTTCAGCGAGAAAGTCCTCGCGCCATACCTTGTCGATCAGCGCGTGAAAACGCCGCTCGGGTTCTTCCTTAGCTTTCGCATGCAATACGGTCTGGAGTTTCCGGACCTTCTCCGACCCTGGTAGGCTCGCGCCAGTGGTCATGCCTTCCTTCCTTTCCGTATCCCTCTCGAACCAGGGCTCCTTCCCTCCGCCGGCATTACCCGGCATCCGCGGTACTCCAAGCCCCTCCGCCACCCTGCCCGCCCGGCCTGCCCCTCGCGGGGTTCCGGTTGGTGTGTGCGCACCACCGACAGGGCTTCCCGTGTTGCTACCGTCCCCCTCTTCCATGCGTGCCGCCGCCATTGCCCCGGCGAGACCGGCCGGTGCATCCGTCGCTCGCTTCCCGGCCGATGACAGCCTTCCCCATGTCACGGGTGGGTCGGCCCTCGCATCATCTTGTTTCGAGGCCTGCTCAGCGTTCACTCGCGTTGCGGCCCGCATGGTCGCTAAGCCGCCCCAAGGGCGGCCCGTTGCATCGAAGTGCTTCAGGCCATGTCGTCACCTCCATGACCCGCTCCGATTGCTACCGGCTGGAGCGACAGTTGCCGGGCGGGATTCGCACCCGCTGAGGGATGGTGCCTTTCCACGGCACACCGTGACGCTCAATGACAGCTCCGAGCTCGTCGAGCACCGCGGCCACGTCCTTCCTTTGGAGTCCGGTCGATTCGGACAAGGTGTTCAAGATCTGGGTCTTGGTCATGGCCTCCTTGAGCGCCGCAGTCTTGCGGTTTGCGGTTGTCGCCATCCCGTGTGTCTCCCTCCGTTGCTTGCCGCCATTGTGGAAACGATATCCGAAGGTAGCGGATTGGCCGTTAAAAAGCGAATCGCTCCCGATGAGCCAACGGCCCTGGTTGCGGTGAACCGCGATGTGCAGAACGGGTCCCGGCTCCGGCCTCGACCGCGGGGGGACGGCCGCTCGAGCAGGCCGCAAGGCCATGACGGCAACGCGCCGCTGCACCGGAACGGCGCGGCCGAGCTATTACCGGTCGAGGCCGCCGTCATCACCGGATGGAATCGGGCGTCCGACAATGCCATCGAGCCTCATATACAGGATCACGGGAGAGCGCTGGTGCGGCCGACGGACGCCTGTTCTCAACACGTTGGTGTAGCAGTTGCTCCACTGTTCCAGTAGTGCCGGCTCCGCTTCCATCGCCGCCGCGGCAGGATTTGTTGACAAGGGGGAGTGCCATGACCGATCGAACAATGGAACACGAGGCGGGTCGGCCCGCCTGTGCCTTCGCGCCTCGTGGCGGTTCTTCGACGGACGGACCAACAAGGCTTCAATGAGGCCGCGGTTGCCAAGCAGCCCGTCGCTGCCATGGGCGACCCTCGCACAGGCTGCATGGTACAGGAGGCGATGGCGGGATCGAGTGTCAAAAATAAAGTGTTCGACGACGCTACGCTCAAGCCGGGGAAGACGCTCAGAGATGCCGTGAGGTCCGGTTTTGGTTCGTGACGCGCCCGATGGCAGGCTTGTGGGAAAGCGGCGACGGCGCGAGGGCCAAGGTGTAGAAATCAGGCGACCGCGATGCCATGATGGACCCTGGCCCATACCTCACCGGATTGAGCGAGGAATCGAGGAAAGACAACGAGGCTCATGGTGAGAACAGGATGAAGAGGAAGTCTCGAAAGAAGGCTGCTGCAAATCGGAACCGGACGGCACCAGACACAGGTATCCCGATATCGCGTCTATCGTTACCGGGAGTTGTCGGTGAGCCAACATTCTTGGTGCAATCTCCGGGACGAAGCAGGATATTGGAAATCGCCGACCGCCGCCGAAAAAACCCGACTCCCGCAGAGGATAAACTTCGTCGTATTTTGAACCGCCTGCACGGCGGTGTTCTACGCGGCAAATTCAAACGCGAGTATGCGATCTCAGGACGCTGGATAGTTGACTTTTACTTTCCCGAGATAAGGTTGGCCATTGAGGTTGATGGTTCCGTCCACCTCACGGAAGCTCAGTCAGAGCTAGACATCCTTAAGGATGCTGATTGTGCGCGATTTGATATTACCGTCCTTCGATTGACCAATCGGGAGGTTTACGGTGATAGGGCGATACTGATCGGCAAACTGTAGAGTCGAGGACTGGCGCGCCAGCTTTAGGCCGAAGTTCCAGCCGGAGGGCGAGCCAAGGCATTGATATTAGGGCTAAAGCGAAGCGATCAAGGTGCTGTTACTGGGAACGTTGGAGTTGTACGTCGAGGAGTTTGAAGGCTTGACGTTGCAGAGGAGTGGGGCGGGTGAGCAGGTCGAAGGGCTGGGCGCCGGGGAGCCTTGGGACGACACGGTTTTGGACGATGGTGGCAAGATCGTCGAGCAAGGAGCGGAAGCTGTGGACGGGCAAGCCGTCTTCGGTGCGTTTGCTGCGAGCCTTGTTCTGAGCTGAGGGGGATGTTTTGGCTGGCGCCACGATGGAGGATCGTTGGGCGCCGGCGGGGTCATGGTCGTCGAACAGCAGGGGAGCGAGGCGCTGACGCATGTGCCATTCGACGTAGTAGGCGAGCATGCACAACAGGACATGGACGCGCACCCGGTCCGGGGCGCGGTGATGAACCGGCCGGACCTTGAGGTCCACGGTCTTGAAGCTTCGGAAGGCGCGCTCCACCCGGCTCAGGCTCTTGTAGGCATGCACTGTCCTTTGGGCATCCAGTTGGTTTTCATGCAGGCTGGTGCGCACGACGTAGAGGCCGTCGAGGGCGGCCTCTCGGGCGATGGATTCGGGGGTTCGGGTGTAGCGGAAGGAGTGGTCGGTGATGTCGAGGTGGAAGTGCTTGGCCATCTTGTACCTGTCGATCACCCGGCCCACCCGAAGCGCGATGCGCTCCCGGCCCGTGAGCCGCCGCTTCTCCCGCCCGGTGGCAGCCACGATGGGCTCCAGCAGGCGTTCGGTGGCCTGGAGCAACTCCGTGCGCTTGCGCCCCCGCTCGGCCTGAAGCAACGGATTGCGGCACACCATCAGACGCTCACCGGGATAGTCCTCGGAGCGGACCTCCAAAAGACCGCTCTGGTCGAACAACGACATCTGCACCGCCCCGGATTCCACCAGCCGGCGAATGGCCGAGGAGCGCAGGGCGCTGATCCAGTCCAGCCCCGCAGGCGCCACTTCCTCACGGATGCGCGCTTCGGTGAGCATGCCCCGGTCGCCCACCAGCACCACCTTCGAGAGCCCGAACCGCCGGCGCAGCTTGTCCACCTGCGCGCCCAAGGTCATGGGATCGGCGCTGTCGCCCTTGAACACCTCCACCGCCACCGGACGGCCGTCGCGGTCGCACAACAGGCCGAACTCGATCTGAAGCTTGCCGCGCTTGCCGTCGCGGGAATGGCCGTGCCGCGCCAGAGGGCAGCAGCGGCCCTCCAGATAGACCGAGGTGAGGTCGTAGAGCACCAGGGCGCCGTCCCCAAGATGCCTCTTGGCCAGGCGCTTCTCGATGGCCTCCTGCCGCTCCAACAGCCAGTCCATGGCCGCGTACAGATCGTCCTCATTGACCTCCCCCAACTCCAGGGTCTGCGCCAGCGAATCCCTGGCCGTGGCCTCGGCAAGTCCTCGGGCGGTGGCCAACTTCGAAACCGGGGCAAGGACACGGGCACAGATCAGCGCCAGCACCCTCTCGCGCTCCGCGCACGGAGCGGTGGAAAGCAGACGGTCCAGGCCCAGCTTGCGCACCGAACCGAGCACCGCGGCGACATGACCGTGGGGCTTGGAGCGGACGATGTCGAAGGCCTCCTCGGGGCTGACCAGGGGTTGGTTCTTGAGCAGCCGGCGCAGGGTTTCTATCTTGGCCGGGGGCCAGTCGGAGAGGTTGGCCAGGGTGCGTTTGCGCACGCGCTTGCCTTCGCGCCAGCCTTCGCGGAGGAGGATGGCGGGCGGGGAGTTGCGGTTGGGGACGGTCTCCACGTACATGGCAACGACGATAGCACACAAGCCCACCAAAGGCAAGGACTATCATCCCATATACATGGGAACATACGAGGGCGCCCAAAAAGGCATTTCCTCTTGGATATCAATCGCTTAACTCGTTTCTGAAGGCTGTTTTTCCAGGAACTTCGGTTTAGGGTCCGGTGGCTTGTCCGTCGCTTTCGCTCCGGGCCTCAGTCCGGCTCCCTTGGCCGCGTTTCCAGTCCCCGCTCATCGAACCGTGCGTGCGGTTTTCCCGCACACGGCTCTCGGACGAGATCATGCCTTCGCCCACGGAAAGCGTGTCGCTCGCGGTGCAAGGCGGATGAGACCGTGCTCAGTCCAGAGCTGCTCGTACCCGTATTGCACATAATTACGGGCTCTCACCTTGTGCTTGCGACGCCGCCACTGGAGCAGCCGCTTGATAGCGTGCCTGTCGATCGCGGCATAGGCCGGCTCGACCTGGCCCAGGATGAAGTACTTTGACCACCCGAGCATCAGTCGATTGAGCCGTTCGGCCACGACCTCCTGGTCCAGGAGCCCATAGCGGGGTTCCGTTAGTTCGCTGATCCTGCGGCAGATGCTCTGGACGCTCGCCTTGCTGGGCCGGGTGCCGATGTAGCTCCCCTTCCCGTGCGGGCGGTAGTTGCGTCCAATCCGATAGCCAAGGAACTCAAACGAGTCCTCCGGCGCCCGGCAGCATCGGGTCTTCTCGGCATTGACCGTCAGTTTCAGCCGTTCCATCAGGTTCTCGACCACCGCCAGCATTTCCGCTGACGACGATTTGCCGAGCACAACCAGGTCGTCGGCATAGTTGACGACTTCCGCCTTGAAGCGCCGGGCATGGCCCAGCACCTTCCAGCCCAGTATGAAGCGGCGCATGTAGATGTTGGAGAGCAACGGGGAGATCGGAGAACCTTGAGGGGTTCCCTTCCTCTCGCGACGCGCCCGGTTCGTACGGCGTTTGCCGCCCTTGCCGTCGTCTTCTTCGACCGCCATCTCAAGCCACGCCTTAACCCAGCCCAGCATCCGCCCGTCGCTCACGCGCCGGGCGACGGACTTGAGCAGTTCGGCGTGCGGAATCTGGCCGAAGTAGTCCGTTAGATCCGCGTCCACCACCTCGCGGTGGCCCGTGTTCAACAGCCGGTGTACGCGCCTGACAGCATCATTCGCGCTCCGGCCCAGCCTGTAGGCATACTGTTCCGGTTGCAGGTCGGCCTCGAAGATCGGCGACAGCACTAGCATCGCCGCCGTCTGCGCCACCCTGTCCCGTATGCAGGGAATGCCCAGGGGCCGCAACTTCCCACGCTGCTTCTTTGGTATGAGAACCTGCCGGACCGCCTCGGGCCGATAGGTTCCCGCCTTCAGGTCCCGCCTCAGTTCCCCAAGCCACCGCTCCACGCCTTGCGCCTCGATGTCCGCTACCGTCTGACCGTCCACCCCGGCGGCTCCGCCATTGCGGCGGACCTCCTGCCAGGCGACCGCCATCACGTCGGCGCGCCACACCTTGTCGCTCAGTGAGTAGAACCGAAAGCCCGGGGCCTCCTTCGCTTTCGCATGTAGCGCCGTCTGGAGTCTCCGGACCTTTTCCGGGTCGGATAGGCTCTCGCCAGTCCCCATGTCCCTTCCTCCTTCCAAACGCTGCTCTCGAACCAAGGCCCCTTCCCTCCACCGGCATTACCCGGCTTCCGCGGTACTACGGACCTCTCCGCCACCCCGAACGGCCCGACCCATCCCTCGCGGGTTGTCGGTTGGCGCGTGCTACGCCACCGCCGGGGCTTCCCGTGTTGCGTCCATCCCCTTCTTCCATGCGTGCCGCCGCCAATACCCCGGCGGAACCGGCCGGTGCGTGTGTCGCTCGCTTCCCGGCCGATGGCAGCCTTTCCCGTACTCGAGGCGGGTCGGCTTCCGCGTTGCCAGTTTCGAGGCCTGCTCGGCGTTCACTCGCGTTGCGGCCCGCATGGTCGCTGAGCCGCCCAAGGCGGCCCGTTTCATCGGAGTGCTTCAAACCATGTCGTTACCTCCATCGTCCGCTCCGACTGCTACCGGCTGGAGCGACAGTTGCCGGGCGGGTCTCGCAACCCGCTAAGGGATGGCGCCTTGCACGGCGCACCCGAGCTGGATGGCGAAAAGCCCTCGATCGCGAGAACACGATTATTGGAATGGACGCGGAACGATATCTTGCAAGACGTTGAGTTCCGCAGCTTTGGCCCCTCTTCACACCGTGCCACTGGATCGCCACTCCGTCTCACTCTAGTGCCCTACGAATCTTATCCACCTGCAACGGCACTACGTAGTCGTCGCCCGCGCTCCCCGCTGTTTCGACAAATTCCCGCGCCATCGTCTGCCACCGTTCCGACTTCACGCCTTCTCTTTCCGCCAGTCGTAGGAGTTGTGCGTAGTCCAACACCGCAGCATCCAGCGCATACTTCGGTTCCAAGCACATGTTCGCAACTTTTTTTACTTCCGGGACGATCAGATCGAATTCGTCGTTGCTCGTACTCGGCACCTCGCCATTCACCAACTGCTGAACACCCCTGTTGTAGAAGTAAAAGATCGCCGAATAAACTCTATAGTCCGACGTTCCCTTCTCACAGCCCGTCCGTTGAACGTCATCAATGATCTCCGTGTATCGCTGCTTAAACATATCAACCGGGTAATATTGTATCAGTCGCCGCGCTTCCTTCCGGACCCGAAGGTTCTCGTGCCCCGTTAACTCGACCAAAGCGTCTGCCTGTCCTTTGACGTACGGAACATCGACATCAAGGCGTCGCCCAATTCGAGGTCGCAGCTGCGCGTCAATCACCCCTATTCCGAGTGTCATACTTGTGAGCAGCGACGCAAGCATATCCGGGTCTTGGTTTACAGCGACTACATCTCGGACCATTCGCTGACCGTACCTGTCGAAGTGTTCTGCCAAGTAACGCTCAGCACGGCTACCGACGTCGGGATTCGGGTGTGTAAGTTCACGACGGAGTCCCGCGTAGTCCTTCGGGGCCGTCTGTGCGTGCGCCGACACCACTAGTCCAAACGGTGGCAACCCTTCTGCGCGCCGCTGAAAGCCCTTCGCATGTTCGTCTAACAATTCATTGTATTCGGAAATCAACTCGGTCTCGCTCCGCGGGTTGAGGTCTTCCACATCGCGCGTCATCAATCGTCCACCTTGCAGGTCCCATTTCAACTCTTCAACGAGTCTCACACCGTTTCTTTCAAAACAGTGAAATGTATGTCGTTTTCTTTGCGTGGGCGCAGCGGCGCTGTACGAAACCAACAGGTGTCGTCGTTCTGTCGCCAAGTTTTCCACTACCTTCCAGCTACCAGATTGAACAACCTGTTTTGACCAGATTGTAGTGAGTCGCAACCGGCACCTGCTGCTAGTAGTCAAGAATTTGATGTCGAGAGTCCCTTCGGTATCCGCGGCGCCGACCAAAATCGTATATGATTGCGTGTCATTCTGATGACCCCCGTGTTTCGTCCAGTAGGTGTCCGTCATCTTAATCGCCGCATTAGCGGGAATCTGATCAAACGTTATGACTACTTCCGCTATGTCACCGCACATAGGTGGTTTAATTAGGTGGCCGACCAACAAGGTCAAAAAAACCACGGCGATGCCGCCAGTGACGGAGAACACTATGGGAAGTACGTCGATAGGAATTAAACCTCGAAAGAATTGCCGGAGTAATCCGGGAACTTCCGTTGTGGCGATAGCAGATCCGCCGATAAACGCCGTAGATAATCCGAACCCAAGTGCGGAAGCTAAGACGACGAAAGGATAGAACCCGCATTTGAACGACGCAAGACCCAAGGCGATCAGAAGGGCTAACGAAAACAGTGAAAGCATACAAAGAACGCCTATCACCATTCCGGCAATGGTCGTCCAAGATCGGGACGAAGTATGTGCTCTACCGTGGTTATTGGCGGCTGGCATGAGGGCCTCCTTTCATACTTCGAGGAGTGGAGGCGAATACCCAGACGGGCGGCCGGAAGGCTACACAGATAACTTTGGTGACTAAGTTGGAACGCGTGACCATAGCCGCTGTCCTTGGGCAGACACCCCCTCCAGGAAACGCGGTTTCAACGCTGGCAGTGGTATTGTAGTATGATGGGAAGAATCCGGCAGGTTGGATGGACGAAGGGTGTCCCGAGCAACTCGGTGACTCGCCCCGTGGCGGTGTCCAGTTCCTTCCTCAACCGGTCGATCTCTCTCTTCACGCTGATTTTCAGGTCCGCAGCCATTTCTCCTCCTCTTTCTCAAATTTCCACGCCGCAACGTCGGCGCGGCAGAACGCGTCCGGCGTCCCGCGCAATCGTTGGTCCCGCCCGCAAGTTTCTCCGGGAGAACTACAGCCTATCCGATTGAGCGAGGAACGGGCAATCGGGACGCCGAAGGAGCATAGGCCCGTGCCTTGCCGCGCAACCCCCCGGTGGTCCGGCTTGGGCGCTGGACTGGACGAAGAGGAGAAGGGCCAGCTTCCGGCGGGAGGCGGCCGGACGGTCCCGAGAGAGACCGCGCCGCGCCGACTTCCCGCTACCGGAGGTTGCGCCATGACCGTTCCCGACAACATTTCCGCGGACTACACGCTCCGCCCGAGCAAGCTCGCTTCGGTGCTCGCACTCCTGGTCGAGGCCCGCCAGCCGGCGGTTGTATGGGGACCGCCCGGAGCCGCCAAGAGCCAGATTGCCCAGCAGGTCGCCGCGGCCACGAACCGCCGGTACGTCGACGTCCGGGCTCTTCTGCTCGACCCCGTCGATCTCCGCGGCATCCCCTGGCGCGACACCGACGACCGCACCCGCTGGGCGCCGCCCGCCTTCCTGCCTCCGTCCGACGATCCCGACCGGTGGCTCATCAACCTCGAAGAGCTGCCCTCGGCTCCCCCCATGGTGCAGGCGGCCCTGTACCAGTTGGTGCTCGACCGCAAAGTCGGCGAGTACGAGCTTCCCGAGGGCGCCTCGCTCATTGCCTGCGGCAACCGTGAAACGGACCGCGGCGTCGTCCACCGCATGCCCACCCCTTTGGCCTCGCGATTCGTTCACATCGATATCCGTGTCGATGCGGAGGACTGGCTCGCCTGGGGCGCCGCCAACGGCATCGTTCCCGAGGTTCTATTTTTTGTCACGTACGAACCGGACCTCCTGCACCAGTTCGACCCGCAGTCCAAGGAACGGGCTTTCCCATGTCCCAGGACCTGGGAGTTCGTCAGCAACATCGTCAAGCACCGGAACGGGCTCGATCCGGCAACGGAGCGGGCGCTTTTCCGGGGGACCGTGGGCGAGGCGGCGGCGGTGGAGTTCTCGGCGTTCCTGAACGTCTGGCGCGAACTGCCCCATCCGAGGGCGGTCCTGAACGACCCCGGCAACGCGGACATCCCGGAGAACGCCAGCGCGCTCATGGCGCTCTGCGGCTCTCTCTACCGTCTCGCGACCGACGTGACCATGGATGCCATCGTCACGTTCGCGGAGCGGCTCAGGCGGGAGGTAGGTGAATCGCTGGTGGGAGCTTGCGTGCGCCGCGACCCGGCGCTCCAGCGCTCCCCCGCCTTCATTCGTTGGGCCGCCGCCAAGACACAGTGAGGGAGAAGGCCATGCACTGGAGAATCGCACACTACACGGCGGGCGATGTCCCCTCGCGCGAGTACGCCGTGAAGGCGCGCAGCCGCGAGGCCGCACGGCGGAAGCTGGCCGCTGCAATCAACGTCCCCCTGTGGACCCTCAGGTAGCCCGAAAGGAGGAACCCATGGACCTCAACCGCGACGCCATGCTGGTCGGCCTGCACATCACCGCCTGGTCCGGCCGGCTCTACGACCGCGAGGCGAGCGACCACGTCGCCGTCCACCACGACGCCAGCACCAGCGCCGGCCGGTACAACAAGCGGCTTCTCCCCAAGGCGGCCCTGGCGCCGCTCAACGCCGTCATGAACGAGAGCCGCACACAGCACTACGCCCAGTCCATGCCCTGGGACGACAAGGGATCGCGCCTCCTCACCGTCGCCAACTACGAGCGCTACACCGAGGTCATGGACGGGCTCCGGGAGCGGCTGGTGCGCCAGCGCGCCCGCTTCATCGAGGACTACGACCACTACGTGGAGCAGGCCCGGATCGACCTCGGCAAGCTCTTCCACATCGAGGACTATCCCTCGAAGGACGAGCTTCGGGACAGGTTCTCCATCCACTACCGCATCACCGCGGTGCCGGACGCCGACCACTTCATCGCCAGCCTTGCCTCGGACGACACCGAGCGGGTGAAGCGCGACATCGAGCGGCACATCGAGGAGCAGCTTCACGACGCCGTGGGGGACCTCTACCGGCGTCTGGCCGAAGCGGTGGAGCGGGTCTCGGAGCGTCTGGACGAGGACGAGAACGGCAAGCCGCTGGTGTTCCGGGACACCATGATCTCCAACATCCGGGACCTCGTCGACGTGGTTCCCCGGCTCAACATCTTCGGCGATTACCGGCTCGCGAGCCTCTGCGAGGAGGTGAAGGAGAGGATCGCCGGCGTGGAGCCGGATTCGCTCCGGCCGTCCAGAACCTTCGACCCCGCGGCCCGGGCTCGGGTCAAGCGCGACGCGGACGCGTTGATGGAGCAGTTCGCGGGCTACTTCTCGCCGCCCGCACCCACCCGGGAGGTCGCGTGACCTCCAGGGGCGTGCTCAGGGAGTCCACGCTCCGGGTCAGCGACTGCGTGACCGGGCTCCTGCAGAAGCAGCCCTTCTTCGGGAGCCTCGTCCTGAGGCTCCCGCTCCGCGCCGACCCCACGCGCCAGACACTCGCGAGCGACGGACATGAGATCCGCTACTCGCCCGGCTGGGTGGCGGAGACCGATGCGCATCTCATCGAGACCGCCATGGCGCGGGTGGTGATGGCGTGCGCCCTCAAGCACCACACCCGTCGGGGCGAACGGGATCCGGAACGCTGGCAGACGGCCTCGCAGCTCGTGACCCACGCCCTCTTGCGCGACGCCGGCTTCACGCTCCCGCCCGAGGCCGAGGCCTGGGAGGACCTGAGCGTGGAGCAGGCATACGACCGCCTGCCGGAATCCGGAGGCGACAGTTCCGGCGACGACGACAATACATCTCAGGAGGTCGGCGGCGCGGGCGATGGCGCGGCCGGAGAGCCCGCTCCCGGCGGCGACGACGATGCTTCCGGCGACCCCTCCGGAGACGGTCAGGAGAAGGACGACGAGGACGATGGTGACGATGCGGACAGCCAGGACGGGGACGGCGCATCCGATGCGCCGCCGAGCCACGATCCTTCCGGCACCGGCGAAGTCATGGACGCCGACGCCCGCGCAAGCGACGGCTCCGATCCCGGCGAGGCGCCCCTGGACGTCATCGCCGAGGAGCAGGCCTGGGACGAGGCCATGCACCAGGCCCTCAGCATCGCCAGGGCCGAGGGCAAGGCCCCGGGTGGCGTCGCCGAGACGGTCCGCAACGCCCACACGGCCACCCTCGACTGGCGGACGCTGCTGCGCCGCTACATGACCGACGCAGCCAAGCGCGACTATAGCTGGCGCGTTCCCAACCGGCGCTTCATCGACTCGGGCCTCTACCTGCCCTCGATCCACTCCGAAGGCATCGACACGGTCGCCGTCATCATCGACACCTCGGGTTCCGTCCCGGCCCAGACCCTGGCCGACGTCTGGACGGAACTGCGCGAGGTCGTTGACGAGATCCGCCCCGAGAGGATCATCGTACTCCAGGTCGACGCCGCACTGCGGGACGCGGCCGAGTATGCCCCCGACGACCTTCCCGAGGAGATCGCGCTAAAGGGCCGGGGCGGCACCGACTTCCGCCCGGGCTTCGAGTGGCTCGACGAGGAGGGGATCCAGCCAACGGTATGCCTCTACTTCACGGACATGGAGTGCTCCAGCTACCCCGAAACCGAGCCTGCTTTCCCCACCATATGGGTCAATTGGGGCCCGGCTCCATCGGGGTGGAACCGCGAGCCCTGGGGCGAGCGCATCGACATCGGCGACTGATGTCCGGCAGAGGGGCGGCTGCCCGAAGCGCAACGCCTTCGCGTGGTCCAACGCTTGCCGGGGATAGGCCCGGGCCGCTAATCGAGACCGTGCGCCGCGCCGGAGCGGGAGGGCGCCGCGCGCATGCCCCTCAGCCCGGCTCCCGGTTCCGGCGTCTTCCCGCAAGTCGCCGGGCAGACATACCCAGGGACACATTGGTCTGCTAGTATCTTACGGGTTGTCACTCCGGGCTGAATCTTCGCTGAATCTGAAGAGAATCCCACCATCGACTTGAGGTTCGCGGAAACACCCCACACGCCCGCCCGGGAGCCGGGAGAGCGGCGGTTGGCCTGGAGGACATCTCGTTGATGGAAGGCTCCGAAAGCCTCGTGGACCAGGAGTTGTTTCGTACAACTGACCGGTTGCTGAGCCGACGCCACCGGTTCCTGTTGGGGGATGGGGATGAAATTCAGGTTGCAGAGTTCCCTTCGACGTGAAACGTCCTTCGGACCCAGCACTCGACCGATGACGTGCCCGGGGTGCGGCGCGGAGATGGCCTCGGCTCACTGCCACCTGGTGTGCCGCCGCTGCGGCTACTTCGAGGACTGCTCCGACGGGATGCTGCCTCAGGCTGAGGGCCCCTCGGGAACGCCGGCGGTCACCGATCAAGACGCTCCATGCACATGATCCCGGACTCGCGCTCACTTCCGTCAGGAAACCGTATCCGTTTCCCGAATGCCAAAGCAGGGATGTAGCGGCCATCCCCGATGAAAAAGCCCGCGCCCTGCGGGTGTCGAATCTGCAGGCTCCACTGCCCGGTCCAAACGGGAACCGCCTTCGAGCGGTTACGTTTGCCGCCGCGACGGGTTGACTCTACACTCACGCCACGCATCCCCGATGCGCCGCAGAGAGTTCACGCGGCTCCAACTGCGAGAGAGAAACCCCGTGAAATCAATTCGATACCCGAGGTGATCCCCAGACACTCCGTTTCCCCTCCTACTCCCGTGCTGTTATTCCATCGGGACAAGTTTTAGACGCAAGCTCCGTTCAACTTTCGAATTTCTTCTGCGATTCGTTCATCGAGCGACTGCGTCTCCTGTGCTTCCCTTGCCATCTCTTCAAAAAGAAGCTGGAGCGAATTCTTGGTGAATAACTCGACCTTCTCTTTGCCACCGCCCTTTTTCTTGGCGTCATAGATCTTCTTCTTGAAGAGCGTCTGATCGTACGCCAAAACGAGACAGCCTCGGACGGGCGTCACCTTGCCGGGCGCCAACTGGCCCGCCCATTCGCGCACTGCACCCATGTTGTCCCCTATGCGATTCACTGTATCGGATACGTGGTTCGACGGCACCGCCTTGTACTTCGTCTCGATCACCCAGACCGCCTTCGGTGTTGCGACAATGTGATCGATGTCGCCAACTTTCGCGATCGCGTCTTCCGTGACCGAATGCGCAACCGCGCAGTGTTCTGCCGTGATGGCCCTTTCAATGACCTGACCTACCCGAGTCTCCGCCGCCGCGCCCTTCGCCAAGTTTTCGACGCTCCATGAGTTGTCATGCCTTAACGTGTACCGCGCGGCAATCCACAGTGCTGTTGCCGTAGTCGTCCCGTAAGCGACAACTCCCCAACCGAAGCCGATCCATTGTGGAAAGACAACGTAGAACACGATTCCGATTCCAAGACCGATGACTATCCCGGCACGGGCCGTACCGTCCATGGCCGTTCGGAGGAGTTTTTCTCGAAGGAACGCGCCCGCAATCATTGTATGGCTCCTATACTGGGCGGCGTGGCGCGGTCCCGGGGGTTTCGACGAATACACGTTGGGCCGCCATCGTACCGTGCGGGCGCGATGCCGCCGTCCGGCGGGAGCGCTGCCGAGCACCATTTCGCGGCCGCCAGTCGCGGGGTTCTAGCATGGATTCAATTTGCGAATCTCCGCGAGAACCTCATCCTCACTATTGAGGATCAGCTTGCGAGGGGAAACTCGACCGCCCGGCCGACGACAGTTGAAATTCCATGTGTCGCCTCGCAAGTGCTTCCGGACGTATACCGTAAACTTACAGAAACACAGCGTGATTTCGCCGCCTCCGGTCTTTCTGCTGCTCGTGCCGATTTTAACATCCGGCCATTCCTGCTTTACCCGGCTTTCCAACGCCTTCAGATGCACACCGACCGGACCATGTTCCCCTGCCACAAAGGGCACTCTCGGTTTCGTCGTCATTGTGCAAAGTGTTCCCTTCGTTTCGGCCGCCAATATGTTGGGAATCTTCAAGAAGCCTGGCCTGTCACCCTTGGATCGTGGGCTCGATGGAATTTGTCACATCATTGGCCAGTAGGGTTCTTTCCAGCAAGCAGTATGACTTGGCTTGCCCTGAATTGCCACCGCCACCCGTTCGGCAGCGTGCCTCAGCGTCACGTCATCCAGATCGACGTAGCGGTTCGTAGTGGTTGCCTGCCGATGTCCGAGAAGGCGTCCGGCGACATGCAGTCTCTCGCCGTTCATCACCGCCTCGCGGCCGTCCGCCAGCCTGAAGGCGTGCGTCTTCGGTCATCGTGATCTTCGTTCCGTTCGCCATGGTGCGGTCCCTTCCGTTCCGTCTCGTCCGCACCCGGCGTCGCGTGGGCAATCCCTGTTGCGGGAACATCCAGGACACGCGAGGTAGCAGGGTCGGGTTCGCGCTGTCCCGCTTCCGCGAACCTCCAGCGTGACCACTTCGAGGTGATCGGCCACAGCCCGTCCTCGCCTCCATTACAGCCCGGGAATGACTCGTCGGCACGACCGGACGGCCCTGGGCTGAACAAACGTGGCCGTCCGGTCTTCAGCCATCTATCCACTTGACGCTTCAGCCTCCTCCGGCACGCACCCCGCCGCGGAGAAAGGCCGTGGCCTGCGTGGGCCAGGTAGATACCGGGAGGCGGGAGACAGGCGGCCGCGCCGGTCCCGCCGGCAGAACGGAGGCGATGAACATGACGGGAACATTCACAGCTCAGGACGGCAACCCGGCTCCGGGCCGGGGCGTGCGCCCGGCCACCTGGCGCGCCCGCGCCTTCGTGCTCGGCGGGCTCCCCCTCGCCGCCGTGTACACGGCCGTCACCCTCGCGCTCGACGCGGGCTTGGAGCACATCGGCCCGCTCTGGCTGGCGGCGATTGGCTGGACCTTCGCCGCCAGCCTCGCGGGCGCCCTGTGGCAAGGGTTTCGTCACCACGACTGGTCTGCCTTCTCACGTTATGAGCTGCCGGAAGACGACGGCGAGTTCCACGAGTTCATGTTGAGGACAGGCCGCTACTCCTCGCTTCGCGACTTGGAGGACCAACTGCTCCACGACGACGATCACCTTCGCTGATCCGCTGACAGCGACCGTCCCGCCGGCCGAGCGCTTCGGCCTCCACCGCCCGCCGCCTGCCGCCAGGAGGTGGTGGTCGGCGGGGCGGGGCGAGTCCCGGGGGTCCGAGGCCGGGCTCCCCCACTCCACGCCACCGCCAAGGAGGTCGCCGCCATGCCCGAAACCAACATCAAGGAAGAACACCGCCGCGCGTTCGAGGCCCTGACCAGCGGCCGGTTCCAAAACTTCTGCCTCGTCAGTTGCTTCGTTGACGGCGAACCAACCGCGGCCATCGCCGCCGTCAACATCACTCCCCCCGCTGAAGACGGCGGCGAGCCGGAATATCTCATCAGTCCGCTCTTCATCTTCCCGACCGGGGCGATGACCCTGACCGACCACGACGGGAGGGAGGCATGAGCGGGAGTCCTCCACGCCGTCGCTGGCCCGCCGCCGACCTCCAGGTCCCGCCCGAATGCCGCGACATGATCCGCCGCGGCGCCCTCGTCAGCCTCAGTTCGTCAGGCGGCAAGGACAGCCAAGCAATGACCATCCTGCTCGCCCGGATCGTCCCCCGCGACCAACTGGTGGTGGTTCACGCCCCGCTCGGCGAGGTCGAGTGGCCGGGCACCGTCGAGCACATCGAGAACACAATCCCTGCCGGCGTTCCGCTGATATTCGCGCGCACGGCGTCCGGCAAGACCTTGCTCGACCGGGTCGAGGATCGGGGAAAATGGCCGGCGCCAACGCTTAGGTATTGCACGAGCGAGCACAAGACCGGACCTATCGAGCGCGAGCTTCGCCGCTACCTGAAGGCTCATCCCCGCTTCGAGGGCCGCCTGGTCAGCGCCATGGGACTGCGACGCGACGAGAGCGCCGACCGCGCCAAGCGCATTCCCTGGAAACGCAGCGACCGCAACTCCCGGGCCGGCCGGGAATGGTTTGACTGGCTGCCGATCTTCGACCTGACCGCCGACGACGTGTTCCGGGTCATCCGCGACTCCGGCCAGTCTCCGCACTGGGTGTATGCGCAGGGGGTGTCGAGGTGCTCTTGCAGCCTGTGCATATTCTCGTCCAGATCCGACTTGCGCCGCGCCGCCGAACTCCGTCCCGACCTCTATCAAAAATACTCAAGGCTGGAGAGGCGCATCGGCCACACCCTCTCGCCGTCCGGTATTCCGCTTCCGGCTCTCACCGGCATTCCGGCCGATCCCGACGCCGGAACGTCCGGCCTGTCCGACCGGCTCCGCAACGAACGCAGCGCCCGCCCATGAACCACCCGTCCCCCCTCGAACGCCGACCGGAGGCGGAGCCCGGCCCGAGGCCCGGAGGCGGGCCGAGCCTGGAGAGAGTTGCCTGGCCCACAACCCCATTCACGGAGGAACACATGAACCACACCGCTCCCATCCACGAGCCGACGATCCGCTCGATCCCGCTCGACCGTCTGTACGTCGCGCCGGAGAACGTGCGCAAGACGCCGCCCGATGCAGTCGCCGAGGCCGAACTGAAGGCTTCCATCGCAAACCACGGACTTCTCGAGAACCTCGTTGTCCGGAGCGAAGGCCTGGAGCGCGCCTACGCCGTGGTCGCGGGCGGTCGCCGCCTCGCGGCCCTGAAGGCTCTCGCCGCCGACGGTGTGCTCGACACCGGCCACCCGGTGCCCTGCTTGGTGGTCGACGGCAACGCCTCGTCCAGCGAGCTGTCGCTCGCCGAGAACGTCATACGCATCGCCATGCACCCCGCCGACCAGGTGATCGCCTTCACGAAGCTCACCGAATCCGGCGTCACGGCGGCGGCCATCGCCGCGCGGTTCGGCACATCCGAACGCCTGGTCGAACAGCGCCTGCGGCTCGGCAACGCCGCGCCCGAGCTGCTCAACGCCTACCGGGCCGGCGAGATCGACCTGGAGACGCTCAAGGCTTTCACCGTCACCACCGATCACGCCCGCCAGATGGCGGTCTGGGGGCAGGTGGCCGACCAGGGCTACCGCCCGGCGGCCTGGCAGGTGAAGCGCATGCTCACCGAGGAGCGGGTCCCGGCCAACTCCGCCATGGCCCGCTTCGTGAGCATCGAGGACTACGAGGCCGCGGGCGGACCGGTGTTGCGGGACCTCTTCGCCGACGAGGACGAGAGCGGGACCTGGTTCGAGGACCCGGTGCTCCTGCAGAAACTCGCCGTGGCGAAGCTGGGCGAGACCGTGAAGGACCTGGCGACCCGCTGGCGCTGGGCAACGGCCGTGCCGGGGGTCGACTGGATGGAGATCGCGCGTTACGGGCGCATCTCTCCGCAGCCCGCGGAGCCGACCGACGAGGAGACGGCCGAGCTCGAGCGCCTGAGCACCCGCGAGGACGAGCTCACCAACCTCGACGAAGACGAGTGGACCGAGGAGCTCGCAGAGGAGGCCTGTGCCATCGAGACCCGGACCTGCGAGATCAACGCGGCAATCGAGGCCCGGGCGACCTTCCGGGCGGAGGACTACGCGGTCGCCGGCGCCATCGCCACCATCGACCGGAACGGCGAGCTCCAGGTCATCGGGGGCCTGGTCCGTCCCGAGGACATGCCGAAGCCGGCCGATTCCGGCGACAGCGACGGCGATGCCGGTGACGGCGACGGCAACGACATCGCCCGCCCGTTCCAGAGCCCCGCGATCTCCGAGCCCATCGCCTCGCCGCCCGATCCGGATGCTCAGGCGCGCAAGGAGGCCGGCGTCGGGATCGGGCTTTCGGACGACCTCCGCTCGATCCGCACGGCACTGGTCAAGGCGCATCTGGGCAACGACTTCGAGGCCGCCTTCGATCTCATGCTGTTCCAGCTAGGCCGCGCCCTGTTCACCCATCGAGACCGTGCCCATGCGCTCGACATCGCGGTCCGGGAGACCCCCGACCGGCCGACCATGCGCATGAACGACAGGGACTTCGGTTCCTGGAGTCCGGGCGAGGCCATGCTCCCCGACCGCTCCGACCTGCCGCTGGACTGGCTGACCGTCAAGGACGACGGCGAGTCCTTCGCGGCGCTCCGGGCGTTGCCGGAAGCGGACAAGCAACGGCTTTTCGCGGCCTCGGTGGCGCGCACGGTGCAGGGCCAGTTGGCCTTCGAGCCCCAGGCTCGCCCCGAGCTGGAAGCCACCATCGCCCGGCTCGACATCGACTTCGCGGCCCACGTGCGTCCCACCGCAGACATGCTGTGGTCGCGCATCGCCAAGGCCCGCATCCTGGACATCGCCAGGGAGACCCTGGGACCGGCATGGGCGTCTGCGCGGGCCAAGAACAAGAAGCCCGATCTCGCCAAGGCGATGGAAGAGGCCTTCGCGGCCGGGAGCCCTCCGCTGGGCGTCACCGCAGACGCCCACGCGGCCGCTCTCGCCTGGACGCCTCCCGGCTTCGCGGCGTTCGACGCGGGCCGCGCCGGCGTTGAGGACGGCGGTGCGGAAACGGGGGCGGACGCCGAGGCGCCGGGCTCCGCGGCCGGTACGGAACCGTCGCCGGAACCCCAGGACGGCGGCGCCGTGTCCGCAGGTGACGGGATCGATCCCGCCACCGGCGACGGCGGCCAGATCGTCGAAGCCGACGGCCCGGACGTCCCGATGCCCCCGGAGAGCCTCGACGACATCGAGACGCCGGACGCGGTCCCCGCCGCCAACGGCAGCCCGAGCGCAATCGACAGCCATGCCGGCAGGGTCAACGGCCACGACGACGGGGCCGGACTCGGTCTCCCCGAGTTCCTGCGCAACGCCTGAACCGCCCTCCGGCCCAGGAACGCCCCGCCCAGCACACCGCCGGGCGGGGCTTTTTGTTTCTTTCATCCCAATGGAGGTTCCGCATGACACACGCCGCCATTCCCCCCGGTGCGACGATCCGCGCCCGGGTCCACGACAGCGCGCTCAAGCGCGTCACGAGGTTCTTTGCATCCACGCTCTACGACATCTTCACCGAGACTCTGCAGAACTCGCGCCGAGCCGGCGCCACCCGCGTCCGCGTCACCGTCGGCACACCCGCCGGCCAGCCCGTCGCCGGCGCGCCCGAGCCATCCGAAACACCCCTGATCGTGACCGTCGCCGACGACGGCGCCGGCATCGCGGACCCCGCGGTCCTGCTGAGCTTCGGCGAAAACGGCTGGAACGACGATCTGGTGGCCCGCGAGGACGCCGCGGGCATGGGGATTCTCAGCCTCGCGCACCGCGGCTGCCGGATCGCCTCGCGGCCGCGCACGCCGGACGGCCATGTCGGACATGCCTGGTCCGTCGATCTTGAGCCCGAACACTTCACCGGCCACAGCGACGCCCAGGTCCGGCACGACGACGGCGCGCCGTATCCATCCGGCACTGCCGTGCAGTTCGAGGCCACCGAGTCCGCCGACATGATCCGCAGCGCGGTCGCCAGCGCAGCGCGCCATTACCCGGTGCCCGTCACGTTCGAAGGCGAGACGCTCGAACGCCGGGCCTTCCTTGACGGCGCCATCCATGCCGAGAGCTGGAACGGCCTCACCTTCGGCGTCTACCGGGACCGCGGCCGCGGCTACCTCGAGCCCGACCTCAACTTCTTCGGCCTGACCGTGCCCGTCCAGCTGCCGATGGTCGAGACCGTTCACCGCGGCATCTGGTCCGTCCGCGCCGACGTCATGGACTGCCCCGGCCTCGAACTGCTGCTGCCCGCGCGCCGGGAAGCCGTCGAGAACGCGTTTCTGGACGAGGTGCGCGAGGCCGCGCGCCTGGCGGTCTACCGCGCCATGGCCGCCGACTCCGACCCGCGGCCCGCCTTTGCCGACTGGAACCGGGCGCGCGACGCAGGCATCGACCTCGCACCGCCGCCAGAGGTCCTCCGTCCCTGGCGGCCCGCCATCGCCGACATCGACGACTGGCGGGACCCGCCGAAGCCCGTGCCGGCGGGCGCCGATGCGCTGGTCGTGGCCTGCGATCCCGAGCCCCCAGAGGCGCAGGCCCTGTGGCGCGCGGTAGAGCGCGCCGGCATGGCGGAAAAGCTCTTCGAAGCCGACAAGCGCCTCGAAGGCTACGAGTGGTACGACCGGCTAGACCGCGTCACGGGCATCGACACCGAAGTCACCGACGGCGACGGCAGGACGTGGCGGCTTCACGAATTCCCCGTGCCCGAACGGACGAGGGCCGCCGCGGCCCCGCTGGCGGCCCGTCCTGACGCGATCCGCATGACGCTTGCAATCGAAACCGCCCGCGCCCGGAGCCTCACGGTCGTTCTCCCCGCCGATCTCGCCTTCGCCGGCGAGACCTGGGGCTGGGTCAGCGACGCGTTGCCGCTGGTCACCGCGGACAGCGCCCTGGAGCCGCACCGGCTCGCGGAGCTGCTGCACGCCGCCTTCTTCTCGTATTCCGACGACGCGGACGCCGACAGCCCCGAGACCCAGGCCATGCGGTTCGACGAAGAGGCGCTCCACATGGCCACCAGGCTCCTGTGCAGCGAGGATTCGGCGCTGGAACTCTCCATCGCCGAGACCGTCCAGCGGGAGCTCTTCTGGCTCGTTCCACGCAACCGCAAGGTGGAGATTTTCATCACCCGCCCGGACGTCCGGGTCGTCCTGGGCGATCCCGCCGACACCGAAACCTGAGCCGGACGGCCGTTGCAACGCGTTTGCGGCGGCCGGCATTCCACCCCTCCCAGCAGGATAGCCCGGCGCGGCCGGAGCCCCGTCAACGATCACACGCCGCCGTCAGATTCCCAACTCCGCCGGGACGGAAACCCGGCTCGTCACGGTCCCGGTCTTGAGGACGCCGGGATCGTCCTTGCATCGGCGAACCCCGGCCCGGGCGCCCCGGAACCGGGGTTTGCCGATGCCCCGATGCCGCAACCGCCGCCCGACCACGACCCCGCTTCAACGCCGGCGCCGGGAAGGGATTCCCCGGCACTCATTTTGCATTACCCGATCCCCTGACGGAGCCAGGGGCCGGATCGGACGGCTCCGGCCGGGAAAGAGGACACCATGGAGTTCCGGAACCCAATAGAGACATTGATCGGCGCGAAGGGGACAGCCAAGATCGCCGGCCTTTCCCTGCTCGACCTCGACTCGATGACGCTCCGGGAACTGCGGCGCCACGGGCTCACCGCGGCCCAAGCCGGGAGGGTCAAGGCGGCGTTCGAGCTGGGCCGGCAACTGCTCGAAGCCGAAGCCTGCCGGCACGAAGACACCCCGTTGGTCAGCACCCCCGAGGAGGCCTACCGCTACATGCGGCCACGCTACGTGAACGAATACCGGGAACACTTCGACGTCTTGTTGATGACCAACCGGAACAGGCTGATCCGCCGCCACCGGGTTTCCACGGGCAGCCTCACGGCGTCCGTGGTCCATCCGCGCGAGGTCTTCAACCCGGTCATTCGCGAGTCCGCGGCCGGGGTCCTCTTCGTCCACAACCACCCGAGCGGCGATCCTTCGCCTTCGCGTGAGGACGTTGAGATCACCCACCGGCTCCGTCAGGTGGGCGAGGTGCTGGGAGTCCGGGTCCACGACCACATCGTCTGCGGACACGACCGTTTCTTCAGCTTCAGCCGGGAGGGCCTGTTATGACCAGTCGACATCCCGCCGGTCCGCCGCCGGCCATGCACCCGATGGACCCGCGCCGCGGCCGGGACCTCTCGCCCATGTTCAGCGCATTCCTTTGCTGGCTCCTGGGCCTCGAACCCATGACTAGGCCGGTCATCACTAACATCGCCGTCTCCGGCAACGCCGTGCTGGCCGCGACCGACCAGAACCCGCTGTTCGACCAGCACCTCGGGTCCCTGGACGACTTCGAGGCGAACATCCGCGGCTGGGGCCAAGCCTGCGGCGCCGATGCCGGCGCCGTGGAAAGCCTCCTGGCCCGCGTAAGGAGGACAGACCGATGAGCTTGCCCGACCTTCCCGAAGGCTACGACCGCCACAAGGACGCACTCACCATCGTCGATCCCGGCGCGTCGAACCCCGCCGGCGTGGCCCTCGCCATCCACCAGGCATGCACGCAGGTCATCCACGAGGGCGGCAACCAGCGGGAGGACGCCGCCGTCCGCCTCATGACCACGCAGCTGGCCTTCCTCGTCCAGGGCAACTCCGACCTCGACCTCGATGAATACCGCCGCCTGATGGACGCCTGCCGCGCCCGCGCGGCCGAACGGCGAAACGCCCCGCAACCCGCCCCCGCCTGATTCTCCACACATCCACTCCCTCCTCGAGAGGAGGCCGGGCAGCCGGTCAAAGTCAGGCCGCAGGCGCGGCGCGGGAGGATCCGTCCCGCGCCGCTCCCCGGCACTCTCACGCATCCCAGGAGGGAGAGATCCATGCTCGACGCCCCTACAGCGCCGGACGCGTCCGCGCGCCTTCCCGTTCCCCGCACCCTTCCTTCCGTCCCCGCCGCCCACGGCTCCGAGCCTTCCGCCCATGACGCGCTCTACACCGCCGCCACAGCCCTGTTGCCGGTCCTGGAGGCCGGCCGGCCGCTCGACTCCGCCACCCTGCGGGACGCCATGACACGCGCCTTCGGCGCCACGGACGCCCGGGGCGCCTGGGTCTGGAAGGACGCCTACGAGGCCGCCGAGGCCGCGGTCGTGCTGTTCATCCGCCGCCACGGCCGCGCCATGCGCTGCCACGCCGGGGCCGGCCCGGACGGACCCGCCGCCATGCTAAGGATGCTCGAAGCCGTGGCCGCGCTGGAGCCGTCCCACACGAAGCGCTCGGAGGAGCAGATCCGCCTCCAGCAGTTCTCCACGCCCTTGCCGCTCGCCTACGCGACGCTCCAGGCCGCGGCGATCCGGCCGGGAGACGTCGTGCTGGAGCCGTCCGCGGGCACCGGCATGCTGGCGGTCATGGCGGAATGTGCGCTGGGGAACAGGGCCGCGGGGAACCTCCATCTGAACGAGATCGCGGACGTCCGCCGCGCCCTCCTGTCCCGCCTGTTCCCCGAAACCCTGGTCACCGCCGTGAACGCCGAGAACGCCGCCGACCGCTTGCCCGGCGCCCGGCCTACCGTTGTCATCATGAACCCGCCGTTCTCCGCCACGCCGGGTGTCCACCGCATCCGCCACGACGCCGACCTCCGGCACCTGCGCTCGGCGTTCTCCATGCTGCCGCCGGGCGGCCGGCTCGCCGCCGTCACCTCGGCCAACTGCGTTCCCGGCGATTCCGACTGGAACAGCGCGTTCGGGCGCCTCGACCCGCCCGCCCGCATCGTCTTCACCATGGCCGTCGACGGCCGCGTCTACGCGCGCCGGGGGACCGGCTTCGACACGAGGCTCACCGTGCTCGACCGCACGGGCCGGCCCGGCATCGACGTCGATCCCGGCGCCCGCGCCGAGAACGTGGCCGAGTTGCTCGACGCGATCATCGCCCGTGTTCCGACCCGCCTGCCCGTGGAAGTCGGTACCGCCGAACCCAGGCCCGGCCGGGATCTCTTCGGCAACACGGCCTCGCCGCGCTCGCCCAAGCGAGAGACTGCGTCGAAAACTGCAACGCCCGCATCCGAGCCGGCCCATGAATGGGGGCTCGTGTCCGAGCTGGCCGTCCAGACTGGCCCGTTGGATGCCGACGCCGACGCCAGCGGCGCCTCCTCCGGACCCTACGAGTCCTGGCAGGCGGGTGCCGTCCGGGTTCCGGGCGCGGTCGCGCATCCCACACCCCTGGTGCAGTCCGCGGCCATGGCCGCCGTCCCCCATCCGGCGCCGTCCTACCGCCCCATGCTGCCGGAACGCGTCGTCACGGACGGCCTCCTGTCCGACGCCCAACTCGAAAGCGTCGTGCTGGCGGGCCAGGCCCACGGCGGCCACCTCGCGGCGAGTTGCCGGATCGGTTCCGGTTGGGAGACCGTACAGCACTGCGGTGAGGACGATCGCGACGATGTCGACTTCACCGACGACTTCACGGACGAAGGCGAGATCCTGTCCGCGCCGGTCCGCCTCCGCCGGGGCTGGATGCTGGGCGACGGCACGGGCTGCGGCAAGGGACGCCAGGTCGCGGCCGTCATCCTCGACAACTGGCTGCGTGGACGGAAGCGGGCCCTCTGGCTCAGCCAGTCGGACAAGCTCCTGGAAGACGCGCGCCGGGACTGGACCGCGCTGGGCGGGCGCGAGGACGACGTGATCCCTCTCGGAGACTTCCGCCAGGGCGCCGAGATCCCGCACTCCACCGGCATCCTCTTCGCGACCTACGCCACGCTGCGCTCGCCGTCCCGCCAGGACCGCACCTCGCGGCTCGACCAGATCGTGGGCTGGCTCGCCGGAAGCCTCGACGAGGACGCCCGCCATGCCTTCGACGGCGCCGTCGTCTTCGACGAGGCCCATGCCATGGCCAACGCGGCGGGAGCCAAGGGCGAACGCGGCGACGTGAAGCCCTCGGCCCAGGGCCGCGCCGGCCTGCGGCTCCAGAACGCGCTCCCGGACGCGCGCATCGCCTACGTGTCCGCCACCGGCGCCACCACCGTGCAGGGACTGGCCTATGCAGGCCGTCTGGGTCTATGGGGCGCAACCGAGACGCCGTTCGAGAGCCGGAGCGACTTCGTGTCGGCCATGGAAGCGGGCGGGGTAGCCGCCATGGAAGTGGTCGCCAGGGACCTCAAGGCCCTGGGTCTCTACCAGGCCCGCGCACTGGCCTACGACGGCGTCGAGGTGGACATCCTGGTGCACGAGCTCTCGGACGAGCAGCGGCGCATCTACGACTCCTATGCAGGGGCGTTCAAGGTCATCCACGCCAACATCGAGGCCGCCCTTGAGGCCACGGGAATCATGCAGGACGGTTCCACCCTCAACAGGAACGCAAAGTCGGCCGCGTTGAGCGCCTTCGAGGGCGCCAAGCAGCGTTTCTTCGGGCATCTCCTGACGGCCATGAAGTGCCCGTCTCTGATCCGCGCCATCGAGGCCGACCTCTCGGCCGGCCGCTCGGCCGTGGTCCAGCTCGTGTCCACCGGCGAGGCCTTGATGGAGCGGCGCATCGCCGAGATACCGGCCTCGGAGTGGGACGACCTGGGCATCGACCTCACCCCCCGCGAGTACGTCCTGGACTTCCTGGCCCACGCCTTTCCGGTTCAGCTACAGGAACCCTACACCGACGGAGACGGGAACCTCATGAGCCGCCCGGCCAGGGACGCCGAAGGCCGGCCGGTCCTGTGCCAGGAGGCGCTCGCGCAGCGCGACGCGCTGATAGAGAAGCTGGCCTCCCTGCCGCCCGTGCCCTCAGCCCTGGACCAGGTAATCCAGCACTTCGGCCACGAGGCCGTGGCGGAAGTCACGGGCCGCTCCCGCAGGGTGCTCAGGATCACGGACGGAGGAGGCGAGCGCCTGGCGCTCCGCGGCCGGCCGGTCTCCGCCAACCTCTCCGAGACCGCTGCCTTCATGGAAGGGACCAAGCGCATCCTGGTGTTCTCCATGGCCGGAGGAACCGGGCGGAGCTACCACGCCGACCTCTCGTGCCCCAACACCGAGCGCCGGGTCCACTACCTGCTGGAGCCGGGCTGGCGCGCGGACCAGGCCATCCAGGGGCTGGGCCGCACCCACCGCACGCACCAAGCGTCGGCTCCTCTGTTCCGGCCGGTCACCACGGACGTGAAGGGCGAGCGGAGGTTCATCGCCACCATCGCGCGCAGGCTGGACAGCCTGGGCGCCATCACCCGAGGCCAGCGAGATTCCCAGACCGCCATGGGCGGGAGCGACGCGACGCTGTTCCGTGAGAGCGACAACCTGGAGAGCGTCTACGCCAGGGCGGCCCTGAGGCGGTTCTACCTGGCGCTGTGGCGCGGCGACATCGACGGCTGGCCAATGGACCGCTTCGAGGACGCCACCGGGCTGAAGCTCACCTGGGAAGGCTCGCTCAAGGAGGACCTGCCGCCCATGCCGCGCTTCCTCAACCGGCTCCTGGCGCTTCCCATCGACGAGCAGAACCAGCTCTTCGCGGAACTGGAGGACCGCATCGCCGCGGGCATCGCACAGGCCATGGAGGCCGGCACTTACGAGGTCGGTGTCGAGACCGTGCGCGCCGATTCCCTGGCCGCTGCCGGACGGGAGACGCTGTACGAGCATCCGGGCGCCGGAGCCGCCACCGAGCTGGTAGAGATCGTGCGCCGCGACAGGTTCGAGCCGACATCTGCCGGCGAAGCGCTCCGGATCGGCGGGGAAACGGACGGCGGGCCGCACCTGGTGGTCAACCCCAGGTCGGACCGCGCCGCGGTCGTGCTTCCGGCGCCGTCGGGCCTGTTCGACGACGGCGGCGTGCAGGAGCGCGTCCGGCTCTTACGGCCCGCGGGGCGGGATACCATGGCAAGGGCGGAGCTCGACGCCTCGAACTGGCGGAAAGCCTCCGAAGCCGAGTGGCGCGCGCTCTGGGAACGGGAGATCGCCGGCCTGCCGCCGCACAAGGAATCGCGGTTCTGGCTCGCCGCCGGGCTCCTGCTGCCGGTCTGGGACCGCCTGCCCGCGGAGGCCATGCGGGTGCGGCGTCTTCGGACCGACGACGGCGAGGCGCTGATCGGGCGCGTGCTCGACGTGGGGCAGGTCCGCGCCGTGCGTGCGGCATTCGGCCTTGCGGGCGGTCCCGTCATGACCGGCGCCGAAGCTTTTGATGAAGTCATGGCACGCGGCGCGGCGCTCGCCCTCGCCAACGGCTGGCGCCTTGCGCGCCGCCGCATCATGGGCGCCGACCGGGTCGAGATCGAGGGACCCACGGATTCCGACACCGAGGTCCTGAAGCGCATGGGCTGCATCGTCGAGATCATCTCCTGGCGCACCCGCATCTTCGCCCCGGGTCCCGACATCCTCGAACGCGTCCTCCAACGCTGGCCGCCCGCCGCCTGAGCCCTTGGGTCATCCGTATGGCCGTCCCGCTGCCCGCACCGCGGGGGGCCGGCCCTCCGAATGCCGTCCACGCCCGCCGCCGGCCCGCCGGGGGTACGTACCGCCGGCCGGTCCCCGGCGGGCTTCATCAACTGAAAAGGAGCAACGATATGACTGCACAGAACCTGCCGGAAGACTCGAACTACGCTTTCTGTCCAAGCTACCACCTGGGCGACGAGCCGCAGCAGATCCGCATCGTCTTCGAGGACATGGGCGGCTACGTGCCCACGGCCCTCGTCGCCCTGACGATCGCCGATGCCGAGCGGCTGTGCGACCGCCTGAACGCCAGGCTCGGACATTCAAGAGAAGACTGGATCGCGCTTGCCGCCCGCTCCATGCGCACATGGGCCCCGGAGAGCGACAGCAAATCCCTGCACTGAACCGGACGCGGGTCGGAGGCTCCACCGCAACGACAGGACGTGTTACACAGAGGACCTCGGCGGCAGGGTCGATTGCCCTGAACGCATCCCGTTCCTGCCGCCGTCCCGTGCCCCGGGCCGGGATCACCTCGTGCATGAAGGCGGCGCCATGAATCGAAGCCGGGTCGTTTTCTATTGCGGTCTGTTCGCCGTTTGCCTCGGCCTGGGTGTTGCAGCCCATGGTTCGAGCGCTGCCGAGTCGTGGCGCGGCCTGGCCGTGGCTCCGGAGCGCCGCTGCGCGCCGTACCGGTCCGGAGACTATCCCTATCCGCAAGCGGTGGAGCTGCGGATCATCGCCGGAATGGGAGGCAGGATCTACGGCCCGTACACCGGCCGCTACTTCTCCAGCCGCCGGAAGACGGACATCGAGCACGTCGTCGCGAGGTCCGAAGCCCACGACAGCGGACTCTGTGGAGCCGACTCCGCCACGAAGAGAACTTTTGCCCGCGACCTCCTGAACCTCACTCTCGCGGCACCCGCGGTGAACCGGTGCGGACACAAGGGGAAGTGCCATCACGACGCCGCCAAGTGGCTGCCCCCGATGAACCGGTGCTGGTTCGCCGGCCGGGTCCTGGACGTCCGGCGCAAGTACCGGCTCACCATAGACCGCCGGGAAGCGGCCGCCCTGGAGCGGGTGCTCTCCGGCTGCAACTCCACGCAGATGGTCTTCGCGAGCCGACCGTCCGCGCCACGCCCTCCGCCCCGGGTTCGCCGGCCGCCTTCCCGGGAAGCCCTTCGGCGTTGGGACGACAACCGCAACGGCCGGATCACCTGCAAGGAAGCCCGCCGCCACGGGATCGCCCCGGTCCGCCGCGGCCATCCGGCATACCCCTTCATGCATGACCGGGACGGCGACGGGACCGTCTGCGAGTAGGCCCCGACACCGCCCGTCTTGCTGCGCAGCCGGCCGGCCTCCGCCCCCAAGCCCATCATCGCCGGTTCTCCAACTCACCCGGCCCCAATCCCGGCGCCGTCCCGAGTCCGCCCGGACGTCCTGCCGGCCCGCGTTCGAGGCCAGCGGGGGAGGGGCGAGAGAGACGCGCAGAGAGAGACGCGGATCGAACCACCAACCGGGGAGGACCCTGACATGGCCACATTGACCTATGCCGGCATCGGAGCCCGCAACACGCCGCCCTCCATTCTGAACGCCATGACCGTAATGGCCGGCTGGCTCGCACGGCAGGGATGGCACCTGAACAGCGGCGGTGCGGCCGGGGCCGACAGTGCGTTTGCCGAGGGCGCGCCGGCCGGCCAGCGGACGCTCTATCTGCCTTGGCCCGGCTACAACGGGTGCGCGGGGCCGGACTGCCGGGTGTTGTCGCCGGCCGAACTCCAATCCTGCCTTGCCATCGCCGCCCGCCTCCATCCCGCCTGGGACCGCTGCTCGCCCGCCGTCCGCAAGCTCCACGCCCGGAACGCGGCGATCCTGGGCATCGGTTTCGGCCGTCCCGTAGATGCCGTGGTGGCCTGGACGCCCGGAGAAACGGTCACGGGCGGAACCGGAATGGCGATCCGCATGGCAATGGAGGCCGGCATCCCCGTGCTGAACCTGGGCTCGATGACTCCGCGTGCCGTCTGCGAGCGCCTCCTGGCAATCCGCCAAACCCGGTCCTCTCCCTAGAGCCGGAGAAAGGCGTCCACCGGGCGAAGGCCCGGGAGGGGAGAGGGGGGTGGTCTCCCTCACGCAGTCCGGGCAAGGCAGGCAGCCAAGGAGGATACGGCCATGTCCGGAATCGATTTCGACATCGAAGAAACCCTGAGCGGCAGCGACCTGCTGGCCGAGATCGGGCTCGACCCCGGCGCCATACAGGACGTCATCGACGACGACCTCGCCAGGCGCTGTCCCGACCCCCGCGACGCCGGCGGCGGAGATCCTCTCACCGTCACCGCCGTGCTGGCCGCGGGAACGGAGTGAGAGGGGGGCCTGGGAGAGGTGAACGGAAGGGGGCCGGGGAGGGAGGACCCCGGTCCCTCGACGTTCGTCAACCATCGTCATTAACCAGGAAGGAGAACGATCATGGCATTCGGACTCAATCGCGTGGAACTGATCGGCCGCCTCGGCGCCGACGTCACCGTCAATCACCTGACCAGCGGCGGGCGCGTCGCCAACATGAGCATCGCGACCGACGAGTCGTACATCAACAAGCAGACCGGCCAGCGGGTCGACAAGACCGAATGGCACCGCGTGGTGACCTTCCAGGAGGGTCTCGTCAACATGCTGGAGAAGCACGCCCGCAAGGGCCGGCTGGTCTACATCGACGGCAAGCTCCAGACCCGGCAGTGGTCGAAGCCCGACGAGGACAGCCCCCGCTACTCCACCGAGATCCTGCTGGTCCCGGGCGGCGGGGTGAAGTTCCTCGACAAGCCCAACGGCAACGGCGCGCCGGCTGCGGCGAACCCGTCGATGGCGGCGGGCGACGCGGCCATGCAGGACGCCGGCACCTCGTCCCAGCCCGCAGACCAGGACGACAGCGACATCCCGTTCTGATACTCCTCCGCTTCGTTTCCTCCCACCCTGGGGACCGGCGCCTCGTGTGCCGGTCCCTTTTTTTGCAGCCTGTCCCGAGCAAGGACCCTCCGGGCATCGCGTCCTCGCGTCGCTCGGCCCGCTCGCCCTCCGGGGCAGCCGGGTGTCCCGTCCCGTGAAGGAGAACCGCCATGCACTACGGTCCGTCCCCAGCCTCCGCGGTCGCCGCCGCGCTTGCAGCGCGCGCCGAAGAGGTCTGCCAGCGCTACCTCCCTCACGGCCGCCGCCAGGGCCGCTACTGGGTGGCGGGCGACATCGACGGCGCCCGCGGCCGCTCCCTCTTCGTCCGCCTGCACGGCCCGGGCACGCCCGGGAAGTGGACCGACGCGGCCGTGGGCAGCCACGGCGACCTGCTCGACATCATCCGCCACCGCACGGGCGCGCCGACGCTACGCGCGGCGCTTGCCGAGGCCCGCGCCTTCCTCGCCCTGCCGGCTTCGCCGGCCTCGGGCGATGCAGGCGACTACGACGCCGCCGAAGCGGCCCGGCGGCTTTGGCGGGGATGCCGCCCGGTCGACGGCACCCATGCGGAAGCCTATCTCCGGGCCCGAGGCCTCGCTCGCTGCCGGTTCCCGGCGCTGCGCTTCCATCCCGAGCTTCGCTACCGCGAAGGCTCCGCAGTCCGCCGCCTGCCCGCGCTTGTCGCCGCCGTCACCGGCGACGACGGCGCCGTCCAGGGCGTGCACCGCACATGGCTCGATCCGCACCATCCGGCCAAGGCTGAGGTCGCCTCGCCGAGGAAGGCCCTCGGCCGCATCTACGGCCTCGCCGTGCGCTTCGGCACGCCCGCCGACCGCGTCGCTCCGCTCCTCGTCGGCGAGGGCATCGAGACCGTGCTGTCGCTCGTCACCGCCGTGCCGGAGATCACCGCGGCCGCCGCTCTCTCCGCCGGCAGCCTCGGCTCCTTCTCGGTCCCGCCCGGTTGCTCCCGCCTCGTCATCGCCCGCGACAACGACTTCGAAGGCGCATGGGCCGCCGAACGCCTCGCCCGGCGCTGCGCGCGGGCGGGCGTCGCCGCCGCGGTCATCGTCCCCCAGGGCAACGACTTCAACGATGACCTCGCTTCACTCGGCGCCGATGTCCTCGCCGCAAGGTTCGGCCCGCTCTTCCGGTTCCCGGGAGTCGGAGAGGAGCGGGCCTGAGCAGGCGAAGTCTTGACGAGAGGAGGGAGAGTATGGACGCCGTCATCAACCTCAGGCGCGAACCCGCGCTCCGCGACATATTCGAGCACGCGGACGTGCACAACAACACCGTCCTCATCGACCGCCGCACCAAGTGGGGCAACATGTTCCGCATCGGGCCCGACGGGACCCGCGAGCAGGTCATCGCGCTCTACCGCGCCGACCTCTGGGAGCGCATCCGCTCGGGCGAGATCACGTTCGAAGAACTCGCCGAACTGCACGGCATGTGGCTGGCCTGCTGGTGCGATCCCCAGCCTTGTCACGGACACGTGCTCGCCCGCGCCGCGGCGTGGGCCGCAGCCGCACTGGCCGAAAGGAGGGGCGGGTGATGGGCAGCGTGACCTTCAAGCGGATCACCCCGCACGAGTCCCGCATCTACGACGACGACGGCGACCATGTCGGCGATGTCTACCGCCACGACGACATCCTCGCACCCGGCCGCGCCTACTACGTCGTAGTTCTGTTTGAAGATCCCCGCGGACCCAGGCGCGTCCACGACCGCGGCCGCATCCGCGACGTCGCACAATCCCTCCTCGATTCCCACCCTCTGTTCTGAACGCTTCCGCTGCAACTCCCGGATTATTGGGGCCAGCTTCGGCCTACACCTTCGTTCCGGCCTCTCCTGATTCCTCCCTTCGCTTCGCCCCCTCCGCCCAGGCCACAGGACCACTCTCCCCTCCCCAGGCCCGATCCCCGGTCTCCCTGCCGAGCGAGAACCATCTGTGGCCCGCCAAGCCCTCGGCACCTCCCGGCCTGTTCCTGCCGGGCTCCGCCCGGTTGGATGCCTCGTCCACCGCACCCGGAGATACTCCACAGTAGGCCCTCCCTCCGTCTCGTCCCATCGTAGCACGCCGTCAACCCCCTCCTTCGTCGGGGGTCCTCCGCTTCGCTCCGGCGCTCCCCCTCCCCGGGACCTCCCCGCCCCGCGTGACTGGCCGTGCTCCAACGGGACGAGACGGAGGGAGTTCCTCCACTGGCGGGCGATACGAGAAAGGAGAAGGCGATGGAAGCAACGAACAGGGTAGTCAACGCCGGCGCAGAAACCGTAGTTCCGAAACACCAGGAGGACAGCATGGAAAGAAACGAAGTCGACAACATTGCAGACCAGGGCGAATCCATCATGGCGGCATTCTGCGAAAACGCTCAGCTCTTCGGCGCTACACCGGGCACTGACGAGTTCGATTCCAGGGACGTCTGGGACGAAGACGACGCGCTCGACGCGGTCCACGCGGCTTTCGAGATCCTCGCGGGCGGCATCGGCCCCGACGGCACCCAGCTCGCGGACGAGCGCGAGAGCCTGTTGTGGGGCTTCGTCAACATGCTCGACGCCCAGACCCAGCGGCTCGACCGCTCAGCCGACCGCCTCATCCCCGGCCTCCGCGACCTCCAGCACGAGCAGGACGGCTCCGAGATCAAGTCCCGCGAGCTCGAACTCACGACCGACCGGGTGCAGAACCTCTCAGCACGCCGCGACGCCTTCGAGCGCATGCGCGATGCGGCAGCCGAGGACTACCTGAACGCGACCGGACAGACCTGGCGGCCCCGCAGCGGGTCGCACACCAGCCAGACCGGCAAGCTCACCTCCGCCGCCATCGACGCCCGTGACTTCATGCGCGCTCGCAAGGACCGCAAGACCCAGGCGCACCTGCCCGAAGGAACCCTGGTCGCGGTAACCGGAGGCAAGGACATCACCGACCCCGCCGCGGTCTTCAACAGGCTCGACAAGGTCCGCGCGAAGTACACCGACATGGTGCTGGTGCACGGCGGCGGCCCCGGCGTCGAGCGCATCGCGGCGAGCTGGGCCGAACAGCGCGGCGTCCACCAGGTCGTCTGCAAGCCCGACTGGGACCGCCACGGACGGGCCGCTCCCTTCCGCCGCAACGACGACCTCCTCAACCTCCTGCCCAAGGGCGTCATCGCCTTCCCCGGCAGCGGCATCACCGACAACCTCGTCGACAAGGCCAAGCAGCTCGGCATCCCGGTCCAGAAGGTGGCGGCATAGGCCGTACACCGAGGGGGCGCGTCGCTTCGGCGGCGCGCCCCCCTTTTTTTGGTGGGACTTGTTAGAGTCAAGTCCCTGGGAGGAATGACAATGATCGACGCTTCTTCAAAGTTGTGTGTAGACCTCCGCGATGCGGTCGCTACGTTACAGGACAATGACGCGGACTACGGATTTTTCTACGAATACTCCCACGGCAAGCGCCAATGTCGCGGGTGCGGCGGTGTCGCTGCCGATTCTGTCCGGGTCCACCATGCGCTAATCTGCGAGGTCGGGATGCTGGAGGCCGCCATGGATTCACTTCCGGAGGAAGGTGGCATTAGGGACTCGACTCCATAGGTCCCTTTTTTGTCGGTGCACCCGAACAACAACACCCACCGCGCTCGCGTTCGCTTCGCACCTCCGGTCGCTCCCTCCGCGCTCCGCCTGCCCACAAGACGGCGTGACCCGTGCGTCACTTCGACGCCATGCCTGGCTGCGTATCCGACCCACGGCTCGCCGCCTTCGGCGACGTCGCCGCACCCGTGCCGTCCGCCTCGCTCCGCTCGTCGTCGGCATGCCCCTCCGCATCCGCGTCGCCGGTGTGGGCTTCACCCTACACCGGCTCCCGCACCCACCGTCCTCCGGTGTCCGCACCATCGCCGACACCGCTGCCTGCGCTTCCGGCAACGTGCTTCACACGTGTGCCGTCGGCGCCAGGCACAACCTTCGCGCCGCCGCTCGCTGACGCTCCCGGCGCGCTTCGCACCCATCAACCCCGCATCGTACACTCGCCGCGCTTCAACGCCGTCCACCTCGTTGCGCTCGCCCTCCGGCAGGGACCCCCCGCCACGGCCCGTGTCGCCGAGGACCCGCTTCGCGCCTCCCCTGCGCCACTCGGCGACATGGGCCTTCCCCCCTCCGTCGGACCGGTCCGCTCTTCCTGCTTCGGGCCACCAGCACCGGCACCGTCGACACCGGCTTCCGCATCATGTTTTGCTCCGGTGTCCGCGCATCCGTCACCGTGCTCCGCACGCATGCCGTCAGTTCCTTCAGCGCAGCTCGC
The DNA here is from genome assembly GCA_965204505.1 of uncultured Binatia bacterium (SeqCode). Classification (GTDB taxonomy): domain Bacteria; phylum Desulfobacterota; class Binatia; order UBA9968; family JAJDTQ01; genus JAJDTQ01. Next base: position 1,551,834 of record CBDBFB010000001.1, read on the forward strand.
CGCACTCGCGCCGTCCGCCTCGCTACGCTCGTCGGCACCCGCTTCCGCACCACGTCCTGCACTCGTGTCCGCACTACTGCGGACGCCGCTGCCGTCGCCTCCCGCAGCGTGCTTCGCACGACTGCCCTCAGCTCCTCCGCACTGACCCCCACTCAGTCGCCGTGGCGGCTCCCGTCCGCCGGGTCCTCCGGCGTCGATCCCCCTTCGCTTGAACCCCTGGTTTCTTCGTTCCCGACCGCCTGCGCGGGCTCTGGTTCTCACACCCGACGCACCGTTGGTGCCGTCGTCGCATGTCTGCGCTTGCATGCGCCTTCCCGCCGTTTTCCCGCCATCCCACACCTCCCTCGTGATGGGTGCCTGTAACACGGATTGTGTGACACCTATCTTCCTGTAATCATTGAACTGTGTTTTTCCGTGTTTGTCGTGTATGCTCCAGAGAACCGTGCGTTGCACGGTTCAAACACGGAAAAACACGCCGCAAACACACCGGCCTCCGTCGGGAGGAGGCCGCCCGGGGCGAGCTGGAAACAATCTTGCAAAACCGCTCCGGCGTGCCCTCCAACGAGCCCACGAGAGGCCGGGACCGTGCTTCCAAAGGGGAGTTGAAGATGGCGAACCAGAGCTTCCAGCGCTCTATCCGGTTCACGAAACGCGAGTGGGACGCCGTCATCGAGGCTGCCGAGAAGGCCGGAGTGACGCCCGGCACGTTCGTGCGCAACGCCTCGGCACGCGCCGCCGCCGAGGCATTCGACCTTGACGAAGGCCGCCTGACGCCTGAACTGATCGAACTGTTCAAGACGATCTTCCGGGGTGTTCACGTGCTTGCTTATCTCAAGCGCCAGGAACTGGTAGAACTCGACAGGCTGGAAGACTTCGAAAGGGCGGTGGAACACGCCAGGAGCCTGCAGGACGGGACGCTCGGACTCGACGATGAAGCGGAGGAAAGTTGACCCCCGATCGGCGTCGGGGAACTTTCTTGCGTTCCTGCCCGTTTCGTCTTGCTTGAATCGAAGAAGGCCGGACACCTACCGACAAGGTTGGCGTCCTCTCTTCGTTCTCAGTCTTCGGAAGGTCATCTTTAGCTGGCGGGTTGGAGGGACTCTGTATCGGCGGCTGCAAGAGGCGCTACGGGCGCCAATCCCGCCGCGGCTGGTATGGGTTATTTCTCCTGGTTCCCGGCTTCTTGCTGCAAATCGCGGGAACCTGGTGTGCTGAATGAGACCCGTGAAATGGGACAAATCACATCGGACAAGAACGACGGAGTCATGGCTTCATGGGAAACTGGATATCGCTGTTGAGCCGAGAGCAAACGAAATGCCGAAATGCCCAGCTATGAACACAAGAAACTGATCGAGCGTATCGCCCCGCTTGTTACCCTGCCGACAAACAATGAGCAGTACCGGGCATGGATAACCGCCCAGCCACATCTCGCTTTGCTGTTGGAAAATGCGGAAGAAGATGAACTGATCATATATGCGTCGGGGCTCCATGTCTTCGTCCATGCAGTGGTAGTTGATGAGAATAGTCTGACGCCCGTCGATTACGACGACCTGCTGAACTGGGACTCACACCCCTATTCCTCTTTGGCCAGCTACGTGTGGGGCGGCGGAAGAGACGATGTCTGGATTGAACGAAATGACCCCATTGACAGTACCCAAACGCTCCGCGAGAGTCGCCAGCTTGTCTTTTTACGGGAAATCGAGGGCATGAACGACAACGACCGGCTGCAGTTGGAGATCTGGCAGGAGTACATCCATCTCACCGGCACGCTCTGGCGCCCCGAACAACACGCCTACTGCCGGTTCGACGACCAAGGGGACTGGGACCACGTGGTTTCGATCACCCGCAGGGAACCGACGCACGGCATCACACTGGTCTCTTTCAAGCGCCAACCGTTGGAGGAATATCTGACCGCCTCAAACTCTGCTTTGGTGCGTTTGTTCGACTTCTCCGTGTTCAACCCCAGGACATTCACCCGATGGCCCGACGGCGATGAGAGGAGAGTCATCGGCAACCAGTCGTTCTTTTTCCGACAGAGGGTGGTTGAAGGGCATGCGGGATATACGAGGGGCGTGCAAATCGTACGCCCCGCCCGTCCGAGGACCGACCTGTTCTCTTCGATCACAGGACACCGAGACGATGGGGCCGCGCCACGGTACGTTGAATTCTTGGCGGATGATTGGCGGAATCAACGCGTCGCGACCATATCGACCGACCCGTCAGCCACCACCAACTACTCTGAGGCCCGACCAAAACTCGCTGCCCATCGAGTTGTCGCCCGCTTTCTTCAGACCGGAAGTGCTGTTGAAATACAAGGGCGACACCGACAAGTACAAGGTGCACGACCGAGACATTCACTGTCGTGGCGCATGGACGCTGCGCCGCTATGACGTCAATGAAGCGGGGCAAGTCCACGCGTATATCCGTGACCTCCGGCGGCTTCCTTACGAGGAACAGCTGTACTGGAAGAGCTTCAACGAAAAACCCAAGAGCGGTATTTCGCGAAGGGCGCTCACCACCGACTTCGAAGGTGCGCGGACGGATTTTGCGGATCCGCTACAAGATATTCGCCACACCCTTTGGCGATGGTTTCAGTCCAATTCGGGCTGGTGGAAACCACGCGACGAAACGCTGCTTGAACGGATCACCAAACCTCGCACGACGAGCCGCGATGAATGGGCCGAGGCGTTTGCAGACCTTTCAAAACTGATCGTCGAGGGACTCCAGGTCAAATTTCTCCGGGACCGACTCGGAGAAAGAAACCTGACTTTCGGCAACGACGAAAAGAGCTTGGTGCTCATTGAGCGTCTGCTCGTTCCCGGACGGAGACTCGAGGGCCTCAGGACCGTTCAACTCATCAGGTCGAAGAACCGCGCCCACGCGGCCGGTAGCGAGGCGGCTGAGTTGGCGGACAGGGCACTGCGGGAACACGGGACGTACTCGGCCCATTTCGAACATGTTTGCGGAAGCGTCGCGGAGGAGTTCCAGTTGGTCGAGGAAGTCCTGTCCAAGCCGGAAACGATCCCAGAGAAATCGGATGCCTGAAATCTGCCGGTTTTTCGGCATCATCATACGCATGTACGTCGAGCCTCCCGGTGTTCACAACCGTCCCCATTTCCACGCCTACCACCAGGATGCCGTCGCCGTGTACGCCATTGACACCATTGAGTTGATCGCAGGACAATTGCCAAGACGGCAGCAACGTCTGGTCGAGGCCTGGGCGGAATTGCACCACGAGGAATTGCTGACCGACTGGCGGCGATTGCAATCAGGGCGGATGCTCCTGAAAATAGACCCTCTGCAATGAGCGAGGCGCCGATGAGTCACCCCATCTATCGCGTGATTTCCTTTGATGTTGAAGCGCCGTACACGCTTCGAGTTCGCTTCGACGACGGGACGGAACAGGTCATAGATTTCCAGACCGTATTGGAGGGCGAACTGTTCGGTCCCCTTCGTGATCCGTCCCTTTTCAACCAGGTCCGAATCGATCCGGAAGTCCATACTCTGATCTGGCCGAACGGCGCCGACTTCGACCCTGCTACCCTGCACGACTGGCCTGTCCAGCTTCCGGAACTAAAGAGAATGGTCGAGCGTTGGTCGCTTGCCAGTGCAAGGCATTGATGCTCCGCTACGTCCGTTCCGGTGAGTCACCGGAACAACTCGATGGCGGCTGCGGTCACATGACCATAGACTCCCTCACCCACGGCCCCTGGGGATCGGTTTACGTTCCAACGCGACAGGCTTCGGACATGGAGGCCCCTGCCCGATAGAGACGGCTGTCGCCTGATCGGGATCGTCGAATGAGCGCCGATGCCGGATTGGCGATCGGCGCTACATCTCCATCTCGAACCCGCGCTCACGGACCTTCTCCGGTTCCCGTTCCGGGGTAGCCGGCGACTCCCTGGCATGGTCCCGGCCGGGATCGGCATCGGGCGGCGCGTGCGCTCCTTCCGCTCCGACCTCCGCGCCTCTGTCCCTGGCGCCTTCCTTCGCCGCGGACTTTTCCATGGCCGGCTCGACCGCTTCCAGCGCCGCGATCCGCTCTCCGGTGACGGCCTCCAGCCGTTCGCGGAGAACCCTGGCGTCATCGGTGACGATCTCCGCTCCGTGGCGCGCCCGGCTGATCTCGACGTAGAAGGTCTTGCGGGTGGTGAGGTGGGGATGTCCGGCCTCCATTACCGCGATCACGTTGTCCACGGTGCGGCCCTGGAACCCGTGCACGGTCGCGCCCCATGCGTGGTCCAGGTGACGGAGTTGGGGATCAAGCATCCCCATCTCCAGCCTGCGCCCGTCCTCGAGCCGGAAGGAGATCCGGCCGCCACGGACGGAAGCGACCTCTGCCACGCCGCTGTTCACGAGCCCCAGGGCGTTGTCGTTGCGGGTCCAGCGGATGCGGTCGCCGGCGCGGAGCTCGATCCTCTCGGCGCGGTAGACCTCGACGGCGCCGCGCCCGGCTCCGACCATGCGCGGCCGCCACGGCACTTCCTCTCCCTTCGGACCCTCCAGGAACACCGTGCCGATGCCGTGGTCCACGCGGGCGATCCGGCGCTCGTCTCCCTTCGCCACCCCGAGGCTCATGTAGTCGCGGTGGAACGCCACGACATCGCCGGGAGCGTAGTTGGCGGCGACCGTCTTCTCGGCGTTGGTGTAGCCGTGGGAGACCAGCCGCTCGCCCTCGAAGGCGGGGCCCCGGAGGACGCCGTCGCGGGCCAGACGCTCGCGGATGTGTCCGTTGATGGCCCGGCGCAGCTCGTGGCTCGGCGCCATGAGCCCGGTGTTCTCGCGCTCCTGCTCGGAGAGCCTCAGCCACCGCGCGGCGGCCGCGCCCGCGAGGTTCCGGGGATTGACCTCCGCCACGCGGCCGCCGAGCTTCTCGAAGGCGCGGCTGATGTCGCCCCCGAGGCTCGCCTCGACCGCTTCCCGGAGCTCGGGGTCCTTCTGGCGCAGGATCTCGTCCATCACGGCCGTCTCCATGCCCGCACGCTGCAACTGCGCGAAGGGCTTGCCGGCATCGACGGCGTCGAGCTGCTTCTCGTCGCCCACCAGGACCACGCGGGGAATGCGGAGCGTGTTGGCGATCCGGAGCAGGTCCCTGGCCTGGACGGTGGAGGCGAGAGAGCCTTCGTCGACCACCAGCACGGTCTTGCCGAAGGCGGCGCGGAGCCCGCGCTCGCCCTTTCGGGAAAGCCGGCCGTGGGCGACGCCGTCGTAGCGGGCGAGGAAGCGTTGCAGGGTTTCCGATTCGATGCCCGCCTCGGCCCCCAGGGTGCGAGCGGCCGATGCCGACGGCGCCAGGCCGATGGTGCGGTACCCGGACTTCCCGGCCAGCTCCCTGGCGCGGCCGAGCATGGTGGTCTTGCCGGTGCCGGCATAGCCCTGGACGCCCACGACCCGGTCGCGAGAGGAAAGGATCGTCTTCACCGCCTCGCGCTGGCCGGTATTGAGGCGTCCCCGGTGGAGCAGCGGCCCGGCCATCCAGCTCCGCATGACGGGCCTCGATGCGCCCCGGCCCCGCTCCATCAGCGCGACGGTCTCTTTCTCGTCCGCCAGGGCCTTGTCGGTCGTGAGCGACTCGCCCGGCACGGGGAGGTTGGCGGCGTGGAGCGCGCCATCGCGTTCCATCAGCGCGACCGCGCGTTCGGCCTCGCCGATCGCCACCGCGCCCGGTTGCCGGGCCGCGAAGCGCGACGTGGACAAGGGCGCGCTCGGGACGGTCTGGGATCAAGGACCTGAGGATGTTCCGCAGCGCGGGAATCGGTGTTTGAAGGAGCTTTTTTGTAAGCGATGGAATGGACGCCCCCTCCCGACGGCATCGAAATGTGCCAAGGTGGCAGTAACAATAACGCCACGACGAAGGAGGGGACATCCATGGAACAGGTTAGCATCATCGGGATCGACTTGGCCAAGAGAAGCTTTCAGTTGCACGGCGCCCGGGCTGACGGGAGGGTTGTCTTCCGCAAGAAGCTGAGCCGTGAGAAGGTGCTGGACTTTCTTGCCTCGCAGCCAGGATGCACCGTGGCGATGGAAGCGTGCGCGAGCGCTCACTACTGGGGACGGGAGATCCTGCGGCTGGGCCACGAGGTGAAGTTGATCCCGCCGATCTACGTGAAGCCGTTCGTGAAGCGCCAGAAGAACGACGCGGCGGACGCGGAGGCGATCTGCGAGGCGGCGCAGCGCCCGACCATGCGCTTCGTGGCGGTGAAAACCGAAGAGCAGCAGGCCCGGGGGATGCTGTTCCGCACGCGGGACCTGCTGGTGCGCCAACGCACGCAGACCATCAACGCTCTGCGAGGTCATCTGGCGGAGTACGGCGTCACAGCTCCGCAGGGGCCGGCCCATGTCGGCCGGCTGGCGCGGGCAGTGGAGGATCCGGACTCCGGGCTGCCGGCGCCGGTCCGGGAGTTGGGCGGCCTTCTGCTCGCTCAGGTCGCCGAGCTCGAGGAGAAGATCGCCGGGCTGGAGACGGATCTCCATGCCTGCGCGCGCCAGGACGAAGAGGCCGCGCGACTGATGACGATACCGGGGGTCGGGCCGGTCACGGCGATGGCCCTCCAGGCGTTTGCGCCGCCGATGGAGAGCTTCCAGCGCGGCCGCGACTTCTCCGCCTGGCTCGGCCTGGTGCCGCTCCAGCACACCACCGGCGGCAAGCCGAGGCTGGGGAAGACATCGAAGATGGGCCAGCGCGACCTCCGGCGGCTGTTGATCACGGGGGCCATGACCGTGGTCCGCTGGGCGGCTCGGCGTGGTGCGACCATCGATCCCTGGCTCGCCAGGATGCTGGCGCGCAAGCCGAGGATGCTGGTCGCGGTGGCGCTGGCCAACCGAATGGCGCGGATCGTCTGGGCGCTGACGACCAAGAAGGAGAGTTACCGAATCCCCGCGGCCGCCGCCTGAAACGGCGAGGACGCGGGAGCCGTCGGGGATGTGGGCAGGACGGAGAACGAGTAAGGGCAAACGGTCTATGAGACGGGATCGGGCAAACCAGCTGCGCACCGCAGAGCCTTCAAGCTCGCGTAAGCGATATGGACCCGATCCGCGTATATCCATACGGGCCAGCGGCTTCCGACAGCCGCACCAACAGGCCGGATAGACGACAGCACCTGACCGCATGCCATGCCGTTCGAAGAAAGTGCTTGCATCACCGGGGGCGTCCATAGACGGTGCCGGGATTCCCGGCCGGCAGCGGCGCCGGGGGCGCGACAACCGGTTGAAGCAATGCCTTGTTCGTTATCGAGGGATCGGGCGGGTCTTTCACGGCGGTCATCGGCGCGAGTGCCGGGAAGCCTGGGAGAAGGTGTCCGCCCGTCCTTCTCCCAGGACCTCTCCTCGACTTGCTCCTTCTCCCTCCGGCAGTGAGGAAACCGCTGTTGGACTAGCCGCCCGGCTTGTCGAGGCGGGCTCGCGTTGCCGCTCCCTACCAGCGAACGGTTCCGCCCAGCATCACCCCGTGCTCGGGCGGCCCGCCACCGTCGGCCGTCTCCCGGCGCGTGGCGTCGAGACTGAGCTCGAAGCCTGACGCCACCGAGGCGAGCCGCCAGCCCATGCGGTACTCCCGCGCCGTGTCCGACACCCCGAACCCGAGGTTCGGCGTCCCGGTGAAGCGCCCGCCCAACACCGCCATGCCGTAGCCCACCTCCGCGTCCAGCCGCCCGGATGGAGCCGCATTGTCGTTTGCAGCCAGCCTCGAAGCCTCCGGCATCGCCCACAGCCGCTCCGAGCCGCCCGGGGCCGCGCCCCAGGACGGCGTGAGCGACATCGACAGGCCGCGACCCGCCGCGCCCGGCACAAGCCTCAGCCACCCCGACACGCCCCATTCCCGGTGGCCCTCCCCGGCATGGGCCGCAAGCCCGTGCACCCGCAACGCCACGTCAAGGCCCCGCGACGGGTCCGCCCAGCCCACTCCGGCGCCAACCTCCATGCCCGTGCCGCTGCCCCCCTCGCCCCCGTCGTGACGCACCCCGAGCTCCACCGAAGGCGTCAGCGTCCCGCCGCCACCCAGCGTGAACGCCCGCGAGCCGTCCAGCACCGCCCGAAGCCGGCTCGCGTCCGCCCGCGCCGCCGCCAGGTTCCCCACCCCGGGCACGGACACCCGCTCCGACTCCGTGCGCACCCAGTACGCGTCCGCCTTGAGCGCCAGCGAGAAACCGCCCGCCCCGGCAGCCGTCACCACCTCGCCCCGCACCCCGGCCGCCGCAAGCGTCATCGACAGGTCCGCGCCGTGGCGCGCGGCCGCGTCGCCGTCGAGGTCCAGCGTCAGCCTCCCCGACCCCGTCCCCGCAACGCTCCAGGCCGATACCCGCTCCGAGAACTCGAAGCGCGCATAGGGAAGCACCGTCGTGACGGAACTCCCCATCGCGTAGCTCCGGCCCGAGCCCTGCGCCGCGCCCTTGCCCAGGCTGTGGGTCATCGCCAGCCCGGTCAGCAGCCGGCCGCGCTCGTAGTCCATGCCCGCCGCCCCGGTGGCCGCCTCGCCGCTCAGCGAAAGCCCCGGCGCCGCGCTCGTGAACCGCGACACCGACGCCCCCGAGCCCCAGCCCGTGAACCGCGAGCCCGCGCCGCCAAGCACCGCGCGGAACGAAGTGCCCATCAAGAGCTCGCGCCCCGTCACCGGCCGCCCGCGCCGCTCATGCAGGCCGTCCGCCGGGGCCTGAGCGCCGTAGCGGCGCGCGAACCCCGTCAGCGCCTCCGCCAGCGCCCGGCCCCCGAGCGACAGGCGCTGGCCGCCCACCGTCAGGTGCGAGCCCGCGCTCCGCGGCGTCTCCAGCCGCGCCGTCACCGCCGCCACCGCGTCCGCCGCGGCCGCGCGACCGAAGCGCGCCAGCCAGTCCCGCTGCAGCGGGTCCTCGTTCCTGATGACCCCCTTCGCCTCGCGGTGCATCGCGCGCAGATACGCCCCCTGCGGGTTCGAGAGCTTCAGCGTGAACGTCTCCTTGCCCTCGTCATGCGCGTCGTCGAGCAGCGGCACCGAGACCGTCTTCTCCGTCTCGCCCGCCGCGAAGACGAGCGTGCCCGACGCGGCCGTGTAGTCCTCGCCCGCCGTGGCCGTGCCGTTCTCGGTTGCATAGTCCACAGACACCGGCCCCGACGCCGCGCGGCTCAGCGTCACCGCGAAGTCCAGCGAGGCGTCCTTGCCCTCCTTCGCCCGCGCGGCCGCGACCCGGATGCGCGCCGGACCCCGGACCTTCGCCGACGCCGCGCCGAGCGCTATCTTCACGTCCTTCCAGGACTCCGGCTTGACGCGGACCCGCCACAGCACCGGGTCCAGCGACTCCACGCCCGTCACCTTCCCGGCCGTCACCTTGAACGCCTCCGGGGCGGGCTTCGAGCCCGACTGCACGTCCAGCGCGAACGCCGTCTGCCCGTCATGCTCCGCCGGGACCTTGCCGAACTCTACCGCCACGGTCTGGGTTGCCGCCCGCGGCGTCGTCGACTCGCCCTTCACACGGACCCACCCGCTCGAGTGCTCGCTGCGCTCCGACCGGAGCCGGCCCACGAAGGCGCGCACGAACACCCCGGTCGCCACGCCGTTCCTCAGCCCGGTGATGGTGTAGCCGTTCACGCCGGCCTCCACCGCGATGCCGTTGTTGCCCGACGGGTTGGCCCACACGCCCGCCTCCTGGCTCCAGCGCAGCGCGTGCTGCACCCGCTCCGCAGCGACGCGCGGGTGCGCCACCGCCGTCCAGCTCACCGTCAGGCTGCCGTCGCCCGGCACCACCCGCACGTCGGCCGGCTCCGGCGTGACCAACACCTCCTGCTGCTGCTGCGGACCCGCCGCGACCCTCGCACTCGACGTGTTCGACAGCGCCCGCCCGTCCGGCGTGCACACCGCGCCCGACGGCTCGTCGTCGCAGTCCCGCCCGCCCGCAAGCGTCACCGTCACGTCGCTCGGCGACGCCGGCCGCACCGTGACCCGCCACAGCCCGGCGCCGATCTGCTCCACGCCCGTCACCCGGCCCTGCGTCACCGCGAACGACCACAAGCGCGGCGACCGGCTGAAACTCCCCACCGTCTCGCTCAGACGCACCAGGAACGCGAACTCCGTGCCGTCATGCTCTTCCGGCACCTCCTCGAAGACCGCCGTCAGCGGGTCGCGTTCCTCCTCCCCGCCGGAGCCCGGCCCCTCGCCGCCCTCGAATTCCGCGGTCCCGGACCCGCCGCCGTAGGCGCTGCCGACGTTGATGTCGTAAATCACCGACGACCTCCCCCGCGGCAGGTACACGGTGACCTGGTTTGACAGCACCTGGTTCTCCACGTCCTTCGGGACTCCGAGAAGGCAAAGGTTGAACGTGGTGCTCCGCTGCCCCGCCTGGATGTAGGCGAACGGATACTTGCGATCGGAATTCAGGAAGACCGGGTCCCACGCATCCATCGGATCGCAATGGCTTACCAGGTCGGGATCCCTCACGTCCGTCCACACACGGTGGCCGACCCTGCCGTACGTGCCCAGGGATATGATGGTCTCCGCGGCGACCGCCGTGGGCACCGACACGGTCACCGTGTGGGTGCGCGGCGCCGGACTCGTCACGGTCACGGTCACAGGCTCCGGCACCTCGACCACGGCCAGAGTCACCGCGAAGTTGGCCGCCCACACGGCGGGATTTCGTTGTGGGTCGGTGGGGTGTGGATGACCGTAGGAGCCCCAGCGCATGTCGTCGACGGGCCAGGAGGCGGTGGCCGAAGTGCCACTGGCGGTCAGATTCCTCAGGGGGAACCGCCTTTCGGCGCCAGCGGGATACTTGACGATCAGCATCAGCGACCTTGCAGCGGTGATCGCGGCGGCGCTGCCCGAGCTCAAGCCCGCGAACAGAGTGCCGTTGCGGTGATAGAAATCGCTGATGGTGTAGGTATTGCCCGCGTAAGTGAACCTGTTGGCGCCCATCGCGAGGGGGCAAGTGCCCCCCGACACACCGGTCCTGCAGCCGGACGAGTCCGTGCCCCATCGCGTCGGCTCGAGGGCCTTCGCCGCCATCGTGGTGGACCAGATCTGGTTCTTGTCGTGATGCCGGGTCCCGTCCGGCCACAACCACGGCGACTTCGCCGGAATCTCCAGCTTCACCGCGACCCGCTGGCCGTCGGTCCAGACCGTGGCTGGATAGTACGACCATTCGATGTCGCCCGTCGCAGTTGTAGTGGAGTCGCTGACGGCAAGCGGTTTTCCGGCGACGGTCAGCACCGCGGACACGCCGAAGGCGCGCTTAGCATAGGTAGCCGTGATAACTTCCTCCGTTGCTTGGAGTGGGTTGCGTACGATGACGGCGACTAGAGAATTTGTTGCTGAATCCCAATTGATTGCACCGACCTGATAGTTGATCCCGTTATAGGTGAATTCATCTTCCGACAAGACGGTCGAGCTTGAGCAGTTGTCCTGGGTGGCCTCTGCGTTGGAGCAGCCGAAATACCCGTCGTCCTCATCGACTGTCAGCGTCGCCGACCAGATCTGGGACTGCGCCTGGGCGGGCGCGGCCGCGAACAGGCCGAGCGCCCCGAGCAGCAGCGCGAGGACGGGGAGGAGGGCGAGGCGGCGCCACGGGGACGCGGCCCGGCGCGAGCCCGCCGGAGCGGCCAGGCGGCCGCCGGTCGGTCCGGATGAAGGGGAGAGGAGCTTGTGTGCGCGCCCTCGAGGGGCGGCGGCCGGGTCAGGCGGGCCGGCCTCCCGCCGGGCGCACCTCATGTCGCTGGGCCGCTGGGCCGCTGGGCCGCTGGGCCGCTGGGCCGCTGGGCCGCTGGGCCGCTGGGCGATTATGAGACAGTGCCGTAAATGTCAAGGGCATTTCGAACCTCCCGTCTTTGTCCGCCGCCGGCGGGCGCGCCGGAGCGCAGTCCCGCGCGTTTGTGACAATCCCAAAGTCAAAATCCCCATACCATATCCATCCATATTTTGTGTGCCATCAGTGTGCCCCAATTATCTATTTAAGTGTTACTTTCGTGCCCGAAGCGAAAAAAGGGGTAAACGGTGCGAAAAAACCACCTTGACAAAGAAGGCGGCACGGCGATGAGGCGAGTGGCGGGCGCCCCGGGCGCCCCGGGATCAGCGGGACATGGCTCAATTCCTTTGTTTACAGGCCCTTTGTTTACAGGCGCATTGACGGGTGTCGCCGCCCCCGCAAGACATTCCACGGAACAGCGCCGCCGGCTGATGCGGCGCGCCGTGCGCGCGGTCCGCGACGGGGCCGGGCGGAGCCGCTGCGCTCCTACCAGCGAACGGTTCCGCCCAGCATGACCCCGTGCTCGGGCGGCCCGCCACCCTCCGGCGTCTCCCGGCGCGTGGCGTCGAGACTGAGCTCGAAGCCTGACGCCACCGAGGCGAGCCGCCAGCCCATGCGGTACTCCCGCGCCGTGTCCGACACCCCGAACCCGAGGTTCGGCGTCCCGGTGAAGCGCCCGCCCAACACCGCCATGCCGTAGCCCACCTCCGCGTCCAGCCGCCCGGATGGAGCCGCATTGTCGTTTGCAGCCAGCCTCGAAGCCTCCGGCATCCTCCACAGCCGCTCCGAGCCCCCCGGGGCCGCGCCCCAGGACGGCGTGAGCGACATCGACAGGCCCCGTCCCGCCGCCCCCGGCACAACCCTCAGCCACCCCGACACGCCCCATTCCCGGTGGCCCTCCCCGGCATGGGCCGCAAGCCCGTGCACCCGCAACGCCACGTCAAGGCCCCGCGACGGGTCCGCCCAGCCCACTCCGGCGCCGACCTCCATGCCCGTGCCGCTGCCCCCCTCGCCCCCGTCGTGACGCACCCCGAGCTCCACCGATGGCGTCAGCGTCCCGCCGCCCCCGAGCGTGAACGCCCGCGAGCCGTCCAGCACCGCCCGAAGCCGGCTCGCATCCGCCCGCGCCGCCGCCAGGTTCCCCACCCCGGGCACGGACACCCGCTCCGACTCCGTGCGCACCCAGTACGCGTCCGCCTTGAGCGCCAGCGAGAACCCGCCCGCCCCGGCGGGCGTCACCACCTCGCCCCGCACCCCGGCCGCCGCAAGCGCCATCGACAGGTCCGCGCCGTGGCGCGCAGCCGCGTCGCCGTCCAGGTCCAGCGTCAGCCGTCCCGACCCCGTCCCCGCAAGGCTCCAGGCCGACACCCGCTCCGAGAACTCGAAGCGCGCGTAGGGAAGCACCGTCGTGACGGAACTCCCCATCGCGTAGCTCCGGCCCGAGCCCTGCGCCGCGCCCTTGCCCAGGCTGTGGGTCATCGCCAGCCCGGTCAGCAGCCGGCCCCGCTCGTAGTCCATGCCCGCCGCCCCGGTGGCCGCCTCGCCGCTCAGCGAAAGCCCCGGCGCCGCGCTCGTGAACCGCGACACCGACGCCCCCGACCCCCAGCCCGTGAACCGGGAGCCCCCGCCGCCAAGCACCGCGCGGAACGAAGTGCCCATCAAGAGCTCGCGCCCCGTCACCGGCCGCCCGCGCCGCTCATGCAGGCCGTCCGCCGGGGCCTGAGCGCCGTAGCGGCGCGCGAACCCCGTCAGCGCCTCCGCCAGCGCCCGGCCCCCGAGCGACAGGCGCTGGCCGCCCACCGTCAGGTGCGAGCCCGCGCTCCGCGGCGTCTCCAGCCGCGCCGTCACCGCCGCCACCGCGTCCGCCGCGGCCGCGCGACCGAAGCGCGCCAGCCAGTCCCGCTGCAGCGGGTCCTCGTTCCTGATGACCCCCTTCGCCTCGCGGTGCATCGCGCGCAGATACGCCCCCTGCGGGTTCGAGAGCTTCAGCGTGAACGTCTCCTTGCCCTCGTCATGCGCGTCGTCGAGCAGCGGCACCGAGACCGTCTTCTCCGTCTCGCCCGCCGCGAAGACGAGCGTGCCCGACGCGGCCGTGTAGTCCTCGCCCGCCGTGGCCGTGCCGTTCTCGGTTGCATAGTCCACAGACACCGGCCCCGACGCCGCGCGGCTCAGCGTCACCGCGAAGTCCAGCGAGGCGTCCTTGCCCTCCTTCGCCCGCGCGGCCGCGACCCGGATGCGCGCCGGACCCCGGACCTTCGCCGACGCCGCGCCGAGCGCTATCTTCACGTCCTTCCAGGACTCCGGCTTGACGCGGACCCGCCACAGCACCGGGTCCAGCGGCTCCACGCCCGTCACCTTCCCGGCCGTCACCTTGAACGCCTCCGCAGCGGGCTTCGAGCCCGACTGCACGTCCAGCGCGAACGCCGTCCGCCCGTCATGCTCCTCCGGGACCTTGCCGAACTCTACCGCCACGGTCTGGGCCTCTTCTTCCGGCGGGGTCTGTTCCTCGGGCGTCTCCGCCGTCTGCGGCGGCGGCTCCTCGCGCACCTGCGCCTCGGTCACCTCGATGCGGTAGGTCGTCATGCCGCTCGAACCGCCGCTCGCCATCACCCACAGCTCGGTCGCGCCGCCGTCCGGCGCCAGCGCCAGCGCGACCGCCGTGCCCGAGGGCCGCACCCGCGCCGGGCGCGTGAAGGTCGTCCCGCCCCGGCGCGAGCCCGCGAACACGCTCGCCCCGCCGCTCCAGTGCGGCGCCAGCGTCACGCCCGCCGTCCCCGCCGGGACCTCCGCCCGGTACGACAGCACATTCGTCGAGAAGGCCGGGCTCAGCGCCACCGCCTCCGAACCGGCCGTGAGCGCAAGACCGGTCACGCTCAGCGCGTCGCGCTCGTGCGTCCTCGCCGCGTTCTGTTCGTCCTGGACAATGACGGTCACCCGGCCGCCCAGGTAATCCGCCGGGACCTCCGGCGAGTCGACGCTGTGGTCGACAACCAGGACCTCGTTACGGGAGTTCGCGTCCCTTCCGGCGCTGACCGTGAACGTCTTCGGGCTCGTGTCTCCCGCTTCGACCCGGATCCGCTCGGGAGAGACCGTGATCGCGCCGGGGTCGCTGTCGCCGGGGACGCTGATGCGCGGGGAAATGTACGCGGCGTCCTCGAGCGGCGTCTTCAGGCGGACGGTGTAGGTCGCGCTGGCGCCCTCCTCCGGCGACACCTGGCCCGGGGAAGCGGCCAGATATTTGCAGTCGTCGTCGATGATTTCGATCGAGATCACCAGGCCATGGTGCCGGTCCTGCCGGTCCCACCCGCCCCAGTCGGGACCGCCGCCGCTGCCGTGGTGCCTGATCCAGTACCGGGTGCCGGGCGGAGACTTGCACTCGTTGTCGTCCACCGCGGTGAGCCCGACCGATTTGGCCCGCTGCCAGTCCCCGCTCAGGTAGTTGGGGTGCGGGGCGGCTTTCCAGGTGACCCCGTTGTGGATCGTGAGCAGGCTGTTGTCGACGTTGGGGTAGTCGCTGCCGTCCGGTCGGACGTTGTGGTGTCGCGGCGTGATGGTCAGATCCGCGGTCGGCGGCTGGTGGATCACGATGCCGTAGGTGATCGATGCGCCCTCGGCGATCTTCATGCGTCCGGGTCCCATTGGGTGAAACCCGTCGACGGACATGCTGCCTTGGCGGCCCAGCGAGACATGCGCCAGCTTCACCGCGACCTGCTGGCCCTCGGTCCATTGCGGGTTGACACCCGTCCATTGGTAACGTCCTTCAGCGCCGAAATCACCAAGGGTCAACCGCGTATTGCCGAGATGCAACACCAGCCCGGCAAGCTTCGCGCGTGGTGTCGGATCGGTGCTCATCTGAAACCGACTAGTGGAAGAGATGTAAGATAACCGGCGGATATGATAGGTCCGACCGTTGTACTCGAAGTCATCGTCCGTGAGCGCCGAGGAGCAGGGTACTTGCGTAGCGGCGATTTCGCAGCCGTAATAAATTCCGTCCTTACCGACTGTCAGCGTCGCCGACCAGATCTGGGACTGCGCCTGGGCGGGCGCGGCCGCGAACAGGCCGAGCGCGCCGAGCAGCAGCGCGAGGACGGGGAGGCGCCACGGGGACGCGGCCCGGCGCGAGCCCGCCGGAGCGGCCAGGCGGCCGCCGGTCAGTCCGGGAAGAAGGGAGAGGAGCTTGTGTGCGCGCCCTCGAGGGGCGGCGGCCGGGTCAGGCGGGCCGGCCTCCCGCCGGGCGCACCTCATGTCGCTGCCCGCTGGGCCGCTGGGCCGCTGGGCCGCTGGGCCGCTGGGCCGCTGGGCCGCTGGGCCGCTGGGCCGCTGGGCCGCTGGGCGATTATGAGACAGTGCCGTAAATGTCAAGGGCATTTCGAACCTCCCGTCTTTGTCCGCCGCCGGCGGGCGCGCCGGAGCGCAGTCTCGCGCGTTTGTGACAATCCCAAAGTCAAAAATCCCCATACCATATCCATCCATATTTTGTGTGCCATCAGTGTGCCCCAATTATCTATTTAAGTGTTACTTTCGTGCCCGAAGCGAAAAAAGGGGTAAACGGTGCGAAAAACCACCTTGACAAAGAAGGCGGCACGGCGATGAGGCGAGTGGCGGGCGCCCCGGGATCAGCGGGAAAGCGGGGGTGAACGCCCAGGGGAGGGCGCAGCGAGACTAGCTGCGGTACTAGCGGGTGAGAGTCCCGCCGGCGCAGTTCTCAGTTTGGCGCCGTAGTCATATCCGGCAGACGCACGGGGCGACCCGGCGATCTGGAAGCCCGGACGTAAAAGCCTCGGGGGACAGGGAGGCCTTTGTGCCGCTCCTGTGCGATCAGCCCGGAAGGCGAGCAACGAGTAGGGCCGCAACGAGAGTGAACGGATCAAGCGTCGAAAAGGGCGTTCCCGCGTGAAGCTGATTTGCGGGATAAATTGGAGCTGCCAAGGGTTTTCTCCCTACCCGATGGCCAGTGCCGGTGCGGAAGAAACTGAGGCGCACGCACCGGGGCTCCCGGCGTATTGAAGGCGGCAATACTCGAAAGTACCGCAGCGAAAGTCCGGAAGGTCTGGAGGTCAGACAGGATGATCCTCGAATGTCAAAGACCGCGTCTATAACCGGTCGTGCCGGGAAATGAGGCGGAGACGTCCAGACTGGCGGATGAGGCCGACAAGCGGTGATGGCCGGGACAACATAACCCGGCCGGAGCGAGGGCCTCTGGGCTCAGGTGGCGATGTTGCAACCGGCGGTTTCGCACACAGAGGCGACGCATCAACCGGCGAGTGGCATCGTCGAAGGGCGGAGCAAACGCAGCGTCCGTTCGGGGGTATGGCGGGATCGGCCTTGACCTCGGCGACCCTGCGGAAGGCTCCGTGCCGAACTGCGAGGTGCCTGAAGCTTGAAGCCGTACCGGGGAAAACCCGACGTACGGAATTTTAGGGAGGGCGGCTGGAAACGTGGCCCAATAAAGGTGCGCGCGCCAGTGCCCTACCCGACAGTTCGTCGATGCGTGAGGCGCGATGCCCCGAGGCGATGGCTTTGAGGGTAGCCTTGAGGTAGGCGTACGGCTCGACGCCGTTCAGCTTGGCGGTCTCGACCAGCGATGCGATGCGGCCCCAGGCGGCGGCGCCTTCGTCGTGGCCGGCGAACAGGGCGTTCTTGCGGTTCAGGGCCAGCGGGCGGATGAGGTTCTCGACGCAGTTGGTGTCCATCTCGACGCGCCCGTCTTCGAGGAACACCAGCAGACCGTCCCAGTGCCGGGCGATGTAGGCCAGGGCCTCGCCCAGGCGGGACTTGGCCGAGAGCCGCGCGCGTTGTTCCTTGAGCCACGCGCCGAACTCCTCGACCAGGGGCGCGGTGCGGCTCCGGCGCTCGGCAAGGCGGTGTTCGGCCGAAGCGCCGCGGATCCCGTCCTCGATGGCGTAGAACTCCGCGATCCGCCGCAGCCCCTCGGCCGCGATCCCGGAGCGGTCGCTGTCGAAGACATCGTGGACCTTCCGCCTGGAATGCCCCCAACAGTACGCCAGGCGCACCTGCCAGTCCGGGCCCGCAAGCCGGTTGTAGCCGGCATAGCCGTCCACCTGCAGGATGCCCTTGAACCCCTTGAGGAAGGTCTCCGCGTGCTCGCCGCCGCGCCCCGGGGCGTAGAAGTACACCACCCCGGGCGGGTCCGGGCCGCCCCAGCTTCGGTCGTCCCGGGCCAGCGCCCACAGCCACCCCGTCTTGGTCCTGCCCCGGCCGGGGTCGAGGACCGGAGCCCGGGTCTCGTCCATGAACAGCTTCCCCGACTGTCTCAGGCGCCAGGCCAGCCGGTCCACCACCGGCTTGAGGTGGAACGCCGCCGCGCCCACCCACCCGGCCAGCGTCGAGCGGTGAAGATCGACCCCCGAGCGGGCGTAGATCCGGGACTGGCGGTAGAGCGGAGAGTGGTCGGCGTACTTCGACACCAGCACGTGGGCGATGGCCCCTTCGGTCGGCAGCGCGCCCTCGATCAGGTGCGCCGGCGCCTCGGCCTGGGTGACCCCTTCCTGGCACACCCGGCAGGCGTACTTGGGCCGCACCGTGACGATCACCTGGAGTTGGGCCGGCACGATGTCCAGCCGCTCGGTGCGGTCCTCGCCCATGCGCTCCATCTCGCCGCAGCCGCATGGACACTGCGTGCTCTCGGGCTCGATCACCTCGCTCTGACCGGGGCAGATGAGCCGGAAGATGGCCGATGTTGCGCTCGGGAGCCGAACGCTTCCGGCGAGGCGTCCCCCTGGCCGGCGCCGGCGCGGATTCCTTCGCCTCGGCCACGGCCGCTTCGAGGTCCTCGAACGCCAGTTGCAACTGGTCGGGATGGAGCTTCTCGGACTTCTTGCCCGTACACCGCCCGGTTGAGCTCCCGCACCAGGTGCTCGAGGCGGCGGTTCACGTCTTCAAGATGATGGTTCAGGTCTTCGAGATGGTGGTTGCGGTCGGAGAGGGAAGCGTTCTCGGTGCGCGAGCGCCTCCATGCGCCGCCTGCTGTCCCTCGAACAGCGCCCGCAAGGACGGCGCGAGGGATGAGAGACCGGCCTTGCCGAGGTTGACCTCCATGACAAGAATAGTATCACAAAATCAGGCACTTAGCAACAAAAAACGCCTCCGCTCACCCCGCCGCCGTACGCGGCCGCCGCACCCGCGGCCTCCACGCCCGACGCCAGTCCAGCCCTTCGAACAACGCCTCGAACTGCGCCCCCGTAAGCCGCATCACCCCGTCCCGCACCCCGGGCCACGCAAACCGCCCCTGCTCCAGACGCTTCGACGCCAACACCAGCCCCGTCCCGTCCCACCACAGCACCTTCACCCGGTCCAGCCGCCGCGGCCGGAACACCACCGCCACCCCGCTGTACGGGTCCAGTCCCAACTCCTGCTCCACCACCGCCGCCAACCCGTCATGACCCTTGCGGAAGTCCACAGGCATCGTCGCCACCACCACCCGCGTCCCCGACCCCGGAGCTGTCATCGCAGACCCCGCAGCGCCGAGGCTATCTCGGCGATCCGCACCGCGCCGATGGCTCCCTCAAGCCGTACCGTCACTCCCCGAGCCTCGATCGACACCGAACCCACCGCCGTTGGCTCCTCCACCACCTCCAGCTCGGCGAAGGCAGGACCGCTCCCGGGCGCCGCCACCCCAGCCTTGCCCCCTGCCTGGCTCCGCTCCGCCCCAGCCTCAGCCAGGCTTCCCGCCGCCCCCGAACCCGGCGGCGTCAGCCTGCCCCGCTGTGCCAGCTTTCGCCATGCGCTCACCTGACTGACCGACAACCCGTGGCGCTGCGCCACTTCCCCCACCTTCACCCCAGGCCAGCAACACTCCCGGACCACCTGCGCCTTCTCTTCGTCCGTCCATCGCCGATCCCCAGCCGTCGCCGGCGGCCGGACAACCGCCGTGTCCCCGCCCGCCGCCTCCTCCCGGTCCAGCTCTTCCTCGACACTCCGGTCAAGATCATCCATTGCCTTGCCCTCCTTCCTGTACTTGGAGGGCCAGCCTACCCCCGACTCACCGGGGGTAGGAAGATGGGGCGCTCGTTACGCTTACGCACGGCGACGGCGGGCGAGGACTACACGGCCGCGTCGGGCACCCTGACCTTTGCGGCGGGCGAGACGTCGCACACGGTGCGCGTCCCCATCCTCGACGACGCCATCGACGAGGGGAAGGAGACGTTCGTGCTCCGGCTGTCGAACCCGCGGGGGGCGTATCTGCGGGGGATGCACCGGGAGGCGACGGGGACCATCCGCAACGACGACCCGCTCCAGAAGATGGTGCTGTCGCGCATCGGGCGCACGGTGGCGGGGCAACTGACGGACGCGGTCTCGGGGAGGCTCGAGGGCCTCGCGCCGGGGGCGCACGCGACGCTCGCGGGCCAGAGCCTCGACCTCTCGAAGGCCGATGACGCCCAGGCGCTCGCCGAGGCGGTGACCGGGCTCGCCCGCGCGCTCGGCGCGGAGGAGACGGCGCCGGCGGGCGACAGCGGCCCGTTCGCGCGCCTCGGTCCGGGCGGCGGCTGGAACGACCCCGCCGCCTCGGCGCCCGGGCGCTCGGTGACGGGGCGCGAGCTGCTGCTCG
This sequence comes from uncultured Binatia bacterium (SeqCode), assembly GCA_965204505.1. Classification (GTDB taxonomy): domain Bacteria; phylum Desulfobacterota; class Binatia; order UBA9968; family JAJDTQ01; genus JAJDTQ01. The sequence goes on from CBDBFB010000001.1 coordinate 1,572,108, forward strand.
GGAGCGCGTTCCACGTGGCCCCGCAGCGCGAGGGCGCGGGTCCCGGTCTCGCCGCGTGGGGGCGCGTCGCGCACGGGCGCTTCGACGGCGAGGAGGACTCGGACGCGGGCGCCACGCGCATCGACGGCGAGGTCCTGACCGGCACCCTGGGGGCGGACGCGGAGTGGGACCGCGCGCTCGCGGGCGTCGCGGTGAGCTTGAGCGAGGGCGACGGGACGTTCGACCAGCCCGGGGTGGACGAGGGCACGTTCGAGAGCACGCTCACCACGGTGAGCCCGTACCTGCGCCTGAAGCTCACCGAGCGGGTCTCGGCCTGGGGCCTCGCGGGCTTCGGCACCGGCGCGATGACCATCGTGCAGGACGCGCGGACGAATCCTGAGCGGGCGAGGACGGTCACGAGGACCGACTTGCGTCTGCGCATGGGCGCGGTGGGGGCGCGGGGCGCGCTGCTCGAGCCCGGCGAGGCGGGCGGCATGGACCTCGCGCTCAAGGCCGACGCGTTCCTCGTGCGCATGGACTCGGAGAAGGCGGCGAACTCCGCGGCGACGCAGGCCGGCGCGAGCCGGGTGCGCCTCGTGCTCGAAGGCGGGCGGTCCTTCGCGCTCGGCGAGGGCGCCACCTTGCGGCCCTCGCTCGAGCTGGGCTTGCGCCACGACGGCGGCGACGCCGAGACCGGGACAGGGGTCGAGGTGGGCGGCGGCGTCGCCTTCACCGACGCGGCCTCCGGATTCAGCATCGAGGCGCGGGCGCGGGTGCTCGCGGCCCACGCGGACTCGGGCTACGAGGAGTGGGGGATGAGCGCGAGCGCGCGGCTCGGCCCGGGCGCGCACGGGCGCGGGCTCTCGTTCTCGCTCTCGCCCACGCTGGGCGCGGCGTCGAGCGCGGCGGAGCGGCTGTGGGGCGCGCGCGATGCGCGCGGTCTCGCGCCGGACGGGGAGTTCCAGCCCGCGCGGGGCCTCCAGGGCGAGATGGGCTACGGGCTGCCCGTGCTCGGCGGGCGCTTCACCGGCACGCCGAACGCAGGCTTCGGGCTCGCCGACGGCGGCGCGCGCGACTGGCGCCTCGGCTGGCGGCTCACGTCCGCGGTGCCCGGCGACCCCGGCTTCGAGGTCAATCTCGACGCGACGCGCCGCGAGGCCGCGAACGACGCCGCGCCCGAGCACGGGGTGATGCTGCGGTCGCTGATCCGGTGGTGAGGGGCGGCGATGGGTTCGACCCTTGCGGCGGGCGGTATGCCCGGCCCGCCGCAAGGGTCTCATCAGGCGCGGGCGCCTTCCACAGCACCTTGCCGACGATGTGGACCTCGTCGGCCGGGCGCTCGTAGGGCGGGTAGTCGGGATGGGCGGAGACGAGGCGCAAGGCGCCTTCGGCGGTGAGCGCCTCGACGCGCTTGACCACCAGCCCCGTGCCGTCCCAGAGCACGAAGAGCTCGCCCGGGGCCGGGACGGTGCGCGCGGTGTCGACGAAGATGCGGTCGCCGTCCTGGGGCGCGGACCCGGGCGGCTCGGAGCGGCTGTGGGCGATGCCGGAGGCTCAGGGGCTGAGAGCGGCGGACGGCGATGCGGCCCGGTCGGGGCGGCTGGACGCGGAGGTGGGCTACGGCATGGCGGTGTTGGGCGGGCGCTTCACCGGGACGCCGAACCTCGGGTTCGGGGTGTCGGACAGCGCGCGGGAGTACCGCATGGGCTGGCGGCTCGCCTCGGTGGCGTCAGGCTTCGAGCTCAGTCTCGACGCCACGCGCCGGGTGGAGACGGCGGACGGCGGCGGGCCGCCCGAGCACGGAGTGATGCTGGGCGGAACCGTTCGCTGGTAGGGGCCGGCAACGCGAGCCCGCCTCGACAAGCCGGGCGGGTAGTCCAACAGCGGTTTCCTCACTGCCGGCCTCCCTCGGAGGGAGAAGGAGCAAGTCGACGGTAAGCGTAACGAGCGCCCCATCTTCCTAACCCCGAGTATGAGTGGGTAGGATAGCCCTCCAAGTACAGGAAGGAGGGCAAGGGAATGGATGATGTCGGACGGAGTGTCGAGGACGGGCTGGACCGGGAGGCGGCGGCGGGCGGGGACACGGAGGTCGTCCGGCCGCCGGCGAGGACTGGGGATCGGAGATGGACGGACGAGGAGAAGGCGCAGGTGGTCCGGGAGTGTTGCTGGCCTGGGGTGAAGGTGGGGGAAGTGGCGCAGCGCCACGGGTTGTCGGTCAGTCAGGTGAGCGCATGGCGAAAGCTGGCACAGCGGGGCAGGCTGACGCCGCCGGGTACGGGGGCGGCGGGAAGCCTGGCTGAGGCTGGGGCGGAGCGGAGCCAGGCAGGGATCAAGGCCGGGGTGGCGGCGCCCGGGAGCGGTCGTGCCTTCGCCGAGCTGGAGGTGGTGGAGGAGACAACGGCGGTGGGTTCGGTGTCGATCGAGGCTCGGGGAGTGACGGTACGGCTTGAGGGGGCCATCGGCGCGGTGCGGATCGCCGAGATAGCCTCGGCGCTGCGGGGTCTGCGATGACAGCTCCGGGGTCGGGGACGCGGGTGGTGGTGGCGACGAGGCCTGTGGACTTCCGCAAGGGCCATGACGGGTTGGCGGCGGTGGTGGAGCAGGAGTTGGGACTGGACCCGTACAGCGGGGTGGCGGTGGTGTTCCGGCCGCGGCGGCTGGACCGGGTGAAGGTGCTGTGGTGGGACGGGACGGGGCTGGTGTTGGCGTCGAAGCGTCTGGAGCAGGGGCGGTTTGCGTGGCCCGGGGTGCGGGACGGGGTGATGCGGCTTACGGGGGCGCAGTTCGAGGCGTTGTTCGAAGGGCTGGACTGGCGTCGGGCGTGGGCGCCGCGGGTGCGGCGGCCGCGTACGGCGGCGGGGTGAGCGGAGGCGTTTTTTGTTGCTAAGTGCCTGATTTTGTGATACTATTCTTGTCATGGAGGTCAACCTCGGCAAGGCCGGTCTCTCATCCCTCGCGCCGTCCTTGCGGGCGCTGTTCGAGGGACAGCAGGCGGCCATGGAGGCGCTTCGCACCGAGAACGCTTCCCTCTCCGACCGCAACCACCATCTCGAAGACCTGAACCATCATCTTGAAGACGTGAACCGCCGCCTCGAGCACCTGGTGCGGGAGCTCAACCGGGCGGTGTACGGCAAGAAGTCCGAAAAGCTCCATCCCGACCAGTTGCAACTGGCGTTCGAGGACCTCGAAGCGGCCGTGGCCGAGGCGAAGGAATCCGCGCCGGCGCCGGCCAGGGGGACGCCTCGCCGGAAGCGTTCGGCTCCCGAGCGCAACATCGGCCATCTGCCCGCTCATCTGCCCCGGTCAGAGGAGGTGATCGAGCCCGAGAGCACGCAGTGTCCATGCGGCTGCGGCGAGATGACCCGCATAGGCGAGGACCGCACCGAGCGGCTGGACATCGTGCCGGCGCAACTCCAGGTGATCGTCACGGTGCGGCCCAAGTACGCTTGCCGGGTGTGCCAGGAAGGGGTCACCCAGGCCGAGGCGCCGGCGCACCTGATCGAGGGCGCGCTGCCGACCGAAGGGGCCATCGCCCACGTGCTGGTGTCGAAGTACGCCGACCACTCTCCGCTCTACCGCCAGTCCCGGATCTACGCCCGCTCGGGGGTCGATCTTCACCGCTCGACGCTGGCCGGGTGGGTGGGCGCGGCGGCGTTCCACCTCAAGCCGGTGGTGGACCGGCTGGCCTGGCGCCTGAGACAGTCGGGGAAGCTGTTCATGGACGAGACCCGGGCTCCGGTCCTCGACCCCGGCCGGGGCAGGACCAAGACGGGGTGGCTGTGGGCGCTGGCCCGCGACGACCGAAGCTGGGGCGGCCCGGACCCGCCCGGGGTGGTGTACTTCTACGCCCCGGGGCGCGGCGGCGAGCACGCGGAGACCTTCCTCAAGGGGTTCAAGGGCATCCTGCAGGTGGACGGCTATGCCGGCTACAACCGGCTTGCGGGCCCGGACTGGCAGGTGCGCCTGGCGTACTGTTGGGGGCATTCCAGGCGGAAGGTCCACGATGTCTTCGACAGCGACCGCTCCGGGATCGCGGCCGAGGGGCTGCGGCGGATCGCGGAGTTCTACGCCATCGAGGACGGGATCCGCGGCGCCTCGGCCGAACACCGCCTTGCCGAACGCCGGAGCCGGACCGCGCCCCTGGTCGAGGAGTTCGGCGCGTGGCTTACGGAACAACGCGCGCGGCTCTCGGCCAAGTCCCGCCTGGGCGAGGCGCTGGCCTACATCGCCCGGCACTGGGACGGCCTGCTGGTGTTCCTCGAAGACGGGCGCGTCGAGATGGACACCAACTGCGTGGAGAACCTCATCCGCCCGCTGGCCCTGAACCGCAAGAACGCCCTGTTCGCCGGCCACGACGAAGGCGCCGCCGCCTGGGGCCGCATCGCCTCGCTGGTCGAGACCGCCAAGTTGAACGGGGTCGAACCCTACGCCTATCTCAAGGCTACCCTCAAGGCCATCGCCTCGGGGCATCGCGCCTCACGCATCGACGAGCTCCTCCCCTGGGCCTTCACCCCCGACTCTCGCTGAAAGTCAACGTGCCCCAGCGGCAACGCTTACGCTGAAAGTCAACGTGCCCCAGCCGCACCGCTTACGATGCGTCGCCTCTGTGTGCGAAACCGCCGGTTGCAACATCGCCACCTGAGCCCAGAGGCCCTCGCTCCGGCCGGGTTATGTTGTCCCGGCCATCACCGCTTGTCGGCCTCATCCGCCAGTCTGGACGTCTCCGCCTCATTTCCCGGCACGACCGGTTATAGACGCGGTCTTTGACATTCGAGGATCATCCTGTCTGACCTCCAGACCTTCCGGACTTTCGCTGCGGTACTTTCGAGTATTGCCGCCTTCAATACGCCGGGAGCCCCGGTGCGTGCGCCTCAGTTTCTTCCGCACCGGCACTGGCCATCGGGTAGGGAGAAAACCCTTGGCAGCTCCAATTTATCCCGCAAATCAGCTTCACGCGGGAACGCCCTTTTCGACGCTTGATCCGTTCACTCTCGTTGCGGCCCTACTCGTTGCTCGCCTTCCGGGCTGATCGCACAGGAGCGGCACAAAGGCCTCCCTGTCCCCCGAGGCTTTTACGTCCGGGCTTCCAGATCGCCGGGTCGCCCCGTGCGTCTGCCGGATATGACTACGGCGCCAAACTGAGAACTGCGCCGGCGGGACTCTCACCCGCTAGTACCGCAGCTAGTCTCGCTGCGCCCTGCCCTGGGCGTTCACACCCGACTCTCGCTGAAAGTCAACGTGCCCCAGCGGCAACGCTTACAGTCGACGAGAGGTCCTGGGAGAAGGACGGGCGGACACCTTCTCCCAGGCTTCCCGGCACTCGCGCCGATGACCGCCGTGAAAGACCCGCCCGATCCCTCGATAACGAACAAGGCATTGCTTCAGCCAGTTGTCGCGCCCCCCGGCGCCGCTGCCGACCGGGAATCCCGGGAAAGGAGCATCCGCGATGACTGACGAGCAGACCCGCCTCAACGGCCGGGCTGGCGACGGCGCCATGAGCCGGCGCGCTTTCCTGACACGCGCCATGGCCCTGGGCGTTGCGGCAGCGGCCGGGTCCACGCTGCCCTGGAGCGCGGCGGCAGCCGCCTCGGCCGCGGACGACGACCTGTTCCTGATCGGGTTGGAGGAACACTATGCGGCTCCCGAGCTTCTGAGGCTTAACGGCATCAAGCTTCCGAATCCGAAGTTCATCGAGGTCATCACCGACGTGGCCGCCGGCCGCATCGCGGCCATGGACGAGGCGGGCATCGGCATGCAGGTCCTTTCGGCGATGACGCCGGGCGCGCAGGAGCTGCCCGGCGCCGAGAGCGTCGATTTCGCCCGCGCCATCAACGCCTGGATCGCAAGGGAGGTCATCCCGGCCTACCCGGATCGTTTCCGCGCCTTCGCCGCGCTGCCGATGCGTGAGCCGCAAGCGGCCGCGGACGAGCTCGAGCGGGCCGTCCGCGATGACGGCCTGGTCGGCTGCATGACCTATGGAGCCATCGGCGGCAGGTTCCTCGACGCCGCCGCCTTCGAGCCCGTGCTGGCCCGGGCCGAAGCGCTCGGAGCGCCCGTCTACATCCACCCGGCTTCTCCGTCTCCCGAAGTCATGGACCTCTACTACAACGGGCTGGGGGACGGCTGGGTCAGCAAGATCCTCGGCGGTCCGGGCTACGGCTGGCACCAGGAAGTGGCCCTGCAATGCCTGCGGATGATCGTCGGCGGGGTTTTCGACAAGTTCCCCGACCTCCAGGTCATCGTCGGCCACATGGGCGAAGGGCTTCCCTTCTACTACTGGCGGTTCGGAGGCGATCTGGCCAAGGCCACGAAAAGAAGGCTGAAAAAACCCGTCCAGCAGTATCTCCACGACAACTTCTGGATGACCACCAGCGCGTTCTTCCGCGGGGAACTGTTGACGCTGCTCCTGTCCGTGATGGGCGAGGACCGCGTGATGTTCGCGGTCGACTATCCGTTCGCCGGGAACAAGGCCGGCGCGGACTGGCTTCGTTCGCTGGACCTCCCCCGGCCCACGAAGGAAAAGATCGCGCACGGGAACGCCAGGAAGCTCCTCGGCCTGGGTCCGGGCTGATGGGACCCTCGCGCCCCGGCGCGACCAGCAGTCGGAAATGCTGATGAAGGCCACATGCTCTGGCGGGTCTATCTTTCCAGAATTTCCCACCGGCTCCCCCACGCCCAGGCGACTGCCGCCCACACTTCAGCAGCGGTGAGTGAAAGGTTTGCGGAAATACGAACCCAAGGTTTCATCTCTCGACCCTACGATATTCCCCGGCGGCGCCCGCATCACTGAAGGCGCCGGAGGGGCGGCGTTACAGCGAACCTCACGCCCGCCGCATCTCATCCTGCCTGCATGCGAGCCTGCGCCACTGCCTCGTCCGACCCAACAAGATCATCGATGCGGTCAGCTATCCGTTGCGCGGGCTCCCGAAGCTGCTCCACCGTCCAGTCCGCGGCGTACCCCTCCGTCACGTCGCCGGGCCGCGCGTGGTTCACCAGCCGCTTCGTCAACGACCGTGGCAGCATCAGTTCCCGCTCCGCCACCGTGATGAAGGAGTTGCGCAGCGCGTGAAACCAGAACTTGGCGCCGCCCGCCCGCCCGATGGCCTCGTAGTACGCCTGAAGCTCCTCCACGTGCCCCGACTTGCTTGACCGCGACGGGAACGCCCAGCCGTGAAGCTTCTCGGGCATCGCGTTGACCTCCGTCCGCCGCCGCGCCAGAATCTCCCCGAGTTGGCGCGTCGCCGGCAGCTCCAGCGGGACTCCGGTCTTCGTCTCCTCCACCCGGAAGAGCCCCTTGTCCATGTCCACCCGCTCCCACCGAAGCGCCAGGATCTCTCCCCGCCGCATCCCCGTGTAGAGCCCGAACAGGAACACGTCCCGGCGTACCGGGTTCCTCACCACTGCCTCTATCCCCTTGCGCCAGCACGGCAGCACCTCCGCCGGTGACGATATCCGCTTCCTCGTCTTCCGGTGGTAGCGCCCCCCGCCCGCAAGCCATTGATCCACGGGGTTCCGAAGACCCTCGTGGTCCACGCACGGCCTCCGGTACACTGACCGCAGGAACGACAGGCACTGGTTGGCGGGCATCTCCCCGTGACGCTCCGTCAGAAGCTTGAAGCGGCCCTCCACGTCCCGTCGGGTGATGCCGTCCAACGGACGGGAAAGCCAGTCGCCGAGATACAGCTCCGCATACCGGCGATAGCCCCGCTCCGTGCTCTCGGCCCAGCCGTGGCCGGACTTGATGTAGTCCTCGCACGCCTCGCCGAGCCTCGGCAGCCCCCGAGCCTCGGCACGCTCGCCTGCCGGGTCCTCGCCCGAGGCTACACGCCCCAGAAGCTCCTGCGCCCGCCGCCTTGCCTGGTCCGGCGTCATACGCCCGGCGCGGCCCACCACCACCCGCTTGCTGGGCGCCTTGCGTCCGCCGTCGCCGGCGCGGTAGTTTACAAGGTAAGCCTTTGCGCCCGAGGGATGCACGCGCACACCGAAGCCGGTAAGCTTGTCGTCCCAGGCGATCCAGGGGTTGTCCTCGGGATCGAGAGAATCTACGGTCCTCTTGGTCAGGGTGAGCTTGACCCTGGCGGTGTTCTTTGCGGAGACGTGTCGTGTTTCCATCGGGGCATCATGCCAAGAGTCAACCCGAAAGTCAACACAAGGGAAGAAAACGAGGCGCACTGGAGCACACCGCCGGCTTGCTTTGGCAGGATGTTTTTCATCGTGAAACCGATGAGTTATGTGACTATTGGCGATGACAACGCATGCTAGCGTGTCGGTGTCAAACTAGAGACAGGCGGGTTTGAAACCCGCCCCTACGAATCATGGTGCCCTAGTAACAGGCCCTGCGCATCCGCTGGCGTTTCATACGTTATCAGCCGCCCGGTCTGCGCCACGTGCCGGCTTGCAGATGCCTGCCGATTTCCTCGCCGACCCGCACCGCGGCCGCGGTCATGATGTCGAGGTTGCCGGCGTAGGCCGGCAGGTAGTCGGCGGCCCCTTCCACCTCCACGTAGACGGTCACCTTCTGCTTGCCGCCCGGGACGTCCTCGACAAGGGGCTCCGCGCGCAGCCGGTAACCGGACACGTACTCCTGTATCCGCGCCACCATGTCCGCGAGGGCCTGGCGGATCCGGTCGGGGTCCGTGGGCTTGAGCATGCCGTACACGGTGTTGCGCATGAGGATCGGCGGCTCGGCCGGGTTGAGCACGATCACGGCCTTGCCCCTGGACGCCTTGCCGATCTTCTCCAGGCCACGGGCCGTGGTGTCGGTGAACTCGTCGATGTTCTGCCGGGTGCCGGGTCCGGCGCTCTTGCTGGCGATGGTTGCGACGATCTCGGCGTACTCCACGGGCGCGCATTGGCCCATGGCGCTCACCAGCGGCACCGTGGCCTGTCCGCCGCAGCTCACCAGGTTGACGTTGGGCTCGCCCACGTGGGCGTCGAGGTTGACAAGCGGGATGACATAGGGCCCAACTGCCGCCGGGGTCAAGTCGACGGCGACCTTGCCGACCTTCCTCAGCAGCGGCGCGTGCGCGGCGTGGGCCTTGGCGGTGGTGGCGTCGAAGACGATCTCGAAATCGTCCGCGTGCTCCAAGAGCCCGTCGATGCCTTCGTGGGTGGTGGCCAGCCCTTCCTGACGGGCCCGTGACAGGCCCTCGGACTCCGGAATGACCCCGGCCATCACCGCGGGCCGGACGGTTTCGCTCCGCAGCAGCTTGTACATGAGGTCCGTGCCGATGTTGCCGGAACCCAGTATCGCGGCGCCGGTCTTCTCCATGCGTGAATCCTCCCTGGCGTCCTGTCCGGTTCCTTCGGATGATGATCTTGTGGCGGGACACTCGTGTCGCGGCCCGCGGCACTACACGAATCGCGCCGAAACCGTTCCCAGGCCGTCGAAGGAGATCCGGATGTGATCGCCTTGGGCCACGTCCACGGCCGCCGAAACCGCCCCCGGCATGACCACTTCGCCGGCCTCCAGCGCCACGCCGTACGCGCCGATGGCGTTGGCCAGCCATGCCACCGCGTTGGCCGGATGCCCCAGGGCGGCGGCGCCCGCCCCGGTCTGCGCCACCTCGCCGTTCTTCTCCAGCATCATGCCCACCAGCCGCAGATCCACCTGGTGCACCTGCCTGGGCGTGTTGCCGAGCACGATGCGCGCCGACGAGGCGTTGTCGGCGATGGTGTCGCAGAGCTTGATCTTCCAGTCGCGGATGCGGCTGTCGATGATCTCGATGGCGGGCACCACGAAACGGGTGGCCGCCAGCACCTGCATGGCGGTAACCCCCGGTCCCTTGAGGGAGCGCTCCATCACGAACGCGATCTCGGGCTCCACCTTGGGCTGAATCAGCTCGCCGGTGTCCATGCGGACCTCGTCCTCCAGCACCATGGTGTCGAAAATGTGGCCGTAGTCCGGCTGATCCACGCCCAGCATCCGCTGCATCGCAAGGCTCGTGAGGCCGATCTTCTTGCCGACGACCTTCTCCCCCGCCGCCTTCCTGAGCTCCACCAGCGCAAGCTGGATGCGGTAGGCCGCCGGCACGTCGATCCCTTCGTGCGTCACGGTCAGGGGATCGAGGACGCTGCGCTCTCGCTCCGCCGCATAAAGGCCCTTCGCGATCTTTCGTACCGCCGCCTGGGTAAGCCGTGCCAAGTCCGCCTTCCTTTCTTCGGATGAGTCAAGGACGCCGCCGAGCCCCCGCACCCGTCATTCCGGCGAAAGCATGCCCCGTACCCCGATACGGGGCCGGAATCCAGGGGTAGGGATGGGCAAACGGGAGCGGTTCCCCGCCGCACCCATCCTGGATTCCGGCTTTCGCCGGAATGACGAGAATCGAACATTTCTCCCGATACGCCGCTAGACCATCTCCTCCAACAACCGCCCGTACCCCATCACCGACTCGTTGACGTGGAGCCTCTTCTGGATGGCCCACACCCGGGCCGGCACCGGATGCACCACCGGCACCTGCAGGTCCTGTTCCAGGAGCTCGATGATGTCCAGCGTGCGCCAGCCGGAACCGAGCATGTAGATGGCGTCCGCGCCCTTGTGCTTGAGGAACAGGTTGCGCGTGTGGGCGTAGACTTCCTGCCCGGCGAGCTTGCCCACGTCCTCGAAGTCCACCGGGATGCCCTCCATGGCCAGCACCTCGAACCCCGCCTCCACGAAATACTTGGCGAAGGTGTCGTTGATCTTGCCGGTGAAATAGGTGACGCCAAGAATCTTCTTGGCCTTGAGCGCCTTCAGGGCCTCGATCTGGGTCTGGCCCGCGGTGACCATCGGAATCTTGTACTTGCGCTCCCAGGCCCTGATGGTGCGCCGCTCGCCCTTGACGCCCTGGAACATGAAGGGCGGAGCGCCCTCGGGATGGATCAGGTCCACGCCGTAGCCGGCAAGCTGGGCCACCCGCTCCTCGTAGGCCTTCATGGCCTGCTGGAACTCGTCCGCGGTGCCGCGCTGGAAGCCGATGAAGAGCGGTATGATGCCGATGCCTTCGGGCATCATGCGGATGAACTCCTCCAGCGACCCGGGCCTCATGGTGGGCTTGACCACGCCGACCGTGCCGCGCCAACTCGTGTACGCCATGAACGACTCCTCTTCCATTGGAACCGGGATTTCTCGGACGCTAGCCGAAGCTCCGGGGTTTTTCAACTCTCACGCCCGCGCCGGCCACGGGCGGGCTGAAACCGATCCGTGCTGGCGCCGCGGCTTGCTGGCGGCAGGAATTCCTGCGCATATTCACCAACGTCACCAACGTACCCATGGAACGCTTTACTCTCCAGCCGGCCTGACCGTGGACAACCCCTACATCCCGCTGCTGGCTTTGGGAGCCGCCCTGTGCTTCTCGTCCGGCCAGATCTGCTCCCGGCTGGGCCTCAACTACGGCACGCCCACGGGAGCGATTTCCTTCTCGCTCTTCACCTCCACCGTCATCCTGCTCGCGGTGCTCGGGCCGCTGGCTTCCTGGGACGACGCGCCCACCGACGGGTTGCTGCTGTTCACGGCGGCGGGCGTGCTGTCGCCCTTCTGCACGCAGATCCTGCTGTTCATCTCGGCCAACAAGGTGGGCATCTCCCGGGCCTCGCCGCTACGCAACACGACCCCGCTCTTCGCGGGGATCGTGGCGGTATTGTGGCTGGGCGAAACCGTCACCGTCGCCATCGCCACCGGCACGCTGCTGATCATCTTCGGCGCGAGCCTGCTGGGCATGAGGGATTCCGAACAGGCCGTCCCCTACCAGCCCATCTACCTGCTGCTGCCCGTGCTGGCGGCGTTTCTGGGCGGGTTTGCGAGCCCCATGCGAAAGCACGGCTACTCCATGATCGACTCCGTGCCGCTGGCGGTCTGCCTGGTGCAGGGAGGGGCCTTCGTGGCGTTGGTGCTCTACCTGCTGGCGACCCGGAAGTATCGGGAGCTGATCTTCCGGCGTGAGACGCTCGTGTGGTTCGGCCTGTCGGGGCTGCTCAACGCCGCTGCCGTGACCATGAACATGACCGCGCTGGAGATGGGGGACGTGGTGCTGGTCTCGCCGCTCATCTCCACCACCCCGCTCTTCACCGTGATCCTCAGCACCATCTTCCTGCGCTCCTTCGAGCGGGTGACGCTCAAGGTGCTGGTGGGCGCAGCGGCAATCTGTCTCGGCGGGATCGTGCTCACCACGTTGTAGGGGCGGGTTTCAAACTTGGCCGCGCGCCCGGGACAGCGGCAGCGCGGTCAACGCCGTGAGCGACGACGAAGTCATCGCGGCGGCTCCACCGCGGGCGCCACGTTCTCCGCCAGCCCGAGGTCGTCCAGAATCGCGTAGAGGGACGGCACCAGAAACAACACCTGGAAGGTCGCCGCGGCGAGCCCGAAGGCGAGACTGGTCACCAGGGGCACCAGCACCTGGGCCTGGAGACTGGTCTCCATGAGTAGCGGCAGAACGCCCGCCACCGTCGTGAGCGAGGTCAGCAGGATCGCGCGGAAGCGCTGCCGGGCCGCCCGGCACGCGGCCACGGCCGCCGGCTCGCCGCCACGGCGGTGGTTCTTGATGAAGGCCACCAGCAGGATGGCGTTGTTGACCACGACGCCGGCCAGGGAGACGAACCCCACCATGCTGGGCATGGACAGATCGAGGCCCAGGGCGAGGTGCCCGGCGACCACGCCCACGAAACCCACGGGAATGGCGGCCATGACCACCAGCGGTTCGATGTAGTTGCGGAACTGAAAGCTCAGCAACAGGAAGACGGCGGCCAGCCCGATGAGAAAATTGCGCCCCAGGGAACCAGTGCTCGCCGCCAACTCCTCGGTCTGGCCCTCGAGCTGGACGCTCATGCCGGGATGCCGGCCCAGGATCTCGGGCAGAATCCGGGTCCGGGTATCGGAGACGACCTCCCCGGCGTTGGCCATCTCCGGATCCAGGTCGCCCTGAACGGTCACGGTCCGGCGTCCGCCGATGCGGTGGATGCGGCTGTAGCCCCGGCCCCGGTCCAGCGTCGCCACCGTGTAGAGCGGCGCCTGCTCGCCGGTGGGCAGGGTGACGGCGAACCAGGCCAGGTCCGCGAGGCTGTCCCGATCCTCACCGGACAGGCGGATGTCGATCTCGTAGTCCTCGGCGCCGGCCTGGAACTCCCCGGCGACACGGCCCTGAAACGCCGCCCGCAGTTGCCGCGCCACCTGCGATGCGTTGAGCCCCAGGACCAGGGCGCCCTCGCGCAGGCGCACGCGGACTTCCGGCTTGCCGAGCCGCAGGTCGTCCGACAGATCGAACACCCCGCGATACCCACGGAGCCACTCCTGCAGGTCGGTGGAGGCCGCCTTCAACGCATCCAAATCTTCCCCCGTCAGGCGGATGTCGATGGGCTTTCCGCCCGGCCCGGGCTGGGGCTCGCCGAAGGTGAGCGAGACGACGTCGGGCAGTTCCTTCAGTCGCGCCCGCCAACGGTCCTTGACGGCGTCCAGCGACACGTCGCGGGACTCCGAGTCCACCAGGTCGACGTTGATGGTGGCGAGATGTTCCCCGGACTCGTGGGCATCCTGGTTGCGGCTGAACTGGATCCCGATGTTCCGCACGACGTTCCTGCCGCCCGGTCCCGCGAGTTCCCCGTCCACGGCCCGGACGGCCGCCACCACCTCATCCACCACGGCCTCGGTGCGGGCCAGCGGCGTCCCTTGCGGCAGCAGCAGGCGCGCCTCGATCACGTTGCCCTCGATGTCGGGGAAAGCCCTGACCTTGAGCGCGCCGCCGGCCATCACCGCCACCGCGCCGAGCAGCAGGCCCGCGATCAGGCCCACCGTGACGTAGCGCCAGGACACGGCCGCGTCCACCAGACGCCCGACCCACGCTTCCGTGAAGCGCTCCAGGCCGTTTTCGAACCGAGCCCGGAGCCCCCGCCGTTCCCGGCCGCCGCCGGCGTCGAGAGCTCCTTTCAGGTGATGCGGGAGGATCAGGAACGCCTCCACCAGGCTGAACGACAGCGTGAGGATCAGGACCACCGGCAGGACTTTCAGGATGGCTCCGATACCCCCCTGGAGGAAGGCCAGGGCGCCGAACACGCCGGCGGTGGTGAGAAAGGACGCGAGCACGCCCGGAGCGACCTCCCGCGTTCCCTCCACCGCCGCCTCGATGGCCGTGTTTCCCGCCCGGCGACGGCGCGCGATGTTCTCTGCGATCACGATGGCGTCGTCCATGATGAGCCCGACGGCGATCAGGAGCGCCACCAGGGTGATCATGTCGAAGGAGTAGCCGATGGCCGCCATGCCGGCGATGGTGCCCATGAAAGCCACCGGCAGGCCGGCCGCCACCCAGAACGAGTAGCGCAGTCCGAAGAACAGCCACATCACCAGGAACACCAGCCCGAGGCCCTGGACGCCGTTGCGCAACAGCATCGTCAGCCGGTCGCGCACGATGGAGGCCACGTCGCGCGTGATCTCGAACACCATGCCCGGAGGCGCCCGGCCCCGTTCCGCGTCGATATAGGCCTTGACGGCGTCGATGACCTCGAGGGTGTCGTCCCCCCGCCCCTTTTCCACGGCCAGGTAGGCGGCCCTTCTGCCGTTGAAAACGTTCTTGTCCTCGTCCCGCTCGAAGCGGTCGGCAATGGTGGCGATGTCGCCGAGCCGGACCACGGCGCCGCTTGCGGAGGCCACCACCACGAGCCCCTCCAGCGCCCGGGGCGTGCGCCGCTCGTCGTCGAACCGGATCAGCACCGTCGTGTCGCGGGTCTCCACCGCGCCGGCCGGCAGCGCCACGCTCTGGGCCGCCACCGCGTCGGCCAGGTCGCCGATGCTGAGGCCGAACTGCCGCATGGTGGAGGCCGGAACCTCGATGCGTATCTGGTGCTGGGAAAAGCCCTGCACATTGACCTGGGCGACCCCGGGTATCGCCAGCAGGTCGTCCTTCATGCGTTCCGCGTAGGCCTTCAAACCCTCGGGCCGTAGCGGTCCCGCCACGGCGATCGAGGCGACGAAGTCCCTGCGCCCCAACTGACGCACCACCGGCGCCTCGGCCGCTGCCGGAAAGTCCTGGATGCCGGCGACCTCGGTCGTGACGTCGTCGAGGAAGCGGCCGATATCGCCTCCTTCCCGCATCACCAGCGTGGCGACGGCCAACCCTTCCCTCGCCTCGCAGCGCGTCTCCTCCCGGCCGTCGACGGCGTCCGCGGCATCCTCGATCCTGAGACAGATGGCCTCCTCCACCTCCAGCGCCGCCGCCCCCGGGAAAGGCACCCGGACCTCGACCGAATCGGCGGGAGTGTCGGGAAACGTCTCGCGCTTGACGTTGCCGACAAAGGCGAGCCCCGCCAGGAGAAACGCCGACATCAGGAGATTTGCGGCGGTCGGGTGGCCGGCGAAGAAACCGATCATGGGAGCGTCACTGGACGGGCGCGGCGCCCGTGCCCTCGGCCGCCAGGTCGTCCGCCGCCGCCTGGTCCACCACCGCCGCCAGACGCATGCCCTCGACGGCGAACGGCAGGTCCGAGATCACCACGCGCTCTCCCGCGGCCAGCCCCGACCGCAGCACCACGAAGTTCGTCTGCGCGAAGTCCACCACGACCTCGCGAAACCGCAGCCGTTGGTCCGGACCGGCCACGTAGACCTGATCGCCCCGAAGCGCGGCCCGGGGAATCACCACCGCCCCGGACCGGGGCGGTCCCCGCAGCTCCACCTCGACGTACATGTTCTTGACCAGTGGAGGCCGCCGGCCCTCGGTGACGTGCCGGTACGGCTCGTCCACGGCGACGATCATCCCCGCCGTGCGGGTGCGCGGGTCCACGGTGTCGTTCATCCGCGAGAACCGCGCCGGCCACCTGACGTCGACATCGCCCGTGCGCAGGCGCACCACCGCCTCGATGTCCACCAGCTCGCGCAGCCGCCGCGCGCCGCCGGCGGCGTCCCGCCGAAGCTCCAGACCGGGCGGCAACAGCGCCAGCGCCCTCCCGATCGGCACCTGGGCGACGATCTCGGCAAAGTCCAGGCTGTCCGCTTCCACCAGGATCTGGCCCCTGGCGGCGAACTGCGCCAACTCGACGTTCACCGCGGCGATGCGGCACGTGAACGGCGCCACGATGGTGGTGCGGCTCAGGTCCCGCCGGGCCGTTTCCAGCCGGGCCTTCAACTGGTCCCGCGACGCTTCCTGCACCGCGCGCTCCGTCGGCAGCAGCTTGGCGGCGTCCCGCAGCTTCTGCACCGCTTGCTCGCCGGCCAGCACCACGCGCTCTTCCCGGTCCGCCTCGGACTGCGCCACCGCGCCCCGGCGCAGCAGCTCCCGGGTCCGCTCGAGCTGCTTGCGGTTCAGCGCCAGACTCCGCTCCTCGATGGCCAGCGAGCGTTCCGTGTTGCCGGCGCGCGCCTCCAGCACAGCGATCTGCGCTTCCACCGCGCGGATGTTGGCTTCGATCTGGTTTGCCGCCAACCGGTAGTCGACCGGGTCGATGCGCAGCAACTCCGCCCCGGCCCGGAGGATGGCGCCGCGCCGGAGCTCGGGATGCCGGAATATGACGGTGCCGCTCACCTCCGCCACCGCCTCCCACACCCTCCCCGGCTTGACGCTGCCGTAGCCCAGGGCGCGGGGCGCTACGTCCATTGCCGCCGCCGGCACCACCCGCACGAAAGCCGTCCGTTCCTCGGGCGCGGCCCGCTGCGGACTCTCCCGCGACCCCAGCGCGTACACCACCGCCAGCACGCCGAGACCGACAGGGACCACGATGAGAAGTTTCTTGATGAGTCCGGCCATGAATCACCTCCTCCCCAATCTGCCTTGCCGCCCCGTCGTCACTGCTCTCGAATATAGCACACGCGCCGGTAACTCCCCCTTGTAGCCGGCCCCATGTGGGGCGTCAGGGCGCGGGTCGGTTTGGATACGCTCTTACCACACCCAAGTGTCATCGGTGTGCCTTTATCCGCCCCGATTAGTGTTATTATCGTTCCCGAGGTGACAAAAACCATTTTTTCACTTCGGGCACGAAAGTGACACTTAATTAGATGATTAGGGCACACTGATAACACACAAAATATGGATGGATATGGTATGGCATTCTTGACTTCGGGATCGCCACCAACGCGCGGGACTGCGCTCCGGCGCGCCCGCCGGCGACGGACAACACGGGAGGTTCGAAATGCCCTTGACATTCCCGGAAGTTCCTCATAATCGCCCGGCGGCCCGGCGGCCCGGCCCGGCGGCCCGGCGGCCCGGCGGCCCGGCGGCCCGGCGGCCCGGCGGCCCGGCGGCCCGGCGGCCCGGCGGCCCGGCGGCCCGGCGGCCCGGCGGCCCGGCGGCCCGGCGGCCCGGCGGCCCGGCGGCCCGGCGGCCCGGCGGCCCGGCAGCCCGGCGACATGAGGTGCGCGCGGCGGGAGGCCGGCCCGCCTGAACCGGCCGCCGCCCCTCGAGGGCGCGCACGCAACCCCCTCTCACATCTCACCCTACGGACCGGACTGACCGGCGGCCATGGCGCCGCTCCGGCGGGCTCGCGCCCGGCCGCGTCTCCGTGGCGCCGCCTCGCTCTCCTCCCCGCCCTCGCGCTGGTGCTCGGGGCGCTGTGGCTGTTCTCTGCCGCGCCCGCCGTAGCCCAGTCCCCCGTCTGGTCGGCCACGCTGACGGTAGGCGACCAAGGTGGTGGGGGGGTGTAAGTAAAGGATGCTTCAACACCGAAAGCGGTATGGAATGCAGTGGGGCTTATATACATTGCTAGACAAGCGTCCTGTCGGACAACGAAGGAGCTAAATATGAACAAACTAATCGCAATCATCCTCGCATCGCTGGCCTTGACCGTAGCTGCTGGTGTGGCAGCGCACGATAATCCACTGGATCCAGGTCACAAGCATGGTTTGGAGATTGATAGGTCTAAGGGCTATGAAGGGTTGACGTGTACGAGCGATGGCAACGTTATCGTACATTTCAAGGAGAGCGTTGGGGTGTGCGCAGGAGGATGGAAGAACGTAGAGTGCCGTTACACGTGCCTGTATCAGGTGTGGGCCAACTGGCGTGGCGCCGACGGGTATCAGGGCACGGACACTGAGCCAAGAGGCGGCAACTACAAGTGCCACATCGCAAACAGTCATGACCCCACGAGAGCACGAGCAACTTTCCGCGCACCGAAGCCACACTGGGCTAAGAAGCAGTGGGGCGTTTACGTGCGCGACGGGTGGGGTCTCGCTCAATGCCGGTTCAATTGATAAGTCTTGAAAGGGAACCGGCGATTGGGGCATCTATGTCCGCGACGGTTGGGGCCAGAGAGAGGCCACGTGCTACTAGGCTCCGTCGCCAAATCCTCCATGCTGCGCTTAGAGACCGGCAGGACGTTTGTCTAGCAATGTATATAAGCCCCCTAGCAAAACTCACTTCCCCCCTCGGCGGAAGGTGGGGTCCCCGCAGCGCTTACCAAAAACCCAAAAACCTACCTCAAACACCGATTCCGGCGCCGCCGGACGTGTCGGAGTCCCCGATCCGGCTTCATCGACTTCCGCCGCCGGGCCGGAAAGGCCGGCTTCGCGGCGATGGCGGCGCGGCCCGGCGCGGCGGCGCGGCTGTCGGGCTGGCTTGCAGGGAATGACGGGGCGGACGGCCGCGTGCTGGCGGCGCTCGCCGGCCCGGCGGAGAATGAGCTGGAGCTCGGCCTGGGCGGGCTCGGGAGCGCGCACCTGAGCCTTGCCTCCCGGCCGGTGGCCGCCAGGTCCCGGCTCGGGAACACTACTTCAGCAGGGTTCCGTATCCCGGCAGGGAGGCATTCAGGCCCAGGCCTTGCAACGCATCCCAGATCCACGCCTGGGTGTTGGTGATGACGGGCTTGCCCAGGTCGGCCTCCAACCGATCGATGACCGAAGAAACCCGCCACTTGTTGCAGGGCATGTAGATGCCGTCCACGTTGGGGCACTCTTCAAGCACCGCGGCGGCCAGATCGTAGCCGGTCTCGGCGGGGAGCTCCCAGATCTCGTGGGTGTTGTCGTAGCCCAGGCCGCGGTTGGCGGCGACTTCGATGTTGTAGTGGTCGAGGAACCGGATGAGGTTCTCGTCCTGGTCGTGGGGAAACGGCGACGCCATGACCACGCGGTAGAGGTCCAGGGACTTCAACGCGCGCACCACCGCGGTGAGCACCGTCGATGCCTTCACCGGCGTAATCTCCCGGACCGAGTCCAGCACCAGCCGGTCCGAGCCCGGACCGCGATAGGAGAGGAACAGCTCGCCGGTGATCATCAGGAAATCCAGGGGGTCCCTGGTGAGGTCGCGGACGACGTCGGCAAAGGCTTCCTCGACCTTGGCGAAGGTCTCGTCGCCGAACGTGGTGACGTGAAGAGGCCGGCCCTTTATCTCGATGCCTTCCGGCAGAATGCGGTAATACTCCTGAATGGTCGGATCATCCAGATTGGGTGAGATCAGACCCAAAGTCTTCATCAAGTCCTCCATGAGGCGCTGCTTCGCTCCAACTCCCGCCGCCCGGTGCCTCCCCTGCAACGCCTGGCGCCAACAAAAAAACCAGCGCACCCTCCAGGCGTCGTGTCCCACGACACGCACGTCAAGCGGCGGCTGGTCCTTCTCGGGTACGGTTTAACCAATCATCTCGCTCGCGTTCCGGGTGCCGGCCCGGTGACCCCTGAACCGGCATTGCCCGTTCGGCTGTAGGACGCCTACCAAAGCCGACTTTCGCTGTCAAGAACCTTTAGCTGGTGGATTTCTCGCGGCCGGCGCGCCTCCGCGCCCTCCCCTCTCTCCGCTCGCTTGACTTTGACCGGCCGACCCATTTGAATCGCAGACGCGACGCGACCCACGGGTGCAGGATGAAGATGCTGACGTTCCTGGCCAGGAGCTTTCGCTGGAAGCCCTACGCCAAGGCTCTGGCCGAGGCCCCCGAACCGGCCGATGAAGCGGTCACGGTCACCGAGACCGTGGTGGTGCTGGTAGAGGTGGAAAACGCCGACCTCGACAACCGGTCCGCTTTTCGGCAATCGCTCAAGCACATCAAATGGCTGGCCAACAAGAAGCGCATGAGGAACGTCGTGCTCCATTCCTTTGCCCATCTCGGCGGCGACAGCGCCGCTCCCGCCCAGGCTCAAGAGCTGCTCGAGGAGGTGGCGCGGCGCCTGCGTCAAACCGGTTACGAGGTCCGGATGACCCCCTTCGGCTACTTCTGCGAGTGGGACATCGGCGTCTACGGAGACAGCCTGGCCAAGGTGTGGAAGGAAATCTGACGGAAACGAGGTGATCGGATGGCGAACGGCAGGATCGTAGGCGTTCCGGCGACGCGCGGCGAGGGTGAGGACAAGGTCTCGGGGCGGGCCCGGTACACGGCGGACATGCAAGTCCCGGACATGCTCTGGTGCAAGGTGCTCAGGAGCCCCATCGCCCACGGGCGCATCCGCCGCATGGACGCCGGCAAGGCGCTGGCGGTCCCGGGCGTCAGGGCCGTGCTCACCGGGGCGGACCTCGGCGGCGCGCGCATCGGCAAGAAGATCGTCGACATGCCGCTCCTGGCCGACGCGGTGGTGCGCTACATCGGCGAGAAGGTGGCAGCGGTGGCGGCGGACAGCGAAGCGGCGGCCGCCGCCGCGGCGTCGCTCATCGAAGTGGAGTACGAAGAACTCGAGGCGGTGGTGGACCCGGTGGAGGCGGCCAGGCCGTCCGCTCCGCTGATCCACCCGGAGGTGGCGACCTACCCGGGCCTGCTCCACGAGATCGAGACGCCCGGCAACGTCTTCGTCCGGCTCGAATGGAAAAAGGGAGACGTGGAGGCGGCCTTCCGGGAGGCCGACCTGGTGGTGAAGAACACCTTCGCCACGCCGATGCAGCACCACGGCTACATCGAACCCCACTGCTGTATCGTCGAGGCCCGGGGCGAGGGCGCCGAGGTGTGGGCCTCCACCAAGAGCCTCTTCGCGCTGCGCGACCAGATGGCCGTCGCGCTGGGCATTCCCGCCGACAGGATCGTGGTCCATCCCGGTTTCATCGGAGGGGACTTCGGCGGCAAGGGAGACGCCAACGACATCGCCCTCTGCTATGCGCTTTCCAGGAGGACCGGACGCCCGGTCAAGTACCTGATGGAGTACACCGAGGAGTTGATCTCCGGGAACCCGCGCCATGCCTCGGTCACCACCGTCAAGACCGGGGTCCGGAAGAACGGCCTCATCGTCGCCCAGCACATGAGCCTGCTGTTCGACAGCGGCGCCTACGGCTCGTTCCGGCCCCAGGGCTACCTGGTGGGCGCCCACTCCTCCGGAGGACCCTACAAGATCGCCCACTTCCTGCTGGAGGAGCGCTACGTCTACACCAACAAGGTGCCGTGCGGGTACATGCGCGCCCCGGGCCACCCCCAGGGTTTCTTCGCCAACGAGAGCCATCTCGACATGGTGGCGCGCCGCCTGGGCATGGACCCCGCCGAGCTGCGCCGGATCAACTTCGTGCACGACGGCGACCTCGACCCCACCGGCATTCCGGTAGGGCACATCCAGCCGGACGAGACCCTGGACAGCGCCATCCGCACCTCCGGCTACCACGCGCCCAGGGAGAAGAACGTCGGACGCGGCCTCGCCTTGGGCCACTGGATGTCCAAGGGCGGCGAGTCATACATCGACCTGCGGGTGGAAGCCGACGGCACCGCGACGCTGGGGGCGTCGCTGGTGGACGTGGGCCCCGGCGCCTACACCATGATGCAGCAGGTGGTGGCCCAGGAGCTGGACCTGCCGCTGGAGCAGGTGCGCTTCGAGCCCATCGACACCACGCGGGTGGCCAAGGACACCGGGGTCCGCGGCAGCAGCAGCACACGGGTCCACGGAAACACCGCCTTCGATGCCGCCAGCAAGGCGTGCGCCGCACTGCTGGAGGTCGCCGCGGAGCGCATGGGCGTTCCCGGCAGCGAGTTGGAGGTGGTGAACGGCGGCATCACGCACCTGCGCTCCGAGCGGCGCATGACCTTCGCCGAGCTGGTGGAAGCGGCGGGAACACCAGTGACGGTCACCGGCCATTACGCCGACATGTCCGACGGCCCCGAGACCTCCATGGTGGCGCAGGTGGCCGAGGTCGAGGTGGACCCGGAAACGGGCCAGTTCGCCGTGCGCCGGCTCACCACGGCGCACAACACCGGCACCGTGCTGAACCCCCTGGGCCACCAGGGGCAGATCGACGGCGCGGTGCTGATGGGGCTGGGGTTCGCGCGCTGCGAGGACATCGTCACCGACTCCGGCCGGGTGGTCACGGCCAACCTCGGCGACTACAAGCTGCCCAACATCAAGGACATCCCGCCGCTCCGCACCCAGGTCACGGAAGCGCCGGTGGGGAGCGGCCCCTACGGCAGCATGAGCATCGGCGAGACCGCGGTCATTCCCACCGCCGCGGCCGTCGCCAACGCGGTGCACGACGCGGTGGGCGTGCGGGTCACCACCCTGCCCGTCACCGCCGAGAAGGTCTACGCGGCCCTCCAGGCCAGACGCGGATAATGCAATGTGACAACGTGGGAGGTTTGTGTTAGGTCGTATTCCAGGGAGGGCTTTGAGTCCATGGCCACGATGATAACCGAAGAGTGCATCAACTGCGGCGCATGCGAGCCGGAATGCCCCAACGAAGCCATCACTCAAAACGATGAGATCTACGTCATCGATCCGATCCTGTGCACCGAGTGTGTCGGCTTCCACGACTACGAGGCGTGCGCGGCGGTGTGTCCCGTGGACTGCTGTGTGACCGACCCCAACAACGTGGAGGCCGAGGACGTGCTCATCGCCCGGGCGCGCGAGATCCACACGGACACCGACTTCGGCGACAGCTTCGAATCGCGGTTCCGGCCGGGCGAGGGCGGCGGCGCGCCGGCGGACGCAGCCGAGCCGGCAGCCCCCGCGGCAGCGCCCGCCGCGGCGTCCGCTACGGCGTCCCCGGCGGCACCCCAGGCCGCGGCAGCGCCGGGCGCGGTGTTCGCCGACAACTCCCAGCCTTCGGTCACCGTGCCGGCGCCGGACCAATGGCCCGTATCCCTGAACTGCTTCGCCTGCGACACCGTCTACGAGATCGAGACCGGCCGCCTGACCATCGGCAACGTGCTCTTCTGCCCCAACTGCTTCAAGTCCACGGTGGTCAAGGATGACCTGAACTACCTCGTCCGCACCACCGTGCAGCGCTTCCACGACGAGTGGAACCGCGACCTCTCCGAGTTCCAGGAAGGGCGGAAACGGGAGCTGGAACAGTTTCAGGAACGGCGCCAGAGAGATCTCAAGGCCTTCGACAAGGACCGGCAGAAGCGGCTGGACGAGTTCGGCAAGCGCTTGGCCAAGCTCACCGAGGACTACCAGGCTCCGGGCAAGCGTATCGCAAAGCGGGCACTGCTGAGTTGGCGTTCCAAGGCCGCCGACTGAATGCCTTGGCCGCCGACTTCCATATCATCTCCCTGACCCTCCATATCGGACTCGTCGCCGCCCTGTGGCGCATTCTGTTGCCTGCGCTCCGGCAGGAATCCCCGGGAGAAAGCCGCATCGAGCTTTTGGTACGGATGTTGCGCGTCTACAACCCGGTGCAGATCGGACTTCTGGGGATACTGACGCTCACCGGGGCATCTCAAATCACCGATCTCAAGGCGCTCCACGGCGCCTCCTACGCGCAGGATTTCGGCTCGGCACTGGCGGTCAAGCTGCTGCTGGCCTTCTTCGTCATCATGCTGGGCACCTGGCAGTGCATGGGCATCGCCCATCGCTTCGTCCGGCTCCACGAATCCCCCGAAGGCGTCACGGCCGAGGGCGCCGACGCGGTGGTGCGGAAACTGGCGCGGTCGTCGGTGGTGATGCTGGTTTTCCTGACCGCCACGGTCTGGGCCGGCCTGTCCGTGTAGGAGCCCGTATCCCGCGCCGTCCGGGAACCCCTCCGGTTTGACAACCCGAAGACGAACGGCTATTGCTCATGGGCACTCAAGGATGACTCCAGCCAAGGACAGCAAGGGAACCGCCAAGGCCAGGAAGGCGGCGCGCGGCACGCAGGCCAAGGGCGCGGTCAACGGGCTCACTACGGAAGAACTCGAAGAGCAGGATCTGCCGGGCGACGCGGCCGGGCGCCTCAAGATCAAGCGTCAATACGAGGACCTCCTGGGCATCCGCATCGAGAAGCTCAAGGGCCGCGTCCTCAACCGCGAGAAGATCAACAAGACCATCGAGGGCATCTACTACATCTGCATCGAGTGCAAGCGGATCTGCCACAACCTGGACGAAGGGCTGGTCCAGGACCCCGAAACCAACATCTGTTACTGCGGGAACTGCCGCAAGAAGAAGTGACCCGTGCCAGTGGAGTCTGCCCGAGTAATCGATGGAATTGTGGCGATGGTAGATGCGACCGGCCGGTCGCCCCTACGGGAGTCCACCGTAACGTAGCCTAGGGTTCCTTCTCGACCCGTCTCGCCGTCGTCACGAAACCGGTGTGCGCCACCATCCGGTGCTGGGGCCTGACGCTCATCTCCTTCAGGTGCCAGTAGCGGACCAGCGTCTCCATGGTGTCGATGCAGGCGAACCCGCCATGCTCCTTCAGCGAGTCGACGAACCCCTTCACCTGCAACACCGTTGGCACGTAGCCCAGGAACACCCCGCCGGGCCGGAGCGCCCGCCACGCGAGGTCGGTCTGCCGCCACGGCTCCGGGAGATCGAGGAAGACCCGGTCGACGCTGAGGTCCCGCAGGCCGTCGGAAACGTCCCCCACGGTCAGGGTCCACTGCGGCGCTTCGCCGTAGTACCGCGCCACGTTCCTTTCCGCCGCCCGGGCGTGCTCCTCCCGCGTCTCGAAGGAGATGACCCGCCCCTCGCGTCCCACCGCCCGCAGGAGCGCCAGCGTGAGCGCCCCCGGACCGACCCCGGCCTCCACCACCGTGGCCCCCGGATAGACGTCGCCCCACATGAGAATGAGCCCCAGGTCCTTGGGATAGATCACCTGAGCCTTGCGCGGCAGGTTGGGGATCAGCCGTTCGAGGGTGGGCCGCAGCACCACGAACCGCTCCCGGAGCGAGGACCGGACGCTGACCCCGTCCGGCTTGCCCAGGAGGTCGTCCACCGCGATGGTCCCGCCGCGGATGGAGATGGTCTCCCCGGCCCTGAGCGTCTTCAGGTACTCGCGGTCCTTGCGGTCGAACAAGACCACCGAGTCGCCGTCGCGGAGGGGCTCACCGGTGGTGCGGAGGCCCTGGAACGTGGTTGAGTAGGAGATGGTACCCTCCCCGGGTCTAGACAGCCGACGAATTCGGCCGCCGAACATGTCTAACAAATCCGCTGATGCGGTGCGAGGACCCGCTACCCATAGTGGAGCCCACACGATGCACTTGCAATGTCCGGCGAATTACCGTACATTAACCCACCTTAGAGGAGACAACGATCATGTTGAACTTCCGTGACTCTGCGGCTGCTCTTGACGGGCCGAAGACTGCGCGCATGGAGCAACGCACCAAACCGCACGTAAAAGAGCAAATCCAAAGGGCGGCAAGCTTGCTAGGTGTCGACGAGACGACGTTCGTAACCAGCGTCGCACTGGAGCGCGCACAAGTCACCATAGCCGAGCATGAGCGCACGGTCCTTTCTGCGGAAGACCGTGATGCGATCCTCGCCGCCCTCGATGCACCACCCGAGCCGACCGATGCGCTGCGGGAGGCCATGGCCCTGCACAGGGCACGGGTGACGCGTGGCGCCTGACACCACGCCCGGTCCACCCACCATATCCATTGAACCGCTCGACCCGGAAAAACACGATCGGGCGGGTTTCTCCTGCGGCACCCACCGGCTCGACAACTTCCTCAAGCGTACCGCAAGAAAACACCAGGCGGGCGACTTCACCCGGGTCTGGGTCGCCACGGCCGTTGGGCAACCCGAAATTCTCGGGTACTACGCGCTGAACGCCCATTCGCTGGCAGGCGACGACCTCCCCGCCGATCTGACGAAGAACGCGCCTCGACATGGCGGCATTCCAGCCGTCTATATCTCGATGATCGCGGTGGACGGCCGCCATCAAGGTCAAGGCTTGGGGCGTATACTTCTTGCGGACGCATTGCAGCGCGCCGTAGCCGCCGCAGATCGGGTCGGAGTGAAGGCCGTGTTGCTCGACGTCATCGAGGATGGAGGCCCCGATGTCACTGAGAAACGCCGCGCCTTCTATGCCGCCATGGGGTTCCAGTCGTTGCCGGCGCGTCCCTTGAGAATGTTCATAAGCATCGAGACTGTGCGCCGGGCGCGGACGTGAACCACGTACCGAGCATTATCGATGCGATGACAGACGCGAGAATTCCGGGGGCGGTGACGCCGATTGCCCTCCCCCGGGTCCGATCAGGCCTCGGCGGTCTTGGACTTCGCGGCGGTGTGCCAGAGCGTCACCAGCACGGCCAGGAGCAGCATCGGCATGGCGCCGATATTCACCCAGTTCCAGCCCAGGAAATGGATGAACGCGCCGGATGACAGCGACCCGACGGCGACCACCGTGTAGATGATCTGGTTCATCATACCCTGCGCCTTGTTGCGCTCGGCCGGGGAGTAGGCGGTGGTCATCAGGCTGGTAGCGGCCGTGTAGGTAAAGTTCCAGCCGACCCCGAGCAGGACCATCGCCAGCCAGAAATGAAAGACATGGATGTCCACCAGGGCGACGCCGATGCAGGCCCCCTGGAGGGCGAGGCCGCTCATGATCATCGGTATCTCCCCGAACCGTTTCACCAGCGAGCCGGTAATGAAACCGGGGGCGAACATCGACACCGAATGCGAAGAGATCACGGTGGCCACGGAACCGAAAGCGTGGCCGCCGTGCGCGATCATGGCCACCGGCGTCGCCGTCATCAGGAAGTTCATCACGCTCTGAGCCACCGTGGCGGAAACCGCGGCGACGACGAAAACCGGCTGTTTCACGATCTGGATCAGCGGCCGTTGCTCCCCTTCCAGTTGCGCCTTGGTCAGGTTCGGGATGTTGAGGAACATCAGCACGATCGCCGCCAGCAGCCCGGTTCCGATCATGAACAGGAACGCGCCGGCAAACAGGTGGCTTGCCAGGAGCCCTTTCCCCCAGTTCGCGAGATTGGGGCCCGCGAAGCCGGCAAACACGCCGCCGGCGAGCACGAAGGAAATGGCCTTGGGGCGGAACTCCTTCGAGGCGGCGTCGGCCACCGCGAACCGGTAGAGCTGGGAAAAGCTGGAAAACAACCCGTACAGAAAACCGCCCAACAGAAGCAGCCAGAAATTCCCGAAGAGGACGGCGGAGGTGCAGGATATTCCGCTGGCCGCGGCCAGGACGGTGCCGCAGAGGAAACCGACCTTGCGCCCGAACCGGCGCGTGAACAGCGAGGTGGGCATGGCGGCCAGGGCGGCGCCGACCACGATCAGACCCGTCGGCAAGGTGACCAGCGCGGGATGCGGCGCGATCAGCAGCGCAACAGCCGGGGACGTCACCATGAAGAGGCCGCGCCCGGTGCCGGAGAGCATCTGACAGGTTCCGAGAACCAGGACGTTCCTATGGTCGGATTGCACGACTCTCCCTGTCCAGGCAACGACGTCGTCCGGGACGGCTCTCGGGCCAAGGTTCTGGCCGAAATGTTCGTGATGTCGACAAGTTGGATGGCGGAGAGGAGGGGATTCGAACCCCTGGTACCCTTTTGGGGTACACACGATTTCCAGTCGTGCACCTTAAGCCAGACTCGGTCACCTCTCCGGCTTGCGCGGGCAAACGGTTTGCGGTCGCCGGCCCGCCCGGGCGAGGGCGGATCCCGCGATAACGATCCTTCCCCGAGTTTCTAGCATTACGGCCGGGAATTGGCGACTCCGGGTCGATCCTCTTCAGGTCGCGATCTCCCTGGCCCACTCGCGGTTGCGGCGGTACCACTCCACCAGCTCGCCCACGCCGGCGGCGAAATCGGTCTCCGGCTGCCAGCCGAGAAGGCGCCGGGCCTTGGAGATGTCGGCCCAGGTGACCCCGACGTCCGCCGGGTGGCGCTCCTGGTACCGGACGGACGCCTCCCGGCCGACGAGTCCCTCGACCAGGCGGATGGCGTCGTTCAGCACGATGGGTCTGTCCGAACCGAGATTGATGATCTCGTAGCCATGCACCGCGGTAAGCGCCGCCAATACCCCGTTGGCGACGTCGTCGACATAGGTGAAGTCCCGTTGCTGGGTGCCGTCGCCGAAGACCGCCACTTCCCTGCCCTCGCTGATCCACTGCACGAACCGGAAAAGGCTCATGTCGGGCCGGCCGGCCGGGCCGTAGACGGTAAAGAGCCGGAACACCGTGACGTCGAGGCCGTGGAGGGAGTGATAGCTGTAGGCCATGGCCTCCGCGGCCTTCTTGGAGGCGGCATACGGCGAGAGGGGCCTGCTGGTATCGGCGTCCTCGCTGAAGGGCGCCGGCGTGTCTTCGCCGTAGAGGCTGGAGGTGGAGGCCAGAACGAACCTCGCGATCTCCAGCTCCCGGCAAAGCTCCAGCAGGTTCAGGTTCCCGGTTACATTGGTGGCCAGGTAGGCCCACGGGTCGGTTACCGAACCGCGCACGCCGGCCCGGGCCGCAAGATTCACCGCCGCGTCGATCAGGCCAACTCCTTCCACGGACTGCCCGAAGGACTTGACGGCTTCCCGGTCGCCGATGTCCACGCGGCTGAACGAAAACCCCGGCCTTCCCCGGAGCTGCGCCAGGCGCCATTCCTTGAGGCGCACGTCATAGGCGTCGTCGAGATCGTCAACGGCGATGACGGCCGCGCCGTTGGCCAGGAGCTTCTCGCACACCTTCCAGCCGATGAAGCCGCAGGCTCCGGTAACCAGGATGGTACTCATGGGATCGAACGCTGGGCCGGTGGATCAACAGGCATCTGACCCGTACGCGCACGGGCGGCGGTTGCGGGAGGGTTGGAGCCCGCTTGAATAATCGTGGGGCTATTGTTAGTCGGAACGGTGTCGGGAAGTCAAGGAAGACGGCGCTCTCGGCGCTCCCTGCCGTCATGAGGATCCTGCTCCAGAGAGTCGAACGCGCGGACGTGAGTGTCGGCGGCGAGACGGTGTCGGCCATCGGACCCGGGCTGTGCGTCCTTCTGGGGGTCGGCAAGGAGGACACCGAAGAGGACGGCGCATACCTGGCGGACAAGCTCCTGAACCTGCGCATCTTTCCCGACGAATCCGGCAGGTTCGACCGCTCCGTCACGGACATCCGGGGCGACATCCTGGTGGTTTCCCAGTTCACCCTGCACGCCGACACCCGCAAGGGGCGGCGCCCCTCGTTCACGGATGCGGCCGCCCCCGACCACGCGGAGAGGCTTTACCGGGACTTCGTGGAAAAACTCCGAGTCACGGGCGGCCCCAGCGTGCGCACGGGGACCTTCCAGGCGTACATGAAGGTGTCCCTGGTGAACGACGGACCGGTAACCCTGCTCCTCGACAGCTCGGAACCGCGAAGGAAGCGCTGAGCCGCGGCCCGACCGAGTGCCCATGAACGTCGTGCTGTACGAGCCGGAGATCCCGCCCAACACGGGCTCGGTGGCGCGGCTGTGCGCGGCCACCCGGACCACGTTGCACCTGGTCGAGCCGCTGGGCTTCGAGATCGACGACAAGCACCTCAAGCGGGCCGGTCTCGACTACTGGCCCCACGTGGACCTCCGGGTGCACGGTTCCTGGGAGGAGTTCGCCGCCGGCCACGGCGGGGCGCGGTTGCTGTTCTTCTCCAAGAAGGCGGCCACGTCCTATGTTTCCGCCCGGTTCCGAGAGGGAGATTTCCTCGTTTTCGGACCCGAGACCCGCGGCCTGCCGGAAAGCCTCCTGGACGCCAACGAGGCCGACAGCTACCTCATTCCGATGATGAACCCGGCGGTGAGAAGCCTGAACCTCGCCAACGCGGTCTCCATCGTGCTCTACGAGGGACTCCGGCAGCTCGGGAGACTCTAGCCTCCACGAATGGCGCACGAACGCCGCCCGTGTTCGACGAACGTTGTCGACATGCTCAACTCGTGCTTAACTATATGGAAACCAAAACCTGGAGGTCGGTTTATGAGGATTCGCAGGGCTCATCTTGTCTGGCTGTTGCTCGCCGCTCTGGTGGTCTTTTGGCCGCTGTCGGGGACATCGCACGAGACCTCGGAAACGGCGGCCGCGCAGCAGGACATTCCGGACGATCAGAAGGAACCGTTCGAACTGATCATGGCCTACAACAACATCACCGTGGGGCCGGGTCAGGAATTCGAAATGGACGCGGAGGTCGTCAACCCGAGAAAGGCGTCCGTGCGGGTGGCGCTGGAGGCCACATCGCTGCCCGAAGGGTGGACCGCGGGTTTTCACTCGAGGTACCCGAGCTTTCCGGTGGGCGGCATCATGGTCCAGGGCGGCAAAAACACGACCCTGGAGTTGAAGGTGAAGCTCCCTGACAACGTGGAGCCGGGGGACTACGAGCTGGGGGTGACCGCCAAGGACAGCAAGGGCGAGAAGACGGAAGACGTCAAGGTCGCCTTCCGGGTCTCCGCCAAGAAGGTCGACACCGGCGGGCTCAAGATGGAGAGCCAGTATCCGGTGCTGAGCGGCACCAGCGACCAGACCTTCAAGTTCGGCATCGATCTCAAGAACGAGACCGACAACCCGTTGACCACCGCCCTGGCCGCCCAGGCGCCGCCGGGCTGGGTGGTGCGGATCAAGCCGCAGTTCGAGGACACGCAGATATCGTCCATCGCGCTCAAGAAGGATTCGTCCGAGACCCTGAGCGTGGAGATACAGCCGCCGCAGCTCGGGGACCCCGGCGACTTTCCCATCGTCGTGAGGGCGCGCTCGGGCAACTTCACCGCCCAGGCCGACCTCAAGGTCACGCTGGCCGGCACCCGGGTCTTGAACATGGGCACCGCGACGGGCCGGCTCAACGCGGACGTGACCGCCGGAGAACAGTCCCAGATCGATTTCCTGATCGCCAACGCCGGCACGGCGCCGCTGAACAACCTCTCGTTCATCTCGTCCAAGCCGGACCAGTGGGAGGTCAACTTCAATCCCGACAAGGTGGATTCCCTGAACTCGGGCGAGGTCCGCGAGGTCAAGATGGAGATCACGGCTCCGGACCGGGCCGTGGCCGGCGACTACATGCTCGCCGTGACCACCAACAGCCCCGAATCCAGCAAGTCCATCGACTTCAGGGTCACCGTGTCGACGCCGACCATCTGGGGCTGGATCGGAGCCTTCATCGTGGCCGTGGTGGTGCTGGCGCTGGCGGCGGTCTTCATCCGGTTGGGACGGAGATGAGCGACTACATCATCGAAACCGCGGGCTTGACCAAGCGCTACCGCGACAAGATGGCGGTGAGCGATCTGGACCTCCAGATCGCCCGGGGCGAGGTGTTCGGCTTTCTCGGCCCCAACGGCGCCGGCAAGACCACCACCATCCTCATGCTGCTCGGGCTGACCGAGCCCACCCACGGGACCGCCTCGGTGTGCGGCTTCAACCCCACCACGCAGCCCCTGGAGGTCAAGCGGCGCGTGGGCTACCTGCCGGAGAACCCCGGCTTCTACGAGGACCTGACCGCGCGCGAGAACCTTGCCTACATCGCCCGGCTCAACCGGATCGGCGAGGAACGGCTCGACGGTCTGCTGGGGCAGGTGCTCGAACAGGTGGGCCTCGCCGAGGACGCCGACCGGCCGGTGCGGGAGTTCTCGCGCGGCATGAAGCAGCGGCTCGGGATCGGCGAGGTGCTCGTGAAGGAACCCGAGGTCATCATCCTGGACGAGCCCACCCTGGGCATCGACCCGGAGGGTGTGACGCGCCTGCTCGACCTCATCACGCGGCTTCAGCACGAGAGCGGGCTCACGGTGCTGCTGTGCTCCCACCTGCTGCACCAGGTGCAGCAGGTATGCCAGCGCATCGGCATCATCGTCCGCAGCCGCATGGTCGTGCAGGGAAGTCCCGACGAGTTGGGCAAGGCCATCCGGCAGGAGCACCAGTGGAATTTCTTCGTCGAGGTCGGCGGCGACCAACCGATGGAGCAGGCGCTGAGCGGGATGCCGGGGGTGGACCAATGCCAGCGACAGGGGTCCGGATGGTCCCTCCGCTGCACCCGGGACGTGCGCCCGGAGCTGATGACACTGGTCCGGGAGCAGGGAGTCGACCTCCTGCAGCTTCGCGCCGAGGACCCCACGCTTGAAGAGATCTACCTAAAGTATTTCAGGGAGGCATAACCATGCCCGTGGTTTTTTGGAAAGAGCTACAGGATCATTTCAGCAGCCTCCGGTTCATGATCCTGCTGGCGCTCATCTTGCTGCCCGGTGTCCTGGCGGTCTATCTGTCCGGACAGGCGATCCAGGCGGAGGTGCAGAGCGACCCGACGGAACACGTCTTCCTCAGGCTTCTCACCACCGAATCCTTCTTCTTCTCCCTTGCCACCTTCCTGGGCTTCTTCGGTCCGCTGGTGGGCATCACCCTGGGGTTCGACAGCATCAGCGGCGAGTACGGGCGGGGGACGCTGAGCCGGGTGCTGTCGCAGCCCATCTACCGCGACAGTCTGATCAACGGCAAGTTCCTGGCCGGCCTGACCACCCTGGCGATCCTGTGGGTGTCGATCCTGCTGGTGGTGATCGGCCTCGGCATTACCCTCATCGGCTTTCTGCCCAACGCCGAAGAGCTGTGGCGGATGCTCTTCTTCGCCATCATCGGCATCACGTACACGGGCTTCTGGATGGCCCTGGCCATGCTGTTGTCCATGCTGCTCAGGAGGACCGTGACCGCGGCGCTGGCGTCCATCGCCATCTGGCTCTTCCTGGGAATCTTCATCGGCGTGCTGGCGGGGTTCGTTGCGGGACTGGTTATCCCCAACCCCCAAACGGCGGAAGATGTGACCCGGCTTGCAACCATCGAGACCGTCCTGGCGCGCATGTCCCCCAGCCTGCTCTACACCGAATCGGTGCGGCTGCTGCTGAACCCGGTGGCGCGGAGCCTCGTGCCGATCCTGCCGACACAGCTCGGCCAACTGGAAGGTCTGCTGGGCACGCCGCTGAACCTGGGGCAAAGCCTGCGGTTGATCCTGCCCATGTTCTTCACGCTGGTGTCGCTGGTGGCCGTGTGCTTCGGCATCGCCTACATCAAGTTCATGCGCACGGAGATCCGCGCCTGATACCCGGACTCAGGACGCCGGCTGACAACGAAAAGGGCAGGTGTCGTTCGACACCGGCCCTTTTCAGTCTGATCGGCAGTGCTCGGGAGAATCGACGCGCGCTCAGGAGGCCTCCTCGCCGGCCTTCCCCACGCCCATGATGGACTCGACGATCTTCTTGTAGCCGGTGCAACGGCAGATGTTGCCGTTCATGTACTCGATGACCTCTTCCTCGCTGGGGTCCGGGTTCTCGTCCAGCAGGGTCTTGGCGGTGAGGATCATCCCGGGCGTGCAGAAGCCGCACTGGAAGCCGCCGTACTCGATGAACGCCTCCTGAATGGGGTGCAGCTTGCCGTCCCGGGCCATCCCCTCGATGGTGAGCACGTCCCTGTCCCGGGCCTCGAAGGCCGGCAGGGTGCACGAGCTCACGGGGCGTCCGTCGAGCAGGACCGTGCAGGCGCCGCAGACCTGCACGTCACAGGACCGCTTGGCGCCGGTGAGGCCCAGCCGCTTGCGAATCACGTCCAGGAGAAGCTCGTGCGGCTCCACCTCGATGTCGTAGCGAGTCCCGTTCACGTTGAACGATAACGGTAGGGTCTGCCGTTCTCTGTCCGCCATGGCCGCTGGCCTCCGCTCCTGGTTGCTCCCGTGTCCGCCGGCTAGCCGGCCAACTCGGCGCGAATGTCGTTGAAGGCCCGGGTCAACAGGACCTTGACGATGTGTTCCTTGTACTCGGCGGAGCCGTGGAGATCGCTGATGGCATCCGCCGCGCGCCCGGCGATGTCGCCGGCCTCGGCCATGAGCTGCGCGGCCTCATCGAGGCCCTTCCCGCGCACCACGGCCTCCGCCTCTTCCACCCGCATCGACTTGGGGCCGACGCAGCCCACCGCGATGCGCACGTCCGTGACCGACTTGCGCGCCTCGTCCGCCATGACGTGCAGCGCCACTCCGGCGCTCGGGCGCTCCAGGTATCCGAACTTGCGGTAGCGCACCGCGGCGTTGGCGTCCGGCAACGGCACCACGATCTCGGTCAGGACCTCGTCCTCCTCGACGGCCGCCTCGTACGCGTCCACGAAGAACTCGGTCATGGGGATGTCCCGGGAGCCGCCGGCCTTCTGCGCCACCACGGTGGCGTCCAGCGCCAGCAGCAGGGTCCCCGGGTCCGCGTGGGGCTCGGCGAAGGTCAGGTTGCCGCCGATGGTCCCCACCTCGCGCACGCGCAGGTTGGCGACGTTCCGCTCCATCTCCACCAGGACCGGCAGCTTCTCCTGCAGGGTCTCGGAACGTTCAAGCTGGCGGTGGGTGCTCAACGCCCCCAGCCGCAGGCTGCCGTTGTCCTGCGTGATCCCATCGAGGCCGGGGATCTTCTTGACGTTGACGAGGCATTCGAAATGGATGAGCCCTTCCTTCATGGCCAGCAGCAGCTCGGTGCCGCCGGCATAGATCTTGGCCGAATCGCCGTAGCGGGCCAGGGATTCGGACGCCTCCTTGACGCTCTCGGGCTCTTCCAGGCGGAACGGACGCAGCATGGATCAGGCTCCTCCCTCGAGTTCCTTCTTGACGGCCTCGGCGAACTTCGCCATGTCGTTGTCGGCCTTGCGCTTGATGATGCTGTGCCCCAGGGTCGCGAGCTTGCCGAGGACGTCCACGGAGGCCACGAGGGAAACCACGGTCGCCTCGCCCCGGTCCTCCAGCGAGACGTCGAGGTCCACCTTGAGGTGGCTCCCGATCTTGTTGTCGCTGCCCGAGGCGCGGGCCTTGATCCGATCCTTGGGCTCGTTTTCCAGGACCTCGATCTTGATGGGGAAAGTGACCTTGAAGGGGCCCACCCGGGCCACCATCCTGGCGTTGTAGAGCTTGCCGGCCTCGACGGTGGAGGCTTCCTCGCAGCCGGGAACGCAGGCGATCAAGCGGTCCACGTCCCACAGGAAGTCCCAGGCCGTGTCCCGCGGCACGCCGATCTCGATACTGTTCTCGAAGTTCATAACGGGGTTCTTAGCAGAATCCCGCCGACCACATCAAGCGCGCTCGTTGAAGCCCTCGAGCACCTCGAACTCCTGTGAAAGGAAGGTCTTGAGCCGTTTCTTGACGCGGTTCTCGATCTGGCGGACCCGCTCCCGGCTGATGCCGTAGCGCTCGCCGATCTCGCGCAGCGTCAGCGGCTGCTCCGCCATGAGCCGCTCCTGGAAGACCACGAGCTCCTTGTCCTTGAGCCCCTCTCCGAAGGTCCGTAGGCGCTCCTTGATGGCCTGCCGGTACTCGTCCTCCGCCAGGCGCTCTTCCGGGGTGGGAGTGTCGTCGGTGAGCGTGTTCAGCAAGGTGGCGGTCTCGCCCTCGCCCATGGGCGCGTCGGTGGAAAGATCCCGGCCCGAGAGCCGTTGATCCATCTCGATCACCTCGGATTCCTTGACGTCGAGGCGCTGGGCGATCAGCTTGGCGCCCGGCACGAATCCCTCGGCTTCGAGCTTCTCCTTCTCCTTCTGGAGGTTGAAGAACAGCCGCCGCTGGGCCTGGGTGGTGCCCAGCTTGACCATGCGCCAGTTGTTCATGAGGTAGCGGATGATGTAGGCGCGGATCCACCACACGGCGTAGGACGGGAACCGCACGCCACGGTAGGGATCGAAGTTCTTGAGGCTCTCCATGAGCCCGATATTGCCCTCCTGGATGAGGTCCAGGAGGTTCCGGAAGGCGCGCTCGTACTCCCGGGCGATCATCACCACCAGGCGCAGGTTCGACCGCACCAGCTTGTAGGCGGCCTCGATGTCGCCGTACTGCTTGTACTGGACGGCCAACTCGTGCTCTTCCTCGCGCGTGAGCAACGGGTAACGGCGGATTTCGGACAGATAGCTCTGCAGGGCGTCGTAGGGAACCAGCGCGCCGGAGGGTTCCTCGGCCTGATCGGCGTCGTCGGCGACCGCCTCGACGTCCTCGACCTCGTCCAGCAAGACCGCTTCGGGGGTCACGTCCTCGACCGGGGCGTCACTCTCCTCGACTACTTCGATGGGCGGGTATTTTGCCATGTGACAACGCTGAATGTAGCGTTTTTGCGGGGTTTTTTCAAGAACACGGAGCTACCTTGACATGGCGCGCGACGGGTCCTATCCTAGACGACCATGGCATTGACCGAGACGATTTCAGGCTGGTTCGAGCGCAACCGCGCGAAACGCGAGGAACGCACGACACGCACCGTGTTGGCCGACGACTACCGGGAACTGGCGCGTCTGGCCAACCAGCTCAAGCTCCACGCTGAAAAGGCCCCCTACCCCTTCGTGGCCGAGCGGCTGCGGCAGATGGCCGCGGAAAAGGACAAGAGCATCGCGCTCCTGTTCGAGGGCATCGAGCAGCTCGGCGCGCGCGCCGCCAAGTTCGACGCGAGCATCCCGTCCGGAAGGAACCACTGGGAGCGGATGCACCAGGACGTGGAGGACCAGAAGCGGGTCGAGGCCAGGCTCACGGACGACGTCTCGTACCTTGCGCTCGAGGCGCCGGAATACAGCCAACTGCTGCGACAGCTCGTGGAGGTCGAACGCCGCCACAAGGCGACGCTGCTGGACCTTCTGGCCCGCGCCGACCCCCAAGCCGAACAAACCTGAGATCCTACATCAAGTTTCTTCAGCAACTGGCAGGAAACTGATGCTGACGTCGGTTTCTACACTGCGAGATCACTGCACCAGGCGCGGACGGCTGCGGCCGTCGGAGAAGGCCGCGTCCAGGGCAATGCCCGCGAGGATCGCGTCCCACGCCTGCTTGTCCGACAGTCCCGCCGAGCGGAAGGAATGCCAAAGACCGATGATCTCCCTCTCGGTGGGGGGGCCAAAGGTATCGAGGGAATCCGTGTTGCCGGTCGTCTCTGTGGGGTACATCTGCCTGTGACTCCCATGGCGGTAGTTGTGTTGGAAAGGCCGGGGGCGCGGGAGCGGAGTGCCGCTTCACGCCCTCCCGCTGTCCCTCCAGCCATCAATCGATAATGGCCAGCCCGGACACCTCGACCATACAGTCCGGGTTGTAAAGTCCCGTTACCTGAACCAGCGTAATCGCGGGGAAGTGCTTCCCGAAGATCGCACGGTAGGAGGCGCCGATCTCCTTGCGGTTCTCGTGGTAGGCGTCGACGTCGGTGACATACATCGTGAGCGTCGCATAGTCCTGGGGCCGGCCCCCGGCGCCCTCGATGGCGGTGCGCAGGTTCTCCCACACCTGCCGGAACTGCGCCGCGAAGTCGCCCTTGCCGACCACCTCTCCGTCGGCGTTGAACGGCGCCTGTCCCGCCACCAGCACCAGCCGGCCGGATGAGATTTTCGCCAAGTGTGAGTACCCGACGGGATTCTCCAGCCCGCTCGGATTGATCAGCTCGAATGCGATGACGTTCTCCTTTTAGTTCGTCTCTGCCGGTCTCTGCTGCGCTTCCAGTAAGCATGCTCTCATATTTAGTCAAGCATGCCACGACCGATAGTCAATGCGCCCGCGTGGTTTTTCCGACCCGCCAGGGTCACCGGCGCCCGAATGCCTCGATGAACTCCCGAATCTCCCCCACCACGTCGTCGGTGCACGGGACGTAGGGCAGTATCACGCGGCTGGCGCCGGCCTCGCCGTAGGCCTGGACCTGTTCCAGGACTTCCGCCACGGAGCCACCCGCCACCAGCGGCAGCCCGTCCAGCAGCCGGTCCGTGACCTGCCCGGTGGCGGCCTGAAAGCCGGAGGCGCGCCAGGCCTCGCGGATCGCCGCTACCTCCTCGCCGAAACCCATGCGCGCCAGCAGGTCGCGATAGTAATCGGCCAGCGCGTAGTAGGTCAGGATGCGCCCCAGCGCCCGGCGCGCCGCCGCCCTGTCCCGGGCCACGCAGCAGCGGACCTTGCAGATGACCTCCAGCGCGTCCGGGTCCTTGCCGGCCGAGCGCGCGCCTTCCCGGACATTGTCGACGATCCGGCGGATCTCCCGCGGGTTGGCCATATTGATCAGGACGCCGTCGCTCAGCCGGCCGGCAAGGCGGCTCATCTGCGGCCCGAAGGCCGCCAGGTATACCGGAATGCCCCGGTCCGAGGGCTTGAACGCCAGCTTGAAGCCGCGCGCGTCGTAGAACCTGCCCTGGTAGTCCAGCTTCTCGCCGCGCAGCGCCGCGCCGACGATATCGAGATACTCCCGGATGCGCGACAACGGATGGTCGAACTCCACCCCGTGCCAGTTGGCGATGGTGGGATTTGAGATGCCGAGCCCGAACAGGAAACGACCGCCAGACAACTCGTCGAGAGCGGCGGCATGCAGCGCCATGCTCACCGGGGTCCGGCCCAGCATGTGGTACACGGCGGTACCGAGCTCCAGCCGGGCTGTCACCGCGGCCACCGCCGCCAGCATCACCGTCGGGTCCTTGTTGTTGGCCTCCCCTCCCCAGGCGCAGTCGAAGCCACTGTCTTCCGCGGCCCGGGCCAGGTCGGGAATGGCGTCCATGGGCAATTGGGCGCCCGAGTTGAATTCGATGTCGAGCTTCATCGGAGGTCTCCGGGAAGTGTCCTGTCCCACATGATTCTTTACCAGGATGCGCAGGATTTCTTGTTGTCGGCTTGTAGGGGCGACCGGCGGTCGCCCCATGTGGCGGGCACCACCGGGGGGCGTCCCGACGCCAGACGATCCGGCACGCCGCCGCGCAAGGCCGCCCTTGTTAACACCGCCGCACAAGGCGGTCAAGCGACGCCGTCCCGATCCGGCGGAGCCCGGCGGCCCGCTCTTGCAAGTCCCGCATGGATACATTAGTTAACCGTGCCATGATCATCGACGCCCACGCCCATCTGGTGCCCCAGGACTGGTACCACCCCAAGTCGCCGCAGGCCATTTTCGACATCCCGCGTCTGCGTGACGAGCAGCAACAGGCCGGGGTGGACCTGACGATCTTCGGCAACAACTGGATCCGCACGCCCGCGGGCAAGGACCCCTTCGACATCGTGACGGAGTTCAACGCGTTCGCGGCCGAAACCACGGTCCAGCATTCCGACTACCTGCTTGGGCTGGCGTGCGCGGTACCCTTTGGCGGCGACAAGTTCCTCAAGGAGACCGAACGGGCGGTGCGCGAGTACGGGCTCAAGGGGATCATGATCAACTCGAGCGTCGAGGGAGAATACCTGGACTCCCCCAACGCGGTGCCGTTCTTCGAGCTGGTCACCGACCTCGACGTGCCGCTGTTCGTGCATCCGCCCCGGGTCACCATCGGCGCGGAGAAAATGGAAATCTTCCGGCTGCCCGAGATGGTCGGGCGGCCCTTCGACACCACCCTCTCGCTGTCGCGCTTCATCCTCACCGGCGGCTTCGAACGCTTCCCCGACCTGGTCATGATCTGCTCCCACGTGGGCGGCGCCCTGCCCATGCTGCCCGGCCGCCTGGACTTCGGCTACGAGCTGCGCAAGGACGACAGCTTCGGCCCCTGGGAACCGGACGTGCTGCCGCGGGCGCCGAGCACCTA
Organism: uncultured Binatia bacterium (SeqCode); assembly: GCA_965204505.1. Lineage (GTDB taxonomy): Bacteria > Desulfobacterota > Binatia > UBA9968 > JAJDTQ01 > JAJDTQ01. Next base: position 1,611,517 of record CBDBFB010000001.1, read on the forward strand.
CATCGAGCAGCTCTACTACGACACCGTGAGCCTCCACGCCCCGGCCGTCACCTGCGCGGTGGAGACGGCGGGCGCGGACCACGTGCTGTTCGGCAGCGACTTCCCGCCGGTGCCGATCCCCCTGGAGCGCTCGGTGGACGCGGTACGGGACGTGCGCCTGCCCGACTCGGACAAGCAGAAGATCCTCGGCGACAACGCGGCGAGGCTGCTGCGGCTAGGCCAGTAGCGCGCCGGCCGCCAGAAGGTTGCCATCGGTCGCCGGCTCCGGTTTCGTTATCGGCAAGGCGCGATGACTTGTAGGGGCGACCGGCGGTCGCCCCACGTGGCGGGCACCACGCGACGAAGAGCAACGCCGCCGACGGCAGAAAAGACCCGCAGATTATTGTACGAATTGACCGGACAGACACTAACTCCCAAGAACGGCCAGCAAGAGGTGGCTCGCCAGGTTGGCGTAGATGCCCGCCGCGACGTCGTCCATCATGACGTTCCACGGGCCCGGGCGGCGGTCAAAGAACGACACGGGCGGAGGCTTCCACACATCGAAGAGACGAAACAGCGGGAAAGCCAGCAGCATGAGCTCCCAGCGCCCCGCGTAGCCGAGGCTCAGGAGCGCGATCCACTGGCCCACCACCTCGTCGCATACGACGTGAGACGGATCCTTGGGTCCGCCGTCGCGCCGCAGCACCACGCCCACGCTCAAGCCGCCCAGGACGAACACGGCGAGGGTGACCGGCGCCAGAACGGCGAACTGCTGAAGCGGCCCGATGAGCGCGTAGACCAACACCGCGACGGCGCTGGCCGCCGTGCCCGGCGCTACCGGGACGAAACCCAGGCCGCCGACACTGGACACGGCCGTGGCCCATGTGGCATTCCGTTGCACATTCCGCTCCATGAACCTTCTTGCATCCCTGCTTACGCCGTTTCTGCGCTTCGCGGCACGTAAGAACCTCCCGCAACGCCGGGGCACGGTTCAATTCCCGGGCCTCGCCAAGGACGTCCAGGTCCGCTGGGACCCCTACGCGATTCCCTACATCTCCGCCGAGAACGAGGCCGACCTGTTCTTCGCCCAAGGGTACCTGCACGCCCAGGACCGGCTGTGGCAGATGGACTTCAACCGGCGCTTCTTCAGCGGCCGGCTGGCCGAGGTCTTCGGCGACCGGCCGCTGCCGCGCGGCGATTTCACGCGGCACCTGCGAACCGGTACCATGGCCGGCATCGACCACTTCATCCGGCTGCTCGGCGTCAGGCACACGGCCACCCTCTCGTTGCCGCTCCTGTCGGAGCGCTCCGCCCGAGCCGTCGAGGCCTACTGCGCCGGCGTCAACAACTACATCGACCGGCACCAGCGCCGCCTGCCCGTAGAGTTCCGGCTGCTGCGCCGCCAACCCTCCCCCTGGGAGCCGGCGGACTGCCTCGTCCTCGCCAGGGGCTTCGCGCTCATGCTCTCGTCCGCCCTGGTCACACGGCTCACCTTTCTAGCACTCCACGGCCGCCTGGAGAACGATTCCGAAAAGCTGCGCTCCCTGATGCCGCGCTACCCGTCCTGGGGGCCCGCCATCACCCGCGCCCTCACCGACCACGGCGCTGACCTGCTGCGCTTCATCAACGGCAGCTTCGCCGAGAACCCCCTGACCCCCAGGGGACAGGGCAGCAACGGCTGGGTCGTAGACGCAAGCCACTCCGCGGAGGGCCATGCGCTCCTGTGCAACGACATACACCTGCGGATGACGCTCCCCGGCATCTGGTATCTGAATCACCTGCGGACCGTACCCGATGGCGCAGGAACCCGCCCCCTGGAGGCGTCGGGCGTGTCGCTGCCGGGGTCTCCCTTCGTCTACGCCGGACACAACCGGGACATCGCCTGGGGCTTCGTCGCCGCCCTGTGCGACGACGGCGACCTCTTCCGGGAACGCCTTCATCCCCAACAGCCGGAGCTTTACCGCACGCCCGACGGCTGGGCCGAGTTCGAGCGCCGCCCCGAAACCATCGCCGTCCGCGGCGGCCGCCCCGTGGAAACCGTGATCCGGCACACCAGACACGGCCCCGTGGTCTCGGACATCCTCGCGCGAACCTCCCACGATCCCGATTCTCCGAACAAAGAGGTGCTGTCGTTCCAATGGATCGCGCACACGCCGGGTAATGAGGTTGGGCTGGTGGACGGCATCAACCGGGCGCGCGACTGGAACGAGTTCCTGGCAGGCATGGCGCATCACGTCACGCCCTCGCTCAACTGCGTCTACGCCGACACCCGCGGCAACATCGGCTACGCCCTGGTGGGGAGAGTACCCCTGCGCCCGCGCCAGGAGCCCTCGTGGCTCCCCCTGGAGGGCTGGAACGCCGCCCATGATTGGACCGGCACCATACCCTTCGAGAAGTTGCCGCGCCTGTACAATCCGCCCGAGGGCGTGGTCGCCACCGCCAACAACCGCATGGCGGACCCGGGCTACCCCTACTACCTGTCTGACCTGCTCGAACCCCCGTACCGCATCGAGCGCATCCGCCACCTGCTCACGCACGAGAAGCCCCTGGACCTGGAAACCATGGCCCGGATTCAGCTCGACACCCGGTCGGTTCAAGCCGAACGTCTGTTGACCGCCCTGCGCCCGGAACTGCAGGAAATCGCCCGCAAAGAGCCGTCCTTACGTCTCTGCGTCGAACTGCTGGAGGAATGGGACTACGACTGCCAAGCCCAATCCGCCGGCGCCGCCCTCTTCCACGTCCTCTATCACCGGCTCATGCGGAACATCTGGGAAAGGGATCTCGGCGAGGAATTGTTCCTGAGTTACGCGGAAATCCTGAACCAGGCGCTGGCGCCCCTGGACGACATCCTCACGGACGCCAAATCCGTCTGGTTCCGGGACACCCCCCGCAAGGAGGTGTTGGCAACGAGCCTCCGTGAAGCACAGACCGAACTAACGAAACAGCAAGGCCCCGCTCCCGCCGCTTGGTCCTGGGGGCGCTTCCACACTCTCACGCTGGCCCACGCCCTCGGAAACAACAAGTGGCTAGCGCCGTTCTTCTCGCTCGGCCCCTACCCTGCCGACGGCGACGGCGTCACACCCAACAACTCCTACCACCGCCACTCCCACCCCTATGACCAAGCGGTTGGCGTGTCCGTCCGAATGCTGGTCACCCTGAGCAATCCGATTCACTCCCGCTTCGTCATCGTTCCGGGACAAGCGGGAAATCCGGTGTCGCCGCATTACCGCGACCAAGTTGAACTGTGGCGCAAGGGACACATGATCCAGTTGGCTGATTGGGAAGACGAAATGAAGGACTGGCCTCAGTTTGTGCTAACAACAGGGTCCCGAGACTAACAGCCTGTCGGAGTCAACAACCGCACTTCGCACCCGTCATTGCCGCAAAACAAGCTGTATCAATTCTCTCTGTGATTAACGGACATGGCGCCGACGCCCATATCGTCATTCCGGCGAAAGCCGGAATCCAGGGGGGAGCGGGTGGGGAATCATTCGCGTTCGCCCCTCCCGACCCCTGGATTCCGGCTTTCGCCGGAATGACGATATGGGGCGTCCCTGCCATTCCGTATCCAACAGCAGTTTTGACACACCCTGGAACGCGGGAATCCAGGGGGCGGAGGCGTGTAACTGTGTACTCACAGTATTGGGGGAGCGACGATATGGGTGGAGCCCCCTGGGAGGCTCCAGGACGATCTTCCCCCTTCGGCTGAACAGCCGGCCTACGAGCACCCGCTCACCGACCCGCAGTTCATGCACTTGTAGCAGGCGCCGCTGCGGACCATGATGGCGCCACAGTCGGAGCAGGACGGGGCGTCTTGCTGGTAGAAGCCTTCGGCGGACATGGCGTAGCCGTCGCCCGAGCTTTCCATCGGCTTCGGCGCGGGCGCCGGGACGGGGATCTCCGCCAGCTCGTCGGCGTCGCGGTTGACGACGCCTACCTCGGTCTGGGCCTTGCCGTCGAGGAACTTGGTGGCGAGCCAGCGGAAGATGTAGTCCATGATGGACTTGGCCATGGGGATGTCGGGGTTGCGGGTGAAGCCCGAGGGCTCGAAGCGCATGTGGCTGAACTTGTCCACCAGCACCCGGAGCGGCACGCCGTACTGCATGGCCATGGAGACGGCGGTGGCGAAGGAGTCCATGAGCCCGGAGATGGTAGAGCCTTCCTTGGACATGGTGATGAAGATCTCGCCGGGCTGGCCGTCCTCGTACATGCCCGCGGTGATGTAGCCCTCGTGGCCGGCGATGTCGAACTTGTGGGTGATGGAGCGGCGCTCGTCGGGCAGCTTGTGGCGCAGCGGCCGCGAGTCCACTGACTGGCCCGGTGAGTCGCTCTTGCCGCTGGTGCTGAGCGGCTGGGTGCGCTTGGAGCCGTCGCGGTAGATGGCCACGGCCTTGACCCCGAGCTTCCACGCTTCCACGTAAGCCTTGGCGATCTCGTCCACCGAGGCGTCCATGGGCATGTTGATGGTCTTGGAGATGGCGCCCGAGATGAACGGCTGGGTGGCGCCCATCATGCGGATGTGTCCCATGTAGTGGATGGAGCGGCTGCCGTTGGCGGGCTTGAAGGCGCAGTCGAACACCGGCAGGTCGTCTTCGCGCAGGTGCGGCGCCCCTTCGATGGTGCCCTGCTCGTCGATGTACTCGACGATCTCCTGGGTCTGCCGGGCGTCGTAGCCGAGCCGCTTGAGCGAGCGCGCCACGGTGTTGTTGACGATGGTCAGCATGCCGCCGCCCACGAGCCTCTTGTACTTCACCAGCGCGATGTCGGGCTCCACCCCGGTGGTGTCGCAGTCCATCATGAAGGCGATGGTGCCGGTGGGCGCCAGCACCGAGATCTGCGAGTTCCGCACCCCGTGCTCACCCCCCGCCTCGCACACCGTGTCCCACACGTCCCGCACCGTGGTGAGAAAGTCCAGCGGCACGTGCGCGGTGGAGACCTTGTGCGCGTGGCCGCGGTGCATGTCCAGCACCTTGAGCATGGGCGCCCGGTTGACCTCGTAGCCGCCGAAGGGGCCCAACCGCGATGCGATGTGGGCCGACTGGAGATATCCCTCGCCGGTGAGCAGCGCGGTCACCGCCGCGGCATAGGACCGGCCGGCGTCGGAGTCGTAGGGCAGCCCCAGGGACATGAGCAGCGCGCCGAGGTTGGCATAGCCGAGCCCCAACTCGCGGAAGTCGCGGGCGTTCCGGGTGATCTCCTCGGTGGGATAGGACGAGTTGTCCACCAGGATGTCCTGGGCGGTGATCATGATGTCCACGGTGTGACGGAACGAATCGGTGTCGAAGGTGCCGTCGTCGCGCAGGAACTTGAGGAGGTTCAGCGAAGCCAGGTTGCAGGCCGAGTTGTCCAGGTGCATGTACTCCGAGCACGGATTGGAACCGCTGATGCGTCCGGTGTTGGAGCACGTGTGCCAGTTGTTGATGGTGGTGTCGAACTGCATGCCCGGGTCGCCGCACAAGTGGGTCGCCTCCGCGATCATCTTGAGGATGTCGCGGGCGCGGAAGGTCTCGGACGTCTCGCCGGTGGTGACGAAACGCGTGTTCCATTCGCCGTCGTCCAGCACCCGCTGCATGAACTCGTCCGTCGCCCGCACCGAGTTGTTGGCGTTCTGGAAGAACACGCTGCCGTAGGCCGGTCCGTCGAGGCTGGAGTCGTATCCGGCCTCGATGAGGGTCCAGGCCTTCTTCTCTTCCTCCACCTTGCAGTTGATGAACTCCACGAGGTCGGGATGGTCCGCGTCGAGGATCACCATCTTGGCGGCGCGCCGGGTCTTGCCGCCGGACTTGATGACTCCGGCGGAGGCGTCCGCCGCGCGCATGAAGGAGACGGGACCCGAGGCCGGGCCGCCGCCGCCCAACTGTTCCCTTGACGAACGGATCCGGGAGAGGTTGACGCCCGAGCCCGAGCCGCCCTTGAAGATCACGCCTTCCTTCCGATACCAGTCCAGAATCGACTCCATGGTGTCGTCCACCGAGAGGATGAAGCACGCCGAGCACTGGGGTTTCTCCTCGATGCCGCAGTTGAACCACACCGGGCTGTTGAAGCACGCCCTCTGGTGCACCAGGATGTGGGTGAGCTCGTCCGAGAAGGCCCGGGCGTCGTCCTCCGAGGCGAAGTAGCCGTCCGTCCGGCCCCACCTCGTGACCGTGTCCACCACCCGGCTGATGAGCTGGCGCACCGTCCGCTCTCGCTCCGGCGTTCCCAGGGGCCCGCGGAAATACTTCGAGGTCACGACGTTGGTGGCCATCTGTGACCACGCCTTGGGGACCTCCACGTTGTTCTGCTCGAACACGACCTTGCCGCTCTCGTTCTGGATGGTGGCCGAGCGGATCTCCCACTCGACCTCGTCGTAAGGATTGGTCCCGGCCTTGGTGAAGTACCTCCGGACATGAATGCCTCGCGTGGGGTCCTTGTCTTTGCCGGTATCGTCAACGCGCGGCGCGGGCGACTTCGTGGTCGTGATGGCGGACATGCTTCCTCCCTGGTGGTAACCTTTGGGCTCTCGCTATCGGTCCGTGTTTGTCTGTAGCATTCCGTAGCGGGGTCAGCCGTATTTAGTGCAGAACTCCCACCATACCCACAACATATTGTGTTGTCAAGGGGACTTTCGCCCACGGTCCCGCCGCTTGATGGCCCGTCCGGCGGCGGGCTATGCTGAAGCATCCCGAAGTCAGCGGCGGCCGGGCTCCCGACCCCCCGGCCGCCAACCGACGAAAATGGAGCGACTCGGCGACATCCTCGACCGCACCGTACGCCGGCTGCCGCTCAGGCGGCGGCTCGACGACTACGCCCTCTGGGAGATCTGGGACGACACCGTGGGACCGGCCGTGGCGCGCAACGCCCAGCCCGAGAAGTTCCGCAACGGCACCCTGTCGGTGAGGGTCCGAGCGCCCACATGGATGCAACAGCTCCAGTACATGAAGGACATCATGGTGGAAAAGCTCAACCAGCGCCTCGGACGCGAGGTGGTCACCAACATCTTCTTCGTGACGGGAGAGTTTCCCGCCGAACCGCCGCCGGAAGGCTCCGACTCCCCGCTCCCCGCGGTGGACACGACGCGGCTTCCGGAGCAGGAACTGGGACGCATCGAAGACCCCGAGCTCCGAAAATCCCTGAGGCACCTGCTGCTGAATCACATGCGGAAACGGGGCTAGGCCCTCACCCGGTCTCCGGCCACCCTCTCCCAGGGGACCCTCACCCCGACCCTCTCCCTCTGGGAGAGGGTGGCCGGAGGCGGGGTGAGGGTCCTAGCCCGCCAGCAACCCCGCCATCTCCTCCGTGTATTCGTCCTCGCGTTGGTAGATGACCAGCGGCGGCAGCACCGCGAGACTCGTCCGGGCGCCCTTGACGCCCTCGGCGAGGACCAGGGTGGCGGGAGCATCGGCAAAGGAATGCACGAATCGGGCGCGCCGGGGCTCAAGGTTGTGCTGCCGCATGACCGCGAACAGCTCCACCGCCCGCTCCGACGGGTAAACCAGGCACATGCGCCCCCGGTGACGCAGCAGGTACGCGCCGGCACGGACGAAGTCCGCCAGGCCCCCTTCCACCTCGTGCCGGGCCAGAAGCCGTTCGCGGTCGGGGTTGACCCGGCCGCTCCCAGGCGGCCGGTAGGGCGGATTGCACACGGCGGCGTCGAAACTCCCGGCGGGGAAATCCTTTTCCACGTCGCGCACGTCTCCTTGGACCATACGGACCCGGTCCTCAAGGCCGTTTAGCGTCATGCCTCGCTCCGCCCGATCGACCATTGCCTCCTGCAACTCCACTCCTACCACCTCCACCCCGCCGTTCAGCACCGCCAAGGACAGAGCGACGACCCCGTTGCCCGTCCCCAGATCGACGATTCTTTCACGCCGTTGAACCTCGACGAAGCGCGTCAACAAGAGGGAGTCCAGCGCGAAACGGAAGCCGTCGCGCCGCTGGATCACGGCAACCCGTCCGTCGAACGCCCCGTCGACGGTTTCCCTTGTGCTCATGACAACAAGCCCCACCCGGGCGGTTTGGCCGATACGGCTTTCTGATCTATCCTGATAAGGAACTGGCGTTGGAGTGCCGAATCCAAGTAGGTTGAGCCCGCTTCTGCATGATCACCATCCTCGCAAACACCGGCGCACGCACCCTCGGCATCTTGGCCGGCATGGGTGCGGGCGTGACTTTTCTGGGTTCGGCCCTGGCCTGGGCGCTACGGCCCCCCGCCAAGTTCCGCCTCATCATACAACAAATCCGCGCCATCGGAGTGGACTCGCTGCTGGTGGTGCTGCTGGCCGGGCTCTTCACCGGCATGGTGCTGGGGCTTCAGGGCTACTACAGCCTGCGGAAGTTCAACGCCGAGAGCTTCCTGGGAGCGGTGGTGGCGCTGAGCCTTTTGCGGGAGCTGGGGCCGGTGCTGTCGGCCTTCATGGTCACCGGCCGCACCGGCTCCGCCATGGCGGCGGAGCTCGCCTCCATGAGGGTCACCGAGCAGATCGACGCCATGCATGCCATGGCCATCAACCCGGTGAAGTACCTGGTGTCGCCGCGCATCGTCGCCGGCGTCATCGCCATGCCGCTGCTGACCTGCATGTTCAATGTCATCGGCATCTACGGCGCCTACCTCGTCGGCGTCGGCCTGCTGGACCTGGGCTCGGGCAGCTACGTCGCCGGCATGGAGCAGGCCGTACAGCTCCGGGACGTGGTGGAAGGGCTCATCAAGTCAGCCACCTTCGGACTGATCATTTCCTCGGTGTGCTGCTACAAGGGGTTCCACGCCCTGCCCATGGCCACCGGCGTGGGAAAGGCCACGACCGAGGCCGTGGTGCTCTCGTTCGTCCTGATTCTGGTGTCGGACTACTTCCTCACCTCGGTGATGCTGTAGGGTCCGGAGCCTGTCATGATCGAAGTCATCGACGTCCACAAGAACTTCGGCCACCAGGAGGTGCTCAAGGGCACCAACCTGACCATCGAGGACGGCGGCATCACCACGATCATCGGCGGCAGCGGCAGCGGCAAGACGGTGTTGCTCAAGGCCATGATCGCGCTGCTGCTGCCCGACCGCGGGCAGATCCTGGTGGACGGCGCCGACATCACCCGGCTGGGACAGAAACCCCTGAACGAGGTGCGGGAGAAGTTCGGATTCCTGTTCCAGGGCGCCGCCCTGCTGGACTCCATGACGATCTTCGACAACGTCGCCTTCCCGCTGCGCGAGCGCACCCGCCTTGGCGAGGACGCCATCGCCGGCAAGGTGCGGGAGCGGCTGGACCAGGTGGGCCTCGCGGACATGGGCTACAAGTACCCGGCGGAGGTGAGCGGCGGCATGAAGAAGCGGGCCGGATTCGCCCGGGCGCTGGTGACGGACCCGGCGATCGTGCTGTTCGACGAGCCCACCACCGGCCTCGACCCCCTGCTGGGCAAGAGCATCCACCGGCTCATCGCCGACATGCAGCGCCGCCTGGGCTTCACCGGGGTCATCGTCAGCCACGACATCCCCCAAGTCTTTACAATATCCCACCACGTCGCTATGTTGGCCGACGGGGTGATCGCCGACCACGGACCCACCGAGGAGTTCCTCGAATCACCGAACCCGGCCGTGCAGCAGTTCCTGAAAGGCGAGACCCCGGATGTCGCCTAGGAGTCTGTCCGGTTAGTCAAACGCAACCCCTCTCCCTCTGGGAGAGGGTGGCCGAAGGCCGGGTGAGGGCTTGGTTCACCCAGCCAGGGCGCGGAAAGGCGGCACCTACCTGCCACGGGACACGGCATGAACCACAGAGTCACGGAAATCGTCGTCGGCCTCTTCGTGGTGGCGGGGCTCGTCTGCCTCGGCTATCTCGCCATCAAGCTCGGCAAGCTCGAGGCTTTCGGCAACTCGGGCTACGTGGTCTACGCCGACTTCGCCAGCGTCGCGGGACTGCGCCGCGGAGACGCGGTGGAAATCGCCGGCGTGGGCGTGGGCCGGGTGGACTCGTTGAGCCTCGTCGACGACCGCGCGCGGCTGGCGTTGCGCATCGATGCCGGGGTCGACATCCAGGAAGACGCCATCGCCTCGGTCCGTGCCAGAGGTCTCATCGGCGACAAGTTCATCGCCATCTCTCCCGGAGCCTCCGACCGCCTGGTCCCATCGGGCGGCAAAATTCGCGAAACGGAATCGCCGCCCGACATCACCGACCTCATCGGCAAGATGATCGGCGGCAACGTGACGGAAGGCGCGCCCTAGCGGCATGCCTCTCCGGAAAGTCATCCAGGCCTGCCGCAGCCACCTCTCGTTCTACGGGTGGCGGATGGTGTTGGTGGGGTGCCTCTTCCGGTTTCTCGGAGGCGGCTTCCACTTCTACGGCTTCACCGTCTTCGTCTCGCCGTTGGAAAAGGACCTGGGCATCAGCCGCGCCGCCACCAACCTCATATTCGGTCTGGCCCGGGCCGAAGGGGCTGTCGAAGGCCCTCTCGCCGGATATCTCATCGACCGTTTCGGCCCCCGGCCCATCATGATGATCGCGGTCCTGCTCACCGGCACGGGCTACGTCATCTGCTCCTGGGTCGAGTCCTACTGGGCCCTCCTGGTCATCTACCTGGGGGTGGTGTCGCTGGCCTTCGGCGCCGGCTTCATGCACTGCCCGATGGTGCTGGCCAATAGCTGGTTCTTCCGTTTCCGCGCCCGGGCCATGGCGCTGGTGAGCTGCTCCATCGGCATCGGCGGCGCCCTGCTGGCGCCGGTGCTCGCATACGTGGTCTACTACTACGGCTGGCGTTGGGGGATGGTGTTCGCCGGCACGGTATTCCTCGCGGCGGGGACGCCGCTGGCGGCCGTGGTGCGGCGATCGCCCGAGGACATGGGGTTGGCGCCGGACGGAGACTATTCCGTGCGCACCTCTCAAACCTCGGACCGGCCGTCAGCGGACGGCAAGGCGCCGGCCGAGCCCGACGTAGGCATCTGGGAGGCCCTTCGCGGCGCTCCTTTCTGGCTCCTGGTCGCTTCGACTCTCTTCCGGGTGTTGGGCCTCAGCACCGTCATCGTCAATTTCGTGCAGATCCTCGAATGGAAAGGCGTGGGAGCCCTCGCGGCAAGCTGGTTCCTGGGCGTATTCGCGGCGCTGTCCCTTCCGACGCACCTCGTGGTGGGCTGGCTGGCGGACCGGCTGAACAAGGCGAGGGTCATGGCCGTCTGCATGCTGGTCGCCGCCGCCGCCCTGGTGTTGCTCACCTACACCCAAAACACGCTGTGGATCTGGCTCTTCCTTCCCCTGTTCTCCCTCGTGGAAGCCGTCTTTCCGGTGACCTGGGCCATGGTCGGGGAATTGTACGGCCGCCGCAACTTCGCCAAGGTGCGCGGCAACATGGGCTTCTTCTACCAGTGGGGCGGCATGATCGGACCCTACGTGGCGGGCGCCATCTACGACGCGACCCAGAGCTACAAGCCTGCGCTCCTGGGGATGGCCGGCCTGTACGTGCTCTCGGCCATCCTCTACCTGCTGCTCGGCAGGACCCGGCTCGCGCGGATGCGGGCCGCCCAGGCATCGTAGCCCGAACACCTCCGCCCGCCCATCGGGACGCCGGTTCATCCCCCCAGCGAGATGGCCGCGGTGCCCGTGATGACGCAGAGGGCTCCGACTACGGTCTGCGTACGCACCTGCTCCAGGTCCCGGAGAAAGATCACCGTCCCAAGCAGCACCCAGAGCGGGCTGATCCCGACGAGCGGCGACACCGTGACCACGCTGCCGATGCCCAGCGCGGTGATCACGAACAGGATGCCGCAGGTCTCGGCGGCGCCGGCGGCAAAGAACGGCAGCATGGCGCGCCGGTCCCACACCAGCCGCTCGCGGCTGAACGGCGTGTAGACGAGAAAGCACACCAGCGAGACGATCCCCACCAGCGCGGCGAAGAACAGCGGCTCGTGGGAGATCGACAACGCGAAGCGGCGCATCGGATGGACGATGCCCGCCAGGAGCGCGGCGGTGAGGGGGAACAGGAACTCCCACCAGCGAAAGGACACCACCTCCGATGCAGGCTTCCAGGTGATCAGCACGATGCCGCACACCACCGAAACGACTCCGACAAGGGTCACCAGGGTGGCGCTCTCGCCCAGCACGGTGATGGCCACGAAGACGCCGAACATGGGATGCGTCGACCGGATGGGCCCGCTGCGGGAGGCGCCGACCCGGTGCACGCCGGTATAGGTGCACAGCCGGATGATGGGCTGGAGCATGCCCGCGACGATGAAGACGTAGACCGCCACGGCGTCGACCGGCGGGATGCCTCCGGTGAGGAGGACCGCCGTCCACGTGCTGACCGTGTGGACGATCAGCGAGATCAGCGTCACCGTCTTGGGCGTGGAGTACTGCATGCCCCGGCGGGAGGTCACCAGGACGCAGGCATAGGAAAGCGAGGCGCAGAGCGCGATGACCTGGGGTGGTATGGACATGCGCGGGCGCTCTCTCCCGCGGACTACTCGCGGGAGCTCCCGGAGTCGCGCACCGGCTCGCCCTGCCGCGACAAGCGCGGCATGCGCAGCTCGGGAGCCGCACCGCCCTTGTCGCACCACGCCTCGACGGCGGCCAGATCAGCCTCGATGTCCGAAAGAAACTCCGTCACGGCCACCCCCAGGCAGACCGGCCGGTAAGGCTCGAGCTTGCGCATGGCCGAGCGCAACAGCTTGATGGCGCCCTGGGGAACTTCCTGCTCCCACTTGAAGTAACCGGCGGCCACCTGAATAATGCCCTGATAGAAATCGCGCTCGGGTCCGTGATCCTCGAGCCAGAGCTGTTCGAGGGTCTCGTGGGACTCGTAGAAGAGCCCCTGGTTGAACTCTTCGACGGCCTTGAGGAAGCGAGGATCGTATTCCATGACGTTTAGGGGTTCGTAGCGCAGAACCTCCCCACAAGTCCAATGGCTGATCTCCCGACACTGACCATCGACTCCCTCACCCACGGCCCCTGGGGATTGGGGCGCAACGGCGGCAAGGTCGTGCTGGTGCCGATGACCGCTCCGGGGGACCAGGTAGCGGCGGAGGTGGTGGAGGAGCACAAGCGCTACTCGGTGGCACGGACGGTGACGCTGTTGCGGCCGTCGCCGGAACGCCGGGCGGCGCCCTGTCCCTACGTCGGCGACTGCGGCGGCTGTTCGTGGCAGCACGTGTCCCACGAAGCCCAGCTACGCGCCAAGCAGCAAAACGTCGCCGACGCCCTGGCCCGGGTGGGCGGGCTCCGGGACTTCGAGCTCCTGCCCATCGTGGCGGCGCCGGCCGAGTTCCACTACCGCCGGCGCATAACCCTTCACGTGGACAGCGGCCGCAAACTGGGCTTTCACCGGGCGTTTTCCCGCGACCTGGTAGAGATCGCCGGCTGCGCGATCGCGGACCCGGATGCGGACCGCGGCATCGGCCTGGCCGCCCAATGGGTGCGGCGGCTCGAAACGCCGGTCTCCAGCGTCGAGGTCCTGAGCGCCGAGCGCCCGGGCGAGGTGGTCCTCTCGGCCGCGACCCGCCACCCGCTCCGGGGAGCCGACGCCCGCGCCTGCAGGGAAACCGTGGGCGGGCCCGTGGCCGGCATCGTGCTGGCCGGACCGGGCTGGCGCCGGCAATGGGGCGACACCGCCCTCTCCTTCGTGGTGGACGGCGACCTCACCTTGCGGCACGACGCCGACGTCTTCGCGCAGGTCAACCCCGAGGGCAACCGGAAGCTGGTGGACGAGCTGCTCTCGTGGGACGCCTTCGACGAACGGGACAGCGTCCTCGAACTCTACGCCGGCGCCGGCAACCTGACGCTTCCCGTGGCCCGGCGGGTGCGGCGCGTGACCGCGGTGGAAGCCGGCTGGAGACTCGTCCGCAACGGCAAGCGCAACGCCCGCGACAACGGCCTCGACAACGTCCGCTGGCTCCGGCAGGACGCCGGTCGGGCGCTGGATGAGCTGATCCGCGAGGGCCGCCGCTTCACCACCGTGGTCCTGAATCCGCCCCGCGCCGGAGCCAAGGAGGTAGTCCCGAAACTCGCCGCCCTCGGCGCCCGCCGTATCCTGTACGTCTCGTGCAATCCGGCGACGCTGGCGCGGGACCTGCGGCAGCTCACGGACCAGGGTTTCATGCTGCGGCGCGTCCGCCCGGTGGACCTCTTTCCCCAGACGTTTCACGTCGAGGCGCTCGCGGAGCTGATCCGCGCCGAGCCTTCCCATCCTCCCCCAAAACAAACGGATAGCGTGTAGTTACGAATAGTTGCGGCTCTTATCCCATTCAGAGCTTGAATGGCGGCCGCGGTGCGAAACGGCCTTCCCGGCCTTTTCAGGGTTGAGATGCGGGCGCCGACTGGTGTACACTGCTGCCGGGAGGAAGAAATGACCCAGCCGAAGAAACGGGTAACTCCGAAGGTCACCATCATCGACAGCAACGGCGCCAGCCAGACCATCAACTACCTGCTCGAGGACCGGGACGAGCTCGAATGGCTGATGGCCGTGGGACGGAACAAGAACGGCGACATCTTCTTTTACGACACCGGCGGCGACATTCTCCATGACTTGGGAGCCCTGGAGTACGTGAAGGAGCGAATCCTCAGGGACTACTTCGGCGAGGTGGACGAGTAACCCCCCACGCGGACGGTGCGGAGACGATTCAACGCACCGTCTTCGCCGAACGCTTGTACAGCATCCACAGGAACACCACGGCCGCCACGATCATGGCGGCGCTGAGGTACTGTCCCCGGGACAATCCCCAGGAAAGCCCCAGATGGGCGTCGGGCTCGCGGAAGAACTCCACCGTGAAGCGGACGGCACCGTAGCCGCCGATAAAGGCCCAGGTGACGACGCCGGGCAGCCGCACCCGTGTCCCCAGCCACGCCAGGAACGCCAGCAGCACCGCTCCTTCGAGGAACGCCTCGTAGAGCTGGGAAGGATGGCGCGGCAACGGACCGCCTCGCGGGAAGACCATGCCCCACGGCACCTCGGTCGTGCGGCCGTACAGTTCGCCGTTGATGAAGTTGCCAAGCCGGCCCAAGCCCAGGCCCAGGGGCGTCGCCGCGAAAATGCAGTCCGCCGCGGGATAGAACGGCAACCCCTGGTTGCGCACCCACATCCACCCCGCCAGCATCGCCCCCAGCATGCCGCCGTGGAACGACATGCCGCCCTCCCAGAAGGCGAAGATCCGCAGGGGTTCGGCCAGGTAGTACGGGAGGCTGTAGAAGATCACGTAGCCCAGCCGTCCGCCCAGCACGACGCCGATGGCGACGTAGCTGATGAGCTCGGCGAGTTGCTCGTTGGTGAACGCGAGTTTTCTCTTGCGGGCCAGCCACCGGGCGATGAAAAAGCCGCCGGCGAACCCGAAGATGTACATGAGGCCGTACCACCGCACTGCCAGGGGACCGATCTGGAACGCGATGGGATCGATGTTGGGAAAGGTCCACACTTCCGTACTCCGCGCACGGCCGCTAGCCGGCCGCGCGGTTCCGTCTTCTCCGCAATGCCACCAGCCCGGCGGCCACGACCAGGACAATGGCGCCCAGGAGAACCGCGGGACCGTAACCGCCGGACGGCGCCGGTTCCTCCGCGCCGTCCGCCGCTGCCGCCGCGCTCGCGACCGCCCCGTCCCCGAGCAGCGCGGCCACGAGCTCGCGTATGTCGTCCTTGTACCAGTCCTTGAACCCGATGGCCTTGGCGATGACCTCGCCCTCACGCCCCACGAGCACGGTCACCGGCAGCCGCATCACCCCGTACCGCCCGGCGATCTCGGCCTCCTTGTCCAGCAGCATCGGGTAGGTCAGCTTCTGTTCCTCCACGAAAGCCCGAACCTGCTCGCCTGATTCCATGAAGTTCACGGTGACGACCTCGAGGCCCCGGTCCCGGAACTCCCGGTACAGCCGCTCCATCGACGGCATCTCCAGCCGGCACGGCGGGCACCAGGTGGCCCAGAAGTTCAACACCACCAGCTTGCCGCGAAACGAAGCGAAGTCGACCGGGTTCCCGGCCGCGTCCTCGGTGCTGAAGCCGGGAGCTTCCTCGAAGCCTTCCTGCACGAGGAAGCCCAGCTTCTTCAGGCGATCACTTTCTACTGCGCCCAGGCCCGCGGGCCACAGCGCGATGAGGAACAGAGCCAGGAGCAGGTGTCGCATGAGCCTGTCAGCCATGGCGCGGAACGGTCCCCAGCCCGCTGTCCCCGCCCCCGCCGGCGGCGTTCACCGCCTCGTCCTCGGCAATGAGCCGGCGGGCGATCAACACCAGTATGGGGACTATGTACATGTGACCGCTGACCCACATGATGCCGCCGCCCAGGGCCTGGTCCTGGATCGGACTCAGCTTCTCGATCACCGGGACGGCAGCGTAGAACGGGTAAAGGATCCGCTCGGGCAGGGAGATGGCCATGCCGAGCAGCGTGTTCTGGAGCGTCGCCGCCACGAGGTACACGACTCTCGCTCCCAACGGCCGGGTGGGGCGGTAGAGCGGCGCCGCGTTGATGATGGGCCACCAGAAGAGCACCGCGGTACCGAAGAACAGCCAGTGCTCGAGGTCGTGCAGCCACCAGTATTCCAGCGCCGCCTGGTAGAGCGCGGGATGGTGCCAGCCCCAGAGATTCACCACGTACAGCGTCCATGCCACCGGCATGAGGGTCAGCACGGACAGCGCGGAGCGGAGCGGGGCGCCGTCGCGGAACAGCGCGGCAAAGCGCTCCCGCAGGCCGGCGGGGAGCCCCCACACCACCGCCGCGAAGGGATTGGCCAGCAGGATCCCCAGAGGCGCGATCATGAGCAGCAGGATGTGCTGCACCATGTGCATGCTGAGGCGCTCGGCGGCGAGACGGTCCACCGGCGAGACCAGCGCGGTGAAGAGCGCGGCAATGCCGGCGAGGTAGAGGGCCAGCCCGGACAGGGTGGCGGCGCCGTCGGCCTGCCGGCGCAGCCGGGACCAGCCCGTGAGATAGACGGCGGTGGCCAGCACCAGCACCAGCAGGATGTCCACGCGGAAGTTCCACGGGATCATCCCGAACAGCAGCACCAGCGCGTCGAACGGCAAGGGCTCGTCCGCGTGGCCGCCATGGCCGTAGAGCGCCGCGGGCCATGACGCCGCCGCCAAAGCCAGGGCGGCCGCCTTCCACCCGAGCCGTCCCGGCTCCGACCGCGTTGCCCCAGTCCTCACGGCACCCTCCACAGGATGAACCCCCAGGAAGGCATCAGCGCCACCGTGCCCAGCAACCAGTACACGGCATCGGGCGCTGTCGCCGGCCGCGCCTTGAGCCATCTCACGCAGAATTCGGTGGCAATGACGCCCAGCAGTCCGCCGGCGGTGGAGAGCGCGAGAAGGGCCTTCATGCCCTTGTCCGGATTCTCTCCCGACAACCCTCCCAGCAGCACCATCAGGGCGATGACCCAAGCCGGCGCCGTGGCCGCGAGGCCCACGAGCCAGTACCGTTCGGGCTTGCCGAGGCGGTCCCGCAAACACGCCGATGCCAGCGCACCCGCCAGAACGCCGATTATTCCGACCCAGATGGATAGCGTCACCACCGTTGGCCCTCTTCTCGCTGCGCGGACGGGCCTGACCCCCCGCCCCTAATCGAATCTAACAGCCCGCACCGTGACTTGAAAGCATGTCCGGCCGGCGCTTGCCCGTCAGGCCCGTCTCCGCGTAAGACAGGACAGACGAGTCCCACATGCGCTTTTCCCTCACCTCTCTATTCGATCTGGGCGAGCTCCCCACGGATCTCCGCTGCTCCCTCTACCTCGTGTACGCCTCCAGCCTCATGGTGATCATGGGGACCAACCTGGTCCAGCAGGTGCTGCCGGCCATGACCGAGCCGCTGGGCGTCACCGACGCGCAGATCGGGCTGGTGATCGCGGTCTACACCGCTCCCGCCATCGTGCTGGCTCCCCTGCTCGGCGTCGCAGCCGACCGCTACGGCCGCCGGCCGCTGTTGATCGGCGGCCTGATCCTGTTCGGCGCATCCGGGACCGCGGTAGCCGCCGCCCCCGGCTTCGGATGGGTTCTGGTGCTGCGCACGGTTCAGGGCATCGGCTTCAGCGCCGTCATCCCGCTGACCATCGTGCTCATCGGCGACCTGCTGGAGGGCCGGCGGGAGGTGTCGGGACAGGGGCTCAAGGTGTTCATCGACCGAGTAGGCGAGCTCGTGCTGCCGCCCCTGGGCGGCGCCCTGG
This sequence comes from uncultured Binatia bacterium (SeqCode), assembly GCA_965204505.1. GTDB lineage: Bacteria > Desulfobacterota > Binatia > UBA9968 > JAJDTQ01 > JAJDTQ01. The sequence continues at coordinate 1,629,588 of CBDBFB010000001.1, forward strand.
CCCTGATCGGATGGCGCTGGCCGTTCGTCTCCTACGCCGTCGCCATCCCCCTGGGAGTCCTGGTTGTCCTGTGGATGCCGGAGACCCGTGGAACCGCTTCATTCTCGGCGCGGCGGTATTTCAAGGACTTGGCGCGAGTGGTGCGGAACCCCCGGCTGCTGCTGGCGTTCGCCGCCGGCTTCCTGCGCTTCTTCCTGGACTACGCGTTCTTCACCTACCTGCCGCTGTTCCTGGTCCGGAGCCATGGCCTGTCCACCGCCGGCGCGGGACTGCTGAGGTCGTTCCACGCCCTGGGCGCCATGGTGACGTCGAGTCAGGCGGGCCGCCTGGCGGGCGCCTGGGACAAGGGAACCCTGGTCCTTTGCGCCTTCCTCGGGAGCGGGCTGGCGCTCCTGGCCGTGGCCTTTGCCCCGGGCACCGGGACCCTGGCGCCGGTGCTGCTACTCTACGGGGTGGCGAACGGGGTGATCTCGCCGATGCAGAAGAGCCTGCTGACCCAGAACGCCCCCCTGGAGCTGCGCGGCGGCATCATCTCCCTGGACCGCCTGAGCCAGCAGATCGCCAAGACCGCCGGGGTCACCGGCATCGGCCTGCTCCTGGGGGTGGCGGAGATCTCCACCCTGTTCTGGATCATGGCGCTGCTGTCGTTCGTGAGCGTCGGCCTGATGGCGCCGCTGGCCTGGAGCGGGAAGGACCGGAGCGGGGGCGCCGGAGGATGCTAACGCGGGCGGATACTGCTATCAAACTATCCTCCCTCTCCCCTTGGGAGAGGGCCGGGGTGAGGGCCGGCCGGCAGCGCCGTTGCGGGCCCTCACCCGGCCTTCGGCCACCTTCTCCCAAAGGGAGAGGGGACGTCCGTGGCTCGACGACCCGTTATAGGAGGGAGGCCCATGCCCAGGTACACGCGTGACCACATCCACCTAAGGAGCCGGAACCCCGAGGCAGCGGTGCAGTTCTACCACGACATGTTCGGCGCCAAGATCGTCGAGAGCACCCAGACCGACGGACGCCCGCGGATCGACGGCCTGACCATCTGCATCGCCCAGGCGCTGCCGGACCAGGACCTCCCGCATGCGCCGGACCGCCGTTACATCGGCCTCGACCACTTCGGGCTGCAGGTGGAGGACCTCGACGAAGCCGCCGCGGATCTGCGGAGGCGCGGCGCCGAATTCATCTCCGAACCGCGGCTGCTCCGCCCCGGCCTCAAGATCGCTTTCGTGCGCGCCCCGGACGACGTGCGTATCGAGATCCTGGAAAGGAAGGACAACGCCACGTAGGCCCTCACCCCGACCCTCTCCCAGAGGGAGAGGGGGGCAGATTATAGCCATCTCCCAGAGGGAGAAGGGGATAGATTATAGCCCACTCCTAGAGGGAGGGGAGACAGAGCCAATATAGCCCCTCTCCCTCCGGGAAAGGGTGGCCTCGTTCCGTCCCAAATACAACCCCTCTCCCTCTGGGAGAGGGTGGCCGAAGGCCGGGTGAGGGCTCCGGCTACGCCTCCCGGTACTCGGCGCCGTCGATGGGGAGCTCGGTGCCCAGCCCCTTCTCCCTTGCGCGCTGGTAGAGCAGCTCGCCGATGGCCTGGTCGCCGACGCCCCAGAAGGCATTGTTCTTGTAGAAGCTGATCTGCTCCTCGGACGTGCGGCCCGGCACCTGACCGGCCAGAACTTCCCCCAGATCCCACACGTCGTCCCAGGTGATGACGCCCTGCTGCACCGGGTCCCACAGCACCCCGGGCTCGTCCAGGATCTCCTGGCGCTTCGAGTTGCAGACGATGATGTCGCAACGCCGGAGCGTTTCGTCGTCCACCTCGCGCCGCTTCTGCTGGATGAAGCCCCCGCGCATGAGGCCGATGTTGCTGGAGACGATGGAGCACAGGTGCACGCCGGGCTCCAGCCAGTTGCCGTCGAAGGTGGGCACGTTGGAGTTGGTCACGGACAACAGGATGTCCACCTCCTGGACCGCCTCGCGGTTGGTGGCGACCGGACGCACCTCCATGTCCAGGAGTTCGGTCATCTTGGCGGCGAACCGGGTGCGGTTCTCCGGGTTGGGGCTGTAGACCCTGGCCTCCTCGATGCCGGGCACGACCGCCTTGCACGCGAGTAGCTGGCACTCCGCCTGGGCCCTGGAACCGAGGACCCCCACCACCTTGGAGCTCTGGCGCGCCAGGTGCTTGATGCCCACGGCTGTGGAGCACGCCGTCTGGACGTTGACCACGTTGTTGGCGTCGGGCAGCTCCTTGACCCGCAACTCTCCCAGTGTGATGCACTTGAGCTCGGCGTTGTTGCCGTCGAACATCACCCGCACCGGACGGCTCCGGGTCTGGTAGGTCTGGATGCCGTTGTCGTGGATCATGACGTGCTCGCAGTGGGTCAGGATCCCGGTCACGCCCGCCGAATTGGGCGCCCCCTGGTGGACGGTGACGCGGGCGTTGGCGACCGAGTGCACGCGGCGCCGGAGCGCCCCCAGCTCGCGGTTCTTCGCCCAGTCCATGTAGCCCCGCTCCATGGCCTCCACCGCCTCCTTCATGGTGATGAGTCCGGCCATGTCTTCAGGTCCCAGCAACAGTACCGATGCCATCGCAACCTCCCTGGCGTTTGTTCGTTCCCCGGCGCTTCAGTTGAGCGGCGCCGCTACGGGTTTATCATATGATAGGTTAGACTTTATCAAAAGATAAACACTTCCCGCACTGTTCATGTATCCCGCCTGCGCCCCGGCCTCCTCGCCCGTCCCGAAGAAGAGATCCACCCGCCCCGGACCCTGGATGGCCGCGCCCGTGTCCTGGTTGAGAACGAACCGCCGGACCGGCCGCCAGCCTGCCAGTTCCCCGGACTCGTCCACCACCGGCGTCCGGGTCTCGACGAACAGGATCGCGCCGCCGGGATACACGCCGTGGTCCGTGGCCGCGGAGCGTCCGGCGGTAAGCGCAACCCCGAGGCTCCCGAAAGGCCCCTTCTCTCCCGGTCGGAAGAAGACGTAGCGCTCGTTCCGCGCGAACAACGCCTCGCGCTCGCCGGGGAACTCGGCAAGCCAGACGCGGATGCGCTGCATCGACACGGACTCCCGGTCGAGCTTGCCCTCGTCGACGAGGATCCTGCCGATGCTGGTGTAGCGCCGGCCGTTGGTGGCCGCGAAGTTGAGCGGCAGCTCGCGCCCGTCGGTCATGCGCAACAGCCCCGAGCCCTGGATGTGCAGGAAGAAACGGTCCACCGGGTCTCGCAGCCAGGCGATCTCGTAGCCCTTGCCCCTGAGGGCGCCCAGGACGTCGATGTCGTGGCGGGAATATCCGGCCGCCTTCCGAGCCCGGCCCTGCCGCCCCCGCAACTCGTCGGGCTCCCGGTAGACGGGATAGCGGTAGTCGGAAGTCTCCACCGGGCTGGCGTCGATCACCGGCTGGTAGTAACCGGTGAACAGGACGCTCCGGGGCGCTGGGAAGAAATCGAACCGCTCCGCCACCCGGCGGGGCCAGCCTCCGTCCGTCCGCGTCGGTTCTTCCAGAAGTTCCAGAAACGCGACAAGGGAGGCGTGAACGTCTCCCGCGGTCACCCTCCGGGGCCAACGGCCGAGGACCCGCTCTCCAGGCACGCCGTCCAGGAACCGCAGGCTCTCGGCCACCGCCGCCCGGAGCGACTCGACGCTAAAGTCGTCGCGGACTTCCGCCGGCGGCTCGGGCGCCGGCGGCCCCTGCGCGGGCTGGCAGGCGCCGAGCAGTTGAAGCCCGACCAGGATGGCAATCACCGAACGCACCACCGGCAGGCCGCGGGCGCGTCCGCGCGGACCGGCGGTCGCGGGTGAACGGCGAAGCGCGGACATACGGTCCAGCAGGCTAGTCCCGGATATCCTGTGTGAACCATTCGGTGGGCAGCTCGCGGCCCATGCCCTTCTCCTTCGCCATCTGGTAGACCCGTCCGGCGCAGGCCGCGAACTGGAGCCCCTGGGTGCCGGCGTTGATGAAGAAGGTGGTCTGGTCGGGGCTCGTGCGGCCCGGCTTGCGGCCGGCCTTCACGTCCATGAAGTAGTGGAAGTAGTCGCCGGAATAGGCGTCCTGCGTGGGGTTCGGGATGCGCGCGATCTCGTCGGGCTGTCCGGCCACGTAGCCCACGTTTCCGTGGAGCCGCACCATACCCTCGTCCATGGTCAGCACGGTGTTCCGCCCGAGCATGACGGAGACGTCGCAGGCCTCCACCGCGCGCGGGCCGATCTCGCAGGAGCGCACGCAGGTGATGTGGGCACCGGGCTTGAGCCACTCGGGATTGTCGAACACCACACGGGTGGAGTCCGTGCAGGCGGACACGATGTCCGCGCCGCGCACCACGTCCTCGGGACTGTCCACGGCCGTCACCTTGAGGCCCAGGGTCTCGCTCATCTCGGCGGCATACGCATCCCGGTTGGCCTTGGTGGGGCTGTACGCCCTTACTTCCTCGAGGTTCCTCACCTCGTTGAACGCCTGGAGGTAGGTCCGCGCCATCCCCCCGGAGCCGAACATGCCCACCACCGAGGCATCCTCCCGGGCCAGCTCCTTGGCGCCCAGCCCGGCGCAGCCCCCTACCCGCATGTGCTGGAGCACGCCGTCGTTGATGATGGCCAGGGGCTCGCCGTTGGCGACGCTGAACACCATGATGAGCCCGCAGTAGTTGCCGGGCTCCATGCAGTACTTCTCCTCGGTGCCGCCCTCGGGCCAGTGGACCACGTCCGACTTCATGCGGATGGCGAAGGTGCCGATGGTGCGGCTGGCGCCTTCCATGGTGCCCCAGCGGTAATAGCCGTCGGGACGCCCGCAGGGAAACCATACGTCGAGCCGCGGCCGGTAAACCGCGTCGTTGCGGGCGAGATCCTCGTAGCCCGTCTCCAGCGCGTCGAGGCAAGCCTTCATGTCCATCAGCTCTTCCACTTCCTGGTTGTTGATCAGCAGCATCGGGTGCCCCTTTCGGTTGATGGGTTGGTCCGGCCATACTTCCTATACGATGCCTGTACGGTTGAAAAGGGACGCCGGCAGGCGAAGTTGATGATCGCGGGCACGGCCTGTATGCTCTCAGCCCGACAATGGACGCCGACATCATCGCGAAACAGCGGACGGCGATGGAGGAGCGGGGCCTCGACGCCCTCATCGCCGGTTCGCCGGAGAACCTGGCCTACACCACCGGATTCGTGGTGCCCTCCCAACTCCTCATGCGCTGGCGCCACGCCATGTGCATCGTCGACCGCTCCGGACACACGACCATGGTCACCATCGACATGGAGGAGACCACGGTCAAGGCGCATGCCGCCTTCGACGACATCCGGGTCTACCGGGAGTTCACCGACGACCCCATGCGGGAGGTGGCCGCCGCCCTGGAGGCGCGCGGGCTGGCCCAAGCCCGCGTGGGCGTGGAGATGGACTATCTTCCGGCCCGGGACTTCGCCACCCTGAGCGGCCTGCTGCCCGAGGCCGATTTCATGGCGGCGGACTCGGTCTTCGGCAAGCTCCGCCAAGTCAAGACCGCGCGTGAGATCGACCTCCTCCGCTCCTTGAGCCGCATTACCGACGGGGCCATCGGCGGGACCCTGGCGCACGCACGCCCGGGCATGACCGAGTTGGAGATGGCCGGCGAGCTCACCGCCCGGATCTTCTCGGGCGGGGCGCAGGACTTCAAGCTCATGATCATCGCCTCGGGCGAGCGCAGCCAGTTCCCCAACGTCGGCCCCACCGACCGGGCGCTTCGCGACGGGGACCTGATCCGCATGGAGATATTCGGCGTCGTCGACGGCTATCACGCCGGAGTCTGCCGCACCGCGGTGGTGGGCGAGCCGACGGCGGAGCAGGCGCGCATCTGGGACAACCTGATCGAGTGCAAGCACTTGGTCATGGACCTCATCAGACCCGGGGCCCATGCCAAGGCAGTGTACCGGCGGTTCCTCGAGAAGTTCGACGAGCTGGGCCTGGAGCCCATCAGCTTCGTGGGGCACGGCATCGGCGTGTTCCTGCACGAGGAGCCCTACCTGGGGCGGTACGGCGAGGAAGTGCTGGAGGAAGGCATGGTGGTGGCCATCGAGCCGCTGGTCTACATACCCGGCCGCATGGGGCTTCAGAACAAGGACATGCTGCTGGTGACCCGGGACGGCTGCGAGCTCCTGTCGGACGCCACCGCCACCGACGAGCTGATTCGGATCGGCTAGGAGCCCTCACCCCAACCCTCTCCCAGAGGGAGAGGGAGCCAGATTATAGCCCCTCTCCCTCTGGGAGAGGGTGGCCGAAGGCCGGGTGAGGGCCTGGCGGTTCCTCGGCGGGCGGAGTCCTTATGAAAATCCAATCCATCGAGACCATCCCCGTCAGGCTTCCAACCCGCAGGGTCCACCAGTGGGCCAACCTCAAGACCCCCATCGGGGTCTACCTGCTGGTGAAGCTCACGACCGACGGCGGCCTGACGGGCCTGGGCGAGGCTCCGGCGCTGAAGGACTGGGGCGGCGACCACATGCGCTACTACGGCGAGACGCCCGCTTCGGTGGCCGGCGTGATCCGGGACATCCTGGCGCCCCACATCGTGGGCGAGGACCCGCGCCGCATCGAGTGGATCCACACCCTCATGGACCAGGCCGTCAAGGGGTACCCGTATTCCAAGGCGGCCATCGACATGGCGCTCCACGATGTGGCGGGAAAAGCGGCGGGAGTGCCCGCCTACCAGCTTCTGGGAGGGCTCTACCGGGAATCGGTGCCCATCTCCCACAGCATCGGCCTCATGGACATGGACGAGGCCGTGGCCGAGGTGCGGCGAGTCCAGGCGGAAGGCATCAGGACCATCAAGCTCAAGGGCGGAGTGGAGCCCGGGCGGGACGTCGAGCTGTTGCGGCGCGTGCGCGAGGCCCTGGGGCCGGACATGAACCTCACGGTGGACGCCAACAACGGCTACAAGTCCGCCAAGGAGGCGGTGCGGACCACCAAGGCCATGGAGCCCTACAACATCCTCTACATGGAGCAGCCGGTGGAGGGACTCGACGCCATGGCCGAGGTCACCCGCCGGGTGGACACGCCGGTCATGGCCGACGAGAGCGCCTGGACCACCTGGGACATCCTGGAGATCATGGAGAAGAAGGCCGCGGACATCATCTCCATCTACAGCACCAAGCCCGGCGGCCTGCTCAAGGCCAAGAAGGTGGCCGCCATCGCCGAGGCCGCGGGGTTCCCGTGCAACGTCAACGGCTCGGTGGAGATGGGCGTGGGCAACGCCGCCAACGTCCACCTGGCCGCATCCACAGCGGCGGCGAACCTCGCCTGCGTCATCCCCGTCACCACCCCGGACGCCGAGGCCACCGGACGCATCGCCGGCATCTACTACAAGGACGACATCGTCGCCGAGCCGTTCGAGTTCGCCGACGGCGCGGTGAAGGTACCCCACCGCCCGGGCCTGGGCATCGAGCTGGACGAGGAGAAGGTGGAGCGGTACCGGACGGACAGGAGCTAGGCCCTCACCCGGCCTTCGGCCACCCTCTCCCAGAGGGAGAGGGGTTGGGTTTGACTACTCGGACAGAGTCCCAGGAACGATCCAAGGCGGCAAACGGCGATGGCCATCAGGAAAGTAGCCGTACTGGGCGCGGGCAACGGCGGTTGCGCCACCGCGGCGGACCTCGCCATCCGCGGCTTCGAGACCCGGCTCTATTCGCGGTCCGAGAAGACCCTGGAGCCGCTCCGGCAACGCGGCGGCGTCGAGTTGGTGGAGGACGGACAGGAGGGCTTCGGGCGGCCCGACCTCATCACTTCGACGCTGGAAGACGCCGTGGCCGGGGCCGATCTCGTCACCATTGCCGCACCCGCGGTGGCCCACGAGTTCATGGCCCGCACCTTGGCGCCGCTTCTGACCGAGGACCAGATCGTGCACCTGAACCCCGGGCAGACCGGCGGCGCCCTTCATTTCGTCCACGAGCTGCGGCGCGCGGGGTGCGCCATCCCCGTCCGGTGCTGCGAAACCGTCACCCTCACCTGCATCTGCCGCATGGCCGGACCGGCGCGGGTGGAGATCTACCGGCGCACCGCCAACCTCGGGTGCGCGGCGTTCCCCGCGGAGTCGGCTCCCGACGTCCTTCCCGAGATGGCGGCCGTGTTCCCCAACGTCGTGCCGGCCGAAAACGTGCTGGAGACGGGCCTGTCCAACATCAACGCCATCATGCATCCCGCCGGCATGATCGGAAACGCCGCCTGGATCGAGCAGCATCACGGAGACCTGCTTTTCTACCGCCAGGCCCTCTCGCCGTCGGTGGCGCGCATGATCGAGGGAGTGGACCGGGAACGCCTGGAGATCGTGCGCGCGCTGGGGCTCCGGCCACGTACCTTCGTGGAGATCTTTCACGCCGCCGGGCTCACTTCTGACGCCGCGCTGGGAACCGGCGACGTCTTCCAGGCCACACAAGAGAGCGAGCCCAACAAGACCATCGTCGCCCCCACGACCCACGACCACCGCTACGTACATGAGGACGTGGGCTACGGACTCGTGCCCATGGCAGAGCTCGCTGGCCTCTTGGGCATCGACACGCCGGTAATCGACGCGCTCATCACCCTGGCCTCGGAGGTGAACCGCACCGACTACCGCCAGGACGGCCTCACCCTGGCCGAAATGGGGCTGGAAGGCGCAAGCCCCGACACATTGCAAGAGATCCTTCGGACCGGGTTCCCGTAGGGGCGACCGGCCGGTCGCCCCTACACCTGGGTCGTCGTGCGGCGCAGGCTCCGGACTTGGCGGCCGACCGTCTTCTTTTATTCCCCTCCCCTTTGTTCTAACCTGACCACCATGCACGCGGGCTTGTGTTTCGACGGCTTCTACTCGATCCAGGAGATGATCGAGTTGGCACAGCTTGCCGACGACATCGGCATGGACTCCATCTGGATGTCCGACCACATCTGCTTCAGGGACTCCATCGCCTCGGCCATGGCGTTCCTCGCCAGGACCCCGCGCATCAAGGTCAACCCGGCGCCGCTCAGCCCCTACTCGCGCCATCCCATGGTCATCGCCATGGCGCTGGTCACCATGGAAGAGTTCGCCCCCGGACGGGTGGCGGCCACCGCGGGCACCGCCAACCCCACGGCGCTCCGGGAGATCGGCATCGAGGCCGAGCGGATGCTCAGGACCATGCGCGAGTACATGACCCTGCTGCGCCGGCTCCTTGCCGGCGAAACCGTGGAATTCGAGGGCGAGGTCTTCACCATGAACGGGGCGCAAATGGGGCTTACGCCGCGGACCGAAATCCCCATCTACATGACCGCGGTCCGGCCCGGGATGTTGCGCCTGGCCGGCGAGGTGGCCGACGGCGCGCTGCTGTCCGCGGGTTGCACCCCGGCATATATCCGCCGCTGCGTCGATGAGGTGGAGGCCGGCGCCGCCCGGGGCGGAAAGCCGGCCAGGGGGGAAGTGGCCGGCTTCATCGCCGCCTCGGTCTCCGACGATCCGCGGGAGGCCATGGACGCCACCAAGACCTTCCTGGCCTATATCTTCCGCAACAAGCACCACGCCGAGAATATCCGCCTCGGCGGCGGCGCCGTGGACCAGGACAGGCTCGCCGACGCCATCGGCCGGCGCGCGTGGGACGAGGCCAAGGACCTCATCAGCGACGAGGTGGTCCACGCCCACTCGGTGACCGGAACCCCGGACCAATGCCGCCGGCGGCTGGACGAGTTCGTCCGGGGCGGCCTCGACCTTCCCCTGCTCATGCCCCTGGGAACCCAGGAGCAGCGGCGGCGGGTGGTGGAGATCGCCCGGGAAGGCTAGGCTTTTTTCTTCATCAAATCGGAGATGTTATGGCACAAAACGTGATAGAACGCCTGAAGTGGATCGCGCGCCGATCCGAGGGCAAACTGGGCGGGTTGACGGAAATTCGCCGCAGCCTTCACCGCCACCCGGAAGCCGGCTGGACCGAGTTCCGCACCACCGGCATGGTGGTGAAACGGTTGCGGGAGTTGGGATACCGGGTCGAGACGGGAAAGGACTGCGTCCATCCGGACGCGGTGCGCGGATGGCCGGAGGAGGCGGAGGTAAGCGAGAGCCGGGCCGCGGCCGGCGACCTGGCGAGGGACATCGAGATCCCCGGAGCCGTGGGCATCCTCGAACGGGGCGACGGCCCCACCGTGGCGTTGCGCTTCGACATGGACGCCACCGAGGTCCCCGAGTCCACGGACCCCGGGCACCCGCCGGTGGCCCAGGGGTTCGCTTCCGGGAAGGCCGCGGTGATGCATGCCTGCGGACACGACGCCCATGTCGCCATCGGCCTGGGCGCGGCCGAACTGCTAGCCGAGGACCCGGACTGGCGCGGCCGCGTCAAGCTGCTGTTCCAGCCGGCGGAGGAAGGCGGGCGCGGCGCCCATCCCATGGTGGAGGCCGGGGTGGTGGACGACGCCGACTACTTCGCCTGCCTGCACATGGGCGGACCCACGCTGCCGCTCGGCGAAGTGGCGCTGGAGGCCACCCACTTCCTTTCGTCGGTCAAGATGGAGGCGCGCTTCCGGGGCGTGGCCTCCCACGCCGGCGGCGCGCCGGAACGGGGACGCAACGCGCTGCTGGCGGCGTGTCAGGCCACCCTGGCGCTGCATTCCCTGCCCCGCAACGGCCAGGGCGCCACCTTCGTCAATGTCGGCGTGCTGAACGCCGGCACCGGCACCAACGTGGTGCCGTCCGGCGCCCACATGAAGTACGAGGTGCGGGGCGGCACGGACGAGATCTGCGAGCTCATGGAGGAAGGCGCCCGGCGCTGCCTCGAAGGCGCGGCCACGCTCCAGGGAGTCGAGGTCGACACCGAGATCACCGGCCGCACCATCGGCGCGAAGTCGGATGGCGAGATGAAGGACCACCTGGCCTGGGTGGCCGGATCGTCGCCGGTGGACTTCCGCGTCCACGACGCCCGGCCCCTGGGGGGCGGCGAGGACGCCACCTATTTCATGCGCCGGGTCCAGGAACGCGGGGGCAAGTCCCTCTACTTCCTGCTGGGGGGAAGCACCCCCACCGGCCACCACACATCCACCTTCGACGTGGACGAGCGGGCCCTGGCCCACGGCGCCATGCTCATGGCGGGCATGGTGCTGCGGCTCACCGGGCGTTCAGACAGTTCCGGTGGATAGGAATCAGGCCGCCGGTGCCCGATATCCGTCATTCCGGCGGATAGGAATCACGTCGCCGGCGCCCGTTATCCGTCATTCCGGCGGAAGCCGGAATCCAGGGTTGGAGCCGGTGCGGCGCTGCGGCCCCCCCACCTCACCTCTGGATTCCGGCTTCCGCCGGAATGACGGGTGCGGGCATCGGCAGGCGATTTCATGGTAATGACGGGTTCAACATACGGACGTACCCATGCCCACGCCTGATATCACCATCGACGCTGCGGCGATGGTGGACCTCGCCGGCGAGCTGATCAAGATCCCGAGCTTCTGCCCCGACGAGACCCCGGTGGCGCTGTTCCTGCGGGACTACCTGTCGGAACGGGGCTACGAGGTGATGCTGCAGGAGGTGGAGCCCGGCCGCGACCAGACCATCGCCACCCTCAAGGGCGCCGGCGGCGGTCCCAGCCTGATGTTCAACGGGCACATGGACATCAACTCCCTCACCCGCGGCGGCAAGCGCGATCCCTGGACGCCGGTGGTGGAGGGGGACCGGCTCTACGGCCACGGCGTCCAGAACATGAAGGGCGGCGTCGCCTGCATGATCGCCGCGGCCGAGGCGGTCCGCCGCTCCGGCGTAAAGCTGCGCGGCGATCTGGTGCTGGCGTGCGTGGTGGGCGAGACCCAGGGAGGCGAAGGAACCCACTTCCTCATGGAGAGCGGCTTCCGCACCGACGCGGCGGTGCTGACGGAGCCCTTCGGCATCGGCAACCTCGTCACCGTGCACGGCGGCATCGTCCATTTCGCCGTGCACACATACGGCGTCACCGGACACGTGAGCAGGGTCGAGGAGACGGTAAACGCCGTCGGGCAGATGACCCGGGTCATCGAGGCGCTGCGGAACGTCGAGTTCACCTACACGCCCAGGGCCGACCTCCCCGCCCTGCCCCGCCTCAACGTCGGCAGCATCATCGGCGGCCGCGGCGAGGGTTACGTGCTCACCGAGCCGCCCTACGTGCCCGACCTGTGCACCATCATCGTGGACGTGCACTTCGTGCCGGGACAGAGCGCGGAGTCGGTCGTCGCCGACGTGAGGCGCACCCTCGACCCCCTGAAGGACGGCCACCCGGGCTTCGATTACGCCATCGAGATCCCGCCGCCGGCCTACTTCAAGGGCTGCCGGCGGCTGGTCATGGACCCGCTGGACGTGCCCGCGGACGCCACCATCGTCCAGGCCGTGGCCCGGAACCACGAGAAGATTACCGGCTCGCCGCCCAAGCTCATCGGCGCCCACCTGCCCATGTCCTACTCCGCCGGCGACAGTTGCTGGCTCTGGAAGCACGGCATCCCCTGCCTCCACTACGGTCCGGGCGGCGGCTTCCTGGACCCCGGCCCGGACGGCAGCTACATCTTCATCAGCGAGATGGTGACCTGCGCCGAGGTGCTGGCGCACACGGCCATGGACGTCTGCGGCGTGGCATGAGCACGTCCTTCGACTGCATTGCGTTGCGCGTCCTTCGACTTCGCTCCGCTTTCGCCACACTACGCTCAGGACGAACGGAGAGCCAATGAATACCGAGGCAGGAAAACCCGACTACGACGTCACCGGGGCCGTGGACCTGCATGTCCATTGCGGGCCGGAGGGAATCCCGCGGCGCTTCGACGCGGTTTCGCTGGCGCGGCACGTTGGGGAGACCGGTCTCGGCGGCGCCGTGCTCAAGTCGCACATGGCGGCGACCGGGAGCTGGGCCCAGATGGCCCACGACGTCACCGGCGTCCGGCTGCAAGGCTCGGTGGTGCTCAACCACTACGTCGGCGGCATCAACCCGGCGGCCGTCCGCGGCGCCCTGGGTCCATCGGCCGACGGCGACCCCTACCTCAAGGTGGTGTGGCTGCCCACGGTCCATGCCGGCGCTCATCTCACCGCGCGCCACCACGAAGGCGAGCAATACGACATCCCGCCCGAGTGGTGCGGCGGCACCGTCTCGGCCCTGGCCCGGCCGCTGGCCGAGGTGGAGCCCATCAACGTTCTCGACACCGGCCTGCGCCCGCTGCTCGACGAGATCCTTCGCATCGTCGCCGACAACGACATCGTGCTGGCCACCGGGCATGCCGGGCGGGACGAGGTGTTCTACGTAATGGAACGGGCCGGCGCCCTGGGCGTCCGCAAGGTCATCGTCACCCACCCGTGTTACGATCCCCCGGCGATCGGGGTATCGGAGCTGGCGGAACTGGCCGCGGCCGGCGCCTACATCGAGCTGAGCTTCATCCTGGTGGACCTGGGACTAGTATCGTTCGCGGAGACCGCGGCGATCCTGAGGCGCGTGGGCGCGGAGCAAACGATCCTGTCGACGGACGTGGGTCAGGTGGATCGGGCAGCTCCGGCCGAGGGACTGGCGAAACTCGGCGCCGGACTGCTCGCCGAAGGAATCCCGCGCGACGACGTCGATGCCGCGATGAAGCGCAACCCGCAATCCCTGGTATCGGACTGATTCCCCCGCCGGACAGCGATCCGCACACTCCGGGCACCCTCACCCCAGCCCTCTCCCATAGGGAGAGGGGGTCGGACATGGACTGGCTTGACGAGACCATTGAAAAAGCGCCTCTCCAATAGGGAGAGGGGGTCGGACCAGGGGTGCCGGTGGCATGCAAAAGAAGGGGTCGGGCTACCAGGCCATCTCCAGACACTCCAGCACCTGCGATGCCGAGTGGATCTTCTTGGGGTTGTTGTGGGTGCTGATGTCGTCCAGGGCCGCCTCGGCCAGCGAGGGGAGCGCGTCATGGGGGATCTCCAGGTCCCGAAGCCGTAGCGGCAGCCCCATGTTCACGTTCATGCCGTACACCACCTCGGGCGCCTCTGCCGCGGCCTTGACGTCGTCGGGCTCGTTGACCCCCATGACCCGGGCCATGCGGGCCATGGCTTCGGTGGTGCCGTCAAGGTTCCAGCGCATGGCGTAGGGCAGCATCAAGGCGTGGATGTTGGCGTGCGGCACGGTGAAGCGGCCGCCGATGACGTGCACGATGCCGTGGTGGATACCGGTCCAGGCACTGTACACCCCCAGGCTGGAAAGCGTGGCCGCCACCTGCATCTCGCCGATGGCCTCGATGTCGTTCATGTCCGCCACTAGGCGCGGCAGGTAGGTGGTGATGGGCCCGATGGCGGCCAGGCAGTAGGCCTGGCTCAGGATCTGGGTCTGGGTCGAATAGACGGCCTCCACGCAGTGCGCCAGCGCATTCATCCCGGACGCCGCCAGGAGTTTGGGTGGCGCGGTCTGCGCCGCCTCCGGATCCAGCATGACGGTCCGCGGCGACATCTTGGGATCGGCCAGGATGAGCTTGTGGCCTCCTTCCGCCAAGCCGGCGGAATAGCTGTACTCGCCGCCGGAGAAGGTCGTCGGGATGGCGATGTGCGGCAGCTTGGGCGCCGGCATGGGCGGCACCTCCTTCTTGTCGGGCGGAATGAAGTGGGTGGCGAGGTCCTTGAGCGGACGGCCTTCGGCCAGCAGCGCGGCCATGCCCTTGGCGGTGTCGATGGAGCTGCCGCCGCCGACGCTGACGAACGCGTCCGCGCCCGCATCCGTGGCCTGCTTCGCCGCCACGCCGATGGAGTCCGTGGGCGAATGCGGCTGCACCGTGTCGAAGACGCCGACGCACATGTCGCCCAGGGCCTCGCGCACCGCATCCAGCAGGTAGGTCCTGGTGATGGAGGGCGACGTCACCACGAACACGCGCCCGGCGTCCAGGCGCCGGACCTCCTCCTCCAACTGCCGGACCACGCCACGGCCGAAAACGATGCGCTCCACGCGCGGGTTGCTGTACTCGAACGCTGAAACCGCCATCCGTCACCTCCTCGATGATCCGTAAGGTTTGAGATACTGCCCAGGGTTTGTCAACGACGTGGCGTCACACCGGCGACTCACCACCGGCAACTGACTGGGTACTGGCGGATCGCGTCGTCCGGCGTCAGGATAGTTGCGTTGGCCCCGAGGGCAGTCGCCACCAAAAGCCGATCGAACGGATCTCGGTGGTAGGGAGGCAGTTCGGACGCGCGATAGATATCCGTCCGCCGAAGGCTCAAACAATCCAGGCCCCAGGTATCGATCTGTTGCTCAAGCCAATGCCGCGGCGGGTCGGGTAGAACGAGCTTACCGGCGTTCCACTTGAGCGCGATCTCCAGCGCCGAGACGTCACTACACAGCAGCGCCGAGTCGGAAGCGTCAACGGCTCGCATCGACACGGGGGAAAGTTTCTCGGGTTCGGTGGACAACCAGATGAGGGTGCAGGTATCCAACAGGTACCGGGTCAAAGGCCCCACTCCTTCAGTTGATCGTCGGTGAGAGGCTGGAACGCGTCCGCTGCATAGTGCACAGGCGGAGATGTTCGGGTGCCGGCCTTGGGCCGCCGGACGGAAGGCGTCTCCTCGATGGCCGTCAACTTGGCCACCGGGGTGGAACCGTTGAGAATGACGATGGTCTCACCCCCCTGAATCTCCTTCAGCATCCGGGAAAGGTGTGTCTTGGTTTGGTGGATCGTTGCCGTCTTCATCCTGTTAGACTAGACCTTAGTCTTGACTAAGTCAATCTAAGCCACGAACGCAGGCTCCGCATCTTCTCGCGCTGGAACCGCACTCTCCCCGGACTCTGTTTCCTAACCGCCGCGACTGAGCACCCACACCCCGCCGACAATGAGGACCGCGGCCAGCCCGTCCCGCGGGGTCACGGTTTCCAACGCCCTGAGCGTGAAGTGGGAGAGCACGAAGGTGATGAGCGGCGAGAGGCGCCAGATGGGCGCCACCAGGACCGCGGGGGCCAGCAGGAGCGCCTTGTAGGTGCACAGCGACGCAATGGCTTCGGTGATACCGGCGATGGCGAAGAGCACCGCGCTCGTGAGCGGAACCCTCTCCCTCCGAAAGGGATAGATTCCCAGCGAAGGGCCGGCGGTGAACAGGAACACCGTGGCGGTAATATGGTTCACCAGCGTCCCCAGGGCCGGCACGGCGGCGGCCACCAGTCCCCACTTCTTGAAGATGGGATTGATTCCGAACGCCAACGAGGACAGCAGCGGATACATGAAATAGACCAGCCGGTTGGCCGTCCCTTCCCCTTCCGGCGGGCCCACCGACAGCAACAGCACGCCGACCACGATCACCACCACCCCGACGCCGATCTCCCAAGCCACGTGCTCGCCCAGGAGCGCCCACCCCAGCAGTACGGTGATGAGCGGCGAGGAGTTCTTCACCGTGACCGACTTGGAGGCGCCCACGCTGTCGATGCCCAGGTTTAGAAAGACCTTCCCCAGGCAGGCGGCCACACCCGTAAGCATGAAGGAGAGCAAGGGGGGCCAGTCCAACACCATGAACTCTCCGCGCCACGCCGTCGCCACCAACAAGGTCGCCAGGGACCAGTACTGGATCAACATGGTCGCCATGCTGACGCTCGACCCCACCAGACCCTTCTTGACCAAGGTGGGAACCACGCCCCAGATGATGCCGGCGGCGAGGGCGTAAAGGATGGCTTCGGTGGTGTCGTCGATCATCGGGACCAGTGTGATTGAGTGTTCCGTGATGCCAGATCGGGGGTCAGGGAAGGGCCGACACGGATGGAGACTCGGCAGCGCTAACTTACACGAACCGTGCGCACATCGTAGGCTTCGAGCATTGCGTCGGCGGTCACCAACGTCAGCCCTTCAATCCGAGCCTGGGCCACCAGGACGCGGTCGAACGGGTCGCGGTGGTGCGGCGGCAAAGCCGCGGCAGCCAGCGCATGTGCATCCGTTATGGCGAGACCCGCGAACCGGCTCAGCCGCATGCGCTCCGGTACATAACTTGTCGGGGGCTCGGGAAGCGGAAGCTTGCCGATTGCATACTTGATCGCGATTTCCCAGACACTTGCTGCCGAAAGGTACCTCTGTGTCGCCGGGTCGGCCAGGGACTCGATAAGATCGGTGGCGAAGCGCCCGCGTTCCGTCTGGAGCCAGAGCCAGCAATGGGTATCGAGGAGAAACTTCACCCTTGATTCAACAATGGAGTCGTGTTCAAGCCGTCGGCCTAGTCGCGTCCTTCGAACGCGTGCACCAACTCCTCCTCCAAGGGATCGTCAAAATCGTCGGGGACAACGAAACGTCCCTCGTCGACGCCGAACACCGGACGATCCTCCTCAATCGGCACCAAGCGTGCCACGGGCCGTCCCGAGCGAGTGATGACGACTTCTTCCCCCTCGACGATCTCGCGCAACAGGCGGGAGAGATGGGTCTTGGCTTCGTGGACGGTAACGTGGTGCATGATAATCGCATGGTAGACTAAGGCTATGACTAAGTCAAAACTGGCGCTCGTTGATTCGGTTTCCGGCCGATGCTAGACGTGACCGGTACCCACACCGTCCAGGGAGCCAACCATGAGCGACGTCCGTTTCATCGACACCACCGTGCGCGACGGCAACCAGAGCCTGTGGGCGCTGAACATGCGCACCGATCACATGCTGGCGGTGGCGGAGCACATCGACGAGGCCGGGTTCGAGTCGGCGGAGTTCTTCGTCACGGTGATGTTCAAGAAGCTGGTGCGGGAGCAGAAGGAGGACGCCTGGGACTGGTTCCGGCTGGGGACGAAACGGTTCAGGAAGACCCCGCTCCGGCTCCACGGCGGCCTCAAGATCATCGAGAAGATCCCGGTGTGCGTGTTCGAGCTGATGATCGAGCGGATCATGGACTACGGCATCACGCTAACGCGCACCTCCAACTCCTGGAACAACTACGACGAATTCGACGTGGAGAAGACCGAGCTCAAGAAGCTCGGCATGGACACGGTGGTGAATCTCATCTACTCGGTGTCGCCGCGCCACACCGACGAGTACTACGCGCGGAAAGCCCGAGAGGCCGCGGCCATCGACCCGGTGCGGATCTGCTTCAAGGACGTGGGCGGGCTGCTCACCCTGGAGCGGGCGCGCACGCTGATCCCCATCGTGCTCGAGAACATCGGCGACACGCCGGTGGAGTTCCACGCCCATTGCAACAACGGGCTGGCGCCCCTGTGCTACCTCGAAGCCGTGGACATGGGCATGACCACGCTGCACACGGGCATCCCGCCGCTGGCCAACGGCTCGGCGCAGCCGTCGATCTTCAACGTGGCGCGCAACCTCCGGGCCATGGGGCACAACCCGCTCATCAACGAGGAGGTGCTCCGACCCGTGACCGAGAAGCTCCAGTACATCGCCCGGCGGGAAAACCTGCCGGTGGGCCGGGTGGTGGAGTACGACGAGTCCCAGTACACGCACCAGGTGCCCGGCGGCATGATCTCCAACTTCCGCCATCAGCTCGCGCTCATCGACATGCGCGACCGGCTCGACGCGATCCTGGAGGAATGCGTCCGGGTGCGCGAGGAGTGGGGCTATCCCATCATGGTGACGCCGCTGTCCCAGTTCGTCGGCACCCAAGCCGCCATCAACGTCATCTGCGGCGAGCGCTACAAGGAGGTCACCGACCAGGCCATCCAGTACGCACTGGGCTACTGGGGCCGCGAAGGCGCCGAGCACATGGACCCGGAGGTCAAGGACAGGATCCTCGGACGCCCGCGGGCCAGGGAATGGGAGCACTGGGAGCTGCCCGAGCCGTCCATTCAGGAGGTGCGCCGGCAGATCGGCGCCACCCACGTGCCCGACGAGGAGTTCCTGCTCTGGGTTTTCGCCGGCGAGGAGGCGGTGAAGGCCCTGCCCGACGGCGGCAGGCCCCGGGAATACCTGAACGCCGGCACCCCGCTGGTGCGGCTGGTGGGCGAGCTCACGCGCCAGGACAAGGCCAACCACATCTACATCCGCAAGCCGGATTTCTCGCTGACGCTCGGGCGCAACTAACCCCGGCGGTGATATTCGAAGGCGGGAGTCCTCGAATCAGGCGAGGAAAGCCTTGACGACCAAGCTCACAACGCCTGCGAGGATAAGAGCCACCATTACTTCCAGACGGATCAACCTGGACTCGAAACTCGCGATCTCTTCAGCAGCCTCGCGGGCCTTGTCGTCTGGAGCGCCGGCGGCCTTCAGCGCTTCATACGTCTTGGAAAGCATCATGGCCATGCGTCGATTATAGCGATTCCGGAAACACATGCAAAAGGAAGACCCCAATCCAGCCAGGGTCCGACCTCCGAGCTCTGGCGAGATTGACATGCTCCGGGCGATCGGATAATCCCGAAGAACGGCTAAACACCGCCCGCGACCGCTCCATTTCATTCTCAGGGAGGGAACGCAGTGACCTCAACCAATCCGCGACGCATCATCGACGGCGACGGCCACGTGGTGGAAGACATTGGCGCCATCATCGACAACATGCCGCCGGAATACATCGGGAAGAGCTTCTCCGAGGCGCGCGCCAAGAGCCCGTTTCCGCCCATCGACCACCTGCACTCGGCCAACCGGCATTACGTCCCGGAGGGCGCCTTCGCCAAGGTCGGGCCGGAGGGCTGGGAGGTGTTCCTGGAGGACGTGCACATAGACGCCACGGTGCTCTACACCAGCGCCGGGCTGGCCTTCGGCAAGATCGTCAGCCGCGACTGGGCCATCGAGCTGGCGCGGGCCTACAACAACTGGATCCACGAGACCTACGTGGCCCGGAGCCCGCGCTTCCAGGCCATGGGGCTCCTCCCGCTACAGGAGCCCCAGGCCGCGGCCGAGGAGTTGCGCCGGATGGTGGAGGAGTTGGGCCTTTGCGGCGCCATGCTGCCGTCCACCGGCGCCAACATGCCCCACCTGGGCTCGGAGCGGTATTTTCCCATCTACAGGGAAGCGGAGCGGCTGGGCTGCGCCCTCGGCATCCACGGCGGCGCCCACGAGGGCATGCTCATGGACGACCTCACCCCCTACGCGCCGGTGAACGCCCTCGGCCACCCCATGGGGCAAATGATCTGTTTCGCGGGCATCGTCTTCAACGGCATCCTGGACAAGTTCCCGGGGCTGCGCATCGGCTTCCTGGAGGCGGGCTGCGCCTGGCTGCTCACCTGCCTCGAGCGCTTCACGGGCTCCTGGGCGAGCCACGTCCAGTACGACCCGCGCGGACGTTTCCTCAAGCTCGGCGGCGGCATGAGCATCGCCGACTACATCTGCCGCCACATCGACGAGGACCGCATCTTCGTGGGCGTGGAGGGCGACGAGCTGTCCATCGCCGAGACCGTCCGGATGGTGGGCAACAAGCCGTTCCTGTTCTCCTCGGACTACCCCCACGAGGTGGACGCGGCCACCTGCAAGCACGAGCTGCAGGAGCTGGAAGAGAACGAAGAGCTGAGCGACGACGACAAGGACGCCATCCTCTTCCGCAACGCCCAGCGCTTCTACCGGCTGGGCGAGGGAGCGGCGCAGGCTTAGGGATTCATCGTCCTTCGACTTCGCGCCGCTTCGCGTCGCTACGCCTGTCCTGAGCCTGTCGAAGGGCTCAGGACGAACGGAAGAAGGTTGTCAGGGCAACTAGTCACGGCAACTACTATGGGGAGGCCAACCGTGAGCACGTTACAAGATCAGAGGGTGGTGGACGGCGACGGCCACGTGGTGGAGGACCACGAGGCCATCTGGCAGCGCATGCCGCAGGACTACCGGGTCAGCAACTGGTCGATGCGCAGTCCCTTCGGGCCCAACGACCACCTGCACTCGACCAACCGCCATTTCGTCCCCGAGGGCGCGTTCGCCAAGGTGGGACCCGAGGGCTGGATCGAGTTCCTGGAGGACGTGGGGGTGGAAAGCACGGTCCTCTACCCCTCCAACGGCCTCACCCTCGGCCGGGTGGTGAGCCGCGACTGGGCCATCGAGCTGTCGCGCGCCTACAACGACTGGATCCACGACGAATACACCGCCCGGAGCCCGCGCTTCCAGGCCGTAGGGCTGATCCCGCTGCACGAGCCGGACGAGGCGGTGGCGGAGTTGCGGCGCATCGTCGAGGAGCTTCACTTCGCCGGCGCCATGCTGCCGGGGACCGGCGCGGCCCAGCTTCAGAACCACCTGGGGGACGAGCGCTACTGGCCCATCTACGAGGAGGCGGACCGGCTGGGCTGCGCCCTCGGCATCCACGGCGGCGTGCACGACAACATGGGACTGGACGACATGAGCCCTTACGCGCCGGTGAACGCCCTGGGGCATCCGTTCGGGCAGATGGTCAACTTCGCCGGCATCGTCTTCAACGGCGTGCTCGACCGCTACCCCAACGCCCGCTTCGGCTTCCTGGAGGCCGGCGCGGCCTGGTTCGTCAACTGCCTGGAACGCTTCGAGCGCTCCTGGAGCAGCCACGTGCAGTACGATCCCAACGGGCGCTTCCTCAGGCTCAACGACAACGAGTCCGTCACCGACTACGTCCTCAAGCACGTGGACGCCGGCCGCATCTTCGTGGGCGTCGAGGGGGGCGAGCTGACCCTGCCTTTCGCCGTGCGCCTCGCGGGCAACAAGCCGTTCATCTACTCTTCCGACTTCCCCCACGAGGTGAACCACGCCACCGCGAAGGAGGAGATCGAGGAGGTGCGGGAGAACCCCAGGCTCACGGACGACGACAAGGCGGCGATCCTGCACGCCAACGCCCGGCGGTTCTACCAGCTCGGGTAGCATCCCGCCGGGCATTCCGTGCAGACGCGACGGCAACCTCCCCTCTCGGTGCCCTTCTTCTACGGCTGGATCGTCGTGGCGCTGACGTTCTGCGTCAACCTCACGGCCGCCGGCACCCGCTCCGCGGCGACCCTGCTGATCAAGCCGCTTGAAGCGGAATTCGGCTGGACCCGCACTCTCGTCTCCATGCCCGGCAGTCTGAACCTCCTCCTGTTCGGCATCGGCGCGCCGGCGGCGGGCTGGCTGGTGGACCGCTACGGCGTCCGCCGGGTGGTGTTCTACTCCCTGGCCATGGTTACGGCGGGTCTGGTTGCAACCGCCTTCGCCCAGCAGTGGTGGCAACTCCTGTTGTTCTGGGGTCTGATCGTGGGCGTCGGCACCAGCGCCACGCCGGTCCTGGCCGCGGCCGTGGCCAACCGCTGGTTCGTGAAGCACCGGGGCGTCACCATCGGCCTCCTCACCAACGGCAACGCCGCCGGCCAGATGGTCTTCCTGCCCCTGCTCTCGCTGGTCATCCTCGCCACCGGCTGGCGCGGCAGCATGCTGTTCATGGGCGCCGTCGCTTTCGGCCTCATGATTCTGGTGTCGCTATGGATGCGCGACGACCCGGAAGACGTGGGGCTGGAACGCTACGGGCTGGCGCCCGGTGCGGGGACGGCTTCAGGCGCCGCGCGGGTGGAGCCGCCGGTATCCGCCACCCCGGTTCGGGACGCCTTCCGCAGCCCCACGTTCTGGCTGTTGAGCGCCGGCTTCTTCGTCTGCGGCGTGACCGCCAACGGGCTCATCGGGCTGCACCTGATCCCCCACGTGGTGGAGGAGCTGGGCCTCCCCTTCTTCACCGCCAGCCTGATCTTCGGCGTCATGGGCGGCATCAGCTTCATCGGCACCATCGGCGCCGGCTGGCTGGTGGACCGGGTGGATGCCCGCAAGGTCCTGGCCCTGGCCTACTTCCTGCGCGGCTGCGCGCTGTTCCTGCTGCCCTACGTCGACACGCTGCCGGGACTGATCGTGTTCGCCACGGTGTACGGCATCGACTGGTATGCCACCGGCCCCGCCACCACCGCCATCGCCGCGGACACCTTCGGCCGGCACGCGGTGGCGCGCATCTTCGGCTGGATCTTTCTGGCGCACCAGTTGGGCGCCAGCTCGGCAGGCAACATCGCCGGCCTCGTGTACGACGTCTTCGGCGAGTACCACTACGCGTTCCTCACCGGCGCCGCCATGGCGATCATCGCCGCCGCCCTGGTGATGCAGATCTCGCCGCAGGCGCCCCGTCTGACCCCGGCGGCAAGCTCCGCGTGACCCGCCGCTTGACTCGAACACCGCCCATGGAGGGTCCCATGAAGCTACCGCCCATCGCCGCCACCACCATCGGCAGCTTTCCCCGCCCCAGGTGGCTGGCCAACGCTGTCCGCAGCACGGTCACCTTCAACCTGGAAGGGGACCTCCTGCAGGAGGGCCTGGACGACGCCACCACCCTTGCCATCCGCGGCCAGGAGCTGGCGGGACTCGACCTCGTCAGCGACGGGGAGCAACGGCGCCCCCACTTCATCGACCACATCCTCAACTCCATGGAAGGCGTGGACACGGTGAACCGGGTCCCCAAGGGGGTGTACCGGCGGCGCGACGACACGCACCAGGTGCCCCGCGTATTCGGTCCCATCGCACGCCGGGCCCCGGCGGTGGTGGAGGACCTGCAGTTCGCCAAGGCGCGCACCGACCACCCCGTGAAGATGGCGGTGCCCGGACCCATGACGGTGGTGGACAGCACCAGCGACGATCACTACGGCGGGGACGAGGCCGCCATGGCCATGGACGTGGCCGCTGTCATCAACGCGGAGCTGCGGGATCTTCAGGCGGCCGGCGCCGACGTGGTGCAGATCGACGAGCCCGCCATGACCCGTTACCACGAGAAGGTGGCGGCCTACGGCGCCCGTGCCCTCGACCGCTGTATCGAGGGAGTCACCATCCCCACCATCGTCCACTTGTGTTACGGCTACCCCGGCGGCAAGGACCTGCAGCACGAGTACGAGTACCCGGAACTGTTCCCGCTGCTGCTCGAAACCAACATCGGCGGCTTCGCGGTGGAGTTCGCCCGCAGCAACTACGACCCGGCGATCCTCGAGGTGTGCAGGGAGCGGCTGATCATGTTCGGCGCCGTGGACCCCAGCGACGTCCCGGTGCCGCCGGTGGAATCGGTGGTGACGCGAGTGCATGAAGCCCTGCGCTACCTGGATGCGGACAAGCTCCTGCTGGCGCCGGACTGCGGCCTCATGACCGTGACCCGGGAGCTGGCCTTCGCCAAGGCCAGGCTCCTGGCTGACGCCGCTGCCGAGTTGCGGCGGACCTTGTGACCGACGCAGGGGTGGGCTTCGAACCTGCGCTGATTTCTATGCCACAATGAAGGATCTGGCCTGATGTATCGAACCGTAAAGCTCCCCAACGCCATCGTCGGGCGCCTTTACCTCGGCAGCATGCCGGGACGCTACGAGGTGTTCACGCAAGCATGGCAAGCCATCGTCGAGCACGGCATTGCCCGGGTGATCTGCCTCGTACCGTCCGACGAGCTGCAGGACAAGTCGCCGCTGTACGCCCGCGCGCTGCGGGAAAAGCGGGTACCGTGGGTGCACGAGAGTTTTCCGATCGAAGATTTCGAGGCGCCCACGGACCGGGAAGCGTTCTGGGCGCTGGCTCGGGAAACGGCCGCGCGGCTGGGCGCGGGCGAAACGGTCCTTGCACACTGCGCCGCGGGCATCGGCCGCACCGGCACCTTTGCGGTTTGCGTCCTGCTGGCACTGGGGCTGAACGCCGCCGATGCGCGCGCGGCGGTTCGGAGAGCGGGCTCCAGTCCCCAGACGGCGGCCCAGGAGGAGCTGGTTCACTGGGCCGCGGGACTGGATCCGGCGGCCTGAAATTCTTCCTTCCGGGACCGCGTCATGGTAGAAAAGAGGTGGGTATCGAGCTGAAGTCGCCCTCAAGGGAGGACATGACGATGAGCAGCATCACACCGCCTCTCAACTTCGCCAAGTGGATCGACGAGCACCGTCACCTGCTCAAGCCTCCCGTCGGCAACCAGGTGGTCTACAAGGACACCGAGTTCACGGTCATGGTGGTGGGAGGACCCAACACGCGCAAGGACTACCACGTGGACGAGGGCGAGGAGTTCTTCTACCAGCTCGAAGGCGACATGACGCTTCGGATCATGGAGAACGGCGCCCCCCGGGACATCCCCATCCGAGCGGGCGAGATCTTTCTGCTCCCTCCCAAGGTGCCGCACTCGCCGCAACGGAAGGCCGACACCGTGGGTCTCGTCATCGAGCGCCAGCGGCGCAAGGGCGAGCTCGACCGGTTCCAGTGGTACTGCGACGCCTGCAACGCCAAGATCTACGAGGAATCGGTGCAGCTCACCGACATCGTCGCCCAGCTTCCGCCCATCTTCGAGCGCTTCTGGAGCAAAAAAGCCAACCGGAAGTGTGAACGCTGCGGATCGGTGCTGGAGCCGGTCAACTGAGCCGCGGGGCGGACCCACCCATTTCCGCGTTCTACCGCAGGCTCGCCAACGGCCTGACCCTGGGGCGCTTCGTCGCCCCTGTCCCCTTCATTCACCTCATGCTGGAAAGCCACGGTGGGGCTTTCCGCTCCGCCGGCGCGCTGCTGTTCCTCCTTTACCTGCTCACCGCGTTCTCCGACCTGCTGGATGGCTACTTCGCCCGCAAGGCTGGAACCCCCAGCGCGAGATGGGGACGTTTGGACGTGCTGGCGGACGTGTGGTTCAACACGTCGGCTCTGCTGGCGGCCGCGTGGCTTGGGATCGCGGGCTACTGGGTGCCGCTGGGGATCGCCGCCCTCGCCGCGCAGTTCCTCTACCGAAACCGGAACGCGTCCGCCGAATCACGGCCTCGGCTCCGGGAGGACGTCCCGGGAAAAGCGGCGGGTGTCATCTACTACCTGCTGGTGGGCGCCGTGGCTTTCGGGCTGTGGCTTGGTGCCGACCCGTGGCTTGGCTGGATAGGTTGGGCGGGCGATGCCGTGTTCGTGTACACGGCCTTACTGTTCACGCGGAACCTATGGAGATCCGATTGATACCGACCGCTCCGCTTTCGTACAGGGACTGATCGACGAAACCAACTCCGACGCCTACGAGGCCGCGCTCCGATCCCCGGTGTACAGCCTCAGTGGCATGAGACACACGGCCGAGAGGAAGACGAAGATTCCCGCCAGGACGAACGCGGAGCCGATCCCGTAGTGATCCGTAAGATACCCGGCGATGATCGGCGTCGGGAGCACGGCCACCTGGGCGATGACGGTGGTGAGTCCCTGGGACGAGGCCTGCACGTTGGCGCCGGAGACGTCCGAGATTACCGCCGTAAGCACGTTCATCAGGGTGTAGAAGAAAGTGCCGATAACGATGATGACGAGGGTCAGGGCCGCCACCGGCGGAGCCACGGCAAGGAGCATGTACAGAGCGCCCAGCACGAGCATGGATGGGACAAGTACCGGTTTCCGGCCGTAGCGATCGGAAAGATAGCCCAGGGGGGTCTGGGAGAAGATCCCCACGACATGAAGCAGGAAGATGTAGACGCCGAGCGCCTCGCCCGAGAAATGGAGCTCCTCGACAAGATAAACGGGCAGGAAAGAGAGGATGACGACTCGGCCCATGGTGAGGAGGCCCCTCGACGCCGATATCGCCACGAACGAGCCTTTCCGCAGCAACGCCACCATTTCGCGGAAACGCGTGGTGCGAGACGGAACTCTCGTGTCCTGCCTGAAGGCGCCGAGCAGACCGCGCAGCACAAGAAAGCCGAAAAGCACTCCCGGCACGATGTGCCACCAGAGTACCCCCTCCCAGGGCAAGGCGGCCACCAGCACTCCCTGGGCCAGTGGCGACAGGCTGTCGCTCACCGTGGCGCCGGTGCCGTGGACAGCCATGGCCGTGGCCCGGCGTTGGGGAAACTTGGAAGTGAGCGTAGCCGCGGCCGTCGGGTGCCACAGCGCCGTGCCGAAACCGATGAGCACGCTGGCGGCGAATGCCGCCCAGAAACCGCCGCCGCTGCCGAACAGGAGATAGGCGAGGCCCATCATGACCAGTGACGAGGCCAGGATCGCGTCCCGATGCCGGTACAGCGCGTCTCCCAGCATGCCGGCGGGCAGATTGAGGGTGCCCTGTCCGAACTGCCGCGCCGCCGCCAGCGCCCCGTACTGAACCCCGCTGAGGCCTAGCCCTACCTTGATGAACGGCTGAGCCACGGTGAACAACTGCTGGAACCAATGGATGGCGACATGCCCGCCGGTCACCACGCCCAGCAGCCGCACCCGATCCGGCCCTAGGTCCCGGGCCTCGGCCGCAAGACGTTGGGCGCCAGTGCGGACGAACGAAGAGGACACTGAAGGGGTCACCGACATGCCGCTGCCGGCTTCCGCCCTTGTCGCGTTTGCGCAAATCCGCGAGGCAACGACCTGTCACGCTTGAGGTTCAGTTTGACACCTACCCGTGCGGAAACACGCAGGAACTCCTCCACTGAACGTACCTCGGCTTCCTTTGGTTTGCGGTTTTGCGGCACCGGCTGCTTCTCGTTCATTCTGACTGGATAGCACGTCGCTTCCGAAAGCCCAAAGGTCAGTCCCCTCTCCTGCGCCTCGCGAACAGGTCCGCGTAGACCCGCGGCAGGAAGATCAGCCCGAAGGAGCCGTTGGCGAGCATGAACGTCAGGTGGGCGGCGAGGCTGTAGGCGAGCAGGTCCGCTTCCGCGGCATAGCCGCCGAAGAAGAAGATCCAGGCGGCCTGGGAGGTGCCGAGATGGGCCACGGTCACGGGCAGCGCCGCCACCAGGTAGACGATGGGGAGAAACGCCAGCAGCGGCAGCACGGGTATCTCGACGCCGAAAAACGTCAGCGCCTTGGCGTGCACCAGGAGCGAGAGGAAGAACACCGAACCCTTGATGCACAGGACGCCGAGGCTCTGCCGCAAGCGGACCTTCCGGAACGTCGACAGGAGCACGTTGCCGCCGGCCCGCCGTCCCAGGGCGCCGAACCCGCCGCGAGCGATGCCGACGACCGCGAGCCAGACCAGCGCCAGCAGCACCGGCAGCACGAAGAAAACGGCCGGCGTTCCGCCGGGAAACGCCGCCGAGCCCACGGTGGCGAAGAAAAACAGGTTGGTGGCCTCCAGCAGGATGAGCAGGACCACGGTGCTCGTGATCTCCCCCAAAGGGGTGCGGAACCGGCGGTTGAGGTAGAGTGCCAGCGCTGCCTGTGCGAGTTGCGTGTTGATGATCGAGACGATGTACGTGGACGCCCGCACCGGCAGGAGCTCCCGGTAGCGGATCGGCCCGTGAAACCAACGGATCAGCAGGGTCAGCACCGCGGAATCCGCCAGGAAGAAGCACAGCGAGAACGACCCCATGAGCGCGAAGAACGGCAGCAGCCGTGCGCCGGACACCGCCTCCCAGAAAGCCTCGAAGGGGATGCGCCAGAAGATGATGCCGAAGATGACGATGGTGAGCGCAACCGGGATGAGCCGCGCCCAGATGCTCTGCTCCCTTCGCGGGGCCGTGGCTTCGTTATTGATGGAGTCGTTCACGAACCTTCTCCATGGCTAACGGGCAGCAATCCGTCCAGCAGGTCCTCCATCGGCGTCAGCGGGAAGGGCAGAAGCCGCCGTGTTTCGGCGGCGTCTCCCAGGTGCTCGTTGAACAGCGTGTCGAAGAGCGTCCGGTTCCAACCCCATCCCAACCTGTCTCCCAGCGCCGCTGCACCCCGCGCCAGCCACCCGGGCACGCCCACCACCACCGGCCGCCGCCCCAGGCGCCTCGCGGCCCGGCGCAGCAGATCCACGTACGTCAAGGTGTCGGGGCCGACCAGATCCAGGACATGAACCGGCGGAGTCTCCGCTTCGAGCGCCCATTGGATGGCGCCGGTCACGTCCGCCAGCGCCACCGGCTGGACCCGCACCCTGCCGCCTCGCACGAGCGGCACCACCTTCTTTCCGGCCAGATGGACAAGGGTCCGTGCGGAAGGGGTCCCCGCCCCGAGCACCATCGGAACGCGGAACACCACCGTCTCGAATCCGGCCCGGTCTATGGACGACTCCGCCAGAGCCTTGGTGCGCAGGTACTCGTTGGATGAGAACAACTCCGCTCCCGGCGCGCTCAAATAAACGAACCGGACGACCCCGGCCCCCTTGGCGGCGATCACCACCGCGCGAGTGGCCTCGGTGTTGGCGTCCTGAAGCCGCTCTCCGCTCCGAGGCTGAAGCGCGCCGGCCAGGTGAACGACGGCCGCGGCGCCCGTCAGCGCGCCCGCCAATGAAATGGGGTTACCGTAGTCGACCTGCCGGATCTCAACCGGAAGGTCGTCGAGGGCGGCTGCCTGCGCCGCGCCCCTCACCAGCGCGCGCACGGATGAAGGGCGCTCCTCCACCAGACGGCGGATCAGCGCCCTTCCCAACACTCCGTTGGCTCCGGTTATTACGGTGTCGATGACGGGACCGATCGGAGCCTTCAGGCCAGCATCCGGTGCGTCGGACCCGTGAGCTTCGCCACCGGAAGCCCGTACGTGCACGCGCCCGCGCAGTCCTGGGTCGGACAGGTGAGACAGGCCGAGGCGCCGTCTCCGAGCAGCGCATACTCGCTCCGGGCCAGCTTCTCGTCCTGGTAGTCCCGGGCGTACATGCGGGTCCTGAGCACGTCGGCGATGGGAACGCCGTAGGGACAGGCGCCCTCGCAGTCGTTGCAGGCGTGGCGGCAGTAGGAGGCCCCGTTCATGCGCGCGTAGCCCTTGAGCAGTTCGAAGTCGCCGCGCGCCGCGGTGGTCCAGCCCGAGGCGCCCAGGTATTCCCCGATCGACCCGGTATCGGTCATGGATATGACCAGCGCGTGCACCTGGGGATTGGACAGCACCCAGCGGAATGCCGCCTGGGCATAGGTGGCGCCGTCCTTCTCGAAGGGCCGCATGTCGTTCAGACGGGCTCCCATGAGGGTCTTCATGGCGACCACGCCGACGTTCTTCGACTTGGCCTTGTCGAGCACGCGCGGGAGGTCGGGCTGGCGCGCGATGAAATCGAAGCCCGCGGTGAAACGTTCGTAGAACTTCGGGTCCTGGCCGAAGTTGTAGGCGACCAGGATGACGTCCACCATGTCCCGGTCGAGGGCGTAGTCCAGGCACTGGATCAACCGGCCGGCGTGACCGGACATGCCCGAGAAGCGGATCTTCCCCTGCCGCTTGGCCGCGGCGACGAACTCGTGCCACTCGGGATTTTCGAGCCGGTCCACGTCGTTCACCGCGTGGGTGAAGTAGACGTCCACGTAGTCGGTCTGCAACCGCCTCAGGCTGTTCTCCAGGGAGCGCATCATCGACTCCCTGCCCTCGGTGGAGCTGGTGTGGGTCTTGGAGGCGATGAAGACCTTGTCCCGCTTGCCGCGCAAGGCGTTGCCGATGGTGATCTCGGAATCGCCGCCGCGGTAGCTCTCGGCCGTGTCGAAGTAGTTGATGCCGCGGTCCAGGGCATCCAGCACCAGGTTCTCCTCGCCCGCGTCGAGCCGGCTGGAGCCGAACGAGACATCGGAGATCTTGAATCCGGTGCGGCC
This sequence comes from uncultured Binatia bacterium (SeqCode), assembly GCA_965204505.1. Classification (GTDB taxonomy): domain Bacteria; phylum Desulfobacterota; class Binatia; order UBA9968; family JAJDTQ01; genus JAJDTQ01. The sequence goes on from CBDBFB010000001.1 coordinate 1,659,788, forward strand.
CAGGGTGACGTAGCGTTTCACCTCGGCCCGGGTCGCCGCCGGTGCCTCGCGGCCTCCCGTGAGGGGCAACAGTCCCGCGGCGACACCCGCCATGGCGCCACGGCGCAGGAGCTCGCGCCGGCCCAGCTTCTCACCGTCTTCGGACTTCTTCATGGCGCCTCCTCGGTCCCAGTGCGGGACGGGTCAAACGCACCTCCATTGTATTCCGTTCAGTACACAGGAAAGAACGCAAAATGTCCAACGACGGAGCTGTACCATTCGCAGCTCCGTCACATTGGGCGAAATGCCCTCCGACTCCCTCTCCCTCTGGAAAACGGTTGATCCCTCACCCCAACCCTCTCCCAGAGGGAGAGGGGTTGGATTTGGCGCGGTAGGCGGGGCTCCCCTCTCCCAGACGGAGAGGGGAGATGGATCGTCACTCCCCGGCCACCCCCACCAGCGAGTTCAGCAGCGGCTCGTCGGCCGCCAGGGCCGCGCTGGGGCCGTCGTAGACGATGCGGCCGCGGTTCATGACCACGGTGCGCTCGGAGAACTCCAGGGCGATGCCGGTGTGCTGCTCCACCAGGATGATGGTGAGTCCTTCCTGGGAGCGCAGCGTGTGCATGGCCTCCACCAGTTGTTCGATGATGACCGGCGCCAGGCCCTCGGTGGGCTCGTCCATGAGCAGCACCGACGGGTTGCACACCAGCGCCCGGGCGATGGCGAGCATCTGCTGCTCGCCGCCGGAGAGCTGGTTTCCCTTGTGGTGGCGGCGCGCCGCCAGTTGCGGGAACAGCTCGAAGACCCGCTCGAAGGTCCAGCCGCCGGCCCGGCGCGCCACCGCCAGGTTCTCGTGCAGGCTCAGCGACGGAAACACTTCGCGTTCCTGGGGAACGTGCCCCAGGCCGGCGCGCACGCGGTCGTAGGTTCTGGCATTGGAGATGTCGCGGCCCGCCAGCTCGATGCGCCCGGCGTGCAGGGTCGTGTAACCCATGACGGTCCCCAGCAACGTGGTCTTGCCGACGCCGTTGCGGCCGATGATGCTCAGGCGCTCGCCGCGGCCGAGGGCCAGGTCGATGTCCTCGAGCACCACGGTCCTGCCGTAGCCGGCGTTGACCGAAACGAGGTCCAGCGCCTTGTCCTGAACAGCCTCGCTCAACGCCGGCCTCCGTGCAGCTCGGCGTTCTCGCCCAGATAGACCTCCTGCACCCTGGGGTCGGCGCCCACCTCGGCGGGAGCTCCCTCGGTGAGGATCGCGCCCTGGACGAGCACCGTCACCCTCTGGGCGAAGCGGAAGACGATGTCCATGTCGTGCTCGATCATCAGGATCGCCATGGACTCGGGAAGCCCCTCCACCGCCTCCAGCAGCACGTGGCTTTCGGCGGAAGGGACACCCGCGGCGGGCTCATCCAGCAGCAGCACGGTAGGGCGAAGGCCCAGCGCGATGGCCAGCTCCACCAGCCGCTGCCGGCCGTAGGGAAGCTCGCGCACCAGTTGCCGGGCATCGCCGTCGAGCTTCACGGATCCGAGCAGATCCATGCCTTCGGCGATTACATCGGCACGGGCGTCCGCGCGCCGCCACAGCCTGGCCGAGAGGGCGCGCCGCTCGCTGATGGCCATGCACACGTTCTCCAGCACGCTCAAGCCGCGGAACAGCGTGTTGATCTGGAAGGTGCGTGCCAGCCCGTGCTTGACCCTGCGAGCCTGGGACCAATGCGTGACATCGTCGCCGCCCAACAGGATGGTGCCGCCGGACGGCTCGACGGTGCCGGTGATGAGGTTCACCAGGGTCGTCTTGCCGGCGCCGTTGGGGCCGATGAGCGCGTGCCGCGCGCCCGGCCGCAACGCCAGGGAAACCCGGTCCGCCACCACCAGGGCGCCGAAGCTCTTGCACAGTTCCCTGACCTCCAGCAGGGGGACGTTACTATCCATTATCGTTGGTCCTTCGACTTCGCTTCGCTACGCTCAGGACGAACGGCAACAGAAGTATTCACTTACCGATCCTCCTGGCCCATCCACGTGCGACAGCGTTCCGCCAGTCCCAGCATGCCCTCCGGAGCGTACAGGATGGTGGCCACCAGCAGTGCGCCGATGCCGAAGAGCCAGTACTCGGGACTGAGCTTGGCGAGCTGGTCCTGCAGGATCATGTACATCGGTGCGCCGATAAACGCGCCGTAGAGCCGGCCGGTGCCGCCCAGGATCAGCATGATCATCACGTCGCCGGAGCGTTCGAAGCTGAGCACGTCCAGCGCCACGAACTCGGTGGTCTGCGCCAGCAGGGCGCCGGCGATGCCGGCCATGACCGCGGCGATGGTATAGATCCGCAGCATCTGCCGATAGACGGGGGAACCGACGGCATGCATGCGCCGCTCGTTCTCGCGGATGCCCCGCAGCGATTGGCCGAAGGACGAGCTCACGATGGCGCGGGCGGCGAGGAAGACCACGAACAGCACCGCCAGCGCGTACAGGTACGCGGTCTGGCCGTAGAGATCGAACTCGAAGGTCCCCAGGAGGGGCTCCATCACCACGCCCTGCAGGCCGTCGTCACCGCCGGTCCAGTGTTCCTGCTCGTTGGCCAGTTCCTGCAGCAGGATGGTGACGGCCAGCGTGAGCATCAGCAGGGTAAGCCCGCGGGTGTAGAGGATGACGGCGCCGCACACGAAGCCCACCACGCCGGCCGCCAGGCCGGCGATGAGCAACCCGCTAATCGGCTCGCTCCAGCCCACGTGCGCCGACAGGATGCCGGCGGCGTACGCCCCGGTGCCGAACAACGCCGCGTGTCCCAGCGACACGATGCCGGCATAGCCCAGGATGAGATCCAGGGACATGGCGAAAAGCACCATGATGAGGATCTGGGACCCGAGTTGCAGATAGTCCGGGAACAGGAAGAACCCCGCCCCCGCGGCCAGCCAGGGCAACAGCTCGGCGGGACGGAAGGCCGCGGTTCGCAGCGGGTTGCGGTACGGTGTTTCTTCCATGTGAACGCGTTTTCCTGCGCGGCGCGGCGATGCCTACAGCTATCGGGCGTAAAACCCTTGCGGGCGCCATAGGAGCAGGATGATGGTCACCGCGAAGATGAAGAAGGCGCCGAAAGCGGGCAGATAGTACTTGCCCGCGGTGTCCACGATTCCGAGGATCAGGGACGCGGCGAAGGCCCCCCGCAGGCTCCCGAGGCCGCCCACTGCCACCACGATGAGGAAGTAGACCAGGTATTCAAGCGCGTAGGTGGGCGTCAGCCCGAGAATCTCCGTGCCCAGCGCGCCCCCGAGCGCCGCCAGTGCGCTCCCGAGCGCGAAGGTCAGCGTGAACAGCCGCCGGATGTTGATGCCGACGGTCTCGGCCATGCGCTGGTTGTCCACCGCGGCGCGCACCTTGGCCCCCAGCAGCGTTCGCTCGAACCCGTACCAGAGGCCGATGATGGTTACGAAGCTCACCAGGATGATGAACGTGCGGTAGGTGGGAAAGCGCCGAAAACCCAGGTCGACCTGCCCCTTGAGATAGAGCGGCACGTCGAGCTGCACGTTCAGCGGACCCCACAGGAAGGTGCACACGGCGATGCCCATGAACACCAGGCCGATGGTCAGGAGCACCTGCTGCAGCTCGTCGGCGCCGTAGAGGCGGCGGTAGAGCAGGCGCTCCAGCACGATGCTGACGAGCGCCACGGCGACGCAAGCCAGCGGCGCGCCCAGCAGGAAAGGCACCCCCAACTCCCGGACGAAGGACACCGCGATGTACCCGCCGAGCATGGCGAACATGCCGTGGGCCAAGTTCACGAACCCCATGAGGCCCATGGTCACCGAGAGCCCCACCGAGATGATGAACAGGATCATTGCGAACGCGAGGCCGTCGAACGCAATGCTGACGAGGGAGTTGATCACGGAGAACGACTTGTCATGCTTAGGTCACCTGCAGGCGTGACCGGCGGGTTGCGTGCGGATGTGGATGCGCCGCCCCGTGCTGTCACGGGGCGGCGCATTCTCCAGGTTACCGGCTACTTCTTCTTTTCCAGTTCCTTCCAGGGGTCCTTCACCATTTCGAGCGTCGCGGTCTCGATGTTGGCGAGGGCGTTCCCGCGCTTCTCGACCTTGCGCAGGTACTGGTTCTGGACGATGTCCCGGGTCTCGGGATCGATCATGATGGGACCCCGCGGGCTCGCGAACTTCCAACCCTTCAACACGGCGAGGGCCTTGTCGGCGTCGATCTTGCCGTTGAGTTTCCGCACCACCTCGTGGATGGCGGCCATGCCGTCATACCCCTGCACGCCGAAGAAATCCGGCGTGCTGTCGGCGCCGTAGGCCTCCTTCCACGCCTTCACGAAGGCCTTGTTCTCGGCCCGGTCGCCGGCCGCGGAGTAGTGGTGCATGGTGACGACGCCCAGCGGAACCTGTCCCATGTTGGGCAGCTCCGAATCCTGGGTGATGTCTCCCGGGCCGATGAGCTCGATGCCGGCCGCTCTCATGCCGAGGTCGTCATAGGTCTTCATGACCCCGGTGGCCCACTTGCCCGCCGGGATGAACACGTAGAGCGCATCCGGCTTGGCGTCCTTGACGGACTGCAGGAACGGCGTGAAATCCGGGATCTTCGGGAACGGGAACGGAATGTCGGCCACGACCTTGCCGCCGGCGGCGGTGAACGCCTTGGTGAACGCGTTCTTGCTGTCCTTGCCCGGCGAGTAGTTGGCATACGCCACCGCCGCGGTGCGGATCTTCATCTTGTCATAGGCGTACTTGCCGAGCGGGTAGGCCGCCTGCCACATGGTGAACGACACCCGCGCCGTGTACGGAGACCTGGTGGTGATGGCCGCGGTTCCGGCGTTCATGATGAGCAGCGGCACCTTGGCCTTGCGCGTTACGTCCGAGATGGCGAAAGCGTTGTTGGAGTAGACCACGCCGGCCACGATGTCCACCTTGTCACGGGTGATGAGCTCGGTGGCAAGCCGCTTGGCCACGTCCGGCTTGGGCCCGGTGCTGTCCCGCTTGATGATCTCGATCTTGTGCCCGCCGGTGCCGTCCGCGTGCAGCTTCTGGTACAGCTCGAAGCCACGGTCTACCTGTTGCCCCAGTTGGGCGTTGGGGCCCGAGTAGGGAAGAATGATGCCGACCTTGACGGTCTCGGCCCATGCCGTCCCGGCTGCGAGCAGCAGAGCCAGAAATGATGCGGCGAGAAACGTGAATTTCTTCATGGCGATACCTCCTCCTGGATTGGCGCCTGACGACGCAGGTGGGAATATTAACACTCCTTCAGACGGCACGGCAACGGCTCGTTGATCTCCTGCCGGCGCGGCGGCGCCATTGGCATTTCCTCCCAAAGCCGATAGCTTTAGGCGTGCCGCCGGCACCAACCATTCATGACAGGGAGACATCACAGCATGGACAGCAATCCCCTTTCCGCCGACGAGTTCGTCGAGCAGCTCAAGAAGGAGATCGCGGTATTTCACAAGCTGCGTATCAATCACCCGTTCGTGAAGGCCATATGCGACGGCACCGCCTCGATGGACCACATCCGCACCTGGGCCGTGCAGGACTACCAGTTCCGCGTGGCGGTGCCGCGTATCGCCCTGCTCCGCTACGTGGCGTGCAGCGATCCCGAGTTCGCTCCCAAGCTGTTCGAGGTGGCCGAGGAGGAAACCCGCGGCCTTTTGCCCGGCGCCTCGGGCCATCCCGACATGTTCGTGGAGTTCGCCGAGGCCATCGGCCTCAAGCGCGCGGACCTGGAGAACGCCTCGCTGCTGCCGGCCACCGCGGCGCACCTGTACTTTGCCGAGCTGGTGATCCACACGCACCCCTGGTTCGTGGTGATGGCGGCGCAGATGGGCGCCGAGGGAACCTTCGGTCCGGCCGCGGCGGCGCTGGGGAAGGGGTTCATCGACAGCTACGGCATGACCCCCGAGTCGGTGCGCTTCTTCACCGTCCACGTGGAGGCCGACGAAGAGCACGGCACCCTGGCGGAGGACATCGGACGCCGTTACCTCACTTCGCCAAACCTCCAGCAACAGACGCGGGAGGTCATGTTCCGGCGGATGGAGCTGCTCTACGACATCTGGACGATCTAGTGTCCTGTCCCACACCAGGCCCTCCCCCGGCCTTCGGCCACCCTCTCCCAGAGGGAGAGGGGTTGTATTTGCGATAGAGTGAGCAGATGCCTGGAACCTCGACGATGAAGGATCAGGGCGCCACGCGTCACATGGGGCGCAGCATTCCCATGCGGGAAGCGGAACCGCTGCTTCGGGGCCGAGGAACCTATGTCGGCGACCTGCGGCTTCCGGGGATGCTCCACGCCGCGGTGCTGCGCAGTCCCCACGCCCATGCCAGGATCCGCGCCGTGGATGCCAGCGGCGCTCTCGCGATGCCGGGCGTCGTGCGGGTCCTTACCGGAGAGGATGTCCGGGAAGCTATCGAACCCTTTCCTCCGAGCTTCGAGTTCCATCCGGCGCCATGGCTCCAGGCGATCAAGCCCGTGCTCAAGGGGCCGCGGGCGCGGGTGCTGGCCCTGGGCAAGGTGCGCTACGTAGGCGAGCCGGTGGCCATGGTGGTGGCCGAGGACCGCTACCTGGCCGAGGACGCGCTCGACGGCGTCGCCGTGGACTACGAGGAGCTGCCGCCGGTGGTGGACCCGGAGGCGGCGCTGGAACCGGACGCGGTGCGGATTCACGAGGACGCGGACGACAACGTCGTGTTCCACTTCAGCATCGCCAAGGGCGACGTGGAACGGGCCCTGGAGAACGCGCCCCACCGAATCGAGGAACGCCTGCACCACCGGCGCCACGGCGGCATCCCCATGGAGGGAAGAGGCGTCGTGGCCATGGCCGAGGTCAAGCCGCGCCGCCTGACCGTGTGGTCGTCCACCCAGGTCCCTCACAGCGTGCGCCGGCAGATCGCCGCCCAGCTCGGCATGACGGAGGAGACCATCCGTGTGGTGGCGCCCCACGTGGGCGGCGGGTTCGGGCCCAAGGTGCTGGTCTATCCCGAGGAGGCGCTGGTGCCCTACCTCGCCCTGGAGTTGGGGCGGCCGGTGCAGTGGATCGAGGATCGCAGGGAGCACTTCATCAGCACGGCCCACGCCCGCGACCAGATCCACTACGTGGAGCTGGGGTTCGACGACGACGGCCGGATACTGGCCCTGAAGGATCGCTTCCTACTGGACAACGGCGCCTACAACCCCATGGGGCTCACCGACGCCTACAACACCTCGGCCCACCTCCAGGGCCCCTACCGCGTCCCCAGCCTCGCCGTCACCGGCACCTGCGTGGCCACCAACAAGGTCCCCAACGCTCCCTACCGCGGCGCCGGGCGTCCCGAGGCGGTGTTCGTCATGGAACGCTGCATCGACCGCATCGCCGGGGAGCTGGGCCTCGACCCGGCCGAGGTGCGCTTCCGCAACTTCGTCCAGCCCGAGGAGATCCCCTACGACGCCGGCGTCCTGTATCGGGACGGCATGCCGGTGCGCTACGACAACGGCGACTTCCCCGCCACTCTCACAAAGGCCCTGGACGCGTGCGGCTACCACGACGTGCGCGCGCGGCAGAAGGAAGTCGCGAGCTACCGTGCGACGCCGCGACGTGACCGGCAGGCCGCGCGTGAAGGAGGGACTCTCCGTGACGCCGATGCCGCCACAGGTTCCTCCGACCTGATGCAGAAGGTTCAGGGCGCGCCCCGCGACTCGGATACCGCCCCTGACGGGCTTCGTGACGGACGATCCCCGCGAGACGGCCGCTACCTGGGCGTTGGCATCGGCTTCTACACCGAGGGGACCGGGGTGGGTTCCTTCGAGGGGGCGCGGGTGGAGGTGGACTCCGCGGGCAGGCTCCTGGTGTCGGTGGGCGCCAGCGGCCACGGACAGGGACACGAGACCGTGTTCGCGCAGCTCACCGCCGACCTCTGGGGCGTGTCGCCGGAAGACATCACCGTGGTCGGAGGCGACACCGACGCCATCCGTTACGGCGTCGGCACTTTCGCCAGCCGCAGCACCGTGAACGCCGGCACGGCCATCCACGAGGCCACCCGCCGCCTCAAGGGCAAGGTGTTCGAGCTGGCCGGCCACCTGCTGGAAGCCAACCCGGACGACCTGACTACGCGCGGCGGCCGCGTCTTCGTGGCGGAGCGGCCGGACCACGGCCTATCCCTGGCCGAGCTGGCGGGCGCCGCGGTGCCGGGCTGGGCCTCGAAGCTGCCCGAGGGCATGGACCCCAGGCTGGAGGCTACCTACTACTACGTGCCGCAGACCGTCACCTGGGCCCACGCGGCCCACGTGGCGGTGGTGGAGGTGGATGCCGGCACCGGGGAAGTGAAGCTCCTGGACTACGCGGTGGCCCACGACTCGGGACCGGCCATCAACCCCCTGTTCGTCGAGGGCCAGGTGCGCGGCGGCGTCGCGCAGGGCATCGGCGGCGCGCTCTACGAGGAATTCGTCTACGACGAGCTGGGGCAGCTTCTGAGCGGCACCTTCCTCGACTACCTGCTGCCGAGTTGCGGCGAGGTGCCGGACATACGCCAGGTGCACATCGAGACCCCCTCCCCGCTCAATCCGCTGGGCCTCAAGGGCATCGGCGAAGGCGGCGCCATCGCCCCGCCGGTGGCCGTGGCCAACGCAGTGGTGGACGCGCTGCGTCCCTTCGGTGGAATTGAGATTTCTGAGACCCCGGTGACCCCCGAGCGGGTGCTGGCGTTGATCCGGAGGCACCGCCGTCCCGGATAGAGGCCTCGCCCTACCGGGCGACCAGAGCTGCCGGGCTCCCTCACCCGCCCTTCGGGCACCCTCTCCCAGAGGGAGAGGGATTTGATTCGCATTTCTCCGGCTCCCTCTCTCCCTCTCGGAGAGAGATTTGATTCGCGTCTCTCCGGCCCTCTCTCCATCTGGGAGAGAGGGTTGATTCGCACCTTTCCGGCCCCCTCTCCCTCTGGGAGAGGGTTGGGGTGAGGGAGGCCGGGCAGCTTGCTTGCGGCAGGAAAACCCGCGTGTTAAGCCACCCGTCACTATGGCAACGTCAAACAACACGAGCAGCTCCATGGGACAGACCCTCGGCGAGGCTATCGCCTTTCTGGAGGACAACTATCCGGACGAGGTCATCCGGGTCACCCGTGAGGTGGATCCGGTCTTCGAGGTCACCGGGATCCTGGCCAAGCTGGAGCGGCAGCAGCAGTTCCCGTGCGTGATCTTCGAGAACGTTAAGGGCTCCTCCATCCCGCTGGTCACCAACATGCACGCGAGCTTCCCGCGGCTGGCCATGGCCATCGGGCTGCCCTACGGCGCCACCCCAGCGGACTTCATTCACGAGTACGGCAGGCGCGAGGCGAATCCGGTGCCGCCGGTGGAGGTGGAGAGCGGGCCGTGCCAGGAGGTGGTGCTCACCGGCGACGACGTGGACGTCACCATGTTCCCGATCCTCCAGTACCACGAGATGGACGCCGGGCGTTACATCACGCTGGCGTTCGACGTCATGAAAGAGCCCGACACCGGCATCCGCAACGCCGGCATCTACCGGCTGCAGCTCAAGGGCAGGAACCGCTTCGGCATCCAGATCTCCGAGACCGCCCACGGCCACTACATCCTCAAGAAGAACAAGTCCCGGGGCCTGCCCACGCAGATGGCCGCGGTCATCGGCGGCCACCCGGCCATGAACATCGGCAACCTGAGCTTCACCTCCATCGACACCGACGAGTTCAGCATCGCCGGCTCCATGCTGGGCCGGCCGGTGGAGCTGGTGAAGTGCAAGACCATCGACGTGGAGGTGCCCGCCACGGCCGAGATCGTGCTGGAGTGCGAGATCCATCCCACGGAGATGGAGGAAGAAGCGCCCTTCGGCGAGTATCCGGGCACCTACGGCCCTCAGCGCATCAACCCGGTGGTGTACGTGAAGGCCATCACCATGAAGAAGAACGCGCTCTACCAGAGCTCGTTCGTGGGGCACGCCGACAACCTGCTCCTGTCCGGGGTGACGCGGAACAGCTACATCTACCACACCTGCCGCATCGCCAGCGCCGGGGTGAAGGCGGTCTACGTGCCGCCCTGCGGGCGCTCCCGCTACATCTGCTACATCCAGATGGAATCCATGATCGACGGCGACGCCAAGAACGCGGCCATGGCCGCCTTCGCCGCCGACCCCTTCCTCAAGTTCGTCGTCTGCGTGGACGAGGACGTGGACCTCAGCAACGACAGCGACGTCATGCACGCCATCGCCACCCGGGTGCGCGCCGACCGCGACGTGTTCATGGTCACCCACTCCCGAGGCTCCCCGCTGGACCCGGCCTCCTACGACCCGGCCGGCGGCTCCCATCTCGTGACAAAGGTCGGCGTGGACGCTACCCGCAAATCCGACTACCCACTGGAGATCAAGGTTCCGGGTACGGACGGCATCGACCTGACGAAGTATTTCGGCGACCGCTTCAAGTAGGCCGGGCGGCGACGGCCCCGAACCGGCGGCGAACGGTCGGAACGTGGAAAGCGCGTTGCCGGTACCGAATCCCTCATGCTGATCGACGCCCACGCCCATCTCGACCACTACGACGAGCCGCGGGAGGCGCTTGCTCACATCGAGCGCCGGCGCATCCTGACCCTCGCCAACTCCATGGACCCCGCCTCCTACGAGCGCAACCTTGCGCTGGCGGAAGAGTGTCCCTTCGTGTTCCCCTCCTTCGGCATCCATCCGCGGCGGGCGCCGGAACACGCCGGCCACCTCGCGGACCTGGGCCCCCTGATCGATCGGAGTCCCATGCTCGGTGAACTGGGGCTCGACTTTCACTGGGTGCGGGACGAGGACGCCTATCCACAGCAGATCCGCGTGTTCGAGTTCCTGGTGAGTGAGGCCGCCGAACAGAAAAAGATCGTCAACGTTCATACCAAGGGCGCGGAACGGCGCATCCTCGACACGCTGCGCGCCTTCGGCATGAAGAAAGCCATCGTCCACTGGTACTCCGGCCCCATGGAGGTGCTCGACGAGATGATCGCCGAGGGCTACCTCTTCACCGTGGGGGTCGAAGTGTTGTATTCGGAGAAGATACGGGAGGTGGCGCGGGCCGTGCCGCCCCGGCAACTGCTTTCCGAAACCGACAATCCCGGCGGCCACCGCTGGCTCGCCGGCGAGGTGGCGCCGCCGGACATCATCGCCGACGTGGTGGCAGCGGTGGCGCGGCTCAAGGGGTTGCCTCCGGAGAAGATGGAGGCCGTGATCCAGGCCAATTTCCTGCGGCTCATCGGCGGCGATCCCAGGCTCGCGAGAGCGCAGGCGCTGCTGGAACGACAGAACGACAACGCAACAAGGAGGAGCAATGCTGTTTCTGACCAATGAGCACATCCAGGAAGTCCTGGACATGAAGACCTGCCTTGACGCCATGGAGGACGCCTACCGCGACCTCTCCAGGAACGAGGCGGCGTACCGGCCGAGGATCGACTTCTACGTGCCGCGGGAACCCCACTACTACCGTTGGGGCACCATGGAAGGGGCCACCCGGTCGCTGGGGTACCTGGCCATCCGCATGAAGTCGGACATGCTCGTCTGGGAAAAGGACGGGGAGTTCGAGACCGAGGACAAGTACTGCATCGAGCCCGGCACCTACTGCGGCCTCATCTTCCTCCTGAGCGTGCGCAACGGCGAGCCGCTGGCGCTGATGAACGACGGCTACCTGCAGCACATGCGGGTGGGAGCCTGCGCCGGGCTCGGGGTCAAGTACCTCTCCCGCCCGGACTCCAAGGTGGTGGGCATGCTGGGCTCGGGCGGCATGGCGCGGACCTACACCCAGGCCATCCACGAGGTGCGGGACATCGAGCTTCTGCGTGTGTTCAGCCCCACCAAGGCCAACCGGGAAACATTCGCGGCGGAGATGCGCGAGCAACTGGGCCTCAACGTCGAGACCTGCGACAGCGCGGAGGCGGCCTGCCGCGGCGTCGACATCATCGCCATGGCCACGGACTCGCTGGTCCAGGTGATGAAGCCGGAATGGGTGGAGCCCGGCATGCACATCACCAATGTCCGCTCCAACGAGGCCGGGGCGGAAGTCCTGGCCAAGTGCGACCTGCAGGCGCGCCTGGGAGCCTCCACGCTGGTGCTGGACAATCCTCCGGCGGGAACCATCCACGGTTCCGACGGCATGTTCGCCTACATCGCCGGCACCGACGAGGAGCGGCAAAAGATCCCGCCCTCCCCCATCCGCGAGATCGACAACAAGAACATCGGCACTATCCCCGACCTGATGGCCGGCCGGTGGCCGGGGAGGACCAGCGACCGGCAGGTGACGTTCCTCAACAACCAGGGCACCCAGGGCCTCCAGTTCGCCGCGGTGGGGGGCACCGTCTACGAGCAGGCCAAGGCCAGGGGGCTGGGCCACCCGCTGCCGCAGGAGTGGTTCCTGCAGGACATCCGCGACTAGGGTAGTGTCCGGGCGATCGATTCCTGGGGCGACCGCCGGTCGCCCCTACGGGAATCCGCCGTGAAACGGTAGTCGAATGATGCGAGGGTAGGGGCGACCGGCCGGTCGCCCTTCCGCAAGGCCGCGAATGCCGGAGACCGGTTTTTCTTCCAGGGTGCGGACGCGAATGCGCGCCGCGCTGCTGCGCTGGTATGACCGCAACAAGCGCGACCTGCCTTGGCGCAAGACGCGCGACCCCTATGCCATCTGGGTCTCCGAGACCATGCTCCAGCAGACCCAGGTGGCGACGGTGCTGCCCTACTATAGCCGTTTCATGGAGGCGTTTCCGTCGGTAGAGGCCTTGGACCGGGCATCCCTGGACGCCGTCCGGAGCGTCTGGAGCGGCCTGGGGTACTACCGGCGCGCCGCTAACCTGAAACAGGCGGCGCGCTTGGTGGTGGACCGCCACGGCGGGCGCCTGCCGGCGGATTACCGGGCGCTGCTGCGGCTGCCGGGCATCGGACGTTACACGACCGGCGCGATCATGAGCATCGCCTTCGACCGGCGCTATCCCGCGCCGGACGGCAACGTCCGGCGCGTCTACGCGCGTCTGCTCGGCCTCACGGACCTCAAGGGCATCGACGAATACGCCGAAGAGATGGTGTCCCGCAGCCGTCCCGGGGATTTCAACCAGGCCGTCATGGAGCTCGGCGCCACCGTCTGCCTGCCCGCAGAGCCGATGTGCGGGCGCTGCCCGTTGGCCCACTGGTGCCGCGCGCGGGCGTCCGGCGCCTTCGACGGGCCGCGCCGGCAGACCATGCGCACCAGAGCCGTGCGGTGGCCGCTGGTCTTCGTGGAATCGCGATCACGGATTCTGCTCCACCGCCGTCCCGAGGAGGGCCTGCTGGCGGGCCTGTGGGAGCTGCCCGCCCCGGAGACGCTGCCATCCGGGGTCTGCGACGAAACCCTCCGACAATCCGGCCCCGTGGCGGTCATCCGTCACGCCATCACCGACATGCGCATCACTGCGCCGGTCTACGTGCTACGGCGGAGAGTTGCCGTCAAAGGACCGGATTGGCGCTGGGTCGGCCTCGACGATCTCCGCTCCCATCCCCTTTCCTCTCTCAGCACGAAGGCCGCCCGCGCCGCCATTGAGGCTGCCCGGAACACGTGAACTACAGGGCCAACCGCCGGCGCATCCACGCGCGGGTTCGGGGACGGCTCTCGCGCAGTGCCCGGGAGCGCTTCAGGTCCCGGCGAAGCCGTTCGATGTCCTCGGCCAGGTCGATGTCGTAGGTGCCGGGCACCATGCGGACCCGAAGCTCCAGTTGCCGCGCTCGGGTCAAAGTCTGCTCCAGCACCGACGCCGTGCTCCAGGCGATGTCGCTGAACAGCCGTTGTTCCGGCCGGCCGAGGCCGATCAGGTAGTAGCCGCCGTCATCCGCCGGCCCGAGGACGACGTCGCTCCGGCCCTGTTGCAGGAAGTCGCACGCCTTCATGACCGAAGACGCCTTCAGGGTGGGAATGTCGCTACCGACCAGGATCACCTGACGGTAACCCACCTGGCAGAGGTCCACGAACACGGCGTGCATGCGCTCGCCCAGCGACGCGCCCCTCTGCGGCAGCAAGGCGACGCCGCGGTCGGGAAGTTGCCGGAAATATTCCCGGCTGCGCTCGGCGTACGACACCCACGTATCCCAACGTGTTGAAGGCGCCAGCTCGTCCAGGACATCCCGCATCACGCACTCGTAGAACCCGGCCGCCTGCTCCGGATCGAGGGGTGGGCACAATCGGGTCTTGACCCTTCCGGGTACGGGCGCCCGTCCCATCACGGCCAGGGCGGGCTTGAGCGGTTCCGTAAAATGCCCGGCCTGGGCGTCTGCGGCGTCACCGGCGTAGCGTGAAGGGAACGATTTGGAACTCACGGAATTTTACCTGCGTCACCAAATCAACTATAAATGATCGCGCTCTTGAAGTCGGCCCCTGCCGCTCGTGACCGCACGGCCCGGCCGCTGACGTCTCCGGAAAACGAATCCATGCGCAACTCTTGGAAAATTGCGCCGGCCATTGCGCTTGCATGCTGCCTCGCGGGCGGCCAGGTGCTGGCGGCGCCCGCCGCCGAGCTCTGGCCGCGGTGGCAGAAACACGACCCCGCCGACACCCGCACCATCGACCATTCGGCGTGGGGGGCGTTTCTCGGGAAATACCTGGCGGCGCCGCATCCGTCCGGGGTGAACCGGCTCCGCTATGGCGGCGTAACCAGGGAGGACAAGGCCGCCCTCGACGGCTACGTCGCGCGCCTGGAGAAGATCCCCATATCCACCTACGGCCGCGACGCCCAACAGGCCTACTGGATCAATCTCTACAACGCCCTGACCATCAAGGTGGTGCTGGAGCACTTCCCGGTGGAGTCCATCAAGGACATCAACCTGTCCTCCGGGCTGTTCGGGGGACTCTTCGGCGGCGGCCCGTGGAAGGCCAAGCTGGTGACGGTGGAAGGCGAGAAGATCTCGCTGGACGATATCGAGCATCGCATCCTGCGGCCCATCTGGCGCGACAACCGGGTCCACTACGCGGTCAACTGCGCGAGCATCGGTTGCCCGAATCTGCAAGCCGAGCCCTTTACCGCCGGGAACCTGGAGCGGCTGCTGGACGGCGGCGCCCGGGAATACGTCAACCACCCCAGAGGCGCGGCGTTCGAGGACGGGCGGCTGCGCGTGTCGAGCATCTACGACTGGTTCCGGGCCGACTTCGGCGGCAACACGAGGGGCGTGGTCCAGCACCTTGGGAAATACGCCGAGCCGCCGCTGCGAAAACGCCTGGAAGGCTATGGCGGCGGCTTGGATCACCACTACGACTGGAGCCTCAACACCGACCGGTGACACGCGAGGAGAGATCGTTCATGAATCAACGGATCGTCAAGATAGCGGTGGTCGTGCTGGTGGCGGCCCTCATCGCGGCATTCTTCATCTTCGACCTCGGCAGGTACTTCAACCTGGAGTTCATCAAGGCGCAACGCGACGCCTACCAGGCCTACTACCAGCACAACCCGGTCATCACCATCGGAGCGTACGCGGCCATCTACATCGCCGTGACGGCGCTCTCGCTCCCGGGCGCCGCCATCATGACCCTGCTGGGCGGCGCGCTCTTCGGGGTCATCACCGGCACCATCATCGTTTCCTTCTGCAGCACCATCGGCGCCACCCTGGCGTTCCTGGTGGCGCGCCTTCTGCTGCGGGACAGCATCCAAAGCAAGTTCGGAGACAAGCTGGAGACCATCAACAACGGCATCGCCAGGGAGGGCATGTTCTACCTCTTCACCATGCGGCTGATCCCGGCGATCCCCTTCTTCGTCATCAACCTCGTCATGGGCCTCACGCCCATCCGCACGGTGCAGTTCTTCTTCGTCAGCCAGCTCGGCATGTTTCCCGGCACCATCGTCTTCGTCAACGCCGGCACCCAGTTGGCCCAGATCGATTCCCTGGCGGGCATCCTCTCGCCCACGCTGCTGCTCTCGTTCGTGCTGCTCGGACTGTTTCCGCTTATCGCCAAGAAGTCCATCGAACTGGTCAACAAGAGAAGACAAGCGAAGGCGTCGTAGCGCGCCGGACCGCAAGCCTGCCGCCCACACGGAAGAAACGGGAGAACCGACTCATGCGCAACATTCCGCAACTGTCGCCGCAGGATGAATACAACCAGGTGCTGGGCTCCAACACCCACCCCGCGGACTGGACCAATCCCACGCCGGCCGGCCGCTACAACCTGGTGGTGATCGGCGCCGGCACGGCCGGGCTGGTGACCGCGGCGGGCGCCGCCGGGCTGGGGGCCAAGGTGGCCCTGATCGAGCGTCACTACCTGGGCGGAGACTGCCTGAACGTCGGCTGCGTGCCGTCCAAGTGCATCATCCGCTCGTCGCGCGTGGTGGCGGAGATCCGCGAAGCCGAGCTGTTCGGCATCGGCTGCCCGGACGACGCCGAGGTGGACTTCGCCGCGGTCATGGAACGCATGCGCCGCATCCGCTCCCACATCAGCCACCACGACTCGGTGAAGCGCTTCAGCGAGCTGGGAATCGACGTGTTCCTGGGCGATGCGAGCTTCACCGGCTCCGACACCGTCGAGGTGGACGGCCAGTCCCTGCGCTTCAAGAAGGCGGTGATCGCCTCCGGCGCCCGGGCGGTGGCGCCCCATCCACCCATCGAGGGGATCGAGGAGGCGGGCTACCTCACCAACGAAACCGTGTTCTCCCTCACCCAGCGTCCGGAACGGCTCGCGGTCATCGGCGCCGGCCCCATCGGCTGCGAGCTGGCACAGACCTTTCAGCGCCTGGGCTGCCAGGTGGTGCTGTTCCACAACGGCGACCATATCCTCAACCGCGAGGACGCCGACGCCGCGGACATCGTCCAGCAGCAGTTCCTGCGCGAGGGCATTCAACTGGTGCTCAACAGCACCCTGACCCGCGTGGCCGCGGAGAACGGCCGCAAGGTGGTCCATTACGAGGCAGACGGCAATGCCGACTCGGTGGCGGTGGACGAGATCCTGGTGGGAGCCGGGCGCGCGCCCAACGTGGACGGGCTGAACCTCGAAGGCGTCGGCGTCGAGTTCCACCCGTTCCGCGGCGTGGTGGTCAACGACTACCTGCAGACCACCAACCCGCGCATCTTCGCCGGCGGCGACGTCTGCATGGACTGGAAGTTCACCCACGCGGCCGACGCGGCCGCGCGCATCATCATCCAGAACGCCCTGTTCTACAAGAGCAAGAAGCTGAGCTCGCTGATCATGCCCTGGTGCACCTATACCGACCCGGAGATCGCCCACGTGGGCATGTACGAACGCGACGCCGAGAGCAAGGGCATCGCCATCGACACCTACACGCGGGAGCTCAAGGAAGTGGACCGGGCGCTGGCCGACGGCGAGGAGGACGGCTTCGTCAAGATCCACGTGGCGAAGGGCAAGGACAAGATCGTCGGCGGCACCATCGTCGCCCGGCACGCCGGCGAGATGATCAGCGAGATCACCCTGGCCATGGCCGGAAAGGTGGGCCTCGGCACCATCGCCAACGTCATCCACCCCTACCCCACCCAGGCCGAAGCCATCAAGCAGACCGGCGACGCCTTCAACCGCACCCGGCTGACCCCCACGGTCAAGAAGATCTTCCAGCGCTGGCTAGCGTGGGGCCGGCGATAGACACAAGGGTCGGAGTACGCCTTCGTCATTCCGGCGAAAGCATGCCCCGTACCCCGATACGGGGCCGGAATCCAGAGCCTGTTCGTGGAATTTCTGGATTCCGGCTTTCGCCGGAATGACGGATAGGCGAAGTCGCACTTTCGCCCGTATTCCCAACCCGCCCTCTCCTCTGTTCACAATTTACATGCGCAGCCGCCGGCCCAGCGCGATCAGGAACATGACGCTTTTGCCGGCGGCGTGGGGCGAGAAGAAGTCGATTACGTCGTCGTCGAAGAAGGTCAGGCCCGAAGCGCCGAACCCCTGGGCGTAGGCCGCCAGGTAGAGGCGGCCGGCGGTGATGGCGGCTTCCATCTGCGCCAGCCGGTAACCGCGGTTGCCGTAACGCCGGAACACCGGATCGAGGTCGGTCAGGAAGTAGACATTGACGCTGGCATCGTGGGGAATCTCCTGTCCCAACCCGAGAAAGCCGGCTTCCCTGCGGAACTCCCCTTCCTTCAAGAGCTGCAGGCTCCCCCGGCCGCGGTCCAGGACGTAGGTGCCGGGCGCGGCGCCGTCGACGTTGTTGACGATGAGGTAGAGTTGGTTGAGCGGCCGTGAACCGTCGGTGTCGACGTCCGTAGCCACGCCGCGGGTGGCATAGTGCAAGGCGTTGGACAACTGCGTGAGCGTAATCGCCTCGTGGGAGAAGCGCCGGGTTGAGCCCCGGCGCACGATCACCTGTTCGACGCTGCCGGCGGGAAGCGACGCCGCGGGCTCGATTTCCAGGGGCAGTTCGTTCATCGGGGTTGCACCGGCAGTCACCTCGGATGCCCCGGCAGATTCCGCCGCCCCTGCCACGGCAGATGTGGCCTCTGTGCCGGGAGAGCCTGCGTCGCCCGTCCCCACGGTGGTGGCCTCGTCCGTTTCCCCCTCACGCCAGCGCCGGGCCTCGGCGCCGCTCTCAAGGCTCGAAGCCGCGTGCATCTCACGGATGGCGGGGTAGTCCACCTCCCGGCGGGACAACGGCCGCGTGGGGTAGTCCAGGGGCGGCAACGCCCCGGTGGAAGGCGCCGCGGCCGGCTCGGTCCGGCCCACCGGCACCAGACACAGGGCCGCCTCCTTGTCCGGGTTCAAGCCGAGCAGACGATTCACCGACGTTTCGGCGAAGCCCATCACCGTGCGCGCCGGGATGTCCCGCGCGGAGGCCGCCGCCAGGCAGTTGGCCAGGATGGTGCCGCCGTCCCAGAAGCAGTGGCGGTAGGCGCGGTCGCGGTACTTCCAACTGTTGCGCCAGAACGTGGAGGCGAAAACCAGGACAGCGGGGGCGCCGGCCACCGCGGGCTCGCCGCCGCTGGCCTCCACCAGCACGCCGCAGTGGTCGCCCGCCCGCAAGGCCGTCAATGCAAAGCGCTCGGGCGCGAAATGGTAGACGCCCGCGTCCAGATCGGCCAGCGGCCCGGCGACCACGTAGACGTCGATGTGGTACAACGCGCCGGTGCACGCGGCCGCCCGGAAAAGCATCTCGCCGCCGAAGTAACGCCGGCGGCGGGTGACGCCAGCGCAGAGAAACAGCAGCTCGCCGAGATCCTGCCGGGTGACCTGGCGCTCGCCTTCCGGGGTGGCCCGGGATATGGCCGCGAGCGCCGGAACGCCGGACGAGCCCAGGTGCTCCTCCAGCGGCAACGAGTCCAGGTTCTCGTAGACCTTGAAGGGGTGGGGCTGGTTGTCCCAGTCGAGATAGTGCGGACCGCTGCGGATGCTCACGGGGGAGTGCTTGGTCCTCTCGTGGTAGTCCCGGGCCGCAGCGGTGTCTCGATTACCCATGACGCTTCACAGTCGCCGATGGACTCATCCTCGCGGCCGAACTCATCCCTGTCCCAGGGCCTTGCGCCGGGCCTCGGCGGGGTCGCAGTCCGAGCCCCGGTCCCGGGTGATGAGAGAGCGCAGGCCCTCGGTGTGGTCGAGCCATGCCGCGCGCACCGCCTGGGGCACCTGGAACTCGTCGAGGGTCTCTCGCAGGATCTGCAGGCGGCGGGCGAACTGTCCGCCCATGATGGGATGGGGTGCGTGGGCCTGCTCCAGGGGACGGCCCTCGTACTCGATGTCCGCGCCGAGCACGCGCGCGGTGAACTGGAACTCCAGAAGCTTGATACGGTTGCGGTCGGCGTTGCGGAAGAAGAAGCCGATCATGAGGTCATCGAAGATCCGGTCCACGAAGACATCGATGACCTCACGCAGGCGCTCCGCGCCTATCTCTTCATACAGGGAGGGCGTCGGGGTGTCTCCCGGAGCCTACCCCTCGCCGGGATTGAGCAGCGCGTCCAACTCGCCCCGCTCGTGCAGCTCGTGAACGATGTCGCAGCCGCCGACGAACTTGCCGTCGATGTAGACCTGCGGGATGGTAGGCCACTTCGAGTATTGCTTAACGCCCTCCCTGACGGCGGGGTCCGACAACACGTCGAAGCTCTCGAACTGGGCGTTGTGGGCGCGCAGGATCTCCACCGTGTGGGCCGAGAAACCGCACTGCGGGAAGTTCGGCGACCCCTTCATGAAGACCATCACGCGGTTGTTCTTCACCTGCTCTTCGATCCTGCTGAAAACGTCATCGGCCATGGCTTCGCTCCTTCACTGGTTTCTCGTCGGCGCCCGCTTCATGAGTTCGGGCGATCCGTCAAACCTCGACCTCGATGTCGGACCCTTCCACGCGGACGTTGAAGGTGTCGACGCCCGTGTCAGCCGGAGGCCCGGAGGCCTCGCCCGTGGTGATATCGAAGAATGCACCGTGCCACGGGCACTGGACGTCCTTGCCCATCACCTCCCCCTCGGAGAGCGGCGCGCCGCGATGCGTGCAGAAGTCGTCGATGGCGTAGAAAGTCCCGTCCAGATTGAACAGGGCGACCCTCCGGCCGTTGACCTCCACCAGCTTGGGCTTGCCGGGTTCCACCTCATCCGTAGTCGCCACCTTGACGTACCCTGCCATTCAATTCTCCCTCTAGCGGGCCGCGGCTGCCGCCGATCCCTTGACCAGCCAGCGCTCGCGCATCACCTTGTCCTGAATCCGCAGCAAGCCTTCGGTCAGCGCCTCGGGGCGCGGCGGACACCCGGGGACATACACGTCCACCGGCACGATCTTGTCGACCCCCTTGCACACCGAGTAGGCCATCTGGAACAGGCCGCCGCAGTTGGAGCAGCTCCCCATGGAGATCACGTACTTGGGATCGGGCATCTGGTCATAGAGCAGCCGCGTGCGCTTGGCCATCTTGTAGGTCAAGGTTCCGGCCACGATCATCAGGTCCGACTGACGCGGCGTCGCCCGCGGCACGCAGCCGAACCGGTCCAGGTCCGCCCGCGGCCCGCCCGTCTGCATGAGCTCGATGGCGCAGCAGGCCAGCCCGAACAGCATGTACCACTGGGACGACGCCCTGCCCCAGTTCAACAGATCGTCGACCCGGGTGGTGAAGACCGTCTCGGGAAGACTGTTGGTAATCGGCATCGGAACCTCCTGGCTGGGAACGCCGCCGGATCGCGGGGTTGACAGCGCTGTAACACACAAGTGCCAGTAAAGATAGACTACCGCGATGCGCCTTTCAAGTGCGCGCACGGTTCACGGCCGTGGTTGCGTTGCAAACGCTCGCCGGGTCCCCTATGACTGAAATATGCGGATCTGCACTCTCCTGCCGAGCGCCACGGAGACCGCCTTCGCTCTGGGCCTGGGCGATTCGGTGGCGGCGGTCAGCCACGAGTGCGATTTCCCGGCCGCGGCCGGGGAGAAGCCCGTGGCGGTCCGCGGCAGCATCGATTCCGACAACTCCACGAGCCGCGAGATCGACGACCTCGTGCGGCAGCGGTTGAGCGGGGGCGAGGGCCTGTACAGCCTCGACATCGAGCTTCTGCGGCGCATCAACCCCGACCTCATCATCACCCAGGGCCTGTGCGACGTCTGCGCGGTGGGCTACGACGACGTCATGGCCGCGGCCGGCTCGCTGAGGCCGCCGGCCAGGGTGCTGTCGCTGTCGCCGGGCTCTCTCGGAGAGGTATTGTCGGACATCGCACGGGTGGGGAACGCAACCGGGACCCCGGAACGCGCCGAGGCCCTGGTCGACACCCTCCGGGAACGGGTGGAACGCGTCGCGGGCGGCGTGCCGCGGGACCGCCCCAAGCCGAAGGTGGCCTGTCTCGAGTGGCTGGACCCCTTGTACGCCGCGGGCCACTGGGTGCCGGAGATGGTCGAGTTGGCGGGCGGAATGGACGTGCTGGCAGCAAAACACGAGCCTTCGGCCCGGGTGTCCATGGAAACCCTGGTGGAAGCAGCGCCCGAGGTGATGGTGCTGATGCCCTGCGGATTCGACGAGAGCCGGACCCGCAAGGAGTGGGAGCCGTTGAAAGACCTCCCCGAGTGGCGGGGGATTCCCGCCGTCGCCAACGGACGCGTGTTCGCCGTCGACGGCTCCAGGTACTTCAACCGGCCCGGTCCCCGGCTGGTGGACGGACTGGAGATCCTGGCGCAGCTCATTCATCCGGAGCAACCCGGAACTTCCTGAGCCATGTTCACGCGACTCCTGCTGCTGTTCACCGTGATTCCGCTGGTGGAGCTGTACCTTCTCATCGAGGTGGGCTCGATCATCGGCGGCCTCAACACCATCCTCCTGGTGCTCGTCACCGGTGTCGTGGGGGCATTCCTCGCCAAGCTGGAAGGGCTGCGGACCCTGGGACAGATCCAGCGGAACCTTGGCCAGGGCATCGTCCCCGCGGAGGAGATGCTGGACGGCGTGATCATCCTGGTGGCCGGCCTCCTGTTGATCACTCCCGGCATACTTACCGACGCCTTCGGTTTCCTGATGCTCATCCCGACCACGCGGAACGCGTTCAAGCGCTGGCTGCGGCGGCGCTTCGACCGGGCGAGCGCGTGCGTACGGATCTATCATCAAGGCGGACCCGGCCATTTCTGACGCACCCGACGCCGTCACGTCGGAGCCCCCGGCGCCGGACGGCCGGGAGCTGCTGCGGCTGGCCGTTCCGGCCTCCCTGGCCATCGCCAGCGAGCCGGTCCTCAACATCGCCGACACCGCCATGATCGGCCACCTGGGGGTGGAGCCGCTCGCCGCCAAGGCCATCGCCACGAGCCTCATCGGCGCGGTGGTCTGGATATTCGCGTTCCTGATCTTCGGCACCACGAGCCTCGTGGCCAGCCAGTACGGCTCGCGCAACCACGCGGCCTGCGGCGAGATCTTCCGGCACGCCCTGGTGCTCGGTGTCGGCGGCGGGCTCGCGGCAGCCTCCCTCCTGTTCCTCTTCGCCGCCGAGCTCTATGCGCTCATGGGAGCCACCCCGGCAGTGGCCGCCCAGGGGGTCCCCTACTTCCGCATCCGCTGCGCCACCATCCCGATGCTCTTCTCCATCTACGCGGCGGTGGGCTTCCTGCGGGGCATCCAGAACACGTTCTCGCCCATGCTGGTGGCGTTCCTCATGAGCGGCGTCAACATCGTGCTGGACTACGCGCTGATCTACGGCGGCTTCGGGTTTCCGGCCCTGGGCCTGCGGGGTGCGGCAGTGGCGGCGGTGGCCGGGCACGCCCTGGGCATCTCGTTGTACATGCGGCTCCTGTTCTTCTCGGACTACACGGACCTCTACCAACTGAAGAGCCGGAGGCTTCACCTGCGCCGGTTCCGCAACATCTCCAGGATCGCCGGACACCTGGCCGTGCGCACGGCCGGCCTCAGGCTTTCGCTGGTGTTCGCCACCGCCATGGTGGCGCGCATGGGGCCGGTGTATCTGGCCGCCTACGAGATCGTCTTCCAGCTCTTCATCTTCTGCTCCGATACCATCGACGGCCTGGCGGTGGCCGGTCAGACACTGGTGGCGCGGCACCTGGGAGCCGGCGACGCCCGCCGGGCCCGGCGGCTCGGCCGCATGCTGGTGATCTGGGGCTGCGCCGGCGGCGCGGTCTTCGGCTTGGCCTACCTGACGCTCCAGGAGCCCCTCCTGGCGCTCTTCACCTCTTCGTTGGCGGTGGCGGAGCTGGCCCGCAGCGAGGCATTCCTGCTGCTGGTCCTGTTCCAGCCCCTCAACGGCATCGTCTTCGCCCTGGACGGCTTCATCCTGGGCGCCCACGACACCCGTTTCCTCATGTGGGCCATGCTGGCGGGCGGGCTTTTGCTGTTCGTCCCTCTGACAGGCATGTCCTTCTACCTGGGGCTGGGGCTCTTCGGAGTCTGGGGCGGGTTCAGCCTGTTCATGCTTCACCGGCTCGTTGCCAACTTGTGGCGTCTGTCGAGTGGGCGGTGGGAAGGCGCGTTCGCCGTTTACCATGCGTCCCGGGGCGGTTGAGAGGCCGTGCTCTCGCTTGCTTTTCCGCCCATGCCGGGATATGGATCGGCTGGCTGGTGGCGGCCCGCACGGGGCGCCCCTCACCCCGACCCTCTCCCGGAGGGAGAGGGGGTCAGAGGCCGCGGAGATCAGGTCCCCTCTCCCTCCGGGAGAGGGTTAGGGTGAGGGGCAACCAGGCGAATCGTTGTCGTATGACTGCAAGGAGGAACACATCATCATGGCGGATGTCGCTATCGTAACCGGAGGGGCGGGCGGCCTGGGGTCCTCGGTCTGCGCCGCGCTGGCGGAGGACGGGCTTCGGGTCGTGGTCGCCGATTACAACGGAGAGGGAGCCCAGGCCCTCGCCGCCAAGCTCAAATCCGAAGGCCGGGAGGCGCTGGGGGTGGGCGTGGACGTGGGCGACAAGAAGAGCGTCGAGGCGATGATCCGGAGCGCCGTGAACGCCTACGGACAGCTCGACCACCAGATCAATTTCGCCGGCCTCATGGGGCGCTTTTCCATCGCCGACATGACCGAAGAGGAGTGGGACCGGGTGATCCGTGTGAACCTGCGGGGGGTCTTCCTGTGCAGCCAGGCCGCCGCGACGGTCATGCGCTCGCGCAAGCAGGGGCGGATCATCAACGTCGCCTCGGGCAGGGGGATCGCCGGCGCACCCTACTCCGCCCACTACTCCGCCTCCAAGGCAGGCGTCATCGCCTTCACCAAGTCCATGGCGGTGGAGGTGACGTCGGACAACATCTTGGTGAACAATATCTGTCCGGGACGCACGGAGACGCCCATGGCCCGGGCCGGCTACACCGAAGAGCAGTGGGCGGCCATCAAGGCGGTGGAGCCGCTGCAGGGCGGTCTCACCCAGAAGGACGAGATCACGGGTCTGGTGCGCTATCTCGTGTCCGATGCGGCGCGCTTCATCACCGGCCAGACGTTCCTGTTGCGGACGCCGTAGCCGGCAGGGACGCGAAGTCATCATTCACTGAATTTTGGAGGTGACATGTCACAGGTCGTGGTGGTAACCGGCGGCGCCGGCGGCATCGGATCGGCGGTCTGCCGCGCGCTGGCCCAGGACGGGCACAGCGTGGTGGTGGCCGATTCCAACGGAGAGGGAGCGCAGGCGCTGGTGGCGGAGATCGGCAAGGACGGCGGCGAGGCACTGGCCGTGGCCGTGGATGTCGGCGACAAGGCCAGCGTGGACGGCATGATCGCGGCGGCCATCGACAAGTACGGACACATCGACGTGCAGCTCAACGCCGCCGGGGTCATCAAGCGCTGTCCGGTGCTGGAGATGCCGGCGGAGGAATGGGAGCGGGTGATCCGGATCAACCTCACCGGCCTCTTCCTCTGCTCCCAGGCCGCCGGACGGCACATGGCGGAACGCAAGTCGGGGCGGATCATCAACGTCGCCTCGGGCCGGGGCGTCACGGGGCAGGTGCAGGGTTCACACTACGCCGCGTCCAAGGGCGGGGTGATCACCTTCACCAAGACCCTGGCCATGGAGCTGGCGCCCTACAACGTCACCGCCAACGCCATCGGACCCGGCGCCACCGAGACCGACATGGCCCGGGCGGGCATGTCCGAGGAGCAGTGGACCAGGAAACAGGACACGTCTCCCCTCCTCGGGGGATTCACGCAGAAGGACGAGATCACCGGGTTGATCCGCTACCTCATATCCGACGCCGCGCGCTACATCTCGGGCCAGCTCTTCCTCTTGCGCACGGCGTAGCGGCAGCGTCCGGCCGGGAAAGGTAACCGGCATATACGACGGAGACGGAGGCCATGCACACCGAGAACGCCATGAGGGCCGTCTACACCATCCTGATGGTGGTCATCGGCTTCGTCATTCTCGTCCCCGTGCTGGCGCTGGTCTTCGGGAGCTTCTGGTCGTCCTCGCCGGTGGCCGCGGGTCACGTCACCCTGGACAACTGGATCCGGGCCCTGAACATCAGCATCCCCACCGACCTGCCCACGTTGGTTTTCAACTCGCTGGTGTTCGCCTTCGTGATGGCCGCCATCTCGGTGGTGCTGGGCGTCGCCATGGCGTTTCTGGTGGTGCGCACCGACATGCCCTACGGCAACGTCTTCGCCAAGCTGGGAATCGTGCCCCGGGCGTTTCCGGTGATCATCGCCGCACTGGCCTGGATCCTGCTCCTGAGCCCGCGCATCGGTGTCCTCAACGTCCTGTTCCGGGAGTTCTTCGGCACCAACCTGTTCAACATCTACTCGTTCCCGGGGATGATCTTCATCATGGTGCTCTACGAGTCACCGATCGTGTTCCTCATCGCCCTGAACGCCTTCCGGCTCATGGACCCGTCGCTGGAAGAACAGTCCATCGCCTGCGGCAACACGGTCATGGGGACCCTCC
The DNA here is from genome assembly GCA_965204505.1 of uncultured Binatia bacterium (SeqCode). Lineage (GTDB taxonomy): Bacteria > Desulfobacterota > Binatia > UBA9968 > JAJDTQ01 > JAJDTQ01. The sequence continues at coordinate 1,685,957 of CBDBFB010000001.1, forward strand.
GCCGGGTGACCCTGCCGGTGCTGCGGCCGTTGATCCTTTCCTCGTTCCTGTTGGTCTTCGTCATCGGGCTGATTACCCTGGAGGTGCCGATCCTCATCGGCGCGCCCGGCGGCATCTTCGTCTTCACCTCCGCCATCTTCAACATCATCGCCTCGGACTACCAGTCGCTGATCTACTACAACACCGCGGCGGCGCTGGCCATGATGGTGATCCCCCTGAGCCTGGCATCCCTGTTCCTCTACCGTCACCTGGTGCGGCAGGCGGAGAGCTTCGTCACCGTCACCGGCAAGGCCCGGCCGGAGAACGTCCACCACCTGGGCCGGTGGCGCTACGTGGCCTTCGTCTGCGCCTCCCTGTACTTCGGCGTCGTCATCGTGCTTCCGGCGCTGGTGATCGTGCTGCTCTCCTTCTCCCAGTTCGTGGCCACTCCCAGCCTGAGCGTGCTGACGCAGCTCACCCTCAACCACTGGAATGCCGCCCTGCAGGACGCGGTTTTCTGGCGCGCGCTGGGCAATACGATGATTCTGTGCCTCGCCGCCGCCACCGCCACCGTCACCATCGCCTTGGGGGTCGGCTATCTGCTGGTGCGCAGCGGCGTCAAGCTCACGGGCCCCATCGAGGCCGCCACCATGTTGCCGCTGGCCTTCCCCGGCACGATCCTGGCGGTGGGGTTCGTGTGGGCCTACATACGGACGCCGGTCTACGGCACCCTGTGGATCCTGCTGCTCTACTTCATCGGCAACTACCTGCCGTTCGCGCTACGAACTCTGAGCCCGTTCCTGTTCCAGTTCCACAAGGAGTTCGAGGAAGCGTCCTGGACCTCGGGAGCCAGCACCCTCGGAACCATCACCCGCATCGTCATCCCGTTCCTGCGAGGCGGGCTGTTCTCCGTGTGGGCCCTGCTCTTCCAGATCTACCTGCGGGAGTTCGCCGGCGCCGTAATCCTGTTCACCTACGGCAACGAGGTCCTCTCCACCCTGCTATTCCAGCGCGCCTTCGACGAGGGTCAGTTCGGCATCGGCGCCGTCATCGGCGTGCTGATGCTCGTCCTGTCCCTGGGGCTCCACCTGCTGGTGTCGCGGCGAGAGGCGTAGGCGACTCCTTCTCGACTCCCCTTCCCCACGATTGCCGATCGTGTGTGTCTTCTGGTTGACCCTAAAATACTCATGAGTATTTTAGGGTATGGTAGAAAATACTCAGGAACGGTGAGGGAAGAGCCAACAGGATGGAGCAGCGCTGGGCTCCCTCAACCGACAAACTTCCAGACGAACCGGACTCGGCACTCCCCTTCCCCGACGCGTCAGGAGGGATGGTATGGATCTCTACAGGCTGCGAGCTGTCTTGCGGGAACCCTCGGACGAAACCGAGGATAAGTACTTAGCCGAAATTCCCGACCTTCCCGGCTGCCGGGCATGGGGAGATACTCCCGCCCAGGCGCTGGAGAACCTCCAGAGCGTTGCGTCAGCGTTCATCGCGTCCTACCGCGACCGAGGCGACCCGCTTCCCCCCAAAGTAGCTGCAGCCGTCGTCGACGCCAGCGAGCATCGGGGCTTCAGCGAAGTCATGGTCGCCGTTTGAGGTACAGGGAACTTACGCGGAGGCTGCGTCGGCTCGGATGTGAGCTCGACAGACGCGCCCGTGGCGACCACGAAATCTGGATCCGTCCATCGACGGGAGGCAGGACTACCATCCCCAACTGGGGCAACCGTGACCTGAAGCCCGGCACGGTGAGCACCATTCTTAGAGACCTTGGCATAACGCGCCAAGAATTCGACAGATAACCGCTGAACCCTGCCCTACACCCTCGCCGCCACCCAGTCGTGCATGAAGGGGAAGATCTCGGCGTGGTTGTCGTAGGAGCAGTGGACGGCGCCGGGCTCGCCTGAACGGAGGAACCGGATCTCCTTCTCGCACTTGGCTTCCGCGTAGGTCTGGTAGGCGCAGCGGGGGTCGGTGATGATGTCGTCCTCGCCGTGGAGGATGAGGAGCGGGCACTCGATCTTCTCGATGCTGCCGGCGAGGGTGAACTGGCTCAGGCGCCGGCGGACCTCGTCCTCGCTGCTTGATCCGGTGATCCAGCGGAATTGTCCCCGCAGCGGTTCGTAGAACTCATAGATGTCGCGGTAGCAGTCGTAGGGACCAAAGTGGGAGACGCAGCACTTGACGCGCTTCTCGTAGGCGGCACCCCGGGTCACGTAGTAGCCGCCCATGCTCATGCCCATGAGGGCGATGCGGTTCATGTCGACGTCGCCGCGGGCTTCGAGGTAGTCCACCATGGCCGTAATCGGCCTCTCGAAATCGGGGATGGCCAAGCTGTTGCGCAGCCGCAGCATTCCGCCGCGTCCGGGTCCGTCGACGATGAGCAGGGCCAGACCCCGCTTGGCGGCCTCTGGACCGCCGACGAAGTAGACTTCCTCGGCGGTGGAGTCGGCGCCGCCGGTGAAGATCAGCACGGGAGGCTTTTCGACGCCCGCCGGTGCGTGGAAGAAGTAACCCGGCATGGAGATATCCTCGTAGGGCACCTCGACGCGCTCAATGTCGGGCGAGAGATCAGCGGCGGCGTGGAAGCTCTCGGCGGACTTGCGATAGGTGGGGACCTTCCTGTCATCGGTGAACGGCAACAGGAACTCGGCTACCCGGTAGTAGTTGGAAGCACGGAGGAACGCCTTCCGGGCGCTTTCGGAATGTCCGGCGGCTTGCTGCTCGCGGCCGCGGGCTGCGACCCGGTCCGCGGTCTCACGCCACTCGGCGTGCCAGCTCTCGGTATCGCCGGACTTGATGCGTTGGGTCGTGCGGAAGATCTCGTTGAACTCGCCGCCGCCGTAGTAACTTTCGGCCAGCAGCCGGATGCACGCGAAGGACCAGCTCCGGTTCCCCGGGAAGAATTCGAACATGGCCCTTCGCGTCGTTCCGGCGCTGCGCTCTCAGGCTACTGGTAGAGCGCCTGGATACGCTTCGTCCAGGCGTCCTTGTTGTTGCTGACCTCGTGGGCGATGATCTCCGGCGCCTTGGCAAAGAACTTGACCCCCTTGAGTTCCTCGATAAGGGATCCCCTCGGCTCCATCGTGCTGTCGGCCGGGATCAGACCCTCGGCGACGAAGTGCTTCTGTCCCTCGGCGCTGAGGCAGAACTCCATGAAGAGCTTGGCGGCGTTGGGGTGAGGCGCCTTCCCGTGAATCGTCAGCATGTTGGGCCACCAGATGGCCGGCTCCCGGAACGTGGAGTAGCCGAGCCCGGGATAGCTCCGGCCGAAGGTGAACGGCGTGTACGGCAGGGTGAAGATGCCCAGGGGGAACTCCTTGAGACCCACCGCCTGGTGGAGCGGCCCCCACTTGGGCTCGTAGCGGCCTACGTTGACCTTGAACGCCTTCCAGAAGTTGGCCCACTTCTCCTCGTTGCCGCCGAACCAAGCCTGCAACGACGCGATGTGGACGAGATAGTTGGACCCCAGCCACGGCGTGCGCGAGATGATCTTGCCCTTGTACTTGGGCTTGATCAGCTCGTGGATGCTGCGCGGAGCGTCCTTCGGCGGGATCAGATCCTTGTTGTAGGATGCTCCCACCACGTGGATGAAGATCGGCACCAGGTTCCAATCTTTCGGCAACGCCTCCATGTGATGCGCGACCTTCTCATAGCCGGCGGGCTTGTAGCTCTGGGTCAGGTGGTTGAGTCCGCTCAACGGCCCCGGGGAGGCGCCGAACATGTCGATGGCCGATATCCCAGCCTGGGATTCCTGGCTCACCGTGCGGAGAACGCCGGGCGCGCCCACGTAAGTGCCCTCCACCGTAATCCCGTACTTCTTCTGGAAGGACTCGGCTGCCTTCCTGAAGCTGGAGAACGTGATCAGCCGCAGCTTGCCTTCCTTCTTGGCCGCGGCTATCAACTCTGCGCTCGACGCCAGCGCCATGCCGGACAGGCACAGGGTGAAGCCGAGCACGAGCGCCATGGTCTTTGCAATCATGCTTCGCATTGGAACCTCCCTTGCTTTGTCAGAGACGGTGATGTGCGGCCCACCCTATAGAGCTATGGGTTGAGCGTCAAGACCTCGACACTCACGAAACAAACGCCGTCGACAGATCCACCCGCCCTTCCAGTCGGCCGGTCTCGATCAGCATGTCCATGGTGGCTTCCGCCTCCTTGCGCTCGGTGGCGGTGAAGGTGAACTCGATCTTGGGGTAGCCGGCGGAGGCCAGGATGTCCTGCTTGTCGCCGCCGTACTTGGCGATGAAGCGGTCGGCCACCTCTTCTAGGTGGGCGTCGCTGTAGGCGATGGACTTGCGGCAGGCGTCGAGGATCTGGCCGGCGAACTCCGGATGCTCCTGTAACAGGTCCTCGCGGGTGGCGAGCATGTGCTTGATGATCTCCGGCAGGCCGTGCAGGCCCCGCCAGGCGTCGCCGTCGGTGTAGAGGCAGCGGACGTCGGGGTCCTTCTCGCCGTGCCAGAAGACCTGGTCGATGAGCGTCACGGCATCGGCCTTGCCCTCCTTGAGGATCGCAATGAGCTCCTCCTGGGGATGGGATTCCCAGCGGATGGTGGAGTCGTCCACCTTGTAGTGCTTGCGCAGGAGGAAGCAGTGCATGGCGTGGGGATCGGAGTGGTGACTGGCGATGAGGCGGCCTTCCAGGTCCTTGGGGGTCTGCACCGGACCATCCTTGAGCACGAAGACGCCGTTGCCCTTGGAAGTGGACTTCCACTCCGTGGACAGGCCGACGATGGGCGCGCCGCCGAGCTTGCGCTTGAGGAAGTTGGGCAGGTAGATGTTGGCGAACGCCACCTCGCCCCGGATCAGCACCTCTTCGAGCTCGTGGCTGGGCGGGTCGGCCACCTCGATGACCTTAAGGTCGAAGCCCTCGGGCTTCACGATGCCCTCCCCCAAGGCGAAGTAGGTGCGGTACATGCAGAAGCGGTTGCGGTAGTGTGCCAGCGTCAGTTCCATGGGGCCTCCTCGCGGCGGCGCACCATGCACCGCCGACTCCAAACGAAAGCGGGCGGCCCGCGGCCGCCCGCTACTAACCATGCCGCTCCGGGATCAGTCCAGGCCGAGCTCCGCGCGGGTCTTGCTGCAGATGTCCAGGGCCGCCAGGGCGTAGACGCTGCTGCAACGCTCCATGTTCCTGATGCCCACGCCCCGGCGGGTGCCGGACGGCCGGTCCCATTCCGCGCCGGTTTCCTGCTCGTCCGGGTCCACCAGGTGGGTACCGAAGCCGGCGCCGTAGGTGATCACCGACACGCCGTACTGATTGATGCGCGAGCCGTCGCTGGTGATGCCGTAGCGCACCGGCTCGGAGAACTCCATGTCCTTGCCGTTGTTGACCTCCTTGTGGGCCGCGCCCACGGCCTGGACCACGTAGTCGGTCTCGGGGATCTCGTAGCCGTCGGTGGTGAGGTAGAGCTTCACCTTGGTGTCGATGTCCCCTTCCCTAGCGGCAACGGCCGAGGCGACCTTCTCCAGTTCCCGCTGGATCTTCATGGTGGGCACGTGGGGCAGGGTCTTGACGATGACGTAGATCTTGCAAATCGGGTTGGTGCCGGGCTTGAAGGGATTGCCGCCGTCGATGGCGCCGATCTGGACCGTGGGCAGCATGAACGGGTGCGGGAACATCTTCTGGTAGTCCGCCTCCCACGACTGGATCGCCTTGGCCACCTCGAACGCCTTCATGACGAAGGTCTTGGCCGGACCTTCCACGGTCACCTCGGCCCATGCCAGGCCGGCGTTGCCGATCTGCATGCGCAGGCCGGTGGGCTCGCCGATGATGCACATGTCGGCGGTGACGCCGTGGTCCATCAGGTAGCGGGCGCCCACCCCGGCGCCCCGGTAGCTCTTGCCGTGGAACCGGTTGACCTGGGCCTTCTCGATCTCGCCCACCACGCCGGAGATGATGATGTCGCCCTTGAGCTCCGCCCCGGCCTTGACGAGCATGTCCACCGCGGTGATGTAGCAGGGAAACGCGCACTTCATGTTCACCAGGCCGCGGCCGTAGACCCGGTCTTCCGTGACCCGGGTGGGTTCGGGGTTGTCGAAGTGGTCCATGTGCCCGTTGAACATGAGCGCCGGCCCTTCGCCGGAACCCCTCAGAGTGCCGATGACGTTGGGCCGCCCCTCCTCCACCTCCTGGTACTCCACCTCCATGCCGAGACGCTCGAACTCGCGCCCCAGATATTCCGCCACCGGCGCTTCCTCACCTGTGATCGTAACGATATCGGCAAGGTCCCGCGTCATCTCCACCAAGTGGGCGCGGTCGAGTTGTGCCAACACGTGCTTGCTGTCCATGTAATCGATCCTCCTCAGTCCTTCTCGTGTCTTAGTGACAGAGAGTTAATGCAATACCTAAGATACGTCGGCGATGGCCCGTCGTCGAAGACATGTCCCAAGTGGGCGTCGCAGACGCTACACAGCACCTCTACCCGTCGCATGCCGTAGGAGTGGTCTTCCTTGGTCGCGACGTTGTCCTCGTCCACCGGCGCCCAGAAGCTGGGCCATCCGGTACCCGATTCGAACTTGGTGGCGGCGTCGAACAGGTCCGCGCCGCAGCAGACGCAACGGTAGACGCCGGGCTCCTTGGAGGCGTGGTACTTGCCCGTGAACGGCCGCTCCGTGGCCTGTTTGCGCGTCACCAGGAACTCGTCGTCGGTGAGTTGTTGCCGCCACTCTTCGTCGGTCTTGACGACTTTATCCTTCATCGAACGCGACCCTCCCGAGGGGATGACGACACCGGCGTCGTGTCTCCCGAACAGGTTCACGAAAGCGCGCAGGATACCATTCACACGCGACACCGAGGCGAAGCTCCTAACGATATAGGCTTTTGACGCCCAGAATGCGAATCCGCCCCCGCCTCACTTCACGATCAGCAGCGCCGTGCCGAGCACGATGGCGACGGCGCCCACCGCGACCTTCCAATTGATCGACTCGTGGGCCCGCAGGAAGACCCACGACACCAGCAGCACGAAGAGCGGCCGTGACTGCGCGATGGGCTGCACCACCACCACCGGCGCGTACTTGAGGGCGAAGTAGCCGCAGGTGGTGCCGATGGCCGATACCAGGCCCACCAGCCAGATGTAGCGCCAGTGGCGGGAGGTCCAGTCCGCGACGCTGCGCAGCGGCCGGTTGGAGATGGCGGGCAGGAAGCTCGGCAGTGCGATGAGGCTGGCGTAGAAGTTGGCGCCCAGGGGCGACGAGAACTCGTGCACCACCACCCGGGTCAGGGCCGCGGAGACGGCCATGGCAAGGGCGCTGCCCAAGGCGAAGGCCATGCCGGCGGCATATCGCCTCCAGGTCTGGTCCGCGCTGCCCGGGGCGCGGCTCATGGCCACCAGCACGCAACCTGCCACCACCAGGACGGCGCCGGCCGTCAGAAGATACGTCAGGTTCTCCGCGAGAAAGAACACGCCGATGAACATGGCGAAGAACACGTTGGTGGCGCTGAAGCTGCTCGAACGCGCCGCGCCGATGTACTTGATGGCGGTGAACAGCGTGGTGCGGCCCACGGTGATACGCAGGATCCCGGCCAGCCCGATCACGAACAGCGGCCATCCCCAGCCCGGAAATCCCGCTTGGAGGTCGCCGTTCAGCAAGGCGGCGACGGTAAGCACCACCAGCCCCGTGAACGCCGTGGCCGCTGTCCCCAGCACCGGATCGATGTCGTGGGTGGCCATGCGGCCGAAGATATCCCGCAACGCCAGGAAAAACGCCGTGCCCAGGGCATAGACGATGGCGATGTCCATGACGGTAAGATGTAGCACGCCGGAGGGGATTCGTAACCCGGCGTCAGGTTGATCGGGCCCACCGAAACGGCTATACCCCTCCCAACTCAACTCGCCGCCGGGAGCCGTTATGAATTTCGAGGGCACCATTACCGTGGAGCACCCCAGGGACGCCGTCTGGGACTTCGTGCTGGACATCGACAAGTTCTCGGCCTGCATGCCGGGTCTCGACTCCATCGACAAGATCGACGACACCACCTTCGACGGCGTAATCAGCGCCAAGGTGGGGCCCATGTCCGGGAAGTTCAACTTCCGCTCCACCATCACCGACAGCAACCCCAAGGAAGCCCTCACCGTCAAGATCGAGGGCAACGACTCCGTCACCAAGAGCACGGTGGTGGCCGGCGTGGACGCCAGCATGGACGAGCCCCGGGAGAACTGCACCGAGCTCCGGTACAAGGCCCAGGTGGAGATCAAGGGACGCCTGGCCATCGTCGGCGACATGATCCTGCGCGCCACCACCTCGCTCATCCTGGAAGAATTCCGCAAGCGCCTCGGCAAGGCACTGGACGAAGAGGCCGCAAAGGCCTGAGGCCGGTCACTCCACAACGACCCGCAACGAAAGGGCATTTCTCATGGCCGATCACTACGACGTCATCATCATCGGCGGAGGCTCGGCGGGTTGCGCCGCGGCCAGCCGCCTCTCCGAGGACCCCCGGCGCAAGGTGCTGCTGCTGGAGGCCGGGCCGGACCCCCAGCCCATTCCCGAGATGGTGGCCGAAGCCCAGAACCAGGTGCGCCTCTTGCTGGAGACCGACTACCTGGCGATGTACCCCAGCCCGCGCGACCTCGACGGCAGCATCTGCTACAAGCTCGCCGGCAGGATCATGGGCGGCGGCTCGTCGGTGAACGTCATGGCCGCGCCCCGGCCCATGAAGGCCGACATGGACAACTGGGTGGCGGCCGGCAACCCGGACTGGTCCTGGGAGAAGGTGCTGCCGGTGCTCAAGCGGCTGGAATCGGACCAGGACTTCCCGGACAGCCCGCTCCACGGCAACGACGGCCCGCTCTACGTGAAGCGCCCCTTCACGTTCGATACTCCCGGCGCCGCCGACCCGGTGCAGGCATTCATTGAGGCCGGCCAACAGAAGGGCCTGCCGCTGCTGGAGGACACCAACATCCCCGACCCCGAGGGCGTCGGCCACCCGCCCTTCAGCATCAAGGACGGCAAGCGCCAGTCCACGGTGGTGGCGTACCTCGACCCCGCCCGCGGCCGCGACAACCTCACCGTCGTCGCCGAGGCCCTGGTCTACAAACTGGATATCGAGGGCAACCGCGTAACCGGCGTGTGCTACGAGAAGGACGGCCGCCGGGAGACCGTCTCCGGCAACCACGTGGTGGTGAGCGCGGGCGTCTACTACTCCGCCCAGCTCCTGATGCTATCGGGCATCGGACGGGCCCAGGACCTCGAAAAGGTGGGCATCGAGGTCGTCAGGCACATGCCCGGCGTCGGCGAGAACTACCAGGACCACGCGGTGGTGTTCATGACCTTCGAGTGCAAGGAGGAGTTCGACGCCGACTGGATCATCCCGCGCATCCGCTACGTCTACAAGAGCCACGCGAACCGGGACTGCTCCAACTTCCACATCTCGCTCAGGCCGCCGACCCAGATCGAGGGCATCAAGCCCACCATCCCGCTGTCGGCGTCGCTGCTGGAGCAGATGAACCGCGGCCGCATCTACCTCCAGAGCAGCGACCCCCGCGAGCTGCCGGTGATCGAGTCCGCCATGCTGGAAGACCCGCAGGACATCGAATCCATGACCAAGGCCATGGAGTTCATCAAGGAGATCACCGAGACCCCGCCCATGCGCGAGCTCTACGGCGAGCTCCTCACCCCCGGTCCCGGCGAGGACTGGGTAAAATTCGCCAAGGCCACCTACGACAGCTACCACCACGGCGTCGGCACCTGCCTCATGGCCCCGGCTTCCAACCCGGAGGCGGTGGTGGACGAGACGCTGCGGGTGCACGGCATGGACAACCTGTGGGTGGCGGACGCCTCCATCATGCCGACCGTGGTGCACGCCAACACCAACGTCACCTGCATCATGATCGGCGAGCGGCTGTCGGATTTCGTGAAGGCGGCCGGCGGCTGAAATAGCCCGGCGACGCCCGCACCCGTCATTCCGGCGAAAGCCGGAATCCAGGGGGCGGAGAGGCGTGGCGGCCGTGCTCCCCTGCCCCACCCCACCTGGTTTCCGGCCCCGTATCGGGGTACGGGGCATGCTTTCGCCGGAATGACGGGACCGAACAGGGCTCAGTCCCTGGTCAGCCTGCGGTAGCGCATGCGGTGGGGCTGGTCGGCCTCCTTGCCCAGGCGCCGGCGCCGGTCCTCCTCGTAGTCGCTGTAGTTCCCCTCGAACCATACCACCTGGCTGTCGCCCTCGAAGGCCAGGATGTGGGTGGCGATGCGGTCCAGGAACCAGCGGTCGTGGCTCACGACGACGCAGGACCCGCCGAACTCCACCAGCCCGTCCTCCAGCGCCCTCATGGTGTTCACGTCCAGGTCGTTGGTGGGCTCGTCGAGCAATAACAGGTTGGCCTCCTCCTTCAGCATCCGGGCCAAGTGGACGCGGTTGCGCTCGCCGCCCGAGAGGTCGCCGACCTTCTTCTGCTGGTCCTGCCCCGAGAAGTTGAACCGCCCCACGTAGGCGCGGGAGTTGACCTCGCGCTTTCCCAGCACGACCTGGTCCTGCCCGTCGGAGATGGCCTCCCATACCGTATGCTCGTCGTTCAGGCTGCGGCTCTGGTCCACGTAGCCCACCCGGACGGTCTCGCCGGTGCGGAACGAGCCGGACTGGCAGTCCACGCCGCCGGTGATGATGCGCAGCAGCGTGGTCTTGCCGGAACCGTTGGGGCCGATGACGCCGACGATGGCGCCGGGCGGCATGATGAAGCTCAAGTTCTCGAACAAGAGCCGGTCCCCGAACGCGTGGGTGAGTCCTTCGGCCTGGAGCACGACGTCGCCCAGGCGCGGCCCCGGCGGGATGTAGATCTCCAGGTCTTCCTGCGCGCTGTCCTGCTCCTGGCCCAGCAACTGCTCGTAGCGCGTCACCCGCGCCTTGCCCTTGGCCTGCCGCGCCCTGGGCGACATGCGGATCCATTCCAGCTCCCGCTCAAGGGTCCTCCGGTGCCGCGACAGCGACTTCTCCTCCTGCGCGAGACGGGCCTGCTTCTGCTCCAGCCACGAGGAGTAGTTGCCCTCGAAGGGGATGCCGTGGCCGCGGTCCAGCTCCAGGATCCAGCCGGCCACGTTGTCCAGGAAATAACGGTCGTGGGTCACGGCGATGACCGTGCCCTGGTAGCGGCTCAGGTGCTGCTCCAGCCACTGCACCGACTCGGCGTCGAGGTGATTGGTGGGCTCGTCCAGCAGCAGGATGTCCGGCTCCTGGATCAGCAGCCGGCACAACGCCACCCGCCGGCGCTCGCCCCCGGACAGCACGTCGACCTTCGTCTCCGGCGGCGGGCAGCGGAGCGCGTCCATGGCCACTTCCAGTTGGCTCTCCAGCTCCCAGCCGTTGCCCGCCTCGATCTCGTCCTGCAGTTGCGCCTGCTTTTCCAGCAGGGATTCCATTTCGTCCGCGCCCAGCTCCTCCCCCAACCTGTTGCTGACCGCCTCGAACTCCGCCAGGAGCTCCATCATCCGGGAACAGCCTTCCTCCACCACCTCCTTGACGGTCTTGTCGGGGTCCATCCGGGGCTCCTGCTCCAGCAGGCCCACGGAGTAGCCCTTGGAGAACGTGATCTCTCCCAGATGCTCCCGCTCCACTCCGGCGATGATCCTGAGGAGCGTGCTGTCGGGTAGGGCACTGGCGCGCGCACCTTTATTGGGCCACGTTTCCAGCCGCCCTCCCTAAAATTCCGTACGTCGGGTTTTCCCCGGTACGGCTTCAAGCTTCAGGCACCTCGCAGTTCGGCACGGAGCCTTCCGCAGGGTCGCCGAGGTCAAGGCCGATCCCGCCATACCCCCGAACGGACGCTGCGTTTGCTCCGCCCTTCGACGATGCCACTCGCCGGTTGATGCGTCGCCTCTGTGTGCGAAACCGCCGGTTGCAACATCGCCACCTGAGCCCAGAGGCCCTCGCTCCGGCCGGGTTATGTTGTCCCGGCCATCACCGCTTGTCGGCCTCATCCGCCAGTCTGGACGTCTCCGCCTCATTTCCCGGCACGACCGGTTATAGACGCGGTCTTTGACATTCGAGGATCATCCTGTCTGACCTCCAGACCTTCCGGACTTTCGCTGCGGTACTTTCGAGTATTGCCGCCTTCAATACGCCGGGAGCCCCGGTGCGTGCGCCTCAGTTTCTTCCGCACCGGCACTGGCCATCGGGTAGGCAAGAAACCCTTGGCAGCTCCAATTTATCCCGCAAATCAGCTTCACGCGGGAACGCCCTTTTCGACGCTTGATCCGTTCACTCTCGTTGCGGCCCTGCTCGTTGCTCGCCTTCCGGGCTGATCGCACAGGAGCGGCACAAAGGCCTCCCTGTCCCCCGAGGCTTTTACGTCCGGGCTTCCAGATCGCCGGGTCGCCCCGTGCGTCTGCCGGATATGACTACGGCGCCAAACTGAGAACTGCGCCGGCGGGACTCTCACCCGCTAGTACCGCAGCTAGTCTCGCTGCGCCTTGCCCGACCCGTTCAGGCCGAGCACGCCGATCTTGGCGCCGTAGAAGAATGACAGGTAGATGTCCTTCAACACCTGCCGCCTGGGGGGATGGACCTTGCCCACCCCGATCAGCGAGAAAATCACCTGGCGATCATCGTTGCTCATGAACCCTCCTGCCGCCGGGTTTGTAAAGCGCGGCCGGCAAACCTACTATACCAAACACTCTGATCGATTGTGTCGGCGCCCTTCGACTTCGCTTCGCCTGTCCTGAGCTTGTCGAAGGGCTCGGGGCGAACGGTCAAGTTCAGGAAGCCTGATGAAACACCGTTCGCCCTGAGCGAAGCGAAGTCGAAGGGCGCTGTCCGATCCGCCGGAACCTCAACATGATCACCCACCCGCTACCGCCGCAAGCCTTCGCCCGCATGGACGAGTCCCCCGACGAGGAATTCTACGAGGAACCGCGGCTGGTGACCCATATCGACGAACGCGCCATCGCCGCGGTCACCCGACTGTACCGGGAAACCCTGCCGCCCGGCGGCGCGGTCCTGGACCTGATGAGCAGTTGGATCAGCCACCTGCCGCCGGAGATGCGCTTCAGCAAAGTCGTCGGGCTGGGCATGAACGAGCAGGAGTTGAAGGCCAATCCCCGCCTCCACGCCTACACGGTCCACAACCTGAACGACGAGCCTTCCCTGCCCTACGGCGACGGTGAATTCGACGCCGCGTGCATCTGCGTTTCCGTGGACTACCTGGTCAAACCGGTGCAGGTGATCCGCGACATCGGGCGGGTGCTGGCGCCGGGCGCCCCGCTGGTCATCACCTTCTCCAACCGCTGCTTCCCCACCAAGGCCGTAGCCATCTGGCACCGCCTGACCGGCCCGGGACAACAGCAGCTCGTGGAATCCTACCTGACCGAGGCCGGGAACTGGGACGACGTAAGGTCGCTCACGCCCGTCCCGGAGGACTTCCGGGGAGACCCTCTTTTCGCCGTGCTCGGAAACCGCGCCCGCGACACCACGGGCTGACCTCCAACCGGCGAAATCGGCGGAAGTCTTCGGCTAACCGCGGCTGACCTGCCTACCGCCGGTGGCGTCGGTGCGGGCGGTGACGGTGGTCCGACCGGAGATGCCGGTGCCCGTGACGATGGTGCAACCGGTGGCGATGGTGACGCCGGTGACGGTCGATCTTGTGGCGGTGACGGCCGAACTCGTAGAACAGGTGCAGGGACACCGGCGGGTAGTACCAATAGGACCCATGGTAGGGGTAATGGCGCCAAGGGTCATCATGCCGGCGGGTGTAGACCGGCTTTGGCGCGACCGGTCGCAGCCAAACCCCGGCCGCCGCGCGGCAGCGCGTGCTCCTGGCCTCGGCCTCCCTGCCGTCGATGGTGAGCTCGCGTTCGAACTTGCGGCAATCCCGGCCCGCCGAATTGCGGTAGGTAAGCGTCGGCGTGACGCGGCCGTGGTGGCCGGTCTCGGGATTCTCCCAGAACTCGGCCTCGCCGGTCCTGTTGAACTCGAGAGCGTTTTGAACCGCCTGCTCCTGATGCCGCCGGTCGCCGTCCGACAACAGCGCGTCTGGTGACGGCGTGGCCGCCCACACCGGCGCCATCCACAGCGCGAGCGTGACCAGAACCGGAAACGCGATGAGAGCTCGTTTCATGAGATCACCCCCATGTGACTGCGTCCAAGCATACCTCCAACCGGATCGGCCCACAATCAATCCGACCGAACGCTAACGCGTTTCCTGCCCCAACGCCGCCAACCGTTCCTTGGCCTTTGCAGCGAAGGGGCTGTCCGGGTAGTCTCGGAGGATGCGGTTGTAGAGCTTGCGCGCGTGCTCCCGGTTGTTCTGCACCTCCTCGAACTGCGCCGTTTCGAACACCTCCTCCGCTCCGTCGCCGCAGCCGGCCAGCGGGAGCGCCAGCATCAAGGCCAATGCCACTCGAACGAACATCTTCCTCACCGTGTCAAGGCTTGATGTCATCGGATATCCTCCCGGCAACGCCGTTTCCGCCCCACCGCCCTGGATTCCCGCTTCCGCGGGAATGACGGTACTGAAACCTCTGTCTAATTTGACAGGAACCGGCGATTGTGGCGAACTGAACGCCGCATCGCGCATCCATTCACATCACACTATCGAGACCGGAGGGATAGAGCCATGCCGATCATCGACGCCGACGCCCATGTCGTGGAAATTGACGAAACCTGGGAGTATCTCAATCCCTCCGAGCGGGAGTACAAGCCCGGCGTGGTCTACGAGAAGCTGGAAACCGGCGAGACCCTCAAGTACTGGGTCATCGGCGGCAGCAGGGTAGGCACTCCGTGGCCCGGGGGCGGCGCCCGGAGCGACGCCATAACCGGCACCTTCATCGGCAACGTGCCGCTGGACGTCAAGGCCAAGTACATGCTCGACGTGGATGCACGAATCGCGCACATGGACGAGCTCGGCACCGACATACAGGTGCTGTTCCCCACCCTGTGGGTGCACCCGCTCACCGACCGCCCGGCGGTGGAGAACGCGCTGTGCTGGAGCTACAACCGCTGGATGGCCGACATCCATTCACGCGGCCGCGGCCGGTTTCGCTGGGCCTGCGTGGCGTCGCTGAGCGACATCCCGGAAGCGCGGCGGCAGATGCGTTTCGCCCGTGACCACGGCGCGGTGGCGGTGAACATCTCCGGGCTGGACTACCGCAACCGGCTCATCAACGACCCCGACTTCTTCCCGCTCTACGAGGAAGCCAGCGACCTCGACATCTCCGTGTGCATCCACTCGGGCACCAACAGCCCGGACATGGACCGGATCTGGGGGCAGCCCCATTGCGGCTACCAGCGCAACAAGTTCGTGGGGCTGGGCGCGTTCCACCTGCTGATCATGTCGAGCCTGCCCGACAAATTTCCCAAGCTGCGCTGGGGCATCATCGAGCTGAGCGCCGGCTGGCTTCCCTACCTGATCAACGACCTGCGGCGCCGGGTGGAACGGCGCGGCGGCAAGCTCAAGGAACGCATCCTCGCCGACAACAACATCTGGGTTGCCGCCCAGATGAACGACGACCTGGAGCACGTCATCAAGTACGTCGGCGACGACCGCCTGGTAATGGGCACCGACTATGGCCACGCCGACTCCTCCACCGAGATCCAGGCGCTGCAGTTGCTGCAGCGGCACGAGTTCCTCTCCCCCGAGAGCGTCTCGCGCATCCTCTACGACAACCCGGTGGAGCTGTACGCGCTGTAGGATGAGTAGCCTACGCTGCCGCGAACCCTCGTAGGGGCGACCGGCCGGTCGCCCCTACCCTCGCCACCACCCGGCCGCTCAGGAATCCTCCTTCAGGAACGCGACCGCCCGGCGGTCGTACACCTCGCCCGCGTCCCACATGAGCATGTGGCAGGCCTTGTCGATGATCTCGAGCTGGAGCGCGGGCATCAACTCCTTGAGCTTTGCGCACTTCTCGGCCGCTTGGTTGCGGTCCTGCTTGCCGTAGAGCAGGAGCAGGGGCGGTTGCACTTCCATGAGCCGCTCCCACAGCCGCGGGCCCTCCCGCTTGGGCTCCACCGCGCGCTGCCGCTCCAGGAACGCCTCCAGGTTCCTGCCCAGGCTCAGGCCGTGGCGCTGCTCCAGAACCTCCGGGGTGATCAGCTCCTTGTGGTAGAGGTTCGACTCCAGGAGCTTCCGGCTGTCCTCCAACGTCGGCGGCGCATCCGTGCTCTCGCTGCTGGCGTGGGCCGGCGGCGAAAAGCCCGGCAGCCCCTGCAGCAGGCTGCCGCTGCAAACCACCAGGACCTTGGCGACCCGGTCAGGGTGGTCCAGGGCGGTCTGCACCACGATGCCGCCGGCCTGGGAGTGGCCGATGAGCGCGGCCTCGTCGGCGCCGATGGCGCTCATGAACTCCGGCAGAAAGCCGACCCGGTAGGCCAGGGTGTGGTTCTCCGGCACGTCGGACAAGCCGAAACCCGGCTGGTCGTAGGCCACCGCGCGGAACCCCGCGTCCGCCAACGGACCCAGGTGACGCTCGAACACGTCCGCGGACGAGCCCAGGGAGGCGCCGTGCAGCATGACTACCGGCATGCCCGTTCCTTCCTCCAGATAACGAATCTTGAGACCGTCTACCGTGACTTCGCGCTCCATGTGTCTGTCCTCCCTTGACGATAACCCGAATATACCAGTGGCCTGTACCACACCAGCGATGGCACAGGCCACCCGTTCGGGTCCTGCCGGAGTCCTTACCGGCTCACGTCGCCGCCCGGCAGGACGGTGCGATGGTTTTTCGCGCCGGCGCCGATAGCGGCGTTCAGATCACTCGGGACCTTACCGGCTCTTCCGGCAACAGCGCATCGCACTTGGCCGCGTCCAGGCCGCAGGCCCGGCCCATGGCGGACAGCACCATGTCCGCGACCACCCTCTCCTCGCCCTGCCGGGTGCGGGCGTTCTTCTCCAACGTGACCGAAAAGACTTCGACGGACTCGCCGCGGCTCACCGCCACGTGAGCCCGGTGCTCTCCCCTGCGGGGCCGGTCGGTGACCAACGCCGCAGTGCAGGCAACCCCCAAGACCACGACATCTCCAGCCGGCCTCAGCGCCAAGGCCTTTTCGTGAGCCTTTCGCGCCAGCACCGCGGCGGTCTCCACCGACACCGCCTGGGTCGGCCGGAGGCCGAGAAACCCATCCATCGACCGATCGCTGTACGGCACCAGAGCCTCCAGCACCGTGCGCGACGCCCCCGGCACCACGAACAGATCCGCCAGCGCCTGCGTGCCGCCGCCGGTCACCACCACAACCGCCATGCAGGGGCTTCGATGAATTTCCGCGACGAAATCAGTCAGCGACGGTGTTGCCATGCCTACAGATGGAATGCGCCCACGCTCAAATCACGCCGCGCTCGCGAAGGCTCCGGATGGTTTCCCGGTCGTAGCCCAGCCCTTGCAGGACCTCGTCGGTGTCCTCTCCCACCAGCGGCGCCGGGCGCACGAACCGCGCCGGGGTTTCCGACAGGTTCACACTGGCGCCGATGAGCCGGGTGGTGCCGCGTTCGGGGTGTTCGATCTCGCGCGGAAGCCCCAGGTGCCGCACCTGCGGGTCGTCGAAGACCTCCGCCGCCGTGTAGATGGGCGCGTGGCTCAGATCTTCCTGGCCCAGGCGCTCCAGCCAAGCGGCCCGGGGCGCGCTGCCGAAGACCTCGCGCAGGATGTCCATCAACTCGTCGTGGCGGGCGGCGCGGTCCTCGTAGGTGGCGAACCGCGGGTCGTCGAGCAGGTCCGGGCGATCGATGACCCGGACCAGGGCCTCCCAGGACTTGCGGTGGGTGGCAAGATGGACCAGCAGCGGGCGTCCGTCGCCCGCCGGCAGGCAGAAAAGCCGTCCTCTCTGGAAATTCCGGGGAGTCACGGCCTCGCCGCCGTTCAGGAACTCGGCCAAGTGGGACTCGATGAAGCCCATGCTCGCCTGCAGCAGCGATGCGTCCACGAACTGGCCGCTGCCGGTCCGGCTCCGGGCCGCGAGGGCGGCCAGGATGCCGTAGGCGGCGAAGACTCCGGTCACGTGGGCGGTGATGGAGAGGCCTCCCATCTTCGGATCGCCCGGGTCGGTGAGCAGGCTCAGCATGCCGCTGACCGCCTGGCCGATGGACTCGAAGCCGGGCCGGCTCTCGTAGGGGCCGCTCTGACCGAAGGCCGTGACCGAACAGTGGACGAGGCCGGGGTTGCGCCGCCGCAGGTCCTCGTAGTCGAGCCCCAGCGTCTTGCGCGTGCCGGGCCGGAAGCTCTCGATGAACACGTCGGAACGCTCCAGCAGCCGCTGGAGGATTTCCCTTGCCTCGGACTCGCGCAGGTTGAGCGTGAGGCTCTTCTTGTTGCGGTTGAGCACCCGGAAGACCGGGCCGTAACTGTCCCGGCCCCGGGCCGGATCGCCGGTCTCGGGAAGCTCCACCTTGATGACCTCGCAGCCCAGGTCCCCCAGGAGGCTCCCCGCGTAGGGCCCTGCCACGTGCCCGCTGGCATCGACGGCCAACGTACCGTCCAGTGCTCCGGTCATACCGTGCGTGCCCCCACTGTCAGAACGGGTAGTTGAAGAACGGTTTTCCCTCCCGCACCCGGAATATCCCGACGAAACCCAGCAGTCCGCCGATGAAGCCGCCAAGAAAGATCACGGTGGCCACGAAGTCGGTCATGTAACCCGGCGCCAACACCGCGTACACCACAGCGCGGGCCACGAGCCCGACGACGAGGGCGACCGCCAGGCCCACGGCGGTGAGGGTCTTGTACTTCATGGACGTGGTCCCCCCGGCCTCTTCCGGTGCTGTCCAAGGCAATATTGACAGCGGTTGCAGGATTGCATACCCTCCTTAGCCGTTGCAACTCGTTACTGCGGATCCGCGCCGGGCCGAGGCCGGAGTCAGCGTCATGGAGGATGCCCGAACATGGATAACGACAAGCCCGACGCCCTGAACCGGTTCATCGAGAAGACCCGCGCGCTGTTCGCGGAGGAGGCTGACCCGGAGAAGCGCTGGACGGCGCTGGAGCCGATCCTGGCCGAGCTGCTCGCCGACCCCGCGGTGCTGGAGGCCTCCAGGTCGTGGCCTGACTGCGTCCCGCGGGACGGGCGCGCCGAGAACCTGCTCTTCTACGAGGACCCGGACTACGGGTTCGCCGTCAACGGCCTGACCAAGGGCAACGCCCGCCAGGGCGGCCGCGCGCGCATCCACGATCACGCCCACATCTACACCCTCTACGGCGTCCTGGACGGCCACGAGCGCATCGAGCGCTACGACCGGCTGGACGACCGCTCGAAGCCGGACTACGCGGAGATCCGGTTGGCCAGCGACAAGCACGTCGGCCCCGGCGAGATCGACCTGGTGCGGCCCTACGAGGTGCATACCGAAACCACGGTCGGCGAGAGGACCGTGGCCATCATCGTCCGCAGCCAGAAGGGCGGCAGCTTCAACCAGGGCCGCTACAAGCCCGAGACCAACGAGTACTACGAGAGCCTGGGGCCGCGTCAGACGCCGGTGAAGATGTTGCCCAGCGGCCGGTAGTCGACGCATGGACGCCATCAAGCTCGAGGTCATCTACAACGCCACCAACCAGATCGCGTACGAGCTGACGCAGAAGCTCATGCGCAACGGCTACTCGTCCATCGTCAAGGAGAGCCAGGACCTGGCCCTGAGCATCTGCGACAGCCGCGGGCGCAACGTCGGGCAGTATTCCCCCAACCCCGTGGGGCTCGGGGTGGTGGGGGCCCAGCTCAAGGGAATCCTGCAGGACTTCGCCGGCGCCATCGGCGAGGGCGACACCTTCATCCTGAACCACCCCTACCGCTACTGCCAGAACCACCCCAGCGACGTCACGCTGATCTCGCCGGTGTTCTACCGAGGGGGGCTCATGGCCTTCGTCGGCAACACCGCCCACAAGCCGGACATCGGCGGCAAGGTGCCGGGCACCAACGCGGGCGACGCCACCGAGGTGTTCCAGGAGGGCCTCATGATCCCGCCCCTGAAGCTCCATGACGGGGGCGTCTTCAATGAGGCGGTGAAGGAGCTCATCTGCGCCAACACCCGCACCCCGGAGGTCACCTGGGGCGACATCCGCGCGCAAGTGACAGCGAACCTCCACGGCATCGAGCGGATCACCGCGCTGGCGGACCGCTTCGGACCCGACGACGTGCTGGCCTGCTGGGAGGAGCGCATCGCCATCACCGAGCGGGAGCTGCGCTCGCGCATCGCCGCCATGCCGCGGGGTACCTACGGCCCGGTCACGGACTACATCGACGATGACGGCGTGGATCTGGACCGGCCCCTGGAGGTCACGGCGACGCTGCACGTACGCGGCGACGAGCTGGAGTTCGAGTTCACCTCGGCAAAGCAGTCGCGAGGTCCGCTCAACCTTCGGCCCTGCGTGGTACGGGCGGTGGTGGAGTACTGCGTGCAGGCCGCCCTCGGCCCGGACCTGCCCAAGAACCAGGGCTGCTCCGCTCCCATCCGCATCACCCTCCCCGCCCCCGGACACTTGCTGAACCCCGAGTTCCCCGCTCCGGTGAACATGTATGCCACTACCTGCCACCGGCTGGCGCCGGTGATCATGATGGTGCTGGCGGAGGCATTGCCGGACCGCGTGGCCGCGCCCCAGAGCAGCTCCGGCGGCGCCGTCTCCTTCAACGGCATGGAGCCCAGCGGCGGACGGCGCTACTCGCAGTACGAGATCCTGTGGGGCGGCTACGGCGCCAGACCCACCAAGGACGGCGTCAGCGGCTGCGCCGCCGACATCAGCAACGTCATGAGCACGCCGGTGGAGGCGCTGGAGAACGAGTTCCCGGTGCGGATGCAGTGCTTCGAGGTCAATCCCGATTCCGCCGGCGCCGGGAAGTACCGGGGCGGCCTGGGGATACGGCGCGGCTGGCAGGTGCTGAACGACGACGTCACCCTCAACCTGCGGCTGGACCGCTTCAAGTTCTCTTCGCCGGGGCTCTTCGGCGCCCGCCCCAGCGCGCCGGCCCGCTGCACCCTCAATCCGGGCACCGGCGACACCCGCACGCTCCACTCCAAGACCGCCAACATCCCCATGTCCAGGGGCGATACCCTTCTACTGGAGCTCGGCGGCGGTGGCGGCTGGGGCGATCCCTTGACCCGGGAGCCGGAGCTCGTGCTCGACGACGTGCGCAACGGCTACGTGTCGGCGGCGGCCGCGCGCGAGGTGTACGGCGTCGTCATCGATCCCGAGGCCATGACCATCGATTCGGCGGCGACGCGCCGGCAACGCGAGCAGGCAGGCGACAACCGTGCTCCGCATCGGGATTGACACCGGCGGCACGTTCACCGACCTGAGCGTGTTCGACGAGGCGGACGGACGGGTCTGCCTGACGCACAAGGTCCCCTCCCAGCCCCGGAACCCCACCGCGGCCATCGCCGCGGGGCTGCGGGAGGTCACCGCGCGCCTGTCGGACGCGGCCCGCTACGTCCTCCACGGCACCACCATCGGGCTCAATACCCTGCTGGAGGGACGGGAGCCGGCGCCCGGGCTCCTGGTGACCGAGGGGTTCCGCGACATCCTGGAGTTGGACCGGCAATGGCGTGGCGACCAGGTCTACAACCTGTTCTTCGACCGCCCGCGGCAGCTCGTGCCCCGGCATCTCATCCGGCCGGTACGGGAGCGTGTCGACTCCCACGGCCGCGAGGTGCTGCCCCTGGACGCGGAACAGGCCCGGGCCGGCGTGAAAGAGCTGCTCGACTCGGGAGTGCACTCGGTGGCCGTGAGCCTGCTCTTCTCCTTTGCCAATCCCGACCACGAGAAGCGGCTCCGGGCGATCCTGGAAGAGCTCGCCCCGGACGTCTACGTCACGCTGTCGTCAGAGGTGGACCCGCAGTTCCGGGAGTTCGAGCGCACCAGCACCGCGGTGGTCAACGCCTTCATCGGGCCTCGGGTCAGCAGCTACGTCGGCACCATCGAAGCCGCCATCAGCGAGTTGCTGGAAGGCGCCCGTGTGCTGATCATGCAATCCAACGGCGGCGTGGCGACACCCGGAGTGATCGCCCGGGCGCCGGTGCAGACGCTCATGTCGGGCCCGGTGGCCGGTGTGGTCGGGACCCAACGGCTGTGCCGGGAGATCGGACGGGAGAATGCCATTTCCCTGGACGTCGGCGGCACGAGCTGCGACATGTCGGTGATTCCCGGGGAGCTTCTCACCGCTCCCCAGAGCAGGGTGGCCGGCTATACCGTGCGGGCCGCCACCGTGGACATCGAGACCATCGGCAGCGGCGGCGGCAGCATCGCCCGGGTCGAGTCCGGCCGCATCCTCAAGGTCGGGCCGCAGAGCGCCGGGGCCGTCCCCGGACCGGCCTGCTACGGCACCGGCGACCAGCCCACCCTGACCGACGCGCTGGTGGTGCTGGGACACCTCAACCGGGAGGCGCTGCTGGACGGCGCCATGCCCATCGACGCCGCGGCCGGCCGCAACTCCATTGCCCAAACCGTCGGCCGGCCACTGGAAATGACCCCGGAGCGGGCGGCCGCGGGCATCGTCGAGGTGCTGGCCGCCCAGGTGGCCATGTCCATGCGTTCGGTCACCATCGAAAAGGGCTACGACCCCAGGGACTTCATCCTGGTGGCCTACGGCGGCGCCGGACCTACGGTGGCCTGCCCCATCGCCCGGGAGCTGGAGATCCCGGAGATCTGCATCCCGCGGGATCCGGGCAACTTCTGCGCCGCCGGGATGCTGCTCACGGACCTGGTACGCAGCTACTCCCTTACCCGCATCAGCGCGCTGGACGAGACCCCGGAGAGTGCCATCCGCGAAGCGCTGGAGGAGTTGCGGGACAGGGGGGTCCGGGAACTGGAGGAGCAGGGCGTGACACCCGACTCCATCGACACTGAATACTTCCTCGATATGCGCTATCCCGGGCAGTCCTACGAGGTCACGGTGCCGGCCGGAGAGGCCGGCAAGGAAGCGCTCACCCGGCTCTTCCACGAGGCCCACGGGCGGCTGTACGGCCACACCGCGGAGGAAGAGTCCATGGAGATCGTCAACTACCGCGTGCGCTGCACCGGGCGCCTGCCCAAGATGAACTTCGCCGCCGCGCCCGCGGGCAACGGCCCGGCGCGGCCCGAGAGCCGGCGGTCCGCGCTCTTCCCGGGCGTTGACGCTCCGATCGAGGCGCCCGTCTACCGCCGCGCCGGGCTCGCCCCGGGGTTGCGCATCCCCGGCCCGGCCATCGTCGAGGAGTACACCTCCACCACCGTCGTCTACCCCACCTTCGAGTTGTCCGTGGACGCCCACGGCAATCTCAGACTGCAAAGCACCGCGTAGACAGCGTCAGTAGTGATAGCGGCACTGGGCGATCATCACCGACTCGCCTTCCACCCTGTAGACGAGCCGGTGCTCGTCATTGATGCGCCGCGACCAGTAGCCGGCCAGGCCGTGTTTCAGGGGTTCGGGTTTGCCGATGCCTTCAAACGGTGAGCGGAGAACCTCCCGGATCAGCAGGTTGACCCGGTTGAGCAGCTTTCGGTCCGTTTTCTGCCAGTGGAGGTAGTCGTCCCACGCTTCCTGGGAGAATACCAGCCTCACTCGATGAGCTCTCTCTCCGTGCCCGCGCCGGATTCGAGCTCGGCGATGGACTTCAGAAGACGGCGCGCGTTTCTCGGGCTGTGGAGAAGGTAGGCGGTTTCCTCCAATGCATGATAGTCCTCCAGGGACATCATCACCACGGAACGGTTGTTCTTTCGGGTGATGACCACCGGCGCATGGTCGTCGCAGACCTTCTCCATGGTCTTGGCGAGCCGTGCCCGGGCGTCAGAGTATGCAATGGTATCCATGTCGCCGCCCTCCTCGAATGCGTTGTACAGTGAATAGTACAACTATCGCATGTCGACCGCAAGCGAGGGTGGCAGACCATCCGTCTGCCACGGCATCAGCCGAACTGAATCATGTCGAGCCGTGTAAACCGCATGCGCTCGGCGGCGCCGGCGGGGATCACGGTGAGCTGGTGGATGGCGTACTCGTGCTCGTAGGTGCTCTTGGCGTTGACGCCGTCCAGCGGGATGACGACGTTGTAGCGATGGACGCGGGCGGCGGCGGTGGAGGTGTAGAGCACGGCGACGTTGGTGAGGGAGCCGGTGACGATGAGGTTCTCGGTACCGGCCTCGCTCAGGATCGCCTGAAGCTCGCCGCCGGCGAACTTGTCGAAGGCGTCGGGATGAAGCACCGGCTCGGTTTCCCGGCGTCCGAGGGGCGCCGCCACCTCGCCCATGGGCGTGCCCTTGAACTGCAACGAGACGGTGAACACCACCGGGACGGAAGCCGCCCTGGCCCGTTCCAGGAACCCGCCCAGCGGTTCCATCAACTGCGAGCAGACCTCCTCCGGGTCATGGCACCGGGCGTTCAGGTCGAGCACCACGACGGCGGTCTTGGCCGCGTCAAGCGAGATTTCTTTCGGTTCGGGGCGATTCGGGCCGGTGATTTCGGTCATGGTTTCCTCCCACTAACAGCAGCCGATCCGGGTTGGGGGCGACCGCCGGTCGCCCTCCAGGTCGCGCTAGCGTCCTATAAGCCGGCGCTCGCGCATGCGTTCCCGCAAATCCCGGGTCGCGGCCTCGTCGATCTTTACGGTTCCCTCTTCCGTGACGACGCCGTAGACCTCCTCGGCCGTGGCACCGGAGATTCGGCCGTTGAGCAGGCTTTCCGCCACCGCCTCCGGGGCCCGGTCCAGCGGGTCGCCGTAGCCGCCGCCGCTGCCCAGCCGGAGGTAGAGCACGTCGTCCTTGCCGATCTCGAACTCGCAGTACGGCAGGAGCCGGCGCTCGCCTTCGAGCGCCGGGAGGTCGTCGATACAGCGGCGGGCGGCCAGCAGCTCGTTCACCCGGGTTCCTTCCAGCAGCACCAGCAGGCTCGGGGCGCCGGGGTAGCCGCCGAACATGCCGACCCCGGAGTTCCTCAGCCCGGCGACGCCGAAGGCCACGCCCCGGATCTTTTCCTCGGGCGCGTCGTGGAGCTTCACCGTGGCCTCCACGCCCACGCCGCCGGCAAACCTGCCGGCGCCGGCGCCGTCCTTCAGGTGGCGCCGGTAAAGGTACATGAGCGGGAAGTTCAGCTCGAGCCACTCGACGTTGTGACAGGTGAGGTAGCCGCCGGAATCGATGCCGTCGCCGTGGGGGCTGGCGCCGGAGCCGCTCAACTCCAGCAGAGTGGAGACGTAGAACCGGCCGTACTGGTTCACGCCGGCGTGGCGCACCACCCGAAACCCCAGGGTCAGCGCGGTCACCTCGTCCTTCCAGTTCTCGCTGCCCGCCAGCATCTGGGCCAGCACCGAGGCGGACACGTAGGAGACCGTCTTGAGCCCCGAGGTCGTGTTCATCGACACGGGTCCGGGATACTGCACGTTCACCACGGTGCCTTCCGGGGCGATGACCTCGATGGGGCCGAAGGCCCCGTAGTTCTTGGGCAGGTCGTAGCCCAGGGCGGTGAGCACGGACTCGAAGCAGCCGCCGAAGGTGGCGTGGTACGGCAGGTTGATGCCCTGGCGCGCCTGCTCGTCGCTGCCGGTGAAGTCGAAGGTCAGGCGGTCGCCGCGCTTGCGCAGTTCCACGCACACCCGGCGGGTCTCGTTGGCGGCGATGGTGCCCTGGTCGCGCCAGGTGCCGTCGGGGATCTCCCGCAGGCGCTTCCTGAGGACGTCGCCCGAGTAGCGGATCATCTCGGCCGACACCGCGGTGATGAGCTCGGGGCCGTACTGCGCGAACATCTCCTCCATGCGCGAGCGGGCCACGTTGTTGGCCGCCAGCTCGCACTTGAGGTCGAGCCCCACCAGCACCGGCTGCCGGGTCATGTTGACGAGGGTGTCGAAGACGTCCTGCCGGAGCCGTCCCCGCTCCACCAGCTTGAGGCCCGGGATCCTGAGCCCCTCGTGGCAGATCTCGGTGGCGCCGGGCGAGTTGCCGCCGGGCGACATGGCGCCGATGTCCATGACGTGGACGAAGGTGGCGCTCCAGGCCATCAGCCGGTCCTCGTGGTGGATGGGCGCGATCATGTAGATGTCGGACTGGTGAATGGCGGCGAGGTAGGGGTCGTTCAGCAGGAAGACGTCCCCCGGATGGATGCCGCCGTCGTCCTCGAAGCGCTCGATGATCCGCTTGACCGCAAAGCCGGCGCAGGCCGCGTGCCGGATCATGGACTCCCCCACCGACAGGACGTCGCCGTTGGCCATGTAGAGCGACGCCATGTAGTCGTGGAGCTGGGTGGTGTTGACCGTGCCGCCGACGCGCTCCAGGGTGGCGCCCATCTCGCGGGTGATCTCGTGGAGGCGGTGCGAGAGGATCTCGAAGGTGACGGGGTCCACCTGCCTGCTCGGGGCCTCCGTTCCGGTCGACTGAGTTTCGGTCGCCTGCATTTCGGTCGAATCCATGATCGTCCTGCTCGCTTGGTCCGTGGTGTATGCCGTCACGCCGCCCTCGGTCAGCCGCCGGCGCCGTTCTCCCCTACGTATATCCTGATGTTGCGGAAACCGTCTATCTCGGCGCGGTCCCGGGGATTCACGACGACCGTGGTAACCGGCGTCTCGATGACCGCCGGGCCGGACAGCTCCATGCCCGGCCGCATCCGCTGAAAATCATAGATGGCGGTGGGAGCGAACGCGCCCGCCTCCTCGAAGAACACCTTTCGCGGCGGCTTGAGCGCTTCGTCCGCGGGGCCCTTGCGGGCCGGGGCCTCCTTGATGCGGGGCCGCTCCAACAACCCCGTCGCGTTCACGCGGAGAGTCAGGATCTCCTTGCCGGCCTCCCGGTAGCCGGAGCCCCTGCCGTAAGCCTTCTCGTAGGCGTCGTCGAAGTCGGCGTAGAGCCGTTCCAGATCCGCCTCCGTGAGCGGCGCTGTCCCCGAGGCGAGCGGGACGTTCAACTCGTGAACCTGATAGCGGTAGCGGATGTCGACGCTCCGCGTGATCGTCATCTCCTCAGGGCCGAATCCGGCGGCGTCCAGATCCGCCTCCGCCTTTCGAATCAGTTCGCCAAAGTTCTCGTTGACACGGCCGGGGTCGGCCGGCACTTGCAGATGGTCCGACATGCCGTACTCGTGCACCACATCGGAGCTGATGAGGCCGGTGGCGCCGTGCACCGAGGCGGTGAGCGGGACCACCACCTGCCGGACCCCGAGGTCCGCGGCGTAGCGGCTGGCGTGCATCGGCCCGGCGCCGCCGAAGGCGAACAGCACGAACGCGCGCGGGTCGTGGCCCCTCTCCACCGTGGCCCGGCGGATGAGGTCGCTCATGTGGGCGTTGGAAATGCGGTAGATGCCCAGGGCGGCCTCGGACTCGCTCATGCCCAAGGGGTCCGCGATCCGTTGCCTCACCGCCCGGAGCGCGCCATCCCGGTCAAGGCGCATCCGGCCGCCCAGGAAATAGTCCGGGTTGAGGTAGCCGAGGATGAGGTCGGCGTCGGAAACCGTGGGTTCGGTCCCGCCCAAGCCGTAGCAGACCGGCCCGGGGCTTGCACCGGCGCCGTCGGGTCCCACCTTGAGCAGCCCGGTCTCCGGTTCGATCCAGGCGATGCTGCCGCCGCCGGCGCCCACGGACTCCACCCAGATCTTGGGCGCCAGCACCCGGTGGCGCAGGACCACCGGCGTGTAGTCCCGCTCAACGCGCCCCTCCCGGACCACGCCCACCTTGAACGTGGTGCCGCCCATGTCGGTGGCCAGGATGTTCCGCTCGCCGATCAGCTCGCCCAGGAAACGGGTCCCCGCAACCCCCGAGGCCGGCCCGGACTCGATGGTGCCGACGGCGTTGCGGCAGGTGGCTTCGATGTCGAGCACGCCGCCGTACGCCTGCATGATCATCGGCGGCGTGGCCAGTCCCTTGCCCCGGAGCACCTGATCGAGATTCACCAGATAGCTCGAGATCCGGGGGCCGATGTAGGCGTTGAAGACCGTGGTGGCGGTGCGCTCGTACTCGCCCACGAATGGGGCGGCGGCGCTCGAAAGGGTGACGTAGACGCCGGGATGGCGGCGCCGGAGGATGTCGCCGACCGCCTTCTCGTGGGCGTCGTTGGTCACCGACCAAAGCAGGCACACGGCCACGGACTCGACGCCGCGCGCCACCAGCTCGTCCAGGGCGGCGGCCGCCTGTTCCTCGTCGAGGGGCACGGTGGCGGCGCCCTTGTAGTCCGTGCGCTCGTTCACTTCGGCGACCAGGGAGCGGGGCACGAAGGGCTCGGGCTTCTTGAGCCACGCCAGCCGGCCCGCCTCCGCCTCGGTAAGCCCGTCCGTGACCTTGCCCCGCATCATGAGCAGGGTATCGGGAAAACCCCTCGTGGCCACGAGGCCGGTGCGGGGGCCGGAGCGGGTGATCAGGGTATTCTCGCCGATGGTGCAGGCATGAAAGAACAGCGTGGTTTGCCGGAGCAGCTCCTCCTCGTCACCGAGGCCGAGGTTCCGGGCCGCGTCCCGGGCCGCCCCGGCGGCGCCGGCGGAATAGTCCGGCGGGGTGGAGAGCGACTTCCCCACCACCATCTCGCCCTGGTCGTTGACCACGACACAGTCGGTGAAGGTGCCACCGATGTCGACTCCGACGATGTAGCTCATGACAGAAACCGCGCGGGCGCGTTTGGATCGGCTGTTGCCTCGAACCGGACGGGTCCGATTACCACGGATACGCCGCGCTTGTCCACGGGCCGGCCGACAACGCAAAAGTCGCATGTTTCCGGTTGACAACGTTCCCCGATTTTCATTAGGGTCAGCAGCTATCCGGCTTAGGCCGAGGCATCAACCGGTCGGGGAATGCCCCGGCAAAGGAGGGTACACGGATGAGAAAAGTCGCACTTGGGGCGTTCGCCGTGGCGTTCGCTCTGTTTGTTCTGGCGTCAGCCGCGCAGTCCGAGGTCACGTTGCGGATCACCACCTGCATCGCGAAGACCCACGACCAGGTGGAAACGTACTTCCAGGTCTTCCATGACAAGTTCAACGAGATCGCCAAGGGCGAGGCCAAGATCCACTACGTGGGCGGCCCGGAAGTGTCGCCGCGGCAGAAGCAGGGGCCGGCTCTCAGGCGCGGCCTGGTGGACATGATCTTCTGCCCCATGGGCTACTTCGAGGGGATGGTGCCGGAAGCCGGCCTGACGTCGGTGACCAACCTGTCCACCAAGGAGCTCCGGGACAACGGCGCCATCGACCAGCTTCAGCCGGTGTGGGCGAAGAAGTTCAACGGCAAGATCCTGGGCTGGTGCTGTTACGGCGTAGATTTCCACATCTACACCACCTTCAAACCCAAGGCCAGCGACAAGACAGGGCTCGATCTATCGGGCCACAAGATGCGCTCCACCGCAACCTACAGACCTTTCCTGACCGCCATGGGGGCCATTCCCGTCACCATGGCACCGGCCGAGATGTATACGGGTCTGCAACGAGGCGTGGTCAAGGGCATCGCATGGCCCGAGGGAGCACTGGCCAAGTACGGCGTCCAGAAGTTCCTCAAGTACCGTGTCTACCCGGGATTCTATCGCAGCGGCTCCATGGTCCTGATCAACCTCGACAAGTGGAAAACGCTGTCCAAATCCGTGCAGGACAAGCTCACCAAGACCGGCCTGGATTTCGAGCAGGGCAGCGAGCCAATCCTGCGCAAGAAGGCCGACGCGGACAACGAGAAGCTGTGGGCTTCGGGCCTCCAGAAGATGGAGCTCAAGGGTGAGGCGCGGAAGGCCTATCTGCGCATCGTCTACGAGCTTGCCTGGGAGATGCGGAAGGACAAGCCGTATACCGTCCCGTTTGCAAAACTGAAGGAGAAGATGTACCGCGCACCCTGACGGTCGCATCGAAACAGCGAAAACGCCCCCGATCCGGATTCCGGATCGGGGGCGTTTTCTTTTTTCGGATACGCGGGCCGCTTCACGAGGATGCCGCGCCGTTGTGAATCAGCTTCAGTCCATCAGGTTGGGAAGCCACAGCGCGAGCTGAGGTTCCCAGATCAGGATGAGGATCAGGATGAGGTCGCACACCAGGAACGGGATCGCCGCGTTGGCCACCTGCAGCAGCGTGGTGCCCCTGGGCGCCACCCCGAGCATGACGTAGAGCAGCAGCCCGAAGGGCGGCGTAGTGCCCGCCATCT
This sequence comes from uncultured Binatia bacterium (SeqCode), assembly GCA_965204505.1. Classification (GTDB taxonomy): domain Bacteria; phylum Desulfobacterota; class Binatia; order UBA9968; family JAJDTQ01; genus JAJDTQ01. The sequence goes on from CBDBFB010000001.1 coordinate 1,715,892, forward strand.
CCAGCGTCATCAGCACGAACAGTCCGAACCAGATCAGGTCGAAGCCCAGCGCCTCGGCCAGCGGGAAGAAGATCGGCACGGTGATGAGCATCATGGAGGTGGCGTCCATGAACATACCCAGCACGATGAGGATCAGGAACATGACCGACAGCACTATCAGGCGGGACACCTCGAAGCTGGTGGCCCATTCCAGCATGCCGGCGGTGGCGCCCGAGTAGGCCAGGAGCTGGCTGAACACCGTCGAGTTCATGATGATGAGGAACACCATGCCGGCCACCCGCACGGTGCCCGACAGCGACGTGCGAATGGCCTCCCACTTGAGCACGCGGAAACCCACGGCCAGGATGACCACGCCCAACACGCCGCAGGCCGCCGACTCCGTGGGCGTGGCGATGCCCAGGATGATGAATCCGATGACCATGAAAATCACGAGGCTCACCGGCAGGATGTTGAAAGTGACGTACTTGATCTTGTGGCCCCACGTCGTGGGCGGCACGTCATAGGCCGGCGCCCCGGCGGGGTTGATGACGATCTGGAGGTACAGCATGGCGGCGTACAGCAACGCCAGCACGAACCCCGGCAGAAATCCGGCGATCAGCAGACGGCCCACGTCGATGTTGGCGACGCTGGCCAGAAGCACGGCCAGTGCCGAGGGCGGTATGATCATGGCCAGGCCGCCGGTGCCCAGGATGGGCCCCATGGACATGCGCCAGTTGTAGCCCCGCCGCTGCATCTCCGGCACCAGCAACGATCCCAGCATGGCGGTATTGGCCATGGAGGAGCCGGTGAGGGTGGAGAAGATCGTTCCGCCGGCCACCGTCAGGTAGCAGAGCCGGCCCCGCAGCTTGCCGAACAGCGAATCGAGCCCGTCGAAGACGCGGATCGCCAGGCCCGTGTGAAAGAACAGCGCCCCCATGAGGATGAACATGGGCACGGGACCCAGAGTGAACCGGGTGATCAGTACGGTGGAGTTGTCCGCCACCTGGATGAAACCATGGGTGCCGGCGAAGATGAAGATGCCGATGAAGTTCGTGGTGATGAAGGCGAAGGCCACAGGGACCCCGATGGCCATCAGACAGACGACCATGCCCACCAGAAGAGCGAATGCCCAGTACCATTCCATCACACGTTCTCCCGCACCTCGGTGCGCGAGGTGTACATGGTGTCTATGCCCACCAGGAACCTGAGGAACTCGAAGGCGATCATGGCGAACGACACCGGCATGGGCGCGAGAAGCATCCAGAGCGGCTGCGCTTCACCCCGAATGTCCATCTCCCCCGTGACGTACGCGTCAATGAGGAGGTCCGTGGAATAGTAAATGAAGAAGAGGCAGCAGACGATGCAGATGACGTAGACAAGACGGGCCAGCACCGCCTGCACGATCACGGGCAGGAGCGAAACCAGGGAGTCCACGAACACGTGGCCTTTCATACGCACCAGCCACGGCGCTCCCAGCATAGTGAACCACAGCAGGCCGTACTCGACCACGCCCAGCGTATAGGACCACGGATGGATCGACAGGAGACGCAGGAATACGTCGATGACGATGAGCAGGAAGATCAGGAAAACCACGATCTCCGCTCCGATCTTGAACAGGTCGAGGAGCCTTTCGTAAGCCCGCGCCAAGCGTTGCATCCCGCCTCCCTGGGGTCCGGTGCCGGGCCGGAGCCCCTGTTCGCCGCCAGCCGAAGTGACCGAAAGTTCCTGCTTTTACCGTCTCGGAACTCCGGTGTCAAAGCACTTTTTGTAGAAATGTCGCTTTCTTGACGCGGAACACGGCACGGTGTTACCACTTTGGCTCGAACGCGGCACGACCGCCTGGAGACGTATAGGGAGGTTCCATTGAAGATACTCGTCACCGGAGGATTGGGAAAGGTCGGCGGCCCGGTGGTGGAAGAGCTGCTCGGGGGCGGCCACGAAGTGACGGTGCTGGACCGCCTGCCGGGACCTAGGGACGGCGGCAACGTCCGGTACCTCGTGGGAGAGATTCAGGACCTGGGCCAGGTGATCGAGGCGGCCGCGGGCACGGACGCCATCGTCCACCTCGCCGCGGTTCACAATCCCCACGTCGCGCCCACCAACGTCGTCTTCGATACCAACGTCATCGGCACCTTCAACGCCCACCACGCCGCGTTCCGGCTGGGCATCCCGCGGGTGGTCTCCACCAGCAGCAACGCGGCGGTGGGATGGGCCTACAGCGAAGGCGCGTTCCTGCCCGACTACCTGCCCATCGACGAGGACCACCCGCTGAGGCCCATCGACCCCTACGGCCTGTCGAAGCAGATCGGCGAGACCATCGCCCGCTCCTACAGCCTGAAGGGCGTGGAGACGGTGGTGATCCGTCCCAGCGGCGTGGTGACGCCGGAGGCGCTGGACGAGATCCGCCGCGCGGGCGGGCGGGAGCCCGAGGGCTGGCGCGAGTACAGCTACATCGACGTGCGCGACCTGGCGGTGGCATTCCGGCTCGCGGTGGAGAAGCCGCTGCCCGGCTGCACGGTGATGTTCGTGGTGGCCGACGACAGCACCGTGGCCGAGCCCCTGTGCGACCTCTTGCCGCGCCTCAACCCCGCCATCGGCGACCGCGCACGTGCGCTCACCGGCACCCGGCCCGTCTTCACCAACGCCCGGGCGAAGGAGATCCTCGGATGGAAACCGATGCACACGTGGCGCTGACACCCGAATCGTCATTCCGGCGAAAGCCGGAATCCAGGAGAGGCTAGGCGGGGAATCACTCCCGTTGCCCCTCCCACCCCTGGATTCCGGCTTTCGCCGGAATGACGGTATCGGACCGTCGGTGCCATGTCCGTAACCACAGGGAGTTGACACAGCCTGTTCGCGGAAAATGACGGATACAAGTATGGAAAGAGACTGGCATGGCAACACTCACGGCGCGTGATCTCGCACAGGTGGGCCGGGGCACTCCCGCCGGCGAATGGTTCCGGCGCTACTGGATGGTGGTGCGCCGGAGCGACGACCTGCGGGACATCCCGGAGCGTGTGCGGATTCTCGGAGAGGACCTGGTGCTGTTCCGGGACGGCGAGGGCCGCCTGGGGCTGCTGGGCCTTCACTGCCCCCACCGCGGCACCTCCCTGGAGTACGGCGACGTGGAACCGTCGGGTCTGCGCTGCCCGTACCACGGATGGCTGTTCGACGTCGCCGGCGCCTGCCTGGAGCAGCCGGCGGAGCCGCCGGGCAGCACGTTCCACGAGAAGGTGCGCCACCTCTCCTACCCGGTGCGGGAGCTGGGCGGGCTGATCTTCGCCTACCTCGGCCCGCCGGACCGGGAGCCGCCGCTGCCGCAATACGCGCCGCTGGCGGAGCCAGGCGGCCAGCGGCGCATCGAGGCGGCGCGCCACTACGACTACAACTGGTACAACTTCATCGAGAACGGCGCCGACCCCGCCCACTTCTCCACCCTGCACCTCTCCGACCCGGAGGACGGCACTTGGCGGAGCTGGTTCTTCAACGCTAGGGACGTGCCGCCGTTCGACGCCGTGGAGACGGAATACGGTATGAAGGTGGTATCGAACAAGCCCGCCCCTGAGCCGGGTATGAGCTACGTGGACGAGAAGAGCTACGCGCTTCCCAGCGTGATGCAGATCGGCGACACCGAGTTCACCCACTTCCAGGAGCCCAGGGAGGCCCTGGCCCGGGGTTCCCGCAACGCTCACTGGATGTTCGTCACGCCGGACGACGACGACCACTTCACCCTCTACACGGTGGACCACTACACCGGTCCGGACCCGGAGTTCATGACCAGGCTCGCGCCCTCGCGGCGGCCCGTGGCCACCGCCGAAAAGCCCGAGCACGACCGCCGCCCCCTGTCGCCGTACCGGGGCAGCGTCCGCCTGGAGGACATCATGACCCAGTCCACCCAGGGGAAGGTGGACGCCCGCGAGGAAAGACTGGCGGCGTCGGACAAGGGCATCATCCTGCAGCGCCGCATTATCCTGAACGCCGTCGACCGCGTGCGGCAGGGGCTGCGGCCCCAGGGGGTCCTTTCTCCGGAGGAGGCGGACAAGCTCGTGCGGGTGGATTCGTTCACGGGCATCCGCGCCTACCCGCCGAAGCCGAACGGCGACGCCGCCGGATGACGCCAGGAGCCTACCCGAAAAATGGTGCCCTTCGACTTCGCGTCGCTACGCTCAGGGCGAACGGGGTGACAAAACCCTCTCTCTGCGTTCGCCCTGAACGTAGCGGCACAAAGCGTCGCGAAGTCGAAGGGCGCCGTTCGATTACCCGGCCAAGCGTCCAGGCCCGGGAGGCCCTGACATGAGGGTCGCCGTCACGGGCAGCGCCGGCCGGTTGGGACGGCGGTTGGCGGAGACGCTGTCGCGCCACGGCCACGAGGTCGTGCCCGTGGATGTCGACGCGGGCGCGCCGGTGGATCTCACCGATGCGGACGCGGCGTTGCGCGCCCTGGAGGGAGCGGAGGCGGTGGTCCATCTCGCCCGTGAACGGTTTCCGTACACCGAGCAAGGGCTTTACGACAGCGCCACCGGGACCTGGCGGGCACCCGATGTCACCGGCGACGGCGGGCGCTTCCAGCGCAACGTCGCCATGACCTACAACGTGCTCGCCGCGAGCGTGCCGCTGGAGATTTCGCGGTTCGTCATGGGCTCCAGCCTGGCCGTATACGGGCTGTACTATCCCCTGAGCCTTGCGCTTCCCGACTACCTTCCGGTGGACGAGGACCACCCCCGGCGGCCTCAGGATCCCTATGGTCTGTCCAAGCTCGCGGGCGAGGAACTCTGCAACGGCTTCGCTCTCCGGAGCGGTGCACGCATCGCCAGCCTTCGCTTTGCGGGAATCGCCGACGACGCCGTGTATCAACGCCTGATGCAACGCCGCGAAGACCCCATGGTTCGCGGGCTGGGGAGCTTCTGGAGCTACATCGACGTGCGCGACGCTGCCGAGGCCTGCCGGTTGGCGCTGGAAGCGGGCTTCGAAGGCCACCAAGCCTTCAACATCTGCGCTCCCACCACTTATCTCACGACCTCCACCCGTGCCCTGCTCCACCGACACCTGCCGGAGGTGCGGCAGGTAGCTTTCCCTCCGGAGGAGAACTATTGTTGTTATGCTTCGGACAAGGCGCGGGAAGTCATCGGATTCACCGCGCGGCACGGACCCGACTCCTGACTCCCCGTCCGTGAAAGGAGACGCCATGTTCCCACATCTGACCCGTTTCAATCTTCGAAACTGGATCGACGAGAACCGCGCGGACTGGGGCCGGCGAAGAGTCATCTGGGAGGACTCGGACTTCATCGTCTTCGTGACCCGCGGTCCCAACACCCGTACCGACTTCCACATCAACCCCGGCGACGAGATCTTCTACCAGCTCGAGGGCGAGTTGAACCTCCACTACCTCAGCCCCGAGCACGAGCCCGAGGTCGCCGTCCTTCGGGAGGGCGAGATGTTCCTGTTGCCCGCCCTGGTGCCTCACTCGCCCCGGCGGGAAGACGGCTCCTATACCCTGGTGGTGGAACGGGTACGGCGGCCGGACGAGAGTGACCGGTTCATCTGGGTGTGCGGAAAGTGCACCCACACGCTCTTCGAGACCACGGCGCGGTTCAACGAACCCGCGGACACGGTACGGAAGGCCTACGAGGCCATGGCCGCGGACGAGTCCCTGCGCCGCTGCACCCGATGCGGCAATACCGAAGCACCGGTCCGAAGCGAAGGACCGGCGTTCGTCTGGAAAGGTTAGCCGAAACGGCAACACACCGGAGGCACGCCATGGCCGTCATCGACGCCGATTGCCACGTCATCGAATGCGAGGAGACCTGGGAGTACATGGAGGGCGAAGACCGGCGCTACAAGCCCCGCATTCTCGAGGCCGCTGACCAGTCGGACCCGCTCCGCAGAAACGACTTCTGGCTCTTCGACAGCAACCTGGAACCCAAGCGGGCGTTCCCGTCCGTGACCTCCGGCACCACTCCCGAGTCGTCCGAGCTGCGGGACGTGGAGGCGCGGCTCAGGCACATGGACGAACTGGGCACGGATATCCAGGTTCTCTACCCCACCACCCTGTTGGGTCTCGCCACCCTGAGCCGTCCCCGCACCCAGATAGCCATGTGCCGCGCCTACAACCGCTGGATGGGCGACGTCTGGCGCAAGGGCAAGGGACGGCTGCGCTGGGTGGCGACGCTGCCGCTGGAAACCATGGACGTGGCCCTGGAAGAGCTCCGTTTCAGCCGTGACAACGGCGCCTGCGGCCTCCTGTTGCAGGGCCTCATGGGCGAGCGGGTGCCCATCGACGAGTACTATTTCCCGGTCTACGCCGAGGCCAGCCGCCTGGACATGGCGGTGTGCATCCACTCGGGACTGGTGAACCACGCCCTGAGCGGCATCTTCCACTCCCGCGCCACCGCCCTGTGGATGGCCAAGGTGCCCATCATCACCGCGTTCCACGCGCTGGTGCTGAGCCGCGTCCCGGACCGCTTCCCCGACCTCCGCTGGGGCTTCCTCGAAGCCGCCGCCTCCTGGGTCCCCTACGTCATCACCGACCTCGGCGCCCGCCTCGACCGCACCGGCACCCGCAGGCTCGACGAAAACGTACTGCGCCGAAACCGCTTCTACGTCGCCTGCCAGACCGAGGAGGACCTCCCCTACATCCTGCAACACGCCGGCGAGGACCACATCGTCATCGGCTCCGACTACGGCCACGCCGACACCTCCAGCCAACTGGAGGCCCTGAGGATCCTGCAGGACAACGAGTCGGTCACGGCGGAAGCCCGCCGCAAGATCGTCGACGACAACGCCAGGGCGCTGTACGGGCTCTAGCTTACTTCGAGTAGCCTTCGGGCAGTACCGGAGACGATCGCCTCGATCTCCTCCTCCGGCCACGGCCGGCCTCGGAGCGCGGCCAGGATCGCCTTGCTGCCGTCGGGCACGTGGGGTTCGTCGGTGCCGTAGACGAGGCGGTCGGCGCCGAAGGTGGCGCGGGCGCATTCGAGGGCGGGCTCGGACACGGTGACGGTGTCGTACCAGCACTGCCGCAGGTACTCGCTGGGGGGGCGCAGGCATTTCTCGTAGCGGCGGTAGCCCCGGTCGACACGGTCCAGGACCATACACAAGCTGCCGCCGCAGTGGGACCAGACGACACGGACGTCGGGGCACTCTTCGAGCACGCCGCCAAGAGCAAGCTTGGTTGCAGCCATGGCGGTCTCGCCGAGGTAACCGACGGAGAGGTACTCGCCGCGGTCATCGGCCGGGCCGTCGACGGGAAACGTCGGGTGCACCAGCACCAGCAAGCGGCGGCGGTGGGCCTCGCTCCAGAACTCCCGGAGTTCCGGAGCGTCGAGTGTGTGGCCGCCTACTGTCGTGGTGATGCAGGCGCCCACGGCTCCCAGGCCCGTGGCCCGGTCCAGCTCGTCCACCAGGGCGGCGGTGCTCGTGAACGGCAAAGCGGCGACGAAGCGGAAACGGTCCGGGTGCTGCCGGCAGACCGCCGCCAGGCCGTCGTTGACCAGCCGCGCGGTGGCCGGACCGGTCCAGCCGGTGTCGAGGGCGCCGACGGACAGCACCTCGAGCTTGACGCCGGCCTCGTCCATGGTCCGCAGGCGGGTGCTCAAGTCGGCATTTGCGGGCGCGGACATGGTGTGGCTGCCGCGGCAGGTGAGCGACAGGCCGCGTTCGGAGCGAACCATGGCGAACTCGGGCCGGGTCTTCAGCACCTCGTCGAAGCACCCCTCCGGGTAGTGGTGGGCGTGCATGTCGACGATGTCGCCGGGTGCGATGGCAGGCTCTACCATGACTTTGTCCACGGGACCCATCTTGGGCGGGTCCCCGCCGCCCCGCCCATCCTGGACCCCGGGTCGAGCCCGGGGTGACGTTCCTGATGGCCCGGGTGACGTTCCTGATGCCGGGAATGACGCGCTCCGGCGTCGGCGGCCACGAATGCGGGCTCAGGGCTTGTCCTGGGCATCCATCAACTCCAGCACGTAGCCGGGCTTGAGCGGCAGCCGCGTCACCTCCACCCCCAGGGCATTGGATACGGCGTTGGCCAGGGCTGCGCCGGCGGCGGTGATGCCGCCCTCCCCCGCGCCCTTGACCCCCAACGGGTTGTGGGGGGAGGGGAAGTCCTCGGTGGAGATTAGCTGTCCCCGTGGAACGTCCATGGCGGTGGGCATGAGATAGTCCATGAAGCTGGTGGCCTGGGGCTGTCCGTCCTGATCGAAGACGAACTCTTCCAGCAGCGCACCGCCGATGCCCTGGGCCAGGCCGCCGGCCATCTGCCCCTCGACGATCATGGGGTTAATCTTGCGGCCCACGTCCTCCATCACCAGGTAGTCGAGGATCTCGATCATGCCGGTTTCCCGGTCCACCTCCACAACCGCCACGTGGACGCCGTAGGGGAACGGCCGCTTGTCGGTGGCGAAGAAGTCCTCTTCGGAAATGCCGGGAGCGAAGCCTCGGGCGAGAGCCGGCCCGGGGAGAGCAAGCCGAGCCAAGGCGGCGAAGTCGAGGCTTCGCTCCGGTGCTCCCCTGGCGCTGATGCGGCCGTCCGCCAGCTCCAGGTCGCCGGCGTCGATCTCCAGCTCGGCGGAGGCAAGCCGCAGGAGCTTGTCCTTGACCTTGCGGCACGCACCCACCGCGGCGCTCCCGCCCATGACGGTGGAGCGGCTGGCGTTGCTGCCGTTGCCGTAGGGCACCTTGGCGGTGTCGCCGTGCACCACGCGCACGTCTTCGATGGGCACGCACATCTCGTCGGCGACGATCTGGCTCAGGGCGGTGGCGATGCCCTGCCCCACCGAGTTGATGCCGCAATAGAGCACCACGCCGCCGCTGTTGCCGACCTCCACCCGCGCGTACTCCCAAGGGCCGATGCCGCTGGTCTCGACGAAGCAGCCGATGCCAACCCCCATGGCCCGGCCCTCCGCGCGGGCGGCGGTGCAACGCTGCTGAAGCTCCTCGTAGTCCATGTGGCGCAGCGCCGCGTCGAGCTGTCCCGGCAGATCGCCGCTGTCGTACACGTTGTAGTGGTACGGGTTCCGGCCGAGGTCGTAGGGCATCTCCTCCGGACGGATCATGTTGCGCCGCCGAAACTCCGCGGGATCGAGCCCGAGGCGATGAGCCGCCATGTCCAGGAGGCGCTCGCGCACAAAGTTGGCCTCGTAGCGGCCGGGGCTCCGGTAGGTGCCTACCGGAGTCTTGTTGGTGAGCACGCAGTGGATCTGACAGCGGTAGTTCGGGATGCGCAACGGACCCTGCAACATGGCGGATGACGAGACGATGGGCACGCCGCCGTGGGTGCGGGTGTAGCCGCCCATGTCGAACAGGATATCTGCGTCCATGGCCGCGATGGTGCCGTCGTTGCGGAGGCCCAGCCGCACCCGATAGGACTGCTGCCGCGAATGGTTGGTGGACTTGAGATGCTCCGAGCGGTCCTCGATCCAGCATACGGGCACGCGGAAGTGCATGGCGGCGAAGGGAATCAGGAAGTCCTCGGGGTAGAACTCGCCCCGGGCGCCGAAACCGCCGCCCACCGCCGGCTCGATGAAGTGGATCGCGCTCTGGGGCAAACCGCTCAACTCCGAGAGGATGCGCCAGTTGGTATGGGTCATCTTGGTGGGGCCCCAAACCGTGAGCATCGCGCGGCTTTCGTCGTACTCCGCCACCAGGCCGCGGGTTTCCAGCGGCACCGCGGCATGACGATTGGTCTCGAAGGTTTGCTCGATGACGAGGTCACACTCGGCGAGCGCACGCTTCACGTCGCCCGTCTCCACCTGAAACCCGGCGGGCTCGTTTCCCGGCACCGCGTCGTGGAGCCTGGGCGCCTCCGGCCCCATGGACGTGCGCGCGTCGATCACCGCCGGGAGATCCTCGTAGCCCGCCTCCACCAGCTCCAGCGCGTCCTCGGCGACGTACCGGTCCCGGGCCACCACCACGGCCACGGGCTCGCCCACGTAGCGCACCCGTTCGGTGGCTATGGGGGTCTGCTGCGACCGTTCCAGACCGGGTAGCTGTCCGGTGCGCATGGGGATGGTCTTGAGGCCGGGCATGTCCGCGGCCGTGAGGACGCCGATGACGCCGGGAAGGGCCAACGCCGCAGAGGCGTCGATTGTGGCGAGGCGAGCGTGGGCGCGGGTGCTGCGCAGCACCGCGGCATGCACCATGCCCGGCCGGCGAATGTCCCCCACGTACTTGCCGATGCCCCGGAGTAATGGCACGTCCTCCCTGCGCTTCACGTTCGAACCGATGTAGGGCATGGCCGTTGGTCAATCCTTTCGGGGCGCCGGGGCTGTAGCATCGCCCTCGGACATCAGCTCCGCGGCCTCGCGAATAGCCGTCACGATGTTCCGGTAGCCGGTGCAGCGGCACAGGTTGCCGCTCAACCACTCGCGGATCTCGGTCTCGCCGGGATCGGCGTTCTCGCGCAACAGCGCCCGGGCCGTGAGCAGGATACCGGGCGTACAGAAACCGCACTGAAGCCCGTGCCGCTCCTGGAACTTCTCCTGCAGCGGGTGCAGCGTGTCCGCGTCCGGCGCCAGCCCCTCCACGGTGTCGATGTCGGCGCCGCCGGCCTGCACCGCGAACATCAGGCAGGAACGCACCGGATCGCCGTCGAGCAACACCGTGCAGGCGCCGCACACGCCGTGCTCGCAGCCCACGTGGGTGCCGGTGAGGCCCAGGTCGTCGCGGATGAAGTCGCTCAGGAGCTTGCGCGGCTCCACCTCGCCGGTGTGCTGGGCGCCGTTTATCCGGACCGTGATCTCTCGGGTGCTCATGAAGACCCTTCCTCGAAGGACGCCGCGGCCCGTTCCGCGGCCTCGGCCAACGCGCGCCTGGCCAGCGCCTCGCAGGCGCGGCGCCGGTACTCGGCGCTGGCGTGCATGTCGGAGTCCTGCTCGATGCTGTCCACCGCGCGACGGGCAGCCTCCCGGAACAACGCCTCCGCCGGCTTCTCCCCCAGCACCGCCTTCTCCGCGGCGTGGGCCCGGATGGGCGCCGCGCCGGTGAGGGTCAACCGGGCGCCGGCCACCGCGCCGTCGCGATCCATGGTGACCAGCGCCGCCGCTCCGGCCAGCGCGAAGTCGCCGTAGCGGCGGCTCACTTCCTTGAACGAAGCACCGCTCCCGGAGGACACGGCCGGAATCCGCACCTCGCGGAGCAGCTCGCCCGGCTCCAGGACCGTGGTCATGGTGCCGAGGAAAAATTCCTCGGCCGCCACGGTGCGCTCACCGTGCTCCCCCTGAAGCACCAAGGTCGCGTCCAGTGTGACCATCGCCACCGGCAGCTCGGCGGACGGATAGGCGTGGGCGAGACTGCCGCCCACCGTGCCCCGGTTCCGGATCTGGACGTGGCCGATGAATCCGGCGGCTTCACGCAACAGCGGCCAGCCCGCCGCCGCCTCGTCGGAGCGTTCCAGCGCCCGCTGCCGGGTCATGGCGCCGATGCGAAGCTCGCCGCCTTCCACGGACAGGAAGTCCAGCTCGGCCACGCGGTTGAGATCCACCAGGTGGGCGGGACGGGCGAGGCGGAAGTTCATCAGCGGCACCAGGCTCTGGCCGCCGGCCAGCACCCGCGCGTCTTCGCCCAGGCGGCTCAGCAGCGCCATGGCTTCGGACAACGTTGTCGGGTCGTGGTACTCGAATGCAGCGGGTTTCATGTCGCGTCCGAAAAGTGCCTGGGCGGGAACAGCACCGCCACCGGCGCCTGCATGGCGTTCATGGAGTTGACCGCGCCGGCGATGGCGTGGGCCATGTCCCCGCTCTCGTTCACCACGCTGTACTGGATGCGCAGGCTCTGAAGCAGCGGCTCGGTGGCCCAACCGAAGGGCACCGAGAACCAGCGCTGATCGCCGAAACCGCCGCGGTAGCTGATGAGCAGGAGCATGGGGACACCAAAGGCAGCCGGGCCCCGGAGGAGTGCGTAGCAAGAAAGCGCGAACCCGGTGTTCTCCATGAGCATGGCCGGGCGGGCGCCGCCGAGCCATGCGCCCATGCAGACGCCCACGCCGTCGCTTTCGTTGGCTACCTGAAGGTACCGGACAGCGGTGTCCGCTTCCAGCCGCTGATAGAGCTCGAGGAACGCCGAATCGGGCATGCAGGCCACGAAGTCGATCCCCGCCTCCGTGAGGCAACGATGCGCTTCAGCCGCGATGTCGTCCTTCACTCCCTGTCGCCTCCTCTGTCCCGGTCCCGGCGGGCAGGTTCGAAAGCCGCCCGCAAACGCGGTATCGGCCACGGAGGGCGACCGCCGGTCGCCCCTACCCGTCGTCGCTCCTTGCCGGCGGCAACGACGCGCTTACGGCTTGGGCGGCGCCAGGATCGAGCGGCCGCGGATGGCCTCGATGCGCCGCACCAGCCGGTACTTGTTCTCCTGTCCGTCCATGCTCGGACCCTCGGCCCTCGCCGCCAGCGCGATCTTGGCGGTGAGAAGCGCCGGGCCGGGCTCCGAAAAGAGCCTCTCCAGCGCCGCGGCCACGCCGTCGCCGTCCGCCACCGTGTCGGCGTGCCGGATGCCCGCGGCCAAGGCCATGGCGCTGAGATCCGCGCCCGCCGCGGTCTGGCTGGGGGCGCCGCCGCGGCTGCCGAAGAGCTGCTCGTTGTCGAAGACGATGATGCGGAGATTCTCCGCTCCGGATGCGGCCACCACCGGCAGGATGCTGGGCGCCAGCAGGAGACTCCCGTCGGTGTCCAGGGAGACCACCCTGGACTCGGGCAGCGTCAATGCCAAGCCCAGACTCACCTGGGTGACCATGCCGAGCCCCACGAGGTAGAGGTTCTCCGGCCGGTGGACCACTTGGTAGGTGTCCGCGGTGGTGCCGGCCAGGGCGGCCACCACGATGTCGCTGTCGCTCAGATGATCCCGAAGCCGCTCCAGCACGGCCCACCGCTCCACCTTCATGACGCGGGATTGTAGTACCGGCACCCGGGAAATGCCAGTGACCGGCCTCCGGCCCGCTCACGCGGACGGCGCGGGCGTCGCCTTCCACGAAATCCAGTCATTGATTTCGTTCATGCAATAGGAAATGTTGGGAAGCGGGAGTCAAGACAAATGCGGAGCACGGATTCAAGGCACGTTCAAACGTCCCTCCACTGGGGCGCCTACCAGGTCGAGGTCCAGGACGAGCGCATCGTGGCCGTGCGGCCGTTCGGAGAAGACCCGGATCCGTCGCCCATCGGGCAATCGATCCCGGACGTCGTGCACCACCCCTGCCGTGTGGCGCAGCCGATGGTGCGCAAGGGTTGGCTGGAGCGGGGACCCAGGCACCACGGAGGGGGACGGGGGGCGGAGCCGTTCGTCCCGGTGAGCTGGGACGAGGCGCTGGATCTGGTGACGGGGGAGCTGCGGCGCGTGCGCGACGCGTCCGGCAACGCGGCAATCTTCGGCGGCTCCTACGGCTGGGCCTCCGCGGGCCGTTTCCACCATGCCCAGAGCCAGCTGCACCGGTTCCTGAACCAGTTCGGCGGCTACGTCCGGTCGATGAATACCTACAGCTATGCCGCGGGGGAGGTCATCGTCCCCCATGTCCTTGGCCACGACTGGACATACGTACGCGACGAAGCCACGTCGTGGCCGGTGATCGCCAGGCACACGAAGCTGGTGGTCAGTTTCGGGGGACTCCCGCTCAAGAATACCCAGGTCAGCGCGGGCGGTCTGGGCAAGCACGCGGTGCGCGGCTGGCTCCAACGCTGCAAGGGAAACGGCGTCGAGTTCGTGAATATCAGCCCGGTAAGGGGCGACGCCGCGGATTTCCTCGAAGCCGAATGGTTGGCACCGCACCCCAATACCGACACCGCCCTGATGCTGGGTCTGGCACATGCGCTGGTCCATGAGGGTCTCCACGACCAGACATTCATCGAGAAATACTGCACCGGGTTCGAGACCTTCCGCGGCTACCTTACGGGCGAACGGGACGGTCAACCCAAGGACCCGGAATGGGCGGCGGCGATATGCGGCGTTCCCGCGCCCGCCATCCGCGACCTGGCCCGGCGGATGGCCGCGCAGCGGACCCTCATTACGGTGAGCTGGTCGCTGCAGCGCGCCGACCATGGTGAACAGCCTTACTGGATGGCGGCGGTTCTCGCCACCATGCTGGGCCAGATCGGGCTTCCCGGCGGCGGCATCGGCTATGGCTACGGCTCCACCGGCACCATCGGCAATTCCGTGAGGTCCGTCGGCGGGATGGCCCTGCCGCAGGGCGCCAACGCCGTAAAGGAGTTCATTCCGGTGGCCCGGATCACGGACATGCTCCTGAACCCCGGGGAACCGTTCGACTACAACGGGCAGCGCCTGGAGTATCCCGACATCCGTCTCATCTACTGGTGCGGCGGCAACCCTTTTCATCACCACCAGGATCTCAACCGGCTGGTGGAAGCATGGCAGCGCCCCGAAACGATTATCGTCCATGAGCCCTGGTGGAACGCCCAGGCGCGGCACGCCGACATCGTGCTGCCGGCCACCACCCCCCTGGAGCGCAACGACATCGGCAGGCAGGCGGCGGATTCCGTCCTGTTCGCCATGGCACAGGCCATTGCTCCGGTGGGTGAGGCGCGGAACGACTACGACATCTTCTCGGAGCTTGCCGATCGACTGGGATTCAAGGACGGCTTCACCGAGGGCCGGCTGGAGGAAGACTGGCTGCGGCACCTCTACGACACGTTTCGTCGCGGGTTCATCCATGAGGGTATCGAGTTGCCGCCCTTCGATGCATTCTGGCGTGCCGGTCACATCACCCTGCCGACGGAGGGCGAGGAGAAGGTGCTGCTCGCCCGATTCCGGGAGGATCCCGTCGCGCACCCCTTGCCGACGCCATCCGGGCGCATCGAAATATTCTCGGAAACCATCGCGGGCTTCGGCTACGACGACTGCCCGGGACACCCCGCGTGGATCGAACCGGCGGAGTGGCTGGGCGGAGAGAGCGCGGATCGTTTCCCTCTGCACCTCATCTCCCATCAGCCCGCCACGAGGCTTCACAGCCAGCACGACCCGGGAACCGTGAGCATGGCCAACAAGGTGCAGGGCCGCGAGCCCCTCCTGATCCACCCCGCCGCCGCGGCCGCGAGGGGAATCGAGGACGGCGCCGTCGTGCGCGTGTACAACGACCGCGGCGCCTGCCTGGCCGGCGTCCGTGTCACGGAGAACGTGTCGCCCGAGGTCGTCGTGCTTGCTACCGGAGCGTGGTACGACCCCGAGGCGCCCGGCGGATTGGAACGGCACGGCAACCCCAACGTCCTGACCCTGGACAAGGGAACCTCCCGCCTCGCGCAGGGTCCAATCTCCCAAACGGCGCTGGTCGAGGTCGAGGCGTTCGACCGCGACCTGCCGGAAGTACGGGCATTCACCCCGCCCGAGCTTGAATTCTGACACCGGCCATACAAGGATGTCCGACTATGCAACGGAGAAGGAAGGTGCCCGGTGGTGCCGCTGGTCTTCAAAACCAGTCTGAGGGCCGTAAGGTTCTCGGAGGGTTCGACTCCCTCCCTTCTCCGCCACACCTGGAGCTGACGCCTTGAACTGGGGCGGGACACCCGCGGTGAGCGTTTCGCCAGACCCCGCCGAGCCGCGGCGAGGCCGCATACTGACGCTGTTGGCGACGGGCCACGGCGTCACCCATTGGTTCCACGGCATCCTGGCGGTGTCCCTGCCCCTGATCACCAGGGACTTCGGCATCACGTATACCCAACTCGGGGCGCTTCGCTCGGTTCAACGCGTATCCCACATCATCAGCATCACCGCCGGCGGCCTGGCCACGGACTTCCTGAAGGATCGCAAGGGTATCCTGCTGTTTTCCCTGGTGTGGCCTTCCCTGTTCTTCTCGCTTCAGGGGTTTTCCACCACGTTCCTCATATTCGGGGCGCTCCTCTGCACCCAGGCCCTGGCGGGAGGGTTCATGTGGCACGCGCCGGCACGAGCCGTCATCGGCGACCGGTTCCCGGACCGCATGGGATTCGCCCTGGGCATCCATGCCATGGGGGGCTATCTCGCCTCCGCCGCCGGCCCCGCCATTATGGGCGCGGTGCTCGCCTGGGTGACTTGGCGCACGGTCTTCACCTTCCAGTTCCTGCCCGGAATCGCCACCGCGCTCTTTCTCTGGCTGTTGCTGCCGCGCCTGGGACGCGCGCCGCGGGACCGGCAGGGAGTATCCTATGGCCGCGCGCTGCGCAGCGACGTCCTCACCAATCTTCCATTGATCGGCGTAACCGTCGTGGCCGGCCTGCGATCCATCGGCGAGAATCTCATACCGACCTTTCTACCCCTCTATCTTTCGGTGGAGATGAAGATGGGGACGGCCGCCATCGGCATCTATCTAGGGTGTCTGGCGCTGGTAGGGACGGTTTTCGCTCCCATCGTGGGGCACATGTCGGACCGTTGGGGACGGAAGAGCACGATCTTCGTCTCGTTGCTCACGGGTGGACTGCTGATCGGCTCGATCCCGTTGTTCCCGTCCGGTTGGTTGCTGCTCCCTGTCGTGTCCCTGGGCGGGATGGCGCTCTTCGCGGTGGGACCCATCATCCAGGCCAGCGGCCTGGAGCAAGCGCCGAAGGATATCTGGGGCGCGGCACAGACATTCATGGACGTGGGCCGGTCTTCGTTCTCCCTGGTCTTCCCGTTGATCGCCGGCGCTGTAGCCGACCTCTACGGTTTGAGCTACACATTCTATCTCTTCGCCATCGTCAATCTCGTGGCGGCGGCCACGATCCTGATCGTCCCCAGGGCGCGAACTCCCATAAAGGACTTGAAGAGCTGAACCGAGGTGGGGCACCCTGTGAAGATGCCATCGAATCGGCAGTCGAGTACGACCCTCCGTACACTCACGGAGCGGTCGAACGCCAGGGGACTCGCTCATCTGGCACTCCATCTTGGAGTGATCGCGGCGGCGGGAGCCGCATACGCAGCCGCTTTCGGGACCGCCTGGATGTTCCTCGCCGCATGGGCCTACGGCACCTGTCTCGTCTTTCTCTTCGCGCCGCTGCACGAGACGATTCACGGCACGGCGTTCCGAAGCCGCCGGCTCAACCGCACGGTCTCGACCGCCTGCGGATGGATCCTCGTCCTGCCGCCCCGTTACTTTCGCGCGTTCCACTTCGAGCACCACCGGCACACGCAGGACCCGGAACACGACCCCGAGTTGGCGGACCCACCCCCCGGCGGGTGGCGCGAATACTTGTGGCGGGTGACCGGCCTGCCGTACTGGCTCAATCAGGTCCGGTTGATGGCTTCGCATGCGGCGGGACGCGTGGACGAGCCCTGGATCGCGACTTCCGAACGAGACCGGATCGTCTTCGAGGCGCGGCTCTTCCTCACAAGCTACGCGGCTGCCGGTGCGGTCTCGGCCGCGGCCGGAAGCACCGCGCTCATCTCGTGCTGGATCGTTCCCGCGCTGCTCGGACAGCCGATGCTGAGGCTCTACCTCATGGCCGAGCACACGGGTTGTCCGACCTCCCCCGACATGCTCGAGAACTCGCGGACCGTACACACCAACGCCCTGGTGCGCTTCCTCGCGTGGAACATGCCGTTCCATGCGGAGCATCACGCCTATGCCGCAGTGCCGTTTCACGCCCTTCCGCGCATCCATGCCGAGCTTGCCCCGCGCATTCTTAACCAGTCGCCGGGCTACGGACGGGTTCATCGGGAACTCGCCCGGAGCTTTCGGTAGCCGGAAGGGACGAGACACCCGCGGTGAACGCTTCGTCCGATCCTTCGGGCCGGCGTCAATCTGGCGACGGCCGCCGTGATTCTCATGGTTCCCGAGCCCGGAAATTCCGAGAAGACGTGAACCGCGGCTGAAATCCGCCGGACGGAACACCAGGAGGAGACATGACAACGGATCAACCTGTGCGCATCGGCGTCATCGGCGGCGGCTTCGGCGTCCAGCACCTGCAAGGTTTCCACGTCACGGAGAACGCCGAAGTGGTGGCGTTCTGCCAGAGGACCCGGGACAAGGCGGAGGCCATGGCCGGGAAGTTCGGCGTGCCTCACGTGTACACGGACTACCGCGAACTCCTGGCCCACAACGGCCTCGACGCGGTGAGCATCGTCGCACCCCCGCACCTCCATGCCGAGATGACCGCCGCGGCGCTGGAACGGGACCTCCACGTGCTGTGCGAAAAGCCCCTGGCCATGAACACGGCGGAGGCCGAGGCCATGCTCAAGCAGGCGGACGCAGCCGGGCGCGTGCACATGACCGCGTTCAACCACCGCCACATCCCGGCGCTGGCCTACATGAAGGAGCTCATGGACGGCGGCTACGTGGGCGGGCGGGTGCTCCACGTGGAGAGCCGCTGGTTCAGCGAGAACCGCGCCACGCCGGGTTTGACCCACTACTGGCGCCACCAGCGGGAGCTGGCCGGCTTCGGCGTGATGGGCGACATCGGCGTACACGTGGTGGACCGGATCCGCTGGCTCATCGGCGAGTTCGAGAGCGTCTGGGGCCACGCCGACACCTTCATCCCAGAGCTGCCGGACAGAGACGACACGCCCCGGCCGGTGACGGTGGAAGACAGCTTCACTCTCCTCGGCCGCCTAGCGGCCGGCACCTCGGCGTGCGTCCGCCTGAGCGCGGTGGCGCGCAAGAGCAACTACCAGAACCTGGAGATCTACGGCGACGCCGGCATGCTGCGCTTCGTATTCGACCGTAACGTCACGGGCTGGGTGCGCGGCCAACTATGGGGCGCACGCGGCGACACGCGCTCACCTGAGGCATTGGAGATTCCCGAACGCTACACCGGAGGACTCGACGACTCCGATCCCCAGCGCGCCCAGGGAGAGTTCATCTTCGCCAAGGTTACGCGCGACTTCGTGGGCGCCATCCGCAACGGCACCCCCGCCGCACCGAGCTTCGCCGACGGCCTCGCCGCCCAACGCGTTCTTGATGCCGCGCTGCGGTCAGCCGACGAAGGGCATTGGGTCACGCCGTAAGGCCAATTCAACTCCAGACGTACCTGAAGGGAGTCATACGACATGGCATTCGATTCGACGAGGAAGACAAGGATTGCCGTCACGGGCCTGGCCAGAAGCGGCAAGACTGCCTTCTTGACCTCTTTGTTATGGCAATTGGACGAATACGAAAATGCCGTTTTCCGTCTGGAAAACAACATGAAGATGGCACAATTTCGCGGTATTGCCGCAAAATCGACGTTTCCCTTCGAGGAATCTCGAAATCTCATGGCCGCCGAGCAAAGCCGCTGGCCGCGGAAGACGAGAGATTCCCACAAATATGTATGTACGTTCAAGCGCTCCGCTCGATGGCGTCGATGGCGAAAACAACAAGTGGAATTCCTGGATTTTCCCGGAGAACGTATGGCAGACGCAGGGATTGCGCTGCACGATGATTTCGCCCATTGGTCCGACTACATGTTTGCCCAATTCGCCGGCAATCCGGATCATCGCGACGCCGTCCATGATTACGAGCAGGAGCTGGAGAATATCGTCGCTGCGTTTACAAACCAGACTCGGAAAGACGCAGAGAAGATCGAGCCGTTGTTGCAACAGGTGGCTCACTGCTACAAGAGGCTTCTCGCACGCTTTGCACTGTATTGCCGGGCGCTGGTATCGCCATCCGTTTTCATGCTGGACCGCCAAGGCGATGACGCCAAAGAGGATCAACCGGTCAAACTGGCCGAGAAGCGATTGTGTGGTTTGGATGAATCGAGTCAGTTCGCGCCACTGCCGAAACACTTGGCGGGAAAAATTCCCGTGGTGGTGCGAGAGCTGCAGAAGCGCTACAAACGTTACCGAAAGGAGGTGATCATACCAGTCATCGCCGACTTGTCTCACGCTCACAGCGTGATTGTACTAGTGGACATACCGTCACTCCTTCTTGGCGGAGTGGATCGTTTCAACGACAATCGCGAGGTCGTGTTGGCTCTGCTCAAAGCCATGCAGGGTCATTCGGGCATCGGCAAAATGCTCGGGAAACTGTGTTTCTGGTCACCTGCGGTCCAGCGGGTTGCCTTTGTCGCCACGAAAGCCGACATGGTAAGGAAGAGCGACTTGAAACAGGGGCGTTTGAAGTTCTTGTTGCGCAGCATGACCCGACGCGCAAAGGATCTGTTGCCGGATGCGGACGTCGACTGGTTTGACTGCAGCGCATGTATCTCGACCACTCAGATGGACGATGACAAGCTGCGCGGCGTGCCTCTATGCGATAATCCAGAACGATTGTTGATGGAGTTCCCGGTATCCTCGTTACCGGAGGAATGGCCGAACGACTGGGACCCGAACAGTTACCAGTTCCCCAAAGTAGTTCCTCGTCCCCCGCGCAATCGCCAGATTCCTCCCAGACATCGAAATCTGGACGCCGTGTTCGACTTCGTCGCAATGTAACGAGGTTTCGCCATGGATGCGAAAACAAGGACCACACCGTCGCCGGAGCCGGGAGAAGGCGGCAGCAGGCTGGGGATACCCCGATCCCCGATGGACGGCGCTATGGTGATCGACAAGACCATGGGTGCGAAGACAACGACCAGACGCTCGCCGGAGCCGAGAGAGGGCAGCAGCGGGTTGGGGACACCCCGATCCCCGCTCGAAGGCGGCAGAGTGTTGGACGATCAGGAGAGCGACGAAACGAGACGTCAGGCCGACGAGGAGTTGCGGCGGCAGTTGGAGGAGTTGCAGTGGCAGTCCGAGAAGGAACTGCAACAGCCCGCGAATTTTGCGCTGCCTCCCGGCATCCGCCGCGCCCTGACCTGGGGCGGATGCGCCCTGGCGGCCGTGCTCGGACTCTTCCTCGTTTCTCAGG
Organism: uncultured Binatia bacterium (SeqCode); assembly: GCA_965204505.1. Taxonomy (GTDB): domain Bacteria; phylum Desulfobacterota; class Binatia; order UBA9968; family JAJDTQ01; genus JAJDTQ01. The sequence continues at coordinate 1,736,584 of CBDBFB010000001.1, forward strand.
GTGTGACGACGGGCGCCGCCATCCTAGCCTTGCCGGTACCTTTCAACTGGATCGTGGGCGCGGTCGCCCTCCTGTTCGCAGGGACCCTGCTTTGGCTGATCGTGCAACTCGTCTGGATGCTCGTCCGGTTGCGGCGCAATCCATCGGTGAACCTCCATGCGATCCAGGCCCTTCAAGAGCGCCGGCACATGCAGGCTCTGGCTGCGGAACATGCAGAACAGGCCGTTCGCGAACTGCGAATCTACCTTGAGAAGTACCAACTCAACGACGATGCCCGCAGGCGTTTGCTGGTCCTCGGATTGACCGACCGCGAGTTGGACGATCTTGCCCATGCGCAGCGAACCCTGTTGGCGAACGACGAACCAATGCCGCCGGTCGCGTGGCTTTCGGAGTTCCGCGGCCAGTTCCAGTCGATCCTGGATCGCGTCGCGAACGCTCGCGTCAAACAATACGTATGGCGGGTGGGGTTTGGTGCGGCCGTTTCCCGGATAGCAGTGATAGACAGCGCCGTCGTGCTGTACGCATGCGTGGCGCTAATCAAGGATCTCACGGTCCTCTACGGATTGCGCCCGGCACTCGGGGCGACAGCGACGATTTTGACCCGTTCAATCGTGCAAACCTACCTTGCCGGCCTGTCGCAGGAAGCCACCGACACGGCCGTCGACACGTTGAAGAGCGAATTGACGGAATATCTGGAAGTAGCGCCTGCCGCGGCAGCAACGATTGCCGGGGCAGCGACTGCCGGTCTAGGCAGGGTGGCGGAAGGAGCCGTGAATGGGTTTCTCGTCTGGCGTTTGGGGAAGCAGGCGATTTCTTTCCTTCAACCCGTACAGCCTACCGACTGAACGCCGAAGCGGGTCGTATCGACGGCGGAGTGGTGGGGCGGACCCGCGCTGACGCCTGGAGCGAGACGCTTCACGGCAGATTCCGGCCCGTGCCTGCTCCTGCAGCGGCGGGATGAAGGCGCCGAAGATGACGCCGGGGAAGAGGTCCACGGCCGACTTCGTGGACGCCATCCACAACGGCACCCCCGCGTCGCCGAGCTTCGCCGCCAGCGCGTGCTCGACGCCGCGTTGCGCGCGGCGGAAGAAGGACAGTGGGTCCGCGCGTAAGGTCGCGACGACGCCACCGAGTTGACCGAAGCCGCGAAGGCGAATTATAGGTCTGGAGTTTCTGATCCAGGCGGCGCGAAGTCGAAGGACGACTTTCTCAGTTCCGGGCACGCCATGCCGTGGGCACCCGCCCACGAGCCAGAAAGAGAAGCAAGGACACGAGGCACTCCGGCGGCAAGGAGAGACCTGATGCGCATGTTCAAACCCCGCTCAAAGGCAGGGCAGAGTCAGCGTTGCAATCGCCGGTTGTTCATCCTCGCTCTTGGCGCTCTGCTCCTTCTGTCGAGCTTGGTGGGCTTGGTTGGTTGCGACAGCCGTGACGAACAGCCCGATGAGCAAAAACTCGGGCAACAACAGCAACGGGAAGCCCTCTCCTCTCGACTGGGTACGCTTGAAACCCACCTCCAGGAACAGCAAGGCGCGCTTCGGGAACAGTCGAACGTGCTGCAAACGATACTCGACAACGTTTCCCTCGCCGGTATGTCTCCAGAGTGGGAAGGCCGCCTCAAAGAGCTTGAAGATCAGGTGAACGATGTCAGCCGATGGCCGAAGGACGCTGGCGAGGCCGGACACTTCCTCGATCAGGCATCCGAACTCATCACCGGTCTTCCGGTTCGGGCCGAGCCGCGATACCTTCCGCGGCTTTCGCCGGTCCGATGGGCGGCGATGGCTTTCGCCGGTTTGAATGAACCGCCAGATGCGGACCCGTCACTTGAACGACTCGATCAACTCGCCGACGAACTGCGCGCCTTGGCCGGCGCCAAGCCGGAGGGCGGCGCCGAGACATTAGTTTCGGTGCTGTAGGAGCACGCCACCGAACTGGCTGGCGAAGTGGCGCGACAGCGCGTCATCGAGGCGGTAGAGCAAGCGGAGCAATACCTGGAGGGCAGTCCGGGTGCCGCGACAGAGGTTGCCGCGATCTACGAGTCTCTGGGGGTCTACGCGGCAGACCTCGAAACGGGCGGCGCCGATTTCGATATCCCCACCCTGCAGAAGAAACTGTACAAGGAGATGCTGCGACGCCAAGCCGTTGAGCAGGCCGCCACCCTGCGAGACCGATGGGAAACCGCACGGAAACTGGAGCACGATCAGCCCACGCTCTATGAAGCATCCGCCAGGACGCTGCTGCAACAGGTGGTGGCTGCCCGTGTTGCACTCGTTCTGGAAGGCGTCCTCACGCCGGTCGAAGACGGGTTGGAGAGAGACCTGCGGCTCGCTGTAGCGACCATCGAAACCGAAGCGACCCGACGCGCAGAAGAGCGCCAAGCCCGCGCCGTGCGGGCGTATCAGCGCTGGGCGCTTTCCGAAATCAGGAAGTTCGATGATGCGCTTCAGAGGATCTCTATAGAGACTGATAATGCCAGTTCGTGGCTGGACACTGCCAAGTCGTTGGTGTCGGATAGCCCCGAGCGCGAGAAACGTCGTGAGTACCTCGACGCCGGGCAGTTTCGCGAAGTCCGGCAAGCCATGATTGACCATCTCCTGCCCGTCAACCTCGCTTTGCTGGACCTGCCCGTTCACGAACGCTACCAGCAGGCGTTTCAAACAGGCTGGCGAAAGTTGGACGGACGCGACGATCAAACCGACGTGGCGAAAGCCTCAGCGGTTGCCGAGAAGAAATCGTTGCGGGACTTTCTGGAGGATGGATCGTGAGAAGTCACCGCATTATCGGTACTGCACTGTTCGTGCTCGCCCTGACGACGCTCAATGCCTCGCCGGCCCGGTCTGCCGTCTCGTCCCTGAACCTGCCCCTGACGCCACGAGAACAGGCGACACAACTGTGGCTACTGGCGACGCCCGAGACGGTGCGAAAGCTCTTTCCGTCTACGACAGTCGAAACCAAGCTCTTCTATTTTCAGCGCAACTACGAGCCCGCGTATCTTGGCGCAACGTCATATGAACAGAAACGCCTTGCGGAGAAAATTGGTGAACAGGGTCGCGCGAGATTTGCTGAGGAGCGCGGTTGGACACAACTGCTCGGTTCGAGCAAAGGCACTCCCCATGGACCGGACTCCGCGTATTGGGACCACCGATTGGGCCTCGTCCGTGTGCTTGAAGCGAAAGGAGGTAACTCCCCGATCAAGTCCTTCTCCAATACCCGGCAAGACACGAACGCATATTCGATAGGTGCGGCCGAACGTGTCCTCCGACATCCGAACGTTCCGGAACAGGCCAGGGTGGGCGCGGCCCGCGTCATCGTGGCCGCACAACAGGGCCGCCTGGCGACTGGCGTCGTGCGCACTCTCCACGATCAGGGCAAACCGAAGGAGCCCATACTTCAGAACGGGTGGAACCGCGACAACGAGAAGCATGAAGCAAGGAGAATCGAGCGAAAGTTAACCCAGGAGAATCCCGACAATCGACGCGTCTTCCAGAAAGCCTGGAAGGACCAGTCCATTGCGATGTTGAAGCATCAAGCCGCACAGGGCGTGGCGATCCTAGGCGTGGTCGGGGCGGCGGGACTGGGTTGGGATACGTACCGGCAGTTCGGGGTTGCCGGGCAGATGTGGAACGACCCCGCTCTGGACGGGGGCCCTCTACCCTATTTGCAGACAGGCGTCGCACTGGGCAGGGCCGGGCAGTTAACGACCTTGGGCGCGAGTTCGTCCGCGACGTTCATGCGTCTCCCAACGACGGGATGGGTCCGGGCCGCCGGTGCCGCATTTCTGCCTGTCTCGTTCGGGGTAGAAGGAATGCTGCTGGCTACGGCGTATTACGAGTACGACTTGGGCCGTCTGAGTCGACGTGATTTCTACCGCCGCGCCACGGCTGTCGCCATCGTCCCGATGTTCAGCGCCGGCGGCGCCATTGTTGGCGGGACCGTCGGGCTTTACGCCGGCGGAATGGGAGTACTTCCGGGCGCCGCAGCCGGCGCGAAACTCGCTGTCATCGTAGCGATACCGGTTCAATACGCGGCCGACTACTTGTGGGAGTGGTCCTACCGGGACTTTGACACTCGGCAGCTTCAACTCGTGAACGCAACGGTTGAAGAGTTCTATGGCCTTGATTCCGCCAGCGATGCGGATCCGCGCTGACGGCCGGGGCGGGGGACTATTGCGGATGTGCGGTCACGTTGGCATCCAGACGGATTCATGCCGGCTTGTCGAGTTGCTGCGCTGCCGCTGCGAGGCGCTCCTTGAGAGCGCGGAACCGGGCTTCGTCGATCCCCGTTGCTGACGTGATCACATCCCAGCTCACGCCGATTCTCAAGAAGCCTTCCACCGCCTCTACCTTGCCGCGCTGCAAGCCTTCTTCCTTGCCCTCGGCTTTGCCTTCTGCCCGGCCTTGTGCCCGGCCTTCCTCCAGAAGTTGTTGAGCATATGACATGATTTCTCCTCCTTGGCCGCCTCCATGACGCCGTAGCGCCTCACCAAAGGCATCCGCAGTAGCCTGCTCCTGCGTCGAAAACAGGTAGAGGGAGATTATCCGAATATGGTCCACCGTGCCACTGGAAACCTGAGACGCCGCCAGCTTCGCGGCCCTCTCCAGCGCCTCGCCCACGTGCCGGCCGAAGGCCGCCATCATCAGCAACTGGGCAATGCGCCCCATGGTCGCGCCTTCGACATCGCCGGGGTCCAGTCCCGTCTGATCCAGCAGTACATGCTCGAACCGCGGCACCCAAGGCCAATCTCGAACCGCTTCCGGGAACAGGTCAGCGAACTCCGTCGCGTACTGCCAGTCGCGGGTACCCTGGTAGAACACCAGCGGCACGACCGGCAGCAACTCCGTGCGCCGGGGATCGTCGCGCAGGTCTGCATCCCAGATGCGGCAGCAGTACTTCATCAGCCGGAACCGCATCCACGCATCCGGTGTCGATTGATGCTCGAACAGCAGGTAAAGCCGCAACCGGTCCTTCCCCATACCGTGGCGGTCCGTGTCCTTGCCGTAGCCGGCCTCGAAAAGCAAGTCGGATTCGCTCTGGCGCAGGTCATCATCCACGAAGCTTCCCTCCACCAGCCGCAGGCTGTTCCAATCGACGTTATCGCGCAACTCCTGCGGCACGGCCGCCCGGAGCAGGCTGGCGGCTTCCGCGGCGTCGGAGAAGACCGCGCGAAACAGCCGGTCGTGAGGGTGATCGATTTCGTCTGCCATGAGTGACCCTCCCGGACATGGACTCCCTGCCCGCCTGTCCTGTCTGCCCTATGGAGAGTCATCGGCACGCCGTGCCGGAACTTGAACCCTGTTCCTGGGAGCTTGTCGGATTTGGGCATTCGCCCTTCGAGCTGGTTCCGTTTCGCTCCACGAAGCCTGTCCTGAGCTTGTCGAAGGGCTCAGAACGAACGGGTGGACTTCGCTTCGCGAAGCCGAAGGGACGTAGACAGATAAACTTGCGAGATGCCGGCTAAAACAGCTGCGTAGGGGACCCAGGCTGCTACAGCGGCGGAATGAAGGCCCCGAAGATCACCCCGGCGAACAGGTCGACGGCCAGGGTTTCCTCGAAGATGAAGTAGAAGAAGCCCAGCGCCAGCGCCGTGATGAGAGCCGTTCCGGGCCAGCCGATGCGGCCCTGGTAGCGGGTGAAAAGAATCGCGAAGAGAAGAGTCGAAATGTAGAAACCGGAGATGAAGACCAGCACTCCGAAGATGCCGAACCACACGAACATGCGGACGATGAGAGCCAACTCTCCGGCCTTCGGAACGTATTCCTCAGCCTGCACGGCGCCCTCGTCGGCCCCGGCTGCGCCGGAGAGGACGTCTTCCAGGCTCACCTCGAAGGCTGCCATGATGGCGGGATAGCGCTCGCCGGCCAGGCACAGCGCCGCCAGCACTACCGTCGGGAACGCCAGCACCAGGGGCACGAAACCGGCCATGCCGCTGTACGAGAACGACCACGCGAAGAACAGCAACGCGGCGCCCACCAGGATGATACCGAGAAGCGTAGACCCCTTCATGACGACGCCTTCCCTCTCCGGCTCGTCAGCCACGGCAGGCAGAGCATGAGAATGCTCAACAGCATCAGCACAATGGTGACGGGCCGCGTGAAGAAGATGGCATAGCTGCCGGCAGAGATCTGCAGAGACTGCACGAAGGAGAGCTCCGCCCGGACCCCGAGCAGAAAACCGATGACCAGGGTCACCAGAGAGAACCCGAACCGGTTGAACGCAAAGCCCATGATGCCGGCGGCAATGGCGATGCCGATGTCCCAGACGTTTTCCCGGGCGGCGTAGGCGCCGCCGACGGACAGCAGGAAGGCGGCGGGCACCACGAAACCCACGCGCAGCGTCGTCACGCGGGCGAGGATGTCGGCGCCGAAGGCGGCCATGAGGCTGGCCAGGAAGTTGGAGATCACGAAGCCGAAGATCAGCACGAACACGATTTCCATGTGCTCGCGCACGAAGAAGAAGCCCGGCTGAAGCCCGTGCAGGATGAAGGCGCCCAGCAGCACCGCCATGCCGGCGCTGCCGGGGATGCCGAAGATGATGGTGGGCAGCAGCGCGCCGCCGTCCTTGGCGTCGTTGGAAGCCTCGGAGGCGATGATCCCCTCCGCGGTGCCGGTGCCGAACTTCTCCGGGTTCTTCGAGAACTGCACGGCCATGGAGTACGAGAGGAAGTTCGCCAGCACGCCGCCGATGCCCGGAATGATGCCGGCGAGGATGCCGATGGCCGAGCTCCGCACCAGCGTCGTCTTGTAGTGGAAGACCTCCAGGAACCCCCTGAAGGCGCCGAACAGGCCCACCTTGAGACGCTCGCCGCCCTCGGCGATGGTCTCGCCGCGCAGCACGTGGTTCACCAGTTCGGCGATGGCGAAGAGCCCGATGAAGAACGGCACCAGCGGGATGCCGTCCCACAGGTAGTTGTCGCTGCCGAAGTTGAACCGCAGCACGCCGTGCACCGGGCTGAAGCCGATCAGCGACAGCAGCACGCCGATGCCGGCGGAGACGAGTCCCTTGAGCATGTTGCCGCGGGCGGCGTAGGCCACCGTCAGCAGGCCGAAGACCACCAGCATGAAGAACTCGGGCGGCCCGAAGGACAGCACGATGATCTTCACGAAGGGGATCAGGATCATCAGGAAGCACATGCCCACCACGGCGCCCAGGAAGGACGACGCCGCGGCCAGCCCCACCGCCCGGCCCGCCTCGCCCCGGCGGGCCATGGGATGGCCGTCAAAGCAGGTGGCGGCGTTGGGCGCCTCGCCCGGAATGTTGAGCAGGATCGCCGGAACCGAACCCCCTTCGGTGGCCGCCCCCATCATCCCCGCCATCAGGAACATGGCGGTCTCGGCGTCCCACCCGAAGGTGAATGTCATGCCGATGGTCAGACCGGCCAGGAACAGCCCGGGAAGCGCCCCCAGGATGAGCCCCGACACGGCGCCCGCCGCCAGCACCAGCAGGTTCAGGGGGTTGCTGAGCATGCCCATGGCTAGCAGAAAAGGTTCCCACATGGATTCGGTCCTCGGGTGCGGCCCTTGCGGTTCCGGGTGTCTCCCCGGTTGCTTGCGTTACGACACCGCCGCCGGCCGGCCCTGAAACCGGCCGGCGGCGGTCCGGAAGCCGGCGGCTACTTGGCCTTGGCGGCTTTCCGCATCTCCTCGAGATTCGCCTTGAAGAGGTTCTCGTAGTACTTCAGGTCCTCGCTGACCGTGGACGCCGGCCCCTCCACCAACTGGATGGACGACGAGTTCTTCCAATCGACGTAGTCCTTGTCCCTCATGGCCTTGAGCAGCAGGTCCTCGATAATCTTGGCCCGGTCCGCGGGGATTCCCGGAGGGCCCCCGAAGGCGCGCAGGTCGCTGAAGTAGATGTCATAACCCATTTCGAAGGACGTCTTGACGTCCGGGGCGTTGACGGCCCGCTTCCGGTCCAGTTGGGCCACCGGACGCAGGTCCGTTCCCAGGTAGGAGGTCACCGACGGATGGTCGATGGGCTGGGCCCAGATGTCGAAGTCGCCGCGCAGAAGGGCCGGCAGCGACTCGCCCGTGCCCCGGTAACCGGCCACCACGTGAAAGTCGATGCCGAAGGCCTTGGCAGCCAGGAACGAGCCCAGCCACCGCCCCACGCCGATGCCCTCGACCCCCACGTCACCCGCTTCGCCTTCTGCAGATCCGCGATGGACTTGTAGGGGCCCTTGGCCGAAACGTGAAGACCGAAGGGGTCCGCGCCCACGCGGGCGAGCCACGTGAACTTGCTGGTCTCGAAGCCGACGGGCGTCTCCGACAGCATCTGGTCGCCGAGCATTCCGGATGCCTGGAAGTGGGCGATGGTGTAGCCGTCGGGCTTGGCGCGGTACATGAACACCGAGGCGCGGCGGCCGGCGGCGCCGGTGACGTTCTTGACGATGATGTTCACGCCCTTGGGCACGAATTTCTTCATGCTCCGGGCGGTGGCGCGGGCGATGGCGTCATAGCCGCCGCCGGGCGAGAACGGCACGATGATGTTGATGTTGCGCTCGGGAAAGGCCGCCTGTGCCTGGGACAGCGGCAGGCTCGCGGCCAGGCCGAGCACGGCCGCGCCCAACAGGACTCTCGTTACCAGTTTGCGCATCTTGGATCCTCCCGTCATGTGGCTGGAATACGTTCGAGCACGCCTGAATCGTGGCAATAGTCTAAAGGTTTGCCGATGGTTGCCGATATGGGAAAGAGGGCAATAAACATGACCTTTTATGGATGTGCCCGGAACTTGTCAAGGGTCGCGTCCAAAATGTTGACTACCGACGGCGCAAGCGATAAGGTCCGAAGTCCACGCAAACGCCGCTCAACACTCTATACCGTGAGGTCGCTATGTCGGTGAACATCGCAATCGTATCAGGGAACCTTGGCAGAGACCCGGAGGTCCGTTTCACCCAGAGCGGCCGCGCGGTGGCCAACTTCTCCGTCGCCACCAACGAGTCCTGGGTCGGGCAGGACGGCAACCGCCAGGAGCGCACCGAGTGGCACAACATCGTGGTCTGGGGCAAACAGGCCGAGTCGTGCGGCCAGTACCTGGCCAAGGGACGGCAAGTGCTCGTCCATGGCAGGATCCAGACCCGCAAGTGGACCGACCAGAACGGCCAGGACCGCTACACCACCGAGATCGTCGCCCAACGGGTCCAGTTCCTCGGCGGCGGAGGCGGCGCCCGGGCCTCCCAGGATGCTCAGGACCAGGGCTTCGGTGACCCGTCGCCGTCGTTCCAGTCGCCGCCCATCGACGACGACATTCCGTTCTAGGAGCCCTCACCCCCACCCTCTCCCAAAGGGAGAGGGTGCCAGATTACAACCCCTCTCCCTCTGGGAGAGGGTGGCCGAAGGCCGGGTGAGGGCCTAGGCACCGCTTGCGCGTGCCGTGCAAGCGTTTCCTGCGCGCACATGTCCGCGCAAATCGTAGTGCGGCCATTTTCCGCCGCAACTCTCCTCCGACAGCCAGGGTCCGTCCCCTGCACGTTCCACCCCTGAAACCATTCGTTCGATAACTCGAAGCTGTGGCAGCCTTGACGGGTGTCTCCCGTGGCATCGTGAAACGAGGCGCCCTGCATACACAATTGCAACAATAATATCGGCGCCTTTTGACGCATGAGGGAAGAATGCTCATTTGCAGGCTTCTTGCCCTTATTGAAAAGCTGCAATGCGCAAGAGGAAGACGCCGCTGCTATCGAGCCGCCCAAAGAGCCAAATCAGGGACTTCGTGGACGATGAGAAATCCCTCGGAAGGGCCACGAAAAGCCAGATCGCGTCGGCCATCGGCATTCGCCCCAGCCATTTCTCCAACCTGCTGAACGGGCGCAACGAGTGGAAGCTCAACCAACTGGAGAAGCTCGCCGCGTTCCTCGACGTGCCGCTCGCGCGGTTATTCGAGGAACGCAACCCCGACCCGGAAACCGGTTCCTCGGAGCAGGGCGGGGACAGCCCCCTGGAGGACAGGCTCGTCCGCGCATTGAGAACCGAGAGCCGGTACCTGCGCGGCGGACTTCGCGCCGACCTGGATGCCATGCTGCGCGAGCACCTGTCCGGCAGGCCGCCGGACCGGACCGAAGAAGACGCGGGGAACGTCGCGCCGGCAACCTACCCGGACACGCCGATCGACATTCCCGGCGCCCTGCCCATCGAGATCCGCGACCCGGACGCCCTCTACGACGGACCGCCCGCGGGCTCCGCCTCCGAATCCCTCTGGTTCAAGCGAGACTGGTTGAGCAGCCACGGACTCGATGCGGCCCGGTGCCTGATCGTCAGGGTGCAGGGTGAATCCATGGGGAACACCTTGCCCGACGGCTGTTCCGCGCTGGTGGACCAGGGCCGGCGAGAGCGGCGGGAAGGACGCATCTACGCACTGCGCACCGACCAGGGCCTCGCGGTCGGGCGCGCCGCCAAGGACAGCGCCGGCCGGTGGCTGCTGGAGAACGATCATCCCGAGCGGGAACCCGTGGTATGGCCCGAGGACGCCGAAATCATCGGCGAGGTCCGGTGGATGGCGCGGACCTTCTGACCGGCGGACGCGGGAACTGCCCTACGCGAAACGCACGTTCACGAGGATCGCCCCGCCCACCGTCAGCACCGCCCCGGCCGGCACCCGCCAGGTAATCCGCTCCGCCTGCCGCAGCACCACCAGCGAGAGCAGCACCACGAACAGCGGCGAGGTCTGGATCAACGGCAGCATGCGGTAGATCTCGCCGAGCTGAAGGGCGCTGGCATAGAGGAACTTCCCGGCGCCTTCGATGGCGCCCGCGACGATGAAGAACTTCCAGCTCACCCGCACATTCTCCCGGATCCGGTCCCTTCGCACCGCCAGGGTGTAGGACGCAACCACCACCAGGGCGGCAAAGATCGCCACCGCCGTGCCGGCCACCGTGTCCGGGAATGCCTGGATGCCGGTGCGCCAGCACAGGGCGGCGATGGCGCCCGCGACCGCCGCCCCGAGGGGCCAGAGCATGTCCACCCGGCGCCAGCGCCCCTGCGCCGCGCCGGACGAGATCACCGCGATGCCGCCCACCACCAGCAGGATCCCGGCCAGATTGTACCAGGCCGGGTCCTCGCCCAGGAAGACCATGGCCAGGAGGGCCGCGAAGATGGCCGAGCTCCCCTTGATCGGCGCGGCCCGGGAGACCCCGATCCTCGATATGCCGATGAAGAAAAGGACGAAGAAGATACCGGGGTTGAAGGCCCCTCCCGCGGCCATCCACAAGTAGTGGACGCCGAAGGCCGGAAACTCGGCGCCGCTCGCGGCAATGGCCAGCGTGAAAAGCACGACCGAAGCGCTGAGCGCCATCATCGCCCCCACCGCCGGGTCCGCCCGGTGCAGGCCGAAACGCGCGGTGACGTCGGCAAAGGCGTAGGCGAGGGAGGCGCCGAGGGCGAACAGCAGTGCCACGTCGATGAGCATGGGCGTCCGCCATGCGTATCAGATTACCGCCGGGGAATGGAAGGCGGCCGGTTACCGCCGGTGCGGGAGCCCGCGACCTTGACCCTGGTCCGCGTGGATTGTAAGAAACAGGGTTCGAGTTCCGGACTGGTCCCGGCCGCCGCGCCGGGTGCGGACTCGTTTACATTCGGGCCGAAAAGGAGAGCGGAGACATGGCTGAGTTGGTCAAGATAAACGTGGAAAGCGCGGAGGCGGTGCTGGGCCTTCACTGGTTCGTCGCGAAGGAGGAAGGGCTTTTCGAGGAGGAAGGCATGGAGGTCGAGATCTTCCTGCCGGGCGTCCGCGCGACCAAGTTCGCGGACGACGATCCGCGCCGCACCGACCACACCCTGGTGAAGTCCACCAACTACCAGTTCCTGTACGAGCAGAAGAAGGTGGACATCATGCGGGCCTGTTCATGGGGACAGGTGCGGCGGGCCTACGACAGCGAACGCGGCGCCCCCATCTGGACCAAGCGTCCGGCGGTGGTGTGCCAAGGCATCTACGTCCTGCCCGACTCGCCGGTGAACGCGCCCATGCAGCTCGCCAACAAGAGCGTCGGCGTCCAGTACCACCAGGGCTCCCACTACCACACCCTGTCACTGCTGGAGGGCTTCGTCGCCCGCGAAGAGATGAACGTCGTGCACGCCGGCACCGTGCATGAACGGTTCGTGGCGCTGGAGAACGGCGAGGTGGACGCCGCCACGCTCATGGAACCGTGGATCTCGCTGGCCCAGAAGCGCGGTTACAAGATGATCACCGAGGGCCACTACCTCGGCGTCGAGAACGGACCCGCCGACATGGACCCCGAGCTCCTCAAGCGCATGCTGCGGGCCATCAAGAAGTCCGTCACCTACATCAACAAGAACCCCAAGAAGTACATCAAGCACATGCTGGCCGAGATCCCCGAGCACTACGCCAACGAGCTCACCGAGGACGACTTCTACCTGCCGCGGCTGCGCTACGTCGACCCGGAGCCCTACACCGAGGAGGAGTTCGAGCGCCAGTACAAGTGGATGCTGACCTGGGACCTGATTCCGGAGGACGCGGACTACACCGAGCTGGTGTGCAACGTGACGGTCTAGGGTGGCTACTCCGGGGCACCCTCACCCCGACCCTCTCCCAGAGGGAGAGGGGGCAAATCCAACTCTTCTCGCCTCTGGGAGAGGGTGGCCGAAGGCCGGGTGAGGGCCTAGTGTCGTGAGGCGCGGGCCTTTTCGATTTCCGCCCACACCCGCTCGGGCGTGAGCGGCAGGTGGTCGAAGGTGCAGCCCAGGGGCGCCAGCGCGTCCTCCACCGCGTTGCAGATGGCGGCAGGCGCCGGGATGGCGCCGCCCTCCCCCACCCCCTTCATCCCCAGAGGCGTATAGGGCGACGGCGTCACCAGGTGGTCCATGGCCACGTCGGGGATCTCCACCGCGGTGGGTTTCAGGTAGTCCACGAAAGTGGTGGCCCTGAGGTTCCCCTGCTCGTCGTAGTCGAACTCCTCGAACAGCGCCGCGCCGATGCCGTGGGCGGTGGCCCCCTGCACCAGCCCCTCCACGATGGACGGGTTGAGCACGGTGCCGCAGTCGTGCACCACGCCGTACTTGAGGATGGTGACGCCGCCGGTTTCCGGGTCCACTTCGACGATGACGCCGTGGGCGGCGTTGCTGGCGAAGAGCTGGTTCCGCACCCGGCGGTTCTCGTCGGGCACGTTGGCGATGTCGGGCTTGTGGTAGAACCGTCCCTCCAGGCCGGGCTCCATGCCGGGCGGCAGCGACAGCAGGTCCCTATAGGCCACGAAGGCCAGCTCGGCCAGGCTCTTGCGGTGCTCGTGACGGTCGCGGGCGCGCACGCAACCCTCGGCCGGCTCCAGGTTCTCCGCCGGCTCCTCCAGCAGGTACGCGGCCAGCTCCAGCAGCTTGTCGCGCACCTTGCGCGCGGCGCCCAGGATGGCGCCGACGTCGGTGCCGGCGAACTTGTTGGAGTAGTTGCCGGTGGCGTAGAGCCACGGCGTCACCGCGGAGTCGAAGAACGGCGACACGCGGACGCCGTCCATGGGCACGCCAAGCTCGTCGGCGACGATCTGCGCCGCCGCGGTCTCGTGGCCCTGCCCGCTGCCCACGTCGCCCAGCAGCACCAGGATGCTGCCGTCGTGCTCCACCCGCACCATCGCCGCCTCGGCCGCTCCGGAGGCGCTGCGCCGCCCTGACGAAAGGATGTAGGCGGAGGCGTTGGAGGTGCTGGGCTCCAGGCCGATGGCGATACCGATGCCCAGATAACGGCCCTGGGCGCGTGCGTCCCGCTGCTCCCGGAGAAAGTCCTCGTAGTCGATGAGCGGCAGCAGCTTGTCCAGGGTGCCGTTGAAGTCGCCGCTGTCGATGAGCGCGCCGCTGGGGCCGGTGTAGGGCATGGCGTCGGGCAGCACGAGGTTCTTCCGACGAAGCTCGATGGGGTCCATGCCGAGCTGCCGCGCCAGGTAGTCCATCATCCGTTCCATCGCCAGGCACATGAACGGCTTGCCGATGCCCCGGTTGGCCCCCGACGGGCACTTGTTGGTCATCACCGAGTTGACCTCGTAGCGCACCACCGGGATGCGGTAGCAGTTGGTCAGGTTGCCGAGCTTCAGGATCGAGTGGACGGTGGGGTTCAGGACGTTGGCGCCCTCGTCGGCGATGTCCCGCACCTTCATGCCGAGGATGCGGCCTTCCTCGTCCAGCGCCGCCTCCAGGTCCATGACACCGTTGCAGGCATGGATCAGCGCCATGAGGTTCTCGCGGCGGTCCTCCAGGTAATGGACCGGCCTGCCGCCGCTCAGCTTGGACAGCAGCGCGGCGATGATCAGGTAGTGGGCCTTGCGCTTGTTGCCGAAGCCGCCGCCCACGTCCGGGGTGACGAAGCGGATCTGGGAGTGGGTGAGGCCCAGGCTGTGGGCGACGATGGGCATGGCCTGGCCGGGCCGCTGGTCGTTGGACCAGATGGTGAGTTGCTCCCGGTGGTCGTCGTAGATCGCGGTACAGCCGAAGGTCTCCAGCGCGGTGGAGGAGTATCGCTGGATATGGAAGCGCTTCTTGAGCACGCGGGCGGCACGGCCGAAGGCCTCGTCCACGTCGCCGTAGTCGAAGCGGTCCTGCCACATGACGTTGGTGCCCATGGATTCGAACAGCAGCGGCGCGTCCGCCTCCATGGCCGCCTCCGGGTCCACCGCAGCGGGCAGGGGCTCGTACTCCACGCGGATCTTCTCCAGCGCGTCTTCCGCGAGGTAGCGGCTGGTGGCCAGGATCGCGGCCACCGGCTCGCCCACGTGAGTAACCTTCCCGTAGGCTAGGCAGTAGGCATCGAGCTGAACCGGAATGGGGATCAGGGAGCGGAGCGGCTCGCTCATGCGCCCGGCGTCCTCGCCGGTAAGGCCGCACACCACGCCGGGCATCTTCAGCGCTTCGCTGATGTCCACCTCCAGGATGCGGGCATGGGCGTGGACGCTCCGCAGCAGCGCCACGTGGAGCGTATCCGGAAACTTCATGTCGTCGATGTAGGTGCCCCGGCCGGTGGAGAACCGCAGGTCCTCTCGGAGCGGAACCGCCCGGCCCTTCCATTGCGTGGATGAAGCTTCCATGAGGAACGGTCAGCCTTTCATCAGGGGTGCGGCGGCGCGCACCGCCCGGATGATGCCGGCATAGCCGGTGCACATGCAGAGGTTGCCGGACAGGGCCTCGCGCACCTGGGTCTCGGTGGGGTCGGGGCAGTGCTTCAGGAGGTCCACTGCCGCCAGCAGCATGCCCGGCGTACAGAAACCGCATTGGAGCGCGTGGTGGTCCACGAAGGCCTGCTGCAACGGGCTCAGTTCTTGCTCGCCCCCGAGACCTTCGACGGTCGTGATCTCGTGGCCGTCGGCCTGGACGGCGAAGAGGATGCACGAGCGGATCACCTCGCCGTCCATCAGCACCGAGCAGGCGCCGCAGACGCCGTGCTCGCAGCCCACGTGGACGCCGGTAAAGCCCGCGTCCTCGCGCAGGAAGTCGGCGAGGGTCTTGCGGACCTCCACCTCGGCCTCGCAGCGGGTTCCGTTGACCGTCACCGAGATGGCGCGCCTGTCCGCCGATTCGTCCGTCAATTCCGACTCCATCGCTCCAGCGCCTGCGCCACCGCGCGCTTCACCAGAACCGCGGCTAGGCGTCGCTGGTAGGCCGTGGCGTCCGCGTGGGTGGGCAGCGCCGCCACCGCTTCTTCGGCGGTCCGGCCCGCCTCTTCCACAAGATCGCGCCGCGCCGCGACATCCGTTGCGGAGACCCCGGACTCCGCCACGAGCCGTTCCACCGCTGTCAGCCGGGACGGCGTCCACGCCGGCCCCGCCGCCGCCACGCGCGCGCCGGTCAGGGCTCCGTCACCTTCCAGCACCGCCGCGGCCTCCGCCAGAGCGAAGTCGCCGTGACGGCGGCTGAACTCGACGAAGCTCGCGGCCGGCGGCAGCGGTACGCGCGGGGCCACGGGAATCCGCACCTCCACCAGGATCTCGCCGGGCGACAGCGCGGTTTCATAGGGGGCCAGGAAGAAGTGACCGGCCGCGATGATTCGCTCGCCCTCCGGGCCGGTTGCAACCAGCTCGGCATCGAGGGCGGTCATGACGCAGGGCAGCTCGGCCACGGGATCGGCGTGCGCAAGGCTCCCGCCGACGGTGCCGCGGTTGCGGATGGCCGGATGCCCCACCTGCGCCAACGCCTCGACCACGAGCGGACAGCGCTCCGCCAGCAGCGCCGAGAACTCCGCCTCCCGCTGGCGGGTCATGGCGCCGATGCACAGCCGGCTGCCTTCATCGCGGATATAGGACAGCCCTTCCACACCGTTGAGGTCCACCAGCACCTCGGGATAGGCCAGCCGCAGGTTCAGCAACGGCACCAGGCTCTGGCCCCCGGCCAGGACACGCGCCTCTCCGGGCGCCTCCCGCAGCAGAGCAAGCGCTTCCGGCAGGGACCGGGGCGTATGGTAACGGAACGGCGGCGGTTTCATGACGGGATGCTTACGGGAAATCGGGCAGCGTGACAGACACCAAGTACAGCAGGCTACCGTAGCGTCTCCCCGCGACGGCCGTCAAGGGCGTGGCGCCACCCGGCTTCCAGCGTCGTTTGCCTATGTGCCGGGTATCGGCTAGACGGGATACGGCATGCGCCCTGAAATCGTTCCGTTTCTCTCCGCCATGGGCTGGGCCGTGGACTCGATCCTGGTGCGCAAGGGCGCGCGCACATCCAGCGTTCTGAGCGCCGCCTTCCTGAGCTACGTGGTGACCACCGTCCTGACGTGGTCCTACGTGGCGATCAACTTCCCGCTGTCCATCGTCCGCTCCCCCGCGGCCTTCTACTTCATGGCCAGCGGCACGCTCCAGCCCCTGCTGGCGCGGATCTTCCTCTACATCGGCATCGACCGCCTGGGGGTGGCCCGGGCCATGCCGCTACGCGGCACCGGACCGCTCTTCTCCGTGGCCATCGCGGTGTTCTTCCTGCAGGAACGACCGGTGCTGCCGGTCTACCTGGGCGGTCTGTTCATCGTCGCCGGCGGATGGCTGGTGCTCTACCGGAAGGGCTCGGCCAGCGCCGACTGGCGGCTCCTGGACGCCGTCTATCCGCTACTGGCGGCGTTGCTGGCGGGGGTCTCGCAGAATTTTCGCAGGGCCGGCCTGCTCATGTCGGGTAGGGCACTGGCGCGCGCACCTTTATTGGGCCACGTTTCCAGCCGCCCTCCCTAAAATTCCGTACGTCGGGTTTTCCCCGGTACGGCTTCAAGCTTCAGGCACCTCGCAGTTCGGCACGGAGCCTTCCGCAGGGTCGCCGAGGTCAAGGCCGATCCCGCCATACCCCCGAACGGACGCTGCGTTTGCTCCGCCCTTCGACGATGCCACTCGCCGGTTGATGCGTCGCCTCTGTGTGCGAAACCGCCGGTTGCAACATCGCCACCTGAGCCCAGAGGCCCTCGCTCCGGCCGGGTTATGTTGTCCCGGCCATCACCGCTTGTCGGCCTCATCCGCCAGTCTGGACGTCTCCGCCTCATTTCCCGGCACGACCGGTTATAGACGCGGTCTTTGACATTCGAGGATCATCCTGTCTGACCTCCAGACCTTCCGGACTTTCGCTGCGGTACTTTCGAGTATTGCCGCCTTCAATACGCCGGGAGCCCCGGTGCGTGCGCCTCAGTTTCTTCCGCACCGGCACTGGCCATCGGGTAGGGAGAAAACCCTTGGCAGCTCCAATTTATCCCGCAAATCAGCTTCACGCGGGAACGCCCTTTTCGACGCTTGATCCGTTCACTCTCGTTGCGGCCCTGCTCGTTGCTCGCCTTCCGGGCTGATCGCACAGGAGCGGCACAAAGGCCTCCCTGTCCCCCGAGGCTTTTACGTCCGGGCTTCCAGATCGCCGGGTCGCCCCGTGCGTCTGCCGGATATGACTACGGCGCCAAACTGAGAACTGCGCCGGCGGGACTCTCACCCGCTAGTACCGCAGCTAGTCTCGCTGCGCCCTCCCCAACCCGTTCGTGGCCGGCGCGGTGACCACCGGCACGTCGCTCACGATCTTCGTGATCTACCTCTGGATAAAGCGGCAGTTCCCGGTGGTGATTCCGAGCCGCGAGAGCCTCCCCTACTTCGGGCCCACGGCCTTCGTTTCCGCCGTCTCGCAACTCCTGGTCTTCACCTCGCTGAACCTGGGAGAGGTGTCGGTGATGATCCCGCTGCTCAACACGACGCCGCTCTTCTCGCTCCTCTTCAGCGCCATCTTCCTGAAGGACCTGGAGAGGGTCACCTTGCCCATCGTCCTGGGCGCACTGTCGCTGTTGGGCGGGGCGCTTCTCATCACCGCCCGGTAGCACTGATATCTAGTCCACCCGGTTGCGCCGCTCGCCGCGCCGGAACGCTCGGATGTTCTCGAACACCTCGTCCATGAGCCGCTGGCGGGCCTCCCGGGCGGCCCAGGCGCAGTGCGGGGTGATCAGGAGGTTGTCCAGGCGGGCCGCCGCCTCCATCATCGGGTGGCCCTCGTCCGGCGGCTCCTGCGAGATGACGTCCAGGGCCGCCCCGGCGATCCAGCCCTGCTCCAGCGCCTCGATCAAGGCCGCTTCTTCGACCAGACCGCCGCGCGCGGTATTCACCAGGTAGGCCGTGGGTTTCATCAGCGACAGGGTATGGGGGTTGATGAACCCTTCCGTGAGGGGCGTGAGCGGACAGTGCAGGCTCACGAAGTCGGCCTGCCGCAGCACCTCCTCCACCGGCAGCCGGTCCGGCTCGGCCCGGTCTTCGCCCACCCTGCCGGCCACCATCACCTCGAGCCCGAAGACCCGGGCCATCTCCGCCACCTTGCGGCCGATGTTGCCGTAACCGACGATGCCCAGGACCCGCCCCTGGAGCTCGAAGCTCGGGTAGTCGTGGCGCGTGAAGATGGTGCTCTCCTGCCAGTGGCCCATGCGCGTTCCCTGGGCGTAGCGGGCCGCCTGGGTGGCGAGCTCCAGAATCAGCGCCAAGGTGAACTGCGCCACCGCGGAGACCGCGTAGCCCGGCACGTTGCACACCGCGATGCCGCGTTCCCTGGCGCAGGCGATGTCGACGTTGTCCGTGCCCGTGGCCCCCAGGGCGATGAGCTCGAGCTTCCCGGCCGAGGCATGCTCCAGTCGCGGCCTGTCCAGGACGAACTTGTTGATGACCACGGACCGGCAGCCCTCGAGGCGTCCGGGCAACTCGTCGGCATCCGTCAGCTCGTGAACCTCGCACCCGCCGGCTTCCTCGAACCGGTCCAGCGCCACGACCCCGAAGGTCGCGGCGTCCAGGAACGCGGTGCGGAACTCGCTCACGGCCGTTCCTTCTCCCCGGGGCCGGTCTCGTCCTGGTAGTACGGCACCTCGGTGCCCTTCTTGTAGATGCCGCGGAACGGCTTGCCGCTCCAGGCGCCGGAACCGGCGTAGACACCGACCTTGCCGGAATCGGGGTAGTGGACGATGTCCGGGTACTGCATGGTGCTCACGCACAGGTAGCGCAGGTCGGCATCGGACGTGTTCACGAGCTGATGGGTCATGTCCACCCCGCCGGGACAGGCGATGAACATCCCGCCGCGCACGGCCACCTCCTCGTCCCCGAACCGCAGCGTCCCCTCGCCCTCCAGGACATAGATCAACTCCTCGTTGAGGGTGTGGACGTGAAGCGGAAAGGCGGTCTTGCCCGGAGGGACCGAGAAGAGCCCGTAACCCAGCTTTTCCGCGCCCACTGCGAGGCCGACGCGCTGCCGGGTGCCGCCGAAGGACGTTCCCTCCGGAGCCGGAATGGACTCCTCCGGGACGTCGGAAACATGGACGATATGCTTGTAGCTCATCGGTGTTCCTCCCTGACGTTCATTTCAACGCTGACGTTCATTTCAACGATTCGCGGCTACGGTCCAGGCTTCCATGGGAGCCGGTTTCGTTCAAGCCATGGCGTTGCTACGCTCCGGCCATGAGCCTGCTGCTGGCCTATGCGATGGGCTTCTCCGTCGCCTCCATGCCCGGCCCCATCCTCGCCCTCA
This sequence comes from uncultured Binatia bacterium (SeqCode), assembly GCA_965204505.1. Lineage (GTDB taxonomy): Bacteria > Desulfobacterota > Binatia > UBA9968 > JAJDTQ01 > JAJDTQ01. The sequence goes on from CBDBFB010000001.1 coordinate 1,756,518, forward strand.
TCGCCACCGAAACGCTCCGCAGGGGCGCGTGGCCCGGCGCGCAGACGGCGTTGGCGCCCATGTGCGTGGACGCCTGCGTCATGCTGCCGTTGGTGATGGTGCTCCAGTCCTCCATCCCGTCGGGCGCCGGTGCCGTGGCCATCGGGCTTGCCGGCGGCGCTTTCCTGTTCTGGCTCGGGCTCCAGTCGTTCCGTGCCGGGCCGGGCGGCGCGGTCCCGGACGGCCGCCGAGGCTCCAGGAGGCTTCCACCGTTCCTCAAGGGGGTCCTGACCCAACTCACCAACCCCTACGCCTACATCTTCTGGGGCACCGTGGGCTTTGCGTTCGTGCGCGAGGGATTCGAGGCCCACGGCCTCAAGGGGGCGTTCTCCTTTCCCGCGGGCTTCTGGCTCGGCGCCGGCAGCATGAACTTCCTGGTGGTGTATCTGGTGAGCCGCGGCCGGCGTTACCTGTCCCCCGGAGCGGAACCCTACGTGCACGCCTTCTCCGGCATCCTGCTGATCGGGGCCGGCGTATTCCTCGTGTGGGCGGTCTTCAACGACCATCTGTGAGGCCAGCGGCGAACCGCCTATGCCTCCTTCGCCTGTTCGGCCAGGGCCTTGGCCTGCTCCCACAACTCGTCCATTTCCTCCAGTGATGCTTCGTTCGTGGTCTTGCCCCGGGCGGCCAACTCCCGCTCGATGTGGGCGAAGCGCACCTGGAACCGTTCGATGGTGCCGGTCAGCGCTTCTTCCGCCTGGACCTTGAGAAACCGGCTCAGGTTCACCACCGAGAACAGCAGGTCTCCGAGCTCCGCCTCCATCCGGTTCGCCTCGCCTGTCCCGGCCGCCTCTCTCAGTTCCCGCAGCTCTTCCTCGACCTTGGCCCAGACGGGCGCCGCGTCCGGCCAGTCGAACCCCACGCCGGCGGCCTTGTCGCCGATGCGCTGAGCCCGCGCCAGGGCGGGCATGGCGCGGGGCACGGAGGTGAAAAGAGAATGCCCCTGAGCGCCGTCCGAGGACTTCTCCAGCGCCTTGGCCTTCTCCCAGTTCCGCAGAACCGCCCCCGAGTCGGCCGCCTGCCCGTCACCGAAGACATGGGGGTGCCGCCGCACCAGCTTGTCCCGGAGGCCGGTCATCACATCCTCGATGGCGAACCGCCGCTCCTCGCTCGCCATCTGGGCGTGGAACACCACCTGGAGCAGGACGTCGCCCAGTTCCTCCCGAATGGCCCCGTCATCGCCCTCGTCGATGGCCTCCAGGAGCTCGTAGGTCTCCTCCAGCGCGTAGCGCTTGAGCGAGGCATGGGTCTGCTCCCGGTCCCACGGGCACCCGCCCTCACCCCGCAGGCGCGCCATCACCGCGACGAGATCCTCGAACAGCTCGCCCGTGCTCTTGCGCTTGCCCTCGTCCACGGGGACCGTTCTAGTCCTGCCGGGGCGCGCCGACCCATCCGGTGTCGGAGACGTCGATCTCCTGTTCGTCCGGACCGGTGACCTTGACCTCGAAGTAGGACTGGGGATGGGCAGGGTCCGTGGGGTTGATCCGCGCCAGGTCCGTAAGCTGCCCGCCGCCCAGCTCCGCGACCCGCGACACCGCCTTCTCGAGATCGTCCACCTGAAAGCCGAAATGGTCCACGCCGGCCGGCGACGTCGGCGTCCGCAGCTTCAGGATCGCCATGTTGATATGGCCGTCGGAGAGGTAGACGCCGCTGCGGCCCTTGCCTACCTCCTGGAGGTCGAACGCCTCCTTGTAGAACGCTACCGTCTTGGCCACGTCCCGGGTCCTTATCGCAATGTGCTTGAGTCGCGCCATGTCACCCTCCCGTGAGCAGGATTGTTACGTCACAGTCTATAGCAAAACGGACGAAGTTTCATTCCGTCACCGTTGCGCATCGCCGAGCAGCGCCTCCCGCGGAGACCGTCCCTCACAAATGGCCGAACGAACAGCTAGACTCGGCGGCATGAGCTTCGGGCGCGCCGGCTTGTCCATCTCCGTCTTCTGGTTCACGTTCTTCGGGGCGCTGGGCATCTTCTTCCCCTACTACAGCCTTTACCTCAAGGAGAACGCCGGCCTCAGCGGGACCCAGCTCGGCTTGGTCCTCTCGGTCATGCCGCTGGTGGGCACCGTCGCGCAGCCCTTCTGGGGACAGGTGGCGGACCGCACCGGCGCCCGAAGCCGCGTCGTCACGTTCCTTTCCATGGTGGCCGCCGCGGGTTTCGCGCTGCTGGGGCTGGCCCCGGGGTTCGTCCTGATTCTGCTGGCCGCCATCTTCCTGGCCTTCTTCTCAACCCCGATCATTCCCCTTTCGGTGTCGGTGGCGCTGGCGGCGTTCCGCCACTCCGGGCCCCACGCCTACGGCTTCGCGCGTTCCTGGGGCACCGTGGGTTTCCTGGCATCGGTGCTGATCTTCCCGGTAGCGCTGGACCGCGTGCAGCAGTGGCGCGGGCTCGGCCCGGTGCCGGGCGGCCCCTCGGAACCGGGCCTGGGGGTCATGTTCCTGGGCACCGCCGCCGTCGTGCTGCTGGCGTCGGCTCTCGCCCTCGCCCTCCCCAGGGAAGGCATCGTGTCGCTCCGGGCCGCGCGGGGCGAGTGGCGCACGCTGCTGCGTAGCGGGCACATGCGCCGGTTGCTCTTCTTTTCCTTCAGCGCCTACCTCTTCGTCACCGGCCCCATGGGGCTCCTGCCGGTCTACGTACGCGCGCAGGGCGGCACCCTGGAAACGGTGCAGACCATGTGGATCCTGATGCTCGTCGTCGAGATCCCGCTGATCCTGTGCACCGGGATGGGACTCCAACGCATCGGCGCCCGTGGCCTGCTGGCCGCCGGCGTGCTGGCCGGCGGCGTACGATGGACGGTATGCGGGCTCACCGCGAACCCGTACTGGATCTACCCCGTGCAGATGCTCCACGGCGTGATGGTGACCGGGCTGATGATGGGCGGGCCGCTGTACGTGGACCGGGTGGCGCCGGGACGGCTGCGGTCCACCGCGCAGGGCCTGGTGGCCATGGTGGGCCTTGGACTCGGCGGCATCGCCTCCAACACCGCCGCCGGCTGGATTCTCGACCACGCCGGCGCCAACGCGCCGTACCTGATCGGCGGCGCCGGCGCCCTGGTGGTGGGACTGGCCATCGGGTGGATCCTTCCACCGGTGGCGCACGAGGACGAGGGAGCTGCGTCCGGCAGCGGTTGATCACGGAGGGCGACCGCCGGTCGCCCCTACAGGTGGTCGTGCCGCAGACAAGGACAGGGGCCAAGCCTGCCCCTTCTCCGCTGCTGACGGTTACGTATTCCAGGCCGGGCTGCGAGGATCAGTTGAGCTTCACCAGCTTCTGCAGGCTGCGCATCTCCCGAGGCGGGTCCAGGCGCCGTCCCATGATGGTCCATGAGACCTCGGCCACGTAGAGGTTGCGGTTCGAGTCGAGGCAAATGCCGTGGGGCGCGATGAACTGGCCGGGCCCCTCGCCCATGACCGGATCGCCGAAGCGCCCGAGCTCGATGCCGTCGGCGTCGCGGATGACGATGCGGTGGCCGATGTTGGGATAGGCGCCGTTCTGGGAAGTGCCGGGACCCAACTCGCCGATGTAGCAGACGGGCTTGGCGCCGTTGCCCAGGGTCTCCATGTAGAGCGCGCAGGGGCGGTGCAGGTTGTCGCACCACTGAGTCTCGAAGCGCCCGTTGCCGTCGAACACCTGGATGCGGTGGTTCTCCCGGTCGGCCACGTAGACCCAGCCGTCGGCATCGGTGCAGATGTTGTGCACCAGGTTGAACTGCCCCGGATCGGTGCCGGGCTCACCCCAGGAGAACAGCAGCTTGCCGTCCGGCGAGTACTTGTGCACCCGCGAGTTGCCGTAACCGTCCGAAACGTAGATCTCGCCCTGCGGCGAAAACGCCACGTGGGTGCAGCGGTTGAAGGGATCCCCTTTCTGAAACTCCGCTGCTTTGCCCGGGACGCCAAGGGTCATGAGCACCTTGCCGTCCAGCGTGCACTTGCGCACCGTGTGGTCGCCGTCATCGGTCAGGAAAATGATGCCGTCCTCCTGCCCCATGGTGACGCCGTGGGCGCGCGTGAATACCCCCTCGCCCCACGTCCGCAAGAATCTTCCGTCCTTGTCGAACACGATCATCGGGTGCTCGCCTCGGGTGAAGCAGTAGACATTGTCCGCCTCGTCCACCCCCACCCCGGCAACCTCCTTGAAGGTCATGCCGTCCGGCAGTTGCGCCCACCCTTCCTGAACCTCGTAGCGGAACGAGCCCTTTCCCAGTATCGTGCTCATGACAACCCCTCCTCGTCATTCGCTGTCCTGCTTGGGCCGTTTTCGTATCCCCAAGTCAACTGCGGCGCGGTCGCCTGCCGAAAACATCGACTTCCTCGCCCGCCTCTACTCTCACCATCAGTCGGGAGGGTTGTGTCTTGGCCTGACTGACATTGACGACCAACATGGTTCGGCGCCTCTCTGCCCTAGCGCGACGCCGGGGCGTCCAGCATGCGACGCAGGGCATCCGTCACCACCGCGTTCAGCGTCGTCCCCTGGCGATACGCATAGAGCATCGCGCGGCGGTGAAGTTCCCGTCCCGGACGGACATTGAAGCTTCCCTTGAGCGGTATGTCGGGCTTGCGTCCCTGTTCGTCGCAGAGCCTGAGGTAGTCATCGACGGCGTCGCAAAACGCGCGCTTGAGGCTCTTGGCGTTTCGACCCTCATACGTCACGAGGTCTCGGATGAACTCCAGGCGACCGTGAAAGGTTTCGTCCTCTTCACTGTAGAGGATCGAACCCAGGTATCCGCGGTACTCCAGCATGTTGTTCATATCAGCCCCTCTTCGGTCAGCAATCGCAAGAGCTCGTCAATGACGTAGACCTTCACGACGTTGCCGGGGTGCGGCCGGTGCAGGTTCACCACAGGCGCGGTCGGGTGAACGAAGCGCCGACGCGACCCTCCCGTCTTTCCGGAGCGAATCTCCTTGTAACCGACGCTTTCCATAAGACGGGTCAACTCATCCCATTGGAAATCCCGCGGTCGGGCGCGGAACCGGCGGATCAGTTTGTCCTTCCGCGCCACGGCCACTTCCCCCTCGCGACCTCTTCATGGTCAGTACCACCAAGCAAGTCTAAATGCTTCGTCGTGAATAAGCAACTAAATGTAGTTGCCACTAGAACTGGCCATGGGACGGCAACCAAGTTGCTTGTGGAGTTTGTCGATAAGCCGAAACCAGCGGCGAAACGCTCCCTGCAGGGAATCATTTCGCCACGGAAGTCCCGACATCTGGGCTGAGCGGATTGACGATGACCTCCCGCGTCTTGGGCACGACGACGAGATCCATGTCCTCCAGCGGGATGGCGCCCAGCAAGGGAGTTTCTCCCATGACAAGAGCGCCGGTGAAACCGATGCGGTTCCCGTAGCGCAACTCGATGGGACCCGCGTAGGGAACCCGCGTCCGGCTTCCGTCCGCCAGTGTCACTTCCTTGGCGTCGGCTTCGTCCAGCCGCAACTGCATCTGCATGTGCCGCGGGATGCACATGTGGACCGCGCCGGTATCCGCCAACGCGTCCATTTCCACCGCCTCCAGCTCGGGCCGTCTCGGATTCCGCAATTGAATCCTGGCGTTCGTCAGACCCATTTCGTGTTCCTCCATCGCTCCGGCGTTCCTGCAACGTACGACGATCAGACACTGTGTCGCAAAACGCGTGCCTCATGCTCTCCACGTTGCACGGAGCGTCAACGCCACCGGGCAAGCGTAGGTGCTTCGGCCTCGAACGGCAACCATTCATTTGCGGCGCAGGGCGCACCTCTTGCGTTTTCGCCGCCGGACCACCCGGCTTGAACAATCACCCTCCCCTGTCTAAGATCGCCCGATGGTTGTTCGGCTGGAAACGGATGTGCTGGTCATCGGCGGGGGCATCGCCGGGGCCTTCGCGGCCTACCGGGCGCGGGAGGCGGGGGCGCGGGTGCTGCTGGTGGACCGTTCGTATTTTGGCCGCGGCGGTTGCAGCGCGCTGGCTTCCGGGGTCTACCCCGCCTACATGCCGGGCGACGACAAGGATGCATGGATGCGGGCTTTCGGTGGGCCGCTGGTGAACCAGCCGCTGGTGGCCAGATCGCTTCCTGTCATGCACGAGCACGTCATGCTCATGGACCGATGGGGCGTCAACTGGGTCAAGGAGGGCCGCAAGATCGTCCGCATGGGCGCCCCCGGGCGCTCTTTTGCCAACGGCGTGTGGATGGCCGAGGGCGGGCCGCAGATGATGATGGCGGTACGCTCGGGCGTGGTCGGAAGCGGCGTCGAAGTGCTGAACCGGGTGGCGCTGACGGAGTTGCTGACCTCCGACGGTGAGCTGCCCACGAGCGGGCGCGTGGTGGGCGCCTGCGGCTTTCACACGCGCACCGGCGAGGTCCACGAGATCGCCGCCAACGCCACCGTGGTGTGCACCGGCCCCTACAAGTTCCCCTACCCCTGGCCCGGAAGCACGCTGGGCTACATGCCCATCGACCTCTCCGGCGACGGCATCGCCATGATGATGCGCGCCGGCGCGGAGCTGTCGCGGCTGGAACTGGGGGGCATCAACCTGAACCCCGACAACGCCCTGTCCGCTCCCGGCCTGGAGTCGCTGATGCCCTCGGGGGCCAAGTGGGTGGACAAGGACGGCCGGCGCTTCCTGGAGGACTACGACCCCAAGCGGATGGAGATGACCCAACGGGCGCTGCTCTACTTCGCCGTCGCGCACCAGAAGGAAAAGGGGCAGGTACCTTCCATGGATCTGCGGGAGGTGCCGCCGGAGCGGATGCAGCTCATCAAGCGGGTGATCCCCATCGTGGTGAACAACCAGGAGGCCATGGTGGGCGACCTCACCGAGACGCCGGTGCCCTACACCTACCAGGTGGCGGGCACCAGCGGCATCTTCGGCGCCGGCGCGCGGGTCACCGAACGGGGCGAGACCACCGTGCCGGGGCTCTACGCCGCCGGCACCTGCACGGACATGACCTATCTCCCGGGCGGCAACCTGCCCTTCTGCTCCGTCCATGGCGACTGGACCGGGCGGGCGGTTGGGGCGGCCGTGGGCTCGGCGGAGCCGCCGCGACCGCCGGCGGAACAGGTCGAGCGGGTGACGGCGGAGATCCTTGAGCCGCTCCGGCGCCGGAACGGCGTGGAGTTCGCACCGGTCCACCGCCGGTTGGGCGAGCTCCTGATGGAGAAGGTCGGCCTCGTGCTCCACGCCGACCGCCTCGATGCGGCTCTCGGCGAACTCCGCGACATCCGGGAGCACGACGTGCCCCGGCTCATGGCGGAGAATCCCCACGAGCTGGCCAAGGTGTGGGGTCTCACCCAGTACGCGCAGGTGCTGGAGGCCACGCTGCGCGCCTACCGTTACCGGACCGAGAGCCGGGTCGCCTTCATCCGCGAGGACTATCCCGTCATCGACAACGTCAACTGGGTCAAGGTGGTCGTGGTGAAGCAGGAGAACGGCGCGCTCAGGCTCTGGGACGAACCCATACCCGAGTCCTGGCACGACCCCCATCCGGTGCGGCCGACGCAGAACCTGCACCTCGTATTCCGCAACCAGGAGGCCGACCGTGCCGCTCGTTGAGGTCAACCACCTCGCCTGCACCGGCTGCGGCGTCTGCGTCGAGACCTGCCCCACCGACGTCCTGCGCCTGGATGCGCAACAGAAGGCCTTCATGGCCTACCCTGGCGACTGCCAGGGATGCTTCGTGTGCCAGTGGGACTGCGCCTACGGAGCCGTGCGCGTGCACATCACCGACCCAGCCGCGTCTACGCTAGTGTCGTGTCCCACGTAAATGTTGACAAAGATGCGCAGGATTTTTCGTTGTCGGCAAGGCGGGATGACGAGCAGTGGCCATTACCACGCGAGGAAGAGCAACGCAGCCGACGACGAAAAAGACCAATATATTATACAAGGATCTCAACTGATTCCCATCATTTTCTCCGGTAGCCGACAAGCGTTGCCATGTCAAGCCCCGCCACGACAGTACTTCAATAAATCCATATATCTCAATTAGTTGCAGTCGTTTCCGAACGGCTCATCCTCCTGCCTCCTTCGGTCAAGCGGCGCCAGCGGATGCCCCCTGCACTCCGGGGTGCGACTTCAGTGGGTTGCGTTTCGATTACGGTCCTGATAGCATTTCCTCCGGTTTCGAGGTTTGAGAGCAGAGGAGATCGCCTCATGCCCACGCGCCAACCCGTCAAGCTCACCAAGCGCGCCGTCGATGCGCTCGCCGTGGAATCGGGCGACACCGTGGTCTGGGACCGGGACCTGCCGGGCTTCGGCATCCGGGTCTATGCCTCGGGCCGCAAGGTCTGGTGCGTGCAGACGCGCGGTGCGGGCGGGGGGCCGAAGCGTTTCGCGCTGGGCCGCTACGGGAGTCTGACGCCGGACGACGCGCGCCGCAAGGCGGCGCTGGCCATCGACCGGATCAAGCAGGGGCTTGAGCCCGTGCCTCCGCCGGTGGCGTCCGAGCCCACGGTGGCGGACCTTGCGGAGCGCTACATGGAGGCGCACGTCCGGGTGAACTGCCGGCCCGCGACGGTGGAGACGTTCGGGCGCATCCTGCGCCTGTACATCGTGCCGGAGCTGGGGCATCTGCGGCTCCCGGAGGTGGACCGCCCACAGGTCTCGGAGTTCCACCACAAGCTCAGGGCGAAGCCCTACCGGGCGAACGCAGCGGTGGGGGTGCTGGCGAACATGTTCCGTCTGGCGGAAGCCTGGGGGATGACGCCGCCGCGGCGCAATCCGTGCCGGTCGGTGCGCCGCTACAGGGAGGCGCGCCGCGAGCGGTTCCTCACGCCCGGGGAGTACCGGGAGTTGGGGCGGGTGCTGGACGAAGCGGAAGCCGACGGTTCGGTGTTTCCCTCCGCCATACCCGCGATCCGCCTCCTGCTGCTCACGGGCTGCCGCCGGAACGAGATCCTGACGCTCAGGTGGGACGACGTGGACCGCACGGCGGGGGAGCTTCGGCTGAGGGACGGCAAGACGGGATGGCGGAGCGTGCCGCTCACGCCGGCGGTGGAGGCGGTGCTTGAGGGGATACCGAGGACGGTGGATAACCCGTGGGTGATCGCGGGGCGGAAACCGGGAAAGCGTCTCACGGACCTCGATGCGATATGGATGAGGCTCCGCAAGCGGGCGAAGCTCGACGACGTGCGGCTCCACGACTGCCGTCACTCGTACGCGTCGCGGGCGCTGGCGCTGGGGGAGGGGCTTACGATGATAGGGGCGCTGCTCGGTCATGCGAAGGTGGGGACGACGGCGCGCTATGCGCACCTGGCGCGGGACACGGAGAAGGTCTCGGCGGCCAGGGTCGGGGGCAGCATCGGGGCGGACATCCTGCCGCCGGGCGCGGTCTGAGGGAGGCACCGGTCCATGGCGAAGCTCATCACGGCTACGATCTCGAAGCGCACGGTGGAGGCGCTGGCGGTGGAGAAGGACACGGTCTACTGGGACTCGGAGCTTTCGGGGTTCGGGGTCCGCGCCTATCCGTCGGGGAGCAAGTACTACGTGGTGCAGACCCGCGCAAACGGCAAGGCGGCGAAGCGGGTGACGGTGGGCCGGCACGGGATCGTTACGGCGGAGGAAGCGCGCAGGCGGGCGGCACTGATCATCGCGCGGATCAAGGCGGGGGAGGAGCCGCTGGCGGAGCCGGCGGCGGCCCTGGCCGAGGGACCCACGGTGGGGGAGATTGCGCGCCGATGGCTTGAGGAGCATGTCGAGGTGCGGTGCAAGCCCAGGACGGTGGAGATGTACACGCTGATTGTCCGCAAGCACGTGCTGCCCAGGCTCGGCAGGGTTCCGGCTCTGGCGGTGGATCACAAGCGGGTGAGTGACCTGCACCACTCCATGCGCGGGACGCCGTCGATGGCGAACCGGACGGTGGAGGCGCTGTCGCGCATCTGGAACTCGGCGGAGGACCGGGGGGAGTTGCCGGAGGCGAGCAACCCGTGCCGGCTGTTGGTGAAGAACCGCGAGCGCGGGCGCGAGCGGTTTCTTAGCGAGGAGGAGTTCCGGCGCCTGGGGCGGGCGCTGGCGGAGGCAGAGGCCGGGAGGGAATTGTCGGTCCACGCGGTGGCGGCGATCCGGCTGCTGTTGCTCACGGGGTTGCGGCGGAACGAGGTGCTGACGCTCCGCTGGCGGGACGTGGACCTCGATGCGCGCGAGCTCAAGCTCGAGGACTCCAAGACCGGCGCGCGGGTGGCGCCGCTTTCGCCGGAAGCGGCCCGGGTGCTCGCCGGCATCCCGCGGGTGGAGGGGAACCCGCACGTGATTCCGGGGAAGAAGCCGGGCACGCACCTGCGGAACCTGAACGACCCCTGGGACCGGGTCCGCATGAGCGCGAAGCTCGACGACGTGCGGCTCCACGACTGCCGCCACTCGTTCGCGTCGCGGGCGCTGGCGCTCGGCGAGGGACTGACCATGATCGGGAAGCTCCTGGGTCACACGAAGGTGGAGACCACCGCGCGGTACGCGCACCTGGCGCGGGAGTCGGTGCGCGAGTCCGCCGTCCGCATATCCGACAGCATCGCGGCCGACATCCTCAGGGGATCCCAGGTGGACGGCGGGGACGAAGCCCCGGCGGGGACGGCGGCCTGATCCCCTTCCCTGCCGGAGGCTGCCGGATGCGGCAACTCGACCTGTTCCAGGACAGTCCCGGTACGATCGCGCTGAACATGTTGCGTGAAGCCATCCTGGCGCGCAATGCTCCCGGAGCCGGCATCGCCCTCGAACGGCTCCTGAGCCTCGACCCCGGCCATGAGAGGGCAGGCGACGCCGGGACGCTCATTGCGGTCCTGGAGGCGCCCGCGCCCGAAGGACCCGATGAGGGAATCGAATGGCTTCACGCCCTGGAGCGGGAATGGCGCCCGGCGGCGATGCGCTTGCTCGGGACCGGCGACGGCCGGGATTTCCTCACGCCGGTGTGGCGCTGCATCGGCGGGGCGCTCGGCCCCCGGCCCTTCGATCCCGTCCATCCCGAACGGCACGCGAGCTGGGCCTACCGGCAAGGGCAGGACTGGGAGAACCTGAAGCGCTCGGTGCTGGGCGTGCCGGAGCACGAAACGACGCCGGTACTGCTCGCGCGGCTGGCGGAAGCGGAATACCGGTTGGGCCACCGTACGCGGGCCATCGGGCGCTGGTTCGCACTCTGCTGGAGGGCCCCCGCGGTTCTCCGGGGGCTGGTGGACGATCCCGGCTTCCCTGACGCGGACGTTGCCGCGGCATGGGGCGCCGCGCAGGATCAGGACGTGGAGCCGGAGCTGTCGCCCGAATGGTTCCCCGCCTGGATGCTGCTCCAGGAGTCCTCACTGGCCGCCGGACTCGCGCCCTGCGGCGAAAACCACGGACCGCGCCGGGCCTTCGAAGTGGTCCGCGACCTCTTGACCGACAGCGCAAACGACGCGCGCCGCCTCGCGTTGCGCCGTGAGCTCAAAACGCTTCATCCGGCCCTGTTGACCGGGTATCTCGATCGGTTCGCCGGAGACTGGCGCCGTCCAGGGTGGTGTTGACCCTGGACGCGTTCTTGCCTGAGGTGTTTTGATCTGCCACTTCCATGCTCCACGGGGAGCATTATACGCGTGATCCGCAAACAGTCAGCCCAAATGTCAACACCAGAAAAGAAGCCTGAGCGCAGGGGCGTGCGGTAGCAGCGCCGTTTGGCGGGTTAGACTATCCTCGACTAAATTCCTGTTGGCGACGGAAACGCACGACAGGGTATCACTGCCATCGAATTATGGGCGGGTTTGAAACTTGGCCGTGTAGGCTTTGTCCTACCGCTAGCCGCCTGTAACTAGCTGAAAACATTGAAGTAAAGCTTTCATCTTTAAAGACCGGATGATTTCTTTACGAACAATCAACACATGGTCAACAGCGTGCCGCGGAAGGCACCAAGCCAAATGTCCTTTATGGGTTGGTCGCGCCTGGTGTGGCGCTCGTAGTGTCCGCGGCCCTGGGTGGCGCCGACGCGGATACCAGCCCGAGGCCTTGTATAGGACGCTGGTGAAACGCGGGGTTCTCAATCAGCAAAATCATGGCCCTCGTCACCCTGTGACCGAACAAAACGGTTCAAGACCATGATGACAGACACGCCGAGGATCATTTGACATTCGCCATGCAAAACGGCGATAGTTCTCAAGCTTTGGCAAGGTACGCCGCCAACAGGATCACTCGTATATACTCGTTCCACGCCAAGGTACGTGCCGCTGCGGGGTCCGAGTCCATTCGGCACTTGTTGGCGGTGAAGTCGGATGCCGGGGTGATCGACGATACCGACCGGATTAGAGAACTTGTACGTCCGACAGCGCAACGAGCCACTTACCGGGAGGATTGATGAACAAGTCTGATATTGCCGGTCGCGTAGCTACCCGAACGGGGCTTCGTAAGTCGATCACCACCGCGGTGGTCGATACCGTATTCGCCGAGATTGGCCGCGCCCTCGCAGCCGGTGAGGACGTACGAATAAAGGGTTTCGGCACGTTTACCACAAGCAGCCATCCGGCCGGATCGCAACACAACCCCCGCTATGAAGAAAGGCAGTCGACGTCGGTCTCCAAAGCCCCGACGTTCAAGGCAGGTAAGGCTCTCAAGGACGTAGTGAACGAGCCTTAGTATTTGGAGTTCATTGTGTACCGGCTGACCACAACTCAAATGCGTGCGCTCGCATGTCTGTTGGTTGTCTTGACCGTTGCCGGATGTTCCTTGTTCGGCGAAAATCCTTATGCCGGCTTTGTTCTCGGCGAGGTAAACGAGAGAGCCCCTGAGACTCCGGCTGTTATACTGATCGGCGACCCGCAAGTTTCGAGCCGCGAGTCATTGATCAACGACCGCATGCGCGAGGTTGATCATCTCGAAGCCTTGATCGAAAAGAGCAAGCAAGTTTCCTTCGAACCTCAGTTGAAGCGTGACTTGGAAGTAGTCCGCGCCTTCGCCACGCAACTAGGCATGTCCTTCAATCCAGCGTCGGGTTCCTCATTTGAACGTCAAGAAGCGTTGGCAGAACTCCAAGCCGCGATTGATGAGTTCAAACTCCGCAACGAGCTCGACCGGTTAAAGAAACTGAGTCAAGAGAATCCCAGTGACGACGACCTAAAGCCCGTCGAGTTACAGCAGCCCGAACCGCCGGCTGGGCTTGAAGAGCCGAGCGTTGAAGAGATAAAGGCTCAACTGGGCAAGGCAGTAGCAGCGGCTGACAGTTTGCTTACGGACCTCCGCAAGAGAGTCGCTGGAGATCGAGCGTCGGGGACAAACATCACTATATCTCCCGAAGATCATTTCGAAGATCTCAACGCGTACCGAGCGAGACTCCGTCAGCGCCAGAATCAAATTCGCTTGGATGATGTACATGACGCAAGGGGTCGATCTCTATACCGCTTGCAGTTTTCCGCCGCCGTTCTGCCTGGAGCAGTTAAGGAGAAATTCGCCGTTCTCGATGTAGAAATTGCTCCGGTCGAGGCACGCACTGATGAAATTCGCCGCCTTTACGACAACTGGTTAGTAGAGCTATCGGCGCGAAGTATCCGGCTTGCCACGTCCGAAGGTAGTGGGCTTCGTAGAGGCTATTTTCAGTGGGAACGGGTCCAAACTGAACTTATGTAGAGTCGAGGACTGGCGCGCCAGCTTTAGGGTCCGGTGGCTTGTCCGTCGCTTTCGCTCCGGGCCTCAGTCCGGCTCCCTTGGCCGCGTTTCCAGTCCCCGCTCATCGAACCGTGCGTGCGGTTTTCCCGCACACGGCTCTCGGACGAGATCATGCCTTCGCCCACGGAAAGCGTGTCGCTCGCGGTGCAAGGCGGATGAGACCGTGCTCAGTCCAGAGCTGCTCGTACCCGTATTGCACATAATTACGGGCTCTCACCTTGTGCTTGCGACGCCGCCACTGGAGCAGCCGCTTGATAGCGTGCCTGTCGATCGCGGCATAGGCCGGCTCGACCTGGCCCAGGATGAAGTACTTTGACCACCCGAGCATCAGTCGATTGAGCCGTTCGGCCACGACCTCCTGGTCCAGGAGCCCATAGCGGGGTTCCGTTAGTTCGCTGATCCTGCGGCAGATGCTCTGGACGCTCGCCTTGCTGGGCCGGGTGCCGATGTAGCTCCCCTTCCCGTGCGGGCGGTAGTTGCGTCCAATCCGATAGCCAAGGAACTCAAACGAGTCCTCCGGCGCCCGGCAGCATCGGGTCTTCTCGGCATTGACCGTCAGTTTCAGCCGTTCCATCAGGTTCTCGACCACCGCCAGCATTTCCGCTGACGACGATTTGCCGAGCACAACCAGGTCGTCGGCATAGTTGACGACTTCCGCCTTGAAGCGCCGGGCATGGCCCAGCACCTTCCAGCCCAGTATGAAGCGGGCCTTCAGGTCCCGCCTCAGTTCCCCAAGCCACCGCTCCACGCCTTGCGCCTCGATGTCCGCTACCGTCTGACCGTCCACCCCGGCGGCTCCGCCATTGCGGCGGACCTCCTGCCAGGCGACCGCCATCACGTCGGCGCGCCACACCTTGTCGCTCAGTGAGTAGAACCGAAAGCCCGGGGCCTCCTTCGCTTTCGCATGTAGCGCCGTCTGGAGTCTCCGGACCTTTTCCGGGTCGGATAGGCTCTCGCCAGTCCCCATGTCCCTTCCTCCTTCCAAACGCTGCTCTCGAACCAAGGCCCCTTCCCTCCACCGGCATTACCCGGCTTCCGCGGTACTACGGACCTCTCCGCCACCCCGAACGGCCCGACCCATCCCTCGCGGGTTGTCGGTTGGCGCGTGCTACGCCACCGCCGGGGCTTCCCGTGTTGCGTCCATCCCCTTCTTCCATGCGTGCCGCCGCCAATACCCCGGCGGAACCGGCCGGTGCGTGTGTCGCTCGCTTCCCGGCCGATGGCAGCCTTTCCCGTACTCGAGGCGGGTCGGCTTCCGCGTTGCCAGTTTCGAGGCCTGCTCGGCGTTCACTCGCGTTGCGGCCCGCATGGTCGCTGAGCCGCCCAAGGCGGCCCGTTTCATCGGAGTGCTTCAAACCATGTCGTTACCTCCATCGTCCGCTCCGACTGCTACCGGCTGGAGCGACAGTTGCCGGGCGGGTCTCGCAACCCGCTAAGGGATGGCGCCTTGCACGGCGCACTCGAGCAAAACTGCTGGAACGCGTACTCCTTTTCGACGTTCCCATGCTGCGGACAGGAGGTCACATTACTATCCCTGTTTTTACTTATCCCGGTAACGATAGCGAGACGATTATTCGAATTCTGATCGACACGGAACTCGCCGACCTCCTAGACAAGTCGGCAAATGAATCTTTTACTGTTGAGCATCGTGGTGACAAAGGTTCATGTCATTTCGTGATCGGGGACCGAGGGAAGACACCCAAAACTAACGCTTACGCGGCGAGCAGGGCTGTCGTCGACGCCGCGGCGTCCATTAGCGTCATGGAAGTGGTTCTTTCCACCATCACGACCGCCGGTAGCCGTAGCGTTGATCCGAAGCACGCAAGAGATCTCTTACGTCACATCAAAAGCGTTTATCATGACGCGGTGGTTGTATTGAGAAAAATGGAAGATAAGTACTCAGGCGACGAAGAGGCTCGCTGTTTCAAGCGCAAAGCCACAATGGTTCCACCTGAATTCTCCAGCAAAGTATCCAAGGACGGCCATTGGGCTGGCGACGCACGCACTTATCAGGCCCAACCTACCGAGCGGGTACAGCGTATTTCATCGGTTGCTAGCGCGGTGAATTCAATGCAGATGGCCTTTTCGCTGGCCGCCGTACTACCAAGGTCAGGAATCGGATTAAACGCTGGTGCCGGAGCAGCGAAAACAGCCATCGGGATGGCGGAGGCGATCGAACGTACGCCTCTCGTGATCGGCTATACAGATCGTCAAGACGTCGTAAAAACGAAGGAATCGTCGTCACGGTTCGGGTACGTCTTTGGGCCTAGGGCCGTCCTCAACACTAAAGTCAACGGGCTGAAATACCGACAACAAGCCCGAAGCCATCCTGTCTTCGCTGATATCACCGTCCCATCCTGGTGGCCGGCTATCGATTTGAAGGTTCGGTCAGCATGGGCTCAAAACTGGCATAACGGAACGCAAGTACTGAAAAATGGTGTCAGTAGGTTGATTAACGTTGACCTGCGTCCTCGCCAACGCGACGCTGGCCGGCTCACCGAGTTCATATTGGGGAACGGGCTCGTCTCTGACCTTGACGTTCCTACCATTAGCTCCATCTACCCGGACGAGATCTCAGCATGCACTAACGCTGACCATATCGTCTTTTTGGTTACCGGGGACAATCTGTGGCGCTCACCCGTAGCCTACCTTCGCGGAAAAGCGCACAAATCAATTGAGGTCCTTCCAGACATGAGAGGGTTGGAAGTTACCTTTGACGTCGAAAAATTGCCGGCTCCGCCCCGCCAAGACATTGACGACAAGATCACGGTTTGGACCAGCCTCGGCTCCCATTCGAAGGATGTCAAAGTCGTCAACTCCCGCCTTGGCGCACCCTGTCCGAGTACCAACAAGACGACCATAGGAGCGTACTTGAACCCAGCTTCGCCACGGTTCGTAGGAAGGACTGCTGGGAACATTCGTGTTAACCTAGCGACGCCTTTGCCGGCAGCGGCACGAAATGTCAAGGTCATGTACCAGCTTTCGACAATTGGGGGAGTAGCGCTCAAGCTCGAAGAGATAGACGATACGTCCATGTTCCCCGGAAGTTACGCAGAAGGTAGCGCTACCATCGTGCCACCGCCAGGAACCGTGGAAGAGGCAGTCAATGGAGCACCGCTACGGGTTGGCTTGTCCTACCAAACCTTCGACGGCGGCGCCCGCCAGCTGTTTTGGGCAGGGCGTACGGTAGTTTACTATGTCAACGACGCTGCTAGTCGTTTCGATCTGAACACCGAAATGATTGATGGTCTCCCCGGTACCGTTATTTTGACGCCCCCTGTTCAGTTGTCGGTCGGTTATCCGGATTTCGTACCTAGCCGCGGCAACTTCGTGGCCGAGATAGCGGAGTCGACGGATGCCAAGATAAAAGCGACGGCTGATTGGAACTCGGTTCCCGGCAAGATCGTGGTATCGGTTGAGGTGGAAAACACCGATGCGCGGAAGGCGTTTCTCAAGGTGGCATGCAAGCAGGAAACACAACTGATGATCATTGCTGCCGATAACTCCGAAAAGTCGCCATCGATTGTGGGTAAGAAAGTGAAGATCAAGCGGCAAATCGCGCCCGAGGATTGTGGACAGTAGAGATACATGGATTCAATCCTAGGGCCATTGAGGTGGGCGCACTTGCGAATGCCCATCACCCATCGCCGTGCCATCCGTACCACCAACCTCCTTGAGCGACTGTTTGTCGAAGAACGCCGACGCCTCAAGATCATTCCCAACGCCTCTGGTGAAAAGCCCGCCCTCAAGCTCATGTTCGGCGCCATGATCCGTGCTGCCGAGCCCTGGAGGGCCATCAAGTTCTCCGGTCTCGATCGCCGCCAGATGCACGCCGTCAGAGAGAACCTCGATCACGAATCCCAGGTCCCTGACGGCCTCAACCTAACCGCCTCTGCCAATGCTTCCCCCTCCCAATTATCCAGCACTTCTCGGACTTGACCATCCAAGAGACTACGACCATCTCAGTATCGACGCTGAAGGAGATCCTGGTTCTAACGCCAAGTACAGGAGAGAGGCGGTGGACTGACCGCCTGACGGGTTGGGCAGTCTGCGGAGCCTCAGGACACCAAGCCAAGCTTGGCTAGTCCCCGCAGTTCGGAAAGAACGTCCGGCATCGCGTTTGGGTCATCCTCTCTCTTTACCGTCATGAGCGAACGTAAGATGATGTTCTTGGGCCAAGTCGTGTTCATTTCTTCCCACGTAGTGATCTCCGGCCATCTGAAGTTGCCTTGCAGTCGAAAGGCGATCGTGTCGACGTACCGATTGGCCGCGTCTCGCTCGAATTTGTCGGAGGCAAGGTGACAATACCCAAAGAAGACGAGAACGCCCAGGAACCTAGCGAGGTACGAGAAATACCCTTCGAAGTTGTCCACACTGAACGTGAAGGGACCATTCACATCACCCCATCCGGTTCGGAAAAGCTGGGTCGGATTGAAGTGGACGAAGTTGGACGTCAGGAAGTAAACGTAGTCGTACGTCGTCTCAAGCCCCACTTCACTCGAGAGTTCCCGGATGTTGGGATTCAAGCCAAGTTGCCTCCAGACGTCGTTAACAGCTGCCGACGCCAGTTCGATGGCCGCTTCCTGTTCGGTCGAGTCCTCAAAGCCACCGAGTGTCGGTTGTTGCTTGTTGTTCACCGCGAAGAATCTCGTCTGCCTTTGGATATTTTTGAGGTGGGCAAGCTGATTCAGCTTCTTCACCAAGTCATCCGAGGGCTGTTGGCCAACAAGCCTGAACAGAGAGCAGTAGACGAGTTCCTCACACATCGCCCGCATGTTTGCCACTAGAAAGAAGCCGGGGCTGTTCGGGCCGGTTTTTTGGGCAATTTTGTTGAAATCCAGACATTTAGCGATAGCGCTCGTAATCAGGACGTTGGAGAAGCTAGTTTCTAAGTCGTCAAGTCCTGCGGATCGTGTGAAGTTGGAGTCAGCGTCGGAAAACAGACTACCGAAATTGAGGTGGTCTGAATCGGTCAAGGGTCTATCTCCTGGCTGAGGGCTAGGGTTGTGCACCATATCAATTCGGAAGTTGGAGAGTAGCGCCGGTTGCCAATGACTTGTGTGTCGTCTGTCTTGCAAATCAGTTTCGGACGCGCTTCAGGCGGCGGAGATTCTCTTCATTGAGCGGTGTCTAAAGCTCATTTCTTCCAACGCCCCTTCAGCCAACTAAACATATTTCGCTTTTCTGACTTCGGTCCGAATCCTGACCACGTCTCAGGGTGAACTTCCATGACAAGGTGACGGGTCTTAGGGGCTATCTCACGAATTTGATCGCGTATAGCCTGAACATCGACATCCTCCTGTGAAGATACGACAAGCCATAGGCCGTCAATCCAATGCCACCAGCCAACCCCCTTTTGACCCTCCAACCAGGCCCTGAGGGCGTTTGACTGATCTCGTGTCACTCGTTCTGTCCCGATTACGAAATACCGGGTCACGATTCTTCCTCATCGTCTGATTGGGACGATAGTCTGAGAACATAGTCCTCTTCGTGGTCTATAATCTCAATCGGGCCAGTGGTGTCGTCACCCCTCCAAGTGCGTTCTAGGGCCATTTTGGCTAGGTTGTACTTCTCTGAACGGAGGGCATCTGGGTTGTCGCGAAGCAATTTGAAGTAGGCACACGCGCATGCCCCCAGGGTGCCAACAACTGCAACGAGCAAGATGTAGGTCACTACCCGATCAGCGCCTACCGCTACGGCAGCGATCAGGGCGAAGGCAACAAGCGCCAAGACTACCAACAGCGGCTGGAGAGCGGTAGACCTCTTGATTACACTTGTTCCTGCGTGAAAGAATCTTTCGATGTAGTTTTCCACCAGCCCGGTAGCCTATCCAGGTTGTAGCGCTTTTTCAAATTCCTCACGGCAGTGACCGGCCTGGCAAAGTGGCCTTGGATGCACGAACCGCTCGATCTGGGCTGATTCCAACGGCCACTGCACGTCACCTCGTGGTGTGCAAGCCTCCACAGCCGTCACGGATGGCGCCGGCGCTTACCCGCAAATCCAAGATCTGCAACCGAACGCGCACGCGCGCTTTCCTGGCAATGACGTGGGCCCGCACCCGTGCTCACGTCACCGGGTTTCGGGCCTACTGAATCGCCCCGGGTTTCCCGGAGAGTCAATTCTCTGAGAGGATGGCGTCATGAAGAAGTCAACGAGATAATCCCGGGAGGTACGGGAGAGAGGGGTGCGCAAGGTATGGTGTGCGCTGGACGGGGGCGGGGGCGTTTTGGCAGCCCGATGCACGGTGGCGCGGCTGATGGGAGAGTTGGGCCTTCGTGGCGTGGTCCGGGGTCGGAGGGCGAAGACGACCAGTGCAGCACACGAGCTCACACGGCCCGCGGACCGGTCCTGGCGGCGGCCATGACGGCGACCACTCCAGGAGCCCACGTTGGGGCTAGGCGCGCATCCCGTCCTCAGCCATCACCGTGCCTGCGAGGCGGTCCTGTACGTAGCTTCTCAGCTGATCGTTCGCGGCCAGCTTGGCTATCTTCGGGTGCTTGGCACGTTGGGCGCTATGCCACTGTGCAGTCGACGCCCGATACTCCAGACCGTCGCTCCGAGTCGCCGCGTTGCGACGCAACTCTCGCGAGATAGTCGACGGGGCTCTCCGGAGCCGAGGGGCAATGTCGGGCACCCGGACGCCCTGATCTCTCAGGATCGCGATCTCTTCCCGTTTCGTAAAGGACCACCTGTGAGTCGCCAGATCGAGCTCAGACACGAGCAGGTCCGGCTGCTGGAACAGTTCAAGTTCAGCCCAGAGTTCCGTGAACGCCACATCCACACCCGCCATACCGGAGACCTAGTGGCCGCCGACACCTTCTTCGTCGGCCACCTCAAGAACGTGGGCAAGGTCTATCTCCAGACTGCCGTCGATTGCCATTCCCGCTATTCCTGGGGCCGGCTCTACCCCAACAAGCTCCCGGTCACAGACTTCCACGTCATGAACAACCACATCCTCCCCCACCTTCGACTCCCACCAGGCGCGGACCTCCACAGTGCTGAGCGACAACGACCGCGAGTTCTGCCGCCGCCCCGACCGTCATCCCTACGAGTTCTTCCTTCAGCCCGAGGACATCGAGCACCGCACCCCTGCCCGACGAACACCTCCGCGTCCTGGGCCGAACCAAGTTCAATGAGAGCATCCAAGAGATGCAGGCCGACCTCGACGCCTATCTGGTCACTGACAACACGAAGCGGCCCCATCAGGGCCGCGGCATGACCGGCAGGACCCCTGCCAACGTCTTCGCCCGCTGCCTGCCCAAAACCAAGAAACCAAAGGAGGACAAAGTGGAAAAGGCCGCCTAGAATACCCCAGACCAAGAGCGACCAGTATCAGGTGAATACCCTATCTGTACATTTAGGCGTGTGTTGACTGACTAGGAGTACATCTGTTAGAGCCGTAAATCACGCCCCAATACTATCGCCTATCGCTAACGTGTTCCACGCGGGCCTTAGCCATTGCGGAGCTGCTTTACAGGATGCGACGTAGATTCCTGCGAGGACATAATGCCAAGGGTCGCTACACACAACCAAGACAGCTATTCCAAGGTCATGGAAGTGGTCGAAAACTTTCAGGACAATCACGGAACTTCATCGTATAGAGGTGTCGGCAACGACAAGCACACACTCACCCCTTCAATCTTTCGTCATCCGAAGCACACGAAAATCGCCAAAATCCATGAAATCGAAAATAAAAATCGCAACTGTTTTTCAGCAACGTTCTCCCCCTTTCGTCAAACAAGCGTTCGAAAGCGTCTGCGACCACCGAGGAATTCGAAAACGCTTCACTCGACGTCATGAGTGTATACGCAGAAGACGAGGCTGACATTAATGAGATATTTGTTCGACTCAACAAGTCCAAACCTCTTACCGTCGCCGAAGTTTGAAACGCAGTCCGCCGTCCTGTTTCAGAGGTAATTGAAGTGCCCGGTTCTCACGATTTCTTTCTGTATAATATTCCTTTCGGCGTGAAAAGGGCCGCTGACCTAAATGCGCCGACCGAGTTGTTACTCTTCGAGTATGCGCGGGAGCCCACAGCAACAAAAAAACAAATCTAGACGAGTTCGCGTTGCACAATGTCGACCAGGAACGGCTCGAACTTGCCGGTCGCAGAGCTTTGGATACGCTCACGACGATGACAGAAATATTCATCCCCCGTGATCCGTTGCTATCATCTGCTGGAATTGCGTCGGTTTATTTTTGGCTCGTGAATTGACCTGTCGCATTGGGGGGGACACCCCGATCGGGGTCTCTGGAAAGTCGACACGAGTAGCAAAAATACTGCCATTCGTCTTCAAGGATTGCTATGTTGCGCTCGTCGAAAACGTGTCAGAGGGGTTCGTCAAGCCGTAAGCAATGACAGTCGATCATGTAGTGAATAGGCGCATGGCATTGCGAATAACAGAATTCTTCGGATATGCACCGCTCGACCCGGCGGCCGCAAGGAATGTGGCGGAAGGGCGCTGTCCTTTCGTGAACAGCGACTGCATCAAGCCTAGACACGGTTCGTGCTCGATGCATCAACTCTCCGAGCCGGAGCCCATCATCTGCTGCCCCAACAGGATGTACGGAGACAGATTCAAAGTCCTGAGAGAGATTTCTGCTGAAACCTTCGGACCGGGAGCTGTGCTGTTACGACCGACGGAAGTGAGGAAGCGTGTCGCAGCCGGATCGATGACTGGCAATGAGGTGGCAGTATTCGGGCACTATTGGGGGCAAGAACTGCCCCTCCCGCGTCCTCGGCAGAAGGGTAAGGGGAGAGCCGGGAAATACTACTTAGACTGGATTCTAGCGAAGATTGACCCCGATGGCCAGCTTGTCGAGTTGACCGCGGTCGAGGTCCAGACCATGGACACCAACCGCAACTATAAAGACCAAGCGCAGTCCTTCTTTGCTGGACAGGCGTTCACGGACAAACAAGGCAGGAACCCCGGCTACAGCAGTTCAAATATGAACTGGGAGAACGTCAACAAGCGCATCCTGCCGCAGATCATCTACAAGGGGCATGTGTTGCGCCGCGAGCCGAAATGCGCGAAAGGACTCTACTTCGTGTGCCCGAAGCAGGTTTATGACCGCATTCGGGATCGCTTGGGCGGCAATTTGCACACTTATTCTCCAGGGGCGGGAACGATCACGTTCCGAAGCTACGGACTGGGGCCAGGTGTCCCCGCTGGCTGTCAACGGGACATGGTGCTTTCTGGGCAATTCACGACGACAGTGGATCAGGTGGCCCTCGCCTTCGTGTCCCCGATGAACTTGCCAGACCAGAACGTGTATGAAGCGGCGATCAACGCGGCTCTCGCTCAGTAGTCTCACAGTGCGATAGGGGCCGTGGCCTCGGCTCGCCGGTTGTCAACGGGAGACTTCAGTGCAAACGATCTTGGGGCACTGCCTCAGTAAGCGCCAACCGTAGCTGCCTCGCCAAAAGGGGCGGGACGGCATTGTCGACCTGAACGTATTGCGACGGATGTAGTTATTGGCAACTGGGTCAAGAGGCTTGGCTGTCCGATCCGCTGAAGTTCCTTCATCGGACGTGAACGCGGCAGGGGCTGTTCGTGGCGTGTAGCTGGCCAAGTGGAAGAAGAGCATGGGTCCGTCATGGGTGACGGGGCAGCTAACGGATCTCAGCGCCGGCGGGCAGAGTCGATTGGTGACGTGTCGTTGCAAGACCTGCCAGCTAACTTGACATTTCCAGCAGTCCGCGCTATTCTGTTCACAATGCTGCACACTGCAGCTAAGTGGTTCACCAAACACAGGATACGATGATGGCCGAGAAACAACGGATATCCATCAGCCTTCCCGAGCAAGAGTATAGGGAGCTGTCGGCTCTGGCCGAGAAGCACCACATATCCCTCGCTTGGCTCGGTCGGCAGGCTGTTGTCGAGTTTCTGGAACGATATCAAGGGCGCGAACTGCAGCTTCCACTCACCATTCCCTCCACAAGACCCATAGGACGATGACCAGCGAAAACTGGACAGCGATAGACCTGTTCTGCGGCGCAGGGGGCCTCTCGGAGGGGTTCCGCCAAGCGGGCTTTCACGTACTGGCAGGCAACGACATTGACCCGTTCGCTGCCGAGACTTTCGCAGTCAATCACTCCGAGGCCAAGTTCCTTCCAGGCCCTATTGAAGACATTTCCGCCCGCAAACTCCTGAAAGCCGCCGGACTCAAGACGGGGGGGCTGGACTGCCTCATCGGCGGCCCGCCTTGCCAAGCATTCAGCGTTTACAACCACCAACGTGGCATGCACGACAAGCGCAGTGGATTGTTTTGTGAATACCTGCGCGTCGTCAAGGGGCTCATGCCCAAATGGGTTGTTTTAGAGAACGTCACCGGCATCACGTCCGCCGGGAACGGTCAAGCCGTCGAAGCGATACTGTCCGGCCTCGCTAATCTTGGCTATTACGTCGAAATACAGGTTCTGCGCGCCGAAGAATATGGCGTCCCACAAGAGCGGCGCCGTATTTTTTTCTTCGGCAACCGGCTTGGCTTGCCCATCTATTGGCCGGAGCCAACCCACGGACCCGGCTTGTTGCCGTTCGTCACCGTAGGGGACGCCATCGGAGACTTGCCGCCACTTCAGAACGGTGAAGACCCGGGACGGTCGCTTCCTTACCGCTTGCCTCCCGCCACCGACTACCAAGCCATGCTCCGCGGCAACAATGTCGAAGTTACCAACCACGCTGCGCCACGCCTCGCACCCATCAACGTGAAACGGATGAACTATATACCCGAGGGCGGTAGTTGGCGTGACATTCCTGTTGACCTACTGCCCGCAGGCATGAAGCGTGCCCGGCGCTGTGATCACACTAAACGCTACGGTCGCCTACGCAAAGACGGCCTGTCTTCCACGGTTCTCACCAAGTGCGACCTTCATTGGGGTGCCTATATTCATCCTGAACAGGATCGTGTGCTGACAGTACGGGAAGCCGGGCGGCTGCAATCCTTTCCCGACTGGTTTACCTTTGCTGGCCCCCGTACCGAGCAGTATGTGCAGGTCGGCAACGCGGTACCCCCTCTTCTTGGCTGTAAGGTCGGCGAGGCTATACTGCGAACCGCCCAGATGTCCCACCGGACCGACCGCAAGCCCACAGAATCGCCGGAGGACATCGCCGTTGCCATATGACCCCACGGAATTCCTTGGAGAGATTCTAGGACGCCCGGCTGCAAAAGGTTTTGACCCCGCGGCAGGTGATTACCAGTGCCCCTTCCTCGGCACCAGATGCGTCAAGCGCAGCACATCTCTCCGCAGTGAGCCTTATCCCGTGTGCTCAATCCGCCGGAGAGTTTCCGGCAATCCGGAGCAGATCTGCGTCTGCCCGAAGCGGTTCTATGCAGTTGATTTTCTAACGGACGTTGTTGGCCACTGTTGGCCGGGCGATCCGCCCACCAATCCCCGTATTGCCCGTGAAGTCAAGATGGCCGGCTTCGGTAACGTCGATTTCGTCATAGCCGACATCGGGCAAGGTGGAGCGGTTACAGAATTCCTTTCCGTTGAACTCCAGGCCATCGATATTACCGGATCCGTGATGCTTGCCTACGAGGCCCTACGGGCAGACCGCGATCTCGACCACCGGCCCACATACGGACTCAACTGGGGCAACGTCTACAAGCGTTACATCACCCAACTCATTCGAAAAGGCTACTTCCACCATCATTGGGGAACCAAGATTGTCGCCGTAATGCAGGATGTCGTCTACGATTACATCCGAAACTGGGCTGATTTCATGCGTTCCGACGACGTTAAGGGCAGCACCGTCAACATCATCTTCATGGCGTACCGCTACGAGGACGATCCTGACGAGGCGGGCGCCAAAAGACTTGTTCTCGACACTGTCGAAGGCACTAGCCACGCTAACCTTCAACAGGCTGTCCTTTACAAAGAAGCGCCAACCCGAGATGCCTTCTGTGAACAGATCAAGCGCTCCCTCATCCGCTCTAGCTAGAGACTTGAACCCGCCATTCGGCCTGGAGGAGTGACGTTGTGGACCGCGTATCACCGGAAATCCGGAGCCGGACGATGCGGGCAATTCGAAGCAAAGGTATGAAGCCTGAGCTTGCCGTCCGCCGCCTAGTCCACGGCATGGGTTATCGTTACAGGCTCCACCGGCATGACCTGCCGGGCCGCCCCGACTTAGTATTCCCGGGTCGCCGCAAGGTAATTTTCGTTCACGGCTGTTTCTGGCACCAACATGCTGACGCCGCCTGCAGAATCACCCACCGCCCGAAGTCGAACCGTGACTACTGGTTGCCGAAGTTAGAGCGCAACGTCGCCCGCGATGCCGCGCATCAGGCCCGGCTTTCTGCGTCGGGCTGGGGCTCGCTCGTCATTTGGGAGTGCGAAGTTGGAACGGGCGACGGCATCGCCAATCGAATTCAGGAATTTCTCAAACGAAAGTAGACACCTGACGCTGGTTCACCTTCGGCAAGCCGCTCGCCTTCAGGCGACACGGTCAGGTTGCCAAGGTGGCCGACTATCCGGGGAACCTGTCGCGACCACCCGCGCTGATTGGGCCGTTGACCGGAGGACTGAGTACGCCATGAGTTGGTTCATCAAATGCAGTCGACGTCTCACTGATCGCGTCACGAAGGCCGCCAACATAGTCGATCTTCTTAACGCCCACCGTGATACCCAGGACTGGTTCCTTTGTAGTTGCTGTGGGGGTCGGGGCTACATCGAAAAATGTTTCAAGCTGCAAGAAGAGGGCGAGTACTGGAAGCCGTACCTATTGGGTGCTGTCCGCTTGACTGACGATCCCGAGAACACCTATCAGCCGTTCGCGTTTCTGGTCAACGAAGACGGTCCCAATCGGGCTCCGGATGCCGTCTGGTTCGCCTACTACAAGGACCTCCGCCCTCGCGGAGGGAGGTTGAAGCTGGGGTACGGTCCCGGTGGGGCACCTGTAGTTGGGTTGGACCAGCTTGGCAAACTGATCCCTTGAGGTTCTGTGGGGTCCGCTGGAGAGTCCTGGTGCGGGTTCCGTAGTTGGTCATGACCGGCAAGTTGCCGGACCGTTGCGGTTACCACGAACGGAGCTGTAATGGGTTCCCGTGTTCGCCCTCGACCTAGGGCGCTACGGTTAAGAAGGGTCTCTCCGTCCCCATTAGCGTCCCCCTCCCCCGGAAATCCCAGCCAATTCTATAGACTCCCTTCCAACGCACCAGTTGTAGGGAAGAGGTGTGTGTTCTTACATGTTCACTCCGCAACGCCGGCACAGCAGGCCGCGTCCGGCGTCCCGCGCAATCGTTGGTCCCGCCCGCATGTTCTCCGGCGATCTACAGCCTATCCGATTGAGGGAGGAACGGGCAATCGGGTGCCGAGGGAGCATCGGCCCATGCCTTGTCGCGCAACCCCCCTGCGATGCATGCCGTGCGTTCCAGTCGGCACAAAGGGGTGGAGGGGGGCCTCCGGCGGGTGCGCGGAGGACGGTCTTGGAGGGCGTCCGTCCGCGCCATTTTCCCGCCACGGAGGACGCCCAGCCCCTTCCCGACAACATTTCCGCGGACTACACGCTTCGCCCCAGCGAGCTCGCAGAGGTGCTCGCCCTTCTGGTCGAGGCCCGCCAGCCTACCATCGTCTTCGGGCCGCCCGGCGCGGCCAAGAGCCAGATCGCACGGCAGGTGGCCGCCGCCACGAAGCGCCAATACGTCGACGTCCGAGCGCTGTTGCTCGACCCCGTGGACCTCCGCGGCATCCCTTGGCGCGACACCACCGACCGCACGCGCTGGGCTCCTCCGGCCTTCCTACCTCCGTCCCACGATCCCGGCCGCTGGCTCGAGGAGCTGCCCTCCGCTGTCCCCATGGTTCAGGCGGCTCTGTATCAGCTGGTGTTCGACCGAAAGGTGGGCGAGTACGAGCTTCCCGAGGGAGCATCGCTCATTGCCTGCGGCAATCGGGAAACCGACCGTGGCGTCGTCCACCGCATGCCCACCCCTCTGGCCTCGCGATTCATTCACCTCGATATCCGTGTCGACGCGGACGACTGGCTCAACTGGGGCGCGGCCAACGGCATCGCTCCCGAGGTCCTTTACTTCGTCACATACAAACCGGATCTCCTGCACCAGTTCGACCCGCAGTCCAGGGAACGCGCCTTTCCGTGTCCGAGGACATGGGAGTTCGCCTCAAACATCGTCCAGCACCGGAACGGGCTCGATCCGGCAGTCGAACGGGCGCTCTTCCGGGGCGCGGTGGGGGAGGCCGCGGCGGTGGAGTTCTCGGCGTTCCTGAAGGTGTGGCGGGAGTTGCCCCACCCGAGGGCGGTCCTCGCCGACCCCGGGAACGCCGACATCCCGGAGAACGCGAGCGCGCTCATGGCGCTCTGCGGCTCGCTCTACCGGCTTGCGACCGACGTCACCATGGACGCCATCGTCACGTTCGCGGAGCGGCTCAGGCGGGAAGTGGGAGAGTCCCTGGTGGGCGCGTGCGTGCGCCGCGACCCGGCGCTCCAGCGCTCCCCCGCCTTCATCCGCTGGGCCGCCGCCAGAACGCAATGAAGGAGAAACCCCTGTACTGGCGGATCAGCCACTACTCGGCGGGCGACGTCCCCTCGCGCGGCTACGTCGTGCGGGCGCGCAGCCGCGAGGCCGCGCGGCGGAAGCTCGCCGCCGCAATCGACGTCCCCTTGTGGACCCTCAGGTAGCCCGAAAGGAGGAACCCATGGACCTCAACCGCGACGCCATGCTGGTCGGCCTGCACATCACCGCCTGGTCCGGCCGGCTCTACGACCGCGAGGCGAGCGACCACGTCGCCGTCCACCACGACGCCAGCACGAGCGCGGGGCGCTACAACAAGCGGCTGCTCCCCAAGTCCGCCCTGGCGCCGCTCAACGCCGTCATGAGCGAGGCAAGGACCCGGCACTACTCCAACAGCTTGCCCTGGGACGACAAGGGCTCGCGGCTCCTCACCGTCGCCAACTACGACCGCTACACCGAGGTCATGGACGGGCTCCGGGAGCGCCTGGTGCGCCAGCGCGCCCGCTTCATCGAGGACTACGACCACTACGTCGAGCAGGCCCGGATCGACCTCGGCAAGCTCTTCCGCATCGAGGAGTATCCGTCCAAGGAGGATCTCCGGGACAGGTTCTCCATCCGCTACCGCATCACCGCGGTGCCGGACGCCGACCACTTCATCGCCAGCCTTGCCTCGGAGGACACCGAGCAGGTGAAGCGCGACATCGAGCGCCACATAGAAGAGCAGCTCCACTCGGCCGTGGGCGACCTCTACCGGCGCCTGGCCGAAGCGGTGGAGCGGGTCTCGGAGCGTCTGGACGAGGACGGGGACGGCAAGCCGCTGGTGTTCCGCGACACCATGATCTCCAACATCCGGGACCTGGTGGACGTGGTTCCCCGGCTCAACATCTTCGGCGACCAGAGGCTTGCCCACCTCTGCGAGCAGGTGAAGGACAGGATCGCGGGGGTGGAGCCGGACTCGCTGCGGCCGTCCAGGACCTTCGACCCCGCGGCCCGCGACCGGGTGAAGCGCGACGCCGACTCGCTGATGGAGCAGTTCGCCGGCTACTTCTCTCCGCCCGCACCCGCCCGGGAGGTCGCGTGACCTCCCGGGGCGTGCTCGGGGAATCCGCGCTCCGGGTGAGCGACTGCGTGACCGAACTGCTGCGGAAGCAGCCCTTCTTCGGGAGCCTCGTCCTGAGGCTCCCGCTCCGCGCCGATCCCACGCGCAAGACGCTGGCGAGCGACGGACAGGAGATCCGCTATTCCCCGGGCTGGGTGGCGGAGACCGACGCCCACCTGATCGAGACCGCGATGGCGCGGGTGGTGATGGCGTGCGCCTTGAAACACCACACCCGTAATGTTGCGTACCGGACTATGTTGCGGTGGGCGTGGAACCTGCTGTTTTCCGTGCAGATGACCCCGCGCACCGCAACATAGTTTTAGATCTACAACGACCGCAGGAAGGCCATCAGGCCCTTGTTCTCGCGCCACGGCCGGCTCGGGCCCGGTTCCACCAGATCGCACAGGGCGATGGCTTGGGCCTTCATCTTCACGTCGATCTCGGCGTAGACGTTGGTGGTGTCGACGCTGGCGTGGCCGAGCCAGGCGCGCACGGTGTTGATGTCGACCTTGGAGTGCAGCAGGTGACAGGCGATGCTGTGCCTGAGCGTGTGGGGCGTGACCTTGGCGCCGGCCAGGCTGGGGACCTGCGCGGCACAACGCTCGACGAGCCGGTAGATCCCGAACCGGGTGTAGGCCTTGCGGTGCCTGCTGAGGAACACGGGATCGTCCGGGGACGAGTCGCGGACCAGGTCTGCGAGCATGCGCTCGGTCTCCGGGAGCAGCGGGCACAGGCGTGTCTTTCCGCCCTTGCCGTGGAGCGTCGCCAGGGCGTAGCGGCCGTTGGCGC
Source organism: uncultured Binatia bacterium (SeqCode) (assembly GCA_965204505.1). Taxonomy (GTDB): domain Bacteria; phylum Desulfobacterota; class Binatia; order UBA9968; family JAJDTQ01; genus JAJDTQ01. The sequence continues at coordinate 1,786,496 of CBDBFB010000001.1, forward strand.
GGCCGATCTGCAGGTCGCCCGCTGTCAACTGCGCGGCTTCCGAGACCCGTGCTCCGGTGTTGTAGAGGAACATGAGAAGGGCGCGCTCCGTTCGTCCGCGCCGGGTCTTGCGATCCGGCGCCGCCACCATCGCATCCACATCCTTGCGGCTCAGCCAGGCGATGGGCTGCGGCATCGCCTTTTTGGCGGGGATGGCGCGGATGTGGCCGCTCCAGGCGACCTGCGCCGGATCGCGGCTGGCGACGAAGCGGGCGAACGCGCGGATGGCGGTCAGCCGCAGGTTGCGGGTTTGCGCCGAACAGCCGCGTTGGTCCTCTAGGTGGGCGAGGAACTGCCGCACGCGGCTGGACGTGAGGTCGCGCACGGCCAGGCGTTCGTCGGACTTGCGTGCCTTGCGGCTCAGGAACGGCACCAGCAGCGCGAAGGTGTCGCGGTAGCTCTTGCGGGTGTTGCGGGCGAGGTTGCGCTCGGTGACGATGTGCTCCACGAGGAAGCGCCTCAGCCACGGACCGAGGGTGTCGCGGTTACGCATGGCTGCCTCCTCTCAGATGGCGCTCCAGGCGCAGGGACGCCTCCTGCAGCAGTTCCGGGGTCATCGACAGGTAGACCTGTGTGGCCGACAGCCGGGAGTGCCCCAGGTAGGTGGAGAGCACCGGCAGGAGCCGTTGTACGTCGGCGCCCTCGCGGTACCACGCGGTGACCCGGTGGACGGCGAAGGTGTGCCTGAACGAGTGCAGGCCCGGGCGCAGGCAACCTTCGACGCCATGGATTCCCACGCGGCGCCGCAACCGGGCGAAGCTATTTTGCGTCGATATGCTGACCAGGGGCGTTCCGTCCCGGTTCGCAAGGAACGCCGAGTTGCGGCCCCCCGGGAGCGGACGGCGGGCGCGCCGTCTTGCGTAGGCTGCGAGAACGCCGGCGAGTTGCGGCCCGACCGGAACGAGCCGGGTCTTGAAGAACTTCGAGCGGCGCACGGTCAGCACGGACTCCTTGAGGTCGACGTCGGCCAGCGTGAGGCGCCTCGCCTCGCCGCCCCGCAGGCCGGCGCCGTAGAGGAGAAGGATCAGCGTGCGCAGGGTGTCGGCATCGATCTGCCATGCGCGCCTGGCATGGAGGTCCAGGCCGTCGAGAAGACGCCGCACCTCCTCGCGGGAGTACACATAGGGCGGCGACACCCGCGGCCGCTTCGGCTCGTTGTCGGGCAACGGCCACCGGGTCGCGTGGCCGCGGCTGATGGCATAGCGGTAGAAGCCGGCAAGCACGGAGTACTTGAGGGCGCGGGTCTGGGTCAGGGGGCCGACGCCCGCGATGAAGGCGCGGACCTGTTCGGTCGTGACCTCGTCGCAACCGACGACGCCGTCGACGCCCTTGAGGAAGTGCCGGAGAACCGACGAGCCCGTGACGAACTTCGCGCCAAGGCTCCGTCGCCAGAGGATGAACTGCTCGATTGCGTCGCGTACGTTCATGCCAGTTCCTCCAGGTCGAAGGCGGCGACTTCGCGAAGCGCGTTGAGATCGACCTTGGCGTACACCGAGGTCGAGGACGGACTGCGGTGCCCGAGGAAGTCGCCGATCACCTTCATCGCCATGCCCTGGTCGAGAAGGTGCTGGGCGGCGGCATGCCGCAGGGCGTGCGGTCCCCGGTGCCCGGTGACGATGCCAAGGGTGCCCAAGCGGCGTCTGACCATCTCGCCCAACGTCCCCTTGGTGAGCGGCCGGCACGGCGCCAGGAGGGTGAGGAACAGCGTGCGGTCGGCTCGCGGGGGACGGACATCCCGGAGATACCGAAGGATGGCCTGGCCCACGCCCCGCGACAGCGGGTAGGCGTGCGTTCTTCCCGTCTTGGGACGCCGTACGCGCAGCGTCTCCCGCTCCCAGTCGATATCGTCGAGCCGCAACCCGCGCAACTCGCCGCTTCGCAGACCGTAGACCGCGAGCAGCATCAGGATGGCGCGGTCCCGCTTGTCCACGGGACGATCTCCCTCGGTGGTGGCCAGCAGCCGCACCACGTCTTCGCGCTTGAGCCTGGGCGGCACGTCCTCGTTGACATAGATCCGTGGAACGCCGATCGCGGCCGCGATACCGGGCCTGCACCAACCACGGTCTTCGGCGAACCGGAAGAACATCTTCAGATGCGTGGCGCAGTTCTCTATGGTTCTTCGGCTGAGTTCCGCACGGACGGACTTCGCCGCGATGGCCCGGTCGACGTCCGCGATGGTGACCGAGCCAAGCGGCGTGTCGCTCTCGGCCAGGAAGGCGAAGAACCACTCGGTGACCTCGCAGCAGCCCTCCACCGTCGCTTCCGCGTATCCGCGCTCCCTGCGCGCCCACGCCGCGAAGGCGGCAACCTCCGCGGTGTGCGGGTGGCGCGGCGGCTTCTCGTGTTCCTCGAGCCAGCCCTGGAAGCGCAGCCAACGCAAGGACTTCGCCACAAAGCGCGCCCGAACCCGGGCCGAGGCTGGCCGGTGGTATCGGAGAATCCCTGGCCGCGACCACTCCCTGGCCGCTTCCTCCACCTCACCGACGCTCACCACCCTGCGCCCGGTCAGATCGAGGAGGCCCACCAACCGCAGAAGGGCGGTGGCGTGCTTGCGCAGGGCGTCGGGTCCGAAACCCTCGTCCCGAAGGTGCCGGAGGTACTTCAGCCGCTCCTCCGCCAAAGCCGCCGAACGCTGTCTCTCGATCGACGGCGGATGCCCGAATAGCTCTTCCCACATGATCGTGTCTCCTTTCGTTGGGGATCACGGTCATGCGTAGCACCAGCCGCACACTATGTTGCGCTCCAGACGTTAATCTCACAGTCTGACAAGGGCTTGCAGACTCACCGCAACATAGTCCGGTACGCAACATTACGGGTGATATGTTGCGCGCAACATATCACCCGCCGGGGCGAGCGGGACCCGGAACGCTGGCAGACGGCTTCGCAGCTTGTCACCCACGCGTTGCTGCGCGACGCCGGCTTCACGCTCCCGTCCGACGCCGAGGCCTGGGAGGACCTCAGCGTGGAGCAGGCATACGACCGCCTGCCGGAATCCGAGGACGGCGGTTCCGGCGACGACGGCAATACATCCCAGGATGCCGGCGGCGCGGGCGATGGCGCGGCCGGAGAGCCCGCTCCCGGCGACGACAGCGATCCTTCCGGCGACCCCTCCGGAGACGGTCAGGACAACGACGACGAGGACGATGGTGACGATGCGGACAGCCAGGACGGGGACGGCGCATCCGATGCGCCGCCGAGCCACGATCCTTCCGGCACAGGCGAGGTCATGGACGCCGGCGCCCGCGCAAGCGACGGCGCCGATCCCGGCGAGGCGCCCATGGACGTCATCGCCGAGGAGCAGGCATGGGACGAGGCCATGCACCAGGCCCTCAGCATCGCCAGGGCCGAGGGCAAGGCCCCGGGATGCGTCGCGGAGACGGTCCGCAACGCCCACGCGAGCAAACTCGACTGGCGGACGCTCCTGCGCCGCTACATGACCGACGCCGCGAGCCGCGACTATAGCTGGAGCGTTCCCAACCGGCGCTTCATCGACTCGGGCCTCTACCTGCCCTCCATCCGTTCCGAAGGCATCGACTCGATCGCCGTCATCATCGACACCTCGCGCTCGCTCAGCCACGAGACCCTCGCCGAGTTCTGGGCGGAACTGCGCGAGGTCGCGGCCGAGATCCGCCCCGGGAGCGTCATCGTGCTCCAGGTCGACACCGCATTGCAGGACGCGGCCGAGTACGCGCCCGACGAACTCCCCGACGAGGTCGCCATCAACGGCCGGGGCGGCACCGACTTCCGCCCGGGCTTCGAGTGGCTCGACGAGCATGGGATACAGCCTACGGTGTGCCTCTACTTCACCGACATGGAGTGCTCCAGCTACCCCGAGGCAGAGCCGCCATTTCCTGTCGCCTGGATCAACTACGGGTCCCCGCCGTCGGAGTGGAACCGGGAGCCCTGGGGCGAGCGCATCGACATCGGCGGCTGACGTCCGGCGGACGCCCCGGCCTTCGGACGACCCATCTTCGCAACTGAGCGATTTTCATGGAGAGACCGCTGCACATGAACCGTGCATTCCGTTCACATGAACCGTGCATTCCGTTGGATCCCAGGATGAACAGGGCGATTCCATGCGCATGTCCGCCATATGCACAGGGTTTTCCACAGACCCTGTGGCCAACCTGAAAGGGAGCTGGACGCGACATGATTCAACTTCCCCGCAATCCTGACGGCTCGATCGACGTGCGGAGCCGGGAGTTCTACCGGTTGCGGGCCGACCTCTTCATGTCCAGGCCCGCCCGGGACATGTGGATGATCGCAACGCTGCTGGCCGGGTTCGACCCGGACGAGTTATGGCAGGAAATCCGGCGGCAGCGGGCGGGAAGGAGGCCTGCGGGAAGAATCAACGAGCCGAGCGTGCTCAATGCGATGGATGCCCTGATGCGGCGGCACCGCCCGGAGCCTGCGAAGCTGGAGGGAGGCGGCCATGAAGATCCGGCTTAGGCGCGGCGCGGTCAGCGGTCCGGTCCCGGCCTACGGGGTGTACGTGGGCGACAGCCGGATAGGGACCGTCATGCGGAGCGCCCTGCCCATGCGCCGCAGGCCCTGGACCTTCTTCCCGTATGCGGAGCATGGCGAGCTGCGGGAGTACGGGCTACGCGATCTCCGCAAGGCAATCCAACGCCGGGTGGACCGCGGGACCTTCGGAACGTTTGGAAAGTGACGGCGTACAAGGCGCCCGTCTCCTCCCATCCACCATCGCGCGCCGTCACAACCCCAGGTCCATCCCGGGCTCCCGGCTGCGTTCCTGCGCGGGCGGCTCCGGGGCCTTCTCCTGCGACGACTGGCCGTCGACCTCTCTCGCGGCGGGCGCCTCGGGTCCCTGATCCGGCAATCTCCCCTCCGGCCTCGCGGCATCGACGCCCCTGTCCCGTGCGGCCTCTGCTGTCTCGCCGACGCCCTCCAGCGCCGCGATGCGCTCCCCGGTCGCGGCCTGGAGTTGGGCGCGGAGTTCCTTTGCATCGTCGGTGACGAGCTCGGCGCGGTCGCGCGCCCGGCTGATCTCCACGTAGAACGACTTCTGCGTGGTCAGGTGCGGGTGCCGCGCCTCCATCGCCGCGATCACGTTGTCCACCGTCCGGCCCTGGAACGCGTGCACGGTCGAGGCCCAGGCATGGTCGAGATGGCGAAGCTGCGGATCGTTCCGGCCGAGCTCAAGGTTCCGCCCCTCCTCGAGTCGCAGCTTCACCTGCCCGTTCCCCACTTCGGAAACCTCCGCCGTGCGGCTGTTGACGAGCCCGAGGTCCGCGTCGTTGCGGGTCCAGCGGATGCGGTCGCCGGCGCGCAGCTCGATCTCCTCCATGCGGTAGACCTCGGTTCCGCCCCTGCGGCCTCCCACTTCCGCGGGCTTCCAGGCGACCGTTCCACCGTCCCCGCCTTCCAGAATCACGGTCCGGGCCTCGTGATCGACGCCCACGACGAGCCGCTCGTCGCCCTTCTCGACGCCGAGGCGTTTGTAGGGGCGATGGAAGGCGACCACGTCCCCAACCGAATAGTTGCCAGCGACGGCCTTCTCGGCGTTGGTGTAGCCCTTCGACACGAGCCGCTCGGAAACCATCGCCGGGCCGCGGATGCGCCCCTCGCGGATGAGGCGCTCGCGGATGTGCTCGTTGATGGCTTGGCGGAGCTTGTGGCTCGGCGCCATGACGCCGGTGTTCTCCCGCGCCTCGGGCGGGAGCGCCAGCCAGCGCGCCGCGACCGCGCCGCCGATGTTGTCCGCCTTCACCTGGGCCACGTTGGAGCCCAGTTTCTCGAAGGCGCGCTGGATGTCCCCCTTGAGGCTCGCCTCCACCGCTTCCCTGAGCGCCGGGTCGCGCTGGCGCATGATCTCGTCCATGACCGCGGTCTTCATGCCCGCTTTCTGGAGCTGCGCAAAGGGTTTGCCGGCATCGACCGCGTCGAGCTGCTTGGCGTCGCCCACCAGCACCACGCGCGGGATGCGGAACGCGGCGGCGATGCGCAGGAGGTCGCGGGCCTGCACGGTGGAGGCCAGTGAGCCCTCGTCCACCACCAGGATGGTCCTGTCGAACGCCGCCCGCATCGCCCGCTCGCCCTTTTCCGTGAGCCTGCCCTCGGCGGCGCCGGCGTTCCGGGCAAGGAACCGCTGCAGGGTCTCGGACTCGATGCCGGTCTCAGACGCCAGCGTCTTCACCGCGGATGCGGACGGCGCGAGCCCAACCATCCGCCATCCCTTCTTCTCGGCGAGGGTCCTGACCCTGTCCAGCATGGCGGTCTTGCCGGTGCCGGCATAGCCCTGGACGCCCACCACGCGGTCTGTAGCGGACAGGATGAGCTTCACCGCATCCTTCTGTCCGGCGGTGAGCGGCCCCCGGTGGAGGCGGGCCTGGACCGCCCAGCCTCGCATCGGAGATCGACCCTGGCGCTCGCCCGAGCGCATCAGCGCGACGGTCTCGCACTCCTCGCCCACGGTCCGGTCCGTCGCGAGCGCGTCCCCGGCGGCCGGCAGGCTCACCGCGTGCAAAGCGCCCGCCTTTTCCAGAGCCGCCGCCTCGCGCTCGGCCTCGGCCATGGTCACCCTGCCCGGCGCGTGCGCGAGCGCGGCGGCGAAGAGATCGGCGCGGGCGAACACGGCCTCGCGCTCCGAGAGGTGCTCCATCGCCCAGGCAAGGGCTTCGGCGGCCGGTTCCCGCCCGGCCACTTCCCGAGCCGGCGTGGCCTTCGACGCCGCCTCCCGAGCGAGATCTTTGGCGTCGAACCCCAGGTCCGCCGCCTGCCTCTCCCAGACGCCCCGGAGCGCGTCCCGGTCGACATCGCGTTTCTTCGCACGGGTCATCAGCGCCGCGCGCTCGGCAATGCGCGGGTTCTCCGCGGTGGCGCCCAGGCCGCGCTCATCCATCGCTGCCTCGATCTCGGCCCTCCGTGTCGAGAAGGCTTCGATCACCCCGCGCGAGACGCCCGCGATCTCGAAGCGGCCGTCCGCATGGGTCTTCTCGATGCCGTAGCCGAGTTCCACGAGGTTCCGCGCCAGCTCGCTGCGGTAGAGCATGCCGATGAGCTTCTGCCGCTCGTAGAGACCCTCGTTGGCCATCGTCCGCCACTTCCGGTCTCCGCCCCGGACCATGTTGGCCAGGACCGCGTGGGTGTGGAGCTGCGGGTCGAGGTTGCGGGAGGTGTCGTGGCGGAAGGTGGCGGCCACGATCTCCTGGCCGCGCGCCCGGACCATTCTCCCGGTCTGCGGGTCCTGCACCCGGGTCTCCGCGGCGTTCCCCTCGACCCAGGCGAGGGCCGCCTTGACCGCACGGTCGTGAGCACCGACGATCCGCTCGTCGCCTCCCACGAGCGCGGCGAGCGAGACCGACTTGGGGGCGGAGAAGGTGAGGTCCCGCCCCGGGCGGTGGACGAACTCTCCGTCCTTGCCCCGGCGGCCGAGGCGCCGGCCCGAGCCGTCCGGCACCTCGCCCTCCAGCACGGCCTGGAAGACTTCCGCATCGACCGGGCCTTCGAGCCCCAGCTCCGCCGCGCCCCTGCCGGCCCAGGCGCTCGCGGACCGGTGCCTGGGGTCGTCCTTCGCGTAGTAGCCGTCTTGCTCGTAGTAGGCCGAGCCCTGGGCGGGCGAGGCTCCGATCGAGAGCATCTCAGGCCCAGTCCCCCCGAGCCGGAGGGTCGTCCGGCGCAGCAGGCCGCGGTTCCTCGCCGGAAGGGCCGCTGCCACCCTCCGCCTCCCCGGAGGGCTTCGGCTTCTCGGCCGGCGGATCGGCCCCGCCCTTGCCCTCCGCCGGTTCGTCCGAGCGGCCCGCATCGCCGCCGTCCGGCTCCGCTTCTGGCGGCGGCGCATCCGCCTCTCGTGGGACGAACCGTTCGGCCGAGGCCGGACGATCGACGTACCGGAGCTTGATCTCTGTGACCGGGAAGGGGCCGGGGAACTTCAGGTAGCCGTGCAGGTTCTCGAGCCGCATGATCTCGGACGGCAGCGCCAGAGGCCGCATCTGGCGGTGCTGGGTGAGGGAGACCCCGTCGCGCATGGTGCTGGCCCCGTAGCTCATGCCGTGCGTGTACTCCTCCACCTCGCCGCGTCCGAGGCTCTCCGCCGACCACTGCGCGGTCTCCTGGTCCGGGGCGGACAGCACCACCCGTGTGCCGCATAGCCCCGAGATGGTCTCCGCTCCGTTCCTCCCGTAGATGTCCCGGAGCGCCGAGAACACCTGGATCCCCAGCACGAAGCAGCCGCCGAACTGCCGGGACTCCGCAAGCCCCGGCTGGAGGCTCGGCACCTGGTGGAGGGTCGGCAGCTCGTCCAGGACGATCCATATCCGGCGCGAGCCGTCCTGCTGGAGCGAGAGGAGGGCGTTGACCGCTATCTCCAGCCAGGTCGAGATGAGCCCCCTCAAGCTCGCGTGCTGGTCTCCCCTGGAGGTCAGGAACAGGAAGCCGGTCTCGTCCTCTCGGCCCACCCAGTCGCGGATCGAGAAGGGCTCGCCCGTGTCGGGGAGGAACTCCAGCGCTCCCAGGTGCGCGGTCAGCATGGCGCGCACCGAGAGCGCGGTCTTGGGGTTGTCCGGGCTCACGATGGACTGGGCAACGGTGCCCTCCATGGCTTCCGCCAACTCGGACAGTTCGGTCTTGAGCAGGTCCTCGACGAGCCTCCGGTTCTCGGTCACGTTCTGCGTCCAGAGCACTCCCGCTCCGTTGGAGAAGAGCTGCCTTGCGGCCGTGACCCAGAACGGGTCCACGGTGTCCTTCTGCTGGGGGATCAGGGCGGCGGCCATCATGTCGAAGTCCCGCGGCGTCCTGGCCTCGAAGAAGGGCGACCAGCGCGGGGCGCGGGCATCCAGGGGGTTCATGAGCACATCCGTGGCGGGATCGAAGAAGGAGCGCGTATAGGTCCCCATCTTGTCGTAGACGATGCAGCGCTCCCCCCGAGCGCGGACCTGGGCGACGAGGTCGGAGATCAGCACGGTCTTGCCCGAGCCCGTGGTGCCCGAGACGATGGTGTGCTGGGTCTCGGCGCGCCCGGGCCAGGGTATCCCGGCGATGCGGCAGGACGCCCGCCGTGCGGCCGGGAACAGGGCCGCCGCAAGACGCATGGAGAACGGCTGCACGCGCCTTCGGAGCTGGCGCGCGGTCGCCATCTCCGCGCCGCGCACGCGCCGGGTCCGCGCCAGGCGCCGCCCGAGCAACCAGAACCCCAGGGTGCACAGCGCCATGCCTCCCGCTCCCCATGCCGCGCCCGCCCATGCCCTGGAGTAGACCGTCTTGAGCATGCGCTTCCGTATCCGCTCGATTCTCGGGTCCGCGGCAACGTCCACGATCCTCGTCGCCGTCTTCCGTCCCTCCCGCCACTCGTGCATCTGGCCCGAGCGGGGAGAGTAGCCGATCGAGAGCTTGAATTCGGCGAGGGTCCCCATGCCGACGATGCGCCATTCGTAGGCGGTCGTCGTGCGGTAGAGCGCCGTGGTGGGGAAGAGGACGGCCACGAGGACGAAGCCGATGATCTCCCAACGCACCAGTTGACCCCACATGTGGACGTCGTGGAGCAGGGTCTGGCCTCCCCGTAGCGTCGCCTTGCCGAACATCGTCCGATCCTCCCGTCAAGAGTTTCCGCCGCCTGCTGCACCCGTGTCTGTCACGGCCCGGGCACGTCGCCGCGGCCCATGGGACCGCCGTCCGCGCGTTCCTTCTTCCCGCCCGCGTCCGGCGCCGCGTTCCGCGCCGTGCCGTAGAGCTTGCCGGCCAGCCACTCGCCCACCAGAGGGACCGACTCGGCGGCGTGCTCACCGAAGGGCCTGTCCGTTTCAGCCGCCACCCTTGCGCGCCCTTGCTCGCTGCGTTCGCCCGCCACACCGCCCCGCGCCTCGCGTTCCGCCTCCCGGATGTCCAGCTCGGTGTCGGTCTCGGCGCGAAGTCCCTCCGCCCGTCTCCCTACGCTTCCCCGTTCATGGCCCCCGCGCCCGTGGTCCCGGGCCCAGCCCGACCACTCCGCCCAGGCCGCCGTGGTCCCGCTCCTGTGCGACTCCCGCATTCCTTCACGGTCCCGCTCGTAGTCCGCCATGTCCGGCACGGAAGCCGGGTCCGGACCCCCGGGCGCCGGGAACCGCTCCGCGATGAAGGCTGCGGCGTGCGCCCGGAGTTCCTCGGCGTCCTCCGGGGTCTGGGGCGAGGCGAGGCGCATGGCGCCGGCCACGCCGACCTCGCGCCCGTCGGCGCCGGTGCGGGCGGTGAGCCAGGTGAAGAAGGGCTGGCCCAGCTCCCGGTCGATGGCCCGGGCGCGGCTCCGCACCTCCGCCGCCTGCCTGCTCCAGCTCTCGGCTTCCCGGTGGCTAAGCGCCTCCTGCTCGCCGAAGCGGCGCATCCGGGTCAGGTTCGACCCAAAACTCTCCTCAAGGCTCCTGAGCTCGCTCTCGCCCGAAGCCGCGGAGTAGCGCCGGGAGGCCTCGGCCACCCGCGACCAGACATCGAGCACGCTCTGCTGCTCGGCGTAGTCGGTCATCCGGTTCCAGGCCTCGCGGCCGATCGTGTGGCCGCGCCAGCTCACCGACCCGTCCGCTCCGAACTTGACGATGAAGTCGAAGCCCCCGCCGGCCTTGGCCTCGCTCGTGAGAGCGGCCGCCTGCTCCTTCGAGATGGCGCCCGCCTCCGATAGCTTTTCGTAGTGGGATTCGAGGCTCTGGACCCTCTGGCTCTCGCTTTCGCTCACGCCCCTGGAATGCGCGACGCCGGTGTTGACGTCCCGCGAGAACCGCTCGACCATGGCCGCCGAGTCGGTGGCGGCCTCGGCCGACCAGTGCCGGGCCTGCTCCCGGGCGGCGCCCGCGCGGTTCTCGTGGCTGGCGGCAAGGGACTCCGAGAGCCTGATCCCCGCGGCCGGTATGCGGCTCGTGGCGGAGCCGGCGTCCACCACCGCGGTGCCGTCGCTCGTGACGGTGAAGCCCGCGCCGCCGGGGGCGTACCCGGTGTAGCGGCCGGTGTCGGCGTGCAAGGAGGTCCGGACCTGGTGCCCCTCGACCGTCGCGAAGCGGTGCGTGTCGGCCTGGGTGTTGGCGAGCGAGACGTTGCCCGTCGTGCCCTCCTGCGCGGCCGACGACGCCGCCTCCTGGCCCACCGCCAGCACCGAGGTTGCGAGCGCGGTGGCCCGTCCCACCCCGTAGGCCAGCGCCGCGGCCAGGAACGGCACCGACATCGAGAGGTAGCCCGACATGACCGCCACGTCCGACGCCACCGCCTGGATTCCCGCCTGAGCGACGAGCGACACGCCGATGTCGCCGCCCGGCATGAGCGCCCCCGCGCTCATGCGCTCCGCGGCCTCGCCCATGGAGATGCGGTGGAGGACCGCGTAGAGCGGCCCCCAGCTCTGGAGCCACACGAGACCCGAGAAGTAGGACCGGAAGATGCCGGCGCCCGCGGGCGTGAGCATGAGCAGCACGGCCATGGGGAAGGCGCCCACGTAGAGGCACTCGAACACGATGCGGAGCATCGGCACCCAGGTCTCGGCCTGGCGGCCGATGGCCCGGTAGGCGGAGACGGTCTGGGTCTCGGCCCGGGCCTCGGTGTAGGCCCTCAGCGCGGCGGCGTTCCCTGCCTCCGAGGCCCACTGCTCGCCGGCGTCGTGGACCGCGTTCAGGACCATCTGCTGGCGCAGGATCTCGGCCGCGGTCCGGGACGCGCCGATGAGGTAGGTGTGGGCCGCGGGCAGGGCGGCCACGAGTTCGGCGCGGGCCAGCGCTTCCGTTGCCGCCCCGGGGAAGAGCCTCCGCCCGAAGATGCCGGTCGCCCTTGCGATCTCGGCCGTCCAGAGCGCGTTCAGGCGAGTGGCGGCCTGGGCGCAGGTGACGATCTGGCGGTCCACCGTGGTTGCGCCGGTGCCCGAAGCAGCGCCGCGGGTGGCGTACTCGACCATGCGCGCGGGCGAGGCCCCCGCGGAAGGGGACCCCGCGGCCGTGACGAGCCGCCAGACGTCGGTGCTCTCGCGGAGATCGTCCGCGGAGATGTGGCCCAGGAGGAGGGCGTGGAACACGCACTGCCGCGCGTAGGCCCGGAGGTTCCGGGCGAACACCGCGTCCGTCACCTCCATGCGCGTCGCCTCGGCCGCGAGCCTGGCGCCGAAGATGAGCCCGTGCCGGCGGTAGGCGAGATCGTTCGGGAGGGAGAATGCCTGCTCGGTGAGCCGGGTAAGCCCGTCGCCCACCTGGCTCGTCACCGAGGCGAAGAGCGCCAGGCCGATGGGGACGTTGGCCACCACCGCCGGCGCCAGCCCCGGGTCCAGACGGTCCACCACGCGCACGGTCGCCTTGGGCACCACCATGGCGCCCCAGACCGCGATGAACAGCAGCATCCACTTCGCGTTGTCCTTCCACGAGCCCCCGAAGGCGGTGCGGAAGAGCGCCCAGGCGAGCCCGGCGACGCCTGCCAGGTGGGCCAGGGTCACGAAGGCGCCACCGCCGGTGATGGCGGCCACCGCGTTCAGGAGGTCCACCAGGTAGGTGCCGCCGCCCAGGGTGAAGAGTTCGTACACGGCCGTTCTTTCCTGACGGCGACGCCGCTACCGCGAGCCGCTGGCGCCGCGGGAGAAGGCAAGGGCCGCGCGGAGGTCCGCGGACAACGCTCCGGCAAGCTCGGTCTCGATGAGCCTCAGCTTCTCGACCACGGCGAGAGCCGTGTTGAACCGCTGAAGCCCCTCGTGGCGGTGCCGCGCCAGGGCCGACCGGTTCCGCCGCAGTCCCTCGCGCCAGCGCTCCAACTGGTCGCCGTCGGCGATGTCCAGCGTTCCCGCGCGTTCCACGACCGTGCGGTGGAGGTCCGAGATCCAGACCTGGAGCACGTCGAGCGCCACCGCCTCTGCCAGGGAGTCCACCTCCTGCTCCACCACCGCGCCCCGGTAGGCGGCCGCGGTGTTGACGACCCGGTAGACCGGGAGGGTGGTGAGGTTCACGAGCGCCAGGGCGTCGGCGGGCGGCGCCGTGTCCGCGCGGACGGCATCGACCAGGCGCCGCAGCAGGTCGGCGACCCGGTCCCGGAAGCCCCGCGCCGCGGGCACGGCGAGCCGCCCCAGGGTGGGGTTGAGACAGTCGGCCGCGGTGTCGCATCGGTAGACCGGCAGGTCCCCGCCTCCTTCCATCAACACCTCGGTCACCCGGCGGTCGAGCGCCAGGGGCTCCAGGACGCGCACCCGGGGGCCGGAAGCGTCCGCGTCCGAGACCGGAGCGGTGACGATCACCGTCCCGGAGATGGACATGGCGAACTCGCCCAGGTCCCGGTCCGAGCCGAGGAAGCTCGACGCCCGCACGGCGCGCCAGGCGTAGTTGACGTTCACCGGGACCTGGTCCCTGAGCGGTCCCGAGGCCGCGGCCAGGGTCGAGTTCCGCTTGCCGTCCGAGCCGCAGCCGTGGCGGGCGGCGGCGTAGTCCGAGAAGATGCCCTGCCGCGTGCCCACGGCCGCGCAGATGGCCGCACTCGCCCGGTCGTTCCTCGACCACACCGCCCCCACCAGGGCCTGCGCGGTCTCGCAGGAGTCCAGGTTCCGGTTGTTCACCCACTGCGCCAGGGCCCGGAGCTTGGACATGGTCTCGGCGATCACCGGCGAGATGGTCTCCAGCGCCAGCTCGAAGGCGAACCCCGCGGCGTTCTGGGCCACGGCGCGGCCGAAGGCGACCAACTGGTCCGAGTCGATGAACGAGAACGAACCCGCGAAGGCGTCGATGCCGCCGCAGCCCGCACGGAAGGACGGCAGGCTCACCGTGGCGATGGGCTCCTGGCGCACGGGCGCGCGCAGGTAGAGGTTGCCGAGCGTCCAGTGGCCGGATGCCTGGCCGTCGAACGCGGTAGGGCCGGTGGTGTTCACCGCCGCGCCCCTCCAGAAGTTTTCCATTTCCGAGAGAACGTCCGCATGGACGGACGGAGCGAGGCAGAGCCCCAGCGCCATCAGGGCCGCCGCGAGTCTGTGTCTAGTAGTCACTTCCGACCTCCCGCGCCGTAAGGGCGAAGATGCGCTCTGCGAGCTGGTCCTCCGCGACCACTCCGAAGGACACCGGCAGCGCCCTTGACGTCTGCGTGTCGTAGAGGAAGACGGCGGGCACGACCCTGGCCTTGAGCCCGAGCCGCGCGGCGCGGCCCTGGTCCGGCACCGCTTCCGGCCAGCCTTCGAGCGGCTCGCCGGTCAGCGAGACCGCGAGCACGTCGAGTCCGTGGCGGAGCGCGAAGGCGCGCAGGAGCGGACCGAACACGCGGCACGCCGAACATTGCGCGCTCCCGAGGTAGATGAGCCCGTAGCGCTCTCCGAGCCGTGCCAGGACGTCCGCGCGCTCCCCCCGCCGTTCGTCAGACCAGAGTCGCTTGGCTAGGGCGCCCACCGGACGCCTGAGCGTGTAATCGAGGTCCGGGTTCCCCCACACCGTGCGGCGGAAGGCGTCCGAGAAGGACGCGGCCCGCTGCAGGGCTTCCTGCTGGAGGTGGAGGTAGGCAGCGACGTTCTCCGCGCTCGGATCGAGGACGGCCTTCGCCCGGGCCTCCTCCAGTGCTTGGCGCATCTCCAGAATGCGTTCCATGGGGCTTTCGGGCTGGGCAGGCGGTTGTTGCGGGGCCGGAGCGTCCTCCGCCTCTGCGTCTCCCTCGTCACGGTCGCAGTAGAAATGCCAGCCGAGCGACGGCGAAGGCTCCCCGTCCGAGCCCTGTGAAGCGCCGCACCACGGCCGCCATTCCCGCGCGTCCGCGGGCAGCGCCGCGACGACGCACAGGAGGCAGGCAACGGTCAGCGCGCAAGTTCTGTTCATCATCGTTTCCATCACTCGCTTCTCCGGTAGAAGTCCCGGACGCGCGCCCGCATCACCGCGCTTGCCTGGCCCGCTTCCGGAAGGTCGATGGAGGGCTCGCGCGACCCGTCCACCAGGTCCTCGGTGAACTCCGAGAGGTCCACGGCCTCGAAGTCGATGCTCTCCATCTCCTGGACCGTGAAGCCCCGGCAGCTTCTCCAGCCGATCCCGAGCTGGCTCCGGGCAGCTTCCTGGAGGATGCGCCCGAGCTT
>CBDBFB010000002.1:0-2441624 GCA_965204505.1 uncultured Binatia bacterium (SeqCode)
CCGCCCGCCTTCGAGCACGAGGCGCACCCGGCTCGCGCCGGCCTGCGTCGCCGCGGAGTTCGCCGCCTTCTCCGAGTCCATGCGCACGAGGAACGCGTCGGCCTTGAGCGCGAGGTCCATGCCGCCCGCCTCGCCGGGCTCGAGCAGCGCGCCCCGCGCCCCCCACCGCGCCCATGCGCAGACGCAAGTCGGTCCTCGTGACCGTCCTCGGCCCGCTCAGGATTCGTCCGCGCGTCCTGCACGATGGTCATCGCGCCGGTGCCGAAGCCCGCGAGGCCCCAGGCCGAGACCCGCTCGGTGAGCTTCAGGCGCAGGTACGGGCTCACCGTGGTGAGCGTGCTCTCGAACGTGCCCTCGTCCACCCCGGGCTGGTCGAACGTCCCGTCGCCCTCGCTCAAGCTCACCGCGACGCCCGCGAGCGCGCGGTCCCACTCCGCGTCCGCCCCCAGGTGCCGGTCAGGACCTCGCCGTCGATGCGCGTGGCGCCCGCGTCCGAGTCCTCCTCGCCGTCGAAGCGCCCGTGCGCGACGCGCCCCCACGCGGCGAGACCGGGACCCGCGCCCTCGCGCTGCGGGGCCACGTGGAACGCCGCTCCCGAGCAGCAGCTCGCGCCCCGTCACCGAGCGCCCGGGCGCCGAGGCGGCGGGGTCGTTCCAGCCGCCGCCCGGACCGAGGCGCGCGAACGGGCCGCTGTCGCCCGCCGGCGCCGTCTCCTCCGCGCCGAGCGCGCGGGCGAGCCCGGTCACCGCCTCGGCGAGCGCCTGGGCGTCATCGGCCTTCGAGAGGTCGAGGCTCTGGCCCGCGAGCGTCGCGTGCGCCCCCGGCGCGAGGCCCTCGAGCCTCCCCGAGACCGCGTCCGTCAGTTGCCCCGCACCGTGCGCCCGATGCGCGACAGCACCATCTTCTGGAGCGGGTCGTCGTTGCGGATGGTCCCCGTCGCCTCCCGGTGCATCCCCCGCAGATACGCCCCCGCGGGTTCGACAGCCGGAGCACGAACGTCTCCTTCCCCTCGTCGATGGCGTCGTCGAGGATGGGGACGCGCACCGTGTGCGACGTCTCGCCCGCCGCAAAGGTCAGGGTGCCCGACGCGGCCGTGTAGTCCTCGCCCGCCGTCGCCGTGCCGTTCTCGGTTGCGTAGTCCACCGACACCTCGTGCGCCGCCGCCCGGTTCAGCGTCACCGCGAAGTCCAGGCTCTCGTCCTTCCCCTCGCGCGCCTTGCCGTCCGCGATCCGGATGCGCACCGGGCCGCCGACCCGCGCGGACGGCGCGTTCGCGAGCGCCCGCCCGCCGGACGCGCACACCGCGCCGGCTTCGGCGCAGCCCGCCGGCGGCGCCAGCGTCACCGTCACGTCGCGCCACGCATCGGGTTTCACCTTCACCCGCCACAGGCCCGCCTCGATGCGCTCCACCTGCCTCGCCTGGCCGGCGCGCACCCCGAACGACGCCGGGACCGGCGCCACCGCGCCCTCGCCCAGCGCCTCGCTGAAGCGCACCTTCAGCCAGAACGCCGCCGCACCGTCATGCTCGGCCGGGACCCCCTCGAACGACGCCGTCAGCGGCGGACCCGCGCGCGCCACCGTCACCGCGTAGGTCCTCACCGTCCCGTCGGCCGCCGTGACCTCGACCGCGAGCGCGTTGTCGCCCACCGCGAGCGCGATCGCGCCGCTCGACCCGCCGGCCGCCACCGCGGACAGACTCGTCCCCCTGCCGGCCCTGACCGCCGCGCCCGCGTCGTTCGCCGTCGGCGTCAGCCTGGCGTGGGTCGCGCCGTGCGGCACCCGCGCGGTGTAGCTCGCGGTCGCCGGCGAGAACGCCGGGCTCAGCGCGAGCGCGCCGTCGAACGACGCGCCGTCCCCGCTCGTGCTCCCGGTCAGGGCGCTCAGCGCCGCGTCCGAGGACGCCTGCTGCTGCTGCTGCGCCCCGTCGTCGGTGATCGTCACCTCCACCGAGGACGACGCGCCCGCGCTCAGCCCCGAAGGCAGGCTGCCCAGCGCCACCGTGAACGTCTCGTCGTCCCCGTCGCCGTCGTCGTTCGTCGCGATCGTGCCCGAGGCCGACGTGCCGCCGGCGGGCACCGTGACCGACGCGAGCGTCCCGTGGTCCCCGTCCTCCGACGTGCCCCGGGTCACGGTGAGCGGGATCGCCACGTCCGCCGCCAGCGCCTTCGCCAGCACCGCCGTCACCGTGACCGGCGACCCCTCGGCCACCGGGTTCGGGGCGGCCGCCAGCGACACCGCGACCGCGGCCGGCATCCCGGTCACGTCGATGCGGTAGGTCTTCCGGCCGCTTGAACCGACCGCCATCACCCACAGCTCGGTCGTGCCGCCGTCCGGCGCCAGCGCCAGCGCGACCGCCGTGCCCGAGGGCGCACCCGCGCCGGGCGCGTGAAGGTCGCCGCGCCCCAGCGCGAGCCCGCGAACACGCTCGCCTCGCCGCCCCAGCGCGGCGCCAGCGTCACGCCCCGCCGTCCCCGCCGGCACCGACGCCCGGTAGAACGTCACCCCCGGCGCGAACGCCGGGCTCAGCGCCACCGCCCCCGAACCGGCCGTGAGCGCGAGCCCGCACAGCGGTCCCGCCCCGGCCTCGCAGGCCGGCCGCGCCACCACCCGCGTCACCGGCTCCTTCGCCGCGTCGCCCCGCACCACCGTCAGGGTGTACTTCCGCACCGCCGGCACCTTCGGCACCGACACCTCGATGACGACCGGGTTCTCGCCCTCCTTGAGCGCCACCTCGACCGCCGGCGTGCCGGCGTCCACCGGCTTCCCGTTCACCTTCGCCGCCGCCGACGCGTACTTCACCGCCGGCTTCACCGTCACCCGCTCCACCGCGAGCGGCACCCGCACCTCGTAGCTGCTGGTCTTCGCCTCGAGCGCCACCTCGCCCTGCGCCACCCGCTGCGCCGGGTCCGGCGACGCCACCGTCAGCGCGCGCAGGCCCAGGCCCCCCGGCCCCGGCAGCGCCAGGTCCGGCGCGTCCAGCCGCGGCGCGTGCGCGTAGGCATACGCGCCGAGCTCCAGGCGCGGCCCGGCCTCCCACAGCACGCACAGCTCCGCCGTCGCCTCCCGCCCGCCGGGCGGGATCTCCACCGTCGCAAGCCCGGCGAGCGGCGAGGGCAGGGTCCGGGCGGCGGCGGTCCCGCCGCACGCGCCCCACGACGCCGCCCCGATGCCGTTGAGGTGGAGGTGCACCGTCATGCCCGGCGCGCTCGGCCGGTCGAGGCGCGCCGTCACCGTCACCGTGCCGCCCGCCGCCACGGCCTGCGGGTCCGCCTCCACGACGAGCGCCGCCGGCGGGTTCGGCCCCTGCACCCGCACCCTGACGCCCGCCGCCGTCAGCGCCGGGTCGTACGTCCCCGCCGTCACCGTCATCGTCCGCCCCGCGCCCGCCGCGGTCGCGCACAGCTTCACCGTCGCCTCCCGCTCGCCGGCGGCGAACAGGGCGCCCGTGCCGTGCTCCCAGGCGCAGTCCGGGCCCCAGCGCGCCGCGCCGCCGTCGCCCGCGGTGTCGAACCACACCTCCATCGCCTTCTTCGCCGGCGCGTCCAGCCGCGCCGTCACCGTCACCGCGCCGCCATGCGCGAGGGCGACGGGGTCCACGCCCAGCGTCAGCGCCGCCGGCGGGGCCGGCGCCCGCGGCGTGCCCGCGCCGGTGGACCAGCGAACGGGGGTCTCATGGGGATAGGCCAACGGACGCACCCGCACGTCGTAGGCCGTGCCGTTGGCCAGCCCCCCGATCGTGTACGCCGTGCCGGTAGCGTACAAGGTCTGGGGCACGCCATTGACAACCCGCGCGCGCCCGGGCGCCACCCAGCCGATCGACGGGTCGCCCGGCGTCGTCGCGTCCGCGTCCGGCGCCGAGGGACACCTTCCACTGCACCTCGTAGCTGTGGTTCGGCCCCCACAGCTTGTTCCACGTCAGCGCCAGCGACCCGTCGCCCGTCGCCACCGACAGCACCAGGCCCGCGCTCGGGCCGGCATCGGCCGGCACCCTGCCCCGGGGCGTCGTCGTCGGCGATCCTCACCGTCACCGAGTTCGGCGCGCCCGCCGACACCGACGAGGGCAGCGTGCCCAGCGACACCGTGAAGGTCTCGTCGTCGGTGCCGTCGTCCTGCGCCGTGGTGATCGTGCCCGTGCCCGTCGTCGACCCGGCGGCGATCGCGATCGACGCCAGCGTGCCGATGTCGCCGGACTCCGCGCTGCCCAGGCTCACCGTCACCGGGATGGAGACGTTGCCCGCCAGCGCCTCCGACAGCGTCGCCGTCACCGTCACCGAAGAGCCCTCCGCCACCGGGTTCGGCGCCGCCGACAGCGAGACCGCCGGGGTCGTGGCGTCGTTGTCCTGGATGCTCAGCGTGAGCGTGTTCGAGGTCAGCACGGGGTTGGTGCTCGCGGCGCTGAGCACGAGCGTCTCGTCGGTCTCCTCCACCGCGTCGTCGACGATGGTCAGGGTCACCCTGCCCGAGGTCTGCCCCGCGGCGATGGCGATGGTCGTCGCCGACAGCGTGTAGTCGGCGCCGGCGCCGCTGCCCGTGGCCGTGCTGGCGCTGCCGACGCTGAGCGTCACCGCCGTGCCGCCCGTGGGCGCCGCCGCGTTGAGCCGCGCCGTGATGAACACCCCCGCACCGCCTTCGCCGGGCCGCGCGCCGGCCTCCAGCGTCAGCGCGGTGGGGGCAGTCGTGGCGGCCACGGGCGTGCCCGTGCCGGTCGCCCAGGGGCCGCCGCCGCCCGCGTTCACGGCCTGCACCCGCACCGTGTAGGCGACCCCGTTGGTCAGGCCCGTGATCGCCGCGGTCGTGCCCGTGCCGCTGTGGCCGGCATCCGCGTAGCCGGTGTCGGGGTCGCCCGTCACGCTCTGGGAACTGGCGTCGGAACGGCGGTACTGCACCGTGTAGCCGCTCACCGTCCCCGACGGCGCCGTCCACGACAGGTCCAGCTTCCCGTCGCCCCCCGTCACGCCGAGGCCCGTCGGCGCCGCCGACGGCGCCGCGAGCTTGTTGAGCACCACCCGGTAGGTGGTGCTGGTCTCCGCGGTGTCGTCGGAGACGGCCACCGACACCCAGGTCGCCCCGCTCGCGGCCAGGGTCACCGTCTTCGACGTGCCCGAGGAGGCGAGCGCGGACCCCTGCTGGGTCAGGATGCTGTCGAAGTCCGGCGTCGCCGAGGCGACCGTCGTCTCGACGTTGTGGCCCTCGATCCAGGTGGGGGTGACCGAGGCGCTGGTGGCCGAGACCGCCACGGTCCCGGTGTAGCTCGTCGTGCTCGTCTTGAAGGCCGGGCTCAGCGTGACCGCGCTGCCGCCCACCGTCAGCGACAGCCCGACCAGGCTGTCCCTGGTCGCCTCGTCGTCCTGGACGGTCACCGTCACCGAGTTGGGCGTGCCCGCCGACACCCCCGAGGGCAGCGGCGTGCCCAGAGACACCGTGAAGGTCTCGTGGTCGGCGTCGGTGTCCTGCGCCGTGGTGATGTCGGCGGCGCCCACGGTGAACCCCTGGGCGACGGTGATGCTGGTCAGCGTGCCGATGTCGCCGGCCTCCGCCGAGCCCCGCGTCACCGTCACCGGAATGACCACGTCGCTGCCGAGCGCCGCGGACAGCGTCGCCACGATCGTCGCCGCCGAGCCCTCCGCCACCACCGGGTTGTCGTTCAGGGCCGAGAGCGAGACCGTGGGGGTCGCGGCGGGCGGGGTCGTGCCCGAGGCCGCCCGCGTCACCGTCACGGTGTAGGTCCGCTTCGTGGCGCCGTCCTGCGCCGTGACCTCGACCTTGATGGCGTTGGCGCCCACGGAAAGGGCAATGGCGTCGCTTGCCGAGCCGCTGGTCACCGCCGAGAGGCTCGTCCCCGTGCCGACCTTGATCGAGGCGCCCGTGTGCGCCTTGGTCGGCGTCAGCTTCACGTGCGTGATGCTGTTCGCCACCGACGCCGTGTAGCCGGTCGTGGACGCCGAGAAGGTCGACGGGCTCAGCGCGAGCGCCGAGAACGTCCCCGTCGCGCTCGCCGCGCTCGCCGCCGTCAGGGCGCTCAGGCTCGCGTTGGTGGACTGGGTCGCGGTCGCCCGCGTCACGGTGACGGTATAGGTCTTCTTCGTGGTGCCGTCCTGCGCCGTGACTTCGACCTTGATGGCGTTGGCGCCCACGGAAAGGGCGATGGCGTCGCTTGCCGAGCCGCTGGTCACCGCCGAGAGGCTCGTCCCCTTGCCGACCTTGATGGAAGCGCCGCTGTGCGCCGTCCTTGGCGTCAGCTTCACGTGCGTGACGCTGTTCGCCACCGACGCGGTGTAGCTCCCGGTCTCCGCGACGAAAGTGCCGATCGACAGCGCGGTGGAGAAATCGCTGCCGTCGGTGCTGCTGTGCGCCGTCAGCCCGTTCAGCCGGGCGTCCGCGGAGGAAGCCGCCTGCGGCGTGACGGTCTGCGTCGCGCTCCAGGCGCTGCACCCCTTCCCCGTATTCGTGGCGGGGACGGCGGACTTGCAGGCGCGGATGCGGAGCTGGTACTCGACCCCGTTGGCGGCAAACCCCCCTTGCTTGGTCAAAAAGCTGCTCGTGGCCGTGGCCGAAGTCACGGCCCACGAGGACGGGAACCCCCCCTCCGAAACCTTGCCGATGCCGATTTCATAGCCGGCAGTGGCGCCCGCCGACGCCTCCCAGTTGACGTCGATGCGGTCGTCCCCCGCGGTCGCGACGAAGTTCGCCGGCGTCGCCGGCGAGCTGGACGGCGTGGTGGCGGTCACGGCGGTGGTTTGTGCGCTGCAGCCGGTTGCCGTCAATCTCCAGTCGCCGGTGGGGCAGGCACGTATGCGGACGCGGTATTTTTCTCCGGGCGCGATGATGAAACCGGCTTCTTCAGGCAAGCCTGCGCCCGTGTACGGCGCGACTTGACCCCAAAAGCTCAACACCCCGGTCGAGACCCTTTCGACGTAAATGGTGTACGAGCCGGCGCCTTGAACGGCGGTCCATGTCGTCTCGATCTTGTCAAGGTGCGCTGTCACGGTCACGCCGGTGGGCGCCGCCAACGCCCGCGTCACCGTGACGGTGTAGGTCCGCTTCGTCGTGCCGTCCTGCGCCGTCACCTCGACCTTGATGGCGGTGTCGGTGCCCGCCGCGCCCAGCGCGATGGCCGTGCTCTCCGAGCCGCTGGTCACCGCCGAGAGGCTCGTCCCCTTGCCGACCTTGATGGAAGCGCCGCTGTGCGCCTTCGTCGGCGTCAGCTTCACATGGGTGACGGTGTTCGCCACCGAGGCGGTGTAGGCGAGGGTGGACGCCGAGAAGGTCGACGGGCTCAGCGCGAGCGCCGAGAACGTCCCCGTCGCGCTCGTCGCGCTCTTCGCCGTCAGGGCGCTCAGGTTCGCGTTGGTGGACTGGGTGGCCCCCTTGACCGCGCCGTTGACGCGGATCTTCAACTCGATCGTATTGGTTCTCCAGGAAGTGCCGGAACGGCCGTGGCGCGTGTCCCCGATGCTCCAGCCCGATGCGCTCCCCGTATCCTCGTTGTTGGTCCTCGTGGTCCGCAGCGACCCGGTGGTGGCGCCGCTGCTGTAGACGACCACGAAATACGAGGTGCTCGCGTCGAGCGACGTGTTCGACGGCGCGGCAAAGGCGGCCGCGCCCGCCCCGACCGTCGACGGGACCGTGAGGCCCGCGAGCTTCTGGTCCGGAGCGCCGCCGCTGGTCGCCGACCACAGCTCCGCCCGCAGGTTCGCCGGCGTGCCCACCGCGGCGGCGAAGTCGATCTCGAGGCTCGCCAGCGTGTAGCCGGCGGTGGCGCTTCCGGTCGTGAACTTCTGGGCGACCGGATTGCTGCCGATCGCGAGGGTGGTGGTGAACGTGGTCTGCCCGAGATTGCTCACCAGCGCGTTGGCGGAGGCGGGCGCGGCGGCGAACAGGCCGAGCGCGCCGAGCAGCAGCGCGAGGACGGGGAGGAGCAGGGAGCGGCGCTCCCGGCTTGCGAACGGGGCCATGGGGTCAGGCCCACGGCCCGCTAATGAAGTTCCGGCTTCCGGCTTCCGGCTTCCGGCTTCCGGCTTCCGGCTTCCGGCTTCCGGCTTCCGGCTTCCGGCTTCCGGCTTCCGGCACGATCATGCGCAACTCCCCGCCGTTGTCAAGTCCGTTCATGGCTCAATTCCTTTGTTTACAGGCGCATTGACGGGTGTCGCCGCCCCCGCAAGACATTCCACGGAACAGCGCCGCCGGCTGATGCGGCGCGCCGTGCGCGCGGTCCGCGACGGGGCCGGGCAGAGCGGCAGCGCCCCTACCAGCGAACGGTTCCGCCCAGCATCACCCCGTGCTCGGGCGGCCCGCCACCGTCGGCCGTCTCCCGGCGCGTGGCGTCGAGGCTGAGCTCGAAGCCTGACGCCACCGAGGCGAGCCGCCAGCCCATGCGGTACTCCCGCGCCGTGTCCGACACCCCGAACCCGAGGTTCGGCGTCCCGGTGAAGCGCCCGCCCAACACCGCCATGCCGTAGCCCACCTCCGCGTCCAGCCGCCCGGATGGAGCCGCATTGTCGTTTGCAGCCAGCCTCGAAGCCTCCGGCATCCTCCACAGCCGCTCCGAGCCCCCCGGGGCCGCGCCCCAGGACGGCGTGAGCGACATCGACAGGCCCCGTCCCGCCGCCCCCGGCACAAGCCTCAGCCACCCCGACACGCCCCATTCCCGGTAGCCCTCCCCGGCATGCGCCGCAAGCCCGTGCGCCCGGAGCGCCACGTCAAGGCCCCGCGACGGGTCCGCCCAGCCCACTCCGGCGCCGACCTCCATGCCCGTGCCGCTGCCCCCCTCGCCCCCGTCGTGACGCACCCCGAGCTCCACCGAAGGCGTCAGCGTCCCGCCGCCACCCAGCGTGAACGCCCGCGACCCGTCCAGCACCGCCCGAAGCCGGCTCGCGTCCGCGCGCGCCGCCGCCAGGTTCCCCACCCCGGGCACGGACACCCGCTCCGACTCCGTCCGCACCCAGTACGCGTCCGCCTTGAGCGCCAGCGAGAACCCGCCCGCCCCGGCGGGCGTCACCACCTCGCCCCGCACCCCCGCCGCCGCAAGCGTCATCGACAGGTCCGCGCCGTGGCGCGCAGCCGCGTCGCCGTCCAGGTCCAGCGTCAGCCGTCCCGACCCCGTCCCCGCAAGGCTCCAGGCCGACACCCGCTCCGAGAACTCGAAGCGCGCATAGGGAAGCACCGTCGTGACCGAACTCCCCATCGCGTAGCTCCGGCCCGAACCCTGCGCCGCGCCCTTGCCCAGGCTGTGGGTCATCGCCAGCCCGGTCAGCAGCCGGCCTCGCTCGTAGTCCATGCCCGCCGCCCCGGTGGCGGCCTCCCCGCTCAGCGAAAGCCCCGGACCCGCGCTCGTGAACCGCGACACCGACGCCCCCGACCCCCAGCCCGTGAACCGGGAGCCCCCGCCGCCAAGCACCGCGCGGAACGAAGTGCCCATCAAGAGCTCGCGCCCGGTCACCGGCCGCCCGCGCCGCTCATGCAGGCCGTCCGCCGGGGCCTGAGCGCCGTAGCGGCGCGCGAACCCCGTCAGCGCCTCCGCCAGCGCCCGGCCCCCGAGCGACAGGCGCTGGCCGCCCACCGTCAGGTGCGAGCCCGCGCTCCGCGGCGTCTCCAGCCGCGCCGTCACCGCCGCCACCGCGTCCGCCGCGGCCGCGCGACCGAACCGCGCCAGCCAGTCCCGCTGCAGCGGGTCCTCGTTCCTGATGACCCCCTTCGCCTCGCGGTGCATCGCGCGCAGATACGCCCCCTGCGGGTTCGAGAGCTTCAGCGTGAACGTCTCCTTGCCCTCGTCATGCGCGTCGTCGAGCAGCGGCACCGAGACCGTCTTCTCCGTCTCGCCCGCCGCGAAGACGAGCGTGCCCGACGCGGCCGTGTAGTCCTCGCCCGCCGTGGCCGTGCCGTTCTCGGTTGCATAGTCCACCGACACCGGCCCCGACGCCGCGCGGCTCAGCGTCACCGCGAAGTCCAGCGAGGCGTCCTTGCCTTCCTTCGCCCGCGCGGCCGCGACCCGGATGCGCGCCGGACCCCGGACCTTCGCCGACGCCGCGCCGAGCGCAACCTTCACGTCCTTCCAGGACTCCGGCTTGACGCGCACCCGCCACAGCACCGGGTCCAGCGGCTCCACGCCCGTCACCTTCCCGGCCGTCACCTTGAACGCCTCCGGGGCGGGCTTCGAGCCCGACTGCACGTCCAGCGCGAACGCCGTCCGCCCGTCATGCTCCTCCGGGACCTTGCCGAACTCTACCGCCACGGTCTGGGCCTCTTCTTCCGGCGGGGTCTGTTCCTCGGGCGCCTGCACCTGCGCCTCGGTCACCTCGATGCGGTAGGTCGTCATGCCGCTCGAACCGCCGCTCGCCATCACCCACAGCTCGGTCGCGCCGCCGTCCGGCGCCAGCGCCAGCGCGACCGCCGTGCCCGAGGGCCGCACCCGCGCCGGGCGCGTGAAGGTCGTCCCGCCCCGGCGCGAGCCCGCGTGCACGCTCGCCCCGCCGCTCCAGTGCGGCGCCAGCGTCACGCGCGCCGTCCCCGCCGGGACCTCCGCCCGGTAGGACTTCACCCCCGGCGAGAAGGCCGGAACCAGCGCCACCGCCTCCGAACCGGCCGTGAGCGCAAGACCGGTCACGCTCAGCGCGTCGCGCTCGTGCGTCCTCGCCGCGTTCTGTTCGTCCTGGACAATGACGGTCACCCGGCCGCCCAGGTAATCCGCCGGGACCTCCGGCGAGTCGACGCTGTGGTCGACAACCAGGACCTCGTTACGGGAGTTCGCGTCCCTTCCGGCGCTGACCGTGAACGTCTTCGGGCTCGTGTCTCCCGCTTCGACCCGGATCCGCTCGGGAGAGACCGTGACCGCGCCGGGGTCGCTGTCGCCGGGGACGCTGATGCGCGGGGAAATGTACGCGGCGTCCTCGAGCGGCGTCTTCAGGCGGACGGTGTAGGTCGCGCTGGCGCCCTCCTCCGGCGACACCTGGCCCGGGGAAGCGGCCAGATATTTGCAGTCGTCGTCGATGATTTCGATCGATATCACCAGGCCATGGTGCCGGTCCTGCCGGTCCCACCCGCCCCAGTCGGGACCGCCGCCGCTGCCGTGGTGCCTGATCCAGTACCGGGTGCCGGGCGGAGACTTGCACTCGTTGTCGTCCACCGCGGTGAGCCCGACCGATTTGGCCCGCTGCCAGTCCCCGCTCAGGTAGTTGGGGTGCGGGGCGGCTTTCCAGGTGACCGCGTTGTGGATCGTGAGCAGGCTGTTGTCGACGTTGGGGTAGTCGCTGCCGTCCGGTCGGACGTTGTGGTGTCGCGGCGTGATGGTCAGATCCGCGGTCGGCGGCTGGTGGATCACGATGCCGTAGGTGATCGATGTGCCCTCGGCGATCTTCATGCGTCCGGGTCCCATCGGGTGGAACCCGTCGACGGACATGCTGCCGGCGCGGCCCAGCGAGGGCGGGGGCGCCACCAGCCTCACCGCGACTTGCTGGTTGTCGGACCAGGTCACGCCGGAATTGGCCCAGCTTAAAGCTCTGCCGAATGATACTCTGACATCATCACCAACGGTTAGCTGCGCAGTGCCGAGATGCAACGTCATCCCAGCAAGATTCGACCCTGCATCCGGGTCGACCTCAAGCGTCAGCCGCCCAGTGGTAGAGCTCACAAATAGCCGATTGACTCGATAGGTCACACCCTTGTACACGAAGTCCTCGTCCGTGAGCCCCACGGTGCAGCTGTCGTGGCCAGCTATGAAGGTGTCGCAGCCGAATAACACGCCGTCCTGATCTACTGTCAGCGTCGCGGACCAGATGGTGGACTGCGCCGCGGCGGGCGCAGCCGCGAACAGGCCGAGCGCGCCGAGCACCAGCGCGAGGACGGGAAGGAGGGCGGGGCGGCGCCACGGAGACGCGGCCCGGCGCGAGCCCGCCGGAGCGGCCAGGCGGCCGCCGGTCAGTCCGGATGAAGGGGAGAGGAGCTTGTGTGCGCGCCCTCGAGGGGCGGCGGCCGGGTCAGGCGGGCCGGCCTCCCGCCGGGCGCACCTCATGTCGCTGCCCGCTGGGCCGCTGGGCCGCTGGGCCGCTGGGCCGCTGGGCCGCTGGGCCGCTGGGCCGCTGGGCCGCTGGGCGATTATGAGACAGTGCCGTAAATGTCAAGGGCATTTCGAACCTCCCGTCTTTGTCCGCCGCCGGCGGGCGCGCCGGAGCGCAGTCCCGCGCGTTTGTGACAATCCCAAAGTCAAAATCCCCATACCATATCCATCCATATTTTGTGTGCCATCAGTGTGCCCCAATTATCTATTTAAGTGTTACTTTCGTGCCCGAAGCGAAAAAAGGGGTAAACGGTGCGAAAAAACCACCTTGACAAAGAAGGCGGCACGGCGATGAGGCGAGTGGCGGGCGCCCCGGGATCAGCGGGAAAGCGGGTGTGAACGCCCAGGGGAGGGCGCAGCGAGACTAGCTGCGGTACTAGCGGGTGAGAGTCCCGCCGGCGCAGTTCTCAGTTTGGCGCCGTAGTCATATCCGGCAGACGCACGGGGCGACCCGGCGATCTGGAAGCCCGGACGTAAAAGCCTCGGGGGACAGGGAGGCCTTTGTGCCGCTCCTGTGCGATCAGCCCGGAAGGCGAGCAACGAGCAGGGCCGCAACGAGAGTGAACGGATCAAGCGTCGAAAAGGGCGTTCCCGCGTGAAGCTGATTTGCGGGATAAATTGGAGCTGCCAAGGGTTTTCTCCCTACCCGATGGCCAGTGCCGGTGCGGAAGAAACTGAGGCGCACGCACCGGGGCTCCCGGCGTATTGAAGGCGGCAATACTCGAAAGTACCGCAGCGAAAGTCCGGAAGGTCTGGAGGTCAGACAGGATGATCCTCGAATGTCAAAGACCGCGTCTATAACCGGTCGTGCCGGGAAATGAGGCGGAGACGTCCAGACTGGCGGATGAGGCCGACAAGCGGTGATGGCCGGGACAACATAACCCGGCCGGAGCGAGGGCCTCTGGGCTCAGGTGGCGATGTTGCAACCGGCGGTTTCGCACACAGAGGCGACGCATCAACCGGCGAGTGGCATCGTCGAAGGGCGGAGCAAACGCAGCGTCCGTTCGGGGGTATGGCGGGATCGGCCTTGACCTCGGCGACCCTGCGGAAGGCTCCGTGCCGAACTGCGAGGTGCCTGAAGCTTGAAGCCGTACCGGGGAAAACCCGACGTACGGAATTTTAGGGAGGGCGGCTGGAAACGTGGCCCAATAAAGGTGCGCGCGCCAGTGCCCTACCCGACAGTTCGTCGATGCGCGAGGCGGGATGGCCCGAGGCGATGGCCTCGAGGGTCGCCTTGAGGGCCGGGTAGGAGGGGTCGTTACCGAGCCCCTCCCCCCACAGATCCGAGCGTGCGCGATTGACGCACTCGGTTCCTCATCTGACAGGTTCGCTCAGGAAGCGTTGCCATGAGCGCATGAAGGTGACTCGCGGCAAGGGATATCGCTTGAGAAGTTCGTTCATCCGGTCCCAGTTCAAGCACCTGAGGCGGCTGCGGCGTGCGAGCCACGTTCGCCAGATGCGGGCGACCTGTTGGCGGAACCGCTCCAGACGTTTGCCGTTCCCCGTCAGACCGTAGTATGCGCAGTGGCCCCGGATCACCCGTGCAAGATAGTCTTGCTGCGCCTTTACCGGCAGGTGCCGGCATCTCTTGCACCACTGGTGCACCGCTTTCAGCGCACGGGCGAAGCGGCCCTTCGCCGTAATCTGGCGAACGACGTCCTTGCCTTGCCTCGACCGCCCCCACACGTGGGTGAAGCCGAGGAAATCGAACGTCGTGGCCGATGCCATCCAGTGACGCCCGTAGGGGCGTCTCCGGCGGAAGTCCACATGGCGCGTCTTGGTCTCATGGAGCGTGAGCCCGTATCGACCGAGACGCTTGCCCAGCACGTCAAGCAGACGCTTGCCGCTGTGGCGGTCTTCGAGGGCGATGACAAAGTCATCGGCGAAACGCACCAACTGGCACTTCCCATACAAGCGTGGCTTCGCCACTTTCTCGAACCACTCGTCCAGCACATGGTGCAGGAAGATGTTGGAAAGCATCGGCGAAATGACGCCCTGAACGCAAAAGGTAACTTCCGCTTTGAACGTGAGATTGTGCAATGGCGGGACCGTCCCTTAGTTGATTTACGCCGCAAAGGGTAATACTCTTATGACAAATGGTTCGGTCGACACGAGCCCAAAAGGTCGAGCGGCTCAACGCCGCCTACACACTCCTCGCCCAAGGCGTCTCCGCGAGCGAAGCCGTGTTGCGCCTGTCGCAACGCTTCGGGCTGTCGCAGCGCCAGTCGTATCGTTACATCCAGGACGCCCGCGCCATGAGCCAGCCGTCCGAGCCGGGCGAAGCGCTGACCCCCATCACTATCAAGATTCCGGGCACACTGGCGGCGACGCTGCGGGCGCATGCCAGGAGCAGCGGCCGCTCCATCGCGGAGATCGTCACCCGGGCTCTGAGGCGCTTCTTCTCGCATGCGGGTGGGCATGGCTGAACGTCGCGCGGGCTCCCGGCCCTCCGTTCAACTCGCTTATGCCTTTGATCGTCTGCTCGACGCCAAGCTCCAGAACGTCTACGCGATCCTGGTGCCGGATCAGGCTCACAAGATCCCGGCCCGGGCGCACGATATAGGAGACGAACATGAGGATCGCAGCCCTGTACGCGCGGGTCTCGGGCGAGCAGCAGAGAGATAGCCACACGATCGCCAGCCAGACCGAAGCCCTGGTAGCCTACGCCGAGTGTCACGGGTACCGCGTCGCGCCCGACATGATCATCGAGGACGACGGCTACAGCGGCGCCGTTCTCGAACGCCCGGGACTCGAGCGGGTCCGGGACCTCGCCGCGGAAGGGCGCATCGACACGGTGGTGGTGCATGCCCCGGACCGCTTGAGCCGGCGCTATGCCTATCAGGTTGTGATTATCGAGGAGCTGGCGCGCCAGGGCGTCGAGACCGTGTTTGTGAACGCTCCGTCGATGGAAACCCCCGAGGACCACCTCCTCGTGCAGTTCCAGGGCATGATCGCGGAATATGAACGCGCCCAGATTCTGGAGCGTTCCCGGCGCGGCAAGCGTCATCGGGCGCGACGCGGCGAAGTCGCCGTCCTCAGCGGCGCGCCCTATGGCTACCGCTACCACAAGAAGACCCCGGACAGCGATGCGTTCTACGAAATCATCGAACCGCAGGCTTCGGTGGTTCGCGAGGTCTACCGCTGCTACACTTGCGACCACATGAGCATCGGCGCGATCACGCGCAATCTCAAGGAGCGCGAGGTCCCTACGGCCACGGGGCGTTCGCGCTGGGAACGCTCGACCGTGTGGGCGATTCTCCGCAACCCCGCCTACAAGGGGACGGCCTGTTTCGGCAAGACCCGCCAGATGCCTCGAAAAAGCGTGACACGTCCTGTACGCCTGAGCGGAGGCTTCGCCAGCGCCACTACCGGCAGTCACGAGAAACCGCGTGAGGAGTGGATCGAGATCCCGGTGCCGGCGATCGTCAGCGAGGAGACCTTCGCCCTGGCCGAAGAGCGG
This sequence comes from uncultured Binatia bacterium (SeqCode), assembly GCA_965204505.1. GTDB lineage: Bacteria > Desulfobacterota > Binatia > UBA9968 > JAJDTQ01 > JAJDTQ01. The sequence continues at coordinate 15,513 of CBDBFB010000002.1, forward strand.
CTGGAGAGAAACAAGATCCACGCGCCACGTCGCACCAAGACACTCAGCGTGGTCCAGGGACTGGTCTCCTGCGGCAAATGCGGCTACGCGTGGTACCGCACCTCGGCCCAGACGAGCGCCCGCAAGATCTCCTATTACCGCTGCCTGGGATCCGATTCGTGGCGCCACCTCAACGGGCCGCTGTGCGACAGCCGTCCGGCGCGCCAGGAACTGCTTGATGACGTCGTATGGACCGAGGTGGTCCGCCTGCTGGAGAACCCTGCACTGATCAGCGCGGAAATCGACCGGCGACTGGAGGCGGCCCGTGCCTCCGACCCCAACCAGCAGCGCGAGGCCGACCTGCGGCGCCGGCTGATCAGGGTCCGCAAGAGTATCGACCGCCTGGTCAATGCCTATCAGGAGGAGTTGATAACCATCGACGAACTGCGTGACAGAACGCCCGAACTTCGCCGTCAGGAGCAGGCGCTGCATCGCGAACTGCAATCCGCGGTCGATCAGGCCAAGGAGCGCGAGACCTACCTGCGGCTCGCCGAGACCCTGACCGACTTTCTGGAGAGGCTGCGTTCGTCCGCCGAAACCCTCGACATCGCGGAACGTCAACGCATCGTACGGCTCCTCGTGAAGGAGGTGTTGGTCAGCGAAGACAAAATCACGATCCGCCATTCAATCCCGATCTCGGGCTCGCCAGGAGGCGGTCCAGACCCCTCGAAATCCGCCACGGACAGCCCCGAAGGCGAAGGTTACCTTTTGCGTTCAGGGCGTCATCTCCCCGTTGCTCTCCAACATCTACATGCGCCGCTTCATACTGGGCTGGAAGGTGCTGGGCCATGCCCGGCGCTTCAAGGCGGAAGTCGTCAACTATGCCGACGACCTGGTGGTGCTCGGCAAAGCGTCGTCAGCGGAAATGCTGGCGGTGGTCGAGAACCTGATGGAACGGCTGAAACTGACGGTCAATGCCGGGAAGACCCGATGCTGCCGGGCGCCGGAGGACTCGTTTGAGTTCCTTGGCTACCGGATTGGGCGCAACTACCGCCCGCACGGGAAGGGGAGCTACATCGGCACCCGGCCCAGCAAGGCGAGCGTCCAGAGCATCTGCCGCAAGATCAGCGAACTAACGGAGCCCCGCTATGGGCTCCTGGACCAGGAGGTCGTGGCCGAACGGCTCAATCGACTGATGCTCGGGTGGTCAAAGTACTTCATCCTGGGCCAGGTCGAGCCGGCCTATGCCGCGATCGACAGGCACGCTATCAAGCGGCTGCTCCAGTGGCGGCGTCGCAAGCACAAGGTGAGAGCCCGTAACCATGTGCAATACGGTAAGCGGTGCGGCTGGGGCACGTTGACTTTCAGCGTAAGCGTTGCCGCTGGGGCACGTTGACTTTCAGCGAGAGTCGGGGGTGAAGGCCCAGGGGAGGAGCTCGTCGATGCGTGAGGCGCGATGCCCCGAGGCGATGGCCTTGAGGGTAGCCTTGAGATAGGCGTAGGGTTCGACCCCGTTCAACTTGGCGGTCTCGACCAGCGAGGCGATGCGGCCCCAGGCGGCGGCGCCTTCGTCGTGGCCGGCGAACAGGGCGTTCTTGCGGTTCAGGGCCAGCGGGCGGATGAGGTTCTCCACGCAGTTGGTGTCCATCTCGACGCGCCCGTCTTCGAGGAACACCAGCAGGCCGTCCCAGTGCCGGGCGATGTAGGCCAGCGCCTCGCCCAGGCGGGACTTGGCCGAGAGCCGCGCGCGTTGTTCCGTAAGCCACGCGCCGAACTCCTCGACCAGGGGCGCGGTCCGGCTCCGGCGTTCGGCAAGGCGGTGTTCGGCCGAGGCGCCGCGGATCCCGTCCTCGATGGCGTAGAACTCCGCGATCCGCCGCAGCCCCTCGGCCGCGATCCCGGAGCGGTCGCTGTCGAAGACATCGTGGACCTTCCGCCTGGAATGCCCCCAACAGTACGCCAGGCGCACCTGCCAGTCCGGGCCCGCAAGCCGGTTGTAGCCGGCATAGCCGTCCACCTGCAGGATGCCCTTGAACCCCTTGAGGAAGGTCTCCGCGTGCTCGCCGCCGCGCCCCGGGGCGTAGAAGTACACCACCCCGGGCGGGTCCGGGCCGCCCCAGCTTCGGTCGTCGCGGGCCAGCGCCCACAGCCACCCCGTCTTGGTCCTGCCCCGTCCGGGGTCGAGGACCGGAGCCCGGGTCTCGTCCATGAACAGCTTCCCCGACCCCTTCAGGTGCGAGGCCAGCCGGTCCACCACCGGCTTGAGGTGGAACGCCGCCGCGCCCACCCACCCGGCCAGCGTCGAGCGGTGCAGATCGACCCCCGAGCGGGCGTAGATCCGGGACTGGCGGTAGAGCGGAGAGTGGTCGGCGTACTTCGACACCAGCACGTGGGCGATGGCCCCTTCGGTCGGCAGCGCGCCCTCGATCAGGTGCGCCGGCGCCTCGGCCTGGGTGACCCCTTCCTGGCACACCCGGCAAGCGTACTTGGGCCGCACCGTGACGATCACCTGGAGTTGCGCCGGCACGATGTCCAGCCGCTCGGTGCGGTCCTCGCCTATGCGGGTCATCTCGCCGCAGCCGCATGGACACTGCGTGCTCTCGGGCTCGATCACCTCCTCTGACCGGGGCAGATGAGCGGGCAGATGGCCGATGTTGCGCTCGGGAGCCGAACGCTTCCGGCGAGGCGTCCCCCTGGCCGGCGCCGGCGCAGCTTCCGCCGCCTCGGCCACGGCCGCTTCGAGGTCCTCGAACGCCAGTTGCAACTGGTCGGGATGGAGCTTCTCGGACTTCTTGCCGTACACCGCCCGGTTGAGCTCCCGCACCAGGTGCTCGAGGCGGCGGTTCTGGTCTTCAAGATGATGGTTCAGGTCTTCGAGATGTTGGTTGCGGTCGGAGAGGGAAGCGACCTCGGCGCGCGAGGCCTCAAGCGCCGCCTGCTGCCCCTCGAACAGCGCCCGCAAGGACGGCGCGAGGGATGAGAGACCGGCCTTGCCGAGGTTGACCTCCATGAAAAGAATAGTACCATAAAATCAGGCACTTAGCAACAAAAAAATGCTCCGCTCACCCCGCCGCCGTACGCGGCCGGCGCACCCGCGGCGCCCACGCCCGACGCCAGTCCAGCCCTTCGAACAACGCCTCGAACTGCGCCCCCGTAAGCCGCATCACCCCGTCCCGCACCCCGGGCCACGCAAACCGCCCCTGCTCCAGACGCTTCGACGCCAACACCAGCCCCGTCCCGTCCCACCACAGCACCTTCACCCGGTCCAGCCGCCGCGGCCGGAACACCACCGCCACCCCGCTGTACGGGTCCAGTCCCAGCTCCTGCTCCACCACCGCCGCCAACCCGTCATGGCCCTTGCGGAAGTCCACAGGCCTCGTCGCCACCACCACCCGCGTCCCCGACCCCGGAGCTGTCATCGCAGACCCCGCAGCGCCGAGGCTATCTCGGCGATCCGCACCGCGCCGATGGCCCCCTCAAGCCGTACCGTCACTCCCCGAGCCTCGATCGACACCGAACCCACCGCCGTTGGCTCCTCCACCACCTCCAGCTCGGCGAAGGCAGGACCGCTCCCGGGCGCCGCCACCCCGGCCTTGATCCCTGCCTGGCTCCGCTCCGCCTGCGCCTCAGCCAAGGTTCCCGCCGCCCCCGAACCCGGCGGCGTCAGCCTGCCCCGCTGTGCCAGCTTTCGCCATGCGCTCACCTGACTGACCGACAACCCGTGGCGCTGCGCCACTTCCCCCACCTTCACTCCAGGCCAGCAACACTCCCGGACCACCTGCGCCTTCTCCTCGTCCGTCCATCTCCGATCCCCAGCCGTCGCCGGCGGCCGGACAACCTCCGTATCCCCGCCCGCCGCCGCCTCCCGGTCCAGCTCCTCCTCGACACCCCGTTCGACATCATCCATTGCCTTGCCCTCCTTCCTCTGGTTGGAGGGCCAGCCTACCCCCTCATACTCGGGGTTAGGAAGATGGGGTGTTCGTTACGCTTACGCAATACGGGTACGAGCAGCTCTGGACTGAGCACGGTCTCATCCGCCTTGCACCGCGAGCGACACGCTTTCCGTGGGCGAAGGCATGATCTCGTCCGAGAGCCGTGTGCGGGAAAACCGCACGCACGGTTCGATGAGCGGGGACTGGAAACGCGGCCAAGGGAGCCGGACTGAGGCCCGGAGCGAAAGCGACGGAACAGCCACCGGACCTTAAAGCTGGCGCGCCAGTCCTCGACTCTACGGTTAGGAAGATGGGGTGTTCGTTACGCTTACGTCGAAGCTGCCCTCGACCAGCACCGTGCCGCTATCAGGACCAGACGGCAGTCCAAGCATAAGCGATGGAATGGACGCCCCCTCCCGACGGCATCGAAATGTGCCAAGGTGGCAGTAACAATAACGCCACGACGAAGGAGGGGACATCCATGGAACAGGTTAGCATCATCGGGATCGACTTGGCCAAGAGAAGCTTTCAGTTGCACGGCGCCCGGGCTGACGGGAGGGTTGTCTTCCGCAAGAAGCTGAGCCGTGAGAAGGTGCTGGACTTTCTTGCCTCGCAGCCAGGATGCACCGTGGCGATGGAAGCGTGCGCGAGCGCTCACTACTGGGGACGGGAGATCCTGCGGCTGGGCCACGAGGTGAAGTTGATCCCGCCGATCTACGTGAAGCCGTTCGTGAAGCGCCAGAAGAACGACGCGGCGGACGCGGAGGCGATCTGCGAGGCGGCGCAGCGCCCGACCATGCGCTTCGTGGCGGTGAAACCGAAGAGCAGCAGGCCCGGGGGATGCTGTTCCGCACGCGGGACCTGCTGGTGCGCCAACGCACGCAGACCATCAACGCTCTGCGAGGTCATCTGGCGGAGTACGGCGTCACAGCTCCGCAGGGGCCGGCCCATGTCGGCCGGCTGGCGCGGGCAGTGGAGGATCCGGACTCCGGGCTGCCGGCGCCGGTCCGGGAGTTGGGCGGCCTTCTGCTCGCTCAGGTCGCCGAGCTCGAGGAGAAGATCGCCGGGCTGGAGACGGATCTCCATGCCTGCGCGCGCCAGGACGAAGAGGCCGCGCGACTGATGACGATACCGGGGGTCGGGCCGGTCACGGCGATGGCCCTCCAGGCGTTTGCGCCGCCGATGGAGAGCTTCCAGCGCGGCCGCGACTTCTCCGCCTGGCTCGGCCTGGTGCCGCTCCAGCACACCACCGGCGGCAAGCCGAGGCTGGGGAAGACATCGAAGATGGGCCAGCGCGACCTCCGGCGGCTGTTGATCACGGGGGCCATGACCGTGGTCCGCTGGGCGGCTCGGCGTGGTGCGACCATCGATCCCTGGCTCGCCAGGATGCTGGCGCGCAAGCCGAGGATGCTGGTCGCGGTGGCGCTGGCCAACCGAATGGCGCGGATCGTCTGGGCGCTGACGACCAAGAAGGAGAGTTACCGAATCCCCGCGGCCGCCGCCTGAAACGGCGAGGACGCGGGAGCCGTCGGGGATGTGGGCAGGACGGAGAACGAGTAAGATGCCGTATTGGGGCTCGGCTCCAAACGGAACCGTGGGAGTCTGTAGTGACGGCGGGGATTGAGGTGTCGTTGCCCTTGCACACCCATAGTAGTGTGTTCACGGGGTCTTGCCGGAAGGCGCGCCCAAATCCTAGAAAGGAGAGGGCAACGACATGGATATCTATATCGGGCTGGATGTATCGCTGGCAAGCACGGCGATCTGCGTGGTCGGGGAGAAGGGCAAGATCGTGACGGAGGCGCGGGTGGCGAGCACGCCTGAGGCGGTCATCGCGTTCCTGCGCGCGCTGCCTCCCGGGAACGTTGTGATCGGCCTTGAGGCGGGTCCTCTGTCACAATGGCTTCACAAGGGGATGAGCGAGGCTGGGTTCGAGTCGGTGTTGATGGAGACTCGGCAGGTGAAGGCCGCGCTGAGTGCGATGCCGATCAAGACGGATCGCCGGGATGCCGAGGGCATCGCGCGGCTGCTGCAGATGGGCTGGTTCCGGCCGGTGCACTGCAAGTCGGTTTCGTCACAGGAGATGCGGGCGCTTCTGAGTTCGCGCAGATCCGTGCTGGATGCACTCATCAACATGGAGCTCTCGCTGCGCGGGGTGCTGCGCAATTTTGGCCTGAAGCTGGGCACAGTCTCCAGGAACCGTTACGAGGCCCGTGTCCGGGAATTGATCGCCGGCAACGAGAGGCTGGAAGCCGCGGCCGAACCCATCCTGCGGGCGCGGGCCGCTCTGCGCGGCGAGCTGGCTGGGCTGGAGAAGCTGGTCCGGAGTCTGGCCAGGCAGGATCCGGTGTGCCGCCTGCTGATGACCATGCCCGGCGTCGGCCATGTGATAGCCCTGACCTTCGTGTCCGCAATCGACGATCCCGAGCGGTTTCGCAGATCGAAGGATGTCGGTCCATGGGTGGGGCTGACGCCGGGACGGGATCAATCCGGGGAGAAGGATATAGTGGGCCGGATCACCAAGGCCGGCGATGCAGGGTTGCGTACGGCGCTGTATCAAGCCGCCACGGTGATGCTGCACCGGGCCGGGCCGAACTGGCTGAAGGCCTGGGCGTTGCGCCTGGCGAAGCAGCGGGGCAACAAGCGCGCAACGGTTGCGCTGGCCCGGCGTATCGGCGTGGTGCTTCACCGGATGTGGCGGGACGGCGCCGAGTTCCGCTACACGCGGGAGGAAGCGATGGCGGCTCGGGCGGCATAGGCGCGGCTCACCCCATCGGCAGTCACCACGGGAGCAGGAATGCGCGGCGCTTGAAGGCGTACACGATCCATCGGTGTCCCTCGCCGGGACGCGGTTCCCGATGATGCGCGTCGTTTGCCCTGTTGCCGAACCGTTCCGACGCGTTCGAGCACGCGAGTAAGATCGGCACTCGGGAATCGTGCTGGACCAGGCATGAAGTCGGCAGCCCTTGCGCTGACCACGGACGGAAGCGAGAGCCTGGCGACGGACTACACGGGGGTCGTGGAAACGCTTAAAGCGCGTGCTTGACAACGACCGCCCCAATACGGAAGGCGTACACGATCCATCGGTGTCCCTCGCCGGGACGCGGTTCCCGATGATGCGCGTCGTTTGCCCTGTTGCCGAACCGTTCCGACGCGTTCGAGCACGCGAGTAAGATCGGCACTCGGGAATCGTGCTGGACCAGGCATGAAGTCGGCAGCCCTTGCGCTGACCACGGACGGAAGCGAGAGCCTGGCGACGGACTACACGGGGGTCGTGGAAACGCTTAAAGCGCGTGCTTGACAACGACCGCCCCAATACGGAAGCACGCGAGTAAGATCGGCACTCGGGAATCGTGCTGGACCAGGCATGAAGTCGGCAGCCCTTGCGCTGACCACGGACGGAAGCGAGAGCCTGGCGACGGACTACACGGGGGTCGTGGAAACGCTTAAAGCGCGTGCTTGACAACGACCGCCCCAATACGGAAGGGCAAACGGTCTATGAGACGGGATCGGGCAAACCAGCTGCGCACCGCAGAGCCTTCAAGCTCGCGTAAGCGATATGGACCCGATCCGCGTATATCCATACGGGCCAGCGGCTTCTGACAGCCGCACCAACAGGCCGGATAGACGACAGCACCTGACCGCATGCCATGCCGTTCGAAAATAGTGCTTGCATCACCGGGGGCGTCCATAGACGGTGCGCGGTCGGCATTCGTTCGTCCTGCGGAAAGAAAAAGGAAGGGCGGCGACCGGAGCCGCCGCCCTTGGGTTACGCGGATGCCCCCGGCCCGAGGCCCCATCGCTGGGTGCAGTCCACGGGGCCGGGGGCGGACGGGGAGGAGAGCCTCGAAACTCTACGACCCGCCCATCTCGGAAAGGCGCTACTGCTCCAGGTACGTCCCGAACGCGCCGATCAGGCTGTGGTGCACGTCGTCCTTCGTGTTGTCCGCCGTGCCCATGTCGAGGGTCCCGCTGACCCCGAAGGTGCCGATCACCGCGGTCGGGTACCGCTTGGCCGCGTCGGCGTTTTCCGCCATCGCCTCGGAGAACCGGCCATGCCAGAACCCGTTCATCGGGTATTCCGCAGAGCTGTCGGTGGGGTCTACCGTCGGCGTGCCCATCCGGGTGTCGTAATACGTGAAACTCCGGGAGGTTGCGCTGTTGACGTCACCCTTCGACAGGATGACCTCGCTCAGCTCCCCCGTCAGCCTTTCGCCGCCGGAGTTGATGTCGTAGATCCTGCCCTCGACGGTGCCCAGCTCGGTCGCCGTGCCGAACTTCGCCGTCAGCTCCGCCCTGGCGTCGAACGGCTGGACCGCCTCCTTCGCCCCGGTCATCCCGTGAAGCCCCGCGGCCGAACCCCGGTACGTCGCCGTGCCGGTCAGAGCCGTTATGACACCATCGGCAATCGTCGAACTGAAGGCGTTGCCGGACGCGAATGCGCCGAGGCGTTCGTCCTGGTTGTTTGCAGTTGAGCCTCCCAGATCCAGCCAGTACCCGAAGGTCATGTAGTCGGGATCGCCCGCCTCCGGCACCGCAGCCGCGGAGCCGGTTACACGCCAGCCGCTGCCGAGCGACGTGATCGTTGCAGTGGCCGCCGCCCCGGTGCTCGTGTACGAGCAGTCGGCCGGCGCCGTGCAATCGAACTCAAGGCCGGTGCCGCTGTATGTGACCCCGCCCGCGGTGAACTTGCTCCCCGCGAGGGCCTCGATGGTCCCCGCCGTGCTGAGGTCGAACGTCCCCGACACCGTCCCCGAGGAAGCCAGAGCGCCACTGATGTTGCCCGCCTTCGTCGCCGCCTTGCGCTTGGACGGATCGTAGTCGGTGTAGATGTGGACGGCCCGCATGCCCTGGGTCAGCTCGACGCCGGTGAAGCCGCCGAGCATCGGCAGGTCCCGCTGCGTCGCCTGAGCCGTTGTCACCTCCGGGTCCGGCGTTCTCAGGTGCTCGGTAGCGTACTTGCCGAAGCGGTACACGCGGTCCTTGCCGATCTCGTGCTCGATCCGGGCTCCATAGGCGTTGTTGCCGATCTGGTCGTTGTCGTTGGTGTTGTACTGCCAGAGGCCGTCCACCGAGTTGTCCGCAGTGCCCGTGCCGTTGGCATTCGGGGTAAGGGCCTTGGCCTCCCCGACGGTGACGTGGGTATCACGCTCCTCGTTACCGGCATCCCCGATCAGGTCATGCACCAACGTGATGCGACCCTTCTTCTCGGCGTCGGACAGGCCCTGGCCGCTCGCGACCTTGAACAGCCCGAGCGCGTACGTGCCGGGCATAGTATCGGATCCGCCCGCCTCCACGGCCGCGGCCGCCAACTGCTTGGCGCCCATGGCGTCCTCGCTGTCGTACTTGGCCATGGCGGTGTCGCGCTGCGTCTCCGCCTCGGTCCGCTTGGCCCGCGCCATGTCGCGCGCCGCCAGCGCATCCTCGACCGAAACGCCCTCGGCCCTGGCCTTCTCGTACTCGGCTTCAGCCGCCGTAGCCGCCGCTTCCGCCGCTTCCGCCGCCGCTTCCGCCGCCGTAGCCGCCGCTCTTGCAGCTATGGCATTCTTGTTGGCCTCGGCGTAGTTCGTCTTCCTCGCCTTGGCCGTCTCGGCAGCCGCCTTGGCGGCATCCGCCGCCTCGCCGGCCTTCTTCGCGTAATCACGCGCCTTCATGGCGGCAGTCCTCGCGTCGTCCTTCGCGTCCATCGCCTGTTCGCGATAGGTCACGATGAGCGTCCGGTCGGTGTTTTCCTTCGCCAGCAACGCGTCGCGCTTCAGCGACCTTGCCTCGGTGAGCTTCATCTCCGCCTCGCGCTTCTTGGACTCGGCAGTCTCCTGCTCGCCCTCGGCGTCGGCAGACGCGGTGTCGGCCTGCGCCCGCTCGGAAGCCGCCTCCGCCGCGTCCGCCGCCGCCTCGGCGGCATCCGCCACCTTGCCGGCCTCGATCGCCAGCATGGACGTGGCGCCCAGAGCTTCGGCAGCTTCATCCGCCGCCATCCGCGCTGCGGTAGCCGCCGTCCGTGCCGCCATTGCCGCTTCCATCGCCTTGGTCTTGGCGGTGGCCAGCTTGGTCGCCTCGTCATTGGCGTCCTGTCTCACCCGCTCGGCAGCCTGGAATGACGCGTCCACCAGACCGGCGTACTTCACGACCTCTGCCTTCGCGGCCTCGGCCTCGCCCCGCTTGTCGATGGCGATCTGCTGCTGCTTCTGCGCCTCGGCAACGCCCTCGGCCGTCGCCATCGCCGCCGCCGCCGCATCGGACGCCGCCTTGGCCGCGTCATACGCCATCTTGGCTTTCGTAAGCGCGTCCGTCGCACGCGTGTAGTTGGGAACGTCGTCGGCCTTCTTGGTCTCAAGACCGTCGACCGCCTCCTGCGCCTCGTCGCGCGCCGTCATCGCCGCATCGGACGCCGACGATGCCGCCATCTGCGCGGTCCGGAGATCCCTCCGCAACTGCTCGGCGGTGTCGAAGCTGTCAGTGACCATGCCGGCGTACTTCACGGCCTCGTCCCTGGCCGTCTCGGCCTTCGCCTTCTCGGCCTCGGCAGTCGCCTGATGCATCTTGGCATCGGCCGAGGTGGTGGCCGAGTTCGCCGCATCGGACGCCGCCTTGGCCGCGTCATACGCCGCCTTGGCCGCATCCACCTTGGCCATCGCCATGTCGTAGGAGTCCATGTCGTCGGCCTTGTTCGCCTCGACCTCGGCAAGGGCCGCCATGGCCGCGTCGTACGCCGCCTTGCCCGCCGTCGCCGCCGCCATCGCGGCGGTCCGCGCGGCAGGCACGTCCCGCACCTCCTGCGCGAAACCCATGGCCGCAGTGTTCGCAGCCTCGGCCTTCACCTGCTCGGCCTCGGCCACCGCAGACGTCGTCGTCGCCATGGCCGCGTCATAAGCGGCCTTGGCGTCACCGAGCGCGTTCTGCGCCTTGGTGTACGCAACCGGGTTGTAGGCCTGCATCCCGGTCAGGCCGGCAAGCGCATTCCGCGCCGCCAGATACGCGATCTTCGCCGCGTCCTGCGCCGCCTTCAGCGCCTTCGCCTCGGCATCCGGTATCGCATCGGCCTCTCGCTGGCTAACGCCGCCGCTGCTGCAGGCAACCACAAAGAGCAACATGAGGACAGCGATGACCGCCCGGGCTCCGGTACTGCCTGTGAAATTCCTCAACATCTTGGCCTCCTTATTATGACGATTCATTCGCTGAACCCCTCGGTACCTACCGTGAACCACGAGGCTGGTGGTAGTCCAGCCTAATGACTTGCTCTCGCATTCCCCGTCTCTTACGGAGAATTTGCGCGTTTGTCAAGTGTCCGCAGATTCGCGAAGCTCGAGACCAGCTCCATCGCCTCGAAGCGCCCGCCTCCGCCGCGCCACCCTCGCGCAGGATCGCGAACTGGCCCGCCGCCGGGCCGTCATAGGTCGCCGTCCCCTGCAACGCCGCCAGGTTGGCGAACTCGTCCGTCGCCTCGCCCTCGCCGCCGTGGAAGGCGCCCACGGCATAGACGCCGTCGGTATTCCTCGGCCATCACCCGAAATACTGGTGCTCGCCGTCCGGCTCCGGGACCCGCGCGCCCTCGGCCGGCACGAACTTCCAGTCGCCGCCCTCCAGCAGGTAACCCCCGCCGTGCTTCACCGAGGAGGTGCAGGTGCCGCCGGTGGCGGGCGTGCAGACGAAGGTGCCTGGAGCGCCGTCGAAGCTGCCCTCGACCAGCACCGTGCCGCTATCAGGACCAGACGGCAGTCCAAGCATAAGCGATGGAATGGACGCCCCCTCCCGACGGCATCGAAATGTGCCAAGGTGGCAGTAACAATAACGCCACGACGAAGGAGGGGACATCCATGGAACAGGTTAGCATCATCGGGATCGACTTGGCCAAGAGAAGCTTTCAGTTGCACGGCGCCCGGGCTGACGGGAGGGTTGTCTTCCGCAAGAAGCTGAGCCGTGAGAAGGTGCTGGACTTTCTTGCCTCGCAGCCAGGATGCACCGTGGCGATGGAAGCGTGCGCGAGCGCTCACTACTGGGGACGGGAGATCCTGCGGCTGGGCCACGAGGTGAAGTTGATCCCGCCGATCTACGTGAAGCCGTTCGTGAAGCGCCAGAAGAACGACGCGGCGGACGCGGAGGCGATCTGCGAGGCGGCGCAGCGCCCGACCATGCGCTTCGTGGCGGTGAAAACCGAAGAGCAGCAGGCCCGGGGGATGCTGTTCCGCACGCGGGACCTGCTGGTGCGCCAACGCACGCAGACCATCAACGCTCTGCGAGGTCACCTGGCGGAGTACGGCGTCACAGCTCCGCAGGGGCCGGCCCATGTCGGCCGGCTGGCGCGGGCAGTGGAGGATCCGGACTCCGGGCTGCCGGCGCCGGTCCGGGAGTTGGGCGGCCTTCTGCTCGCTCAGGTCGCCGAGCTCGAGGAGAAGATCGCCGGGCTGGAGACGGATCTCCATGCCTGCGCGCGCCAGGACGAAGAGGCCGCGCGACTGATGACGATACCGGGGGTCGGGCCGGTCACGGCGATGGCCCTCCAGGCGTTTGCGCCGCCGATGGAGAGCTTCCAGCGCGGCCGCGACTTCTCCGCCTGGCTCGGCCTGGTGCCGCTCCAGCACACCACCGGGGGCAAGCCGAGGCTGGGCAAGACGTCGAAGATGGGCCAGCGAGACCTCAGGCGGCTGTTGATCACGGGGGCCATGACGGTGGTCCGCTGGGCGGCTAGGCCGAAGTTCCAGCCCGGGGGCGAGCCAAGGCATTGATATAACGGCTAAAGCGAAGCGATCAAGGTGCTGTTACTGGGAACGTTGGAGTTGTACGTCGAGGAGTTTGAAGGCTTGACGTTGCAGAGGAGTGGGGCGGGTGAGCAGGTCGAAGGGCTGGGCGCCGGGGAGCCTTGGGACGACGCGGTTTTGGACGATGGTGGCGAGATCGTCGAGCAAGGAGCGGAAGCTGTGGACGGGCAAGCCGTCTTCGGTGCGTTTGGTGCGAGCCTTGTTCTGAGCTGCGGGGGATGTTTTGGCGGGCGCCACGATGGAGGATCGTTGGGCGCCGGCGGGGTCATGGTCGTCGAACAGCAGGGGGGCGAGGCGCTGACGCATGTGCCATTCAACGTAGTAGGCGAGCATGCACAACAGGACATGAGCGCGCACCCGGTCCGGGGCGCGGTGATGAACCGGCCGGACCTTGAGGTCCACGGTCTTGAAGCTTCGGAAGGCGCGCTCCACCCGGCTCAGGCTCTTGTAGGCGTGCACCGTCCTTTGGGCATCCAGTTGGTTTTCATGCAGGCTGGTGCGCACGACGTAGAGGCCGTCGAGGGCGGCCTCTCGGGCGATGGATTCGGGGTTTCGGGTGTAGCGGAAGGAGTGGTCGGTGATGTCGAGGTGGAAGTGCTTGGCCATCTTGTACTTGTCGATCACCCGGCCCACCCGTAGCGCGATGCGCTCCCGGCCCGTGAGCGGCCGCTTCTCCCGCCCGGTGGCAGCCACGATGGGCTCCAGCAGGCGTTCGGTGGCCTGGATCAACTCCTCGCGCTTGCGCCCCCGCTCGGCCTGAAGCAACGGATTGCGGCACACCATCAGGCGCTCGCCGGGATAGTCCTCGGAGTGGACCTCCATAAGATCGCTCTGGTCGAACAACGACATCTGCACCGCCCCGGATTCCACCAGCCGGCGGATGGCCGAGGAGCGCAGGGCGCTGATCCAGTCCAGCCCCGCGGGCGCCACCTCCTCACGGATGCGCGCCTCGGTGAGCATGCCCCGGTCACCCACCAACACCACCTTCGAGAGCCCGAACCGCCGCCGCAGCTTGTCCACCTGCGCCCCCACGGTCATGGGATCGGCCGTGTCGCCCTCGAACACCTCCACCGCCACCGGGCGACCGTCTGAGTCGCACAACAGGCCGAACTCGATCTGCAGCTTTCCCCGCTTGCCGTCGCGGGAATGGCCGTGCCGCGCCAGCGGGCAGCAGCGGCCTTCCAGATAGACCGAGGTGAGGTCGTAGAGCACCAGGGCGCCGTCCCCAAGATGCCTCTTGGCCAGGCGCTTCTCGATGGCCTCCTGCCGCTCCAACAGCCAGTCCATGGCCGCGTACAGATCGTCCTCATCGACCTCCCCCAACTCCAGGGTCTGCGCCAGCGAGTCCCTGGCCGTGGCCTCGGCAAGCCCTCGGGCGGTGGCCAACTTCGAGACCGGGGCAAGGACACGGGCACAGATCAGCGCCAGCACCCTCTCGCGCTCCGCGCACGGAGCGGTGGAAAGCAGACGGTCCAGGCCCAGCTTGCGCACCGAACCGAGCACCGCGGCTATATGGCCGTGGGGTTTGGAGCGGACGATGTCGAAGGCCTCCTCAGGGCTGACCAGGGGTTGGTTCTTGAGCAGCCGGCGCAGGGTTTCTATTTTGGCTGGGGGCCAGTCGGAGAGGTTGGCCAGGGTGCGTTTGCGCACGCGCTTGCCTTCGCGCCAGCCTTCGCGGAGGAGGATGGCGGGCGGAGAGTTGCGGTTGGGGACGGTTTCCACGTACATGGCAACGAAGATAGCGCGCAAATCGAGCAAATGCAAGGACTATCATCCCATATACATGGGAACACATGAGGGCGCCCAAAAAGGCATTTCCCCTTGGATATCAACCGCTTAACTCGTTTCTGAAGGCTGTTTTTCCAGGAACTTCGGGCTAGGCGTGGTGCGACCATCGATCCCTGGCTCGCCAGGATGCTGGCGCGCAAGCCGAGGATGCTGGTCGCGGTGGCGCTGGCCAACCGAATGGCGCGGATCGTCTGGGCGCTGACGACCAAGAAGGAGAGTTACCGAATCCCCGCGGCCGCCGCCTGAAACGGCGAGGACGCGGGAGCCGTCGGGGATGTGGGCAGGACGGAGAACGAGTAAGATGCCGTATTGGGGCTCGGCTCCAAACGGAACCGTGGGAGTCTGTAGTGACGGCGGGGATTGAGGTGTCGTTGCCCTTGCACACCCATAGTAGTGTGTTCACGGGGTCTTGCCGGAAGGCGCGCCCAAATCCTAGAAAGGAGAGGGCAACGACATGGATATCTATATCGGGCTGGATGTATCGCTGGCAAGCACGGCGATCTGCGTGGTCGGGGAGAAGGGCAAGATCGTGACGGAGGCGCGGGTGGCGAGCACGCCTGAGGCGGTCATCGCGTTCCTGCGCGCGCTGCCTCCCGGGAACGTTGTGATCGGCCTTGAGGCGGGTCCTCTGTCACAATGGCTTCACAAGGGGATGAGCGAGGCTGGGTTCGAGTCGGTGTTGATGGAGACTCGGCAGGTGAAGGCCGCGCTGAGTGCGATGCCGATCAAGACGGATCGCCGGGATGCCGAGGGCATCGCGCGGCTGCTGCAGATGGGCTGGTTCCGGCCGGTGCACTGCAAGTCGGTTTCGTCACAGGAGATGCGGGCGCTTCTGAGTTCGCGCAGATCCGTGCTGGATGCACTCATCAACATGGAGCTCTCGCTGCGCGGGGTGCTGCGCAATTTTGGCCTGAAGCTGGGCACAGTCTCCAGGAACCGTTACGAGGCCCGTGTCCGGGAATTGATCGCCGGCAACGAGAGGCTGGAAGCCGCGGCCGAACCCATCCTGCGGGCGCGGGCCGCTCTGCGCGGCGAGCTGGCTGGGCTGGAGAAGCTGGTCCGGAGTCTGGCCAGGCAGGATCCGGTGTGCCGCCTGCTGATGACCATGCCCGGCGTCGGCCATGTGATAGCCCTGACCTTCGTGTCCGCAATCGACGATCCCGAGCGGTTTCGCAGATCGAAGGATGTCGGTCCATGGGTGGGGCTGACGCCGGGACGGGATCAATCCGGGGAGAAGGATATAGTGGGCCGGATCACCAAGGCCGGCGATGCAGGGTTGCGTACGGCGCTGTATCAAGCCGCCACGGTGATGCTGCACCGGGCCGGGCCGAACTGGCTGAAGGCCTGGGCGTTGCGCCTGGCGAAGCAGCGGGGCAACAAGCGCGCAACGGTTGCGCTGGCCCGGCGTATCGGCGTGGTGCTTCACCGGATGTGGCGGGACGGCGCCGAGTTCCGCTACACGCGGGAGGAAGCGATGGCGGCTCGGGCGGCATAGGCGCGGCTCACCCCATCGGCAGTCACCACGGGAGCAGGAATGCGCGGCGCTTGAAGGCGTACACGATCCATCGGTGTCCCTCGCCGGGACGCGGTTCCCGATGATGCGCGTCGTTTGCCCTGTTGCCGAACCGTTCCGACGCGTTCGAGCACGCGAGTAAGATCGGCACTCGGGAATCGTGCTGGACCAGGCATGAAGTCGGCAGCCCTTGCGCTGACCACGGACGGAAGCGAGAGCCTGGCGACGGACTACACGGGGGTCGTGGAAACGCTTAAAGCGCGTGCTTGACAACGACCGCCCCAATACGGAAGGCGTACACGATCCATCGGTGTCCCTCGCCGGGACGCGGTTCCCGATGATGCGCGTCGTTTGCCCTGTTGCCGAACCGTTCCGACGCGTTCGAGCACGCGAGTAAGATCGGCACTCGGGAATCGTGCTGGACCAGGCATGAAGTCGGCAGCCCTTGCGCTGACCACGGACGGAAGCGAGAGCCTGGCGACGGACTACACGGGGGTCGTGGAAACGCTTAAAGCGCGTGCTTGACAACGACCGCCCCAATACGGAAGCACGCGAGTAAGATCGGCACTCGGGAATCGTGCTGGACCAGGCATGAAGTCGGCAGCCCTTGCGCTGACCACGGACGGAAGCGAGAGCCTGGCGACGGACTACACGGGGGTCGTGGAAACGCTTAAAGCGCGTGCTTGACAACGACCGCCCCAATACGGAAGGGCAAACGGTCTATGAGACGGGATCGGGCAAACCAGCTGCGCACCGCAGAGCCTTCAAGCTCGCGTAAGCGATATGGACCCGATCCGCGTATATCCATACGGGCCAGCGGCTTCTGACAGCCGCACCAACAGGCCGGATAGACGACAGCACCTGACCGCATGCCATGCCGTTCGAAAATAGTGCTTGCATCACCGGGGGCGTCCATAGACGGTGCGCGGTCGGCATTCGTTCGTCCTGCGGAAAGAAAAAGGAAGGGCGGCGACCGGAGCCGCCGCCCTTGGGTTACGCGGATGCCCCCGGCCCGAGGCCCCATCGCTGGGTGCAGTCCACGGGGCCGGGGGCGGACGGGGAGGAGAGCCTCGAAACTCTACGACCCGCCCATCTCGGAAAGGCGCTACTGCTCCAGGTACGTCCCGAACGCGCCGATCAGGCTGTGGTGCACGTCGTCCTTCGTGTTGTCCGCCGTGCCCATGTCGAGGGTCCCGCTGACCCCGAAGGTGCCGATCACCGCGGTCGGGTACCGCTTGGCCGCGTCGGCGTTTTCCGCCATCGCCTCGGAGAACCGGCCATGCCAGAACCCGTTCATCGGGTATTCCGCAGAGCTGTCGGTGGGGTCTACCGTCGGCGTGCCCATCCGGGTGTCGTAATACGTGAAACTCCGGGAGGTTGCGCTGTTGACGTCACCCTTCGACAGGATGACCTCGCTCAGCTCCCCCGTCAGCCTTTCGCCGCCGGAGTTGATGTCGTAGATCCTGCCCTCGACGGTGCCCAGCTCGGTCGCCGTGCCGAACTTCGCCGTCAGCTCCGCCCTGGCGTCGAACGGCTGGACCGCCTCCTTCGCCCCGGTCATCCCGTGAAGCCCCGCGGCCGAACCCCGGTACGTCGCCGTGCCGGTCAGAGCCGTTATGACACCATCGGCAATCGTCGAACTGAAGGCGTTGCCGGACGCGAATGCGCCGAGGCGTTCGTCCTGGTTGTTTGCAGTTGAGCCTCCCAGATCCAGCCAGTACCCGAAGGTCATGTAGTCGGGATCGCCCGCCTCCGGCACCGCAGCCGCGGAGCCGGTTACACGCCAGCCGCTGCCGAGCGACGTGATCGTTGCAGTGGCCGCCGCCCCGGTGCTCGTGTACGAGCAGTCGGCCGGCGCCGTGCAATCGAACTCAAGGCCGGTGCCGCTGTATGTGACCCCGCCCGCGGTGAACTTGCTCCCCGCGAGGGCCTCGATGGTCCCCGCCGTGCTGAGGTCGAACGTCCCCGACACCGTCCCCGAGGAAGCCAGAGCGCCACTGATGTTGCCCGCCTTCGTCGCCGCCTTGCGCTTGGACGGATCGTAGTCGGTGTAGATGTGGACGGCCCGCATGCCCTGGGTCAGCTCGACGCCGGTGAAGCCGCCGAGCATCGGCAGGTCCCGCTGCGTCGCCTGAGCCGTTGTCACCTCCGGGTCCGGCGTTCTCAGGTGCTCGGTAGCGTACTTGCCGAAGCGGTACACGCGGTCCTTGCCGATCTCGTGCTCGATCCGGGCTCCATAGGCGTTGTTGCCGATCTGGTCGTTGTCGTTGGTGTTGTACTGCCAGAGGCCGTCCACCGAGTTGTCCGCAGTGCCCGTGCCGTTGGCATTCGGGGTAAGGGCCTTGGCCTCCCCGACGGTGACGTGGGTATCACGCTCCTCGTTACCGGCATCCCCGATCAGGTCATGCACCAACGTGATGCGACCCTTCTTCTCGGCGTCGGACAGGCCCTGGCCGCTCGCGACCTTGAACAGCCCGAGCGCGTACGTGCCGGGCATAGTATCGGATCCGCCCGCCTCCACGGCCGCGGCCGCCAACTGCTTGGCGCCCATGGCGTCCTCGCTGTCGTACTTGGCCATGGCGGTGTCGCGCTGCGTCTCCGCCTCGGTCCGCTTGGCCCGCGCCATGTCGCGCGCCGCCAGCGCATCCTCGACCGAAACGCCCTCGGCCCTGGCCTTCTCGTACTCGGCTTCAGCCGCCGTAGCCGCCGCTTCCGCCGCTTCCGCCGCCGCTTCCGCCGCCGTAGCCGCCGCTCTTGCAGCTATGGCATTCTTGTTGGCCTCGGCGTAGTTCGTCTTCCTCGCCTTGGCCGTCTCGGCAGCCGCCTTGGCGGCATCCGCCGCCTCGCCGGCCTTCTTCGCGTAATCACGCGCCTTCATGGCGGCAGTCCTCGCGTCGTCCTTCGCGTCCATCGCCTGTTCGCGATAGGTCACGATGAGCGTCCGGTCGGTGTTTTCCTTCGCCAGCAACGCGTCGCGCTTCAGCGACCTTGCCTCGGTGAGCTTCATCTCCGCCTCGCGCTTCTTGGACTCGGCAGTCTCCTGCTCGCCCTCGGCGTCGGCAGACGCGGTGTCGGCCTGCGCCCGCTCGGAAGCCGCCTCCGCCGCGTCCGCCGCCGCCTCGGCGGCATCCGCCACCTTGCCGGCCTCGATCGCCAGCATGGACGTGGCGCCCAGAGCTTCGGCAGCTTCATCCGCCGCCATCCGCGCTGCGGTAGCCGCCGTCCGTGCCGCCATTGCCGCTTCCATCGCCTTGGTCTTGGCGGTGGCCAGCTTGGTCGCCTCGTCATTGGCGTCCTGTCTCACCCGCTCGGCAGCCTGGAATGACGCGTCCACCAGACCGGCGTACTTCACGACCTCTGCCTTCGCGGCCTCGGCCTCGCCCCGCTTGTCGATGGCGATCTGCTGCTGCTTCTGCGCCTCGGCAACGCCCTCGGCCGTCGCCATCGCCGCCGCCGCCGCATCGGACGCCGCCTTGGCCGCGTCATACGCCATCTTGGCTTTCGTAAGCGCGTCCGTCGCACGCGTGTAGTTGGGAACGTCGTCGGCCTTCTTGGTCTCAAGACCGTCGACCGCCTCCTGCGCCTCGTCGCGCGCCGTCATCGCCGCATCGGACGCCGACGATGCCGCCATCTGCGCGGTCCGGAGATCCCTCCGCAACTGCTCGGCGGTGTCGAAGCTGTCAGTGACCATGCCGGCGTACTTCACGGCCTCGTCCCTGGCCGTCTCGGCCTTCGCCTTCTCGGCCTCGGCAGTCGCCTGATGCATCTTGGCATCGGCCGAGGTGGTGGCCGAGTTCGCCGCATCGGACGCCGCCTTGGCCGCGTCATACGCCGCCTTGGCCGCATCCACCTTGGCCATCGCCATGTCGTAGGAGTCCATGTCGTCGGCCTTGTTCGCCTCGACCTCGGCAAGGGCCGCCATGGCCGCGTCGTACGCCGCCTTGCCCGCCGTCGCCGCCGCCATCGCGGCGGTCCGCGCGGCAGGCACGTCCCGCACCTCCTGCGCGAAACCCATGGCCGCAGTGTTCGCAGCCTCGGCCTTCACCTGCTCGGCCTCGGCCACCGCAGACGTCGTCGTCGCCATGGCCGCGTCATAAGCGGCCTTGGCGTCACCGAGCGCGTTCTGCGCCTTGGTGTACGCAACCGGGTTGTAGGCCTGCATCCCGGTCAGGCCGGCAAGCGCATTCCGCGCCGCCAGATACGCGATCTTCGCCGCGTCCTGCGCCGCCTTCAGCGCCTTCGCCTCGGCATCCGGTATCGCATCGGCCTCTCGCTGGCTAACGCCGCCGCTGCTGCAGGCAACCACAAAGAGCAACATGAGGACAGCGATGACCGCCCGGGCTCCGGTACTGCCTGTGAAATTCCTCAACATCTTGGCCTCCTTATTATGACGATTCATTCGCTGAACCCCTCGGTACCTACCGTGAACCACGAGGCTGGTGGTAGTCCAGCCTAATGACTTGCTCTCGCATTCCCCGTCTCTTACGGAGAATTTGCGCGTTTGTCAAGTGTCCGCCAGGGCTAGTTAATTGTCCGTGCGGCCGTTCGCGTGAGCTGATATCGAGGCTGGCCATTCTGTTCTCCATGTGGCAGTGTGCCGGTCATGGCGACGCTGCCGAGTCGGGATTTTCCCATTGATCTGCGCGCGGTCACGGTGCGCCCGACCTGGGGCGCGCGGGAGCACCGGCGTTGGGACCGTCTGGTGGAGGAGCACCACTATCTGCGGTTCCACGGCGTCATCGGCAAGGGCCTGCGCCATGTCGCGGTTCATGGCGAGACCTGGCTCGCCCTGATCGGCTGGCAGCCGGGCGCGTTCAAGCTTGCCGCGCGCGACCGCTGGATCGGGTGGTCGGCGGAGCAGCAGTTCCGGCGCCTGCATCTGATCGCCAACAACTCGCGCTTCGTCATCCTGACGCCCGAGCGGGTGCCCAACCTGGCCTCGCGGGTGCTGGGGCTGAGCCTGCGGAGGCTGTCTGCGGACATCCAGGCCGTGCATGGATATCCGGCTCTTCTGGCGGAGACGTTCGTGGACGTCTCGCGCTTCGCCGGCACCTGCTACCGCGCCGCCAACTGGCGCTCGCTGGGGGTGACGCGCGGCTTTGCCCGTGACCCCGGGGCTGCCCCGCGCTGGCGTCACCACGGCCAGCCCAAGGAGGTCTTCGTGTTCGAACTGACAGACGGCGCGCCTGAGGCGCTGAGCCGGGTCGAGATGCCGGCAAACTGGAGCGCTGAGCAGCACACCGAGCCGATGGCCGCACCCCGGCTGCGCAGCCTGTTCGAGTGTCTGGGCGAGGTGCCCGAGTACCGCCATGCCCGGGGCAAGCGCTATGCACTCAACACCATTCTGACCCTTGCCGTCGTCGCCCGGCTTGCCGGCTACCGGGGGGTGAACGCCTTCGCCCAGTTCGCCGCCCTGCTCTCCCAGAATCAGCTCAAGGCGGTGGGTGCGTTCTTCAGCCCCTCCAAGCAGCGCTACACCCCGCCCGCGATCACCACCTTCCACAATGTCCTTGCCGCGCTTCCGCCGGAGACCCTGGACAACGCCATCGGCCAGTGGACCGCCCAGCAAAGCACCGCGCATGCGCCGGTCGCCATGGACGGAAAGGACCTGCGCGGCGCCTCCAGGCAGACCGAGGAGGGACGGCGGATGATGGTCGCGGCGGTGGAGCACGACAGCGGCCTGGTCCTCGGGCAGGTCGAGGTCGACAGCAAGAGCAACGAAATCCCGGCCGTGCGCGAACTCTCCAGCAGCCTCGACCTCGCAGGCCGCATCGTCACCATGGACGCGATGCACGCCCAGCAGGAAACCGCGCGCTGCCTGCTCGGGCGCCGCGCCGACTATGTGGTCAGCGCGGTGAAGGACAATCAGGAGACCATCCTCGAAGACCTCAAGGCGATCGACTTCAGCGATGCGGCCTGGCACGAAACCGTCGACAAGGGCCATGGCCGCATCGAGCGCCGGCGCTGTGCCGTCGTCGACCTCTCCGCTGCCGAGTGGGACGGCTACGCCAATCTCCATGGCCGCCGCCAGGCGGTGCGCATCGAACGCGAGCGCGAGATCCTCAAGACCGGCAAGCGCAGCATCGAAGTGGCCTACAGCCTCACCTCGCTCGGCGCAGACCGCGCCGGGCCCGAGGAGCTGCTGGCCCTGGTCCGCAATCACTGGCACATCGAAAACCGGCTGCACTACGTGCACGACTTCACCTATGACGAAGACCGCTGCCGGGCCTACGTGCGCCACATGCCCCGCAATCTTGCCTGTCTGACCAACGCCGCCATCGCCATCGTGTGCAGCGACGGCCGCTTCCGCTACCTGCCCGAGGCCAACCGCCACTACGCCGCCCGCGCACAGGACGCCCTTGCCGTCATCCTGAGCACGCCCGGCGCCTGATCCCGCAGGCGCCACCACGGAAGCGCGCGGCTCGCGGCGCGTCTGCTGCCGACGCCGGGCACTCACGCGCGATGTGCCCGAAAACGCCGTTCGGCGGCTTCGAGAAACCACCGTGACGCCGGCCAGACAGGTTCGGGGCTCCCTCGAACAACCTGCGGCGAGCGCGGTCTCACTCATCCCGAGCCCTCAGCGCGACTAACCCGCATATTTCATGAAGGGGTAAGGTTGGGGAGTTTAGCGGGGATTTGGGAGGTGAGCAAAGCAGGGATGCGGAGGAGTGTCTCTGCCGGGGGGGATCGCAAGTGCCGATGAGGGAGCGGGGGAGGAGTTTGGGGGAGAGTTGGGCGTAGCGGTTCATGGCTGGAGCAGCCGGGGAGGTTTCGAAGAGCTTGGGCGGCGGCGAGAAGCGGAGCGAGGCTAACCGGGTTTGAGCCTGGCAGCGGCCAGGGCAAACAACTCCTGGTGGGGACAGGCGGAAGAGAGCATGAAGCGGACCCGGCGGGTATTGCGGAGGATGACGGCGCCGATCTTGAGCAGTCTGAGGCGTAGGGTGGCGGCCTGAGCGCGGGCCATGTGGGTGTGGTGCAGCGCGGTGCGGCGGATGGCGGCGAGGAGCACGTAAGCGAGACTGGCCAGGAGCAGGCGGAACTGGTTGGACCACCAGTCGTGGCAGGAGGTTCGATCGGCAAACAGGTGGAGTTGCTGTTCTTTGATGCGGTTCTCCATGTCACCGCGGGCACAGTAACGCAACTCATAGAGGAAGCGGCCTGAGCCTGCGAGGTTGGTGACGACGAAGCGGGGGTTGGCGCCCTTGGGGCCATGCTCCAGACGGGCGATGACCCGGCGTTGGCGCCTCCAGGTCCTGGCGCCATAGGTGAGCTCGGCAAAGCGGCGTTGCTTGTGGCCGGAAGCCTTGAAGTCGGCCTCAGCCCGGGCCATGGGGGGTTCGGCCAAAGCCAGGAGCCGGTTGTTCTTGGCCAGGCCGACGACGTAGCCCACGTCGTGGTCCTCGCACCAACGAAGCAGGCGGTGGCGGCAGAATCCGGAGTCGGCCCGCACGACAAGGCGCACTTTAGGCCACACCCGGCGCAGCCGGTGAACCAAAAGCCTGAGGATCGCCAGCGCGTGTTTTGCCGGGTCGATGTCGGCCCGGCGCAAGTAGGCCACCAGCAGATGATCCCCGGCAAAAACATAGAGCGGCAGAAAACAGTAATGATCGTAGTAGCCGTGGAAAAATCGCCCCTGCTGATGCCCGTGCACCGCATCGTCGGTGGCATCCAAGTCCAGCACCACTTCTTGGGGCGCCCTTTTGAATGAGCCGATGAAGCTCTCCACCAACACCTCGTGAATCGACCACGCCCAGGTCCGCTCCGCTCGGTTCTCCAAACGACACAGCGTCGGCGCACTCGCCAGCGGCCGGTCCTGCCCTGCCGCGGTCTGGAGCGCCAGGTCGTGGCGCAACTCCTCGTGGTCGTTCAGGTCCTCGTAGCCCAGCGCTATGCCGTACACTCGCTGGCGCAGCATCTCCACAAGCCCGTGTCGAACCTTTCCCCGCTGACGCCGGTCCGGCAACCGCCGCGCCAGTCTCTGCGTCAAGCCCAACCGCCGGTCCGCCTGCTGCAACAACAGCGCCCCGCCGTTGCTGCTCACCTCCCCGCCGTCAAATACCGCCTCCACTCGCCGCTTGCGACACGCTGGAAATTCGATCCGTTCCGAGGTACCATCTGTCACCGTCGTCCTCCCGCGTCAGATTCTTGCTATCACCTCGAATCATAACGCATTTCGGAGGTCGGCGGTCCTATTTTCATGAAATATCCGGGCTAAACCACGAGTCGAGTAGCCGAGGGGAATTTCACCCCTCGGCCCTCCCAGAACCGGACGTGAGACTCTCGCCTCATCCGGCTCCTACCCTCCAGCCTCCGGCCGCACGCCGAGTTGCCACAGGACGAACAGATTGGGGTCCCGTCGCGCGATGCGTCCAAGCCAATGCATGGACGCACGCTCCCGGCGTCTGAACCGTTTGTATTTCCGCCGCGCCCAGCGGGCGAGGGCCACGTTTACGTAACGCAGCACGTGGACACACTTCGAGCGATAGAACCGCCCGTAGTAGTTCATCCAACCGCGCACCGCCGGGTTGCTCAGGCGGGCAAGGTCCTCCAGGGTTTGATTGTTCCTGGTGGATGCCATCCGCCAGTCGCGGATGGCCCTGCGCACCGCCTTTGCGGCCTGGTTGCTGATCGCCGGCAGGAAGCTGACAAAGCAGCGCCCCCACCGGTTCTTGGCTCGCCGGGGTTGGAAGGTGTAGCCGAGAAAGTCGAACGCGACCCGCTCGTACACCCCCCTGCGGTCCTCGTCCTTGCAGTAGACGATTTTGGTCTTCGTCGGGTGCAGTTCGAGACCACAGTCGGCCAGCCGTCCCCGGATGGCTTCCAACACCGCCTGCGCTTCCCCTTGGCTCCTGCAATGAACGACCGCATCGTCCGCGTAACGCTCGAAGCGGACGCGTGGATAGCTGCGTTGCATCCACAGGTCGAACGCGTAGTGCAGGAACAGGTTGGCGAGCAACGGACTTGCTACACCCCCTTGCGGGGTGCCTTTGGTCCGCTCTTCCCGAGTGCCGTCGGGCCGTTCGACAGGAGCGCGAAGCCACCGTCTCACGTACAGCCGGACCCAGGCCAGATCGGTATGGTGCGCGACGGCACGCTCGATCAGGTCATGCCGTATGGAATCAAAGAACCCTTTGATATCCAGATCGATCACCCAATCGAACTCCCAACAGCGTTTCCGCGCCACCCCGACTGCATCAAGCGCCGAACGGCCGGGCCGATAGCCATAGGAATCCGGGTGGAACTTCGGTTCCACCAACGGCTCCAGAACCATCTTCACCACCGTTTGCGCCACGCGATCGGCGATCGTCGGAATGCCGAGGGGCCGCATGCCGCCCCCATCCTTGGGGATTTCGACGAGCCGCACCGGCGGCGGGTGATACGAGCCCGACGACATCCGGTTCCAGATCTTGTAAAGGTTTCCCTTCAGATCCTTCTCGAAAGCCGCCAACGACACGCCATCAACTCCCCCCGCACCGCGGTTCGCACGCACCTGTTGGTAGGCGTCCCAGACCAGACGCTTCGGAATTTTGTATGGCTTTGCCTCAGACACCGGCTCCTCCCATCTCTGGTTGGCCTCCATCCTTGGCCAGAGGGTCGGGTCCCTTCGCTCCGCCCGCATTGCCGGGCTTCATCGCTAATACGGACCCGTCCGTCCCTGTGCTCCGCTTCGGTACTCGGCTCCTTGCGGTTCTTCCGCTTGGAGGTCTCCCTTGGCATCGGAGCTCCAGGTTCCCACGTTCCGCACAAGAGCCTCTCGCTGGTCTCACGCCGCCTTCATGCCGGTCGCCGCTCGGCCAGTCAGCAGGCACCCTCCGAGCTCCATCCCAGACCAACGACTGGAGCCTGGTTTCGGCGACATCTTTACGCTTTCGACACGTCATCAACGGTTCACTTTCGTTCGTCTTACCAGCGCACACCTGACGGGTGATTCCCGCCTTTCCGCAACGCTCACCACCCCGGTCGTTGAACCGGAGCAGCTTGCGGTGGTTTGGACCCTGGTCCTGCAACCCGAGTCCGAGGGGCCTTCCCTCATCTCCTGTGCAGCAAGGCGCTTCAACTCGGCTCTGCTACGTCATCAGAACCTCCTCTCGTCGCCGTCGTGGCGCACAGTCATCGGCGTACCGCACGATGACGGTGTCGCCTTCGACCTCGCGGCTGCGCCACTTCTTCTGGAACCACAGATCGAGGACGTAGTGCAGATAGATATTTGCCAAGATCGGTGAAACGACGCCCTGAACGCAAAAGGTAACTTCCGCTTTGAACGTGAGATTGTGCAATGGCGGGACCGTCCCTTAGTTGATTTACGCCGCAAAGGGTAATACTCTTATGACAAATGGTTCGGTCGACACGAGCCCAAAAGGTCGAGCGGCTCAACGCCGCCTACACACTCCTCGCCCAAGGCGTCTCCGCGAGCGAAGCCGTGTTGCGCCTGTCGCAACGCTTCGGGCTGTCGCAGCGCCAGTCGTATCGTTACATCCAGGACGCCCGCGCCATGAGCCAGCCGTCCGAGCCGGGCGAAGCGCTGACCCCCATCACTATCAAGATTCCGGGCACACTGGCGGCGACGCTGCGGGCGCATGCCAGGAGCAGCGGCCGCTCCATCGCGGAGATCGTCACCCGGGCTCTGAGGCGCTTCTTCTCGCATGCGGGTGGGCATGGCTGAACGTCGCGCGGGCTCCCGGCCCTCCGTTCAACTCGCTTATGCCTTTGATCGTCTGCTCGACGCCAAGCTCCAGAACGTCTACGCGATCCTGGTGCCGGATCAGGCTCACAAGATCCCGGCCCGGGCGCACGATATAGGAGACGAACATGAGGATCGCAGCCCTGTACGCGCGGGTCTCGGGCGAGCAGCAGAGAGATAGCCACACGATCGCCAGCCAGACCGAAGCCCTGGTAGCCTACGCCGAGTGTCACGGGTACCGCGTCGCGCCCGACATGATCATCGAGGACGACGGCTACAGCGGCGCCGTTCTCGAACGCCCGGGACTCGAGCGGGTCCGGGACCTCGCCGCGGAAGGGCGCATCGACACGGTGGTGGTGCATGCCCCGGACCGCTTGAGCCGGCGCTATGCCTATCAGGTTGTGATTATCGAGGAGCTGGCGCGCCAGGGCGTCGAGACCGTGTTTGTGAACGCTCCGTCGATGGAAACCCCCGAGGACCACCTCCTCGTGCAGTTCCAGGGCATGATCGCGGAATATGAACGCGCCCAGATTCTGGAGCGTTCCCGGCGCGGCAAGCGTCATCGGGCGCGACGCGGCGAAGTCGCCGTCCTCAGCGGCGCGCCCTATGGCTACCGCTACCACAAGAAGACCCCGGACAGCGATGCGTTCTACGAAATCATCGAACCGCAGGCTTCGGTGGTTCGCGAGGTCTACCGCTGCTACACTTGCGACCACATGAGCATCGGCGCGATCACGCGCAATCTCAAGGAGCGCGAGGTCCCTACGGCCACGGGGCGTTCGCGCTGGGAACGCTCGACCGTGTGGGCGATTCTCCGCAACCCCGCCTACAAGGGGACGGCCTGTTTCGGCAAGACCCGCCAGATGCCTCGAAAAAGCGTGACACGTCCTGTACGCCTGAGCGGAGGCTTCGCCAGCGCCACTACCGGCAGTCACGAGAAACCGCGTGAGGAGTGGATCGAGATCCCGGTGCCGGCGATCGTCAGCGAGGAGACCTTCGCCCTGGCCGAAGAGCGGCTGGAGAGAAACAAGATCCACGCGCCACGTCGCACCAAGACACTCAGCGTGGTCCAGGGACTGGTCTCCTGCGGCAAATGCGGCTACGCGTGGTACCGCACCTCGGCCCAGACGAGCGCCCGCAAGATCTCCTATTACCGCTGCCTGGGATCCGATTCGTGGCGCCACCTCAACGGGCCGCTGTGCGACAGCCGTCCGGCGCGCCAGGAACTGCTTGATGACGTCGTATGGACCGAGGTGGTCCGCCTGCTGGAGAACCCTGCACTGATCAGCGCGGAAATCGACCGGCGACTGGAGGCGGCCCGTGCCTCCGACCCCAACCAGCAGCGCGAGGCCGACCTGCGGCGCCGGCTGATCAGGGTCCGCAAGAGTATCGACCGCCTGGTCAATGCCTATCAGGAGGAGTTGATAACCATCGACGAACTGCGTGACAGAACGCCCGAACTTCGCCGTCAGGAGCAGGCGCTGCATCGCGAACTGCAATCCGCGGTCGATCAGGCCAAGGAGCGCGAGACCTACCTGCGGCTCGCCGAGACCCTGACCGACTTTCTGGAGAGGCTGCGTTCGTCCGCCGAAACCCTCGACATCGCGGAACGTCAACGCATCGTACGGCTCCTCGTGAAGGAGGTGTTGGTCAGCGAAGACAAAATCACGATCCGCCATTCAATCCCGATCTCGGGCTCGCCAGGAGGCGGTCCAGACCCCTCGAAATCCGCCACGGACAGCCCCGAAGGCGAAGGTTACCTTTTGCGTTCAGGGCGTCACCACCGAGCCTTGAGGCGTTCCCCGCAGATCGTCCCGCCACTCTCCAGCTTCGTCGGGTAGGACGCTGGCGCGCGCATCCTTAGGTGGAGGCTTGTCCGCTCCCGCTCTTTCGATCGCGGGTGGGTGCGCAGTTCCACCATAGACCACGTTTCCAGCATCCCCCCTGAAATTCCGTACGTCCGGTTTTCCCGGGTACGGCTTCAAGCACCAGGCACCCCTTCAGGAGTTCGGTACGGCGTCTTCCGCGATACCCGCCACGGTTAAGGCTGACCCGGCCATGCCCGTGCAGACACCCGCGTTTACGCCGTCCTTCGACCGTGCCGCATATCGCCGTGGAGGCCGGTTTCTGTGCACCGGCAGACCAGCCATACGCCACACGGTCACCTAGGCCCAGAGGTCCTCGCTCAGGGCCGGTTATGTTGTCCAGCCCGTCAACGCTTAATCGACCTCATCCGCCAGTCAGGAGGACTCCGCGTCCTTTCCCGTTATCCGGTTATGGACGCGGTCCTTGACATTCAAGGGTCACAACATCCTGTCTGTCCTCCTCACCTTCCGGACTTTCACCGCTGAACTTTCCCGGATTGCCGCCGTCTGTACGCCGGGGGACCCGATGCGTGCATTCCTCAGTTCCTTCCGCATCGGTTCTAGCCATCGGGACGTCATGAATCCCTTGGCATCCACCA
Source organism: uncultured Binatia bacterium (SeqCode) (assembly GCA_965204505.1). Classification (GTDB taxonomy): domain Bacteria; phylum Desulfobacterota; class Binatia; order UBA9968; family JAJDTQ01; genus JAJDTQ01. The sequence goes on from CBDBFB010000002.1 coordinate 44,626, forward strand.
ATTACCCCCACAAGTCAGCTTCGATGCGGGGAACGCCGTTTTCGACGCTTCGGACGACTGTTCGCTTTCGCTACGGCCCTCCGGTTTGCTCGCCCTCCAACTGACCTGGACCAGAAGTGAACAATCTCTCACCCGGCCCACAAGGGCTTTTACTTCCCTGCTTTACAGGCAGCAGGTCGCCCTGTTGCCTGCGGGATATGACTACGACGCCAAACTGAGAATTGCGCCGGCGGGACTTTCGCCCGCGAGTTCAGCAGCTAGTCTCGCTGCACCATGACGCCGGCGTTCAACCACTTGATGATGAGTCTGATGACCCGCTTGTCCGCGATGCGGTGCTCCAGGAATCGGATGAGCCAACTCCTGGACACGTTGTCGAAGAACGCGCGGATGTCACAGTCCACCACCCAGTTGATCTTGCGCCGTTTGATACCGGCCGCGAGTGCATCGAGCGCATTGTGCGCTCCACGCCCGGGCCGGAACCCGTAGCTGAACCCCAGGAACTCCGCGGCCTCGATGCCCCCCAACCCCGGCACGACCACGGCGATAATAATCGCCAAGCAACGGTCCATCGTACTCCTCAACGTGAGGGCCGGGGAACGGCAAGCCCCGGGACCCGCAGAGCCCTGCAAGGGAGCGTCTTGCAGGACGCCTATCCGTTACGACGTCTCCTCCACAAGGCTCGGGCAATCACACGGGCTACCGCCACGTAGATCAGGCCAGCCGCCACCGCGGTGCTCGCCGTCATCACGTAGATCACCAGCAACATCGTGTTTCCAGGTGGAAGAATCAGGATGTGTTGAGGTTGCTGCGAATCCTCTCGACGTTTCGTGTTGGGAGGGCCTGGACCTTCTAGGGGCTCATGTAGCAGGCTCATGTAGCACTGGGTGAGGACTTGCCAAGTGCGTGTCGTCTGCGACATCAGGCCACGAGCTCGAGGCGGAGGCCCGTCCGTTCCACAGCAAAGATGACGTGCGATTGGTATCGTAGTTGGCGGGGATCTCCTCGCCAGTGGGGCGCTTGGCGGAGAAAGTCGCGACACGGGTCAATCGGTCGGCGGCCGTCGAAGCTGTCGTGGGCGCCGCCCCGGTTGCAGAAGTGCTGCCACTCAGCGAGCCGGTCCTCGATTTCCGGATCGGCCAGATCGACAAGTTAGCCAAGACTCTTCGGGTGCGGTGCACGCGGCTGGATGGACCGGAGCTTTGATGCTCGGCTCCCGAAGGAGTCCTGCACCACAACTTCTGACCGCGGTCTGTCTGGATGCGTTGGATAGAGTAACGGCATTTCCTCGGAGGTCAGCGTCGAAGCGGCGGTCTTTGGCGGGAACACGCCGACCACCTGTTAGCGCGAACGCTCGTCAGTTGCGGTGTCCCGATACGGCCCCGCGCCCATCTCGCAGGCATCCATCTGCATCCGATTCCCCACGAAGCGGCCGTGAGGAGCCCCTCCAGCTCTTGCGGAGCAGTTTCGAACGCTTGAGGGGGTTCAGGCCGGCGTCACAGGACTTTGCAGGATGGTTTCCATCGAGAGGCGGATGTTGTGTATGCGACGAAGATCGTTCCGCGGGCGCCTGATGGCGCCCGCGCCCTTGCCACAAGGTTCACACCCCTCTTCCGCTCCCATGGAGTCGGAGAAGAGGGGACATGAACGGGCAAAGCCATGAAGGGAGGGGAAGCGGGTATGGATGCCATTGAGGCCCGGGGGGTGGTCAACCAGTGGATCGGCAAGTACCTCAAAGTCTCTTGGGCGCCGAGATCATCCGCAGCGTGCCGTCTACAGTTACAGGCCCGCGCCCACGACCCTCTACCGAGTGGCGGATGGAAGAAGGCTGGGCAGGAAGAGCAGGTCGTGTTGAGGACCCCCGCACGGCTCAGTGCCCAAACACGAAAGACGGTGAAGGCGATGGGCGGAACCTCCCGCTCATCGGCCTCTTTCCCGACCGGCCCCGCCAGGACATCACCGCCGCGCGGCCGGTTCCCTTCAGGATACCGGTGTTGACGCCAACGGCGGATTCGCGTCCAGAATCCTGGACCAGTCCGGCAATGCTTCCACGGGGCCGGTTTCAGCGTTCCCCGCCCGCGAGGCTGCCCCCGGCGTCGGCACACCCGCACGAATTAACTCGTCGATGCGATCCGCAACGCGTTGGGCGGCGGCGCGAAGCTGCTCCATGGTCCAGTCGGCGGCGTAGCCCTCGGTCACGTCTTGGGGCCTCGCGTGGTTGACCAGCCGCTTGGTCAGGCTCACCGGCAGCATCAGGTCGCGGTCGGCGACGGTGATGAAGCAGTTGCGCAACGCGTGAAACCAGAACCTCGCCCCGCCCGCCTCGCTGATCCGCGCATTCAGGTACTGCATTCCGTTGTTCATGTGTCCCGACTCGGCACTTCCGGACGGGAACACCCAACCCCGGCTGCGCTCGGGAAAGCGGTCGCGCTCCGCGAAGCGGCGCTGAAGGATAGCCACGAGCTGGCGGGTGACGGGCAGTTCCAACGGCTCGCCGGTCTTGGTCTCCTCGACCCGGAAAGTCATACCGTCCAGGTCGATGCGCGCCCACTCGAGGCCGGAGACCTCGGCTTTGCGCATGCCCGTGTAAAGACCAAAGCGGAGAGCGTCGCGGGCGACAGGGTTGCGCACCACGGTCTCGATGCCCCGGTGCCAGCGCGGCAACACTTCGGCCGGGGGCTGGATCGTGCGCCGCCGCGGGCGGTGGGGCCGCCCGCCGGCCGCCCGCCACTGGTCCACCGGGTTGTGCAGCCCCTGGATATCGATGCAATGGCGGCGGTAGAGCATACGCAGCATCTTCATTGCGCTATTCGCTTGCCCCCATCCAGCTTCGTTCGTGAGCCGCAGGAAGCACTGCTCTACGTCGCGTCGGTCAATGGTGTCCAACGTACGGTCGATCCACGCGCCAAGACTGCGGTAGACCGTGCAACGGTAAACGGCAACCGTGCTCTTCTTGCGCTTCGGCCCGGCGGCGAGAAAGTCCTCGAAGGCCTCGCGCAAGGTTGGAACCGTTCTGCCGAGAGCACGCTCCGTTGCACGCTCCGTTGCAGGATCCTCACCGGCGGCGACACGGCCGAGGGTTTCCTGAGCCAAGCGCCGCGCCTGGTCGGCGGTCACACGTCCATGGCGTCCTATGACCAAGCGCCGGTTGGCGGCCTTGCGCCCACCGGTACCGACACGATAGTTAACGATATAGGCGCGAACGCCGGAAGGTTGGACGCGAAGACCGAAGCCGGTCAACTTGTCGTCCCACGCGATGAAGGGCTTGTCTGCAGGTTTGAGGGACTCGACGTTGCGTTTGTTCAGCGTCACCCTGAGGTTGGCGGTGCGCTTTCCGGTCTGTGTTGACATGGTGACCTCCAGGATCAGCCTTGAAAAAATCAACATACATGTCAACACGCGAAAGTCAACCACAGCTGTCGAAAGGGTGTGATTGTCGCATTATATGTGAAGTCGTTGGAGTCTTAACTCCATGAAATATCAGCAATTTGTCGTGGCAAGCGCAGCCGTTCGCAGGGCTGGCATCACCCTCGCCCCCAAGCAACTGGTTTTCTGAAAAATATTTGTCGCTCCTCAATCGTCTTTGACAGAACCGGTCGCGGCCTGTCAGGCCCCGGCGCCGGGCCGGTTGGCGCCCCCGATGGCTTCGAGCGCGCTTGGCAGGTCCGCCGCGAAGCCAAGATGGGCATCGAAGCCGGGAGACGCCGTGACCGACCGAATACCCGAACAAAAACCCGCCTTTCCGCGGCAGGCTGTTGACATTTATGTCCGGAGCAACGTCCACCAAAAACAAAAGCCCCCAAAACTTGAGTGTTTTTGAGGGCCTATTTTGAGGGCTCATATGGTTGCGGGGGGTGGATTTGAACCACCGACCTCAAGGTTATGAGCCTTGCGAGCTACCGGGCTGCTCCACCCCGCAGGATGGTTGTAGCCCGTCCCCGCGGCGGTGTCAAACACTACACTCACTCCGGAAGCCTCCGGGAACCGGAGCCTACGACCGGATAATGCGGAAACATCAGGAGGCGAGAGAACGGCACGCCGATCAGGTGCAGCGCGAGTTCCATGCGCCCGTCTCGGTCCGGCGCATGCGATTGCAGTGTCATGAGCCCCTTCGCAATCTCGTTGCGTTCCCTGGCGCCAACGACGCGTGGGCCATCCGTCAGCGCCTCAATGGCTTCGGTCAATGTCTCGGAGTATGTTCGAGCCTGTGCTTCCCCGAAGTGCTCAGAGGTCCAGCGCAGGACGTTCCCGAGGTCTGCGGCGGCTGCCGCGGCCAAACGAACTCGCCATCGGCGACGGTCCGTCATCCCTCGTCGACTGACCTGGTGGCCGTGGGGACAATGGCATCTGATGCGCGAGGAATCCCGGGTAATGCTTGAGGCACTCCTGGAATCGGCAGACGACCATGTCGCCAACCTCAGCGTTTTCCAATGAGACATGAGCCTGAAGGAGGGCCCGTTACGGCCGGGGGAACTTCTCCAGGAGCTGTTGCAGCACCACCTCGGGCACGAACGCGGCCACGTCGCCCCCCAGCCCGGCGACCTCCTTGACCAGCCGCGAGCTGATGTAGAAGGACGACTCGCTGGTCATCATGAAGAAGGTCTCGATATTCGGCTTGAGGCGGCGGTTCATGGTGGCCATCTGGAACTCGTACTCGAAGTCCGACACCGCCCGCAGCCCGCGGATCACCACCCTGGCGGAGAGCGCCTCGGCATAGTCCACCAGCAGGCCCTGGAAGCTGTCCACGCGCACGCGCTCCTCGGACCGGAAGACCTCGCGCACCATGGCCATGCGCTCTTCCACCGAGAAGAGCGCGCCGCCCTTCTCCTGGTTGTAGGCGATGGCGATGATCACCCGGTCGAAGATGCGCAGGGTCCGCGCCACCAGGTCCACGTGGCCGTTGGTGATGGGGTCGAAGGAGCCGGGATAGACCGCGATGCTGTGTTCCGCCATAGAAGGTTGCCTCGGTTGAAGTTGCCTCGGTTGAAGGTTGCCTCAGAGAAGGTTGCCTCGGTTTTCGATCTCGAAGAAGGAGAGCACGGTGTCGCCGTAGCGCCGGTGGTCGCGGCGGATCAGTCCGCCGTACTTCTCTTCGACTCGTTCCCGCACGCCGTGCTCGGCCACCGCGGCTCCCGCCGCGTGCAGTATCCCCGCCCGGGCGATCAGCGCCATGGTCCTGTTCACCCAGCCGCCGTCGTAGGGAGGATCGAGGAAGATCGCGTCATACGCCGGCCTCGCGTCACACCCCGGCCCCTCGCGCGCCAGGCGGCTCAAGGCCTTGCCCGCGGGTACCGTCCATATCCGCGCCCGGTCCGTGAAGCCGAGCGTTTCGAGGTTGCCGCGAATCAACCCCGCCGCCTCCGTCGACTCGTCCACCAGCAGCGCCGACGCCGCTCCCCGGCTCAAGGCTTCCAGGGACAGGCTGCCGCTGCCCGCGAAGAGGTCCAGCACCCGCTTCCCGGAGAGGTCCCGGGGGAGGATGTTGAACAGCGCCTCCCGGACCCGGTCGGCGGTCGGGCGGATGGTGCTCCCCCTGGGCGCCTTGATTCTCCTTCCCCGCGCTGTGCCTCCGATGATGCGCATGCCGCCGGGCCCTCACCCGGCCTTCGGCCTCGGACCCTCACCCCGACCCTCTCCCAGAGGGAGAGGGGGGCAGATTAGCCCTCATCCCGACCCTCTCCCAGGCCTTTCGGCCTCGGACCCTCACCCCTACCCTCTCCCGGAGGGAGAGGGCTAATTTGGCCCCCTCTCCCTCCGGGAGAGGGTTGGGGTGAGGGGTTGCCTCTCCGGAGAGAGAGGGGTTTTATTTGATGGCTCGGACAGGCTCCTAGCCCGGCAGCAGGACGATCTTGCCGAACTGTTGTCCGGTCTCCAGCCTTGTCTGCGCCGCGGCCGCCTCGGCCAGCGGAAAGGTCCTGTCGATCACGGGCTTGACCCCCGACGCCTCGACGAACCGTAGCACCTGCTCGAACTCTTCGCGACTGCCCAGGGTCGATCCGAAGATGCTGAGATGGTTCCAGAAGATGCGCCGGATATCCGTCGGCGGCGTGGCGCCGGTGGTGGCGCCGCAGGTGACCAGCCGTCCTCCCTTGACCAGCGCCGCGAGACTCTTGGCCCAGCTTTCGCCGCCCACGCAGTCCACCACCACGTCCACCCCGCGCTTGCCGGTGACGTTGCGGATCTCCCTGGTGAAATCGCACTTCGTGTAGTTCAGGCCGTAATCCGCTCCGAGGCCGCGGGCCTTCTCCAGCTTCTCGTCGCTGCCGGAGGTCACGGCCACCCAGGCATTCATGGCCTTGGCGATCTGCAGCGCCGCCAGGGCCACGCCGCCGCCGATGCCCAGGATCAGCACCTTCTCGCCGGGCGCGAGCCGGGCGTTGGTCACCAGCATGCGCCACACCGTGATGAATACCAGCGGAAACGCCGCCGCCTCCTCGAACCCGTAGCCCTCGGGTATGGGGAAGCAGTTGGCGCCGGGAATCGCCACGTACTCGGCGTAGGAACCCTTCATGCCCTCGCCCATGACGCGCAGGCGGATGCACATGTACTCGCGGTTGGTGCGGCAGAACTCGCAGACGCCGCAACCCACCGGGGGATAGAGGCAGACCGGGTCGCCCTTCTTCAGGTGGGTCACCTCGCTCCCCACCTCCTCCACCACGCCCGCGCCGTCGGCGCCGAGGATGTGCGGGAATTCCACCTTCATCCCGGTCAACCCCTTGCGGTTCCACAGGTCGATGTGGTTCAGGGAGGCCGCCCGCAGGCGCACGATCACGTCGCCCGGCGAGCGCGGCACCGGGTCGCCGGCGTCCTCATAGCGGAGCTTGTCGGCCCCGCCGTGCTCGTAGATCTGTACGGCTTTCAAGGCTGTGCCCTCGGAGGAGTAGCGGACGGATGTACCGGACGGATCAAGGGGGATGCGGCGGGCGTTCAGGCCGAAAAGGAGGTGCCGCACCCGCAGGTGCCCGTGGCGTTGGGGTTGGAGAAGCGAAAGCTGGCGCCCTGGAGCTCGCTCACGTAGTCGATGGTGGTCCCTTCGAGCTGCTGCAGGACGGCGTTCTCCACGTAGACCCGCAACCCGTCCATCTCCAGCACCACGTCCCCCGGCCCGGGCCCGTCATCGAAGTCCAGCTTGTAGGAATACCCGGAGCACCCCCCAGGCATCACCGACACCCGCAACCCCCGGTCCGCCAGGTTCTCGCGCTCGCGAATCTTCTTGACATGGGCAATGGCCGCATCGGTCAAGAGCAGTATGCGCTCGTGGCTCTCCACGCTTTGAAGTCTAGTCAACGCCTCGGGGCAAGTCAAGATTCGCGCTCACCGCGTGTGGGAGGGCAGATGTCGGGGTCACTGCGCGCGGGAGGCAGATTTCCGGCTCACCGCGTGTGGCACGGCGAATTTCGGGATGTCGGGCTCACTGTGTGGGACGGCAGATCGGTCTCTGCCAGGGCTACGTTACGGCGGACTCTGCTCGGGCCACGTTACGGTGAACTCCCGTAGGGGCGACCGGCGGTCGCCCCTTCCATCGCCACAACTCGATTACTCGGACAGGTGCCTGGGCCCTCACCCCGACCCTCTCCCAGAGGGAGAGGGGGAGAATTCCGGCCTTCCGCGGGTTCCGCTGGTTCCGAGGGTTCCGAGGGTTCCGCAGGGATGACGGATTCGTAGTAGGAAGGGTCAGGATTCCCCACCGCCGCCCGGAAACGCCCCTCTCCCTCGCCAGCGAAAGGTCAGAATCCTCCACCGTCGCCCGAAAACGGCCCCCCTCTCCCTCTGGGAGAGGGTCGGGGTGAGGGAGCCCAGGGACGGCTCAGGCAGCCTCCTCGGGGCGCCCTCACCCGGCCTTCGGCCACCCTCTCCCAGAGTGAGAGGGATCGTATTTGATTACTGATTCCCCGGACAAGCTCCTAACAAGCTTCCCGCCGCCTGAGTTCCCGCCGCCTGAGGCCGGCGACGATCTTCTCCGGCAGGCCGCCGAAGCTGCCGTTGGACATGACCAGAACGATGTCGCGGTCGGCCGCGTCCCGGACCACGGTTGCGGCGATGTCGTCGACCCCGGGAAGATAGGACGCGGCCCGGTCCCCGCGGTGCCGGTTGATGAGGTCCACCAGCTCTCCGGGCGAGAGACGTTCCTCCTCGGGGATCTTGTCCGCGCGGTAGAGGTCGGGGAGGACGACCCGGTCGGCGCGCGCCAGCGCCCGGGCGAAAGGGTCGAGGAAGACCCGCCGCCGGCTGGTCTGGCTGCGGGGCTCGAAGACCGCCCAGAGCCGCCGCCCGGGCCAGGCTTCCCGCACCGCCTCGATGGTATCGGCCACCGCCGTGGGGTGATGGGCGAAGTCGTCGATGACCAGGACGCCGGCCGCTTCACCGGCGATCTCCTGCCTGCGCCGAACCCCCCGGAAGCCGGCCATCGCCGAGCGGATCAACGGTGCGCTCAACCCGATCTCCCGCGCCGTCGCGTAGACCGCCAGCGCGTTCGTGGCGTTGTGGCGGCCTATCAGCGGCACCTCCACCCGACCCTCGGCGGCGCCCTTGTCGCCCTTGTAGCAGGGGGTGAAGGCCATCCGGCCTCCCTCGGCGCGCACGTCGCGGGCCTGCCAGTCGGCCGTTCCGCCCAGGCCGTAGGACAGCACCGGACAGGCCGCCGAGCCTGCCAGCTCCATGGCATGGGCGGCCTCGTCGCACACCAGCAGGCTGCCGCCGGGCGGGATGATCTCCACCAGGCGCCGGAAGGCGTCCTTCACGTGGTCCAGGTCCCGGTAGATGTCGGCGTGGTCGAACTCCAGGCTGGTGAGGATGACCCGCTCCGGCCGGTAATGGAGGAACTTCGGCCCCTTGTCGAAGAAGGCGCTGTCGTACTCGTCTCCCTCCATCACCACCCAGGAACCCGCGCCGGAGCGGAAGCCGCTGCCGAAGTTCACCGGGATGCCGCCGATGAAGAAGCCAGGGTCCAGCCCCGCCACCACCAGCACCCACGACATCAGCGAGGTGGTGGTGGTCTTGCCGTGGGTGCCGGCCACCACCACCGAGTGCTTCCCGTCAATGAGGAAGCGGCCCAGCGCCTGCGGCAGCGACACGTAGGGAATGCCCCGGCGCAGCACCGCCTCGGCCTCCGGGTTCCCCCGCGACACCGCGTTGCCGATGACCACCAGGTCCGGCCCTCGGCCGCCGCCGAGGTGTTCCTCCCTGTACCCCGGCATGATGTCGATGCCGATGCCCTCGAGGAAAGTGCTCATGGGCGGGTAGACGTTCTCGTCCGAGCCCGTGACCCGATAGCCCTGCTGCTTGAGCAGCCCCGCCAGCGAACCCGTGCCGACGCCGCAGACAGCAACGAAATGAACGTGCGCGCCGGCCCCCAAAGGGACGCGCGCGCCCGGGCCTAAATGGACGTGCGCCCCCGAACCTGGCTCTCGGCTCATGAAGACAACCCCTCCATCACCGCATCGTGCACCATCGGCCGAAACTCCCGGATGCCCGCGTTGTCCCGCGACGGGTGCACCCGGTTGGTCAGGAACACGACATGGAGGTCGCGCTCCAGATCCCACCAAATGGAGGTGCCCGTGAACCCCAGGTGTCCCACGGTACGGGCGGAGAAATGGCGCCCGCTGGAAGACCCCGCGCGCGAAGGGGTGTCTGGAGCAGGAAGGACCGGAGCGAGGGCGCCGGGGTAGGATCCCGCGGGCGAGGGGGCGTCTGGAGCGGGAAGGACCGGGGCGAGGGCGCTGGAGGAGGACCCCGCGGGCGAAGGGGCGCCCGGAGCGGGAAGGACCGGGGCGAGGGCGCTGGAGGAGGACCCCGCGGGCGAAGGGGTGTCCCAGCCCAGCACGTGGCTCTGTCCCGGCAGGGGACGTTCCGCTTCAAGGAACTGGCGCACCACGGCGGCGGGAAGGAAATCGGGCTCGGCGCCGTCGAGACAACGGCCGAGGAAACGGACGAACCGGTGAATGTCCGAAGCCGACGAGAACAACCCCGCATGCCCCGCGACGCCGCCCATGGCATGGGCATTGTCGTCGTGGACCTCGCCGCAAAGTATCCTGCCGCGCCAAGGACAGTCCTCGGTAGCCGCAATCGCTCGGCCCGCCCCCGGCCGGCGCTCCGGCGCGGACCCGCTCAGATCCACAAAGAACGTCGAGTCGAGTCCCATTGGCGCGAAAACCCTGTCCTCGCAAAACCGGTCCAGCCGCATGCCGCTAAGCCGCTCGACGACCTCGCCCAAAAGAATGAAGCCAAGATCACTGTAAAGATGCTTCTCGCCCGGCCGCGCCAGCAACCGCTCCGCATGAACCTGCGCGAAGAAGCCGCGCTTTCGCACCGCGACTTCCGCAACCGCGTGAGAACGCGCCCCCTCTCCCGCCAGCGAAAGGTAAGAATCCTCCACCTTCGCCCGAAAACGCGCCCCCTCTCCCTCTGGGAGAGGGTCGGGGTGAGGGTCCCCTACCGACGGGTCAGGCAGAATCGCCGGAGGGCCCTCACCCGGCCTTCGGCCACCCTCTCCCAGAGGGAGAGGGGTTGGATTCCGGCCTTCCGCTAATTCCGCAGATTCTGCGGGTTCCGCAGGGATGACGGATTCGTAGTAGGAAGGGTCAGGATTCTCCACCCTCGCCCGGAAACGGCCCCTCTCTCCCGTCCGCCCCCCCTCTCCCTCTGGGAGAGGGTCGGGGTGAGGGTCCCCTACCGACGGGTCAGGCAAAATCGCCGGAGAGCCCTCACCCGGCCTTCGGCCACCCTCTCCCAGAGGGAGAGGGGTTGGATTCCGGCCTTCCGCGGGTTCCGCAGATTCTGCGGGTTCCGCAGGGATGACGGGTTCGTAGTAGGACGGGTCAGGATTCTCCACCCTCGCCCGGAAACGGCCCCTCTCTCCCGTCCGGCCCCCCTCTCTCGTCCGCGAAAGGCCGGGATTCTCCACCGTCGCCCGAAAACAGTCCCCCCCCTCTCCCTCTGGGAGAGGGTCGGGGTGAGGGTCCCCTACCGACGGGTCAGGCAGAATCGCCGGAGAGCCCTCACCCGGCCTTCGACCACTCTCTCCCAGAGGGAGAGGGGTTGGTTTCCGGCCTTCCGCTGGTTCCGCGGGGATGACGGATTCGTAGTAGGGTTTCCACGCGGGAAGGCCGGAGGTGTGGTTCAGAAGGTGGCGGAACGTCACCGCCACCCTGGTCCCGCCGCCGGCGCCGAACTCGGGGATGACCGTGCACACGGGATCGTCCAGGCGCAGGCGCCCGTCCCGCACCAGCAGCATCATGGCGGTGGTGGTGGCCATGGGCTTGGTGAGGGAGCTCACGTCGAACACGGTGTCGGGCGTCATGGGAAGCCGCTCGGGCGCCAGCGCCCGATGGCCGTAGGCCCGGTGGAGGAGGATCTCACGGCCATCGCCCACCAACACCACCGCGCCGGGGAATGCCCCCTCGGCCACGCCCCGGCGGCAAATCTCGTCGACCGCGCGCCACATCAGCACACCGCCCGGCCTCGAAGCTCACGGCTGCGTTGATCGCGCCGCATCAGCACGCCGCCCGTGTGGCCGGTTCCACCAGCATGAGCACGCCGTTGCGCCCATCCAGTTCGGCGTTGAGGCCGATGGGGAGCAGGGTGTTCGGGGTGGCATGGCCGCAGGGCAGGCCCGTCACCACCGGGTAGGGCGCGCCGGCGAAGACGTCGGCCAGAACCTCCGTGACGTCCCGCTCGGCGCCGGACTCGCAGTCGTTGAAGGCGCCGGTGACGATGCCGGCGACGCGGTCCAGCTTTCCCGCCATGCGCAGATGCGTTAGCATCCGCTCGATGCGGTAGGGCCGCTCGCCGACGTCCTCCAGGAAAACGATCTTTCCCGCGGTGTCGATCTCGTAGGGGGTCCCCAGCGTGGTCACCAGCACCGACAGGCACCCGCCGGCCAGCGCTCCACGGACCGGCGCGCCGCCGGTGCGGAGCACGCCGGAGCCCTTGATCTGCCAGAGCCGGCGCTTCCCGGTGAGCGCGTCCCAGAAACCGCTGCTCACGCCGCCTTCGAGCTCTCCGGCGAACTCCACCGCGACCATGGGGCCGTGGAAGACCACGACGCCGCAACACTGCGACATCCAGTTGAGCAGGGCGGTGACGTCGCTGAAGCCGACGAAGATCTTGGGATGGGCGCGGATGAGGTCGGGGTCGAGGGCGGGCAGGAGCTGTATCGAGCCGAAACCGCCGCGGGCGCAGAATATGGCGGCGATGTCGTCGCGCAGGAAGAAGCGCTCCAGCGTCTCCGCGCGCTGCTGCTCGCTCCCGGCCAGATAACCCTTGCGCGCGAGGATTCCCTCGGCGAGCACCACGCGGAACCCGCTCGCCTCCAGGGCGCGGACGCCCCTGGCCAGGAGATCCTCGTACACGGCTCCGGCCGGGGCGATGACCCCGATGGTGTCTCCGGGCCTCAAGGGCGGCGGTTTGAGGAGGTCCATGACTTGTTTACAGGGCGTTGGAGGCCATTTTGTCAAGATTTCGGCGACACGGCAAACATCGAGGGCGCCTTCCCTGCCATCGAAAGCGCCCTCCCTGCCCTGCCGGCCCCGTCGTGCGGCGGATTTCCGACAAAAGTGGTCGACCCCCCTTGACAGTGCGGAGACCGTGCTTACATTTACGGCCACACCTGATTGCGCACGTCTATCGGTCTGTCGGAAATCTGTCGGAAATACGTCACGACGAACTTGGAAAAGGAGGAGAGAACATGAACATCAGGCCCTTACAGGACCGGGTCATCGTCAAGCGGATCGAGGAAGAGGAGAAGACCGCGGGCGGGATCATCATCCCCGATACCGCCAAGGAAAAGCCCCAGGAGGGCGAGATCGTCGCGGTGGGCAAGGGCAAGGCCGACGAGGACGGCAAGGTCACTCCGCTGGACGTGAAGGTCAAGGACCGGGTGCTGTTCGGCAAGTACGCCGGCACCGAGATCAACCTGGACGGCGAAGAGCACATCATCATGCGCGAGGACGACATCCTCGGCATCGTCCAGAAGTAACCCATCGTCCAGAAATAACCGCACGCACTAAACCACGCACACACTTGTCAAGGAGGATTCAATGGCAGCGAAAATCGTCAAGTTCGAGCAGGATGCAAGGGAGTCCATTGTCCGCGGTGTCAATATCCTGGCAGACGCGGTGACCGTGACTCTCGGACCCAAGGGCCGCAACGTCGTCATCGACAAGTCCTTCGGCGCTCCCAACGTGACCAAGGACGGCGTCACCGTGGCGAAAGAGGTGGAGCTGGAGGACAAGTTCGAGAACATGGGCGCGCAGATGGTCAAGGAAGTCGCCAGCAAGACGTCCGACGTGGCCGGCGACGGCACCACCACGGCCACCGTGCTGGCGCGGCAGATCTTCGCCGAGGGGCTGAAGATGGTGGTGGCCGGACACGATCCCATGTCGCTCAAGCGCGGCATCGAGCGGGCCGTGGAGGGGGTCACCGAGTCCCTCAAGGGCATGTCCAAGGACACCAAGGACCCCAAGGAGATCGCCCAAGTCGGCACCATCGCGGCCAACAACGACGAGACCATCGGCGAGGTCATCGCCGAGGCTATGAACAAGGTGGGCAAGGAAGGCGTCATCACGGTGGAGGAGGCCAAGGGCCTGGAGACCTCCCTGGAGGTGGTCGAAGGCATGCAGTTCGACCGCGGCTACCTGTCTCCGTACTTCGTCACCGACCCGGAACGCATGGAATGCGTGCTGGACGACTGTTACCTGCTCATCCACGAGAAGAAGCTCTCCAACATGAAGGACCTGCTGCCGGTGCTGGAGCAGATCGCCAAGACCGGCAAGCCCTTCGTCATCCTGGCGGAGGACGTGGAGGGCGAGGCGCTGGCCACCCTGGTGGTCAACAAGATCCGCGGCACCCTGCACTGCGTGGCGGTGAAGGCGCCGGGCTTCGGCGACCGCCGGAAGGCCATGCTGGAAGACATCGCCGTCCTGACCGGCGGCAAGCTCATCGCCGAAGAACTCGGCATCAAGCTCGATAACGTGTCGCTGCAGGATCTCGGCCAGGCCAAGCGCGTGGTGGTGGACAAGGAAAACTCCACCATCGTGGACGGCGCCGGTTCCAAGGCCGACATCGAGGGGCGCATCAAGCAGATCCGCGCGCAGATCGAGGAGACCACGTCGGACTACGACCGGGAGAAGCTCCAGGAGCGCCTGGCCAAGCTGGTGGGCGGCGTTGCCGTCATCAACGTCGGCGCGGCCACCGAGATCGAGATGAAGGAGAAGAAGGCGCGGGTGGAAGACGCCCTGCACGCGACGCGGGCGGCGGTGGAGGAAGGCATCGTGCCGGGCGGCGGCGTGGCGCTGCTGCGCTCCGTTCCCGCGCTGGAGAAGCTCGAGGTCGAGGACGAAGAGCAGGTGGGCGTGAACATCGTCAAGCGGTGCCTGGAAGAGCCGCTGCGCCGGATCGCCACCAACGCCGGCATCGACGGCTCCATCGCCCTGCAGCAGGTCAGGAACAGCAAGGGCAACGTCGGCCTCAACGCGGCCACCGAAACCTACGAGGACCTGTTGAAGGCGGGCATCATCGACCCCACCAAGGTGGTGCGGACGGCGCTGCAGAACGCCTCGTCCATCGCCAGCCTGCTGCTCACCACCGAGGCCATGGTCGCCGAGAAGCCCGAGGACAAGCCCGCCATGCCCCCGATGCCTCCGGGCGGCGGCATGGGTGGTATGGGCGGAATGGGTGGTATGGGCGGCATGATGTAACCCCTGCCATCGCGGCAACGACAAAGGGCCTGGAGCGTCTCGAAAGAGAGGCTCCAGGCCCTTTTGCGTTGTTGAGTTTCGGGATGTTGGCGTAACGACGGAAGGCCCTCACCCCAACCCTCTCCCAAAGGGAGAGGGGGCAATTTGGCACCCTCTCCGTCTGGGAGAGGGGGCAAACCCAAACCCTCTCCCTCTGGGAGAGGGTGGCCGGAGGCCGGGTGAGGGTCCGCCGGAGGCCGGGTTGTTTCGCCAACCGATTGAAGGCAGATTGCCTTGAATAGAGTGAAGCGGATCAGGTTGCCTCGCCGACGGTGAGGGTGACGCGCTTTCCCAACCGGCGCAGGGCTTTGTCGATCGTCGCGGCCTTGGTGGCGTGTTCCGGGTTCAGCATGCGCCGCACCTCGCTCTCGGCGACATCAAGGTCGCGGGCAAGACGGCGTTGAGAAATGCCGGCTTGGCGATACGTCTCGTAAAGGGCCGCCTTCAGGGCGATCTCTACCGGAGGAATGACCAGAGGCCGGTGCTTGCTGGCGCGCGACGGCTCGGGCAGGTCCTCACCGTCACGCATCGTGGTCGAGATCAATTCCCGAAGCAGATCCTTGGCTTCCGCCAGCGCCTCGTCACGGGCGGCGCCGTCCGTCGCGCCCCAGCCGAAATCCGGGAACGTGACGACAAACCGGCCGTCTTCATCGCGGTCGATCTGCGCAGGATAGTTGTAGGTGTCAGGCATATGCGTACATTTTTGCACGCAATAAATCACGGGGCAAGCCCGTCCTTACCTCGGTTCAGCTTGCAACGCGTAAACCCTCAGGCAATTACGGCGCTTTATCGCGCGCTGCCCTCATCGCGGGGACTGAGGAGGAGGAACACACTGACATGCCTACCTTTCACTTCACGCTGATTGTCGACGGTCCCGACCTCCAGGATCGGGCCCTGATCGATGCGTTGTTCGAGGCAGGTTGCGACGACGCGGCGATCGGTTGCAGCGACGGCGTACAGTATGTTGACTTCGATCGCGAAGCAGAGGACTTCAATGATGCAATCCTGTCGGCCGTAGACGATCTGGAGAAACTCGATGGCGTCCAAGTCGTCCGCAGGTGCCGGAAGGTTTGACCTGCATCACGAAACTGGCATATTGAAGCGGTCGAGATCGCCATGTTCGAAAACCTCACCGACAAACTGGAGCAGACCTTCAAGCGGTTGCGGGGGCACGGCAGGATCACCGAGTCCAACGTGGCGGAGTCGCTGCGCGAGGTGCGGTTGGCGCTGCTGGAGGCGGACGTCAACTTCAAGGTGGTCAAGAGCTTCATCGACTCGGTCCGGGGCAAGTCCATGGGCCGGGACGTGCTCGAGAGCCTGACGCCGGACCAGCAGCTCATCAAGATCGTCCGCGAGGAGTTGATCGACATCCTGGGCGGGGAAGCCGCCCGGGTGGATCTCAAGGGGCGGCAACCGGTGGTGCTGATGCTGGTGGGGCTGCAAGGATCGGGCAAGACCACCACCGCGGTCAAGCTGGCGCTGCACCTGAAGCAGCAGCAGAAACGGACCCCCTACCTGGTGTCCGCGGACGTGTACCGGCCGGCGGCGCGGGAGCAGTTGCGGACGCTGTGCGACGAGCACGGCCTGCCGGTGTACGATTCGGGCGACAGCGCTTCGCCCGTGGAGATCTGCCGCAACGCCGTCGACAAGGCGAACCAGCGGTTGTGCGACGTGCTGATCGTGGACACCGCCGGGCGGCTGCATATCGACGAAGAGCTGATGCAGGAGCTGGCGGCGATTCGCGCGGCGCTGGAGCCCCGGAACATCCTGCTGACCGTCGACGCCATGATCGGGCAGGACGCGGTGAACCAGGCGCAGGGCTTCAACGAGGCACTGGACCTGACCGGGGTGGTGCTGACCAAGATGGACGGCGACGCGCGGGGCGGGGCGGCGCTCTCCGTGCGGGCAGTGGTGGGCAAGCCGGTGCTCTACGTCGGCGTCGGCGAGAAGGCGGACGCCCTGGAGCCCTTCTTCCCGAACCGCATGGCGTCGCGCATCCTGGGCATGGGCGACGTGCTCTCGCTGATCGAGAAGGCGGAGCAGGTGGTGGACAAGAAGGCCGCGCCCAAGCTCGAACAGCGGATGCGCAAGGGAGAGTTCACCCTGGAAGACTTCCAGACGCAGATGCAGGCCATCAAGAAGATGGGCTCCATCGGCGGCCTGCTCGACATGGTGCCCGGAGGACGCCAACTGGGCCAGCAGGTGGATGTCTCCCACGCCGAGAAGGAAATGAAGCGCGTCGAAGCCATCATCAATTCCATGACGCTCAAGGAGCGGCGCAACCCCGGCCTGCTCAACGGCAGCCGGCGGCGGCGCATCGCCCAAGGGAGCGGCACCACCGTGACCGACGTCAACCGCCTGATGAAGCAGTTCATGGAGATGAAGAAGATGATGCAGCGCATGAAGAAGTCCGGCGGCAAGCGGCGCGGCATGCTGGGCCGTTTGTCAATGCCGTTCCAATGAACTAGAAACTATATAGAAACTATAGAAAACAAAGAGAAAGAAGAGCCCAGATATGAGCGTGAAGATCAGGCTGAGCCGGCACGGAGCCAAGAAGCGGCCGTACTACCGTATCGTGGTGTCCGACGCCCGCAATCCCCGCGACGGGAGATTCATCGAGCAGGTGGGCACCTACGACCCCCGCACACCCGATGCCGCGCTGCGGCTCGACCAGGCAAAGGTTGACGGTTGGATCAAGCAGGGGGCGCAACCGACCCAGACCGTGCGCAATCTCATGAAGCGGGCGGCCAAGGAAGCCGCCGCGGCCGCGGCGACATAGCGGCCAGGAGACAGGTTCCTTGAAGGAGCTGGTACAGTATCTCGCGCGATCCATCGTGAACCAGCCCGACGCAGTCGAGGTCACGGAAACGCAGAACGACGACGCCTCCGTCTTCGAGGTCAAGGTCGCCAAGGAGGACCTGGGCCGGATCATCGGCAAAGAGGGACGCACCGCCAAGTCCCTGCGCACGATCCTGACCGCCGCCGCCGCGAGAGTCGACCGGAAGGTCGTTCTCGAGATCGTCGACGAACTCGACGAACAATAGCCGCCCCTCCCCCCGTTGTCCGAGAACCAGATCGCCCTGGGCGACATCGTAGCCACGCATGGCGTCGCCGGCTGGCTACGGCTGAAGCTGTTCAATCCGCAGGGCCGCACCATCTATTCGACCAGGGAAGTGGAGTTGGCGCGCGCCGAGACCCGCCTTGCGCTTGCCGTCGACGAGGCCAAACCCCACAAGGCGGTGGTGCTGGTCAAGCTCCGGGGCGTGGACGACATGGACGCGGCGCAGGACCTGGTGGGCTACCGGTTGTGGGTGCGGCAGGACGCGCTCGCCCCCTTGGGCGCAGCCGAGTACTACTACGAGGAGGTGGTGGGTTTCGAGGTCGTGGACGCCTTGGGTGAGCGCCTCGGCACCGTGACCCGTATATGGCCCAGGCAGGGCGGCGACCTGTTGGTGGTTGCGGCGCCGGGGAAGGAGCACCTGATCCCCGCGGTCAAGGAATTCATCCGGCAGATCGACGTCGTGCGGCGCACGGTCATCGTCGACGTGCCCGAGGGGCTGCTCGATCTGTAGGCGCTCACACTGACCCGGGCCCTCACCCCGACCCTCTCCCAGAGGGAGAGGGGGTCAAATTAGCCCTCTCCCTCTGGGAGAGGGTGGCTGGAGACCGGGTGAGGGCCCTGGTTGGAGGCCGGGGTGAGGGGCCAGTGTCGAACGCAGCCTACGGCAAACCGCCTGTCATGCATTCCCGGTCATCATTGCGAGGAATAGAGGCAAGCGTCCAGAATGCCGAGGACCTCGTCGAGAACGGACGCCGGTGCTCTTTCGACGAACTTTACGTTTCGGTTGGCCCAGTCAACGGACTTGATTTGCTCCACCATGACATAGCCCGTGACGGATGACTCGTCCGGCACCGGGACATGAAATGGAATGTCTCTGAAGGTATTGGTGATGGGGCACACCATGGCGAGCCCGGTATGACGGTTGAAGAGCGTGTTGCTGACCACCAAGGCAGGGCGACGCCCTCTCTGCGGGTCGAAGGTCAGGATGACGAAATCGCCTTTCCTGGGAACGTAGCGAGCCACCTACCAGGTTTCTTTGCCGGTTGGCGGGCCCCAGTCGAGTTCCTGCGGCTCGTAGTCCTTCGGCATTTTTGACAAGAGGGTCTTCAGGTCGTATCTTCCCCGGACTTTCGACACGGGTTCGACGATGATGCGTCCCTTTTTCACGGAGACATCGACCTCGTCCCCCACATGAATGCCGGCCTCGTTCAATAGAGCCTTCGTGAAACGAAGCCCTTGGCTGTTCCCCCACTTCTGAACCTTGGTCAGCATGGCACTGCCTCCGATCGTATATCCGCAGTATAGCCGTAATAGGATTGGAACGCAACATCCGGAAGCCCACTCGTCTAGAGCGCAGGAACCTTACATTGCTTCTACGGTAGAGAATCGCTCAACCAGTTCATCGCGTACCCGAGGGCTTGAGAGCAATCCGTGATTCCAGAGATGGAAGGCCGCGGTTTGTGCGCCTACCCCGTACGTATTCAAGACCTGCTCGAACCGGTTCGGCCGCGCATATGAATCCAGAGCATCTCTCTTCAAAGCTTCACTCGGCAGCAGAAACTCCGCCGCAAACGTTCCGGCTCGGCGGCGCGACCAAGGCTGGGCGAAGGCTGTCGAGGCGGCGCCGAGGGTACTCTCGCGGTAAGGGTCCATCAGCAGGTGTCCCAATGCCCGAACCGTTTCAAATCTGCGGCCCCATGGTGTCACGGTACGCGGAGTGCGATTTATGATGACTGAAGCCCCAATACCACGTCTGGAGCCAGCTACCATTCGCTCATCGGTACACTCTACCTGTGAATCAACGACGTTGACTCCGAAGTCCCTCAATTGCGTATCGACATCGTCAACTGGCTGGTCAGTGAGACCGAGATGATCCCGGAGGGCCTGTGCAGCAAGATAGCCGGACGTCTCGGGGTCCGAGGCGGGCCGTACCGCCTCAAATGCCAAGGCTCTCAGTTCCTCCATAAAGCCGGTGTCGGATTGCGTTTCTCGATCCAGTCGCCAAACTTGTTCCCATACAGACTCCGAAATCCCGGGGGGAAGGTCCCGCAGTACTTGCGTAACCACGCTGCCACCGGGGTCACTCCCGTCGGCCTTTAGGCCGAGTGCCCTTCGCAGGTCGGCGTCGTCTTTAGAACCTGTGTGCTGACGTAGTACAGCCACCGGAATTCCGGTGTAAGCCTGCAACATCTCCGAGAATGTCTGACACGCTTCATGTAGCGGGTCCTCGCGGCTTGTCCATGGGAACACGTGATCGAGTTCACTGTCTCGGAACCATTGAGCGACGCACGATACGAACTCGGAAAAAACCTCCTCACCTTCGGCCCAGTCGACGATTTTGCGACCTTGCTCGGACAGGAATCGGGGAGCGGCTGCGCCGGCGAACTTCGGTGGCGACCATTCAATGAAGAGCCGGCCGTCACCCCGGACTAGGGAAACGTTCGGCAGATGTGCCCCGTCCGCCCCGGCAGCGAGAAAGTGCCGCGACCACCATAGTTCGCGGGCATCCAGCCAATCGTCTTCGCTGAGTCCATTGGGAGGTGGGGCATCGCCCCAGCGGGTAACTGTGTCGCGCAAGGATTCATGAAGGGGAAAACAGCCCGGGCGTTCCTCGAATGCGAGAAAAATCCAGGACCGCACGAGCCAATCCGCAATGGGGGCAAGCGGCACGTTGACACCGTCGCGAACGGAATTCGAACCATCCCGGAGATTGCGACAGATGTTTTCGCCATCTACCCAGAGAGCTAGTTGGGCCCACGCCGCGTATTCGGGAAGGTATCGGCGCTCCCAAGAGGGCAGGCGTGGCTCGATACCGAATGCGAAGCTGTTTCGGTTTCCAATCAGCATTGTTAGCCGAGTCTCTTCACTAAGCTTCGATATTCCGCTTCACTACTGTCCGGTCCAATAATTGAACAAATTCAATTGCTTATGCAACATGTCCTGGGAGGAAGTGTCTTCGGCATCGAAGAACCCCTTGTTTAAGGGGATTTTCTCGAACAAGGTGACGGAGAAGACCTGTAACAATGTGTAGAGGGAAACATCGAGGTCGAGCCGCTTTCTGATGATGGCGACGAGCACGTACACGGAGACGGCAGTCCAGATTTGCACCTTGACGGCGTTCTCCGAGGTGCCGTAAAACTTCCTGATCCGCAGATGTTGCTTGATCCATTTGAAAAACAACTCCACCTGCCAGCGGGCCTTGTACAGTTCGCAGATGACCTTTGGCTGAGGACCAAACAGGTTGGTCAGGAAAAGGAGCGTCTTTGATGTCTCCGGGTCTTTGAATCGAATCCGCCGCAAATAATGAGGATAACGTTTGTGGCTGTAGAAGCCCGACAACTTTACGGTCTGATCGCAGACAATGCCTTGCACACGATCGCTTGGAGCGGAATAGATGCGTCGCAAATCGGCATTGGTTTTGGCTCGGGTGACAAAGAACGCGCCGGCTTCGTGAAGTGCGAAGAGGCGCTTGAAGTCGAGGTAAGCGCGGTCCATCACGTAAATCGCTGCGGGTTCTGGAATCAACAGATCGAGCACTTTGATATCGTGCAGCTTGCCGTCGGAAACATGTATGAAACTCGGGATATTGCCGCGCAGATCGAGCAGCGTATGCATCTTGACCGCTGCTTTGGTGCTTCGAAACGAAGCCCACGGAAACAACGACAGGCACAGGTCGATGGTCGTCGAGTCCAGTGCATAGACGGTGTTGGACAGATCCAGCCCAAGGTCCTCTTGGATGTAAAGTTTGCGGGCTTGTGCAATGAGCCGTTGGGCGAAGTCGGCGTAGATTCTCCAGTCTCTTCGTTCGTTGGCGTCGGCCAACGTAGAGCGCCTGACCGTGGAGCGAATGCCCATGTGGTAGAGCTTGGCCGATTGCGCTGCAAGACAGGCTTCGATGTCTCGCAGACTTTCCCGATAAGCCAACTGAGCGAATGCCAGGATGCGAAAGTGCTCGGCACACGCCAGGGTGCGAACACGACGGTTCCCGCCATAGCGATCGACGATACGAGCGAACGTTGTCCAAGGCAGAAAATCCATCAACTGCGCGAACAGCGTCTTGCCGGTGTACATGGCGTGCCCTCCAGGGATTCCTGCCCTGAAGGTCGCCCAAAAGCGCTGTTGCGTTCAAGTCGGCACCGCAAGAAATCGATAAAAAGTATACCTGATTCACATAGTTACAGCCATCCCTACGTCACTTAACCGGACAGGAGTGATTCCGCTTGGGAAATCTCACCTTGATCTCTGAACAGTCTGAGGATTTTCCCCGGCACGTGATCGACAGGGTAGCCATGATACTCGACTTCACCGTTCACAACTCGCGTCACCTGAGCGGTAAAGAACTCCAGCCCCGACTCTGTACGGCGAACTGCGAAACGCCTAGATGTCGGTGAATGGGGGTTCTCGGCGACTGAATCTCGCAAGAGTTCGCTCCGCTCGCGGAGAGTCATTCCTCTCGGACATGGTTCCTTGTCCGGACGCCACCCCGGCGGCCCGGCCTCAGTGGTTTCAACCTTGTGCGCGCGATTAGCAAAGTAACGCATTGGAGCTTCGATTCAAAAGCTCAGCAGTCGGCCGTCACCCGTGCTACAGGCCCATCCTGATAGCTCGCTTCAAGGAGTCGTTCGGCCCTATCACACCCAGATGGCGTCATCTCAATCTCTGATGTCCGTCAGGAGCCGAGCGACTCCACTTTTCTTCTCATGACCCTATTGCCCAATATACCAACCCTGTCAACAACGTCATGTACGGGCTCAAGACAAGCGCTGCGACGGGACAACACGATCCGGCGTGCTTCGAACTCGTCGAGTTAGCCGTTGCGGCTTCGGCCGTCTCGGCCGTGACAATGACGGTCCGCTGGGGTACGTTTGCGCTTTGCGGCTCGCGTGGGCTGGGTAGCGGCGGCTCGGGCGGCGGACGGTAAGACAAACCCTACACGGAGGGTTTGAAACCCGTCCGTGCCCGGAACGACGCGCGTGGCGGCAACGCAGCCTACGGCAAACCGCCTGTCATGCATTTCTCGGTCATCACGCTGTTTCCGGAGATCTTCGAGTCGCCGCTGGCTCACAGCATCCTCAAGCGGGCGCGGGAGAAGGAGCTCCTTTCCATCGATCTGGTGGACCTGCGGCAGTATGCCAAGGATCGGCACCGTACCGCCGACGACTATCCCTACGGCGGCGGCCAGGGCATGGTGCTGAAGCCGGAGCCGCTCATCGAGGCCATCGAGGACCGCCGGCGCACGCTCGAGGACCCGCGGGTGGTGCTGCTTTCGCCCCGGGGCCGGGTGTTCGACCAGGAGGTCGCGGCGGAGATGTTGCGGTACCGGGAAGTCGTCCTGGTCTGCGGCCGCTACGAAGGGGTCGACGAACGGGTGGTGGGCTATACTGACGATATCCTGTCCATCGGCGACTACACGCTGAGCGGCGGCGAGATACCGGCCCTCGCGGTCATCGACACGGTGGCGCGGTTGGTGCCCGGGGTCCTCGGGAACGAGCAGTCGGCGCGCGAGGACTCGTTCGCGGAGGGCCTGCTGGAATATCCGCAATACACCCGGCCGGCGGAATACCGGGGCATGAAGGTGCCGCCGGTGCTGCTCTCGGGCGACCACGAGGAGATCCGCCGGTGGCGGCGCGACATGAGCGTGGAGATGACGGCCCGCCTGCGCCCGGACCTGCTGGCGAAGGCGCCGGCGGGGGCGGTGAAGCCGCGGGGGAAGGTCTACGTGGCGCTGCTGCACTATCCGGTGTCCGACCGCCGCGGCGACATCGTCACCTCGTCCATCACCAACCTCGACATCCACGACATCGCCCGCTCCTGCCGCACCTACGGGGTCGCGGGCTTCTACGTCGTCAACCCGGTGGAGACCCTGCAGAAGCTCGCGGCCAGGATCATCGACCACTGGGAACGGGGCTACGGCAGCTCCTACAACAGCACCCGCAGGGAGGCCCTGTCCCTGGTCCGGCTCCGCGGCACCCTGGACGAGGCGGTGGCGGACGTCGCGCGGGAGTGCGGCACGGCCCCCCGCCTGGTGGCGACTTCCGCGCGGTCGGGGCACGGAAACGAGCGGATAACTTTTGGAAAAATGCGGGAGATGCTATTAAGTGACGATGTCCCCTGCATGATCCTGCTGGGCACGGGCTGGGGCTTGGCGGATGCCGTCTTCGCCCGCTCGGACCTGGTGCTGGAACCCATCGCGGGACAGGACGATTACAATCATCTTTCCGTACGAGCTGCGTCCGCCATCATGCTGGATCGTATACTGGGACGCTAGAGCGGGACACCACGCTGGATGGAAGGGAGCGTCAAATGAACGTCATTGACCGGATCGAACAGGAGCAGACACGGGAGACGCCGGCGCTCAAGCCCGGACAGCGGGTGCGTGTCCACGTCCGCATCGTGGAAGGCGAGAAGGAGCGCATCCAGGTCTTCGAAGGCGTGGTGATCGGCATCTCCGGAAGCGGCAACCGGGAGACGTTCGTGGTCCGCAAGACCTCCTACGGCGTCGGCGTGGAGCGCATCTTTCCGCTCCACTCGCCACGGATCGAGAAGGTCGAGATCGTTACCCAGGGCCGGGTCCGCAGAGCCAAGCTGTACTATCTCAGGAACCTCTCGGGCAAACGCGCCCGTCTGGAAGAAGACCGCAGGCCGCGGGCGTCGCGCTGACGGGTTTCGCGCCCGCGCGGGCGGGTTCGAACCCGCCCCTGCACGATTCACGGAAGGTTTGCCCGGCGGCCCGCGTGACACCGCCGGAACCTGTGACGCCGTGGAACTGTTCGACTCCACGAGTTCCCGCAGCGCCGGGAAGAACACACCCCTGGCGGAGCGCATGCGGCCCGCCGGCCTGGGCGAGGTGCTGGGGCAGGAGCACCTCCTCGGTCCCGGCAAGCTGCTGCGCGGCATGGCCGACACCCGCCGGCTCCAGTCCATCATCCTCTGGGGTCCGCCGGGCTGCGGCAAGACGACCCTGGCCCGGCTCCTGGCCGATGCCTGCCAGGCGCACTGCATCCAGTTCTCCGCGGTAAGCTCCGGCACCGGCGAGATCAGGAAGATCCTCCCGGACGCCAGGCGGCTGCAACGAAGCGCCGTCCCGGTGGTGCTCTTGGTGGACGAGATCCACCACTTCAACAAGACCCAGCAAGACACCTTCCTGCCGCACGTGGAGGCGGGGCTGCTGACCCTCATCGGCGCCACCACCGAGAACCCGTCCTTCGAGCTGATATCGCCGTTGCTCTCCCGTTGCCGGGTCTGCGTCATGCATCCGCTGAGCGAGGACACGCTCACGCGGGTGGTGGACCGGGCTTTGGCGGAACGCGGCCGGGGACTGTGGGACGCCCACCTGGAGATGGCGCCGGAGGCCCGGGACATGCTGGTCCAGCGGGCGCAGGGGGATGCCCGGGTGGCGCTCAACGGACTGGAAGGGGCGGTGACGCTGGCGCGCAACGACTCCGGGGCCGCGCGCATCGAGATCGCGCACGTGGAGCAGGCCCTCCAGCTCGGCCCCTTGCGCTACGACAAGTCCGGCGAGGAGCACTACAACCTGATCTCCGCCTTCATCAAGAGCCTGCGCGGCAGCGACCCCGACGCCGCCGTCTACTGGATGGTGCGGATGATCGAGGCCGGGGAGGACCCGCTCTTCATCGCCCGCCGAATGGTCATCTTCGCGGCCGAGGACGTCGGCAACGCGGACCCGCGGGCCCTGCAGGTGGCGGTGGCGGCCAAGGACGCCGTGCATTTCGTGGGGCTGCCGGAGGGGCGGATCCCGATGAGCCAGGCGGCCGTCTACCTGGCCACCGCGCCCAAGTCCAACTCGGTCTACAAGGCGCTGCTGGAGGCCACCCGCGACGTGCGCGAGAAAGGCGCCCTGCCCACTCCCCTTCACCTCCGCAACGCGCCCACCGGCCTCATGAAGTCGCTGGGCTACGGCGCCGACTACCGCTACCCCCATGACTCTCCCGGTCACGTCACGGAACAGGAATACCTGCCGGCAGAGCTCAAGGGACGCCGCTACTACGAGCCGAGCGACGAGGGACACGAAAAGGTCGTGAAGGAGCGGCTCAAGACCTGGGAGGCGTTAAAGAAACGCGGCCGGCAGGGCTAGCGGCCGCCCTCACCCCAACCCTCTCCCAGAGGGAGAGGGGGTCGTTCGCTCTCCCTGCGGGAGAGAAGGGGTGGCTAGCCCCCTCTCCCTCTGGGAAAGTGCCGCCATCCTGCCCTTTCTCCATCTGGGAGAGTGCCGCCCTCTTGCCCTTTCTCCATCTGGGAGAGTGCCGCCCTCTTGCCCTTTCTCCATCTGGGAGAGTGCCGCCCTCTTGCCCCCTCTCCCTCTGGGAGAGGGTTGGGGTGAGGGTCTCACGGCTGTGGCGCTCTGCCCGCCTCCAGCTCCCGCCTGACCGACCGGACCTTGTCCAGGAACCGTTTCGTCGCGCGGTCGCCCTGCCGCCGGTCGTGGATCACGCGAGGGGTGATCAGGATCACCAGCTCGGTGCGGTTGGACCGTTCGAAGTCCGTGCGGAACAGCGGTCCCAGCACCGGCACGTCCATGAGAAGGGGAATGCCGATTCGCGACCGGCGCCGATTGTCCGTGATGATGCCGCCGATGACCAGGGTCTGGCCGTCATGGAGCACGGCGGCGGTCTCCGCCTCCCGGACGTTGAAGGCGTCGAAGGACTGCCTTCCGACCACCACCCTTTCGCCCACGTCGCTCACCTCGACCCGGACCTGCAGGTTGACGAGTCCTTCGGAGCTGACCCGGGGGACGATGGTGAGGATCCGTCCGACCTCCTTGAACTCGATGGTGGTGGTGGTCGCATCGGCCTCTCGCGACACCACCGTTCCCGTGGCCACCGGCTGCTCGCTGCCCACGCGAATCCGCGCCGGGCGATTGTCCACCGCCAGCAGATGGGGCGAGGACAGGACCTTCACGCGGGCGTCCTGCATCAACGCCTTGACGAACACGCGGAAATCACGCCCCGCGTCCACGATGGAGGTGAACCCCGACGCAAGGGTCGCGAGAGCCGTGCCCGCGGCGGGCTCGTCGGCGTTGTCCCCTTCGGCCGGCGGCGGGCCGAAACCGCCCTTCGCCAGGGCATACTCGACGCCGAACTCGAAGTCGTCGGTCAGCGTCACTTCGGCCACCAGCACCTCCATCAGCACCTGGCGCGGCACCAGGTCCAACCCTTCGAGGACCCGCGCCATGTCCGCGTATTCGCGCGGCGTCGCCAGGATCACCAGGGAATTGGTGTCCGGCTCCGCCACGACGCGCACGCCTTGGCCGGAAAGGTCCGGGGAGGTGGATGCCGGCGGCGTGGGTGCCGGGGACGTGGGTGCCGGCGGCGTGGCCGGACCTGTCGGCTGCCTTCTCCCGGCCGCCCCAGCGGCCTCGCGAGTCCGGTGGCGGCCATGGACCTGGTTCAGAACCCGCGCCAACTCGGCGGCCTTGCGGTTCTCGACGGCGTGGATGAAGAGTTGCCGCCCGCGGTCTTCGCCCGCCACGTCGATGCGCTCGAGCCAATGCTTCACGTAGTTCCAGGCCGCGTCGCTGTAGGCGATGACGAGGAGTTGATCGATCCGCGGCAACGGGAGGAAGCGCGCGGCGAACGGTTCTCCCTCCGCCGCCGAAGCGCCGGAGAGCGCCATCGCCGCCGACATCTCCCGCGCGAGGTCGCCGGCCGCGGCCGCCCTGGGCCGGTACAGCTCCATGCGGGTGCCGCTGAACGCTTCGACGTCGATCAAGGCCCTGATCTCCGACAATCGTCGAATATTTGACGGCGAATCGACAACCAACAGATAGTTGCCGCGCGCATGGTCGAGAATCGTCCCGCTCGTGCTCATGAAGGGCGCGAGCAGGCGCTTCATGACCGCCACCGGGAAAAAGCGTACCGGCAGGACGCGCATGGCGAAGCCGGCGCCCCTCGCACCGCCGGGACGGGCCAGCCCGGGCGCCTCCGAGACGGCCGTGATCCGATAAAGGCTTCCCTGCCTGACCGCCACGGCACCGTGGACCCTGAGGATCTCGTGGAATATGGGCAGGAGATCCTCCCTTCTGACGGGCTGTCCGCTGAAGATGGTGACGACGCCCTGTACGTCGGGGCCGATGGTGTAGTTGAGGCGCAGGTGCCGGGCCAGTACATGGATCACCTCGACGAGCTCGACGGCGTCGAAGTTCAGGGTCACCATGCCGGCACGGTCCGGGTCCTCCACGGACGCGGGGGCAGGCGCGGCCCTCTCCGGCGGCGCACCGGGAGGGGCCGTTTCCAGCGCCCGCGCCGTGCCTCCGGCGAGACAAGTCCCCAACACGAGCCACATGGAAAGCGCCAACAGTCGAGCAATCATGGTTTTGCGTTGACGCAAAATTCAGGCCGGCCCGGCGGGCCGTAGCGGGACAGGGCGTTTGCTCGGGGGGCCGCTGCACCTGACGGCCTACTCGAGCCGGGAGACCCTCACCCCTACCCTCTCCCAGAGGGAGAGGGGGATGTTTGCTCGGGGGGCCGCTACACCTGACGGTCTGCTCTAGCCGGGGGACCCTCACCCCTGCCCTCTCCCAGAGGGAGAGGGGGGCTGGTGTCTTCTGTCGGAGGGGAACGGTGCGGGGTGGTGAATTCGTGCCATAGGATGCGCAGGATTTTCGTCGTGCGCAGGATTTCGTTGTCGGCAAGGCGCGATGACCTGTAGGGGCGACCGGCGGTCGCCCTCCGTGGGCGGGCACCACGCGAGGAAGAGCAACGCAGCCGACGGCGAAAAAGACCCGCAGATTATGGCGCGAATTAACCGGACAGGGGGCTAGGAACCCAGGCCCAGGAGGTTGAACTTGACGGACAGGAGCGTGCGGTGCGGGTCGGTTTGCAGGTCCACGAAGGCGGCGACGGTCCAGCAACGGCACCGCGACAGGTACTTGACGCCTATCTCGTTGCGCATCAAGCGGCCGGATGCGCCGTCGTAGTTGCCGTCGTAGAGCAACAGGAGGCGATCGGCCACGCGCAACACGCCGCTGGCCTGTACGGCGTCGAGGGGGCGGCGCTCGAGACATCGCGGGTCGGCGGGGCAGTCCACGAGCAGATCGAGGTCGGCATGGTCCGCCAGGGGCGAAAGCGGGTTCGCTCGAGTATGGCGGTAGCTCAACGAAAGGCCGTTGGGCCTGCGGAAATCCCGGTCGGGCACACGGGTATCCGGGGGCGCGTCTTCGAACAGCGAGAGTCCCAGCGCGGCCTCGCGCAGGTTCCAGGGTCCGGGGTCGATGCCGAGTCCGACGACTACCTCCACGTTGTCGGCCGGGTGGACGCCCAGGCGGATATCCAGGTCCGAAAGGCGACCGCTGCCCTTGCGCACCTTGTCGAGGTCCAGGCTCGCCGCGACCCGGGCGCGGGCGAACCGGGTCACGACGGCCGGCCCGCCACCGCCCGTGCGGTTGGCGACGGCGAGGGCACCGGCGGCCGTGCGGCCGGCGACGGCGAGGGCACCGGCGACCGTGCCGCCGCCGACGGCGGGACCGGCGCCGGTGCGGGCGGCGGCGGGGTCATTGGCGACCGCAGGGGCGTCCGCGCCGCGCCTGGCCCAGAAACGGTTGGTCAATGACAACGTGAGCAGGTTGCGTCGATTGATCCGGTCGATGCCGTCCCACACGGGGAGATGCCGCTGGTCCGTCGAGGGAATGAACAGATACTGTACGGCGGGCTCTACCACGTGCCGGAACCGGGACCAGGCACCGAGTTGCCGGTCGTACACGCGGCTCAGCGAAGTGGACAGGGTCGATCGAAACTCCACGAGCTCCCGGGAACTGTTGCGGGCGAACTGCCCGGAGTGGTCGTTGCGCGCGGCGGCGAATCGACCCTCGACGGAATCGAGGCGATAGAGGGTTTCGCGCAGCGCCACGCTGCTGGCGAGTCTGAAATGGCGCCCGAGGGTGACCGGCCACGTCAACTCGGGGCGGATATCGATCCTCAAGCCGTCCGCCAGCCGCTCCCTCACGTAGCGGGTCACGGTGGCGTCCCAGCCCAGATCGAGACGGCCGCCAAGACTCCGGACGCCGCTGAAGACGATGTGAGGGATGCGGTGGAGCGCCTGCTGCCGGGGTTGGACCAGATCCTGCAGGTAGTCCAGCTCTCCCTGCAGCGTCACGCCCGACTGGTGCCGGTAGAAGCCGAGCCGCGACGGGCTGGAGCGGCTCACCCGGGCGCGCCTTCTCTCGCCGGCGCCCAGTTCGGTGAAGTCCATGAGCTCGTGCGTCACGAAGCTGTCGCTGTAGAGGGCCACGTCGCTGAAGGTCGCCCATCCCGACGACGCGCGATGCCGGTGAGTCAGCAAGACGCTCCAGCGGTCCGCCGGGACCGTGGGGTCCGCGATCCGCGCCTCCTCCACGGCCCGGACGCCGTGCATCCGCTCGTTGAAGTAGGCCACGTCCAGCCGTCCTTCGGTCCGCGCATCGAGGATGGTGCGGTATTGTCCGGTGAAGCCGGCACGGGTGCCGGGCTCCACCGCCAGGTTGACGGTCACGTCGTTGCTCTTGTCCACAGCCCAGAAGAACGGTTGCCGGTAGCGCAGCCCGTCCTGGTCGGACCAGCCGAAGGAAGGAAACAGCAGACCGGTTGCCCGCTCCGCATCGGAAGGGAACGTCGCGTAGGGCAAGTACAGCACCGGAACGTCGTAGACGTAGAAGGTGACGTCGTCGGCCGCCGCCGTGCCGTCCAGACCCAACCGGAGTTCCCTGGCGCCGATGCGCCAGGGGGGCGTTTCCCCCTCGCAGAGACACGTGGTGAGACGCCCGTCCTCGACGGCAAAGGTCTGTCCCGCGGACTTCTCGACGCGACTTCCACTGACGCTGAGGTTGCCGTCCTCGATGAAGACGTCGGCGTCCAGAATCGTGCCGGTCTCCTCCGCCAGGTCCACTTCGAACCCGGACGCCTGGAGCCGGTAGCGCGGATCACGGAGATAGACCGAGCCGCGGGCGCGCAACGTCCGCCTCGACCGGTCGAACTCCACGGAGTCCGCTCCGAAGACCGCTTGCCGGCGGCGGATCTCCACCTTGCCCGCGGCCTCGATGGTATCGCCCGCCTCGCGCACTTCGATGGAGTCGGCGGACACCTCGACACGTTCCCCGTGGTCGTCGGACCAGGCGGGAGCCGCTGCAACGGCGGCCGACAGGCTGCACCACAATGCCAGGAGCCACGTTGCTGTTTTCGGAGGTTGCGGATGCATGGTCGATGTGCTCCGGGCACAGGAGCTTCAGACTAGGCGCGGAGCTTGGTGTCCTGTCCTGAGAGTTGGTCCCTCTCCCTCTGGGAAGAGATGGGAGAGGGTGGCCGGAGGCCGGGTGGGGGCGGCACGCCAACGCTGGCCTTGCGTGGCAGCCTGCCGGCACGGGGCGCCCTCACCCCAACCCTCTCCCAGAGGGAGAGGGGGTCGGATAGCCCCCTCGCAGAGAAGAGTGACCCTCTCGCGGAGAGGAGGGGGTCGGAGAGCCGTAAAGGGGGACTTGGACACTTTCGCTCTTGGACACTTGGACACTTTTGCCCTTCTCGTTACGATACGCGTTACGTGGACGGGCTGCCAGTGTCGCGTGCGGTGAGTTCCAGCGCCTTGGCGCGCACGGCCCCTACGAGGTAGAGGGAACCGGTCACCAGTATCGGAACCTCTTGTCGCCGCCGGTCCGCGACGAACCGGGTAAGGGCCGCGACCGGGTCTTCCACCAGGGTTGCCGACAGGCCCCTTGGCAGCGCGGAGGACAACGCATCCGGGGGCGCGCCCCGTTCGGTGGGCGTCCGGGTCAGGACCACTTCGCTGGACACGGCGCACAGCGCCGGGAGCATCGACGACCAGGCCTTGTCGTGCATGCTGCCGAAGAGCAGGCGGACTTTCCCGGCGCCCGCGAGACTCCGGATCTCGTTGGCCAGCGTGTCCACCGCGCCGGGGTTGTGCGCCCCGTCCAATATGATGGCAGGACGCCCCGGCAGGATCTCCAGGCGCCCGGGCCAAGCCGCCGACGCGAGGCCGGCGCGTATCGACATCTCCCGGACCGGGAACACGGCCTGCATGGCCTCCAGGGCCGCCAGCGCGACGCCGGCGTTGTGCCGCTGATAGCCGCCGGGGAGGGAAATCCTCAAACCCTCCAGCGACCAGTCGCGGCCGCGGTAGTCGAACCCGCGGTCATCCCGGGGAACCACGGAGAAATCCTTTGCCCATCCGTCCCTGACGGACGGCATGATCCCGGGGGAGAGGTCATCATCCCGGGGAACTACCGAGGAGTCCTTTGCCCGTCCTTCCCTGATGGGCGGCATGATCCCGTGGGGGAGGTCATCCCGGGGGACAACCGAAAAGTCCTTTTCCCACCGAAGGAGCGGAGCCCCTCGCGAGCGCGCGATCCGGCGTATGACCCGCTGGGCGGCGGGGGGCAGGGCGCCGCAAACCACCGGGACCCCGGGCTTGATGATGCCGCCCTTCTCGCCTGCGATGGCGGCGATCCCGTTGCCGAGGAAACGCTCGTGGTCCCTGGCGATGGTGGTGATCACGCACACGACCGGGTGCACCAGGTTGGTGGCGTCGAGCCTGCCGCCGAGCCCGACCTCCACCACCGCGGCCTGCACCCCCTTGCGGGCGAAGTGCAGGAAGGCCATGACCGTCGCGAACTCGAAGAAGGTCAGGCTCAGCGAGGCTCGCTCCGTTCGTTCAGCAACCTCCCGGACCAGCGCGACGACCATCGCCCGGCTGATGGGACGTTTGCCCACGCGGATTCTCTCGGTGAAATCGGCCAGGTGCGGCGAAGTGTAGAGTCCGACGCGGTAACGCTGCGCCGACAGCACCGAATGGATGAGGGCGGCCGTGGACCCCTTGCCGTTGGTGCCGGCGACGTGAAAGGCGCGGAAGCGGTCCTGTGGATTGCCGAACAGCGACAGCGCGTGCGCCACGCGCTCCAGGCGCAGGTCGAAATCGGCGCCGCGAGTCTCGGCGCCGCGAAGGTTGTAGATGAAGTCGAGACTCTTGCGATAGGAGCTCACGGCACCCTTCGACTCCGCGATGCTTCGCATCGCTACGCTCAGGACCGACGGCGTGAGGCGGGAAAATGGAGTTGGTGCCCCGTGTGGCTGATCATTCCGCCTTGGCCGCGGCGATGAAATCCTTCATCCGCCGGTGGTCCTTGCGGCCCGGCACGGCCTCCACGCCGGTGCAGACGTCCACGCCGAAGGGCCTCGCCGCGCGCACCGCCTCGCTGACGTTGTCGACATGGAGACCGCCCGCCAGAATCACCGGACGCGCCATCGGCTCCCGCAGCCAGGTCCAGGTGAAGGCGGACCCCGAACCGCCGAACAGCTCCCGGCTCCAGGAGTCCAGGAGATAGTAGTCCGCCGGATACTCCCCGATTTTCCGGAGGGTCTCCTCGTCGCGGACGCGAAACGCCTTGATCACCTTGAGCGGCCAGCGGGCACAGAAGCCGCGGTCCTCGTCGCCGTGGAACTGGACCGCGGTGAGGCCGGGGCTCTCGCCGGACCGGCACGTCCGCAGCACCGAGGTCACGTGTTGCCGGGATTCGTTGACGAACAGCCCGGCCGTGCAAATTTCCGGAGGCACATCCCGGAGTATCACGGCCGCCTTCTCGGGCAGGATATATCTCGGGCTCGGCGGGTAGAAGTTGAACCCCAAGGCGTCGGCGCCGCACTCCACCGCCTTCAAGGCGTCCTCGGCGGTGGTGACGCCGCAGATCTTAACCTTGACCATGGGCGGCGGCGTCCGCGCCGAGAAGCTCGGCAAGCTTGGCGCCCGGGTCGGTGGAACGCATGAGGGTCTCGCCGACCAGAAAGACCCGCGCACCGGAGGCCTCGAGGCGCTCGATGTGCCCGACATCCTTGATGCCGCTCTCGCACACGGCCAGCACGCCGGCCGGGATTCGCGGCAGGAGGGCTTCGGCGACCCCGAGGTCCACCTCGAACGTGTGAAGGTTCCGGTTGTTGATGCCGATCATGGACGCACCCAGGCCCAGGGCCGTCTCCAGCTCGGACTCGGAGTGTACCTCCACCAGTACGTCCAGGGAAAGGGACCGGGCCTCGGCGTGGAGGGTCTCCATCTCGCCAGCGTCGAGGATCGCGGCGATCAACAGGACGGCGTCGGCGCCGAAACCGCGCGCTTCGATGAGGTGGTAGGGCTCCAGCACGAAGTCCTTTCGGAGAAGCGGTGTCGACACCGCCGCCGCGATGTCGGAGAGATAGCGAAGGGAACCGTTGAAGAAGCGTTCCTCGGTGACCACGGACAGCGCCGTGGCGCCGTTGGCCTCGTAACGCGACGCGATGGCGACGGGGTCGAAGTCCTGGCGGATCATCCCCTGGGAGGGCGACGCCCGTTTCACCTCGGCGATGACGTGGCGGCCGGGGCGGGACAGCGCCGCCGTAAAACCCCGACGCTCCCGGTGGTAGAGCGGGCGGTCCTTGAGCCGCTCCACCGGGCGTTCCTTGCGGCGGGACACGGTCTCCTCGCGCACGTGCGCGACGATCCGTTCCAGGATGTCGTTTCCCGCCGGCGGCGTGGCGTCTTGGCTCATTTCGCTCCGTCCGGGGGGCCCTCACCCGGCCTTCGGCCACCCTCTCCCAGAGGGAGAGGGGCTGTGTTTGACTACTCGCCCTTGGACTTACGCTTCGTTGGTGACCTCCACGAGGTGCTGGAGCGTTTCCAGGGCGGCTCCCGAATCGATGCGCTCGCGGGCGAGGTCGATGCCGTCGGCGATGGTCGCGACCCGTTCGCTGACGCAGAGCGCCGCGCCGCTGTTGAGCAGCACGATGTCCCTGGCGGGACCCGGTTCTCCCTTCAGCACGGCGGTCACGATGGCGGCGCATTCCGCCGCATCCGCGGCCGTGAGCCGGTCCGCTGGGCACTGCTCGAAGCCGAACTCCTCGGGGTTCAGGGTGTAGCGGGCGACGGCTCCGTCCTTCCACTCGGCCACCGAGGTAGGGCCGCCGAGGGAGATCTCGTCGAGTCCTTCATCGCCGTGGACCACCATCGCCCGCTTGCTGCCGAGGTTGCCGAGCACCTGCGCGACGGTTTCGATCAGGGTGCCGTCGTAGATGCCGATGAGCTGGTGGCTGGCCCGCGCCGGATTGGTCAAGGGACCGAGCAGGTTGAAGATGGTCCGGATGCCGACCTCCCGGCGGGGAGCGGCGGCGTACTTCATGGCGCCGTGCAACGCCGGCGCGAACAGGAAGCCCAGCCCCACGTCGCGCAGGCATCGCTCCACCGTCTCCTTGGGCACGTCGATCTTGACGCCGAGGGCGCCCAGCACGTCCGCGCTGCCCGAGCCGCTGGAGACGGCTCGATTGCCGTGCTTCGCCACGGTAATGCCCGCGGCCGCCACCACGAAGGCCACCGTCGTGGAAATGTTGAACGTGTTCTTGCCGTCCCCTCCGGTGCCGCAGGTATCCAGGACGCAGCCCTCGCCGGCGTCGACGTGCGACGCCTTTTCCCTCATGACCCGGGCCGCGCCGGTGACCTCCTCCACGGTCTCGCCCTGTATCCGCAAGGCGGTGAGGAAGGCCCCCACCTGGATGGGAGTGGCCTCGCCGGTCATCACCTGGTTCATGACCTCGACCATCTCCTGTTCCGTGAGGTTGGCGCCCGCCACCAGTTGCGCAATGGCTTGCTGGATGTTCATCGGTTCCTCGTGATCATCGCGTTCTTGTATTTCGCGGCCTTGAGTCTTTGAAGTTCGGCCATGGCCTCCGGGCGAGTCACGAACCTGCCTACCCGCACCCTGTAGAAGGTCTTCTCGTTGAGTCTACCGGTGGTCACGTAGGCTTGATAGCCCTGCTTTCGCAGATCCGCCGCCATCTTGTCCGCGGTGGCGCGGGTCCGCGAAGCGGCGACCTGTACGCTCCATGGGACCGTCCCGGCGCCGGGATCGGCGGGCGGTTCTTCGGCGCGTGGTTCTTCGGCGCGTGGCGGGGCGGGATCGGGCTTGCCCAGCGTATCGTAGAAGGTCATCTCCTGGTCGGCCTTGGGAGCATCGGGCTTCACCGGGACCTTGACCGCCACTTCTTCCCGGCGCAGGATTTTCCGCTCCTCGATGCTTTGTCCGATCAGGATTCCGAGCAGGAAGACGAAGGCCGACGCGATGAGGTAAAGGGGGGCAACGATGAACAACTGGCGGCGGCTGAAAGAAATACTACCGCCATCCGTCGCCTTTCGATGGTTGACCATAGCATGTCACAGGCCACTATGTCACAGGCCACTAGCTCGAGGTTGTTTCGCTTTCGGCTTCGGCGGGCGCGCCCGCCGCTTCTTCCGTCCCGGCCCCCGCCGGGATCAGCTCGATGACCGAAAGCGGCGCCGCATCACCCCGCCGGCGTCCGACCTTGACGATCCGGGTGTAGCCGCCGTTGCGATCCTGGAAGCGCGGCCCGAGCTCGCTGAACAACCGCGCCACCACGGCCTTGTCCTGAACGAAGGCCAGCGCGCGCCGGCGCGCGTGCAGGCTGCCGTCCTTGCCGAGTGTGATCAGCCAGTCCGCCCAACGGCGCAGTTCCTTGGCCTTGGCATCGGTGGTGGTAATGCGGTCGTGGCGCAGGAGCGACGTGGCCATGTTCCGCCACATGGCCAGACGGTGGCTCGGACTACGGTTCAGCTTTCTGCCTTTATTGAGGTGCCGCATGGACTACGCCGTCTCCTTCTGATCAGCCTGTTTCCGGCTCTCGAGCTCCTCGCGGCTGGGGAAGTGATCCAGCTTCATGCCCAGCTCCAGCCCCAACTCGCCGAGCAACTCCTTGATCTCGTTAAGGGATTTGCGCCCGAAGTTCTTGGTCTTGAGCATCTCCTGCTCGGACTTTTGCACCAGCTCGCCGATGTACTTCAAGTTGGCGTTCTGCAGGCAGTTCTGTGCCCTGACGGAGAATTCCAGGTCCTCGACCGCGCGGAAGAGGTTCTCGTTCAGCAACCCCGTTTCGCCGTCGGAATCGCTCTCGGCCGGCTGCGGCCCCTCCCGGAAGTTGATGAAGATGGAGACCTGGTCCTGCAGGATCCGCGCGGCATAGGCCAACGCATCCTCGGGCGTCTCGCTGCCGTCGGTCCAGACTTCGAGGACGAGGCGGTCGTAGTCCGTGCGCTGGCCGACCCGGGCGTTGGTCACCGTGAAGTTGACCTTGCGGATGGGAGAGAAGACCGCGTCCATAAAGATCGTGTCGACGGGCAACTCCTCCTCGCGGTTGCGTTCCGCGGGCACGTACCCCTGGCCCATCCGCACCACCATGGTGGCGTTGAGCCGTCCCTCCTTGGAGAGCGAGGCGATGTGGTGCTCGGGGTTGAGGATCTCGACCTGCGGGCCCGTGACGATGTCCTTGGCGAGCACTTCCTTGGGACCGGCGGCTTCGATGCGGATCACCTCCCGTTCCGAATCGTGGAGCTTGAGCCGCACCTCCTTCAGGTTCAGGATGATGTCGGTGACATCCTCCGTGGCGCCCTGGATGGTGGAAAATTCGTGCAGCGCGTCGTCGAGCTGGACCGACGTGATGGCCGCGCCCCGGAGCGAAGAAAGCAGGATGCGCCGCAGACTGTTGCCGATGGTCTGGCCGAATCCCCTCTCGAAGGGCTCTCCCACGAATTTGCCGTAGGTGGCGGTGAGGCTCTTCTCGTCGACCTCTACGGTCTCGGGCTTGATCAGTTCGCTCCAATGCTTGTGCATAGGATCTCCAACACGGCTTCAGGCCACCGGTTACTTGGAGTACAGCTCGACGATGAGCTTCTCGTTGATGGGTGTGGTGATGTCGCTTCGGCTCGGCAGGACCTTGACGGTGCCGGAGAACTTCTCCGGGTCGACCTCCATCCAGTCGGGCACGCCGCGCCTCTGGGCTCCCTCCATCGCCGAGATGACCCGTTCCGACTTGCGGCTCTTCTCCGCCACGGAGACGACATCCCCCACCCCCACGCGATACGAAGGTATGGTCACCCGCCGGCCGTTCACCTGGACATGGCCGTGGCGCACCAGGAGGCGGGCGTCGCCCCTGGAGCAGGCGAATCCGAGGCGGTAGACGACGTTGTCGAGCCTTCTCTCCAGTATCACCAGGAGGTTCTCGCCGGTGATGCCGCGGGACTTCTCGGCTGTCTCGAAGCTGCCCCTGAACTGCTTTTCAAGCAGTCCGTACATGCGTTTGACCTTCTGCTTCTCCCTGAGCTGGAGGCTGTATTCGGAGAACTTGAGGCGCCTCTGGCCGTGCTGCCCCGGCGGATAGTTGCGCCGCTCGATGGCGCACTTGTCCGTGTAGCACCGCTCTCCCTTGAGGAACAGCTTCAGGTTCTCTCGCCGGCAGAGCCGGCACACCGGACCATGGTACCTAGCCACTGACTATCTCCTCTCAGACACGCCTTCGCTTGGGAGGCCTGCAGCCGTTGTGCGGAATCGGCGTCACGTCCTTGATCAGGCTGATGTTCAATCCCGCCGATTGAAGGGACCTCAAGGCCGACTCCCTGGCCGAGCCCGGCCCCCGCACGTAGACCTGGATCGAATGCATGCCGTGATCCATGGCTTTCCGCGCCACGTTGTCCGCCGCCTGCTGCGCCGCGAAGGGCGTGCCCTTGCGGGACCCCTTGAAGCCGATGGCGCCGGCGCTCGACCACGCCACCACGTTGCCCTGGGGATCGGAAATCGTGATGATCGTGTTGTTGAAGGTGGAGTGGATATGCGCCACCCCTTCGGCGATGTTCTTTCGCCCGCGCCTTTTCCTGGGCGCCCTCGCGTCACGCGCTTTCTTCGAGGCCTGAGCCATGGATGCTCCTGTTCTGGTCTGGGCCCTCACCCGGCCTTCGGCCACCCTCTCCCGGAGGGAGAGGGGTTGGGGTTGGGACGGGTCGCCGGCCACCCTCTCCCAGAGGGAGAGGGGTTGTAATTGCCTGCTCGGACAGGCTCTCAGCCCTTCGAAGGCGGCCTCTTCTTGCCGGCTATGGTCCTGCGGGGGCCCATCCGGGTGCGGCCGTTGGTGTGGGTCCGTTGTCCCCGGACCGGCAGTCCCCGCCGGTGTCTGAGGCCCCGGTAGGAGCCGATGTCCATATGCCGCTTGATGTCCATGGTGACGTCGCGCCGCAGATCACCTTCCACCTTCACTTCTTGGTCGATGATCCGCCGTATCACCACCACCTGGTCGTCGGAGAGGTCGTCGGACTTGAGGGTGAACGGAATGCCGGCTTCCTTGAGAATGTTCCGCGACGTGCTCCCGCCTATCCCGTAGATGTAGGTCAAGGCGATCTCCATGCTCTTGTTCTTGGGCAAATCCACCCCGGCGATACGTGCCATGAATTGCTCCCTCCGGTCAGTCTGTCACCCCTGCCGCTGGGCGTGCCTGCGCGTTACGCAGATGACCCGTACGACTCCCTTTCTGAGAACGATCTTGCAGTTGTTGCATATCTTCTTTACCGATGCTCGTACTTTCACTTCGGACCTCGTTCCAGTATCTGTGAGACGGAACCCTTCGACACGCTCGGGACACGCCTACAGCCGGCTCAACACGAACGGCCCGTCGGCGGTGATGGCGATGGAGTGTTCGAAGTGGGCCGCGAGACTCCGGTCCCGCGTAACCGCGGTCCAGCCATCTTCCAGGATGCTGATTTCCTTCTTGCCGGCGTTGAGCATGGGTTCGACCGCCAGGACCATGCCGGCCCGCAACCGCTGTCCCTTGCCGGCATCGCCGTAGTTGGGCACCGGGGGCTCCTCGTGGAGCTTCTTGCCGATGCCGTGACCGACGAATTCCCGTACCACCGAGTAGCCGGACCGTTCCGCGATGCCCTGGATGGTGCTGCCCAGGTCGCCAAGGCGGTTGCCCTCCCGCATGGTCTCGATGCCCTCGCTCAGAGCCGTCTCCGTCACCTGCATGAGACGCTCGGCCTCGGAACTCACCTGCCCGATACCCACCGTCACCGCCGAGTCGCCGTAGAAGCCCTCGTAGAGCACCCCGAAGTCCATGCCGAGGATGTCCCCTTCCTTGAGCACCCGGTCCGAGGGAATCCCGTGCACGATCTCCTCGTTGATCGACGTGCACAGGCTGTGGTTGAAGACCTTGCCGGCAACCCCATAACCCTTGAACGCCGGCTTCGCACCCCTCTCATGGGTCATCCGCTCAGCCACTTCGTCCAGCTCCAGGGTCGTCATCCCCGGCTTCACGGTCGCCTTCAGCGTTTGCAGCACCTCCGCGACGATGACGCTCGCGCGGCGCATCGTGTCTATCTCGGCGCGGGACTTGAGATAAATCATGTGCGAATCATCCTGCCTGCAAGCACCGCCCGAACCCGGTCCCGATATGCCGGGCGGGGCGTGCCGTGTTCATTCAGCCTCTCCGGCCGCGGATGCGCCCGCGTCTCATGAAGCCCTCGTAGTTTCTGGAGATCATGTGCGTCTCCATCTGTGAAACCGTGTCGAGCGCCACCCCCACCACGATCAGCAGCGCGGTGCCGCCGAAGAAGAACGGAACGTTGAACTGCGAGATCAGGATCGTCGGCAACAGCGCCACCAGCGACAGGTAGACAGCGCCGCCGAGGGTAAGCCGCGACAGCACCCTGTCGATGAAGTCCGACGTCCTCTTGCCCGGGCGGATGCCGGGCACGTATCCGCCGTACTTGCGCATGTTCTCGGCCACGTCCACCGGATTGAACACGATGGCGGTATAGAAGAAGCAGAAGAACATGATCAGGGCGATGTAAAGCAGGTCGTGCAGCCATTGCCCCGGCGCCATGGAGCCCGCCAACGCCTGCGCCCAGGGGTTCTGGACGAACTGCGCCACGGTGGCCGGGAAGATCAGCACCGACGACGCGAAGATCACCGGGATCACCCCGGAGGTGTTGATCTTGAGAGGCAGATGCGACGTCTGTCCGCCGTACATCCTGCGTCCCACCACGCGCTTGGCATACTGGACCGGTATCCGCCGCTGTCCCCGTTCCATGAAGATGATCACGCCCACCACCAGCACCACGAACAGGACCAGGAGCACCACGAAGAAAATGCTGAGCTCGCCTTCCCGGACGAACTGGAACGTCGAGGTCACCGCCGACGGCAGGGCGGCGACGATTCCGGCGAATATGATCAGGGAGATGCCGTTGCCGATCCCCCTCTCGGTGACCTGCTCGCCCAGCCACATGATGAACGCCGTTCCCGAGGTCAACGTCAGCACCGTCATCAGGCGGAAGTTCCAGCCGGGTTCCAGCACGATGGCCTCGCCGTTGGGCCCGCGGGTGCCTTCCAGGCCGAAGCTGATCATCAGGCCCTGAATGACCGAAAGCACGATGGTGCCGTAGCGGGTGTACTGCGTGATCTTCTTGCGCCCGACGTCCCCTTCCTTCGAAAGCCGTTCCAGGTAGGGGAAGACCACCGTCAGAAGCTGCAGGATGATGGAGGCGCTGATGTAGGGCATGATGCCCAGCGAGAACACCGAGAACTGCTCCAGCGCGCCGCCCGAGAACAGGTTGAAGAGCCCGAAGATCGTGCCCTCCACCTGGGCGAAGAACGCCGCCAGCCCATCGCGGTCGATCCCGGGAGTCGGGATGGCGACGCCGACGCGATAGACGGCCAGCATCGCCAAGGTGAACAGGATGCGTCTCCTCAGCTCGGGAATGCGGCCGGCGCTTTGAAAACCCTCAAGCATGTCAAACGACTTCGGTGCGGCCTCCCGCCGCCTCGATCTTCTGCCTCGCGCTTCGGGAAAAGCCGTGGGCCTTTACCGTAAGCGGTCTGTCCAGCTCCCCGCGGCCCAGTATCTTAACCGGTCCCTTACCGGCCAGGCCCGTCTCCCGCAACAATTCCGGCGAGATCTCCTGACCCGCCTCGAAGCGCCCGAGGCTGTCCAGGTTCACCGGCGTGTATGTCTTCCGGAAGGGGTTGTGGAACCCCCGCTTGGGGACCCGCCGGGTCAGCGGCATCTGGCCGCCCTCGAAACCCGGCCTCACCCCGCCTCCGGCGCGCGCCCCCTGACCCTTGTGGCCGCGGCCGCTGGTCTTGCCGGTCCCGGAAGCCATGCCCCGGCCCACGCGCTTCTTCGAATGCTTGTCCCCTTTGGCGGGGCGCAGATCACCCAGATCCATTATCGAATCTCCGCCAGCGGCTTGCCCCTCAGCTCCGACACCTCCTCCGGGGACTTGAGGCTCTTGAGGGCCTCGAACGTCGCCTTGACGAGATTGTGCGGATTGTTGGAGCCGATGCACTTGCTCAGGACGTTGGGAATGCCGGCCGCTTCCACCACCGCCCGGACCCCGGCGCCGGCGATGACCCCGGTGCCGGGGGCCGCGGGCTTGAGCAGCACACGGCCCGCGCCGAAACGTCCGATGACTTCGTAAGGGATGCTGTCGTCCACCAACGGCACCCGGAGCAGGGTCTTCTTGGCGTGCTCGACGCCCTTGCGAATGGCCTCGGGCACCTCGTTGGCCTTGCCCAACCCGTAACCGACCACGGAGGTCTCGTCACCCACGACCACCAGCGCGTTGAAACTGAAGCGCCGTCCACCCTTGACCACCTTGGCCACCCGGCTGATGTGGATGACCTTTTCCTTGAGCTCCA
Source organism: uncultured Binatia bacterium (SeqCode) (assembly GCA_965204505.1). Taxonomy (GTDB): domain Bacteria; phylum Desulfobacterota; class Binatia; order UBA9968; family JAJDTQ01; genus JAJDTQ01. The sequence continues at coordinate 86,915 of CBDBFB010000002.1, forward strand.
AGCCCTGCGGATCGACTTGTTCCAAAACAACCCCCGAATCAGAAGACGAGGCCGGCTTCCCTTGCAGCCTCCGCCAGTGCCTTTACCCGTCCATGAAAGAGAAAGCCGTTCCTGTCGAACACGACCCGAGAAATCTGCTTGTCCTGGCACAGCTTGGCGATCCGGAGCCCGACCTCCTTGGCCGCCTCGACCCCCTTGCTTTCCTCGGGGCCCGCGGCCTCCTTCGACAGCGTCGACGCGCTCAACAACGTCACCCCGCGCTCGTCGGAGATCACTTGTGCGTAGATGTGCTTCGAGCTGCGATACACGCAAAGCCGGGGACAGGCGTCGCTCCCGGTGACGCGCTTGCGCACGCTTCGCTGCCGCCGTTTGCGGCTCAGAACCTTCTTGCTCGTCAACATCGCTCCACCCGATCCCGTTCGCTCAGCCGCCGCCGCCCATGGCCTTGCCCGCCTTGCGCTGGACCATCTCGCCCTGATAACGGATCCCCTTGCCCTTGTAGGGCTCCGGCGGACGGAAGCCGCGCACCTCGGCCGCGGCCTGGCCCAGCACCTGCCTGTCATGGGACTCGAGGGTGATCACCGTCTGCCGTTCGACCGACGCCGACACGCCCGCGGGCAGCGGGAACACGATGGGATGGGAGAACCCCAGGGTCAGGTGCAGCGACTCGTCCTTGAGCTCCGCCCGGTAACCCACGCCGTTGATCTCCAGCACCCTCTTGAAGCCCTCGCTGACACCCTCGACCATGTTCGCCAGGAGCTTGCGGGTGAGCCCGTGCAGCGACTTGAGCGTCTTGGTCTCGTCCGCCCGGCGGACCTGGAGCGTGCCGCCGTCCACGTCCACCTCGATGCCCTCCGGGATGCTGTGAGACAACGTCCCCTTGGGGCCCTGGACCCGTATTTCAGCGCCCTCGAAGGCGACCTTGACGCTTCCGGGCACGACGATCGGCATTTTTCCTACACGTGACACGTGACACCACCTGCTAGCTGACCGAGCACAGCAGCTCGCCGCCGACCTTGGCCTTGACCGCTTCCCGGTCCACGACAATGCCCTTGGGCGTGGACAGGATGTGGCTTCCCAGGCCCTTGCGGACCGGCTGGATGTCCCTGTAGCCGAGATAGACGCGCCGCCCCGGGCGGCTCACCCGCTTCAATTCGCTCAGCACCGGTTGACGGTTCCGGTCGTACTTCAGGTAGATCCGCAAGGTATCCTGCACCTGGCCTTCGACCGGGATGCGTCGGATCTGCCGCACGTACCCCTCTTCCACCAGCACCTTCGTGATGTCTTCCTTCAGCCGGGACCAGGGGACGTCCACGGTTTCGTGCTTCGCCATCCCGCCGTTGCGCATCCGGGTCAGCAAATCCGCGATCGGGTCGGTCATGCTCATGCGAACCCCCGCTTCTACCAGCTCGCCTTGATGACTCCGGGGATCTCTCCCCGGCGCGCGTACAGCCGGAGGCAGATCCTGCACATGCGGAATCGCCGGTAAAAGGCCCTGGCCCTGCCGCAAATCGGACAGCGGTTGTATTGACGCACGTCGAACTTCGGCTTTCTTTCCGCCTTGATGCGCAGACACTTCTTAGCCACTTGTGGTACCCCCCTCGCCGACGAACGGCATCCCTAAATGCTTGAGCAAGGACCTGCCTTCCTCGTTGGACTGGGCCGTGGTGACGATGGACACCGTCAGCCCGTGAAGCCGTTCCACCGACTCCGCTCTCACTTCCGGAAAGATGATCTGCTCACGGATCCCCAGCGAATAGTTGCCGCAGCCGTCAAAGGACCGGTCCGAGATGCCCTTGAAATCCCTCACCTGGGGAAGGGCCACCTGTATCAGACGATCCAGGAACTCGTACATGCGCGCGCGCCGCAGAGTCACCATGCAGCCGATGGGGTTGCCGCGGCGGAGCTTGAAGTTGGAGATGTCCTTCCGCGCCCGGGTGACCACGGGACGCTGGCCGCTGATGGCGCCCAGCTCCGCCACCGCCGCATCCAGCAGCTTGGCGTTCTGCACCGCCTCGCCGATGCAGACGTTGATGGAGACGTTCCTCAACCGCGGCACCTGGAGCTTGTTGCCGTAGGCGAACTCCTCCATCATCGCGGGCACGATCGTTTCATGGTATTTCTGCTCAAGCCTGACCATCGTCGAATTCCACCTGGCGCGCCGGCCCTACCGGGTCAGCCGATCCCCTGGCCGCAACGCCGGCACACGCGCACCTTCTCTCCATCCTCGAGAAACTTGTGTCCGATCCGCACCGGAGCATTGCAAAAATCGCACATGATCATGACGTTGGAGACGTGGATCGAAGCCTCCTTCTCCACGATCCCTCCGGGCTGCTGCGCGGTGCGGGGCTTGGAATGGCGCTTGACGAGGTTCACCCGCTCGATGAACACGCGGCTCTTCTGCGGCACCACCTTGATGACCTTGCCGGTCTTGCCGCGTTCCTTCCCGGCCACCACCATCACGGTGTCTTCTTTGCGGACGAACATGCTACAAGACCTCCGGCGCCAGCGAAACGATCTTCATGAACCGTTTCGCCCTCAGCTCACGCGCCACCGGGCCGAAGATGCGCGTGCCCACGGGCTCCTTCTGGTTGTCGATCAGGACCGCCGAGTTGTTGTCGAAACGGATGTACGAGCCGTCCACCCGGCTCAGCTCCTTGGCGGTGCGCACGACCACGGCCCTGACCACCTCGCCCTTGGGCACCTTGGAGTTGGGCATCGCTTCCTTGACGGACACGACGATGATGTCGCCGACCGAGGCGTACTTGCGCCTCGTGCCTCCCAGCACCTTGATGCACCGGACTCTCCTGGCGCCGGAATTGTCCGCCACGTCCAGCACCGTCCCCACTTGTATCATCGCACTAAACCCCTGCGCTCTGCGAAGCGGCCGTCGCGCCCCCGGCGGGGCGGTTCAGGATGCGGCTCACGCGCCACCGTTTCTGCCGGCTCAAAGGGCGGCACTCGACGATGACGACGCGGTCGCCCACCTGGCACTCGTTGCGTTCATCGTGGGCCTTCACCTTGGTCCGGCGCCTGAGATACTTCTTGTACCGCGCGTGAAGGATGATGCGTTCCAGCTCCACCACGACGGTCTTGGCCATCCGGTTGGTCCGGACCACACCCTCACGCTGCTTCGTGACACCACGCTCACTCATGGTCGCCTTCTTGCTCTTTCTTCCGTTCGGCGGCGCGGCGTTGCTCGCCGAGGACCGTCTCCACCCGGGCCACGTCGCGCCGCGTCTGCCGCACCTTCATGGGGCTTTCGAGCTGGCCCGTGGCGCGGCGCAGGGTCAGATGAAAGAGCTGCTCCTTGAACTCCGTGCGCTTTTGCCGGAGCTCGTCCGGACTCAGGTCCCGCAATTCCTTCGCGCGCATCGAAAACCCCCGCCTACCGCTCGACGAACACGGTGGCCAGACCCAGCTTGCGCGAGGCGAGCCGGAACGCTTCCTTGGCGGATTCCCGCTGGACCCCTTCCATTTCGAACAGCAGCTTGCCCGGCTTGACCACCGCCACCCAGGCGTACAGCGGTCCCTTGCCCTTGCCCATGCGGACTTCCGCGGGCTTCTTGGTGATGGGCTTGTCCGGAAAAACCCGGATCCAGACCTTGCCGTGCCGCTTCAGGTAGCGGGTCAGCGCGATCCGGGCGGCTTCGATCTGGCGCGCGGTGATGTAGCCCCGATCCACCGACTTCAACCCGTAGTCGCCGAAGGAAAGACTGGAACCGCGTTCGGCAAACCCGCCCCGGCGGCCCTTCTGCACCTTGCGGTACTTGATTTTTCTTGGCTCGAGCATGATTCGATCCGCCTATGGGTTACAGCCCCAGCGAGGACTTCTGCTGCTCTTCCTGCTTGGTCAGGATCTCACCCCGGAAAATCCACGCCTTGACGCCGATGACGCCGTACGTCGTCTTGGCCTCCGCCAGGCCGTAGCTCACGTCCGCCCGCAACGTGTGCAGCGGCACGCGTCCTTCCCGGTACCATTCCGTGCGCGCGATCTCCTGGCCTCCGAGCCGGCCGCCGCACTGGATCCGGATACCCTGGGCGCCCATGCGCAGCGCCCGGGAAACGCTCTCCTTCATGGCACGGCGGAAGGCCACACGCCGTTCGAGCTGGAGGGCGACGTTCTCCGCCACCAGTTGGGCGTCGAGGTCGGGCCTTCTCACCTCGTGGATGTTGATGAAGACTTCCCGCGGGGACAGCTTCCCCAACTCCTCCTTGAGTTTCTCGATCTCCGCGCCCTTCTTGCCGATGACGATGCCGGGACGCGCCGTGTGGATGTTGATCTTGGCCTTGTTGGTGGCGCGCTCGATCTCGATCTTGGAAATGCCCGCGTGATGTAGCCTCCCCTTGAGGAAGCCCTTGATCTTGAGGTCCTCGTGCAGCAGTTCCGGGTAGTCGTTTCCCGCGTACCACTTCGAGTCCCACGACTCGATCACGCGCATGCGGAAAACCTTGGGGTGCGTCTTCTGTCCCATCCTCAGGCCCTTTCGTCCACGACAACCGTCAGATGACTGAGGCGTTTGCGGATACGGTTGGCGCGGCCCATCCCGCGCGGCATGAACCGCTTCCACATCCCCGCCTGGCCGACCTCGGCCGCTTTAACGTACAAGAGGTCCACGTCCACGCTCTGGGTGTTCTCGGCGTTGGCCACCGCCGACCGAAGGGTCTTGGCGACGATGCCGGCGCAGCCCTTGGGGACGAACTTGAGGATCGTCAGCGCGTCCTCCACCGACCGGCCCCTCACCTGGTCCACCACGAGCCTCATCTTGCGCGGCGAGACCCGTGCGAACTTCGTAACCGCGCGCGCCTCCATACCCTATCTCCTGACGCCCCTGGCGTCGCCCCTGCGGTCTCCGGCATGGCCGTGAAACGTGCGCGTGGGCGAGAACTCTCCGAGCTTGTGTCCGACCATGTTCTCGGTGACGAACACCGGCAGGAACTTGCGCCCGTTGTGCACCGCGATGGTGTGGCCGATCATGTCCGGGGTGATGGTGGAACGCCGGGACCATGTCTTGACCACCCGCCGCGCCTGGGAGCGGTTCATCTCCTCGATCTTGCGCATCAGGTGGTCGTCCACGAACGGACCCTTCTTGATCGAACGAGCCATGCCTACTGTCCCTTTCTGCGCTTCACGATGTACTTGTCGGAAGGCTTCTCGCCACGGGTGCGGTACCCCTTGGTCGGCTTGCCCCAGGGCGTCTGCGGGTGGTTGCCCTTGGACTGGCCCTCGCCGCCGCCGTGCGGGTGATCGACCGGGTTCTTGGCGATGCCCCGGGTGACCGGCCGCCGGCCCATCCAGCGCGACCGGCCCGCCTTGCCGTAGGTGACGTTCTCGTAGTCGCTGTTGCCCACCTCGCCGATGGTCGCGCGGCACTCGGAGCGCACGTTGCGCAGCTCGCCGGACGGCAGCTTGAGCAGCGTGTAGTGGCCCTCCTTCGCCATCACCTGCGCGGAGGCTCCCGCGCTGCGGACGATCTGCCCCCCCTTGCCGGCCTTCAACTCGATGTTGTGCACCAGCGTTCCCGTCGGGATGAACCTCAGCGGCAGGGAATTCCCCGGCTGGATGTCGATGTCCTGGTCGCCGGATACGATTCGACTCCCCACCTTGAGCTTTTCCGGCGCCAGGATGTAGCGGCGCTCGCCGTCGAGGTAGCAGATGAGCGCCACCCGGGCCGAGCGGTTGGGATCGTACTCGATGGCCTCGACCCGGCCCACGACCCCCTTCTTGTCCCGCTTGAAATCGATGAAGCGGTACCGCCGCTTGTGCCCGCCGCCGCGGTGGTCCTTGGTGATCCTGCCGGTGTTGTTGCGCCCGCCGTGGCCTTTGAGCGGTCGCAGCAGCGCCTTGTGCGGCGAGTCCTTGCTGATCTCCTCGAACCCGAACCCGGTGGCAAAGCGGCGTCCGGGAGATGTCGGGCGGCGGTTCTTGATCGACATGGCCTGCAACCCTCGTTCAGACTAACCGACACCGAAGAAGTCGATGCGATCGCCTTCCTTCAGCGTGACGTACGCCTTCTTCCAAAACGGCAGGCGTCCGGTGTTCCTGCCGACCCGGCGCATCTTGCCCAGGTAGCGCGCGGTCCTCACATCCAGCACCGTAACCTTGAACAGCGTCTCCACCTGCTTGCGGATCTCTATCTTGTTGGCATCCGGGCGGACCTTGAAGATCACCTGGTTCGACGACTCGGCCAGCATCGCCCCCTTCTCGGAGATCAACGGACCGAGGACCGTATCCCGAACGCCCCTCATTGCGAGAACCTCTCCTCGATCTTCCGCAGCGCGTCCCGGGTCAGCACCAGGTACTCGAAACGGAGCAGGTCGTACACGTTCAGCCCGGCCACCCGCAGCACCTTGACACGCGGCAGGTTGCGCGCCGACAACTCGATCTTCTCGTCGCCCTCGGCGATCACGAACAGCGATTTGCCGACCCCCAGCGAAGCCATGGCCTCGGCCATGAGGCGGGTCTTTATCTCGGTCACGTCCTCCGGCTCCACCACCACCAGCTTCTCTTCCTGCCGCTTGAGGCTGAGCGCGGACAGGAGCGCCTGCCGGCGGGCCTTCTTGGGTATCCGGTACGAATAGTCCCGCGGCAAGGGCCCGAAGGCGGTCCCGCCGCCGACCCAGATGGGCGACCGCACGCTGCCGGCGCGGGCCCTGCCGGAGCCCTTCTGGCGCCAAGGCTTCCTGCCGCTGCCGCGCACCCGGCCGCGGGTCTTGGTGGAGGCGGTGCCGGCGCGCCGGTTGTTCAACTGCATGACCACCGCCTGGTGCAACAGGTGCGGGCGCACGGCCACGCCGAATATGCTCTCCGGAAGCACCGGCTCGATCCTGCGAAATTCCATTCCTACCCCTTGACGGCCCGCCGGACGAGGACCATGCCGCCGTTGGCCCCGGGCACGGCACCCTTCACCAGAAGAAGGTTCTGTTCGGGGCGGACCGCGACCACCCGGAGGTTCTGGATCGACACCCTCTCGTTGCCCCAGTGCCCGGCCATGCGCTTGCCCTTGAACACCTTCCCCGGATAGGAGCGGTTGCCGATGGAGCCGCCGTGCCGGAAGTACTCGTGGGTGCCGTGGGTGCGGGAGAAGCCGCCGAAATCCCAACGCTTCATGACGCCGGCGAAACCCCGGCCCTTGGAGGTGCCGGTGACGTCAACCAGGTCTCCCGGCTTGACCAGGTCCGTCACCGTGAGCTCCTGGCCGACCTCGTAGCCGGAGACGTCGTCCACCCTGAACTCCCGGAGCACGCGGAACGACCCCTTTTCCGCCTTGGCCATGTGGCCCCGCAGGGGCCGGTTGACGCGCTGGTTCTTCTGCTTCCCGAAACCGAGCTGCAGGGCGTTGTAGCCGTCCCTGGCCACGTCCTTCTTCTGCACCACCACGCACGGGCCGGTCTCCACCACCGTCACGGGTATCACGTTGCCGGTGTCGTCGAAGAGCTGGCTCATGCCGATTTTCTTGCCGATGAGACCCGTCATCCTTCCGCCTACTGGAGCTTGATCTCCACGTCGACGCCGGCCGCCAGGTCCAGCTTGCCCAACGCGTCGATGGTCTGCTGGGTGGGTTCGAGGATGTCCAGCAGCCGCTTGTGGGTGCGGACCTCGAACTGCTCCCGCGACTTCTTGTCCACGTGCGGGGAGCGGTTCACCGTGAACCTCTCGATCCGCGTGGGGAGAGGGATGGGGCCGGCGACCCGCCCTCCCGTCCTCTTCACGGTCTCGACGATCTCGCCCACCGACTGGTCCAGGACCCGGTAGTCGTAGGCCTTGAGTCGAATGCGGATTTTCTCGTTCACACCCTCACCTCTCCGAGCATGTCTTCCTTCACCGTCTCCGGGACTTCCTCGTAGCGCGAGAACTGCATGGTGTACGTCGCCCGGCCCTGGGTCCTCGACCTCAGGTCCGTGGCATAACCGAACATCTGCGACAGCGGGACGCGGGACTCGACCACCTGGGCGCCGGCCTTGGAGGTCATTCCCAGGACCTTGCCCCGGCGCGCGCTGATGTCGCCGATGACGTCGCCCATGAACTCCTCCGGCACCACCACCTCCACGTCCATCACCGGCTCGAGCAACACCGGGGCGGCCTTGCGCAACGCCTCCTTGAACGCCATCGAGGCGGCGATGGTGAACGCCATCTCCGAGGAGTCCACCTCGTGGTAGCTGCCGTCCAGCAGCGTGACCTTCACGTCCACCACGGGATATCCCACCAGGCCGCCGTTGGTCGTGGCCTGGACGACGCCGTTCTGCACCGCGGGCACGTATTCCTGCGGGATCACGCCTCCCTTGATGGCGCTGACGAACTCGAAGCCGCGGCCCGTCGGCTGCGGTTCCAGGCGCAGGTAGACATGGCCGAACTGCCCGCGGCCGCCGGACTGCCGGACGAACCGGCCTTCCTGCTCCACCGTCCGGCGTATGGTCTCCTTGTACGCTACCTGGGGCTTGCCCACGTTGGCGTCCACCTTGAACTCCCGCAACAGCCGGTCGACGATGACCTCGAGGTGGAGCTCTCCCATTCCCGAGATCAATGTCTGGCCGGTCTCCTGGTCGACGGTCACCCGGAAGGAGGGATCCTCCTTGGCCAGCTTCTGCAGGGAGGACGCCAGCTTTTCCTGATCGTCACGGGACTTGGGCTCGATGGCGATGGCGATGACCGGTTCGGGGAATTCGATGGATTCGAGGAGGATGGGGTTGTTCTCGTCACAGAGCGTATCGCCGGTCTTGGCGCTGCGCAGGCCCACCGCCGCGGCGATGTCCCCGGCACAGACCTCGTCGATCTCCTCGCGCTTGTTGGCATGCATCTTGAGGATGCGGCCCAGACGCTCCCGCCGGCCGGTGGACGCGTTGTAGACGAACGCGCCGGACTTGCGCGTTCCGGAATAGACCCGGAAGAACGTCAGCGATCCCACGAACGGGTCGGCCATGATCTTGAACGCCAGGGCGGAGAACGGCGCCTCGTCGGAGGTCACGCGCACGGCCTCGTCGCCGCTGTCCGGATCGGTGCCGCGAATCGGCGGCACGTCCAGCGGCGAGGGGAGGTAGTCGATGACCGCGTCCAGCAACGTCTGAACGCCCTTGTTGCGGAACGCCGCGCCGCACAGCACCGGGACGAGCTGGAGATTCAGCCCCGCCGCCCGAATGGCTTGCACCAGCCGCTCGCCGGAGATCTCCTCGCCCTGGAGGTACGCGGTCAGGATGCCGTCGTCGCAGTCCGCCAGCGTCTCCAGCATGGTCTCGCGGTATTCGTCCGCCTGTTCCCGCAACTCGGCCGGGATCGCGTCCACCCGGAAGCTGGCGCCGAGATTCTCGTTGTCCCACAGGATCGCCTTCATGCGCACGAGATCGACGACGCCCTGGAAGCTGTCCTCGGAACCCACCGGGAGCTGTATCACGAGCGGGCGCGCCCCCAGCCGGTCCTCGATCATCTTCACCACGCGGAAGAAATCGGCGCCGACCCGGTCCATCTTGTTGATGTAGGCGATCCTCGGCACGCCGTACTTGTCCGCCTGCCGCCACACCGTCTCGGTCTGCGGCTCCACGCCCCCCACCGAGCAGAACACCGCGATGGCGCCGTCGAGCACCCGCAGCGAACGTTCCACCTCGATGGTGAAGTCCACGTGCCCCGGGGTGTCGATGATGTTGATCCGGTGGTCCTGCCAGTGGCACGTCGTGGCCGCCGAGGTGATGGTGATCCCGCGCTCCTGCTCCTGGACCATCCAGTCCATGGTGGCGGTGCCGTCGTGCACCTCGCCCAGCTTGTAGTTGATGCCGGTGTAGAACAACACGCGCTCGGTCGTGGTGGTCTTGCCGGCATCGATATGGGCCATGATGCCGATGTTGCGGGTCCGGTCGAGTGGAATCTGTCTGCTCATTTCCTGTCTACACGATTCTTGTCTACACGACGGCAAAAAAAGGAGGCGGTTCTCCCGCCTCCTTGTTCGGACATTGATTGACTTGATTTGCTACCAGCGGTAATGGGCGAAGGCGCGGTTCGCCTCCGCCATCCGATGGGTGTCTTCTTTCTTCTTGACCGCGTTGCCCCGCTGGTTGGCGGCATCCATCAGCTCTCCGGCGAGCTTCTCGTCCATGGCCTTCTCGCTTCTGGCCCTGGCCGCGCTGATCAGCCAGCGGAGGCTGAGCGAAAGCCGCCGGTCGGGGCGGACCTCCACCGGCACCTGGTAGGTGGCGCCTCCGACGCGCCGGGAACGGACTTCCACCATGGGCTTGGTATTGTCGACGGCCCGTTTGAACACGCCCAGCGGCTCGGTCTTGGCCTTGTCCGCGATGATGTCCAGCGATCGATACAGTATCCCCTCGGCGATGCTCTTCTTGCCACGGTTCATCATGTTGTTGATGAACTTCGTGACCAGCTTGTCACCGTACTTGGGGTCGGGGAGCAACTCCCTCCGCTTGATTTCACCCTTGCGCGGCATGTCCCTACTTCGGCCTCTTGGCCCCGTACTTCGAGCGGCCCTGGCGGCGCTCCTGCACGCCGATGGAGTCCAGCGCGCCGCGGATGATGTGATAGCGCACGCCCGGCAGGTCCTTGACCCTGCCGCCCCGGATGAGGACCACGGAGTGTTCCTGCAGGTTGTGCCCCATTCCGGGAATGTAGGAGGTCACCTCCGTGCCGTTGGTCAACCGCACCCGGGCCACCTTGCGCAGCGCCGAGTTGGGCTTTTTCGGGGTGGAGGTGTAGACCCGAGTGCACACGCCGCGCTTCTGCGGACAGCCCTGGAGGGCCGGCGCGGTGTTCTTCTGCCGTTGTATCTCGCGTCCCTTGCGGACCAGTTGATTGATCGTGGGCATTGGTTGCTATCCTGTCAATAAACCGCCGATTTTATCGTAACTTCCGTTTGCTGTCAACCTCACGCAACATCCACCTCCGAGACGTCGATTTCGCCCAATTGCTCGTCGCTTTCGACCTCCAGGACGTTGTACTCGGCCAGGCCGGTCCCGGCGGGAATCAGCTTGCCCATGATCACGTTTTCCTTCAGCCCGCTGAGGGGGTCGAGCCTGCCGTTGATGGCCGCCTCGGTGAGGACCTTGGTGGTCTCCTGGAACGACGCGGCCGAAATGAAGCTTCCGGTGGACAGCGACGCCTTGGTGATTCCCAGCAGCAGCGGCTCCGCCACCGCCGGCTGTGACCCCTCGGCCAGAACCCGCTGATTCTCCTCCTCGAAGCGCCACTTCTCGACCTGGTCGCCCATCAGGAAGTCGGTGTCGCCGCTCTCCTTGATGCGCACGCGCCGGAGCATCTGCTTGACGATGACCTCGATGTGCTTGTCGTTGATGCGCACGCCCTGGAGCCGGTAGATCTCCTGGATCTCGTCCACGAGGTACTTGGCCAGGGCCTTCTCGCCCAGGATGCCGAGAATGTCGTGGGGATTGGACGAACCCTGCATCAACGACTCGCCGGCGCGGATCCGGTCGCCTTCATGCACGCTGATGTGCTTGCCCTTGGCGATCAGGTACTCCCGCGGCTCTCCGACGTCCGGCGTCACCACCACCTTGCGCTTGCCCTTGGTGTCCCGGCCGAACGAGACCACGCCGTCGATCTCGCTGATGACGGCGAACTCCTTGGGCTTCCTGGCCTCGAACAGCTCGGCCACGCGGGGCAGACCGCCGGTGATGTCCTTGGTCTTGGTGGTTTCCCGGGGGATCTTCGCCAGCACGTCGCCCGCCGACACCTCCTGGTGCTCGGTGACGTTGATGTGGGCGCCCACCGGCAGCATGTACCGGGCCTCGTTGTTGCTCGGAAGCCGCAGGGTCTTGCCGGCGCCGTCCTTGATGGAGAGCCGGGGCCGCTTGTCGATGTCCTTGAAGTCGATGATGACCTTGGTGGACAGGCCGGTGCGCTCGTCCACCTTCTCCTCCATGGTCGTGCTCTCGACGATGTCGCCGAACTTCACGCTGCCGGCGATCTCGGTGATGATGGGAATCGTGTAGGGGTCCCACTCCGCCAGCAGCTCGCCGGCCTTGACCGCGGACCCGTCCTCCTTCTTGAGCTTGGCGCCGTACACCAGTGGATACCGCTCCCGTTCCCGTTCGCGCGACCGGTCGGAGCCTTCGGGATAGTCCACGACGGCCAGTTCGCCGTTGCGGTTCATGACCACCAGCTCGCCTTCGCGGTTGGTGACGGTGCTGACGTTGATGAGCTTCACGAACCCGTCGGTGCGCGGCTCCAGCGTGGTCTGCTCGGCGCGCCGGCTGGCGGTGCCGCCGATGTGGAACGTCCGCATGGTGAGCTGCGTCCCGGGCTCGCCGATGGACTGCGCGGCGATGACGCCGATGGCCTCTCCCGAGTTCACCATCTCGCCCCGGGCCAGGTCGCGGCCGTAGCACATGACGCACACGCCCTTCTTCGACTGGCAGGTGAGCACCGAGCGGATCCAGATGCGCTCCAGGCCGGCGTCCTCGATGCGCTGCACCAGCCCCTCGTCGATCTCCTGGTTGGACTTGACGATGACCTCGCCGCTAAACGGGTCCTTGATATCCTCCAGCGCCACCCGCCCCAGCACGCGGTCGCCCAGGGGCTCGATGATCTCGCCGCCTTCCATGAGGGGCGCCATCTCGATGCCGTCCAGCGTGCCGCAGTCTTCCTGGGTGATGATGGCGTCCTGGGCCACGTCCACGAGACGCCGGGTCAGGTAGCCCGAGTTGGCGGTCTTGAGGGCGGTGTCCGCAAGCCCCTTGCGCGCGCCGTGGGTGGAGATGAAGTACTGCAGGACCGTCAGCCCCTCCCGGAAATTGGCGGTGATGGGGGTCTCGATGATCTCCCCCGACGGCTTGGCCATCAGCCCGCGCATGCCCGCCAGTTGCCGGATCTGCTGCGCGCTGCCGCGGGCGCCGGAGTCGGCCATCATGAAGATCGGATTGAAGTTGGGCACCCGCATGGTGTAGCCCTGCTCATCGGTGACGGTCTCCGTGCCCAGATCCCGCAACATCTCGTCCGAGATCCGGTCGGTGACCTCCGCCCAGATGTCCACCACCTTGTTGTAGCGCTCGCCGTCGGTGATGAGGCCGTTGTTGTACTGCTCGTCGATCTCCTGGACGCTCCCGTACGCCTGCTTCAGCAACCGCCCCTTGCTGGCCGGTATCACCATGTCCTTGAGGGCGATGGACGCCCCCGCCTTGGTGGCGTAGCCGTAACCCGTGTCCTTCAGCCTGTCCGCGAAGATGACCGTGGCCTTGTTTCCGGCCAGGCGGTAGCTGAGGTCGATGAGATTCCCCAGCTCCTTCTTCTTCATGACGTGGTTCACTTCACGGAACGGGATCTGGTGCGGGACGATCTCGTAGAGCAGCACCCGCCCCACCGTGGAGTCGTACATCTCGCCGTCGACGCGCACCCGGATACGCGCCTGCAGGGCGACCTCGCCCTGGTCGTAGGCGATGCGGACCTCGGCCGGACTCGCCAGCACCTTGCCCGCGCCCTTCACGTTGGGACGTTCGCGCGTCAGGTAGTAGAGGCCCAGGACGATGTCCTGCGACGGCACGATGATCGGCTTGCCGTTGGCCGGCGAGAGGATGTTGTTGGTGGACATCATGAGCGCGCGCGCCTCCACCTGCGCCTCCACCGACAACGGCACGTGGACCGCCATCTGATCGCCGTCGAAGTCCGCGTTGTAGGCGGCGCATACCAGCGGATGCAACTGGACCGCCTTGCCCTCGATGAGCACCGGCTCGAACGCCTGGATCCCCAGCCGGTGCAGCGTCGGCGCGCGGTTGAGCAGCACCGGGTGCTCCTTGATCACGTCGTCCAGGATGTCCCAGACCTCCGGGCGCTCCTTTTCCACGGCCTTCTTGGCGCTCTTGATGGTGGTGACGTAGCCCCGTTCCTCCAGCTTGTTGTAGATGAAGGGCTTGAACAGCTCCAGCGCCATCTTCTTCGGCAGGCCGCACTGGTGCAGCCGCAGCTCGGGGCCCACGACGATGACCGAGCGGCCCGAGTAATCCACGCGCTTGCCCAGCAGGTTCTGCCGGAACCGGCCGGTCTTTCCCTTGAGCATGTCGCTGAGCGACTTGAGCGGCCGCCGGTTGGGCCCGGTGATGGCCCGGCCCCTCCGTCCGTTGTCGAACAGGGCGTCCGCCGCCTCCTGCAGCATGCGCTTCTCGTTGCGGATGATGATGTCGGGCGCGTTCAGCTCCATGAGGCGCTTGAGCCGGTTGTTGCGGTTGATCACCCTGCGATAGAGGTCGTTCAGATCGGAGGTGGCGAAGCGGCCGCCGTCCAGCGGAACGAGGGGTCGCAGGTCCGGGGGTATGATCGGAATCACCTCCAGGATCATCCACTCCGGCCGGTTCTTGGAGCTGCGGAAGGCGCTGAGGACCTTGAGCCGCTTGGCGATCTTCTTGCGCTTGACCTCCGAATTGGCGTCCCTGAGCTCGGCCTTGAGCTCCGTGGACAGCTCCTCGACCTCGATGTGGCCCAGGAGCTCGCGGATCGCTTCGGCCCCCATCTGCGCCGTGAAGTCGGAGCCGTATTCCTCCAGCGCCTTGCGGTAGCGGGCCTCCGTCAGCAACTCCTTGTACTGGAGCTTGGTGGAGCCCGGGTCCAGCACGACGTAGGACTCGAAGTAGAGGACCTTTTCCAGGTCCTTGAGCGACAGGTCCAGCAAGGCGCCGATGCGACTCGGCAGGCTCTTGAGGAACCAGATGTGGGCAACCGGCGTGGCCAGCTCGATGTGCCCCATGCGCTCGCGGCGGACCTTCGACTGGATCACCTCCACGCCGCACTTCTCGCACACCACCCCACGATGGCGCATGCGCTTGTACTTGCCGCAGTTGCACTCGTAGTCCTTGGTGGGACCGAAGATCTTGGCGCAGAACAGACCGTCGCGCTCCGGCTTGAAGGTCCGGTAGTTGATGGTCTCCGACTTGCGCACCTCGCCGTGGGACCACGACCGGATCTTGTCGGGCGAGGCCAGGGCGATCTTGATGCCCTGAAAGCTGAGCGGATTCTTGGGTTTCTCGAACAGACTGTATACTTCTTCCATGGGGGCCTCCTACTCCACCAACTCCAGGTCGAGGCACAGGCTCTGCAGTTCCTTGACCATGACGTTGAAGGACTCCGGCAATCCCGGCTCGAGAAAGTGATCGCCCTTGAAGATACCTTCGTACATGCGGGTCCGGCCCGTCACGTCGTCGGACTTCACCGTCAACATTTCCTGCAGCGTATACGCGGCGCCGTAGGCTTCGAGCGCCCACACCTCCATTTCTCCAAGCCGCTGGCCGCCGAACTGGGCCTTGCCGCCGAGCGGCTGCTGGGTCACCAGCGAATAGGGGCCGGTGGAGCGGGCGTGGATCTTGTCGTCCACCAGGTGGTGCAGTTTCATCATGTACATGACGCCGACGGTCACCTTCTCGTCGAAAGGTTCGCCGTTGCGGCCGTCGTACAAAGTGACCTGTCCGGTCACCGGCAGATCCGCCTTTTTCAGGAGGTTGAAGATCTCGTCCTCGCGGGCGCCGTCGAAAACCGGCGAAGCCAGATGGATGCCCTGCCGGTACTTCTCCGCCAGGCGGCGCACGTCGTCGCCGGGCAGACGGTCGAGGCCAACCTTGCCCGACTCGCTCTCGCCCAGGTAGTCCTTCAGCCGCGCCGTGACCTCCGAGGATCTCCGGTCGAGAAGCACCTGGATCTGCTGGCCCAGGCTGCGCGCGGCCCAGCCGAGGTGGGCCTCCAGGATCTGTCCGACGTTCATCCGGGAAGGCACTCCCAGGGGATTCAGGACCATGTCCACGGGGGTCCCGTCTTCCAGGTAGGGCATGTCCTCTTCCGGAAGAATGCAGGAGATGACCCCCTTGTTGCCATGGCGCCCCGCCATCTTGTCGCCTACCTGCAACTTGCGCTTGATGGCCACCAGCACCTTGACCATCTTGATCATGCCGGGAGGCAGCTCGTCGCCGCTGGTCAACCGGCTGATCTTGTCCTGGAAGCGTATCTTCAGGGACTCGACCTGCGCCATGGTGTTGGAAACCACCCGCACGGCCTCGCCCTCCAGTTTCG
Organism: uncultured Binatia bacterium (SeqCode); assembly: GCA_965204505.1. Lineage (GTDB taxonomy): Bacteria > Desulfobacterota > Binatia > UBA9968 > JAJDTQ01 > JAJDTQ01. Next base: position 102,918 of record CBDBFB010000002.1, read on the forward strand.
GATCGTCCAGCTTGATGTCGGCCAGGAACGACAGCGGGATGCCGTCCAGAAGCTCCGCGGTCAACTCGTCGCCCTTGGCGATCAGCACCTTGCGGTTCTCGTCCGTAAGGCGCGCCGCCGCGCGGCGGCCGATCAGCAATTCCTTCAGCCGCTTGACGGCGCCTTCCTGAACGATGCGGATCTGGTCGTGCTGGTCCTTGTTGAGCCGCGCCACCTCCTGGCTCTCGATGAGCTTGGTGCGCTCATCCTTGTTCATGCCCTTGCGCGAGAAGATCCTGACGCTGATCACCGTGCCTTCGACGCCCGGCGGCACCTTGAGGGATGAATCCCGCACCTCCCCGGCCTTCTCGCCGAAGATCGCCCGCAGCAGCTTCTCTTCCGGGGAGAGCTGTGTCTCGCCCTTGGGGGTGATCTTCCCCACCAGCACGTCTCCGGGCTTCACCTCCGCGCCGATGCGGATCACGCCGCTCTCGTCGAGGTCCTTGAGCGCTTCGTCGCCGGCGTTGGGAATGTCCCGGGTGATCTCCTCGGGACCCAGCTTGGTGTCACGGGACACGCACTCGAACTCCTCGATGTGGACCGAGGTGTAGATGTCCTCCTTGACCACCCGCTCGCTGATGAGGATCGAGTCCTCGAAGTTGTAACCGCCCCAGGGCATGAGGGCGACCAGCAGGTTCCGCCCCAGCGCGAGCTCGCCGATCTCGGTGGAGGGGCCGTCGGCCACCACATCCCCGTCGCCCACGTGATCCCCGACGCACGCGATGGGGCGCTGGTTGATGCAGGTGTTCTGGTTCGAGCGTTGGTACTTGATCAGGCTGTAGATGTCCACGCCGGTGTCGGCATACGCGCCGGAAGCCTCGTCCGCCTTGATGACGATGCGCGTGGAGTCGACGCTCTCCACCGTGCCGCTCCGGGCCGCCACCACCGTGGCGCCCGAGTCCCGCGCCACCACCCGCTCCATTCCGGTGCCCACCAGGGGCGCCTCCGTGCGCAGCAGCGGCACCGCCTGGCGTTGCATGTTGGAGCCCATCAACGCGCGGTTGGCGTCGTCGTTCTCCAGAAAGGGAATGAGCGAGGCGGCGACGCTCACGAGCTGATTGGGCGACACGTCCATGAAGTTCACGTCATCCGGGTGGGCCATCACGAACTCGCCGGCCTTGCGGGCGGAAACCAGGTCCTGGGTGAACCCGCCCTCGGCATCGAGCGCCGCGTTGGCCTGGGCGATGACGTGGTCTTCCTCCTCCAGGGCGGAGAGATAGTGGATGCGGTCCGTGACCCGCCCCTCCAGGACCTCCCGGTAGGGCGTCTCGATGAAGCCGAACTCGTTGACCCGCGCGTAGGTGGACAACGAGGCGATGAGGCCGATATTCGGACCCTCGGGAGTCTCGATGGGGCACACCCGCCCGTAGTGCGTCGGATGGACGTCGCGAACTTCGAAGCCGGCCCTTTCCCGGGTCAGGCCGCCGGGACCGAGGGCGGACAACCGCCGCTTGTGGGTGATCTCGGAAAGCGGATTGGTCTGGTCCAGGAACTGCGACAACTGGCTCGAGCCGAAGAACTCCTTGAGCGCCGCGGACACCGGCTTGTGGTTGATCAGCTCCTGCGGCATCAGCGTGTCGATGTCCTGCAGGCTCATCTTCTCCTTGATGGCCCGTTCCATCCGCACCAGGCCGACGCGGAAGTGGTTTTCCACGAGCTCGCCCACCGGCCGCACGCGGCGGTTGCCGAGGTGGTCGATGTCGTCGACGGAGCCGTTGCCGTTCCTCAACACGATGAGGTAGCGCACGACCTCGAGGATGTCTTCCTTGCGCAGAGCCCCGTGCTCCAGCGGCACGTCCAGCTTGAGCCGGTGATTGAGCTTCAGGCGCCCCACCCGGGACAGGTCGTAGCGCTCGGCGCTGAAGAAGAGATTCTTGAAGAAGGTGGTGGCCGTCTCCATGGTCGGAGGATCCCCCGGCCGCAGCCGCCGGTAGATCTCCAGCAGCGCCTCCTCACAGGACTGCATCTTGTCCTGCAGGAGCGTATTGCGCAGAAACGGTCCGGTCTCGGCATCGTCGAGGAAGAACAGATCGAACCGGTCGACCCGGCTGTCGCGGATGTGGTCCAGCTTCTCCTCGGTGATGGCGTCATTGCAATCGACGATGACCTGGTTCGACTCCGGGTCGACGATTTCATGCGCCGCCACCCGGCCGAGGACATCCTCCCAAGCGATGGGGATCTGCTTGATCCCGGCGTTCTCCATCTGCCGCATCACCGCGCGCGTGAACCGGCGGCCTTCCCGGACGATGAGATTGTTGGACGCGGGATCCCTGACGTCGCAGGTCGCCTTCAGGCCCATGAGCTGACGCGGCTTGACGTCGAGCATGGGCCGTTCGCCGCCGCACACCACCGTATCGGTCTTGTAGAAGTAGTTCAGCAGCTCCTCGGGCTCCATCCCCAAGGCGCGCAGCAGGACGGTGACGTGGAACTTCCGCCGGCGGTCGATGCGCACGAACAGGATGTCCCTCGGATCGAACTCGAAATCGAGCCAGGAGCCGCGGTAGGGGATGACCCGGGCCGAGTACAGGAACTTTCCGCTGGCGTGGGTCTTGCCCTTGTCGTGCTCGAAGAACACGCCCGGCGAGCGGTGGAGCTGACTCACGATGACCCGTTCGGTGCCGTTGATCATGAAGGTGCCGTTGCGGGTCATCAGGGGCACCTCGCCGAAGTAGACTTCCTGCTCCTTGACGTTGCGGATGCTGCGGGAACCGGTCTGGGCGTCGACGTCCCAGAGCACGAGCTGCACCGTCACCTTGAGCGGCGCGGCGAAGTTCATGCCGCGCTCGTGGCACTCGTCGACGTCGTACTTGGGCTCCCCCAGGGAATAGTTGACGTACTCCAGCGAGGCCGTGTCGTTGAAGTCCTTGATGGGGAACACGGACTTGAACACCGCCTGCAGGCCGATGTCCTGCCGTTGGTCTTCGGGAACGTCCCGCTGCAGGAAAAGGTCGTACGAGTTCTTCTGTATCTCGATGAGATAGGGCAGATCGATGATCTTCTTGATGCGCCCGAAATCCCGGCGCAGTCTCACATTGTTGGCCACCTGGACCGGCATGAGCTCCCCCTTCACTCAACCCTGACTAATGACGCCCGGCATCGCCGCCGGAGAGTGGCGACGGCCGCCGGACAAGGGCGACCGCCCCGGATAAGGGCGACCGCCGCCGGATAAGGGCGACCGCCGGTCGCCCCTACTTGACCTCGACGCTCCCGCCGACCTCTTCGATCTTGTTCTTGATCTCTTCGGCCTCGTCCTTCGAGACGCCTTCCTTGACGTTCTTCGGCGCCCCGTCGACGAGGTCCTTGGCCTCCTTCAGTCCCAGCCCCGTGAGCTCCCGGACGACCTTGATCACCTGGATCTTCTTCTCGCCGGAACTGGTCAACACGGCGTCGAACTCGGTCTGTTCTTCAGCCGCCGGCGCGGCCGCGGGCGCGGCCGCCACCGCCACGGGCGCGGCGGCGCTTACCCCGAGCTCTTCTTCCAGTTCCTTCACCAGACCCGCCGCTTCCAGCAGCGACATGTTCTTGATGTATTCCTTGACTTGCTCGCGACTCACTTCCATTGGTGGATTCCCCCTTCAGCTATCGTGATCTAGTGTCCTGTCCCTACGCCTTGCTCTCCTTGAGGGCGTCGATGAGACGCACCAACTGACTTCCCGGCTCCTGGATGGTCCGCAGCAGTTGGCTGGCCGGGGCCTGCATCAGCGAAAGCACCTGGGCCTGCAACTCCGGCAGGCTCGGCAGACTGGCCAGGTCCTTGACCTGGACCGGTTCGAGCAATGCGCCATCCAGGACCGCGCCCTTGATGGTCAGCTCCTGGTTCTGGTCCGTGAACTTGACCAAGGCCTTCGAAAGACTCACGGGGTCGTCGTAGGCGAACACCCAGCCGTTCGGCCCGGTCAGCAAGCCCTCGAGCGGCTGATACGACGTCTCGCGTATCGCCAGCCGTACCAGGTTGTTCTTGGCGATCCTGTACTCGCCGGCCGCCTCGCGAATGTCGCAGCGAAGCTGTGTCATCTTGCTGACGGACAGTCCTCGATAGTCGGTCACCACCGCCATGGTGGCGGTCCTGAACTTGTCCTCGAACTCGCCGACGACAGCCGTTTTTCCCTCACGGTCCACGCTGCTCTCCAATCAACGCCGCGGGCGGCTCAAACCGCCATCGTGCGGATTTCCGCGGGATCGATCTTGATCCCCGGCCCCATGGTGGCGGCCACGGCCACGCTCCTGATGTAGGTGCCCTTGGCGGCGGCGGGCTTGGCCCGGATCAACGCACCGACCACCGCCTTGGCGTTGTCCAGAAGCGCACCGGGCTCGAAGGACACCTTGCCGATGGGCAGATGAACGATACCCGCCTTGTCCACCCGGTACTCCAGCCGGCCCGCCTTGATCTCCGTGACCGCCTTGCCTATCTCCGCGGCGACGGTTCCCGAGCGGGGGTTCGGCATCAGGCCGCGGGGCCCGAGGATCTTGCCGATGCGGCCCACCGCGCCCATCATGTCGGGTGTGGCCACCACCTTGTCGAAATCGAGCCAGCCCTCGGTGATCTTCTTGATCAGCTCGTCGTTGCCGACGAATTCCGCCCCGGCCTCTTCCGCTTCCTTCTCCTTCTCACCCTTGGCGAACGCCAGGACTCGGACAGGTTTGCCAAGGCCGTGCGGCAACCCCACCGCGCCGCGAATGTTCTGGTCCGCGCGCCGCGGGTCGACGCCGAGCCGGACGGACAACTCGACGGTCTCATCGAACTTCGCGGTGGCCGTGTCCTTGACTATCCGTATCCCCTCTTCCAACGGATACTTCCGGGTCCGGTCGAGCTTGTCCGCGACGCCCTTGTACTTCTTGCCTTTCGCTTTCATAGCAGCTCCCGGCTCCGATCAGACGACCTTGAGTCCGAGACTCCGGGCCGTGCCCTCGACGGTCTTGACCGCGGCCTCGATGCTGGCGCTGGTCAAATCCGCCATCTTGAGCTGGGCGATCTCCTGAACCTGCGCCCTCGTCACCTCGCCCTTCGTTTCCTTGCCGGGCTCCGCGGCGCCCTTGTCGAGACCGGCCGCCTTCTTCAACAACACCGCGGCGGGCGGTGTCTTGGTTATGAAGCTGAAAGTGCGGTCGGCGTAGACGGTGATGATGACGGGGATGATCATGCCCGGCTGGTTCTGCGTGGCCGCGTTGAACGCCTTGCAGAACTCCATGATGTTGACGCCCCGTTGCCCCAGCGCCGGGCCCACGGGAGGGCTCGGATTCGCCTGCGCCGCGGGTATCTGCAACTTGATCTCGCCGATCACCTTCTTGGCCATCGCGAACTCCTTAGTGTCCTGTCTCACAGATACCGTTATGAATCTGCGGGTCCTTTTCGCCGTCGGCTGCGTTGCTCTTCCTCGCGTGGTGCCCGCCACTGCTCGTCATCGCGCCTTGCCGACGACGAAAATGCCCTCGCATCTCCATAACGGTATCTGTGAGACAGGACACTAGCTCCGCTCCACCTGAATGAAATCCAGCTCAACCGGGGTCGCCCGGCCGAAGATGCTGATCAGCACCCGCAGCTTGCCCTTGTCGGGCTTCACTTCCTCGACCACGCCGTTGAACTCGGAAAAGGGGCCGTCGATCACCTTGACGCTCTCGCCCACCGAGAAGACCACCCGGGGCCGCGGCCGCACCGCGCCTTCCTCCATCTGCTGAGTGATCGACTGCACTTCCTCCTCGCTGACCCACGGCGGCTGCGTGCTGCCGCCGACGAAACCGGTGACCTTGGGAGTGGACTTGACGATGTGCCAGGTCTCGTCGTCCATCGCCATGTGGACCAGGATGTAGCCCGGAAAGAACTTGCGCGACGACGTCCGCTTCTTGCCCTTCACCAGCTCGACGACCTTCTCCGCCGGCACGAGGATCTCGCCGAACCGCTCACGCTTTTCCTCCAACGCCTTGATCTTGTCCTGCTTCTCCGGATCGTTCCCGGCCATCAACTCCTTGACGTAATTCTCCACCTTGCTGTTGGACGCCTTGATCCCCTCCTCCAGAGCGGCCTTGGCCTTGTGCTCGAACCCGGCGAACGTGTGGACGACATACCAGTGCTTTTCCATGGGACACCCGGTTGCACTAACGCATCAGCCACTGTCTCGCGTAGGAGAGCAGGATATCGACCAAGCCGAGGTAGATGGCGAAAAAGATCACCACGAGCACGACAACGCCCGTCGCCGCGTAGGTCTCGCGCCGGGTGGGCCAGTGTACCCTCTTGAGCTCCTGCCAGGCCTCGCGTACGAAGTCCGTCAGGCGTCCCACGGACGCGAACGAGTCAGTCAATTTTTCCATCGCCGGAGATGAAATGGCGGGTCAGGCAGGACTCGAACCTGCAACAGCCGGATTTGGAGTCCGGTGCTCTACCAATTGGAGCTACTGACCCGGCTCCGCTGACTCAGACCCGGATTTCCTTGTGCGCCGTATGGATGCGACAGTAAGCGCAGAACTTCCTGAACTCCAGCTTGTCGGTGGTTCTCTTCTTGTTCTTCGTCGTCGTGTAGTTCTTGCGTTTACAAACGTCGCAGGCAAGCCCCACCAAGTCACGCATCTCTCACCTCCGCCTACTGCACGATCTCGGTCACGACCCCCGCACCCACGGTGCGCCCGCCTTCCCGAATGGCGAAGCGCAGGCCGTCGTCCATGGCGATGGGGGTGATGAGGTTGACATCGATGTGCACGTTGTCGCCCGGCATGATCATTTCCGTCCCCTCGGGCAGGGTGGCGACACCGGTAACGTCCGTGGTGCGGAAATAGAACTGCGGCCGATAGCCGTTGAAGAACGGCGTGTGCCGTCCGCCCTCTTCCTTGGTAAGGATGTACGCCTCGGCCTTGAACTTCGTGTGAGGCGTGACCGTCTTGGGCTTGGCGAGGACCTGGCCCCGCTCCACCTCGTCGCGCTTGATGCCCCTGAGGAGAACGCCGATGTTGTCGCCGGCCTGGCCCTCGTCAAGGAGCTTGCGGAACATTTCGACACCGGTGGCCACCGTCGTCTGGGTTTCCTTCAAGCCGACGATCTCGACCTGGTCCCCCACGTGCAGAATGCCTCGCTCCACGCGGCCCGTGACCACGGTGCCCCGGCCGCTGATGGTGAAGACGTCCTCCACCGGCATGATGAACGGCTTGTCGACGTCCCTGAGCGGATCCGGGACGTAGGCGTCCACGGCCTCCATCAGCTTGACCACCGACTCGGTGCCCAGCTCGCTCACCTCGCCGTCGAGAGCCTTCAAGGCGCTGCCGGTGACGACGGGAATGTCGTCGCCGGGGAACTGGTACTTGGAAAGCAGCTCCCTCACCTCCAGCTCCACCAGCTCCAGCAGCTCGGGATCGTCGACCATGTCGGCCTTGTTGAGATAGACCACGATGGAGGGGACGCCCACCTGCCGCGCCAGGAGGATATGCTCGCGGGTCTGCGGCATCGGCCCGTCGGCCGCGGACACCACCAGGATCGCACCGTCCATCTGGGCGGCGCCGGTGATCATGTTCTTCACGTAGTCCGCGTGCCCGGGGCAGTCCACGTGGGCGTAGTGCCGCTTGTCGGTCTGGTATTCGACGTGCGCGATGTTGATGGTGACGCCGCGCTCCCGCTCCTCCGGCGCCTTGTCGATCTGGTCGAAGGGCACGAAATCCGCCGCTCCCTTTTCCGCCAGCACCTTGGTGATGGCCGCGGTCAAGGTCGTCTTGCCGTGGTCGACGTGGCCGATGGTGCCGATGTTGAGATGCGGTTTCGTGCGCTCGAATTTGGCCTTGCTCATCTTTCTTCCTCTCCTCCTGTGGGATATGGCTTGGTTTGATTCAATCCTTCACTTACAGGCAAAGCCCAGGAGCGGGCTTGAACCGCCGACCTCGTCCTTACCAAGGACGTGCTCTACCTACTGAGCTACCTGGGCATGGGGCCACGTGACGGAAGGCGGACGCCGCCGGCTGCCGACGCCGGGCGCGCCACTTTCCCACGGACATTACTGTGGAGCGGGAAACGGGATTCGAACCCGCGACCCCGAGCTTGGAAGGCTCGTGCTCTAGCCAACTGAGCTATTCCCGCAAAAAACGACTCCTTCGCTCCGGAGTCCTGCAACTGATGGTGGAGAGGGGAGGATTCGAACCTCCGAAGCCGATCGGCGGCAGATTTACAGTCTGCTCCCTTTGTCCACTCGGGAACCTCTCCTCGATTCGCCTCTACGAGTCCTTGCGCGGATCGGACGGGCCTCGACCGGCCCCGTTCAACAAGTTCGCTCACGTGGAGCTGGCGATAGGATTTGAACCTACAACCTGCTGATTACAAATCAGCTGCTCTACCGTTGAGCTACGCCAGCGGATCAACGCCTCGCGCTCAAGAACACACGACCAACAACAAAAAGCCACACGAACCCTGTCCCTCTTCCGCAAAACAGGGTGCATGATGGCTACAGATTACCGAGATTTTAAGCATTTGTCAGAGAAAATGTCAACGGGGCTCGCGCGCATCCGCCGAAATTCGCTGCCTCGCCACCTCGTAGGCGAAGATGCCCCAGGCGACGCCGACATTCAACGAACCGATCCGGCCGCTCATGGGGATCGAGACCAGGAAATCGCAGCTTCGCCGGATCAACGGCCGGATGCCGCGCTCCTCGCCGCCCAGGACCACGGCCAACTTTTCCGGATAGACCACGTCGGAAGCCCGGCTCTCCGCCTCGGCGTCGAGCCCGACCAGCCAGTAGCCCCGTTCCCGCAACGCCAGGAGCCCCCGCAGGAGGTTGGGGATCCGGTAAAGGCGGACGTGGTGGACGGCGCCGGCGGAGGCCTTGATCACCGCCCCGGTCACGCCCGCGGCACGGTCCCTGGGAATGACGACGCGGCCGACGCCCATGGCCTCGCAGGTGCGCAGGATGCCGCCGAGGTTCCGGGGGTCGACGACTCCGTCCAGGAAAAGCACGCAATCGGCAGCCGCGGACGTCGGCGCGGCCAACAGCTCGTCGAACGACCCGTAGGCGAAGGGCGCCACCCGCGCGGCGGCCCCCTGGTGGTTCGCCCCGTTGGTCAGCGCGTCCAACGAGCGCGCGTCGATTGCCGAGACCCGGCAACGCTCCCGGCGGGCCGCCTGCTCCACCCTGCGCACGGAGGAACCGCGGTCGCCGGGCACCAGCAGCACCTCGATGACGTCGCCGGGCGCCGCCCGGAGCTTCTCCAGCACGGGATGGATCCCGTACACCAGCGCCGGTTCGGGCCCGTGAACTCCTTCCCCGCGTTCGCTCCGGTCAATCCCCATACCCGTCCGCGGGTCGGTTCCGCCGTGCCATCGGCCGATTGAGGAATTCATCAAAGAAAGCTACCATGCCGGTGTGCATCGGACCCTGAGCGTCTATGTAGCCGGTCAGATCGTCCCGCCCTTCCTGGTCGGACTCTTCGCGTTCACCCTCGTATTCCTCGCCGGCCGTATCGTCCGTCTCGTCGAGCTCGTCGTCAGCCGCGGCGCGTCCGCGGGGCAGATCACCAAGCTCTTCGCCCTCATCCTGCCGACGCTCCTGGAAACGACGCTGCCCATGGCCTTCCTGCTGGGAATTCTGTACGGCTGCGGCCGCCTGACGCGGGACAACGAGACGCTCGCCTTGAAGGCGTGCGGCGTCGGTCCGTTCCACTTCCTGATCCCCGTGGGCCTGGTGGCGTTGGCGGCCTCCCTGCTCACCCTCGGTCTGTCGGTCTTCGTGAGACCCGCCGCCAACCTCGCCGTCAAGCAGGAGCTTTACTCGATCGCACAGAGCCGCGCGGGATCGCTGCTCAAGGAGCAGGTGTTCAACGACGTCTTCCCCGGCGTGCTGATCTACGTCGACAGGATCGTTCCCCCGGGCAACGCCTTCCAGGGAGTGCTGATCGTCGACCAAAGGGACCGGAACGCCGAGAATATTATCATCGGACGTGTCGCGCTGCTACTTTCCGATGCGGGCTCCATCGGCCTGAGACTGTACGACGGCACGGTCCACGAGCGAAGAAAGAAGCGCGCCGGATTCAGCCGGACGTCGTTCAACGTCTACAACCTGCACCTGGAGCTGGACCCCCTCCTGACGCCGCTGGCCCCGGGGCGGCGGCGCCCCGAGGACATGTCGCTGCCGCGGCTGCGAGACGCCATACGGTCAAAGGCCGCCCAGGGGGCGGACGCCGTAGGGGAAATCATGGAGCTGCATCGGAGATTCGCTTTCCCGTTCGCGCCGCTGGTCTTCGCCCTCCTGGGCATCGCCATCGTCCTGACGCCCAACCGGCGGCCGGCGGGACATTCCCACGGGGTTGCATCGTGCCTCGCCTGGCTGTTCGCCTACTACGCCCTGCTTTCCACGGGCACGGCCATGGCGGAGACCGGCAGGATCCCGCCCGCCCTGGGGCCGTGGCTGCCGAACCTGCTCGTGGGGCTCATCTCCATCTATCTGTTCGTCAAGGCGCTGAAGGAATCGCCGTCACGCTTCCGGCGCCGGGCGCGGGACCTGCTCCGGTCCCTGGGCCGGAGACTCACGCCGGCGCGCGAGGTGCCGGAGAAATGATCCCCTCCAAGGGACGCTTTCCGAGCCCGCCCCTGGGAAGTATCCTCGACAGGTACCTGCTGGCGCTGTTCTCGCGCATCTTCGTCGCCACGCTTGCCGTGGTCGTTCTATTGCACCTGGCGGGCGACGTCTTCAATCGAGTCGACAACCTGATGGGGAAAGACGCGACGCTGTCGACCTCCGTTCAATACTTCATCCATCGGCTGCCCCTCCTGATCTCCCGCGGCATCGGCTTCGCGGCTCTGTTCGCCGCGTTCCTGACCCTCGGTTCGCTGTCGAGCCGGCACGAACTGGTTGCCGTCCGCGCCTGCGGCCTCAGCCTGCATCGCCTCACGGTGCCGTTGTTCCTGGCGGCTCTCGGACTCAGCGTCGTGACGTTCTTCTGGAACGAAACCGCGGTGCCCTTCGCCACCAGGACGGCCAAGCAGATCTACGACGTGAAGGTGCACGGGAAACAGCTCCAATCCGTGTTCGGCAACAGGGAGATCTGGATGCGCAGCGACGGCGACTTCATCAGGGCCGACGACTTCGACACCGACCTCGGCCGGCTCCACGGCCTGGTGATCTACCGCATCACCCCGGAATTCAAGCTGGACGGACTCATCGAGGTGCCGGCCGCAAGCTGGGACGGAACCCACTGGGTCCCCGAGGGGGGCACGCAGTGGCGTTTGCAGGAAGACGGAGCGGTCAGCCGCCTGCCGGTGGGAGCGACGCTACCTCTGAAGGAAGGACCCGACGACTTCCGGATTTTCGCGCGTTCGCCCGACGAGTTCAGCTACTTCGAGCTGAAGGCACGGATCGGCGACCTCAGGAACAAGGGAGTCGACACGGTTCGGGATGCCGTCAACCTGCACACCAAGGTGGCGATCCCGCTGGTCATTCCGCTGACCATTCTCCTGGCGGTGGCGTTGGCGACGAAACCCGGGAAAAAGGACAATCTCGTCGTGAACTTCGGACTGGCCGTCGCCTTCGGGTTCGCCTACTGGGTGCTTCTGGGGTTCTGCGTATCGCTGGGCAAGGCCGGGGCCATGCAGCCGTGGCTTGCCGCCTGGTCGCCCAATCTGCTGGTGGGATTGTTGAGCCTGTATCTCTACACGGGCTCGGAGTGAGCGGCGAAGTCGACGATCAGCGCTTGGAGAACTGCGGCCGTTTCCGGGCCTTGTGCCGCCCGTACTTCTTCCGCTCCACCGCGCGCGGGTCGCGGGTGACGTAACCGGCCTTCTTCAACGGGGTGCGAAAACCCTCGTCGACCTGCATCAGGGCCCGGGTGACTCCGTGCCGGATGGCGCCGGCCTGACCCGAGCTTCCGCCGCCCTTGACGTTCACGACGATATCGAAATCGCCCAATGTCCGGGTCACGTGGAAGGGTTGGCGAACGATCATCCTGGCGGTTTCACGGCCGAAGTAGTCTTCCAGCACACGATTGTTGATACGGATATCTCCGTTGCCGCGCTTCAGGTAGACCCGTGCCACCGAGGTCTTGCGTCTGCCGGTTGCGTAAACGAACTCGTCTGCCATATTCGTGAACCTGTTTCCTGGCGCCGGCCCTCACCCCGACCCTCTCCCAGAGGGAGAGGGGGCCTGAATCAACCCTTTCCTAGGGGGGAATCTGACTTGACCCTCCCCCAGAGGGTCTTCATTGACCCTCTCCCTCTGGGAGAGGGTGGCCGAAGGCCGGGTGAGGGCCTCCTCTACGCGATCTCGAGGGGCTCGGGCAACTGGGCCTGATGCGGGTGCTCCGAGCCGCCGTATATCTTCAACTTGTTGAGCTGGCCCCTTCCGAGGCGGTTCTTCGGGAGCATGCCCTTCACGGCCAACCGAACCACCGCCTCCGGCTTCTTGGCCCGCATCTCCGGCAGAGTCGTGGTCCGCAGCCCGCCGGGATAACCGGTATGGCGATAGTAACGCTTGTCGGTCTCCTTGGCCCCGGTCAGCCTGACACGCTCCGCGTTCACGACGATCACGAAATCGCCCGCGTCCACGTGAGGGCTGAAGGACGGCTTGTGCTTCCCGCGCAGTACCCTGGCGATTTCGGTTGCCATCCGTCCAAGCACCTTGTCCTGGGCGTCGACGACGTACCATCGGCGCTGAGCAAGGGACTCCGCCTTTGTCAGTTGTACCGTTCGCATATCGCAAGTTGTGGCGGGGCCGACGAGACTCGAACTCGCGACCTCCGGCGTGACAGGCCGGCGTTCTAACCAGCTGAACTACGACCCCGTTCAGGAAAGGGAACGTATAACGGTAATCCGGGGAGAATGCAACCCTGGGCCCTCACCCGGCCTGCGGCCACCCTCTCCCAAGGGGAGAGGGTTTTTTGTGTTTGTCGGGTGCCAGGGAATGGGCGGTACAGGACTTGAACCTGTGACCCCCGGCTTGTAAGGCCGATGCTCTCCCAACTGAGCTAACCGCCCGAAAGCCCCGGACGGGAACCCATCCGGGAGTGCAGGGATCCTGCCGCGGCGCGCACGCCCGCGGCAGGCCGGAATCATGATCCGGTCACTGGGGAAGGCTGGGCCTGGGCTCGCTGTCCTTCTTCTCGAACCCGGCGGGCGCATCGGCCGGAACATCGTCCAGTTCGTGGGGGGTGAACAGCGACTCCGGATCACTGACCACGAGAGCCCGTTTGAGGACATCGTCCATGTGCGCGACCAGGATCAATTCCACGCCCTTCAGTATGGTGGCCGGGATCTCGTTGATGTCCTTCTTGTTCTCTTCGGGAATGAGCACTGCCTTGATGCCGCCGCGATGAGCGGCGAGGACCTTCTCCTTCAACCCGCCGATGGGCAGCACGTTGCCCCGGAGCGTGATCTCGCCGGTCATGGCCACGTCGTGATAGACGGGGATGCGCGTCAACGCCGACACCAGCGAAGTCGCCATGGTGATGCCCGCCGAAGGACCGTCCTTGGGAATCGCTCCTTCCGGGACGTGGATGTGGATGTCGTTCTTCTGGTAGAAGTCCTTGTCCAACCCCAGGTCCTGGGCCCGCGAGCGAACGTAGCTCATGGCCGCCTGGGCCGACTCCTGCATGACGTCGCCGAGCTTGCCGGTGATGGTCAACTGGCCCTTGCCCGGCATGATGGACACTTCGGTGGAGAGCAACTCGCCGCCGAGCTCGGTCCAGGCCAGACCGGTGCTGGTGCCGATACGGTGCGCCTCGTCGGCGATGCCGTAGCGGAACTTGTGCGGCCCCAGGTACTTCTGGAGGTTCCGGCCGCCCACGGTGGTCTTCGACGCGCGGTCGTTCTTGACCACGTCCACCGCGACTTTCCGGCAAATGGAGGCGATCTCGCGCTCCAGGTTCCGGACCCCCGCCTCCTTGGTGTAGTGCCGCACGAGACCCAGAATGGCGCTGTCCGACATGAGGATATTCTCGTCGTTCAGCCCGTTGGCCTCCCGCTGCTTCACCACCAGGTACTTCTTCGCGATGTTGAGCTTCTCCAGCTCCGTGTAACCCGCGATCCGGATGATCTCCATGCGGTCCTGCAACGGCCGGGGAATGCCGTCCAGCGTGTTCGCCGTGGTGATGAACATGACCTTGGAAAGATCGTAGTCCAGGTCCAGATAGTGATCGTTGAAGGCCTGGTTCTGTTCCGGGTCCAGCACCTCCAGCAGGGCCGAGGACGGATCTCCACGGAAGTCCATGGACATCTTGTCCACCTCGTCCATCAGAAAGACCGGATTGCTCGACCCGGCCTTTTTCAGGGACTGGATGATCTTCCCCGGCAACGCGCCGATATAGGTGCGGCGGTGCCCGCGAATCTCGGCTTCGTCACGCACGCCGCCGAGCGACACGCGAACGAACTTCCGGCCCGTGGCACGCGCGATGGAACGCCCCAGGGAGGTCTTGCCGACCCCCGGAGGCCCCACCAGGCACAGGATCGGCCCCTTGATCTTGCCCACCAGCGTTTGAACCGCCAGATACTCGAGGATCCTCTCCTTGACCTTGTCGAGGCCGTAGTGGTCCTCTTCCAGCACCTTCTCGGCTTCGGTGATGTCGAGCTTGTCGTCGGTATACTCCGACCACGGCAGACTGAGTATCCAGTCGATGTAGTTGCGGACCACCGTTGCCTCGGCGGACATGGGCGACATCATCTTGAGCTTCTTCAGCTCCTTCTCGACCTTGTCCTTGGCTTCCGCGGACAGCTTCTTCTGCTTGATCTTCTCCTCGATCTCCTGCATCTCGTTCTTGAACTCGTCCTTTTCGCCGAGCTCCTTCTGGATAGCCCGCATCTGCTCGTTCAGATAGTACTCCTTCTGGGAGCGCTCCATCTGTTTCTTGACGCGCGACCGAATCCGGCGCTCCACCTCGAGGATCTCGATTTCCGCCCGTAGATGGCCCAGCACCTTCTCCAGGCGCTCGGTGGCGTTGATGGTCTCCAGCAGTACCTGCCGTTCTTCCAGCTTGATTCCGAGATGGCCGGTAATGGTATCGGCCAGCTTGCCGGGTTCCTCGATGGAGGACACCGACATGACCATCTCGGGGGGAATCTTCTTCTTGACCTTGACGTAGTTCTCGAAGGCGCTGTGGACCTCGCGCACCACCGCGCCTACTTCCGTCCCCTGCTCCACCACGTCGTCCAGCTCATCCACCTCCACCAGAAAGAACTCGGGATGCGTCAGGTACCGCGAGATCTTTCCACGCCGCTTGCCTTCGACCAGGACCTTGACGGTCCCGTCCGGCAGCTTGAGCATCTGGACGACGTTTCCGAGCGTCCCGATGGGATAGATGTCGTCCTCGCTGGGCTCGTTGGTTCTCGCGTCCTTCTGCGACGCGAGAAAAATCGCCGTCTGCTTCCGGGACGCCTCTTCGAGCGCCCGGATCGATTTCTGCCGCCCGACGAAAAGGGGCACGACCATGTGCGGGAAGACGATGATGTCCCGAAGGGGCAGCAACGGTGCCTGCACGGTGTCGTCCACTCCCTGCTCGTCGTCGTCCTTCTTGTCGCTGCGAAATAGCATGGGCACCCCCGTTACGCGCTCTCCGCCGCCTTCGAGTAGACTACCATGGGAGGTTCGTTGCGGGCCATCACCTCCTCGGTAATGACCACCTCTTTGATGTTGGGTTGGGAAGGCATCTCGTACATCACGTCGAGCATGGTGTTTTCCATGATCGCCCTCAGGCCCCGAGCCCCCGACTTCCGCTTCATCGCTTCCCGTGCAATAGCCCAAAGCGCCTCGTCTGTAAAGTTGAGGTGCACGCCCTCCATCTCGAAGAGCTTGCAGTATTGCTTGGTGAGGGCGTTCTTCGGTTCCTTGAGGATCTGCACCAGCGCCTCCTCGTTGAGCTCGTCCAGCGTGGCGATCACCGGCAACCGGCCGACGAACTCCGGAATCAGGCCGAACTTGAGAAGATCCTCGGGCTGCACGTCGTGGACCACCTTGGCGTCGGGACGGATCTCGACCTCCGTCTCGTTGCTGCCGAACCCGAGCCGCCTGCGCCCGGTGCGCTTGCGGATGATGTCCTCGATCCCCACGAACGCCCCGCCGCAGATGAACAGGATATTGGTGGTGTCGACCTGCAGGAACTCCTGCTGCGGATGCTTCCGCCCGCCCTTGGGCGGAACGCTCGCCATGGTGCCCTCGATGATCTTGAGCAGCGCCTGCTGCACGCCTTCACCGGACACGTCCCGGGTGATGGACGGGTTCTCCGACTTCCGCGAGATCTTGTCTATCTCATCGATGTAGACGATGCCCCGCTGCGCCTTTTCAACGTCGTACTCCGCGGACTGAAGCAGGTTGAGAATGATGTTCTCGACGTCTTCGCCCACGTAGCCGGCCTCCGTCAGGCTGGTGGCATCCGCGATGGTGAAGGGAACCTGCAGGAGCCGGGCCAGCGTTTGCGCCAGCAAGGTCTTGCCCGAGCCGGTGGGACCCAGCAGGAGGATGTTGCTCTTCTGCAGTTCCACGTCGCCGGTGAGCATCTGGTTGTCGATTCTCTTGTAGTGGTTGTGCACGGCCACCGCGAGAATCTTCTTGGCCGGATACTGGCCGACCACGTACTGGTCGAGGACGCGCTTGATCTCGACGGGCTTCGGAACGCCGGACGACGACGCGATGGAATCCTCGTGTTCACACTCTTCGGCGATGATGTCGTTGCACAGATCGATGCACTCGTCACAGATGTAGACAGTCGGGCCTGCGATCAGCTTGCGCACCTCGTCCTGGCTCTTCCCGCAGAACGAACAGACGAGACTGCCGGATCGATCATCCCCGTGCTTTGGCATTGAAACTCCCCTTCACTCCTTCGCGGTTACATCAAGGCGGCTGGTGATCACTTCATCCACCAACCCATACTCCAGGGCCTGCCGGCCCGTCATGAAGAGGTCCCTGTCGGTGTCCCGCTCGATTCTCTTGAGCGACTGGCCCGTATGCTTGACGAGAATCGCGCCGAGCTCTTCCCGCATCCGGAGAATCTCCCTGGCCTGGATGTCCACGTCGGCCGCGGTCCCCTGAAAGCCGCCCAGCGGCTGGTGAATCATGATGCGCGAGTGCGGCAGCGCGTAGCGCTTGCCCTTCTCGCCGGCGGCGAGCAGGACGGCGCCCATGCTGGCCGCCTGACCCAGGCATACCGTGGAGACCTGCGGGCGGATGTACTGAATGGTGTCGTAGATGGCCAGACCGGCGGTCACCGAGCCGCCCGGAGAGTTGATGTAGAAGTAGATGTCGCGTTCCGGGTCCTCGGATTCAAGGAACAGCAACTGCGCGGTGATGAGGTTCGCCACCTCGTCTACGACGGGGCTCCCCAGAAATACGATGCGGTCCTTCAGAAGGCGGGAGTAGATGTCATAGGCGCGCTCCCCGCGTCCGGTCTGCTCTACGACGAAAGGAATGAAATTCATGTTGCTCAACCCGGGTGGCGACGCCACCAGAAAAGTCTAACCTCTTTTGTTTTCGTCAGCAACCACTTTCCGGCGGGTCCACCACCGTGACGTCGGCCTGCTCCAGCAGGAAATCCAGCGTCTTTTCGGACACGAGCTGGGCGCGCATCGTCTCCCGTGCCCAGTCCTGACCGTACTGCTCGCGCACCGCGGCGCCCTGCGCGCCGCTTGCCCGGACCAGGGCTTCCAGGCGGGCGTCGACCTCCTCTTCGGAGGCCGCGATTCCCTCGGCGGCGGCAATCTTCTCGACCAGCAACATCATCTTGACGCGCCGTTCCGCCCGCGGCGTCAGCTCTTCCCTGAGCTCCTCCGTGGTCGGCTCCGGAGCCTCCGCTCCCGACAGTTCCCGCTGGCTGCTGGCCCGCCGCATGAGATACGAGAGTTCCCGGTCCACCATGGAAGGAGCGAGCTCCAGGGAGTGCGCCTCGATGAGGCGCTCCATGATCTGGTCCTTCAACAGACCGTTCTGAAGGGTTTCGATCTCGCTCTGCAGCTCCGCGCGGAGCTTCTCGCGCAGTTCCTCCAGCGAGTCGCACTCGCCGTAGTCGCGGGCGAAGTCGTCATCCAGGGGAGACAGGATCTTGTGCCGGATGTCCTGCACGGTCACCCGGAAGTCGGCCGTCTTCCCCGCCAGGCGCACGTCGTTGGATTCCGCCGGGATATTCACCGCGATGTTGCCGGCCACCCCCCGTTTCATGCCCACCAGGCCCTGCTCGAACTCCGGCAAGGCCTCGCCCGCGCCAACGTCCACCGCGTAGTTCTCGGCCGTGCTCCCGGGAAACGCCTCACCCTCCACCGACCCCGAGAAATCCACCAGCACGTAGTCCCCCTCCGCCACCTCGTCACGCCCCTCCACCGGCTCCAACTCGGCATTGCGATCCCGAAGCGCCTCCAGGGCGCGATCCACTTCCTCGTCGCCCACATCGGCGCGCACGCGCTCCACGGGTAGGCCGCGGTAGTCCTTGAGCTCGATTTCCGGCTTGACCTCGACGACGGCGGTGAACGCGAACGGCTGGGCTTCGTTCAGTTCGCCGGCATCCAGACGCGGCTCCGACACCGGCTCCAGTCCCTCGTCCGCCATCGCGCCGGTAAGCGACTCCTCCACCAGCTCGGACAGGACCCGTGCCTGGATCTCGGTGCCGTAAAGGCCCCGCAGCATGTGTTGCGGCACCTTGCCGGAGCGAAAACCGCGCACCTTGGCCTGGCGCCCGAACTCGCGGTACATGCGCGCAAAGGCCTTGTCCACGCGGTCGGCCGGTATCTCCACCCGAAGCCTCCTCTGGGTGGGAGTCAATACGTCGACTTCACACTTCATCCCTGATCCGCTCCCGAAAACCGGCTTCGCGATGGTGCGAGAGGGGGGACTCGAACCCCCACGGTTGCCCGCTAGATCCTAAGTCTAGTGCGTCTGCCAGTTCCGCCACTCTCGCGTGCCGGTGTAGTGTGCTGTAGCAACCCCACAAACCGCACGTCAAATAACGGCCCGTGGGGCTTATGGGGAGGAAGGAGTGGGCCGCCAGGGATTCGAACCCCGGACCCGCTGATTAAGAGTCAGCTGCTCTACCACCTGAGCTAGCGGCCCGCACGACCTTTTTTGATTGGGGTGAGTGAAGGGACTTGAACCCTCAACCCCTGGAGCCACAGTCCAGTGCTCTAACCAATTGAGCTACACTCACCAGAACGCAACCTGTTTCCGACACCGATTGATGGCGCGCCAGAAGGGACTCGAACCCCTGACCCACGGCTTAGAAGGCCGTTGCTCTATCCACCTGAGCTACTGGCGCGTCGAACCGTTCCTTCAAGGCCCGCTCTCCCGGCATGTCGCCGGCTCCCGCCAACCGCGGTCTGTCCGGCTTGCCGGCGTGGTCGGGGCGAGCCGATTTGAACGGCCGACCCCCTGCTCCCAAGGCAGGTGCGCTACCTGGCTGCGCTACGCCCCGTCACGGTGTCTGATTGTACCTGATGCTGCGCCGATATCAAGACTGGGAGCGCGCGCCGCGGGCATGAGGGCGGAACGATTCCCGGCGGCAGCGGCCGGCCGGCGGCTCCTACGCGGGCGGACGCCGGTCCCGAAGGACCTGTTGCTGGGCGTCCAGGATCCGTTCGATGCCTTTCCGCGCCAGGTGGATCAATCGATCGAGCACCGCCGGGCTGAAGGGCTGCTTCTCGGCGGTGCCCTGAACCTCGACGAACTTTCCCGACCCGGTCATCACGAAGTTCATGTCCACCTCGGCGTGGTTGTCCTCCCCGGCGTCCAGGTCCAGCAACGCCTGCCCGTCCACCACCCCCGCGCTCACCGCGGCCACGCTGTCCTTGAGCAGGCCCTCGGGCACGCTCTTGTCGGCGACCCAACGCTCCAGCGCACAGGCCAGGGCCACGTAGGCCCCGGTGATGGAGGCGGTGCGGGTTCCGCCGTCCGCCTGGATGACGTCGCAATCCAGCCACACCGTGCGCTCGCCCAGACGGTCGAGGTCCGCCACCGAGCGCAGGCTGCGGCCGATCAACCGCTGGATTTCATGGGTACGGCCGCCCACCTTGCCGCGGGCGGCCTCCCTGGGTATGCGCGTCGGCGACGACGACGGCAGCATGCCGTACTCCGCGGTGATCCAGCCCTTTCCGGTCTTGCGCAGGAACGGCGGCACCCGGTCCTCGAGCTTGGCGGTGCAGATGACCCGGGTGTCGCCCATTTCGATCAACGCCGAGCCGTCGGCGTGCTTGATGAAACCCGGCGTGATGTCGATGGGACGGAGGTCCTCGCCGCCGCGTCCGTTCGTTCGCATGTCTGGTGTTCTGTCCTCCCCGCGGCAGCGGGCCGTGGCACGGGCGGGTTTGAACCCCGCCCCTACAAGTGGAAAACCACGGTCTTGAGCTCGGTCATCTCCTCGATGGCGTAATGCGGCCCTTCCTTGCCGAAGCCGGATTCCTTGAGACCGCCGTACGGCATCACGTCGGCGCGCCACTGCGGCCCCCAATTGACGTGCAGGTTGCCGGACTCGACCTCACGGGCGAAGCGCATGGCCCAGCCGATGTTCTCGGTGAAGATCCCCGCGGAAAGGCCGTAGACCGTGTCGTTGGCCAGCGCGATGGCCTCGTCGATGGACTCGAACGGAGTGACCCCGACCGCCGGCCCGAAGAGCTCGTCGCGCGAGATGCGCATGTCGCGGGAGACGTCCGCCACCACGGTGGGGGCGTAGACCGCGCCGTCGCGGGAACCGCCGGCCAGCAAGCGGGCGCCTTCCCCCACGGCCTCGTTCACCCACTGCTCGACCCGGACGGCTTCGCTCTCCTTGATCATCGGCCCCACCTGGGTGCCCGTGTCGAGCTGGCTGCCGGTGGCCAGGGCTTCCACCTTGGGAGCCAGCACTCCGAGAAAGTCCGCGTACACCCGGCGGTCCGCCAGCACGCGCTGCGTGGAGATGCAGACCTGCCCCGAGTTGGCGTAACCGGTGGCGGCAACGGCCGCGGCCACCTTGTCCAGGTCCGCGTCCGGCATGACGATCACCGGGCAGTTGGAGCCCAGCTCCATGGTGACCTTCTTGATGCCCGCCATGCGGCAGATGTTCTCTCCGACCTCGCGGCTGCCGGTGAAGGTGATCTTGCGCACCCGGCCATCGGATACCAGCGGATCGCCGATCTCGCCGCCCGAGCCGGTGAGGCACTGGACGCCCTCGGGGGGGACCCCGGCCTCGATCAGGATCTCCGTGAGCTTGAGACCGGACAGCGGGGTGTCCGAGGCCGGCTTGATGATCACCGAGTTGCCGCCGGCGATGGCCGGGCCGACCTTGTGACACAGGAGGTTGAGCGGGAAGTTGAACGGCCCGATAGCCACCACAACGCCGCAGGGGACGCGCAGCGTGAACGCCAGCTTGCCCGCTCCCGCGGGGTCGGCATCCAACGGCACCGTCTCACCGTGAACCCGCTTGGCCTCTTCGGCCGAAGCGGTCAGGGTCTCCACCGCCCGGCGCACTTCGCCCTTCCCCTCGGCGAGGATCTTGCCCTCCTCGCTCGAGATGAGCGTGCCGAGCTCGTCCACCCGCTCCGCCATGAGCACCGCCGCCCGGGTCAGCACGCGCCATCTCTCGTGGGCGGTCATGCGCGCCATGACGGCGGCGCCGCGTTCGGCGAACGCCAGCGCGCGCTCGACGTCGTCGGGACCGGCCTTCGGCACGTTGTCGATCACGGAGTGGTCGTACGGGTTGCCGACCTCCTGCATCCTGGGCCGATCGACCCACTCCCCGGCGAGAAACATCTTCATGGGCGGTTACCTTCCTTCGCTTGACTTCGATACAGGCGACCTGACCGCGTCCGTCATTCCGGCGAAAGCCGGAATCCAGGAGGGCGGGGCGGGGGATCACTCCCGCTGCCCCCTCCCCACCCCTGGATTCCGGCTTTCGCCGGAATGACGGATTTGGGGACAAGAGGCACCTGCTACACCAGATCCCGAATCGGCTCCAGCACCGTTTCCGAGATGCCCTGCATCATGGCGGAAAGACGCGGCTGCTTCAATGTCCCGATGGCGGTCAGGGCTGCCTGCCTGCGGGCGTGCATCTCGTTCACCGCGAAGGACAGCGACCCGAGCCGGTCGAACAATCCCGCGACCCGCTCCACGTCGTCGGACGACGTCGCCGCCCGCTCCTTGTCCAGCACCTCCAGCAGCCACCCGGCGTCGTGCGGCGCGGCGTTTTCCAGCGCGTGGACCGCCAGGACGCTGCGCTTGCCCTCGGCGATGTCGCTGCCGCGCTGGTCGCGGCCCTTGTCGCCGTAAAGATCCAGCACATCGTCCTGGATCTGGAACAGGATCCCGAGGTGCCGCGCGCCCTCGGTCAGTCCCTCGACGACAGCCGGCTCGCGCCCGAGCATCTCCGCGCTGCCCGCCATGCCCAGTACGAAGAAACGCGCGGTCTTGGCTTCGATCATGTCCAGGTACTGCTCCATCGAGGGCCTGGCATTCGCGCGCAGCGCGAACTCCTGCTCCTGCCCGTCGATGACCCTGAGCGTCTCGGTCAGCATCCGCCGCGCGAGGGCCTCCCGCCGCTCGCCGTCCACCGGCGCGCGCTGCGCCAGCAACAGCGTGAAATAGAACATGGCGTCACCGAGATTGATGGCGCGGGCCACGCCGAACCGGTGCCAGACCGTCTCCCGCCCCCTGCGCGCCTCGTCGCCGTCCTGCACGTCATCGTGGACCAGCGTCGCGTTGTGCAGCATCTCGCAGGCCGCGCCCATGGCCACGGCCTTGGCCGGATCTTCGCCAAGACAATCCGCCACCAGCAGCGGAAGCAGCGCGCGCAGCCGCTTGCCGCCCGTCTCGAAATGATAGCGGCACATCTCGGCCAGTCCCGAACGCGCCAGGTCCGCTTCGCGGACCACGTCGTCGAGGAGGAAGAGGACCTCGGGCAGATAGCGTCCGCGGATGTCTTCGAGGTGGGTCAGGAAGGCCTGCTTCGCCGCGGTCGCCGACGGGTCCCCGGCGTCCGGGCGCCCGGTGGGATCGCCGCGCGTGTCCTTCCCGCTTTCGGCGCCGGTTGTCATGCTCCTGCCTGGCTTTGCGAGGAAGGGCGGTGAGAGAAGCGGGAGCTCAACGCAGCTTCATGCCGAACGCGACGAGGCCCTTGTCGCCCGCCCGGGTCTGAAACTGCACGCTGTCGCCCTCGCCGAAATCCTCGAACTGGACCCGGGGGGCGCCGCTGCCGCGATGGAAGAAGACATCGTCGCCGCCGTCGTCCGGCTCGATGAACCCGAATCCCTTGTCTCTCAGGATCTTCTTGATGGTTCCCGTCACCCGGTTCACTCCCATTCCCGGACTCGGCGGCCGGCACCACTGTCCGATCCATTGGCACACGGCCGTCCGGTCCGCTCTTGTCTGGCCCGTTCTTAATGCGGCCGGGACCGGGAGTCAAGAAGCCTGTGCACCAACGATGCCTCCACGCTTTGTTTTAATCGCCGATGTGGTATGGGTCATTGAAGATGCCCCGCAACTTGCGTGTCATGGATTTGGGCCGGCTCGACTACCGGGCCGCGCTCGCCGTTCAGGAACGGGTCCTCGAAACGAAGACCCGCGAGCCCGCGGACGACTGCCTGATACTGGTGGAGCATCCACACGTGATCACCACCGGCCGGAGGGAAGCGGGCGCCCACATCCTCGACCCCGGCGACGTCCCGGTCCATGCCACCAGCCGCGGCGGCGACGTGACCTACCACGGCCCCGGGCAACTGGTGGCGTATCCGATCATCGATCTCAGATCGAAGCTGCGCCGGGCCGTCCACCGTTACCTGAGCAGACTGGAGCGGGTCATCATCGACGTCCTGGAATCCTTCGGCCTGGAGGGCGTCCGCCGGCCGCCCTTCACCGGCGTCTGGATCGGCGACCGGAAGATATGCGCCATCGGCGTCGCCGTCAGACGCGGGGTTACCTTTCACGGCGCGGCCCTCAACGTGGCGCCCGATATGGGCTACTTCAGCAGGATCGTTCCCTGCGGCCTGGACTGGGCCCGGATCACCTCAATGGAGCAAGAGACCGGGAAGTCGATCGAAATGGAGGAGGTAAAGTCCCGTCTCGTACGAGGCTTTTGCGGGACGTTCGAATACGATGGGTTGGTGCGGGGCGACGACGCGGCCACGCCCGCGGCGTACACGGCCGGCACCCAGG
Organism: uncultured Binatia bacterium (SeqCode); assembly: GCA_965204505.1. Classification (GTDB taxonomy): domain Bacteria; phylum Desulfobacterota; class Binatia; order UBA9968; family JAJDTQ01; genus JAJDTQ01. The sequence goes on from CBDBFB010000002.1 coordinate 127,001, forward strand.
AAGATTAGCGGTTATTTCTGAAACCAGTCGGCGTTGATCTGAGTGTATTCCTGCCATTTCTCGGGGACCGCGGCCTCCTCGAAAATGGCCTCCACGGGGCACACCGGCTCGCACGCGCCGCAGTCGATGCACTCCTCGGGATCGATATAGAGCATGTTCTCCTTCTCGAATGTCTCGGGGTCGTTCTTGGTCGGGTGGATGCAATCGACAGGGCAAACATCGACGCAAGCCGTGTCCTTGACGTCGACACAAGGCTCCGCAATCACGTATGTCATTCACTTCCTCCTGGGGATTTTAGTGTGCCCGACCATGAACAAGCCACAATTTTTCGCTAACAAATAGGCCGGTTCAAGTCAAGCATGCGTCCCAGTGTCCCCTCCCGCGGCCTCCCTGGCGTTCCCTCGGGGACGTTTTCGGGGCGGTGCGTGGGTGGCGGTGCCGTAGAACAGCTCGGCGCATTCCATGAGGGTCTCGGAGAGGGTCGGGTGGGGGTGGACCGATTCGGCCAGGTCCCGGGCGGTAGCGCCCATCTCGATGGCCAGGACACCCTCGCCGATCAGCTCGCCGGCGCCGGCGCCGGTGATGCCCACGCCCAGGATACGCTCCGTCTCGGGCTCGACAATCAACTTGGTGAGGCCTTCGGGGCGGTCGAGGGTGAGGGCCCTCCCGGAGGCGCCCCAGGGAAGCTTCACGATCTCCACGGGAATTCCCCCGGCCTTGGCCTCCTGCTCGGTAAGGCCGCACCACGCCACCTCCGGTTCGGTGAAGACCACCGCCGGGATCACCACGCCGGCGATGGTGCCGGACTCGCCGGCGATGACCTCCACCGCGACGCGCGCCTCCTTGGTGGCCCGGTGCGCCAGCAAGGCGCCGCCGTTGGCGTCGCCGATGGCATAGATGGCCGGGTCGCCGGTCTGCTGCTGGTCGTTGCACTCGATGAAGCCGTTGGCGCCGATCCTGACCCCGGTGTTCTCCAGCCCCAGGTCCTCGTAGCTGGGGGTCCGGCCCACGCTCACCAGCACGCGGTCGTAGGTTTCCTCGCGCCTGGCGCCGCCGACCTCCATGGCCACCTTGATCTTCCTGCCGCTGGTGGCCATGCGCAACACCTTGGTCTTGAGGCGGATCTCCTTGAACAGCGACTCGGCGACCTTGGCCACGGGCCGCACCAGGTCGGCGTCCACCCCCGACAACAAGTGGCTCAGCGCTTCCACCAGGACGATCTCGCTCCCCAGCCGGGCGTAGACCGTCCCCAGCTCCATGCCGATGTAGCCGCCCCCCACCACCAGCAGCCGGCCGGGGACGTCCTCGAGCTCAAGCGCCTCGGTGGAGGTCATGATGCGCCGGTTGCCCAGATCGAAGGCCGCCGGCATGGCCGGCTTGGACCCCACCGCGATGATGGCCTTGTCGTAGTTGACGAACTGTTGTCCCTCGGCGGTCTCCACCCGCAGGGTATGGGAGTCCTCGAAATGTCCGCGGCCGTGGAGCCGCTGCACGCCCCTCCGCGAGCACAGCCCCTCCAGACCCTTGGCCAGCTTTTCGATGACGGCTTCCTTCCACTGCCGCAGCTTCTCGAGCTTGACCTTGGGCTTGCCGAAGGCGACGCCGCGCGCTTCCGACAGCGCCGCTTCGTCGATGACGTGGGTGGCGTGGAGGAGAGCCTTGGACGGGATGCAACCGCGGTTGAGGCAGACTCCGCCCAGGCGCTGGTCCCGTTCCACCAGGAGCACACGCTTACCCATGTCGGCGGCATAGAACGCCGCGGCATAGCCGCCGGGGCCCGCGCCGACGACGACGATTTCCGTTTTGATGGGGTCCACGGTCCTCCTAGGCCCTCACCCGGCCTTCGGCCACCCTCTCCCAGGGGGAGAGGGGTTGGATTCGGGACGGTAGGAGGGCCACCCTCTCCCGAAGGGAGGGGGGTTGTGTTTGATTACTCGCACCGACTCCTCGTTCGCAAGCAGGTTCATGAAACAGGCCACTTGATCTCCGCTTCGGGATAGTCCTCCAGACAACGCACGATCTCGCGCAGGAAACGCGCTCCGTCGGCGCCGTCGATCACACGGTGGTCGTAGGAGAGCGCCAGCGGCAGCACCATCCGCAACGCTACCTTCTTGTCCCGCACCATCGGGCGCTGGACACCCCGTCCCATGCCCAGAACCGCCACCTGCGGGCTGTTCACGATAGGCGTGAAGTGGGAGCCGCCGATGCTTCCGAGGTTCGAGATGGTGAACGTCGCCCCCTGCATCTCGTCCGCGGACAGCTTGCGCTGCCGGGTCCTCTCCGCCAGCTCGTCCAGCTCGATGGACAGGTTCAGCAGGTCTTTCTTGTCCGCGTCGCGGATAACCGGCGCGATCAGTCCCGCCTCGGTGTCCACCGCCACGCCGATGTGCACGTAGTCACGGGTGACGATTTCCAGGGCCTGGTAGTCGATGCTGGTCTTGAACGCCGGGTACCTGGCCAGGGCCGACACCGCCGCCTTGATGGCGAAAGAGGTGAGCGTCAGCCGCGCCCCGGCCTTCTCGTAGGCCTTGGCGTAACGTTTGCGGAGATCCATGAGGCCGGTGATGTCGGCGTCGTCGAACTGCGTCACGTGGGGCACGGTGGTCCAGGACTCGGTCATCCGCTGGGCGATGGTGCGCCGGAGCGGCGACATCCTCTCGCGCTTGGTGGGGCCCCACTTGGTGAGGTCCAGCGTCTGGAAGACGTCGACCGCCGGCTCCGCCGCAGGAGCGGCGGGCGCGAGCGCCAGTCGCTGCAGCCCCTGGATGTAGCCGCGGACGTCCGCCATCACGATGCGGCCGCCGCGCTGGCTGCCCTTCACGCGGGTGAGATCGATGCCCAGCTCCCGGGCGATCTTTCGCACCGTGGGCGAGGCCGGCGGCGGCGCGCCGCTGCTGGAGGCGTGGACGTGGTCCTCCGGCGGAATCTCGGGTGGCGCGGACGGCGCCGCCTCGACGACCGGCGCGGCCGCGGGCGCCGGTTCCGCCGTGGGCGCCTGTGCCGGAACCGCGGGCGCCGTGGCGGCCCGGTCCTCGTCGATGGTCACCAGCACCTGGCCTATCGACACCACCTGGCCCACCTCGACGTGAACCCGCGCCACCCTGCCGGTGCCGGTGGAAGGAATGGGAGCCACCGCCTTCTCGTTCTCGAGCTCCAGAAGGGTCTGGTCCGCCTGGACCGGATCTCCTTCCGCCACCAGGATGTTGACGACAGTACCGGAGTCCGCCCCTTCGGCGAGTTTGGGAAGCGTTACGTCCATGTCGGGCGGAAACCGTCAGATGGCCATTTCGGGATGGGACTTGCCCGGACCGAACCGGAGCTCGCGCATGGCCCGCTCCAACACCGTTTTCCGGATCCGGCCCTTCCGGCACAGGGAATGGAGCGTCGCGACCACCACCGACTCCGCGTCCACCTCGAAGTAACGGCGCAGCCTGGGTCGGGTGTCGCTGCGGCCGAAACCGTCCGTCCCGAGCGTCAACAGTCCGCCCGGCACCCACGGCGCGATCTGATCCGGCACGATCTTCATGTAGTCGGACACCGCCACGAACACCCCCTCCTCCGGCTCCAGCAACGATTCCACGTAGGACTTGCGCGGCTTCTCCCCGGGATGCATCAGGTTCCAGCGCCGGGCCTGCTGGGCCTCGCGGCGCAGCAGGTTGTAGCTCGTGGCGCTCCAGACGTCGGCGCCGACGCCGTAGCGGCTCGCCAGGATCTCCTGGGCTCGAAGCGCCTCGAACAGCAGCGGGCCGCTGCCCAACAGGTGCGCCCGGTGCTTGTGCCCCGCGTCGGCGGCCTTGAACTTGTAGAGCCCCTTGAGGATGCCCTGCTCGACCCCCGGCGGCATGGCCGGCATCTCGTGGTTCTCGTTGTAGAGCGTGAGGTAGTAGAAGACGTCCTCGCGGCGCTGGTACATGCGCCTGAGCCCTTCCCGGACGATGACGGCGATCTCGTACGCGAACGCCGCGTCGTAGGTGAGCAGGGCCGGAACCGTGCTCGCCAGCAGGTGGCTGTGGCCGTCGGCGTGCTGAAGCCCTTCACCGTTCAGGGTGGTGCGCCCGGCGGTGGCGCCGAGCAGGAAACCCCGGGCCTTGCTGTCCGCCGCCGCCCACATGAGGTCGCCGATGCGCTGGAAGCCGAACATCGAGTAGAACGTGTAGAACGGGATCATGGGCTTGCCGTAGTTGGCGTCGGCCGTCCCCGCGGCAATGAACGAGGACATGGCGCCGGCCTCGCTGATGCCCTCCTCGAGGAGCTGCCCGTCCCGCGCCTCCTGGTAGAACAACAGCGTCTCCCGGTCCACGGGCTCGTAGAGCTGGCCTTTGGGCGAGTAGATGCCCACCTGGCGGAACAGCGTGTCCATGCCGAAGGTGCGGGCCTCGTCCGGGATGATCGGCACGATGTTCCTGCCGATGTTCGGATCCCGCAACAGCTTGCTCAGCAGCCGCGCGAACGCCATGGTGGTAGAGACTCGGGTTTCCGATGAGCCCTTGTGGAATTCCTCGTAGGCCGTCTCCCCGGGCAGTTGGAGCGCCGACGTCTTGCGCGCCCGCCGGGGCAGGAACCCCCCGAGGCTCTTGCGCCGTTCCAGCAGGTAGCGGGTCTCCTCGCTCTCCAGGGGAGGGCGGTAGAACGGCGTCTCCACCACCTCCTCGTCCGACAGGGGCACGCCGAACCGCGAGCGGAAGTCGCGAAGCTCCTTCTCGTTGAGCGCCTTCTGCTGGTGCGTGATGTTGCGCCCCTCGCCCGCCTCGCCGAGGCCGTAGCCCTTCACCGTCTTGGCCAGGATCACCGTGGGCGTACCCTCGTGGCTGATGGCCGCGCTGTAGGCGGCGTACACCTTCTGGGGATCGTGGCCGCCGCGGGCCAGCTTGCGGATCTGGTCGTCGCTCAGGTGGTTCACCATCCCGAGCAACTCGGGATGGGTGCCGAAGAAGTGCTTTCGGGTGTAGCTGCCCGGGGCCACCGAATACTTCTGGTAGTCCCCGTCCACCGCCTTCTCCATGCGCTCCGCCAGCAGCCCCCTGGTATCCGCCTCCAGCAGCGGATCCCAGTCCGAGCCCCAGATCACCTTGATGACGTTCCAGCCCGCGCCCCGGAACAGCGACTCCAGCTCCTGGATGATCTTGCCGTTGCCCCGCACCGGCCCGTCCAGCCGCTGCAGGTTGCAGTTGACCACCCAGACGAGGTTGTCGAGGTTCTCCCGCGAGGCCAGGGAAAGCGCCCCGGTGGATTCCGGCTCGTCGGTTTCGCCGTCGCCCAGGAAGCACCACACCCGTGGTTCCTGCGACAACAGGCCCCGGGCCGCCAGGTAACGGGCGAAACGCGCCTGGTAGATGGACATGATGGGCGCCAGCCCCATGGACACGGAGGGGAACTGCCAGAAGTCGGGCATCAGGTGAGGGTGGGGATACGAAGGCAATCCACCGCCCTTGGCCAGCTCCTGCCTGAAGAGATGCAGCTTGCGCGCGCTGAGGCGATGCTCCACGTAGGCGCGGGCATAATTGCCCGGCGACGCGTGGCCCTGGAAATAGACCAGGTCGCCCGGCGCGTCGCCGTCCCCGCCCCGGAAGAAGTGGTTGAAGCCCACCTCGTACAGGTTCGCCGCGGAGGCGTACGTGGAGATGTGGCCGCCGATGCCCGAGTGCAACCGGTTGGCCTTCACCACCATGGCCATGGCGTTCCAGCGGACGTAGCTCTTGACCTGCCGCTCGATGCGGCGGTCACCGGGATAGCGGGGTTCATCTTCCCGCGCGATGGTGTTGACGTAAGGGGTGTTGAGGGCGGAATCGTCGCGCTGCCGGTCCCGGATGCGCGCCACCAGTTGCGCTAGAAGGAAGTCCACCTGCTCGGGACCCTTCTTCCGGACCACGTCTCCGAGAAGGCTCTCCAGCGAGTCGAGCCACCGGTCGTTCTGTGCCGCGTCGCGCCCGGACCCCTCCGTATCCGCGACCGGCTCGGACCCGGTGCGGACCTCGCCCTCCGTCACGGAATAGGCAGGGGGTGTCAACTCCTTGGCGCTCATGACCTTCCTGGAATATTACCAAATCGTTTGCGTAAGCAACACGTGCCGGGCAACATATTCAGCGCCGCCCGCGCGTGTCAAGCCCTTTTCGGATCGTCCTGCTTCACGTTCCGAAACCGCTCGCCGGACGCCCGCCAGACACCGGTTCCGATGCAGTGCCTCGACCTCACGCTACCGAGCCCCGAAGCCAACCTGGCCTGTGACGAGGCGTTGCTGGACCACTGCGAGGAGACGCAGGACCACGAGATCCTGCGGTTCTGGGAGTCCCCCCGGCCCTTCGTGGTGCTCGGCCTTGCGAGCCGGCGGGCCATCGAGGTCGACGCTACCGCGTGCGCGGCCCGGGGCATTCCCGTCCTGCGGCGATGCAGCGGCGGCGGCACGGTGGTCCAGGGACCCGGCTGCCTGAGCTACTCGCTCGTCCTGCGCATCGACGGCAACCCTCTGCTGGAACGCATCGACTCCACCAACGCCTTCATCATGGAACGCCACCGGAGGGTGCTGGCCGAGACTACCGGTCTTCCGATCCGGCGCGAGGGCGTCACCGATCTGGCCGTGGACCGGCGGAAGTTCTCGGGCAACGCCCAGCGCCGCCGTCGCCGGTTCCTGCTGTTCCACGGCACCTTCCTGCTGGATTTCCCGATCCCGCTGGTGGAAGAGATCCTCCCCTATCCTCCCAAGGCGCCGCAGTATCGCCGTCGCCGGGGGCACGGCGCCTTCCTCACCAACCTGCGGCAGCCGCCCGCGCGCATCAAGGCCCTCCTGACGGGCTCCTGGAGCGCCGCGCTCGGGGATGTGCCGGTCCCGAGCGAAGCCATCGCCTCGCTGGTGAAACGGAAGTATTCGGCGCGGAGCTGGAACGAGAGGTGGTAGGGGCGACCGGCGGTCGCCCCTCGCGTGTCTAAACCGCCCGCGCCCGCATCGCGGACGCCATCAAGACATCGGTCACACCAGAGTCAGCCAGTCGCAGTAGCGTTCGGCGCGGCCCCGGATGACGTCGAAGAAGGCCTGCTGCAGGTCCAGGGTCACCGGTCCCGGCTTGCCCTCGCCGATGGCCCGGTCGTCGACTTCCCGGATGGGTGTAACCTCGGCGGCGGTGCCGGTAAGAAACGCCTCGTCGGCAATGTAGAGGGCGTCCCTGGCAAAGCGCTCCTCGTTGACCCGGTACCCTTTCTCCCGGGCCAGCTCGATGACGCTGGCGCGGTTGATGCCGGGGAGGATCGAGGTCACGGGCGCGGTCCTCAACTCCCCGTCCTTCACGATGAAGAGGTTCTCGCCGCTGGCCTCCGAGACGCACCCCTCGGGGTCCAGCATGATGGCTTCGTCATACCCGGCAAGCTTCACCTCGTGCTTGGCCAGCACCGAGTTGACGTAGTTGCCGGAGATCTTGCTGTTGGTCATCATCACGTTCACGTGATGCCGCGTGTAGGAAGAAACCTTGGCGCGGATCCCCTGCTTGAGCCCCTCGTCACCCAGGTAGGCCCCCCAGGCCCACGCCGCCACGATCACCCGCACGGGATTGTTGAGCGCGTAGAGTCCCATCTCGCCGTCGCCCAGGAACGCCAGCGGCCGGACGTAGCACTCCTTCAGGCGGTTGACCCGGATCACCTCCAGCACCGCCTCGGTCATCTCCTCGGCGCTGTATGGCAGGGGACAGCCGAGGATGTGCCCCGAGTTGCGGAAACGCTGGAGGTGCTCGGGCAGCCGAAACACCGCCGACCGCTCTCCGTCCAGCGAGTAGCAGCGGATCCCCTCGAAGTACGCGGTGCCGTAGTGGAGCGCGTGACTCATGACGTGGAACCTGGCGTCGTCCCAGTCCACCATCTCGCCGTCCACCCAGATCTTTTCGCTCCTCACAGACATCGCGACTCTCCGGACTCCAATTTTCAGCGCTTTCGCAAACAACAAAAGGGCCACCACGCCAACGCCATGGTGGCCGCCACAAGCCTACATTTCTTCAGATTCCGTGTGGAATGTCAATCTTTGGAGCCGGGGTCGGGAAGCTCCGCGGCGCACGGGAAAACGATGATGTTGGCGGGTCGCACCGTGACCTTTACCCGGGTGTCGGCGGCAAGGGCGCGGGTGGACGGCTGGCTGCTGCGGATCTGCGCTCCGGACGGCAGCATGAGATGGTAGACGTTCTCGGCCCCTCGAAACTGCCGGCGCGTCACCAGCCCCTCGCCGTCGGCGCGGGCTTCGATCGCCACCTCGTCGGGCCGGACCAGGAGATCGACCCTGGCGCCGGCAGGCCAGCCGGAGTCGTCGGCAAACTTCCCCACCTCGGTCTCGATACCGTCCCGCACGACGCCTGCAACGAAATCGGACTGGCCGACGAACTCGGCGACGAAACGCGTTCCGGGCCGCCGGTACAACACCTCGGGCTCCGAAAGCTGCTCCAGCACGCCGTGGTTGAGAACCCCCACCCGATCGGCCACCGCCAGGGCCTCTTCCTGATCGTGGGTCACCATGACGGCGCTGGTTTCCGACGCGCGCAGGATCCGCAGCAGCTCCTCCCGCATCTCGGCCCTCATGTCGAAATCGAGGTTGCTGAAGGGCTCGTCGAGCAGCAGCACGAGAGGATTCGGTGCCAGCGCCCGGGCCAGCGCGACGCGCTGCTGCTGCCCCCCGGAGAGCTCGTGGGGATAACGCCGGGCCAGCTCCTCCATACCTACCACGTCGAGCACCCGCAGGGCCGCCTCGGTCCGCGACTTCCGTGTCCCGTTGCGAAGCCCGAACGTGACGTTGTCCATCAGCGTCAGGTGCGGGAACAGAGCGTAGTCCTGGAACACCATGCCGATACGCCGTTCCTCGGGCTCGATCCACATGCCGTCGCCGGACAACGGCGCTCCGTTGAGCAGGATCCTGCCGCCGTCGGGGCGCTCGAAACCCGCGATCAGACGCAGCGTCGTGGTCTTGCCGGAACCGCTGGGACCGAGGAGCGCCAGAATCTCGCGCTGCTTCAACGTGAAGCTCAGTTCCGAAACCGCCGCGGGATCGCCGGGCGCGTGGGTCTTCGTGACGTCTTCGAGGGTAATGAGACCGGCGGCGTCCATGAGCCTCACGCTTCCCGCACCGCGACCGGGGGATCCCCCTCGCCCGTCTCCAGGCACCAGCGCTCCAGGTCCCGCAGCGAACGCTCGGCCATGAGCTCCTTCTTGCGCCTGCCCCTGGCCTTGGCGGGCAGATTCGGGAAGAGCCCGAAGTTGACGTTCATGGGCTGGAAGGCTTCCCGGCCGGTATCGGTGATGTAGTGGAGCAACGAACCGAGGGCGGTGGTGCCGGGCGGGGTCACCGGGTCCGCCCCCAACGCCAGGCGGCCCGCGTTGATCCCCGCCAGAAGCCCGGACGCGGCCGATTCGACATACCCTTCGACGCCGGTGATCTGCCCGGCGAAGAAGAGCCGCGGCGCTCCGCGCCATTGAAGCGTAGGCAGGAGGTGCCGGGGCGCGTTGATGTAAGTGTTGCGGTGCAGGCTGCCGTATCGCACGAACACCGCATTGGCCAGCCCCGGTATCAGCGAGAAGACCCGTTTCTGCTCCGGGTAGGTCATCTTGGTCTGAAAGCCCACGAGGTTGTAAAGCGTTCCCTCATGGTTTTCCTGTCGCAACTGCACCACGGCGTAAGGTCTCTGGCCGGAAGCGGGATCCACGAGCCCGGTGGGCCTCATGGGGCCGAACGCCAGGGTCTCCCGCCCGCGCCGGGCCATCTCCTCGATGGGAAGGCAGCCTTCGAAGAACCGTTCGAAGCTGCGCACCGGCACCTTCTCCGCTTCCACCACCGCATCCACCAGCCGGTAATAGTCCGCCTGGGTCAGGGGCAGGTTCAGGTAGTCGCCTGGCCTCTCGTCGTAGCGCGACGCCCGGAAGGCCACCGCCGTGTCCACGGACTCCGCGGTCAGCACCGGCGAGATGGCGTCGTAGTAGTAGAGGTGCTCCGTTCCCAGAAGCTCTCCGATGCACTCCGAAAGGGGCTGCGCGGTGAGCGGTCCGGTGGCCAGGATGGTCAGGCCGGGTGGAACCGCCTCCAGCTCCCGGCGGATCAGCCGCAGGCCCGGCAGCGCCGCCACCTGCTCGGAGACGGCCCGGGCGAAGCGCGTGCGGTCCACCGCCAGGGCGGAGCCCGCGGGCACCTGGTGGGCCTCGCCCAGGGCGATGATCAGGGAGCCCATGCGCCGCATCTCTTCCTTCAGCAACCCCGCCCCGGTGGTCAGGGACTGGGACCGGAAAGAGTTGCTGCACACGAGCTCGGCCAGGTCACCGGTGGCATGAGCCGCGGTCCCGGTGACCGGCCTCATCTCGTACAGGTCCACCGGCACTCCCCGTCTGGCGAGCTGCCACGCGGCCTCGCAGCCGGCGAGACCGCCGCCGACGATACTGACACGTTCGGTGGTTTCAACCATCTTTCACGAGCAAAAATACGAAGGGGCGACAGACTGAAACTCTGCCGCCCCCGCCACGAGTCTGCTCACGGCTTCCCCTTGTCAGGATGCGACATCGGGGTTGTTGTCTCGCCGGGTAAATCCCTCGAACAGTCCTTCCAGCCGCGCCATCCGTTCTCTCAGGTCGGCGATATCGCGCTTCATCGATCGGAGATCGGGCAGAATCAGCCCGGCCAGCGCGATGCCGGTTCCAAAGATGGCGATGAGAATATAAGCATCCAACGACGCGTCGATCATCACTTCCTCCACAAGGTTATCCATACCACAAGGGTACGACCAACGTAAGACATTCGGGCACGGAGACGGCCTCGCTACGGTCTGACGGTTGCGCCGGAGTTCAAGGCAAATCTCTGTCCCGGCAACTGTCTGAGCAGGCCCTGCAACTCCATTTCCAAGAGCGCCTCGCAAACCTTCTGCGGCGAAAGGCCGGTCCGGAGGACGACGTCATCCATGTGCAAAGGTCCGCCCTCAAGGTTCCGCAGGATGGCTCCGGCAGCGCCTCCGAAGGGAAGCCGGTCCGGGGCACATCCGCCGGAGTCCGCCCCGATCGCCGGCGAAGACGCGGCCGGCTCCGCCGACAGTTGCGGCGCGATCTCCTCGATGATGTCGGCCACGTTCTCCACCAGCTTCGCGCCCTCACGGATCAGGCCGTGGGGCCCGCGGCTGCGGCTGGAGCCCGCCGGACCGGGAACCGCGAACACCTCCCGGCCCTGCTCCAGCGCCCACCGGGCGGTGATCAACGACCCGCTCCGCTGGGTGGCTTCCACCACCACCACGCCCAGCGAGAGGCCGCTGATGATGCGGTTGCGGGCGGGAAAGTGGTGCGGCAGTGGCGCCGTCCCCATGGGATGCTCCGAGAGCACCGTGCCGCGTGCCTCGATCCGGTCGCGGAGGTCCCGGTGCTCCGGCGGATAGGTGACGTCCACCCCGGAACCCAGGACCGCCACGGTCCCGCCGCCCGTGTGCAATGCGGCTTCGTGGGCCTCGCCGTCGATGCCCCGCGCCATGCCGCTGACGACGGTGATGCCGGCGGCGGCCAGCCCCCGGCACAGCAACCGGGTCATCTCGCGGCCGTACTCGCTCGGCGCCCGCGTGCCGACCACGCCCACCGCCGGGCCGGCGGCAGCCTCCGGCGACCCGCCGGCGTAGAGAACCGGCGGCGGATCGGGCAGCGTGCGCAGACGCTCGGGATAGGCCGGGTCGCGGTAGCGCACCAGCCGGGCGCCGGCATCCCGGACCCGACGCAACTCCTCGGCCAGCCGTTTCCAGCCGGAAAAGCCGAGCAGCCCGTCGACCGCCGCCCGGCTCAGTCCGGGAACCCCCCGCAACGTCCCGCGGGAGCTGAAGAACGAGTCGGTGGGGTCGGCGAAGTAGTCCGCGATGCGCCGGAACCCGACGCACCCGAGGCCCGGCACCTGCCCGAAGGCCAGCCAGGCAAGGTCTCGCCGGGTGTCATCCGGCATCCTGTTGCTTCTCCCTGCCGGCCCGCGGCCGCAGGTTCAGGCGCAACGGCGTGTGCTCGATCCCCAGCTCCGCGCGCAGGGTCTTGACGAGGTAGCGCCTGTAGCCCGCACCGATGCCTTCCGGGTAGTTGACGAAGAGCGTGAAGGTGGGCGGCTGCACGTCGGTCTGGGTGCCGTAGTAGAACTTCACGGCGCGCCCCCGGAACTGCGGCGGAGAATGCCGCTCGGTGAGCCGCCGCAGCGCGCGATTGAGCGCCGGGGTCTTGATCCATCTGCGCTGGGCGTCGCCCACCCGCACCACCGTGTCCATCAGCTTCTTCATGCCCGACCCTTCCAACGCCGATAACGATACAATCGGCACATGGTCGGCAAACGGTAGCCGGCGGTGCAAGAAATCCTGGTACACCCCGAGGCTCAGGCCGTCGGTATCCAGCAGATCCCACTTGTTGATGCCCAGGACCACGGCCTTGCCCCGCTGGAGGCCGTACGCCATCACCTGCGCGTCCTGGTCCGTGACCCCTTCGGAACCGTCCAGAAGGTGGATGACCACGTCGCCGGCGTCCACCGAGCGCAACGCGCGGCTCACGCTGTAGCGTTCCACCGGGTCCACCACCCGGGCCTTGCGCCGGATGCCCGCCGTGTCGGTAAGGCGGCAGGGGGTCCCGCGCCAGGTGAAGTCGGCCTGGAGCGCGTCGCGGGTGGTGCCGGGCCGCGAGTCCACCAGCGAACGGTCATAGCCCAGCAGCCGGTTGACCAGCGTCGACTTGCCCACGTTGGGCCGCCCTACCACCGCCAAAGCCAGGGGCTCGGCGGACTCCGCGGCCTTCTCCCGGCCCTTCGGCAACGCCTCCACCACCTCCTGCATCAGGTCCGCGACCCCCAGCCCGTGCTCCGCCGAAAGCGGGAACAGCCGCTCCACGCCGAGCCGGTAGAAGTCGTAGAGGTCGCTCTCGCGAGGCCCGGTGTCGAGCTTGTTGACCGCGTAGAACACCGGCTTGGGAGCCTGCCGCAACAACTCCGCGGCGGCCGTGTCCAGCGGCGTGGGCCCGGTTCGTCCGTCCAGGAGAAAGACGATGACGTCGGCCTCCTCCACCGCCGTGAGGGTCTGCTGCAGGATCCGCCCCTTGAGGCCGTCGCGCTCGTCCGGCTCCAGGCCGCCGGTATCCACCAGCGTGAAGCGGTGCCGCCGCCATGCCACCTGGTTGTAGTTCCGGTCGCGGGTCACCCCCGGCTGGTTGTCCACGATGGCACGCCGGGCCCGGCTCAGGCGGTTGAACAGCGTCGACTTGCCCACGTTGGGCCGCCCCACGATGGCCACCAGCGGCATGTTCTTTGTGTCAAAACTCTCCGTGATTGCGGGCATGGAAACGATACCCATTGTCGTCATTCCGGCGAAAGCATGCCCCGTATCGGGGTACGGGGCCGGAATCCAGGGGTGGGGAGAGGCAAACGGGAGTGATTCCCCGCCCCTCCTGGATTCCGGCTTTCGCCGGAATGACGATTCGGGGCGTCCCTGCAATACCGTATCCAACCGCTGTTTCGACACAGCCTGTTCCGCGGGAATGACATGTTTAAAATCCTTGTCTCACGGGTCTTGACAAGGTTCCGTCACAAGCCGAACGCCGCGAGGCTCCGGGGGTCCCGGCTCCACCCGGGGGTGGCCTTGACGGCGAGATCCAGGTAGACACGGCATCCCAGCAGGCGCTCCAGGTCTTCCCGCGCCGCGCTGCCGATTTCCTTCAGCGCCGCGCCGCGCTTGCCGATGAGGATCGGCTTGTGGCTATCCCGTTCGGTGTGAATGGTCGCGGCGATAACCACCAGGGAGCCGCCGTTCTTCTCCTCGAAGCTCTGGACCGACACCGCCGTGCCGTACGGGATCTCCTGGCGGGTGCGCAAAAAGACCTTCTCGCGAACGATCTCCGCAGCGATGAACCGCTCCGTCTGGTCGGTCAGCTCGTCCTCGGGATAGTAGCGGGGACCAGCCGGGAGACGCTTGAGGACCCCCTCCACCAGCAGCGGGACGTTCTCCCCGGTGCGGGCGCTGATGGGCAGGATCTCCCGGTCGGGCAGCAACTCGGCCAAACGCGCCATGACCGGCAGCAACCGCCCCTTGGAAACCGCGTCGATCTTGTTGAGCGCGATCACGGTCTCGTGCCCGCTGCCGGCGAGTATCCCGGCGATGTCCTCGTCGTCCTCCTTCAGGCCGCCACGCCCGTCCACCACCCAGACCGCCGCCTCCACGTCGCCCAGCGACCGCTTGGCCACGTCCACCATGCGCCGGTTCAGGAGCGACCGCGCCCGGTGGATCCCCGGCGTGTCCAGCAGCAGGATCTGCCCCCCCGGCACCGTCTTGATGCCCATGATCCGGTTCCGGGTGGTCTGCGGCCTGGGCGAGACGATGGCGATTTTCTCCCCCAGCAACTGGTTCAGCAGCGTGGACTTGCCCACGTTGGGCCGCCCCAGGATCGCGACGAAACCCGAGCGGAAATCCGCCGGGACGGGTGATTCCTCCTGCTCCCCGCGCGTGGACTCGGTTGCGGCCATCGATCCATTATGGCACGGGCGGAGGGTAGCGCAAGGTGGACGAGCCGGCCCGCCTCACCCCGCCCGGCGCACGTGGATGAAGGTGCGGAGCGCCAGGTCCAGGAGGAAGACGCCCAGGCCGGCGGCGGCCAGCGTCCACCAGATTCCCCGGGCGGAGCCCGGGGCGTCGGGGTCGGCGGTGAAGAGGCGCTCGATGTCCTCGGCCAGGGTCTCCGACCGCAGCATCGTGCCGCCGGTCTCCCGGGCCAGCCGCTCCAGCAGCTCGGTGTCGGCGTCCATCTCCCGGTACTCCCGCGAGAAGGGCACGATGAAGGGGACCGTAAGAGCCACCGGAGGGGCGCCCGCGGGTCCTGACGGCTGCTTCACGGTGAGCAGGTTGATACCCCGGCGCGGAGTGGCGAAGCTCGTGCGGTAGCGTCCGGGCGCCACCTGCCGGAAAGCTCCCTCCTCCAGGGTCTCGTCGGCCCGGGTCAGCGATCCCTGCAGCTTCAGGTGGTTCACCGGCCGCCCCGCGGCCGAGAAGAGGTCCACCACCGCGTCCATGACCTCGCCTTCCCTCACGAAGTCGGTCCGCAGCCGGTGGTCGGAGACGCGCCTGACGGCGAGGCGCGCCGTCTGCGCGGCCCACCGGGAAAACGCCGGCCAGCGCACCCAGTGCCGCCCCCAACGGCCGGAGACGTCCGAGGTGAACGCGTAAACCCGGCCCAGGCCGTAGCGCCACGACACCAGCAACGGGTCCTCGCCGGCCAGCAGGTGGACCTCCGCCCCGGGCTTCACGTGAGTCAGCACGTAGCCCAGGATCGGCGGCAACGGCCCGCCCGCAAGTCCGCGCATGGGCCCCGCGGGTCCGGCGACGCTGGGGGTCAGAGTCTTCTCCACCAGCAGGTCCCGGGAGATCAGCAGCGTTTCGGTGGTGAAGATCTGCGGTATGGTCCGCGGGTCCACCGTGGCGTAGCTCCTGCCGCTGCCGCTCCGGGCGAGCTGGGTCATGAGACGGCGGTCGGCATCGCCGCCGATGGACACCGTGGACACGGTGATGCGTTCCTGGGCCATGCGCGTCACCTGCTCCAGCAGGTCTTCCTTCTCGGTGAGGCCGTCGGACAGCACCAGCACGTGCTTGATGGCGGCCTCCTTGGCAGCCAGCACCCGGCGACCTTCCACCATGGCCTTGCGGAGGTCGGTGCCGCCGTCGGAGGTGAGGCCGGCGACATCCTCGGCGATGTCCTCGGCGCCGCCCGCCGCGCGGAACGGCACCACCCACTCCCAACTGGAGTCGAACGCCAGGATGCCCACTTCGTCGGCGGGGTTGAGCAGCTCGGCCGATGCCATGGTGGCGGCCTTGGCCAGATCCAGCTTGGTGGTCCCGTAGGGGCCGCTGCCCATGCTGCCGGACTTGTCCACCACGAAGAGCAGCGTCACGTGCGGCAGCTCCATGCGCGCCGGCGGGCGCATTTCCACCGGCAACGTGCGCTCCAGCGGCGTCCGGTAGTAACCCCCCGCGCCGTAGCTGCGGGTCCCCCCCAGCACGATGAGGCCGCCGCCGAGGTCGCGCACGAACCGTTCGACGCGTTCCATCTTCACCTGCGCGAGCTGGTAGGCGGGGACGTTGTCCAGGACCAGCAGGTCGAAGCCCGACAGCTCGGGCAGCGTGAGGTTGGCCCACGCCGGGGTCTTCTCCACCACCTCGTATCCCTGCACCCGCAGGGCCTCGGCCATGAACCGCCGCGAGGCGTCGGCGTCGTGGAGGTAGAGGACGCGGGAGGGTCCCCTGACGCTGACGATGCCCTGCAGCAGGTTGTTCTCCGCCAGAACGTCCGCGGCCGCCTCAACCATCAGCTCGTAGGTGTGGGTGCCGCGGCGCTCCACGCTGTCGGTGAAGCTGAGCCAGTTGGCGCCGGGCGTCAGCTCCCGCCGAATGGAGCGAACGACACGCCCGTCGCGCAGCAGCGTCACCGCCGCCGAGGAGGCCCGCGCGCTGGTTACGGCGGCCTTGACCTCGAAGGTCTCGCCGCTGTCCACCACCGAGGGGACGGTAAGCTCCGACAGGTAGACCTCGTTCCGGCCCTCCGCGAGGCTCACGGGATACGGCCACACCGCGACTCCATGGGATCGCAGCATGTGCAGCACCCGCTCCACCGAGCCGCGGTTCTCGTTGGCGTCGGAGATGAGCAGGATACGGTTCTCGCGTCCCTCGCTGAGCTCGCCCAGGGCGCCCTGAAGCGCGGCGCCGAGGTCGGTGGCGTCGCGCTCCGGCGGCGGCGCCAGCTCGCTCACGGGAAGCTCATCGGTGGGCAGGAACTCCCACTGCGGGCGGCGGGCGAAGGAAAATACGCCGAGCCGTACCTTGGGACCCACCAGCGCCTGGGCCTGCTCCAGGACGTCCGCGGCCCGCTCCCGGGCCTCCTCGCCGACGCTGTGGGAAAGGTCGACGGCCATCACGACGTCCAGCTCCGGGTCCTCGGCGAGAATCCGCGGGTTCACCAGGGCCACCAGCAGCACCGCCATCGCCGGCACCCGCAGCCACAGGGGAAGGAGCGACCGGCGGGTTCGGCAAACCACAACGCTTTCCGCCAGCAGCAGCACCAGCGCCAGCACCAGCAGCGCCGGCCAGAGGTCGAAGCGCACTCCCGGACCGCTCTCCACCGCCCGCGGCGCGGAGGCCGTCGCATCCGCCTGGTAGGACGGACGGATGCGGGACTCCTGCTCGCTGAACAGGTTCACCGCGAACTCGCCGTCTCCACGCTCGCCCTGGAAACGGTAGAAACCCACCTGCCCGGTGTCGGCGTAGGTGCCGGTGCGTTCCCGGACGCGAACCGGGCGGCTCTCGCCGGAGGGACCGACGAACACCAGCCGCTCCTCGTCCACGCCCACGTCCGCCACGAAGGGCAGGCCCGCCGCCACCTGGCTGGCGGGGAACTCCCGGGCGGTGGGCCGGAACCAGGAGAAGGCGTTGCGCATCAGCAACGGGAACGACACCCGGAACGGTAGGTCGGACCGGGTCAGGTCGAAGGCGAACACCAACGCCTTGAGATCGCCGGATTCCACCGCGTGGATCAGCGGCCCGCGCTCGGACTCGGCCAGGGAGACGCCGCCGCCGTCCCCGACCAGCTCCAGCGCATCCTGCACGTAGAGCCCGTCCAGGCTCACACCCTTGGCCAGCGGGTGGTCGGAGCCGGTTGAAACCAGCGCCGGCCGCCGCGACCGCCCGGCCACGCGCAGGGGCAGGCCCTCGGCCACGGTACGGATGAGGATGAAGTTGCCGCGGGCGAGGGGCGGAGCCGGCACCCGGTCCAGCATCACCACGTCGTAGGCCGCCACCTGCTCGGTCACGCGGTCCACCGGGATGCGGTCGATGCGCGCCAGGGTGACGTGGGGAAAGTACCGCAGCAGGCGTTCCAGGAACGGGTTGCCCGGGCCCACGTACAGAACCCGCGTGGGGCGCTCGTCGGGAAAGGCCAGGAAGGCGCGGTTGTCGGTCTCCAGGTCGTCGTCAATGGCCAGCAGCGCGGTGGCGCGCCCGCGCAAGGGGCCGGGGATGCCGTAGATCAGCACCTCCCGGGCGAACGGCTCCAGGGACAGGAGCGCCCGGCTCACCACCCGGTCGGAGACCGTGACGATCAGGGGCGCGTGCACGGGCCGCTCGGTGAAGTTCTGCACCACCACCATGGCCTCGTACTCGTCGGCCTCGCCGGCCACCCGGCGGAACTGGAACCCCAGGATTCCGACGTTGTCCACCCCGCCCCGCACCTGCACGAGCTCCAGGTAGGACGCCGACAGCGGCAGTTCGTCGATGTCCTTGAAGGCGCCGTCGGTGATCACCACCACCCGATGCGGCCCCTGGCGCTTGAGGAACGTGTGCGCCAGCAGAACCGCCTCCTTCACCGGCGCCTCGGCGTCGGTGGCGGCCAATCCCTCCGCCGCCTGCCGCAGCCTGGCGCGATCCCGGGTGAAGGGCTGCACCACCTCGGGGGCGGCGCCGGCGGCGATGATCATCATCCGGTCGTTGCCGCCCAGTCCGCCGATCCGGCTCAGAAGCTCCTCGCGCGCCGCGCTCCAGCGCGAACCCGACTCCCCCGCCGCCTTCATGCTCGCGCTCACGTCCACCACCACCACCAGGTCGCGGCCGCCGCCGCCCACGCCAAGGAGTGCCGGCCCGGCCAGCGCGAGGATGACCGCGACGGCGGCCAGGAGCTGCAGGATCAGCGGCAGGTTCCGGCGCCAGAGCCAGCCCAGGCGCCGCCCGATGGGCCTCTCCCGCAGCACCTTTTCCAGCAGGAAGAGCGCGGTGACGGGCACCCGGGGGCCGCGCGGCCTGAGGCTGTTGAGCAGCAGGATGAGCGGGACGGCTCCCAGCAGGAAGAGAAAGGCCGCGGGAAAGAGCCACAGCATCGGAGGCTATCCTGGCGCCCTGCTAGCCCGCGCCCGGGGAAGAAGGAGCGGGAGCGCGGCTCGAACCCGCCCGCGCCGGCTCCACGTCGTCGGCTGAGGCGGGCTCGTGCATGAGGTAGCGCAGCACGAAGTCGTCGAAGGGGACGTCGCTGGTGGTGCGCCGGTAGTCCATCTGCCGGCCCTCGCAGAAGCGCTCGGCGCCGGCGAAGAAGTCCTCCGCTTCCCGGTGGAACCGCTCCGCCAGGTCCCGGTCGACAAAGACGCGGCGCTCCCGGCCGCTCTCGACGTCCACCAGCGACACGTCGCCCCCCGGGTCCAGGCGCGTCTCGCCGTCCTTGAGCACGTGGACGAGCAGCACGTCGTGCCGCTTCCGCGCCAGCTCATCCAGGGCGGCGCGGCAGCCGGACGCGTCCAGCAGGTCGCTGAACAGCACCACCAGCCCGGGCCGGGGATAGAGCCGCGTGAAGGTCTTCACCGAGGTCTCCAGGTCGGTGCGGCCGGCGCACGACAGCTCCGCGAGGAAGTTGAACAGGGAGAGTAGCTGACGGCGCGCCCGCGCCGGCGGCAACTGCGCGGTCAGGTCCTCGGCCAGACCCGCCGCCCCCACCCGGTCGTGGGTCTTGAGGCCGATGTACCCCAGGGCGGCGGCGACGTTCTTGGCGAAGTCGATCTTGGCGGGCGAGCCTTCCGCCATGGACAGGCTGGTGTCCAGCAGGAGGTAGACCGTGATCTCCTCCTCGGCGGTGAACACCTTGAGCAGCAGTCTCTCCAGGCGGCCGTAAACGTTCCAGTCCACGTAGCGCAGGTCGTCGCCGCGGCTGTACTTGCGGTAGTCGGAGAACTCCAGGCTGAAGCCCTTTCGGATCGTCGGATGCTCCCCCCGCGCGATGCCCCAGCTCAGGCGCTTGGCCACCAGCCGCAGCTTGTCCAGCCGGGCCAGGAAGTCCGGCTCCAGGAAACGGTGCGCCTCGGCCTCGGCCATCAGGGCTGCACCTCCGGCACCTGCTCCACCACCTCCTCCAGGACCCTTTCCGGGGCGATGCCGGAGGCTTCGGCGGCGAGATTGAGGAGCAGCCGGTGACGCAGGCTCGGCATGAGGTCGCGGCGGATGTCCTCGAACGACACGTTGGGCCGGCCGGAAAGCAGCGCCCGCGCCTTGGCCGCCAGGATCAGCGCCTGCAGACCCCGGGGGCTGGCGCCGTACTGCACGTACTTCCGCGCCAGCTCGGTGCTGTGATCGGTCTCCGAATGGGTCGCCATCACCAGCCTGACGGCGTAGTCCCGCACCGGACCGGCCAGCGGCACCGCCCGCACCGCCTCGCGCATCTCCAGCACCGACTCCGCCGCCAACACCTTGGCCAGCCCGCCGGAAGGCGCCGCGGTAGTCAGCTCCGCGATACGTCCCATCTCGTCGTAGGAGGGGTAGCGGACGATGAGCTTGAAGAAGAAACGATCCACCTGCGCCTCCGGGAGCGGATAGGTGCCCTCCATCTCGATGGGGTTCTGGGTGGCCAGGACCATGAACGGGCTGGGGATGGCGTGCGCCGCTCCGCCGGCGGTGACGCTCTGGTCCTGCATCGCCTCCAGCAGCGCCGACTGGGTCTTGGGAGTGGCCCGGTTGATCTCGTCCGCCAGCACGATGTTGGCGAACACCGGACCCGCCTCGAACTCGAACACCTTCCGCCCCGAGACGTCCTCGTTGACCACGTTGGTGCCGGTGATGTCCGCCGGCATGAGGTCGGGGGTGAACTGGATGCGCGAGAAGCTCAGGTCCATGAGCTCTCCGAGCGAGCGCACCATCAAGGTCTTGCCCAGGCCGGGAACGCCCTCCAGCAGGCAATGGCCGCCGCACACCAGCGCGATGAAGATGCCTTCGATGAGCTCCTCGTGGCCCACCACCGCCTTGCGCATCTCGCCCCTGACTTCCTCGAAGGCGTGCTGCGCGCTCTCCATACGGTGCCGGACCCCGTCGATCGATGCTTCCGATGTCACAGCCATATCACTCCCGAGTGTCCCGTGGCCGGCGGCGCGGCCCGGACTCACGACTTCGGTCCCGTTCGCGTCACCCCCAGGGACAGGAAGTACTTCTTGATGGTTTCCTTGAACTCGGCCGGGATCTCCTCGGAGGAGAGCTCCGCCTCCACCTGCCGGCGGTACCGGACCACCACCTCCTCTTCGCCCACGGTGCTGTCGCCCGCGCGCGCCTCGCCCCGGAAGCCGAACCCTCGGCTCTTGCCCGGGCCCAGCAGCCCTTCCAGGTGCGTGCGCACGCGCGCCTGGAAGCCGGGGTCGAAGGGCTCCTGCCCCCCCTTGCCGGGCTCGTTCCCCGGTTGCCGCCCCGCCGCCGGCGGGTTCTCCTCGGGCCCCTCGGGGCGCCCGGGCCGGGTCGCCTCGGCCATGGACTCGTCCGGCTCGTCGCCGAGCAGCAACTCGGTGAGGAACTGTCGGGTGCCCTCCAGCGAGCGGCGGTCCCGCTCCTGCCGGGCGTCCCGCTCCAACCGGTCGAGGAACTCCTGCACTTCCTGCTCGCTCATGTCCTCGGAGGCGCCGGGCCGCTGGTCGAGGGAAGACAGCCCCAGGGACTCCAGCAGATCGCTTCTGCTCCTCCCCTGAAATGCGTCCCCGGTCCGGCCGGCCTCCGAACGCCGCAGGTGTTCCCGCAACCGCTCCAGGGCCTTGTCGGATAGCGCCGGCCATTCGAGCCCCGACCGGGCGGGCCATGAGCGGGTCATGTCCTCCAGCACGTCCACCATGGCCGCCACCGACGCCTCCAGCCGCGACTTCTCGGGGCCGGCCTCGCCCAGTTGCCGCTCGGCCATCTCGCGCAAGGCCTCGGCCATACGCCGGCTCTCGGCGAGGTCCTGCTCCCGCGCCTGCCGTTCCAGCTCCTGGGCATGTTCCTCGATCGCCTGGGCCATGAGCGACGGCGCCGACGCCGCCTGGGGGGCGCCGCCCGGCGGCAGCCACAACCCCGCCGCGGCCAACAGCACCAGGAGCGGCCCGGCCAGCGCATGCCAGGTGAACCGGCGCCGGCAAAGCGGCGGCAACGCCACCGCGCCGACCTTCTCCGCCGCTTCCTCCACCACCAGGGACTCCTCCGGGCCGACCCGTCCTTCCGCCCGCTCCCGTGACCGGGACAGTATCTCCCACGCGGTCAGCACCCGCTCCTTGAGCTCCAGTCCGTCATCCACCTGCTTGAGCGAGCGCACGAACGCCTGCTCCCGCCACGGACGCAGCAGGAACACCGCCGCCGCCGCCGCCACGAACACCAACGGCGCGAACCACAGGAGCCCGGCGTCCACCGCCGCCAGCGCCCGCGCCAGCACCACGCCGGCGGCCGCCAACGCGGTGTAGAAGAGGCTTTCCAGCAGCAGGCGCTCGCGCCGCTTGCGGCGCTCCCAGCGGCGCAGGCCGGCCAGCTTCTCCTCCAGGACCGCTTCCGGATCGTTCACGAATAGCCTTTCTGGATGCGCTTCAAGCCGCGGGCCAGGAACCCCAGGCCCATGGCGAACACCAGCCCCTGGAAGGCCCAGTGCACGAGGGCCGGAGGCCACGCCGGACCCCACGGCAGGGCCATCTCCAGGGTGCCGAGATGATAGAGCAGAAACGCCACCGGATTCAACGTCTGGGCCCACGCCCCGAAGGCGCCGGAGATCAGGAAGAAGCAGACGAAGATCCAGCGGATGAAGACCCGGCGGCTGTCCGCCTTGCGCTCCCAGAAGGCGAGGCCCACGAGGCCCCAGATTCCGTAGCCCACGGCATACAGGAAGAGCATGGGCAGGGTGGAAGCCATGTCGTCCAGGGGCGCCCGGGCGATGGCGCCCGACCACGCCAGCAACGGCGCCGCAAGGCCGAGGAGGATGAGCCCGTGGACCGCCAGTATGGAGAGCAACCCGCAGGCCACGGCGAAAACGCCGAGACGCTCCTCTTCGAGCCAGTGGCGCAGCGGCGAGAAGCGCCATGCGAGGAACTCGAGACCGGCGAACCGAAGCGTCAGGTAGACGATCAGCAGCAGCGCGGCCACCACGGAGAACTTGAAGAGGAACGCGGGGCCGATCCAGAACCGCGCCTCGGCCGCCGGCAGCACCAGCGCCAGCACCTGAAGCGTGCCGAGGATGGCCACGTACAGCAGATAGGTCATGCAGGCCTGGCCCTCGTCCCAATAGACCGTCACGGCTTCCCGGAAAACCGGGTTCGTCCACGGCCTCACAGGTCCTCCTCCTCCCCGCCCAACGGGATCGCCACGCGAAACAGCTTGAAGTGGTGAGTCGCCACGCGGGGATCCTGCACCCGCAACTCCGCGTCCTCTCCCCGTATCCAGCCGATGACGAAGGCCGTCTTGGGATCCGCGTCGCCGTCCGGGAATACCGAGCGCCGAAGCAGAACCTGACGCACCTTCTCGTCGAACCAGACGTCCTCGGGCTGCGGTTCCTCCCTCTCCGCCTCCTCGCCGGCGCCGCGAACCTCCGGCAACTCGCGCCGCAGGCGGCCCCCCGGCGGAACGTCCCCCAACCTGTAGCCGCGCCCGCCGATCAGCAGCCAGCATTCGGTGAGGCTGCCGGTGCCGCGGTTGGCGATGGCGATGCGGTAGGTCCGGCGCGAATGCTCCCACTCGATGGCGACCGGCGAAGGCCGAACGGCGCGCAGCCGGAACAGCGCCGTGTTCCACTCTGCCAGCGGAACGTGAACGAGGTTGCGCGGGCGCCCTTCCCGCAGTACCAGCGACGCCTCCGCTTCGCCGCCGGGGGCCGGCACCAGGTCGAGCTGGGTCAGGTCGCGGCCGAGGCTGAAGGAGAAATCCTTGTGGCGGGTCGCGAACAGGCCCACGTTGGAGTGCACCGGGGCCACATCGGACCACAGCGTTCCGTCCACCACCGTGGAAGAGATCAGGATTCCGTCGGGTGTGTGGCCGCCGCGGTCGAAGTACCAGTAACCGGCGAGCGCCCAGGCCAGCGCAACCCCCGCCGGCGCCAGGGCCAACGCGCGCCGGCGGGCGCCGCCGGCCTTCCAGTAACGGAACCACAACAGCAGTGAGCCGGCGTAGAGAACCAGCGCCAGGAGCAGGGACAGCATCGGGGAACGCAGGCTGGAGAAGCCGAAGTCCTGGAGCAACCCGATGAACAACTGCAGGTTCCAGGCCGTCCACGGCTCCGTGTGCCGGGGAGGAGGCGCTCCCAGGGCCTCCCCGAAGAGCGCCGCAAGGCCCGTCCAATCCGATGCCGGCGGGCGCCCCACGTCCAGCGCCAGATAGACCACCCTGCCCTCGCCGTGGGACTTCTCCACAAGGACGGGCGTGCCGCCCTCCGCCAGCAGGACGCGGCCGTCGGCGGTGGGCGCGGCGTCCTGAACCAGGACGTCATCGAGCACACCGCCGAACTGGGCCGACAGCTCCGGCAGGGCGTCCAGCCGCTTCAGGCCGGCGACCCTGACGGGCAGCAACGCGGCGGTGGCCGGATCCTGATACAGGGCGAAGTGGGCGCCGCCCAGCACCACCAGGGTCCCGCCCGCGGATAGCCAGTGCGTCAGCGCGCCCCGCTGTGTCCTGGACAACCCCCGCAGGGACTGCTCGTAGAGCATGACGCTCCAGACGCCGCCGAAAGCTCTGGCGTCTTCCGGAAGATCCCCCAGGGCCACGGACACGACGGGCACCGGGGTCTGGTAGGAAAGCGGGATGGCGGGTGCGACGTTGCTCCGGGTAAGCAGGAGGATCAGCGGCTGACCGGTGAAGCGGCCGCGCAGGCTGACGGCGGTTTCATGCGTCCGGCCGCCGCCGGTGAAACGCAGGACCAGCGGCTGCGCCACCGAGTCCGGATCGACGGTAACGTAGACGACCTTACGCGCATGGGTCGAGAGGAAGATGTCGCGGCGCTGGATGAACGAGTAGGGCTCCATGCCCCGGGTGGGGCCGCCGCGGGCCTCCACGACCTCCAGGACGCCGCGGACGGCCACCCCGGAGTTGACCAGCTCGATGCGCACCGGCAAGGGTTCGCCGAGCCGGAAGATGCCCCCGAAACCCGGCTGCGCCCGAATCGACACCTCGGCCAGTGCATGAGCGGAAACGAAGAGCGCCAGGGCCGCGACGACCGCGGCCCACCCCGCCGGTCCCGAGGCCTTCGTCAAGCTCGGGACGGGCCGTGGCGAAGCGCCGGCGGAGCGAAGTCGGAGGAAGCTATTCGATGAAAGAGACGTCCAGTACCTCGAAGTTCCGCACGCCCGCGGGCGTACGCACCTCCACCAGGTCACCCACCCGGCGGCCGATCAGGGACCGCGCCACCGGAGAACCCAGGGAGATCCGCCCTTCCCTGGGCTCTGCCTCGTGCTCGCCGACGATCTTGTAGATGACGTTCTCGTCGGTGTCGTCGTCCACCAGCTCGACGGTGGCGCCGAATACGATCTTGTCGCCGGAGAGCTTGGATACGTCGATGACCTGAGCCCGCGCGATCTTGTCCTCGATCTCGCGAATCTGGACATCGAGCAGGGACTGGCGATCCTTGGCGGCGTGAAACTCCGCGTTCTCCGACAGGTCGCCGTGGGCCCGGGCTTCCTCGATGTCGCGAACATTCTTGGGACGCTCAACGGATTTGAGGCGCTGGAGGTCCTCCACCAATTGCTGATGCCCCTGCGCCGTCATCGGCACGGGGCCGTCATTGTCTGCCATCAAACTGTACCTCTAAACTGCACCTCTGTAAAAATATCCGGGCAAGCCGAGTTGCCTCGGCCTGCCCGTGGAATCCAGCACGGTGGGGAGTTTAACACCGGTCGGCGAGAAATCAAAGAAGAGGAGTTTGGGGATCGCGGGACAAGGCCCCCGGGACGCCGGAGGGCGGACCCAACGTCGTCCCGGGGGCCTTGTCCCGCGATCCCGAGAAGGGGGGGAGGTCCAATGCCGTTTCGGAGGCGTGACCTGGGTTCCGGAGAAAGGGCGGATCAATGCATCCCGTGGGCCTGACCCGGGCTCCTGACGTCGGCGGTCCGAAGCCATGCCGGGCTTGAACCGCGATCCAGGGGCGGGAGGGGCTGCCGGTTCAGGAATCGCGGGGTGGGTTGGGCCAGGAGCGTTTGCCGGGGCCGAAGACGTGGCAGGCGGTGCCGTGGCCGCCGAGGGAGAAGTCGAGCTCGGGTTCCACTTCGGTGCAGATCTGCTCGCGGAAGGGGCAGCGGGGGTGGAAGTTGCACCCGGTCGGGGGGTTGACGGGGCTGGGGACGTCGCCTTCCAGCACCATGCGGTCCTTCTTGGGATTGGGGTCGGGCATGGGCACGGCGGACAGCAGGGCGCGGGTGTAGGGGTGGCGAGCGTCGGTGTAGATGGCCGCGCTGGGGGCGATCTCGACGATCTTGCCGAGGTACATGATGGCCACCCGGTGACTGACGTGCTCCACCACCCTCAAGTCGTGGGAGATGAAGAAGAACGTGAGGCTCATGCTCTCCTGCAGCTCCTGCAGGAGATTGATGATCTGGGCCTGGATCGACACGTCCAGCGACGACACCGGCTCGTCCGCGACGATGAACTTGGGCGACACGGCCAGGGCCCGGGCGATGCCGATGCGCTGGCGCTGGCCGCCGCTGAACTCGTGCGGGTAGCGGTCGTAGTGGTCGTCGCGCAGGCCGACCTTGTCGAGCAGCGCCATCACCTGCTCCCTGCGGTCGCCGCCGGACGCCATGCGATGGATCTTGAGGCCTTCGCCGATGATCTCGCCGACCCTCATGCGGGGATTGAGCGAGGCGTAGGGGTCCTGGAAGATGATCTGCATGCGCTTGCGCAGGTCGCGCATCTCGGCGCTGGAGATCCTCATGATGTCCTTGTCCTCGAACAGGATCTCGCCGTCGGTGGGCTCGATGAGCCGGAGGATCGTGCGGCCCAGCGTCGACTTGCCGCAGCCCGACTCGCCCACCACGCCCAGGGTTTCCCCCTCCTCCACCGTCAGGCTGACGCCGTCCACGGCCTTGACGTCACCCCTGCGCCGGGCGAGCAGTCCTTCCTCCACCGGGAAGTACTTCTTCAGGTTTCTGATTTCGAGCAAGCTCATGGGGTCGCCACGCTAGGCCCTCACCCGGCCTTCGGCCACCCTCTCCCATGGGGAGAGGGGTTGTGTCTGGTTATTCGTGTAGACCACTAGTTGATTCTGTAGCACGCCACCCACTGGTTGCGGGCCTTTTCCTCCAGGGTGGGCTCATGGCCCTCGCAGATTCCCGTGGCCTTGAAGCAGCGGTCCCGGAAGCGGCACCCGCTGGGCAGGTCCAGCGGACTCGGCACGACGCCCGGGATGGCGTCGAGACGCCGCTTGCTGGTGCCGCTGGGCAGCGAGTTCAGCAGGCCGATGGTGTACGGGTGCAGGGGCTTGCTGAAGATCACCTCGGGCTTGGCGCGCTCGACCATCCGGCCGGCGTACATGATGGCCACCTCGTCCGCCTGCTCCGCCACCACCCCGAGGTCGTGGGTGATGAGCAGCAAGGCCATGCCGAGCTGGTCCTGGAGCTCGCCCATCAGCTCCAGGATCTGCGCCTGAATGGTCACGTCGAGGGCGGTCGTCGGCTCGTCGGCGATGAGCAGGCTCGGGTTGCACGACAGCGCCATGGCGATCATCACGCGCTGACGCATGCCGCCGCTCATCTGGTGCGGGTAGTCGTTGACCCGGATCTCCGGATCGGCGATCTTCACCAGCCGAAGCATCTCGACGGCCTTCTCCTTCGCCTCCCGGCGCGAGACCTTCTGGTGGAGGCGGATGGCCTCCATGATCTGGTCGCCGACGGTGAACACCGGGTTCAAGGAGGTCATGGGCTCCTGGAACACCATGGAGATCTCGTTGCCGCGGATCTGCCGCATCTCCTCGTCCGGCAGTTTCAGGAGATCCTGGCCGCGATAGAGGACCTCGCCATCCGCCACCCGTCCGGGCGGGTTGGGGATCAGCCGCATGACGGAAAGGGCCGTCACGCTCTTGCCGCAGCCCGACTCGCCCACGAGCCCCAGGGTCTTGCCCGCCTCGATGGTCAGGTTCAGTCCGTCCACCGCCGGAAACTCGCCGTCGGAGGTCACGAACGAGGTGTGGAGATTCTTGATTTCGAGCAGTGTCGCCATGCCCCGCGGCCGCTCCCTGGCGTACGGGCTTTGCCGAACCCGCACGCGCGCAATGTATCAAAAAAAGGCAGGGGTGCAAACGACTTTCGGCCCTGTTCGGGCACGTGCGATGCAGGGAGGTTAGTAGGGTTCAAACCACCCGCCACCAAGGGACCGCCAGGACGTCAGCCGCCAGCCATTCCGTCGTGTCGCCCGCGTGCAGCAGCAGACCGGCGCGCACCTGATCGCGATATTCGGCGCGAAACGTCCGCAGGTGCCGCGTGTCGCCGAAACCGGGCCGCCGGCTTGCCTTGACCTCGATAGGCAGGAGGCCGCCGTCGGTTTCGATGACGAAGTCCACTTCTTCACCAGCCGTGGTACGCCAGTGGAGAATCTCGGCCCGCGCAGGACGGGAGTCGCGCCACACCAGCAGGTCGTTGAGGACCAGATTCTCGAGCGATGCGCCGGTGGGTTCCCCGCCCGCCAAACGCAGCGCAACGCCGGTGTCGCTCCAGTAGAGCTTCGGGGTCTTCATCAACCGTTTCGTGCGGTTGACGGCGTAGGCGGGCACGCGTACCAGCAGACAGGACGTTTCCAGGAGATTGATATAGCGGTGGACCGTGGCCTGCGGCAGGGCCACGTCACGGCCCAACTCGGTTTGGTTGACCGTCTGACCCACCCGCAGGCAGGCCGCCCGCATCAGGCGGCGGAAGTCCGGCAAGGCGGCCACGGAGGAGAGTTGGAGGAGGTCACGTTCCAGGTAGGTGCGCACATAGCCGTCGAACCAGACGGCGCGTTCCTCGTCGGTTCCGAGATGCACCGCGGGAAACGGAAAGCCGCCGCGCCGGGCCAATGCCTCCCAGTCGTCGGGGCTCGAAGGCGCACTCTCGGTCACGATCTCCGGCCACGCCGTGTCCGGGGCGGCAAGCAGTTGCTCCCACACCCCGCAGACCCCCAGGCCAAGCTGCTCGCGCCGGGACATGGGCCACAGCGAGAGATAGCTGGCCCGGCCGGCCAGCGTCTCCGAAACCTGGCGCATCAAAAGCAGGTTGGCCGAGCCGGTCAACAGAAACTGGCCGGGGCGGCGCCGGCGATCTATCTCCCTCTTGACCGCGGCCAGGAGTGCGGGAGCGCGCTGCACCTCGTCCAGAGTGACCGGCCTCTCGCCGCCCACCAGCGCCAGCGGGTCATGTACGGCGGCGTCGAGCGCTTCGAGGTCATCCAGCGATACGTAGCGCCGCTCCCGTGACGCCAAAGAGTCGACCAAGGTGCTCTTCCCCGTCTGGCGCGCACCGGTGACCACCACAGCCGGCATGGTGCGGAGACATTGCTCAAGGTGCGATGCAACCTGGCGTGGAAGAAATCCATTCATGATATGAATGATATCCATTCATGAACCGAAATGCCAATGCGAACCAAAAAAAACGCAACTCTGATGGGTTTTGGGGTGACACCCCTTTGACCCGGGCACTATAATCCAGGTATGGACCATGTTCTCCGATCTTGGGTACCACTGCTTTATCGCCGTGACCGTCCCGACCATGGAAGCGCCTGACCATACCGCGAATGCGGACGTGCTCATCGAGCAGTTGGCCGGCGCCGTGCACGCCCGCCGCATGACGGTGCCGGCGATCCTGTTCCTCGAAGCCCACAAGCCGCTTACGTCGCTGTTCCATACGGCGGCCGTGATGAGCCTGCCGATGATGCTGCCGCTGTTCGGAGCCAAGGCGCGGGAGCTGCCGGCGTTCCTGCAGTCGCGGGACAACGTGGAGCGGTTGATCCGGCGCATCGAGGAGCTCGCGGAAGGTGGGGACCGCTGATGCCAGGGTTCGAGAACGCCACCCCCGGCGTGCTGGTGATCATGGCGCTGATGATCGGGCCGGTGCTCTACTACATCCGCGTGGCGCGGCGGCGGCGGGATCTGTACGTGCGGCGCCTGGCCGGAGTGGACGCCATCGACGAGGCCGCCGGCCGGTCGGCGGAGTTGGGGCGTCCCCTCTCCTTCTGCACCGGCATCACCAACGTCAGCCCGGTGCTGTACGCCTGCCTCGGCGTGCTCCATTACGTAGCGCGCAAGGCGGCGCAGTACAAGTCGCGCCTGCTGCTGCCGCAGAACAACCCCGAGGTCATGGCCATCGCCGAGGACGTGCTGCGGGACGCCTACCGCGCCGAGGGCCGGTCGGCCCAGTTCGACCCGCGCAACATCCGCTTCCTGTCGGAGGAGCAGTTCGCCTTCGCCGCGGGCTACATCGGCCTGGTGCAGCGGGAGCGGGTGGCCGGGGCCTTCCTCTTCGGCCATTTCGCCGCCGAGTCGCTGATCCTGGCGGAAGCCGGCCAGCAGGTGGGGGCCATGCAGGTGGGCGCCTCGGTGAGTCCCGAGCAGGTGGCGTTCTTCATCGCTTCCTGCGACTACACCCTCATCGGCGAGGAGCTATTCGCGGCCTCGGCCTATCTCACCCGTGAGCCTATCCAGCTCGGCAGCCTCTACGGTCAGGATCGCGCCAAGCTCTTCCTGTTGCTCATGATCGTGGCCGGGGTGGGCATCGCCACGGTGAATTCGCTCTGGCCTGATCTCAACCTCACCAACCTGGACGCGCTGCTGCACCTCGGCTGGAGTCTGGGACTGTGAACGTCCGGACGCAGCTCATCAAGCTCGTCACCTTCCTCGGCGGGATCTACTTCTTCCTGGAGTTCGTGCTCCCGGACACCGTGTTCGGGGTGAAGATCGACGCCTACCACGACCAGATCTCCAACGGCTTCATTGCCGTCGGGGCCATGGCCGCGGGGCTGGGGCTCATCAACCTGCTGATGCAGCACGGCTCGAGGATCGTCTTCCGGCGCAGGGAATGGGTCTACAGCGCCGCCCTTCTCACCGGCCTCGCGGTCATGGTCGTGGTCACCTACAACGACTGGTCCGGCACCCGCCGGGTGGCCGAAGAGGTGGCGGAGATCACCCGGCTGGCGGATTTCGCCGAGCGCATCCGGTCGGACCACGAGCAGCAGGTGGAAGGCGTGCTGCCCGCGGCGGAACGCAACCGTGCGCTGCGGGACGCGGCGGAGCGCTTGCTGACGCGCGTCGAAAGCGAGAGCCAGGGTTTCGATCTTGACCGCTTCGGCGCCGGGAGCATCGACCAGGGACTGGCCCGCAGATACCTGGCGGAGGCGGGCGCCGGCGCCGCTGCCGTCCGCGCCGCCCTCGGCACGGTAACCGCGCCGGGCGCGGACCTGAACGGCAACACCGCCGCGGCGAGGGCGCTGAGGGGCGTCGCCGACTCCTGGCGCAACCTCCGCAACCTCGAGTACGAGTACTCCACGCCGAAGCATGTCTACCGGCTGCTCTTCGAGGGGCTGTTCGTCTCGCTGGGGTCGGCCATGTTCTCGCTCCTCGGGTTCTACATCGCGGCCGCGGCCTACCGCGCCTTCAGGGTGCGCTCGGCCGAGTCCTCCCTGATGATGATCGCGGCCGTGCTCGTCATGCTCGGGCAGATCCCCTTCGGGGTGTGGATCTGGTCGGGCCTGCCGGACGTCAGGCTGTGGCTGCTGGAGGTCCCCAACTCCGCGGCGTTCCGCGCCATCACCATCGGCGCCGGGGTGGCGGGGCTGGTGATGGCGTTCCGCATGTGGTTCTCCATCGAATCGGAATCCTTCGACGGGGAAGGGCAGTAGCGTGAACCTCGCCCGGCTGGACCGCCGCTGGATCTACCTGCTGGTCTTCCTCGCCCTGAGCGTGCCCATCGTAACCCAGTACACGGTGCAGCCCGCCCGCATGAACGACGCCGAACGGTTCTTCGAGGTGGTGGAGGGCATCGAGGCCACCCCCGGCCGGTATGCCTTCGTGGCCATGGACTTCGGCCCCAGCACCAAGGGCGAGAACCAGCCTCAGGCGCGCGCGGTGGTCGAGCACCTGATGCGCAAGCGCATCCCGGTGATCCTGTTCTCGCTCTACTACCTGGCCGAGCCGTTTCTCAAATCGGTTCCCGAGGAAGTCGCGCGGCGGCTCGAGCGCGAGCACCCGGGCGAGACCTGGGAATACGGCCGCGACTGGATCAACCTCGGCTACCGGCCGGGGGCCGGCGTCCTCATCCAGGCCATCCCCAAGTCGGAGAACCTGGCCGAGCTGTTCGAGAAGGACGTCCGCGGCAACCGCATATCCGAGCTGCCCGCCTTCAGCGGCCTGCGCACCCTGCGGCAAATCGCCTTCCTCGCCGAGTTCACGGGACTGGTGGGGGTCTTCGACAACTACGTCCAGTACTTCACCAGCCAGGACTACACGCCGGCGTTCGGCCACGGCTGCACCTCCATCACCATCCCGGAGGCGTTCATCTACCTCGATTCGGGGCAGATCCAGGGACTGCTGGGCGGGCTGGCGGGGGCGGCGTGGTACTCCGAGATGCTGCGGCAACGCTACCCCGAACGGCCGGTGGACGAATCGCTGATGCTCAACACCGGCCTGGGAGTGGCCCAACTCGTGGTCATCGCCTTCATCGTGCTGGGCAACCTGGCCGGTCTGCTGCGTCGTCCGCGCCGCCGGCAACACGGGGCCGGACGGGACATCGAGCCATGACCAGCCTGGACACCTGGCACACGGCCACCGTGCTCGTGGGCGGCATCGGGACGCTGGCGATCTTCAGCTTCCTGATCAGGGAAAACCCGTTCTTCCGCCTGTTCGAGCACCTCTTCATCGGCATCGCCGCGGGCTTCGGCCTCATCCTGGGCATCAAGAACTTCCTGTGGCCGAAGGTGCTGGTGCCCATGCTCGGCCTGGACATCGTCACCTATCCCGACGGCAGCCTCTCCCACGAGTACGACCCGCGCCTCCTGCTCTACCTGCTGCCCATGCTCTTCGGCCTCCTCTACTACTTCATCTACTCGCAACGGTACGGGTGGCTGGCCAAGCTGGTGATCGGCTTCTCCCTGGGCATGAGCGGCGGGCTCGCCTTCAAGGGGTTCTTCAACCAGATCATGCCCCAGGTGGCGAGCAGCTTCCGGCCCCTGGCGGTGTTCACGGACGGCGCCCTGGCCTGGGGACCCAGCCTGGAGAACGCGTTCTTCATCT
This sequence comes from uncultured Binatia bacterium (SeqCode), assembly GCA_965204505.1. GTDB lineage: Bacteria > Desulfobacterota > Binatia > UBA9968 > JAJDTQ01 > JAJDTQ01. Next base: position 159,965 of record CBDBFB010000002.1, read on the forward strand.
TCACGCTGCTGGCGGTCATGTACTACTTCTTCTTCTCTTTCCGGCACGGGAACCGGGCGGCCAACGGCTTTTCCCTCTCCGGCCGCTGGCTCCTGATGGTGTGCTTCGGCGCCTTCTTCGGCTCCACGGTGATGGCGCGCACCGCGCTGCTGGTGGAACGTGTCCAGTTCCTGCTCATCGACTGGTACGGCACGGTCGCGAAGCTGGTTTCATGAAGACCGATCCCGCAACGCTCCGCACCGTCCTGGTCACCGACTGCGGCTCCACGACCACCAAGGCGCTGCTGTTTCAAAAAACCGCCGAGGGCTGGCGCCAGACGTATCGGGGCGAGGCTCCCACCACCGTGGAGCAGCCGGTGGCGGACGTGACGGTGGGAGCGCTGAACGCCTTCGCCGAGGTCGAGGAGGTGAGCGGCCATGTGATCCTGGCGCCGGATGCGGATCGAGACGGCGCGGCCCCGTTCGTCGATTCCGCCGACGACGCCGGGCGCGGCATCGACCTCTACCTCTCCACCAGCTCCGCCGGCGGCGGGCTGCAGATGACGGTGGCGGGCGTGGTGCGGCAGATGAGCGCGGAATCCGCGGAGCGGGCCGCGCTGAGCGCCGGCGCCATCGTGATGGACGCCATCTCCGCGGACGACGGCCGCGAGGACCACGAACGCATCCAGCGGCTGCGCCACCTGCGACCGGACATCGTGCTCCTGACCGGGGGCGTCGACGGCGGCTCCCAGGAGCATGTCGTGGAGATGGCCGAGACCCTGGTGGCGGCCTCGCCCCGGCCCCGCTTCGGCGATTCGCTGCGCCTTCCGGTGATATACGCCGGCAACAGCGACGCCGCCGAAGACGTCCGGCGCATACTCGAAAAGACCGCACAGGTGGCGGTGGTGGACAACGTCCGCCCGACCCTGGAAGCGGAGAATCTCTCGCCCGCCCGGGAAGCCGTCCACGAGTTCTTCCTCGCCCACGTCATGAGCCACTCGCCGGGCTATGACAAGCTGCTGCGGTGGACGCCGGTGCCGGTGATGCCCACGCCCGCGGCCGTGGGCGACATGGTGCGCGGCTACGCCGAGACCACCGGCCGGGCGGTGCTGTGCGTCGACATCGGCGGCGCCACCACCGACGTCTTCAGCGTCTTCGAGAACCGCCGGGGCGAGCCCGTGTTCAACCGCACGGTGAGCGCCAACCTGGGCATGAGCTACTCGGTGGCCAACGTCCTCATCGAGGCGGGAGCGGAGTCCATCCGGCGCTGGCTGCCGTACGAGATGGAGCCCGCTGCGCTCCGCGACCGGCTGCGCAACAAGATGATCCGGCCGACCTCGATCCCGCAGACGCTGGAGGACTTGTGGCTGGAACAGGCGGTATGCCGGGAGGCGCTGCGCCTGGCGCTCTTGCATCACCGCTCGCTGGCGGTGGGGCTCAGCGGCGTGCAGCAGCAGCGCGGCATCGCCGACATCTTTTCCCAGACCGCGAGCCGCGCGGACCTGGTGGACATGATGCGCCTCGACCTGGTCATCGGCTCCGGCGGGGTCCTGAGCCACGCCCCGGACCGCATGGGCGCCGCGCTCATGATCCTGGAGGGCTTCGAGCTGCAAGGCTTCACGCAGATCGCCGTGGATTCCATCTTCATGATGCCGCACCTGGGAGTCTTCGCCTCGGTCCATCCCGACGCCGCGCGGGAAATCTTCCTGCACGACTGTCTCGTGAACGTGGCCCATGCCGTGGTCCCCGTATTCCCGCGCAAGCGTCCGGCCGAGTCGGTGCTGGCGCACGTTTCCGTGGACGGCAGACCCGCGGGAACCATTACGGCCGGCAGGGTCGGCCACGTCGAGCTGGAACCCGGCGCCGCCGTGCGCCTCACCGTCGAGCCCGCGGGCAGGAGCATCGACGTCGGCGCCGGCGCCGGCGCGACCCTGGAACGGGATTTCACCGCCGGACTTTGCGGCGTGGTCCTGGACGGCCGCAACCGTCCGCTACGGACTCCGGCCTCCACGGAGGAGCAGATCGTGGAACGCGACGCGGTGATGGCGGAACTGGGGCTGGCTGCATCATGACCCAGGCGCTGACACCCGCGCTGCAGGTGCTGGCCGGCACGGTGGTGCGCAAGACACGCGAGCTTCCGGTGCCCGGCCGGCTCCTGTGCGAGCGCGGCGATGCCGTGACCCCGGACGCGATCGTGGCGCGGGCCGAGCTGCCGGGCGACTTGCAGATCCTGCGGATTCCGGAGGCCCTGGGAATCGAACCCTTCGAGGCCGTCAAGGGCCTCAAGGCGGACGAAGGCGACGGCGTCGCCGCGGGCGACCTGTTGTGCGAGCACGTGGGCCTCTTCGGGCTGTTCCGGTCGCGCTACCAGGCGCCCGTGGACGGAACCGTGGAGTTCGTATCCCGGCGCACCGGGCACCTGGGAGTGCGGCTGGAGCCCCATGCCATCGAGCTGCGGGCCTACGTGCAGGGCACGGTGGTGGACACGGACCCCGGCAAGTCCGTCACCGTCGAGAGCCGTGGGGCCTTCATCCAGGGGATCTTCGGCGTCGGCGGTGAGCGCTACGGCACCATCCGGATGATCGAGGGCGGTCCCAATACCCTTCTGGGCCCAGCAAAAATCCCTTCCGACGCCGAGGGGCAGGTGCTCGTGGGCGGCACCCGGCCGACCCTGGAGGCCCTGCTGCAGGCCGCGGACGCCGGGGCGGCGGGCCTGATCGTCGGCTCCATCGACGACTACGCGCTGACCGGCTACCTCGGATACGATCTCGGCATGGCCGTGACCGGCCACGAGGAAGTCTCCATGACCGTCATCGTCACCGAGGGCTTCGGCTGGCTGCCGCTGGCCGAGCGCACCCACGCCCTGTTCCGGAGCCTCGAAGGGCGCGCCGCCTCCATCAACGGCGCCACCCAGGTGCGGGCGGGCGCCGTGCGCCCGGAGATCATCGTCGCCCGGGAAGATGCCGGCTCCGGCCCGGCGAACCGGGACCCGGCGGCCGGGCTGCGGGTCGGCGCGTCCGTCCGCATCATCCGGGAGCCCCACTTCGGCGCCGCCGCCGAGGTCGTAGCGCTACCCGCGGAACCCCGGCCCATCGCCACCGGCGCCCGCGCCCGCGTCCTGGAAGCCCGGCTCGCCAACGGCGACCTCGTCATCGTGCCCCGCGCCAACGTCGAGCTGCTGTAGCTCCGTATTCTGTCGGACCTTGCTGGGCGCCCTCACCCCAACCCTCTCCCAGAGGGAGAGGGGGCAATATTCGCCCTCTCCCAAGGGGAGAGGGGCTGATTGTTGCAATGGGGTCCCACGGCCATCATACTTGTTCGAGTACGACAAAGTACGATAACCGCCGGGCCGAGGGAGGTTCCATGCGATCGAGTCGGATTTGGGGGTTGGTGCTGTCCGCGCTGGCGCTGGCCGCCACGGCAGGGTTCGCCGCTTCGAGCGACCGGGGCCGCACGAGCCACGGCATCGCCATGCACGGCGATCTCAAGTACGCGCCCGACTTCAAGCACTTCGACTACGTGAACCCGAACGCGCCCAAGGGCGGCGCCGTGCGGCTCGCGGCCATCGGCACCTATGACAGCTTCAATCCCTTCATCGTCAAGGGCAGCCCGGCGGCGGGCATCGGCGGCATCTACGAGACCCTGATGGCCGGGTCCGCGGACGAGCCCTTCAGCACGTACGGCCTGCTGGCCGAGAGCATCACCGTGCCCGAGGACCGCTCGTGGGTGCAGTTCAGACTGCGGCCCGAAGCGCGCTGGCACGACGGCAAGCCGGTGACCGCCGACGACGTCATCTGGACCTTCGAAACCCTGCTGACCAAGGCCGTCCCCTTCTACCGAGGGTACTACGGCGACGTGAAGAAGGTGGACAAGCTCGACGAGCGCACCGTGCGCTTCACCTTCGGGGGCGGCACCAACCGCGAACTGCCGCTGATCCTCGGGCAACTGGTGGTGCTGCCGAAGCACTACTGGGAAACACGGGACTTCGCCAAGACGACCCTGGAACCGCCCCTGGGCAGCGGCGCGTACAGGATCGGCGCCTTCGAGCCCGGCCGCTTCGTGGAGTACGAGCGGGTGGACGGCCACTGGGGGAAGGATCTCCCGGTGAACGTCGGCCGCGACAACTTCGACCGCCTGCGCTACGACTACTACCGCGACGGCACGGTGTCGGTGGAAGCATTCAAGGCCGGGGAATATGACTTCCGCTACGAGAACAGATCCAAGAACTGGGCCACGGCCTACGATTTCCCGGCCTTGAAACAGGGCCTGGTCAAGAAGGAGGAGATCCCCCACGACCGCTCCACGGGCATGCAGGCGTTCGCGTTGAACACCCGCCGGCCGCTGTTCCAGGACCGGAAGGTACGGCAGGCGCTGGCCTACGCGTTCGACTTCGAATGGTCCAACCGCACCCTGTTCTACGGACAGTACCAGCGCAACCGCAGCTACTTCGACAACTCGGAGCTGGCGGCCACCGGCCTGCCCGGCCAGGCCGAGACGGCGATCCTCGCCCCCTACCGCGGCCGGGTTCCCGAGGAGGTCTTCACCAGGGAATACAATCCGCCGGCCACCGACGGCTCGGGCCGCATACGCGCCAACCTCCGCGAGGGGTCCAAGCTCCTGCGCGCGGCGGGCTGGGCCATCGACAAGACCAGCCGCAAGCTCACCCACAAGGCCAGCGGGCGGATCATGGAGTTCGAGATCCTGCTGGTGAGCCCGCTGTTCGAGCGCATCGTCCTGCCCTTCAAGAAGAACCTGGCGCGGCTCGGCATCTCGGCCACCGTGCGGACCGTGGACAGCGCGCAGTACCGCCGCCGGCTGGACGACTTCGACTTCGACGTGGTCATCGGGAGCTGGGGGCAGTCCCTGTCGCCGGGAAACGAGCAGCGCGACTTCTGGGGCTCGGACTTCGCCGACAGGCAAGGAAGCCGGAACCTCATGGGCATCAAGGACCCGGTGGTGGACAAGCTGATCGAGGGAGTGGTCCACGCCCCCGACCGCAAGAGCCTGGTGAACCACGTGCGCGCCCTGGACCGCGTGCTCCAGTGGGGCCACTGGGTGATACCCCAATGGCACATCCCCTACGACCGCCTGGTGCACTGGGACCGCTTCGGCCGTCCCGAGGTCACCCCCACGCAGGGTGTGCAGTTCGACGCCTGGTGGATCGATGCCGGGAAGGTGGAGGAACTGGAGGCGAAGCGCAAGGGCGGTTAACGGCGAGCTGCCCGCTACGCCGGGACACCCTCACCCCAACCCTCTCCCAGAGGGAGAGGGGGTCGGAGGCTGCTTTCTTCCGCAGGTAAAGGGACTCGCAGGGTTCATGTTCGCCTACATCATACGCCGGCTGCTGCTGATCGTTCCGACGCTGTTCGGCATCATGGTGCTGAACTTCGTGATCATCCACTCCGCGCCGGGAGGGCCGGTGGAGCAGCTCATGGCGAAGCTCCAGCAGACCGACGTGTCGGCCACCGAACGGTTCAGCGGCGGCGGCGACCAGCGGGAGGTGGAGGCTTCGAAGCAGCAGTCGCGGGATGCCGGCGGCGGCACCGTCGGCACGTACCGCGGCGCCCGCGGCATCGACCCCGAGTTCATCAAGGAGATCGAGCGCCAGTTCGGCTTCGACAAGCCCGCCCACGAGCGCTTCTTCCTCATGATGGGGAACTTCCTGCGCTTCGACTTCGGCGACAGCTTCTTCCGCGACCGCTCGGTGGTGCAACTGGTGGTGGACAAGCTGCCGGTGTCCATCTCCCTGGGACTCTGGACGACGCTGCTGGTGTACCTGGTCTCGATTCCTCTCGGCGTCGCCAAGGCGGTGCGCGACGGCTCGCGCTTCGACGTGTGGTCTTCCGGGGCGGTGATCGTCGGCAACGCGGTGCCCGGGTTCCTGTTCGCCATCCTGCTGATCGTGCTGTTCGCCGGCGGCCGCTATCTCGACTGGTTCCCTTTGCGCGGCCTGGTATCGGACAACTGGAGCGATCTCGGCTACTGGCAACGCATCACCGACTATCTCTGGCACATCACCCTGCCGGTGCTGTCCATGGTCATCGGCGGCTTCGCCGGCCTCACCATGCTCACCAAGAACTCGTTCCTGGACCAGATCAACCAGCAGTACGTCATGACCGCGCGGGCCAAGGGGCTGAGCGAGCGCCGGGTGCTCTACCGCCACGTGTTTCGGAACGCCATGCTCATCGTCATCGCCGGCTTTCCCGGCGCCTTCGTCGGCATCCTGTTCACCGGCGCGCTGCTCACCGAGGTGATCTTCTCGCTGGACGGTGTCGGACTGCTCGGGTTCGAGGCGGCCATCAACCGCGACTACCCGGTGATGTTCGGAACGCTCTACTTCTTCACCCTGCTGGGCCTGGCGATGAAGCTGGTGGAGGACCTCACCTACGTGGTGGTGGACCCGCGCATCGACTTCGAGAGCCGGGAGACCTGACGCCGGCGGCCCGCGGTGACCTGATCGAAAGTATTCAGCCGCCCCATGACGCCCCTCAACCGAAGACGCCTGGACAACTTTCGCGCCAACCGGCGCGGGTACTGGTCGCTCTTGATCTTCAGCGCGCTGCTGTTCGTAAGCCTCTTCGCCGAGTTCGTCGCCAACGACCGGCCGCTGCTGGTGCGCTACGACGGGGCGTTCTACGTGCCGGTGCTGGTGGACTATCCGGAAACGGAGTTCGGCGGCTTCCTGGAGTCCGATACCGACTACAGCGACCCCGAGGTCGCGGCGCTCATCGAGGAACGCGGCTGGATCCTGTGGCCTCCCATCCGCTACAGCTACGACACCATCGCCTTCGACCTGCCGACGCCCGCGCCGTCGCCGCCGAGCATCCGGAACTGGCTCGGCACCGACGACCAGGCGCGCGACGTCACCGCCCGGCTGATCTACGGATTCCGCATCTCGGTGCTGTTCGGCCTGATCCTCACCCTGGTAAGCTCGGTGGTCGGCGTCGCCGCGGGCGCCGTCCAGGGCTACTTCGGCGGCTGGCTCGACCTCCTCTTCCAGCGCTTCATCGAGATGTGGTCGGGGCTGCCGACCCTCTACCTGCTGATCATCCTGGCCAGCGTGGTGACCCCGAGCTTCTGGTGGCTGCTGGCGTTCATGCTGCTGTTCAGTTGGATGGCGCTGGTGGGCGTGGTGCGGGCCGAGTTCCTGCGCGCGCGCAACCTCGACTACGTGCGGGCGGCGCGGGCGCTGGGGGTGGGCAACCCGCGCATCATCGCCCGCCACGTGCTGCCCAACGCCATGGTGGCGGCGCTGACTTTCCTTCCGTTCATCACCAGCGGCGCGGTGGTGACGCTCACCGCCCTGGACTTCCTGGGCTTCGGCCTGCCGCCGGGGTCCGCCTCCCTGGGCGAGCTGCTCAAGCAGGGGAAGGACAACCTGCAGGCGCCCTGGCTCGGTTTCTCCGCCTTCCTGATCATCGCGGTCATGCTGAGCCTGCTGGTGTTCATCGGCGAGGCCGTGCGCGACGCCTTCGACCCGCGCAAGACCTTCGCGCCCGCAGCCGGCGCCGAAGACGAGGCGGCCGCAACCGCGCCGGACAACGAGGGGAACGCCGGAGCCGGCGCCGGGCCGGGATCCGGCACGGCGCTGGTGGCCATCGAAGACCTGGCGGTTCGCTTCGGCGCCGGGGCGGGAGCGGTGGAGGCCGTGGACGGGGTTTCCCTCACCATCCGCCGGGGCGAGACCGTGGCCCTGGTGGGAGAAAGCGGCTCGGGCAAATCGGCCACCGCGTTGTCGATCCTGCAACTGCTGCCCTACCCCGCCGCCAGCCATCCGCGCGGCAGCATCCGCTTCCAGGGCACCGAGTTGCTGGGCGCCGACCCCCGGACCCTCCAGGGCATCCGCGGCGACCGCATCGCCATGATCTTCCAGGAGCCCATGACGTCGCTGAACCCGCTTCACACCATCGAGCGCCAGATCGGCGAGACCCTGAAGCTGCACAAGGGCCTCGACGGGCCGGCGGCCGCCGCGCGCACGGTGGAACTGCTGCGGCTCGTCGGCATCGAGGATCCCGAGCGCCGGCTCGGCTCCTACCCCCACGAACTGTCCGGCGGACAGCGGCAGCGGGTGATGATCGCCATGGCCCTGGCCAACGAGCCGGATCTGCTCATCGCGGACGAGCCCACCACCGCCCTGGACGTGACCATCCAGGCGCAGTTGCTGGCGCTGCTGGTGAGCCTGCAACGACGGCTGGGCATGGCGATCCTGTTCATCACCCACGACATGGGCATCGTGCGCAGGCTGGCCGACCGCCTGTGCATCATGCAACAGGGGAAGATCGTCGAGGCCGGAGAAACCGCCGAGGTGATGGAGCGGCCCCGGCACCCGTACACCCGGCATCTGCTGGCGGCGACGCCCAAGGGGGGGCCCGCACCGGGCATCACGGGTGACGAACCTCTGGTGGCGTGCGAGGACCTCAAGGTCTGGTATCCGGTGAAAGCGGGCATCCTGCGGCGCACGGTGGATCACATACGGGCGGTGGACGGTATCTCGGTGGAGCTTCGGGCAGGGCGCACGGTGGGGGTGGTGGGCGAGAGCGGCTCGGGAAAGACCACGCTGGGGCTGGCGCTGCTACGCCTGGTGGGCAGCAACGGGCCGATCCGTTACGACCGCCGCGACATCCAGGGCCTGCGCTCCCGGATCCTGCGGCCGCTGCGGCGGGACATGCAGGTGGTCTTCCAGGATCCCTACGGATCGCTGAACCCGCGGCTGTCCGTGGCCCAGATCATCGAGGAAGGCCTGGTGGTCCACGGCCTCGGCCGCACCCCGGAGGAGCGCGAAGAGCTGATCGTGGACGCCTTGCGGGAAGTGGAGCTCGAACCCGAAGCGCGCCACCGCTATCCCCACGAGTTCTCCGGCGGACAGCGCCAGCGTATCGCCATCGCCCGGGCCATGGTGCTGAAACCGCGCTTCGTGGTGCTGGACGAACCCACCTCCGCCCTCGACGTGTCGGTGCAGGCGCAGATCGTCACGTTGCTGCGCAAGCTCCAACAGCAGCACGGCTGCGCCTACCTGTTCATCAGCCACGACCTCAAGGTGGTGCGCGCCATGAGCCACCACGTCCTGGTGGTGCACCGCGGGGTCGTGGTGGAGCAGGGGCCGGCCGCGGCCATCTTCGAGACCCCTGGTCACGAATACACCCGGGAGCTGGTGTCGGCGGCCCTCGACGGCCCTCACCCGGCCTTCGGCCACCCTCTCCCAGAGGGAGAGGGGAAGAATCGTGGGCCTTCGGCCTCCAGGTGAGGGGAGGATCGTGGGTATTCTGCCTCCAGGTGAGGGAAAGGATTGTGGGTTTTCTGCCTCCAGGTGACGGGAAGGATTGTGGGTTTTCTGCCTCCAGGTGACGGGAAGGATTGTGGGTTTTCGGCCTCCGGGTGAGAGGAAGGATTGTGGGTTTTCTGCCTCCAGGTGAGAGGAAGGATTGTGGGTTTTCGGCCTCCAGGTGAGAGGAAGGATTGTGGGTTTTCGGCCTCCAGGTAAAGGGAAGGATTGGCCCTCTCCCTCTGGGAGAGGGTCGGGGTGAGGGCGCCGGGTCCTGTCCGGTCAACCGGTGGGCGACGGCAACGGCACCCTGACGACGCCTTCGGGCAGTTCCTGGACGAAGTGCGACTCCGGCAGGGTGACGTTGAGCTCCGGGCTATCGTAGCGGATCTCGTAGGACCGTTTGAGCGGCGGGGTTTCCAACCTGATCTTCAAAGGGAAGCGCCCCGTCGGCGTATCCGAATAATCCTCGAAGGTCGCGATGTACCAGGAATTCCCCGACGGGCTCAGGCGTTGCCAGCGGATCGGCGCCGCCCCGTCGGCGTCGAAAGTGAGGATATCGGTGGTGCCGTCCGCGCGGACGCGCCGCAACTCGCGCGCTCCGACGTCCCAGGCGGCCCTGGGGTCCACCGGAGGAAGGCCCAGCATCAGGGCGACCATCTCATCCAGCTCCAGCAGAATCTGGGTAGCGCGGTACAGGCTCGCGCGGGAAGTCCGGGCGCGATAGTATCGCGCTTCCGAGGGGAGGAACCCGGTAACCGTACCCTCATCCACCGTGAGGACCAGCGCCGCGCCGACCACGGAGAACGCTTCCAGCCGTAGTCGGTGGGGCCTGCGCACCAGCACCGCGGCGTCGAACCGGCCTCTCTTGCCGCCCGCCTCGTAGCGGATCCTGGCAAGGCTCCGCAGCGACTGGAACGAGTCGCTCCGCTCGGAGAGGACCATGGGGAGACGAGGGTTCGGCAGCGGCTCGGGCTCGGTGACGGGGGCGGGTTCCTGAACCGAGCATCCCGCCAGCAGAACCGCAACGCCCACCCAGGCAACGACTGCAATGATTCGTCTGCGCCGCAACGCCTTCAGATCCCTCGTTCGAGCTCCGCGATCTTGGACCGGATGCGCTCCACCTGCTCGTCCTCGTCGGCGGCCTTGAGCGCGTCGCGATAGCTCCGCAAGGCTTTCACCGGCTTGTCGTCCTTGAGATAGGCGTCGCCCAAGTGCTCGATGATGACGGGGTCGTCCACCACCAGGTGGACCGCCCTCTCCAACTCCTCGATGGCGCGCCGGTAGTCGCCCTTCTGGTAGTACACCCAGCCCAGGCTGTCGATATAGAAACCGTCATTGGGCGCGATCTCCAGCGCGCGGATGATGAGCCGTTCCGCCTGGTCGAGCTCCACGCCCAATTCGGCGTAGGTATAACCCAGGTAGTTCAGCGCGGCCGCGTAGTCCGGGTTCAGCTCGATGGCCTTCCGCATGTATTCGATGGTCTTGTCCTTGTCCTTGCTCTCGTCGTACAGCGCCCCCAACGCGAAGTGCACACGGTCGCTTTCCGGATCCAGCTCCACGACCCTGTGCATGGCCTCGATGGCGTTGGGATAGTCCTTGGCCTGACGGTAGATCTCGGCCAGAAAGCGGAACAGCTCCTTGCGCCGCCGGTCGTCCTTGCCGAGAGCGGCGCGGACGGCGGCCACGGCCTCGGAATACTTCTCCTGCTTCTCGAAGAGCGAGGCGAGCTGCACCCGGGAATCGACGAAGTACTCGCTCTCCGCCGGAATGCGCCGGAGCTGCGTCACGGCGCCAATGGAATCGTCGAGCCGGCTGTAAGTCAGGCCCAGGAAGAACCGCACCCGCTGGTTTTCAGGCCGTTCCGCGAGGGCCAGGTTGAACTCCGTCACCGCTTCCTCAAGGCTGCCGAGCTCGTAGTGGACCAGCGCCACCTTCATCCGGGCCGCGCCGGGGGCCGCTTCCCGGGAGCGCAGGCGTTCGAACTCGGCGCGGGCGTCCGCCAGATCCCGCCCGCCCGAGCGGAGGGCCTCGAGGCGTTGGCCGGCCCACTCGTTGCGCGGGTCGGCCTGGAGCACCTTTTCATAGGCCTCCAACGCGGCGCTGCGACGGCCGCGAAACTCGCGCACCAGCGCCAGCTCCGTCAGCACGGGCGCGGATGACGGATGCAGCTTGACGGCGGCCTCGTAGCTCTTCTCCGCGTCGGCCAGCTCGCGGGACTCGGCCAGCGTCCGGCCGAGGTAGTAGTGGCCGAGCGGCGACGCGGGATTGCGCCGCGCATAGCGCTCCAGGTGCTCTCGCGCCGGCCCGTATTGCCCCTGGTCGAGGTAGATCGCCCCCAGGTAGAGGAGTGTCTGGGCGTCGTCCGGAGCACTCTCCAACAGCGTCCGGTACTCGCGGATGGCGTCCGATACCTTGCCCGCGCCGCTGTAGAGCCCGGCCAGCAACCGGCGGCTTTCGCCGTCGCCGTCGTCGAGCCGCACCGCCGCCTCCGCCTCGCCCAGGGCTCGGTCGATCTCGCCAAGACCGAGATACGACCTGGCCAGGCGTGCGCGCAGGAAGGCGCTGGAAGGATCGTGTTCGACGGCTGCCTTGTATTGCTCGTGGGCCGCGCGGGAGTCGCCGGAGAGAAGGTCCACGCGAGCCCTCAGGTAGTGGTACATCGACCGGGCGGCCGGCGGGACCTCAACCGCCTCTTCCTGGGCAAAGGGAGCGGGCGGCGACTCGGGAACCGGCTCCACGGGACCGCAACCCGCGAGAAACAGTACGAAAACGATTCCCCAACAAAGACGCCACATGGTAGTTTCCAGACCAAGTATGCCAGAAAATAGCTATCACAGGCACGGTAAGGGGTCAACGAAGAACACCCCCGCGGACATGGCCGCGGCGGCGGAAGAACTCGCCGGGATGGAGACCCGCTCTCGCCTGACCGACGCCGCGCGCCGGGTTTGAATACCCGCCCGGCGTATGCGAATTATTTGACTACTGGATTCGAAGGAGCCCGATGGTGACCGATTCACTGGAGGCGTTGAGGGAACAAATCCGGCAGTTGACCGCGCAGGTGGAGGAGCACGGCTATCGCTATCATGTCCTCGACCGCCCCGACATCACCGATTCCGAGTACGACGAGCTGTTCCGGCGCCTTTGCCGGCTGGAGCAGGAACATCCGGATCTGGCGCTGCCCAACTCCCCCACCGCCAAGGTGGGCGGTCCGCCGGTGGAACGGTTCGGCACCGTGCGGCACAGCCTCCCCATGCTGTCGCTGGACAACGTCACGAACCCCGAGGAACTGACCGACTTCGAGCAGCGGATTCAGCGCTTCCTGAAGACCGACGACCCCCTGGAGTACGTGGTGGAGCCCAAGATCGACGGGATCGGGGTGGAGTTGGTGTACCGGGACGGCGAGCTCACGGTGGGGTCCACCCGCGGCGACGGCACCAACGGCGAGGACATCACGCAGAACATCCGCACCATCCGTTCGGTTTCCCTGTCGTTGCGCCGGAAAGAAAACGCCGTGCCGCGGCTGCTGGAAGTGCGCGGCGAAGTCTTCTATCCGACGGAGGGCTTTCAACGCCTCAACCGGCAACGGGAAGAAGCCGGCGAGTACGTCTTCGCCAATCCCCGCAACGCCGCCGCCGGCGCCCTCAAGCAACTGGACTCGAAGATCACCGCCGGCCGCCCTCTCGACCTTTTCTTCCACGGCATGGGAACGGTGGAACCCGCGGACTTCGCAAGCCATGCCGAGTTCCTCGAAGCCCTGCGGGACTGGGGGCTCAAGCCGGTGCCGCTGACCCGCGTGTGCGGCAGCGTGGAGGAGATCGTCGCCTACCAGGAGGAGATGGAAAGCCGGCGGGACGAGTTGCCCTACGAGATCGACGGCGTGGTGGTAAAGGTGAGCAGCCTGGAGCTTCAGCGCCGGCTGGGACAGATCGCACGCTCGCCGCGCTGGGCCATGGCCTACAAGTTCAAGCCGCGCCAGTCCACCACCCGGATCGTCGACATCCAGCCCCAGGTGGGCCGCACCGGAACGCTCACGCCGGTGGCGAGCCTGGAGCCGGTGCAGTTGGCGGGGGTGACGGTGCGGAACGCGTCGCTGCACAACATGGACGAGATCGAGCGCAAGGACATCCGCATCGGCGACACCATCGTCATCGAGCGCGCCGGCGACGTGATCCCGTACGTGGTGCGGGCCTTGGCCGAGGAACGCGACGGCAGCGAGCGGCCCTTCAAGATGCCCGACCGCTGTCCCATGTGCGGATCCCAGGTCTACCGGGAGGAGGGCGAGGCGGCTTACCGCTGCGTGGGGTTGGCCTGTCCGGCCAAGCTCAAGGAAAGCCTCAAGTTCTTCGGCTCGCGGAACGCCCTGGACATCGAGGGGCTCGGCGAAAAGCTCATCGACCAGTTGGTGGAGAAGAAGCTGGTGGCGGACAGTGCCGACCTGTACGGGCTGGAGGAGGACACCCTGGCGTCGCTGGAGCGCATGGGCGCCAAGTCGGCGCAGAACCTGGTCCGGGAGCTGGCCCGCAGCAGGGAGACGACGCTTCCCCGCTTCGTGACTGCCCTGGGCATCCGGCACGTGGGGGAAGCCACCGCCAAGGTGCTGTCGGACCATTTCGGCGGCCTCGACGCCATCATGGCGGCCGGGGAGGAGGCCCTCACCGAGGTCCGGGACATCGGCCCCGAGGTGGCCAAGAGCATCGCCGGCTTCTTCGCCGACGAGGCCAACCGGCGCGTCATCGACAAGCTCCTGGCGGCGGGCTTCCGGCCCGAGGCGGAGGCCCCGACCGAGGGCGCCCTCACCGGGTTGAGCTTCGTGCTCACCGGCAGCCTGGAGACCATGTCGCGGAGCGAAGCGCAGAAGTCCATCGCCGCCCTGGGCGGGCGCGTGGCCGGCAGCGTCAGCGCCAAAACCGACTACGTGGTGGTGGGTGCCGACCCCGGCTCCAAAGCCGACAAGGCGCGGGAACTGGGGGTGCGCATCGTCGACGAGGACGAGTTGCGGGCGATGCTGGATGGGGAATCTCCGCCCTCTCCCTCCGGGAGAGGGTCGGGGTGAGGGTACCCAGGTGATGCTTTACGTGGTGGCCACGCCCATTGGCAACCTGGAGGATATCACGTTGCGCGCGTTGCGTGTGTTGCGCGAGGTGGACGTCATTGCCGCGGAAGATACGCGCCACACGCGGAAGCTGCTGGACCGCTACGACATCCACACGCCGCTCACCAGCTACCACGAACATAACGAACGGACCAAGGCAGCGAGGCTGGTGCGACGCCTGGAGGCGGGCGAAAGCGTCGCGCTCGTATCGGACGCGGGCACGCCGGCCATCTCGGACCCGGGCTATCGGCTCGTGCGGGCGGCGACGGAGAACGGGGTGCCGGTCACGCCCGTTCCAGGTGTCTCCGCCGCCACCGCCGCGTTGAGCGTCTGCGGACTGGCCACCGACCGGTTCGTGTTCGAGGGCTTCCTGCCGGCGAAACGGCATCGGCGAAAGGAGACCTTGCGGGAGCTTCAGGACGATGATCGCACGCTCGTGTTCTACGAGGCGCCCCACCGGATCCGGGAATCGCTGGCGGACATGCACGAGATCCTGGGAGACCGCGCGGTGGCGGTGGGACGGGAACTGACCAAGGTGCACGAAGAGCTACTTCGCGGAACGCTGTCTCAAGTGGTAGCGGAACTTGAAGGACCGGCCAGGCGAGGGGAATTCGTCGTCGTGGTGGCCGGGCGGGACGAAGCCTTGCCGGTGAGCGAGGCAATGCTGCGGACGGAGATCGCCAAACTCCTCGAAGCGGGGCGCGGGGCCAACGAGGTGGCCAAGCTCATGACCCAGAACTATTCCCTGGCCAAACGCGAAGCCTACAGGCTCGTGCTGGAGGTTGCCAAACGGCAATGACGGCGGTATCGGGGACCATTGTCACGGTCCGATGCCTTGGTCCGGTCGCTGCCTGCTGCCACGTATTTCTCCTCGTAACTCCGAAAACTGCCGCGCGAAGTCGTGGACTTCTTTTTCCAGCCCGGTGAACCGAAGCTCCAAGCGGTCAATTCTGGCATCGAGCCGGTCAATTCTGCCATCGAGCCGGTCAATCCTGCCGTCCAGCCGGTTCTCAAGCCGCACCATCACGCGCCAGTTGAATACCGCTAGAGCTATCCCGACACCGATCATCGTGATGATCTCACCCGTCATGCCGCGTCCTCATGTGCCGTTCACGATCATTCCCCATACTAGTAGTTTCGGCCATGCCGGTCAATTCTTTAATCGGTGTTCCCGAAAAGCCTGCATCCCGGTGGCCAAGGGGCCAGCGGGCCTACTTTCCCCAGTCCCGTGAGTAGCGGAAATCGCGGTCGATGGTGCGGTGGGAGACCTTGGCGATGACGGGGAGGCGGCGCTTGAACTGGGAGGTCATGATGCGACGGGCGATGTCATCGACGAAGTCGGCGGTGAACCCTGCGTCGATGAGCTCGGCGCGGCCGTAGCGCTGGTCCACCATCAGGTAGAGCAGCTCGTCCACCTCGCGGTAGCTGAAGCCCAGCTCGGCTTCGTCGGTCTGGCCCTCCCAGAGGTCCGCCGAGGGCTTCTTGTCGATGACCACCTCGGGAACGCCGACGGCCTCGCCCAGAGCCCATACCTGGGTCTTGTAGAGGTCGCCCAGGGGGTTCAGGGCCGACGCCATGTCACCGTGCAGGGTGCCGTAGCCCAGCAGCAGCTCGGTCTTGTTGCTGGTGCCCGCCACCAGGGCGTCCCAACGCGCGGAGTGGTCGTAGAGGATGGTCATGCGTTCCCGCGCCATCTTGTTGCCCCGGCGCTTGGGGTCAGCGTCCGGGAAAACTTCGAAGTAGGCGTCGATCTGGGCGGTGATCTCGACCGTGGCGGAGCGGATGCCGCTCTTCTCCGCCACCAACCGGGCATGCTGCAGGCTTTCGGCACTGGAGGTCCTGTAGGGCATCATGATACCCAGCACCTGGTCCGGCCCCAGGGCCTCGGCCGCCAGCATGGCACTCAGGCTAGAGTCCACCCCGCCGGACAGGCCCACCACCACCCGATCGAGGCCTACCTTGCGCACCTCGTTCCGGATGAACGCCACCAGGATACGGCGCATCAGCGAGACGTTGGTGGGGATCATGGGCCGCCCTACTCGCGACGGATGCGTTCCAGCTCGCGGATGGTGAGGTCCACGTCCTCGTCGCGCATGAGCGGCGCCCGGGTGCGCTTGCGCCGCGCGACATCGTGGGATACCTCGCCGGCCACGAAAGCCTCGTCGTAGTAGTCCGCCTTGCACACCGTGTGGCCAAAGGGATCGAGGATGCCGGAGCCGCCCCAGAAACCCACGCCGTCCTCGAAGCCGACGCGGTTGGAATGGACCACGAACATGCCGAAGGTCTCGGCATAACTCCGGGTGAGGAGCTCCCAGTAACGGGCGTTGTCGTCCTGTTCCGCGCCGTCGGTAACGCCGCGCAACGGGCTCGAGGACGGACAGAGGATGGTCAACGCGCCGTCCAGTGCCGCCAGGTAGACCGTGGAGGGATGCCAGAGGTCCTCGCAAATGAGCAGAACCAGCCGGCCGTGCCGGGTGTCGAAGGCCCTCAGCCGGTCGCCCCGGGCGAAGTAGCGCTGCTCGTCGAACATGCCGTAGGTGGGAAGGTAGACCTTCCGGTGGACGTGGCGGACCTCACCGTCCTCGAAATACACCGCGGCGTTGTAGAACCGGTGATCTTCGCTTTCCAGCACGAGGCCGGCCACCAGGGACACCTCCCGGCTCAGGGCCTTGAGCCGCTCCATTTCCGGGCTCGCCAGCCGCACCGCCACGTCCGGCACCATGTCGCGCAGGAAGTAACCCGTGAGGCTCAGCTCGGGGAAGACCGCAAGGTCCACATCCCGGCCTGCCGCCTCCCGGACCCCGGCCTCGTATAGGGCCATGTTGGCCGCGACGTCCCCCAGTTTCGGGTTGATCTGCGCCATGCCGACTCGGAACGACATGAAGGGAGGGGCTAACACATTTCGATGAGGGGAGAAAGCGTGCGAAGCCCGATACCGTCGTTCCCCGCGGAAGCGAGAATCCACCGGGCATTGGGGGACGCCTTGTGGAATTCAGCAGGACTATTGGTTACACAAAAACTCATGGAGGAGCTCAGGGAGACCGTGGCGGAGAAGGTGTCGGAGGTGTTCGGCGCGCGCGCGCGTTTGGCAGGGCTGGATGCGCTGGCGGGCGACGCGTCGTCGCGACGCTATTTCCGGGCCGGCATCGCGGCGCCGGGAGGGCCAGATTCCGTCATCGTGATGAGCTGGAGCGACTCGGGCCTGCCGATCTCGTCAGAGGAGTTGGCGGTCTTCGACAAACCCCCTGAGGAGCTTCCTTTCCTGAACGTGCACCGGTTTCTCAAGGCGGTGGGGGTCCGGGTACCCGCGCTCCACGGACACTGGGTGGAACGAGGCCTCATATTTCTGGAGGATCTCGGGGACGCGTGCCTCTGGGACCGCGTGCGGGAGGCGCCCGAAGCCGAGGCGATCCGGTGGTACCAAAAGGCCATCGCCGAGCTGTTGGTGCTGCAGATCGGCGGCGCCCGCGCCCGAAACGACCAGTGCATGGCCTTCCGGCAGACCTTCGATGAGCGACTGTATCTGTGGGAGTTCGCCCACTTCATCGAGTACGGCCTGGAAGCAGGCGGCGAGGGGAGCCTGCCGGCGACGGAGCGGCGGCTCCTCGACGACGCCTTCGGGGGCATTGCCGGGCGCCTCTCGCGGCAGCCGCGGGTGCTCAATCACCGGGACTACCATAGCTGGAACCTGATGGCGCACGACGACGCCGTGGTGGTCATCGACTTCCAGGATGCGTTGCTGGCGCCGGCGCAGTACGATCTGGCCTCGCTGCTGAACGACCGGGAGACCGACCAGGTCGTCACGCCGGCGGTGGAGGACCGGCTGCTCGATTACTATCTCAACCGGCTCGACGAATGGGGAGAAGCCCGCCCGATCCGGGATGAATTCCGGGAGACCTACCTGCTCTCCGCCCTGCAGCGGGACTTCAAGGTGGTAGGCCGTTTCCGCTACCTCGACCTGGTTAGGGGCAAGCCCGGCTACAAGCGCTACATCGCCCCGACCTTGAGGCGCATCGGGAGGAATCTCCGGCGGGCGCCGGGATTGGAGCACCTTGTTCCGGTTCTGGCGGCGCACTTCGAGGAGATCTCGTGAAGGCGATGCTCTTCGCCGCCGGCTTGGGCACCCGGCTCCGGCCCCTCACCGACACCCTGCCCAAGTGCCTCGTCCCGGTCAACGGACGGCCCATGATCGACTACCCGCTGATGCTGCTGCGCCACTACGGTTTTCGCGAGATCGTGGTCAACGTCCACCACCATGCCGAACGGGTCGAGGAACACCTGGGCGACGGCTCGCGTTTCGGCGTGGACATCGTCTATTCCCGGGAACCCGTGCTGCTGGATACCGGCGGAGGCCTGCTTGGGGCCAAGCGGTTCCTGGACCAGGACACCTTTGTGATCGTCAACAGCGACGTGCTGATCGATCTCCGCCTGGACGAGGTGCTACGGTTTCACCGCGACCGTGCGCCCGCGGCGACGCTGGTCCTGAGAAAGGACCCGCTGGCAGATGAATACGGGGCCATCTGGACCGATTCCGAGGGAACAATCCGGAAACTGCTACAACACGAAGCCCCCGGCGCCACACCGTCCCCACTGGAACAGTACATGTTCACCGGGGTTCACGTGGTCGAGCCCCGGATCTTTCAATACATGGAAGGCCCGGACCCCTTCAGCATAACCCGCACCACCTACCCGCGAATGCTCGCCGGCTCCGAGCGCCTTTGCGGCTTTCCCTTCGACGGGGACTGGCAGGACATGGGTACGCCGGAGCGGCTGGCGACCACCGAAACGAAGTTGCGAGAGGGTAGCCTCAGGCCCCATTTTTTCCAGGCGGAGGCCGCGCCTAGAACTAGTTGTCCTTCTTCCGGTCCCGCCGGGAATCCAGATACTCGCTGAGGCGTTGGTCCTCCTCGGCGTCATAGAGTTCACGGTCGACGCGGTGCAGCAAGAGTTCACCCGATTGAAGGATCCGGCGTTTCTCCACAACACCCTTACGGGCCAATGTAATGCTTCGCCGGAGGGCGCGGCGCACGACCCCTCTGCCGTCCCAGAACTCGTCCGGGATTTCCTGGTAGCCCCCCTTCGTCGCCTTGGCCAGCAACGTCAGGCCTCCCTTGAAGCTCTCCAGGCCGGCATCGTCGTCGCCCTGCTGCATCTGCGTCAAACCCAAGACGATCCAGCCGATCTCGTCCTCGCGATTCAGGGCCAGTGCGCGTTTCAACACTTCGAAAGACGAGCCGTACCTGCCCGCGTAGTAGTAGGCACGCCCTAGCTGCGTGAGGCTGTCCTTGTACTTCGGGTTCCTGCGGACGACGTACTCGAGGTGGACGATGGCTTTCTTGAAGTTCCCGCCCCGCTGTGTCTTGCCCAACTCCAGCAACGCGTCGTTGTAGTTGCCGCCGACGCCGATACCCGCGGGCCTCCAGCAGCCCGAAAGGGACGTCACCAGAATACTCGAAACCACAATCGCACCGAGCAGTCCCCAAGTCACGTGCCCGAATCGCGCCATTTGCTCCCCCATGAACCCTTGTTTCACCTACCGTACCCGACCAGGTCTCGAACCAGTCACCGTCACGTAAAGAACCAACGCGACGAACCCGCAAGACCACCCTTCCGTGCCGCCGTTGCGAGTATCTATTCCACTTATCGCTGTTCGTCAAGCGATCGCCTTGGCAAAACCACGGCTCCGGCTCAGCAGTTCTCAACAGGCAGAGCCGCTCCACACCGGAACCGCCCTGCGAGGGTCGCTGAAGCAACGGGGCCAATGGGCTGGAGAGTAGCGACGTACAATGAACTCAAGACGGGCTCAAGTTCCTCCAACCCTTGCCGATCAGAATACTCAGAAGAGCAGACCGCCGGCGGACCGTTTCGTGGTGTCTCCGGCGGGCGAGGTGGGACCTTGGCGGACTACGTCCATCACCCCGTCGGGTAGGACGCTGGCGCGCGCATCCTTAGGTGGAGGCTTGTCCGCTCCCGCTCTTTCGATCGCGGGTGGGTGCGCAGTTCCACCATAGACCACGTTTCCAGCATCCCCCCTGAAATTCCGTACGTCCGGTTTTCCCGGGTACGGCTTCAAGCACCAGGCACCCCTTCAGGAGTTCGGTACGGCGTCTTCCGCGATACCCGCCACGGTTAAGGCTGACCCGGCCATGCCCGTGCAGACACCCGCGTTTACGCCGTCCTTCGACCGTGCCGCATATCGCCGTGGAGGCCGGTTTCTGTGCACCGGCAGACCAGCCATACGCCACACGGTCACCTAGGCCCAGAGGTCCTCGCTCAGGGCCGGTTATGTTGTCCAGCCCGTCAACGCTTAATCGACCTCATCCGCCAGTCAGGAGGACTCCGCGTCCTTTCCCGTTATCCGGTTATGGACGCGGTCCTTGACATTCAAGGGTCACAACATCCTGTCTGTCCTCCTCACCTTCCGGACTTTCACCGCTGAACTTTCCCGGATTGCCGCCGTCTGTACGCCGGGGGACCCGATGCGTGCATTCCTCAGTTCCTTCCGCATCGGTTCTAGCCATCGGGACGTCATGAATCCCTTGGCATCCACCAATTACCCCCACAAGTCAGCTTCGATGCGGGGAACGCCGTTTTCGACGCTTCGGACGACTGTTCGCTTTCGCTACGGCCCTCCGGTTTGCTCGCCCTCCAACTGACCTGGACCAGAAGTGAACAATCTCTCACCCGGCCCACAAGGGCTTTTACTTCCCTGCTTTACAGGCAGCAGGTCGCCCTGTTGCCTGCGGGATATGACTACGACGCCAAACTGAGAATTGCGCCGGCGGGACTTTCGCCCGCGAGTTCAGCAGCTAGTCTCGCTGCACCATGACCGGCTGTTTCGCGCCGTCTTCGTCGATATCGGCGAGGCCCAAGCCCTGTTGCGGTCCATCGTTCCCCGCGAGCTTGCGGAGCGGCTCGACTGGAAGACCCTGAAGCTCATGGAGGGCTCCGTGGTGGACGAGGCCCTGAAGGAGACGCATACCGACCTGCTCTTCGAGGTGGTCCGCAGAGACCTCCGAAAGCCCGTATGGCTGTACGTCCTGCTGGAGCATCAGTCCACGCCCGACCCACGGATGGCGTTGCGCCTGCTCACGTACGCCTGCCGCATCTGGAACGCCGGCAACCCGGACAACAGCACGGAGTTGCGGCCCATATTTCCGGTGGTGGTCTACCAGGGCAGCCGCCCCTGGAGTCACTCCCAGGAGTTCAGCGACCAGTTCCCGGAGGCCGACGGGACGGAATGGTGGTTGCCGCGGTTCCGCTTCCACTTGCTGGACCAGACCGGACTTGGTCCCGAAGAGGTGAAGGGAGGCGTGAAGGGCAGGATCACCGGGCAGCTCTTGATGGCGGCGTTCGGACAGCACCGTGAGCGCGCCCTGGAGTCCGCGCGACGCTCCATGACACAGTTGCCCCCGGGACCGGAGGTGCTGTATTATCTTGAGTTGTTCGTCAGGTACGTGGCAGGGACCCAGGACGACGCTGTAACGAGAGAATTCGCGGAAGTGTTGCGCGCTCACGGACGCGACCCGGAGGGTTTCATCATGTCATTCGCTCAAGAGCGTTTCGAAGAAGGCATGGCAAAAGGTCACGCGGAGGGAGTGGCGAAAGGTCGTGCGGAGGGGGAACAACTCGGCAGGATGAAGGCAGTGGAGGGCTTTCTGCAGAACGGCGCGACATGGGACTTGATCGAGAAGGCCACGGGCCTCAACGAGGCGGAATTCCGCGCGCTCAAGGAACGGTTGTCTTAGAAGGACGGTCGGTTCACGCTTTCTTCCCCGCCAAGCACGACAGCAGGATCTCCCATCTGTTCCCTCTTTCGTTCAAACAAAAACAGGGCCGCCCCGTGACGGAGCGGCCCTGTTTGCTGTTCGGTTCGGGTAAACCGCTAGAACTTGTACTCGATGACGAACGTGAAGGTGTTGAAAGTGTCGTCGCCGTCTTCGGCTACGGCGGCAAAGTTTGCGCCGGGGCAGGCACCCTCACAACCGAATGTATCAAACACACCGTGGACCTGCATCCAACCGCCGGGAACGTTGTAGACGACCGCCACACCGGTGTTGGTCACATCGGAGCTTCCGCCGTCATAGTCGACATCGGCCGCGCTGTAGAGCGGAGCTACGTAGATACCGCCTTCACCCTTGCTTCCACCCATCATGCCGCTCTTGGGCCCCCACAGCCATACCCGCGCCGCAAGCCGAATGTCCGAAGCTTCGACATCAACGCCGTCGCCCGGATCCCTCTCATAGGTAGCGTAGTTGGCGGAGAGCGACAGCCACTTCAACGGAGACCACCCCACGCCGTGGGACACGTACGTGGTGTCATACTCGGTATCGGCGTCCGCCTTGATATCGATCAAGGTCGCCCTTTTTGCCAAGTTGGGCGTACGGGCTCTCACACGAGCGTGCTCCAATTTACTGCCCATACCGGTATGGGCTGCGTAACCAATGCTGTACGAAAGGGTCGATATGGCGAAGCCGCCCATTCCCTTGGCTTGTGCAAGAGGCTTCAGACCCAGCGCGAAACCTACGCTACTGCCGCTGTCTCCGGCCTCTGGTGCTTCTGGCTGAGCGTCCTGGCCCCACGCCAGTTGCAGGTGACTGATCTTGGAAATACCCATACCCGGCAACTTCTTCCAGGACAGCACGAAACTTCCGTCTTGCTGTCCGCCGATGCCCAGGCCATCCAGAAGCGGGCTGTCTTCCGTACGAAAAGCGCCTGCTTGCGTATTGCCACTAAAGGACGGACTGTAGCCCCAACCGAAGCTCGGGAGCCACGGGTTCAACTTGTCGAAATTGATGTACCCGTCACCACCGAAGCTAGTGCCAGTTCCACCCTCGTTGAGAAGCCAGGTGACCGCGTAAAATCCCTGCTGGGACGTGACGTTGATCGTCGGCCGAAAACGCCGCGCACGAAGCTCCAGGTTCCGGTAGCCAGCATCTGGATTCTCGTTGCTCAGCCATAGGGTGTGGTAGACCTGCAGCCTCTGCGTGAAACGGATGCTCCAGTTGTTGTCCGCCGCGGCGATCGTCAGACCACCACCCGGCTTATACTTGAACGACGGCCCCTTCATCTCGGCGGCCAGTGCACTTTCTTGATTCTGCTTCAGTTGCGCCAACTCGCGCTCCAGGGCCTGAATCCTCGTGTCCACATCAGACGCCTGCACCGGCGATGCCGCAAGCACCATCCCTGCCATTAAAACCAAGGCACTTGCGAAACCGAGCGCCTTTTTCAACACCTTATTCATGACCCCCTCCTTGGTAATCAGAGTTATCTACTACAGCCAGTGAATCTGCTCTCCGCTTTCTACTTTTTTGGCCGCATCCATGCAATTGTCCGTATGTACGGTTTTCCTGTCGAACAAGGTCCC
Organism: uncultured Binatia bacterium (SeqCode); assembly: GCA_965204505.1. Taxonomy (GTDB): domain Bacteria; phylum Desulfobacterota; class Binatia; order UBA9968; family JAJDTQ01; genus JAJDTQ01. Next base: position 183,667 of record CBDBFB010000002.1, read on the forward strand.
ATTCAAGCCTATCTTAGAACCTAGGTCCTAGTTTGGCGACAATACCGACTGTTTTTTGATACGGGCTCCAAACGTCCATCAATGTAGGTGCGAGGCGGGTTCGCACGGGGGCAAATCTTCTCAAGCATGTCTCCGGCCCGCACACAATTCCGACAAGATATCACACGTTTCCTTTGTCGCCAAGGCCGCCACCACACGAATGCCGCCAGAGCACCGTAACTCTGATTACCAAGGAGGGGGTCATGAATAAGGTGTTGAAAAAGGCGCTCGGTTTCGCAAGTGCCTTGGTTTTAATGGCAGGGATGGTGCTTGCGGCATCGCCGGTGCAGGCGTCTGATGTGGACACGAGGATTCAGGCCCTGGAGCGCGAGTTGGCGCAACTGAAGCAGAATCAAGAAAGTGCACTGGCCGCCGAGATGAAGGGGCCGTCGTTCAAGTATAAGCCGGGTGGTGGTCTGACGATCGCCGCGGCGGACAACAACTGGAGCATCCGTTTCACGCAGAGGCTGCAGGTCTACCACACCCTATGGCTGAGCAACGAGAATCCAGATGCTGGCTACCGGAACCTGGAGCTTCGTGCGCGGCGTTTTCGGCCGACGATCAACGTCACGTCCCAGCAGGGATTTTACGCGGTCACCTGGCTTCTCAACGAGGGTGGAACTGGCACTAGCTTCGGTGGTGACGGGTACATCAATTTCGACAAGTTGAACCCGTGGCTCCCGAGCTTCGGTTGGGGCTACAGTCCGTCCTTTAGTGGCAATACGCAAGCAGGCGCTTTTCGTACGGAAGACAGCCCGCTTCTGGATGGCCTGGGCATCGGCGGACAGCAAGACGGAAGTTTCGTGCTGTCCTGGAAGAAGTTGCCGGGTATGGGTATTTCCAAGATCAGTCACCTGCAACTGGCGTGGGGCCAGGACAATCAGAGCGAAGTAGACGCGGGCGACGACGGCAATAGCGTAGGCAATAGCGTAGGTTTCGCGCTGGGTCTGAAGCCTCTCGCACAAGCCAAGGGAATGGGCGGCTTCGCCATATCGACCCTTTCGTACAGCATTGGTTACGCAGCCCATACCGGTATGGGCAGTAAATTGGAGCACGCTCGTGTGAGAGCCCGTACGCCCAACTTGGCAAAAAGGGCGACCTTGATCGATATCAAGGCGGACGCCGATACCGAGTATGACACCACGTACGTGTCCCACGGCGTGGGGTGGTCTCCGTTGAAGTGGCTGTCGCTCTCCGCCAACTACGCTACCTATGAGAGGGATCCGGGCGACGGCGTTGATGTCGAAGCTTCGGACATTCGGCTTGCGGCGCGGGTATGGCTGTGGGGGCCCAAGAGCGGCATGATGGGTGGAAGCAAGGGTGAAGGCGGTATCTACGTAGCTCCGCTCTACAGCGCGGCCGATGTCGACTATGACGGCGGAAGCTCCGATGTGACCAACACCGGTGTGGCGGTCGTCTACAACGTTCCCGGCGGTTGGATGCAGGTCCACGGTGTGTTTGATACATTCGGTTGTGAGGGTGCCTGCCCCGGCGCAAACTTTGCCGCCGTAGCCGAAGACGGCGACGACACTTTCAACACCTTCACGTTCGTCATCGAGTACAAGTTCTAACCGTTATCCCGAACCGTAGAAAAAGGGGCCGTTCCACCTTCGGAACGGCCCCTTTTTACGGCCGGCCTGCAATCGTGTATCGCCACAGACCCTTCTCGGCTTCAAAGGACTGAACATTCCTCCCACTCGATCGTGTCGAAAGAGCCGAAAACCTACCTCAATCCCCGAACCCTGCAGTCCGCCCATTAAACGAGACAATTCCCCAGTCGCTTCCGTAGCCTCCAACCTGCGTGATACCTTTTTGTCTCCAGCCCAAGCTCCCAACTCGCTTTTTAATTGACCGCTTGCTCAAAAATTTAACTACTGATTGTTATCTAAATCTTGTTTTTGGAAGAATCTGGAGTCAGACCACGAAACCCCTCCTACATCACTTGAGGGGTCTACTCCGCACTGGCTTCTATCGGGCATGTTATCGGGCATGTTTCCCAAGGCGCATACCCTGGAATGTAAGGGATGTGTAGACACCAATGGACCTCGCAATGACCACCGATTCCGACATCCACAACCTCGTCCTGTCGTCGGCGGTAGCGCCCAACACGCGACTGGCCTACAGCAAGGGTTGGAACTGCTTCACCGAGTATTGCAGAAGGGAACAGATTGCCGACCCGCTGTCCGCCTGTCCCGAGACGGTCGCCCGTTTTCTTTTGGACTGCGCTACGCGGCCCCGTTTGGGAGGCGGCTTGCCGCTCTCAATGGGCACGGTTTTCCTCTACAGCAGTGCGGTCGCCAAACGATTCGCTGAAGCCAACAGGCCGTCGCCGACACACCACCCCACCGTCCGGGCCACCCTCAAGGGCTTGAGCCGGCTTGCCGGCACGGCTCCCCGAAGGGTCAAGGCCTTGCGCGAGGGGCACGTGAGGGCCATGATCGCCCGATGTCCCGAAACGGTGATCGGGATGCGTGACGCCGCTGTTCTCGCACTCGGTTTTGCGGGCGCCTTGCGCCGGTCCGAACTCTGTGCCTTGTGTGTCGACGACGTGGCCATCATCCCACCGGCCCGACCACATCCCCGACGGATGTTGCTCACCATCCGTCGGTCCAAGACCGATCAGACCAGCAGGGGCCAGACCATCGCCGTCCCGGAAGGCAAGACGGTCAAACCAATCGATCGCGTGCAGGCGTGGCTATCGGTGTCCGGCATCACCAACGGCCCCCTGTTCCGGACCATGAGACGTGGCGGAGCGGTCCAAGAAAAACCGCTTCATCATTCGGACATCCCGCGCCTGGTCAAACGCTATGGTGCGTTGATAGGGCTGGACCCGGGAGAATTATCCGGGCATTCGTTGCGCGCCGGCTTCGTCACCAGCGCCGCGGCGCACCACGCACGTCTCGACAAGATCATGGCTGTGACGCGACACACGAGCCCGGCTACGGTCATGAACTACATCCGCGACGCGGATGCGTTCTGCGATCACGCCGGGAACGCTTTTCTTTAGGACACCCCCGACGTTGACATCAAGCCTGTCGGAAAGGATAGTGTCTCTGCGACGAGTGAAACGACCTCATTGGCGGATTTGTCCCGGTGACCGAGTCTATCAAAATCGTCCTGGCCGACGATCACATCCTTTTCAGGGAGGGTTTGAAACGAATCCTGGCGCAGGAGCGCGACTTGCTGGTGACCGCGGAGGCGTCGCGCCCGGAGGAAGTCGGACCCGCGGTGGCGGAGGGAAATGCAGACATCTTGCTGCTGGAACTCAAAATGCCCGACCGGGAAGCCGTACGGACCCTCCTGCAACTCAAGGAGAATCATCCCGACAGCAGGACGATCATACTCACCGCTTCCGATGACAAGGACAGTATCCTCAATGCGGCCAAGGCCGGAGCGCGCGGCTACATGTTGAAGGACGCCACGCCGGAAACGTTGTTCCAGGCAATTCGCACGGTTTACCGCGGCGGGGTCTGGATCGACCAGAAGCTTCCCGGCGCCGCTGACTTCGCCGCCATCGCCGCCCAGGCCCATGCCGAACCCACCGGAGAAGATGCCGACGGGCTGCAGAGCCTCACCCGGCGGGAGATGGAGGTCCTCAGCCTCCTGGCCGAGGGACACAGCAACGACGAGATCGCCGCCCGCACCTTCATCAGCGAGCGCACGGTCAAGGCCCACATCACCAGCATCTTCGCCAAGCTCAAGGTGGACAATCGCGTCAAGGCTGCGCTGGCCATACTCAGGAGAGGCGCCCCTGCCCCACCTCCCGCCGCTTCCCCCGCTCCTCGTCCACGCGCCCGATCAGCGCGAGGCCGATGACGAAGAAGACCACCACCACCGCCATGCCGGCGCGCTGGGAGGCGAACAGGCGCGTCAGTTCCCCCAGCAGGAAGGGCCCCAGAAAGGCCGTGGCCTTGCCCGAGAACGCGAAGAGGCCGTAGAACTCGTTCTTCTTTTCCTCCGGCACGAAACGCCCCATGAGCGAGCGGCTGGCGGCCTGGTTGGGACCGCCGCAGAGGCCGATGAGCAGGCCGGCGGCCCAGAAGAGCGCGCGCCTGCCCGTGAGCAGCGCCGTCAGGGCCGCCGCGATGAAGCCCAGCAGGCTGATCTGGATGGTGCGCTTGCCCCCCAGCCAGTCGTCCACGAACCCCAGGGCGAAGGCGCCGAAGCCCGCGGCCATGTTGAGGACCAGGCCGAAGAACAGCAGCTCCTCGAAGGTGAATCCGAAGGTGCCGGCGGCGTAGATGCCGCCGAAGGCGAACACGGTGTTGAGGCCGTCGGCGTAGAAGAGGCGGGCCAGCAGCAGCCGGAAGATGTCGGGATAGCGGCGGATTTCACGAAACGTGTCGGCCAGGCGCCGGAAGGGGTCGGTCAGCGGCCCGCGGGAGGGATCCGGTCGGGCGGGTCTTTCAGACACCCAGATGAACAACGGCAGGCTGAACAGGGCGAACCACCCGGCCACCAGCAGGTTGGTGGCGCGGATGTGCTGGTAACCCTCCTTCTCGAGGCCGAACCACGGCACCTCGGCGTCGACGAAGCCCACCAGCGCCAGCCCCAGAGCGCTCAGGCCGCCGACATAGCCCAGGGCCCAGCCGTAGCCCGAGATGCGCCCGATACGGTCCGGCGGGGCGATGTCCGGCAGGTAGGCGTTGTAGAAAACCCCACCCATCTCGAATGCGATGTTCGCGAGGGTGAACCACAGCAGAGCCTTCGCCACCTCCCCCGGCATGGCCGAGTAGAGCAACGTCGTGCCCGCCACCGCCACCAGCGTGAAGAACCCGAGAAAGCGCTTGCGGTAGCCGCCCCGGTCGGCCAGGGCTCCCAGGAGCGGCGACAGCAGGGCCACCGCGATGGCGGTGATGCTGACGCTCCGGGACCACAGCAACGTACCCGTCACCTCGTCCGGGGCGATCACCTTGGTGAAGAACGCCGCGTAGATGAACGTTACCACCAGCGTTGTGAAGGCCGAGTTGGCGAAATCGTAAAGGCACCAGGCGAAGATCGTGCGGCGGTTGGTCGGCATGGGGCTCCATGGGTAGTTTAGGTCGTGTATACCACATCGTCAGAAATCGCCGTAAAGTGACGACAGAGAAAAACATTCAGACCGTGTGCAGGCCATACTCGAATGTTCCCCATCATATTTGCGCGCCGGGCTTCCCGTGGTCGAAACCGCGTATTGCCGTGTATTGCAAACTCGCCCGGAATGGGCTGAAATGAAATCAACTACCTTAGTCTTTCGGAGGCATCCATGCATCTCACACAGCGTATCCGACGGGCCTTCATCGCCGCGCTCGTCATGGCGTTCCTGGCGGGCTGGGCCGGCACGGCGTCGGCCCTCGACCCCGTGTACTCGACCTATCTCGGCGGCGCCATCCGAGGCTACGACCCCGTGGCCTACCACACCGAGAAAAAGCCCGTGAAGGGAAAGAGGGCCCACCGGGTGGAGTGGAAGGGAGCCACCTGGTCGTTCGCCAGCGCCAAGAACAAGGAGCTGTTCGAGGGCAATCCCGAGAAATACGCCCCCAAGTACGGCGGATACTGCGCCTGGGCCGTCAGCCAGGGCTACACCGCCTCCATCGACCCCGACGCCTGGAGCCTGGTGGACGGCGCCCTCTACCTCAACTACAGCCTGGGCGTCCGCGAGCAGTGGTCCCAGGACATACCGGGCAACATCACCAAGGGCGACGCCAACTGGCCCAAGCTGCTGGCCGGCAAATAGGGGCCGGCGCGGGACGGAACCATGAAGTACTCGAAGCACGACGCCAAGGACTACGCCCGTGAGAACATGAGGGGCATATGGGCCGCGGCCATGAACCCCTTCAACGACGATTTCTCCTTCAACGAAGAGGGGTTGCGGCGGAACATCCGGCACTGGATCGACGATCTGGCGATTCAGGGGCTCTTCATCGCCGGCAAGCAGGGCGAGTTCTTCTCCATGTCGCTGCAGGAGCGCAAGCGCAACTTCGAGATCGCCGTGGAGGAGACCGAGGGCAAGGCCGGCACCATCATGTCCTGCTCCGACCAGAACTTCGACACCGTGGTGGAGCTGGCCCGCCACGCCGAGGACGTGGGCGCCGACTACATCGTGGTGCACGCCCCCATGCTGCACTTCATCAGCGACCGCGACGACGCCATCTACAACTACTACAAGGCCGTGTGCGAGCAGGTGGACATCGGCATCGCCATGTGGAGCCACCCGGATTCCGGCTATCTCATGAGCCCGGAGCTGTGCGCGCGTGTGGCCGAGCTGCCCAACATCGTAGGCATCAAGTACTCGGTCCCCCGGCCCATGTACGCGGAGTTGACCAAGCTGGCCGGAGACCGCCTCATCGTCAGCACCGCTTCCGAGGAGGAATGGCTCGACAACATCGTCGAGCTGGGCTGGCAACTCTACCTGTGCTCGTCGCCGCCCTACCTGCTCCAGACCCGCAACGACCGGCGCATGCACGAGTACACCCAGCTCGCCTTCGACGGCCAGGCCGACAAGGCCCGCCAGGTCCGCGACAGCCTGAACCCCGTCCGCGAGGCGCTGTCGTCGACCCGCCCCGGCGGCAAGCCCCACGCCCACCAGAAGTACTGGCAGGAGCTCCTGGGCCAGGTCGGCGGCCCCACCCGCCCGCCGTTCCTCCAACTCACCGAGGAGGAAAAGGAGCGGACGCGAGCGGCGTTCGAAGGGTGCGGTTTGAGAACGTAAACGTCAGCGCCTCCACCGGGTATTCCCTGAAAGATCCGGCTCAATGCCGAGACACCTGGTTGAAATCGTCAACGACCATTGTCTTCACAGGACCGGCGCGTTGCCGGACCTCGCCAACCCCACCGGCTACAATGACAAGGTAAACTGGCTCAAGATCCACGACCAGATGACCGAGCACATCACTTGCTGTGACAAGTGGCTCGCCCGCTCCTACGTAGCGGATCGAATCGGTCGCGGTTGCCTTCTCGATGTGTACCAGATAGCCCGAAGCGTCGATCGGATTGCCTTTGACGCTCTACCGGAACGTTACGTCCTCAAGACCAATCATGACAGCGGAAGCGTGTTCGTCGTAACCGGCAAGAGTGCGCTCGGGCGCGCAACGAGGCGCATCCGGCGGAGACTCAAACGGACCTACGGCATAGACAAGGGCGAATGGGCGTACGCCCATATCTCTCCGTACGTGTTTGCGGAAGAGCTGATACCCGGGTCAACCACCGACTACAAGTTCCATTGCTGTTCCGGAGAGCTTCGTTGGGCCCAGATAATTGCGGACCGCGCGGCGGGTAAGCCACGAGAAACAATGGTCGACGAAGACTACAAACCCCTTCCACTGCACTTCAACCACGAGAACATCTTCGACCCCGAGCCACCGCCTCGACCGAAGACATGGGAAAGAATGAAGGAGATCGCCCGGACCCTCAGCCAACCGTTCCGATATGTCCGCGTCGATCTCTATGAACACCAAAGCCGCCCCATCTTCGGCGAACTGACTTTTTGGCCCTTGGGAGGCTGCTGCAAGACCAGGGACGAGGGCGCCTTCGGGCGAATGCTCGACTTCGACCTGACGTTCAAGCGCCCCATGATCCACGACGTAGTCGACGGACGAGAAGGCGGCGCCATGAGGGCGCTGGCGGATGTGGCGAGGCGTAAGTTGCCCCGCTTGGCAAGGAACGGGTCTTGAGTCGCGATTCCCGTGTGCACGTGGCCCTTGTCTTGCCCAATCTCCGCGGGGGAGGCGCCGAAAGGTCTCTTCTGGGCGTCGCCAAGGGGTTGATCGAACGTGGCCACCAAGTCGACCTCGTGTTGCTTGGATCACGCATCCACTATCCCGGGGAAATTCCGGGAGACGCCCGCCTTTTCGTGGTCGACAATAAACCGGATGACCGCACGAGGAACGATGCCGTTCATGTCCTTGGCAAACTGATTCAACTCTCGGTGCCGCCAAAGCCCCGCGACTGGATCACCATTATGGGCGCCTTGAAGTGGGATCCGCTTTGTCTGCCCAACACGCGCCTGATCAGGGAAACACGGGCAGTCGCCGAATACGTGAGCCGCGAACAACCGGACTGTATCCTGCCGAGCCTGCCCAACGCCAAGGTCGCCACGCTGCTGGCATCCCGCTTGTTGCCCCACTTTCCCCCTATCGTACCAACCGTCCGCAACGCCATTCATGCTCGCCGCCGTCACCACAGGCGGAGGTACCGGCGCCTGTTCGAACGAGCGTCCCACTTCGTCTGCGTCTCGCGGGGCGTGACCGACGACCTGATCGAACAGCTGGGTGTTCCAAAGGAACGAGTGTCCACCATATACAACCCCGTCGTTACGCCGAATCTCGACCTCCAGATGGCCGCGCCCGCGAACCATCCCTGGATGAGCGACGGGAAGGAACCGGTCATCCTTTCGGCCGGTCGACTCTCGAGACAGAAGGACTACCCCACGCTTGTCAATGCCTTTGCACGCGTCGCTGCAAACCGCCCCTGTCGCCTCATTATCCTCGGCGAGGGTGGCAGACGGAGGGAACTGGAGCGCCTCGTCCGGAAACTCGGTCTCACCGACCGCGTTTCTCTGCCGGGTTGGGTGGACAATCCGCTCGCGTTCATGTCCCGTGCTTCCCTCTTTGTGCTGTCTTCGCGATACGAAGGTTTACCCGGGGTTCTCGTTCAAGCGCTGGCGTGCGGCTGCCCTTGCGTCAGCACGGACTGCCCCTGGGGGCCGGCGGAGATACTCCGGGACGAACGACTGGGACGGCTTGTCCCCGTAGGGGACCCTGCCCGGTTGGCGGACGCAATGAGTACGGTCCTCGACCGTCCGGCGAACAGGCAAGCGCTGCGGGAAGGGGCAGCTCATTTCTCCGCGGCGACATCCATCTCCGCTTACGAAAACGTTCTTCTCTCGGTCATCCGGGACCCGAAGCGGCCGCGGAATCCGGCATCGGAGTCAGTCCCGAGGGGTTGCCACCCCCGTCCACTTAGGGGATAATCCCTACCACAGACAAGAAACCGGCGGCGTTTGAGGTCCGGGTCGAGGTCTTCGGGTTTGCGTGCAAGCGATCATGCGACCGGCATTCCACGCCGCGCGGGACGAGGGCAAAATCGGGTCAAGGCGATATGAAACCCGATCATGGGTCGCCGCCTGGATGCGCACGCACAGGCCGGGCGGGGGCGCGTGGACGGAGAGGGAAAAGGAGGCATGACATGAAGTTGCGAACAGTTGGCTTGCTGGCGACAGCGTTTCTCGTGCTCGGCCTGGCCGCCTCGGCGCAGGCGAAGTGCGGCAAGGTGAGCATCTCCGAGATGAACTGGGACTCGGCGGCGGTGGCGGCGCACGTCGAAGGCATGATCCTGTCGAAGGGCTACGGCTGCCAGGTGGAGCTGGTGCCGGGTGACACCGTGCCGACGGTGACCTCCATGACGGAGAAGGGCGAGCCCGACATCGCCCCGGAGATCTGGATCAACTCCGTGAAGGAGGTGGTGGCCAAGGCGGAGAAGGAGGGACGGCTGAAGAAGGCCGGGGAGATCCTGAGCGACGGCGGCGAGGAGGCCTGGTGGGTGCCCGAGTACGTGGTCAAGGCGAACCCGGAACTCACCACGCTGCAGGCGGTGATGAAGCGCCCGGACCTGTTCGAGGACAAGGAAGAGCCCGGCAAGGGCCGCTTCTACGGCTGTCCCTCGGGCTGGGCCTGCCAGATCATCAACCAGAACCTGTTCAAGGCGTACGGGCTCGACAAGGCCAAATTCACGCTGTTCGATCCGGGGTCCGGACCGGGTCTGGCCGGCGCCATCGCCAAGGCCTACGAGCGCAAGCAGCCGATCTTCACCTACTACTGGGCGCCCACCTCGGTGCTCGGGAAATACCCGATGGTCAAGCTTGGCGGCATGAAGCACGACCCCGAGACCTACGCGTGCATCACCAACAAGGACTGCGCCGACCCGAAGCCGAACATGTACCCGAAATCCGCGGTGCTGACCTATGTCGTCGGCAAGTTCGCGGAGCGGGAGCCCGAGGCGTTCGAGTTCGTGTCGAAAGTCTCCTGGCCCAACTCGCTGGTGAACAAGCTGCTGGCGTGGAAGGACGACAAGAAGGCGGACGCCAAGGAGACCGCGGAGCACTTCCTGAAGAACAACGCGGACGTGTGGTCGAAGTGGGTGTCCGCTGACGTGGCGGCGAAGGTCAAGGCGGGCATGTAGTAACCCCGCGCTGAACCAGACGGGGGTTCCGGCGTCGCGCTGGCGCCGGAACCCCTTCTCTCATCCGGGGTGCGAAGAGAGAGAGCTGCGAAGAGCGGGAGGTCAGCCATGTACGGCCATCGCGCGCGCATAGGGTATACCTCGCCGCCCATCGTCACCGAGGTCTTCCCCTACGAGTTCTACAAGATGGCGCCGCCCGGCGTCACCCTCGCCCTGACCACCCTCATGGTGGCCCGGCACTCGGCCCAGGAAAGCTGGAACCATGCCGTGCGCGCGGTCCGGGAGATGGCCCGGGCCAAGGTGGACATCATCGTCTTCGGCGGCGGCCCGGTGGTCTATTCCGGGGGCCAGCAGCGGGCCGACGACACCATGCGCGACCTGCGGCAGGAGTTCGGCATCCCGGTCACCAACAGCACCACCGCCTACCACCAGGCCGACGCCGCGCTGGGCGCCCGGGTGGTGGGCTCCGTCACCTACGCGTCCGCTCCGGGAAACACCGAACACCTCCCCAACGAGCGCTTCACCGACCCCGACAAGACCACCCTAGTGGGCCAGAAGTTCGCCGGCGTGCCGTTCATCGAGGTCGGCGCCATTCCCTCCGAGGTGCCGTTGCAACTCGCCCGGGAGCTCAAGCAGGAACACCCGGACATCGACACCATCCACCTGGGCTCGCCCCACTGGGCCACCGGCGCGGTCATCGAGACCATCGAGCAGGAGTTAGGCGTCAACGTCGTCCAGGGAAGCCAGGCGATCCTGTGGTGGGCGCTGCGCACGCTGGGCATGGAGGACCGGATCGAGGGGTACGGGAGGCTCCTGCGGGAGCACTAGGACCCTCACCCCGACCCTCTCCCAAAGGGAGAGGGGGCAAATTGACCCTCTCCCTCTGGGAGAGGGTGGCCGAAGGCCGGGTGAGGGCCTGGGCAACGGTGCGGGCCCGGACGGAAGTGGATGGTCGGGGCGACTGGATTTGAACCAGCGACTTCACGGACCCGAACCGTGCGCTCTACCAGGCTGAGCCACGCCCCGACACTTGCTCCGACCGGACCCTGGTTTGTCCGGGAAATCTAACACACGGATCCGGCGACGTAAATCAGGGAGGCGGTTCCGGCCGCAGCCGGCGCATGCGCGCAGCGAAGAAGCCGTCGGTGTCGTGGCGATGGGGAAGCGCCAGCAGATAGGGTCCGGCGGTCATGGAACGGGCGGTGTCCGGGAGGTGGGCGGCGGCGTCCTCCACCGCGAAACCTCCGTGGCGATCCAGGAAACCCTCCACCACCTGTTCGTTCTCGACGCCGGACAGGGTGCAGGTGGCGTACACGAGAACCCCGCCCGGGCGCACCCGCGAGGCGGCATGGTCCAGGATGCGGGCCTGGAGCGCGGCCATGCGTGGCAGGTCCTGCTCGTTGCGCCGCCAGCGGATTTCGGGATGCGCGCGCAAGGTCCCCAGCCCCGAGCACGGCGCGTCCACCAGGACCCGGTCGAAGGCGCCCGTCTCCCCGGGAAGGTCCCGGGTGGCATCGCCGACCCGCGCGAGGATGCAGTCGAGCCCCAGGCGGCGGGCATTGTCCGCCAGCTTCGCGAGGCCGCGTTCCGAGACGTCGCAGGCGACGACCTCGCCGCTGCCGTCCATGAGCTCCGCCATGTGCGTGGCCTTGCCGCCGGGCGCGGCGCACACGTCGAGCACCCGCATTCCCGGCCCGGGGCCGGCCAGCAGACCCACCACCTGGGAGGCTTCGGCCTGCACCTGGCACAGCCCCTCGCGAAACTCCGGCAGGCCGGCCGGCGACGCCGACCCGCGCAGACGCACCGCCAGCGGCGACCACCTCCCCGGCTCGGCATCGACGCCGCGGGAGCGCAGGCGCCGCACCAGCGCGTCCCGTGATGTCCGCAGACGGTTGGCTCGCAGCACCAGCGGCGCCTCCCGGTTGTTGGCTTCCATGAGCCGCCGGCCCTCCCCGTCGCCGAACTGCTTCCGCCACATGTCGACGAGCCAGCGCGGGTGGGAAACCAGGGCCGCCAAGTCCGCGGCGTCGCGGGACGCCGGCGGCGGCGTCCACGCCTCGCGCTCCCGGCGAGCGATCCGCCGCAGGACCGCGTTCACCAGCCGCGCCTTCCCCGGGCCGGCGCACTTCTTGGCCAATTCCACCAGCTCGTTGACGGTGGCATAAGAGGGCACCCGGTCCAGGAAGAGCAGCTCGTAGGCGCCCAGCCTGAGCAGGTTTCGCACCGTGGGGTCCAGGTCTTCGAGGGGGTCCCGCAGCAGGGAGCCGAGCACCCAGTCGATGCGCCCGCGCCAGCGCAGGGCGCCGTAGACCATGCGGGTCAGCAAGGCGCCGTCGGCCCGTGGCAGCGCCGCCGCCTCCAGGCGGGCGTTGAGCAGCACATCGGCGTAGGCTCCGCGCCGGTCGACACGGTCGATGATGGCAAGAGCGATCTCGCGGGGATTTGTCGGGTGCTGAGCCACCAACAGGCAGGATTGCGCTCGGGTTAGCGTCGTGTCCGAGCAATCAAGAATCTACTACAGGGGACGCAAATTACTACAGGAGACGCAAATGGGTCCCCTCTCCCTCTGGGAGAGGGTTGGGGTGAGGGCGCCTATCCGAGAGGGAGAAGGGGTCGGCCAGCGTGGACACCTCCACCCCTCTCGCTACGATTCAATGACTCGAACAGGCTCCTAAGAAGCAGGCTGCTCGAACCGCATGCCCACCCGGAGTCCGGCGCCCCTGAGAAAAGCGTCCGCGGGCATGCGCTTGCGTCCTTCCATCTGCAACTCGGTGAGAAGTAGCTCGCCGGCGCCGGCGGCGACCGAAATACCGTCGGTGCCGGCACGCACTACCGTTCCGGGCGCTTTGGACTCCCGTGCGCCGTCCGCCGCCGGCAGTTCTGCGCCGTGCACCTTGACCAGCTTGCCGCCCCAGTAGGTGAAGGCCGAGGGCCAGGGGGTGAATGCCCGTATCCGCCGCTCGATCTCCCGCGCCGGTCGCGCCCAGTCGATCAACCCGTCCTCCTTCCTGAGCATGGGAGCGAAGGTTACGCCGGCGGGATCCTGCGGGCGCGGCGTGAGCGAGCCCGCTCCGACACCCTCCAAGGTGGCCATCAGGAGGCGCGCGCCGACCGGAACCAGCCGCGCCTCCAGCGTCGCCGCGGTCTCGTCCGGCTCCATGGCCACCTCTTCCGCCAGCAGAATCGGACCCGCGTCCATCTCCGCCACGAGCCTCATGGTGGTTACGCCCGTCACCGCCTCCCCCCCGAGGATGGCCCACTGCATGGGCGCCGCGCCGCGATACCTTGGAAGCAGTGAATAGTGGACGTTGACGCAGCCCAGGGGGGGCAGTTCCAGGATCGCCTGCGGCAGGATGCGCCCGTAGGCCACCACCGTCACGAGATCCGGACGCCAGCCGCGCAGCCCTTCCAGCAGGCCGGGGTCCTTCATCTTCCGCGGCGTCAGCACCGGAATGCCGGCCGCCGCGGCCGTGCGCCGTACCGGCGAGGGCATGGAGTCCTGGCCCCGCCCGGCGGGGCGGTCTGGCTGGGTCACCACGCCCACCACCTCGTCCGGGCCGCCCAACAGGGTTTCCAGGGTGGCCGCCGCCGAGGCCGGCGTCCCCATGAAGACGATGCGCATGTCTGTCCGGTTCGGACCCTCACCCCAACCCTCTCCCAGAGGGAGAGGGGGCAAATTAGCCCTCTCCCAGAGAGAGCCAAGTCAACGTTCCCTAGGGAGAGGCAAGTCCAACGCTCCCCTGGAAGAACCAAGTCAACGCTCACCAGGGAGAGGAAATCAGATTAGCCCCTCTCCCTCTGGGAGAGGGTGGCCGAAGGCCGGGTGAGGGCCGCCCGGCAGGACTCAGATGACGACGCCGCGACTCTCCTGCGGCTCCTTGCCGGTGCGGATGGACTTCTTGAGCCTGCGCACGTAGATGTCGCGCTTGAGCCGGCTTATGCGGTCGATGAAGAGCTTGCCGTCAAGGTGGTCGATCTCGTGCTGGAGCGCCACGGCCAGGATTCCATCGGCTTCGATGTCCACCTCCTCGGCGTTCTCGTCGTACCCGGATACGGCCACCCGCTCGGCGCGCTTCACCTCGGCGGTGAAGTCGACCACGCTCAGGCATCCCTCCTCGAAGACCGCCTCGCCCTCGGCCTCGCGTATCACCGGGTTGACCAGCTTGATGACGTTGGCTCCGCGGTTCTCGTGATCGAGGTCCAGCACGATGATGCGCCTGGAAACGCCCACCTGGGGCGCGGCCAGTCCGATGCCCGGCGCCGCGTACATGGTCTCGATCATGTTGTCGATGAGCTCGGCGGTCTCGCCGGTGATGGCTTCCACCGGCAGCGCGGGCGTCCGCAGGATCGGATCCGGAAACTTGAGAATGTCGAGGATCATGCCTTCCCCTGCCCCGCCGCACCTGGACTCCCGCTCCCCGATCGGCGTCGGGAACGAGCTTTGCGGGAACGACGTGTCCGGGGCATAGCCTCCGGCGCCTGAACGGCGATTTCGACGAAATTCATAACAAAATTCATAACATGTTGTACGGGTCCACATCAACGTGGAGCCTGAAGGCCCTACCCCTGGGCACGAGCGCCGACGCCCGCCGGGCCATGGCCAGGAGCGCCGGCCGGCTCCGCCCCTTGAGCAGGATCTGCCAGCGGTAGCGGCTGCGCAACCTCGCGATGGGCGCCGGCGCCGGGCCGAGAATCTCCAGCGGCGCATTGGGTTCCTCCCGCCGCAACGCCCGGGCCAGGTCGCGGGCGCCGCGCGCCACCCTGTCCTCGTGAGTGCCGTCGAGACGCAGGTGCACGAGATGCTGGAACGGCGGGTAACCGACCTCCCGGCGGAAGCCCGTCTCGGTGGCGAAGAACGCAGGATAATCGTGCGCCCTGGCGGGCTCGAAGCAGTAGTGGCCCGGCACCAGCGTCTGCACGATGACACGGCCGGGCTCGCGCGCGCGGCCGGCGCGGCCGGCCACCTGGCTGATGATCTGAAAGGTCCTTTCCGCCGCCCGGAAGTCGGGGATATTCAGCGACGAGTCCGCCAGCACCACCCCCACCAGCGTGACCCCGCCCACGTCATGTCCCTTGGCGACCATCTGGGTTCCCACCAGCACGTCGAGGTCCCCCTTCTCCCATGCCCGGAAGATCCGTTCCTGGGCGCCCCGGGCGCTGGTGGTGTCCCGGTCCATGCGGCCGATACGGGCCTTGGGCAGAAGCCGCCGCAACTCGTGCTCGACCCTCTCCGTTCCGAAGCCGACCTCGCTCAGGGAAAGGTTGCCGCATTCGGGGCAGGCGTCCGCCTTGCGCTGCCGGAAGCCGCAGTGGTGGCAGAAAGTGCTGTCGCGCCCGAGGTGATAGGTGAGGCTGATGCTGCAACGCGGACAGCGGAACACGAAGCCGCAGGACCAGCACTGCAGAAACGACGCGAACCCCCGCCGGTTGAGGAAGATCAGGCTCTGGCGGCCGCGCTCGTGGTTCTCCCGCAACGCGCTCACGAGCGGGGCGGAGAAGAGTCCGTCGGCGGTCGATTGCCCGGGCCGGGTCTTGATGTCGACGATCTCCACGCGGGGCATGGGGCGCGCCTCCACCCGCTCGGTGAGCTCCAGCATCCGGTACCGGCCGCTGCGGGCATTGTGGTAGCTCTCCACCGACGGCGTGGCCGAGCCCAGGATCACCGGGCAACCGGCGATGCGGCCGCGCACCACCGCCAGGTCGCGTCCGTGGTAGCGCACGCCCTCCTCCTGCTTGTAGCTGGTGTCGTGCTCTTCATCGACGACGATCAACCCCAACTCCCGGACCGGCGCGAAGACGGCGGAGCGGGCCCCCGCCACCACCTTCACCGCGCCGTGGGCGATGCGCCACCAGTGGCGCCACCGCTCCGCCGCGGTGAGGCCGCTGTGAAGCACCGCCACGTCGCCCGGAAAGCGCGCTTCCAGCCGGTCCAGCAGTTGCGGGGTCAGGGCGATCTCCGGGACCAGGATCAGGCTCTGCCGGCCCTGCCGGCGCACCTGCTCCATGGCCCGGAGGTAGACCTCGGTCTTGCCGCTGCCGGTGACGCCGTGCAGCAGCATGGTCTCGAAACCGCCCTGTTCCAGGCGCGGTTCGATGGACCGCAGCACCTCCTGCTGCTCCTCGGTGAGCACGGGAGCGCGGCCGGACCGGGCGCCGGCGGTCGTTTCCGGGCGCGGCTGACGCCTGCGCCGAGCCTCGCGCACGTGGCCCCGGAGACGGTCTTCCAGGACCACCGCCCCAGCCGCGGCCAACCGATCGATGGCCGCCTTGACGCCCCGGCGCGGGAAGCGGCGGCTCAACGCCGCCGGGGTCAACGGACCGCGGCTCCTGACCGCATCCAGCACCTCCCGGTCCAGCGGACCCTGCGGGCCGTCCGGTTCACGGGCGAAGGCCACCACCAGGCGGCTTTCGGCGCGCAGCAACGGCGGCAAGGCCGCCGCCAGCACCTCGCCCAGGGGGGCGACGTAGTAGTCCGCCGCCCAGCGGCACAGCTTCAGGAACGCCGGGTCCAGGAGCGCCTCGTCGTCCAGCGCCTCGGCCACCTCCTTCACCCCCGTCACCGGGGATTCCCGCTCGAACCCGACCACGACGCCGGTCACCCGCCGCCGCCCCAGCGGCACCAGGACGCGCATGCCCACGTCGAGGCGCCCTGCCAGGACCTCGGGAACGGCATACGTCAACGGTTCGTCGAGCGGCGCCGGCACCGCCACCAGCGCGTATTTGCCGCTTGCTGCCATCTCCTTGAATTATTGATGAGACGTCGTCGGAATGCCACGCCTTTGACACAACCGGCGGACTTCGTCGTTGCCCTCCTCCGACCCTTTCCACGCGGACGCCCCTTCCTCTCCCGGTATTCGTACCCTTGTTCCCCTTCTCCCGCCTGGACCCTCACCCGGCCTTCGGCCACCCTCTCCCAGAGGGAGAGGGTTGTATTTGATTACTCGGACAGGCCCCTGGTGTTTGTACCGTTCTTTCCCCTCTCTCCCCCGGTGTGTGCGCCGTTTTCCTCTCTCCCTCCCGGCGTGGGCGCCGTTCTTCCCCTTCTCCCTCCCGGTGTAGGCGCCGTTCTCCCCCCTCTCCCTTTGGGAGAGGGCCGGGGTGAGGGCGCCCCAAACCACTGGCGGCGCCCCGAACCACTGGCCCGCAATTTGCGTCCACAACGCCCCATGGGCAGCCTCACTTTCCGACGGGCGCGAACCTGGTTCGCGGTGGACGCGGGTTCCAGCTCGATCAAGATCGCCGAAGTCACGCAAACCCGGGTCGGCGCGCGGGTCCTGCGCGCCGGGGTGCTCCCGGTACCGGCTGGAGCCGTGGAGAACGGTTTCGTGCGCCGGACCGACGTCCTCGGCGATGCCATCCGGGAATTCGCCGGCCCGTCGCCGGGAAAACCGCGACGAGCCATCGTGTCGATCCCCGGTAGAGGAGTCATCATCAAGCGCCTCCAGGTCCGGGAACGGAACTTGCGGAAGCTGGACGCCGTGATCGAGTTCGAAGCCATGGACGCCCTTCCCGAGGATCCGGACAACGTCAACATCGACTACCATGTCCTCGGACCGTCGAAGGGAGGCGACGGCCTGGAGGTGCTCCTGGTCGCCGGCAGGAAGAACCTGGTCGAGAACTACGTTGATCTGGTGGAAGCAGCCGGACTGGTTCCCACCATCGTGGAGGTGGATCAGTTCGCACTCCGGTCCGCCGGCAACGTGAGCGCGGGCGGTCCCGCCGATGCCCTGGTTCACGCGGGCGCCTGCTCCACCACCATCCATGTCCCGACCGACGAAGCACCCGGCCATACCAGGGAACTCCCCATGGGCGGGGAGCAGTTCACCGAGAGTCTGGCCGTGAGCCTGGGGGTTTCCCGCGATGAGGCAGAGGCCGTCAAGCTGGGCGCTCCGTCCGCCGAGGCCGCCGGGTTGGTGAACGCCCTGTGCGAGGAGTTCGCGGCAAAGGTGGGGCGCGTCCTCGCCCTAGTCGGGACGCTGAGCGGTGGGACAGGCCCGCGCCGGGTGTTCTTGAGCGGCGGATGCGCCCTGCTCCCAGGTCTTGCGCCGAGCCTGGCCCGGGCGCTCGAAGCGGAAATCCGGGTCTCGGGACCCTTTTTCGGGCCGCATCTGCCGCCGGACCAAGAACACACCGGACCGGCATTCGCCGTGGTGGCCGGCCTGGTTACCAGGAACCCGTTCGAATAGCCGGGTCGCAGCGAGGCCATGCCATGAGAACCATCTTCGCGCGCGGTAAGGAGAACCACGCGGTTCCAGCGATGATTCGCATCAACCTGCTGCCGACGCGGGAAATCCGCGCGGCGCGGCGGAAGCGCCGCACGGTGATCGCCGGAGCCGCCGTGCTCTGCTTCGCCGCCGGCGCCCTGGCCGCGGTCAACATCTCGCAACTGCACCGGCAGAATGCCTTGGATTCGGAGCTGACCGAGCGACGGCAAATCGCGGCCGGACTGCGGCTCGAGACCAAGGCCGTCAAGGAATTGGAAAAACGGATCCGGCAGCAGCGTCACAAGAATCAGGCGGTCGAGGCTTGGCTGCAACGCCGGGCGCACCACTCGCGCCTCCTGCGCGGCCTCTCGACCGCGGCGCCGGAACGCTTGTGGCTGACCCGTTACGCCGAGTCCGACGGCAAGACGATCCTGGAGGGCCGTGCCACCGACGACGACTCCATTACGCGGTTTCTCCGCCGGCTCCTCCCGGTCGTCAGGGACCCGCGGCTCGTCGAGGCCGGCCAGGCCGGCGACGACAACGGCCTTCGGCGCTTCGTGATCCACGCCGGCACCGAGGCACCGCCGGGTCCCATTCCACCCGAAGGACCGGAGGGACGGCCTAACCGATGATGTGGGACTACCTAGACGCGCTGCTGGAACGCCCGCTCTCCCAGCAACTTCTGTTCATCGGGGCGGTAGTCCTGCTACTGGCGGCGCTCGACTATGCGCTCGTGTACCGCCACCAGGCCGGCAGCATCGCCCGCATCGCGGCGGACATCGAGTTCGTTCGCCTTGACGAGGCCCGTCTACGCGCGCAGCTCGCCCGCCTGCCACGGCTTCGAAAGGAGATCGCGACGCTGCAACGCGCATTGCTTTCGCGGCTCCCCCGCGGCACCGGCCCATCGACGCCGCTGGAAACCGTTTCCGCCCGAACGGCCATGGCCGGGCTCGCAGTGATCCGATTCCAGCCCGGCGCCGTCCGCGCCGGGGAGCACTTCACCGAGGTCCCCATGGAGGTGGAGGTCAAGGGAACCTTCCACGACCTGCTGGGCCTGTTCGATCCTTTGGCCGGATCGCCGGATCTCCTGAACGTGACCGATCTGGCGATCGACGCGCTGCCCGCGGAGGACGGCCGCACCATGCTGCGGATCGCGTTGGAGATGGCGGCGTTGCGGCTGCCGGAGGAGGAAGCGGACATGGACGCCGAAATGAGCGCGGGTGCGGATCAAGCCCGCCCCGCGCCGGCTCGGAGTCCGGCGTCGACACCGGCCCGCGCCGGTGCCGAATCACCGCTCCGGGATCCGTTTCAGCCCTATAGGCCGCCGCCCCCGCCCGAGTCGGCCCCGCAACCTCACCCTGAACCGGTGCAGGATCAGCCCGTGGAACCCGATCCCGTGCAACAGTTCCATGCCGCCGGCATCGTGTGGGAGAAGAGCGCAGCGGTAGCGCTGGTCAAGAACGCCGAGGGATTCGGCCACGTCGTCCAACCGGGAGCCCACCTCGCCGACCGCCGCTACCGGGTCAAGGCCATCACCCCGTGCGAAGTGGTGCTGGAACCCACCGGCAACGGCCCGAACTCCCGCCAAATGCGCCTGAACGTCCCACGATGCGCCGGCTTCGAGAGCGAGGACGAGGATCCTCCCCGGCAACGCGACCTGCCATGAGCGACAAGGCAACCGACCGCGCACGCGGTCTCCGTCACGAATCCACCCAAGCCGAGCTACGACTCTGGCAACTGTTGCGTCGCAGACGGCTCCACGGTTTCAAATTCCGCCGGCAACACCCGTGTCCGCCGTTCATATTGGACTTCTACTGCCACCAAGCAAGATTGGCGATCGAAGTCGACGGCGGACAGCACAACGAGCCCGAGTCCCAAAGACAGGACACCGAGCGGTCGGACTTTCTTGCCCGCAAAGGCATCACGGTCCTCCGCTTCTGGAACCACGAGGTTCTGCAACAGGAGCAAGCCGTATTGGAAAGAGTGGAACAGGCCCTCACCCCAACCCTCTCCCAAAGGGAGAGGGGGCCGGAGGGCCGTTCGGCGGAGGGTAGCCGTGGCTCATCGGGACAGCGGGGCTACGGTTCATCGGCAGAAGCCGGCCGTGGTTCGTCTGCGGAGAAGGACCGTAGCTGAACCAACCGGCTAACAGCCCCTCTCCCTCTGGGAAAGGGTGGCAGAAGGCCGGGTGAGGACCGCCCGCCCGCCTCCCGTGTGCTTTCCGTAGAAACCATCAGCACGGCTTGCGGGGACCCTCACCCCGACCCTCTCCCAGAGGGAGAGGGGGGCAGAGGGGTACAGACCGGGAACATGGGTTACGTTTTGAACCATGTTCCGGTTGTACAGAGGATGCGGTGGCGGCTCAATTCAGGGCTCTCCAGGCTATCAAGCGGACCCGGCCGCGGGGGGTGGCGCCGGCGGGGTCGTGCTCCAGCAGGGTTTCGAGGACGGCCCTCGCATGGGAGCGCGGACACGGGTTGGCGGCGGGATAGCACGCGGAGGAACGGAGCCGGAGCTTGGCCGGCGTAGCGCCGGTCACGGGAGTGGCCACGACGGTGTAGCTGCCGCCGTGAAAAACCCGGCCGTTGAAAAGCGTGGTGACCGCCGACACGTCGGAGACATCGCGGTCGCCGTCATCGTCGGACAGCTCATGCCGGCCGTGGACGAGTCCGGCTTCCGCGATGTGGAACACCGCCACGCTCTTGTAGTAGGCGCCGGCGATCCGAAGGTCGGTCAGCGTCGCGGTCATGCTCGTGGCGCTCACCATGGCCAGCACCGCGATCAGCATGAGGGCCGACGGCAGGACGATGCCCTGCTGGCTTCCAAGAAAGACCCCGACACCACCGGCCGTCGACCGTGAATCCTGTCTCTTCACCTCATATGGAATGATCGGCGAAGGCGGCGGTTCCTTTAGGGAGGCTCTGATCAACAGCCGCCGGGCAGGATGGCTCCCTTCGACTTCGCCTGTCCTGAACTTGTCGAAGGGCTCAGGGCGAACGGGTATTCTCGATCAAGCTCCTTGCATTACCCGTTCGCCCTGAGCGTAGCGCCGCGTCAGCGGCGCGAAGTCGAAGGGCGCCCATACAATTGATCAGAACTTCTCGACCCAGGGTCTCAGCTCGATGTGCGAAGCCCAGGCGCTGCGGTGCTGGCGGTGAAGCTGCAGATACGTCTCCGCGATGCTGTCCGGGCTCAGCCAGGTGTCCGGCTGCCCCCCCGCGTCGCGCCTGGGCGAGGCGATGCCGCCGTCGATGACGATCTGGGCGACGTGGATGTTCTGCGGCTGAAGTTCCCGCGCCATGCTCTGGGTCAGGCCGCTGAGGCCGAACTTGCCCATGGCGAAGCAGGCGGAATTGGCATAACCCTTGACGCTCGCCGAGGCGCCGGTGAAGAGGATGGTCCCGCCGCCGGTGCGGAGCATGCTCGCCGCGGCGGCCTTCCCCACCAGGAACCCGCCGTAGCAGGTGACCATGATCGAGTCCCGCACCGCGCCCACGTCGAGCTCGGTCAGCGGTCCGCGCACACGCCCGCTGGCGTTGTAGACCACCACGCTGGGATCTCCCAGGTCCTGCGCGACCCGGGCGAATAGGTCGTCAACGTCCTCCGGGACGACAGCGTCGCACGGGTAGGCGCGGCAGCCGGTGCTGTCCGCCAAAGCCTGAAGCTTGTCCGGGTTGCGGGCCGCGATGGCCGCCTTCATGCCCTCTCGTGTGAACAGCCGAACGAGCGAAGCGCTCAGGCCCGGCCCGCCTCCCACCACCACTGCTACTTCCTGATCTGCCATGATCTCCCTCCTTCGTGATCCTGAACGGCGTCCTTCGACTTCGCTTCGCTACGTCTGTCCTGAACTCGTCGAAGGGCTCAGGACGAACGGAATCAGGCTTCTTGAAACCGTTCGTCCTGAGCGTAGCGAAGCGAAGTCGAAGGACGCCGTTCCGCTTGCTCGGACGTACTCGTTCTGCTTGCTCGGACGTACTTCCTGGTGGTCTCTCAATCGTACAGCAACGCCCCGTCGCGTCCGGTGTCGTAAAGCTCGGTGCCGCCGCAGGCGATGCGCACCACCTCGTCCAGCGCCGCGCCGCCGTCAATGGCTTGCCTGACCGCGGGGCGCCCGGTCAAGAGGTCGATGGCCGGAACGTCGGCGCGGAACTCGTAGGGCTCCGTTCTCCAGGCGAACGCTTCGGGCCAGAGCTTACGCGCCGCCGCCAGCACCGCCAGACCGGTGCGGTAGGGCGCGAAGGCGCGCCGGTCGGTCACGTGCAACTGCAGCGCGCCGCACCGCCGGCCCGCGAACTTGTGGAACGCCGGCTCGATGACGCAAGGGCGGAACCGCACCCCGGGCAGATCATGGCGCCGCAGCTCCCGGGCCAACGCGTCGCCGTCGATGAACGGCGCCCCGAACAACTCGAACGGGCGCGTGGTGCCGCGGCCCTCGGACAGGTTGGTGCCCTCCAGCAGGCACATGCCCGGGTACACCAGCGCCGTCTCCGGAGTCGGCATGTTGGGCGACGGCATCACCCAGGGCAGGGCGCACTCGTCGTAGTAGGCGCTTCGCGACCAGCCGTCGCACGCCACCACTTCCAGGTCGCAGCCGATGCCGAAAGTGTGGTTGTAGAGCCGGGCCAACTCGCCCAGAGTCATCCCGTGCCGCTGCGGCACCGGGTACAAGCCGCAGAAGTTCTCCAACCCTCTATCCAGGCCGCCTCCCTCCACCGCCACTCCGCCGATGGGGTTGGGGCGGTCGAGGACCACCACCTTTACTTGGGAAGGCTTCGCCGCGCGCATGCAAAGGGCCATGGTGGCGGCGTAGGTGTAGTAGCGGGCGCCGACGTCCTGGATGTCGAACAGGACCACATCGAGGCCCGAGAGGTGCTCGGCCGTCGGCGCGAGCGAGTCGAAGGTGGCGCCGTACAGGCTCACCGCCGGCAGGCCGGTACCGGGGTCGGTGTCGTCGGCCACCCCCACCATGTCCTGGGCCGATCCGCGTATCCCGTGCTCCGGCCCGAACAGGCGGTGCAGGTCCACGTCCGGGTGTTGGTTCAGCAGGTCGGCGGCATGGGCCAGCCGGCGGTCCACCGCGGTCGGGTTGGCCACGAGCCCGACGCGCGCGCCGCCGAGCCAGCGGCGCGGGTCTTCGAGGAGTCTCTCCAGTCCGGTACGCACGACGCCATTGTAGCGAAGCGGGCCGGGAAAGCACACGGGAGGCCGGCGGGCGGCCCTCACCCCGACCCTCTCCCAGAGGGAGAGGAGGTTGTGTTCAGGGCGGGTCGAGGGATCACCCGCCCGCCCTGGCGTAGACCAGCAGCAGCGTCCCGATGAAGGTGCACGCGACGCCCACGCACACCCGGAGGTTCACGGTCTCCACGTCGCGCAGGAAGATCGCGGTGAGAACGACGGTCAGCACCGGGTTGGTGCTGATGAGAGGCTCCACGATGACGATGTCGCCAGCCGCGAGGGCGTAGAAATTCGCCAGCATCCCGGTGGTGTTGCACAATCCCGCGGCCACGAACCACGCGAACACGGAACGGGACATGGGCAGCACCTTGCGCGGCCCGCCCCGGCCGTAGACCATTCCGGTGGCCAGCGCGAGTCCGGTGGTGGCATTCACGCACGACGCCATGAGCGGCAGGTTGTCGATGAAAAAGCCGAGCTTGCGGACGCTGGCGGCGAAGGAGAACGACAGCGCCGCCATCAGCGGGAAGATGAAGTCCCGCCGCCGCCACTCCCCTTCCTTCTGCTCGTGGGTGCCGGAGATGACGATGACGCCGGCAATGATCAGCGTGGTGCCGAAGAAGGCGCCCAGGGTCCAGTGCTCTCCGACGATGATCACCGCGAGTATGGACGCGAACATGGGGGTGGTGCTCACCACCGGGATGGAGCGGGCCACCCCCAGCCGGTCGATGGAGACGTAGACCAGCCACCGCCCCAGGCCGGAGGCGAAGAGACCGCCCACCGCGAAATACCAGATAGCGTGGGTCCAGAAAGCCGCCAGGGGCATGGAGGACGCCACCAGGATCCACAGGGTCACGAACGAGATGACGATGGAGATGGTGAACCCCGCCAGCGGATTGGACTCGGCCAGCCCGCGGCGGATGAGGATGTGGGAGACCGCGAAACCCAGCGAGGCGATCAGGGCGAAGGTGACGGCCATTCCGGGGGTAGCCCGTGCGCGGTTGTCTCACCCGCGCGGTGTCGCGGAGCTGGCGGAACCTGCCGGCGAGCGTGGAGGCGGCACACCTACCGCCCCGCCTCGTACCAGCGGGCGACCCGGATCTTGATGGCTCCCACCGGACAGTCCCATTCGCAGATGAAGCAGCCCTGGCAGTCTTCCTCGTACATGGCGAAGGGATAGCCGTCTTTGCCGATCCGGATCACGTCCGTCGGGCAGGCGTCATCGCAGGCCGTGCAGGAGATGCAGACTTCCTTGTAGATCTCGACCTTGGGCAGATGCAGATCCTGGGCCATGGCAGCTACTCTCCCGCCTCCACCGCCTGCCCGGCGACCTTGAAGAAGGGGTGCATCGCCTTCCCGGACCGCGGCCGGTAGTGCACGTAGAACTCGTCGTGGGGAATGGGCTCGTCCCAGATCTTCAGGGCGCCGTTCTCGAGGATGGACTTGCTCAGCACCAGCCACTTCTCGTTGTCGGTCTCGGGGTGGTCGCGGTTGATCACCGAGCCGCGGCTTTCCTGACGGTGCAACAAGTAATCCAGCACGGCGGTGAGCGCCTCGATGGAGTTCCGCAGACCCAGCACCTTCACGAGGTCGTGGGGGTCCCTGGCCATGACGTTGTCATAGGTGTCCAGGATGGCCATGAGCCCGCGCCGCACCCGGGTGATCTTCTCGTCGCTGAGGATGACCCCCAGCTCGTGCAGCAGGTGCGCGGCCCGGCCGTGGACCTCGTTGAAGTCGGTCCCTTCCGGCTTGAGGTACTGCGTGGCGCTCTTGGACAGCGACTCCACCTGCTGCCCGACGGCCCCCTTGAGGTCCGCGTTTCGGGCGTGGTCGGCGGCGTGCAGCCCGGCCCACCAGCCCAGCACCATGCACCAGGAGAGGTTGAGGTTCGGCGAGATGTTCATGCCGTCGCTGCTGGCGCCGGCCGCGAAAAGCCCCGGCAGCGAGGTCCTGCACTGGTCGTCCACCACCGCGCCGCCGCCGTGGCTGGAGCCGTAGGTGGCCGCCAGCACCGGCAGATAGGGGACGCGCTCCTTGCTGACATTGTACCCCCCGGCCTCGAAGGTGTTCATGATGATGGGGATGACCTCGTACAGCATCCGGATGTTCTCGGGCGGGAGCTTGGTACAGTCGAGGTACACCGGACCGTTGCCTTCCAGCATCTCCAGCGCCACCGCCTGTCCCAGCGACAGCCGCCGGGTGAACTCGGCCTCGGACTCCGAGAACCGCTTCATGACGTCCTCGCCCAGGCGGTTGAAGTAGCTGGTGCCCATGGTGGTGAAGTGCTCGATGCCCGGGGCGCACATGAACTCCATGGTCTGCAGGTACTTGCTGCCGCACGCCATGTTGCCCATCACCGCGCCGGCCCGGAGCTGCATGGCGATGCCGTCGCTGGTGATGTTGAGGGGCATGCCCGCGAACCACTGTCCCGGTCTCTTGTAGCCGAAGTTGAACCCGCCCGCGCACATGACCACGGACCTGGCCTCGCACACGTGGACCTCGCGCTCCCGTCCGGACACCCCGAGCGCCCCCACCACGCGGCCGCCGGTGGGGTGCTTGCCGTCGGAGGTCAGGAGGTCGGTGACCGACACCCGGTTGAGCACTCGCACGCCGGCGCGCAGGGCCACGCCCCGCACCACCTTCATCATCGCCGTGCCACCGCCCACCAGGCCCGCCGCGAGGCCGCCGCTGGCGGCCGCCCCGGAGCCGCCCTTGCCGCGCCAGAACTCGCCGCGCTCCTTGACGAACCGCACACCCCAACCGTCGAGAATCTTGAGCACGTCATGGGTGGCGTAGATGGCCTCGATGGCCTTGGTCTGGTTGGTGAGCACGCCGCGGCCGCCGAGGTGGACCATGAGGTCGTCGCCGGGCATGTACGTGATGTACGCGCCGGAGGCCAACGCCGCGCAGCCGCTGCGCCCGAACACGGACTTGTCCACCAGCAGCACGTCGGCTCCCGCCTCGCGCGCGCGGATCGCGGCCATGGCTCCGGCCGCGCCGCCGCCGATGACCAGCACGTCGGCCTGGTGATGGATTGTCTTGTAGCTCATGATGAGCTCGTGATGTGGGTCATGAGTTGAGTTCGTAGAACAAGTACGTGCCCCTGTCAAAGACCGCCCGGACAAGCCACTGGTACTTGCAGGCGATTCCGTTTGCGAATCCGGGTATCGAGGGTCTATGGGGATTCCCAGGGTTTCGTAATTCCGGGAGACGCAAAATGAGCGACAACGGCTACGCGAATGTATACCAACGGGCGCTGAACGACCCGGAGGGTTTCTGGGCGGAGGCCGCCGAAGACATCCACTGGGACCGGCGCTGGGACCGGGTGCTGGACGACTCGCGCCCGCCCTTCTACCGATGGTTCGCCGGCGGCGCTCTGAACACCTGCTACAACGCCCTGGACGTCCACGTGGAACAGGGGAACGGCGACCGGCCGGCGCTGATCTACGACAGCCCGGTAACGGACAGCACCAAGGTCTATACGTACCGGGAGCTTCGCGATGCGGTGGCGACCTTCGCCGGCGCGTTGCGGAACCACGGCGTGGGCGTGGGCGACAGCGTGATCGTCTACATGCCCATGGTGCCCGAGGCCGTGGTGGCGATTCTGGCGTGCGCCCGCCTCGGCGCGGTCCACTCGGTGGTGTTCGGCGGCTTCGCCGCCAACGAACTGGCCACCCGCATCGACGACGCCCGGCCCACGGTAATCGTCAGCGCGAGCTGCGGCATCGAGGTCAACCGCATCGTCGAGTACAAGCCGTTGCTGGACGAGGCCATCCGGCTGGCGCGGCACAAGCCCGCGGCCTGCCTGGTGCTGCAAAGGCCCCAGGCGCAGGCGGCCATGACCGCCGGCCGGGACGTGGACTGGAACGAGGCGGTGTCCGCCGCCGAGCCGGTCGCGTGCGTCTCCGTGGCCGCCACCGACCCGCTTTACATCCTCTACACCTCGGGCACCACCGGCCAGCCCAAGGGCATCGTCCGGGACAACGGCGGCCACGCCGTGGCGCTCAAGTGGAGCATGAAGAACGTCTACGACGTGGACTCGGGCGAGGTGTACTGGGCCGCCTCCGACGTGGGCTGGGTGGTGGGCCATTCCTACATCGTCTACGCCCCGCTGCTGAAGGGCTGCACCACCGTCCTCTACGAAGGCAAGCCCGTGGGCACGCCGGACCCGGGGGCCTTCTGGCGGGTCCTCAGCCAGCACGGCGTGAGCGTGCTGTTCACCGCGCCTACGGCCTTTCGCGCCATAAAGAAGGAAGACCCCGAAGGCGCGTACGTGAAGAGGTACGACCTCAGCCGTTTCCGGGCCCTGTTCCTGGCCGGCGAACGCTGCGACCCCGACACCCTGCTGTGGGCTCGGGAGATGCTGGGCGTGCCCGTCATCGACCACTGGTGGCAGACCGAGACCGGTTGGGCCATAGCGGCCAACTGCATGGGGATCGAGCCGCTCCCGGTGAAGCCCGGCTCGCCCACCCGGGCCGTGCCCGGTTACGACGTCCGGGTGCTCGACGACGAGGGCCGGGACCTGCCCGCGGGCGAGATGGGCAGCATCACGGTGAAGCTGCCGATGCCGCCGGGCTGCCTGCCGACGCTTTGGAACAACGAGGAGGGGTACCGCAAGGTCTACCTCAAGCAGTATCCGGGCTACTACGTCACCTCGGACGGCGGTTATTACGACGAAGACGGCTACCTGTGGATCATGGGGCGCATCGACGACGTCATCAACGTCGCCGGACACCGGCTTTCCACCGGCGCCATGGAGGAGGTGCTCGCCGGCCATCCCGCGGTAGCCGAGTGCGCGGTGCTGGGCGTGGCCGACGCGCTGAAGGGACAGTTGCCCCTGGGGCTCATCGTGGTCAAGGCGGGGGTGGAAACCACGGAGAAGCAACTGGTGCCGGAGCTGGTGAGCCTCATGCGCGAGAAGATCGGGCCGGTAGCCGACTTCAAGCAGGCACTCATGGTCAAGCGCCTTCCCAAGACGCGGTCCGGCAAGATCCTGAGGGGCACGGTCCGCAGCATGGCCGACGGGACCCCTTACAAGGCACCCGCCACCATCGACGACCCGGTGATACTGGACGAGATCAGGGAGGACCTGACACGGTTGGGTTACCCCAAGGCCTAGGCCCTCACCCGGCCTTCGGCAGAATCTCCCGGTACTTCTCCATTATCTTCTCGCGCAGCTCACGGGGGCTGCGGCTGACCTTGGGGAAGTCGTCCCGCCGGTGGAACGGGCGCACCGCGTAGAATACCGCCAGCGAGTTGGTGTGGTCCCCGGAGTCGCGCTTCTCCGGCGGCATCAGCGGATCCAGCGGCGTGCTCCAGCAGTTGTCCAGGATCTCGATGTCCCTGGACGGCTCGGCGCGGGTGGTCATGGCCCACATCACCTCGGCGAAGTTCGTGGGGTCGATGTCCTCGTCGACGATGACGATCCAGCGGCCGTTGCGCGTGGCTGCGGCGACGGCGCGCGCCGCCTGCTGCGCGTGCCCCGGATAGCGTTGACGGATCGCCACCACGCGGATGTAGCCCATGTGCCGCCCCACACCCACCACGTCCTGGATGCCGGCCCGGGCCAGGTCCGCGACGCCGCCCCGGCCGGTGCCCATCTCCAGGCCGCCGCGGCGGGCGCCCGGCCACATGGGCGCATCGCCGTGGATGATGGGGTTGTTCCTGTAGTAGACCGCCTTGACCCGGATCACCGGCTGCGGCTCGCCCGTGCCGATGGTCCCTCCCGAGTAGTATCCCGGCCATTCACCGAAGGGGCCCTCGTCCCGCGACTCCTCGTCCGGCGGCGGCACCTCCCCCTCCACGGCAATCTCCGCGTGCGCCGGGATCGGCAACCCCGTAACCGGTCCCGGTATGACCTCCGCCGGCCGTCCCCGGAGCCCGCCGGCGAGTTCCAGCTCGCTCCGCCCCCAGGGTATCCGGTTGTGGGAAGCGATGAAGATCAGCGGATCGCCGCCGAAGGTGGCCGCCACCGGACAGGCGCGTCCCTGCTCCCAGTGGCGCTGGCAGATCTGCCGTCCGTGCTGTCCCGGGCTCATCCACAGGCCCAGGAGGTCGCGATCGTGGACCTGCATGCGGTAGGTGCCCGCGTTCACGAAACCGCTCTCCGGATCGCGGTTGATGACGCAGTCGCCGGTGCCGATGTAACGGCCTCCGTCCATGGCGTGGTAACGGGGCGCCGGGAAGCGGAACAGATCCACGCCGTCGCCGGTCATGACGTTCTGCATCACCGGCCCGTCCGCGACGGCCACCGGAGGGATAGGCTCGACCTCCCGCATCTTGCGCGCCGCCATCTCGCTCAGCCTGGCCCGGGGTTCGTGGACCGGAAGCCCCAGCGCCAGCGCCGCCCGCTTGTACGAGGCGGTGAGCAGCCCCACCACCCGGAAACCGGCCGGATATCCCTTGATGTTGTCGAACAGGAGCATGGGCGGATCCGGGATCAGCTCCCCGGTCACTTCCCTCAGCGCGCCGATCTCCTCGTCCCAGTCCGCGCCGTCGATGGCCCGCCATTCATCGACCTGCTTGCATGCCTCCACGAATTCCTGGAGGCCGTCGAACACTTGCTCGCTCATGTTATCGCCTCACCCCTGTTGTCCGGGTGTCGAGTTTCGGAGGGCTCCTCGTGACCGCCCACGATGCCTATCCCATAGCCGACCCGTTTACAACCGCCGGCCGGTTGCCTACCCGCGGTTCTCTGTCGTAAGAATATCGTGGTCCCGGATCGGGTGGCTCAAGAGTCCGGCAACCAGGAAAGGAGACAGGCACATGCTCAAGATCGAAGGGGTTACGCATTGGTCCATTCCCGTGAACGACCTGGGCGAGGCGGAGAAGTTCTACGGCGATCTGCTCGGGCTCAAGAACCTGGGCCGGCTCTCCAACGACGTCATGGCGTGCTTCAACGTGGGCGACCACAACATTCTCCTGTGCGAGCGCCGGGAGCTTCCGGACAAGCCGGAGGACGACCGCGTCCACCATTCCTTCACGGTGAGCCCCGAGACCCTGAACGAGGCGTGCAAGGTGTTCAAGGAAAAGAAGGTGGACGTCGTGGAGCTCTACTACCGCAAGGGCGGCTACTTCCCCGGGCGGGAGCTCTATTTCACGGACCCCAGCGGCAACCGCCTGGAACTCCGCGATCCGACGTGGAAGGACGGTATGCCCGAGCCCTCGTTCGACGAGGTGGCCGGCTCCTAGCAGCATGTCCGAGTAATCGGACCGTAGCGAGGGTAGGGGCGACCGGCCGGTCGCCCCTACGGGAGTCCACCGTAACGTAGCCTGGGCCCTCACCCGGCCTTCGGCCACCCTCTCCCAAAGGGAGAGGGGTTGGATTTGGGACGGTAGGAGGGCCACCCTCTACGAGAGGGAGAGGGGTTGTGTTTGACTACTCGGACAGACTCTTGGGACAGCAAGCGAGGAGAACCCATCGATGACGCAGCAGGTTGACGCCGACACGAGTTCCGACGATACCGTTGCCCCCGACCTGGAGGTCAAGGAATACACCTACGACGACTGGATGGCCTCCACCGGGGTGCCGGTTCACCGGGGCTACTTCATCCAGGACCTGCGCACGGTGGAGCTGGGCTGGTGGGAGGAGCGGGGGTGCGAGAGCGCTTTCATCCAGCTCGTGGGGCAGGAGGGGGTGACCTCCGCCATGGTGCAGGAGATCCCTCCCGGCGAGACCCTGGCGCCGCTGAAGTTCGCCCTCGACGAGCTGGTCTACGTGCTCCAGGGCCATGGCGTGACCACGGTGTGGCCGGGCGACAACGGCTCCAGGACGAGCTTCGAATGGCAGCCCCGGAGCCTGTTCCAGGTGCCGCACAACTACCACCACACCATGAGCAACATGCGCGGCGACCAGCCCGTGCGGCTGCTGCGCTACAGCTATCTGCCGCTGGCCATGTCGCTCAACACCGACCCCTCGTTCTTCTTCAACAACCGGCACGAGGGAGAGGACTTCCTGTCCGACGGCGGCCAGCTCTACTCCGAGGCCAAGCTGGTGCGCGACGGCGACCCGGCCCGGACCTGGGGCGGCCGCAGCGGCATCTTCTGGTACGGCAACTTCTTCCCCGACATGGGCTCCTGGAACAAGCTCAACCGCAGCAGCCGCCGGGGCGCGGGCGGCCACAGCGTGCTCATGACCTTTCCCAACTCCGAGATGTCCTGCCACATGTCGGTGTTTCCGTCGCGGACCTACAAGAAGGCCCACCGGCACGGGCCGGGCCGGGTCATCGTGATCCCCGCGGGCGAGGGCTACTCCATCCTGTGGGAGGAAGGGAAGGAGAAGGTGGTGGCGCCGTGGCACGAGGCCAGCATGTTCGTGCCTCCCGGCAAGTGGTTCCACCAGCACTTCAACGCCGGCGGCACCCCGGCGCGCTACCTGGCGCTGCATCCGCCCCGGCAGTTCCGCGGCCATGCCGAGAAGGTCGAGGACCGCGCCAGGGACCAGATCGAGTACGCCGACGAGGATCCGTCGATCCGCGAGCGCTTCGAGTCCGAGCTGGACAAGCGGCAGCTCACCAGCCTGATGCCCGACGAGGTCTACCGCGACCGCGACTTCCAGTGGACCTACCGGGACGCCGAGGCGCAGGCGGCGCCGTAGCCATCCACCGCGGTCCGCCCTCCCGGTCATGCTGATCATCGACTCACAGGTCCACATCTGGGCGCCCGAGACCCCCGACAAGCCCTGGGACCGGGTGGACGCGGCCAAGCCCCACCGCCCCGAACCCCTCGGGCACGAGGAGCTGCTGCGCGAGATGGACGGCGCCGGAGTCGCCCGCGCCGTGCTGGTGCCGCCCACCTGGGAATCGGACCGCAATGACACCTCGCTGGAGGCCGCGCGTCTCCACCCGGACCGCTTCAGGGTCATGGGCCGGCTGACCCTGGACGCGCCCGAGAGCCGGGAGCGCATGGCCGCCTGGAAGGAACAGCCCGGCATGCTGGGCATCCGCCTGACCTTCCATCGCGGCCGCTACCGCAACTGGCTCGACGACGGCACCATCGACTGGTTCTGGGCAGCGGCCGAGCGCCACGACGTACCGGTCATGGCGCTGGCGCCGCACCATCTGCCGCAACTCGCCGCGGTGGCCGCGCGCCACCCGGGGCTGCGCCTGTGCATCGACCACCTGGGGCTCAACACCAGCCTGGTGGGCAAACCCCTGGGCCCCATCATCGACGGCCTCCTCGAACTGGCGGCCTTGCCCAACGTGGCGGTGAAGGCATCCGCACTGCCGTGCTACTCCACGGAGGAATACCCCTACCCGTCGCTGCACCCGCAGATCCGCCGGGTCGTCGACGCCTTCGGGCCCAGGCGCGTGTTCTGGGGCACCGACCTGTCCCACCTCCCCTGTCCCTACCGCCAGGCGCTGACGCTGTTCACCGAGGAGCTGGACAACCTCACCGCGGACGAGAAGGAGTGGATCCTGGGGCGGGCCATCGCCGAGTGGCTGGACTGGCCGGCCTCCGAGTCCCGGTAGGGGGCACCGCGCCATGGCGCGAATCTACCGGCACGTTTCCGCGGACAGCCATTTCGAGGCGCCCCCGGACTTCTGGCGGCACCGCATTCCGGAGCGGTACCGGGATCGAGCCTCGCGAAGGATCCGCCTCCCCAACGGCCACGACGGACTGCAGCGGGAGGGTGGGCCGCTGGTGTACGGCGGCACCAGCTTCTACGGCGGACGGCCGCCGGAAGAGTTCAACCCCGCGGTCATCGACTTCGACAACACCCCCGGTTGCGGCTCCGCCGAGCAGCGGCTGCGGGAGCAGGACCAGGACGGCGTCGACGCCGAGGTGCTGTACGCGCTGGAGATCCGCAATCCCGCCATCCGGGACCGGGAGGCTTTCACCGGCATCATCCATCACTTCAACGAGTTCATGGCGGAAGAGTACTGCGCCGTGGACCCGGAGCGGCTGATCGGCGTCGGCATCCTTCCCAACCGCGGGGTGGAAGACGACATCGCCGAGCTGGAGCACTGCAAGCGCCTGGGCTTCAAGGTGGCCTGGCTGGCCACCTACCCCAGCGGCCGGAGCTTTCCCTCGCCGGAGGACGACCGCTTATGGGCCGCGGCCCTGGATCTCGACATGCCGCTGACGGTGCACACCTCGTTCCCGGCCAAGGTCGGCACCCGCGAGACGCCGCTGTTCAACTACTCCCAGGAGCCTCCGGGCGAGCAACGCCCGCCCACCGACTTCGTGCAGCGCCTGGCCCGGCAGGGTCCGTACCACTCGGGCTCGGTGGAGGCCAGCCAGATGGTGGTGGCCGGGATCTTCGACCGGTTCCCCAAGCTGCGCATCTACTGGGCGGAGAACAACGTCGGCTGGCTGCCGTACTTCTACGAGCAGGTGGACCACGAGTACACCACCAACCGGTTCTGGGCCGAACGGCAGATGGGCCTGCCGCGCCTGAAGCGGCTGCCCAGCGAGTACCTCCGCGAACACGCCTACTGGGGCTTCTTCGAGGACCGCGTGGGCGTGCGCCTGCGCCACGACGTGGGCGTCGACCGCATGATGTGGGGCAGCGACTTTCCCCACATCGTCACGCGCTGGCCACATTCCATGCAGCTTCTGGACTCGCAGATGGCGGACGTACCCGCGGACGAACGCCACAGGATGGTGTCCGCCAACGCCGTCGAGTTCTTCCGGCTGTAGGCCGCCGGCGTCCGCATCCCGCATTCCCGCCCTTCTCCATCATTCCCGCCAAACAGGCTGTGCCGATACTCTCCGTGGTTACGGACATGGCACCGACACCCGCCATCGTCATTCCGGCGAAAGCATGCCCCGTACCCCGATACGGGGCCGGAATCCAGAGGGGAGGGGTGGAGACGCACGGCATCGCTTTTCTTCTCCGGTCAGGCGGAGTAGATTCCAGCCAAATCGCAACCACCCGGAGGAAACATGCTACCCGACATGTCACGAGACCAGCGGCTCGACCTGCTGCGGAAGATGCTCATGATCCGGCGGGCGGAAGAGCACGTCGTCCGGTTTAACGAAGAGCACGAGGGGCTCATCCGCGGCCACTTCCACATCTACATCGGACAGGAAGCCACCGGCGTCGGCGTGTGCGCGGCGCTGGCGCCGGAGGACTACGTCTTCAGCACCCACCGGAACCACGGCCACGTCATCGCCAAGGGCGGCGACCCCGGCAAGGTGCTGGCGGAGGTCATCGGGCGCGAGACCGGCTACTGCCTCGGCCGCGGCGGGACGTTCCACGTGGCCGCGCCGCACCTGAACATCCCTCACACCTCGGCCATCGTCGGCGGCAGCACGGCGCTGGCCTCGGGGTCGGCGCTGGCGGCGCAGGTTTTGGGGTCCGACACGGTTACCGCGGTCTTCTTCGGTGACGGCGCCATGGACGAGGGCGTGTCCTACGAAAGCCTCAACATCGCCAAGCTGTGGAACCTGCCGCTGATCTTCGTCATGGAGAACAACTACCGCAGGGCCGGAAGGGTCAACACCGACCACGCCGCCGACGACCTGCCCAACATTCCCCGCGCCCTCAACATCGAGACCGTCACGGTGGACGGGGGCGACGTGGGCGAGGTTTACGGCGCGGTGAAGGAGCTGGCGGCGCGGACACGGGCGGGCGAAGGCCCGTTCTTCGTCGAAACCCGCACCCACCCGTGGCCGGGCAACGACGGCGCCCATCCCGAGTTGGTGGCCGGCCTCACCGACATCAACTGGGCCTGGGACCCCAGCCCCGTGCCCGAGAACGTGCGTTCCTGGTACGCCGAAGGCGACGGCATCCTGGCCTACGCTCGAGAGTTGACGGACAGTGAAGGATGCGACCGTGACACCGTGGTGCAACTGGACGCGGAGGTGCGGCGCGAGGCCGACGCCGCGGCGGAGTTCGCGCTCACGAGTCCGTTGCCTCCCCCGGAGGCGGCGGTCAAGTACGCGTACGCGGGAAGGGGTGAGTAGCCATGGCGCGCGAGATGACCGTGGGAGAGGCATTGGTCGAGGCGTTGGCCGAGGCCATGGAACAGGATCGGCGGGTGGTCCTGATCGGCGGCGGGCTGGTGAGCTCGGGGCCGGGCGCGACGCGGTTTCGCTCGGTGCGCGAGCGGCACGGCAACCGCATCAAGTCGCCGCCCATCGCCGAGCTGGGCTACTGCGGCATCGCCGCCGGCGCGGCCATGGCCGGGCTGCGGCCGCTGGTGGACATCGGCACCGCGACCTTTTCGTACGAGGCGATTCCCCAGATCAACAACGAGGCCGCCGTCGCCTACTCCAACTCGGGTGGCCAGACCAATGTGCCGGTCACGTACTTCATGCGCTACGGCATCCGGGGAGGGGGCGGAGTGCAGCACTCCGGCAGCCCCCAACCCTGGTACTGGAATACCCCGGGACTGCAGGTGGCCATGCCCGCCACTCCGGCGGACGCTAAGGGGCTGCTCCGCACCGCTCTGCTGAAAAGCCAGGACCCGACCATCTTTTTCGCCCACGAGCGGCTGCTGCAGGAACGCGGGCCGGTGCCCGACGGGGAGCACGAAACCGAGTTCGGGAAGGCGGCGGTGGCGCGGGAAGGGAGCGACGTAACCATCGTCGCAACCGGCGTCCAGGTACCCCGGGCGCTGGCGGCGGCCGACGCTTTGGCCAGGGACGGCATATCCGCCGAGGTGGTCGACCCGCGGACGCTGGAACCGCTGGACACCGACACCTTGCTGGCGTCGGTGAAGAAAACCGGCCGGCTGGTGGTCACCGACGAGAGCCACGACAACTGCGGCGTGGCCGCGAACATGGCCGCGCTGATGGCGGACCTGGCGTTCGACAGCCTGAAGGCGCCCATCAAGCGGGTCGCCATCCCGCACGTGCCCGTGCCCTTCGCCGTGCCGCTGGAGGACTACGTCACGCCGACGGCGGACCGCATCGATGAGGCCGCCCGGTCGCTGGTGCGGTAGAGTTTACGGACGGCGGGCCTGACGCCTACTCGTTCTCCCGATATTCCCGCGCGAATTCGCAGAGCCGCTCGACGCACAGCTCGAACAGCTCGCCGCCCTTCTCGGCACTGGCGAGCTTCGGGTCACCCATCACACCCGACGGCGACAGGTCCTCGCGCGGCGTCTGGACGTAGCCCCCTACCTTTCTGACGAAGTCGGGCATCTGCGGACCCAAATGGGTCTCGAGGCTGCCCTGGGAGCACAACTCCCCGCGCAGGTGCAGGTTGATGGAAGTCTCCACCGCGCCGGCGTGGCCGACGCGGCCGCCGGGCATGTTCTCGTCCGGGAACAGCCGGTCCATGTCCTGGACCACCAGGCCGAACCAGTTCAGCACCACCACGCGGATCCCTTCTTCGTCCTGGAGCGCCGACACCGCCGACCGGGACAGCGCGACCTGGCCGCCGTGGCCGTTCAGCAGGGCGATGCGGGTAAAGCCGTGGCGGTGCACCGACCGGACGATCTCGCGGATCAGCGCCGTCCAGGTGGCGGCCGTGAGGCTGATGCTGCCCGGAAAGTTCTTGTTGCTCGGCGTGAAGCCGAACGGCACCGTCGGCCCCACCAGGATCTCCGGGGCCCGGCGCGCCGCCGCCCTGGCCATCTCCTGGGCGAAGAACGCATCCGTGTCCAGCGGCAGGTGATGCCCGTGCTGCTCGATCACCCCGATGGGGATGATCACCACCAACCCCTTCTCCGCGCACTCCTTGATCCGCGGCCAACTCAACTCTTGCCATATGGGCATCGTGATCCTCCTGATGGGTCCGGCGGTCTACACTCGACCGTTTCAAACGTAAAAGCCCCAAGTTTCCCATCTACGTCGGTCGCTCACCACCGTAAGAGGAACTTTGGGAGGTAGTGGTTCTCTCGGCTCATGACTCAATCCTGCCACGAACTCAAAGAGAGCAAAACCTTGACTATCGATGTCGAACACCCACCGCCGCGAGGGGGAAGACGTAGATCTCGATCAGTCGCGGTTGAAAGCCATTCAGAAGGGCAGTGAACCGGATAGCGACGTGGAGCGCGATGTTCTCTCACACTGCTTGACGCATGCGGCGGTTCTATCCGCTCCGCGAGCAGATCCTCGCCGAAGTCCCGAAGGAGACGAAAACCGCGACGCTGTCGCGGATTTCCGGTGCGCAGCCGATTTCCGAGACACCGTCGCGGATTTCACCCGATCCGTCGCCGGGGAGGGAACCAGTCGAGCGGATTCCGCAGACACTGTCTGCAGAAATGGCACGGTATTTCACCCTGGGCTGGTCCCGCTACGTGACCCTGCTCTCCATCGACGACGCTGACGCGCGCCGCTTCTACGAGATCGAGGCCGCCGATGGCGGCTGGAGTTCCTGGGCCTGGAGGAAAGGCCCACCTATTCCGAGAGCGAACTTGAGACCACGATCATCGACCGGCTCCAAGGAGCCTTACCGTTTTGAAACGGGTCTACGCAACGGGGATCGTCGACGACATGCAGTACCGCGGGGCCTGCCGCGTGCCTCAGCCGTCCACCGGCATAAGGCCTACGGTCAACCGCATGCCGGTCGCTTCGGCGTAGCGCCGGAGGGTCGCGAAGGACGGCGACACCCGGCCGCCCTCAAGCCGCGCGACCGCGGACTGGGTCGTGCCGAGACGCCGGGCAAGCTCTGCCTGCGTCAGTTTCGCCGCCGAGCGGGCGCGGACCAGCGTCTCAATGAGCGCGTATTCCTCGTCGATGCGCGCGTATTCTTCCCTGAACTTGGGATCCTCCATGAAGCGCGCCTTCAAGTCCTTCAGCTTCGTCATGTCATCACCTGTCTCATCCGCTCCCTAGCGGTCGCGAGCGCGCCGCGTGGCGTTCTGCGCGACTTCTTCGCAAACACGTGTAGCACCACCACCCGACGGCCCGCCGCCGTCACGTAGATCCCCCGCGCGATGCCGCCTTCAGCCCGCACCCGAAGCTCCCAGAGCTTCCCATCGAGATGCCTGACATGCGGTGCGCGAAGGGCCTCAAGCCCGACATTCCCGCCCGTTACGACTTTATACCCGTCCGTCGACGGCGACCAAGCGGCTCGCCCTTCCCAGCCTCCATATGAATGGAATGGCCCGCGACCCATTCGGTCATCAACCGTTTGATCTGCGTCTGATAGGGCACGTCGTGCAGGCGGGCCTTGGCCTTGAACGCTTCCAGCAGATCCTCCGGGACCTTGAGACTGATGAGACGGCTGCCCCTCCGCCGTGCGGGCGAGTAAAGCCTGCGGAACTCGTCGAGAAACCGCAGGACGTCGTCCGGCTTCATCTGCCTGCACTGCTCAAGATACTCATCCGAGAAGTATTGTACGGGTCTCATTAGCCGATACTCCGCAGAGCTTTCACGTCCTCGAGATCCTGCGGACGGCCGCTCTTCTCCTTCATGCGAATGAGGTCGGCCACCGCCACCACCGGCAGCCGGAGCCGCCCAAGCGGGACCATGTCCACCTGCATCGAGTCGAGGTCCTCGGTGAGAATGATGTCCACGATCTCCGTGGGATCGGCGGGGTTCACGAAGCTCCAGGCGATGAGGTTCCGGTTACGGATGTACTCTTCGCGGAAGTCGAACACCTCTTCCGCCTTCAGCGGCAGTCGGGACTCCAGGCCGATTCCGTTGAGTGCCGCTTCCGCGGCGGTGAAGTTCCCGCGGGACAACGCCAACACCAAGTCCAGGTCCAGGGTGCCGCGTACCGCTCCGTGCAGGGCGACCGCATGTCCACCGGCGATGGCAAAGCGGACTCTTGCCTGCCTGAGAGAGGTGACCACACGGTCGACGAACATAGAGTGGTATATACTCTATATATATCCTTCAGTCCAGCACGAACACGCACTTGCCGGTGGTGGCGCTGTCGAAGATGCGGAACGCTTCGACGGCGTCGTCAAGGGCGAAACGGTGCGTGACGAGGTCGTCCAGGGGCACCTCCTCCTCCACCATGAAGCGGCAGATCTCGATGAGCTCGGACTTGTTGAAGGTCCAGGAGCCGATGATGGTGGCCACCTTGAAGATGACGTCGTCGCGGAAGTTGATGGTGGACGGCGGGCCCATGCCCACGTAGCAGCAACGCCCGAAGGTGCGCATGGCCTTGAGGATCTGGCTGCGGCACTCCGGGTTGCCCGAGGTTTCCAGCGCCGCCGTGGACCCCAGCCCGCCGGTCAGCTCCTTGATGGCCTCCACCGGGTCGGTGTCGGCGGCGTTGATGACGTGGTCGGCGCCGTAGCGGCGGGCCAGCTCCAGCCGCTCGGGCACCACGTCCACGGCGATGACCTTGGCCCCCATGTACTTCGCGCACATGGTTCCGCTGAGGCCCACCGGCCCCTGTCCGAAGATCGACACCACGTCGCCGCCGGCCACGTTGATCTTCTTGAGGCCGTTCCACGCGGTGCCGGTGCCGCACGAGATGGCCGCGCCGCCCTCGAAGGACAACTCGTCGGGGAGATGGATCAGCAGGCGCGACGGTACCAGGATGTAGTCGGCGTTGGCGCCGTGGGCGTCCACGCCGCCGAAGGTCACGTGGCCGTGGGGACAGGCCTGCTCGAAGCCCTTGGCGCAGATCTCGCAGATGCCGCAACCCTCGTAGTGGTGCACCACCACCCGGTCGCCCACCTTGAGACCGGCCGGGGCTCCGGCGCCCAACTCGTGGATGACGCCGCAGGGTTCGTGGCCGGTGATGGCGTCGATGGCCACGTCGCCGCGGTAGCGGTGAAGGTCGGTGCCGCACATGCCCGAGGCGCGGATCTTGACCACCGCCTGGCCCGGTCCGGCATGGGGGTCCGGGAACTCCCGTATCTCGCACTCTCGGTTGCCGTTGAACATCACGCCGCGCATGGATCTTCTCCTGTCTGCTCGGAAAAACTTTCTAACGCCCGTATCACGGCGTCGGGCGGCGAGGCAACCTCCATTCTCCCATGTCACTAGTGTCGTGTCCCGTAAATTGCTGCGATAAGTTGCGCAGGAATTTTTGTCGTCGGCAAGGCGCGATGACGAGCAGTGGCAGGCACCACGCGAGGAAGAGCAACGCAGCCGACGGCAAAAAGGACAAGCAAATTATTGCAGGAATTTACGGGACACGACACTTGGTCCGCGCCTGTTTCCCCACGGCGGTTTGTGTTATGGCTTGGGTGCCGGATGCAACACCCTGGTGTCCTGTTCCACAAATTGCACAGGAGGTCGTCCATGGACTTCGTGAATCTCGCGGAAAAGGCCGGTAACGAGCAACGCTTCAATCGGCTCTACGGAACCGCCACGTTCTGCACCTGGATGTTGCACCTCAAGCCCGGCGACCACACCGACATGCACTATCACACGGAGCCGGAAAGCTTTCTGGTGGTCGAAGGCAAGGCCAGCGTCAAGGACATCCACGGCGGCGAGCGCACCATCGAGCAGGGTCAGGCGGTCTTCTTCGACCCCAAGGACTACTACCAGATCACCAACGTGGGCACCGGCCGCCTGCTGCTGTACGGCAACCGCCCCGAACCGTTCGGCGGCGAACACGTCACCGCGAAAGAGTATGGCGGAATGCGCTGAAGACTCCCGGACGCAGTCCCTGGTGGGCTCGGTGTGGCCCACCAACCGGACCGGAGTGCTCGGGGACCAGGAGCTCGACCCGAAGCTGCCGCCGAGCATCCGGTTCGTGCATCTGACCATGGGTTTCACCCAGGGGAACCAGGCCGAGTTCCGGGCGGCCATGCCGGGCTATGAGGCGAAGGTGGCCGAGTTGGCGGAGCTCGGGGCGGACCTGATCCGGCCCATCGGCGCGCCGCCGTTCATGCTTCTCGGTTACGAAGGCGAGGCCGCCACCATCCGCTCCTGGGAAGACCGCTACGGCGTCCCAATGGTGACCTCCGGACAGAACCACGTGCGCGCGTTCCGGACCCTGGGAGTGCGGAGGATCGTGGGCGCCAGCTACTTCCCGGAAGAACTCAACGCCCTCTTCCGAACCTACCTAACCGACGCAGGCTTCGAGGTCCTGGGCATGGAGGGCATCGACGTCCCGTTCGCCGACGTCCCCAAGGTCCCCTCCTCGGAGATCCGCCGCCAGCTCACGGAGAACTTCGCCCGCCATCCCGGCGGCGAATGCCTCTACATGCTGGGCTCGGCGTGGAAGACCCTGGACATCATCGACCCGATGGAGGCCGACCTCGGCGTGCCCGTGGTGCACGCGCTGCCGGCGCGCTGCTGGGAGACGCAGATGCGCTTGGGCGTGCGGCATCCGATACCGGGTTACGGACAGCTGCTGGCGGACATGCCCGAGCCGGCCTGACGACGCGTCCGGCGAAGCCATACCGCACCCCCTCTCTGCCTGGATTCCGGCTTTCGCCGGAATGACGATACGGGGCGTCCCTGCCATTCCGTATCCAACCGCAGTTTTGACACAGTGTGTTTCACTGGAATGACGGATCGCATCTCGCAGGCCATCGGCTAATCTGGTACACACTGGGGAAAACCCGGCACGATACCCTGCCCGAGACGCAGGCCTACGCACACCCACAGGGAGGAATCGCATGTCTTTACGACTCATCGTCACCATCAACGCCGTCGAGGGCAAAGGCGCCGAGCTTGCCGAAGGGTACCGGGGGCGCTGCCAGGAGGTCATGAAGGAACCCGGGTGCGAGCAGTTCGAGGTGTTCCGCAGCGTCGTAAACCCCGACAAGCTGGTGCTGGTGGAGCGCTGGGTCGACCAGGCCGCCCTGGACGTCCACGCGCAGGTGAACACCACGCGCCCGCCGCTGCTGCCCGAGCTCCGGTCCGGCGCCACCGAACGCGAGGACTACGAGTACAACCGCACCCGCTAGGCTTTCACCCTTCGGCCGCCCTCTCCCAGAGGGAGATGGGTTGTGTTTGACTACTCGGACAGACTCCCAGAAAGGTTCCCGTCCCATGCCCGGAGCACTGGAAGGTATCAAGATCCTCGACATCACCAACTACATCGCCGGTCCCTACGCGTCGCTGCTGCTGGCCGACCTGGGGGCGGACGTGACCAAGATCGAGACCCCCGGCAAGGGGGACCCGTTCCGCACCTGGGACAAGGAGCCCAAGAACTACAGCCCGAGCTTCTGCGCCCTGAACCGCAACAAGAAGAGCCTGACCCTGGACATGAAGGCGCCGGAAGGCCGGGAGGTGTTTCTCAAGCTGGCCCGGGACGCCGACGTCATCGTCGAGAACCTCCGCCCCGGCGTGGTGGACCGCCTCGGCATCGGTTACGACGTGGTCCGGGAGACAAACCCGCGCATCATCTACTGCTCCATCTCCGCCTTCGGGCAGGACGGCCCGTACCGGGAACGGCCCGGCTACGACACCATCGGCCAGTCCCTGAGCGGACTCCTGAGCGTCCTAACCGACGTCGAACAGCCCCACGGCCCGGGAGCGGCCTTCTCCGACCACCTCGGCGGCGTCTTCGGGTGCTACGGCGTGCTCGCGGCGCTGGCTGCGCGGGAACGCACCGGCGTGGGCCAGAAGGTGGAAACCTCGCTCCTGGAGTCCACCATCTGCTTCCTGGGGCTGAGCATGACCCAGTACCTCTTCAGCGGCGAGGTGCCGAGCATGCGCAGCCGCATCAAGACCGCCGGCGTCTACGCGCTGGTGGCGGGCGACGGCAAACCCTTCGTCATCCACCTGTCCCATCCGCCGAAATTCTGGATCGGCGTCACCGAGGTCATGGGGCGGCCCGACTTCCAGACCGACGAACGCACCAAGGACCGGCCGGCGCGGGCGCAGAACTACGACTTCATCTCCGAGACCTTCGGCGCAGTGGTGCAGTCGGCGCCCCGCGAGCACTGGC
This sequence comes from uncultured Binatia bacterium (SeqCode), assembly GCA_965204505.1. Lineage (GTDB taxonomy): Bacteria > Desulfobacterota > Binatia > UBA9968 > JAJDTQ01 > JAJDTQ01. Next base: position 226,945 of record CBDBFB010000002.1, read on the forward strand.
TCGCGGAACTGCGCGCCCGGGACGTTCCGTGCGCGCCCCTCAACAACTTCGCCGAGGTCTTCGAGGACCCGCAGGTCAAGCACCTGGACCGGCTGCTGGACGTTGACCATCCCGAATTCGGCCCCTTCAAGCTGGTGCGCAACGGCCTCAACCTGCTGGACACTCCCATCACCCTGAGGCTCCGGCCCCCGACACTCGGCGAGCACAACGAGGAGACCCTCACCGAGCTGGGCTACAGCCCCGAGCAAATCAGCTCCTTCAGGGAAAGAAACATCGTATGACGGGGGCGGCGCCCCCGGAGCCGCAGGCGACTTCCATGAACCTGGGCGCCCGGACACTCGCCGACCTGCGCCGGCGCGCCGCGGATCTGCGCCAACGCACGCCCGCCATCCTCACCGCCCTGGTGGTGGGCATCCCGGCGGGATACTTCTGCGACTGGCTGAACCTGCCCATCCCCTGGATGATCGGCCCCATGGTGATTGTCGCCGCTCTCAACCTGTCAGGCGTCGCCATGGACTCGCCGCCCTACGCGCGGCAGATGGGCCAGGTCCTGCTCGGCTCGGCGTTGTCCCTCTACTTCACCCCGCCGGTGATAACGGCGCTGGCCGCCAACTGGCCGGCCATCGTGCTGGCGACCCTGGCGACGTTCGTCATCGCGGCACTGGCCGCCGCCATCCTGAGCCGGGTTTCCGGGGTCGAGCCCCGCTCGACCTTTTTCGCCTCCATCCCGGGCGGCGCCATGGCCATGGCCAACCTGGCCCACCGGTACGGCGCCCAGATCGCGCCGGTGGCGGTGGCCCACAGCCTGCGCGTGTCCATCCTGGTCCTGGTCATCCCCTTCGTCCTGACCTACGGCGGCATCCCGCTGGAGACCGGCGACTACCGGCCCGCGGTCCCTCTCGACATCGGCGTGCTGGTGCCCTGGCTGCTGGCGGGATTCGTGCTGGGGGAAATTTCCGAGCGCCTCCACATGCACAACGGCTACCTGCTGATGCCGATCTTTTTCGGCGCGGCCTTCACGGTCGGCGAGGTGCAGCTCTCGGCGGTGCCGGAGTGGCTGACGGACTTCGCCCAGCTCATGTTCGGCCTTGTGCTCGGGGCTCGCTATGAACGGGCCTTCTTCGCCCGCCACAAGCTCTTCATCCCGTTCGCTGTGCTGAGCTCCCTCTTCGCCCTGGTCGCCTCGCTGGTGGTGGGGCTGGCGCTGGCCTGGGCGTTCGCGCTCCCGATCGCCACCATGATCATCTCCACCTCGCCCGGAGGCATGGCGGAGATGTCCATCACCGCCCAGGCCCTGGGTATCGGCGTCCCCGCGGTCATCGCCTTCCACCTGGCTCGCGTGATAGTGGTGAACATGGGCACCCAGCACATCTACGTCGGCGCCACCCGATGGCTGCGGCGCCCTTGACGTAAACCGTGTTCCCGGCTTGAAACATGAACCATCTACCGATCCGACCCCCTCTCCCCCCGGGAAAGGGTTGGGGTGAGGGCGCGCGCCGCGCCAAGTCCGACAGATTGCTGACCCAGGAGGCATCATGGAAGAAGAGATCCGGTATTACAGCGGCCCCGGCTACAGCCTGTCGGCGGTCATTTCCATTCCCGACATACGCGACGCCTCGGAACCCTGCCCCGGCATCATCCTGTGCCAGGGCTACGCCGGCCTCAAGGAGGCGCTCATGCCATCGGTGGCCGCGCGGCTGACCGCTGAGGGTTACGTGACGCTGCGCTTCGACTACCGCGGCTTCGGCGAGAGCGACGGGCCGCGTCACCGCCTGATTCCGCTGGAACAGATCGAGGACATCCGCAACGGCCTCAGTCGGGTAGGGCACTGGCGCGCGCACCTTTATTGGGCCACGTTTCCAGCCGCCCTCCCTAAAATTCCGTACGTCGGGTTTTCCCCGGTACGGCTTCAAGCTTCAGGCACCTCGCAGTTCGGCACGGAGCCTTCCGCAGGGTCGCCGAGGTCAAGGCCGATCCCGCCATACCCCCGAACGGACGCTGCGTTTGCTCCGCCCTTCGACGATGCCACTCGCCGGTTGATGCGTCGCCTCTGTGTGCGAAACCGCCGGTTGCAACATCGCCACCTGAGCCCAGAGGCCCTCGCTCCGGCCGGGTTATGTTGTCCCGGCCATCACCGCTTGTCGGCCTCATCCGCCAGTCTGGACGTCTCCGCCTCATTTCCCGGCACGACCGGTTATAGACGCGGTCTTTGACATTCGAGGATCATCCTGTCTGACCTCCAGACCTTCCGGACTTTCGCTGCGGTACTTTCGAGTATTGCCGCCTTCAATACGCCGGGAGCCCCGGTGCGTGCGCCTCAGTTTCTTCCGCACCGGCACTGGCCATCGGGTAGGCAAGAAACCCTTGGCAGCTCCAATTTATCCCGCAAATCAGCTTCACGCGGGAACGCCCTTTTCGACGCTTGATCCGTTCACTCTCGTTGCGGCCCTACTCGTTGCTCGCCTTCCGGGCTGATCGCACAGGAGCGGCACAAAGGCCTCCCTGTCCCCCGAGGCTTTTACGTCCGGGCTTCCAGATCGCCGGGTCGCCCCGTGCGTCTGCCGGATATGACTACGGCGCCAAACTGAGAACTGCGCCGGCGGGACTCTCACCCGCTAGTACCGCAGCTAGTCTCGCTGCGCCCTGCCTGGGCGTACGCGACGAGGTGGACCCGGACCGCCTCGCCGTCTGGGGCACCAGCTTCGGCGGCGCCCACGCGGCCTACGCGGCCGCCGTCGATGACCGTGTCCGCTGCATCGTCAGCGTCGGCGGCGTCGGCGACGGCGAGCGCTGGCTGCGCTGCCTGCGGCGGGAGTGGGAGTGGCAGGCGTTTCTGCACGAGCTGGACGAAGACCGCGACCAGCGGGTGCTGAGCGGACGATCCCGGCGCGTCCACCCCTACCACATCATGGAGACGACGCCCGAGGGGTGGGAGTTCTGGAAGGAAACCGTCGCCGCCAATCCTGAACGGGGCGAGGTCGAGATGCCCCTGGAGTGCGCCGACGCCATCATCGAGTACAAGCCCGAGACCGTGGCCCACAAGATGGAATGCCCCGCCCTTTACGTGTCCGCCGAGCTCGACACCCTGACCCCGCTGGACGAGCAGGCCAGTCTCTACGAGGAGTCACCCGAGCCCAAGAGCTACATGGTGATACCGGACGTCAACCATCACGACATCTACAAGGAGCCGCACCTGAGCCAACTGCTGGACCTGTCGGTGGACTGGTTCAAGGAGTATCTGTAGGGGAGAGGCTTCAACATTGACATGGCACGCCCGTTATTGTACGGTCGGTCTTGTACTTGGTTCTTCAACGGGAGGCCGCTGCCATGGGTGCTGTTCCGTCAGATTTTTATATCCTTGTCGCCATCATTGGCACGGGCATCTCCCTGGCCGGGTTGATTCTGCCGGACCTGCGCTCAATGAAGCGGGACATCGGCGAACTTCGGGACAGTATAGGGGAACTCCGGGTGCGCATGGCTCGGCTGGAAGGGCTCTTCGAAGGGTTTGCCCGCCGGGAAAACAACCGCGAAACCGCACCCTAGTCCGAATCAGGGGTCGCGCGCAGCACCTCCAACACTCGCTCCGGCCGTAGCGGCAGATCCTTCACTCTCACACCTCCCAACGCGTTGGCCACGGCATTCCCGATGGCGGGCTCCACCGGGCCGAGGGCGGCTTCGCCCATGCCCTTGGCGCCGAAGGGGCCGTCGGGGTGCGGATGTTCCACCAGCAGCGAGGCGAAGGTCTCGGGGTGGTCCTGCATGGACGGCGGGAGATAGCTCAGGAAGGTGCAGTTGATGGGCTGGCCGTTGTCGAAGACCATCTCCTCGAAGAGCGACGAGCCCAGGGACATGAGCATGGAGCCCTCGTTCTGGAGGTGGCACTGGCGCGGGTTGATGGCCTTGCCGGCGTCCACCGCGGTGGCCAGGCGCACCACCCGCACCTTGCCGGTCTCGGTGTCCACCTCCACCTCCGCGGCGCAGGCGGACAGGAAGAAGAAGGCCGATGCCTTGCCCTTGCCGGTGGCGGGGTCGACGCCGCCCCGGCTCTGGAAGCCGGCGCTGCCGAAGAGGCTGCCCACCACCCCGCCGAAACGGGCGCGGAAGAGGTCGCCGATGGCGAGGCGCCGCTCGGGGACGCCGGCCACCTGCACGAAGCCGTCCCGCAACTCCAAGTCGCCGGGATCGGCTTCCAGCTCCCCGGCGCCGATCTCCAGGAGCTGATCCGCCACCTGGCGGGCCGCCCGGATGGCGGCGTTGCCCATGCTGAAGACCGTGCGGCTGGAGCTGGTGGACTGGTCGAAGGGCGTCACGTCGGTATCGGGCAGAGTCACGGAAACCCGCTCCCGGGGCAACCCGAGCACCTCGCTGACCATCTGCGCCAGGGTCGTCTGGACTCCCTGGCCGATATCCACGCTGCCGGACAGCAGGGTCGCCGAGCCGTCCGCGTTGAGGCGAACGCTGGCGGAGGAGTGGGACGGCGTCATGGTGGTCTTGATCATGACCGCCACGCCCTTGCCGCGAACCAGGGCTCCCGCCGGCAGCGGCGCCTGCTCCGCCCCGTCCCGCCACTCGACCGCCCCGGCCGCCGCCCGCAGGCAGTCCTCAAGCCCGACCGCCTCCAGGGTATCGCCGGTGACGAAGACGTCGCCGTCGTGCACCAGGCTCCGGAGGCGCATCTCCACCGGATCCAGCCCGAGCCGCCGCGCCATGTCGTCCATCTGCGCCTCGTAGGCCCAGCACACCTGGGGCACGCCGAAGCCCCGGTAGGGTCCGGTGGGCGGGGTGTTGGTGTAGACGCAGTAGGAGGTCAGGCGCTGGTGCGGGATGCGGTAGGGCCCGCCCGACACCTCGCCGCCGTTGCGCGAGGTGGAGGGGCCGGTCAAGGCGTAGGCGCCGGTGTCGTAGACCGCTTCCACCTGCCGGGCCAGGACCGTGCCGTCGCGCTTGACCCCCGTCTTGATGCGCACCACCGCCGCGTGGCAATGGCCGGTCAGGAACACTTCCTCGCGCGTGAGCTTCCACTGCACCGGCCGGCGGGCCTTGCGCGCCAGGGCCGCGGCGAGGGGCTCCAGCCGTAGGTGCACCTTGCCGCCGTAGCCGCCGCCGACGTAGGGCACGATCACCCGCACCATGGACTGCGGCAGCTCGAACAGCTCGGCGAGCTGCACCCGGATGGACGAGGGATTCTGCGTGGCGGAGTAGACCGTCAGCTTGCCCGCCGCATCCCAGAAGGCCGTGACCACGTGGGGCTCGATGTGGCCGTGCTGGATCTTGGGGGTGGTGTAGACGTCTTCGAAAACGAGCTCCGAAGCGGCAAAACCCTCGTCGATGTCGCCGCGGCCGACGCTGTAGGAAGTGAGCACGTTGGCCCGGTCCTCGTAGTGGTAGTGGCCCTTGTCGAGACGGCTCTCGGACTGCACGCGGGTCTCGTGGAGCACCGGCGCCCCGGAGGCCATGGCTTCCAGCGGATCGAAAACCGCCGTCAAAGGCTCGTACTCCACCTGTATGAGATCGACGGCTTCCTCGGCGATGTCCGATTCCTCGGCCGCTACCGCGGCCACCACCTCGCCGGCGTAGCGCACCCGGTCCACCGCCACGATGGGCTGGTCCTTGACCACGGGGCCGAAATGGGAGCGTTCGGTCGGGAGGTCCGCACCCGCGAGCACCGCTACCACGCCGGGGAGAGCCGCCGCGGCGCTCGCGTCCACGGAAACGAGCCGCGCGTGCGGATGGGGGCTCCTGAGCACCTTTACGAAGGTGAGCCCCGGGAACTCCAGGTCGCCCGTGTACTGGGCGGCCCCGGTGACCTTCGCTGGCCCGTCCACCCGTGCCGCGTTCTCGCCGATAGTGCTCATAACCGCTTCACATCCCCCTCTCCCCCTGGGAGAGGGTCGGGGTGAGGGCGTCCCGGCGCCCGCAGCCTCCCACGGAGGGGCAGGGTCGCCGCGCAGCCCTCATCCGGCCTTCGGCCACCCTCTCCCAGAGGGAGAGGGCTTTTGCGGGCTCCTACGATTCGGCTGCGGCCCAGAGCACGCGGATGGCGGGCAGGCCGAGGAACTTGGTGCCGCGCTTCTGCTGTCCGATGCGCTCCCAGGTATCGCCGCGGTCAGGGGTCCGGTAGATGTCCCCCTCTCCCGGCGGGCCGGCGGTATGCCCCCGGGCCACGTCGCCGAAGGCCGCGATGACGGCGTTGTCATCGTAGGGGTCGCGGACCAGTTGCCAGCACATGCCGGGATGGGTCACCGGCAGGCCGGCGCCCACCTGCCGCCACGTCCGGCCGCAGTCCTCGCTGCGGTAGATGCGGCCGTCGGCGCCGGTGGGGCGGTCCCAGTACTGCGGCGAGCCATGTCCGCCGGCGAGGAACAACGCCGGGGGGTCGCCGGGCAGCATGAGCACGTCGTGAAAGTAGTCGCTCTCCATTCCCTTTTCGGCGCGCTGCCAGCCGGCCTCGGGCGGATCGCCGCGAAAGAAGCCGCGGGAGGTGGCGGCGAAGAAGACGGAAGGGTCGTCGGGCGAGCGGGCGAGCATGTGCACGTCCGGGTACTCGATGCCCTCGCTGACGTCCTCCCACGTCTCGCCTCGGTCGAAGCTGCGCACGATGCCGCCGTGCTCCAGAGCGAGGTAGAGAGTGTCGGTGTTTTCGGGATCGATGTGGATGTGGCGCACGTGGCCGTGGTGCGGCGGATAGGGAAACCACCAGTGGTGCTGGACCTCGGGAGGCAGCGCGCGGAGCCCTTCAAGCTCCTCCCAGGAATCCCCGCCGTCCTCGCTCCTGAAGAGCATCACCGGCTCGGTGCCGGCGTAGACCACCCGGTCCTCGACAGGGTCCACGGTGACCCAGCGGATGTCGCCCTCCAGCACCCTCTGCCAGTGGCGCCCCTGGTCGCGGGTGCGGTAGAGGCCGTCCTGGGTCACCCCCGCGTAGACCACCTCGGGGGTGGCGCGGCATCCCCACACCGAGTCCACCACCTGGTCCGGGAAGAAGCTCTGGTACTCCCGCGATCCGCGCATGGAGGTCCAGATGTCCCCCACCCCGCGCAGGATCACCATGCCGGCCTGGGTGCCGGCGTAGAGTCTGAGAGCCTCGGCCACCGGGCTGTCCCTCCGAAACCAGCGCGTCAGGCCTGCTGCAGCTTTTCCAGGAAGGTCGCCGTATCCATCACCACGCCGAAGTGCTTGTCGAAGTTCTGCAGGGTGGCGGCCTGCTCCTCGTCGGAAAAGCAGGCATTGCTGTCGGACAGGAAGAGCACCTTGAAGTCGCGCATGGCGCCGTCCCGGGCGGTGCTGTCGCAGCACACGTTGGTGGCGACCCCGGTGATGGCGATGGTGTCCCGGCCCAGGCGCCGCAGCACGTTCTCCAGGTTGGTGCCGTAGAAGCCGCTGTAGCGGAACTTCTTGATGGTGATCTCGTCCTCCTCGGGCTTTATGCTTTCCAGGATCTCGGCGCCCGGCGCCCCCTCGATGTTGGTCCAGGGATCGTCGGTGTTGTGAGTCATCGGCTTCAGGTCGGCGAACACGCCCACGTCCGCCAAGTCCTTGCGCTTGGTGGTGTAGAGATAGATCACCGGCACTTCCGACGAGCGGCACACCTTCAGTATCTCCTGGATCTTCGGGATGATGTCCTCCGACGACGGCAGGTAGCGGCACCCCCTGGGGTCCACCCACATGTTCTGCATGTCCACCACGATCAGGGCCGTGTTGTCCTTGCCGATACGCCAATTGTCCGCGGCACGTGTCTCGTCCATGTCCCACCTCCTCCGGGCGCGCTGCCTTGGCGACGCCGGACCTCCCCTCTATCACATACGAAACCGCGCTCACAAGTTGAACAACGTGGCTTTGCCGGTTGACAAAGCTACTCGCTTCAATGAGAAGGGAGTGGTCTATCTCGGGCGCAACAGGAACAGGAGGACAGCATGGCACGGTTCGTAATCGGAGTATTGGCGCTGGTTTTTGCCGCGCAGGGCGTTCACGCGCAGACCGTGAGCATCGGCACCAACCCCCAGGGCTCGCTGGCGTACGCGACCGGAGCCGGCGTGGCCAAGACGGCCATCGAGGCCGGCGGCGTCAACATGCGCGTGGTGCCCCAGGGCGGCCCGGTGGTGACCCTGCCGCTGGCCAACAACGGCGAGCTGGGTTTCACCATCTCCAACGTCGCCGCCAGCTCGTTCGCGGTACTGGGCAAGGAGATGTTCAAGGGCCGGAAGCAGGAAAACATACGGCTCGTGGCCGTGCTCTTTCCGCTGTACGGCGGCTTCTACGTGCGTAACGACTCGGACATCAAGACCCTGAGCGATCTCAAGGGCAAACGGATTCCCAGCAAGTACACCAAGCAGAAGATCGTCGGCCTCAACTCGCTGTCGGTCCTCAACACCGTGGGCTTGAGCTACAAGGACGTGGTGGGCGTGCCCGTGCCCAACGGCGTGCGTGGCGTGCGCGACTTCATGGAGGGGAAGAACGACGCGGCCTACTTCTCGCTGACCTCGGGCATCACCCGGCAGGCACACGCCGCGGTGGGCGGCATCCGGGTCCTGTCCATGGAGAACACGCCCGAAGCGCTGGCGGCGTTGCGGAGCATCGTCCCGGCCGGCAGCATCGCGACCCTGCAACCGGCCAAGCTCTACCCCGGCATCATGAAGCCCACCCACGTCTTTCAGGCGTCCTTCGTGGTCAACGCCAGCACGCAGACCCCGGACGACGTCGTGTACAAGGTGGTGAAGGCGCTGCACGCCAACAAGCAGAAGCTGATCGGCTCCCACGGCATGTTCAAGCAGTTCGATCCCGGCAAGATGCACGTGGACCTGGGCGTCCCCTACCACCCCGGCGCCGCGCGCTTCTACAAGGAAATGGGAATGTAGCCGGGCTTGACCGGCTCCGTGAGCCAACGCCGCGGTGGATCCCGTAGGGGCGACCGGCCGGTCGCCCCTACTCCCGCTACGATGCGATTACTCGGACAGACACCCGGACCGTCGCCATGACCGGCGGTGAAGGAGACGCCGTCCAGGCGCCGACGGTCTCCTGGACGGTGCGGATTGCCGGACGCCTGCTGGGCGGACTGCTGACGGCCGCGGCCCTGGCCGAGGCCGGCGATCTCTACCGGGCCGTCGGCATCGTGGTGTTCGCCGAGCAGCGCCTGCTGGCGTTGCTCGGTCTCGCCCTCGGAACCCTCTACATCCTCAAGGGGGCCGGCCCCGGACCGCGCCTCCGCGTACCCTGGTACGACGCGGTGGCGGCGGCGGCCGGCGTGCTCGTGTGCTTCTACCTGAGCTGGCACTACGAACGGATCTTCGAGGAGCTCTACTCGCGCCCGCGGGATGCCCTGATCGGCGGTGCGATCATCCTCGCGCTGGTGGCCGAGGGGGTGCGCCGCTCCGCGGGCCCGGTGCTGTTCATCTTCCTGCTGTCGTTCTTCACCCTGGGCCTCGTGGGCCACTTCATCCCCGGCCAGTTCCAGGGGCGCGACGTGGACTTCGACCGGTTGGTGATCTACCTGAGCCTCGACTCCAACTCGCTGGTGGGGATTCCCCTCACCGTGGCCACCACCATCGTCATCTCGTTCATCTACTTCGGCAACCTCCTCGACCTCTCCGGCGGATCGCGGTTCTTCACCGACATCTCCACCGCGCTCATGGGGCGTTACCGCGGCGGCTCCGCCAAGATCGCGGTCACCGCCTCGTCGCTCTTCGGCTCCATCTCCGGGAGCGCCACCTCCAACGTGGTCTCCACCGGCGTCATCACCATCCCGTTGATGAAGAAGGGAGGCTACCCCGCGCATACCGCGGGCGCCATCGAGGCGGTCGCCTCCACCGGCGGCCAGTTGATGCCGCCCATGATGGGCGCCGCCGCCTTCGTCATGGCCGAGTTCCTGCAGATCTCGTACCAGGAGGTGGTGCTGGCAGCGCTGATCCCGGCGCTCCTCTACTACGTGGCGCTGTTCATCCAGGCGGACCTCTTCGCCGCGCGGGAGCGCATCGCGCGCGTCGACGAAGACTCCATCCCGCCCCGCTGGCCGGTGTTCCGGGCCGGCTGGCCCTACGTGGTGCCGTTCGCCGTGGTGATCTGGTGCCTCTTCTACCTCAACCTGAGGCCCGAGACCTCGGCCCTGTGGGCCGCCGGGAGCCTCGTCCCCGTCGGCCTGTTCATCGGCTACCAGGGCGAGAGGATGCGCTGGTGGGTCATCTTCACCGTCCTCGCCAAGACCGGCGCCCTGTGCGTGCAGGTGCTGATGATCAGCTGCATGGCCGGCATCATCATCGGCGTCCTCAACATCACCGGCCTGGGCTTCGCGCTGACCCAGGCCATCATCCACCTGGCCGGCGGACAGACCGCCCTGATCCTGCTGCTGGCCGCGCTGATCTCCATCGTCCTCGGCATGGGCATGCCCACCCTCGGGGTCTACCTGCTGCTGGCCACCCTGGTGACTCCCTCCATGGTGGAGGTGGGCATCCCGCCCATGGCGGCGCACCTGTTCGCGCTCTACTTCGGCATGCTGTCGCTGATCACCCCGCCGGTGGCGGTGGCGGCCTTCACCGCCGCCACCGTGGCCGAGTCCGATTTCCTGCGCACGGGATTCGCCGCGGTGCACTTCGGCTGGACCGCCTACGTGGTCCCGTTCCTGTTCGTGCTGGCGCCGGAGCTGCTCATGGAGGGCTCGGCCCTCCAGATCCTCCACACGGCGGCCACCGCCGTCATCGGCGTCTGGCTCGTGTCGGCGGGCTTCATGGGCTTCTTCGCCCGGCCGTTGGGCACGGGCCATCGGGTCCTGTTCATGGCCGCCGGGTTTCTGTTGTTCTTTCCGGCCGGAGGGGTGAGCTACGGCATCTGGACGGACGTGGCCGGCGCCTGCCTGGCTGGCGTCCTTGCCCTGATCGGGGGATTTCGGGGCGAGAAGAGCTGATTACAACGCCTCGGCCCCGAAACGCTCGATGGCCTCCAACGTCTCGCGTACGTCGTCCCAGGTGGTGTTGTGGTTGATGATGCAGAGCCGGAGCGAGAACTTCTTCGCCAGCGTCGTGGACGAAATGAGCGCGCGGTCCTCCCAGAAGACGCGCGCGAGCACGTTCCGGTTGATCTTCTCCAGCGCCTGCTCATCGAGGTCGCGACCGGCGGGGTTCACCCGAAAGCACACGATTCCCAGCGATGCCGGGGTCAGCGTCTCAAGCATGGAGCTCTCCCGGACATAGTCGTAGGCCCGGCCCGCCAGCTCCATCCCCTTCGACACCGCCTCGCGGAATGCGGCCATGCCGAAGGTCTGCACCGACATCCAGATCTTCAACGCTCGCGCCGAGCGGCTGAGTTGCAGGCCGCGGTCCGAGAAGTTGGGGTGGTTGGCGCCCCATATGGTGTCCTGAAGCACGTCGTGATGCACCTCGAACGCCTTCTCCAGCGTCGAGGCGTCCTTCACCAGAAGGCCTCCCACCTCGTACGGCTGGAAGAACCACTTGTGGCCATCCAGGTTCACCGAGTCGGCGCGCTCGATGCCCCGCAAGAGCTCCTTGCCCTTTTCGGTCACCACCGCGAAGCCGCCGTAGGCCGCGTCCGCGTGCAGCCAGATGCCTTCCGCCTCGCAGTAGTCGGCCATGGCCTCCAGCGGGTCGATGGCTCCGGTGCTGCTGGCTCCGGCATTGGCACACACGGCGACGGGATTGAACCCCGCGGCGCGGTCCTCCGCCACGGCGTGAGCGAGTGCGTCCATGTCCAGGCGGAAGCGTTCGTCGGTGGGAAGGAGCCGTGTGCACTCCGGCCGGATGCCGGTGATCCTCGCCGCCCGGATGTGCGCGCTATGGCTCTGGTCGCTCATGTACACGGTGGCGCGCTCGGGATTGCCCGCGGCTTCCCGGGCGGCGACGAAGGCATCCACGCTGGCCGCCGAGCCTCCGCTCGTCAGAAGCCCTCCGGCGCTCTCCGGATAGCCGAGCCAGCGCTTCAACCAGTCGAGGACAACCAGCTCCATGGCGCTGGGACCGCTCGCCACCAGCCAGGTGCATTGGTTGAAGTTGTAGCCGGTCGCCATGAAGTCCGCCAGGATCCCCGGCCACGTGGGCGACGACGGGATGAACGCGAAGCAACGCGGGTGGTCCAGGCGCGTTGCGAACGGGAGCACCTCGCGCGCAACCCACTCGATCACCTCCCCCGCCGGCCGGCCGTCCTCGGGCGGGTCCTCCTTCAGCTTGGCGTCGAGCGCCTGCTGAAAATCGCCGTCCCAGGCGTTGTCCGCGGGAAGACCCTCGATACGGTTCACCAGGATCTCCGCCGCCTTGCGCGCCAGATCCAGCATGACATCGGGCTCCATCCGGAGCCCGCCACGTTCCCGACTACGCGCGTCCGCGTTCGATCCCTGCTCTGTCTTCTTGTTGTCTGAGTGCTCCATAGTATTTTCATAACTATACGAATATGATCTCGTGTGTAATACGATGGTCATTGATAAACCAAACAGCCACGCACCAAACTCGGAGGTTACCCCATGACCGAAGTCGTCATGATCGGCACCGGAGTCCCGGAGCCCAATCCCAACCGGCAGGGGTCGTGCATCGCGATCGTCATCGACGGGAAGCCCATCCTGCTCGACTGCGGCCGCGGCGCCCTGACGCAGCTCGTGCGCGCGGGGATCGACCCGGCGCAGGTGGAACAGGTGTTCCTATCGCACCTCCACTACGACCACATCATCGGCCTTCCGGATCTCCTGCTGGGAAGCTGGATGGTGGGCCGCAGCACCGGCGTCGAAGTGTTTGGGCCGGCGGGCACCACGGCTTTCGTGGAAGGGGTCCTGGAAGCGTTCAGGGTCGACATCCAGGGGCGCAAGGCCACCGGCACCAACTCGAAGTTCGAGGTCTCCACCCGCGAGATCGACGAGGGGCAGGTGTGGGAGACGCCGGAATGGAAGCTCGACGCCGTCCGGGTGGTGCACATCCCCGGCAGCCTGGGCTTCCGCGTGGACACCCGCGACCGTTCCATCGTGTTCTCCGGCGACACCCGGCCGTGCCCGGCGCTGGTGGAACTGGCCAAGGACTGCGACCTGCTCATCCACGAGGTGCTCTTCTCCCCGGAGATGGAGCAGAACGGCGCCCCCGCCGGCCGCCATCGGGAGTTCATTCATCCGGAATGGGCCAACCGCGTGCGCCATACCAAGCCGCATCAGGTGGGGAAGATCGCCGCCGAAGCCAACGCAAAAAAGCTCGTGCTCACTCACCTCTGGTCCGAGAAGGAGGAGGACCGGCTCAAGGCGGAGGTCGCCGCCCACTATTCGGGCGAGATCGTCGTGGCCGAGGACCTGATGCGGGTCTGACCCGGACGCCCGCACGGATACAAGGAGGACGAGATGCTGGAAGCCAAGGACGTGCAGGGGGTGCTGGCGATCATGCCGACGCCGGCCAGGGAAGGCGCCGACAGCCTGGACGCGGTGGACACCGTCGACCTGGACGAAACCGCCCGGCTGGCCGAGAGCCTAGTGCGCGACGGCGTCGCCGGCATCATGGTGCTGGGAACCATGGGGGAATGCGCCACGGTTTCCCGGAGCGACTACGAGGCTTACGTGACCTGTTTGCTGGAAACCGTGCGCGAGCGTGTGCCCACCTTCGTCGGCACCACCGCCCTCGGAAGCCACGAAATCGCGCAACGCATACGTTTCGTCAAGGACCGGGGCGCCACCGGAACGCTCCTGGGCATTCCCATGTGGCAGCCGGCGACCCTGGACATGGCGGTGAAATTCTATGGCACGGTGGCCGAGGCGTTCCCGGACTTCCCCATCATGGTCTACGCCAATGCACGGGCCTTCCGGTTCGCCTTCGACACGGACTTCTGGCGGCGGGTGGTGAACGTCGCGCCGACGGTGATGTCGGCCAAATTCTCCAACCGGGGCATCCTCCGGGATGTGGTCGCGGCCACCGAGGGGCGTGTGAACTTCGTTCCGCCCATCGGGCTGGCGTACGAGTTCGCGCAAATCTCGCCCAAGACCGCCAACACCTGCTGGACTCCCTCGGTCGGGCCGCAGCCCGCGCTGGCGCTGATGAACGCCCTTGCGGCCGGCGACGGCGAACGCGCCAGGGCCGTGGCCGACGACATCGCCTGGGCCGCCGAACCACACCACGCCATCACCGGCTCCCAGGAAGTCTTCGCCTCCTACAACATCCAGATGGAGAAGATCCTCATGGGCGCCTCGGGCTACTGCAAGCCCGGCCCCATCAGGCCGCCCTACGACGTCATGCCGGAGGACTTCGAGGAGGCGTGCCAGGAATCCGGCCGGCGCTACTCGGAACTCAGGGCCAAGTACGCCCGGCCCTAGGCCCTCACCCCAACCCTCTCCCAGAGGGAGAGGGGGCAGTATTCGCCCTCTCCCTCTGGGAGAGGGTCGCCGAAGGCCGGGTGAGGGCCTAGAGTTGAACCCGCTCGGCAGCGCCGGCAGGCCGGCACCATGACGCTGATCCTGACCAACGAGGAGATCGAGAGCTGCTTCACCCTGGAGGAGTGCTTCAGGGTGATGGAGCCGGCGTTCATCGACCTGGGCAACGGCGCCGCGGCGAACCTCCCACGCCAGGACCTGCTGGTCCCCGGACCCCTGGAGGGCAGCTACCACGGTCTCAAGTCGGCCGGCGGCTCCATCCCGCGCTTCGGCGTGACCGCCGCCCGCCTCACCTCCGATATCGTCACCTGGCCGGAAGTGGACGGGGAGAGGCGTCGGGTCAAGGTGCCGCTGGCCATGGGCAGCAAGTACGTGGGCCTGGTGTTCCTGTTTAGCACCGTTACCGGCGAGCTGCTGGCCATCTTCCCCGACGGCCTGGTCCAGGCCATCCGCGTGGGCGTCACCAACGCATTGTCGGCCAAGTACATGGCGCGGCCGGAATCATCGGTGCTGGGACTCTACGGCTCCGGCTGGCAGGCCCGGTCCGGCCTGCTGGCGATGTGCTCGGCCATGCCCATCCGGGAGGTGCGGGTGTACAGCCCCACGGCGGAGCATCGCCGGGGCTTCGCCGCTGAAATGAACCGGCAAGTGGATGCGGAAGTGCTGGCGGTGGAGGCCCCCGAGGAGGCCGCTCGGGGCGCCGACATCGTTCTTCTGGCAACCAACGCGCTTGCGCCCTTCTTTCCGGCGGACTGGATTCGCGACGGTATGCACATCGCCACCGTCCGCTCCAGCGAGATGACCGTCGACGCCCTGCTTCGTTGCGACCGGGTAGTGGTATCGAGCCGCGAGGCAGCGCGGCTGGTGACGCTGCCCGGGGAAGAGGAGCGAATTCCGGAACTGGGACAGGGCGACTACCGCCGGGAGGAGTTCCAGGGGACGGAGGTGGATTGGAGCGGGAAGCCGGAGTTGGGTGAGCTCATGGCCGGGAAAGCCGCTACGCGGGAAAGCCTGGCCGAGGTGACCTGTATGCTCAACTATGTCGGGCTGGGGCTTCAGTTCGCCGCCGCCGGCGCGCGGATCTACGAATTGGCAAAGGAGCGGGGCCTGGGCAGGGAGCTGCCCACCGAATGGTTCTCACAGGACCTGCACTCGTAGACGCGCTTCGCGAAAGCTGTCTACGGACAGAAGGCCAGCAACCAGATTGTGGAGAGCAGGCCGTGACTACGGAATCAGCAGGATCTTGCCGGTGGTCTTGCGGGATGCAAGCAGGCGGTGGGCCTCGGCGGCCTGGGGCAGTGGCAGCGCATGGCCGGTGCGCACGTTGAGCTTTCCGGCCTCGATCCATTGCAGCACGTCGCCGGCCCGGGACAGGATCTCGGCGCGGCCGGTGGTGTGGTGGGTGAGGCTGGGGCGGCTGAGAGAGAGGGATCCCTTGGCGTTGAGCACGGCGGTGTCGAAGGCCGGCACGGCGCCGCTGGACTGGCCGTAGAGGACCATGCAGCCGCGCGGCGCCAGGGAGTCGAGGCTCTTCTCGAAGGTACTCTTTCCCACGGAATCGTAGACGACGTTGACGCCGCGGCCGGCGGTGAGGCGGCGCGTCTCGGCGGCGAAGTCACAGGCCGTATAATCGATGACCGCGTCGGCGCCGGCCTGCTCGGCGATACGCGCCTTCTCCGGCGTCGATACCGTGCCGAACACCCGGGCGCCACGCATCCTGGCCATCTGCATCAGCAGCAGTCCCGTGCCCCCGGCGGCAGCGTGGACGAGCACGGCATCGCCGGGAGCCACCGGGTAGGTGTCGCGGGTGAGGTAGTGGGCGGTCATGCCCTGGAGCATGGCAGCGGCCGCGGACCGGAGATCCACCGCCTCGGGGACGCGCACCAAGTGCTGCTCCGGCACCGCCGCCAACTCGGCGTATGAGCCGTAGCCGTTGGAGATGCCATAAGCCACCCGGTCGCCTACGCTGACCTCCGAGACCGCGCTCCCCACCGCCACCACGGTGCCGGCGCCCTCGGCGCCGGGGATGTAGGGCAGCTCCCTCCCGTGGTGGCCGCCCCAATGGAAACCCGAGCGGTAGTAGATGTCCAGGTAGTTGACTCCGGCGGCCGCCACCTCCACCAACGCCTCGTCGGCTTTCGGCTCGGGAGGCGTAACCTCCTCGTAGCGCAGCACCTCCGGACCGCCCAACTCGTGTACCCGGACGGCCTTCATCGCAAACGGTCCCAGGCCCGCAACAGTCGGGCGGCAACCTCCCGCATCAGTCCAGCAGCGCCACCACCCTGGCCGGCGCGGATTCGGTCTTCCACTTGGCCGGGAGCGCGATGATCTTGGCGGTAGCGCCGATCTGGTCGAGGTTGATGAGGTTCTCTATCTGGCAGGTGACCTTGGGCAGGATGGTGCGGTGGACCGTCATGCCGCTGGTGAGAATCTCGTCGGCATGCTGGTAGTCCGCGCCCTTCTCCTCCTGGGCGAAATCGTAGCCGATGACCGCGGGCTGCTTGTCCACGACCCACTGGGCCGCCTCCCGGGACAGGAACGGCGAGTCGTTCCACCACGACGGATCGGTGGTCTGGTGCCCCTTGGGCCAGTCGGTGCGGAGCAGCAGGATGCCGCCGGGCTCGATGGTCACCCCCTGCTCCGCCAGCGCCGCCTCGGCCCGTTCCATGTCTTCGCGCGTGATGCGCGCTCCCGGCTGGCACCGGAACGACAGATCCAGCACCACCGCGGTTCCCATCAAAGGTTCCAGCGGTAGCTGCTCCACCGACGGCTTGTCGCGAAAGAAATGGTGCGGCGAATCGATGTGGGTGCCGGCGTGAACCGTCATCTCCACGACATTGGAGACGAAACCCTTCTCATCCCAGTTGATGATGGGCTTGATCCTGAAGTAGGACTCGTCGGGAGCGAACGGCGCCGAGTCGCACTCCTCGACGGTCATGCTGAGGTCGACGATGCGCATGGGAAAGAGCTCCTTTCCGCGAGACGAACGGCCAGTGGCCTGCATTTGCATGTTGCAGGCCACCCATGTCCTTATATCATTGCACGGCGGCGGAAAGTCAACGTGCCGGGAGCCGCGGGGCGGCTGCTCCGTTCGGAGTCCCGCAACCTGCATCCCACAGGAGGTCACATTCATGATTTACGAGGTCAGGTTCCAGACCGTCGATCCCGACAAGCGAGACGAGTACGTCAAGGCCTACAAGGAGGCCATCCAGTCCAGCAAGGAGGCGGGATGTCACGGCGGGCTGATCATGTGCAGCGACGATGATCCCTCGCGGGTCATGGTCCTGCTCCACTGGCCCACCCGCGAGCACCACGAACGCTGGCGCGGCACGCCGACCCACGTGAAGTTCCGCGAGACCATCGACCCCTGGCAGACCGAGCCGAGCGTCGGCGACTACTACGTGGCCGAGACCATCTGACCGGGGCCCCTCACCCCGACCCTCTCCCAGAGGGAGAGGGAGTCAAGCCTTCTCCCAGAGGAGAGGGCGTCAAGGTGTGGCGGGCCCAGCGCACGGCTGACCACTGGAGGCTCGCCATGGACGTCGATCCGGTTGGAGTACCTTTCTCCGTTCGTCCTGAGCGTAGCGTAGCCAAGTCGAAGGACGTCGCACTGGACGGACCCCTTTCGGGCCGGGCAAATTGCAAACAACCGGGCTCCTGTGATAACCCCGGCGGTTGTGCGAGGCAGGCAGGCGAGGGTACCTCGCTTACCGGTGCGTAACTCGGATTTGGCAAGTTTGCCACGGAGGTGAACCATGCGGAGAAGAACGAGTTTGCAGAAGTCTCTTACCATGTCGGTCGCGGCCGCTGCCGCGCTATTGCTGTGCCTGCTCGTCGGCTCCAATGCCGGCGCCCAGAAGCTGCCGAGCAAGATCACCTGGATCGTTCCCTTCGGACTGGGGGGCGGCACCGGGACGTCGGCGCTGCTGCTGGCGCCGAAACTGCAGGCGAAGCTCGCGGGCAACGGCGTCAAGGAAGTCAAGGTGGTGAGCCTGCCGGGGGCAGGCGGCACCGTGGGGACGAAGAGGCTCTACGGCTCGCCCGCGGACGGGAGCGTCATCGGCAGCATGCTGCCGGCTGGCGGACTGGCACAGTCCGCGACACGGGACGTGGGCTTCGACCTCTCCAAGTTCACGTACCTGGCAAAGATCACCACGGCTCCCCGTTTCCTGTTCGTCAAGGGGGATTCCCCCATCAAATCGCTCGACGATCTGATCGCGGAAGGAAAGAAGCGCCCGCTCAAGGTGTCATCGGTAGGTCCGGCGTCGGCCGGGTCCTTCGTTCTGGCCAACCTCATCGACAAGACCGGCATCCAGGTGAAGGACGTCACCGGGTACAAGAGCGGCCGTTCGCTGGTGGTGGCGGTGGCGCGCGGCGACGTGGACACCACCATCAAGACCACCGGCGGGGTGATAACATTCATCAAGTCGGGCGAGGTCCGGGGCCTGGTGCAGCTCTCCTCGGAGAAGGACAAGGATCCGTTCTTCCCGGACGTGCCTTCGGCCGAAGCCCTCGGACGCAAGGACCTCATGGCCGGCGGCATCCTGTACATCATCGTGGCGGCGCCGCCCAAAATGCCGCAGGCGGTCGCGGACGTGCTGAGCAACGCCGTGCATCAGGTCATCATGGAGTCCAAGAAGGAGCTCGAGAGCAAGGCCCAGGTCATCCACTCTCCCGCCACCGGGAAAGAGACGGCCATGCTCGTGAACAACCTGATCAAGGACTACGCGAACCTGATCGCCCTCTACAAGGCGCAGCAGAAGAAGTAACCCTCCGCTTCACGGAAAGAATAGGCCGGGCCCTCCCCTTGGTCGCGGGGAGAGACTCCCTCCGACACCCTCTCCCTCCGGGAGAGGGCCGGGGTGAGGGCCCTCCGAATGACATCCTCCAGCGCGTCAGAAGAGACAATCCGTGATTGAGGCCATCGGCGAAGCGCTGCTCAACGTTTTCGGGTTTCCCAACGTCCTGGTGGTGCTTCTGGGCGTCACGGTGAGCATGCTCTTCGGCGCCCTGCCCGGCCTGGGCGGCATCGTCATCCTGACCCTGTCGCTGCCCATCATCATGGCGATGGAGACGAAGCTGGCCATGATGGTCTTCGCCGCTTCCATCGGCGGCATCACCTTCGGCGGCTCCATCTCCGCCATCCTGCTCAACGTCCCGGGCACCGTCGCCAACATCGCCACGGTCTTCGACGGGCATCCGCTGGCCCGGCAGGGACGCGCCGGCTACGCCCTCGCCATCTCGGCGACGGCGTCCGCCCTGGGATCGGTGTTCGGCTACGTGATCTTCCTGCTGCTCCTGCCGGTGGTGCGCTCGGTGGTGTTCTCCTTCGGCCCGCCGGAGTTCTTCCTCATGGCGCTGCTGGGCATCAGCCTGATCGCGTCGCTGACCCAGAGCGAGCCGGTCAAGGGGCTCATCTCCGCGGGACTGGGATTCCTGGTGGCCTTTATCGGGTACTCTCCGATTACCGGGGACGTGAGGTACGCCTTCGACCTGGACTATCTCTGGGACGGGGTCCACACAGGAGTTATCGCCATCGGCATCTTCGCCGTTTCCGAGATGTTCTTCCTGGCGGTGAAGGGCGAAGAGCTGGTCCAGGACACCGGGGTGGTGCGGCCCACGGTCAGGGACGTGCTGGACGGCATCCGGTTCGTGCTCGCCAACTTCTTCCTGCTGGTCCGGAGCGCGGTGATCGGCTGCGTGGTGGGTATCATCCCGGGCGTCGGCGCCAATGTCGCGGCCTTTCTGGCCTATGCCCAGGCGCAGGCCACCTCCCGGAACCGCGCCGACTTCGGCCGCGGCGCACCGGAGGGCGTGCTCGCGCCGGAGGCTTCCAACGATGCCAAGGACGGCGGCGCGCTGCTGCCCACCGTGGCCTTCGGGATTCCCGGGAGCGCACCCCACGCCATCCTGCTGGTGGGGCTGCTGCTGCTCGGATTGAACCCGGGCAAGGAGTTGCTGACCACGCACCAGGCCACGGTGTTCACCCTGGTGCTGGCGCTGATCGCCGCCAACGTGTGGACCTCCGTCCTGGGGCTCCTCTTCGCCAACCAGCTCGTCAAGATCACGCGGATCCGGGTCACGCTCATCATCCCCATCGTCCTGGTGATCAGCTTCGTCGGCGCCTTCGTGCTGCGCAACAATCTCCTGGACGCGTTCGCCGTGCTCGTGTTCGGCTTCATCGGCTACGGCATGAAGAAGTACAACTACTCTTTCATCACATTCATCCTCGCCTACGTGCTCGGGGAGATAGCCGAGGTCTCGCTGTTCCAGACGCTGCTCATCTCGGACACGGGTTTCCTGATCTTCGTCACCCGTCCCGTCTCGCTGGTGCTGACCCTGCTCATCCTTATGGCCCTGGGCCTGCCGCTGGTCGGGCCGCTCAAGCGGGCATGGACTCGACGTCAACTACCGGACTCCCCCTAGTGTCGCGTCCCGTAAATTCCTGGCATAATTTGCTGGTCTTTTCTGCATTGAATTCAATTTTTTGGCTTATTTATCAATAGGTTAATGAATTTCCCATTTATTCCGTAATCGGTATGCAACCTCATTCGATCAAGATCCAGTCTTGGCAAGCGTACTAAAGTCCTAAGTCTAAAGTCGCCCAAAATCACCAAGCGAGCCGTCGACGCATTCAAACCCGCGGAGCGCGAGCGGGTTGTCTGGGATGACGATATCCCGGGCTTTGGCGTGCGCGTGCATCCCTCGGGAGCAAAGGCTTTCCTCGTAAACTACCGCGCCGGCAACGGCGGGCGCAAGGCGCCCAACAAGAGAGTAGTGGTGGGCCGCGCCGGGCGGATCACCCCGGACCAGGCAAGACGCCGGGCGCAGGAGCTTCTGGGGCGGGTGGCCGCGGGCGAGGACCCCGCGGGGGAGCGGGCGGAGGCGCGGGGGCTGCCGAGGCTCGGAGAGGCGTGCGAGGACTACATCAGGTCCGGCCACGGGTGGGCGGCGAGCACCGAGCGGGGCTACCGGCGGTATGCGGCATTGTATCTGGGCGACTGGTTCTCCCGTCCTCTCGATTCCATCACCCGCCGGGACGTGGAGAGCCGCTTCCGGCTCCTCACCGAGCGCCACGGAGAGATGCCTGCCAACCAGTGCCTGTGGTTCCTCCGCTCGGTGTACCGGAGACCGTGCGTGGACCACGAGGGACTGCGGAACCCGGTGGAGCAGTGGCTTGCGGCCGGGGGGCGCTACCACCGGAAGACCCGCAAGCGGATATCGTCGCCGGCCGAGGTGCTGCCGTGTTGGCGGAAGGGGATGGAGGAGGCAGTGAAGAACCGGGTGCACCTGAACGTGTTGCTGTTTGGGCTCTACACGGGGATGAGGCGGGGAGAGATCCTGGCGAGGCGGCGGGTTGAGGGCGACGCTATAGCAGAGGAGTTTCGCGGCTGGGTGTTTCCGTCGCCGGCGAGTCAATCGAGGCACGTGGAGGAGCTTCAGAGGCACTACGAAGCGATCGGACGAGAGGGCGGAGTGAAGTTCTGGTTCCACGGGTTGCGGAACTGCCTCATCAGGGTGGCGGAGCGGGAGCTGACGCTGCCGCGGTCCTTGACCAAGCGACTGGTGAACCATGCGCGGCCCGGCGACGTGACCGAGGGTTACGCCGCAGACTGGACGGTGGAGCAGCTTCGGGAGCCCGCGCAACGGATAGCTGACCGCATTGACGGCCTAACCTAATGAGTCCGTAAGTGCCGGTCTGGCGTCGCAGAACTCGACATTCACCAGCCGGGGCATGTGCCAGAAGGTGGCGCACGGCCGGCGCTGATTGGGGTCCTCTGCGACCCCGTCGTTGTCGGGCAAGTCGCCAGCGACCGCTTGCCACCGCCCCGTTTGCGCACCATCAACTTTTCTCCTTGTAGAGCCGGTAGAGCTTCTTGCCATTCACCACCACGTTTGCCGCAGAAGCGAAAGGTGCAGTCGCCATACCCAAACCGAAGGCGTCTCGTCTCCAACTCCTGCGGCCTCTGCCGTATCGCCCGGTCGTCCGGCCGGGTCGACCGATACCGGTCGACCCGCGGATACATCCCTACCAGACCGCAAACCCGCCGCTACGAGTGCCCCCTTTCCTTCATCGCCCAGCGCGTCGCTCTCTCAGTGTCCTCTGCGTTATATGTCTCCCAGCATCTCCTGAGTGTCGATACGTCCAGCATCGCAACTGCCAATAGACGCTTCAGCGTCGCGTTCTCCACCTCCAGGCGCCGAAGCCGCCTCGCCTCCGACGGCTCCAGCCCGCCATACTTCGAGCGCCACTTGTAGGACGTCGCGTCGCAGATACCGTACTTCCGACACAACTCCGCCACCCCTCGGCCCGCCTGGTGCTCCTTCTGTGTCCTGATGATCTGTTCCTCTATTAATCGGCTCCTGCGCATGTGTTCCCCTCCTCCTGCGTCAAGGGAGCAGGTCAGTAGTCCATGTTGCGGTGCGTCGGGAGGGTGTTAAGGAGACACGTCAGCGTCGCGACGAAACACAGTTAACGGTCGTGTGATCTCGACAAAGCCGACTTCGCCGACAACGCGTTCTTCCTCGTCTTCGTAGATGTTCTCTCCCCACGTTTCGCGGATTAGCGCCCTCACATAAACGGCTGCATTGGAGTAGCTCGGTTCGGCTTGGTCAGTGATGAGTCTCGGCCAACTGTAGTTGCCAATCTCAAGAATTCGACCGTCATGCTTGAGCACCAGAACTATATTTTCATGGGTTGAAAAGTTCTCACGGAAATCCCTCGGATGAACATTGTCTTGGTCTTCATCATAGTCAAACTCGCCACCGAACGTGATCGCGATTTCCGTTGAGGAGTGAACTCGGTTTCGGAATTCGCGGGCTGTAAGCCAGTGTGACCCCCACTTGACTAGTTTCAGATCTCCGATCTCGCCTCCACATTCCAACACCACTTCGGCGGAACGCGCTTGTCGCTCTTCGTCCTTCACGGATGCGGTGATGACGTCCGCTTGCTTCGACGCCCACGCCGCGAGTGCGTCCTTTGGGGCGAGCGGCTTAGCAGCATCTCTACCCGCAGTCACTGCCTCGCCGAGCAATACACCCTGTATATTGTGCAGGCGGGCAGCTCGCAGTCCTGAGATGGTGACCCAACCGCTACTCGCAACAAACGCGTACCGTCCTGCCGAGATCGAGATACGGGCTCGGCCGAACACCCGTCCGGTGACATCCTCTATTGGCTGCATCAATCGTTGATGTGTTTTCACAGAAGTGGCTTTGGAAGTGTCGAGGCCGGGGTTCAGCCGGCGCAGCAGGTCGAAATCGTTAATCTGCAGCCAATCGCCAGGCCGCGCAACCGATCGTGGGCCATCCTGTGCCATCGTTGCGAGTTCAACGTCGAGATTCGGAGCCACTGTGCCTATCAGTGCGTCCAGTTGCAATGTGTGCCGATAGTACGAGTTAACGTCGAGCAGACCGCCTGCTTTGTGCGGATTGTCCTTAAGCAGGACCTCAACTCGCGTGCCACCGTCGATTGGCACGGGATCATCGGTCGCGGACGTTAGAATCGGTCTCGCGCTTGTGCCATCACGAAATTCCAATAGCCGGCCCGTGTCCCGTCCCTTGTCGCAACGACGGGAGTAAACGCGTACAACGGAGCCAAGCATGAAAACGGAGAAGAATCCGATGCCAAAGCGACCAATAGCTTGCATCCCAGCGGCCATTAGTCCAGGAAACTCCTCCGTTGCGAGGGGTGATCGCCAGAAGGACGTTCCGAAGTCGAGGAGTGGTCCGGTTAGTACATGCTCCGACATTCCGATACCGTTGTCTTCAACAACCAGCCAATACTCACCGCCCTCCGGTAGCAGACCAATCTTTATCAGCCCCCAATCAACGGGACGCCGTTCGAACTTTCGGCGCGCCTGTACCGCATCGGCTGCATTCTGAATTAACTCACGCAAGGCCACTGTCGGTTCCTCACCATACAGTTTTGAGCCACCGAGGGTTTCTACAATGTGAGGAACGTCAGAGGCTTGGAGACGAGCGTTGACCGGACGCCAGCCTCGTGTCTGGACTGACCGAGCGAGAATTTCTGGCGATCCTGCACCCTTTACTCGCCTTGCCTTTAGGACCTCTCGTCCGCGGCTATGTAGCAGCAGGTCAACGTCATGTAGCTCACGGTCGACAGCGTTCAACGTGTCGAATGCGAGCCACCAAGCTTCGGCATCTTCTCGCCCAAAGGGTTGGCCCGTAGTGAAAACTACCGCGTCAAGCTCGATATGTGGCCTCGCCAAACGCTCCTGAAAGGCCCAGTGGAGAACCGAAAAGCCGCGCGGGTTTGTGATCGCGCGAAGGAACCTTGGGGCGCGACCACTGTCGAGATGGAGGGCGTCCGCAACGCGCAATAGACAGGCGAGCTTTACTCGGTCCACACGATTGCGGGTTCGATTTGCTAGAGCCCCCAGATCCTCAGAGAACTCTTGTTCGAGCCTTTGCACGGACCACCAGTGACTGTGGGCGATTTGACCGATTGTCGGCCCGTAGAACCGACGCAAATCGGATTCTTCAATGAGATACGTCTCTGAACCGTCGTCTGCGCGCCACGCTTGCTCCGCTAGTACTTCGGCGTGCTCTGCGTGCAACTGGCGAAGAACGTCTGGTACGATCCGTTGCACAACCGCTCCTGGCGGATTTTCAACGTCGAACTTCTCGTCGCCACTTTCCTCTGCGGCCAAGGCGAGTCGTGCCACGGCATCTCGCCACGCCACGGTCCTCTTCACTTCTACCAAACCGCCGGGGTACGCCGATAAGCTCATGGCGGCGTCGTGTAAGAGTATACTCGCACCGAGGACAAACGCCTCGGCCGAATTGACGTTAACGGCACCCTCCGCGACTGTGGACGCCATGTCCCAAAGCGCGTCCAGATGGCCAATATCGTGGACAGTCAAACCCGGAAAATCGACAGCTATCTGAGAAACGAGTTGTCCTGCACGTTCTCGAATTAACAGGTACTGCGTACGGAAGAACTCTTGCTCCTCTGTAGTGCTATCCGATCGTGGAGTTTGGAAAGCCTGCCGCCAAAGCCACGTTTGACGAAAATCTGTTCCGGTACCGGTCATACAATCCCTCAAAAAACTCGGAGTCATTGCGCTACTGTTGTCGCAACCGACGCGACGAGATCTCAATGGCTTTGATCATTGCCATAGTCCGACACTCAGGGGAAGAGGGACCGAAGTGGGCAAGTTCGCCTACTATGCGCTGACCTTCGCCGGTGAGACCCACAAATAGGCCAAGGAGGGAAGGCGCAAGCTGCTAAGAACCTCAACAAGCGGCGGCCCGTGGGCTTCGAATTGGCGTTCTACACCTGCGAGATCCTCCTCGGTCGCGATGCAGAATTCCAGCGTAAACTTCGCGACGATGTCAGTCTTGGCCAACTCCAATAGGCAAACACCTGACTCAATGGAGGCGCGGATTGCCGCAAGTACTTCTCCGTGAAGGTCGGGACGCCGATGCACCGAAGCAAGATCCCGCTCCGCAAGTGGGTGGTCGCCATCTACCTCATGACCACCAATCTCAAGGGCGTCGCGTCCATGAAGGTCTACCGCGAGCTGGGCGTCTCCCAGCCCACGGCCTGGTTCATGTTCCATCGCATCCGGGAAGCCTGGAACGCCGAAGGCGGCAAGCCTTTCCGTGGCCCCGTCGAGGTAGACGAGACCTACATGGGCGGGACGGAAAAGAACAAGCACAGCAAGAAGAAGCTCAAGGTCGGCGGCGGGGCCGGGGGCAAGACGGCCGTCATTGGCGCGAAGGACCGGGACACCAACCAGGTGACGGCCGAAGTGATCGAGAGCGCCGACGGCCTGACCCTGAAAGAGTTCGTCCAGGATCAGACCGGCCCGAGAACGCGCGTGTTCACTGACGAGCACAAGGGGGATCAGGGCCTACCGAACCATCAGACGGTCAAGCCTTACAAGGAAGGTGTCGCTGCAAACGAACACCGACCTTGTGGCCCTCCGAACCAGGGCGCCATCCTACTCGTGAGGATGGCATTCGTCGTTCCAGGGCAGTGTATCACGGCCTCCTGATTCCGCAATATTCCCCTTGCCCTCTAGCCTCGTTTCGTCCTAGTCTTTCATCAGCAAAGCATCGACCGGAGCCCCGCTGTGTCGGGTCCCCGTCGAATACAACAGCCCGCACATGGCGATGGGTAGCTCCCGGAGCCAGGGTGAATACACGGAACATCCCTACCGGTTTCGGTACGATGCTTTGCAGGACCCGGCAACCCCGCCGGGTCGCGGCCATCAACCGGCGTCACCCGACTGGGATGGATTCAAGGGAACACCCATCGGGACCTCGCTCAAGGAGGTGTTCCATGATCCGTTCTCTCATTCTCGTTGTCCTGTTGGCGGTAGGTTTGTCGTCATGCACCCCTGTTCCTCACGTCGGTCCAGCCGAGGCCGCAAGGGCGTGGGGGAGCTGGGAGAAGGGTATGGAAGCTATCCATCGCTACCGAGCCCAGGGCATGACGACGCAGGAGGCGATCAAAGAAGCGGCGAAGGGGCCGAAGGGGGGAGACAAGTGACCCGCGCCCTCGGGGCGCTCGTCGCGGTGCTGTTCCTCAGTGGGTGCGGGGCCGCGGTAGGCACCGCGCTTCGCATCGCCCAAGAGCTTGATCAACCTTCGGGGAGAAGGGTGGCCCCACCACCCAGGACGCCAACCCCGTCGTTCTACAGGGACACAAGCAACGCGCCATGGATACGAAGCTACCGGAAGTTGGAAGAGGGCATCGATTGGTGGTTAATCGGAACACCCGTGGATGTAGGCGTGGAAGATTTCGCGGAGAACCGACACGGGAACACTCTTGTCGTCTCAGGAGAATCACCGCCACAACCATGGGTCGCGGCGGTGGTCAAGGAATACTTGATCACGGTGGATGCCACGAAGCCTTTCACCTCGCCACCCTTCGTCCAGCTGCCTCACGGGCGCGATGATCGATTCGCTGGTTTGGTGTTCAAGGCTGTGCAGATCGTGAACTCCGCCCTTCCGAACGACTTCCAGATCGGGATGGACGCGAATACCTACACATCGTCCATGGGGCCACCGCCCGGCGGCGTGATTCGAGTAGAGCAGTCGTCAAGGTCAACGTGGGGACGAGACTGGATCATCCCCTCGGATCTGACACATGCCCTAGGGTTCGCGGTGCGACTCTACGATGTGGACTCACGCTACGGCTCGCAGGTGTTCATTGATTCGAGCGTCCAGGGGGAAGAACCCCTTCTGCAGGTGATTGTCCATGAAATTCTCCACACCCTTGGGTTCGGTGGGCACTACGATCTCCCGGCCCTTAGCGTGATGGCTTCGACCATCTACGACCGTCCCGAACTCGGCCCCACGATCATGCTTCCCTTTGACTTGTGGGGCCTGCGCGCGTTCTACGATCCCGAGTCGTATGCGGAGTGGTTGCGGGATGGCTCTAGGGGCTACGAGGTCGGAGGATGCCTGGATGAAGTCGTGTGCTTCGGTGTGGCACGGCTTATTGGAGACGCAGACCCCTGGGCCTCCAATCTGGGGCATACGGCCCACAGCCTCTTGGCCGAAAACGCAGCCCTCGTGGGCACCGTGACTTGGCGAGGGCGTCTCCTGGGCCTCACGCCGACAGACGAAGTGGTGGGTGCCGCGGCGCGCCTCGGCATCGACCTAGACACTCTCGGTGGCGACCTGGACTTCACCGCCATGGAATACTGGCCCGCCGGACAAGCGCCTGGCCGCGTGGGCTCGGGCTTCAGGTGGGGCGACGGTGACTTGGCCTACGGCGTCGAGGTGATCCGCAACGGCTTCATCCAGGACGGCACCGGCGACGCGGGGATTGTCACGGGCATGTTCGCGGGCCAGTCCCATGAGTACATGACGGGGGTTTTGGAGCGCGACGACTTGGCGGCTGGTTTCGGCGGTAAGCGGTAGTTGGTGTGGGGGCGGCCCGCCAGCCGCCCCCGATGTTCTCCCCCAACTGTCACCCGAAGGTAAGCCTGTCAAATCAACTTGATAATTCCCGTGTAATTTGGTATATAATTCCCCTTCGAAACGTCTGTTTCAGTCGCAGTGCATGCACTGAGCCGCCGCGAAGGGTCCAATCCCTTGCGGCGTCGGTCGTTCAGGCCGATGACGGTGTGCATGCACAATCGATCACCTACACTCCCGCACAGTTTCCCCGTCATACCCGCCTGACTACCCATGCCACCTTGCCGAGGATGTGCGCGTCCTGGACGAGGCAGGAGTACGGAGCATAGTCCGGGTTGGCGGAGATGAGCCTCAGGCGGGGCGGCTCATCGTCATCGACCGCAACGCCACGCACGACCTCGACGTGCTTCACCACCAGCCCGATGCCGTCCCAGAGCACGAAGGTTTCGCCCGTGGCCGGGAGCCGGCGTGAGATGTCGACGACGATCCGGTCGCCGTCGCGCATCTCGGGCTCCATGGAGTTGCCCCGCACCCTGAGGATGCGCAGGTTCCCGGGCTCGGCACCGGCCTCGTGGCGGATCATGTTCTCCGGCCAGTGCCACAGCGCGGTCTCGGAGACGAACTCCTCGGCGAACGTCCCGGCCCCTGCGGAAACCTCCACGGTAACCTCCCGGACCGCCACGAGCGGCGCTCCGGGCAGCCCGGCCGGCATCCGGGGAGCCTTGCGCTTCATGGGCCTGCGTTTCGGCACCGCCTCGTGGCGCAATTCCGAAGGGTCGCAGCCGAGCATCTCGCCAAGGGTCTCGCTGTCGCGATAGCCGAGGACGGCGGGGATGCCCCGGTCCACGTACTCGTGCAGGTAGCTCCTGTTGCGGCCGATGGCCAGGGATGCGGCCTTCAGGGTGAGATCGCTGCGGCGGAGCAGGTCCTTGAGCCTCAGCCGGACCGGGTCGCGCCGGATTGTTTCCCTCTGAGCCGTGTTGTCAGGCTTCATCCTTTCCCTTTCGTGGCGCCGCCGCCGGGAACACCAAAAAAACTTGCCATATTGCAGCGCGGATGAGCGCACGGCCACGCGCCGATGCCGTTTTCTGTAGGTTATCCCCGACTAAAACCGATTGTCAAGCGCACAATCCTGGCCTATCTTGAGACGCATGGCAGCCCTTGACACCCACCCCCACACCCCTCTGGACGACCTTCTACGCCGCGCGGTCACGGCCTGGCGGGAGCGCCACGGAATGAGCGCCCGGCGCTTCGGAGACGAGGCCCTGGGCGACCCCGGTTTCGTGTTGGCGCAAGCGCGGGGGCGGTCGGTGCGGCTCGGGACGGCGGACCGGGTCCTGGTCTTCATGGCCCATGCGCCCCTGGGTCCGGCGTTCCGGCGCGAGGTCGAGGCGTTCCTGGCGGTGACCGGCGTCAAGGCTTCGGTCCTGGGCGCGGAGGCCGCGGGCAACCGGTCGTTGGTGGGGAGGCTCCGCGGGGGAGCTTCGCCCTGCCTCAGGACGGTCGACCGGGTTCGGGCCTGGATGGCCGCCCATGCGAGCGCGGAGGAGACGGCCGCCATCCGCGCCGGGATCGATGACGGGCGCAATCCCGTGGAGGCCGCGGGGCCCGGAATCAACCTGGAAGAGGAAGGAGGGAGAGGAATGAACGGGAACGGCAGCAAGTATTTCAGCACGAGGGAGGCCGCGGCCTGGTTGGGCCTATCGCCCCGGACCCTGGACCGTTGCCGCGTGAGCGGCGACGGCCCGGCGTTCCAGCGGTTCGGGAGCCGGGTGCGGTACCTGACCGCCGATCTGGAGGCATGGGCTTCGGCGCGGCGGCGCTCGATGCCGCCCGGAAGGGAGGGAAAGTCATGAGAACGCCTTCACAGGCCAGATGGACGTTCGTGTTGACGTGGGCAGCGGTGATCGTGTTGGGGGTATGGTGGACCTCGCCCGGCGGCGGGAGACCGGCGCCGCAGGGCGGGATCGAGGCGGAGCTTGCCGCGGACGAGGCGGCGGAGGCCAGCCGGGTGCGGCGCTCGGAGGCGTTGATCGGCGAGCTGGATGCGCTCTTGCGGCGCATCGAGGAAGAGAACGCGCGGCTCAGGGCGCGCCTCGTGCGGGAGGCCGGGGACAGCCGGGCGGTGATCGACCAGCAGGCGGCGGCCATAGACTCGTTGACGCGCCTGCTCGAAGCCCGGGCGGACTTGCCGGCCGGGGACGTCCGGCCCGGTGCGGACACCGGCGGGAAGAAGGAACGCGCGGACGGCGGTCCCATGGGCCGCGACGAAGCGCCTGGACCATGAACGGGAGGGTGCGATGATGTTCGGCAAGGCGACGCTCCGGGGTGGACAGACCCTGCTCCACGACGTCCACATGTGGGGCCAACTGGTGCGCTGGGAGATCATCGGCTTCGTCCTCGTGGTCGTCCTCGCCCCCTCCATAGCGCTCTACTTCACCACCACCGCCTACGAATGGCGCCTCGTCGGCATGGGGACCCTCGCCGAGGTCAAGCTGTCCATTGGATACTCTCCCAAGTCGGGCCAGATGCACGAGTGGGTGGAGGGACGGAAGACCCCGAACCCGCTCCTGGACATCGTCGCGGACCGGAGAATCGAACGGATACGCAGACGCATGCTCGAGACGGTCCACTCCTGGGCCTGGACGGGCGCGAAATGGGGAGTGGGCGGCATGGTTGTGTGCACCCTGGGGTTCTGGATGCTCGGGCGGCGCCTGGCACGGACCCGGCGGGTGCGCGGCGCGGAGATGGCCACCGCCCGTGAGCTCCGAAGGCGCGTGCAGCCTCTGTCGGTGCGTGTGGCGACAGCCCTGTTTCCGGCAGCCCGGCGGGCGTCGTGCCGCATCGCCGGGATTCCCTGGCCCAGGCGCGCCGAGACCCAGCACACCATCGTCTCGGGCACCACGGGCTCGGGCAAGACCGTGCTGATCTCCGACCTGGTGGCCCAGGTCCGGGCGCGGGGGGAACGCTGCATCATCTACGACAAGATGGGGACCTATACGCGCGCCTTCTTCGATCCCGCCACCGATGTCCTCATGAACCCCCTCGACGCCCGCGCTCCGCGCTGGTCGCCCTTCTTCGAGGCCAGGACGCCGCGGGACTTCGACATGATGGCCGCCGCCCTGATCCCCCAGCAGAGGGACACCGTGGACCCGTTCTGGGTCACGGCCGCAAGGCAGCTCTTCTCCAACGGCGCGGGGGTCCTCTGGACGCAGAAGGTGACCGAGAACCGGAGACTGGTCGAGGACCTGCTCAAGACCGAGCTGTCGGAGCTGGCGGAAGCCATGGAGGGAACCGTGGCCCAGTCCATCGTGAGCCCCGACAACCCCAAGACCGCCCTCTCGGTGCGCGCCATGCTGACCGCGCACCTGGGAGCGCTGGAGTTCCTGCCGGACACGGGCGAGCGCTTCTCGATCCGGGATTGGGTCGGCCGCGAGGACGAGACCGGGTTCCTGTTCCTGACCTCCAGGGGAGACCAGCACGCGAGCCTCAGGGGGCTCATCTCCACCTGGCTGGAGATCGCGGTCAATGCCCTCCTCTCGCTCCAGCAGGACGGCTCACGCCGGATATGGATAGTCCTGGACGAGCTGCCCACGCTCCACCAGGTGCCGAGCCTCCAGCCGGGCCTTGCCGAGTCCCGCCAGTTCGGCGGCTGCTTCGTGCTGGGGATACAGGTGTTCTCCTCCCTGCGGGACATCTACGGGAAGAACGGCGCGGAGACCATCTCCGGGCTCTGCGGCACCCGGGTGGTGCTGTCCGCTCCCGACCAGGAGACCGCGCAGTGGTCGGCGGAGAGCCTGGGACGCGGCGAGGTCGAGGAGTACACGCACGGCATGAGCTACGGCGCCAGCACCATGCGCGACGGGGTCTCCCTCACGCAGCACCGGCAGATGCGCCCGCTGGCCTTGCCGTCGGAGATCATGCGGCTCGAGAACCTCCATGGCTATCTGAAATTCCCCGGCCCCTTCCCGGTCACCTCCATCAGGCTCAAGTACGTCAACCGTCCGGCTTCCGCCGAACGGTTCGTGCCGAGGGAGGAGGCGCGGCAGCCGGAGGGGGAGCGGGCCGCCCCGCCGGAGCGGGATGGGGAGGTTTCCGCTGCATCGCCGCCGAACTCGGATGGCGGGATCGGGGACGGCAACGCGGACGGACGCGCCACGGCCGAAACCGGCGCCGATCAAGTGGACCCCGGTCTTCAGCAGGCGCGGCGTGACGGCGCGGCGCCGGTGGATGGCGATGCGGCGTCCGCCGAAGAAGTACCGCCTGACACCGCGGCAGGGCACGGGGCGGAGCCGGAACCCCCGGCTTCGGCCGGTGAAAACGCGCCGCGGAAGGATGAGGGTGCGGCAACGGAAGGACCCGGCGGCGAAGGCCCGCCCACGGGAATCCGCCTCTGACATGGTGGCCTCGATCGGCGCCGTCGCCGCCCCGTCCCAGGGCGCGTCCTACTGTAGAGTCGAGGACTGGCGCGCCAGCTTTAGGGTCCGGTGGCTTGTCCGTCGCTTTCGCTCCGGGCCTCAGTCCGGCTCCCTTGGCCGCGTTTCCAGTCCCCGCTCATCGAACCGTGCGTGCGGTTTTCCCGCACACGGCTCTCGGACGAGATCATGCCTTCGCCCACGGAAAGCGTGTCGCTCGCGGTGCAAGGCGGATGAGACCGTGCTCAGTCCAGAGCTGCTCGTACCCGTATTGCACATAATTACGGGCTCTCACCTTGTGCTTGCGACGCCGCCACTGGAGCAGCCGCTTGATAGCGTGCCTGTCGATCGCGGCATAGGCCGGCTCGACCTGGCCCAGGATGAAGTACTTTGACCACCCGAGCATCAGTCGATTGAGCCGTTCGGCCACGACCTCCTGGTCCAGGAGCCCATAGCGGGGTTCCGTTAGTTCGCTAATCCTGCGGCAGATGCTCTGGACGCTCGCCTTGCTGGGCCGGGTGCCGATGTAGCTCCCCTTCCCGTGCGGGCGGTAGTTGCGTCCAATCCGATAGCCAAGGAACTCAAACGAGTCCTCCGGCGCCCGGCAGCATCGGGTCTTCTCGGCATTGACCGTCAGTTTCAGCCGTTCCATCAGGTTCTCGACCACCGCCAGCATTTCCGCTGACGACGATTTGCCGAGCACAACCAGGTCGTCGGCATAGTTGACGACTTCCGCCTTGAAGCGCCGGGCATGGCCCAGCACCTTCCAGCCCAGTATGAAGCGGCGCATGTAGATGTTGGAGAGCAACGGGGAGATCGGAGAACCTTGAGGGGTTCCCTTCCTCTCGCGACGCGCCCGGTTCGTACGGCGTTTGCCGCCCTTGCCGTCGTCTTCTTCGACCGCCATCTCAAGCCACGCCTTAACCCAGCCCAGCATCCGCCCGTCGCTCACGCGCCGGGCGACGGACTTGAGCAGTTCGGCGTGCGGAATCTGGCCGAAGTAGTCCGTTAGATCCGCGTCCACCACCTCGCGGTGGCCCGTGTTCAACAGCCGGTGTACGCGCCTGACAGCATCATTCGCGCTCCGGCCCAGCCTGTAGGCATACTGTTCCGGTTGCAGGTCGGCCTCGAAGATCGGCGACAGCACTAGCATCGCCGCCGTCTGCGCCACCCTGTCCCGTATGCAGGGAATGCCCAGGGGCCGCAACTTCCCACGCTGCTTCTTTGGTATGAGAACCTGCCGGACCGCCTCGGGCCGATAGGTTCCCGCCTTCAGGTCCCGCCTCAGTTCCCCAAGCCACCGCTCCACGCCTTGCGCCTCGATGTCCGCTACCGTCTGACCGTCCACCCCGGCGGCTCCGCCATTGCGGCGGACCTCCTGCCAGGCGACCGCCATCACGTCGGCGCGCCACACCTTGTCGCTCAGTGAGTAGAACCGAAAGCCCGGGGCCTCCTTCGCTTTCGCATGTAGCGCCGTCTGGAGTCTCCGGACCTTTTCCGGGTCGGATAGGCTCTCGCCAGTCCCCATGTCCCTTCCTCCTTCCAAACGCTGCTCTCGAACCAAGGCCCCTTCCCTCCACCGGCATTACCCGGCTTCCGCGGTACTACGGACCTCTCCGCCACCCCGAACGGCCCGACCCATCCCTCGCGGGTTGTCGGTTGGCGCGTGCTACGCCACCGCCGGGGCTTCCCGTGTTGCGTCCATCCCCTTCTTCCATGCGTGCCGCCGCCAATACCCCGGCGGAACCGGCCGGTGCGTGTGTCGCTCGCTTCCCGGCCGATGGCAGCCTTTCCCGTACTCGAGGCGGGTCGGCTTCCGCGTTGCCAGTTTCGAGGCCTGCTCGGCGTTCACTCGCGTTGCGGCCCGCATGGTCGCTGAGCCGCCCAAGGCGGCCCGTTTCATCGGAGTGCTTCAAACCATGTCGTTACCTCCATCGTCCGCTCCGACTGCTACCGGCTGGAGCGACAGTTGCCGGGCGGGTCTCGCAACCCGCTAAGGGATGGCGCCTTGCACGGCGCACTCGAGCGCGATGGATACTACGCGAAGGAAGCCCCGGAGCACAAGGCCGCAAGCGCTTGGGCTGGCAGAGGAGCCGCCGAGCTGGGCCTCGAAGGCCCGGTCGATCCGGACGTCTTCCGGGCGGTCCTCGAAGGCGAGGTGCCGGACGGCTCCGGGCGGCGGTTGGGACGCAGGGGCAAGGACGGCGGGATCACCCACCGTCCCGGCCGGGACCTCACCTTCTCCGCTCCCAAGTCGGTTTCACTGGCAGCGCTCGTGGGCGGCGACACGCGGGTCGTGGCGGCCCATGACCGGGCCGTGACGCGCACCCTGGACTGGTTCGAGAGGAACGTGGCCGAGACCCGGAAGTGGGATCCGGAAACCGGCCGCATGGTCCGCGCGGCCGGTCAGAAGACGGTCGTCGCCACCTTCCGCCACGACACTTCGCGGAACCTCGACCCCGCCCTCCACACCCACTCGGTGATCGCCAACATGGTCAAGAGCCCGGACGACAAGTGGCGCACGATGTCGAACGAGCGTCTCTACGCGTCCAAGATGGTCCTGGGCGCGATGTACCGGAACGAGCTCGCGCAGGAACTCTCACGACTCGGGTACGGCATCGAGAAGACGCACGCGGACGGGCGCTTCGAGATCGCGGGCGTGTCGCGCGAGATCATAGAGGCCTTCTCGACCCGCCGGGCCGAGATCGAGGCGGCGATGGAGGAACGGAATCTCGGCGCCACCGCTGAAAACCAGCGCCTCGCCCAGCGCGCCGCCCTCATGACCCGGGCCGCCAAGCGCGAGGTGGACCGCGACGCGCTCCGCGGAAGCTGGGAGAGGCAGGCCGCGGAGTTGGGTTTCGAGGCGCGCGCCCTGGCGAGGCCCGCGCCCTCGAGGGACGCCGGGCTGGAGACCGCGGCGAAGGAGACCGCGGCCGAGGCCGTGGAATGGGCGGTGGAGCATCTTTCCGAGCGCGAGGCGGTGTTCGCCCGCACGGGGCTCCTGTCCGCCGCGCTCGCCTGGAACCCGGGCGCGGTGGACAGCGCCCGGATCGAGCGGGAGATCGCGGGGCGGGTGGAGGCCAGGACGCTGCATGCCGCAAGCCTTCCCGGCGCCGAAGACTCGCTCACCACCGCCCGGGCCGTGGCCCGCGAGCGCGAGACCATCGCGCTCGTGGAGGCCGGCCACGGGCGCGGCGCCGTCCCGATGCGAACCCGCGCGGTCGACAAGGCGCTCCGAAACGGCCCCCTGACGCAGGGCCAGAAGGAGGCCGTGAAGCTGATCCTCTCTTCCAACGACCGCGTCGTGGGCGTGCAGGGCTATGCGGGCTCCGGCAAGACCACCATGCTGAACCGCGCCCGCGCCCTTCTCGAGAAGAAGGGCTACGAGGTCCGGGGCCTTGCGCCGTCGGCGTCCGCCGCCCGCACCCTCGCGTCCGAGGCCGCCCTGGAGAGCGAGACCCTTCAGCGCTTCCTGGCGCGGAACCGCGGCGTGGCCGAGGGACGCATGACCAGGAAGGGCGGAAAGCAGATGCGGGCGGCGTATCGGAACACGGTGCTCGTGGTCGACGAGGGCTCGTTCGCGTCCACGGTCCAGGCCCGGGACCTTCTCCGGATCGCGGACACTCTCCGCATCCCGCGCGTGGTGCTGGTCGGCGACCAGAAGCAGCTCGACGCCGTCGATGCCGGCAAGCCCTTCGCGCAACTGCAGCGCGCCGGCATGAAGACCGCGGTCATGGACGAGATCGTCCGCCAGCGCGACCCCGGGCTCAGGGCCGCGGTTGAGGCGAGCCTCGCGGGCGACATAAGGCGCGCCTTCGAGAAGCTCGGAGCGAACGTCGCGGAGGTGAAACGCGACAATCTCGCCGGGGCCGCCGCCGCGCGCTGGCTCGCCCTTCCGCCGGAAAGGCGCGCGAACGCGGGCCTCCTGGCCCCGAGCCATGCGCTCCGGGAGCAGGTGAACGCCATCGTGCGGGAGCGCCTCGTGCGGGACGGCGTGGTCCACGGCCCCGCCCTGGACGGCGAGCGGCTGGTCTCACGGGGCTACACCACCGCCGAGAAGACCCTCGCGTCGAACTACGCGCCCGGTGACGTCGTGGCCTTCCACCGGGCATACAAGCGGCTCGGCGTGGAGAAGGGCGACGAGCTCCGTGTCGCCGGCGTGGACCGGGAGGGCCGCACGGTGACCCTGGAAGGCCGGGGAGGCGCCCCTGTCACGTGGGAGCCTCATCGGCTTGCGGCCCGCTCCGGCGGGGTCGAGGTCTATCGCGCGGAAAGCATGGAGCTTCGCGCCGGCGACCGCATCCGCTGGACCCGCAACGACGCCGGCCTCGGGCTCGTCAACAGCCAGACCGCCGAGGTGAGCGCGGTCCGGGACGGGCGGGCGGCGTTCCGCCTCGAGGACGGGCGCATGCTGGCGCTCGGGCCGGGCGACCCGCAACTGCGCCACGTCGACCGGGCCTGGGCGGCGACCGTCCACTCTTTCCAGGGCCGCACCGTCGACACCGTGATCGCCGCCATGGAGGCCAACCATCCGACCCTCACCAACCAGAAGACCCTCTACGTGGAGATAAGCCGCGCCCGCGACAGGGCCGAACTCGTGACCGACGACAGGACGGCCCTCAGGGAGCGTCTCGAAGCGGTCACCGGCGAGCGCATCGCCGCGCTCGAAGCGGTCGAGCCGGAGCGGGCGAAGGACCGGGGGAGCGGTTTGGACGCGGGCCGGGCTGCGGATGGCGACACCGGCCCGTCCGTGTCCCGGGATCGTGAACGATCCGCGGAGCCGGGAACCGGGCGGTCGCCGAAGCCGAAGAGCATGGAACGTGATTTCGGGCTCTAGCAGCTTGGCCGATCAACACTTATGGCAGTATGGAGCACCATGGTAAACACGGAAGAAACCATGGCGCGACCACCTGCGGAGATCGTTTGATCGGGGGCTCCTCCGGCCCTGGATTCCCGCCTCCCGGGGAATGACGTTCACCACCATGAACCTGACCTGGATTCAGTGGCTGCGGGACAGCCATGCTCTGTGGGTGAAGCGGGAGCTTGTCGACCGTAGCGGAAACATCGAGGCGCAGAGCGAACGGCTCTATCTGGCGCCGTTCGTGGTGGTGTCCCACGTCGACTCCGACGATCCCATCCTCAACTACGGCAACCGGCAGGCCCTCGACCTGTGGGAGATGACCTGGGAGGAGTTCACCGCGACGCCTTCGCGCTTGACGGCCGAGTCGATGAACCGCACGGAGCGCGCGAGGATGCTCCAACGGGTGGCCGCGACGGTTTCGTCACCGACTACCGGGGCGTCCGTGTCTCGCGAACGGGCCGGCGTTTCCTTGTGGAGCAGGCCACCGTGTGGAAAGTGCTGGACGGGCACGGGAACCAGCGGGGACAGGCCGCCGCCTTCTCCCAGTGGACGCGACTGAACCCGAAAGAGCCGTAGTCCCGTCCATTCATACAGGTTGCTTACCTGGCCCGATGGACTATCGTCTGAAACGCCCATGCTCCGTCTCGATCTGTTACTGTACGGTGATGCTTGGCTTGGTTAGCGTTGCCATCGTGGCGGTTGGCGACCTCCTCTGGTTTCCTCTTTCAAACTGAGACACTACCCCTGGACCCAAACCGTTTCGTTGGAACAAGTCCGTTGACGCTGTTATCGAGTCCGTCAGCAGTGTTCCTGAACCCGCCAGCCAGACGCTGTACTAGGAGTCCCTCTTGTCGGTCCCTTGTTCCGATGCATCAGGCATCGCGGTCGGGCGTTCCATGGCCGTGTCGGGGACGATAGTGGCTATGTAGCGCCGGATTTCGTCGATCTCCTGCCCGCGGCCAGCCGCCATCATATCGTGCGCGATGGCTTGGGCCGCAAACAGGGACGCTCGCGCTATCTGCACCTCCGCGTCGGTTCTGGGCCATGCGCGGTTGTCCAGCCACTGCCCGGCGAGCTCGGCAAGGAGCCGGTTGGCAGTTGTGCCGAGGTCCCCGGCCGCTGTCTCAAGGCGTTGCCAGACTTCTTCGTCGATTCGAATGTGTTTGTTGACGGTGTCGGCCACGGGCTTTGCCTCCGCTTGCATCCCCAGGTTCCCTGACGATCTCTCGTTCTCGGGCGTCGCCGGTTCGATTCCCGACCGCTTCCCTTCCGGACGGCATATCGTAGCCGGCGGCGACTGCGCACCGAGGGCCACCATCAAGTGTAGCAACAGCGCCATTCCAGCGGAGCCAACGAGAAACCGGGGCAATTGTCCGGTTCGTTATGTTCAGTCACTGGGTGCTTGGGTCACGGGTAGCGACCCACGGGCAATGAATCTCGCGTGAGTCAGGTTCCTAAACATTCCGTTCCCCGTACTCGATCTGAGACTTGGTTACGACAAGCGCTTCGTCTTGCTCCTTCAACCACCGCTTCCATTCGTATATCCGACGGGTCTCCGGGCCAAGTATGACTTCACAAAAGCACACGGAATCACCCGCTTCGACATAAAGCCGCGGCGGTATCCGGTCCGTGTCAACGCTGATATCGTCTGCCATCTCTTCATTGTGTTCATCATTCCGGATCTCAACAATACGGACTTCCTGCTCCTCGCGGTAGTGATCCTTCTTGAACAAGAAACGGATGCTGTCGAGTAGCTCGCAGACCAACTCGCGAAGTTGTTCCGTCGTGTTGCCGGGTTTGTTCAGGACTTCGGCTTCCACCTGTTTCAGCGACTCGGCCAATCCCTGCAGTTCCGCAGACAAGTCTTCACTGTTCACGCCTTTGTCGTCCCGGTAAACCACTCTATAAAGGGCAGGTTGCGCTGGCGACCGACGCATATCGCCCATACGTGGAGGCGACGTGGCGGCAAAGCTCCTGCCGTCATGTTTGAAAACCAGACAGGCGCCGGCGGCGTCCTCGGTGTCGTGCCGCCCGTATGTTCGCCAAAGGAATAACTTGTCCTTGGGTTCAGATCCACGCTGCCTCACGGTGATGAAACTTCCGATGTACGCGGGTGACGGATGTGTAATCCGCCTATAGAAATTGGCCTGTAAATTGGTGCCGAAGCCACTCTCCATGATCTCGAAGAAAACGCGTCCCTCCTCAGGGTCGTTCATGTACGCAGCATTGTAAAGACGAAAGCGACTCTTCTCGGCGAGGCGCTTTAACGTGTGGAGCGAGGTATAGTGCGCCACCTCCTGGACAGTTCCAGGTCCACAGAACAGTTTGTCCTGTATCTCGCCTATCGCGTTAAACAACCTGTTAAGGTACTGGAAGGCTTTGCTTCGTCGACGGCTGTCTCGAGCGGAGAAAATACGATGGAGGCGCAACGCAAAATACGGGCCTGCAAACGTCAATCTTCGAGTGCCGTCGTGTTTGTCGGCGCGGACGATGTCATTGAGGGCACGGCCGTAGTGCCCCTTGTATAGGTATGCGCCGCCGCGGTGAGCGTACGCCAGGGCATTGGTTGGATCGCGGCGAATGACTTTGGTGGCGAGGGCGATGGCCTTGTCGTACTGACGGCTACGGCGATATGCGAGACTGCAGTCCAGGTATAAAAGCATATCGTTGGGGTTCAAGTGAATGGCATGTTCAAGATCGGATATAGCGGTGATGTACTGCCCCAACTTGACATAGGTAATGCCGCGCGACTGGTATGCCCGTGCGTGGCGGGGGTTTAACTTCAACGTTTTGTTGAAGTCGGCGATCGCTTCCGAGAGATTTCCCGTTTCGCCATGAAGTACGCCACGCCAATAGTAGGCTTCCTGGTTATCGGGAGAGAGCTCAATTGCGCGGTTTATGTCGTCGAGTGCGTGAGGACAGTCGCCCAATTTGTGATACGCAACGCTTCGACTGTAGTAGTAGTCCAGAACGGCCTGCCCTTGCTGATCGTCGTCCGATGCAATCAAATCCGTCAATGCGCTGATGTATTCGGGCCAATTCCCCGCCTTACCGAGTTCGTCGGCAGTCTTTCGCAGGCCCTTGAGTTGATCGGCCGACGTCATCGGCGGCTGGTTGGATGACTTCCTCGTCCCCATCTCGAAAGGGTCGCTAGCGGGCGGAAGTCCCCGCTCTTCGCGTGTCTCCAGACATGTTGCGATGGCCTCCCTGATCGTGTGGAACGCCCGGCTCCTTTGTTTGTTCCTGGCTGACACAACCCAGGATCGTGGGGTACTCGACACAGCACGCGTCGTCGTCGTCACGATGGGCCGCAATGCGGAGTTTCCCCCTTCTCCCCAAACTCAAGACCGTCGTATGGTTAGCGGCCCCTGTACACGTCACGGCGATGGCCTACTTTGACGACAACAACGAGTGACTCGACATCCCTGACCTCGTATACAATCCGATAGGCGCCTTGCCTGATTCGGTAGCGTTGCTGGCCGGGCAGCTTTTCCGTGGCGTTGGGGCGAGGCTCGGAAGCGAGACCACGTATGCGTGACAGAATTCGCGCAACGTCCCGTGCGGGAATACGACGACCGGTTGGTGGCTGCGGCCTTGAATCGCAATGCCTGATGAAGGTCGCGCTCCAGGTAGATGGTCGAGCGTTTCGCGGCTTGATTCATTCGGCGACACCTCCCGGTCAAGATGTTATCCGGCCAAGACCTCGTATGGCAAGCAAAGTCGGCCCAAATTGGACATTCTCCACCCTGTATAGTGCCGCACATCCATGATGGATCTCACCCCGATCGAGGGCTAGGTGCAGCTCCGGGAGGAGATCCATGCTCTATGGATGCCTTCTCCTTCTGGTCCATGCACACTGCACGCTATCACCTTGGCACATTGCGATGCTGCCGGAGGGGGCGGCCACTCGATCGTTTCGGACTGGCTGATCGAAGCAGGCAATGCCGCCTTCCGGGTTGGAGTGGACTTCAATATGCGACGAAACGGGGAGGAGGCGCGGTGAAGACAGCGACGCAGAATGCGACGTACCGCCTGAAATCGAGAACTCCAGACACCGGAGACAGTCACCGCAAGGACGTTAACACGTTGAAATCGTTGGGTTATCCACAGCGAAGGTTTGCGACGCAAGATGCGACGCACTTTTCCCGGCGCGACGAAAACGCGCTGGGGTGTGATCGATCATGCAGGAGCGCAGTCAATCGTACGTTTTCACCACCTCTTCAGCAATTAGCATCGGGATGCGTCGGGTGTACTTCGCGCGGACCTTGTCGAGCCTGTTGAAGACCGCGGCGGGGTCAGTGATGTCCTTGCCGCCGGTGACCGCGACGAGGGTTCCTTCGGGCAGATGCGCCTGGGTCTTGCGGTCCTTGCGAGCGCGCATGAAGTCTCGGGCGTCGATGGCCGCGGAGGTGAGCTTGCCGGTCTGGCTGGTGTGCGATCCGCTCCGGGGCCGCCAAGTCTGTCCGGTCGCGTTCAGGTAGTCCTCGGCCGCTGCATCGCGCATGCGCTCGAAGGCGTCGCGGCGAGCTGAGAGGTTCTGCACCCGGTCGGTCGTGAGTTCGAGCTCTCGGGACTTGATCTCGGAGCCGTCCTGCTCGTGCTGGAGGTCGCGCAGGCCGGGGATGAGGCGATCGGCGGAGCGGTCGAGGCGCTGTGTCTGAGCATCCAGCAAGTTGACGAAGCCCCACAGCAGGCTCTCGCGTTCGTCCGCGAGCTGAGTGCCGTCGGGACCGATGCCGTCAGCGAGGATGCTGAACGCGGCGTGTACGGCGTCGAGAGCGTCGTCCTCGTCCCAGACATCCCTGGAATCGAATTCATCGGTTCCCGGAGTTGCGCCAAAGAGCTGCGCACTCTCGCAGAACGCCTCCATGATGGACTGCCCCTGATCCGCGATGTTCTCGATGATGCTGTTCATGACTTCCTCCTTCTCCAGTTAAGGACCCACCAAGGCCCGTGACTGGGGCGTAACCGCCCCGAAGTGATGTCCCGTCTTTTCACGCGCGCGCACCGGAGCCACCGGGACGGAGTCCCGGCCGGAACGAAGAGGAGGACCCCAACGGGGTTGGCGCAGGGAGCACGTGTGACAAGATGGGAGATCACGTAGGGGAGGTTTGTACGGAACACTGCCGTCCCCTTTCGACGCTCAAACTTCCCTTCTCGGACGGAAGGGCAACGCGCCGCTGTCCGCGTCTCAGAACAGAGGGTGGGAATCAAGGAGGGATTGTGCGGTTTCGCGGATGCGGCCGCGGTCGTGGACGCGCCGGGGTCCCCGGGGATCGTCAAACAGGTGCAGGACGTAGAACGCCTGACCGGGCACGAGGATGTCGTCGTGGCGGTAGACGTCGCCGACATGTCGCCGTCGGCGTCATAGATGCGGGACTCGTGCGGAGTGATCCGCTTGAAGGTCACGCTGCCCATCACCCGGCCCTCCTTTCGGCCAGCGCGGACGCGGCCCACGCCGCGGCTCGGGCGAGCACGTGTCCGTGGCAAGGCTGGGGGTCGCACCAGCAGGCGAGCCGCATGCCGTCCAGTTCGGCGAGGTCTTCGAGCGCCACGGCGCCGGAGCGGATGCGGAGCCAGAGATAGCTGCGGTATTGCGCGACGACCTGCCTGCGGGTTCCGTCGGGCCCGATGCGGAACATGTTGCCCCACCTGGTGCGGCGGTCGATGAGGACGATGTTGTCGTGCCTGTCCGCATGCTCGAATATGTCGCGGAGCGCGGGTTCGTGTCTGAGGTTGATGACGGCATCC
This sequence comes from uncultured Binatia bacterium (SeqCode), assembly GCA_965204505.1. GTDB lineage: Bacteria > Desulfobacterota > Binatia > UBA9968 > JAJDTQ01 > JAJDTQ01. Next base: position 270,200 of record CBDBFB010000002.1, read on the forward strand.
ATAACTCTCTCTCCTTCCATCAAGGCTTTGCCCTCTCAGGCTCCCTCGTCTCCGACTCCCGGGAACCGGAAGAGCGGCCCGAGCCTTGCGGCGAGGACATCGGCGCCGAGGGCGGCCAGATCGTCGTTGAAGTCGCCTCCGTCGGGGACGATGACGGTGGCCGCCACGCCCGCCCGCGCGGAGCGCCGGGCGAGGCGTTGGGCGGCCTGTTCGCCTTCCGGATCGTTGTCGCGGGCGATGACGAGGCCGGAGCAGCCGGGCGGGATGGAGAAGGAGCCGAGGCTGCCCGCGGAGAGCGCAGCGGCCGCGGTGATCTCCGGCACGGCGGTCACGAGCGACAGCACGGTCTCGATGCCCTCGCCGACAAGGAGCGGAGCGACGCGGTCGGGTGAACCGAAGCGCACGGCGAGGCCGTGGATGCGGCCGAGGGCCTTTCGGGGCGAGGCGACGTCCGCCTTGGCGGGGCGGCGGGGATCGAGCCAGGTGCGGTGCACGCCAAAGACGGCGCCGTCGTTGCCGGTGACGGCGGCGACCAGTGCCGGCAGCCGTCGGACTGCGGAGCCTTCGCGGTAGCGAAGTTCGGGGTGGAAGCGGAGGGCTGGGAACCGGCAGCGCGCGAGGCCCCGTGCCCGGAGGTAGGCTTCCGCGTGGGTGCCGTCGACGGCGCGGCATCCCCGCCAAAGCCGCCGGGCCGCTTCGGTGGCGTCGTAGTCGCCGGTATCGCCCGCGGCCGGCGAAGCCGGCAGGGCGAGGAAGGCGCGGGCATGGTCAAGCGCGGCGCGTAGCGTCGGCGCGCCCGTGCGGTGGCGGATGAGGTCGAGGAGGTCGCCGTGGCTGCCCACGGCCGCGTCGGTCCACTTCCCGGGCGTGCCGGGACCGTGAAGGCGGACGAAGAGGGAGCGGCCCCGGGCGCCGTCCAGGTCGCCCGCGACCCAGTAGCGGCCCTGGCGGCGGCCATGGGGGAGGTAGCGGCGGCAGACGTCTTCGGCGCGCGCGCCGAGAGCGGCGGCGATGGCGGCTGCTGGCGAGGGATGGTTGTACATGGCGGCACTCCTTGAGTGGACGGGACACCCGGCCGAAGCCCGGTGAGGTGCTTGCTCGGGACGGACTCCACAAAAAATGGGCCGACGCGCAAGGCGCCGGCCCAGTGTTGGGAGGAGAGGAAGTGGACGGGTCCACTCAGAACGGAATGTCCTCGTCCGCGGGCGGGGACGGGGCCCCGGCGTCCTGCATCGCGGTGTCGCCCGCCGCCATGGACGGGTCCGCCGCGGCCTGCGCGCCGTTGCCGTTGGGCTTGTCCAGGAAACGCACCGCGCCGCCCGGGACCAGCAGGATCTCGGTGGAGTAGCGGTCGCTGTCCTCGCCGGGCTTGGACCAGCGCCGGGTCTGGAGCTTGCCGTCGACGTAGACCAGCCGGCCCTTGCGGGCGTGCTTCTCCAGCATGTCGATGAGGCCGGGCTGGAACGTCACCACCCGGTGCCACTCGGTCTTGTCCACCCGGTTGCCGGAGTTGCGATCGATATACCCCTCGTCGGTGGCGATGCTCATGTTGGCCACGCGGCCGCCGGAGACGAGATGGTTCACAGTGACGTCGGCGCCGAGGCGTCCGATCAGTTCCACGCGGTTCAGTCCAAAGCTCATGGTAATTCTCCTTCCTGGTTAATGACGATGGTTGAGTGCGCCGTGGAAAGGCGCCACTCCCTAGCGGGTGCGAATCCCGCCCGGCAACTGTCGCTCCAGCCGGTAGCCATCGGAGCGGGTTATGGAGGTGACGACATGGCCTGAAGCACTCCGATGTAACGAATCGCCTTGGGCGATTCAGCAACCATGCGGGCCGCAACGCGAGTGAACGCCGAGCAGGCCTCGAAACGAATGATGCGAGAGCCGACCCGCCTTAACCACGGGGAAGGCTGGTATCGACCGGGAAGCGAGCGATGGATGCACCGGTCGGTCTCGCCGGGGTAGTGGCGGCGGCACGCATGGAAGAGGGGAGGGGCAGCAACACGGGAAGCCCTGTCGGTGGAGCGCACAGTCCAACCGGAACCCCGTGAGGGGCAGGCCGGGCCGGCAGGGTGGCGGAGGGGCTTGCAGTACCGCGGAGGCTGGGCAATGCCGGCGGAGGGAAGGAGCCCTGGTTCGAGAGGGATACGGAAAGGAAGGAAGGCATGACCACTGGCGAGAGCCTACCAGGGTCGGAAAAGGTCCGGGAACTCCAGACCGTATTACATGCGAAAGCTAAGGAAGAACCCGAGCGGCGTTTCCACGCTCTGATCGACAAGGTATGGCGCAAGGACTTTCTCGCTGAAGCCTGGAGGCGGGTCCGCCGTAATGGCGGCGCTCCCGGAGTGGACGGAGAGACCTTCGCGGATATCGAGTCGTACGGCGTGGGGCGCTGGCTTGGCGAACTGGCGCGGGAACTGAAGGATGGGACGTACACACCGAAGCCGGTGCGTCAGGTTCTCATCCCGAAGAAACAGCCCGGCAAGTTCCGGCCCTTGGGCATCCCCTGCATACGGGACCGGGTGGCGCAGACATCGGCCGTGCTTGTGCTTGAGCCGATATTCGAAGCGGACCTGCAACCGGAACAGTACGCCTACAGGCCGGAGCGGAGCGCCCACGACGCGGTAAGACGTGTCTGGCATCTCCTGTACAGGGGGCACAACGAGGTGGTCGATTACGACCTGTCCAACTACTACGGCGAGATACCGCACGCCGAGCTCATGAAGAGCTTCGCACGGCGCATCAGCGACGGACGGATGCTCAAGCTCATCAAGGCGTGGCTGGAAATGCCGGTGGAGGAGGACGACGGCAAGGGCGGCAAGCGCCGCACGAACCGGGCGCGCAAGGAGCGGAAGGGAACCCCGCAAGGGGCGCCGATCTCTCCGTTGGCCAGCAACCTCTACATGCGGCGCTTCGTGCTGGGCTGGAAGGTGTTGGGCTATGCCCGGCACTTCCGTTCGGAAATCGTGAATTATGCCGACGATCTCTGTGTGCTCGGCAAGGCCCCGGCAGCGGACATGCTGGCGGTGGTGGAGCGGCTCATGGCGGGTCTGAAGCTTGCGGTCAACGAACGGAAAACCCGATGCTTGCGGTGCCCGGAGGAATCGTTTGAGTTCCTCGGCTACCGCATCGGACGCATTCATCGGCCGACCGGCAGAGGTTCCTATATCGGAACCCGACCCGGAAAGGCGAGCGTCCAGAGCATCTGCCGCAGGATCAGCGAGATGACAACGCCCCGCTACGGACGGTTGGCGTCAGAGGTCGTTGTGGGACGCCTTAACCGGACCATCACCGGATGGGCAAACTACTTCAGCCTCGGACACGTCAGCCCAGCCTATAGCGCGGTCAATCAGCACGCGGTCAAGCGGCTCCGCCAGTGGCTCTGTCGAAAGCACAAGGTGAAGTCCGGAAAATTCGTGCGTTTCCCGGAACCGAGGCTGCACGACGATTACGGCCTCGTCCACCTGACGCGGCGGACCATGGGCCTTCCGAGCGCGAAGGCATGATCTCGTCCGAGAGCCGTGTGCGGGAAATCCGCACGCACGGTTCGATGAGCGTTGCGCCTTGAAAGCGCATGATGTACGGCGACCTGGGATGGTCGCCGCGGCAAAGCTTAGCCAGCAGCCGCGTACCGAGTCTTGCGTGGCGTACGGTAACGTGCGTTGCGAAGCGTAGACAGGGAGAGCATAGGCCGAAACGAAAGTGAACGGAGTGTTAGCCCCGAAATCGAACGTGGTCGGAGTAGCTGACCTTGTCGCTCTCAAGGGAAAGCGGAACTGCGGGGGCCGCAATGGCGAGGCTCTCGGGGTGCTCCCGGGGTTCGTACCGTCGGCATGTGCTCGAAGGACATGATGCGAACAAGGGAGATCCGTCCGGTTCAGGCGGAGCCTGTAAGGTCTGACAAGCTAGCAATGCGAGGAGGACCTGATGACCGGTCGGAAGTCAGACTGGCTGATAGTACTCCGAGGTCGGGAGAGCCGGCTACATGGGGAAGCGGCCAGCAGAGGTTGAATCGTTCATGGGAAACATGGGCTCCATTCAAAGGGAGAGTACGACCCTCCATACAAAGGGAGGAGCAGTCAGCCATGACAACGGAACTTGAACGGATAGCAGTGAAAGCTCGGAAGGAACCAAAGCTCCGATTCACGTCACTTGCCCATCACCTGACCGAGGACCGGGTGTGGCGCAGCTTGTGCCACATTCCGCGAAACACAACGCCGGGATGTGATGGCAAGACGGTAGAGGAGGAGAAGGAAGCCTTCGGAGAGTGGATAGAACCGATGCTGCGGTCGGTGCATCGCAAGGGTTACCGGCCCCCGCCGATTCGGCGGGTCTATATCCCGAAGCCCGGCAAGCAGGAAAAGCGCCCACTGGGTGTTCCCTGCGTTGCGGACCGTGCGCTCCAGAGGAGCGTGTGCGAGATTCTGTCGGCCATTTACGAGCAGGACTTCCTGCCGTGTTCATTCGGTGGCCGGAGGGGTCTCGGGGCACATAATGCTCTGGGTACGCTCACGGAAGTGATTGCCGGGAAGAAGGTGGGCTGGGTTCTGGAAGCTGATCTGAAGAACTTCTTTGGCAGTTTAGACCATGGATGGCTGCTGCGCTTTGTGGAACTCCGAGTCGGAGACCCACGGCTGATCAGCTTGGTAAGGCGATGGCTAAAGGCTGGCGTATTGGAGGATGGCGAGCTTCATCCAAACGATGAGGGGACCCCGCAGGGCGGATCGACGACGCCCTGAACGCAAAAGGTAACCTTCGCCTTCGGGGCTGTCCGTGGCGGATTTCGAGGGGTCTGGACCGCCTCCTGGCGAGCCCGAGATCGGGATTGAATGGCGGATCGTGATTTTGTCTTCGCTGACCAACACCTCCTTCACGAGGAGCCGTACGATGCGTTGACGTTCCGCGATGTCGAGGGTTTCGGCGGACGAACGCAGCCTCTCCAGAAAGTCGGTCAGGGTCTCGGCGAGCCGCAGGTAGGTCTCGCGCTCCTTGGCCTGATCGACCGCGGATTGCAGTTCGCGATGCAGCGCCTGCTCCTGACGGCGAAGTTCGGGCGTTCTGTCACGCAGTTCGTCGATGGTTATCAACTCCTCCTGATAGGCATTGACCAGGCGGTCGATACTCTTGCGGACCCTGATCAGCCGGCGCCGCAGGTCGGCCTCGCGCTGCTGGTTGGGGTCGGAGGCACGGGCCGCCTCCAGTCGCCGGTCGATTTCCGCGCTGATCAGTGCAGGGTTCTCCAGCAGGCGGACCACCTCGGTCCATACGACGTCATCAAGCAGTTCCTGGCGCGCCGGACGGCTGTCGCACAGCGGCCCGTTGAGGTGGCGCCACGAATCGGATCCCAGGCAGCGGTAATAGGAGATCTTGCGGGCGCTCGTCTGGGCCGAGGTGCGGTACCACGCGTAGCCGCATTTGCCGCAGGAGACCAGTCCCTGGACCACGCTGAGTGTCTTGGTGCGACGTGGCGCGTGGATCTTGTTTCTCTCCAGCCGCTCTTCGGCCAGGGCGAAGGTCTCCTCGCTGACGATCGCCGGCACCGGGATCTCGATCCACTCCTCACGCGGTTTCTCGTGACTGCCGGTAGTGGCGCTGGCGAAGCCTCCGCTCAGGCGTACAGGACGTGTCACGCTTTTTCGAGGCATCTGGCGGGTCTTGCCGAAACAGGCCGTCCCCTTGTAGGCGGGGTTGCGGAGAATCGCCCACACGGTCGAGCGTTCCCAGCGCGAACGCCCCGTGGCCGTAGGGACCTCGCGCTCCTTGAGATTGCGCGTGATCGCGCCGATGCTCATGTGGTCGCAAGTGTAGCAGCGGTAGACCTCGCGAACCACCGAAGCCTGCGGTTCGATGATTTCGTAGAACGCATCGCTGTCCGGGGTCTTCTTGTGGTAGCGGTAGCCATAGGGCGCGCCGCTGAGGACGGCGACTTCGCCGCGTCGCGCCCGATGACGCTTGCCGCGCCGGGAACGCTCCAGAATCTGGGCGCGTTCATATTCCGCGATCATGCCCTGGAACTGCACGAGGAGGTGGTCCTCGGGGGTTTCCATCGACGGAGCGTTCACAAACACGGTCTCGACGCCCTGGCGCGCCAGCTCCTCGATAATCACAACCTGATAGGCATAGCGCCGGCTCAAGCGGTCCGGGGCATGCACCACCACCGTGTCGATGCGCCCTTCCGCGGCGAGGTCCCGGACCCGCTCGAGTCCCGGGCGTTCGAGAACGGCGCCGCTGTAGCCGTCGTCCTCGATGATCATGTCGGGCGCGACGCGGTACCCGTGACACTCGGCGTAGGCTACCAGGGCTTCGGTCTGGCTGGCGATCGTGTGGCTATCTCTCTGCTGCTCGCCCGAGACCCGCGCGTACAGGGCTGCGATCCTCATGTTCGTCTCCTATATCGTGCGCCCGGGCCGGGATCTTGTGAGCCTGATCCGGCACCAGGATCGCGTAGACGTTCTGGAGCTTGGCGTCGAGCAGACGATCAAAGGCATAAGCGAGTTGAACGGAGGGCCGGGAGCCCGCGCGACGTTCAGCCATGCCCACCCGCATGCGAGAAGAAGCGCCTCAGAGCCCGGGTGACGATCTCCGCGATGGAGCGGCCGCTGCTCCTGGCATGCGCCCGCAGCGTCGCCGCCAGTGTGCCCGGAATCTTGATAGTGATGGGGGTCAGCGCTTCGCCCGGCTCGGACGGCTGGCTCATGGCGCGGGCGTCCTGGATGTAACGATACGACTGGCGCTGCGACAGCCCGAAGCGTTGCGACAGGCGCAACACGGCTTCGCTCGCGGAGACGCCTTGGGCGAGGAGTGTGTAGGCGGCGTTGAGCCGCTCGACCTTTTGGGCTCGTGTCGACCGAACCATTTGTCATAAGAGTATTACCCTTTGCGGCGTAAATCAACTAAGGGACGGTCCCGCCATTGCACAATCTCACGTTCAAAGCGGAAGTTACCTTTTGCGTTCAGGGCGTCATTAGTGTAATGCTGAGCAACGTGTACCTGCACTATGTGCTGGACCTGTGGTTTGACCGAGTCGTCAGGCCGAGGCTGCGTGGCGAGGCGTACTTGATTCGCTACATCGATGACTTTGTGGTGTGTTTCCAGTATCGGGCGGACGCTGTCCGTGTCCACGAGGCTGTAGGGAAGCGCCTGGCCAAGTTTGCACTCGCGCTGGAGCCGGACAAGACAAAGCTTGTCGAGTTCGGACGGTTTGCTCAGAAACATGCGCCGAAGCGAGGGAGGAAACGTCCCGAGACAATTTACTTCCTCGGATTCACGCTCTACTGCGCGCGCAACCGACAAGGCAATTTCCGGGTGGGATTGCGAACGGAGAAGACCCGTCTTCGCCGCAGCATCGCCCACTCGGGGGAGCTGATGCGGCAAATGCGTCATCTGCCTGTGAGCGAGCAGGCGTCAAATCTGAGTCGAGTGTTACGGGGCCACTACGTCTACTATGGCATTGCCGGGAACTATCGCGCATTGCAGAAAGTACACCGGTTCGTGGAACACACCTGGCGCAAGATGCTGAGTAGCCGCAGCCGAGCCGCCTACATCACATGGGAGGCGTTCGAGCGCATCAAGCAGGGGAATCCGTTGCCGCGCCCGAAGTTGAGGCTGTCCTATACGGAGCTTCAGCGATGCGCGGTGCTGTGAATCAATCTCTGAAGAGCGCCGTGCGGGAAATCCGCATGCGGCGTTCTGTGGGAGCCGGAGGCGGGTGACCGCCTCCGGCGACCCGGTGGGACTGGAAACGCGGCCAAGGGAGCCGGACTGAGGCCCGGAGCGAAAGCGACGGAACAGCCACCGGACCCTAAAGCTGGCGCGCCAGTCCTCGACTCTACCGAGCGTCGAGAGGCCGGAGTCCTCCCTCCCCGGCCCCTTCCGTTCACCTCTCCCAGGCCCCCCTCTCACTCCGTTCCGACGGTCAGCGCGGCGGTGACGGTGAGAGGATCTCCGCCGGCCGCGTCCCGGGGGTCGGGACAGCGCCTGGCGCGGTCGTCGTCGATGACGTCCCGGACGGCGCCGGGTTGGAGCCCGATCTCTGCGAGCAAGTCGCTGCTGGTGAGGGTGTCCTCAAGGTCGAAGTCGGTAGGGAACATGGCCGTGCCTCCTTTGCTGCTTGCCGTGCCCGGCTTGTGCGAGGGAGACCACCCCCCCTCCCGGGCCTTCGCCCGGTGGACGCCTTTCTCCGGCTCTAGGGAGAGGACCGGGACCGGCGGATGGCCAGCAGGCGCTCGCAGACGGCACGCGGAGGCATCGAGCCCAGGTTCAGCACGGGGATGCCGGCGTCGGTGGCAATGCGGATCGCCATGCCGGTGCCTCCCGTGACCGTTCCTCCGGGCGTCCAGGCCACCACGGCATCGACGGGACGGCCGAGACCGACGCCGAGGATGGCCGCGTTCCTGGCGTGGAGCTTGCGAACACCGGGCGAGCAGCGGTCCCAGGCGGGATGGAGGCGGGCGGCGATGGCAAGGCAGGATTGGAGCTCGGCCGGCGACAACGCCCGGCAGTCCGGCCCCGCGCAGCCGTTGTAGCCGGACCAGGGGAGATGGAGCGTCCGCTGGCCGGCCGGCGCGCCCTCGGCAAACGCACTGTCGGCTCCGGTCGCGCCGCCGCTGTTCAGGCGCCATCCCTGCCGCGCGAGCCATCCGGCCATCACGGTCATCGCGGTCAGGACGGAGGACGGCGTGGCGCGGGCTCCGATGCCGGCGTAGGTCAATGCGTTCATGTCGTGGTCCCCCTGTGACGGTTCGGAGCCGCGCCTCTCTCTGCGCGTCTCTCTCGCCCCTCCCCCGCTGTCCTCGAACGCGGACCGACCGTCCGGGCGGACTTGAGACGGCGCCGGGATTCGAGCCGGGTGGGAGCTGGAAAGGGGGGATCGATCGTGGAGCGGCCGGTTCAGTGCCGGGAGCCGTTGCCGGTCTCCGGGCCCCCGGCGGCCATGGAGCGGGCGGCGAGCGCGGTCCAGTCCTCTCTTGAGTGTCCGAGCCTGAGGTTCAGGCGGTCGCACAGCCGCTCTGCATCGGCTAAGGACAAAGCAATGAGGCAGGTTGGCACGTAGCCCGGCATGCCCTCGAAGACGATGCGGATCTGTTGGGGCTCGTCGCCGAGCTCGTAGCTTGGACAGAACGCGTAGTTGGGTTCGTCCGGCAGGGTCTGTGCAGTCATGAATGCTCCCTTCGATGAGTGAAACGCCCCGCCCCCGTGGCCGCACGGGGGTACGGCCGGCGACGCTCCGGCTGTACGGACCCCCGGCGGGCGGGCACGGGCGTGGATGACGGGCCGGCAGTACGGACGGCCATACGGATACGCGATGGGCTCAGGCGGCGAGCGGCCAGCGCTGGATGACGCGTTCGAGGAGATCGGGGCCCGGAGCGAAGACGCGCGTGCGCCACGAGACGATCTCGACCGTGCAGCCCATGCGCTTGAGGACCGCGGTGTCGGTATCGACCGGTCCCTCGATCTCGACCCGGTCGGCGCCCATGATGCGGCGCCTGGCAAGCCGCCAGCCGTTGGCGAGGGCGAGCGCCGCGCCGCGTCCCATGACCGCCTCGAAGGCTTCGGCGCCGGTCATGGCGGGCCCCCCGGCGAGGCCGAAGGCGGAACGCACGGCGCGGACCTGCTCGAAGTCGAGCACGCGGCCGATCAGCGCTTCGCCGTCGTCTGTCCTGAGACGCCGCACTCTCATGTTCTCGGCCGGCAGACGGTCCCAGACCGGCAGCAACAGGCCGGCCGCAAGCCAGAACCGCGATTCCTTGTGCGACGGCAGGCCGGCGATCTCGGCGTCCCAGAGCGAGCGCCATTCCGCTTCAGAGGCCTTCCGCCAGTTCGAGGCGTCGAGCTCGGCCCTGGCCATGGTATCCCGCGCGGCGGGACGCAGCAGCCGGACGCGCTCCTGCACGCCGCCGTCGTCGAACAGGCCGGACGGGGCCGGAAGCACGACCGCGGCCCGGTTGGACCTGGCATTGACTACCAGATGCGGACCGCCGTTCGTCTCCTTGCCGATTTCCAGCGCGGCGTCGGCCGACGTGGGCTCCATCCTGTCGCGGCGCACGATCTCGACCAGCTCCGTGACGGCTCCGCTGCCGGGATGCGTGTACAGCGTCTCCCGTCCGGCAGCGGCCAGGGAGTCGGCCCGCACGGTCTCGACGCCGACCTCGTAGGTCCCGGCCTCCATGGCCTGCTCGATGCCGGCTGCGATGCGGTCTTCCAACTCCGCGAAGAGCTGGTTCTGCTCGGCGATGGGCAGGGCCAGGAGCCTGTTCAGGAATCGCGGCATAGGCGGCAGGTCCTCCTTGAGCGAGCCTTCCCAGGTGAGCTTCAGCCCGGTGGCGTCCTCGAAGCGATCCATTGGCCAGCCGTCGATGTCGCCGCGCCAGAGCGCCAGGTAAAAGCGTCTCAGGGCCGCCTTGGCGTAGAGGCTCTCCAGGTTGTCGCTCTCGCGAAACAGGGTTGCGTCGCTCCCTCCCATGGCGGTCTGGGAATCGCGCTGTCCGCGAGTGATGGCGCCCAGGCTGTCCAGCCGCCGCGCGATCGTGGCGATGAACCGCCGCTCGCCCTTCACGTCCGTGGTCACCGGCCGGAAGAGCGGCGCCGAGGCCTGGTGCGTGCGGTGGGTGCGTCCCAGCCCCTGTATCGCCTGGTCGGCGCGCCAGCCCGGCTCCAGCAGGTAGTGGACCCGGCGCTCGGTGTTCGGGCACGAGAGGTCAGCGTGGTAGCTCCGCCCGGTGCCCCCGGCCATGGAGAACACGAGGATGCGCTTGCTCCTTTCCATGAAGGCGGCCGTCTCGACCAGGTTGGCGGAGGCCGGCCGGCCGCGGAGCGCCAGGCGCTCGCCGCCCGCGTCGGTGATCCTGAGCACCCGCCGGGAGCGCCCGGTCACTTCCGCCACGGCCTCGTGGCCGAAGTGCTGGACCACCTGGTCCAGGGCCGACGGCACTGGCGGCAGGGATGCGAGCTTCTCCAGCAGCGCGTCGCGCTGCGCGAGCGCCTCCTGGCAGAGAACCGGATGGCCTTCGGCGTCGACCGCCGGGCGGCTCATGAGGTTCCCGTCGCTGTCGGTGTAGGGTTCCTGTAACTGCACGGGAAAGGCGTGGGCCAGGAAGTCGAGGACGTGCTCGCGGGGCGTCAGGTCGATGCCCAGGTCGTCCCATTCCGAGGCCGGTATCTCGGCGATGCGCCGCTCCATGAGCGCCTCTCCGGTGGACACGAGCTGGATGACGGCGGACCGGCCGGCGTGGAGGTCGGCCTGGATGGCGCGGATCAGCGACGGGCACTTCATCGCGGTCAGGAGATGCCCGAAGAAGCGCTGCTTGGTGCTCTCGAAGGCGCTCAGCGCGGCCGACTTCGCATTCTTGTTCAGGGTCGACTGTCCCTGCATGATGCCCGTGGCCTCCAGCGCCGCTTCGATGTTGGCGTGGATGACCTTGAACGCGCCGGCATAGGAGTCGTAGATACGCCGCTGTTCCTCGGAGAGCTCGTGGACGAGGATGTCCACCTCGACGCCGTGATAGGCCAGCGCGCGGGCCTGGTAGAGACCCAGGGCCTTGAGATCCCTTGCCACCACTTCCATGGCGGCGACTCCGCCTGCTTCCATGGCCGACACGAAATCGGTCCGGGTCTCGAACGGCGTCTCGCCGGCTGCCCAAAGCCCCAGGCGGCCGGCATAGGCCAGTCCGGGCACGGTGGTGGCGCCGGTGGCCGACACGTAGGTGATCCGGGCGTCCGGCAGCGCATTCTGCAAACGCAGGCCGGCGCGTCCCTGGGCGGACGGCTTGACGTCGCCGCGCGCGCCCTTGCCGCCGGCGGCGTTGGCCATGGCATGGGCCTCGTCGAAGACGATGGCGCCATCGAAGGCATGGCGGTCGTCTTCGTCGGGTCCCCCGGCGAGCCAGTCCACGATCTGGTCGAGCCGCGAAAGCCGGCCCTGGCGGGACGGCGAGCGCAGCGTGGCATAGGTCGTGAACAGGATGCCGGTGGAGAAGGGGATCTCGTCCCCCTGGCGGAAGTCGCCGAGCGGGACCACGTCGTCCTCGCGTCCGCCCAGGGCGGACCAGTCGCGGCGGGCGTCTTCCAGGAGCTTGTCGGACTGGCTCAGCCAAAGCGCGCGCTTCCGGCCGCGGAGCCAGCCGTCGAGGATGACGGCGGCGACCTGACGTCCCTTGCCGCAACCCGTGCCGTCGCCCAGCATCCAGCCCCGGCGGAAGCGGACCGGCGCCGACAGGGTCTCGCCTTCGTCGGTGAGGGCGGTGTCTTCAGCGAGGGTGGCGTCGTCAGGGTCTCCCTCGCCGCAGCGCTGGACGGTTTCCCAGCCGGAGCCGATGCGGTAGCTCGCCGCGAGATGGCCTTCGTGGGCCTGGCCCGCCAGCACGACGCTTTCGAGTTGGGCGTCGGACAGGAGGCCGTCCGTAACGATGCGTTCCGGCAGCATGGGGCGGTAGGACGGCGCCGGATGCGGGACGGCGGCCATTGCAGCGGATTGCACCAGGGGCGTCGGATGCGCGACGGCGCCGGGAACCCGGACGGCGCTCGGTCGCCAGGACTCGTAGGGTCCGGAGACGGCGCCGCCAGCGTCGGTGCCGGCATCCGGCGGTCCGGTCTCGACGGTGAGTTCTGACACCGGCCCCCAGTCATGGGCCGGCGCGGATGCCGGCGGTGCGGCGTTCGATGCGTTTTTTCGCTTCGAGGGGCGCGGCGTGGCCGTGTTGCCGAAGAGGTCCCGATCGGGCGCGGCCCCGATGGTTCGTACTTCCACCGGCATCCGGGGCGGAACCCCGGCGATGACGGCGTCGAGCAGCTCGGCGGCGTTCTCGGCGCGGGCGCCGGGATCGACGTCGACGCCGGCCTGGTCCGTGCGGTCGAGCACGGTGAGCCTCGTGTCGAAGCCGGTGCCCCGGCGCGCGTAGACGCGGCCGTCGACGGCCATGGTGAACACCACCCGGGCGGGCGGATCGAGGCGCCCGAAGGCGGCATCCCAGTCGGAGTCCCCTGGAATGCAGTTGGCCGATGTGACGGCCGCGAGTCGGCCGCCCGGCGGCAGCATGGAGAAAGCGGAGTGCAGGTGCCGGAGGTCGGCGTCGTGGCGGATGCGGTGGACGCCCGGCGTCGCCGAGAACGGCGGGTTCATGATGACAACGGTAGGCCGGGCGCCGGGCAAGCGGTCCGCGACGGTCTCCGCGTTCACGCCGGTGACCAGGGTCTCGGGGAACAGGCGGCACAGGAGGGCGCGGCGGACGTCCGCGATCTCGTTCAGGTGCAGGTTGCCGGCGGCTTGCCTCCCGAGCGCGCATTCCGCCATCACCGCCAGCATGCCGGTGCCCGCCGACGGCTCCAGCACCACGTCGCCTGGCCGGATCGCAGCGGCCTGCAACGCCGCGTAGGCCAGCGGCAGGGGCGTCGAGAACTGCTGGAGGCGGATCTGCTCTTCCGAGCGCTTGGTGTGGGAGGGCTCCAGCGCGGCTACGGCCTCCAGCATCCTGAGCATGACGGCGGGTCCGTCCGGACCGGCCCCGGCGTGGCGGCGCATGGCCCGGCCATGGCGGCGGATGAACAGCACGACCGCGGCCTCGGCTGCCTCGTAGGCGTCCTTCCAGACCCATGCGCCGCGGGCGTCCGTGGCGCCAAAGGCGCGTGTCATGGCGTCCCGCAGGGTCGCGGAGTCGAGGGGTCGGCCGGCCTCCAGGACCGGCAACAGGGTTGTGGCAGCGGTGTAGAGCGCGTCATGGGCGGAAGGCTCGGAGCCCAGGACGGCGGGGACGGAAGGAAGGGTGCGGGGAACGGGAAGGCGCGCGGACGCGTCCGGCGCCGTAGGGGCGTCGAGCATGGATCTCTCCCTCCTGGAATGCGTGAGAGTGCCGGGGAGCGGCGCGGGACGGATCCTCCCGCGCCGCTCCCGCGGCCCGGCCCGGACCAGCGGCCCGGCCTCCTCTCGGGGAGGGAGTGGATGTGTGGAGAATCAGGCGGGGGCGGGTTTTGGGGCGTTTCGCCGTTCGGCCGCGCGGGAGCGGCAGGCGTCCATCAGCCGGCGGTACTCATCCAAGTCGAGGTCGGAGTTGCCCTGCACGAGAAAGGCCAATTGCGTGGTCATGAGGCGGACGGCGGGGTCTTCCCGCTGATTGCCGCCCTCGTGGATGACCTGCGTGCATGCCTGGTGGATGGCGCGGGCCACACCGGACGGGTTTGAGGCGCCGGGATCGACGATGGCAAGCGCGTCCTTGTGGCGGTCGTAGCCTTCGGGAAGGTCGGGGATGCTCATCGGTCTGTCCTCCTCATGCGCATGGCCGGCGGCGGGCCGGCGGGATGTTGGCTGGTCATAGCAAACCCTCCTGTTTGAAGCTGAAGAAACGGCCGTGCCCGCAGACCACGTGGTCGTGGACCCGTATCCCCATCACCTCGCCCACCTGCCGGAGCCGGTGGGTGATCTCCACGTCGTCACGAGAAGGGGTCGGATCTCCCGTGGGATGTCCATGGCAAAAAATGACCGAGGCGGCGCTCTCCCGGATGACCGGCCTGAATACCTCGCGCGGGTGAACAATGGAGGAGGTCAGGCTGCCCGTGGACACCCGGTGATGACGGATCAGCCTGTTGCGGTTGTCCATCATCAGCACGTCGAAGTGTTCGCGGTACTCGTTGACGTACCTGGGCCGCATGTAGCGGTAGGCCTCCTCGGGAGTGCTGACGATCGGAGCGTTGTCGTGCAGGGAGGCTTCGGCTTCGAGGAGTTGGCGGCCCAAGCCGAACGCGGCCTTGACCCTGTGGGCCTGCGCCGCAGTGAGCCCGTGCCGCCGCAGTTCCCGGACGGTCATGGAGTCGAGGTCGAGCAGGGAAAGACCTGTGACCTTGGCTGTCCCGTTCGCGCCGATCAGTGCTTCCATTGGGTTCCGGAGTTCCATGGCGTCCTCTTTCCCGGCCGGAGCCATCCGATCCGGCATCTGGCCCCATCGGGGGTCGGGTAGTGCAAAATGAGTGCCGGGGAATCGCATCCCGGCGCCGGCGTCGCAGTGGGGTCGTGGTCGGTGGGAGGTTGCGGCATCGGAACATCGGCAAACCCCGGTTCCGGGGCGCCCGGGCCGGGGTCCACCGATGCAAGGACGATCCCGGCGTCCTCAGGACCGGCGACCGTGACGAGCCGGGTTTCGGTCCCGGCGGAGTTGGGAATCTGACGGCGGCGTGTGATCGTTGACGGGGCTCCGGCCGCTCCCGCGTCCCGGCCGCCGGCGCCGGGACACGGCCCGACTCTGCTCCGGGAGGCGCGTGGCGATCCTGCTGGGAGGGGCGGAATGGCGGCCGCTGCAAACGCGTTGCGGCGGCGGTCCGGCTCAGGTTGCGGTGTCGGCGGGATCGCCCAGGACGACCCGGACGTCCGGGCGGGTGATGAAAATCTCCACCTTGCGGTTGCGTGGAACAAGCCAGAAGAGCTCGCGCTGGACGGCCTCGGCAATGGAGAGTTCCAGCGCCGAATCCTCGCTGCACAGGAGCCTGGTGGCCATGTGGAGAGCCTCTTCGTCGAACCGCGCGGCCTGGGTCTCGCGGCTGTCGGCGTCGACGTCGTCGGAAAACGAGAAGAAGGCGGCGTGCAGCAGCTCCGCGAGCCGGTGCGGTTCCAGGGCGCTGTCCGCGGTGACCAGCGGCAGCGCGTCGCTGACCCAGCCCCAGGTCTCGCCGGCGAAGGCGAGATCGGCGGGGAGAACGATCGTGAGGCTTCGGGCGCGGGCGGTTTCGATTGCAAGCGTCATGCGGATCGCGTCAGGACGGGCCGCCAGCGGGGCCGCGGCGGCCCTCGTCCGTTCGGGCACGGGGAACTCGTGAAGCCGCCACGTCCTGCCGTCGCCGTCGGTGACTTCGGTGTCGATGCCCGTGACGCGGTCTAGCCGGTCGTACCACTCGTAGCCTTCGAGGCGCTTGTCGGCTTCGAAGAGCTTCTCCGCCATGCCGGCGCGCTCTACCGCGCGCCACAGGGCCTGCGCCTCTGGGGGCTCGGGATCGCAGGCCACGACCAGCGCATCGGCGCCCGCCGGCACGGGCTTCGGCGGGTCCCGCCAGTCGTCGATGTCGGCGATGGCGGGCCGCCAGGGACGGAGGACCTCTGGCGGCGGTGCGAGGTCGATGCCTGCGTCGCGCGCCCGGTTCCAGTCGGCAAAGGCGGGCCGCGGGTCGGAGTCGGCGGCCATGGCGCGGTAGACCGCCAGGCGCGCGGCCTCGCGCACCTCGGCCAGAAACGCGTTCTCGACGGCTTCCCGGCGCGCGGGCAGCAGCAGTTCGAGGCCGGGGCAGTCCACGACGTCGGCGCGGACGGACCAGATGCCGCGGTGAACGGTCTCGACCATCGGCAGCTGGACGGGCACGGTCAGGCCGAAGAAGTTGAGGTCGGGCTCGAGGTAGCCGCGGCCGCGGTCCCGGTAGACGCCGAAGGTGAGGCCGTTCCAGCTCTCGGCATGGATGGCGCCGTCGAGGAAGGCCCGGCGTTCGAGCGTCTCGCCTTCGAACGTGACCGGCAGCGGGTAGTGGCGCGCTGCGCTGGCGACCGCGGCGCGGATCATGTCGGCGGACTCGGTGGCCTGGAACTGCACGGCTGTTCCGGATGGATACGGCGCGCCGTCGTCGTGGCGTGCCTGGGCGTCGCTATGGCCGGTGAAGTGTTCGGGCTCAAGATCGACCGACCAGCCATGCCCGACATGGCCGTCCGGCTTGCGTGGCCGCGAGGCGATCCGGCAGCCGCGGTGCGCGAGGCTGAGGATCCCCATGCCGGCGGCGTCCTCGCGGGCCACCAGGTCGTCGCTCCAGCCGTTCTCGCCGAAGCTCAGCAGTACGGCGGGGTCCTCGATGCCGACGCCGTCGTCGGTGACGGTGACGGTCAGGCGTGTTTCGGACGGCTCGGGCGCGCAGTCGGCGGGCTGGCCAACGGGTGTGCCGAGGGTGACGCGGACGCGGGTCGCGCCGGCCCTGCGTGCGTTCTGCAGAGTCTCGGTGAAGATGTCGTAGAGAGTGGAGGCAAAGAACCTCGTGACGCGCTTGAGTGCGCTGTCGTGGACCCGTGCGCGGATCGTCGCGGTGGGCGGATTGGCGGCGTGTGTCATGCGAAGCCTCCATCGGGATGAGAAAAAACAAAAAGCCCCGCCCCGCGGTGTGCGGGACGGGGCGCATTCGGGCCGGAGGGGGGTTCAGACGCTGCGCAGGAACTCGGGGATGTCGAGCCCGTTGCCGTTGTCGTGGCCGTTGGCGGCGATGGGTGCGCCAGGGGGTTCGGCCACCTCCGGAACCTCGATGCTCGCAGCCACGGGCTCCGGCGGATCGGAGGGCGCGTCGGCGCTTTCCGGTTCCACGGGCTCCGGGGCGCCGGCGTCTTCCGGTGCCGGACCGGCTACGGAGTCGGGCGCCTCGGTTACGGGCGCTGTCTCCGCACTCGCATCCTCGGCGCCGGCACGGCCCGCGTCGAACGCCTTGAAGCCCGGAGGCGTCCAGGCGAGCGCGGCCGCGTGGGCGTCCGCGGTGACGCCCAGCGGAGGGCTTCCGGCCGCGAAAGCCTCTTCCATCGCCTGGGTGATCGCGGGCTTCTTGCTCTTGGCCCGCGCCGAGGCCCATGCCCCTCCCAGGGTCTCCCTGGCGATCTCCAGGATGCGGCCCTTGTTGATGCGCGACCACAGCATGTCCGCGGTCGGACGCACGTGGGCCGCGAAGTCGATGTCGAGCCGGGCGACGGTGGCTTCCAGTTCGGGACGCGCCTGGGGCTCGAAGGCCAGCTGTCCCTTCACCGTGCGCGCGACCGAGGCCGCGAAGAGCCGCTGCTTGTCCGCTTCCGGCAATGCCCGGAGCGCCGCGAAGGACTCGCCATCGTCCTTGACGGTCAGCCAGTCCAGCGGCAGGTCGGAGCGGTCGGCGAGCATGGCCTCGCCCGGACTCCAGGAACCGAAGTCCTTGTCGTTCATGCGCATGGTCGGCCGGTCGGGGGTCTCCCGGACCGCGATGTCGAGCGCATGGACACGGTCTCGATGGGTGAACAGGGCGCGGCCGAGCTGGAACAGCATGAGATCGAAGGCGGCCTCGAAGTCTTTGCCCAGGTGCGCCTTGACCAGTGCCGTGCGGATCGAGCGGAGGTCGTCCGAAAGCCCGATCCCGACGCCGGCCTCCTTGCGCGCCTGGGTCTCCGGATCGGGAGGCGAGGCGATGGGCTGGGAGATCGCGGGGCTCTGGAACGGCTGGGCGATGTCGTTGCCGTCGCCGTCACCCGCGTCGCCGCCAGGGCTGTCGCCGGAATCGGCCGGCTTCGGCATGTCCTCGGGACGGACCAGGCCCCCGATGACCTGGAGTTCCCCGTTCCGGTCGATGGTGGCGATGGCGCCGGCGATGGCGTAGTCCTCCGCCCGGAAGGTCGCCCGGGCCTCGATCGCCGCGTGAATCTCGCAGGTCCGGGTCTCGATGCCTTCGGCCTCCTCTGCGAGTTCCTCGGTCCACTCGTCTTCGTCGAGGTTGGTGAGCTCGTCCTCGCGGGTGCTCAGGCGATCGAGCTCGGCCGTCTCCTCCTCGGTCGGCTCCGCGGGCTGCGGAGTGATGCGCCCGTAACGCGCGATCTCCATCCAGTCGACCCCCGGCACGGCCGTTGCCCAGCGCCAGCGGGTCTGGAGGTCCTTCACGGTCTCGCCGAGCTTCGCCACGGCGAGTTTCTGCAGGAGCACCGGGTCCTCGAACCAGGTCCCGCTCTCGTCCTCGTCGGCGAAGAGGTCCCGCAACACCGGTCCGCCCGCGGCCTCGTAGTCCTCGATGCTCACGAAGCGGGCCATGGCGGAGTTGGCCGGGACCCGCTCCTCGGTGAGCATGCGCTTCACCTGCCAGGCCGCCGGGCGGTAGCCCTGGTCGGCCACCTGCCCCCAGACCGCCATCTGGCGGGCGTGATCGGTGGTGACGGTGAAAGCCTTGAGCGTCTCCAGGTCGATCTCGCCGGCCCGGTAGGCGTTGAGCAGCTCGGGCGCGGCGTTGCCGAGCCGCAGGCGCTGTTCGACCAGGCGTTCGGATGTGCCGAACCGCGCGGCGATGGCCGCCGCCGTGACGCCGGATTCGGTGAGCTTCGTGAAGGCGATCACCTGGTCGGCGGGGTGCATGGCGATGCGTATGACGTTCTCGGCGAGCGACAGCTCGCTGGACGAGGCGTTGCCGTCGACCACCAAGCAGGGCACCGGGTGGCCGGTGTCGAGCACACCGTCGGCGGCGAGAGCCTTCAGGGCCGCGAGGCGGCGACCGCCCGCGACCACGGCGTAGGCGCGCTCCAGGCCTTCGCTCCGGACAACGAGGTTCTCGAGAAGTCCGTGGTTTGCGATGGAAGCCTTCAGTTCGGCCTCGGCGACTGCATCGGGCGGCGTCTTGCGCACGTTCTCCGGCGCGACGTACAGACGGTCGAGCGGGATCGAGCGGATCGTCGGCTCGTGGATGGGAGCGGTGTGGTTCATGTGTTCCTCCGTGAATGGGGTTGTGGGCCAGGCAACTCTCTCCAGGCTCGGCCCGCCTCCGGGCCTCGGGCCGGGCTCCGCCTCCGGTCGGCGTTCGAGGGGGGACGGGTGGTTTATGGGCAGGCGCCGCCGTCGGCGCGGAGCCGGTCGGACAGGCCGGACGTTCCGGCGTCGGGATCGGCCGGAATGCCGGTGAGAGCCGGAAGCGGAATACCGGACGGCGAGAGGGTGTGGCCGATGCGCCTCTCCAGCCTTGAGTATTTTTGATAGAGGTCGGGACGGAGTTCGGCGGCGCGGCGCAAATCGGATCTGGACGAGAATATGCACAGGCTGCAAGAGCACCTCGACATCCCCTGGGCATAAACCCAATGGGGAGACTGGCCTGCTTCGCGGATGACCCGGAACACGTCGTCGGCGGTCAGGTCGAAGATCGGCAACCAGTCAAACCATTCCCGGCCGGCCCGTGAGTTGCGGTCGCTGCGTTTCCAGGGAATGCGCCTGGCGCGGTCGGCGCTCTCGTCGCGTCGCAGTCCCATGGCGCTGACCAGGCGGCCCTCGAAGCGTGGATGAGCCTTCAGGTAGCGGCGAAGCTCGCGCTCGATAGGTCCGGTCTTGTGCTCGCTCGTGCAATACCTAAGCGTTGGCGCCGGCCATTTTCCCCGATCCTCGACCCGGTCGAGCAAGGTCTTGCCGGACGCCGTGCGTGCGAATATCAACGGAACGCCGGCAGGGATCGTGTTCTCGATGTGCTCGACCGTGCCCGGCCACTCGACCTCTCCGAGCGGGGCGTGAACCACCACCAGTTGGTCGCGGGGGACGATCCGGGCGAGCAGGATGGTCATCGCCTGGCTATCCTTGCCGCCCGAGACACTGACCGACACAAGTGCGCCGCGGCGGATCAACTCGCGGCATTCGGGCGGGACCTGGAGTTCGGCAGCGCGCCGGCGGCCGCTCATGCCTCCCCCCCGTCATGGTCGGTCAGGGTCATCGCCGCGGTCGGGAAGATGAAGAGCGGACTGATGAGATATTCCGGCTCGCCGCCGTCTTCAGCGGGGGGAGTGATGTTGACGGCGGCGATGGCCGCGGTTGGTTCGCCGTCGACGAAGCATGAGACGAGGCAGAAGTTTTGGAACCGGCCGCTGGTCAGGGCCTCGAACGCGCGGCGATGATCTTCGGTTATGTTGGTGTCGGGCATGGCGGCGACCTCCGTGGTGGGTGACGTGGGGGAGTCCGTCCTCGGACCCCCGGGACTCGCCCCGCCGCGCCGACCACCTCCTCCTGGCGGCGGACGGCGCGGGGGCGGAGGTCGAAGCGCCAGCGCCCAGCCGGCGGGAAGGTCGCCGTTAATGGATCAACGAATGTGATGGTCGTCGTGGAGCAGCTCATCCTCCATTTTGCGGAGCCAGGAATACCGCCCTGTCTTGAAAGTGAACTCGTGTAACTCGCCGTCGTCCTCCGGCAGCTCGTAACGGGAGAACGCGGACCAGTCGCGGTGACGGAACCCCCGCCACAGAGCACCTGTGAGGCTCGCGGCGAAGGCCCAGGCGATCGCCCCTATCCAGAGCAGGCCGATGTGCTCCGCGCCCGCGCCGAGCGCGAGCGCCGCCGTGGTGTAGATGGCGGCAAAGGCGAGCCCGCCGAGCACGAAGGCGCGGGCGCGCCAAGTGATCCGGCGCGCGGCGTGGTCCGGGGCGCCGTCCCGAGTTGTGAATGTTCTCCTCATGGTTCATGCCCTCCACTCCGCCGGCGGGCTCGGCCCGGCAGAAGAGCGTGTCTGCCGGACATCAGTCGCCGATGACGATGCGGTCGCCCCAGGGCTGGCCGTTCGCCACCGATGACGACTCCGAATGGTCGACCCAGATGACGGGGAAAACCGGCTCGGCCTCCGGGTAGCTGGAGCACTCCATGTCCGTGAAGTAGAGGCACACGCTTGGCTGTATCCCCTGCTCGTCGAGCCACTCGAAGCCCGGGCGGAAGTCGGTGCCGCCCCGGCCCTTGAGCGTGATCTCGTCGGGGAGGTCGTCGGACGAGTACTCGGCCGCGTCCCGCAGGGCGGCGTCCACCTGGAGCACGATGACTCGCTCCGGCCTGATCTCGGCGGCGATCTCGCGGAGTTCCGCCCAGAACCAGGCAAGGGTCTGGGCCGGGAGCGAGCCCGAGGTGTCGATGATGACGGCGATGGAGTCGATGCCCTCGGAGCGGATGGAGGGCAGGTAGAGGCCCGAGTCGATGAAGCGCCGGTTGGGAACGCGCCAGCTATAGTCGCGCTTGGCGGCGTCGGTCATGTAGCGGCGCAGCAGCGTCCGCCAGTCGAGGGTGGTCGTGTGGGCGTTGCGGACCGTCTCCGCGACGCCACCCGGGGCCTTGCCCTCGGCCCTGGCGATGCTGAGTGCCTGGTGCATGGCCTCGTCCCACGCCTGCTCCTCGGCGATGACGTCCACGGGCGCCTCGCCGGGATCGGAGCCGTCGCTTGCGCGGGCGCCGGCGTCCATGACTTCGCCGGTGCCGGAAGGATCGTGGCTCGGCGGCGCATCGGATGCGCCGTCCTGGCCGTCCGCATCGTCGCCGTCACCGGCGGGATCGGACGGATCGCCGGATTCATCGCTACCGCCGCCCGGAGCAGACTCTTCGCCCGCGCCGCCGGCCTCTTGGGATGTATTGCCGTCGTCCCCGGAACCGCCGTCCCCGGATTCCGGCAGGCGGTCGTATGCCTGCTCCACGCTCAGGTCCTCCCAGGCCTCGGCGTCGGGCGGGAGCGTGAATCCGGCGTCGCGCAGCAAGGCGTGGGTGACGAGCTGCGAGGCTGTCTGCCAGCGTTCCGGATCCCGCTCTCCCCGGCGGGTGTGGTGTTTCAAGGCGCACGCCATCACCACCCGCGCCATCGCGGTCTCGATCAGGTGGGCGTCGGTCTCCGCCACCCAGCCCGGGGAATAGCGGATCTCCTGTCCGTCGCTCGCCAGCGTCTTGCGTGTCGGATCGGCGCGGAGCGGGAGCCTCAGGACGAGGCTCCCGAAGAATGGCTGCTTCCGCAGCAGCTCGGTCACGCAGTCGCTCACCCGGAGCGCGGATTCCCCGAGCACGCCCCGGGAGGTCACGCGACCTCCCGGGCGGGTGCGGGCGGAGAGAAGTAGCCGGCGAACTGCTCCATCAGCGAGTCGGCGTCGCGCTTCACCCGGTCGCGGGCCGCGGGGTCGAAGGTCCTGGACGGCCGCAGCGAGTCCGGCTCCACCCCCGCGATCCTGTCCTTCACCTGCTCGCAGAGGTGGGCAAGCCTCTGGTCGCCGAAGATGTTGAGCCGGGGAACCACGTCCACCAGGTCCCGGATGTTGGAGATCATGGTGTCGCGGAACACCAGCGGCTTGCCGTCCCCGTCCTCGTCCAGACGCTCCGAGACCCGCTCCACCGCTTCGGCCAGGCGCCGGTAGAGGTCGCCCACGGCCGAGTGGAGCTGCTCTTCTATGTGGCGCTCGATGTCGCGCTTCACCTGCTCGGTGTCCTCCGAGGCGAGGCTGGCGATGAAGTGGGCGGCGTCCGGCACCGCGGTGATGCGGTAACGGATGGAGAACCTGTCGCGAAGCTCGTCCTTCGAGGGATAGTCCTCGATGCGGAAGAGTTTGCCCAGGTCGATCCGGGCCTGCTCGACGTAGTGGTCGTAGTCCTCGATGAAGCGGGTGCGCTGGCGCACCAGGCGCTCCCGGAGCCCGTCCATGAGTTCCGTGTACTGCTCGTAGTTGGCGACGGTGAGGAGCCGCGAGCCCTTGTCGTCCCAGGGGAGGGTGTTGGCGTAGTGCCGGGTCCTCGCTTCGCTCATGACGGCGTTGATGGCGGCCAGCGCGGACTTGGGGAGCAGGCGCTTGTTGTAGCGCCCGGCGCTCGTGCTGGCGTCGTGTTGGACGGCGACGTGGTCGCTCGCCTCGCGGTCGTAGAGCCGGCCGGACCAGGCGCTGATGTGCAGGCCGACCAGCATGGCGTCACGGTTCAAGTCCATGGGTTCCTCCTTTACTGAGTCCTGGCTGCAGCCCAGCGGATGAAGGCGGGCGAGCGCTGGAGCGCCGGCTCGCGGCGCACGCACGCGCCCACCAGCGATTCTCCGACTTCCCGCCGGAGCCGCTGTGCGAAGGTGACGATGGGGTCCACGGTGACGTCGCTCGCGAGCCGGTAGAGCGAGCCGCAGAGCGCCATCTGGGCGCTCGCGTTCTCCGGGATGTCCGCGTTCTCGGGGTCGTTGAGGACCGCCCTCGGATGGGGCAGCTCGCGCCATACGTTCAGGAACGCGGAGAACTCCACCGCCGCGGTCTCGCCCACGGCGCCCCGGAACAGCGTGCGCTCGACCGCGGGTTCGAGGCCGTTCCGGTACTTGACGATGTTGCTTGCGAACTCCCAGGTCCGCGGGCACGGGAAGGCGCGCTCGTTGGACCGAGGGTCGAAGCGGTGCAGGAGTTCGGGCTCGTAGGTGATGAAGAACAGCACCTCGGGCGCGATGCCGTTGGCCGCTCCCCAGTGGAGCCAGTCCTCCGCGTCGACGCGGATATCGAGGTGGACGAAGCGCGAGGCCAGAGGGGTCGGCATGCGGTGCACGATGCCGCGGTCCGTTTCCCGGTTGCCGCAGGCGATGAGCGACGCGCCCTCGGGCAACTCGTATTCGGCGACCTTGCGGTCGAGCACCAACTGGTAGAGCGCCGCCTGGACCATCGGGGGCGCGGACGACAGTTCTTCGAGGTTGATGAGCCAGCGCCCGGGATCGTTGGACGGCGGCAGGAAGACCGGCGGCGCCCAGCGCGTGCGGTTGGCGCTGTCGCGCCAGGGGATGCCGTGCAGGTCCACGGGGTCGAGCAGCAGCGCCCGCACGTCGATGTACTGGCGGTTCGTGGCCGCGGCGATCTGCTGGGCGATCTGGCTTTTGGCGGCCCCGGGCGGTCCCCAGACAATGGTCGGCTGGCGGGCCTCGACCAGGAGGGCGAGCACCTTGGCGAGATCGCTCGGGCGGAGCGTGTAGTCCGCGGAAATCTTCTCGGGTAGGGTCATGCGCAAACCTCCGTTGGCGGGAAAATGGCGCGGCGCGGAGGTTCTCCAGGACCGTCCGGTCGCGCCCGCCCACGGCTGATCTCGAACTTTTTGTCAAGTTCGGGGACCGGTGGCGGATCGCCGGGAGGTTGCGCGGCACGGCAGGGGCCGATGCGTCTTCGGCATCCGGATTGCCTGCTCCTCGCTCAATCGGATAGGCTGTAGTTCTGCTGCAGAACGAACGATTGCGCCGGACGCGCTTTGCTGTGCCGACGTTGTGGCGTGGACATTTGAGAAAGAGGAGGAGAAATGGCTACGGACCTGAAAGACAGCGTGAGGAGAGAAATCGACCGGTTGAGGAAGGAGTTGGCCGTGGCCACGGGGCGAGTCGCCGAGTTGCAGGAGGAGATCAAGAGGCACGAGCTGGTCCGTGAGATGCTCGATGGACAGAAGACCGGCAAGAGGTCCCGGCAGGGCCGTTCCGGGGCTGGAACGTTGAAACGGGGGCCGCGCGGCGCGATGATCGATTGGACGGCGGTTCTCGCGACACTGCCTAACCGGTTCACGCTGGACTCCCTGCTCACACACGAAACGGCGGGCGAGAAGACCCCATCGTACCACCGGCAGGTGGTCTCGCGGTGGTCGAAGGAAAACCGGATCAGGCGCACCGGCCGGGGTATGTACGAAAAGACCTGATTCCGAAGAAACCGGACGGGACCGGCGGAGCCGGATCCCGGCCCGCCCGTTCGCGCCGGCTGGTTTCAACGGAGCGCATCCGCGCATCGCCGCTGCCCGGACCGGACTCGTCGGGAACGACTCGCCTTTCAACGGCCGGTCGGCTACCTTGAGAGTTTTCCATACGTTTTCCACAAAGGGCCGCAAGCAACGGAAGGAGACACACGGGATGGCGACGACCGCAAACCGCAAGACCACGGCGCTCAAGGAGGCCATGACCAAGACACAGATCCTGGAAGCCCTTTCCGAATCGACCGGGCTTCAAAAGAATGACGTGGCCTCGGTACTCGACCAACTCGGAGCAGTCATCGAGCGCCACGTCAGGAAACGCGCGGTGGGGACGTTCACGCTGCCCGGCCTTTTGAAGATCAAGGTGGTGCGAAAACCCGCGACAAAGGCGCGCAAGATGATCTCGCCCTTCACCGGCCAGGAGATCACGGTGGCCGCGAAGCCCGCCTCGAGAGCGGTGAAGGTTCAGCCCCTGAGCGGGCTCAAGCGCATGACGGAGTAGGCCCGGACCGGCGGGAAGGGAGCGCTGTACGGGCGCCGGGACCGGAGCACGGCCCGGAACCGCAAGGTGTGGCGGAGACCGCGATGAGGACGGACCTTTCGGAGTGGCCCGGCGGGGTGGAGCCGGTGTGGCGGCTTCTTGAGCCGGAGAGCGTCGCGGCGCTTCGCGCCGAGCCGTCCGCCGCAAACCGCACACTCAGACTCGCGGCCGACCTTCCGGACGAAGCTTTCGGCGAGTCGGCATTCGTGCGCAACGCACTGATCGTGCTCGAGCGGTTGGACAGGGACGGGTGGCTGCGGCTCACCGGCAAGGGGAACTTCGGGCGGGATGCCGTTGCGGCGATGCGCGAGTCGATGACTTGGCCCGGGATGGAGGCGACCGAGCATTTCCGCATCGGAAAGGCGTTTCGCGAGGGCGATGTGTGGGAGCTCCATCTGCTGCATCGTCTGCTGGACATGGCCGGGCTGCTGGAGGGACGGGCGGGGTTGTGCCAGTTGACCGCCCTGGGGCGGGAGATGCTGGGGCCGGGGAGACGGGGCGCGCTTCAGGCGATCCTGTTCCGCCACGTGTTCTGGCACGCTGAACTCTCGCGCTTCATCCAGACGTTTCCTCGCGGATTGCCGGGGAGGTGGCCGCAGGACGACATGGGCGTGATCCTGTGGGGCCTCTCCCACATGGCCGGCGAGTGGCAGAGCGTGGACACGCTCACCACGCTTTGCGCCGTCCGCGACGATTCGGTAGCGAACATGCACTGGAATGCGGAGGGCACGATGTTTGCGGGACGCGTTCTCGGACCGTTGCGTTGGTTCGGGCTGCTGGAATGGCGATTGCCGCAGGAGATGTTCGATGCCCGATGCTGGCGAAAGACCGCGCTCTTTGACCGGTTCCTGTCGTTCGACGTCCGGCTCGCGGAACGTCCCGTCGAGGGTCGCTAGTGTTGCGGCTCCAAATAGTTGATTCGTTTTTTGTTGACAGGGCCCTCCTTGTGCCTCCTCGACTCAGCGTGGATAATGACCCTACAGACGTGGCGACTGGGGACTCCACGGCCTGCCCGAACTTTCCCGAACTTTCCCGAACCCTCCTGAAGGATGGCTGAGATAGCCAACTACGCTGGAGATCAGCCTGATGCTGCCCGAACCTGGCGTGTGTGTTCTGGTAGAAAGTTCCGATCCGCTGGGGCTGAGCAACCTGCTTACGGGCGTGACGATCGGCGTGACAACCGCAGTCCTACTCGGGTTGGGCGAGTGGTTGCGCAGATGGTTACACCGCCGCGAGCAAATCAAATTCGTCCGCGGTCTCATCGTGGAACGGTTCAAGAAGCTCCGAGACGAAGAACCGCTGCCGCCCCTACCGAGCGGTGCGAGCGCACCACCGATAGATGCGGTCCGCTGGCAAATGTACCACGCGGTTTTGCGGGATCTGGAGGTGGCTTTGTCCTACAGGCTGACCATGCTCGACTATGGGAAGACCCACGAATTGCAGTCGATTCTCACAGCCCAGAGGGATATGATCCGGAATCTGTTCGGAAACACCCGGTACCCAGGGGGCCTTGATTACTATCGACAGAGATATGATGACTTCCGGCGGCTTGAGTGGCTCAAGCTCCCGCCCGGCTTGTTCTCTCTCCTTGACGCCGCCTGACGACTCCGGGCACCACCGTAAGCAATTCCCAATGGAGGGGCGCACGGAACAAAGCGTTCGACAGGAGGAAGAGGGCTCGGTAACGACCGGTTCAAGCCTGCCAGCGCGGCCGAAGTATCTCTACCGCAACCGTGGAACGTTGTGCGAACAGGAGGGGTAGGCGCCACAGAAGAAGCGCGCCGTGACATGCCGAGCCGGATTGCGCGGCCGGAGAGGTTCCACGGCCTGACGGAACAGGCACCGTGATGCCGGATCGCCGAATGGTGAGCCAGCAAGCCGTTGTGAATGGTAGCCGGATGAAGGACAGAGAAGCGCTCCGGTGCGCGGAAATGGATTGAATTCGCTTGCTTTGGTTACGGAGCTGGAGGACGAGCAGTGGCCGACCTGGAACGCATCAACGACGTTGCCGTGATAAGGATCGCCGATGCCGGGCTTGTCCCCATGGCGAACATCGCCGTCCCCCGCAACGGCTACCGGTTGTGGCGCCGGTCAGACGTGGGGCACCGGCTCACGAAGCACCGTGGCGAGGGATTGACAGGCAGGGACGGCGAAGTCGTCGCGGCTTTCAACGCCAGCGCAGAGTTCCGCGACCATAAACAGCGGCTTGCCTCATCTGACCATCTCAAACTGGATGCCTTCACCGGATCGTGACGGAATGGCTGAGGTGATTTCACGGATCTCGAGTGACGGAGAGTGGCTGACTATCCGAGAACCGTTGTTCGCAAAGGAAGTAAATGTCTGACCTCCCTGAAGATTCGTTCCCTGCCGCCACCGTAAAAGGGGGTGGTGCGGCCACGAGTGCGGGAATCATGTTCCAGCAGCAACTGGGAGCGTTCTTTGGCGTCTACCTTCTTTCGGGAAGATGCTTCGACCAACGTCTGAATCTCGGAACTGCTTCTCCCGTCCAAGTTCGCTTCGAAACGGAAGTTTCGGTCGATGATATTCTCGTCGGCACATCGGATGACGGCTACATCGCGATACAGGCCAGAACGGCCGTCTCGCTGTCGCAGAACCTGGCTAGCCGCTTCGGCCAGACGGTCTCCCAATTCGTTCGTCACTGGCGCTCCTGTCGGGATGGTGACGGAAGTCGCGGGTGGAACCGACCACTTGATCCCGCCCGCGACAGGCTGGTGCTCGCTGTCAGCGGGGACGCACCTACGACCATCCGAAAAGACCTGCCCGCTGCACTTCGGAGTAGGTCCTTACCGCGCACGCATGTCCTCACGAAGGCGCAACAGCGAGCTCTGGAATCCTTCGATTCATGCGCCGCTCAAGCATGGGCGTCGCTGACGACCGAGAAGTTTGATCCGGAGTTGCTCGATCAATTGGCGCGTCTGGTGACGGTGTTCGTGTTCGATCCCAGCGGCGCAGACCGGGCTTTGATCGAAGAGATCTTGGTAGCGTCAATACCGGAAGAGTCTCAGGCCGCGGTCGCTCTGACCGCCCTGGAAGCCGTCAGCGGTCAGTTGATGGCAGAGCGAGGTGGGGCTGACCTTGCAAGCCTCCGCCAAGCGATCATGACCAAGGGTGTCAACCTTGGTACCGCGCCACGTTATCGACAAGACATCACAGCCCTCCGTAAGCACACGCAGTTGGTCGCTACCGCGTTACAGCGGCATGAAGGGATTGAAGTCAAGGACGGCGACCGTGCCTCGGTAGTCCGAGAGTGCCAAGATGCCGTTGAAACGGCCGCCCGGGAGAATTCGCTCCTGATTGTCGGCGAGCCCGGTGCTGGCAAGAGCGGGGTACTCAATGCCTTCGCTCGATCTCTCATGGCCCAAGGCGAGGATGTGGTTGAACTTGCGGTCGATCGACACTCCGTAGAGTCACTTGAAGGTCTCTCCAATGAGCTCAAACTTGAACACGGCCTTCTGGACGTGTTGGAGGCTTGGGATGGTGTTGGGCCGGCATGGCTCATTATCGACGCTCTTGACGCAACACGCGGGGGAAAAGCCGAAGGTGCTTTTCGTACCCTGATCGCGCAGGTGCTGAGCCGGTGCCGGCGTTGGCGGGTGGTGGCGTCCATTCGCACCTTCGACCTTCGGATGGGTCAACAGTTTCGCTCCCTGTTTCCGGGTGTGCCCACTGACGCAGACCGCGCCGAGCCGGGCTTCTCCAACGTCAGACACGTCAAGATACCGACATGGACGAAAGCGGAGTTCCAGAAACTTCTCGAACAAGCCCCGACTTTGTCGGCAGCCCTCGCTGACGCACCTACACGATTACGGGAACTTGCTTTGATCCCGTTCAACACACACTTGCTCAGCGAACTCATTACCCGCGGCGTGGACATGGTGGACCTGAAGCGAGTCTCGTCGCAAGTGGAACTCCTGAAGCTACACTGGAGCCACAGGATCGAAAGATACGGCATGCCGGCCGAACGCTGCCTTCGCACCGTTGTTGAAGCCATGGTGGAGGCACGCACGCTCCGGGTGCAGAAACATGCTCTTGACATAAAAGAACCCGAAATGATCGACACGCTGGAGCACGAGGGAGTATTGGTCCCCGTAGAAAATGGGCGGTGGGTTCAGTTTCGGCATCACATACTCTTCGACTTCACATCAGCTCAGGTACTACTGGATCCCGTGGACATCGTCAGCGGCAAACTGCGCTTCGCCAAGGAGCAGGCACGTGGTTTGATGCTTGCACCTGCCCTCGCCTTTGTTCTTCAAGAGATTTGGGCTTCAGAAACTCGCCGGCAGTCATTCTGGACCGCGGTGGCGAATTTATTGGCCGACAAGGACGGCGACCCCGTCATTCGAAGCGCAGTGGGGCGTATGGGCGTAGAATATCCGGTTGAAGCCGCCGACACTCTGACGCTGGCTGAACGCATAGTCGATGGCGATGACAAAGCCGCCCAGGCGTTTGCGATTCTCAGCGGAGCCTTGGCGGTCCGGATGGAAGACAACCCGGAAACTCCCACTCAGCCCTGGATCAAGCTGATCGGCGCCGTCTCACCCAATGTAGGGAGTGTGGCCGGACCGGTCCGCTTTCTGCTCCATAAATTGATTGGGCCAACACGGGACGATGGGCTTCGGGCGGACCTCGGACGGGCGGCTCGCGCGCTTTTGGAGCACGGATACAGCTTGCAAGACCCGGGCTTCACCGTAACGGCGGCAATCGGCTTCGTCGCGGACACCTATGGAACGGATCGAGAACAGTCCCGCCGACTGCTGTCGAGAGTTTTCGATGAGAATCGCCTTGCGAAATTTGCTTGGCAGGAAGTTCCTGCCGTCTCCCACAATATCGCGGCCATCGTAGGCGTGGATCCGGCCTTCGGCGCCGAGGTCTACCGGCGGACCTATGCGTTTGATGTAACCCAGGACCTGCCGACTGACATGTCATCGAGTCAGATCTTGCCGCTTAGGTCAAACGCACGTCAGGACTACGACATGGCGCGCTACTCGCTTGGCGAGTTCATTCCTCAATTTCTCGACCAGCACCCCTCACAGGCTATCGAGGCAATCATTGCGTCCGTGGAGGGCTACGTTTCCCGAGAACACCCAATCCCCGATGACTTTGACGACCACCATCTGGACGTTGCCGGTAGAAGCGTCCGGTTGCGTGAAGATCTCAGCCGCGTGTGGGCACACGATCCCGACGACAATTACAGCCGCGATGCGGAGGTTCTGGTCGCGAAGCTTCTGGAGCGTTTGAGGTCCAGCGAGGAGAAGACCGCCCTGAATTTTACGAATCTCCTGATCGACAACGCATCGCTCGCCGTATTCTGGTCCAGATTGTTCATGGCCTCCGCAGAACGCAATGACGAGATGGTCGGTCTTCTCCTCCCTTTCGCTTTGACTGAACAGTTTCTTGTGACGCCGGATACCCGGAAGGACGCGATAGACGTCGTTGCGAAGGGATATGGACGCCTTAAGTCCGAAGACCGACAACGGTTTGAGCGGCAAGCGCTGTCGTTCGACTTTGCAGTCTTTAAGCAACCCCAGGAAGCCCGGGAATACTTCCTTCGCCTACTATTCACCGCGATTGACGGCGACAATCTGGAAACGGAAGCAGCCTTGCGGCTGGTCGCCGACGACACGGGCCAAGATACGGTGCAAAATAGTCGCCCCTTCGCGGTCCAATTTCAGGACGTAAGCTCCGAGCCTTATGATTGGATTACAGACCCCGATAGGAAGCTTCCGGCGAACGCCAGCCTCATAGCGGTGATCGATTCAGCGAAAAACGTACTGGCGCTGGAGTCGAATGCCAGCGCACCCACAGGTTTGACACTAAACGCTGCCCTCGACGCGTTGAGCCAAATCGAGAGAACCCGGACTGCACATGGGATCAATGCGCGATTGCAAATCGAGGGCGAGGGCGTGCTCGCCCAAGGATGCAACCGCATCATAGGAGCGAAACTTCTTTCCGAGCAGGCCGACGGTGCGGCGACCGAGTCCTTCCTTCGACTCCTCAAGGCCGCTACGAGTTCCGCCGGCCCACAGGTCGACGCCAATACGGAGGAATCATTCGAGGAATTTGCGGCATGGGGCTCCCCAGCCGCACGTGTAGAGGCCGCGCAGGCCGCCCTCGACTTGGCCCTGCAACGGCCGGATTTACTTCCGAGACTCATGACCGACGTCGACATGTTGCTAACCGATCCTCACCCTGCTGTCCGAATGCAAGCCGCTTTGCACTTAATCAGCCTCTGGGACCTTGACCGGGACGGTTTTTGGCAACGGGTGAAGGACCGCCTCACACGGGAGTCAAATCTCGGTGTACTCGAATACACTATCAAGGGTGTTCTCGGTCGCGTGTTGCATTCCTCCCCGGAAATTGTCGAGTCGCTGGTCCTGGAACTACTCAAGCGCTTTCCGGACGACAGGGAGCGCCAAACCCGTCTTCGGAAGGCTGTCGCTCGCATACTCACGATCCTATGGATCACGCATGAGCGTCCCGACGCGCGGTCAGTTGTGGAGGAATGGATCGCTGATTCGGTTCATTTTCACGACGAGCTCACCATTGTCCTATCGACGATGCGCGGGGCGTTTGTCGCCGGGTTGACCGGCCAGAAAAAACAAGCTGACGAGGCACTGAGACACCGAGCACTGGAACTAGCCGCGGGGATCGTAGAAGCCGCGAGTAACGGCTTAGCCATACACTATTCGGGAGAAACACCGAACCCAGGAGGCGATTCCGACGCTCGCGAATTGGCGCGGTTGCTCGATACTGCATGCCGCGAACTCTATTTCTCTACTGGTGCAAACAACAGCCGTGGGGAGTCAAGCCGGCCGACAAGCACAACAGAGCTAGCCGTCTTTTTCGTCGAGGCTGCGCCGATCCTCAAGCGGATCGGTGACTGTGGCACTCCGCACACGGTTTACTATCTCCTGCAACTGATTGAATTCCTGCTACCCCTCGATCCCGAGCGAGCATTCGATCTTGCCGCGCATGCTTTGCGGAGTGGCGGTGCTCGGACGGGATTTCAATTTGAATCAATGGGAATCGATTTAGTCGTACGGCTTGTTGGCGTATTCCTCGCCGATCATAAGGAGATATTCGAGAGCGAGCAACGCCGGACTGAACTGATTGAATGCTTGGAGATTTTCATGGACGCTGGTTGGCCGGCCGCACAACGGCTTCTCTACCGGCTACCGGAACTGATTCAATGAACAGGACACGGCAAAGGAATGACCTCGCCCATGCTCGTGAATTCCCCAATGTCCACGACGGGGGAGAAAATCCCCCAAACCGGTCAGTGATGGTGGTCAATGAGCGTTGAGCGGCGTTTCGATGTTTCTCTGGTCGCCGAGATGGCGCTCAGGGAAAAGCAGATCCAGCAGAACTATCGTCCGATCATTGGAGTGCACAAGTGGTTTGCCCGCCGTCCGGGGACCTTGTTCCGCGGCCTGATCCTCTCGGAGTTCGCCGAGGATCGCCTGGAAGACAGCTTCTTCCGGTCGAATGACCTGTCGGACTTCCGCATCGCAGACCCGTTTATGGGCGGTGGGACGCCTCTGATTGAGGCAAACCGCCTTGGCTGTGCAGTACAGGGTTTCGATATCAACCCGATGTCGGCATGGATCGTCCGCGAAGAAATCGAGCACCTGGATGTTGCGGCCTATGAGCAAGCCGCACGTTCTCTCGTCGACGCGTTACGCACCGAAATCGGCCAATATTACCGGACAACGTGCCCCCTCTACGGCGACGCCGATGTCCCCGTGAAATCCTTCCTTTGGGTCAAGGTGCTGGATTGCGAAGCCTGTGGAAAGCCCTTGGATCTTTTCCCGGGCTACCTTCTAGCCGAGAACCGGCGCCATCCGAAGAGCGTCCTGGTGTGTTCGGCCTGCGGCGATCTCAACGAGGTCAACGACCGCGCGAACCCAGGGGATTGTAAGGTTTGTGAAACCCCCCTGATCCAAACCGGACCTGCCCGCCGGGGGCGGTGCGTCTGCCCGAGTTGCGGGCATTCCAATATCTATCCGGGAGAAGCCCGGCACCCCTTGGACCACCGCCTTTTCGCCATCGAGTACCACAACCCGAAGCGGAAGGCGGGTCACAAGGGCCGATTCTTCAAAAAACCCGACGCTGAGGACTTGGCGCGCATGACGGAAGCTGAGGAACGGTGGAACCAAACGGACCCCCGCTTTGTGCCGGACCAGGAGATCCTGCCTGGAGACGAGACCGATCGGCTGCATCGATGGGGCTATCGCCGTTACAAAGACATGTTCAATCCGCGCCAACTCCTCGGGCTGGAGTTGAGCTGCCGGTTGATCTCCGAAATTGGCAACCGCCGCGTCCGCCACGCCCTGGCGACCAACCTTTCCGACTTGCTGCGCTACCAGAACATGCTGTGCCGTTACGACACCATGGCCCTGAAATCACTGGATATCTTCTCGGTGCACGGCTTCCCGGTGGGTCTGGTGCAGTGCGAGTCCAATCTTCTGGGTATCGCCAACGGAGGCGGCTCGAATGTCGGGTCCGGCGGCTGGTCCAATATCGTGGACAAGTACGTGAAGGCGAAGCGGTTTTGTGACACCCCTTTCGAGGTTCGACGCCACGGCTCGCGCAAAGTTCGGGTCCCTATCGATGGCGAGTGGATCGGCGAGAAGCTCAACGGCAACCGTAGGGAGGTTGCCATTCGTTGCGCGGACGCTGCGGATATCGAGTTGGCGCCGCGGAGCCTCGATGCTGTGTTCACGGACCCGCCCTACTTCGGCAACGTCCAGTACGGCGAGTTGATGGACTTCTGCTATGTCTGGCTGCGTCGCCTGGTTGGCAACAAGGCTGAAGGATTCGACCGTCCATCGACTCGTTCGCCGGACGAGTTGACGGGCAACGTCACCGAGGAGCGCGGCCTAGAGTATTTCACGGACGGGTTGGCCGCGGTCTATTCGCGCATGGCCACCGGCCTCAAGTCGGGCGCGCCCCTGGTTTTCACCTACCACCACAACAAGCTGGAAGCCTACTACGCGGTTGGCGTGGCAATCCTGGACGCCGGCCTTGTCTGTTCCGCATCGCTACCCTGCCCGGCGGAAATGGGCGGCTCGATCCATATCCACGGCACGGCGTCGTCGATTATCGACACCGTCTTCGTGTGTCGGGCGTCGGGCGCGACACCGCGACGATGGCTGTTCGAAACACCGGAGGAACTCGCTGCCATCGTAACTGAGGACTTCGAGCGGTTGGAAAGCGCCGGCAGAACACCTTCCCATGGCGACCGGCGATGCATCGTCTTTGGCCATCTTACCCGAATGGTGGTTTGGAAACTCCGTAAGCGCTGGAATTGTGAGTTGCCTACGAAGAAGAAGTTGGCGGCGTTTGCCGAGGCAGTCTCCTCTTATGGCACGGCGGAGCAGCTTGTGGAGCGCGTGGCGACTGAACGACCGAAGGCGCCCTCACAGGGGTGTTTGTACGTGGTGGACGCATCCGACGAGGAGACATTCAGTGCCGTTTCCTTTTGAAGTTGACTTCGACGAGCTTCAATCCGATCTGGATGTGTATGTCGATGCCGTTTTCGGATGTCTCGA
This sequence comes from uncultured Binatia bacterium (SeqCode), assembly GCA_965204505.1. Lineage (GTDB taxonomy): Bacteria > Desulfobacterota > Binatia > UBA9968 > JAJDTQ01 > JAJDTQ01. Next base: position 305,491 of record CBDBFB010000002.1, read on the forward strand.
ATCCGAGTTCCTGGTCATGCCCAAGGGGGCAGGCTTCGTCGACTTTGCGACCTTCGAATCCGGATATGAGGCGCTGAAGCGAGCCACTGGTGGTTTCCAGGACGTGACGCCGGAACGGGTTGCTCCGGTCGTCTTCCAGATCCCGATTTCACTGGTTGTACTTCGTTGCATGCTGGGCTTCAGTCCGCCGGAGTGGGCACATTACGCGAGCCAACACACCGGTGTGGCGGTACCTCAGAACGCAGCACGAAACATCGACCGGGATGTCCGCATGAAACCCGAAGCGGCTCTGTCGAAGAGCGGAAACGCCAAGGAAAGGCGCATCTATGCTCTGATCGCTGCAGCCTGCCACGTCCTGGAAACGGGTGCACCGACGGTCTCTCCGGAGTTCCTTCACAGGTTCGACAAGCCCGACACTAGAGAAGGACTCATCAGCTTGCGATCATTGGCGAATTTGGGCGTCCCTTATTCCGTGTTGCTTTATGAGCGTCTGCTCGGCCGACCCTTCGCCAGCCATCGCGACTCTGTCAGTGAGCTTGTGGGCAGCCTTGTCGAGAACGCCATCGAGGATGTACTGACGCGCTCCCGCGTAAGCTTTCGCAAGACCGGGCGTGCAGAGAGTCTTCCCGGCTTCGACCAGGCTCCCGATTTCGTCATCCCCAACGAGTTCAACCCGCAAGTCGTCATCGAGGCCAAGCTTACCGAGGATGACGGTACTGCCCGCGACAAGGTGACGCGCGTCCAACATCTCGGCACGCTCAGCATGGAGAGTCAGCCTCCAGATCAGCCCAAGTTCGAGGTGGTCGCCTGCATCGCGGGGCGAGGGTTCGGCGTTCGTCGCGAAGACATGAAGAAGCTGCTTCTCTCAACTCGAGGCAAGGTCTTTACACTGCAAAACATGCATCAGCTCGTGGATCACACCCGGCTTGCAGAGTTCCGCTCGCGGTAGCAGCGCCCTTCACCGCCGTCTCCGCGTGGCAACCACCTCGGCCGACGACGCAAACCGGCTGCACCGCGCCTCTTCCCCGGTTTCGAGCCGCATCAGGTCCTTGTTCACGGTTAGGCGCCGTGCGTGGCTGGGACCAGATCGGCGGCCGTGGCGTCGTCGAAGCGGGGAATGCGTGTAGACCGGCAGCTTGGAGCCCGTGCGTGCGAGTACCTTGCCGGTATCCTTGTGTAGGTCTCCATCTTCTTGCTGAAGGCAAGCACCGCATGGGCTAGAATCTCAAGTCAGACAGGGGGACGAAATGGCGAGCATTACGATCCGCAATATTGACGACGACGTGACGACCCGCCTTCGTATGCGGGCGGTGGGGAACAGCCGCTCCATGGAAGAAGGAGTGCGGCTGATCCTGCGCGAGGCAGTAGGACGCAAACCGATCTCGCAAGACCTAGCGAGCATCATCCGCGGCTACTTCCGGCCCGTCCCAGGGCGTGGACCTTGAGTTGCCGCCGCGTGACTCGGCCCACAAGCCGTCCCGATTCGATTGAGGCCGCCGACATGTTCTTGTGGACACTATGGGTGGAAGGCGACTAACTACTTGAACATGGGGTACTTCTGTTCGCCCCTGTTATCGCCAGCAAGCGAATCGGAAGCGGTTGGAATACAACAAAGGCACCGCTCAGCGAGGGTCCGGACGCCCGGCAGACACGAACGGGTTACCAGATGCTGGATGCTGGGAACACGCACAAACGGTCCCGGCGGGGTCGTCCTACCGCCAGGCTGTTAATGGTAACTGACGCGAGGAACACGCGGTGCGACGATCGACTGGCATGAAGTTCGTTTCGCCCTGCGTCCGAACCCCGGCCGCAATTGTCACCCAAGGGTATGCGTGATCCTCGGACTGTCATGGACGCAGCATGCCTGTGTCCGTGTGTGTGCACGAAAGGATGCAAGATGGCCATGAATTTCAAGGTCAGCATACGGAAGGAAGATCTTTTATGGAACCAGTCGTCGCCATTCTGAAGATTGGGTTATATTTGGCATTCGCCGCGTGCGCAGCGGGAGTATGTTTAGCATTAAACATCGTCCTCACTGTTGGTCGAAATGCAACTCGCCTCGTCGGCTTCCTGTTAATTTCGTTACATCACCTGATCCGAGGTGCAGAGCCATGGTCCATCCTCTTGGTTGTTCTGGGGACATTGGTGGCTTTGGCAACACTGTTACTTGAGGTTGAGGACCGTCAAACGGAGAGAAGATTTCGTGCGTGGCGTGTTGTGCAAAATTACGAGGATCTAATGTCCCAGCGCGGCCGGGACGACACCATACAGGCCAGCTTGAGCGGGGACCTCAAAGACGCTCTCCAGTATTTGAATAGAACGTTCAGCGGTTTCCTTTGCGACGCCCATCCGCTATCGGTGCCTAGGCCGTGGACCTCGGTGCGATGGTACTCAAAGTTGTTGACCGGGAACGAAGGGCGGTCCTGCCTTTTCCCGCCGAAGGAGAGGGTATTGTTATCCGGCCTCAAGGCAACTGGAGCGCTTCTTCCGGGTATCGACCTTAGAGGCGCTAGACTAGAGAGCGCTGATCTTTCCGGCGGCAGTTTCTATAGAGCCAAGCTCTCTGGAGCGTCGTTGTTTAACACGAAGTTCCGAGGAGGTGAATTTATTGGGGCGGATTTCTCCGAAACGTGCCTTTTGGCAGCCGATTTCTCCAAAGCGGTTCTTGTAGAGGCCGACTTTTCAGATGCATACCTAGTTGGAGCAAAATTCAATGATGCGGTGCTTACCGAGGCGATCTTCGATGGAGCCTACATCGTTGACGACGCAATTGTAACAGCGCTGCGAGAACTCACAGAGGATGACGAGGGTAAGGGTTTGTTTAGCGGTATCCTACGGCGGTTCAAGATCAGTTTCGCAAGGGCTGCGGTAGAAGCCTCCGACTTTCGAGAGCGGTGCGGACGGTTGTTGTCGTTGACGAGGGCAAAGTACTCAAAATACGACGCAACGGGGGTCTTTGGAAGATACGTTACTTCAAGAATAGCGAACAATATTGCGGGGGTGAGTTTCAAAGGCGCGACGGGATTGAAGGTTGGACAACTCGACAAGATCGCTTGTCGTGGGACTGTCGACAAACTTCTCCAACCATTTCTTGGGGAAAATGAGGAGTACCCGCCGTCAGGCCTTCCCACGACGATTAAGTGGAGAAGAGGAGTGGAGTGCCATTGACCGGATTCCCTTGAATGTACTCACCCAAAGGTTAAACTGTCAGGACCAAGGGATCTTGGAGCCGCGCCGATGTGCGCTTGGCGGCGCGCCTGGAATGCACGTGGCGCCGAGGTTCGCCTTCCCGCCAGCCATCCGAAAGATGAACATCACCAATGGCCTTGAAAATCCTGCACTGCTCGTTGCGCAAGATCATCAAGACCCGAGGAAGTTATCCCAGCGAGGAGGCGGCGGCCAAGTTGCTGTTCCTGGCGACGCGAAATGCCGGAGTCCGCTGGCGGCGCCCGGTCGGCCTCAGGTCGCTGAGCGTGAGAAGCGCAGTCCCCCCGGCGCTTCTCCCGGCTCACCATTTGAGCCCTCGTTCAAAGGTCTCGCTCCACCGTCAACTCTCGAATTTTCGGGTGCAGATCCCGACTCTCCGTCTTGCTGGTCCCTTCGTATCTGCTCCCGCCCCTCGGGAAGGTGTCCGTCATCCATTCCACCGACCGCTGAGGTGGTTATGATGTTCTCTGAGGTTGATGGTTCGTAAACATGGACCTAATCGTTCCGGGAGTGGTGCCGCCAACCACCAGCGCTCTCGCCACTTGCCATCGCGCACCCAGAGCGTTCAACGTCCCGCACATCATTCACGTCGTCCACGGTTGGCCGTCCTTGTTCCCGATTCTTCTCGCAGTATTGTGAGCAATCGCGTAATTTGTGTTCGTTCTTTGTTTAGAATGTGTCGTGCCCGCTCCTTGAGGTTGCGGATGTTGCTGTCGCTGACGTCGTCCAGGTCATCCTTCCCGTAATCGAGCTTGGTGGTCAGCCGAAAATACCGCTGATCGTCCGCAGTATCATCCGGCATTAACAGTCTCAGGTGGTAGTCGACTGCGTCGGCGCTGCCGTCCATCATGATCCCGATCAAGGGCTGAATCCAGCTAATCGCGCCCCAGTCTTTTGCCTCGTCAAATTTGATCTTACGCGAACCATCTCCGGTACCCAATGATACCAGCAGAATGTCTTCGGGGTTCTTTCTGAACGCCCTACGGGCCTCAACATACGCGCACATCGCTGGATTGTTGACGAACACTCCGCCGTCGACGAGGACACGCCGGGTCGGGGTAGTCGCCATGCTGCCCACCACGGCCGGCTCAAAGTAAGTCGGTCCCGCTGAGGTAGCGCGTGCCACGTCACGTAGGTAGTGGTTACGGTCGGCAGGGTCTTCTGTGGCGGTTAAATCGTCACTTTTAGCCTTTGTCGTTTTAAAGAAATAGGGACGCCGTTTTTCAATATCGTAGCTCGTCACCACAATCGGTGGCTCGCAGTCGGAAAGTTGAGCGTCCCCGAGCTTTTCGTGAAGGATCGCCTTCAAACCGGCGTCATCGTATCGTTCATCGAACAAGGACCTCAATCCTCTCCAGGCTGACTGGGGGAATATCTCCCGACCGCGCTCAGTGTAGAGTTTTACCAAACTTCCCGCTGACATCCTCCGTTCCTGGTCCTCGCCGCCGCACGTTAACGCGGCGGCAATGATCCCGCCCGTCGAGGTGCCCACAATCAAGTCGAAGAGATCTGCGACGCGCTGTTTAGTCTGTTTCTCTATGTGTTCGAGCAGGACCGCTGGAATTACGCCTCGGATGCCCCCGCCATCAATTGACAGTACCTTAAATAAAGCCATCACATCCTCCTCTCGGTTGAGTCACGTTACGCCAGAGCCATTGGGTGCTTTGAGGTGAGAATCACTCGATAGTCTGGCCAACGGCGCGCGAGGCGTCAAGTGGGGAGGGGCCTGGCCCTGCCGGTAGGCCCAACTCGCGTGGCGTTCGGGATGAACGGGATCGAAGGGCCGCGGGCCGAGCGCCCTGCCGATGAGTATCCCGACGTCACTTGCCCTCTCATGGCCAGGGTCGAGGTCAGAACCGTTCGAGGGCGATGCCGGCTCCGGGGGCATTGCGCGCCAGGATGGCTTCACGCAACACGTTCAGCGCAATCGGGCGGGGACTGTCCGGGAACAGGTCGAGTTGGCGCATTCGACGACCTCCGGCAAGGGAGAATTTCAGGCTCGCGTCTCCGTACCGGAAACACCCTCACCGGCAGAGTACCCCGGGACCGCGGACCGGGCCAGTCCGGACGATCCAGGGATCAGGCCGCCGTCCCGGCCGGGGCTTCGTCCCCGCCGTCCACCTGGGATCCCCTGAGGATGTCGGCCGCGATGCTGTCGGATATGCGGACGGCGGACTCGCGCACCGACTCCCGGGCAAGGTGCGCGTACCGCGCGGTGGTCTCCACCTTCGTGTGCCCGAGGAGCTTCCCGATCATGGTCAGCCCCTCGCCGAGCGCCAGCGCCCTCGACGCGAACGAGTGGCGGCAGTCGTGGAGCCGCACGTCCTCCAGCTTCGCGCTCCTGCGGACCCGGTCCCAGGGGTCGTTCAGGTTCCGCAGGTGCGTGCCCGGCTTCTGCCCCGGAATCACGTGCGGGTTCCCCTCCACCCGCGGGATGCCGGCGAGCACCCGGGCCGCTTCCGGTGAAAGCGGCGCCACCCGCGCGCCGGTCTTGGAGTCCTCGAGCTTGAGCTCGCGCGCATCGAGGTCCACGTCCCGCCAGCGGAGCGTCAGCACCTCGTTCCGCCGCAACCCCGTGAGCAACAGCAGCCGGATCGCCGCCACCGCGTGGACCGACAATTCCCTCCCGGCCTCTGCCTCCGCCAGCGCCCGCCCCAGGCGCCGGAACTCCTCCTCGCTAAGAAACCGCTCGCGCCCGCGCTCGCGGTTCTTCACCAACAGCCGGCACGGGTTGCTCGCCTCCGGCAACTCCCCCCGGTCCTCCGCCGAGTTCCAGATGCGCGACAGCGCCTCCACCGTCCGGTTCGCCATCGACGGCGTCCCGCGCATGGAGTGGTGCAGGTCACTCACCCGCTTGTGATCCACCGCCAGAGCCGGAACCCTGCCGAGCCTGGGCAGCACGTGCTTGCGGACAATCAGCGTGTACATCTCCACCGTCCTGGGCTTGCACCGCACCTCGACATGCTCCTCAAGCCATCGGCGCGCAATCTCCCCCACCGTGGGTCCCTCGGCCAGGGCCGCCGCCGGCTCCGCCAGCGGCTCCTCACCCGCCTTGATCCGCGCGATGATCAGCGCCGCCCGCCTGCGCGCTTCCTCCGCCGTCACGATCCCGTGCCGGCCCACCGTCACCCGCTTCGCCGCCTTGCCGTTCGCGCGGGTCTGCACCACGTAGTACTTGCTCCCCGACGGATAGGCGCGGACCCCGAACCCCGAAAGCTCCGAGTCCCAGTAGACCGTGTCCTTCTCCACCGCCAGCGCCTCCACCGTGCGCTTCGAGATCGTAGCCGTGATGAGCTTCGCCATGGACCGGTGCCTCCCTCAGACCGCGCCCGGCGGCAGGATGTCCGCCCCGATGCTGCCCCCGACCCTGGCCGCCGAGACCTTCTCCGTGTCCCGCGCCAGGTGCGCATAGCGCGCCGTCGTCCCAACCTTCGCATGACCGAGCAGAGCCCCTATCATCGTAAGCCCCTCGCCCAGCGCCAGCGCCCGCGACGCGTAAGAGTGACGGCAGTCGTGGAGCCGCACGTCGCCGAGCTTTGCCCGCTTGCGGAGCCTCACCCATATCGCATCGAGGTCCGTGAGGCGCTTCCCCGGTTTCCGCCCCGCGATCACCCACGGGTTATCCACCGTCCTCGGTATCCCCTCAAGCACCGCCTCCACCGCCGGCGTGAGCGGCACGCTCCGCCATCCCGTCTTGCCGTCCCTCAGCCGAAGCTCCCCCGCCGTGCGGTCCACGTCGTCCCACCTGAGCGTCAGGATCTCGTTCCGGCGGCAGCCCGTGAGCAGCAGGAGGCGGATCGCGGGTATGGCGGAGGGAAACACCGAACCGTCGGCTTCCGCTTCGTCCAGCACCCGCCCCAACTCCCGGTACTCCCCGGGCGTGAGGAACCGCTCGCGGCGCGCCTCCCTGTAGCGGCGCACCGACCGGCACGGATTGCGCCGCGGCGGCGTCATCCCCCAGGCTTCCGCCAGACGGAACATGTTCGCCAGCACCCCCACCGCCGCGTTCGCCTGGTAGGGCTTCTCCCGGAGCTTGTGGTGGAACTCCGAGACCTGCGGACGGTCCACCTCCGGGAGCCGCAGATGCCCCAGCTCCGGCACGATGTACAGGCGCAGGATGCGCCCGAACGTCTCCACCGTCGCGGGCCGGCAGTTCACCCGGACGTGGGCCTCCATGTAACGCTCCGCAAGATCCGCCACCGTGGGCTCGGACGCCACCGGCGGAGGTTCGGGCTCAAGCCCCTGCTTGATGCGGTCGATGGCCAGCGCCGCCTTGCGACGCGCGTCGTCCGGCGTCAGACTCCCGTAGCGGCCCAGCGCAAAGCGCTTCGGTGCCCCGCCCGCACCGCGCGTCTGCACGCACCAGACCTTGCGGCCCGAGGCATAGACCCGGATGCCGAAGCCCGGCAGGTCCCGGTCCCAGACCACGGTGTCGCCCGACTCCACGGCGAGCGCATCGACGGCGCGCTTGGTGAGCTTGACGGGTTGGTGCGTGGGCATGGGGCGATCTCCTCCGGTTTCGAAACCGAAACCCGAAACCGGAGGAAATGCTATCAGGACCGTAATCGAAACGCAACCCACTGAAGTCGCACCCCGGAGTATGCGAGGTCATCTGCTGGCGCCGCTTGACCGAAGGACGCAGGAGGATGAGCCGTTCGGAAACGACTACAACTCGTTGATATATATGGATTTGTTGCAAAGCTGCCGTGGCGGGGCTTGACATGGCGGCGCTTGTCCGCTACCCGAGGGAATCGTGGGAATCAGTTGAGATCGTTGTATGATATATTGGTCCTTTTCGCCGTCGGCTACGTTGCTCTTCCTCGCGTGGTACCCGCCACTGCTCGTCATCGCGCCTTGCCGACGACAAAAAATCCGGCGCAACTTATGCCAGGAATTTACGGGACGCGACACTAGGAGAACAGGTCCAGTTGGTTGTCCTGCTTCCGGATCCGCCCTCCGGCCGCGCGGCTGCGGCTTTGTTGGAGAAGCCGTTCCTCGATGTCGGCGAGGTAGGGGGAAGGAGGCATCTCGCGCATTCTTCCCCGCCACAGCCGCTTGCGGGCGCGGCAGAGGTACAGCCGGGTCATGGCGCGGGTGACGCCGACGTAGAACAGGCGCCGCTCTTCGGCGAGTTCTTCGGGCTCGGCCTTGCCCCAGGTAAGGGGGAGCAAACCGTCCTCGCACCCGACGATGAAGACGACGGGGAATTCGAGCCCCTTGGCGGCGTGAAGCGTCAGCAGCGAGATCCGGTCGGCGCGGGGGTCCCAGGTGTCCACTTGGGCCGCCAGGGCCAGTTCGGCCAGGAAGCGCTCCAGGTCGTCGCCGCACGCATCAGCGAGCGGCCTCAGCAACTCGCAGGCTTCTCGTGCGGTCCGGTCGTCCCCGCGGGCGGCTTCGAGCCGTTGGCGCACCGGACCCGCGTCGGGGGAGTTGCCCAGGCTGTCCACCAGCGCGGCCACCCCGGGATGATCCAGCAGGGGATCGTGGGAGCGCTGCTGGAAGGGCATGCCGGAGCGCTGGAGCGCCTCCACCAGTGCCGCGGCCTGGGCTTCGGTGCGGTAGAGCACGGCGAAGTCCGAGAAGGACAGGTCGCGGCCCTGGACCTCGGCCGCGCGCCCGCTGTCGATGGAGAAGAAGCTGTGGCCTCCAAGGGTCTCTTCCAGCGACTGCACGACGAACTCCGCCTCGGCCTTTTCGCTCGGGGCCTCGTGGAGGGTGACGCGGTGGGGGGCGTCGTCGAGCACGGGGATGGACGGTCCCGCCGATGCCGCCGGGGCGATGACCTGCGACGAGAGGGTGACGATGTTGGAGTTGGAGCGGTAGTTGCGGTCGAGCCGCATCACCCGGGCGCCCGGGAAGTGTTCGGTGAAGTCGGCGAAGAACCGCCGGTCGGCGCCGCGGAAGCCGTAGATGGCCTGGTCGGGATCGCCTATGGCGCAGATGTTGCCGTCGGGCGGCGCGATCTGCCGGATGAGCCGCACCTGCTGCTCGTCCACGTCCTGGTACTCGTCGATGCAAACCCACGGATACCGCTGCCGCACCTTGGCGCGAGATTCGTCATCGAGTTCCAGGGCGTCCGCGGCGCGGATGACCAGGTCGTCGAAGTCGCACCAGTTGCGCGTCTCCATCTCGCGCCGGTAGGCCTCCCAAGCCTGCGCAAGCTGTGGGTCCGCGGCAGGCGCGCCCGTCCGCCTGCCGCGGGAGATGGCGGACAAGCGCGCGCGGGCCTGCCGTTCGGAGATCTCCAGCATGTCCTGCATCAACGCCAGCCGCTCGGCCTCGGAGGCAACCCGGAAGCCTCGTTGCAACCCGGCGGCGTTCCAGTGCTCGCGGAGGATGCTCAGCCCCAGCGAATGAAAGGTGTGCAGCGGGATGCCGTCCCATGCATCTGGCAAGAGCGCCCGCAGCCGGCCGCGCATCTCGTCGGCCGCCCGGCGGGTGAACGTGACGGCCAGACAGCCGCCCGGCGCAACGCCGCGACTCTTCACGAGGTGGGCGAGGCGATGGGTCAGGGTCCGCGTCTTCCCCGAGCCGGGACCGGCGACGATGAGCACTGGACCGTCGACGATCTCCGCGGCCCGGCGTTGATCGGCGTCCAGGCCGGCCAGCGGATCCCGGCCGCCGGACCAAAGTTCTCCCGAGAGCGAAAGCTGGCCGGAGGTTGCGTCGTCCAACCGCGCGCTGCTCGAAGGCGACGCCGGCCCGGGAAGAGCCGGTTCCTGGGGGGCAGGGGCATCGACCTCGTCCGCCGAGGCCGGAGCCGCTTGCTCCACGGGCTTGAGGTCGTCTCCGAACAGCGACGCCCCGCGGCTTCGCCGTTCCAGTTCCGCGTCCCGGAACAGCCGGATGGTGCCGTACACGCCGTCGTAGCCGGCCTCCCGGATCACCTCGCGCCGGCGCAGGCGCGCCACCGCCTCGGCCACCAGCGAAGGCGCCGCCGGCCCGATCTCCTCCAGCGGCAGAGAATTCAGGAGCGGCAGTTCCGGTCCGAGGCGCGCCAGCAACCCCTCGTAGTCATGCGCCACCCGCTTGCTCTTGGGTCCCACGCGGTGGATCTCTCCCAGGATCTCCGGCAGCGGAATCAGGCCCTGGTTGTCCCCCGCGGTCTCTGGCGGTGCCGTATCGGAGCCGCGGTCTGCCAGGTCCTCGACCCGGTGCATGACCCCCACGGTCAAGGGCTTGCCGCAGACCGGGCAACGGCCGCCGTGCCGGCGGGTTTCGTCCGGCTCCAGGCGGATGTTGCAGTTGCGGTGGCCGTCGAGGTGGTACTTGCCCTCCTCGGGGAAGAACTCAAGCGTCCCGCCGTAGCCGTGGCCCGTCTCCAGGGCCCGGCGGAGGGCGAAGTAGTCCATTTCGGTATGGAATACGCACACCTCCCGCCCCAGCTTCTCCGGGGAGTGGGCGTCGGAGTTGGACATCAGCCGGAAGCGGTCCAGGGACGACACCCGCCAGTTCATCGGCGGGTCCGACGAGAGCCCGGTCTCCACCGCGAAGATGTGCGGCGCCAGGTCGCCGTAGCAGTCGTCGACGGCGTCGAAGCCGGACTTGGAGCCCAGCGCGGCGAACCACGGCGTCCACACGTGGGCCGGCACCAGGTATGAGTCAGGTCCCGACGCCAGCGTCATCTCCAGCAGGTGGCGGGAGTCGAGGCCCAGGATCGGGCGTCCGTCGGAGTTGAGGTTGCCGATCCGGGAGAGGGCGGCTACCAGCCGGTCCACGGATTCGAAGTCCGGGCAGTAGACCAGATGGTGGATCTTCCGTGTCTTTTCGCCCTTTTTGTAAATGGTCGAGATCTCCACGGACAGCATGAACCGCACCGCCGCGTCGGCGCCGGCGCATGCGGGCGGGAGCTGCGCTTCGACGGCACGCTCGAGGTCGGGCCGCAGCCGGAACAGCCCGGGCTCCGCCGGCACGAGCTGATCTTTCAGTTCGGCCCGCCACGCCGGATGGGTGAAATCGCCGGTGCCGACGACAGCGATGCCCTTCTTGCGCGCCCAGATGGCGAGGTGCTGCAGGTCGCAGTTGCGGCTGGTGGCGCGGGAGAACCGGGAGTGGATGTGCAGGTCGGCGTAGAAAGTCATGGCGGCTAGTGTCGCGTCCCGTAAATTCCTGGCATAAGTTGCGCAGGATTTTTTGTCGTCGGCAAGGCGCGATGACGAGCAGTGGCGTGCACCACGCGAGGAAGAGCAACGCAGCCGACGGCGAAAAAGACCAATATATCATATAATGATCTCAACTGATTCTCATCATTCCCTCGGGTAGCGGACAAGCGTCGCCATGTCAAGCCCCGCCACGACAGTCCCGAAATAATCCCATATAAGTCAGTTAGTTATCATCGTTTCCGAACGACCCAGGCGCCTGCGTCCTTCGGTCAAGCGGCGCCAGTGGATGACCTCCTGCGCTCCGGCGTGCGACTTCAGTGGGTTGCGTTTCGATTACGGTCCTGATAGCATTTCCTCCGGTTTCGGGTTTCGGTTTCGAAACCGGAGGAGATCGCCCCATGCCCACGCACCAACCCGTCAAGCTCACCAAGCGCGCCGTCGATGCGCTCGCCGTGGAGTCGGGCGACACCGTGGTCTGGGACCGGGACCTGCCGGGCTTCGGCATCCGGGTCTATGCCTCGGGCCGCAAGGTCTGGTGCGTGCAGACGCGCGGTGCGGGCGGGGCACCGAAGCGCTTTGCGCTGGGCCGCTACGGGAGTCTGACGCCGGACGACGCGCGTCGCAAGGCGGCGCTGGCCATCGACCGCATCAAGCAGGGGCTTGAGCCCGAACCTCCGCCGGTGGCGTCCGAGCCCACGGTGGCGGATCTTGCGGAGCGTTACATGGAGGCCCACGTCCGGGTGAACTGCCGGCCCGCGACGGTGGAGACGTTCGGGCGCATCCTGCGCCTGTACATCGTGCCGGAGCTGGGGCATCTGCGGCTCCCGGAGGTGGACCGTCCGCAGGTCTCGGAGTTCCACCACAAGCTCCGGGAGAAGCCCTACCAGGCGAACGCGGCGGTGGGGGTGCTGGCGAACATGTTCCGTCTGGCGGAAGCCTGGGGGATGACGCCGCCGCGGCGCAATCCGTGCCGGTCGGTGCGCCGCTACAGGGAGGCGCGCCGCGAGCGGTTCCTCACGCCCGGGGAGTACCGGGAGTTGGGGCGGGTGCTGGACGAAGCGGAAGCCGACGGTTCGGTGTTTCCCTCCGCCATACCCGCGATCCGCCTCCTGCTGCTCACGGGCTGCCGCCGGAACGAGATCCTGACGCTCAGGTGGGACGACGTGGACCGCACGGCGGGGGAGCTTCGGCTGAGGGACGGCAAGACGGGATGGCGGAGCGTGCCGCTCACGCCGGCGGTGGAGGCGGTGCTTGAGGGGATACCGAGGACGGTGGATAACCCGTGGGTGATCGCGGGGCGGAAACCGGGGAAGCGCCTCACGGACCTCGATGCGATATGGGTGAGGCTCCGCAAGCGGGCAAAGCTCGGCGACGTGCGGCTCCACGACTGCCGTCACTCTTACGCGTCGCGGGCGCTGGCGCTGGGCGAGGGGCTTACGATGATAGGGGCTCTGCTCGGTCATGCGAAGGTTGGGACGACGGCGCGCTATGCGCACCTGGCGCGGGACACGGAGAAGGTCTCGGCGGCCAGGGTCGGGGGCAGCATCGGGGCGGACATCCTGCCGCCGGGCGCGGTCTGAGGGAGGCACCGGTCCATGGCGAAGCTCATCACGGCTACGATCTCGAAGCGCACGGTGGAGGCGCTGGCGGTGGAGAAGGACACGGTCTACTGGGACTCGGAGCTTTCGGGGTTCGGGGTCCGCGCCTATCCGTCGGGGAGCAAGTACTACGTGGTGCAGACCCGCGCGAACGGCAAGGCGGCGAAGCGGGTGACGGTGGGCCGGCACGGGATCGTTACGGCGGAGGAAGCGCGCAGGCGGGCGGCACTGATCATCGCGCGGATCAAGGCGGGGGAGGAGCCGCTGGCGGAGCCGGCGGCGGCCCTGGCCGAGGGACCCACGGTGGGGGAGATTGCGCGCCGATGGCTTGAGGAGCATGTCGAGGTGCGGTGCAAGCCCAGGACGGTGGAGATGTACACGCTGATTGTCCGCAAGCACGTGCTGCCCAGGCTCGGCAGGGTTCCGGCTCTGGCGGTGGATCACAAGCGGGTGAGTGACCTGCACCACTCCATGCGCGGGACGCCGTCGATGGCGAACCGGACGGTGGAGGCGCTGTCGCGCATCTGGAACTCGGCGGAGGACCGGGGGGAGTTGCCGGAGGCGAGCAACCCGTGCCGGCTGTTGGTGAAGAACCGCGAGCGCGGGCGCGAGCGGTTTCTTAGCGAGGAGGAGTTCCGGCGCCTGGGGCGGGCGCTGGCGGAGGCAGAGGCCGGGAGGGAATTGTCGGTCCACGCGGTGGCGGCGATCCGGCTGCTGTTGCTCACGGGGTTGCGGCGGAACGAGGTGCTGACGCTCCGCTGGCGGGACGTGGACCTCGATGCGCGCGAGCTCAAGCTCGAGGACTCCAAGACCGGCGCGCGGGTGGCGCCGCTTTCGCCGGAAGCGGCCCGGGTGCTCGCCGGCATCCCGCGGGTGGAGGGGAACCCGCACGTGATTCCGGGGAAGAAGCCGGGCACGCACCTGCGGAACCTGAACGACCCCTGGGACCGGGTCCGCATGAGCGCGAAGCTCGACGACGTGCGGCTTCACGACTGCCGCCACTCGTTCGCGTCGCGGGCGCTGGCGCTCGGCGAGGGACTGACCATGATCGGGAAGCTCCTGGGTCACACGAAGGTGGAGACCACCGCGCGGTACGCGCACCTGGCGCGGGAGTCGGTGCGCGAGTCCGCCGTCCGCATATCCGACAGCATCGCCGCCGACATCCTCACGGGATACCGAGGGGACGGCGGGGACGAAGCCCCGGCCGGGACGGCGACCTGAGGTCCGAGCCGATGGGCCTTCCCGGGCTGAACCGATCCATAGTCTCATACCTGAAGGTCGCACGTTCAAATCCTGGCCTCGCAACCAGAAAGCCCTCGAAAACACGTCTTCAAGGGCTTTCGTTTTCCGAATTTCGCCGTCAATCGGCCTGTCAATAGGCCACCCGCCGAGTGCTCTCCTGGAGGCTGTCGAACACCCTCGATGCCCGCCTCTGCACGGACGCCCTCTCCGAAGCTCTCCAGCGCTACGGCCGCCCCGAGATCTTCAACTCAGACCAGGGCAGCCAGTTCACCTCGGTGCTCACGGACCCACGGGTCGTCATCTCCATGGATGGCAGAGGCCGGTGCATGGACAACGTCCTCATCGAGCGCCTGTGGCGCTCGCTCAAGTACGAGACCGTCTACCACCACGAGAGGCAGCCTCACTTTGCCTTGGGGGGCTCTACTCCTGCCGATGCCTATGAAAACGCAGACGCCGGCCCAGCATCGCTGCTCGCCCCCGGTTCCGCCGGAATGGCAAGCCGTGTTAGACAAGACCCCGGTGGCATGGCATCACCAACCGAATACACCTTATGGCCGCCCTCCTTTCCTACGAAGCGGACCACTCTGTGTTCGTTCTTCACCCCATAAACCTCCATAAGCCAAACACCGACAAAAAAAGCCTGTCGTGATCACCCCGACTCCGTGAAACGCCGTTGCCGGCCATAACTCTAGGTCCAAAGCCAACTACTAATTCATGCGAGGAGACGATCATGTATATAATTAGCTCAAGACGAAATTTTTCTGACCCTGACGTACTCAGCGCGACTGGCCATATGTTTCGAGAGATCGACCTTTCAACCGACTCGGTCGACCAATCATTTGATGATCCAACTCAATTTACTAAAGAAATCGCGAGACAACGGGTTCTTCTGTTGGTTCACGGCTACAACAATGAACAGGACGAAGTATATGATGCTTACTCCGTTATTGAAAACAAAGTCCGGACTCATATGACCCAAGAATATGACGAGGTTATCGGCTACTCGTGGCCTGGCGGCGATCTAAGTATATGGCGTCAGCTTTAATAAAGAAGCCACATCGATTCATGACGCTTTGAAGTGTATGTTCTGGTGGGTGAACCGAATCGAACGCCCGAACTACCCGCGAGAGGCCGAAAACGTCGCTCCGAGCCGATTCCAGGAGATCGGATCCCTGCCGTGATCCGTCGCCTGTTGAGCAGGTTTGAAACTTGGCGGTGTAAGAGCGCGGCGAAGTTCCATGGCGGGTGGGGTCTTCGACCACCGCAGGCATCGGGCCATGCATGCCGCGACAACGCGCGAATGGCAACCATCGCGCTTTCCATCCGAACGGCTCAACCGTGCTCCCGTCCCGTCGGCGCAGAGGGCCTACTCCGCCATGCGCTTGAGCCCGCTCAACGGCTGAACCTTCATCGCCCGCGAGGCGGGCTTCGCGGCCACCGTGATCTCCTGGCCTGTGAAGGGCGACATCATCTTGCGCGCCTTGGTCGCGGGCTTGCGCACCACCTTGATCTTCAGCAGGCCGGGAAGCGTGAACGTTCCCACCGCGCGTCTCTTGAGTAGAGTCGAGGACTGGCGCGCCAACTTTAGGGTCCGGTGGCTAGTCCGTCGCTTTCGCTCCGGGCCTCAGTCCGGCTCCCATAGCCACGTTTCCAGTCCTCGCTCATCGAACCGTGCGTGCGGATTTCCCGCACACGGCTCTCGGACGAGATCATGCCTTCGCGCTCGGAAGGCCCATTGCCGTCCGCGTCAAGCGCAAGAGGTCATACTGGTCGTAGAGCCTCTGGAACGGGAAGTGCACAGTCTTCCCGCTTCTCACCTTGTGCTTCCGACAGAGCCACTGTTGCAGCCGCCGGGCCGCGTGGTTTCCGACTGCGCGATAGGCCGGGCTGACTTGCCCGAGGCTGTAGTAGGTTGCCCACCCGATGATAGTTCGGTTCAGGCGTTCCACCATTACCTCTGATGACAACCAGCCGTGTCCTTTCGCCGTCATCTCGCTGACCCTGCGGCAGATGCCCCGGACGCTTGCCTTGCTGGGTCGGGTTCCAATGTAGGAGCCTTTGCCGGTCGGGCGATGGATGCGTCCGATGCGGTAGCCGAGGAACTCGAACGCTTCCTCCGGGCACCGCAAGCATCGGGTTTTCCGTTCGTTGACCGCAAGCTTCAAACCCGCTGTGAGCTGCTCCACCGCCGCCAGCATCTCTGCCGCCGGGGCCTTGCCGAGCACACAGAGGTCGTCGGCGTAGTTCACGATTTCCGAGCGGAAGCGCCGGGCATAGCCCAGCACCTTCCAGCCCAACACGAAGCGCCGCATGTAGAGGTTGCTGGCCAACGGAGAGATCGGCGCCCCTTGCGGGGTTCCCTTCCGCTCCTTGCGCGCCCGGTTCGTGCGGCGCTTGCCGCCCTTGCCGTCGTCCTCCTCCACCGGCATTTCCAGCCACGCCTTGATGAGCCTGAGCATCCGTCCGTCGCTGATGCGCCGTGCGAAGCTCTTCATGAGCTCGGCGTGCGGTATCTCGCCGAAGTAGTTGGACAGGTCGCAATCGACCACCTCGTTGTGTCCCCTGTACAGGAGACGCCAGACACGTTTCACCGCGTCGTGGGCGCTCCGCTCCGGCCTGTAGGCGTACTGCTCCGGTTGCAGGTCCGCTTCGAAGATCGGCTCTAGCACCAGCACCGCCGATGTCTGCGCTACCCGGTCCCGTATGCAGGGGATGCCCAATGGCCGGAGCTTGCCGGGCTGTTTCTTCGGGATAAGGACCTGCCGCACCGGCTTCGGTGTGTACGTCCCATCCTTCAGTTCCCGCGCCAGTTCCCCAAGCCAGCGCCCCACGCCGTATGACTCGATAGCCGCGAAGGTCTCTCCGTCCACCCCGGCAACTCCACCGTTACGGCGGACCCGCCTCCAGGCTTCAGCGAGAAAGTCCTCGCGCCATACCTTGTCGATCAGCGCGTGAAAACGCCGCTCGGGTTCTTCCTTAGCTTTCGCATGCAATACGGTCTGGAGTTTCCGGACCTTCTCCGACCCTGGTAGGCTCGCGCCAGTGGTCATGCCTTCCTTCCTTTCCGTATCCCTCTCGAACCAGGGCTCCTTCCCTCCGCCGGCATTACCCGGCATCCGCGGTACTCCAAGCCCCTCCGCCACCCTGCCCGCCCGGCCTGCCCCTCGCGGGGTTCCGGTTGGTGTGTGCGCACCACCGACAGGGCTTCCCGTGTTGCTACCGTCCCCCTCTTCCATGCGTGCCGCCGCCATTGCCCCGGCGAGACCGGCCGGTGCATCCGTCGCTCGCTTCCCGGCCGATGACAGCCTTCCCCATGTCACGGGTGGGTCGGCCCTCGCATCATCTTGTTTCGAGGCCTGCTCAGCGTTCACTCGCGTTGCGGCCCGCATGGTCGCTAAGCCGCCCCAAGGGCGGCCCGTTGCATCGAAGTGCTTCAGGCCATGTCGTCACCTCCATGACCCGCTCCGATTGCTACCGGCTGGAGCGACAGTTGCCGGGCGGGATTCGCACCCGCTGAGGGATGGTGCCTTTCCACGGCACACCGTGACGCTCGATGACCACTCCGAGCTGGTCGAGCACCGAGGCCACGTCCTTCCTTTGGAGCCCGGTCGATTCGGACAGGGTTTCCAGGAGCTGGCTCTTGGTCATCGCCTCCTTGACTACCGTGTTCCTGCGGGTTGCGGTTGTCGCCAGCTCACTGGTCCTTCCGTCGCTTGCGGCCACCGTGGATACGGTATCTCAGGTTAGCCGACCGACCGTTGAAAAGCGAATCGTCCCCGACGAGCCGGCGACCCTCGTCCTAGCAGCAGCGATGTGCGGACACACGCCGTTGAAACGGTCAGTGGGAATTGCGGGCCGAGGCGTGGCTCCGTCGGTCCCGTTCGGTTTCTTCGGAATCAGGTTTTCTCGTACATGCCCCGGCCGGTGCGCCTGATCCGGCGTTCCTTCGACCACCGCGAGACTACCTGCCTGAGGTAGCCTCGGTTTTTCTCACCCGCCGTCTCGTGGGCAAGCAGGGAATCCAGCGTGAACTGTTCGGGTAGGCTCGCGAACACGGCCGTCCAATCGATCATCCTGCCGCGCGGCCCCCGTTTCAACGCTCCATCCCCGGAACCGTCGCGCCGGGACCCCTTGCCGTTCTTTCGTCCATCGAGCAGGTCATAGATCAGCTCGTACTTCTTGATTTCGTCCCGCAACGCGGCAACTTGCTCTATGGCCACGGCTAGCTCCTTCCTCAACCGATTGCTCTGTCTCCTTACGCTGATTTTCAGGTCTGTAGCCACTTCTCCTCCCTTTCCCAGGTGCCGCGCCGTAACGTTGGCGCGGCAGCGCCGCGGCAGAGCGAATCGAACTCTCGGTCTCCTTCGCCGGTATTTCCGCCGCTACCCTCGACAATGTTGCGTCCGAGGCCCAGCGCTTCCCAGACCGGTAGTCGGGCGCTTGATCTAATCACGCCGGGCTCCAAATAAGCCTGAAACACCGTGCCCGTACCCACCGACCCAGCGGCCTCCCGTCACCGACTTCGTGAAACTGAAAAGCCCACCCACTTCCCCGTGGTTCGAGCCGTAGAACCAGCCCGAGATTCCTTCACTCGCCGGATGCCGGCTATCATACCACCGGTCCTCCGCGACAAGAACGACTCCGAAAGTTCCGGCCTTCAATTCGAGCCCGTTCCAGGACATAGCGTCGAGTAAACGTCTGCGTCACTGCCCTTGGGTTGGATTGAAAGGGCCATGCTCCAAGATCACGACTGGCACGAACAGTCCGTTGCCAACCGGGCCATCCGGCTTCAGAACGACTGTCCAATCGCGGCAGGCATCGTCAGTATGGAGTTCCTCCAATGCGCCAGCGAAAGCCACTCCTTCGGTTTCGCGATTCCACGGCTTAACGTAGGTCAGATCGGCGACCCCGAGCTGGTTAGGATCAGGACGTCGAGCTTTCTGAATTTTCCAGGAAGAGCGCTTCGTCGTGGTCGCTGTCGGTGGTGGAGACAAAGGCGACGCCGGCGCGGGAGATGCACGGCTTGGTCGCGCATCAGGCATTGATTTTCGTGTGCTTCATGATACAGCCGCGAGCCCTCAACTCCACATGCACGCGGCGCCAACCATAGGCGGAGGGATCGCTTCGATTACTTATTGGGCGCTGGCAATGGGGATAGTCCAAGTTCCTCCAGAAACGCGTTGTGCTTCACCGTTGACTCCTGAGTCTGTTCCTCGATCTCGACCAACTCCCCATGCGTGACCAACAGATCGATCGCGACCTCCTGCTCGGCCGTGCTGACATAGCGCGAGATGTTCAGGTTGCAGTCGTTGGCCTCAATCTCGTCCATCTCTACGCGTCTAGCGTACCGATCAATGCTCTCCGGACGCTGCCTGTAGGTGTCGATGATTCTCTCGATATGCTCGTCGGACAGGTAGTTCTGCCGCTTGTTCCTTTCGAAATGCTCGGACGCGTTGATGAACAGGACGTCATCGGGCTTCTTGCATTTCTTCAGGACGAGGATGCAGACCGGGATGCCGGTCGAGTAGAACAGGTTCGCCGGCAGGCCGATGACGGTGTCGATGTGCCCGTCGTCGAGGAGCTTGCGGCGGATCTTCGCCTCCGCGCCGCCGCGGAACAGCACGCCGTGCGGCAGGATGATCGCCATCACACCGTCGTCCTTGAGGTAGTGAAAGCCGTGCAGCAGGAACGCGAAGTCCGCCGCCGACTTCGGGGCCAACCCGTGGTTCTTGAAGCGCATCTCCTCGCCCAAGGCCTCGTTCGGGCCCCAGCGGTAGCTGAATGGTGGGTTGGCAACCACAGCGTCGAAATAGGGCTTCTTCGCAGGGTTCGTCTCGCGGAGCATGTTCCAGTCGTTGGTCAGCGTGTCGCCGTGGTAAATCTCAAACTCCGAGTCCTTCACCCCGTGCAGCAACATGTTCATCCGCGCGAGGTTGTACGTCGTGATATTCTTCTCCTGCCCGTAGATCTTGCCGATGCCGTGCGGCCCCATGCGCTTACGGACGTTCAGTAGTAGCGAGCCCGAGCCACAGGCGAAGTCCATCACGTTAGCGAGGTGCTTCCGCTTACCGGCCTTCGGCTCCTGGCTGTCGAGTGTGACAATCGCGGAAAGGATGCCCGATATCCGCTGCGGCGTGTAAAACTCACCGGCCTTCTTGCCCGAGCCCGCGGCGAACTGGCCGATTAGGTACTCGTAGGCATCTCCCAGCGCGTCGCTGTCCGTGGAGAACTCCGCGAGGCCCTCGGCTATCTTGGTGATGATCGTACAGAGCTTCGCGTTCCGGTCCTCGTAGGTCTTGCCGAGCTTGTCGGAGCCGAGATTGACTTCTGAGAAAAGCCCGGAAAACGTGCTCTGGAACGACTCGTTCTCGATGTACTTGAAGCCATCTTCGAGCGTTTTGAGCAGTTCGCCCTCCTGGATGCGGGCCATGTGGGCTATGCTGGCCCAGAGGTGCTCAGGGTGGATGACGTAGTGCGCTTTGAGCCGCATCTGCTTCTCGAACGCCGACACATCGTCGGGGTTCTGCTCATACCAGACAGACAGGGAGGACCGCCCGCCGTTGCCGATGGCGTTCGGGTCGGGGTAATCGCGCCCTAGTTCCTTCTTCGCGGCCTGCTCGTAGTTGTCTGAGAGGTAGCGAAGGAACAGGAACGCGAGCATGTAGTCGCGAAAGTCGTCCGCATTCATCGCCCCGCGGAGTTGGTCCGCGATGGCCCAGAGCGTTTTTCCTAAAAGCAACTGGTTGTTCTCGGTCATGATGCTTCGTTGTCTGTGGCGGGGTCTGGTAGAAGTTCACGGTTGAACGGATGGTGCTCCACGAATCCCCTCAGGATGGTGAGGAAGTAATCCTTCGTGTCGTCGCCCATTTCGGTAGGCTCGTACATCGAATACTTGCCGTGGCTCAAGAGATCGACGAACCGTTGGTGCAGAATGCCGTCCGCATCGTCAGCGGCCTTCTTGATGCACTCCGAGAAATGGCGGTGGCCAAGGAACAAGGCGGTCTTCTCCAAAATCGTGCGCAAGATGTTGAAGTGGAACGTCTTGGCCTGGCCGCTCTGCGCCACCAGCCAGAGATCTGCCAACGCGGCGACGTGGTAGAACTGCGGCGTATCGCCAGGCTGCTCAGCAAGGAGGTAGCCGTCAGTTCGGCGGTCTCGCTTGAGGATGTACTGCAACGGCCCGCCCAGATGGCTCCGGAGCTCGTAGTGCAGCACGTTGAAGAACAGGGCGTGATGCGTTGACACTACCGTCTTGATCGGGCGCTGCGCCTCGCGGTAGAGCTGGACGAGGTGATTGCCCACCACGATGGCGTTGTGTTCATCAAGAGACGAGATCGGATCGTCGATGTAGACATACTCGACCCATTTGTACGCCTCGTCCCCGTCAAGCGCGAGCTGGAGGATCGCAAGGAAGAAGCACCAGATGAAGATGTTCTCCTCGCCGCGCGAAATCTTGATGCCGTCCACCTCGTCGGTCCGCGCCTGGTCCCCCACGCCGCTCAGCACCATTCGGGAGAAGGTCACCTCGGCGCGGGTGATCTTGCCAGTCCGCTCGTCAAACGCGAAGTTGATCGTGAAGTCGAAGTCCGCGTAGCGGTCCAGCAGCGGACGGATACGGTTCTCGATCTCCAGCTCATGGAGCCCAACGAAGAAGCTGGACGCCACATTGAGCTTCAGCGTGCGATGCTCGTCGTTCTCTAGGTCATTGTCCCAAGAGAACAGGTCCTCGGTGAAGGCATTGAAGTACAGGGTATCCTGGCTCTGAACCTCGTCGTTCTCATCCACCACCTTTCCGAGGTCTTTGAAGGCCGCGGACAGCCGTGTCTTGCCGGTCCCATTGAATGCGTATAGCAGGACGAACGGGCTCTTGTCGGGCCTCCTTTGGGCTTTGTCGGCCAGCAACGATCGGAGGTGCCGGGCGAGCTCAGGCAGATCGGCATAGGCGGTCCCGCTCATCGCGACTCTGCCTCCAAGTTGGGGAAGAGCTGCTGCATCAGCCCTTGCTTGTGCTGCCGCAGGGCTTCGAGCTTCCGGCCCTCCGCCACGATCAGGTCGTCCAGGGAGCCGAGGCAGTCGGCGATCTTCCTCTGCTCGGCACCCGATGGAATCAGAATAGGCAGGCTGCGAAACGTCGCCCGGGAGATGTTGTAGCGCGTTGCGCCTTGTGCCCCACGCGTTAGATGTTCTCTAGCCGGTGCTGAACGAAGCAGGTAGCCAAGAAAAACAGAATCCGGTGACTTTCCTTCATCGAAGCGGAACAAAGCACAGAATGAGTTCAAATAACAGTTGTCGATTTCTTCGAGTAAGACGCTCGACATGCCCGCTTCTTCTGGTGTTTCCGAGGAAACCGTGAAGAACACATCTCCCTTGGCAACGGCGCTTTGCGATTCGTCACCGGCAACATTGACGGAGCGCAGGTCGGTCGTGTTAGTGAATGGATTTGAGAACACATTCATGTACGGGATGAAAGCAGCGTCCCCTGTATCAAAGTCCTTGGCGGTCTTGCCTGTAAGTGAAGAAAGGAAACTGCCCCGAGTCCCCAGTATCTTAGTCTTCCATTCTGCCGCATCCCGAAACTCCGGAAACCGCAGCCGCGGCACGGTTTCGCCGGGCTGGGGCAAGAGCTGCTGCATCAGCCCTTGCTTGTGCTGCCGCAGGGCTTCGAGCTTCCGGCCCTCCGCCACGATCAGGTCGTCCAGGGAGCCGAGGCAGTCGGCGATCTTCCTCTGCTCGGCACCCGATGGAATCAGAATAGGCAGGCTGCGAAACGTCGCCCGGGAGATGTTGTAGCGCGTTGCGCCTTGTGCCCCACGCGTTAGATGTTCTCTAGCCGGTGCTGAACGAAGCAGGTAGCCAAGAAAAACAGAATCCGGTGACTTTCCTTCATCGAAGCGGAACAAAGCACAGAATGAGTTCAAATAACAGTTGTCGATTTCTTCGAGTAAGACGCTCGACATGCCCGCTTCTTCTGGTGTTTCCGAGGAAACCGTGAAGAACACATCTCCCTTGGCAACGGCGCTTTGCGATTCGTCACCGGCAACATTGACGGAGCGCAGGTCGGTCGTGTTAGTGAATGGATTTGAGAACACATTCATGTACGGGATGAAAGCAGCGTCCCCTGTATCAAAGTCCTTGGCGGTCTTGCCTGTAAGTGAAGAAAGGAAACTGCCCCGAGTCCCCAGTATCTTAGTCTTCCATTCTGCCGCATCCCGAAACTCCGGAAACCGCAGCCGCGGCGCAAGGTGCAATGGCTTGTCGACGGTCATCGCGCATCCCCTTGCTCGTAGGCGTTGAGGCCCGAGATGTCCCGACCGTGGGCTCGCTTGTTGAGGAGTGGTACGAGGTCGGCCATGAGGGCCAGTTCCCGCTCGCGACGTTCACGCCAGCCCAGGCCGAGCGGCTCCATCAGGTCCGTGAGCTGCTCGCCGTCGAAGATCATGCGCTGGAGAACGGTGTCGACGAAGGCCCAGAGCGACTCGGTCGTCAGGCCGTGGGTCTGGGCAAGGCCTTCGATCTCGCTAGCCTGCTTCTCGGCCTTGAACTGCTCGTAGCCGGTGCGGATCGCGGCCTCGTCGAGGCCCTCACCCTCCGTGAGTGAACGGACGTACTCGGTGATCTCTTCCCGTTCGTCGAGAAACTTGGCGTCGGACTGGATCAGCCCGATGAGTTGCTCGCGGCTGATCGTCAGCTTCTTCGGGTCCTGACCCGAGTACTTGGCGATCAGCTTCATGATGTAGTCGTAGTCGATAACGGCGGAGGCGAAGAGGACGAACTCGAAGTCGGGCTGGTCGACCTCGGAGTTGGCTGGCTCGTCGTCCCTGCCGGGCGCGCCCTGCTGCTCCTTCAGGCGCTGGGCGGTTTCCAGATAGGCGCCACGGAAGGCGCGGAGGTCGTCCTTGGGGAGGGCCTGCTCGATCTGCTCCCGCTGCTCGTTCGTAAGGTCGGTGTACTGATCGAGCTGGGTCTGGAGGCGCTGGACCTCCTTGAATCGTTTGATGAACTGGGCGCGGGCGTCGTCGCCCATCAGGTTGTTGACCTGATCGGGCCTGGCTTCGAGGTCCTGCGACTGCATGAACTCGCCGAGGTCAGCGACGGCCTGCTTGAAATGGTCGATGATGACGGGAGCCTTGTCGACCAGCCAAATCTCGCGGGCTCGGTCGAGTTGGGCGCCGGAGAAGAGAGCGATGGCGGCGTCGACATTGTCCTGCTGCTGGCGGAAGTCGAGGATGTGGCCGTAGGGCTTGGTGGCGTTGAGGACGCGGTTGGTGCGGGAGAAGGCCTGAATCAGGCCGTGGTGCCTGAGGTTCTTGTCGACGTAGAGCGTGTTGAGGAACTTAGCGTCGAAGCCGGTGAGGAGCATGTCGACGACAATGGTAACGTCGACCTTCTCCTCGCCCTTGCGGGGCAAGTCGCGGTTGGGGAACTCCTGATCTTTGATGCGCTGCTGGATGTCCTGATAGTAGAGATCGAAATTGTTGATGTCGTGGTTGGTGCCATACTGCAGATTGTAGTCGGCGATGATTGCCCTGAGCGCGATCTTCTTGTCCTCGGGGTCGTGCTGGTTGTCCTCCTTCTCCTGGGGAAGGTCCTCCTGGATCTGCTGGACGTCCTTGTTGCCTTCCGCAGGTGGCGAGAAGACGGCAGCGATCTTGAGAGGGAGGAACTCTGGGTCGGCGGACTGCCGTTCGGCCTGGAGGTTCTTGAAGACTTCGTAATACTCGATGGCCTCGTTGATCGAGGCGGTAGCGAGCAGCGCGTTGAAGCGTCGGTCTCCGCTCGCAGCGTCATGCTTGTCGAGGATGGCCTGAGCGACCGCCTGCTTAGTGAGCCTTTGACCGGGCTTGAGGGCGGGCGTGTCGTTTGGTTTGTAGTAGTCGACGTGGAAGCGGAGGACGTTCCGATCCTCGATCGCGTGGGTGATGGTATAGGCGTGGAGCTCATTCTGGAAGAGGTCATTGGTGGTTCGAAGGGTGGCGACATCTCCCTCGATCTGCCTGACAGTCGCGTTATCCTCAAAGATCGGGGTACCAGTGAAGCCAAAGAGCTGGGACTTCGGGAAGAACTCCTTGATGGCCCTGTGGTTCTCGCCGAACTGCGACCGATGGCATTCATCGAAGATGAAGACCATTCGCTTGTTGCGGAGGTGCTCGAGCCGCTGCTTGAATGTTGACCGCCCCTGAGACAGGTCCTGCCGGTTGTGCTTGCTGTTCTCGTCGAGGGCGAGCCCAAGCTTCTGGATGGTCGTGACGATGACCTTGTCTGCGTAGTCGTCGGACAGGAGACGGCGAACAAGCGTCGCGGTGTTGGTGTTTTCCTCGACGCAGTTCTCCTGGAACCGGTTGAACTCCTCGCGGGTCTGGCGGTCGAGGTCCTTGCGATCGACGACGAACAGGCACTTGTGGATGCTGTCGTTGTTCTTGAGGAGTGTCGAGGCCTTGAAGGAGGTGAGCGTCTTACCCGAGCCGGTCGTGTGCCAGATGTAGCCGTTGCCGCAGTTCTGTTCGATGCAGTCGACGATGGCCTCGACGGCGTAGATCTGGTACGCGCGCATCATGAGGAGCTTCCGCTCGCTCGCGATGAGGACCATGTACTTGCTGATCATCTTGCTGAGCGTGCACTTGGCAAGGAACCGATCAGCGAAGTCGTCGAGGTGGGTAATCTTGGTGTTGTCCACGGCCGCGAACTGGCAGATCGGAAGGAACCGCTCGTCAGTGTCGAAGGTGAAGTGCCGCGCGTTATTGTTGGCGAAGTACCACGTATCCGTGCGGTTACTGACGATGAAGAGCTGGACGAAGCACAGGAGCGTCTTGGTGTATCCGTTGCCCGGGTCGTTCTTGTAGTCGACGATCTGCTCCATCGCCCGCCGGGGACTGATCCCGAGCGTCTTGAGCTCGATCTGCACCACGGGGACGCCGTTGATCAGGAGCATGACGTCGTAGCGGTGATGGCTGTTGTCCGTATTGATGCGGAGCTGTTTGACGACCTCGAAGTGGTTCTTGCACCAGTCCTTGATGTTGACGAGGGTGTAGTTGAGTGGCGTGCCATCGGCGCGGATGAACGCTTCCCGATTCCGGAGGGAGCGTGCGGCCTCGTACACGTCGTGCGTGACGATCCCCTCAAGGAGCCGCTGGAACTCGCTGTCGGTGAGTTTGACACGATTCAGGGCTTCAAACTTGTCCCTGAAATTTGCTTCAAGCGTTGCTCGATCGCGGATGTCGGGGCGATATTCGTACTTGAGGTCCTGTAGCTTCGCGACAAGGGACTCCTCAAGATCGCGTTCGGGTGTGGTCATCGCCATCGCGGGGACTCACTCTTTATGGCGTCTACTGAAGGCGTCCGACTGTCCGGTGTGAAACGCGAACGAGAGCCGAGGTTGGCTTCGATGCCGCGGATGAAGGAGACCTTCTTGTTGTGGATGGCCTTGATCCATCATTCTGCCTTACCGCTCGTGCTTGGGCGGCTATCGACGTGGCCCTGTCTCAAAAACCTTCAGCCGCTCGTCCTCCTCCACCGCCATCATCACCACACCGACCCACCGGTTCGGCGCGGGCCAGGTCGGTCAGCCGGCCGAAGCCGTGCTTCGCGTCTTTCGCACTCAGGGTCCTCATGCGATTCCCCACCAATGCCCCACTTTTGGCGAAATTGGCCCAAAACACAATGGATTCCGGTGGATTCCCAAAAAATCCGGGCGGACGCTGACCATACACCGCGTCCTGCCCTCCCGCATAGGACTACGGCCAGAAAGGACCCGGACATTTTGCGAAACGGATCCGTGTCCGTCCGTTTCCCGCCGCAGGTCCTGGATCCGCAGCAGCATGGCCGCGATCCGGTCGATATCAGTCCACATACACCTCATTCGCGTGCGCCCTCCAGCTCGTCCCAGTTCTCGGGGACGCCTTCCCGTAGAAGCTTGAACAGTGACCTCCGAGCGAGGTCGTAACCCTTGACGAACGCCGCGGCGTTTCTGAACGGCGACGCCTCGCCCGACCCGCTGTGAACGACCGCCGAGCGGGCCTCATACAGATTCCTGACGCTCTCCCTGATCTTTCGCCGATCGTCCGCGTCAGTTTCAAGAAAACCGGAAACCCTGTCCTCCAGCTTTCGCAGTTTTTTCCATTTGGGCAACTTGTACATACCTTCGAGCGCGATTACCACATCGACGACCTTGTCGTGCAATGCAAACCGGCCATCCCGTCCAAGCGCTTCGGCCAGACGCGCCACGAAGGGCACCATCTCCTGGTAACGCGCGCTCTGGCGTTTTTCGAAGGCCTCCCGTGCTTCGTCGAGCGCCGCTGGCTTCACCACCGGGCACTCGGCGAACCCATCGAAGCCATTCGCCGCCCATTTCTGGTACATCCCCGGACCTTTTCTCCCCAGGCCCAGTAGGCGAGCCGCGGAATGGTCGATGCAATCCGATATCGTTGCGAGCGACAGCATGGGCGTTGCATGGCTCACGGCAAGCAGGTCCAGGAGTGTCCGCGCCTTCGGGGAAGAACGGTGCCGGCAGGTAACCCAGGGATTCGTTTACGCTACCCCTCCGCCTGAATTCCGGCCGCCACCGAAACGGCCTGACCACGGCACCCACCGAGCGCCATCCGTGGAAGCCGGCGCCCGGCGGGGCCAGTTCTCTCACCAGCTCATGGTCCACAAACCGCCGAACTTCCCCGAACGGAAGGATCGCCATGGCGTCTTCGACGTTGATCCTCTCACTCACGGTGAGGCCGTAGAACAGCAATACGTCGCAACCCTCGTCGAGATTGCCCAGCACACCGGCCGCCTTGCGATCCCTCGCTGGCGAAAGGAAGGCGTTCAGTTCGCGCGCCGCCGTCCGGAACCCGTCGCCCGAAAGCTCCGCGGCCCGCGCCATCAACCCGGCAATCAGGTCCCCGGCCGAGATCGACGTCCCAGAATTCACCAACTGCATCCAGAAATTATTCTCGCCCACGATTCGTCTCGTTACCGCCACGCGCTCCAACTCGGGGTGGGACAGCAGGGCGTAGCGCGCCGGATCGAGGACCGCACGAAGGGGACCGTACTCGGCCTCTCTACCGAAGGACCGGCTGTATCGCTCCGCGGCATAGACCATGCGCACGTCATCCAGCGGAAACGGCGTCTCATCCCGACCGTCGACGATTAACTGCTCGCGCGGATTGTGTTGCCAATACGCCTGCACGTAAGGCTCCTGGGCTAATGCCAGCGCTCGAAGAGTCGCCGTCACCCGGTCAATCCAGTCGCTGGCGTCGAACCCTTTCTCAGTCATACGCGCGTACCCCTGATCTTTAAGTCCATGGCATCGATAGCCAGCGCTACACCATTCGCTGATACTAGAGCGAGCGAGTATACCCATCGGCTATCCAATTCAAGGGCAGAAGCGCCATTGTCCGGGCGCACGTCGGTCAACCACAGCCGATCCCGTTCCGGGTGCCAGGGCAGGGGTGGCACCGCAGCACGGGTCGTCTCATGTCTGGTCTCGAATCCAGCGATCGAGATACGCGCGACGTACGCGGCCTCAGACGTCACCACTTCACTCCGACCCCATAGCTCGACAACTCTGGAATCCGTGGGGTTTTCACGGCCTGCTAGAATCCAAAAGGCCCGATCGTGACTTGAAAGACGGCGCCATTGTTGACTGGATCAACAAGACCACAGAGCCCATGATCCGGCACGCCTTGGACACGCTGCTTATTTCTTCGGCCAACTCCAGCAAACTCAGCTTCCGCCGGGTGGCTTTGTCTCTGGTGGTCATGGTATTCTCATGAAAGGTTGGTTGTCCGTAAACATGAAGGTAGGGCTCTTCCTCCAGCGCGGGAGAAACCACACATGGTGAACGCACCTATGACCGTCCTTGACGCAGAATCATCGGCTGTCACCTTGTTCAATTTTACGCTATGCTTGAGTAGCTTTTCTAAAGGAACAGAACCCTATGCTCACCGGACAAACCCCATGTCGATGGAACGGCTCAACCGCTGAGAACAGAATGGGCGACGGAAATGTCACCCAAACCTCTCCGGGAGGCCCGGGGCGGTTCACCTCTCGGTTTAACTAGGGTTTCTATGAAAGAGCGGGATCTTATTTTTATCAGCCATGCCAATCCCGAAGACAATGAGTTTGCCTCTTGGTTAGGAACACGGCTGACCATTGCTGGCTATCACGTATGGGCAGACGTGCTCAACCTACGCGGCGGAGAGCAATTCTGGCTAGACATTGGTGAAGCGATCAAGAAAGACGCGATTGTTTTCATCGTCGCCCTATCTCGTACGTCCTTTCAGAAGGACGGCGTACTAAATGAGATTGCTCTTGCCACAAACACAGGTCGACACCTGGGCAGAGAGGGTTTCATCATACCCATTCGGCTTGATGACCTCCCGTTTTCAGATTTTCCTGAGCAATTGATACGCCTAAACGCCATCGACTTCTCATCAAACTGGGCCGATGGTTTCAGTAAGCTCCTAAAGGCGCTAAAGGAAGACCAAGTTCCGCGGTCAACTAGTGAGCTTGGAGAAGCCTTGGGTGCTTGGCAGGAGTTCCGGCTGCGACAAAGCGCGACTATCTCCGAAACACCGGAATCAGTGCTCTCCAACTGGTTTCAAATTCAATCTTTGCCATCTCATATCAATTTTGTCCGTTTCAACGCCTCA
The DNA here is from genome assembly GCA_965204505.1 of uncultured Binatia bacterium (SeqCode). GTDB lineage: Bacteria > Desulfobacterota > Binatia > UBA9968 > JAJDTQ01 > JAJDTQ01. The sequence continues at coordinate 335,278 of CBDBFB010000002.1, forward strand.
CAAAAAGATGTGGAGCTTGCATTCGCTCGGTTTCAAAGTCCTTCGACTCAATATCAGCGACTGGCTGTAAGTTTCGCTGATATCGCCACACTTCAAGGGGAAGTTTGTGAGATTTCCCTTGAACACGCCTATCGCGTTCCGTTGGCTCAGTTTCTGGACGGCGAGGAAACTGATGGGCCAAAGATCTTACGGCCGATCGCGCAGAACATGATAGTCGGGCTTCTCCGCGAAGCGTGGGAGCAATTTGCACGCAGTCGGGGCCTTTCTTTCTACGAATTTGCGCATGGACACGCGTGGTTCGTCCCCCTCGACTGGGTACCGGGCAACATCGCTACTTTTCGGACTGAAGATGGCAAGCTGCGTCGTCGTCGTCTTGTCGGCCGAAGCGAAACGCGAAGCGTCCACTGGCATTTTGCCGTGTCGGGCACTGTGAGTCTCGTTCAGCCACAGCACTTTGCCCTGCGTCCCCACGTTGTCTTCACGCAAGATGGGAAGACCCCAGTGGAAAGTAAGACGCGCGCTGCTAACCTGCGGAAAAGGTTCTGCAAGAATTGGTGGAATGACCGTTGGCGCGACCTGCTTCGCGCCTTCGTCGCTGTCCTGGCTGAAGGCAAAGGGGAATTCTCCGTACCCCTGGGCGGTGAAGCAGCCGCGCTGATAGCTGCCACTCCCATAGGCTTTGATATCGCTCGGTCAATCGTGGACGACACCACAACGCTTACGAGTGGGCAGGATCATCAAGACCACGAAATAGAAGCCGATGCTTTCGATGATCTCGACAATGACCAGGGTGAAGAGGATGTTGACGACATATTCGTCGCTGAAGATGAAACACACGAGGGTGAGGCGTGACAAACTCTTTGCTTCACATTGACGAACCACGTTTATGCTTCGGATACGGGCAAGAGCTAGAAGACCCAAAGGACGGACTTTTCCTGTTCGGACCCTTGGACGACAGAGCCAATCCCGCCGAAATCCGTATCGGTGTTGTCGGCACGCCTCAAGGTCTAGACTGCTTTGGCGAGTGGGTCGAAAGCATTCAGCGTTTTATTCCACCCAAGGATCCTAATCGACCACACCACGCTGGATGGCCTGGCTTCCAGGGTGTTTTTGGCACTCAGTGGCCAAAACAACCGCTTGTCGAATTAACAGTTTCTGAGAACGCCCTCCACGATTCGATCCGAATTGCTGATCGTCACGAAGCGATATACAAGACAGTCAACCTCTTTTCGGAGCCTATACGCAAGTACTTGCGCCAAGATGAAGCGCCACCAACCATGTGGTTCGTTGTCATACCGGAGGAGCTTCATCGGTATGGAAGGCCTAAATCAATTGTGCCCAAGGAAGAGCGTATTCCGGGGAATCAGCCTTTTCCCGCCAAGACCGGACGAAAAATCCTCCTGACAGGTTCGCTTTTTCCCGAGGACAGGCAGGCCGCCGACATTTATCGATACGAACTCAATTTCCACCACCAGATGAAGGCGCGCCTGCTGGATCTGAGGGCTGTCCTTCGGATTGTACGCGACACGACACTTACCCCTCACCGATTCATCGAGAATGGCCGCCTCATCCGCGAACCCGAAGACCCGGCCACAGTGGCTTGGAATCTCTCTACGACAGCCTTTTTCAAGGCGAGTGGCAAGCCCTGGAGACTGGCATCGGTCCGACCTGGAGTCTGTTACGTCGGTTTGGTCTATAAGATGGATGGAACCAACCTAAACAACGGCAACGCTTGTTGCGGTGCCCAGATGTTCTTGGACTCGGGCGACGGTGTTGTCTTTCGAGGTGCGGTTGGCCCCTGGTACTCAAAGGATACGGGAGAATTTCACCTCAGCAAGGAAAAGGCCTATGAGTTGATGAATCTAGTGGTTGAGTCTTACCGGGACCTCCACGGCAAGCCTCCTATCGAGCTATTCATACACGGCAAGACAAGATTCGACCATGACGAGTGGGAAGGCTTCAAATCTGCTGTGCCACACCAGACGGACCTAGTCGGCGTACGGATTCGCCCAAGCAGCGGACTGAAACTCTATAGGTTGGGTAAGATGCCGGTGTTGCGTGGTACTGCATATCTGTCAACAAGCAGAAAAGGATACCTTTGGACCAAGGGCTTTATACCTCGGCTCGATACATATCCCGGCTGGGAAGTGCCCAACCCGCTCCTCATAGAAATTCACAGGGGCGAAGCCGATTTGCTCAGAGTCATGACCGACGTAATGGGCCTGACAAAGATTAACTTTAATACATGCCGGTTTGCGGATGGACAACCAGTCACGCTGAGATTTGCGGATGCTGTTGGCGAGATTCTCACTGCCGCACCTGTTCCCGATCTGCCACCCTTACCTTTTAGGCACTACATATAGGCAGATCACTCCAAGCACCTTGAGGATCTGATGACTGCCGTATTGGGACGCCCATGGCAACAAGTGGAAATTTGGAGCTTTTCGATCGTTCTCCTCTTTGCGCGAACACGTTCAGAAGTTAAGCGCCGATAGCTGTAGGCATCTACTAAGTGATCCAATCGCGATTGACGATGTCCGGTGCGTCGTCGCGGTCGATACGCCGGTGATTTAATAGTTGCGTCTGAATAGTCATGGGAGAAACCTTGAAGTACTCTGCGACTTCGTTCTGTTTCTCTTCGGAATAGTCACCCATCATCATGTCGTCCACGAACGCGAAGGGACTCAAGAGTTCCGCAGCGAATGCGCGCTGCATCTTCTGACGATAGCTGGAAGCGCGTGTCGCGGGGAGGAGCCATTCGACGGATTTACTAAACCGTGTGCACATCATACGGTCGCCAATCAACCGGGCGAGGTCAAAGCGTCGACCCGTATTCCACCGTGACCGAAGCGCTACTCTGGAATGGCCGCTTTCCGCGTCCAGCGCGAAGGAAATAGGCATTGTCCCGGAGTCTAGTGTTTCCAGCGAAACCGCATCCCCAACGATTCCTGCAAAGCCGGCCAAAGCCTTGTCATCAATTGGCTGCCCGTCCAGTTTTTCTTGATCACGAATCAATTTTGCACATCGCCCTCCCAGGCTCCAGGCCTCGACATGCCAAGGTGATGGAAGGTCATTTGTATCGTTCAACCCTATTGCGTCTTTCGGATTGGCGTCAAAGCCGTTTGTCTCTGCGATCTGAGCAAAGTCTGCGGCCCGAAACATGCTTCGCGAATTTCCACCGCCCAGCACAGCATCGGCGGCGATTTCACTCAATGCCTCCTCCCCGAGTTCGGTGGCGTCCGCAAGGTGTCGGCGCACCTCATTCTCGTCAGCCTCATCCGGTTCGTTCCCTAGTTGCGCTTCCAGTCGTCGAAAACGCGCGAGTTCAGGATCTGCCCTTTCGCTTTTCAGTTCATTCCAAAGATGATGGAGATTGCTCTCTCGGGTTGTCGCGCCATCAAGCCTGTTCAGTATATCTTCCACGAAATCGTCGATTGCAGCTTCCAGTTCAGCCGCTGGAACCCTTTGGCGCCCCGGCGCTCCAGAGTAACGGAATAAGACCTTTTCGGTACTACGAGAAGGCTCGGAGACCAAGAAAGATTGCATTCCGTCCGAAGAGATCGTGATGTTGGGCCACACATAGCCTTCACCGATGGTCGCCATACAATGTGCGAAGTCCCAACGCAATACGGCATCGTGATCGGAGGGACGGCCAATCTCCCACCGAAGCCGCCACCAGTTCCACGCGAGCCATTCGGCGATAGGATAGCCGGAAATATGTGGACCGTGGCGCAGCTCCTTTTGTCCGACATCCTCACCAGAGGTCAGCAGGTGGTCATTGGCCGTCACCGCAAACAAACCGAACGTCGCTCGTTCTTCCGGCGATCCGGAATCAAGAACTTCGGAAGTTAGCGACACTGTCACTCGGCCGTTCATCTTAGGTGCCACTCGTTGGTGACAATTGTCTTCATGGCGCTTTCGTTGCAGCCAAGCTCGTATCCGTGGTAGTTTGAGCTATTTTTCGAGAGCTTCGCCTCGTATACGTGGCCATATGCATCCACTGCCCAGACGTACTTCGGCAGCCCATCCACGCAATACGTGCTGATCATGCCTCGCCGGATGCCTTCCCGAAAGAGCGCTGTGGCTTCCGCGAGCTTAATGATTCGGCTACCGTCGCAAAGTGATTTGTTCGGCCGCGGATCTGCTGGCGGGTGGAACCCGTAGTCGGCAGGCTTGCTCTTATGTTGAGGGTCACCGGTATAGACCGCAGTGGCAGCAACCCGTTCCAGAAACTGCGGTTCGGTTTCCTCCCTCGGAGCGATTCGACGCTTGGGATTATTGCTTTGACGCTTTGGCATCCTGCCAACTCTTTCTTGCGACTCACCGCATCCACGGATACGGAGCAACCAAGCTCTTCCAGGAATCTTTGTCTATCAACTTTCCGGATCGCTCACAAGCTTGTGACCGCCCTTCGCAAGCAGTTGTCAACCCTCATCGCGGAAGGCTGAGGTGACTTCCATCGGTGGCAGGTAGGGGAGCCCGCTGTCGGCACGTCCAGCCCATGATCTCGTCTACCGGTCGGCGATCCGTTGCACGCGCTTGCGAGGATGCTCCACGGTCCAGTCCGCGGCGTAGCACCTCTACCACGTCGCCGGGCCGTGGTTCACCAGCCGCTTGGTCAGTGATCGCGGACGATCAGCTCCCGTTCCGCCACGGTGACAAAGGCGTTCCGCAAACTGCGGACCAGAACTTATAGCACCTGCCCGTCCGATGCCTTCGTAGCGCCTGAAGCCTCTCCATCTGCCTCGAGACGCTTGACCACGACGGGAATACCTGTCCGCGAAGCTCCTCCGGTATGGCCGCGCCCCCAGCCTACTGCCCGCGGCAGGATCGCCCCACTTAGCGCACCACCGACAGTTCCAGCGACACGCCGGTTTTGGTCGCCCCTACTTGGGATAGACCCCTATCCACATCCACCCGCTCGCGCATCCATTATAGCCGGGGAACGACCCGCCGGCAGGATCGGACCGCCACGGCCCGGTTGAGTGTGGCCGCCCGGTCTCCAGCCACACATCTACCTGCGCTACCTGCGGTGTCCTCCGACACGCTTTCCGCCGTCCAGAGGTCGTGGCCGGCTCGGGCTGGACGAAACCCCGGAGCTGGGGCAGGCGCCCGCGACGATTCCGCCAGCAGAGTGGAGGCCATGAGCATGTCGAGAACACTTACAACTCAGGAAAGCAGCCCGGCCCCGAGCCGGGAGCGCGCCGGACACAGATGGCGCGCCCGTGCCTTCGTGCTCGGCGGACTCGCTCTCGCCGCCATCTACACGGCCGCAGCGCTCGGCCTCGACGCGGGCGCGGATCACGTCGGCCTCCTCTGGATGGCGGCGATTGCCTGGACCGTCGCCGCGAGCCTCGCAGGCGCGCTGTGGTGCGGATTGCGTCATGGCGACTGGACTGCGTTCTCCAACTACGAGCTGCCGGAAGACGACGAAATGGACGAGTGGCTGTCCCGCACCGGCCGCTATTCCTCGCTTCGCGACCTGGATGACCAACTGCTCCACGACGACGATCACCTTCGCTGATCCGTTCACGGCGACCGGCCCGTCAGCCGGGCTCGGGCGCTTCGGCCTCCGCCGACGCGCCCGCCCGCCGCCAGGAGCTTGGCCGGCTGGAGCCGGGCGAGTCCCGGGGCTTCGAGGCCGGGCTCCCCCACGCCAACGCCAAGGAGGTCGTCGTCATGCCCGACACCAACATCACCGCCGATCACCGCCGCGCGTTCGCGGCCCTGACCAGCGGCCGGTTCGACAATTTCTGCCTGGTCTCGTGTTTCGTCGACGGCAAACAAACCGCAGCCATCGCCGCCGTCAACGTCAGTCCCCCCGCTGAAGACGGCGGCGAGCCGGAAGTTCTCGTCAGCCCGCTCTTCGTCTGGCCGACCGCGGGGATGACGCTGACCGACCACGACGGGTGCGAGGCACGAGCGTGAGCCCCCCACGCCGGCCCGCCGCCAGCCTTCAGATCCCGCCCCAATGCCGCGACATGATCCGCCGCGGCGCTCTCGTGGCCGTCAATTCGTCGGGCGGCAAGGACAGCCAAGCCATGACGATCCTGCTCGCCCGGATCGTCTCCCGCGACCAACTGGTGGTGGTCCACGCCCCGCTCAGCGAGGTCGAGTGGCCCGGAACGATCGAGCACATCCAGAACACGATTCCCGCGGGCGTTCCGTTGATATTCGCGCCCGTGGCATCGGGGAAGACCTTGCTCGACCAGGTCGAGGAGCGGGGGAAATGGCCGGGGATCCATCAACGATGGTGTACGGCCGAGCACTATGGTGAGCTCACCATAGTGTTCGCTATGGTGACAAGATCACTATGGAGAGTAGAAGTGCCAAGGCCCCGGTATCATTGACATCAGGGCCGAAGCACTTTCCATAGTTACAGGCGTTTGAGTCGTCCCAGCATGGCCAGGAGCGGATCGGAAGGGCTCCTGAAGTTGCCTTTCCGGAGCTGAGGCGGAACCCTGGCCGCGAGCACCCGCAGTCGTTCGATCGGGTCTCCCCGCACGTACGTCTCGGTAGACCTGAGACTGGCATGCCCCAAGTACATCGACACCTTCCGAAGGTCGCTATTCACTGCATCCAGAGTGTGCAGGGCGCAGGAATGCCGGAGGACATGCGGGCTCACGTGCTTACCGACCAGCGACGGCACTCTCCGGCTTGCCGTGGTGACGTGAACTACCAGACGATGCGCGAAGCCATGCCGGGTCATTCTCCTGCCTCGGCTGTTCAGGAACAGGTGCTGGTCCGGGCCGTTCTGTCGGATCGCGAGCCACTCTCTCAACAGGGGTTTCGCGATTCCCCACATCGGAAGCACACGTTCTCGCCGTCCTTTTCCCACTACGTGAACGGTTTCCAGGTTGTGCCCGAGATCTTCCAACTTCAGTCCCACGAGCTCCGACACCCTCAGTCCCGCGGCATAGGTGAGCAAGAGCATCGCACGATCCCGTACACCGTTCGCCGTTCTGGTGTCGGGCGCGTCGAGGATGGCCTGTACTTCCTCAAGGGCGAGGGATTTGACCACACCTCTGTCGAACCGCTTCTCTGGAATCGCGTGGACCTGTTGTGCAAGTTCGAGGCAAGCGGGAGCTCTGAACTCCAGGTAGCGGAAGAACGACTTGATCGCCACCAGCCGGAGGTTTCGGGTGCGAACGGAGTTGTCCCGCTCCTTCTCCAGTCCGTCAAGGAAGTCAAGGATCAGCGGGACGGTCAGTTGCTCGACCGTCAACCGGATCGGGCGTTTCTTCAGCCTCTTTGCGGCAAAGGCGACGAAGTACTCGAACGCCAGGGAGTAACTCACTATGGTATGCCGACTGACTCGCTGGTCGCGCGGCAAGTGTTCGTTGAGGAACTTCGACAGGTTGGGCGCCAGGCTGGTCATAGCAAGGCCCTCCCCGTGTATGCTTCCTCGGCCGCACCGGCAACGGACTTGAGCAGGGCGGGCGTTGCTTCGAGGTACCAGTAGGTGTTCGCAACGGAACTGTGACCGAGGTAGGTGCTCAAAGCCAGCATATGCCTGTTGACGCTGTCGCGATCGGGGAGACTTGCCCGCTCGAGCGCTCTTACCGCGAACGTGTGACGGAGGCTGTGGAGCCGAGGGCCGGGCTCTCCCGTTTTCCCCCTGAGGCCGGTTCGTCGGGCCAGTTTGACGAACATCGTGGAAAGGTACTCCCGTGTCGGAGGATTGCCCGTCCAGAGAATGAGCAAGTGGTTGTCCAGGCCTCCGTGGCTGTTCCGAATCTCAAGATAGCGATCGAGCGCTTCCCGTACGGTGTCGTGCAACACGACAAGGCGGCTCTTGCGGTACTTGGTCTGGCGAATGACCAATCCTTCGGGAGTGATGTCGGTCAACCGCAACGAAGCTGCCTCCGAGCGCCGCAGTCCGGTCGCCGCCATCAGGCCGATCACGAAGCGGCAGGTATGAGGCGTGATCGTGTCCGCCGGCGGGAGCGAAAGGGCTGCGTCCATCAACCGCTCGATGTCGGTCGGCGTAAGGAGGTATGGAGTCGGCCGAACTCTCTGCGGGCGGCCAAAGACATGCCGCGGCGGCACCTCGTGACGTTCGTCCTCGGCCCGCAGCCACAGGGCGAAGTCCCGAAGTTGTCGCAGCTTCTCCCTGGCGAAGTGGATGGAGCTCGTTTTCGCCGCCCACTCGATCACTCGAGCGCTGAGGATGAACTGATCGCCATGCTCCGCGGCGTATCGCGCGTACCCTCGCACAACCCAGCCTTGAGAGCGATACCTGAGGCCGACATGGCGTTTCAGCCCGACGAAGCGTTCCGCATGTTCGACCATGGTCATCGGAGATCTCCCATCCATGGCTGCGCCACCTGTTGCAGCATGGGCAGGTCGACCTTGGCGTAGATCTGCGTGGTGAAGGATGTCTCATGTCGAAGCAGGGCGCCGACCGTCTCCAGGGACGCGCCCGACCGCAGGAGGTGGGTCGCCGCTGAATGGCGGAAGATGTGTGCGCCTCGTCCGCTTGGGCTATCCACCCCGGCCCGTTTCAGCGCGAAATGCACCAATCGGGAGATTGTCGTGGAATAGGCGAAGGGCCGATGGGGTGCACGCGAACGGAGAAAAACTGTAGGTTCCGGCACCCGGGGACGCGCCGTCTCAATGTATGCCAGCAATGCGTCGCCCACGTCCTGGGGAAGAGGCAGCCGTACGGAACGCTTCGATTTGCCCCGGAGATGGAGTTCTGCATTGGTCCAGTCGATGTCGTTCAGTTGAAGGAAACGAACGTCGCCTGCACGAAGGGCGAGTCTTGCGAGAAGCAGGAGGATCGCGCGATTGCGAATGTCGACCGGCTGGCCGCGGTTGCAGGAAGCGATCACCTTCTCGATGTCTTCCATGGGAAGGTAGCGCGGCAAAGTGGCCAAGCTCCACAGTCCCGCTCTTGGAACGGCTCCGACAAGGGACGCTGGACAATCACCGGTCGAAGACAGGTACCTCAGGTACATCCGCATGGCGGACGTCAACGCTCGCGCACGTGCTGCCGAGGCATTGGCGAACCGACGGAGCAGAACCTGCCTCACAAGCGCGGCATCGTACTTGGTCGGGTCGTCGCCAAGGTCGCCAACGAGTACGGTAACCTCTCGGTCATGTTCTTTAACCGTAGCTTCGCAGACGCCGCGGTGCTGTCGCAGCCAGGTGTGGAAACGTCGCAGGTTGGGATTCAGCGGCTTTTTGCGCACAAGGTGCGCGTCCGGAACCGTTCCGCGCGCCGCAAGGAACCTTACAAACTTCTTGACCCCAAAAACGGTGTCGGCGCCTGCCCTTGAGTTCTTGAAGCGAGCATAGATGCCGGGGCACAGGCAGTCATGCTCAAAGTAGCGCCCCAGCACCTCCACCGTGAGGGCCTTCATTGGAATGCGGGACAGGTGCAGCCAGATGAGAAGATGGCGCGAACGGTGGCCATAGGTCACGAGCATGTTCGGCGTGTGCCCCTGTGCAGAGGCCCATTCCTGGAACTCTTCCACGAGGCGGCATCCCTGTTGAAGTTCCCCAGGGTGCGCTGTGCGGCCGGAGTTCTCGAGAAAGCGAACGAAGCGATGAACCCCGGCCATTGTTTTTTGCGGACGGGGGGCATGCAACTTGTAGAGACCACTGCACCCCTCACGTGGTGGGCACATGCAGTCATGGTCTCGAAACCGACGAATTGCAGCATCGTCGACCGCGCTTGGCTGGATCCCTGCGATTTCCAGCCAGACGAGAAAGTGCCGAGCCGCACACAGGCGTCTAACAACTGTCTCGGCGCAGTGCTTCTCCTGAAGCAGCTGTGTTCTGAACTCCGCGAGGCATTCCGCGGACCCCTTTCTGAGCGCCCTGGCTGGCAAACGGAGCTTGGTCTCTGGTCGCATGTCGATCTCCTTTCCGAATCAGTTGAGTGGAAGGAGACCACAGCACTATGGAAAGTACTATTGCCGGAAGTCCCGTGATGTCAGGGCCTTAGCGATCTTACTCTCCATAGTGATCTTGTCACCATAGCGGCTTCTATGGTGAGCTCACCATAGTGTTCGGCCGTACACCATCTCTGCTGGATTCCCGGCCATTTTTCCCGCGCCTCAACTTGGTCGAGCAGGATCTTCCCCGACGCCACGGGCGCGAATATCAGCAGGACGTCGGCGGGGATCGTGTTCTGGATGTGCTCGATCGTGCCCGGCCACTCGACCTCGCTGAGCGGGGCGTGAACCACCACCAGTTGATCGCGGGGGACGACCCGGGCGAGCAGGATCGTCATGGCCTAGCTGTCCTTGCCGCCCGAAGAATTGACAGCCATGAGAGCGCCACGGCGGATCATGTCGCGGCATTCGGGCGGGATCTGAAGGCTGGCGGCAGGCCGGCGTGGGGGGCTCACGCTCGTGCCTCGCACCCGTCGTGGTCGGTCAGGGTCATCGCTGGGGTCGGGCACATGAAGAGCGGGCTGATGAGATACTCCGGCTCGCCGCCGTCTTGAGCGGGGGGACTGACGTTGACGGCGGCAATGGCCGCGGTTGGTTTGCCGTCGACAAAGCACGAGACCAGGCAGAAATTGTCGAACCGGCCGCTGGTCAGGGCCTCGAACGTGCGGCGGTGATCCTCGGTGATATTGGTGACGGACATGGCGGCGACCTCCGTGGTGGTGGCGTGGGGGAGACTGGGCTCGGGACCCCCGGGATTCGCCCGGCCCCAGCCGACCACGACCTCTCGACGGCGTGCAGCGTGTCGGCGAGGCCGAAGCGCCCGGGCCCGACTGACGGGAGGGTCGTTGCGAACGGATCAGCGGAGGTGATCGTCGTCGTGGAGCAGTTGATCCTCCATTTCGCGAAGCCAGGAATAGGGGCCTATGCGCAACGCGAACTCGTGGGTCTCGCCGCCGACTTCCGGCAACTCGTAACTAGAGAAGGCCGACCAGTCGTGGTGACGGAACCCCCGCCACAGGGCGCCCGCGAGGCTTGCGACGACGGTCCAGGCAATCGCCGCTGTCCAGAGCGGACCGACGTGCTCCGCGCCCGCGTCGAGGCCGAGGGCTGCGGCCGTGTAGACGGCGGCGACAGCGAGCCCGCCGAGCACAAACGCGCGGGCGCGCCAGGTGACCGGGCGTACAGCGCGGCCCGGGGTCAGGCTGCCGTCCTGGGCTGTGAATGTTCTCGTCATGTTCATGGCCTCCACTCTGCTCGCGGAACCGGCGCGGGTCCCCGCCCCGGCCCTGGGATTCGCCTGCCCCCAGCCGGCCACGACCTCCCGGCGGGGGACAGCCTGTCGGACGAGGTCGAAGCGCCCGGTGGGAGTATGGGCGGAGACCGGGTTTCCGCGCTTGTCCCCCTTCATCTCGAAGCGGACCGGTAGTGTCGAACAATGGCCTTGGACCCCATAAAGGTCGTGCACGGTCGGCCACCGGGCTGAACTCTCAGTCAGGCAGTGTTATGATTGTTCAAGCGGACGGAGGCTGCGATGCTGATGCTTGAAATCAGCCTGAAGAAACCATGGCCCCGTCTCGCGCTAGCGCGGGCGACGCGTGTGTGCTGGTTGTGGCACTGGAGGCAGTGCTGTTTCGAGACGGTTGGAGATTATCCATAGCCGTTTGCGGTTGTGGGTAACCGTGGGGGTGGAATGGTTTACTGCAAGTGGGCTGGCGTGGCGTGACCGTTGCTAGGAGGTCCAGCCTTTGACGACCATAGGGGGAGTTCGGAGACAAGGCTTCAAAAGACCGTCATTCCCATTATTCGAAGAGAGTCTTAGCCCAACGTTCCTTGAACGAGAACCAACTGAAGCATTGCCATGGCACACGACATCGACCCCATTCATCCCAAGCAGAGCGACATCGTCCGGGAGCTCTTCGTCAACACTGCGGACGACAACTACATCACAGCGCGCTGGTGTTTCGCCGAAGGGTTGAACGTCGACTACTTCTGGCTTGCCGTCCACACCCTTGAGAAATACATGAAGGCGGCCTTGCTGCTGAATGACCGGTCGAGCAGATCCTTCGGGCATGACATCGTAGGCCTCTATGAGCATGTAAAGTTGTTCGCTTCGGACCTCTTGCCCAACAATCTGGGACGGCCGGATGGGTTAGAGATCGACTGTTGGCGAGACGAGACACCGGAAGCTTTTGCCAATCGCCTCTATCGCAACGGCAATGCGGACAACCGTTACCAGATATTTGGCTTCGTGCGGCATCGAGAGGACCTTTTCAAACTCGATTTGATGGTCTTCGCGTTGCGGCGGCTTTGTGTCCCGCTCGATGCGTACTATCTCGGAAAGTGGCGTACGGGCAGGACGAATCTCACGTATCGGGACGTCCTGACCAAACAACCGAAATGGTGGACTGTATCGTTGGCCTGCACACTCGAGAAGACTTTCAGGGGCAAACGTGGCGAGGAGCTGCGTGAAGTCTTGCTCAACCTTAATTTCCCATTCGCCACGGACGAACCGCCGCATGGCTCTCTGCGGAACAGCACCGCGGCTCACAATCCTGTTCTTGCACGCTCGATCTTGATGCCACTGGAGCGGGCACCGGACATCAATGCGGCGGCTATGGCGCTTGAACTCTGCGATTGGGTGCTTAACAACATCCAACTGCCAAAGGACGTGGAAGACCAGTTCCGCGATGCCAAGGCGAAATGGAAGATGTAGCGACGTCAAGATAGCGTGCAGAAGGACCGAGATGCCAATCAATATTCCGGCGGTTAACGGGGTTCTTGGTTACGCTGGACACAGTGACCGGCCTGTCTAGGAGGGGCGTAGGATGGCTTCACGCCGAAACATCACACTTGAACCGGTTGAGGTTACACACATTAATGGTTCCGAACTACCCCAACCTGTTCGGGGGCGGTCCGTACTTCAGCTACGGCCACGCTTCCGCTTCACGCTTGAATTTGACGGCTTCTTTGCCCAGGCGCTGCCTAGAGGGGACGGACCGTGCCGGATCAAGACGGCAACGGGGATCGAAGCCGATGTGGTTTTCAACTACAGCCTAAATGACGTCTTTACTTCCCCGGCCAGTGTAAAGGTGTCGGCTATTCTCTCGGAGTCGCCCTACACGGTAATGCGCCCGGAAACACAGATTGGCCGCGCCGACTTCAGCCTTGTCAATTTTTGCAGGATTTTCGGGGGCAAAGCACGGCATGTAACGCGCAATCGTACATCCTATTTCCTTGGATCAATTGAGATAGAGTATCGCGACTTCATACTGTCGATCACAGAGTGTCTGGACTTCTCAAAAGAGCAGGCACGGTTACGCGCTATCGACGGTTATGGGATAACGCATACAGGCGTGCTGCGACGCGGCGATAAAGTAACGTACTCGGTCGCGGACGCGCAAGAGTTCTTGCGTAAACTGCGTGTGTTTCTATCGTTTCTCCGTGGGGCAGGTTGCGGTGTGGCCCCGGTTTGGGCGGTAGTGGCAGGACGACGGCGGACACTGTTACGCTGGGGCGCACAGTATACAGTTTCCGCGAGGCAGGGAAACGACAGTTGGCTGGCGATACCAGGTGGGGGCGACGTAGTATCGTGCCTGCTGCCGGATTTTTTCGACCTATGTGACGATTGGGGCGATTCATTGTTCTCGGTGGTCGACTGGTATCTCCAAGCCAATTCCAGCGCTGCACACGTGGCACTGGTACTCGCGCAAGCTTCCTTGGAAACTCTTGCACAACAACTGGTCGGCTCGATGCCGGTAGGGGACGCGCTCCGGCGACTTACCCCGCAAGAGTTAGGCATCAACAAGAACCAGCCAAGAAGGGGTAAGAGCGTGATTGGGGACGTCGCGACAGTGGAAGGGCTTCTCAGGCTGACGCTACGGGAACTCGACATTGACACACGAATTCCGAAGAACTGCCTCGGCTTGCAAGGACTCTCCCGCCAACACATATCGGCGGCAAGAAAACAACGCCATATTGGCGACGGCCCGGAAGCTCTAGTGCAGCTTAGAAATGACCTAGTACATAGCCAGCCCAAATATCCCCGCCCGTCGGGCACGGTACAGTTGAACGCAATGTACCTGAGTCGACGGTACATCGAGGCGATTTTGTTGAAAAAACTCGGATTTACGGGACGGTACTTCGATCGCGTGAGTGAAAAGGTGATCTGCCTCGATGATTTGAAGCGGTGAAGGGACGAGGACGAGTCCGGCTCCACGCCGGCGATCCTCTCCTTCACCTGTTCGCAGAGGCCGGCCAGCCTGTGGTCGCCGAAGATATTGAGCCGGGGGACCACGTCCACTAGGTCCCGGACGTTGGAAATCATGGTGTCTCGGAACACCAGCGGCTTGCCGTTGTCGTCCTCGGTCAGACGCTCAGAGACCCGCTCGACGGCCTCGGCCAGGCGCCTCCACCCCTTCGTTTCGGCTGGAACGCACGGCATGGATTGCTGGGGGGCTGCGCGGCAAGGCATGTGCCGATGCTCCCTCGGTATCACGATTGCCTGCTCCTCGCTCAATCGGATAGGCTGGAGTACTGCTGGAGAACGAACGATCAGCGGGACGCCGGACGCACTCGGCTGTGCCAACGCTACGGCGTGGACATTTGAGAAAGGGGGACCGGAAATGGCTGCGGACCTGAGAGTCAGCGTGAGGAGAGAGATCGACCGGTTGAGGAGGGAATTGGCCGTGGCCACGGGGCGAGTCGCCGCGTTGCAGGAGGAGATCAAGAGGCACAAGCTGGCCTACGACATGCTCGATGGACGAAAGACCGGCAGGAGGTCCCGGCAGGGTCGCTCCAAGGTAGGAACGTTGAAGCGAGGGCCGCGCGGCGCGATGATCGATTGGACGGCGGTTTTCGCGACACTACCCGACCAGTTCACTCTAGAAACCATGAGCGCTCACAAGACGGCGGGCGAGAAACCGCGAAGCTACCACAGGCAGGTGGTCTTGCGGTGGTCGAAGGAACACAGGATCAGGCGCACCGGCCGGGGCAAGTACGAGAAGACCTGATTCCGAACAACAGCTGGTCGGGACTGGCGGAACCGGATCCCGACTCGCCCGTCCGCACAGGCTGTTTCAGCGGTGTGTATCCACGCATCGTCGCTGCCTGGATCTGGCTCAACGGGGAACGACTCGCTTTTCAACGGCCGGTCGGCTACCTCGAAAGTTTTCCACACGTTTTCCACAAAGGCCGTAAGCCAGACGGCTTCCAAGCCCAAGGCCTGATTCCTCGCTGGTTCACCTTTTTTGAACGGGGACGGTCGCACTCCGCCTTGGCGGCTCCACGTCAGCCGGAGCCAAGGAAAAGGGAAGCTGACGTAGAGCCCGGCCCAGCACCGCAGTCGCCCGCCCCTCTACCGGCTCCACCGGAACAGCAGGACATGTTAAACAGGACCCTGGCGGCATGATCAATTACTACCGAATACACCTTAGCTTGGCCGCCAGCCTGTCCGAGAAACCGTGACGACCTCAGTGCACGCAAGATCGAGGAATGATTTGTGCTCTCAAGTAACTGGATTGTATAGAGGGAGTGCGCGTGAGGGATGCGGGGTCGAGTTGTGATTTGGAGGTTGACGGCGTGATGGGAGACCCCGGGTGACGGTTGGCGCGGGTGAGGTCGTGTATCGTTTGGGCACCGCCCCGTGTTCGGGGGTTGGCCTTCGATGGTCGGACGACGAATTGAGCGCTGCGATGGATGGTCCGGTTGCGACCGTGCTATTCGACGACGAGGGCAAGGCGAACATCGAGGACATATTGGCGGGGCTGCCCGAGACGGACTTCGTGCAGGATGGACTGCGTCGTGTGCTGGAGGACCCGGATAAGGTCGAGGACTGGCGGGTGGGCGAAGCGATTGCGGAGGTCTATCTCACCGACCATCGGACATGCAGCTTCCCTTGGCCGGACGGACGAGACGAGAGAAAGAGCGGGTCCAGTCTGCCGGGCGCGGACTTGGTTGGTTTCAGGATCGACGGCGATGGCGACTGCTTCGCATTCGGCGAAGTGAAAACTTCGAGCGAACACAGATATCCTCCGGGGGCGATGTACGGGCGCACGGGTTTAAAGCAGCAACTGGAAGATCTGCGCGACGGCGAAGCCATCCGCGACGATCTCGTGAAATATCTCGGTCACCGGGCCGGATCGGCACCGTGGAGAGCACGGTTCGAGCACGCGGCAAGCAGGTATCTGCGGAACACGTCCGACGTTCAGCTCTACGGATGTCTTGTTCGCGACGTGGAACCCGATCAGGATGACTTGCGGGTGCGGGTCGGTGCTCTTGGCGCTGCGTGTCCCGAGGGAACGCGTATCGAGCTGCTTGCGCTCTACCTGCCGCGGGAGAGACTGGGCGGCATTGGGGAGGAGATGATTTCACGGCGGGCGGGGGCAGAACGATGAGCCTGTCTAACAGAGCATTGGAGGCGCTGAACGAACATTGGGCGGTCGCGGCCATCGGCGCCGACGAGCTTGAGCGCGCAGCCAATCTCGTCCACCAGCGCCTTGCACGGCAGGCGGTCGGACGGCAGATCAGCTTCTCGTTCCCTGAGAACGCGGATGACGAACCGTTTTTGACGCGAGTAGCGCTCGCCTTTGAGTTGGCCGCCATCGAGGGGCTCGATGAACTGAGCCGCCCGGCGGGACAGAACCGGCATCTCCGGGATCAAGCGGTGGCGGCTTCGTTCCGGGCCTTCGATATCCGGCGGCTCCTTCCGGTTCCGTCGGAGACGCTGGATCGCTTGTTTTTTGTGCTTCAACTCTCCGCGGTCGCCTATTGCGGCGATCGCTGGTCGGATCTGCGGCGTTGGTATCGGGAGCAGGGAGAGGCGTTCAGGACGCCGAGTGTCGCGGATGTGGAATGGGACCGCAGGCTACTGTACAGGCTGTTCGAGTGCTGGGTCCGGCTCTTCCGCAAGGAGGGGTGGGACGATCTTGATCGCATCCGCGAGATCATTGCGGGCCTGCGAAACGACCAAGCTATCCATGAAGAACGTCGTCTGCGTAACGGTTCGGAGACGATGGACCGGGCGATCGCGCTCCGGCTGGCGGCGCTCTACAACTGGGCGAAGGCGACTGAGGTGCTCGCGAGGTACATGCTTCAAGGGGGACCGGGCGATCCGTTCGGCACGCTGGACAAGCACTTCGAAGCAGGAATCAAAGCGGCGGCCGCTTCAGGGGACGCGCAGCACGAGGTGGTGCTGCGGTGGCTCCACGCGACGGCGCGCATCATGGTGACTAATTCGCTTTGGTGGGCGACGCGGACGGTCAACTCGCGAACCTCGGACTTCGTGCGCTCTCTGACGCACCGGGAGCAACAGGCGATGTTCGAGCTTCTGCCGCCGCAGCGCGCGGCGTTGCTCGAGCAGGGCCTGCTCGACCAGGCGAAGACCGCGATCGTGGTCGACATGCCGACTTCCGGCGGAAAGACGCTGCTTGCGCAGTTCCGTATCCTCCAGGCGCTGAACCAGTTCCAGGCCGACCAAGGATGGGTCGTCTATGTCGCGCCGACCCGTGCGCTGTCGGCGCAGATCACGCGGCTTCTGCGCAGGGACTTCGAACCGATCGGGCTACGCGTCGAGCAGTTGACTGCGGCTGTGGAGGTGGACGCGTTTGAGGAAGATCTGCTGGCCGACCGTAGCCAGCCCTTCGACATCCTGGTCGCGACGCCCGAAAAGCTGTCGCTGGTAATCCGCAACAGGAGGGTAGAACGACCTCTCGCGTTGATAGTGATGGACGAAGCGCACAACATGGAATCGGAGGGGCGGGGGCTGCGGATCGAGCTGTTGCTGGCTACGGTCAAGCGGGATTACCCGCAAGCGAACTTCCTGCTGCTGATGCCCTATGTGGAGGGATCAGAATCGGTGGCGCGCTGGCTAGCTCAAGACATCGATGCTGGAAACGCGATCAGCCTGAGTACGGTTCCGTGGAAGCCGAACGAGCGGATCATCGGGCTCTTCAGGGCGGTCGCCGATGACAGCGCACGCGGCGGCTGGCACCTTGGCTTCGAGACGCTGACTGCGACTGAGAAGGCCATGCCGCTTCATGGAACGCACTGCGTGGGGGGCGTGAAGCCGATTAACGTGCCAAAGAGCCAGGTGCTCACAAACGGCGTACAGAAGGGACTTGGGCTCCAGACGGCGGCGATCGGCGCGGTGATGTCGGCGCGGGGGACGAGCGTTGCAGTCGCGAACAACATTCGCACGGTCTGGAAGATGGCGGGGGAAGCGGCGCGAAGCCTGCCGGAGATGGACGAGGTGCCGCTGGACATCAGGTTGGTTCAGGACTTCTTGCGCACCGAGATAAGCGCGGACTTCAGGTTGGTCGGCATGCTCGATAAGGGCGTCGGCGTGCACCATGCGGGACTGTCCGACGATGTCCGGGCGTTGATGGAGTGGCTCGCCGAGACTGGCAGCCTTCGGATGCTATGCGCGACCTCGACGATCGCGCAGGGCATCAACTTCCCGGTGTCGTCGGTCTTTCTGTCCTCGCGCTATGTGCCGCAGGGGACGAGGTCGGTGGAGATCGCCCCACGGGAGTTCTGGAACCTCGCCGGGCGCGCGGGCCGCATCGGCCACGACAGCGTTGGTGTGGTTGGTTTGTCGGAAGGGACTGATCGCGAGGCGCTGACCGAGTTCGTGAGTCGGAGTACCGGTGCGCTCGTGTCCCGTCTCGTGGTCCTGCTTGACGAGCTTGCGGCCCAAGGGTCGTTGGCGCAGTTGTCGGACGTGCTTTGGAAGGACCAGTGGGAGGACTTTCGCTGCTACATCGCGCACCTGTGGGCCGAGAAGAAGAACCTGGATGCGGTGCTCGCGGACTCGGAGCAGCTTTTGAGGCAGACCTACGGATACACCTCGATGCGGAACGATCCGCAGCAGAGACAGAAGGCGGATGCCCTCCTGGATGCGACGCAGAGCTATGCGCGCAAACTCGCCGATATGCCGGAGGGCATCGCGGAGCTCGCGGATTCTACCGGCTTTTCACCTGAAGGCGTCCAGGCGGCAATGGGTGGCATTGGGAGGCTGGAGAGCAGGCTCACCGTGTCGGACTGGGCCCCGGAGAGCCTGTTCGGCAGCGGCGGCAGAATGGCTGACCTGTTCGGTGTCATGTTGCGGGTGCCACAACTCAGCCAGGATCTCGTGGAGCTGGGGGGTAAGGGGTTCGACCGAAGCCGGATCTCCGAGATCACCAACGACTGGGTGAACGGCAAGGGACTGGAAGCGATCGCGAAGGAGTATTTCATCCGTGAGAAAGACGACGAAGCTGGCACGGGAGCGCTAACGGATGCATGCAGGGCGATCTATCGCACCATCGTCAACAGCGGAACATGGGGCGTTTCGGCTCTGAGCCGGGTGTCGGGGATTGACTTCGACGCGCTTTCCGAAGGCGACAAGCGGCGGATTAACGCCCTGCCCGCCATGATCTATCATGGTGTGAGTAGCGAAGATGCGGTGCTAATGCGAATGAACTCGGCACCGCGAAGCGCGGCCGAGGCGCTGGGCGGCCTGTACCGGGAGGTCACCGGAGAGGACGAACACAGGTATTCCGTAGGAAAGGCGCGGCGCTTCCTGCAGGGACTTGGTGCCGATGACTGGGATGGGGTGAGGCCCGAAGGAGCGGCGTTGTCAGGAACGGGATACAAGCGGGTCTGGGAGGTCCTTTCGGGTGAGACGAGTTGAGAAAGGCCGAACGGCCAACCAGCGGTCGCCTACTGCGTTGGTCGTGAACGGGTGGAATGGCCGGTGGCTGGCATGAACGCAAGGGATAGGGAGGACTCGTTATGACGGTGCCGTGGTTGCAACCCGGGCAATACGAAGCCGTGCTCGGAGCGCTCGCCCTGTTGGTCATACTTGCGATGCTCTTGGAGCGGGCGCTGGCCGTCATCTTCGAGTGGAGTGTCTTCAGGGACTGGCTGAAGGAAAAGGGGCTTCGGGTTCCGATCGCGCTTGTGGCATCCTATACAGTCTGTGTCTGGGGCCAGTTTGACGTCTTCTCGGTCGTCTTTGCGAAGACCGGGGGGTATTCTGGAGCATTCTCATTCGGTACGTTTGCAACGGCGGCAGTCATCGCCGGCGGAAGCAAGGGCGCGATCCTACTCTTCCAAGGTGTGCTGGGGTTCGGACGAGAAGCGGTGAACGCGCGGATAGCTGCCAAGTCACCCAAACCTGACAAATGAGGTGGTTCAGGTTTGTAGGACAGGCTGGCGGCCGAGCTAAGCAATGCCTGGGAACTCTGGGACCTGGCGTGACGCGACCGGCTTGATCGAGGCCCGCACGCGTGCTGCACTGACCCAGGCCGAATTGGCCGAACGCATGGAGACGACGCAATGGGTCGTGGCCCGCCTTGAGAGCGGCCGCATCTATCCGTCCACCCGGACACTGGAGAGGATCGCCCGCGCCACGGGCACTAGGCTTCGGATCAGTTTCGATCCCGCGTGATGCGCCCCGGTGCTCCCTGCAGCAGGCGTCACGGTCGGAAAACGGCCCGCCGGGGACAAGCGCCGGGTTGTGGCAAGTCAGCCAGAATACCCTTTCTGTACACCTTGGCTCCCGTCTTCCTCGACAGCTAGGTCGCTGCCTTGTAGGCTTCTTCAATTTCCGTAAATCAAGCCAGCCCTCTCGACACTGAGTCTTGTGGAGCAATGATGACATCGCCGGAACACCTTGATGCCGCGATTTCGGCATACGGAGAAATGACGAAATCGAAGTTGTCCAACCCTGCGGCGACAGGCGCGCCGGAGGATCAGCTTCGCGCGCCATTGGAGGGGTTGTTCAAAGAGCTGGCAACGCTTGCGGGCAATCCTGCTGACACGGTGACTCTGGTCGGCGAGACCACGCTGGCAGCCCTTTCGACGCGCCCGGATTACGCCGTCACCAATCGGAAGAAGTTGATCGGCTTTATCGAGATCAAGGCGCCCGGGAAGGGAGCAGACCCGCGCAAGTTTGCACAAGATCACGACAAGGCGCAGTGGCGAAAGCTGAAATGCCTCCCGAACTTGCTCTACACCGACGGTAACGCTTTCAGTGTTTGGAGCAATGGCAAGCTATCCGGAAGAATTGTCGAACTCGATGGTGACGTGGAAACAAGCGGAAAATCTCTGCGGGCTTCACAAGATTTGGTGGGACTGGTCGCATCCTTCCTGAGTTGGGATCCTGTTCCGCCGCGCAGCGCAAAGGACCTTGCCGAGGTCGCGGCACGTCTCTGCCGGTTGCTGCGAGACGAAGTGGTCGAGGAGCTCGGTCGCGACAACGCCGCTTTGAAGGCGCTTGCGGAGGAATGGCGTGATCTTCTTTTCCCTCAAGCCTCCGACGCCCAGTTTGCCGACGGCTATGCCCAAGCCGTCACCTTCGGGCTCCTCATGGCCAAAGCAAGAGATATCTCGCTGACCAAAGGGATCGGACATGCGGCTCTCGAACTGCGCAACGCCAATTCCCTGATCGGCGCGGCGCTGCGATTGCTTACGGATGATCCAAGCACTCAGAAGGCGCTGGAGACATCTCTCGACACCTTGGTGCGCGTTCTCGACGTAATCGATTGGAATTCCTTGTCAAAGGGTAGAGCCGATGCGTGGCTGTACTTCTACGAGGACTTCCTTGCGGTATACGACAACAGGCTGAGGAAGCAGACTGGTTCTTACTACACACCTCCCCAGGTCGTCGATGCGATGATCTGGCTGGTGGATGAGGCACTACGCGATCCGCACCTATTTGGACGGCCGATGGGGCTGGCGGACGCGGACGTGAAGATCGGGGATCCAGCGGTCGGTACGGGAACATACCTTCTGGGGATTCTCCGTCGCATCGCCAGTACAGTTGAGGACGATCAGGGACCCGGGGCGGTTCCAGGGGCAATCGGGGCGGCCGTCAATCGTCTGATCGGCTTCGAGATTCAGTTTGGTCCCTTCGCTGTGGCACAACTCCGGCTGATTGCTGAAATACAAAGCCTGATGAGCGTAGATGCCGGGTCGGCCCGGAACCTCCCGCAACCGCGCCTGTACGTTACGGATACGCTCGGCGATCCCTATGCCGCCCAGACGCAATTCTCCTCGATGCTAGCCCCGATCGGGCAATCCCGGAAAGACGCAAATGCAATCAAGAGGGATGAGGAGATCACCGTGGTCATCGGAAATCCCCCATACAAGGAAAAAGCCAAGGGACGAGGGGGCTGGATCGAAGCCGGAACGACGGGCTTGACAGCACCGCTTTTGCGGTGGATGCCGCCTCCAGAGTGGGGCGTCAGTGCGCACGGGAAGCACCTTTACAATCTGTATGTCTATTTCTGGCGGTGGGCAACATGGAAGGTATTCGGAACTGGGTACAAGGAATCCACCGGTGAGGAAGAGGAAGACCGGATCGGCGTCGTGTGTTTCATCACTGTGGCTGGTTTTCTGAACGGTCCTGGTTTTCAGAAGTTGCGATCGGACCTGCGACGTGAGTGCTCCCATATCTGGGTCCACTCCTGTCCGGTTAAGTGACGTAGGGATGGCTGTAACTATGTGAATCAGGTATACTTTTTATCGATTTCTTGCGGTGCCGACTTGAACGCAACAGCGCTTTTGGGCGACCTTCAGGGCAGGAATCCCTGGAGGGCACGCCATGTACACCGGCAAGACGCTGTTCGCGCAGTTGATGGATTTTCTGCCTTGGACAACGTTCGCTCGTATCGTCGATCGCTATGGCGGGAACCGTCGTGTTCGCACCCTGGCGTGTGCCGAGCACTTTCGCATCCTGGCATTCGCTCAGTTGGCTTATCGGGAAAGTCTGCGAGACATCGAAGCCTGTCTTGCAGCGCAATCGGCCAAGCTCTACCACATGGGCATTCGCTCCACGGTCAGGCGCTCTACGTTGGCCGACGCCAACGAACGAAGAGACTGGAGAATCTACGCCGACTTCGCCCAACGGCTCATTGCACAAGCCCGCAAACTTTACATCCAAGAGGACCTTGGGCTGGATCTGTCCAACACCGTCTATGCACTGGACTCGACGACCATCGACCTGTGCCTGTCGTTGTTTCCGTGGGCTTCGTTTCGAAGCACCAAAGCAGCGGTCAAGATGCATACGCTGCTCGATCTGCGCGGCAATATCCCGAGTTTCATACATGTTTCCGACGGCAAGCTGCACGATATCAAAGTGCTCGATCTGTTGATTCCAGAACCCGCAGCGATTTACGTGATGGACCGCGCTTACCTCGACTTCAAGCGCCTCTTCGCACTTCACGAAGCCGGCGCGTTCTTTGTCACCCGAGCCAAAACCAATGCCGATTTGCGACGCATCTATTCCGCTCCAAGCGATCGTGTGCAAGGCATTGTCTGCGATCAGACCGTAAAGTTGTCGGGCTTCTACAGCCACAAACGTTATCCTCATTATTTGCGGCGGATTCGATTCAAAGACCCGGAGACATCAAAGACGCTCCTTTTCCTGACCAACCTGTTTGGTCCTCAGCCAAAGGTCATCTGCGAACTGTACAAGGCCCGCTGGCAGGTGGAGTTGTTTTTCAAATGGATCAAGCAACATCTGCGGATCAGGAAGTTTTACGGCACCTCGGAGAACGCCGTCAAGGTGCAAATCTGGACTGCCGTCTCCGTGTACGTGCTCGTCGCCATCATCAGAAAGCGGCTCGACCTCGATGTTTCCCTCTACACATTGTTACAGGTCTTCTCCGTCACCTTGTTCGAGAAAATCCCCTTAAACAAGGGGTTCTTCGATGCCGAAGACACTTCCTCCCAGGACATGTTGCATAAGCAATTGAATTTGTTCAATTATTGGACCGGACAGTAGTGATCTGGGTCATCGACTGCACGCCGGAAGGTCACCAGCCTGAGGTCGCGACACGGATATTCCAAGGTGTGCAACAGCCCGTTTGTATCGTCCTGGGCGTTCGCCCGACGGGGAACGACACAGAACAACCGGCCCAAGTGATGTTCCGCGCATTGTCCGAGGGACCCCGGGAGAACAAATTCGCCGAGCTTGCCCGGCTTTCCATCAAAGAAGGAGGATGGATCTCCGGACCACAAGACTGGCGAGCCCCTTTCCTGCCGAAGAAGACCGGCGTGTGGGGAACATTCCCCGCGCTCAAGGACCTGTTCGTCTACGACGGCTCCGGCGTAATGCCTGGCCGCACCTGGGTCATCGCGCCCGACGTCTCATCGCTTAAAAGCCGCTGGAAGCGTTTGGTCAGAGAAAAGAACCCAAAGGACCGGGAGACTCTTTTCCACCCGCACTGGCGGGACCGTACGTCGACAAAGCCCTCCAGTTCGGGTCTTGCCGGCCACGAATTCCGTTCGATGTCGGTGGCAAGTGACTTGGGCTCCGTGGTCGAGCCTTGCCGTTACGCGTTCCGCTCGTTCGACCGCCAATGGGTCATCCCGGACAAGCGGCTCATCAATCAGCCCAACCCGACGCTCTGGTCAACACACTCGGACCGTCAGATATATCTCACTGCGCCAGAGGATCGCACCCCAACGGCTGGCCCTAGCGCGTCATTCAGCGACTTGATACCGGATCTACATCACTACCATGGCCGCGGAGGACGCGTCTTCCCACTCTGGCGGGACGCGGGAGGTTCAGACCCGAACATCAAGCCAGCCTTCCTATCGCATCTGGTCGACAAATTTGGAGCACCCGTATTCGCTGAAGACGTGATGGCCTACCTGGCCGCAGTGCTCTCGCATCCCGACTTCACCGAACGGTTCTCCAAGGACCTGAAGCAACCGGGCTTGCGGGTCCCGATAACGGCTGAACCGAAACTCTTCGCAGAGGCGGTTATGCTTGGGCGCGAGATAATTTGGCTCCATTGCTATGGTGAACGCATGGCCGATGCGCGGATGCGCCGGCCGAAGGGTCCGCCGCGTCTGAAGAAGGGTGACGCGCCGATCATCCCACAGGATGGCGCGCTGCCTGGGTCGTCGGATCCGCTGCCGGAAACCATCGGGTACGACGCCTCCAAGAGACGCCTGCTGGTAGGCCCGGGTTATATCGACAACGTGACCAAGGAAATGTGGAAGTACGAGGTCTCCGGCAAAAACGTCCTGCGCCAGTGGTTCAGTTACCGCAAGCGCGACAGATCCCGCCCATTGATCGGCGACAAGCGCCCCCCGTCCCCCCTCGATGATATCCAGCCGAACCACTGGTTGCCGGAGTACACGACTGATCTGATGAACCTCCTTCATGTCCTAGGACGGCTGGTAATGCTGGAGCCGCAGCAGAAAGACTTGTTGGAGCGCATCTGTTCTGGACCGTTGCTGGACGCAGACGACATGGGCGGGGCAGGAGCCCTCAATGAACCCCTGAAAGTCAAAGGCGGACGAATCAACACCGGCTCTGACAATCAGCTAAGTTTTATTCCCTGAACGTGCCGGTGGTTGAGGTATGCGGTGTTGTCTTGTTGATTGTCCCCGGCATGGACCATGTCGTTGTTCTGGGGCGGCTCCCGACTTGGAGCCCAGGCCCGGCATGGAGCCGCATAGCCAAGCGATGCGCCGAGTGCCAGACCACAACACGAACGGAGAGATTACATGCTTTTGAAGACCGTACAGGTCACCAATTTCAGATCCGTCGAAGACAGCGGCGTCTTTGAGGTCGAGCCAGTCACATGTTTGGTCGGTAAGAACGAAGCAGGGAAGAGTGCGATCCTGCTGGCCCTTGCGGCTCTGAACCCACACGACGCCACTCCCGTGGTCCTGGACCGGGAGCGGGACTATCCGCGCCGTTCGTTGACCCAGTATGAATCGATCCACGGGGATGAAGACGCCGTCGCAATCAGTGCCACGTGGGAACTTGACGAGTCCGAGGTTCAGGCCGTCGTGGATGAGCTGGGCGAGGGTGTTTTGAAATCCAATCTCGTTACGGTGGCGAGGCGTTATGACCAAAAGGTCGAAGTTAATCCGGACTTGGATTACAGTCACGCCGTGGAGCTTCTCTATCAGAGGTTCGCGCTGAATGCGCCCGAGCGATCCGCCCTGGGTTCACCCTCGACGACATCCGAACTCATCAAGTCGCTCAACAGGCTTGAATCCCCTACACAAAAGCACCGGAACCTCCAGGAGCACTTGCAGGAACACGGGAGCGTGACCGCTCAGGCCCGTCGATTGATCAAGACTATGCTGCCCTGTTTCATGTATGTCTCTTCATACGACCGGATGGACGGAGCGATCCAACTCGAACAGACCAACAGTCTGATTCAAAACGATCAGATCAACCTTGAGGAGCAGCGCGGTGCAAGACTCTTTTGCGAGTTTCTAGAGTATGCGGGTGTGTCCATTGACGAGATTGTCAATGTCCAAACCTACGAAACATTTAACGCCAAGTTGCAGGCTGCCTCGAACAACATCACGGACCAGATCCTCGAATATTGGACTCAGAACCCGGATCTGGATGTTGTGGTCCGTGTCGAACAGGCGCGGCCGGGTGACCCGGAGCCGTTCGACTCCGGGACCATAGCGCGTGCCAGGATCGTCAACCAACTCCATCGCGTCGACACGCCGTTCTCCGAGCGTAGCGCGGGGTTCGTCTGGTTTTTCTCGTTCCTTGTGAAGTTTGCCCAGGTGAAGAACGATGACTCGCCCGTGGTGCTGCTGCTGGACGAACCGGGACTTTCTCTGCACGGAAAAGCGCAAGCGGACCTGTTACGCTTCTTCGAGGAGAAGCTCGCACCCCATCATCAGATCCTTTACTCGACGCACTCACCGTTCATGGTCCCCGCTTCAGCATTCGACCGTGTCAGGATCGTGGAGGACAAGGTAGAAGTCCGAGGACAACGGCGACTCCCGCTCGGGACAAAGGTCCGCGAAGACGTCCTTGAACTGGATCCGGACACCTTGTTTCCCCTCCAGGGAGCGCTGGGGTACGAAATCACTCAATCCCTGTTTGTCGGCGAGCATACCCTGCTGGTCGAGGGGCCGAGCGATGTCCTTTACCTGCAGGCGCTGTCCGCCGCTTTGCGAGAACGGAATAGGAATGGCTTGGACGACCGATGGACGCTTTGCCCGGCTGGCGGAATCGACAAGATCATGCCGTTTGTGTCCTTGTTTGCGGGCAATACACTGCATGTGGCCGTTCTCTCGGACCAGAGCACCGGGGACAAGAAGAAGCTCGAGCGGATCTCGCAATCCGGAATACTGCAGGCCGGGCACCTCTACTCGGTCGTCGATTTCATCGACGGGCCCGAAGGCGACGTGGAGGACCTGTTCGATCCAGAGACGTTCGTCGAAATCGTCAACGCGTGCTATGGTCTGGACGACTCACTCGCTCTCACCGTTGACAAGATCAACTCGATTGCCACCACGACTCGCATAGTCAAGCGCGTGGAGGCGTTGTTTCGAGTAATGCCCGACACAGTTACGATGTTCGACCACTTCGCGCCCGCATCTTGGCTCATCCGTAATCCCGGAGCCTTGCAGGGGAACTCGGGAGCGGTCGAGCGGACGTTGGCTGTGGCAGAACGCGTCTTCGACACGTACAACGAGCTTCTCTGAACATAGTCAGCGTCTGAAGCCGCCAGTGACGTGCCAAGCGGTCCATAGTCTACTCGGGACAATCGCCCAAACTAGAGAGGTTGTTCAGAATCTGATCATCAGGAGCGGTCGCAAGGTGCTTGAGATTGTCGAGGGTTTTGACAGTGACCCGCCTAAGTGTGTTTTGATGTACGGTATAAAAGGATATCCCGCCTGTTTCGAACTTATCTGCTTTATTGGCGTGGCAGATGGCGTCGTCCAAAGATAGTTTCCATCTTTTCTTAATCGTGTCGACGATGTACCAACCGCCTACGGCGTCAATTCGACGATCGGGATCATTACCGTCTCTAACGATACAAGTGATTTTGCGTTTTTCGGGCTGTATCTTCAATTTCATCATCCGAGTTGTCCTCCAAGTCTATGAAGCTGACGACAAGTAGCGCGGGTGAGGCCGTAAATCGTGCTCTTAACCCTCTACATGACCTCCTCGCTCACAGCGCCTTGTAGCACGAAAAGAAGATTAAGAGGACAAGGTGTCCTCTTAACCTTCTAGCGTAACGAATTGGTTGATGGTTTCGATGAGCCTTCGTCCCTGCTTTCGGTACGCGAGGTGGGGCCGTTCGGTGTTGTGGTGACGCAGCCAGGCGCGGTGGTCGAAGGAGGGCCAGGCCAGTCGCACGGGTCGGGGCATGTACGAGAAGACCTGATTCCGAAAAAAAACGGACGGGACGGAGCCGCGTCTCGACCCGCCCGGTCGCACCGACTGTTTCAACGGCGTGTATCCGCACATTGCTGCTGCCGGGATCAGGGGCGTCGGCTCGTCGGGGACGATTCGCTTTTCAAGAGCCGGTCGGCTACCTTGAGAGTCTTCCACACGTTTTCCACAATGGCCGCAAGCCACGGAAGGACAAATTAGATGGCGACAACCGCAACCCGCAGCAACACCGCAGTCAAGGAGGCGATGACCAAGAGCCAGCTCCTGGAAACGCTGTCCGAATCGACCGGGCTCCAAAGGAAGGACGTGGCCGCGGTGCTCGACGAGCTCGGAGCTGTCATTGAGCGTCACGTCAGGAAACGCGCGGTGGGAACGTTCACGCTTCCCGGCCTGCTGAAGATCAAGGTGGTGCGCAAGCCCGCGACAAAGGCGCGCAAGATGATGTCGCCGTTCACCGGCCAGGAGATCACGGTGGCCGCGAAGCCCGCCTCGCGGGCGGTGAAGGTTCAGCCCCTGAGCGGGCTCAAACCTGCCTGTCATTCGACGGCACTGACGCGGGGAGACGCGTTGTCGTCGCCAGCAGTACAGTGAACCAGACGTGTTAAATACAACTCGCAACGCCAAGGCGCGCCGCTCTCAGGCCGGAAGACGAGCCCTGGATCGTCTCGGACGACAAGGTCACCGCCTTCGGCGTCCGCGTCTACACTCGCTCGGGGCCAGAAGTCTTTTTGTCGTAAACTACCGTTGCGGCTCCTGGGCATCCGCCTGCGGCCTTGGCGGTCAGATGTCCTCCGGCCCGGGCATGCGGTAGCCGACTCGAAGCTCGGTCTGGATGTAGACCGGATGCCGGGCGTCGTCGCCGAGCCTCTCGCGAAGCCGCTTGACGTAGGCGCGCACGATCTTCTCATCGGCGCCATGGCGACCGTCCCAGACCTGTCGCAGCAGGATGTCGTAGGTCGATACCCTGCCCGCATTGAGAGAGAGGGCGCGCAGCAGATCATATTCGGTGGCGGTAAGCTCGATCGGCTGGCCGGCCATCGTCACCCGCCGCCGGTCGTAGTCGATAGTGAGGTCGCCCAGGGCGAACGGTTCGGGGTCGGTTCGCCGGCGGAGCGCCGCCCGCATCCGCGCCACCAGCTCGGTCGGCGAGAAGGGCTTGACGACATAGTCCTCGGCGCTGGCCTCCAGCGCCCGCGCCACCGTCTCTTCGCGGCCGTAGCCTGAGATGAAGATCACCGGGAGATCGGCCAGCGCCGGGATCTGCCCCATAAGCTCGATGCCGTCGGTCCCCGGCAACACCAGGTCGAGCAGGACCAGGGCCGGCTTCTCCGACGCCAGCAGCCGTGCGAGTGCGCCGTGGTCGGCGGTCGCAAGCGGAGCGTATCCCGCCTCGTCGAGCGTGTCGCGGATCAGGCGCAGGGTCTCCGGGTCGTCGTCCACGATTCAGGATGCGCTGCCGTCCGGCATCTTCTGCGTGCGTTGAGGTCCGGCCCGACACCGCGGCGTCCGGTTCAGCGCCCGCCTCCGCCACCGGAAGGGTGAAGGTGAAGCGCGCGCCCCGGCCGGGCCCGCCGCTTTCGGCCCGGATGCGCCCTCCGTGCGCCTCCACCAGCCCCTTGCAGATGGCGAGCCCCAAGCCCCCGCCGACCCCTCGCCCACCGTCACCCTCGGGGGTGTATTTCCGGAACAACTGCCCCAGGCGTTCCGGAGCGATGCCCCGGCCGTTGTCCGAGACCGCAATCGGGATGTGCATGCCCTCGCGCATGGCCTCGATGCGGATGGGCGAGGACACGGGCGAGTGCCGGGCGGCGTTGCCGAGCAGGTTGTTGAGCACCTGCAGGATGCGTTCCCGGTCGGCCATGACCCGGGGAAGGTCCGGCGGCAGGTCGACGGTGATGCGGTGGCGGCCGCCGCCGGATAGGAAGGTGGTTCGCGCCCGGTCTGCGAGTTCCGCCAACTCCGAGGGCTCCGGCGCCACCGTGAGCGCGCCCGCCTCGATGCGCCCGGCGTCGAGCAGGTCGCCGATGAGGCCGTCCATGCGGTCGGCCTGCTGCTCGATGATGCGGAAGAACTGCTCGATCTCCGCCGCGCCGTACGTGCGCGCGCGGCCAAGCACGGTCGCCGCCGAGCCCTTGATCGCCGCCAGCGGCGCGCGCAGCTCGTGGCTCACCATGCCAAGAAAATCCGACCGCATGCGCTCCAACTCCTGCATCGGCGCCAGATCCTGGACGGCGGCTACTACCGAGCCGTCCTCGGCATGGATCGGGGTAGCGTTGACCAGCACGGTCACGCTGCGCCCGTCGGGCACCGAGAGCTCGATCTCCTCGGCCCGCACCGACCGGGCGTTCTCCATGACCGTGGCGATCGGCAACTCGGAAAGCGCGATCTCACGTCCGTCCACAGATCGGGTGGTCATGACCTCCAGCAACTGCTCGGCGGGTTGACCCGGCGTGCGCAGGCCTTCGACGATGCGCCGAGCCTCGCGGTTCAAGGAGACCGGGGCTCCGCTGCCCGTCAGGTCGAAGACGGCGACGCCCACCGGCGAGGTCTCGATGAGCGCTTCAAGGTCCGCTCGGGCGCGCCGCTCCTCGCGGTACGCGCGGGCGTGGGCAATCGCGGCCGCTGCCTGCGCGGCGAACAGCAGCAGCACCTCCTCGTCCTCGTCCGTGAAGGGTTCCCCGCCCTGCTTCTCGGCCAGGTAGAAATTGCCCACGTGCACCCCCCGGTGGCGCATCGGCGTGCCCTGGAAGCTCTTCGACGAGGGCAGACGGTTGGCCGAGAAGCCGAGCGATTGGGCATAAGCTCGCGCGTCGGGCAGGCGCAGCGGTCCCTCGAGATCGCGGAAGTATTCGAAAAGCTTCGGCCCGTCGGACCATTCCGTTATGTTGCGGTGCTCGTCCTCCGTCATGCCCGAGGTGACAAAGTCCTGGGCTGCGCCCGTCTCCCCGATGGTGGCGATGGCTCCGTAGCGAGCGCCGGTGAGCCCCCGGGCGCTTTCGACCACCTCCTGCAGGACGGTCTCCAGGTCGAGGCTGCCGCCGATGCGCAGAAGCGCCCGGGCGAGCCCCGAATCACGCGCCTCCGGTGACGCCTCGCCGGTCTCGGTTTTGTCGTGGTTGCTCATGGGGTCATCCTCTTGTCGAAGGCAGTCCCCCCTCGCGGCCGGTTCCGGCTGGGAGATGATTCGTCCGGTGGGCGCCGGGCGGCCGGAAGAGCGGGAAGCGACGCCGCGGAAACCGGCTGGGAACTACTGATATTCATAAATAATTCGCCCTTAAATATCAATTATTCGTATGTTATGCGTTTACACGTCATTTCATACGGTTGTAAAGGTCGCCAAGTCGATCGGCGAAGCGTGGCCTTGCGGCCGAGCTTCGCGGGCGGTGCCTGCTGACTCAGGAGCCAGCCGGTTCCGGCGACTCCCGATATCCAGGTTGGTTATGCTCGTGACCGGTAGATCGGGAGCGGGTGGAAGACTTCGAGCGTTGGGATTGGCGATGGGCCAAGGCGCAGTTGGGACATGAGAAGCAGTGCATGATGAAGGTGGTGATCCTGCCGTTCGTGCTCGCGTTCGGAGCCTCTGCCGCCCAGCGGCGTCGTGTCGAGGAGGAAAGGGCATGAAGTACTTGACGACTGTGATCGTGCTTTTGCTTGCCACCGTGGCAACAGCGGAGGACACCGGCAAATGGTATGCAATAGCGTATTCCTACACGGGACAGTCGTACGGTGCCGCCTGGAACTTCCACACAAGAGCCGCTGCGGAATCCGCTGCCGTCGCCGAGTGTGAGAAGCGTGCGAAAGAAGGTTGCCGGTTGGATTCCGCGAACCAGGACCGCTGCTTCATCATCCTGCGGGTAGACTTTCATCACCTAGGGGGAACCGGCTTCATTGATTATACGTACCCCCCATCCGATTATGACCCGGGATCCGAAAGGAACCTGTTTCAGACGGAAGAAGAGGCTCGCCACGTCGCCGCGGTGGTGGTTAGGCGGAGAAACAGGGACTTGAGCCCACGGGAAACGCATAGCTTGGATATGGTTGCTTGTTCCGGCGATCCGAGAAACCGAAGCGCGAATCAATAACCGGCACGTGACTCCGAGTGCAGGAAGCGAAGGGTGGGGTGTTGTCCGTGTGGGAAGATCGGTGCTAGGGTGTCGTGGCTGGGCCGACAGCCTGTTGACGCTAACGTTTCGGCGGGGCAACGGAAAAAGCCAATACTTGTTCGGAATTTGTGCGATCGGACAACAGCGTCCGGGACTGGGGAAATCAATGTCTAACTGGACTAAAGACAAGGATGCACATGTCGTTACCTGGATGGTCGAAATGACTATCACGGACCTTCGAAGTGCATTTGCGGATTCGCGCACTCTCACCATGCAGGAACTAACTCGGCAGGTGCCAGGTGCTGGCCCCATTATGAACAACGCTGCCATAGACGCACACATGGCTGCTTTTTTTGGTTTGATAAAACTCTACAAACCGACCTGGCAGGATGTGACGTACAAGGAAGGCCAAGAAAAGATTCGTAGTGTAATGGCCAATCCAACGAAGACACTAGAAGAACTGGCAAGTGCTGTCGACTCCGTATTGCTGTTCAGTGGCGAAATTGAAGGAGATTATGCGTGATGACGATGAATCGTTTCTTTCAATCTCTGTTCTTTTTTGTCACTCTCGTCACGGCGTCACAGTCATCTGACGCCGCCGACCCCTTGGCTGGCGGTTCAGGGTCACTGGGCAATCCGCTGGAAGAGATTCAGGCCAAGGCAAACGAATCTGTTCGCGGGCAGATCCAAGGACTGAATATTCCAGGACTTCGACTGGAACTAAAGGGGTTCGAAAGTGAAAACACCGGAGATGGATATGGCCTCGCGTTCGACTATGCGCTATCAAAAGGAAATCAATTAGATCTTCTGGCCCTCAAGGCCAACGAGTGGAATCACGATTGGGCACTCGATTTCAGTACAAAAGGGAGTTTAGCCTTCAAAAAAGGTACGAACCCAATGAATTTCCAGCAGGCGGGTATCGCAATAAGAGGTCATTTGAATAAGGCAACAAATGCATTCAGAGACGACATTGAGGAACTTCTCGGGAACGCCGCTCTTATCGAGTTGTCAAGAGAAGCGGCCGATTGTACGACAGAGAGTATTAGGACTGCCACTTGTACTCCTTATTTTGCGGTCAAGAATGCAATGGAACAGAGTTTGGGTTTTTTGACAACGGTTCACTATGGACTTGAGGTAGGACATGAGACGGATCAAGAGTTTGACGCGACGCAGCAAACAATCGGTGCCTTTGTTGCTGTCAAGCTTTTCGATGCGAGAGCGGCGGCCACTCTCGGTAAGCTTAACCTTTTCGACTATCCATTTGCGGTGTTGCGAAACCTCACGGGGCGGGCGGACTGCCAGGGGCGCGTGCTTTGTTTTCGCCCGAGTGGTAGGTCGTTCCCATCCTTCTTGTTTGCGATAGACAGGGTGTATCCGGACAAAGAAACGGCACGCACGGTTGCTGGCGACGATAGCGAGTACTGGCGAGCACATGCCGAAGCAACCTTTTCGACACCCGTAGCGTACTACCGCGGCGTTGACGTATATTTCACGGCTAGTTTGCGCCACTATCGCGAAATTGGTCCGTCAAAAACTGTGGTATCTGGAGGACTCGATAGCACCACTCTCACGACCATCACCGTAGGAGGGCGCGAGGGGTTGTTTGTCTCTTACGTGGACGGCGATTTGCCACTCGACGCCGAGCGCGACCAGTCTTTGCAAATGGGATGGAAGTTCAATTTTTAACAACGTGTACAGATAGGGTATTCACCTGATACCGGCCGCTCCTGGTCTGGGGTATTCTAGGCGGCCTTTTCCACTTTGTCCTCCTTTGGCTTCGTTTGGGGCAGGCAGCCGGTGAAGACGTCGGCAGGGGTTCAGCCGTTCATGCCACGGCCCTGATGGGGCCGCTTCGTGTTGTAAGTGACCAGATAGGCGTCGAGGTCGGTCTGCATCTCCTGGATGCTCTCGTAGAACTTGGTTCGGTCCAGGATGCGGAAGTGCTCGTCGAGCAAGGTTCGGTGCAGGCGTTCGACGAAGCCGTTGGACTGGGGTCTTCGGACCTGAGTGGTGCGGTGCTCGATGTCCTCAAGCTGAAGGAAACAGCTCGTAGGGATGACGGTCGGGGCGGCCGCAGAACTCGCGGCCGTTGTCGCTCAGCACGGTAGAGACCCGTGCCTAGTGGGGCCTCGAAGGTGGGGAGGACGTGGTTGTTCATGACGTGGACGGCGGTGACCGGGAGCTTGTTGGGGTAGAGGCCGCCCCAGGCAGAGCGGGAGTGGCAATCGAGGGCAGTCTGGAGGTAGACCTTGCCCACACCCTTGAGGTGTCCGAGGAAGAAGGTATCGACGGCCACCAGGTCGCCGGTATGGCGGGTGTGCCTCCGTGGCGTGCTTCGGGGTCGAAGGTGGACGACGACCTCGGCCCTCACCAATCTCAGCCGGTCCGTTGTCTTGGAATGCGACCCTTGGTATAAGCAACTGACGCCGATGCGGACACGGTAACAAGAAGGCCAAATGAGCAGTCTTGAGATGACTACTTCCGAGGACCCAAATCTTCCGGCATCGAGCCCTTCCGTGGTGGTGCTGGTCCACGGAATTCGAACACCCGGCGAGTGGATGATTGCAATAAAGCCTGTGTTGGAAGCCGCAGGGTTCAGGGTGGCGGCTACTAACTATGGGAGACTTGATGCTTTTCGATTTTGGCTTCCCATACCGTGGGTTCGGCGGTCGGCGGTCCAGCACGTATGGACCGATATTCGTCGCACTATGCAGTTGCATAAAACCGATACCGTATCATTTATCGCTCACAGCTATGGTACGTATGTAGTGGCTAAGATCTTAAGCCGAGAGTTTGATTTTGCTGCGCACAGACTCATTTTCTGCGGTTCAATCCTCAGCCGGCGGT
The DNA here is from genome assembly GCA_965204505.1 of uncultured Binatia bacterium (SeqCode). Classification (GTDB taxonomy): domain Bacteria; phylum Desulfobacterota; class Binatia; order UBA9968; family JAJDTQ01; genus JAJDTQ01. Next base: position 370,284 of record CBDBFB010000002.1, read on the forward strand.
TTCCGTTTGAGCAGATTGGCAAACGGTTTAAGACACCAGTGCTCAACGAAATCAGCACGAAAGACATTTGGCCACTCGTAGCAAAAAGCGTTACATGGGGCTACGATTCATCGGGGACGCATGGTTTTATGCGACCCGATGTGGAAGATCGACGGCACAAGGATCTTGGCCACAGCGACTTTTTGACCGCAGAGTTTTGCAAGAAATACTGGGTTCCCTTTCTAAGGGATGGGACAGTGGTACCTGCAAATCCCGAGGGAGTCAAGGTGCCTTTGTGGGCACGCGTGTTCTCATACGTTCCGGTCAAGTTTCTACTTCTGGTGGTTCTCGCGATCGTAACAGTTGGTACAGGCGATCGTCGAGAGACTGTGACGGATTTTGTCAAACTACGTGTTTCGATGGGCGATCTGGGAAAACAAGGGCCGGGCAACAAGAACGTGGTTCGTGCAGCGTGGCTGGCGGGTTCAGGGCTCAACACTATAATTCAGGAGTTCGCAAAAAAGAAGATTTTGACGGCGAACATACGCGCAGTGATTTCGACGACGCGGCCGTTTCTTGAGGAGTTAGGGGTTCCCGTCTTCCGTTCGGAAGAAGTGTCGAAGGAGGGCTTCCTTAAGGAACATGGGTTGCCATTGACCGAGAGTATAGCGTCAGCGCTGGAGGCGGACCATGGGAAAGATATTTCAGCAGTGTTTCGGATCGCAAAGAATATAGTACCGACCACTCTTGCGATGAAGGATTACATAGGAGACGCGAGTTATCGAGCCACTATCAAGGCGCGGGAAACGGGGGTGCGGGGACTGACCGGGGCGGTGGACGACCCGCTTGGTGACGTGGCGATATTGCCAAAAGAACTGAAAGATGAGTGGATAGCGCTGCTAGACGAATTGATGTCGGAGAAGTTCAGTGACGAGATGACGGATAGGATTGACGCGTGGCGTGTGAAAGTGTTGCAGTGGGCTATGGGTGGTAGTGAAGAAGACAGGTGACGCCGGTAGTCTGCTGACGGGCTTTATGAATCCCTGCTCGACTCGCCTGGGCAGTCGGACGAAGATTTAGGTGCTAGCTTGCACAATCTTGCTCAGCTCTACGATAGGCTCGGTCAAATCGAACTTGCGCGGGCGACTTGGCGAAAGGCGTATGAGCTGCTTCCAGGTGATCCGTCGGTTAGAGCAATTTTTTCTCAGAGACTCGCGAAATGGGGAGATATCGAAGCTGCATTGGCGGTAGCCGAAGGCAAGCCATTTCCGGTCGGCAGTGCTAACTGACCTGCTCCCCTTGAATGTCCTCACCTTAGCAAGCTGAACCGGTCGGCACTCGGAGTCGCGGCCCCGGAGCAAGGCTTCTCCATATCGGCTGCAATACTCTCTGCGACCCTGGCAGCTGACATCTTCACGGACTCTCGCGCAAGGTGGGCGTAGCGGGCGGTGGTCTGCACCTTTCGGTGGCCGAGGAGCTTTCCGATCATCGTCAGGCTCTCCCCCAGCGCGAGCGCCCTCGAAGCGAAGCTGTGTCGGAGGTCATGGATCCGGACGTCTTCGAGCCCGGCCCGCGTTCGAACCACAAGCCACCGGCCGTTCAGACCGCTCAAGCGCCTCCCGGGCCGGGGTCCGGCAATCACCCACGGGTTGTCCGGCAACCGCGGCAGGGTCGCGAGTACCTTCCTCGCCGCCGGCGACAGCGCCACCGACCGTGCTCCGGTCTTGGCGTCCCGCAGCCTCAACTCTCCCGCATCCAGGTCCACGTCTTCCCACCGGAGCGTCAGGATCTCGTTTCGCCGGCATCCGGTCAGCATTAGCAACCGGAACGCCGCGACAGCACTCGCCGGGACCTTGCCCTCGGCTTCCAGCTCACTCAGCACCCTTCCCAGACGGCGGAACTCATGGTCCGACAGAAACCGCTCGGAACTCCGATCCGGGTACTTCTTCACGAACCGGCAGGGGTTTCCTCCCTCCGGCGCTACGCCCCATGCCTCCGCCATGTAGAAGAGGCGGGAGAGCGTCTCCACGACACGGTTGGCCATGGCGGGCGTCTTGTGGAGTCGGTAGTGCAGGGTCGCCACCTGGTCGCGACTGATCCCTCCCAGCGGCACGGAGCCGAGGGCCGGCAGGAGCACCTTGTCGAGGACATAGCGGTACCCGTTGGCCGTCGCCGGCTTGCAGCGCACGGCCACGTGCTCCCTCATGTACCGCTCCGCTACCTTCGCCAGTGTGGGCCCGGCCGCGGTTGCCGGCAGGGAGCCGTTTCGCCCCGTGTCCTGCCCGGCCTTGATGCTCGCGATCACCGCTGCCGCCTTGCGCCGGGCCTGCTCGGCCGACACCAGCCCGTGCCGCCCTATGGTCACCCGCCTCGACTTCCCCCCGGCCCGAGTCTGCACCAGGTAGACCTTCGATCCGGATGGATAGACCCTCACCCCGAAGCCCGAAAGCTCCTTGTCCCAGAACACCGCCTCCCGTTCTTCTATGGGGAGCCCTTCGACCGTGCGCCTGGAGATCGTTCCACTGTTCAACCTAGCCATTGTCCGTTTCCTCTCACTGCGCTACTCCGGCAGGATGTCCGCTCCGATGCTTTCCGCCACCTTGGCCGTTGATGCCCGGACCGAGTCCCGCGCCAGATGAGCGTAGCGCGCCGTGGTCTGCACCTTCCGGTGCCCCAACAGCTCCCCGATCATCGACAGGCTCTCCCCGAGCGCCAGCGCCCTCGAAGCGAAGCTGTGCCGCAGGTCATGAAGACGGACCCCGTCAAGACCGGCCCGCTTGCGCACACGGTCCCAGGAGTCGTTGATGTTGCGCTGGCCCGTGCCCTTCTTCTTCCCCGGAAACACCCACGGATTGCCCGGAACCCGAGAGAGGCCCGCCAGCACTTTTGCCGCCGGCGGCGGCAAAGGGGCCACCCGGGCTCCGGTCTTGCTGTCCGCCAACCGCATCTCGCCCGCCTCGAAATCCAGGTCCTCCCACCGAAGTCCCAGGATCTCGTTGCGCCGGCACCCGGTCAGCACCAGCAACCGGATCGCCGCGGCCGAATGGGCAGACGCCAACCGCTCGCTTGGCGCCGCGTCCAGCGCCTGGCTGAGTCGGTGGAGTTCCTCGGGGGTCAGGAACCGTTCGTGGTGTTTCTCCACCTTGTAGCGGCGCACCAACCGGCAGGGGTTCGTGCCTGACGGACGCCATCCCCACGCGTCAGCCAGGTTGAACATCTTGACAAGGATGTCCACCGCCCGGTTCGCCACCGTGGGCATGTCCCTGAGACCGTACTGAAACTCCATGATGTGCTTGCGCTCGACCTCCGAGACCAGGAGCTTTCCCAGCCCCGGCACGATGTGCTTGCGGAGCATGAGACCGTAGTGGGATACGGTCGCGGGCTTGCAGTGCATGGCCACGTACTCTCGCTGGTAGCGTTCGGCCAGGTCAGCGACCGTCGGGGCGGCGGCTGGCTCTTCCAAGGGTTCGGCTTCGCCGGCCTTGATGCGGGCGATGATCCGGGCGGCTTCCTTGCGGGCTTGGTCAGGAGAAATCTGGCCGTGGCGGCCCACGGTGACGCGCTTGGAGCGGCCGAAGACGCGGGTCTGCACGACGTAGACCTTGGCACCCGACGGGTAGACCCGGATGCCGAATCCGGGAAGATCGCGGTCCCAGAACACGGTGTCCTTGTCATCCACCGACAGACGGTCGATAATGCGTTTGGAGAGGTTAAGGTATTCGGGTTTGGCCATGTCGGCACCTCCTGAGACAAGAGACAAAAACCCCTACGGGCCGCATCGGACATCTGAACCGTAAGCGCACCGAAAGCGACTGGGTTCAAATTCGGAGGGAATTAGAGCGCATCGGTGGCGGTAATGCAAGCCCAATGACGAGTCAAGAACAAGGAATAAATAGCGGGAATACAACTAGTTATGATACCCATGTGGCCTCTCGCGCACATGTGGCGAGGATGTAGGCGCAGTGTTTACTTTTTTGGACGCAAACCCGCCATCCATGCCGGCTTGGCCCTGTACATGGCGGGTTGTCTCATGAGCGTCTTCGCTCCCGTCTTCGAGGTGATGATCGCGAGCCGTATCGTGCAGGGCATCGGAGCCGCGGGGCCGCGCATCGTGATCATAGCCCTGGTGCGCGATCAGTACGAAGGACGGCAAATGGCTCGCCTCATGTCGTTCGCCATCGCCGTGTTCGTCCTCGTTCCCACCGTCGCTCCGGCCCTCGGACAGGGCATCCAGTGGCTGGCAGGCTGGCGGGCGATATTCGTTACGTTCTTCGTCGTCGCCGCCCTCGGGTTCGCCTGGCTTGCGCTCCGGCAACCGGAAACCCTGCCCGCCGCCCGCCGGCGGTCCCTCTCGCCGCGGACCGTCGGTGCAGCCGTCCTGGAAGTCCTGAGGATTCGCACCGCGCGCGGATATATCTTCGCCACCGCCTGCGCATTCGCGCCGTTCATCGCCTACCTGAGCACGGCCCAGCAGATCTTCCAGGAGGGCTACGACGCCGGCGCCCTCTTTCCGGTCTATTTCGGCGCATTGGCGCTGTCCATCGGAGGCGCCTCGCTCATGAACGCCCGCCTCGTGTTGAGGTATGGGATGCGCCGGATCACGAGGGCGGCGGCGTTGTCCGTCACGCTGGTCTCGGTGGCCGCGTGGGCGCTGGCCTTCGCCTTCGACGGGCTTCCCCCGTTGTGGCTGTTCATGGCCTGCCTGCTCGTGGTCTTCGCCTGCTTCGGACTCCTCTTCGGCAATCTCAACGCCCTCGCCATGGAGCCGCTGGGCCACATCGCCGGTGTCGGAGCGGCGGTGGTTGCTTCGCTCCCCACCTTCGTCGCGGTGCCGTTCGGAGCGTTCGTCGGCCAGACTTTCGACGGCACCATGTATGCCCAGATTTCCGCTTTCGCGGTCTTCGGAGCGGGGGCGTTCGCAGCGATGAGATGGGCCGAGCGCGGCTCGGAGCAGGACGAGAGAAAGGCCGACTAACGCCGGCGTTTCCTGCCGTGGCGGGGGCGCAGCTCCCGTTTCAGGCCGTCGGCGATCAGCCTGCCGCGGTGGAGGTACACCACCGTGGAGCCGTAGCGGGTGTCGGCAGCGAAGCGGACGGGCACCGGCGGCACTTCGTCGAACACGCGTCCCATCCGCAGCCGCATGGCGGTGTCGTCGCGTTCTCGCGCCTCGCCGGTTTTCTGCTTGAATCCCGCCTTCTTTTCGAGCCGCACGCGGCAGTCCACCGTGGGGCCGTCGAACGGTGAGTAGCGGCCGGCCCGAAGCCGTCCGGCACCGTCTCCGTCCATCTCCCCCACGAGCTCGTAGAGACGGCGGCCGTCGAAGATGGGAATCCGCAACTCACACACCCGGCCCTCGTCGACACGGGAAAGCACGGCCAGCAAGGCGCCGGCGGGATCGAGCGCTCCCTTGAGCTGGGAGGGGGGGACCTTGGACTTCTTGCGGGGCTTCATGCGCACGAGCTTCGGCGTTCCTTCATCGAAGCCGAGCTCCACCAAACGCTTTCTGGTCCATTGCCTGCTCCGGTAGCCCGCCCGGACCGGCACCACCTCCCCCGAAAGAAGCGTGCCGCGCGAATACGCCGTCGCCTTCCAGCGCGCAACCTTGGCCAGACCGGTGGTCTTCAGACGCACCTGCATGGCGTACGCCGTCGCATGAAGATCATAACGGGCGGCATCCGGGTCGTATGCGGCCGTATCGAAGTTGACGACGAAAACGAGGTTGGCGGCGTGGAGTTTGCCGAAATAGGCCCTGTAGTCGAGCTGCAGCCGCCCATCCCCGGCGGCGGCACTCGATGAAAGAAACGCCCACGCAAGGGCGCCCAGGGACAAGCCACGCAACGCCGTGCGTGCATAGCCCCATGCCGCGGACCCCGTCACCACCATGCATTGAGTAAACCAAGTCAACACCGGTAGGGCAAACGTTTCATTTCGCTGCCCTCGGACCCCCTCTCCGCCAGCTCGCGCTGGGCCTTCTCGACGCGCTTGCGCCGCAATCACGGGAAATCGTAGCGGTCCTCCCGGTCGACGCTGAAGGTGCCGCGTGCGTAGCGGGCGAGCATGAGCAGTCAGTCCCTGCAGTGCTCCGCTCTCCGTCATTCCGGCGAAAGCATGCCCCGTACCCCGATACGGGGCCGGAATCCAGGGGAGGAGGGGCGAGGGGTTTGCAGTGCCCTCAACCCCTCCCACACCTGGATTCCGGCTTTCGCCGGAATGACGGGTCGAAGTGTCGTCAGCCTTCCGGGCCGGTCACATCGTACAGGCGGGCGCAGTTGTCCCACAGAATCTTCCGCTGGGACGCGTCCGTGACCCCTTCGATGCCGAGGAACGTCTCCATGGCGTGGGGCCAGTGGGCGTCGTCGTGAGGATAGTCCGTGGAGATCACCAGGTTGTCGTCTCCCACCCGGCTGATGACGTCGGTGACGAGTCTCTCGTCCGGGTCCACCGACACGAAGCACTGGCGCAGGAAGTAGTCGCTGGGGGGCCGGCTCAACGGCTCGTCGAGCTGGTCCTTGCGGTCCTGCCAGCGCTCGTCCATGCGGTAGAGCAGCCACGGCAGCCAACTGCAGTTGCCCTCCAGGAAAACCGCCCGCAGCCGCGGGAAGCGCTCCAGCACGCCGCCGCCGCAGAAGCTGCCGATGGCCATCATCAGCTCCACCGCCTTGCTGTAGGTGCTGACCAGGAAACCGTCGTTGGGGTGCCCGACGAAACGCAGCGCCGCGTGCTCCTGCCTTGGAAAGCCTGCCGGGTGAAAACAGATGGGCACTCCCGAGCGTTCCGCCTGGGCCCACAGCGGGTCGAAACAGCGGTCGTGGATGTGATTGCCGTTGACGGGTTCCGGGACGAGGCACAGTCCCGCGGCCCCGAGCTCATCCACCGCGCGCCGGGCCTCCTCCACCGCCAGGTCCACGTCGTGGAGCGTGATCAGCGCCGCGAACTTCATCCGCGCCGGGTTCTCCTTGCAGAAGTCGCAAATCCAGTCGTTCCAGGCCCGGCACAGCGCCATGGCGTATTCCGCCTCCAGGCCGTCGTCGCAGTGGAGCGGAAAGGTGCGGAACAGCACGGCCACGTCCAGTCCTTCCACGTCCATGGCGTCGAGCTGCGAGACCGGGTCGTAGTCCCGCTCGATCGAGTTCCGGTAGTGGGGTGCCACCTTCTCGAACCGCTCTTCCTGGGCGCCCCGGGGCGATCGCATTCCCGCGCCGCCGGGGCGCACCGGGGTGCCGTCGGCGAAGGTGAAGCGAATCTGCCCGTGGCGCTTGCGCGGTTCGCCCCGCGGTATCCGGTCGCCCCACTTGGGGTCCATGTACTTGAGGTACAGGTCGTGGGGCTCGAAGACATGCATGTCGCTGTCGAGCACCTTGAAGCCGTTCTTCGCCATGGGCAACTCCTGATCCTGGGCGCCCGCATCGGGCGCAGGCGGGTTAGAAACCCGCCCCTACACGAGGTCGATCCAGCCTCCGGCGCCGCCGAAGCGCACGGCGTCCATGATCTGCTGGCAGCGGTAGGCGTCCTCGAAGTTGGGGGTGGGCGAGGTGCCCTCCTCGATGCCGCGGCGGAACCGGCCGGCCAGCACGCGGAAAGCACCCAGGCGCGCGTCCCGCTCGTCCGGTGCCACGTGGAAGCGCTCCGGGACCGGCAACTCGCGCAAGTCCTTGTCCTCGTCGTGTCGCGCGCCGAACACCATGCCGTCGGCCGGCGGATTCGGGCCTCCGTGGGAGAGGTTCAGGCTTCCGTCCGTCCCGTGGATCTCCATCCGCACCTTCGAGCCCAGGGGAGCGGCGAAGTTGGCAGCCACCGACGCCCAGCCGCCGTTGGCGAAGGTCATGAGCAGGCCGAAGGCCTCGTCGGAGGTATCGTCGCCGTGGGCGCCGTTGTTCGGCGTGAACACCCGGCCGCTGACGCCGGCAACGTCGCCGAACCAGTCCCGCAGGCAATCGATGTAGTGGGAACCCAGACCGCCCAGTTGTCCGCCGCCGTAGGAGTACTGCTGGCGCCAGTCGAAACCGGGCCGGCCGCCGGGCGGTCCGCCCCTCATGAAAAGGGTCACGGAGGCGCTCTGGAACTCGCCGATGTAGCCCTGCTCCAGCAACTCCTTGACGTACGCCCGCGCCGGGGCGAAGCGGAACTCGTGGGCGACCATGGCGGTCAGGCTGGTGCCGCGGGCCTTGTCCAGCATGGCCTTGGCCTCCGCCTCATCCATGGCAAACGGCTTCTCGCACAGCACGTGCTTGCCCGCGTCCAGTGCCGCCGCGGTCATGTCGTGATGGAGGTTGGGAGGCGTCACGATGCTCACCGCGTCCAGGTCCGGCTGCTTCAGCATCTCCCGATAGTCGGTGTAGGCGTGCGGTATGCCCAGGCTCGCCGCCGCCTCCCGGGCCCGCTCTTCCCTCCGGGAGCAGATGGCCGTCACCTCGAAGCCTTCGTCCTGGAACGCCGGAGCCTGTACCTTCGCACCAAATCCCACGCCGATGACGCCGATACGAATCACCATGAATCTCCCGTGAGCCGTTCGTGAGCGTCCTTCGACTCCGCTACGCGAAGCGAAGTCGAAAGACGCCATCCCAATCGTTCAGTTTTTCCTCAGATGTCCGACTTGGGGGAAAGGCCCTTTGCCACCGCGTCCTCGCACGCGGTTCCGGTAAAGAAGTCCGGGTTCATCTCCGTGTAGAAGCGGGCCGCGTTGGTGAACGCGAAATCGCGGAAGTCGTCCTCCGTGAGGAGTCCGCGCTCCAGCAACTCGTACGCTTCCGGGACCACCTCGCGCATGTCGGCCACGTCCCAGTGCCCCAGGTCCGAGCTCATCATGGCGTTCAACCGCGCCCCGAAGGGGTTGACGCGGGCGTTGAAGGCCCACACCACCGTGGGGTCGTCCGCCTCGCAGCCGAAGAAGAAATGCGGCACGAACAGGCCGCGGATCTCCTCCGCCTCCTCGATCTCGCACCGCGCCCAGTCGTCCAGGTTGTCCGGGTGTCTCAGCTCGTGGGCCCTGCGGTAGTTGCCGATGGCCGAGGCGTCGGTTCCCTCGAAGAACCTCCGGATGTCGTCCAGCCGCTCCTTCACCCGCTCGCTGCCGTACTCGCCTACCAGCCGGAGCAGCTCTTCCTGGTCGAGGTTGTCCGGGTTGAGGTTCTGGATGCCCTTGGCTCCCCGCTTCTCCCAATGCCCCACCAGATCCGCATACAGCACGCAGGCCCAGCCGACGCCGCACTCCAGGAAGCCCAGCCGGATGCCGGGAAAGCGCCGGGTCACCCCGCCCATGAACAGCGACTTGCAGATGGCCTCGTTGGCCGCGGCGAAGTGGCCGATGTGGTTGTACGCGTAGTTGGATATGGACTGGCGCGTGCCGATGCCCTGGGAGCCCGCGTGGGAGGTGGGGACCGCCTTCAGCTCGACGCACTTGGCCCATACCGGGTCGTAGTCGTGCTCGCTGTCGATTCCGAAGGTATCCAGCCGGTACGCATACTGCGCCGCCTCCGGCGCGCCCCCTTGCCCCTTGGGAATCGGCCGGCGCTGGTGCGTGAACACGATGACCTTGAGGCCGAGCACGCTGACCGCGTGTTCCATTTCCTCAACGGCCTCTTGCGGGTTCTCGAACGGGATCACCGCGGCCGGGGTCATGCGGTCGGCGTAGTCGCGATAGATATCGGCATGAAAGGTGTTGAGAGCCCGGCACGACACCCTGCGCAGCTCCTCGTCGCGGAAGACCGGCGGACCGCCCATGCCTTCGGTCGGATAGAGGACGGCGTAATCCAGTCCGAGTTCCCCCATCCTCTCGTGAAGCAGGCGCGGCAGCGAAGCCGTGGCGCGGTCCAGCGTGCGCGTGGGCCGTGCCCACCACGGCGGACAGCGCGTCCAGTCGCGGCGCCGCTCGTCCTCCGACATGTCGTGCCAGCGGTTGGTCCCACGGGCCGCGGTGGCCTTCACGTACCGGTCGACGATGTCCGGGCCGCCCGCCTGCTTGAGGTAGTCCAGGTACACGGGCGTGAGCTCCACCGTATGTCCGTCGGAGTCGATGATCGGATGACCGAGGCGTGCGCGGATCTTCTCTGACCTTGAAGCCGGCATGGGAGGCCATGTTATCCCATCTGCCTTGATAGTCAACTTCCTTCGGGTGGGGAACGAAGTGCCGGCGGGTGGCTATGGGCCCTCACCCGGCCTTCGGCCACCCTCTCCCAGAGGGAGAGGGGTTATGTTTGCCTTCGGCCACCCTTTCCCGGAGGGAGAGGGGTTATGTTCGACTACTCGGACAGACTCATAGGAGCACGAGAAGACCTTCCAACTCCGCTGCCGACGAGAGCCTCTGGTCCAGGCAGACGAACGTCAGCGGCTCCGCCGACTGCTCGTGCACCAGCAACGCCGCGCCAAGCTGACCCGCATCCGCGGCGCGCAATGGATGGCGCGCCAGCAACGAGTTCGCGCGGGGTCGCACGGCGAGCATGTCCGTTACCTCATCCCATTGGCCGGCCAGGTCATCGAAGCGTCCAAGCACTTCGCGGCGTTGCGGGCGGGACAACAACCCCTCCCTCGTTCGACGCTCGATTGCGCTGACGATCTCGGTACGGGTCCACGCCCAGGTGACGATGTGACCGTCTTCGGCCAACCACCCCCGTACCCGGTCGCTTTCGGATTCGGCCACGACCAGCGGAACAAGGGCGGATGCGTCCCAGTACCTCACAGCCGGTCGTCCCGGTCCTCGGTCAACGCCTCGGACAGGCTCGTCGGCAGCACCAGCGGAGGCTCATCGAGGATACGCGCCGCGCTTCCCCTTCCAGGTCTCAGCAAACCCTCCCCGATCAACCGCTCTCGAACGCCCCGGCGGTCCTCCGCCACGGGGGGAACAAGCCTCGCGACCGGCGTACCGCGATCAAGGACCTGAACCTCGCCGCCGCGACGGACCTCGCGAACGTAGCGCGAGAGATTCGCCTTCAACTCGGAAATGGATACCGTGCTCATAAGACTAGAATAGTCATATTCTTGAGACTGATCAAGTCTCCTGCGACTCCGCGGCAGAGTCTTCGCCGGGTTCTTCGAGTTGAACCCCTTTCTCGCTGGGGTTACGGCCCTGAGCCTGACGCTTGACGGAGTTTGAGCGAAGACGTATGGAGCATAGGGGCACATCGCCTTGAAGAGGCGCAGGGGCTTCCTATGTCCAACGGGACGGGTATCGAAGCAGCAACCATAACGGGACCGGGCCGCGTGGGCGGCGTCTTCGCTTCGGTCCGTGACTGGCTCGTCCGGTTCTCGGACAACCGCATGGCGGTGGCGGGGCTCCTGTTCGTGTCCTTCGTCTTCATCGTCGCCGCGTTCGCTCCCCAGATCGCCTACTACGACCCCGACGAAGTGGACCTGACGGCGCGGCTGGTGCCGCTGTCGGCCGACCATCCCTTCGGCACCGACACTTTCGGCCGCGACATCTTCTCGCGCGTGGTCTACGGCGCGCGCATCTCGGTCATCGCCGGGCTCGGCTCGGTCACCCTGGCGCTGGCCGCGGGGATCTTCCTGGGCGCGGTCTCCGGCTTCGCCGGCCGGACTCTCGACAACGTGCTGATGCGGATCATGGACGCGGTGATGGCGTTCCCGGGACTCCTCCTGGCCATCGCGCTGATGGCCGCCCTGGGCGCTTCCCTCACCAACGTGTGCATCGCCCTGGCCATACGCTACACGCCCAACTTCGCCCGCCTGGTGCGGGCCTCCGTGCTCAAGGAACGGGAGAAGGAGTACGTGGAAGCGGCCATGGTGCAGGGGGAATCCGACCTTCGGGTGCTGTTCCGCCAGATCCTGCCCAACTGCATGGCTCCGGTGCTGGTGCAGGCGACCCTCGACTTCGCCCACGCCATCATCGCCGAGGCGTCCCTGAGCTTCCTGGGCATCGGCGTGCCACCGCCCACCCCGAGTTGGGGCAGCATCCTGCACGAGGCCCGCTCCATCATGGAGTTCTATCCCTGGGCCGCCATTTTCCCGGGGCTGGCCATCTGCTTTTCCGTGCTGGGGCTCAACCTCCTGGGGGACGGCCTCCGCGATGTCCTGGACCCCCGTCTGAGCGAGGAAAGGTCCAGTGCCTGAGCCGCTTCTGGACGTCCGGGACCTGGAGACCCGCTTCTTCCTCCGCAAGGGGATCCTGACCGCGGTGGACCGGGTCTCGTTCCAGCTCCAGGAACGGCAGACCCTGGGCATCGTCGGCGAGACGGGTTCGGGAAAGAGCGTGCTGGCGCTCTCGCTCATGCGGCTGGTGCCGCAACCGCCGGGCAGGATCACCAACGGGCAGGTCCTGTTCAAGGGCGAGGACCTCCTGACCAAGACGGAATCGGAGATGCGCTCCTACCGGGGCAGCCGCATTTCCATGATCTTCCAGGAGCCCATGGTGGCGCTGAACCCCGCCTACACCGTCGGCGACCAGGTGGCGGAGGGATACGTGATCCACGAGGGCCTGCGGAAGAGGGAGGCCTACGAACGCGCCGAGGACATGCTCAACAAGGTGGGCATCCCCAACCCCAAGGAGCGGCTCGACAGCTACCCCCACGAGTTCAGCGGCGGCATGCGCCAGCGGGTCATGATCGCCATCGCGCTGGCGTGCAATCCCGACCTGCTGATCGCCGACGAGCCCACCACCGCCCTGGACGTGACCATCCAGGCGCAGATCCTCGACCTCCTGCGGGAGTTGCTGGAGCAGTTGGGCAAGTCGCTGATCTTCATCACCCACGACCTCGGCGTGGCCGCGGTGCTGTGCGACCACATCGCGGTGATGTACGCCGGCAACATCGTGGAGCTGGCGGACCGGAATTCCATCTTCGAGAACCCGCTCCATCCCTACACCCAGGGGCTCCTGCGCGCGCTGCCGCGGCGCGGCGAGCGCGACCGCCTGCTGGACCCCATACCGGGCGTGGTGTGCAACCTGCTGGACCCGCCCCAGGGCTGCAACTTCCGGCCCCGTTGCGACCAAGCCATGGACGTGTGCGGCCGGGAAGATCCACGGCTCGCTTCCGCCAAGGGCCGGCAGGTAGCCTGTCACCTCCACACGGCTTGAGGACGTCATGCGGGAAGAGATCCTTCGAGTCGACGACCTGGCGAAGTATTTCTCGCTGACTTCGTTCTTCTCGCTGTTCGGCGGCAAGGGCGCGGAGCTCAAGGCGGTGGACGGGATCAACTTCTCCATCGAGAAGGGCGAGACCTTCGGCCTAGTGGGAGAAAGCGGCAGCGGCAAGTCCACCACCGCCCGCCTCATCACCCGGCTGGTGGACGCCACGCGGGGCACGGTGCATTTCGAGGGACAGGAAATCCTCGGGATGCCCCGGTCCGTCTTCCACCAGTTCCGCCGCCGCATCCAGATGGTGTTCCAGGACCCCTACACGTCACTGAACCCCCGCATGCGGGTGCGCGACATCCTCGGCAACCCGCTCAAGCTCCACGGCATCGTTCCCGCCAACCAGGTGCGGGACCGGGTGGTGGAGTTGCTGGAGATGGTGGGTCTCCAGGCGGAGCATCGGGACCGCTATCCCCACGAGTTCAGCGGCGGCCAGCGCCAGCGCATCAGCATCGCCCGGGCCATGGCGCTGGAGCCGGACCTGATCATCGCAGACGAGGCGGTGTCGGCCCTGGACGTGTCGGTGCGCGCGCAGATCCTCAACCTGTTCCGGCAACTGCAGCGGACCAAGGGATTGACCTACCTGTTCATCGCGCACGACCTGAGCGTCGTGGACTATTTCTGTGAGCGCGTCGCGGTCATGTACGGCGGCAAGATCGTCGAAGTAGGCGCGGTGGAGGACCTTTTCGACAAGCCGGCCCATCCGTACACCGAAGCGCTGGTGTCGGCCATCCCCGAGCCCGACCCCAGCCGGGAGTTCCGGTCGCGGGGCCTGGTGGGGGAGATGGTGAACCTCATCGACCGGCCGCCAGGGTGCGTGTTCCGCGGCCGCTGCCCCATCGCCGAGCCCGTATGCGGCGAGGTGGAGCCGCCGCTGGAGAGAAAGTCGGGCGGGCGCCAGGTGGCCTGTCACATGCGCTAGAAGGACGAATCGCAGTGCGCCAGTACATCATCAACCGCCTGCTGATCCTCATTCCGGTGCTCTTCCTGGTGTCGGTCATCGTCTTCTCCCTGCTGCACATGATCCCGGGAGACCCGGTGGACTTCATCTTCGCGACCGAGGACCTTGCCGACCCGACCGTTCGTGAAGATTTCGAAAAGCTCCTCGGCCTCGACAAGCCGTTGTACGTGCAATACCTGGTCTGGATCGGCAAGGTCCTGCTGGGCGATTTCGGCGAGTCGATCCACTACCACCGGTCAAACCTGGAGCTGATCGTCGAGCGTTTTCCGGCCACGCTCCTGCTCACCATCTTCGCCACCATCGTCTCGATCCTGATCTCGATCCCGGCCGGGGTCATCGCGGCCATCCGGCGCAACACGGCCAGCGACTACACCGCCATGTCGTTCGCGCTGCTGGGCATCTCGATTCCGAACTTCTGGCTGGGCATCCTGTTGATCCTGGCCTTCAGCCTGTACTTTCCCATTCTGCCCGCGTCCGGCTACGAGGCCTCCTTCACGGCTCCCTTGACGACCTTGTCGTATCTGATCATGCCCTCCGTCACCCTTGGCACGGGCATGGCCGCCATCGTCGCGCGCATGACCCGTTCGGAGATGCTGGAGGAGATCGGCAAGGAGTACGTGCGCACGGCCCGGGCCAAGGGCCTGGCCGAGCGGCGGGTGATCTTCAAGCACACGCTCAAGAACGCGCTGGTGCCGGTCATCACGGTCATCGGCCTCCAGTTCGGCCGCCTCCTCGGCGGCACCGTCATCGTCGAGCACGTGTTCGCCTGGCCCGGGGTGGGCAGCCTAGTGGTGGGCGCGGTCTACAGCCGCGACTATCCGCTGGTGCAGGCGCTCATCCTCGTTTTCGCGGTGATTTTCGTGACGGTGAACTTCTTCGTGGACATCCTGTACAAGTACGCCAATCCCAGGATCACGCTGGAGTAGGCGAATGGGGGGGTTTGACCTCAACGGTCGAAATGTGTGAAGTGAGTTTTTTCCGGAATGGAAGGCAACCCTGGAAAGGTAACAAAGGAGGAGCAAGCATGAGTACGAGACTATCGCTTTCGTTAGCCGCGCTGCTGCTGGCGTTCGGCCTGGCCGCGCCCAACGACGCGGCGGCCCAGAAGTACGGCGGCACCCTGACTCTCGGCATGTACGCCGACCTGCATACCCCGGACCTGCACCGCACCGTCGGCAACCCCACGGCACAGATGGGGGTTCTCGTGGCGGAGAGCCTGGTGGACTATGACGAGAAGTGCGACATCGCGCCCGGCCTGGCCAGTTCCTGGGACATTACGGACGGCGGCAAGGCGTATACCTTCCACCTGCGCAAGGGCGTCATGTTCCACAACGGCAAGGAGCTGACGGCGGAGGACGTGAAGAAGAACTACGCGCACTTCCTGGACAAGAAGACCAAGTCCCCGCGGCGCGGCAACTTCAACTCCATCAAGGGCATGGAGGTCGTCGACAAGTACACGATCAAGTTCACCCTCGCCAAGCCGGACAACGGTTTCCTGGTGAAGTTCCGTCCGCTGGTGGCGTTCATCACCCACTCGGACAGCTTCGAGTCCAAGCCGCCCAAGCCCATCGGCACGGGTGCGTTCGAGTTCGTGGAGTGGCAGCCCAAGCAGCACGTGAAGCTGAAACGGTTCAAGAACTACTGGAAGAAGGACGCCAAGGGGAACCAGCTCCCGTTCGTGGACGAGGTCGTCATGCGCCCCATCCTGGACGACACCGTGCGCTATACCTCCCTGAGGGCCGGCGACCTGGACTGGGTCTGGACGGTACCGTTCGAGCAGGCGCGGCCGATCAAGACGAAGCCGCCCAAGGGCGTCACTCCTTCGTTCAAACCCGGCGCGCGCTGGTTCTACCTGAACCTCAACCTGAACAAGGGTCCCCTCAAGGACATCCGCGTACGCCAGGCCATCGCCTACGCCATCGACAAGCAGGCGCTGATGGACGGCATCACCTGGGGTATCGCTACAGCCGAGGCACAGCCCTACTATCCCGGCTCCACGTGGCACTTCAAGGACGTCCCGGACCCCTACAAGG
Organism: uncultured Binatia bacterium (SeqCode); assembly: GCA_965204505.1. Classification (GTDB taxonomy): domain Bacteria; phylum Desulfobacterota; class Binatia; order UBA9968; family JAJDTQ01; genus JAJDTQ01. Next base: position 386,338 of record CBDBFB010000002.1, read on the forward strand.
AAGGGAACCTGGACAAGGCCCGCGAGTTGCTGAAGGCGGCCGGCCACGAAAAGGGCCTGGACCTGGTGACCATCGTGCGTAACGAGACGGTCATCCTGAACCTGGCCACGCTGGCGCAGGCGCAGCTCAAGAAGGTCGGCGTCAACCTGAAGTTCCAGGTGATGGACCGCGCGGCGCATACCAAGAGGCAGCGGGCGAACGACTTCGACGTGAACCCCGGCCACCTCACCTACGTTCCGGACCCGGACGGCCTGTACTACCGGTTCTTCCGCGTGGGTCAGAGGAACAACTACGCCAAGTGGGACAACGCCGAGTACAACAAGCTCGTGGATGACGGCCGCACGGAGTCGGATCCCGCCAAGCGCAGGGCCATCTACCGCAGGGCGCTGGAACTGATCAACACGGACCTGCCCCACCTGTTCCTGGGGCACCTGCCGATCTTCCAGGCGGCCCGGACGCACCTGAAGAACATGAAGACCAACTGCCGCGGCGACGTGCGTTGGTCTGACGGCGGCGTCACCCACGCCTGGCTGGAGAAGTAGGAACGGTTCGATTGTAACGTGATTGTAGGGGCGACCGGCCGGTCGCCCCTACGGGAACCTGCCGCAACCTAGGCAAACAGCGTCACAACGCGCGTCAGACCGGAGCCGGCACGGGCCGGCGGTTTGACGCGCGTTGGCGCTTGGGGCAAAACAGATAGCCGGTGCGGCGGTGCGCCGCATCCACGAAACCGGCGCGGCGACAGTGCCGCCGCGCGCGCGGCAAGCCCGGCAGGCGACCGCCGCCCGGGCTTTCAAGACCACCCCAGTGAGGGCAACCCCCATGGAAACGCCGACCCTTTTCAACAGTCCCGACAAGTTCGAGAGCAAGTTCGCCACCGCTGACGGCTACCGCACCCACTACGTCGAGGCGGGCAAGGACAACCCGGAGAGCCTGCTGCTGGTGCACGGCGGCGGCATCGACATCGGCATGGACCTGTACCGCTGGTACCCGGTGGTGCTGCCGCTGGCCGAGAAGTTCCACGTCTACGCCATCGACGAGCTGGGGCACGGGGAGACCGACCCGCCGCGGGACACCGCGGACCTCTGGCGGCCCACCGTGCGCGCCGAGCACGTCATCAGCTTCATCGAGGCCATGGACCTGGGCCCCGTCAACCTGGTGGGGCAGTCCACCGGCGGCTGGATCGTCACCTACATCACCATCAAGCGGCCCGACCTGGTGAAGAAGCTCGTGCTCATCGACTCCGGCAGCACTGCGGGCTCGGCCCTCGACACCGAAGAGAAGTCCGACGCCCCCAAGCAGGTGGAGGTGGACGGGGCCATGGTGGACGTGAAGGACGGCGTGCTGCCTTACATGAAGGAGGTCTTCGAAGAGGGCACCATGCATCCCAAGGAGGGGCTCACCAGCACCCGCGAAGGCATCCGCAAGTTCGTCAGCACCTACATCTACGCCAAGCACATGGTCACCGACGAATGGGTGGAGCACCTCTACAAGTTCGCCCAGAAATGGAACGACCTCTACTTCACCCACAAGGGCAAGGAGTTCTGGGACAACACCAGCATGAAGGAGCACTCCAGGGAGTTCTACGTCGACGGCGTGCACATCCGGGACCGGGTGCACGAGATCCGCACCCCGACCCTGGTCATCTGGGCCAAGAACTCCAACAAGGGCGTCGACCCGGGGTTGGCCCTTTACAAGCGCATCCCGGACGCCCAGCTCCATATCTTCGACAAGGCCAACCACTTCCTGTGGCTCGACCACCCGAAGGATTTCGTGAGCCTGGTGACCTGGTATCTGTCCAAGCCTTAACCGCGGAGGGACGACCCGCCGCGCGAATCGCACAGGAGGAATCCGTGGAGACCCTTTTCAACAGCCCCGACAAGTTCGAGAGCAAGTTCGTGACCGCCGACGGGTACCGGACTCACTACGTGGAAGCCGGCGACAAGGACGCGGACCGGCTGCTGCTGGTGCACGGCGGTTCCATCGAGGTGGGCATGGGCCTCTACCGGTGGTATCCCAACGTCATCCCGCTGTCCGAGCACTTCCACGTGTTCGCCATCGACGAGCTGGGACACGGAGACACCGATGCACCCAGGGACCTGGACACGCTGGGGCACGTGCGGTTCCGCGCCGAGCACGTCATCAGCTTCATCGAGGCCCTGGACATCGGCCCCATCAACCTGGCCGGCCAGTCCCAAGGCGGCTGGATCGTCACCTACATCACGCTGAAGCGGCCGGACCTGGTGAAGAAGCTCATCCTCATCGACAGCGGCAGCACCGCGGGCTCGGCCCTCAAGACCGAGAACGACACCGAGACGCCGGAATACGTGGAGATCGACGGCGTGAAGCAGAAGGTGGGAACAGGTGAGCTCCCCTATTTCAAGGAAGTCTTCGAGCCCAACAGCATGATGCCCAAGGAAGGGCTGACCGACACCCGGGAAGGGCTGCGCAAGTACGCCAGCGTCTTCTTCTACGACAAGTCCATGGTGTCCGAGGAATTCCTGGACTACCTCATGAACCTCTCCAAGAAGTGGAACAGGATGTACATGGACCACAAGGGCAAGGAGTACTGGGGCGACCAGGGTTTGGTGGGCCACTCCGACATGTACGGCTTCGATGGCAAGCACATCCGCGACCACGTCAAGAACATCGACCGGCCCACCCTGGTGGTGTGGGGCAAGAACTCCAACAAGGGCGTCGATCCCGGACTGGAGCTGTACAAACGCATCCCCGACGCCCAGATGCACGTGTTCGACAAGGCCAACCATTTCCTGTGGCTGGACCAGTGGCAGGAGTTCAACAGCCTGGTCACCTGGTTCCTCACCAAGGACTGATCCCCAAGCGGAGGAAAGGATCCCCAATGGAAGTTTTCAACGTCAAGGACGTCGGCAAGTTCTCGGACCAGAATCCCGATCAACCCTACTCGGAGAAGGCCGAGGGCGGCTACATCCGCAACCGCGTCATCAACAACGACCAATGCTCGGTCACCATCGCCTGCTTCCGCGACGGCGAGACCCCCGGCCCGCATCTGCACAGCCATCCCGGCGCCATCGAGATCTACTACGTGGTGGAGGGTGAGTGCCTGGGCATCGACGCCGAGCGCAACGAGCAGCGCTGCGGACCGGGCTCTGTGGTGTATTTCGAAGCCGGCGAGCCCCACAACATCCACTCGGCGCCGGGCAGCGACGCCCTGGTGTACCGGGTCCAGATCGGCGCGGACCGGAGCGTCAAGCGGCCCGCGTAGGCCGCCCGACGGCCGCGGAGATCGCCGTGGTCCATTTCCGTCATTCCGGCGAAAGCCGGAATCCAGAGGCGGCCGGCTGAGGGGTCCGTAGCGCCGCCCCGGCCTGAACCCTGGATTCCGGCCCCGTATCGGGGTACGGGGCATGCTTTCGCCGGAATGACGGATGCGGGCTTTGGCGGGGTATTTCATAGTGAACTCGATCCCGTGCGTGGATTGAGCCGAGCACAGTAATCATGCCCATCAAGGTTCTCAAACTGGACCACCACGGCATCCGCATAGAACCCACCGCGGATGCCGTGGCCGAAGCCCGGCGCTTCTACGTGGACGTGCTGGGCATCCCCGTCGACTCGAAGCGGCCTGACATCCCCGGCGTGCCCGGCTTGTGGCTGGACGTCGGGGACGGCCCGAAGTCCGCGCAGATCCATCTCATGGGCGCGGCGGGAAAGTCGCCGCCCGCGCGCAGCGACACGGAAGACCCGACGATCCCCCACGTTGCGTTGGCGGTGGAGGACATCGTGGAGACGCGCCGGGAGCTGGACGCGCACGGGGTCGCGTACTGGCAGATCGACGGCCTGGTGGGCGCCGACTCGCAGCAGGTATTCCTTCGTGACCCCTTCGGCAACATGATCGAGCTGCGCCAGATCGGACCTGCCGCTGCAACCAGGCCGCCCGGGATTGAGGCGGGTGTTCAATCGCCCACGCTCATGATGGGATTTCAGGTTCCAGATAAGTTCCAACCCTGGGTCGACCTCGCCGAGACCCTGAGCCGGAAGAAGTTCGCCGCCAGGGCGCAGGCCATCGACCAGGAGGCCCGGTTCCCGTTCGAGAACTACGAGGACCTGCGGGACTCCGGGCTGCTGGCGCTCATGGTGCCCCGGGAGCACGGCGGCATCGGCGCCGACTCCCTGACCTACGCGGTGATCCTGTCCAGGGTCGCCAAGGGATGCGCGTCCACCGGACTCACCTTCAACATGCACTGCGCCATCGTCGACTTCCTGATGCAGCTCGCCAGCCCGGAGCAGCAGGAACGCTTCTTCAAGTCCGTGGTGGATGACGGGGCGATCTTCGCCTCCATCACCAGCGAGCCCGGGAGCTCCTTTCGCGACAAGGCGGCCATCCGCACCTCCATCCGGCGGGAGGACGGCAAGTACAGGCTCAACGGCACCAAGCACTTCTGCTCGCTTTCCACCGGCGCCACCTACTACTTCACCTGGAGCCTGCTGGACGGCGCCGAGGACCTCCGCGACGGCCTCCTGAACGTGCTGATCCGCTCCGACCAGCCGGGAATCGAGATCATCCACGACTGGGACACCATCGGCATGCGCGGCACGGTCTCCAATTCCATCAACTTCAACGACGTGGAGATCCTGCCGGAGAACGTCATCGGCGAGCCGGGCGCGATCCTCGGAAAGGACATGAGCATCTGGTCTACGGGCTACACCGGCGTGTATTTCGGCATCGCCGAAGCCGCCTACGAATTCTGTGTGGAATACGTCAAGAAGACGAAGTTCCGCGGCATGAGCGGCAGCCTCGCCGGGGACGCCCGGATACAGCGCCAGATCGGCGAGATGGCGACGCTCCTGGAGAGCGCGCGGCGGGCGGTGGAGCGGCTGGGAATGCTGCGCGGCAACACCGACAGGGTGGAGCTGACCTTCATCCTGAACCAGGCCAAGTACCTGGCCACGGAAGCCGCCAAGGAGATCGGCGAGCGGGCCATCCGCCTGACCGGCGGCCGCGGGCTGCTCCGTTCGCTGCCCCTGGAACGCCATTTCCGCGACGCCCTGGCCGGAATCGTCATGCCGCCGGCCAACGACCGGTGCATGGAGACCGTGGGCAAGATCGCCCTCGGACTGGAAGCCAAGACCGTCGAGTTCGAGTAGCCTGCTCAAAGCGATACCGGTGTCCTGTCCGGTTCACTCGCATGAAAATATGCGGAGGATTTTTCGTCGCCGGCAAGGCGCGATGACTTGTAGGGGCGACCGGCGGTCGCCCCATGTGGCGGGCACCACGCGCGCGAGAGCAACGCCGACGACGACAAAAAATCCTGCGCAACTTATGGCAGGAATTTACCGGACACGGCACTAGCGGCAGCGCAACGAAACACTCAAGACAGGCGCCATGGTAGAACGCCTCAAAACCCCCAAGCCGAAGCCCCAGGCGGTTACGGACCAGATCCGCGCCACGGTCAGCGAGATTCTCCGCGCGGTGGAAACCGAGGGCGAGGCCGCGGTGCGCCGGTACTCGCAGCGCTTCGACAACTGGAGTCCTCCCTCGTTCCGGGTATCGCGGCGGGAGATCGACGCGGCCGAGGCCGCCACCGACGACACGCTCAAGGAGCACATCCGTTTCGCCCAGGAACAGGTGCGCAACTTCGCCGAGCTTCAGCGGCAGAGCGTCACGGACTTCGAGCGGGAGACCATGCCCGGCGTGGTGCTCGGGCAGAAGTGGATCCCCGTGCGTTCCGTGGGCGCCTATACGCCGGGCGGCGCCTATCCCCTCATCGCGTCGGCCATCATGACCCTGGTAACGCCCAAGGCCGCGGGGGTTCCCCGGGTGGCCGCCAGCGCGCCGCCGCGCAAGGGCCAGGGGATGCATCCGCCGCAGCTCTTCGCCATGGCATCGTCCGGGGCCGACGAGATCTTCTGCATCGGCGGGGTCCAGGCGCTCGCCGCCCTCGCCTTCGGCATCGAGGACCTGGAACCCGTGGACATGCTCGTGGGCGCGGGCAACGCCTACGTCGCCGAGGCCAAGCGGCAGCTCTTCGGGCAGACGGGCATCGACCTCCTGGCCGGCCCCACCGAGATCCTGATCATCGCGGACGACTCCGCCGACCCGGAGATCGTGGCCGCGGACCTGCTCGGCCAGGCGGAGCACGGCCCCACCTCGCCCGCGGCGCTGGTGACCACCTCCCGTGAGCTGGCCGAGGCCACGGCGCGGGAGGTGGACCGCTGGCTGGAGACCTGGCCAACCGCGGACATCGCCGGGCCGGCGTGGCGCGACTACGGCAGCATCACCTTGTGCGAGAGCGACGACGAGATGGTGCGGGAGGCCGACGCCTTCGCCCCGGAGCACCTGGAAGTCCAGACCCGGGACCCCGACTGGTTCCTGGAGCGTTTGACCAACTACGGCACGCTCTTCCTGGGCCGGCACGCCACCGTCGTCTACTCCGACAAGTCCATCGGCACCAACCACGTGCTGCCCACCGCCGGCGCCGCGCGCTACACCGGCGGCCTGTGGGTCGGCAAGTTTCTCAAGACCGTCACGTACCAGCGGGTCGCCGCCGAGGGCTCGCGCCGGGTTGCACCCGCCGCCGACGCCATCTCCGAGGCGGAGCACATGCAGGGACACGCCATCACTGCCCGGCTCAGGCTGGACCCGCGGCGGTTCGACGACGTGCCGGGCGAGGGAACCGGATGATGGCGTCCTGAGCGTAGCGAGGAGAAGTCGAAGGACACCATCTCTCTTTGCGGTCAGTTGAGGCGGCAGTCATGAATTCGCCGACGTTGAAGGACAAGGTAGCGGTCGTCACCGGGGCCGGCCGCGGCATCGGCCGGGAGATCGCTGTCACGCTGGCGCGGGAAGGAGCCGATGTGGCGCTGGCGGCCCGGAACGAAGCCGCCCTCGACGAAACGCGTGCCCTCGTGGAAGGAATCGGGCGGCGGGCGCTGGTGTCCATTACCGACATCAGCGACGCCGCCAGCGTGGACACCTCGGCGCGGAGGATACGGGAACACTTCGGACACGTGGACCTGCTGGTGAACAACAGCGGAGTGGGCGGGCCTTCCGCGGCGCTGTGGGAAACCGATCCCGCGGACTGGGAATCCACCTTCGCGGTCAACGTCACCGGGACCTTCCTGTGTTGCCGGGCATTCCTGCCATCCATGATCGAACGCCGGTCGGGATCGGTGGTGATCATCGGCTCCATGACCGGCAAGCGGCCTCTGTGGGGGAGGTCGCCCTACGCCGCCAGCAAGACCGCCCTGATAGGCCTCACCCGGACGCTGGCCGTCGAGACCGGGCCGTACGGCGTACGCGTGAACCTGATCTCGCCGGGTGCGGTGGAGGGAGAGCGCATCGAGTGGATGATGCGGAAGCAGGCCGAGGGAAGGGGCATCAGCGTCGAAGAGGTGCGGGCGGAACTGGCGGGAGGCTCGCCGCTGAACCGCCTGGTGGAGGCGGGCGAGGTGGCGGCAGCGGTGGTTTTCCTGGCGTCTGACGGGGCGCGGTCGATCACGGGTGAGGACATGAACGTATCAGCGGGACTGGTGACATACGGGTAGGGGCGACCGGCGGTCGCCCTCCGAAACGGCACGAACTGCGTTCAGAGCGCGACCCGCGTTCCAGAGGGCGACCGCCGGTCGCCCCTACACGGACGCCGTCAGGCGCGAAGAACGGAAATTTCGAAGGAGGTATTCGATGGCTCGTCTAGTGGATTTGTCGGTGGAGATCTATCAGGGGATGAACGTCTACCCCGGTCACCTGAAGACCGTCATCTTTCAGCACGTCACCCACGAGGAAACCAAGCAGCGGTTCGAGGGCGGCTTCTCGTTCCAGACCACGGGCATCCTGCTGAACGACAACGGCCCTACTCACGTGGATTCCTTCAGCCACCTGGACCCGCGGCCGGGGGCGGCCACCATCGACCAGATGCCGCTGGACCTGTTCTACGGCCCGGCCCTGTGCATCGATGTCTCCCACAAGGAGCCGCACACCGACATCATGCCCGACGAGCTGGACGCCGCGGTCGAGAAGTCCGGCCACGATCTCAAAAAGGGCGACATCCTGCTGCTCTATACCGGCACCTACGACCGCTACAAGGGGCAGCCGGAATACCTGACGACGTTTCCGGGCCTGGGCGAGGAAGGCAGCATGTGGCTGGTGGAAAAGGGCGTCAAGACCTTCGGCGTGGACACGCCGACGCCGGACAACCCCATCAGCAAGACCTATCCGTGCCACATGATGTGCCGTTTCCACCACATCACCCACTACGAGAACCTGGTGCTGACGGAGGTGGCGGGCAAGCGCTTCACCTTCGTCGGCTTTCCCCTGCGGCTCAAGGGCTCGCACGGCGGGCCGACCCGGGCGGTGGCGCTGATGGATGACTGATCGTGATAAGTGCGGCAGCCCACGAGTGACTCTGTCTTCTATTTCCGTCGATAGATCTCGGGATTGTAGAGGTTGGGCGGGCGCCGGCCCTCCATGACGGCGATGATGTTCTCCGCCACGATCAGGGCCATCCTTTCCCGGGTCTCGGCCACCGCGCTGCCGAGATGAGGCGTGAGAATGGTGTTGTCGCACGCCTTGAGTGCCGGATGAACCTCCGGCTCGTGCTCGTACACGTCCAGCGCAGCGCCGGTAATGACCTTGTCTCGTAGCGCCGCGGCCAGCGCCGCTTCGTCCACCAGAGGACCACGCGCGGTGTTGATGAGGCAGGCGGTGGGCTTCATGGCCTGCAACTCAGCGGAGGTGATGAGTTTCGGGGGTGCTGGCGGATCGGACCGTTCCGTGAAAACGGTTCCATGTTGCAGGTTATCAGAATTCTGATAGGATCTCTCTCACGCGGCCTTTCGTCCGGAGGATCAACCATGCCTGTCATTCGCCCCATTTCGGATCTACGCAACAAGACCCCCGAGATCTCGAAACTGTGCCATGACTCGGGAGAACCGGTCTTCATTACCAGGAACGGAGAGAGTGAACTGGTGGTGATGAGCACGGCAGCCTATGAACGGGATCAGGCGCGCCTGAGTTTGTACGGTCTGCTCAATGAAGCTGAAGAGGATGTGCGTCGCGGAGATAGAGGCATTGGCGTGAAGACCCTCGCCGCCCTTCTCCGTGAGGCGCGGCGATGACACGACAGGTCCGGATTCTTCGTCGCGCACAGATCGACCTGCTTGAGATCCAGGAGTATATCGCGCGGGATAACCCCGCGGCGGCAGGAGGGTTGATCAAGGCAATCCTCGACCTCATCTCCAACCTTGGGGAATTCCCGGAGCGCGGACGAATACCAAGGGATGCGATTCTCAAGGCTTCCAGGTACCGGTATCTGCGCTACGGCGAATATCTGGTCTTCTACAAGGTTCTCCGCTCGCAGATTCGTGTGTACAGAGTCGTACACGGACGGCGCAAATATGAAGACATACTGTAAGGGGCCCGGGCGCCTCGGACGGCACCTGCATCGCCGGCAAACTGCCGATTGAAACCCTCAATCGACGTGTAGTAAGCTCGCCCGACTCGCTGACCCGGAAACCCCTCTCCATGCCACGCCACACCGTCGCCGTCACCGACCACCTGTTCCCGTCCATGGACGACGAAGCGCGGATGTTCCGGGAGATGGACACCGAGTTGGTCATCGGCCAGTGCAAGGCCGAAGACGACGTCATCGCCCTGTGCCGGAACGCCGATGCTATTCTCAACACCTATGCGCGCATGACGCCGAAAGTCATCGAGAGCCTGGGGCACTGCCGGGTCATCGTGCGCTTCGGCATCGGCTACGACAACGTGGACGTGGACGCCGCGACACGGTGCGGGATCATGGTGGCCAACACCACGGAGTACTGTATCGACGAGGTGGCGGACCAAGCCATGGCGATGCTGCTGGCCTGCGCCCGGGGGCTCTTCCCGGCGGGACGGATCGCCCGCGACGGCACCTGGAATCTGGCGAAGATGCCGGTGCTGCGGCGGCTCCGCGGGCAAACCCTCGACATCGTGGGCATCGGGCAGATCGGCAAGGCCGTTGCCGCCAGGGCGCACGGCTTCGGGTTGAAGGTCCTGGCCAGCGACCTCGACAACGTGATCCTGACCCCCCACTCCGCCTGGCTTTCCGAGGAGGCGCGTGCGGACATGCGCCGGCGCGCCGTGGAGACCCCTCCCACCACCGTTCGCCGGCTCCGCGGGGAGTTGGGCGGGTAGCCATTTTGGGCTTGCAAAATTCGGCGGTGCACATTAAGATACAATCCTTACCGCAATTCGGACGAGCGTTCATTAGCAAAGGAGCACGACATGTTGATCAAGAAGGAAAGGATTGACACTTTCGACGATTGGGTGGACGCGTTTCATCAGTGGCACGACGACATCGGCTACCCCATGGACCTCATCGGAAACGACTACACCTTCGAGACCAAGCTCGACGACGTGGAGAGCAACGAGATCGAGTTCGGCGAGTATGCCGGACGGCCCAAGTGGGAGAAGGTGACCGACATCCCGGACCAGCGGATCCAGGACGCGCTCGCCCACCTGATCGAGTTCCAGGGAGACACCGAGTTCGCCTCGGTGGAACAGCAGACCAACCTCATCGAACGCGCTCCCACCGACGTGGACCTGAAGAACCTGATCCGCATCAACCGCGAAGAGATGCGCCACGGCTGGCAGATGGCCTACGTGCTGGTGACCCAGTTCGGCGACTCCGGCAAGCGCCAGTCCCAGCGGCTGCTGGAGCGGCGGGCGTCCGAGGGCTCGCGCCTGCTGGACTCCTTCAACCAGCCGGTCAGGAACTGGCTCGACTTCTTCGTCTACACGAGCTTCATCGACCGCGACGGCAAGTACCAGTTGAACATGCTGAGCCGGAGCGCCTTCGCGCCGCTGGGCCGCAGCACGCTGCCCATGCTGAAGGAAGAAGCCTACCACCTGGCCCAGGGCAACATCGGCCTGATGCGCATCGTCAAGGCCGGCAAGATCCCCATGTCCATCATCCAGAAGTACTTCAACAAGTGGATCTCCACCGCCTATGACCTGTTCGGGCAGGACGAGTCCAGCTCCGCCCACTGGGCCTATGTCTGGGGCCTCAAGGGGCGCTACGACGAGCACCTGTACGACCGGCCGGCGGACATGGACCGGCTGAACGAGCTGTCACGGACGACCTTCTTCAAGGAAGTGCAGGCGCTGGTAGATGCGTTGAACCACAACATCGCCGACGGCCAGCCCCAGTTGACGATCCCCAGCGACAAGTTCCGCCGCTACATCGGCAACTACGCCGGCCAGCCCTACAGCGTCACCGGCGATCTGCTGTCCGACGAGGACTATGCGAAGCACCTGGAAGAGGTGATGCCCTTGGATGCCGACGACGAACTCGTCATCGGCATGGAAAAGGAAGGCGGCTGGATCCTCGACCCGAGGTAATCCAGGGAACGAAAAAACCCGCACCGGCGCGGGCCTACGGCTCCACCTCGAGCCCGTAGGCCCGCGCCATGATGATGATGGGGTGCACCGGCTTTCTGCCGGTCCCCTGCTCCACCTGAACCGCCGACAGCGGACAGTCCGTCACCGTACAGGCGTCATCCGGCCTCATGAACTTGAACAGCGGCCGGCCGACCTGCATCGACGCCTCGAAGTTCTCCTTTCTGACGCTCCAGGTTCCGTCGTGCCCGCTGCAGCACTGCATGCGGGAGACTTCCGCGTCGGGGATGAGCTGCATCAGCTCCTGGGCCTTGAAGCCGATATCCTGGGCCTTCAGATGACACGGCTGGTGGTAGCGGATCTTGCCGACCTCCCGTGAGAAGTTGCCGTCCAGCTTGCCGCTCTCGTTCAACTGCACCAGGTACTCCGACAGGTCCAGCGTGTTCTCGGCCACCAGCTTCGTGTCGTCGGTGGGCAGCATGCGCGGGTAGTCCTGCTTGAGCATGTAGCTGCAGCTCGCGGTGGGCACCACGATCTTGTAGCCCTGGCGCACGGCCTCGCTCAGGCTCTTCACGTTGGCCTCGATCTTCTTCACCGCCTCGTCCAGCAGCCCCACGTCGATGAACGGCATGCCGCAGCACTGCTGCTCGGGGACCGCGCACTCGACGCCGTTCTTCTCCAGCACACCCACCGCCGCCTTGCCGATGTCCGGCTCGTTGTAGTTGACCGTGCAGGTGTAGAACAGCGCCGCCTTCTCCTCGCCGTTTCCTCGGGACGCCGCGGGACGCCGGCGGATCCACTTGGCGAAGGTCTGCCCGTGGTAGGTGGGCAGCAACCGGTCCCGGTGCACCCCCAAGTACTTCTCCATCAGGCGGCGCACGAATGGAGCCCGGTTGGCCCAGTTGACGAGCGGCGCCGCCCAGCTCGCCAGCCGGCCCGCCTTGTCCGTATCGCCCATCAGCCGGTCGGCCCAGCTCACGCCGTGCTCCTTGGCTTCGACCAGAGTCGCCCGCATCATCGTCCGGGGAAAATCGATGTCCCACTCGTGGGGCGGCACATACGGACAGATGGGGTCGCAGAGCTTGCACTGGTAGCACTGGTCCACCACCGACTTCATCTGCTCGTCCTTGAGCGAAGTGGCGTCACCGAAGTTCTCGTCCATCATCTGGAACAGGCTAACGAAGGACGGACACAGGGTGTGGCACAGCGTGCAGCCGTAGCAGATGTCGAACACGCGGTCGAGTTCTTCGCGCAAGGCACCCTTGTCCCAGAACGCCGGCAATTTTGGGTCAAAGCTCATGGATGTGCTCTTCCTCCCGTGTTGTGTTCGCGTCGTGGCGAATTGAAAGGGGATATTAAGGGTTTCGTTCGTGAAAAGTAAGGGCAGCCTACCCCTGCGCCTGCCGGCTGATGAAACGGCCCAAAAGCGGTACTGCGAAAGAATACTTCCCGTACCGGTCTTCAGGGTTCGAGCTGCTGCTTCAGGATACGGAAGATCAGGCCATAGAACCGGCAGCAGGACGGGAGGGTGGTGGTCAGGAACTCGCGGATGGAACGCACCGAGAGGCGGGCGTCCACGTGGCTGACGACCTCGAGGATGGCGACGTGGACACGGCTCGGGTCGGGCAGCGCGTGGGCGAGCCGCAGGCTCTCGGTTGACGGGATCAGCGGGTCGGTGTCGCCGTGGCCGATGAGCACCCGCGCCTGGATTCCCGGGACGATGGTGCGCAGGGAAAGGCTTTCGAGGTAGCTCCGCACGGGAGGCTCCGTGGCCTCCACCAGGCTCCGGACTCGGGCCGGGTCCCGGTTGCGGATCAGCGCGGCAACAGCCCGTCCACCCTCGGTAAGCCGGTCCGGCGGGATCGCCGGGACCTCCCCGTCCCATCGGGTGGCGCCGGCAGCGGCTTCCTGCTCCATGGCGTCGAGCAGGCCGGACAGCACGTTGCGATCCTCCTCCACGGTCAGGTGGGCCAGGACGTTCTTCACGAACACGTACCGCGCGTAGATTTCCGGCGGCTCGAGGTGCCGGTGGCCCCGGTATTCGTCTCCGCCGGTGGTGAGGTAGCGGATGATGTTGGCGGTTTCGTAATAGCCGCCGAAAGAGACCACGAACCGGACCCGTTGCCGGATGGAAGGATCCGTCGCAGCCTTCAACGTCGGACCGGCGGCGAAGCTGATGCCGAACAGGCCCGCGCGGGTCTCGTCCACCTCCTCGCGCGAGAGCAGGTAGCGAAAGGCCGCCACGATGTCGTCGGATTCAGCCATGTCCAGGCGAAGGGACTTGAGACCGTCGAGCTCGGGAACCAGGACGGCGAAACCGCAGGCGGCCAGCTCCGTGGCCAGCGCCACCAGACGGGGGTCGTCCTTGCCGGTCTCGAGCACCCCGTGAGTGACGACCAGGCCGGCACGGGGCCGGGCATCCGGCACGACGTAGAGATCGGCGGCCATCCGCCGGTCGCCTGCGGCAATCGTCAGCGGGCGCACGACAGTCCGGCGCCGGCGCCAACCACGCAGAAACCTCCCGACACCCTCGCCGGCCAAAAGATGCAGCAGCAGCGCGAGGCTCAGGACCGCGATCCGGACATATGAGAGGATGAACAAGGGCGGGTTCCCGCCGGTGCGATGTCTCGTGGCGTCGACCCGCGGGACACGGCCGGGTCCCACGGCCGGCAATGGCGCCGGCCGCGGGAAGCCCTGCCGATGTCCCCCGGGCTCACACGGGCGAACTGCCTAGTGATGCGCGGCGTCGCCCTCCAGGGAGAGGTTGATGTGGTGGTGCGACTTGGACACCGGGCCGATGCCCTTGGCGAGGGTGGTCCAGTGCTCGCCCTCGTCGTCGCTGTAGAAGACGTCGCCGTCGGTGGTGCCGGCGAAGATCGCGTAGCCGCCGTTCCAGGCGTCCATGCACATGCCCTCGATGTTGGCGCGGATGTGCTCGGGCAGCCCTTCGCCCAGGATGTCCCAGGTCTCGCCGCCGTCACGGCTGCGCGCCACCCGGGCGTCTGCGGTGTGGAGCTTGCGCCACGTCCCGGGGCCTGTCTTGGCGCCGGCCACGAACAACAGCTTCGGGTCCTGCGGGTGGACGAAGAACGGGTCCACGTAGCCGATGCGGAAGTCCCGCGGGGTCATGCTCTTCCAGGTGGCGCCGCCGTCGCCGCTCACGCAGAAGCCCGCCGTCACCTCCGGCCCGCAGTTGGTGGTGGGCGCCGTGCCGTAGAGCTTGTCCGGGTCGTTGGACGGGATGAACACGCGGTGCGCATCGGGGTTGATGTTGGGGATGGTGCTCCAGGTCCGGCCGCCGTCCGTGGTGCGCAGGAAACCGCCCACTTCCACCGCCACGTGGATGATGTCGGGATCGGTGGGATGGAACGTAATGCTCTTGGCATGGGCCTGGTGCGGCTCCGCGGGGAAGGTCCACTTCTCGACGCCCGGCACCTGGCGCAGTCCCGGCATATCGGTCCAGCTCTTGCCGAGGTCGTCGCTGTAGTAGAGGTACGCGGGCTGCGTGCCGGCGTAGACCCTGGGCCTGCCGTCCACCAACTGGCTCCCCAGCGAGAAGATCTCCTTGTCGCCGATGCCGTTGTCCCGCTTCTCCCAGGTGCCGCCCTGGTCCTCGCTGGCGTAGATCTCGCAACCGTAGGTGCCGACGAAGAGCGTCCCGGACTTCGGCTCGAAGATCACGGAGCTGGCGTGCTTGCCGGGCAGGTGCACTCCGTCCTGCTGCCACGAGCCGTTGGCCCGGTGGAACGAGAACACACCGTCGACGGTGCCTACCAGCAGCTTGTCGCAGGCGGTCTCGCCTTGGGTCAGCAACTGGCCTCCAGGGGATAGACAAACATACATGGGCAGTCCTCCTTCGCGTCGGTGTTTTTTCTTCGTGGCGTGGTGCGGGCACGGGCGGGTTCGAACCCGTCCCTGACGTTCGGCCTCACGCCCTGTCGGTTCATCCTACTGAAGCCCGGTTCGCTCCGTCAAGCCGCGCCGAACCACGCGGGGTTGAATTTCCCGGCGCCTTGTTATTAGTTCTGTCAGCGAACGCGCGACGCCGGACGGGCGCCGCGGGGTTCCGGAGTCGGTTCCAAGGAAGGAAATCTTGAAGGAGGTAATCATGTACACGACCGACCAATACGAAGGCATGCTGGCCGAGACCATCACCATCCAGGGGCAAAACGGCGACACCATCAACGCCTATTACGCCCGCCCGCTGGGCGCGGGACCGTTCCCGGGCGTGGTGGCGATTCACCATCTGCCCGGCTGGGACGAGTGGTACCGCGAGGCAACGCGCCGGCTGGCACACCACGGTTTTGCCACCATCTGTCCCGACCTTTATCACCGGGCCGGCCCCGGCACGCCGGAGGACGTAGCCGCCAAGATTCGCGCCGACGGCGGCGTGGCCGACGATCAGGTGGTGGGCGACCTGACGGGCGCCATGAACTATCTGCGCTCGATGCCCTACCATAACGGCAAGGTGGGGATCTGGGGCACCTGCTCGGGCGGGCGCCACGCCTTTCTCACCGCCTGTCGCGCCCAGGGCTTCGACGCGGTGGTGGAGTGCTGGGGCGGCCGCGTGGTGGCGAGCGGGGACGACCTGACCGAGAAGCAGCCCGTCGCCCCCATCGACTACACCGCCGACCTCTCGTGCCCGATCCTGGGGATCTTCGGCAACGACGACAAGAGCCCCACGCCGGAGCAGGTGGACCAGCACGAAGCCGAGCTCAAGAAACACGGCAAGGACTACGAGTTCCACCGCTACGACGGCGCCGGCCACGGCTTCTTCTACTACGACCGCCCCAACTACCGTCAGGAGCAGGCGGTGGACGGCTGGAAGAAGCTCCTGGACTTCTTCGGGAAGCAGCTCGGATAAGGACACCCGCGCCGCGAAAGGAGACGACCATGTGCACCATGATCGCCAAAAAGGTCGAGATGGAGGGCAGCGGCAAGAACTCGGAGGACTGGTTCAAGGTCAATCAGGCCAACGTCGCCTATGACCACCCGTACCACGTCTTCCGCGAGCACTCCCTCAACATCGACTTCGTCAACGAGGCCGAGGGGCCGGGCGCGCGCGTGGCCGTGGAACTGAGCGTCGACTCGGCCCGGAAGCTGGTGGACACCATCCTCAATGTGCTGAACGAGGCCGAAAAGGGTGGTTGGGTCGACGAGGACGAAGGGCCGGAAGTCCACATGCCTCCGGTCAAGAGCTCGGGAACCCTGTAGGGCGCGACGATCTCCCGTAGGGGCGACCGGCCGGTCGCCCCTACATTCACACACTCGAATACAGCTTGAAACGGAACGTCGCAGACGTGGAGCGCCGGAGTACGGGCGCAGGCTCCCAGGAGCCTGTCCGAGTAAGCAAACACAACCCCTCTCCCTCTGGGAGAGGGTGGCCGAAGGCCGGGTGAGGGCCTAGCCCTGGGCCGGCACGGCGGCGATCTCACTCACCGGCACCCCATAGAAATCAGCGGCATTCTGACACAGGATGCGGTACTTGTTCTCCTCGGTGAGGTCGTCGCGCTTGCGCAGCTTCTCCACCGAGTGGGGCCAGTCCGTGTCCCAGTGCGGGTTGTCGGACGAGTACAGCAGACAGCGGTCGCCGATGTGACGGATGGCGTCGGGTATGGTGAGCTCCTCGCACTCCACGCCGAAGTAGCACCGGCCGCTCTTGACGTACTCGCTGGGCGCGCGCGTGCACAGCGGCGCCTCCACGTCGCCCCGTTTCTCCCACTCCTCGTCCAGCCGGTCCGTCCAGTACGGCACCCAGCCGGCGCCGGACTCCAGGAACCCGACCTTCAGCCTGGGGTAGCGCTCCAGCACGCCGCCGAAGATGAGCTGGGTCATGGCGATCATCTGCTCGAACGGATGGGTCACCGCGTGGATCGCCAGGAACTTGTCGAAGCGGTCGGTGCCGGCCGCGTCCCGCGGCTGGCTGTGGACCGCGACAGGTACGCCCAGCCGCTCCACCGCGGCATAGAACGGGTCCAGCTCCCGGTCCGAGAGCTTGCGCCAGGCTACGTACGTGGGCACCTGAACCGCCACCATACCCAGCTCCACCAACCGCTCCAACTCCTCCACCGCGCTCTCGACCTCCTGGAGCCCGACGATGCCCACGCCCTTGATGCGTTCCGGCGACGCGCTGCAGAACTCGTGGAGCCAATCGTTGTAGGCCGTGGCCAGGACACGGGCCCGGGCCGGGTCGCGCACGTTGCCGATGCTCAACCCCGCGGTCGGGAACAACACCGCCGTGTCGATGCCCTCGGCATCGATGTCCGCCAGCTCCCGCTCGGGGTCCGCCACCCGATGCCCCATGCGCCCCAGGTCGCGGTCCCACCCGTCCTGGGGGAACAGCTCGCGGGCCGAGCTGTAGGGCGCCGGGATCCGCTCCCGATATGCGGTCATGGGCTCGGTCAGGTGGCCGTCCGCGTCAATTACAGGATATCCGATCATCTCATTTTCCTCTCGCCGTCCCCAGTGCGCCGGCGTCTGGCTGACAGGTCATCGCATCTTCCCCTTGTCGTCCGGCGCGCGCCCAGGCGTCTGCCTGACCAGTCCATCCGGTAGGGGCGACCGGCGGTCGCCCAACGGGTCCCAGCGCGCGGCAGGCTCCTACAGCCCGTAGAACCTCCGTGGGTTGTCGTCCACGATCCTAGTGTGCATCTCGTCGCTGATGCCGCCGCTCTCCTTGAGCGAGGTGAGCGCCTCGAGCTCCGTGGACGAGTCGGCGTGCCCGTAGTCCGTGCCGATCATCAAGGTGCCCTCGCCGGCCTGCCGCATCAGGTACGGCACGTCATCCCCGATCTGGCAGGTCACGTACAGGTTGTACTCCTCCAGCAGATCCTCCGGCAGCTTGTCGTCCACCGTGTCGATCCGCCGCCGCAACTCGTAGACCACCCACGGGATCCACGACGCCGCGGTCTCGATGAAGCCGAACCGGAGCTTGGGAAAGGTCTTGGGCACGCCGGAACTCACCAGCCGGAAGCACGCGCCGACGTTGAAGATGCGGTACTGGCAGAAAAAGTCGCGGGTGCCGTCGGCGTTGCCCAGCATGTCCACCAGGTTGGCATTGCCGTTGGACTGGTGCAGCCCGATGCACAGGTCCAGCTTCGAAGCCTCCTCGTAGATCGGGAAGAAGTACGGGTCGTCCACGGTGCGGGGACCCTCCATGGGCCGCATGAAGATGCCGCAGGCGCCGTTCTCCTTGGCGAAGTGCAGCTGGTCCATGGCATCCGGCATGCTGAGAAACGGCAGCACACACATCCAGCGCAGCCGCCCCTTGCCTTCCTTCCAGATGTCCGCCAGCCAGCGATTGTAGGCGCCGCAAAGGGCCACGTCCACTTCCGGCCGCTCGGTGCACTGGTCCAGGAAGATGCTCGTGTAAAGCACCTGCACGTCGATGCCCAGCTCGTCCATGTGCGCCAGCCGCGCCCCCACGTTGGCCACGTCGCGCGTCTCCATGGTCGTGGTCATCTGCCTGCCGACCTTCTGCGACCGCTCGACCAGAGCCTCCTCCGTGAACGCAAACCGGAACAGCCCCCGGATCTTCCCGTCGATGACCCAGTTCTGCCGCTGCGTCCCGTCATTCGGGTCGAACAGGGCCGGCCGGTACTTCTGCTCCGAAGGCGCCAGATAGTCCCACGTACGCGGGCTCTCGACGACATGCGCGTCAGCGTCTACCCATCCCATTGGATGCTCTCCTTCCGTGGATAGCTGTGGATTCGAATCGAGATTATCCGGGATGGAGTGAGGCAGTCAACCGGATTAGTGAGGCACTGAACTCCGCACGGTGTCGGAGAAAGTGTCGTCTGAACCGTTCCAGGTCACGCTCCGAAACGCACACGGTCTTCAACTCAATCGATCGACTCCGGGACACACGTCGAAACCCTGGTCGAAACTCAGGATGCGATGGACTCCAGCTCCGCGCATCACTGCGACGTGTAAGGCATCCCGCGCGGAAAGCCCATCGACCGACTCGAGGAGAGCCTTGGCGGCACGAACCTCGGAGATACCGAAGGTCAGGATTTCGTCGGCGAGCGCGTCCAGACTCGCGAAGGCAGCGTCGATGGCATCGAGCCGCCGAATCGCAGTGTACCGATGCAATATCTCCTGGTAGACCTCCACGTCTGTGACCAGCCGCTCCCCGTCCCCTACCAGTTGCGCGACCAACGCAAGAACACGGTTCTTGTTGGGGTGTGGAGCTCCTACCACGTACATCGGCACGTTGGAGTCGATGAAAATCACGTGACGCGCCGCCCCGACTCGATCTCCTGCAGCATCGCTTCGATGTCTGCAGTCGGAAACTCATGCCGCGACGCCTCCGCGACCGCCCGGAGTTTGGTGTCGATGCTTCCGGAGTGATCGCTGCGCGCCCTGCGCACGGCCTGACGGACCCATTCCGCCACCGTCATCCTCTGACTACGGGCGCACCCCTTGATCTCTCGATATTCTTCCTCATCGAAGAGGACTTGCAACCGTTTACTCATTCCCAGAAGGTTAACTAACTCATCCGCTTAAGTCAATTCGCCTACCCGAGTCGGAGCCCATGAGTTCCTTAACAATCATTCAGCTTTGTTCCGCCATGCCGCGGTGGTATGATCCGCAACCGGAAGGACTTGTGCGGGATCACCATCTTCAGACACGTCAACCCGCAATCGCCACTCTTCACGGTGGTGCAGCCCAACGGCATCGTCAATTTCTTTAGTGAATCGTTTAGAACCGGCTGTTGGGACGTATGCGTCGAGGCCTCCCGATGAACAGAATCCGAGTAGTCGCCACAGGCCAGACGGGTAGTCAGCAAGCCAATGCGCGTGGCAAGCTGTTTGAGCGGATAGTAGCCAAAGTCTTGACCCACTACGGCTACGAGATCACCGAGCACAACTTGAACATCAACCTCGCCGGTATGGAACTCGACATCCATGGCCAGACTACGATCACTGGCCTACCGTTCTATGCTGAATGTAAGTGCTATTCGTCGGACGTTCGTGCAGAGAAGCTACAAACATTCTTCGGGAAATACATGACACAGTGGCTCGCCGAAAAGAGGTGCCAAGAGCTCTTCGTCGCCCTTCCCGGCGTAAACAGCCACGCGCTCGGTTTCTATAAGCAACACTGCGAATCCAACGACGAAGTCACCGTCCGCCTTCTACAAGAAGACGCCGTACTCACCGCCATTGTAGATTCAGGCCTCGCACTGAGCCCCCAAGAGGTCTCTAGGAAGGTAGACTGTAGCATCGGACGACCTGGGGAGAGCGAGTTGCTGTGTACTCCCCACGGATTCTTTTGGAAGCAGTTCATCGTTCCTCTAGGCTCAGGACTACCCACTCAAATCCAACTCTATGACGCTTACGGCACGCTCGTCACCGACGATGCCACTCTATCCTCCTTGGCCGACCTCGCCCCCGATCTCGCCGAGTTTGAAATCCCCAAAAAACAGCCTCCAATCGCCCGCCACGGTCGGGACTTCAGCGATGACATCGTGGAACTCCGGGGAAGCTCCGCGTGCTTTGAATACCAGTTTCCGGCCGCGCCTGAGTTTTTCGTGGGTCGGCACGATCTACTCACGGACGTCCACCGATTCTTTGATGACGTACTGAAAAAAAAGACATCCGCAAGGGGCCTGCTGTTCGAGGCAAACTCAGGCTGGGGTAAGAATTCCGCCGTATTGGCCACCATCGATCAGTTAACTTCCCAAGGCCATTTCGCGCTCGCAATCGACTGCCGGTCCGCAAGTTCATCTCAATTTGTACTTCGCGCAATAGAACGCGCCCTTACAAAATATGGCGACTTCAATGGTCTAGTCGATCAGGATCCACAGATTTCCGGATTTGCCAGCGCAATCTCCTCGTTACTAGATGTTGGACGTTCGTTGCGCGATCACAACTGTCTCCTGTGTATTTTCTTCGACCAGTTCGAGAACCTCTTCCACTTACCGGAGATACTCGCTCACATCGCACAACTTTGCCTGAAGGTTGGAGACGCTGAAACAAATATCGTGCTCGGCTTTTCTTGGAAGACCGACCTTGTTGGGTTGACGCGCGAGTTTCCATATCACTCGCGCGACACCATCATTGAGAACTGCCATCTTTCTCGCGTTATGCCATTCTCGGACCACGAAACGGACGCGCTCTTGGATCGCTTGGCTGTGGAACTTCGCTCCAAACTGCGCCGCGACTTGAGGTTCCTTCTTTCTGAATTTGCACAAGGATATCCGTGGCTTCTCAAAAAACTCTGTGCTCATGTCAAGACACAGCGTGAATCAGGCGTAATGCAGGCGGATATCGCAAGAAACCTATTGAACGTCGAGGAACTGTTCAGAGAAGACCTCGACGGATTGACCGCAGAGGAAGAAGCGGCTCTTCGGTCCATAGCGGTTGTCGCCCCGGTCAGCGTCGAAGACTTGGGCGACGACTTTCCACCAGCCTTGATTCAATCCTTGGTCGATCGACGGTTAATCGTCCGAGTCGGTACGCGGTACGACATCTATTGGGACATTTTTCGAGATTACCTGAACAGAGGATATTTGCCTGTCCAAGAACTCTACATACTTCGCGCCCAAGTCGGGACGATACTAAATGCAATGTCACTCCTTCGGCGAGCGGGCGGTTCACTAGATGTCGACAGCTTCCGATCGAAGGTCAACATGTCCGCTGGCGCATACCTCAACATGCTGCGAGATCTCCGAGTGCTTAAACTTGCTGTTGTTGACGCGGACAGCGTGAAACTCACCCTCCCAACGACGCAGTCGGACGAGGAGTCGACTCAAGTGGTCAGAGATCACTTCAGACATCGTCTGCGAACTAATCGTGTGGTCTACGATCTCCTGCACGATCTTGAGACGTATGGAGAACTCCCGCTCGCACAAGTGGCGGAAGTCATGCGGCGGTCATTCCCTTTCATCTCTGCGATCGAGAATACGTGGACGATATATGCGCGAATTCTTTGTGGTTGGCTGGATTTGGCGGAACTGGCAGTTTTTGATTCTCACGGGCCGGTACTAACCCAGTTTCGAGAGGGATCAGAGATTCGGGAGAGGCATCTTGTTTTTTCGAGAAAGAATCGCGGCATCAAGCTCCCCACCGTTCATTTTGCTGCGGTCACACAAATGGCAGAAATACTCACGACGGCCGTTCGTAACAAAGAGCCCGTCGATTGGTCTGCACTCAAACGCAGTACAATATACAAGTCTCTAGCAGATCTAGAAGAATTGGGCTTAGTAAGGAGAACCGCCAAGACCATCATGGTGGCCCCGGAATGTGAGGATTTCGCGAATGAACCGACGAAACGTTTAGAAATCGCGCGGGAGGCTGTAGCGGGATGGCCCCTGTTCAATAGATTTCTTGCCATACTCGAAGACAATCAAACAGCCAGGTTGACACAACGCGATCTAGGCGAAGCCCTGTCGAAAGAGTCGGATCTTGGGTGGAAGCCAAGTACGGCGGAAACCAATGCTAAGATTTGTCTGGATTGGGCTAGACACCTCAGACTTGCACCGACGCAATTTGCTTACAGTCATCGCGGTCAATTCAGAAAGACGTACCCGAAGACGCTGGACATTTTCAGGGATGATCAGGAAGATGGCACCTAGTCCCACCAGATACCGAACCACCCATCGTGGCGACTCGGCTACTCGAATCCTGCCATTCAGGAACACACTCGCCCAGAGGAGGGAGCCATGCCCGGCGTTGTCGACGCGGACACACATATAATCGAGCATCCCGGAATGTGGGAGCGCTTCGATCCGGAGATGTATCAGCGGCGGCCGGTGCTGGCGTCGACCACGGAAGACAGCGTCTACGGAGAGAACAACCAGGTTTGGCTCATCGACGGCATGGCGGTGCCCAAGCGCTTTGGCAAGGGCAGCGCGCTGGTAGCGGTGGGCGGCTCGGACCGGGAGAACGCCCGCACGGACATTGCGGCGTCGGTGCGGTACGTGACGGACCCGGATGCGCGGGTGCGGGACATGGACAGGCGCGGGGTCGACACGGAGGTGGTGTACCCCACCCTGCTGCTGGGCTACCTCGAGGTGGACGTGGCCCTGGAGGTGGCCATCTGCCGGGCCTACAACCGCTACCTGGCCGAGGCCTGGAAGACCGCCGGTGACCGGCTGCGCTGGGTGGTGGTGCCGCCGTTGCGGGACATGGACGCCTCGGTGCGGGAGATCGAGACGGCCCGGGACCACGGCGCGGCGGGCGTGTTCTTCCGTGGCGTCGAAGGAGACCGCTCGCTGGCGGAATCGTATTTCTTCCCCGTCTATGAGGCGGCCAACCGGCTCGGCATGGCCATCTGCATCCACACCGGCGCGGGCGCGCCGGAGATCACCCGGGTGTTCGACCGTAACTTCAGCCACAACCTGCCCCACGTACGCTCGCTGCCTCTGTTCGCCTTCCGCGACCTCGTGGCCCACAAGATCCCGGAGCGCTTTCCCGAGGTTCGCTTCGGCTTCATCGAGGCCTCCGCCTCCTGGGTGCCTTACGTGCTGCACCACCTGCAGCGGGCCGCGGGCGCCCGGCTCAACGCCGGCGGCGACGCGGACGCGACCCTCGACTGGGGACCCAACCTGTTCCGAGACTACCGGCTCTACGTGGCCGCCGAAGCCGACGAGGACCTGCCCTACCTGCTGACCCACATCGGCGAGGACCACATCATCATGGGGTCCGACTACGGCCACCAGGACCAGTCCCGGGAAGACGGCATGGTGGCGGTGATGCGGCGCAAGGAGGACGTCCCGTCCGGCGTGGTGGAAAAGATCCTCTGCGGCAATCCCCGGCGTTTCTACGGACTCGCCTGAACAGTCACGAGCAACAAGCTAGAATATGACCTTGACAGCATATGCCCCCTGAGGCATAATCAAGCATGGCATGGACAGTCGAATTCGCTCCTGCTTTCGACTCAGAATTCGATGCACTGTCCTTTTCTGTACAGGATGAACTGCTCGCCCAAGCCAAGCTTCTTGAGACGCTGGGGCCGGCGCTCGGTCGGCCGCTTTGGACCGGCTGAAACGCGGAAGGAGGTCACGATGACGACCTTGACGGAGAGAATCGGGAAACTCCCCAAATCCCGCCGGAAGAAGGTACTGGAGCGGGCAAAGGAGCTGATTGCCGAAGAGATGTCCTTGCAAGACCTGCGCAAGGCGCGAAAGAAAACGCAAGTACACGTGGCCAGAGAGCTCGGAATCAAGCAGGAGAACGTATCGCGAATCGAGAAACGTAGCGACCTCCTGATATCCACACTTAGCGGCTATGTTGAAGCGATGGGTGGGAAATTGAGCCTCGTGGCGGAATTCCCCGACCGTCCCCCGATCACCTTGACCGGTATTGCCGCTCTCGACAAGGAAGCCCGCCCAGCCAAGCCATAGACCTACTGACTGGCCAACCCGCTCTCAAGCCGTAGCGGTTGAGATTTGCGCGTCCGCGCAATAAGGTCAGGTGCAGGTTTGGAGGACCACATGAGCAAGGACATCACCTTCGTCGACACCACCTTGCGCGACGGGCACCAGAGCCTGTGGGCGGAGAACATGACCACGGGCATGATGCTTTCGGTGGCCGAGCAGATGGACCGGGCGGGGTTCGAGGCCATGGAGCTGATCTCCGGGTCGCATCTCAAGAAGTGCGTTCGGGAGCTCAAGGAGGACCCGTGGGAGCGGGTGCGGCTGGTGGCGCAGCGCATCACCGAGACGCCGCTCCGGGTCATCGCCGGCCGGGTCAACACCTTCGAGTTCAACCCGCTGTGCATGTACCGGCTGTTCATGGAGCGCATGGCCGCCAACGGCATCCGCGAGGCGCGCATCTCCGAGGAGTGGAACGATTACGCGGGATGGAAGCGCAAGGTGGAGGTGTCGCGGGAAGTGGGCATCAAGCCCATCATCAACATGATCTACTCGGTGTCACCCAAGCACACGGACGAGTACTTCGCACGGAAGACCCGCGAGGCGGCCTCGCTGGAGGTGCCGATCATCTGCCTCAAGGACCCGGGCGGCCTGCTCACGCCCGAGCGCATGCGCACACTGGTGCCGGTGATGTACGAGAACTGCAACGGCATCCCCATCGAGCTGCACACCCACTGCACCACCGGCCTGGGGCCGCTGTGCTGCATTGAGGCCATGGACCTGGGGATCCGCAGCGTCAACACCGCGGTGCCGCCGCTGGCGGACAGCTCCTCCAATCCCTCGGTGTTCAACGTCGCTCGCAACGCCCGGGCGCTGGGCTACAACCCGCTCGTCGACGAGTCGGTGCTGGAGCCCGTCTCCGAGCACTTCATGACCATCGCTAGGCGCGAAGGCTTCCCCATCGGCAAGCCGGTGGAGTACGACTACGCCCAGTACCAGCACCAGGTGCCCGGCGGCATGCTGTCCAACCTGCAGCATCAGCTCGACAAGGTGCGCTTGGGCGACCGGTTCCCGCGAGCCCTGGAGGAATCCATCCAGGTGCGCGCCGAGTTCGGCTACCCCATCATGGTGACGCCGCTGTCCCAGTTCGTGGGCAGCCAGGCGGCCCTCAACGTCATCGTCGGCGACCGCTACAAGGAGGTCACCGACCAGGTGATCCGCTACGCCCTGGGACGCGCCGGCGAGGAAGGCGCCCGGCTCATGGACGCCAACGTCAAGGACAAGATCCTCGACCGGCCCCGGGCCCGGGAGATCGCGGCACAGGAGCCGGAGGAAACGCCCCTCTCGGAGATGCGCGCGCGCTTGGGCGGCGACGGGGTGTCCGACGAGGAACTGCTGCTGCGCTGGCTGCTGAGCGAGGACGAGATCGCCCAGATGCGCGCGGCCGCCCCGCCCCAGGCGTACGTGAGCACCACCCCGCCGATGGTGGCGCTGGTGGAGAAGCTGGCCAGGAAAAGCGACCTGGGACACGTGCGTGTGACCAAGGGCGATGTCTCCGTGACCCTGAACCGCGGAGACTGAGAGGAGGAGCCGCTATCGCCACCCATCGCCTGACAGAGCTACCGGCCTGGCAACACCTCGCCGGGCACTACGGCAAGGTCAAGGACGTGCACCTGCGCGCGCTGTTCGCCGAGGACGCCAGCCGGGGCGAGCGGTACGCTGTCGAGGGCGCCGGGCTCTACCTCGACTACTCCAAGAACCGCATCACCGACGAGACTCTGGGCCTGCTGCTGGAGCTGGCGCGGGGCACCGGCCTTCGGGAACGCATCGACGCCATGTTCGACGGCGAGCGGATCAACGTTACCGAGGGGCGGCCGGTGCTGCACGTGGCGTTGCGGGCGCCCCGGGACCGGAAGATCCTGGTGGACGGCGCGGACGTGGTGCCCGAGGTCCACGGCGTGCTCGACCGCATGGCGTCCTTCGCTGACCGGGTCCGTTCCGGCGAGTGGAAGGGGTACACCGGCAAGCGCATCCGCAACGTGGTCAACATCGGCATCGGCGGCTCGGACCTGGGGCCGGTGATGGCCTACGAGGCGCTCCGCCACTACAGCGACCGTTCCCTCAGCCTGGGCTTCGTCTCCAACGTGGACGGCACCGACTTCGCCGAGACCGTCCAGGGGCTGGACCCGGCGGAGACCCTGTTCATCGTAAGCTCCAAGACCTTCACCACCCTGGAGACGCTCCAGAACGCCCACACCGCGCGGGAATGGTGCCTCGCCACGCTCAAGGACGACGACGCCGTGGCCAGCCACTTCGTGGCCGTGTCCACCAACCATGACGAGGTGCGGCGCTTCGGCATCGACACCGACAACATGTTCGGCTTCTGGGACTGGGTCGGGGGCCGCTATTCCTACGACTCGGCCATCGGCCTGTCGCTGATGATCGCGGTCGGCCCGGACAACTTCCGGGCCATGCTCGGCGGCCTCCACGCCATGGACGAGCACTTCCGCACCGCCCCCTTCGAACAGAACCTGCCGGTGCTGCTGGGCCTCCTGGGCATCTGGTACAACAACTTCTTCGGCGCCGAGACCCATTCCATCCTGCCCTACGACCAGTACCTCTGGCGCCTGAGCGCCTACTGCCAGCAGCTCGACATGGAGAGCAACGGCAAGCACGTGACCCTGGACGGCGGGGTCGTGGACTACCAGACCGGCCCGATCATCTGGGGACAGCCCGGCACCAACGGGCAGCACGCCTACTACCAGTTGATCCACCAGGGCACGAAGCTGATCCCTTGCGACTTCATCGGCTTCTGCCGGACCCTGAACCCGCTGGGGAACCACCACGACCTCCTGATGGCCAACCTGTTCGCCCAGACCGAGGCGCTGGCCTTCGGCAAGACCGGGGAGGAGGCGGCCGCCGAGGGCATGGAGGCCTTCCAGGTGCCGCACCGGACCTTCGAAGGCAACCGCCCCACCAACACCATCCTGGCGGAGCAGTTGACCCCGGAGACCCTCGGCAAGATCATCGGCCTCTACGAACACAAGGTGTTCGTCCAGGGCTCCATCTGGGGCATCAACTCCTTCGACCAGTGGGGCGTGGAGCTGGGCAAGGCATTGGCCCAGCGCATCGTCCCGGAGCTGGAAAGCGCGGAGACGCCGGAGCTGGACCACGACAGCTCCACCAACGCGCTGATCCGGCGCTACCGCGCGTTGCGGGGTTAGCGTGTTGTCCCATGCAATCGGTGACCAGGATGCACAGGATTTCCGGGCGACACTAGTGTCCTGTCCCCCGTAATTCTTTACCGATATGCTTGTCTTTCTTGTCGTCGGCTGCGTTGCTCTTCCTCGCGTGGTGCACGCCACTGCTCGTCATCGCGCCTTGCCGACCACAAGAAATCCGGCGCATCTCGGTAAAGAATTACGGGGGACAGGACACTAGGCCCTCACCCCGACCCTCTCCCAGAGGGAGAGGCAATTTGACTCCCTCTCCCTCTGGGAGAGGGTCGGGGTGAGGGCCCCAGGAAAGCGAGGCTTGCGTTGAAACCCCTCAGACTCGGTATCGCCGGACTCGGCGCCGCCTCACGCCAGATCCTCTCG
Source organism: uncultured Binatia bacterium (SeqCode) (assembly GCA_965204505.1). GTDB lineage: Bacteria > Desulfobacterota > Binatia > UBA9968 > JAJDTQ01 > JAJDTQ01. The sequence goes on from CBDBFB010000002.1 coordinate 414,608, forward strand.
GTGATCCACAAGGCCCAAGGCGTGGAGTTGGCGGCGGGAGCGGACATCCGTCCCGAGGCGCTGGACGAGTTCACCGGGAAATACGGCGGCGCGGTGTTCGATGACGTCGAGGCGCTGTGCCGGAGCGACGCGGTGGACGCGGTGTGGATCGCCACCCCCAACGTGTTCCACGCCGAGAACACGGTAACGGCGGCGGAGCACGGCAAGCACATCATTACCGAGAAGCCCATGGCGGTGACCCTGGAGGAAGCGGACCGCATGGTGACGGCGGCGGCGAGCAACGGCGTCAAGCTGCTGCAGGGCCACTCCAAGGTCTACGATCCGCCGGTGCGGCGCATGCGCGAGATCATCAGCTCGGGACGGCTGGGGCGGGTCATCCACATCCAGACCATGAACTACAACAACTGGCTGCAACGGCCGCGCATCGCCTCCGAGGTGGACACGCAGCAAGGCGGCGGGCTGGTGTACCGCCAGGGCCCGCACCAGACCGACATCGTCCGCTGCCTCGGCGGCGGGCTGGTGAAGACCGTGCGCGCGGTGACCGGGCGGTGGGACCCGAACTTCGACACCGAGGGGAACTTCGCCGCCATGCTGGAGTTCGAGGACGGCACCGTCGCCAGCATGAGCTTCAACGGCTACGGCTATTTCGACGTGACCGAGCTGACCTGGGACATCGGCGAGGGCGGCTACCTGGTGGAGCGGAAGGCCAAGGGGGAACGGCTCGCCGGCCCCATCGCCGCGCAGGAGAAATACCAGCTCGCCGCAAGGCAGGCCGCATCCGAGGACCGGATGCACCAGCCCTTCTTCGGGCTCACCATCGTGAGCTGCGAGCGCGGCGCCATACGCCAGTCGCCGGACGGGCTCTATGTGTACACGCAGGACGGCCGGGAGGAGGTCGCGTGCGGGCCGCGTTACGGACGCGCTGCGGAGCTGATCGAGCTGCGCGCGGGCCTGGTGGAGGAACGCCCGGTCTTTCCGGACGGAAGCTGGGGCAAGGCCAGCCTGGAGGTCTGCCTTGCCATGCTGCAGTCGTCGAAGGAACGGCGGGAGATCCGCCTGGAGCACCAGGTGCCGTGCCCCTTCTGACCGGGGCAAAGGAGTTGCACCATGTTGACACAGGAACAGAATGACCGCTTGACCCGGGTGGGTCGAGGGACACCGGCCGGCGAGCTGCTGCGGCGCTACTGGCTGCCCGTGGCCGTGGCCGCGGAGCTCAACGAGAAGAATCCCGTCCAGCTCGTGCGCATCCTCGGCGAGAACCTGGTGCTGTTCCGCGACACCACCGCACGCGTGGGCCTCATCGACGACCGCTGCGCTCACCGGGGCGTGTCGCTCTCCTACGGCCGGGTCGAGGAGCGCGGCCTCGCCTGCGCCTATCACGGCTGGCTCTACGACGTGGACGGCAACTGCCTCGAGACCCCCGCCGAACCGGCGGAAAGCAAGTTCTGCCTGACGGTCAAGCAGAAGGCCTATCCGGTGCGGCGCTTCATCGGCCTCTACTGGACCTACATGGGGCCTCAGCCGCAACCGTTGATCCCCAACTACGACGTGTGGGCGCGCAAGGACGGCAAGCGCAAGATATTCGTGCAGCCGCAACTCGATTGCAACTGGTTCCAGGCCATGGAAAACTCCGTGGACCCGGCGCACCTCCAGATCCTGCACCAGGACACCGCGTTGAGGGAACGCACCCCGGTGAACGTCACCCGCGGCTTCACCGACGACGTCGCCAGTTTCGACTTCTACGAGTTCGAGCTGGGCATCATGAAGCACCGCGACTACGCCAGCGGCCACAGCGACGAGCACCCGCTGATCTTCCCCAACATCCTGCGGCAGGCCAACTCGACGCAGATCCGGGTGCCCATGGACGACACCCACACGAAGATCTTCTTCGTGCGCTTCTTCAGGAACGAGAACGGCCGCATCGAGGATGGCGAGGCGGAACCCGAGGTGGAATACATCGCGCCCTACAAGGACCCGCCCGACCAGATCCACCCCTTCACCCGCTTCCGCCTGAACGAGGTGCAGTGCCAGGATCACATGGCCTGGGAGACCCAGGGACCCATCGCCGACCGCACCCACGAGCGCCTGGCCACCTCCGACCGCGGCATCGTCATGCTGCGGGAGCTGATGAACCGGGAGATGGACCGGGTCGAGGCGGGGGAAGACCCCAAGGGCGTGGTCCGCGATCCGGCCGAGAACGAAATGCTCGACACCCGGCTGGCCGAGTCCCTGGTGGGTCCCGAGACCCGGAAGCGGCTGCGCGACGCCGCGGCGGCGGGCCGGTAGGGGGCTGCATCCATGGAACGGTTGCAAGAGCAGCGCGAGTTGGTGGCCCTGTCCTCGCGGATCCTGGGCAAGCTCGACCTCACCAAGAGCACCAGCGGACACGTGAGCGCCCGGGTGCCGGGCACCGACACCTTCCTCATCCGCGCCCGCGGCCCGGCCGAGACAGGGGTGCGTTACACCGGGCCGGGCGACATCATCCTGGTGGACCGGGACGGCAAGAAGATCGAGGGATCGGACGACCTCGACCCGCCACAGGAGGTCTACATCCACAGTTGGCTCTACCGGAGCCGCGGCGACGTCAACAGCGTCATCCACATCCACCCGGCCACCGTCGTGCTCTTCACCATCTGCAGGAAGCCTCTGCTGCCCATCTACGGCGCCTACGACCCCACCAGCATCCGGCTGCTGATGGAGGGAATCCCGGAGTACGAACGCAGCATCACCGTATCCAACGACGAATTGGGAGAGGAGTTCGCCGGGGTCATGGGCGACAAGCCCGCCTGCCTCATGCGCAGCCACGGCATCACCACCGCCGGCCCGACGGTCGAGGAGGCCACCATCACCGCCATCAAGCTCAACGAGCTGGCCGAGATGAACTACCGCGCGGCACTGCTGGGAACGCCGCACCCCATCCCCGACGAAGAGATCGCCATCATCACCCGCACGAAGCGCAAGCGCGGCAACGCCACCGAGTCGTCGTGGCGCTACTACCGCACGCTGGCGGGTGAGGAGGACCCAAACCAATGAGCAACCCCGAACCCATCCGCATCCGTGGCATCTACCGATCCCCTACCCACCTGCCCATCTGGGAGGTCCTCGACAAGGCCGGCATCTGGCAAGAAGTCGGCGTCGAGGTCACGAGCTTCGAGTTCAACAACAGCTCGGCCACCACCGAGAAGGCTCTGTTCTCCGGCGAGATCGACTTCGTGTCCGGGAACCACATCTCCCCCTACGCGCTGGTGGCGGAGGGAAAGCCCATCGTCTCCATCGCCTCGCCCGGCAACAGCGTCAACGACCGCCTCATCTCCCGCAAGGCGGTGCAGTCGCTGGCCGAGATCGAGGGCGGCCGCCTCGGCGACACCGCCATCCGCGACTCGGCGGGCGGCTACCATCATCCGCGCGGCAACCACATGCTGTACATCATGCGGGCGGGGTTGGAGCTGGAAGACGTGGAATGGGTCCACTTGGCGGAGGACACGCACGCGCTTCGCGACGTGCTGCCCGCCGCCTTCAAGGCCGGCGAGATCGACGCGGCGCTGGTAACCGGAAACACCGATGTCTACGAAGAGGCGGGCCTGCACGTGCTGCCGCTGGAGCCCCTGCCCATGATCAACGGCCCCACCATCACGACCGCCATGAACGTGCTGCGGGAGCGCCCGGGGCTGGGCGAGCGGCTGGTGAAGGCCATGGTCATGGGGATCCACTACACCAAGACGCACCGGGAAGAGACCGAGGCGATGCTCGCCGATCTCAAGGAGCGCATCCCCGCGTCCGGAGGCCGCTACAACAGCGTCACCAAGCTCGCATCCAAGCCCTACCCCGACATCCGGGGCGTCGCCAACGCCTACACGCTGTGCTGCATGGACGCCCCCAAAGCGCAAGAGCTGAGCCCCATGTCGCTGTGGGACATGCACTACCTCCGGGACCTGGACGACTCGGGCTTCATCGACGAGCTGTACGCGCCGGAACCCGGCGCTGGAAGTTGAGGCTGTCCGGTCATCCTGACCTGGAGTCGAACCGATGCTGGCCTATCCCATCGAGCTCGAAGACGACGACGGCATCCTGCTCGCCACCTCCCGGGACTTTCCGGAACTCACCACGTTTGGAACTGGTAGAGAGGACGCGCTCGCACGGGCGGTCGACGCGCTGGAGGAGGCGATAGCGGCCCGTATCCACAACGGCCGAGATATTCCGCTACCATCGCGCGGACGGGAGGTCGCCGTGTTGCCTACGCTCACGGCGGTCAAGGTGATGTTGTATCAGTCGCGGTCGACCCATCCCTGATAGCTCACCTGGTCCACAAGAAGAGCCGTTCAATGTCTTTCGCACGCCCGACGCTCGATCAAATCCGCGCCGTCGCGGACGATCTCGGCATCGATCTGTCCGACGACGAGTTGATCGGTTACCTGGAGCGTATGGAGGGATTCTCGCGCGCCTATGCGCTGGTGGAGGAGGCGCCCAACCCGGCGCCACCGGCTCGGCGGCGCTCCTGGCGGCGCCCGGGGGCGGACCTGAACCGCTGCAACGCCTGGTTCGTGAAGACCTCCATCCGGGAAGAGTACCGTGGCCGGCTCGCGGGCAAGACCCTGGCCGTGAAGGACTCCATCTCCGTGGCCGGGCTCCCGACGATGAACGGCGCGTCGTTCCTGGAGGGCTACGTGCCCGACGCCGACGCCACCGTGGTCACACGGGCGCTCCACGCCGGGGCCGAGATCGTCGGCAAGACCAACTGCGAGTTCCTTTCCCTCTCGGGCGGGAGCCATACCTGCGCCAACGGGCCGGTCATCAACCCGCACAAGGCCGGCTACTCGGCGGGCGGCTCCTCGTCCGGCAGCGCCGTGGCCGTGGCCACCGGCGACGCCGACATGGCGCTGGGCTGCGACCAGGCCGGCTCCATTCGGGTACCCGCGGCCTGGTGCGGCATCGTCGGCCTCAAGCCCAGCCATGGGCTCGTCCCCTACACCGGCATACTCGGCGTGGACCCGGCCGTGGACCACTGCGGCCCCATGACACGCGACGTGCACGACAACGCCCTGCTGCTGGAGGTGCTGGCCGGACGCGACGGCATGGACCCGCGCCAGCCAAGCTCGTGGCAACCGGTGAAGTACACTGCCGCGCGACGCGCCGGCGCAAAGCGCTTGCGCGTAGCCGTCATCAAGGAAGGCTTCGGACAGCGCAACGCGGAAGCCGAAGTGGATGAGCGCGTCCGGGCCGCCGCCGACGTGATGGCCACCCTGGGCCTCCATGTGGCAGAGGTTTCGGTGCCCGTTCACGAGAGGGCATGGCTGCTGGGCCAGCCCATATATGTCGAAGGCCTGGCCCAGTCCATGGGCGAAAGCGGCATCATGCCCGACGCCGAAGGTCTCGGCTCCCCGAGCGCGGCCGAACATTTCTCAGCCTGGCGCCGACGCTGGCGGGAACTGCCCGAGAGCTTGATGACCCTCATCCTGTTCGGCGGCTTTGTGCGCGGCCGTCACCCCGGTCGTTACTATGTCAAGGCACAGCACCTACGCCGCACCATCCGCCGCGCCTACGACCAGGTGCTCTCCGAATACGATCTGCTTCTCATGCCCACCACACCCATGGCGGCGACGCCCCTACCCGGCGCCCACGCGAACGCCGCCGAACGCTCCCGAAGAGCCACCGAAATGCTGGCAAACACAGGCCCCTTCGATGTCACCGGCCACCCGGCCATCACCCTGCCGTGTGGCGCCACCACGGACGGACGGCCCGTCGGGATGATGCTGGTGGGGCGACTCTTCGACGAGATCACTATCTATCGGGCGGCGTACGCATTCGAGCGGGTCACACGTTGACGACCACCGGTGCTCCCGGCGCGGTCCTGTCTTCCCCTCTTGACATAGGGCTCCAAAATCATTACCTATTAGGTAACGCAATCGAGCGCGTCAATGGACATCGTCTTCCGGACCCGCAAACTCGAAAAGACCTTCAACACGGCGGCCACGCTCCAGAAGACCTATGGGGCGCAGATGGCCAAGGCCATCATGATGCGAATGGCGGTTCTCAAGACAGCCTCCAACCTAGCCTTGGTACCAACGACCAGACCGGATAGACGACATCAACTCAGCGGCACTCGCGAGGGGCAATTCGCGGTGGATCTCGTCCACCCGCATCGGCTCGTTTTCGAACCCAGTCGCCAGCCACCTCCGTGTAGGGACGATGGAGGAATCGACGTGCAACAGGTCACCACGATCACGATCTTGGATGTGATCGACTATCACTAAGGGAGGAGACACATGGCGACGGCGACCAACCAATACAAGCCGGACTATGCGGTCCCGCCGGGATGGCTCCTTGAGGAGCGCCTGGAAGTCCAAGGGATTTCGCATGCCGAGTTCGCACGTCGGTGCGGACGCTCCCCCAAGCTGATCAGCGAGATCATCACAGGCAAGGCACCGCTCGAACCGGAAACGGCACTCCAGTTCGAGAAGGTGCTCGGCGTTGATGCCAGCGTCTGGCTTGGGATCGAGTCCGACTATCAACTTCACAGGGCACGGGAGGCTGAGGCCAAGGAAGCGGCTGCGGCGGTGGACTGGGCCAAGGCCTTTCCCGTCCGGGAGTTGGTCAAACGAGCCTGTTTCCCTCGCCCGGAATCGGATGCCGATGCCGTATCGAAGTTGCTCGCGTTCTTCGGAGTTGGTTCAATCAACGCGTGGACCGCACGCTATAGTCTCGCGAACGTTGCCTTTCGGCACTCCCCTAGTTTTAGGAGTGACGAGGCCGCGTTGGCCATCTGGCTGCGCCTCGGTGAACTCGATGCCAAAGGCCAGGAGTGTTCAGAATACAACGAAAGCCGTTTCAGACAGGCAACTCGGGCCATCCGTAGCCTAACGCGTGACAGGGTTGACGAAGCACTGCAGCAGACGGCGACGTTGTGCAACCAAGCGGGTGTTGCGCTGGCGTTGGTGCCGCCATTGCCGAAAACGGCCTTAAGCGGTGCAGCTTGGTGGCTCACACCAAGGAAGGCCGTTATCCAGCTAAGTGCGAGGCACAAGTCGGATGACCATCTCTGGTTTAGTTTCTTCCATGAAGCCGCGCATATTCTGCTTCACAGCAAGAAAAGTATTTTTGTTGACGAGGACAATCGAACCGACTCCGTACTGGAGGCAGAGGCTGACGAGTGGGCGTCCAACCTCCTGATCCCTAAACCTGCGTGGGAACAATTCCTCGCTAGATCGCGGCTCAGTGAGCACGTCATTCGGAGTCTTGCTGATGAGCATGGAATTGCTCCCGGCATAGTAGTCGGCAGACTTCAGCACAAGGGACTCCTTCCCTGGACCCACCTGAACGGCCTGAAGGTCAGGTTGACCTGGAAGGACCGATGACGTGTGGCAGTAGTATCCACCCGATAAGGGACTGCCCCCAAGCTTGACGATCTGACGTCCCTACGCCTCGAACCGGCTGAACACCTTCTCCGCATTCCCTCCGAGGATACCCGCCTTCTCCTCGTCGCTCAGCCAGTCCATCTCCTCGATGAGCGACTTGACGTCGTCGTACCAGCGGCCGGTGCGGGGGTTGGGCTTGGAGCCGGCGCCGGGGCGTTCGCTGCCGAAGAGGCAGCGGTCGGGCGTGACGACCTTGAAGAGCAGCTCCAGGGATTCGGTGTTGTAGAGGGCGGAGTCGAAGTAGAGCTGGCGCAGGCGGTCGTCGAAGTTCTCGGTGTTGTTGGGGCCACGGAGTTGGGAGCGCCAGCGTCCCACCTGGTAGGGGACCGATCCGCCGCCGTGGGAGACGATGAGCTTCAGGCCGGGGAAGTCGGTGAAGACGTTGGAGTTCAGCAGCGAGAGGATGGCGATGCTTTCCTCGGTGATGAAGTGGCCGTGGAACGATTCACGCTGGTTCCGGCAACCCGTGGGATGGATCAGGCCCGGGATGTCCATGGCCACCATCTTCTCGTAAAGGGGATACCAGTACTCGTCGCCCATGCCCGGCGTCATGCCGTCTCCCTCTCCGGGGTCGGGGTTCACCATGATGCCCACCATGCCCAGCTCGTTGATGCAGCGGTCAATCTCCTCGAAGGTATTCTCGGGGCCGACGCCGGCATTCTGCGGCAGGCCGGCGATGCCGCGGAACCGGGTAGGCTCGACCTTGACCTGGAGCGCGATGGCGTCGTTGACCGCCTCGCAGTACCAGCGGACGATCTTCTCGGGCTTCTCCGAGTGCATCATGGTGTATGGACGTGGCGAGATGAACGCCATGTCGGTGCCCACTTGGTCCAGCACCTCGGTGTGCTTGTGGCCGTTCCAGGTAGCGGTCTTGATGCTTTCCTCGGTGACGGGAGACTTGCGCTTGCCGTGAAAGCCCCGGCTGTTGATGAGGCTGGCCTGGTAGCGGCTGAGCTCCTCGCCCGCGACGATGTGGTTGTGGATGTCTATGATCACAAGCTGTCTCCTTCTGTATTGGAATCCGAAGCGATTCTATTCCGCGCCCGCCGGGCCTCACGCTCAGCCGGCTCCCGCGATGGCGTGGCAGCGTTCCGGCGGCACGTGAACCGCCACCGTCTCGCCCACCGTCAGTATAGTGGAGGGATGCACCTTGACGCGCATGTCCATGCCCGGCAGCGTCAGGGTGCAGTCCAGCATCTCGCCGACGAAAACCACGGAGTTGACCTCGCCACGGACGACGTTGTCCGGGCTCTCCGCGTCGTCCGCTTGAACCACCCCGTCCTCCGGGCGAATCATCAGAGATACCTGATCCCCGGACCGTAGTCCCGGAGACAGGGTGCTGGAGAAAGTGCCCACGGCCGTCGCCACCCGGCCCATGTGCCCGTCATCGACGGTCTCGATGCGGCCCGGGATCAGGTTGGCGACGCCGATGAACTGGGCCACGAACTGGCCCGCGGGGTGCTTGTAGATCTCCAGCGGAGAGTCTTCCTGCATGATCTCGCCCAGGCTCATAACCGAGACCCGGTCGGCCATGGTGAGGGCTTCGAGCTGGTCGTGGGTGACGTAGATGCTGGTGATGTTGAGCCGCTTGGTGATGTCGCGGATCTGCATCCGCATCTCCTCCCGGAGCTTGGCGTCCAGGTTGCTGAGGGGCTCGTCGAGCAGCAGCACACTGGGCTCCCGCACCAGCGCCCGGGCCAAGGCCACCCGCTGCTGCTGGCCGCCGCTCAGGAACGGCGCCGGACGGTCGGCCAGATCCTGCAGCTGGGTCAGCTCCAACGCCCGCATCACCCGGTCCCGCACCTCCCGGCGCGGCGGCCGGCTGCCCTGCCCGTGCACCAGCGGAAACGACACGTTGTGGAACACGTCCATGTGGGGCCAGATGGCGTAGGACTGGAAGACGATGCCGAAGTCCCGCTTGGCGGGTGGAACGTTGATCCCGTCCGCATCCGAGAACACCACCTGGTCGCCGATCTGGATCATGCCGCCGGTGGGCTGTTCGAAACCCGCGATGCAGCGCAGCGTCGTGCTCTTGCCGCACCCGGAAGGCCCCAGGAGGACATAGAATTCGCCTTCCTCGACCTGGAAATCAATCCCCGACAGAGCGCGGACGGCGTCCCGCTCCGCGGTTTCGTAGACCTTCTCCAGACTGCTGACTCGTATCATCGACGGGATCCTCGGCGGCCACAAGCCGGCTGATAATGCGTGGCAATCATGTCTTCACTGCATTCGTCGAGTAGTTGGTACGACATCAGGTGCATGAGGTTACCGTCGAGCATCGCGTTCAGAATTCGCGACCCCGTCGCCGGCCAGGCGGCGCTACCGCCCCTTCCGATAAAGCCTTGTCTCCTTGACCGCCAGCACCATGGCGGCGTCGGCGTCGAGAGAGGATCGCTCCCGTACGCTAGCGACGATCTCCCGTGCACTGTCCAAGGGCCGGATGCCCCTCATTTCCAGGCTCTCTTCAACAATCGCTGCCATGGAACGACCTTGCCGTACCGCCGCCTCCTTCAAGGCGCGGTGCGTCCGGTCCGCAAGGGTAATGGTCAAACGTGCCATGCGTCACACACTCCGGGTATGCATATTACGCGAATTAACCATACAGGCCACTAGGCGTCGACAACCACCAGCAGATCCTTGGTGTCGACCGTGGTGCCGGCCGGCGCAACGACCTTTTGGACGACGCCGCTACGCTCGGCGCGGATCAGGGTTTCCATCTTCATCGCCTCGATCGCCACCAGCACGTCGCCTTCCTCCACCGCCTCGCCTTCGGCGAAAAACACCTTGACCACCATTCCCGGCATGGGCGCGCCGACATGGCCGGGGTTGCCTTCCTCGGCCTTCGGCAGATCCATGCCCGCGACGGCGGCGTTGCGGTCGACGACGCGCACCGTCCGGGGCTGTCCGTTCAACTCGAAGAAGACCGTGCGTTCGCCCTTCCGATCAGTGTCGCTGCACGCGAGATAGCGGATGAACAGGGTGCGCCCGCGATCGATGTCGACGGCGATTTCCCCGCCCGGCTCCATGCCGTAGAAATAGACCGGCGTCGGCAGCACGCTGACGTCGCTGTACTTGCGGCGCGCGGCCGCGTAGTCGGTGAAAACCTTCGGGTACATCAGCCAGGATGCGAAATCGGCATCGCTGATCGGGCGCTGGGCCTTCTTTTCGGCTTCCTCACGGCCGGCGGCGAGGTCGGCGTCGGGCAACACCGAGCCGGGCCGCACGGTGATGGGCTCCCGCCCCTTGAGGATCTTCTCCTGCAGGGCGGGCGGGAAGCCGCCGTGGGGCTGCCCCAACTCGCCAGCGAACAGCGAGACCACCGATTCCGGAAAAGCGATCTCGCGCTCGGGGTCGGCCACGTCGTCGGACGTCAGACCGCCCGTCACCATCATGAGCGCCATATCGCCGACCACCTTGGAGGACGGGGTGACCTTCACGATGTCGCCGAACATGCGGTTGACCTGGACGAAGGCCCGCGAGACCTCCGGCCAGCGCTGGTTGTCGATACCCAGCGCCCGCGCCTGCTCCCGCAGATTGGTGTACTGGCCGCCCGGGATCTCGTGGTTGTAGACATCCGACGTCCCGGCGCGGAACTCGCTCTCGAAAGCGCGATAGAGGTTGCGCACCTGCTCCCAGTAGCCGGAGAGCGTCATCACCGTATCGGGATCGATCCCCGGGTCACGCGCGGAATGGCGCAGCGCCGCGGTGATCGAACCGAAGCTCGGCTGCGAGGTCAGCCCGCTCATGGAATCCATCGCCGCATCCACGGCGTCGACGCCGGCATCCACGGCCGCGAGCACGCTTGCCGCGGAAATCCCGCTGGTGTCGTGGGTGTGGAAGTGGATGGGGATGCCGATCTCCTGCTTGAGGGTTTCGACGAGGATCCGGGCCGCCGCCGGCTTGCACAGGCCCGCCATGTCCTTGAGACCCAGGATATGGGCACCCGCGGCCTCCAGCTCGCGGGCGAGCGCGACATAGTACTTGAGGTCGTACTTCGTGCGGTTGGGATCGGTGATGTCGCCGGTATAGCAGATCGCCGCCTCGCAGAGCTTACCGGTCTCCAGCACCGCGTCCATTGCCGGACGCATGTTCTCGACCCAGTTGAGCGAATCGAAGATGCGGAACAGGTCGATGCCGTTCTCGGCCGACTGGCGCACGAAATAGCACACCACGTTGTCGGGATAGGTGGTGTAGCCGACGCCGTTCGACGCCCGCAGCAGCATCTGGGTCAGGAGGTTGGGCATCGCAGCGCGCAGCCGTTCGAGCCGCTCCCAGGGACATTCGTTGAGAAAGCGCATGGCCACGTCGAAGGTCGCCCCGCCCCAGCATTCGACCGAGAGAAGCTGGGGCAGCAGCCGTGCATAGGCTGGCGCGATGGCGACCAGGTCGTAGCTGCGGAACCGCGTCGCCAACAGTGACTGGTGCGCGTCCCGGAAGGTGGTGTCGGTCATCAGCACCCGTTCCTGATCGAGCATCCACCGGGCGAAACCCTCGGCGCCGAGAGCGTCGAGCAACTGGCGCGAACCGTCGGGGACATCGACCCCGTGAACCTCCGGCACGCTCGGCGTCTCGCGCGTCGGCGGTTCGGGCCGGCCTTCGACGGCGCCGTTGCCGTTGACGATCACCTCCCCCACGTAGCGCAACAGCCGGGTGGCGCGGTCCCGCCTGTAGGCGAAGCGGAAGAGCTCCGGCGTCTCGTCCACGAAGCGCGTCGTGCAAGCGCCCTCGAGGAACTGCGGATGACCGATGACGTTCTCGAGAAAGGCGAGGTTGGTGGAGACGCCGCGGATGCGGAACTCGCGAAGCGCACGGTCCATCCGCCGGATCGCCTCATCGGGCGTCGGCGCCCAGGCCGTGACCTTTTCGAGCAGCGAGTCGTAGAACGGCGTAATCCGCGCGCCCGAATAGGCGGTGCCGCCGTCGAGGCGCACGCCGAACCCGGTGGCGCCGCGATAGGCGGTGAGCACGCCGTAATCCGGGATGAAGTTGTTCTCCGGGTTCTCGGTGGTCACCCGGCATTGCATGGCGTGGCCGTTCACCCGAATGCCGTCCTGGCTCGGGATCCCGCTCTCGGGCGCGCCGATGGCGGCGCCGTCGGCGATACGGATCTGCGCCTTCACGAGGTCGACGCCGGTAACCACCTCGGTGACCGTGTGTTCGACCTGGATGCGCGGATTGACCTCGATGAAGTAGAACGCGCCGGTGTCGTCGTCGACCAGGAACTCGACGGTGCCGGCGTTGTTGTAGCCCACCGCGCGGCCGATCTTCAGCGCGCTCTCGTGGATCGACGCGCGGGTCGCCGCGTCGAGATAATGCGCCGGCGCGCGCTCGACGATCTTCTGGTTGCGCCGCTGCACCGAGCAGTCCCGCTCGTGGAGATGAACCAGGTTGCCGTGATTGTCGCCAAGGATCTGGACCTCGACGTGACGCGCGCGGCGAATCAGGCTTTCGAGATAGACCTCGTCATTGCCGAACGCCGCCAAGCACTCGCGACGCGCGGCCTCCACCGCGTCGGCGAATCCGGCCTCGCTGTCGATCACCCGCATGCCGCGCCCACCGCCGCCCCAACTCGCCTTGAGCATGGCGGGAAAACCGACCTCCCGGGCGAGGCGCACGGCTTCGTCCGGGTCGCGCGGAAACGGGCCGGTGGCCGGAATCACCGGAACGCCCACCGATTGCGCGATCTCCCGCGCCGCCACCTTGTTGCCGAGTGCGCGCATGATCTCGGGCCGCGGGCCGACGAAGACGATCTTCGCCTTCGCGCACGCCTCGGCGAAGTCCGGATTCTCGGCCAGGAAACCATAACCCGGGTGGATGGCATCGGCTGCGTTCTCGCGCGCGACGCGGATCACTTCGTCGATGCTGAGATAGGCCTCGATGGGACCCATTCCCCTGCCGACAAGATATGCCTCGTCGGCCTTGAAGCGGTGCAGCGCGAAGCGGTCCTCCCGTGAGTAGATCGCGATCGTCATGATGCCGAGCTCGACCGCGGCACGAAACACACGGATGGCGATCTCGCTACGGTTGGCGACCAGGATCCGGCGGAAATGGGTCTGCGGCTCTTTGATCATGACGCCCCCCTTGCGCCCGCGCAGCGCATCCGCCCGCCGGCCCGGGGTTCGACCTCCCCCCACGCCTCGGCCTTGGTCGACCTTGCCTCAACCCAACGGCACATCGAGAAACGCGATGAAGGACACCAGCCCGACGAGGGTCACGAAGGTGGCTCCGGCGTAGTTCAGCGTGGTGTTCAGGACGGCGACGCCCCGGCTACTCCCGGACCGTTCCATGAACCGCGTGGCGGCCTGCCTGGCGAGAATGGCGCCGACTCCCACCGCGCAGATCGACAGGCCGATGCCGAGCGACATCGCGGCCACGAGCAGGAACCCCGGGTAGATCATGTCGTTGGCCACCGCGTACAGCATGATCAGTACGGCGCCCGGGCAGGGGACCATGCCCGCCGCCAGGGCTAGGAGGCCACCTTCGAGGCTGCCGCCAGCGCCGGGACCGTGATCGTGACCATGATCGCCGCCAGGATCCGCACCATGGCTGTGCGAATGCTCGCGGCCTTGGTCAGGTCCGTCACCGACGCTGACGCCGGAGACCGGACTCCCTGACGTCCGCGCGGCCTGGTACAGCATGTACAAGCCGATCCCGACGATGATGAGAAAGCTCGCGGCGCGTACGCCGGGCACTTCGGAGAGTCCGATCCCGAAGCCGGCCTTGAGGACGATGTCCGCCAGCCAGACGATGAGGATGGCCGCGATGACGTGGACGATGGCGACCTGTACGGCCATGACGACGCCGCGAGCTACCCGCGCTTCCCGACCGAGGAAGTACGAGACGATGATGAACTTCCCGTGTCCCGGGCCGAACGCATGGAAGATGCCGTAGGCGAACGCAATGGCGAGGCCGAGGAAGAATGCCCCGAGGTCGTCGCCGCGCTCGATGGCCTTCATGTAGGTGGCGATCTCGGCGTTGGCCCGGCGCTGGAAATCCTTGATGGTTTCGGTGAACGCCGCGAACGTACTGCGGTCGTCCTCGACGATCTCAATTTCCGGAGTCATCCCCGTCGTCTGGGAAGTCACGGGCTGCGCGGCGGGCAGGATCGCGAGCAATCCGATCACCGTCAGCGCCGGCAACGCGGCCCGCCTCGGACTCCGGTTCCTGAGCGGCTGTCCGGCGACCACGGTTCACGCTCCACACTTGAGCGTTACGGGCCGGGGATGGCCGGCCTGCTCACCCTTGCCGAGCGCGACAGTGAACTTGCAGCCCGGCTTCAGCGCGCCCATCACCCTCAGGAAACCCGTCGGCGCGAAGCCGAAGTCCACCTCGTTCTTGTGATCCAACAGACTGACGACTACGGGATCTTCACTCGGATCGGCGGGCGGTGCGACCGGAACGGAGAAATCGATGACAAGCCGTTTCTCCACGATCCTCGCCGTGAAGCGATCGATCTCGTGGCCCTGGCGTTTTACCCCTCCCGCCCACACGTGCACGTGATAGTCGGACTCGCCCAACGGATCGAACATGCCGGCACGGAGCACCCGCATCTCCGGGCGCACTATAAAGCCGTCGCCGTCCCGGTCGTAGGACTGGATGGTGTGGGAGCTGTAGTATTCGTCGAACCGCCACGTGAACGCCAGCCCCTTGAGCCGGTAGTCCTCGAACTCGAACACCACCCACGCCTCGACCCACACGTGAGGATTGGCGCGCGCCGGCGGCGGCGCCGCCAGCGAGAGGGCGATAAGCAATGCGGGCAGAATCGTGGTGATGACGCGCAGCATCTTTTCAGGATTCGGCATGCAACCCTTCATGTCAACACGAAAGCGGCTACAGTTCGCGCCCTCCCGCCACGCTTCCGCCCAGGCGCCGGGCAAGGACGCTCAGGGCGGTGACCACTACGACCAGCAGCACCGACAACGCCGAGGAGGTGCCCGGGTTGCCGGTGTCCCACAGGTGCCAGAGGTAGACCGAAAGCACCATGCTGTCGGGGCCGCGCAGCAGCATGGCGATGGACATGACCTTGAAGCTCAGGATCAGGACGAAGAGGAAACCGTTCACCAGGGCCGGGAGCAGCAGCGGAAACCACACGAACCGGAGCGTGGTCCAGAAGCCGGCGCCGCTGCCCCAGGCGGCCTCCTCCAGCTCCTTGTGCACCTGCACCACGGCCGCGTTGGTGAAGCGGGTGCCGATGGGCAGGTAGTTGACGACGTACGCCAGCACGATGATCCAGATGGTGTTGTAGAGCGGGTTGGGGAACGACAGGAACACCACCAGGAAAGCCACGCCGATGACCATCCCCGAAACCGCGTAGGGCAGGAACACCACCACGTCCAGCACCTTCCGGCCGGTGATGTTCGTGCGGTAGACGAACCACGAGCACAGGATCGCCAGGAACATGATGGCGATGCTGCTGATGCCCCCCAAGAGCAGCGTGTTGCCGGCGACGTTCAAAAGCGCCGGGGAGGCGAACAGCTCCCAGTAGTTCTCCAGGGTGACGGCCGACAACGCCTTCCACGAGGGCGGCCGGTAGTAGGGCAGCAGCGAGCTCCACACCAGGATCAGCAGCGGCAGCACGGCCGCGAAGACGAAGTAGAACCCCACGAACCCCCAGGCCGGCCACGCCCACTGGCCCAGCGGCACCAGCCTCGGCCGGTACCCCTTGCCCACCACCACGGTGTAGCGCTCGGAGTGCCTCAACTGCCGCTGGTAGAACAGGATCGCGATCAGCGTCACCACCACCAGCGTCATGCTGTAGGCGAAGCCCAGTCCGTAGTCCGGCGGGAAGGCGCCGCGTATGGAGTAGTAGATGGTGGTGCTGAACACGAAGATCCCCGAGCTAAAGCCCATCAGCATGGGGATCTCGAAGGCCTCGATGCCGCGCACGAAGAGCAGGATGGCGACCCCCGCCAGGCCCGGTTTGAGCAGCGGCAGCAGCACCTTGGAGAAGGTGGTCCAGGTGGACGCGCCGCTCCCCAGCGCGGCCTCCTCCAGCGACGGGTCCATACGCCGGATGGTGCCGGCGATGAGCAGGAACGCCAGCGGGCTCATGCTCACGCCCTCGACCCAGATCATGGCCGGCAGCGAGTAGGCGCTCAGGATCGGGCCGTCGAGGCCGAGCGCCCGGCCGACCTGGTTGATGACCCCGATGCGCGGCGACAGCAGAAAGATCCAGGCGATGCCCTTGACCACCGACGGCATGATCAGCGGGATCATCACCATCATGGGGATCGCGTCGCGCCAGCGCATGTCCGTGCGTTCCGCCAGGAACGCCAGGACGCCGCCCATGCACATGGCCAGGATCATGGAGCCGACCGCGAACCACAGCGAGTTGAGCAGCATGCGGAAGGTCGCCGGGCTGCTGTAGGCCTCGATGTAGTTGTGCAGGCTCAGGCCCCTGAGGCTGAACTCGATGTCGCCGACCGAGACGCTGCGGAAGCTGTTCACCACCAGCAGGCCCAAAGGGACGATAACGAGCACGCCGATGACGACGGCGATGCTCCAGAAGGCCACCAGCCGGAGGTCGACGGTGCGGCCCCGGCGGCCCCGCGAGGCCCTGGCGCTTCCCGTGTCAGGCGTGATGGCGGTGCTGTCCATGGGCGGGTCCGCGGGCCGCGCGCATTGCCGCTACACGGCCCGCGGGATACGGGACGCTACTTGATGCCCAGCAGCTTGAAGAAGAAGTCCTCGGACTTCTTCAGCACCGCCGGAGTGTAGATCTTGGCCGCGGTGGCCGGATCTACCAGCGCCGCGTTCTTCTCGGTGGCGCCGCCGTCCACCAGCACCTTGGCCAGCTTGCCGGACTTGGCGTTCTTGTTGACCACCACCTTGGCGCTCACCACGTTGGTGTATTCCCACTGCCCCTCGGGCGACATGAGGTAGTCGATGAGCAGCCACGAGCCCGCCGGGTTCGGCGCGTCCTTCATGATGGCGTAGGAGCGGAACGTCATGGGGAACTTCGGGAAGGCGATCATCTCCACCGGAGCGCCCTTGGACTTGAGCTTCGAGTAGGTGCCCAGGGCCGGGAACCAGAAGATGCCCACGTCGCCCGCTGCCACGCGCTTGGTGCCGCCGGCGTAGCCGCGCCCGATGGCGGGTTTCTGGTTCTTCACCATCCTGGAGAAGAAGTCGAAGCTCTTCTCCCAGTTGAGCTTGTCGGTGCTGCCCCAGAGCCACGCCAGCCGGGAGGGAAACTCCTCGCTGGAGCGCGACAGCAGCACCAACCCCTTGTACTTGGCCGAGGTCATGTCGTCCCAGTTCTTGGGCACGTCCTGGGGCTTGACCAGCTCGGTGTTGTAGATACCCTGCACCCGCGGGTTCATGAAGGCGTCGACGTACTGGCCGTGCTGGGGCTGGGTGTTGCCGATCATGTCCTTCATGTGCGGATAGTCGTAGCCCTTGAGCAGGCCCTTCTGCGCCAGCGACTCGGTGCCGCTCTCGTCCACGCCCACCATGTCGATGGTGAGCTTGCCGGCCTTGGCCTCGGTCACCACTCGGTTGATGGTCGCGGAGGTGTTGGCGTCGAACGCCTTGACCTTGAGCCAGGGATACGCCTTCTTGAATCCCTTGAGCCGGTCGCGGAACTCGGCGGCGTTGCTGCCGGCGACCACGAACTCGCCTTCCTTCTTGGCCTTCTCGATCATCTTGGCGCGGATGTCGTCCATCGCGAAGGCGGACCCCGCGAAGGCGGTCAACGCCCCGAGGCTGGCCAATATGAACAGCTTCTTCATTGTGTCCTCCTTGGAATTGATTCCCTTGAACTCTGACGTTCCTGTTCCCTACGCGTCATTGTTGCGAGGGGGCAACAGCACTCACAATCCGCCACGCAAATACCCGCATCCGTCATTCCGGCGAAAGCCGGAATCCAGCAGCGTTTGGGCCGGGGGAGCACGCCGCAACGCCAAACCACCACCCCTGGATTCCGGCTTTCGCCGGAATGACGGGGACGGGCGTCGGCGTCGTTTTTCAATCGCACGGCACCTGGCGCTTCAGCAACACCTCGCGTTTCTCGGCCGAGGACTCGATCATGGCGAGGCAAACCTCCAGGGTGGCCTCGCCCCAGCGGCCGTCGTGGAAGACCGGCCGCCCTTGTACCACGGCCTCGTAGAGCTCTTCCACCTCGGCCTCGCGTCCGCGACGACCCACCGTGAGGTCGACCTCCCTGCACCCGTCCTCGCCGTAGATGACGAGCCCGTCCGGGGACTGGCGGATGTCGCCGCGCTCGCAGGACACCAGGGTGAGGCCGAAGAACGGCTGGCGCCGGGGGCCGTGCCAGACGTGGCTGAACTCCCCTTCCCGGGCACTGCCGTAGCGCATCTCTTCCTTGAGCTGCTCCTCCTCGGCGGCGTTGCCGATGCTTTGCAGCCGGCGGCGCACCTTCAGGTTGTGCTCCGGGTCCCGGGGCTGCCCGCCCTCCCCCACCCAGTCGAACAGCTCGGCGGTGTCGAAGAAGCCGTAGCCGTTGTAAACGAGCGTCGCCGGGACGCCGTCCTCGAACTCCAGGTAGCAGATGTAGCTGCCCTCGTGGGGGCGCGCGGGGTCCCAGATGCCGGTGGTGGCGCGCACGCTCCTGAGCATGCCGCCGCCGATGAGCCGGACGATGTCCACGTGGTGGGGCCCCTGGTTCAGCACCACGCCGTGGCTGGTGGCGAGCTCGTGGCTCATGCGCGGGCGGTACATGAACTCGTTGAAGTTCCACGAATGCAGCATGCGGAGCTTCCCCAGCTCTCCGCTCTTGACGATCTCGCGGATCTTCCGGATGGGCGGATCGAAGCTGTGGGTGTGGCCGCACAGGAGCACGGTGCCGTTCTCTTCGGCGGTGCGGTTCATGGCCTCGCACTGTTCGATGGAGAGGGCCATGGGCTTCTCCACGATGGCGTGCTTGCCGTGGCGGGCCGCGGTGATGACGTGCTCGGCGTGAAGCTCGTTGGGCGTGGCGATGTAGACGAAGTCCACGTCGGGGCTGGCGCACATGGCGTCGACGTCGTCGAAGGTGGCCGCGCCGTACTCCTGGGCGAACTTGGCCAGGGCGTCCTTGCGGATGTCGGTGGCCGCGGCGATCTCGATGTGCTCCACCTGCTGCAACACCGGCAGGATCTGGGTGCTCGCCACCCCCAGCCCGGCCATTCCCATGCGCAGAACCCGTGGCATGAAGTCGCCTTTATGTCCTTTCTTGCAAGTCCGACACAGAGGGCGACCGCCGGTCGCCCCTACCCGCTGTTACGCCGCGTCGACAGGTCGCCCCTACCGGTCTTCACGCCGTGGCGATGACACCGACGCGACGGTGAAACCCGGTCGTCATGTAGCGACAGGACACGCCTCAGATCCCCGGAAACGGAATGATGTCCCCGAACTTCTTGATGACCTGCTCCCGCAACTCGCGACTCGACCGGCTCACCCGCGGGAACTTGTCGCGCCACTCGAACGGGCGCACCGCGCAGATCAGCGCGCGGCTGTTGGTGTGGTCACCCGACTCGCGCTTGTCCGGCGGCATGCGCGGGTCCAGCGGCGTGCTCCAGGCGCTGTCCACCAGGTCGATGTTGGTCTTGGGGTCCACCCGGGTCATCATCGCCCAGATGACCTCCTTCAGGTTGCTGGGGTCGATGTCGTCGTCCACCACCACCACGTAGCGGCCGTTGCGCGCCGCCGCCGAGGCGCTCAGCGCGGCCATGCCCGCCTGCTTGGCGTGCCCGGCGTAACGCTGCTTGATAGCCACCACCACCATGAAGGACGTGTGGCTGTAGACCCCGGTGATGTCCTGGATGCCGGCAGCCTCGAGCTGGTCCCACAGCACTCCCGACGACAGGTGCAGGTCCATCTTGATGGCGCCCGGCCACATGGGCGCGGCATCCTCCAGGATCGGATCGTTCCGGTGATAGAGCGCCTTGACGCGTATGACGGGCTGGTCCACGCCGGTGCCGATGGTGCCCCCGGAGTAGTACCCCGGCCACTCACCGAACGGCCCTTCCTCCCGGGCTTCCTCCGACGGCGGCGGGATCTCGCCCTCGATGGCGATCTCGGCGCTGGCCGGGATCGGCAGCCCCGTCACCGGGCCGCGGATGTACTCCATTGGCCGGCCCATGAGGCCGCCCACCATCTCGTGCTCGGAACGGCCCCACGGCAGCTTCGAATAGGAAGTCATGAACACCAACGGGTTCTGGCCGAAGGTGGCCACCGCCGGGCAGCTCCTGCCCTGCTCCCAGTAGCGCATGCAGATGAGGCGCCCCTGCTGGCCGGGGCTCATCCACAGCCCCAGCAGGTTGCGGTCGTGGAGTTGCATCCGGTAGGTGCCGGAATTGATGTAATCGCTGTCGGGGTCGGCGTTGACCAGGCTGTCGGCGGTGCCGAGGTAGCGCCCGCCGTCGTGCTCGTGGAAGCGTGGCGCCGGGAACTTGAACAGGTCCACGTCGGCGCCGGTGAAGACGTTCTCCATCACCGGCGAGGAATCCACTTCCTTCGGCGCCAGCGGCCGGGCCGACTTCACCTTGCGCGCCGCCAGCCGCAAGAGTTCGAGCTTCGGCAGGTCGGTGGGAAGCCCCAGCGCCACGGCCACGCGCTTGTAGGAGGCGTAGGGCAGGCTCAGCAGCCGGTAGCCCCGCGGGTAGTCCTTGATGTTGTCGAAGATCAGCATCGGCGCCTGCGGGATCAGCTCGGCGGACGCCTCGACGATGGCGCCGATCTCGCGGTCCCAGTCGGCGCCGTCCACGTCGCGCCACTCGCTGACTTTCTTGGCTTCCTCGATGAAGCCCCTCAGGTCGTCATAGACCGGGTAGTGTCCCATCAGATCCTCGCTTCCCGTGTCCTTTGCCCCTGCCCGCGTTGTTTGTCCTCGCGTAGCGCCCGGTCACACGGAGGGCGACCGCCGGTCGCCCCTACACGTGTGGCCCTTGGTCCCGGAGGGCGACCGCCGGTGGCCCCTACCGGGCAACGTACCGTTCGTTTGCCGCCGTCATTCGCGCACCACCGACACCTCCGCGCTGACGCCGTTGCGTTTCAGGTCCCGCAGGTAGCGGTCGTGGATGCCGGCGGGCTCCTCGTCGATCATGAGCATGTTCCACAACGGGTTTGGGAAGCGGTCGCTGGTGTACTTGGGGCTGCGACCGCGGATGGCGAAGTGGCGCATGGTGGTGTGGCCGGTGTTGAAATGCCCGTGGTACATGAGGTCGCCGGGCGAGTAGATGGTGCCCGGGCGGATCTCGTAGACCCCCTGCTCGGCGTCCCCCTCGCGCCACAGCATGACGTAGCCCTCGCCCTCGGTGACGATGAGGATGGCGCCCGGCCCGTGCCGGTGGAAGTGGCTGCGGCTCCCCACCGGGAACTCCTGGATGTGGCACCCGTAGGTGGTGTCCGCCAGGGTGAAGCGCATGATGCGCACGCCCTTGCCCTTCATCGGGAAGTCGTCCAGCGCGAACTCGTTGACGTCCGGGATCAGGTTGGTTTCCCAGCAACGGGTGGCCAGCCGCGTGTTGGCGCGGAAGTAGTCGTCCTCGTCGCGGAAGCGGTCCCGGAATACGAACGGGTTGCGGAAGAGGAAATCCTCGTTGTGGAACATGTTGAGCAGCCGCGGGCAGGTGGTGGAGGCCATCAGCCGCACCGGCTCCGTCCCGGAGACGTTGAAGTGCTGGTAGGAAGCGTTCAGCGGGATGGCGAAAGCGGCCCCGGCGCTCCACTCGAAGGTCTTGCTCGGCACCCCTTCCTGCCACACCGACGTCGCCCCCTGGCCGTGGGCCACGTAGACGATGGCCTCGAACAGGTGCCGCTGCGGCAGCGTCTGCTGCCCCGGCGCGATCTCGCAGATATACGCGTCGGTGTCCTGCTGGTCCGCCATGTTGAGGTAACACCCGCGCGCGCCCATGCGCGCCCAGGACTCCAACTCCACCTCCATGATGTCGCGGATATGGTAGCCCGTGAGCACGGGGATCCCTTCCCCCTTCACGAACCGGTCGTAGGGGGTGGGGCCGAGGTCGATCCTTTCCCGGTGGGGTTGCATTCTCCTCCAACGCTTGCCAGCAATGCGTTATCATGCGATAGGCGGACAGACAAGCACCGCCCGCTGCACTGACTTCGTTAAGGCCCTTCCATGGCGCGACTGACTCTGAGCTTCGTAACCGGAACCAACGAACGGGTGAGCCCGCTGGTGGAAGGGGTCGTGCAGCCCGAGGGCGTGGAGCTGATCCCGACCCTATCGGACCCCTCGGAGACCTTTTGGCGGCAGCTCAACTTCGAGGAGTTCGATATCTCGGAGATGTCGCTGTCGTCCTATCTCATCGCCCGCGCCCGGGGCATGGACATGATGGCCATTCCGGTGTTCCCCTCCCGGCGGTTCATGCACACGCAACTTTCCTGCCACGCGGACTCTGGGATCAGCCGGCCGGAGGATATCGCGGGCAAGCGCATCGGCGTGGGCGAGTACCAGCAGACCGCGGCTCTTTGGACCCGCGGCATCCTGGAGCACGACTTCGGCGTGTCCCAGTACGGCGTGCACTGGTTCATGGAACGGACCGACGAGCTGAGCCACGGGGGCGCCACCGGGTTTACGCCGCCCGAAGGCATTTCGTTCCAGCGGGTGCCGCCGGACAAGAGCCTGGCGTCCATGCTGGTGGCCAACGAGATCGACGTGGCCGCGGTGCACCGGGCCTTCCAGAAGGGCAGCAACATCATCGACCGCTCCACCCACATACGGGCGCGCGAAGGAGACTGGAGCAAGATCAGGCCGGTGTTTCCCGACCGCATCGCCGAGGGCAAGCGCTTCTGTAGAGTCGAGGACTGGCGCGCCAGCTTTAGGGTCCGGTGGCTTGTCCGTCGCTTTCGCTCCGGGCCTCAGTCCGGCTCCCTTGGCCGCGTTTCCAGTCCCCGCTCATCGAACCGTGCGTGCGGTTTTCCCGCACACGGCTCTCGGACGAGATCATGCCTTCGCCCACGGAAAGCGTGTCGCTCGCGGTGCAAGGCGGATGAGACCGTGCTCAGTCCAGAGCTGCTCGTACCCGTATTGCACATAATTACGGGCTCTCACCTTGTGCTTGCGACGCCGCCACTGGAGCAGCCGCTTGATAGCGTGCCTGTCGATCGCGGCATAGGCCGGCTCGACCTGGCCCAGGATGAAGTACTTTGACCACCCGAGCATCAGTCGATTGAGCCGTTCGGCCACGACCTCCTGGTCCAGGAGCCCATAGCGGGGTTCCGTTAGTTCGCTAATCCTGCGGCAGATGCTCTGGACGCTCGCCTTGCTGGGCCGGGTGCCGATGTAGCTCCCCTTCCCGTGCGGGCGGTAGTTGCGTCCAATCCGATAGCCAAGGAACTCAAACGAGTCCTCCGGCGCCCGGCAGCATCGGGTCTTCTCGGCATTGACCGTCAGTTTCAGCCGTTCCATCAGGTTCTCGACCACCGCCAGCATTTCCGCTGACGACGATTTGCCGAGCACAACCAGGTCGTCGGCATAGTTGACGACTTCCGCCTTGAAGCGCCGGGCATGGCCCAGCACCTTCCAGCCCAGTATGAAGCGGCGCATGTAGATGTTGGAGAGCAACGGGGAGATCGGAGAACCTTGAGGGGTTCCCTTCCTCTCGCGACGCGCCCGGTTCGTACGGCGTTTGCCGCCCTTGCCGTCGTCTTCTTCGACCGCCATCTCAAGCCACGCCTTAACCCAGCCCAGCATCCGCCCGTCGCTCACGCGCCGGGCGACGGACTTGAGCAGTTCGGCGTGCGGAATCTGGCCGAAGTAGTCCGTTAGATCCGCGTCCACCACCTCGCGGTGGCCCGTGTTCAACAGCCGGTGTACGCGCCTGACAGCATCATTCGCGCTCCGGCCCAGCCTGTAGGCATACTGTTCCGGTTGCAGGTCGGCCTCGAAGATCGGCGACAGCACTAGCATCGCCGCCGTCTGCGCCACCCTGTCCCGTATGCAGGGAATGCCCAGGGGCCGCAACTTCCCACGCTGCTTCTTTGGTATGAGAACCTGCCGGACCGCCTCGGGCCGATAGGTTCCCGCCTTCAGGTCCCGCCTCAGTTCCCCAAGCCACCGCTCCACGCCTTGCGCCTCGATGTCCGCTACCGTCTGACCGTCCACCCCGGCGGCTCCGCCATTGCGGCGGACCTCCTGCCAGGCGACCGCCATCACGTCGGCGCGCCACACCTTGTCGCTCAGTGAGTAGAACCGAAAGCCCGGGGCCTCCTTCGCTTTCGCATGTAGCGCCGTCTGGAGTCTCCGGACCTTTTCCGGGTCGGATAGGCTCTCGCCAGTCCCCATGTCCCTTCCTCCTTCCAAACGCTGCTCTCGAACCAAGGCCCCTTCCCTCCACCGGCATTACCCGGCTTCCGCGGTACTACGGACCTCTCCGCCACCCCGAACGGCCCGACCCATCCCTCGCGGGTTGTCGGTTGGCGCGTGCTACGCCACCGCCGGGGCTTCCCGTGTTGCGTCCATCCCCTTCTTCCATGCGTGCCGCCGCCAATACCCCGGCGGAACCGGCCGGTGCGTGTGTCGCTCGCTTCCCGGCCGATGGCAGCCTTTCCCGTACTCGAGGCGGGTCGGCTTCCGCGTTGCCAGTTTCGAGGCCTGCTCGGCGTTCACTCGCGTTGCGGCCCGCATGGTCGCTGAGCCGCCCAAGGCGGCCCGTTTCATCGGAGTGCTTCAAACCATGTCGTTACCTCCATCGTCCGCTCCGACTGCTACCGGCTGGAGCGACAGTTGCCGGGCGGGTCTCGCAACCCGCTAAGGGATGGCGCCTTGCACGGCGCACTCGAGATCGCGGGGGTATCGCGGGAGGTGATCGAGGAGTTCTCGACGCGGCGATCGGAGATCGAGGCGGCGATGAGAGAGCATGGCCTGGGCGGGACGGGGGACAATCCGCACTTGGCGGCGCGGGCCACGCTGATGACGCGGGCGGCGAAGCGCGACGTGGAACGGGGCGAGTTGCGGCGGTCCTGGGAGCGCCAGGCGGCGGAGATGGGGTTCTCGGCGGACACGGTGCGGCAGCAAGCGCGCGAGACGGAGCGAAAACTACCGGTGCCGGACCTGTTCACAGACCGGGGACAACCTGCCGCGGAGGCCGCAATCTGGGCCGTGGAGCACCTTTCGGAACGCCAGTCGGTGTTCGGCCATGGGGGTCTCCTGGCGGCTGCACTGTCACGGGAGCCGGGCGCAGTCACGGTGGAGGCGGCGGAGCGGGCCGTCTCGGAACTCGAACGTGAGGGCGGCCTGCACGCCGCCAGGGGTCTCCACCACGGCACACACTGGACGACGGACACGGCGATAGGGCGGGAGTCAGAGACCATCGCGCTGATGCACGCGGGCCAGGCCTCGGGCAAGGCGATCATGCGGGGCTGGGTCGCGGAGACGAAGCTCCACGGGGGCCGTCTCAACGAGGGCCAGAAGGAAGCGGTCAAGATGGTGTTGGCGTCAAAGGACCGGGTCATCGGAGTGCAGGGTTATGCGGGAACCGGCAAGACGACGATGCTGAAACGTCTGCGGACGCTGGCGGAGAGCCGGGACTACCGGGCGGTGGGCCTTGCGCCATCGGCCTCGGCGGCGCGCACCCTTGAGCGGGAATCGGGAATCGAGTCGGAGACGCTGCAACGGTTCCTCGCCCACAATGCGGGGGTCATCGAAGGCCGGGGCACGGTGAAGGGTCTTCGCCAGTTGCGCGCCTCGTTCTCGAGGACGGTCCTGGTAGTGGACGAAAGCTCGCTCGCATCGAGCGAGCAGATGAGGGGTCTCCTCAGGGCCGCGACCACGCTCCGGGTTCCTCGGGTGGTGCTGGTGGGAGACGAGAAGCAGATCGGGGCTGTGGAGGCGGGCAAGCCCTTCGAGCAACTCAGGCGCGCCGGAATGCAGACAGCGGTGATGGATGAGATCCTGCGCCAGCGGGACATGGAGCTCAAGGAAGCGGTGCGGGCGGGCCTGGCCGGCGACGTGAAGGCCGCGTTTGACAAGCTCGGCGACCGGATCACGCAGGTGGAGCGGGAGGATGTCGGCGCCGAGGCGGCGGCCCGGTGGCTGAAACTGTCTCCCGAACAACGCGCGGGGACCGGAGTGATCGCCCCTACGCGGGCGCTGCGGGACGAGATCAACACGAGGATCCGCGAGAATCTGATCGCGGAAGACGCGGTCTCGGGACCCACTCGCCAGGGCAAGAAGCTCGTGCCGAGGGGCCTGACCCGGGCGGAGATGGCCCGGGCCTCGAACTACTCGGCCGGAGACACGGTGATCTTCAACCGGCAGTACAAGACTCTCGGCGTCGAAAAGGGAGACGAGCGCGAGGTCGCGCGGGTGGACTACGACCGCAACACGGTCTGGCTGGACGGTGGTGGTGATCCCGTGGCTTGGCGGCCGTACCGGATTGCCGCCGCCAAGGGCGGAGTGGAGGTCTACAGGAGCGAGGAGATGGAGCTTCGGGCGGGCGACCGTATCCGGTGGACGCGCAACGATCCGGGCTCGAACCTCGTGAACGGGGAGGCGGCGGTGGTGGAATCCATCGAAAAGGAGGGAGTCCGGTTCCGGCTGGAGAACGGAAAGGAAGCCGGACTGGACGAAGACGATCCGCAACTCCAGCACATGGACCGGGCCTGGGCGGCCACGGTTCACTCTTTCCAGGGCAGGACGGTGGACCATATCGTGGCCGCGATGCCCGCCGGCAACCCGAACCTGACCAACCAGAAAGCCTTCTACGTGGCAATCAGCCGGGCCCGGGACCATGCCGAGCTGGTCACCGACGATGCCCGCAAGCTCTCCGACCAACTGGAAAGGGCCACCGGAGAGCGGATCTCGGCGCTGGATGGAGTCGTCAAAGAGGCAGCGCACGAGCCGGAGTTGGGCCTCGAACCGCCCGAGGAGCGGGACGCGGGTCACACGGATCGCATGGAACGCGAGTACGAACCCGAGCTTCAGCCGGACGCGGGACACGGGGGCGGGCATCAACCGGGGCATGAACTCGACTGGGAGGACGACCTGAAATCGCCGGAACGGCGCGCCGGACTGGACGCGGACGGTCTCGAACCCTGGGACACGGAACGGGAAACCGAACCCGAGGAGGACCGCTCGCGCGGGCCGGAACCCGAGCCCGTACAGGAAACGACGCTCGATCCGGAAGAAAAGCAGCTCGACATGGACATCGAACTGTAGAAACCTTCCCTCCTCGCGGCCGGCCTCAAGGCCGTCGCCGGCGAGAGAAACCCATCGCCGGATCAATCCGGGAACCCCGGCATCGCCACCGGAATGGGCCGGAGGGATTCCATAACGCCCTCTCCCGCTCCCGGGCCGCCCGGCCCGAGGGCGGCTCATCGGAGGGGTTCATCGCCTTGAGCATGCAAGCCTGCGGTCGCGCCTCGTCTGCCCACCCTTGTCGCGCCGGGGCTGTCATGGAAAAGCCGCCTTCGTCCGTCAGCGGGCGCGACCGCCCGGATTACCCCCAGGAAATACGCCAGGAGGATACCCGCCAGGCGGATGGCCTTGCGTCGCACTCTGCGTCGCACTTTGGAATCCGCCAAGTCCCTGAAATCGCGGGGATGTGTTAGGACCGGTACACGACCGGTACACGACCGCCATACGAAGAGCATACGCCTTTTCCATGGTGCGAGGGGGGTCGAGGGGCTCGAACTGCGCGTCCGGGCGCAGACAGGGCACGACAGGCAGTCAACTGCGGCAGGTGTGATATCCTTAACGGGCGCCAGCCCGTCGGAACCCGGTCCGGCGTTCATCCGCAATGATGGTGAACGTTCGGAGGTCATGCTGCGACAGCAAAGCCGCCGCGGCGTTTGAGCGGAATGATTGATCCGCAATACATGAGCGTTCCGCATCACCTTCCGGTCGCCAGACACAACATGACGCCGGGTGCGAAGCAACCGAGCGAGGGAGTCTTGCACACTTCGCACAGCACGACGTTCGATGCGGCTGCCGGGACCGATGCATCGGCCGGCGATCACCGCGTCGACGCGATTGCTTCCGCACTCCACGCGGAGGTCTGCCCGAAGCCGCGGTTTGCAACCGGCACGAGGCCGCTGCATGGTGAAGGGAACATGATGCCAACCAGGAGTCATGCTTCGATGAACGAGGTGACGTCATCCAGCGCGGTCAGTCGTCGCCGCCGGCCCGCATCGCCGTCCCCGCAACGGTGGGCGCAATGACGCCGGGGGAGTTCATCTCCAAGTGGCGCGTGGTCGAGCTCAAGGAACGCTCGGCGTCGCAGTCGCACTTCAACGACCTGTGCGCGTTGGTAGGCGAGCTGACGCCGACGGACGCGGACCCTTCGGGCGAGTGGTACTGCTTCGAGCGCGGTGCGCGAAAGGACAGCGGCGGCGACGGCTGGGCCGACGTGTGGAAGCGCGGCTGCTTTGCTTGGGAGTACAAGGGGCGGCGCGCGGACCTGGACGCGGCGTTCAACCAGCTGCGGCAATACGCGTTCGCGCTGGAGAACCCGCCGTTGCTGATTGTCTCGGACATGGCGCGGTTCCGCATCCGCACCAACTGGACCAACAGCGTGAGCGAGACGCACGAGTTCACGCTGGAGGACCTGGCGGACGGGGCGACCCGGGACAAGCTCAAGTGGGCGATGTCGGACCCGGAGCGGCTTCGTCCGGGGGAGACGCGACAGACCGTGACGGAGCGCGCGGCGGCGACATTTGCGGAGCTTGCGCAGTCGCTCCGGGACCGCGGCGACGATCCGCAGACGGTGGCGCATTTCGTCAACCGGCTGGTGTTCTGCCTCTTCGCAGAGGATGTGGGCCTGTTGCCCGACAACATGTTCACGCGGATGCTGGAGCAGGCGCGCCGCCGGCCCGGCGAGTTCGCCGAGCTTGCCCGTGACCTGTTCAGGGCCATGTCCGCTGGCGGCCGCGTGGGGTTCGAGTCCGTGGCCTGGTTCAACGGCGGACTGTTCGACGACGACGACGCGTTGCCGCTGGACCGGCAGGGGATCGAGACGGCGCTGAGAGCTGCGGCGCTCGACTGGTCGGAGATCGACCCGTCGATCTTCGGGACCCTGTTCGAGCGCGGCCTCGATCCGGACAAGCGCTCGCAGCTCGGGGCGCACTACACGGACCGTGACAAGATCATGGCCATTGTCGAGCCGGTGATCGTCCGTCCGCTGCTTGCGGAATGGGCAATCGAGAGGGAGAAGATCGCCGCGGCCATCGCCGGGGAGGACAGGGCCGGGCCGGTGTACAGGCGCCGGCGGAGCGGGTCCGTGAGGGTGCGCGCCTCGCAACGTCTGCTCAACGCGTTCCTCAAACGGTTGCAGGACTTCACGGTGCTGGATCCGGCCTGCGGGTCGGGCAACTTCCTCTATCTGGCGCTGCATGCGCTCAAGGACATCGAGCACCGGGTGAACCTCGAAGGAGAGTCGATGGGTCTTGAGCGGTCGTTTCCGGCGGTCGGCCCCGCGAATGTCAGGGGTATCGAGATCAACGCCTATGCAGCGGAACTTGCCCGCGTGTCGGTCTGGATCGGAGACATCCAGTGGATGCGGCGCAACGGGTTCCGGGAGTCGCGCGATCCGATCCTGAAGCCGCTGGAGACCATCGAGTGCCGCGACGCGGTTCTCTCGCCCGACGGTGTGGAACCGGACTGGCCCGACGCCGATGTCGTGATCGGCAACCCGCCGTTTCTTGGCGGCAAGCTGCTGATCGGCGGATTGGGGGAGGATTACGTTTCGGGGATGTTTGCGGCGTGGAAGGGACGTGTGCCGCCCGAGGCCGATCTGGTCTGCTACTGGTTCGCGAAGGCGGGCGGGCACGTCGAATCGGGCAAGGCGAAGCGTGTCGGCCTGGTCGCCACGAACTCGATACGCGGCGGCGCGAACCGCAAGGCCTTGCAGGCCGCGACCGAAGGACGCCCGATCTTCGACGCCTGGTCGGATGAGCCGTGGGTGATCGACGGCGCGGCTGTGCGGGTGTCTCTCGTCTGCTTCTCCGGCGTGACTGACAAGTACAGGCCGGCGACGCGTCTCGACGGCGAGCCCGCGGACGAAATCCATTCCGACCTTACGGCCCGTCGCGGCGGAGCCGGAATCGACCTGACCGGGGCGAAGCGTGTGTCTGCAAACATTGGAATGGCTTTCATGGGCGATACCAAGGGCGGGCCGTTCGACGTTCCGGGAGAACTCGCTCGGGAGTGGTTGCGCCTCCCGGCCAATCCGAACGGGCGCCCCAACTCCGATGTTCTAAGGCCCTGGGTCAACGGCATGGACCTGACCCGCCGCCCGGCGGACAAGTGGATCGTGGATTTCGGATGGGAAATGTCGGAAGCGGAGGCGGCGCTTTATGAGGTACCCTTCCGGCACGTGAAAGAACATGTCTGGCCGATGCGGCAGCGGAACCGCCGGGAGTCGTATCGTCTCCACTGGTGGCGGCATGTCGAGCCGAGACAAGGCATGTGGAAGGCGCTTGACGGGCTCTCGCGCTACATCGTCACGCCGACGGTCGCCAAGCATCGACTGTTCGACTGGCTGGAAGCGGGCATCTGCCCCGACCACCAGCTCATCGTCATCGCGCGCGACGACGATGTGACCTTCGGCATCCTGCACAGCCGTTTTCACGAGACGTGGTCGCTCAGGCTCGGGACTTGGCTCGGTAAGGGCAACGATCCGCGATACACGCCGACCACTACTTTCGAGACCTTCCCCTTCCCGGACGGCCTCTCGCCCGACATTTCCGCGCCCGACTACGCGGACGACCCGCGCGCTGTAGCCATCGCCGATGCGGCCCGGCACTTGGTCGAACTCCGCGACCGCTGGCTCAACCCGCCCGAATGGGTGGAGTGGGTGGCCGAGCCGGCGCCAGGGTATCCGAAGCGCCCGGTGGCCCGAGACGAGGCCGCGGCGAAGGAACTCAAGGCCCGCACGTTGACGAACCTTTACAATACCCGGCCACGGTGGCTGGCCGATGCTCACGCGGCACTTGACGCCGCTGTTGCAGGGGCCTACGGGTGGGACACGGGGATCTCCGAGGAGGAAGCGCTACGCGAATTGTTGACGTACAATCGCACTAACGCGCGACCAATTCAGGATTGAACAGCGATGTTTGCAGACCTAAAGCTCATTGTTGACCTGCTCCGTCCCTGCGTTTCCGGGTTTCGAATGTACAAGTCAGTGAAGGAACGGGAGAAAGTCATACTTGACTTGTTGCAGACCTACTTCCTGCTGAAGGATTGCGTGGACGAAGGAAAACAGCTCATTGATGAAGCCGGCCCAGACCCTGTTTACAAAATCAAGTCAATGGACGAAATATCGGCGGCTTCGACATTGAACCGATGGGAGCTTGTCTTGCGTCGACAAAGCTGTCGTCTTCGTACCTTGCAGGGACTCGTGATGGGCCAAAATCATCTCGCCGTGATTGACCCCGATACGCAGACACGAATAAAGGAAATCGTGGGCTCCAAGCTTGAGCGGACGAATTGCCTTTATCGCATTGGGGCCGAACTTTTCTTTCGCTCCGTGTTTCCGATTGCCAATTCGGTTGAAGATAGAGCCAGCTATGTTTCGGTGATGGTTGGTTCACAGTCAGAATTGCTCGATCTTGGGAGAATCCAACACGAGATCGGTGACCTGAGCGAGAGCTTGGACGACTTCCGAGTTGTCGTTGAGCGACTTTTGTCCGATGATGAGATAACGAGATTCTCTGATGAAGCGAGGAAGAAAACGTCATTCGAGTGACCTACTAACGAACAAGAATCAAAGGGCGAGCGTTGGTTCTGTTCGGAAACCGAGACGCGGTCGGCAGGGTGGCGCCGGTCGCGACGTTGACGAGCTAAACCCATACGAAGCAGGGCCGGAAGTTCGATCGCTTTGTGCTGAACCCGCCACCATGGTGACCGCCGGGCCTTCATGAGCCTCGGCCGGAGGGTAGTGCAGTTCGCAACGTGTTAGCGCATGAGGGAGGAGTAGAAATGGCTACAGACCTCAAGGTCAGCGTGAGGAGACAGATCGATCGGCTGAGGAAGGACTTGACCGCGGCCACAGCGCGAGTTGCCGCACTGCGGGAAGAGATCAAGAGACACGAACTGATCCGTGACATGCTGGAGGGAAACAGGGCATC
The DNA here is from genome assembly GCA_965204505.1 of uncultured Binatia bacterium (SeqCode). Lineage (GTDB taxonomy): Bacteria > Desulfobacterota > Binatia > UBA9968 > JAJDTQ01 > JAJDTQ01. The sequence continues at coordinate 447,046 of CBDBFB010000002.1, forward strand.
CAAACGGCCGCGGCGCGGTCGTCCTACGGTTGCACCGCTGAGACGGGGCCCGCACGGCACGATGATCGATTGGAATGCGGTCTTCGAAACTCTGCCCTCCGAGTTCAGTCTGGACACCATCAGCGCCCACGAGACGGCGGGCGGAAAATCCCGCGCTTACCTCAGACAGATGACCGCACGCTGGTCGAAGGAGGGTCGGATCAAGCGCACCGGCCGGGGCATGTACCAGAAGAACTGACGGTGCGGATGACGCCGCCGTCAGCCCGGCACGTGTGGGGGCTCCGTCCGACTGACGGATGCCCTCCACGGGCGCCGTTGCGTTCATGAGGTGACCCGGCGCGTTGTGCCGGGCCTTCGCTTCCCGGTCATGACGGGATGATCCCATGGCATTGAGCAAAGAAGTGCTGGCGGCAATCGACCAAGTGACGCCCCAGCAGCTTGCGGAGACGCGCCGCTGGTGCGAACTCGGGGACCGCGTGCACCTGCTCAGTGACTTGACGGAGGGCCGCGTGAACGCGACACCGCTGACTGGGAAGCGAATACCGTCGAGCACAAAGAGTCGAAGAAAAAAAGCCGAGTCCTTGAGCGTCCCTGAAGCGGCGATGGCGTTGCCTCCGGCAAGAGAGCAGCGTCGCACACAAGCTGTTGAACGCATTGCCGGGAGGCCGTTGACAGGCCGGACCGTGGAACCCGAGGCGGACGGCGTGATGGGAGCGATTGCGCGGTAGGCGGCGAGCCGTGTGGGAATCGAGACGTTGGAGTCAAGGCATGGCATTGAAGACCAGCGCACAAGCCTCCTGTCTCTCTACCTCCCGATCTGCTAGTCTACGGATGAGGCTGGAGGTTGAGCCACCTCGCTTTCTCGCTGGTCTGGGAGGAGCCAGTCCTTGGAAAGTCCTCCCACCCCGCTTCCTAGCCATGAAGGTGCCTGCGTCGGCCCGGTAGGGAACCTCTATCGAGGAAATCCAAGCCTATCTGGACGCCACGAAAAGGGGATGTCTACCGCCTCGACGAATCCCGAATTGTCGAGGATTTCGTTTGCCGGACGACGTCGCGCCCGAGTGGAGACGACGGGTTGGGAGACATGCCGCACTCGCGATGGCCACCTGCCGTCCTGCGCCGGACTTCGACCGCCGGCTGCGGAGCTAAGGGTTTCTGGGCGGCTGGGATGCAGAGCGTTGCGGAGTCCGCCGGGAGGGTGCCCGGGGTGTTCGACACCGTCAGGCTCTCCGGGCAGGATGATCGGGGGCGGACTTTCCGGCGAGAGCGGCGTTGACCAGATAGAGTTGCCTCAAGTATAGTGTTCGCTAATGAAGGACGCGTCATGACCGCAAAAACTACCTACAAATATCGCTTCAAGGTGGACGGAAAGGTTGTGCATTGCGGCATCACGGCCGACTTGGTGCGCCGCGAGCGCGAACACCGCCGCCGGTGGCCGACAGGAAGCATTGAACAGGTGGGGCGGGCGACCACGCGTGAAGAAGCGTGGCATTGGGAGAGGCAGCAGGCCGAGCAGCGGTTCAACTCCGCTTCCTGATGTCTTCGCATGAACCGTCCCGAGGGGATGCGGACTCCGCGCAGACCCTCTCCCGCAATCATGTGGTGGTCACCGGCGCCGGGTTCACCCGCGCCCTGGTTCCCGGCGCCCCGCTGCTCATCGACGATTTCAACAACGATGCCCTCGAGAAGAAGGTCCGCGAATTGCCCAACGCGAGTCGATTGCTGGATTGGGAACGAAGTCTCCATCCGAGAGGTCACATCGACATCGAGCGCCTGATGACACGTCTCGATACCCTGATGCCCTACGACTACGCCGAGAGTGCGGGCAACGCGGCGAACGAATACGGCTTCCTCCTTTCGGAACTGAAGAGAGCGTTCCTCGACCGGCTCCATGAAGCCCGCAAGGGGGACGTCCATCGCGAGGAACTGAAACGGTTCGCGAACTACTGCGACGCCAACGGCTGCTGCTGCGTCACTTTCAACTACGACGATTTCCTCGACGAGGCGCTGGCGCAGACCGGCAGCTGGAATCCGTATTGGGGATACGGGTTCTTCTGCCTGTCCTCACTGGACACCGTCGCCAGTTTCGACGAACTGGAAACACATTCGATTCTCCGACTGCTGAAGCTCCACGGGTCGATTAACTGGCGGCCGAAACTCGGTTACGCGAGCCCGGTCGCGATCGACAGCATCACGCACCATCACGATTGGGCCGGCATCAGTCTCCGCCATCCGCAGGTTGGCGGTCACCTGGAGCCCGAACCCGTGATGGTCCCGCCCGTTCTGTCGAAATCCAGCCTTGTCGAGCAGCCGGTGCTTCGGCTTGTCTGGTCGCAGGCATTCGACAGCCTGGCGACGGCCCACGAAGTCACGTTCATTGGCTATTCGTTCCCGACAACGGACATGGCTGCGCGGACGCTGTTCTCCGAAGCCCTGAAAGACCTCCCGCGAGAGGACATCAACGTCGTCAATCTGAGCCGCGAAGATTCAGAGGCCGAAGCTACGCGCAGACGCTACCGATCGATGCTCGGTGAAATCCCCGACAATCGGTTCCATTTCGACGGGCTCTGGAGTGGATAGAAGGCCTGTCGTGGTAGTATCGCCTAGGTCGGACAGCAGGAGCTCGGCGGGCCGGACTGCGGCTCGATGCGAGCCGCAGTGTCTAGTAACCGGAACCGAAGCGCGTGCAGGACAGGCTAGTGCCTCCGCACATTGAATTCGACCGTTTGAGACGGTGGAGATGAGCGGATCGGCGCCTGCATGACTGATTTTCAATCGCCCATAACCTCTGTGCAGAGATACTAGTTCGCATGCTCACACCAATGATGGTGCAGTATCTCGTCGGATTGTGCTGCTTACGACATGATCCCGACGCAATAGATGTCACCATCGGCGACATGGTGATGGATGATGCTGCCGGCAAAGAGCGAGACGTCGATGTAACTGTCACGCTGACCGGCAATGATGGGGAGGTTACTGCGTTCAAGGCTTCCGAAGTAAAACACGAGGGAAAGGCGCTTGATGTCACTGTAGTAGAGCAATTAATTCTGAAGTTGTCCGATATGCAAAGGGTCACTCACAAGGCTATCTTCTCAACATCGGGCTACACAGACGGGGCTTGCTCAAAGGCCTCGAGTCACGGTGTCGAGCTGTACATCCTTAAGCCATGGGATCGCCCCATAAGCCAGGACTTCCCGGATTTTCCAGGTGTCGGACCCCCCGGGGAGTTCTTGGCTCACACTCAAAGCAGCTTGTTGTATTGGGTCGAACACCATATGCACTTTGTTGCATCAGGCGGCCCGCCATCGTTCACGGTCACTGATGAAACGCCGGTAGTCTCGCCGAATGGCAAAGCGCACTCAGCTTATGCGACCATGCTCGACTACAAGAATGATCTCTTTATGAGGTCCACGGGAATTTTGTGTACGAAGGAGCCGGCTTCCACGGTGCTAGGAACATTCCCCTGTGTCATGAACGAGAATGGTGAGGGATATCTTGCCGGCCCAGCCTGGCCTCACACTCACACGTTGGATCTGGCAAGCGATGATGCATATTTGCAATTAAATGACCTTGAGCCTTTCAAACTTGATTCAGTAACGATTTCAGGGCACCTTCAGTGGAGAAAGCGGGTCATCGAGCCTGAGTTCAAAATTCTGGAACGTGTTGGCGACAAAGTGATTTTCGCCGGAGCCGCCGTAGCTGACTACGGAGTTGATGACGGGCGCATGTTCGCGCTGATATTTCCCGACAAGGGGCGCGAACTCGGCATACACAGTTTTCAAATACCAGAAAAACAAAGAAACATGATCCGAGAGCTCAAGATCCGGGCACCGTCCTGACAACACGTTGTAGATGACGTTTGAACCGTTGCACATCTTGCGGTCGTGATGAGCAGCATGGGCTACGGATGGGCGTCGACAACCGTTTCCTCCGGGGTCGTTCCCCGGTGTACCCGTTGACCTCAACAATGCACAGCCACGCTTTGTCCGTGGTGGCGTCCTCGAAATTCCCGGGCGAACTGCTCCCGCTTCGCGTCGGTCATTCTCCCTGGGGTGGGTTTGGCTTTGGCCTGCCGAACTCCGAGAGCGAGCGCCGTCTTAGGGCGGAACCCGAAATGGCCGTTGTTTCGGACGGGCGATGGACGCAAACGCCGGAGCTTGGGCTGGGTCTGACCGAGACCAGCCGGAAGTAATCCAGGGCCGGCGACTGGTGGGTGGTGCGGCGCCAGGATCCGGGGTTTCCGCTTCGAGGGTGTCGCCCCTCTAGGCGGCAAACGGCCCGGAGAACCGTTGGCAGGCGCCCTGCCCGGTGAAGCGGCGGCCTGTGAGCGGGCGCGGGTTGCAGCCCGCATACGGAGGGGGAATGCGCTTAATGAGGATCGGGATGGCGTGTCTGGTGGTGGCGATTGCCGCGACGGCGGTGAGCTCGGAGGCGGAGGCGCAACGGGAACTCGACCGCAAGGCGATCCAGGAGATCGTCCGGGAGTACCTGATCTCCAACCCCGAGGTTCTCGAGGAGGCGATGCGCGCGCTCCACGTGAAGCGTGAGGCGGCGCGGAAGAAAGTCGTCCGCACTGTGATCGGCAGGAACCGGGCGGCCATCTTCTCGCACCCGATGTCGCCGGTTTCCGGCAACCCGAAAGGCGATGTCACGCTGGTGGAGTTCTTCGACTACCAGTGCGGTTACTGCAAACGGTCGCTGAAGCCAATGAAGGACCTGCTGGCGAGCGACCAAAAGCTGCGCGTGGTGTGGAAAGAGTTTCCCATCCTGGGGCCGGTCTCGCGGTTCGCCGCCCGGACGGCCATGGCGGCGGACAGGCAGGGCCGGTACCTCGACTTCCATGTGGCGGTGATGGGCGCGCCGGCGAAGCTGACGGAGGCGTCGGTGATCGCCACCGCGGGTCGTCTCGGGCTTGATGTGGAGCGGCTGCGTCGGGACATGCGGGACCCGGCGATCGATAACTATCTCGACGAGACCATAGGGCTTGCGCGGAAGCTCGGGATCACCGGGACTCCTGCCTTCGTGGTCGGGGACACGGTGGTGCCGGGTGCCGTCGGAGCTGCCCGCCTCCGGCAGCTCATCGCCGATGTGCGGGGCGGCGGCTGACTCCGTCGGCGCGGGTGCCTCCGCCCAGAAGATAGCCGACCGGAAGGAGCATGACGAGGCAGCACGCCGGCATGCCGTAGCGCGCCAGCAGGCTTCGTCCGGCGGCAGCCCCGGCCGGGGATGTCTTCTCCCTTGATGCGACATTCAGCAGTGTCTTCATTGCTGTCTCCGTTGGCGGCTGCGTGAAGCGCGGACCGGTCATTGCCCGTGCGGCGGATTTCTGCCGGCCTGGATTTCACGGATGCGGTCCGGCCACATGGAGCGGATGTAGGAGAGCACGTCCCAGATCTGGTCGTCGGTCATGACGTCGCCGAGGCCCGGCATGCCGCTCTCGATCCCGGGAATGCCCCGGGCCTCCGTCAGGGCGGCGCCGCCCAGTTTCGTGTAGTCGAAGAGAAGCTTGTTGCCGTGATGCCAGGTATGACCGCTCGCATCGTGCGGCGGTGCCGGCAGGATGCCGTCCTTGCCGGGTCGCCGCCAGTTTGGCTGCCCTTCGAGGTTGGCGCCGTGGCACGAGGCGCAGTGTTGCTTGTAAAGCGCCTGCCCGTTTCGAATGTCGCGGTCGTCGAGCTCGTGACCGGCAAGGGCCAGGCCGGACCAGAGCAGCAGGACGAGAATCGGCAGGGCACCCTTCATGCGACTTCCACCCATGTCTTCATCCCGGACGCCTGGTGCGCGAGGGTGTGGCAGTGCAGGAGCCATTTGCCGGGATTGTCGAATACGCAGAGGATGTCGCGGCTCCGGCGCGGATCGACCAGCGTCGTATCGCGGTAATCGCCGAGCGAACCGTCTTCGCGCAACTCGTGGAAATGGTGGCCATGCAGGTGGATGCCGTGCGGGAAGGCGGTGTCATTGCGCAGGGTGATGCGGGCCGTCTCGCCGCGCGCGAACCGCCGCCACGGGGCATCGGGCAGGCCGGAGCGGTGGTTGAAGGCCCATAAATCGCCGCCCCTGTGACGCCCGCCCATGGCGCCGCCCTGCATGGCAAGCGTCAGGCGGGTCGCCGCACTCCGGTCGGGCGCCGGGATGCGGGGATCCGGGAGCGGGCCGACGGGGCTCGCGGCCGGGGCGGGATTCGAGCCCTCCACGGCGATGGCGCCGAGTCCGTAAAGACCCTCGCGGGTCCGAAGGGCGAAGGACACCGGCCCCGCCGCGTCGAGGATGACGTCGGTCCGCTGGGCCGGGGCGAGCAGCAGATTCCGGAGCGGCGACGGCTCGGCGAGCGGCATCCCGTCATGGGCCACGACCTTGCCGGTTCCCCCGCCGATCCGTACCGCGAACATCCTCGCCGTGGCGGCATTGATCAGCCGCAGACGGACGCGGTCGCCGCGCCGGACCGTGGCCCCCGAGAACAGGGCGCGGGCGACGTTGCCCATCCGCCCGGCATGAGAGAAGTCGTGGCGGTTGCCGAAGCTCTCGTGCAGCGCTCCGTTGCGTTCCAGCCGCCAGTCGTCGAGGACGGCGGTAATGTCGCGGTCGACGGGGGGCGGGTCCCGCTCCTCGACGATCAGGGGGCCGTAGAGCCCCCTTGCCACCTGTTCCCACGAGCGGTGGTGGGCGTGGTACCAGTAGGTGCCGGCATGGGGAACGTCGAACGCGTAGCGGAAGGTCTCGCCGGGTCGCACCGCCGCCTGCGTCAGGTCCGGCACCCCGTCCATCGCGTTGTCGAGATGGATGCCGTGCCAGTGGATCGTGGAGGCCTGGTCCGCTCGGTTCTCGAAGGAAACGGAGAGCCGGTCGCCTTGGCGTACGCGGAATTCGGGGCCGGGGGTCGATCCGTTGAACCCGAGCATGGAGGTGGGCCGGTCGTCCTCGGGAAGGATCCGGGCGGTGACCGGCCCGGCCTTCAATCGCAAGGGCGCGGCTGTCCAGCCGGTCGTCGGGAACAGGATCGACGCGGTGGAGCAGACAAGGAATTGCCGTCGATTCATGGACTGCATCCGGCCGGTACACCCTGTACCGTAGTCAGCGCCGCCGTCGCCATGAGTCCTTGATGGTCCCGGTGTTCGTCCGTGCAGACCTTCGCGCCATCGACAACTGATCCACAACGAGTTGCTTTAGTAGGGTTAGTCCGTCGGTGCTTTCTACCGCTTCCGCGCTTATGCGGTTGGTTTCCCGGTCTTTCATGCCCGCCACGGCTACCTTGCCGACGCCCCCACGTCCCTGACTTCTTGGAGCCGTGCTTGTTTTCTCCTTGTTGCCATGTATTTCTCGTCTACTTCAACCGGCCCAGAGAAGGCAATCGCTTCATCCTCGATCGTCCCCTGGATTTTCTTGAGGACATGTGCCAAGCCGTCTCTTGCGTCAGGTCCCTGTGCAGCTCCATCGACGACGCGCCGAAACTGGGAACGGAGTTAGAGGCAGGAGCCGGAGAAGGCGCAGGGCCAAAGAGCGTCGATCGCAAGGTCGCGTCGTAGGGTGTCACTTGGGCGGCCAAGAAGTTACCTGCTGGATGCCACGGACCGCTCGGGTGTGACCGCAGTTCTACGAGTCGGAGCGGCGGTTGAAACATGGGTTGTGTCCTAATCGGTGCTGGTCGCGAGTATGAAATTTGGGAGGGCGGATTGGTGAACCGGGAGAACTGGAAAGTGCCGGAGGGGCATGTCTGGGCGATTGACGAATCTCCGGAGGACAATGACACCGTGCAAGACGTAACTGCGGAGGGAGGGGCACTTGAGGCGGGCTCCGATAGGGAGGTGATCCAACGCGGAGCCTTTTATTTCGCATCAGGTGGCTGGAACGGCGGAACATCAAGTTGCTTCGCGGCCGAATCTTGGCATGTGCTGGTTCAACGCGGCTGGGATCCGCGGTCCGCGCGGTTCGCAATCGAACAACTCGCTTTGAGTACAGAGTACCTACGCGACCAGGCTGGGTTCGGAAAACTTTCATCAGCGACCGGACGGCTTAAACCCGTTGTCGATGCCGTGAGAGTTCTGGAGTCATAGATGTCTACCGACATCTGCTGTGTTGATCGCGGCTCTTGTACCCCAACATCTCCTCGGGCCTGTTGAGTACTGCGGACTGTGGCGTTCCGCCACAGCCGAGGTGTTCTGTTCCAACCCGGCAATGAAAGTCTCGTCCGCGTCAATAGGCCCGGAGAAAAAACGGCTCGTCCCCGCCCACGCGTCGCGAATCTGATGGGCCATAGACCATGTCGACTCCTGCGAGAGGTCTATCCCATGAAGCGATTTGACGGAGCTATCCTGCAACTTCAGCGATTCGCCTCGCGATGCGGTTGGCGGCGGACTTCACGGGATCGTTTGCCAGATGGGCATAGCGGGCCGTGGTCTGGACCTTGTTGTGACCGAGCAGCTTCCCGATCATGGGAAGTCCCTCGCCCACCAGCAACCCGCCGCTAGCAAAGGAGTGCCGCAGGTCGTGGATGCGCAGGTTCTTGATGCCCGCACGCTCCAGAATGAGGCGCCACGGCCCGTGCAGGAAGGCGAGATGGGCGCCGCGCTTCAGGCCGGGAATCACCCAGGGACGGTCTTCCCTGCGCTGAATGCCGCGCAGCACCTCGATGGCAGGATCGCCCAGATGAACGATCCTGGCGCCGGTCTTGGAGTCGGGCAACCGCAACTCGCCCCGGTCCAGGTCCACATCCTCCCACCGAAGTGAGAGGATCTCGCCGCTCCGGCACCCGGTCAGCATCAGCAGCCGGATGGCGGCGACCGCCGCGGGCGAGGCAAACCCCTCGCGCTCCGCGTCCCGCAACGCGGAGCCGAGACGCCGGTACTCGTCATCCGAAAGGAAGCGTTCGCGCCTGTGTTCGGGGTACTTCTTGACGAAGCGGCAGGGGTTGACTCCCTCGGGGCGCATTTCCCAGACCTCGGCCATAGTCAGCATCCTGGAGAGGACTCCCAGCGTCCGGTTGGCGTGGCCGGGCACTGAGCGCATGTCGTGGTGAAGAGCCGCGGCGTCAGCCCTGCCGATGTCGACGACGCGGCGTTTGCCGAGCCGGGGCAATATCCGTTTCTCGATGATCTTGCGGTTGAGCTCGGCGGTGCCGGGCTTCAGGTGATCGGCAGCGTACTCGTCCATGAAGCGCCGCGCGAGATCGGCCATGGTGGCTCCGCCCGCTTTCCGGGGCGTCTTCCCATCGAGGTCGCGCCCGGTCCTGGCCAGGGTGACGATCTCGGCGGCGCGCGCCCGCGCGGCCGCCGGGGTGATGGGGCCGTGAGGACCGATGGTGGCCTTGACGGCGCGTCCCTCGTGACGGTACTTGACGATGTAGACCTTGCGGCCGCTGGGGTGGACCCTGACGCCGAAGCCCGTGACGTCGTCATCCCAGACGACGCGCTCGCGCCCTGCGGGTTTGAGGGCGTCGACCGCTCGCTTGGTGATTTTGGGCATGGTTGATGCCTCCTTTGCATCTCGATTCGGGTACCGCTTAGGTACCTGTAGGGAGCGATTCAGAGAGTATTCTAGCCCATCCATGACGCGACGTAAAGACCCTAACCCACTGAATATGCGTCGATTTGTCGATCTATGGCGCCTCATGCCGCATATAGAGAAATAGTATGTCGGTGTACTTCTCGCGGACCTTGTCGAGGCGCTGGAAGACCGCGGCGGGCTCGCTCACGTCCTTGCCTCCGGTGACCGCCACCAGGGTTCCCTCGGGCAGGTGCGCCTGGGTCTTGCGGTCCTTGCGGGCGCGCATGAAGTCACGGGCGTCGATGGCTGCGGAGGTGAGCTTGCCGGTCTGGCTGGTGTGCGATCCGCTGCGGGGCCGCCACGTCTGGCCGGTCTGAGCCAGGTAGTCTTCGGCTGCCGCATCACGCATGCGCTCGAAGGCGTCGCGGCGAGCTGAGAGGTTCTGGACCCGGTCGGTCGTGAGTTCGAGCTCGCGGGACTTGATCTCGGAGCCGTCCTGCTCGTGCTGGAGGTCGCGGAGGCCGGGGATGAGGCGGTCTGCGGAGCGGTCGAGGCGCTGAGTCTGAGCGTCGATTTCCTCGATTAGCGGTTTCCCTGCCGTGCCAGGCGAGCCGTTGGAAGTCTGTAAGCATGTGATTTATTGGAGTAAATTCTGATTACAAACGACCCGATGACACGCTGCGAGATTCACCGCGACCTCTCCGGTTCAACACTATTTCAACCCCGGTGCCGGGACTCTTAACCCGGCGCATCCGTGTCGCTTCACGGCGCGGAATCGCGCCCGGTAATGCGTTCAACGGCTTGTGTACGGCGTTGCTCTCTTGCAGGAGGCAAGGCCGTTGCCGTTTCAGGGGAACTCAAGGGCTCGCCTTTCCTCCCTCAACTTTGCGGCCCCCTTGTGCGCTCGACGGTATTCGCGCATGTAGACCCGTTCGCTTCCCGGTCAGTGGTGTCGCGCTCACGCGGCCCTCCGTCAAGTCGCTGAGCAGGTGCACGCGGTCCCCGAACTCGCACCAGCGGCGCGTCTCCGCAAGCTCCCGGGGCGTCACCTGGTCGATTGCCGCCAGCACTTCCTTGCTCAGTGCCATGGGATCATCCGGTCATGACCGGGAAGCGGAGGCCCCGGGACAAGGCGCCGGGCTATAGGAGTTTGACGAGGGCGACGATCAGGCCGCCCTGGGCGATCAGCGCGCCGAACAGCCACTTCACAAGGTCGGCCTTCACCGCCTCGATGGCTGCCTTGGTCTCCTGTCGCAGGGCCTCAATGCTGGCCGTCGTGTCCTGTCGCAGGGCGTCGATATCGGCCTTGACGGCGGCGATATCCGCCTTGGTGGCGAGGTTGGCGTTGAGGAGGGCGACGTGCTCTTCGGCGAGGGTCTCGGCCTGCTTCTCGGTGAAGCCGCTCTCGGTCAGGCGCTTCACGAAGCGATGGGTGTCGAATGCGATGGCCTCGGCCATGGCGCGATCATAGCAACCCCACCGGCGCGGAACAAGGACAATCGGTGGTGGATCACCTTGGACTCATGCCTCCCATTAGTCGTAGTCGGTGAGGTCGACGTCGCAAGCGTCACCGTCTTCGCTGCCACCTACTTCAACGTTGATGGCGACAGCCTTGAACTGTCCACGGAAGCGACGTAAGTAACTCCGTTCCATGGCGATCATTATCCCGAATCTTAGGCTCGGCAACGCAAAAGCGACCCCAGGCGAAAAGCGCTTAGCAGATCGCTTGGAGTCCCTGCTCGACGACGACTGGCTGTGCTTCTACAACGTACCGGTGGGAAAGCAGCGGCGTTATCCGGATTTTATCCTCGTGCATCCCCGGTGCGGCTTGCTGTTCCTGGAAGTCAAGGACTGGAAGCTGAGCTCGATCAGGCGCATCGACCACGACACAGTTCGATTGAACACCGCCAGCGGCTTGAAGACCATGGCCAATCCCGTCAAACAGGCGCGCCAATATGCCTTACAGACGATAAACAAACTCCAGGACGATCCGCATTTGCGGGAGAAACAGGGCCAGTTCGAGGGGAAGTTAATCTGCCCTTATGCCTTTGGCGTGGTACTGACGAACATCACCCGCAAGCAGATTCAGTCCGTCGTGCCGGATGAGGTATCCGCACAGGTGTTGCCGGATCACCTGCTGATTTGCCACGACGAGATGCTGGAGGACACGGACCCGACGGCGTTCGAGAAACGCCTTTGCGATATGTTCGAATACACCTTCCCCCGGTCGCTGACACTGCCCGATCTGAACCGCATCCGCTGGCACCTGTACCCGGAGATCCGCATCGACAGCCTCGAACTTTTCCCGCAGCAGAAGGCGCCCGAACAGGTTTCAGTCCCGGATGTCGTCAAGGTGATGGACATCCATCAGGAACAACTGGCCCGCGGCCTCGGCGACGGGCATCGCGTCATTCACGGTGTGGCGGGTTCCGGGAAGACCCTGATCCTGGAATTCCGGGCCGAGGTTCTGGCGGAACTGCCCAACATGCGGATTCTCGTCTTGTGTTACAACATCACCCTGGCGGCGAAGCTCAGGAGTCACATGCGCAGCAAGGGCATCGCCGACAAGGTGCATGTCTACCATTTTCACGGCTGGTGCAAAGAACAACTGGAGACGTACAACGTCGACCTCGCCGAAGGCGACAAGCCAGTTTGGGAACTGCAGAAGGACAGCGTGATCGCCGGCGTCGAAAAGGGACAGATCCCGTGCGGGCAATACGGCGCAGTATTGGTCGACGAGGCCCACGATTTCAAAGAGGACTGGCTTCGGCTCGTCGTCCAGATGGTCGACCGGAGCACGGACTCGCTGTTGGTGTTGTACGACGACGCCCAGGCCATCTACCGTCGAAGCGGCCTGGAGTTCTCCTTGTCGAGCGTGGGGGTGCACGCGCTCGGCCGCACGAAGATTCTCAAGTTCAATTACCGCAACACGCGCCAAATCCTGAACTTCGCCTATGAGTTCGCCAAGGAGTTGCTTCAGGAGAAGAAGTCCGACGACGACCATGTGCCGTTGGTCACGCCGCAGGCTGCGGGGGTGGACGGCCCCATGCCGAAATTCAAGCAATTGGGTTCGTTCGAAGAGGAAGCCGGTTTCGTCGCCGACTGCGTTGCAAAGTGGCACGGCGACGGTGTGGCGTGGGGGGAAGTGGCGATCATTTACGACGAGCACTCAAGGGGCAAGGTCGTGGCGAAGAAGTTCCGGCAACGAGGCATTCCCCTCCAGTTGCTGTCTGGAAAGAGGAAGAAGAGCTACGATCCACAAGGCGATCAGGTGGTGCTTGTGACACGAGAGAGCAGCAAGGGACTGGAGTTTCCGCGCGTGATTCTCGTCGGCTTGGGGAAGCTGCGGACCAAACCGGAGAAAATCGCCGACGAAAGCCGCCTGCTATATGTCGCGATGACACGCGCGCGCGAACGTCTCCTGATGACGGCAAGTGGGACCAACGTCTACACGCAGAAGATTGAGTCCATCTGCCTATGATCGCCTCCCGCTGTGGTGGGCGCATTCCGCATGCGAGACTGCGCACGGCATTCTTTCTCGTTGACTCCAAACTAGGTCAGGAGGTTTGAGTATGGCTCACAACATGTTCTGGGCGCTGCTGCTGACGGCAGTGGTCGTCTCGGCGCCATCGGTGTGGGCAGACTATGAGGCGGGGCAGCGGGCGTGGGAGGAGGGACGTCCGGACGTGGCGCTGACCGAGTGGCGGTCAGCCGCGGCAAGCGGCGACCGGCGGGCGATGCTGGCTCTCGGGCGGCTGTTCGTGCAGGGCGTGGGCGCGCCCCAGGACTACGTGGAGGCGCACACGTGGTTCAATCTGGCGGCCAGCCGGGGCGAGGCAGCCGCGTCGAAGGAGCGTGATGCCTTGGCCTCGAAGATGACTGCCGAACAAGTCGCGACAGCACAGGCGCGGGCGGCGGCATGGGGGTCCGCCAAGGCGGAAACTGGCGGACTTGTCCCTGAGATAGCGGAACTCTTCATGCCAGGGTTGGGGGAACCGCTGGCCAAGTTGATGGAGGATCCAGAGAAGATCGCAAGCGTTGGGCGGGAGTTGCAGAAGCTGTTTGGCAGGGGCGCTGCACCCGCCGTCTCATTGAAGCCGAAATGTGCCGCGCCCCCGGAAGGAACGCCGCGCTGGAAAGATGCTGCCAACAAGCCCAACTGCCGTTTTTGGGTCAACTGCTACGTTCCCGACCAAATCGTAACCTGGTCCGGCACATGCTCCGGCGGCTTCGCAGACGGGCAGGGCACTCTAAAATCGTCTCCGTCTGCAGAGACCGGGACACTCTCCAACGGTAAGATGCATGGCCGGTGGGTCTTGCGCTTTGCCAGCGGGCAGGTCGAAGAAGGCCCCTTTGTGGACGGCAAGCGCCACGGCCGTTGGGTCGTACGCTCTGCCAAGGGGACTGTCGGTAAAGGCCTCTTTGTGGACGGTGAGATGCACGGTCGGTGGGTCTATCGCTATGCTAACGGGACTGTCGCGGAAGGCCCGCTTGTCGACGGCAAGCCACAAGGCCGGTGGGTGGTGCGCCATCGCGACGGGAAGGTCACGGAAACTGTATACGTGGACGGCGTACCGAGGTGAACCGTGGTGGTGTGGGCAGGCTTCGCAGACGTCGTCATCCATGCGCCCGCGGTCGGCTCGGTCCGAGACGTTGACTCCAGGCCAGCACGTGCTCCCGCCAGCAGGCTCCGCACGATGTCCTCCGATACAGTCGGACTCACCGTCGGCGGTCCCGTCTCCCGCTCAGGACGAACCTGCCTTCCGAATCAGAACAGCCGCTCTCGCCCAGGGCTGTAACCCCCGGACGCTAACGCACCCTGCCCCGAAGCGCCTTCCCGGCCTTGAACGACGGAGCCTTCGATGCGGTGATAGCAACGCTCTCTCCCGTCCGCGGATTCCGTCCCGTCCGCGTCGGCCGGCTCTTCGTCGAGAACCTGCCGAACCCGGTGACCGACACCGTGTCCCCGTTCGCAAGAGCGTCCCGGATGACCTCGAATACCGCGTTGACCGCGCTCTTCGCCTGGGCCTTCGTCAACGAGGTGCGGCCGGCAATCTCGGCCGCGATGTCGGCTTTCCTCATTGCTTCCTCCCTCCTGAAGAGCATTCCTCCCCGATGGACCGCAACGGCGCGTCCTCGCGTTTGTCCGTATCAATGCAACGGTGTTTCACGCCAGTCCCCTCACGGCGAGCCTGCCCGGTCAACCGTAGCGCCACGCGTTTTCGCACCGCAAGTTCGGACGCCTGAACGCCGAGGTGACCGTGTCACTTCCGCCAGCCAGCGTTGCGGCGTTTCGGCGACACCCGTGTCGTCCTCGAAGACATCCCGCGCCTCGACTCCAACGACAGCCCGCCGGGCATGCTGTCGCGGCACGGCCGCACCACTCCGTTCACCGACGATTTCTGGAATGTCCGGCACATCTGCACCGCCGCCGACAGTAACGGTCGAGTGAGTGTCGCCGCCGCGTGCCGCTCCGCCGGACACTGGTTCGACGGTGACGGTCAGGCGGCCGTGCTCGCCATCGACATCAGCTCGCGCCCCGTGCAGTGCCGCGCTGCCGTTGCGGCGCCGGACTCGACGCTCCGGCTGTGAGCATCGCCGTCACCACGCTCCGCACGGGCATCGCCCCGAATGTCGAGGCGGGCGCCGACATCACCGCGCATTCCGGCTGCCGTCCGCGTCCGCTTTGCCGGCAGGGCAGCCGGCGGCGACAATGACCCGGTCCAGGCTGCTGTAAGTCGATTGTAAGCGCGTTGTAGCTGGTTTGTATGACAGCGACGCGGCGTGTAACACGGTGTAGGACGGGAGAGTTCTCCGAAGAACCGCCCCGGTTCCCCAGGGAATCGCCCGGTTCTCTCGAGAATCTTCGCAGTCAGACCAGCGCTCGCGCCGCCAAGGCTGCTTCCTTGTGCATGTAAGCCGGAAACTGCCCCATGTCCCGGATTCGGACCCGGTATCCCCTGACTTCTCCCTCCCGCTCAAGCGCCGCTCGGGCTAACCCGTTGATATAACGCGTCTTTTGTACCCCCATCGTCGATGTCTCGCCATGCGGTTCCGTCTTTACGGCGGAGCCGTTGTTCTTCCACACCTGCCGCAGTTGACTGCCTGACGTGCCATGTCTGCGCCCGGACGCGCAGTCCGAGCCCCTCGACCCCCCTCGCACCATGGAAAAGGCGTATGCTCTTTGTATGGCGGTCGTGTACCGGTCGTGTACCGGTCGCCTGGCGGTCGTGTACCGATCGTGTACCGGTCCTAACACATCCCCGCGATTTCGAGGACTTGGCGGACTCCAAAGTGCGACGCAGAGTGCGACGCAAGGCCATCCTCCTGGCGGGAATCCTCCTGGCGTATTTCCTGGGGGTAATCCGGGCGGTCGCGCCCGCTGACGGACGAAGGTGGCTTTCCATGACAGCCCCGGCGGATCGCAGGCTTGCATGCTCAAGGCGATGAACCCCTCCGCATGAGCGCCCTCGGGCCGGACGGCCCGGGAGCGGGAGGGGGGCGGTGGAGTCCCCCGGCCCGCTCCGGTGGCGATGCCGGGGTTCCCGGATTGATCCGGCGACGGGTTTCTCTCGCCGGCGACGGCCTTGAGGCCGGCCGCGAGGAGGGAAGGTTTCTACAGTTCGATGTCCATGTCGAGCTGCTTTTCTTCCGGATCGAGCGTCGTTTCCTGTACGGGCTCGGGTTCCGGCCCGCGCGAGCGGTCCTCCTCGGGTTCGGTTTCCCGTTCCGGGTCCCAGGGTTCGAGACCGTCCGCGTCCAGTCCGGCGCTCCGTTCCGGCGACTTCAGATCGTCCTCCCAGTCGAGATCATGCCCCGGTTGATGCCCGCCCCCGTGTCCCGTGTCCGGCTGAAGTTCAGGTTCGTACTCGCGATCGATGCGGTCCACGTGACCCGCGTCCCGCTCCTCGGGCGGTTCGAGGCCCAACTCCGCCTCGTGCGCGGCCTCACTGACGACTCCATCCAGCGCCGAGATCCGCTCTCCGGTCGCTCTCTCCAGTTGTTCGGAGAGCTTCCTGGCATCGTCCGTGACCAGCTCGGCATGGTCCCGTGCGCGGCTGATGGCCACATAGAACGCTTTCTGGTTCGTCAGATTCGGATTGCCGACGGGCATTGCGGCCACGATATGGTCCACCGTCCTGCCCTGAAAAGAGTGAACCGTTGCCGCCCAGCCCCGGTCCATGTGGCGGAGTTGCGGATCGTCTTCGTCCAGTCCGGCTCCCTTTCCGTTCTCCAGCCGGAACCGGACGCCCTCCTTTTCGATGGATTCCACCACCGCTGCCTCTCCGTTCACGAGTTCCGAGTCGGGATCGTTGCGCGTCCACCGCACCCGGTCGCCCGCCCGGAGTTCCATCTCCTCGCTCCTGTGGACCTCCACGCCGCCCTTGGCGGCGGCAATCCGGTACGGCCGCCAGGCCACGGGATCTCCACCACCGCCGTCCAACCAGACCGTGTTGCGGTCGTAGTCCACCCGCGCGACCTCACGCTCGTCTCCCTTCTCAACCCCGAGGGTCTTGTACTGCCGGTTGAAGATCACCGTGTCGCCAGCCGAGTAGTTCGAGGCCCGGGCCATCTCCGCACGGGTCAGGCCCCTCGGCACGAGCTTCTTGCCCCGGCGAGCGGGGCCCGAGACCGCGCCTTCCGCGATCAGATTCTCGCGGATCCTCGCGTTGATTTCGTCCCGCAGAGCCCGAGTTGGGGCGATTACTCCAGACCTTGGGCGCTGTTCCTGTGACAGCGAGAGCCACCGGTCCGTCACCTCGGCGCCGATGTCCTCCCGTTCCACCTGCACAACCCGGTCGCCGAGCTTGTCGAACGCGGTCCTGACTTCACCAGACAGGCCCGCCCGAACTGCTTCCTTGAGCTCCATGTCCCGCTGGCGAAGGATCTCGTCCATCACCGCGGTCTGCATCCCGGCGCACCTGAGTTGCTCGAAAGGCTTGCCCGCCTCCACCGCCCCGAGCTGCTTCTCGTCCCCGACCAGCACCACCCGGGGAACCCGGAGCGTGGTTGCCGTCTTGAGGAGACCCCTCATCTGCTCGCTCGATGCGAGCGAAGACTCGTCCACCACCAGGACCGTCTTCGAGAACGAGGCGCGCAACTGGCGAAGTCCCTTCACCGTGCCCCGGCCCTCGATGACTCCCGCATGCCGGGCGAGGAACCGTTGCAGAGTCTCCGACTCGATCCCGGATTCCCGCTCAAGGGTGCGCGCGGCCGAGGCCGACGGCGCAAGACCCACCGTCCGGTAGTCCCGGCTCTCCGCCAGCGTCCGCAGGCGCTTCAGCATCGTCGTCTTGCCCGTTCCCGCATAGCCCTGCACTCCCACCACCCGGTCCTTCGACGCGAGAACCATCTTGACCGCTTCCTTCTGGCCCTCGTTGAGACGTCCTCCGTGGAGTTTGGTTTCCGCGATCCAGCGCCGCATGATGGGTCTCCCCGAGTCTTGGCCCGCGTGCATCAGCGCGATGGCCTCGGACTCCCGCCCTATTGCCGCGTCCGTGGTCCAGTGCCTGCCGTGGTCGAGACCCCTGGCCGCGTGCAGTCCGCCCTCGTGCTCGAGCTCCGAGACGGCCCGCTCCGCCTCGTCCACCGTGACCGCGCCCGGCTCCCGGGCGAGCACCGCGGCCAGAAGGTCACCGTGGCCGAACACCGCCTGGCGTTCCGAAAGGTGCTCCACCGCCCAGCTTGCGGCCTCCGCGGCAGGTTGTCCCCGGTCCGTGAACAGGTCCGGGGCCGGGAGTTTTCGTTCCGCCTGCCGCGCCTTTGCCCGCACCGTCTCGGCCGAAAACCCCCTCTCCGCCGCCTGACGCTCCCAGGACCGGCGCAGCTCTCCCCGTTCCACGTCGCGCTTCGCCGCCCGCGTCATCAGAGTCGCTCGCGCCGCCAGGTGCGGGTTGTCTCCTGTCCTGCCCAGGCCATGCTCTCGCATCGCCGCCTCTATCTCCGACCGACGCGTCGAGAACTCCTCGATCACCTCCCGCGATACCCCCGCGATCTCGAACCGTCCGTCCGGGTGCGTCTTCTCTATCCCGTATCCAAGCTCCTGGAGCCCTTGCGCCAGCTCCGCCCGGTAGATCGCGCCGATCGTCATCTTGCCCTTGAAGAGCCCGTTGTCCACCATGGTGCGCCACCTTTGATCCTCGCCCTGCACCATGTTGGCGATGACGGCGTGAGTGTGGAGTTGAGGGTCGAGGTTGCGGGAGGTGTCGTGGCGGAAGGTCGCAGCCACCATCTTCTGGCCGCCGGCCCGGACCATTGCCCCTGTCTCCCGGTCCTGCATCCGGGTCTCGACGGCGTTCTTCTCGATCCACGCCAGTGTCCTGCCCACCGCCCTGTCGTGGGCGTCCACGATCCGCTCGTCTCCTCCCACCAACGCCATGAGCGACACGGACTTGGGCGCGGAAAGCGTCACGTCCCGGCCCGGACGGTGCTGGATGTTGCCATCGAGATCCTTGCGGCCGAGCTGGCGTCCGCCGGGCACCTTGCCTTCGAGGATGGCCTGGAATGCATCGGAGTCGACCGGGCCGGAGAGCCCGAGCTCTTCCGCGCCCCGGCCGGCCCAGGCACTCGCTTCCTTGTGGGCGGGGTCGTCTTTCCCGTAGTACCCGTCCCGCTCGAGTGCGCCGTGCAAGGCGCCATCCCTTAGCGGGTTGCGAGACCCGCCCGGCAACTGTCGCTCCAGCCGGTAGCAGTCGGAGCGGACGATGGAGGTAACGACATGGTTTGAAGCACTCCGATGAAACGGGCCGCCTTGGGCGGCTCAGCGACCATGCGGGCCGCAACGCGAGTGAACGCCGAGCAGGCCTCGAAACTGGCAACGCGGAAGCCGACCCGCCTCGAGTACGGGAAAGGCTGCCATCGGCCGGGAAGCGAGCGACACACGCACCGGCCGGTTCCGCCGGGGTATTGGCGGCGGCACGCATGGAAGAAGGGGATGGACGCAACACGGGAAGCCCCGGCGGTGGCGTAGCACGCGCCAACCGACAACCCGCGAGGGATGGGTCGGGCCGTTCGGGGTGGCGGAGAGGTCCGTAGTACCGCGGAAGCCGGGTAATGCCGGTGGAGGGAAGGGGCCTTGGTTCGAGAGCAGCGTTTGGAAGGAGGAAGGGACATGGGGACTGGCGAGAGCCTATCCGACCCGGAAAAGGTCCGGAGACTCCAGACGGCGCTACATGCGAAAGCGAAGGAGGCCCCGGGCTTTCGGTTCTACTCACTGAGCGACAAGGTGTGGCGCGCCGACGTGATGGCGGTCGCCTGGCAGGAGGTCCGCCGCAATGGCGGAGCCGCCGGGGTGGACGGTCAGACGGTAGCGGACATCGAGGCGCAAGGCGTGGAGCGGTGGCTTGGGGAACTGAGGCGGGACCTGAAGGCGGGAACCTATCGGCCCGAGGCGGTCCGGCAGGTTCTCATACCAAAGAAGCAGCGTGGGAAGTTGCGGCCCCTGGGCATTCCCTGCATACGGGACAGGGTGGCGCAGACGGCGGCGATGCTAGTGCTGTCGCCGATCTTCGAGGCCGACCTGCAACCGGAACAGTATGCCTACAGGCTGGGCCGGAGCGCGAATGATGCTGTCAGGCGCGTACACCGGCTGTTGAACACGGGCCACCGCGAGGTGGTGGACGCGGATCTAACGGACTACTTCGGCCAGATTCCGCACGCCGAACTGCTCAAGTCCGTCGCCCGGCGCGTGAGCGACGGGCGGATGCTGGGCTGGGTTAAGGCGTGGCTTGAGATGGCGGTCGAAGAAGACGACGGCAAGGGCGGCAAACGCCGTACGAACCGGGCGCGTCGCGAGAGGAAGGGAACCCCTCAAGGTTCTCCGATCTCCCCGTTGCTCTCCAACATCTACATGCGCCGCTTCATACTGGGCTGGAAGGTGCTGGGCCATGCCCGGCGCTTCAAGGCGGAAGTCGTCAACTATGCCGACGACCTGGTTGTGCTCGGCAAATCGTCGTCAGCGGAAATGCTGGCGGTGGTCGAGAACCTGATGGAACGGCTGAAACTGACGGTCAATGCCGAGAAGACCCGATGCTGCCGGGCGCCGGAGGACTCGTTTGAGTTCCTTGGCTATCGGATTGGACGCAACTACCGCCCGCACGGGAAGGGGAGCTACATCGGCACCCGGCCCAGCAAGGCGAGCGTCCAGAGCATCTGCCGCAGGATTAGCGAACTAACGGAACCCCGCTATGGGCTCCTGGACCAGGAGGTCGTGGCCGAACGGCTCAATCGACTGATGCTCGGGTGGTCAAAGTACTTCATCCTGGGCCAGGTCGAGCCGGCCTATGCCGCGATCGACAGGCACGCTATCAAGCGGCTGCTCCAGTGGCGGCGTCGCAAGCACAAGGTGAGAGCCCGTAATTATGTGCAATACGGGTACGAGCAGCTCTGGACTGAGCACGGTCTCATCCGCCTTGCACCGCGAGCGACACGCTTTCCGTGGGCGAAGGCATGATCTCGTCCGAGAGCCGTGTGCGGGAAAACCGCACGCACGGTTCGATGAGCGGGGACTGGAAACGCGGCCAAGGGAGCCGGACTGAGGCCCGGAGCGAAAGCGACGGACAAGCCACCGGACCCTAAAGCTGGCGCGCCAGTCCTCGACTCTACAGTAGCTCACACCCTGCGACGGAGAGGCTATCTTGCCGATGGACGCTACCATCCCGGCTCCCTCCCGCCGAGCGCCTGACTGCAACGGTTCCGCATCTCCATACGGCCCGGATACGCGCTTCCCGGTTCGGGGACAAGGGGTAGGAACGCCATCTCGCAGGCGAGGCGCTGAATGGCGGCAATTGTCTTGACCTCGTTCGAGGTACTGTTGATTGCAACAGCGCTGCCGCTGGTGTACACGATTCCCCGTAGGCAGACGTTTACGACGTCCACAACGCGGCTTCCTGTCGCTGGCAAAGAGCCAATTTGCGCGAACGGCGGCCCACATGAAGGGATTGGAGATGGCTGAGAACCTCGGGGTCAGCGTAAGAAGACAAATCGACCGGCTGAGGAAGGATCTGGCCGCGGCCACGACGCGGGTTGCTGCGTTGCGAGAGGAGATCAGAAGGCATGAACTGGTCTACGAGATGCTCGATGGCCGGAAGGCCAGCAAACGCACTCAACGAAGTCGTTCGACCGGCGGAGCACTGAAGAAGGGACCGCGCGGCTCCATGATCGACTGGAAAGCGGTTTTCGCCGCTCTGCCTGACCAGTTCACTCTCGACACCATGAGCGCTGACAAGACCGCCGGCGAGAAACCTCGAACATATCTCAGGCAGGTGATCGCACGCTGGTCGAAGGAGCGCCGAATCAAGCGCACCAGCCGCGGTGTGTACCTCAAAACCTGAGAACCTGCCCCGCGAGAGTCGTAATTTGGGCACAAGAACTGCACACCGTGCGCGACGAATGCGCGCACCTGCCGAATACACCTTGAACCCGCCGCCAACTGTCCTACAAACCACGGTCAGCTCATCGGAAGAAGGGGACAACTACATCTCAAATGCGAGGAACAGAACGAGTTTGTTTGCCCATTACTTTAGATGCTTGCACCAATTGACTCACGATTTTCTTGTGCTCAGGGCATTCCTTTAGAGGCGCATCGCATCGTTTCGCTACTTCTTTACGTCGTGACTCTAGATGAAAAGCCTTATCGGCAAAAGTTTTGTAAGCCCGACATATAACTCGTTTCGAACGGGCGATCTCGGATTGTCTATTCTTCCATACAGAAAGAGATGGCCTTCTTAAACAGCGCTCAGCTGCGCTTTGCATATTCACGAGTACCTTTATCGTATCCGTATAGGAAACATCTTTCGTCAGCATTTCCTGAATGGCGCGAACATATCCCCTGTAATACAACCCATTTAAAGATACAAGGGTTCTTATACTCATATAGTTTTTTTCTTCTAATTCAGGTACGTCCGAGTGAGTATTATAGGGGTAGGTTGTCGCTGCCTCGATATAACTCGCCGCTCTTTCATAATAAAAAATAGCGGCGTCATAGTTCTGTTGTACTTTAGGTGCCATTTGTGAGGGAGGATTAGAACCACGATCGGTTCTGTAATATCCCCCTAAAGTATAAGAAGCCACAATATGCTCCATATCCGAAGCTCTTTTCATATAACTTATGCCTTTGGCTTCTTCCCCCCCACAATAGTGAAACAAACCCACCATATAATATCTCACGGGATCATTAGGGGCTTCCGCTATATACTCGCGTTTGTCAGCTTCAGAAGAATCCGTCTCTACATCTGCACACACAATCGCAAATCCGTTTGTGGAAAAAACGAGGACTAAGGACAAGCCTAGGAAAACACTTGTGAACCGGGAGAGATTTTGCTGAACAAAGGACTTTCCAGGAGATTCAGAACGCGCGCTATTCAGGTTTTGTTTCATGGTTTTCTCCTTTACTCGCTTCTTGGCCTTGCAAAAGGAAGTCGCGTTACGCTTTTCAGGGATGCGCCTTTAGATTAGATATCAAGAGTCAACCGCGCCGCAGTTCCCCTTCCGTCCCCGCCGCCACGATATCGAAGGCTCCACCATACTTATTCGCCAAGTCTTTGACGACCTTCAGCCCGTGACCTTTGCCTTCATCCTCTGATGGCACGTACGGCGTCCCGTCATTGACGACGAGTTCGGCGGCGGGGTCTTTGTGGTACGGGCCTATCATCCTTCGCGTCACGGTGACCGTTTACAGGGGTTCAGCTCCCCGTGTTTGAATACGTTGCGGATCACGTTGCGCAACGCTACCACACTATCCCTTTCCTCATCGAGGCCTTCGTCGAAACCCCACGCTACACCGGTGCCGTCTTATAAGGATCTCGGGCTGGACCCATGTCGGAACTACCCCAGGGCCGCGGCCGCTACGACACGCTCAAGCTGTATGCCAAACCGAAAAAGGGCATCTGGCTACGCGCCCTCACAAGGCACTTAGTGCCGTACCCTGGACCGGTGATATCGTCCTTCATCACACCGTGACCGATGAGCGTCGCTCGCCGCCTGTGCTACGAGTGAGGCGTCGGGGGCGCCGGAGCGGCTACGCTGGTGTGCAAGATGACGTCGACACTTTGCTCGGCCTTCCACGGTGACGCCCACTTGGTTTGAAAACCGTCTGCACCGGGCGAAAAGGGAACATCAACCCATAGGCGAGGATAAGAAGGGAAGCCGGTTTGGATATAATTCGTAAGGGGATTATCCTGGATACTTGACGGGCGGGTCGGCTGCGGATTGCCTCGACAACGCCATGGCCGAGAGCTTTCGCCACCCTGGAGTGCTAGCTGATCCAACGGCGTGCGTTTCAGACCCAGGCCGAAGCACGTATGGCGTGTTCTAGTTCATTGAGGGCTGGTACAACACGAGACGTCGGCACTGCGACCTGCGCTATCTGAGTCCGAACGACTTCGAGCGAGCCGTTGCGGCGCGTCCCGAGAGCGACGGGGGCCCGGAAGGCGAGACTGACCTAGGGGCCTTCCTGATCCGCCCGTCGGACGTCCATGACCACCTTCCGACGCGCTCCGATGCCTCGATGATGGAGAAGGCTTTACTTCCAGGCGCCACTTCAACGTAGATGGCGACAGCCTTGAACTCCCGTTGACTCCACCAGTCCCTTCGCCACAGGGTCGTCCCGTAGCTCCAGGGTTTCCGGGTCCCCGGTCAGGTTCATCATGAATCGGGGTCTGGACACTTGGTTGCCGATTGCCCCGAGCAGTTCTTCTTCCGCCTCGGTCACTTCCTGCCGCCGGCCACGAACGGCCCGGGCCTCCCGGCCTTCGATGTCAACCTCGGTCCGGTTATCTCCGGCGTTGGGCCGAACAGGCGCCCCTGGAGTTCGTCAGCCTCGTTGTCCAGGCACCCTCACCCTTCTCGCGTGGAGACTCGGCCGTCGCCAAGTGCGCAGGGATGACAGGCGGGATCCCCCCAGCAACCGCCGGGAGCGGGGAACCGAGCCTCCACTACTTCACGATAGCACGATAGTCGACACTCCGAACGTGTCAAGAAGTGCCTGACAGCAAGCACAAGGGGCGTGCGGGAGCACACCGTCCCGTTCCATGAATCCGGAAGGAATCCACCGGCCATCCCTGCCCATATGGCGACGCCCGTGTCTCCACGCGAGAAGGGGAAGGCTCCTGGACAACGACGCTGACGTAGTCCGGGAGTAAACATCGGTGAAGCGACCGAGTGACCAAGGCGGTGCGCAGCGAAGCCCGCACCGGGGAAGCGCGAGGCGATGGTCGGCGCGATGGCTCAGGCGGTCGCGATGACCGGCACGGGCGCGCGGTTCGTCGCCGTCCACTCCGCCGTCACGGACCGCATCGGCGTTGTCAAGATCGCCAGGCTTTGTCCGCGGACACCGTCGGCATGACGGATGCCGATGGCGGCACTGCACACTCATGCGCTTTGGGAAGTCCATAGCGTGACGAAATCCCTGGCGCCAGTCAGCAGCAGGCGGGCATTGACCGCCTCCACGGAGAGCGCATACAATCCGCGACATGCTTGAGTGGCTCCGCATCGTGTCAGTCTGGGCCTGCATCCTGGCAGGGGCGGTGTACGCCGGCTTCGCCGTGCTGTTGATGTCGGTCATCTCTTTCGGCCACCCTGCTCCCGCCGCTCTTGGCGGTGGTCTTTGCGGCCCCAGCCGTCTTCTACTTCGCGTTCGCCACGTATGTGAGGCAAGGGGATTGACCCTCGACGCTCGGACATCCGGGGCCCCGCAAGGTCCAGCAGCGCGCGCCTGAGGCCGGTCTATCTCCGGGAGGGCCAGCCCCGTGGCGGGGCCGTCCAGGCCTCAGAGGGTTGCCTGTCGGGGCGCTTGCGGAGAACTTTGGAATGCGATTCCACTTCGATCCGGAGAGGTCCAGCACCTTGCAGCGTCCGATGGCCGACCGGCGTACCATCGGCAAACATGCCGTCGGCACCGGCCGCACCGCCGCTCTCCGAAAAACCGTTCCTGCCGCGTCGGCCATCGGGACCTCGGAGCGGAGTTGCAACGGCACCGGGCGGCCTGTCACTGGGTGTTTACGAAACGATCGGTCTGTCGCCTCGGTCAAAGGTCGGGTGCGTTGCTTGGCGAGCACGGAACTCGGCGCCGTGAACCGAGCGCACAACGGCGACGCTGGCCGTGCGACCTTATCACCACACAACGCAATCCTCACGGGCCGAAGTTATCGCCACGCCGTCGGGCAGGTTGCTCAACAGCCATTCCACTCGGTGAACAAGGGGACAAATGACGTGAATATCTCAGTGATTCTGATTTTACTCACCCTTGCGTCAACAGCCATCAGCACTTTTTGGAGCAAACTACAGTGGGCTAAAGCATGTTTGTTTGCCTTAGCTGTCATCACTAGCGGCGCAGCGATACTACACGCCACAAAGACGGACGAGGAATTCAGATCTGTCCTCAAGATACTGGAAAGCTTAGCGATTTCGATCGCGCCACCACCTGAATTCGAGGAGACTTTAAGGAATACGGCTAGAGAAGTCGTAAACACTCGCGTTCGTCATTTGTATCCCGAACTAACCGATGAACCGCATGAAGGTATAGACGCAACGATAAGAAAGTCGGACAATGTGGGTTTTGTTATTGGCATATTCATGCCAGATACTGACGGTCATCGCACTGGATACCCGGACGCCTACCTATACATTTCTGCGGAGACCGTGCGGTCTGCGGTCAAGGAGTTTGCGAAAGGACGGGGATTTCATAAGGTTCTAGAAGACGGATTATTCTGGAGGTGGGATGGGGACGTAAACGACGATCGTCTTTTGCAATCAACGCGCAAAATCGCGCGGCTGGCATTCTCTGTGGCGAGACAAGACACGCGAGACGATAAAGTCGAATTCCTTTCACATTTTCCAAATCATAAGACGATTCGATTGAAACCTGAAGAAGACGGATCGCAAAGAGTGGAAATACTTGCTGAAGATCCAGAATCAGTTAGAGACAAACACTTGCATCTGTTGACGCTAGATGAACAGTTCTTTAGAAGCATTTCAAACGTTGGCGCGATAGAACGTGGCAGGAAGACATTTAACTACATCGTAGATTCACTGCAAGAGAAATGGACTAAACCGGGTTTTCGGCCGGTGGTATATGGGCGATGAATGTTGGCGAGCGACTGTTGCCATCTCCACAGGGGTTCGGGTCGGGTGCGACATGGAAAGCCGTGTCGGCGCGGCCGGGAAGGGAAAAGCAAGTCGAGCTGTTCGAGGAATCGGTCGCGTAGGCTGTGATGGGCAACAGGAACAGGTGATAAGGCGGTGAAGGTCGGCACTCCTTGACGGAGTGATTGATGACCAACAAGGCAACGGCCAACCTCACCTGGCCTATCCCTTCAGGACTCTCTTGAGGCGTCGTTTCGCCCGTTGCCGCATGGACCACCGTCGTCTCGGCGGCTTGAGATACAATACGACCACGACCAGAACCGCGAAAATGGAAAGTACCGTCTCCACTTATCAGGACCTGTTGCGTGCCCGATACCGCCCTGGCACGGCGCGGTTGCAGGATCGCAAACAGGACCCTGGCCAACCCGGTGCGCCTGGCCTCAAACAGGATGTCAGCAGCCATATTCTATCGATGCTTGGATCGCCCGGCATGCGGCGATGTCGCGGGATTTATGCTCAATCCTGGATGGGGCTCAAATTTTCAATCACTGAACCTGGTTCTATATCACCGACGAGATCGACCAGGTAGGCTCCACCAGAACAGGAGCTCCAGCGCAATGCCGTCCCTTCGCAGTATCGCTACGCCGTCAGAGTGGCAGTTGTCCGTTCCAAGGTCGGACTACCTACGATCTTGTGCGTTTACCCGCGCTCCGCGCTTTCCGGGATTACCGAATCTCTACCGTCATTGGTAAGCGTTCGGCGAAGCCGTGGAATCGCGGACCGCTCGGAGTGGTGACCGCCATCCTCTTGGTAGCATGGTTCGGGGGAATGAGCGATTCTAGCGGTTGAGCGCTCGCTGCCAGTTCCTTCTGAGGGGGCGGAGCCAGACGTCCTTGCGGGGCTTGTCGTAGAGCTTGGCCCGGTCGTTGCGGCCGCGGCCCTGGGTAGTGCCGACCAGGGTCCATCCCGATGCCCTGTAGACGGCGCCGGTGTAACGCGGGGTTTCCACGAAGGTCTCGATGAGCACGGGGGTGACGTTGTAGCGCCCGGCCCAGTCCGCGGGCAGGCGGCGGCGCACGAGGGCGAGGATGTGCGAGCCGAGGTTGGGGATCTCGATCCAGGGGAGGATGAGGAACCTTGGATTGTCGACGACCAGGGGCAGGTTCTTTTCGCGCATCTCGGGTGTCCAACCGATGAAGTTGTCGCGCGGGGCGAGCTTCCAGGCGGCGGTGGAGAAGCCGAGCATGGCGAGCGGGCGGCCGTAGCGGTCGTGTACGGCATAGCGCATCTGGGCGCCGACCAGGGTCTTGTATCCGAGGTAGTGGTAGCGGGCGACGAACTCGTTCCACAGCCTGCCCTCTCGGGTCTCGCGCAAAACAGATCGCATCTGTAGCGGTCGGACTTCGTCAAGAGTGGCGGGGGCGGGGAACAGAGGCGGCTCGGTGTCGGGACCGAAGACGATGGGCCTGGGGCGGTGCTTTCGTCCCGTGGGCGGCGGCAGCGCGATGACGCCGTCGCGGTGCATGGCGAGCATGGCGACCCGGGCCATCATGTCCTTGAGGCCGCCGTCCGGCTTGAGCCAGCCGATGCGCCGGCAGAACTCTCGGGACAGAGCGGCGCGGGTGGGCTGTGGATCGGCGGCGATCAGGGCGCGCAACAGCGCCATCTCCCGGGCGGTGAAGTCGCGGCCGTGGTAGCGGCACTCGATGGCGCCGGTCATAGCGGCGCTGCGAGTTCGCGCCTGCGCTCCTCGCTCATGGTCCATGGCAGCCAGGGCGAGAGGTCGTCGGGCGGCTGGCGACGGTTGTTCGCGCAGGCTTCGAGCCACGCTTCGAGCCAGCGCAGGACATCGATGCCGTTCATCGAGAGCGTGCCGATGACCGAGTACATGGTTGCGGTGAACCAGGCCCCGCCCTCGCTGTCGGAACCGAAGCTCAGCCCTCGTCCGATTGCCGGACCGCGCAGGATTCTCTCGGCCGTGTTGTTCGTAAGGGGCACTTGCGGCTCGTCGACGAAGACGCACAACCCCTCGCGATGGTTCATGAGCGAGCGCAGCGCCTTGCCTTCGCGTGCCCGGTCCGGCAGGGCGGCCAGTTCCGCCTCGGCGTGGGCGAACAGGCTGTCGAGCGCCTTCCTCAGTTCGCGCGTCGCCTTCCGGAACGCGGCGGTCTGGCGTTTGCGGCCGGGGTCGTAATGTTCCAGCCGCGCCTCGTTGAGCCGGAAGATCCCGGCGATCCGCTCGATCCATCCCTGGCACCATTGCGTCAGCCGTTTCTGGCCGGCCGCGCCCTCGATAAAATCGCGGCGCGCGTGGCCCCAGCAGAATGCAAGGATCACCCTGGCGCCAAGGCGAGCGAGCCGCTTGTACGCGCTGTAGCGGTCGCAGACGACGATCGTGCGGAGCCGGGCTTCGGCGAAGAGCTCGAGCGCCGCCTCGGCGCTGCGGCTCCGGTCGATATGGAAGTAGACCGCGTCCGTGCTGACCGAGGTCCACAGCCAGGCGCGGCTCGACCGGTCTTCCCCGCCGAACTCCTGCACGCGCCAGGATGTCTCGTCGGCATGGCGCAGCGCCGTGGTGTTCTGGTGCGCGAGGATCGCCTTGTAGAACGGATCGAACAGGGGCGCGAAGAGCTTGCGGCTGCTGCCCAGCGTCCCGGGCGATATCGCCAGGCCCCGCTCGGACATCCACGCGGCGACGCCGTTGAGCGTGCGGAAGCAGGCGTAGCGCTCGAAGAGAAAGCACGCCCACACGCTGATCCCGTAGGGCGTGTGGGCGAACAGCCGCGGCGCCGGCGGCGCCGACACCTCCATCGGCGAGGACTCGCATCCGCAGGTCCGGCGCAGGCGCGGACGGCTGATCACACGCTTGTGGGCCTTGACCTCGATCTCGACGAGGGTGGAGGTCTCGACGCCATTCGGCGCGTAGGCTTGCCCGCACCGTGCGCAGACACACGCCTCCGGCGGCGGGGCGAGCGTTTCCGGCCGCTCCTTGAGCCCGGGACGTTGGGTAGGGCCGTGGCCGGGCGCGCCCGGCTGCTGGCCGCGCTTGCGCTCCGAGCGCGGCTTGTCCTGCTGCTCGCTCTTGCGACCGTAGAGTCTCTTCGACAGCACCGCCCCGGTCGAGCGCAGCCTGGCAAGCTGGGCCTCCAGCGTCTCGATCCGGCCCCGCGAACCCTTCACGGCCCTGCGCAGGGAGGCGTTCTCCCGGGACAACGACTTGATCGTCGCCTTGTGGCGCCGCGACCTCCTCAGCGCGGTGCGCAGGTGAGCGGTCTCGTCGAACGGCAGCTTCGACAGCGTCGCTCCGGCCGCCCGGAGCCTGGCGATCCGGGCCGTCAACTTCTTCTGTCCCGCCCTGGACCCCTCAAGCGCGTGGCGCAGCCAGAACACCGTGTCGGACAGCGACCGGGCCCGGGCCTCGGCGTCGCGCAGGAACCTGAGTTCCCTGTGGATGCGCAGGTTCTCGTTCGACAGCTTCCTGGCGGTCTCCCGGATGCTCTCCGCCCGCTCCTTCTCCCGGTCCAGCTTCCCGTGGAACTCGCCCACCGCCTTGCGCCACTGGCCCAGCTCCTTGTGGAGCCGCTTGTTCTCCGTGCGCAACGACCGGATGGCGCCCGCGTGCTCCAGCGAACGCTCCACCCCGGTGCGCCGCCCGGCGGCGGCCTTCCGGGCTTCCGACGCCGCCAGAGCCTCCCGCAGCCTGGCGACCTCGTCGCGCAACGACGCGACCCTGCCGTCTTCACTCGGACCGGTGGCTTCCCAGAGGAGCTTCCTCAGGCGCACGACTTCCGCCTGCAGGGAAGGCGTGTCCTTGACGGCGCGGCGGAGTTCCTTCGCCTCCTCGGTGGCCTCGCTCAGCCTGCGCCGGCAGGACTTGAACCGCCACTTCCACACACCCGCATCGCTGCGGGCGGCCACCTCCGCCCAGCACAGTTCTTCGCAGCGCGCCTCCGCCGCCTCGGCTCGTGCCCGTTCCTCTTCGTACAGGGATCGCAGATCCCGCGGCTCACCCGATGGCTCCGGCTTCGAAGCCGACCAGATACCGTCGCCGCTCTCGGTCAGTGTCTCGTCTGCGGGGAAATCGTCGTCGAGAACCGACATGCGCTCAAGGATAGCGCAGATCGAATCGTGTTACCAGACCATCCTTGCACACCTTCAGTTCGGCGTGGATAATGACCCTGCAGAGACGCGATTCCACGGCTTCGCCGAACGCTTACCGTCATTGAAGCACGTTCGTGCGCACGGCCCGGAAATGAACTGGTGCCTAAGTGGTACCTGATCGTTGAACACGTCTTGCACTCCGGATCGATACACTGCCTAACCCGTTGATTTTATGTCGGAAAATTATACAGTTCCCGGGCACAGGGAACATCCAGGCTTACCCCGACATGGTGCTGGTACACGGCGGCGGCCCCGGCGTCGAGCGCATCGCGGCAAGCTGGGCCGAGCAGCGCGGCGTCCACCAGGTCGTGTGCAAGCCCGACTGGGACCGCCACGGACGGGCCGCTCCGTTCCGCCGCAACGACGACCTCCTCAACCTGTCGGGTAGGGCACTGGCGCGCGCACCTTTATTGGGCCACGTTTCCAGCCGCCCTCCCTAAAATTCCGTACGTCGGGTTTTCCCCGGTACGGCTTCAAGCTTCAGGCACCTCGCAGTTCGGCACGGAGCCTTCCGCAGGGTCGCCGAGGTCAAGGCCGATCCCGCCATACCCCCGAACGGACGCTGCGTTTGCTCCGCCCTTCGACGATGCCACTCGCCGGTTGATGCGTCGCCTCTGTGTGCGAAACCGCCGGTTGCAACATCGCCACCTGAGCCCAGAGGCCCTCGCTCCGGCCGGGTTATGTTGTCCCGGCCATCACCGCTTGTCGGCCTCATCCGCCAGTCTGGACGTCTCCGCCTCATTTCCCGGCACGACCGGTTATAGACGCGGTCTTTGACATTCGAGGATCATCCTGTCTGACCTCCAGACCTTCCGGACTTTCGCTGCGGTACTTTCGAGTATTGCCGCCTTCAATACGCCGGGAGCCCCGGTGCGTGCGCCTCAGTTTCTTCCGCACCGGCACTGGCCATCGGGTAGGCAAGAAAACCCTTGGCAGCTCCAATTTATCCCGCAAATCAGCTTCACGCGGGAACGCCCTTTTCGACGCTTGATCCGTTCACTCTCGTTGCGGCCCTACTCGTTGCTCGCCTTCCGGGCTGATCGCACAGGAGCGGCACAAAGGCCTCCCTGTCCCCCGAGGCTTTTACGTCCGGGCTTCCAGATCGCCGGGTCGCCCCGTGCGTCTGCCGGATATGACTACGGCGCCAAACTGAGAACTGCGCCGGCGGGACTCTCACCCGCTAGTACCGCAGCTAGTCTCGCTGCGCCCTGCCCAAGGGCCTCATCGCGTTCCCCGGCAGCGGCATCACCGACAACCTCGTCGACAAGGCAAAGCAGCTCGGCATCCCGGTCCAGAAGGTGGCGGCATAGGCCGTACACCGCAGGGGTCGCGTCGTTTCGGCGGCGCGGCCCCCCTTTTTTGGTGGGACTTGTTAGAGTCAAGTCCCTGGGGGAGGAATGACAATGATCGACGCTCCTTCAACGCTGGAGTTGTGTGTAGACCTCCGCGATGCGGTCGCTGCGTTACAGGACAATGACGCGGACTACGGATTTTTATACGAATACTCCCACGGCAAGCGCCGATGTCGCGGGTGCGGCGGTGTCGCTGCCGATTCTATCCGGGTCCACCATGCGCTAATCTGCGAGGTCGGGATTCTGGAGGCCGTCATGGATTCATTTCCAGAGGAATGTGGCATTAGGGACTCGACTCAATAGGTCCCTGTCGGTGCACCCGAACAACAACACCCGCCGCGCTCGCGTTCGCTTCGCACCTCCGGTCGCTCCCGCTCCCTCCGCGCTCCGCCTGCCCACAAGACGGCGTGACCCGTGCGTCACTTCAACGCATGCCTGTCTGCGTATCCGCCCCACGGCTCGCCGCCTTCCGCGGCGTCGCCGCACCCGTGCCGTCCGCCTCGCTGCGTTCGCTCCATCCAACGTTCTCCTGAAGGTTGTGCCGTTCTCGATTGCCATCGACATGTGCCGCTATCAGCACGGACCCCCGCCACGGCCCGTGTCGCCGAGGACCCGCTTCGCGCCTCCCCTGCGCCACTCGGCGACACGGGCCTTCCCCCCTCCGTCGGTCCGGTCCGCCCTTCCTCCGTCACCGGCTTCCGCACCCCGTCGGCCTCCGGTGTCCGCACCACTGCCAATGCCGCGGCCCGCGCTTCCGGCAACGTGCTTCGCACGTGTGCCGTCAGCGCGTCCAGCAGTGACCACCACTCGATCGCCTCCCGGTGACGTGCCCCTGTCGAGCCCGCTGCGCAGTCTCGCCTCTTCGGCCCGGCATCCCTCGCGCCTCCGGTCGCTGACGCTCCCGGAGCGCTTCGTCCGCCGGCAACCTCACGCCTCTCTCACGGCTCGCCGCCTTCGGCGCCATCGCTGCACTCATGCCGTCCGCCTCGCTGCGCTCGTCGTCGGCACAGCCGCTCCCCGTTCGCGTCGCCCGGTGCGGGTTTCGCCCGCCACCCGCTTCCGCATCACCCCCCGCACTCGTGTCCGCACTTCCGCGGACGCCTCTGCCGACGCCTCCGGCAGCGTGCTCCGCACGACTGCCGTCAGCACCGTCGGCAGTCCCCTCCACTCAGTCGCCGTGGCGGCTCCCTTCCGCCGCCTTCGCCCGCGTCGATCCCCCTTCGCTGCTGCTCCACATTTCGGCTCCCGCTCTACGGCGGAGCCGCTTCTCCTTCACACCCCACGCAGCGGGCTGCGAGTGTGCGC
Organism: uncultured Binatia bacterium (SeqCode); assembly: GCA_965204505.1. GTDB lineage: Bacteria > Desulfobacterota > Binatia > UBA9968 > JAJDTQ01 > JAJDTQ01. Next base: position 480,426 of record CBDBFB010000002.1, read on the forward strand.
CTCGCGCACCTTTGACCGACGCCTTTCTGCGCAACCGCCGCCTTCCGCCGCCAGACTCTTGTTGGATCGAGCGTATGTCGCACCGATACACGACGTCCTTCTTGCCCCTGACCATGCTGGGCTGCGCTTGTCCTGCACCGATACACGAGCGATACACGCTTGTCGCTACCGAAAACACGGACCGATACACGACCGACATGCGCATATGATGGCCGCTTCAGCGGCCCGTACACCCCGAATAGAAGGAGCCTTCGCCGAAATCGCCACCCCGCCGCCGATCTGGTAGTAACGACCGCAAGGGGCGATGGGTTTTCATGCCTGCGGACCACCCGCTCCCGAGCTCGATTCCGGAGACGAAAAGGAGAAGGAGCGTGACAAGAACCGACCGAACCGAACCCGAATCCGGCGATGCGCCCGCTGCAAACCAGGGCGCCGCGCGCCGCACCAGAGGCATCCGCTTCTCCGATTCCGAGTGGCAAGAGGTCAAGGCGGCTGCCGAACGGCACGATGTCCCGGCCGCCGAGTTCGTCCGCACGAAGATTCTTGACATCGCCCGGGGCCGCGCCGGTGCGGCCGCCGCCTCGCTCACGCCGCTCATCGAGCGGACGTTCCGCTACACATTTGTGCTCGCAACGCACAAACTCGACGAACTGAGCCGCGAAGGACGGTAAGCGATGGAATGGACGCCCCCTCCCGACGGCATCGAAATGTGCCAAGGTGGCAGTAACAATAACGCCACGACGAAGGAGGGGACATCCATGGAACAGGTTAGCATCATCGGGATCGACTTGGCCAAGAGAAGCTTTCAGTTGCACGGCGCCCGGGCTGACGGGAGGGTTGTCTTCCGCAAGAAGCTGAGCCGTGAGAAGGTGCTGGACTTTCTTGCCTCGCAGCCAGGATGCACCGTGGCGATGGAAGCGTGCGCGAGCGCTCACTACTGGGGACGGGAGATCCTGCGGCTGGGCCACGAGGTGAAGTTGATCCCGCCGATCTACGTGAAGCCGTTCGTGAAGCGCCAGAAGAACGACGCGGCGGACGCGGAGGCGATCTGCGAGGCGGCGCAGCGCCCGACCATGCGCTTCGTGGCGGTGAAAACCGAAGAGCAGCAGGCCCGGGGGATGCTGTTCCGCACGCGGGACCTGCTGGTGCGCCAACGCACGCAGACCATCAACGCTCTGCGAGGTCATCTGGCGGAGTACGGCGTCACAGCTCCGCAGGGGCCGGCCCATGTCGGCCGGCTGGCGCGGGCAGTGGAGGATCCGGACTCCGGGCTGCCGGCGCCGGTCCGGGAGTTGGGCGGCCTTCTGCTCGCTCAGGTCGCCGAGCTCGAGGAGAAGATCGCCGGGCTGGAGACGGATCTCCATGCCTGCGCGCGCCAGGACGAAGAGGCCGCGCGACTGATGACGATACCGGGGGTCGGGCCGGTCACGGCGATGGCCCTCCAGGCGTTTGCGCCGCCGATGGAGAGCTTCCAGCGCGGCCGCGACTTCTCCGCCTGGCTCGGCCTGGTGCCGCTCCAGCACACCACCGGCGGCAAGCCGAGGCTGGGGAAGACATCGAAGATGGGCCAGCGCGACCTCCGGCGGCTGTTGATCACGGGGGCCATGACCGTGGTCCGCTGGGCGGCTCGGCGTGGTGCGACCATCGATCCCTGGCTCGCCAGGATGCTGGCGCGCAAGCCGAGGATGCTGGTCGCGGTGGCGCTGGCCAACCGAATGGCGCGGATCGTCTGGGCGCTGACGACCAAGAAGGAGAGTTACCGAATCCCCGCGGCCGCCGCCTGAAACGGCGAGGACGCGGGAGCCGTCGGGGATGTGGGCAGGACGGAGAACGAGTAAGTAAGATGCCGTATTGGGGCTCGGCTCCAAACGGAACCGTGGGAGTCTGTAGTGACGGCGGGGATTGAGGTGTCGTTGCCCTTGCACACCCATAGTAGTGTGTTCACGGGGTCTTGCCGGAAGGCGCGCCCCAAATCCTAGAAAGGAGAGGGCAACGACATGGATATCTATATCGGGCTGGATGTATCGCTGGCAAGCACGGCGATCTGCGTGGTCGGGGAGAAGGGCAAGATCGTGACGGAGGCGCGGGTGGCGAGCACGCCTGAGGCGGTCATCGCGTTCCTGCGCGCGCTGCCTCCCGGGAACGTTGTGATCGGCCTTGAGGCGGGTCCTCTGTCACAATGGCTTCACAAGGGGATGAGCGAGGCTGGGTTCGAGTCGGTGTTGATGGAGACCCGGCAGGTGAAGGCCGCGCTGAGTGCGATGCCGATCAAGACGGATCGCCGGGATGCCGAGGGCATCGCGCGGCTGCTGCAGATGGGCTGGTTCCGGCCAGTGCACTGCAAGTCGGTTTCGTCACAGGAGATGCGGGCGCTTCTGAGCTCGCGCAGATCCGTGCTGGATGCACTCATCAACATGGAACTCTCGCTGCGCGGGGTGCTGCGCAATTTTGGCCTGAAGCTGGGCACAGTCTCCAGGAACCGTTACGAGGCCCGTGTCCGGGAATTGATCGCCGGCAACGAGAGGCTGGAAGCCGCGGCCGAACCCATCCTGCGGGCGCGGGCCGCTCTGCGCGGCGAGCTGGCTGGGCTGGAGAAGCTGGTCCGGAGTCTGGCCAGGCAGGATCCGGTGTGCCGCCTGCTGATGACCATGCCCGGCGTCGGCCATGTGATAGCCCTGACCTTCGTGTCCGCAATCGACGATCCCGAGCGGTTCCGGAGATCGAAGGATGTCGGTCCATGGGTGGGGCTGACGCCGGGACGGGATCAATCCGGGGAGAAGGATATAGTGGGCCGGATCACCAAGGCCGGCGATGCAGGGTTGCGTACGGCGCTGTATCAAGCCGCCACGGTGATGCTGCACCGCGCCGGGCCGAACTGGCTGAAGGCCTGGGCGCTGCGTCTGGCGAAGCAGCGGGGCAACAAGCGCGCAACCGTTGCACTCGCCCGGCGCATCGGCGTGGTGCTTCACCGGATGTGGCGGGACGGCTCCGAGTTTCGCTACACGCGGGAGGAAGCGATGGCGGCTCGGGCGGCATAGGCGCGGCTCACCCCATCGGCAGCCACTACGGGAGAGGATGAATGCGGGGCACTTGAAGGCGTACACGATCCACCGGTGTCCCTCGCTGGGACGCGGTTCCCGATGATGCGCGTCGTTTGCCCTGTTGCCGAACCGTTCCGACGCGTTCGAGCACGCGAGTAAGCACGCGAGTAAGATCGGCACTCGGGAATCGTGCTGGACCAGGCATGAAGTCGGCAGCCCTTGCGCTGACCACGGACGGAAGCGAGAGCCTGGCGACGGACTATACGGGGGTCGTGGAAACGCTTAAGAGCGCGGTGCTTGACAACGACCGCCCCAATACGGAAGCACGCGAGTAAGATCGGCACTCGGGAATCGTGCTGGACCAGGCATGAAGTCGGCAGCCCTTGCGCTGACCACGGACGGAAGCGAGAGCCTGGCGACGGACTATACGGGGGTCGTGGAAACGTAAGCGGTGCGGCTGGGGCACGTTGACTTTCAGCGAGAGTCGGGGGTGAACGCCCAGGGGAGGGCGCAGCGAGACTAGCTGCGGTACTAGCGGGTGAGAGTCCCGCCGGCGCAGTTCTCAGTTTGGCGCCGTAGTCATATCCGGCAGACGCACGGGGCGACCCGGCGATCTGGAAGCCCGGACGTAAAAGCCTCGGGGGACAGGGAGGCCTTTGTGCCGCTCCTGTGCGATCAGCCCGGAAGGCGAGCAACGAGTAGGGCCGCAACGAGAGTGAACGGATCAAGCGTCGAAAAGGGCGTTCCCGCGTGAAGCTGATTTGCGGGATAAATTGGAGCTGCCAAGGGTTTTCTTGCCTACCCGATGGCCAGTGCCGGTGCGGAAGAAACTGAGGCGCACGCACCGGGGCTCCCGGCGTATTGAAGGCGGCAATACTCGAAAGTACCGCAGCGAAAGTCCGGAAGGTCTGGAGGTCAGACAGGATGATCCTCGAATGTCAAAGACCGCGTCTATAACCGGTCGTGCCGGGAAATGAGGCGGAGACGTCCAGACTGGCGGATGAGGCCGACAAGCGGTGATGGCCGGGACAACATAACCCGGCCGGAGCGAGGGCCTCTGGGCTCAGGTGGCGATGTTGCAACCGGCGGTTTCGCACACAGAGGCGACGCATCAACCGGCGAGTGGCATCGTCGAAGGGCGGAGCAAACGCAGCGTCCGTTCGGGGGTATGGCGGGATCGGCCTTGACCTCGGCGACCCTGCGGAAGGCTCCGTGCCGAACTGCGAGGTGCCTGAAGCTTGAAGCCGTACCGGGGAAAACCCGACGTACGGAATTTTAGGGAGGGCGGCTGGAAACGTGGCCCAATAAAGGTGCGCGCGCCAGTGCCCTACCCGACAGTTCGTCGATGCGTGAGGCGCGATGCCCCGAGGCGATGGCTTCGAGGGTAGCCTTGAGGTAGGCGTACGGCTCGACGCCGTTCAGCTTGGCGGTCTCGACCAGCGATGCGATGCGGCCCCAGGCGGCGGCGCCTTCGTCGTGGCCGGCGAACAGGGCGTTCTTGCGGTTCAGGGCCAGCGGGCGGATGAGGTTCTCGACGCAGTTGGTGTCCATCTCGACGCGCCCGTCTTCGAGGAACACCAGCAGACCGTCCCAGTGCCGGGCGATGTAGGCCAGCGCCTCGCCCAGGCGGGACTTGGCCGAGAGCCGCGCGCGTTGTTCCTTGAGCCACGCGCCGAACTCCTCGACCAGGGGCGCGGTGCGGCTCCGGCGCTCGGCAAGGCGGTGTTCGGCCGAAGCGCCGCGGATCCCGTCCTCGATGGCGTAGAACTCCGCGATCCGCCGCAGCCCCTCGGCCGCGATCCCGGAGCGGTCGCTGTCGAAGACATCGTGGACCTTCCGCCTGGAATGCCCCCAACAGTACGCCAGGCGCACCTGCCAGTCCGGGCCCGCAAGCCGGTTGTAGCCGGCATAGCCGTCCACCTGCAGGATGCCCTTGAACCCCTTGAGGAAGGTCTCCGCGTGCTCGCCGCCGCGGCCGGGAGCGTAGAAGTACACCACCCCGGGCGGGTCCGGCCCTCCCCAACTTCGGTCGTCGCGGGCCAGCGCCCACAGCCACCCCGTCTTGGTCCTGCCCCGTCCGGGGTCGAGGACCGGAGCCCGGGTCTCGTCCATGAACAGCTTCCCCGACTGTCTCAGGCGCCAGGCCAGCCGGTCCACCACCGGCTTGAGGTGGAACGCCGCCGCGCCCACCCACCCGGCCAGCGTCGAGCGGTGCAGATCGACCCCCGAGCGGGCGTAGATCCGGGACTGGCGGTAGAGCGGAGAGTGGTCGGCGTACTTCGACACCAGCACGTGGGCGATGGCCCCTTCGGTCGGCAGCGCGCCCTCGATCAGGTACGCCGGCGCCTCGGCCTGGGTGACGCCTTCCTGGCACACCCGGCAGGCGTACTTGGGCCGCACCGTGACGATCACCTGGAGTTGGGCCGGCACGATGTCCAGCCGCTCGGTGCGGTCCTCGCCCATGCGCTCCATCTCGCCGCAGCCGCATGGACACTGCGTGCTCTCGGGCTCGATCACCCGCTCTGACCGGGGCAGATGAGCCGGAAGATGGCCGATGTTGCGCTCGGGAGCCGAACGCTTCCGGCGAGGCGTCCCCCTGGCCGGCGCCGGCGCGGATTCCTTCGCCTCGGCCACGGCCGCTTCGAGGTCCTCGAACGCCAGTTGCAACTGGTCGGGATGGAGCTTTTCGGACTTCTTGCCGTACACCGCCCGGTTGAGCTCCCGCACCAGGTGCTCGAGGCGGCGGTTCACGTCTTCAAGATGATGGTTCAGGTCTTCGAGATGGTGGTTGCGGTCGGAGAGGGAAGCGTTCTCGGTGCGAAGCGCCTCCATGGCCGCCTGCTGCCCCTCGAACAGCGCCCGCAAGGGGGGCGCGAGAGAAGAAAGACCGGCCTTGCCGAGGTTGACATCCATGAAAAGAATAGTACCATAAAATCAGGCACTTAGCAACAAAAAACGCCTCCGCTCACCCCGCCGCCGTACGCGGCCGCCGCACCCGCGGCGCCCACGCCCGACGCCAGTCCAGCCCTTCGAACAACGCCTCGAACTGCGCCCCCGTAAGCCGCATCACCCCGTCCCGCACCCCGGGCCACGCAAACCGCCCCTGCTCCAGACGCTTCGACGCCAACACCAGCCCCGTCCCGTCCCACCACAGCACCTTCACACGGTCCAGCCGCCGCGGCCGGAACACCACCGCCACCCCGCTGTACGGGTCCAGTCCCAACTCCTGCTCCACCACCGCCGCCAACCCGTCATGGCCCTTGCGGAAGTCCACAGGCCTCGTCGCCACCACCACCCGCGTCCCCGACCCCGGAGCTGTCATCGCAGACCCCGCAGCGCCGAGGCTATCTCGGCGATCCGCACCGCGCCGATGGCCCCCTCAAGCCGTACCGTCACTCCCCGAGCCTCGATCGACACCGAACCCACCGCCGTTGGCTCCTCCACCACCTCCAGCTCGGCGAAGGCAGGACCGCTCCCGGGCGCCGCCACCCCGGCCTTGATCCCTGCCTGGCTCCGCTCCGCCTGCGCCTCAGCCAAGGTTCCCGCCGCCCCCGAACCCGGCGGCGTCAGCCTGCCCCGCTGTGCCAGCTTTCGCCATGCGCTCACCTGACTGACCGACAACCCGTGGCGTTGCGCCACTTCCCCCACCTTCACTCCAGGCCAGCAACACTCCCGGACCACCTGCGCCTTCTCCTCGTCCGTCCATCTCCGATCCCCAGCCGTCGCCGGCGGCCGGACAACCGCCGTGTCCCCGCCCGCCGCCTCCTCCCGGTCCAGCTCTTCCTCGACACTCCGGTCAAGATCATCCATTGCCTTGCCCTCCTTCCTGTACTTGGAGGGCCAGCCTACCCCCGACTCACCGGGGGTAGGAAGATGGGGCGCTCGTTACGCTTACCAGAGGCCCTCGCTCCGGCCGGGTTATGTTGTCCCGGCCATCACCGCTTGTCGGCCTCATCCGCCAGTCTGGACGTCTCCGCCTCATTTCCCGGCACGACCGGTTATAGACGCGGTCTTTGACATTCGAGGATCATCCTGTCTGACCTCCAGACCTTCCGGACTTTCGCTGCGGTACTTTCGAGTATTGCCGCCTTCAATACGCCGGGAGCCCCGGTGCGTGCGCCTCAGTTTCTTCCGCACCGGCACTGGCCATCGGGTAGGGAGAAAACCCTTGGCAGCTCCAATTTATCCCGCAAATCAGCTTCACGCGGGAACGCCCTTTTCGACGCTTGATCCGTTCACTCTCGTTGCGGCCCTACTCGTTGCTCGCCTTCCGGGCTGATCGCACAGGAGCGGCACAAAGGCCTCCCTGTCCCCCGAGGCTTTTACGTCCGGGCTTCCAGATCGCCGGGTCGCCCCGTGCGTCTGCCGGATATGACTACGGCGCCAAACTGAGAACTGCGCCGGCGGGACTCTCACCCGCTAGTACCGCAGCTAGTCTCGCTGCGCCCTCCCCTGGGCGTTCACACCCGACTCTCGCTGAAAGTCAACGTGCCCCAGCGGCAACGCTTACGACTGACGAGCAGACCCGCCTCAACGGCCGGGCTGGCGACGGCGCCATGAGCCGGCGCGCTTTCCTGACACGCGCCATGGCCCTGGGCGTTGCGGCAGCGGCCGGGTCCACGCTGCCCTGGAGCGCGGCGGCAGCCGCCTCGGCCGCGGACGACGACCTGTTCCTGATCGGGTTGGAGGAACACTATGCGGCTCCCGAGCTTCTGAGGCTTAACGGCATCAAGCTTCCGAATCCGAAGTTCATCGAGGTCATCACCGACGTGGCCGCCGGCCGCATCGCGGCCATGGACGAGGCGGGCATCGGCATGCAGGTCCTTTCGGCGATGACGCCGGGCGCGCAGGAGCTGCCCGGCGCCGAGGGCGTCGATTTCGCCCGCGCCATCAACGCCTGGATCGCAAGGGAGGTCATCCCGGCCTACCCGGATCGTTTCCGCGCCTTCGCCGCGCTGCCGATGCGCGAGCCGCAAGCAGCCGCGGACGAGCTCGAGCGGGCCGTCCGCGATGACGGCCTGGTCGGCTGCATGACCTATGGAGCCATCGGCGGCAGGTTCCTCGACGACGCCGCCTTCGAGCCCGTGCTGGCCCGGGCCGAAGCGCTCGGAGCGCCCGTCTACATCCACCCGGCTTCTCCGTCGCCGGAGATCATGGACCTCTACTACTCGGGGCTGGGGGACGCCTGGGTCAGCAAGATCCTCGGCGGTCCGGGCTACGGCTGGCACCAGGAAGTGGCCCTGCAATGCCTGCGGATGATCGTCAGCGGGGTTTTCGACAAGTTCCCCGACCTCCAGGTCATCGTCGGCCACATGGGCGAAGGGCTTCCCTTCTACTACTGGCGGTTCGGAGGCGATCTGGCCAAGGCCACGAAAAGAAGGCTGAAAAAACCCGTCCAGCAGTATCTCCACGACAACTTCTGGATGACCACCAGCGCGTTCTTCCGCGGGGAACTGTTGACGCTGCTCCTGTCCGTGATGGGCGAGGACCGCGTGATGTTCGCGGTCGACTATCCGTTCGCCGGGAACAAGGCCGGCGCGGACTGGCTTCGTTCGCTGGACCTCCCCCGGCCCACGAAGGAAAAGATCGCGCACGGCAACGCCAGGAAGCTCCTCGGCCTGGGTCCGGGCTGATGGGACCCTCGCGCCCCGGCGCGACCAGCAGTCGGAAATGCTGATGAAGGCCACATGCTCCGGCGGGCCTGTCTGTTCCAGAATTTCCCACCGGCTCCCCCACGCCCAGGCGACTGCCGCCCACACTTCAGCAGCGGTGAGTGAAAGGTTTGCGGAAATACGAACCCAAGGTTTCATCTCTCGACCCTACGATATTCCCCGGCGGCGCCCGCATCACTGAAGGCGCCGGAGGGGCGGCGTTACAGCGAACCTCACGCCCGCCGCATCTCATCCTGCCTGCATGCGAGCCTGCGCCACTGCCTCGTCCGACCCAACAAGATCATCGATGCGGTCAGCTATCCGTTGCGCGGGCTCCCGAAGCTGCTCCACCGTCCAGTCCGCGGCGTACCCCTCCGTCACGTCGCCGGGCCGCGCGTGGTTCACCAGCCGCTTCGTCAACGACCGTGGCAGCATCAGTTCCCGCTCCGCCACCGTGATGAAGGAGTTGCGCAGCGCGTGAAACCAGAACTTGGCGCCGCCCGCCCGCCCGATGGCCTCGTAGTACGCCTGAAGCTCCTCCACGTGCCCCGACTCGCTTGACCGCGACGGGAACGCCCAGCCGTGAAGCTTCTCGGGCATCGCGTTGACCTCCGTCCGCCGCCGCGCCAGAATCTCCCCGAGTTGGCGCGTCACCGGCAGCTCCAGCGGTACTCCGGTCTTCGTCTCCTCCACCCGGAAGAGCCCCTTGTCCAGGTCCACCCGCTCCCACCGAAGCGCCAGGATCTCTCCCCGCCGCATCCCCGTGTAGAGCCCGAACAGGAACGCGTCCCGGCGCACCGGGTTCCCCACCACTGCCTCTATCCCCTTGCGCCAGCACGGCAGCACCTCCGCCGGTGACGATATCCGCTTCCTCGTCTTCCGGTGGTAGCGTCCCCCGCCCGCAAGCCATTGATCCACGGGGTTCCGAAGACCCTCAAAGTCCACGCACGGCCGCCGGTACACCGAGCGCAGGAACGACAGACACTGGTTGGCGGGCATCTCCCCGTGCCGCTCCGTGAGAAGCCGGAAGCGGCCCTCCACGTCCCGGCGAGTGATGGAATCGAGGGGGCGGGAGAGCCAGTCGCCGAGATACAGCTCCGCATACCGCCGATAGCCCCGCTCCGTGCTCTCGGCCCAGCCGTGGCCGGCCTTCATGTAGTCCTCGCACGCCTCTCCGAGCCTCGGCAGCCCCCGCGCCTCGGCACGCTCTCCTGCGGGGTCCTCGCCCGAGGCTACGCGCCCCAGAAGCTCCTGCGCCCGCCGCCTTGCCTGGTCCGGAGTCATCCGCCCGGCGCGGCCCACCACCACCCGCTTGTTGGGCGCCTTGCGCCCGCCGTCGCCGGCGCGGTAGTTTACAAGGTAAGCCTTTGCGCCCGAGGGATGCACGCGCACACCGAAGCCCACAAGCTTGTCGTCCCAGGCGATCCAGGGCTTGTCTTCGGGATCGAGAGAATCTACGGTCCTCTTGGTCAGGGTGAGCTTGACCCTGGCGGTGTTCTTTGCGGAGACGTGTCGTGTTTCCATCGGGGCATCATGCCAACAGTCAACCCGAAAGTCAACACAAGAGAAGAAAACGAGGCGCACTGGAGCACACCGCCGGCTTGCTTTGGCAGTATGTTTTTCATCGTGAAACCGATGAGTTATGTGACTATTGGCGATGACAACGCATGCTAGCGTGTCGGTGTCAAACTAGAGACAGGCGGGTTTGAAACCCGCCCCTACGCCTGCTGCCGTGAACCCCGCGCACCATGTCAACCATCGTGGCGTTCCCGTCGACGCGAAGCGTCAGAGACTCTGAATCTGCCGCGAGAAATTCTCGATCATGCGGTCCTGATCGGCGGCCGCCAGGTGCTGCTGGATCACCCGCTCGGCGGCAGTCTCCGCCAGCAACGCCATCTCTCCGCGGATCTGCTGCCGCGCCATCTTCACTTCCTGCTCGGCCAGGAAGTCCGCGTCGGTTTTCAGCTTGGCCGCGGACTCCTCCGCCTCGGCCACGATCCGGGAGCGTTCCCGCTCGCCCTCGGCTCTTAACCCCTGCCGGATCCGCTCGCACTCATCGTCGAGGACTTCTAGCAATTCCCGGTACTTGCGAACATATCCCTCGGCTTCTCCCTTGGCCTCCTGGGCGGTGGCCACGGCTTCGATGAGTCCCTCCCGGCGCTGCTCGAGGTGCTTCTTGACCAGCGGAAGGCCGAAGCGTTTCACCAGGTAGGCGAAGATGAGGAAGTTGATGAGCGGAAACAGCAGCTCCGTAATGGACGGAGTATGGGTTCCGCCCGCGGTCGCGGCCCAGGCCGTGGACACGAAGATGTCGGTCAAAAGGGTCATGTCAGCTTCCGGCCCAAGACCTTTTCCGCCATCTGCTGCGCAAGGGCCTCGGCATTGGTCGAGGCCACCCGGCGCGCCGCCTCCATCTCCTTCTGCACCTCTTCCCGGATCTCCTGGATCTTTTGGGTGGCGGCGTCACGCCCCTGGGAGAGGATCACGTTGCGGGCTTTGAGGGCCTCTTCCCGGATCTCGCTCTTGATGGCTTCCCCTTCGGCGCGCGCCTTGGCGATGGCGGCGTCGTAGCGCTCCTGCAACTCTTTTCCTTCCTCGGTCATGGAGCGTGCTTCGGCGTGGGCGCCCTCGGTGCGACGCTCCCGTTCCGCCATCAAACGTCCGACCGGCCCGAACAGCACCCGGCGCAGGATGCCGAAAAGGACCAGGAACAGGACGATTTGGACCACCAGGGAAAAGTCTATGCTGATCATTCTTCGGGTTCGTTGCTGAAGACACCGGACTCGGACGGCGAGCCCCGGTCAAGGAAGATACGGAGTGGCGTGAACCGTCTGAGGAAAGGCAAACCTCTTTCAACTGCCTCAACTGCCGACTACGGAGGGTCTATAACATCCGCACCTGTGCTTGTCAAAGAGAGGGACGAAGAGGTACTGTGTGATTTTGGAATCCGGCCGCACCCCGACCCCGTGGTAGCCTCCTGATCAAGGAGGTGAACCATGCTCTCAACCCCATGTCCGTGTGCCGAGGATCTGCCCTGCCCATGCGAGGGCTGTCAGGAAAAGGAGGCTCTGATCCGGCTGCTCTTCGCCAAGGTGGCCGAGCTCGAGAAGGCCCTGAAGGTGTCAGCGGAGATCAATACGAGGAGCGTCAGGCACTGAGCTCCTTGATGGTGGCGTTGTCGCGCCGGATCTTCCGCATCGCCACGGCCAACAGATGCCGCAGGTGCTCGTTTTCCTCGTCACGCTTCTTGATGGCGCTCAGGAAGAGGAGATCGCGATCATCGTTGTTCATGGTGTCCTCCGATAGGGAAGAGGAGGACTTGACGGAGGCCGCACCACTGCGATAACAAGGGAGGTGATTGTTGCCATCCCTGTTGGCTCCCCGTCAAAGTCCTCCGGGGCCAATTCTTACGAAAGCTCACGTTCCAGCGTGGGCTTTCGTGCTTTCAGGGGATGGTATCTGGACCTGGCGGCGTCGTCAACCAGCGTAGTGGGAGTCGGCGAGCTCCGCGATCCACTCCACATCGTGCAGCGTCTTAGACAGCCCGGCCTCCATGGCCGGCGCGCACCGGATCGTCTCGTGGTAGCGGCACCAGTTGTAGTGGAGCACGTGGAGGTGGACCGAGGCGACGTGGTTCTCCAGCTTCTTGGAGTGGGCGTTGGTCTTGCGTGCGAAGCGCTTCACCGACGTCCGGATGGTGAGGTTCTGGCGCTCCACGAAGCTGTTGGCCGCATCCCCGAACTCGAAGTCCACGTTCTTGCCGAAGGCTCCCTCGACAGATGGCGGGTAGGCCGGGTGCTGGTCGGTGATGAGCTGGACGCGGCCCGAGAGTCGGCCGGCCAAGTCCTTCATGAACATCTTCCCGTAGCTCGTGCCGCGACCGCCGGTGAGGTAGGAGACGATGAGCTTGGAGTCGGGGTCCAACGCGATCCAGGTCCAGACGTCGCCGGCTTCCTCCGGCGCCGCCTTGGCGTCCTTGACGTTCTTGGCCTTGGCGTAGACGAAGGACCAGAGCTCGTCACACTGGACGCGCTTAGCGCTTACGTTTCTGACGTGAACGTCGTGGTAGGTCGCTCCGGCTCTCCCCGCTGAGATCAACAAGGACAGCACCGTGTGAGGGTCCACGTCGATCGCCCGTGAGATAGGTCTCACCCCCATGCCTTTGACGAGGAGCCGAAGGGTCTGAATCCGCTTCTTCAGAGGCAGTCTGTTCACTTGAAGATTCTACCATAAATTCAATGGTTTGGCGAGTTTCTGACCCCTCCGGCGGGAGCTGTCCGGTGGCCAGCTTCACCACGTGGGCCGCCGCTGTATTGGGGTCCGAAGAGCGCTTGCCCGGCTTGAATTTCGGCATCGTCCAACCCTCCCTGTCTCCTATCTGCCACCGTTGAGGCTGGTTGTCCATACCATGGCCCCGCATGAAGTGAAAAAATCCTTGTAAAATATCCGGTTCTTGCATAGGCTGATTTCTGCGACAGAAGCAGAGGTGCCCGTGTGTCGGGCCACCTGCTGAATACAAGAGCTCGCTGTGCCCGGCAAGGGGTAGCTCCCCGACGCCTCGAGCGAATAGGTAGGACTTTCACCGCACCTCTGCGTGTCTGTCGCAACGGCCCGGCAATCCCGCCAAGCCACGGTAGGCAACGGCTCGTACACCAGGTGCGAACAACGGCATGAACACCGCGACAACCTCATGGGAGGTGGGCCATGGTGCGCATCGTGCTTTGTGGGCTGTTCCTGGGCTTGATGGCGCTCCCGGTAGGAGCGCAGCAACAGTACCGTCCCCTGTCGGACTACCTGAATGAACTCAGGCGGCCGGCCACCCCGCAACGGGACTACTACCGCGACTACATGCGGAACCTTGAGCGGGAACGGAAGGAGTACCTCTACCAGCAGGACCGCAACCGTCGGAACCAGAACTCCTGGGGCGTCGACGAAACCAACTGCCTCTACGGCAGGGGCCACTTCAACAAGTGTCGGTAGGGTGGCGCCATGGCACGGCTGGGGTTGGCAATCCTCGTAGGATTGCTCCTCGTGGCCAGCACACCGGGAATCAGCAACGGGGAGGATCCTGAACCGGCCTGGATGAAACAGGCCTTGGAGCTTTCGCAACGATTCAAGCAGCACCAGAAGAAGGAGAACGAACTGTGCGCCCGACGGAACCAGATCATAGGCGGAGGCGAGCTGCATTGCATGACGCACTTGGCAGATCGGGATCTGCGCGCCGGGTATGACGTGCCCCAGGATGTGCTGAGGAGCTGGACGAAGAAGCGGCTGGAGCAAGTGAGAGCGATCCTGGCGTCGGGAGCAGACGCCAACACGCGAGACCTCTCCGGCAACACCCCCCTTCACATAGTGTCGGGAAGCAGCGGAGATCCCGAATTGATGAGCATCTTGCTCAAGGCCGGCGCGAACCCGAACGTGGCCAACAAGACCGGAATTACCCCCCTCATTGCCGCCTCGTGGAGGGGCCATTGGCCCGCAGTCGAAATGCTCATCAAGCATGGTGCCCACAAGACGATCAACGCCAAGGGAAAGGTCCATGACGCAGAAGGAACGGCACTGCACTGGGCCGCCTTTCAGGGGTACGCCGAGATCGTTACCGCGCTCCTGCGCGCCGGCGCCGATCCATTCGCCAAGGCCGAAGGGGCTCTCACAGCCGTCGAGCTGGCAGAAATGGGACGGAAGAAAACGAGGGGAAGCGTCGTGCCCTTCTACGCGACGATCAAGGCGCTACGTCGGGCTCAGTCGATGGTCGCCGAACAGACCAGAGGGAGAGTGCAGAAGAAGCCAGCGCCGCGGCCGAAGCGGTACAAGTACAGGCAGGCCTACTAACCCCCAACCAGAAGAGGAGGTGTTTAAGTGGAAACAGATGCTTCGACACAGGATCAGGTAAGTCTCCTGAAGGCCCAAGGAGACGAGAAACGAGAGCACAGGAGAAACAAGGTGCGAGTGTATCTCACCTACGGATCGGCCCTTTACCTCTTCGGCGGAGCGGCGGGGCTTGTCGGGCTCGCTTTCTATGGAGGCGACCCAGGAACCTTTACCGCAGCAAAGGATGTGTTCGTTACCGTAGCCCCGGTAGCGTCAGGGATCATGGCCTACTGGTTCGCGGATCGGAAAGCTACTGCAGCAGCTTTCCAAGTCCAACAACCGCCATCACCACAAGAAAAGGGAGCATCACCCACAGCCCCGCGAGAAACGGCTCCAGTCGGTCCCACCAGTTCTCCACCGGAATAAGATCTGCCTTCTTCATGCCCCCCCCTCCACCCCGGGGCTCCCCGCCCCGGGGGCTTTGTTCCTTCCGTCCAGCCACATTCTCGCGCCCCTGTCAAGCCCGAATCCGCACAGTACCGACGAAGAGGCGCGGGGAGCGTGAAGGCGCCATCTCACGTCTATGCGTTCCCCATCATCATGCTGGTGATGCGGTCCAGATCGTCCTGCGAATAGTACTCGATTTCCAGCTTCCCCTTGTCGTCGCTAGCCCTGTGCATGAGCCTCACCCGGGTGCCGAGCCGGCGCTGCAACGTTTCGACCAGGTTGGACAGGTCGGGATCCAACCGGTCGCTCGACTTGGTGCGCCGCGGCTTGTTCAATCGCCGGACCAGGGCCTCGGTATCGCGCGTCGAAAGGTCCTTGCCCATGACCTCGCGCGCAGCCGCCGGCAGCATCGACTTGTCGTTGAGCCCGAGGAGCGCCCGGGCCTGCCCGGCGGCCAGCTTGCCGGCGGCGACGTGCTCCTTGATCTGGCCGGGCAGGGACAGGAGTCTCAGGGAGTTGGCGACCGCCGACCGGCTCCGGCCCACCTTCTCGGCCACCTGTTCCTGGGTCAGGTGGAACTGCTCCTGAAGCTCGGCGAACGCGGCCGCCTCCTCGATGGGGTTCAGGTCCTCGCGTTGGAGGTTCTCGACCAGGGCCAGCAGCAATGAGTTCGGATCGGGTGTTTCGTGAATGATAATAGGTACTTCCGAGAGCCCCAGCCTGCGTGCGGCGCGCAGCCGGCGCTCTCCGGCGATCAACTCGTAACCGGTGGCGGTGGTCCGGACGACCAGCGGCTGAAGCATGCCGCTGGCCTCGATGGAGCTTGCCAACTCGTCCAACTTCTCATCGTCGAAGACCCGCCGTGGCTGGTTCGGGTTCGGGACGATCAACGAAGGATGGACCGACGTGGGGGCGGTCTCCTGCTGAGAATCCTCCACCACGGGCTCGCTCCCCGGAAGCAGGGCATCCAGACCCCGGCCCAGTCTATTCTTCTGCATGGCTTGACTCCTTTCGGCCCATCAATTCGGCCGCGAGGCTGAGGTAGCTCTGGGCTCCCGTGGAGCGGGCGTCGTAGAGCAGCGCCGGCCTTCCGTGGCTGGGACTCTCGCTCAGGCGAACATTTCGGGGGATGACGGTCTCGAAGACCGCTTCGGGGAAATGGCCGCGAACGTCTTCAGCCACCTGGGCGGAGAGATTGCTGCGGCCGTCGTACATGCAAAGGACGACCCCCTCGAACTGGAGGTGTTGGTTGTACGAGGACTGGACACGATTCATGGTCTCCAGCACCGCGGTGAGACCTTCGAGGGCGTAGTACTCGCACTGAAGCGGCACCAGCAGGGAATCGGCTGCCGCCAACGCATTGAGAGTGAGCAGGCCTAGGGAAGGGGGGCAATCCAGCAGGATGTAGTCGAACCGGTACCGCACCGTCTCCAGCGCTTGTCTCAAGCGCCCGATGCGGTTCTCCATGTCGATCATGTGAATTTCGGCGCTGACGAGGTCGCGGTTGGCGGGCAAGAGGAACAGTGACGGCATTTCCGTAGCGCACAGCGCCTCGGTGACGAAGCAGTTTTCGAGCATCACGTCGTAGATGCTCTTGTTCAGAGACCTCGGGTCAACCCCGAAGCCGGTCGTGCTATTACCCTGCGGGTCCATGTCCACGATCAGGGTCCTCTTCGCCGCGTCGGCCAGGGACGCGCCCAGGTTCACCGTCGTGGTGGTCTTCCCGACCCCTCCCTTCTGGTTGGCTATGGCGATAATTTTGCCCAAAAGTCTTGTGTTTTTAACGTGTTATATAAAAACAGCCAGTACTGTTTCTTAGCATTTCCGAGCACGGAAAGGAAGCCGATGTTTCACGTGAAACATGAGCCGGCTGCCGTGATCCGCCCCAAGCCGGCCGAGAATAGCCCTAGGTCTTGTGGAAAGTCAGCACGGTCCTTTGTTCTCCCCCAAACGGAAGCTCGAAGTGACTGCTTTCCCCTTCGGTGAGTCCATAGTCGGGGATGCAGGCTCGGAGATCTTCCAATAAGGCCACCCCCTTCGGTCCCTGCATGACTACAGCCATGCCGTCCGAGCTCAGAAGATCCGCACTGGCCTTCAGAAACCCGGGAATATCCGAAAATCCGCGGGTAACCGTCTCCCCTATGGGCGGCAACGGTTCGGCGGACAGATCCTCCACCCGCTTCTCGATGACATGCACGTCCGCAAGCCGCAACTCCCGGGCCACTTGTCTTAAAAAGTTCGCACGCTTACGGCGCGGCTCCACGAGATGGACGGGTTTGCCGGGGAGCGCGAGCTTGATGGGAATACCCGGAAAGCCCGCACCGCTGCCGACGTCCAGTACTCCTCCGTCGCCGCTCAGAAAAGGAACGACCGAAAACGAATCGACAAAGTGGCGACGGACGACGAGCTCGGGGTCCCGGATGGCGGTGAGGTTCAGGCGCCGGTTCCAAAAGGCGAGAAGGTCGAGATACTGGCCGAAGGCGCCTACTTGATACGAGGAGAGCTCGACGCCGAAAACCTTGGCGCCGGCGATTAGGAGTTGCTCGTTCTTAGTGTCCGTGTGGCACCTTCCGGGAGACCATCAGCGCCTGTGCGAAACCTGACGAGCCCCGTCCGCTCAGCCCGCCTTCATCTTGTACACGTAAAGGGAAAGCACCGAGATGGCAGCCGGCGTCACACCCGAAATCCTGTATGCCTGCCCCAGGGACCGCGGCCGTACATGGGTCAATTTTTCCTTTATTTCACGGGAAAGTCCGTTGATTTTGCCGTAATCCAGGTCGTCGGGGAGTGTTACGTTCTCCATCTTCTGGAAGCGCTTGAGGCCCTGGGCCTGCCGCTCCACATACCCGCTGTACTTGATCGACACCTCTGCCTGCAGGGCGACGTCGGCCGGCACACCCGCCAGATCGAGACAGAAAACCGCCAAATCCGTGAATGCTATCTCGGGACGACGCAGCAGTTGCGCCAAGGATGTAATGTTCCGGATGGGCGCGGTCTTCAGGGCGTCCAGGCGGGCCTGGACCGGTCGCGACGGATTGATCTGCGTGCTCTCGAGTTTTTCGGCGAGCTCGTTGATCCGATCCTGCTTCTCGGCGGTCCGTGCGTGGGCTTCCGGAGTAGCGAGGCCGATCCGGTAGCCCAGTTCCGCAAGGCGTAGATCGGCGTTGTCCTCCCGCAGCAGCAAGCGGTACTCGGCGCGGGACGTGAACATCCGGTAGGGCTCGCCGTCCGTTCCCTTGGTTACCAAATCGTCAATCAATACGGCGATGTACGCCTGGTCCCGAGACAGGACGAGGGGCTCTTCCCCGCGGATGCTCAGGACCGCATTGATGGCGGCCATGAGGCCCTGGCTCGCGGCCTCTTCATATCCCGTCGTTCCGTTGATCTGGCCGGCCAGGTAGAGACTGTCGATGGCCTTCGTCTCCAGCGTCGGCTTGAGCTGAGTCGGCTCCACGTAGTCATACTCGATGGCATAGCCGGGCCTCATGATCTCGGCTTCTTCCAGGCCTTCGATGCTGTGAACGAGGTCGACCTGGACATCGAGCGGCAGACTCGTGGAGATGCCGTTGGGGTAGACCTCGACCGTGTCGTATCCCTCGGGCTCGAGAAAAATCTGGTGCCGCTGCTTGTCCGCGAACCGCACCACCTTGTCCTCGATGGAAGGACAATAACGGGGACCGCGGCTCTTGATGACCCCGGAATACATGGGCGAGCGGTGAATGGCCGCCTGAATGATCTCATGGGTCCCGGGATTCGTATAGGTGATGTGACAGGGGATCTGCCGCTGCTCGATTCGCTCCGTCCCGAATGAGAACGGGATCGGGTTTTCATCGCCGTACTGAACCGAAAGCCTCGAATAATCAATAGTATGGGCGTTCAACCGCGGACATGTCCCGGTCTTCAGGCGACCCAACCGAAGGCCCAGCGCGCTCAACGAGCCGCTCAGGCCCTGGGCCGCGAAATCACCGGCACGGCCGGCGGAAAAATTGCGGTCGCCCACGTGGATGACGCCCTGGAGAAACGTCCCGGTCGTCACGATGGTCTTTTTCGCCTCGAATACTTCGCCGATCTGGGTTTCGACACCCGTGACCCGGCCGTCACTGCAGACGAGGGCTTCGACGCTGCCTTGCTTCAGGGTCAGATTCTCGCAGTTCTCCACCACCCTCTTCATCCGCTGACGATAAAGCGCCTTATCGGCCTGTGCCCGAGACGCCCTGACGGCCGGGCCCTTTTTCGTGTTCAACATGCGGAACTGGATCCCGGTCTCGTCGATGGCCCGGGCCATCTCGCCGCCAAGGGCGTCGATCTCCTTGACCAGATGCCCTTTTCCGATGCCGCCAATGGCCGGATTGCACGACATCTGACCGATGTGGTCGAGGTTCAGCGTCAACATCAGGGTGTCGAAACCCATGCGGGCCGCCGCCAAAGAGGCTTCGATGCCCGCGTGCCCGGCCCCGACAACGATGACATCGTAGACCTTCCCTTTCCGTATATCCGACTGTTTCACGTGAAACATCCTTCTCTGACTTTCCGATCAGTACCCCGATTGTGCCAAATTTCCCGGCGAACCTCCATGCGCCACACCGAACAAGATGGTTGCCGTCTCCTTACTTCCCGATGCAGAACTGGGAAAAAATCCGATCCAGGATGTCGTCGTTGGTCACGGTGCCGATTATCTCTTCCAGGCTGTCACGGGCCTCCTGCAAGTCCACGGCGACAATATCCGGCGGCATTCCCTCGTCGACGGCACGATGAACCTCCACCAGGCTGGCGCGAGCCCGCTCCAGGGCGGCCTTGTGGCGAACGTTGGTTACGACCACTTCCGGCTCTTCCGCAGAATCTAAAAAACACTCACGAAGGGCGTCCTTCAACATGTCGAGCCCCTGCCCGGTCAGTGCCGAGACCTCAACTTGCCGTAGACCGGTCAAGTGCCTTGAAACGGCCGACCCGTCGAGCTCCCGCGGCAGGTCGGACTTGTTGATGACCACCAGCCCCGGCCTTTCGCGAACCCTCTCAATCACATCCAGGTCTTCCGCGGCAAGCGGCGAGGACCCGTCGACCACCAGCATGCACCCCTGGCTCTCCTCGAGCCTCTTGAGCGTTACGTCGATGCCGATTTGCTCCACACCTTCGGTCCTGTCCCTGATACCGGCGGTGTCCCACAGCACCACCGGCAAACCGTTGAGGTTGACGGTCTCCTCGATGAAGTCCCGGGTAGTCCCGGGGGTCGCCGTGACAATCGCCCGCTCCACACCGAGCAGCGCGTTCAACAGGCTCGATTTGCCGACATTAGGCCGCCCGACGATGCACACGCGCACGCCCTCGCGAATCAGGCGCCCCCATTCGTAGCTGTCCACGAGAGCGGAGATCCGGTCAACGACACCGGCGACCTTGCGGCCCAACTCCTGACGCTGGAGCAGCTCGATCTCTTCCTCCGGAAAGTCGATGGCGGCCTCCACTTGCACCAGAGTATCCACAAGCTGTTCCCGCAACTCCTGGACCTCCTGCGACAAACCGCCTTCCATCTGGCCCAACGCCACACCGGCGGCCTTGTCCGTGCGCGACCGGATCAGGTCCAGAACCGCTTCGGCTTGAGCCAAATCCAATCGCCCATTCAAGAATGCTCTCTTGGTGAACTCCCCGGGTTCCGCGTGCCGGGCGCCGCACGCAAGCGCCAGACCGAGCACCTGACGGACGACGACGGGAGCTCCGTGGCAGTGGATCTCCACGGTGTCCTCACCCGTGTAGCTCCTCGGTTCCTGCAGGAAGGCGAACATGACCTCGTCGACCACCGACCCGCCATCCGGATCGCAGACCTTCCCGTAGTACAACCGGTGCGATTCCCAGTCGACGTCCCTGCGGGAGAGGATCTCCGTGCCGATTCGCCTGGCGTCGGGACCACTCAATCGC
This sequence comes from uncultured Binatia bacterium (SeqCode), assembly GCA_965204505.1. GTDB lineage: Bacteria > Desulfobacterota > Binatia > UBA9968 > JAJDTQ01 > JAJDTQ01. Next base: position 501,286 of record CBDBFB010000002.1, read on the forward strand.
ACCACGGCCACACCCCCTTCACCCGGGGGCGTCGCGATCGCAGCTATCGTGTCTGCGCGGTACATGTGTCTTCGACCTCGACCGTGTCGTCGCCCGTCGACGGCCATTATATCCTATCCGTCCGCGTCTTGCGTCCGGCCCGGCCAACCTCCAACGGTCGTCGAGCGGCGTATTCGCCTCCTGTGGAAAACTGTGTTAAATACCCGATTCGGATAGGAATGCCATGAGCCAAACCACCGACGACCTGAGAATCGAAACCTTGCGCCCGCTGTTGCCGCCGATGATCCTGGTGAACGAAGAATTGCCGATTACCGAACAGGCCACCGCCACGGTCACCAAGGCGCGCCAGGAAATCGATGCGATCCTTGAAGGCCGTGACCGACGGCTGCTCGTGATCTCCGGCCCGTGCTCCATCCATGATTCGGAAGCGGCCCTCGACTACGCCGGCCGCTTGAAAAAGGAAGCCGGCCGCCTGGCCGATGACCTGTTGATCATCATGCGCGTCTACTTCGAGAAGCCGCGCACGACCGTCGGCTGGAAGGGCCTCATCAACGACCCGGACCTCGACGGCGGGTTCAACATCAACAAGGGACTGCGGCTCGCCCGGGGCCTGCTACTGGACTTGGCCGACATGGGCCTGCCCGCGGGGTCCGAGTTCCTGGACACCATCACTCCGCAGTTCACTGCCGACCTGGTCTCATGGGGCGCCATCGGCGCGCGCACGGCCGAGAGCCAGGTGCACCGGGAGCTGGCTTCCGGACTGTCCATGCCCGTCGGGTTCAAGAACGGCACCGGCGGCTCGATCCAAATCGCCATCGACGGCGTGCGCGCCGCGCGACACCCGCACCATTTCCTCGGCGTCACCCACCAGGGTATCGCCGCGGTGATCTCGACGTCGGGAAACGAGAGCTGCCACGTCATCCTGAGAGGTTCCAACGGAGGCTGCAACTTCGACCGCACCGTGGTGGACGAAACCGCGCAGACGCTCCGCGACGCCAACCTTCCGCATCGCGTGCTCGTCGACTGCAGCCACGGCAACAGCCAGAAAGACTACACGCGCCAACCCGAAGTCTGCGTCGACATCTGCGAGCAGGTGGCCTCCGGTTCCGACAACATCTGCGGCGTCATGATGGAGAGCCACCTGGTGGCGGGGCGCCAGGACATCAGGCCCGACACGCCTCTTACCTACGGCCAGAGCGTCACCGACGCCTGCATCGACTGGGAAACCACCGTCCCCATGCTGGAAGACCTGGCCCACGCTTCAGCACAGCGGCGCTCGTGAACGACCCGACCCTATCGTCGCGTCCTAGTCTCCTGTCCCACCTAACCCTTGACCATTCTACCGGTCTTTCTTGTCATTGGCCCATTGCCCTTGCTCGCGCGCCGGCTGCCACAGCTCATCAGCACGCGTAACAATATGAGCTAACTAACGGTCGCCCCAACCAATCAGATCGACCTGCAGGCCCATCGACAGCCCCTTCTCCATTTTCTCTATCGCCTTGCTGGCCTTCGGCTCATTCAATCCGCGCATGTCCCGCAGGATCTCCCCGAGACACTCGGCAATCGCCTGACGTTGTGCGGGAGGCAAGGACGCAAAGTCGATCGGGGGTGCCAGCGCGGGATCCGGCTCACCGTCGTCGGCAAGTGCGCGCAGCAGCGTCAACTTGGCGAACTCGTCCGGAATCTGCGCGCGCAGAATGCGGTCCAGCAGGAGCTTGCGGTTGTGGTCGATGCCCGGGACCAGCTTGTGAATGCGAAGCGCCTCGACGAGCCCCAGCCAGTCGGCGCTCCGATACGTGCGGGACGGATCGTATGCGCCCGCCACGTGCAGATAGACCAGCGACGGAACCTTCCAGAAGTTCCTTCAGCCAAGCCTCAGCGTACGTTTTGGCGACGTGTTTGCCGACTCGCGAAAATGCCTCCGAGGCGAGAACCGACGCCACCAGTGTAACCGGGTTCGCACCGAGGGCAACGCGAGCGGCCAGCGTCGCGCCACGCACATAATGCTGCCAAGGGGTGTACATCCGGTAGACGTGGCGAGCCTTCTGCACCCGTTCGAGCCACACCATGACTTCCCTTACGCTCCACCCCGTGACGTTGACGACCGGCACCTGCTGCGCCACCTGGAGGAGGTCACCGATCGCAGACCGTGCGGCCAACGCGATGTCGCCGATGCGCGCATCGAGTTCCGCCTTCTCGGCGTCCTTCCCGTACAGCCGGGCCACCTCCTTCACAACATCGCGAAGTTCCTCGAAAATGGCGCGGCCGTCGATGCCCTTGATCTCCCCGTCCCCTTGCTTCACATAGCGCCGGTCGCGGATGCCGTCCCAGACGCGGTCGCAACGGGCCTGGATCATTCTCCCGAGTTGAACGTCCAACTCCGACAGCGGCCCTTCCGCTTCGGGGCCGTGCGACCGCCGGAGCGCGCTCCAGGCCTGTTCCACCGGCGACACGCCTTCAGCGAGCCAGCGCTTCTCAACCTCTCTCAGATCGCGCTCACGCAGTTCGTCGATGTGTCGCTCGACGTCCGCGACGAGCTTTCGGTCAACGGCAGCGGATCGCGCGAGCCCCGCGGCGAAACCCAGCGCACCGGTGCCGAGCAGGGTGACCGCGATCCCCACTTCTACAGAGACCAGGAAAGAGCGACTCCGGCGACCGTGAGACCGCATCCTGCGAGAAGCCAGCCGAGGGACGCGCTCATTCGGACCAATCGCATGTCACCATCCTCCGGGAGTGTGTCCCGCCGGCAGGCCCCATTTCCTTGCCTCGCAATTGCTTCCTGCTTACTCGGGCAGACTGGGCGACCGCCGGTCGCCCCTATTCGATTACCCCGCCAAGCTCCTAGATCTCCACAGCCCGCCCTTGCTCCGACGACTCTGCGATGGCGTCGACGAGCCGGTGCAGGTCCACGGCCGTGTTGAAGTCGGGTTCGCAGCGCGTGCCGTTGCGGATGGCCTCGGCGAACCTCACGTACATTTCGCCGACGTTCCTCGGCTCCATCTCCGGCGTCTCCGCCGGCGCCCTCGCGTACTCGGACGGCACCGGCAGGTCCTCGAAACCGTTACCTCCGGCCTTGGCTCCGCGCAGGCGGACCACCTCGATCTGCGGCGTGTTTTCGGACGTGGCCACCAGAGTACCCTCGCGGCCGTAGATCTCCATGCCGTATCCGTACGCCTTCAAGGGTACGGCGGCGACATAGACCGAGGCCACGGCGCCGTTGGCCAGCCGGCCGCTCACCAGCACGTTGTCCGGGGCGGTGACGTCCACGTGGCGTTGCGTGTCGGTCTCGAGCCACTGGCGCGCCTGGGTGCTCACCACCGCCGAAACGGAAGCGAAATTCCCCACGATGAAACGGAGCGCATCGATGGTATGGCCGCACGGGATGGTCAAGGTGTGGGCGCCCAGGGAGCCGTCCCTTTGCCACGTCCTGTCCGAAGGCCGTCGCAGCACGCCGCCCCGGGCCACGCTCACGTGGCAGGCCATGACCTCGCCCACGTAGCCGTCCGCCACGAGGTCCCTGGCGTAGACGACGGCCGGGTTGCCCCGGGCCTGGAGGCCCACCATGTGCGTGAGCCCCCGGGCCTCGGCCAGGTCACGCATCTCCACGGCCTCCGCAGTTGTCTTCCCCAGCGGCCACTCGGTGAACACGTGCTTGCCCGCGTTGAGCGCATCCATGGTGACCTGGTAGTGGGCCGGCACCCGCAGCAACACCGCCACCGCTTCGATGTCGGGACAGGCCAGCATCTCGCGGTAGTCGTCGAACGCCATCTTCGCGCCGTACTTCACGGCCGACGCCTCGGCGCTCTCCCTGCGTGTGGTGCACACCGCCGTCAACTCGACGTCGCGGCTCGGCACGATGGCGGGCAAGTGGCCCCTCGGACCCCATCCGCGGGTGGGATTGGCGCCGATAACACCCAGTTTGACCTTTTCTTCCATGTTCCTTCTTTATGGCTAAGTCATTAGATTACATCACTACTGTCCGGTCCAATAATTGAACAAATTCAATTGCTTATGCAACATGTCCTGGGAGGAAGTGTCTTCGGCATCGAAGAACCCCTTGTTTAAGGGGATTTTCTCGAACAAGGTGACGGAGAAGACCTGTAACAATGTGTAGAGGGAAACATCGAGGTCGAGCCGCTTTCTGATGATGGCGACGAGCACGTACACGGAGACGGCAGTCCAGATTTGCACCTTGACGGCGTTCTCCGAGGTGCCGTAAAACTTCCTGATCCGCAGATGTTGCTTGATCCATTTGAAAAACAACTCCACCTGCCAGCGGGCCTTGTACAGTTCGCAGATGACCTTTGGCTGAGGACCAAACAGGTTGGTCAGGAAAAGGAGCGTCTTTGATGTCTCCGGGTCTTTGAATCGAATCCGCCGCAAATAATGAGGATAACGTTTGTGGCTGTAGAAGCCCGACAACTTTACGGTCTGATCGCAGACAATGCCTTGCACACGATCGCTTGGAGCGGAATAGATGCGTCGCAAATCGGCATTGGTTTTGGCTCGGGTGACAAAGAACGCGCCGGCTTCGTGAAGTGCGAAGAGGCGCTTGAAGTCGAGGTAAGCGCGGTCCATCACGTAAATCGCTGCGGGTTCTGGAATCAACAGATCGAGCACTTTGATATCGTGCAGCTTGCCGTCGGAAACATGTATGAAACTCGGGATATTGCCGCGCAGATCGAGCAGCGTATGCATCTTGACCGCTGCTTTGGTGCTTCGAAACGAAGCCCACGGAAACAACGACAGGCACAGGTCGATGGTCGTCGAGTCCAGTGCATAGACGGTGTTGGACAGATCCAGCCCAAGGTCCTCTTGGATGTAAAGTTTGCGGGCTTGTGCAATGAGCCGTTGGGCGAAGTCGGCGTAGATTCTCCAGTCTCTTCGTTCGTTGGCGTCGGCCAACGTAGAGCGCCTGACCGTGGAGCGAATGCCCATGTGGTAGAGCTTGGCCGATTGCGCTGCAAGACAGGCTTCGATGTCTCGCAGACTTTCCCGATAAGCCAACTGAGCGAATGCCAGGATGCGAAAGTGCTCGGCACACGCCAGGGTGCGAACACGACGGTTCCCGCCATAGCGATCGACGATACGAGCGAACGTTGTCCAAGGCAGAAAATCCATCAACTGCGCGAACAGCGTCTTGCCGGTGTACATGGCGTGCCCTCCAGGGATTCCTGCCCTGAAGGTCGCCCAAAAGCGCTGTTGCGTTCAAGTCGGCACCGCAAGAAATCGATAAAAAGTATACCTGATTCACATAGTTACAGCCATCCCTACGTCACTTAACCGGACAGGAGTGATAGAAACTACAGTCCAAGATCCGACCCTATTCTTCAAGCAGCGGCTTGAGCCCCTCCCAATCCGTCACCGGTGGCGCGCAGGTGAAATTCCGGCAGACGTAGACCGTGGGCTTGCTACCGACCTGGGATTTACCTTCCAGCAGCGGGGAGATTTCCTCCAGCCTCGCATCCGGGCTGACCCACTGGAGCGTCTTGTTGGGCAGGTAGCTGTCCTGTACCTGCTGCACGATGCCGCGCGCATCCGGGTCATCCCTTCCCGCCACCATCACGATCTCCGCCGGCTTCGAGAGGTGGAAGTCCAGCGCCCCCAGCATGGTGGCCAGACCGAACGGCTCCCTCGCCATGTTGTCGTAGTGAAGGCGCAGCACCTTCTCCGCGCGCTCCAGCAGGTCCTGCTCCCCGGTGTAGTGGTGGAGCCGCACGAGCACCAGCGCCGCCACCGAGTTGCCCGACGGGATGGAGTGGTCGAACCCGGGCTTGGTGCGGCTGATGAGCTGCTCGTGGGACTTGCCGGTGTAGAAAAACCCGCCGTTGGTCCCGTCCCAGAACTCGTCCACCATGGTCCGCGCCAGGGCCTTGGCCCGCTCCAGCAGCTCGACCTCGTGGGTCGCCTCGAACAGGTCCAGCAGGCCGGCGATCAGGAAGGCGTAGTCGTCCAGATAGCCAAGCAGCTTGGCCTGCCCGTCCTTGTAGGTGTGCAGCAGCAGCCCCTTGTCGAACATCCGCGTGAAGATGAAATCCACGGTCCGGGCGCCGGCCTCCCGGATGCGCGCGTCGCCGGTGATGGCGTAGGCCGCGGCCACCCCCGACAGCATCAGGCCGTTCCAGGAGACGATGACCTTCTCGTCGCGAAACGGCTTGATCCGCTTCTCGCGCTCCTCGAAGAGGCGCGCCCGGGCGCCGGCCAGCACGCTCTCGATTTCCTGTTCGTCCTTCTTGAAGTACTTGGCCGCCTGTTCCACCGTCAGGATGGGGTGCAGGATGTTCTTGCCCTCGAAGTTGCCGAGATCCGAGACGTCGTAGAAACGGCAGAAGATCTCGCCGTGCTCCTTGCCGAGGAATTCCAGGACCTGCTCCCGGGTCCACACGAAGAACTTGCCTTCCTCGCCTTCGCTGTCGGCGTCCTGGGCGGAATAGAAGCCGCCCTCGGGCTGGCACATCTCCCGCAGCACGTACTCCAGGGTTTCCTCGACGATGCGCTTGAAGAATCCGTCCTTGGTGATGCGGTACGCCTCGGCGTAGACCTGCGCGAGCTGGCCGTTGTCGTAGAGCATCTTCTCGAAGTGGGGCACCAGCCACTTGTCGTCCACCGAGTACCGGTGGAAGCCGCCGCCGAGCTGGTCGTACATCCCCCCCTCGGCCATCTTCCGCAGCGTCTCGGTGATCATCTCCAGGTAGCGCCGGTTCCCCGACAGCCGGTAGGCGCGCAGGAACATGTTGAACACCCCGGGGTTGGGAAACTTGGGCGCCCGGCCGAAGCCGCCGTGGTTTGCGTCGTAGGCCGGCGTCAGGCCCTCCGCCCCGCGGGTGACGAGCTCCACGTTCAGTTCGCCACCGGTCAGGTTCAACACGCTCATGCGGTCCAGCGCCGCCACGATCTGGTCGACGTTCCTGGCGACGTCCTGCGGCTTGTTGCGGTAGGCCTCCGCCACGGCCTTGAGCACCCGCGGAAAGCCGGGCATGCCCTGCCGGTCCTCGGGCGGGTAGTAGGTGCCGCCGAAGAAAGGCTTCCCCTCCGGGGTCAGGAACACGGTCATGGGCCAGCCGCCCCGCTTGATGAGCAACTGGACGGCGTTCATGTAGATCTCGTCCAGGTCCGGCCGCTCCTCCCGGTCGACCTTGATGCTGACGAAGTTCTCGTTCATCAGCGCGGCGATGGCCTCGTCCTCGAAGGACTCGTGCTCCATCACGTGGCACCAGTGGCACGCCGAGTAGCCGATGCTCAACAGGACCGGCTTGTCTTCCGCCCGGGCCTTGGCGAACGCCTCCTCTCCCCAGGGGTACCAGTCCACCGGGTTGCCGGCGTGCTGCAGCAGGTACGGGCTCGTCTCGTTGGCCAAGCGGTTCATCGACATCATCTCCTATCGTAAAATACGCGCCGTCCCACCCCCTCTCCCTCCGGGAGAGGGCCGGGGTGAGGGCGCCTCGGGCCAAGCAGCCCATCTGCAACACTAGTACTTCCGCACCACCGCCACCACCACGCCGCGGACATCCACCTCTTCTTCCGCCGCCACGACGGGGGCGAGCCCCTCGTCGGCGGAACGCAGCACCACTTTGCCCTCCCGGCGGTAGTACTGCCTGACGGTGGGCTCGCCCCGGACCAGCGCCACCACCGTGTCGCCATCTCGCGCCGCGGGCGTCGACCGCGCCAGGACGAGGTCGCCGTCGCGGAGCTGCTCCTCGACCATGGAATCGCCACGGACCCGCAAGGCGAACGTGCCGGGGCTTCGCAACAGCTCCCCGGGCGCGCCGGAGGCTGCGTCCGGCTCTACCGGTTCGAGGACCCGCTCTTGCCGCCTGGTGACCGTCATCGGATCATCCGGGCGTCTTCCAGCCTATCAGCCTTCGGAGTCCATGGCACCCTTGGCGACGTCGACCATGTCCTGGGCCTTGAGAGCGTTGGCGTCGCCGGCACCATAGAACTTCCCGAGGTAGGCCGCCACCTTGCGCAGCACCTCGTAATGAGCCCCTGCGCACGCGGCGCGCGCCTCTGTCGAAAGCTCGTTGAACTCCCGCTCGATGTTGCCGAGCCAGCCCGGCAGGTACTCCGCCTCGATGTCCTCGCCGGTGTAGAGGTATCCTTCCAGCGAACCCACCCGGGCCGCGAGGCCGTAGACCCGCTTGATATCGGACGCATCCATGATTGCTCCTCCCTTTCGTGTAGCACTCAGGTCAGTGACCCGCCCGCGCACCTGCCGTGAGGTGGACGGTGTGGCCTACGGTGCTCCCGGCGCCTCTACGCGACGGTTCTTCTGATATTTTCTCACGGCCGCGTTGTGCTCCCGGAGGTTCTCGGAGAAGTGGTGGCTGCCATCGTTCCTGGACACGAAGTACAGGTAGCCGACGTCCGCCGGGAACAGGGCCGCCTTCATTGCGGCCAATCCGGGATTGGCGATGGGCCCCGGGGGCAGGCCGTCGATCCTGTAGGTATTGTAGGGGCCGGGGGTTCGGAGATCCTCCCGCGTCAGGTCGCCGTTGAAGTCCTCCAGACCGTAGATGACCGTCGGATCGCTCTGAAGCCGCATCTCCCGCTTCAGACGGTTGTGGAAGACGGCGGAAACCATCGGCATCTCTTCCACCGGGCCGCCTTCCTTCTCGATGATCGACGCCAGAGTCACCAGCTCATGCCGGGTCAAGCCGAGTTGCCCGGCGCGTGCCTCCATTTCGGCAGTGAAGGTATCCTTGAACACGGTGAACATGGTCTTGACGATCTCTTCTTCCGTGGCCAGCCCCCGGAAGAGATAGGTGGCGGGAAAGAGATAGCCCTCCATGCTGCCGGTCCCGAGCGAGGCAAGGACCGCGGGCTCGCTCACCGCCGCGGCGAACCTCTCCGGCGTCACCAGTCCCTTTCGTTCCAGCAGCCGGCCGATCTGCCGCACCGTGAAGCCCTCGGGAATCGTGACCTTGTTGACCACGGTCCTGCCGCGGACGAAACCGTCGAGCACCGAGCGGGGCGACACCGCGCCATCGAAGCGGTAGAGGCCGCGCTGAACCCTGGTGTCGAGTCCGTGAAGCCACGCCCAGAACACGAACAGACGGGGGTGGGAGACGACGCCTTTGTCGGCGAGCGCGCGCGCCACGGCCGAAAACGTGTCACCGCGCCGGACCTCGATCTCGGCAACCGATGAACGACCGTGAAAGGGGGTCAGGAGAAACGCGGCAACGTAACCGAGGACGAAGAGGGCGGCGAGCAATAGGAGACCGCCGGCAACCAGGAGGCCTCTACGGCTGGTGGGCGGGAACTCCGGCACTGTCAGTTGTCGGTTACGTTCACCTTCATCCATCCTTCGATCTGCTTCAGGAAACCGGAGAATGGATCATCCTTTTTCGGAGAGGCGGCGAAGTAGGCCTTGTGCATGTAGTCGAGTGCTCCGGACAGGTACTCGAACTTCTCCGAGAGCTCCTGGAAGAGCAGGAACCCGGTGCGGTAGAGCGACAGGTCCACTTCGGAGACCTTCTGGTATGACCGGCTGCCCTCCTGCAGGTAGTAGTCCAGGTAGCCGCCGCGCTCCACGTAGGAACGGAAGATCCCGCTCATGAAGAGCGTGTAGTCTCCGAGATACTTCCGCATCCGCCGTTCCTGCACGAGCGGGTTCTCGCGGGAGACCGTCTCGTCGTCCGCCACCAGCATCTCCACAACGCTGTCTAGTCTCTGGTTCCTGCGCGAGCGCATGCGATACAGCCGGTCGCTGCGGGCGAACTCCGTCAGCACGTCCGCCACATAGCCGGTCACCTCGGCATCGCGGATCCCCAGCTCGCCGAAGCATCGCTGCGTCATGTTGAGGAAAAAACCCTGCAATCGGTCTCTCGAAAGGATCTTCGTCATGGCCTCACCCGTGGCAGGGTATGGCAGCAGGAAACGGTGGGGATGTCAAATAAATTCGCGGAGTGGTCGACCGCGGTCGCGGCGGCAACGGCCACTTCGCGGGAACGTCGCCGCGGCAAACCGCTCGCGGGCACCATTGCGCCCAGCCGCGACGCCGCGTAGGGTAGAAGCACGCTCCCCGAGGTATCCTTCGAAGGCGCTTCCGTGAAGATCTACAAGGCACTTACCATCGCGGGCTCGGACTCCGGGGCCGGAGCCGGCCTTCAGGCCGACCTCAAGACCTTCGCGGCCCTGGGGGTCTACGGCACCTCCGTGGTCACCGCCATCACCGCCCAGAACACCACCGGCGTCACGCGGGTCCTCGAGACGCCGGCGGCGGTGGTGGCCGCGCAGATCGACGCCGTCATGGACGACATAGGCGCCGACGCGGTCAAGACCGGCATGCTCGCCAACGCCCGCATCATCCGCACCGTCGCCGACAAGATCCGGCAGCACGGCATCCAACGCCTGGTTGTGGACCCGGTCATGGTGGCCAAGGGCGGCCACGTGCTCTTGCGTCCGGACGCCATAAGGACGTTGCGGACCCACCTGTTCCCGTTGGCCACCGTGGTCACGCCGAACCTGCCCGAGGCACAGGCGTTGACGGGCGTGGACGGGACCGGCGTGCGGGCCATCCGGAAGATGGCCAAGCGCATCGTCGCCATGGGCGCCACGAGCGTTGTGGTGAAGGGGGGGCATCGTAGCGGCGCCGCGACGGACATTTTCTACGACGGCGCTGTGTTTCACGATTTTCCGGCTCCGCGGATACGGACGAAAAACACCCACGGGACAGGGTGTACCTACTCGGCCGCCCTGGCCTGCGGCTTGGCCCTGGACAAGCCCCTGGAAACCGCGATCGCCGAAGCCAAGGACTTCATCACCCGGGCCATCCGCCGCGCGTATTCCATCGGGGCAGGGCACAGCCCGGTGAATCATTTCCACCGATGATGCCGGCACGGTGAGCCCCATCGGTAACCTGATGCACGTTTAGCCTGCAAGCCGCCCAACGCGCCTGCGGGCCGCCTCGGCGACCGCGACCGGATCCACGGTCGTCAGCACTCCGTCGCGCACGACCGGCCGTCCTTCCACCAGCAGATCGCGAACGGCGAACGGGCCGCAGAGCACGAGGGCGGCTACCGGGTCCCAGGCGCCGGCGGCGGCCTGCGTCCGAGTCCCAGCAACGCCATGCTATTTGATTCGGGTGCGTCGGAGGCAGTCCGGTAAGTTGTTTCGTCCCGATTAAAGTTGATTTCCGCGGGGCCTCGCCGTAGCTCCCGTTCATGCGATCCCGGGCGCGACGCCCCTTCCGGAAATGCTGGCCCTAGTCGGCAGATGGCGGATATCTGCGCCGATCTCCCTCTCCGCCTGAACCAGGTCGTACTGCGCCTGAAGGTTGAGCCAGAACTGAGGCTCGCTGCCGAACCAGTGGCCGAACCGAAGCGCGGTGTCGCCGGTGACCGAACGCTTGCCGGCGATGATTTGGCCCACCCGGTTGGGGGGCACCTCTATCTGCCGCGCAAATTCCGTCGGGGTGATCCCCAGTTCTTCCAGTTCGCTCTTCAGGATCTCGCCAGGATGGACGGCTCTCATGAACATGCGATCCTCCTTCCTTGTCATCCGTGGTAGTCCACGATCTCAACGTTATTGGGCCCCGCCTGCCCCTTCGGCCATTCGAAACATAGTCTCCATCGCCGATTGATGCGGATGGGGTACTGGCGTCCGTCCACCGCCAGGATGTCCGCCCCCGCGAGCTCGCTTCGGTTGGCGTCCATCGTGACGACGACGTCGGCGTTGCGGATCCAGCGTTTACGGCCTGTCAATTAGAGATCTCCTGTCTGGCGTCGTGCCTCCCACGTCAAGCTTTGGCCACACGGATCAGGGCTTCGCGTGCAGACACGACACGAATGCCTTCCACCACCTCAAGCACAAGCAGATGTTTCTTGTCGCCGGTGACGAGCAGATCGGCCTTTCCGGCGATTGCCGTAGCCAGAATGGGGTTGTCGTCGGGGTCGGGGGATAAGTCCACTACCGGTAGTTCGTGGAGAACAACGGCCCTTGCGCCGATGTTCTCCACGATCGCGGCAGCTTCGTCGGCGTCGACGAACCGCCGAAGGCGCGGCCGGGCGAGAACTCCGGCCATCTCGCCCAGTTGCGCTAGCGATGTGACGAGCTCGATCTCGCCACGCAGCCACGCCTGATACAGCAAGTCGGGCGGGGTTCCCTTGGTGATGAGAGCACCGATGAGGATATTGGTGTCAAGAACGACCCGCACGCCCAGCCGCCACCTCGTCGTCGATCAGATCAAGAATCGCCTGCTGGTCATACCCGGCATTGCGGTCCTTTACCTGCTCGACGGTAAGGTCCAGAACGCGACGGCGCACGGCTTCGTCAACGAACCGGGACAGGTCGCCCTTCTTGCCGCCATTGCGTGCTAGAAAGGTTCGGACCACTCTGTCGGTCACTTCAGGAATGGAAAGGTTCCAACGAGTCATGGTTCAATTCACCACATACACTTAAACGCATACGCGCTTATGCGGACAACATACCGTGAGTCAACCCGTCCGGTCAACGGCAACGACAGTATACGCGAGGTGCCCCAGCCAGACCGCCAGCAGGCACAGCGCGACGGACAGGGCGATGTTGCCGAGGGCCTGCGGCCATTGACCGTCGCGCAGCAAGTCCAGTGTCTGCAGGCTGAAGGCCGAGAAGGTCGTGTAGCCTCCACACACGCCCACCATGAGGAACGCACGTGCCTCCAGTCCCGGCAGCCAGGACCGGTCCGGAAAGGAATCCATCGACGCCAGGAACCCGATGAGGAACGATCCCGTTAGGTTCACGGCGATCGTGCCCCATGGAAACGCGTCCCCGAGCGCCCCTGAAAGCAGGTTGTTGCACCAATGGCGCCCGGCACCGCCGATGGCGCTGCCGAGCGCAATCCAGAGATAGATCATGCCGAACCGCGCTCGCGGGCGATCGCGCCCGTGTGTCTCGTGTTTTGTCCGGTTAATTCGTGCTCTGACCGGCCTTAGGCACCGCCAAGGTATTGTTGGCGTCGAACACCAGGTCGACTTCGACATTGTCCGACACGGCGAAGTCCGGCGCACCCTTCACTTGGAGCAGTCTCTCCCCGACCTGGATGTCGACGCGACAGGCGTCGCCCAGGAAGGCAACGTTGCGGACCGTGCCCGACAGCCGGTTGCCACCCAAACCCCGCTCACCCTCCGCCGCCGACAACCGGATGGTCTCGGGCCGGATGGAGACGGCCACTTCGTCGCCGGACTGCATAGCTCCGTTCTTGACGCAAGCCACCTTGCCGCCCTGGGCCAACTCGACCTGCACGCTGTCGCCCTCGATCCCGATCACCTTGCCGTCCAGCAGGTTGGTGCTGCCGACGAACCTGGCGACGAAGTCGTTGGCGGGGCGGAAGTAGATCTCGCGTGGGGTGCCCATCTGGATGACGTTGGCCTGGTCGATCACCGCGATCTGGTCGGACAGGGTCAGGGCCTCCGCCTGGTCGTGGGTGACGTACACCGTCGTGATACCGATCTGGCGCTGCAGGCGTTTCAACTCGACGCGCATCTCTTCCCGCAACTGGGCGTCGAGGTTGGACAGGGGTTCGTCCAGGAGCAGCAGGCGCGGCGTCCTGACAATGGAGCGGGCAAGGGCGACGCGCTGCTGCTGGCCGCCGGAAAGCCGCGTAGCCGGGCGGGACTCGAAACCGGCGAGATCGACGGTCCGCAGCGCCTGGTCCACGTGCGCCTCGATCTCGCTCCGGGAGTAGCGGCGGTCTTTCGCAACGGTAAGCGGGAAGGCCACGTTCTCGGCCACGGTCATGTGCGGCCAGATGGCGTAGGACTGGAACACCATGCCCACCTCGCGGCGGTTCATGGGCACGTTGACCCCGGTGGCGGAGTCGAACAGCACGTCGCCCTCCACCGCCACCCGGCCCTCGTCGGGGGTTTCCAGCCCGGCCAGGCAGCGTAGCGTGGTGGTCTTGCCGCAGCCGGACGGTCCCAGCAGGGTGAAGAACGTGCCGTTCTCCAGCGAGAACGAGGCGTTGCGAATGCCGCCGGCGATGGCGTCCGTGGTGTTGGCGAATATCTTGGTCAGCCGCTCGATCTCAAGCATGGGATGGTTCTCTGTCTATGAATCCGGCCTGTCGCGCGGCGGGCCGGCAAGCACCACCAGGGCGTCGAGTGCGATGCCGCCCCTGCGGCGCAGCACGAACGGATTGACGTCGATGGACTCGAGCCGGTCGCCGAGGTCGCAGGCGAGCCGCGACACCGCCATCAACGCCTTCACCAGCGCTCCCCGGTCCAGGGCCGGCGCGCCGCGGTAGCCTTCCATCAGCCGGGCCGCCTTGGCGCGGACAATCAGCTCTTCGGCGGCGGCTTCATCGAGAGTGGGGGCGGCAAATGCAACGTCGCGGTACAGCTCCAGCGCCACGCCCCCCGACCCGAACATCACGATGGTGCCCATCTCCGGGTCTCGCGCGGCGCCGATGACCACCTCCAGCTCCCCGGTCACCTGCTCGGCTACCAGCACACCGTCGATGGCGACGCCCCGGGCCTTGCGCGCCACGTTTCGCAGGATGGCGCCGTAGCCCCGGCGCACGGCGCTGGCGTTACCGTTGTTCAGCAGGACGCCGCCGGCGTCCGACTTGTGGGTCAGCTCGGCGCCCACCGCCTTCAGCACCACCGGGAATCCGATGGCGCGGGCGATCCGCAACGCCTCGGCCGCGCTGCCGGCCAGCCGCTCCCTGGGCGTCCGCACGCCGTAGGCCCGAAGCAGCGCCTTGGAATCGATCTCCGACAACGGCGTCGGGCCGGGGCCGTCGGCGGTCCTCGCCAGCAGCCTGCGGACCGCCGGCGGCGGCGCGGGCAGGCCGGCCCGCTTCGAACTCGCCTTCCTCGACAACCGCTTCGCGTATGAGACCACCGAGCGTACCGTGCGTAGCGACTTGTCCGCTTCCTGCATGAAGGCGACGTTGCGAAGGCCGTCGCGCAGATCTCTGGCATAGTCGTTCAGACCGTGCGAGATCATGGTGACGAAGGCGATGGGTTTCCTCGCCCGGACCGCCAACTCGTTGACCGCCCGCATGTTGGTTTCCTTGTTCCCGCCCTCCGGCGCCCTCAGCAACTCCTCCTGCAACAGCAACGTGCCGACCCCGGGATCGTCCAGCATGGCCTCGACGCACTGCACGTAGGTCTCGTGGCTGCTCAGGGCGGCAAAGCCGGAATCCAGCGGATTGCCGATGACGGTGCCCACGCCGAGCAGCTTCTCCAGGCGCTTGCGGGTCTTGCGGGCGAGGGGCGGAAAGGACAGGCCGTTGGCTTCCGCCTGGTCCAGCAACACACCGCGCAGGCCGCCGGAGAAGGTCATGGCGCCCAATCCTTCGCCCTTGGGCAGCCGAGCGTGCAGCAGGTACTCCGCCATCTCCACAACGTCGTCGAGGGTCTTGACGCGAACCGCGCCGTAGTCGCCGGCGATGGCGTCGAAGGCGGCGATGGATCCCGCCAGCCCTCCGGTGTGGGCCAGCGCGGCGGCCCGGCCGTTGTCCGAGGTGCCGAGCTTGACCACGATCACCGGCTTGCCCGCCTTTCTCGCGGTGACGCAGGCGGCCAGGAACCGGTCCGGCTCGCGCACCGCTTCCAGGTAGGACACGATCACCCGGGTCTGCGGATCGGCCGCGAAATACTCGACGTAGTCGGCGGTCTTGAGCCCGGCCTCGTTCCCGCTGGAGACGATGTAGCCCACGTCCATGCCGCGCTCTTCGAGGGTGCGCTTGAGCGCCATCACCAGCCCGCCGGACTGCCCGACGACGGCGACAGGACCGGGCTCGGTGCGCTGCGGCCGGTTGTCGCTCATGGTGACGAACCTGGCGCCGCCGTTGAAGTTGCCGATACAGTTGGGGCCGGAGACGGCGATTCCCAGTTCCGCGATGGCGGTGGCGAGGGACTCGCCTCGCGCGATGGCCGCGGGATCGGGCGCTTCACCGAAACCCGCGGAGACCACGGTGGCGCTGCGCGCCCCGGCGGCCGCCCCTTCGCGCAGGGTCGCCTCTACGTAGGGCGCGGGCACGAACACGACCAGGTGGTCGGGCGGCTCGGGCAACTCCGCGTAGCTCCGGTAGCAGCGGGTCCCCCACACCTCCTCGCGTCTCGGGTTGAGCGGATAGACCGGGCCGCCGTAGCCGTAGCGGGCGAGGTTGCGCGCGCAGCGCTGGGGCCAGTTCCCCGGCCTCTCGGTGGCGCCGACGATGACGGCATTGCGCGGGTTCAGCAGCGCCTCGACGTCGGGCCGCGGGTTCGATATGGCCGTTGGCCGGGTCTTCGGTGTGCTCATGGGCGTGCGTCGGTGAGGGTTCATGGCCGGCTCAGTTGCCGTAAGCCGTGGCGCCGGTCTGGCGCGCCGTGTAGTAGAACAGGCTGGCGATCACCGTCATGACCGCGGTCCAGACCAGTCCCAGGGCGGCCAGCTCCGTCGACTGTCCGTTGTTCCAGAGATCGAACATCTCCACCGCCACCATCTGCGAGTCCGGCCCCGCCAGGAGAATCGGCAGCGACAGCACTCGCGCCGCCAGGAGGAAAATGAAGAGCCAGCCGGACAGCACGGCCGGCGCCAGCAGCGGTGCGATGATTCTGCGCAGCGTGGTCATGGGTGTGGCGCCGCAGACTCCTGCGGCTTCTTCCAGCTCCTGGTGGATCTGCAGCATGCCGGCGTAGGAGTAGCGCATGCCGTAGGGCAGGTAGCGGATCACGAAGGCGATGACCAGGATCCAGACCGTGCCGTAGATGGGGATGGGCACCTGCAGGTAGATCTGCATCACCGCCACCCCTAGGACGATACCGGGGAAGATCAGCGGCATGGTGGCGAGCTGGTCGAGGATCCATGCCCCCGGCTTGCGGCGCGCCGCGAACCAGCCCGCCACGAGGGTGATGGCCATGGCGGCCGTGGCCGAGACTGCGGCCACGAACAGCGTGTTCCAGAGAAGCCCCAGGTAGTAGTCCGCGTTCAGCACCGCCCGGTAGTTCTCGAGGGTCAGGAGGGAGAGCCCGCGCAACCGCACCGGCTGGAAGAACGGCAGGAACGAAGCCCACAACAACGCCAGCAGCGGAAGCACCAGGATCACGAAGAAATTCACCAGGATGACCGCGGTGGCGATGTGCCGGCCGCGGCCGAGGTCGAACATGCGGGCGCGGAATCCCTTGCCGGTCACCGTCTGATAGCGGTCGGCGCTCTTGGACAGCCGGCTGTAAAACGCCAGCAGGATGCCCACCACCACCAGCAGGAAGACCGAGAACGCGCTGGCGTGGCCGAAGTCGGGCGGCACCACGTCCGACAGGTCGAGATAGATGTCGGTGGTCAGGACGTTGATCTTGCCCGGCAGCCCTACCAGCGCCGGCACCTCGAAGGCCTCGATGGCGCGGATGAAGACCAGCAGCGCCAGCGCCAGCACCGCGGGCATGGCGAGCTTGAGGGTGATGCGCCGGATCGTGTCCCACACGCTGGCGCCGCAGATGCGCGCGGCCTCCTCGTATTCCGGGTTGCTGGTGCGGAAGGTGGCCGAGAGCAGCAGGAACACCAGCGGCGACCAGAGAAACCCCTCCACCAGGATCATGCCGCTCATGGAGTAGACGTTGATCAGCACCCCGCTGCTGCCGGTGACCAGGCGGTAGAGGTCGTTGATGGGACCGGCCTTGCCCAGCAGGAAGAGCCACGCGCCCACGTAGAGGATGAACGGCGTTCCCAGGGAGATGATGGTCGTCAGATAGGCCAGCCACTTGAAGGCGGCGTTGGTGCGCTCCACCACCCACGCCAGCATGGCCCCGAACAGAAGCGCCACCACCGAGCTGCCGACGGCGAACACCGTCGAGTTGAGGCTGCTGGTGAAGAGCTTGGGTTCCCGGATCAGCCGGTCGTAGTAATCGAGCGTCAACTCGCCCCGGCTGAAATCGGCGTTGGTGGTGTACAGGCTGCCCTGCACCAGGAACCAGATGGGCGGCAGCACCAGCAGGGCGATGATGACCGCCAGCAGGAGGCCGGGAACCGCGTATTCGGTCTGTCGAGCTCTAAACCACCCTGGCATCTGCCGGCATCAAAGGAACAGGTCGGAGTGGATCTTCTTCCACTTCTTGAGCTCGCGATGCACCATCTTGAGCCCCATGGTGTTGGCCTTGAACTTGCCTTCCTTGGGCTTCAGGGTGGGCACCAGCGCCGGCACGTCGGGGTGGGCCGGCAGGTAGTTGGCCTTCTGCAGCACCTTCTGCCCCTCCTTCGACAGCATGAACTCGATCAGGAGCTTGCCGGCGTTGGGATGGGGCGCTCCCTTGATGACGCCGATGGCGGCGATGATGTTGGTCACCGGTTCCATGGGAATCCAGTCCACCGGCGCACCCTTCCTGCCGCTGATCACCGTGTGGTGGTTGAATATCTGCAAGGCCATGGGATATTCGCCGGCGATGGCCTGGTCGAGCACCTTGCGCGCGCTGGCGCTGACCGGGATGATCTCCTGCTTGGCCAACTGGCGCAGATAGGCCATGCCCTTCTCCTCACCCCTGGAGATCAGCATGTTGCCGATGAAGCCGGCCGCGCCGGAGGTCGTCGACCTCGGGCTCCAGGCCATCTTGCCCTTCCACTTGGGGTCGAGGAGGTCATCGTAGGTCTTGGGCGCCTCGGCCTTCGGAATCAGGCTGGTATTGATCCCCGGCGTCAGGAAGTACTGGTGCGTGGCCGACCAGAACCCGTCCGGATCGCGATACTGGGACGGGTACGCCGACGAGCCCTTGGGCGTCCACTTCTCCACCAGGTTGGCGTCCTTGAGCGCCTCCGCGTTGGAGGTGCCGTCGAACACGTCGCCGATGATGCGGTTCGCTTTCCCCTCGCTGAGGACCTTGGTGGCCGTGCCGGACGAGTTGGCCCGCGAGTAGCGCACCTTGATGCCCGGGTACTTCTTCTGGAACGCCGCCACCAGCGGCCGCACCGCCTGCTTGACGATCAGCGTCGTGTACCAGACCAGCTCGCCTTCCTTCTTGGCCTTCGCGTAAAGCTCGCTCTCGTAGTCGGCGAACGCCGGCGCCGCCGTCAACATCAGCCCCAACCCAAGTGCAACCGCGCGTAGCAATGACCTCATGACGAATGCCTCCCTGTTGTGAGTTCGGTCTTTCCCGTCCCTCACTTTGGCAACCCGCTATGTGTGCGTCCATACGCGGCCGGTATGGGATTGTCAATGGGAGTGAATCAAGCCCCCATCAGCGTTTCTCGACTCCAACTTTCAAGGCATGCCGACGGAAGAGGCTCGTTGCCGAGTTCGAAAAAGGGTGGCTTCCGTTAAAGAAACCGCGTATCCTACCGATCAATACAATAAGACCGGGACATGGCGGGACGCTGCTGCGGCGGCTGTCGAACAAGGAGAGCCAGAAACAAGGAAGGAGCCGGCCGAGGAATGAACGCCGAAACGATCAGCATCATCGTGTCCGTGGTGGCTGTCGGCGCGACGGTTGGGACCCTCGCACTGACAGGCATCAGGCAGGTGCGCCAAGACATGGACCGGCGCTTCACCGAGCTTCGTGAAGATATGCGCGACGGCATCCGCGAAGTGCGCCACGACGTAAGTGAAGTGCGGCGTGACGTGAATACCCTGCGTGAGACAACAGGGGCGCTAAAGGAGGCCGTCGCGACTCTGAAGGACGCCGTGGGGACTCTCAGCGAGCGCGCTGGGAGCACGCCCGCGAACTGAAGAGAAAGAGGCAAGGTCGATGCCGAGGAAGTTCATGAGCGAGGAGGGAGCGATGCAAACCTCTGCGGCGGACCCAATTGGCCGGGCTATTCTCTGGAACCCGACCGCCGCAACCGGAAGGGCGGCTCCTCCCCGGCCATCAGACGGCGGATGTTCTCCCGGTGGCGCACTACCACCAGGACCCCGATGACCAGGCTCATCCAGACGACTTCCTGGGGATAGGACAGCGTCCACGCGGCGACCGGGCCGGCCGCGCCCGCGGCCATGGAAGCCGGGGACACCCGGCGGCTCGCCAGCACCACCAGGGCGAAGACCCCCAGCAGCACGAGAATGCCCAAGGGCATCACGCCGGCGTAGACCCCGGCGGCGGTGGCCACGCCCTTGCCCCCTTTGAACTTCAGAAAAACAGGATAGAGGTGCCCCGCGAAGGCAGCCAGACCTCCCGCGGCCGCCGCGGCCACTCCGAGATCCAGCAGGTGTGCCGCCAGCACCGGCAGGAAACCCTTGGCGACGTCGAAGAACAGGGTCAGGAGGCCCTTCTTCCACCCCAGGGTCCGCGCCACGTTGGTGGCGCCGATGTTGCCGCTGCCGGCGCTGCGCACGTCCACGCCCGCGGACGATCCCACCAGGAAACCGCTTGGGACGGACCCCAGGAGATAAGACAGTATTGTCAGGACGATAGGTGCCAGCATGGCGTCGGGCCGGCATCCGGCCGGCATATTCCCTTGCTCGGACAAAAAAAGGGAGGAAGCGCACGGGCTTCCTCCCTTTTTCCCAAGCCCTTTTCGTCAAGCCGCGGGCTTCACATACACGTTGGGATCCATCCGCGACTCGGCCTTCAACCTGGTCATATCGGCCTCGAACATCTCGCGGATGTACGCCGGCTGGTCGTAGTACTCGATCTGGTTGCCGCCGGCCTTCACGTCCTTGTCCACCTTGGAGATGTCTCCGTAGCCCTCGCCCATGCTGTGCTTGATGCCGCCGAAACGGAGCGGCAGGTAGCGCGCGCCGGTGGGGCCGAGGTTGAAGTGTTGGTGGAACATCATCTCGGGCGGCACGAACACGCTGCCGTCCTGCCAGTCGTAGCGCTTGGGCTCCTCGCCCTCCCACCAGAACAGCGAGAAACCCTGCCCCTTGATGATGATGACGTTGAAGCCCGGCCCGTGGCGGTGGGCCTTCTTGTACGTCCCCACCGGGAACTCGGAGATGTGCGCCGCCATGGTGCCGTCGCACATTTCCAGGAAGACGTTCTTGCCGCCCGCGCCGCGCTCCTTCCACTCCTGGAGGTTGAAGGTGCGGGTGTCGGCGATGAAGTTGGTCTCCCAGATGCGGCCGGGATGCTGCGTGCCCGCGCTGGAGAAGTAGTCCGGCCGCCCGTCGAAGCGGTCGAGGAAGTCGTAGGGCGCGTTGAAGATGAAGTCCTCGCTGTGGAACAGGCTGAAGATGATCGGCATGTTGTTGACCGAGAACAGCCGCGCCGGCTTGTCGCCCTGGCCGTTGAAGTGCTGGTGGTGCACGTTCAACGGGACCGAGATAAGGCTGCCTTCCTGCCACTCGAAAGTCTGCTTGGCGCCGTTGTCGTTCCAGATGGTGGTGGCACCGCGTCCCTGCACCACCAGGATCAGCTCCTCGTAGAGGTGGCGTATCGGGTTCAGGCTCTTGCCCGGCGCGATCTCGACGATGTAGGCGCCGGTGGCATCGCCCGCTCCCTCCATGTTGAACAGGGTCCCGTCACCGCCCATGCGGTCCCACCACTTGAGCGGCACCTCCTTCAGGTCCTTGATGAAAAACGTTTCGACAACGTCGATTCCCTCGTCCTTCTGCCACTTGTAGAAGAAGGGGATGTTGTCCATCGTGGTCTCGATCTCTTGCGCCGGCTTGGCCATGGGCTCCTCCGAATCTACCAGTAAATTCAAGAGCTACCTTCTACATGAGGCATTCTGAAAATACAACCAACTTTCGCGACTCCAAGCTCCTGCGAGCAAACACCCGCGGTCACCGTCGGTCTTGACATACAGCAATTACTAATTCATTTATGATTTAGTATTTTCCTGGTATCGGACGATGAAGACCGCCATGTGTGACTTCGCGAACAAGACCCCCCGGGCTTCGTTATACGATTGCGGGCCACAAGAATACCCATGGCGTGACGTACCAGACTGCCAGGTCCGACCTCCTCGATCTTGCCTCTCGGGAACTGCTTGACCAGACCAAGACGGGACGGTTCTTCAGTTTCACGGCCCCCAACGACTTGGCGAGGAGACTTCGGGCGTCGTGCTGAACCCGGGCACGTCGGCGGTATGCGCACCTTCGTGCAGGGGTCGCCGCGACACTGCACATTATGGCCGAGGACGGCGAGATCGACTATCGGGCGCGGCGGACCGCTGACTCCGGCCCGGTGGGCACGGGCTACGCGCGCGCACCGACGGCATTCACGAACTCCCTCACTCTCCTGGACGGGGCTCGGAGGTTTGAGGTCAGGATACCCAGGCTCACGGGCAGGGCCGGAGTGATCGGCTTGATAACGGTGCCGCGGTAGCCGCGGATATGGGCGGGAAGAGGTTCGGACAGTATCGCAACGCCCTTCCCCCGTGCAACCATGTAGCAGGCGGCCTCCTGGGTTCGCGCGTCGACCCGGATTCGTGGTCTGATCCCACATTTTCTGAAGGCGTGCTCCGTCATCAGATGGATCTGGGTTCCCGTCGTGGCCGAAATCAAGGCCTCGCTCTCCAGCCACTCCAGTCGAATCCTCCTCTGTCCGGCAAGTGGGCTGCCCTCCGCCACGACGCATACGGCCCTGTAATCCGCGAGTCGCTGGACATCGATGGCCGGATGCTTCACCGGCAGGACCGCGACGCCGACGTCCTGCTGGCGCAGGGCGATCATTTCGACCACCTCGTTGTGGGGGCGCGCCTCGATGGACACGGAAACGTCCGGGAATGAGTCCAGAAAGGTTGCGGCGGCCTCGGTCAGCAGGCCATTCGAGACGAACGGAGGCCCCACCACGCGAAGGTACCCACGGCGCAGGGACTGGATGTCCCGGCCAGCCTTCATCAGGTGATCGAGGCTGACAAAGGCCTTGTCCACTTCCCGGAACAGGGCCTCGGCCTCTTCGGTGGGTTGCAGCGCATGGCCGCGCCGCCGGTCGAACAGGTCGAATCCCAGAGAATACTCCAGGTCGGCGATAAGCCGGCTGACCGCAGGCTGGGAGATGGCAAGGGCCTCCGCGGCGCCGGTGACGCTGCCGGCGATCATTACCGTGCGGAAGGCTTCAATTTGCCGCAGGTTCACGAGTCATCCAATCACGGAAGAGCAATGCGGAACCCATAATATACGGTTATGGCCTATGCATAAAGTTCGATTTGACAAGTCCGACGAGCCCACCGGATCATGCTTCGAACGGACATTCCCGCAATCGGGGTGACGTCAGTCTTGTCATTGGAGGTACAGCCATGTTCATGTCCCATCGGATCAAGTCGCACGTCGTGAGGTCGCTGGTCGCCATGGCGGCTTTGCTCATCGCCATGGCCGGTGCTCAGGCCCTAGCCCAGAGCAAGCCGGCGAAGGTCTCCATCAGCGCCGCCAACCCCGGCGCGCCGTGGGGTATCATCGGCGCATCGTTTTCCCAGATCATGAACCAGCAAGGCGTAAAGTCCAACGTCGAGCTGGGCGGGGCTCTTTCCAACGTGGTGACCGTGTCCGACGGCCGCACCCAGTTGGGCTTTACCGCAGCCGCGGTCATTCCGCTGGCGCAGCAGGGCCAGAAACCGTTCCCGCGGAAGATCAACAACGTTCGTTCGATCGCCGCGGTGATGACCAACGCAACGCACATCCTGGTAACCAACGAGTCCGGCGTAAAATCCATCAAGGACCTGAAGGGCCGCCGGTTCGTCAGCCAACCGGTGGGCAACGTCAGCCAGTATGCGTTTCAACTGATCCTGGAGTCCCAGGGACTCAAGGAAAGCGACCTTCAGTTGATGCGTGGAGGACAAAGGTTTGGCGCGGACACGGTCAAGAACCGCAAGGCCACGGGCTTCACCGCTACCGCGGTGTTCCCCGCCGGCAACTTCGCCAACGCCTTTCGCAGCGTCCCGTCCAGTTTCCTGGACATCGACGAAGAAACCTTCAAGTACGTCAACGGGAAGAACCCGGGCCTCTTCCGGCTCAGCATTCCGGCGAACACCTACGAGGGCCAGACCAAACCCATTCGCACCGTCGCCACCCGCGCGCTGCTCATCGTGCGGGACGATATGCCGGAAGAGCATGCCTATTGGCTGACCAAGACGCTCGTCGAGAACCTGCCCACGCTTCGCAAGAGCCACAAGGCCGTGCGCCGTCTCGACCTGAACATCATGGCGAACCCGCCCGCCTTGCCGCTCCACGCCGGCGCCAAACGCTACTACACCGAGGCGGGCGCCCTGAAGTAACGACCTGCCGGCGGGGACGCGCCGGGCATTCGCGCGTCCCCGCCCTCATCGAGCGGACCGTCTGATGCCAGCCATGATGCGGTACCTCGACGACGGCCAGTGGAAGAGCCACCTCATTCCGCTGATCGCGTTCGTCATGTCGACGTACCAATTCACGGTGGGCTGGGTAGGCGAACCGATCGCCGAGATCCATCGTCCGACCCATCTTGCCTTCATTCTGGTCATCCTCTACGTTGACCGCATCCTGAAAAACCCGCGCGGCTGGACCGGCCCCGGGAGCCTGTTGTCCATGGGCGCAGCCGCGATAGGCGTCGGCGCGGCCGCCTACCTCGTGGCGAACTCCGAGTACGTCGGGCAACGCATGGTCTACGTCACGGCGGTGACTCCGGCGGAGCTCCTGTTCGGTGGGGCCTTGATCGTGGTCCTGCTGGACGCCGCCTGGCGCGCCGTGGGCTGGCTGCTGGCCGCCGTGGCCGCGGTCTTCGTTCTCTACACCCAACTGGGACCGTACCTGGCACCGCCCTTCTGGCACAACGGGTACGAGTTCGCCAGGGTCGTCGAGCACGCATACCTGACCGTGGACGGCATCTGGACCACACCCCTCGCCGTCTCCGCCGGCAACGTGTTCCTGTTCGTGCTCTTCGGAGCGACGCTGCTCTCGTCGGGAGCAGGGCGTTTCTTCACCGACTTGGCCAACGCCCTGACGGGACGGCAGGTAGGGGGAGCCGCCAAGACCGCGGTGGTGGGCAGCGCCTTCATGGGGACCCTTTCCGGGAGCGCCGCCGCCAACGTCGTGACCACCGGCACCTTGACCATCGCGGCCATGCGTGCCGGGGGATACAGGAAGAGCTTCGCGGCGGGCGTCGAGGCCTGCGCGTCGTGCGGCGGCCAGATCACGCCCCCCGTGATGGGGGCGGCGGCCTTCATCATGGTGGAGCTGATCGGCGTGCCCTACACGACCATCATCACCATCGCGGCCGTGCCCGCCGCCCTGTATTTCCTGGCGTGCTTCATCACCGTCGACCTCGAAGCGCGCCGCCTGGGCCTGCGACCGGGGGTGGACCAGGACTTTCCGAAAGTCTGGCAGGTCGTCAAGGAACGCGGATACCTGCTGCTCTCGATCGTCGCCATGCTCTACTACCTCTTCCAGGGTTACCCGCCCCAGACCGCGGCCTTCTGGTCCATCGTCTACCTGATCTGCCTCGTGGTCATCTTCGATGCGGAGGGACGGCGGACATGGGTCCTCGCGCTCGTTCCCGTGGCGTTCGCCGGTTGGCTGCTTTACTGGGGGTTTCAAATGATCCCGGCGCTCACCGGCGCGCTCCTTACCGCTGCGGCCGTCATGCTGACCATCGACGGCGGGGTGCGCAGCCGGTTCGTCCGGATCATATGGAACGCCTGGATCGAGGCGCCGCGGATGATGATCCCCGTCGCCGTGGCCACCGCGGTGGGCGGCCTGATCATCGGCATGGTCACGCTCACCGGGCTCGGCGAGCGGCTGAGCGCAGTGGTCCTCTGGGCGGGTCAGGGTTCGCTCTTGCTGACGCTGCTCTTCACCATGATCGCCGCGGTGGTGATGGGGATGGGCATGCCCATCGCGGGGGCCTACGTGGTGCTGGCGGCCCTTCTGGCCCCGGCCCTCGAAGAAATGCTGGTGCCCGTCTACACCGCGGCGTACGGTCTCGATGCCGGCGCCGCCGTGACCCTGGCGCTCCTGTCATCGCACTTGTTCATCATCTACTCCGCCTCGTGGGCCAATCTGACGCCGCCGGTAGCCATCGCGGTCTACGCCGCCGCGGCCATCGCCGATTCCGAGCCTTGGGAAACCTGCGTACAGGCGCTCAAGGTGGGCCTGCCCATCTTCATACTGCCGTTTCTGTTCGTCTACGGACCGGAACTGCTGTTCCAGTTCGAGTTGACCCGCATCGCCTACACGACCGCCACGGCGGCGATGGGAATCTTCGCCTTCGGCATGGGCAGCATCGGCTGGATGCTCGCTCCGCTGGGTGTTCCCGCGCGATTGTGCGCCATCGGCACCGGCGTCCTGCTGATGGCGCCCGAGGTCGCCTCGGACGCCGCCGGCGCGGTCCTGCTCGTCCTGCTCCTGACCCGCCAGTACCGGCGCCACCGCTTCCGCCCCTCGGAGGCCGACCCCTCCTCTCGTGACACGAACCGGTTGCCGCATCCGGGGGGAGGTCCCGCATGAGCCGGCTGAGTCTGGGCATCGACATCGGCGGAACGTTCTCCGACCTCGTCGTCTACGACGCGGACCGCAAGAGACTCTTCTCCCACAAGGAGTTGACGACACACGACGATCCGGCCAGAGGCGTACTGGCCGGCGTGGAGATCATCCTGGAGAGACACGGGCTGCCGGGCAGCCGCATCGACCGCGTCGTCCACGCAACGACCCTCTTCACCAACGCCTTGGTGGAACGCAAGGGGGCGGTGACCGGGTTGCTCACCACCGCCGGGTTCCGCGACATCATCGAGATCGGGAGGGAGCGGCGCTTCGAGCTGTACGATCTCGAGATCCGGAGGCCCGAACCGCTGGTGCCGCGCAACCTGCGGCGCGATGTTCCCGAGCGAATGGACAAGCATGGTCGGGTCCGCGTTCCCTTGGACATCGAAAGGCTCCTGGCCGAGACCCGGTTGTTGGCGGACCAGGGAGTCTCGTCTATCGCCATCGTCTTCCTCCACTCGTACGCCAATCCGGCACACGAGCGCATGGCAGCGGACGCCATCCGAAAACGGTTCCCCGGCATGAGCATCAGTTGCTCGTACGAAATCGCGCCGGTCATCCGGGAGAACGAGAGAGCCTCCACCACCGTCGCCAACGCCTTCGTCAAACCGTTGGCCAACCGCTATTTCCAGACGCTGGAGACCGAGTTGGCGAAACGCGGGGTGACGGCCCCGATCCTGATGATGCTTCCCAGCGGCGGCCTCACCAGCCTCGCCGACGTCAAGTTGGCCCCCATCAAGGTGTTGGAGTCGGGGCCCGCGGCCGGCGTGATCGCCGCCGGCCAGTTCGGGGCGGAGGACGGCTTTCGGGACCTCATGGCCTTCGACATGGGGGGCACGACGGCCAAGCTCTGCGTGGTGGAGGATGGAGAACCGTCCATCACCTACCTGTTCGAGGCGGCGCGGCAGAAACGGTTCCTCAGGGGCAGCGGCATGCCCATCCGCATCTCCACGGTGGAGCTCATCGAGATCGGCGCGGGAGGCGGTTCCATCGCGCACCGTGATCGCCTCGGCCTCATGAAGGTGGGACCGCAAAGCGCCGGAGCCGATCCGGGGCCGGCCTCATACGGCCTCGGCGGGCAGGACCCGACGGTGACCGACGCCAACTTCGTGCTGGGATATCTGGATCCGGCCGACTTTGCCGGCGGCAGCATCACCATCGAGCCGGACAAGGCCGGAAAGGCCATCGCCAGGCTCGCTCGGGAAAGCTCGCTCCCCGCCGAGCGCGTGGCCTGGGGCATCGTCGACGTGGTCAATGAGAACATGGCCGGTGCGGCTCGGGTCCACATAGCAGAGCACGGGCGGGACCCCTCCCACTTCGTGCTCATCGCCACCGGCGGCGGCGGCCCGCTGCACGGGTACTACGTCGGCAAGAAGCTGGGAGCCCGGCAGATGCTGTGTCCGTCGGGCGCGGGCGTCGCCTCAGCCATCGGCCTGTTGCGCGCGCCGGCGCGCGTGGACGAAATGAACTCCGTGGTCGTCCCCCTCGAAACCCTCGACTGGCGGGAGATGGAAGAGGCTTTCGGGGAGCTGGAGAACAGGGCCAGGGCACTGCTCGCCGCCACCGGGGCGGACGCCCGGCGGTCCCGGGTTCAGCGGCTGGCGGACATCCGATTCGTGGGCCAAGCGTTCGAGGTCGTGGTCGGTCTCCCGGACGGACCCTACACCCGGGCAAGCGGTCCGGCCATCATGAAGGCCTTCGAACGACGCTACGTCGAGAAGTATTCCCGGAGCCCGCGCAACACCCAGGTGGAAATCATCAACATCCGCGTATCGGTGACCGCGGACGCCGAGGACTTCCCGGTCTCCGGAACCAATCGGGCGCCGGCATCGCGGGCCACGGCCCTGAAGGGCCGGCGGAAGGTCTTCTTCCCGGAGTACGGGAAGTTCCGCAACACCCCCGTCTATGACAGACTCCTGCTGCGGGCGGGCCGGTCATTCGACGGCCCCGCCGTGATCGAGGAGCCCATGTCCACCATCGTGGTGGGTCCGGGGGGACGGTTCAGAGTGCGCAACACCGGGCACGTCCTGGTCGACATTCCATGAGGCCACTGGAGGGAGCACCTACAATGCGGAACGGAACCAGGAGCAGGTCCACGGGCAAGCCCCGGACCGCCGGCGCGGGCGGCGTCCGCGAGAACGGCCGGGAGGTGTTCGATTCCATCACCCTGGAACTGGCCTGGACACGGCTCATCTCCACCACCGACGAGGCCGCGGAGACGCTCAAGCGCACTTCCTTCTCCACGCTGGTGAACGAGTCCAATGACTACGCCGTGGTCATCACGGACTCCAAGGGCGACCTGATCGTCCAGAACACGGACAGCATCCCCGCGTTCATTGGCACGCTTCCCGTGACCGTGAAGCACTTCGTCCGCGAATTCGATGAGGAGTTGCAGGAAGGCGACGTCCTCGCCACCAACTACCCCTGGATCGCATCCGGACACCTCAACGACATCACGCTCGTCAAGCCCCTGTTCCGCGACGGCAGGGTGTTCGCGTACGCCGGAAGCTGCGCCCACGCGCCCGACATCGGCGGACGGGCGCGGTCCCAGGAATCCCGGGAGGTGTTCGAAGAGGGTTTCATGATCCCGCCGATGAAGGTCTTCCGTGCGGGAGAGCCGGACCAGACGTTCTTCAAGCTGTTCCTCTTTGCTTCGCGCATGCCGGACGAAACCGAGGGAGACATCTGGGCCGCCCTCAACGCCCTGAAGCGAGTGGAACAGCGGGTCGGCGAGATCCTGGACGACTACCGTCTGAAGGACCTCGACCGGGTTTCCCGCGAGATCAACAAACGCGGGGAGACAGCCATGCGGAAGGCGATCCGGGCGCTGCCGGACGGCGTCTACGGCTCCGGGTTCGAGACCGACGGCTTCGAGACTCCGCTGCACTTCGAGACCCGCATCACCATCAGGGGCGGCCGCATGCGCCTGGACTACGAGAACACATCCGCCGCGGTCCCGCGGGCCATCAACTGCCCGATGACCTATACCTTCGCCATGACGGCTTACGCGTTGAAGTGCCTGTTGCTGCCAGACCTTCCCAACTGCGAAGGTCCCCTCCGCTGCATCGAGGTGCAGGCTCCCGAAGGCTGCATCCTCAACCCGTCCTATCCGTCCGCCGTGGGTTGCCGGACCGCTGTCGGCCAATACGTGCCTCCGCTGATCTACGGGGCCTTGGCGAAGGTCGTACCGGACCGGGTCATGGCCGCTCCGGGATCACCCTTGTGGAGCTGTGTTCAGACCGGCCGCCGGCCCAACGGCAAGGCGTACACCAACGTACTTTTCTTCAACGGCGGCATGGGCGCTACCGCTGCCAAGGACGGCGAACCCTGCTACTCCTGGCCGAGCAACGTCTCCAACGTGCCCGTGGAAATGACGGAGGCCATGAGCCCTCTGTTCGTTCACCACAAGACGCTGGTGCCGGACAGCGGGGGCAAGGGGAGACATAGAGGCGGCCTGGGCATCGAGACCCTGTTCGAGGTCGAGTCCGAAACGCCGGTGACCTTGGGCTTCATCGCGGAACGGATCGCTTATCCTGCGCCGGGCCTGCTCGGCGGCGGGGACGGCGGCAAAGGGCTCGTGCAGATCGACGGCAAGAACGTCGACCACCGCAACGACCACTTTCTCGGCAAGGGAGGGACGGTCCTGATGCGCACGCCGGGCGGGGCCGGGCTGGGACCGCCGTCGAAGCGCTCCAGGAAGCTCATCGAGCGCGACAACGAGCTCGGTTACATCACCCGATGGTGAACCGTCCCAGAGGTGACACATGCCCAGTATCGCTGACATCCGTTCCGATTTCCCGGCGCTGGATGACTCCATCTACTTGAACGTCGCGGCGCGCGGCCTGCTGTCACGCACCACCCGTCAGGCGCTTGGCGACCTCGCGGACGGCCACATGCTCGGGACTGCGGTCAAGGAAGACTGGATCGCGGTGGGAGGCCGGGCCCGGGCCAGCTTCGCCCGGATCTACCATGCCGAGGCCGACGAGATCGCGTTTACCAAGAACGTCTCCGACGGCCTGAACACCATCGCGGGTGCGATTCCATGGTGCTCCGGCGACAACATGGTCTTTTGCCCGGACTTCGAGCATCCCAACAACGTGTACACTTGGCTCAACCTGAAACGCCGCGAGGTGGACGTGCGGATGGTGCCGTTGCGGGACAACGCCCTGGACGTGGACGGCATGATCGAGCGACTGGACACGCGCACCCGGCTCCTGACGGTGTCGTCGGTGAGCTTTTGTACCGGCTTCAGGGCCGACCTCAAACGGCTGGGAGAGGCCTGTCGGTCCAACGGCACGTTCTTTCTGGTGGACGCCGCGCAATCCTCGGGCATCATCGACGTGGACGTCCATGACTGCCGCATCGACGGGCTCGCCACATCCACCAGCAAGGGCCTGCTGGGACTCTACGGGCAAGGTTTCCTCTACTGCGATCGGGCCTGGATCGAGCGCCTCACGCCTGCCTATCTCAGCCGCTTCGGCATCGATGCGGGTGGCATCCACGAATCCGAGATGGGTCCTCTTGACTACTCGCTCTATCCCAGTGCCCGCAGGTTCGAAGTAGGCAACATGAACTGGCCCGGCATCATCACCGTCGATGCTTCCATGAAACAGTTGATCGAGCTTGGCGGGGCCGTGATCGAGGAGCACGCGGTGGCGCTGTCCAAGAGCCTGTCCGACGGGTTCGGCGACCTCGGCTATCCGGTTCAAGAGCCGCCCGACGAAGCCTCCCGCAGCCATATCGTGACGGTGGGAAACCGTGTCGAGCATGGCGCCCGCAAGACCGAAAGCGCCCACCTGAACCGGTTGTCCGAGGCTCTCACGCGGGCCGGGGTCGTCCACTCGGTCCGGCGTGGGGTCCTGCGTTTCGCCACCCACATGTACAACAACGACAAGGACATCGATCGCGTGCTGGAGATTGCCCGGGGTTTCCGCGACATGGGAGGGCCGGGGCGGGGCTAGTGGCCTGCCGCGGGGATGAAGACGCAAGAACGGCCGCGGGCGCTTGTTTGACACCCCTGATCGAGCTTCCCTATATTCGGTGTGTTCTCAACGCCTTCGCGGCAACGCCGATTTCCATCGCCAGGAGTTCTTCCATGTGGATCAACGAACCGCGGGCCAAGCGGGTGCTGGCCGCGCATGACCTCGACGGCCTGCTGGCCGCCAGCAACATTCCCAACGTCTTCTACCTGAGCGGCGTGTGGCGGCGGCAGGACATCGCCGCCGTGGTCACCCGGGACGCGGTGACCGCGCCCTGGATCGTGATCCCCCGGGGCGAGGTGGACTACATGGTGGACACGGTGCCCCCGGCCGGCGTGGTCACCTACGGCACCTTCCACCGCGTCATGGAGGACAACGGGCCGCTGACGCCGCGCGAGCAGCGCATCCGCGAGCTGGGCATCGACCTGGAGCCGGTGACCAACTTCTTCGAGGGACTCGTCCTTACGCTGGAGAACGCCGGGCTCGACCGGAGCCGGCTCGGCTACGACGAGCGGGGGCTGGACCCGGCGCTGGCCGAGCGCCTTCGGGAAAGGTTCCCGCACCTGGAGCTGGTGCCGGCCATGGCCGTGTTCCGTGAGATCCGCATGGTCAAGAGCCCGGCGGAGATCGAGCGCATGACCGAGGCCGTGCGCGTCACCGAGCAGTCCATTTACGAAGCCGCCCACGAGGCGCACGAGGGCATGACCGAGGCGGAAATGTGCCTGGTTTTCGACCTGGGGCAGGTGCGGCGCGGCGCCGAGCCCAACATGAACCACGTGGGCTTCGGCCGCAGCGCCGCCCTGGGCATGACCAACGTGCCCGACGACACCCTCAAGGTCGGCGACATGATCCGTTTCGACGTGGGATGCCTCTACAAGGGCTACCTCACCGACATGTCAAGGACCTTTTCGTTCGGCCCTCCGGACGACAAATTCTCCAGATATTACAATGCGATACTGAAAGGCCAAGATCTGGCCCTCGCCCTCATCAAGCCGGGCAAGATCGCCTCCGAGATCTTCCACGAGACCGTGGCGGAAGTTCGTGAGACCGGCATCCCGCACTACGCCCGCCAGCACGTGGGACACGGCATCGGCCTAGGCCTCGGCGGCTACGACCGGCCCACCATCTCCCCGGGGGACGACACGCCCCTGGAGGCCGACATGGTGCTGTGCATCGAGACTCCCTACTACGAAATGGGCTGGGGCAGCGTCCAGGTGGAAGACATGATCGTGGTCACGGAGGACGGCTACCGGCGCCTTACGTCGGTGCCGCGGCACCTCCAGGTGCTGGAGCCGCGTTCATGATGGCGCCCTTCGACTTCGCTTCGCGGAGCCTGTCCTGAACTTGTCGAAGGGCGCCATCCCCTAAGTCGAGGACACCGTCACGATTGATCCGAATCCCGAAGCCAGTCCTCAGATGAGCCGCCTCACCGGTCTTTCGTGTATCCGATGCGGCGCGTCCTTCGGCGTCGAGCCCCGCTTCGACGGGTGCCCTGAATGCCGGGCGCAGGCACCCGCCAACCTGACGCCGCGCTACGACCTCGACGCCGTTGCGCGGACCCTCTCCGCCGAGTCGCTCGGGGACCGGCCTTCGGACATGCGGCGTTACCGCGAGTTGCTGCCCCCCGACGTCCAGAATGCCGTCACCCTGGGCGAGGGCGAGACGCCGCTGCTCCACTGCCCGCGCTACGGGCGCCGGCTCGGACTCGAGCGGCTGTTCCTGAAAGACGAGTCACAGAACCCGTCGGGCTCGTTCAAGGACCGGCTGGCATTCGCCGCGATGGCGATGGCGAAGCGGTTCGACGCCAAGGCGGTGGGGGTCAGCTCCACCGGCAACGCCGGCGCCGCGGCCGCGGCCTACGCCGCCCGCGCCGGGCTGCCCTGCATCGTGCTCACCGTCCAGGGCGCGGCCTCCGCCATCGTCACCCAGATGCAGGCCTACGGCGCCATGGTGGTGGCCACCCGCACCAAGGCCGACCGCTGGAAGCTGCTGCAGACCGGAGTGGCCGAGTGGGGCTGGTATCCGACGTCGCCCTATTTCGGGCCGCCGGTGGGCAGCAACCCCTACGGCGTGGACGGGTACAAGACCCTCGCCTACGAGGTATGCGAGCAGATGGACTGGGAGCCGCCCGACTGGTGCGTGCTGCCGGTGGCCTACGGCGACGCGCTGTTCGGCATGTGGAAAGGCTTCGACGAACTGGCCCGCCTGGGCCTGATCCGCAAGCGGCCCCGCATGGTGGCGGCGGAGATGGCCGGCTGCCTCGCGGCCGCGTTGGCTTCCGGCGAGGACGCAATACCCGAGATCCCGGCGCCGGCGCCCTACGTGGCCGGCTCCATCAGCGTGAACCAGAGCACTTACCAGGCGCTGCACGCACTACGCGCCTCGGACGGAACCGCCGTGTTGGCGCGTAACGACGAGTTGCTGGGCCTGCAGCGGGTTCTGGCCGCCGACGAGGGCATCTACGCCGAGCCGTCGTCCCTGGCCACCCTTGCCGCGGCGGGCCGCCTGTGCGAAGAGAGGCGCATCGCCTCGACCGACACGGTGGTAGTCGTGAACACGGCCAGCGGTCTCAAGGACACCGCCGGGGCCGCACCGGAGATTCCCACGGTGGACGGCGACACCAACCAATTCCTGAAGACGCTGAGAGATTTCTACGGCTATCGCGCGCAGGCATGAGCCGACATCGGATCGACCCGCCAATGCGTGCATACGTCATTCCGGCGAAAGCATGCCCCGTACCCCGATACGGGGCCGGAATCCAAACCTGGAGGCGGCGAGAGACCGCCGTGCCGCCCGACCCCGCTCCCCTGGATTCCGGCTTTCGCCGGAATGACGGAGAGGCGGTTCGTCCCGAACCGGTCATCCCGGACGGCTGAAGCGCGTCCCGACACCCGATGCGTCGTCCCGGACTTGATCCGGTATCCAGGACATGGGAGGTTGACCGGTCCCAATGAAATTCAGCATCCAACTCCCCACCTGCACCGAGGGCCTCGTCAACCCCGTGCCGTTCGTGGATCCTGAGGCGTTCATCCACCTAGCCCAAGAAGCCGAGCGGCTGGGGTACGACGCGGTGTGGGGCAACGACCACATCACCCCGGCGGCCTACGCGCGTCAGAAATGGCCCGAGCCGCCCAACTTCTACGAGGTGCTGGTGACCCTTGCCACGGTGGGAGCCCGTACCACGCGCATCCGGCTGGGCACGGCCGTGCTGGTGTTGCCGCTGCGCGACCCGGTGCTGCTGGCCAAGCAGGTGAGCACCCTGGACCGCTTCACCAACGGCCGGGTGATCCTGGGCACCGGCATCGGCGCCTACCGGGAGGAGTTCGACGCCCAGTGGCCGCGGCGGAAGGCGGAACGGCGCGGCGACCTGCTGGACGAAAGCCTGGAGGCGCTGCAATGCCTGTTCCGGGAGGTCGACGCCACCTACGAGGGGCGGCACATTGCCTTCAGCAACATCGCCATGCGCCCCAAGCCGCTGCAGGACCCGCTGCCCATCTTCGTGGGCGGCCACAACGAAGCCATGATCGGGCGCGCGGCCCGGCTCGGTCAGGGATGGCTGCCGGGCTGGCGGCCCTTCGAGCAGATCGTGGAGCGGGTGGCCCTGCTGCGACGGCTCACGGAGGAAGCCGGGCGGCCTGCCCGAGCGGTGGAGGCCTGCTCCCAGTTCACCCTGTTCATCGGCAAGACCCTGGAAGAGGCGCGGGCGCGCTACCGCAAGACCGGCATGGTCCAGCACCGGGTCTCCCTCGCGCACACCGGCCGGGACCCGGCCCTGGCCGAGACCCACAACCTCATCGGCAGCCCGGCGAGCATCCTGGAGCAGGTGGCGTTCCTGGACAGGGCCGGCATCGACCACGTCTGCGCCTTGCAGTTCCCGTCGGACACGGGCGCGGAGATGCTGGAGCAGATCCAGTGGCTGGCCGAGGAGGTCATGAAGCCGTTCAACGGCGGCTGACGCCTGTACCCGAACACGTCTTTCCGCGAACGCGGGAATCCAGGGGCAGAGAGGAGAGGTGTTCCATGACACAACAGAAGACCGCGATAGGCTACCTGCTGCCCACCCGGGAGATCGTGATGGCGCAGACCGTGCCGGACCTGAGCCGCATCATGCAACTGGCGGAACGGGCCGAGGGACTCGGGTTCGACTCCCTGTGGGTGGGGGACAGCATCCTGGCGCGTCCGCGCCTGGAACCGCTGACCACGCTGGCCGCGGCGGCCGCTCGCACCAGCCGCGTGAAGCTGGGCACCGCCGTGCTTCTCCCGGCTTTGCGCCACCCCGTCGTCCTCGCCAACGAGCTGGCCAACCTCGACCTCGTCTGCAACGGCCGCCTGATCCTGGGCCTGGGCATCGCCGGCAACAACAGCAGCATCGAGCGGGAGTTCACCGCCTGCGGCGTTGATTTCAAGCATCGCGTCGGCATCTTCGAAGAGGGAGTGGCCCTCATGCGGAGGCTGTGGACGGAGCCCCAGGTGACCTTTCACGGCCGCCACTTCCAGCTCGACGGCGTACGCCTGGGCCTTCGCCCGGCCCGGTCCTCGAGCATACCGCTGTGGCTCGCCGGCGGCGTGGACAACGCGCTACGCCGGGTGCTGCGGCTGGCCGACGGCTGGTTCCCGCTGCCCAACTCCCCGGAGCAGTTCGCTCGACACTGGCAGCGGCTGGAAGAGTTGGGAAACGAAACGGGGCGGGACGCGGGCAGTTTGGCCCGGGCCGTGTACGTCTCCGTCAACATAAACGACGATGCCGCCCAGGCCGAGCGGGAGATGCGCGCGTTCATGGAAGGCTACTACAACGTGCCCTACGAGACCATGGTGGCCGTGCAACCACCGTACAACGGCCCGGCAGACGGCTGCATCGAATGGCTCCAGGCATTCGTGGAGCGGGGCGCCGAAACCGTCGTCGTGCGCTTCGGCGCTCCCGACCAGACAGCCCAGCAGGAACGCTTTGCCGCCGACGTGCTGCCGGTACTGCGTTGAGCAAGAGGGTTGACGACCATGCGTCCAAGCCCGGCGACCCATTGCCGTATCCGTACAATGCCGTAATCACCCATAGGCCGGATTAGCGAAGCGTAATCCAACGTTTCCACGGGACTGCTCGAAAGAAACACATGACCGACATCCAGTTCGATCTCGGCTTCAGCTCGCGAACCGTCGCCGCCTACCCACTAGACCGGCGGGTGGCCATCATCAAGAGCGCCGAGGCGCTCGGCTTCAACCGCCTGTGGCACTCCAACGAGAAGTTCGGCCGCGACATGGTGGCCAACATGACCCTTAGCGCCGTCCACACCGAGCGTATCGGCATCGGCGCCGCAGTAACGGACCCCTACAGCGTCCATCCTGCCCTTACCGCGGCCGCCATGGCCACGGTGGACGAAATCTCCTCTGGCCGCGTCATCGTCGGCATCGGCGCCGGCGGCTCGGGCTTTCCGGCCATGGGCATCCAGCGGGAACATCCGGTGGCGGCCACCGGCGACGCCATCGCCATCATGCGCGGCATGTGGGCAGGGAAGCCGGCAACCGTGGACGGCAAGGTTGTGAGCGTCCAGAGCGGCGTGCTCGGGTTCAAGGCCCGCCCCGACATCCGCATCGTCATCGCCACCCGCGGACCCGCGATGTTCCGCCTGGCCGGCCGGATCGCCGACGGCGCCATGATCGCAACCATGGCCACACCGGAGGGACTGGGCATCGCATGGGACTCCGTCAGGGAAGGCGCACGGCAGGCCGCACGCGATCCCGACGACATCGAGATCATCTCGCGCGTCGACACCTGCGTGGACCGGGACCGCGACAAGGCCCGCGCGGGGGTGAAGCAGATGATCGCCTTCCTGTTGTGGAGCAGCTACCCCAACCGCGACTTCGTCACCCAACTGGGCATGGAAGTGCCCGCCGCGCTGGAGGCCCTGATCGCCAAACGGGACTACGAGCTAATGTTCGAGGCCGGCCCGCTGGTGCCCGAGGAGTTCGTGGACGCCTTCGCCTGGACCGGCACGCCGGAGGAAGTTGCCGCCAAGATCACCCGCATCGCCGAAACGGGCATCCACCGCTTCGGCACCTGGGTCCTCGCCCCGCCCGGAGGCGGCATCGAGTCGGTGATTCAGCTCATCGCCGAGGAGGTTATGCCGCGGGTGCGGGCGGCGGCCAGAGAATCGGCTCCGATTATTCCCTGAGTTGGCGGCCCGGGCCAAAACTAAACCGGCAGAGTACTTACCTGGACACGATGAGCCGCGCGGATGAGCTCCTTGTCCAGGGTGGCCAAGGACCCAGTTGCGCCTCAAGCCATCCGCCCCGCGCGCGAAGCCACCCCCACGCGGCCCAGGTCAAGCCTGGCGCCGGAGCGACGCCGTCGCGGTCATGGCCTGACAGCGGGCGGCCCTCTCATAATCGCGGAAACGCCGAAAGGACCATCTCAACCAAAATCTCCGGCGGTCGGGTCAGCGGGTCGGTGACGGGGATGCCGAGCTCGTCCTCGTACCGTGCGATGGCGGCGCTGACATCGGCGTCGGTCATGTTCTCGTGGTTGATGGTGAGGCCGATGACCTTGGTGTCGGAGAAGGTCTGAATGAGATGGATCTCGTCGGCCGGCTCCGGCATCGGCATGTGTTCGAAGTCGGCACGGTGGGGTCGTCCGGGTGCGTGCTGCAGCACGACGCCGCCGGGACAGCAGCCACGGAGGATCAAGGCCGAGGTCGGGTAGGCGGGGTGGCTGAGAGCGCCTTGCCCTTCGACGACGATCACGTCGGGGTTCTCGGCTTCGAACGCTTCGATGATGGCCGCTTCGAGCTCGCCGGCGCAGAACTGCGAAGGAACGGCGTCGAGGGCGACCCCATAGCGGGCTCCCTGGATCAGGCCGGTCTGGCCCGTGCCGATCATGACCGCCTTGATGCCGCGGTCATTGAGCGCACGGGTGAGGATGGTCGCGGTGGTCCGCTTGCCAACGGAGCAATCGGTGCCGAGAACGGCGATGCGCAGGCAGGTGACCTCCGCGATGCGGCCGCTGAAGGTCCGCAGGCCCTCCTTGGCAGGGGGCTTTCGGACGTCGAGGATTTTCACGTTTCGTGCGGCGCTTGCCGCTACGAACTCCGGGTCGTCGGTCAGGAACTCGTGAAGCCCGTTCACGATGTTCATCCCCAGGTCGATGGCCTCAAGCAGAACCCGCCGATCGCAGGCCGACAACATGCCGCTCGCGGGAGCCATGCCGAAAATGAAGTAGTCGGGCGTCGTTCCGATGCGCGCCAGTGCATCGGCCAGGTCGCGGCAGACGGGAATGGCGTTTGGCGGCTCGCCGAGCACGACGCCGGCATCGAGACCGGCCTTCTCGCTGTCGATGACCGAAAGAACCTTGTAGATCTCGGAGTGGCGGACGAGGCCGTTTGCGGTTTTCCCGTCAATGGAGCCGAAGTTTGCCTCGCAGTACACGACTGCCGTCGCGACTCCTGCCGGGGATTTTGCGATCCTATGAACAGCCAAAGCGATAACGTTTCCTTTCCCGCAAGATCCGCCGCTTCGGCACCTGGGTGGTCGCCCGGCCGGGGGCAGCATCGAATCGGTCATCCAGTTCATCGCCGATGAAGTGATGCCTCGGGTCCGGGCCGCGGCGAGCGGTGCTTGATCCGTTCAGCAAAAGTTCTGCGTGAAATATACCTTGCCGTCCTTCGCTATGGCGACGCCGACGCCTGCCCTGTCATATGAAGTGTCCAGGATATTCTCACGGTGTTGCTTGTTCCCCATCCAGACCTTCACCGCTTTCCGAGCCAGTCCTTCCGGAGTAAGCCAGATATACGACACAATTTTGCCCTCGACCTTCGTAAACGCGTGGTACAGCGGTGCCGCGAAAATGTTTTCGCCGAGGCCCGTGGTGTAGTGCGAACCGTAATTCTTGCGGCAATTCTGGCCTGCCCTGCGCCCTCTGTCCGCGGGACCAAGACCTTCGGGACTCTTGTGCCCGAAATAATCCCGGGCCGCCATGTCTTCGCTGTGTGAGCGGGCAATCAACCTGATCTGCTCGTTGTGTTCCAGCGTTTGCAAACCACGTCCGGCGCGTTCGTCATTGACCAGATCGTGCGTCCTTTGTTCCAGTTCGCGTGTCTCAACGTAGGGTTTGACGGTAGTGGTCAGGGGTGCGGTTCCAACTGCGGAGGGTGAACCGGCTCGAGGAAGGAGTGCCGCCGCCGGCGCACTCCAACAACCGGTGATCAGAACCGTTGCGAGGATCCGGAGAAGGCGGTTTCGATGGAGCCTTGGCGAGCCTGTCATCCAGCCGCCGTTCGCCCCCGCGCCCGCATCCACTCCCACCCGGTCAGGGCAAGCCCCACAACTAGGCCGACGATGTTCCACTCGAGCCACGGGGTGACCATGCCCAAGCTGGCGGCCAGGAAGAGAAGGCGGGTGACGGGGTCGAGGTTCCTGAAGCAATAGCCCTGCACGGCCATGCCCATGGCGATCATGCTCAACACCGCGAAGATGATGGTCACGGTGACCTCCACCGCGCCTCCGATGGTGATGAGCGCGGAGTTGGCCACGAACGCGTAGGGGAGCACGAAGGCGGGCAGGGCCAGCTTCACGGCTTCGATGGACGTGGGCACCACCGGCGACTGGGCGATGGCCGCGGCGGCGTAGCTCGTGGGCGCGGTGGGCGGGGTGATGGCCGAGATGGCGCAGAAGAAGATCACGAACAGGTGCGCCTGGGGCACGATGGCGTCGGCGTCGAGGCCCATGTTCCTGAGCATCACCACCAGAGCGGGGATGGCGATGCCCACCTGCACGATGTAGGCGGACGACAGCGGCAGGCCCATGCCGAGGATGATGGCGGTGATCATGACGAAGACCAGGGCCAACAGGAGGTGCCCGCCCGCCAAGTCCACGATGACGCCGGAGAACTTGATGGCGACGCCGGTGAGGTCGAAGATGCCCACCATGATGCCGGAGGTGATGATGGCCACGGCCACCACGGTGGACTGGATGCCGCCCTGCACCAAGGCATCCCAGATGTCCTTGAGGCCCATGCGCGTGGCCTTGCGAAACCAGCTCACGATCACGATGCCGACGATACAGCGCACCACCGCGTAGCCCGGGCTGAACCCGGCCACCAGGAGATAGATCAGGATAATGAGGGGCAACGCCAGGTGGCCCCGGTCCATGATGGTCTTCCTGAGGCTCGGCAGATCTTCCCGCGGCACCGTGGGGATTTTCTCCTTGACCGCGTAGATGTGCACCATGATGCCCACGGCGAGGAAATACAGCACCGCGGGCACCAGGATGTACTGCATCACGTTGACGTAGGGGATGCCGGTGTACTCCGACATCAGGAAGCCCGCGGACGCCATCACCGGGGGCATGATCAGACCGCCGGTGGAGGCGGACGCTTCCACCGCGCCGGCCATGTAATCCCTGAAACCGATCTTCTTCATCATCGGGATGCTGAACGACCCGGTGATGACGGCGTTGGCCGTGCTGCTGCCGGAGATGGAGCCCATCAGGCCGCTGGACACGACCGCGATCTTGGCCGGCCCGCCCCGGAAGCGCCCCGCCAGCGCGGTGGCGAACTCGATGGTGAACTGGCCGAAGCCCGACTTCTCCAGGAAAGCGCCGAAGACGATGAACAGGAAGATGAAGTTGGCCGAGATGTGGGTCGGCAGCCCGAACAGCCCGTCGGTCAGGAAGTACTGGTTGTCCGCCACCTCCGACGCCGAGTAACCCAGGTGGTTGAGGAATCCCGGCAGGTACGGCCCCAGGAACGCGAACAGGAAAATGAGCAGGGCCAACGCCGCCAGCGGCCAGCCGACGGCGCGGCGGCAGGCCTCGAGGGTCAGCGCGACTGCGCCGAACGCCAGGACGAACTGGAAGAACGCGAAGTCTTCCGTGTAGCCGATGTGCTGGATGATCCACTCGTACTCGTAGAAGAGATAGCCCATGCAAACGAGCCACAGGCCGATGATAACGACATCGTACCAGGGGAGCTTGCCGTCATCCGGCCGGCGGAACGCCGGGAAACTCAGGAAGGTAATGACGATCATCAACGTGACGTGGAGCACGCGATGCAGGTACGCCTCCGGTTGCCCGAAGAAGCCGGTGTAGATGTGGTAGGCCGAGGTCGCGAAGGCCACCAGGGTCAGGATGATCCCGGCGACGCCTGTCAGTTTGCGCTCCATAGGACCGTTCTCTACCGCGTGTCCGATGCGGCGGGGACACCCGGGCTTACGCCCACGTCAGGTTGGCTGGAGGTGTGGAGGTGGCAGGGAGGACCGGCGTCCCGGCCGGCCCTCCCTGCATGGGGGTCCGTCTAGTTGACGCCCTTCTCCTTCAGGTACTTGTCCAGGCCGGCGTGCCGCGGCGCGCCCACGTTGAGGGTGGCGTTGGACAGCTTGACCCGCTCGAAGGCCTTCACGGCTCCGGCGAAGTCACCCAGGTTGTCGTAGACGTTCTTCACGAGCTTGTAGACGCGCTCTTCCGGAACGTCCTCGTTCGTGATGATGAGCAGGAAGGTCTGAACGGTGTTCACGTCGTTCTTCTGGTCGTAGTTCTTCTTGTCCAACGTAAACGGCACAACGCCGGGATTGGCCGCGTTCATCTTCGCCACGTCCTCCTTGGAGAACGAAAGAATGCGGATCGGCGCGTGCGCCGCCAACTGGACGATAGGCGCGTAGTTCTCCTCGCCGGGTCCCAAGTAGGCGTCGATGTGGTTGTCCTTCATCTGCGCCACGGCGTCGTTGAAGCCGAGATAGTTGACCTTGGAGAAGTCATCGTAGCTGATCCCGAGGGCGCCCAGCATCTGCTGGTTCAACGCCTGGAACGAGAACCGCTTGGGCATGACGTTGACCCGCTTGCCCTTGAGCTGTTGGTACGAAGTGACGTCGGACTTGGCCCACACCAGCCAGAACAGGTAGTTGGGGTAAAGGACCGCGGCCACGCGCACCTTCTTGGCCTGCGCCTCCTTGCCCTTGAACATCTTCGCCCCCTTGAGGGCTTCCTGAATGCTGGTGGCGCTGGAGAGGCCGAAGCTCATCTTGCCGGCCATGACGTTCAGCAGGTTGGACGTACCGCCGCCGATCTCCACGGTCACCTTGTCGCCATCGTTCTTTTCGGCCAGCCGCTGCACCACGGTGCCGATGGGATACCAGGAACCGCCCGGCTTCGAGGCACCGAACTTGTAGCTCTCCGCCAGGGCTGCCGGCGCGAGCGTCGCGACAAAAACCGCGATCAACGAAACTACCAGAAACCTTTGAAATCGACTCATCGTGATCTCCTTTCGCTGCCGCCTCCGGCACCCGTGCGGGTGCCCGGACAATCAAAGTAGCTGAAGCTACTTGCGCCGTCCTCAAATGTCAAGAACGATGATGCCGACGATAAGACCGCGATAGGAGTGCAACGAAGATGACCATGACCAGACGAAATTTCATCCAGTCTCTCGGCGCGGTAGCCGGGGTGGAGGCGGTTTACCGGACCATGCAGGCGCGGGGACTGTCGGGCGTTGGCAAAGCCCAGGCGGCAGCGCTCGATCTGCCCCCGGGCTCGGGCCGGGACAAGAGCGTCGTCATCCTCGGGGCCGGCATCTCCGGCATGACGGCCGCGCGAAGCCTGTCCTGAGCCGTGTCGAAGGGCTCGGGACGAACGGTTGGGGGGACCCAATCATTAATCCGTTCGTCGTGAGCGTAGCGCCGCGCCAGCGGCGCGAAGTCGAAGGACACCATCCTTGCACAGGGTCTTCTTGACAACCCTGGGGGAATTGGCTACGCACCCCCCCAAAGCACGTCCATCCTCATGAAACCCGCACCTTTCAGCTACTACTGTCCGGAAACCCTGGACGAGGCGGTCCATCTGCTCGACGAGCACGGCGACGACGGCAAGATCCTCGCCGGAGGCCAGAGCCTGATGCCGCTCATGAGCCTGCGTCTGGCCCGTCCGGCGGTGATCGTGGACATGAACCGCGTTCCCGGTCTGGACCGCATCGACGCCAATGGCGATGGCGGCATCGGCATCGGCGCGATGACGCGCCAGCGGGCGATTGAACGGGACACCGTTTTCGCCGAACGGAATCCGCTGCTGGCGGCGGCCGTTCCCCTCATCGGCCACTTCCAGATCCGCAACCGCGGCACGGTGGGCGGCAGCCTGGTCCATGCCGATCCTGCGTCCGAGCTGCCGGCGGTGAGCGTGGCCCTGGGCGCCGACTTCGTGCTCGCAAGCGCCGGCGGTGAACGGGTGGTGAGCGCCGACGACTTCTACCTGGGCTACATGGCCACGGCCATCGAGGCCAACGAAGTGCTCACCGAGGTCCGCGTGCCGGCCTGGAAACCGGGCCGTCTCTGGGCCATCGACGAGGTGGCCCGGCGCAAGGGCGACTTCGCCATGGTAGGCGTGGCGCTGTGGGCGGACATGGACGGGACGGCGTGCGCGGACGCCCGGATCACGCTGTTCGGAGTGGGCGGCCGGCCGGTCCGGGTGGAGAAGGCGGAGCAGCGCCTCAAGGGCGCCGCCCTGGACGACGCCACCCTCAAGGACGTGGAGCGCATCGTCTTCGAAGAGCTGGACCCGGACTCCGACATCCACGCGTCGGCGCTCTACCGCAAGGAGGTGGGCGGCGTCCTCACCCGGCGCGCTCTCGTCGCGGCCGCGGCAAGAGCCACGGAGGGCAACCGGGCATGAGCACCAAGAGCATCCTCAACCTGACGGTCAACGGCAAGGCCTACGAGAAGCTCGTGGAAGTGCGCATGACGCTGGCGGACTTCCTCCGGAACGAGCTGGACCTCACCGGCACCCACCTG
The DNA here is from genome assembly GCA_965204505.1 of uncultured Binatia bacterium (SeqCode). Taxonomy (GTDB): domain Bacteria; phylum Desulfobacterota; class Binatia; order UBA9968; family JAJDTQ01; genus JAJDTQ01. The sequence goes on from CBDBFB010000002.1 coordinate 545,310, forward strand.
GGCTGCGAGCACGGCGTGTGCGGCGCCTGCACCGTGATCATGGACGGCGAGGCGGTGCGCTCCTGTCTGCTCCTGGCGGTTCAGGCGGAAGGAGCGGCCCTGGAGACGGTCGAGGGGCTGGCGGACGGCGACCGATTGCATCCCTTGCAGGCGGCCTTCCAGGACCGGCACGCGCTCCAGTGCGGCTTCTGCACACCCGGCTTCCTCATGACCGCGTCCGCCTTCCTGAAGGAAAACCCCAGCCCCAACGAAGCCGAGATCCGCGAAGCCATCTCGGGAAACATCTGCCGGTGCACCGGCTACCAGCCCATCATCGAGGCCATCGCCCAGGCGGCGCCGGAGGTGGGCGGCACGAACGAAGATTGACCACCTGACTGGATTCCGGCTTTCGCCGGAATGACGTAATCGAGACGTGGTTGCCATCTCGTACGAATGACGGAAACAAGCAGGACATCGATCCCGTCATTCCGGCGAAAGCCGGAATCCAGAACGTTCGGCTTCGTCCACTCCGGGGCGGGATAGCGACAGCGCATTCCCCCGAACGAGAGGCTCTCTGACATGGCGGAAACATACATCGGCGCTCCCATCAGGCGGCGCGAGGACGTCCGGTTCATCACCGGCGCCGGCACCTACGTGGACGACATCAAGCTGCCCCACATGGTCCATGCCGCCATCCTGCGCAGCCCCCACGCCCACGCCCGAATCCACAACATCGACACCAGCAGGGCCGAGTCCCTGCCCGGCGTGATCTCGGTGTTCACCCTCAAGGACATCGGCGAGCTGGACGCCACCGTTCCCATCCGAATGTACAAGATCCCGGGCCTCGACAAGTATCTCCAGCCGTCGCTGGCGCGGGACGTGGTGCGTTACGTGGGCGAGCCCGTGGCGGTGGCGGTGGCGGAGAGCCGCTACCTGGCCGAGGACGCCCTGGACTCCATCGACGTGGACTACGAAGTGCTCCAGGAAGTGATGGGCGTGCGCGAGGCGCTGGAGGACAAGGTGCTGGTGCACGAAGACAACGGCACCAACCTGGCAGGCGTCCACCACGTCAACATCGGCGACGTCGACAAGGCGTTCGAGGAAGCCGACTACACCCGGCGGGAGGAGTTCCGGGTCCACCGCTTCACCGGCAACCCGATGGAGACTCGCGGCATCCTGGCCCACTTCGACCGCGGCAAGGGCGAGCTCAGGGTCTACGGCGCCACCAAGCTACCGCACCTGAACCGGCAGACCATCGCCGCCTTCCTGCAACTGCCGGAGCACAAGTGCCACTTCGAGGAGAACGACGTCGGCGGCGGCTTCGGCATCCGTGGCGAGCTCTATCCCGAGGACTTTCTGATCCCGTTCGCTTCCGTGCGCCTCGGGGTCCCGGTCAAGTGGATCGAGGACCGGCGCGAGCACCTGCTGGCGGCCAACCACTCGCGGCAGGTCACCTGCGAGCTGGAGATCGCGGCGCGCAAGGACGGCACGCTGCTGGCCGTGCGGGCGCAGATCTACGGCGACATGGGCGCCTACGTGCGCACCCACGGCGGACTGGTGCCCTGCTCCACGGCCGCGCTGCTGACGGGGCCCTACCGGATCCCCAACTACGAGGCCAACATCCACTGCATCATGACCAACAAGACCGGCATGGGCACGCTGCGGGCGCCCGGCCGGGTGGAGTCGTGCTTCTACCGCGAACGCATGCTCGACATGATGGCCCGGGACCTGGACCTGGACCCGGTGGAGCTGCGGCGGAAGAACTTGGTCAAGCCCGAGGAGATCCCCTACGAGATCGGCTTCACCCGGCCCAGCAAGCACCCCACCATCCTGGACAGCGGCGACTATCCGAGCGCCCTCAGGCAAGCCCTGGAACGGTTCCGGTACGAAGACCTGCTACAGCACCAGGGACTCCGGGAGGACGGCCGCTACCACGGCGTCGGCCTGTCGTACTTCGTCAAGAACACCGGCGGGCTGGAGCCCTACGAGGGCGCCCGCATGGTGGTGGGCGAAGGCGGCGGGGTCACCGTGTTCCTGAGCATCGCGCAACTCGGCCAGGGACACGAGACCGCCATGGCGCAGATCTGCGCCGATGCCCTGGGCGTTCCCATGGACGCCATCTCCGTGTTCCACGGCAACACCGACCTCTCGCCCTTCGGCTGGGGCACCTTCGCCAGCCGCGGCACGGTCATGGCGGGCAACGCCGTACACATCACCGCGCTGCAGCTCAAGGACAAGATCCTGGCGGCGGCCGCCCGGCACCTGGACGCGGACGCGGAGACCCTGTCGCTGGAGGACGGCAACATCATCCAGCCGGGCACCGAGGCGCCGGCGCTGCCGCTGGGCGACCTGGTGGCGCACATGCGCGAGTCCATCACCCCCGAGCAGGGCGTCCCCGAGCTGGAGGCCACCGCCTACTACAACTCCGACAACATCACCCACACCTACGGCGTGCACCTGGCCCAGGTGGCCGTGGACCCCGAGACCGGCATGCTGGAGGTGCTCAAGTACCTGGTGGTGGAGGACGTGGGGCGGATGGTCAACCCGCTGATGGTGCACGGCCAGACCGTCGGCGCCGCGGTGCAGGGCATCGGCGGCGTGGTGCTGGAAGAACTCGTGTACGGCGAGGGCGGCCAGCTCCTCACCACCACCTTCCTGGACTACCTGCTGCCCACCAGCACCGACGTCCCCCCCATCGACGACCTCGTGCTGGAAGAGGCGCCTTCGCCCTACAACCCCCTCGGCGTCAAGGGCGCCGGAGAAGGCGGCATCGTCGGCACCGCCGGCGCCCTGGGCAACGCCGTCAGCAACGCCCTCGGCATCGAGGTCAAGGACCTCCCCCTGAGCCCCGACCGCATCCGCGCCTGGATTCGGGCGCGTGAAGACGCCTAGTCAGCGGGCTCCCAACACGCTGCGGAAAGACGAATAGGTATGGACGAGTTCTTGCGGGGATGGACCGTGGCCCGGGAAATCCCCGCTGATGTGTGACGGGCGACGCCCAGCACCCGCGCCGCTTTGGTCACGTTCAAACCGAGCGGCTCCAGGCAGTTCTCGCGGATACTACGTCCGGGATGCCACATATCAATCGGAAAAATCAACGATGCAGCGCCGTACCCAGCACCATCAAGGTGATTCTTGACGCGATACGGTTTCTGCAGCATATTGGCAGGTAATCAGGGGAGGAGACATGCCCGTTCCGCGAGAGAAATTCTCCAGCCAGGCCTCACCGGAACTGCTGGCTGCGATACGCGACATCGCCCGCAAGGACGGCCGTCATTTCCAGGCCGTGCTGGAAGACGCACTGCGTGAATACATCGAAAGCCGCTCCCAGGAAAGGCCGCGCGCCTCGGTGATGGCTCATTTCCAGGCCAGCGTTGAGAAGAACCGTCGTTTGGGTGAGTTGCTGGCCAGATGACTCATGACTTCCCTACCATTCAGGAAGTCCTCGCCATGCATGACGCCCTGATCCACGCCTTCGGCGGAACGACAGGCATACGCGATGAAGGCGCCTTGGCCGCCGCGCTCATGCGACCGCAACTCGGGTACTACGACAGTCTCCTCCAGGAGGCTGCCGCTCTCATGGAGAGCTTGGCCAACAATCATCCCTTCGTTGACGGCAACAAGCGGGTAGCGTTCTTCGTCACCGATACCTTCCTGCGCATGAACGGTCGATTCATCGACTATGACAACGAAGAGGCCTACGCTTTCTTCATGAGGCTGTTCGAAACCGGCTCCTTCCGTTTCACCGAGTTGCACTCGTGGCTTGAGGAGAACGTCCGGTCCCTTACTCCCCATCCCTGAGCGCCCGCCACACCCGTTCCGGCGTCAGCGGCAGGTCGCGGATGCGGACGCCGGTGGCCCGGGCCAGGGCGCTGACCACCGAGGGGGCGACGGAGAAGATGCCGCCCTCGCCCATGCCGCGGCTGCCGTAGGGGCCGATGCCGTCCCGGTTCTCCACCAGGTACGTGTGATATTCCGCCGGCAAGTCCCGGAACTTCGGAACGCGGTAGTCGACCAGGTTGGGATTGAGCAACTGGTTCTCGTCGTGGATCATCTGCTCCATGAAGGTGTGGCCGATGCCCATCATCGCGGCGCCTTCCTCCTGTCCGATGCAGTGTTGCGGATGGATGGCCTTGCCGACGTCGGCCACGGAGACATAGCTGGCGAGGCGCAGCGCGCCGGTGTCGCGGTCGATTTCCAGCTCGGCGACGCCCATTCCCACTTCCCAGAGCACCGGGGTTTTCCATCCGACCATCTCGGGGCCCATGGTGCCGCGCCCCACGATCTCGCCGGCGACGGCGCCGAAACGGCAGGCCAGAGCGTCGGTGAAGGACATCACCTGCTCGCCGGCCACGAGCCGCCCCTCCGAAAGCTTGACCTTCGCCGTCGCGACTCCGAACGCCTTGGCCGCGATGGCGCGCAACTGCCGCTTGAGGTCCCGGGCCGCGGCCAGGACCGCGCGGCCCATGACCGTGGTGGAGCGGCTGGCGCCGGTGGAGTGGTCGTAGGGCGTGACGGTGGTGTCCACGGACACGATCTGAACCCGGTAGAGCGGCAACGCCAACTCCTCGGCAACGATCTGTGTGAAGGTCGTCCTGACGCCCTGGCCCATCTCGGTGCTGCCGGCCATCACGGACACGTGGCCGTCGGACCCCAGGCGAACCAGCGCCACCGACACCGGCAACACGCCGCCGGCGTTGGTGGAGCCGCAGGCCATACCCAAGGGCGGGCCACCGGGCTCCCGCCCGCGAATCTCCGTTCCGCTACCCGTTCCATCACCGTTCCCGACGCCTTTTCGACTGCCGGCGCGCCGCCGCCAGCGGGATCCCGAGACCAGCCGGCGGAGACTCGAATGAAGGTTCACGTCCACCGGCCGCAGCCTGGGCTGGAGCCTCTCGCCCTTCCTGAGCAGGTTCCGGTCACGCAGCTCGACGGGGTCCATGCCCAGCTCCGCCGCGATCTCGTCCATCTGCGACTCGCAGGCGAAGATGGTCTGGGGAGCGGCGACGGAACGGAATGAACCGGCGGAGCCGGCGTTGGTGTGGACGGAGTAGACGTCGCTCCGGAGATGGGGGATCCGGTAGGGTCCCAGCACCCGGGTGGCGGCAAGCTGCGCGACCATCCGGGTGTTCTCGGTGAACGCGCCCGTGTCGAGGTGGATCTCCGCCTGCCGCGCCACCAGGGTGCCGTCGTTCATCACCCCGGTCCTGAGCTTCACCGTGGCGTCGTGCCGGCGCACCGTCACCATGGCCTCGGGGACCGACAGGCACAGACGCACCGGCCGGCCCGCCTTGCGCGAGAGCAGCACCACCAACGGCTCGAACTTGCTGTAGGACTTGCCGCCGAAGCCGCCGCCCAGGAAGGAGACCTGCAGGCGCACCTGCGAGCGGGTCACGCCGAAGATGCGCGCGATATCCCCCTGCACCAGAAACGGGTGCTGCGCCGAGGACCACAGGTCGATGCGGTCGCCCCCCCAGCGGGCCACGGCGCCGTGGGGCTCCATGCTGTAGTGGTAGACGGAAGGGAACGTGTAGCGGCCTTCGAAGACGCGGTCGGCGGCGGCAAGGCCCTCTTCGACGTTGCCCTGCTCCACCCGTTCATGGGCGCACACGTTGCCGGGCGCATCGTCGTGGATCAGCGGCGCGCCCATCGCCAGGGCCGCATCCGTGCCCAGCGCCGACGGCAACTCCTGGTAGTCCACTTCGATCAGCGCCAGCGCCGCCTCCGCGGTGTGCTCGTCCTCCGCTGCCACCGCCGCCACCGGCTCGCCCACGTAGCGCACCTTCTCCATGGCCACCACCGGGCGCCCGTTGTAGTAAGGGTCCAGGCCCTCCAGGTCACCCGCCGTAACCACCGCGTGCACGCCGCGAAGCGCCGCCGCCCTCGTGGTGTCGATGCCCCGGATGCGCGCGTGCGGCAGCGGGCTCCGCAGGATCCGGCCTTCGAGCATTCCCGGCAGCACGATGTCGCCCGTGTACCTGGCCCGCCCGGTCACCTTGTCGACGCCGTCCACCCGGGGAACGTCCCGGCCCACGTGCTGGAAACTGGTTTGCGGCATGGTTTCTCCCGGCTGTCTCGCGCGTGCTGCGCGACCACGGAATCGTCAACCATACCATAGCCCTGGACATATCAACCAACCGTTCCATTAAATGCCCATGGTGCCGCACCTGCACCCTTGCGGAACGTCCGGCAGGGCGGTCTTGTATCGCTATTTGAGTTGCGTTAGTTCCAGATGCGTTGTGGATGCGTTTGGCTTGAGTTGTCGGTAGATGTAGAATCGGTACCTTGCGAGCTAATGATGTCAATGACGATAGGAATGCGAGATGGCACAATCAACTGAATCCGGCCGGCCCCAATGGCTCGGCATCGTTCAATTGGCCGCAATCCTCCTCGTAATCGTGATCGCCCTTTACTTTGCGCGCGCGCCCAGTCGCGTGGCGCTCGACGCCGCGCCCGACCTGGCCGCGGAGAATGGCAAGCCCACCGTCAGCGTGATCAACCCCACGCCGACCACACAAGCGCTGACCGTCCGGTTGACGGGTTCCGTCCGGATCGAAGAGCAGACGCGGGTGATGTCCGAGGTGACGGGTCGCGTGGTGTGGATCTCACCGAAGTTCAGCAACGGCGGATCGATACCGGCCAACGAGACGTTCATCAAGATCGATACCGCCGAACACGAGCTCCGGGTGGAAAGGGCGGAGATGGCGGTGAAGGCGGCGGAAGCCCGCGTGTGGGTCGAGAAGGCCGGCGGCGAAGAAGACGCGAAAGAATTCTTGCGCGCGAACCCGGGCGCCGAGGTTTCCGACGCGGTCCGCCGCTTGCCGTCGATAGCGGAAATGGAAGCCGAGTTGGCGCAGGCCCAAACGGTGCTGAAGCTCGCGAAGCTGCGGCTGGAACAGACGAACATCTCCCTGCCGTACGACAGCCGCGTGCTGGCCACCGAGCTGGAGGTGGGCGAGTTCGTAGGGCCCGCCAGATCGGTGGCGGGCCGCGGGGCGAGGCTGGGCACCGTGTATCGAACCGATGCCATCAGGGTGAGAGTGCCGGTGGACCCGAAGGACCTGGCGTACCTCTCCCCGGTGATCGGCCGTTCCGCCCGCGTCCGGACCCAGTTGGGGGCGTACGACGCAACCGTGGAGCGCGTGTCGGCGGCCGTGGCCCCGGGCACGCGCCTCGCCGGATTGTTCCTCAAGTTCTCGGATGACGTGCCCAAGCAGACACTGCCGCTACCGGGCATGTTCGCGGGAGTCCGGATCGAGGGGCCGTCGTATGAGAACGTCTACGTGCTGCCGGAATCGGTTCTGCAGGAAGGCGGCAGCGTCTGGGTGGTCGACAAGGGCGAGTTGAAGTCGGTGGTGCCCAAGACGCTCGGCCGCACGGGTGCGGGCTGGGTCGTGGAAGCGTTCGACGCGGGCGAGGGCGTGGTCGTCGGCGCACCGCCCGGAGCCAGAAAAGGTCTGGCGGTGGCGACGGCGGCGGCGAAATAGCGGAGTCCGGTCATGAGCACCACCGACGCTGGAGCCGGAGCCGCCGAAAAGGGACCGATCGCCTGGTTCGCGCGCAATCCGGTCGCCGCCAACCTGCTGCTGTTGTTCCTGATCATCGGCGGCGTGATCGCCGGACGGCATCTCGCCGTTCAACTCTCCCCCTACTTCGATCTTCGAGCGATTACCGTAACGGTGCCCGCGCCCGGTTCGTCGCCCAAGGAGGTGGAGGAAGACATCAACCGCCGCATCGAGGAAGCCATCGTCGGGCTCAGAGGGGTGGCAAGGGTCGTGGGGACGGCCACCGAGGGGCGCGGCCGGCTCCGGGTCGAACTGGAAACCTTCGCCGATCCCCAGACAGCGCTGAACGATGTCCAGAACGCCGTGGACGGCATCGAGAACTTCCCGCCGCTGAACGCCGAGAAACCGGAGGTCGAGCTCCAGCGAATCGCCATCGAGGTCCTGACGCTGGCGGTGTCGTCGTCCCACGCCTCGGAAAACGCCTTGCGCCTAGCCGCCGAGAACGTGCGCGACCAGCTCCTGGCGCTGCCGTCGGTTTCACAGGTGACGCTGCTGGGCACCCGCGACCGGGAGATCACCATAGAGCTGAGCGAGGAAGAGCTGCGGCGGCACAATCTCTCCATCGCCCAGATCTCCCGTATTGTGAGGCGGGCCTCGCTCAACCTCACTTTCGGCGAGCTGCGAACCGAGGCCGGCGGCGTGATCCTGCACACCGTCGCCAAGCGGCGCACCGGCGCCGAGTTCAAGGACATCCCCCTGATCACGCGGCTCAGCGGCGCCATCGTCACCCTCGGCGACGTCGCGACCATCCGCGACGGGTTCGTCGACGAACAGGTCGTCTCCGAGGTCAACGGCCAACCCACCGTGTTCGTCCGGGTCAATGCCGTCGAGCGGGAATCGGTGGTCGAGATCGGTGACGAAATCAAGATGTGGCTCGCCGGCCACAAGGCTCCCGGGAACATCACGGTCGGCATCTGGAACGACCGGGCCGCACCCGCGCTGGACAGGCTGCAGGAGCTCATCCGCAACGGCATACTCGGCGCGTTGCTGGTTTTCCTGACCCTCGTTCTGGTGTTCGACCTGCGCATCGCCACCTGGATCACCATAGGGATCCCCTTGTCCTTCATCGGCTCGCTGATGTTCTTCGGCGCCGCCGACATGACCCTGAACATCGGCACGATCTTCGCCTTCTTCCTGCTTATCGGCATCGTGGTGGACGACTCCGTGGTGGTCGGCGAGAGCATCGCGGCGGAACGCGAGAGCGGGAAGAGCCCGGCGGATGCGGCCATCTCGGGCGCCAGGGCGATGGTGGGTCCGATCACGGTGGGGGCGGCCACCACCTTGCTCGCCTTCGCGCCGCTTCTCTTCATCACCTCGGGCGCCTACCAGATCACCACCGTCTTTCCCTATGTGGCGCTCTTCGTCCTCGCGGTCTCGCTCATCGAGTCCTTCTTCGTCCTGCCGGCACATCTGTCGCATGATCGCCCGTGGAGCCTGTCGCCGCTGAGCGACATCCAACGCCGGGTGGACGGCCTGATCGACCGGGCGCGGGACTCGGTGGTGGCGCCGTCGGTGGCGCGCGCCGTGCAACATCCCTGGCTCACCCTGGGGATCGGAGCGGTCGTGGTGCTCATCGGCGTGCTGCTGCTGCGATCCGACAACGTCCGGGTCATCATCATCGACCAGGATGCGCTCGCCTCCGACAGCATTCAGGCGGATCTGCATCTGCCCGCGGGGACACCGTTCGAACAGACGCTCGCCGCGGCCGAACGGTTCGCGGCAGCCGCCCGCTCCATCAACGATCAACTCGACGGCACGTCGATCAAGTCCGTGGCGATCATTGCCGGCAATCTCTCACAGATTCGGACATTGGACATCGGGCGCAACCGCAGCAACGTGGCTTCGGTGCGGATTCATCTCAACCCGCGTCCGGTGCGCACCGCATCGCCCAGGGATATCGAGCGGGTCTGGCGCCGGAACGTCGGCGACACGTCGGAACTGGAGAGCGTTGAATTTGAGAGCGCACGGGTGAAAGCCAAGCCGCCTGTCTCGTATGCGCTGAAGCACCCCGACATGGACGTGTTGCGAAATGCCGCCGCGGAGTTGAAAGCCTCCCTGGCAACCGTGCCGGGAGTCTTCGGTATCTCCGACAGCTTGTCCGCCGGCAAGCGGCACTTCGAGATCCAACTCACGCGGGCCGGAAAGGCGGCGGGACTGACGCCGGCGGGCGTCGGCGCCCAATTGCGCGCCAGTTTCCACGGCGTGGAAGTCCAGCGCATCCAGCGCGGCCGCGAGGAAGTCAGGGTCGTGGTGCGGTACCCGGCCGAGCGGCGGCAAAGCCTGGGAGACCTGGCCAGCGAGCGGCTCCACCGGCCCGCGGGCAGAAACGGGCAACGGGGCGGGGACCGTGGCGCGGCCGGCGGCGGTGAGGTGCCGCTGTCGACGGTGGCAACGCTCACCGAGAAACGCGAGTTGACCACGCTGACGCGGATCGACGGCAAACAGGCCGCATTCGTCGACGGGCTTGTCGAGGCCGTCGTGACAACCCCTCGAAAGGCCAGGCGGGAGATCCGGGAAGGGATACTCCCCGGCCTGCTCGCCAAATACCCCGGCCTCAAGGTTGAGCCCGACGGGGCTGCCCGGGACGAGAAGGAGATGCTGGGAACGCTGGGGCTGCTGGTCCCCATCGTGCTGCTGGCCATGTACGCGCTGATGGCCGCGTTCCTGCGCAGCTACTGGAAACCCCTGGTGGCCGTGGTGGGCATACCGATTTCGTTCGCGGGAGCGGTGCTGGCCCACTGGATACTCGGGTGGGATTTCGCCGCCATGTCACTGTTCGGAATCGTCGCGGTGGGCGGGATCATCGTGAACGACGCGTTGGTGCTGCTGGACCGCTACAACCATCTCCGCAAGGAGAACGACATGATGCCGGCCATCGCGGCGGCCTCCGCGGCGACCCGCCATCGTTTCCGCGCGGTGCTGCTGACCAGCCTGACCACGGTGGTGGGACTGTCGCCTTTGCTCTACGAACGCAGCGACGAGCTGATCTTCCTGGTGCCGTTCGTGGTCAGCATGTTGGGCGGGCTGGTGTTGTCCACGATTTTCATCCTGTTCCTCCTGCCGGCTCTGGTGATGATCGTCGACGGCCGCTATGATTAGCCTCCGTTGTCGGGATCGGGCCAAGCCCGGTCCCAGCCATGCGCGCTTGACCCTCAGGTCGCCATCATGAACCCCATCCGCCTCATCCAGTTCCGCGCCGCCTACAATCTGCCGGTGCACGCGGCGTTGGAGAACGGCATCTTCGCCGACGGCGGGCTCGCCGTGGAGATCGAGTACACGCCGGGCTCGGCGTATCTGCTTGAGGCGGTGCGAACCGGGCGTTGCACCATCGGCCACGCGGCCGTGGACGACGTGGTCTGCGACGTGGAGAACCAGCCCGGCTCGGACGTGTTCGCGTTCATGGGGCTCCACAGCGGGCTGTTGAGCCTCGTCGGGGCGCCCGGGTGTTCCACCATGGAATCATTGCGGGGCAGGCCGCTGGCGGTGGACGCGCGCGACAGCGGCTTCGTCTTCATCCTGGAAAAGGCCCTGCGCGACCACGGCTTCGGGCCGGACGAGTACGAACTCGTGGAAGTGGGGGGCTGGGAGAGCCGCTACCAAACCCTCATCGAGGGGAATCTCTACGCCACGCTGCTGACAACACCCTTTGTCGGAGCCGCCCTGGAACGCGGCTGCCACGTCATCGCCCGGGGCGAGGAGATGATGCCGGTCTACCAGGCGACCGCCGGTCTGGCGCGGCGCTCCTGGGCGGAGACCAACCGGACGCACCTGGTCGACTACATCCGTTGCTACGTGGCCGCCACCGGGTGGTGCTTCGCGCCGGAAAACCGGAGTAGCTGCCTCGACATCCTGGAGCGACACAACGGGCTCACCGGCGCCGCGGCCGAGGAAACCCTGGACTCGCTGCTGGACCCGGAGCACGGCCTCTACCCCAAGGCCGCGCTGAACATTCCCGGCATCGCCGCCGCCCTCGATCTCCGGGCCGGCATGGGCTACATGGCCTCCCCCCCGCCACCGCCGGAGAAGTACATCGGCGTTTCCTTCTACGACGAAGCCGTCCGCTGATCCGGCCCCAAAGGCCCGCTCTTATTCCTGCGCCCAGATGCCGCGCTTGAAGCGCTACAACGGCAAAGACAATTGCTCCGGCGCTTCGGCCCGCGAGACGGGCACCCGCTCCGGAAGCTCGGCGATCCGCGACTCGAGCCAGCGGATATAAGTGCGGCGGCGAGACCGTTCGCGGATGGCCTCGACACACAGGGAGCGTACCCGGCCGGCGTAGTGGCGCCAGTTCTCGCGCACGGCGCGCGGCATGCGCAGGTAGGTGGGGGCGTCGTCGCAGAAGAGCTCGCTGCGGGCGAGCGTCCAGATGTCGCACTGGGTCTCGCCGCCGGGGAGCGGTTCCCACGCCGGAGTTCCGTCCGGCGGCGGCAGCTTGGTCAACCCCTGCAACAGATGGGTCAACTCGTGGCCGATGGTGTTGTAGGTCAGGCCCCGGACCCGCAGGCGAATGTACAACGGCAGCCGGAGCCGCGTGGGGATGAACGCGACCCCGAGCTTGGTCCTGGTGTGGCCGATCCGGACTTCCAGGTTCCGCAACTCGGGGAACTGGCGCAGGGACCGCTTGAGCATCCGCACGGCGCGCGGCGTGAGGCGCTTCTCCATCTGTGGCGTGAACGACACGGTCACGCCCATCCCGGGTGACAACAAGATCATCGGCATGTCATGGCGGTCGGTGTTCCGCCGGCAACCGTGCCAAGATTGCGCAGAGTATGTTGCTACCCGTTGCACGAAAGTGACACACGGACCGCCACTCGCTCGTTATTGAAGGAGCCTCGCGCTCAAGGATAGGGCGGCACATCCACCACAGAGACGAGGATGATGTGTTTGTGTTCACAACATGGTCTTGAACCAGAAGCTCCGTAGCGGCATACTGGCGGAAGCGAAACAGAAGCCGGGAGCGATCCGTCATGGAACTTGCCATACGCGACGCGAAAGCGCGCCTCTCCGAACTGGTCGCCGCCGCCCGCAACGGCGAACGCGTCATCATCACGAAGCACGGCCAGCCGGCCGCCGAACTAGTGCGTTGCGACCGGCGTAGCGGGATCGACTTTGAGAAACTGGAAGCGGCACGCCGACGACTCGGGATCGAGGGCGACGGGGAAGGCTGGCCGGAGGAATTCGATGATCCCGCCTTCAGCCGCCGGGTTCTCGGCCTCGACGGCAAGTAACCGAGCCGGCGATGCGCGTTCTTCTCGACACATCCTACCTCTACAACTTCATGGACAGGCCGGGCAAGTTCCTGGATGCCGAGCGCCGTATCCTGGCGGCGCGCGAGACGGAGTTTTATGTGAGCGCGGTGTCGATCTGGGAAATACGACTCAAGCACAACGCCCGCCACCTGTCCGGTGCGCGCAAGAGCCGCTTCTCTCCGAAGGACGTGATCAACGCGCTTGAAGATCAGGACGTAACGTTCCTGCCGATGACCGTCAGCCACGCCGCGCAGTCGTTGGAGACGCCGCTCGACCACAAGGACCCATTCGACGAACTGCTGCTTGTCCAGGCACAGGAGGAGGGTCTCAGGCTGCTCACCGTGGATCGGCGTCTTGTCGGTCATCCGCTTGCGGTCGCTGCGAATGAGCTTGAATGAACAGTTTTTTCATCGCCCGCGGGTCTGCGTTTGTCTAATGTAGTGACCGACCGATTTCATCCCCTGGTACGCGACTGGTTCCGGGAGCGCTTCGGCAGTCCGACGCCGCCGCAGGCGGCAGGCTGGAAGGAGATCGCCCGGGGCCGGGACACGCTCATCGCCGCTCCCACCGGGTCGGGCAAGACCCTGGCGGCCTTTCTCTGGTCCATCAACCGGCTCATCGCGCCGCCGGAGCCGTCCCGGGACCACACCCACGTAGTCTACGTCTCGCCGCTCAAGGCGCTGGGCAACGACATCCAGAAGAACCTGCAGGAACCCCTTGCGGAGATCACCCGAAGCGGCCGGCAGCAAGGTCTGCCGCTGCACGACATCCGCACCGCCGTGCGCTCGGGCGACACCCCGGCCACCGAGCGACAGCGCATGATCTCGCACCCGCCGCACATCCTCATCACCACGCCGGAGTCGCTCTACATCCTGCTCACGGCCGAGCGCAGCCGGCAGGTGCTGAAGCACGCGCACACGGTCATCGTCGACGAGATCCACGCGGTAGCAGGGGACAAGCGCGGCGCCCACCTGGCGCTCTCGCTGGAACGGCTGGACGCCCTGGCGGGAACACCGCTTCAGCGCATCGGGCTGAGCGCCACCCAGAAGCCCATGGACGACATCGCGCGCCTGCTGGTGGGGACCCGAAGGCTGCGGGGCGACGGCACGCCGGAATGCGCCATCGTCGACGTCGGACACAAGCGGGAGATGGACCTGTCCATCGAGGTGCCGGACCAGGAGCTTGGGCCCATCACCTCCCACGCGCTGTGGGCCGAGGTCTACGACCGCATCGTGCAGCAGATCCAGAGCCACCGCACCACCCTGGTATTCGTGCACACCCGCCGGCTGGTGGAACGGGTGGCGCACCAGCTCACCGACCGGCTGTGCGAAGGCAAGGTGCTGGCCCACCACGGCAGCCTCTCCCGCAAGACCCGGCTCGAAGCCGAGCAGAAGCTCAAGGCCGCGGAGGTGCCGGTGGTGGTTGCCACCGCGTCGCTGGAGCTGGGCATCGACATCGGCCACGTGGAGCTGGTGTGCCACATCGGCGCGCCGCGCTCCATCGCCACCCTGCTGCAGCGCGTCGGGCGTTCGGGGCACTGGCTGGGCGCCGTCCCCAAGGGCATCCTGTACCCGCTGACCCGCGACGATCTGCTCCAGTCCGCCGCCGCCGTCTACGCCGTGCGCCGGGGCGAGCTGGACCGTATCGGCCTGGTCCGAGAACCGCTGGACGTGCTGGCCCAGCAGATGGTGGCCACGGTGGCAAGCCTCACGCCCGCCCACAAGCCCGGCGAAACCCTGCCGCTCCTGCCCGAGGCCAAGCCGCCGCCGGGCATCGCCGAGGAAGTCCTCTGGGAGCTGGTGCGGGGGGCGTACCCTTTCCGGGACCTCTCCCGCGGCGACTTCGAGCAGGTCCTGCACATGCTGTGCGAGGGGGTGGCGCCGGCCCGGGGACGGCGCGGCGCCCATCTCCACCGGGACCGCGTAAACGGCATGCTGCGGGCGCGCCGGGGCGCCCGGCTCGTCTCCATCACCAACGGCGGCGCCATCCCCGACACCGCCGACTACGACGTGGTCGAGGCGCACAGCGAAACCTTCGTGGGCAAGGTCAACGAGGACTTCGCCATCGAGAGCCTGGCGGGCGACATCTTCCTGCTGGGCAATACCTCGTGGCGCATCCGGCGGGTGGCGTCGGGCAAGGTGTGGGTGGAGGACGCCCACGGCGCGCCGCCGACCATACCGTTCTGGCTCGGGGAGGCGCCGGGACGCACGCTGGAGCTGTCGCGCGCAGTGTCGGACGTGAGGGAATACGTCGCGCGGCGCGCCGCTGGAGACGGCGCGTTTGACCGAGATGCTACCGGCGAAAACCCGCCGGAGGGACACGCGTATGACGGCGAGACCGCCAGCGCATGGCTGCAACGCGAGACCGGGGTCGGCCCGGCGGGGGCCGAGCAGATCGTCGCCTACGTGAACGAGACCCGAGCCGTGCTCGGCTGCGTGCCCACCGTGGACCGCGTCGTCGCCGAACGGTTCTTCGACGAGTCCGGCGGCATGCAGCTCGTGCTGCACACGCCCTTCGGCGGACGCATCAACCGCGCCTGGGGGCTGGCGCTGCGCAAACGCTTCTGCGTCAACTTCGACTTCGAGATCCAGGCCGCGGCCACCGACGACGGCATCGTGATCTCGCTGACCGACCGCCACTCCTTCCCGCTGGACACGGTCTTCTCCTACCTCAACCCGGCGACGGTGGAACGGGACCTCACCCAGGCTTCCCTGGCGGCGCCCATGTTCACCAACCGCTGGCGCTGGAACGCGAGCCGGGCGCTGGCGGTGGAACGCTTCAGCCGCGGCAAGAAGGTGCCCATGCAGATCCAGCGCATGCGCGCCGAGGACCTGCTGGGGGCGGTCTTCCCGGACCAGGTGATGTGCCAGGACAACCGCGCCGGACCCGTCACCCTGCCGGACCATCCCCTGACCCGTGAAACCGTGGAAAACTGCCTGCGCGAGGCCATGGACGTGGACGGCTTCAAGGAGACGCTGGAACGGGTCGGACGCGGCGAGATCGCCACCGTGGCCGTGGAGACCCCGGCGCCCTCGCCCATGGCCCACGAGATCCTCAACGCCAACCCCTACGCGTTCCTCGACGACGCCCCGCTGGAGGAAAGGCGCGCCCGCGCGGTCGCGTTGCGGCGCACCGACCCGGACCTCGCCCAGGGCATCGGCGCCCTGAGCCCCGAGGCCCTAGCGGAGGTGAAGGCGCAGGCGTGGCCGGACATCCGCGACCCCGACGAGCTGCACGACCTGCTGCTCACGGTGATCCTGCTGCCGGTGCGGGAAGCCGAGCCGTGGCAACGGTACGCGCACGAGCTGATTGCGGCGCGGCGGGTTACCGTTGCCGAGCCCGCGGAGGGGAACGGCGAGACTTTCTACGTGGCAGCCGAGCGCCTGGAGGAGGCCCGCGCCGTGCTGGGAGAATTTCGCATGGCCCCGGCCGTGGCGGCGCCGGATGCCGGCAAGCCCGAGGCAGCAACGCACGACTCACGTCATTCCCGCGAAAGCGGGAATCCAGGGGTCGGGAAGGGGTACCCGGACGGTGCCGAAGCCATGCCGTCTGCGGATGACACCGTCCCCCTGTCCTCCGGGGACGGCGTCCTGCAGCGCACCGTGCAGGGGTGGATGGAGATCAGCGGCCCGGTCACCACCGAAGGGCTTGCCGCCCGGACCGGCCTGCCCGTCGAATCGGTGGCGCGCGCCCTCACGGCGCTGGAGGTGTCCGGAGTGGTGCTTCAGGGCCGCTTCTCGCCCGGCGGCGGCGCCGATGCCCCGGTGGAGTGGTGCGAACGCCGCCTGTTGTCGCGCATCCACCGGCTCACCCTGGGACGCCTGCGGCGCGAGATCCATCCGGTGTCGGGCGCGGACTTCATCCGCTTCCTGCTGCGCTGGCAGCACGTTCAGCCGGGCTCACAGCTCCACGGCCGCGACGGCATCCACCAGGTCATCCGCCAGCTTCAGGGCATGGAACTGCCGGCTCCGGCGTGGGAGCAGCATGTCCTGCCCGCGCGTATGGCCGCCTACGACCCCGCGGACCTGGAGCATCTGTGCCTTGCCGGCGTGTTGACCTGGGGACGCTTGCGGCGCGACACCGACGCGCCGGAGGACGATCCGGACACGGCCAGGCTCTGGGACGCGGCGCCGCTGGCGTTGCGGCCGGCACCCGGCAAGACTCGCAGGACCGCGCCCACCCGTTCCGCGCCGCTGGCCTTCGTCATCCGCGAGGACCTGCCGCACTTCCTGGACCCGGAAGCCCTGGACTGGCGCGGACTCCAGAGGCTGTCGGCCGCCGCCCGCGACGTCGCCGCGTACCTGGAGGAACACGGCGCTTCCTTCCTCGCGGACATCGCCCGTGGAACCGGGCATGTCATGGTGCGCACCGAACGGGCGCTGTGGGAGCTGGTGACCCGGGGCCAAGTGACCGGAGACGGCATCGCGGGACTGCGCATGCTGCTGACCCCGGAGCTCAAGAGGAAGGGCACTGGGCGCGGTGGCCGGAAAGCGGCAGCGGAGCGGGCCATGCCCGTGGGGCGCTGGTCGCTGTGGCGCAACGGCGACCCCGGCGCCCCGGACGGCGGCACCGAAACCCTGGCGCGCCAGCTCCTGCAACGCTATGGCGTGGTCTTCCGCGAACTGCTGGCGCGGGAGACCCGCTGCCCGCCCTGGCGCCTTCTGCTCCAGGCGTACCGCCGCATGGAAGCCCGCGGCGAGATCCGCGGCGGCCGTTTCGTGAGCGGGTTCGTGGGCGAGCAATACGCTCTGCCGGAAGCCGTCGAGGCCATGCGCAACGTGCGCCGCCTCGCTGCCGACAAGGAGCCCGTAATCGTCTCCTGCACCGACCCCCTGAATCTCGTCGGCATCCTCACCCCCGGCCCCCGGGTCCCCGTGCAATCGAATCAGTCCATCGCCTACATCAACGGCACCCCCGCCGAGATCGGCCCCCTCGGCAACGTGCTGAGCCGGGTACAACCGGTCACCGGGTCGGGGGCAGAGTGACGTCTTGGGGCCGGCGGGCAGGTCTACTCCGAGTTCGCCGCGGCGCCCGCTCGTTCCGACGCCTCGATTACCTTGATTATGTAGCTTGAAAGCTACATAATGGGATATGGAGAGGAAACCGGCCGTCGTGGACCTCGACCGCCTGAACCGCGCTCTGGAAAGGGACCGCGGGCAGTTTCTTGTCGAGTTGGGAGGAATCTTGCGGCACGATACAGGACTTGCGGCTGCTGCGCGCCACGCGGGCCTGAACCGTGAATCGCTGTATAGGGCATTGGGCGGCACGGGCAATCCCACGCTCGATACCCTGGAACGCCTGCTTGCGCTGCTCGGATGTCGACTCTCCGTTGTGCCCGTATCAGACCGTCTGACCGGTGACAAACGCGCTGCGGCCATGGCCAGGAAGTACGTCTGGTGGCAACCACCGAAGCGCACCCTGGACGACCGGCGGCTCTTCCTGGCACAAATGATGACCCTCGGCACCGTTGCCGATATCCGCTGGTTGCTCTCGCGGGTATCCACCTCCGAACTGCGCCGCGTGTTGCGCGACCCGCCGGTCGGCATTTTCAACGGCCGTTCCTGGAACTTCTGGCACCTCCGCCTTGGCTTGACGCCGACGCCTCGCCTGCCCGCGCGGAGTCTGCCGCAGGAGCTCCCGCGGTGATGTTCAAACCAATCCTGGACACACTGCCGCGCGAACAACGGAAGCTGTGGCCGGCGCTCTCGGTCATCCCCAACGGCTTTGTCCTGTACGGCGGCACCGCCCTTGCGTTGAGACTGGGGCATCGGTCCTCGGTTGACTTCGACTTCTTTTCTTCGGAGGCCGTCGACAACGATACGCTGTTCCGAACCCCCCTCCTGGCCCGGGCTGAGGTGCTGCAAAGAGAGCCTGACACGCTGACCGTTTCCGTGATACCTGCCGGCACAAGGAATCCGGTGAAGGTTTCGTTCTTCGGCGGTATCGATATCGGCCGGGTGGGGAGTCCGGAGACAACGGACGACGGCGTGGCGCGGGTGGCGTCGGTCCTGGACCTGTTCGGAACCAAACTCAAGGTGTTGCTGCAACGCGTCGCCGCCAGAGACTATGTCGACTTGGCGGCTATTCTACGAACGGGCGTACCTCTCAAGGAGGGGCTGGGGGCGGCCGCGACTCTCTACGGCGGACAGTTTCCACCCGCTGACGCCGTAAAGGCCCTCGCATACTTCGATGAGGGAGAGGCGGCCGACGTCGATGATGCGACACGGCGGTTTCTTTCACGACAAGCTGCTGCTTGGGACTTCACCGTGGCCCGGATTGGCAAGGCCGCCGATTCGCTTACCTGAGACCGCCCTCATCCGGCGCGTTCGTGGCCTGTCCAACTGCCACCAACGAAACGAACTTGGGGGAAACAAAAGGGGAGCGGCGCATGCGCCGCCCCCCCTTTTGGGTGCCATCCGTGCGCACCGCTAGTGCTTCGTGGTCGGCCACCGGCCCTCGACCATGGCGTTGAACTCGTCGGTGAAGAAGAACTTCTCCTGGCCGTGGGCGGGCCGCAACCCGTCGAACCACGTGACTTCGGGGTCGTAGGCGGCGAAGAACGGGCGCCCGACCCAGTCGGGGCTCCGGCCCTGCAGGAAGCGGAGGATGAAGACCTTCTCGCCGGCGATCTCCTGCACGTCCTGGATCTCGACCTTGCCGGGGGTCGCGCTCATGCTCGGGCCGCGCACGGTGCGGCCTAGGCCGGAGACGAACTTGTAGGCGTTCTGGAAGATGCGGCAGGCCTCCTCCAGCGGCACCTCGAAGTAGTTGCGCGCGCCGGTGTCGCGCTCCACGAACATGTAGTACGGGATCATCCCCAGCCGCACCTCTTCCTCCCACATGCGGATCCACACGTCCGAGGAGTCGTTGATGTGGCGCAGCAGCGGCGCCTGGCAGCGGATCACCGCGCCGGCGTCGCGCAGGCGGCGGATCGCCTCCCGGACCACGTTGGTCTCCAGCTCCCTCCAGTGATTGAAGTGAGCCATGATGGCGACGTGCTTGCCTGCCTTCACGATTTTCTCGATCAGGCGCAGCATGTCGTCCGCGTCCTCGTCGCCGACGAAACGGTAGGGCCAGAAGGTCAGGGCCTTGGTGCCGATGCGGATGTCCTGCACGTGGGCGAACCGCGGGTCGTCCACCAACGGCTCCAGGTAGTTGGCGAACACCGCGGTCTTCATGATCATGGGGTCGCCGCCGGTCACCAGCAGGTCGGTGACGTCAGGATGCGTGGCCAGATAGTCATGCAGGCCGTCCGCCTCCTTGGCGACGATCTTGAGCTCGTTGTCGCCCACGAACTGCGCCCAGCGGAAGCAGAAGGTGCAGTAGGCATGGCAGGTCTGCCCCTGGCTGGGGAAGAACAGCACGGTCTCGCGGTACTTGTGCTGCAGCCCGTGAATGGTCTCCTGCGCGACCTTGGGAATGTTCAGCTCCCGCTGCCCGGCCGGGTGCGGGTTAAGCTTCTCGCGGATCTCGTGGGCGCCTTCCTTGATCTCGCCGGCGGAGGCGTCGCGCCGCAAGAGGTCGGCCATGCGCAGGAAGTCGACCTCCTCGAGCATTCCCTGCTGCGGAAAGGTCATCTGGAAAACAGGGTCGTCAGGCACCCGGTCCCAGTCGATGAGATGATCGATGACGTACCGGTTGGAGCGGAAGGGCAGCACGTTGGCCACCACCTTCATGGCGAAGCGGTCGTCGTTCGGCAGTTTCTCGAGCTGTGCAATCTCGTCGAGATGCTTGGTCGACAGCGCCTTGTAGCGCGTGGAAGGAAAGATCGGCACCTCTTGGGTGAGGGCTTCTTCCTCCGCCTGAAGGGACATCACCCCCGGGTCGCGGGCGGGCTCTTTGCCGGGTTCCGACGGGACTTTGCTCATGACTCACCTCCCAAGTTATCGCTTCTTGTCTTTCAATCGTCGCCCCTCAGTAAAAGTATACTCCGCCGACGCCAATTTGAAAGACGAAAATGAGAATAATCGTTGCTTACACCGTATTGCAAGGGCCGGAGCGTTCTCGCGTCGGCGATTTTTTTTGGCTTTCCCGATTTTTCTGCTTTACTGATTCCAGGGGGCGAATTGTTCATCGGATGCAGCCTCTTGAAGGCTTGAAAGGAGCGAATGTCATGGCCACGGATCTGTTCTCCACCGCGCGGGAGCGCCTCGAAGACGCGGCCCGATACCTCGACGTCGAGCGCGAAATCATCGACCAGCTCCGGTATCCCAAGGAAACGCTGGCCGCCACCCTGCTGGTGCGCATGGACGACGGCTCGCGCAAGGCGTTCAAGGCGTGGCGCTGCCGCTATGACGACACCCGCGGCCCCACCAAGGGCGGCATCCGCTTCCATCCCGCGGTGAACGTGGACGAGGTGATGACGCTGGCGTTCTGGATGACCTTCAAGTGCGCGGTCGTGAACATCCCCTTCGGCGGTGCCAAGGGCGGCGTGTCGGTGGACGTCAAGACGCTGTCGCGGGCCGAGCTGGAGCGCCTGAGCCGCTCCTACGTCGAGGCGTTCTCGCGCTTCATCGGACCCGAGCGCGACATCCCCGCCCCGGACATGTACACCAACGGCATCGTCATGGCCTGGATGGCGGACGAGTACGGCACCATCACCGGCCATCCCAGCCCGGCCATCATCACCGGCAAGCCGGTGGCGCTGGGCGGCTCGCTGGGACGGGATGACGCCACCGGGCGGGGCGGCTTCTACGTGCTGCGGCAGCTCAAGGGAGAGCTTGGAGTCTCTCCGGAGAGTTCGCGGATCGTGCTCCAGGGGTTCGGCAACGCCTCGTTCCACTGCGCGCGCCTGCTTCACGACGACGGCTACAGGATCATAGGGCTGTCGGATTCGACGTCCGCCATCTACGACCCCGACGGCATGAATCCGTACGCGGTGATGGAGCACAAGAACCGGACCCGGAGCATCGCCGGCGCGCCCACGCACGGCACGGCGCGCGAGCTCGACAACGCGGCGCTGCTGGAGGCGGAATGCGACGTGCTGATTCCCGCCGCGGTGGAGAACCAGATCACCGAAACCAACGCGGCCAGGATCAAGGCGCCGATCGTCCTGGAGCTCGCAAACGGCCCGACAACGCCGGCCGGCGACGCGGTCCTCGACAAGAAGGGCACGGTGGTGATTCCCGACATCCTGGCCAATTCGGGAGGAGTGACGGTGTCCTACTTCGAGTGGGTGCAGAACAAGGCGGGCTACTACTGGCCGGTGGAGGAGGTGCACGCGAAGCTCAAGGCCATCCTGGAGCCCGAAACCCGGCGCGTCTGGGAGGTGACCAGGGACAAGGCCGTCAGCATGCGCACCGCCGCCTATGTCCACGCCCTCGAGCGCATCGGCCAGGCGGTGGAGGCCCGCGGCACCAAGGCGTTCTTCAACCCGTTGGGCTGAGGCCGTCGCGGGCCGTTCCTTCAGCGGACCCGGATCGGCGGCGGTGCGGCCCGTGTCCTCCGGCATATGCGACGGAGTCTCAGCCATTCCCGGCGGTCGTCCCCGAACACCTTTCCGGTGGCGCGCGGCGCACGGCGCACGGTCTCGATACGCTCGCGGGTGAGTGGATGGGTCGAAAGGAAAGCGGAAAGCGCACCTTCGCCCTGCGCCTGCGCCGCGAGCGCCCGGGTAAAGAACTCCTCGAATCCCCTGGAATCGATCCCCGCGGCATACAGGCGTTCCAGCGCATAGTCGTCCGCCTGCCGCTCGGCTACGCGGGAGTAGCCGCTGTTGAGCACCCATCGGCCGAGACCGGTGATCAGGATACCCCCGGCCACGTCACCGGTCACGAGGCCCACCACGGTCGAGACGGCCGCCGTGCGGTACAAACCCTCGATCGGGTGGTCGTAGTGGATGTGGCCGATTTCATGAGCGATGACGCCGGCGACCTCCTCCGCGCTCCGGGCATTGAAGATGAGCCCTTTGGTCAAGACGACGATGCCTCCGGGCAGGGCGAACGCGTTCTCCATCCTCGTATTGATCACGACGAGGTGCAACGACGGCGGCTCGGGCATGTTCGCCGTGATGCGCACCGCCATCGCTTCAAGGGCGTTCCGTCCCTCGGCATTGCTGCAATATGGCCGCCGGTGGCGGGGCGGTCCGCTCCGGTCGATCTTGACGAGACGGGTGAGCTGCCGCAACGTCATGAAGCCGATGCGTTCCCTGACGGTGTGCGGAGTGACCGCCGCCAATTGCTCCGACAGGGAAGGCACGACGACCAGGAGGATGAACACGATGGACCCCACGGCGGCCCCGGCCCACCCCACGATGCGGGCAAGGCCTCCCCATGACAGACGCACCCGACGATAGAGCCGGGGCGCCACCCTCTCGAGCGCCTCGACCACCCCCGGATCGTCCACCACCAGCCGGGCGGTGGTGCCGTCCAGCCCGATCCGCAACGGTTCGCCGTCACGCGGCGGCTCCGCCAGGACCACCCGTCCGGCGGGCCAGTGCGCGAGCATGGCCCCGTGCACGGCGAAGATGACGATGCCCACGTCCGTGACGGCGATGACGGCCGGTTGCGACCGGGCCACGACGCCGTCGTAGTAGTCGGCGGCGAACCTCATCCCTGGTATCCGGTCAAAGCCCACCCACATCCAGGGCGTCGGCCAGCCCCTCGCCATGCCTCGGCAGCGCGGCCGTGGCCTGGACCGTTCGATCCAGCGCCTCCTGCCGCTCGAGGCTCAGCGTTTCACAGATGTTCGTCAACAACGTGACCTTGACCAACAGCATCCGGACAAAGCCATAGAACCAATAGATGGCCAGGAGCAGGACCGTCGTGGTCAGGAAGATCACTTGGTTACCCGTTGCGCCGGTCGGCTTGACGAAGCCGATCAGACTGCCGAGCACCCCGATCAGCAGGAACAGCGCGGCGCCGACGACCACGACGAGGAACGCGAAATAGACTCCGTAGACGACGGCCGTGTCCATCCTGGAGCTCAGCCGGGTCTCGCCGATGCGCATGGCGCCGACGAAATAGCGGAACTCTCCGACGCGGTACCAGACGAAGAGGGCAAAGCTGAGCACTACGAGCCAAAGCGGCATGAAATTGAGCTTGCGCACCACGAACAAGACCATCGCCACGGGATTCGTAATGACCTTGCCTTCCCGCAACGCGTTCCACGGGGAAACGAGGGCCTCGAAGCCTTCTCCGTTCACGGCGATGAACAGCCCGATGGCCGCCAGACCAGGCGCCACGACTATCAGCCAACGCCGGAAAAGCCGGCCCGCGCGTGCATTGAACGAGACGCTGGTAGAGCCGAACCGGGCGTTGCCGGCGAAGTAGCGGGTGGTGGCGACGCGCAGCCAGGGGTAGGCCACACCCAACGTCGCCACGGTCATGAGACCGTACAGCAGCCAAATGGCGGCGTACTTGAAGGCGGACCCGTGGAGCCCGAACCGCACGCTACGCCACGCCGTGCGGCTTAGACGATAGCGGCGCACGCGGTAGACGGCCATCTGAACGAGGAATACGAGCACCGCATAGTAGAAGAGCTGTATGGCGATTCCGCTGAAAGGGATCCCCGCGGGGATCAGGAATGGGGCGGCATACGAATAGGCGGTGGCGACCGGCGCGAAGAACACGACGACCGCCAGAAACCCGATCAACAACTCGGTTCCCGTGCCCAGATACTCCAGCGGCTCGCCCAGGATCTTGACGTGCCGCCACAGGAGATACCGGACGCGGGTCTTTGCCCAGAATCGATAGATCCCGAGGGTCAGGAGGCTCAGGAGCAGATTGCGAATCAGCAAGCGGGCGAGCTCGCTTCGAAGGCCGTCGAAAACCACCGTTCCGGGCTCGGCGGGCTGAGCGCCCCTGTCTTCACCAGGAATGCCGCCAGATTCCTTCATGGTCGAAACGTCGTCGCGTCGTGGTGTCATGGGCCGGTCCCGGCGTCCGGCGTGTCCCTCCTCTTTTCGACTGTGGCATACAGGACAGCGAATTTGCAACCGATTGGATAAATTCGGAGAAACTCTTGAACAGGGCGGAGTCCCGATATGATTCGACCGTAATTCCGGTAAGTTGCAACGCCCTTTGGCGATGGAATCACCCTCCGGGATGCCCCCGATCCGGCGCCGTGGACATCCACGCCACCAGTGTGTAAAACCGCTAGTGTCCTGTCTGGTTAATTCGCGCCATAAGATGCGCAGAGATGCGCAGGATTTTTCGTCGTCGGCAAGGCGCGATGACGAGCAGTGGCGGGCACCACGCGAGGAAGAGCAACGCAGCCGACGGCGAAAAAGACAAGCAGATTATGGTGTGAATTAACCAGACAGGACACTAGCATGGCCGGTCCCCTCGGTCTCGGCCATCTCGACGAGCTCGAGGCCGAATCCATTTACATCATGCGCGAAGTGGTGGCCGCGTTCTCGAAACCGGTCATGCTCTACTCCGTCGGCAAGGACAGCTCGGTCCTTGTGCGGTTGGCGCAGAAGGCCTTCCATCCGGCGCCGCCGCCGTTCCCGCTGCTGCACGTGGATACCACCTGGAAGTTCCCGGAGATGTACGAGTTCCGCGAACGAACGGCGCGCGCGACCGGAATGGAGCTCATCGTCCATATCAACCAGGAAGGACTTGACCAGGGCGTCAACCCCTTCACCCACGGATCGGCGCTCCACACGGACGTGATGAAGACCCAGTCCTTGAAGCAGGCGCTCGACAAGTATGGCTTCGATGCGGCGGTGGCGGGGGCGCGGCGCGACGAGGAAATGTCCCGGGCCAAGGAAAGGGTGTTTTCGCTGCGCACCCGGACCCATCGCTGGGACCCCAAGAACCAGCGCCCCGAGCTCTGGCGCCTCTACAACACCCACGTCCGCGACGGCGAGTCCATGCGGGTCTTTCCGCTCTCCAACTGGACGGAGCTGGACGTGTGGAACTACATCGACCGGGAAAACATCCCCGTGGTGCCGCTCTACTTGGCCGCCCCACGGCCGGTGGTGCACCGCTCGGGGACGTTGATCATGGTGGCCGACGAACGCATGCAGATCGAGCCCGGCGAAGAGCCCGAGATGAAGCGGGTGCGCTTTCGCACGCTGGGCTGCTACCCGCTGTCCGGCGCCATCGAGTCCGACGCCGACAGCGTACCGGAGATCATCCGCGAGATGCTGACGGCCACGCACTCCGAACGCCAGGGACGCGTCATCGACCACGACGGGGAAGGCTCCATGGAGCGGAAGAAGCAGGAGGGCTACTTCTGATGTCCGCCAATCCAGCGGCGGACGGCCGGGAGTTCCGCGGCTACGTGAACGCCCGCGAAGACAGGGACGTCCTGCGCTTCATCATGTGCGGCAGCGTGGACGACGGCAAGTCCACGTTGATCGGCCGCCTGCTCTACGAATCGCGGTTGGTGTTCCAGGACCAGCTCGCGAAAGTGGAGGCCGACAGCAGGCGGCACGGCACCCAGGGCGACAACCTCGACCTGGCGCTCCTGGTGGACGGCCTCCAGGCGGAGCGCGAACAGGGCATCACCATCGACGTCGCCTACCGCACGTTCTCCACCGACAGGCGCAAGTTCATCGCCGCCGACGCGCCCGGGCACGAGCAGTACACGCGCAACATGGCCACCGGCGCCTCGACCGCCGATCTCGCGGTGCTGCTCATCGATGCGCGCAAGGGGGTGCTGCCCCAGACCTGCCGCCACACCACCATCCTCTCCCTCCTGGGAGTGCGCCACGTGATCGTGGCGGTCAACAAGATGGACCTCGCGGCGTGGTCCAGGGACGTCTTCGACGGCATCGTCGCGGCCTACGGCCAATTCGCCCAACGGCTCGACGTCACCGACGTCACCTGCATTCCGGTATCGGCTCTCACCGGCGACAACGTCACCGGACCGTCGACTGCCATGGACTGGTACGGCGGGCCGACGCTGCTGCAGGCCCTGGAATCCGCCGAGGTGGCCGCCGGCCGCGAGAGCGCGCCTTTCCGCATGCCCGTGCAGTGGGTGAACCGCCCCAGCGCCGATTTCCGCGGTTTCGCTGGCACCGTCGCGGCCGGGCTCATACGTTGCGGCGACCCCGTGATGTTGTGCCCTTCCTTGAAGACCTCGACCGTGAAACGCATCCTGGGCCCAAACGGCGACCTCGACGGCGCGCGCACCGGCCAGGCCGTGACCCTCACCCTCGCCGACGAGGTCGACGTGAGCCGCGGCGACATCATCGCCTCCGCCGATGACCCGCCGAGCCTCAGCGACCAGTTCGCCTGTCACATCGTGTGGATGAACGGAAACCCGCTGCTGCCCGAGCGTCCGTACCTTCTGAAAATCGCCACGCGGTTGGCAGGGGCCCAGATAACGGCCATCAAGCACAAGCTCAACGTCAACACGCTGGAGCACACCGCCGCCAGGACCCTCGCACTCAACGACATCGCCTATTGCAACATCGGCCTCGACCGCCGGATCGCCTTCGACCCCTACCGGGAGTTGCGCGAGACCGGCGGCTTCATCCTCATCGACCGCTACACCCACGAGACGGTGGGCGCGGGCATGATCGAATTCGGCCTGTGGCGGGGCTCCAACCTGACGCTCCACCAGCTCGCCATCGACAAGCCCACGCGGGCGGCGCAGAAGAACCAGACCGCCTGCGTCCTGTGGTTCACCGGATTGTCGGGGGCGGGCAAGTCGGCCACCGCCAACGCGGTGGAACGGCGCCTGCACGCCATGGGGCGGCACAGCTACACCCTCGACGGCGACAACCTGCGGCACGGCCTGACCAAGGACCTGGGCTTCACCGACGCGGACCGGGTGGAGAACGTGCGCCGCATTGCCGAGGTCGCCAAGCTGTTCGTCGACGCGGGAATGATCGTTCTGGTCTCCGTGATCTCGCCCTTCCGCGACGAGCGCAGCATGGCGCGCGAGATGATGGACGAGGGCGAGTTCATCGAGATCTTCGTCGACTGCCCCATCGAGGTGTGCGAGCAGCGCGATCCCAAGGGACTCTACCGCAAGGCGCGTGCCGGGCAGATCAGGAACTTCACGGGCGTCGACAGCGCCTACGAGCCGCCCGAGAATCCCGAGATCGTGTTGCAGACCGGCGAGCGAAGCGTCGACGAGGTCGCCGACCAGGTTGTCGACTACCTGCGCTCAAGAAACGCCCATGGCGCCGGGGAATGAAGTGAGGTGAGATAGGGTCTCAGGCCGTGCCCGAGGACTCCTCGTCGTCCTTGGCGTCGTCGTTGCCTTCGGGCTCGGCGGGCTCGGCGGCCTCCGCCGGCGCCTCGTCCGCCGGTGCCGCCTCCCGCGCAGGTTCCGCCGCTTCGGCCGGGGCGGGGGTCGCCGGGGCCGGGGTCTCCGCTGGCGGCGGCGCCGCTGCCGGGGCAGCGGCCTGGGCCGCCTCCGCCGCGGCGGTGCTCTGCGCCTGGACCTTGGCTTCCCGTGACAGCTTGCGCGTCTTCTTCTTCAGCCGGTTGATCCTTCGCCGCAGGACCTTGCGCTTGCCGGCTTCCTTCTCCCCGGCCTTCTCTGCCTTAAGCGCCCTGATCTTCTCCTTGACGGCGCCAACGCCGGAATCTGCTGTCACGCGTGCCTCCTTTGGATGAATGAACGGTAACGGGTATCACATCGGAGGCGAAATCCAAAACATGGGCGCGCCTACCCTCTTGCCCTACCGGTCGTCATCCCAGCCGCCCCAATAGCGCCTCGTGGCGTACGGGTTGGGGTGCGGCAGGATGAAGAACTCGGTGCTCTTGGGGAGCATCCGGCGCGTAAGCACCAGCCGGGAATCGGGTTGGCGCTGGACCGGATAGCGGCCGTCGAGGAAGGACGCGAAGTACTCGGCCTGGTGCGGGTCGTCGTAGTGCATCGGCAGCACGATGGGCGGCTTCACCTGCTCGATGACCTTGACGAGGTCGCTGAAGCCCAGGTTGTTGCGCGCGTCGATGGGGATCATCATGACGTCCACCCGGCGCAGCAGCTTCTCCTGCTTCTCGGTGAGCAGGTGCCCGATGTTGCCCAGGTGGGCGAGACAGAGGCTGCCCATCTCGAAGACGAAGATCGAGTTGGCGATGCGGGTGAAGTCGTAGTTCCGGGCGCTGGGCAGGTTCACGACCACGATGTCCTTGACCTTCCTGCGCACCGGCTGCCAGCGCTGGTCCAGCGTGATGCCCCGCAGCACCAGGGGATTGCCGCGCACCGCCTCGACATTGTTGTGGGTGTAGTGGCCGTTGCTCACCGTCACCGCGTCGGCGGTGATCCCTGGAGTGACGTCGAAGTTGGGATCGGCCACCACCCGGGTGCCGGTGCCCGACCGGATGGCGAAGCTCGAGTGGCCGAACCAGCGGAGACTGTACTGGCCAAGGCCCAGGTCCAGTTTGGCGGATACGTTGGCGAACTGCGTCGTGCGCCCCAGATGCGTGCCCGGATCGAGAATCCGGACCAGGTTGGGATTGCAGATGGCGCCCGCGGCCTGTGCGCTCAACAGCGCCGCCAACCCCAGCATGAAACCTGTCAAACCGTATCTTGACATGGCTGTCCCCCCCATGGCCCGCGCAACGCTGCCCGCGGGCGTCATGAGCACGACTCGCAAGAACCGTAGAGAGAAAGCTGGTGGGAGGTCACCGTAAAACCGGTGTCGGGCGAGAGGACGGGCTCAGCTTCTTCCCTGCGGTCGAGGGTGACATCATAAACCTTTCCACAGGTTTCGCAAATAAAATGTGGGTGCTTTCCCAGGATCGGGTCGAAGTGCTGCGTGCGTTCGATGTTGAGGATCTGCACCTTGCCGTCGGCGGCCAGTTTCTGGAGATTGCGGTAGACCGTGCCCAGGCTGATGTTGGGAATCTCCCTGCGCACCCGCTCGTAGATCTGATCCGCGGTAGGATGGGACATCTCGTCCTTGACGACGTCCCAGATCACTTGAAGCTGCCGTGTCCGTCTCGTGGACATGACGACCCCCGGCGGCGCCCGCGCGACACTAGCCCAGGTCCTTGAGCAGCTCCGCCTTGGTGGCGGCGGTCAACGGGACCTCGGCGTGGTAGTTTTCGTGGTCCACCACGATGGCGGCGTCCCGGTCACGCAATGCTTCGATTTCGTCCGCGCTGAAACCGAAGGTAATGTACTGCACCGCGCTTATCTTGTCTTCCTTGCTGCGGCCTTCCTCGAACCTGGCGCGAACGGTGTGGCCGTCGCCGATCTTGAAAAAGACCCGCTCGTCGATGCCGAGAAACTTGAGCAACTCCTCGCGCAGGTTGGTCTGGTCCTCGATTTCGAGGAAAAGCGTCGCCCTGAGCTCCCCCGCATCCGGAATGAGCTCGTTGTAGACGTCGATCTCCTCACGGATCTTGTCCAGGTCGCGGATGCTCTCGGCCCGCAGCATCTCCTGTATCTGGAAGATCACCGTCGTCCTGTTCTCGAACACCAGGGAGAGATTGTCCCCCACCGATACCCGCCGGTGCTTCTTGAGGTCGATGATCTCGCGCCGGAAGGCGGCGCGCTTCTCCTCGTAGGCGCCGGCGCCGACGATGTCGTTCAGCGTGACCTTTTCCATCTTGCGGCAAAGACCGGAAACTGCCGCCCCGTCCCCGCGAGGAATACTCCCCGCGGGGTTCGAGGCGGCAGGATACCGTGTGGACGGGCTGCCGGATCAACCCGCGTCCGCCGGATCCTTTCCGGCGACTGCCTGCAGGCCCTTGTTGAAGCGGCCGGCGTGAGACTTCTCGGCCTTGGCCAGGGTCTCGAACCATTCGGCCAGCTCCTCCAGTCCCTCGTCCCGGGCGGTCTTGGCGAAGCCGGGGTACATCTCGGTGTACTCGTAGGTTTCGCCCTCCACCGCGGACTTGAGGTTCTTCTCGGTGGTGCCGATGGGAACGCCCGTGCAGGGGTCGCCGACTTCCTTCAGAAAGTCCAGGTGACCGAACGCATGCCCCGTCTCCGCCTCGGAGGTGTCGCGGAACAGCCCCCCCATGTCGGGGTATCCCTCGATGTCCGCCTGCCGGGCGAAATACAGGTAGCGACGATTGGCCTGGGACTCGCCCGCAAAGGCGTTCTTCAGGTTCTCGTGGCTCTTGGTGCCGTCGATGCTTGCCATAGGGTGCCTCCTTATCAGTAATGGTTATGATTAGTAGCTGAAGCCGGTCTGCAATTCAAGGGTGGAGACACCGGAGGACTGCCGCGAAACCACCCGTGGCGGACCGCAACTGGCCTGCCGCCCGCGGTTTTGCTATCCTGCCGGTGTCCATGGACGACATGATTTCCATCGAAGATTTCCAGGCCCTGGACCTGCGCATCGGCACGGTCACCAGCGCCGAGCCGCACCCCAACGCCGACCGGCTCATGGTGCTCAAGGTGGACCTGGGTTCGGAGGAGCGCCAGCTCGTGGCCGGCATCCGCGGACACTACACCCCGGAGGAGCTCACCGGCCGGCAACTCGTGGTGGTGGCCAACCTGAAGCCCGCACGGCTGAGAGGCATCGAGAGCCAGGGCATGATCCTGGCCGCATCCACCGACGACCAACTCGTCATCCTGGCGCCGGAGCAACGGATCGCCCCGGGCGCCAAGGTTTCCTGACACATCCGGGTGTCCCCCATCGACAAAGCCGCGGGTACCTGCTGTATCGTCGACCTGTCGGCCCTGCGCGCCAACCTGCGCACGGTGCGCCGGCTGGTTGGCCCCGACGTGGAGGTCCTGGCGGTGGTGAAGGCCGACGCCTACGGCCACGGCGACATCGAGACCGCGCGCGCCTTGTGTGCCGGA
The DNA here is from genome assembly GCA_965204505.1 of uncultured Binatia bacterium (SeqCode). Lineage (GTDB taxonomy): Bacteria > Desulfobacterota > Binatia > UBA9968 > JAJDTQ01 > JAJDTQ01. The sequence goes on from CBDBFB010000002.1 coordinate 576,769, forward strand.
GGGGTCGGCCGCCTGGGCGTCGCCACGGTGGCGGAAGGCGTGCGGCTTCGGGAAGCCGGCGTCGATGCCGCGATCCTCGTTCTGGGCAGCCTCTACCCCGGAGACGCCGCCGCCCTCATCCGGCATTCCCTCGACCCGGTCGTTCCAAGTCTCGATCTACTGGGACACCTCGACGCCTTCGGCGCGACGCACGGCGCCGAGATCCCCTTCCACCTCAAGCTGGACACCGGCATGGGCCGGCTGGGCCTCTTGCCGGACGCCGTCGAGGAGTGGCTGCCCGCGCTGCACGGACTCAAGGCCGCCAAACTGACAGGTGTCATGTCCCACTTCGCCCGGGCCGAGGAGCCGGAGTCGCCGTCGTGTCGGGGACAACTGCGGGCATTCCGCCGCACGCTGGAGCGGATTCGGGCGACGCACGACGCGCCGCTGGCCCACATGGCCAACAGCGCCGCCATCATGGTGCTGCCCGAGGCCCGTTTCAACATGGTCCGGCCGGGCGGAATGCTCTACGGCATCTTCTCGCATCCGCCCCTGGCCGAGCTCGTCCGCCTGGCTCCGGTGCTCACCTGGAAAACCCGCGTGCTGCAGCTCAAGACACTCCCGAAGCATTCCCCCATCAGCTATGGAGGCACCTTCGTAACCCGCCGCGAAAGCGTCATTGCGACCCTGCCAGTGGGATACGCGGACGGCTACAAACGCTCCCTGTCCAACAAGGCCGCGGTGCTGATCCGGGGCCGCCGGGCGCCCGTCGTGGGCCGTGTCACCATGGATTTGACGATGGCCGACGTTACCGCCATAGACGGTGTTCAGCCGGGAGACGAAGTGGTGCTGCTGGGGACCCAGGACAGCGAGACCATTTCAGCCGAAGAAATGGCCGGCTGGGCGGACACGATCTCGTACGAGATCCTCACGTCCATCAGCAGGGGCGTTCCGCGCCACTACATCGAGGCCAACCAGAAACCGCGGTGAGTCGTCCTGAGCGTAGCGGAGCGTCAGCGGAGCGAAGTCGAAGGACGCCATTACTCGGACAGGCTCCTGGGTTGTGTGGGAACGGTTACCGAGGAAAGCGGCAGCGTGACCAGCATGGTCGTACCTTTGCCCATGCCTTCGCTCAGCGGGCGAATCTGTCCGCCCATCCCGATAACGTAGTTGGCGGTCGAATGGAGACCGAGCCCGCTCCCGGATTTCTTGGTGGTGTAACCCGCGGTAAAGAGCATCCTGAGGTTTGTCCCGGCAATGCCGATGCCGTTGTCGCTCACTTCGAGTTTGAGAGAATCTTCCTCGACGTAGGCCCGGAGCCGAATGCACGGGGTTTCCGTGAGTCCGCCCGATGCTGTGAGATCATCGATGGCTTCCATCGCATTCTTGGTCAGGTTGACGATCATCTGATGAAATCGGCTCTTCTGAATCCGGATCTCTTTCGGCGCGTATTCACAGTCGATTTCGATCCTGACACTCCTTTTCCTGAGCAAATCCTCCAATACGCCAACGCCATCCGCGAACGCAGTACGTAGGTTCACATCCACCCGATCTATCTTCGAATTGCCGGGCATGTCCTGGGTGCGAATGATGTCCGCGATGTGGCTCGCCCTGTCCTTGACGCGCCCGGCTGTCTTTGCCAACTCTTCATTCCGACTAGCGAAATCTTCGGCGAGCGCAATGAGGAACGGCATCACCTTCCGGCCTTGCGAATCGTTCTTGATGTAGTCGATCCAATCGTCTCGATGGGCCTCCACGGCATCGGCCAGTGCCCGGAGGCGGCGTAGCAACGGATCGTCCGCCAGAGTCCGGTGAACGGTCTCGATTCCCGTAGTCACGCTGTTGATGGCGTTGCCGATGTTGTGGAGGATGGTGTCGACTATTTCCAGGCGCCCCTGCGCGAACGCCTGCGTCAAGGCATCCTGGGCCATCATCTGCTCCGTAACGTCGCGGAAGGTGACCACGCCTCCTCGGACAGTGCCTGCATTGTTCCACAGCGGGCGCGCGCTCGCTCGGAGGTACACCCCGTCCGGTCTGTGCCTGCGGCGCACGAACAGGTCCTGATCATCGATTGATTCGTCGCGGGACAGGGCGCGCACGAGCGGAAGCTCTTCCCTGGGTACGCGTGTTTCTCCATCGGGATAGAAGATGTCGTAGTGGTTCGTCCACCCCTCCGCGGAGACATCGAATGCACGGTCGCCAAGGATTCGCTCGGCACTGGGGCTGACGATCGTGGATTTCCCCTTTTCGTCAACCACGATCACGCCGTCGCCTATGCTGTTGACGACAGCTTCCAGGAGCTGGGTCCTGCCTTGCATCTCGACCGCCGCTTGTCCCAACCGGGCCTCCGCTTCCCTGACCTGGGTCAGAGAGTGGTTCAGCCGCTCCGTTTCGCGCTGGAGTTGCCGGTTCCTGCTCGTCAGGAGGTCGTGAGACAGCTCCCGAGACCTTTCGTAGCTCCATCCGACGAGCATCACGAAGAGATAGCAGGAGAGAAGCCTCACCTTGCTTTCCGTCTCCATGATAGGGCTGACGACGAGTTCCGGCACCAGCAGCACCACGGCCGTGGCGAGGAAAAAGCCCCCGGCCCAGACCAGACCCTCGCGCGACCCGAAAAAAAAGTAAAGCAGCAGCGGCTGCGCGAGGTGGTAGTAGAGGAGACCGGTACGTATGGTAGCGAGGTAGCAAAGGCCGATGAGCATTACCAGGACGACGGGGCGATAGACCTTCAACTCGTCGACGCCGAGCCAAAGCGCGATGAAACCCGCGGCGAGACCCAATATCATGCCGATGTTGGTCCACATCGCCAGCATGTTGGCCTGGACGTAGTAGAATATGGCGAAGCCCCCTATCAGGACGGCGGCAATGCCGGCGATGGCAAAAAAGACATTCCTCCGGCGCTGTACACCCATAATCTCGAGTTCCATCGTCTGTGTCTCCTCGATCAGCACCGCATCAGGCCCCGTCCTCTCGTCAGGCTGTGTCAAACCCGTGGGGCAGGGACATAACGAATCCGTCATTCCCGCGCAAGCGGGAATCGAGCCGGCGTCTCCGATGACTTCCCCGGATTCAAGCGGGTGGCTTGGGAAGTCCGTGTTTGATTTGTTATCCTGCCACGAACCGACGGATCGCCGCTTGTACCCATGGAGGGCTGAAAGGGAAGAGACGATCGAGCGGTGAGACTTGAACCGTTGGAAAGAAGGAGGACCCCTGCACCCGTGGGCACGATAAAGAGAGCGTTGATAAGCGTATCGGACAAGGACGGCGTCGCCGATTTCGCCGCCGGGCTGGCGGGACTGGGCATCGAGATCCTGTCCACGGGGGGGACGGCCGCGTTGCTGCGGGAGAACCGCATCGACGTCACCGAGGTGGCGGACGTCACCGGGTTCCCGGAAATCATGGACGGCCGGGTCAAGACGCTCCACCCCAAGATCCATGGCGGCATCCTGGCGCTGCGGGACAAGCCCGAGCACCGCGCCCAGATGGAGGAGCTGGGCATCGGCGCCATCGACATGGTGGTGGTGAACCTCTATCCCTTCGAGGCCACCGTGGCGCGGCAGGCGCCGTTCGACGAGATCATCGAGCAGATCGACATCGGCGGCCCCGCCATGATCCGGTCCGCGGCCAAGAACCACCCGCACGTGGCGGTGGTGGTGGAACCGTCGGACTACGCGGCGGTTCTTGAAGAGCTGGCAGCCGGCGGCGGCGAGCTTTCGCCGGACACGCGCTTCCGGCTGGCGTGCCGGGCCTTCCACCACACGGCGCGGTACGACGGCGCCATCTCCAACTACCTCGGGAGGCTCGACGAGGACAGGAAGGCCGGCCCGTGGGGTGACAAGCTGAACCTCCAGCTCTCCAGGCTGCAGGAGCTGCGCTACGGGGAGAACCCGCACCAGAGCGCGGCCTTCTACGCCCATGGCGACGGCGCCGTCCCGTCGGTGGCGCACGCGACGCAGATCCAGGGCAAGCAGCTCTCGTTCAACAACATCCTGGACGCCGACGCCGCCCTGAGCACCGTGCTGGACTTCACCGAGACCACGGCCGTGGCCATCAAGCACACCAACCCGTGCGGCCTCGCCACCTCCGACGTCTCGCTGGCCGACGCCTTCCACAAGGCCAAGGCGGGGGATCCGGTGTCCATCTTCGGGGGAGTCATCGCGCTCAACCGCCCGGTGGACGCCGAGACCGCCGAGGAGCTGAAGCAGATCTTCCTGGAGATCGTCATCGCTCCTTCGTTCACGCCCGAGGCCCGGGAGATCCTGTCCTCGGCTAAGCGGCTGCTCAACATCCGCCTGCTGGAAATCGACATGACCCCGGCCACGGACGCGGCCCCGGACCTGCGCCGGGTCCACGGCGGCGTGCTGGTGCAGGACTGGGACCACAAGCCCATCGACGTGCGGGAGTGCAAGGTGGTGACCGAGCGGCAGCCCACCGACGACGAGTACAAGGCCATGGGGTTCGCCTGGCGCGTGTGCCACCACGTGAAGTCCAACGCCATCGTGTTCACGTCGAGCGACCAGTTGCTCGGCGTCGGCGCCGGCCAGATGAGCCGGGTGGATTCCGCCCAGCTCGCCGTCACCCGCGCGAAGACCCACGGCCTGGACCTCGCGGGCTCCGTGGTGGCGTCCGACGCCTTCTATCCCTTCCGGGACGGCGTGGACGCGGCCGCCGAGGCCGGCGCGCGCGCGGTGATCCAACCGGGTGGCTCCATCCGCGACGAAGAGGTCATCGCCGCCGCCAACGAACACGGCCTGGCCATGATCTTCACCGGCATCCGGCACTTCAGGCATTAGTGTGAAAATCCTGGTCATCGGCGGCGGCGGGCGGGAACACGCGCTGGTCTGGAAGCTGCGGCAGAGCCCGCGGGTGGACAAGCTCTACTGCGCGCCGGGCAACGCCGGCATGCGCGAGCAGGCGGAGTTGGTGGACATCGCCGCCGGCGAGATCGACAAGCTCGCGGACTTCGCCGCCCGGGAGGGCATCGACCTCACCGTAGTGGGACCGGAGCAGCCGCTGGTGGCGGGCATCGCCGACCTGTTCGAAGAGAGGGGCCTCAAGGTTTTCGGCCCCAACCGCGAAGCCGCGAGGCTCGAGGGCAGCAAGGCATTCGCCAAGGAGCTGATGCTGGAGAACGGCATACCCACCGCGGCCTGCGAGGTGTTCTCCGACCTGGACGAGGCCCGCCGGTACGTCACGCAGGACCGGCCCTGCGCGGTCAAGGCGGACGGCCTCGCGGCCGGCAAGGGCGTGATACTCTGCTCGGGCAGGACCGAGGCCGAAGCCGCCCTCGACGGCATCATGGGCCGCAGGGTGTTCGGCGCGGCGGGTGACCAAGTGGTCATCGAGGAGCTGCTCGTCGGCGAGGAAGCCTCCTTCATGGCCATCATGGACGGCGACGACTTCCTGCCGCTGGCAACGGCCCAGGACCACAAGCGCATCTTCGACGGCGACGAAGGGCCCAACACCGGCGGCATGGGCGCCTACTCCCCGGCGCCGGTGGTGGACGCGGCGGTGCACGATGCGGTGGTCGGGCAGGTGCTCAAGCCGCTGGCGGCGGGCCTCAAACGCCGCGGCCTAGTGTACCGCGGCGTGCTTTACACCGGGCTCATGATCACCGAGGACGGCCCCAAGGTGCTGGAGTTCAACGCCCGCTTCGGCGATCCCGAGTGCCAGCCGATCATGATGCGCCTGGAGAGCGATCTGCCGTCGCTGCTCCTGGCCACCGCCGAGGGAAGGCTCCGGGAGATGGAAGCGGAGTGGACGAATCGGGCGGCGGTGTGCGTCGTGCTGGCGTCCGGAGGCTATCCGGGAGAGTACGGAACCGGTATGGAAATAGAAGGGCTGGAGGCTCTCGATTCCTGGAGCAATGGATACGCGTTTCACGCCGGGACAAAACGCGAGGGCGGCCGGTGGCTCACCGCCGGCGGCCGGGTGCTGGGAGTCACCGCCTTGGGCGACACCATCGCCTCGGCCACCCGCGAGGCCTACGAAGGCGTGGGCAGAATCAACTGGGACGGCATGCACTACCGCCGGGACATCGCCCGACGCGCCATGGACCGCTGATGATGCAGGCAAGCACCGCGACCGGGAGGAAGCCGGTGCCGCTCCCCGGGCAGCGCTCCGCTACCGCATCCCTTGGGAGAGGCTCCGATCCGACCCCCTCTCCCTCTGGGAGAGGGTTGGGGTGAGGGCGCGCGGGAAGCAGAAAACACACGATGGAGGTAACAAACCGTGACGGAGCAGACTCCGAAGGTCGCCATACTCATGGGCAGCGATTCCGACGTGGAGGTCATGAAGGAGGCCGCGACACGGCTCGAATCCTTCGGCATCCCCTACGAGATGCACATCTCGTCCGCACACCGCTCGCCGGAGCGGACCCACGCCTATGCCAAGGGGGCGGCGGACCGGGGCATCGAGGCTTTCATCGTCGGCGCCGGCGCGGCCGCCCACCTGGCCGGGGTGGTGGCCGCGGTCACGACGCTGCCGGTGATCGGCGTGCCGCTGAGCGCGTCGGCGCTGGACGGCATGGACGCGCTGCTGGCGACGGTGCAGATGCCCGCCGGGGTCCCCGTGGCCACCATGGCCATCGGCAAGGGCGGTGCCGCCAACGCGGGGATCTTCGCGGCCCAGATCATCGCGCGAAAAGACCCGGAACTGGCCGGCAAGCTCGCCCGCTTCAAGGAAGAGCTGGCGGCCGGCGTCGAGGCCAGGGACCGCAAGCTGCAGGACAGCCTGAAGGGATGAGGGGACGCGGCTTCTCGCCGCCACGCCCGGTACGCCGGCGCCCGAACCCCAGGAGCCTGGAAGAGCGCTTATGGCCAAGATTTTTCCGTTTCGAGGGCTGACGTATAACCCTCAAAAGATCGGTGATTTCTCCAGCGTGGTGGCGCCGCCCTACGACGTCATCTCTCCCGAGTACCAGGCGGAGCTGTACGAGCGCTCGCCGCGCAACGTCGTGCGCATCGACTTCTGCCGCGACCCCGACCCCTACGACACGGTGCCGGAGCGGTTCCGGGAATGGCAGGAGGACGGCACCCTGGTGCCGGAGGACGCCCCGGCCATCTACTACCTGAGCCAGGAGTACCGGCCGCCGGACGGCATCCCCCGGGAGCGGCGCGGCTTCATCGCGCTGACCGCCATCGAGGACTTCGGCGGCGGCATCCACGGCCACGAGAACACCCTGGCCGAGCCCAGGGAGGACCGCCTCAAGCTGATGCTCGCCTGCGACGCCCAGTTCAGCTCCATCCTGGCCCTGTACACCGACGAGAAGCCCACCCTGACCGACGCCCTGAGGGAACACGTGAAATCGCGCGCACCCAAGGTCGAGGCGACAGAGGGAGAATTCGGCACCTCCCGGCTGTGGGCGGTCACCGACCCCGGCCTCATCGCCATGGTGCAGGACGCCATGAGCCGGCAGGCCGTCTTCATCGCCGACGGGCACCACCGCTACGAGGCGGCCTGCGGCTACCGCAGCCGGCGCCTGGCGGAACGGCCCGGCGCCAGCGGCGAAGAGGGCTTCAACCGCGTGATGATGTACTTCGCCAACCTCCAGGAAGAGGGCGTGGTGATATTGCCGACGCACCGTCTGGTCCGGGAACTTCTCGCCACGCCGATGGAAGAACTCGAACAGAAGCTGCAGCACCACTTTCACGTCGAGGAGTTCCCCAGGGACGAGGACGGCCGGCGGCGGTTCCTGGAAACGGTCGGGAACCCGGAGGGCGGCCAACGGCTGGTCGGCGCGTGCTTCGAAGGCGATTCGCGCTACCTAGCCTTGCGCATCAGAGACAACGAAACCCTGCACAAACTGGCTCCCGACATGGGGCCGGAGCTGCGCGGCCTGGACGTCACCACGCTGCACGTGCTGTTGATGGAGCATATCCTCGGCGTGTCCACCCGCGGCGCGGTGAATACCGATGCGGTGGCCTACACGCACGACGCGGAAGAGGCGCTGGCCGAGGTGGAAAGCGGCGGCTGCCGGGCGGCGTTCATCCTGAATCCCCCGACCGCCGGCGAAATGATCGCGGTTTCCCTCAAGGGCGAGAAGATGCCCCAGAAATCGACCTACTTCTTCCCCAAGCTGGTGACCGGCCTCGTGATCCACAAGGTGGAGATCTAGGAGACCGGAACACCCGCCGGCACCGCGGTTCCGGCGAAGGAACACACAAGGAACACTGTCATGTCGAAGCTACATCTGACACTGGCGTGCGGCGACTACGACCGCACCAAGACGCTGCAGGACGGCTCGCTGAGCCCCGACGGCATCGCCCTCAACTACCTCCCCATGCAGGCCGAGGAGATCTTCTGGCGCATGGGACACCACCAGGAGTTCCACGCCTCCGAGATGTCCCTGGCCAACTACATCACCATGACTTCCCGGGGCGAAAGCCCGTTCACGGCCATCCCGGCGTTCCCGTCGCGCTATTTCCGCCATTCCTGCGTGTTCATCAACACCGACCGGGGAGTCGACAAACCCGAGGACCTGCGCGGCAAGCGCGTCGGCGTGCCGGAGTACTCCATCACCGCGGCGGTGTGGATCCGCGGCTTCCTGAGCGACGACCACGGCGTCAAGGCAAGCGACGTGGAGTGGTTCACCGGCGGCCAGGAAGTCCCCGGGCGCAAGGAACGCATCGAGCTCAGGCTGCCGCCGGAGATCAAGGTGCAGCCCATCGGCGGGGACAAGACCCTGAACGACATGCTCGACAAGGGCGAGATCGACGCCCTGGTCACCGCCCGCATCCCCTCGTGCCACGCAGCCGGCGCTCCGCACATCCGCCGCCTGTTCCCCGATTTCAAGTCCGTGGAGATCGACTACTACCGGCGCACGAAGATCTTCCCCATCATGCACACCGTCTGCATCCGCAACGACGTGTTCGAGGCCAACCCCTGGGTGGCCCGGAGCCTCTACACCGCCTTCTGCCTGTCCAAGGACGACGCCATCGCGCGTATGAACATCAACAACACCATGGCCAGCACGCTGCCTTGGCTCCAGGCCGAGATGGCGCTGCTGCGGGACGTCTTCGGCGACGACTGGTGGCCCTACGGTATCGAGCCCAACCGCCACGTCATCGAGGCGCTCACCCGCTACATGGGCGAGCAGGGCCTGCTGGGCGACAAGATCCCCACGGTGGAAGAGTTGTTCGCGCCGACGCTGCTCGGCGACTACAGGCTGTAGCGTCCGGAATCGCGAATCCTGTGGAGACGCCCGGATCCGCGACGGATCCGGAGACCATCTGTAAGCCCATGACCCGCAAGGAAGCCGCGTTTATCCGTCAGGCCCGGATAGGGATTCTGGCGACGGTCGACGAGCAGGGCCAGCCGCTCAGCGTGCCCTTCTGCTTCGCCTTCGACGGCGAGTGCCTGTACTCACCCATCGACGAGAAGCCCAAGGCCGCGGGGCCGCGGGAGCTGAAGCGGATCCGCAACATCCGCGCCAACCCCCGAGTGTCCGTGGTCGTCCACCGCTACGACGACGCGGACTGGTCCCGGCTCGCCCACATCATCATACAGGGCAGGGCCAGCGTGCTGACGCGCGGAGAGGCCCATCGCAAGGCCGTCCGGCTGCTGCGCCGGAAGTACCCGCAGTACCGCGCCATGGCCCTGGACGAACGGCCGGTCATCCGCATCCGGGTGGCGCGGTGTATCCGCTGGGGCAGGATCTGAGCCAGGGGGAGCCCGCCCCCCGGCCCTCCCGTCGAAGTGGCGGACGCGGCTGCTACGCCACATCCTTGATCGACGACACGCCCGTGGCCTTCATCATGCGCTCCAGGAAGGCGTGCACGTGGGTGTACTTCGCGTCGATCTCGCGGTCCAGGGAGGTGTAGAGGTAGTGGAGTTGCGCGTAGATGGAGATGTCGGCCAGGGTCATGCGGCCGAAGATGAAGTCCCTGCCGGAATAGAGCAGGTCGAGGTTCTCCAGGTGGACCGCCAGCCCCTCCTCGGCCTTCTTCACATCGTCGTCGTTCTGGGCCCTGCGGAAAGCCATGACGGTGCCGTTCAAGTCCTCGTCGGCCCAGTCCTCCAGCATCAGGCACAGCCCCTTGTCCGAGGGATTGTCCGGGTAGATGGTGGGCTCGGGAACCTTTTCCTCCCAGTACTTGGCCAGGATGGTGGAATCCTGAATGCACTGGCCGTCGATGTCCATGGTAGGGACCTTGCGCTGGTTGGAGAACGCGATCAGCGACTCGCGGTTGTCGGCGCGGACGTCCACCACGTCGTATGAAACCCCCTTCATGGTCAGGACCACGCGGAGCTTCTCGCAGAACATCGACGTCTTCGAGTTGAAAAGCCTGTTTGCCATCGTAATGCCTCCTTGTGTTGGTTGAGGGACAAGCAGCGTACCGTGGGCACCCGGACTGAATAGAACGTCGCCGCTCCGGCGTCAAATGACGAGAGGCGCCCGGCGCCTCTCGTCGCCCCGGGCTCGACCCGGGGTCCAGGCGGGGTGGCATGGGGGCAAGTTTCCGGTCACGGTCTCCTGGATTCCGGGTCAAGCCCGGAATGACGGAAAGGGGGCGTTGTGCTAGGGTGGGCACCATGAGCGAGATTCATTTCGTGGACACCACCTTGCGGGACGGCCAGATGAGCCTGTGGGCCACGCGCATGCGCACCGGCATGATGCTGCCCGTTGCCGAGCGCATGGACCGGGCGGGTTTCGACGCCGCCGAGCTGATGTCCAGCATCTTCCTCAAGAAGTGCGTCCGGGACCTCAAGGAGGACCCCTTCGAGCGCATCCGGCTGGTGAAGGAGAAGATGCCCAACACCCCGCTGCGCATGACCTCCGGGCGGTTCAACGCCTTCGAGGTGACGCCCTATTCCCTGTACGCCCTTTACCTGCGGCGCATGCGCGAGAACGGCATGAGCCAGGCCCGGATATCGGACGAGTGGAACGATCCGGCGGGATGGAAGCAGAAGGTGGAGACCGTCAGGGAGGCCGGGCTCGAGCCCATCATCAACCTGATCTACTCGGTGTCGCCCAAGCACACCGACGAGTACTACGTCGAGCGCGTGCGGCAGGCCGCGACCCTCGACCTGCCGCGCATCTGCCTGAAGGACCCCGGCGGTCTCATCACGCCGGACCGGGTGCGCACCCTGGTGCCGCTGGTGCTGGAGAACGTCAACGGCACGCCGGTGGAGTTCCACACCCACTGCACCACCGGCCTGGGGCCGGTGTGCTGCGTGGAGGCCATCAAGCTCGGCGTCACCATCGTCAACACCGCCATCCCGCCGCTGGCCAACGGCTCGTCCAACCCGTCGCTGTTCAACGTCGCGGCCAACGCGCGGGCCTTGGGTCACGCCACCGCGGTGGACGAAGAGTCGCTTCACGCGGTCTCCGAGCACTTCTCCCGCATCGCCGAGCAGGAAGGCCTGCCCCCCGGCCAACCCGTGGAGTACGACTACGGGCAATACCTGCACCAGGTGCCCGGCGGAATGTATTCCAACCTGCGCCACCAACTGGAGAAGGTGGGCTTGGGCCACAAGTTCCACGAGGCCCTGGAGGAGTGCGGCCGGGTGCGGGAGGAGTTCGCCTATCCGATCATGGTGACGCCGCTGTCCCAGTTCGTCGGAAGCCAGGCGGCCATCAACGTCATCGTCGGCGAGCGCTACACCCAGGTCACCGACCAGAGCATACTCTACGCCCTGGGACTCTGGGGCGAGGAGGGCAGCCGGCTGATGGATCCCGAGGTCAAGGACAAGATCCTGGACCGCCCCCGGGCCCGGGAGCTGGCCAAGTGGGAACCGCCGCAGCCGTCCATCGCCGAGGTCCGCAAGGGCTTCGAGCCCGGCCTTTCCGACGACGACCTGCTGCTGCGCTGGCTCGTCACCAGGGACGAGTTCAACGCCATGCGCGACGCCGGCCCGGCGACGCCGTACACCGGCAACGGCGTGATCGGCCTGCTGCAAAACCTGCGCGGGCACAAGGCCAACCACGTGTACATCAGCAGACCGGGGCTGAAACTGTCGCTGCAAGGGTCGGCGGGCTGATGACCCCTACGGCGGGAGGTATCCCATGAGCGCGAATACGGAAACCGACACCTTCTACCAGGAAGTGGACGACAAGCACCTGGTGCCGCTGTGGAACATCACGGAGAGCCAGCTCACCACCGAACCGCAGTCGCCGGTGAAGGCGCATCTGTGGCGCTGGGCCGACCTTCGCCGGCTGGCCCACCAGGCGGGCGACCTGGTGCCCATCGAGCGCGGCGGCGAACGGCGCGTGCTCGGGCTGGTGAACCCTGGACTGGGCGGCAAGCCCGCGGCCACGCGCACCCTCTGGGCCGCGGTGCAGATCGTCAAGCCCGGGGAGATCGCCCCCTGCCACCGGCATTCGCCGTCGGCCATCCGCTTCATCATCGAGGGCGACCGCACCTACACCAACCTGAACGGCGACAAGTGCGTCATGGCCCGGGGCGACCTGGTGCTGACGCCGAACTGGGACTGGCACGACCACGGCTGCGAGTCCGACGAGCCGATGATCTGGATGGACGGGCTCGACCTGCCGCTGGTGGGAGACCTCGACGCCACCTTCTTCGAGATGTACCCGGACCACCGCTTCCCCATCACCGACGTCAACGAGTCGGAGCGCAAGTTCGGCGTGACGCACCTGCGGCCCACCTGGGAGAAACCGCCGGAGCACCGCTCGCCGCTGCTCAACTTCAAGTGGGAGCCCACCTACGACGCGCTGCAACGCATCGGCGAGGGAGCGGCCAGCCCCCACGACGACGTCTGTTTTGAGTACCTGAACCCGGGCACCGGGGGCCCGGTGCTGCCCACCATGAGCTGCACCATCCAGATGGTGCGGCCCGGCGTCCGCACCCAAGCCCACCGGCAGGTGCAGAGCTCGGTCTACCTGGCCTTTGCCGGAAAGGGCTACTCGGTCATCAACGGAGAACGGTTCGACTGGGAGGAGGGCGACTTTTTCGTGGTGCCGCCCTGGGCCTGGCACGAGCACGCCAACGACACCGACGGCGAGTCCATCCTGTTCGCCATCCACGACGCCCCGGTGATGAAGGCCCTTGGCCTGTATCGAGAGGAAAGCTATACAGAGGGTGACGGACACCAGGAGATCACGGCGAGCTTCGAAGCGTAGGGTTTCGAGGACTGAGCCTTCGAGGCAAACGCTTCCGAAACGCGGAAAGACCGGAAATGGCGAAGTACCTGCAATGCAGTGAATGCGGCAAGCTGGCGTTCTACTACGACGGTTATGTCGGCACCGAGAAACCGTTCTACCTCAAGAACATGATCTACCCCGACGGCAGCCGGCCGAAAACGCCCCGCTGCTTCAACTGCAACGCCGTCCCGCGCATGCTCTTCGACTTCATCAAGGAAGACAAGGAACCCCTCCCCACACCGGCGCCGGCACCGGAAGCGGAAACGGAAGCAGCGCCGGAGTAGGACGGCACCGGCACCCGGCCGAGGCCGCGTGGGCAGTGGTCCCTTGGGCTCACCGCGTCACCTTCCTCACGGATCGACATCGAACCACCACATTACCGATCGGGAAATTTATCCCTGAGGTCGCTCATCAGGGTCTTTAGATTCCCGATCGGGAACCTACCGGGTGCCGGGTCCCTTCGAAATCGGAAATCTATATCTTCGCGTAGGCGGTTAAAGGGTGCTTCTCAATAATCGTCGGAGAGATCGATTAGACTCTCCGACGATTATTGAGAATCATCCTTTCATCCTGCCGCCTGCAAACTGCGCGCGTGGGGCATCCGTTGCCGACGTTCCGTCCCGCACCTGAATCCACATCAGGGTCTAGCGGGGTCCACCCGGTCATCGGGGCCTCCGCCCCACGCTGCCGCAGGGTCCTCTGCCCCGCGTCGCATCATTCAACTCGCCAACATCGTATACTCCTCGGCGGTCAAAACCGCCGAGGAGTATCTATGCGCAAATTTGTGGAATTGTGGGAGGAGTTGAATTTACATTTCTCGGGATGACACTAGTTCTGCTTATTGCGTTCCTGGGGGTGGTCCTGATTGGTTCTCTGCTTTCGGCTTCCGCCCACTAAACCAGAACGCAATCACCATCGCCGCCGTCGGGGACACCAGGATAAAGATGTCCTTGGCGTTCTGAATCCCATCAGCGGTCAAAACTATCCACCAGGAGTCTTGAATCGCCTTTGTAATGCCTTCCGTGTTCGTGTTCTTCCCGATCTTCTCTAGCAGCCCATCGGTGATCGCTTTGGACAGTTCAGCCGAGTCCGGGGCAAACAGCGCGAGCAGCGCGAGCAGAAACCCGCCGCCGAACAGAAACGCACCAGCAAGTTGGGTCAGCAGTATCCGTACGCCGCTCCGTCTATTCTCCCGCTTCTCCTCCTCCTCAGCCTCAAGGCGTAGAATTTCGAGCGGTTTCTGAGCCGGCGGGTCGGGTGGAGGAGCCGGTGGATCAGGTTGGTTTGTCGGGATTGGCTTCGGCCCTGGCGTTTCCTGCTCCCCCGACCCAGGCTGTGCCGTCACACTCGCGCCTTGCTGCCCCTGCCCTTGCTCCTGCTCCTTCTGCATCCGTTCCACGTACTCGCCGATCCTCTTGAGTGTTACTAGTGTCAGCCGGTCAGTCGGTGCCGGGTGCTTGACGTTAAACTCTTCCACGGCCCTATCAAGTATCTTCCCTAACTCGTTATCACCGAGTTCTTCATCCATTGGAACCGGCCTGCCACACACTTCTTGGGCAAGCGCAACCAGCCTCTCTTCAATCCCGTTCACTTCTCACCCTCCCTTTCCGAATGTGCATCAGCTTCCTCCCGCCATCACGGGACCCCTTAGTATTAATCTCGTCATATCCCCACGCGGCCATGCGTATTCGCGTCTCGGTCGACCCCGACGCCCTCGATATCGCCGTGCCCACTACGGACACCGACGACGCCCCAACCGTCCCCTCCATCACCTTTATCAAGAAAGTACAGCGCGGCTCCTCTGACACCGAGGCTCCGTCCGCCTCAGACTCCGCGTAGGGTGACGTAGCCAGCGGCCGTTAGTCTACGCTGCCGCTGTATCGCCCGTCTCGGCGACTCACCGCCCCGCACGCCCCGTACCGCCTTCCCTTCCGCCCTCTCCGGGTCATGCACTTGCTCCGCCCACAGCACGCCCGACCTTCGCGTCGGGGCTTCTCCTCCTGTTATGGAGCTAATTTTCCGCTGCAACAGACTCAGGTGTTTCGGGTGTTTTCGCTTCATTTCGCCCTCCTCTGGGTCGCGATCCGGCCACGCGGCGACGTGGCCGGATCACCTCCTCCATTCTGACATAGATTTCGCCAAATGGTACTCTAGGGCCGGCGTGTCGGGCTCCTATTGCGCTAGACACTCCAGTACCCCCGCATACGCTCTCGCTCCCAACTCCACCATCTCAATTCCCACGTCTAACGGGGACGTGCCCGGTGGTCGCCGGAAAACAATTCGTGCCCCCGTCTCCCCCTGTAAGTGTTGAAGGCGACGTACATCCGTACGTGGAACGTAACCCGCATTCCACGAGGGAACGCATAGACTTTCTGCGCATTCATCCGCGCATACCGGTCAGCGTCCGTGATCGAGACCACCGTCACCCACCCGCCTTAACACTGCACAGCCTCCGGCTTGGCGGCGACCGCCGGGCCGGCTCCGTCTAGCGCACCCAGGACCGTCCAGGCTACTAGCCACCACCTACCGTACCGGCGCATACCCGTACGTCTGATCGCCGTCCGCATCCGGCTCCATTAGATGAAACTCAATCATTGACCGATGTGAGACGAGCTACATAGACCATCACCGTCTGCTGTTCGGGATACGTCGCTCTATCCGCTACCATTCGAAGCGACAAGGGTTTTTCGAATTTTTTGATAGGGCTTTCAGTTGGCTGCTGATCCTTCTTGGGTCTGCCGTGATGGGCTCCGTGTGGGCAGACGATCCTTTCTGGCTTGGCTTTGCTGTAGCTGTTCTATCCAGTTTGAAACTTGTACTTGCGTTTGGAGTCAAGGCGGGTAAACATGCTCAGTTCGTCAAGGAATTTTCTCGACTTGAGCAAGAACTGTCCCGTGACGATTCCGAGAAGACGCGTAAACGCATTCAATCTCTGAGACTTGATCTTGAAGCGACAGAGCCCCCGGTGCTTCGTGTTCTTGATGTCATCTGCCATAACGAAATTAACCGCGCTCTGGACATTAAAGACCCACAGGAGTACGTCGAGATCAGTTTCCTTCAACGCCTTTTGTCGCCTTTGTTCAGTTGGCGAGCCTATACGCTGAAAAAGGGAACGTCGATGTAACCGCTCGTGGCGCGCAACAACGTGTCTACTTCACCACCGACTAATCCCCAGCACCCGATCCCGCTCCGCCTCGATCAGCGCCGCCAGCTCTTCGAAGCCCCGCAGCACCTCTGCCGCCAGCAGCTCTGTCAACTACGGTTCTGTCCGTGGCAAAGACCTGATCGTCAGGTCACGTTGAAGGAGTTCTTTCATTTCTTGCTCCTTTGATTGGCCGGGCAGGTTTCGTTTCCGTCCCGGCAAACCTGTGTCTCAGCTGGTCCTGTTCCAGCAGGACCGGCCACCATGCCTCCCCAGGCAATCCTATAACGTGTTACGATCTAGCCCGGTATTTCGCCAGCAGGACGTGTTTTCGCCCGTGCCACACGGACAACCGTGTAGAAAATACAACGCCATGCACACCTGGATTGGACCAATCTTTGGCCCAATCCGCCCGTCAACGGCTCGATGACCGGAACGACGTTCAGGGCGAAAATGGCGTATGGGGATTGCAGGCAGCGTCGACACGCTGCTATATGCAGGTGAGCGAGTTGCGGGCACCCCCGGAGTTAACTACGCTATGCCTTGACCCAGAGCGGGAATGCTCTCAGGCCAAATTGGCTAGCGTAGACTCTGGTACCCTTGCGGGTGATCCAGGCTCTGAAGATCAGCCGGTATCCCGGCCGAGCTCGTATCGCCATACGGCACCTCCTTTCCCGCGGCCAGCGCACCGCGGATGTGATTGGGCGGTGCTGGCTCAATGAAGGGAAAGGGGTGGGGTGCCCGCAACCAACTCAGTGTAGCAACTCCTGAGATCTTCCGGTAGCCCTCCAAATTTCAACTATGATGGAAGGTTAGTCTCCAACTCGTTTGAACTGCCAGCCTTTCCGCGTCCTCATAACTTGTTGGAATGCTGGCAGAAATCAAACGAACCCAGTACCACTTATCATGAAAGTGCAAGATCTGACCCCGCCTGCCATTGCCGCCATCGTGCGCGCTACGCGGAAGGCCGCGGGCCTGCGACAGTACGAACTCGCGGGCGCCGCGAGCGTCGGCGTACGCTTCATCGTCGACCTTGAAGCAGGCAAGCCCAGCGCACAGATCGGGAAGACGCTCCAGGTGCTGGCGGCTCTCGGGTGCTCTTTGGACATCACCACGCCAGAAGACCAAGGAAGGCGGGACCCGTGACCCGCGCCCTCCATGTCTGGTGGGATCGGCGGCTCGTCGGCCGGCTCACGCAGGACCGGCACGGCGAGCTTGGGTTCGTGTACGCGGACGCATGGATTGAGCAGGAAGATGCGCCGGCCCTGTCCGCCTCCTTGCCCAAACGCGCGGAGCCGTATCGCCGTCGTGAATGCCGCCCGTTTTTCGGCGGCCTTCTGCCGGAGGAAGGCCAGCGGCGCGCTGCTGCACGAGCCGTCGGCGTTTCACCCGCCAACGACTTCGCCCTGCTCGACAAGCTCGGCGGCGATGTGGCGGGCGCGTTGCAAATACTTCCTCCCGAAGCGGCGCCGACCACGCCTGACCGGGCGCCAACCCCGCGGTTGCTCGACGACGCCGGCTTGATCCGCGTGCTCGATGCGCTGCCCGCGCGCCCACTGCTGGCGGGTGAAGAGGGGCTGCGGCTGTCCCTCGCCGGCTCTCAGTCGAAAGTACCCGTGGTCGTTGTCGAAGGCGCGGTGGCGTTGCCATCGTCCGGACAACCGACCACACACATCCTCAAGCCATCCATCGCGCGATTTCCAGGCACCACCGAGAACGAAGCCTTTGTCATGCGCCTCGCGGCTACGGCGGGGCTTGACGTCGCCCCGGTCGAACCCCGGGTGGTAAGCGACCGGACGTTTCTGCTTGTGGAACGTCATGACCGATCGTCCGATCCCGCCGGGCAGGTGCACCGTATCCATCAGGAAGACTTCTGCCAAGCCCTCGCCATCAACCCGGAACGCAAGTACGCGGGCGAAGGAGGCCCAAGCTTCAGCAATTGCTTCGGGCTGCTCCGCCAGGTTTGTGTGCGGCCGGCAGTGGAAGTCCTGAAACTGCTCGACGCCGTGATCTTCAATCTGCTCGTGGGCAACGCCGATGCCCACGGCAAGAACTTCTCGGTTCTGTATGACGAAGGCGGCCCACGCCTGGCGCCGCTTTACGATCTCTTGGCCACGGTCGCCTATCCTGAACTCTCACCCAACCTGGCCATGAAAATGGGGGGAGCCGCGACACTGGGCGACATGGATTCCAGAGCATGGGCGACGTTCGCGGGAGACGCGACTCTCGGCCTTCCCCTGGTCCGCCGTCGCGTCACGGAGATCAGCGAAGCGGTCAAGGAGCAGGCAAACGAAGTTGCACGCATGTTGATTCAGCCAGGGCTTGATGAAGAGACCCTCTCAAGGATCGCCGAGTTGGTTGTCGGACGCGTGGAACGGTGCGCGCAGACGGTTCGAGCGTGACTACGGCGTGCATTTCACCAGGGTCACCTGGCCCGTGGCCTGATCGTAGGTGGCGACGCCCGTGCCGGTGCCGCAGCCCGCGGTGACCGTGGCGGTCGCCACGAACGTCGAGTCATCGGCGCTGGTGACGGCGGGGCTGATGTTGGCGCTCTGCGTGTAGCCGAAGGCCGTCAGATCGGCGGGGTCGTCGGCGTAGGTGTTGTTTTCCAGGTAGTAACCTTCCTGGGCCAGGGCCATGTTCCTGACGTTGGCCTGGGCATCGGCGTCGAAGCCCTTGCGCCGGTAGCCGCCGAACTGCGGGATCGCCACCGCGGCCAGGATCCCGATGATGGCAATGACCACCAGCAGCTCGATCAGGGTGAACCCGGCCGTCTTTTCGCGGCCATGGCGATCAGGCGACCGCATGCCCGCCTGATACGTTCCAACAGGGCTTCTCTTCGTTCCTCTTGCCAGTACATCCGTGTTCATCCGAATCCTCCTCACTGCACCATGGCACCCATCTGAAAGATCGGCAGATACATGGAGATCACGAGCCCTCCGAGCACGACCCCCAGGACGACCATCAGCACCGGCTCCATGAGCGCGGTCAGCCGTGCCACCGCCCGGTCCACCTCTTCTTCATAAAACGCCGCCACCCGGTTCAGCATCGTGTCGAGGGCGCCGATGCTTTCTCCCACGGCGACCATGTGGCAGACCAGGGCCGGGAACAGGCCGGTGGCCGCCAACAACTCCGACAAGGTCATCCCCTTCTCCAGCCCGGCGCGGGTTTCCAGGATGGACTGCTCCAGGACCTTGTTGCCGGTGGTGCCGGCGGTGACGGTCAGGGTGTCCAGCAGCACCACGCCGGACTGGAGCAGAAGGCCGGTGTTGTGGCTGAAACGCGCGATGGCCGCCTTGCGCAGCAGGTCGCCGGCGAGCGGCAGCCTCAGCAGCCATCGATGGACCGCCCGCCGGCCTCCTTCGGTACGGCAGGCCAGGTGGATCGCCGTGGGCACGGCCAGGACCCCGCCCAGAAGAACCAGGAAATGCTCGTACGTCCAACGACTCACCGCGATGGTCAGCTCCGTCAGGGGAGGGAGCGCCTGCCCCATGCCCCGGTAGACTTCCGCGAAGACCGGGATCACGTGGAGGAGAAGCACGGCCACCACTACCACGGCCACGGCCACGACGGTGGCGGGATAGAGCATGGCGGTCTTGACCTTGCGCTTGAGGCGGGCGGACCGCTCGATGAACAGCGCCAGCCGCGCGAGGATCTCCGGCAGCACGCCGCCGTGCTCGCCGGCCGCCACCATGCGCACGAACAGCGTGTCGAACAGCCTGGGGTGGCGGGACATGGCCGCGGTCAGCGTCATGCCGTTGGACACATCGAGGCGCACGGCTCGAAGCGCATCTCTCACCGTGCTGTTGCCGGTCTGGTCCGCGAGCACCTGAAGGCACTCGACGATGGGCACACCGGCCTCGATCATGACGCCGAAGTTCCGCGTCAGCATGACGATGTCGTCGGCGCCGACCCTCGGCGCCAGCCCCGGGATGGCGATCTCCCGGCGCACCCCCACGCCCTTTTCCCGGATTCCCGACGCCAGCGGCCGGATCCCGCGCCGGCGAAGCTCGGCCGTCACCACGGCGCGGTCCGCCGCCTCCATCTCGCCCCGCAGGAGCCTGCCCTCACGGTTCCTGCCTTGCCACCGGTAGAGCGCCACGGGATTACCCGGCTCGAACCGGCGCGGGGGAAACGGCCCGTGCCTCGGCGGGGTCCGGCTCCGTCACCCGCAACGCCTCTTCGATGCTGGTGACCCCTTGCCGGACCTTCCGCACGGCGGCCTGACGCAGCGTGCGCATCCCCCTCTCCATGGCCGCGGCCTTGATCTCGACGACGGAGTCGCCCCGGAGGATCATCCCGCGGAGATCATCGCTCAGCGTCATGACCTCGTAGATGGCCACCCGGCCACGATAGCCGGTGTGGTGGCATTCGGGGCACCCGGCACCGTGATAGCCCTCGGCGTCGCCCACTTCCTGCGCCCCGCGGCGCGGGGCCGTGAGCATTCCGGGCTGCAACGCGGTGCGCACCTTGCAGCCGTCACAGACGCGGCGCAGCAGCCGCTGCGCCGCCACCATGGTGATGGCCGATGCGATGAGGTAGGGCTCCACCCCCATGTCGAGCAGGCGGTGCACGCTGGACGGCGCGTCGTTGGTGTGGAGGGTGGTCAACACCAGGTGTCCGGTCAGCGCGGCATTGACGGCGATGCGGGCGGTCTCGGCGTCGCGGATCTCGCCCACCATGAGGATGTCCGGGTCCTGTCGCAGGAACGCCCGGAGGCAAGCGGCGAAGGAGAGGCCTATCTCGCCGTGGGTCTGAACCTGGTTGATGCCGGCGAGGTGGTATTCCACCGGATCTTCCGCTGTCGAGATGTTCACTCTCGGCCGGTTGAGCTCCGACAGCATGCCGTAGAGGGTCGTGGACTTGCCGCTCCCGGTGGGTCCCGTAAGCAGGATCATGCCCGCGGGCTTGCTCATGGCCTCGGCGAAACGTTCCCGGTCCGGGCCTTCCAGGCCCAACCGGTCGAGGCTCGTCACCAGGTCGGAGCGGTGCAGCAGCCGCAGCACCGCCTTCTCTCCGAACCGCGTCGGCAAGACCGAAACGCGCACGTCCACTTCGCCGCCGCCCGCCGCCAGCTTCAGGCGGCCGTCCTGGGGCAACCGGTGCTCGGCGATGTCCAGACCCGCCATCACCTTGATGCGGGAGGTCAGCGCCTGCTTCATCTCGTGCGGCGGCGTCATGACTTCCTGCAGGATCCCGTCGATCCTGAACCGCACGCGCACGCTGTCCTCGTAGGGCTCGACGTGAATGTCGCTGGCGCCGCGCGCCACCGCGTCCCGCATCAGCGAATCCACCACCGCCACCACCGGGGCATCGCCGGCGGCATCCGTCGAGACCGGAGCCCGCGGCTTCGGCGCAGCGGCAGTTGTGCTCGTCTCTTCGCGCCCGCGGACCGGTGAGCCGGAACGTTGCTCGATCATCTGCCGGATAGCGGAGGGGCGCGCCACAAAGGTTCTCACGTCGTGCCCGGTCATGAACCGAACCTCGTCGATGGCGCCGAGGTCCGTCGGGTCGCTTACGGCCACGTCCAGCACCGAGCCCGCGCGGGCGAACGGCAGAAGGCCGCGTTTCTCCAGCAACGACAGGGGCAGAAGGCCGAAGGCGGCGGCATCGACCTCGGAGGGTTTCAGGCTCACCTCCTCCAGACCGAAACGCTCGGCCACGAACGCCGTCAACCGGCCCTCGTCCGCGGCGCCATCCTGAACCAGCGTCGCCACCAGGCTGCCGCCGTCGCGCTGCTGAATCGCGGCGGCCCGGTCGTGCGCCTCACGGGTGACCACGCCGGCTCGCACCATCAAATCTCCCAGAGACAGTTCCATAATGGACCCCTACGCAAAGTTGCCGAACTGCATAAAACCCCTCTCCCTCTGAGGGAGGTTGGCCGAAGGCCGGGTGAGGGCCCTGACAACCCTGCCGTTCCCACCCCTTGCGATGACACGCGCCCCCTCACCCCGACCCTCTCCCAGAGGGAGAGGGAGATGGGGATTGGCGGAGGCGCTGACCCGGCGGAGAGGTGCGCCCACATGAATGATGAATCGGCCGGGCGGCCGAGAACTATAGGGGAGGTCTGTGAGGTTTGGCCCGGACCCTGGTCTACTGCCCGTCGCCCTTCTTCCGGAGCGCCGCCTTGGCGGCGGCCAGCTTGGCGATGGGGACGCGGTAAGGGGAGCAACTGACGTAGTCGAGGCCCAGGTCGTGGCAGAACACCACCGACTTGGGGTCGCCGCCGTGCTCGCCGCAGATGCCCACGTCGAGGTCCTCGCGCGCGCTTCGGCCCTTCTCGACCCCCAGCGCCATCAACGCGCCCACCCCGGGCTCGTCGATGCTCACGAACGGGTCCTCGGGCAGCAGGCCCTGGTCCACGTAGAGGGGCAGGAACTTGCCGGCGTCGTCCCGGGAAAGTCCCAGGCAGGTCTGGGTCAGGTCGTTGGTGCCGAAGGAGAAGAACTGGGCTTCCCGGGCGATCTGGTCGGCCACGAGACAGGCCCGGGGCAGCTCGATCATGGTGCCCACGGCGTAGCGCACCTTGACGCCGTACCGCTTCATGGTGCTCCGGGCGACCCGCTCGACGATGTCCCGCTGGGCGCGGAACTCCTCCAGGCCGCCCACCAGGGGAATCATTACCTCGGGGCGCGGCTCCCTGCCCTCCTTGCGCAGCTCGCACGCCGCCTGGAAGATGGCCTGGGTCTGCATCTCGGTGATCTCCGGGAACGAGATGGCCAGCCGGCAGCCCCGGTGCCCGAGCATGGGGTTAGCCTCCCTGAGCGCTTCCACCTTCTCGCGCACCGTCTTGGGGCGGATGGAGAGGACCTTGGCCAGCGCGGCGATGTCGGCGCCGGTCTGGGGCAGGAACTCGTGCAGCGGCGGGTCCAGCAGCCGGATAGTCACGGGCAGCTTGTCCATGATGCCCAGGATCGCCTTGAAGTCCCCCTGTTGCATGGGCAGCAGCTTGTCCAGGGCCTTGCGCCGTCCCACCTCGTCGTCGGCCAGGATCATCTCCCGGACCGCGTGGATGCGCTGTTCCTGAAAGAACATGTGCTCGGTGCGGCACAGGCCGATGCCCTCGGCGCCGAAGTCGCGGCTGATGCGGGCCTGCTCCGGCAGGTCGGCGTTGGTCTTGACGCCGAGCCGGCGGGCCGCGTCCACCCAGCGCATCAGCTTGGCGAAGCGCCGGTAGGTGGGCGAGCCCGCGGCCTCGCGATTGCGGTCGAGCAGCACCTGCAGCACGTCGGAAGGGTGGGTGACGATCTGTCCGCGGATCACTTCTCCGGTGCTGCCGTCCAGCGAGAGCCAGTCCCCCTCCTTGAGCGCCACGCCGCCGATGCGCGCCTCGCCGGCGCGGTAGTCGACGGTCAGGGCGTCGCAGCCCACCACGCACACCGTGCCGAGCTGCCGCGCCACCAGCGCCGCGTGGGAGGTCATGCCGCCCCGGGCCGTGAGAATGCCTTCGGCCGCCTCGATGCCGCGGATGTCCTCGGGACTGGTCTCCACCCGGCACAGAATGACCTTCTCTCCTCTGGCCCGCCGCGCTTCCGCGTCGACGGCGTGGAACACGATTCTGCCGGTGGCCGCCCCCGGCCCCGCGGGCAGTCCCCGCGCCAGTACCCGGCCCCTGGCCTGCGCGGCCTCCTTGGCCGCCTGGTCGAAGACCGGGCGCAGCACCTGGCTCAGGTGGTCCGGCTCGATCCGCTGCAGCGCCTCTTCCCGGGAGATGGCCTTGGCCTCGGCCATGTCCACGGCGATGCGCACCGCGGCAAAGCCGGTGCGCTTGCCGGTCCGGGTCTGCAGCAGCCAGAGCTTGCCGTCCTCGATGGTGAACTCGAGGTCCTGCATGTCCCGGTAGTGCTCTTCCAGGATCCGGGCGATGCGCTGGAGCTCGCGGTACGCGTTGCGCTGGACCCTGGCCAGCGCGCTGATGGGCTGCGGCGTGCGGATCCCCGCCACCACGTCCTCGCCCTGGGCGTTCATCAGGAACTCGCCGTAGAACCGCCGCTCGCCCGACGCCGGATCGCGGGTGAAGGCGACGCCGGTGCCGGAAGTCTCCCCCATGTTGCCGAACACCATGGTCTGGACGTTGACCGCGGTGCCCCAACCGTCGGGGATGCCGTACATCTTGCGGTAGGCCACCGCGCGGTCGTTGTTCCACGACCCGAACACGGCGCCGACCGCTCCCCAGAGCTGCTCCGCGGGGTCGTCCGGAAACGGCGTTCCGCGCTGCCGCCGCACCTCGTCCTTGAACTCGCCCACCAGGTCCCGGAGGTCCTCCGCGGTCAGCTCCGTGTCGTCGTTGACCCCCCGGGCCTTCTTCCTGCGCTCCAGCAGGGTCTCGAACACGTCGTGCTGGTCTGCCTTGTCGGGCTTCATGCCCAGCACCACGTCGCCGTACATCTGCACGAAGCGGCGGTACGAGTCGTAGACGAACCGCGGGTTGCCGGTGCGCCGGATCATGCCGGCCACGGTGCGGTCGTTGAGGCCGAGGTTCAGCACCGTGTCCATCATCCCGGGCATGGATTCCCGCGCGCCCGAACGGACCGACACAAGCAGGGGATCCTCGCCGTCGCCGAAGCGCCGGCCCATGATCTTCTCCACCTGCTTCAGGGCGGCGGCGACCTCGCGCTCGAGCCCCTCGGGGTAGCGTCGCCCGTTCTCATAGAAATGGGTGCAGACGGCGGTGGAGATGGTAAAGCCGGGGGGGACCGGAACGCCCATGCGGGTCATCTCGTGGAGGCCGGCGCCCTTTCCCCCCAGGACCTCGCGCATGGAGGCCCCGCCCATGGCCTTGCCCGCTCCGAAGGAGTAGACGTGCCGGGCCATTACCGGTCCCTCGTCCGGGGGTCGATGCGGCGGCGGATCTCATCCACCAGCCGGTCCACCGGAATCCTCACCTGGGTCATGGCGTCACGGTCGCGCAGCGTCACCGTCTGGTCCTTCATGGTCTCATGGTCCACGGTGACGCCGAAGGGGGTGCCCACCTCGTCCTGCCGGCGGTAGCGGCGGCCGATGGAACCGGCCTGGTCATAGACCACGGGGAAATGCTCCTTCAGGATGTCGCGGATCTCCTGGGCGCGCTCCGGCTGTCCGTCCTTCCGCAGCAGCGGGTAGACCCCGGCCTTGAACGGCGCCAGGCGCGGGTCGAGACGCAGCACGATGCGGCGGTCGCCCTCCACCTCCTCCTCGTCGTAGGCGTCCACCAGGAACGCCAGCAGCGGCCGGTCCACGCCGGCGGAAGGTTCGATGACGTAGGGGACGTAGCGGCTGCGGGTGGTCTCGTCGAAGTAGGTCATGTCCTTGCCGCTGTACTCCATGTGCTGCTTCAGGTCGAAGTCGCTGCGGTTGGCGATGCCCTCCAGCTCCGACCAGCCGAACGGGAACTCGTACTCCACGTCCACGCAGGCCTTGGCGTAGTGGGCCAGCTCGTCGCTGCCGTGGGGACGGAGGCGCAGGTTGCCGGCGCGGATGCCGTTGTCCACGTACCACTGCATGCGCGCATCCTGCCAGGACTGGAACGCCTCATCGTCCTCACCGGGCTTGACGAAGTACTCGATCTCCATCTGCTCGAACTCGCGGGTGCGGAAGATGAAGTTACCGGGGGTGATCTCGTTGCGGAAGCTCTTGCCGATCTGCGCGATGCCGAAGGGAATCTTCTGGCGCGCGGTGTCGAGGACGTTGGTGAAGTTGACGAAGATGCCCTGGGCGGTCTCGGGGCGCAGGAACACCGTGCTGGCGGTGTCCTCCACCGGCCCCATGAAGGTCTTGAACATGAGGTTGAACTGCCGCGCCTCGGTGACCTCGCCGCCGCAGGCGGGGCATTTGCCCGGTTCCTCCAGGAAGTCCTCGCGGAAACGGAGGTGGCACACCTTGCATTCCACCAGCGGGTCGGAAAAGCCCGCGACGTGGCCCGACGCTTCCCACACCCTCGGGTGCATCAGGATCGAGGCGTCGAGGCCGACGGTGTCGTTGCGGCCCGTCACCACCGCCTTCCACCACGCCTCCTTGACGTTGCGCTTGAGCTCCACTCCGACGGGGCCGTAGTCCCAGGTGCTGCCGATTCCTCCGTAAATCTCACTGGACGGAAAGATGAACCCCCTCCGCTTGCAAAGATTGACGACCTTTTCCATCGTCGCGTGTTCGTTCATGGGCGCTGTGGGTCTCCTCCGCGTCGTTGCGGGCACGGGCCTGTTGAAACCGCCTCACCTCTCACCGTGGTGTCGGTGACGGAGGGCGACCGCCGGTCGCCCCTACCGCTCGTCGTGCGACGCCGCGCCTATCCAAACGAGCCGTTCAGGAAGGCCGCGGACTTGAGCTTCTTACTAATCTGGTACTGGATAAACAAGGGCAGCACCTCGCGAGCCTCCCTGAGCGCCGGCGCGGAGAACCGCGGCGTCTCCCCGTGCACCCACCCGTGGCGCTGGAAATGGGCCATGACGGCCAGCGCCTCCACCGACAGGGGCACCGACTCCTTGCGAAGACCGCAACAATTCCCGCACAGCACGCCGCCGTCCCGCGGGCTGAATCCCCACCGGCCATTGCCGCGCCCGTGAGCGGGCGACGACGCCTGGAACGATCGTGAATGCGGCGGCGAGAAACCTTCTTCCCGCCCGTCGTCGGGCGAAGGCGTGGCGCCGCAACGCTGGCAATGCTCCAGCGTGGGCTGATAGCCGGCCAGGCGCAGCAGCGTCAGCTCGAACGCGGTGAGGAATTCCGTCGACGCCTCGTTCCCCTCCAGGAACCGGAGGCCGTCCCGCAGATGGGTGAACAACGACAGGCTCTCGTCGCCGTCCCGCGTCAGCTCGTCGGTGATCTCGACCAGATAGGAGGCGTGAGCGATCTTGCCCAGGGTGCGGGTCAGTTCCCGGAACACGTACACCCAGTCGCAGGCATGGACGAAGGCCAGCGGGCTGTTGGAGCGCTGGTGGAAACGCAACTGGACCAGCGTGAACGGCTCCAGAACGTTCAGGAATCGTTTGCGGGATCGCTTGGCTCCCTTGGCGATGCCCCTGAGCTTGCCGAAATCCCGCGTGAGGAAAGAGACGATCTTGTCCGATTCGCCGTAAGCCCAGGACCGCAGCACGATGGCAGGGCTCGACCGTATCGCCGGCACTAGTGTCCTGCCTCACAAATGGGTTTATGAAACTGCGCGGGAATTTTTGTCGTCGGCAAGGCGCGACGACGAGTAGTGGTTGATACCACGCGAGGAGGAGCAACGCGGCCGACGGCGAAAAGGGCCCGCAGTTTCATGAAGCTATTTGTGGGGCAGGACACTGGATACCCCCCGACGTGAACGGCGTCCCCCGGCCTGTCGGCCCAACCCCCGGTGCCGCCGCGCAATCGCCTATATCCCGTACGTATACACGAAGGCAGCGGAAAAGTCGCGTGGAAACGTCCACTTCCGAACCCGCGAGGCGCCAACGCCCGCCTCTGTCATTCCCAAACCCCACATCCGTCATTGATATGAAAACAGCCCGGCAATACCCGAAACCGTCATTCCGGCGGAAGCCGGAATCCAGATGGGTGGGGGGCGGCACTGCGGATCTCTCCCTTTCCACTTCTGGATTCCGGCTTCCGCCGGAATGACGGTTTCGGGGCGATTCCGGCTACCTTGACAAGGTCCGGAACGGTGATTAACTTCTGTCGGCCCGTTTCGGGGCATAGGGCTACGTGCACGAGCCCCCGACCCCCTCTCCCCCTGGGAGAGGGTTGGGGTGAGGGTGCTCGCGGAGCAGAAACAAACGGATCATGGGCGAAGAGAGCAGGGATCGGGCCGAAGCGGCAGCGGAAAACGAAGACGCGGCGGCCACGGAAACCGCGGCCGGCGAGACACCCGCCGAGCAGCAGGAGCCGTCGGAGGTCGAGCGGCTCACCGCGGAGTTGGAGGCGGCGCGCGAGGAGGCACGGCTCAACCACGATCTCTACCTGCGCGAGGCGGCCGAGACCGAGAACGTCAAGAAACGCGTAACCCGCGAGAAACACGACGCTATCCGGTACGCCAACGAATCCCTGGTGCGGGATCTGCTGCCGGTCATCGACGACCTGGAGCGGGCGGCCCGGCACGCGCCGGCCGACGGCAACCCGCGGCCGCTGCTGGACGGCATCGAACTGGTGCTCAAGGGCTGCCTCGAAGCGCTTCAGAGGCACGGGGTCACTCAGATCAGCGCCAAGGGAGAGCCCTTCGATCCGGAGAAGCATGAAGCCTACGCCCAGGTGGAAACCGGCGAGCACGAGGCCAACACGGTGGTGGACGAGGTTCACCCGGGCTACTACCTGGCCGACCGGCTGCTGCGGCCTTCCCTGGTGAGTGTCGCTAAGGCCCCGACTTTACGAGAAAAAGACGAAACAAACGACGAAAACGCGGTTGAAAACGGCCCCACCGATGATTAGGTTCAGACTGTAAGCGTTTTCGGGAGACAAGGAGACGAGAGATGTCAAAGGTCATAGGCATCGATCTTGGGACGACCAACTCGTGCGTGGCAATCATGGAGGGCAGCGACCCCAAGGTCCTGACCAACGCCGAAGGGAGCCGGACCACGCCTTCCGTGGTGGCTTTCTCCGAGAGCGGCGAGCGCCTGCTGGGCCAGATCGCCCGGCGGCAGGCCATCACCAACCCCCAGAACACGGTTTTCGCGGTCAAGCGCCTGATCGGACGGGTGTTCGACGACCCCATGGTGCAGAAGGCCAAGTCCCTCCTGCCCTACGCGATCGCGCGGTCGGACAAGGGCGACGCCTGGGTGGAGAGCCGCGGCAAGACCTACAGCCCGCCCGAGATCTCGGCCTTCATCCTGCAGAAGATGAAGCAGACCGCCGAGGACTACCTGGGCGAGCCGGTGACGGAAGCGGTCATCACGGTGCCGGCCTACTTCAACGACAGCCAGCGCCAGGCCACCAAGGACGCCGGCCGCATCGCCGGACTGGACGTGAAGCGCATCATCAACGAGCCCACCGCGGCCTCCCTGGCCTACGGCATGGACAAGAAAGCGGATGAGAAGATCGCGGTGTTCGACCTGGGCGGCGGCACCTTCGACGTCTCCATCCTGGAGCTGGGCGATAGCGTCTTCGAGGTCAAGGCCACCAACGGCGACACCTTCCTGGGCGGCGAGGACTTCGACCAGCGGATCATCGACTACCTGGCCGACGAGTTCAAGAAGGACCAAGGCATCGACCTGCGCGGCGACCAGATGGCGCTGCAGCGCCTCAAGGAGGCAGCGGAAAAGGCCAAGTGCGAGCTCTCCACCTCGGTGGAGACCGACATCAACCTGCCGTTCATCACCGCCGACCAGAGCGGCCCCAAGCACATGAGCATCAAGCTCTCCCGCTCGAAGCTCGAGGCCCTGTGCGCCGACCTGGTCGACCGCACCGAGGAACCCTGCCTCAAGGCGTTGGCGGACGCCGGCTTCTCGGCCGGGGAGATCAATGAGGTGATACTCGTCGGCGGCATGACGCGCATGCCCGCGGTGCAGGAGCGGGTCAAGAAGATCTTCGGCAAGGAGCCCCACAAGGGCGTCAACCCGGACGAGGTGGTGGCCATCGGCGCCGCCATCCAGGCGGGCGTGCTCACGGGCGACGTCAAGGACGTGCTGCTGCTCGACGTGACCCCGCTGTCCCTCGGCATCGAGACCCTGGGAGGCGTGTTCACCAAGCTGATCGAGCGCAACACCACCATCCCGTCCAAGAAGAACCAGGTCTTTTCCACCGCCGCCGACAACCAGCCCTCGGTGACCATCAGCGTGCATCAGGGCGAGCGGGAGATGGCCGCGTACAACAAGCTGCTCGGCCAGTTCAACCTCGAGGGAATCCCGCCGGCGCCGCGCGGCATGCCGCAGATCGACGTCACCTTCGACATCGACGCCAACGGCATCGTCCACGTCTCCGCCAAGGACCTCGGCACCGGCAAGGAGCAGTCCATCAAGATCACCGCCTCCAGCGGCCTCAGCGAGGAAGAGATCAAGAACATGGTGAAGGACGCCGAGGTCCACGCCGAGGATGACAAGACCCGCAAGGAAGCGGCCGAGGCACGCAACCAGCTCGACTCCCTGGTCTACTCCACGGAGAAGTCGCTGAAGGAGTACGGCGACGACCTGGACGCCGAGGTCAAGTCCGGCATCGAGGCGGCCCTGGAGAAGGCGAAGAAGGCGCTGGAGGGCGACGACGCCGCGGCCATGCGGGCAGCGGCGGAAGAGCTCAACCAGGCCTCCCACAAGCTGGCCGAAGCCATGTACGCCAAGGCGTCCCAGCAGCAGGCACAGCAGGGACAGCAGGACCCGACGCAACCGCCGCCGGGCGCCGGCGAGGCCAGGCCCGACGACAACGTCGTGGACGCCGACTTCGAGGAGGTCAAGGAGTAGTTACCTGCGCCGCGGAAATGTGACGGTGCGATTTCCCGTAGGGGCGACCGGCCGGTCGCCCCTACACGCATCAACCCCGGCCGTCCGCAGGCGCCAGGCGGGACTAAAGATTGGACAAACGGGACTACTATGAGATCCTCGGCCTGAGCCGCAACGCCGGCGAGGACGAGGTCAAGAAGGCCTATCGCAAGCTGGCCCTCCAGTACCACCCCGACCGGAACCCGGGCGACAAGGCGGCGGAGGAGAAGTTCAAGGAGCTTTCCGAAGCCTACCAAGTGCTCTCCGATCCGGAGAAAAGGACCAAGTACGACCAGTTCGGCCACGCCGCGTTCGGTGAAAGCGGCCCGTTCGCCGGGGGCTTCGACTTCACGGGCGGGTTCGAGGACATCTTCGGCGACCTCTTCGGCGAGTTCTTCGGCGGGGGGGCCCGGGGCCGGGCCCGGTCGCGTGCCCAGCGCGGCGACGACCTGCGCTACAATCTCGAGATCTCCTTCGAGCAGGCCGCCTTCGGCACCGAGAAGAAGATCAAGATCCCGCGTCACGGGCCCTGCGACGAGTGCGAGGGCAGCGGTGCCGAGAAGGGCACCTCGCCGCAGACCTGTCCCGCCTGCAAGGGCACCGGACAGATGGCCTTTCAGCAGGGCTTCTTCACGGTCTCCCGCACCTGCAGCCAGTGCGGCGGCCAGGGCCGGGTGATCCCCCACCCGTGCCCCATGTGCGGCGGCACGGGCCTCACGCGGAAGTTCCACACCATCAACGTCAGGATCCCAGCCGGGGTCGACACCGGCTCGCGGCTGAAGCTGCGGGGCGAGGGAGAGAACGGCGCCCTGGGCGGCCCGCCCGGGGACCTTTACGTGGTCATCATCGTCGAGGACCACCCGATCTTCGCCCGCGACCGCACCGACGTCATCTGCGAGATGCCCATCAGCTTCGTCAACGCCACCCTCGGAGCGGAGATCGAGGTGCCCACCCTGGAGGGCAAGGTCAAGATGAAGATCCCCGCGGGGACCCAGTCCCACGCGGTCTTCCGCCTGAAGGGCAAGGGGATCAAGGACGTGCACGGAGGCCGCCGCGGCGACGAGCACGTGCGCGTCCTGGTCGAGACCCCGACCAGGCTCAACGCCCGCCAGAAGAAGCTGCTCAACGAATTTGCCCAGGAAGGCGGCGAGGAAGCCCATCCTATTGCCAAAGGGTTCTTCGAGAAGGTAAAGGAACTGTTCGACTGAGGATAACCCATGGACGTATCGGACAAGGACACCGCGGAGCTGGCCGCCGACCGGCCGGTCGAGGACATCCCCGACGTCATTCCGCTCCTGCCCATCCGGGACATCGTCATTTTCCCTTACATGATGATCCCCCTGTTCGTCGGGCGGGAAATCTCAATCAACGCGGTGAACGAGGCGCTCGCGCGCGACCGGCACCTCTTTCTCGTGGTGCAGAAGGACGCCACGGAGGACGAGCCCGAGGCCGATGACCTGCACCGGGTGGGCACGGTAGCGACCATCCTGCGCATGCTGAAACTCGATGACGGCCGCGTGAAGATCCTGGTGCAGGGGCTCACCAAGGGCGCCGTCGAAGCAGTCCTTCAGGAAAAGCCGTTTTTCGAGGCGCGGATAGAGAAAGTCGTCGAGCAGCAGGTCATCGAGCTGTCCATCGAGGTCGAGGCGCTCATGCGCAACGTCAAGGAGAAGATCGAGCAGATCCTCAACTTGAAGAACCTCCCGCCCGAGATCGTGATGGTCACGGACAACGTGGTGGATCCCGGCGTGCTCGCGGACCTGGTGGCTTCCAACCTGCGCCTCCAGATCGAGGAGAGCCAGTCGATCCTGGAGATCTACGAGCCGGTGGACCGGCTCAAGAAGGTCAACGAGCTGCTCACCCGCGAGCTCGAGCTCGCCACCATGCAGGACCGCATCCAGAACCAGGCCAAGGACGAAATGAGCAAGACCCAGCGGGAGTACTTCCTGCGGGAGCAGCTCAGGCAGATCCACCAGGAGCTGGGGGAGGGCGACGAGAAGACCGAGGAGATGAACGAGATCAAGGCCCAGATCGACAAGGCCGGGATGCCGGCCGAGGTCAAGAAGGAGGCCAACAAGCAGCTCAAGCGGCTGGAGCAGATGCATCCGGAATCTTCCGAGTCCTCGCTGGTGAGGACCTACCTGGACTGGATGGTCGAGCTTCCCTGGAGCACGAAGACCGACGACAACCTCGACCTCAAGAAGGCCAAGCAGGTCCTGGACGAGGACCACTACGACCTGGAGAAGATCAAGGAGCGTTTCCTCGAGTACCTGGCGGTGAACAAGCTGCGGAAGGAGATCCGCGGACCCATCCTGTGCTTCGTGGGGCCGCCGGGGGTGGGCAAGACCTCCCTGGGGAAATCCATCGCCCGCGCCCTGGGGCGGAACTTCGTGCGCATCTCCCTGGGCGGCATCCGGGACGAGGCCGAGATCCGCGGCCACCGGCGGACCTACGTAGGAGCGCTTCCCGGCCGGATCATCCAGGGCATGAAGCAGGCGGGCTCCAGCAACCCGGTGTTCATGCTGGACGAGCTCGACAAGCTCGGCAACGACTTCCGCGGCGATCCCTCCGCGGCCTTGCTGGAGGTGCTCGATCCGGAGCAGAACCACGGCTTCAGCGACCACTACCTGAACGTGCCGTTCGACCTGTCGAACGTTCTCTTCATCTGCACCGCCAACCTGCTCGATACCGTGCCGCCGGCGTTGCGCGACCGCATGGAGGTCATCAACCTCTCGGGCTACACCAGCGAGGAGAAGCTGGAGATCGCACGGCGCTTCCTGATCCCGCGGCAACTGGAGGAGGCGGGGATCTCCGGCGAGTTGCTGGACCTGTCCAACGACGCGGTGCTGCGGATTATCGAGCAGTACACGCGGGAAGCGGGGCTCAGAAATCTCGAACGGGAGATGGCGGCCATCTGCCGGAAGGTGGCGCGCAAGGTGGCGGACGGGCGCACCGGCCGCACCCGCATCACGCGCAGGAACCTGCACCAGTATCTCGGCCCGCCGAGGTTCCTGACCGAGACCCAGGAACAGAACGAGATCGGCGTCGCCACCGGGCTGGCGTGGACCAGCGCCGGCGGCGAACTGCTGCACGTCGAGGCGTCGCTGTCCAAGGGCCGCGGCAACCTGACCCTGACCGGCCAGTTGGGCGACGTCATGAGGGAATCGGCCCAGGCCGCGGTCAGCTACGCCCGCGCCCAGGCCAAGAACCTCGGCCTCGAGGAGAACTTCTACCAGAAGCAGGACATCCACATACACGTCCCCTCGGGCTCCATCCCCAAGGACGGCCCCTCGGCGGGCATCACCATGGGAACCGCGCTCATCTCCGCTCTGACCCGCCGGCCCGTGAGCCGCAACGTCGCCATGACCGGGGAGATTACGCTCCGGGGGCGGGTGCTGCCTGTGGGCGGCCTCAAGGAGAAATGCCTGGCGGCGTTCCGCTCCGGCGTCGAGACCGTGGCCATTCCTTTCCAGAACCAGAAGGACCTGGAAGAGATCCCGCGCCCCCTCCGCAACAAGCTGCACTTCATCCTGGCGCGGAACATGAACGACGTGCTGGCGGTGGCCTTCGGGGACAAGCAGCCCGAGGACGCGCCGGGCGACACGCCGAAGTCCAGGCCCGCGGCAAAGGCCAAGAAACCGAGCCGGCGGCCCCGCCCCAAGGGCGGCAGGGACAGAACGGTGCCCGCAAACGCCTGACGTAACAATGGCTCATCGTGAGGGTCCATTTCGCCGCCCTCCGACTCCCTCTCCCTCCGGGAGAGGGTTGGGGTGAGGGTGCCCGGGACGCTTCGGGGCCTGGGAGAGTTCGGGCTCATCGACCTGATCCGCGGGAAGACGCCGCGGGCCCGCGGCGTGCGCCTGGGCATCGGCGACGACGCCGCCCGTGTCTCCACCCCCGACGACTCGCTCCTGGTCACCTCGGACCTCCTCGTCGAAGGCGTCCACTTCAACCGCGACTGGATCTCGATGCGCGATCTCGGGCACAAGGCCCTCACCGCCAGCCTGAGCGACATCGCCGCCATGGGGGGGCGGCCGGCCTATTTCCTGCTGTCGCTGGCGCTGCCCGACCTTGCCACGCAGGGAGTGGCGGCGCTGGTCCGCGGCATTCACGCCGCCGCCGCCGAGCACCGCGTGGCGCTGGCGGGCGGCGACACCTGCGCAGCCGACCGCATGATCATCGACGTCTTCCTGGCCGGCTTCGCGCCCTACGGCGCGGTCACTCGCGCCGGCGCCAGGGCGGGCGACGACATCTACGTCACCGGCACCCTTGGGGACTCGGCGCTGGGCCTCAGGTTGCTGGCCGATCCGCGCCCGGGGGTCTCCGCGCGGGACCGGAACTACCTGATCCGCAGGCACCACCATCCCACGGCGAGGGTGAAGACCGGCATGGAGCTGGCCCGGCAAGGGCTGGCCGGGGCGATGATGGACGTGAGCGACGGGCTCGCCCAGGACCTGGGGCACATCTGCCGCGCCAGCGGCACCGGCGCGGTGGTGCGGCAGGACCAGGTGCCGCTGTCGCGCGCCTTCGCCCGGGTGGCGGGCCCGGAGGACCTCGCCTGCGCGCTGGCCGGCGGCGAAGACTACGAACTGCTGTTCACCGCCGCCAGCGGCGCCCGCAAGGGGGTCGAACGGGTCGCCCGGCGCACCGGCGTCCCCATCACCCGCATCGGCGAATGCGTGCCGCGAAAGCACGGCCTCACGCTGGTGGACCCGGAGGGCGAGCGCGTGCCGCTGATTGCCGGAGGGTACGACCACTTCAATGCCGCATCAAAGCCACCCCCCTCTCCCTCTGGGAGAGGGTCGGGGTGAGGGAGCCCGAAAGAAGCACAACAGCCGAGCGCCCTCACCCGGCCTTCGGCCACCCTCTCCCAGAGGGAGAGGGATTTTGACGCGGCCGGGTGAGGGGAGCTGAGTCACCATGGACGAAGAGAAACTGACAGAACTCCTCGACGACGTCCGGCGCGGCGAGGTCACGGTGGACGAGGCGTTGAAGCGACTCCAGCACCTTCCCTTCGAGGACCTGGGGTTCGCCAAGGTGGACCACCACCGGGCCCTGCGGCAGGGGTTTCCCGAGGTCGTCCTGGGCGAAGGGAAGGAAGTCCCGGATATCGCCGAAATCGCCCGGGCGATCCGCAAGCGCGGCGCCAGCGTGCTCATCACCCGCCTGGCGGAAGAGAAGATGGACGCCCTCAAGACGCGGCTCCGGGGGTTCCGTTTCCATCGCCAGGCCAGGTGCGCCACTTGGCGTCCCAAGGACGCCCCGCTCAAGGGCAAGGGGACCATCGCGGTGGTGTGCGCCGGCACCTCGGACATCCCGGTGGCCGAAGAGGCGGCGGTCACCAGCGAGATCATGGGCAACCGCGTGGAGCGGGTCTACGACGTGGGCGTCGCCGGCCTGCACAGGCTGCTGGGCCACCACCGGCAGCTCACCGAGGCGGCGCTGCTCATCGTGGTGGCGGGGATGGAGGGCGCGCTGCCCAGCGTGGTGGCGGGACTGGTGCGGCGGCCGGTCATCGCCGTGCCCACCAGCGTCGGCTACGGGGCCAGCTTCGGCGGGTTGTCGGCCTTGCTGGCCATGCTCAACTCCTGCGCCGCGGGGGTGACCGTGGTGAACATCGACAACGGCTTCGGCGCCGGATTCGCGGCCTCGCTGATCAACAGGGATTGACGGGCAGGACGGGATATGGACTAATTTCCGTAGGAGCCTGTCCTAAACCGTTCGTCCCGAGCCCTTCGACAGGGCTCAGGACAGGCTCCCGGCAGGAAGACGACGATGGCGGACGAGGACAAGAAATACAGGGTCATCAGGAAGTCATCGGAGTTGAGCATCCGGCTCTCCGGCGACTCGCTGCAGGGTATTCTCGCCGATGCCGGGGGCGCGCTGTTCGACCTGATGGTGGACATGACCGCCGTGGAGGCGAGGGAAAGCGTCACCCTTGAGGTGGAAGGGCTGGACAACGACGACTTGATGGTGAACTGGATACGGGAGCTGCTCTACGAGTACCAGGCCAGCGGCTTCGTGCTGAAGGAATTCGATATCCGAGAGGCGGGCGAGTTCTTCGTGCGCGCCGAGGCCCGTGGCGAAAAATTCGATCCCGACCGCCACGAGGAGCGCGAGGCCATCGGCGCGGTGGACGAACGGGTGAGCCACCTGGGCAAGATGGGTTCCCAGTGGACCGCACAGGTGGGTTTCGAGCTGTGACCGTCGACGGGGCGCTCCATGCGTGACGAGTACTCCGGATGCTCCCTCATCGCCGACCCGATCCACCGATACATCCCCTTCACCGTCCCCCAGGACACCGGTGAGGCCACCGAAAAGGACCTGATCGATTCCCCCTGGTTCCAGCGCCTGCGCTACATCTTCCAGCTACAGAGCGCCCGCTGGGTCTATCCCTCGGCCGAGCA
Source organism: uncultured Binatia bacterium (SeqCode) (assembly GCA_965204505.1). Taxonomy (GTDB): domain Bacteria; phylum Desulfobacterota; class Binatia; order UBA9968; family JAJDTQ01; genus JAJDTQ01. Next base: position 613,759 of record CBDBFB010000002.1, read on the forward strand.
CACCCGTTTCCAGCACTGCCTTGGGGCCATGCACCTGGCCGGCGCCTTCGCCCGCGGCCTCTACCCCTCGCTGCGCAAGGCGCTCGGCGAGGAGTGCCCTTCCCCCAACTACGTGGAAGAGTACATGCGGGTCACCGGCCTGCTGCACGACGTCGGCCATGGCCCCTTCTGTCATTTTTTTGACAACCACTTCCTCAGCCAGCACGGCCTGATCCACGAGGACATCTCCCAGGTCATCATCCGCGAACACCTCGGCGACATCATCCGCGGCATCCGCCGCAGCCCCACCGGCCCGTTCGCGGCCGGAGAGCAGCTCGATCCCGAGGACATCGCCTTTCCCATCAAGAAGGACTCCGAGGACGATCCCGCCAAGCCCCTGTGGCTGCGGTTCCTCCAGCCCCTCACCAACGGCATCTTCACCTTCGACAACCTCGACTACGTGTCGCGGGACTCGTACATGTGCGGCGTGGCGGTGGGACCCATCGACCGGGACAGGCTCATCTACTACACCTTCATCTCGCCCAAGGGGCTGACCCTGCACCGTTCCGGCGAGGGCGCCCTCACCATGTTCCTGAACGCGCGCAAGTACCTCTACGAAAACGTCTACTTCCACCGCACCACCCGGGCCATCGACGCGCACCTCCAGGAGCTGTTCCCGGAGACCATGGCGCGCATCGCGCCGGGGAATCCCCTGGAGCACATGGAGCAGTACCTGCACCTGACGGATTGGTCGCTCTTGCAGGAGGCGTCACGCTGGCGCCGCCTCGACACTCCGCTGGGGCGCGAGTGGGGGCGCATCCTCGACCGTGATCTCAAGTGGCGGCTGGCCTACGAACGGACCCTGTCCTCGGCGGAGATGGCGAGCGGCCTCAACCTCATCGAGGTCCACGAATGGGAAGTCCTGATCCGGGCGGCACTGCCGGCCGACAAACGGGACCTGGTCTACCACGTGGATATCGCCACCCAGGACTCCCGGCCGGAAAACCCCATGGCCATGGGCAAGAAGCAGATCCACACCTACGACCCCTCCACCGGCGTCATCACCAAGGAATCCATGGCCGAGCTGTTCGCCCACATCCCTTCCAAGATCGTCAAGTTCCGCGTGTTCGCGCTGGACCACGACCACGACCGGCTGCTGGCCTCCTGCACCGAAGAGGTGTTCCACGGCGCCGGAGAGTGAGAGGAGGGACCCCGTTCGCCCTGAGCGTAGCGAAGCGAAGTCCAAGGGCATCCGCTACGAGCGGACCTTCACCCCGACCCACGCCGCGGCGTGGGTGCAAAGCACCAGTCCGCAACCCAGGGCCACCATGGTGGGCCCCAGGGGGAGATCGAACCGGTAGCAGACGGCGAAACCCGCCACCCCCATGCAGGCGCCCGCCAGAGACGCCGCGATGAAATACGGCGCCATGCGCGACACCAGCGGCCGCACGGCGATGGGCGGCAGCACCAGAAAGCCGAAGGTGAGCAGCGGCCCGGCCATGATCACCCCCAGCGCCACGGTGACGCCGGCAAGCAGATGGAAGAGAAGGTCCCAGACGGCGGTACCCCCCTTGACGAGGGTGGTGAGGTCGCGATCGAACGACGAGATCAGCAACTCGCGGCGAAACAGGACCAGGCACGCCAGCACCACCGCATAGACCCCGCCCAGGGTGGCAAGCTCGGCCCATGACAGCACCACCGCTTCCCCCTTGACCAGACTCAGGATCGCCGCTTCGCCAAAGGGATAGAACGCCAGGAGGAGGACCGTGAGCGCGCCCGCCAGAGCGTAGGCCACGGCCAAACGGGTCTCGGCGCGGCCGGTGCCGCGCGCGTCCATGAGGCCCAGGAGCAACATCCCGCCAAAGGTGAAAAGCAGCGAACCGCCGTAGGCGAGCAGCCGTTCGACCTTGTGAGCGTCGCCCGACGTATGGCCCGGATGCGGCACCAGCCCGACCTGGTGCGCGAACAACGCGAACGCCACCCCTGCGGCCGCCAGTTGCGGCAACGTCAGGCCCAGCAGCACGCTGCGCCTCAGGACCACGAAGCCGCCCACCACCGGGCAGACCAGACCCAGGACGATGCTTCCGACGACCGCGGGAAACAGCAGGAAGGACGGGCTCAGGACCTCTACGAACGCACTCGCCACGCCCCCATCCCTACGCCTGCTCGCGCACGCCGCCGTTGGAAATGCGGATCACCCGTCCACAGGTCCAATCGAGGATCTCGCTGTCGTGGCTCGAGAGGACGATGGTCATCCGCGACCCGCGGTTGAGGTCGAGCAGTTGTCGCGCGATGTCTTCGCGGGCATTCCGGTCCACGCCGGCGAAAGGCTCATCGAGGATCATCAATGCCGGATCCACGGTCAGGGCCCGTGCGATGAGTGCCCGCTGGCGCTGTCCGCCCGAGAGGTGGAAGAACACGGCTCGGCGGATCCGGGCCAGCCCCACCCGCTCCAGGGCCGCGTCGACCCGTTGGCGCTCGTGTCCGGAGAATCGCCGCCAGGGAAGCAGCCGGCCGTAGGCGCCCATGGCCGCCACCTCCCACACGGTCAAGGGGAAGTAGCTGTCGAGGGAGGCTTGCTGGGGTACGTAGCCGAGACGTGCGCGCGGAAAGTGTCGTTCCACACTGCCGGCGCGCGGCGGAAGCAGGCCCAGCATGGACCGGAGGAGGGTGGTCTTGCCGGACCCGTTGGCTCCCGCCAACCCGACGAATTCGGAGGCATCGATGCACAGATCGACATCGTCGAGCACCGTCTCGGCGCCGTACCCCAGCGACGCGTGCCGCAACTCAAGGACCGGACGCGCGGGCGTGTCACCCGCGATCACTGACGGACCGCTTTGGAAAGATGGGTGACGAGGTGGTCGATCAACTTGAAGTAGGTGTCGACGCCCGTGTGCCCGCCCACGTACAACGGCGCGGGCACCACCGCGGCGCCGACCTCGCGGGCGACGCGCTGCGGCAACCGGCTCGGATAGGTGCCGTACACCACCAGCGGAACCCGCGCGGCCTTCATCCGCTCCACCAGTTGGACGATGTGCGCCGGCGTCGGTCCGATGCCGGCCGCCACCTCCAGGGTATCGAACAGCCGCATGCCGTAACGGTTGGCGAAGTACGCCCAGTTGTCGTGGTAGCTGACGAACTGGACACCATCGAGACTCCGGGCAGCCTTTTGCCACCCGGCTATGCGCCGGTCCAGTTCCGCGGTGTAGGCTTGCAGGTTCTTCATGAAGAAGGCGCGGTGCTCCCCGTGGGCCTTCGACAGCCCTTCGGCTATGTTCCGCGCGATGAGCTTCCCCAGGACCGGATCCAGGTTGTAATGCGGATTGCCCGAGGGATGGACATCGCCTCCCTTGCGCGAGAGAGACTTGGGAGGACCCAGCGGAACGACTCCCGAGGAAGTGTCGATGTGGGCGATGCCGCCACGCGAAATTCGCGGATTGGCGGCCACGTCGAGCAGGGCCGGCAGGAATGCGTGCTCCAGCGACAAGCCCATCAGCACCACCGCATCCGCGCGGTTGAGCCGGGTGACCATGCTGGGTTTCACCTGGATGGCGTGGATGTCCCGGACGCCCAACGTCAGGCTGTGCACCGACACCTTCTCCTTGCCGATCTGCCGGGTGATGTCAGCCAGGTCCGGGATGGTCGTGACCACGTTGATCTTCTGAGCCGCCGCCGGACCCGCAAACAGCAGGACCAGCGACAGGGCCAAGGCCGCCAGCGGCCATCGCCGCGTGAACGTGCTCGTCATGCGCATGTCTCCTCGGATGCCTCTTCCAGGCGGGGATACGCAGCTTCCGTCCCGAAGCCGCCCCGCCATGCCGCACTCTAGGCTACGCTGCGGCGGGACTCCCGTAGGGGCGACCGGCCGGTCGCCCCTACCATCGCCACAACTCGATTACCCGGACAGGGCCCTAGCGCCTTTCACGGAAACCGTGCGTGTGGCTGCCGAGAACGGTTGTCCATTGGAGAAAGACCTGTCCGCCATCGTGGCCCGGCGCCTGGTCGTCGTCGTCCCAGCCGTGGGTGTACTGCAGCCGCAGGCGATTCACCTCGCTGGGCGCCCAGGAGATGTACGGCGATAGGCTCAACGTCCTGTCGGAGGGATCCTCCGGGTCGGCCGCCGAATCCACCAGCAGGCCCAGGCTCCATTTGCCCGGCATCTCCGGATTCAAGTCCAGATTGGCGTAGCCGTAGCCGCCGCGGGCGTTCATCATTCCTTCACCGTGGAACTCCTGGCGGTTGACGTACCACTCGCCTGCCACGGTTAGCCCTTCGTAGATACCGGGCACGAGGGGCCGGTGCCGGAGCGTCACGTCAGCGCCCCAAAGCGAGCGTTGGCTCTCCTCGCCCGTTTCCACCTCCGGTGTGTGGGCCAGCGAGGCACCCACCTCGATATTCCAGGTTTCGCTCAGTTCGAAGAAGGCATGCAGCCGGCCCAGGTAGGTCAGGTTCCTGAGGGAGCGGCTTCCGCCTGCATCGGCGTGCACCTCTTCCTCTTCGTCGTGGTCGTGCTCGCCCTCGTGGTCGTCCTCGCCCTCATGGTCGTCCTCACCCTCGTGGTCGTCCTCACCCTCGTGGTCGTCCTCACCCTCGTGGTCGTCCTCACCCTCGTGGTCGTCCTCGCCCTCGTGGTCGTCCTCGCCCTCGTGGTCGTCCTCCCCTTCATGCCCGTGCGCGTGGGAGTGTCCGATCTCGTTGAACACGCCACCGGTCAACGACAGGTAGAACGGGGTCGGGAAGAGGTAACGCCACTGGATGCCCGTCCCCAACGACTCTCCGCCCACCAGACGTTCCATGGACAGCGGCGTGTTCACGAAAGGAAGCTCGTGCTGGTGAAACTGCGTGAGACGGCCGAAGTCCGCGAAAAAGCGCCCCGCGGTCACGTTGATCGGCAGCGCCGTCGTCTGCACCGCCGCTTCTTCGATCTCCACGCCACCTTCCGTAGCCGTGATGAACGCGTAGGCCCTTGCATACGGATCGATCTCCGCCGACAGTCCCAGTTCCGCCGATCGCAGCCGGAACTCTCCGTCGGTGTCGTCGCGATTCTCGAAGGTCGTGTCGATGGCCATGCCGATGGATGGATTAAAGATCGAAGGACTCTCCTGGATCGCCTTCACGGACTGCTCGACCGAAGTCACGCGTTCGGCCTCGGCCTTCTTCTGCTCGAGCTCCTCGATGCGCTTCATCAAATCGCTCATTTCCTGCTGCATCTCGCCCAGTTGCTTCTTGAGCGCTTCCACCGGTTCCTGTGCGGCCGCGACGCCCGAAAACCCGCATGACAGCAGGAACGCCACGCATCCGAGAACCAGCCTCTTCATCGTGAAAAGTCTCATAGAGTCTCCTTCCGGCAAGCCACCGTATAGATTCCGCGACAGGGTAGTAAGAAATCAATATCAAATCAATAGCGCCCGTTGCATATATTGCAAGGCAACCGAAGACCGCTTACATTGAAGGTTGAGAAAAGCATATCACCAGACAGGGGCGCGCCAAGCCCCTTGGCGGCCTTGGCGACGGTCGGATTCGCCTTTGCTTCCGTGGAGTGTGGGTTGTATAGTTGGGAAGCTGCGGTGCCGGAGAGAGGGGCACGGACCGGCCGTCGCGTCCAGGCTAGCCTTGGGGGTTCACATGACCATCGAAAAGAGCCGCTCCAACGAAACGATTTCCAGGACGGGCCCTCGCGCCAAGAGGCGCACGAAGCAGAGAAGCGTCATCCAGCGGGTGCTGCTGGAAGCCAACCGTCCGCTGACCCCCCAGGACATCCTTGAGGCCGCGCAGGCAAAGGCGCCGGGTCTGGGGATCGCCACCGTCTACCGCGCGATCCACGCCATGCGGACCGAAGGGACCGTGGTCCCGGTGAGAGTTCCCGGGGAAGCCCCCCGTTACGAGAGCGCGGGCAAGGAACACCATCATCACTTTCGGTGCCGCCAGTGCGACGACATCTTCGACATCCAGGGTTGCCCGCCGGAGATCAAGAACCTGGCCCCCAAGGGGTTCCGGCTCGAAGGCCACCAGGTCGTGCTCTACGGCGTGTGCCCTCCGTGCACGGGAATGCCCGCCTAGAACCATGAGCGGCCTTCGCATCGAACAGGAAGGAAAGCCGGCCCAGGAGCTGGATTTCCGGCAACTCGCGGAGCTCGACGGCCAGATCGCCGACGTCAGCGCGCTGATCCCCGGCCGTGTCGGCGGCGCGGTGACGCTCCAGGCCATCCTCCACCGGCTCCAGCCCGATCAGGACCTCGATTACCTGACGGTGGAGTCCACCGACGGCGGCTTCGCGGCCAGCGTGCCGCTGGAGGCGCTCCGCCACGCGGTCATCGCCTATCGCGTCGGTGACGAGCCGCTGCCGCCGGACAAGGGCGGGCCCCTGCGTTTCCTGATCCCCGACGACGAGGGCTGCGCCACGGGCGGCGCCGACGCCTGCGCCAACGTGAAGTTCGTAGGCACGCTGCGGCTGACGAAAGAGAAAGGAAAGGACACGCGACCGGAGACGCCCCGCCGACACGTGGGGCTGCACGAACGCGACTAGGAGTCCGAGAAATCGGATGGCACCGAAGCGGAAAGGAACCTGAATGGCTTCACTCAAGGACAAGTACGCGATCGTCGGCGTGGGGCACTCGGCGCTGGGGAAGGTGCCCGAGCTGAGCGACTACGGCTTGCAGGTAACGGCGGTGAAGGCCGCCCTGGACGATGCCGGCCTCAAGAAGACCGACGTCGACGCGGTGATCACCCACAGCCACTTGCTCGGCGCGGTGCGGGTGCACCACCAGAGCCTCTCCGAGCGGCTGGGCATCGACACCGCCTTCGGGGTGTCGTTGTCCGCGGGCGGGGCCACTTCCTGCCTGATGGTGCAGGTGGCGGCGGCCGCCATCGAGGCGGGCTTCTGCAAGACCGTGCTGTGCGTGCACGGCGACAAGGGCGCCACCCGCAAGACGCCGACCCGGGGCGAGGGCGGCGGCGAGTTCGGCCCGGAGTACGGCCTGTACGGCGCCGCCGGAGCGCACGCCTTCGGCCTCACCCGGCATATGCACGAGTACGGCACCACCCACGACCACATGGGCGCCATCGCCGTGGCCTGCCGCAAGCACGCACAACTGAACCCCGTGGCTGCCATGCAGGGCGACATGACCCTCGAGGACTACCACAACTCGCGCTGGATCGTGTGGCCGTTCCACCTGTTCGACTGCTGCCTGCGGAGCGACGGCGCAGCCGCGGTCATCGTCACCTCGGCCGAGCGCGCCAAGGACATGAAGCAGAAGCCGGTCTACGTCATGGGCATGGGCCAGGCCAACAACTCCCGCAGCTACATCTGGGGCGACCACATGACCGAGCTGGGCGCCAAGGACTCCGGCGCCCAGGCCTTCGCCATGGCCGGTCTCAAGCCCAAGGACATCGACACCGCGCAGATCTACGACTGCTTCACCTACATTCTCATGGCCACCCTGGAGGACTACGGGTTCTGCAAGAAGGGTGAGGGCGGCCCGTTCGTGAGCGGCGGCCGCATCGAACTGGGCGGGGAGCTGCCCACCAACACCTCCGGCGGCATGCTGTCGGAGTGCTACATCGAGGGCATGCTCCAGATCGTCGAAGGCGTGCGCCAGTTGCGCGGCGAATGCGGCGCGCGCCAAGTCCAGGACGCCGAGACCGCCATCATCAGCGGCAACGGCGGCAACGCCGTGTGCCACTCCACGCTGATACTGAGGAACTGACCGTGAATGATTACGCGAAACCGATACCGACGCCGTCCGAGGATTCCGGGCCCTATTGGGAGGCCACGAAAACCCACGAGTTGAGGCTGCAGCAGTGCCGCGCGTGCGGCGCCTTCCGGTTCCCGCCGGGCGAGGTGTGCCCCGAGTGCACCTCGGAGGACTACGAGTGGAAGACGGTATCCGGCAAGGGCAGGGTCTTCTCCTTCGTCATCTACCACCGCGCCTACCACCCCGGCTTCAAAGAGGAACTGCCCTACGTGGTAGCGGTCATCGAGCTCGACGAAGGGCCGCGCATGCTGTCCAACGTCACCGGCTGCAAGCCCGAGGAGGTGCGCTGCGACATGCCGGTGGAAGTGACCTTCGAGGACATCACCGACGAGATGACCCTGCCGAAGTTCCGTCCGGCGTGACGGCACGGCGACCCGAGCGAATGTAACCCCCTCTCCCTTTGGGAGAGGGTCGGGGAGAGGGTGGGCAAGGAACGACGATGTCCTACCGTGACCTGAGGGAATGGCTCGAGCAGGTCGACGCCATGGGCGAGCTGCGCACGGTGCCGGGCTGCGACTGGAACCTGGAGATCGGCGCCTTAGCCGAGGTGGCCGGGCGCGGACGGGACGCCCCCGCGATCCTCTTCGACGATATCAAGGGCTATCCCAAGGGGCACCGGGTGCTGGTGGGCATGGTGGAGTCGCTCAAGCGCGCCGCCCTCACCACCAACCTCCCCACCGACATCACCCGCAACGAGTTCATCGCCGCCTGGAGGGAACGGCTCAACAACCCGAAGCTGATCCCGCCCGAGTACGTGGACGATAGCCCGCTCTACGAGAACGTCTTCACCGGCAAGGACATCGACGTGCTCAACCTGCCGGTGCCCAAGTGGCACGACGAGGACGGCGGCCGCTACATCGGCACCGCCCACGTGGTCATGACCCAGGACCCGGACGAGGGCTGGGTCAACATGGGCGTGTACCGCACCATGGTGCACGAGAAGGACCGCTTGGCGGTCTACATCTCGCCCGGCAAGCACGGCCGCATCCACCGCCAGAAGGCATTCGACCAGAACAAGCCGCTCAAGGTGGCCATCTCCTTCGGCCAGGACCCGCTGCTGTTCCTGCTGGGGTCGCGACAGATCCCCTGGGGCGACCAGGAACTGGACTACGCCGGCGGCATCAAGGGCGCTCCCGTAGACGTCATCCGCGGCGAGTTCACCGGCCTGCCCATCCCGGCCTGCGCCGAGATCGCCATCGAAGGCGAGATCATGCCCGACGAGACCCGCGACGAGGGCCCCTTCGGCGAGTGGCCCGGCTACTACGCCAGCGGCTCGCGCGAGGAACCGGTGGTGCACGTCAAGAGCCTGATGTACCGCAACAACCCCATCCTCACCGGCTCGCCGCCGTTCCGGCCGCTGCCCGGGGCCGACGGCTGCGCCTCGCTGATCCGCGCCGCGTTCATCTGGGACTCCATGGAAAAGGCCGGCGTCCCCGACGTCACCGGCGTCGCCTGCTACCAGAACCGCTTCTTCACCGCCGTCTCCATCCGCCAGCGCTACCCCGGCCACGCCAAGCAGGCCGCTTTGATCGCCAGCCAGAACCACACCGGCGCCTACCTCGGCCGCTACGTGGTGGTGGTGGACGACGACATCGACGTCGCCGACCTGAACGACGTCGTCTGGGCCATGTGCACCCGCTGCAACCCCGCCGACTCCATCGACATCCTGCGCCGCACCTGGAGCGGCCCCCTCGACCCCATCATCCCCCGCGACCAGAAAGGCCACAACTCCCGCGCCATCATCGACGCCTGCCGCCCCTACGAATGGATCAAAGACTTCCCGCCCGTGTCCGGTGCCAGCCCGGAGCTAAAGGAGGAGGTGATGGAGAAGTATGGGGGGTATTTGAAGGGGTGAGAGGCTTGCAAAATAGAAGTCGGTTTCTATTTTGCAAGGATACGAGCCAACCGCCGCTATCGTCATTCCCGCCCCCTTCCGTCATTCCCGCGAAAGCGGGAATCCAGGTGGGGTTGGGGCGGCGACAATACGGCACCGTCAATCCGACACCCGGAAAGCCCCAGTCTCCGAATCGCCCATCCACAAATCCCCCGTATCGATATCAAACCACCACCCGTGCAGCGCCAACTCGCCCCGCTGCACCCGCTCCTCAATCCACGAATACGACCGCAGGTTGTCGACAGACTTGAGCACCGACCGCTGTTCCGCTGCTGTCGCCATTTCCGCATCCGAGCGCTCGCTCTCCGACCCCTCCGCCAGCACCTCCCGGCAGGCCGCACCCGCTAACGCCACCCACGGCCCGAGGCACTCGAACGGCGGTAGTTCCTGTCCCCGCACCGCATCCATCGCCGCCTTGATGCCCCCGCAGTGCGAATGACCGCACACCACCACGTGCGAGACCCCGAGCGCCTTCACGCCGTACTCCACCGCCGCCATGACCCCGTGAGCCATTGCATCACCGGCACTCCCGGACGGCACCAGATTCGCCACCACCCGCACGACGAAGAGGTCCCCGGGCCTGGCGCCGAATACAAGTGCCGGGTCCACCCGCGAGTCGCTGCAGGCAATCACCAGCACTTCCGGCTCCTGTCCCTTTGTCAAGCGAGCCATCAGCGACGGGCTGCCTGTGTACTCGGTCTCACGGAACGCGTGGGCACCCGAAAGGAGCGCGGAGAGGCTGTCGTTATCCTTGTCGGTCACGAATCACTTCCTTTCGCGAGTTGTCGGCCACATGTCTGCGGTGATAGTCTTGCGCTCAACTGGCCACCTGCGTCGAAATGAACCGCCACCTATTCCTAAAAAAGATCGAACAACTCAACGTTTGGAAAAGCGGTGGATCACGTGCGCCGCACAAGCCACTATTGCTCTTGCTGGCCCTCGGCCGCGTCCTTGACGGCGGGGATCGCCTTGCGTCCTACCAGCGGGACATTGAGGGCAAACTGCAAGAGTTGCTGCAACACTTCGGCCCTCCTCGCAAGGCCCTCCATCCCGAGTTTCCCTTTGGCCGCCTGCGCACAGACGGACTATGGGAGATCCCAGGAGCCGATGCCTTGACGGTCACGACGAGCGGAGACCTGCACGTTAGCCAATTACGGAGCCACACATCGAGGGCGGCTTCCCGGAACCGATCTACGACCTGCTGCGCAACTCCTCCGAACTCGTGCGAGAGGCAGCGCAGAGCCTTCTGGACGGCCATTTCCCGGAATCACTGCACGACGACATCCGGGAAGCCGTCGGCATCCCTCGCACCTGGGAGATGCGGGACTCTCCCGCGCAGCCGCGCGACCCCGCCTTCCGTCATGAAGTGCTGCGAGAGTACGAGCGACGATGCGCCGTCTGCGAATTTGACGTCCGTCTCGGAAACGAATTGATCGGGGTCGAAGCCGCCCACATAAAATGGCACGCAGCGGGCGGCCCCGACAAGGTATTCAATGGTTTGGCGCTGTGCTGGCTCCACCACAAGGCATTTGACCGCGGAGCGCTTGGACTTGCGGCAGTCGACGATGGCTTCAAGGTCCTCGTCTCCAGCGAAATCCACGGTCTCAGCCAACCCCTCCACTGGTTCCTCGACTTCCACGACAAGCCGCTAAGGCCACCTCGCAACCGGGAGCTCGACCCCAAACTCGAGTTCGTGAAATGGCATCAAAAGGAAGTCTTCCGAAAGCCCCCACTGGAATGACGTGTGTCGTGTACGCCCGTTCCGGCGTCGTTTCAATCAACTAGGCACTGGTCCCATGTAGGCAGACTTCACAAATGACGTCACGCGAAGCTTGTGACAGCTCCGCGAAGATAACAGCCGCCTCATCCGTTCGAATAGCCTTAGTAGTCTTTCAGATCATTAACTCGGATATGTGTCGAGCAAGCCATTCGCGGACTTCTCGAACTGTCGTACCATAGTATGTAGTCCGACTGTTGTCGTGGTAGAAGACGGCCGCGGTGCCGCGTGACCAATTGCCGGGCCGACGCACAACAACGCCAATCCGCTTTCCATCGACAGATACAATCGACCGACTGGCGGACATACCCATACCATTTCCCTGCCACACACTTGGGTCAACACATTTGATTGTTACCTTCATCCGGTACCTCCCAGCGTCATTCGTCTGACGTCTCACCGGCCCGCCTCACATCAACGTTACCCGTGAATCGGATGTGACCGGCGAGCGCAGCAAGCATCTTCTGCAGTCGGTCCAACGTGAATCGCTCAAGATCGGCGTTGCGGATAGACGAAATTTCCGTAGCGGTATAACCCGTCATCTCCTCGACCGTGAACACCGTAAGCACCCTCTCGTCGAGCACAGCGATGATCCGTGCAGCGAGGATTGCCTTGGCCTGCTTCATACTTGCGTGGGGGTCGCCGAAGTCACGAAAGACGTTCCCGGTTCCCTTGATCAGCTTGAAGTCGCTCTGGTTCATTGCAGCTCGTAGTTTAAGATCGATTGTTCGAATACGCAAGAAATCGCTGTGGCGGAAGGCATCATCCTTGCAAATCAAAATGAACTGTTTGGATTTGCAAGTATACGGACAGCGTGTACGCTGGCGTTGAAAGCAAAAAAAATTCGATGCCTCCCCCTCTGTTGGAAACCCTTCGGCGCATTGCCGCCATGCTCGGCCGGGAAAGCCGCGACGTTCGCGAAACCGCGTACGACCCCCACGACGACACCCCGCCCGACGAAGACCCCGTCGTCCTCCCCCTCGAGGACCACATCGACCTGCACCCGTTCGCGCCCCGGGAGATCCCGAGCGTGGTGGAGGAGTACGTTTTGCAGTGCTACGACGAGGGGCTGCGCGAAGTGCGGCTCATTCACGGCCGCGGTAAGGGAGTGCAGCGGCGCATCGTGCAGTCGGCGCTGGAGAAGAACCCGCTGGTGGAGTCGTGTCACGACGCGCCGCCGGAGCGGGGCGGGTGGGGCGCGACGGTGGCGGTGATACGTGCGAAGGAGGGTGGGGAGTAGGTGACGGCGGCGCTCGGCTCGGCCGCCACGGAGCCCTACGTGACCAGCGCATCCCCCCACAGCCTTTCGAGAAACCGTTCCCAGGGCAGTATCCAGATGCCCTCGCCGGTGCGCCGGGGAGCGTCTTCGTTGCAAACGACCACGGCCTGGGCGGGACGATGCTCGTCCATGTAGGCGCGCATGGCCCTGAGTTCTCCGGGCCGGACGCGGGGACTTCCCTTGACCTCGATGGCCACCTCGCCTGTGCGGCCAAGCACGAAGTCGCACTCCAGGCCCGACCTAGTGCGCCAGAAACGTACCGGGAAATCGTATTCACGGTAGGAGCGATAGGCGAGCAGCTCCATCAGGACCAGGTGCTCCAGGGCACGCCCGAAGTCGGCGCCGTGTTCGCGTTCGATCCGGCGTCCGGTCACATGGCCGGCCACGCCGACGTCGAAGAGGTAGAACTTCGGCGCGCGCGTGATGACCGCGCGCGAGCGACGCGGACTGAACGGCTCGACGAAGACGCCCAGCAGGGTGTCGACGAGTATCTGGAAATACTCGCGCACGGTCTTGGAATCGACGCCGCAGTCCCTGGCGACGTTGCTGTAGTTCAGCAGTTCTCCGTGGCAGAACGACAACGCTTCGAAAAACCTTGAGAAGCCTGCGACGTTCCGCGTCAACCCTTCGTCGAACACCTCCTCCTTCAGATAATCGTCGACATAACCCGCGAGCGCACGCCGGTATCCCGTGGCGTCGTAGTGCTGTGGCACCAGCCCCCTGTTGAGGCCTCTCAACAGGTCGAACTCCGGCACTTCCGGCCACGTCAGGGGATGGAGCTGGAAACGCCAGGCCCGGCCGCCCAGCATGTTGGCGCGCCCGCGCTTGAGCTTCCTCGCGCTGGAACCGCACAACACGAAGCTCAACCCCTCGTTCTCGATCAGTCGATGAACCTCGTCCAGAACAGCCGGCGCCTTCTGCACCTCGTCGACGATGATGGGGTTGGCCCGTGTCGCTCGATCGAATGCCGCCACGCGTTCCGAGAACGCCCACGGCGCCCGCGTGAGTTCCAGCATGAGCCGGGTATCGAGCAGGTCGAACCGGGCCGTCTCGGGGAAGAGCCCGCGCAGCAAGGTCGACTTGCCGGTCTTGCGCGGCCCCCACAAGAAAGCGGACTGTCCCCGCGGCAGGTCGAGCCGGAGGGTGCGGCGGTAATGCATGGTCTCGGAGGACGCTCCGGAATAGTTGAACTATTTCGGAATATACTCCTAATTGGTCCAGTCGGCAAGACGTGGGCTAACCGGTGCGCGGTTGCCACGAGGCTCCCTCACCCCGACCCTCTCCCAGAGGGAGAGGGGGAGGGATTTCACGGGAATGACGTATTTAGGTGCTACCCTCCGCCTCCCTCACCAGCGCCCTGATCCGGTCCGGGCTGAGCGGCAGCTCCTTGATCTGGATCCCCAGCGACGACAGCGCATTGGAGGCCGCGTTGGCCAGCGCGGCGCCGCAGGCGACGATGCCGCCTTCGCCGGCGCCCTTGACGCCGAGGGGGTTCAGGGGCGAGGGCGAGTACTCGGTGATGATGCTCTCCACCGGCGGGATCTCCGCGGCCGACGGGAGCGGGTAATCCAGCAGGGTGGTGGTCAGTAGCTGGCCGTCCTCGTTGTAGGCGAGCTCTTCCAGTAGGGTGCCGCCGATGCCCTGGGCGGCGGCGCCGAGGGCCTGGCCGTGCACCAGCAGGGGGTTGACGGCGCGGCCGACGTCCTCCAGCACGAGATAGCGCAGGATTTCCACCATTCCCGTCTCCGGGTCTACGGCCACGTGCACCAGGTGGCCGCCGTAGGTGTAGGTGAGCAGGTTGTTGTGGAAGTACTCGGTGGCCTCGAGGCCGGGGGCGGCGTCGCCCAGAGCCTTGCCGGGTTTGGTCATCTCCAGGAGGTCTCCGAGGTTCAGGAGGGGCTGGCCGGCGCCGGCGGCTTCGACGCCTGGATTCCGGCTTTCGCCGGAATGACGGGAGGCGGCCGACGGCGGTTGGGGGACGCCGGCGGCGTAGACCCCGCCGTCGCGGAATTCCAACCCCGCGGGATCGGTCTCCAGGCGCCGCGAGGCCAACTCCAGGAACCGCTTCTTGAGCGCCTGGGCGGTGAGGTGCACGGCGTTGCCGGCCATGACGGTGCCGCGGCTGGAGTAGGTGCCGCCGCCCCAGGGCATGAGGTCGGTGTGGCCGTGGAATACGGTGATCCACTCCATGGGCACGCCCAGGGAGTCGGCGCAGATCTGCGCCATGATGGTCTCGTGGCCCTGGCCCAGGGTGGCGATGCCTAGGTAGACGGCGACGCTCTCGGGGCCGGTGACGGCGATGCGGGCGCCCTCGGACGGCCCCAGGCCGGTGTTCTTGACGAACCAGCCGATGCCGATGCCGTGGTAGCGGCCGTCCCGCTTCCGTCCCTGCAGCGGCTTCAACTCGTCCCAGCCGAACCGTTCCAGGGCGTGCTCCAGCGCCCGCGGGTAGTCGCCGCTGTCGAACACGGTGGAGGCGATGCCGGGCCGGGTGGGCCCCAGCTCGTAGGGAATTTCCTCGGGCTGGATGAGGTTCTTGCGGCGCAGGTCGATGGGGTCCATGCCCAAGTCCTCGGCGACCATGTCGAGCATGCGCTCGCGGAAGTAACAGGACTCGTAGCGTCCAGGCGCGCGGTAGGTGCCCACCCCCATCTTGTTGGTCATGACGCAGCGTATGTGGGCCTCGTAGGCCGGGATCCGGTAGGGTCCGGGCAGCACGCCGGCGGTGGAGGCCGGCACCAGCCCGCCGTGGGTGCGGATGTGCGCGCCCATGTCGCCGTGGATGTGGGCGCGCATGCCCAGCAGCGTGCCGTCCTTCCGCGCGGCGATCTCCAGCTCGCAGCGCACCTCCCGCGAGTGGTTGGCCGCCATCAGGTGCTCGCGCCGATCCTCGATCCACTTGACCGGCCGTCCGAGCTTCATCGCGGCGTAGGGGACCAGGTAATCCTCCGGGTAGAACTCGCCGCGGATGCCGAAGCCGCCGCCCACGTCGGGCTCCATGAAGTGGATGCGGTGCTCGGGCAGTTCCAGCAGCGACGACAGCACGGTGCGGTTGAAGTGCGCCACCTTGGTCATGCCCCACACGGTCAACTCGTTCCGCCCGGCGTCCCAGGACGCCACCAGGCCGCGGGTCTCCATGGGGTTGCCGGTATGGCGGTGCGTCCGCAGCACCTCCTTGCGGGTGTACTCGGCGTCGCGGAAGGCCCCCTCGACGTCCCCCAGCATGATGTCGTGGCCGCCGGCCACGTTGGTGCCCTGCTCCTCGTGAATGATCACGTCGCCGCGCAGCGCCGCCTCGACGTCGGGCACCACCGGCAGCGGCTCGTACTCCACCCCGATCAGGTCGGCGCCGTCCTCGGCCACGTAGCGGTCCACCGCCACCACCAGCGCCACCGGCTCGCCCACGTAGGCGACCTTGCCGCGGGCCAGCGGGTACTGCAGGAAGCGGTCCAGCCCGTCCAGTTGGTACATGCGCAGCGGGATCGGCTTGACGCCCGCCGGCAAATCGGCAAAGGTGAGCACGCCGACGACCCCCGTGAGCTTCAGGGCCTCCGACACGTCCACCGACCTGATGCGCGCGTGCGCGTGCGGGCTCCGCAGGACGGCCGCGTACAGCATCCCGGGCAGCTTCACGTCGTCGATGAACGTGGCCTTGCCGGTCAGGAAACGGATATCCTCGCCGCGCCGGATCGGCGCCCCGATGTAAGTCTGCGTCATGTGCTGCTCCAAGGGTTGACCTCGAGATTTTCCGTCATTGATACGAAACGGAAGACCGTCGGAATGCAGCGGGAAGGGCGCCATCCTGCCCTCTCGCCCGTTGGGAGAGGGTCGGGGTGAGGGCCTGGTTGCGTTACCGAGAACGGTTTCGACGTCGCGGTCTCCGTGCCAATATTCGTACCAGACTAGTACGCGCGTGTCGCGGTTCGCAAAACAATGTTCCTCTTGAAACACCTCACCCGCCCGGAGCTCCTGTTCGTGCTGCTGTGGGCGTCGCAGGGAATCCGGATGGCGTGGCCGTCCGCGGCCGCGGACCTCGCCGGGGCGGTGCTCGCGGCTGCGTTCATCCTGCGGGTGTTCGCGTTCCTGCGCCGGCCGACCATCGTCCTGTGCTGCACCCTCGCCGCCCTGGCCGCGGTGCTCATCTTCATCTACGGCAGCCCCGCCAACGTGCTGGTGGGGTTCAAGGCGGCGCCCATGTTCGCGGGCTTCTTCGGTAGCATCGTGCTGTTGCGCGCCACCGGCGAGCAGCTCCAACAGATCACCCAGGCGCGCGCGCTGTTCGCGCGGCTCAAACCGGACCACCGGCTGGGCGGCTTCCTGGTGGGCAGCCACCTGCTGTCGGTGGTGCTGGGCCCCGGCGCCTACGCCATCACCGCCCCCATCATCGGTCGGGCCGAGGACGAAGAGGACGACCCCTCGGCTCCCGGCGGGTCCCGTCCCGTCGCGGCCGAGAGCGGGCAGACTGTCCGTCATCGAGAACACCCCCCTGCCGTGCCTGACCGGTCCCCACCCGTCGCGGGCGAGAGCAAGGGCGAGCAGGAACGCCTCGCCGCCATGCGCGCCTGCCATCGCGGCGGCGGCCTCGCCGGCCTGTGGTCGCCGTTCTGGATCGCCATGGCGCTGTCGTCCCAGTACGTACCGGGGGTGCCCCTGTGGCACACCATGGCGCTGGGCATGTCCATGGCCGCGTGCGCGCTCACCGCCTCCCACGTGCTCTTCGCCCCGGAACCGAGCGTCGCCCTGCTGTGGCAGGCGCTCAGGAGCCTCCAGCCCATCGTCCCGCCGGTGGCGGCGTGTGTCCTGTCGGTGGCGCTGCTATCGGGGCTCACGGTGCTGTCCGGCCTGGAGGCGCTGATCGTGAGCGTGCCGGTCCTGTGCGCCCTGGCCCTCCTGGCAAAGGGCCGGCGCGCCTTCGTGACCGGCGTGGCCCGCACCTACCGGGGCACCGCCCACGTCGGCAACGAGATCTCGATCCTGACCATCTCGCTGGCCCTGGGCGGGGTGATCCGGTACGTCTTCGCCGAGACCGGGACCACCGACTGGATCGGCGGCCTCGACCTGCCCGCCGCGGCCGTCATCGCCGTCATGATCGGCGCCACCTCCCTCGGCGCCCTGGTCGGGGTGCACCAGATCGTGTCGGTGTCACTGCTGCTGTCGGTGTTCACGGACCTGCCGGTACGCGTGGCCGGCGTGGTGCTCATCGAGAGCACGCTGGCGGCCTGGTCCTGCTCGTCCATCATCGGCCTTTCCGCCATCATGGTCGGCACCGCCACCGCCATGTTCCACGTCACCCCGGGACAGGTCATCCTCGGCCCCAACCTCAAGTTCGCCGTCCTGTTCGCCACCGGCGCCATCCTGGTGCTGGCGGGAGTGAACACGCTGCTGGTGTAGACCGCCACTTTCTGCCCCTCTCCCTCTGGGAGAGGGTGGCCGAAGGCCGGGTGAGGGCGCCCGCAGGCTTGGCGCGATGCACTGAATGTGGAAGACTGCACGATGGTGGTTCGCCGCCGGAAGGCGACCAAAGGCCCTCACCCCGACCCTCTCCCAAGGGGAGAGGGGGATGTGCGGGTACGAGGAGAGAACCTGCATGAGCAGTCTGGCCAAGGACACCAGGGCGACGATGATTCCGGGGCTCCGCTACCACGACGCGGCTAGGGCCATCGACTGGCTGTGCGAGGCGTTCGGCTTCGAGCGCCACCTGGTGGTGCCGGGCGAGGACGGTCTCATCCTCCACGCCCAGCTCGCCTTCGGCAACGGCATGGTGATGCTGGGCTCGGCCCGAAACGACGACCACGGCGTGCTGCACCGGCCCCTGGCCAAACCCGGCGATCCGGTCTCGCAAGTCATCTACCTCATCGTCTCCGACGTGGACGCCCACCACGCCAAGGCCGCAGCCGTGGGCGCCGAGATCGTCATGGCTCCCGAGGACCAGGAATACGGTGGCCGGCTCTACGGCTGCCGGGATCCGGAAGGCAACCTCTGGTACTTCGGCAGCTACGACCCCTGGGAAGAGACTGCGTAGAGGGGCCGGTCCCCCGCCCCCTGGTTGCCCGCGTTCGCGGGAATGACGGAGGGGGTGGAGCGACGAAAGGAGAGCACCATGAACCGAATACTGAAGACAGCAGCGGTCTTGGGCCTGTGTCTCGTATTGAGCGGCGTGGCAACAGGCAAGGCCTCGGCGGCGGACGACGCCGTTTCGAAGCACATGGTGGCGCAGGCCATGCTAACGGCCCACTTCATCGCGGCCGCCCTCAAGGCGGGCATAAGCAAGGACGAGATCAACGCGGCGCTGACCCGGGTGGCGGCAGGGTCGGCCATCTCGGAGTTCTGGATCAGCGACGACAAGGGCGGCATCGAGTTCACCAACATCAGCGGCATGAGCTTCAAGTTCCCCACCGACCCGGCCGGCAAGAGCCAGGCGGCGCCCTTCGCCGCGCTGCTGGACGGCAGCAAGACCGTGGTGGTGCAGGGCTTCCAGGCCCGTGAGCTGGACGGCAAGATGTTCAAGTACGTGGGGGTCGCCGGCGTCGACAAGCGCCGCATCGTGCAGGTGGGCGTATCCCAGGCCGGCGCGCGCTGAGGACCCGTGACCCGCGTCGTCACCGGCCGCTTCACCGACCAAGTGGCTCGGTAGCTAGTGTCGTGTCCCAGGTAATTCTATACCGATATGCTTGTCTTTCTTGTCGTCGGCTGCGTTGCTCTTCCTCGCGTGGTGCACGCCACTGCTCGTCATCGCGCCTTGCCGACCACAAGAAATCCGGCGCATCTCGGTATAGAATTACCTGGGACAGGACACTAGCCTTTCTCTTGACGAGCGTATTCCTTCAGTTTCTCCAACGGCCGTCCATCTCCATTGCAGTATATGAGTAGTGTATCGGCCGGTCATAGATTTTCTTAAACGGATTTCCGGGTTGACGGTCACTTCGGTTCCAGCAGCGTCCACTCCGAGAAGGCCGCCGCCTGTCCGCGCTTGTTTCCGTCCCCGTCCACCACATTCCACACCGTCGCCCGTTCCACGAGGAACCGCCGCCCCGTTCGCGAGACCCGCACCCCCCGGTAGTCGTCGACGAAGCCGCGGGCTGTCACCCGGCGAAGCATCCGCGCGCGCTCCTCGCGGTTCACCGGCTCGGCCGTCAGCCGCGAGGGCGTAGCGGTGAACTGCTCCCAGGTCATCTCCCACAGATCGAGAGCGTGGCGGTTGCCGTAGCAGAGGATGGGATCGTCGGAGTCCACGTGGGACACCACCACGAAGGGCGCCAGGAAGAGCCGCCCGCTCTGGGCCTCAATGTCGCCGCCACGGTCGATGAGCTCCCGCTTCAGCCACAAGGCATGGCTGTCCAGCAGCCACTGAATCCAGATGGGGTCCATGGGAGGCCGGCCGGAAAAAATGGGGGCATTCGAACGGGCTCCCGACATCGGACCAGCCCTCGTCATGGGTGAGCGTCGGGCTGACGGACGGCACCGAAGACGCCCCGGAGCTCACCGCCCCACAGCGACAGACCCACTCCCGACGTCGTCAGCGACACCCCGCCCTCTTTTCGGATGCCGAACCAGATCCTACATGTTCTATATCGGCCGATCAAAGTATTTTCCATACTATTATTTCTACATGTTCGCCTCATGTGTTCTCGTTTGACTTGTCCCCGCAAAACCCCGATAAAGGGACCATCGCGCAGCGCCCGCAAACGGCCCTTCGACTTCACTCCGCTACGCTCAGGGCGAACGGAGTTGTTGCTCAGGGGCGAATTTCACACGCAAGGAGAAGCTCCATTGGCAACCTCCGTCACCGCCCCCATGGTGGGCAAGATTCTGAGGATCGAGGCGAATCCCGGCCAGGCCGTGGAAGAGGACGACGTGGTCATCGTGATGGAGGCCATGAAGATGGAGATTCCGGTGGTGGCACCGGCGGACGGGACGGTCAAGTCCATCAACGTCGAGGTGGGGCAGTCGGTGGAGGCGGGGGAGGAGCTCGCCGAGATCGAGTAGCCGCGCGTCCGCGAACGGCACTCACGCACGCGGTTGACCATGGGCACCTGGGAATTCGGCCTTACGGTCGCGCTGGTGGGCAGCGTCGGCACGCTGCTGGTGCTGTGGCTGCTGAGCCTGCTGATTCTCCTGATCAAGAAAGTTTTCCC
This sequence comes from uncultured Binatia bacterium (SeqCode), assembly GCA_965204505.1. GTDB lineage: Bacteria > Desulfobacterota > Binatia > UBA9968 > JAJDTQ01 > JAJDTQ01. The sequence goes on from CBDBFB010000002.1 coordinate 634,577, forward strand.
TTCGTGAGACTTCCGTCATTCCGGCGAAAGCCGGAATCCAGGGGTGGGGCTACGGCGCCCTCCTGGATTCCGGCTTTCGCCGGAATGACGGAGGGGGTGCCGGGAATGACCGGTCGGGTGCCGGGACTGACGGGGCCGGGCACGGAACAAGAGCCAAACTGAATGGAATCCGCGATCATTTCCGGCGCCCTGGGGCTGCTTGACGGCGTTTCGCACCTGGGGCTCGGCCAGGTGGTGATGATGGCCATCGGCGCGGGGCTGCTCTACCTGGGGATCAGGAAAGGCTTCGAGCCCCTGCTGCTCGTACCCATCGGCTTCGGCGCCATCCTCGTCAACATCCCCCAGGCCGAGCTCATGGCCGAGGGCGGGACGCTGCGGTTCTTCTACGACTTCGGCATCCGTACCGAGATTTTCCCGGTGCTGATCTTCATCGGCATCGGCGCCATGACCGACTTCGGGCCGCTGTTCTCCAACCCCAGGATCATCATGCTGGGGGCGGCCGGCCAGTTCGGCATCTTCCTGACCGTGCTGCTGGCCCTGGCACTGGGGTTCAGCAAGCTCGACGCCGTGGCCATCGGCGTCATCGGCGCCTGCGACGGTCCCACCTCCATCTACGTGAGCTCGCGCTACGCGCCGCACCTGCTGGCGGCGGTGTCGGTGGCGGCCTACTCGTACATGTCGCTGGTGCCGCTGATCCAGCCGCCGATCATGCGGGCGCTGACCACCGCGCGGGAGAAGCAGGTGGTCATGGAGATGGTGCAGCAGGCGCCCGTGTCCAGGACCACGCGCATCCTCTTCCCCATCGTCGTCACGGTGGTGGCGTCGATCATCGCGCCCTTGGGGACGCCCCTCATCGGCATGCTGATGCTCGGCAACCTCCTGCGGGAGTGCGGCGTGGTGGAGCGGCTCAAGCTGGCCTCGGAGAACGAGATCGCCAACATCGTCACGCTGCTGCTGGGGCTGGCCATCGGCGGCACCATGGGCGCGGACCAGTTCCTCAAGGTCGAGACCCTCATGGTCCTCGTCCTGGGGCTCGTGGCCATCGGCCTGGACACGGTCATGGGGGTGCTGTTCGGCAAGGGCATGTGCCTGCTCAGCCGCGGCAGGATCAACCCGCTCATCGGCGCCGCCGGCATCTCCGCCTTCCCCATGGCCGCGCGGGTGGTGCAGAACGAGGGACAGCGCTACAACAAGAAGAACCACCTGCTGATGCACGCCATGAGCGCCAACGCCGGCGGCCAGATCGGCTCGGTCATCGCCGCCGCGATTATGCTGTCGGTGTTGAGGGGGATGGGGATTATCTAGTGTCGCGTCCCGTAAATTCCTGGCATAAGTTGCGCAGGATTTTTGTCGTCGGCAAGGCGCGATGACCTGTAGGGGCGACCGGCGGTCGCCCTCCGCGGGCGAGTACCACGCGAGGAAAAGCAACGCAGCCGACGGCGAAAAAGACCAGCAAATTATGCCAAGAATTTACCGGACGCGACACTAGTGTGCGGGCGCTCTCACCCGGCCTTCGGCCACCCTCTCCCAAGGGGAGAGGGGCTTGATTCGGGCGGGCCGATTCGACTCCCTCTCCGAGGGTAGAGGGGTTGAATTTGCCTCAAGGGTAGAGGTGTTCTGACTCCCTCTCCCTCTGGGAGAGGGTCGGGGTGAGGGTCCCCGAAACAACCACCCAACCATGGCCGACGAAGCAAAACCGCCCCAAGAGAAGCTCGCCGAGCTCGAGGCCGGCGTCCTCAAGGGCGACGCCCGCGCCGTGGAAAAGCAGCACGGCGAGGGCAAGCTCACCGCCCGGGAGCGCATCGACCGGCTCGTGGACCCCGACAGCTTCACCGAAGAGTTCATGCTGGCCGAGACCCAGTGCACGGATTTCGGCATGGCGGAGCGGCGGCAGCCCACCGACGGGGTGGTGTGCGGCTTCGCGCGCATCGACGGGCGGGCGGTGTACCTGTTCGCCCAGGACCGCACGGTGCTGGCCGGGGCGGTGGGCAGCGCCCATGCCGAGAAGATCGCCAACGGCATCCGCACCGCCCGCTCGCTGGGGATGCCGTGCATCGGGCTCTACGACTCGGTGGGAGCGCGCATCCAGGAGGGGTTGAGCGTCACCGCCGCCATCGGCCAGATCTTCTTCGAGAACAGCATCGCGTCGGGCGCCGTCCCGCAGATCTCGGCGGTGATGGGGCCGTGCATCGGCGTGGCCTCCTACTCGCCGGCGCTAACCGACTTCATCCTCATGGTGCGCGGCACCAGCCAGATGTTCATCACCGGGCCGCCAGTGATCAAGGAGGTGCTGGGCGAAGAGGTCACCATGGAGGAGCTGGGCGGGGTGCGCATCCACTCCGAGGTGTCCGGGGTGGCGGACCTTGTGAGCGCGGACGACGAAGCCTGCCTGGCGGAGATCCGGAGGCTGCTGGCGTACCTGCCGGCCAACTGCAACGAGGCGCCGCCGCGCAGGAATACCGACGACGACCCCGAGCGGCGCCTCGACGGCATCGAGGAGCTGGTGCCCGACGACAAGCGCAAGCCCTACGACATCGTCAAGGTGATCCGCACGGTGGTGGACGGGGGCGAGTTCCTGGAGCTCAAGCGCCGGTTCGCGCGCAACCTGGTGATCGGCTTCGGGCGGCTCGACGGCCACCCGGTGGGGTTCGTGGCCAACCAGCCCATGTTCCTGGCCGGCAGCCTGGACGTGGACGCCTCGGACAAGGCGGCGCGCTTCATCCGCTTCTGCGACGCCTTCAACATCCCCATCGTCACGCTGATGGACGTGCCCGGGTTCTTCCCGGGGAAGCAGCAGGAGGAGATGGGCATCATCCGGCACGGCGCCAAGATGCTCTACGCTTATGCCGAGGCCACCGTGCCCAAGGTCACCATCGTGCTGCGCAAGGGCTACGGCGGTGCCAAGCAGGCCATGTGCACGCGCGAGATGGGTGCCGACCAGCTCTGGCTGTGGCCCGGGGTGGAGCTGGCGGTGATGGGCGGCGGCGGCGCCGTCAACGTGCTCTACCGCCGCGAGATCGCCGCCTCGGACGACCCCGAGCGCACCCGCCAAGAGAAGATGGCCGAGTTCAACGAACGCTTCAACGGTCCCTTCGAGGCCCTCTCCAAGCAATTCTCCCAGGCCGCCATCCACCCCGCCGACACCCGCGCCCGCCTCATCCGCGCCCTGGCGCTGCTGCGCCGGAAGAAAGAGACCCGCCCCGCCAAGAAGCACGGCGTCATGCCGGTGTAGTCGCACCCCTTCCGCCTCTTCAAGCTAAGGAAGATGGCGCCCTTCGAGATGGCGCCGTTCGCCTTGAGCGTAGCGAAGTCGAAGCGCGCCGGCACAATTGAACAGAATCTTCCTAAAGAAACGACACGGCTCGCCGATTTGTCCTTGCATGGACACACTTGACATTCGCGCCGTTTGCTGGTGTCGTGTTCTTGACCGACTTGCACACAAACGGACGGCGCGTCTGGAGATGCGACCGTGAGCCTGATTGTTTCCGAAATCTACGATGCGCTGATCGAAGCCGGAAGCACCGAGGAGAAGGCAAAGGCCGCGGCCGCCGCCATCCCGGTTGCAGACCAGATGGCCAGCAAAGAGGACATTACCGACGTCAAGGCCGAGATGGCCGAGTTCAAGGTCGAGATGGCCGACTTCAAGGCCGAGGTCCGCCAGGACATGGCCGAGTTCAAGGCTGAAATCCGCCAGGACATGGCCGACTTCAAAGCCGAGATCCGTCAGGACATGGCCGAGTTCAAGGCCGAGGTCCGCCAGGACATGGCGGCGTTCAAAGCCGAGGTTCGCCAGGACATCGCCGACTTCAAGGACGAGGTCCGTCAGGACATCGCCGACTTCAAAGCCGAAGTGAACGAGAGGTTTGCAAAAATCGAAAGGCAAATCGCCGTGCTCAACTTCGCCGTCTTCAGCTTGATTCCCGCTGTCATGGCCATGCTGGCCATGATGGTGAAGCTGACCTTCTTCCCGTAGGCCCCGCCCTTTCCCGCCCCGTTCGTCCTGAGCGTAGCGAGGTCTGCCGAGCGAAGTCGAAGGACGCCATCCCTACTCCCGCCCCCCCTCCCGCTGCGTCATGATCGCCAATCGCGTCAGCCCCGCCGACCGCGCGGCATCCATCACAGCCACCACCAGGCCGTGAGGCACGCGGTGGTCGGCGCGGATGAGCACCTGCGGGGCGCGGCGTTCCCCCGCCAACTCCCGCAGCCTCGCCCGCAGCGCCTCCAGCGTCACCGGCGTGCCGTCGAGACGGATCCCGCCCGCCGGCGTGACGGCCACGCGGATGTCGCCGTCCCTCGGCGCCACCTGCGGCGCCGAGGCGTCGGGCAGGTCCACGGTGATGCCGGGATTGGCGAGGAAGTTCATGGACAGGGCAAAGAAGATCAGCAGGTTGAAGATGGTGTCCACCACGGGCGTCATGTCGATGAAGCCGCCCGCGGGCTTTCTGCCGGGCCGGAAGTTCATGTCAGTCGGCCGCGCCCTCGGCGGTCAGCAGGTCCATGAAGCGGGTGCACAGGCGTTCCATCTCCAGGGTCAAGGCGTTGGCCTTGTTGAGCAGGTAGCGGTGCATGACGACGGTGGGGATGGCCACGCTCAACCCCGCCAGGGTGGTGATCAGCGCCTCGGATATGCCGCCGGCCAGGGTCGCCGGGTTCACCGCGCTCTGGGTGGAGATCACCGAGAATATCTCGATCATGCCCGAGATGGTTCCCAACAGGCCCAGCAGCGTGCTCACCCCGGCGATGGTGCCGAGGGTGTCCACGAACCGCTCCAGCGCGGCCGCCTCCTGGCGCCCCGCCTCCTCCAGGTGGTCCTTGACGATGTCGCGGGGCTGGCCCGAGACGCGGAGCCCGGCGGACAGCACCCGGGCGATGGCCGAGCCGCCCCTGCCGAGCAGCTCCAGGGCCGCGGGAAGGTCCCGGCCGGCGACCAGCGCCTCGGTCCGCCGCACGATGTCCGCCGGCACCACCGCCCGCCGTCGGAGGCTGAAGAGCCGCTCGATGAAGATGGCCACCGCCGCGATCGAGCACAGCAGGATCGGGACCATGAAAAGGCCGCCCTTGCCCAGAAACTCGAACATGACGGGCCAATATCATCCATTCTTGACGCCGGGTAAAGCCGTTCCCGCATTGCTTTGCGTGCCCGCGTATGGCGTAAAGTAATCAGGGACCCTTCATGGCCGACGTCAACCTGTTCGTGGCCTTCGCCGCCGGAGGCCTGTCGTTTCTCAGCCCCTGCGTGCTGCCGCTGGTCCCGTCGTACCTGTCGTTCGTTTCCGGCATATCGCCCAGGGAAATGAGCGAAGGCGGCGCCGACACGGCCCGGGTGATGGGAAACGCGTTCGCGTTCGTATTCGGCTTTTCCCTCGCCTTCGTCGCCCTCGGCGCGTCCGCGAGCCTGCTGGGAAGGCTGCTGGTCGGCTACCAGGACGTCGTGCGCGTGGTCGGGGGCGTGTTCATCCTGGTGGTGGGGGTCTACCTGACCGGGCTCTTCAAGGTCGCCACCCTGGAGCGGTACGCCCAGTTCAACCTGCGCAGCAAGCCCGCCGGCTATCTCGGATCGGTGCTGGTGGGGCTCACCTTCGCGGTGGCCTGGATACCCTGCGTGGGGCCCATCCTGGGCGCCATCCTGACCCTGGCCGGCACCCACGGCGAGGTCAACCGGGGCGTGCTGTTGCTGTCCGCCTACGCCGCCGGCCTGGGCCTGCCGCTGCTGCTCAGCGCCCTGGCCATGAACCAGTTCTTCCGCTTCTCCCGCGCCCTCGGCTCCTGGCTCCCCGCAATCCACGTCTGCGCCGGCCTGCTGCTCGTCGCCGTCGGCCTCCTCCTGGTCACCGACAACATGACCGCCCTCAACGCCTACGTCCTCCGCCTCACCCCCGCCTGGCTGGTGACGCGGCTGTAGGGAGCGCCCTTCGGCTTCGCGAGGTCTGCCGAGCGAAGTCGAAGGGCGCCAACTATTTCAACAAGCGGTTAAGGAAGGCTCAGAAAATGCCGATAGAATAGTTGTGGGACGACAGTTCTATAATGTAGAGTAGGGCGGCGCAGGTGGCGACATGACAACTGAGAAACTTGAAGAGCGGATGGGCCGGATCGAGGCCGTACTGCCGCACCTGGCGACCAAGGGCGACATTGCTGAGGTCCAGGCCATACTGCCGCACTTGGCGACCAAGGAGGACCTTGCCGAGGTCCAGGCCATATTGCCGCATCTGGCAACCAAGGAGGACCTTGCCGAGGTCAAGACGCTCATCAGTGACCGCGAGGCGATCATGCTGAAGTGGCTCATCGGCATCACCACCACGACCGCCGTAAGCTTCCTCATGGTTCTCGTAAGCCTCGTCATGATTTTCCTGCGGCTCTTCACCTAGAAGCTTCCTTGGATCTGCGAATCACCCCCCCGCAAAGGCCTTCCTGCCGGCGTAACGGGCGCGGCGGCCGAGCTGCTGCTCGATGCGCAGGAGCTGGTTGTACTTGGCGGTGCGCTCGCCGCGGCAGGGGGCGCCGGTCTTGATCTGGCCGGCGCCGGTGGCGACGGCGAGGTCGGCGATGGTGGTGTCCTCGGTCTCGCCGGAACGGTGCGAAATGACGGTGGTGTAGCCGGCGGCGCGGGCCGTCCGGATGGTTTCCAGGGTTTCGCTCAGGGTGCCGATCTGGTTGAGCTTCACCAGGATGGAGTTGGCGACGCCGCGCCGGATTCCCTCCTCCAGGCGCCGGGGATTGGTGACGAAAATGTCATCGCCGACGAGCTGGACCTTCCCCCCCAGGGCCGCGCTCAGCTTCTCCCAGCCTTCCCAGTCGTCCTCGCCCAGCGGGTCCTCGATGGAGACGATGGGGTAGTCGCGGACCCATTTCCCGTAGAGGCCCGCAAGCTCCGCGGCGCTCATCCTGGCGCCGCTCGACTTGCGGAAGACGTAGGAGCCCGCCTCGTGGAACTCGCTGGCGGCCACGTCGAGGCCCAGGGCCACCTGGGGCCCGGCCTTGTAGCCCGCCTTGACCACCGCCTCCAGCAACAGCTCGATGGCCTCCTCGTTGCTCTTGAGCCGCGGCGCGAAGCCGCCCTCGTCGCCCACCGCGGTACTGTAGCCCTTCTCGGTCAACACGCTCTTCAGCGCGGCGTAGATCTCGGCGCCGGCCCGCAAGGCTTCGGCGAACGACCGCAGGCCCCAGGGAATCAGCATGAACTCCTGCACGTCCACGTTGTTGTCGGCGTGGGCGCCGCCGTTGAGCACGTTGAGCATGGGGACCGGCAGGGTGCGCGCCTCGTCCCCTCCGAGATAGCGGTAAAGCGGTGTCTTGCCGGCCGCGGCCTGGGCATGGGCGGCGGCCAGGGACACGCCGAGAATGGCGTTGGCGCCCAGGCGCCCCTTGTCCGGCGTCCGGTCGAGATCGATCATGGCGCCGTCCAGCTTGCGCTGGTTCCTTGCGTCCAGCCCCACGACCCGCCGCGCCAGGTTGCGCCTGACGTGTCCCACCGCGCGCAGCACACCCTTGCCCGTAAAGCGGGCGCCGCCGTCGCGCAACTCCACGGCCTCGTGCTCGCCGGTGGAAGCCCCCGACGGCACCGTCGCCCGGCCACGCGTCCCGTTGCTCAGCGCCACCTCTACCTCCACGGTGGGATTGCCCCGTGAGTCCAGCACTTCCCGCGCGACCACACCCTTGATCTTCATCGCTCCCTCCGATCCGTGCCCACCCGTGCCCTTTTGGCTCCCTATTCGTAGCAGATTTTTTGCGGCGCGGCGGAACCGGCCCCGCGGCCCTGTAGTCGTCATTCCGGCAACAGCATGCCCCGTACCCCGATGCAGGGCCGGAATCCAGGGGTAGGGAGGGGAGGGGCTTCCCGGTTGCACTCCGGGCGCCGATCGACGATGATAGAAAATGACCCATGGCGCTCCCGAAGAAACTGTCGCGGCACGTCATCAACTACGGCCTGATGTCCGTGTTGGTGCTGATGCTGTTCTTCCTCGTCTTCGGTGAGTGGGGCCTGCTGCACTACCGGCGGTTGTCGGAGGAACGACGGCTGCTGGAGGAGCGGTCGCAGGCGCTGCAGCGCGAGAACGAGCTGCTGCGGGAGAAGATCCACCGCATCAGCAAGGACGACCGCTATCTCGAGAAGATCGCCCGGGAAGATCTCGGCCTGGTCAGGAAGGGCGAGATCATCTACCTGTTCCCGGCCAACGGCGCCCGAAGGGCGGCCACGGAAACCGCAGCGGCGGCGGCGTCACGCCCTCAAGATTGACATCGATCGGGTGATCCCATAAGAGGGACTCAAGAGCGGGCGTAATTCAGCGGTAGAATGCCAGCTTCCCAAGCTGGACGTCGCCGGTTCGATCCCGGTCGCCCGCTCCAACCTCCTCACCGCCTTCGGCGGCCCTCACCCGGCCTTCGGCCACCCTCTCCCAGAGGGAGATGGCTAATCTACCCCCTCTCCCTCTGGGAGAGGGTCGGGGTGAGGGCATCCCGGCACAAGCTCCCTACGCCGCCCCCGTCAGCCTGTCGCCCGCCAGCGCGTGCACCATCCGGCCCACCGAGATGGCGCCCACGGTCTTGCCCTTGACATCCACCACCGCGGCCTTGTCGTTGGGCGACGCCACCACCACGGGTAATGCCTCCTCCAGCAGCATCTCCGAAGGAACGGAGCAATCCTTGCCGCCCGGTTCCGGCGCGCGCGCCTGGGTGGGCTCCATGATGGAGCCGACGCGGATCACCCGGCCGCGGTTGATGTTCTTGGTGAAGTTGGAGATGTAGTCGTCGCTGGGCTTGAGCACGATCTCCTGGGAATCGCCGTTCTGCACCACCTCGCCGTCGCGCAGGATGGCGATGCGGTCTCCCAGGGTGATGGCCTCCTCGAGGTCGTGGGTGACGAACAGGATGGTGCGGTGCAGCTCCCGCTGAAGCTCCAGCAGGAGCGTCTGCATGTCAGCCCGGATCAGCGGGTCGAGGGCGCTGAAGGCCTCGTCCATGAGCAGGATCTCGGCCTCGGTGGCGAGCGCCCGGGCGAGGCCCACGCGCTGCTGCATGCCGCCGGAGAGCTGGTGAGGATAGGACCCCTCGTAGCCCGAGAGCCCCACCCGATCGATCCACCGCTCCGCCCGCTCGTCGCATTCCGCCCGCGCCACCCCCTGCATCTGCAACCCGTACCGAACGTTCTCCAGGATGGTGCGGTGGGGAAACAGCGCGAAGCGCTGGAACACCATGCTGACCTTGTGGCGCCGCAGGTGCTGCAGCGCGCCCTGGTCCAGGCCGAGCACGTCCTGGCCGTCCACCAGCACGGTCCCCTCGGTGGGGTCGATGAGCCGGTTGACGTGCCGCACCAGGGTGGACTTGCCGCAGCCGCTGAGCCCCATCACCACCTGGATGCTGCCCGGGTTCACCGTCAGGTTGATGTCCCGCAGCCCCAGCACGTACCCGTGGGACTCCAGGAGCTCCTGCTTGTCCATGCCGTCCCGCACGAGGCGCATCACCGACGGGGGATCGTCGCCGAACACCTTGTAGAGGGAATGGATCTCGATATTCGAAGCGCTTGCCGTAGTCATGACGTCTGCCTGCTGGTTTGTATGCGCCTGCCGTAGCTCTGGGTGATGCGGTCGAAGACGATGGCCAGCGCCACCACCGCGGCCCCGTTGAAGAGGCCGAGGGCGAAGTATTGATTGGTCACCGCCTGGAGCACCGGCTGCCCCAGGCCCTTGACGCCGATCATGGAGGCGATGACCACCATGGAAAGCGCCATCATGATGGTCTGGTTGACGCCCGCCATGATGTTGGGCAGCGCCAACGGCATCTGGATGTCGAACAGCCGCCGCCAGGTGTCGGTGCCGAAGGCGTCCGCCGCCTCCAGCACTTCCTTGTCCACCAGCCGGATGCCCAGGTTGGTGAGCCGGATCACCGGCGGCACCGCGTAGATCACCACCGCGATCAGCCCGGGGATCTTGCCGAGCCCGAACAGCATCACCACCGGGATCAGGTAGACGAAGATGGGCATGGTCTGCATGATGTCGAGGATCGGCGTGATCAACGCCTGCACCCGGTCGGAGCGGGACATCCAGATGCCCACCGGAATGCCGATGGCGATGGCGATCAGGGTGGAGACGAAGATGATCGCCAGGGTCCGCATGGTGTCTTCCCACATGCCCAGGTAGCCGATGAAGAAGAGCGCCGCGGCCACGAAGATGGAGAGCTTGCGGCTGCGGCCGGCCACCCAGCACACGAACGCCACCACCACGATCACCAGCCACCAGGGGGCGGCCAGGAGCAGCCGCTCGAACCACACAAGGAAGTAGAGCAGGGGATCGAAGAAGGCCTCGATGGCGTCGCCGTAGCTCCGGGAGAACCCCCGGTACCCCGAGTCGAACGCCTTCTTGAGGGCGCGCAACGCGGCCTCGTCGAGGGTCGGAAATTGCCAAAGCCAACCGTTCATGAACACCTCCCGCCTTCCGAGAGTAAGAGTCTACGCGTGCGCGTCCGCCCAGTTCTCCCCGGTGTGGACGTCCACCACCAGGCCGCAGCGCAGCTCGGCGGCGCCCTCCATGCGCTCCTTGACCAGCGCCGTGGCCCGCTCCAGCGAGGCCCGCGGCACCTCGAACACCAGCTCGTCGTGCACCGTGAGCAGCATGCGCGCCACCGGCTCCTCCAGTAGCGCCTGATCCACCGCGATCATGGCCCGCTTCATGATGTCGGCGGCGGTGCCCTGGATCGGTGCGTTGAGCGCCATGCGCTCGCCCACCGCCCGCAGGCGGAAGTTGGCGGACTGAAGCTCCGGCAGGTAGCGCCGCCGGCCGAACAGGGTGGTGGTGAAGCCGTCCACCTTGGCCTTCTCCACCTGCGCGTCCAGGAACGCCTTCACCGCCGGGAACTGCGCGTAGTAGGCGTCGATGAACTCGCGCGCCTCGCCCACCTCGATGCCCAGCCGCTGGGACACGCCGAACGCCGACATGCCGTAGGCGATGCCGTAGGAGAATTGCTTGACGCGGCTGCGCATCTCCGGGGTGACGCCGTCCAGCTCCACGCCGAACACCTTGGCGGCGGTGGCGGCGTGGAAGTCGTGCCCCTGGGCGAAGGCCGCCAGGAAGCTCTCGTCCTCGGACATGTGCGCCAGCACCCGCAGCTCGATCTGCGAATAGTCGGCGGACAGCAGCACGCTGCCGGCAGGGGCCACGAAGGCGCGCCGGATCTGCCGCCCGAGGTCCGCCCGGATCGGGATGTTCTGGAGGTTCGGCGCCGACGACGATAGCCGGCCGGTGGCGGCCGCGGCCTGCTCGTAGGTGGTGTGGATGCGCCCCGTGTCCGCGTTCACCAGGCTCAACAGCGAGTCGGTGAAGCCGGTCCTGAGCTTGGCCACCTCGCGGTACTCCAGCAGCGCGTCGACGATGGGGTGGCTGCCGGCGAGCTTGCCCAGTTCCGAGGCGTCGGTGGAGTAGCCGGTCTTGATCTTCTTGGTCTTGGGCAGCCCGAGCTTCTCGAACAGGATGCGCGACAACTGCGGGTGGGAGTTGACGTTGAAGTGCTCGCCGGCGTGCTCCTGTACCTTGGCCTGGAGCGAGTCCATGCGCTCTCCCAGCTCCCGGTTGAGCCCGTCGAGATAGCCGTCGTCCACCAGGATGCCGGCGTGCTCCATGCGCGCCAGCACCTCGGTCAGCGGGAACTCCAGCGTCTGCGCCAGCTCCCAGCTCCGGGTCTCCTTGAGGCGCGCCTCCAGCACCGGCGCCAGCGCTTGCACCGCCGCCGCCTCGGCCGCCAGCCGACGCCGGCGCGCCGCCTCCTCCCGGTCCTCGTCGCCGGGGTTGAGAAAATCGCCCTGGACCGGGCCGCTCGGGGCTTCGGCCTCCGCCCCCTCGCCGACCAGCTCCGCGTCCAGGTGGCGGCGCACGATGTCCTTGAGCGCGTAGCCGCCGCTTGCGCCGGGGTCCAGCAGGTAGGCGGCGATCTTGAGGTCGCAGCGCACCCCGCGCAGCGCCGCGCCCCTGGCGATCATGGCGCCGTACAGCGGCTTGGCCTCGTACACCACCTTGGCGGTGCCCTCCGCCGCCAGCACCTCGCCGGCGCCCGCGGCGATGTCCAGCGGCATCAGCCCCACCTCACCGGGCCGCGCGCACAGCGCCGCCATGCCGCCATCCACATCGTCCCAGGCCACCGCCACCGCGTCGCCCTCGGGCACCTCCGCGCCGGAGGTCCACCGGGAGATGGACGACGGCCGGATCACCGCCTCCTCGGGCGGCTCCGCGTCCGGCGCCAGCGCCAGCAGCCGCTGGTACAATGTCCGGAACTCCAGCGAGGTAAACAGCTTGCGCACCGTCTCCGGGTCCCACTGCCGGCGCACGAACAGGCTCTCGTCGGTCTCCAGCGGCACGTCGTCCAGCAGCCGCCCGAGCTTGCGGTTGAGCTTCACCTGGTCGGCGCACTCCTCGATGCCCTTGCGGATCTTCGGGGTCAGCTCGGCGGCGTGCTCGATGATGCCCTCGATGCTGCCGTATTGCGCCAGCAGCCTGGCCGCGGTCTTGTCGCCCACGCCGGGGACGCCGGGAAGGTTGTCGGCCTGCTCGCCCTTGAGGGCGGCGAAGTCGGTCCAGCCCTCGGGCGTGACACCGTAGCGCTCCTCCACCATCGCCGGATCGTAGCGGATCATGTCGGTGACGCCCCGGCGGTTCATCAGCACGGTGACGTCGTCGTTCACGAGCTGGAGGCAGTCGCGGTCGCCGCTGACGATGACCACGTGGTGCCCGGCCTCGCGTCCGCGCCGGGCCAGTGTGGCCAGGAGATCGTCGGCCTCGTACCCCTCCAACTCGACCACCGGGACGCACAGCGCCTCCAGCACCGCGCGGATCAGCGGGATCTGCTGCCGTAGGGTATCGGGGGTCTCGCCCCGCCCCGCCTTGTACTCCGGGTACTGGTCCAGGCGAAACTGCGGCTCGCCCTTGTCCATGCACGCGATGACCGCGTCCGGCCGCTCCTCGCTCTCCAGCTTGATGAGCATCGAGGTGAAGCCCGAAACCGCGTTGGTCACCTGCCCGGAACTCGTGACCAGCGTCTCCGGAAGGGCGAAAAAGGCTCGAAACGCGAGGGAGTAGCTGTCCAGAAGGAGGATCCGGCTCTTGGCCTTGCCGGCCTTGGAAGCAGACGTCGCCGAAGCGCCGGTACTGTCACCTGTCGCGGCCATGAAGATCACTCTACTCCGCCGCGCGAAGGGGGGTCAACAGAGGAAGAGCTTCACTCCGTTATCTCCCTCTCCCCGGGAGAGGGTCGCGGTGAGGGTGCTCGCCTCAGCACCCTGCCGTCGAGTCACCGGGTTCCGCCGAAGCCGGCAATGAGGTTCACGGAAGGCGCGCGGTCGTTCACCACCCCGGCCATCTCCTCGTGCCCGGGACCGTAAAATCCGCCGAGGACGCGCCCCTCCGCGTCCGAGAAAGCGTTCCCGGTGACGCCGATGGCGTAGTGCAGGTCGGGATCCCGGAAGGGGCTGGGCACGCCGCCGACGTGGACCGTCAGGGCGTCGAATGACGCGGTCCCCTGGAGTGTAGACAGCTCGACCCTGAGCTCCGCGTTGCCGAACACCGGCGGCAGCATCGGCTGCCCCAGGTCGACGCCGATCAGCGAACCCGACCAAGTGATGCCTCCCTGCAACGACCCGTGCGCCTCCGCCAGGCTCATGCCCGGCGCCATGCCGAACGCGTCCGCGCTGGCCCGCAGCGTATCGGTCGCCTCCACGATTCGTTCGCCCTGGTATTCGATGGTGCGCTCCACGCCCGCGCCCCAGGCGCTGTAGCGCCCCCATGCCCCGTAGCCGTACAACTCCGGCGCGGAGGCGGCGGCGGGGTCGAGAAGGTCGTAGCCGATGTCGTCGAGGTAGGCGAAGTCGAGATCCGACGGAACGTACACCTCCGTGGGATCGCGGCAGTACGCCATGATCGAAGTGCAGACTCCGAGGTGGCCGTAGTCGACTTCAGCGCCGGGGGTGTTCGGCTCCACCAAACGGTTGTCCGCGTCCACCCACTGGAACGGCACCGGCTGTCCGCCGTTGGCTCGCACGGCCTCCGGCCCTTCGAACGTGTGGTCCGCCGTGTTGATGTAGCGTGTCAGGGGCTGAACCTCCCAATTGCTTACCCCGATCACGTGCCCGATCTCATGCGCAATCACGGAGGTCGAATCGGTGTGTCGTTGCGACAGCCGCACCAAGCCCAGCCAAGGCTGGTAGTCGTCGCCGGCAAACGTGACAAGGTCCTGGGTACTGGCTTCGGAGAACTCGGAGTCGCCCAGGTCGAAAACGAAGATGAGCACGTCGTCCGCCGGCACGTCTTCGTCGAGAACCCCCAATTGGCCGATGCCGGGGACGACCAACTCTCTTCCTCGTCTGGCGAGGTTCGTGCCGAAATCGTCCAGCAACCGCCAGGACCAGGATTTTCCGGCGCGCTCCGTCCGCGCCCGCGTCGCCGCGTCGAAATCCGGCGCGAACCGCCAATCGAACTCGATGTTGAGCGTTCCTGCCGGACCGCCTGTCCACCGCCCGTAGGTGATCCCGCCCCGCTCGCCGATGATCTCGATGTCCTCGGGGCGGACCGGGCGAAAGTTGCGGAGCCTGGTGCCGGTCTCGGCCGGATCGCCCCCGGCCATGTTGATCAGATCCGTGAGCCTGCGGGTCCGGTCCGCCTCGTCGCCGGGGTTGACCCGCGCCAGGCCCAGCCCTCTTCGCAACCGCTCCCACGGGTCGTTCCAGTGATCCAACAGGTCTTCCGCGGTTGGGTTGTCCCTCTCGTGGGTCGGGTGCACGAACGTGAAAGTGGGGACTCCGCCCGTCGCGGCATATTCAGCAGCGCCGCCCGCCGCCACCCTCACCACGCACGCACTGCCCCCCGCCGGACACGTCACCACCACGTTGCCGCGCTCTCTCGTGACACCCGCGGGAACCCTGATCTCGCCGGCCGCCAGCCCATGGCCCAACGGACCCCACGCGTCATATCTCGGCATGACGCTCGGGACGCCGCCCTCCCTGTCGTAGACCGCCGTCCCATCCGCCGTCACCGTCACCACGCACGCGCCGTCCCCCGCCGGACACGTCACCACCACGTTGCCGCGCTCCACCAATTGGCCCGCCGCCACCGTGATCTCGCCCACGGCGAGACCGTGACCTGCCGGCAGCCTGACCACGCCGGGCCTCTGCACCGGAGCGCCGTCTCCTCCGCCGCCACAACCGGAGAGGGCCATGGCAAGAACAATCGCAACCGAAAGTGTTTTCACTATCTCCTGTACCGATCCGGACACGGAAATCCCTCCTCTGAATGCTCCTCAGCCGGAAGCGGCGGCCGTGAGCAGACTCGGGGCGAACTCGGCCGGAGGCTCGTAGCCCAGGAGCTCCAGCAGCGTGGCGGCGAGGTTGGCGAGGCCTGCGTCGGGGGGCGGAGCAAGAGCGAGACGGCGGTCCGAGAACTCCCGGATCACGAACGGCACCGGGTTGACGGAGTGGGCGGTGCGGAACACCGGCTGTCCGTCCTCGTAGAGCGGCGCGCCGTTCTTGTCCCGCTCGACCATGTCCTCGGAGTTGCCGTGATCGGCGGTCACCACCAGGCAACCGTGGACCGCGGCCACGGCCGCAAGGATCCGGCCGAGGGCGCGGTCGACGGCTTCCACGGCGCGGACGGTGGCCTTGAGGTTGCCGGTGTGGCCGACCATGTCGCCGCCGGCGAAATTGGCCCGGATGAAACGATAGCGCCTCTCCCAGAGCGCGCGGTTGACGGCGTCGGCGGTCTCCGCCGAGCGCATCCAGGGCCGCTGCTCAAAGGGGACCTGCTCGGAGGCGATCTCGACGTACTCCTCCAGGGCGTCGTCGAACTTGCCGGAGCGGTTGCCGTTCCAGAAGTAGGTGACGTGGCCGTATTTCTGGGTCTCGGCGCAGGCGAACTGGGGCACGCCGGCGGCGGCCAAGTACTCGCCCAGGGTGCGGCTGACCTCGGGCGGCGCCACCAGGTAGTGCTCGGGGATGCCCAGGTCGCCGTCGTAGAGCATCATGCCGGCGAACGCCGTCTCCGGCACCCGGCCCCGGTCGAAGCGGTCGAACCCGGCGCCGGCGGTGAAGGCCCGGGACATCTCGATGGCGCGGTCGCCGCGGAAGTTGAAGAAGATCACCCCGTCGCCGTCCTCGACGGTGGCCACCGGGCCGCCGTCCGGCTTGCGCACCGTGAACGGGGGCAACACCTGGTCGCTGATGCCCGGCTCGCGGGCGCGGAAGTGCTCCACCGCGGCGGCGGCGCTCGCGAAGCCCTCGGCCTCGCCGTGGACGTGGGCGTTCCAGCCCCGCGCCACGATGCTCCAGTCGGCCTCGTAGCGGTCCATGGTCACGACCATCCGGCCGCCGCCGGAGGCGATGCGGTAGTCCCGGCCGCCCTTGTCGCGGATCTGGCCCAGCAGCGTCTCCAGGCGCTCGATGTAGACCGGCGAGGTGCGGTCCGGGACGTCGCGCCCGTCCAGCAGGGCGTGGACGTAGACACGGGGCAACCCCTCGTGGTCGGCGCGGCGGATGAGGGCGTGGAGGTGGGCCTCGTGGGAATGCACGTTGCCGTCGGAGAGCAGGCCCATGAGGTGCAGGGCGCCGCCGCCGGCGCGGACCCGCCCGGTCAGGGTCTTCCAGTGGCCGTCCCACAGCGTCCCGGTCTTGATGGCGCGGTCGACACACTTGGCGCCCTGGTCGAACACCCGGCCGGCACCCATGATGTTGTGCCCCACCTCGGAGTTGCCGATGTCGGCGTCCGAGGGCAGGCCCACCGCGGTGCCGTGGGCGCGCAGGGAGGCCGCCAGCCCGGTGCTCCGCAGCAGATCGAGGTTGGGCGTCCGCGCCAGGCTCACCGCGTCGAACTCATCCCCCGCGCCGACCCCGACGCCGTCGAGAATCAGCAGCACCACCGGCCCCTCGGGCGCGCGCAGCACCGGGTGCGCGCGCAACCCGAGAGGCCCGGCATCGGTGTCATCTTCCATATTCATCTCCTCGTGTGTAGGTTTACCCTGTCATGGTCGATTCCGCACCCCCTGCCCACCGGCGCGCCGTGGTCATCCGGCACGTCGCCTTCGAGGACCTGGGCTCGTTCGCCGAGCCGCTGATCCGGCACGGATACGGCATCGAATACGTCGAGGCCGGCCTTGACGACCTCGACCGACCTGGCCTCGCCGACTCCGACCTGCTGGTGGTCCTGGGCGGCCCCATCAGCGCCGTGGACGACCGGCAGTATCCTTTCCTTGCCGACGAGGCCCGGCTCCTGGAGCGCCGGCTCAACGCAGATCGGCCCACCCTGGGCATCTGCCTGGGCGCCCAACTCATGGCCCGGGCCCTGGGCTCGCGCGTCTACGGCGCCGGCGCGAAGGAGGTCGGCTGGGCGCCCCTTTCGCTTACCGAGGCGGGACGTGCCTCCACGCTGCGCCACCTCGCACCGGACAAGACGCCGGTGCTCCACTGGCACGGGGATACCTTCGACCTGCCGCGCGGCGGCGTGCATCTTGCCTCCACGGCGGTTTGCGAGAACCAGGCCTTTGGCTGGGGCGCACACGGGCTGGCGCTGCAGTTTCACGTGGAGGTGACCGCCGCGGGCCTCGAACGCTGGTTCATCGGCCACACCCTGGAGATCGAGGCGACGCCGGGTCTCTCTGTCGAGGAGCTCCGGGCCGCCACCGCCCGCGCCGCACCCATGCTGGAACGCCAAGGCGAGGCATTCTTCCGCCAGTGGCTGGCGGAGCTCGCTGATGCGCGGGGTTGAACCCCGCCCCGTCAACGGTCCTGACGGAGCACCCAAAGTCGGTGCGCTTCGAGTCGTCGCCGTCTCGCCCCGCCGGCGCACGGCTCAACGGGTTCACCCCCGGCGCCTCGGACCTGGCGCCCTCTCACCCCGCCGTGTGGTCCCGGCCACCGCCCGATTCCCCCACCACTTCCTCCAGCTCCGGCCGGGTGTCGATGTCCTTGGCAAAGGAGCGGATCCGGGTCACCACCATGGCCACCGGATGGTCGAAGCCGCCGGTGCGGCGCGGCTCCATGATCTGCCGGGTCAACTCGGCGGCGAGGTCGGGGACCGTGAGCCGTTCGAGGCAGTACCTTAGATAGGTCCTGAAAATGCCGTAAGGGGCCGCCACGATACGCCCGGGGCACCGCAACGAGCCGATTCTTCTCCAGTCGTCCGCCAGCCACAGCCCCACCGCCCGGAGCGTGATGCGGATCACCCGTTCGTAGACGCTGCGGTTGCGGAAGCGGTAGGCCAGCATCAGGAACCGGTTGAAGATGTCGAGACGGACCGCGTCGGACCGGAGGATCACCAGGTGGCCCGGATACAGGTTCAACAACGGCTCGCCCGGCGCACGCCGCATGCGGTAGCTGGGCTTCCAGCCGCTGACGCCCATTTCTTCGGGCTCGGCCGCGATCAACTGCCACCAAAGACCGCTGCCGGCGTGCGGGAAATACGATTCGTCCAGAAGCGTCCGGAAGTCCTCGGCGGTGGGAAGGATATCGCAAGCGGACACGGCGACGGGCCGGCCCGGGTAGCGCCGGGTCAGCAGGGAGGTGAACTCCGTGATGGTGGCCAGCAGGTCGCCGGTGGTGTCCGCGATCTCGCAGTCCACCAAGTCGCCGTAGACGCGGCGCGGTCCCACCACGATAGGGTCTTCGAACCGACCGCTCTCGCGCATCCGCTGGATCAGCTCGCCCGCGATACACCGCCCGGACGGCAGCTTCACCGCGCCCTTGAAGCCGCGCAACACGTCGTCGGCCGCAAATCCCCGGGGTATCGTCTCCAGTCGATCGTTGCCGCCGGCCAGTATGATTATCGGCAACCGGTCGCTCATCCCCGTCTCGCTCCACCCCACAGTATGCCTTCCTCGCGGCCCGCTCTCAAGCTCCTTCACCTGCCGGGTGGGGTCCGGGAGGTTGTATCGCGCCCGCCTCTGCGTTTTGAAAAACGGCCGCCGAACTGTTACTCAAGAGGGTGACGCCACACAATGCTCGGAGCCACGCCTTCGCGGGCCGGCTCCGGCGGCCTGGAGCATGATGCCGACCTCAGTCAAGTGTCCCATTTGCCACAACGAGGCGCCCTGGACCGGCAACCCGCACCGGCCCTTCTGCTCGGAACGGTGCCGCTTCGTGGATCTCGGCTCCTGGGCCGACGGCAAGTACCGGATCGCCGGTGACGACCTCGAGGACGAATCGCAGCACGCCGACGAAACCGACCGTCAATGAGACCGAATCCCGTGTCCAGCAACCCGGCCTGACCAGCACCCGCGAGCACCTCCATGTCGATACACCCTACAGCCGTGGTCGATCCACGGGCGGAAATCCACCCCGACGCCGAGCTGGGCCCCTACGCCGTGGTCGACGGGCCGGCGAAGATCGGCGCCGGAACACGCCTGCTGCCCCATGCGGTGGTCATGGGCTGGACCGAGATCGGCGAAGGCAACGTGGTGCACAGCGGCGCGGTGCTCGGCGACGCGCCGCAGGACCTCTCCTACCACGGCGCCAAGTCGTACCTGCGAATCGGTGACCGCAACGTGTTCCGCGAAGGGGTGCAGGTGCACCGGGGCACCGCGCCCGAGAGCACCACGATCATCGGCAACGACAACTTCTTCATGGCCAACAGCCACGTCGCCCACAACTGCCGGGTGGGCAACCATATCATCCTCACCAACAACGCGGTGCTGGGGGGCTACGTCGAGATCGGCGACCGCGCCTTCCTCTCGGCGAGCTGCGCGGTCCACCAGTTCGTCCGCGTGGGGCAGATCGCCATCATGCGGGGGATGAGCGCCACGAGCCGGGATGTGCCGCCGTTCTCCATCATCGACTGGCAGCACACGGTGCGCGGGCTGAACGTGGTGGGGTTGCGCCGGGCAGGTTTCGACGAGCCCAGGATCCGCGCCCTCAAGAACGCCTTCCAACTCCTGTTCCGCAAGCGCCGCAACCTCGGCGCCGCGGTAAAGGACCTGGAAGCGAACCTGAACGACCCTTCCGGCGACATCGCCGAGCTGCTCGATTTCATCCGCTCATCGCAGCGTGGCGTCTGCGCCGGCCCCAGGTCCCATCCCCTCGGAAGACCCTGAGGCCCTCACCCCGACCTTTCATCCGCTCATCGCAGCGCGGCTCCTGCGCCGGCCCCAAGTCCCATCCTCTCGGAAGACCCTGGGGCCCTCACCCCGACCCTCTCCCAGGGGGAGAGGGCCAATCTTCCCCTCTCCCCACGGGAGAAGAGGGTGGCCGAAGGCCGGGTGAGGGCATTCGCGACAAGCAGCCTCCGACCCCCTCTCCCTCTGGGAGAGGGCCGGGGTGAGGGCGCCGCCGGGCTCCGTCAAACGGCCCTGCGGTGCTTCGCCAGGCACTGCTCGATGTCTCCCCGCGAAAGCGGGAACTGGAACATCTCGTTTCTCATGTGCACGCGCTGCAGGCTTACCCGTTCGATGGCCCGTTTCATGGCGTTGAGGTCGCGTTTGTTTCTTACCGCGGCAGCGGCCTCCCGGGCCGCTTCCCGATAGTGGTTCTTCTCGTCCTCGTAGACGACGTCCATGGCCGCGGCGATCTTGCGATCGAGGACGCTGCCCTTGAGCCGGCGGCCCTCCCGGAACAGCCTGGCGCCGCCTCCCTCGGTCACCAGCACCGCGGCCTTCTCCACCGCGGAGCCGGCGACGAACTTGCGGCGGAGGTCGCCCAGGGCCTTCTCCTCGGACAACTGGACGGTGTCGCCCGAGTCCATCTTGCGACCGAGGAGGTACTCCAGGATGTCCGCCATCAGGACGTAGTGGTTGAACTCCTGCACCAACTGCTCCATGAGGCCGTGGTAGTGGTGCCGGTCCACGGTCCTGTCGACCTCGGGGAACATGTCGACGAGGTTGGCCAGCTCACGGTGCAGGCCGGTGAAGTAGCCGTCTACCGGGTGAAGCTCCTTCCATAGCTGCGCCTTGAGCCAGTGGATGTGCTGCTCCCGGGTCGGCTTGCCCGCGAAGAAGCGCCTGGCGATGCGGGCCTCGGCCTCCCAGTACGGGTAGGCCACGTCGATCAGATATTGCTCGGTCTCTCTCATCTCACGCACTCCTCCCGGGCCCTCACCCGGCCTTCGGCCACCCTCTCCCGGAGGGAAAGGGGAATTTTTGACACCCTATCCCCTTGGGAGAGGGTCGGAGTGAGGGGTTCTCTCCCGCGCGGGGTTCTTTCGCTTTCCGGCTCCATCGCATAGTATGGAGCGTCGACATGTCTAAGACCGCGGGCATCATCATCATCGGCAACGAGGTCCTGTCGGGGAAGACCCAGGACATCAACTCCACCTTCCTGTGCCGGGAGTTGCGGCTCCTCGGGGTCGATGTGCAACGCGTCACGGTGATCCCCGACGACCTCAAGCTCATCGGCCGCACCGCGGCACGCTTTTCCGCCAGATGGGACCTGGTCTTCACCACCGGGGGCGTCGGCCCCACCCACGACGACGTCACCATAGAGGGCATCGCGCACGGTTTCGGGGTCGAGGCCGTCATCCACCCGCGCCTGGAGCGGCGGCTGTCCGAACGCTACGGCGACGATCTCAACCCCGCGCGGCTGCGCATGGCCATGGTGCCGGAAGGCGCCGAACTTCTGGGCGGCGGGGCGCTGTTCGCCCCGGTGGTGCGGATGAAGAACGTCTACATCTTCGCCGGCGTGCCGCGGATCCTTCAGGACCGTTTCAACGCCATCAAGGAGCAGTTCCGCGAGTCCCCCTACCACTTGCGGAACATCTACATCAAGGACGGCGAGGGCGCCATCGCCGGCACGCTGAACGACCTGCTGGAACGGTTCCCCGAGATCCTGCTGGGGTCCTATCCGGTGCTGGACAACCCCGAGTACAAGGTGAAGGTGACGGTGGAGTCGAAGAGCGGCGAGTACCTCGACCGGGCCGTGACCAGCCTCCTGGAGCACCTGCCCGAGTCGGCGATCCTGCGGATTGAAGAGGGCTGACCCTCACCCCAACCCTCTCCCAGAGGGAGAGGGGGTCGGAGGCGTCGGAGGGGTGGTGAACCGCTCGCCCGTCTGGCTGCCGATCCAGATCTCCCCGCCCTGGTAGATCTCCTTCTTCCAGATGGGCACGCGCTTCTTGAGCTCGTCGATGGCGTAGCGGCACGCCTTGAAGGCGTCGTCCCGGTGCGGCGCCGACACCGCGATGATGACGCTCGCCTCGCCGATGGGAACGTTGCCGATACGGTGAACGATGGCCATGCGGGTGATCTCCCACTTCTCCGCCGCCTCCTCCCCGAGCTTCACCATCTCCTGCTCGGCCATGCCGGGGTAGACCTCGTAGTCCAGCGAAATGATCGATCGGCCTTCGTTGTTGTCGCGTGTGGCGCCGATGAAGGTCGACACGGCGCCGGCCGCAGGGTCTCTCACGAAGGCCAGCAGTTCGTTCAACTCGATGGGCTTGTCCGTAAGCCGGTACACGTCAACCTCCACTTACCGGGGGTATGAAGGCGACCTCGTCGCCGTCCGCCAGCCGGTGGTCGAGTGCGACGTACTCGCTGTTGACGGCGTAGAGGAGCCTCAAGTCGATCCCGGCCAAGCCCCCGTATGCTCGGCGAAGGTCGTCCCAAAGGTCTTTCACGGTGCTGCCCTCGGGAACGTCATGGAAAGTGTCGGCCGTCCCCGCCCGTTCGCGCAGCATGGCGAACAGCTTGACCCGGATCTTCATAGTCCGCGGACCTGCGCCACCATGTGCCCCAACTGGGGGACCAGCAACTTGGTCATGGCGAGTTCCACGGCGCCTCGGGATCCGGGCATCGACGCCACGACGCGGGACCCGGCCGAGCCGGCTACCGCGCGGCTGAGCATCGCCCCCGACCCGATGTCCTCGTAGCTCAGGGAGCGGAACAGCTCCCCGAACCCGTCGATGCGCTTGTCGAGCATACCGCTGACGACCTCGAAGGTGCCGTCCCTCGGCGCGATCCCGGTGCCGCCGTTGAGCAGCACCGCGTCCACCCCGGGTTGCGCCAGCGCCCTGGCGATCAACGCCCGGATATCTTCCGGCTCGTCCTTGACGATCTCGTAGTCCGCGACCGTGTGCCCGCCTTCCTCCAGCAACCGCTTGATGAGGGCGCCGCTCGTATCGGTGGTCTCGTCACGGGTGTCGCTCACCGTAATGACGAAGCAGGCAATGGTCTTGAGGGTTCGCTCTATGTGAGATTTCTCTGCCATGACCGTAAAAGCCCTCACCCCAACCCTCTCCCAAAGGGAGAGGGGGGGCAGATCAACCCCTCTCCCCTTGGGAGAGGGTGGCCGAAGGCCGGGTGAGGGGCCGCTGGGACCCCTAGATCCGCATCGGCATCACGACGTACAGCAGGGTTTCGTCGTCGCCGCGCTTCAGCAGGGTCGGACTCTGGTCGTCCTTCAGTCCGATGGAGATCTGGTCCTCGTGGTCCAGGACGCCGAGAATATCCAGCAAATACTGGGCGTTGTAACCGATGGCGAGGCGCCCCCCCTGGTACTCCAGGTCCACTTCCTCCACCGCCTCCCCCAAGTCCGGATTGTTGGCCGAGATGGACATGCCTCCACCCTTCAACTCCACCCGGACGCCTCGATAACGGTCGCTGGACAATAGCGACACCCGCCGCAAGGCCCGGTACAGGGTGCCCTGCGCTATGCTCGCCTCACTCTTGTTGTCGCTCGGGATGACCTTGTCATAGTCGGGGAATTCGCCGTCGATGAGCCGGATCGACATCTCCACGTCGCCGCTCCACACGAACACCATGTTGTCGGTGAAGCCCAGCGAAACCGCCCCTTCTCCCGCGTCCTCCAGCACTCTCCGAAGCTCCGCCAGACCCTTCCTCGGTACGATGACCCCCTTGGCCAGGCCCAGCGGCCCTATATCCCGCTGCACCAGCGACAGCCGGTGGCCGTCGGTGGTAACCATGCGCACGCTGGACTCACCCGATTCGTGGACCAGAGCGCCGTTGAGATTCGATCGGGTCTCGTCCGTCGAGACGGAGAAAATCGTCTTGTCGATCATCTCCTTCAGGACATGAGCCGGACACTCCTTGCGCTCTTCGTCCGCGCTCTTGGCGAAAGCCGGGAACTCCTGCGCGTCGAGGCCGACCATCTTGAAGACGGACTTGCCGCTGCGGATCTCTACCCGGTCGTTGTCCAGCCGCTGCAGCTCGATGGTCTCCTCGGAGAGCTCACGGACGATCTCGAACAGCTTCCTCGCGTCCACCGTGACGCGCCCGGAGGTGACGATTTCGCCGTTGAGGCTCGCCCGGACTCCCACCTCGAGATCGGTGGCGGTGACCCGAATCCGGTTGGTGTAGGTCTCGATCAGCACATTGGCCAGGATCGGCATCGTGTTGCGCCGTTCCACCGTTCCCTGGATCCGGGACAACGCGCCCAGAAAGTCTTCCCGTTTGGCTCTGATCTCCATTTATCCTCCTGGATCACCAGCCCCAATTAACTCTTCCATCAGTTTATAGAATCAAGAGTAGTAGTAGGGCCTGTGGACATCGGGATAGACGTCGCAAGCTGCGGTCATTAAACCATCTTTCGAGTGGAAAAAAAATCGCGGCAACGCGCGTTGTTCACAGAACCCGGAGTTGGGGACCGCCAAGGCGGCAGGATCTCAACAGGCTATGCCGGTTTCTCCACAATGTTTCCACGCTCAGTTCTTGAGCTGGCGCACGAGGCGGTCGACGGTGGCCTTGACGTATGGGTCCGTGACGGTCTTCTGCTCGATGGTCTTGGAGGCGTGGATGACCGTGGAATGGTCGCGGCCGCCGAACTCGGCTCCGATGGCCGGGAACGACGTGGAGGTGAACTTCCGGCACAGGTACATGGCCATCTGGCGCGCGAGGGCGAGGTTCTTGGTGCGGCGCTTGGACTTGAGGTCGCTGATCTTGACGTCGAAGTGATCGCAGATGGCCTTCTGGATGTTGCGTACGGTGACCTGCTTTTCGTTGTCTTTCAGGGTGTGGCGCAGCACTTCCTGGGCGAGATCGATGGTGATCTCCACCTTGGTCAGGGACGCGAAGGCGCCGAGCCGGGTGAGGGAGCCCTCGAGCTCGCGGACGTTGGACCAGATGTTGGTGGCCAGGAAGTTGGCCACCTCCTGGGGCAGATCGATCTCTTCTTCCTCCGCCTTCTTGCACAGGATCGCGATGCGGGTCTCGATGTCGGGCGGTTGGATGTCCGCTGTCAGACCCCACTCGAAACGGTTCCGGAGGCGATCCTCCAGGTTGGGAATTTCCTTGGGGAAACGGTCCGACGTGAGGATGATCTGCTTGTGGTTCTCGTAGAGCGAGTTGAAGGTGTGGAAGAACTCCTCCTGCGTGCGTTCCTTGCCCGCGATGAACTGGATGTCGTCGAGGATGAGTACGTCGATGCTGCGGAAACGGCTCTTGAACTCGTTCATGCGGTCGCGGCGCAGCGATCCGATGAGCTGGTTCATGAACGATTCGAAGGTGGTGTACACCACCTTCTGCCCCGGGTTCCGCTCGATCAGGCGGTGTCCCACGGCGTTCACCAGGTGGGTCTTGCCGAGACCGACGCCGCCGTAGATGAAGAGCGGATTGTAGTGGTCCGCGGGGCGGTTGGCCACCGCCGCGCAGGCGGCGTGGGCGAACTGGTTGCTGGCGCCGACCACGAAGTTTTCGAAGGTGTAGCGCGGGATCAGGGTGGGCGCTTCGGGCTGGCGCGCCGGCGGTCCGGCCGTTGCCGCCGCCACGTCGGCGAGCGGTGCGGCATTGACCGCTATGGTGACGATGACGGGCTGGTCGTGATGGTCCGAGAACTCTTCCTCAAGGGCGTCTATGTAGTTGTCATTGAGCCAATCGCGGAAGAGCGTGCTGGGCACCTCGATGGCGACCGTGCCATCCTTGAGGTCGCTGGCTCTTAGAGGTTTGATCCAGGTCTCGAAATTGTGTAAGCCGACTTTTTCCTTGAGGCGGTTCTGTATCTCACGCGGAAGCGGTTTCATCTTTACTCTGCCCTGTGTAAGTGCTTGCGTGGCCGTGAGTTATCAACAAAATTATAAACAGTTGTGGACAACCTTTCGTGACTCTGACTCGGGTTTCCAGCCAAACGAGGCCCCTCTCGGCCGCTGCGGTCCTTGACGACGGCGGCAGGTTTATCGACCCTCGGAGCTTCTGAAATGAGGCAAGGAAAGCGGTCGTTCTAATGCTTTTTCGTGCGCATTGCAAGCCCAAAAACGATGGTACTATTTTTCGCAATGAATTCCGTGAGATCGGCGGCACCCTCCGGGGAACCCCGGCGGACGAAGCCGACGGGTAGGCTCTTTCGCGGGCGAACTTCGGCGTCCCGACACCACCGGGAGGGGGCTCGTGGGTAAGGAATCGCTGGCGTCTTCCGCCCTCTTCGAACGCTCGAAGAGGGTTGTGCCGGGCGGCGTCAACAGCCCGGTCCGGGCATGGAACGCGGTGGGCGGGCAACCGCTCTACGTGGCCTGCGGCGAGGGGTCCAGGATCGTCGACGCGGAGGGCCGCGAGTACATCGACTATGTCTGCGCCTGGGGGCCGTTGATCCTGGGTCATGCGCCCCCGGCGGTGGTGCGGGCCGTGGTTGACGCCGTGCCGGAGGGGACGGGGTTCGGCGCGCCGACGCGCAGGGAGCTGGAGCTGGCGGAGCTCGTCAGCGAGCGGATGCCCGCGGTCGAGCAGTTGCGGCTGGTGAACTCGGGCACCGAAGCCACCATGAGCGCCATACGGCTGGCGCGGGGCTACACCGGCCGGAGCAAGGTGCTCAAGTTCGACGGCTGCTACCACGGACACGTGGACGCCCTGCTGGCGAAGGCCGGCTCGGGGGTGGCGAGCCTGTCGCTTCCCGACAGCGCCGGCGTGCCCGAGGGCTTTACCGGCGAGACCCTGATCGCGGACTTCAATGACCCGGAGTCGGCGGGGCGGCTGATACGGGAAAACCACGAGGACTTGGCCGCGGTGATCGTCGAGCCGGTGTGCGGCAACATGGGCGTGATCCCGCCGCAGCCCGGGTTCCTGGAGTCCCTGCGGGAGCAGACCCGCCGCCACGGCATCGTGCTGATCTTCGACGAGGTGATCACCGGCTTCCGGGTGGCCCGGGGCGGCGCCCAGCAGCGCTACGGCGTCACTCCGGACCTCACCTGTCTGGGCAAGATCCTGGGCGGCGGGCTGCCGGTGGGCGCTTTCGGCGGCCGCCGGGACATCATGAGCTGTCTGGCGCCGGTGGGTCCGGTCTACCAGGCCGGTACCCTTTCCGGAAATCCGGTGACGGTGGCGGCCGGACTGGCGAGCCTCGGGGAGCTGGAGGCGCCGGGGGTCTACGAGGGGCTGGAGGAGAAGGGGCGGAGGCTCCAGGAGGGGCTCGAAGCCGCGCTCGGCGAGAGCCTGCCGGGTACGGTCAACCGCGTCGGGTCCATGTTGACGCTTTTCCTGGGGCCCGACCGGGTCGCTTCCCCGGACCATGCGCGGGGCTGTGACCGGGACCGCTTCGCGCGCTTCTTTCACGGCATGCTGGCGCGGGGCGTCTACCTGCCGCCTTCGCCCTTCGAGGCCTGGTTCGTGTCCCTCGCCCACGAGGACGACGACATCGCCGCCACCGTGGCGGCGTTTGCCGACTGGGCCGCGGAGGAGACCGCGCAACGTTGACCGGCCCCGGCCCGCGTGTTAGTAAATCCTCCCCAGTGAGCAACGGAACCGAGGGCGGAGACGGGGCGTCCCCAAAGAGTCCTTTACTCTTTCGCGCCGCCAAGTACACGGCGGTGGGCTTTGAATTCCCTTCAACGGTCTTGGCCGGTCTGGTCCTGGGCTACTTCGCGGACCAGTACCTCGACACCTCGCCGTGGATGGTCCTGGTGCTGGGCCTGCTGGGCTTGGTCCTCGCCTTCTACCGGCTGGTGCTGCTGTTGCGTCACTTCTCGGCGGAGCGGAAATGAGCTGGGAAGCTCAAGGTCTGCCGGTGTTCCGGGTGGAGCTTTGGCACGGGCTGCTGGTGCTGGGTTGCACGGCGCTGGCGCCGCTCGATTGGGTCGAGCCGGGCGGCCTCTTGCTGGGTGGCCTGTTCATGGGCGTCAACTTCCTGCTTCTGGCGGTGGGCGTCCGATGGGTCATCACCCCGTTCGCGAGCAAGGGAAGGGTCCGGGCAGGGGTCGCGCTGCTGATCCTGAAGTTCTGCTTCCTGCTCGGCGCTTCGTGGGTGCTTCTGACCCGCATCGCGCCGGACGCCCTGTCGTTCGCGGTAGGGGTTAACTGCCTGATCCTGGCGATTTTGTGGGATCGGCTCTACGATACGAAGTTGAGCAAAAGCTGAGCAAGTAACATGGGACATCATCCGTTTACCTGGTACGACCTGTTGCCCGCGGGCTTGCAGGGCGTGTTGCCGCTGCAGATCTTCTTCTCGGTGGTGAGCATGGTGTTGCTGGTGTGCCTGGCGCTGGGCGTGAGGCGCCGGCTCCGGGACACCCATAACGCGGTGATCCCCAGCGACCGCATCACCCTCGTGAACGTCTTCGAGCTGCTGATCGAGTTCGTGATGGGCTTGAGCGACAGCATCATCGGCCACAAGGGGCGGAAGTATCTGCCGCTTTACGGCACCTTTTTCATCTTCATCCTGCTCTCCAACTTCATCGGCTTGGTGCCCGGGTTCTCGCCCCCCACCAGCAACCTCAACATCACCCTGGGGATGGGCCTGATATCCTTCGGCGCCTATCACTACTTCGGCGTGCGCGAGCACGGCGGCGGCTACATCAAGCAGTTCATGGGACCGTTCCTGGTGATCGCGCCGCTTTTCTTCCTGATCGAGGTGTTCTCCCACATGTTCCGGCCGCTCACGCTGGGTCTCCGGCTGGCCTTCAACATGTTCGCCGACCACCTGGTGGTGGAGATCTTCACCGGCCTCACCTACGTGGTGATCCCGGTTCTGTTCTACCTGTTGGGGGCCTTGGTCTCCGTGATCCAGGCCTTCGTATTCACCCTGTTGAGCATGATCTATGCGTCCCTGGCCTTGAGCCACGATCATTGAGCGCCCGGCGGCACCCGGAGAGGATGATGAGGAGAGGCGGGCCCAAGTCCGCGGCGCCGGAAAGGAGGAAACAGATGAAGCAACTCACAGCCTTCGTACTGACGGGACTGTTCGTGCTGATCCTATCGGGCGTGGCCGCGGCCGCGGAAGCCGCGGCCGGCGGCTCGGCGGGCCTGGTCCCGGGTATCGTCGCACTGGGCGCCGGCCTCGGCATCGCCATCGCCGCGTTCGGGTGCGCGCTCGCGCAAGGCCGGGTGGGCGGCGCGGCCATGGAAAGCATCGGCCGCAACCCCAACTCCGCCGACAAGATCTTCACCCCGTTGATCCTGTCCCTGGCCCTCATCGAGGCGCTGGGCATCTACGCCCTGATCATCGCCTTTCTGCTCGCGGGCAAGGTTTAGGCAACATCGCGCCGCCGCCTCGCGGTGCGCCGATCCGGAAAAGGCAGGGGCCGCCACCGGCAGCCCCTGCCTTTCTTTTGCTCAGGGCATGACCACCGCGTGCAGCCCGACCCCGGTGTTCTCCAGGATGTCCGACACGGTGTGGAGCTTGTACGGCTTCTCGTAGAAGATGTCGCGGATGCCGGTGTTCACCAGCACCTTGAGGCAATGGATGCAGGGGGTGTGGGTGATGTAGATGGAGGCGTCCTTGATGCTGGCGCCGTTCTTGGCGGCCTGGGCGATGGCGTTGATCTCCGCGTGAATGGTGCGAAAGCAGTTCTTCTCGATTTCGCCGTCGGGGTTCTTGGATTCATAGATGAGACAGCCCACCTCCGTGCAGTGGGGCATCCCCGCGGGCGAGCCGTTGTAGCCCGTGGCCAGGATGCTCCGATCCCGGACGATCACCGCGCCCACCTTCGCCCGCATGCAGGTGGAGCGCTCCGCCACCTGCCGGGTGATGGTCATGAAGTACTGATCCCAGCTCAGCCTCTCGTCGTTCGTGCTCACCGCGGCGACCTTCCCTTCGGGCTCCGCATTCCCCGCCCGGGGATGCGGCTCGGTCCTGAGCAGCCCTTGGGGGCTTTACATTTTCGTTTAACCATCGTATACGAAGAGGGTTAGCCAAACTTTTTAAGTTTGGCACCACGAACCTATTGGCGGTTTCGGAAGGACACTATACCATGCAGGCTCTTCGTATCGCAGCGCTCGTAAAGCAGATCCCTATGTTCGAAGCCATGGAGCTGGGGCCGGACGGACGGCTCAAGCGTGACGGCGTCGAGCTCTCGATGAATCCCTTCTGCCAGCGCGCCCTCGGCAAGGGCATCGAGCTGGCGCGCGCCACCGGCGGCACCTGCACCGTGATCTCGCTGGGACCGCCCGCGGCCGAGGACGTGGTGCGCTGGGGGGTGGCGGCCGGAGCGGACCTCGGCATCCTGGTCTCGGACCGCGCCTTCGCCGGCTCCGACACCCTGGCGACCGCCCGCGCCCTGGCCGCGGTGCTGCGGCGCCACGGGCCGTTCGACCTGGTCCTGGCGGGCAAGAACGCCGTGGACGCCGATACCGGGCAGGTGGGGCCCGAGTTGGCCGAGCTCTTGGGTTATCCCTTCGCCACCGCGGTGCGGCGCCTCGAGCTGGACGGCGCCGCCCTCGCCGTCGGCTGCGAGCACGACGACGCCTGGGTGGAGGCCACCGTATCGCTGCCCGCGGTGATTTCCACCGCGGAACGCTTGTGCGCGCCCATCCGCGTGTCGCCGGAGGCCAAGGCCGCGGTGCCGGAGGACAGGGTCCGCAGGGTCACCAGCGCGGAGCTCGGCAACGGTCCGTGGGGTCAGGAAGGGAGTCCCACCCAAGTGGGCGAGACCCGGGTGCTGGAGGTCAAGCGGGACCGGCGCATGCTCGCGGGCGGGCTCGAAGACCAGGTGGCCGAGGCGCTGGCGATCCTCCAGGAGCGCCGCGCCCTGGATCACGCTTCCAACGGGTCGATACAACCCGTGGACGGCCCCGTGGATGATCCCGCCAACGCCATCCTGGTGCTCATGGAGCCCGAGCACCCGGCCGGCGCGCGGGAGCTCCTCGGGGCGGCCTCCCGGATCGCCCGGCAGCTCGACGCCCGTGTCACCGCCGTGCAGGCCTTCGTCAACGATACGACGGCACCGGACCAGCTCTATGCGTGGGGAGCCGACCACCTGTGCGTCCTGAACGGCGCGGCCGTGGAGCAGGATGTCGCCCGTTTCGTGTCGGACTGGTGCCGCCTCCAGCCGGTGGAGTGCATTCTCGCCCCCAGCACCTCGTGGGGGCGCGAGGTGGCCTCGCGCATCGCCGCCAGGACCGGATCGGGTCTCACCGGCGACGCCGTCGAGCTGGAGTTGCAGGACCGACGGCTGGTGTGCTGGAAGCCCGCCTTCGGCGGCCGGCTGGTGGCCGCGATCCGCTCTACGTCGCCCATCCAGATGGCCACCGTACGTCCGGGTGTCCTCCCCGCCCTGAGGCCTCGAAAGCACGGGTGTCCTTCCGTCGAACGGCACGTCGTAGCGCCCGCCGGGCGCGTCCGGGTGACCTCGCGCGAGCAGAACGACCAGTTGGACGCCCTCGCCAACGCGCCCCGCGTGGTCGGCGTCGGCATGGGGGTGCCGCCGGAGCGGTACTCCGAGATCGATCCGCTGCTCAACGTGCTGCAGGCGGAGCTGGCCACCACCCGAAAAGTCACCGACCGGGGCTGGTTGCCCCATGCCCGCCAGGTGGGCATTACCGGCCGCAGCATCGCCTCGAACCTCTACATCGCCCTGGCCGTGAGCGGAAACTTCAACCACGCCTGCGGCATTCAGCGCACCGGCACCGTGATTGCCATCAACTCGGACCCCGCCGCCGCCATCTTCGACCACGCTGACGTCGGCATCGTCGCCGACTGGGCCGATTGCGTCCCGCTGCTGGTGGAGGGTTTCGAGCGCGCGATCGGGTTCACGGGCTCCACGCCAACGGAAGCCGCGTAACCGTACCGCCTTGTCATTTCCGCGAAACCGGCTGTGTCAAACCGCGGTAGAATCTGGAATGGCGGGGACTCCCCGTACCGTCATTCCGGCGAAAGCCGGAATCCAGAAGTGGACTGGCAAACGGGAGCGATTCCCCGCCCTGCCCTTCCTGGATTCCGGCTTTCGCCGGAATGACGATACGGGCGCCGTTGCCATGTCCGCAACCACGGAAAGTATTGTTACAGCCTAGAAAGCGAGAATCCAGGGGTGGAGGGGGACACCAGCAGCACGCGCGTGCCGGTTCCGGCACCGAGGCCCGTGCGGGCGCTGCCGTTGCAGCGGGATATCTCCAGCAGTCCCCAGCTATTGACGAGGGCGAGGTAGTTGCCGGTTCCGGCCGATGCGTAGTTGGCCGAGATGCCGCGGACCTCCCTGTCGCCGATCCGCACCGCGACGCTCTCCGGGTCGAACCGTTCCAGGTCCTCGCGGCGGATGTTGGTGGTGAGGTTGCCGAAGCCGTCGACGTAGATCACCTGGCCGGCGATGGCCCCGCCTTCCAGCTCTTCCGGGGCCGGAATGTTCAAGCCCTCGAAGGCCGCGACGGCTTCGCCCAGCTTCTCCGGGGGAATGCCGGCCGAGACATGGGCGGCCGCGGGCGCGAAGATGTCCCGGCCGTGGAAGGTCGTGCTGGTGGGGGAGAGGTGGTAGTCGGGATTGGAGAGGTGGACGACACGGATCAGCCGCTGCCGGCCGGCCGCCAGGCTCAGCAGACCGTTGTCGGGGCCGACGTAGCAAGCGCGGTCGGTCTCGACGAGGATGGGCCGCCGTTCGCTCCCCACACCCGGGTCCACCACCGCCACGTGGATCGTTCCCGCGGGAAAGAAGCCCACCGCCGCCGAGAGCGCCAGCGCGCCCCCGGTGACGTCCTGGGGCGCCACGCCGTGGGTCAGGTCGATGATGGTGGCTGCCGGGTCGATGGCGGAGACGACGCCCTTCATGATGCCGACGAAGGGGTCCCGGTAGCCGAAGTCGGTGGTCAGCGTGATGATTTTCGACACGAGAAGCAACCCTAACCGATAACGTCTACCCGGTAAAGAAACCTCCACCCGGTAAAGACAAGGGTGGCGTCCTTCGACTTCGCTACGCTACGCTCAGGACGAACGGTTGTGATAGCCTTTTGCCGTTCGTCCTGAGCCCTTCGACAGGCTCAGGACAGGCGTAGCGAAGTCGAAGGACGCCCTTTACACCAACAACCAACACCTCCGGGAGGACCGCCATGATCGAGCTCTACACGAGCGCCACCCCCAACGGACAGAAGATACACATCATGCTGGAGGAGACCGCCCTCCCTTACCGGCTTCACTGGGTCGACCTGAGGAAAGGGGAGCAGTTCGACCCGGAGTTCCTCAAGATCAGCCCCAACAACAAGATTCCGGTCATTCTGGACCGGGACGGTCCCGGCGGGGAGCCCTTCTCCGTGTTCGAATCCGGCGCGATCCTGATCTATCTGGCCGAGAAGACCGGGAAGTTCCTGCCGGCGGAGCCCCGGGCCCGCACCCGGGTGCTGGAATGGCTGATGTTCCAGGTGGGAGGCGTGGGCCCCATGCTCGGACAGGCGCACCACTTCCGCGCCTACGCGCGCGAGAAGATCCCCTACGCCATCGAGCGCTACACCAACGAGGGCGCGCGCATCTACCGGGTGCTGGACAAGCGCCTTTCCGAGCAGGAATACCTGGCCGGCGACTACTCCATCGCCGACATGGCGGTGTTCCCCTGGATACGGCTGCACGAGCGCCAGGGGCAGGGCGCAGCGAGACTAGCTGCGGTACTAGCGGGCGAGAGTCCCGCCGGCGCAGTTCTCAGTTTGGCGCCGTAGTCATATCCGGCAGACGCACGGGGCGACCCGGCGATCTGGAAGCCCGGACGTAAAAGCCTCGGGGGACAGGGAGGCCTTTGTGCCGCTCCTGTGCGATCAGCCCGGAAGGCGAGCAACGAGTAGGGCCGCAACGAGAGTGAACGGATCAAGCGTCGAAAAGGGCGTTCCCGCGTGAAGCTGATTTGCGGGATAAATTGGAGCTGCCAAGGGTTTCTTGCCTACCCGATGGCCAGTGCCGGTGCGGAAGAAACTGAGGCGCACGCACCGGGGCTCCCGGCGTATTGAAGGCGGCAATACTCGAAAGTACCGCAGCGAAAGTCCGGAAGGTCTGGAGGTCAGACAGGATGATCCTCGAATGTCAAAGACCGCGTCTATAACCGGTCGTGCCGGGAAATGAGGCGGAGACGTCCAGACTGGCGGATGAGGCCGACAAGCGGTGATGGCCGGGACAACATAACCCGGCCGGAGCGAGGGCCTCTGGGCTCAGGTGGCGATGTTGCAACCGGCGGTTTCGCACACAGAGGCGACGCATCAACCGGCGAGTGGCATCGTCGAAGGGCGGAGCAAACGCAGCGTCCGTTCGGGGGTATGGCGGGATCGGCCTTGACCTCGGCGACCCTGCGGAAGGCTCCGTGCCGAACTGCGAGGTGCCTGAAGCTTGAAGCCGTACCGGGGAAAACCCGACGTACGGAATTTTAGGGAGGGCGGCTGGAAACGTGGCCCAATAAAGGTGCGCGCGCCAGTGCCCTACCCGACACATGGCCGGCCATCCCCATCTGAGCCGCTGGTTCGACGCCATTGTCGCGCGTCCGGCGGTGGCCCGGGACATGGACAAGACCCGGGACGTGGTGGGCACCATTACCGACGAGATGTGGGACAATCTCTGGGGCAAGAAGCAGTTCGAGCGTAAGCGTAACGAACACCCCATCTTCCTAACCCCGAGTATGAGGGGGTAGGCTGGCCCTCCAACCAGAGGAAGGAGGGCAAGGCAATGGATGATGTCGAACGGGGTGTCGAGGAGGAGCTGGACCGGGAGGCGGCGGCGGGCGGGGATACGGAGGTTGTCCGGCCGCCGGCGACGGCTGGGGATCGGAGATGGACGGACGAGGAGAAGGCGCAGGTGGTCCGGGAGTGTTGCTGGCCTGGAGTGAAGGTGGGGGAAGTGGCGCAGCGCCACGGGTTGTCGGTCAGTCAGGTGAGCGCATGGCGAAAGCTGGCACAGCGGGGCAGGCTGACGCCGCCGGGTTCGGGGGCGGCGGGAACCTTGGCTGAGGCGCAGGCGGAGCGGAGCCAGGCAGGGATCAAGGCCGGGGTGGCGGCGCCCGGGAGCGTTCCTGCCTTCGCCGAGCTGGAGGTGGTGGAGGAGCCAACGGCGGTGGGTTCGGTGTCGATCGAGGCTCGGGGAGTGACGGTACGGCTTGAGGGGGCCATCGGCGCGGTGCGGATCGCCGAGATAGCCTCGGCGCTGCGGGGTCTGCGATGACAGCTCCGGGGTCGGGGACGCGGGTGGTGGTGGCGACGATGCCTGTGGACTTCCGCAAGGGCCATGACGGGTTGGCGGCGGTGGTGGAGCAGGAGCTGGGACTGGACCCGTACAGCGGGGTGGCGGTGGTGTTCCGGCCGCGGCGGCTGGACCGTGTGAAGGTGCTGTGGTGGGACGGGACGGGGCTGGTGTTGGCGTCGAAGCGTCTGGAGCAGGGGCGGTTTGCGTGGCCCGGGGTGCGGGACGGGGTGATGCGGCTTACGGGGGCGCAGTTCGAGGCGTTGTTCGAAGGGCTGGACTGGCGTCGGGCGTGGGCGCCGCGGGTGCGGCGGCCGCGTACGGCGGCGGGGTGAGCGGAGGCGTTTTTTGTTGCTAAGTGCCTGATTTTATGGTACTATTCTTTTCATGGAGGTCAACCTCGGCAAGGCCGGTCTCTCATCCCTCGCGCCGTCCTTGCGGGCGCTGTTCGAGGGGCAGCAGGCGGCGCTTGAGGCCTCGCGCGCCGAGGTCGCTTCCCTCTCCGACCGCAACCAACATCTCGAAGACCTGAACCATCATCTTGAAGACCAGAACCGCCGCCTCGAGCACCTGGTGCGGGAGCTCAACCGGGCGGTGTACGGCAAGAAGTCCGAGAAGCTCCATCCCGACCAGTTGCAACTGGCGTTCGAGGACCTCGAAGCGGCCGTGGCCGAGGCGGCGGAAGCTGCGCCGGCGCCGGCCAGGGGGACGCCTCGCCGGAAGCGTTCGGCTCCCGAGCGCAACATCGGCCATCTGCCCGCTCATCTGCCCCGGTCAGAGGAGGTGATCGAGCCCGAGAGCACGCAGTGTCCATGCGGCTGCGGCGAGATGACCCGCATAGGCGAGGACCGCACCGAGCGGCTGGACATCGTGCCGGCGCAACTCCAGGTGATCGTCACGGTGCGGCCCAAGTACGCTTGCCGGGTGTGCCAGGAAGGGGTCACCCAGGCCGAGGCGCCGGCGCACCTGATCGAGGGCGCGCTGCCGACCGAAGGGGCCATCGCCCACGTGCTGGTGTCGAAGTACGCCGACCACTCTCCGCTCTACCGCCAGTCCCGGATCTACGCCCGCTCGGGGGTCGATCTGCACCGCTCGACGCTGGCCGGGTGGGTGGGCGCGGCGGCGTTCCACCTCAAGCCGGTGGTGGACCGGCTGGCCTCGCACCTGAAGGGGTCGGGGAAGCTGTTCATGGACGAGACCCGGGCTCCGGTCCTCGACCCCGGACGGGGCAGGACCAAGACGGGGTGGCTGTGGGCGCTGGCCCGCGACGACCGAAGCTGGGGCGGCCCGGACCCGCCCGGGGTGGTGTACTTCTACGCCCCGGGGCGCGGCGGCGAGCACGCGGAGACCTTCCTCAAGGGGTTCAAGGGCATCCTGCAGGTGGACGGCTATGCCGGCTACAACCGGCTTGCGGGCCCGGACTGGCAGGTGCGCCTGGCGTACTGTTGGGGGCATTCCAGGCGGAAGGTCCACGATGTCTTCGACAGCGACCGCTCCGGGATCGCGGCCGAGGGGCTGCGGCGGATCGCGGAGTTCTACGCCATCGAGGACGGGATCCGCGGCGCCTCGGCCGAACACCGCCTTGCCGAACGCCGGAGCCGGACCGCGCCCCTGGTCGAGGAGTTCGGCGTGTGGCTCAAGGAGCAACGCGCGCGGCTCTCGGCCAAGTCCCGCCTGGGCGAGGCGCTGGCCTACATCGCCCGGCACTGGGACGGCCTGCTGGTGTTCCTCGAAGACGGGCGCGTCGAGATGGACACCAACTGCGTGGAGAACCTCATCCGCCCGCTGGCCCTGAACCGCAAGAACGCCCTGTTCGCCGGCCACGACGAAGGCGCCGCCGCCTGGGGCCGCATCGCCTCGCTGGTCGAGACCGCCAAGTTGAACGGGGTCGAACCCTACGCCTATCTCAAGGCTACCCTCAAGGCCATCGCCTCGGGGCATCGCGCCTCACGCATCGACGAGCTCCTCCCCTGGGCCTTCACCCCCGACTCTCGCTGAAAGTCAACGTGCCCCAGCGGCAACGCTTACGCTGAAAGTCAACGTGCCCCAGCCGCACCGCTTACGTTCGAGCGGCGCTAGGCCCTCACCCGGCCTTCGGCCACCCTCTCCCAGAGGGAGAGGGGTTGTATTTGATTACTCGGACAGGTTCCCAGGATTCTGTCCGAGTGATCGGATTGTCGCGAGGGTAGGGGCGACCGGCCGGTCGCCCCTACGGGAATCCGGACGGCCGCGCGGCTACGGGCTGCTGTCCATGGGGTAGCCCTTCTCGGTCCAACCGGGCATCCCCTCGTACAACACCTTCATGTTGCGGTGGCCCTGCTTGTGGAGGATCTGGAAAGCCAACCTGGACAGGTGGCGGGGGCACTGTCAATAGAGGACGACGAGGCCCTCCTTCGGGACCAGGTCGGAGCCCCGGTAAAAGGCGCCAAGCGGTATGGAGACGGCCCCCTTGATGTGTTCCTCGGC
The DNA here is from genome assembly GCA_965204505.1 of uncultured Binatia bacterium (SeqCode). Lineage (GTDB taxonomy): Bacteria > Desulfobacterota > Binatia > UBA9968 > JAJDTQ01 > JAJDTQ01. The sequence goes on from CBDBFB010000002.1 coordinate 672,279, forward strand.
GTAGCTGCGGGGCTGCCTGACGTCCACAATGAGCAAAGGCTTGCGGTCGAGGACGTGCTGGACCAGCTCCTCGACGTGGATGTACCGGATCTCGATGTCCCTGGACGGCTTCACCTTGGCGTATTCCGGGTACTTCCCGGGGTCGCCCCAGGCCGGCACCGCCGTCACCAGGAGCAACGCCGTCAGCGCGGTTGCGAAGCGAAGCATCAGCTACCTTGCCTTTCCGGGGCCTTGACGCCGCCGTAGCCGGTGCGGTCCGCCAGTGAAGCCGGGGACAACACTCCGGTGTGACGCTGGCCCTTGATGACCCACGTGGGATAGGAGCGGACGCCTGCCGCCAGGCACTTGGAGGCAACCGGGGCGCTCCGGCCGCCCGGCGAGCATTCGACGTACGGGATGCGGTGGGCCGACGCCCCGAACAGCTCCTTCTGGCTGTCGCAGGCGGGACACCAGAACGCGCCGTACATCTTGGCGTCGATCTCCTGCAGGTGCACCGCCAGCCCCCTGATCCAGGGGTCCTCCTTGCCCGCGGCGATGCCGGGGGCGCCGGCGTAGAAGACCAGGTGAAGCGCGACCACCGCCACCCCGGCCGCCAGCACGCTCGAGCCGAGCCAGGGCTGCCATGCCACCCGCCGGCTGACCTGGGGAACCTGAAACAGGGTGACGGCGAAGATGGCCGCGAGAAGCGCCAGCGACGTCAGGCAGTACGGACAGGCGGCCTCCAGCCGGTACATGGAGATGGCCGTGAGGTACACGCTGTAGGCCACGCCGAACAGCGATACCGTGGCCAGCAGCTTCCAGCGTTTGCTGCGGCGTTTCATGAACGCCCCGCCAGCCAGCACCGCGTAGACGAGAAAACCCCAGAGCGACGTGGGAAGGCCCATCAGCACCGACCAGCGGCTGTTGAGCACGATGTCGCAGTCGGCGCCGGCCTCGCAAAAGGCCGCCTTCTCGCCCATCCAGGCCGTGCCGGTCAGGTACCCCGCCAGTCCCAGCCCGATTACGGCCAGGGCCAGAACCGGCCAGTTGGGGCTCGCCGACGGCGGCGGCGCCTGTTGCCGGGGCTGCCGGGGTCCCCGCGCCCCCCGTTTTCTCGATGCTTTTGCCATGATTGCTCTCCGGTCCCCAAGGGTCCTGCGGAATCAACAACGGCTCTGATCAGTTGTACCGGCGTCCTTCGACTTCGCTTCGCTGACGCTCCGCGAAGCCGAAGGACGCCATCTTTCTTAGCAACGTGGCGTTCTCAAGACAAGAAACAGGCGGCTGCTACCCCCATTACGTTACGCTCTCCCCGCCAGCAGGCTCCGGGCGTTCTCGCGCAGGCGCTTCAGTGCCTGCGGGTCGTTGCTGTCGTAGTAGCCGCGGATCTCGCCGTCGCGGTCCACCAGCACGAAGCGGGCGCTGTGGAAGATCACCGGATCGGCGGTCCCACCGTCCACCGGCGCGGCGCTCAGGCGGAAACCGTCCTGCACGACGCGCCGGATCTCCCGCAGTTCGCCGGTGAGGAACAGCCAGCGTTCGGGGTCGGCCCCGTAACGGTCGGCATATTGCGACAGCAGCGCGGGGGTGTCGGTCAGCGGGTCCACGGTGATGGAGACCGAGCGAACTTCTCCGTGGGCCTTCAAGTCGGACTGCAGCGCCGCCATCGCGCGGCTCTGAAGCGGACAGGTGTCCTGGCACTTGGTGTAGATGAAGTCCGCGATCCAGACTTGGCCCCGGAGGTCGCGGGCGGACACTGCCCTGCCGCTTCGTTCAACCAGCGAGAAATCCGGCGCCAGGCCGTAGCGCGCCAGTTGCTCCAGGGCCGGTTGGCGCGGAGGCACCGCGGCGGGCGTCCGGAGCTGGTGGACGACCAAGGCGACGAGGACCGCGAACAGCACGCTCCCCACCGTCACCTGCAGCGCGAAGTACCGTTGCGTCATGCCCCGCGCCCCGCGCCGGCCCGGTTGCCGGATGTCCCGGCGCGCGCGGCGCCGGCCGGCCTATCCGGGCGGGATCTTCTGCAGCAGCCTGTCATTTTCGTAAAGCTCATAACCCTTGATCAGCAATTCGTAGCCGCGGCCGGGATGATCGCTCAGGTCGAGCAGCTCCAGGTCCAGGATCACCACCGTGGCGGTCGCCGGCTTGATCTCGAAACCGAGGCGGATGGGCGCCACCGCGTTCTTGACCTTGTCCGGGGCGCCGGTCTTCCGGAGAATCCCGCGAATACCCGTCACCTGCAGGTCCACCGCCGCGAAGCGTCCCGGCGGCAGCGTGCCCCGGTACACGGTGGCCGCCGCCGACCCGTCCTTGTACCGCGTCAGGTCCATCCGGTCGAGCTGTGGCGTCCGCTCCAGCCACCCGGGATCGGTGGACCTCATTCGCACGTTGGGCGCCAGCCGGAGCTTCCCGAATCTCAGTTCGACGCTCCGGAAGTCGTCGATGGCGTCACGGTGGTCCTTGACCCGGACCTCCAGCGTGCCCGCCGCTTGCGCCACGGTCCGGTCCGCGCCGTTGGGAAACCTCTCGCTCGGGTAGAACTGGTAGGTCACGTGGAACTCGCGCGTCTCCCGGGGGAGGTCCCAGCCCACGCGGAACACCAGCTCGGCGGCGCCGCCGGTGAAGGAAGGGTTCTCCCTGAGATACGCCGCCTCGCTCTTGGCCTCGCGGTCCTTCCGCGAGACGTACCGGTACGCCTCGGCGTAGTCCTGGGCGTACACGGCCTTGAGGTAGCGCGACGCCAGGTCCCGGATCGGAGCCGTGTCCTCCTCGGCTCCGGTCGAACCCGCCCAAAACGCAACCGCCATCGCGGCCGCGGCCAGCCATCCGCCCCCCGTCCAACGGCGCTTCCGGTGTTCCGACAGGCGCATTGTTCCATTAAAGCACGATCGTCCGCCAAGCGCAGGCGCTACCGTCCTTTCCTGCCTCTTTCACCCCCTCTGACCCCCTCTCCCTCCGGGAGAGGGCCGGGGTGAGGGCGCTCGCAAGCCGCGTTGGTGGCTCCCCTCTACCGGCTTCCCCGGAGCCACCGCCGCCCGCCCACGGCGAAGAACACGAGCGCGAAGGTCAGCACGATCATGGCTCCCGAGGAGAGATCGAGGAAATAGCTGGCGTACATTCCGGCGGCCGCGCACAGGGCGCCGATGATCGGGGTGATGATCAGCAGGGTCTGAAAACGCTGCGTCAGGTAGCGGCCGATGACGGGCGGGATGACCACGGCCGCGGACACCAGGGTGACGCCGAGGATGCGGGTGGAAGCGACAATGGTGACGGCCAGCAACAGGACGAAGATCAGCTCGGTGCGGCTGGTGGAGATGCCGTACACCGGCGCCACCTCCGGGTCGAAGGTGGAGAACAGGAGCTGGCGGCGGATGATGACCATGGCGACGGCGACGGCGGCAGCGGTGACCGCGATGACCCAGAGGTCCGTCGGCGTGATGCCCAGCAGGTTGCCGAACAGCGCGGCCTCGAAGTCCAGGGTGAACTTGCGGTAGGTGGAAACCACCGCCACGCCCAGGGCGAAGCTCGTGGTCGTCACCACTCCGATGGCGGCGTCGGCGCCCACCAGGCGGCGGTGGCTGATGAGATGGATCACGACCGCGTTCACCAGCGCCCAGGCGCCAGCGCCGATGAAGAAGTTGAGGCCGATGATGGAGCTCAGGACCGCGCCCCCGAAGAGCGCGTGGGCGAGCCCGTGGCCGATGTAGCTCATGCGCCGGAGCACCACGTAGACTCCGACATAGCCGCAGATGGCGCCGACGATGACCGCGGCGATCATGCCGTTGCGGAAGAACTCGTAGTTGAAGGGCTCGAGAAAACCCGTCACGGCCGGCATCATCCGCCGTTGGGGGAGTGCGGGCGTTCGCCCACCATGATCATGTCGCCGTGCTGGAACACCACCATCTCCCCCTTGTAGGTCTCCCCCAGCACTTCGGAAGTGAAGATCTTCTGGGGGTCGCCCTCGGCGATGACGTGCCGGTTCAGGCACACCACCCACGGAAGGTGGGCGGCCACCCAGTTGAGGTCGTGGCTGGTGATGAGGATGGCGACCCCCGAGTGGTTGATCTCGTGGAGGAAATGGACCACCTCGTCGCGGGAGCGGATGTCGAGGCCGGAGGTGGGTTCGTCCAGCAGGATCAGCTCGGGCTCCCCCAGCAGCGCCCGGGCGATGAACGCGGCTTGCTGCTGCCCGCCGGACAACTCCCGGATCTGGCGGTCCCCGAGCTTCAGCAGGTTGAGCCTGTCCATGATCTCATGGGCGCGGTCGCGGTCTTCCGGAGCGGTGCGCCGGAACCACTGGTGGTGCCGGGAGAGGCCCAGCAACACCACTTCCTCCACGGTGATGGGGAAGCTCAGGTCGATCTGCTCCAGTTGCGGCACGTAGCCGACGGGTCCGAGGGACGAGCCGCCGGCCGGCGATCCGTGCACCTTGACCCGGCCCTCCCTGGGCTGGATGTGCCCCAGGATGGTGCGCAGCAGCGTGGTCTTGCCGCCGCCGTTGGGTCCCACCACGGCGAGGAACTGCGCCGGCCAGAGCTTCAGGTTCACGCCGGCGATGCCCAGGGTCTGTCGGTAACCGGCGGACACGTCCGCCAGCTCCACGATGGGCCGCCCCTGCTCGCTCCACTCCCGCCCCCCGGCGTGGCGGTGCCCGTGCAGCCTGCCGTGGACGTGATGGACCCGGTCGGTGTGCTTCTCAGTAGTCACTGCCTCTCCGCATGCTCATGGATTCGTGGTCTCAGGGTCAACAGATACCGGCGTTCCACCACCGTTCGTCCTGAGCGTAGCGCTGCGAAGCGGCGCGAAGTCGAAGGATGCCATTCAGATCCTGTACAACCGCTTGGGATTCTCCGACAGGATCCTGCGCTTGGAGTCGGCCGAGACGTCCTCGCGCGCGAAGAACTCCGGCAGGTCCGAGAAGAACTCCGCCCGCGCGCGCTCGTGGGGATAGTCCGACGGCCACACCAGCTTCTCGTCGCCGAGGAGCTGGATGAAGAACGGTAGGGTCCGCTCCTCGATCTCGAAGGAAAAGTACACGTTGGGGTCCAAAATATTAGTCGCTGTTTCCTACATCCTGCCGGAGGTATCCCACGACGCGCAGACATATCATAAACTGTTGTAATTCGGCTAGTTGCACCTTATTCGCCGCTTTCTCAGCCCTTGCATTCGCGCCTCCGATGCGCTTGAATACCCCCTGAATTCGATATCGCTCGCTTTCGACACGCTTACGGTTCGTTTTCATCCTTTTCGGTTTTCGTTCGGCAAGCCTACCCGGCCCGCAGGCTCTTAAAGGAGGACCACGCCATGGCTGAGCGCCCGTATCTCACCCTCACCAAACGCATTATCGACCGTCTTTCGGTGGATGACAAGGAGGCGGTCTACTGGGACCGCGCTCTGCCAGGGTTCGGCATCCGGGTGTACCCCTCGGGCGCCAAGGTGTACGTGGTGCAGACCCGCGTCTTCGGCCGCTCCAGGCGCATCGCGGTGGGACGCCACGGCAAGGTCACCGCGGACGAGGCCCGCAAGGAAGCTGCCCGCATGATCGCACGCCTGAAGGCGGGGGAGCCTCCGGCGCCCGAAGAGGCGGTTCCGGACCCCACGGTCGCGGACTTGGCCGAGCGCTACCGGCGGGAGTACGTGGAGATGCACTGCAAGCCCGCCACCGTGTCCCACTACGGCCTGATGCTGAAGAAGCACATCGTGCCGGCATTGGGTGAGCACTTGGTGGGGGCGGTGGAGCGCAAGCACGTCATGGAGTTTCAGTACGGTCTGAGGGAGATGCCCACGGTGGCGAACCGCGCGGTGGACATCCTGGTGAAGATGTTCGGGCTGGCGGAGGACTGGGGATGGCGTCCACCGGGCAAGAACCCGTGCCGGTTCGTGCGTCGGTACAAGGTGGAGCAGCGCCACGAGCGGTTTTTGACGGCGGAGGAGCTGTACCGTCTGGGGCGCGCGCTGGATGCGGCTCCGGCCGAGAGGCTGGCGTCGGAGTACTCGGTTGCGGCGATCCGGTTGCTGGTGCTGACGGGGTGCAGGCGGAACGAGGTCCTGGGGCTTCGGTGGGAGGACCTGGACTTCGAGGCGGGGGAGATGCGGCTCGTGGACAGCAAGACCGGAGCGCGGTTGGTTCCCATGCCGCTGCCTGCCGCGAAGGCGCTGGCGGGGCTCTCCCGGGTGAAGGGCAACCCGTGGGTGTTTCCGGGGAGGAGGAAGGGCACGGGGCGGCGGAACATAAACCAGTCGTGGGACTGCATTCGAAGGCGCGCGGGGCTGGACGGAGTGCGGCTCCATGACCTGCGGCACTCGTATGCGAGCCGGGCGCTGGCGCTGGGCGAGGGCCTGCCGATGATCGGGGAACTGCTCGGGCACCGGAAGGTGCAGACGACGGCGCGGTACGCGCATCTGGCAAGGGACTCGGTGCGGGCGTCGACGGCCAGGGTGGCGGAGAGCATCGGAGCGGACATCCTGCCGGGGCAGGGCAGTTGAAAGGGACGGGACGATGGCGAGGTTGGACAGCGGAACGATATCGAGGCGGACGGTGGAGGCACTCCCGGCGGGAGAGCGGGAAGCGGTGTTCTGGGACCGGGAGCTTTCGGGCTTCGGGGTGAGGGTCTATCCGTCGGGAGCGAAGGTCTACCTGGTGCAGACCCGTGCCGGGGGGAAGTCGAGGCGGGTGACCATAGGGCGGCACGGGCTGGTGTCGGCGGAGGAGGCGCGGCGCAAGGCGGCGAAGGCGATCGCGAGCATCAAGGCGGGAGAGGAGCCCGGGCGGAACGGCTCCGTGCCGGCAAGGGGCGCCGGGCCGACGCTGGCGGAGGCGGCGGAACGGTACATGAGGGAGCACGTGACGGTTCGCTGCAAGCCGGTGACGGCCAGCGGGTACCGCCATGCGCTGGACAGGGTGCTCGTGCCGGCGTTCGGCTCCTTGCCCCTGGGAGGGATCGGCCGCGATCAGGTGGCTGCCCTTCACTACCGGCTCCACAAGACGCCTGCGATGGCGAACCGGGTGGTGGAGACGCTCTCCCGGCTCTTCCACATGGCGGAGGCATGGGGCGAGGCGCCGGAGGGAGGGAACCCGTGCCGGTTCGTGAAGAAGTACCCGGAGCGGAGTAGCGAGCGGTTTCTGTCGGAGCGGGAGTTCCGCCGTCTGGGAAGGGTGCTGGGCGAGATGGAAGCCGAGGGCAAGGTTTCGGGGAGCGCCGCGGCGGCGTTCCGGCTGCTGATGCTGACCGGGTGCAGGAGGAACGAGATCCTGACGCTCCGGTGGGAGGACGTGGACCTGGATGCGGGGGAGTTGAGGCTCAGGGACGCCAAGACCGGAGCGCGGTCGGTGGCGCTGTCGCCGGCGGCGCGGACGGTGCTCGCCGCCCTGACGCGGTTGCCGGACAATCCGTGGGTGATTGCCGGGCCCCGGCCGGGGATGCGGTTGAGCGGTCTGAACGGCCGGTGGGAGGCGATTCGGGATCGGGCGGGTCTCGAAGACGTGCGCATCCACGACCTGCGTCACAGCTTCGCTTCGAGGGCGCTGGCGCTGGGGGAGAGCCTGACGATGATCGGGAAGCTCCTCGGCCACCGGAAGGTGCAGACGACGGCGCGCTACGCCCACCTTGCGCGGGAGTCGGTGAAGGCATCGGCCGCGAGAGTGGCAGAGAGCATCGCCAACGACATGGAGAAGCCCTCCACCGATTCCGCTGTCCCGTGAACTGTCGGTGTTCAATCCCGAGCGCCGAAAGAAGCGGGATGGGGAGGACTCCACCGCCCGCCGCGAGGCTCTTGAGCGGCCCCTGTCGCCTCAGCAGCAGGTCGTGTTCGCGGCCCTGGTGACGGCGATCGAGCGAAACGCCGAAGCCCGGGCGCATCCACGGACCGGAACGCGCCGGGCAAGCTCCGCCCGGGCCGGCTTCGCCGCCGAGCTACTCAAAAGCCGAAGCATGAGGAAGGCTCTCCCGGATGTCCGGGATGCCGGTCAGGAAGATCGCCTCATGTTGATGACCCGAATACCCGCAGTGGATGTATGCGTTCCAGTGGTTGGGCTCCGGACCGTACTTCATCAGGTGACCGTGCGCGTCGTCCGTCCGTGGCGGTCTCTTCGCCTTCATCCGCCCGAGCTCCCGCCGGAGATAATCGATGAAGGCGCGTTCGGCATAGTCCCGGATGACGTAGGGAGTGTTGAACACGATATGCCGGCGGCACAAGGGGTGAGGCGGCGGAAGCACGCGCACGAACCAAACCTCCCCCTCACGGCCGGCATAGCCGGCCGGCACCGTGCAGGAGACGATTTCCCGCGCGCCGACCTCGCGCAGCAGCACTCCCTCGCCCTCGCAGCCGCAATGGACGTAGAAGCCCATCCTCGAGTGCTGCATCCGCTCGACGGTCTCCATCAGCCAGGACGGGCAATCGAACTCGGGCGCGATGCGCAGAATGCAGCTGCCCATGGTTTCCCGGCTGCTCCCGAACCGGACGTCGAACAGCGCCCACATCGTGAAATAGCTCACGGTCAACGGGCTCATCGGCGGCCCCGCCGGCAGGTACTCGTCCTCTGCGTCGCCGACAATCCTCACGTAACCCTTCGCCTCTTTCATCCCGGAAAGGGATTCGGCCATGAGGGAGGCGACGTTCTGCGCCACAACGTACAGGGCGTGGCAGGGGTCATGGCCGGCAAGCTTCTTGCCGAGGGTCGGACCGTCGTCACCGAAACCGGCTTCGAGCGCCATCGTCCTGCCTTCCCGCCAGCCGGCCAGATCGACGACCTTCGAGCCGCGGGACGCGAGGATCCTCTTCGCGATCTTGTCGGCAACGGAACCCATGGCGTGCTTTCGGCAGTTATCGCTCGTGCGGCCGAGCGCGCCGGGCAAGGATCACACCGCGGCTGCGGCGGGCGCCATACCCGATACCGCGCACGAGCGGTTCCCGCTAGTGCCCCGCCGCGCCGCGGTCCACCAGCCCCACGTCGAACGACAGGAATCGGTCGAACAGCGCGGTCTTGCGCCACAGCAACTCGCGCGGGAGCTCCGCGAGGCTGCATTCCACCAGCCCGAACCAACGCAACGGATCGAGGATGTGCCGGGCAAACATCGTCGCCGCCGCAGGCCACCGCGCCGTTGCAATGTCCTCGTCCGGCACCGCGCACAGCGTGGTGAGCGTGTGCGTGTTCCGCCATTCGTCACCGACCTCGGACAGCGACCACAGAACGATGCCGATATCCCCTTGCGGCCACCATCCGGGCAGGCCGCGCGGACGGCCGCTCACGTATTGCGACAGATCCATGTGCCAGAACGCCTGGCGGAACAGCAACGCCTGAAGCGCGCCCCGAGCGCCGGGCTCAAGCATCGCGCGCCCCCGCGGCGTCAGCTCGAACCACAGCGCCGACGCGCTCAAGAGCCCCGCCATCTCCACCACCTGGCGCAAAAGGTGCAGCTCCCCCACCGCCTGCTCGCGATAGGTCTTCCCCGCCCGGAGCTGCTCCGTCGCCTCCATGCCCGGCCACGACATCAAGGCGCGCAACCGCGTCACGTCCGTCATCTTGAGGTTGCCGTGCGTCCCCGTCCACAGCGGGTCCCACCGGTCCGCTTCGCCGAGCAGGACCAAGGCGTTGCGGGCGAACGCGGACCCGGCCAACTCCTCCTCGGAGAGGTCGCCGGCAAGACGCACGGCGCCATTGTCCGCCAGCGGCTCGGCGCCCAGCGCCCCGGCGCTTTCCGCATCGAGCAGCGTCCACACCGGCTCCACGCCGCCGGGCCAGTCCGACACGTCCAGTCTCCCGACGGATTCTCCATCGCCGCGCCGTCCCGCCTCCCCGTCGTGCTCCGCGGCCGGCGGCGTCCAGCCCGTGTTCACCGCATCGCGGAGCCACTTGCCCGCCTTGAACGAGGGCGACTTCGACGCCGCGACCGCCACCCGCTCCCCGGTGCGCGGATTGCGCCCGGTGCGCGCGCTGCGGCGTCTCGTCGAGAACGTGCCGAATCCGGCAATCCTCACCGTCTCTTCCCTGGCCAGCGCCTCGGCGATGGCCCCGAGCACGGTGTCGACCGCGCTCTCGGCGGCGGACTTGCCGAGCCCCATCCTGCCCGCCACGCGGCCTACGATGTCCGACTTGTTCATCGCCGGGCCCCCTGCAAGCGTTCCCGAAGGTCAGGGCGCCGAACGGCCGGCGCTTGCGCGAACTGCGCGCGCTGGCCGCATCCCGGCGCCGCAATTGCGCGCTGACTCCACGGCGCCATACCGCGCACACCCGTGACCGCGCGAGAGCGGTAACCATCGCGCCCTCTGTCCGAACAGCACAACCCTGCTCCCTTTCCGCAGGCCCAGGCCTACTCCGTCATGCGCTTGAGCCCGCGAAGCGGCTGAACCTTCACCGCCCTCGAAGCGGGCTTCGCCGCCACCGTGATCTCCTGGCCGGTGAAGGGCGACATCATCTTGCGCGCCTTTGTCGCGGGCTTGCGCACCACCTTGATTTTCAGCAGGCCGGGAAGCGTGAACGTTCCCACCGCGCGTTTCCTGACGTGGCGCTCGATCACCGTTCCGAGCTGATCCAGCACCGAGGCCACGTCCTTCCTTTGGAGCCCGGTCGATTCGGACAGGGCTTCCAGGAGCTGTGTCTTGGTCATGGCCTCCTTGAGCGCCGTGGTCTTGCGGTCGTTGCCATCTCGTGTTGTCTCCTTCCGTTGCTTGCGGCCCTTTGTCGAAAACGTGTGGAAAACTCTCACGGTAGCCGACCGGCCGTTGGAAAGCGAGTCGTTCCCGACGGACCAGGTCCGGGCAGCGGCGATGCGCGGATGAGCACCGTTGAAACAGCCGGTGGGAACGGGCCAGTCGAGACTCGGCTCCGCCGGTCCCGTCCGGCTGTTGTTCGAATCAGGTCTTTTCGTACATGCCGCGGCCGGTGCGCCTGACCCGCCCTTCCTTGGACCACCGCGAGACCACCTGCCGGTGGTACGCTGGGGTCTTCTCGCCCGCCGTCTCGTGAGCGAGCAGGGAATCCAGCGTGAACCGGTCGGGCAATGTCGCGAAAACCGCCGTCCAATCGATCATCGCGCCGTGCGGCCCCCGTTTCAACGCTTCAGCCCCGGAACGGCCCCGCCCGGAACCCTTGCCGGTCTTTCGTCCATCCAGCATCTCACGGACCAGCTCATGCCTCTTGATCTCCTCCTGCAACTCGGTGACTCGCCCCGTGGCGGTGTCCAGTTCCTTCCTCAACCGGTCGATCTCTCTCTTCACGCTGATTTTCAGGTCCGTAGCCATTTCCCATCCCCTTTCTCAAATGTCCACGCCACAACGTCGGCACAGCAGAGCACGTCCGGCGTCCCGCGCAATCGGTGGTCCCGCCCGCTAGTTCTCCGGGCGATCTACAGCCTATCCGATTGAACGAGGAACGGGCAATCGGGACGCCGAAGGAGCATCGGTCCATGCCTCGCCGCCCAACTCCTCCTGCGATCCGTGCCGTGCGTGTCAACACACGAAAAGGTCGAGGGGACCTCCGGCGGGGGCGGCCGGACGGTCCCGAGAGAGACCGCGCCGCGCCGACTTCCCGCCAACGGAGGTTTGCGCATGTCCCTACCCGAGAAGATTTCCGCGGACTACACGCTACGCCCGAGCGATCTCGCCAAGGTGCTCGCCCTCCTGGTCGAGGCGCGCCAGCCGACCATTGTCTGGGGACCGCCCGGAGCCGCCAAAAGCCAGATCGCCCGGCAGATCGCCGCGGCCACGAACCGCCAGTACATCGACGTGCGGGCGCTGCTGCTCGACCCCGTGGACCTGCACGGCATCCCTTGGCGCGACAGCGCCAACCGCACACGCTGGGCGCCGCCGGTCTTCCTGCCGCCGTCCAACGATCCCGGGCGCTGGCTCATCAACCTCGAAGAACTGTCGTCCGCGCCCCCGATGGTCCAGGCCGCGCTCTACCAGTTGGTGCTCGACCGCAAGGTCGCCGAATACGAGCTGCCCGAAGGCGCGTCGCTCATCGCCTGCGGCAACCGGGAGACGGACCGCGGCATCGTGCACCGCATGCCCACCCCTCTGGCCTCGCGCTTCGTCCACCTCGATATCCGCGTCGACGCGGAGGACTGGCTCCACTGGGGAGCGGCCAACGGCATCGCGCCCGAGGTGCTGTTCTTCATCACCTACGAGCCCGAACTCCTGCACCGGTTCGACCCTCGGTCCAACGAGCGCGCCTTCCCATGCCCCCGGACCTGGGAGTTCGCAAGCAACATCGTCAAGTACCGGAACGGCCTCGAACCCGCGGTCGAGCGCACGCTGTTCCGGGGCGCCGTGGGCGAGACCGCGGCGGTGGAGTTCTCCGCGTTCCTGAACGTATGGCGCGAGCTGCCCCATCCGAGGGCGGTCCTGAACGACCCCGAGAACGCGGACATCCCGGAGAACGCGAGCGCCCAGATGGCGCTCTGCGGCTCGCTCTACCGGCTCGCGAGCGACGTCACCGTGGACCCCATCGTCACCTTCGCCCAGCGGCTCCGGCGAGAGGTGGGCGAATCCCTGGTGGGCGCCTGCGTGCGCCGCGAGCCGGCGCTCCAGCACTCGCCCGCCTTCATCCGCTGGGCCGCAGCCAGGACCCAGTGAAGGAGGAACCCATGCACTGGTGGTGGATCACCTACTACCCCGCGGGCGACACCCCCTCGCACGATTACGCCGTGCGGGCACGCAGCGTGGAGGCCGCCAAACGGAAGCTCGCCCTGGCAATCCGGGTCCCCCTGTGGACTCTCAGGTAGCCCGAAAGGAGGAACCCATGGACCTCAACCGCGACGCCATGCTGGTCGCCCTGCACATCACCGCCTGGTCCGGCCGGCTCTACGACCGCGAGGCGAGCGACCACGTCGCCGTCCACCACGACGCCAGCACCAGCGCCGGGCGCTACAACAAGCGCCTGCTCCCCAAGTCCGCGCTGGCCGCCATAAACGCCGTCATGAGCGAAGCGAGGACCCGGCACTACGCCAACACCCTCCCCTGGGACGACAAGGGCTCGCGGCTCCTCACCGTAGCCAACTACGAGCAGTACACGGGACTCATGGACGGGCTCCGGGAGCGCCTGGTGCGCCAGCGCGCCCGCTTCATCGAGGACTACGACCACTACGTGGAGCAAGCCCGGATCGACCTCGGCAAACTCTTCCGCATCGAGGACTATCCCTCGAAGGACGAGCTTCGCGGCAGGTTCTCCATCCACTACCGCATCACCGCGGTGCCGGACGCCGACCACTTCATCGCCAGCCTCGCCTCGGAGGACACCGAGCAGGTGAAGCGCGACATCGAGCGCCACATAGAAGAGCAGCTCCACTCGGCCGTGGGCGATCTCTACCGGCGCCTGGCCGAGGCGGTCGAGCGGGTCTCGGAGCGTCTGGACGAGGACGGGGACGGCAAGCCGCTGGTGTTCCGGGACACCATGATCTCCAACATCCGGGACCTGGTGGACGTGGTTCCCCGGCTCAACATCTTCGGCGACCAGAGGCTCGCCCATCTCTGCGAGCAGGTGAAGGACAGGATCGCGGGAGTGGAGCCGGACTCGCTGCGGCCGTCCAGGACCTTCGACCCCGCGGCCCGCGACCGGGTCAAGCGCGACGCCGACTCGCTGATGGAGCAGTTCGCCGGCTACTTCTCTCCGCCCGCACCCGCCCGGGAGGTCGCGTGACCTCCCGGGGCGTGCTCGGGGAATCCGCGCTCCGGGTGAGCGACTGCGTGACCGAGCTGCTGCGGAAGCAGCCATTCTTCGGGAGCCTCGTCCTGAGGCTCCCGCTCCGCGCCGATCCGACACGCAAGACGCTGGCGAGCGACGGACAGGAGATCCGCTATTCCCCGGGCTGGGTGGCGGAGACCGACGCCCACCTGATCGAGACCGCGATGGCGCGGGTGGTGATGGCGTGCGCCTTGAAACACCACACCCGCCGGGGAGAGCGGGATCCGGAACGCTGGCAGACAGCCTCGCAGCTCGTCACCCACGCCTTGCTGCGCGACGCCGGATTCACGCTCCCGCCCGACGCCGAGGCCTGGGAGGACCTGAGCGTGGAGCAGGCATACGACCGCCTGCCGGAATCCGGGGACGGCGGTTCCGGGGACGACGGCAATACATCCCAAGAGGCCGGCGGCGCGGGCGAAGAGTCTGCTCCGGGCGGCGGTAGCGATGAATCCGGCGATCCGTCCGATCCCGCCGGTGACGGCGACGATGCGGACGGCCAGGACGGCGCATCCGATGCGCCGCCGAGCCACGATCCTTCCGGCACCGGCGAAGTCATGGACGCCGGCGCCCGCGCAAGCGACGGCTCCGATCCCGGCGAGGCGCCCGTGGACGTCATCGCCGAGGAGCAGGCGTGGGACGAGGCCATGCACCAGGCACTCAGCATCGCCAGGGCCGAGGGCAAGGCCCCGGGTGGCGTCGCGGAGACGGTCCGCAACGCCCACACGACCACCCTCGACTGGCGGACGCTGCTGCGCCGCTACATGACCGACGCCGCCAAGCGCGACTATAGCTGGCGCGTTCCCAACCGGCGCTTCATCGACTCGGGCCTCTACCTGCCCTCCATCCGCTCCGAGGGCATCGACTCCATCGCCGTCATCATCGACACCTCGGGCTCGCTCCCGGCCCAGACCCTTGCCTGGTTCTGGGCGGAACTCCGCGAGATCGCCGCCGAGATCAGGCCGGAGCGAGTCATCGTGCTCCAGGTGGACGCCGCCCTGCGGGACGCGGCCGAGTACTCGTCCGACGACCTCCCCGACGAGATCACGCTCAAGGGCCGGGGCGGCACCGACTTCCGCCCGGGCTTCGAGTGGCTCGACGAGCAGGGGATACAGCCAAGCGTGTGCCTCTACTTCACGGACATGGAGTGCTCCAGCTACCCGGAGGCCGAGCCGGTTTTCCCCGTCATCTGGGTCGACCATTCGGAGTCGTCATCGGTGGCGAACGGCCAGCCCTGGGGCGACCGCATCGTCATCGGCGACTGATGTCCGGCAGACACGCTCTTCTGCCGGGCCGAGCCCGCCGGCGGAGTGGAGGGCATGAACCATGAGGAGAACATTCACAACTCGGGACGGCGCCCCGGACCACGCCGCGCGCCGGATCACTTGGCGCGCCCGCGCCTTCGTGCTCGGCGGGCTCGCCTTTGCCGCCATCTACACCACGGCGGCGCTCGCGCTCGGCGCGGGCGCGGAGCACATCGGCCTGCTCTGGATAGGGGCGATCGCCTGGGCCTTCGCCACGAGCCTCGCGGGTTCTCTGTGGCAGGGGTTCCGTCACCGCGACTGGTCCGCGTTCTCCCGTTACGAGCTGCCGGAAGACGACGGCGAATTACACGAGTTCACTTTCAAGACAGGGCGGTATTCCTGGCTCCGCAAAATGGAGGATGAGCTGCTCCACGACGACCATCACATTCGTTGATCCATTAACGGCGACCGTTCTGTCAGCCGAGCCCGGCGCTTCGGCCTCCACCGGCGCGCCGTGCGCCGCCGGGAGGTGGTGGTCGGCGCGGCGGGGCGAGTCACGGGGGTCCGAGGACGGACTCCCCCACGTCACCCCCCACGGAGGTCGCCGCCATGCCCGACACCAACATCACGGAAGAACACCGCCGCGCGTTCGAGGCCCTGACCAGCGGCCAGTTCCAAAACTTCTGCCTCGTCTCTTGCTTCGTCGACGGCGAACCAACCGCGGCCATCGCCGCCGTCAACATCACTCCCCCCGCTGAAGACGGCGGCGAGCCGGAATATCTCATCAGTCCGCTCTTCATCTTCCCGACCGGGGCGATGACCCTGACCGACCATGACGGGAGAGAGGCATGAGCGGCCGCCGGCGCGCTGGTCGCCATGAATTGCTCAGGGGGCAAGGACAGCCAAGCCATGACGATCCTGCTCGCCCGGATCGTCCCCCGCGACCAACTGGTGGTCGTCCACGCGCCGCTCGGCGAGGTCGAGTGGCCGGGCACCGTCGAGCACATCGAGAACACGATCCCTGCCGGCGTTCCACTGATATTCGCGTCCGTGGCGTCCGGCAAGTCGCTTCTCGAACGCGTCGAGGAAAGGGGCATGTTTCCGGCGCCACGGCTTCGGTGGTGTACCGCGTCTTATAAGAGAGGCCCTATCGAGCGCGAGCTTCGCCGCTATCTGAAGGCTCATCCACGCTTCGCCGGCCGCCTGGTCAGCGCCATGGGACTGCGACGCGACGAGAGCGCCGACCGCGCCAAGCGCATTCCCTGGAAACGCAGCGACCGCAACTCCCGGGCCGGCCGGGAATGGTTTGATTGGCTGCCGATCTTCGACCTCACCGCCGACGACGTCTTCCGAATCATCCGCGAAGCAGGCCAGTCTCCCCATTGGGTTTATGCCCAGGGGATGTCTCGTTGTTCTTGCTCTCTGTGCATTTTTGCATCACGGAGCGATTTGCGTCGCGCCGTCGAACTCCGTCCCGACCTCTATCAAAAATACTCAAGGCTGGAGAGGCGCATCGGCCACACACTGTCTCCATCGGGCATCACACTTCCAGTTCTCACCGGCATTCCGGCCGATCCCGACGCCGGAACGTCCGGCCTGTCCGACCGGCTCCGCGCCGACGGCGGCGCCTGCCCATAAACCACCCGTCCCCCCTCGAACGCCGACCGGAGGCGGAGCCCGGCCCGAGGCCCGGAGGCGGGCCGAGCCTGGAGAGAGTTGCCTGGCCCACAACCCCATTCACGGAGGAACACATGAACCACACCGCTCCCATCCACGAGCCGACGATCCGCTCGATCCCGCTCGACCGTCTGTACGTCGCGCCGGAGAACGTGCGCAAGACGCCGCCCGATGCAGTCGCCGAGGCCGAACTGAAGGCTTCCATCGCAAACCACGGACTTCTCGAGAACCTCGTTGTCCGGAGCGAAGGCCTGGAGCGCGCCTACGCCGTGGTCGCGGGCGGTCGCCGCCTCGCGGCCCTGAAGGCTCTCGCCGCCGACGGTGTGCTCGACACCGGCCACCCGGTGCCCTGCTTGGTGGTCGACGGCAACGCCTCGTCCAGCGAGCTGTCGCTCGCCGAGAACGTCATACGCATCGCCATGCACCCCGCCGACCAGGTGATCGCCTTCACGAAGCTCACCGAATCCGGCGTCACGGCGGCGGCCATCGCCGCGCGGTTCGGCACATCCGAACGCCTGGTCGAACAGCGCCTGCGGCTCGGCAACGCCGCGCCCGAGCTGCTCAACGCCTACCGGGCGGGCGAGATCGACCTGGAGACGCTCAAGGCTTTCACCGTCACCACCGATCACGCCCGCCAGATGGCGGTCTGGGAGCAGGTGGCGGACCAGGGCTACCGCCCGGCCGCCTGGCAGGTGAAGCGCATGCTGACCGAGGAGCGGGTCCCGGCCAACTCCGCCGTGGCCCGCTTCGTGGGCATCGAGGACTACGAAGCCGCGGGCGGACCGGTTCTGCGGGACCTCTTCGCCGCCGAAGACGAGAGCGGGATCTGGCTGGAGGACCCGGTGCTGTTGCAGAAGCTCGCCATGGCGAAGCTGAGCGAGACCGTGAAGGACCTCCAGACCCGCTGGCGCTGGGCAACGGCCGCGCCGGAGGTGGACTGGACCGAGATCGCCCGCTACGGGCGCATCTCCCCGGAGCCCTCCGCCCCGACCGCGGCGGAGACCGCCGAGCTGGAGCGCCTGCGCACCCGCGAGGACGAGCTCTCCAACCTCGACGAGGAAGACTGGACCGAGGAGCTCGAACGGGAGGCCGAGGCCATCGAGACCCGGACATGCGAGATCAACGCGGCGGTCGAGGCCCGGGCAACCTTCCGCACGGAGGACTGCGCGATGGCGGGCTGCATCGCCACCATCGACTGGAGGGGCGAACTCCAGGTCATCGGGGGCCTGGTCCGCCCCGAGGACATGCCGAAGCCGGCCGATTCCGGCGACAGCGACGGCGAGGCCGGTGACGACGGCACGGGCCCGTTCCAGAGCCCCGCAATCTCCCAGCCCATCGCCTCCCCGCCCGATCCGGAGGCCCAGGCGCGCAGGGAGGCCGGCGTCGGGGCCGGGCTTTCGGACGATCTCCGCTCGATCCGCACGGCACTGGTCAAGGCGCATCTGGGTAACGACTTCGAGGCCGCCTTCGACCTCATGCTGTTCCAGCTCGGCCGCGCCCTGTTCACCCATCGAGACCATGCCCATGCGCTCGACATCGCGGTCCGGGAGACCCCCGACCGGCCGACGATGCGCATGAACGACAAGGACTTCGGTTCCTGGAGTCCGGGCGAGGCCATGCTCCCCGACCGCTCCGACCTGCCGCTGGACTGGCTGACCGTCAAGGACGACGGCGAGTCCTTCGCGGTGCTCCGGGCGTTGCCGGAGGCGGACAAGCAACGGCTCTTCGCGGCCTCGGTGGCGCGCACGGTGCAGGGCCAGTTGGCCTTCGAGCCCCGGGCGCGCCCCGAGCTGGAAGCCACCGTCGCCCGGCTCGACATCGACTTCGCGGCCCAGGTGCGTCCGACCGCGGACATGCTGTGGTCGCGCATAGCCAAGGCCCGCATCCTGGACATCGCCAGGGAGACCCTGGGACCGGCATGGGCCTCGGCGCGGGCCAAGAGCAAGAAGCCCGCGATCGCCAAGGCGATGGAAGAGGCATTCGCTGCAGGCAGCCCACCGCTGGGCGTCACCGCAGACGCCCACGCGGCCGCGCTCGCCTGGATGCCTCCGGGCTTCGCGGCGTTCGATGCGGGCCGCGCCGGCGCCGAGGATGCGAGTGCGGAGACAGCGCCGCCCGCCGACACAACGGACTCCGTAGCCGGTCCGGAACCGTCACTGGAACCGGAGGACGTTCGCGCCCCGGAGCACGTGGAACCGGAGCGCGCCAACGCGCCGCATCCGGTGTCCGAGACCGAGACCGTCGAGACCCCGGCGGCGGCCGAACACCATCCCGCACCTACCGCCGCCAACGGCCACGACAACGGCAACGGGCTCGACATCCCCGAGTTCCTGCGCAGCGTCTGACCGCCCTCCGGCCCGAATGCGCCCCGTCCCGCACACCGCGGGGCGGGGCTTTTTGTTTTTTCTCATCCCGATGGAGGCTTCGCATGACACACACCGCCATTCCGTCTGGCGCGACCATCCGCGCCCGGGTCCACGACAGCGCGCTCAAGCGCGTCACGAGGTTCTTTGCATCCACCCTCTACGACATCTTCACCGAGACTCTGCAGAACGCGCGCCGGGCCGGCGCCACCCGCGTCCGCGTCACCGTCGCCGCACCCGCAGGACGGCACGACGACGGCACGCCCGAGCCGTCCGAAACACCCCTGACCGTGACCGTCACCGACGACGGCGCCGGCATCGCGGACCCCGCGGTCCTGCTGAGCTTCGGCGAGAACGGATGGAGCGACGAACTGGTGGCCCGCGAGGACGCCGCGGGCATGGGAATTCTCAGCCTCGCGCACCGCGGCTGCCGGATCGCCTCGCGGGCATGCATGCCGGACGGCCATCTCGGACATGGCTGGTCGGTCGATCTTGAGCCCGAACACTTCATGGGCCGGAGCGACGCCCAGGTCCGCCAAGACGACAGCGCCCCGTATCCATCCGGCGCCGCCGTGCAGTTCGAGGCCACCGAGTCCGCCGACATGATCCGCGCCGCGGTCGCCAGTGCGGCGCGCCATTACCCGGTGCCGGTCACGTTCGAAGGCGAGACGCTCGAACGCCGGGCCTTCCTTGACGGCGCCATACACGCCGAGAGCTGGAACGGCCTCACCTTCGGCGTCTACCGGGACCGCGGCCGCGGTTACCTCGAGCCCGACCTCAACTTCTTCGGCCTGACCGTGCCCGTCCAGCTGCCCACGGTCGAGACCGTTCACCGCGGCATCTGGTCCGTCCGCGCCGACGTCGTGGACTGCCCCGGCCTCGAACTGCTGCTGCCCGCGCGCCGGGAAGCCGTCGAGAACGCGTTTCTGGACGAGATGCGCGAGGCGGCGCGCCTGGCGATCTACCGCGCCATGGCCGCCGATTCCGATCCGCGGCCCGCCTTTGCCGACTGGAGCCGGGCGCGCGACGCGGGCATCGACCTCGCACCCCCGCCGGAGGTCCTCCGTCCCTGGCGGCCCGGCATCGCCGACATCGACGACTGGCGGGACCCGCCGAAGCCCGCGCCGGCCGGTCCCGACGCGCTGGTCATGGCCTGCGATCCGGAGCCCCCAGAGGCGCAGGCGCTGTGGCGCGCGGTAGAGCGCGCCGGCATGGCGGAGAAGCTCTTCGAAGCCGACAAGCGCCTCAACGGCTACGGCTGGTACGACCGGCTCGACCGCGTCACGGGCATCGACACCGAAGTCGCCGACGGCGACGGCAGGACGTGGCCGCTTCACGAGTTCCCCGTGCCCGAGCGGACGAGGGCCGCCGCGGCCCCGCTGGCGGCCCGTCCTGACGCGATCCGCATGACGCTTGCAATCGAAACCGCCCGCGCCCGGAGCCTCACGATCGTTCTCCCCGCCGATCTCGCCTTCGCCGGCGAGACCTGGGGCTGGGTCAGCGACGCGCTGCCGCTGGTCACCGCGGACAGCGCCCTGGAACCGCACCGGCTCGCGGAACTGCTGCACGCCGCCTTCTTCTCGTTCTCCGACGACGTCGACGCCGACAGCCCCGAGACCCAGGCCATGCGGTTCGACGAAGAGGCTCTCCACATGGCCACACGGCTCCTGTGCAGCGAGGATTCGGCGCTGGAACTCTCCATCGCCGAGGCCGTCCAGCGGGAGCTCTTCTGGCTCGTTCCACGCAACCGCAAGGTGGAGATCTTCATCACCCGCCCGGACGTCCGGGTCGTCCTGGGCGATCCCGCCGACACCACAACCTGAGGCCGGACGGCCGCCGCAACGCGTTTGCGGCGGCCGGCATTCCGCCCCTCCCAGCAGGATAGCCCGGCGCCTCCCGGAGCAGAGTCGGGCCGTGTCCCGGCCCCGGCGGCCGGGACGGGGGAGCGGCCGGAGCCCCGTCAACGATCACACACCGCCGTCAGATTCCCAACTCCGCCGGGACGGAAACCCGGCTCGTCACGGTCGCCGGTCTTGAGGACGCCGGGATCGTCCTTGCATCGGCCGACCCCGGCCCGGGCGCCCCGGAACCGGGGTCTGCCGATGCCCCGATGCCGCAACCTCCCCCACAGCCACGACCCCGCTGCGACACCTGTGCCGGGAAGCGATTCCCCGGCACTCATTTTGCACTACCCGATCCCCGATGGGGCCAGAGGCCGGATCGGACGGCTCCGGCCGGGAAAGAGGACGCCATGGAACTCCAGAACCCGATGGAAGCACTGATCGGCACGAACGGGACAGTCAAGGTCACAGGTCTTTCCCTGCTCGACCTCGACTCCATGACCGTCCGGGAACTGCGGCGCCACGGACTCACCGCGGCGCAGGCCGGGAGAATCAAGGCGGCGTTCGAGCTGGGCCGGCAACTGCTCGAAGCCGAGTCCCGAGTGCACGAGAACGCTCCGATGGTCAGCAGTCCCGAGGGGGCCTACCGCTACATGAGGCCGCGCTACCTCAACGAATACCGCGAACACTTCGACGTGCTGATGATGGACACCCGGAACAGGCTGATCCGCCGCCATCGGGTGTCCACGGGCAGCCTTACGGCTTCCGTTGTTCACCCCCGTGAGTGCTTCAACCCCATCATCCGGGAGAGCGCCGCTTCGGTCATCTTCACACACAACCACCCCAGCGGGGACCCCACACCCTCGCGCGAGGACATAGACATCACCCACCGGCTCCGGCAGGTGGGCGAAGTCCTGGGAGTGCGTGTCCACGACCACGTCGTCTGCGGGCACGACCGTTTCTTCAGCTTCAACCGGGAGGGCTTGCTATGACCAGTCAGCATTCCGCCGGCCCGCCGCCGGCCACGCATCCGATGGACCCGCGCCGCGGCCGGGACCTCTCGCCCATGTTCAGCGCATTCCTTTGCTGGCTTCTGGATATCGAACCCATGACCAGCCCGGCCATCACCAACATCGCCGTCTCCGGCAACTGCGTGCTGGCCGCGACCGGCCAAAACCCGCTGTTCGACCAGCATCTCGGGTCGCTCGACGACTTCGAGACGAACGTCCGCGGCTGGGGCGAAGCCTGCGGCGCCGATGCCAGCTTGGTCGAAAGCCTCGTCGCCCGCATGAGGAGGACAGACCGATGAGCTTCCCCGAGCTTCCCGAAGGCTACGACCGCCACAAGGACGCACTTGCCATCGTCGATCCCGGCGCGTCGAACCCGTCCGGTGTGGCCTACGCCATCCACCAGGCATGTACGCAGGTGATCCACGAGGGCGGCAATCAGCGGGAAGACCCCGCCGTCCGCCTTATGACCACCCAACTGGCTTTCCTCGTCCAGGGCAATTCCGATCTCGACCTCGATGAGTACCGCCGGCTGATGGACGCCTGCCGAGCCCGTGCGGCCGAACGAAGGAACGCCGCCAACCACAACGCCACCGCCCCCGCCTGATCCTCCGCACATCTGCTCCACGCCGCGAGGAGCCCGGGCAGCCGGTCGAAGTCAGGCCGCGGGCGCGGCGCGGGAGGTTTTCCTTCATCCCACGCCGCGTCCCGGCACTCTCACGCAATTCGATCCAGGAGGGAGAGACCCATGCTCGACGTCCCTACGGCGCCGGACGCGTCCGCGCGCCTTCCCGTTCCCCGCACCCTTCCTTCCGTCCCCGCCGTCCCGGGCTCCGAGCCTTCCGCCCATGACGCACTGTTCACCGCCGCCACAACCCTGTTGCCGGTGCTGGAGGCCGGCCGGCCGCTCGACGCCCCCATCCTGCGGGACGCCATGACGTGCGCCTTCGGGGCCACGGACGCCCGCGGCGCATGGGTCTGGAAGGACGCCTACGAGGCAGCGGAGGCAGCGGTCGTGCTGTTCATCCGCCGCCATGGCCGGGCCATGCGCCGCCACGCCGGGGCCGGTCCGGACGGACCCGCCGTCATGCTCAGGATGCTGGAGGCCGTAGCCGCGCTGGAGCCCTCCCACACGAAGCTCTCGGAAGAGCAGATCCGCCTCCAGCAGTTCTCGACGCCCCTGCCGCTGGCCTACGCGGCGTTGCAGGCCGTTGCGATCCGGCCGGGCGACGTGGTGCTGGAGCCGTCGGCGGGCACCGGCATGCTGGCGGTGATGGCGGAATGCGCGCTCGGGAGGCGAGCTGCGGGGAACCTCCATCTGAACGAGATCGCGGACGTCCGCCGCGCCCTCCTGTGCCGGCTGTTCCCCGAGGTCCTGGTCACCGGCGTGAACGCCGAGAACGCCGCCGACCGCCTGCCCGGCGCCCGGCCCACCGTTGTCATCATGAACCCGCCGTTCTCGACGACACCGGGCGTCCACCGCATCCGCCACGACGCCGACCTCCGGCACCTGCGCTCGGCATTCTCCATGCTGCCGCCGGGAGGCCGACTCGCCGCCGTCACGTCGGCCAAGTGCATTCCCGGCGATTCCGACTGGGATGCCGCCTTCGGACTCCTCGATCCGCCCGCCCGCGTCGTCTTCACCATGGCCGTGGACGGCCGCGTCTACGCGCGCCGGGGCACCGGCTTCGACACCAGGCTCACCGTGCTCGACCGCACGGACCAGGCCGGCGTCGACGTCGATCCCGGCGCCCGCGCCGAGAACGCCGCCGAGCTGCTCGACGCCGTCATCGCCCGGGTTCCGCCCCGGATGCCCGTGGAAGTCCGCACCATCACGGGCGCACCCGGCCGGGACCTCTTCGGCAACACGGCCACGCCAAGCCCCTCGAAGCGAAAAAACGCATCGAACACACCGCCTGCATCCGCGCCGGCCCAGGACTGGGGGGCGGTGTCCGAACTCACCGTCGAGACCGGTCCTGTGGACTCCACCACGGACGCGGGCGGCACAGTCTCCGGCCCCTACGAGTCCTGGCGACCGAGCGCCGTCCGGGTTCCCGACGCCGTCGCGCATCCGACGCCCCTGGTGCAGTCCGCGGCAATGGCCGCCGTCCCGCACCCGGCGCCGTCCTACCGCCCCATGCTGCCGGAACGCATCGTCGCGGACGGTCTTCTGTCCGACGCCCAGCTCGAAAGCGTGGTGCTGGCGGGTCAGGCCCACGAGGGCCATCTCGCCGCAAGCTACCGCATCGGTTCCGGATGGGAGACAGTCCAACGGTGCAGCGAGGAGGACGACCAGGGCGAGGCCGCCCTCACCGACGAAGGCGAGACCTTGTCGCCGGTCCGCTTCCGCCGGGGCTGGATGCTGGGCGACGGCACGGGTTGCGGCAAGGGGCGCCAGGTGGCCGCCGTCATCCTCGACGGCTGGCTCCGCGGACGGAAGCGGGCGCTTTGGCTGAGCCAGTCGGACAAGCTCCTGGAGGACGCCCGCCGCGACTGGAGCGCGCTAGGCGGACGCGAGGACGACGTGGTCCCGCTCGGGAACTTCCGCCAGGGGGACGAGATCCCGCACTCCACCGGCATCCTCTTCACGACCTACGCCACGCTGCGCTCGCCGTCCCGCCAAGGGCGGCCTTCGCGGCTCGACCAGATCGTAGACTGGCTCGCCGGAGGGACGGACGAGGACGACCGCCACGCCTTCGACGGCGCCATCGTCTTCGACGAGGCCCATGCCATGGCCAACGCCGCCGGCGGCAAGGGCGCACGCGGCGACGTCAAGCCGTCCGCCCAGGGCCGCGCCGGGCTGCGCTTGCAGAACGCGCTGCCGGACGCGCGCATCACCTACGTGTCCGCCACCGGCGCCACCACCGTGCCCGGACTGGCCTACGCCGGCCGTCTGGGGCTCTGGGCAGCCGGCGAGACCCCGTTCGAGACCCGGACCGATTTCGTGTCGGCCATGGAAGCGGGCGGGGTCGCCGCCATGGAGGTGGTCGCGAGGGACCTGAAGGCCCTGGGTCTCTATCAGGCCCGCGCTCTCGCCTATCACGGCGTGGAGGTGGACATCCTGGTGCACGAGATCTCGGAGGAACAGCGGCGCATCTACGACTCCTATGCCGGCGCGTTCAAGGTCATCCACGCCAACATCGAAGCCGCGCTGGAGGCCACGGGCATCATGCAGGGACAGTCGACCCTGAACAAGAATGCGAAGTCGGCCGCGCTGAGCGCCTTCGAGAGCACCAAGCAGCGCTTCTTCGGGCATCTGTTGACGGCGATGAAGTGCCCGTCATTGATCCGCGCCATCCAGTCCGATCTCGACGCCGGCCGCTCCGCGGTCATCCAGCTCGTCTCCACCGGCGAGGCGCTGATGGAGCGGCGCATCGCCGAGATACCAGCCTCGGAATGGGACGACCTCGGCATCGACCTGACGCCACGCGAGCACGTCCTCGACTTCCTGGCCCACGCATTTCCCGTGCAGCTTCAGGAACCGTTCACCGACAGCGACGGGAACCTCATGAGCCGCCCCGCGGTCGACGCCGAAGGCCGTCCGGTCCTCTGTCAGGAGGCGCTTGCGCAGCGCGACGCGCTGCTGGAAAGACTCGCCTCCCTGCCGCCCGTGCCCTCGGCCCTGGACCAGGTGGTCCAGCACTTCGGCCACGAGGCCGTGGCGGAAGTGACAGGGCGTTCGCGGCGGGTGCTGAGGATCACGGACGCGGGCGGCGAGCGCCTGGCGCTCCGCAGCCGGCCTGCCTCCGCCAATCTGTCCGAGACGGCCGCATTCATGGAAGGGCGGAAGCGCATCCTGGTGTTCTCCATGGCCGGGGGAACCGGACGGAGCTACCACGCCGACCTCTCGTGCCCCAACACCGAGCGCCGGGTCCATTACCTGCTGGAGCCGGGCTGGCGCGCCGACCAGGCCATCCAGGGGCTCGGACGCACCCACCGCACGCACCAGGCCTCGGCTCCTCTGTTCCGGCCGGTCACCACCGATGTGAAGGGGGAGCGGAGGTTCATTGCCACGATCGCTCGAAGGCTGGACAGCCTGGGCGCCATCACCCGCGGGCAGCGCGACTCCCAGACCGCCATGGGTGGGAGCGACGCAACCCTGTTTCGGGAAAGCGACAACCTGGAGAGCCTTTACGCCAAGGCGGCCCTGAGGCGGTTCTACCTGGCGCTCTGGCGCGGGGACATCGCCGGCTGGCCGCTTCAACGCTTCGAGGACGCCACCGGCCTGAAGCTCACCTGGGAGGGCTCGCTCAAGGAGGACCTTCCGCCCATGCCGCGCTTTCTGAACAGGCTCCTGGCGCTGCCCATCGACGAGCAGAACCAGCTCTTTGCGGAACTGGAGGACCGCATCGCCGCGGGCATCGAACAGGCCATGGAAGCGGGCACCTACGAGGTCGGCGTGGAGACCGTGCGGGCCGACTCCCTGTCCGCCGCCGGCCGCGAGACGCTGTACCGACATCCCGGCAGCGGAGCGGCTACCGAGCTCGTAGAGATCGTGCGCCGCGACAGGTTGGAGCCCACGTCTGCCGACGCCGCGCTCGAAATCGGCAAGGACACGCACGACGGGCCGGTTCTGGTGGTGAATGCCCGGTCCAACCGGGCCGCGGTCGTGCTTCCCGCGCCGTCGGGTCTGTTCGACGACGGCGGCGTGCAGGAGCGCGTCCGGCTGCTGCGTCCCGCCGGGCGGGATACCATGGAGAAGGCCGAACTCGACGCCTCGAACTGGCGGAAAGCGGCCGAAGCCGACTGGAGGACGCTCTGGGAGGACGAGATCGCCGGTCTGCCGTCGCACAAGGAATCGCGGTTCTGGCTCGCGGCAGGCCTGTTGCTGCCGGTCTGGGACCGTCTGCCGGCCGAGAACATGAGAGTGCGGCGTCTCAGGACCGACGACGGCGAGGCGTTCATCGGCCGCGTTCTCGATTTCGAGCAGGTCCGCGCCGTGCGTTCCGCATTCGGTCTCGGAGGCGGTCCCGCCATAACCGGCGCCGAAGCCTTCGAGGCGGTCATGGGCCGCGGCGCGGCCCTCGCGCTCGCCAACGGCTGGCGGCTTGCGCGCCGCCGCATCATGGGGGCCGACCGGGTCGAGATCGAGGGACCGGTCGATACCGACACCGCAGTCCTGAAGCGCATGGGCTGCACGGTCGAGATCGTCTCGTGGCGCACGCGCGTCTTCGCTCCGGGCCCTGATCTCCTCGAACGCGTCATCCAGCGCTGGCCGCTCGCCGCCTGAGCCCATCGCGTATCCGTTGTCCGTACCGTCGGCGGCCCCTCATCCACCCCGCCCGGCCCGCCGGGGGGTCCGTACAGCCGGAGCGCCGCCGGCCGCAACCTCCTGCGGCCACGGGGGCGGGGCGTTTCACTCACCGAAGGGAGCATTCATGACTGCACAGACCCTGCCGGACGAACCGAACTACGCGTTCTGTCCAAGCTACGAGCTCGGCGACGAGCCCCAGCAGATCCGCATCGTCTTCGAGGGCATGCCGGGCTACGTCCCAACCTGCCTCATTGCGTTGTCGCTGGCCGATGCCGAGCGGTTGTGCGACCGCCTGAACGCCAGGCTCGGACACTCAAGGGACGACTGGACCGCGCTCGCAGCCCGCTCCATGGGCGCCGGGAGCACGGAGACCGGCGACGGCACCCGGCACTGAACCGGCCGTCCACGATCGATCCCCCTTTCCAACTCCCACCCGGCTCGAATCCCGGCGCCGTCTCAAGTCCGCCCGGACGGACAGCCCGCGTTCGAGGACAGCCGGGGGCGGGCGAGAGAGACGCGCAGAGAGAGGCGCGGCTCCGAACCGTCACAGGGGGGACCGGGACATGATCACTTTTACGTACGCTGGCATCGGAGCCCGCGCCACGCCGCCCTCCGTCCTGACCGCCATGACCGTGATGGCCGGATGGCTCGCGCGGCAGGGCTGGCATCTCAACAGCGGCGGTGCAGCCGGAGCCGACAGTGCGTTCGCCCAAGGGACGCCGGCCGGCCGACGGACCCTGTACCTCCCGTGGCCCGGCTACAACAACTGCGCGGGGCCGGACTGCCGGGTGCTGTCTCCGGCCGAGATCCAATCCTGCCTGACCATCGCCGCCCGCCTCCATCCCGCCTGGGACCGGTGCTCGCCCGCCGTCCGCAAGCTCCACGCCAGGAACGCGGCCATCCTCGGCGTCGGTGTCGGCCGTCCCGTAGATGCCGTCGTGGCCTGGACGCCCGGAGGATCGGTCACCGGCGGAACCGGAATGGCGGTCCGCATCGCCACCGACGCCGGCATCCCCGTGCTCAACCTGGGCTCGATGACTCCGCGTGCGGTCTGCGAGCGCCTCCTGGCCATCCGCCGGTCCCGGTCCTCTCTCGAGTAACTACGCTGCTGCCGGTGCGCCGTTGGGCATTTCTTCGTTGACGGCGGCCTGGACAAGCCGGTAGCCGAGAGTCCGGGCCTTTCGGTTGAGGTTGGCGAAGGTGCGATCGATGCGCCGCTTCTCATAGGCGTCCATGCCCTTCTCGACGTATTCCTCGCCCCGCGTCACCATCAGGTAGATGAGGCAGGCGAGCTCGCGCGCGGTTGCGGTGATGGCGACGGCCGCGTCCTTGCGGGCGAGACGGGCGCGGTGTTTGGCGCCGATGAAGGTCTGGCTCCTTCGCGCTCCCAAGGCGGCCATCCGAAGCGCCTGCGCGACCGGGTTGACCACCTTGGGCGCCCGGCCCGGCAATGGCTTGCCGCCGCTGATCCGGGTCCCCGGCGCCACCCCCAGCCAGGAGCAGAAGTGCTGGGCGGAAGGGAAGGCGGAGAAGTCCGGGCCGATCTCCGAGGCGATGGTCAGGACGGTTCCGGTGCCGACGGTCGGGATCGCGGTGAGGTCGACGCCCATCAGCTCGTGCAGGGCCATGGTCAAGGCCCTGTCGCCGGCCGCAGACTTCTTGCCTCCGGTGCGCGACAGCGTCTTCCAGCCTTCGCCGGACGATCCGTCACCAGAGCCTTCGTCCCCGGATGAGCTGCCGCCTGGCGGCGTCAGGCGCTCGATCTGCGCCGCGATCTGTCCCTCGCAGGCCTCGATCTGCTGTTCGAGGAAGTCGTAGCGCTGCATGGCCTGCTCCAGCGCGAACAGGTGCTCCTCGCGCCAGGTGCCCTCCAGGCTTGCGGCGATCATCTCAACGCTGGCCTTGACCCGCCAGTTCCGGAACGACGCCAGACGCCGCGGGTCGCGCTCGCCGCCGATGATCGCCCGCAGGATCTTCTGTCCGGTCTCGCCCATGATGTCGGCCAGCACCGAGTCCAGCCGGACGTTCATCTCGGTCAGCGCCTTCTGCATGTGCTGCACGCAACGCGCGCGGTCCTCGATCAGCCGCTTCGCCTGCCGCACGTAGGAGCGGAGCGGGCACACCGCATCCCCGGGACGGAAGGCGCCCCGCAGAAGCCCGTAGGACAGCAGCTGCCAGATCCACTGGCAATCGAGCACGTCGCTCTTGCGCCCGGCGATCTGCTTCGTCATCCGCGGCGGCACCAGCAACACCTCGAAGCCCGCGCGCTCCAGCACCTCGTACACCGGGATCCAGTACACCGAGGTCGATTCCATCGCCACCTTCTTCACCCCGCACGACCCCAGCCAGGCCGCCATCGCCTTCAGGTCCCGTGTGAAGGCGTCGAACGACCGGACCGGCTCCGCACAGCGCTCCGGATCCACCGCCACAAAGTGACGGTCCTTGCCGATGTCGATCCCCGCGCAGTCCGGGTTCACCACCTTCAGACGCTCCGTCCTCTTGCTCTTCCGTGGCATCTCAAGTCCTCCCGCCTTGTGTTGTGCCGGGGAGGAACCACACGGCGAAATCTCAATCTCTCGAACGAGGTCGCGGCCAAGCCGCGCCATCAGTGACAAAAGCCGATCGTGGTTCGGGCCAAGCTCCAGAACGGGTGCCTGTGCACGCCATTGAACCGACGGCCTCGACTCCCCGGCCACCGTCACTTCACCGCATCACCGCCCCCCGGTGCAAGCCCCGGTTACTTTCGCGACTAAGCCGCCGCGTCGCGCGGGGGTGCCCGCTCCATAGAGCCGGAGAAAGGCGGGCTCCGGGCGAAGGCCCGGAAGGAGAGGGGGGAGGTGGTCTCCCTCACGCAGTCCGGGCAAGGCAGGCAGCCAAGGAGGATACGGCCATGTCCGGAATCGATTTCGACATTGAGGAAACCCTGACCGGCAGCGACCTGCTGGCCGAGATCGGGCTCCACCCCGGCGCCATCCAGGACGTCATCGACGAGAACCACGCCATACGCTGTCCGGACCCCCGGGACGCGGCCGGCGGTGATCCTCTCACCGTCACCGCCGCGCTGACCGCCGGAAGGGAGTGAAAGGAGGGCTGAGAGAAGTGAACGGAAGGGGCCGGGGAGGGAGGACTCCGGTCCCCAGACACTAGTCAACCATCGTCATTAACCAGGAAGGAGAATTACCATGAGCTTTGGACTGAACCGCGTAGAACTGATCGGCCGCCTCGGCGCCGACGTCACCGTCAACCACCTGACCAGCGGCGGCCGCGTCGCCAACATGAGCATCGCCACCGACGAGTCGTACATCAGCAAGCAGACCGGCGAGCGGGTCGACAAGACCGAGTGGCACCGCGTGGTGACCTTCCAGGAGGGTCTGGTCAACATGCTCGAGAAGCACGCCCGCAAGGGCCGACTGGTCTACATCGACGGCAAGCTCCAGACCCGGCAGTGGTCGAAGCCCGACGAGAACAGCCCCCGCTACTCCACCGAGATCCTGCTGGTCCCGGGCGGCGGGGTGAAGTTCCTCGACAAGCCCAACGGCAACGGCGCGCCGGCCGTGGCGAACCCGTCGATGGCGGCGGGCGACGCCGCGATGCAGGACGCCGGGACCTCGTCCCAGCCCGTGGACGACGACATTCCGTTCTGATACTCCTCCGCTTCGTTTCCTCCCACCCTGGGGCTGGCGCTTCGTCGTCAGCCCCTTTTTCTTTGGAGTTGATCCCGAGCAAGTACCCTCCGGGCGTCGCGCCTTCGCTTCGCTCGGCCCGCTCGCCCTCCGGGCAGCCGGGTGTCCCGTCCCGTGAAGGAGAACCGCCATGCACTACGGTCCGTCCCCAGCCTCCGCGGTCGCCGCGGCGCTCGCCGCGCGCGCCGAAGAGGTCTGCCAGCGCTACCTTCCCCATGGCCGCCGCCAGGGCCGCTACTGGGTCGCGGGCGACATAGACGGCGCCCGCGGAAGGTCTTTCTTCGTCCGCCTCCACGGCCCCGGCATTCCAGGGAAGTGGACCGATGCCGCCGTGGGCACCCATGGCGACCTGCTCGACCTCATCCGCCACCGCACGGGCGCGCCCACGCTACGCGCGGCGCTGGACGAGGCCCGCGCCTTCCTCGCCCTGCCGGCTTCGCCGGCTGCGGGCGATGCAGGCGACTACAACGCCACCGAAGCGGCCCGGCGGCTTTGGCGGGGATGCCGCCCGGTCGACGGCACCCATGCGGAAGCCTATCTCCGGGCCCGCGGCCTCGCCCGCTGCCGGTTCCCGGCGCTGCGCTTCCATCCGGAGCTTCGCTACCGCGAAGGCTCGGCGGTGCGACGCCTGCCCGCGCTTGTCGCCGCCGTCACCGGCGACGACGGCGCCGTGCAGGGGGTGCACCGCACCTGGCTCGATCCGCGCCGCCCCGCCAAGGCGGACGTCGCCTCGCCGAGGAAGGCCCTCGGCAGCATCCACGGCCTGGCCGTGCGCTTCGGCATGCCCGCCGACGGTGTCGCTCCGCTCCTCGTCGGCGAGGGCATCGAGACCGTGCTGTCCCTGGTCACCGCCGTGCCCGACATCACCGCGGCCGCCGCTCTCTCCGCCGGCAGTCTCGGCGACTTCTCGCCCCCGTCCGCCTGCCGCCGTCTCGTCATCGCCCGCGACAACGACTTCGAGGGCGCATGGGCCGCAGAACGCCTCGCCCGGCGCTGCGCGCGGGCGGGCGTCGCCGCCGCGGTCATCGTTTCGGAAGGCGGCGACTTCAACGACGATTTGGTCGCCCTCGGCGCCGATGTCCTCGCCGCAAGGTTCGGCCCGCTCTTCCGGTTCCCGGGAGTCGGAGAGGAGCGGGCCTGAGCGGGCGAAGTCTTGACGAGAGGAGGGAGAGTATGGACGCCGTCATCAACCTCAGGCGCGAACCCGCGCTCCGCGACATATTCGAGCACGCGGACGTGCACAACAACACCGTCCTCATCGACCGCCGCACCAAGTGGGGCAACATGTTCCGCATCGGGCCCGACGGGACCCGCGAGCAGGTCATCGCGCTCTACCGCGCCGACCTCTGGGAGCGCATCCGCTCGGGCGAGATCACGTTCGAAGAACTCGCCGAACTGCACGGCATGTGGCTGGCCTGCTGGTGCGATCCCCAGCCTTGTCACGGACACGTGCTCGCCCGCGCCGCGGCGTGGGCCGCAGCCGCACTGGCCGAAAGGAGGGGCGGGTGATGGGCAGCGTGACCTTCAAGCGGATCACCCCGCACGAGTCCCGCATCTACGACGACGACGGCGACCATGTCGGCGATGTCTACCGCCACGACGACATCCTCGCACCCGGCCGCGCCTACTACGTCGTAGTTCTGTTTGAAGATCCCCGCGGACCCAGGCGCGTCCACGACCGCGGCCGCATCCGCGACGTCGCACAATCCCTCCTCGATTCCCACCCTCTGTTCTGAACGCTTCCGCTGCAACTCCCGGATTATTGGGGCCAGCTTCGGCCTACACCTTCGTTCCGGCCTCTCCTGATTCCTCCCTTCGCTTCGCCCCCTCCGCCCAGGCCACAGGACCACTCTCCCCTCCCAAGGCACGATCCCCGGTCTCCCTGCCGAGCGAGAACCATCTGTGGCCCGCCAAGCCCTCGGCACCTCCCGGCCTGTTCCTGCCGGGCTCCGCCCGGTTGGATGCCTCGTCCACCGCACCCGGAGATACTCCACAGTAGGCCCTCCCTCCGTCTCGTCCCATCGTAGCACGCCGTCAACCCCCTCCTTCGTCGGGGGTCCTCCGCTTCGCTCCGGCGCAACCCCGCCCCAGGGCCCCTCCGCCCCGCGTGACTGGCCGTGCTCCAACGGGACGAGACGGAGGGAGTTCCTCCACTGGCGGGCGATACGGGAAAGGAGAAGGCGATGGAAGCAACGAACAGGGTAGTCAACGCCGGCGCAGAAACCGTAGTTCCGAAACACCAGGAGGACAGCATGGAAAGAAACGAAGTCGACAACATTGCAGACCAGGGCGTTTCCAGCATGGCCGCATCCTGCGAAAACGCTCAGCTCTTCGGCGCTGCCCCGGGGCCCGACGAGTTCGATTCCAGGGATGTCTGGGACGAGGAAGACGCTCTCGACGCGGTCCACGCCGCGTTCGAGATCCTCGCGGGCGGCATCGGCCCCGACGGCACCCAGCTCTCGGACGAACGCGAAAGCCTGCTCTGGGGCTTCGTCAACATGCTCGACGCTTTTATCTATCAATCTGCGCGGAGTTGCGCGTGAATGGACGGAAACACTATAAATAAAGGAGTTGAGCTACTTATCCCGAGACCTTGGCCGGTCATTCGCACCCCTGTCCGCGCCCCGATTTCTTCCCTGGTGTTGAACGTAGGGTTGAACTTTTCCGCGCGCCGTGCCACAATGGCTCCATGGATACCGCCACCGCAAAACGCACCGCCAGGGTCAAGACCACCTTGACCAAACGCGCCGTCGAGGCCCTCGCGCCCGCCGACCGCCCCTTCATCGCATGGGACGACCGGCTCACCGGCTTCGGAGTCAGGGTCCAGCCCTCGGGGGCCAAGACCTTCGTCGTCAACTACCGCGCGGGAGAAGGCGGACGCAAGGCTCCCAACAAGCGCGTCACCCTCGGACGCTTCGGGCGCATCACTCCCGATCAGGCAAGGCGCATGGCCCAGGAGACCCTGGGCAAGGCCGCCGGGGGAGGAGACCCGGCTGAAGAGCGCGCCGAGGCCCGGAGCATGCCCACCTTGGCCCAGGCCTTCGAGGACTACATGGAGGCCAACCCCAGGCGCAAGCCAAGGACCGTCCAGATCTACCGCCAGAACCTGCGCGTGTGTTTCGGCGACTGGCTGACCCGCTCCCTCGACGCCATCGACCGCCGCGACGTCGAGGCCCGTTTCAATACCGTCACCGAACGGAACAGTTGGGCCACCGCCAACCAGGCCGTCTCCATGCTGCGCTCCATCTACCGCCGTTCCAGCATCGACCACGAGGGGCTGCGCAACCCGGTGGAGCTCTGGATCGCCGGCGGCGGGCGTCTCAACCGCAAGCGCCGCCGGCGCATCTCCGCGCCTTCGGAAGTGCTGCCGCGCTGGCGCGCGGGAGTGGAAGCGGTGGGGCTCTCCACCGACCACCGGGACATCTTCACCATCGGCGCCTACACCGGCATGCGCCTGGGCGAGGTGGTCGCGCTCCGGTGGGAGCGCATCGACCTGGGAAGGCGCATCCTGCGGGTGGAGGAGACCAAGACCGGGGAGCCGCTGGAGCTTCCGCTCACGCGGCAACTGGCTGCCGTGTTCGAGCGCCGCCGGGAGGAGAGCGGTGAGACGGGGGAGGACGGATGGGTGTTCCCGTCCCGCACGAGCGCGGACGGACACCTGAAGGGGATCGGTCACCATCACGTCGATATCAGCAAGGCGGCGGGGACACGGTTCTGGTTCCATGGGCTGCGCAACGCCTTCATCACCGTGGCCGAGCGCGACCTCATGCTGCCGCGCCCGTTGACCAAGCGCCTGGTCAACCACGCCCGCGACGACGACATCACCGAGGGCTACGCCGCCGACTGGACCGTCGAGCAGCTCCGCGAGCCCGCTCAGCGTGTGGCCGACCGTATCGAAGCCCTGATGAACGCGGCCGTTCCCGAGGGAAGTGTGTCTGCGCCGGCGGAAACGCGGAATGCGCGGACGGCAACGTCACCTGGGGCCGTCCATGTTGCCCTGAATCCCGGCTCCCTTGCCAGTTCGTCCTGACCTCGAAACCGGTCGTGTGCGAGGGTTCGCTGCAGCCGAAACGACACACGCTGGTTGTCGATATCCAGCCCCTGCTCCAGAAGATATCGTAGCGCGTCTCTGGCAGGTTGCCGCGTTCCGGCTGCAAGGCCGAGCGCGTCGGCGGCGCGTCTACGCAGTCCGGATGGGCTCGTAGTGCGTGACGGGCAGCGCACAAATCAGGTCTGTTCAAGTCCCATTGGCGTTATAGGACGTAGAAAGAGGGACGGAATGCCCGCCAAGTTCGAAACCAGCGGCTACGGGTGCGCTCGTCAGCGCCCTAACCCGACGGAGTCGGGGAACAAGCTGCCGCGCACGTTGTTGGCCTCCCGGTGATTGTCCACTAACTGCCCTTCAGTTTTGTCTCTATCGCAGAAAGCGCTGCAACCCAACTGGTATCCCAATACTCCCCTTCAGATGCCGCCTTAATCTCCGTTAGTCTAGCCGTCAGGTCCACGCAACCGCGGTTTTTCGCCATGGCCATTAAATTATCAATATCAGCAGCCAGTTCCGCATCTGGATCGCGGGTCCTCGTAGCCTCCAATATCTGTTCAACACCGGGGCTCAACGAGCCTAGGGACTTGGCGATGGCGTTCACTGCACCACGAACCCTCAAGGCCAGCGGGTCGTGTTTTACACTCTCAAGATCGCCAAGGTCCTTGACCAGTTCGCCGTCATCGCGCTGTTTGACAAACCGCATGCAGCTTATACCATTCAGCTTCAACATGTCGAAGTTCTGTACCACCTCTGGATCCGCCCAATTCTCCGGGCCTACGGAGTATCCATCCTGTTTCAACCAACGATGTTGAAGGCCGCCTTCGTCAAGAGGAAGAGCGAGGAAGAAGTGGTCGGAAAAGACAACACCTGACACCTCAGCTTTGTTTCGCTCAACGGAATAGACAACGCATTCTTGTCCCAACTCGGCCCCCTGTAACGCAAAATACAGAGCAACCTTAGGTGTGCCCGTGAGATCGATTACCGGAGACCGAAGAATGTAGTGTTGCAGAATAGCAAGTCGATCATGTCCCTTCTCGATAGCGTATCCCGTAACTCCGGCAGCACTTGAATAGAACCGACGGCAGATAGCCCACATTTGACTACTGGTTTCGCGATCGTCACGAGTAATCGACGGTTTGACGGTACTCCAAACGCGACTTTGGCCCCGAAAGAGTACCCTACCGCCCTTGCCTCCAAGTTGGTTCTCCATCCACTCTAGAGCATCCTTCGCCGAGTTCGCCTTTGTGTTAGACATGTGACCTATCCTCCTCTCGTCTATTGAGAGGTGGGCAATGCACCTCTCACCTGCTAATCCGCAAACGGCGCAGCCATCGTCACACGGCGTTGCGGACCCTCATCGTCAGCGTGACGATACTCGGGTGGGGAGCTGTGTGGCACCGGCCGGAGGTTCCGCTGCTTCGGCAGCAGGCATCCGTTCTTGTGTAGAAGGGACTCCGGTCAACGCCCGCAACGCCGCATCAGAACCGCAACCGGCCGGTCAGGCCCATGCGGTATTCCGGAATACTGTCGCCGGCCTCGCGTCGTTGGCCGGAAAGCTCCAGGCTCAGCGCGCCCAAGCCAGAGCCCGACCGTTCGAAGCGCAGTCCCATGCGCACCCTTCGGCTACCTGATTCCTGGAGATCGAGTTCCCCGAACGGTGTCAGCAGGCCCCGGATCAGCCTATCCCGAATGCCGTATCCCGCCCGCGCGTTGAGCGACATCGCCTTGCTGTCGGAAGAGATCGCATGCCGGAACGCATCGTCGCGTCGCAACGCGTCCGCGCCGTCGGTCACTGCGCCCAGACGCGGCGACAACGACAGCGACAGACCCTCGCCGCCTATCCCAGGTGACACCTTGGCCGCTACGCTCGCGCCATACTCCCGATAGCTATCCGCCGAGTGAAGCACCATCACCCGCCCGCGCGCCTCCACGCCCAAGCGCAGGGCCGGATCGGCCCAGGACACCCCGCCTACAATCTCGAGGCCGACGTCATGGTCGTCGCCGCGGTCGTAGCGCCCCGCCACCTCCACGAACGGCTTCAAGCTGCTGCCTCCTTCCAATGCAACGGTGTACGAGCCCTCGACGCCCAGGCGCACCTGCCCCGAACCGATCGAGAGGTCATCGATCAATTGCGGCCCGGAATTGCTCTTCAGATACCCGTATCCCGCATCACCCAGAAGCGCCACGTCCACGCCCCCTTTGGTCGTCAACGCCCGGCGCGCGCCGCCAGCGACCATGAACGTCCTGGCGTTACTGCTCTCACGCGCCGACGCTTCAACACGCTGGTTCGTGACTTCGCCCCAGCCCAGGCCCAGGAGGAGCCAGAACTCGCTGCGTGAGTCGGATGCAAGCCGCAGATAGGGGTAGGCCGTCGTCAAGGTCAAATCCAGTTGACCGTCTTCGTGGCCACCGTCGGCCTGCGGGTGGGCGTAGTCGGTGACGACCTTGGTTCGAGACACCGCCGCGCCCGCAAGCCATCGTTCGTCGAACCGCGTCTCGACCCCGAGATATCCCGCCTTGAGGTTGCCGTCATAGCGCAACCCTGCGCTCGGCTTGCTGTCGAAGAACTGAAAATCGCCCTGGCCCCACAGCGTCAATTGCGACAACGCGCCGTTTTGCGCCTCGCCCTCCGCGGCGCCGAGAATCAGCTCGAACGCGCTGGACCGGAACAACTCGTCAACATCCAGACTCCGGTACCGCCAGTACTCGCCCTCAGGGTCGGCGCCCGGCGTCGAGCGCCAACCGGCGTCTGACGCCGCGACCGCCAGCGTGACCCCGCCGGGCGTTATCGGTTGACCGCCCACGGTGAGCGTCGGGCCGCCTGCACTCTGGAAGTTACGGACGCCAATTCCGCCTGGTCTTCCGTCGAAACGGTCCCTACCGATAACCTTTTGCGGGCTGCCGAAGATGCGCGGCAGGCCTCGTCGTATCGTATTTTTTATCGACTGCGTCATCCCCGCCGGCTTACTCACATGCTGACCGGAGTAAATTATCTGGATGACCGGCCCGTCCACCTTGCGGTCGCCGTAGTCGGAGCCGGTTGCCCTATGGTTAAGATGAATAAGCCTCTTCTTGCCGGCCCCAAAAGTATCGTCTGGCACCGCTCGCACGATAACCGTTTGCGCCCTGTTCCAGTTGGCGGTCGTGAAAATCAGCGTCGCCGGTGTGAACGTCAAGAACGCGGAATCCTCGTCCGACGACGGGTGCGGGTTCGGCTTCACCGTAACGTTGCCCGTGGGCTGCGTTCTGAGCTTCACCGTGTAGGTCCCGGTTTCGCCCTCGTTCACCCTAAGGAGGTTCCGCGGCGAGAACGTCACTCCCCGGTCGTCGTTGTCAGTCACCGTGACCTCGACAGACCCGAGGATCTGGCCATCGCTGGCCCGATGGATGATTGCTGCCACGCGTTTGTTGCCCAGGTTATCGATGTCGTCGTTCACCCCGGTAACCGTTACAGTCTGCTCGGTGTTCCAGTTCTCCGGTGTGAACGTCAACGCCCGCTCACTTACCCTTACAACGTTCGGAGGGGCGCTGGTGAGCGTCACCGTCACGCCTGCACTTGGAGGCGCCGACAGTTTCACGTTGTAAGTCGCCCTACCGCCATTTTCTGGAATGGTCAGCGTCGCAGGCGTCACTGCCACAGCGATTGCAGACACCACCGCGATGGTGAAGGAGAGGCTGTCCATGTCGCCGTCGGCGTCGGTAACCGTGTAGGTATATGTCCGAGCGGCCGTCACCGCAGTCGGGGTTCCTGACAATGCCCGCGTCTGCGGATCAAAGTTCAAGCCCGCCGGCAGCGCCGGCGTCAGGGTATAGCTCAGCGGCCCGTTGCCGCCGGCCGCCGCCGGCAGAATCTCCAGCGCAATCGCGTGGGCGTAACGGTAGAACTTGTCCGCAATGGTAGTTCCAGCCTCGAACGCTGGACTCTCGTCGGCTTCCTCCACCTCGATGGAAAAGGAGAGGCTATCCGTGTTGCCGTCGGCGTCAGTGACCGTGTAGGTGTACGTCCGAGCGGGCCTCGCCGTGGTCGGGGTTCCTGACAAAGCCCGCGTCTGCGGATCAAAGTTCAAGCCCGCCGGGAGCGCGGGTGTCAGGGTATAGCTCAGCGGCCCCTTTCCACCGGTCGCCGCTGGCAGCGTCATGGTCGTCACTGTCTTGCGAGCGACATACCTTTGGTCGGCGACCGATGCCGGTCCGAACGTCAGACCAGTGTCCGTGTCGTTCACGTTGACCGTCACAGTGCCGCCGTCGGTCACGCTGCCGTAACCCGTCACCCGGTGGCTAAGCGTCGCCGTTTCGTCGTCGGCGTCGGGGTCCCGCACTGCTCGTACGGTGACCGTTTGCGGCCTGTCCCAGTCGCCGGTCGTGAAGGTCAGGGTCGCTGGAGAGACCGTCACGGCGAGGCTATCGCTTGCCAGTTGCACCGTGACCGTACCCGAGGGTCGCGAGCCGAGTCTTACCGTGTAGGCGCCATCGTCACCCTCGGACAACGACAGGCTCGTTGTCGACAGGTGCACACGCGGACTTTCAACGCCGTAGGTGAGGAGATAGTCCGCTCTCCCTCCGGACGCACGTATGCGGACGTAGTATGTCCCCGGCAGGAAACGACCATCAGGGGAAAGCCCATTTCCAACTCCTACCGATGACCTGGTGGAGCACCGGAGGTTGACAGCATGAGGAATCAAGTCCCCCACTGACTCGTTGTACAAGCACAGAGACGGACGACTCCCCACTGCCGTAAGGTGAAAATTGACCTTGTGGGGAGCGCGCAGGGTGAAACGGTACCAGTCGGATGTGTTCTGTGGGATTGGTGTTGTACGCCTGTCCCACGGCTCTACGGTACCCCTGGTCTGTCCGCCGGCTATCACGTCAATATCTCCTCGGAATACTTCCGCGTCAGCTTCCCACGACGCGGTAAAAACCACGAGAATCAAGAAAACCAGCACCTTGATCATCTCGAACCTCTCTTGATGAACCCGTGGGCAACTTTCACGGGAAAATCGAATAGATCACCACGACCCGGCAGGATTGCCGGGCCACTGCGACCAACTACAACGGAGTTGTGGAGGTTCCGCGTATTCACCAAGGCACAGGGAGCGACCCCGTGCCCGTGCGAGGGTTCTTGTATTCGGCGGATGCCCCGACACACGGGCTCCGCGTAGTTGATCGCAAGGCAGACGTTAGGACGGGTCGCGCCTGATTGTCAAGGGATA
The DNA here is from genome assembly GCA_965204505.1 of uncultured Binatia bacterium (SeqCode). Taxonomy (GTDB): domain Bacteria; phylum Desulfobacterota; class Binatia; order UBA9968; family JAJDTQ01; genus JAJDTQ01. The sequence goes on from CBDBFB010000002.1 coordinate 712,260, forward strand.
CGCAATGGAAGGGATGACGTGGGCGCGGATGGCTGGCGACATCACAACACTATCCCGAAGCTTCAAGAACGGGCGCCAACCGCAACTCCGGAGACTCCCAACCGCCCGTGCGGCTGGCACCCTGTCAGCGTTCTAATCCGCGCCACTCCGTGCGGGCTTCGCCCGTCACCGGCTTCCGCACAATGCTCTTCACCTGTGTCTGCGCCACGCTTGCGCCTCCGTCAGTGTGCTCGACATGATCGCCTTCACTACCTCTCGCACCTACCGCCACTCAATCGCCGTGGCGGCTCCCGTCCGCCGGGTCCTCCGACGCCCATTCCCGTTCGCTTGAACCCCTGGGTTCATCGTTCCTGACCGCCTGTGCGGGCTCTGGTTCTCACACCTGCCGCAGTTGACTGCCTGTCGCGCCATGTCTGCGTCCGGACGCGCAGTTCGAGCCCCTCGACCCCCCTCATGCCATGGAAAAGGCGTATGCTCTTTGTATGGCGGTCGTGTACCGGTCCGAACACATCCCTGCGATCTCAAGGACTTGGCGGACTCCAGAGTGCGACGCACAGTCCGACGCACGGCCATACACCTGGGCGGAATCCTCCTAGCGTATTCCCTACAGGAGATCCGGGCGGTCACGGCCGACGACTGGCCGGGAGCGGCTTTTCCAAGACAGCCCCGGCGTGACGAGGATGCTGGGACGACGCCTCGTTTCGGTCATGCCTGCGTCCGGCATTGAACACCCCCGCGCGTCAGCACCCTCATGCGCAGGAGTGCGGAGAATCCGCTGCCGGGATCGTGGTTCCCTTGGGGAACCCAACCGTGCAGGCTGTGCACGGGCATGAACGGCAGCGTGGCCGGTAGGTGGAGGAGCAGGGCGACGGCAACGGGGGAATCCTCCGGCCGGTTCGGCGATACCGGAGATCCCGGACCGATTCGGCGAGGGGCTTTTCTCGCTAGCGACGGCCGCAATGAAGGAGGGAGGGGTTCAATGTCGACCGACTCTTCTTACGGATCTAGCGCCTCTTCCTTGTGAGGAGTCGGGTTTCCGCCTGCTCAAGTGGTCGACTCCGCCGCAGACTTCGCGACCCGTCTTGCCGGAATCAAGGTCTATAGCGTTTCTCCCCAGCTCTTGAGCGGCGTAGCGAGTGCATTGATGATATCCGCTTCGAGTTCTCCGCGCTCCTCCAACTCGATCACGGCACTGAGATTCCACACCCGAAAAACCGAGAACCCTGGGATGACATTGAGCGTCTCTCGCTTCGTAGAGTTGAACTGACCTTCGATCTTGCCTCGGTCGTCACGTGTGATGAGCCCCTCGTCCCGCCACTGCTCGACCAAGGGAACAAGCATGGCTTCATTCATTTGCCCGTACAGCAGTGACTGGCCATCTGCGAAGTAGCCGAAGTACCTGTCAATTGGCCATGTGGTTTCGGCCCAGATCAGATGCGTGTTCATGAAGGAGAAATGGAGATTGGGTCGAACCTCCCACCCGTCCAGGCCAAAGAAAGCAGATCTATCCACCTCTTCGTAGAAGCGACGAGCCTGACGCACGGTGTCTGCCGGCCATAGATTCACCTTGAGCGCCGCGTCGGGCTCGACCCAAACCCCGATTCTTTCGGCAATCTTGCCGGGGCGAAACAGGTACCAGTCATCCCGACTCTCCAACCCTGTCTTACTTGCCAACGCATCCAACAGCCCCATCGTCCGTCTGCGAAGTGCTCGAGGTCTGTGACCGCAGAGCCCAAAGGTGCGGTACGGGGTCAGGTCAGGATGGAACTCTTCCACGAACGACAGCAAATCAAGGGAGATCTCGCGGCTGCTGAAAGGCGGGACGCCGGAGTCAGCGTACTTCAGCACCCCCTCCAGCACTTCCGACCACTCCACACAAATCGCCGAATCATGCAGGAGACCCTCGTGAACGTCACCCGAGAACGAGCTTCGGCTTGGCGACAATTGTTCCTCCCATACATTGCCGCGCGAGGGTTTGTTCTCCACGATCAGGGTAAGACCGTCTGGAAACTCGATCACCCCGTCGTATACGGCGTCACGGTCTGACCACCTGACCCTTATGTCCTGAATGGTCTCATCGGTAAGCAGGACGGAAACAAGGCGGCTGGTGGACCGGTCAATCTGCTTCGCCTGCGTCAAGATGCGCGCAGGTTCCCAGAAGTTTCTGTGCTCGCGGTCCTCCGGCGGCAGTTTTGATTCCACTAGTTCACGAAGCAGGTTCTGAAGGAGCGGATCATACTTGAGGGCCACAAGCAACGCCCACGTCAAGCGGTTTTCATGTTGTGGAGGCAGTGAACTAAACGGTTTCAACAGATTTGCGTGGGCCATCGTTTCCCTTTTCACGCCGGGGCGCTGACGAGGTTAACGAGTTGACGGGCATGCCCGGACCGCGGTGTGTGTGCCCCGATGGCCTGTCTCCGCAAGGCGCGCTCGTCCACTATCCTGTGCTCTCGCCGCGCATACCCTCTCATGTCGAGTGCGCTGTGGAACCGAGATTCCACACCAACTGTTCCACCCGGGCCGTCTCGGATGACGGACCGAGGGCAGGATCTTGCTCGCGTTCACGGCGCAGTAGACTCCAGAACATCTTCGCACCGAATACCTTCACCGGCTCGCTGTTGTAGTCGTACTCCTCTTCGAGCGAGTCGTTGTCGGCAATGACGAGTGCGCTACGAACAGGAAGGGACGTGTCGAGGTGGTGCCGGACGCGACCCGCGTTCTCCGTTACCTGGAATAGGGCCTGGCGAAACCTCCGCTTGCTCAACCAGTGCGATTTCGTTTCCACGACCCAGATGCCGGCTGGCGTCATGACGACATGGTCGACGTTACCCCGGCCACTCAGGGCTCCCTTGACATCATGCGCGAACGCGCATCCCCGTTGCGCCACAGCATGTTCAATGAGATCGCCGACCTGGCGTTCTGCTTGCAATCCCCGGCCCCATGTAGCTTCCACCCGTCGGCAGAATACGTAGAAGGCAAAAAATGCCGGAATCATCATGCCCGCAAGCACCCATGACACACGGCTTCCCGCCGATCCGTCGAAGACGGGCAGGCTTCCGATCATGAACCCAAGCACGATGCCAGCCATACCCATCCAAAACATGCTGGCTGAAGCGATGCGCCGGAGGACCTCCCCGCGCAGCCAGTCTCCGGCGGCATTCTTTCGTCCCGTCGTCTCCATGCGTGGTTCCTCTACTACTCACACCGTGGTAAGCGGAAACTCGCCGTTCCACTCACCGTATGCCTCACAGCTCTTCAATGTTGCAACCGTTCGTCGTCTTGCTTTGACCAAGCGCTCACTCCCTCTGGCAAGACCTGACAAAATCGCAGAAGGACCGGTCCCCGCGGAGCGATGACATCATACTTTGCCTGGTGGTCCCCCGCAGTGCCTTGATCACCTGCTTGCGCTGGCGCACGAGAAACACGATCACAGAATCGCTGATCGATCGAGCACGGTTTCGCCAACCCGCGTAGGACACAGAAGCGAAATGGCACCTATTGGCCTGACTTCACGCGCCGTGGCAGGTCGTCGCGACGGGTTCATGACGGAGCGCCCTGGCGCGTGCTATGGTCGTTGGACTCCATGCGAGTGAGGCGTCTCGTCCAGATTCGTGGCGACACGCCATTCTGGTTCCGTTCAGCGCCACCCGCGATCATGGGTGACTGTCGGACCGTATCCGCTGGGACCGACTCTTCACAAGAGGCGAGGGACCGAGGGAGACTGTAATGGCCGATCAGCCGCGGCTGCTACTTGATGACCCCGAATCCGTTACTCGACGGGAGACGCTGAGTGTCGTCCATGCCCGAGCGGAATCGGTGGCGATGTTCGGGGCCAACTATTTCGCCGGCTTCGACACGTTCCGAGGCCTCACCTACAGTTCGAGCATGCCGATGGTGACGGCGCTGTTGGCGGAGCATGACTTCGACGACTTCGAGTGCGTCTTCGGCCACCCCGGCATCCTGCCGCCCGAGGCGGAGGACATCCTGGCCTTCCAGGCGGTGGTGCGGGACGAACTGGAAGGGCGGCTCTTTCGGCGCAAGGAAATCAGCGACGCCCGGCGGAGACGGCTGTATGACCGTATCGAGGATGGCACGGTCCGGTTTTTCGTGGTCAAGGACACCATTGCCCACGCAAAGATCTATCTCCTCTCGGATACGAAGTCGGACGCTGGGTGCGCCGCCAGTTCCAACGTCAAACGCCGCGTGATCGCCGGCTCCGCCAACCTCTCGGAACGCGCGTTTTCCGGGCGTCAGGCGGAAACCCTGATCGTGTTCGATGACGACGAAATGGCTTGGACACACTACACTTCCCAATACGAGGCGGTTCGCGATTCATCCACCAGCCGATTGCCCGTGACCGAGGGTCCTCCGCCCGTGGAGAAGGTCCGCATCGAGCGGACGCCAACGCTGGTCGAGGCGGAACAGAGTTCCAATGGGACGACGCTGTACGTGCCGACGCTGCATGTGGAGGAAGGCGGCATTCCGCATCCCGCACTGGTCACGCGGATGGAAGCGATCCGCCCAGTCATCCGCCGTGGGATGGCGGGCGTGTCGAGACCTGACCGAACCGGCCACTTGCGGCTCACGCCACGCATTGTCAAAGAGATTGTCCAAGTGGCGAGTTCCCGTCAGGCGGAGGCCGCGCCGACTCTGTACCTGTCGCGAAGCCGGGATGGTTTCACGCTGAATGGAGAGCCGTGGTGCCTTACGGCCGACAGGGCCGAGGTGCGTGGCGATATCGAAGGTTGGCTGGCGTTCTTCGCGAACTACGAGCGCGGCTTCGTGGGCGACGTGGAGCGCCTGCAGCGCGACTACTTCACCTTCATGTGCTGGTTCTACTTCGCACCGCTGATGTGCGATTTGCGCAACGCGACGCTGCGACGCAACGCGTTCAGCTTCGACCAGCCGATGTTCGCCGTGCTGTACGGGTCAAGCAACTGCGGCAAGACCAGCCTGATCGAGACCCTCATGGCGTCGATGTTCACGCACCCACGCATCGTTGACACTCAGGACTTCACGCCCGGAAAGCTACGCGGCCTTCAGGATGCGTACAAGCGCTTCCCCGTGGTGTTCGATGACGTCACCCGCGACCGGTTCAACCGGTACGCGGATGAAATCGTGAAAGACGAGTCGATTGCCTTCCCGGAATCTCCCTGCTTCGCACTCTCCATGAATGCCGATGCGCGGAGTTTCAAGGCTGAGATCGTCAAGCGTTGCCTGATGATCTACACGCGCACCTCACTTCCTGGAGACGACACGGTCGCCAGGCGACGCCTGCAGCAGTCGGTGGCTGCGATTCGGGACCGGATCAGCACGGCGCTCTACCGGCACTATCTGGCTCAAATCCTCCCGCGGCTGGATGCCGAAGTGGTCGGCTCATCCGATGCCGGTGAAGGCACGGACGCGTTACTGCTGTCGTCGACCACTCTATGCGAGATCTTCGCTGAACATGCACCGGCCGGCACCCTTCTCCCCGGATGGTGCCAACCCATGACCCTGGCGGAGTACCAGAGGCGTGCATTCGAGCGCCCGCGCCGGGTGCTCGACAGCCTCCTTGGAGAGGAGCGTTACAGCGCGGAGCGCCGACCGCCGGAACAGTGCTGGACGGTGACGGGCGACCGCATCACGGTCGCGGTTTCACCTATCGAGTTCAACCGCATGCGGGCAGACATCCCGGACTGGCTCTTGGACGATACGGCCAGTGCCTCAGGGCAGATCGCGCTGAACCGGAAGCTTACCGAGGAATTCCTCAATCGGCCTGTGCGGGTGCCAAGGCGGTGGGCGTGGTGGCGTTCTTGGCGTGGCTAAAGCCCGCCGCACGTCGGCTTGGTGAACTTCCCATGGATGCGGGAGTTTGCATTGACGCTCAGGCGCGCCGCGTTGACGAACGCATGGAGACGCCCCAGTCGGTCGTCGCCCGCCTGGAGCGCCGCTCTACACATCCGTCCACACGGCTCGGTAGCGATGCCGGGGTTCCCGGATCGATCCGGCGACGGGTTTCTCCGGCCGGCGACGGCTTCGGGGTCGGCCGCGAGGAGGAACGTCTCTCTGCGCAATGGAAACGTCGTAGCCGCCGCACGCGGTTCGGTTCTTGCCGGTACGCACCGCTGTGATGATCTCCGCGGCCCGCGCCCACGCATAGACATAGACTGGCGCGATAGAATCGGACGGCCTGATCGTCGCCCTCACGGTCCGTCCGTGGTGACCGTACTGGACGTAGATCTTCTTGTCCGTGGGATTCACGCGGATGCCGAAGCCCTTGATCTCGGTCGTCCCTGGACCACGCGATCACTTCCTCTGGTCAAATATTGTCGATACGAATATCCGTTCTTTCCGCGCTTTCCCAACAACGTGGGGCGATCCACTTCTCGCATCTAAGCCATTTTCGCAAATCGTCGTCGATTTGGACGCGGCAAGCCGTCCTGCTCGGGGAACTGCCTGGCACTTCGGCAATAAACTCAAACAACACAGAAATGGGTGCGTCACCAACCTTGCCGATCATCCCATCGAACTGCTCGGAGGTTACAAAATTGGAATGGTCCAGCTCTTTCTTCTCTCCCTTGTCGACTAGTGTCGACGCGGGATGGAAGTACGTTTCGTGGCTACTGGAGCCTCCGGCGTTTAGCGGAAAGGGACTCGCCACGCTTTTCATTTGGATTTCGAGGGTGCCGGTCTCTTTGCCCTTCATGTACCTCACATCAGTCTCAACAAACTTCTGCCAGACTTGGTAGAATTCCTTGCCATCAATGGAGTACTTCAACAGCTCTCGCCGCACTGTTGTATTGTAGCCAGTTTGTCCGCTGTTCGTATAAGCTAAGATGGCACCGAATCGAATTAATGGTTTCCCTCGCTGTCGTTCCTCATAGTGAAAGAGCACTTGGTGCGGAGCAAATAGCTCCACATCTGGGCCTCTAAGGTACCCGGAAAGTTGAGAAACGATCCCTCCTAGGCCAAGCAAGAACGCCGCGAACGCGAGAATATCTGTCTTGCGGTCGAATTCTATCCACGTAATTGCTTTCTTCGCGAATTGCAGAAATCTATTCAACATGCTTGCCTGCTACCCCGTTATCGGCCCGAAGAGGTGGAAACTTCGTCGAGGCACCAAACGCTACACCACTTTACCATCCTGATTCACTGGTGGTGCGTATGTTCGTGTCGATGTTCGTGTTGATGTTCATGTTCGTGTACAACTGACGAGTGTTGATCAATATGTTTGTGTTTGTGACTGTGGGCTTGTACGACGACCGTGTCGGATGTCGACTGCGATGTGGAGGGGATCCATGGGCCACGTTGGCCGGGCATGCAATTGCGGCATTCTATACCATTCTTTATCAGAAATTGGACATTCATCGCATCTGAACGCAATTCACCCCAATTTCGTGTTTCTAGAGTCGATAGACGTTTCAATATAACCTGTTGCGCGGTCTTCTCAAGGTCGACCCATGTACTTTTGTTGACAACTACTGCGTGAAAAGGGATGTGGGATCGGATTACGCCCATCTCGTGGAATGATGTCTTCCCTTGCAAAATGTCTTCTTTCCGCCGATCCACCACAGCCCTTGATCGCGTGGGTATGTGGGTCCAATGTGGTTTTTCTGGACCGCGGCTTCTAAGGCGATAAGTCGGAATTTCAGGCCCGAAGAAAAGCAATTCCAAGTTGGATTCATTCGCTTTGTTGACAACCAATTGGCGCCATTTGTTCTTGTGTTTGCGAAAATCCTGATCGGGGGCTTTCGCTAGGTTTCGAGGGTCCAACCACATTAGTGATTCGGTGTTGGCGTCATCGAAAAAGCTCGCCACTGGGACTTGAGCGAACGGCATCTTGTTACCCTTGACCGCGCTGATCAACGTATTATCGATCCACGAGTCAGGATGTACGGCTAGTTTTTGAGCTGATTTGGCATTAAAGCGGGTAACGAGATCTGTCGCTAGGGGAGCGGAGAGGTAGCCGGTGCCTAATCCGAACGACAATGTGGATTGAGCGGTTGAGGTCGACATCGTGGAAGTGGTGAGAAGCGCGCAAAGGAGAATTCTTGCGGCGCTACGGATGACAGTGAATCCGTTTGTCATGGCGAATTTCCTCTTTGTGACTCCTCTTTGTGACGAGGTGTGTGACCGGTGTAAGTAATTGTTCTTCAAAAGCAACAGAAATACGCCACAGTGTCAAGCTGGGCAGGGATACCCCTTGTCCGCACACACGGTGGGCCGGCCCGTGCTGGGTTGCGCCTCGGTCATAGCCAGCGCGACTCCCGTTCAACCCGGCTGCTGGCTTGGGTGGTGCGCGTATCGACGATCAGTCCATGGCCCTTGCCCTTGCGATCCTGCAGGGCCTGCGGGTCGGTGGTGGACTCATGGGTCGCGTTGCTGCGCTTCTCACCCCGAAAGTCCTCCTCGGCATCGCGTTCGCCGCCGCCCCGAGGTCCGTCGCCCCTTTGGGGCGAAACGACTTCATCAGCCACGCTTCCAGCAACGTCCCATCGACACTGAAATGCTCATCCGACAAAGACGGGCGTCACGCGCCTGCACCAGGATCTTCGCCAACAACTCCCGGGCAATGGCCGAGCCGATCAACCGCTCCCGGTTCTTCGTAAACGTCGAGTGGTCCCGCATCGCCTCGTCCATCGATAACCCCACAAACCACCGGAACAAAATGTTGTAATCCAGTTGCTCCACCAACAGCCGTTCGCTGCGGATCGAGTAAAGGACCTGCACCAGCAACGCCCGCAGCAACTGTTCCGGCACGATCGGCGGTCGCCCCGCGTGCGAGTACATCGCCTCGAACTCCCCGGACAGCTCTTCCAGCGCCCGGATCACCTCGTAGGAAACAAGCTGGAGGATTCCCGCCAGCGGATGGCTGTGCGTTGGATTTCGTCGCACGCTGGAGTCCACCAATTGCCTCCACCGTGGCAGCCGCCTTACATTCTTCCACAGCGACCATGGCATCTCCGGATATAGACCCGTGGCCGTCTCAGGTCTCAAGCAGCATGGCTATCGTCTGCTCTTCGACGGTCTCCAACCTTCCTAAATCCGCGACTACAGAATAGTCTACTCGCATGATCACCGCTCGCTTCACGAGGGCTACCGGCAGATTTCCCCGATAACATCCCTCTACTCCTGGGATGATGTTGCCTGCCCATGGTCCGCCCAAACCTTCCCTCACACGCCGGTCAAGCTCCTCGTTCCACAACACTCTTAGCTCCTCGGCTTCGACAATCTTGCTTCTTCCAGCTTTGCGGTCGATCTCCAACCATGCGGAAAGGTCTGCATTGTGAGTCGCTCCAAACCATTGTGCCCAGTTTCTCCACTGGTTCCATTCGTCCCTCGCAGACGGTCCAAAGTCAAAGAGACTTACCCAACCACGCACGCTGACGAACGAACTCTTGTATCGGTTTCCCGGCCTGATAAATTGGTCTCGTCGGATCCCTCGAAGTCCTTCCACGCTTGTCGCATGCCACAGTTTTCCGTCTAGTACGGTCCAAGCGTCACGTCCACATCCCGGATTTCTCACAGATTTCGCTCTCCTATCGGGTGTCCACGTCGTCGTGAACTGTACACCGGATTCTGGAGACTGGCTCGCTTCCAACTGGGAGGATGGCATTGTTTGTTCGCGCCGGAATGTTGCTGGTGTGGGGGATGATGCTGAACGATCCCTAACAGCGATCGGACACTTGCGGCTCACTTGTTCCGCCGTTCGTTGTATCGCGCCCAACCCCTGCCCGTGAGACAGACGCGCACCAGGGGTTCGCAGCACGTTTCCCGCTGACTCCACCAGTCCTTTCGCCACAAGGTCGTCCAGCAGTTCCAGGGTCTCCGGGTCCGCGTCCAGGTTCATCGTGAAGCGGGGTCCGGCCACCTTGTTGCCGATTGCCTTGAGCAGTTCTTTTTCCGCCTCGGTCACTTCCTGCCGCCGGCCCCGAACGCCCCGGGGCCTCCCGGCCTTCGATGTCGACCCCGATCCGGCTGTCCCGGCACTGGGCCGAACAGGCGTCCCTCGATTTCCCGCAGCCTCGTTGTCCACGCGCCTTCCCCTTCCCGCGTGAAGACCCGGCCGTCGCCAAATGGGCAGGGATGGCAGGCGGGAATCCCCCGGCAACCGCCGGGGAGAGGGAAACCGAGTCTCCGCTACTCCACAATAGTTCACGTCCCGAAAGTGTCAAGAAACAGCTGACAGCAGGCACAAGGGGGGTGCGGCAGCGCACCGTCCCAGCCCGTGAAAACGGAAGGAATCCACCGGCCAAAGACAATCGTCGCCATTCGCTGCCACGCCTGATAGTCGCGTCACACGTACCTTGTTCCCGGCCCCGGAAGCGCATATGCCGACGGGATGGACACGCGACGAGCACTGAGAAACACGTGTAGCGGTAGGCGGCCGCCGTGGTAGCGTCGATCGGCAAAATCGCCTCGCCGTCGCAGGGGGCGAGCTACTGTAGAGTCGAGGACTGGCGCGCCAGCTTTAGGGTCCGGTGGCTTGTCCGTCGCTTTCGCTCCGGGCCTCAGTCCGGCTCCCTTGGCCGCGTTTCCAGTCCCCGCTCATCGAACCGTGCGTGCGGTTTTCCCGCACACGGCTCTCGGACGAGATCATGCCTTCGCCCACGGAAAGCGTGTCGCTCGCGGTGCAAGGCGGATGAGACCGTGCTCAGTCCAGAGCTGCTCGTACCCGTATTGCACATAATTACGGGCTCTCACCTTGTGCTTGCGACGCCGCCACTGGAGCAGCCGCTTGATAGCGTGCCTGTCGATCGCGGCATAGGCCGGCTCGACCTGGCCCAGGATGAAGTACTTTGACCACCCGAGCATCAGTCGATTGAGCCGTTCGGCCACGACCTCCTGGTCCAGGAGCCCATAGCGGGGTTCCGTTAGTTCGCTAATCCTGCGGCAGATGCTCTGGACGCTCGCCTTGCTGGGCCGGGTGCCGATGTAGCTCCCCTTCCCGTGCGGGCGGTAGTTGCGTCCAATCCGATAGCCAAGGAACTCAAACGAGTCCTCCGGCGCCCGGCAGCATCGGGTCTTCTCGGCATTGACCGTCAGTTTCAGCCGTTCCATCAGGTTCTCGACCACCGCCAGCATTTCCGCTGACGACGATTTGCCGAGCACAACCAGGTCGTCGGCATAGTTGACGACTTCCGCCTTGAAGCGCCGGGCATGGCCCAGCACCTTCCAGCCCAGTATGAAGCGGCGCATGTAGATGTTGGAGAGCAACGGGGAGATCGGAGAACCTTGAGGGGTTCCCTTCCTCTCGCGACGCGCCCGGTTCGTACGGCGTTTGCCGCCCTTGCCGTCGTCTTCTTCGACCGCCATCTCAAGCCACGCCTTAACCCAGCCCAGCATCCGCCCGTCGCTCACGCGCCGGGCGACGGACTTGAGCAGTTCGGCGTGCGGAATCTGGCCGAAGTAGTCCGTTAGATCCGCGTCCACCACCTCGCGGTGGCCCGTGTTCAACAGCCGGTGTACGCGCCTGACAGCATCATTCGCGCTCCGGCCCAGCCTGTAGGCATACTGTTCCGGTTGCAGGTCGGCCTCGAAGATCGGCGACAGCACTAGCATCGCCGCCGTCTGCGCCACCCTGTCCCGTATGCAGGGAATGCCCAGGGGCCGCAACTTCCCACGCTGCTTCTTTGGTATGAGAACCTGCCGGACCGCCTCGGGCCGATAGGTTCCCGCCTTCAGGTCCCGCCTCAGTTCCCCAAGCCACCGCTCCACGCCTTGCGCCTCGATGTCCGCTACCGTCTGACCGTCCACCCCGGCGGCTCCGCCATTGCGGCGGACCTCCTGCCAGGCGACCGCCATCACGTCGGCGCGCCACACCTTGTCGCTCAGTGAGTAGAACCGAAAGCCCGGGGCCTCCTTCGCTTTCGCATGTAGCGCCGTCTGGAGTCTCCGGACCTTTTCCGGGTCGGATAGGCTCTCGCCAGTCCCCATGTCCCTTCCTCCTTCCAAACGCTGCTCTCGAACCAAGGCCCCTTCCCTCCACCGGCATTACCCGGCTTCCGCGGTACTACGGACCTCTCCGCCACCCCGAACGGCCCGACCCATCCCTCGCGGGTTGTCGGTTGGCGCGTGCTACGCCACCGCCGGGGCTTCCCGTGTTGCGTCCATCCCCTTCTTCCATGCGTGCCGCCGCCAATACCCCGGCGGAACCGGCCGGTGCGTGTGTCGCTCGCTTCCCGGCCGATGGCAGCCTTTCCCGTACTCGAGGCGGGTCGGCTTCCGCGTTGCCAGTTTCGAGGCCTGCTCGGCGTTCACTCGCGTTGCGGCCCGCATGGTCGCTGAGCCGCCCAAGGCGGCCCGTTTCATCGGAGTGCTTCAAACCATGTCGTTACCTCCATCGTCCGCTCCGACTGCTACCGGCTGGAGCGACAGTTGCCGGGCGGGTCTCGCAACCCGCTAAGGGATGGCGCCTTGCACGGCGCACTCGAGCAGCACGGCTACATTCCGGCCAACCACGCCTACATCATCCGCGGCGACATTCACCGGAAACACCCGTGGCTGGCGTTCAACCTCTACAAGGCCTTTGTCGCGGCCAAGGAGGTGGCCAAGGACCGGTTGGCCGCGAGCATCCCGACAGCGCTGGTGTTCGGGCAGGAGTATCTCGCAAAGACGCGGGCGATATTCGGTGACGACCCCTATCCGTACGGGATCCGCGACAACCGCGAGATGCTGGAGACGATTATCGACTACTCGCACGAGCAGGGACTGACCAGGGAGAAGGCGAAGCTGGAGGACCTGTTCGCCCCCAGCACGCTGGACCTCTAGGAAACTGTCCGAGAAATGGCGTCCTTCGACTTCGCTCCGCTGGCGCTCCACTACACTCAGGACGAACGGTTTGACGACTTTTCACCGTTCGTCCTGAGCATAGCGAGGTCTGCCGAGCGAAGTCGAAGGACGCCGTTTCCCTGCCATCGCTTTACTCGGACGGATTCCTAGCGGACGATGGCACGATCATGCTGAGCGCCGAAGAGAACGAACGACTGACACGGGTGGGGCCCGGAACCCCCGCGGGCGAACTGCTGCGGCGCTACTGGCACCCGGTGGGCACCAGCGCGGAGCTGGCCGCGAACCCAGTGAAGGGCACGCGCATTCTCGGGGAATCGCTCACCCTGTTCCGGGACCGCCAGGGGCGTCTCGGCCTGGTCTCTCAGCGCTGCGCCCACCGTGGCGTAGACCTCCGGCACGGCATTCCGGAAGAGGAAGGTCTGCGCTGCCCCTACCACGGCTGGATGTACGACACCGCCGGACAGTGCATTGAGCAGCCCGGCGAGGCGCCCGAACACCAGTTCAAGGAAACCGTGCGGCTCAAGTCCTACCCGGTGGAGGAGCTGGGAGGGTTGATCTGGGGCTATCTGGGGCCTACCCCCGCGCCGTTGCTGCCCCGCTGGGACCTGTTCGTCATCGACAACGTCTTCCGGCAGATCGGCACCACCCTACTGCCCTGCAACTGGCTCCAGTGCCAGGAGAACGCGGTGGACACCATCCACACCGAGCACCTGCACGGCCGCTTCGGCCAATACGTGCTGGAACGGCTCGGGAGCACTGACGAGCGCCAGATCGCGCGCTTCAACCGGGTCGGCCGCCACCACGTCAAGATCCGCTTCGAGCGGGTGCCGGTGGGCATCCAGAAGTACCGGCTGCTGGAGGGCGAGACCGAGGACGCGGAGGGATGGCGCGTCGGCCACCCGCTGGTGTTCCCCAACTACGTCCGCATCGGCCAGCTCGGCTACGCGGAGTTCCAGATGCGCGTCCCGGTGGACGACACCCACACCTGGCACCTGGGCTACCAGGTCTATTCCCCGGGACCGGAGGCCGAGGCCCCCAAGCAGGACCCGGTGCCGACGTTCGAGGTGCCCGTCAAGGACCTGCCCGACTTCGTCGCCGGCCAGGACCTGATGGTGTGGGCGTCCCAAGGCGAGTGCCTCGACCGGACCGCCGAGCGGCTCACCGAATCCGACCGGGGCATCGTCATGTTCCGCCAGTTACTGAACGAGCAAATCGAGGCGGTCCGGAACGGCGGCGACCCCATCAACACGTTCCGCGACCCGGAAGCGAATCAATGCGTCAACCTGTCCATGGAAGACCGCGGCAGCATGGCCGACTACCAGCCGGGCGCGGTGCACTACATGAACACCGGCACCAACAGCCCGTACGTGGATGAGTTGGACGCGTTGCTGACGGCGGCGGCGTGGAAGGCGGGGAGGCAGGGCACGTAGAAAGCAGACTCGTGACGCACCCGTCATTCCGGCGAAAGCCGGAATCCAGGGTGGAGTGGTCGAGAGGTCCGTCCTGCCGCTCCCAGCGCCTCTGGATTCCGGCTTTCGCCGGAATGACGGGTGCTGGCATTTGCGGAATTGCACGATAACGGCGGATGTCTGAAGCGCGCTGAATGCTAACGGGCCTGCCCGGCCAATGGGACCTCACGCTCTTCGAGCCTCCAGGCGGCGTAGGCCAAGGACTGATCGATGTCCTCCCGTTCAAGGTAGGGGTACGCCTTGAGTATTTCTTCCGCTGACCGCCCGGCCGCCAGCAGGCTCACGACCGTACCGACGGTGACGCGCAGGCCGCGAATACACGCCTTGCCGCCCATGACGGCCGGATCAATGGTGATCCTCTGAAACGACTTCACGATGCATCTCCCTTCGGTTGAAATACCGTCTCCTCCACCCGCTGCCGCGTGTGCTCCTTGATGGGAACGTCCGCCGGCACCACCTCCGACAGCACCGCCATCTCCGGAAAGCGGTTGGATTCGGCATCCCGCCTCACGCTCGGGGCCTCGCCGCCGTCCTGCACGTCGCGGATGCCGCTCAGGATCAGCTTGCGCGCGGCCACGATGGCCTTGTCGGAGGTCACCAGGTGCTCACGGGTGCGGTCCTGCACGGGTCCCTCGCCTTCGGTGACGCAGAGGTCCTGGGCCTGGAAGTTGAAGCCGATGCCGCTGAAGGACTTGTCCCGCATCATGTCCCGGTCCTGCATGTAGCGGTTGGCCTTGCCGCGGATCAGCCGGTAGTCGGCGGTCATCTCCGAGCGGTCCCTCAGCGCCACCTCCCGGCTGATGGGCTTGCTGCGGCTGTAGACGAAGACGAACTTCCAGTGGTGGGTGTCGTCGACGGGCACGTGCCAGTTGATCGAGTAGCCGTCGCCGCCGGTCTGGCCCGGAAACGCGCTGAAGTTGGGCATGACGAAGTAGGACACCCGCAGATAGGTCTTGTCGTCCGGCATCCGCCTGGTGGTGTAGATCCGCACTCCGAACTCGGTGAGCTCGACGTCGATGGTGGGAGCGATGTCCCGGCCGAAGAGGCTGTTGGGAGAGGAGTTGCCGCCGCGAACGACTCGCTGCCTGTCGCGGTCACTCTCCTGGAGGTTCCGGTGCAGGAACGACAGGTGAACCGGGTCGATGTTGCCCTCGTTGGCCTGCAGGTAGTTGCACTCGTGGTAGATCTTGCTGACGAAGACGTGTTCCGGGGAGGCGGCGAGGAACTCGAAGTTGCGCAGCAACGGCGGCTCGCCGCCGAAGTACGCGAAAATGACCCCCACGCGTTCCTGGCAAGGATAGGCCGGCTGGCGGACCGCATCCCGGTGGAGTCCCCCCTCGGGCTCGCCCGGCTGATCGAGGCAGTTGCCGTCAACATCGTAAAGCCAACCGTGGTAGATGCAACGAAGCCCGCCGTCCTCCACCCGCCCGTAGCTCAGGTCCGCGCCCCGGTGGCAGCAGTGAATCCCCAGCAGGCCCGGCCTGCCCTGGTCGTCGCGAAAGAGCACGAGGTCCTCGCCGAAGAAGCGCACCGGCAACGGCGCACCGCCGGGCTTGAGCTCCTCGGACAGGGCCACGGGCTGCCAGTAACGCCGCAGCAGGGTGCCGCAGCCCGTGCCCGGCTCCGTGGAGGTCAACAGCCTGTTCTCTTCCGCGGTCATCATGGCCCATTCACTCCTTCAGCGGGTTCCATCCGTTGACCGATCCCCGGTTGGGTGGCGGTACGTACACGGGCGGGTTTGAAACCCGCCGCTACGAGGGTCCGGTCGGTTGCCGGGTTTCCGCTCGGTGGACCCCTTTACCCGTCCCACACCGCGAAGCCCATGGCGCAGCCCACGTTGCCGGGTGACCGGTAGAGGGGCTGGTAATCGATCACGCGCGCGGGCCTTTCCGCCAGCGCCGCCACGACCATCCAGCAGCGGATTTCCGACGTGCCCCGGACCAGCACCTCCGCGGGTATGTCTCCCAGGGTCTCCATGTCGCCGGCCTCCAGCGCACCGATCACCTTGCCGTCCAACTCCTCGTCGATCCTGGTATGGCTCAGGCCGCCCGAGGCCAGCACCGCCACCCTCTCAACCTCTCCGTTGGCAGCGACGGCACGCCCAAGGGCCCTGCCGAACTCGACGCAGCGCCGGGCCGAGGGCGCAGGCGGATAGTACGTGTTCACCATCACCGGCAAAACCGGAATCCGGCCGTCCGAAGCCAGGAACTTGAGGGGCCGCGCAAACGCATGGCCCAACCCGCCCGGATGCCTGAGGTTTCGGGAGTAGGCCACGTCGAACCCCTCCTCCATGAGTTCTTCCACCAGGGTCTCCCCCAGCCGCTGAGGCACCTCGTAGCGGGAACGATTGGCAGCCGGGGACTCGTTCAGGTAACGCAGGCTCACGCTGGCCTCGGCTTCAGCGCCCACGTAGACGGTAAACGGGGGCATGGCGTCGTCGAGCAGGTTTTCGTGCTGGTCGTCGCCCACCAGGATCAGCGCGTCGGGAGCCCACTCGTGGAGCTTCACGCGCAACGCGTCGATGGTCTCCATGCAGCGCCACCACTTGGACCAACGGACCTCCTCCGGGTCGCCTTCCGCTCCGGGTCCGGAAACCGCCGCGCCGTGCTCCCGACGGTCCTTGGCCGCCAGCAGATGCCAGCGGTGAGGCGCCATCATCAACTGCGGTCCGTGGGACATGGCCATGCAACCGGCTAGCTCGGCCATGGTTCCCTCCGCTCGTGTCGACCGCGACGCATGGCGCAAACCATTGCAACAAACCGGCTTAAAATCAATGGAGTCGGCGGCACCAGGCGTATGATGGTTTTGGCAAACGACCCTCCCGCTTGCTATGCAGAGGTCTCCATGAACTACACACATCTCGGCAACACCGGGCTCCGGGTGAGCGTCGTCGGCCTGGGTTGCGGCGGGCCGAGCCGGCTTGGACAACGCGACGGAAAGAGCACGGACCATTCCGTCCGGCTGGTGCGTAAGGCGCTGGACCTGGGCGTGAACTTCCTCGACACCGCGGAAAACTACGGCACCGAGGAGATCGTCGGCGCGGCCATCCGCGGCGTTCCGCGGGACCGCGTGGTGGTTTCCACCAAGAAGATCATGCCGGAGCCGGGCGACCCGGACCCCGCCGGGACCATGCGGGCGGGGGTGGAAGCGAGCCTGAAACGGCTGGGGACGGACTACGTGGACGTCTTTCATCTCCACGGCGTGGGCGCCGTGCGCTACGACTTCGCGGCGAGCGTGATGGCGCCTGTCCTGACGGAGTTGCGCGAGGCGGGCAAGATACGCGCGGTGGGCATCACCGAGGAGTTCCCGGCAAACCCGCGCCACGAGATGTTGCAAAGGGGCCTGCATGACCCCTGGTGGGACGTGGTCATGGTGGGGTTCAACCTGCTGAACCCGTCGGCGCGGCGGAGCGTGTTCCCGCTGACGCTGGGAAAGGGTGTCGGCACCCTGGTCATGTTTGCGGTCCGGCGCGCCTTGAGCCAACCGGCAAGCCTCGCGAAGCTGCTGCGGGAGATGGAGCAGCGGAACCTCGTGGCGCCCGGTGTGAACCTTGACTTCCTCACCGGGACCGGCGGCGCCGCGACCCTCACCGAGGCGGCCTACCGTTTCTGCGTGCACGAACCGGGCGCGGACGTGGTGCTGACGGGAACCGGCGACGAGGAGCACCTGGAGGCGAACGTCGCGGCGGCGCTGAAGCCGCCGCTCCCGTCCGAAGCCCTGGAACAGCTCGATGGGCTGTTCGGCCATGTGGACTCGGTTACCGGAAACTAACGTCGGACAGTGCGAAACAGGCACCGACATCCCGAATCCGTCATTCCGGCGAAAGCCGGAATCCAGGGGTGGGGAGGGGCAAACGGAAGTGAGTCCCCGCCCCGCCTGGATTCCGGCTTTCGCCGGAATGACGACCCGTGTGATCAGCCGAAGCGCCCGGTGATGTAGTCCTCGGTCAGGGGGTGGATGGGGTTTGTGAAGATCTGGTCCGTGGGACCGACTTCCAGCAAATCTCCCAGGTGGAGATAGGCGGTGCGCTGCGACACCCGGGCGGCCTGCTGCATGGAGTGGGTGACGATGGCGATGGTGTAGTCGCGTCCCAGTTCGTGGATCAGGTCCTCTACCCGGGCGGTGGCGATGGGGTCGAGAGCCGAGCAGGGCTCGTCCATGAGGATGACCTCCGGACTCACCGCGATGGTGCGGGCAATGCACAGTCGTTGCTGCTGGCCGCCGGACAGGCCGGTACCGGGCTGATCGAGCCGGTCATTCACCTCTTCCCACAAGCCGGCGCGTTTGAGGCTGTGCTCGACGATGCCTTCGAGCTCGGACTTGGACTCCGCCAACCCGTGGATGCGCACGCCGTAGGCGACGTTGTCGAAGATGGACTTGGGGAAGGGGTTGGGCTTCTGGAACACCATGCCCACCTGCGCCCGTAGCTGCACCACGTCCATGTCCCTGGCGTAGATATCCTCGTCGTCGAGTTTGATCTCGCCGGTCATGCGGCAGCCGTCGATGGTGTCGTTCATCCGGTTGAGCGCCCTCAGGAAGGTGGACTTGCCGCACCCGGACGGGCCGATCATCGCCAGCACCTGCTCCCGGCCGATGTCCAGGCTCACGTTCTTGATGGCGTGGTTGTCGCCGTAATAGACGTTGACGTTGCGGCAGGTCATGCGCGGGTCGTCGGAGAACGGCGTACCGACGGTCTCCCGGCTTTCTCTCCGTTCGTCAGCGTCGTCGACCTCGGCTGCCCGGAACTCCAGCGCGCCCGTTTCCATGACTGCTACACCCGGTTGGTCGGCCATAATCGGCGTCTCCTGAACTGTTTCCGTGCCGTCCAGCCCGCGCTTCGACGGACGGCAGGTCCGTAACCCTTTGTGACAGTTTACCAGCGTCTTTCAAAACGCCGCCGCAGCACGATGGCCAACGCGTTCATCGCGATGAGAAAGGCCAGCAGCACCATGATCGCCGCGGAAGCCCGCTCCACGAATGCCCGTTCGGGGCTGTCCAGCCAGAGAAAGATCTGCACCGGCAACGCGGTCGCCGCGTCCGTCACGCCCTGTGGAATGTCCACGACGAACGCGACCATGCCGATCATCAACAGCGGCGCGGTCTCGCCCAGAGCGCGGGCCATGCCAATGATGGTGCCGGTCAACATGCCGGGCATGGCCAGGGGCAAGACGTGGTGGACGATCATCTGCATCTTGGACGCGCCCACCCCCAGCGCCGCCTCCCGAATCGAGGGCGGCACGGACTGGAGCGACGCCCGGCCCGCGATGATGATGGTGGGAAGCGTCATCAGAGTGAGGACCAGCCCCCCTACCAGCGGCGCGGACCGCGGCAGACCGAAGAAGTTGATGAACACCGCCAGGCCCAGCAGGCCGAATACGATGGACGGCACCGCCGCCAGGTTGTTGATGTTGACCTCGATCAGGCTGGTCACGCGATTCCTGGGAGCGAACTCCTCCAGGTAGACGGCGGTGGCCACCCCCAGCGGAAACGACAGCAACAAGGTCACCACCAGCGTGAAGAACGATCCCATGGCCGCGCCCCGGATCCCCGCCAGTTCCGGTTCCCGGGAGTCGCCCGCGTTGAAGAACGTGGCGTTGAAACGCGATTCGACACGTCCGTCGGCCACCAGCCGGTCAAACCATGCGATCTGCTTGTCGGACAGCCGCCGGTCCGCTTCCGGCAGCGCCCGGTCGACATTGCCCTTGTGGAGCATGTCGTAGTCGTCGTCGACAGGCACCCATAGCTCCGCTCGGGTGCCCACCAGCAAGGGATCCTCCAGGGTCATGCGGCGAAGCTCGAAAACGGTTCCCCGGCTGACCAGCATGGCCACGCTCCGCCGGTCCCGCCTCCCTCTCACCTCGGGAAAGAGCGAACGCACCGAGGTCTTGACCAGGGCGCCGTAGTCGGCGGCGCCGAGGATGTCGGGGTCGCCGGTACGTTGGGGGTCGATCACCTGGGGATCGAAGTAGACCGGGACCCTCGCGTAGGTCTGCCAGAAGGCGGAGTAGCCGGTGACGACGATGTTCACGAACATCAGCACCAGGAAGACGAGCCCCAACAGCACCGCGGCCCGCCCGAAGTTCCTGAAGCGGCGTTCCGCCCGGTTCCGGCGGGCGAGGGTCGCGCGCACGGTTTCGATGCTGCTTTTCGGGCGCGATTCCATGGCTACTCGTACTGTTCCCGGTATTTCCGCACCACCTGGAGGGCGATGACGTTCAGGCCCAGGGTGACCACGAACAGCACCAGGCCCAGGGCGAACGCGGCCAGCGTCTTGGGACTGTCGAACTCCTGGTCGCCGGTCAGCAGCGTCACGATCTGAACCGTGACGGTGGTAACCGCACTGAGCGGATTGGCGGTGAGGTTTGCGGCCAGTCCGGCGGCCATGACGACGATCATGGTTTCGCCAATGGCGCGTGAGACCGCCAACAGGACGCCTCCGACGATACCCGGGAGAGCCGCCGGGATCACCACCTTCCGGATGGTCTCCGACTGGGTCGAGCCCAGCGCGTAGGCGCCGTCGCGCATGGCCTGCGGCACCGCGTTGATCACGTCATCGGAAAGCGAGGAGACGAACGGGATGATCATCATCCCCATGACCAGCCCCGCGGCCAGGGCGCTCTCGGACGCCACATCGAGGCCGAGGCTCTCGCCCAATCCGCGCATGAACGGCGCCACCGTCAGGGCCGCGAAGAAACCGTAGACCACCGTGGGGATGCCCGCCAGCACCTCCAGCAGGGGCTTGACCACCGCCCGCACCCGGGGCTGGGCGTACTCGGCCAGGTAGATGGCCGACATCAGGCCCACGGGGACCGCCACCAGCATGGCGATGAAGGAGATGAGCAGGGTCCCGACGAACAGCGGAATGGCGCCGAAGGCCCCTGACGCGCCCACCTGGTCGGCGCGAATGGCCATCTGCGGGCTCCATTCGGTGCCGAAGAGGAAGTCGGTCACCGGCACGGCCTGGAAGAAGCGGATCGACTCGAACAGCACGGAGAGCACGATTCCGATGGTGGTCAGGATGGCGATGGTCGAGCTGGCCATGAGGAAACCAAGCACGATCCGCTCGACGGAATTCCGTGCGCGTTTGTCGGGCTCGATGGTGCGCCAGGCCATGGCGCTGCAAAACGCGGCGAGGGCCAGCACGGCCACCCAGATGGCGATGGCGGCGTAGCCTTGCAGCCTGACGTATCGGTCCGCCGCGGCCACGATGGCCGGACTCTTCCGGGAAGCGATGTTGCCGGACGCCAGGTTCCGAATGTCGGTGATGGCCAGATTGAGCCGCTCCGGCGGAAGGCTCTGAATCTCCCGCGGCAGGTCGGCGACCACGATGCGGGTCACAATGGGGCCCTTCAAAGCCGCTCCGACGGCCAGCAGCAAGAGGGCCGGGACCGCGGCCCAAAGGGCGGTGTAAAGCCCGTGGTAGCCGGGGAGGGAGTGCAGGCTGCGGACGGTCCCGCGGGCCAGGGAGATGGATCGGCGCCAGCCCAGGTAGTAGCTAACGGAGCTCACGGCCAGCAACGCGAGGATCAGACTCGGTGAGCCCATTGCTTCAGTGGAACCTTCGCGGCTTGACGCCGACCGGCCGGCGGTCGGGTTGAGAGTCCGGCCGCGGCGGATCGCTCCCGCCGCGGCCGGGACCCGGATGACGTTGCTGGGCTACAGAGCCAGATTTCTCACGTTCTTGACGTCCGAAGAGAACTGCCGGCGCTCTTTCTCGGGCATCGGAATCAGTCCCTTGTCGGAAAGATAGCCGTCGTCGCCCCAGGCCTTCTCGCTGGTATACTCGGCGAGGAATTCCCGCATGCCCGAGATCACGTCCAGATGCGCCTTCTTGATGTAGACGTAGAGAGGACGCGAGACCGGATAGCTGCCGTCGGCGATGGTCTCGAACTCGGGCTTCACGCCGTTGATGGACGCGCCCTGGAGCTTGTCGGTGTTCTGGTCCAGGAAGCTGAAGCCGAAGATGCCGAAAGCGTTGGGGTTGGCGTCGAGCTTCTGCACGATCAGGTTGTCGTTCTCACCCGCCTCGACGAAGGCGCCGTCCTCACGCATGGTGCGGCAAGCGGCCCGCCGGGGCTTCTTGGACATCTTCTTGATGGCGGCGAAGTTCTTGCAACCCGCGTCCATCACCAGCTCGACGAAGGCGTCCCGCGTTCCGGACGTCGGCGGAGGGCCCAGCACCTCGATCTTCAATGCCGGGAGTTTGGCGTTGACATCCTTCCAGGTCTTGTTGGGGTTAGGCTTGCGCTTGCTGCCGTCGGCATTGGCCGGCACATCCTTGGCCAGGGCGAGATAGAGGTCGCGGGGCGTGAGGCTCAGCGCCTTGCTCTTCTTCGAGTTGGCCACCGCGATACCGTCGTAGCCCACCTTGAGCTCGACGATCTCCCTGACGCCGTTCTTGGCGCAACGCTCAACCTCGGTCTTCTTGATACGGCGCGAGGAGTTGGTCATGTCCGGGTGCTCGACGCCGACGCCGGCGCAGAAGAGCTTGAGGCCGCCGCCCGAGCCCGTGGACTCGACCTTGGGAGTCTTGAACTTGGTGGTCTTGCCGAATTGCTCGGCGACCACGGTGGTGAACGGGTAGACCGTGGACGATCCCACGATCTGGATGTAGTCGCGCTGCTGCGCCGCCGCCGAGGTCGCCAGACCCGCCGCGGCCAGCACGACCACCGCCGCCGTTAACAGTCCTTTCCGAAACATAGGGGAACCCTCCTTTGGTTAGATCCTTTGTCGCCAATGTTCAGCCACCGGGCGACGGCTCCACGACCGCGCCGGTGTCGGCAGGAATCTAACCAACGGCAATTATGGGTCTATGACAGTCAGATCACAGAGGAATTAAACAATTGTTACGAGTCTGTTACGAGGCCGGAGGGCACGAGGCCTCGGGGAAGGGAGGAGCGAAGCGACGGGAGAACGCGCGCCTTCCGCCTACGCCGAAGACGCGGTCTCGCTCTGCGACCCGCCTTGCCGGCCGATCTCGTCCAGACGCCGTTGCAGCGACAGCCGGTCGAGGGAGGTCAAGGGCAGGCTCACGAAAATCGAGATGCGGTTGTAGAGCATCCGGTAGGCGTCGGCGAAGGCGATCCGCTGCTCGGCGTCGTTGCCTTCCACCGCGGCCGGATCGGGAATGCCCCAGTGCGCGGACATGGGCTGCCCGGGCCAAAGCGGACAGACCTCCTGGGCCGCTTGGTCGCAGACCGTGAAGACGAACTGCAGCTCCGGGGCTCCCGGGGCCGCGAACTCGTCCCAACTCTTCGAACGGAGCCCATCCGTCACGTAGTTGAGCTTCTTCAGCGTCTCGATGGTGTGCGGGTTGATCTCGCCCTTGGGGTGGCTGCCGGCGCTGAACGCCCTGAACCGCCCGCGCCCCAGGCGGTTCAGGATGCACTCGCCCATGACGCTGCGGGCGGAGTTCCCGGTGCACAGGAACAGCACGTTGAAGAACTTGTCTTCACTCATACGGACCTCATCCAAGTCATCGCGTTTTACGCAGCCGTCACCCGGGACCTCTACGACGTCACCCCAGACCTCCACGACGTCACCCCGGACTTGATCCGGGGTCCAGGCGCCTCTCCTCTGGACCCCGGATCAAGTCCGGGGTGACGGCTTCGGGCCTCTTCGACGGGACCGGCTGCGCGGGCGGCACCAGCCACCAGAACAACGCGGTGGCCGCGCCCGCTCCGATGAACTGCATGACGATGAACGCGGGCGCGTGCATCGGGTAGATGCCGGCGAACGTGTCCGAGAGCGTCCGGGCTATGGTCACGGCGGGATTGGCGAAAGACGTGGAAGAGGTGAACCAGTAGGCCGCGGTGATGTAGCCGCCCACGGCGAACGGCACCGCCGAACTTCGAAGCCTCACGCAGCCCTGGATCACCGACAAAAGGCCGAAGGTGGCGACGAACTCGCCGAGCCACTGCCCGGCGCCGACCCGATGCTTCTGCGAGAAGAACACCGCGGGTTCGTCGAACATGAGATTGGCGACGACCACGCCGACGACCGCCCCGATGATCTGCGCGGCCACGTAGCCGGGGACGTCACGCCACGGCAGCCCGCGCAGGAAACCCTCGGCCACCGTCACCGCCGGGTTGAAGTGCGCGCCGGAGATGGGCCCGAAGGTCAGGATCAACACCGTCAGCGCGGCGCCCGTGGACACCGTGTTGGCGAGCAGCGCCACCGCTTCGTTGCCGCCGGCCAGCCGCTCCCCCATGATGCCCGAGCCCACCACCGCGGCCAGCAGGAACGCGGTGCCGACGGCTTCGGCGGTCAGGCGACGCGGGAAGTCTTTCGGGTTCGTTTGGGTTTGTTCCATGAGTCGTCTTGAGCCGGGTCGCATACCGGAATGCCGCACGCGGCCGGGTTGCCGCCGCAGCAGTTCTCGGTCAGATAGGCGAGCAGTTCGTTCATGACCTCGAAGTTGGAGCGGTAGATCAGCGAGCGCGACTCGCGCCTGAAATCCACGAGCCCGACCTGCTTTAGCGCGTTCAGGTGGAACGAGAGAGTGGCCAGCGGCAGCCCCAGCCGCTTCCCGATCTGCCCGGCGGGCAATCCCTCCGGACCCACCTCGACCAGCAGGCGAAAGATGTCCAGCCGCGTGTCCTGCGCCAGCGCGCCCAGCGCAACTACCGCATCCTTGTGTTCCATATTTCCAGTATTATGGAAATACAACCGCAAATCAAGGTCCTGTGGATGCCGCACTAAACTGCGACGGTCTCACAGATCACACATGCAGGTTCAAGTTGTCGAACTGCCGAGGCGCTCCAGCAGGTAGCCCGGCAGGTTCACGATACGGACATCCTGCATCGCCGTGACCGAGTACGGCGCCAGACTTGCCAAGTAACCGGTTTGCAGGCCGTGTTGTCGCAGGTAAGCAGCGACACCGCGCATGTGCTTTCGGTTCACCGCCAGTGCCGCCTTGCACTCGACCGGGACAGCGGTGCCGCCACGCTTGATGATGAAATCGATCTCCGCCCCGGACGGGGTCTTCTTCCAACCGGCCAGGTCCGCACCGGAGCGGGCCAGCTCGATGGCGGTCTGGTTTTCGATCACGGCGCCGAGGGGCGTTCGGGCCGCGGACGAAAGGGTGTGGACGGCGCTGATGAGCGGCACCGCGGACTCGCGCAGTTCGCGCAGCACGCCGGTGTCGAACAGATACCGCTTGGGCAGATAACCGTGGCTGGCTTGAGGGTTCGTTCCCTTCTGTTCCGAACGAAGGACCATATGCCAGCTCTCCAGCCTTGCAAAGACCTGGTTGATCCGCTCGTTGACACGGTTGCTCGGGGCTGGCACGACCGCGGTGTTCTTGGATACGCCGCCTGCGAAGTTGGCCACGCTACGCAGACAGGCCCTGGGGATGTCGATGCTCTCCTCTCCGAAGATGCGGATGAAGTCCTGTTCGTAGTCGGCAATGATCTGTCTGAGCACCAGCCGGTGGTCCTCGCCCGAGACGTACGCCTGCACCGCGGCCGGCAGGCCGCCAACGGCGAGGAAGGCGTCGAACAGCGCAAGGATCTGCGCGTGCCGCTGACCGCTTATGCGGGTCTGGGCGCTCAGCACGAGGTCGGCCAGGTGCTTCCGGTCCAGGGCCAGCAGGAATTCCGAGAACGAGAACGGGCCCAGGACAAAGCGGCGGACGCGGCCCACCGGATAGCGGGTCTGCGGGCGGAACAGGCGCGTGAGGGTGGAGCCCGAGAGGATGACCGTGGCCCTCGGCCACTCTTCCTTCATGAAGCGCACGAACTCCCCGAGCTTGC
Organism: uncultured Binatia bacterium (SeqCode); assembly: GCA_965204505.1. Lineage (GTDB taxonomy): Bacteria > Desulfobacterota > Binatia > UBA9968 > JAJDTQ01 > JAJDTQ01. Next base: position 738,256 of record CBDBFB010000002.1, read on the forward strand.
GACTCTCCTGTGCCTCGTCGATGAACAGGATCTGGTCTGCATCGCCCAAAAAGCCGAAGCGGTCGCGCAGCACATCCTCGTATTCGGCAAAGTCCCGGCAATCATCGAAGGCCGCGCGAACCAGTGAGTCCCGCTCCAGGTTCACCTGCACGGTGCGCTTCCGGGATCGCTGCAGGACGCGTTCCGCCAGCGTGGTCTTTCCCACTTGACGGGCTCCTTCGAGGAGCAACACGGGCTTGAACGGCGCAGCATCAGCTATATGCCGCTCGATCTCACGCTCCCCGTGGCGGCTGACATAAGGAATAGCCATATAATATCGTGAATCCGATATAGAATATGGCTATTCTATATCACGCCGCTTGGCCTGGCAAGCCGTCGTGTGACGAGGAGATATCAGGGTGCAAGCCGTATGAACCCGGAGCGCGGTCCGCCGGGTGAAGGGCGCATGCCAGGGGCGTGGGGCGCCCCGGAGTCACTTCCGGGACTGTCCCATAGCGTCGATGTTCAACAGCGGAATCGCGCTGCCGCCGTTGACTTGAGGTAGCCTGCCGTCCCACTTCTCGGCGATTCGAAGCTGAATGATCGAGGGGTTATCGCGGAGCGCCTCGGCTTCGCGCCGAATCGCCTCGGCCCGCGCCTTCGAAGCGACTTCGATCTGGTAGGCTTCCGCGTCCGCGGCCAAGGTGCGCTCAGCGGCTGCGGCTTCGGCCTGCGTCACGCGGCGCAGCTTCTCGTTCCGCGCCTGCAGCGCTTCCTGCTCGGCCTTCACCTTCTCTTCGATGGCGCGGTTGAACTCGTCGGAAAAGTCGAAATCCGTGATCGCAACATTGGCGAGGCTCACCGCGCCGGCAACGTCCTTTTGGGCCAGCGTCGTATTGACGAACGCCTCGATGGCGCCCTGGATCTTGGTCTTGACCTCCGCTCTCCGGGTAACCAGCTCTTCCGCAGTATATTGGGCGGTGATGGCCTTGACGGACTCCAGTATCGCCGGGTCGATGAGCGTGCTTTCCACCATCGTCCGGGTGCCGATCCTCTGATACGTCAACGGCATCACGGCGCCGTCGAGCGAGTACTGGACTGCAACCTGGGTCGTGACCACCTGCAGGTCCTTCGACGACGCGCCCGCCTCCTTCTGCGCCTTGTGCAGCCGTACGTCGATGGCGGCCACCTGGTCGACAAACGGCGCCTTGAGGTGGAACCCTTCCGGCAGCGGTTGCGGCTGCACGGCCCCGAGCCGCCGCACCACGCCCACATGGCCGCTGTCGACGATCACGAAACTTCCGGACGCCAGCAGCAAAACCACGGCCGCCGCCACGCCGGCAATAAGTGTCTTGGGACCTGGAAATTCCATCTTCGACTCCTGTGGACTCTATGCAACCGTCGTCTCTTGCGGATTCAATACCGATAGGTTTAATACAGCACACGCCGGGCAGGTTGGCAATCCACGGGCATTGCAGCCCTCGGGGCCGAGGGCCGGAAGCGTTCGGGGTAGAGAGCCGGCTTCGGCTCCGGCCATGCCGGGCGTGCACGGCAAGCCGTGGCGCAAAGGCGCTGGCGCACCGGCACGATCTCACGTAGACTGGCCGCATCCGCTCAAGACCCGACTGGAGTACCCAAGGAGCAACTCAATGCAACGTCTCGCAGCAGCGTGCGTGTTTATCCTCTTCATGGGCGCGGCCGCCGGGCCGGCGGCAGGCGCCGATCAGCCCGTCGGGCAACGCTCGGTGGAGGAGATCGGGAAGATCATCCGCGAGTACCTCATCAACAACCCCGAGGTGATCTTCGAGGCCGTTCAGCGCCACCGGCAGAACCAGCAGCGGCTGCAAGCAGACCGCGACCGGGCCGCCGTCAAGCAACACGCCAAGGAGCTTCTTGCCGACCCGGACTCCTTCGTGGGCGGCAATCCCGACGGTGACGTCACCCTGGTGGAGTTCTTCGACTACCGATGCGGCTACTGCAAGCGTTTCGCGTCGGTTCTGACGACCATCACGAAGCGTGACCCGAAACTGCGCGTGGTCTACAAGGAGTTCCCGGTGCTGGGCGAGGACTCGTTCCGGGCGGCCCAGGCGGCGCTGGCGGCCCGCGGCCAGGGATACTACCTGGCGTTCCACGAGGCCCTGATGAAGGCCAACGGCCGGTTGACCGACAAGGCCATCATGACCATCGCCCGTTCCGTGGGTCTGGACGTCGGGCGCCTCAAGAAAGACATGGAGACGCCGAAGGTCCTCAACGTCATCGGCAACAACCGCCGCCTTGCCACCGCCCTGGCCATCGACGGGACGCCGACGCTGGTGGTCGGCGACCTGATCGTCAGGGGCGCGGTCCCCATTCAGGATCTCACGGCGATGATCGCCAGGGCCAGGGCCAAGGGCTCCTGACCGTCGGCCGCTTGGCGGCCGGCAAACGAACCGGCTCCTGTCTGGTCCCACCTTGACAGAGGCACTCCAAAACATCCGCGTGGTGCTGGTACGGCCCAAGGGGTCGGGCAACATCGGCTCCGTCGCCCGGGCCATGAAGAACACCGGCCTTCGCGACCTGGCGCTGGTGGGCGGCGGACGTACCGACAGCCTGTCGGCGCGCGCCATGGCAGTGCACGCCCGGGACATCCTCGACGGCGCTCGCCGGTTCAAAACCATACGCGAAGCGGTGGCGGACTGCGGCCTGGTGGTGGGGACCACCTGTCGCAAGGGACTCTACCGCGGCCACGTGGAGCTGCCGCGCGACGCGGCGCGCGATCTGGTAGCAGCCGCGAGCGGCGAGGACGCCAGGCCGACGGCGCTCATCTTCGGCCCCGAGGACCACGGACTCAGCAACGCGGACCTCAAGTACTGCCAGCGCCTCGTCACCATCCCGAGCCACCCCGACCAGCCCTCCCTGAACCTGGCCCAGGCCGTGATGGTGTGTCTCTACGAAGTCTACCTCGCCGCCGTCCTGGGCCCGCCGCGGGAAGAGCGCATCAAGCGCGCCCCCGCCGAGGCGGTCGAAGCCCTGTTCGACCGCATGAAGGAAACCCTTCTCAAGGTGGGTTTCCTGGACCCGCAGAACCCCGATCACATCCTGCTGGCGCTACGGCGAGTCCTCGGCCGCGCCGGCCTGGAGGAACGGGACGTGAAGATCCTCAGCGGACTGTTCCGGCAGGTGGAATGGTACGCCCAGGGCGGCTGGGAGGTGGCGGAAGAGAAGCAGCGGAAAGGCATCAAGCTGCGATAGTGCCTGGAAATCCGCGGCCGCTGACGCGATGAACCCTCCGCCGGCGCACGGAACCGTCATTCCGGCGAAAGCCGGAATCCAGGGGTGGGGAGGGGCAAACGGCAGTGATTCCCCGCCCCACCCTCCTGGATTCCGGCTTTCGCCGGAATGACGATGAGACTCCGACTGATCATCAGCCGTGGCGTTCCGTCCTGATCTCCTCCAGCTCCTCCAGCGTGCGTGGCCAGTCGCTCTTCATGAGACGCGAGAGGGAGCGATCGGCCAGGAGCCGTCCGCCCGTTTGGCACTTCGCACAGTAGTTGCACTCGTTGGCCGCGTAGCGGATTCGCTGCACGCGCGCGCCGCAGTCGGGACACGGCTCCCGGTACTTTCCATGCACCGCCATTCCCGGCCGGAACGCCGTAACCTTCTCCGGGAAGCCGTCACCGGTCTCCTCAATGAGCCTGCGGCACCAGTCCTGGAGGACCTCCCGCACCGCGGCGTAGAGCGCTTCGACCTCCGCGTCGTCGAGATGGCGCGTCTGCTTCATGGGCGAGAGGCGCGCGCGGTGGAGGATCTCGTCGGAGTAGGCGTTGCCGATACCGCTGAACAGCCGCGGGTCGGTGAGGGATCGCTTGAGCGTGTGGTTCTCGCTCGCCAGCACGCGCCGGAAGTCCTCCACGCCGCACTCCAGCACCTCGATGCCGCCGGGATCGTGTTGTCTCAGGGTCCCTGCCCCACGCACGAGGTGCAGCGAGGCGCGCTTCATGGAGGCGGCCTCGGTGAGGACCAGGGTGCCCGAGGAGAGGTCGAAGGCCGCAAGACCCAACTTGCCCGGGATGCGGGCGCCCCGCGGGCGCCAGCGGAACCGTCCGGCGATCATCAGGTGGAAGACCAGGAAGAGGTCGTCCTCCAACTCGAAGACGATCCGCTTGCCCAGGCGGCGCAGCCCCATGATCTTGCGGTTCTCCGCCTGGTCGATGGGTGGGTCCACGGACCGGAGCACGAACGGGCTCGCGAGGCGGACCTTCTCGAGGTTCTGCCCCACGACCCGGGGCTCCAGCGCGTGGATGTAGAGCTCAACGTCCGGTAGCTCGGGCATGTGGCCTCTCGCTACGTACCGGGAGCCTACACCGCGACGGACCCCAACAGGGGCGACCGCCGGTCGCCCCTACCCGGAGACGATTGGATCCCATGGAGCCTGCGCCGCGACGGACTCCCGCGGGGGCGACCGCAGGGTCGCCCTCTACCCCCGCGACGGTTGGATCCCACGGACACCACGCCGCAACGGATCCCCGCGGGGGCGACCGCCGGTCGCCCTACCCGGAGACGATTGGAGCCCATGGAGCCTGCGCTGCAGCGGACCCCCGCGGGGGCGACCGCGGGGTCGCCCCCTACCCCTGCGACGGTTGGACCCCGCGGACACCGCGCGCCGCGACGGATCCCGTAGGGGCGACCGGCCGGTCGCCCCTGCCCCCGCGACGGTTGGATCCCACAGACACACGCCTAGGGACGTGGCGCTAGGGCAGCCCCAGCACCCGCTTGGCGGTGACGTTGCGCTGGATCTCGCTGGTGCCGGCGTAGATGGAGATGCGCCGGACCTCGCGCCACATCACCGAGACGTCCACCGGGCCGTCGGGTGTCTCCAGCGCTCCGGTTTCCGGGCCGTGCTCGCCGGCCGCCTCCAGCAGCAGGTCGGCGATACGCTGCACGATGTCCGTGGAGACGATCTTGATGAAGGACGAATCGGAACCGATCTCCTTGCCGGCCCGGGCGATCTGCACGGCGTGGGCGAAGACGGCCGACTGCGCCAACACGTCCAACTCGGCCTGTGTGAGCTTGTCCTGGAACACCGGATCGTCGGCCGCGCCCGTGGCCCGCGCCACCTTGCGCACCCGGTCCAGGATGTCCAGCGCCAGTTGCGGGTTGGCGTTGCCGAGCCGCTCCGAGTCCAGCAGCGCCTTGGCTACGCGCCAGCCGTCATTGAGCTTTCCCACCACGTTGGTAAGCGGCACCCTGACGTCATCGAAGAACTCCTCGGCGAACTCCTCGTCGTCGGCCAGGGTCCTGATGGGACGGATGGTGATCCCCGGCGTCCCGAGATCGATGAGCACCATGGAGATCCCCAACTGCTTGCGCGGCGCTTCCGGGTCGGTGCGGATGAGCGCGTACATCCAGTCGGCGTGGTGGCCCCATGTGGTCCAGATCTTGTGGCCGTTGATCACCAGCTCGTCGCCGTCGATCTCGCCGCGGGTCCGCAGGCTGGCGAGGTCGGACCCCGAGCCCGGCTCCGAATAGCCCTGGGCCCACAACACCTCGCCCGAGAGCATCCTGGGCAGGTGCTCGGCTTTCTGCTCCTCGGTGCCGTGGCGTATAAGGATCGGCCCGATGTGCCCCACCGCCTGCCGCGACAGCACCGGCGCGCCGGCCCGTCCGAACTCTTCCTGGAGGATCAACTGCTGGTTTACGGTCGCGTCCATGCCGCCGTACTGCCTGGGCCAGTTGGGCGCGATCCAGCCGCGGTCGTAGAGCTTGCGCTGCCACGGCCGGATCAACTCCGGCGGCGGCCGGGTGGACCACCCCTGGAGCTCCGGCGGCAGGTTCTCTTCCAGCCAGCTCCGGACCTCCTGCCGAAACGCCGCATCCTCCTTGGTGTCGGCGATGAAACTGATGGTGCTCATGGAGCGGAAACTAGCAGATCCGGCTGCGCCGTGCGAGACGGGGCGGGAGGCCCGCAAAGTTGCCACTGCCCGGAACCGTGGCCTATACTCCCCCACTGCCATGAGCACCGGAAACAGCACGGACAAGGTCGCCACACTGCTGAACCCCACCAGCGTGGCCATCCTGGGCGCCCGGGAGAACCCCTCCGGATGGACGGCGCGGATCTTCGCCAACCTGATCCGCTTCGAGTTCGACGGCCCGGTCTACCCGGTGAACCCCAACCACGAGCGCATCTGGGGGGTGGAGTGCTTTCCCGACCTGCGCTCCCTGCCGACGGTGCCCGACCACCTGGTGGTGATGCGGGCGGCGGCCAGTGTTCCGGGCATCCTGCGGGAGGCCGCGGCCATGGGAACCCGCAGCGCCACCCTGTACGCCACCGGCTTCTCGGAGTCCGGGACCGACGCCGGCCGCGCCCTCGAGGCGGAGCTGCGCACCGCCATCGAGGAGACCGGCCTGGCCATTTCCGGGCCCAACTGCCTCGGCAACCTGTCGGCCCGCGCCCGCCTGCTGACCCTGCCAGACGACCGGGTGCAGGAGCTGGTGCCCGGCCCCGTGGCCATGGTGGGCCAGAGCGGCACCACCACGCCGAGCATCGCGCGCACCCTCATGGAGCGCGGCATCGACGTGAGCTACGTGATCACCAGCGGCAACGAGACCGGGCTGATCACCGCCGACTACATCCGCTACTTCGTCACCGACCCGGAGGTCCGCCTGGTCTTCTGCCTGGTGGAGGCGGTACGCCGCGCCGACGAGTTCCTGGCCGCGTGCCGCACGGCCCGCGACGCGGGCAAGCCGGTGGTGGTGCTCAAGATGGGCGTGTCCGAGGGCGGCCGCCGCGCCGCCCTGTCCCACACCGGCTCCCTGGCCGGCCGGGTGGAAGCTTTCGACGCGGTGGCCGGTCCCGCCGGCGTCATCCGCGTGGAGAGCGCCGACGGCGCCGTCAACGTCATCGACATGCTGCTGCACACGAGCGAACCCCGCGGCGAGAACGTCGGCGGGCTGGTCTACTCCGGCGGCGTGCGCGGGCTGGCGGAGGACGCGGCCGACCGGCACCGGGTGCCGTTGCCCGAGTTCGCGCCCGAGACCCGGGTGCGCCTGCGCGAACTTCTGGGCGAGGCCCAAGCCATCAGCAACCCCCTGGACGGCAACGGCTACCTCACCAACCGCCCGCTGGACGACGCCCTCAAGGTCGTGGACGCCGTCTACAACGACCCGGGCGTGGACATGGTGGTGCTCCAGGAGGACCTGCCACCCCACGAGGGCGCCAACGACGCCAACCGCCGCCGCGCCGCGAGGGTGCTGGCCACCATGGAGGCCATCGACAAGCGGTTTCTCGGAGCCGACCGCAAACCCTTCGCCCTCATTTCCCCGGCATCCTATGACCTGACGGAGTTCAGCCGTACCGCCCGACGCCGCTTCCCGCACATGGCTTGCCTCAACGAGCCCGAGCGCGCGTTCCGCGCCATCCGCGCGGTCATGGACTACCGGCGGCGTTGCCGCGAGGCGGAGACCGCGCCGGCGCCGGCCTTGCCGGACACCGTGACGGCGCACGTCGAGCTGCTGCGGCAGCGGGCCGCGGGCGCAACCACGGCGTTCCCGCTGACCGAGCCCGAGTCCAAGGAGCTGGTAAGCGCCTTCGGGGTCCCCTCGATTGAGGAGGGGCTGGCGGGCACCGAGCAGGAAGCAAGGGATCTGGCCGAACGCATCGGCTATCCGGTGGTGGTGAAGGGAGTTGCCGCGGACCTCACCCACAAGAGCGACGCCGGGGCCGTGCGCGTCAACCTGGGCGATGCGGCGGCCGTGGAGCAGGCCTGCCGGGACATCGAACGCAACGTCGCGGCCCACAACCCGGGCATCCGCCTGGACGGATGGCTGGTGGCCAGGATGGCGACCGCCGGGCTCGAACTGGTGCTGGGCATGCAGCGGGACCCCGAGATGGGCGCGGTGATCATGTTCGGCGCCGGCGGCGTATGGCTGGAACTGGTAAGGGACGTGGCCTTCGGACCTCCGGGGATCAGCCGCGAGGGCGCCGCCCGGCTCATCGACTCCACCCGCGCGGGCAGGCTGCTGGAGGGATACCGCGGCGAGGGGCTCTACGACCGCGACGCCGTCATCGACGCGCTGGTGGCGCTCGGGCGGTTGGCGACCGCGGCCGGAGACGTCATCGAGAGCCTGGACATCAACCCCTTCCTGGTCTACCCCAAGGGTGCCGGAGGACTGGCGTTGGACGCGCTGGCGGTGGTCGGGCCCGGAGCAGTCCCGCATTCGCCCCGAACGACCACTCCGTCATCCCGGACTTGATCCGGGATCCCGCGACGAGGCACAAGGGAGGGGAATCGCACGGAAGGCGGCATCGGACACGGACCGGCGGCGCCTCGACGCCTGGACCCCGGGTCAAGCCCGGGGTGACGGAGTGGTGGACCGGCTGAAGGAGAGTAAACATCATGGAACTCGTCCTCGGTGAGGAACAGACCATTCTTCGGGAGAGCGCGGACAAGCTCATCGAACGGCATGCCGGCCCGGCCCGTTTCCGGGAGTTGCGGGAAACGGAGCACGGCTTCGATCCGGCCCGGCTGGCGGTGGTGGCGGAAGCCGGCTGGCTCGCGCTGCTGGTGCCGGAAGCGCGGGACGGACTGGGACTGGGCACCACGGAGGCAGCGCTGGTGCTCGAAGCAGCGGGCCGGGGCCTCATGACGGAACCCGTCGCGGCGGTGATGGCGGCGGCATACGCCCTCGCTTCGGGGCCCGAGGCCATGGGCGCGACCCTGGAGGGGCTGATGGGCGGCGGTTCCATCATCTTGCCCACGCTTCACGACCCGGCCGCCGAGGATCCGGAAGGCGCACGCGTCCAGGCCGCACCCGTGGGCGACGGCTTCAAGATCACGGGCGGGACCGGCGCGGTTCCCGGCGCGGCCGCGGCCGACGGTTTCATCGTAAACGCCCGCGGCGGCGACGGCACCGTGGTGTGCCTGGTTCCGCGCGAGGCGGACGGGCTGGAGATCGTGCAACGCGGTCGCGTGGACGGCACCGGCCATGCAGCCCTGGTGCTGAACGATGTCGCCGTGCCCGAGGACGCCGTCATCGCCAGCGGCGCCCGGGGCACGGAGGTGGCCGCGGCCACGCTGGACCTGGTGTTGCTGGGGACGTCAGCCGAGATGCTGGGGATCATGGAACAGGGCTTGGCGCTGGCGCTGGACTACCTGGGGACGCGCGAGCAGTTCGGGCGGCCCATCGGTTCCTTCCAGACGCTGCAGCACCGGGCGGTCAACGACCACGTGGACATAGAGCTCACGCGCTCGCTGATCTACCAGGTGTGCGCCGCCCTGGATGAGGGTCGCGGCAACCGTGCCATGGTGGCCGCGGTGAAGGCGCGGGCCTCGGACGCCGTTCTGTCGGTGACCAAGTCCATGGTGCAGATGCACGGCGCCATCGGCTTCACCGACGAATACGATGCAAGTCTCTACCTGCGGCGGGCCATGGCCCTGTCGTCCCAGTACGGCAACGCTTCCTGGCACCGCAAGCGCTACGCAAGGCTGTCGTCCCGGGCAGCGTGAAGTGGCGACCGGCGTCCGTGCAGTCGAAGGACACCCACCCGTTAACGGTCAAGTCGCGTTGAAGGAGACGAAATGGCGAACGATGCCCCTGACAGACGCACCATCCGCTGGCCCGACGACAAGCTCGTCTGCTGCACCTTCAGCGTGGCCCTGGAGGCGTTCCGCAAGACCGGACGCTTCAAGATGGACCCGCGCATCGACGTCAACCACAGCTCCCTCTCCCACGCCGAGTACGGCGGCAACGTGGGGATCTGGCGGATACTGGAGATCCTCGAGCGGCAGGACGTCCGGGCCATGGTGCTGGTGAACTCGCTGGCGGCGGAAAAATGGCCGGACGCGGTGCGCGCGCTGCACGAGGCCGGTCACGAGATCGCCGGCCACGGCACCACCAACGAGGTCAGCATGGTGGAGCTCGACCCGGGACAGCAGAAGGAGGAGATCGAGTCCTGCACCCGCATCCTCGAGGACATCACCGGGACGAGGCCGGTGGGCTGGTTCGGCCCGGGCGGGCACCATACCGACGTCACCCTGGGACTCCTGGCCGAAGCGGGCTACCTGTGGTCCGGGGACCCGTCGGACGACGACGTCCCCTATGTCGCGTCGGTCAACGGCCGCCGCATCTGCGTCATCCCCAAGACCTGGTACGCCAACGACTGGCGCGCCTGGGGCAACGGGCTGGGCAACGCCGGCACGTTCTTCACCGGGTTCAAGGACGGGTTCGATTTCATTTACGAAGAGGCCAGGCGAGGCCGGCCCGGCATGATCGACGCCTGCGTCCACGCCGAACTGGGCGGCCGGCCTTATCTCGCCATCGGTTTCGAGCGCATCATCGAATACGCCAACCGGCACCGCAGCGAGCTCTGGCAACCCACCTACCGCGAGATCGCCGAGTACTGCCTGGCAGGCTGAGCGGCAACCAACCGAGGGCGCCGGCGGGCGTTATCCAGGTACCCGGGACCAACCCCCTCTCCCTCTAGGATAGGGTAGCCGAAGGCCGGGTGAGGGCGCCCGGCAGGCCGCTTCTTTCAGGCGCCCTCACCCCGACCCTCTCCCAAGGGGAGAGGGGGTTGGTGCGTCGGCCTAGTGTCCTGTCCGGTTAATTCGCATGACAATATGCGGAGATTTTCGTTGTCGGCAAGGCGCGATGACTTGTAGGGGCGACCGGCGGTCGCCCCATGTGGCGGGCACCACGCGAGGAAGAGCAACGCAGCCGACGGCGAAAAAGACCCGCAGATTATTGTGCGAATTAACCGGACAGGACACTATAGGGAGTCCTCCCTGACCCTCCAGAGGAACGGAAGCGGCAGTGCGATGGCGACGGCCATGGCGACCCAGGCCGTCTGGTAGGAGTGGGTGTAGTCCGCGATGGCACCGAAGACGGGGGGCAGCAGCACCACGCCCACGAACGCCACGGTGTTGGTCAGGCCGATGGCGACCCCGGCCACGCGGGTGCCGGCGATCTTGGCGACCAGGGCGAGGTACAGCCCCTGCCAGCTCATGGTGCCGAAGCCGAGCAGTGAGACCACCACCGCCACGAGCCACGGTGGTAAGCCCGGCGACAGCAGGGCCGTGGCGACCCCGGCGACGGTGCCGAGAACGCCCAGCATCACCAGCACCGGTACGCGCCGGCCGAAGAAGAGGCGGTCGCTGGCGATGCCGAAGACGATGCGGCCGGTGCCGCCGCAAGCCTGGCCCACCGCCAGCAGGTGGGCAGCGAACACCAGCGGGTAGAAGATGTTCTCGGTCAGGTAGAGCTCGATGTAGCTGATGTAGCACCACTGGCACCCGGCCAGGACCGCGGCGTAGAACGCGGCGGCCCATATCTCCGAGCGCCGGACGATGTCCTTCAGCCCGCCCGCGGGAGTGGCGCCGCTCACCGCCTGGGGCCGGGCGGGCTCCTTGTAGCAGACCAGCACCAGCAAACCGGCGGCGATGGTCACCACGCCCACCAGCGACAGCGCCCACCGCCAGCCGAAGACCAGTCCCATGGCCGGCAGGGTGAGGGCGCCGATGGTGCCGCCCGCGGGAATCCCGGTCTGGCGCACCCCCATGGCCATGCCCCGTTCCCGGTCCGGGAACCATCCCGCCACCGCCTTGCTGCCGGCCGGCGTGCTGGTGGCCACCGGTATGCCCAGGAGCAGGAACACCACCAGCAAGGCGATGAAGCTGCCGGCGAAGTGGACGGTAAGGACCAGCAGCCCGCAGGCCGCGGTGCCGTACCCGATGATGCGCCGCTCGCCGTAACGGTCCGCGGCCTTGCCCATGCCCAGGACCGCGGCCACCACCCCGACGTTGATCATGGAAACCAGGACCCCGACCTCGGTGAGGTTCAGGCCGAGCTCCGCCTGAATGAGCGGCACCACGGTCGGGAGCCCCATGTGAATGGTCGACATCGCCGTCTGCGACAGCGTGGCGATGAACAGGTAGAACCAGCGCCGGGGCTCGGGCAAGGCGTCGGGTGTGTCGGCAGGTGATGGGGACAGCGTTACATTCCTTGTTGCGGACGCGGAGTGGCAATACGCGGAATTCGTTGGGTCCCCGATGGCGCAGCCCGCGACGAGATTTGCGTCTACCCTGCCGAAGGTTTAGTTTGAAACCTTGACCACTGGAACCTACGCTGCGGTGGACCCCGGACGGGCGACCAGCCGGTCGCCCGTACCCGCACAGGCTCCCAGGTGGCCTGCGTCACGAACCCATGAAACCGGAAACGAACCTGCTGCGTGAGCTGCCCTCGGTGGACCGCGTCATGAGCCACCCGGCAGCCGCGCCGTTGCTGGAGAGATTCAGCCGGCCGTTCGTGACGGACACCCTCCGCGACCTCATCGACGAATTGAGACAGGTCATCAAGTCCGGCCACGACCTTCCGCCCGACCGGCTGCACGACGAATCTATCATAACGGACCTGGAAAAGAAGCTGGCCGTGACCACCCGTCCGGGCATGGTGCGGGTGGTGAACGCCTCCGGGACCATCCTCCATACGAACCTGGGACGGGCGCTCCTGTCGGAGGCCGCCGCCGAAGCCGTGGGACTCGTGGCGCGCCACCCCGTCAACTTGGAGTTCGACCTGCGACAAGGCAAGCGAGGCCGGAGGGAGGCGGCCATCGAGTCGCTGCTCAGGGAATTGACCGGCGCCGAGGCCGCCGCGGTGGTGAACAACAACGCGGCGGCGGTGCTGCTGGGGCTCAACTCCATGGCCGAGGGCAAGAACGTCATCGTGTCCCGCGGCGAGCTCATCGAGATCGGCGGCTCGTTCCGCATCCCGGAGGTCATGGCCAAGAGTGGCGCCGTGCTCAGGGAGGTTGGCACCACCAACCGTACGCACCCGCGGGACTACGCCGAGGCCATCGACGAGAACACCGGCCTGCTGCTCAAGGTGCACACCAGCAACTACCGGGTGGTGGGCTTTGCCGCCGAGGTGGAGCTCAAGGACCTGGTGGCCATCGGCCGGGAGCGCGGCGTGCCGGTGATGGAGGACCTGGGGAGCGGCGCGCTGGTGGATCTCGCCGCGCTGGGGCTGCCGCGGGAGCCGCTGGTGGCGGAGCGCGTGGCCATGGGCGCGGACGTCGTGACCTTCAGCGGCGACAAGATCCTCGGAGGACCCCAGGCGGGGCTGATGGCCGGCAGGAAGGTATGGATCGAGCGCATGAACCGCAATCCGCTCAAGCGTGCCCTCCGCTGCGACAAGCTGACGCTGGCGGCGCTGGAAGCGACGCTGCGGAGCTATGTCCAGTCCCCGGACCTGCTGAGCGAGATCCCGACCCTGCGCGCCTTCAGCCGGCCCCTCGACGAGATAGAGGAAGACGGCCGGAAGGTGATGCCACGGCTGCGGGAACGGCTGGGACCCGACTACGAGCTGGAGCTGGCGGACTCCACCTGCCAGATCGGCAGTGGCGCGCTGCCGACCGAGGAGATCCCGAGCAAGGGCATCGCCGTGCGCAGCCACGCCATGAGCGCCGACGACGTAGCGCGGGTCTTCCGCCAAGCCGATCCGCCCGTCATCGGGCGCATCAACAACGACCGCTTCATCCTCGACCTGAGGAGCGCCGGCGACCCCGAGTCGCTGGTGCCCAACTTCCAACCCCCGCGTGAACGGCCGCGCCGGTCGCGCCGGACCTTGGTCGCCGGCAGGCGTCCGGGACAGAAAGCATAGCGCGGGAGCAACGCCGGTGGCGCCGCGTACACGCTGACGCACGCCGGGCCCAGGACGCCATGCCGTACATCATCGGAACCGCCGGCCACATCGACCACGGGAAGACGAGCCTCATCAAGGCCCTCACCGGCAAGGACACCGACCGCCTCAAGGAGGAGAAGGAGCGCGGCATCTCCATCGACCTGGGGTTCGCGCACCTGGCGCTGCCCGACGGCAGCGAGGCGGGCATCGTCGACGTGCCCGGCCACGAGCGCTTCATCCGCAACATGCTCGCCGGCGCCCACGGCATCGACCTCGTGCTGTTCACGGTGGCCGCGGACGACGGGGTCATGCCGCAGACCGAGGAGCACCTGGACATCGTCCACCTCCTGGGGGTGCGGACGGCGCTGTTCGTCATCACCAAGGTGGACCTGGTGTCGGAGGCGCGGGTGCGCGAGGTGGAGGAGGAGATCGAGATCCTCACATTCGAGACCGCGCTGGAAGGATCGCCGGTGGTCCACTTCTCCGCCGTCTCGGGAGACGGACTGGAAGAGGTGCGGCAGGGGATCTTCGACGCGCTGGCGGACATCGACCGGCCCGCCCCCAGCGGCTTCTTCCGGCTGCCGGTGGACCGCGTGTTCGTGCTCCAGGGCCACGGGGTCATCGTCACCGGCACCGGGCTGGCGGGCAAAGTGCGCACCGGCGACCACGTCCATGCGGTCCCCGGCGGCCAGAAGTTCCGTGTCCGCAGCATCCAGGTGCACGGCCAGTCGGTGGAGTCGGCGGGCTGGGGCCAGCGCGTGGCCCTCAACCTCACCGGCCAGGACCGCGGCGCCCTGGAACGCGGCCACATGATCTGCCACGAGGAGCTGACCCTGGCGTCGACGCGCTTCGACGCCCACCTGGAGGTGCGCCCCGCGGCCGCCAAGGGGATCAAGAACCACCAGCGGGTGCGGATCCACCTGGGGACGGCCGAGCGCATGGGGAAGCTCGTTTTCCTGGGCGACACCGAGAAGGTGGAGCCCAAGCAGACGGCCTACTGCCAGGTGCTGCTGACCGAGCCGCTGCTGGTCATGCGCGGCGACCACTTCATCGTGCGCGACGAGACCGCGCAGAGGACCCTGGGGGGCGGCGAGGTCGTGGACCCGCGGGCGCGGCGGCACCGGCGCCGGGAGATGGACGTCGAGCAGCGGCTGCGGACATTGCGCGAGGGCGACACGCCCGAGATGATCCGGAGCTTTCTGGCCGGAGACGCGAGCCTGGCCACCGGGGTCGATTCCATCTGCCAGTTCCTCAACCTGAAGCGGGAGGAAACGCGGGAGTGGCTGGAACGGACCGACGGGCTCCGCTCCTTCGATTCCGAGCGGGAGCGCGTCTACACCACCGAGGAGAAGTGGGACGGCTTCCGGGAGCGGCTCCGCTCCGCCCTGGCGGCGTTCCACCAGAGCCATCCGCTGGCGCCGGGCATGGATCTAGAGGAGGTCCGCGCGAGAACCGCCGGCGGCGTGTCGGCGCGGTTGTTCCGGGACCTGACGGACCTGCTGGCGGCCGAGGGCGTGTGCGTGAGGGACGGCAACCACCTGCGCCTGCCCGGCCACCGCGTGGAGATGAGCGCACGGGAGAAGTCGCTGTCCGACAAGATCACGGCCGCGCTCGGCAAGACCCCGCTGGCGCCGCCCTATCTCAAGGAGATCGAGAAGGCGGTGGGGGTGGAGCGCACGAGGCTCAACGAGGTCATCCGGGTCATGGAACGGCAGGGGGAGATCGTCCGGGTGACCACCGAGCTCTACTATCTCAAGGACTCCATTGACAGGATCAAGGCCGATTTATATAGCTACTTCGAGGACCACGAGGAGATGAGCGCGGCCACCTTCAGGGACATCCTGCAGTCGAGCCGCAAGTACACCATCCCCGTCCTGGAGCACTTCGACCGCACCGGCGTCACCATGCGGGTCGGCGACGTAAGGAAGCTCAAGCCGGGGAGAAACTGACCAGAAGCCTACCCTGAGGTGAATCCCTGCAGGGGCGACCGGCCGGTCGCCCCTGCCCGCGACGATTCGATTACTCAGGCAGGCTCCTGATCCCGGGCACACGGCCCGAAGGAGCACACAATGTCCATGGAAGCCATCCGGCTGACCCAGGAAGTCAAGGCCGCGGGTTGAGCTGCCAAGCTCGGCCCCGCCGATCTGGTGCAGGTCCTGCACCGGCTTCCCAAGTTCGAATCCGCTGAACTGCTGGTAGGCACCGAGACGGCCGACGACGCCGGCGTGTTCCGGTTGCGTCCTGACCTGGCCATCGTCAACACCGTGGACTTCTTCACGCCCATCGTCGACGACCCCTACATGTTCGGCCAGATCGCCGCCACCAACTCCCTGAGCGACGTCTACGCCATGGGCGGCGAGCCCGCCACCGCCCTCAACATCGTCTGCTTCCCCAAGGGGAAGATGGACATCGAGGTGCTGGGCGAGGTGCTGCGGGGCGGCGCCGACAAGGTCAAGGAATCCGGCGCGGTCATCGTCGGCGGCCACTCCATCATCGACGAGGAGATCAAGTACGGGCTGGCCGTCACCGGCACCGTGCACCCCGACCGCATCCTGCGCAACATCGGCGCCCGGGAGGGCGACGTCCTGGTCCTCACCAAGCCGCTGGGAACCGGCATCGCCACTACCGCCGTCAAGCGCGGCAACGCCTCCCAGGCGAGCATCGAGCAGGCCATTGCCTCGATGGCCACCCTCAACAAGTACGCCGCCGTGGTCATGAAGGACTACGACGTCCACGCCTGCTCGGACATCACCGGTTACGGCCTGCTGGGCCACGGCCTGGAGATGACCCTCGACGGCAACGTCAGCATCGTCTTCGAAGCCGCCCGGCTGCCCGTGTTTCAGGACATCGCCGAACTCGCCGAGGTCGGCGGCAACCTCACCGGCGGCTGCAAGCGCAACCGCGAGTACCTCGACGGCAAGACCGTCATCGCCGACACCGTCTCCGACGCCCTCGCCGAGGTCGCCCTCGACCCCCAGACCTCCGGCGGCCTGCTCATCGCGGTGGCGGAGAAGGACGGCGAAAGTCTGGTCAAGGCGCTGGTGGAACACGATGTGCCGGCGGCGGCCATCGTCGGGCATGTGACGGCGCGGGAGGAGTTCGGGGTGCGGTTGGTGTAACGGGGCGAGTACACGGAATGGGCTCATACCCCATCTGGTGGTGTCGACTCCACAAATTGCATTCGATTACCCGACACCGCCACACTGGCGCTCTAGGTCTACACTCGATTTCCCACCTATGTATGTCGATCGCCAGCGCTATATCATGCAGCGACTACATCGACTACCACCATATGCCCTACGGCGCGGAGCGCCTTTTGCACCTGACTGATGTGCGACCGGTGATCCGGGTCGGCCAGCTTCCGTACGGCGGACTCACTGATCCCGAGCCTGCCGGCAAGCTCCACCTTCGTAACGTGTTGAGCGCGCATGGCAGAGTAGAGCGCAAGCTTGGCGGCCACGACGGTGGGTACAGCGACCAAGTCCTGGCCTTCATCCAGCGCGCCAGGAACAGGGATTTCCCACTTCTCGTGGACGTACCCAGCCAACGCAGTGGCGAGAGCGTCTTCTGCCATGTCCAACGCCTGCGACCGGTTCTCTCCGCAAGTGATCGCCTCGGGCACGTCGGGGAAGGTGACTACCAGACCCCCGTCTTCGTCGGGAGTCAGATTGCACGGGTATGCATAGATCATGGTTCACAACTCCCTTGCATCAATGTCGAGTTGCCGCAGCATTGCCGTCAGCACCCCTTTGGACAACTCACCCCGTGCCACTGTGGTAAACCGGGCACCGAGGTAGAGCCTACCGTGGCTGCCTTTTCCGTGGGCTGGATCGAAACGGAATCTCTTCCCCGTCTTGCGGGCGTATTTCCTCACTCGCCTTACGAAATCTCCCCCGGTCACTGATCAATTATCGCACTTATAGGTGCGATTTCAAGTTTTCTCAGTACGGCAGTTCCCCCAAGGATTGTCGGTTCCCGATCAAGAGACTGCTCAGGCAATCAGGACGGCCCGGAAATCATTGACGTTCGTGCGCGTCGGACCCGTGACCACCAGATCGCCCAAAGTGGCGAAAAACTCGTAGCTGTCGTGCCGGGCCAGCATATCCCGCGGGTCCATTCCGACGGCATGGGCGCGCGCCAAGGTGTCGGGACCGATAAAGGCGCCGGCGGCGTCCGCCGAGCCGTCGATGCCGTCGGTGTCGCAGGCGATTGCGTGAACGTTGGGGGCGCCGTCGAGGGCCACAGCCAAAGACAGCAGGTATTCGCAGTTGGGACCGCCCTTTCCACCGGGGACGTTGACCGTCACCGTGGCTTCACCGCCCGAAATCAACACGCCACAGCCGTGTCGCCGCGCCAACTCGGCATGGGCTGCACCCATATCCTTCGCCTCTCCCTGAAGGTCGTGACCGAGCTCGACCACATCGAAACCCGTCTCCCGCGCCTTGGCTGCTGCCGTCGCAAGGCCGTCCGCGGAACGCGCCGCGATGACGTAGTCCGTGCGAGAGAGGCAGGGATCGCCCGATTTCACGGTTTCCCATCGACCTCGCTCCAGCGCCGTCCGTGCGACGTCCGGCAGCTCGATACCATATCGACTAGCCACCGCGAGCGCGTCCGCGCAGGAGGTGGGATCGGCTGACGTCGGCCCCGAGCCGATGACCGCCGGATCGTCCCCCGGTACGTCCGAAATGGCGAGGGTCACGACACGGGCCGGGGCCGCGGCTGCGAGGCGTCCGCCCTTGATGGCGGAGAGGTGCTTGCGCAGGCAGTTCATCTCGGCGATGGGTGCGCCGGCCTCCAACAGCGCGCGGTTGATGGCCTGCTTGTCGGCCAGGCTGAGACCCGGTTGCGGTTCCACCAATAGCGCGGACGCGCCGCCCGACAGAAGGAACAGCAGCAGGTCGTCCGGCCCCAGCCCGGCGACGGCAGAGAGGAAGCGCGACGCCGCTCCCTGCCCTGCCGCATCGGGCAGTGGATGCCCGGCCTCGACGACCTCGATTCTGTCGCAACCGACGCCGTGGCCGTACCGGGTCACGGCGATGCCTTCGATCTCGCCCGGCCAGCTTTGCTCGACGGCGCGGGCCATGGAGGCGGCCGCCTTGCCGGCCGCCAGCACCAGGGTACGGCCAGGTGGCGGCGAAGGCAGATGCGGCGGGAGCACCTTAGCCGGGTCGGTGGCGGCGACCGCCGCCTCGAACAACCCGCGGAGAAGTTCCCGTTCACGCATCCCGGTCACCGGCGCAGGCGCCGGCCTCCGCCCGGTACGGGCAGCGCCATGACCCAGTAAAGGGGTGCCGCCAGCAGGAAACGGTAGAAGGCTGTCGGGCTCGGACCCAGTTCGCTCAGGCGTACGAGTATGGGGGCGAAGGCGGTGGTGACGGCGCCGACGAGCAACGCCAGGATCGCAAGCCGCTCGGTACGAAGCGTCGCGGTCCGCGAGGGCGCCGCATGGTCCATGGAGCCTCGCAGGTCAGGATGTAGGGTGAGTTGGAGGGAGGAGGTCGTCAGGGAGAGGACGGATGCCCTCTCCCTGACCGGTCGTTTGCGTCAGATCCGGGAACAGGCTGCTACGACTTCTTCCTCCGCAGCAGTATGGGCGACAGCGCGTCCTTGGACTCCTGGGACATGCCGAGAATCTGAGCGATGAACTGCTCGATTTCCGGGCCGGTGACGGGCTCGATGATGAGCTTGGCCTCCTTGGCCTCCTTCAGGAAGGCCGGATCCTTCATCGTCTTGCTGAACGCGTCCCGCAACTGCTTGAGCCTGTCCGCAGGGATTCCCGGAGGACCCGAGAACGGGCGCTGGAACTCATACTGGTTAACCCATCCCTTATAAGTTGCGAGGTGAGTCTTGCCGCCCCGCTTCTCGATCAAGTCCGGGATGATCAGGGCATCCTTGAGCTCGGGGTCGGGGATCCTACGGTGCGTGAGCACGGGGATCATCTTGTCGTCGCCCTTGGCATCGAGCATGGAACGCGCGGTGACCCGCATGGATTCCCAGCCCCAGCAGGCGCCGGCGACTTCCTTGGCCTGCATGGCCAGACGCGACTTGGCGGTTCCGGCATAGCCCGAAATCACTTCGAAATTCGTTCCGATGGTCGCGTTGAGAAGCTTCGGCAGATCGACTCCGCTGGAGCCCGCCCGCGTGCCGCCCACCTTGATCGGTTTCTTGGGATCGGTAATGTCCTTCAACGTCCTCACGCCGGACCAGCCCATGAACGCACAGGCCGGTATGCCCTTGACCGGAGCGCCGACCCAGCTCAGGTCCTGCGCCTTGATACGAACCTTCGGGTCGCCCAGAGCCTGAAAAGTCACGTAGCCACTATTCCAGACACCGAGGACCGTGCCGTTGGGCTTGGCCCGCTTCTGGATGTAGTTGGCGGCGATGAGACTGCCGGCGCCGGTCATGTTCTGCACCACGAAACTGGGATTGCCCGGGATGTATTTGCCCATGTGGCGCACGACCTGGCGGGTGTACGTGTCGTAGCCGCCGCCGGGCGAGTAGCCGACGATGACTCTGATGGTCTTGCCCTTGTAGAAGTCGTCCGCGGCGACGACGTTGCCGGCCGTCAGGGCAAGGGCCGCCACGAGCGCGATTGCCAATCCTGTTTTCCTGATCATATGAACCCCCTTAGGTTTGGTTTTGCCAAAGAAAACGGCGTATTTTCGCATATCGGCCGGATTAAAGCCAATGCCTCCCGCGCTCGCAACCTCCCGGTGCGGCGGGCCGCTGTCTCCGGCAAGGGGTTTGTGCTATCCAGCAACTCCGGAGGTTGTCATGCCAACACTGAACGTCGGCGACGCCGACATCTACTACGAGGTCCAGGGAGACGGACCGCCTTTCGTGTTCATCTCGGAGACGGCGTGCGACGGCGACGTCTGGAACCTGTTCCAGGTGCCCGAGTTCTCGCGGGACCATCGCACCATCATCACGGACTTCCGCGGCACCGGGCGCTCGACCCGCACGCCCATGCGCTACACCACCCGCATGTTCGCCGACGACATCGCGGCGGTGATGGATCACGTAGGCGCCGCCGACGCCATCGTGTGCGGCCACTCCATGGGCGGCCGGGTGGCGCAACTGCTGGCCCTGGAGCACCCCGGGCGGGTGAAGAAGCTGATCCTCGCCTCGTCCGGCGCGGCCCATCCCGGCGCCCACGGCATCCCGCTCAAGATCGCCACGCAGATGGTCGAGTGGGGTTACGAGAAATACGTCCGGGACCACACCGTCGAGGTGGGGTGGACCGAGCAGTACCAGAAGGAGCACCCGGAAGAGATCGAGAACTGCCTCAAGGTGCGCATGGCCAACATGTCGTCGGTGGAGTGCTATTTCCGCCACGTCATCGCGCGCCAGGAGCACGACACCCGCCACCGCCTCAAGGACATCGCCGTGCCGACGCTGGTCCTGGTGGGCGACGACGACCACGCGGTGGTCAGTGACATGTCACACCGGAAGGGCGCCGAGATCCTTGTCGAGGGCATTCCCGGCGCGAAGCTGGTGGTGCTGCCGGGCGAGCGGCACAGCTACTTCTTCTCGAACCCGGAGGAAGCGCACAAGGTGATCCGGGAGTTCATCAAGGACTGACCGGGGGGAGCCGAACGCCTGGCAATTGGGGCGACCGCCGGTCGCCCCTACCGGATCATCGTCGTGGTGGCAGCGCCGGTCACGCGTGGCGGGCCGTCAAGTCGTCCAGGTGCCCTTCGAGCCACCGTGTGCTGACCCTGCCGCCGACGTAGTCCGGCTCCTCCATGACCGCCGCCAGGAACGGGATGGTGGTGTCGATGCCGGCGGCGGCGAACTGGGCGAGGGCCTGCTTCATGCGCGCCACCGCCTGCTCGCGGTCGTCGCCGTGGACGATGAGCTTGGCCAGCAGCGAGTCGTAGAACGGCGGGACGCGGTAGCCCGGAAAGCACTGGGTGTCCACCCGGATGCCCGGCCCCTGGGGCGGGCTCCACTGGGTCAGGACGCCGGGGCACGGCCGGAACCCCTGCCACGGCGCCTCGGCGGTGATGCGGCACTCGATGGCGTGGCCGTTGAAGCGGACGTCCTCCTGGGAGAACGAGAGGCGTTCGCCGCCGGCCACGCGGATCTGCTCGCGCACCAGGTCCAGCCCCGTGACCATCTCGGTGACCGGGTGCTCCACCTGGATGCGCGTGTTCATTTCGAGGAAGAAGAAGTCCTGCCGGTCCTCGTCGTAGATGAACTCGACCGTGCCGGCGTTCTCGTACTTGATCTCCCTGGCGACCTTGTGCCCGGCCGCGCGGATGCGCTCCCGCAACTCTTCGGGGATGCACGCCGCCGGCGCCTCCTCCACCACCTTCTGGTAGCGCCGCTGCAGCGAGCAGTCCCGCTCCCCCACATGCACCACGTTGCCGAAGCGGTCGCCGATGACCTGCACCTCGATGTGCCGGGCGTTGGGGATGTAGCGCTCCATGTACAGCGTGGGATCGCCGAAGGCCGCGCGAGCCTCCGCGGAGGCGGTCTCGAACGCGGTCCGCAGCTCGACGTCCTCCCGGACGATCTTGATGCCCTTGCCGCCGCCTCCGGCCGCCGCCTTCAGCAGCACCGGATAACCGACCTCGGCCGCCACCTCCGCCGCGTCCTCAAAACCGCGCACGTTGTCCGAACCCGGCACCAGCGGGACGCCGAAAGCGCCGACCGTGGCCCGCGCCAGCAACTTGTTTCCCATCTGGCGGATGCTGTCGGCACGCGGACCCACGAACGTGATGCCGTGCTTGGCGCAGGCCTCGGCCAGCTCCGACTTCTCGGCGAGGAAGCCGTAGCCCGGATGGAGGGCGTCGCAACCCGTGCCCAGGGCCGTAGCCACCAGGGCCTCGACCTTCAGGTAGCTCTCGGTGGAGCGGGCCGGGCCGATGCACACGGTCCGGTTGGCGAGACGGGCCGGCATGCTGTCGCGGTCGGCCTCGGATACCACCGCCACCGACTCGATGCCCAGGGACTGACAGGCTCTGATGATGCGGACCGCTATCTCGCCCCGGTTGGCGACCAGGAGACGGTTAACGGCCACGGGGGAAATTCTCTTTAGGCATCAGGGCGGACCAGGAAGAGGGTCTGGCCATGCTCGACGAACTGGCCGCTCTCCACGCAGATCTCGTCGATGGTGCCGGTCGTGCCGGAACTGACGGCGTTGAAGACCTTCATCACCTCCACGAGGCCCACCGTGGTCTCGGCGTCCACGTGGTCGCCCAGCTTGACGAACGGCGGTGCGCCGGGCTCCGGCGTGGCGTAGAACGTGCCGACCATGGGTGCGGGAATGGGAACGGTGCCTTCCTTGGCGGTAACCGGCTGCGCCGCGGGAGCGCTCTCGGCGGCGGGGGCCGGCGCGGGCTCGGGGGCCGCCGCTGCCGGCGCCTCGGCGGCAGGAGCTGCCGGTGCGGGGGCTGCCGCCACGGGGGCGGCTTGGGTCACGCTGACGGCCGCGGGGACCGCGGGGACTCCAGACTTGCTGACCGTGAGCTTCAGATCGCCGATCTCCAGGTCGAGATAGTCGAAGTTGGATTTCTCCACCAGGTCCAATATCTGTAGTACTTCATCCTCGGTCAATTGCGTTTCCCTCTCTTCCTGTTCCGCTGATTTCCGGACCGCCGTGGCGGGCGTGAAGACGCGAAAGCCCTGAATGCGCGGTATTCTTAACAAGAATCCGAATCCTGCGTCAACCGAGCACGCGGAGGGCCTGGACGCCCGGCATCGAGGCCTGGCGGACGTGCCTGGAGACACTAGACTCGCAAACGGAGACGTACTATTCTGACTGTTTCGTCGGCGCCCCGGCGCCGGACAAATTCCAGAATTTTCCAGGAGGGGACCGTTATGGGAGAGACAATCACGATCAAGCGACCCGACGGCGAGGGGGTTGCGGGCTATTGCGCTTCAGCCGGCGACAACGCGCCGGGAATGGTGGTGATCCAGGAGTGGTGGGGGGTCAACGACCAGATCAAGGGCGTGGCCGACAAGCTGGCGGGCCTGGGATACACCTCCGTGGTGCCGGACCTTTACCGGGGCAAGGTGACGGTGGAGGCGGAAGAAGCCAGCCACCTGATGCAGAACCTCGACTTCGCGAACGCCAACACGGACGTGTGCAGCGCGGTGGAGCACCTGAAACAGAGCTGTCCCAAGGTAGGAGTCATCGGTTTCTGCATGGGCGGGGCCCTGACCGTGCTGGCGGCGGTGTACTCCAAGGCGGACGCGGCTTGCTGCTGGTACGGCGTTCCGCCGGCGGAAGCCGCCGACACCACCACCATCCCGATGCCGTTCCAGGGCCATTTCGCGCTGGAGGACGGTTTCTTCACCCCGGACAAGGTGGATGTCCTGGAAGCGAGCCTCAAGGAAGGCAACGTCACCCACGAGATCTACCGCTACCAGGCGCAGCATGCCTTCGGTAACGAGACCGGCGCCGCCTACAACGCCGACGCCGCCAACCTGGCGTGGGAGCGGAGCACCGAGTTCCTGGCGAAGTACCTCAAGTAAAAACCTTCCCGCTGTTGACGGGACCGGCTGGCCTGTAGCGCGGGCGGGTTTCGAACCGCCCGCGCACTTCGCCGTCACGGGTGCCGGAAGCGAATCGTCCCGCGCAGGTTGCCCCGTTCACGCCGCCCGGTTTTTCCTTCACAACAGACAGGAGACAGCCATGGCAAGTTTCCCGATCATCGACGCCGACGGCCACGTGCAGGAGAAGTTCGCCCCGTGGGAGGACCTGCTGGAGGGGCCCTACAAGAAGAAGGCGCCCCGTGTGGTCAAGGCCGACGGACGCGAGCAACTGCTCATGGAGGGCCGCATCTGGGCCAAGCCCTCGGGGGTGGGCTGCGGCATCGGCGCCGTGCCCCACAGCCGCTCGCCCCAGCCCACCACCGGCATGTGGGACCCGGTGCAGCGGCTCAAGGACATGGACCTGGAGCAGATCACGATCTCGGTCAACTTCGGCACCACCGTGTTCCTGAGCCTGCCGTTCCTGGAAGACAAGGACTACGCCTGCGCCGTCGCCAAGGCGTACAACAACTGGCTCCACGAGTACTGTACCCATGCCCCCGAGCGGCTCAAGGGCGTGGCCTGCGTGCCCATGCAGGACCCCGGGGAGGCGGCGGCCGAACTGCGGCGCTGCGTCGAGGAGCTCGGCTTCGTGGCCGCGGCCACCTCGGCCCACTCGGCCGGACGCAACCTCGACCATCCCGACTTCGACCCGTTCTATGCCACGGCCGAGGAGCTGGGCGTTCCGGTGTGCGTCCACGTGGGCTCGGGCCGGCCGGCCGCGGCCGCGGACCGCTTCGACAACGCGCTGTTCGTGCACGCCACCACCCACCCCTTCGAGCAGATGATCGGCGTCATGTGCGTCATCGGCGGCGGCGTGCTGGAGAAGTTCCCCAAGCTCAAGGTGGCGTTTCTCGAAGCCGGTGCCGGCTGGATACCTTTCTGGATGGAACGGCTCGACGAGCACTACGAGTACATGCAGGCGGCGGTGCCACTGTTGACCATGCCGCCCAGCGAGTACATCCGCCAGCGGGACGTCTACTTCTCCTTCGAGCCCGACGAGACCACCCTGCCCTTCGTCATGGACTTTATCGGCGACGACCGGCTGGTGTTCGCCTCGGACTACAACCACGGCGACTGCAAGTTCCCCAACGTGGTCAAGGAGGTGCTGGACCGGGACGACATCGCCGCCGGCTCGCTGCCCAAGATCATGGGCGAGAACGCGCGGCGGCTCTACAACATTGCGCCCAGCTAGGCCCTCACCCGGCCTTCGGCCACCCTCTCCCAGAGGGAGAGGGGTTGTGTTTGACCAATAAACGGAGACAAGCCATGACCCCGAGAACCATCGACGCGGACGCCCATGTCGTCGAAACGCCGTTTACCTGGGAGTTCATGACCGAGCAGGAACGCGCGTACGCGCCCTTCGCGGTCAAGCAGGAAGGCGGCCCGGAGTACTGGGTGGTGGACAACCGGCTGCACGTCAAGAACAACAACATCGGCCCCAACACCTCGGCCGACCAGCGCGAGATGCGCGACGTCGACGCCCGGATCAAGCACATGGACGAGCTGGAGGTGGACGTGCAGGTGCTCTACACCACGCTGATGCTGCGGCCCTGCACCCAGAACCGGGCCACCGAGATGGCCATGTGCAGGAGCTACAACCGCTGGCTCGCCGAGATCTGGAAGAAGGGCCGGGGCCGGCTGCGGTGGGTGTGCATGCCTCCCCTGCTCTCCATGGACGCGTTGAGGGACGAGCTGGAACTCGCCAAGGAAAACGGCGCCTGCGGCATCTTCATGCGCGGGGTCGAGCATGAGAAGCGGCTGAGCAATCCCGACCTGTTCCCGCTCTACGAGATCGCCACCGAGCTGGACCTTGCCATCTGCGTACACGCCGGCACCAACAGCACCGCCATCCACGACCTCTACGAGGGCGAGACCGGCTTCTCGCGCTTCAAGCTGCCGGTGGTGGGGACGTTCCACTCGCTGCTGATGGAAGGGACCCCGGCGCTCTTTCCCAAGATCCGCTGGGGCTTCGTCGAGGTGAGCGCCCAATGGGTGCCCTACGCCCTGAATGACCTGCGGCTCCGTTTCCAGAAGATGGGCAGGCCCATCCCCGACAACATCATGGCCGAGAACCGCATGTACGTGGCCTGCCAGACCACCGACGACCTGCCGGTGATCCTCAAGGACGCGGGCGAGGACAACCTCGTCATCGGCACCGACTACGGCCACAACGACACCTCAAGCCAGATCGAAGCGCTGCGGCTCCTCCGTAGCGACGGCGCGGTGCCGGCCGCCATCGTCGACAAGATCCTCGGCGACAACGCGCGGGCGCTGTACGGGCTGTGAGTCAGCGACGCAGAGATACTCATGACCGATAAGCTCATCAACCGAGACCCGCAAATCCTCGGGGGAACTCCGGTGTTTGCCGGCACTAGGGTACCGGTGCGCATCCTGATGGAACATCTGGAGGCGGGCGACCGGCTTGACGATTTCCTGGTAGATTACCCCACCGTATCACGAGAACAAGCCGTCGCGCTGCTCGAACGCGCCACCCTGCTGCTGGCGAGCGAAGTGGATGAAACTGCTGCTTGACGAGTCCGTACCAAGGCGGCTCGCTTCGTTCTTCCCCAGTGAGTTTGAAGTACGTACAGTGCAACAGATGGGTTGGGCCGGTAGCACGAATGGCGCGTTGCTGCGCCTGGCCACCGATCATGCGTTCAATGCCCTGGTGACAGTGGACCAAGGATTCGAACATCAGCAGAACACGGACACCCTGCCGATCCCAGTGATCATCATGATCGCCACCCGCAATCGTCTGCAAGAATTGCAACCGCTCGTCCCTGGCGTGGTCGCTGTACTTTCCGACGACCCCCCGATTCGTATCCACCGCGTTCCAGCCTGAATCAACGGCCTCAACAGGCATTCCGCGGTGGACACTCCAGCTCTATTCCCACGGCGGTGGGTTGCCCCACTCGTCGTAGTAGGTGGTCTCGGCGGCAGGGAGGCGGGCAGTGGTGCCAAATCGGCCCTCGGGGTAACCAAGGGGGATGCAGCAGTGGACCTCGCCTTCCGCCGGAATACCGAAAAGCTCGTGAATCCGATCGGTTACGCAGGGATGCAATGTGGTCAACACCGATCCGATGCCCAGGGCGCGGGCGGCCAGCATGAGGTTCTGGGCCGCAGGTAGGAGGGAGCTGGCATTCCCGGGTGAGGTGGAGACCGCCATCACGACCACCGGCACGTCCTTCATGGCCTCCGCCAGCCGCATGGGGGCGAGGTGCTTGTCATCGGGGGGAGCATTCTCGGGGCTCCAGCCCTCGGGCTGCTTGGCCCACCACGCTTCTGCATAGAGCTCCGCGAATTTCCGAATCTTCTCCCGATCCCGCACCACCAGGAAGCGGCCCCGGTGCTCGTTGCGGGCGTTGGGCGCCTTGGCCGCTGCGTCCATCAGCGTCCGGATGTCCTCGTCGCTGATGGGATCCGGCTTGAGCCGGCGGATGGCCCGCTGGGTGAACATGGCCTCGCCGAGGCTCATGCCGAGTTGTGGGGGTGGATTGAGCTTCACCATCGCCATTGATTCGGCTCCTTTTACTGTCGGACGCGCCGTTGGGGCCGTGGCACCCTCACCCCAACCCTCTCCCGGAGGGAGAGGGAGTCAGAGTGTGGGGATGCCACATCAACGCCCCGTCAGCTCCCGTGCGCGGTTGAGCACGGCGAAGGAGCGCGGCGCGCTGGGCATGAGGAAGCGGAAACCGGCCTCCACCAGCCGTTCGATGTTTTCGGCGCTGGGATGGGGGTGGCCGCAGGGGACGTCGTATTCCTTGCAGATTTCGAGGATGCAGTTGATGTGGTCGGCCACCACCGGGTGGTCGTAGTCCCGCGGGTGGCCCAGCTCTTGGCTCAGGTCCCCTTCCCCGATCAGCACCACGCCGATGCCCGGCACTTCCTTGAGCATGGCCGGCAGGTTCTCGATGGCGCGGACCTCCTCGCACTGGATCACCACCAGGATCTCGCCGTCGGGCGCCAGCGGCCACACGTCCGCACGCTTGTAGTATTCCTGCTGCGCGAGCCCCCAGTAGCGGGCGGCGCGGGTGGGCGCGTCGCCGCGGATGCCCGGCGGATCGTAGCGCGGTTCGGACGACAGACGCGGGTAGCGGCAGGCGGACACCGCGTTGCGCGCCTCCTCCACCGAGCTGACGTGCGGGAAGATGATCCCGTAGACGCCGATGTCGAGCACCTGCTTGGCCAGCCACTGGTTCATCTCGTTGCCGTTGGGCGGGATACGCACCATGGGCGTCACCGCCGGCGCCAAGGTGCCGCGGTCCACCACCTGGCGCCGGTCCAGCATGTACTGCAGCGAGTGGCGCAGCCCCGGAATGTCCAGGGGCGCATGCTCCATCTCGAAGGCCACGCCGTCGAGCTTCGAGCCGGCCATGGCGGCGGCGGTCTCGATATCGTTGGAGGTGAAGCTCACGAAGGCCGTCTTGCCTTCCTCCAGGGCTTTGATGATGCCGTTGAGGCGCGGGATTTCCGCCATGAATCGCTCCTTGGGCCCTTCGACTTCGCTCCGCAGCCCCCAGCGCGAATGGCTGCGCGAGCCTGCGTCACGAAAAATGACAGCACTATCTATAGTAGGCCGCGTCCATTTGGTAAAGCGAGCCCCAGGATCGCACACCCTGAAGGCTGTCCCAGGAACCGGGGCGAGCTTGAAGTCCGTCATTGCCATAAGTCAATGCCCATTGACAAGCTTATTGTGGAGTGTCATGCTATTCAATATCTTAGTCGCTCATTGTCATCGTCATGGCGGACAGCATCGTTTCCCGTTACCTGGATACCCCTCGCATCCTCCAGGGCAGGTCCTGTTTCCTGTTTGGTCCGCGGCAAACCGGCAAGTCGACGCTGATCAGCCAGCAGCTTGACGGCTACCCGAACTACAACCTGCTCGACCAGTCTCTCTTCCTCCGGTTGTCCCGCAATCCCGCGATGATCAGGGAGGCGCTGACGACCGAAGACTCCGTCGTCGTCATCGACGAAATCCAGAAAATGCCCGAGCTCCTGAACGAAGTGCACCTCATGATCGAACGGCACGGGGTTCGCTTCCTTCTCACCGGCTCCAGCGCCCGCAGCCTGAGGAGAAAGGGTGTCAACCTGCTCGGCGGCCGTGCACGCTCCCGCAACCTGCATCCATTCGTTCGCGTGGAGCTCGCCGAGCGATTCGACCTCGACAGGGCCCTGGAATACGGTCTCCTGCCGCCAATCTTCTTTTCCGATTCGCCGACGGAGGATCTCGCCTCTTATGCCGGCGATTATCTCAGGGAAGAGGTGGCCGCCGAGGCCATCGTCAGGAACGTCGGCGCGTTCAGCCGCTTCATGGAAGTGGCCGCGCTGGCACATGGCCAGATGATCAACTTCGCCAGCCTGGCCAGCGACGCCCAAGTACCGGCGTCAACCGTCCGCGAATACTACGAGATCCTGAAAGACACGTTTATAGCCCACGAGGTGACGGCCTTCACCGAGAGTCGGAAACGCAAGGCGATTTCAACCTCGAAGTACTACCTCTTCGACATCGGTCTGGCCCGCCACCTCCAGGGCCGGAGAGGGTTGGCGCCCGGAACTCCCGAATACGGCAACGCGTTCGAAAGTTACATCTTCCAGGAAATAAAGGCGTTCTGCGACTATCACCGACTCGCCTCGCCCCGGTACTGGCGGTCGAAGTCACAGTTCGAAGTGGACTTCATATTCGAAGGCCTCGCCGTGGAGGTCAAGGCCAAGAAGACCGTGAATCCCCGCGATCTGAAAGGACTGAAGGCGCTGCGCGAAGAGGCACTCCTCGACCACTACGTGCTCGTATCCCTGGAGCCTCGTCCACGGGTGGTGGACGGCATAACGGTTCTGCCCTGGTCCGACTTCCTGGACCGCCTCTGGAGCGGTGATTGGGGGCAGCGGACCGGACTGGGTTCATAACCGGCTTCCTGCCGGCAATCTGGCCTCCTGTTCCCTATTCATGGGGCCTTTGCTAGTGTAGTGTCCTGTCCGTGCGAGCCCGCGACGGCATGCGGCATACAAACTCCCTGGAGGTTTACGCTCGTGATCATCGACGCTCACGCACACTACACCACGGCGCCGGCGAAGCTTCAGTCCTTCCGCGCCCGGCAGATCATCAACCAGGGGCGGCCGTCGCCCGCAAAGCTCAACGTCAGCGACGAGGAGCTGGAGCAGTCCATGCGCTCGCAGTTCAAGAGAATGGCGGATACCGGCATCGACCGGCTGCTGTTCTCGCCCCAGGCCTCGGCCATGGGCCACCACTTCGGCTCGGAGCTCATCAGCCGCTACTGGAGCGAGGCGTGCAACGACCTCATCGCCCGCGTCGCGAAGCTGTGGCCCGACAAGGTCTCGCCGGTGTGCCAGCTTCCCCAGTCGCCGGGGGTCAGCCCCAGGCACTGGGTGGAGGAGCTCGAGCGTCGCGTCAGGGAGGACGGCTTCATCGCCTGCAACATCAACCCGGACCTGTGCAGCGGTCGGGAGCCGTGGACGCCGTCTTTGGGAGACGACTGGTGGTACCCCCTGTGGGAGAAGATGGTGGAGCTGGACATACCTGGGACCATCCACGCCAGCGCGTCCCTCAACCCGGCCTTCCACACCACCAGCTCGTACTACATCGGGCAGCATCACAACGGCGCCGTGGAGCTGCTGAGTTCCCGCGTGTTCCAGGACTTCCCCAAGCTCAAGATCGTCATCCCGCACGGCGGCGGGGCCGTGCCCTACCAGTGGAACCGCCACCGGGGGATGCACGTGAAGGAAGGGCTGGAGCCCTTCGAGGAGGCGGCCCGGCGGGTGTATTGGGACATGGCCATCTACGACGCCGAGGGCATGGAGCTGCTGATCAAGCGCGTCGGCTCCGACCGGGTGCTGTTCGCCACCGAGATGTTCGGCGCGGTGAACGCCACCGATCCCGAGACCGGCCGCAATTTCGAGGAGGTGGTGCCGATCTTCGAGTCCGTCCCGGGCCTCACCGACGAAGACCGCTACAACATCACCGAGGGCAACGCCAAACGGCTCTACAACCTGCCGTAGGCGAACGGACTAGCTGCCCTCACCCCCACCCAGAGGGAGAGGGTGGCCGAAGGCCGGGTGAGGGCTCTGCACGAGCCCCGGCGGAGACGTTTCATGATCGACTTCTTCTTTCCCACCAACGTCATGGGCTCGCAGACGCTCCGGCTCGTGGCCGAGGCCCAGCAGGGGGGCGGCGACGCCTTCGACATCGCGCGGCTGTGCCGCGACCTGGACCCCGACGACAGGAAGGGATGGGAGCGGTCCTGGCTCGACCTCGCCCGGCGCACCGAGGACAAGGCGCGGGAGGCCCTGTCCAAGGGCCACGAACGCACGGCCATGCTGTTCTTCTTCCACGCCAACCAGTACTACCGCATGTCCGACGTGTTCCTGACCATCGCCGAGAACGACGTCAAGGCGGAACGGTTCAAGCTGTCGCAGGCGAGCTTCCGCGAGGCCGCGGCGTTGCACAACCCGCCCATGGAGGTCATCACCGTGCGCTGCGGCGACGAGGAGTACGACGGCTACTTCTGCCATCCCAAGTACCCGGCGCCGGGCAAGTGGCCCGCGGTCTTCCTGATCGGCGGCGCCGACGCCTTCGCCGAGGAGATCTTCTTCAGCGGCCGGCAGGTGACGGAATACGGCTGGGCGCTACTGCTGGTGGATACCCCCGGACGCGGCTCGTCCATGTACGTCAAGGGCATCCCCACGCGGGCCGACTACGAGGTGCCCGGCAAGGCCTGCATCGACTACCTCGTCTCCCGGCCCGAGGTGGACCCCGAGCGCATCGGCCTCATCGGCATCAGCATGGCCGGCTACTACGCGCCCCGGCTCGCCGCCTTCGACCCGCGCATCAAGGCGCTGGTGGGCTGGAGCGGCTGCTACAGCGTGCTGGACGACCTCTATATCTTCTGCGAGCACCTCCGACCGGTGGTGCAGCGGCTGCTGGGCGGGGTGAGCGACGAGGAGGCGCGGGAGCGCCTCAAGGACTTCACCATGGAGGGCGCCGCCGAGAACATCACCTGCCCGACCCTCATCACCCATGGCGCCGACGACCGTCTCATGGACGTGAACGGCGCCCGGCGGCTCCACGACGCCATCGGCGGCCCGGACAAGACCCTCCAGATCTACGAGGATGCGTCCGCGGGCGGCGCCATCCACTGCAGCCACGACTACTGGGGCCACAACGTACCGTTCATGCTCGACTGGATGCAGGACCGGCTGTAGGGGAAGTGCGTGTCGATTCCACGTAATATATTGGAATGGCATTAGTTTCATAAGTACAAGGATTGACCCCGAAAGGAGCAGTCATGGCTAAGGGATCGGTTGTGTCGATACAGATCGCGAAGGACGCCAAGGGCGACATGGAGAACCTTGAGGAGGTCCGCGCGATCGTGGGCCAGGGACTCGAAGGGGACCGCTACTGCAATCAGGTGGGCAGCTACTCGCACAACCCGGGTCCGGACCGCGAGGTGACGCTCATCGAGGCGGAAGCCATCGAGGCCATGGAGCGGGACTACGGCACGACGCTGGACCCCAAGGACAGCCGCCGCAACATCACCACGCGTGGTGTCCCGCTGAACCACCTGCTTCAAGGGCGGGAGTTCAGCGTTGGAGAGGTGAGGATGCGCGGCCTGCGCGTGTGCGAGCCCTGCGCCAACCTCGTCAAGCTAACGGGCAAGAACGTGCTGCAAGGGCTCGTCCACCGGGGCGGCCTGCGCGCCCAGGTGCTCAACGCCGGCACCATCCGCGTGGGCGACACGGTGGAGTGGGACCCGGACAGCGCCTACGCGCCGGATGTCCCCGGCACGACGAAGAGATCGGCGGCAGGGTAGCGCTCGGGGGTGAGGCCCTGCTCGTAAGCGTAGTCCAGGAACGCCTCCACAGTCTTGCCGTCGTCTTCCAGGGAATAGCTCCAGGGGTCCCTCGGCCGCCCGGGACCGCCGCACAGGACCTCCGCCTGCTCCGGAGTGAGCGACTCCCACCACTCTTCCTCCTCGGAAGCCAGAATGTAGCGTGAGGGTGGCTCGCCGCCCTCGTTCCCCACGGCACGAGCGCGCAGGAAGGCGTCGTAGAGAGCCCGGCACAGGCCTTCGTGCCGCTCGGCGACATCCCGCCACAAGGCGATGGTGTGCATGATGGGGAAGAAACCGGTGCGCGTGTAGTAGTCGACTTCAAGTTGCCGCGTGTCCTCGCCCAGCAGACGCCGCACGCCGGCCGCCTCGCGCGCCGCCGCGCTCAGGCTGGAGGCCTCGATCATGGCGTCGATGTCACCCCGCACCAGCAACTCCTCAAGGCTCTCGCCCGAGCGCAGCACCTCCACTTTCAGCTCGTTTCGAACGGCATCGCGCAGCGGCACGTCCACGGTCACGACCCAGGTGATCTCCTTCAGGTCGACGCCGTGGTCGTGCTGCAGCAGCGCACGCGCCCACAGGCCGGCGCTCAGGTTGAGCCGCCGCACGCCCACGCGCCGCCCGGCGAGGTCAGCGGGTGTTTCGATGCCCGCCGCACCGCGGCAGAAAATGTAGCGGTGCCGGAAGCGGCGGTAGTGAAAGACCGGGATCGCCACCAGCGGAACGCCCTGCGAACGCGCGGTCACCAAGGGCGCCATGCCCATCTCGCAGATGTCAAAGGCCTTTTCGTTCAGCATGCGCAGGGTGCGCGGATACTGGTAGTCGCCGAGAACGCCGGCTGGCGGAAACGGGTCCGGGATTGTCTCGATGTCGTACCCGGCCACCTTGACACGGCCGTCCAGCAACGGCCGAGTGCGCTTGTACTCGCCACAGGACAGGGTCAGTCGAGATTGCATGGAATCGTTGATACGAAATGGCGCACACGTCCGCAAATGTCCCTGGGCGCGTAACAGGCTGTGTCAAGACTCTCCGTGGTTATGGGCATAGCACCGACACCTCGTATCGTCATTCCGGCGAAAGCTTGCCCCGTACCCCGATACGGGGCCGGAATCCAGGTGCGCGGGTCGGGGAATCCCTCCCGTTTGCCCCTCCTCACCCCTGGATTCCGGCTTTCGCCGGAATGACGATACGTGCCGGCCGTCCCGTATCCAACCGGCGTTTCGACGTAGCCTGGTAAGCCGGAATCCAGGTAGTCCACCGCCGCAAGCCGTGATAGAGTCCACACATCCGGACACCGTCCATTACGCACAAAGGGAGAACATCGCCATGGCCAAGACACAGACCGCCGATACTTGGGAACCGCCCGCCAGTTTGTCCAAGGAGGAGTTGGTCAAGATCTCCGACGGGATCCTTGCGGAGCCGGACATCCCCTACACCGAGACCGAGGACGTCTTCCGCATCCACGCCAACGGCATGGACTGGGACATCGGCTGCATGGTTTACGAGCCCGAGGACCCGGCGAAGATTCCCACCGGCCCGGACGGCAACAAACTCGGCATCTTCATGACCCACGGCGGCGCCAGCGACTGGCGCTCCATCGAGCGGCTGGCACAGTGCTTCGCCGGGAAGCGCGGCTACAAGGTGTGCAGCATGACCTACCCGGGCCGCCTCTATCTCCCGGACCCTAGCCGCGACTGGCCCGACGACACCTTCCACGAGGACGGCGGCGTGCGCACGCCCATCTGGCTCGACAGCGAGTTCATCGGCCGGGACGAGTACGAGGTGGTCAACGACGCCTCCCTGCGCGAGATCTACGGCTCCCGCTCCTACGCCCGGGCCAAGAAGGACAGCAACTTCTACTACCGCATGGCGGCCTGGCCGGTGGCGTTCGAGGAAGGGATGCTGGACATCTGCCGCCGGCACCTGCCGGTGGGAGAGTATTCCGTGTTCACCCACGGCCACTCCACCGGCGGCCCCTTCAGCCACACTCTGCTGCAGCGCATCGAGAACGGCAAGGGGCTCATCGGCATCGAGAACTCTCCGTTCGCCTACATCTTCCGCAAGATGAGCGGCCACGACTGGCCCACTCCCTTCGATCACGTCCTCATCCGCACCTGGCGCGAGCTGGCCCGCTACACGGGCGCGGAGGTGGCGCTGCAGGAAGGCGAGAAGCCGCTGTTCCGGCTGGCGTGGCTGATGGAGGAAGTCTTCGAGATGTGGCAGCGCGTCAAGCGCTTTCCCCAGTTCAAGGCCGAAAACTGGCTCCACAGCGACAGCCACCCGTGCCTCACCGAGGCCGCCAAGGTCACGGCCGAGCGCCTCAAGATGAACGCCGAGGAAACCCAAGCCCTGGTCGACCGCTACCTGAGCTACGGCCGGCCGCTCCCCGGGAAGCCGATCCCGCCGCTCCTCTACGGCATCAACAAGTTCAGCCGGGACCACACGCCCCCGAAGTACAACAACATCGTCAAGGCCGAATACGCCGCCATGAACCCGGCCCCCAAGGTCCGCGTCGTCGAGATCGGCACCGGCATCCATTCCTACTGGCGGACCGAGGACGGCCTGCCCCTGGGCGTCTGCCCGGTGATCACCAAGATCTGGCACGACGCGATCATGAACGGGTACTACGAGGTGTGACCGCGACGGTTCCCTGTACCCGGAACGTCCGCAACTCCAACAAATTGGAGTCGCTAATTCCATTTTGGACCGAAAATGGAATTTCTGCGTCCATTTTTCGAGTCGAGGGAACCCGGCCTGATCCTCGGACCCAGGGGTCCTGCCGGTTATCCGAGCGAAACGCGCCTCAGCCGCAGCGCGTTTCCGATCACCGACACCGACGACAGGCTCATGGCCGCGGCGGCGATCATGGGCGACAGGAGCCAGCCGAACATCGGGTAGAAGACGCCGGCCGCGATGGTCACACCGACCGCGTTGTAGATGAAGGCGAAGAACAGGTTCTGGCGGATGTTGCCCAGAGTCGCGCGGGCCAGCAGGCGGGCGCGGACGATGCCGGCGAGGTCGCCGCGCACCAGGGTGACTCCGGCGCTCTTGATGGCGACGTCGGCGCCGGTCCCCATGGCGATGCCGGTATCGGCGGCGGCGAGGGCGGGCGCGTCGTTGATGCCGTCGCCCGCCATGGCGACGTGCTGTCCGCGGCCCTGCAGCTCGACAACGATGTCCCGCTTGTCCTCCGGAGCCGTTTCCGCCCGCCAGTCTTCGATACCCAGCTCGCCGGCCACGGCCCGCGCGGTCCTCTCGCTGTCCCCGGTCATCATGATGATGCGGAGCCCCGAGCCGCGGAGCATCCCGATGGCTCCGGGAGTGGTGGGCTTGATGCGGTCCGCGGTCGCCACCAGACCCTGAACCGCGCCGTCCACGGCCACGAACATCACCGTCCTGCCCGCCTCTTGCAGCCCCTCGGCAGCGCCCGCCAACTCGTCCAGGCCGGCACCGATCTCTTGCATCATCGCCAGATTGCCCAAGGCGACGGCACGGCCCGCGATGCGGCCGCGCACACCCTTGCCCGGGAGCGCTTCGAAGTCGGCCGTTTCCTGGAGCACGGCGCGCCGTGTCTCGGCACCGCCCAGGATCGCCGCCGCCAGCGGGTGCTCCGACCCGCGTTCGAGGGAAGCGGCGAGGGAGAGGACCTCGGCCTCGTCCATGCCGCCGCCGGCCGCGATCACGTCGGTCAGCTCGGGTTTGCCTTCGGTCAGGGTGCCGGTCTTGTCGACGATCAGCACGTCCACCTTCGCCAGCCTCTCAAGCGCCGCTGCGTCCCGCACCAGCACGCCCGCCTGAGCGCCGCGCCCGGTTGACACCATGATCGACATGGGCGTGGCGAGACCGAGGGCGCACGGACAGGCGATGACCAGCACGCTGACCGCCACCACCACGGCGTGGGCAAGCGCCGGCGCGGGACCGACCACCAGCCAGACGACGAAGGCGATCACCGACACGGCGACCACCGCGGGGACGAACCAGTTGGCGACGCGGTCCACCAGTGCCTGGACCGGAGCGCGGCTTCGCTGCGCCGCGGCGACCATGTCGACGATGCGCGCCAGCACCGTGTCGGCGCCCACCCCCTCGGCGCGCATCACGAACGAGCCCGCCTGGTTGATGGTGCCGCCCGTCACCGCGTCGCCCGCGACTTTCTCCACGGGTACGGGCTCGCCGGTGAGCAGCCTCTCGTCCACGGCAGAGCGTCCGTCGAGGACGACGCCGTCCACCGGCACGCTTTCTCCCGGCCGCACCAGCAGCCGGTCGCCGACCTTGACCGCCTCGAGCGGGACATCCTCGTCGCCGTCGTCCGTCACCCGCCGGGCGGTCTTGGGAGCGAGGTCGAGGAGCGCCCGGATCGCCCCGCCGGTGCGCTCGCGCGCCGTCAGCTCGAATATCTGGCCCACCAGCACCAGTATGAGAATGACCGCGGCCGCCTCGAAGTAGACCGGGGGCAGCCCGTGCGCCCCGCGCACCGACTCCGGGAAAAGCCCCGGCGCAAGCACGGCCGCCACGCTGAAGACGTACGACGCGCCGGCGCCGAGCGCGATCAGCGTCCACATGTTGGGGCTGCGGTTCATCACCGAAGCCCAACCGCGCTTGAAGAACGGCAGCGCGACCCACACCACCACCGGAGTCGCCAGCAGGAACTGCAGCCAGACGTGCAGGAGAGGCCCGAGCCATTGGGCTATCGGCAGGCCGAGATGCCCGCCCATCTCCAGCACCAGGGTGGCGAGGCCGAGCGGCGCGCCGATCCACAAACGTCGCCGGAAATCCACCAGCTCGGGATTGGGGCCGGCATCCGCGGTCGGCAGCATGGGCTCGAGCGCCATGCCGCAGATCGGGCAGTCTCCCGGCGCGTCGCGCACGATCTCCAGGTGCATGGGGCAGGTGTAAAGCGTCCCTTCGGGGGCCGGCTCGGGTTCCGATCGCTCACCGAGATAGTCTTCCGGCGAGGCCTCGAAGCGTGCCTTGCAGCCCTCGGAGCAGAAGTAGAACCGCACTCCGCCGTGGCGGGTCATGTACCGCGCGCCGGCGCGTTGGACCGTCATCCCGCAGACCGGGTCCTTTGCCTCGATGTAGTCGTCGGGCGACGCCGCGAACTTTTTCAGACACCCCTCGCCGCAGAAGTGGTACCAGCGCCCAAGATGCTCGAACTTGGGCTTGCCGGAAGAGGGGGAAACCTCCATCCCGCATACCGGATCCCGGGTAATGACTTCGTCGGGTGTAGCTTCGTGTGAATCCATTCGGTTATCGGGGTTTCATGAACCGGCTTCAGGAGTCTTCAAAGTAAGCACGATATGACGATTAGTCATGATATGCCAAGGGAAATGGGAAGAGGTCTGACAGTTAGTTGAAATACTCCGTCTGGCGCCCTTCGACTTCGCTTCGCTACGCTCAGGGCGAACGGGGTTTTCGTGAGGGGGTCAAACCTTGTATAAAAAGACAGAACTCCCCGATATTTAGCGAATTTACGACATAGACTACAGCGCCAGCAACTCCCCCAGCATGCGGAATTCATGCTCCCGCGGCGACCGTGGCCGCCACACCAGGCCGATGGTGCGGTTGGGCTCGGGCTTGCGGAACGGGCGGATGACGATGGACGAAGGGGCGCGGCACTCCACGTCCAGGGCGAGTCGCGGCAGCAGGGTGATGCCGATGCCTCCCGCCACCATCTGCACCAGCGTGTTGAGGCTGCCGGCGCGGAAGTCGCCCACCTCGCCGGCGCCGCCGGTCCGGCACACCTTCAGGGCCTGGGCCCGCAGGCAGTGGCCGTCGTCCAGCAGCAGCACCTGCTCGCCGGCGAGGTCGGCTTCGGCCAGACGCCTGCGCGCGGCGAAACGGTGGCCGGCGGGCACGGCGACCACGAAGGGGTCCGAGGCCAGCGGCAGCGTGGCCACGTCGCCAAGGTCCGCCTCCAGCGCCAGCAGCAGCAGGTCCAGCTTCCCTTCCCCCAAGAGCGCCAGCAGCCGGTGCGTGAAGTCCTCGTGCAGCAGGATGCGCAACTCGGGATGCCGCCGGCGAATGGCCGGCAGCGCCTTGGGCAGCAGGTAGGGCGCCACGGTGGGGATGACCCCCAGCCGCAGCGTGGCGGACAGCGGCCGGGCCAGGCTGCGAGCCGTGTCCACCAACTCGCCGGCCTGGGTCAGGATGCTCCGAGCCAAGGGCAGCAGCCTCTCCCCCTCCGGGGTGAGAAGGACCTTGCGCCGGCTGCGCTCGAAGAGCTGCACATCCAGCATTCCCTCCAACTCCTTGAGCTGGACGCTCAGGCCGGGCTGGGTCACGAAGCACCCCTCGGCCG
Organism: uncultured Binatia bacterium (SeqCode); assembly: GCA_965204505.1. Classification (GTDB taxonomy): domain Bacteria; phylum Desulfobacterota; class Binatia; order UBA9968; family JAJDTQ01; genus JAJDTQ01. The sequence continues at coordinate 777,574 of CBDBFB010000002.1, forward strand.
CGGCCCGGAAGCTGAGGCACTCGGCCACCGCCACGAAGTACTCGAGCTGCCGCAGGGTGACGTCCATGATAAGTATCAGTTATCATAATACTAATAATTATCAAATTTATTTCTCGATTTTTTCCTCTATACTGGAGGACAGAACAGCGGTTGATTCAGAAGAAAGGAGAACTCCCATGTCCCGGAAACAGTGTCCTGTCATGACCACCAGCGCGGGCGCGCCGGTGTCCGACAACCAGAATTCGCTCACCGCCGGCGAGCGCGGCCCGATCCTGCTGCAGGACTACCAACTCATCGAGAAACTGGCCCACCAGAACCGCGAGCGCATCCCCGAGCGGGTGGTCCACGCCAAGGGCTGGGGCGCCTACGGGACGTTCACGGTGAGCCAGGACATCTCGCGCTACAGCCGCGCCAGGGTGCTCCAGCCCAGAGCGAAGTGCGAGGTGCTGGTGCGGTTCTCCACCGTGGCCGGCGAACTCGGGGCGGCGGACGCCGAGCGCGACGTGCGCGGCTTCGCGGTGAAGTTCTACACCGAGGAGGGCAACTGGGACCTGGTGGGGAACAACACGCCGATCTTTTTCATCCGCGACCCCTACAAGTTCCCGGACTTCATCCGCACCCAGAAGAGGCATCCCAGGACGAACCTGCGGAGCCCCGTGGCGATGTGGGACTTCTGGTCGCAGTCGCCGGAGTCGCTACACCAGATCACCATCCTCATGTCGGACCGCGGCTGCCCCACCGCTCCCATGTACATGAACGGCTACGGCTCGCACACCTTCAGCCTCATCAACGCCGGCAACGAGCGCTTCTGGGTGAAGTTCCACTTCAAGACCCGGCAGGGACACCGGCACTACACGAACGAGGAAAGCGCCGAGGTCATCGGCCGGACCCGGGAGTCCTACCAGGAGGCGCTGTTCGGCGCCATCGAGCGGGGCGAGTACCCGAAATGGGACCTCAAGGTGCAGATCATGCCGGAGCTGGACGCGGAGAAGACGCCGTACAACCCCTTCGACCTGACCAAGGTCTGGCCCCACGGCGACTACCCGCTGATCGATGTCGGCGTGATGGAGTTGAACCGCAACCCGGAGAACTACTTCGCCGAGGTGGAGCAGGCGGCCTTCTCACCCTCGAACATCGTGCCGGGCATCGGCTTCTCGCCCGACAAGGTGCTGCAGGCGCGCCTCTTCTCGTACGCCGACGCGCACCGTTACCGGCTGGGAACCCACTACGAGGCTCTCCCGGTGAATGCCCCCAGGTGCCCGGTGAACCACTACCACAAGGACGGCCCGATGCGGTTCTTTCCGCCCCGGCACGGCAACGTCGACGCCTACTACGAGCCCAACAGCTTCGGCGGGCCGGCGCAGGACGAGAGCTACGCCGAGCCGCCGCTCAAGATCTCGGGGGACGCCTCCCGCTACGACCACCGGGAAGGCAACGACGACTATACCCAGGCGGGCAACCTCTTCCGGCTGTTCGACGACGGCCAGAAGCAGCGCCTGTTCAACAACATCGCCGAAGCCATGGGCGATGTGCCCAACGAGATCATCGAAAAGCAGCTCGGGCATTTCGCCAAGGCCGACCCGGCCTATGCCCAAGGCATACGTCGTGCGCTGGGGTGGTCCGACGCGGCGTGACGCGCGGGCTGTCGCCTACGCTGCGGCGGCCCTCCGTAGGGGCGACCGGCCGGTCGCCCCTACACGATTCGACGAACCGGACAGGCCCCTACCCTCCCTCGAGGGCGGCCAGCCGCGCCACCGCGCGCTCGTGATAGAGACGATCGACGGCGTCCTTGGAGGGTTTCTCGACGGCGCGCTTCAGCAATCGCCGCGCTTCCTCGCGGTTCCGTTCCTCGTCCATGAGCAGCAACCCGTGGGCGTATTCGACGCACACCACCTTGGCGTCCGGCATGAGCTCCAGGGTCCGGGCAAAGTGGCTGCGCGCCTTCTTCTCCGTGGCGCCATAGAGGAACCCCGCCATGCCGCCCGCGGCGTTGACGATCTCCGCGTGCCAAGTGCCCAGGCTCAGATGACCCGCCGCCTTGTTCGGATCGAGCCTTAGCGCCTCTTCCACCGATTCCCGCACCTTGGTGGCGTATCCTCCGGTCACCGCCTGCAGGAAGCCGATGGTTTGGGCGTACCGCCCGCGGGTGTGGGCCAGTTGAATGTGCGCCTCCGGATTGGCCGCATCGAGCCGCACCGCCTCTTCCGCCAGCTCCACGGCGCGCTGGAACAGCGCCTGCTTGTCCTCCTCCTTCGCAAAGAAGTGCGTGTTGATCGCCAGCGACTGCGCCGCCGCCGCGTAGCCTTCGGAGGTCTTGAGGGCCGCGCCGAGTTCGGCCGCCTCGTCAAACCGGCCTTCGGCGTGCGCGGCGCGCACCTGCTCAATCGACTGTGCGCCGGCAATTCCCGCCAACAGGAGCGCGCAGACAAGGGCCACACAGGTCAGTACCGCAGCTTTGATCATGGCGCTCAACGATGTCTTGAGTCCCGATACCGTAGCAATTTCCATAAGCCTGATCCGTCTGGTTAAAGTAATCTGGTTCTTATAGTCAAAGAAGATATCAAAGGAAAACCTCGCCGTCCCGTTTGGCGAAAGTGCGGAACGAGCCCAGGCCGTAGCCAGGCACCGGGCGCCGTAGCCAAGCACCGGGCCGAAAGGGGGCCATGATTGCATTCCTCACCGAACCGGGTAGGAAGGACACGAGACCCATCGATGCTGACTTCACGCGCGCGTGAGTAGCCGCCCATGAAACACCGGCTCCCCATCGGCATGCAGACGTTCCGCGAGCTCCGCGAGCGGGACTGCTACTACGTGGACAAGACCACGTACATCGAAAGGCTCGCGGCCGCGGGGAAACACTACTTTCTCTCCCGGCCCAGGCGATTCGGCAAGAGCCTGTTCCTGGATACACTGAAGGAACTCTTCGAGGCCAACGAGCCGCTGTTCAGGGGACTCCACATCCACGACCGCTGGGATTGGTCCACGCGATTCCCTGTGCTGCGCCTCAGCTTCGGCAGCGGCAGCTACAAGCAACCGGGATATGTCGAAGCCAGCCTCATGGAACAGCTTGCCGGTATCGAGCGACGCGCCGCGGTGGTCCCGGAATACGCCACCGCCGCGGGACGGCTCGGCGCTCTGCTGGAAGCGCTGCATCTTCAGACGGGGCAGCCGGTGGTGGTGCTGGTGGACGAATACGACAAGCCCATCCTGGACGCCCTTGATGCGCCTGAAGTGGCCGAAGCGAACCGCGACTTCCTGCGCGGCCTCTACTCGGCCATCAAGGATTACGACGCACACGTGCGGTTCACCTTCGTCACCGGCGTCAGCAAGTTCTCGAAGGTGAGCCTGTTCTCCGGCCTCAACAACCTCGCCGACCTCACCATGGACCCGCGCTATTCGGCCATATGCGGCTACACCGACGCCGACCTCGACGCGGTGTTCGCACCCGAGCTTCCCGGACTCCACCGCGACGAGATCCGTGACTGGTACAACGGCTACAGTTGGCGCGGCGACCAGGTCTATAACCCGTTCGACATCCTGTTGTTGTTCGACAGCCGCGAGTACAAAGCCCACTGGTTTGAAACCGGGTCTCCATCGTTTCTGATCGAAACGCTGTTCCAGCGGCGGCTGGGCGCGCCGGCCCTCGAAGACATGATCGGCACCGACGACCTGCTGTCGAAGTTCGACGTAGACGACATGGCGGCCGAAGCGCTGCTCTTCCAGACCGGCTACCTGACGATCCTGGAGGAGAGGAACCTGGGCGGCAAGACCCTCTACCGCCTGGGCTATCCGAACAGGGAGGTCAAGCAGAGCCTGAACGAGCACCTGTTGCGCGCCATGGGACCGGACGCCTCGCGCCAGGGACAGCACGATATCCGTCTGTATGAACTGCTTTCGGCCAACGACTTCGCCGGACTGGAAACGCTGTTCCGATCGTTCTTCGCCAGCATCCCGTACGAGTGGCATACGAACAACGACATCGCGAACTACGAAGGCTACTACGCCAGCGTGTTCTATTCCTGGTTTGCCGCACTCGGACTCGACGTCAAGGTGGAAGACAGCAGCAGCCGCGGCCGGCTCGACATGGCCGTGCGCTTCAACGGCAACGTCTACCTCTTCGAGTTCAAGGTAGTGGAACTGGCGCCCAAGGGCGCGGCCATGGCGCAACTGAAAGAGGGGGGATACGCCGACAAGTACCGGCACTTGAACCAGCCCATCCACCTGGTTGCCGTAGAGTTCAGCAGGGAGGCGCGCAATCTAGCGTCGTTGGAGGTGGAGCGGGGGTGAAGGGAGAGGGGCGGAAGGGGGGCGAGAGACCCCGGATTCGGCGCAAAGACTCCTGCATTTGAGGACGGTTCACCAGCGTAGTAGGCTCTCTTGACGGTAGAGCCCTAAGGTACTTACGGCCAAGTTGAATCTTACGGAGGATCACCTCCATGAACTCAGACAAAATCACGCCGCGGAATCCGAGAAACAGTGACGCGAACATTTCTGTGACGCCTTCGATTGCCTTACTCAATCGAAGGCTCGGCACCTCGCCTGCTCCCCGGATGTTGACACCGTACGAGATCGAGTTGCTGCGGCGGACCAAGGTGGAAATAGATCGAGCGGCAGGCGAGATATTTGCAAGGAAACGCAAGACATCAACCACGTGAAAGAGTGCTACGGTACCTGAGGACTCCGACACGAGTTTCAGCAACGCGGCAGCGAGTTAGGGCTCGGTTTCCCTTCCGTGTAATCTTGACTAATTTGGTCATAAAAAGAGAATCACAATGGGTAAGTCTCACCAAGATGAGCCGACCCGTCCGACAGCGCTTCACGGTTGGAAACTGGGGGAGGCCAAGGCAAGGTTCAACGATGTTGTCCGCCTCCCGGCCTCCGGTCGACCGCAGCATGTGACGGTACGCGGCAAGGATACCGTCGTCATCGTCGCAACGTCCGAGTTTGAACGCCTTTGCGCGTGCGCTGAATCGGTGAGCCTGCACGATTTGTTGTCCAAGTCCCCCTTGAACCGCTTGGACTTTGACGTTAAAGGCGTAAGGAGCCCCGTTCGAGAGGTCGAGCTATGAACGGATGGCTGTTCGACACCAACGTCGTATCCGAATTGCGCAGTACCTAACCCAACGACCGGCTGAAGGCATGGACCGATGCGCAGCCATCGGATAGCTTCTTTCTGAACAGCGTGACCCGCGGGTTTCAATCCACGCCCCCGCGCGGGGGGCGACGTTGCCGAACCCGATACGGGTTCTCACATACCGCCGTTTCAATCCACGCCCCCGCGCGGGGACTTATATACTTGACTTGATAGCCCCATATCCTTGCTTTTCCCTACTCCATCCGATAGATTCAGTTCCGCGACCACGAACCGAAGGCCCTGTGTCGGGCCTTCCGTCGAATAAAACAGCCCGATCAAGGACTTGGAGTTGCTTCCCAAGTCCGGGTAAATAAACGGAACTATCTCCACCTTCGGTGTAGTGGTCGCAGAGGCCCGGCAACCTTCTGCCGTGTCTCCCGCCATCGAAGGAGGAGCCAGTGCAGGAACCGGAGTCCAGATACGGCCACGTCAGAAAGTCATGGCAAAAAACCTTCAAGATTCTGGACGACCTTGGCGCTGCCGACAAGCCGTCAGGATTAGCTGTACTAAGTTCATCTGAATTCAAAGCTCTCTCCTTTAGAGAGAGATACAAAACCGCAGGAAAACTATTCAACAAAACCGCACTCATATTAGGTCCCTTTTACTACCTGTTCAAAGGAATGTGGATAAAAGGGATCCTCCTGCTCTCAACCATGTTCCTTCTGTACACCTGGTCCATTTACGTACTCACTGATCCCTCACCACCCCCTGGCCTCATCTTGATCCTCAATTTATCATCATTCGGTTTGTATTGGCTTTGTTGTGAACTAGCCAACCACGACTATTACCTTCTCAAAACTCAAAATGATAAAACATGGAAATCACTACCAAACTGGCTCAACCACCCGGCTGGCGCGATAGCCGCGCTGATAGTGTCCATAGCTCTTTTTCTTTCCGTGTTGATACCCCTATTGTCCTCATTGTCCCTATTATGAAAGGAGTCCTCCCATGGCACTTTACCTCATCAGCTATGACGTAACGAAAAATGACGACGATTACGATGACGACTACGACACTTCCATCTATGACAAAATCGACAAGATCATCGTCCAACACATAAACAATAACGCTAAGGCGGTACTACAATCTCAAAGGATTGTGAGAAGTAACGAAAATGCTCAAAGTATCCGCGACGCCATTCTTGCCGAACTGGAAAAGGATGAAAAAGACCGAATCGAACTAATCGTTACCCCGGAGGCCAACAGATCATCCGTCCATCCCCGCAATCTGATCAAAGACGCTCCCTACGTCAGAGACATCCTCTGATTGATCTTTCTCACGCGCCAATTGAACTAACTCTCTCCTTTTCCTTTCTGACTCCACGTACTGAGGTTCACCCTCTTTCGGCATTTCAAACACTTTTTGAACCGCCTTGAGATATTTCTTTTCTTCTTTGTTCATGGGTCTTAACACAAGACCATGCTCATGATGCCAATACACGTACATTAGAATAAACACTCCTCACCGCTCCCCGAAATCCCTTTCTCTGTTGGAGCGATCAAATCCCTATACATCAGCCGCTTGCCAACCATGCCAGCGACCACCTCGCACATCTGGTCCAACGTGTCCTCTTCCCGGATGTTATGCCGACCAGAAAACTCGTTCACGTACCTCTGAAGATGCTTCGAACTCATCACATGATAAGTTCCCTCGTATCCCCGTTTCAGCATCGCCCAAAAGCTCTCGATCCCGTTGGTGTGGGCCTGATCCCGAACGTATTCACCAACCGAATGGTTCACGCTCTCATGCTCGAACCCGGTCATCCCATGATATCCCGCATGTCCATCGGTATAGACCGTGGCTCCAGCCGTGGCGTGATCCTTCACAAACCCCTGCAAAATCCTCTGATCGGTAGCTTCCACCACAAAAGCGCTCACGTGGTTGCTCTCCCGGTCCTTCACACCCACCACAGCCGTCTTGCCCGCTGAACCTCCCCCAACCTTCAGCTTCTTGCTCGCATGCTTGTTGCGCTCCTTGCCGCCCATGTAAGTCTCGTCAACCTCCACCGGACCCTGAAACAATCCATTCCCGTCGAAAGCCTCACGAATCCGATGGGATAGAAACCATGCCGTCTTCTGTGTGATCCCCAAATCCCGATGGAGCTTCATGCTGGACACTCCCTTGAGACTGGAGACGTGCAGATAGATGGCAATCGCCCATTTCTGCAAAGGCAAGTGAGAACGCTCCATGCACGTCCCGATCCTGACGCTGAAATACTTCTTGCAAGCCCCGCACCAATACGGCATCGGCTTCCGATTAGGAACGACAGATATTCTATCCATACCCGAACACCTAGGACACCGAAATCTCTCGCGATTCTCTCCCCACCGGAGGTCTTCAAACCACTCGCCAGCAGCATCCTCATCCGGGAAAAGCTTGAATAACTCGACCAGGGTGATACCTTGACGATTGTACTTGCCCGGTCCCTTTGGCTTGTTGCGGTGTATGGGGTCCATGCCCCATATTCGATTTCGAATCTCATCCCTTTACCCTCATCAAGTCAAATATATAATTCCCCCCGCGCGGGGGGCGACCGTTCGTTGTGGAGCAGCCTCTGCTGCTCTGCCAGTTTCAATCCACGCCCCCGCGCGGGGGGCGACTCGACTTCCGTGGCGAGGCCCCTCATTGCCTCGACGTTTCAATCCACGCCCCCGCGCGGGGGGCGACACCATCTGCCGGAGCAAAGACAGGAACCACATCTGTTTCAATCCACGCCCCCGCGCGGGGGGCGACGGTTCGTGACGCTGAAATTCGGCGTGAGGCGAACAGTTTCAATCCACGCCCCCGCGCGGGGGGCGACTCGTCATCGCCATAATCAGGGTCTACATCGCGAGAGTTTCAATCCACGCCCCCGCGCGGGGGGCGACAGGTTTCTGCTCATGGCAAGGGCGGCAGAGTGCCTGTTTCAATCCACGCCCCCGCGCGGGGGGCGACCGCATCATGTGGTAGAACATCACGCCCATATCGGAGTTTCAATCCACGCCCCCGCGCGGGGGGCGACAGGTTGTCGATATCAGCGTCAACGACTTCACGGATGTTTCAATCCACGCCCCCGCGCGGGGGGCGACTTGTAGTCCGGTCACATTGGCTCTGATTGCTGTGTTTCAATCCACGCCCCCGCGCGGGGGGCGACAACATGCGTGTTGTCCGTCACCCGCCATGTCGTGGTTTCAATCCACGCCCCCGCGCGGGGGGCGACTCGGCCGGGAGCATGAACTGCCCGTAGGCCCGCTCGTTTCAATCCACGCCCCCGCGCGGGGGGCGACTTGTAGAGACGAGGCATGGACATCACGCAGGCAGTTTCAATCCACGCCCCCGCGCGGGGGGCGACGTTAACCAGGAACTCCCCGTTTGAAGCGCGTAGAGGTTTCAATCCACGCCCCCGCGCGGGGGGCGACGAGGCGCTCATCGTGAGTTTTCAAACTTCACAAGAAGTTTCAATCCACGCCCCCGCGCGGGGGGCGACCGATGGTGACTGACGAGGACCTTGACCTGATGGAGTTTCAATCCACGCCCCCGCGCGGGGGGCGACCGAAAGGCCAGGCCCCCATGTCCGGTCAAAAGGGTTTCAATCCACGCCCCCGCGCGGGGGGCGACCACGTGCTGATGAAGCAACCGCCCCAGGGACTCCGTTTCAATCCACGCCCCCGCGCGGGGGGCGACAACGCTTTGTTCTGGCAGTCGAGGGGGGACATAGAGTTTCAATCCACGCCCCCGCGCGGGGGGCGACGCGGAAACAATTCGCTACAAGCTTTTGGTTCAGGTTTCAATCCACGCCCCCGCGCGGGGGGCGACGCGCGGATGTCCCTCATGTATTCCCACCGGAGGCGGTTTCAATCCACGCCCCCGCGCGGGGGGCGACCCGGACCTCCCGGACCTCGGCATGGTTACTTTCGTGTTTCAATCCACGCCCCCGCGCGGGGGGCGACGCGGAATCGAGGGCGGAGACGTCTGCCGGGCCGAGTTTCAATCCACGCCCCCGCGCGGGGGGCGACGCGCGAACTCGCGGGTATTGAGGTCGGGTACCGGTTTCAATCCACGCCCCCGCGCGGGGGGCGACGCGCGGGCGGCGCCGTGGCGGCGTACCGGATCCTGTTTCAATCCACGCCCCCGCGCGGGGGGCGACCCGAGAACCTCGCCCTGTTCCTCAGCTCGGCAGGGTTTCAATCCACGCCCCCGCGCGGGGGGCGACTCGACCGACATCAGCGTGCCGGACAGGTCGACGGCGTTTCAATCCACGCCCCCGCGCGGGGGGCGACACGGCCGCCCATTGTTCGAATTGCGCCCGGACGGGTTTCAATCCACGCCCCCGCGCGGGGGGCGACCATCGACGACTGCGCCGATTGGGCCAAGGTTTTGGTTTCAATCCACGCCCCCGCGCGGGGGGCGACTCGAGCACCACCCCGACCGGATCCGACATGGCGGTTTCAATCCACGCCCCCGCGCGGGGGGCGACGCGAGCACCACCCCGACCGGATCCGACATGGCGGTTTCAATCCACGCCCCCGCGCGGGGGGCGACCCGCCCCGTGCGCGTAGCCTCGATTGAGCGCGTCGTTTCAATCCACGCCCCCGCGCGGGGGGCGACTTGGCCTGTACCACGCGGCTCCGTTGGGCGTCGGTGTTTCAATCCACGCCCCCGCGCGGGGGGCGACCCGGGCGGACGCCCACCACGGCCTCCACCTATTGGTTTCAATCCACGCCCCCGCGCGGGGGGCGACCCGCGTTCCGGAGGGCCTGGCGGGTCATCACCAGGTTTCAATCCACGCCCCCGCGCGGGGGGCGACCCACGGTCCGCCGCGGGCCTGACACCATTGGAGGGGTTTCAATCCACGCCCCCGCGCGGGGGGCGACCCGCAAGCTGGACGAGCTCGCGGAGCTCTACAAGTTTCAATCCACGCCCCCGCGCGGGGGGCGACACTGGTTGAGCGATGCGCACGTGCTCCCGGACGTGTTTCAATCCACGCCCCCGCGCGGGGGGCGACCCGGCGAGCAGGCCGCGGACGACTATGTAGCCGGCGTTTCAATCCACGCCCCCGCGCGGGGGGCGACATCGTCTGTTTGGATTGTTTGTGTTGCTTGGCTGGTTTCAATCCACGCCCCCGCGCGGGGGGCGACCCAGGCTCGTCGTCGCGGAGGTATAGATGGCACAGTTTCAATCCACGCCCCCGCGCGGGGGGCGACCTCCAGCGGGCGGTCATGGAGTATCTGACGCTCAGTTTCAATCCACGCCCCCGCGCGGGGGGCGACCTCATGCGCCAGCAGCTTGAAGGCCTCCAGCATGGTTTCAATCCACGCCCCCGCGCGGGGGGCGACGTTGCGCCGAGGCAAACTGAGACCTCTCCGCCTCGTTTCAATCCACGCCCCCGCGCGGGGGGCGACCCGCCACGTCCCTGATGTTCCCCGCCGAGCTGAGGTTTCAATCCACGCCCCCGCGCGGGGGGCGACAAGGAAATGAGCGAAACCATCACAATCCCCGCCATGTTTCAATCCACGCCCCCGCGCGGGGGGCGACGCGCCCAGCGTCAGGAGTGCCAGAGGATGATGGCGTTTCAATCCACGCCCCCGCGCGGGGGGCGACTGCGGACGACGAACCGGCGTTGCAGCTCCCGGGTGTTTCAATCCACGCCCCCGCGCGGGGGGCGACAGGTAGTCCCGCTGGACCATGCGCCCCGCCACCTGTTTCAATCCACGCCCCCGCGCGGGGGGCGACAGGCCTCCTTTCTGAAGATTTCCGGGTACCGTGAGGTTTCAATCCACGCCCCCGCGCGGGGGGCGACCGGGGCCGTCTGCGGCCGCTGGGGCGGCTCCCTTGTTTCAATCCACGCCCCCGCGCGGGGGGCGACCGAGCTCCGCGAGCGCGGGGACTGGCACCAGAAGGTTTCAATCCACGCCCCCGCGCGGGGGGCGACCGGAAGCACTGCCGGCAGTCGGCCTGGCAGCTGTCGTTTCAATCCACGCCCCCGCGCGGGGGGCGACCCCAGCAGGTCGCCCAGGCCTGCCACCTGAAAGGTTTCAATCCACGCCCCCGCGCGGGGGGCGACAGCAGCTCCGCAAGGCCGCCCTCATCACAGCAAGGTTTCAATCCACGCCCCCGCGCGGGGGGCGACTGCGATACTGTAACTATTTGTAAAGCAATCGGAAAACGGACCGTCTGCGCGAACTTGGCAACGAAGCTCAGCAATCCAGTTTGCCTAGCACACTACTCTCGAACGATTCCGGCGGAGATCCGGAAACTTGCGGGCAACGCGAATCCCCTGAAAAAAACGTGGGCACTCCCGGTTCGCGCGCGTCATAACACCATCGGCCCATCGGGATCATAAGGCTTCTTGTTGCCGACATGCTCGACTCGCGAGTGCCAATTGGCACCGAGTCTGTAGAAACGGAGGCTGTCCGTGCCTTGGTCGATTTCGTCCATGAGCCGGGAGCGCAGAACGGTCCATTGTGCCGGATCAACTTCGCATTCGAACACCGAATACTGAACCCGTTGTCCGAAGTCCTGACACAGGCGGGCAACGCGACGCAGTCTTCGCCGCCCGGCAGGATCCCGGGTGGTGACATCGTAGGTCACGAGCATCAACACAGATCCCTCCCTACCGCCAGAGAAAAGGCGGGTAGCCGTCGAGTTCTCCGCGCAGCCACCGGGCCATCAACGTAGCTTGGACGAACGGCACCAAGCCGAACGTCGTCTTTTCCTTGAGGAAAGGATGCATGATCTCGTCCTTCTTCCGCTCCTGGTACGAGATCAACACCGTCTTTCGCGCATCTTCATTCAAGGAAACCGCACCGCTCAACGCGGTGTCGAAGTCGCACCCGGACAACTGCCGCCGATTGACCAGAGACAACGCCAGCCGATCAGCGAGTACGGGACGCAACTCCTCCATGAGATCAAGCGCAAGGCTCGGACGGCCGGGCCGGTCCCGATGCAAAAAGCCCACGGCTGGGTCCAGCCCGGTCGTTTCCAGGGCCGAACGGCAATCATGAACGAGAAGCGTGTAGAGCAACGACAGCAGGGCGTTCATTGGGTCGAGCGGCGGCCGGCGCGAACGCCGGTCGAATCTGAAGGTCGGTTCCTCGCTGCGCACCAAATCACCGAACGCCTCAAAGTAGACCCGCGCGGCCTCTCCCTCGATTCCCCGCAGGTTGTCGGCGCCCTGTGCCCGGCCAATGCGTTGTACGGCATCGGTCAGGCGGCGCTCGCTGGCCTTCAATCGGTCGCGGGTTTCCACCGCCGAACTCTCGCCGTGGTCCCGTAGCGCGCGCCGAACCACGGTCCGCTGGTTGAGTATTTTTCCGGTCACGAGGTTGCGCACCATCGCCGTCGTCGTTGCCTCGTCGTCCGTGGCCCGGTACTGGCTTCGTCGCAACAACACGTTGCCGGAAACGGGGCCTTCTACACGAGCGAGGAAGCGGCCACTGCGGCTCATGAAGGAGAAACAGACCCCCAAGTCTGCGCAGTGCCCGATCAATGCAGGCGTCGCACCCACCGCGCCGAAGCACACGATACCGCCGAGCAGGTGCATCGGCACACGGCCGCACTCTTTTCCGTCTATCTTGACGACAGCGTTCTCGCCGTGCTTGGAAAGCCAAGCGTCCTCTGTCGTTACATACAGTGTATTCAGATGGCGCCGCATACAACCATCAGCCCTTGACGGCTTCGGTCAGCCAGCTATCAACGGCACCCGGTCCGTGCGGCTTCCGGGGCTGGCATATCTCGTTCAAGGAGCACGTATTGCACTTGCCCGGCGCGTATTCCGGTAGCGGCGTCTCCCCATCGGCCAACAACCGCCGCGTGTCTGCGACCGTGCGCTCGGTAAGGGCACGGAGTTCGTCATCGAAGACCACAACCTTGCGGCGACGGTTACGCCCGTAGAACAAAGCGCCTTCCAGCACCGGCGTTCCGAGCATCTCTTCCATGCACATCGCCTGGGCGCAGAGTTGCACCTCGTCCGCTCGATGCGCCTTCGGGCGGCCACGCTTGTACTCGACCGGGTAAGGGTGGCCGCCAGCATGGATCTCGACCACATCGGCGACTCCGGAAACGCCGAGGCGCAGTGACCGCAGGCGCACGCCGCGCTCGAACATCGTCTCCCTGCGGCGCTCTTTGCCACCAGCGTCGGCACGCTGATGAAGGACGCGTCCCTCGGCCGTGTAGCGATTCTCGGCCCACTGGCGCTCAATGTGGATCAACGCGCACTGCCGCGGGCAGTAGAGCATATGTTGGATTGCCGAGATCGGCACGAGATCGTCCTCGGCGAAGACTTCAGGATCGACGGCCGTCATCGCAGAATCAAATCCTTTCGAGGCTCTCGATTCCGTTGGGCAGGTTATCCTTGTCCACCTGGACCACGTAGTCGGTGTACGCCCGGGCCGGTGGAAGGCTGCGTTCCCGGCCGTCCCCGAGTTCATATTCCTCGCCCTGGAAACTCCGCTTGACCGTGACGCGTTCGAACAGCCGGTGCGCGGGCGCGTTGCCGATCACGCTGGCGTGCTTGAACAGAACCAAACGCCGGGCGTTCATCTCGCCACGCGCCGCCGAACGGTCATGATCGAACATCTGTTCGAGCGCCGTCCAGAGCAGTTCGAGATCCTCCTCGGAAAACCCGGTGCCCTTGGATTCATCGCCCGCCAGCGGGGCAGACACGTACCCATGTGCGCGGTAGAGACCATAGGGCACGATATGCTTGCGGCCCATGGTTCGGATGTCGCCCTTGGTTTCCGCATCCGCTTCGGTGGTCGCGGCCATCCGTGTAATCGAGACTTCCAGCGGCAATATCGGTTCGATCGAGCGTGCGAAGGCAAACTGCACAGGTCCCCGGACCTGACCGCAGTTGGCGCCCTTGGTAGACATCACTGCCCCGAATGTCCGCACATCGAAGAAATTGGCGCACATCCATTGTGTGATGTCACGGGCTGTTCTCTCGTCTCTTGGGAGCTTCTCGCGTTCCTTGGCTGTCGCGTTCGGGAGCAAGGCATCCCAAGCGCGCCTTTGCTGAAGCTCCAGTATCGCGCGTTCGGTGACGTAAATCTCGTATCCGGGCGCGTCACCCTGGGTCAGCGCGACGAAATTGCGGACCTTGCGCTTCAGGCAGACGTCCGAGACGAGACCCTGATTGGTCTCCGGATCGAGCCGCGGGAGGTTGCCCGCGTCCGGGTCGCCGTTCGGGTTCCCGTTTGCGACATCGAAGAGGTAGACGAAGTCGTAACGGTTGTTGAGCACGGTCATGGTTCAGTCCTCCTGGTTCTCTGCCGCAACAGGATCGCTCTCATCATCCACAGCGTCACGCCGGGCCGCCCTCTGGTGGTGGTAACCGAGGGCGAAACGGCCTTGGTCTTCAAGACGAAGGCTGTTTGGAAGTATTGTGCCGACACCGCCGAGAATGGCGTCGATCTCGCGTTCGAGTTCGAACCAGTAGGCGAGACCGCCTTTGTCCTTGCGCAGGGCCGCAAGGTGATGCGCGGCATTGCGGAAAAGCAGCGGAAAGACAGAGGCCGGCGTAGCCGATGCGGCCCCGAAGTAACGGTCCTTGATGGTCGCGTTGACACTGCCAAGGGCAGCACGTTGCACGCCTTCGTAAACCGCGAACAGCCTCCCGAGCCGATAAGCTGGATTGATTTCGTCAGGGTCCAAACTCACGGGAACATCCTCCTTTGCGAATTCAAGACGGTAATCGCGCGCAAGGCATGCCTTGCAGATCGCCACCCGCAACCCCTTGATCTGCCCGTCGGCACGCATCCTTCCGATTACGGCGGCGAGCAGGGATTGAGGATAGCGGCCGCCGCCAAGGATGGCGCGCATCAACGCGCCCGCCAGAGCTGGCGGGATGTTTTCGGATTTGCCTTGGACGGCTGTCTCACGAAGCAGCCGCCAAACTGCGGGCGGGGTCCGCCAGGGCGTCGGGTCGAGACGCAAATCGGTCCAGTGTTGACGGATGCGCTCTCCGATGGCGCCGATGGTGTCTTCGTACCAGAACCGGATGGACAACCGGGCCGCGTTTGGCGCCAGCCCGAGGATATGAAACCGCGTGTCCTGGCGCACGTCCGGGGCGACCTCGGCCAGCGGGCGGCCAGCCTCAATTGCCCGCAGCTTGTCGGCGACCGCAGCCTCCTCCGACGCGTCACTAGGCGGATCGGCAATCAGCAACGAAAACAGGTCTTCCGCAGCGTGCGCCGACTCATTTCCGGCTGCTGCCTCGGCCCAGAACACGGTTGTCGTATCCGCAATCTGCATCCGCCGGCCGCTTCCTGGCGCCAGCAGGCGATTTAGGGCCGACGTATAGGCAAACGCTGCACGCTCCGATACGGGCGCGTTGGCGCCTTGGTCCTTTCCGAAGGATTCAAAGGCGTTCAGATTAAAAGAAACGATCGAAGCGCCGGCGGATTGCGTACCTCTGACCCCCTTGACCTTCGCGTGCAGCCGTTTTATCGGCGCTCGCCGTCCGGTAACCAGGCAAAGGCCTTCGTCGCCCTGCTGTTCAGCCAGATGGTTCCGCCAAACCCTTTGGGCGGCTTCCCGGTCATGGACGAAACGTGATTCACCATCGAGTTGAAACACCACATTGGCGCCAAGCATCTCGCCTGAGTGCCGGAGAGCTTCGTAACGCGAGGGCTCCCATCCGAGGAGAAACCTGCGGACGGCCGTCAGGCCTTCGTCATCAGCTTCAGCAAGGAGACGCAGGTGCAGCTCCTTGAATGCATCATGTTCCCTCTGGGCGGAGGCAGGCTTGGTTGATCGCTGGTCATTCTTGTCGCGTTTCGCGCCCAGGGCGTAGCCCGTATTGTCCCACAGAAAATTGGCGGCGACACCCGATGTCCGTACGGACGGCTGGGGTACTGGGAGCAATGACGGCCTCGGCAACTTGCCGGACGTGTCCAGCCAAGGGACGACATCCACCACGTCGCCGTCCATTGACAACACGAGGGCGTAGGAAATGCGCTCGCGGGAAAACCCGTACCGGGGAAGGTCCTTCACGGATTCGGAGTCCAGCCGGTCGTAGTATCCAACTAGGGCCTGAAGGATGCTCACGCTCTTACCTCTTCTCCATCCAGGGCTGGCACGGCAATCACGCCGTCTCGGATTTCCGCGCGGAAAAAGCGCGGAGACATATCGTTCCCATAGTCGATATCGTGCAACATCCAGCCCAGGTCGCGGTTCCGCTGTTCAGGAGGAAGTTCCGACTGGGGCAGGGGGCCATCCACCAAGGCGAAATGGGCGGCGAACTCGCGCGTGCCCAGGTAAGGCCTGTGAAAACATTGACCCCTGGCGGCGCGGCGATTGAAGATCGACAAGTGCTTGGCCTCGATGGCGGGGTCTGTCTGATCGGGATCCAGTAGGACAAAGTGTGCCTCGATGACGTAGCCGACATCGCGCAGAAGGAGGGCGGCGCGCTGCTGTCGGTCCTCCTCGATCATCGTATGCAGACCCTCGGTTGAGTTGCTCTTCATCGCTTTGCTCACGTTGCCAGCCGGTATCTTGTGACCCAACTCGTTGCGGCGCAGGTTCTCGAATCGTATCGGCTTCAACACATGGATGCGGTCGACCACCCATCGGATGGCGGGTTTCCAGTGGATCGCTTCCAGCACGCCGCGCGCCGCCGAGGGCGT
The DNA here is from genome assembly GCA_965204505.1 of uncultured Binatia bacterium (SeqCode). GTDB lineage: Bacteria > Desulfobacterota > Binatia > UBA9968 > JAJDTQ01 > JAJDTQ01. Next base: position 794,311 of record CBDBFB010000002.1, read on the forward strand.
CATGGCGTCGTAGGAGACCCGTTCGACCTTCATCTCCGGCCGCGTAAAAAGGGCGTACTCACCCCAGACGTGCAGCTTCACTCCGTAACTCATGACCGTGCTCCCGAGGACCCCTTGGCTGCAGGGCTTCTCGGCCTCAAAAAACCAGATTTTCTGCCTTGTGGAAGCTCGGATCGTCCCACGTCAGCCCCACGTCGGTCCGGTACAAATCCCTGTTCGTCAACACTATGAACTGCTGGCCGAACAGCTCCTCTCGGACGACCGTCACCGATCCGGCGGAGAGAAGGGCACTCCTCGCAAGCGGAGGAATTTGGACGGTATAGGGCTGAAGCTTGCGTGCAACCCAGCCTGGCCGCTCAACCCAGTTCAGTTCGTTCAGCAAACGCTCCGCCCTTCCATCGTCGCCGTTTACGCCGTCGTAGGGAACGATTACCGGGACCATCGGTGTCTCGATGAGCTTAAACTCCCGGGCGATAGTCTCGAAGGGAAAGTTCAAATCGCTTCGTCGTTCGCTCAAGCTCGGCAGAATACCCATTGCGTCCAGGTTGTCCCCTCGGACCCAGTAGAGTTGCTCGAAGTAGCTCCTGATAGCATCCAAGGATGCCGCATCCTCGTGCTGTCTCATGATGCCGCGGGCTACCGCTGCGAATTGCTCGATTTCAGGCGGCGGGTTACGTCCTTCTCCCTTAGCCGGCTCGAACACAAACACATCGCCTTCCGGCGCACGGCCGTGCCGGTTGCAGCGTCCCGCCGCCTGAATGATCGACTCCAGCCCGGCCTGAGCACGCCACACGACCGGGAAGTCGACATCCACTCCGGCTTCGATCAGTGATGTGGCAACAAGACGCACTGGCGCACCGTCGCGCAGACGCTCTCGCACCATGTCCAGCCGGTCATGACGATGGCGCGCGCACATCAAAGTCGTCAAATGACAGGCGCCCTCGGTGGCGGATATCAGCTCGTAGAGCTCACGCGCGTGCCGTCGCGTGTTGACGATGCAGAGCACTTGTCGCGATTCGCGTAGTCGGTGGGCCAGGGCTTCATCGTCCAACTCACCTGTCGGATGGATTTGTGCACGCTTTAGCCGTTGGTAAAGGTTCGGCGGATCAGGAGCGAGTTCTCGCAGATCCGGCAAGCCGCGTTCGAAACCGTCATCCTCGCCGAGGGCCGGCTGGGTTGCCGTGCAGAGGACGACGCTGGTACACCAGTTGCGCGCCAACTCGTCAATCGCGGCAACGCACGGACGGAGAACCGCAAGCGGAAGCGTTTGTGCCTCATCAAGGACGACCACGCTGTTGGCGATGTTGTGCAACTTGCGGCAACGCGACGGGCGCCGCGCGAACAGGCTCTCGAAAAACTGTACCGCGGTCGTGACGACGATCGGAGCGTCCCAGTTCTCCATCGCCAGGCGTAGCTTTTCCCTGGCCTCGCGGCTGCCTATTCGGTCCTCGTCGAACGTACTGTGGTGCTCGACCACGAATTCCGCCAGATCGGCTTCGTTGGTTCGCAACGCCTCCCGGAACACCTCGACCGTCTGTTCGATGATGCTCATGTACGGAATCACGTAGATGACGCGAGCCTTTTGATGGCGCAGAGCATGAGCCAAGGCAAACGTAAGTGAGATCAGGGTCTTGCCGCCGCCGGTGGGCACCGTCAAACTGAACAATCCTGGGGTCTCCGCCGCCTTTGCTCGTGTGTGGCGCAGCACCTCCCGACGCAACTCGTTGACCTCGGTGTTTTCCGCCCTTGCCTCGATTGCACACAGATGAGCGTCAAGCCGCCTCGACAGTTCCGCGAGTGTCGGGTGCATTCCTCGTGCCGGACGAGTTCCCTCCTGGTCGGCGAACCAAGCTTCGGTATCCAGGTAGTCCGCGTCCACAAGTGCGGAGAACAACATACGGGTCAGAAACGCCGCGCTGAAACCGGCGGCCTCAGTGTCGCGTGGCTTCAGCACGGGCAGGGCCGGTTCCGGTAGGTCTATCTGGCTTTCCCATACCGGATCGATCTCCGGAACCTTGGCCGTCAGCCGGTCAGCCAAAGCACTCGTCTCTCCACCGTCGACACCATTGGCCAGACCGGCGTGGTGGCCGGCGATACAGAAAGCGAGCAACTTGCCTAGTTTCGGCCCGTAAAGGTCGAGCGCGACCTTAGCCCCGGCCGTGGAATGATCGACACGCCCGACCTCCCCTGACAGCCGAGCCTGAAACTCCCGAGAATACTTGCCAACGTCATGTAACAGTCCCGCTATCCTGCCGAGTTCGGCGCAACCGAAATGTTCCAGGAACGCGGCTGAGCGAGCACCAGTGTCGTGGAGGTGCGTCGAAAGCCTGTGCCAATCCGTTCGGGCCGCCGTGGCGTAAGTATGCGCGTAATACTCCACATCGAGATGATGATACACAATCTTCCCAAATTCAAAGAGCGCGGGCAGGAAGGGGAAAGACGCCGCGGCAGGCGTGCCACGTCGAGCCCAAGCTCCAACACGGCGCGCGCCGCCCGGTCATAATCCCGATCGGGTACGTCCGTCTTTCCCCAGGCAGATAGAGTCACGTTACCTCATCCATTGCTCTCTATTGTTCCGCCCCGTACGGCCACCTAACAATTCCACACCGGACCCCGCCCCAGGAAGCAGTTCCTGTCCCTCGCCCCGAACCTCGCCCGGTACTCGTTCTCCCGTTGGACCCTGTCTTCCATGTGTTGCCGCCGCATCTCCTTCAGCGTCTCTTCGTGCCTCCGCTGTTTGGCTTTCTCCGCTTCCCGCCACCGCCACTCGTCCCGTAGCTGCCGAAAGAACCGGTCACTCTCCTGCGGCTGCTCTTCCCACGAACGGCGATCCTCCTGAGTAATTTCCCCCAGGGTGGGCAGGCCCGGCAACGTGGGCACGGCCGGCACACCCCAGTGGGCACGGCTGAGTACGGGCAACGCCAGAACCACGAGAGCCACCCATATTGTTGCCTTCATGTCACGGCCTCCTTCCTGCCTCTCGCGGCGTCCTTCAAGGAGTCGCGAGGCATTTGCCGCAACAGGTAGCAGGTCGGAGTGACATCCGGGGTCACGCCCGATCGAGAATTTTTCGGGCTTCGTCGCGGACCTTGTCGCGGAAAGCGGCGGGGCTCACGACCCGGACGCCGCTGCCGAAGTGGAGCACCCAGCCTACCAGCTCGGGCGTGTCCGCTACCCGCAACGACAGAGCGAGGCGCCCGTCCCGGGTTTCGTGGGCCTTCTGGCTCTGGTGCCAGATGCGGCCCTTCACCCATGCGGTAGTGGCCTTGTCAAACAGCAGTTCCAGCTCGATGGCCTTGCCGCGCATTACCACGAGGGAGTCCTTGACGTAGGCGTCGAGATCGAAGCCCAGGGGCATCTGGCACGGACGGTTGGTGAGAGCAAGAGAACGGATGCGATCCACCGCGAACGTGCGCACGTCCTGCCTGAGATGACAGTAGCCGATGAGGAACAGGCCGCCGTCGGCGTACCACAGGCGGTAGGGGTCCACCTCGCGGCGACGTGTGCGGTTGCGCGATGCGGTGTAGTAACGCATCTGCACCGTGCGGGTGCGGGAGATGGCCATGGAGAGCTGGTCGATGGTGTGCCGGTGCTCGTGGTAGATCTTGTGAGAGCCCAGTCCGACGGCGAACTGTCCGCGCAGGCTCTCGACGTAGGTTGCGCCTTCGGCCGGCAACGCAGCGGCGGCCTTGTTCAAAGCGGAGTCGAGAGAAGCCTTGATCTCGGTCCCGTCCAGGGGCTTCAGGAGGTCGCGGCTGAACACGAGCGCCATGAGTTCCGTCGGCGACAGTGCCAGCGGCAACGTCTGCCGGTAGCCGTCCATCAGACGCCAAACGGTCTGGCCTTTTCGGCGCTCCGTGATGAGGGGAATGTGCGCCGCCTCCAGCGCCTCGAGGTCTCGCCGAATGGTGCGGGGATGGCGTGAATAGTCTTCGGGCAAGGAACCCGTCAGCTCCTGAAGGGTCGCTCCCCGGGCGCCCTCCAGCCTCTTCAGCAGCAGCCACTGGCGCGTGATCTGGTCGTTGCGCGGCATGCCTGGCTCGTCGGTTCAGTGGTCATGCGGTCCTATCCACCCGCACCCTCGCCCCCCTCTCCCCCGACCGCGCAATGGCATGGATGACCCGCTCGAAGCGCAGGGCGGCGGCGAAGTCCGGATAGGCGGGCGCGTCTTCCGCGATGGCCTTCAGGAAATTGGCCAGCTCGATGGTCTTGAGATCGTTGAAGCCGAGCCCATGCCCGGGGGCCGGGCAGAAGTCGCCGTACGGCTCGTGTGCCGGCCCGGCGAGAACGGTCTTGAACCCCTGCTCGCTCTTGGGTCCTTCGTTTTGGAAGATCCGCAGCTCGTTCATGCGCTCCTGGTCCTGAACCAGCATGCCGGCGTCGCCGTGAAGCTCCCAGGCCAAGTGGTTCTTACGTCCCCAGGCGGCGCGGGACGACGATATCATGCCGGTCACGCCGCTCTCGAAGGTCACCAGCGCAGACGCGACATCCTCGTTCTCCACCGCGCGCCGTTCCCCGCCGCCGGCGGAGGGGCGGGTGGCGTAGTGGGTGCGGCAGTCCGCGAGGACGCTGCCGATGGGTCCGAGTAGTCCGTCGGCCATGCTGACCAGGTGGCACATCATGTCCCCGAGCACTCCGAGGCCCGCCTCGGCCTTGGCCGAACGCCAGGTCCACGGCAGCTCCGGGTCGGCCTGGTAATCCTCGTCGCACACGCCGCGAAAGAACAGCGGGCGGCCGATGGCCCCGGCGCGGACCAGCGCCCGCGCATGCTGGTAGAGGGGATTGCACAAGTAGCTGTAGCCGACGATGGTCTTTCCCGTGGCCTTGGCGGCGGCAGCGGCCATGCGCTCGGCCTCGTCCAGCGTCAACGCCAACGGCTTCTCGCAATGGACGTGCTTCCCCGCCTCCAGCGCGGCCAGCGCCATCTCGCAGTGGAGCTTGTTGGGCGTCGTGATGGACACGACGTCGACGTCCGGGTCCTCGACTACCGCGCGCCAGTCGTCGGTGGCCTTTTCGAAGCCGCCTTGGGCCGCGTGGCGTTGGGCGACGTCCGGCCGTCGATCGCACACGGAAACCAACCGCGGCGACAGCGACGTATCAAGTACCGCCCTGACCGACCGGTAGGCCAGCGTATGGCACTTGCCCATGAAACCCGTGCCTATGAGGCCGACCCTGATGGTGCCCATGCCTTCCCTCCGACCCATGAACGGATGATCCGTTCCATTGTAATGGATGGTCGCCGGTGACCCAAGACGACGCTTGGGACGTTCCCCCGGGAATCCCAGGAAATCATATTCAAAATCAGCGGGCATTGAAATTTTGGACTTTTCAATGCCGCAAATTGCGTTTATATTCGGTTGCCGAAAATTTCAGGCTTCGAGCCAAAACCACTTGCCTGCGCCATCGATCGGTCCGGGCGCACGGCGCGAGAGGAGGAAAACCATGAAGTCGAGATTCCTGGTACTTGCGGTTGCCGCGTTGGCGGTCGTGGGCCTCACCGGGACGCCGGGCGTCGCCCCGGCGGCGGGCGAGAAGTTCGTCCTGATCAGCCACGCGCCGGACAGCGACAGTTGGTGGAACACCATCAAGAACGCCATCAAGGTGGCGGGCGACCAGATGGACGTGAAGGTCGACTACCGCAACCCGCCCACCGGCGACCTGGCCGACATGGCGCGCATCGTCGAGCAAGCCTCGGCGGCCAACCCCCACGGCATCATCGTCACCATCGCCGACTTCGACGTGCTCAAGGGGCCGATCATGGATGCCGTCGACAAGGGCATCCCGGTCATCACCATCAACTCCGGGACCAAGAAGCAGTCGGAACAGCTCGGCGCCCTGCTGCACGTGGGTCAACCGGAATATGACGCGGGACTCGGCGCCGGCAAGCAGGCCAAGAAAGCGGGCGTCAAGCAGTTCCTGTGCGTCAACCACTACATCACCAACCCGGCGTCGGTCGAACGCTGCCAGGGCTATGCCGACGCCCTCGGAGTGAAGCTCGGCCGCCAGATGATCGACAGCGGCCAGGACCCGGCCGAGATCAAGAACAAGGTCAAGGCGTATCTGAACAGCAATCAGAAGGCCAACGGCATCCTGACCCTGGGCCCGACCTCGGCCCACCCGACCCTAGCGGCGCTGGAGGAAATGGGGCTCAAGGGCGAGATTCACTTCTCCACCTTCGACCTCTCCGACGAAATCGCCAAGGGCGTCAAGGACGGCACCATCGCGTTCGCCATCGACCAGCAGCCCTACCTGCAGGGCTACATGCCGGTGGTGATCCTGACGAACCTCGCGCGCTACGGCGTGCTGCCGTCGGGGCACATGAACTCGGGTCCCGGTTTCGTCACCAAGAAGAACATCGCCCTGGTCGAAAAGTACGCCGGCGAGTTCCGCTGATCGGGTATCCGCGTTTCAAAAGGAGGGCGTGTCCGCCGCAGCCGCGCGCCGCGAGGGACACGCCGCGCGTTGAGCGCGTGTAGGGGCGGGGTTCAAACCGCCCGCTCCCCGGCCCCACGGTAGCGGGCGACTCGTCATCGAGGAGGGGAGGTCATGGCCGACGAACGTTTGAAGGAAATGTCATCGTTCCGCCGCGCGATGATACGGCCCGAGCTGGGCGCCATCTGCGGCACGATCCTGGTCTTTGTCTTCTTTCTGTTGGTAGCCGCCGACACCGGCATGTTCAGTCCGGAAGGCGCGATGAACTGGGGCATCGTCTCGGCCCAGTTCGCGATCATCGCGGTGGGCGCGTGCCTGCTGATGATCTCGGGCGAGTTCGACCTGTCGGTGGGGTCGATGATCGGGTTCGCCGGCATCGTCATCGCCATCGTCTCGGTGCAGTGGGGCCTGCCGGTGTGGTTCGGCATCAGCATGGCCTTCGCCATCGCCATCGCCCTGGGGGCGCTGAACGGCTGGCTGGTGATCAAGACCGGCCTGCCGAGCTTCATCGTCACGCTGGCGTTTCTCTACATCCTGCGCGGCCTGACCATCTTCCTGTCCATCGCCACCACCCGCAAGACCATCATCGGCGGTGTGAAGGAAGCGGCGGAGGGCGACTGGCTGGCGCCGCTTTTCGGCGGCAAGATCTTCAACGGCCTGTTCGTGTGGCTCGCCGACATGGGGTTGATCGAAACATTCACCCGCGGCCGGCGGGCGGGCGAGCCCATCGTCGACGGCATTCCCATGCTGATGGTGTGGGCCATCGTGCTGGTCATCGCCGGACACTGGGTGCTCACCCGCACCAAGTTCGGCAACTGGATCTACGCCTCGGGCGGCGACGCCCAGGCCGCGCGCTACACCGGTGTGCCGGTGGACCGGGTGAAGATCCTCATGTTCATGCTGACGGCGTTCTGCGCCACAGTGTTCGCCACCTGCCAAGTGATGGAGTTCGGCTCCGCCGCCGCGGACCGGGGCCTCCTGAAGGAGTTCGAGGCGATCATCTGCGTGGTCATCGGCGGCGCGCTCCTCACCGGCGGCTACGGCTCGGTGGTGGGCGCGGCGCTGGGAGCGCTGATCTTCGGGGTCGTGCAGCAGGGCCTGTTCTTCACCGGCGTGGAAAGCAGCCTGTTCCGGGTCTTCCTTGGGCTCATCCTGTTGTTGGCGGTTATCCTGAACACCTACATCCGCCGCATGATCACGGGAGAACGATGATGAGCGAACCACTCGTTGAAATGCGCGACGTCCACACGGACGACGCCTCGCTGATCGAGCTGCAGGACATCGAGAAGCACTTCGGCGCGGTCATCGCCCTGGCGGGCGTCTCGGTGGCGGTGCACGCGGGGGAATGCCACTGCCTGCTCGGCGACAACGGCGCCGGCAAGTCCACCTTCATCAAGACCATGGCCGGGGTCCACAAGCCCACCAGCGGGCAGATCTTGATGGGCGGCCAGCCGGTGGCTTTCGACAGCCCGCGCGACGCCATGCTGGCGGGCATCGCCACCGTGTACCAGGACCTGGCGATGATCCCGCTGATGTCGGTGACCCGCAACTTCTGGATGGGACGCGAGCCCACCAAGCGGTGGGGGCCCTTCAAGTTCATCGACTTCAAGCACGCCAACGAGGTCACGATGACGCGGATGGCCGACATGGGCATTCGCCTGCGCGAGCCCACCCAGGCGGTAGGCACGTTGTCCGGCGGCGAGCGCCAGACCGTGGCCATCGCCCGCGCCGTCTACTTCGGCGCCAAGATCCTGATCCTGGACGAGCCGACATCGGCATTGGGCGTGCGGCAGACATCGAACGTCCTGGCCACCATCGACCGCGTGCGCAAGACCGGCATCGGCGTGGTCTTCATCACCCACAACGTCCGTCACGCCATGGCGGTGGGCGACCGCTACACGGTGCTGAACCGGGGCACCACCCTGGGGACGGCCATGCGCGGGGAGATCAAGGCCGACGAGCTTCAGGACATGATGGCGGGCGGCCAGGAGCTGGCGCAATTGGAAGGCTCGCTGGGCGGCACCGTGTAACGCGGACTCCGGCGAAGGCTGTCTGCGACTTGGTGACACGCAAGCAAAGGCTTCCGGACGGCAGCGCATGAAGCGGACCCTGGACGTCATCTCCATCGGCCGCTCGTCGGTGGACCTTTACGGCGGCCAGGTGGGAGGCCGCCTGGAAGACATGCGGACCTTCCGCAAGTACATCGGCGGCTCGCCCACCAACGCCGCCGCGGGCGCCGCCCGCCTCGGCCTCAAGTCCGCCGTCATCACCCGCGTCGGCGACGAGCACATGGGCCGCTTCATCCGCGAGCAGTTGGTCGCCGAAGGGGTCGACGTGCGCGGCGTCATCACCGACCCGGAGCGCCTGACCGCCCTCGTGCTGCTGGGCATCCGCGACCAGGAGCGCTTTCCGCTGATCTTCTACCGCGAGAACTGCGCCGACATGGCGCTTTCTCCCAACGACATCGACCCGGACTTCATCGCCGAGGCGCGCTGCGTGCTCGCCTCCGGCACCCACCTGTCCCATCCCCGCACCGAGGCCGCGACCCTGCGGGCGCTGGACCTGGCGCGCGAGTCCGGAGCGCGGACGATCCTCGACCTCGACTACCGCCCCAACCTGTGGGGCCTTTCCGGACACGGAGACGGGGAGAACCGCTTCATCGAGTCGGCGTCCGTCACCGCCAAGCTGCAGAGCACGCTGGCGCGGTTCGACGTGATCGTGGGCACGGAAGAGGAGTTCCACATCGCCGGCGGCGCATCCGACACCATCGAGGCCCTGCGCAATGTCCGCAACGCGTCGGCGGCGGCGCTGGTGTGCAAGCGCGGCGTCGCCGGCGCCACCGCGTTCGCGGGTCCTATCCCGACGAATCTGGATGAAGGCGTCAGCGGCGAGTCGTTCGCGGTCGAGGTGTTCAACGTCCTGGGAGCCGGCGACGGCTTCATGGCCGGCCTCCTCAAGGGCTGGCTTACGGGGGAGGACTGGGCCGAAACCCTGCGCATCGCCAACGCCTGCGGCGCGTTGGCGGTGTCGCGCCACGGCTGCACGCCGGCCTATCCCAGCGAGGTGGAGCTGCGCGACTTCCTGGAGAACGGACCGTCGACTCCGGCCGTGCGCCACGATTCGCGGCTGGAGCAGGTCCACTGGGCCACCAACCGCTCCAGGGCGTGGCCCGCCATGCACGTCTTCGCCTTCGACCACCGCGCGCAGTTCGAGGACATGGTGCGGGATCACGACGCGGCAGCGGAGCACATCCCACGGGGCAGCCGCGACGCGCTGGAGGAAACCGCCGTCGTGGAGCACACCGGCACCGTGCGGGAAGACAAGGGCGCCGCGCCGGAACGCGGCGGCACAGGCGCCGAACGCATCGGCGTCTTCAAGCGCCTGTGCCTGGAGGCCGCGCTTCGCGTCGCCGGCGGCCGCCACGGCTACGGTATCCTGTGCGACGGCCGCCTGGGCCGCGACGCGCTGTATGCGGCAGCGGGAACGGGACTGTGGATCGGGCGCCCGGTGGAACGGCCCGGCAGCCGGCCGCTGCGGCTGGAGATCGGCGACGACTTCGGCTCGGCGCTGGCGGAATGGCCCGCCGAGCACGTGGTGAAGGTCCTTTGCTTCTATCGTCCCGACGACCCCGAGGAGCTTCGCGCCGACCAGGAGTCGACGGTCAAGCGGCTGGCCGAGGCCGCTCGGGCCAACGGGCTGGACTTCCTCGTGGAGATCATCCCGTCGAAGTTCGGACCGGTGGACGACTCCACCACCGCGGCGGTCATCGAGCGCTTCTACGAGATCGGCGTCTATCCCGACTGGTGGAAGCTGGAACCGATGGTGTCCGATGCAGCGTGGCAACGGGCGTGCGCCGCCATCGAGGACCACGACCCCCATTGCCGGGGCATCGTGGTGCTGGGCCTGGACGCACCTTTCGAGGCGTTGCGGGCGAGCTTCCAGGTTGCGGCAAGACATGAGATGGTGAAGGGGTTCGCTGTGGGACGGACGATCTTCGGGGACGTGGCCCGAGCCTGGATGGCCGGCCGTATGGACGACAGCGAGGCCGTGGCGCGCATGGCCGAGAACTATTCGAGGCTCTGCGAAGCCTGGGACGAAGCACGCGACGGAAACTGATGGAATGGTTCGGCCGACGTTCCGTCATTCCGGCGAAAGCATGCCCCGTACCCCGATACGGGGCCGGAATCCAGGAGGTGGGGAGGGGCAACGAGAAATGATTCCCTGCTCTACCCTCCTGGATTCCGGCTTTCGCCGGAATGACAATATGGGGCGTCCCTACCATGCCGTATCCAACCGCGGTTTTGACACAGTCTGCTCGACGGTAATGACGTTTGCGGGGGCCTGTGCCTTTCGCTTCAAGTTCGAGAACTATATGCACGAGAACTGACGCGTACCAACAGCAATTACCTATCAACGCACGCGTCGCGAACTACATGCACTAGGACTGACGACTCATGAGCACGATTAGACTGACGGCCGCCCAGGCGCTGGTGCGCTATCTCAGCGCGCAGGTGAACGAGGACGGCGAGCGTTTCGTCGCCGGAGTGTGGGCGATCTTCGGGCACGGCAACGTCGCGGGCCTGGGCGAGGCGCTGTACCAGGCGGGCGACGCGCTGCCCACCTGGCGGGGGCACAACGAGCAGGGCATGGCTCACGCGGCCATCGCCTACGCCAAGGCCAGCAATCGCAAGCGGGCCATGGCGGTGACCTCCTCCATCGGCCCCGGCGCCACCAACATGGTGACGGCGGCGGCCGTGGCCCACGTGAACCGCCTGCCGGTGCTGTTCCTGCCCGGCGACGTGTTCGCCAACCGGCTTCCCGACCCGGTGCTGCAACAGGTGGAGGACTTCTCGGACGGCACCGTCAGCGCCAACGATTGCTTCCGGCCGGTGAGCCGGTACTTCGACCGCATCGCCCGCCCCGAGCAGCTTCTGACGGCCTTGCCGCGCGCCATGGCAACGCTCATCGACCCGGGCGGGTGCGGGCCGGTCACCCTGGCGCTTTGCCAGGACGTCCAGGCCGAAGCCTACGACTACCCCGACACCTTCTTCCAGCCGCGGACCTGGGCCATGCGCCGGCAACGGCCCGACGCCGGAGAGCTGGCCCGCGCCGCGGAGGCGCTGGGGGCGGCGAAAGCGCCGCTGGTCATCGCCGGCGGCGGGGTCCACTACTCCGGGGCGTGCGAGACGCTTGCCGCGTTCGCCGAGCGGCACGGCCTTCCCGTGGCCGAGACCCAGGCGGGAAAGTCGGCGTTGCCGTGGGCGCACCCGTGCAACGTCGGCGCCATCGGCGTCACCGGCACGGAGAGCGCCAACACATTGGCCCGGACGGCGGACCTGATCGTTGCGGTGGGGACCCGCTTGCAGGACTTCACCACCGGCTCCTGGAGCCTCTTCCAGAACCCGGACGTGCGGCTGCTGACCGTCAATGCGGCTGCCTTCGACGCAACCAAGCACGACGCCGTGGCCGTGGTGGCAGATGCGCGGACGGCGCTGGAGGAACTCGACGCCGTCCTGGGCGACCGGATTGTCGCCCTGCCGAGCGAAGGGCTCAAGGAAAACCGGATGACGCCTTCGGCCAATCCGACCGACCGTGGAGCTAACCGTCCGGGCGACCCGCCACGCGATGTCACGCGCGACCATGCCGTTCACGAGGCGCACGCGGCGTTGAAGGCCGAATGGGACCACGCTGCTGACACCGCGACCCGCGCACCGGACAACAATACCGTCCCATCGGATGCCCAGGTCATCGGCGCGGTCCAGCGGACCATGGCCGACAACGGCATCGTCGTGTGCGCGGCCGGCGGTCTGCCCGGCGAGCTCCACAAACTGTGGCGTTCGCCCCGCCGCGGCGACTACCACCTGGAATACGGCTACTCGTGCATGGGCTACGAGATCGCCGGCGGTCTCGGCGTCAAGATGGCGCGGCCCGAGGCCGACGTGGTCGTGGTGGTGGGCGACGGGTCGTACATGATGATGAACTCGGAGCTGGCCACCAGCGTCATGCTGGGATTGAAGCTGACGGTGGTGGTGCTGGACAACCGGGGCTTCGGTTGCATCAACCGGCTGCAGGTCGCCACCGGAGGCGCCAGCTTCAACAACCTGCTAGACACCGCCCGGCACCGGACGCCCTCCGCCATCGACTTCGCCGCCCATGCGGCCTCCATGGGAGCCGTCGCGACGCACGTGTACGGCATCGACGGCCTCGAGGCCGCCCTCGTCGAGGCCCGCTCGGCCGACCGGACTTCGGTCATCGTCATCGACACCGACCCGCTCGCCAGCACCCAGGCCGGAGGCCACTGGTGGGACGTGGCGGTGCCCGAGGTGTCGGACCGCCCGGAGGTTGTCGCGGCCCGCGATGCCTACGACGCCGCGCTCAGGAAACGCTCGTGACCCGGTAGGCGTCAACCCCCTGCCAGCCCTTCAAGTGACCCGTTGAGGAGAACCGCGTGATCCGTTACGGCACCAACCCCATCGCGTGGTCCAACGACGACGACCACAGCCTGGGGGGCGACATACCGCTGGAGCAGTGCCTGAGCGACGCCAGCCGCATCGGCTTCGAGGGGATCGAAAAGGGCCACAAGTTTCCTTCCGATGCCGCGACCCTTGCCGCTACCCTGCAACCCTACGGGCTGGCATACGTTTCCGGGTGGCACTCGTTGAAGCTGCTCGAACGCTCCGTAGAGGACGAAAAGGCGGCGATCCAGCCCCACCTCGACGTCTTGGCGGCGTTGGGGTGCTCGGTTTGCATCGCGTGCGAAACCACCGGAGCGGTCCACGGCGAGGTCGACGCGCCCCTGGGGGACCGGCCAAGGCTCCCGGCGTCCGGATGGGCGGGTTTCTGCGAGGACGTCGAGACCATCGCCGAGCACTGCCTCGCCCGGGGCATCCACTTGGCGTATCATCATCACATGGGTACGGTGGTGGAGACGATGGAGGAAATCGACGCGTTCATGGCGCATGTCGGGCCGCACACCCAGCTTCTTCTGGACACCGGACACGCCGCCTTCGCAGGCGCCGATCCAGTGACCCTTGCGGAGCGATACATGGACCAAACCGTCCACATCCACGCGAAGAACGTTCGCCTCGCGGTCCGCCAAAGAGCGCTTACGGAAAACCTGTCGTTTCTGCAGGCCGTCCGGCTCGGCGTCTTCACGGTTCCGGGCGACGACGAGGGCTGCGTCGATTTCCCAGCGGTGCTGCGAATCGCGGCCCGCCACCGCTACTCGGGCTGGCTGATAGCGGAGGCCGAGCAGGACCCGGCCCAACGCGATCCGGTGTATTATCAGACGTTGGCATTGAAGACCCTCCGCGTTATGGCGCGCGAGGCAGGATTGGACTGAATACTTCGTTCCCCCGCGCTCTCCGGGAAACAGGCCGTGTCAAAACTGCGGTTGGACATGGAATGGCAGGGACGCCCCGTATCGTCATTCCGGCGAAAGCCGGAATCCAGGAATGGAGGGGGCGAGGGGTCCGCAGTGCCATCTGGCCCCGCCCTGGATTCCGGCTTTCGCCGGAATGACGGGTTCGTGAGCCTCTCAAGGCCATGAGTGATTCCCGCGCGAGCATGCCCCGTACTTGATACGGGGCGGGAATCCAAGGGAGGCGGGGCCGGGAGAGTACAGGAGGACACCATGAGCACTCTTTTGCGAAAACCATCGGGAACCAATGGCAAGGTCGTCGACATTACCCCGGAGAACGCCGGGTGGCGGTACGTCGGGTTCGCCGTCTACGCGTTGAAGGCGGGAGACACCGCCGGAGAGACCACCGACAACCGCGAGGTCATTCTGGTGATGGTTGAAGGCAAGGCGCGGTTGTCGACCCCGGAGGTCGATTTCGGAGTCCAGGGCGAGCGCATGAGCGTGTTCGAGCAGACCAAACCCTACGCCGTCTACGTTCCAGACGGAACATCGTGGTCGGCGCGGGCGGAAACCGACTGCACCATCGCGGTGTGCTCGGCCCCCGGCTCCGGCGGGCACACGGCCAGGGCCATCGATCCGGAGAGCATACCCGTCCTGAAACGCGGCAAGGGCGCCAACACGCGCTACGTGCATCCCATCGCCATGGACGACGCCGACATCGCCGACAGCCTGCTCATCACCGAGGTCTACACGCCCCAGGGCAACTGGTCGAGCTACCCGCCGCACCGTCACGACAGCGACGAGGGCGAGGAAATGACCTACCTGGAAGAAACCTATTATCACCGCATCGACCCGCCCCAGGGGTTCGGCTTTCAGCGGGTCTTCACCGAGGACGGCGAGCTGGACGAGACCATGGCGGTGTCGGACGGTGACACCGTGCTGGTGCCCCGCGGCCATCATCCGTGCGGCGCGCCCTACGGCTACGACATGTATTACCTGAACGTCATGGCGGGCCCGAAGCGCCAGTGGCGGTTCCGCAACCACCCCGACCACGCCTGGATCTTCCAGCGGGACTCGAAGTGACCGGCGCGCCCGTCAGGCTCGGGCTCCTGGGCGCCGGCCGCATCGGAAAGACCCACGCGCGCTCCATCGCCGAGAGCGAGGGCGCGCGGCTGGCGGCCGTGGCCGATCCCGATGAGGCTGCCGTGGCGGCGGTGGTTCAGGCGACCGGCACCCGCGCCGCTTCGGTCGAGGAAGTGCTGGGCGATCCCGCCATCGAAGGGATCCTCATCGCCACGCCCACGGACCTGCACGCGGAGCTGATCGAACGGGCCGCGGCGGCGGGCAAGGCGATCTTCTGCGAGAAGCCCGTCGACCTCGATCTGTCGCGCGCACAAGAGAGCGTGGCCGCCGCGGCGCGTTGCGGAGTGCCGCTGATGATCGGATTCAACCGCCGGTTCGACCCGTCCTTCCGGCGCCTGCGTGACGAGATCAACCGCGGGCGCATCGGAGACGTCGAGCTCGTGCAGATCACATCGCGCGACCCCGCGCCGCCGCCGATCGAGTACCTCCGGCGATCCGGCGGGCTGTTCCGGGACATGATGATCCACGACCTCGACATGGCGCGGTTCCTGGTGGGCGAAGCCATCGTGGAGGTCACCGCCGCCGGGTCCGCCCTGGTCGACAAGGCCATCGGAGAAGCCGGCGACGTCGACACCGCGGTGGCCGTGCTGCGCTCCGCCGGCGGCCGTCTGTGCGTGATCTCCAACTCCCGCCGCGCCGCCTACGGCTACGACCAGCGCATCGAGGTGCACGGCTCCGAGGGCATGGTCTCCGCCGGCAATCCCGTGGCCACCACGGTCACCCGCGCCGACCGGACCGGTTTCGCCACCGACCCCCTCAACGATTTCTTCATGGACCGCTACGCCGACGCCTACCGCGAAGAGATCGCAACCTTCTGCGCCGTGGTCCGAGGCGCCGACGTACCGTATCCCGGCGGCCTTGACGGTCTGGCCGCCCTCGCCATCGCCGACGCGGCGTCGGAGTCCCTCACCACGGGGCGGACGGTGAGAGTAACGCGTGTGGACGGCGCTTCGTGAACCGCAGCCCCGGCTCCTCGACGAGGTAGAGTTGGTGGATGTGTGCGGCGGAATGCCGGGAAGACGCCCGAGGCTGCCAGCTTGCGCGAGGCGCTGGCCTCGGGCTCCGGTTCCCGGCACCGCCGGTCTTAGTGGAGGGTCTTGTTGCGGGGACCCGCGAGGCGGGAGTTGCGGGTCCGGGTCTTCTTGAGCTCGAACATCAGCACCCGCTTCTGGAGCGGGTCGAAACGGATTCGCAGGGTGCGACCGCCGATTTCCACATCGGCCTCCCCCTCCTCGCCGTGGTCGATCTTGCTCAGGGCCGAGAGCACCGAGAGCCCCACCAGCGAGGAATCCACCTCCGCCCACTGCTTGGTCTCGCGGCCTCCGTCCACCGATTTCAGATGTCGTTTCGTATCCCTTGCCATCGTCGCCCTTCCTTCCCGATGAGAGTCGCGTCATGACAGCGCTTGACGGGAAGTTATCAATTGACTACTATAATGTCAAGCTATTTTTCATTCGAGAACTATATACACGATGCCGAGGAAAAAAACAAGACGTCCGAAGACCGATCTTGCACGGCGCCTTACCCTCGCCCTCACGGACCGGGACCCCCAGGAGGTGGCGGCCCGGGCGGGCATCTCCAAGACCGCGGTCTATAACTACATGGCGGGAGACCGGGCGCCGCAGTCGGCCATCCTGCACCGACTGGCTTCGGTGTGCGGCGTGTCGCTGGAATGGCTCCTGGCCACCAATGATCAGGTCCGCGACGTCTCCGGCCACGTGCCCGACGACCTTCCGGTGGTGGGGCGCGCGGGAGCGGGCCGAGGCGAGTTCTCCGAGGACGGGTTCCCCGTGGGGGAGGGCTGGCGCCGGGTTTCGCGCCCCTACGACCTCGGGGACGCCAATGCCTTCGGGGTCGAGGTCCGCGGCGACTCCATGAGCCCGCGCTACGAAGACAAGGAAATCGTGGTATGCTCGCCCAACAAGGAATGGCACTCCGGCGACTACTGCGTGATCAAGACCGTGGGCGGCGAGTACCTGATCAAGCGGATCAAGAGGGAAAACGGCAACCTCGTCCTCATCAGCATCGCCCACGGCTACGACCCCATCATCATGCCCCTATCGGAGATCGCGGGGATCTACCGCATCGTGTGGAAGAAAGAGAAATAGGGAGATAGGAACAGCCCATGGCAGACTACACCGAGATCCTGTACGAGAAACGCGGCGCCGGCGGCTTGATCACGCTCAACCGACCGCAGGTGATGAACGCCATCAGCCCCACGGTCCAGCACGAGATGTCGGCGGCGCTGGACGAGGCCGTGGCCGACCCCGAGGTCCGCGCCATGATCATCACCGGCGCCGGGCGCGCCTTTTCCGCAGGCATGGACCAGGGGCCCAAGCCCGGGCGGCGGCGCGACCTCGAATGGCCCTACGGCGTCCCCGCGGGCCAGTCGGCGTCGGACTGGATCGATTCCTGGCGCGGCCGGGAGGGCAACGAGTTCCTGCGGCTGTGGGAGCTGGACAAGCCGGTCATCGGCGCCATCAACGGCTGGGCCATGGGCGCGGGCTCGTGGCTGGCGCTGTGCACCCACATCACCATCGCCTCGGAGCAGGCTGTCTTCGCCCAGCCCGAGGTGCGCCACGGCTCAAACACCAGTTTCCTCTGGACCATGCTGGCCGGGGTCAAGAACTCGCTGCGCTACGGCTTGGTGGGGGACCACATCGACGCCCAGGAAGCCCTGCGCATCGGCCTGGTCATCAAGGTGGTGCCCCACGAGCGGCTGCTGGACGAGTGCTTCGAGCTGGTGGAGCGCATCGCGCTGGTGCCGCCGGAGACGGTCAAGATCAACCTCGCCATCGCCACCCTGGGCATGGAGATGATGGGCCTGCGCGACGCCCTCATGCTGGACTCGCAACTCTCCGCGCCGGCCCACGTGATGCTGCGCGAGGAGCACCGCCGCCCGCTGAACGAGGCCCGGGAAAAGAACATACGGGAGTACCTGCAACTGCGCGACGGCCCGTTCCAGCCCGAGCCCTTCGGCCCGAGATCGAAGCCCAGGGAATAGGCGCGCCGGCCCAAGGCTACACGGCAACAGGAGACGAACTTCCCGCGAGGAGACCTCATGTCGACCTATCAGAACCTTCTCTATGAAAAACAGCGCAGCGGCGTGCTCATCACCCTCAACCGCCCGGAACGGCGCAACGCCCTGAACGAGGCCCTGCTGGCGGAGTTGGACACCGCCCTGGCCGAGGCCAAGGACGACCCCGAGGTGCGAGGAGTGATCCTCACCGGCTCGGACGGCTGCTTCTCCTCCGGCGAGGACATCTCCGCGGAAGGCGTCCCGGAGACCGTGTGGCCCCAGGCCCTGCCCGAAGGGGTGCCGCTCTACAAGGAGTTCGACGAGGTCCGGGACAAGGACCGCGAGGAGATGCTGCGGCGGCGCCTCTACCGCTGGGAGTTTCCCAAGCCCATCATCGGCGCGGTCAACGGCTGGTGCCTGGGCGCCGCCTCGTGGCTGGCCCTCACCTGCCACCTGACCGTGGCCGCGGACGACGCGGTCTTCGGCCAACCCCAGGTGCGGCAGGCCGCCGGCACGGACTTCATCTGGGTGCTGCTGGCCGGCCCCAAGAACGCCCTGCGCTACGCCCTCACCGGCGACCACGTCGACGCGCAGGAAGCCTTGCGCATCGGCCTGGTCAACAAGGTCGTGCCCGCGGGCGAGCTCCTGGAGGAATGCTTCCGCATGGTCGAGCGCGTGGCCCTGGTGCCGCCGGAAACCATCAAGATCAACCTCGCCATCGCCACCCAAGGGCTGGAGATGATGGGGCTCCACAAGGCCTGGCTGCTCAACGCCGAACTGAGCGCCATGGCCCGCCTTTCCAAGCGCGAGGAGTTCAACAAGCGCCTGGAAGACGCCCGCAAGCAGGGCGGCCTGCGCGCCTTCTTCGAAGCCCGCGACAAGCCCTTCCAACCGGAGCCGTTCGGGCCGCATTCCAGGGGGGAGTGACTCCGACCCGGGTGCCAGAACGTCACTCCCCCGAAGGGGAAATCCAGCGGATGGCAACACCCAAAAGGAAACAACATATCCTCGAACACCTCTAGCCATGGCTTCGCGCTCCGCCATCGAATGGACTGAGATTACATGGAATCCCGTGACGGGTTGCTCCAAGATCAGTCACGGCTGCAAACACTGCTACGCGGAGCGTATGTCCAGACGGCTCCGAGCTATGGGAGCGCAAAAGTACCGGGAGGGCTTCAAGGTGACCGTCCACCCGCGTACGCTGGAGGAGCCCTCCAGGTGGAATCGGCCGCATCTTGTTTTCGTCAACTCCATGTCGGACCTGTTCCACAAATCGGTCCCGGCCGAGTTCATCCGTGCGGTGTTCGATGTCATGAACCGTTCGCCGCAACACACCTTCCAGGTTCTCACCAAGCGACCGGGGCGGGTCGTACAACTCGACAAGCGGCTGTCATGGACGCCGAACATCTGGCTCGGAACGAGTATCGAGTCCGCACGGTGGATGGACAGGTTGGAACGGCTCAGGGAAACCGGTGCGCCGGTCAAGTTTCTATCGCTGGAACCCCTGCTTGGACCACTAACGAGCATACCTCTTGATGGCATCGACTGGGTGATCGTCGGCGGCGAATCAGGACCGAGGGCACGACCGATGGAAGCCGACTGGGTACGGGAAATCCGCGACAACTGCCTGCAGCACAAGGTGCCGTTCTTTTTCAAACAGTGGGGCGGCGTGTTCAAGAAGAGAACAGGAAGGACCCTGGACAACCAAGTGTGGAATCAGATGCCCAACGTGGAGTGTTGAGTGAGGCGTCACGGGCCGCTGGCCGATGCGTAGCCGCAGCCTACTTGGTGGCTTCCTCTTCTTCCAGCGCGGCGATCTCCTCTTCGCTCAGCCCCAGCACCTCACCGAGCACGTAGGCATTGTGCGCTCCGATCCAGGGCGCGGGCATCGCGGCGCTGGCCTTGGAGCGGGACGGGATGCCGGGGATGCCGTGGTGGGCGACCCGGCCCCACGGCGGCTCGTCGATCTCGACGATGTGGCCGCGCTCGCGCAGGTGGGGGTCGTAGTAGAGGTCCTCGCCGGACATTGGGATGCCGGCGGCCACGCCGGCCCGCTGCAGGCGGCGGAAGGACTGGCGGGCGGTCTGGGTGCGGGTCCACTTCGTCAGCTTTTCGTCCAGTTCTTCGCGGTGCCGCCGCCGGCCTTCCCGGTCGGCGAAGCGCGCGTCCTCGGCCCATGAGCCCGCGCCGATGACCCCGGCCATGGCTTGCCACTCCTCGTCGGTCTCGCAGGCAATGATGATCCAGTCGTCGTTGCCGGCACACGGGTAGCAGCCGTAGGGCGCGTAGGGGTCTCCCAGTATCTCCCGGTAGCCCAGCGTCTCCCATTCGTTGCCGTTGACCGTGTAGTCGAGGATGGCGGGGCCCATCATGGCGCCCTGGGCCTCCAGCATCGCGGCCTCGATGAACTGCCCTTCGCCGGTGCGCTCCTGGTGCTCGACGGCGGCGGCCACGCCCAGCGCCATGGTGATGGCGCCGACCCGGTCCGGCCACGCGATCTTGCAGCGCGCGCGCATGGGCGACTCGGGATAGCCCCACAGGCGCATGAGCCCGGTGTAGGCCAGGAGCTGCCAGCCCCAGGCCACCCAGGAGCGCAGCGGCCCTTCCCGGCCCCAGCCGGGCATGGACACCTGGATGATGCCGGGGTTCACCTTGCGCAACGATTCGTAGTCGAAGCCGAGGCGCTCCATGACCCCTACGCTGAAGTTCTCCACCACCAACTGGGACCGCTCCACCAGGCGCCGGAACAGCTCCTTGCCCTGGTCGTGGCGCAGGTTCAGGGTGACGCCCAGCTTGGCCCGGTTCATGTCGGCGTGGATGGCCGCGCCCCGGCCCCGGGCGGCCACGGTGTTGGACTCGATCTTGAGGACCTCCACGCCGTAGTAGCCGAGGATCTCGGTGCCGAGCGGGCCGGCGAACTGCTGCGTCAGATCGGCCATGCGGAGGCCGGACAGCATGGGATCGGTGGGCGCGACCTGCAAGGTAGCTGCGGAGGGGCGCCCTTCGACTTCGCTCCGCTGCGCTTCGCTACGCTCAGGGCGAACGGGTTCTCTGTCTTGAGCCTGGTCGGAGGGCTCAGGGCGAACGGATGTAGGTTGTCTGCCCTGCTCCAGCTCGGCCAGCACCTCGTCGCGGTGCTGGTCCAGCAGCGGCGCCGGACGGCGCATCCGCATGGGCGTCCCGGAAAGCCGCATGGGGAAGCCGGGTGCCCGGTAGCGGCCGATGACCGGGTGCTCGATCTCCTGGAGCCAGTGGCGGGCGCTTAGCTGCTCGCCTTCCACGAACTGCCCGACGGTGTTGAGCGGAGCGGCGGAGAGGTGCCGCCCCTGGGCCTCGGCCACGAACTCGTCCGCGTTGAAGCCGCTGATGAACTCCGCCACCACCGCGGAGGCTTCGCCGCTACGGGCGTCGCGGTAGGCCATGTCCTCCCACTGCGGCTCGGACAGGATCGTGCCGGTCATCCAGTTCTGGGTGAGCTCGCGCCACATGTGGGGCAGGTTGGCGGTGAAGTGGACGTAGCGGCCATCCTTGCAGCGGTAGATGTTGGTCACCGAACCGCCGTAGGTCTTCGCCCCGGGCCGGCGCCCCATGCGGTTCTCCAGAGTGTAACGCGCGATGGAGCTGCTGTTGGTGAAGGTCAACGCCTCCTGCAACGACACGTCCAGACGCTGGCCTGCGCCGCTGCGCCGCCGGTGGCGCACCCCGGCCACCGCCAGCGTCGCGGCCACGCAGCCGGCCACCTGGTAGGCCGAGTGGGAGGGCGCCGTACACGGCCCGCGCTGGTCATCCCCCTGGCCGTAGAGGAAGCCGCCGGCGCCGTTGGTGATGGCGTCGCTGGTCTTGTAGTGGCGGTAGGGACCGGTGCGGCCGAAGGGCGTCATGGACACCGTCACGAGCGCGGGGCAGTTCTCCTCCAGCCACGCGTCGGTGTATCCCCAGGACTCCAGCCGGCCCAACGGAGTGGCCTCGACGAAGATGTCCGCGGACAACAGCAGCCTGGTGAACGTGTCCCGGTCGCCTTCGGCGGAGAGGTCCAGCACCAGGCTGCGCTTGTTGGTGTTGGCGTGGATGGAGGTCAGGCTGCGCTCGGCGTCCTCGACGCCTCCGGCGAAGGGCGGGAGCCTCCGTTCGGGCGCGCCGCCCGGCGGCTCCACCTTGATGACGTCCGCGCCGAGATCGGCCAGCAGCCGGCCCGCGTAGGCTGCGGGCACGTCTCCCAACTCCACCACGCGCAGGTGCGCGAGCGCGGCGGGCGGCTCGGAGCCGTTCTCAGGATCGGCCATGGCGGTGTAGCTGTGGCACCCTCACCCCGACCCTCTCCCGGAGGGAGAGGGAGTCGGAAGGAGGAGGAACGGGACGCTGGCGACGAGTCGGCGAAATCCCAGAACGTGACACGGGCGTCCTCGGCCTATACCCGCGGCTCGAGTATCTCGAACCCGTCGAGTCGGTCGATCAGGTACAGGAGCCCGTCGTCGTCCTGGAAGACGTCGTTGCTCTGGACGGCGTTCTGCCCCTTGCCGGGCTCGGGCACGTAGTAGCCCACCTCCCTGGGCTGGTAGGGATTGGACACGTCCACCGCGCGCAGGCCGCCGCTGAACCAGGTGACGTACAGCACGTTGCCGTGGACCTGCTCGTTGGGCTGGTGCGCGCCGTAGCGGTCGGCGGGCTCGCCGTCGAGATCGGGCATGAACGTGGAGATGGGCACGGGGTGTTTCTCGTCGGAAATGTCCACCACCCACATGAAGGCGTAGGGCAGAGGCGCCGCCTTCTGGGCTTCCTCGTCCACCACCACCAGGATCTCCCGGCCCATGAGCTTCTCCGGCATGGGCAGGGCGGTGTGCGTGGGCGACGGGTAGGGAGGGCTCGTGTCGAAATGGCCCACCAGCTTGGGCTTGCTCATGTCGGAGATGTCCAGGATCACGAAACCGCCGTGCCAGTAGCTCACGTAGAGGCGGTCGCCCCGGCGGATGGGGTGATGGCAGCGGTGCATGGTGCCCGGCCAAGTGGGTTCCTCGCCGCCCGCGACCCACTGCCCGGGCATCCACCAGCGCCCCACCTCCCGCGGGTCGGCCGGGTCCGCCAGGTCCAGGATCATGCAGATGTTGCCCACGTATCCCTCCGGCACGGGCGAGAAGTAGGCGTAGCGGCCGTCGAAGGTGAAACGGTGCACGCCCTTGGCGGACGCCTTGAAGAACGAGACCTCGCGGGGTTTGGCCGGATCCGACACGTCGAAGACCTTGAGGCCTCCCTGGGCGTCCTGGTTGTTCTCGTAGCGCTCGTAGTTGACGATCATCAGGCCGTCGCTCACCGCGGCCTTGTGCGAGTGGATCCCCGGAGGCACCTCAAGCTGGGCGACGAGCCTGGGATTCTTCGGGTCGCGCACGTCGATGACGGACGTGCCGTAGGGCGGGTCCATGTGCCCCACGTAGGCGAAACCCTTGTCCACCTCGACCTTGCCGCCGCCGGGCAGGTCCATGCGCCCCACGAGGTTGATTCCGCTGGCCGTTCCGAAACCGTTGCCTGTCGCCATTTCGACCCTCCTTTCGCGCTCGCGTCCCGAATGCGGATCAAGGCCTACATGCCCCATTCCGGTGGAAATGGCAACGATGCGTCCGGTGGGTAAACGCAGGGATGAGGACTGTACGACGGGACTGTACGACGTGAAGGGATTGCGCCGCGGTGGGAGGATGAAACCGAGCCGTGAAGCGTATGCGCCCCCGACTCGCGGGGCGGCAGGGCGGCGGGCCCCGCGCCCCGTCGGGTTTGGACACGTCCGGCAGCGGCGGCCGGACGCGCGTGGGACCGCCCTGGGGCCTCACCCGGCCTTCGGCCACCCCCTCCCAGAGAGAAAGAGGTTGTGAAAGAGGTTGTATTTGATTACTCGGACAGGCTCCTAGCGGCGGCCTCCGAAGTCGCGGCGCTGGGGCCGGGCCTCGTTCACGGTGATGGTGCGTCCTCCGAGATCGGTCTCGTTGAGGGCGTTGACCGCGGCCTCGGCCTCATCCGAGGTCCCCATTTCCACGAACCCGAAGCCTCGGGAGCGGCCGGTGAACTTGTCGATGATCACCTGGGCGGATTCAACCGTGCCGTGAGCCGAGAAAATCTCCTCGAGTTGCATATCCGTCGTCGAGTACGGCAGCCCGCCGACGTAGAGTCTCCTGCCTTCCATGTGCTCTCCTCCTGAAACGTTATGGCCATACACCCTGGGCGCGAACCGCAAAAGGAGTCGAACACGGCACGATTCTTTTCTGAACCACGATCTCGGTCGGTTTTCCTTCGCGTAGGCTTCGCAAGGTGAGACTTACGATGGTACGTCCCACTGGGACGTACTCATGGTAGCCCTTAGCTACGGGGGCGTCAAGCGGCGGAAAGGGCGTGCCCCTTCCCGCCGCGCCTGCGTCAGATCTTGTAGAAGTTCCGCGCGTTTTCGCCGAGGATTGCCTGCTTCTGCTCGTCCGTGAGCTCTTCCCGGTCGCGGATCTCGTCGATCTCCTCCATGCAGTTGTCCATGGTGATCTCGTGCGGGAAGTCGGAGCAGAACATGAAGACCTCGTGACCGATCCGGTTGACGCAGTAGACCAGCACGTCTTCGTTGCCCTCGCACCCGACGAAGACCTTGCCGCTGCGGAAGTACTCGATGGGGTCTTTCTTGAGCTGCAGGCCGCCGTACTCCACCTCGCGGTTCAGCCGGTCGAGCACCAGCGGGATCCAGGCCGTGCCGCCCTCGAGAAAGCCCACCCGCAACTCGGGGAAGCGGTCGAAGACGCCCTCCGACATCATCCCGGTCATGTGGATGGCCAGCGGGAACGGCATGCCCAGCGCGCGCGTGGCGGGAAAGACCTTGAACGAGTTGAAGCCCAGGTCGCCGTAGCAGCCGCCGTGCACCGCCAGGGCGCAGTCGAGCTTCTCCGCCTCCTCGTAGAGCGGATTGAACTCGTCGGAACCGTAGTGCCGGTCCAGGCCGTTGGAGGGAAGCATGGCGCACACCATGCCCAGGTCCTTCACCGCCCGGCGCAGCTCCTTCACCGCCGCCTTCACGTCCTGCACCGGGATAAGCGCGACCCCCTTGAACCGGTCGCTCACCTTGATGTACTTCTCGGCAAACCAGTCGTTGTAGGCCCGCGCGTATGCCGTCGCCCACTCGGGAAAGTGCACCTGGCCGTAGGAAAGGCCGGCCGTGGGATAGAGCACCGAGGACTCGATCCCGGTCTTGGCGAGGAACTCGAGCCAGCGCTCCGGCCCCACGGAGGCATCGAAGATCCCCTCGGGCTCGATGTGGCGGCTCCTGGGCGTGTGGAACTTGTCCAGGCTCGGCAGCATCTGGCGGAAGCTCAGACTGCCCCTGCCCAGGTACTTCTTCTCGATGTGCTCGTTGATCTCGTTCTCGCGCTCCATGATGTGCCCGTCGGCATCTACGAAATGTCCCATGTCTCTCCTCCTTTCCGGTGTCCGGAATTCGATTTGTTTGGCGGACTGGACGACGATGCTGTCACGAATGGATGTGGAACGCAGTCTGCGGCATTTACATTAGTCGTTCCGCGAATCGCCTGTCAATGGGCAGACGACCGGAGTCGACGCGCGTTGACGGCCGGAGCCGAGACCCGTAGACTTCCGGCTCCATGGCTGGGTTCGGGTCGCTATCTCGGTTGTCGCTCCTCAGCGCGGGGCTCATCGCCCTGCCTTTCCTCTGGCCGGTTCTCTTCCCCCTGACCTGGTTGGCGCTCATCCCCTTTCTCACCGCGGTGGAGCGGGCACCCGGCTGGCGCCAGGCGCTAGGCGCGGGGGCGCTCACGGGGGTCGCCACCATCGCCCTGGGTTTCCACTGGCTTGTCTACACCGTTCATGTGTTCGGCGGCGTCAACTATGTCCTGGCGACGCTGGCGTTCACCCTGTTCGTCGCCTATTCGGCGATGCCGTTCGTGGTGTTCGCGGGCCTGGTCCGTCTGTGCGGAACGGGTCCGCTCGGGCTGCTTCCGCCGGCGTTCTGGGTCACCGTGGAATTCTGGTTCCCCAACCTCTTCCCCTGGTATCTCGCCACCAGCCAGACCGCGTTCACCCACTTGAACCAGTCGGCGGACCTGGTGGGCCACTACGGCGCCACCTTCGTGCTGCTGTGGTGCGGCACCGCCCTTTACAGGGTGCTGCGCGCGCGCCGGGGTGAAGGCGGGGTCCGGGCGGCGACGTGGACCGCCGCGGCCGCATGCGCCGTGCTGGCGGCGGCCGTTGCATACGGACACGTACGGCTGACGGAAGTCGACGCGGCCGCGAAGGCGGCCAGGAAGCTCGACATCGTCGTGGTGCAGGGGAACATCTCCATCGAACGGAAGGGCAAGGCGGCGTTTCTGAAGACCAACCAACAGACCTACAAGGATCTCTCCACGGGAGGCCGCGACGCGGATCTGGTCATCTGGCCCGAGTCCGCGGTGGAGAAATGGCTCCCGGACAAGGCCGGGCGAGTCCCGCCGGAGGTGCTGCCGCCGCGCCATCCGCACATGATCATCGGCGCCATCACTTACCGGCGCATTTCCGGCAGCCGCTTCCGGAAGTACAACAGCGCCATCGCGCTGGACCCCGCCGGGGCGGTGCTGGGCCGTTACCACAAGCGGACCCTGCTGGCCTTCGGCGAGTACATTCCCCTGGCACCGTTCATCGGGGGCCTCCCGGGCATGCCGCCCATCGGTGAAGGATTCACCCCCGGCCAGCTCGAGAGCACCTTCGCCCTGCCTGGAGGCGCGCGGGCGGCAACGCTCATCTGCTACGAGGACCTGATGCCGGAGCTGTCGCGCCGGTTTGTCCGCAACGAGCGCGCCAACCTGCTGGTCAACCTGACCAACGACGCCTGGTACGGCCGCACCGTGGCGCCATGGCAGCATGCGCGGCTGGCGCGCTGGCGCGCCCTGGAGACGCGGCGAACCCTGGTGCGCGCCACCAACACCGGGGTGACCACGGTGATCGATCCCGCGGGCCGCATGTCGGCGCCGCTGCCGCTGTTCGCGGAAGGGGTGCTGACGGCCACGGTGCCGTTGCTGGAGATGGAAACGGCGTACGTGCGCTACGGCGACTGGTTCGCGTGGCTCATGTCGCTGGTCACCGTGGTCGCGGTGGCGGTCAGAGGCTTCGTCTTCAGGGGCAAGTTTCAGACCCGCCCGTGACGGACACCCCGGTCAAGGAAGGTGGAAGCCGGCGAGGGCATCCAACATGCCGTCCGCCGTCTCGGCGATGAGCAGCTTGTCGCGGTGCTTCTGCTTGAGGAACCCCTGCTCCACGGCGTAGTCGAGGAAACGGATCAGGTGACCGTAGTAGTCCCGGACGTTCAGGACGCCGCAGGGCTTGGCGTGAATCCTGAGCTGCAGCCAGGTGATCATCTCGGCCAGCTCCTCCAGCGTGCCGTAGCCCCCCGGCAGCGCGATGAAACCGTCCGACAACCGCGCCATGAGCGCCTTGCGCTCGTGCATGGAGGCCACCACCTTGAGCTCGGTGAGGTCCGAGTGCACCACCTCCCTCACCATCAAGGCCTCGGGGATGATGCCGATGACCTCGCCGCCTTCCTCAAGGGCCGCGTCGGCCACGCATCCCATGAGCCCGATGGAAGCACCGCCGTAGACCACCCCGATGCCGCGCCGCGCCAGCTCGCGGCCCAGCGACGTGGCCATCCGCGCGTATTCGTCCAGCGCGCCGGTGCTGGACCCCGAAAAGACGCATATCCGTTTCATTCAAGCTCCCCGAAACGTCGTGTTCATCCGTTGTTGGAGGCCAGCCTGAGCCCGATGATGCCGGCGACGATGAGGCCGATGCACGCCAGCCGAAGCGCGTCCCTGGACTCGGCGAACAGGATCATCCCGAATATGACCGCGCCGACGGCGCCGATGCCGGTCCATACCGCGTAGGCCGTCCCCACCGGCAGGGTCTTCACGGCCTGCGACAGGAAGTAGATGCTCACCCCCATGGTCAGGGCCGTGTACGCGCTCGGCAACAGCCGGGAGAATCCGGCGGTGTACTTGAGGCCGATGACCCAGGCCACTTCGAACACGCCGGCAATGCACAGGTAAGTCCAGCCCATTTTGTCTCTCCAAAGATTCGCCGTCCCCGTCCGGACGTGGGAACCGGGATTGCCTCTCGTCCGGATAGTACCAATAATACGCCGGTGATTCCCAATTCCGCCCAACACTCCGAACACTGCCGCGACTGCAAGACCCGGCTCCACGAGCTCCTCGCCGCGCTCTATCCGGGCGCATGCCGCAAGGACCATGCATTTCCCTGGCCGAGCAGTCCGGAGGCGTACCGTGGAACCCGGACCGGAGAGGTGCTGCAGCGCATCTTCGACGAACTGAGCGCCCACCGCGGCTACGGGGACTTCATACGAACGCCGCGGATGCCGCCGTGCGACTACTATATAGCAAGCCCCGGTTTCATTCTGGAGTTCGACGAGCGCCAGCACTTCACCCGGCCCCGGGCCATCACCCTCGGCCTCTATCCCGCCGACCTCCGGATGGGATTCTCCACCAGTGAATGGCTCCGGCTGTGCGACGTGCTCGACGCCCGGGACCCGGAGCCGCCCGACCGGGACGAGCGCCGGGCCTGGTACGACTGCCTCAGGGACCTCCTGCCCGCCATTCACGGGCTCGGGCCCACCGTCCGCCTCTACGAGGGCGCCCTGCGCTGGTGCGGGCTACGGCCAGATTCCGCCGAGGACGTGCGCGTGTTCAAGTCTTTCCTCGAAAGAAGCCCCATAGTATAGAGGTCGGCATTGCCGCCCGTCTTTCGACTTTGCGACGCTCCGCGTCGCCCGCACTCGGGACCGACGGCGAGAGGCACGGGGAGGCCGTTGCCGGGCCTTGTAACCAACGGAAGGAGCGAAGCGTGGCCGGAGACAACGACGCCGACAGGCTCAAGGCGCAAGACCTCATCCGGGAGATCAAACGGGCCGGCATCCGGTTCATCGTCGCGTTGCCGGACCGCACCACCAGCGAGCACGTGCTGAAGGCGATGATCAAGGACCCCGACTTCCAGGTCGTGCAGGTGTGCAAGGAGGACGAGGGCGTGTCCATCTGCAGCGGGCTCTATGCCGCCGGGCACCGGTCGCTGCTGCTCATGCAGTACACGGGGCTGCTGGACTCCATCAACGCCGTCCGCGGCGTGGCCGTGCAGGGGAAGAACCCGGTGTGCATGATGGTGGGCATGCTCCAGAAGGAGCCCGGCGTCCCGCCCACCCAGTCCAAGCGCTACGGCCTGCGCATCGTCGAACCGATCCTGGACGCCATGCAGATCGAGCACCACAACATCGAAGCGCCGGGCACGGAGGACGAGATCGTGCCCGCGGTCGAACGCGCCTACGCGGAACAGAAACCGGTGGCCATGCTAATCGGACGGGAGCCTATCTGATCATGATGAAACGCGACGAAATGCTCAAGGTGCTGGCGCGCCACCGGACCGACGAGATCGTGGTGGCGGTGTACAAGGCGGCCCAGGACTGGATCCACATCGCGCCGTCGGACCTCAACTATACCTTCACCGGCGCCATGGGCCAGGGCTCGTCCCACGCCCTGGGCCTGGCCCTGGGGCGGCCGGACAAGCGGGTGGTGGTGCTGGACGGCGACGGCAGCCTGCTGATGAACCTGGGCACCCTCGTCACCATCGCCAACGCCGCGCCGAAGAACTTCGTGCACTGCGTGTGCGAGAACGGCACCTACGAAACCAACGGCGCCGTTCCCATCCCGACCCACAGCGGCTTCACCTTCACGGGGCTCGCGCGGGAAGCCGGCTATCCCAAGACCTACACCTTCGACAACCTGGAGGACTGGGACAGGAACCTCGACACCCTCCTCAAGGAGGACGGCCCCATCCTGGTGGACCTCAAGGTGGAGCCGGGAGAGGACTACCCGGAGAACTTCCCCCGCCTCTACAACACCGAGTACCGGGACCGCTTCCGCGACGTGTTGGCCAAGTCGTAGCGGGCTCACCAGCGTTGACCATAGGGGCGACCGCCGGTCGCCCCTACAACCGGAATCCAGGGGCGGCGGCGGGGTGGCCTACGGGTTGACGGCATCCACCGGCGCGCCCTCGATGAACCGGATGAGGTTGCTGAACGCCGCCTGGTAGCGCTGGTGCAGGATCCGGTCCACGGCGTAGCCCCGGTGCGAAGCCAGGAGGACGTTGTCGAAACCGCGCAACGGATGGTCCGGCGGCAGCGGCTCTTCGTCGTAGACGTCGAGGCCGACCCCGCCCGGATGCCCCTGCCTCAGTGACTCCACGAGGGCTTCCTCGGAGACGATCGGGCCGCGCGCCGTGTTGATCAGCAGCGCGTCGGGCTTCATGCGCTGGAGCTCGGGGCGGCCGATGAGTCCCCGTGTCTCGGCGTTGAGCCGGCAGTGGACCGTAACGATGTCCGACTCTTCGAGCAGCGCGTCGAGGGAGACCCCGCGCGCGCCTGTCTCCGCGGCCCGCTCGTCGGTGAGGGTCTTGCCCGTGGCCAGGACGTTCATGTCGAAGGCGTGCGCGATTCGTGCCACCTTGGTGCCGATGCGGCCCAAGCCGATGACGCCCAGGGTCCGCCCTTCCAGCAGCATTCCCACCGCCGGCGGCCATGCCCCATCCCACATGCCCTGGCCCACCGAAGGGATCTGCCTTGCAAGAGCCAGCAGCAATGCCCAGGTCAACTCCACGGTCGAGGCACCGGAGTCGTTGGGAGTGCATGACACGACGATGCCGCGCCGGGTGGCCTCCGCCAAGTCGAGATGCGGGATGCCGCGGCCGATCTGCGAGATGAAGCGCAGCGAGGGCGCCAGGGCGAACTCGCGCTGCCGGAACGGCGAACGCTCGCGCATGAGCACCACCGCGTGGGCGTCGCCTATTGCCGCCGACCATTCGTCATCGGTGGTGAGCTTGCGCTCCATCACCCTGATGTCCGCCAATCTCGCGGCTTCTTCGTACGCCGGCACCGAGGCGCAGAACCGCTCGTAGTCGTCCAGCACCACTACTCGGAAACGAGCCTCCGGCATAACACCCAGCTTTCAGGTTTACCTGCTCGGTCAGGCCTTCAACACGCTCGGAGTCGATTCCAGTCGCTTGCGATTTGATTACGAATTCCGAGCTGGTCGGAGGCATGGAAGAGCTACTGTGGCCCGTGGTGCTCGTTCAGTCAAGGAGTGATGGCGCTGAAGGACACACCGGGCCTGTCCGTGCATGGATCGGGATCTGGCCGGGTTCGCGAAACCGTGGGAGGGGGCTTGACGATTCCTTATTGATAATATTTTATCAATAAGCTCTGAGATCAAAAACCGCTTGGACAGCTTTGATTCGTGACCCAGGGCTTATCGTAGGTGACAGCGAAGCCGCGGGAGGGGTGTTTGACAATTCTTTATTGATAATTTATTATCATTAAGATTCGAGATCAGGAGGCGCTTGCAGGGTTGCCTGCTGCACGGCATCACCTTCGAGGTAGCTTTCGAGGGCCCGAACGCCGACCCCGGGGGTTGATGAAGAGGTCTCATTATTAATCTGCTTTGACGCGAAAGGAGAACACGTACCGATGAGAATCGAGAAACTGAAACTGCTTGCAACACTGATTATTTCAGTGGTCCTGTTCGCGGTCGCCTCGGCCGCAACGGCAGCGACCCCAGCTTCCATTGCGGGCCGCCTGCTGGTGGGCGACGGCGAGACCGGCAAGATGTCGATCATCGACCTGAAGAAGGGCGCCGTACAGCAGGACGCCTTCGACATGGGATCCCGGGCCGGCCGCATCTACGCCACCAAGAGCGGACGCTTCGCCATCGCCGTCTCCAGCGACGCCAACACCGTGCATGTCTTCGACGGCGGTATCTACCGGGAACGCCATGGCGACCATTTCGACCAGGTGACCGGGCCGGTCAAGCAAATCGATGTGGACCTGACCGGCGACCGCCCGGTGCACTTGTATGTCAGTGGCAAGTGGTCCGCCATATTCTACGACGGTTCCGGCGACGTGGTGCTGCTCAACGAGACCGAACTGAAAAAGAAAGGCGCCGACTACAAGCCACCCAAGCTCAACGCGGGTCCTCACCACGGCGGCGCGGTGCCATTGGCACATGACCTGTTCGCAGTCACCGTCCCGCACCCGGACTTTGCCGCCAACCCCAAGGACTACCGTCTCCCCATCGGCGCCAACATCGTCGACCTGTCGGGGAAGGTGCTGTTTCGCCAGGAAGGCTGCAAGGATCTGCACGGCGATGCCGGAAACGGCCACGTGGCGGCCTTCGCGTGCAGGGGCGGCGTCCTCACCGTGGAAGCGGACCACGGCAAGTACAAGGGGAGGTTCATCCCGTTTCCGGAGGGTGTATCCAAGGATCTCCGCTTGACCGCGATCTGGGGTTACCCCGGTCTGGACCACTTCTTCCCTATCGGTTCCGATGTTGGCCTGTACGCCGCGAATGCCAAGAAAGGCGTCATGAAGCAGTTGGTCCCCGCTTCGGACGCTCTGAAGCCCGTCAACGCCGCGGTAAGCCACGACGGCAAGGCGCTGCTGGTGGTGATGAGCGACGGCGAGTTGCGCAAGTACGACACTCGCAAGCTGGATCTGCTGGCTTCGGCGCGTGATTTCCTGGCTACACCGGTAGAGGCGGGCTTCTGGGCGCGCCCCCACGTCACCACCATTCCCGGAGCCGTGTTCATCACCGACTCCGTGGGCGGCAAGGTGCTGCAACTGGACGACAAGAACCTGAAGGTCGTCAAAAGCTGGGAGATCGCCGGCAACCCCACCAAGGTGGCCTTCGTCGGCATCTCGGGCAAGGCCAAGGGCCGCTAGCGCCAGCGCCTCGCCTTAACCCCCGGCCCCGACGCGGCGCGCGGTCCCCCTGCGTGATGCCCGCGTCGGGGTCCGGGCCTACATGACACCTCTCGTCAAAGACCCGTTGCCCTTCTCCCATCAATCAGCAACACTGTTGCCTGGCTAGACAAGTATCCATTGCCGTCGAGGGAGGCGGCACCGTTCGCCCTGAGCGTAGCGAAGCGACGTCGAAGGGCGCCATCTTTATCTATCTTCCGGAGGACCCCATGACCCAGTTGACCGAAGAGAAGTGCGTGGCGTGCCGGGCCGATGCCCCGGTGGTCACCGACGAGGAAGTCCGCCAGCTCAGCCCGCAGACGCCGGAGTGGGCGATGATCGAGGAGAACGGCATTCCCAAGCTGGACCGGCTCTTCAAATTCGGGAACTTCGTCCAGGCGCTGGCCTTCACCGCTGCCGTGGGCGATATCGCGGAGGACGAGGGCCATCATCCCAGGATCGTCACCGAATGGGGCCGGGTCCGGGTCACCTGGTGGACCCACAAGATCCGCAACCTCCACCGCAACGACTTCATCATGGCCGCCAAGACCGACAAGGCCTACGGCGAAGCCGGGTGACCGCCGCCGCACCCCCAGGCTGATTGACACGCAGCGACCTCTTGCCGTATTCACAAGATCAAGAACGCCGATTCTGGAGGTGACGCCAATGGCAGCCTATCCCGTTGTGGATTCCGACTCGCACATCCGCGAAACCATCGACGACTACCGCTCGCGCATACCGGAGCAGTACCATCGCATCCGCCAGGGGCTCTTTCCCAGCGACACCTGGGACCGCTTCCTCGGACGCATGGGGAAGCAGACCGTCGGCACCGACGGGTACGTCGAGGACATGGACGTGGAAGGCATTGACCTTACCGTCATCTACCCGACCATGGGGCTGAACCTCTGCCTCGTCCCGCAGAGCGATCTTTCGGTGGCGCTGGCGCGGGCATGGAACGACTACATCGGCGAGATCCAGCAGCAGAACCCGCGCCTGAAGGGCATCGCCACCGTGTCCCTGAAGAATGTGCCCGCGGCGGTGGAGGAGCTCAACCGCGCCGTCAACAAGTGGCACCACCCGGGCGTGATGATCCACA
Source organism: uncultured Binatia bacterium (SeqCode) (assembly GCA_965204505.1). Lineage (GTDB taxonomy): Bacteria > Desulfobacterota > Binatia > UBA9968 > JAJDTQ01 > JAJDTQ01. The sequence goes on from CBDBFB010000002.1 coordinate 828,158, forward strand.
CCCACGGCCACAAGAAGAACCTCGGCGCCGAGGAGTTCTGGCCCATCTATGCCGAGGCCGAACGGCTGGGCACCCCGGTGTGCTTCCACGGCAACTCCTGGGGCGCGGAGGGGCAGGAGCGCTGGGAGAGCTTTCTGCAGGCCCACACCGTGAGCTTTTCCTTCGAGATCATGCAGGCCTTCCTCGGCCTCGTGACCTGCGGAGCGATGGAGCGCTTCCCCAACCTGAAGCTGGGTTTCTTCGAGGCGGGGTGCGGATGGCTCCCCTACTGGCTCGACCGCATCGACGAGCACTACGAGCGGCGCAGCGAGGAAGCGCCGCTGCTCAAGGGGAAGCCCAGCGAGTACGTCGCCAGCGGCCGGGTTTACGTGAGCTTCGACCCGGACGACGCCATGCTGCCCTACTGCATGGACCGCTACGGCGACGACATGTGGCTGTTCGCCGCCGACTACCCGCACTGGGACACCATCTGGCCCAACGCCACCAAGGAGGTCCGGGAACGGACCGACCTCTCCGAGGACCAGAAGCGCAAGGTCTTCTTCGACAACTCCAACCGCTTCTACTCGCTGGGGCTCGAGGCGTAGCCACGCCGAAGGCGGGCGCCGATCGGCGCCCGCCGGCACATCCCTATGCGTGCCGCCAAGAGATGGCTTGCAGCCGCCCTGCTCCTGCTGCTGGGTGGCTGCGCCACTACCCAGGGACCCGGCTTCGACGGATGGAAAAGGCCCGGCGCGGACGTCGGCCTCGTCTACCTTTACCGGCCGTGGTCCTTCGTCGGCGGCCTTCTCCCGGTGCGGGTCTATGTGGACGACGAAAGGAAGGCGGACCTTCAGAACGGCACGCACCAGGTTCACGAATTGTCACCGGGGCCGCACACGGTCGTAGCCGAAATGGGCAGCCTGCCGATGACCACCGACAAGATCACGATCGAAGTGAAGGTCGAACCGGGCTCGGTCCTCTACGCGCGGTTCAAGGCCCGCAGGAAGGACATCGGCGGCGGCACCGCGGTCCGTCTCAGCGAGCTCACGGTGGTAAACGAGCATACCGCCCGCAGGGAGATTCCGGACACCAAACGGTCCAGGTAAGGACCGGCGATCCGAACCCCAACACCGGACGGTGCCCGGGTCGCTACGTCAGGCTCCGGGGTTCACAGCCCGAGCTCCTCCGCCACGGCCTTCTCCACGGCGGTGCCTTTGAAGAAGTCCGGGTTGTTGCGGGTGTGCAGGCGGGCGGCGTTGGTGAAGGTGAACTCGCGGAAGTCCTGCTCGGTCACATGGCCCTTCTCCACCATCTCGTGCGCTTCCGGAATCACTTCCTTGAAATCGGGCACGTCGAAGTGCGTGAAGTCGGAACTGAAGATCGGCTGCAGGCGCACGCCCATGCGCGGATCGAACGCCCACATGGTGGCGCGGTCGTCGGCCTCGCAACCGAAGAAGAAGTGGTTGGCGAACACGGCCTCGACGTCCTCCTCGGACTCGATGCCCGCGGCCTCGAAGTCGTCCACCACGTGCTCGGGCTTCACCAGCTCTTCGACGCTGCAGTTGGGGCGGAAGGCGTCGAGGTTGTCCATGAGGGCGTCGGCGTTGGCCTTCAGCCGTTCGTCGCCGTAGCGCTCGATGAATCCCTTCAACTCCTCGACGTTGGTGGTGTCCGGGTACTGCAACCCGGCGCGCCGGCGTTTCTCCCAGTGCTCGATGAGGTCGAAGCACATCTGGCAGGCCCAGCTTATGCCCCCTTCCATGAACCCGAAGTTGAGGCTCGGGTAGCGGTTCACCAGGCCGCCCAGGAAGACGCCGCGGGCGAAGGCGTGGTTCGACTCGGCGAAGTGGCCGACGTGGTTGAAGGTGAAGTTGGTGATGGAGGCGCGGTCGTGCCAGCGGCCGCTGCCCGAGTGCTGGGTCACGGCCACGCCGAGGTCCACGCACCGCTGCCAGACCGGCTCGTAGTCGTACGGACTGTCCAGGGCGATGTTGTCGCAGTACCAGGCGGCCTTGCGCGGATCGATACCCTCCGCGGCGCCCGGGATCTTCCGCTCCTGGTTGCCCCGCAGCATGACCGCGCGGTAGCCGCGCTGCACCACCGCGTAGTCCAGCTCCTCCAGGGCGTCCTCCGGCTTGTGGCAGGGAATGATGGCCACCGGGCAAAACCGCTCGGCGTACGGGGCGAACATGTCCCACGTCATCATGTTGTAGGCGCGCACTCCCGCCCGGTGCAGCTCGTTGTCGGCGATGCCGTTGACGCTCAGCCCGAAGCTCGGATAGATCATCGCGAAGTCGATGCCCAGCTCGGGCAGCCGCTCGTTCAGCAGCCCCGGCAGGAGACCCGTGGCCTTGTCGAGGGTATCGGCGGTGACGCCCCACCAGATGGTGCGGCGCATGCGGTGGTGCTGGCGTTCCGCCGGGGTGGCGCGGTACCAGCCCTGGTTTCGGCGCCAGAGGTCCCGGATCTGGTCCGCCGCTCCGGGTCCGCCGGTTTCGCTCAGGTATTCGAGGAAGACCGGAATCGGCTCGATCCAGTGGCCGTCGCCGTCGATCACCGGGTGCTTCAGTCCGTCATGAATCTCTGCCGCTCGATTTCCCATGGTCGCCGCTCCTCTCGCGGATATGCCTTGCCGGGCTCTTCGTCCCGATCCGGCCGTATCGAACCTGTAGGCCCTCACCCGGCCTTCGGCCGCCCTCTCCCGGAGGGAGAGGGGTTGGATTTGGGACGGTAGGAGGGCCACCCTCTCCCAGAGGGAAAGGGGTCGTGTTTGACTACTCGGACAGACTCCTATAGCACAGATCGCCTCTTCTGAGCGACGCGGGGACGCGGGCGCGGGCGGGTTTGAAAACCCGCCCCTGCAATTCTTCATCGGGCCTCGGCGGGTCTACGGCGTCGCGCGGGTTTCTCCCGGTTCTTCCCGTGACGCGCCCAAGGTCTTGTCCAGCGCGGATTGGACGAGCTCAGCCTGCCAACGCAACAGCCCGGTGCCCTCCATCACATCATCGAGAGTCTTGCAACCCTGCTGCACGATGGTTTCCAGCGCCGCCTTGGGTGCCAGCGTCGAAGGGGAGATCTCCAACTCCTCGGCGATCCGCGCGCACTCGGCGCGCAGCGCGTCGAACCGCGGCTGGTCCATGGGAGGCGGCTTTACGCCCGCGGGCCCGCGGCGTTTCGGCCACTCCGCGGGGGTCATGGCAGCGGCCCTGGCGATGGTTTTCTCGAGCGTCCTCCGCCATGAGCCGACGAAGTTGCGCGGCAGCTTCGGTCCCTTCTCCAGGGGCTCGTCGGGATGCTCCTCGGTCCATTGTGCCAGCTCCAGCAGTTGCCGGTTGCCGAGGACCTTGAAGGCCGGACGGTCGGAGTGCCGGGCGCGCATGTCGCGCCAGCCCCAGAGCTCCCGGAGATAGGCCAGTTGCCGGTGCGTGAGCCGGCCGGCCCCCTTGATGCGCCAGGCATCGCCGGAGCCGTCCGCACGGTCACGCCCGGCTGCGTCCACCATGGCCCGGCAACTCTCGCGGTGCCATCCCACCCGGCCGCGCTCGCGCAGCTCGCCGCGCAGGCAGTCCGCGAGCCCCTCCAGATAACGCGTGTCGTTGACCGCGTATTGCAACTGCTTTTCGCTGAGGGGCCGGCGCGACCAGTCCGACTTCTGCGAGTCCTTGGCCATGGCGATGTCGAAGAACCTCTCGACGAGGGCCGCCAGCCCGATCTGCTCGATACCGAGCAACTGGGCGGCGATCATGGTGTCGAAGACCTCGCCCTCCGGCCTGAAGCCCTTCCAGGCGTGCAACATGCGCAGGTCGTAGTTGCCGCCGTGAACGATCAGCCGCTTCGGGGCCAGGGACTCGACCAGGCCGCTGAAATCCAGCTCGGCGAACGGATCGACGACGAAGTGCTCGTCCCCCACCGAGAGCTGGATCAGGCAGACCTTCTCGAAGTAGCTGTGGAGGCTGTCGGCCTCGATGTCCACGGCAACGGTTGTGCCGGCCCCGATGCTCCGGATCAGATCGTCCAGGGTGGCTGAGTTGCAGACGTAGACGTAGCCAAGTGGCGCTCCCTTGTCGTGCTCCCTTTCGTCCAAAAAAGAGTTGCCAGCCGAGTCGTTGATCGACATCAAGCCCCCGGCTCGTCCCCAGCGATGCCCGATAGCACCACTGGCGCACGGTCGGGAAACTCGGCGACCAGAGACAGGCTCCCTCCCATTGCCTCTACGGTCCTGCGTAGCGTGGACAGCAGGAGGTCGCTGCGCTGCTCAAGTCTGGAGACGCTGTCCTGCGTGATCCCCAGTTGCTTCGCCACCCGCACCTGTGTAAGCTTCCGTGCCTTGCGCAATTCGCGCAAGGTCATTTCCTCTGCAATCAACTCCGCAGCACGAGCCTCGACTTTCTTGCGTTGAGCAGCGTTCAGCTTCCTGATCTTGTCATCTACGTTCACAGGCATTGGCTATTTCCTCTCCTCATTCAGGTGCGCCAAGTGCGCGTCAAACCGCTCATCGGCCTTCCGGATCAAACCACGGTAGAACCGCTTCTGCCCGCCGCCCGATTTGTCACCGGCAACGAGCAAGACCGCCTTCCGCATCGTGTCGAATGCGAAGGCGACCCTCCATTCCCCACCGGCTGCGCTGAACCGTAACTCCTTCATATTCGCGTGGCGCGAGCCCTTCAAGGTATCAACCCTAGGCCGCCCCAATTTCGGCCCAAACCGCTGCAAGAGGCGCGAGACCGCCAGAAGCTCCACCCGGACCGCGTTGTCGAGTTCATCGAACTCTGATTCGAACTCGTCCGCGATCTTAACTAGCCAGCCCACTCTCTACTATGGCTCGTGAATCATATGTAGTCAAATACATGGGTAGCCCTCGAATCCGGTCTTACGCCGTCCCTTACTCAAACCGCACCGCAGCCCGAGTGTGGGGAGTCAGTACCCAAGTACCCCGACCGGGAGTGCGAAACAGCGCCTCCGATGGCAGTTTGCCACGCTTCCGGAACACGGCACAAACAACCCTAATGTCCTAGCCAATGCCATCCGCATAATGCGCGATCGTCAAATCAATCGCCTAGTGATACGTTTTTTGATACAGTTGAATGAACTAAAGGAGTTTCCATGGCGAAGTTGCCCCATATCATACCCGTGACCGACCTGCGGCAGGACGCGGCAGCCGTGTTGAAGCGTGTCGGCGAGTCGCGCGAGCCCTTCGTCATTACCCAGCGAGGTCGTGCGGCAGCCGTGCTGTTGAGCGCCGAGGAATATCAGCGCGCGGAGTCCGAGCGGCAGATGCTCAGGCTGCTGGCACAGGGGGAGAAGGAGATCGCCGAGGGGCGCGGTGCCGATTTGGACACGGTGCTGGCGGAGGCCGACGCGTTGCTCACGGATAAAGATTCGTGAGAGTGCAATTCACACCATCCGCCCGGTCTCAATTCCTTGCCGCGATTGCCTATATCAAGCGGGATAACCCGGAAGCAGCGAGACGGTTTCGCGGCCGGGTCGAGGATATCTTGCGCCGGATCGAGAAGTTTCCCGACTCCGGCAGAGTCATTCCCGAGTTTCCGGAGTTGCCCTACCGGGAAGTGATCATCGCTCCGTACCGTTTTTTCTACCGCAAAGAAGACGACACCGTCTGGATCGCGGGCGTCTGGCACGGCGCCCAACTTCCGGATGAGCCCTGAGATTCGCGGAGGCCCTGTGACACCGGTACCGGCAGACACTGACCTCGACCTTCTGGCGCGAGCCCAGGCCATCCACGCCCGTGTCCTCACCATGGACACGCACGTGGACATCCCGCCCGATTTCGGCACCGAGAGCTACGATCCCAGGGAGGCCAAGGGAGGACGCGGGCAGATCGACTTGGTGGGAATGGAGCAGGGCGGGCTGGATGCGGTGTTCTTCATCGTCTACGTGGGACAAGGCGAGCGCAACGCGGCGGGATATGCCCGGGCCATGGCGGACGCCTTCGCTAGGTTCGCGGCCATACGGCGCATGACCGACGTGCAGTATCCGGAGACCATCGCGCTGGCGCGCACGGCCGCGGACGTGCGACGCATTCGCGGTGAAGGGCGGCTTGCGGCGCTCATCGGCATCGAGAACGGCCATGCCCTGGGCCGGAACCTGGAGATCCTCGACACCTACGTCGGGTAGGACGCTGGCGCGCGCATCCTTAGGTGGAGGCTTGTCCGCTCCCGCTCTTTCGATCGCGGGTGGGTGCGCAGTTCCACCATAGACCACGTTTCCAGCATCCCCCCTGAAATTCCGTACGTCCGGTTTTCCCGGGTACGGCTTCAAGCACCAGGCACCCCTTCAGGAGTTCGGTACGGCGTCTTCCGCGATACCCGCCACGGTTAAGGCTGACCCGGCCATGCCCGTGCAGACACCCGCGTTTACGCCGTCCTTCGACCGTGCCGCATATCGCCGTGGAGGCCGGTTTCTGTGCACCGGCAGACCAGCCATACGCCACACGGTCACCTAGGCCCAGAGGTCCTCGCTCAGGGCCGGTTATGTTGTCCAGCCCGTCAACGCTTAATCGACCTCATCCGCCAGTCAGGAGGACTCCGCGTCCTTTCCCGTTATCCGGTTATGGACGCGGTCCTTGACATTCAAGGGTCACAACATCCTGTCTGTCCTCCTCACCTTCCGGACTTTCACCGCTGAACTTTCCCGGATTGCCGCCGTCTGTACGCCGGGGGACCCGATGCGTGCATTCCTCAGTTCCTTCCGCATCGGTTCTAGCCATCGGGACGTCATGAATCCCTTGGCATCCACCAATTACCCCCACAAGTCAGCTTCGATGCGGGGAACGCCGTTTTCGACGCTTCGGACGACTGTTCGCTTTCGCTACGGCCCTCCGGTTTGCTCGCCCTCCAACTGACCTGGACCAGAAGTGAACAATCTCTCACCCGGCCCACAAGGGCTTTTACTTCCCTGCTTTACAGGCAGCAGGTCGCCCTGTTGCCTGCGGGATATGACTACGACGCCAAACTGAGAATTGCGCCGGCGGGACTTTCGCCCGCGAGTTCAGCAGCTAGTCTCGCTGCACCATGACTTCGGCGCGCGCTACCTGGGGCTCCTCCACAACGGCCACAACGATCTCGGCGACTCCGCGGTGCTTTACCCTCGCCTCAAGGACTCGCCCACCGAACACGGCGGCCTCACCGAGTTCGGGCGTGCCGCGGTCGGGCGCGCCAACGACCTGGGCATCATGGTGGACATCTCCCACGCGGCCATGACCACCGCGCTGGGCGCCATCCGCGCCTCACGCGCCCCGGTGATCGCGTCGCACTCCAGCGTGCGCGGGGTCTACGACCACCCGCGCAACCTGACAGACGAGGTGCTGGCTGCCATCAAGAACAACGGCGGCGTGGCCCAAATGGTGGCCTTCGACGCCTACCTGCGCCCGGTCTCCGGCGAGCGGCAGGCGGCGCTCCGCACCCTCCGGACGGAGATGGGGGTCAAGGGCTTCGCCGACTTCCAACGGCTCAGCGACGAGAAGCGCGACGTCTGGCACGCCCGCCGTCAGGAGATCGACGTCCAGTGGCCCAAGGCGTCGGTGCAGGATTTCGCGGACCACATCGACTACGCCGTCAACCTCATCGGCATCGACCACGTCGGCATCGCCTCGGACTTCAACGGCGGCGGCGGTATCGCGGGCTGGGACAACGCCCGCGACACCCTCAACGTCACTGTCGAGCTGGTGCGCCGGGGCTACGGCGAGTCGGAGGTCGCGCAACTGTGGAGCGGCAACCTGCTGCGGGTGATGGAGGCGGTGGAGGAATATCGCCTGGATCCCCGATCGAGCCCGGGATGACACCGCGAGACGGAGCTGTCTTGACAGCCGCCCCAACGATGGTATCATTTTTGCTACTGACTGTTCCAATGAGCATGATGATGACCGAGTTGTACGATGCGCTGAAAGCGGCTGGGGCTCCCGAAGGAAAAGCCCGTGCCGCCGCTCAGGCCATGTCGGAGGACAACCTGGCCACCAAGGCTGACCTTGCGCGCCTTGAGCGGGAGTTGCTGGTCGTGAAATGGATGAGCGGCGCGACCGTCGCGGGTGTCATTTCTTTGCTGCTCAAGTCATTTTTCGGATAGGCTGTCTTTCCCGGGTCCAACGGAGTTGTCTTCCCCTATCCTCGGCCCTTGGGGCCCGAAGACCGGCAACAAGGCATCGCCTCTTTCGATAAAACGAACCTCTACGTCCATGCCGATTGAGACATCATCCGGCTCGCAGTCCACGATATTCGTGCCGAACATCGGGCCTTCCTCAAGCTCGATCAAGGCATAGACATAGGGTAGATCGGCTTTGAAAGCCGGATCGAAGGCCCGGTGGTGCACGTTGTACGCGAAGACCTTGCCGCGGCCCGACGCCTCGCGCCACTCGAGGCTGCCGTAAAATGGTTGGTTGGCGTGATAGCGGCAGTAGGCCGCCGGCCAGTACCAAGCGCCGCATTCACGGCATTGCATCAGCACGAACTTTCGATTCCGGACCGCGTCCCAGAACGGCTTGTTGTCCTCATCGATGGCGGGCTTCGGGTAGGACGCGGACATGCTCATCGGCTCCACTTCAGTTGCTCAGTATCATGCAGGCATGGGTCGAGCACATCCCGGGCGAAAGGATCTCGCCGCCGTGTCCCGTCACCATCCCGATTCTCGCGTTTTCCACCTGCCGCTCTCCGGCTTCGCCGCGGAGCTGCATGATGGCCTCCGCCACATGAGTCTGCTCGCCCAGATGGTATGCGGAAAGGAGTCCTCCGCTCGTATTGACTGCGACCTCGCCCCCCGGACCGATGCGGCCCCCCTCGACAAAGGCACCCCCCTCACCCTTCTTGCACCACCCGTAATCCTCTAGCTGGAACAGCACCTCGGCGGTGAAACAATCATAGAGCCCCGCGAAATCGAGATCCTTGAGGTCGATCTCCGCTTCACGGAAGGCGGTCTCCCTGGCGGTCTGTACGGCGAGACGCGTGTAGTTGGCCTTGTCCCACCAGAGCTGCCCCATGGCCTCTCCCACCCCCGCGCCCGAAACATGGATGGGTTTGCGCGCCAGATCCTTCGCCCGCTCGGCGGTTGTCAGGACGATGGCGAACCCGCCGTCGCTCACGACGCAAGCGTCGAAAATGTTGTAGGGCCAGACGAGCGGCGGCGCGTCCATGTATTCGGACAGCGTCAGCGGCCGGCCATGGAACTGCGCCAACGGGTTGGATTGGGCCCAACCGCGGATCGCCACGGAAATCTCGCCGAACTGCTCCTTCTTCGTGCCGAACTCATGCATGTGGCGCGCGGCGAAAAAAGTGTGGTGACTCATCGCCGCCAAATCGCCGAAGGGCTTGCCCCAATAGCCCGATTTTTCGATGACTCCGATGCTGGTCTTACCGGTTCGCCGCGCAGCTCTGCTCCGCGAGTAATCCTTCGTTCCCGAGGCGAGCACGACATAGTTGGCCATGCCCAGTTCGAGGAACTTGGTAGCAGCCAGAATGCCGACGATGCTCGCGGTGCCGCCACGGGCAACCTGGAAGAACATGCGGCACGGCAGGCCTAGAACGCGTGGAAAGGCATCGGTCGGGGACGGAACATCCCCCGCGCCGGGTGCGATCTTGAGATCAATCGCACCATCGACGTCGTTTACCGTTAGGCCAGCGTCCTCGATGGCGAGCCTGGCGGCCTCCGTCTGGAGCGTCCGAAAGCTTCGGTCCTCGAACCGGCCGGCAAGCAGCCCGAGGCCGACGATGGCAAACTTGTCCTTGAGAGCGCCGGACATGGTGATTCCGCCCAAATCTCCGGTTACGGGAACCCTCACCGGACCAGGTTCAGAATCGGGTCTATCAGGTAGGAATCGAAGGAGTAGAAGCCCAGGCCGAAGGCGATCTGGCCGGCGGGCAGCGGAAATGAAAGGGCCTCCTCCAGCCCGATCTTGAAGAAGATGTACACGCCCAGACTGTACAGGAGGCTGGTGCGCCAGAGCTCGCGGGCCTGAAACCGGAGGAAGATCGTCGGTATGACGAGCCCGCCCACCTTGAACCCCAGGAGATACAGGCCCAGGGCGAAAGTCACGGCCCAGAAGGAGATCTCGAGGGTCCGCCGGCGCACCACAACCGGATCCAGCACGATTCCGCCTTCCGGCGCTGCCGGACCCTCCTCGGACCTGGCCGGCCTGAGCCCCAGCCACAGGCTGTAGGCGAGGTGCATCGCCGCCATGGCCAGCACCGGATAGCCGATGGCCAGCGGGAAGAACCGCGTGCGCGCCGGCCACCCCTGCGCCTCCCACACCGCCCATGAGAGGAGCGTCACCAGCAGCACGCCGATACCGACGTCGGTCCGGTTACGCACCCGGCTCCTCCTTGGGCTGAGCCCGCTTCGCCATCCAGTCCTGCAGCCCCGGCAGGAAGATCACCACGAGAGCGATGCCGAAGGTCACCATGACGATGGGGCGCGTCAGGAACCAGAGTCCATAGATCTCGTAGGAGATGAACAGGTTCCGCTCCACCAGCGACCCGAGCACCAGCCCCAGCACCAGCGGCGGACGCGGCCAGCCGTGGTTCACCATGACCACGCCCATCACTCCGAACACCAGCGTGGTGGTCATGGCGAAGTAGGAACCGGTGTTGGCGAAGCCCGCCAGGTAGATGAGCATGAACAGCGCGGGAATCAGCAGCGATCCGCGGATCTGGGTGATCTTCGCCAACTGGTTCAGGAACAGCAGGCACAGCACCACGGTGATGATGTTCGAGATGACGATGAGCCAGACGAACGAGAAGGTCAGGGCCAGGTGCTCGGTCAGCATCTTCGGCCCGGGCTGCAGCCCCTGGATGATGAAGGCGCCCAGCAGGATGGCGGTGGTGGCGCTGCCGGGCACGCCGAAGGCCACCGTCGGGATCATGGCGGCGCCGATGCCCGAGTTGTTGGCCGCCCCGGGTCCCAGGACGCCGCGCACGTCGCCCTTGCCGAAACCGCTCTTGTCCCTGGTGCTCTGCACCGCGTGCGCGTAGGAGACCCACTGGGACAGCGCGGCGCTCACTCCGGGCACGAGGCCGAAGAAGGTGCCGATCATGCTGCAGCGGACGGTGATACCGATGTGGATGAAGGTGTCCTTGACCCCCTGCCACACGCCACCCAACTTGCCCACCTTGGCTTCGGCGATGGCGGAGCCCTTGACCCACAGCTCCACGATCTCCGGCACCGCGAACAATCCCACGGCCGCGGCGATGAGGCCGACCCCTTCCCACAGGTTCACGAGCCCGAAGGTGTAGCGCTCGATGTTCTCCTGGTAGTCCAGGCCGACGGTGGACAGCACCAGCCCCAGCCCCCCGGCCAACACCCCCTTGAGCTTGTTGTCGCCGCTCAGCGCCGCGAGAAAGCAGATCCCCAGGATCGCCAGCGAGAAGAACTCCGGCGACTTGAAGGACAGCACCAACGGGGTGACGATGGGAATGGCCGCCGCCAGCGAGAAGGCGCCGACGATGGCGCCCACCAGCGAGCTCATGAGCGCCGCGCCCAGGGCGCGGCCGGCCTGGCCTTGCTTGGCCATGGGATGGCCGTCGATGATGGTGGCGGTGGCCACCACCTCTCCGGGCACGCCGAACAGGATCGAGGTGATGTCGCCGGTGGTGCCGGTGACCGCGTACATCCCCAGCAGGAAGGCAAACGCCTGCACCGGGTCCATCTCGAAGATGAACGGCAGCATGAGCGCCACCGCTCCCGGGCTGCCGATGCCGGGCAGTATCCCGACGATGAACCCCAGGAAGATGCCGATCGACATCAGCAGGAACGTGGTCTGATCGAATACCTGGATGAGTCCTGTGATGAAGGCTTCCAGCATGGCGTCGTGGTAACGGGAACGGTTGGTTCGCGGTTTTCAGGTTAGAGTTCGCGTTCCAGGTAGAGTACGGAGAGCGGAGCCCGGCCCGCGACCGCCAGCGGCGGACGCGGACCGGATCCCGGTATCGCCCACGGTTGATTCGACGGCGTGCCGCCGGTCTTTAGCCCTTGTCGATGAGGGCCTTGATCTTGTCCATGAGGGGCTTGGGAGTGTTGAGCAAATCCTCGACGATCTTCGCCACGCCGTCGCCCCGCCTGGGCTGCAGATTGCGGTTCTGCTTCTTGGCCAGCGCCTGGACCTGCGGGTCGTTGTACGCCTTGGCAAAGCCGTCGCGCAGGGCCTCGACACGGTCTTTCGGCACTCCGGGCGGGAGTGTGTGGACAATGCTGATCTGGTTGGTGGCGTTCATCGCTCTCAGCATGGCCAGCTCTTCCGCGCTCTTGCCCTGCTCCTTGGCCAGCGCCTCGGCCGCGGGCACGCCCTTCAGCAACGGGTGGTCTTCCTTCTTCTCGCCGGCGATGATCAGGACCCGGCAGCACTTCCCCTCACCCTCGAACATGGCGATCTCGGTGCTGGCCATGGTCTGGAACGTCGTGCAGAAGCCGTTGACCTCGCCGTTCTTCACCGCCAGGCGCTGCGCGCCGCCGCTGGGGAACCCCGTGACGGCCTTGAAGTTGCTGCCGAAGATCGCGTTGAAGAAGATCGGCTCGAGGTGGGACAGGCCGCCCTTGTCGAAGCTCGATACGATAAGCTGCTTCTTGGTCTTCACCGCCTCGGCGAAGGTGCTCACCCCCGCATCCAGGCGCACCGCGCACGCGGAGTTGGCCCGGAACGCGCTCGCGACCCAGTTGAACTTTCTGCCGTCGAACTTGATCCCCGCCACGCCGCGAGCCTGCTTCATGACGAGGCTGCTGCTGATGGCCGCCATCACGGTGCCGTCCCTGCGCTCGTTGTTGAACACCGTGTTGGCCGCCAGCGCGCTGCCGCCGCCCGACTTGTTCTGGACCACGATCCGGGGACTGCCGGGAATGTACTTGTGCAGGACCGGCGCGATGAGCCGGGTGGTGAGGTCGGTGGTGCCGCCCGGACCGTAACCCACGACAATACGGATCTGCTTGCCCTTGTAGAAATCCGCCACCGCGTCGCCCCACGCGGGGCTCGCCAGGAGCAGCAACCCTGCCATCAGAACGAGAATTCGTCTAAACATGCATGCCTCCTTCGGGTTTGATCGTGCGATTAACCGACTTTACGCCGCTCATGTCAAGAACTAGTCGCGGAAAAACACCGGATCACATGGGAGCCCCGATCCCGTCATTCCCGCGGAAGCGGGAATCCGGGAGCGGCGGGGTCTCGGAGAGCGCGTCGTCGATCACGACGCACTCTCCTGCTCCTTGAGCATCTCCAGCGCCTGCTCCACGAGCCGCCGCCGGAGCCGCCGCTCCTCGTCCGCGTCCAGGGTCGGATCGCCGAACACGTGCGGGATGGCCCGTCCCGACATGATCCGCTTGGCGCCCGTGTTCTCCGACACCGACACGAGATTGGTCACGTGCACCGTGGGGATGCCGGCTCTTTCCAGTTCCTTTGCCATCGCTGCGCCGCAGCGAGTGCAGGTCCCTCAGGCGGAGGTGAGTATGACGCCGTCGACGCTGTCCTCCTCCAGCGATGCCGCGATGTCCCGCGCCATGTCGGCGGCGGTCTCCACCGGCGTGCCGTTGCCCGTGGTGGAGTAGAAGTACTCGTGCAGCCCGCCCAGCGATCCCTCGCGCACCGCGTCCCGCAGCACGTCCAGGGGAATCAGCCGGTTGGGGTCGTCGTTCACCGCCGCGGTGAAGAAGCCGCCGTGCACCGACTCGAAGTCGTCCGCCGCGAGGTGCTCCTTGCTCTCTAGGTGGTAGGAACCGAAGTGGGTGGACAGGTACGACTTGATGCCGTCCGGGTTGCCCCGGGGCACGAGCCCGCCGGTGGTGACCAGCGCGATCTTCGCGTGTCCGAGGTCGCGGATACCCGGCGCCGCCTCCACCTCCTGGAACGGCGGCAGCGGGATCTCCGTCTCCATGGGACCGCCCGCGAGCTTGGCCAGCAGCAGGTCCACGGCCCGTTCGGCCGCGCGCCTGGAAACCCGCGTGTTCCAGCGGCCGCCGCGGGAAAGCAGGCCCTCCTCGCCGCCCGGAGCCACGGTCTCGCCGGTCAGCAGCTTGACGATGACGGCGGCCGAGCGTTCGAGGGCAGCGCGCATGTCGCCCGACGACTCGCCGGTCTGCACCACCGGGATCGCGCTTCGAATCGAATCGGCGCCGGGGTTGGACGGCGACATGGCCGTCAGCACCGGTATGCCCAACTCCGCGCCCACCGCCCGGCACACTCCCGCGCACGCCAGCCCGTAGCGCCCCGAGCCGAAGGCCGGGCCGGCGAACAGGAGGTCGGGCTCGGCCGCTTTCACGATTTCCAGCAGCCGCGCCGTCGCCTCCTCCTCGTTCTCGGAGAAGCGGTCGTCGCCGCAGTAGACCGTGGCGACGATGCCGGCACCTTCCCCCAGCAGGGTTTGCAACAGCCTGCCGGGTCCGACCGCTCCTTCCAGCGCGCCGGGCGGAAGGCCCGCGCTCTCCTCCCCGCCCTGGCCGGCGAAGAACTGGTTCACGTAGTGGACGATTCGTTTCATGTTGCCTCCCAACCCGCCGGATCGGCCCTCACCCCAACCCTCTCCCAGAGGGAGAGGGAGCCGGATGGCCGGCACCAAGTTCCCCTCCCACGGACGGAGAGGGGGCCGGATGGCCGGCACCAAGTCCCCTCTGCCCTTGGGAGAGGAGAGGGAGCTGGATGGCCGGAACCAGGTCCCCTCTCCCCCTGGGAGAGGGTCAGGGTGAGGGTTTCCGCAAGTCTCGAAGTACGTTTCATCGCCTCGGGCTACCCCGGCCGTGCGGTCAGCTTCGACCCGCCGATGGGATCGATGGCGCCGATGATGTTCTGGACCGGGATTTCCACCGTGCCGGCCACGTCCCCCTGGATGGCGCCGAGAAAGGCGTCGCCGCCGATGACCTTCTCCATGGACTCGTCGAGACGCACTTTCTCCGGACAGTTGCCGACGCTGACCATGGCGTCTGCCTGGGGCGCCACGTCCACCAGCGCGGGGCCGTCGCCGCCGGACTCCTCCTTGGCCACCAGCACCGTACGCAGGCCCGCTTCCTCGCAGGCCCGGCAGGCCAGCATCAGGTCCACGTCCGCCTGGCCGCCGCCGTCCTTGGTGATGACCACCGCGTCCGCCTCCACCACGTGCCGGAACAGGCGCGCGGCGTGCCAGGCCGTCTCCGCCTTGTCGTCGTAGGTGGCGCAGTGGTTGGCCAGCACCATGCCCGCGAACACGAGGTCCTGGTTGTGACGCCCGTGTAGCTCCCGGATCATCGGGTGGTTCAGGATGTCGTGGGTGGCGTTCTTGGTGGGCTTGGTATAGCCGTCGTTCACCAGCGCCCCGTCCAGCAGCTCGTTGGGATGCACCACGCTGGGCACGATGTCCCTGGTGCTCTTGCCGTAGAACAGCTTCTGGCGGCCGATGCCGTGGGAGTAGGCGAAGCTCAGGTAGCCGACGCGCGGCAGGCCCGGCGACGCGTTGCGTCCAGACGCGCCCCGTCCAAGTTCCAGCGAGAACGCCTCGGTGCGGGCCGGAGCGACGCCCTGCGTGGTCTGGGCCAGGAACACCGCCGTCCGAAGCCCGGCGCGCATGAGCGCGAGGCCGAACTCGCCGGGGTCGGCTCCCTCCCGCGCCCTGGGCAGCACCACCAGACCGGGCATCCGGCCGAACCGGCTCAGCTCGCTGCCGGGGCCGCACATGTCTATGATGGCCTCCTCGGACCTGGGGAGCGAGCCGGAGGTCACCACCGCCACCCCGTCCAGCGCGTGGGTGCGGCCGGTGCCGCACTGGGCCAGCGGCCCGAGGCTTCCGGGGAACGGATTGCCCCGTTCCGGCGCCTTCCAGCGCGGCTCGACGATGTCCACCACGTGCAGGACCCGTGTGCGGTCGCCGGGCGCGACAATGCTCAACTCGACGTCGTCGATGAGCGGTTCCGTCACCAGCTCGGCGCGCAACGCGTCGCGGTTGACAACGAGTTCACCTTCCCGATATTCGGTGTTGGCGCCCCAGGAAAGGGACCGGACAGGGTAATGGGCCAGCTCGAAATCCACGCGACCTCCTGGTGTCGTCCGTTGAAGGCAAACCCCTTGTACCAAACCCGGCAGCACAGTGCGAGCACCCCAACCCGCAACGCGGCACCACTCCGAATCGTTCTTCCCGCTCGCCTTTCCGTCATTCCGCGAAACAGGCTGTGTCAAAACTGCGATTGGATACGGAATGGCAGGGACGCCCGCATCGTCATTCCGGCGAAAGCCGGAATCCAGGCGGGGCGGGGAATCACTCCCGTTTGCCCCTCCCACCCATGGATTCCGGCTTTCGCCGGAATGACGATGCGGGGTGTCGGTCTCATGTCCGTAACCGCGAAGAGATTTTACACAGCCTGGAAAGCGGGAATCCAGGGGCGGAAGGCCGTGATGGAGAGTTGAGTGACCGATCCCATGACCAACACAGCAGACGAGGCTCCGCCGGAGCCCGACCTCCCCATCTGCGACCCTCACCACCACCTGTGGCGGCGCCCGGACAACCCGTACCTGCTCGATGACTTCCTGCGCGACGCCTCGGACGGCCAACGTATCGTCTCCAGTGTGGCCGTCGAGTGCGGCGCCATGTACCGCGAAACCGGACCGGCCGAGCTGCGGGCGGTGGGAGAGACGGAGTTCCTGGAGGGAATCGCGGTCGAGAACGTGCGCGCGGAGAACGCCACCACCGTGGCGGCCGCCATCGTGGCCTATGCCGACCTGGCCCTGGGCGACGGCGTCGCCGCGGTCCTGGAAGCGCACCTGGAGGCGAGCCCCACCCGCCTGCGCGGCATTCGCTATTCCACCATGTGGGACGCTTCCGACTCGTTCCGGAGCGTGCCGCGCCCCGGCCTGCTGCGGGACGCGGCGGTCCGCAAGGGCTTCGCGCGCCTGCAACCCCTCGGGTTGAGCTTCGACGCCTGGCTCTATCACCCGCAGCTTCCCGAGCTGGTGGAGCTGGCCCGGGACTTCCCCGAGGTGCCCATCATTCTCGACCACATCGGGGGACCGCTGGGGCTCGGCCCCTACGAGGGCCGGCGCGACGAGGTGTTCCGAACCTGGAGCCACGACATCGTCGCGCTGTCGACCTGCCCCAACGTGGTGCTCAAGCTGGGCGGCGTCGGTTCCCTGCGCTCGGGTTACGACTGGCACACGCTCAACCCCAAACCCGGCTCCGCCGAGCTGGCCGAGGCCATGCGCCCTTACTTCGAGCACTGCATCGAGAAGTTCGGCGCCGGCCGCTGCATGTTCGAAAGCAACTTCCCGGTGGACCGGGTGTCCTATTCGTACGCGGCCATCTGGGACGCGTTCAAAATTATGAGCCGGAGCTACTCGGAAGCGGAACGTAGCGCGCTGTTCCACGACACGGCCGCGCGGGTGTACCGGCTAGGCCTTCACCCGGCCTTCGGCCACCCTCTCCCAGAGAGAGAGGGGTTGTGTTTGAACACTCGGACAGACTCCTAGCGTAACCAGTTTTATCATATGATCTATAAATAAATCTCATATGATATTATTCCTTATCCTGGAGATTCCGGCTGGAGGCAACGCCGATGAGCGACAACGACAAAGTCCTGTACGAAGTCAGAGACCAGACCGCGTGGATCACACTGAACCGCCCGGAGGTGCTGAACGCCATCAACGAGGAGATGCGGGAGCTCATCATCGAGTTCTGCGCCAAGGCGGAGGCGGACCGGAACGTGCAGGTGGTGCTCTTCCGGGGCGCCGGCGAGAGAGGCTTCACCGTTGGCGGCGACCTGAAGGAACGTGCGCAGCGCAACGCCGATCCGAGCGCCACCCAGCCCTCGCCGCTGGAAGCCCGGCAGGCCAAGCAGGCGCCGGGAACCCACTCGCCCATCGACGCGGTGGCCTCGTTGCAGAAACCCTCCATAGCGCTTCTGCACGGCTACGTGGTGGGCGCGGGCCTGCTCATAGCCATGGCCTGCGACATCCGCATCGCCGCGGAGAACGCTCGGCTGGGGGTCACGGAGGTGCGGCGCGGCTTCATGCCGGGGTCGGGCGGCACCCAGCGGCTGGCCCGCCTCGTGGGCATCGCCAAGGCGCTGGAGTTCTGCCTCTCCGGCGAGTTGATGGATGCCCACGAAGCCTACCGCATCGGCCTCGTCAACAAGCTCGTGTCCGTCGACGAACTGACGCGGACGGGGGAGGAGATGGCCGCGTCCTTCGCAAAGGGCGCGCCGCTGGCTCTTCGCTACGTCAAGGAGTCCATCCACAAGGGCGCCGGCCTGCCGCTGGACCAGGCGCTGGGGCTCGAAAGCGACCTCGCCACCCTGGTCCTCACCACCGAGGACAGCAGGGAAGGGCCGCGGGCCTTTGTGGAGAAGCGGACGCCGCGGTGGAAGGGCCGTTGATTCGCGACCCGAGTTTGGATACAGGCCACTCCCGAGGCGAACGACCGCCATCCATCAACGCGAAACAGGAGCCCGATATGCTCAGAATCGATGCCGACGCACACGTTCTCGAAACCGAGGAAACCTGGGAGTTCATGGACGGCGCCGACCGCAAGTTCCGCCCCGACATCGTCGGCTCCCTGAACGGTTCCGGCGAAATCGACGAGTACTGGCTGGTGGACGGCACCCTGCGGCTCAAGTCCCGCAACGTCGGCAAGGACACGCCGCTGGAATCCCGCGAGCTGCGGGACGTGGCGGTGCGGCTCAGGCACATGGACGAGATCAAGGTGGACATCCAGGTGATCTTCCCCACCATCTTCATCATACCCCTGACCCCCCGACCCGAGATCGAGCTGGCGCTGTGCCGCAGCTACAACCGCTGGATGGGCGAGTGCTGGAAACAATCCGACAACCGGCTGCGCTGGGTGGCGGTGGTGCCGCTGCTGAGCACCGACCAAGTGTACGAGGAGGCCAAGGCGGCCAGGGAGAACGGCGCGGTGGGCATCTACATGCGCGGCTCCGAGGGCGAACGGCTGCTGAGCGACCCCTATTTCTACCCTGTCTACGACGCCGCCGAGAGGCTGGACATCCCGGTCTGCATCCACTCTTCCAACGGCAGCCCCGTGCTCTACGACTACTACAAGTACGAGACCGTGGGCTTCTCCAAGTTCAAGCTGGTGGTGGTGGGCGCGTTCCACACCATCGTCATGGACCGCATCCCTGAGCGCTTCCCCAGGCTCAAGATGGCGTTCCTGGAGGTGGGCTCCCAGTGGCTCCCCTACGCCCTGAGCGACCTGTACAAGCGCTACCACATGACGGGCCAGGAGTTCAGCAAGAAGGAGCTGCTGGCGCAGAACCGCATCTGGGTCGGCTGCGAGACCAACGACGACCTGCCCTACGTCATCGACAACGCCGGCGAGGACCACTTGGTGGTGGGCACCGACTACGGCCACGCCGACAGCGCCACCGAGCTGCTGGCCCTGGACGGAGTCGCCAACGACCCGCGCCTGAGCCCGGAGGTGGCCGCAAAGATCACCGGGGGGAACGCGCGGGTGCTGTACAACCTCTGAGATCGGCGCCAGCGTGACACCAAACCTGCGCGGAGGGTCTCGTCTAGACCGAATTTTGACACCTTGAAATACAATATCTTGTAACCCACCCCTTGACTTCAAAACCCCGAGTACTAAAGGTCAGATGGCAACCGCCGAGTATGGAGAGCTATGTGCTGTATCGGCGGAGGTACGTACCAGCCTATGGAGGTTGCCATGGCCAAGTCCGAGGGTCCTACCCGCGCCAAGATTCAGGAAACGGTAGACACTAACTACGAAGCCTTCAGCAAACGGCTCCCTGAACTCCTCAAGACCAATCCTGGTCAGTTTGCTCTTCTACGAGACCAGGAGATCGTAGAGTTCTTCTCCAGCGCGAGAGAAGCCGCACAACATGGTGAACGCACCTTTGACGACGGCCTGTTTTCCGTCCAAGAGGTAACCGATGAGGCGGTAGATCTTGGATGGTTCTCCCATGTCGTCCCTTAGGGGGAGCTTCGATCCGCTCACCGGTATCATCGTAAGGATCGGGATAGCCAAGCCCAATTCCTTCCCGTCTCAGCAGACGGGACCTGTTCCCCATATCGTCAAGGTCCAGGCTCTGTTGGACACAGGTGCTTCCAGAACCAGCATCAAGGCAACAATTGCGGAGCGCGTGGGATTGCCTATCCGGGGGAAATGGCTAGTCCAATCCATACATGGGACTCAACCCACGAATTGGTATGACGGAGATGTCGTGTTGTACTTCGAGGAACCCCACGGTCAGAGTTACGTTGCCTCTGAGATCCGACTGGTCGAGTTGGCAAAAACCTCCGCTTTTGACGCGCTGCTTGGACGAGACGTACTGTGCAGATGCGATTTTCAAATGACCAAAGCTAACGAGTTTGTCCTGAGCATCTGAACTGCCTGGAACGGTCCTTTGGCCGCCATCTACGCGGCTTGCCTGCGGCGAGGCCAAACTGGGGCAGTGCCCGTTGATTCATTCCCGGACTTCGGTTAGAGGACACGGATATCAGGCCGAGGGCCAGCCTGTTTCGAGGGCCAGCCTGTTTCAATGCGATCCCACAAGCGGAGGAACCCGAAATGCTCAGAGTCGACGCGGACGCACACGTTCTCGAAACCGAGGAGACCTGGGAGTTCATGGACGGCGCCGACCGCAAGTACCGGCCCGAGGTCGTCGGCTCCACCAACGGCTCGGGGTCCGGGGACGAATACTGGCTGGTGGACGGCACCCTGCGGCTCAAGTCCCGCAACGTCGGCAAGGACACGCCACTGGAGTCGCGCGAGCTACGGGACGTAGCGGTGCGGCTCAAGCACATGGACGAGCTCAAGGTGGACATCCAGGTGATCTTCCCCACCATCTTCATCATACCCCTGACGCCGCGCCCCGAGATCGAGTTGGCGCTGTGCCGCAGCTACAACCGCTGGATGGGGGAATGCTGGAAGCAGTCCGACAACCGCCTGCGCTGGGTGGCGGTGGTGCCGCTCCTCAGCCCGGAGCAGGTCTACGAGGAAGCCCGGCTGGCCAAGGAGAACGGCGCGGTGGGCATCTACATGCGCGGCTCCGAGGGCGAACGGCTGCTGAACGACCCCTTCTTCTATCCGGTGTACGACGCCGCCGGCAGGCTGGACATGCCGGTGTGCATCCACGCGTCCAACGGCAGCTCCGTGCTGCACGACTACTACAAGTACGAGCCCGTGGCCTTCTCGAAGTTCAAGCTGGTGGTGGTGGGAGCTTTCCACACCATCGTCGCGGGCGGGATCCCCGAGCGATTCCCCAAGCTCAAGATGGGGTTCCTGGAGGTCAGCGCGCAGTGGCTCCCCTACGCGCTGACCGACTTGTACAAACGCCCCTATGTAAAGGAGCAGGGGTTCAAACGGAACGAGCTGCTGGCAAAGAGCCGGATCTGGGTCGGGTGCGAGACCACCGACGACCTGCCCTACGTCATCGACAACGCCGGCGAGGACAACCTGGTGGTGGGCACCGACTACGGTCACGCAGACAGCGCCACCGAGCTGCTGGCCATAGACGGCGTCGCCAACGACCCGCGCCTGAGCCCCGAGGTCAAGGACAAGATCGTCGGGGAGAACGCGCGGGCGCTGTACAACCTTTGAGGGTCGACGGGAAGGAGTTCTCCAATCGCGGCTCCGGAGAATCTGTACCCGCCAGGAATCGCTAGAAGGCCCCCAACTTAACCCAGGTCGCCTCTAATTCATCCCAAGGGATATATTTACTGTACAGCAGAAATAACGAAAGCCTTGCATTACTCCCGCTACTCACCCAAGTAACCCATCGCACCGAACCCAAGACCCATCAGCGCTGCGACGCCCAGGGTTCTCATGAGCGACTGGTGTCGCCAGAGGAGCATGATCGCGCTGGCGATACCGACCGCCAGAACCCGCCAGTCCAGGGAGTACCAGTCCGGCACCAGGAGCTTGACCGGGCCGCTCTGGTGGGACGACAGATCGGCGAACAGGACGTGCAGGCTGAACCAGATGGAGAGGTTGAGGATGACGCCCACCACCGCGGCCGTAATGGCCTCCAGGGCGCCCTTTAGTCGCGGCTGGGCCGTGAGCTGCTCGATATAGGGCGCGCCGGCGAAGATCCACAGGAAGCACGGTGCGAACGTGACCCAGAGGGTGACCGCCGCGCCGGCGATGCCCATGCTCAACCCGCCCGCCCGGTAGCCCGCGATGTAGCCGACGAACTCCGTGACCAGGATCAGCGGCCCCGGGGTGGTTTCCGCAAGCCCCAGACCGTCCATCATCTCGCCGGCGCTCAGCCAGCCCTTGTGGGTCACCACGTCCTGCGCCAGGTAGGCCAGCACGGCATAGGCTCCGCCGAACGTCACCACCGCGAGGCGGGAGAAGAAATTGCCGATCTGGACCAGGACATCGTAGCCGCCCACGGCCGTCAGCAGCAGCAGCGGCGTCCACCAGACAGCCATCCACAACGCCACCGTCCTCGCCGTGCCGGACATCGATCCGCCGCCCCGCCCGGTCCCGGCGGTTCCGGTGCTCCGGCCGCCGAGCAGGAGAAATCCCGTCAAGCCGGCTATCAGGATAATGACCGGGAACGGGACCGACAGAAAGAAGATCCCCACGAAGGCCAGGACCGCGACGATCCAGTGCACGGCGGAATGCAGCGCTCTCTTCGCCACCCTCAGCAAGGCTTCGATCACGACGACCAGGACCGCGCCCTTGATCCCAAGAAACAACGCGGCCACCAGCGGCAGGTCGCCCCCGACCGCGTAGAGCATCGCCAGGCCGAGCACCACCAGGGCGCCCGGGATCACGAACAGGAGGCCTGCCACCAACCCGCCGGGCACACCGCGGAGCTGCCACCCCGAGTAGGTGGCGAGTTGCATGGCCTCGGGGCCGGGGAGCAACATGCAGAAGCTGAGCGCACCCAGGAACCTCGGCTCGTCGAGCCACCGTTCCTCCTCCACCAGGACACGGTGCATGAGAGCGATCTGCGCGGCCGGGCCGCCGAAGGAGAGGATTCCGATGCGCCAGAATACGGCGAACAGCCGGCGCCAGGTGACGCCAGATTCCCGATGCACTCCGCCGGCCGGGTCTACCACACCCACTTCCTGCTTGGCTCGGGGTCCACGAAGCTTCAACGCGTTCGTACTCCGCCGCAATGGGAAAGGACTCGGCGGTTGCCCTATCGAAGCGCTCGCGGACGGAGCGGCCTGCTAGTCATCCACCTCTAGCTTGTCCTGGGTTGGCAACTCAAATCCGACACGTCGGGGTGTTAGTAGCCCCGCCCTTCTCTGGACCCTCTGCGAAACCAGGTGACAACCTGCCCAAGTTGTCGACACCGCCGAAAAAGACTTTTCGGATTCACCACCGACCACGGCCGTACCTAACAGGCCGTGGAAAAACCCACGGATTTGAGAGTTGGTGACTGACGCAAAGGGAAGCGGAGCCTCGCCGGGCTGGGATAGAGGTCAATCGCACGCCTTTTCATGCCCAAGGCTGCGGCGCAGACGCACGCCCCCACAGGAAGCGTGGTCACGTGCCGACTCCCAAGGTTCGCAGCCGCACCAGGTTGTAGGCCGCGAAGGTCAGGGTGAACTGAAAGTCCACCTTCGGAAGCCCCCGATGCTTGAGTTTGCGCAGCCCGCCGACAGTCTTGGCCCAGCCGAAGGCTTCCTCGATCCGCTTGCGCACCCGCTGGCTCTGAGCGTAGCCCGCGTGACGGGTGGTGCGATGGTCAATGGCCGAACGCCGGTTGCTGTCGTTCTGCGCCACATGAGGACTGACGTTCGCCCAGCGCAACCCCTGGACAAAGTCACGGGTATCGTACCCCTTGTCCGCACCCACGGTGAGCCGGCCCTTGCCGGGTCGCGCCTCGATCATGGCCAGCGCCGACTCCCGCTCAGCCCGGCCGCTGGCCTGGGTGGTGCGCGTGTCAACGATCAGTCCATGGCGGTTGTCCATCAACGCATGTCCCAGGTAGCACAGCTTCGCTTCCTGCCCCTTGCTCTTGCGGTACTGCCGGGCCTGCGGGTCGGTGCTGGACTCATGGGTCGCGTTGCTGCGCTTCTCGCCCCGAAAGTCCGCTTCGGCATTGCGTCCGCCGCCGCCCCGCGGTCCCTCGCCTCCTTTGGGGCGAAACGACTTCATCGACGCCCACGCCTCCAGCAGCGTGCCATCCACGCTGAAGTGCTCATCCGACAAGAGCCGCGCGTCACGCGCCTGCACCAGGATCTTCGCAAAGAACTCCCGGGCGATATCCGAGCCGATCAACCGCTCCCGGTTCTTCGTGAACGTCGAGTGGTCCCACATCGCCTCGTCCATCGACAGCCCCACAAACCACCGGAACAAGAGGTTGTAGTCCAGTTGCTCCACCAACAGCCGCTCGCTGCGGATCGAGTAAAGCACCTGCAACAGCAACGCCCGCAGCAACTGTTCCGGCGCGATCGAAGGCCGCCCCGTGTGCGAGTACATCGCCTCGAACTCCCCCGACAGCTCTTCCAGTGCCCGGTTCACCATCTCCCGGATCGGTCGCAACGGATGGTCCTTGGGAACACGGGCTTCCGGCGACACATAGCTGAACATCCCTTCTTGACGCGGATCCGTGCCTCTCATCGACTCCTCCGTCCCACTACGAACATACAAATATGTATCCGCGTCAGACGGACTTTTTCAACAACCTGCTAAATGCTCGCCCCCAGAAACGACCACCGTTGACGCTGGAAGTGACCACCAAAATCACTAGCAGGAGCACACGGGCGTTGTGCGACCCCTGACGTCAAACAGGACTGTTCGTTGTCGCGGGTCTAGATGCCGAGTTTCTGAAAGAAAATCTCGCTGCGCATCTTAGCGTCCTTCAGAACCTTGTCCCAACTAATCACTTCGACATAAAGGTTGATATTACCCAGCCATTGGAAATAGCCCAGCCGATCCGGCATCGGCTTGAAATCCTTTTCACGTTCAAGCCAGGTTTTGACCTTCGTTGTAAGGTCACACACGACAAAGCCGTAAAACGGCGTGTTCTCAGCAACCAGCATCTCGCGGCCTTGTGGGGTCTTGTACTTTCCGTCTTTGATATCATTGACATACCGCACAATCTGTTGAACTGGGTCTTCAGGCGACGACGGATTCACAAAATCGTCCCGTTGCGGTTTCTTGAACTCGAAAATCGTAATCGGGTTACTTTCCTGATTGTCTCCGCGGAAAAGCACCCGTCTGTTGTAAACGAGTAAATCCGGACGCTCCGTGTTGCCGCCATCAAGAGGAACATCGGAACAAACATATTTTGTGAAGTTTAGGCGCTCGTCGAGAATCCACAGATGATGTCGCGAAAAGGGGGTTTTCTCGGTGTCACCTTTGCGTGGGAATATGATGTCATGAACCGCACCTTCCGACGAGTAGACGCCCGATTCATCCTTCTCAAGGCTTCTGCCAAAGATATGGAGAATCTCCTTTCGAGTTGCGATGTAGTGAATCAAGTCGTTCTTGCCAGAGTCGGAGATTCTAGCGATGATTTCATTCACCTTCTCCTGGAAGTTCTCCAGACCCGTATCGGATAGGAGTTCCACCACATCCTTCTTGATCGCTCGCTCCTGTGCAAACTTTTCACGCTGCAAATGCGCTTCGATTTCCTCGCTCGTTGGTTTGTAAGGCATGTCGCTCAGATCAATGTCTCTGATCAGGTCCTTATGCCAAGGGGCTGCTTCATCCACGTAGGACTGTACACGCTCCTTCTTCTTCTCCTGTCGAACTGTGACGTCAGAACCCACGGCGTCCGTGGCGATCAATGCTGCTTCCTTCTCAATCTGCGTCCGACCGATGCCAAATAACAAGTCCGTCTCTGTTCCGAATTCAAATCATCCGCGTTCCAGCGATACATTACTGTCAAGATATCGCCCAAATACATAAGCTTTAGTTATGTAGTTGCGTGTCCGGTCAACCTCGCCGTTTCCGTTCTTTTCGTAGAACTCCTCTTCAAACTCCGGGACATACTTCTGGAGCGGGGACCCCGACACCTCACGCTTGTGCGCGACGAGGCTGATGCGACTCTTCTGGTTCCCAGGTGAATAGATTTTAAACACCCGGACCGCGAAATCCTCTGTGTCGTTGATGGCCGTCAAACAAAATGTGCTTTTCTTTACGGGAATCTCTCGAATAAAAGTCGCAAGTTCATTGTCGACAAAGTCGTTCAGGCGTATTGCGTCAGTGCCGTCCTTCTCGGAAACTACGATCTCCGGGCACACGTAGTCCTGCGTGATGAAATACGGGAGAAGGCGCTGGACAAGGTTTCTCGCGACTGTCGAAAGTTTCTTTTCAAAGGCTGGTGTATTCTTCTTGAGATTCGCCAGACGAACGACTGTACCGGAATTCTCGCTTTTGCTGTCGGTTACCTCTTCGCCGACGATAATATCGTTATCCTTTCCCATTGAAAAACTGCGAAATTTGAACGCTGGACCTTCCTGGAATACGCTCCTGACCCGAAGTTCCTCGAAGTACTTAAGACAAACGAAGCGTCCGAACCCCTTGCCGCCCTCAGCGATCTTGCGATCCGAATAGAGAGTGTCGAAGGATTCTCGGTGTTCGTCTGTAAAACCGATCCCGTTGTCCTCGATCTCGAAACCCGTAATGGCCGGTAGGGTGTCGTCTAGTTCCATTTCGCGATCTCGCAGTGCCCGGATTGAAACCCTTCCACCGGCCCCACCCAACTCATTAATTGCTTCAACAGCGTTAACGATCAGCTCAACGACAGGCGTGTAGACGTTGGTAATGGCGCGGATGTTCTCGACAGCGCGCCTAATGTTGATGTTGCTCATTCGGACGTATTCTTTCTGCGAGTTGTACCGCCTACGGTACTATCGCGCGCTAGGCTCCTTCGTCGTTCTTCGCGCCGCCACCAGCGTCCGATCCTCTTGCAAACTGTACAACACCCATACGCGGAAGGCGTCGATCGACCGTTGGGCGCCACCATCACCAAACTGGGACGACAAGCGCGTCCTTAAGCCTCCGCCGCCTCGACCTTGTCCTGCGTCCGAAGCTCGAAGTCGGAGGCGTCGTGGCGCTCACGGAGCTGCTGATCGAGCGGGCCGCTGGTCTTGTTGACGATGCGCCCGCGTTTCACCGCATCGCGGGCCGCGATCTCATCGAACCAGCGCAGGACATGGGTGTAGGTCTGGATGTCCAGGAACTCGGCGGCGCCATAGAGGCTGCCGGTGGTGAGGATGCCGTACCAGGGCCAGATGGCCATGTCGGCGATGGTGTAGACATCCCCGGCCACGTAGCGGTTCTCGGCCAGCCGCTTGTCGAGAACGTCGAGCTGGCGCTTCACCTCCATGGTGAAGCGGTCGATGGGGTACTCCATCTTGTAGGGGGCGTAGGCATAGAAGTGGCCGAAGCCGCCGCCGAGATAGGGGGCGGAGCCCATCTGCCAGAACAGCCACGACAGGCACTCGGCGCGCTCCGCCGGGTTCTCCGGGACGAAGGCGCCGAACTTCTCGGCCAGGTAGAGGAGGATCGAGCCCGACTCGAACACCCGCGTGGGCGTGGGCATCGAGTAGTCCACCAGCGCCGGAATCTTCGAGTTGGGATTGATGGCGACGAAGCCGGACCCGAACTGGTCGCCCTCGCGGATGTTGATGATCCAGGCGTCGTACTCGGCACCGGCGTGTCCGGCCGCCAGCAGCTCCTCGAGCATGATGGTCACCTTGACGCCGTTGGGGGTGCCCAGCGAATAGAGTTGGAGCGGATGCTTGCCGCGCGGCAGCTCCTTCTCATGGGTGGCGCCGGCGACGGGCCGGTTGATGTTGGCGAACCGGCCGCCGTTCTCGCGTTCCCATTTCCAGACCTTGGGGGGTACGTACTCGCTTGTATCAGCCATGGCGCGTCCTCAGCTCCCCTTCCCCTTGAGCCGCCGGTACCACCCCACGAAGTCCGTCACAGCCGCGGGAATGTCGTACTCCGCGTCGAAACCCAGCTCGGTCTGGGCCCGCGTGATGTCCAGGAAGACCGAGGAGGTCTGCGAGGTGGTGGCGCTTTGGTCGATGCCGAGCCTGGCGCCGGGGACCACCTGCTTGAAGATGTCGATGAGCTCCTGGTTGTCGTAGGGCTTGCCGACGCCGAGGTTGAAGATGCGGCTCTTGACGCCCTCGGTCTGAAGGGCCAGCACCACGCCGCGGGCCGCGTCCTTGGAATAGAGCCATTCCATGACGCCGGGCGGGACGGTGTGCTCGACGCCGTCCACCGACTTCTCCACCAGGGTGCGGAACATGGCGCTGGGGCGGCCGCCGCCGCCGGGGATCCAGGGGCCGCACACGTTGGGGAAGCGCACGGCACGGAAATCGACGCCGTGGGAGCGCGCGTAGTTGTAGCCCAGGTTCTCGCCGGCCTGCTTGGTGGCGGAGTAAAACGAGCTGGGCCGGGGCAGCGCCTCCTCCTTGCTGTGGTCGCCGTTGTCCTCGCCGCCGGCGATCCCCCGGGCCACCGCCGCCGTGCTGATCATCACCACCCGCTCGGCGCCGTGGAGCCGCGCCGCCTCCAGCACGTTGGCGGTGCCCATGATGTTCACCTGGATGGCGCCGTAGGGGTTCTCCTGGGCGCCGGTGCCGAGGTTGGGGTAGGCGGCGGTGTGGACGATGCGGGTGACGCCGTGCTCGTTGATGACCTTGCCGAGGTCGAAGGGGTTCAGCAGGTCGCCGCGGAACAGCGTGACCGCGCCCACGTCCCCTACGACGTCCGCCAGCGCCGTGAGATTGGGTGCGATGTCGAAAAGGACGGGCTTCTCGCCCTGCTGCACGAGAATGCGCGCGATCTGGGAGCCCACCAGTCCCGCGCCCGTGATCATGGTCGTCATGAGTTGCCTCCGATGGTGAATTTGGCGGCGGGTGCGCGCCCGCCGCGCGTGCAGAAGTCCTCATAGCACAATGCACTCCCGAGTGCATGGCGCGCCTCCCGGTCCCCCGCCCCTGGACCCCGGGTCAAGCCCGGGATGACGACGAGGAGGGGTCGTGCCTACGGTGGACAAAACCCCCCAAAAAAGCATAAGAAGTACCTCAACAGACGAGCGAACGAGGAGGAACGAAACTTGAGTGTAAGCATGCCAACCGCCACGAGTACCGAACGAGACCTGGCTGAAGAGATCATCGTATCCGCGGATTCCCACATCATGGAGCCCACGGACCTGTGGGTTCAGAACCTGCCGGCGAGCTTCAAGGGCCGTTATCCGGAGTTTCCGCCCCGGAACGCCATCGGCGAGAAGCCCGGCGGCTACGACCCCAAGGCGCGGATCGAGGAGATGGCGGTGGACGGGGTGTCCGCCGAGGTGCTGTATCCGACCCTGGGGCTGCGTCTTTTCGCCCTGGAGGACGCGGAGCTTCAGGAAGCCTGCTTCGAGCTCGCCAACGACTGGCTCATCGACTACTGTGCGGTGCACCCGGACAAGCTCGTGGGCGTGCCGTCGGTCTCGCTCTACAACGTCGACAACGCCATCAAGGAGATGGAGCGCTGCAAGAAGGCCGGGCTGGTGGGCGTCCTGATCTGGCAGGTGCCGCCGGATCACCTTCCCTTCACCAGCGACCACTACAACCCGTTCTGGGAAGCGGCCCAGGACCTCCAGATGCCGGTCAACCTCCACATCCTGACGGGCTTCAACTACAGCCGCTACGAGCGGCACGGCCTGGACATCTACCGCATGACCGTCAACCAGAAGCTGGCGGACGCCGCCAACACCCTGTTCGATCTGGTCTTCGGCGGCCCCATGTCCAACTACCCGGACCTCAAGTTCGTGTACGTGGAGAACGAGATCTCCTGGGTGCCGTTCTACCTCCACGAGTGGGACAAGTACTTCAAGCGCCACGCCACGCGCGCGCCGCTGCCGCACATGAAGAAGCTCCCGAGCGAGTACTGCAATGAGCAGTTCTACGCCACCTTCTTCAGCGACCCGACGGGCGGCCGCTTGCTGGACTGGTGGGGCAGCGAGACCTGCATGTGGTCCAACGATTACCCCCACGCCGCGTCCACTTGGCCGAATTCCCGCCAGGTCATCGCCGACGAGCTGGGGCATTTGCCGAGGGATATCTTCCGCAAGGTCGTGCGCGAGAACGTGCTGCGGCTGTACGACCTCAAGCTGGGGGGCGTCAACGCCTGAGGAGACGGCGCCCGGGACCGCCTGGGCGGGCTCTCATCACTGACGGGCAGGACACGAAACGTTCGGAAAGGAGTTCACCATGGAAGCAGTCGCAGAGAAGCAAGAGGTCGAACACCCCAAGGCCTACAGATACTCGCTCAAGACCCCCTACATGCAGCAGGGCCGGGTCACGCAGCTCGTGGCCAAGACCGACAACATGTGGATCCACACCAAGATCAACTCCGAGGGCGGCGAGAACGCGGTCCACTGCCACCTGGACGAGGACCATTCGTTCGTCGTTCTCGAAGGGCAGATGTCGGTGTTCGACGAGAAGGGCAACGAGCTGACGATCGACAAGTACCAGGGAATCATGATCCCCAAGGGCGCCTACTACCGTTACCTCAACACCGGCGACGGCAACCTCGTGGTGCTGCGCATCGGCTGCGGCATCGACGCCACGCCGCCACGGGGCGACGATGCGCGCCTGGGCCCGGACGGCAAAGAGATCCCTTCCGACTCGGAGGAGAACAAGACGCTGCCGCCCATCGAGATGCCCGGCAAGTTCTTCGCGGAGTCCGCGGGGTAGCCGCGGCGTAGCCAAGATTCGGTAGCCTAGTCACCAGCCGGCGCTTCGGGGACCTGCCCGCGCGGGAGCCTCGGAGCGCCGGAGTGTTTCTGCCTTCCAGGTCCCGCCGTCGGACGCCGGCAACCTGCCCGGCAAGTCGGGCCGTGCCCGCGCATGGGCCGGTAGCGACTCCCCCGCACCATGCTGCACCACACCGGCCAGATCCTCTACAACATCCTGCTGCCGCTGCTGCTCATGGTGGG
This sequence comes from uncultured Binatia bacterium (SeqCode), assembly GCA_965204505.1. Classification (GTDB taxonomy): domain Bacteria; phylum Desulfobacterota; class Binatia; order UBA9968; family JAJDTQ01; genus JAJDTQ01. The sequence goes on from CBDBFB010000002.1 coordinate 858,968, forward strand.
CTTCGGCACGCTGCTCCAGCGCTACCAGTCGCTGAGCCTGGAGACCCTTGCTCTCATCAGCATGTACCTGCTGGTGCCGTCGTTCCTGCTGGTCAAGATTTACGACAGCGACATTCCCTGGGGCGAGATCGCGCTCATCGCCCTGGTCTTCCTGATCGTCCTGGGCGTGCTGGGGATTCTGCTGTTCGCCGGCGGCCGCGCCATCCGCGCACCCAACGAGACCGTCGCCGCCGCCATCCTCGGCAGCATCGTGTTCAACGCCGGAAACTTCGGCATCCCGGTGGCCCACCTGCTCTACATCCAGGGCGGCACGCTCTTCCAGGGACAGCCCGACACCGAAGCTGGCCTGCACGTCCAGGCGCTGGTGGTGATGCTCAGCAACCTGCTGGTCTGGTTCCTGGGCTACCTGGTGCTGGCGGTGGCCAAGGGCGGGCGCGCACGCGAGGCCCTGGGGATCTTCAAGCTCCCCATACCCTACGCGCTGGTGGCGTCCTTCGTACTGCGAGAGATCCGCCTGCGGTCGTTCAACGGCGCGGACTTCCTGCCGGTGTGGGCCTCCTTCCCCCTGCGCTCGCTGGCCGGAGCACTGGTGCCCATAATGCTCGTGGCCCTGGGAGCACAACTCGCCCGCGGCGCCCGCTGGCGCCGGTGGCGCGAGGTGGTGCCCATCGCCTTCGTCAAGCTCCTGGCCCTGCCCGCACTCATCGGCGTCGCGGCATACGCCTTCGGCCTCTGGCCCTGGCCCGGCGCCCACCTCATCATCGGCGCCGCCGCCCCCACCGCCGTCAACACCCTCATCCTCACCATCAAACTCGACGGCGACGCCGAACTCACCGGCGACGTGGTCTTCTGGACCACGATCTTCTCCGGCATCACCGTCGCCGGCATCATCGCCGTGGTGACGGCGCTGGGGGCGGCTTGATGCGGACGCGACCGGGGTGATAACGTCAACGCCCTAAACCCCGCATCAACCCCCTCTCCCTCTGGGAGAGGGCCGGGGTGAGGGAGCCCGAACGGAGCGGAAAGCCGGGCCGCCCTCACCCGGCCTCCGGCCACCCTCTCCCAAAGGGAGAGGGTGTTGATACCGGCACATGCAAACAAAGCCTTTAGGGAGGAACCTCATGAAACTTGCAGATCAAGTAGCAGTCATTGTCGGCGGCGCCCGAGGCATAGGCGAAGCCATCGCCCACACCTTCGCCGCCGAGGGCGCAAAAATCGCCCTTGTAGACCTCGAGAGGACGAAGACCGAGCTCGACGGTGTGGTTCAGGCCATCCGGCAGAAAGGCGGCGACGCCGTCGCCATGACGTGCGACGCCACCGATTTGGCGCAAGTGGAGCGGATGGTGGCGGACGTAGTGGACCAGTGCGGAAGCCTGGACATCCTCGTCAACAGCGTCGGCTTCCGCGGCCCCATGGTGGAGGTGCACGAGATCACCGAGGAAGAGTGGGACCAGGTCCTCAACGTCAACCTCAAGGCCATCTTCCTCTGCTGCAAGGCCGCCCTCAAGGTCATGATCGAGCAGAAGCGCGGCAGCATCGTTAGCATCTCCGGCACTGCCGGCCGCGAGGGCATGGCCCTGCGCGGCTCCCTGTGCGCCGCCAAGTGGGGCCTCCTGGGCCTGACCCAGACCATCGCCAAGGAAGCCGGCCCCTCGGGCGTGCGCGCCAACGTCATCTGCCCCGGCGGCATGGACGAGGCGGATCTCAGGGAGATGTACCGGGACCGCGCGGAAGGCCTGGGCGTCTCCTTCGAGGAGTTGTGGGAGAGCGTCCTGAAGCAGACCCCGCTACGGAAGCACGCGCTGCACGAAGAGGTGGCCAACGCCGCCCTGTTCCTGGCGTCGAGCGACTCCTCGCACACCACGGGGGAGGCGCTGAACGTTTCAGGCGGGAGGTTGATGTCGTGAGCCGAACGGGCTCTCCAAGCCAACGGAAGGTGACCGCATGAACCGGACTACGACACGACACACGGCAGTGCCAAGGATCGAGCGCCTGAAGGTACAGAATTTTCGCGCCCTGCGGGATGTCGAGTTGACGCGCTTGACACCGCTTACCGTCCTGCTCGGCCCGAACGGCAGCGGAAAGTCCACGGTGTTCGATGTCTTCGCCTTTCTGGCGGAGTGCTTTGAAAACGGTTTGCGTCGGGCTTGGGATAAACGTGGCAGGGCACGGGATCTCAAATCGCGCGGCGGAGAGGGCTCAATCCTGATCGAGATCGCTTATCGCGAACAACCGCGAAATCCTCTGATCACCTATCACCTCGAAGTGGAGGAAGAAAACGGGAGGCCCGTCGTGGCGGGAGAATGGCTGCGATGGAAGCGGGGACGCTACGGAGCACCCTTCAGGTTCCTCGACTACGCCTACGGATCGGGGCGGGTAATCTCCGGCGAACTGCCCGATGCACAGGACGAACGGATCGAAGTTCCCCTGAGTTCTGCCGATACCCTTGCGGTCAACGCGCTCGGCCAGTTAGCGGAAAACCCCCGTGTCGTTGCGCTCAGAAACTTCATCATGGGATGGCACGTGTCCTATCTGTCGTCCGACGACGCGAGAGGGCAGCCGGAAGCCGGGCCGCAGGAGCGCCTGAGCAAGACTGGGGACAACCTCGCCAACGTGATCCAGTACCTGTCGGAAGAGCATCCGCGCCTTCTTGATTTCATTTTCGACAGCCTCCGGGAACGGATCCCCAAGATTCAAAAAGTAACCGCAGACCAGATGCCGGACGGCAGGCTGCTGCTGCAACTCAAGGACGCGCCGTTTGCCGAGCCGGTGGTGGCCCGCTTCGCATCGGACGGTACGCTCAAGATGCTCGCCTATATGGCCTTGCTGCACGATCCTGTTCCGCCTCCGTTCATCGGCATTGAGGAGCCGGAGAATTTCCTGCATCCCCGTCTGCTTTACGGGCTGGCCGAAGAGTGTCGGGGAGCGGCGGCGGCGACGCAGATTCTCGTAACCACCCATTCGCCATTCTTCCTCGACGCGCTTCGTCCCAATGAAGTGCGGGTGCTGTGGCGCGACGAAGCCGGCTACACACGATGTGACCCCGTGGACGAGGACGCCAAGGTCATGGCCTTCATGGACGCTGGCGCTCAACTGGGCGATTTGTGGATGGAAGGGCACTTCGGGGTCGGCGACCCGCTGACCAGAGGCGGAATGCCGGCATGGGACGGAGGCCGGACCTGATATGCCCGCCTCCTATATCGAGTTTCACGTCGAAGAACCGTCCATGGAAGCGTTTCTCGCCGCTTGGTTGCCGAGGTTCCTGCCTGAGAACTGTAGCTTCGAAATTCACCCTTATCCGGGCAAGGGAGCGCTGCTGCGGAAGATCGGAGATCGCCTCAGAGGTTATGCCGCATGGATGCCGGCCGGGTACCGAATCATGGTGATCGTGGACCGCGACGGGGACGATTGCACGGAGCTCAAGTCCACTCTCGAGGAAATATGCAAAAACGCCGGGCTTCGATCCAAACGGGCCGACGGCACCGATTGGCAAGTCGCCACGAGAATCGCGATCGAAGAACTCGAAGCGTGGTATTTCGGCGACTGGCAAGCAGTACGTCAAGCGTACCCCAAAGTTTCGCCGAATATTCCCAGCCAAGCGCGCTACCAGAACCCCGACGCAATCACGGGTGGCACTTGGGAGGCATTCGAGCGGGTTCTGCAGAAACACGGCTATTTCAATCAAGGGTTGGCCAAGGTGCAGGCCGCCACGGCTATCGGCCAGCATATCGACCCGAACCGTAATCTGTCCCCTAGCTTTGCGGCGTTCCGCGATGCCGTCGCCCAAGCCGTAGCGTGAATTTGTCAGAAAGTTCGAAGGCGTCGTGCTCGAATGGTTCGACGCTCTTGGCGGTTGCCATGCTCCGGGAGCGGCCACGCGCACATCCACTGGACTACACATTCACCCGCTTCATGTCTCGGGTGCGGTTCCCTGCGGCGGCGCCGTAAGGCAAGATGGCGTCCAGCCGGCGCAGGTCATCATCCGTGAGATTCACCTCCACAGCCTTGAGATTTTCCTCCAGGTGGTCGCGGCTCTTGCTGCTGGGGATGGGGATGATGTCGGGCCCCTGAGCCATGAGCCAGGCGAGCGCGAGTTGGGTGGTGGTGATGCCCTTGTCCTTGGCCACCTCGTCCACTTGGGCGAGCAGATCCAGGTTGCGCTCGATGTTGCCGGGTTGGAGGCGGGGCTGGTTGCGGCGGCCGTCGCGTTCGGCAAGCTGGTCGAGGCTGCGGACGGCGCCGGCGAAGAAGCCGCGGCCCAGGGGCGAGTAGGCCATGAGGCCCATGCCGAACTCGCGGCAGGCCTCGATGTTGCCCTGCTCGGCGTCCCGGGACCAGAGCGAGTACTCGATCTGGAGCGAGATGATGGGGTGGACCTTTTGGGCGCGGCGGATGGAGTCGGCGCTGGCCTCGGACAGGCCGATGTAGCGGGCCTTGCCCTGCTCCACGAGGCGCGCCATGCCGCCTACCGAATCCTCCACCGGGACGGCGGGGTCGATGCGGGACATGCAGTACACGTCCAGGCAGTCGATCCCCAGCCGCTGGAGACTTTCTTCGCAGGTCTGGATCAGGTACTCGGGGGAGCTTCCCCCGTCGAGGCCGGTGCCGTCGGCGGCCCGCGGGCTGCCGGACTTGGAGTGGATCACCACCTGGTCGCGCCGGCCCTTGATGGCCTTGCCGATGAGCTCGTGGTTGTGGCCGTTGCCGTAGCTGGCGGAGGTGTCCAGGAAGTTGATGCCGAGCTCGAAGGCCCGGTGCAGAGTGGCGATGGACTCGTCGTCGTCGCCCGCTCCGTACATGCCCGACATGCTCAGGCAGCCGAGCCCCATGGGCGAGACCTTGTAGTCGGTGGTGCCGAACTGGTGGTATTCCATCTGCGTTTCTCCTCGTCGGCTGCCTTCATCTCGCCTGGAGCAGCGGCCCCAGGCTGTGCCATTACTACGTCTTTGGGCGCGGAGTGGCAACGATGTCCGGCGCAACCGGTCAGGCGGGCGGGTTCCCGGAGACAATGGCAGGGAGGTCGCGCAGCGCCACGGCGACGACGCTTTCGTCGAGGGAGTGGCTGGACACGGGCCGGCCGATGACGTAGTGAAGAAATCCGCCGCCGGCCAGCTTCAGTGTATTCGGCAAGGCCGATGGCATCCGTGCATCACCGGTCCTGCAGATTTCTCGTAGATTGGGCGAGCCGCTCCGGGTCTTCCACCACCAGGAAGTGTCCCATCATCCCGGCATCTTCATGTTCCATGATGTGGCAGTGGTACATGTATGGGACCTGGGGATCGGCATATCGATCGAAGCGCATGATAATGCGGACGGTATCACCGGCAGGCACCAGGACCGTGTCTTTCCAGCCGAGCTCGGCGCCTCCGGGTGGTTGGCCGTTACGATCGAGAATCTGGAACTGGACTAGGTGGACGTGGAAAGGGTGAGCCTGACCGCCGGGATTGCTCACTTCCCAGATCTCGGTGTCCCCCAATCGCACGACCTCGTCCATTCTCTCCATATCCATGATCTTGCCGTTGATCGGCGGCCCCACACCCGGCCCGGCCGGCCCTCCTCCCTGTAAAGGCCCTCCCAACACCATCGGACGGGTCTTGGCGGCGTCCGAGGCCTTGATCCGGGCGATGGTGTCGAGGCGCTCCGGCAGTGCGTGCGATGCGCGTTTTGCCGGCCCGGGAACGATCTTCAGCAAGTCCAGGTGCCCGTTGCCGAGCCCCACGAAAAACGACCCGATGGTGTCCAGCAGTCCGGCTTCCGGATAGCTCTTCAACACCACCTCGGCGCCGTCGCTGAAGTCGACCAGGATCTCGGCCCGCTCGCCGGGAGCGAGGGTCACGCGGTTGGTTTGGAGGGGTGTCTCGAGGAATCCGCCGTCCGTGGCGGTCTGATGAAACTCGCGGTTGTCATCGAAGCCGATGTAGTAGATCCGCGCGTTCGAACCGTTCAAGAGTCTGAGTCGAATGCGACGCGCCTCGACCTGGAGGAAGGGACTCCAGGTCCCGTTGACCAGCATGGTATCTCCGTACACGGCGCCCTGGTTGATGGCGAAGACAAGCGCGCCGTCGTCGTCGAACAGCCGGTCCTGGATCACCAGCGGAATGTCGTCGACGCCGTAGGTCTTGGGCAGGTCCAGCGCCTCGCTGTTGTCGTCGTCGATCCACATGAATCCGGCGATTCCCCGATAGGAGTGCCGCCCCGTGGTGCCGTGCGGATGCGGGTGGTACCACAGCGGAGCGGCCTGCTGATGGACCTCGAAGCTGGCCGTCCACGATGTGCCGGACTGGATCTTCTGATGCGGCGTGCCGTCCATGCGGGGGGGAACGTGCGCCCCGTGCCAGTGCATGGTCGTCATCTCGTCCATGTCGTTCCGGACGATCAGATCGACGTCTTCACCTCGACGCAGCCGCACCGTCGGTCCCAGGTAGGGGCCGTTGACGCCGGCCGTCGGCGTTTGCTTGCCCGGCAGGAACTCCCGGCTACCCTCGTCAACGGTCAGGTGGAACTGCCGCCGTCCGTCCACGACGGTTCCGAAATACTGCTCGGGAATCAGCAACTTGTTGTCGAAGGTCAACCCGCCGTTGGTCACCCGGATGAACGTAAGCCAGTAGACGACCGCGGCCGACAACAAGACGGTAATCAACAACCCCAGCGCGGCCCGCTTCATATGATGAGTCCTCCACTGCTGGCCTTACGTAAGCGCCGAATTCCTATTAGACGGCGAAGCGTTCCCTGGATGGATACGGAATGGCAGGGACGCCCGTATCATCATTCCGGCGAAAGCGGGCCCCGTACCCCGATACGGGGCCGGAATCCGGGAGGGAGAGGGCGGGGAATCACCTCCGTTTGCCTCTCCCCACCCCTGGATTCCGGCTTTCGCCGGAATGACGATAGCGGGCGTCCGTGCCATGTCGTGGCCGAGCGGAGTTTCGACACGGCCTGGACAACGGCCTGGCTTGCAGGAATGACGAATGCGAGCGCCGGTCAGGCGCGGCAGGCCGCCAGCTCGGCGTAGTTGTGGAGGCCGAGCTGGCGGTTGCCTGATTCCAGCTCCAGCATCATGGACAGCAGGTTGTCGCACAGCGGCGTGGACAGCCCCAGCCGGGCGCTCTCACGGACCACGTGGCCGAGGGTGAACTCCACTTCGAGGCGCGTGCCGTTCAGCAGTTGGCGCAGTGGGCCCTTGAGGTCGTCGACCCTCCAGGACTCGGCGTAACCGTTGACCACGGCGAGGCGCGCTTCCACCGGCTGGTCGGGATGCAGGTCCGGCGGGTTGTATTCTCTCAATGGAATGAACCGGGCGCCGGCGGCCGTGCCCACGGCCACGACCTCGCCGAGGAAGTCCACCAGCAACCGGCGGTCGTCGGGGCCGGCGCAGCTTTCGACCATAGACGTGTTGGCCAGCGAGCCGTAGTAGCCATAACAGGTGTAGGTGAGCTTGCTCCAGAGCACGCCGATGATGTTGTCGGTGATCTCGCTGGGGATCACGGCATCGAGCATGGCGTGGAGCTCTTCCAGCCGCGGCGTCGTGCGGCCGTGGGAATGGCCGATGTAGAGGTGGCCGCGGGTGGAGGTATGCACACACCCCGGAGCGGTGCGCCGGCTCCCCATGCGGATGCCCATGCCAACGGTCCGGTCCGCCCCCACCACATCCTCCAGGAGCGGAACATTGATGCCGTTCTGCATCGATACCACCAGACCGTCCTCGCTCAGGTGCGGCAGCACCGCCGCCAGCGTGTCGCGGGTATAGTTGCAGCGGACGGCGATGAACGCCGTGTCGAAGCTCCCCTCGATCTCGTCCGGGAAGACGGCGTTCGCCTTCACGTTGAACGGCCCGTCGGGCACGTCCACCTGAAGTCCGTTGTCGCGGATGGCGGCGACGTGCTCCGGGTCGACGTCCACGAAGGTGACGTCCTGCCCCTCCCGGGCCAGCCGCCCGCCGATGATCCCGCCGATAGGGCCGACGCCCATCACGATTGCGCGCATGAGTTTCTCCGTCAGTATCCATCCGTCCCCCTCTCCCCCTGGGAGAGGGTTGGGGTGAGGGATGCGGCCACCGAAGGCCGGTTGTCGAGGCCCCTCACCCGGCCTTCGGCCACCCTCTCCCGTGGGGAGAGGGGTTGGTTTCGGATTATCGTAGCAGGACGTCGTCCGTAGGTCGGATTAGCAGAGCGTAATCCGACACTTACGGAAATCAAGCACTGACCCCGCTAGTTGAAGTAGATCACCCCCTTGACGATCTCGTACTTCGCCATCGCCTGCAGCGCCTCGTTCACCTGCTCCAGGGTATACTCGGCGCTGATCATCTCCTCGAACGGGAATGTGTCCTTCCGCGAGGAGAGGAAATCGATGGCCTGGAGCCAGTGGCGCGGCTCGCCGGAGCGGATGGTGTGCAGGACCATCTCCTGGGGCAGGTTCTGGACGCTGATGTCGGCCTTGCCGCCGGCGCCGATGTTGACATAGGTGCCGCCGCCGCGCAGCAGGGTGAGCCCCTCGGGCACGGCCATGTTGTTGGCCACCTGGATCACCACGTCGCCGCCGCGGCCGTCGGTGTGGTCGCGCACCCACTGGCGGCGGTCCTTTGGGTCGGTGACCTCTTCCAGGTTCAGCACCTCGTCGGCGCCCATGCGCTTGCTCACTTCCAGACGCGCGGCCGGCGCGCCGATGACCAGCACCTGCTTGGCGCCGTGGTCCTTGGCCACCGCGGTGGCGAAGTTGCCGAGCGGCCCGCTGCCCTGGATCACCACGGTCTCATGGCTCTTGATGGCGCCGAGCCGGTCGTAGCCGTGCATCACCGTGCGGTAGGCGCAGGCGGAGGCGGCCGCCGACGCGGAGGTCACGTCCTCGGGCACCTTGATGATCTCGCAGGGCGGGGGCACGTACATGTACTCGGACACGCTGCCCAAGAGATACGGGTACTCGTCGCTGCGGTTGTGCCCCCAGGAGGCGCGCCCCGGGCAGATGCAGGGTTGCAGCGCCACGCTGCAGTAGTAGCAGTGCCCGCACGCCACATAGCTCCACACGACGCGGTCGCCGGGCTTCACCGGCTTGCCCAGGATGTCGGTGCGCTCGCCGTTGATCTCCTCGATGTAGCCGCAGGGCTCGTGCCCGGTGATGATGGGCAGCGAGTCGCCGCCGCCCAGCGGGCCGTGCCAGCGGTGCACGTCGGTGCCGCAGATGGTGGACGCCTCGATGCGCACCAGCAGCGCCCCCGGCTCCAGCTCCGGGATCGGCACCTTCTGTATTTCCAACGGTTCGTTGTGGGATACCACCACGGCGGCGCGGCATTCGTCCATGACGTATCTCCTTGTCGGAGCTGCGGCGTTCGGTGTCGGGTAGGGCACTGGCGCGCGCACCTTTATTGGGCCACGTTTCCAGCCGCCCTCCCTAAAATTCCGTACGTCGGGTTTTCCCCGGTACGGCTTCAAGCTTCAGGCACCTCGCAGTTCGGCACGGAGCCTTCCGCAGGGTCGCCGAGGTCAAGGCCGATCCCGCCATACCCCCGAACGGACGCTGCGTTTGCTCCGCCCTTCGACGATGCCACTCGCCGGTTGATGCGTCGCCTCTGTGTGCGAAACCGCCGGTTGCAACATCGCCACCTGAGCCCAGAGGCCCTCGCTCCGGCCGGGTTATGTTGTCCCGGCCATCACCGCTTGTCGGCCTCATCCGCCAGTCTGGACGTCTCCGCCTCATTTCCCGGCACGACCGGTTATAGACGCGGTCTTTGACATTCGAGGATCATCCTGTCTGACCTCCAGACCTTCCGGACTTTCGCTGCGGTACTTTCGAGTATTGCCGCCTTCAATACGCCGGGAGCCCCGGTGCGTGCGCCTCAGTTTCTTCCGCACCGGCACTGGCCATCGGGTAGGCAAGAAACCCTTGGCAGCTCCAATTTATCCCGCAAATCAGCTTCACGCGGGAACGCCCTTTTCGACGCTTGATCCGTTCACTCTCGTTGCGGCCCTACTCGTTGCTCGCCTTCCGGGCTGATCGCACAGGAGCGGCACAAAGGCCTCCCTGTCCCCCGAGGCTTTTACGTCCGGGCTTCCAGATCGCCGGGTCGCCCCGTGCGTCTGCCGGATATGACTACGGCGCCAAACTGAGAACTGCGCCGGCGGGACTCTCACCCGCTAGTACCGCAGCTAGTCTCGCTGCGCCTTGCCGAAGGGTTCATGGTGAAAGGGGTAGGACGTGAATCACGCCCTACCCCCATCGATTACAGTCAAGCCGTATGGAACCGGCTATGCCTTGGCGGCGACCGCGGGCTCGGGCTCCGGCTTGTAGAACCGCTCCGCGTTGCGATAGAGCATCGCGGCCTTGTCCTCGTCCGTGATCTCGTCGCTCTCCATCAGCTCGCCGATGTCGTGGATGCAGCTATTGGTGGTGACCTCGTGGGGGAAGTCCGAGGAGTACAGGAACGGCCGGTGCCCCACGGTCTTGATGGCGAAAGGCAGCGTCAGCTCTTCGGTCTCGATGCCCAGGTAGAAGCGGTCTTCCTCGATGAGCTGCTTGACGATCCTGGCCGGATCGTCTTCCTCGCCGATGCTGAACTCGCCGTCGGGGACGTACTGGAAGTGCGTTTCGTGGGACGCGTGGAGGCGTTCCAGCAGCATCAGCAGCCATGCAACGCCGCCTTCGAGGAAGGCGATGCGCACGTTGGGGAAGCGCTCGAAGATGCCGTTGTAGAGGATGTTGGCGCAGTTCAGCGTGATGCCCCAGGGGTGCCCCAACGCGTGCACCGGCGTGTACATGTTCATATGGTCGAGCCCGAAGCGGTCGTGGCAACCGCCGTGCACCGCCAGGCAGCAGCCCAGCCGGTCGGCCTCTTCATAGATGGGCCAGTAGACCTTGGCGCCCAGCGGCAGCGGCAGGCCGTTGGACGGCATCATGGCGCCCATCATGCCCTGTTCGGTGACGATGCGGCGCAGCTCCTTGACCGCCTCCTCCGTGTCCTGCATGGGGATCAGGCCCATGGCGTTGAAGCGCGGATCGCGCTGCAGGTAAGTGTGGTACGCCCAGTCGTTGTACGCCTTGCAGGCGGCCACGGCGTAGTCGAGGCTCACGATCTTGCCGTAGCCCAGCCCCTGGGTCGGATACATCACCGTCCAGTCGATGCCCACGTCGTCCAGGAACTGCAGCCAGCCGTCCGGCCCCACCTTCTCGCGGCCGTCCCGCAGCGGCGGGGTCTCCACCGCGCGGCCGTCGTGAAGATGGTCGATGGGCGGAAAGATGAGGCCCTTCTTGGCGGCGATGTCCCGGTAGGGCTGTTCCATGTGCTCAAGGATCCCCGGGTTGTCCTCCAGGATGTGGCCGTCGCCATCGATAATGCGTGTATTGAGTTGACCGGACATGATCGTTCTACCTCCTTCGAATAGCCCCTGTTTTTTGTCCTTATACCGTTCCCGGCCGCCGTACATCAAGGGATTCAAACCCTTTTCTACAGCACCTGGTACACCCACACCTGGTGGCGGACCTCCGGCTCCCCCTTGGGCATGGGCTGGTACTTCTCCCCTTCCTCCACGAGCATCCACTTGCCCGCGGCTTCCAGGGACGCCTGTTTCTCCTTGAAACCGTCCTGCTCGTAGGTGTCCGGGCGAAGCGAGAAAACGATGTGGCCGCCGGGACGGGTGACCCGCACGAGTTCGTCGAACGAGCTGGCCGGCGCGTGCCCCACGGTGAAGACCCCCACGCTGATGACGCCGTCGAAGTACCTGGGCGGGAAGTCGAGGGGCATCCCCATGACCATCCGGTGGAACTCCTTGTAGACGCCCTTCCGGGCGGCCTCGTCCAGCATCCCCTGGGACAGGTCCATGGCCACCAGGAACTCGAACCCCGCGTCGTGCAGCAACTCCCCGACGATGCCCGTGCCGGCGCCGGCATCCAGGACGCGGCCGTGCCTGGGCACCCGCCTGGCGAAGGCATCCACGGCCTTGCGCGGACTCAGCCAGCCGAAATCGGTATTCAGATCCCGGTCATAGGAACCGGCCCACTCGTCGTAGCGCTCCTCCAGCTCGGCGTTGCCCTTCGAGGAATAAAGCCACTGGATCATGTTCTTCTTCTCGCTCATGCAAGATGCCTTTCTCTTCTGAATCGCGTCCTGAGCGTAGCGTTAGCGGAGCGAAGTCGAAGGACGCCATCTCCTACGGCGTGCTCTCCGGCGCCCTGCGGTGGTGCGTGGCCTGCTCGTAGGCGTATGCCAGCCGGATCATCCCGCCGTCGTCGTAGGGCCGTCCCAGGAAGCTGATGCCGGCCGGCAGGCCGTCCGTCGTAAATCCGGCGGGCACCACCACCGTGGGCACGTACACGAGAAAAGTGTTCAGGTGCGGCGCTCCCGTGTGGTTCACGTAGGGCGGGTTGACGCCGTCGGCGATCAGCGTGGCCTGGTGCTCCACCGACTTGTGGACGATGGCGTCCAGCCGGTGCTCGGCCATGGTCTTGAGCAGGTGGATCATGAGATGGTCCCGGGCCAGCAGGTACTCGTAGTGTTCCGCGGGATCGGCGGTGGTCTTGAGCCGCACCTTGGCCTGTTCCGACAGCTTGGCGAACTCCGGCGAGCGCATGGCGTCCTCGCGCGTCCGGTAAGGCGGGTTGGCGCTGCGGGCCATGTAGATGCCGAAGGCCGTCTCCCCGGTGGTGGGGTGGGCGCGGCGCTTGGCCAGCAGCTCGTTGAGCCGCGCCAGCTCCACCGGGTCCACCACCTCGGCGCCGGCCGCCCGAAGCTCCTCGACCGCGTTGTCGAGGATCGCCGTGATGCTCTTGAAATCCTCCGCCTCGGGATCGGCGTGGAAGCCCATGGGCTCGCGCAGGATGCCGATCCGGGCGCCGCGCAGGCCGTCGGCGTCCAGGAAGTCCGTGTAGCTCGGCGGCACGTGCCCCACCCCCCGGGAGGTGAGGGGGTCCTCGCCGTCGTAACCCGCCATGACGTCCAGCAACGTCGCCATGTCCCTTACCGTGCGCGCCATGGGGCCCAGCGACCCCGTCTCCTGGGGCCACCCCGAGTAGACGCCGGTACGGCTCACCAGGCCGGCGGTGGGGCGCATGCCGGCGATGCAGTTCCAGGTGGAAGGCCGGCGGATCGATGCCAGCCCCTCCTGCCCGATGCCGACGGTGCCGAAGTTGGCGGAAACCGCCGCGCCGGAGCCGCCCGACGAGCCGCCCACGGTGCGCTCCACGTCGTAGGGGTTCCGGGTGGAGCCGAACAGCGAGCCGTGAGTGTCGCCAGCGCCCAATTCGCCCAAGGTGGTCTTGGCCAGCACGATGGCGCCCGCTTCCTTGAGCTTCTCCACCACCCGGCAGTCCCGGTCGGGGTAGTAGTCCTTGAACAGCACCGAACCCAGGGTGGTGGGGGTGCCCTTGACGTCCGCCTGGTCCTTAATGACCACCGGGATGCCGTGGAGCGGCCCGGTCTTGCCTGAGCTCTTGTAGGCCGCATCAAGGCGGTCCGCCTCCTCCAGCGCCGCCGGATTCACCGTGATGATGGAGTTGATCCGGGGACCGTCCCGGTCAAGTCTCTCGATGCGGTCGATATACATCTGCGCCAGTTGCCGCGCGGTAAGGCTACCCGCGGCATAGGCGGCATGGATGTCGGCGATGGTGGCTTCCGGAAGCGTGAACGAGTTTTCGGCTTGGCTCATGGGTTCTCCTGAATCGGTGATTCCCGCTTTCGCGGGAGTGACGGAGGCGCCAATTGATCAGAACTTCTAAAAACGTGTATCACTAAATCCACGTCGGTTGCACATGGAGGGACGATCATGGCCAAAGATCCCAGGAGCGGCTTCACCGAAGTGCAAGGCATCCGGATGCACTACCGGGAGTGGGGAGACCCCGCGGCCCCGGACCTGCTGCTGGTCCACGGCTGGACCAACTACAGCCTGGGCTGGGCGGGAGTGGCCGAGCACTTCGCCGGCCGCTACCACGTGGTGGCGCCCGATCTTCGGGGCCATGGCGAGTCCGACAAGCCCGTGACCGGATACCGCCTGCGGGACTTCGCGGAAGACGTGCACCAGTTCATCGCCAACTTGAAGCTCGAGCGCCCGGCCTACGCCGGTCACTCGTGGGGCGGCAACATCGGCACCATCCTGGCGGCGGACCATCCGGAGGACATCTCGCGGGCTTTCCTTGAAGACCCGGTCTACTGGCGCATGCAGCACGCCTTCGTCACCGCCCTGCCCGGCGCCCTGGCGCGGCTCGAGCGGCCCGAGGAGGAAATCCGCGCCGAGGCCCAGGAGCGCGGGCTCACACCCGAGCAGGAGGACTGGGAGGTCTACCGCAACCGCCACTTCTCGCCCCACGCGCTGACACGGCTCCTGACCGACAACCGCGACTGGGCGCTGGCGTCCGAGGAACGCCTGCGGCGTATCCAGGCGCCGACACTGATCCTGGTGGGGGACGCCACGGTGTCGCCGCAGCCGGGAGCCATCCTCGCCCAGGAGCTGGGCCATCTCCGCGGCATCGCTTCGCCGCAGGTCGTGTTCGAGTTCTGGGAAGGCGTCGGCCACATGATGCGCGGCACCCGGCCCGACGCCTACAACGAGCGGCTGGACCAGTGGCTGGCGGGAAGCTGAGTCAGCGTCCTTCGACTTCGCTCCGCTACGCTCAGGACGAACGGTGGGAATACACCTTATCGTTCGTCCTGAGCGTAGCGAGGTCCGCCGAGCGAAGTCGAAGGACGCAATCTCGGCGCCGGCAAACCGTGTGCGTTTCCATGGCGGGTTTCTTTGCCTGAGACAACACCACCGACCCGGATCTGGTCGAACCCGACGCTGCTCATCGCCGGGTTCAGCGGCCTGCTGGCGTCCCTCGACACCTCGGTCAACATCGCGTTCCCGGCCATCACCGAGGCGTTCGGTATCAATCTGCTGTCGATCCAGTGGGTGGTGGTGAGCTACGTGCTGACCCACGCCAGCCTCCTGCTGGGCTGCGGCCGGCTCGCAGACATCTTCGGCCACTGGCGGATCCTCACCATCGGCCTCCTGATCAGCGTTGTTGCGTTTCTCGTCTGCGGCTTCGCCCAGACCTTCGCCTGGCTGCTCATGGGGAGGATATTCCAGGGGGTGGGCGTGGCGCTGGTTTTCGGCGCTGCCCCGGCGCTGGTGACCCTGGCCGTCAGCGGCGACGAGCGCGGACGGGCGCTGGGGTTCTACCAGATGAACACGGCCACGGGGTACGCCATGGGCCCGCTGCTGGGCGGCGTGCTGGTGGACGCCTTCGGCTGGCGCGGGGTTTACCTGTATCGGGCTCTTCCGGCCCTGCTCATCGCCTGGTTCACCTCCGGGCGCGTCCGGTTCGGGCGACGAGCGACCTCCGGCGAACGGTTCGACCTTCTCGGCGCGGCGACCCTGACCCTGAGCGCGGGCGCTCTCCTGCTGGCCATGACCCGGAGCCGCGACCTCGGCTGGACGGCGCCGGAGATAATCGTGCTCGCGCTGGTTGGCGTGGTCAGCCTGGCGGTCTTCCTCGTCACCGAGAAACGGGTAGCCGCGCCCGTCGTCAACCTCGACCTGTTCCGCCGGCCGGCCTTCACCCTCGCCAACCTGCTCAACCTGGCGGCCAACGCCACCCGCTTCCCCATCGGGCTGCTGGTCCCCTACTACGCCGTGAACATCCTGGGCTTCCGGGGGATCATGGTCGGCCTGCTCCTGTTCGCGCCGGCGGTGATGACCATTGTTGCCGCCGCGTTCGCCGGCCGGCTGTCCGACCGCATCGGCACCGGCGGACTGAGCTCCGCGGGTCTCGCCGTCCAGGCCGTGGGCCTGTGGCTGGGCAGTGGCCTGGACGCAAGCTCCGACTACCCTACCGCGGCCCTGTCCCTGTGCCTCGTGGGACTCGGCCTGGGCACCTTCCAGGTGCCCAACATGAGCTTCGTCATGGGCGTCATCCCGCGCGAGCACCAGGGCGTCGCCGGCAGCATCAACCAGATGATGCGCACCGCCGGCATCGTCTTCGGCGTCACCGGAGCCAGCCTGCTGTTCGAACGCTGGCGCGTCTCCCACGCAGGCCTGGGCGAGGTGGACGCCTTCGTGGCTTCGTTCCAACTCGTGTTCCTGACCGCCGCGGTGCTGTGCGGCCTGGCCGCGGCGGCGTCGCTGTTTCGCCGGGGCGGGAAGCGGCGGGAGCGGAACGGGCAGGACAAGAAGGAAGCGGAATCGTCGGGCGCGTAGGCGTCCCCGGCAAAATCTGATAGCGTTGCGCGATCCGGGAAATCACCCGAAAAATTCATTCCAACGGAGGTCACAGCCCATGAGCATTAAACGAATCAGACCGCAGGTTTGGAACAGCCGCGCCGTGGTGCACGGCGATCTGGTGTATTTGTCCGGCTTGGTGGCCGACGACAAGTCCCTGTCGACGAAAGGCCAGACGGAACAGGTGCTGGCCAAGATCGACGACGTTCTCGCCGCCGCCGGCACCAACAAGTCCCGCATCCTCACGTCCACCGTCTATCTCGCCGACATCGACGCCAAGGACGAAATGAACGAAGCCTGGATGGCATGGATCGACAAGGACAATCTCCCGGCCCGCGCCGCCATCGGCGTGGCACTCACGCCGGGCACCCAGGTGGAGATCATGGTCTGCGCGGCGAAGTAGAGGGCGGGCGTTTTATCGCTGCTTGAAGAGCGAGGGTTAACTCGCCGCCTCGAGTTCGTGGGCAGATAGCGGACGCATCCTACATTTTGTTTGCCCTACGTTCCAGGTGCTCCGCCAGCCACAGCTTGATGATCGATTGGCGGGTGACTCCAAGCCTACCAGCCTCTCGATCCAGGGATTCGACCATCCAGGCCGGGAAATCCACGTTGACCCGTCGTTGTTCCCGGGCTGGGCGACGGGCGGTAGATAAGTCGAGAGCAGCGGTTATGTCCTTGCCGGCGTCGAAATCGGCATCAAATTTCTTGGCTCTCATATATGGCCACCTCCTCTACTCGGGAGCGACGTACCGAAATGATGCGGATGTGATCCCCTCTCGGAGTGACTACCGCAGACCAGTGCTTCGGGCCTATGCAACCGATCACGATAAACCGATTCTCGTCGGTGGTCCTAGCAAGAAGTTCGACACGGCCCAAATCCTGCCATAGTGCCTGTGCCGCAACGAAATCGATGCCGTGCTTCTCCAGATTCCGTGCGCTTTTCCGCTGATCGAATTCGAATGACGGCACAGTATAGAAAATATACCCTTTTGGGCTCCTTAGCAAGGGGGACGGCTGTACGCCACGCACAGCAATACCGGACGGTTCAGTGCACCGTTGGGACCACAGGATAGCTCTTACCTCTGGACCGATGTGCCAATCACGGTCGACGCAGCAATGTAAGCAGCGCGTCGTCCGGCGCGATGCATTCTGAAGAGTCGTTCACGGGCGAGTTGACCGCCCGCGACACGCAGTACCCGTCCATTAACTCGGCGGGATAAGGTTTGAGCAGCGGCGACAGGGCCGCCGGGTCCGCGAAGGCGGGATCGAGCCACTTGGCTTCGTCCTCCGGGAGCAGGATGGCGGGCATCCGGTTGTGGACCGGTTCGAGGAGGCTGTTGGGGCTCGTGGTGACGATCGTGAATGCGTAGAGCGGCGTGCCGTCAGGCCGGAGCCAGCGGTCCCAGAGGCCGGCGAAGGCGAAGGGTCCGCCGCTTTGCAGCGTAAAGCGCATGGGCGTCCGGAAACGCCCTTCCCTGTGCCATTCATAGAAGCCGTCGGCCAGCACCAGACAGCGCCGGCGCGGCAGCAGGCCCCGGAAGACGGGCCGTTGGGCGAGGGTTTCGGCCCGGGCGTTGATGATGGGTTTGGCGGCGTCCTTGGCGGGATAGGGCACCAGACCCCAGCGCATCAACCGCAGGGTGCGAGTATCCGGGGTCTTCGGGTTGACGCCAACCACCGGCGCGTCCTGGCTGGGCGCGAGATTGTAGCGAGGAGCCAAGTCGAAGTCCGGCTCCTCGATGCCGAAGCGGTCGACGAGGTCGTCGAGTTTCGCCGTCTGGGTGTACCGGCCGCACATGTCCGCGAATCTACGCCGGCGCGGAGGCGCGTTCCCCGCCTTCTCCGGTGCTTTCGATGTGCTGCAAGGCTGCGTCCAGCAGGTTGCGCACGGGCGTGGCTACTCCCGCGGCCGGCGCCTCTCCGGACAGAACGCGTATGGCGTCCAGCGGCAGGCCGCCGTTGCCGGCCTCGTGCTCTAGCAGAAATGCCTCCGCGGCTTCGGCGTCCTCGGGCTCGGGCTCTCTCTCCGCGACGGCCAGGCATCCGGCGGCGAGTCGGGCCGCCTCCACGGCCGGAGCCCGTGCTTCTTCTGCGAACCCGCTGCCTTCGAGCAACACCGCCGCCCTGAGCTTGTGCTCCGCACGCTCCGCCAGCGCCTTGGCGAGGGCCATCCGGCCAGCGAGTCCGGCGTCTTCCTCGTCAGGCGCGGGATACACCTCGCGGAGGTCCTCGGTCGGCATCGAGATCAACCCGGCTTCCGCCAGACGCCGCATGGACTCGTAGGCATCAGGGTCGATCACCTTGACCCTCAGTCCCGTCGATTCGCTGAGGCGGCGCTCTTCTTCCGCTGCTTGAGAGGGTGGAAGGCGGAGCACGACCAGGGCGGCTTCCGCGCCTTCATGCGCGAGGATCCTCTGCAACGCCGCGCCGTGCTCGACCAGCAGGACGTCGCGCAGGCGGTCGAGCGCCGTGACATCGAACGGCGTCTCGACCGCACCCTCCCGGTCTTCCGCTCCGGCCCCACCAAGCACGGCCTGCAATCGCTCCATGAACGCGGCCCGGCTGTTGGGCATGCGGAGGTCCGCAAGGTCGCCCTTGCGGTCGAGAACCCCCTCGGCCAGCGCCCGCTTCTGGTCCAGCAGCCCGAGCATGCGGTGCTCGATGGTGTTCTCGCTCACCAGGTGGATGACGTTGACGGTGCGGGTCTGGTGCTTGCGCCACGCGCGGGCGATGCGCTGCTCCAACCGGGCCGGGTTCCACGGCTGGTCCATGTTGATGACCGTGTCGGCCGCCTGGAGGTTCAGCCCCACGCCGCCGGACTCGGAGGACAGGAACAGCCGGCATTCGGGGTCCTCGCGGAACCTCCGGATCTCGGCGCGACGTCGCACCTGGGGGACACTGCCGGTGTGCCACGCGAACTCGATGCCGGCCTCCACCGCGTAGTCACGGATCAACTCCAGCATCCGCACCCATTCGGAAAAGATGATGATCTTGCGCGCGGGGTCCTCCAACAGGTCAGGCAGGAGTCGTTCGATCTCCTCCATCTTGGGGCAGTCACGCCTTCGTCCATCGAGAATGTAGGGCGTGTCGCAGACCATGCGCATGCAGGCGAGATTCCCCTGGAGCGACTTGAATTCCTCCGGCGTGAGCGGCCGGCGCACGGCGATGGCCGCGAGCCGGCGCGCGAGGTACTCATAGCCCTCGTAGTCGTCGAGTTGGGCCTCGGTCATGGGAACGAAGAACGTCTTGGCCGTCCGCCCCGGGAGCTGGCTCTCGACGTCTTCTTTCCGCCGGCGGAGCATCACCGAGGACACCCGCTCCGCCAGCACGTCCAGGTTCCGGTAACCTTCGGGACGGCCCTTTTCGTCCAGCTCGTAGAATTCTCGATTGAAACGAAACAGCGGTCCGAGGAGATCGGGATTCAGGAACTGGACGATGGAGTAGATCTCGTCGATGCGGTTCTCCAGCGGAGTGCCGGTGAGGACGAAAGCGTACCGGCTGTCGAGCTTCTTGACCTCGTTCGCCGTGCGGGTCTGCCAGTTCTTGATGCGCTGGGCTTCGTCGAGAATCACCACGTCGGGCCGAAACGTATCAAGGATCTCCTCCCGATCCGCCACGACCTGCTCGTAGTTGCAGAGCGTGAAGAAAGTGTGCCGCGCGTAGGCCGTGCGCCGCGCCGGGGGGCCTCCGAACACGACCGTGGAAGGGAGGTCGGAGAAGATCGCGATCTGTTCCTCCCACTCCGCCTTGAGCGAGGCCGGCGACACCACCAGCACCCGCTCGATGCCGCGCAACTCGCGCAGCAGAGCGCAGGCCGCAATCGCCTGCACGGTCTTGCCGAGGCCCATGTCGTCGGCAAGCAGCACACGCTCGCCGAACGCCAGATGGAGAATGCCCTCCACCTGGTAGGGCAGCAACGGACTCTTGAGAAAGTCGAGCGAGCGGCGTCCGGCCTTGAGCGCCGCAACGAAACGCGTCCGTTCGCGGCGCCGGCGTTCCGACGCCTGCCGGGCCTCGACCCAGCTTTCCAGCAGGCGTGACACCCGCAGGACACCCGGGTGGTCCTGCGCCATCCGCCGCAGGCCGGCGAGCGCCTTCGCGGAGCCGCGACGCAGGCCGCGGAAGAACCGCTCCACCTCCCCAACGAGTCCGTGGGTGTCGCCCGCATTCCCCTTCGGGAGGGCCAACCGCACGGCCCGTCCGTTGCCCTCGTCGAGAAAGACCTCGATACGGTCGCTCGCTCGACGGTTCGCCGCACCTCTGGAGCGGGCGCCCTCCGGGTGGCGCAGCACCCCCTCGATGTGCTTGCAGGTCCCCAGACGATTGGTGCGGTAGTCGTGGCACTCGCAGGAGTTGATCCGCTCCCGGAGGGAACGTAGCTCGACAACATAGAGGCCACCGCTCGACGAAGCGACACGATAGTCGCCGAACGGCCTGTGCTCCAGGTCGATTGCGCTTACCCCGTCGATCTCGGTCCGGCCGCGCCATTCCCGCCGCCGGATCTCGTCCTCGTCCGTCGAGATCCAGCCCCGGAACGCCGGCGGACGCTCCTTCGTCTCCCGCTTGCGACCGCTTGCAACCGTGCCTTTTGGCCTGATCATGGGCATCTTCTTACCGTTTCGTGCGTCGCACGGGCAACCGAAGGATCCTCCATACGACGGTCCCGCCGGCTTGCCAACGCCGCCCAACAGGGCTAATAGCTTAGTCATTCGATCAGGAGGACCCACCGTGATCATCGACTGCGACACCCACATCATGCCCGAGGACGCCTTCGACTACGTGCCCGAGGAGTTCCGGGACAAGGCGCCGATACCGCGCTACAGCGAGGACGGACGGCTCGCCGACATCGACTTTCCCGGCGGGCCGCCCGAGGTGCCCGGCGTCACACCGCTGGGTCCTCCGGGGTCCGGCGCGAGCATGAAAGGGCTGGTGGACCTCCAGGTGCGGCTGGACGAGATGCCCGTCCTTGGGGTGGACCGCCAGTTCGTGCTGCCGCAGTTCTCCGGCTGGTGGACCTACATGATCGAGCCGGCCCTCGCCTCCGCCATCGCACGCTCCTACAACCTGTCCAACCTGCGCATGATGGAGCGCCACGACTGCCTCGTCGGCGTGGCCATCGTCCAACTCCAGGATGTCCCCGCCGCCATCCGCGAAATGGAGTGGGCGCAAAAGGAAGGGTTTTGCGCGGTGGTGCTGGACAAGGTGTTCCCGGTGCAGGACCATCCCTACGGCGATAGCCTCGGCAGCCACAGGGAGCTGTGGCCGTTCTTTGCCCGTGCGGAGGAGATGGAGATGCCCATCTTCCTCCACAACATCCAGCACGGCCACCGCATCAGCAACCTCCCCAACTTCCAGAAGGACGGCCTCTACCTCTTCGCGCCCCAGGAGGGCCAAGTGAGCCTCGTGTCGCTGGTGACCAGCGGGTTGCTCGACGACTTCCCCGGCCTCCAGTTCATCTTCACCGAGGCGGGGACCGGTTTCATCAGGCCCCTGGTGGAAAGGCTGGACGCGGCCTTTGCCGGACCTCCCATAGACTACGACGCGGACGCGGACGCCGATGTCATGCGCGGGGTCAAGGCCAAGCTGAGGCGCCACCGGGCCTTCTACGGACCCGAGGTGTTCCTGGAGAAGAACAAGAAGCCGGCCAGCCACTACTTCCGCAACAACTTCTACTTCACCATCGAGACCGAGGAAGCCGCGCTCCCCGACGCCATCGAGTTCCTGGGGCCCGAGCGCTTCCTGTTCGCCACCGACTACCCCCACGACGACCCCGGCGGCAGCATGAAGTTCCGGGATGTCCAGCTCCTGGCCGTCAACCAGAACCTCTCGGAAGAGACCAAGGAGCTGATCCGCCACGGCAACGCCGAGCGGCTGTTCAGACTGAACGCCTGAACGGCATCTCCCGTGAATCCCGACTCGACCCTGAACGGAGAACAAATCCGATCCCGTGCGCTTTCGGCACTGCGACGGACGTTGACGACCGCCAACCCCGGAGTCGTTCTCGACGGTCGGGGTTACACCTCGTCCTACACCGACAACCTGATCCCATCCGTTCTCATCCCCGATTTCGACGCCGATCTGCGGCAGGGTAGCGGGGACGAGCTTGCCGGGAAATTCCGCGCCCTCCACTCCTCTTCCGCGCTTGCCGTCAACTGCTTCGGTCCGTTCAAGCGGCACCTTTCGGACTTGCGTCTGTCCTGGGCGGCCGGCTTCACCAAGCTTCACTTCGAGAAGAAGTGTCCGATCGGCGTTCGGGGCACGCCACCCAATCTCGACGTGTTGATCGAAAACGCCAACAGCGTGATCGCCATCGAGTCGAAGTTCACCGAGTATCTCGCGCCGCACCCCGCGGAGTTTTCGCCCTCCTACGAGACCGGCATCCGCGATGCTCGCCGTGAGACCGGCTGGTTTCGGGAGATGTTGCGGCTGATCGAGGCGCCTCGAACCTACCGCCGGCTTGACGCAGCCCAACTCGTCAAGCACGCCTTCGGCCTGATGCACTGCTATCCCGGCCGGCGTTTGACGCTGCTCTACCTCTACTGGGAACCCCTGAACGCCAGGGACTATCCGCTGTTCGCGGAGCATCGCCGGGAGACAGCCGCGTTCGCGGAACGGACCGCCGGACCTCGCCTGACCTTCGAGGCAATGACCTACAACGAGCTGTGGTCATCCTGGGACGCCGCCGCCCCGCCGTGGTTGAGCACGCATCTCCGGGACCTCCGCACCCGATACGCGGTCACGATTTGACTTTGATGCAGGCAAGAACCAAACACACAAGGAAACAGTGGAGGACCTCGATATGGCGACGGAATTGACCATCGCGCTCGAGTGCGCCGTGCAAGGCGCCATCCCTTAGCGGGTTGCGAGACCCGCCCGGCAACTGTCGCTCCAGCCGGTAGCAGTCGGAGCGGACGATGGAGGTAACGACATGGTTTGAAGCACTCCGATGAAACGGGCCGCCTTGGGCGGCTCAGCGACCATGCGGGCCGCAACGCGAGTGAACGCCGAGCAGGCCTCGAAACTGGCAACGCGGAAGCCGACCCGCCTCGAGTACGGGAAAGGCTGCCATCGGCCGGGAAGCGAGCGACACACGCACCGGCCGGTTCCGCCGGGGTATTGGCGGCGGCACGCATGGAAGAAGGGGATGGACGCAACACGGGAAGCCCCGGCGGTGGCGTAGCACGCGCCAACCGACAACCCGCGAGGGATGGGTCGGGCCGTTCGGGGTGGCGGAGAGGTCCGTAGTACCGCGGAAGCCGGGTAATGCCGGTGGAGGGAAGGGGCCTTGGTTCGAGAGCAGCGTTTGGAAGGAGGAAGGGACATGGGGACTGGCGAGAGCCTATCCGACCCGGAAAAGGTCCGGAGACTCCAGACGGCGCTACATGCGAAAGCGAAGGAGGCCCCGGGCTTTCGGTTCTACTCACTGAGCGACAAGGTGTGGCGCGCCGACGTGATGGCGGTCGCCTGGCAGGAGGTCCGCCGCAATGGCGGAGCCGCCGGGGTGGACGGTCAGACGGTAGCGGACATCGAGGCGCAAGGCGTGGAGCGGTGGCTTGGGGAACTGAGGCGGGACCTGAAGGCGGGAACCTATCGGCCCGAGGCGGTCCGGCAGGTTCTCATACCAAAGAAGCAGCGTGGGAAGTTGCGGCCCCTGGGCATTCCCTGCATACGGGACAGGGTGGCGCAGACGGCGGCGATGCTAGTGCTGTCGCCGATCTTCGAGGCCGACCTGCAACCGGAACAGTATGCCTACAGGCTGGGCCGGAGCGCGAATGATGCTGTCAGGCGCGTACACCGGCTGTTGAACACGGGCCACCGCGAGGTGGTGGACGCGGATCTAACGGACTACTTCGGCCAGATTCCGCACGCCGAACTGCTCAAGTCCGTCGCCCGGCGCGTGAGCGACGGGCGGATGCTGGGCTGGGTTAAGGCGTGGCTTGA
This sequence comes from uncultured Binatia bacterium (SeqCode), assembly GCA_965204505.1. Taxonomy (GTDB): domain Bacteria; phylum Desulfobacterota; class Binatia; order UBA9968; family JAJDTQ01; genus JAJDTQ01. The sequence continues at coordinate 883,087 of CBDBFB010000002.1, forward strand.
GATGGCGGTCGAAGAAGACGACGGCAAGGGCGGCAAACGCCGTACGAACCGGGCGCGTCGCGAGAGGAAGGGAACCCCTCAAGGTTCTCCGATCTCCCCGTTGCTCTCCAACATCTACATGCGCCGCTTCATACTGGGCTGGAAGGTGCTGGGCCATGCCCGGCGCTTCAAGGCGGAAGTCGTCAACTATGCCGACGACCTGGTTGTGCTCGGCAAATCGTCGTCAGCGGAAATGCTGGCGGTGGTCGAGAACCTGATGGAACGGCTGAAACTGACGGTCAATGCCGAGAAGACCCGATGCTGCCGGGCGCCGGAGGACTCGTTTGAGTTCCTTGGCTATCGGATTGGACGCAACTACCGCCCGCACGGGAAGGGGAGCTACATCGGCACCCGGCCCAGCAAGGCGAGCGTCCAGAGCATCTGCCGCAGGATTAGCGAACTAACGGAACCCCGCTATGGGCTCCTGGACCAGGAGGTCGTGGCCGAACGGCTCAATCGACTGATGCTCGGGTGGTCAAAGTACTTCATCCTGGGCCAGGTCGAGCCGGCCTATGCCGCGATCGACAGGCACGCTATCAAGCGGCTGCTCCAGTGGCGGCGTCGCAAGCACAAGGTGAGAGCCCGTAATTATGTGCAATACGGGTACGAGCAGCTCTGGACTGAGCACGGTCTCATCCGCCTTGCACCGCGAGCGACACGCTTTCCGTGGGCGAAGGCATGATCTCGTCCGAGAGCCGTGTGCGGGAAAACCGCACGCACGGTTCGATGAGCGGGGACTGGAAACGCGGCCAAGGGAGCCGGACTGAGGCCCGGAGCGAAAGCGACGGACAAGCCACCGGACCCTAAAGCTGGCGCGCCAGTCCTCGACTCTACACGATACGACCGGCACGTCCCGTTTTTCATGGGGATGGTCGCGCCCCCGGCTGGCATCGACCTGAAGGTGCTGGAGGTCGGCATGGCGCCGCCGCGGCGCGACGGTATCAACCGCCACCGGCGTTTCATGAGCGGCGGCGAGTTCGATATTTGCGAGATGTCGCTCTCGTCTTACCTGACCGCCAAGAGCCGCGGGCTTGACTACACGGCGACGCCGGTGTTTCCGCGCCGCCTGTTCAGCCAGAACCACATGTTCGTCAGCGCCGCGGCCGGGATCGAAAAGCCGGCGGATCTGATCGGCCGGAAGGTCTGCTGCCGCAGTTTCCAGACCACCATGTCGGTGCTGGCCAAGGGCGACCTCGCGTTCGAGTACGGCGTGCCCTGGCAGGAGCTGGACTGGCAGACCATGAGCACCGAGCTAGTGGACTGGCCGGGCCGCGAGGCAGCCGACTTGACTCTGATCGACGAGCCCAGCGCCCCCGACGCGTTGATCGAGGGCGAGCTTGCCATGATGATCCACCCGCATCCGCCGCCGAGGCTGCTGGAGGGCTTGCGCGAAGGATCGGTCCGCCGGCTCTTCCCCGACACCAAGGAAGAATGCGCCCGCTATTTCAGAAAATACAGCGACTATCCGATCATGCACGTGCTGGTCTACAAGCAGGAAATCGCCGACCGCCACCCCGACCTGCCGGGCGCGCTGATGGACATGTGGGAGGATTCCAAATCCCAAGCGGCGGAATTCTACGACGACCCGGGCTACGCCGAGCTGGCGTTCGCGCGCAATGATTTCGAGGAGGAACGGGCCCTGTTCGCCGCCGATATCTGGCCGTCAGGCCTTGCGGCCAACCGCGCCTGCCTCGAACGCTTCATGAATTACCTGACCGACCAGACCCTGATCGATGCGCCCTACCCGGTGGAGGAACTCTTTCACCCGAGCGTGCGGGACACTTAGGCCGACCTCATCCCTCAACCCTCCCCGTCCACCAACCCGTACGCTTCCCGGGCCTTTTCCGGCGACACGTACCCATCCTCCACGTCCTGCCGCACGAGCTCGGCGGGGCGTTCCTTGGGGTCGCCGTAGCCGCCGCCTCCGCTGCGGTAGATGGCGAGCCTGGCGCCGGATTTGAGCGGGCGGGTTTCCAGCATGTCGACTTCGGCCGGGTCCTCGCCCGGGTTCTGGATGGTGGTCCTGGAGTTGGGCGGGCTGCCGCCGCCGTTCAGGCCCCATGACGCCTGTTGATGGTTCGCCGAGCGGACCGTGAGCGTGCAGTCGGTCTGGAACTCGTACTCGCGGATGAAACCCGTGCCGCCGCGCCAGCGCCCGGCGCCGGCCGAGTCCTGCCAGATCTCGTAGCGGCGGACGGCGACGGGATACTCGGTCTCGAGGATCTCCACCGGCGTGCCGGGGGCGAAATGGTTGACCGGCATGACGATGGCGGCACCGTCATGGTCGCTGGTGCCGCCCAGCGAGGTGATCATGATCTCGTACTGGACGGTAGGACGGCCCGCCGAGCGGCTTTCCTTGTAGCCGACGGCGATGGCGCCGGTGCCGAGGCCGGAGGGCGCCACCGCCCGGTTGGGGTTGAACTTCCCCACGGCGGCGAGAACGCAGTTGTAGACCAGGTGAGAGGTCGGAAAGTAGTGGTTGACGGTCGCCGGGAACTGCGGGCTCATCACGCGCCCCGGCGGCAGGTTGAAGTCGATGGCCTCGAATGCTCCCGCGTTCATCGGGATGCTCGGGTCCGATGCCGCCAGCACCGCCTGCGTGGAAACCGCGCGGGCCGTGACCCGCGTCGTGTTCACGGGTCCGGGGGTCTGGGGGTCGCTGCCGGAGAAATCGAGCGTCAGCCGGTCCCCTGCCTTGATGGCGCGGACGTGGATACGCACCGGCTTCGACCGGTCCACCCCGTTGTGATCGAGGAACCCTTCCGCCTCGTGCTCCCCGTCCGGCCACGAAGCGATCTCGGCCCGGACTCGGGCCGTGGTGCGCGTCATCAACTCGTCGATGGTGTCCAGCAGCGTGTCCGAGCCGTACTCCCCGAGCAACTCCTGGAACCGGAGCGCGCCGAGTTTCGTCGCGCCGACCTGTCCGCGCAGGTCGCCCAGCACCACGTCCGGAATGCGGCTGTTGTTGCGAAGGATCGCCTCCACCTCGGGCAGGACGCCCTCGGCGGTGGTGAACCGCACCGGCGGCAGCACGATCCCGTCGTGGAAGATCTCGCGCGAGGCCGCGCCGCTCGAACCCGGCACCAGACCGCCGACATCGGCCTTGTGGGCCACGCTGACCCCGAAAGCCACCACCTTGCCGTCATGGAAGGCCGGCGTCGCCACCACCATGTCGGGGACGTGGCTGTTCCCCGCCTTGTAGGGATCGTTGGAGACGAAAGAGTCACCCTCCTTCATCTCCTCCGCCGGGTAGCGTTCCAGGACGCCGGCCACCGATTGCGAATACAGGAGCGAGTGATACTGCAGGCCTCCGCCGACCATGATCACGCGCCCCGTGCCGTCGGTCAGCCCGGCGGTGCCGTCCTGCGACTCGCGCAGGATCGGCGAGTAGCCGCTGTGGAACAGCGCGTGGGCCATGGACGAGGTAACTTCCCGCAGCCGGCTCAGCACGACTTCGCTGGTGATCGGGTCAAGACTCATGGCGCCCTCCCCATGACTGGTGACAGGAATCGGTGGGTCCCTTCAACTCCGTTCGTCCCGAGCCCTTCGGCAAGGCTCGGGACAGGCGTAGCGCCGTGGCGGCGGCGCGAAGTCGAAGGACCTCATGGCTCTCTCTCGACCACGATGTTGCCGAACGTATCCACGGTGGCATGCTGCGACTGGGAAAGCACCGTGGTCGCGTCCAACTGCTCGATCACGGCCGGCCCGTCGATGCGGTTGCCCGCCAGCAACCGGCCCCGGTCCAGCACCACGGCCTCCACGAACTCTCCGCGCTCCAGGTCGAAAAGCGGTCGCCGGCCGATGACGGCGTGCTCGACGCCCGGCTCCCCGGATTCCAGAGGCGGCGGCGTGAGCCGCGGCACGGCGATCTCCGCCAGCAGCCGGAAGGTCACGATCTCGGCGTCCTCTTCCCTGGCGCTCAACCCGTACACCCTGCCGTGGAGATCGTCGAAGGCCGCCTTGAGCGCGGCCTTGTCCGCTTCCACGATCTCCCGATCCGGGCAGTCGACGGAAAGCTCGTATCCCTGATGCAGATAGCGCATATCGGCCTGGCGCCGGAAAACCGCTTCTGAAAGCTCGAAGTTCTCTTCCCGGATGTCCTCCACCGCCCGGAGCCGCAGCTCCTCGAAGCGCTGGTTCATGCGCGCGGGATCATAGTCGCTGACCAGGCCGAGATCCGACAGCAGGTAGAGATGCCGCACCTGGGTCTGGAGCAGCCCTAGGGCGCTGTTGAGGCCGGGGTTCGGCGGCACCAGCATCGCGGGTATCCGGAGCTCCTCCGCCAGCACGCCGGCGTGCAGCGGCCCGGCGCCGCCGAAGGCCACCAGCACGAAGTCGCGCGGATCGACGCCGCGGTACTGCAACGCAAGCCTGAGCTCCACCGCCATGTTGTTGTTGACGATCTTGAGGATCCCGGCCGCCGCCTCCGTCACGTCGAGGCCGAGGGGCTCCGCCAAGACCGTGCGCACGGCCGCCTCCGCCCGCGCCCGGTCGAGCCGCAGCCTCCCGCCCAGGGCGCTGCTGTCTCCGAGGGCGCCCAGCAGCAGGTTGGCGTCGGTAACGGTCGGAAGTTCGCCGCCCCTGCCGTAGCAGGCCGGCCCGGGGTCGGCGCCGGCGCTCCGGGGGCCGACCTTCATCAACCCGTCCTTGCCGATCCAGGCGATGGTGCCGCCGCCGGCGCCCAGTGTGTGGACGGCCAGCATCGGCGTTGCGAGGTCCTGCCCGGCGATCCGGCCCGCGGTGGTCTCCTCGGACCGTCCGTCGCGGATCACGCTGATGTCGGTGGAGGTGCCGCCCATGTCGAAGGTGACGAGGTTCCTGCGCCCCAGCAGCGCGGCCAGCTCGATGCCGGACACGACCCCGGCGGCCGGCCCCGAGAGGAGCGTCTGGTTGGGATAGCGGGCGCCGACGTTCATGCGCATCAGGCCGCCGTTGGACTGCATGAGGAAGATCTGCGGCGTCTCGATGCCGGCGGCACGCAGCCTGTCCACCAGCCGCAGCAGGTAGTCCTGCATGGACCGGCCCACGAAGGCGTCGATGACAGTGGTGGAAAGGCGCGGATACTCGCGGATGGTGGGCAGGATGCGCGACGACACCGACACGCGCCACTCCGGCGCCATCTCGGCGATGATCGCCGCCGTCCTCTCCTCGTGCTCGGTGTTCCGGAAGCTGAAGAGATAGTTGACCGCTACCGCCTCGACTTCCTTCTCCTTCAGGCTTGCGACCGCGCGCCGGACGTCGTCCTCGTCGAGCGGCGTCTGCACGTTGCCGAGGTAGTCGAGGCGCTCGGTGATCTCTTCGGTCAGCGACTGCGGCGCCAGCAGCGCAGGCTTGACGTAGAAGGGATCCGCCAGGTCCTCGGGCGCCGGCTGCGACCAGCCGCGCCCCTCGTAGACCGCCCGGAAGCCGCGGGTGATCAAGAGGCCGGTGCGCGCGCCGTTCCCTTCCAGAATGGCGTTGGTCGCCACCGTGGTGCCGTGGACCAGGAATTCTATGGCGGACGGGGCGACCCCGGACCGGAACAGCTCGTCCAGGGCATCCATCACCGCGGCCGACGGGTCATCCGGCCGCGACGGCACCTTGGCGATGCGCCGTTCGCCGGTGCCGGGATCGAACGCGATCAGATCGGTGAAGGAACCTCCGGTATCGATGCCGACCATCCACGATGCCATGGCGTTTTCCCTCGGGTTATGATGCGTTCAAGCGCGCGCCATCGGCCAAGCCGTCATTCCGGCGGAAGCCGGAATCCAGGAATGGAGGGCGGGGGTCCACAGTGCCGCCCCCGGCCTGACCCCTGGATTCCGGCTTCCGCCGGAATGACGGCTTGGCCATTTGCAGGCTATTTTCATGGGAATGGCGCGTCAGCGCGACAGGTCCACCACCACGCGGCCGCGCACCCCGCCCTTGAGAATGCTCTCGATGTGGCGGTCCAGTTCGTCCAGCGTGCAGTCGATGGTGACGGCGTCGAGGTTGGGGAGCTTCCACTCGCCGGCTATCTTCTCCCACAGGGTGGCGCGGATGTCCGCGGGGCAGTCGGGGGTCGCAACGCCGATGAGGCGCACGTCGCGAAGGATGAAGGGGAAAACCGTGGTGTTCAATTCCACCGAGGCCACGTTGCCGCAGCAAGTCACCACGCCGCCGTACTTCGAGGCCTTGAGGGCGGTGGCGAGGATGTTGCCGCCGACGGTGTCCACGACGCCGGCCCACAGGCCCCTCAGCAGGGGCCTCCCGGACTGGTCGTCCGCGTCCGCGCGGGAGATCACGTCGGCCGCGCCCAGGCTCGTCAGGAAATCCTTCTCCGACTCCTTGCCCGTGGACGCCACCACCCGGTGGCCGGCCTGGGCCAGGATCGCCACGGCCAGGCAGCCGACGCCGCCGGTGGCGCCCGTCACCAGCACGTCGCCCGATTCGGGCGTCACTCCGGACTCCTGGAGCCGCAGCACCGACAGGGCCGCGGTGAAGCCGGCGGTGCCGTAGACCATGCTCTCCTTGAGGCTCAGCCCGTCCGGCCGTTTCACCGCCCACGCCGCCGGCACCCGCACGTACTCGGCGTAGCCGCCGTCGGTGTTGGAGCCCAGGTCGAAGCCTGTGAGCACGACGTCGTCGCCCTTGGCGAAGTCCGCTGAGCTGCTCTCCACCACCGTGCCCGCGGCGTCGATGCCCGGGGTGTGGGGAAAGTTGCGGGTCACGCCCTTGTTGCCGGAAGCGGACAGGGCGTCCTTGTAGTTGAGGGACGAATAGGCCACCGAAACGAGCAGGTCGCCTTCCGGTAGGTCGTCCGCCGTCCGTTCGGTGATGGTGCGGGAGAAGGTCTTGTCCTCGTTCTCGCTGACGACCATGGCTCGGAAACGGGTCGGGTCTGACATGATGGAATCCTTTCGTGGGTACCGGCGCATGCGGGGCGACCACCGGTCGCCCCTACAAGGCATCACGACACTAGCCCGCGCTCTCCCTCTCCTGCAGCCGCTGCCATACCTTGGGCGCCGACAGCGGCAGGTCGCAGATACGCACGCCCACGGCGTCCTCCACCGCCGCGGCGATGGCGGACGCGGCCGGCAGCACGCCGCCCTCGCCCATGCCCTTGGCGCCGAACGGCCCGGGGCCGTTGCCGCTCTCCACCAGCTCCGAGATGAAGTTCTCCGGCAGGTCGTGGAAGCCTGGCACGCGGTAATCGATAAGGTTCGGGTTCAGGAGCTGGCCATTCTCGTACACCATGTTTTCCAGCAGCGTGTGCCCGATGGCGAAGACCACGCCGCCCTCGTCCTGGCCCTCGCACTGCAACGGGTTGATGGCGCGTCCCACGTCCGCCATGGACACGTACTTGAGGATGCGGACCACGCCGGTATCCGGGTCCACCTCCAACTCGACGCCGCCCCAGCCCACCTCCCAGAAGGTGGTGGGGGAACCCAGCACCGCGGTCTTGCTCTTCCTGTCCTGGTACACCCCGCGGCCGACGATCTCGGTGGCGGAGCTGCCGTAGTATCCGGCGATGATGTCGCTGTAAGCAACCCCGCGTCCCTTGCCGGGCCGCACCCGGCCGCCCTTGAGCGAAAGGTCGGCCGCCTTCTCGCCCATGACCTTGGCCGCGGCCTTGAGCAACTGCTTCTTCACGTCCTGGGCCGCGCGCTGGGTCGCCAGGCCCATGACCGTCATGGAGCTGCTGGCGCTGGTGGAGACGTCGAACGGGGTGACGTCGGTATCGAGCTGCGCCACCGACACCTGCTCCAGCTCGATGCCCAACTCCTCCGCCACCACCTGGCTGAGCGCCGTGCGGCACCCCTGTCCCACCTCGACGGTGCCGGTGAGCAGCACCGCGCTCCCGTCCGACGACATCTTCACGGTGGCGCCGGCCACCTTGTAGGTGCCGCCGGCGTCCTTCAGGCACACGCTCAGCCCCTTGCCCACGTTGGGTCCGGAGGACTTCTTCCAGTCCAGCGCCCGCGCCACCTTGCGCAGCCCCTGCTTGAGGTCGCAGTCCACCGGCGTATCGCCGGGGGTGTAGGGCTCGCCCTTGTCCAGCAGGTTCTTCAGGCGGAATTCCAGCGGGTCCATGCCGAGCCGCTTGGCGATCATGTCCGTCTGGGACTCGTAGGCCCAGGCCACCTGCACCGCGCCGAAGCCGCGGAACGCCCCGGCCGGCACCGTGTTGCTGTAGACCCCGTGGGCGTCGATCTTCACGTGGGGCACGCGGTAAGGGCCCACGGCGCGGTAGCCCGCCTTCTGCGTCACCCGGGGACCGGCGTCGGCATAGGCGCCGGTGTCCATGTAGACTTCCAGCTCCCGCGCCACCATCTCGCCCTTCTTGCTGACCCCGGTCTTGATGCGGATGCGCGCGGGATGGCGCGTCACGGTCTTGAAGCTCTCGTTGACGCTCATGGCCAGCTTGACCGGGCGGCCGTTCCGCACCGACAGCGCCGCGGCGATGGGGTCGGCCTTGACGTAGAGCTTGCCGCCGTAGCCGCCGCCGACGTAGGGCACCACCACCCGCACCCGGTTGAGGGGCAGCTTGAAGATCCCCGCCAGGTGGCCGCGCAGCGTGAACGGGTCCTGGCACGAGCTCCACACCGTCAGCCGCTCGCCGTCGTAGTGGGCGACGCAGATGTGCGGCTCCAGCGAGTAGTGCTGCACCTTGGAGAAGCGGAAGACGTCCTCGAAGACGTGGTCGGACTTGGCGAAGCCGTCGTCGACATCGCCGCGCGAGTAGCCGAAGTGGTAGCACACGTTGGTGCCCTTGAAGCGCGCCGGCGCGCCGTAACTCGACCCCCGCAGTTCGGCCCTGGCCACGTCGCCTTCGTGCACCTGCGGCGCCCCCGGCGCCAAGGCGTCGTCCACGTTGTCCACGAACGGCAGCTCCTCGTACTCCACCTCGATGAGCGCCAGCGCCTCCTCCGCCACCAGTTCGTCCGCGGACAGCACCGCCGCCACCGGGTCGCCGACGTAGCGGACCTTGTCCGTCGCCACCACCGACTGGTCCTTGTAGGTGGCGCCGTACAGGTAGTTGAGATCGGTGATCTCGTCCCGGGTGAGGACGTCGATGACCCCGGGCAAGGCCCTCGCCTTGCCGGCGTCGACCTTGAGGATCCGCGCGTGGGGCAGCGGGCTCCTCAGGATCTTCGCGTACGCCATGCCCGGAAGCTCGATGTCCCCCGTGTAGAACGCCTTGCCGCACACCTTCTCCACCGCGTCGACCCGCATCGAATTGCGCCCGGCCACTGACAGTCGTTGTTTCTTCATGGGTGTCTCCGCACACCTTCTTATCGGAAGTTAGGGGGGCAGGCAATGACGCCCCGGCCACCCACCGCCATCCTGGAACCAACCTCGGCCATCTCTCCGTCCGTCACCGGGCCATCCATCCCCTCTCCCTCTGGGAGAGGGCGGCCGAAGGCCGGGTGAGGGGCCGCCACCTCGGCGGGCTGCTTGTACCGGGCACCCTCACCCCGACCCTCTCCCAGAGGGAGAGGGGGTCGGAGGCTTTCATGTAACGACCAAGGGCTAACGCCGCTCCGCCTCCTCCTTCAGGGTCTCCAGCTCCGTCCAGCGTTCCAAGGTCTGGTCGAGGGTTGCCTTGGCGGCCTTGAGGTCGTCGAGGACTGGCTGGACGTTGGCGAAGGGCTGGGCGTAGAAGTCCGGCTGCTGGGTCTTTTTTTCCAGCGTGGCCACCGCCTGCTCCATGGCTTCGATGCGGTCGGGCAACTCGTCCAGCTCCCGTTGCAGATGATAGCTGAGCTTGGCCGGCCGGGAGCGCTCGCGCCGTTCCGGGAGCGGCTCCGGAGCGCCCTTGCGGTTGGGGTCGTCGGTGACGGCCAGGGCCTTGCCGCGGCGGAGCCAGTCGCTGTAGCCGCCGGCGTGGCGCTGGATCAGGCCGGTGTCCTCGAAGACCAGGGTGCTGGTGACGCAGTTGTCGAGGAAGCTCCGGTCGTGGCTCACCACCAGCAGCGTGCCGCGGTACCGCACGAGCTGCTCCTCCAGCACCTCCAGGGTCTCGATGTCGAGGTCGTTGGTGGGCTCGTCGAGCACCAGCAGGTTGGCCGGCTGGGTGAGCAGCCGGGCCAGGATGACGCGGTTGCACTCGCCGCCGGACAGGGCCGCCACCGGGCTGAGCGCGCGCTTGGGGCTGAAGAGAAAACCCTTGAGATAGCCCACCACGTGGCGCGGCCGGCCGTTGACGAAGACGTGGTCACGACCGTCCGCCACGGTCTCGGCCACGGTCTTTTCCGGATCCAGCTCCCGCCGCAGTTGATCGAAGTAGCCGATCTCCAGGTTGGCGCCCTCCTCCACGGTGCCGGAGCCGGGCGTGATCTCGCCCACCAGGATGCGCAAGAGCGTGCTCTTGCCCACGCCGTTGTTGCCGATGAGGCCGATGCGGTCGCCGCGCATGATACGCAGCGACAGGTTCCGGATCAGCGGCTCGCCGCCGTAGCCGTGGGTGACGTTGCGAAGCTCCACCACCTTGCGGCCAGACTGACCGCCGTGCTGCACTTGGATGCGCGCCTGGCTTTGGGGCTTGAGGCGCCCGGCGGCCTCTTCGCGCATAGCCATGAGGGCGCGCACCCGGCCTTCGTTGCGCGTCCGGCGCGCCTTGATGCCGCGCCGGATCCATTCCTCCTCCTGGGCCAGCCGCTTGTCGAACAGGGCGTTGCGGCGGGCGTCCTCGGCCAGGCTCTTTTCCTTGAGATCCAGGTAGTTGTCGTAGCTGCCGGGCCAGCTCGTGAGCCGGGTCCGGTCCAGCTCGACGATGCGGGTGGCGAGCCGGCGCAGGAAGGCGCGGTCGTGGGTGATGAAGAGAACCGCGCCCGCGTAATTGTAAACCCGGTCTTCGAGCCACTGGATGGTGCTCAGGTCGAGGTGGTTGGTGGGCTCGTCGAGGAGCAGCAGCTCGGCGTTGCCGACGATGGCGCGGGCGAGACCGACCCGCCGCTGCCAGCCGCCCGACAGCTCCTCCAGCAGCCGGTCCGCCGGCAGGTCCAGCTCGCTCAACACCGTCTCCACCCGCTGGTCCACGTGCCAGCCGCCGTGGGCGTCGATCTCCCGGTGCAGCGCCTCAAGCTCCAAGAGGCCCCTGCGGTCCAGGGCCTCCCGTGAGCGTTCCTCGTAGAGGTCGATGAGGTCCTGCAGGTCGGCCAGCCCGGTGGTGACGTACTCCCGCACCGTCTGCCCGAGCTCCTCGGGCAGCGCCTGCTCCAGCTCGCTGACACGGATACGGCTCTGGTAGTGGATCTCGCCGTGGTCTGGCTGGAGGCGGCCGGTGATGAGCCGGAGCATGGAGGTCTTGCCCGCGCCGTTGCGGCCGATCAGGCAGACCCGCTCCCCGGGCTCGATGGCGAACTCGGCGTGCGCCAGCAACCGCTGGTCGCCCAGCTCCAGCGAGACGTCTTCGAAGCTGACGAGGGGCATGGCGGCAAAAGGGACACCGGCGCCCGCTCAAGCCGGTGCCGACACTAGTGTGGTGTCCCACGCAAGCGTCTACAAAGACGCGTGGGACACCACACCAAAGGTCCTACTTGCGGCCGCGAGCGGCGCGCGCTCCGGGCGGCCGGTAGGGCACCTTCTTCTTGACCGCCTCGTCCACCGTCTCCGGCGTGATCAGCACGGTGACCTTGATAGTGAGGGCGCCGGCGTCGGCGATGTTGAGCGACACGGCCGTCGCCGTGGCGTCGTCGGGAAGATCGGCGATGATGTAGAGGTCCGTGTCGCCGAAGGCGTAGTAGAGCCCCTCCACGCTGCCGCCCATCCCCTCGATGGTCTGGGTCAACGCCGCCCGCCGCCGGCTGCCGCCCTCCTTGAGCAGGCCCGGAAGCCCTTTCGCGGTGTACGAAGTGTGGAACATGTATTTGCCCATGGGATTGCCTCCATACGTAGTAGTCTTGGATGATGGGTGATGTACCGTGTTTTTTTCAAGTTGGAAATGATCATCCCGCTACGATGCCGCGGCGCGGCCCGCCTCTACCCCTATTGCTGCGCGGCGATGAAGCCCCTCAGCACCTCGTTGAACTCCGCGGGATGCTCCCGGTACGAGAAGTGGCCGGCCTCGTTGATGATGTGCATCTGGGTGCGGCGCTCGCTTCCCGCCATGAGTTCCATCAGCCGCATGCCCTGGTCGAGGGTGGCGGTGGGGTCGTTGTAGCCCCACACCAGCAGGGTCGGCCGCTGGAACCCGCGGTCCCGGATCCAGCCCAGCGTCTCCTCCTTCTGGCGCGCATGCCGGGCCAGGAAGACGTTGGCCTTGAGCCCCTGGGTCTCCATCTTCTCCACCGCCTCCAGGTACTTGGGTTGTTGGGCGATTTCCACGCAGGCGTCGAGCCAGTCGTCGGTTATGTGGTCGTAGCCGTAGGAATAGCGCTCCAGCACCCAGCGCTGGCTCTCGCGGCTCAGCCGGGGCTCCGGGGCGTTGGCGTGCACGACCTCGTTCCTTCCGACTCCGGGGGCCAGGGTGTTGGTGTCCACCGGGATCACGGACTTGACCAAGTCCGCCCGCTCCAGGGTCATGCGCGCCACCAGGTAGGCGCCGCGGGAATGGCCTACGAGGTGGACGTTGCCGAGCTTCAGTGTCTCCAGCGTGGCCAGCGCGTGCCGCACCACCGCGGCCATGGTGTAGTCCTCGTCGCTCTTGGGGTTGTCGGTCATCCCCTGGCCGAGCTTGTCCACGGCGACGACGTGGAACCACTGCGAGAGCGCGTCGAAGTTCAGTCCCCAGTCGGGGCTGCCGTCGGCCGCCTCGTTGGAGCCGAAGTTGCCGCCGTGGAACAGCACCACCGTCTCACCGCTGCCCTTCTCGAAGTAGCGGGTGCGGATGCCGTCGACATCCACGTATTTTTCGTCTGCCTGGTTCATGGCGATCCTCCTTGATGTTGACACTGTAGCGGATTGTCCCGGCAAGGTTAAACAAGCCGGGCCACGCCAGCCGCCCCTGGACTCCCGTTTGCGCGGGAATGACGGTTTCGAAACGGCAGGTGAAGTCCAACGAGGCCGGGGCACGCTTGGCAATCCACCGGCAATCCGATAAGGGAGAGTGAGCCGACAGGCGTACTATTCAAGGAGGCAAGCTAATGGCGAACGCCAACAACGACGAGCATCCGATGTTGAGAGAAGGACTGGAGCGGCTGCGGGGCAAGGTGGCCATCATCACCGGCGCCAACAGCGGCATCGGGCGGGCCACCGCCCGCCTGTTCGCGCGCGAGGGGGCCAACGTCGTGTGCTGCGACATCCAGGAGACCATGACGCCGCGGGTGGACCAGCTCATCACCGACGAAGGCGGCGAGGCCACCTTCCTGAACGTGAACGTGACCGTGGACGGCGGTCCCGAGGAGATGATGAAGACCGCCATGGACCGGTACGGCGGCGCGGACATCCTCTACAACAACGCCGGCGGCGGGATTCGCAAGCAGGCCCACGAGCACACGGACGAGGAGTGGAACTTCATCATGGACCTCAACCTGAACGCCATCCAGAGGAGCGTCCGTGCGGTGGTCCCCCACATGCTCGAGAAGGGCAGCGGCAACATCGTCAGCACCGCGTCCACCTTCGGGCTGGTGGCGTCGGCGAACTACCCGGCTTACTGCGCCACCAAGGCGGCGGTCATCAGCCTAACCCGGCAGATGGCGCTCGACTACGGCCCCAAGGGCGTCCGCGTGAACTGCATCTGTCCCGGCGCCACCGAGACGCCGCGCTTCCGCGGGCATCCGCCGGTACCGTCGCTGCAGGCCGCCACCCCCGAGCAGCGCAAACGCATGGCCGACAGCAACAAGGCGTTGCTGCGGATGGCGAGGCCCGAGGAGATGGCCTACGGCGTCCTCTTCCTGGTGTCGGACGAGGCCTCCTTCGTCACCGGCCACGCGCTGGTGGTGGACGGCGGCCAGACCATCGCGGTGTAAGGCCGCCCACGGGTCTGAATGCCTGACAGGGATCAGGAGGACAGGCATTGTACTGCTGGCGCGGCACCGTAGGCGTAGTGAAGCCGACGTTTCGGCCCGGGTCGCTGGAGACCTTCACACGGCTCCTGCCGGACGGAGTGTGCGTGGTGCCGCGTTACGTCGGCGTCCGCGCGGGCACCGAGGCCGAGTTCGACGAGGCCATCGCCGTGGCCGAATCCAGGGTCGCGGAGCTGGCGGAGTTCGGGGTGGACCTGGTGGTGATCCAGGGAGTCCCGCCGATCATGCTCCGGGGCTACCGCTTCGACGGCGAGCTTACGGAGCGGCTCACCCGGGAGTACTCGGTGCCGGTGCTCACCGCCACCACCGCGCAGGTGGAGGCCTTCCGCGCGCTGGGCGTGCGCACGATGGTGGTCCTCTCCTACATCCAGGGCGCCATGAACGCCAGGTTCGCCGCCTTCATCGAGGAGGCCGGATTCACGGTGACCGGCGTCAGGGAGATCCAAGGCGTGGCCTTCTCCGACGTCGGCGAAATTCCGATCGAGGTAATCTACCGCGAAGCCAAGAAGGCCTTCATCGAGCACGGCGGAGAGTGCGTCTACCTCCTGGGCGCGGGCTGGGACTGCATGCCCGCCATCGAGTACCTGGAAGAGGATCTCGGGGTGCCCGTGATCACCAATCTCAACGCGGAAGTGTGGGCGACCCAAAAGCGCCTCCGGATTCGCGAGCCCGTCGAAGGCTACGGACGCCTGCTGGCAACGCTGCCGTGACCGGCGGCGGGGATTGACGACCGGTATCGGCGCGCCACGGGGGCGACCGCCGGTCACCCCTACACGTCATCGCGGTTTGCCGCCGAAGGGGGAAGGACATGGGAGAGATACTCGGCCTCGGCATCACGCACTACCCTGGACTCGGCTTTCAGGGAAACATGACCCGGCGCATCAAGATGTGCCTGGAGGATCCCTGCCTGCCGGAACGGCTGCGGGACATGGCGAACTGGCCCGCGCCCATGCGTGAGCAGTGGGGCACGGACGACGGCCAGAGCCACTCCGACGCGCACCGCCGGGACCTGGTCGACCGCTTCCGCATCGCCCGCCAAGCCCTGGACGAGTTCCAGCCGGACCTGTGCCTGCTGTGGGGCGACGACCAGTACGAGAACTACAAGGAAGACTGCGTGCCGGCTTTCTCCATCCTCGCCTACGATTCGGTGGACGCGCAGCCGTGGACCCACATGCGCCGGGGCGCCAACATGTGGGACGAGCCGGACGACAAGGTCTTCACCATCCAGGGCCATCGGGAAGCCGGCAAGTACCTGGCGTCGAGCCTGCTGGACAGCGGCTTCGACGTGGCCTACTCCTACAAGCCGCTCCACCGGGGCCTCGGCCACGCCTTCGTGAACTCCATCCTGTACCTGGACTGGGACCGCCGGGGATTCCCTTACCCGGTGCTGCCGTTCACGGTGAACAGCTACGGCCGCAAGCTCGTGGGCAGCCAGGGCGTCCCGCTGACGCCTTCGGCCGCGCGCGACATCGAGGACCAGTTCGACCCGCCGGGACCGCAGCCCTGGCGCTGCTTCGACATCGGCGCCGCCACCGCCCGGGCCTTCGCGGAAAGCCCCTGGCGGGTGGCCCTCATCGCCTCATCGAGCTGGTCCCACTCGTTCCTCACCGCCAAGCACGCCTTCATGTATCCGGACGTGGAATCCGACAAGCGCTACTTCCAGGCGCTGCGGGACGGCGACTGGGACACCTGGCGCAAGACCAGCCTGCCGGAAGCCGAGGACCGCGGCCACCACGAGCTGCTCAACTGGTTCGCCCTCGCCGGCGCCATGTCCGAGATCGGCCGCAAGCCCGACGACATCGTCTTCCTGGAGTCGTGGATCTCCAACTCCGACAAGGTGTTCGCGGTCTTCCGGCCGCCGGGGCATGTGAGATAGTCAGAACTCCGCGGATCTTTGTACGTGGATCGCGGCCGTCTCCGAAGGGATTCTGGGACAAGTGCCGAGTTAGCGCCTTGATTTCGGGCCTTGCAATCGGCGCAGCCTCTACCTACAGTCTGGTTATGCGGAAGGGCGAAGACACGCAGTCCTCCAAGAAGCCCGTTCGACAGGCTGGGTGGCGTAAACGAATCAAGGCCGATCTGACTGCTCAGGTCGAAGCCGGCGGTACACTCTTCGGGTATCGCGAGGATGGCGCCTATATTGCCCGGACCAAGAAAGGCGACGCAATCGTCACGCCGGGCGCAAGCAAGATCGCCTGACCCCGCCCGCCGATGCCTCCGGCCACGCCAACGCTCTACATCGTGGCCGGCCCGAACGGATCAGGGAAATCCACGCTAACACGTTCCAGGAGATTCGGCCGGGTGGAGTTAATCGACCCGACGCCATCGCTCGCCGGATCAGCCTCGTTGATCCGGAAGATGCAGTGCGCGTAGCCCGGCGCGAAGCGGTGCGCCAACGCCGCGCCGCGGTTGCCGATGGCAGCACGGTCGTGGTGGAAACCACTCTGGCTGGCAAGACCATGCTTCTCTTCATGGATCAAGCCCGTTCCTCGGGATACAAGATCGAGTTGCACTATGTCTCTGTGAATTCCGTCGCCCAGGCACTGGACCGGATTGCCAACCGCGTAGAACTAGGCGGCCACGGCGTGCCGGAAGAGGATGTAAGGCGGAGGTTTAACCGTTCGCTGGCGAATCTTCCAGCGGCCATCGCGCGGTCCGACGAAACTTGGATCTACGACAATGCCAGCCCTGAGAATCCATATCGGGAGGTTGCGATCTTGACACGACGGTCACAGTGGTTGGCAGAAAACCCGCCAGCGTGGTTGGACCCCGCCACACTTCCCTTGGGGTTAGTACGCTAACTGTCGTTTGGTCCGGCGCCAGCCACTTGATGGAACTATGCGGATCAATCTCTACGACCTGCCCGACCCGCTCCCGGACGACGAGGAGTTCACCGACCTTATTCCCGACCGGGGCGTGAAGATCGAGCGCATCGTCTCGCGAGGCCGGACCACGCCCGCGGGCGAGTGGTACGACCAGGAACGCGACGAGTGGGTGGTGCTGATCCAGGGCGAGGCGGTGCTGGAGTACGAGGACGGCGAGACGCAGCAACTCGGCGCCGGGGACCACGTGCTGATACCCGCCCACTGCCGCCACCGCGTGAACTACACCAGCCGCACGCCGCCGTGCATCTGGATCGCCGTGTTCGGAGAACTGCGTCGGGTTTGAGAACCAACCGCCGAAGGGCGTCCGCATCGAGTTTCCAGGCCGCTCAACTGTTCGATCGCTGCAAGCCGTCGTGTCAGCCGCGCAGACGGGGCGGCAGCAGATGCGCCCTCCGAAAAGGACGGAAAAGATCTACCGGACGGGATCCATGAAACGTGTGTTGGTCTACCTTCTGGGTGCAGCGATTATCGTTGCCGCAATTTTTATCTACCTGTTCTTTCACCCCGATATTGCAGCTCGGGTCTTTTTTGGAGCGGCTCCCTCACCAGTGGAGATGAAACTCAGGCACGTCCACAACGTGCCTGCAGCAGACGAGAAGACGGCGGCCATCGTAGCCGCTGCCAGGCTCTTTCTGGACTCACTGGACGCCGATCAGAGACAGGCGGCGACATATCAGTTTATCGATAACGCGCAGCGTGCAAACTGGTCCAACTTCCCTGAAGGGATGGTCCCGCGTGGTGGTGTAAAGCTTGGCGCTCTCTCCGAATTACAGCGGGTGAATCTCGACAAGCTCCTTGGGGAACTTCTGAGTGAAGACGGCGTCAAAAACATTACTTATCAATTGGCCGCGGAAGACATGCTGGTCTCGGGGGATGTGTTCGGCGTCATGAAATACGGCAGTGAGTACTTTTACGCTGCATTTCTCGGTGAACCGTCCACTACGGAGCCTTGGATGTTCCAGTTCGGCGGGCACCATCTCGCGATAAACGCCACGGTATTCGGACCGCACGTTTCCTTTTCGCCGATGCTGACCGGCGGCCAACCGCTGCATTTGCGCCTTGACGGTGACGACATCTTCATTACGCAGCGGGAAACCGTGGCGGCGCAAGCGTTCATGGATAGCCTCACGGACGATCAGAGAGAACAAGCCGTTCGTGCCGAGCGGCCCATCGACCTCTTGCTGGGGCCAGGAAAGTATGGCGCAACAGTTGCGCGGGAAGGCATCAAGGGTAGCGAACTTACAGCTATGCAGAGAACGCTGCTCCTGGATGTGATCGAGGCCCGTTTGGGTTTCATGAACAATGACGACTATGCGGAAAAAATGAAGACCGTGGTGGCCGAAATCGAGGACACATACGTTGGATGGTGGGGGCGGCAGGATGTCTTGGGCGCTGCGTATTTCCGCGTGACCAGCCCGTCCCTGGTGCTCGAATACGCGTCGCAAAACGGCGAAGGCACCGTAGATCACGCCCACAGCATGTATCGTGAGCTTGGCAACGACTACGGTTCCGCGTGGATCACGGCCGAATGAGTCCAACAAAACCTTTCATGCGACCTATCCCCGCGACTGAAACAGAAAAAAGACGCCCGCCACCACGAGCACCGCGGCCAGGCCGTCCTTGAGCGTGACCGACTCGTCCTCCTGCAGGAGCACCCGCGCGAGCGAGAACGTGACCAGCGGCTGGACGTTCCAGATGGGGGCGACGATGATGGCCGGCGCATGGGCAACCGCGAGGTAGGTGAAGATCGAGCCCACCCCCTGAAAGAACCCGGACATAAGGAGGAAGAAGTAGCTGTCCGGGGCGATCCGGATGCCTTGCCGCCAGTCGATGCGCAGGATACGGCCGAACGACATGACTAGGGCGAGGCCGGTCACGTGGGTGATGAGCGACCCGGGAACGGGGGTTCCGCCGGCCAGCATCGCGACCTTCTTGAGGATCGGGCCGAAGCCGAAGAAGATGATGGCGAGGAACGGGTTGAGGAACGCCCTGAACCGCAAGGGAGGTCGGGTATCGTCCTCGTCGGGGCTCCCCCGCGTGATGATCAGGAGCCCGCTGACGATCAACAACACGCCGATCAGGATGAGCGGGGTCGCCGTCTCTCCCAGCAGAATGACGGCATAGACCGCGGTAAGCAGGGGCGCGGAGTTGACGATGGACTGGGCCCTGGAGGCGCCGACCTCGTCGATGCCCTTGAGCGCGAAGGTGCGGCCCAGGAAGCTTCCTACGAAGCCCACCGACACGAACACGCCGGCCGCGGTCCACGGCATGGCGAGCTCGACCTCGCCGAACGGGAGCACGAGGATCAGCACCAGGACAACGACCGACCCCACCCCCTGGAGCAGCACCGCCGCGCTCACGTTGGAGTGCCGGAGACCGCGCTTGACCAGCACCGGAGAGGTCCCCCAGAACAGCGCGGCCGCCAGCGCGTAGGCAATGCCGGTTTCCATGGCTAGGGACCTGTACCATACATATCGCCGTCAATCTGCCGGGCCTGCCGGCCGGCGCGGCGGCCTGCCCCTGCCTCCACGGCCGTACCAAGTGCAAAGTCCGGTTGCATATAGTGCTACCAAACGCAAATAAGGTTGCATTTGGTACAGCGTGAAGCCCGCCCTCCCGGCTTGAATCCCTGCCCGGACGTGGCATGGTAAAGGAGTCGGAGAATCGGCGCGGGCGCGATTCGGGTGCAGGCGCGGTTCGCCGCGAAAGGAGGCTCGGATGCTCTGGGGATTGGTCGGCTTGATGGGTAAGATGAAGATGCCGGATGCGGCCAGCGCGCTGCCCGGCAGGCAGGAGAGGATGCCGGTGCCGGCGGCGCACCACGTGAACGGGCATCCGCTGGAGCCGCCCTACCCGGACCGCATGGAGAAGACGGTGTTCGGGCTGGGGTGCTTCTGGGGGGCGGAGCGCTGTTTTTGGCAGCTCGACGGCGTCTACACCACCGCCGTAGGGTACGGCGGAGGCATCACGCCGAACCCCACCTACGAGGAAGTGTGCACCGGCAGGACCGGGCACAACGAGGT
The DNA here is from genome assembly GCA_965204505.1 of uncultured Binatia bacterium (SeqCode). Classification (GTDB taxonomy): domain Bacteria; phylum Desulfobacterota; class Binatia; order UBA9968; family JAJDTQ01; genus JAJDTQ01. The sequence goes on from CBDBFB010000002.1 coordinate 902,962, forward strand.
GGTGCTGGTGGTGTTCGATCCCAAGGTGGTGAGCTACGGCGCGCTGCTCAGGGTGTTCTGGGAAGCCCACGACCCGACCCAGGGGATGCGCCAGGGGAACGACGTGGGAACGCAGTACCGGTCGGGGATCTACACCTACGGCGACGACCAGAAGAAGGCCGCCGAGGCGTCACGCGAGCGCTATCAGGAAGAGATGTCCAGGGCAGGATACGGCGGCATTACCACCGAGGTTCTGGAGGCCAGCGAGTTCTACTTCGCCGAGGACTACCACCAGCAGTATCTCGCCAAGAACCCGTGGGGGTATTGCGGGCTGGGCGGCACCGGGGTGAGCTGCCCGGCGGCGTAACGGCCTGCATCGCGGCGGAACCCGCGGAGGGCGACCGCCGGTCGCCCCTACCCCTGGGTATGTCCCTGCACAGCCTACCCGCCGCCGGTGGTACCCCACGGGTACGACCCTGCCCAGCCTACCCACCGTCGGCGGAATTCACGGGCACGACCGCGGGTCGACCCTACCCGTGGAATCCCGTAGGGGCGACCGGCGGTCGCCCCTACCTCATTCCTCCAGCAGCCGCTGGATGACTTCCTCCATCTCGTCGTAGCCGCCCTCGCCGAAACGCGTGTACTGGATCACGCCCTTCTTGTCGATGATGTGCAGCGTCGGCCGGTAGCGCGTGCCATAGCGCTTCCAGGTGGCGAAATCGTTGTCCTGCGCCACCGGGAACTCGATCCCCAGCTCCTTGCAGGCGTTCTCGACGTTTTCCAGCGAGTGCTCGTGGGAGAACTCCGGGGAATGGATGCCTACCACGACAAGGCCCCGTGGGCCGTATTCCTTGTGCCATCCCACCAACGATGGGAGTGTGTTGACACAGTTCCATCAGCCATAGGTCCAGAACTCGATGAGGACCACCTTCCCCTTGAGGTCCTTCAACCTGAGCGTCGCCCCCTCCGTGTTGATCCAGGTATCGTTGGTCCACTCCGGCGCCTGCTTGCCCACCAGCGAGGCCGGGGCGTTGCCGAACGCCCACAGGACCGCCAGGCTCACGAGGATCGCGAACGCGAGCGCCCGCCACTTGGTTTGCCGCATGTGGTTTATCCTCCGATGTCATTATGCCCGCGTTGCCCGGCGTGGGCAATGGATGTTAGTGTCCTGTCCCACCGGTTTCGGAGCCGCCCATGCTGTACGACTACGTCGCCCTTCCCGACCGCCCGCCGCTGCGCTGGCCCCATGGCGCGCGGGTGGCGCTGATCTTCACCATCAACATCGAATACTGGGAGATGACCCGGGACAGCGCCGAGCCGCTCTACCCCGGCGGGCCGGCCACCATCCCGCACGTGCTGCCCGGCAACGTCCCCGACTACGCCAACTGGACCTGGCGGGAGTACGGCCAGCGCGTGGGCGTGTGGCGCATCATCGACGTGTTCGACCGGGCCGGCGTACCCGCCACCTGCACCATGAACGCGCTCACCGGCATCGAGCGACGCCGCATCATCCACGCCGCCAACGAGCGCGGCTGGGAGATCCTGGCCCACAACTACGCCCAGAACGACGTGCTCACCTATTACGCGAACCAGCCGAAGAAGGAGCGCGAGGTGATCCGCCGCACCCTGGAGGCCTACGCCGAGGCGGTGGGGCGCCCGGCCCGGGGATGGCTGTCGTCGTCGCTCCGCAGCACCCACGAGACGCCCCACATCCTGAAGGAGCTGGGACTCCTGTTCCAGGCGGACTACCTGAACGACGACCAGCCCTATCTGCTCAACACCCGCCACGGCCCGCTCGTGTGCATCCCCTATTCCAACGACGTCAACGACTTCGCGGTCTTCTCGCGCGGCGGTCGCACCACTTCCCAGGCCCTGGAACTGTTCAAGGAGCAGTTCGACCAGCTCTACCTGGAGGGCGCCGCCAGCGGCCGCATCATGAACGTCGGCATGCACCCCCACGTCATGGGTCAGGCCTACGCCATCCGCGCCCTGCGCGAGTTCGTGGACTACGTGAAGACCTTCGACGGGGTTTGGTATCCCAAGCGCGAGGAGATGGCGGAGTGGTTCCTGGAGAGCCGGGGCAAGGAGGTTTCATGAAGCCGTATCGAGTGGCGTTGATTCAGCAACAGACACGGGTCATCGTCGAGCCCAGGGAGCGCAACGCGATCATCGACGAGAACCTCGGGCGCATCTTCGAGCTGCTGGACTGGACCGCGTTGCGCCTGGGCGACGTCAAGCTGGCGGTGTTCTCGGAGTACGGCATCATCGGCCAGTACCGGCCGCGCTCGGTGGACGAGTGGCTCGCGCTGGCCGAGACCATTCCGGGCGACGTCACCGACCAGATCGGCCGCAAGGCCCGGGAGCGCGGCTGCCACATCGTCGGCAACCTCTACGAGCGCGACGACGACTGGCCCGGCCGCCTCTTCAACACCAGCTTCATCATCGACCCGGACGGCGACATCATCCTCAAGTACCGGAAGAACAACGGCCCCAACAATCTCAACACCACCTACACGGGTCCCGGCGACGTCTACACCGAGTACACGAAGCGCTACGGCGAGGACGCCATGTTCCCGGTGGCGGACACGGAGATCGGCCGCCTGGCGTGCCTCACCTGCACCGACGTGGTGTTCCCGGAGATGGCCCGCTGCCTGGCGCTGCGCGGCGCCGAGCTGCTGATCCACCCCACCGCCGAGCCCTATGCCCCCGAAGGCGAAGCCTGGGACGTGCTCCGGCGCGCCCGCGCCTACGAGAACCTGTGCTACTTCCTCTCGGTCAACTGCGGCGCCTTCGTGGGCTCCAACCGCCCCACCGGCGGCTACCGCGGCATGACCCAGCTCATCGACTACATGGGCCACGTGCAGTCGGCGGCCACGGCGCCCGGCGAGGCGGTGGTCACCGGCATGGTGGACATCGACAACCTCCGCTGGGAACGCACGCGCATGGCCGACTCGGGCCACGTGTGGAACTTCTTGATCGAGCTACGCAGCGACATGTACGCCCCGGTGTACGCCAAGGCCAACCGCTGGCCCAACGACGGCTGGCGCGACCGCATGCTGCAGGACACGGTGGAGACCCGCGACGAGGCCCGCAAGATCATCGAGCGCCTGGTGCGGGAAGGGCGGCTGGTCAAGCCTGAATGAAGTTGGCGCCCGTGTCATCCCGCGAAACCGACGTCGCCGTGGTGGGCTACGGCGGCGCCGGCGCCACCGGCGCCATCACCGCGGTGGACCGCGGCGCCAAGGTCCTGATCGTGGAGAAGGAGGCCGAGGGCGGCGGCAACACCCGCCTGTCCGCCGGCTCGGTGCGCACCTTCGGCGCCCTCGACCGGGCGGTGGAGCACATCACCTTCCTGTGCGGCGGCACCACCGATGAGGACGTGATCGAGGCGCTGGTCCGGGAGAGCCACGGGAACGAAGCGTGGCTCCGCTCCCTGGGAGGCGAGGTGGTCATCGACCCCATCCGGGCCGTGCCCGCGAGCTACCCCATCTACCCGACGGGCGCGGCCTCGCCGGAGCAGCCCGGTGCCGACGGGGTCGGGCCGCGGCTCAGGGTCAAGGGCGAGAGCACGGCCAACGGCAGCGACCTGTGGGAGCTGCTCGCCGGCAACGTCCGGGCGCGGAGCATCCCGGTGCTCTACGAAAGCCCCGCGGTCCGGCTCACGCGGGACGGCAACGGCGCGGTCAACGGGCTGGTCGTCCGCCGGGGCGACGAAGACATCGTCATCCGTGCGCGCAAGGCGGTGGTCCTCACCTGCGGCGGCTACGAATGGGACCACGGCATGCAGCTCCAGTTCCTGGGGCAGCGCTACTGGTCCCTGGGCGCCTCGGGCCATACCGGGGACGGCGTCCGCCTGGCCGCGGACGTGGGCGCTTCCCTGTGGCACATGAACGCCGTGGCCGCGGGCTTCGGCTATCTCGTGGACGGATTCGACTGCGCCCTGATCCACGCCATGCCGGGGCCGGGCTTCATCTACGTGGACCGGAGCGCCTGCCGTTTCGTGGACGAAACCGCCATGGACGCCCACGCGGTGGGCTCGCTGGTGACGGAACTGGACCTGGAGACCATGGAACGGCCCCGGGTGCCCTGCTTCGTGGTGTTCGACGAGGAGACCCGCCTGACGGGTCCGGTGGCCAACACCGGCCGGGGCGCGGTGGCCGGGCGCTACGAGTGGAGCGCGGACAACGCGGCCGAGGTGGCCCGGGGCTGGATCAAGACGGGCGACACGCCGGCGGCGCTGGCCGGGGCCCTGGGCCTGGATCCGGCGGCGCTGGAGCGCGCCGTCGGCGAGTACAACCGCGGCTGCGCCGAGGGCCGGGATGAAGCGTTGGCGCGCTCCCCGGAAACGCTGACACCGCTGGAGCGCCCGCCGTTCTACGGCGCCGCGCTGTGGCCGAGCCTGTTCAACACCCAGGGCGGCCCCCGCCGCAATGCCCGCGCCCAGGTGCTGGACGCCTGGGGGAACCCCATCGAGGGCCTCTACGGCGCCGGCGAGCTAGGCTCCATGTGGTCCCGGAACTACCCCGGCGCAAGCAACCTCACCGAGGTGCTGGCCTTCGGCCGCATCGCCGGCCGCAACGCGGCGGCCGAGGACTCTCGTGCGTGACTGCGTTGCCCCGGTGGCCGGGCGAAGGTATGGTGCGATTGCAGTGCACCCGCCCAATAGAGGGCGGTAGCCACAATCCGCGAACCCCGCCGCCCGCCCCCCTGGATTCCGGCCCCGTATCGGGGTACGGGGCATGCTTTCGCCGGAATGACGAATACGGCATTGGCGGGGCTGTTCTCCGGCAACGACGCTCCGGGGGGATCGTCTGTCGCGGGAAGGGAGCACGTTTGGAACCGATCGAATTCGTCGACACGACGTTGCGGGACGGGCACCAGAGCCTGTGGGCGGAGTCCATGCGCACCGGCATGATGCTGGCGGTGGGCGAGCGCATGGACCGGGCCGGCTTCAGGGGCATGGAGCTGATGTCGAGCTCGCACATCAAGAAGTGCGTGCGCGAGTTGCACGAGGACCCCTGGGAGCGGATCCGGCTAGTGGCCGGATGCATCCGGGAAACCCCGCTGCGCGTCATCATCGGCGGACGCAACGGCTTCGAGCTCACTCCGGAATCCATCCAGCGGATCTTCCTGGAGCGGATGGCGGCCAACGGCATCAGGCAGGGGCGCATCTCCGACGAGTGGAACGACATCGCGGGGTGGCGCAAGACACTACGCATCGCCACGGAGGCCGGACTAGAACCCATCCTGAACATCATCTACTCGGTGTCGCCCAAGCACACCGACGCCTACTTCGCGGAGCGGGCGCGGCAGGCAGCCACGCTCCCGGTGGCGCGGATCTGCTTCAAGGACCCCGGCGGCCTGCTGACGCCCGACCGCACCCGCGTGCTGGTGCCGCTCATCAAGGAGAACATCGGCGGCATCCCGCTGGAGTTCCACACCCACTGCACCACCGGCCTGGGGCCACTGTGCGCCCTGGAGGCCATCAAGCAGGGTATCCGCATCATCAACACCGCGCTGCCCCCCCTGGCCAACGGGTCGTCGAACCCATCCCTGTTCAATGTCGCCGCCAACGCCCGGAGCCTGGGCTACGAGACCGCGGTGGACGAGGAGGTGCTGCGGCCGGTGTCCGAGTATTTCACCCGGGTGGCCCGCGCGGATGGGCTGCCGATCGGGGCGCCGGTGGAGTACGACTACAGCCAGTACCTGCACCAGGTGCCCGGGGGCATGATCTCGAACCTGCGCCATCAGCTCGCCCGCGTGGGCCTGGGCGACCACATGGAACGGGCCCTGGAGGAGGTGGTGCGGGTGCGCGAGGAGCTGGGCTACCCCATCATGGTGACGCCCCTGTCCCAGTTCGTGGGCAGCCAGGCGGCCATCAACATCATCGTGGGCGAGCGCTACAAGGAAGTCACCGATCAGGTGATCCTCTACGCCCTGGGGCGCTGGGGCCGGGAGGGCAGCGACTCCATGGATCCCGACGTCAAGGACCGGATCCTGGGGTGCCCCAGGGCCCGGGAGCTGGCCGAGTGGGAGCCGCCGGAACCCACCATCCAAGAACTGCGCGCCAGGTACGGCGGCCCCGGAGTCTCGGACGAGGAGCTGTTGCTGAGGTATTTCCTGACCCGGGAGGAGATCGACACCATGCGCGCCGCGGGACCGCCTCGGGACTACCCCTTCGACGCGGAGCCGGTGACGCGGATGGTGGAGGGGTTCACGCGGCGGAGCGACTACGCAAACATACAGGTTCGTAGCGAGGCATTCGCCCTCAACCTTTTGAGAGCACGCTGATTACAGCGCACGGTCCCCGTTCGGACCGCCGCGCCATCCAACGCCTTGAAGCACATCGCCCGCTGTGCTCCGAGCTCGAATAAACCCCAAATCGCTACGCTGCCGTTTTGTTGCCGTCCGACAATCCACCGTTGTGCCACGATCCTCGTCCGCTCGCATGAGGATACGTTACTTCATCGCCTCTCGCGCTACCCTCTGCGCCTCATCGCGCGACATCGATACACCCAAATCCAACCAATGAACGACGTTGTAATAGTGTTCCTTCGTGTCATCGCGGTATTTCCTAAGAATCGACCTGATTCGCTCCTTTGACAACATACGAACCGCCATGATTACCGCTGCCTTCCGAACGTCTTCAACGTCGTGGTCGAAGAGCTTAAGCAGCGCAGTATCCGAGATTCCCGCGAATCCTCGCTCCGTACACGAGAGAATGGCCTTCTTCAAAATGACCGGTGGCATCTCCAAACCCACAAGCCTTGACAACGGATATCCACGGGCCATGGCAACAACAGCCTTCGCCACGCGTTCGGTGAAGTCATCGTCGTCCACCCAAGTTAGTAGCGATTCCCCACGCTTCGGCCCTTCGCCGTTCGCAAGCAGAGGAATGTCGATCCATTCACCCTTTGTTTGCAGGTATTCTGCGTCTGCGGTCGACCGCCCCGCGTACCCGGATTCAAGATTATCTCTCACCCTGTCCAAGTCCATCCGCTGTCCCGCTCTACACAGAACATCCAATCCTTGTCTAGTCAGATTCCTTCGGCACGTGTCCTCATCTTCCTTAGCTTTTTTGATCACGTCTTTGCCGGCGGGCACGTGTCCCAAGGCGCCGTCCATTCGCCGAATACGCTCGTCGAAATATGCCTTGAACTTATCGTCAACGTCACGGCGCAATTCGTCGCCGTATTTCGCGAAGTGTACCTCCGCGCGAACGAAATATGCCATGTCGTCGCCAATAAAACTCAGGTCGGCCTTGTTGGTGAGTTCTGCGCTAGACAACGCCCTCAGACTCTCCGACTGATATCGCACAAAGAGTTCGGTGCCTCTTACGTCGGCCCCGAGCATACCGAACAGCCCATACGATCGACGCGGCGCCAATATTTCCTTGACTTCGTCCTCATTAAACACGTGACCGAGTTTAGAAAGCGTCCCTATCGCTTCGTAGCGCACCAACGCGTCACTGTCCTTGGTCAACCGCTCAGCCTGCTCCCGTTCCATGGAGCCTCGCACGCGTAGCACCCTTAACGCCCGTAATCGGACCTGGACATTGCGATGTTCGAGGCCGAGCAGCAGTAGCCCTGTCTCCAGGTCGTCAAACCCGTCCAGAACGTCCGTCAATATATTGCCGTCAAAGGAGACGAACTGTGTTTCAAGAATTAACTCTTGCGCTGCAGTCTCCGGTCCGGTTCTAAGGAGAATTTGGACCATGCACTCCAACGCGGTCTGAGATGTCTCGTGATCGTTTCTATCATATTCTTTCCGAGCGACGGCGAGATCCGCTAGGAGTCCGTTTTGGGCGAGATAGTCCAGAGCAGCAGACCTCACCTGCGTCGATGACTCGGCGGAGAACCAGGCATCTAGGATTCTCTCCCGGTCAGCGTCTTCTGGAAACGTGCGCTGCAGTGCAGTTAACACCCTAATGGCTCCTACCTTCACGTCGTCGTTGGTTCCAACCGCTGATGAGACGAAGGCTATGTCGAACGGCGAATCCGCCATGCGGGAATACCAAGTCCAGAACGGTACGTTCTCGTCGCTGAAGTACTGGAATCCTAATCTTGTCAAGCAATGAACCTCGCGCGGTCCTAGGTTCATGTCCTCGGCCTGCCCCGAGAAGAGAATATTGAGGTCATGGACACCCAGATCTAATTCGTCATTTCCGGGCTTCGATATTGAGTTGGCCAGCAAACGAAACCGCGCAATTTCAGACCCACTCAGGTGGGTCACCGCCTCTTCATGGCCAAGTCTCTTCACTAAGTCCTCAAGAAACGTGAACCCCTCCTCCGACAGTGGAGAGGCGCCGGTGCGCTCGTCATTTTGCGTTTCCCCAGACTCGGGTTGAGGGCGCCTTGCCCTAGCTTCGTCAGACTCGGAAGAAGCTTCCGCTTTCTTGACGTGCTTCACAACTTCGGTCACACATTGGCGCGCCCTCTCCTCCATGTCCGACACTGTCGAGAAGTTCTGGAACAGAATCTTCCTCTCCGCTTTCACCGTCTCTTGGAATTGGAGAACCCGTTTGAGATCTTCCCCGGGGTCTGCCATGAATTCGTCGGGAATCGCCTTGAAGAATAAGGAGACTTGGGGACTTCCGGTCCGTTCACGTCGTTCTAACGACCGCGTGTATTCTTCTTCGAATCCGGAAGAAAAACCGCCGTCACCGCCCGGCGGCGTTCCCCATCTCTTCCAAATCATTCCAATAAAGAGCTCGCAACTGTCGACGTCTTGGTTGATGAGATGCTGCGGCCTTCCATACCCTGCCACGGTTTCTTCCCACCCGACTAGGTCGACCTGATAGCCTAATTCGTCTGCCCAGAGGTTGTTAAACTCTTCAACCACCCGGCGAATCGCTCTGCGCTCTTCTTCCAAATCACCCGGCGAGGCGAGGAAAGCACGGATAACTCTTCGGGTGCTAGGCATCCTCAATTAACCAACGTGACTGAAGCGAACAGAGCGGACATCCATGTGCTTGGTAGCGGCGGCAACGTAGTGAACCGATGCGGACGCGCTGCGGAGTGGATGAAGGGGTCGGGGGACCTGCCATGGCGGGGGTCTCTGTTCCAACAATGGGAATCTGTCGATGCGGAAGAGCTGTTAGTGTCCGAGGAATGTAACACTCTTTCCGGTATCTGAGAAGGCGGGGTTGGGTCGTTCAGTGAATTGGCGCCGGATAACTTGGCCCAGCCGGCAGAAACTAATCGAGAGGGCCAACGGTCTTCGGTGTGGTGAGTGGAGCGATTAGATAGAGTGAGAGCGGAACCAAGGCGTCTTCCTTTATGGGGCGGTGGGGCCGGGAAGGCAGCGACTCCATGGATCCCGACGTCAAGGACCGGATCCTGGGGTGCCCCAGGGCCCGGGAGCTGGCCGAGTGGGAGCCGCCGGAACCCACCATCCAGGAGCTGCGCGCCAGGTACGGCGGCCCCGGAGTCTCGGACGAGGAGCTGTTGCTGAGGTATTTCCTGACCCGGGAGGAGATCGACACCATGCGCGCCGCGGGACCGCCACGGGACTACCCCTTCAACGCGGAGCCGGTGACGCGGATGGTAGAAGGTTTCACGCGGCGTGCGGACTACGCCCACATACAGGTCCGCAACGAGGGCTTCGCCCTCAACCTTTCGCGGAGGGCCTCCTCCCCGGAGGGCTAAGGATGGCGTCCTAACCGGATGGCGCCAGGCACTTCCTGAAGGACGCCGCCATGTCGCGCAGCAGCGCGGCATACATCCCGGGCCCGGGCTTGATGCCGGTGCCCGCGGGATCGACGGTGCCGGCCCGCGCCTTGGTGCCCTCGGTGATAAGCTTGACGAACCGCGGGTCGTAGCGGGGCCCCGCGAACACGCACACGACCCCTAGGTCGCGCACCTTTTTTCGCAGCTCCCTGACGCGCCGGACGCCGGGCAACCGCCTGGTGCTGACCACGGCCGAACCCACGGCCTTGAGCCCGAAGCGCTTCTCGAAGTACTGGTTGGCATCGTGGAACACGATGAAAGGCTTATCGCGCACAGGCGCCAGCTCCGCCTCGAGCTTCGCGGTCAGCTCGTCCAGCCCGGCGATCACGGCGTCGGCGTTTGCCTGGTACTTCGCGGCGTTGGCCGGATCGACCTCGGACAGGGTGCGCGCGATCACCAGCGCCATCAACCCGGCGTTGACCGGATCGAGCCAGACGTGCATGTCGAAAGCCTCGCCTTCGTGTCCGTGGCCGTGACCATGGTCTTCTGCCTCGAACCCGCCGCCCTTGCGGAGCGGCATGCGCACCAGCCCCGGCACCTCCCTCAACTCCACCACGCGGGTCTTTCCACGGAGCTTCCGGATGGGGCCGGCAAGCGTGTTCTCGACACCCTCGCCTATCATGAAGATGGCGCGGGCTTTGCCGATCACCCGCGCGTCGGACGGCCGCATGCGATAGGTGTGCGGCGACGCCGTGCCCCGCGTGATCAGGTACGGCTCGCCCACCCCGGCCATCACCGCGCTCACCAACGAATGTACCGGCTTGAACGTGGCCGCGACGCGTTCCGCGGCACCAGCCCCCGCCGGCCCGAACGTCACACAGCAGAGCAGCAAAGCGGCGAATATGCGTCTGTCCACCATAACCCCTTGGAGTTTGCGTCCTTCGACTTCGCGCCGCTGGCGCGGCGCGAAGTCGAAGGACGCAAACTCCAAGGACGCCAATCCTCGGACACTAGTCAGGCCTGCTCAGCAGGCGCGCCAGCAGGGTGAAGAAGAAGAGCGCGACGGCCACCAGCACGATGGCCCCGCCGGCGGCGATGTCCAGTTGATACGCCAGCACCAGGCCGGCCACGCCGGAAAGGGAGCCGATCAACGCCGACAGCAGCACCTGCCAGCGGAAGTTCATCACCCACAGCGCCGCGATGGCGGCCGGCACCACCAGCAGGGCCTGGATGAGCAGCAGGCCCACCAGCCGCACGCCGACGACCACGACCAGGGCCAGCAGCACCAGCAGCACCACGTTGAGCGCGACAACCTTGTGGCCGTAGGCCGAGGCCACTTCCTCGTCGAACGCGATCAGTAGATGTTCCTTGAAGGTCACCACGAGGACGGCCATGATCACCGCGCTGGCGCCGGCGAGGGCCGTGAGCTCCCCGGTGGAGATGGCCAGCACGTTGCCGAAAAGATAGCTGAAGAGGTCCTGCTGATAGCCGCTCTTCATGCTGAAGAGCACGATCCCCAGCGCCATCGACCCCGAGAAGAACACGCCGATCACCGTGTCCTCGCTGATGCGGTCGCTCTGGCTGACCAGCGCGATGCCCAGGGCCACCGCCACCGCGAAGATGGCGCCGGTGACGAGCGGGTTCCAGCCCGCCAGGATGCCGATGGCGACGCCGCCGATGGCCGAATGGGAAATGCCCACGCCGATGAAGGCCAGGCGCCGCAAGACCACGAAGAAACCCAGAATCCCGCACAGCAGCCCGACCAGGACCGCCGCCGCCAGGGCGCGCTGCATGAAGGCAAAGTCGAACATGGGGAAGCTGTCGGATGACGGTCAACCCGCGATGGGGGCGCCGGTCACGACTCGACGTGGTCGTGCTTCTGGTGGTGGGCGATTTCGCCGGCCAGGAAGTCGAACTCGCAACAGTAGGCCTCGCGAATGGCGTGGCTGTGGATCACCTCTTCGGCGTTGCCGTGGATATGCATGCGTTGGTTGATGCAGATCAGCTCGTCGGTCTCGCCGGCCAGTGCCACGAGGTCGTGGGACACCGCCACGATGGTGAGGGTCAAGTCGCGAATGAGCTTTCGGAGCAGCGCGTAGAACTCGTGCTCGGCAGGGAGGTCGAGCCCCACCGTGGGCTCGTCGAGTACCAGCAGGCGGGTGCTGGCGCACAGCGCCTGCGCCAGCATGACCCGGCGCTGCTCGCCGCCGGACAGCCGCCCCACGGCGCGGTCCCTGCGGTCCAGCATGCCCACCAGCGAAAGGCTGTCGTCCACCCGCTGCCAGTCCTTCCGGCCCGGGAACCCCATGAGCCCCAGGTGCCTCAGCCGCCCCATCATCACGACATCGCCGACCGTGGCGGGGAAGTTGTCGGCGATGCTCTGGCGCTGCGGCACGTAGCCGATGGCGTGGGAGCCGTTGCGCCCCGGCGGAAGGCCGAACACCTCTACCCTGCCGCTCACGGCGGGCACGAGGCCCAGGATCGTGCGCAAGAGCGTGGTCTTGCCCGCTCCGTTGGGGCCCACGATGCCCACGAACCCGCCTTGGTGCACCTCGAAGTTGATGTCGTGCAGGACGTTGCGCCCCCCCAGCTCCACCGACACGCCGCTGAAGCCGACCACGACACCGTTGTTGGGTTCGGTCAATTCTGACCCCCCAACGCCTGCGCGAAGGCGCGCGCGTTGAACAACAGCAGTTTCTCGTAGGTGGAACGCGCCGGATCGCCGGAGTCCCCTAGCGGGTCCACCATCACCGTCCCGCCGCCGAACTCGCTCGCGATGTTCTGCGCCACCCGCGGACTGAGCTGCGGCTCCACCAGGATGTTCCGGATCCCGGCCGCGCGCGCGCCGCGCACCAGCGCGGCCATCTCCTTGGGGGTCGGCTCCTCGCCGGCGAACTCCTGCACCACCGCGACTTCCTCGACGTTGTACCGCTCGGAGAAATAAGCCCAGGCGCTGTGGAAGGCGACGAACTTCCGGCCCTTCGCCTTGGCAAGCTCCCGCCGTACCTGGATGTCCAGCGCCGTCAACCGCTTGTGGAAGTCCTTGGCGCGCTCCTCGTAGTATGCCTTGCCCGCCGGATCGGCCTCGACGAAGTGCTCGACGATCACGGGAACGACCGCGTCCCTGACCCGTATCGGGTCCAGCCAGAAGTGGGGATCGATTCCCTCCACCATCTCCTCGGCATGCTTCTCTCCGTGGCCGTGGTCGTCATGCTTCTTCGCGTGTTTCTCTTCATGGCCGTGGTCGTCGTGCTTCTCCGCATGCTTCTTTTCATGGCCGTGATCGTCATGCTTCTCCGCACGCTCTTTCCCGTGTCCGTGATCGTGATGATCATGACCGGCCTCAAGGGGCTTCAGTCCCGGGACCGCGCTGAGGGTAAGCGTCTCGAGCTCGCCAGAACCGGCGGCCCGGAGCTTGTCGGACCATACGTCCAGGCCCGCGCCGACCTCCAGAAACAGGCGGGCGCGTTGCACCTTGACCATGTCGCTCGGCACCGGTTCGAAAGTGTGCGGGCTCGCGCCCGGCGGCACCAGCAAATCCACCCGGACGCGCTCGCCTCCCAGCTCCTGAGCGACGTAGGCGACGGGCAGTATGCTGGCTACCACACCCACCTTCGACTCGCTGGCGAGCGCCGGGTGGACGCCGATCCAAAGGCCCGCAACGATCGTAAGCAATAGAACTACCAGTCTCTTCATTTTACACGACCCCCCTGGAACTAGAATGGATAGTGAGTCTCTATTCTCAATATAATGGCCTGTCAAGGCGGAGAATCGGACCTCCACGCCTCACCTGACCACACGAAGGTTGACCTTGCCGTCCGGACCCGACTGGACGACGTAGGTGTCCACGCGCGGAAGGATCTCCTCGATGGCTTCGAGGTAGAGCCGTTCTTCCGTGAGCTCGGGGGTCCTGCGATGCTCCAGTGCCAGACGGCGGAAGCGCTCGCCTTCGCCCTTGGCGATCTCCACGCGCCGGTGGCGCGCCGCCTGAGCCTGGGCCACGCGATGCTCCGCCTCCCCTTCGGACTCCGCGAGGATCTGGGCGCGGTCGGCGCGGGCCTCGTCCACCACCCGCTCCCGGTCCGCCAGGGCGCTCTGGACCTCCTGGAACGCCTGGCGCACGCCGCCCTGCTCGGGCGGCGCCAGCGCCTGGATGTTCACCGAATGGATCTCGATGCCCGCGCCGTGATCGTCGAGTATCGACTGGACCTGCCGTTGCACGGCGGTCAGCAGGTCGCTCCTGCGGGTGGTGAGGGCGGCGTCCACGTTCTCGCCGGCCAGAAACCGCGTGACGATCCGGCGGCCCGCCCGGCGCAGCAGTTCGCGCGGGGCCTCGTGCGAGACCTCGAACCGGGTCAGGCTGCGGATGCTGTACTGGATCCCCAGCCGGCCGACGATGACGTTGGTGTCGCCCAGCAGCCAGAGGGACTCCTCGGAGCCTCCGGCATCCGAGTGCTCCACCGGCATGATGAAGTTCGTCGCGGTCCTGGCGACGACCACCCGGCCCCACGGCCACGGCGGGTTCCAGTGTATTCCCGGGAGCACGTCGCGGCCCACCGCCCGGCCGAGCACGTAGGCCACCGCGCTCTCGTCGGACTCGACGTTGTAGACCCCGAGCACCAGGTAGCCGGCCAGCAGGACGGCCCCCGAGAGCGCCGTCCAGTATCGTGTCCGTCCGCTCATGAACCCGTACCGGGCCCGCTCTCGCCGGGCGCCGAGGCGCGACCGGCGCCGGCCCGCTCCGCGGCCTCCCGTTTACGTTCCGCGGCCTTGCCGTCCCGCCCCGGTCCCGCTCCGGCGCTCGGAATGCGCGACGTCAGCAGATCGAGGAACGGCGAGTCCGCCGGCAGCACCAGCGTGGTCTTCTCGTTCAGAACCTTCTTGTAGGCCTCCAGCGTGCGCAGAAAGCGATAGAACTCGCCGTGCCCGTCATAGGCCCCCGCGTAGATGCGCGCCGCCTCCGCCTCCCCCCTGCCCCGCAGCATGGCGGCCTCGGCCTCGGCGTCGGCGATGATCCGCGCCCTTTCCCGCTCCGCCCGGGCGGCGATCTTCTGGGCCTCGGCGCGCCCCTCCGAGCGATGGCCCCGGGCGATGCGCGCGCGCTCGGCGCGCATGCGCGCGAACACGCTGTCGAGGTTCTGCGGCGGGAAGATGAGGCGGGTCACGCCCAGGCTCACCACCTCGATCCCCAGGTCCTCCCCCGCCACCTTGGCCACGGCGTCCTCCACCGATTCTTCGAGCTCGGCCAGGCTGGCGCCGTTGCCGGCGGCCCCCAGGATCGTGCCGAAGGGCCGGTCCCCCAGGGCGCTGCCGAGCTCGGATTGGACCAGCGCGGCCAGCCGGTTCTCCGCGAACTCCCGGGTGCGCAGCGCCGCCAGGTAACGGAGGGGGTCGGCGATCTTCCAGGAGATGTAGGTGGAGACCAGCACGTTCTTCTTGTCCGCCGTCAGCAGCTCGGTTTCCCGCGTGTTGGTGATCAGGATGCGCTTGTCGAGGAGGCTCGCGCGCTGGAAGGGCACCGGCAGCTTGAGATAGAAGCCGGCATCGCTCAGCACCGAGACCGGCCTGCCGAACTGGGTGATGACCGCGTGGCTCCTCTCGTCCACCACCACGAAGGAGGTGACGGCACCGACCGCCACCAGCGCCGGCAACAGGACGGAGACAATGCGTTTGGCCATGCTATCGACTCCTCCCGGGCTCGGGAGCCCCGAGGTTCAGGAAATCCACCGACGGGCTGCCCACCCAGAGGTCCACGTCGCCGCCGCCCGTCCCCGGCATGTAGATGTATTTCCGCGGCAGCTCCAGGGAATCCTCCAGGGTTTCCAGGTAGAGACGGGCCTCGGTGACCGCCGGGCTGGCAGCATGCGCCGCCGCGGTGGCACGGAAGGCGGCGGCCCGTCCCTCGGCCCGCTTGACCTCGCGCACCGCGCGTCCCTCGGCGCGCTCGGTGATGCGCGCCGCTTCGCCCGCGGCCGCAGCGGTGGACTGCTTCGCCGCGCCGGTGGCGACATGGATGTCGCGCTGGCGGTCCTCCAGCGAGCTGGCGACGTCGCGGAAGGCGTCGTGGACCCGTCCCGGCGCGTGCACGTCCAGCAGCCGCACGTCCAGGATCTCGCTGCCGATGCCCAGGGCCGCGAGGCGCCTGGCCAGGCGGTCCCGCAGCGCCCGTTCCGTGGGCCTGCGGTCCACGGTGTAGATCCTGTCGATGGGCTTGCGGCTCAGCAGGCTGACCAGCTCGCGCCGGGCAAGCCCGAGTACCACCGCCGGGGTCTCCTCCACGCCCAGGGCGTACACGGCCGGGTCGGTGACGCGGTACTGGACCACGGCCCGCATGTCGATGATGTTGCCGTCGGCGGTCAGGTAGAACGCCTGCTCGTCGAGGGCCGGACGGGCGCCGTTGACACCGCCCCGGAACCCCACCGTCACCTGGCGGATCAGCGCCACATCCACCGCGGTTCCTCTGCCGAAGGGCGGCGGGAGATGGAAGTACAGGCCCGGTTCGAGATCGGCGGCCACCACCCGTCCGTACCGCTGGATGACGCCGCGCTGGCCGGGCCCGACGATGAGCGTAAAGGCGGGGACAGCGGCAAGCAGCGCGATCACGAGCGCGGCCGCGAGCACCGGTCCCCGGAGGAGGTTGCCGGGGCGCAAGGCCCTGAGAGCCTGGCCGGTCTGACGGAGCTGTGTCGCGGCATCCCGCCAGGTGGCGCCAATGCCCTTGCGCCGGAAGCTCCGCAGCAGCAGCAGCGCCAGGCCCACCGCCGACAGAGCCTTGAGCGCGAACAGGACGTCGCCGTCCTGCCCCGGGTCGCCGAAGGGAGCCACGTGGATGAAGTCCGCCAGGGTCGCGTCCACCAGCAGGCCCGCGGCCAGGCTTACCAGCACGATGGCGCCGAGATAGACGCCGAGATGACGGCGGCCCAGGAGCTGTCCGACCACGGTCATGGTGGCCAGGTTGGTGGCCGGCCCCACCAGCAGGAAGACGAGGGCCGCACCGGGGGAAAGGCCCTTGGCCATGAGCGCCGCCGCGATGGGGGTGGAGGCGCTGGCGCAGGTGTACAACGGCAGGCCCACCACGATCATGGCCAGCATCGGAATGAGCCCGGAGCCCCACCCGAGTACGTCGGTGAAGAAGCCGTCGGGCAGAAGGCCGGCCAGGACGCCGGTCAGCACCAGGCCGATGAGGAGCGACAGCGCGATGTCGTCCAGCACCGAGCTGAAGCCGTACTCCAGGGAATGGAGGAAACGGCGGGAGCTGCCCGGCGCCGCCCACCCGTCGTCACGCAAATCCTCGTGCGCGCCGCTCTCCGCGCACCCGTCGTCGCAGGCAACGTCGACCGGCGGCGCACCCTCCGGGTCCTCCTTGACCCCCATGGAGGCGATGCCGGCGATCAGCCCGGTCACCACCGCCACCACCGGACGGACCACCGCCATGACCGGGCCCATGAGCCCGTAGGTCAGCGCCACGGAATCCACCCCGGTCTCGGGGGTGGAGATCAGGAACGAAACCAGCGGAGCCCGGCCGGCCCCCTGCTTTTGCAGGGACGACGCCGCCGGCAGGACGCCGCACGAGCACAGGGGGATCGGCGCGCCGAAGAGCGCGGCCAGGCCCACCGAGCGGGCGTCGTTTCGTCCCAGGTGCCGCGCGATGAGATTCGCCGGCAGGTAGACGTGAAGGAGTCCGGCGACGAAGAAGCCGACGAGGAGATAGATCGAGGCCTCGTAAAAGACCCAGATGGTCTCCCATGCGATATCGCTCAACAGCGATTCCACGGCTCAACCTCCAGCGGCCCGCCCTCACCCCGGCCCTCTCCCAGGGGGAGAGGGGGACAAGCTGCGTCTCCTCATGAATATACAACCGAATAGCGGTTTAGGTCGATGGGCTCTGTACGAGCGCCCTCAGGTCCTTCAGCAGGACGTCCGGGTCGGGCGCGGACCCGAAGTAGGCGAAGCGCATGAATCCCTGGGCATCCGCCACCACGGTCAGCGTGGTGTGCTCGATGAGACCCTTGGCGAGCCGCTTTACACTGACGCCGAAGCCCTGCCACACCGGGGCCAGGTCCCGGGGCTCGCCGGTCAGCCACGACCAGTTGGGGGCGTCGGCCTCGTGCCGCTTGCTGTAGGCCTTGAGCACCTTCGGCGAATCGATTTCCGGGTCCGTGGTGATGGAGAGGAAACGGATACCCTCGGTTTCCGCGGGCGTCATGCGCGAGCGCAGGATCTTGAGGCTCGCCGTCAGCAGCGGGCAGATGTCGGGGCACGACGTGTACATGAAGTTGATCACCGCCGGCCTGCCGCGGAGCTTGCGGAACTCCACGCCCGCGCCGTCCTGGTCGGTGAGAGCGAAGTTGTCGATGAGGACGTTGAGCTCGCGCCGTTCCGCGAACTCGACCTTGAGGATCGACTTGTGGGCGGGCGCCGGCCACGGCGCCGTGAGTGACGCGACCATGAAGACAGCCGCCGCGAGCGTGATCGGGTGGACCGCCTTCATTTCCACCACTCCTTTTCCGGGCTTCATACCCCCCACTTCTTCGCCACCTTGTCCTTGTACTGGGGCTCGAACGCGTTCACCGGCGGGAAGCGGTCGATCCACTGGTACGGGCGGCAGGCGTCGATGAGCACGCGGTCGGTGACGTAGCCCTTGGTGTCCCGGTCCATGGGGGAGATCACCGGCTCGCACACCGAGGCCCACACGTTCTTCACGATGTCGATGCCCTCGCGCGGGTCGCAACGGGTGGACATGGCCCAGATGACCTCGCCGGGGTTGGTGATGTCCACGTCGTCGTCCACCACCACCACCATCTTGCCGCCGTAGGCGCCGGCGCGGGCGCCCGCGGCCACCAGCAGCGCCTGCTTGGCGTGGCCGGTGTAGCGCTGCTTGATGGAGATGACGGTGAAGGGACCGGGCTGGCCGCCGTAGACGAAGCCCCAGACTCCCTTGACGTCGGGGATGCCGGCCTTCTCGAGCTGCTCCCAGAGCGTGATGGCGCCCAGGGGAATCGGCAGGTAGCTGTTGGGCGGCCGCACCGGCGGCGCGCCCAGGATGATGGGGTCGTCGCGGTAGTACACCCGCTTGACGGTCATGAGCGGGACGTCGCCCTCGGTGGCCTCGGTGTAGTAGCCCGGCCACTCGCCGAAGGGGCCTTCCTTGGGGAGCTGCTCCGGCGGCAGCGGCGGGATCTCCCCTTCCAGCACCACCTCGCCGTTGGCGGGGATGGGAAGGCCGGTGACGGCGCCCCGCACCACCGGGATGGGGCTGCCCTGCATCCAGCCGGCGAACTCGTACTCGTTCACCGACGGCGGCAGCGGCATCTGCGAAGACAGCATCACGCTGGGCTCCTGCCCCAGGGTGATGGCCACGGGCAGCGACTCGCCGCGGGCGTGGGCCCGCTCCATGGCCAGCCGCCCGTGCTTGCCCTTGTTCATCTTGACCGAGACCTTGTTCTTCTCCTGGATCATCACCCGGTAGGTGCCGATGTTGATGCCGCCGGACTCCGGGTCCTTGGTGATCACGCCGCAGCCGGTGCCGATGTAGCGGCCGCCGTCGAGGTCGTGCCAAAGGGGGGTCGGGAATCGGGTCAGGTCCACCTCGTCCTCGTCCATCTGGTTGTCGAACACCGGCCCGCCTTCCACCTGCTCGTAGGGAAGCGGCTGGAACTCCAGGGTCCGCTTGCGCCAGGCGTGGAGGAAGTCCACCCCCTTCACGTCCGTGGGCACGCCCATGGCCACCGCCGTGCGCCGGCAGGTGCGGAACAGGTTGGAGACGATGCGGAAACCCTTGGGAAACCCGTCGAAGCCGTCGAACAGGAGCGCCGACGACTCCAGATCCCCCATGTGCTCGGTGAGCGCCCCCACCTCGGTGTCGAGGTCCGCGCCCTCCATGCGCTTGACCTCTCCCATCTCGTCCAGTCGCTCGATGAAGCTCCGCATGTCGGTTACCGGCTGCATTCGGTTCTCCCTTCTCGCCCGTTCCTTGGGCAGCGCGCACGCCGCGACGTGCCTCTGGTCTCCGCGCGAATCGCTGTCGGCAGGCATCCTTTACTCTTCGAGCCGTACCACAGTCATAGCGATTTTTCGAGTCCGAGCCGCCGGTTCCCTGGGAAGGTTAGAGCGGGATCAGTGCATTGAACACGCAATCGCGGACCGCCGGCAAGGCGTGTTGCACATCCGCCGGGACGGTGCTAGGGTGCTGAAGTTAGTCTAACTTATAGGATTTGGAGACACAAATTTATTAGCTTCGTAGATACGCATTACGTCCCATCAGCAAAGGAGGAAATGAAATGAAATGTGCGGCGATGGCGAGGTTGCGAGCGACCTTGACGATTCTGGCCATTGTGCTGTTGATCACAGCATGCAGCGGCGGTGACGGCGACAAGAGCGGCATGGGCGGCATGGACATGAACGGCACCCCCGGTGACGGCGAAACACCGATGGCGACCGAACTCGGGGCATGGAACACCCTGACAGCGGGGGCCCTCGACATAAGCGACGGAAACAATGTGCTGCGTGCCCACTACGATTCATCTGGCGGCCATGTTGTCGCTGAAGCGCCGGTGCAACCCTCGGGCACGGAGACGGCGACCTGGACCGGCACGTGGTCGGGCAAGATCGACGTAAATCCGAATCCCGCCAGTGATACGGGCTTGGGCATCCTTGGTCTGACGCGCGAAGGTCTTCAGGCCCTGGGCGGCGGCGCGAACGTCACCGCGTACTTCGAGAATGACGACGTGACGGCGGCGGTGACCTACGAGGACGTTGGGCTCGAAAGTCTAGGCCTGTCACAAATCACCTCCGACCGCGTTTCCGTGACCGATGGCACGTTTCGGCCCATGAAGACGGAAAGGGCTGCAATACCGCTGGGTACCGGGCAACTGGAGGTCACTGGAAGCTTCACTGGGGAAGGCGCGTTCGGAGGGAACGGCGCCATGGGCGTTGCTGGATTCATGGGCGGTGACATTAGCATCAGCTACGGACGAGGACCGATCGACCTCGGCAACTTCAAGTCGGTGTTTCACGGAACCAAGGACTCGAATTAGCAGCCTGCGCCGCGTGCGGCGACGCACGCGGCAATCCGACCCGACTCGGCAACGATCTGGCTAGCGCAAGACCCGCCTGAACGGACTGGGACTCCCTGACCGTTGGGGCGGTAGAGCCCTCCATCGCGGCGTGGTAAGGAGCAGGCAGGGGATGGAGGCCGGGAGCCGGGGAAGGTCATGAACGGACTCGTCTGGGGGCTGTGCGGCGCCGGCCTGATCGGCGTTTCCGACTGCGTGGCGCGGGTGACGGCGAGCCGTATCTCCCTGTCCGTGCTCATCGCGCTCATCATGATCCCGCCGTTCGCCGTCATGACGGTCTGGTTCGCGGCGAGCGGCGGCTGGCCGGCATGGAACGCGTGGGGCTGGGGCGCCTCGACGGGGTCCGGCCTGCTGAACGTCGCGGTGCTGGCCCTGCTCTTCCGTGCGCTGGTGCGGGGGCCGGTGACGGTGGCGTCCCCGGCCACGTCGAGCTTCACGGTGATGCTCGTGGGGCTGAACGTGCTGGCCGGCCATCCCTATCACTGGCTGCACGGGGTCGCGGTGCTGACGGTGTTCGGCGGCGTGGCGATGCTGGCCCAGCCCGAGCGCCCGGGGAAGGAGCGCTACGACCGCGCCTGGTTGCGCGTCACCGCGCTCCTGGGACTCGGCGCCGCGGTGTCGGTGGCGCTACGCATGTTCCTCGCGCAGGAGGCCGGCGCCGCGCTCGGCGCGGTTCCGGCGGTCTACCTGAACCGCGCCTTCGCTCTGGCCGGCGCCCTGGGCTTCATGGCCCTCCAACGGCGGCGCGGCCCGCTGGCCTGGCCGCGCGGCACGACGTGGGCGCTGGTGTTCGTGCAGGCGGTCCTGGAAACGGGAGCCCTGGGCCTGTTCCTGACCGGTTCCGCCGGCGGCGACCGGGTCGGCGCGGCCATCGGCTTCTCGTGCTTCGCCGCCGTCACCGCGGTCACCGCGCGGATCTGGCTGGGGGACCGGATCGGGTTCCGGCGGGTGTGCTGGATGGCGGTGGTCGCCGCCGGCGTGGCCGTGGCTGCGCTGGTGTAGGCGCCGGCGACGAGTTTGCGCCGGCGTGATCGACGGGTCTGAACTTTCGGACACACCCTCACCCCGACCCTCTCCCGGAGGGAGAGGGGGAAGATCAGGCGCGTCCCGTCCCGGTCACTGCACGTAGATTTTCTTGGCGGCCTCCAGGCCGAGGACGACCTCGCGGTCTCTGACCTTGAGGGTGATGGTGCCGAGGGACGGCGCCACGTCGAGGATGTCGATCCTGGTGCCGGGACGAACCTCGTGGTCGTAGAGGAACGAAAGCAGCACCGCGTCGCGCTCGCCGGTCTCGGTGATGCAGCGGAAGATGACTTCGGTGTCCGCTTCCGCCGCGTTCAGGGGACTCCACTCGCGGCGCGGGGATGGCTCCCCCTTTACCGGAATGGGGTTGCCGTGGGGGCATGTGGACGGGTTGTCGAGGATGGCCGCCAGACGCTCCTCCACCACCGGCGAGATCGCGTGCTCCAGGTGGTGCGCCTCCTGGTGAGCGGTGACCCAGTCGAGCCCCAGCAGGTCGGTCAGCAGCCGCTCGGTGAGAAAGTGGCGGCGCAGGATGGCTTGCGCCACCTCGCGGCCCTTCGGCGTCAGGTAGATGTTCTTGCGGCGCTCCACCCGCACGAAATCTTCCTTCTCGAGCCGGCGCAGGGCACTGAACATGGTGGAAGGGGTCACGCCGATGTCCTCGGCCACGCGCGCCGCAATCACCTGGTCGTTCTCCTCGGCCAGGCTGTAGATGGCCTTGAGGTAGTCTTCGGTCGCCGAAGAAACTTCTGAACGCTTTACCACCACTTTCGTATCACCCCGTATGCGACGGCTGCCGCGCTTACGCTCCGCCCGCCCCGCCGCCCGCGGCGTGGATCTGATGCGCCAGGTAGTTCTCCATGCCGACCTCCTGGATCAGGTGTAGCTGCGCCTCGATCCAGTCCACGTGGTTTTCCTCATCGGTCAGAATCTGCTCCAGCAGCTCCTTGCTCACGTGGTCACCGGCCTCGTGGCAGGTCCCGATGCCGGCGTTGAGCACCTTGATGGCGCCCTCTTCCAGGCCGAGGTCGTTCTCCAACTGCTTCTTGACGGTCTTGCCGACCATGATCTTGTCGTAACCGGCGACGTTGGGAACGCCGTCCAGCAGCAGGATGCGGTTGATGATCTGATCCGCGTGCTGCATCTCCTCGATCGATTCCTTCCAGATGGCCTGGTCCAGCACCTCGTAGCCCCAGTTGCGGCACATCCGCGAGTGCATGAAGTACTGGTTGATTCCGGTCAGCTCTTTCCGCAGCACGTCGTTGAGCGCCTTGAGCACCCTCGGGTCGCCTTTCATGATTTCACCTCCTCCGTGGATGGCCCCTCCGTGAACCGAGGGGCCCCGGTGATGAAAGCATAGTCAAAGTCGGCCCGTTTTGAAAGAAGAATCTCTCGAACACCCTTTAAAGACGGGGTTTCATGCACCAACGCGCCTTTTGCCGGAGTACCCAAGGCAGTGATTTTGTTTTACCAAATTTATTTTATTTGATAAACGAGACCGATGTCCATGTCAACGGTTACCGCTCCTGTCGTTGCCGCCCTGATCCTGGTCACGGCCGTTGCGGCGTCCGCCGGGCGAACCGCCCGCGAGCGCGCGCGCATCGCCGCCGTCACCAAGCCGACCACCGACTTCTCCAAGCCCGAGCGCTACGAGAGCCGGCCGGGCGGCGCGGCCACGGTGTTCAAGGCGCTCAACCGCGACATCTTCTCCCACCCCTCGGCCAACATGCCGTTCGAGCTCGAGCTCGACTTCAAGGTGGGCAACGGGATCTTCAAGAAGGTCTGGGTGTCGTCGCCGAGCTCCACGACCTCGTCCGACGGCTTGGGCCCGCTGTTCAACGCCCGCGCCTGCCAGCGCTGCCACCTGAAGGACGGCCGCGGCCATCCGCCCGCCCCGGGCGAGCGCGCCGAATCGATGTTCCTCCGCCTTTCCATCCCGGCGGCGGAACCGGGCAGCGGACCGGCCGCGGAGCGGAAGCCGCGGACCGACCTCCCGGAACCCACCTACGGCGGGCAGCTCCAGAACTTCTCGGTACAGGGGGTCCCCGCCGAGGGCGAGATGACCATCTCCTACCGCGAACAACCGGTGGCGCTGGCCGGCGGCGAGACGGCGTCGCTACGGGTGCCTGCCTATGGCGTTTCCGGGCTCCACTACGGTCCGCTGCACCGCGACACCATGCTGTCGCCGAGGGTGACCCCGCCCATCATCGGCATGGGCCTACTGGAAGCCATTCCCGAAGAAGAGATTCTCGCCGGCGCCGACCCGGACGACGCCGACGGCGACGGCATCTCCGGCCGGCCCAACCGGGTGTGGAGCGACGAGCACCAAGAACCCATGCTGGGCCGCTTCGGCTGGAAGGCGGGACAGCCCACCGTGGCGCAACAGGCCGCGGGCGCGTTCCGCGGCGACATCGGCATCTCGACGCCGCTCTACTCGGAACCCTACGGCGATTGCACCGACGCCCAGCAGGTATGCAGGACCGCCCCCCACGGCGGCGCATCGGACGCGGAGTACGGCGCCGAGGCCACGACCCAGATGTTCGACCTGCTGGTATTCTACAGCCGCAACCTGGCCGTGCCGGCGCGCCGTAACCTCGGCGACCCGCAGGTGCTGGAGGGCAAGCGGCTTTTCTACGAAGCCAACTGCACCGGTTGCCACCGGCCCAAGTTCGTCACCAGGCGGGACTCCATCGGCAAGGAACAGTCTTTCCAGCTCATCTGGCCGTACACCGACCTGCTGCTCCACGACATGGGCGAGGGGCTGGCCGACAACCGCCCCGAGGGGGAAGCCGGCGGCCGCGAGTGGCGCACGCCGCCGCTCTGGGGCATCGGCCTGACCGAGACCGTCAGCGGCCACACGCAGTTCCTGCACGACGGCCGCGCCCGCAACCTGCTGGAAGCCATCCTGTGGCACGGCGGCGAGGCCGAGGCGTCCAGGCAGCGGGTGGTGGCCATGACGCGGGCGGAACGGGCCGCGCTGCTGGCGTTCCTGAATTCGCTTTGACACGGATTGGAGAAGTTCATGATGCGCACTCTCCCCTGGGCGGCTTTGGCCGTCCTGGCCCTGCTCGCCGGCGCCCCATCCGCGGGCGCGGCGCCCCTTGAACCCGGAGCGTTCGCACGGGTCAACGCGCTCCTGGTGAAGACCCACGTAGTGCCGCGCTACGAGCGGCTGGCCGCCGCCGCCGACGCTTTCGCCGCGACATCCCGTGATTTGTGCGCCGCCCCCGGCGATGCCGCGGCGCTCGACGGCGCGCGGGCGCGCTTCCAGGACGCCATGTCCGCCTGGATGGGCATCGAGCACGTGCGCTTCGGCCCCATCGAGGTCCTCATGCGCGGCCATCGGTTCTACTTCTGGCCCCAGGCCCGGACCAAGGTGACGGCGGCGGTGCGCAAGGTCATCGCGGCGGGCGACGAGACCGCGGTGCGCCCGGCGCGCCTGGCCAAAGCCAACGTCGCCCTCCAGGGGTTCCTGGCCGCGGAGGTGCTACTTTATGGCGACGCAGCGCTGCGGGCGGGAGGCGGAGCGGGGACCATGGGCTGCGTCCTGCTCACGGCCGTTGCCGCCAACATGCGCGGGATGGCCGCGGACATCGTGGCCGGCTGGCGGGGCGGCAGCGACCCGTTCGCGCGGACCGTGACCGAACCGGGACCGCGGAACAGCTACTTCGACAGCCACAAGGAGGCGACGCGGGCGTTCTTCAAGAGCCTTCACGACAGCCTGCAGCTCGTCGCCGACGTCAAGCTGAGGCCGGTCATCGGCGACAGCCCGGAGAAGGTGCGGGCGCACCTGGCCGAATCGCGCCTGAGCGGCCGCTCCCACTCGAACGTCGTCGACAACCTCGCCGCGCTCCGGGAACTCTACGAGGGCGAGAACGGAGCGGGGCTCGGCGAGCTGACCGCCGTCGCCGATCCCAAGCTCCACAAGCTGCTGCGCAAGGCGTTCCGCATCACCCTCGGTACGGCGCGGTCCATCGGCCGGCCCATCGAGGAAGCAGCCGCCGATGCGGCACTACGGCCCAAGGCCAGGAAGCTGGCGCTCCAGGTCCGCGCCCTGAGGCAGATCGCGAGAGACCGGCTGGCGCCCGCGCTGGGGTTCCCGGTGGGCTTCAACGCGCTCGATGGAGATTGATCGAAGAAGCGTGCTGCGGTTGCTGGCCGGCGGGGTGCTCGCTGGCGGGGCGCTGGGGCTGCCGCTTTCCGCGGGCGCGGCTTCCCGGGGGCGGCTCTACCTGAGCGCCCGCGCCGGCACCGGAGGACGCTACCGGGTCAGCGCCTTCGACGCCACCGGCACCGCGGCCTTCGACCTGGCCCTGCCGGGCCGGGGCCATTCCCTGGCCCCGCGCCCCGACGGCCGCACCGCCGTGCTCTTCGCCCGACGGCCCGGACGCTTCGCGCTCGCCATCGACCTCGCGCGCGGCCGGACGGCGGCCGAGTTCGCGGCCCCCCGCGACCGCCACTTCTACGGCCACGGCGTGTTCAGCCCTGGCGGACGCTTCCTCTACGCCAGCGAGAACGACTTCGAGGGAGAGCGCGGCGTCATCGGCATCTACGACGCCGGAAAGGGGTACGAGCGCGCCGGCGAGATCGACACTCACGGCATCGGCCCCCACGAGATCGCCCTCCTCTCCGACGGCGCCACCCTCGTCGTCGCCAACGGCGGCATCCTCACGCGCCCCGACCTGCCCCGGGTGAAGCTCAACCTCGCCACCATGGCGCCGTCCCTCTGCTACGTCCACCGGCGCGACGGCAGGCTGCTGCACGAACGCCGGCTCCCCTCCGGGCTTCATCAACTCAGCATCCGCCATCTGGCGGTGGGTCGGGACGACACCGTAGCCGTCGCCATGCAGTACGAAGGTCCCCGAGGCGACCTCGTGCCGCTGGTCGCCCTGCACCGGGCCGGCACCGCCGCGAGCGCGCCGCTACTGGTTCCACTGAAGGCGGCGGCCGGCGTTTGGCGCGCCATGAAGCAGTACTGCGGCAGCGTCTGCTTCGATTCCGGCGGACGGTTTCTCGCGGTGTCCGCTCCACGCGGCAACCTCGTGACCTTCTGGGACGCCGCCGCCGGGGTTCACCTGTCATCCGCGCAGGTGCCCGACAGCAGCGGCGTCGCGCCCGGAGAGCGGCCCGGAGAGTTCCTCGCCAGCAGCGGACACGGCGGCGTCGCCGTCGTCGACGCATGGTCCGGCAAGACCACCCCGCTCGAAGGCGAGTTCGTCCGGACCCGGCGCTGGGACAACCACCTGGCGTTTGTCGAAGAATACGCCTGACACGGGAGGGCGCGAGAACCCGTTAGCCGAAGGCCAGTTCGGCCGAAAATATTTCATATTTTAGGTTGACCAAATAAAAGTTATTTGGTACTACCTACCGATCCTGTGCGGCCGGACGCAACCGTGCAGAGACCGCACAACACCAGCGGAAGGAGGGAACCATGTCCCATAACGGGCTCATCGAGGTGGCGTGGGAACTCCATAAGCGAACCAGGAACTGTCCGAGGGGCATGATCGTGAACGCGACGCGGTGGCTGGAGAACTGCTACGGCAAGTCCCCGGACTGGAAGACGGCCTTCGCCATCGCGGTCCACTACGTCGTCCTCGCCTTGAGCCAGATGGAGACGGACCGTGGCGAGCCGGCCGCCGACTATCTCACCCTGGCGCTACGGTGGAACGCCACCAAGGACCAGGACCTCATCGAGCTCATCGACGTGGGGCGAGCGGCGCCTGTGCCGCCCCCGGTGGAAGAAGGCGAAACCCGCGACGCTTCGGAGTGAACCGCCCGACGGCAAGGAAAGGACCACCATGGACAACAACGAACAGAAGCCGCGGCGCTGGCAGATATTCATGTGCCAGAGCGGCAGCGTGCACATCCACTACGGCACCGGTTCCCTGCACATAACCAGCGACGATTTCCCGAGATTGGCGGAAGACCTGCATACGGTGGCGGTTTCCATCCGCAGCGGGGAAGAAGACCCCAAGCACCCGCCACAGGGAGGTCCGCTGCATTGAACCGCGGGCGCGCGACGAGCGGCAGATTCTTGAGGGACGCCCGCCCGCCTCCGAGCGACGCGCGCATTCTGCCCCTGATCAACATCGTCTTCCTGCTGCTGATCTTCTTCATGCTGGCCGGACGATTCGCCTTCCACGATCCTTTTCGCATCACGCCGCCCCGTTCCGGAAGCGAGAGGGCGGCGGCCGGACGCGACCTGCTGGTGCTGGTGGCCGCCGACGGGCGGCTGGGTCTCAATGGCGAGGTCATGGAGCCCGCCGCGCTCAAGTCGGCGCTGGCCCGGCGTCTGTCGCGTGACGGCGCGAGGGAGGTTCACATCATGGCCGACAGCCGCGGCGAGGCCCGGCAGGTCGTCGCCGTAATGCAGCTCCTGCGGGAATCCGGCGCCGAGAAGCTGCACCTCCTCACCTTGTCCGGCCACCGATGATGCGTTTCACGGCGCGGCACTGGTTCCTGGCGCTCGCTACGGCGGTGCTGGTCCACGGCGGTATCGCCGTGGCGCTCTTGCCACAGATGCCGGAGACGGGGGCCGGCACCCCCGCCTCGGCCGCGATGGTTATCTCCCTCGGATCCGCCGGTGGCGCACCTCGCGCCGCTGCTACGAACAACGCCGAAACCGTGACAAGCATCGAAGCGCCGGCCGTACCGGAAGCCGTGCCGGCCACGGTCGAGACGGCCCGAGCGAAACCAACCGCTGTCCCCGCCGCGGTCTCGGCCGTGGTCCCGCCCACGTCCTCGGAGCCACGGGCCGGCGAACGGCTCGCCAGGCCCGTCCCGACACCTCTCGATACTCCCGACCGCCCGGAGCCGGTCGTACGGGTGCGAGGCGCCCGGGAGATCGTCCGAACAGCATCCATCGATACGAACCGGATGAGTCCCCGGAATCACGCTCGTGCACGCCCGCGCTCCGCGCCGCCACACTCAGGCCCCGCGTCCTCCAGTCTGAAAGCCCCCTCCTCCCGTCGTCCGACGGCTCCCCTCTCCCGTCTGACAACTCCCTCCTCCAGTCTGACAGCTCCTTCCTCCGTCATTCCCGCCAAACAGGCTGTGTCGATACTCTCCGCGGCTACGGACCTCGCCGTGGCTACGAACATGGTACCGCCGCCCGCCATCGTCATTCCGGCGAAAGCCGGAATCCAGGAGCGGCGGGGCGCGGAAATTACTACTGTTTGCCCCTCCGCACTCCTGGATTCCGGCTTTCGCCGGAATGACGATACGGGACGTCCTTGCCATTCCGTATCCAAACCCGGTCTTGGCACCACTTGGGAAGCAGAAGTCCGGGAACGGCGAAGCGCTAGCGCAGCCGAGGGGTCCCCACCCCACCCCGCCTTGATTCCCGCTTCCGCGGGAATGACGAATGTGGCGGGAACGACGACGGCGACATTGGCGGAACGCATCCACGCGGACGACGCGGAGACCGGGATCCCGGCGCGATCGGTCGAGCAGGCCTCCGGGACGCCGGCCGCAACGGCCGTAGATGTTCCGGAAGTCGAAACGGCGTTTGACGTCCGAGCGGAGACGGTCAAGGATGCGCCGCCGGACGATACTACCGCGCCGCTCACTACAACCGCGCCGCTCACGCCGGGTCCCACCATCGCGCGAAGGCCCGCCAAGGCTGGCTTGCTGGCACCGGCGGCGTCGAACCCGGGCCTGGAGAACGGTCCGGACATCCACGCCAAGGTAACCAGGAGCGCCGGACCCCTCTCCGGCGCGGGCCTCGATGGCGGCGACCGAGGCTCCGGCACGCTCTCTTCCGGCGAGAAGGCGGATTACCTGGCACGGGTCCGTGCCTGGCTCGAACGGCACAAGCGCTACCCCCGCCGCGCCCGGTTGCTCCGCCAGCAGGGCACGGCGATGCTCTATCTCGTCATGGACCGGGAAGGGAAACTGCGGGACTACGAGGTACGCCGAAGCACCGGGCATGAACTGCTCGACGAGGCAGTCGTGAGCATGATCGAGCGGGCGCGGCCATTCCCGCGCATGCCGGACTCCATGAACCGGTCCCGGCTCGAACTCGTCGTTCCCGTGGAGTTCGTCCTGCGTTGAGTCCTGCCCGCTCCGTCCGTTCCAACACCCCTGCCGGCCGCGTGACAGGGAAATTCCTCACCGTTCCCTGCCCCGAACCAGGGAAACATCCTCCGCGCCGGCGGCCGTCAGGGCTTCGAGCACCCGCACCGCCTCTTGAAGCGTGACACCGGGCGCTGGCTTGACCACGACCCGCCGGCCCGGCGTCTTCAGCAGTTGTTCACGGATCCGGCTTGCCAACGCGCCCGTGGGTACGCGCTCGCCGCCGAGTCGGACGCTCTCGCGGCGGACTTCGACCACCAGCGCGCCCTCCATGGATGTGCGCGCGCCCCCGGGGGACGAGAGGTTCAGCTCGATGGCGCGCCAGTCGAGTAGGCTCGTGGCAAGCATGAAAAAAACCAGCAGGATGAACACCACGTCGATCAACGGCGTGAGCCCGATGGGAATGCCGCGCCGGCGGCGTCTAGCGGCCTGTTGAAGTAATCCCATGGGGAAGTGGAATGGCGTCCTTCGACTTCACGCCGCTGACGCGACGCTACGCCTGTCCTGAGCCTGGCGAAGGGCTCAGGACAGGCCTCGCGAAGCGAAGTCGAAGGACGCCATTACGGGCTCCTAGTCGGCGACTCGTACCGGTACGGCTGCATGGTCCGCCGGCTCCCGGACGGCCGACGCACCCGACGCGCCGACCGCCGGAGCATCGAGATCGGCCGTAAAGGCTCCGGAAACGGCGTCCTCCATCCAGTCGGCGACGCCGTCCACACGGTGCTCGATCCAACCGTGGGCGGCCACCGTGGGTATGGCCACGGCCAGGCCCACCGCCGTGGTCAGGACCGCCTCCCAGATGCCGCCGGACAGGACCGCCGGGTTCACCTGCATGCCCGCCCGTTCGAGCTGCCGGAAGGCCTCGATCATGCCCAGCACCGTCCCGAAGAGGCCCAACAACGGGGCCAGCGACCCGATCGCCTCCAGCGGCCGCAGACCTCCTCGCAGGGCGGCGAGCCGGCGGGCGGCTACCCGCGCCAGCTCCTCCCGTACCGTGGCCTGGTCCAGGTCATGCCGCCCATGGCCGCGTATGGCCAGGGCGAGAACTTCCGCAACCGGATTGGGTGACGTCGCCAACACGTCGAGAGCGAGACCGCCCTGGCCGGAGCGGTGGAGTCGCAGGGCCTCTCGCACGGGTGCCCGGTCACGGATCCGCGCCCTGCGGAACTGGTACAGCTTCAGTAGGACCAGGGCGAGGGCGAAGACCGACATGGCCAGCAGGACGGCCACCACCGGCCCGCCCGCTTCGAGCCACCCGCGCGCCTGCCCGGCGATTTCCCACGGGGTCATTTGATGAATGCCACCCCTCCGCGGCTGGAGGTCGACAACAACCCCAAGCAGTCCTGGCGTGCGCCGGAGCCGTCCGCACAGGCGATGACGTCGTTGAGCAGCAGCCGCCCCACCTTCTCGCACGGCTGCGCGGCCGCGTCGAAGACCCGCAGCCGGGTCTTGGCCGGCGGCAGAGGCGCCATCTCCACGCCCAGGTGGCGAGCCACGATCCCCGCGCTGTCGAAGGTCACGAGATCGAGCTGGAGCGACGCGAAGTCGCTCTCGGTCCGGTTCTCGAGAACCAGATAAGCCCGGCAGACGCCATCGTGGGTCTCGAGCTTGTTGAGCTCCACCTTGACCCCGGGGCCGGCACCGTGGACGACCGTCGCGGCAAGCCATATCAAGCCGACACAAAAAAGGACCATGCCGCACACCAGCATCAGGCCCACGACAACCGCCGGCGCCGGCCGGTCCGCCCGCATCACTTTCTGGTTGGTGCCCATAGTGACTCCCTCGAAACCTCCGTACCCCGCCTAGGCCCTCACCCGGCCTTCGGCCACCCTCTCCCAGAGGGAGAGGGGTTGTGTTTGACCACTCGGACAGTCTCCTAGACCGCAATGAGATGCGGACACCCGCGCGTCGGATGCGTCATGACCTTGACGGCCAGGTCAAACGCTTGCCGCACGGCGGGTTCGGTCAACACCTCTCCCGGCGGACCTTCCGCCAGGACGTTTCCATCCGCCACGATGACGACACGATCTCCGTACATGGCCGCCAGGTTGAGATCATGGAGGATGACCACCGCGCCGACCCCTCGTTGCGCCGCGCGGCGCGTCACCTCGAGCGTGGCATGCTGGTGCGCCGGGTCGAGGGAAGACGTGGGCTCGTCGAGCAGCAGGTAGTGGTCGGCGAGCCCGGCTCCGGCCCCGGTGAAATGGATTTGAGCGAGCACCCGCGCCAACTGGACCCGCTGCCGTTCGCCGCCGGAGAGGGTCGTGTAGATGCGCTCCTCGAGATGGCCGGCCCCAGTCTCCGACAGACACGCCCGCGCCACTTCCAGGTCGTTCCGCGGGCTGCTGACGCCGAAGTGGGGCGAGCGTCCGAGCAGCACCACCTCCAGCGCGCGGAAGGCGAAGGAGAGCTCCTGCAACTGCGGCAACACCGCCCGCCTTCTGGCAAGCGCCCGCGGAGTCCAGGTAGCCAGCGGATAGTGGTCCAGGTAGACGTCGCCCGCCCCCGCCGGCAACGAGCCGGCCAGGACGTTCAAAAGCGTCGATTTTCCTGCCCCGTTGGGTCCTACCACCGTCACCACTTCTCCCGGCGCCACCGTCAACGAGACCCCTTTCAACACCTCCGCATCGCCCAGGACGACGCGGACATCGCGCGCCTCCAGCATCACGGGCCTCCCGAGGACCTGCGGCGGATCAGCAGCCACAGGAAGAACGGGCCGCCCACGCAACTCGTCAGGATGCCGATGGGAAGCTCGGCGGGCAGGACGATGGTGCGCGCCACCAGGTCGGCGATCAGCATCAGGCTGGCGCCCAGCAGGATGACCGCGGGCAGCAGCGTCCGGTGATCGGGTCCGACCATGAGACGCACCAGGTGCGGCACCACGAGGCCGATGAATCCGATGACCCCGGTGAGCGCCACCGACGCGCCCGTGGCCAAGGCCGCCAGCGCGACGATGAGGCGCTTTGTCCGCTCCACGTGGAAACCCAGATGATGCGCCTCCCGCTCGCCCAGCAGCAGCGCGTTCAGATGCCGCGCGAGCAGCGGCAAGGTCACGAGAGCACAGAGGAGGAGCGGCGTGACCGCCAGGATCCTGCTCCCGGTGATCCCCCCCAGGCTGCCCAACAGCCAGAAGCTCAGGTCCCGCAACTGTTGCTCGGTGCTGACGAAGACCAGCAGGCCGATGCCGGCGGACGCGATGGCGTTGACCGCGACGCCGGCAAGCAGCATGGTGGCCACGTCCGTACGGCCCTCACGGCTGGCGATACGGTAGACGAGCCAGGTCGCAAGCAGCCCTCCTGAGAACGCCGACACCGGCAGGAGAAGCGCGTTGAAGGCAGGCAGCGCCGTGAGCCCGGCGCCCAGCACGATGGCGCCCACCGCGGCCAGCGCGGCGCCGGTGGACACCCCGATCAGCGCCGGGTCCGCAAGCGGGTTGCGGAACAACCCCTGCAACGCCGCGCCGGAGACAGCCAGCGCGGCGCCGGACAAGACCCCCAGGAAGGTGCGCGGGAGGCGAATCGACATCAACACCGCCTGTTCCCTGGAGGTGAACTGCCATGGCAGCTCCAACCCCAGGGCGTCGGCAAAGATCGCCAGCATCGGCATCAGCGGGATGTCCAGCGCGCCCCACCCGACCGACGCGAAGAACGCCAGCCCCAGCAGGGCCCCGAAGAACCACAACACGAGCGCGCCCAGGTAGCGGCCGCGGATCACGCGGACAGTGCCGATGCTGGTTGCGTCCAGGCTCATGGGACCGGGCGCGGACGCGACGATCCTCCCCGCACCCGCCGCCACGACATCGGGTGCAGCCGCTCCGCAAGGAGATCGATGGCCGTGGCGGTGCGCGGCCCGAAGCCAAGCAACAGCAGGCCGTCCATGGCCACCACGCGCCGGCCCTCTCCCGCCGGGGTCAGCGCGATTTCCGGTATTTCCAGCAACCCTTCGACGCCGCCCAACAGGCGCAGGGAACGGTTCGTCACCAGGATGACGTCCGGTGCCGCGGCCACTGCCGCTTCGGACGACAACGGCTTGTATCCCTCGAAGCCATTCACCGCGTTGACGCCGCCGGCCAGCTTGATGATCCCGGCCGCGGCGGTGTTGTGTCCGCTGGCGAGTGGCACACCTCCCTGGCCGATGGAGAGCAGGAAAAGCACCCGAGGCCGCGACGGCAGGACATCCACGGCGCGGCTCAGGGCCGTGAACTTCGCCTTCAACCGAGCCGCGAGCGCGTGCCCCTCCGCCTGGCGGCGCAAGACCCCCGCCACCCGGTCGATCTTGTCCAATACGCCCTGCGGCGACGGCTCGTCGGGAATCAGCTCCACCCGAAGCCCGGCTTCCCGAAGTTGATCGAGCACCGCCGGCGGACCTGCGTCGGCCACCGCCACCACCAACGACGGCCCCATGGCCAGAATCGGCTCGGCGGCCAGACGGCGCATGTAGCCGACGTCGGGCTTGGATCGCGCCTCTTCCGGGTAGCGGCTGGTGGAGTCCACCGCGACGACGCGGTCCGACATGCCCAACGCGTAGATGATCTCGGTTACCGCGCCGCCCACCGCAACGATCCGTTCGCGGCCGACCTCGACCGAAGAACCCTTCATGATCCGGGTGCCGGCCCCCGTGACTCCCGAATGGAGGACCAGCGGAATGGAAAGCAGACCCACTGCAAGGAGCCGACCCCGGATCATGGCGCAAATCCTTCCTCGGGTTTCAGGGCGTTGACGAGAGAGCGCCAATCCTCTCGCTCCACCTCCCCGGGCTTGCGCTTTCCGAACATCAGCAGGATGTCGCGCCCTTCGCTGTCGAACAGCTCCAGCGAAGTGACGACCCCCTCCCGCGTGGGTTTCCTCACGACCCAAGCGGCGGCCACGTGGTCGTGGCGCAGGTGGAGGCTGAAGCCCGGGTCCAGCACGTTGTACCAGGGACCCGTCTCCTTGAGCCTGCTCACCGGGCCGGTGTGGATCTGGATGACGCCGGCGCTGGCCGCGAAAATCATGACGGGCATTCCGGCCGCGGCCGCATTCTCGAGAATCGTGCGGAAACTGTACGGTTTGACCCGGAGGGCCAGATCCCGGCCCACCAGGCGAAATGCCTGCAACCGCCCGGCGCCGGCTTCCTGCAACATGCCGTGGAAGTCGTGGACGTCCTGAAGCG
The DNA here is from genome assembly GCA_965204505.1 of uncultured Binatia bacterium (SeqCode). Lineage (GTDB taxonomy): Bacteria > Desulfobacterota > Binatia > UBA9968 > JAJDTQ01 > JAJDTQ01. The sequence continues at coordinate 937,931 of CBDBFB010000002.1, forward strand.
CCTGCCAGCGCCGGCGCAGACCCTCCCGGTCGATCTCCGAGTCGGGATGGTCCGGCGCCGGTCTCGCCGGCGGCACGACCTCCTGCCCGGGACTCTGATCGGTGTGCAGGTAGTTCGACACAAGGGTCTCGAAGGAGGCGTCGTCCTCGCGCGGATAGACCTTGTGCACCGCGGTCCCGTCCACGTCGTAGAACTGAAGGCTTCGGCGCGGTCCGCCGCGGGTTTCTTCGGTCACCGCGTAGCCGTGATGCCAGTGGCTCAGGAAAATCCGCAAATCGATATCTTCGTTCAGCACGAGCCCCATGTTCTGGTAGATGGTCACGTTGCCGAAGCGGCCGACCTTTTCGTGCACCACGCTCTCGTTCCGGGTGAGCGCCATCACGGTGCCGAGACCGCGCAGGTCCTGGAGCAGGTGACCCCAAGGCCCCTGCAGCCGCCGGACGCCGTCGCCGCAGCGGCAGGCAACGATCTCCGCCTCCGAGACGCCGAGCTCCCGGGCGGCGTCGCGCTGGCGGAGCCTTGTCCCCTCCGCTCCGGTCAAGGCTGCCCAGCGTTGTTTCAGTTCCGCTGCCGCGAGCCGCTCTTGAGCCGCTTGGTCGTTCATTCCTTGCTGCCGGGCGGCCTCACCAGTTCACCGCGTAACCCGCCGAGACCTTGTAGCTCCTGCCTTCCTCGTAAGCGCCGGTGTAGACCCGCGAATAGGCCTTGTCGAAGACGTTATCCACACCGAGGTCGACGCGAAGCCCCTTCAGCAGTCCGCCGGACGGCTGCCACGTGAGATAGGTGTCCGCGACGGCGTATCCTGGGCGATCGGAATCGGGGTGCTCGAACCGGTTCGCCGCCAGCAAACGCAACCCCAGCACCGAGTCCAGCTCGTGCAGCTTGAGGCCCATGTCGGCGGTGTAGGTGTCCGGGGTCAGCGTACCCAGCTTCTCGCCGCTGTCACGGTTCTCCCCGTCAATCGTCGAGGCTCCGAGGGTCAGGTAGAGACGGGAGCTCTCGTACGACGCCTCGACCTCGGTTCCGGAGAGTTGCGCCTTCGCCACGTTGCTCGAGACCGTGGTCCCGTCGCACGCCCCCGGACGGAAGCACTCGGGCAACGGTCCGCGTTCCCCGAATACCGATGGTTGATGGACCGCAAGTTCGATGAAATCGCGGCCCCGTACCTGGAAGTGGGAGGCCTTGATCCGCAGCCTGTCGCCGGACCCCAACAACGAGTCGAAGCTCAGGCCGCCGCCGAACTCCACCGTCCGGGTCCGTTGCGGCTTGAGGTCCGGATTGGCAACGAAGCGGTTGACGATGGACGCCCGTCCCAGCGGGATCTGGAAGTGAACGCCGGAGAGGTAGACCTCGTTGAAAGTCGGCGCGCGAAAGGCGTGACCGTAGTTGGCGAACAGCATGAACCAGTCCGTGGGCAGATAGCTCACGCCGATGCGCGGTGACAACTCGTCGTCGCGGTTGTCGCCGGCGCTCCGCCTCGTGGACTTGTAGGAGTCGTAACGGACGCCGGGGATGACAAGGATCTCGCCGGGGATGCCACCGGGCGCTCCGAAGGCAACTTCCGCCTGGGTAAAGAGGCCGTGGAACGTCGAGCGTGCGTCGGCCACGCCGTCCCGCTCACCGGAACCCGCGGCTCCGTCCTGTTCGTCGCGGTACCACTCGGCCCCGTAGGTAAGGGTGGCGCCGATGCTCTCGGAAAGCGTCAGCCGGGAACGGTTGTCAAGCCGTGCGCCGACGGTATCGACATCGCGCTTCAATAGCTCACCCTTCGGCCCGGCGCCCAGGTCGTCCAGCCGCAGCTCGTCGGCCTTGAAGCCCGAGTAGTAGGTGACGACGTCAAGATCGAGCCACCTGTCCGCCGGGTCGTTGTAGCGGTAGGCGAGGCGCAGCGTACTGGAGCGGATATCCTTGTCCACGAGGCCGGGGGCGAGAGCGCCGCCCCCACCCTGGCCGTTGTTGGGCTCCCGGGCGTCGTTTCTGAAGGCGGTGAAGCTGCCCTCCACCCGTTGGTGATCGGCGAGCTCGTAGCTTGCCTTGGCCAGACCCGCGAGGATGTCGTCGTCGGTGTTCTCCAGGCGGCTGCCGTCACCGAGGTGGATGGTGCCGCTGTTGCGGGTGACGACGCTGCCGACCAGATCGAGTCCGGCGTCGGCCCGAGTGTACCCGGTGACGGTACCCCGCCATTCCTCGTTTCCCGACCGATAACCACCGGAAACGGTGGCGCCTACGGTCTCGTCCCGGCCCAGGAAGTCGGCGGCGTCGATGGTCCGGAACTCGATGACGCCGCCGGTGCCGCCGCTGCCGTAGAGGGACGACGCCGGCCCGCGCAGCACCTCGACCCTCTTGACGAGACCGGGATCGAGAAAGAAGCGCCCGTCGTGCGCGGAGCCGAAGTTCTGCCGGGCGCCGTCCAGCAGGATGACGACGTCGGGCCCGTCAAAGCCCCGGATGCTGGGGACCTCGCCGGTCCGGCGCGGACCGCCGATGAACTCCACGTTGGGGATCAATCTCATCATGTCGTCGGGCGTGGAGGGCTGCCCGGTGAGGATTCTTTCACGCCCCACCACCGAGACCATGCCGGGGTACTCGAACGAGCGGATCGGGTTCCTGGTGGCGGTCACCGAGATGGTGTCCAGCACCGTTACGGACTCCGTCCGGCCTTCGATGCGCGTGGTCGTCGCCGGCGTTTCACTCGGGCCGGTGTCTTGCGCCAGCACGGCGCCTGCCAACAAGCACGCGGTCCATACCGCGCACACGCCATTCCGAAACAATGAGCCAGCCATGGACGCTTCCCTTTCGCCGGGTCCGGGCTGGCTGCCGTAGGCGCGTAGCCCGCGGGTGGCTGGCTGGGACTCTTTCAATCCGCCTCGCTTGAGCCGGCTCGCCCGAAGGACGTCGCCTTGGCCACGGCGGGACCTACTTCGTCAGGATCAGTTTCCCCTTGCTGGTATGCCGCAGGCGGTACTCGTCGCCTTCGTGCTCGATCAGGACCTCCCGAGCGCCGGCAAGGATCTCGACGCTCCTGATCTTGGACTTCCCCCTTCTGCCCGAGGCGGGACCCGGCCCGGCCGCTTCCGGGCTCGTCCGTGTCCTGCCGACAGGGTCCGTGTTTTCGTCGTTCATCCTTCTTCCGGGAGAGCAGATCGGCGGGCCCACCGTCAGGGAGGCACCCGAAGCGGGCCCGCCGGCGGGTGTCGGGAGGTGCTCCGACACCCTAAGCTTGGCTGCCCTATTGGAACACGGCCGCCGGATTGTCGAGGCTGTCGGAGCCCTCGAACTCAATGGCCGCAAGTTGAAGCGCGCCAACCACTTTTTCGATGCCCTTGGTCTGCGTCGTCAAGGCGTCGATGGCGGCCTGCACCCGCGCATTGCCCTTGGCGTTGCCCTCGCCGATCATCTGATCGTAGGCCTCTCCCCCCTGCGCAGACTTCACGAGAGCGTCCATGGCCTTCATGGTGGCACTCAACTGCCCGCGCAACTCCTTGTCGACATCGGGCGCCTTGGACGCCACCAGGGCGCTCAGACCCGCGCCCTTGACGGTGCTGCCGTCGATACGCTTGTACATGCCGAGATAGATGTTCTGGATGCCAAGCGCATCGTAGTAGTGCGACGCATGCGTGTTGTCGCTGAAGCAGTCGTGCTCCTCCTCGGGATCGTGGAGCAGCAGTCCGAGCTTCATGCGCTCGCCGGCCAGCTCGCCGTAGGAAAGGCTGCCCATGCCGGTGACGATGGCGGTCAGGCCCTTGTCGGGATCGCCCTTTGTCAGACCCTCGCGCGCCTTGCCGCCGGGAGCCCACTGGGCCGCCATCCACGCCAGATCGTCCACGATCAGGTCGGCGGCCGCCATCAAGTACGCCGCGCGCCGGTCGCAGTTGCCCCAGGAGCAGTTGGCCTTGCTGAAATCGCTCGCCGCCCGCGCGCCCGCGCCCGCGCCGGTGCCGTTAAGGTCCTGGCCCCAGAGAAGGAACTCCACCGCGTGATAGCCGGTGGCCACGTTGGCCTCCACGCCGCCCAGCTCGTGCAGCGACTCGAGCAGCTTCTTGTCGATGCGCCGGGCGTCGATCATCTTGCCGGAGAACTTGAAGCTCGGATTCGCGATGACGTTGGCCCTGTTGGCCGGGTTCTCCTCCGAGACTCCCCCGTAGCTCGAGGCCACGTAGTCGATCAGCCCCTCGTCGAGCGGCCAGGCATTCACCTTGCCCTCCCAGTCATCGACGATTGCGTTGCCGAACCGGTAGACCTCGCTCTGCTGGTAGGGAACCCGCGAAGCCGTCCATGCCTCGCGCGCCTTCTGCAGATTCGCTTCGGTGGGCTTGGCCGCCAGCCGGTGGACGGCCCTCTGAAGATCCTTCGCCGCGATCAGCGAATCCTCGTACACCGCGTGCGCCAGCACGGCGTAGTGAGACACCACGTCACGCTTGGACGGCGCCGCGAAAGCCAGAGTCGACAGGAACAACAGCCCTGTCACAGCCACTAGTACTTTCATTGCAACTTTCCTCCGTCAGTTAAGCCGTTAGAATTCCAGGGCGAGGACGCCGGTGACGGTGGTGTCCTGGTCGTCGGTGTCGTAGGCCTCGTCCTGCTGCCACTCCAGGGAGACGCCGACGCCCTCCATCAGCTCGACGGACACACCCATGATGACGCGGGCCTCGGCGAGATCGAGGTCGGCCGCCTCCTGCGTTCTCGAGTAGCTCACGGCAGCCCCGGCGCCCTTGCCCAGGAGCTCGAACTCGTACCCCGCCTCGACCATCCAGGCCGCCGGCTGCGAGCCGTCCTGTTCGTCCATCGCCCTCACGTACTCACCGATGAGCGATATGCCGCCCACGCCCAGCACCGCGCCGGCCGTCATGCCGGGAAGCTCGGAGAAAGCCTCGGAGTCGGCCACGGCGTCCGAAAGAATCTGGTTGAGGTACGACACGCTCAGGTCCAGGGTGGCCTCCCAAGGGGTCTCCGTTTCGATCGAGTAGCTCGCGGCCGCCCCGAAGTTCTCGAACTGCTCGTTCTCCCCATGCCCCCCGAAGAGCGACGCGCTCAGTCCGCCCGCGGAGACCTCGATCACCGCGGCGGTATCTCCGGTCTCCCCCAACTCGAGGGTCAGGGGATCCCCGAGCGCGGTCTCGTAGGTGCCGAAGGGCAGGACGAGCTTGCCGGCGGTCAGGGACACGGGGCCGTCCGGCGCCGCCAAGGTGATCGTGGCGGTGTCCAGCTCGATCTTGTCCTCGTCGTCCTTGGCAAGGACCAGTTCGCCGCCTCCCCAGTCGTTCAACTGGACCGCGACCCCAAGCTCGGCCTTGCCCACGCTCACGCTGTTGGTGCTGTCCTCGCCGGCCGGATTCTCGTAGACACCCTCGATCTCGATGACGCCGCCGACCGTCACGCTTTGGGCCCATTCCGTGCCGCCGCTCAACTCGGCGATCTGGCGGTCTTTTTCCACGATCACCTTGTCCTGATCGGCGACCCGCTGCTCAAGATACTGTATGCGTTTCTCCATGCCGGAGAGGCGCTCTTCCACGGACTGCTGGGCCAGCGCCGGCGTACCGAGGGCGAGGGCCAGGGCGCCTGCCAGCAGTGGAACTCTTGGCTTCATCGGTGCTTTCCTCCCGTTGACGTACCGAGCCCCTGCGGGCCGGTACCAATCTTGCGATGCGGAGTAGGGCGGGTTGGAAACCCCGCCCTACTCCCTCCCCGTGCCGTGGCGCGGGACCCTACGGAATCCCTACGCGGTCGAAGATCTTGATGGCGGTCGGACGGTTCTTGGCGACCTTGATCATGTCGATGCTGTCGGCCTTGAACTTGCCCCACGACTCCACCAGGCCGGACCAGGGCACGCCGGGCTTCACGGGATACTCGAAGTTCTGCTCCGCGTACATCTTCTGCGCGAGGTCGCCGCTCAGGAACTCGAGCAGCTTGACGGCGTTGTCCTTCCGCCCCGCGTGCTTGGTGACGCCAGCGCCGCTGATGTTCATGTGGGCGCCGCGGTCCTTCTGGTTGGGGAAGAAGACGTTTACGGCCTCGGCCCAGGCGATCTGCTTCTCGTTGGTGAGCATCTTGCCCATGTAGTAGGAGTTGCCGAGCGAGATGTCGCACTCACCCGCGTGGATGGCCTTGACCTGGGCGCGGTCGTTGCCCTGGGGCTTGCGCGCCAGGTTGGCCTTCAGACCCTTGGCCCAACCCTCGGCCTCTTTCTCGCCGTGGTGAGCCACCAGCGAGGCGAGCAGCGCCACGTTGTAGACGTGCTTGGAAGAACGGATGCAGATGCGGCCCTTCCACCTGGCGTCGGCGAGGCCTTCGTAGGTGGACAGCTCACCCGCCTTCACCCTCTCCTTGGAGGCGTAGACGATGCGGGCGCGCCTGGTGAGTCCGAACCACAGACCCGACGGGTCGCGGTCGTGCGCGGGGATGTTCGCCGTAAGCTCCTTGGACTTCACCGGTTGCAGGACGCCCGCTTCCACGGCGTCGTTGATGCGCCCGATGTCCACCGTCAGGATCATGTCGGCTGGGCTGTTCTTGCCCTCCTTCTGCAGGCGCGTGATCATCCCCTTGGGTGCGAAAACGACGTTGGTCTTGATCCCGGTCTGGTGAGTGAAGGCGTTGAGCATCGGCTTGATGAGGAACGGCTGCCGGTAGGAATAGATGTTGACCTCGCCGTCCGCCACGGCACTCGCCGCCATACCCATCGACAGGCCGAGGAACACCGCCATGGACACCAGGGTCCTTGTCCCTAACAGTCTTCTGAACATTGTTTACGGTCTCCCTTCAAGAGATATTTCAGGCATCCATACTTGAAGTTTCAATATAATGCAACACCCAAAGTTAGGTTGACCAAATTTTTTCTTTTGCCTAGAAAGGGCGCAAGCTGGCCGCGGACGCGCATTCCGGTCGGCCGGCCCTGTATCCTTGTATTCGCGGCGATGACCTTCTAACTTCTGAAACCGGGATCGGTGACACCATGTACCTGGACCGACGACTGCTGACCCATACCCGCGGCGTGCGCCTGCGCATCGCCGGCGCCGCCCTGCTCGGCCTGCTGGCCGTGGCCGCGGGGATCTCGCGGCTGGCCTTTTCCGGGCTCATCATCGCCGGGGTCCTCACCGGCGCCGCCTTCTCGTCGCTGATTCCCTACCTTGCGGCCGTGGCCGGCTTCATCGCGCTGCGGGCGGTGTTCCAGTACCTGCGCGACATGGTCAGCCAGGAGACCGCCGCGCGGGTCAAGGAAGGGCTCCACGACAAGCTCTACCGCCACTCCCTGGACCTGGGCCCCGGACATTTCGACCAAAAGCGGACCGGCGACGTGCTGCTGTCCCTGGGTGAAGGGGTGGAGCAACTGCAGGTCTTCTACGGCCAGTTCCTGCCGCAGATGGTGGTGGCGGGCGTGGCGCCCGTGCTGATCTTCTTCCTGATGGCGTCCTTCGATGTGGTCATCGGACTCATCTTCGTCGTCTTTGCGCTGTTGACGCTGCTCGAAACGCCGCTGTTCCTGATGTTCACCGGGGAAAGCAGCCGGCGCCGCCGCGCATCCTACGGCGCCTTCGGCGCCGACTTCCTGGACAGCATCCAGGGCATCGGCACCCTCAAGATCTTCGGGCGCACCCGCAGCCAGGGGGCGCAGCTCGCCGAGCGGGCGCGCCATCTCTACCGCACCACCATGGGCGTGCTGGCGGTCAACATGGTCTCGGTAGGCGTCACCACCTTCGGCATCCTGGGCGGCACCGCCTGCGCGCTGGGCTGGGGCGCCCTCAAGGTGAGCGCCGGCGACCTGGAGATCCGTTCGCTGATCGTGATCCTGATCATGGGCGCGGAGATCTTCCGCCCCACGCGGGAGCTGATGGTCCTGTACCACCAGGGCATCAACGCCATGGCCTCGGCCGAGGGAATCTTCACGCTGCTGGAGACGCCCGTGACCGTGCGCGACCCGGCGGAGGACGAAACCGACGGCGAGACTTCCTTCGAGCCCACCGTCCGCTACGAGGACCTGAGCTTCGCCTACCGCGAGGGCAGCCGGCCCGCGCTCCGGGAGGTGTCGCTGGAACTGCGGCCGGGCGAGAAGCTCGGCGTGGTAGGGCCCAGCGGCGCCGGCAAGTCCACCCTGGTGTCGCTCATGCTGCGCTTCGCCGACCCCCAGCAGGGACGGCTCCTGCTGGGCGGCCGGGACATCCGCACCATTCCGCTCCACGTGCTGCGCCGACACATCGCGGTGGTGGCCCAGGACATGTACCTCTTCTACGGCACCATCGCCGATAACCTGCGCATGGCCAGGCCCGAGGCCACGGCCGGCGAGCTGGAGCAGGCAGCGCGGGCGGCCAACATCCACGAGTTCATCGCCGGACTGCCGGAAGGCTACGACACCGTGGTGGGCGAGCGCGGCGTGCGCCTCTCGGGCGGCGAGCGCCAGCGCATCGCCATCGCCCGCGCCATCCTCAAGGACGCGCCGATCCTGGTGCTGGACGAGGCGCTGTCGAGCGTGGACGCCCAGAGCGAGGCGGTGATCAACGAGGCCCTGCGCAAGCTCATGGAGGGGCGCACCACCATGATCATCGCGCACCGGCTGTCGAGCGTGATCCACGCTGACCGGATCGTGGTGCTGGAACGGGGCCGGGTGGTGGAGACCGGCAGCCACGGGACGCTGCTGGAAAGCGGCGGCACATACTCCCGCCTCATGGCCGCCCAGGCCCAGGCGGGCGACGCCGAGGCGCTGGCCGAGCGCGAGGCGCCGGCCGCGGCCGCCGAAACCGAGCAGAGGGAAGCCGCGGAAGCGACCGCGGCGGGACCCGCGCGCGCGGCGGCGCCGCTGCCGGCCCTCACGGTGCTGCGACGGCTGGGCACGCTGGTGCGGCCGTTCCTCCGCAAGCTCGTGGTGTCGTTCTCGGCCGGGGTGCTGTTCCAGGCGTCGGTGGTGGGAGTCGGCGCGGCCAGCGCACTCCTGGTGGGCCAGTTGATCCGCGGCGGGGACATCACCTTCCACCTGGTCCTGCTGGGGTCCATGGTGGGGCTCGCCTCGGTGCTTGCCTGGGCCGACTGCTGGCTGCCCCACGACCTGGCCTACCAACTCCTGGCAGAGATGCGCATCGACATCTACGACACCCTGGACCCGCTGGCGCCGGCCTATCTCACCCGGCGCCGCTCCGGCGACCTGGTCAGCATCGCCGGCGCGGACGTTGAGACGGTGGAGCTGTTCTTCGCCCACACCATCACGCCGGCGTTCATCGCCGTGGTGGTCCCCGTCGGGATATTGACGGTGCTGGGCTTCGTGGGCTGGCCGCTGATGCTGGCCCTGGTCCCCTTCCTGGTGCTGCTGGCGGCGTCGCCGTTCCTGGCGCAGAAGCGTTCGGACCGCCTGGGCGGCGCCGTGCGCCGGGAGCTGGGACATCTCAACGCGCACCTGGTGGACAGCATCCAGGGCATGCGCGAGGTGGCGTCCTTCGGCCACGAGAAGCACCAGATCGCCTCGGTGCTGGCCAACAGCCTGCGGCTCGCCAGGGCGCAGCTCGCGTTCCACAAGGACCAGGCGCTCCAGGCCAGCTTCAACGAGGCGGTGACCGGCATCGGTGCGCTGGCGGTGCTGGCCACCGGCGTGTGGCTGGTGGGCCTGGCCGAGATGGATCGGGCGCTACTGCCGCTGGCCACCGTGCTGGCGCTGCTGGCCTTCGGGCCGGTGACCGACGTCGCCCGCACGGTCAAGGAGCTGATGGAAACCCTGGAGTCCGGCCGCCGCGTGTTCGAGGTCAAGGACGAGCCCGTGCCGGTGCGGGACGGACCTGGCGTGCCGGCGCTGGATCGGGCAGAAGTGTCGCCGCAGGGCCGAGACGGCGCGCAGGAACGGGACGAGGCCGGCACGCCGGCGCTGGCGGCCAACGGCGGCGCACCGCCCGGCATCCGCTTCGACCACGTGAGCTTCGGCTACGACGCCGGCAGCGGCCTCGCCCTGCGGGACGTGTGCCTCGACGTGGAGCCGGGCCAGACCGTGGCGCTGGTGGGCCCCTCGGGCGCAGGCAAGACCACCTGCGCCCACCTCTTGCTGCGTTTCTGGGACCCTGCCGACGGCGCCGTGACGCTGGCGGACCGGGATCTCCGAGACTTCACGCTGGATCACCTGCGGGCACAGATCTCGCTGGTGTCCCAGGACACCTACCTGTTCAACACCACGCTGCGCGACAACATCCGCCTGGGCCGGCCCGACGCCACCCAGGATCAGGTGGAGGAGGCCGCCGGGCTGGCCCACATCCACCGGTTCATCAGCCGCCTGCCCGCTGGCTACGACACGGCCATCGGCGAGCGCGGCGTGCAGCTCTCCGGCGGACAGCGCCAGCGCATCGCCATCGCCCGGGCGCTGCTCAAGGACGCGCCCGTGCTGATCCTCGACGAGGCCACCTCGCACCTCGACGCCATCAACGAGGAGCTGATCCACCAGGCGGTGGCGCGGCTGGTGCAGGGCCGCACCACCCTCGTCATCGCCCACCGCCTCTCCACCATCCGCGACGCCGACCGGATCGTGGTGCTGGACTCCGGCGCCATCGCCGAGCACGGCACCCACGACGACCTGCTCCGGGCCAACGGCCTCTACGCCAACCTGGTCATGACCCAGCTCGTCGGCGCCGTAGAAGCGACAGGGGTGTAGGCGTGTTTCCCCACAAGACCACCACGGGACTCTTCAGAAGACCAAGATCCGACCCCCTCTCCCTCTGGGAGAGGGTCGGGGTGAGGGCTCTTGCCACGCAGGGTGATCGGAGCGCCCTCACCCGGCCTTCGGCCCCCCTCTCCCAGAGGGAGAGGGGGTTTCCGGTGCCGTCTCTCCTGCTCGCGATGATGCTGGCTCTGCCCGGGTATCTGCCGGCGGCTTCGCCGCGGGTGGTCACCACCGTGGCGCCGATCACGAGCATCGTGGAGAACGTGGCCGGGGACCGGGCGCAGGCTACCGGCATCGTGCCGGAAGGGGTGAATTCCCATACCTTCCGGCCGGTCCCGTCGGACGCCCGGACCATGGCGCGGGCCGACCTCATCATCATGAACGGCCTCTACCTGGAGATCCCGACGCTGAAGCTGGCCGAGGCCAACAAGCGGCCGGACACGCCGGTCCTCCTGCTGGCCGACCGCACCCTCGGCGAAGCGGACTACGTCTTCGACTTCAGCTACCCCAAAGACCAAGGGCATCCCAACCCGCACCTGTGGCCCGACCCGGTGCTCGTCATGAACTACGCCCGCCTGGTGCGTGACGCGCTGACAGCGGCGGACCCCGGAGGCCGGGCAGCGTACCACGCCAACGCGGAGCTTTACCTGAAGCAGCTTGACGCCCTCGACAAGGCCATCGTCGCGGCCGTGGCCACCGTGCCGCCCGCCAACCGCCGGCTCCTCACCTACCACGACTCGTGGCCCTACTTCGCCAGGCGTTACGGCTTCACCGTCATCGGCGCGGTGCAGCCCTCCAGCTTCGCGGAGCCGAGCCCATGGGAGGTGGCCCGGCTCATCGACCGGTTGACACGGGAGAAAGTGCCGGCGGTCTTCGGTTCCGAGGTATTCCCCAGCCCGGTGCTCGCGCAGATCGCACGGGAAGCCCGGACCCGCTTCATCGACAGCCTGAGAGACGACGATCTCCCCGGCGAGGCCGGCGACCCGGTCCATTCGTACACCGGCATGATGCTCGAGAACATCCGCACCATCGTCACGGCACTGGGCGGCTCGGCCGACGCGCTGAAGGCGGTGGACCCGGCACCGGTTGCGGGGCACCACGCGCGCTACCGTTAGAGCCGTCAAGTCTGATAGCGTAGAGTGGCGGGTCTTGACGCTGTACGCATCCCCACCGCGTCATTCGCGCGAAAGCGGCTGTGTGAAAACTCTCCGTGGTTACGGACATGGCACCACGCCCGCTGTCGTCATTCCGGCGAAAGCCGGAATCCAGGACGGGTGGGGCGGGGAATCATTCCCGTCTGCCATTCCCCACCCCTGGATTCCGGCTTTCGCCGGAATGACGACAGCGGGGCGTCCCTGCCATTCCAATCGCAGTACCGGCACAGCCTGTTTCAGGGGAATGAAGGACGTGTTGCGGAACGACCGGGAAGACCGAATCACAGTCTCGCAGGAAAGGAAGGATCCCGATGATCGACGTGGACTATCCCATTATCGACGGTGACGGGCATGTGGTGGAGCCGGACAAGGAGATGGCGCAGTACCTGCCGGAGCGGTTCCGGCGCATCCCGGGCAACCGCGAGTACTCGCTGTTCCCCCAGGACTCCTGGGCCTTCGGCGTGGTGGACCCGCACAAGCAGGACGTGCCGGACGCGGCCATGTGGCTGAGCTTCCTGGACGAGGCCGGCATCAGCGCCACCGTGCTGTACCCGAGCAACGCTGCTGCCGTGGGCATGGTGCGCCGGGTGGAGTGGTCCGTGGACCTGGCGCGGGCGTACAACGACTGGCTGCACGACAAGTTCCTGCGCCAGAGCGAGCGCCTGCTCGGGGTGGCGTTGCTGCCGGTGCACGACGTCGGCGCCTGTGTCACCGAGCTGCGCCGCTGCGTGGGCGAGTTGGGCTTCGTCGGCGCCATCCTGCCGTCCATCTCGTCGCCGCTCATGGCCTACGGCAACCCCGAGTTCGACCCCATCTACGCCACCGCCAACGAGCTCGACACCATGATCGCGGTCCACGGCGGTTTCGTGGGGGCGCACAACTTCGCCGACCCGCTGCGCACCTACCGGGAGGTCCGCGCCCTCAAGCACGTGATCCCGCTCATGAGCCACGCCACCAGCATGATCTCCCAGGGGGTGTTCGACCGTTACCCGAACCTGCGGGTGGCCTACCTGGAGGCGGGCTGCGGATGGGTGCCGTACCTGATGGACGTGCTCGACGAGCAGTTCGAACGCAAGGGCGCCGGCGACCTCAAGCGCAAGCCCAGCGAGTACCTCATGGACCCAAATGAGGACCGGTTCTTTCTGTAGCGTGTAACGCACTGAATTAACGACGTTTTTCTATCGCATTGCGTTCACCCGCCGCCGCCACCGTAAGCGGATCGCAAGCGGTTTGAGTACAACAACCGCATCCCTCAGCGCACGATTGTCGTAAGCGTTCGGCGAAGCCGTGGAATCGCGGACCGCTCGGAGTGGTGACCGCCATCCTCTTGGTAGCATGGTTCGGGGGAATGAGCGATTCTAGCGGTTGAGCGCTCGCTGCCAGTTCCTTCTGAGGGGGCGGAGCCAGACGTCCTTGCGGGGCTTGTCGTAGAGCTTGGCCCGGTCGTTGCGGCCGCGGCCCTGGGTAGTGCCGACCAGGGTCCATCCCGATGCCCTGTAGACGGCGCCGGTGTAACGCGGGGTTTCCACGAAGGTCTCGATGAGCACGGGGGTGACGTTGTAGCGCCCGGCCCAGTCCGCGGGCAGGCGGCGGCGCACGAGGGCGAGGATGTGCGAGCCGAGGTTGGGGATCTCGATCCAGGGGAGGATGAGGAACCTTGGATTGTCGACGACCAGGGGCAGGTTCTTTTCGCGCATCTCGGGTGTCCAACCGATGAAGTTGTCGCGCGGGGCGAGCTTCCAGGCGGCGGTGGAGAAGCCGAGCATGGCGAGCGGGCGGCCGTAGCGGTCGTGTACGGCATAGCGCATCTGGGCGCCGACCAGGGTCTTGTATCCGAGGTAGTGGTAGCGGGCGACGAACTCGTTCCACAGCCTGCCCTCTCGGGTCTCGCGCAAAACAGATCGCATCTGTAGCGGTCGGACTTCGTCAAGAGTGGCGGGGGCGGGGAACAGAGGCGGCTCGGTGTCGGGACCGAAGACGATGGGCCTGGGGCGGTGCTTTCGTCCCGTGGGCGGCGGCAGCGCGATGACGCCGTCGCGGTGCATGGCGAGCATGGCGACCCGGGCCATCATGTCCTTGAGGCCGCCGTCCGGCTTGAGCCAGCCGATGCGCCGGCAGAACTCTCGGGACAGAGCGGCGCGGGTGGGCTGTGGATCGGCGGCGATCAGGGCGCGCAACAGCGCCATCTCCCGGGCGGTGAAGTCGCGGCCGTGGTAGCGGCACTCGATGGCGCCGGTCATAGCGGCGCTGCGAGTTCGCGCCTGCGCTCCTCGCTCATGGTCCATGGCAGCCAGGGCGAGAGGTCGTCGGGCGGCTGGCGACGGTTGTTCGCGCAGGCTTCGAGCCACGCTTCGAGCCAGCGCAGGACATCGATGCCGTTCATCGAGAGCGTGCCGATGACCGAGTACATGGTTGCGGTGAACCAGGCCCCGCCCTCGCTGTCGGAACCGAAGCTCAGCCCTCGTCCGATTGCCGGACCGCGCAGGATTCTCTCGGCCGTGTTGTTCGTAAGGGGCACTTGCGGCTCGTCGACGAAGACGCACAACCCCTCGCGATGGTTCATGAGCGAGCGCAGCGCCTTGCCTTCGCGTGCCCGGTCCGGCAGGGCGGCCAGTTCCGCCTCGGCGTGGGCGAACAGGCTGTCGAGCGCCTTCCTCAGTTCGCGCGTCGCCTTCCGGAACGCGGCGGTCTGGCGTTTGCGGCCGGGGTCGTAATGTTCCAGCCGCGCCTCGTTGAGCCGGAAGATCCCGGCGATCCGCTCGATCCATCCCTGGCACCATTGCGTCAGCCGTTTCTGGCCGGCCGCGCCCTCGATAAAATCGCGGCGCGCGTGGCCCCAGCAGAATGCAAGGATCACCCTGGCGCCAAGGCGAGCGAGCCGCTTGTACGCGCTGTAGCGGTCGCAGACGACGATCGTGCGGAGCCGGGCTTCGGCGAAGAGCTCGAGCGCCGCCTCGGCGCTGCGGCTCCGGTCGATATGGAAGTAGACCGCGTCCGTGCTGACCGAGGTCCACAGCCAGGCGCGGCTCGACCGGTCTTCCCCGCCGAACTCCTGCACGCGCCAGGATGTCTCGTCGGCATGGCGCAGCGCCGTGGTGTTCTGGTGCGCGAGGATCGCCTTGTAGAACGGATCGAACAGGGGCGCGAAGAGCTTGCGGCTGCTGCCCAGCGTCCCGGGCGATATCGCCAGGCCCCGCTCGGACATCCACGCGGCGACGCCGTTGAGCGTGCGGAAGCAGGCGTAGCGCTCGAAGAGAAAGCACGCCCACACGCTGATCCCGTAGGGCGTGTGGGCGAACAGCCGCGGCGCCGGCGGCGCCGACACCTCCATCGGCGAGGACTCGCATCCGCAGGTCCGGCGCAGGCGCGGACGGCTGATCACACGCTTGTGGGCCTTGACCTCGATCTCGACGAGGGTGGAGGTCTCGACGCCATTCGGCGCGTAGGCTTGCCCGCACCGTGCGCAGACACACGCCTCCGGCGGCGGGGCGAGCGTTTCCGGCCGCTCCTTGAGCCCGGGACGTTGGGTAGGGCCGTGGCCGGGCGCGCCCGGCTGCTGGCCGCGCTTGCGCTCCGAGCGCGGCTTGTCCTGCTGCTCGCTCTTGCGACCGTAGAGTCTCTTCGACAGCACCGCCCCGGTCGAGCGCAGCCTGGCAAGCTGGGCCTCCAGCGTCTCGATCCGGCCCCGCGAACCCTTCACGGCCCTGCGCAGGGAGGCGTTCTCCCGGGACAACGACTTGATCGTCGCCTTGTGGCGCCGCGACCTCCTCAGCGCGGTGCGCAGGTGAGCGGTCTCGTCGAACGGCAGCTTCGACAGCGTCGCTCCGGCCGCCCGGAGCCTGGCGATCCGGGCCGTCAACTTCTTCTGTCCCGCCCTGGACCCCTCAAGCGCGTGGCGCAGCCAGAACACCGTGTCGGACAGCGACCGGGCCCGGGCCTCGGCGTCGCGCAGGAACCTGAGTTCCCTGTGGATGCGCAGGTTCTCGTTCGACAGCTTCCTGGCGGTCTCCCGGATGCTCTCCGCCCGCTCCTTCTCCCGGTCCAGCTTCCCGTGGAACTCGCCCACCGCCTTGCGCCACTGGCCCAGCTCCTTGTGGAGCCGCTTGTTCTCCGTGCGCAACGACCGGATGGCGCCCGCGTGCTCCAGCGAACGCTCCACCCCGGTGCGCCGCCCGGCGGCGGCCTTCCGGGCTTCCGACGCCGCCAGAGCCTCCCGCAGCCTGGCGACCTCGTCGCGCAACGACGCGACCCTGCCGTCTTCACTCGGACCGGTGGCTTCCCAGAGGAGCTTCCTCAGGCGCACGACTTCCGCCTGCAGGGAAGGCGTGTCCTTGACGGCGCGGCGGAGTTCCTTCGCCTCCTCGGTGGCCTCGCTCAGCCTGCGCCGGCAGGACTTGAACCGCCACTTCCACACACCCGCATCGCTGCGGGCGGCCACCTCCGCCCAGCACAGTTCTTCGCAGCGCGCCTCCGCCGCCTCGGCTCGTGCCCGTTCCTCTTCGTACAGGGATCGCAGATCCCGCGGCTCACCCGATGGCTCCGGCTTCGAAGCCGACCAGATACCGTCGCCGCTCTCGGTCAGTGTCTCGTCTGCGGGGAAATCGTCGTCGAGAACCGACATGCGCTCAAGGATAGCGCAGATCGAATCGTGTTACCAGACCATCCTTGCACACCTTCAGTTCGGCGTGGATAATGACCCTGCAGAGACGCGATTCCACGGCTTCGCCGAACGCTTACCGATTGTCCGATTACTCGCCCCCTCGGAGCGCGAGCGTGTCGTCCGGAATGACGACATCCCGTGCTTCGGCGTTCGGGTGTACCCGTTGGGGAGCAAGTACTACGTTGTGCAACCCGCGCGGGCGGGAAGGCTGCGAAGCGGGTGGTTCTTGGACGCTGCGGAGCCCTTGCGTCCTCACGAAAACGGACGCTCGGTGTTGCCTTCGGCCGCTGATAAAGCCTCAGCACTCCGGATCAACCGTGTATCGACGCTCAATAGCCCTGCCCGCGCGCACCGCTGCCGACACTTCGCATGGCGCCTCACGATGCCCTGCGCACGGCTCGCGGCGAAGGTGGTTCGTTACACCGTTCCTCCTGCCGGACTTTCACCGGTTGTCCACGTCAGAGTTTGCCTGACATTCACCAGCGAACGGTTCCACCCAGCATGACCCCGTGCTCGGGCGGCCCGTCGCCGTCCGGCGTCTCCCGGCGCGTGGCGTCGAGACTGAGCTCGAAGCCTGACGCCACCGAGGCGAGCCGCCAGCCCATGCGGTACTCCCGCGCCGTGTCCGACACCCCGAACCCGAGGTTCGGCGTCCCGGTGAAGCGCCCGCCCAACACCGCCATGCCGTAGCCCACCTCCGCGTCCAGCCGCCCGGATGGAGCCGCATCGTCGTTTGCAGCCAGCCTCGAAGCCTCCGGCATCGCCCACAGCCGCTCCGAGCCGCCCGGGTCCGCGCCCCAGGACGGCGTGAGCGACATCGACAGGCCCCGTCCCGCCGCCCCCGGCACGACCCTCAGCCACCCCGACACGCCCCATTCCCGGTAGCCCTCCCCGGCATGGGCCGCAAGCCCGCGCACCCGGACCGCCACGTCAAGGCCCCGCGACGGGTCCGCCCATCCCACTCCGGCGCCGACCTCCATGCCCGTGCCGCTGCCCCCCTCGCCCCCGTCGTGACGCACCCCGAGCTCCACCGATGGCGTCAGCGTCCCGCCGCCACCGAGCGTGAACGCCCGCGACCCGTCCAGCACCGCCCGGAGCCGGCTCGCGTCCGCGCGCGCCGCCGCCAGGTTCCCCACCCCGGGCACGGACACCCGCTCCGACTCCGTGCGCACCCAGTACGCGTCCGCCTTGAGCGCCAGCGAGAACCCGCCCGCCCCGGCAGCCCTCACCACCTCGCCCCGCACCCCGGCCGCCGCAAGCGTCATCGACAGGTCCGCGCCGTGGCGCGCAGCCGCGTCGTCGTCCAGGTCCAGCGTCAGCCGTCCCGACCCCGTCCCCGCCAAGCTCCAGGCCGACACCCGCTCCGAGAACTCGAAGCGCGCGTAGGGAAGCACCGTCGTGACCGAACTCCCCATCGCGTAGCTCCGGCCCGAGCCCTGCGCCGCGCCCTTGCCCAGGCTGTGGGTCATCGCCAGCCCGGTCAGCAGCCGGCCCCGCTCGTAGTCCATGCCCGCCGCCCCGGTGGCCGCCTCGCCGCTCAGCGAAAGCCCCGGCGCCGCGCTCGTGAACCGCGACACCGACGCCCCCGACCCCCAGCCCGTGAACCGGGAGCCCCCGCCGCCAAGCACCGCGCGGAACGAAGTGCCCATCAAGAGCTCGCGCCCCGTCACCGGCCGCCCGCGCCGCTCATGCAGGCCGTCCGCCGGGGCCTGAGCGCCGTAGCGGCGCGCGAACCCCGTCAGCGCCTCCGCCAGCGCCCGGCCCCCGAGCGACAGGCGCTGGCCGCCCACCGTCAGGTGCGAGCCCGCGCTCCGCGGCGTCTCCAGCCGCGCGGTCACCGCCGCCACCGCGTCCGCCGCCGCCGTGCGCCCGAAGCGCGCCAGCCAGTCCCGCTGCAGCGGGTCCTCGTTGCGGATCGTCCCCTTCGCCTCACGGTGAATCCCCCGCAGATACGCCCCTCGCGGGTTCGAGAGCTTCAGCTTGAACGTCTCCTTGCCCTCGTCATGCGCGTCGTCGAGCAGCGCCACCGAGACCGTCTTCGCCGTCTCGCCCGCCGCGAAGGTCAGCGTGCCCGACGCGGCCGTGTAGTCCGCCCCCGCCGCCGCCGTGCCGTCCTTCGTCGCGTAGTCCACCGACACCGGCCCCGACGCCGCCCGGTTGAGCGTCACCGCGAAGTCCAGCGATGCGTCCTTGCCCTCCTTTGCGCGGGCATCCTTGACCCGGATAAGCGCCGGACCCCGGACCCTCGCCGACGCCTCGCCGAGCGCGATCTTCACGCCCTTCCAGGACTTCGGCGCGACGCGGACCCGCCACAGCACCGGGTCCAGACTCCACGCCCGCATGACCGTCCCGTGCGTCACCGTGAACGCCTCCGGAGCGGGCTTCGAGCCCGACTGCACGTCCAGCGTGAACGGCGTTTGCCCGTCATGCTCCGGCGGGACGTTGCTGAACGCCACCGCCACGGTCTGCGGCTTCTCCTCCTCCGGCACCGCCGCCCCGACCACATCGACGCGGTACGTCGTGGTCGTCCCCTGCAATGGCTTCCCCGAACCGTCCGGTTCGAGCACCGTCACCTCCAGCCTGGTCGGGCCGGCCGACGACAGCGCCAGCGCCGCCGCCGTACCGGAGGCATCGACCTTCCCCTGCGCCAGAATCGCCGCCGGCCCGTGCGAACGCGCCCACACGGTCGGCGAGCCGCCCAGCTCGGCCAGCGCGCCCCACGACGGCGCCAGCGACACGCCCGTCGTCCCCGCCGGGACCTCCGCCCGGTAGGACAGCACCCCCGGCGAGAAGGCCGGGACCAGCGCCACCGCCTGCGAGCCGGCCGTCAGCGCAAGACCGCTCAGCGGCCCGCCCGCCGCCGCGCGCGCCGCCGCCAGCCGCTGCCTCTCCGCTTCCGCGGCCGCCTCCGCCGCCAGCCGCGCCGCCTCCGTCTCCGCGTCCTCGTGGTTCTCGATGGTCAGGGTGAGCGTGTCGGAAACGCCCAGATGCTTCATCCAGGACGCCGGCACTTGGCACGTGCCGGAGAGACAGAGTGCATGTTGGCTGGGCGTGACCGTGGCGGTGAAGTCGATGATCTGGTACGCGTCGGCCCTGATCTCGATCGTCTCGCCCGAATCCTCGTGCGCGTCGTCGACGACCTCGATCGCGAAGCTGGCGGAGGTCCTGCCGGCGGGGATTTTCAGCAGTTCCACGGCCTGGACGGTCGGGGCTTCCGGCGTCGCGCTGAACCCCGGCGTCCGATAGTCCGACCCCCAGGTCGCCGTACCGCCGAGGTTGACGTTCACCTGCAGGCCATCGGGAGCCGGCCTGTCCAGCACGGCCCTCACGATGACCGTGTTCCCGCCCTCCCGCGGCGCGCCATTGGCGCTCAGGGTCAGCGAGGTCGGCAGCGACCCCGACGCCGTGGTCTGGCAGGACGAGCTGGTGGGCACGATGCTCAGGGAGACCGTCTCACCGACCAACCATGTCAAGCTGGTGAGACCGAACTCGACCGCGTTTTGGGAACCGTGGGTAGCCGACGAGAACGAAAAGGCGTTTGAGCCAACACAGAACTTCAATGTGTCCAGGGCGGTCCGCACGTCGGAGGTGAAAGTGAGTTCAAAGTCACCGTGAATGGATGGTATGGAGGGAAATTGAGTCAGTGTGATTGCGTCAATCCGAAAAGTCTCTCCTCCGAATACAAAGTCATCGTCCGAGAGAACCGAGGCACTACTGCATTCGGCACCGCTTTTTTGGTTGCTGCATCCCAAATACACACCCCCCGTTTGATTATCGGCTACCGTCAGCGTGGCCGACCAGACGGGGGACTGGGCTTCGGCGGGCGCGGCAGAGAACAGCCACAGCGCCCCGAGCACCAGCGCGAGGGCGGGGAGGAGAGCGAGGCGGCGCCATGCGGACGCAGCCCGGCGCGAGACCGCCGGAGCGGCCAAGCGGCCGCCGGACGATCCGGTCTGTAGGGTGAGGTGTGAGAGGGGGTTGCGTGCGCGCCCTCGAGGGGCGGCGGCCGGTTCAGGCGGGAGGGTTAGCCGTGAACAATCGCTGGGCCGCTGGGCCGCTGGGCCGCTGGGCCGCTGGGCCGCTGGGCCGCTGGGCCGCTGGGCCGCTGGGCCGCTGGGCCGCTGGGCCGCTGGGCCGCTGGGCCGCTGGGCGATTATGAGGAACTTGCGCAAATGTCAAGGGCATTTCGAACCTCCCGTCTTTGTCCGCCGCCGGCGGGCGCGCCGGAGCGCAGTCCCGCGCGTTGGTGGCGATCCCAGAGTCAAGAATCCCCATACCACATCCATCCATATTTTGTGTGCTATTAGTGTGCCTTAATCATCCAATTCAGTGCTACTTTCGTGCCCGGAATGAAAAATGACAAAAAAAGTCCTTCGGACACCGGTTCCGGCGCCGCCGAACCTCCTGACCCGCGCGCGGCGCCCGGGCCGACGGGAGGGTCCGCCGTTGACGACACGCAAGGGAGGGGAGAAGGAAAAGAAGGAGATCGAGGCGCTGCGCGAGCGGATCGCGACGCTGAGCGCGGCGATCCTGTGCATCAGCGCGAGCCTGGACATGGGCACGGTGCTCCAGGAGGCCGCGGACAGCGCCCGGGCGCTCACCGGATCCGCGATCCGGGCCACGTCGCCGGCCGGAGCCTCGAGGCGGCGGCATTCGCCGGCCTGCGCGTCCGCATGTAGCGGCATGGCCGTGCGAACGGCTATTCACGCCCGTCTGTCCTTGAAAGCCCGGGAGATTTTCTCGATGGTACCGGTATGGACCGTTCACGGGGACCGGGTATTCCGACAGTCGCAACGTATTCTTGCCTTTCGACCCGGCGAATCCGGTAGACGGACGGCAAGACTTGACGGGGTTTCTTCCCGATGGCGTGCGAGGAGGTTTTGGCCGATGTATTCCAGATGGCTCAGGGTTGTTTCGTTCGTTGCGGTGGCGGCGCTGGCACTTTCCGCATGCGGTGGTGGCGGCACGGTCTCCACGGGCGATCCCGACGGCGACGACGGCGAGATGTCGCTACTGGACAAATGGCAGCGCTTCGAAGACGGGGATGCAACACTCCGCATGACGAATGAGCAAGTGTCCGAGGCCTGGAGGTGGGCCGCGAGAGGGTCTACCCACAGGGTGGTCCTGGCGGGGCCCGCCAGCGCCGGCAGCGATCCGGGATCGGCCACTCCGGGAGTAATCTGGCCGGACTTCCCGGCAGATATTGACGTCTGTTCGCCCGGCGAATGCGACTTCGAGCCGCCTCCGGACGGCACCTGGGCATTCGCTCCGGTGCTGGAACACGACGACGTCCCCATCGCCCGATTCAATAGCCGTTTCACCAGGACCCAAACCCTCGAAGCGGAGAGGGGGACAGGCTACACGCAAACGGATCTCTTCGATTCCCTGACCTTCGGCGGGTGGCTCGACTACACGCACTTCAACGTTACGCTCACGCGCTGGTGCAGGGTCGGTGAGCCGGGTTGTGCGGAAACGGATGACACAGATGACACGGATCTGCTCTATGCAGGAGGAGGCGTGCTGGGCTTCATGGCCGGCCGCTACTCCGGAACCACGCCGGCGGGCGCGGGGTCGGCCTCATGGACGGGGGTCATGGTCGGGATGGAAGATCTGGCTTCGGCTTCGCTGCGGCGCGAGCGGCCGGACGTGTTTCTTGGCGACGCCCGGATCACGATCGACGATCTTGCGGCTCCCGATGTCGACGTATCCTTCACCAACGTCCATAACGTCACCGAGGGAACCCGGCATCGCGACATGGGATGGGAGGACCTTCGAGTCGAGGACGGCTTGTTCGGCACGGTTGCCCGGGAGGGCAACGGGGAAGGGGAAGGTTACGATTACCTTGTCGGGATGTTCACCGGCCCCGGGCACGAGGAAGCGGGCGGCGAGTTCCGCTGGGACGGTATCGCGGGAGCCTTCGGCGCGAAGCGCCGGTGACTCCGCGGCCGGCCTTCGGTGAACGCCCGACCCCCGTCGCGTAGCGGTCGAGAAACGGCGCTGGTGAGGGCTTTGGGCCGTCGAGCGTGAACGCGCTGGTGACAAGAGACGACACCCGGGCCGGCAGACCGCCACGGACATCGGGGGCGACGATTCCAGGCTCGGCGCCGGTGCCGATGCGCCACCCCGCCAGGTACGCGTGCGCGGTCCACCCCCACGAAAGAAGTATCGCCCGCAAGGGCGCCGAAGGCGCCTTCGCCGGCGCTCCCGAGAAGGGTTTCCGGCTCGCCGGTCCAGCCGGCCCTGAGACCCGGGGGCCACCCGTTGCGGCGCCAGCTCAGGGCCGCGCCGAAAGCGGGACGCCGCCCGGGCATCCCTCTGCTGCTCCTCGCTTTCTCCTGTTTGCAGCCGCTAATGGATGGCCGGAACAGGCACCGTCAGACCGGAAATCGGGGAGACTGACACGAAGATGGGCAAACGAGGCCACCGCTCGCGACGAGCCGCCAGCGCCAAGCCGCCGGATCCGGCGGGAACTTCGGCGGCAGACCAACCGCCGGGAGATCGGGAGGCGGTCGATGGCATCCTCGTTCAGATCAAGAAAAGCGAACTCACCATCGCGGGCGAACAGCCCGGTTCCATCCAGAAGCTGCCCGGTTACGAGATCGGGGTCGCCATTCCCGAGTGGGACAAGAACCGCAGCCTTCTGGAATCGGTCCGGAAGGGACATCTCGCTCAGCAGAAGCTGGCCGCCAGACTACAAAGCGAGGGTGCCAGCCGTGCGTGGATGATCGAGCGATTCAACGAAGTCGACAAGGTCGTTGCGGCGGCGCTCACGACCATTGCCGAGAGAATCCGGACGCGGCGCTGGCGAGAGAAGGAACGTGGAGAGGGGTTGCAGCGTCTGCAGGCCGCGTTTGCCGACCTGGTGCGATGGTCGACCAAGACCACCCACTACTGCCGGCGCGCCGAGCGATGCACTGACCCTGTCGAGAAGGAAACCGTCCTGGACGCCGCGTGCCTCGGCATCCTGAAGATCGGAGAGCTCATCAACAGGATCGAACGGATGCAACACGGTTTCTGGACGGACTTCAGCGCGGCGCATTTCCTCGACATGCGGCGCATGCGCAACCTGGTAGGGCATACCGACGATCTGGAAGGCGAAGACGCCATCCCGCTCGGGACAGGCATCGTCCACGACATTCATGCCGCCATCCGCAACACGTTCTTTCCGGAGAAGGCCGGTCCCGGCCAAGGCGGTTTCATGTTGCCCACCAGCGCGGTTCACAAACTCGAACCGGCGCGTCCCGGCGAGAAGCTGACACCCGACAACTCGATCGCGATGATCCATCTCGACGAAAAGCACCGCTTCGCGATCATTCGCGCGGGGCGGACCAAGGAAAATCGAGCGCTGATTTCGTCGAACGTCACCGGAACGATGAACCTAAGCATCTACGCCTTTGGAACGGATCCGACGAAAGAGTCGAGCACGCGTAATTGACAGGAGTGAATCCCGAATCTCCATCGCGTGTTCCGATTGGTTTACAGCGGCAGGGCCTTCGTCCGGCAACTGCCGGGTATCGGTTCGCACTCGGCATTTGCGCCCCAGATCTCCTTCGTAGGGTCGTTTCAGCTTCGTTCGCAACCGCCGTCGTTTCGGAACGGCGGCGAGGCGTGATGAGCGACCGCCCTGATGCTTGGGTGACGTTCCAGTCACGGAAACTGCACCTTGCCACGCGGAGCGGACCATATATGCCATCGACACTGGCTGCTCGATGGATGATCGTCCCGCGCCTCGGCGGTTCAACCGTGGATCGAATCCGGGCGGGGGGCGCCCGGCGGGCCCTGGCCCATCATCCGTCCGCTGCCCGGGCGCCCGGTCCGGTCCGTCAGACCCGCCGCACCGCCCACAACACCTTGCCGAGGATGTGCGCGTCCTCGGCGAGGCAAGAGTACGGAGCGTAGTCGGGGTTGGCGGAGATGAGCCTCAGGCGGGGCGGTTCGTCGTCATCGACGGCATCGCCGCGCGCGACCTCCACGTGTTTCACCACCAGCCCGATGCCGTCCCAGAGTACGAAGGTCTCGCCCGTGGCCGGCAGCCGGCGCGAGACGTCGACGACGATGCGGTCGCCGTCGCTCAGCTCCGGCTCCATGGAGTTCCCCCGGACTCTCAGGATGCGGAGGCTCTCGGGGTCGGCGCCGGCCTCGTGGCGGACCATGTTCTCCGGCCAGTGCCACAGCGCGGTCTCGGAGACGAACTCCTCGGCCAGCGTCCCGGCCCCCGCGGAAACCTCCACCGTGACCTCCCGGACCGCCACGAGCGGCGCTCCGGGGAGCGCGGCCGGCATCCGGGGAGGCCTGCGCTTCATGGGCCTGCGTTTCGGCACCGCCTCGTGGCACAGCTCCGAAGGGTCGCAGCCGAGCATCCGGCCGAGGGTCTCGCTGTCGCGGTAGCCGAGGACGGCGGGGATGCCCTTGTCCACGTACTGGTGGAGGTAGGTCTTGTTGCGGCCGATGGCCAGGGATGCGGCCTTGAGCGTGAGGTCGTTCCGGCGGAGCAGGTCCCTGAGCCTCAGCCGGACCGGGTCGCGCCGGACCGCCTCCCTCTGAGCCTTGTCGTCAGGTTTCATCGGTTTCCCTTTCGTGGCGCCGCCGCCAGAAACATCGAGAAAAAACTTGCCATATTGCAGCGCGGATAAGCGCACACTCACGCGCCCTTGCCGTTATTTGTAGGTTATCCACGATCAAAACCTATTGTCAAGCGCAAAATTCTCGCCTATGTTGGGCCGCATGGCAGCGCTTGACACCCACCCCGACGCCCCTCTGGACGACCTTCTGCGCCGCGCGGTCGCGGCCTGGCGGGAGCGCCGCGGAGTGAGCGCCCGGCGCTTCGGTGCCGAGGCTCTGGGGGACCCGGATTTCGTGTCCTCGCAGGAGCGCGGGCGCTCGGTGCGGCTGGTCACGGCGGACCGCGTCCTGGCCTACATGGGGCATCCGCCGCTGGGTCCGGGGTTCCGGCGGGAGGTCGAGGCGTTCCTGGAGGCGACCGGAACCAAGGCTTCGGTGCTGGGCGCGGAGGCCGCGGGCAACCGCTCGCTGGTGGGGAGGCTGCGCAAGGGAGCCTCGCCGAGCCTCAGGACCGTGGATCGGGTTCGGGCCTGGATGGCCGTCCATGCGGGGGCGGAAGAGACGGGCGCCAAGCGCGCGAGGATTACCGAGGAGAACCTGTTTGCCGAGGCCGCGAGGCCCGGCTCGTCCACGGCTCCGCCGCTGCCGGCCGGGGCCGGGATCAACCTGGAAGAGGAAGGAGGGGAAGGAATGAACGGGAACGGCACGAAGTACCTGAGCACGAGGGAGGCGGCGGCCTGGCTGGGCCTCTCGCCCCGGACGCTGGACCGCTACCGCGTGAGCGGCGAGGGGCCTGCGTTCCACCGGTTCGGGGGCCGGGTGCGGTACCTGGCCGCGGACCTGGACGACTGGGCCTCGGCGCGGCGGCGGCTGTCGACGTCGGACGACGGCACGGCCGGACGGGAGGGGAGGCAATGAGAGCGCTCGAACTGCTGAAGTGGACGCTCCTGGCGTTCGCCTGGACGCTGCTGAGCGCGGACCCGGCATGGGCCACTTCGGACACGACCTTCGCGGGGCCGCTGGGCACGGTGACGAACATCGTGTCGGGAACGGGCGGGCAACTCGCCGCCGCGCTCGCCGTCGGGGCGGCCCTGGTGGGCTCGGTGCTGCGTTTCAACGCGGGACAGCTTGCGGGCGCGGTCGGCGTGGGCATCGCGGCGGGGGCCGGCACGGGCGTCGTCACGGGGCTCGTGGGCTCGGCCATCATATGAGGGCTGCCGATGAGCGACGTGGCCCGACACACGATTCCCTCGCGCCTGGACGACCCGGAGCGCTGGCTCTTCTGGACGCTGGACGAGGCGGCGGTGCTGCTGGGACCGGCGGTCCTGGGGCTTGCCGCCAACGCGTTCGTGACCGGGCTCGTGGCCGGTATCGGGGCGTGGGCGCTGCTGCGCCGGGCGAAGCGCGGGGGCGGAGCGGACATGGCGGTCTGCGCCCTCTACTGGTTCCTGCCGTCCTTCGCGCTGGGGCTCAAGGGCGCGCCGCCGAGCCACGTGCGGCGCTTCATCGGATGAGGAGCCTGCCATGAGACGGGAACTGCTGGACGGGGAGAGGCGCCGGGTGCGCGACGGGCGGGCGGTGCTGGCAGTGCTGCTGGCCCTCTCGCTCCTGGCGAACCTGGGCCTGAGCATGGGCCTGGCCTCGGTGGAGCGCATGGCGGTGCTGATCCCGGCGGTCACGGGGCCTTCGTGGGAGGTGGGCACGAGCCGCGCCGGGGTCCGCTACCTGGAGGACATGGGACGGACCGTGGCGGTGACGCTCCTGACGCTCACGCCGGAGAACGCCGAACACGTGCGCGAGGCCGCGGCGCGGCTGAGCCACGCCTCGGCCCGGGGCGCGATCGGGTCGTGGGTGGCGGCGGAGGCTCGCCGCATGGAGCGGCGCGACCTTGCCACGGCGTTCTATCCCGAGAGGATCGAGGCGGACCCGGAGGGGTTGACGGTCACGGTGGCCGGGGAGCTCGCGGCCTGGATCGGGCGCGAGCCCGTGTCGCGGGAGCGGAAGCGCTACCGCCTGGCGTTCCGCGTGGACGCGGGCCGGATAGGCCTGTTGCGCTTCGAGGAACTGGAGGAACGGTGATGAAACGAAAGGGACAGTTTACGGGCCTTGCCCGGCGAATCTTCCGCCATGCGCCGATCCCGGCGCTGGTTTGGGCGATGTTGCTTTTCTGCATGCCCGCCCCAGCGCCGGCGATGCAGGTCCTGGACGCCGTGGACCACGCGGAGCTCGAAGCGGAGATATCGGACCGGGCCGTGAGCCGCATTGCGCTCGCCGGCGACCGGATCGCGCGCATCATACGGGGGCCGGACGGCTTCGTGGTGGAGCACGACGCGGCGAGAGGAGACGTCTACGTGCGTCCCGGGGACGCTTCAGGCGTTTTCCCTGGTGGGTTTGCCGCTCATGAGCCGCTCACGCTCTTCGTCGGCACGGCCGCAGGGTTCACCTACAGGCTTGCGTTGACGGTGGCGGAACGCGGTTCGGCCCAGATCCTGATCCGCAATGCGGCGACGGCATCCAGGACGAACCTCGCCACGACGGCTGATGGGCGCGTGGGAGCGCTGGTGACCCTCGTGCGCGCGGTGGCCCGGCGTGAGCCGCTTCCGCGGTACGCGATCGAGGTGGCGTCCGGAAAGCCCGGCGCGGACGGTCTCGCGGTCATCGAGACCTGGCGCGGTCCCCGGTTCACGGCGCGGGTGCTCGAAGCGGAGCCGGGATCGGACTCGGATGCCGAGGACCTGGCCGGCGGTCTTGCGGCGGACACGGCCGCGGTCTGGGTGGGGCCGCCGGGAAGCGGTCCCTCGGGCGGGCGGCTCGTGGTGGCGGTGGCGGATAGTTTCGGGAGCGGACCCGTGGAGAGAGAACAATGACCCTTGGAGAGAAGACGCGAATGGACCCGGAGACCCGGCGGAACCGCCAGAGGCAGTTGCTGCTGTTCTCCGGGTTGGCGGGGGCGGCATTGGTCGTGTTCGCGGTGTGGATCTCGGCCGGCGGCGGCGGGGGGCCGGCGCCGCCGGGCGGGGTCGAGGCGGAGCTTGTCGGGGACGAGACCGCGGAGGCGAGCTGGGTGCGGCGCTCGGAGGCGCGGATCGGCGAGCTGGATGCGCGCCTGCGGGAGGCGGAGACGCGGGGGCGGCGGTTCGAGGAGGAGAACGCGCGGCTCAGGGCGCGCCTTCTGAAGGACGCCGAGGACGGCCGGGCGATGATCGACGGGTTGGCGTCGACCATAGACGCGTTGACGCGCCGGCTCGAAGCCCCGGCGGAATCCCCGGTCGAGGAGGTCCGGCCCGGTGCGGTGGACGTCCCTCGCGAGGGTGCCGCGGCAGCCGGGCCGATGATCCAGGAATTCGAGAACAGGGCGGGTCCGGCGGCGGCCGCTGCCGGCGTCCCCGCCGGACCCCGCCGGCTGGAGTCGTGGCTCCCGGCCGGCTCCTACGCGGACGCCGTAGTGCTGGCCGGAGTGGACGCCTCCGCGGGCGTGAGCTCGCAGGGCGATCCCCGGCCCGTGCTGCTTCGGCTCACCGGCCGGGCCCGGAGCGCGGCCGAGGACGGCGAAGCGCTCGAAGCGGACGTGGCGGGCTGCACGCTCACGGGCGCGGGTTACGGAGACCTCTCGTCGGAGAAGGTGTACGTGCGGCTCAGGACCCTCACCTGCGCGGGGCCGGAGCCCGGGACGGTGATCGAGACGGAGGTGGCGGGCTTCGTGGCCGGCAGCGGCAAGGTCGGGGTGCGGGGTCCGGTGGTGAGCCGGGAAGGGGCGCTGGTGGAGAAGGCGTTCCTGGCGGGGCTCGTCTCGGGCGCGGGCGAGACCGCCGCCAACGTGCTTCAGGCCCCTGCCGGCGGAGCCGGCGAAGACAGGGCCGCGAGCCTGGCCGGTCTCGGCCGGGCCGGCCTGGGCGCCGGGGCGGGTTCGGCCGGCCGCAGGGTGGCGGACTACCTGATCCGCCGGGCCGAGCAGTACCAGCCGGTGATCCAGCTCCAGACGGGCACGCGGGTCACGGTGGTCTTCATCGAGGGCGCGCGGTTGGACGGGCGCGGGGACATCGGGAGCGGGAACAACCATCGGAAGGCAGGCAAATGAGAACACGAACGACGATTCATCGGTCAAACGCATCGGGACGGCAGGCCGTTCCGGTGCTGTTCGCGGCGGCCCTGGTCCTGGGCGGCTGCTCGGCCACGCACGTGGGCGACGCCTGGCAATGCCCGGTGGCGCAGGGCGCGGCGTGCACGAGCGTGGCCGACGCTGATCCGGCGGTGAAAAAGGAGGAACAGGCCCAAGGGCCTGTGATTCTCGAACTGCCGGGAGTCGACGTTGCCGGCGGGTCGGGCGCTACGTGTGCGGAGAACTGCGATCCTCTCGCCTGGCTGGAGAAGTGGCTCGGCATCCCCGAAGAACCCGTTGACGGCACCGTGGAACCGTATTCCGCTTCGGCAGCCGGAGACGGTCCGGACGCGGGAGACGGAGGCTTGCGCACGAAGGAGAGCATCGCGCGCATCTGGATCGCCCCCTTCGTGGACGCCAACGGGGTCTACCGCGAGGGTCACTGGGTGCGGACGGTGCTGGAACCTGCGCAGTGGAGGCTCCGGTGATCGACAGGCTCAGGGACCTGCTCGCGGGGCCGGAGGCGCTCCAGCCCTGGACCCTCCCGGCCCTGCCCACTCCGCTCGTGGACCTCCTGCCCTGGCGTGCGTGGGACGAGGGGAGCGAGCTATACCTGAACGCCGGGAGTTGCGGTTTCCTGCTGGAGCTGCCGCCCTTCGTGGGCATCGACGAGGGGACCCTGGAAGCGCTGGCGGGCACCCTGGCCGACGCGGCGCCCGAGCGCGCGGTGGTGCAGATCGTCCACTGGACGAGCCCGCGCTACGGGGCCGCGGTCGGGAGCTGGGCCGAGCCGCGGCATCGCACGGGCGGGGTGCAGGCCGGGATGGCGGCGCGGCGACGGGCGCTCTTCACGCATGCCGGCTGGCGTCCGCTCCACCCGGGCGGGCCTCCGTTCACGCTCAAGGACTGCCGGGTGTTCCTGGGGTGCTGCCTTCCGGGCGGCCCGGGGCCCGCGGCCGAGACCGCGCTGGGCGGTTTCCGCCGGGCCCTGGAAGGCGCCTTCGCGTCCGCCGGGGCGGAGGCGCGACGGGTCGACCCGGACACGCTCCTGTCGCTGGCCGCCGAGCTCACGGCCCCGGACCCCGGGGGAGAGCACGACGGGGAACTCGACCGCCCCAGCCGCCGCTGGTCGCCAAGGGATCCGATCCACCTTCAGTGCGCGGCGCCGGGCCGCGCGCTTACCGTGGCGCCCGCTGGGCTCGTCTTCCACGACCCGGACGGGACCGACGTGGCGGTGCGCGTGCTCTCGGCGCGGGCCTTCCCGGAAGTCTGGCCCGGGTGGCGCGGCAACGCGCTCATCGGCGACTTCCACCGCGACTTCCTCCAGCCCGGCGCCCCGGTGCTGACCGCGCTCACCGTGATGATGGGCGACGCCGCGGACGGCGAGCGCGCGTTCCTGAAGTCCGCGCGCGCCACGCAGCAGGCCGGCACGGGCATCGCGCGCTACCTCCCGGGCCTTCCGGAGAAGGCCCGGGACTGGCGCTTCGTCACCGAGAGGCTCAAGGAGGGCGAGCGGCTGGTCAGGGCCTGCTACACGATCGCCGTCTACGCGCCCCTGGACGCCATCGACGAGGCCGAGCAGGCGGTTCGGGCCATCTACCACGGCCAGGGCTGGCGCCTGGGCGCGGAGCGCTACGCCCACCTGCCCGGCTGGCTCGCCTGCCTGCCCATGGTCCCGGCGGGAGGGCTCGACTCGGACCTGGCCCGAATGGGCCGGATGAAGACGCTGCTCACCTCCTCCGCCGTCAACCTGGCGCCGGTGCACGGCGAGTGGCGCGGCCAGGAAGCCGTCCGCGATGCGCCGCCGGCGCTCCTCCTCATCGGGAGGCGGGGCCAGCCGGCGGGCTGGTCGCCCTTCGCGAACGAGGCCGGGAACTACAACGTGGCGGTGACGGGCAAGTCGGGATCGGGCAAGTCCGTGCTCATGCAGGAGCTGGTCTCCGGGATCGCCGGCGCCGGCGGCGAGGCCGTGGTCATAGACGACGGGCGTTCCTTCCAGCACACCGCCGAGGCCCTGGGCGGCGCCTTCATCGCCTTCGGCAAGGACCCGGCCCGGCTGAACCCCTTCGCCATGATCGACGCGGAGGCGGCGGCCCGGGACAGCGACTACCGCGAAGAGTGTTTTGCGATGCTGGCCTCGGTGATCGGCCGCATGTGCCGGCGGCGGGGACGCATCGACGACATCGAGGCGGCGCTCATCGACGAGGCCATAGCGGGCGCGTGGGAGGAGGCCGGGAACGGCGCCGACCTGGGGACCGTGCAGAGCCGGCTTGAGGCGGCGGGCGACCGGCGCGCGTCGGACATGGCCCTGGCGCTGGGGCCGTGGCGGCCTGGGGGCGCCTTCGGCCGGCTCTTCGAGGGGGGCGAGACCCCTGCCCTGGACTCCGCGCTCACCGTCTTCGAGCTGGCCGAACTCAAGGGCCGGGGCGACCTCCAGGGCGTGGTGCTGATGCTGGTCATCTTCCTCGCCACCCAGCGCATGTACCACGGCCCGCGCGCGCGCCCCAAGGCCATCGTCATCGACGAGGCCTGGGACCTCCTGTCCGGAGAGGACAGCCGGGCTTTCCTCGAAGGCGCGGCCCGGCGGGCGCGGAAGTACCGCGGCGCGCTGGTGACCGGCACCCAGAGCGTGAACGACTACTATGCGAACCCGGCGGCGCGCGCGGCCTGGGAGAACTCGGACTGGGTGATCTTCCTGGCACAGAAGGACGAGTCCGTGGAGCTCCTGAAGCAGGAGAAGCGCATCCACTGCGATCCCGGCATGGAGCGGGCGCTCAAGAGCCTCGCCACCGTGGACGGGCGCCATGCCGAGCTGCTGCTGCACGGCCCGGACGGCTGGCGGGTGGCGCGGCTTGCGCTCGACCGCTGGTCGACGGCGCTCTACTCCTCGCGCGGGCCTGCCTTCGCCGAGGTGGAGCGGCTGAAGGACGAGGGGCTCACCACGGAACAGGCCATCGACCGCATCGCCGGGGGCGGGGCGGCGGGCGCACACGAGGAGACGCGATGAACGCACGGAATGGCGGACGAGGGCGGTCGCGGACCGCGATGGGTGAGGACCGATCCGGAGAACGGCCCCTGAGCTGGCCGGGGGACCCGGAGTCGGTGACGGCGGAGGCCGTCGACTTCGAGGCCCTGGCCCACGTGCTGGCCAACACCTGCCGCCGCGGCGGCAGGCTCTCGCGGTTCCACTCCCTGGCGGTCCACGCGGTGCTCATGAGCGAGGCGGTGGAGGCCATGAGCGGACACGGGACCGGAGACAACCGGGAGGCCGCGCTCCACGCGCTCCTTGCCGACGCGAGCGTCGCATGGCTGGGACCGGCCGGCGACGCGGACTCCCAGCGCGGCGCCGAGCGCTCGAAGCGGCTCCGGGAGACCGTGGACCGGGCCGTGCGCGAAGCGGCCGGGCTCCGGGGGGAGCCCTCGCCCGAGGAGGCCGAACTGCTGCGCTTCGTGGGCCGCATGGCCGAGGCGGCGGAGGACCGGGACATTGCGGGAGCGCGCGAGGGCGCGGTTTCGGCGGTCGCTTTCCCGCCGCTCCCCGGCCGGATACGGACCGTGGAGCCCGGCCGGGCAGCCAGGCTCTGGCTCGACCGCCTGGGCGAGTTGAGAGAGCCTCGGGATGCCGCGGAGAGCGGCGCGGCGCCCTTCCCCGGAGAGGCCGGGCACGGGTCATGAGCACGTGGGAGACCCTGGGGGCCGCCCTGTTGGTCGCCGCGGGCGTGGCTGCGGCGGTGTCGGCGGTCACGGTGCGCACGGTTCTGGAGCGGGTCCCCCGCACCGGGAGCGTGCGGCTTGCCGAGCTTGCGGCGGACTACATGGCGAGGGCGGCCCGGGAACGCGGAGACCGGGACGAGGCGGTGGAAGCGGCGCGCGAGTGGGCCAGGCGGCTTGACGAGGCGCTGGCCCGGACCTCGGCGCGCCATCGCGTGGTGCTGCTGCCCGCGCGGGCAGTGGCCGCGGGCGCGGCGGATTTCACGGCCGAGGTGGAGGCCGCGATGCGGGCGATGGCGCGGGAAGACGATCTCCGGGCGAGCCGGGAGGCGGAACGATGAGGACACACAGCGTCTCGAAGGGCCGTCGGCAAAGGGGCAACAGGCTTCTCTTCTGGGCGGTGGCGGCGGCCTTGGTGTGGTTGGCCCTGGCCTCGCGCGTCTACGTCAATGCGAGCTGGTCGGACGGGGCCTGGGGTTACGTCCTGCTGCCGCTCCGGGGCGCGCCCGGGAGGGGGGATGCGGTCGTTTTCGATCCTCCGGCGGCGTTGGGTTCTCCGGTCCCGTACCTCAAGACCGTGCGCGGCCTCCCGGGAGACCGTGTCGAGATGGATGGCAGGCGCCGCGTCCGGGTGAACGGCAGGGTCATGGGCGTTGCCAAGACCCATGCCCTTGACGGGCGCCCGCTCGCGATGGCCCGGCCAAGGGTGATTCCGCCCGGCCGCTACTACGTTCACGCCGATCACGTGGACAGCCACGACAGCCGCTACGCGGAGGTCGGGCTGGTGCCGCGGGAGCGCATTCTCGGCCTCGCCCTGGCGCTGCCGGACATCCCGTGGTTGGGCTTGGAAGGACCGCTGGCCGGGACCGGGGAGACGCAGCCGTGAGGCGGCAGCCGTCTCATATCCGGGTTTTGGTCGCTACGGCAGGTTGTGTGCTGGCGCTGGCGGCGCAGCCCGCCTCGGCAAAGGACCTCGGGGTCCGCGGCGCGGTATGGCCCGTGGCCGAGCCCGACCTGCTCGCGCAGATCGAGGCGCGGCTTGGAGAGCTGGAGGCGTCCGGTGAGATGACGCGCATGCGCCGCGAGGCCGTGGAGCGGGCGCGGCAGCGGATCGAGGCGCCGGCACGGGTCGGGGGCATGGAGGCGGCGCGCGTTCGCCGCACGCGGCTCTTCGATCCCTCCATCACTGTGGACCGTGACATCCGGACGGCCGACGGGACCCTGATCGCGGCCCGCGGCGCACGGGTCAACCCGCTCGACGCGCAGCCGCTGACCCGGGACCTGCTCTTCATCGACGGGGCGCGGCCCGTGGAGGTCGCGTGGGCGCTCGGCCGCGGCCGGGCCGCGAGGATCGTGCTCGTGGCGGGCCGTCCGCTGGACCTCATGCGGACCCACGGGCGGCCGTTCTTCTTCGACCAGGGCGGCCGGCTCTCGAAACGGCTCGGGCTCCGAGCCACGCCGTCGGTGGTGGCGGCCGAGGGACCGCTGCTTCGGATCACGGAAGTGCCGCTTGAGGACCAGGCGGATACGGCGAACGCGGAGGGAGGGCCATGAGGCGCGGGATGATCATCGGCGCCGTGCTGGTGGTGGCTGGCGTCCTGTTCACGGGGACCGCGTCCGCCCAGTCGTGCACCGGGCGTTTCATGAACCCGGTCACGGACGTGTGCTGGGAGTGCCTGTTCCCGATCTCCATCGGGCCGATCAGCATGGGCAGTGCCGCGGGCGCCCCGGACACGCCCAATCCCGGATCCCCCATCTGCTTCTGCGGCAGCCCGATCCCGCGTGCAGGGCTCTCGCTCGGGGTGTGGGAGCCGGCGCGGCTTCTCGACGTGACCCGCGCGCCCTGGTGCTTCCCGAACCTGGGCGGCATGACCGTGGACCCCGGTCTGCCCGCCGGCCGGGGCCGCACGGCCTCGTCGGGCGGCGACGGCGCCTCGGGGTCCACGTGGCACGCCCACTACTACGTCTATCCGCTTCTCTCGTGGATCGGTGCGCTGCTCGATCTCGGCTGCCTCGAAGGGGGCGGCCTGGACATCGCCTGGGTCTCGGAGCTCGACCCTACCTGGCGGGACGACGAGCTGTCGTTCCTGATGAACCCGGAAGCCGCGCTGTTCGCGGACCTGCCGGCCCAGGCGGCCTGCGCCGCGGACTGCGCGGCCGCCACCGCCGGGCTGCCGCTCGATCCGCTCTTCTGGTGCGCGGGCTGCCAGGGCGGGATGTATCCCCTGACCGGCAACGTGGCGGCCCATGTCGGCGGGGTCCAGGCCTCCCTGCTCGCGGCCGAGCGGCTGGTCTTCCGCCTCCACCGGCTGCTGCTCGCCTGGGGCACCTCCGGGACGAGAGCGCTGTGCGGGCGCTACCCGATGCCGGTCATGAAGAAGTCGCAGTACCGCTGGCAGATGACGCAGCCCGTCCCTGCCACTTCTCCGCTCACGGGCTGCAACCCGACGGGGCGGTCCTCGGTGCTCTGGGAGGCGCTCCGTGAGCTTCCCGTGGCCGGGGAAAACTTCGGCTACCTGCTGTGGCGCAAACGGTCATGTTGCCTCTGAGGACGTTGCCATGAACCGCAAACAGAAGATTCTTGCGACCGGTGCGTCGTTGCTCCTTGTGTACGGCCTGGTGGCTTGGAACGGCCCGGGCCGCGCGCAGGAAACTCCCGGAGACACGGCGCGGGACGTGGTGGGCCAGGTCCTGCGGAAGACGGAACGGGACGGTCACCGCAGCCTGGAGAGCTGGTCGCGTTCGGTGATCGAGCGCGCACTGGAACGCGCGGGACGGAATGCCTCCGGCCTGTCCGCTCCGCTCCCGGCCGAGGAACATGCCGGCCGCCTGACGGCGGGCCTATCCGGCCGCGCCCGCGGTCCCGAGGTGATCGTCTTCATGAGCCTCTCGGCGCCTGCGGAGAGCTGGCGGCAGTGGAGCCGCGAGGCGGCGCGGATCGGCGCGCCGCTGGTGCTGCGGGGTTTCGGTCCCGAAGGGCTGCAAGCCACCGTGAAGCGCATCGGACCGTATCTGGACCGCGAAGGAGGCGCCGCCATCGACCCGCGTCTGTTCCGCCTGTTCGACATCGCGGTGATCCCCGCGGTCGCGGTGGTTCCGGGCGGGGTTCCGCCTTGCCGAAGCCGGCGCTGCCTGTCGGATGCGGCGCCGCCCCACGACCGGGTCGCCGGCAACATCGGCCTCGGGGCGGCGCTCGAAGCCGTCGCCGCCGAGGGCGGACCGGGCCGCGCGACCGCGCGCCGCCATCTGGCTGCACTGAGAGGGGAACTCCCATGAACTGCCCATACGGAATGAAGGCCGTGATCGTGAGCATCCTTGTGGCCGGGCAATTCGCCTCCGCCCCCGCAGAGGCGGAAGACCCGAAGGCGGCGGCCCGCGCCGTAGGCCAGGCGGGCCGTGCGGCTGCGGGCGCCCTGGCGAAGGACGCGGGTTCGGTCGCCAAGGTGCCGGGCTATGCCGGAACGAACCTGCCGGAGCGGGGCATGAGGGCGGACGACCTGGAGCCGGCGGCGAACCGGGTCCTGGCCGACCCCGCCGATCCCGGCGGCCGGGCCGGGCGGGCGGTGATCGAAGGCGCCGCCGTGCGTCCGGACGGGTCCGTCGAGGCTGGGGACCCGATCGTGCAGCGCGGGGACGGGATCGAATCCGACGCGCGCTCTCCCGCCTGGAAGGCGGACGGGCTCGCCTCAGGATCGGTGACGGGCTGCGGCGCCGGGGTGGAGGACGCCGGAGCCGGCGGCGCTTGCGGCTCGGTCTCCTGGTGCGTGGGCGCCGATTGCGGAACCGCGGCGTCCCGGGCCAACACCGGGTTCATCGAGTCGGCGGCCCGGCTCAACATGGTGCTCGAGCTGGGCGGAGAGGAGTTCGACCGCGAGAACCTCCGGTTCTTCAACGGCGTGCGCCGCTCCTGCCGCATCCGCTGGGGAGGCCTTGCCGATTGCTGCAAGGACTCGGGCCTGCTCGTCGGTCTTGCCGACTGCACCGAGAAGGAGCGCCGTCTGGCCGAGGAGCGCCACGCCGGGAACACCCACTACCTGGGCAGGCGTTGCGCGAGGCGGGTACTGGGGGTGTGCATCCGCCGGGAACGCTCCTGGTGCGTGTTCGGCTCGAAGCTCGGGCGCATCCTCCAGGAAGCTGCCCGGAGCCAGCTCGGGATCGGCTGGAGAAGCTGCCGGGGCTTCACGGTCCAGGAGATGGAGAGCATCGACTTCGAGGCCGTGGACCTCTCGGAGTTCACCGAGGACCTGGTGGACGGGTCGCGCGAGCCCTCCATCGACCTTCCGGAAGCGGGCCAGGCAAGCGCGGTGATGCGGGCGCGCGTCCGGGACTTCTACCGGAGAAGCGAGTGATGGAAACGATGATGAACAGAACTTGCGCGCTGACCGTTGCCTGCCTCCTGTGCGTCGTCGCGGCGCTGCCCGCGGACGCGCGGGAATGGCGGCCGTGGTGCGGCGCTTCACAGGGCTCGGACGGGGAGCCTTCGCCGTCGCTCGGCTGGCATTTCTACTGCGACCGTGACGAGGGAGACGCAGAGGCGGAGGACGCTCCGGCCCCGCAACAACCGCCTGCCCAGCCCGAAAGCCCCATGGAACGCATTCTGGAGATGCGCCAAGCACTGGAGGAGGCCCGGGCGAAGGCCGTCCTCGATCCGAGCGCGGAGAACGTCGCTGCCTACCTCCACCTCCAGCAGGAAGCCCTGCAGCGGGCCGCGTCCTTCTCGGACGCCTTCCGCCGCACGGTGTGGGGGAACCCGGACCTCGATTACACGCTCAGGCGTCCGGTGGGCGCCCTAGCCAAGCGACTCTGGTCTGACGAACGGCGGGGGGAGCGCGCGGACGTCCTGGCACGGCTCGGAGAGCGCTACGGGCTCATCTACCTCGGGAGCGCGCAATGTTCGGCGTGCCGCGTGTTCGGTCCGCTCCTGCGCGCCTTCGCGCTCCGCCACGGACTCGACGTGCTCGCGGTCTCGCTGACCGGCGAGCCGCTCGAAGGCTGGCCGGAAGCGGTGCCGGACCAGGGCCGCGCCGCGCGGCTCGGGCTCAAGGCCAGGGTCGTGCCCGCCGTCTTCCTCTACGACACGCAGACGTCAAGGGCGCTGCCGGTGTCCTTCGGAGTGGTCGCGGAGGACCAGCTCGCAGAGCGCATCTTCGCCCTTACGGCGCGGGAGGTCGGAAGTGACTACTAGACACAGACTCGCGGCGGCCCTGATGGCGCTGGGGCTCTGCCTCGCTCCGTCCGTCCATGCGGACGTTCTCTCGGAAATGGAAAACTTCTGGAGGGGCGCGGCGGTGAACACCACCGGCCCTACCGCGTTCGACGGCCAGGCATCCGGCCACTGGACGCTCGGCAACCTCTACCTGCGCGCGCCCGTGCGCCAGGAGCCCATCGCCACGGTGAGCCTGCCGTCCTTCCGTGCGGGCTGCGGCGGCATCGACGCCTTCGCGGGTTCGTTCTCGTTCATCGACTCGGACCAGTTGGTCGCCTTCGGCCGCGCCGTGGCCCAGAACGCCGCGGGGTTCGCCTTCGAGCTGGCGCTGGAGACCATCTCGCCGGTGATCGCCGAGACCATGTCCAAGC
The DNA here is from genome assembly GCA_965204505.1 of uncultured Binatia bacterium (SeqCode). Taxonomy (GTDB): domain Bacteria; phylum Desulfobacterota; class Binatia; order UBA9968; family JAJDTQ01; genus JAJDTQ01. The sequence goes on from CBDBFB010000002.1 coordinate 976,318, forward strand.
TCCGGGCCCTGGCGCAGTGGGTGAACAACCGGAACCTGGACTCCTGCGAGACCGCGCAGGCCCTGGTGGGGGCGGTGTGGTCGAGGAACGACCGGGCGAGTGCGGCCATCTGCGCGGCCGTGGGCACGCGGCAGGGCATCTTCTCGGACTACGCCGCCGCCCGCCACGGCTGCGGCTCGGACGGCAAGCGGAACTCGACCCTGGCCGCGGCCTCGGGACCGCTCAGGGACCAGGTCCCGGTGAACGTCAACTACGCCTGGCGCGCCGTGCGGGCGTCGAGCTTCCTCGGCTCGGACCGGGACCTGGGCGAGTTCGCCATGTCCATCTCCGGGACGGTGATCGTCACCGCTCCGGTCTCGGACGCGGACGCTTCCGGCCCCCGGGTGCGCGTCCTGGAGCCCCTGGCGCTCGACCGCCGGGTGACCGAGGTGTTGATGGAAGGAGGCGGGGACCTGCCGGTCTACCGATGCGACACCGCGGCCGACTGTCTCAACCCCACCCTGGGGCGGCTCGCCGTGCCCGCGGCGCGGGGCTTCCGGGACCGGGTCGCCGACCTGCTGCGGCGCCTGGTCGATGCCGTCCGCGCGGACACGGCGCCGCCCGCCGACGCCCTGGCGCTCGTGAACCTCACCACCCTCCCGGTCTACCGGGTCGTCAACACCGCGGCCGCCTACCGGGGCGCGGTGGTGGAGCAGGAGGTGGACTCCCTGGCAGAGGCGGTGGCGCTCGACGTGCTCCAGGTCTGGATCTCGGACCTCCACCGCACGGTCGTGGAACGCGCGGGAACGCTGGACATCGCCGACGGCGACCAGTTGGAGCGCTGGCGCGAGGGACTGCGGCGGAACCGGTCGGCCCTGGCGCGGCACCGCCACGAGGGGCTTCAGCGGTTCAACACGGCTCTCGCCGTGGTCGAGAAGCTGAGGCTCATCGAGACCGAGCTTGCCGGAGCGTTGTCCGCGGACCTCCGCGCGGCCCTTGCCTTCTCCCGCGGCGCCAGCGGCTCGCGGTAGCGGCGTCGCCGTCAGGAAAGAACGGCCGTGTACGAACTCTTCACCCTGGGCGGCGGCACCTACCTGGTGGACCTCCTGAACGCGGTGGCCGCCATCACCGGCGGTGGCGCCTTCGTGACCCTGGCCCACCTGGCAGGCGTCGCCGGGCTCGCCTGGGCGCTCTTCCGCACCGCCTTCGGGGGCTCGTGGAAGGACAACGCGAAGTGGATGCTGCTGTTCATCGCGGTCTGGGGCGCCATGGTGGTGCCCAAGGCGACCGTGCGCGTGGTGGACCGTCTGGACCCGGGGCTGGCGCCGGCGGTGGTGGCCAACGTCCCCATCGGCCTGGCGCTCTTCGCCTCGGTGACGAGCCAGGTGGGCGACGGGCTTACCCGGCTCACCGAGCAGGCATTCTCCCTCCCGAACGATCTCGCCTACCGCCGGCACGGGCTCATCTTCGGCGCCAGGCTCGCGGCCGAGGCGACGCGCATGGAGGTGACGGACGCGGTGTTCGCCCGGAACCTCCGGGCCTACGCGCGGCAGTGCGTGTTCCACGCCCTCCTCCTGGGCCACATCTCCGCGGACGATCTCCGCGAGAGCACCGACGTCTGGCGGCTCGTCACGGCCGCGGGGTCCCCTTCCGCGGGGGCCTCGCCCGCGCGCATGGTCGAGTACGCCACCCGCGGCGCTGCTTCGGGCACCGGCGCAACCACGGTGGACCGCCAGATCGTCACCTGCGCCCAGGCCGCCACTCGCCTGAACGCGCTCTGGACGGCCGAGATCGCAAGGGCGACCGGCATCTTCGGGCGGAGGCTCTTCCCCGGGGCGGCAACGGAAGCGCTGGCCCGCGCCGAACTCGTGGCCGCCCTGCCCGCGGCCCACACCTACCTCATCGGCGCGTCCCGGACCGCGGCCGAGATCCTGCGCCAGCAGATGGTCCTGAACGCGGTCCACGACGCCGGCGAGCAGTGGGCCTCGGAGGCAGGGAACGCCGCCGCGCTGAGGGCCTACACCGAGGCCCGGGCCGAGACCCAGACCGTCTCCGCCTACCGGGCCATCGGCCGCCAGGCCGAGACCTGGGTGCCGATGCTCCGCATCGTGTTCGAGTGCCTCTACGTGGGCGCCTTCCCCATGGCCGTGCTGCTCATGCTCACGCCCGCGGGCGCCGGCATCTTCCGGTCCTACTTCTCGGGTCTCGTGTGGCTCCAGAGCTGGGGGCCGCTCTACGCGGTCCTCCACCGCATCTCCATGGGCGAGGCCGCGGAGCGCATGAGCGCGGGGGCGCTCATGCCGGGCGGCGACATCGGCGTGTCGCTCGTCGCTCAGGCGGGAATCCAGGCGGTGGCGTCGGACGTGGCGGTCATGTCGGGCTACCTCTCGATGTCGGTGCCGTTCCTGGCCGCGGCGCTGGCCTACGGGGTGGGACGGGCCACCGCGCTCGCAACCTCGGTGCTGGCGGTGGGCCAGGAGGCGGCGTCGTCGGCCGCGCAGGAGGGCACGACGGGCAACGTCTCGCTCGCCAACACCCAGGCCGACACGCACCGCTTCGCGACGGTCGAGGGGCACCAGGTCCGGACCTCCTTGCACGCCGACACCGGCCGCTACACCGGGTACGCCCCCGGCGGCGCGGGCTTCACCGTCACGAGCGACGGCACCGCGGTGGTGGACGCCGGCTCCGCCACGAGCCGCATACCGGCCGCGGGGATCAGGCTCTCGGAGTCCCTTGCCGCCAGCCACGAGAACCGCGCGGGCGCCGCCCGGGAGCAGGCCCGGCACTGGTCGGCCGAGGCCGCCACCGACTCGGCGGCCATGGTCGAGCGGTTCTCGCGGGACGTCAACACCGGCGTCGCGCATTCCAGGGGCGTGAGCGAAAGCGAGAGCCAGAGGGTCCAGAGCCTCGAATCCCACTACGAAAAGCTATCGGAGGCGGGCGCCATCTCGAAGGAGCAGGCGGCCGCTCTCACGAGCGAGGCCAAGGCCGGCGGGGGCTTCGACTTCATCGTCAAGTTCGGAGCGGACGGGTCGGTGAGCTGGCGCGGCCACACGATCGGCCGCGAGGCCTGGAACCGGATGACCGACTACGCCGAGCAGCAGAGCGTGCTCGATGTCTGGTCGCGGGTGGCCGAGGCCTCCCGGCGCTACTCCGCGGCTTCGGGCGAGAGCGAGCTCAGGAGCCTTGAGGAGAGTTTTGGGTCGAACCTGACCCGGATGCGCCGCTTCGGCGAGCAGGAGGCGCTTAGCCACCGGGAAGCCGAGAGCTGGAGCAGGCAGGCGGCGGAGGTGCGGAGCCGCGCCCGGGCCATCGACCGGGAGCTGGGCCAGCCCTTCTTCACCTGGCTCACCGCCCGCACCGGCGCCGACGGGCGCGAGGTCGGCGTGGCCGGCGCCATGCGCCTCGCCTCGCCCCAGACCCCGGAGGACGCCGAGGAACTCCGGGCGCACGCCGCAGCCTTCATCGCGGAGCGGTTCCCGGCGCCCGGGGGTCCGGACCCGGCTTCCGTGCCGGACATGGCGGACTACGAGCGGGACCGTGAAGGAATGCGGGAGTCGCACAGGAGCGGGACCACGGCGGCCTGGGCGGAGTGGTCGGGCTGGGCCCGGGACCACGGGCGCGGGGGCCATGAACGGGGAAGCGTAGGGAGACGGGCGGAGGGACTTCGCGCCGAGACCGACACCGAGCTGGACATCCGGGAGGCGGAACGCGAGGCGCGGGGCGGTGTGGCGGGCGAACGCAGCGAGCAAGGGCGCGCAAGGGTGGCGGCTGAAACGGACAGGCCCTTCGGTGAGCACGCCGCCGAGTCGGTCCCTCTGGTGGGCGAGTGGCTGGCCGGCAAGCTCTACGGCACGGCGCGGAACGCGGCGCCGGACGCGGGCGGGAAGAAGGAACGCGCGGACGGCGGTCCCATGGGCCGCGGCGACGTGCCCGGGCCGTGACAGACACGGGTGCAGCAGGCGGCGGAAACTCTTGACGGGAGGATCGGACGATGTTCGGCAAGGCGACGCTACGGGGAGGCCAGACCCTGCTCCACGACGTCCACATGTGGGGTCAACTGGTGCGTTGGGAGATCATCGGCTTCGTCCTCGTGGCCGTCCTCTTCCCCACCACGGCGCTCTACCGCACGACGACCGCCTACGAATGGCGCATCGTCGGCATGGGGACCCTCGCCGAATTCAAGCTCTCGATCGGCTACTCTCCCCGCTCGGGCCAGATGCACGAGTGGCGGGAGGGACGGAAGACGGCGACGAGGATCGTGGACGTTGCCGCGGACCCGAGAATCGAGCGGATACGGAAGCGCATGCTCAAGACGGTCTACTCCAGGGCATGGGCGGGCGCGGCATGGGGAGCGGGAGGCATGGCGCTGTGCACCCTGGGGTTCTGGTTGCTCGGGCGGCGCCTGGCGCGGACCCGGCGCGTGCGCGGCGCGGAGATGGCGACCGCGCGCCAGCTCCGAAGGCGCGTGCAGCCGTTCTCCATGCGTCTTGCGGCGGCCCTGTTCCCGGCCGCACGGCGGGCGTCCTGCCGCATCGCCGGGATACCCTGGCCCGGGCGCGCCGAGACCCAGCACACCATCGTCTCGGGCACCACGGGCTCGGGCAAGACCGTGCTGATCTCCGACCTCGTCGCCCAGGTCCGCGCTCGGGGGGAGCGCTGCATCGTCTACGACAAGATGGGGACCTATACGCGCTCCTTCTTCGATCCCGCCACGGATGTGCTCATGAACCCCCTGGATGCCCGCGCCCCGCGCTGGTCGCCCTTCTTCGAGGCCAGGACGCCGCGGGACTTCGACATGATGGCCGCCGCCCTGATCCCCCAGCAGAAGGACACCGTGGACCCGTTCTGGGTCACGGCCGCAAGGCAGCTCTTCTCCAACGGAGCGGGAGTGCTCTGGACGCAGAACGTGACCGAGAACCGGAGGCTCGTCGAGGACCTGCTCAAGACCGAACTGTCCGAGTTGGCGGAAGCCATGGAGGGCACCGTTGCCCAGTCCATCGTGAGCCCGGACAACCCCAAGACCGCGCTCTCGGTGCGCGCCATGCTGACCGCGCACCTGGGAGCGCTGGAGTTCCTCCCCGACACGGGCGAGCCCTTCTCGATCCGCGACTGGGTGGGCCGAGAGGACGAGACCGGCTTCCTGTTCCTGACCTCCAGGGGAGACCAGCACGCGAGCTTGAGGGGGCTCATCTCGACCTGGCTGGAGATAGCGGTCAACGCCCTCCTCTCGCTCCAGCAGGACGGCTCGCGCCGGATATGGATCGTCCTGGACGAGCTGCCGACCCTCCACCAGGTGCCGAGCCTCCAGCCGGGGCTTGCGGAGTCCCGGCAGTTCGGCGGCTGCTTCGTGCTGGGGATCCAGGTGTTCTCGGCGCTCCGGGACATCTACGGGAGGAACGGAGCGGAGACCATCTCGGGGCTATGCGGCACACGGGTGGTGCTGTCCGCCCCGGACCAGGAGACCGCGCAGTGGTCGGCGGAGAGCCTCGGACGCGGCGAGGTGGAGGAGTACACGCACGGCATGAGCTACGGGGCCAGCACCATGCGCGACGGGGTCTCCCTCACCCAGCACCGCCAGATGCGGCCTCTGGCGCTGCCGTCCGAGATCATGCGGCTCGAGAACCTGCACGGCTACCTGAAGTTCCCCGGCCCCTTCCCGGTCACAGAGATCAAGCTCCGGTACGTCGATCGTCCGGCCTCGGCCGAACGGTTCGTCCCACGAGAGGCGGATGCGCCGCCGCCAGAAGCGGAGCCGGACGGCGGCGATGCGGGCCGCTCGGACGAACCGGCGGAGGGCAAGGGCGGGGCCGATCCGCCGGCCGAGAAGCCGAAGCCCTCCGGGGAGGCGGAGGGTGGCAGCGGCCCTTCCGGCGAGGAACCGCGGCCTGCTGCGCCGGACGACCCTCCGGCTCGGGGGGACTGGGCCTGAGATGCTCTCGATCGGAGCCTCGCCCGCCCAGGGCTCGGCCTACTACGAGCAAGACGGCTACTACGCGAAGGACGACCCCAGGCACCGGTCCGCGAGCGCCTGGGCCGGCAGGGGCGCGGCGGAGCTGGGGCTCGAAGGCCCGGTCGATGCGGAAGTCTTCCAGGCCGTGCTGGAGGGCGAGGTGCCGGACGGCTCGGGCCGGCGCCTCGGCCGCCGGGGCAAGGACGGAGAGTTCGTCCACCGCCCGGGGCGGGACCTCACCTTCTCCGCCCCCAAGTCGGTCTCGCTCGCCGCGCTCGTGGGAGGCGACGAGCGGATCGTCGGTGCTCACGACCGTGCGGTCAAGGCGGCCCTCGCCTGGGTCGAGGGGAACGCCGCGGAGACCCGGGTGCAGGACCCGCAGACCGGGAGAATGGTCCGGGCGCGCGGCCAGGAGATCGTGGCCGCCACCTTCCGCCACGACACCTCCCGCAACCTCGACCCGCAGCTCCACACCCACGCGGTCCTGGCCAACATGGTCCGGGGCGGAGACCGGAAGTGGCGGACGATGGCCAACGAGGGTCTCTACGAGCGGCAGAAGCTCATCGGCATGCTCTACCGCAGCGAGCTGGCGCGGAACCTCGTGGAACTCGGCTACGGCATCGAGAAGACCCATGCGGACGGCCGCTTCGAGATCGCGGGCGTCTCGCGCGGGGTGATCGAAGCCTTCTCGACACGGAGGGCCGAGATCGAGGCAGCGATGGATGAGCGCGGCCTGGGCGCCACCGCGGAGAACCCGCGCATTGCCGAGCGCGCGGCGCTGATGACCCGTGCGAAGAAACGCGATGTCGACCGGGACGCGCTCCGGGGCGTCTGGGAGAGGCAGGCGGCGGACCTGGGGTTCGACGCCAAAGATCTCGCTCGGGAGGCGGCGTCGAAGGCCACGCCGGCTCGGGAAGTGGCCGGGCGGGAACCGGCCGCCGAAGCCCTTGCCTGGGCGATGGAGCACCTCTCGGAGCGCGAGGCCGTGTTCGCCCGCGCCGATCTCTTCGCCGCCGCGCTCGCGCACGCGCCGGGCAGGGTGACCATGGCCGAGGCCGAGCGCGAGGCGGCGGCTCTGGAAAAGGCGGGCGCTTTGCACGCGGTGAGCCTGCCGGCCGCCGGGGACGCGCTCGCGACGGACCGGACCGTGGGCGAGGAGTGCGAGACCGTCGCGCTGATGCGCTCGGGCGAGCGCCAGGGTCGATCTCCGATGCGAGGCTGGGCGGTCCAGGCCCGCCTCCACCGGGGGCCGCTCACCGCCGGACAGAAGGATGCGGTGAAGCTCATCCTGTCCGCTACAGACCGCGTGGTGGGCGTCCAGGGCTATGCCGGCACCGGCAAGACCGCCATGCTGGACAGGGTCAGGACCCTCGCCGAGAAGAAGGGATGGCGGATGGTTGGGCTCGCGCCGTCCGCATCCGCGGTGAAGACGCTGGCGTCTGAGACCGGCATCGAGTCCGAGACCCTGCAGCGGTTCCTTGCCCGGAACGCCGGCGCCGCCGAGGGCAGGCTCACGGAAAAGGGCGAGCGGGCGATGCGGGCGGCGTTCGACAGGACCATCCTGGTGGTGGACGAGGGCTCACTGGCCTCCACCGTGCAGGCCCGCGACCTCCTGCGCATCGCCGCCGCGTTCCGCATCCCGCGCGTGGTGCTGGTGGGCGACGCCAAGCAGCTCGACGCGGTCGATGCCGGCAAACCCTTTGCGCAGCTCCAGAAAGCGGGCATGAAGACCGCGGTCATGGACGAGATCATGCGCCAGCGCGACCCGGCGCTCAGGGAAGCGGTGGAGGCGAGCCTCAAGGGGGACATCCAGCGCGCCTTCGAGAAACTGGGCTCCAACGTGGCCCAGGTGAAGGCGGACAACATCGGCGGCGCGGTCGCGGCGCGCTGGCTGGCGCTCCCGCCCGAGGCGCGGGAGAACACCGGCGTCATGGCGCCGAGCCACAAGCTCCGCCAAGCCATCAACGAGCACATCCGCGAGCGCCTCATCCGCGAGGGGCGCATCCGCGGCCCGGCGATGGTTTCCGAGCGGCTCGTGTCGAAGGGCTACACCAACGCCGAGAAGGCCGTCGCTGGCAACTATTCGGTTGGGGACGTGGTCGCCTTCCATCGCCCCTACAAACGCCTCGGCGTCGAGAAGGGCGACGAGCGGCTCGTCGTGGGCGTCGATCACGAGGCCCGGACCGTGATTCTGGAAGGCGGGGACGGTGGAACGGTCGCCTGGAAGCCCGCGGAAGTGGGAGGCCGCAGGGGCGGAACCGAGGTCTACCGCATGGAGGAGATCGAGCTGCGCGCCGGCGACCGCATCCGCTGGACCCGCAACGACGCGGACCTCGGGCTCGTCAACAGCCGCACGGCGGAGGTTTCCGAAGTGGGGAACGGGCAGGTGAAGCTGCGACTCGAGGAGGGGCGGAACCTTGAGCTCGGCCGGAACGATCCGCAGCTTCGCCATCTCGACCATGCCTGGGCCTCGACCGTGCACGCGTTCCAGGGCCGGACGGTGGACAACGTGATCGCGGCGATGGAGGCGCGGCACCCGCACCTGACCACGCAGAAGTCGTTCTACGTGGAGATCAGCCGGGCGCGCGACCGCGCCGAGCTCGTCACCGACGATGCAAAGGAACTCCGCGCCCAACTCCAGGCCGCGACCGGGGAGCGCATCGCGGCGCTGGAGGGCGTCGGCGAGACAGCAGAGGCCGCACGGGACAGGGGCGTCGATGCCGCGAGGCCGGAGGGGAGATTGCCGGATCAGGGACCCGAGGCGCCCGCCGCGAGAGAGGTCGACGGCCAGTCGTCGCAGGAGAAGGCCCCGGAGCCGCCCGCGCAGGAACGCAGCCGGGAGCCCGGGATGGACCTGGGGTTGTGACGGCGCGCGATGGTGGATGGGAGGAGACGGGCGCCTTGTACGCCGTCACTTTCCAAACGTTCCGAAGGTCCCGCGGTCCACCCGGCGTTGGATTGCCTTGCGGAGATCGCGTAGCCCGTACTCCCGCAGCTCGCCATGCTCCGCATACGGGAAGAAGGTCCAGGGCCTGCGGCGCATGGGCAGGGCGCTCCGCATGACGGTCCCTATCCGGCTGTCGCCCACGTACACCCCGTAGGCCGGGACCGGACCGCTGACCGCGCCGCGCCTAAGCCGGATCTTCATGGCCGCCTCCCTCCAGCTTCGCAGGCTCCGGGCGGTGCCGCCGCATCAGGGCATCCATCGCATTGAGCACGCTCGGCTCGTTGATTCTTCCCGCAGGCCTCCTTCCCGCCCGCTGCCGCCGGATTTCCTGCCATAACTCGTCCGGGTCGAACCCGGCCAGCAGCGTTGCGATCATCCACATGTCCCGGGCGGGCCTGGACATGAAGAGGTCGGCCCGCAACCGGTAGAACTCCCGGCTCCGCACGTCGATCGAGCCGTCAGGATTGCGGGGAAGTTGAATCATGTCGCGTCCAGCTCCCTTTCAGGTTGGCCACAGGGTCTGTGGAAAACCCTGTGCATATGGCGGACATGCGCATGGAATCGCCCTGTTCATCCTGGGATCCAACGGAATGCACGGTTCATGTGAACGGAATGCACGGTTCATGTGCAGCGGTCTCTCCATGAAAATCGCTCAGTTGCGAAGATGGGTCGTCCGAAGGCCGGGGCGTCCGCCGGACGTCAGCCGCCGATGTCGATGCGCTCGCCCCAGGGCTCCCGGTTCCACTCCGACGGCGGGGACCCGTAGTTGATCCAGGCGACAGGAAATGGCGGCTCTGCCTCGGGGTAGCTGGAGCACTCCATGTCGGTGAAGTAGAGGCACACCGTAGGCTGTATCCCATGCTCGTCGAGCCACTCGAAGCCCGGGCGGAAGTCGGTGCCGCCCCGGCCGTTGATGGCGACCTCGTCGGGGAGTTCGTCGGGCGCGTACTCGGCCGCGTCCTGCAATGCGGTGTCGACCTGGAGCACGATGACGCTCCCGGGGCGGATCTCGGCCGCGACCTCGCGCAGTTCCGCCCAGAACTCGGCGAGGGTCTCGTGGCTGAGCGAGCGCGAGGTGTCGATGATGACGGCGATCGAGTCGATGCCTTCGGAACGGATGGAGGGCAGGTAGAGGCCCGAGTCGATGAAGCGCCGGTTGGGAACGCTCCAGCTATAGTCGCGGCTCGCGGCGTCGGTCATGTAGCGGCGCAGGAGCGTCCGCCAGTCGAGTTTGCTCGCGTGGGCGTTGCGGACCGTCTCCGCGACGCATCCCGGGGCCTTGCCCTCGGCCCTGGCGATGCTGAGGGCCTGGTGCATGGCCTCGTCCCATGCCTGCTCCTCGGCGATGACGTCCATGGGCGCCTCGCCGGGATCGGCGCCGTCGCTTGCGCGGGCGCCGGCGTCCATGACCTCGCCTGTGCCGGAAGGATCGTGGCTCGGCGGCGCATCGGATGCGCCGTCCCCGTCCTGGCTGTCCGCATCGTCACCATCGTCCTCGTCGTCGTTGTCCTGACCGTCTCCGGAGGGGTCGCCGGAAGGATCGCTGTCGTCGCCGGGAGCGGGCTCTCCGGCCGCGCCATCGCCCGCGCCGCCGGCATCCTGGGATGTATTGCCGTCGTCGCCGGAACCGCCGTCCTCGGATTCCGGCAGGCGGTCGTATGCCTGCTCCACGCTTTTGTCTCTAATTCTACGCAGAAATGCGCCTGAATGGACGGACGCACTATAAATAAAGGGTTTAATCTACTTTTCCTGAGAAGCCGGCAGGTCTTTCGCACCTCTGTCCGCGCCCTGATTTCTTTCCCGGTGTTGAATATCGTGTTGAAATCAAATGCCGGTCTGCTACAATACCCGGATGGAAACCATCGAACCCCACACCGCAAAACGAACCGCCAGGCTCAAGACCTCCCTGACTAAGCGCACCGTCGAGGCCCTCAAGCCCGGCCTCAAGCCCTGGATCGCATGGGACGACCGCCTGACGGGCTTCGGCGTCAGGGTCCAGCCCTCTGGCGCCAAGACCTTCGTCGTCAACTACCGCTCGGGCTCCGGCGGCCGCTCCGCTCCCAACAAACGCGTCACCCTCGGCCGCTTCGGCCGCATCACTTCGGACCAGGCCCGGCGCATGGCCCAGGAACTCCTCGGCAAGGTCGCCTCGGGTGAAGACCCCGCCCAGGAGCGCGCCGAGGCTAGGGACATGCCCAGCCTTTCGCGGGCATTCGAGGACTACCTGAAAGCCAACCCCAGGCGAAAGCCCCGCACCGTGGAGATGTACCGTACGAACCTCAGGGTGTGCTTCGGAGACTGGCTCTCCCGCTCGCTTGACGCCATCGACCGGGGCGACATCGAAGCCCGCTTCCACCAGATCACCGAGCGCCGCGGCTGGGCCACTGCCAACCAAGCCGTCTCCATGTTGCGCTCCATCTACCGCCGCTCCAGCATCGATCACGAAGGGCTGCGCAACCCGGTGGAGCTCTGGATCGCAGGCGGCGGGCGATTGAACCGCAAGCGCCGGCGGCGCATCTCCTCCCCGGCCGAGGTGCTGCCCCGCTGGCGCGCGGGGGTGGAGGCGGCGGGGCTCCCGCCCGCACATCGCGACATCTTCACCATTGGAGCCTATACGGGCATGCGCCTGGGCGAAGTGGTCTCGCTCCGCTGGGAGCGCATCGACCTGGACCGCGACATCTTGCGGGTCGAGGAAACCAAGACCGGCGAGCCGCTGGAGCTTCCGCTCACCCGCCAACTCGCAGCGGTGTTGGAGCGCCGCCGGGCCGAGGCAGGGGGCGGGGACGAAGGCTGGGTGTTCCCCTCATCCGTGAGCGTCACCGGCCATCTCAAGAACCTCCACCGCTACCATGCCGGCATCGGCAAGGCCGGGGGCGCGCGCTTCTGGTATCACGGGCTGCGAAACGCCTTCATCACCGTTGCCGAGCGCGACCTGATGCTGCCGCGCCCCCTCACCAAGCGTCTCGTCAACCACGCCCGCGACGACGACATCACCGAGGGCTACGCCGCCGACTGGACCGTCGAGCAGCTCCGCGAGCCCGCTCAACGAGTGGCCGACCGCATCGAGCGGTTGTTGATGGGGTGATGGGCGCGGCAGCGCCGATGGAGAAGGAGCGCTCGTCCGCGGGAGTGTGACGCGGGAGCAGGGTCGACGCTATCCGCCGTTCCTGCCGCCCGGAAGCGCACTGCCCCTGCCGGGGTTCGTCCCGGCCCCGGATCCGACGGGCGGCCACGCCCGCCCCTGTTGCGGTGGGAAGGCGCGTTACTGCGCGTGCTCGTGCAGATCCGGATGTGCTCGTTAAGCCATCCGGCTCCTAGCTGGTGGTCTGTGCTTGAGGGGCTTTCCGCCGCTGGTTCCTCGCGTACACCTTTCCGTCTCGCTTGCCGGACCCACGCCATCTGACAGTGCTGGCGCGTCCCGTCGTTTCAGGGCTGCTTCCGATGTCCTTCGGGTCGGGCTGCCCTCAGCTTCATTCAGCCTGCTGCGACAGTCCGACGGCCGTGATCTCTCACCACCGCAGGGTCACAAAGCGCCTCGTGGCGTTCCAGTTCCGCCACCCACAACGCATTCGACCGCCTAGCCTTGAACACCCGGTTCACCCGGTCCGTCGGCCGTGGGAACTCGTTCGCTCCGCCGTCGTCTTCGACCTCCGGCCCCGAATACAACCACACCACGAAGTCCCATCTCTGCCATCAATCACACCACCGTGAATCGCACCGCCGGAAGGCCCTCTCAGTGGAGTTGAATACCTTGTGCTATTGTCCCGCCCTGCGCTATTGAAGCTCTCCTCAATTTGTTTCATGATTGCAGATTCAGTAGGCTCAGACGTCGTCGACGGGCTGCCGAAACATGTCGGAGTGCCAACAAGACCGGGCAAGCTACGCCGACAGAGGAGGTTTGGAATGGCTTTGCACCTTGGCCCCATACTTACCCTACGGTCCACTACAGCGAACACATGGGCGGTCTCCGCATTGGTCGTAGTCGATTCCGCACCACCCGTGCTGAACTTCTCGTACGGTGACACCAAGCGAGCAGCACCGGAACCGGTAACTCTGCTCGAACACAACGGTTGGGTTGTGTTACGTTACGTTATGAATGTAACGCAGGAAGCCCGTGCGCTAACCGTCAGTTACGGTTTGACAAAGATCGGAAATTGGAAGTTCGTCGTTCCCGCCAAAGATGCCGCACCGCATGTTTTGTTCGCATCTTGCAATGGGTTCTCCGATCCCAAGTACATGAAGCAAGTGAAACAAAGGAACTTCTTGTGGTCGGATGTAGCCCGTCGTCACCGAAGAAAGCCGTTCCACCTTATGGTTCTTGGCGGCGACCAAGTGTACGCAGACGCAATCTGGCATGAGAAAGAGGTCCCTTTGCTCCACAAGTGGGTGGAAAAAGGTTGGGGCGCCCGCGTAAACGCGAGGTTCACCGGGCCCATGAAAAAAGCGGTCGAGGAATTCTATTTCAGACTTTATTGCAACCGTTGGCGCCAGAAGGAACCAGCCCGAATGTTTGAGACGATCCCAAGTATCATGATGTGGGATGATCACGAGATATTCGACGGGTGGGGTTCTTATCCGGACGACATGCAGAACTCCTCCGTATACCAAGGTATTTACAAGATTGCGCGGCGTCACTTCATGGCTTTCCAACTCCATGAGGGACCAAACCCTTCAGGAAAGCCGTTTCTTGCGTGGCCTGAAAACTTCTCTAGTTTCTTGCGGGCGGGACCCATTGGTATCCTCGTACTCGACCTACGGTCGGAACGGAACATCAAGACGGTTATGGGTGCGAAATCATGGGCCAGCATCGAAACACTGCTCGATTCGAAAGACGCAAAGGGCCTGAAGCACCTCTTGGTGGTCTCCAGCATTCCCGTTGTCCACACGGATTTCTCGATACTTGAGACGATTTTCGATCTCATTCCGTGTCAGCAGGAACTTGAGGACGATCTGCGCGACCGTTGGCACAGCAAGCCCCATAAAATTGAACGCCTGAAGATGATCAAGCTACTTCTCGATTTCGGCAAGAAACAACGCACCCGGGTTACATTTCTGTCGGGCGATGTTCATCTTGCCGCGGTCGGTGCGATCGAAAACCGGCGCTACGGTTCGACGGGCGACAATGCCGATGTGATCAACCAGTTAACGTCGTCTGCGATCGTTCATCCCCCGCCACCCAGCCCGATAGTATGGTTGTTAAATCTTCTTGGTACCTCCGATGAGGATGTCGACCGGGACATTCGTGCCCGCATGCTCTATTTCCGTGGTACGCGCTATAGTTTCGTCGGTAGGCGCAATTGGCTGGAACTGACCTACGACAGGAATGCGGGTAGCGTCCTTGCCGAATGGCGGACAGAACAGAATACGGGGAGCCCGGAAGACGGGATTGAGAAATTCTCAAAAGTTATCAACTGCTGCAGTTAACCCGTCAGTTGCAAGAAGTCTCACGAAGAGCGGGCCGAGGTCGACATTCGAGGGTTTTCCGTCCCCTGCGGCAGGTGGTTCAGGCTCACCATCTGTGAAGTTGAAATACAGCCGCCCATGATCTGGGATTGAGGGATCTGCGGTGCGGTACTTGCGAACACAGCCCTGGAGGTCCGATTCGAGACACAGAATCTCTCGAACGGCACCGCGTGCCGACCGCCGGTCAGATTGAGCAACGGATCCGGGCACCATCCCCGGACGCTCCAGCAACGTCGTGAGCAGCCGGAATTCGCCCGTCGACAGCAGCTCCCGCCCGCCTGTGTTCAGCAACCAGCGGGTCGAACCGGTAAGTTCCCGTCGACCAAGGTGGCTCGCGCCCGGGAGGCAGGCTTTGTGTGCGCCGCATCATCGCCCTGATGCGGGCCAGCAGCTCTCTTGGATTGAAAAGAACGTGAAAGCATCGAATAGGATGTGGCCTTGTTGGAAAAGAAGAGCGGTCTTCCAGACTGCGTGGATTGGGGAGCTTCGCTCAACCACTGCAAACGGAGAGTTGTGGAGGTTCCACGTACGCTGGGTCGGGGCGACATTGATCCGGCACGTTGTTGGGGGCCGAATTGCTTGCACTTTCATGAAGATCGTACCGAGTCGCAAAGGATTTGACAGTGTGTCTGGCGGTTCACTCTCGCCGATAACCCGCGGTCGTCCCACGAGCATCCCGATTCCGGCCCGGGACCGGTCCGAGACAACATACGGTGATCTGGCTCTCTGTGCCGTTGTGCAGCGGGTGACCGGTGGCCGGCTCACCGCGGCAAACCTCCGCCATCACGATCCCGTATTCGAACGAGGACGTTGCGCTTTCGGCCAAACCGGTGCTGGGCAAAGCCACCTCGCCAACAATGACGTGGGAGTCGGCGACGTGTTTCTGTTCTTCGGCTTGTTCTCGGGGTGCGACGGCGACGATCCGCATCAGCGTATCTTCGGTTACCTCAGAGTCGCGGAAATGACGAAGCTTGGGGCCGAGCCTGCACCGTCGAGTCAGCCGCGCGCCTTCTCACACGGCGCCATCCGCACACTATTGGGGGGCATAGGCTCCAGTTCTGCCAAAACGCCAAGGTTCTACGACCCGGATGATGTCCTAGTCGGTCCGGTGGCCGGTCAACAGGGTGATGCGGATCAGCCTATTCACCGGCGCCCCAAGTACCGACCTTTCGTCCTCTCACAGTTGGCAGCGAATTCGTCCTTCGGACGTTGCGGATCGTAGTCGTAGGTCAGCGCCTCGGAATCGTCGGTGGTGTGCAGGCACACAGAGGCTCCTTGACCCTTTGGGCAGGATGCGTCAAGCCGGGCATCGTATCCTGAAGACGAACACTTGTTGCGGGCGGCGCCGTATACGCTTGCCTTCTCGTACTTGTACTCGACACAGAGGGACATACCGTCGCGCTTCAGGGTGTCGCAAGTCAACAAGAATTCGCTCTGCTCTGCGGTTTCCGAGCGCCTGCCACCTGTCGATTGCGAGGCAGAGGGTTCCTCTGGCTGCGCTGATCCCGGCACTGCAACCGGCCATCGCTTGCACCTAACGCGACCTCTGCGCCGCTCGCTAACGAAGCCCTCGGCGGTCTCGTCATAAGTTCCAGGGCAGGATACCCACCTGGGCCTAGTGCGGCGTTTACCCTTAATGAGTGGAACGACAACGGATTTCTTCTCTCCGAGCCCGAGAGGCACATAATGGGTGTAATACGGGTTTGTAGACGACTGCCTTGACCCGCACAGCTTGACGCCACGATACACCTCAACCAATTCGGCATTCTCAGGATTGAAGTAGTAGGGCCACTGGCACCAAAAAACCGTTACTTCATGTTTGCATTCATTTTGGAACTGGAACTTGCCCTCCCACCATGATCCAAACACGCAACCCGAGGTAGACGTGTTTCGGGACAGCGCATTCTGGGTGGGTCCACCGCTCTTATCAGATGGCGTCCGAGTCTTCGATTCGGCCTTCCCGGAGTCCTCCGTTGGATGCGTCGGCACTATAGGTGGTACGTCCTCCGAGGAGGAACCGCCGCTCCGGTTGCCAGCGTCGTCTTTGGAGACTCGCTGACGGCGTTCGGACTGGAGTTCGGAGCTCCGCTGATCGAGCGCTTCGAGCGCTCCCTCGTAACTTCCCCTTTCTGACCTCTCCGCGCGATCCATCGTGTTGCCTCGGGAAGCTACCCAAAGCTTCTCGAGCGCCTTCAGGGAAGCTTCATAGTGGTTATGGGCTTCTCCAAGGAATTCACGGCGTTCGCGGGTTCCAGATACTAGGGATTCCGTCGATGCCTGTTCAGCGTAGGCGTTCGTGGCTTTGGAATATTGCACGGCCGGAAGCGGCTCATCCCCGAGTATATTGGTCTTCTCCGCGTAATATTGTTGCTCGTCCTCGGAGATCGCCAACGCGCCGCGAGGGTCGATCCCACCGACTTTTCCTGCGAAGCGTTCAATATGCCTCCTTGCCGGGCCCAGGCGTTCTCTGGCCCCTGCGAACAACCTAGAGGCCGCGTCCGCAACCCTAAAGACCGGGAAAGCCTCCTTCACAATGTCGCCCGGAACCTGTTTTACATCGCTCCAGATTCTCTCGGCCTTCTTGGTGTCGCCTTCCTTGAAGGCGTCTAGCATATCGCCGAACAGCTCGGTCAACTCCCCAGCGTTTTGCTTCAGGGATTGGAACACGGAGGCGTTGTGGACGACATAAGAACCGATCGCAACGCCCGTAGCGCCAACTGAAACCCCTCTGGCCCGGTCGAGCCATCCGGCATCGGCGACGGGCGCTGCGAACAGAAGGACCGCCCCTACCCAGCAACCCACTTCCTTTCGCCAATGCCGAAGCGTCGCCTTTTTCATCGCGCCCTTCCTCATTGTCCTGTCACGGACAGCAGGACGAGTCGGCGGAGCGTGCAGCCGTCGCCGGCGAGCCGGCAAGCGACGAAGACGTAAACTCCGCCCTCCTCGGGAACCGATCCGACGAGAACGTAATCGGCCCCGCCAGCGCCGAGCACCATATCAAGCGACAGGCGTTCGATGAAACCGGAAGGCAATTTTGCGAGCGCTGCCGCCGTCTCCGCGTCCGTTTCGGGCGCCGCCGCCAACAGGCGGCCGGCATCGTGCGCATCCAGGGCCTTCTCGATGTCCGTCAACACCGCTTCAAGCCAGGGCAGGCCCGCTTCCCATTCCAACCGTTGCGCCGTGTTCCACGCAAGGCGTGCAAGAACGATCCGTGTGTTGGCCGCGGCGTCCGCAAAACTCGCTGAAGCGCGTCCTGCCTCTTCGGCGTTAAGCGGATGCTGTCTACGGAACGCCGCGAGCCGCATGGCTGCGAGGCTGGTGAGGGTTTCTGTTGGCGAGCGGTCGGTGCCGATCCAGGCAGGAAGCAACGAAACGGCCGCCTTGGGTTCTTGCAACCGCTCCCCCGGCAACGCTCGCACACGATAAACCGCATACGCGTCGCCATGACGCCGCCAGAGCGTGAACAACGCCGTATCGAGCAGCGGGTTGTAGTACAGGGCAACCGGAACGACCGCATCCAGTCGACCGAGCTTGACCATCGCGTTCTCGAAGAATGGGCCCCATAGCGCAGGCAGGATGTCGGTTGAGGCTCTCGCCGCCCCCGGCATTTCCGAGAGGATTGCCATTGCGGAACTCTCCCCTGCGGCAGCAGCCGCCCGGAAGGCCAAGGAGCTGGATGCGAACAGGCGCGCCTGAGTCTCCTTTGAGGCCATCGCTGAATTGAGCCCGCCCCACGCGGAGAGGATGACAAGAATGCAGCAGATGGCAATATTCACTGAGGTGGTCCGACATCGTAGGAAAGGCAGGGCTGAGTGCCCACGAGGCCAAGGCGGCCGAGACCCGATTCCCCACATGAAGTAATAAGGCAAAGGACTCACGGCGTGAGCGTTCTGGCAATACGGAACCCGCGACTGTTTCGTCGGGCTCTGCCGCCCACGCGGAAAGCCGACCGGAAGGAGATCCAAGAGCCTAACCAGGAACCGCCGCGCAACACGTGTCTCCCACAATCTCCCCCTGTCGTCCAAGCACTCCCATCCATAGGAGCCCCCTCGTAATCCCCGTGCCAGCAATCCTCCACCCATTCCAACACGTTCCCATGCATATCGTGCAAACCAAACCCGTTCGCCTCAAACGATCCCGTTGGCGCCGTCTTATCATATCCATCATCGCACACACCGTGAGAGGTCTCCGTTCCCGCACCGTTAGCGTGGTGACACTGATCATCTATACTATTCCCCCAGTACCATGACGTCCGCGACCCTGCCCGCGCAGCATATTCCCACTCCGCCTCACTCAACAATCGATATTCCTTTCCGGTCTTCTCCGACAACCAACCCGCGTACGCCTTCACGTCCTCCCAACCCACACACGTGACTGGGTGGGACCTCCCTTGGCTGAATCCAGGATCCTTCCAAGAATAACCCGGTTCCTTGCTCCACTCGTACTTCCACACCTCACAACCTGCCCCCTTGCTCCAGCCAGTCTCCTTCACAAAACGCCCATAGTCGTCCCGGGTCACCTCATACTTCCCCACCGCGAACGGTGCCGGGATCGTCACCCGATGCTGCGGGCCTTCATTGTCAGACCGCCATTCATCCGATGACGGCGAGCCCATCGTAAAGTTGCCCGCCGGCACTACCACCATCTCGGGGCACTCCGCGCAGTCCCGGAACACCTTGCCCGGCCGCATAGTCGCCCGCTCCCGCGCCAAGGCCTCGCGCGCCACCGCTACATGCCGTCCCGTGGGATAGGCGCTTAGATAGCCCTCGTAGGCCGCTTCTGTCTCCGTGGCTACCGCCTGCGCGTAGGCCGCGTCGTCCTCGGCGATCAGCGTGTTCAGGCGCTGGCGCGCCAACTCTTCATACACCCCGCCCGGATAGGCCTCCAGATAAGCCTCGAAGTCCGATGGATCGCCGCTCGCCTTGATCAAGGCCCAAAGCTCAGGCTCCGCCTCTTCTCGTTTTGCGTTCTCACGGGCCTCCCGTTCCGCCTGCTGCTGCGCAATGCGTTCCCGTTCCTCCTTCTCCTCTTCGCCACCGACAACCAACGTGTCGGCCTGTTTCCGCGTCAGGTAGCTCGTCCCCGATAGACCCTCCGCCTTCTGCCATCTGCTGATCGCAAGGCGCGTCCTGTGGCCGAAGACTCCGTCCGCGGGACCCGGCGAAAAACCAAGCGTCGCAAGGCGGCGTTGCACTTGGGCTCGCGCCGTCCGGTCCAAGCCGAGCGACGCTTCAATCGCAGCTGCATCCGTCTCCACTCGACGCTCGGCAACCGCCGCTTTCACGGCATCCTCCCAGGTCATGCCGCCAAGCAGCGCGTGGACCTCCGCGTCATCGGGAACAGGACGCTGTCCCTTGTTGTTGCCGTATATCAGACGCGCCGCATCCACTGCCGTCAGGCCGCGCGGACCCCGTATCGAAATCGACGCGCCCGCCCGCATCAGCAGCGCAATCGCCTCCGGGTGCCCGTTCATCACTGCCATGAACAGCGCCGTCGCTCCGTCTGGAGCCCGGATATCCGGCGCGGCGCCCGCCTTCAGCAGAGTCTCGACCAGAAGCACATAGCCCTTGTTGGCCGCGTGCATCAACGGCGTCCAGCCGCGGCGGTCCCGGCCGTCCACGGCCACGCCGCCCGAAAGAAACGCCTGCACGCCATCGATGTCTCCGGCCGCGACCGCGCGGTGCAGATCGTCCGAAGCCGAACCTGTCGCCCTGTCCGCCGGTTTGCCCGTTCCCGCCGTCACGCCCTCCGACTTGGCTACTTCACGAAGGCTCCGCAGGCCCCGCGGCGTCAACATCTCCGATGCCGGAAGGCCCGCATCGCTCAGGAAAGCACGGTAGGCGCGCGATAGGCTGTCACTCCAGCCGCCGGCCTCCGCCGGACCTGTCGCGTAGCCCAGGGCCGCCAGCAGGGTCTGAGCCTCCCGTATGACATCGGCCGGAGGGCCTGCTGCCCCGGCAGCAGGCATCCCTTCTTGTGCGGAAGGGACACCGGTCAACGCCCAAGGCGCCACAATCAGTAAAGCCAGAACGAAAATTCCGTAGCGAACACCAGTTATTAATATAAGCATGCCAGATTCCCGCGACCATACAGACAGTAGTCAATCGAATCGATCCAACCCGAGCAGATCGCGGATGTCAAGCGATAGTGTGTGCCATATCCTGCACCGAGAAGGCGACTTCCAGGCACCACCTTGGCCGCTTCCTACGCGTCTGCAACACAGCTCACGCCTTGCTCCCTGCGACGGGCGGCTACCTTGGAAGAACCCTTGAAGCTGGTTAACACCTGGCTCGGCTCGCCGCCGTCGGCGGCACCTCCGCTCCGCGTTCGCGTCGCCAGGTGCGGACTTCGCCCGTCACTGGTTTCCGCATCACGCTCTGCACTTGTGTCCGGGCCAGTGCATGCGCCTCCGGCAGCTTGATCCACACGACCGTCTTCGGTACCTCCCGCACTGACCGCCACTCAATCGCCGTGGCGGCTCCCGTCAGTCGGTTTTGCCAGTGCCCACTCCCCTTCGCTTGTTTCCCTGATTTGTCCTTCCTGCCCGCCTGCGCGGGATCCAGTTCTCACACGCGCCGCACTGTCGTGCCTGACGTGCCTTGTCTGCGCCCCGGCGCGCCGTGCGAGCACCCTCACCCCCTAAATCCCCATGGGAACGGCGGTGGATCTTCGCTTCACCACCGTGTAGCGATCGTGTGTCGCCCTCGTATCCGCCCACTATTTCGCCGACTTAGGCAGTTAGTCCGACCGCCTGGCCAATCGAAAGGTTTGCGTAACGAAGTGTCCAAGCGGGTCGGTTCGTGCCGTAAGGTCTATGGCTGGTGCGATCCTAGAACGTTCAGGAGATGGAAAAGAAACAGCGAGTCATGGACATGCTAACTTCAGTTCTAACGCGAGTCCGATAACGATTATCGAAAGGCCTAAGACCGCACCACCGATAGAAATGGCCGCACCTACAGGGTACTTCTTCACGTTGAATATCTTCCAAAGTTTGAGTATAGGTAGAAGACTAACGCCAATCAAAAACGCCCAAACCCATACGGACGTCAGGAATGTCGTGTATAGAAAGATACCAAGAACAGTACCGTAGCGATCTGGACCAGAGAGAAATATGCCACAATCCGAAAATAGCAATGAGAAAGTCTCTCTCGTCACAGAGTACAGCATACCAATCCACGTTTCGTCACCGGGGACATGTCCTCCAAGGAGGAGCCAGAGGGCGGTGAATCCCGCTGACCCGAGAACTAATCCCACGAAGAAGATAAGAGCAGACGCGAGCGCATCAAACAGGAGAAGAAGGGCTCTCATTCTCGCACTTCGCAGATTGGCCATCTGCCCGAGAATGAGGCGCGTTTCCCACAATGAGAAATAGTCACCCATCAGATTTATGCATACGGCATAAGGAGTCAACATGACAAGATCACCCCATGCTAGGTCGCTGAGATCTCCAATCGACCCATGACGGGACACTTGTACGGCCACCCAGGCACCGGTGATGAACGCCATCGCTACACAAGATGCCACAACAGACCGTGAGAAGCGGGGACGCTGATTGGCCCCGGACAAAAACAACCCATCGAATTGTGCGATGAAGAAACCCGGCCACCTCTTTCGGTCTATGCTTCGGAAAAAATAGTAGGTCCGCTGTCTCAATCGCTTGTTGATTTTGTTATTAATAAAAAAACCAAACCTGCAGAAAAACCAAAACACCAATACACCAACGAGCATTGGTCCACACATTGACATCAGCGCTTCCCCCCAAAGTCGACCCATAATCTGTCCTGTCCCTTATACTCGCACGTGTATAGTTGCAAGTTCGTTGCTGCGCCCTGTAACAAGGGAAAAAAGTTAAGAGAAGACATGACTCCTGTACTCGCGGCCCGTTCCGGACCGTTGAAGGGTGTTCACCACCGGGCAAGTTGAGCGTGCGTCCGGCACCATGTTGCATCCGGAGAGAACTAACTGAGGTGGTCCCGGAAAAACGGACAGGTTGCTAAGGTGTATTCCACCGAGCGAAGGAGGGATACGCGATGAGCACACGGCGACGGTTCAGCGGGGAGTTCAAAGCGAAGGTAGCCCTGGAGGCACTGCGGGGGGACAAGACGATCCAGGAGATCGCCACGCGGCACAAGATCCACCCGAACCATCAATGCCCAACGGAGCGACGATTCCTGGGAACAACTACGGGCATCCCGCACGGTGTTGGCCGGGTCACCCAACTGGTGCTGCGGTCGCGTCGTTATCCTCGGTGGTGACGGCGGTCTCGGAGAGGACCGGGCCGCGTCATACCGGGTCGAAACTGATCCGAAGCCTAGCGCCCGTGGCGCGAGCGATCCTCTCCAGAGTCCGCGTGGACGGATGGATGCAGCCGCTTTCGAGGCACGCTACGACCGACTGCGTCGTCTCCACGCGTTCGGCCAACTCGGCTTGCGTCGGCGCGGCGCGCCTGCGGGTTTCGATCATCATGCGCGACAATGCGAGCTCCGGCTCAAGACGATCATAGGCTTCCCGGTACTCCATTCCCAGTACAGCTCCGATTCCTTGGTCATGGTGATATCTCCCCAGCGCGCTTGAGCGCCAACGCAAGCTCACGTTTCGGTGTCCGTCGGGTCTTCTTTGGGAATGCGCGGACGTCCACCACCCGTCTGTTCCTTGCCGTGACGTAGAGTGCCCGCGCTGTATCGTCACGGCCGCTCATGCACATCTCACAGAGCGGACCGGTGAGGTGTGAGCGCCCCCATGCGTTCGAGACCGACCGCTGCGATCAACTCACAGATGCGCGCGAAGCGTACGCGCATCTCGTGGGGCAAGGCACCGGACTCCCCGTCCACGGCTTCTTGAGGGGGCTCGACGGTCCACGGCATGGCTCGCGTAGCGGGGTGCACCGACAGGCTGCGATCGCGCGACAAGACAATCACCGCCGTTCGCCGACACGCCTGTGAACAGGGCTCTTGAGCCCTTGTTACCCCTCCGCAAAGCGCGTATCCGGGCTTCATGGACAAGCAAGATACTCGAATGCAGCGACTGATCGGGAGGCGGCCATGGTAGCCTCCATCGGCGTGATCGCCTCGCCGTCGCAGGGCGTCTCCTACTACGAAAAGGACGGCTACTACGTCAAAGACGATCCCGCGCACAGGCAAGCGAGCGCCTGGGCGGGCAAGGGGGCCGGGGTGTTGAGGCTTTCGGGCCCGGTCGATCCCGAGACCTTCAAGACCGTGCTCGAAGGCAAGGTGCCGGGCGGTCCCCATCTGGGCAAGAAGGACAAGGACGGCGAGATCCACCACCGGCCGGGGCGGGACGTGGCGCTGTCGGCGCCCAAGTCGGTCTCGCTCATGGCGCTCGTGGGAGGCGACGAGCGGATCGTGGCCGCACACGACAGAGCCGTGACACGCACGCTTGCATGGGTGGAGCGGAACGCGGTCGAGACCCGCGTGCAGGACAAGGCGAGCGGAGCGATGGTCCGCGCGGGCGACCAGAAGATGGTGGCCGCGACCTTCCGCCACGACACCTCCCGGAACTTGGACCCTCAACTCCACACCCATGCCGTGATTGCCAACATGGTGCAGGGACAAGACGGGAAGTGGAGGACGATGGTGAACGACGGGCTCTACCGGAACAAGATGGCGACGGGGGCGATCTACCGGGCGGAGTTGGCACAGGGTCTCAAGGACCTAGGTTACGGGATCGAGAAGACGCATTCGGATGGGCGGTTCGAGATCGCGGGGGTATCGAGGGAGGTGGTGGAGGAGTTCTCGTCGCGGCGGGCGGAGATCGAGGGGGCGATGGCGGCCCGGAACGAAGGGTTGTCGATGGAGAACCCGAAGCTTGCGGACCGGACGGCGCTGATGACGTGCGCGAGGAAACGGGACGTGGACAAGGGAGAACTGCGGCGGAGTTGGGAGCGCCAAGCGTCGGAAATGGGTTTTTCGGTAGCGGCGGTGCGGGCGAAAGCGAGGCAGACTGAACGGGAACTCCCGGCGCCGGACCTGTTCACGGACCGGGGACAGGGAGCGGCAGAGGCGGCAAGCTGGGCGGTGGAGCACCTTTCGGAACGCCAGGCGGTGTTCGGCCACGGGGATCTTCTGGCGGCTGCACTGTCCCGGGAACCGGGCGCGGTCACGACGCAGGCGGCGGAGCGCGCCGTCTCGGAGCTCGAACGCGAGGGCGGAGTGCACGCGGCCAGGGGTCTCGACCACGGCAGGCACTGGACCACGGACGCGGCAATCGGGCGGGAGTCCGAGGCCATCGCGCTGATGCACACTGGCCAAGGCGTGGGCAAGGCGATTATGCGGAACTGGATCGCGGAGACGAAGCTCCACGGAGGACGTCTCAACGAGGGACAGAAGGAAGCGGTCAAGATGGTGCTGGCGTCGAAGGACCGCGTAGTGGGAGTGCAGGACTATGCGGGAACCGGCAAGACGACGATGCTGAAGCGTCTGCGGACGCTGGGCGAGAGCCGGGACTACCGGGCGATGGGCCTTGCGCCTTCGGCCTCGGCCGCGCGCACCCTTGAGCGGGAGTCGGGAATCGAGTCGGAGACTCTGCAGCGGTTCCTCGCCCGCCATGCCGGCATAGTCGAAGGCCGGGGTACGATGAAGGGACTTCGCCAGTTGCGCGCCTCGTTCTCGAAGACGGTCCTGGTAGTGGACGAAAGCTCGCTCGCATCGAGCGAGCAGATGAGGGGTCTCATCAAGGCGGCAACCACGCTCCGGGTTCCTCGAGTCGTGCTGGTCGGCGACGAGAAGCAGCTCGGCGCGGTGGAGGCGGGCAAGCCTTTCGAGCAACTCAGGCGCGCGGGGATGCAGACCGCGGTGATGGACGAGATCCTTCGCCAGCGGGACAAGGAGCTCAAGGAAGCGGTGCGGGCGGGCCTGGCGGGCGAGGTGAAGACCGCGTGTAGAGTCGAGGACTGGCGCGCCAGCTTTAGGGTCCGGTGGCTTGTCCGTCGCTTTCGCTCCGGGCCTCAGTCCGGCTCCCTTGGCCGCGTTTCCAGTCCCCGCTCATCGAACCGTGCGTGCGGTTTTCCCGCACACGGCTCTCGGACGAGATCATGCCTTCGCCCACGGAAAGCGTGTCGCTCGCGGTGCAAGGCGGATGAGACCGTGCTCAGTCCAGAGCTGCTCGTACCCGTATTGCACATAATTACGGGCTCTCACCTTGTGCTTGCGACGCCGCCACTGGAGCAGCCGCTTGATAGCGTGCCTGTCGATCGCGGCATAGGCCGGCTCGACCTGGCCCAGGATGAAGTACTTTGACCACCCGAGCATCAGTCGATTGAGCCGTTCGGCCACGACCTCCTGGTCCAGGAGCCCATAGCGGGGTTCCGTTAGTTCGCTAATCCTGCGGCAGATGCTCTGGACGCTCGCCTTGCTGGGCCGGGTGCCGATGTAGCTCCCCTTCCCGTGCGGGCGGTAGTTGCGTCCAATCCGATAGCCAAGGAACTCAAACGAGTCCTCCGGCGCCCGGCAGCATCGGGTCTTCTCGGCATTGACCGTCAGTTTCAGCCGTTCCATCAGGTTCTCGACCACCGCCAGCATTTCCGCTGACGACGATTTGCCGAGCACAACCAGGTCGTCGGCATAGTTGACGACTTCCGCCTTGAAGCGCCGGGCATGGCCCAGCACCTTCCAGCCCAGTATGAAGCGGCGCATGTAGATGTTGGAGAGCAACGGGGAGATCGGAGAACCTTGAGGGGTTCCCTTCCTCTCGCGACGCGCCCGGTTCGTACGGCGTTTGCCGCCCTTGCCGTCGTCTTCTTCGACCGCCATCTCAAGCCACGCCTTAACCCAGCCCAGCATCCGCCCGTCGCTCACGCGCCGGGCGACGGACTTGAGCAGTTCGGCGTGCGGAATCTGGCCGAAGTAGTCCGTTAGATCCGCGTCCACCACCTCGCGGTGGCCCGTGTTCAACAGCCGGTGTACGCGCCTGACAGCATCATTCGCGCTCCGGCCCAGCCTGTAGGCATACTGTTCCGGTTGCAGGTCGGCCTCGAAGATCGGCGACAGCACTAGCATCGCCGCCGTCTGCGCCACCCTGTCCCGTATGCAGGGAATGCCCAGGGGCCGCAACTTCCCACGCTGCTTCTTTGGTATGAGAACCTGCCGGACCGCCTCGGGCCGATAGGTTCCCGCCTTCAGGTCCCGCCTCAGTTCCCCAAGCCACCGCTCCACGCCTTGCGCCTCGATGTCCGCTACCGTCTGACCGTCCACCCCGGCGGCTCCGCCATTGCGGCGGACCTCCTGCCAGGCGACCGCCATCACGTCGGCGCGCCACACCTTGTCGCTCAGTGAGTAGAACCGAAAGCCCGGGGCCTCCTTCGCTTTCGCATGTAGCGCCGTCTGGAGTCTCCGGACCTTTTCCGGGTCGGATAGGCTCTCGCCAGTCCCCATGTCCCTTCCTCCTTCCAAACGCTGCTCTCGAACCAAGGCCCCTTCCCTCCACCGGCATTACCCGGCTTCCGCGGTACTACGGACCTCTCCGCCACCCCGAACGGCCCGACCCATCCCTCGCGGGTTGTCGGTTGGCGCGTGCTACGCCACCGCCGGGGCTTCCCGTGTTGCGTCCATCCCCTTCTTCCATGCGTGCCGCCGCCAATACCCCGGCGGAACCGGCCGGTGCGTGTGTCGCTCGCTTCCCGGCCGATGGCAGCCTTTCCCGTACTCGAGGCGGGTCGGCTTCCGCGTTGCCAGTTTCGAGGCCTGCTCGGCGTTCACTCGCGTTGCGGCCCGCATGGTCGCTGAGCCGCCCAAGGCGGCCCGTTTCATCGGAGTGCTTCAAACCATGTCGTTACCTCCATCGTCCGCTCCGACTGCTACCGGCTGGAGCGACAGTTGCCGGGCGGGTCTCGCAACCCGCTAAGGGATGGCGCCTTGCACGGCGCACTCGAGAAGCTCGGCGACCGGATCGTGCAGACGGAACGGGAGGAACTCGGCCTCGAAGCCGCCGAACGGTGGCTAAAACTGTCTCCCGAACAACGCACGACAGCAGGAGTGATCGCCCCCACACGGGCGCTACGGGACGAGATCAACACGAGGATTCGCGAGAGTCTGATCGCCGAAGGCGCGGTTTCGGGTCCCGCCCGCCGTGGCAAGAAGCTCGTGCCGAGGGGCCTGACCCGTGCGGAGATGGCCCGCGCCTCGAACTACTCGGCCGGCGACACGGTGATCTTCAACCGCCGGTACAAGACACTCGGAGTTGAGAAGGGAGACGAGCGCGAGGTCGCTCGGGTCGACTACGACCGCAACGCGGTCTGGCTGGATGGCGGTGGTAAAGATCCCGTGGCCTGGCGGCCGTACCGGATTGCCGCCGCCAAGGGCGGCGTCGAGGTCTACAGGAGCGAGGAGATGGAACTTCGGGCGGGCGACCGGGTGCGGTGGACGCGCAACGATCCAGGTTCGGAACTCGTGAACGGGGAGGCGGCAGAGGTGGAATCCATCGAAAAGGAGGGAGTCCGGTTCCGCCTGGAGAACGGAAAGGAAGCCGGACTGGACGAAGATGATCCGCAACTCCGCCACATGGACCGGGCCTGGGCGGCCACGGTTCACTCTTTTCAAGGGAAGACGGTGGACCATATCGTGGCTGCAATGCCCGCCGGCAACCCGAATCTGACCAACCAGAGAGCCTTCTACGTGGCAATCAGCCGGGCCCGGGACCATGCCGAGCTGGTCACAGACGATGCCCGCAAGCTCTCCGAACAGTTGGAGAGAGCGACCGGAGAGCGGATCTCGGCGCTGGATGGAGTCGCCAGAGAGGCCGCGCACGAGGCGGAGTTGGGCCTCGAACCGCCCGAGGAGCGGGACGCCGGCCACGCGGACCGCATCGATCGCGAGTACGAAACCGAGCTTCAGCCGGGCACGGGACACGGTGGCGGGCATCAACCGTGGCATGATCTCGACTGGGAAGACGATTTGAAATCGCCGGAACGGAGCGCCGGACTGGACGCGGACGGTCTCGAACCCTGGGACACGGATCGGGAAACCGAACCCGAGGAGGACCGCTCGCGCGGGCCGGAACCCGAGCCCGTACAGGAAACGACGCTCGATCCGGAAGAAAAGCAGCTCGACATGGACCTCGAACTGTAGAAACCTTCCCCCCTTGCGGTCGACCCCGAGACCGTCGCCGGCGAGAAAAACCCAACGCCGGATCAATCAGGGAACCCCGGCATCGCCACCGGAGCGGGCCGGAAGACTCCACCGCCCCCCTTCCGCTCCCGGGCTGCCCGGCCCGAGGGCGCTCATGCGGAGGGGTTCATCGCCTTGAGCATGCAAGCCTGCGATCGCGCCTCGTCTGCACACCCTCGTCGCGCCGGGGCTGTCATGGAAAAGCCGCCTTCGCCCGTCAGCGGGCGCGACCGCCCGGATTACCCCTAGGAAATACGCCAGGAGGATTCCCGCCAGGCGGATGGCCTTGCGTCGCACTCTGCGTCGCACTTTGGAATCCGCCAAGTCCTTGAAATCGCAGGGATGTGTTAGGACCGGTACACGATCGGTACACGACCACCAGACTACCGGTACACGACCGGTACACGACCGCCATACAAAGAGCATACGCCTTTTCCATGGTGCGAGGGGGGTTGAGGGGCTCGAACTGCGCGTCCGGGCGCAGACATGGCACGACAGGCAGTCAACTGCGTCGGGTGTGGAAGAATAACGGCTCTGCCGTAGAGACGGAACCGCATGGCGAGACATCGACGATGGGGGGACAAAAGACGCGGGATATCAACGGGTTAGCCAGAGCGGCGCTTGAGCGGGAGGAACAGGTCAGAGAATACCGGGTCCGAATCCGGGACATGGGGCAGTTTCAGGGAGTCCGTGCAGCGAAGCAGCCGTGGCGGCGCGAGCGCGGGTCTGGCGGCGAAGATTCTGTAGAGAACCGGGCGATTCTCTCGGGAACCGGGGCGGTTCCTCGGAGAACTTTCCCGTGTTACACCGTGTTTCACGCTGCGTCGCTGTAACACAAAGCACTTACAAGGCGCTTACAATCGACTTACAGTAGCCCGGACGGGTCATCGCCGGCGGTCGCGCAGGCGCGAAACGAATGTAGACAGCAACCGGGATGCGCCGCGCGAGATCGGCACCGGCCTCGACATTCGTGGACGATGCGGTGCGGAGCGCGGTGACGCGATGCTCACAGCCAGGGCTTCGAGTCCGTCGCCGCGACCGCTACGCGGCGCTGCGCGGCGCGCGAGCCGATGGCGATGGCGAGCGCCGCCGCCGCGACCGTCACCGCCGAACCAGTGTCCAGGGGAGCGGTACGCGGCAGCGACACTCACTCGACCGTTGCTGTAGGCGGCGGTGCAGATGTGTCGGTCAGTCCAGAAGTCGCCAGTGAATTGAGTGGTGCGGCTATGCCGTGACGGCATGCCCGGCACGCCGTCGCCGGAGTCGAGGCGCAGGATGTCTTCGAGGACGACACGGGCGTCGCCGAGACGCCTGGTTGGCGGAAGCGACGGCGGCCACGGACACGTCGACGTTCAGGCGTCCGGACATACGGTGCGAAGACGCGCGGCGCTACGGTTGGCGGATGAAGGTCCGGCAAGAGGCATGGCAGGCGCGACACGCGCGGGCCGACCCGGCGGAGCTTCGCGTAGCCGAGCGTCTCGGCCTTGGCGTTCTGTTTCGGGCGCTGCCGCTGTGGACGTGGACTGATCGACCTGACCGACCGTCTGGAGCCCGCGCGGCGACTGAGCGTAACTGTCGCGACCCATCCGAACTCTGAGCCCGTCGTGTCCTGGGTGTTCCCCGAAACGCGGAGCACTTGTGCCGCGCCGTTCGCGACAGGAACAAGAGGGAGGGTGTGCGTCACGGCGAACAGAACGAAGATCACGGCGTCGAGGGTGCCCAACGTGGGAAGGGCCGCGCCCCTGCGGTTCGGTCATTGGACTCGCCGAAGGCCCTTGCATGGCGCACGGTATTGCCGTATACGCGGACGGCATGACCGTCCGCTCCATCCGTCACCGGGGCCTGCGCGAGCTATTCGAGAACGACTCGCCCCGGCGGCTGAAGCAGGAGCTGGTGGAGCGGGTGCGCGGTATCGTGACGGCGCTCGCCCTGGCCGAGAACATGGAGGCCTTCGTCCGCGAGGCGGCGCCGGGTTGGCGCGTGCACCGGCTGTCAGGCGCGCGACGCAACGAATGGAGCGTTTCGGTGTCCGCCAACTGGCGGATCACCTTCGAGGAGCGGGACGGCGGGATCGAGCGTCTGAACCTGGAGGACTACCACTGATGAGCAGCGACGGCATCAAGATGGGAATGACCCCTTCGCACCCCGGAGCCTTCATCCGGCTGGAAGTGATCGAGGAGTTCGGGTTGAACATTGCGGCGGCAGCACGGATTCTCGGAGTGCGCCGGGCGACGCTCTCCGACTTGGTGAACGGCAACGCGTCGCTGTCGCCGGAAATGGCGCTGCGGGTCGAGAAGGCATTCGGCCTCAGCATGGACCTCTTGTTGCGGATGCAGGCATGGCACGACGCGACGCAGATGCGGGCGCGCGCCGACGAGATCGACGTTCAGCGGTATCAGCCTGCATGATCCGCAACGCCCAGCATCGCTCAATGGACGGCGCCTGGCCCCCTGACCGCTCCGGGTTCGCATCCACGCTCGCCTCAAAAGCGGGACATTTTCGATTGCCACAAATGGGACATTTCGGTTGCCCTTGACAGGCGGTTCCTGCGCTTCACCCTTGAAGAACAGCCAAGTGGAGCGATGCCGCAGCGACTGGCGACTTGGTTGAGCGATCACCGGGCATGACGACCTCCATGCTTAACGAGCATAGAGCTGTAAGGCACTATCGGTTATGGTGCCTGCAGTTCTGTTACTCACGGTTGGTGCTGAGCGAGCCACTGTAGTCGCCAATTCTCGATGAGACCGTGCAGTTGCCAGAAGTAGGTGCTCCTCGGAGCGGTATCAATACCCCGGCGCCACCGCGGTGTTTTCGGGCTAAAGGCCACCGCCCGTATCCACGATTCTCCATCTCACTCCTTCGTGTTGGCTCAGCACCCAAACTCTTCCTCCACAAACGTTCCCCTCACCAAACCCCACAGACCCCCTATCAGGCCCCCCAGGAACGGCACGTACTGATGGCCGCGGATGGCGTAGTACATCGGGCTTGCCAACCAAGGTGATTCGGACTCCCTCACCATGCAGTAGAACTCCTGGTCAGCACAGCGCCGCAGATCCCCGGGGATTTTCTTCTCACCTATCAGTTGACACAGGGCGTCGTGGACAAGGGTGGCCGACATTATCGCTGGAAGGTCGGGGAACCAGTTCGCTCCATTCCAAGCGTAGCCTGCGTAAATCGTGATGTGCCCGTGAGCCAATTCGGCATACACTTTTCGAACGTCGTTTCGAACGTTGCTGATTGTTCCTTGGGCATCGTCCATGCACGGCAACAAATCACGGGAGTACTCTTTTTCGAGCCTATACTTCCATTTCGGGTTTCCAGTGCGGGTATATCGCATGTCTTTGCTCCAGAAGGGAAGGGACGCCACGCGTGCTCCTCATGGAGCATGGGGGTTGTCACGGGCCCCCAAGGCAGCACCCCCTCCTCTCTGCTGTCAGCTCGGCGGAACGCCTACGGTTATAGTTCCCATGAACCCCTGGTAGATGCAGGTCATGGGAGCGATGTGCGCTGCCGCATCCTGGGAGTTCACGAACGCCTCCAGCGGGGGTACGTCTAGGGGGTCCTCACGGATGCGGGACAGGCCTTCCTGGTGTTGTATTTCATCGCTCCCTCCTCGGCAGCCGGGGCTCAAACCTCGGCCGCCCCTTGGGTTCTGGTCCGGTACGCACGCGCCATCTCCGGCGCCCACTCAGCCAGCCTGCGGCGTTGGGGGTCCCTGTTGTGGAGATCATGACCAGTTCGACCCTGCCAGCAATACACTAGGGGCGAAGCTGACGAAGAGTCCCACGACGACACGATGTCGCCGCCGCTTGGCGCATGCAGAACACAACAGAGAACAAGGCCGGGACGGATCGCCTCCACCAGCTCGGTCACAGGTGCGAAATCACGCTGGCACAGTCTTATGAGTTTGGCCTCGGCCGTGCGGATCCTATTCCCACGGTGAATTGGAACCCGACACTTCGCAAGGTTGGTCCATGCGATCTCCCTCCTGCTCATGCCAAGATGGACCTCCACAAGCGTGCGGAAGTGGTCCTTCCAGCGATCCCAGCGAGGAAGCGCACACTCGTACGCAGCTCGTACGGCCGCCAGGTAGTCACGGTCCTCGTCTCGAGAGCGGCCGCGCTGCACCCAGCGCCGATGTGCGTTCACCAATTCCGCATTCGTCCGCCGCGTCACTGAATCGCGTGCTTCTTCCTCAGGACGCGCCTCCCGGTGAACGGCGCCAACGCACAGAATCCCGGTTCCTTCGCGGTAGCCCTCGCCGAGGTATCCCGGCCATCTCACCTCGTTGCCGTCAACACGCCCATGTCCAGGTACAGCCGCTCCCAAGGCTTCGCACCGCTCGCGATGGGATTTCGGACAGTTGATGATGGACCACGCGTAGTCCAGCCAACGTTCCTCGATCTCGGTCATCTTCGCTCCGTCTCTTTCCCGCGTGAGCCTCAACGCGTTCGATATCGTCAGTCTCAGGAATCATCCAGTCCGCTCGTCGCCGCTTCAAATGCCGACTCATCCAGGTTCGTGTGGCCTCCGGCGGAACAGCGCAGACCTCTATACTAAACGACTTTGCGTAGCACATACCACCCACGCCCAAGCAATCATCTGCGAGGAAATGCGGCAGGAATGGACGCGGACGGTCGATCTCGATGCGTTGACCGACAGCGTGGCCGTTGACGTCCCGGAGCTCCGCCATCTCGTGCAGGCGTGCAAGGACCAGGACCGGATTCATGTCCAGCGGTACCGGCCGCAGCCGGCGATGTGAGGCTTCCGGCAACCGGTTCCTGCTGGCGAACATTTCTCGGCGCCATCTGCCGTTTCGTGAACGGACTGGGCTCCCCACGAAAACATCGCAGATGGCGATTTCTGCGCCATTGAGGGACACGGTTGCGCCGGGTTAAGAGTTTAAGAGGTAACCCTTCGGTGGTAACGTGGAATTGTCCGGCCAGCAGCTACCGTGGGTGCGCTCAACACACCATTTCTGCGCACAGCCACCGTTCTCCACCCGCCAGCCGTCCCGGTTATCACGGTACCACCGAAGGGTTACTTTAAGAGCCCCGGCACCGGTGTTGAAATAGTGTTGAACCCACGCGTCCGCGCTGAATCTTGCAGGTCTGTCACCCGCTCGTTTGCAGACACATTTTTCTACACTAAATCGCTGAGTTACGGACTTCCCACGGCTCGTCCGGCACGGCAGAAAAACCGCTGGGAACCACTAATCGAGGAAATCCACGCTGAGGTCCTCCCAGGCCTCGGCGTCGGACGGGAGCGTGAAGCCGGCGTCGCGCAGCAACGCGTGGGTGACAAGCTGCGAAGCCGTCTGCCAGCGTTCCGGGTCCCGCTCGCCCCGGCGGGTGATATGTTGCGCGCAACATATCACCCGTAATGTTGCGTACCGGACTATGTTGCGGTGAGTCTGCAAGCCCTTGTCAGACTGTGAGATTAACGTCTGGAGCGCAACATAGTGTGCGGCTGGTGCTACGCATGACCGTGATCCCCAACGAAAGGAGACACGATCATGTGGGAAGAGCTATTCGGGCATCCGCCGTCGATCGAGAGACAGCGTTCGGCGGCTTTGGCGGAGGAGCGGCTGAAGTACCTCCGGCACCTTCGGGACGAGGGTTTCGGACCCGACGCCCTGCGCAAGCACGCCACCGCCCTTCTGCGGTTGGTGGGCCTCCTCGATCTGACCGGGCGCAGGGTGGTGAGCGTCGGTGAGGTGGAGGAAGCGGCCAGGGAGTGGTCGCGGCCAGGGATTCTCCGATACCACCGGCCAGCCTCGGCCCGGGTTCGGGCGCGCTTTGTGGCGAAGTCCTTGCGTTGGCTGCGCTTCCAGGGCTGGCTCGAGGAACACGAGAAGCCGCCGCGCCACCCGCACACCGCGGAGGTTGCCGCCTTCGCGGCGTGGGCGCGCAGGGAGCGCGGATACGCGGAAGCGACGGTGGAGGGCTGCTGCGAGGTCACCGAGTGGTTCTTCGCCTTCCTGGCCGAGAGCGACACGCCGCTTGGCTCGGTCACCATCGCGGACGTCGACCGGGCCATCGCGGCGAAGTCCGTCCGTGCGGAACTCAGCCGAAGAACCATAGAGAACTGCGCCACGCATCTGAAGATGTTCTTCCGGTTCGCCGAAGACCGTGGTTGGTGCAGGCCCGGTATCGCGGCCGCGATCGGCGTTCCACGGATCTATGTCAACGAGGACGTGCCGCCCAGGCTCAAGCGCGAAGACGTGGTGCGGCTGCTGGCCACCACCGAGGGAGATCGTCCCGTGGACAAGCGGGACCGCGCCATCCTGATGCTGCTCGCGGTCTACGGTCTGCGAAGCGGCGAGTTGCGCGGGTTGCGGCTCGACGATATCGACTGGGAGCGGGAGACGCTGCGCGTACGGCGTCCCAAGACGGGAAGAACGCACGCCTACCCGCTGTCGCGGGGCGTGGGCCAGGCCATCCTTCGGTATCTCCGGGATGTCCGTCCCCCGCGAGCCGACCGCACGCTGTTCCTCACCCTCCTGGCGCCGTGCCGGCCGCTCACCAAGGGGACGTTGGGCGAGATGGTCAGACGCCGCTTGGGCACCCTTGGCATCGTCACCGGGCACCGGGGACCGCACGCCCTGCGGCATGCCGCCGCCCAGCACCTTCTCGACCAGGGCATGGCGATGAAGGTGATCGGCGACTTCCTCGGGCACCGCAGTCCGTCCTCGACCTCGGTGTACGCCAAGGTCGATCTCAACGCGCTTCGCGAAGTCGCCGCCTTCGACCTGGAGGAACTGGCATGAACGTACGCGACGCAATCGAGCAGTTCATCCTCTGGCGACGGAGCCTTGGCGCGAAGTTCGTCACGGGCTCGTCGGTTCTCCGGCACTTCCTCAAGGGCGTCGACGGCGTCGTCGGTTGCGACGAGGTCACGACCGAACAGGTCCGCGCCTTCATCGCGGGCGTCGGCCCCCTGACCCAGACCCGCGCCCTCAAGTACTCCGTGCTTGCCGGCTTCTACCGCTATGCCATCAGCCGCGGCCACGCGACCCGGTGGCCGTTGCCCGACAACGAGCCGAAGCGGCCGCGGGTGTCGCCGCCCTATGTGTACTCCCGCGAGGAGGTGCGGCGTCTTCTCGACGGCCTGGACCTCCATGCCAGGCGCGCATGGCAGATCGATGCCGACACCCTGCGCACGCTGATCCTTCTCCTCTACGGCGCCGGCCTGCGGGGCGGCGAGGCGAGGCGCCTCACGCTGGCCGACGTCGACCTCAAGGAGTCCGTGCTGACCGTGCGCCGCTCGAAGTTCTTCAAGACCCGGCTCGTTCCGGTCGGGCCGCAACTCGCCGGCGTTCTCGCAGCCTACGCAAGACGGCGCGCCCGCCGTCCGCTCCCGGGGGGCCGCAACTCGGCGTTCCTTGCGAACCGGGACGGAACGCCCCTGGTCAGCATATCGACGCAAAATAGCTTCGCCCGGTTGCGGCGCCGCGTGGGAATCCATGGCGTCGAAGGTTGCCTGCGCCCGGGCCTGCACTCGTTCAGGCACACCTTCGCCGTCCACCGGGTCACCGCGTGGTACCGCGAGGGCGCCGACGTACAACGGCTCCTGCCGGTGCTCTCCACCTACCTGGGGCACTCCCGGCTGTCGGCCACACAGGTCTACCTGTCGATGACCCCGGAACTGCTGCAGGAGGCGTCCCTGCGCCTGGAGCGCCATCTGAGAGGAGGCAGCCATGCGTAACCGCGACACCCTCGGTCCGTGGCTGAGGCGCTTCCTCGTGGAGCACATCGTCACCGAGCGCAACCTCGCCCGCAACACCCGCAAGAGCTACCGCGACACCTTCGCGCTGCTGGTGCCGTTCCTGAGCCGCAAGGCACGCAAGTCCGACGAACGCCTGGCCGTGCGCGACCTCACGTCCAGCCGCGTGCGGCAGTTCCTCGCCCACCTAGAGGACCAACGCGGCTGTTCGGCGCAAACCCGCAACCTGCGGCTGACCGCCATCCGCGCGTTCGCCCGCTTCGTCGCCAGCCGCGATCCGGCGCAGGTCGCCTGGAGCGGCCACATCCGCGCCATCCCCGCCAAAAAGGCGATGCCGCAGCCCATCGCCTGGCTGAGCCGCAAGGATGTGGATGCGATGGTGGCGGCGCCGGATCGCAAGACCCGGCGCGGACGAACGGAGCGCGCCCTTCTCATGTTCCTCTACAACACCGGAGCACGGGTCTCGGAAGCCGCGCAGTTGACAGCGGGCGACCTGCAGATCGGCCGCGCCAACGGCCGCTACGCCCTGGCGACGCTCCACGGCAAGGGCGGAAAGACACGCCTGTGCCCGCTGCTCCCGGAGACCGAGCGCATGCTCGCAGACCTGGTCCGCGACTCGTCCCCGGACGATCCCGTGTTCCTCAGCAGGCACCGCAAGGCCTACACCCGGTTCGGGATCTACCGGCTCGTCGAGCGTTGTGCCGCGCAGGTCCCCAGCCTGGCCGGCGCCAAGGTCACGCCCCACACGCTCAGGCACAGCATCGCCTGTCACCTGCTGCACTCCAAGGTCGACATCAACACCGTGCGCGCCTGGCTCGGCCACGCCAGCGTCGACACCACCAACGTCTACGCCGAGATCGACGTGAAGATGAAGGCCCAAGCCATCGCCCTGTGCGATCTGGTGGAACCGGGCCCGAGCCGGCCGTGGCGCGAGAACAAGGGCCTGATGGCCTTCCTGCGGTCGTTGTAGATCTAAAACTATGTTGCGGTGCGCGGGGTCATCTGCACGGAAAACAGCAGGTTCCACGCCCACCGCAACATAGTCCGGTACGCAACATTACGGGTGTGGTGTTTCAAGGCGCACGCCATCACCACCCGCGCCATCGCGGTCTCGATCAGGTGGGCGTCGGTCTCCGCCACCCAGCCCGGGGAATAGCGGATCTCCTGTCCGTCGCTCGCCAGCGTCTTGCGTGTCGGATCGGCGCGGAGCGGGAGCCTCAGGACGAGGCTCCCGAAGAAGGGCTGCTTCCGCAGCAGTTCGGTCACGCAGTCGCTCACCCGGAGCGCGGATTCCCCGAGCACGCCCCGGGAGGTCACGCGACCTCCCGGGCGGGTGCCGGCGGAGAGAAGTAGCCCGCCAACTGCTCCATGAGCGAGTCGGCGTCGCGCTTCACCCGGTCGCGGGCCGCGGGGTCGAAGGTCCTGGACGGCCGCAGCGAGTCCGGCTCCACCCCCGCGATCCTGTCCTTCACCTGCTCGCAGAGGTGAGCAAGCCTCTGGTCGCCGAAGATGTTGAGCCGGGGAACCACGTCCACCAGGTCCCGGATGTTGGAGATCATGGTGTCCCGGAACACCAGCGGCTTGCCGTCCCCGTCCTCGTCCAGACGCTCCGAGACCCGCTCCACCGCCTCGGCCAGGCGCCGGTAGAGATCGCCCACGGCCGAGTGGAGCTGCTCTTCTATGTGGCGCTCGATGTCGCGCTTCACCTGCTCGGTGTCCTCCGAGGCGAGGCTGGCGATGAAGTGGTCGGCGTCCGGCACCGCGGTGATGCGGTAGTGGATGGAGAACCTGTCCCGAAGCTCGTCCTTCGAGGGATAGTCCTCGATGCGGAAGAGTTTGCCGAGGTCGATCCGGGCCTGCTCCACGTAGTGGTCGTAGTCCTCGATGAAGCGGGCGCGCTGGCGCACCAGGCGCTCCCGGAGCCCGTCCATGACCTCGGTGTAGCGGTCGTAGTTGGCGACGGTGAGGAGCCGCGAGCCCTTGTCGTCCCAGGGCAAGCTGTTGGAGTAGTGCCGGGTCCTTGCCTCGCTCATGACGGCGTTGAGCGGCGCCAGGGCGGACTTGGGGAGCAGGCGCTTGTTGTAGCGCCCGGCGCTCGTGCTGGCGTCGTGTTGGACGGCGACGTGGTCGCTCGCCTCGCGGTCGTAGAGCCGGCCGGACCAGGCGCTGATGCACAGGCCGACCAGCATGGCGTCACGGTTCAAGTCCATGGGTTCCTCCTTTACTGGGTCTTGGCGGCGGCCCAGCGGATGAAGGCGGGCGAGTGCTGGAGCGCCGGCTCGCGGCGCACACAAGCGCCAACCAGGGATTCGCCCACCTCCCGCCGGAGCCGCTGGGCGAAGGTGACGATGGGGTCCACGGTGACGTCGCTCGCGAGCCGGTATAGCGAGCCGCAGAGCGCCATCTGGGCGCTCGCGTTCTGCGGGATGTCCGCGTTCTCGGGGTCGTTGAGGACCGCCCTCGGATGGGGCAGCTCGCGCCAGACCTTCAGGAACGCCGTGAACTCCACCGCCGCGGCCTCGCCCACGGCGCCCCGGAACAGCGCGCGCTCGACCGAGGGATCGAGACCGTTCCGGTGCTTGACGATGTTGCTGACGAACTCCCAGGTCCGCGGGCACGGGAAGGCGCGCTCCCTGGACTGAGGGTCGAACTGGTGCAGAAGTTCGGGCTCGTAGGTGATGAAGAACAGCACCTCGGGCGCGATGCCGTTGGCCGCTCCCCAGTGGAGCCAGTCCTCCGCGTCGACGCGGATGTCGAGGTGGACGAAGCGCGAGGCCAGAGGGGTCGGCATGCGGTGCACGACCCCGCGGTCCGTCTCCCGGTTGCCGCAGGCGATCAGCGACGCGCCTTCGGGCATCTCGTACTCGCCGATCTTGCGGTCGCGCACCAATTGATAGAGCGCGGCCTGGACCATCGGGACCGCGGACGGCAGCTCTTCGAGGTTGACGAGCCAGCGGCCGGGATCGTCGGCCGGCGGCAGGAAGTCGGGCGTGGCCCAGCGCGTGCGGTCGTCGCTGTCGCGCCAGGGGATGCCGCGAAGATCGACGGGGTCGAGAAGCAGGGCCCGGACATCGACGTACCGGCGGTTGGCGGCCGCGGCGACCTGCTGTGCGATCTCGCTCTTGGCCGCTCCGGGCGGCCCCCAGACCATGGCCGGCTGGCGGGCCTCGACCAGGACGGCGAGGACCGAGGCCAGCTCGCTCGGGCGCAGCGTGTATTCCGCAGAAATCTTATCGGGAAGGGACATGGGCAACACCTCCGTGTGGCGGGAAATCGGAGTGGCTCGGACACTCCACAGGACCGTCCGGCTACGCCCTCTCGAGAGCTTCTCCTCGGACTTTCCGTCCCGTCGATGCACGAACGGCCGCTGGCCGGGGTGTGGCAGCAATGCATGGTCGGGCTTGTGGTGCGGCGGAGACATGTGAACGGCGGCCGTGCAGGGAGGACCAATGTCGGAGGCTGTTCAGGGAACGGGCGAAGGGGCTGCCGCTTCGACCGACGACATCAAGGCTGTCGCGCGGTCTGCTTTGGGGGAAAACGGGGGGATTTGGCTGCGGCGACAAGGTCCGGACGGCCGTCCCGGTCAGCCGAAGCGCTCGCCTCCTGCGTCGAAGGTCCACGCGTTGATGGCGATCATCTCATCGACGGCCTCATCGGAGGTGACATGCGTGTATTCGCATTCGAGTTGGCGGTAGAGCCAGCGGGCGAGGTCGCGGAGAGTCTCGATGACCGCGGCTTCGGCGTCGTCGGTCATGGGCTGCCGGAAGGGGCTGTCCCGCTCGACCTCGATCGTCATGGTGTTCTCGTGGCAGTAGCGTCCGTTCTGGCGGATGCGGGCCTCCAGTTGGAAAAAATTCCGCCGCTGAACGTCCTGCAGGACGTCGGCGATCCGATGCAGTTCCTCGTCCCTGGGGGCATGGTCGCGGATGGCCCGGACCGAGCGCCTGGCGTAGCTCCATGAACCCTCGAAGGAAGCGCCGTCGCTTTGGCTGTGGAAACCTCGAAAGAAGAGGTGAGGCTTCTGCCGCACGCCGCCGCCGTAAAGGCGCACCGGGCTGGTCCGGAGCGTTACGCCGAGGATTCCGCAAATGGTTTCGAAATCCTCGTAGACGCAGTCGTACCAGTCGTCATGCAGGCCGGTGTCGCGGTACCAGTTGCGCGCCTTGTCCCTTGCTTCGGCCGACAGTTCCTCGATCTCGTACACCGTGGTCTCGATGATGCGGGGCATGGTTAATGGTCCTCCTGACACTGTGGAAGGCAGTGCCGTTGTTTCCGTATCTCGCGGCGAAAGCCCTGGATGGCGCTTCAGCGTCCGCTCGGTACGGGTCTCGGGAATTGGGCACGAAGGGTTGAATTGCGAGAAAGGTCGAGATGGTCCCGGAGAATCGGACGGATCCCCAGGTTGACTTGCACTCCGCGACAAGGAGATCAGGCGTTCTCCCGGGCGGTGTCGGGGCGGCAGGCCAGCCGGCCGACGCGAATACGGTCGAGCCAGGCGTCGGATCGGGCCACCGGGTCGCCGTCACGGAGCTGCTCGCGGAGCTCCATCCAGAGGCGTCCGAGGACGTTCCGACCCTCGTAGCGGTCGGCGACGGGACGGGCGCCCCACCACGGGTCGCGGGTGGAGATCTCGACGATGGGGCGGTCTCCGGTCGCGGCGAGGAGCGCGTCGATCTCGGCCGGGTTGGCCTCGCGCTTCAGACGCAGCACCCAGCGCATGACGTCGACGCGCTGGGCGTTCCAGCCGGGGTCGATACCGAGACCTGGGGTGCGACCGATGGCCGCGGCCTGCGCCGGCGTCGGCGCTTCCGCGATGCGCTGCTGAACGTCGGGGCGCGTGGCGAACTTCGCCGCTTGGTATGCGCTTTCGGAAAACCGAAATGTCCAGGGGC
Organism: uncultured Binatia bacterium (SeqCode); assembly: GCA_965204505.1. Lineage (GTDB taxonomy): Bacteria > Desulfobacterota > Binatia > UBA9968 > JAJDTQ01 > JAJDTQ01. The sequence continues at coordinate 1,017,397 of CBDBFB010000002.1, forward strand.
CGGCGGCGATGGGCACGGCCAGGGGCGAGAAGTTGCTGAACGCACCCCAGGCGGCTCGGCTGTAGCGAAATCCGCAGACGCGGTCTCTTGCGTAGATGCGCATGGGTTCCTCCCGTCGGGACGTTTGGCAGGCGCCCGGCCGGGACTCGCTCCCGCGCCGCAGGCCTCGCCCTCAAGGGCCGGACTCGGGCTTTCGGCGGTGCAGGTTGCTGGCGGGTGGAGAGGCGGAGTTCAGAACATGCGGCCCGGGAGCGGCTGACAACGTGGTTACGGGCAAGCGGCAGGAGCAGCGCGGCGTCCGTCGGCGTAGCTTGGGGACTGTGTCAGTTTGCCCCAAGGCTGGGGCGCCAGTGGTGGCAGAGGCAGTGGGTTGAGGTTGGCGTCAATTCGTGGTCGTTCGCGTCCTGGTGTTAACGGTCGCGTGCGTCGGGCGGACTAAATTCGGGGGGCGGTGTGGGCTCTTCGAACGTGTCGATGATCGCCGACAGCGCTTCCTTCAACATCCCGGTGCCGGCCCATGCACCGCGGCGTTCGTGTACGTATCGCCATTCCGCGAACAGGTTTCGGTTCTCTTGGAGCACCTCTCGAATGCCGGGGGGTATCGATGGCATCTGAGGGTGGATTGGCGGCCCTCCGGGCATCTTCTCCTTGAGGCGTTGCCTTGTCCGTTCCGGCAGGTGATCGAAGAGATCGAGCAGGTCGTGGGAGCGCGGCGGGGCACCCACGTCGCGCATGAGGAGCGCTTTGAGCGCGAGTTCCGTTGCGAGCCCCAGCAGTGTGGGGATGGTGATAATCAGTCCGTGGAACAGCAGTCGCCCCGTTCGTTTCGGGTCCTTGACGGCATCCAGGTGATCGGCGACTTCCAGCAGGGCCTTGGCGTTGTCCATGGCTCCGTCCGGGTTGAGGACTACTTGAGAGTGCTTTTCGTGCGCCACGTGTGCTTTCCGCGGTCAAGTGAGTCCGCTGCCAGGGTCTCGTGTGGAAGGTGATTCGGAAGTCGCAGGCGCCTGACATGTGATGGGCGATGCAGTCGAGGCGCCGCGGCGTTCAACCGGAGTCGCCGCCCTGCAACCGGTCCTGGATTGCCTGGGCCTCCCTGGCGAGTTTTTCCATCTCTTCGCCGCGTCCTTCGCGGGTCAGTTCGTCGAGTTTGTGCGTTGCGAGCACAAATGCGTAGCGGAAAGTCCGCTCGATCAGCGGCGCGAGCGAGGCTGGGGCCGCCCCGGCGCCGCCGCGGGCGATGTCGAGAATCTTCGTGCGGACGAACTCGGCGGCCGGGACATCGTGCCGTTCGGCAGCGGTCTTGACCTCTTCCCACTCGGAATCGGAGAAGCGGATGCCTCTCGTCCGGCGCGCGGCGCCCTGGTTTGCCGCGGGCGCATCGCCGGATTCGGGTTCGGTTGGGTCGGATTTCGTCACGCTCCTTCTCCTTTTCGTCTCCGGAATCGAGCCCGTGAGCGGTTGATCCGCGGGCATGAGACCCATCGCCCCTTACGGTCGTTACTACCAGATCGGCGGAGAGGTGGCGATTTCGGGTTGTGGGAGGCCCGGATGTGGTCGCTGCGAGTGTTGTGGAGGGGCTCAATACCGCGCCCGATCGGGAATCCCAGGGCCGGGATTTCGGCGAAGCCTCCTGTATTCGGGCGTGCATGGGCGGGGGACAAACGCAGCCGCGGGCGTCGATGCGGCCATGGGGAGCGCATGTCGGTCGTGTATCGGTCCGTGTTTTCGGCAGCGGCAAGCGTGTACCGCCCGTGTACCGGCGCAGGACAAGCGCAGCCTTGCATGGTCAGGGGCAGGAAGGACGGCGTGTATCGGTGCGACATACGCTCGCTCCAACAAGACGGTGACGGCGGAAGGCGGTGGTTGCGCAGAAAGGCGTCGGCCATAGGTGCGCGAGGCGCACACCCGCAGCCCGCTGCGTGGGGTGTGAGAACCAGAGCCCGCGCAAGCGGTCAGGAACGAAGAAACCAGGGGTTCAAGCGACGGGGGGATGGGCGCCGGAGGACCCGGCGGAGGGGAGCCGCCACGGCGACTGAGTGGGGGTCAGTGCGGAGGAGCTGAGGGCAGTCGTGCGAAGCACGCTGCGGGAGGCGACGGCAGAGGCGTCCGCAGTAGTGCGGACACGAGTGCAGGGCGTGGTGCGGAAGCGGGTGCCGGGCGAAGCCCGCACCCGGGGATGCGAACACGGAGGGGCTGTGCCGACGAGCGTAGCGAGGCGAAAGGCGCGAGTGCGGCGAGCCGTGTTGGAGGAACTGACGGCATGCATGCTGAGCACGCTGTCGGAGGCGCGGACACCGGAGCAGGACATGATGCGGAAGCCGGTGACGGCGGCGCCCGTGCTGGCGGTGCGAAGCCGGAAGAGCGGACCGGTCCGACGGAGGGGGGAAGGCCCATGTCGCCGAGTGGCGCAGGGGAGGCGCGAAGCGGGTCCTCGGCGACATGGGCCGTGGCGGGGAGTCCGTGCCGGAGGGCGAGCGCAATGAGGTGGACGGCATTGAAGTGCGGCAAGTGTACGATGCGGGGTTGAGGCGTGGGAAGCGCGCCGGGAGCGTCAGCGAGCGGCGGCGCGAGGGATGCCGGGCGGGAGAGGCGAGACCGCGCAGCGGGCTCGACAGAATCCGTCACCGGCAATGGCGATTGAGTAGTGGTCACTGCGGACGGCGCTGATGGCACACGTGCGAAGCACGTTGCCGGAAGCGCGGGCAACGGCGTCAGCGGTGGTGCGGACGCCGGAGGACGGCGCGGTGCGGGAGCCGGTGTGGGGCGAAGCCCGCACCGGCGACACGGATGGGGAGGGCTGTGCCGACGATGAGCGGAGCGAGGCGGACGGCATGGGTGCGGCGATGTCGCCGGAGGCGGCGAGCCGTGGGTCGGATACGCAGCCAGGCATGGCGTTGAAGTGACGCACGGGTCACGCCGTCTTGTGGGCAGGCGGAGCGCGGAGGGAAGCGGGAGCGACCGGAGGTGCGAAGCGAACGCGAGCGCGGTGGGTGTTGTTGTTCGGGTGCACCGACAAAAAGGGACCTATGGAGTCGAGTCCCTAATGCCACCTTCCTCTGGAAGTGAATCCATGACGGCCTCCAGCATCCCGACCTCGCAGGTTAGCGCATGGTGGACCCGGACAGAACCGGCAGCGACACCGCCGCACCCGCGACATTGGCGCTTGCCGTTGGAGTATTCGTAGAAAAATCCGTAGTCCGCGTCATTGTCCTGTAACGTAGCGACCGCATCGCGGAGGTCTACACACAACTTTGAAGAAGCGTCGATCATTGTCATTCCTCCCAGGGACTTGACTCTAACAAGTCCCACCAAAAAAAGGGGGGCACGCCGCCGAAGCGACGCGCCCCCTCGGTGTACGGCCTATGCCGCCACCTTCTGGACCGGGATGCCGAGCTGCTTCGCCTTGTCGACGAGGTTGTCGGTGATGCCGCTGCCGGGGAAGGCGATGACGCCCTTGGGCAGGAGGTTGAGGAGGTCGTCGTTGCGGCGGAACGGAGCGGCCCGTCCGTGGCGGTCCCAGTCGGGCTTGCAGACGACCTGGTGGACGCCGCGCTGCTCGGCCCAGCTCGCCGCGATGCGCTCGACGCCGGGGCCGCCGCCGTGCACCAGCACCATGTCGGGGTAATGCCGTGGCAGGTCCGGTCGGGAGCCCGATGCTAATTTATGACTATAATTCAACAGGTTATGAGGTATCAGAAGCACCGCGCCGGAAGGGATCGGGTGATCAGGTACCAAATAGGCGCAAACTCATATCCGAAACAAGCGCCCCAGCGCGCATGATTGACGCCCTGGCGATCATGCCGAGTTCGGCACCGCGTTCATGGCTTCTCTTCGAACGCCGAGCGGGACACGCCCGACTGGAGAACGATCGACAGCAGGGGCCCGTGCACAACTCTGGATGGTCGGGCACCGGAACCGTTACCGTACCGCCGGGATCAGCCCTCTGCATTGCCATGTGAGTGCCGCGTCTTCTGACTTCGACGAAGCCGTGAGCGGCGAGAATGCGGCACACTTCGCGTCCTGACAGGACGCGAAGCTTAGCCAACCGGAACCTCGACCTGGGTCACGTAGACCTCGCCGCGCAGGCGGCGGTCCACTTCCTCGGGTGACGCGGCCTCGAAAAACAGCGTGAGCGCCTCGGCGAGGTTGTCCCGTGCCTCGGATACGTTCGCGCCCTCGCTGGCCACGTCGACCTCCGGGCACAGCGCGACATAGCTGTCGCCTTCGCGTTCGGCGATGGCGGTCAAGCGTCTCTTCATCCTGCGCCTCCTGTTCCCCTGCCGCCGGGCTTTCGTGTTGCGTGCGGGATGCACGATGAATCGCCTGCCATGAGCCGAAGGTGCCTTGGCCCCGTCCCTACGTCAATCAGGGCGAGGCGGTCCGGCCTGAATTCGTGGCGGCGCAGGCGGCGTGTCTCCGCCGGACCTTCATCCGGTCAGCAGAATCAGCCGCACCGCCGCGACGCTCACCTGGAGCCGACGCGGGTCCGCGCCGAGCTTGGCCAAGTCGTTCGCCTCCGGCAGCCGTCCACGCGCCGGGCGGCGGTAGCCAGGACTTGGGCCCGCTCGGTTGAAGCAATGCCTTGTTCGTTATCGAGGGATCGGGCGGGTCTTCCACGGCGATCATCGGCGCGAGTGCCGGGAAGCCTGGGAGAAGGTGTCCGTCCGTCCTTCTCCCAAGACCTCTCCTCGACTTGCTCGTTCTCCCTCCGAGGGAAGCTGGCAGTAAGGAAACCGCTGTTGGACTACCCGCCCGGCTTGTCGAGGCGGGCGCGCGTTGCCGGCCCCTACCAGCGAACGGTTCCGCCCAGCATCACCCCGTGCTCGGGTGGCCCGTCGCCCTCCGGCGTCTCCCGGCGCGTGGCGTCGAGACTGAGCTCGAAGCCTGACGCCACCGAGGCGAGCCGCCAGCCCATGCGGTACTCCCGCGCCGTGTCCGACACCCCGAACCCGACGTTCGGCGTCCCGGTGAAGCGCCCGCCCAACACCGCCATGCCGTAGCCCACCTCCGCGTCCAGCCGCCCGGATGGAGCCGCATTGTCGTTTGCAGCCAGCCTCGAAGCCTCCGGCATCGCCCACAGCCGCTCCGAGCCCCCCGGGGCCGCGCCCCAGGACGGCGTGAGCGACATCGACAGGCCGCGACCCGCCGCGCCCGGCACAAGCCTCAGCCACCCCGACACACCCCATTCCCGGTAGCCCTCCCCGGCATGCGCCGCAAGCCCGTGCACCCGGAGCGCCACGTCAAGGCCCCGCGACGGGTCCGCGTAGCCCACTCCGGCGCCAACCTCCATGCCCGTGCCGCTGCCCCCCTCGCCCCCGTCGTGACGCACCCCGAGCTCCACCGAAGGCGTCAGCGTCCCGCCGCCCCCCAGCGTGAACGCCCGCGAGCCGTCCAGCACCGCCCGAAGCCGGCTCGCATCCGCCCGCGCCGCTGCCAGGTTCCCCACCCCGGGCACGGACACCCGCTCCGACTCCGTCCGCACCCAGTACGCGTCCGCCTTGAGCGCCAGCGAGAACCCGCCCGCCCCGGCAGCCCTCACCACCTCGCCCCGCACCCCCGCCGCCGCAAGCGTCATCGACAGGTCCGCGCCGTGGCGCGCAGCCGCGTCGTCGTCCAGGTCCAGCGTCAGCCTCCCCGCCCCCGTCCCCGCAAGGCTCCAGGCCGACACCCGCTCCGAGAACTCGAAGCGCGCATAGGGAAGCACCGTCGTGACCGAACTCCCCATCGCGTAGCTCCGGCCCGAGCCCTGCGCCGCGCCCTTGCCCAGGCTGTGGGTCATCGCCAGCCCGGTCAGCAGCCGGCCCCGCTCGTAGTCCATGCCCGCCGCCCCGGTGGCCGCCTCCCCGCTCAGCGAAAGCCCCGGCGCCGCGCTCGTGAACCGCGACACCGACGCCCCCGACCCCCAGCCCGTGAACCGGGAGCCGGCGCCGCCAAGCACCGCGCGGAACGAAGTGCCCATCAAGAGCTCGCGCCCCGTCACCGGCCGCCCGCGCCGCTCATGCAGGCCGTCCGCCGGGGCCTGGGCGCCGTAGCGGCGCGCGAACCCCGTCAGCGCCTCCGCCAGCCCCCGGCCCCCGAGCGACAGGCGCTGGCCGCCCACCGTCAGGTGCGAGCCCGCGCTCCGCGGCGTCTCCAGCCGCGCGGTCACCGCCGCGACCGCGTCCGCCGCGGCCGCGCGGCCGAAGCGCGCCAGCCAGTCCCGCTGAAGCGGGTCCTCGTTGCGGATCGTCCCCTTCGCCTCGCGGTGGATGCCCCGCAGATACGCCCCTTGCGGGTTCGAGAGCTTCAGCTTGAACATCTCCTTGCCCTCGTCATGCGCGTCGTCGAGCAGCGGCACCGAGACCGTCTTCGCCGTCTCGCCTGCCGCGAAGGTCAGTGTACCCGACATGGCCGTGTAGTCCTCGCCCGCCACCGCCGTGCCGTCTTTCGTCGCGTAGTCCACCGACACCGGCCCCGACGCCGCGCGGCTCAGCGTCACCGCGAAGTCCAGACTCTCGTCCTTGCCCTCGCGCGCCTTGCCGTCCGCGATCTGGATGCGCACCGGGTCGCCGATCCTCGCGTCCGGCGCGTTCGACAGCGCCCGCCCGTCGCCGGTGCACACCGCGCCATCGTCCGCGCAGCCCGCCGGCGGCGCCAGCGTCACCGTCACGCTGCGCCACGCATAGGGCCTGACCTTCACCCGCCACAGGCCCGTCTCGATGCGCTCCACCTTCCTCGTCTTGCCGGCGCGCACCCGGAACGACGCCGGGCTCGGCACGACGCCGCCTTCGCCCAGCGCCTCGCTGAAGCGCACCTTCAGCCAGAACGCGGTGCCGTCGTGTTCGTCCGGGACCCCCTCGAACGCCGCCGTCAGCGGGGACGCCGGCGCCCGCACCTGCCGTTGCGGCTCCTCCTCCCGCTCGTTGTCGTTGTCGTCGATCGTGATCGTGGCAACGGTAATTCCGCTGGGGTGGAACTCGCGCAAGTTCGGCGCAGGCTTGAGCGTGACCGTGAACGTTTCCGGCCCCTCAACGTCGGAATCGTCCGTGATCGGAATGCTGAAGGTCGCGCTCGTATCGCCCGCGGGGATGGTCACGTTGATGGTCCGAGGGCCGGAGTAGTCCGAGCCGTGGACCGCGGTGGAGTCCGCGACGCTCACCTGGAGCGGCACCGGGACATCGGCGCTTGGTGACAGGTTGACCGTCACCTCTGCGTTGCCGCCCTCGTTGCGGTATAGGCGTTCCGGGCGAAGCTGACCTCCAACGTCCCATCTACGATGGTCACCGTCGCGGTGGACGGCGAACCCACCCGGTAGCGACTGCCGGCATCCGCGCTAAGCGCGACCTTGAACGTCTCGTCATCTTCCCTGAACGGATCATCACGTATCAGATAACGGATCTCCGTGGCGGCCTGCCCGGCTGCAAACCGTAGCTGCCGAGGGGTAGCAACGTAGTCCCAATCGTCGGTGGTGACATCTGCCGGGGTTGCCGTGATCCCTCCGGCGGCGGCCGACGTGTCCCCGCTACGGACCACCTGCAGGACAATCTCCCGCCACGCCCGGAGAAACTGTGGCTCCATGACACGGTAGGAGTCGGAGACGAAACTGACCGTTCCGAGGGGTTCCTGAACCGGTGCGGTGTCCGTTTCCCGGACGGGTGCGGCGTCGGTGCCGGCGCCCGTCCGCTCAGCAGTCGCGTCGATCGTGTAGGTCGTCAGCCCGCCCGGACCGCTCACCATCACCCACAGCTCGGTCGCGCCGCCGTCGGGCGCCAGCGCAAGCTCGACCGCCGTGCCAGGGGACCGCAACCGCACCGGGCGCGTGAAGGTGGCGCTCCCCCTGCGCGAGCCCGCGAACACGCTCGCCTGGCCGTTCCACGACGGAACCAGAGCCACGCGCCCGGCGCCCGCCGGAACCGATGCACGGTAGGACAGCGTGCCGGGTGCGAAGGCCGGGCTCAGCGCGACCGCACCCTCGCCGGCGTTTTCGCCAGCCGAGAGCGCGAGCCCACTCAGGGGACCCGGCTCGGTCCCGCTCCGCTCGTCTTGAGCCCCCGCGGGTGTGGCGGCGAACAGGCATAGCGCACCCACCAGCAGCAAGGCGGGGAGCAGAGCGATGAGGCGCCACGAGGATGGGGTGGCAAACGGGGCGAGAAGAAGGGAAAGGAGGTCGCGGCAGCGCCGGGAAGGCGCGCCGACGGTTGGTTCAGGCGGGCCGGTTAGCCGTGGGCAATACTCGCCGCTGGGCCGCTGGGCCGCTGGGCCGCTGGGCCGCTGGGCCGCTGGGCCGCTGGGCCGCTGGGCCGCTGGGCCGCTGGGCCGCTGGGCCGCTGGGCCGCTGGGCCGCTGGGCCGCTGGGCCGCTGGGCCGCTGGGCCGCTGGGCCGCTGGGCTATTATGAGACAGTTCCGTAAATGTCAAGGGCATTTCGAACCTCCCGTGTTGTCCGCCGCCGGCGGGCGCGCCGGAGCGTAGTCCCGCGCGTTGGTGGCGACGCCGAAGTCAAGAATGCCATACCATACTCGTGTGTCATTCGTGTGCCTTTGTTGGCATGTCCCAGTGTTACTTTCGTGCCCGAAGTGATAAAAATGACAAAAAGTCCTTCAGACACCGGTTCCGGCGCCGCTGAACGTCCTGATCCGCGCGCGGCGCCCGGACCGGCGGGAGGGTGAGCCGTTGACGACACTCAAGGAAGCGAAGAAGGAGATCGATGCGCTGCGGGAGCGGACCGCAACGCTGAGCGCGGCGGTCCTAGCGGGCATGCGGGAATCTGTGCGGGGGGTTCCCATCAATGGGAATCCCTATCGCGATTGGGCTGCGCAACGCCTTCATCACCGTGGCCGAGCGCGACCTCATGCTGCGCCCCCCCTTACCAAGCGGCTGGTCAACCACGCCCGCGACGACGACATCACCGAGGGGTACGCCGCCGACTGGAACCGTCGAGCAGCTCCGCGAGTCCGCGCAACCCATGGCCGACTGCATCGAACGGTTGTTGATGGGTTGATGGGCGCGGCAGTGCCGATGGAGAAGGAGTCCCCGTCCGCGGAAGTGTGACTTGGGGGCAGGGACGGCGCCATTCGCCGTCCCTGCCGTCCTGAAGCGAGGCTGCCCTGCCGGCTCGTTCCGACCTCGAACAGAAAGAGAGAAATAGCGACCGGAGAGCGGACCTCGGGGCTGGATGGCGTCGCCAGGGAGGCCACGCACGAGGCGGCGTTGGGCCTCGCGAGGTCGCGGGACACGCGGCGGGGAGAGCGGCGACATGGATGGATGTCGATGCGCCTGACGCTTGCATAGGTGCGACCGGTAGCGCCCGCCTGGAGGGAGGACTGCCCGGCGCTATTGCTTCTCGGCTCCGAAGGCGCCGACCACGCCGACAAAGCCCTGGTCGTTCGACGCCGCCATTGCCGGCGTACCGTGGTGCGCCTGGAACACACCGCCAACCGCGGCGGGATGCGCGCTCTGGGCATCGGTGGCGTCGCGGCGGAAGAACTGGGCGACCCATCCGCCGGTCCAGTTGCGGCCGTCGGCATCACCGGCGGTGTTGCCGTTGTATGCCATGGCTCCACCGTGAATCTGGCCCCCGAACTGCCCGCCGCTCTCGTTGGCGAGCGTTGCCGTCCAGCTTCCGAGCGGGGCGCCCGAGGCGTCCCTGAAGTTGTCGATGCTGCCGGAGAGGGCCACGTACTGCGTGTCATGGTCGAAATCCGCCGTAAGGACGGCGTCCGCCGTGAACGCGCCGGACGCGCCGTCGCGCTCGCCGGCCGCGCGTTCCGACCATAGCCCGGCGGCGGCGCCGACATAGGTCGCGGCGCCGGACAGCGCATCGAGTTGATCCCAGCCGGGCCACCACTTGTGCCGTCCCGCCACGAACGCGTTGGCGCCGCGCGGCCACGCGGCGTTGAGGCCGTTGCTGTTCCTCCGGCCAACAGTTGCGGTGGAGAGGATCGGGTCATTCCCGAATGTCCCGAGACCGACGGCGCCGGAGTCGGGAACTCTCGCCCACCACCCGAAGGAGAGATACGTCTCCCCGGAACTTGCTTTCGAGTACAGGGCCACGGTGTCGGTGAGCGTGACGCCGGCATCGTCCGTGCGGCTCCACTGCTTCGCGCTTCCCGCCCATCCAGAGATCGCCGGAGGGGCGTCCGCATCGACGAACGCGGTGCCGTTCGACGGATCTTCATCGTTGTCGAGCTTGCCGCCGAGGATGCCCTTGCTCGGCTTGTGCAGGGAGATCGGCAACGTGTGGTACGGAACCCCGAACGTGAGCGTGCGGTCGATGTTGGTCCAGCTAAGAAACGGGGAACCCAGCGCGTGCTTTTCGAGACTGGCGATCGCGCTGGCGACTCCATGCGCCGTGACAGCCGCCAGACTCGGGGCGCTGGTGGAGAACACGAAATCCTCGGCCCGCAGAGCTGTGCTCGTCTGCACCGTCAGGCCTGGAAACAGGGTATATGTGTAGCGGTCGTCCTGCTCCACCACGCTGGCCAGGATGTCGGCAACCGAAGGCCAAGGGTCGGCCTTCGGGTCCTTGACCAGCACGATGGCGTCACCGGCCTCGAAGTCGGTGATGATGTCGTCACCCGGCTTCCGGCGCGAAAACACGAAGCGGTCGGCACCCGACCCACCGGTCAAGGTGTCGTCGCCCCTGCCGCCGTGCAACTTGTCATTGCCGCGGCCACCCAGGAGTTTGTCGTCGCCCCTGCCGCCACGCAGCACGTCGTTGCCGCCCAGGCCACGCAGCACGTCCTTGCCCTTCTTGCCGTTGAGCAGATCGTTGCCGTCAGTGCCCGGCAGGTCGTCAGGGCCGTTCGTGCCTGTCCGCTCATGCCGCGGATCCTGTGGCTCCTCCTCTGCCGCGTCGGGCGACGCGGCGAGCGCACAGAACACGGCGAGCACCAGGGCGGCGATGAGACAGTGGCGGGCGCGGGGGCGCCCGGTGCGCAGGTCAGATCGTGAAACGCCTGCTAGGGCCGAAGGAGCCGGGCGGTGTGTGGGCTGCTGGGCTGCTGGGCTGCTGGGCTGCTGGGCGATTATAAGGGACTTGCGAGAATGTCAAGGGCATTTCGAACCTCCCGTCTTTGTCCGCCGCCGGCGGGCGCGCCGGAGCGCAGTCCCGCGCGTTGGTGGCGATCCCAGAGTCAAGAATCCCCATACCACATCCATCCATATTTTGTGTGTCATCAGTGTGCCCTAATCACCCGATTCGGTGTTACTTTCGTGTCTGGAATGAAAAAAGCTCCTTCGAATACCGATTCCCGCGCTGCTGAACATCCTCAGGTCCTTGATCCTGCTTCAACATGGGGACCGTGCTTCAGGATGCGGCCGGCAGCGCCCGGGCGCTCACGGGGCCCGGCGTGGACGACCGCATGCCAGGCCCGGCGCGCCGCGGGAACCCTCCACCCCGTAGTCCACTGGACCCGGGACCGCCGCGTCATGGCCCTGTTCGCGGCCGCCTCCCTCGTGAAGATGCAATGATGAGATCATCGGGCCGGACACGCCGGCGGCGGGCTTCACCGGCGCGTCGTCCCGCCCGACGCCCGCGCGGCCTCGCGTTCACGCCGCCAACGGGCTCCGTCACCACCTCCGGACGCCCGTGCGTCGGGATGTCCGGCGCCTCCGCCGGACACCGGTTCGACGGTAACGGTCAACGGCGGCCGTGCTTGCCATCGACATCGGTTCGCGCCGCGTGCCGCTGAGCACCGCCGCCACCGCCGGCTATTTCCACCTGGCCGACGATCACCTGGGGTCTGAGACCGAGCGCGTCGCCTGCCTCATTGCCGAAGCAATGGCCTTGGACCGCTCCGCATCCGGCGGCTGACCGTGCCCGCGACACCGAACTCGCTCCGAATAGCGCCCGCCGCACTCTCCTCCACTCGCGCGGGCGGCACTGCAACCATCGCTGCGCCTCCCGCCAGCAGCGCGCTCCGCGCGAGCCCCCGCGGTTCTGTCCCTCCGACTGTCTCCGCCACCGTGCAGCGATCCGTGCAACGGCCATGAGCAACTCGCACCTGAAACTGTACTTGCTTTCCTGACACTGCTTCCTATGGTGACGCCCGCAAGCCGCGTGGCGGGTCCGGAACCGTCCATGCGCGGCGAACGCTGACGATCAGGCGCCGCTAGGGCTAAACGTGGGAAGTCCCGCGGTTTGTTCGTCCCGGTGCGATCAAGCGCGATACCGGCGGGCATTTACGCCTTACGGCGTTATTTGCTCACACCCGCTTCCCGCTGATCCCGGGGCGCACCGCGGGCGCCCGCCACTCGCCTCATCGCCGCGCCGCCTTCTTGTCAAGGTGGTTTTTTCGCACCGTTTACCATTTTTATTACTTTGGGCACGAAAGTAACACTGGGATGTGCCTACAAAGGCACACGAATGACACGCGAGTGTGGTATGGCATTCTTGACTTCGGCGTCGCCACCAACGCGCGGGAGTGCGCTCCGGCGCGCCCGGCGGCGGCGGACAAACACGGGATGTTCGAAATGCTCTTGACATTCCCGCAAGTTCCTCATAATCGCCCAGCGGCCCAGCGGCCCAGCGGCCCAGCGGCCCAGCGGCCCAGCGGCCCAGCGGCCCAGCGGCCCAGCGGCCCAGCGGCCCAGCGGCCCAGCGGCCCAGCGGCCCAGCGGCCCAGCGGCCCAGCGGCCCAGCGGCCCAGCGGCCCAGCGGCCCAGCGGCCCAGCGGCCCAGCGGCCCAGCGGCCCAGCGGCCCAGCGGCCCAGCGGCCCAGCGGCCCAGCGGCCCAGCGGCCCAGCGGCCCAGCGGCCCAGCGGCCCAGCCTCGAGTATTGCCCACGGCTAACCCTCCCGCCTGAACCGACCGCCGCCCCCCCGAGGGCGCGCACGCGATCGCCGCCGGCGCGTGAATACATCCCCTTCACCGCCTCGCAGAGGCCGGACGGCTGGACGGAGCCGTGCCCCAACGAGGAGTGCAGGGCTGAGCGCGCGCAAGACAATGGATGGCGGCTCGGTCGATTCCGCTCGAATTAGGCGATGGAGGGCGCATTTTCCCATCAATCAATGCGAGCACAATCGGGTCCTCCGTAACGTTCTGAAACAAGAGACTCGACCACACGCTGACACACAAGGAGGTGAAGCGATGAAACGGCTTACTGCAATCGCCGCGACGGCCTGTGCCGCCGCACTCTTGGCCCTGACCGTCGCTGCCGGCGCGCAGGCGCATGAGAACCCGACCGACCCGACGCACAAGCACGGCCTTCAGATCAGGAGTGGTTGGTGCATAGGAGGAAGCGTCACATTGGAATGGGAGGAGAGCGCGAGGAGGTGCGACGGGGATGTATGCGCCTATACCTGCCTGTATCAAGTATGGTCCGACTGGCAAGCCGCAGATGGTTACCGGGGCCGGGACACTGAGCCGTCGGGCGGTGGATACTACAGGTGCGACATCGCCAGGAGCTGGAACCCTAATCTTGCGAGGACGGCGTTTGAAGTGACCCAGCCCAGTTGGGGAACCGGCAACTGGGGCTTGTATGTCCGTGATGGATGGGACCGGACGACGGTGAGGTGCCGCTGAGTCCGCGCCCAGGCCCAGTGACCGGAAGCCGAAGGGAGACGCGGGCTGTTCGCCTGCGTCTCCCTCGGGCGAAGAGCAATGGCCGCCGATAACGTCGCCTACCTCATCCCGCCGGGGAAATCCGGTGCTACATCACTGGCAAGCTGCGCGCCGACACACCGGAAGAGAACGTTCGCCAGTGTTGGGCGCGCAGTCTCGTCGGGGAATACGGCTACTCGAGGGAGGACATCGGCGTCAACGTGAGCATTCGAAACAGCGATACCAACATGTGGGAAGCGTATTGGAACGGAGACCTGCCCAAGGACGAGGACTTCTGCCGCGACCGCTTGATCGAACACGTTTCGGGTCTTTTGCCAGAGTCGATCCGGTTCGGACCGGAGACGCGCATGCCGCTTGGCAAACGGGTTGATATAGCCGTGACCCGCAACACGATCAAGCTACCGGTCGAAATCAAGGGCCAATGGCATCGCGAAGTCTGGAAAGCGGCCAGCGACCAACTCGACGCCAAGTATGCCGTTGACTGGCAGGCGGAAGGCCACGGCGCCTACATTGTTCTGGTTCGGAAACGTCTCCGGGCGACGACTACCGGGACACCCGGATGAACTCGCCTCGCCTGAGAACCCCGAATCGCTCCGTCGAATGCTGATTGATCGTTTGCCCGAGGCACGGCGCCCCTGGATCAATGTCTTTGTGATCGATGTCAGTCGGCCCGAAGGCGCCGCCTAAACCGAAGTTCCAGCCCGGGGGCGAGCCAAGGCATTGATATAACGGCTAAAGCGAAGCGATCAAGGTGCTGTTACTGGGAACGTTGGAGTTGTACGTCGAGGAGTTTGAAGGCTTGACGTTGCAGAGGAGTGGGGCGGGTGAGCAGGTCGAAGGGCTGGGCGCCGGGGAGCCTTGGGACGACACGGTTTTGGACGATGGTGGCGAGATCGTCGAGCAAGGAGCGGAAGCTGTGGACGGGCAAGCCGTCTTCGGTGCGTTTGGTGCGAGCCTTGTTCTGAGCTGCGGGGGATGTTTTGGCGGGCGCCACGATGGAGGATCGTTGGGCGCCGGCGGGGTCATGGTCGTCGAACAGCAAGGGGGCGAGGCGCTGACGCATGTGCCATTCGACGTAGTAGGCGAGCATGCACAACAGGACATGGGCGCGCACCCGGTCCGGGGCGCGGTGATGAACCGGCCGGACCTTGAGGTCCACGGTCTTGAAGCTTCGGAAGGCGCGCTCCACCCGGCTCAGGCTCTTGTAGGCGTGCACCGTCCTTTGGGCATCCAGTTGGTTTTCATGCAGGCTGGTGCGCACGACGTAGAGGCCGTCGAGGGCGGCCTCTCGGGCGATGGATTCGGGGTTTCGAGCGTAGCGGAAGGAGTGGTCGGTGATGTCGAGGTGGAAGTGCTTGGCCATCTTGTACTTGTCAAGGACCCGGCCCACCCGTAGCGCGATGCGCTCCCGGCCCGTGAGCGGCCGCTTCTCCCGCCCGGTGGCAGCCACGATGGGCTCCAGCAGGCGTTCGGTGGCCTGGAGCAACTCCTCGCGCTTGCGCGCCCGCTCGGCCTGAAGCAACGGATTGCGGCACACCATCAAGCGCTCGCCGGGATAGTCCTCGGAGTGGACCTCCATAAGATCGCTCTGGTCGAACAACGACATCTGCACCGCCCCGGATTCCACCAGCCGGCGGATGGCCGAGGAGCGCAGGGCGCTGATCCAGTCCAGCCCCGCGGGCGCCACCTCCTCACGGATGCGCGCCTCGGTGAGCATGCCCCGGTCACCCACCAACACCACCTTCGAGAGCCCGAACCGCCGCCGCAGCTTGTCCACCTGCGCCCCCACGGTCATGGGATCGGCCGTGTCGCCCTCGAACACCTCCACCGCTACCGGGCGACCGTCTGAGTCGCACAACAGGCCGAACTCGATCTGCAGCTTTCCCCGCTTGCCGTCGCGGGAATGGCCGTGCCGCGCCAGCGGGCAGCAGCGGCCTTCCAGATAGACCGAGGTGAGGTCGTAGAGCACCAGGGCGCCGTCCCCAAGATGCCTCTTGGCCAGGCGCTTCTCGATGGCCTCCTGCCGCTCCAACAGCCAGTCCATGGCCGCGTACAGATCGTCCTCATCGACCTCCCCCAACTCCAGGGTCTGCGCCAGCGAGTCCCTGGCCGTGGCCTCGGCAAGCCCTCGGGCGGTGGCCAACTTCGAGACCGGGGCAAGGACACGGGCACAGATCAGCGCCAGCACCCTCTCGCGCTCCGCGCACGGAGCGGTGGAAAGCAGACGGTCCAGGCCCAGCTTGCGCACCGAACCGAGCACCGCGGCTATATGGCCGTGGGGTTTGGAGCGGACGATGTCGAAGGCCTCCTCAGGGCTGACCAGGGGTTGGTTCTTGAGCAGCCGGCGCAGGGTTTCTATTTTGGCTGGGGGCCAGTCGGAGAGGTTGGCCAGGGTGCGTTTGCGCACGCGCTTGCCTTCGCGCCAGCCTTCGCGGAGGAGGATGGCGGGCGGAGAGTTGCGGTTGGGGACGGTTTCCACGTACATGGCAACGAAGATAGCGCGCAAATCGAGCAAATGCAAGGACTATCATCCCATATACATGGGAACACATGAGGGCGCCCAAAAAGGCATTTCCCCTTGGATATCAACCGCTTAACTCGTTTCTGAAGGCTGTTTTTCCAGGAACTTCGGTCTAAAGTTCGCAGTTCACTCGAGAGACCACTTTCTCATCTCGATTTCGTGCGGCTCGCGGGATTTCTCCTGCTCTGGCACGTTCTCTGGCTCCGCCTCAGCTCCTTTCCGGAGACTCGTCCACCGTTCCGGAGGCCGCTCAAGCAGCGATTCGCGGCCGCATTCGCCTCAGACGACAATCGCCGACATTCGCCGACACGCCTGTGAATCGGGCTGTTGAGTCCTTGTCCCCGCTACGGAAAGCGCGTATCCGGGCCTCATGGACATACCAAGACCGCGTAAACGTGTAGCCGCCGGGAGGCATGGACGATGGTAGCCTCGATCGGCGTCATCGCTTCGCCGTCGCAGGGCGTCTCCTATTATGAAAAGGACGGCTACTACACGAAGGATGATCCCGCGCACAGGGAAGCGAGCGCCTGGGCGGGTAAGGGGGCCGGGGAGCTTGGGCTTTCGGGCCCGGTCGATCCGGGCACCTTCCAGACCGTGCTCGAGGGCAAGGTGCCGGACGGCCCGCATCTGGGCAAGAAGGACAAGGACGGGGAGATCCACCACCGTCCGGGGCGAGACGTGACGCTGTCCGCGCCCAAGTCGGTCTCTCTCATGGCGCTCGTGGGAGGCGACGAGCGGATCGTGGCCGCACACGACAGGGCCGTGACACGCACGCTTGCATGGGTGGAGCAGAACGCGGTCGAGACCCGCGTGCAGGACAAGGCGAGCGGAGCGATGGTCCGCGCGGGCGACCAGAAGATGGTGGCCGCGACCTTCCGTCACGACACCTCCCGCAACCTGGACCCGCAGCTCCACACTCATGCCGTGGTTGCGAACATGGTCCATGGCGCGGATGGGAAATGGAGGACCATGGCCAACGACGGGCTCTACCGGAACAAGATGGCGATGGGAGCGATCTACCGGGCGGAGCTGGCGCAGGGTCTCAAGGACCTGGGCTACGGGATCGAGAAGACACATTCGGACGGGCGGTTCGAGATCGCGGGGGTGTCGCGAGAGGTAGTGGAGGAGTTCTCGACGCGGCGGGCGGAGATAGAGGGGACGATGGCGGCCCGGAACGAAGGGTTGTCGATGGAGAACCCGAAGCTTGCGGACCGGGCGGCGCTGATGACGCGCGCGAGGAAGCGGGACGTGGACAAGGCAGAGCTTCGGCGATCGTGGGAGCGCCAGGCCTCGGAAATCGGTTTCTCCGTGGTGGCGATACGGGCCAAGGCCAGAGAGGCGGAGCGTGAACTTCCGGCGCCGGACCTGTTTTCGGATCGGGGACAGGGAGCGGCGGAGGCGGCAAGTTGGGCGGTAGATCACCTTTCCGAACGCCATGCGGTGTTCGGCCATGGAGACCTTCTGGCCGCGGCGCTCGCACGCGAGCCGGGCGCGGTCACGGTAGAGGCGGCGGAACGGGCCGTCTCGGAGCTCGAGAGTGAGGGTGGCCTGCATGCGGCCAGGGGTCTCGACTATGGCAGGCACTGGACGACGGACGCGGCAATGGCGCGGGAGTCCGAGGCCATCGCGCTGATGCACGCGGGCCAGGGCGCGGGGAAACCCATGATGAGGCGCTGGATCGCGGAGACGAAGCTTCACGGAGGACGTCTCAACGAGGGCCAGAAGGAAGCAGTCAAGATCATTCTCTCGTCGAAAGACCGGGTGGTGGGAGTGCAGGGCTACGCGGGGACGGGCAAGACGACCATGCTGAAGCGTCTGCGGACGCTCGCGGAGAGCCGGGGCCACCGGGCGGTGGGCCTTGCGCCTTCGGCTTCGGCGGCGCGCACCCTTGAGCGGGAGTCCGGGATCGAGTCGGAGACTCTGCAGCGGTTCCTCGCCCGGCATGCGGGAGTCATCGAGGGCCGAGGCACGGTGAAGGGTCTTCGCCAGTTGCGCGCCTCGTTCTCGAAGACGATCCTGGTGGTGGACGAGAGTTCGCTCGCTTCGAGCGAGCAGATGCGGGGTTTTCTCAGGGCCGCGACGACGCTCCGGGCGCCTCGGGTGGTGCTGGTCGGGGACGAGAAGCAGCTTGGGGCGGTGGAAGCGGGCAAGCCTTTCGAGCAACTTCGGCGCGCCGGGATGCAGACCGCGGTGATGGACGAGATCCTTCGCCAGCGGGACATGGAGCTCAAGGAAGCGGTGCGGGCGGGTCTGGCGGGCGAGGTCAGGACCGCATTCGAGAAGCTCGGGGACCGGGTCGTGCAGGTGGAGCGGGAGGATGTCGGCCTCGAAGCCGCCGAACGCTGGCTGAAACTGTCTCCCGAACAACGCACGAGGGCCGGAGTAATCGCCCCAACTCGGGCTCTGCGGGACGAGATCAACACGAGAATCCGCGAGAATCTGATCGCGGAAGGCGCGGTCTCGGGACCCGCCCGCCAAGGTAAGAAGCTCGTGCCGAGGGGCCTGACCCGGGCGGAGATGGCCCGGGCATCGAACTACTCGGCAGGAGACACGGTGATCTTCAACCGCTCTTACAAGACTCTCGGGGTTGAGAAGGGAGACGAGCGCGAGGTCGCGCGGGTGGACTACGACCGCAACACGGTCTGGCTGGACGGCGGTGGTGGTGATCCCGTGGCCTGGCGGCCGTACCGGATTGCCGCCGCCAAGGGCGGCGTCGAGGTCTACAGGAGCGAGGAGATGGAGCTTCGGGCGGGCGACCGGGTCCGGTGGACGCGCAACGATCTAGGCTCGGACCTCGTGAACGGTGAGGCGGCGGTGGTGGAATCCATCGAAAAGGAGGGAGTCCGGTTCCGTCTGGAGAACGGAAAGGGAGCCGGACTGGACGAAGACGACCCGCAACTTCGCCACATGGACAGGGGCTGGGCGTCTACGGTTCACTCTTTTCAGGGCAGGACGGTGGACCATATCGTGGCCGCAATGCCCGCCGGCAATCCGAATCTGACCAACCAGAAAGCCTTCTACGTGGCCATCAGCCGGGCCCGGGACCATGCCGAGCTGGTCACCGACGATGCCCGCAAGCTCTCCGACCAACTGGAGAGGGCCACCGGAGAGCGGCTCTCGGCGCTGGATGGAGTCGCTAGGGAGGCCGCGCACGGGGCGGAGTTGGGCCTCGAACCGCCCGAGGAGCGGGACGCGGGTCACGTGGACCGCATTGATCGCGAGTACGAACCCGAGCTTCAGCCGGACGCGGGGCATGGGGGCGGGCATCAACCCGGGCATGATCTCGACTGGGAGGACGATCTGAAATCGCCGGAACGGAGCGCCGGACTGGACGCGGACGGTCTCGAACCCTGGGACCCGGAACGGGAAACCGAACCCGAGGAGGACCGCTCGCGCGGGCCGGAACCCGAGCCCGTACAGGAAACGACGCTCGATCCGGAAGAAAAGCAGCTCGACATGGACATCGAACTGTAGAAACCTTCCCTCCTCGCGGCCGGCCTCAAGGCCGTCGCCGGCGAGAGAAACCCGTCGCCGGATCAATCCGGGAACCCCGGCATCGCCACCGGAGCGGGCCGGGGGACTCCACCGCCCCCCTCCCGCTCCCGGGCCGTTCGGCCCGAGGGCGCTCATGCGGAGGGGTTCATCGCCTTGAGCATGCAAGCCTGCGATCGCGCCTCGTCTGCCCACCCTTGTCGCGCCGGGGCTGTCGTGGAAAAGCCACCTTCGTCCGTCAGCGGGCGCGACCGCCCGGATTACCCCCAGGAAATACGCCAGGAGGATTCCCGCCAGGCGAATGGCCTTGCGTCGCACTCTGCGTCGTACTTTGGAGTCCGCCAAGTCCTCGAAATCGCAGGCATGTGTTAGGACCGGTACACGATCGGTACACGACCACCAGACGACCGGTACACGACCGCCATACAAAGAGCATACGCCTTTTCCATGGCATGAGGGGGGTCGAGGGGCTCGGACTGCGCATCCGGGCGCAGACATGGCACGACAGGCAGTCAACTGCGTCGGGTGTGGAAGAACAACGGCTCCGCCGTAGAGACGGAACCGCATGGCGAAGCATCGACGATCAGGGATGAAAAGACGCGTTATATCAACGGGTTAGCCCGAGCGGCGCTTGAGCGGGAGGAACAGGTCAGAGAATACTGGGCCCGAAGCCGGGATGTCGGGCAGTTTCCGGCTTACATGCACAAGGAAGCAGCCGTGGCGTCGCAAGCGCGGGTCTGGCTGCGAAGATTCTCCACAGAACCGGGCGATTCCCTAGGGAACCGAGGCGGTTCCTCAGAGAACTTTCCCGTGTTACACCGTGTTTCACGCTGCGTCGCTGTAACACAAAGCACTTACAATCGACTTACAGCAGTCCGGATCGGGTCATCGCCGCCGGCCGCGCAGGCGCGAAAACGAATGCAGCCGGAAACCGGGATGCGCCGCGCGAGGTCAGCGCCACCCTCGACATTCGGGTCGATGCCGTGCGGAGCGCGGTGACGGCGATGCTCACAGCATAGGCGTCGAGTCCGTCGCCGCGACCCTGGCGCGGCCCTGCACGGGGCGCCAGCCGATGTCGATGGCAAGCACAGCCGCCGTGACCGTCACCGTCGGACCAGTGTCCGGTGGAGCGGCACGCGGCAGCGACACTCACTCGACCGTTACCGTTGGCGGTGGTGTCAGTCGTGCCGGACATTCCAGAAGTCGTCAGTGAACAGAGTAGCGCCGCCATACCGCGACAGCATGCCGGGCACGTTGTTGTCGGAGTCGAGGCGCAGCATGTCTTCGAGGACGACGCGGGGGCCGCCGAAACGCCGCAACGCCTGGCTGGCGGAAGTGACACGGTCACGTCGGCGTTCAGGCGTCCAGACTTGCGGTGCGAAAACGCGCGGCGCTACGGTTGACCGGGTAAACTCGCGGTGAGGGGACTGGCGTGAAACACCGTTGCATTGATACGGACAAACGCGATGACGCGCCGTTGCGGTCCATCGGGGAGGAATGCCCTTCAGGAGGGAGGAAGCAATGAGGAAAGCCGACATCGCGGCCGAGGTTGCCGGCCGCGCCGCGCTGACGAAGGACGAGGCGAAGAGCGCGGTCAACGCGGTATTCGAGGTCATCCGGGACGCTCTAGCCCGAAGTTCCAGCCCGGGGGCGAGCCAAGGCATTGATATAACGGCTAAAGCGAAGCGATCAAGGTGCTGTTACTGGGAACGTTGGAGTTGTACGTCGAGGAGTTTGAAGGCTTGACGTTGCAGAGGAGTGGGGCGGGTGAGCAGGTCGAAGGGCTGGGCGCCGGGGAGCCTTGGGACGACGCGGTTTTGGACGATGGTGGCGAGATCGTCGAGCAAGGAGCGGAAGCTGTGGACGGGCAAGCCGTCTTCGGTGCGTTTGGTGCGAGCCTTGTTCTGAGCTGCGGGGGATGTTTTGGCGGGCGCCACGATGGAGGATCGTTGGGCGCCGGCGGGGTCATGGTCGTCGAACAGCAGGGGGGCGAGGCGCTGACGCATGTGCCATTCAACGTAGTAGGCGAGCATGCACAACAGGACATGGGCGCGCACCCGGTCCGGGGCGCGGTGATGAACCGGCCGGACCTTGAGGTCCACGGTCTTGAAGCTTCGGAAGGCGCGCTCCACCCGGCTCAGGCTCTTGTAGGCGTGCACCGTCCTTTGGGCATCCAGTTGGTTTTCATGCAGGCTGGTGCGCACGACGTAGAGGCCGTCGAGGGCGGCCTCTCGGGCGATGGATTCGGGGTTTCGGGTGTAGCGGAAGGAGTGGTCGGTGATGTCGAGGTGGAAGTGCTTGGCCATCTTGTACTTGTCGATCACCCGGCCCACCCGTAGCGCGATGCGCTCCCGGCCCGTGAGCGGCCGCTTCTCCCGCCCGGTGGCAGCCACGATGGGCTCCAGCAGGCGTTCGGTGGCCTGGATCAACTCCTCGCGCTTGCGCCCCCGCTCGGCCTGAAGCAACGGATTGCGGCACACCATCAGGCGCTCGCCGGGATAGTCCTCGGAGTGGACCTCCATAAGATCGCTCTGGTCGAACAACGACATCTGCACCGCCCCGGATTCCACCAGCCGGCGGATGGCCGAGGAGCGCAGGGCGCTGATCCAGTCCAGCCCCGCGGGCGCCACCTCCTCACGGATGCGCGCCTCGGTGAGCATGCCCCGGTCACCCACCAACACCACCTTCGAGAGCCCGAACCGCCGCCGCAGCTTGTCCACCTGCGCCCCCACGGTCATGGGATCGGCCGTGTCGCCCTCGAACACCTCCACCGCCACCGGGCGACCGTCTGAGTCGCACAACAGGCCGAACTCGATCTGCAGCTTTCCCCGCTTGCCGTCGCGGGAATGGCCGTGCCGCGCCAGCGGGCAGCAGCGGCCTTCCAGATAGACCGAGGTGAGGTCGTAGAGCACCAGGGCGCCGTCCCCAAGATGCCTCTTGGCCAGGCGCTTCTCGATGGCCTCCTGCCGCTCCAACAGCCAGTCCATGGCCGCGTACAGATCGTCCTCATCGACCTCCCCCAACTCCAGGGTCTGCGCCAGCGAGTCCCTGGCCGTGGCCTCGGCAAGCCCTCGGGCGGTGGCCAACTTCGAGACCGGGGCAAGGACACGGGCACAGATCAGCGCCAGCACCCTCTCGCGCTCCGCGCACGGAGCGGTGGAAAGCAGACGGTCCAGGCCCAGCTTGCGCACCGAACCGAGCACCGCGGCTATATGGCCGTGGGGTTTGGAGCGGACGATGTCGAAGGCCTCCTCAGGGCTGACCAGGGGTTGGTTCTTGAGCAGCCGGCGCAGGGTTTCTATTTTGGCTGGGGGCCAGTCGGAGAGGTTGGCCAGGGTGCGTTTGCGCACGCGCTTGCCTTCGCGCCAGCCTTCGCGGAGGAGGATGGCGGGCGGAGAGTTGCGGTTGGGGACGGTTTCCACGTACATGGCAACGAAGATAGCGCGCAAATCGAGCAAATGCAAGGACTATCATCCCATATACATGGGAACACATGAGGGCGCCCAAAAAGGCATTTCCCCTTGGATATCAACCGCTTAACTCGTTTCTGAAGGCTGTTTTTCCAGGAACTTCGGTCTAGCGAACGGGGACACGGTGTCGGTCACCGGGTTCGGCAGGTTCTCGACGAAGAGCCGGCCGGCGCGGACGGGACGGAATCCGCGGACGGGGGAGAGCGTCGCGATCGCCGCGTCGACGGCTCCGTCGTTCAAGGCTGGGAAGGCGCTTCGCGACGGGTTGCGTTAGTGTCCAGGGGCTACGGCTCTGGGCAGGAGCGGCTGTCCTGATTCGGAGGGCATGGTTTCCCCCGAGCGGCAGACGGGACCGCCGACGGTGAGTCCGACTGAATCGGAGGACATCGTGCGGAGCCCGCTGGCGGGAGCACGTGCTGGCCCCGAGTCAACGTCTCGACCGAGCCGACTCCGGGCGCATGGATGACGACGCCTGCGAAGCCTGCCCACACCACCACGCTTCACCTCGGTACGCCGTCCACGTATACAGTTTCCGTGACCTTCCCGTCGTGATGGCGCTCCACCCACCGACCGTGTGGCTTGCCGTCCACAAGCGGGCCTTCCGCGACAGTCCCGTTGGCATAGCGATAGACCCACCGACCGCGCATCTCCCCTTCCACAAAGCGGCCTTCTCCGACAGTCCCCTTGACGGCGCGTACGACCCACCGGCCGTGGCGCTTGCCGTCCACAAAGGGGCCTTCTTCGACCTGCCCGCTGGCAAAGCGCAAGACCCAACGGCCATGCCGCTTACCGTTGGAGAGTGTCCCGGTCTCCGCAGACGAAGACAATTTTAGAGTGCCCTGCCCGTCTGCGAAGCCGCCGGAGCATGTGCCGGACCAGGTTACGGTTTGGTCGGGAACATAGCAGTTGACCCAGACACGGCAACCGGGCTTGTTGGCGACAGCCTTCCAGCGCGACGTTCCTTCCGGGGGCGCGGCACATTTCGGCTTCAATGAGACGGGTGCAGCGCCACCGCCCCACAGCTTCTCCAACTGTCGGGTAGGGCACTGGCGCGCGCACCTTTATTGGGCCACGTTTCCAGCCGCCCTCCCTAAAATTCCGTACGTCGGGTTTTCCCCGGTACGGCTTCAAGCTTCAGGCACCTCGCAGTTCGGCACGGAGCCTTCCGCAGGGTCGCCGAGGTCAAGGCCGATCCCGCCATACCCCCGAACGGACGCTGCGTTTGCTCCGCCCTTCGACGATGCCACTCGCCGGTTGATGCGTCGCCTCTGTGTGCGAAACCGCCGGTTGCAACATCGCCACCTGAGCCCAGAGGCCCTCGCTCCGGCCGGGTTATGTTGTCCCGGCCATCACCGCTTGTCGGCCTCATCCGCCAGTCTGGACGTCTCCGCCTCATTTCCCGGCACGACCGGTTATAGACGCGGTCTTTGACATTCGAGGATCATCCTGTCTGACCTCCAGACCTTCCGGACTTTCGCTGCGGTACTTTCGAGTATTGCCGCCTTCAATACGCCGGGAGCCCCGGTGCGTGCGCCTCAGTTTCTTCCGCACCGGCACTGGCCATCGGGTAGGCAAGAAAACCCTTGGCAGCTCCAATTTATCCCGCAAATCAGCTTCACGCGGGAACGCCCTTTTCGACGCTTGATCCGTTCACTCTCGTTGCGGCCCTACTCGTTGCTCGCCTTCCGGGCTGATCGCACAGGAGCGGCACAAAGGCCTCCCTGTCCCCCGAGGCTTTTACGTCCGGGCTTCCAGATCGCCGGGTCGCCCCGTGCGTCTGCCGGATATGACTACGGCGCCAAACTGAGAACTGCGCCGGCGGGACTCTCACCCGCTAGTACCGCAGCTAGTCTCGCTGCGCCCCGCCCAAAGCGTTCGAACTTCTCTGGGGCCTGCTTCAGCGGATACTCCTCCAAGAGTTCCGCCATCGCGGCGACAAGTCCGTCCGCGGGCCGCCATGCGGCCGCCCGCGCCTGTGCTGTTGCGATCTGTTCAGCGGTCATCTTCGCAGCCAACGCGTCGCGCTCCTTCAACGCGGCTGCCTCGCCCCGGCTGGCCGCCAGACTGAGCCACTTGTGTGCTTCCACGTAGTTCTGGGGTGCGCCTACGCCCTGCACGAACAGCCGTCCGAGAGCCAGCATCGCCCGCGGGTCGGCACTTGCCGCGGCCGACCGCCACTCGGTCAGCGCCACGTCTGGACGTCCCTCCTCCCACGCCCGCTGCCCCGCCTCATAGTCCGCCCGCGCCGACGGCGCCGAGACGACCACTGCCGTCAGCAGCAGCGCCCAGAACAGTTTGTGAGCCATACTCAGACCTCCTGACCTAGTTTGGAGTTAACGAGAAAGAATGCCGTGCGCAGTCTCGCATGCGGAATGCGCCCACCACGGCGGGAGGCGATCATAGGCAGATGGATTCAATCTTCTGCGTGTAGACGTTGGTCCCACTTGCCGTCATCAACAGGCATTCGCGCGCGCGTGTCATCGCGACATATAGCAGGCGGCTTTCATCGGCGATTTCCTCCGGTTTGGTCGGCAGTTTCCCCAAGCCCACGAGAATCACGCGGGAGAACTCCAGCCCCTTGCTGCTATGTCGTGTCAGAAGCACCACCCGATTGGCCTCCGGATCGTATTGCTTCTTTTGCTTCTTTTTCTTCTTTTCAGACAGCAGCTGGAAGAGAATGTCTCGCTGCCGGAACCTCTCCGCCACGGCCTCGCCCATCCAGTTCGCGGCATAAATGATCGCCACGTCCCTCCACGGCACACCGTCGGCGTGCCATTTTAAGACGCAGTCGGCGGCGAAACCGGCTTCCTCTTCGAACGAACCCAATTGCTTGAATATCGGCATGGGACCGTCCGCCCCCGCAGCTTGCGGCTCGATCAACGGCACGCTGGAACTCTTCCCCTGAAACAACTCCTTGGCGAACTCGTAGGCGAAGGTCAGGATTTGGCGCGTGTTGCGGTAATTGCGATCGAGAATCGTCGTGCGGCCGCGCGCCTGCACCCCCACGCTCGACAAGGTAAACCCCAGGCCGCTTCGACGGAAGATGGCCGCGGCGTCATCGTACACCAGCAACAGCGAGTTCGTGTTCCGGTCGACCATCCAGACGACGAGCCGTAGCCAGTCTTCTTCGAAATCCTGGCCCTCGTCGATCAATAACGCGCCGTATTGCTGGAGCGGGATTTGTCCCTTTTGGACGCCGGCGATCACGCTGTCCACCTGCAGTTCGTAATGTGGCTTGTCGCCTTCAGCGACGTCGACGTTGTACGTTTCCAGTTGTTCCTTGCACCAGCCGTGAAAATGGTGGACATGCACCTTGTCGTCGATGCCCTTGCTGCGCATATGACGCCTGAGCTTCGCCGCCAGGGTGATATTGAAACACAAGACGAGGATCGGCTTGTTGAGCAATTTCGCCAGAACCTCGGCCCGAAATTCCAGGATCAGGGTCTTCCCGGAACCCGCCACACCGTGAATGACACGATGCCCGTCGCCGAGGCCGCGGGCCAGTTGTTCCTGATGGATGTCCATCACCTTGACGACATCCGGGACAAAGACTTGGCCGGGTGCCTTCTGCTGCGGGAAGAGCTCGAAGTTGTCGATGCGGATTTCCGGATACAGGCGCCCACGGATACGGTCAATCTTGGACTCGCACAACGGCTCGAATCGATACTCGAACATGCCCCGAAGGCGTTCCTCGAATGCATTCGGGTCGGTGCCCTCCAGCATCTCGTCCTGGCAAATCAGCAGGTGATCCCGCAGCACCCGTGCGGATAGGTCATCCGGCACGGGGGACTGGATCTGCTTGCGGGTAATGTTCGTCAGTACCACGCCATAGCCCCAAGGACAGATCAACTTCCCCTTGTGCTTGCCTTGTTTCTGCCGCAAATGCGGATCACGTTCGAGCATCTTTACGGTATCCCGGGCATAGTCGCGCGCCTGTTTGACGGGATTGGCAGTGGCTGTCAAGCCGCTGTCGGTCTCCAGTTCAACTCTGTCGTGGTTAATGCTCTTGATCGTCTCCCGCTTCCAGTCCTTGACTTCCAGGAACAACAAGCCGCACCGGGGATGCACGAGGATGAAATCCGGATAAAGCGGCTTCTTTCCCACGGGTATGTCGTAGTAGCAAAACCAGTCGTCGTCGAGCAGGGACTCCAAGCGAAGCGCGAGGCGCTTTTCGCCTGGGGTAGCTTTCGCGTTGCCCAGTATAAGTCTGAGATTTGGGATAATGATCGCCATGAAATGGAGTTACTTACGTCGCTTCCGTGGACAGTTCAAGGCTGTCGCCATCAACGTTGAAGTAGGTGGTAGCGAAGACGGTGACGCTTGCGACGTCGACCTCACCGACTACGACTAATGGGAGGCATGAATCCAAAGTAATCCACCACCGATTGTCCTTGTTCCGCGCCGGTGGGGTTGCTATGATCGCGCCATGGCCGAGGCCATCGCATTCGACACCCATCGCTTCGTCAAGCGCCTGACCGAGAGCGGCTTCACAGAGAAGCAGGCCGAGACCCTCGCCGAAGAGCACGTCGCCCTCCTCAACGCCAACCTCGCCACCAAGGCGGATATCGCCGCCGTCAAGGCCGATATCGACGCCCTGCGACAGGACACGACGGCCAGCATCGAGGCCCTGCGACAGGAGACCAAGGCAGCCATCGAGGCGGTGAAGGCCGACCTTGTGAAGTGGCTCTTCGGCGCGCTGATCGCCCAGGGCGGCCTGATAGTCGCCCTCGTCAAACTCCTTTAGCCCGGCGCCTTGTCCCGGGGCCTCCGCTTCCCGGTCATGACCGGATGATCCCATGGCACTGAGCAAGGAAGTGCTGGCGGCAATCGACCAGGTGACGCCCCGGGAGCTTGCGGAGACGCGCCGCTGGTGCGAGTTCGGGGACCGCGTGCACCTGCTCAGCGACTTGACGGAGGGCCGCGTTAGCGCGACACCACCGACCGGGAAGCGAACGGGTCTACATGCGCGAATACCGTCGAGCGCACAAGGGGGCCGCAAAGTTGAGGGAGGAAAGGCGAGCCCTTGAGTTCCCCTGAAACGGCAACGGCCTTGCCTCCGGCAAGAGAGCAACGCCGTACACAAGCCGTTGAACGCATTACCGGGCGCGATTCCGCGCCGTGAAGCGACACGGATGCGCCGGGTTAAGAGTTAAGAGTTCCCGGCACCGGGGTTGAAATAGTGTTGAACCGGAGAGGTCGCGGTGAATCTCGCAGCGTGTCATCGGGTCGTTTGTAATCAGGATTTACTCTAATAAATCACATGCTTACAGACTTCCAACGGCTCGCCTGGCACGGCAGGGAAACCGCTAATCGAGGAAATCGACGCTCAGACTCAGCGCCTCGACCGCTCAGCCGACCGCCTCATGCCCGGCCTCCGCGACCTCCAGCACGAGCAGGACGGCTCCGAGATCAAGTCCCGCGAACTCGAACTCATCACCGACCGGGCACAGAACCTCGCAGCTCGACGCGACGCCTTCGAGCGCATGCGCGACGTGGCGGCCGAGGACTACCTGGCAGCCACCGGCCAGACGTGGCGGCCCCGGAGCGGATCGCACACCAGCCAGACCGGCAAGCTCACCTCCGCGGCCATCGACGCCCGTGACTTCATGCGCGCCCGCAAGGACCGCAAGACCCAGGCGCACCTGCCCGAGGGGACCCTGGTGGCGGTCACCGGAGGCAAGGACGTGAGCGAGCCCGCCGCGGTCTTCCAGCGCCTCGACAAGGTCCGCGAGAAGTACACCGACATACTATTTCTTTACCTGCGGCATGAGGCGCCATGGATAGACAAATTAACCTATTTTCAGTAGGTTAAGGTCTTTACCTCGCGACACGGATGGGCTAGAATACTCTCTGATTCGCTCCCTATGGGTACCTAAACGGTACCCGGATCGAGATGCGAAGGAGGCCATCAACCATGCCCAAAATCACCAAGCGATCGGTCGACGCCCTCAAACCCGCGGAGCGCGAGCGCGTCGTCTGGGACGACGACATCACGGGCTTCGGCGTCCGTGTCCACCCCAGCGGCCGGAAGGTCTACATCGTCAAGTACCGTCACCAGGGACACGCCGTCAAGGCCACCATCGGACCACACGGCCCCATCACCCCGGCTGCGGCGCGGGCGCGCGCCGCCGAGATCGTCACGCTGGCCAGGACCGGGCGCGACCTCGAAGGGAAGACGCCCCGCAAGGCCGGCGGCGCCACCATGGCCGATCTCGCCCGGCGCTTCCTTGACGAGTACGCCCCCGGCCACCTGAAGCCGAGCACCGCCGCTCTCTACCAAAAGATCATCGCGAAGCGCATCCTCCCCCGGCTCGGCAAGCGCCGCGTCGCCGACATCGGCAGGGCTGACGTCGCGGCCCTTCACCACGACATGCACTCCGTGCCCGGCCATGCCAACCGGACCCATGGCGTCCTCTCCCGCATGCTGACCCTGGCAGAGGTCTGGGAGATGCGCCCCGAAGGAGTCAATCCCTGCCGGTTCGTGAAGAAGTACCCCGAGCGCAGACGCGAGCGGTTCCTCTCCGATGACGAGTACCGCCGCCTCGGCGCCGCGCTACGGGACGCGGAGCGCGAGGGCTTTACTTCCCCGGCGGCGGTAGCCGCCATCCGGCTGCTAATGCTGACGGGGTGCCGGAGCGGGGAAATCCTCTCGCTCCGGTGGGAGGACGTCGACCTGGACCGCGGGGAACTGCGTTTGCCCGACTCCAAGACCGGCGCCAGGATCGTGCATCTGGGCGATCCCGCCATCGACGTGCTGCACGGCATCCAGCGCAGGGAAGACAGCCCCTGGGTGATTCCCGGCTTGAAGCGCGGCGCCCACCTCGCCTTCCTGCACGGGCCGTGGGGTCTCATCCTGGAGCGCGCGGGCATCAAGAACCTGCGCATTCACGACCTACGGCACTCCTTCGCCAGCGGCGGCCTGCTGGTCGGCGAGGGCCTGCCCATGATCGGGAAGCTGCTCGGTCACAACAGGGTGCAGACCACCGCTCGCTATGCCCACCTCGCCAACGACCCCGTCAAGTCTGCCGCCAACCGCATCGCGACCCGGATTGCCGAAGTGGCAGGTTGAGGCTTGTTGGGAAAAGAAGCAATGGGTTCCAAGTTCCTAGCGGCCTTTCGGCAAAGAGAAGACGACGAAGACCATCTCTGCCAACTCCTTAGAGTGCTGAGAGCAGCCTATTGCGCAATCTTACTCGGAGCATGGTGGCTGAGGTCTCAACCCACGTGGTTTGGGGAATTTCGAGGCGCGTCTCTCCACGTGAGCAACTCCCTCCCATCCACATCGCCGGTTATTGGCATCGTCTTCCGGGTCCCCACATATCGCCGCGGACACTGGCCACCCTGCACGGGTTTGAGGGCAAGAGCATTCCTTGCCTCAACTACTTCGTGCGACTTCCCGAATCTAAGGCAACCTCACAGATCTCCGATCTGAGCGCCTTCGCGAACCGTCGCAATCCTCCAGTTTCGGACACACCGCGCACACCAACCTCAACTGCTCGTATACGCGCATCGTCCACGCGTATATTCGCAAATTCACTCCCGCGACCGACAAGCCCCAACTGTTCTCGTCCGGCCGCAATCGCCATGGGATAAACAAGAACAATCTCCTTGATCCCCGTGGCCCTCGAAAACGCGAGTGTCTCGTAGAGGTCACTGCTTGAGACCCCGCGGTCACCGTGACCGACGTTGCCCTTGTATTTCGCGTCAACAATTATGAGCCGCCGTCCCTTCTCAGTAGTTATGGATACGACACAGTCGGGCGTGACGTTCACCGCTGATTCTCTCCCGGAGACAAACCTCGAACCAAGGCGATAAGGGCGTTGCACCGAAAGCTCGGTCCCTCCAAATTCCAGCCGTAAACCCAGCGCTACAAGATCCTCCCAAATCTGCCAAGTCTTCAGCACGAATCCAGGAGCAAACAGATTCTTCGGATCAAAGGTGCCGCCAAACCCGCGAATTATGTCGACCGCAAGATCGTAGGCAGGTTGCCATGAACGCGACCGACTGGGAAGTCGTCTATTGCTGAGTCGCGTGAGACCTGCTCGTTGAGGCAAGGCCTGCGCCACACGACGGAGTCGTGCACGTGTCTCCACATCAGGAACAATAGCGGCAAGCCTCGAAGCGGCGGCACCGAGTACCGCGTTGTAGGTGTTCCTACTGGTGAAGGTCGTGACCTCTTGGTCGAAACCATCTTCGCCAGGAAATGAAAGCTCCTCCGGCTCGAAGTCACCATCGATCGAAAATCCAGTATGGGGCAATCGACGATAGGCCCGAAGCGGGCGGTGTCGGTTCCGGTTGTACATTTCCGAAAAACTCCGACCGATCAAGGTCGCCAGGTCGGACGTCTCACGCGATGACGAATTCAGTCCCTCCCTGTCAAGAAGACGACCGTGAGATGAAAGCGTGGCAAGCAGGAAGAAGTCTTCGCGCCAACCGGGAGCGTCCCCCAAGAACTTCGGCGCGATCTCCAACTCCAGCCCCGGTGCTACCAGCAGAATTCCAGCTACATTTTGAAACTGGAGCCCGCCGTCCATCCACGAAACGGGACTCGTTTCTAACCCCAGGAGACGACGCACTCGCGCCGCCGAGCTGTTCAACAAATCCTTCGCACGGCCAACCGAAATCTTCGAACCTTGTGCAATCTCGTCGGCTAGTGGCGCCGGTGGCGAGTACTCGACCGTGCTAAACCGTTGCCACTCAGACATCTCCACGCAGTTCCGAAACGGCAAGGGCTCTCATCAGTCCGTAGACTTCATTCGGGGCTATCATAATGGGTCCTTGGAGCTCCGCCTTCGGCGCGTTTCCGAAGGCAGTCTCAACGAGCACGTATGGGTTGCCTTTGATGCCCAATTCCGCATTGAGTACAACCGCAGCCCCGCGGACATCACCAAAGAAAACTTCGTCGATGTGATTCTTCAACAGTCCCCACACGGACGCTAGATGCCTTAAAACTCCTGTCATATCCGATGGCACGCCGCCTCGCGCCATCAGCATGCCGTGGCCTATCCGAAACTCCATCCCTCGACCCAATGCGATGCGTCTATTTATCGCCTCGAAAGCCCTGATCGTCGCCTGAAGGACTTCCTCCCTGGACGAGGGCGTTTCCGGCAGATCTCCTGATTCATCCTCTCCTATCCCGAAGTGTTCTCTCAGCACGTCCGACGACGGTTCCAACGCCAGAGGTGCCCAACGCCGAAGGAAAGCGACGTCCAACGGTTCGACCGAAACGTCTGCCTGGTTCATGGCTGCTAGGAGATATAGAGACTCAGGAAATGCGTACTCGACCAGATCCCCCTGTTCCGGGTCCAGCAGGTCAAAGTACTGAGTCCAAGGCATTCTCTCGCCATCCGGACCCAGACGCTTGTCTCCCTCCATAGCGACCACAGCTCCTCCAAAGACTTGAACCGCTGGACCACGGTTGATCTCGTCAATGACCAGCAATGCCGCATGACCGGGAGACCTCGCGTACTCGCTAGCGCGGTAGAGTACGCCTTTCGCGATTCGAAACTTTCCCGGGGCGGCGCCCTCCCGTACATCTGGCATCATCCCCGTCAGGAACTCGCGATACTTGCTCGATTGGTGCAATACGCACCGGAAGACCTTCCGCTCTGAAGCTTGACCGATCGCTTGCGGAAGCTCAGCACCGCTTACCGCCGGAATCGGCACCGGCGCCTCGGCCATGTACCGCGGTACACCTTCCAGACTCGTACCCTCGAACAGAGAGGCTACCTGCCCAAGCAGCATCGACTTACCGGTCCCAGGTGGACCGGCCAGCAGTACATTTCTGCGCTCTGCCAATAGCGCCAGCACCTCATACGGATCAGTCATCAGGAAACCGCTGGTTTGTCTCAAAATCCAAGAAGGCCGACCGCTGCCTCTTCCGCAGCGGCGTCCGCAGCCATTTCTTCGCGAAGCTCTTGATTGCGGAGTTCCAGTTCTCAACCTTGAGACTGGTTTCCGTTGTGAAGTACACACGAACCACACCGTTCCGCTGCTGAAACAACATGAATATCGACTCACCTCCTGACGGATCGTCCTTGACTAGGCCTAAGAAGTCGAACTCATGCACTCTGACAATTCGACACTCGTTCGACCTCGAAGCAGTCGGTGGCCAGACCGTCATCATCTTAGAGCGTTGATCACCATGTGCTTCCCAGACAACGGGACCCCTATAGGTCTCAATGTCCGTGGATTTCCTTCTTTCCCAAACTACCTCGGGCAACATCCTCTCGAAAAACGGCAAGAACTCGTTCGCCGGACTAAAACGCAGGTCCCGAGCACCACCACCGCTGCGTGCGTCATTCGACACGGCGTTCATCTTGCGCCGATCACCTGGCTTGAGGATCTGGAAGAGCACCCGAACGATTTGTGTATCATTTCTAGCCACCGACCGTCGCCCTGCTCACGGCACTTTGTATACTTCCTGAAAACTCGGAACTTACGTACGCGATGGCATCACGCTTCTTGGCTTCTCGCAGGCGTTGAAGTGCATCGCCACCGGCACGCCTCTTTTGCCGCCTCCAGGTGCTGATTAGGGTGTCCGCGGTGACCGTCGATCGGCTCTCGTTCGGCAGCGTCGGCTGCCCGCGATCTAGCAACGGGAAATCTTCCAACATCAACCGCAGGTCGTCCTCGTCGCAACCGTACGCCTTCGCCACAAGCGCGTCTGCTTCGGCGCGTAGGGTCGCGATCCGCCAACAGCATTCAGATGAAACCACGCCGCTGACGTCAAGACCCGCCAACCTTCGTGAGATGTGTATCAACCGTTGCGCTGGAAGGCTGTTCACCTCAATTCTAGGCAATCTAATTGACGAAAGCACAAAGTAGTTTACGGTCGTGGTTACGACGCGCCGAATAAGCCAATCGAAGGGGAGAGAGTTCACGATGGCTAACCACAATAGAAGGCGATCTTCGCAACGGTCGTTCGGAAATTCGACCGTAGGCACCTTGTTGCCGCATGCCATACCGGGTGGCACAATCGCCGCCATCATGGAGCGTTCATTGGTCTGTCCCGTGATGTCGCAAAATCCAACCCGGGTCCTTCCGGCCCGCCCCTGCACGACCGGCGACAGCGCGTCGACCGGCACCCAAAACTGCGGTAGAATCGTACTCTGGCTTGGCGGTAGGTTTTGCCACTTCGCACTTCGCCCTTCACCAGATACATATGCTTTACACCCCAAGCGGTGCGGTTGGACCATTCGACCTTCAATAAGCGGCAAACAACCGGTTATCGGTTTCCTCACAAAGTGAGGTCTTCCGTGCGTCATATCGACTTCTCTACAGAACTCTGGCCGCCACGACGACGATACAGATGAAACCGTGACATGTTGACCTTGCATCCGCTCGAACAGATTCCACTCGGAGGCGTTTCGAACTTCCGGTAGCGTCAAGTCCGATCGAAGTGACTTCAGCACGGTTAGCGGAAGGTTGGTTCGCCGCTGCGCTAGAATCCCATCGTCGTCAGCCTTCCCGTGAACCATTCCTATGCGTTTTACCTTTCCCTTTCTCCTTCCTTTAGCAACTTTGACGTAGTTGACGACCAGAAACTTAAACCTTGTATCGATTGCGAAATGCTTTGCGGTGTTTGCCATTACCGTAAAGCACAGGTCCTCCGTAGACCCCATAAGTTCGCGTCGAAGGTCCTCCGTATTCTTCGACCGGATCAGGCCCCCCGGTACTATCAGTGCTCCGGTTCCGCCGATCCGTGTCAACCTAAGGATCAGGTCCGTGAAAGCTACATAAAGGTCCGGTTCGCCGTGCGCTAGACACGGGTACCGTGACAACAGGTCCGACGCAAGACGTGCCTTCTCAGATTTGGCCGACTCATACCCATCCAACACGTCGCCAGAGTAGCTCGACCCATAGTGACGATCACTCCCCTTTGCCTTGATGAATTCATGGCGGGTTAGTTTCACCTTCTCCCACGGCGGATTTGCAACGACGACGTCGAAGCCATCGGGCGCCATCGAATGCCACACCTCATCTGGGGCCAAGAGGCTGTCCTGGGTCCGCCATCTTCGCCGCATTTCCTGCAGCGAGTCCAGATCGTCGGTCAACGCCGAGAGTGCAAGGAGCGTTCCTCTTAGCGCCGTCGGAGACAAATCTGCAGCATATACCGAGTGGCGAAGCCAGTCACTCGCAAGGATACGGTCAGAACGGCACGCCACTATCGAAACCGCTGTCAATAGGATGCCCGCACCGCATGCCGGATCAACGATCTTGACGCCCGGTAAAAGCTTCCGTTCCGTTCCATTGGCCAAGTAGCGAGCGAGTCGAAAGTCCGTGTGGTACGCTCCCTTGGCACGCCGAGAGGTGGCGGCCAATGTCTCTCGTGCTAAAGCACTTAGACACAACGCCGGATGAATGCCGGTATCGTCGAGACACTTCACTACGCCTCTTGCATGATCGAGCAAATATCCGAGGCGTTCTATGGGAACAATCCCGAAGCGCGAATAGAACGACTCCAGATCGAACCCGCCTAGCCGAGCAGCTGCGGCTTCGAGAAGCTGCAATCGCAACTCGGGACCGTCAACTCGGTCGCCGACAAAGGCGTTGATAGTCGCTTCAACGGCTGCGAGGCGTCTTGTCTCGATAGTCTGAAACACTTCTATGCGCTAGAGTGGTGTGCCTTCGCTTTCCTTCTGTATTTCGAACAACACTTCCCGCACGACAGACCCGGCTTTACTTGCCTCACGGTTGGGCCTATAGCGACCAACTTGGTCCAACTCATACTGCTTTACGCTTCCGATACGTTCCAGCCCGCTCGTCAGCAAATCGAGGGGAACATGCCCTTCCGTGCTATACGACAAGAAAACGCGTCTCGCCTTACAGTTGGCGACAAGGCTCTCTAATGCGTTCGCGGCGCGCACCTTGTAACAGTAGTCGGATGCTTTGTCCCTCCAAGGTCTGATACCCCCAACTCCTTCGACCACCGGTTCATCACCTACCGCAATCGTCTCCAAGATGTGGTAGTAGGCTGCGTATTGGCGTTTCGTATACGGCGGGTCAAAGTAGACTGTGTCGTCAGGTTCGCAGACGAGTTCGAGCGCGTCTGTCGTTGTCATCGTGGCTGCCGGCGCTGTCTCGGGAATGATTCTCGGTACAAGCTCGAGGTCGATCAGCGACTGGCGTTGCCATCTTGAGAGGAAACACCCATAGGTTCCAGCCGTGTTCGCTATGCGGTTTGCCGCGCCCATCAAATCAGCTATGAGAATGCGCGACTCTGCATCGTTGATTCTCGCCTGTCGGCGCCAGCACTCGATTTGAGATCGGATGCCATCAATTTTCTGTGCATTCTGTTCTGTAAAGTACATTCGGGCGACCGCGCAGTGTTGTGCGGACGCGGGGCTGTACTCACGCCAAATGAATCCGCCGATCGGTCTGGCGGCGTTCAACTTCGCAATCGCTTGGTAGTAACCCCCAGTGCCCGCGAATTCCGCTTGCAGCGATGATGTCACCCTAGCGTAGGACATTATCGCTGCGGAGGTGAGGTGGTCATTGACGTGCACGCGCCAGCCGGCTTCCGAAGCTGCCTGCGCTACGACCCCTGTGCCCGAGAACGCATCGAAGAAGATTCCCCCATTCGCCTCTCCAACCCGTTCAAGAATGGCTGTGACGACCCGTGCCTTCGAGCCGATGTACCTGAAGTGCATCAACCGGCCTTTCGCCGCTTTGCCGTAAACCTAGTCGCCGCCATCGTGCCCGACATTCCCTTGCCAGTAGCCCGAAAGCCGTTGTCGCGATCAGGCCGTCCAATGAGCGGCCGTTATCCCGTCTCCCACGACGGCTTTGTACTGCCACTCTCGCCGGGCGACTAGCTTGTCCGATGGTTGGCCGCACACCATGAGCCGTTAAAGCTTCGCACACTCTTGCCACTTTTTCTAGGTCCGGTCGCCACCTCGGCCTGCGGTGCTCGCTGCTTGGGCGATGATTCCGCGGAAGCGCGGTAATGCAGTTGATCTGGTAGTCACAGTCCACGATTCTTGAGTCAATGGCGACCTCATGTAGCGGCGTTGCGGCGTGTCGCGCGCACAGCGGGCCCCCGTTCCAGATCATCCTGCGAAGGGAAGGCGGTACCGTCCGGTCTCACAGCCGAGAAGCCGCCATCGGTCAGGCCGGTCGCTTTTGGTGGGCGTTCGCCGGTTCCGGAAGACTCCACGCATTGCGATGGTGCCAAACGTCCTCAGCACGTAGGACGCAGGGTTCGCCGTCATCTTTGATTGCGGTCCCGAACGATGGCCAGCGCCCAGCGGCTGCGCCAGCCCGTCCGCCTCCACGCGTAGCGCAGCGATGAGCGCGCCCCGTGGGTCAGCAGCGTTCGCAGATAGCGGTCGCCGCGCTTACTGATGCCCAAGAGCGTCGGTCGCCCGCCCGTCGAGCGCTGACGCGGCACCAACCCGAGCCACGCCGCCATCTCCCGGCCGTTGCGGAACTCCGCAGCGTGGCCTACCGCTACTACCAGCGCCGTCGCGGGCTGCAACCCGATCCCCGGGATCGTCATCAGCCGCTGGCACGCCTCCAGTCGCCGCGCCGTCGCCGCAACCTGTTTACGTCGATTTCCTCGATTAGCGGGTTCTCTCCCGGGTCAGCGAGCCGCTTGGAAGCCTATAACCCATCGATTTATCTGCGTAAAATGTGTCCGCAAACGAGCAGATGACAGACTGCAAGATTCAGCGAAGACGCGTCGATTCAACACTATTTCAACAGCGTGCCGTGGAAAGGCACCATCTCTCAGCGGGTGCGAACCCCGCCCGGCAACTGTCGTTCCAGCCGGTAGCAATCGGAGCGGGTCATGGAGGTGACGACATGGCTTGAAGCACTCCGGTGAAACGGATCGCCTTGGGCGGTCTAGCGACCATGCGGGCCGCAACGCGAGTGAACGCCGAGCAGGCCTCGAAACGTGTAATGCGGGAGCCGACCCGCCTGTTGTTTGGGGAAGGCTGCCACCGGCCGGGAAGAGAACGACACGAGCACCGGCCGGTTCCGCCGGGGTAGTGGCGGCGGCACGCATGGAAGAGGGAGAGGGGAGCAACACGGGAAGCCCTGTCGGTGGTGCGCACACACCAACCGGAACCCCGTGAGGGGCAGGCCGGGCCGGCAGGGTGGCGGAGGGGCTCGTAGTACTGCGGAAGCCGGGTAATGCCGGTGGAGGGAAGGAGCCCCGGTTCGAGAGGGATACGGAAAGGAAGGAAGGCATGACCACTGGCGAAAGCCTACCAGGGTCGGAAAAGGTTCGGAAGTTCCAGACCGTATTACATGCGAAAGCCAAGGAAGAACCCGGACGGCGCTTTCACGCGCTGATCGACAAGGTGTGGCGCGAGGACTTTCTCGCTGAAGCCTGGAGGCAGGTCCGCCGCAACGGTGGCTCGGCCGGGGTGGACGGAGAGACCTTCGCGGGCATCGAGTCGTATGGCGTGGGGCGCTGGCTTGGGGAACTGGCGCGGGAACTGAAGGATGGGACGTACACACCGAAGCCGGTGCGGCAAGTTCTCATCCCGAAGAAACAGCCTGGCAAACTCCGGCCATTGGGCATCCCCTGCATACGGGACCGGGTGGCGCAGACGTCGGCCTTGCTCGTGCTTGAGCCGATCTTCGAAGCGGACCTGCAACCGGAGCAGTACGCCTACAGGCCGGGACGGAGCGCCCATGACGCGGTGAACCGCGTCCATCGCCTTCTGAATGAGAGGCACAACGAGGTTGTTGACTGCGATCTGGCCAACTACTTCGGCGAGATACCGCATGCCGAGCTGCTGAAGAGTCTCGCCCGGCGCATCAGCGACGGGCGGATGCTCAAGCTCATCAAGGCATGGCTGGAAATGCCGGTGGAGGAGGACGACGGCAAGGGCGGCAAGCGCCGCACGAACCGGGCGCGCAGGGAGAGGAAAGGGACCCCGCAGGGTTCCCCGATCTCGCCCCTGGTCAGCAACGTCTACATGCGGCGTTTCATACTGGGCTGGAAGGTGTTGGGCTATGCCCAGCGCTTCCGTTCGGAAATCGTGAACTATGCCGACGACCTCTGTGTGCTCGGCAAGGCCCCGGCGGCGGAAATGCTGAAGGGGGTCGAGCGGCTCATGGCGGGTCTGAAGCTCGCGGTCAACGAACGGAAAACCCGAGGCTTGCGGTGCCCCGAGGAACCATTGCAGTTCCTCGGGTACCGTATTGGACGCAACCATCGCCCGAACGGCAAGGGGGACTACATCGGAACCCGACCCAGCAAGGCAAGCGTCCAGAACGTCTGCCGCAAAATCAGCGACATCACGGCATATGGCTATGGCCGACAAACGGCAGAGATGGTGGTGGAACGCCTGAACCGGCTCATGACCGGCTGGGCCGCCTACTTCTGTCTCGGCCAAGTGAGCCCCGCCTACAACGCCGTGGATCGCCATGCGATTCGGCGGCTGCGCCAGTGGCTCTGTCGGAAACACCAAGTGCGGGGCGGGAAATATGTGCAGTTCCCGGATGGCAGGCTGTGGAACGAATACGGCCTCGCTCGCCTTGGCAGTACTACGAAGGGCCTTCCGTGGGCGAAGGCATGATCTCGTCCGAAAGCCGGATGCGGGAAATCCGCACGTCCGGTTTGATGAGCGGGGACTGGAAACGTGGCTATGGGAGCCGGACTGAGGCCCGGAGCGAAAGCTACGGAACTACCACCGGACCCTAACGCTGGCGCGCCAGTCCTCGACTCTACCCCGCCTGCTGGCCACGACCGCTTCGGCCTTATGACTGCAAACCGCGGATTGGCGCCGCGCGGCCCCGCCTGAGGTCGTCCCGGAGTAACGACTGCACGAGATCAAGAAGTACAGGCGTGTTTAAGTACTACCTCGCACATCTGGTATTCCGGTCGGCGGAAGCAGCAAACCGACTCCGCACGGCGTCGGGAAGGCTATCCCAACCCACATCCTGACTCGTTCCGCTCAGGATTTCGATTTGTTGGTACCGGCAGACAGCATTGTTTCGCACTAGAACATACGCGTTCCCGTTTTGTTCTCTCATAATCCTCCCTCCCTCCTCACCAGAGACGTTGATCGTCCAACGTCCGTCTGATCCGACCTCCACTTCTCTAGTTTGTCCGACATCTACCCAAACCTCAGCGCCTGGTGTCGCGCTTCCGCTGACAATAATACGGGGTGCGACGACGACATTGACGGATTGGAAGTTGAGCGAGGCGCTGGTCATTTGGACCGGCACGCTAGTGGTCGTCGAAACGTTCGTGATGGCCTCCTGAACTTCCTTCAGTGCCTGCATTTGTGGGATAGAAGCCGCTTCCATAACAAAACTTCGCGTGTTCTCCTGGTCAGTCAAGTTCTGCATGGGCCAGCTCCTATTCTCGAACTCAGCTCTAACACGATTCCAAGTATTGTCGTCTAAATCTTGGATTGTAAAGCTGGTAGGAACGCTCCATTGCAAACCCAAATCGGCGTCTTTGAGTTGAGTCCGAAGACTCTCTATTGTTTCCTTCAACGTGTCTACTCCCCGATTACGTTCAGCTAGTCGGGTTTCGAGACTACCCTTGGCCCTCTGCGCCACATCGAGTTTGTCCTGACGGTCTTTTAGGTCCCTTTCAAGTTGGGTCGCAGTGTCCCGCTCCGTGTCAAGTTGCCTCTGAAGCACGGCTACCCGGCTTCGAAGTTCATCGGCCTCGCTCAGTCCGGGTTGATCGTCTGAGCAGCTCGCGAGTAGAGCAGTCCATGAAATCATGATTAGCAGAGCTGATTTTTTTCTAAGCATAACTCCTCCTTATTTCACGACTCGGAGCCACTATAGTAGAGGCTGTCGAGAGCAGCAAAGCTCTCGTCAAGCTCGGTCCGAGCACGCGCGTCCCGAACTTCCCGATGGGCCGAGGGGGGCTGGGGTCGTGCCGCGTGCAACTCGTCGCCGAATCGCGCTCCCGCCTCCATCATTTCCCGCAATGTTCGGGTTCCCGAAGGAATGTCCTGCAGAGGCCAAGGTGACGTGTCAAGTCCTCTTTGTCGAGATTGTGGTGCAGAATTTTCCTGAGGAATTTGAGCTCCTTGGTTCTATACGGCAATTCTTCTGCCAGTTTCAAGTTGTGCTCGATTTGCTCGAACACGTTGTGGCAGCCGTGACCGAGATCTCTTCGGCACATGAGAATCTTTCCCAGAAGAAATGGATACCCGACTTGATGGGCGAAATAATGGACCAATTCCTGTGCGGCTTTGGTTGTTTCCACAGGGTTCTCCGCCGCATAACGGAGAAGGTCGACCTGCCCTATCATGGGCTCATCGCATATGAGATACATGTAGGCCCGCTCGAGCGGCACCTCCCGGCCAAGGAATCTTTCCCCGGATCTCTTCAAGATCTTCTGAAGGCGTATGAAATTGTTCTGGGAGTAACTATGACACAAGGCTTTCCCAATCTTCTCGACCAGTTCCTTCTCCTCCCTCCTGACATGCTCCGGCGCCGAAAACAGAGCGTAGCTCCAGCGAGCCGTGCTGACACGCTCGGCGGCTTCGGTAAGATCACGTTTGCGTGCCGCTGCTGGAAAGCCTGCATTAGCAGCGCGGGCGAACCAGTTGGATGCTTCCAGGGGCTCGTCGGGTATCGGCGACCATCCAATCAGCCGTGTGACGACGGTGTTCCAGAACCATTCGTCGAACCCGCGATCATCCGCGTTCGCGTCGTACAGGCGGGCCAGATTGCGGCGCGCTGCGCCGAAACCACCCCGTGCGACCGCTCGGGAGAGCCACACGGCCCCGGATCGCTCGTCACCGGCGATCAGATACAAGACACCGAGGGTGTTCTCCGCCAGCAGCAGACCCTTCTTGCCCGCTGCACCCAGCCATTGGATGGCTTGCACCTTGTCTCGTTCCACGCCACGGCCCAGGGCGTATGCGATCCCGAGGTTGTTCTGTGCCGCAGCTGACCCTCGATCCGCAGCGGCACGGTAAAGCTCCACTGCACGG
Organism: uncultured Binatia bacterium (SeqCode); assembly: GCA_965204505.1. Lineage (GTDB taxonomy): Bacteria > Desulfobacterota > Binatia > UBA9968 > JAJDTQ01 > JAJDTQ01. Next base: position 1,059,348 of record CBDBFB010000002.1, read on the forward strand.
GCCGGGTCCGGCGCCACACCGAGACCGAGATCGTGCATCACGCCGAGATTGCTCATTGCATCCAGATCGCCGTCCCGCGCGAGCGCTTCCCAATCGGCCACCGCATCGTCGTAGGCGATCCGGCCCTTCCCGGACCCGAAATGTTCCGGCTCTTCCTTGACGCGAAGGGGCCGTCCCGCTACCCGCGTCACGGTGAGATGGAACGCCTCGTAGCCACCGATCTCGTCGGCAGGAACGAGCGCCCGCATGGCAACGAGATCCGTTGCAAAGATGACGTCGCCCGCCTTACGGTCAGCCGCGACCGCGACGGACGATCCCACGAGAAGCAGCATCCAGAAGCACGCAACAAGGCGCATCGGCCAACCCCTCCTTAACGGCAAGCTACTCCGCGCGATCCGATCATGTCAACCCAAGTGTTGACGCTGCCGGCGCAAAGCGAGAATATCCCCTTCGCCGCGAAGTAAAACACTCATGGGCGCGGGGCAGACATTCCAGAAGAATGAGGAATAAAGTGGGCGCGCGATTTCAAAAGCGCGTGGTCGAACACCACGAGGAAAAGGCGAAGACAGAGCCAGGACCGTTGTTCCAGCGGCGCGGGGAGTTCTTCGACCAAACCGGCCCGGCACGATGAGGTCCGGATGTCGGGACATTCGCGGCCTACGAACCGAGAGAGCGCGACATATGCTCCAGCGCCCTTGGGCGTGGGGGTCCAATCTCATCGGAATCCTGCCGGAGTTCGGAAGGAATATAGAAGGCATTGCCGAACCCGGTGCGGCGGCAGGCCGCCCTCTCGAGCAACTCGGGAAAAGCATGAACTCGGTCGGTGAAATGGCAACCGAACTCGACCGGAACGCTGCCGTTTGAGCCAGACAGCGGGATGAGCCCCGGGTACCACGAAATCGGCGCCGCGGCGAGAGCCTCCTCTGCCGCCCCGGCGGAACGGGTTACCGAATGGCGCTCGAAAGCTCTTCCATAGCCCACTTGTGGTTGCGTTGCTTTTTGTGCTCGTCCCTTGGGTATCGCCTGCGGCGGCGGATACGACCCGCGTCGCACTCTGGAACCTGGACGGACCTACCGGACTATCTGGCCGCGACCAACACCTGGTTGACTTCGGTGACTTCGCCCACGGCGCCGACGCTGTCGTCCTCGTTGAGACGATTGGCGAAGACCAGTTGAAGGCCATGAAAGACAAAGCCTCGCTCTCCAGTCTCAACCACGCGATTTCCGACTTTGCCAAGGACAGCGAAAGCAATCCCCATTTCAAGCTTGAGCTGGGTGTGCTCACCCCACATCGGATTGGAACGCTTCGCGAGGCCGATCCCGTAAACAACAATGACACGCCGACCATGCAGGCACTCGACGAGAACATCGACGTCCCGACCTTGCTCCCTGCCGATCAGCGCGACTATACCGGATACCGCAGGTGGTTATGGGTGGAGCTGCCGGATCTGAAGCTTGTCGTCATCGCGGTTCACCTCAAGAGTTCCCGCGGCGATAGCGGCCGAGGCGATGAACGAAACGCGATGAAACGCGAAGCCATTGACGCATCGCTCGGGGTCGTGATCCGCGACGATGCCGAAGAGAGGCCCGGTTGGTCCTATATCGTCGCGGGCGATTTCAATGTGGCGCCGGGCGACACCGACAAGATCGGCTACGATCTTGCCTATCGCTGTCCCGTTGCGTCCTGCCGCGGCTATGACCAGACCCACGCACTTCTCAGCGGGGGCCTCGTCCCCGGCCTCGCCATGCGAAACCTAACAGTCGGTCTCCGCGCCACCTTTGCCAACGGCGAATTTGTCGATAGCCCGATCGACAATATCCTTGCCATGGACCCGCGCTTCAGTAATGCGGTCCGTGTGACTGCCGAGAAGGGTCCTCTGTTCGGTTCCGACCACCACGCCGTTCGAGTTACCGTGGAGTAGAAGAATGCGAACCATTGTCTTGAGCTTGGTAACGATTTTGGTTCCAACATCTGTCCAAGCGAGGGACAAGGAAAGCCATTGCGAGTGGCATACCGGCATCACCGGAACCCGCATGGATCAATCCGATGCCGCGCTCTACGCCATTAAGGGGGATTCGCGTCGGAATGACGCAATAGCGAAACATCTTCCATTCGGGCGACCCAAGCATGTAGGGCACTTCTCCCGAAGCAATGAGTTCCTGCTGACCGGGCCGTACTTCGTCGTCCGCTATGACGCGGATCTTCGGGCGCCGCTATGGACAGCCCATCGCCTGACCCACGAAGAAGCGGCGCTCAGCCCGAAGACTCATCCCGACAAAGCGGAAGTGCGCAAGAATAGCTTTCGGTCCGACCCTAGGCTCGAGCCTGACGAACGAGCCTTCTGTTCCGACTTTAAGGAGCCGGTCTTCGACCAAGGCCATATGGTGCCCAATGCCGACCTAGACTGGATCGATCCCAATATCGGTTACTCGCTTGGCATGGACCATTCCTTCCTGATGTCGAACATGACCGCCCAGCATTGCGAGTTCAACAGAGGCCCTTGGTTGGTTCTAGAAGATCTGACGCGCAAATGGGCTGCCAGTGCGGCTGAAACCTGGATCGTCGCCGGGACGATCTTCGACCGGGACGGGAAACCAGGCCGGGATCCGGACGCTTCGGTCGACCGGATGGTGAACCATATCGGCGTCTCGGCGGTCGCCGTGCCTTCCCATCTGTACCGGATAGTCATCCAACGAGACGGCGACGACTGGAAGACTCTCTCGTTTATCCTTCCGAACGATGAGACGCGGATAACCAACGACCAACGTATTCCCTATCTTGAGGACAAGATCGCGACTCTGGTCGAGATCGAAGTCATGAGCGGTCTCCGTTTCCTTAATGACAAGACCGTCTCGCAGGCATCATCGTTATGGCCGTTTACTGGCCGTCCTAAGGCCGTTATGACGAGCCGGTGCTAGTGCCATGTCCCATAAGTAAACGGCCTAATTGCGCATTCTGAGGTGTCCCGGCAATGTAGGAGCACAAACATCGGATCTTGGCGAGGATGAAATCGGCGGTAGCGGTCTAGGTACAGGGGGGCGTTGGAGTTGTAGTGATCGCCGAAGCGCTGGAGCCCAGCTCGCGTATGGCAAGGTCTCGGTCAGATGCGGCTCGCGGGTGACTAGCGCGAGAAGCGCGAGGAGGCCCGCCACCGTGAAGCTATGACGGCGTTGGAAGCGCTTATCAAGGGTATGGAACAGCAGTCCCGTGCGCTTCATATCCTGTTCGAAAGAACCGAGGGCCGGCCATAGCCATGTCCCCACGTCAACCTGAAGTTCAGAATACGGATAGCTGAAGGGGACTACCGTCTATTATCAGATTGGTGACTGCGAAGATCCAGCGTGTAACACGCCGTAACCTCGTATTACAGAGCGCCTCCGGGCGCTCCCGGTCAGCGGGGGCAGCGTCAGGGACGAAGGGGGCGAGGTCCTGCCCGATCGAACTCATAGCGACGCTTCCGCCCGCTCCGATGTCTTCATGGTCGGCGTGAACGTCGCGTTCTGACACGCACGAAGCGCTGCCCCTGGACCTTCCTCCAGGGTTCACGCTCCGGCGGACGGGGGCGTTTCCCCCGCCGACACTGCCGCGCTCATCAACTGTTCGATGCGGTCGGCCACGCGCTGAGCGGGCTCGCGGAGCTGCTCGACGGTCCCGTCGGCGGCGTATCCCTCGGTGATGTCGTCGTCGCGGGCGTGGTTGACCAGCCGCTTGGTCAACGGACGCGGCAGCATGATGTCGCGCTCGGCCACGGTGATGAAGGCGTTGCGCAGCCCGTGGAACCAGAACCGTGTCCCCGCCGCCTTGCCGATATCGACGTGATGGTGACCGATGCCCTTCAGGTGTCCGTCCGCGCTCGTGCGGGACGGGAATACCCAGCCATCTTTCCCCGGCTCATTGCTCTCCTCCCGGCGGCGCTCGAACACGGCAGCCAGTTGCCGGGTCAGCGGAAGCTCCAGGGGCTCCCCGGTCTTGGTCTCCTCCACCCGCAGGATGCGCCTTCCCAGGTCGATGCGCTCCCACCGGAGCGCGACCACCTCGCCCAGGCGCATGCCGGTGTAGGCGCCGATGGTGAAGATGTCCCGGTGGTCGGTGGAGAGCCCCACCGCTTCCACTCCCGCGCGCCAGCGCGGCAGCACTTCCGAAGGCGCGGAGATGCGCCGGCGGCGCTTGCGGTTGAGACGCCCGCCGCCGGCGATCCAGAGCTCCACCGGGTTGCGCAGCCCCTCGTGGTCGATGCTGGAACGGCGGTAGATGGAGCGCAGCATGGAGACGGCCTGGTTGGCGGTGGCCCAACTGTTCCGTTCGGTGACGGTATTGAAACGGGCCTCGACGTCGCGGCGGTCGATGGCGTCGAGGGAGCGGGTCAGCCAGTCGCCGAAACACACGCGCAGGTTCTGGCGGTAGATCTGGACGGTCCTTGGCTTGCGCCTGGGGTTGGCCTCCATGTAGTCCTCGAAGGCCTGGGCCAAGGTGGGCATGCTCCGGGCCTCGGCGCGCTCTTCAGCCGGGTCTCCTCCCCCGGCGGCCTTGCCCAGGGTCTCCTGGGCCATGCGCCTTGCCTGATCGGGAGTGATGCGCCCGAAGCGTCCGAGGGTGACGCGCTTGTTGGGAGCCTTGCGTCCGCCTTCTCCCGCGCGGTAGTTGACGACGAAGGTCTTGGCCCCCGAGGGCTGGACCCTGACTCCGAAGCCGGTGAGCCGGTCGTCCCATGCGATGAAGGGGCGGTCGGCGGGCGCGAGGGCCTCGACGGCGCGTTTGGTCAAGGTGGTCTTGACCCTGGCGGTGCGTTTTGCGGTGGCGGTATCCATGGAGCCATGGTGGCACGGCGCGCGAAAAAGTTCAACCCCATGTTCAACACCAGGGAAGAACTCGGGGCGCGGACAGGGGTGCGAATGACCGGCCAACGTCTCGGGATAAGTAGCTCAACTCCTTTATTTATAGTGTTTCCGTCCATTCACGCGCAACTCCGCGCAGATTGACAGATAAAAGCGTCGAGCATGTTGACGAAGCCCCAGAGCAGGCTTTCGCGTTCGTCTGAGAGCTGAGTGCCGTCGGGGCCGATGCCGTTCGCGAGGATCTCGAAGGCGGCGTGTATTGCGTCGAGTGCGTCGTCTTCGTCCCAGATGTCCCTGGAATCGAATTCATCGTTCCCTGGTGTAGCGCCGAAGAGCTGAGCGTTTTCGCAGAATGCCGCCATGACAGATGCGCCCTGGTCTGCAATGTTGTCGACTTCGTTTCTTTCCATGCTGTCCTCCTCGTGGTTCGGAACTACGGTTCCTGCGCTGTTCGATTCGGTACTGAATCGTGTGACTCTCATCAGGGACTCCTTTCTCAACGCCCTTCCGGGCCAGCCATTGGAGGAACTCCCTCCGTCTGGGTTCTTTGGAGCACGGGCAATCACCCGAAGGGCCGGAACGGAGAGGAGGACCCCGACGAAGGAGGGGTTGATGGCCGTGCCATGATGGTTCCAGACGGAGGGAGGGATGAAGTCCATCGGAGGGTGTAGGCGTCTGCGCCGGAACCCGACGCAAGGGGAGAGGGCGGAGGCCCTGTCTGCGGGATGGATGGCAGTGCCTGGGCGGGGCCGGAGCCCGGTGGGCGGACGTAGTCCGCGTCGGAGCCTTCAGCGGGCCGGTCCCCGGAGGGGAGGGGGCGCAGCGAAGGGAGGAATCAGGAGAGGCCGGAACGAAGGTGTAGGCCGAAGCTGGCCCCAATAATCCGGAAGTTGCAGCGGCAGTGTCGCCGGCGGGAACGGAGAGGAGGACCCCTTCAGGGGTTGGGGCAGAGAGCGGGTGTGACAGGATGGGAGATCCGGTCGGGGAGAGGCCGCTACACTTTCGGTCACGTCCAGAGCGGGTGGGAATCGACGAGGCGCTGGGCAACCTCGCGGATGAGGCGGCGGTCGTGGACGCGCCGAGGCCCCCGCGGATCTTCGTAAAGGTGCACGACGTAGTACACGCGATCGGGGGCGAGGATGTCGTCCTGGCGGTAGACGTTGCCGACGTGGTCGCCGTCGGCGTAGATGCGGGACTCGTCGGGAGTGAGCTGGGCGAAGGCGACGCGGCCGGTCATGGACTCGCTCCGCGCGCGCTCGGATGGGTGGCGGAGGCGGGGTTGGGGGTCGAGGTTGCCTGGGGTGTCCATTCTCTCTCTCCTTCCACGGGGCTTTGCCCTCCTCGGGCGCGCTCATCTCCTGTTGCCGCGGAGCGGAAGAGCGGAGCGAACCTTGCGGCGAGGACGGCGGCGCCGAGCGAAGCGAGGTCGTCGTTGAGTGCGCCAGGCAAACTGGTGCCAGTGCAGCCGGTGAAAGTCCGGCGGGAAAGAAAGGCAAGCCACCACTTCCACCCCGAGTCATGGGCCGTCATCCGTGAGGATGGGGGTTAAGCGTTGACAGGGGCGCGTGCGGGCGGGGCTATTGAGCACCGAAAGAGACGTGTCCGGGATGCCGAGGCTTTTCAATGGGCCGAAGGCAGCATCCAGCTCACCGATATGGCGAGGGGGGCTGGAATCCCGCGGTGTCTAAGAACCCAGGCACGTACGTACGCACAGCACCGGGACCTGGGAGGTCTCCATGCCATCCCGCTGTCGTGGCGGGGTCGCTGAAGAAAGGAGGAATCCGTAACCGATGATGCACGGCATGGAGAAGTCAGACTCGGTCATATTAGCTGAGAAGTCGGCGAACAAAGGGGCCGTGGTCCCGGCGGAGTCGATGGAGCGAAGGACCGAGCCCAAGGGGAATCCGGGAAGCCAAAGCACGCGCCGGGCGCAGGACCGGGAAAGCGTGACACAGGCGGCTGACCGGATACGGCAATTCGTTCAACGGGAACCACGGGAGCGTCTGACGGCGCTTCTTCACCATGTCACGGTTGATGCGCTGCGCTGGGCATTCTTCGAACTGAAGAAAGACGCTGCGGCAGGCGCGGACGGCGTGACGTGGCGGGAGTACGAGGAAGGGCTGGAAGGCCGATTGGCCGACCTTCACGACCGCGTGCACTCGGGAGCGTACCGGGCGACGCCATCAAGGCGGGTGAACATACCGAAGCCTGATGGCGGCACACGACCGCTCGGCGTCGCGGCCATCGAGGACAAGATAGTCCAGAAGGCGGTGACGGAGACAATCCTGACGCCGATCTATGAGGCGGAGTTCCTGGGGTTCAGCTACGGGTTCCGGCCAGGGCGTGGACCGCACAATGCGCTCGATGCGCTCACGGTCGGGTTAAAACGGCGCAAGATCAACTGGGTGGTGGATTGTGACATCCGCGCATTCTTCGACAACGTGTCAAGGGACTGGCTGATCCGGTTCCTGGAGCACCGCATCGGGGACAAGCGGGTCATCAGGCTCATCATCAAGTGGTTGAGCGCCGGCGTCATGGTGCAGCGAGACTAGCTGCTGAACTCGCGGGCGAAAGTCCCGCCGGCGCAATTCTCAGTTTGGCGTCGTAGTCATATCCCGCAGGCAACAGGGCGACCTGCTGCCTGTAAAGCAGGGAAGTAAAAGCCCTTGTGGGCCGGGTGAGAGATTGTTCACTTCTGGTCCAGGTCAGTTGGAGGGCGAGCAAACCGGAGGGCCGTAGCGAAAGCGAACAGTCGTCCGAAGCGTCGAAAACGGCGTTCCCCGCATCGAAGCTGACTTGTGGGGGTAATTGGTGGATGCCAAGGGATTCATGACGTCCCGATGGCTAGAACCGATGCGGAAGGAACTGAGGAATGCACGCATCGGGTCCCCCGGCGTACAGACGGCGGCAATCCGGGAAAGTTCAGCGGTGAAAGTCCGGAAGGTGAGGAGGACAGACAGGATGTTGTGACCCTTGAATGTCAAGGACCGCGTCCATAACCGGATAACGGGAAAGGACGCGGAGTCCTCCTGACTGGCGGATGAGGTCGATTAAGCGTTGACGGGCTGGACAACATAACCGGCCCTGAGCGAGGACCTCTGGGCCTAGGTGACCGTGTGGCGTATGGCTGGTCTGCCGGTGCACAGAAACCGGCCTCCACGCGATATGCGGCACGGTCGAAGGACGGCGTAAACGCGGGTGTCTGCACGGGCATGGCCGGGTCAGCCTTAACCGTGGCGGGTATCGCGGAAGACGCCGTACCGAACTCCTGAAGGGGTGCCTGGTGCTTGAAGCCGTACCCGGGAAAACCGGACGTACGGAATTTCAGGGGGGATGCTGGAAACGTGGTCTATGGTGGAACTGCGCACCCACCCGCGATCGAAAGAGCGGGAGCGGACAAGCCTCCACCTAAGGATGCGCGCGCCAGCGTCCTACCCGACGAAGCTGGAGAGTGGCGGGACGATCTGCGGGGAACGCCTCAAGGCTCGGTGGTTTCGCCGGTATTGGCGAACGTCTACCTGCACTACGTCCTCGACCTGTGGTTCCAGAAGAAATGGCGCAGCCGCGAGGTCAGAGGCGACACCGTCATCGTGCGGTACGCCGATGACGTCGTGGTGGGTTTTCAGCACAAGCGGGACGCGGAGCGCTTCCTGAGTGCCGTAAAGGAGCGGTTCGAGAGTTTTGAACTGGCAATGCACCCCGACAAGACCCGACTCATTGAGTTCGGGCGGTTTGCCGTCAAAAGCCATCGGCAACGAGGGCAGGGCAGACCGGAGACCTTGGACTTCCTGGGCTTCACGCACTACTGCACGGAGAACAGACTGGGGCGCTTTCAGGTGGGGCGCAAGCCGGTTGCGAAACGGATGAGCCGGACACTGAAGCGGATCAAGGAGGGGTTACGCAGACGGATGCATTGCAAACCCAAAGCAATGGCGAGATGGCTGGGGAAGGTGCTCGACGGATGGCTCAACTACTATGCGGTCCCGACCAGCTACCGATACCTCTACCGTTTTGCCACCCGCCTGAAGCGGCTGTGGCTGCGAACGCTACGCCGACGGTCGCAGAAGGACCGCTCGAACTGGGCCGACATCGCACGCCATGTGGTGGCTCACTGGCCCAGGCTGGAAATCCGACACCCGTGGCCGGACAAACGATTTGCCGTCAGCGCCATGCGGGGCGGTACCCAAGGGAGGAGCCGGATGCCTTAGCGGGCACGTCCGGATCTGAGCGGGGGGGCGCCGGGCAACCGGCGTTCCTACCGCAGTAGTCTCCGCCCTGGGGGACGATGACCGCGGCCTCGACGCCCGCCCGCGCGCAGCGCCGGGCGAGGCGTTCGGCGGCCCATGCGCCCTCGAAGTCGTTGTCGCGGGCGATGACGAGGCGGCGGCAGGCGGACGGGGGCGAGAAGTCGCCGAGACTGCCGGCGGAGAGAGCGGCGGTCGCGGTGATGTCGGGCACGGCGGTGACCAGGGACAGCACGGTCTCGATGCCCTCGCCGACGAGGAGCGGAGCGACACCGTCGGCGGGCATGCCGAAGCGCACGGCCAGGCCGTGGATGCTGCCGAGGGCCTTCCTCGGCGAGGCGACGTCCGCCTTGGCGGGGCGGCGCGGATCGAGCCAGGTGCGGTGCACGCCGAAGACGGCGCCGTCGGCGGCGGTGACGGCGGCGACCAGCGCCGGGAGGCGGATGACGGAGGAGCCTTCGCGGTAGCGAAGCTCGGGGTGGAAGCGCAGCGCCGGGAACCGGCAGCGCGCGAGACCCCGGGCGAGCAGGTACTTCTCCGCGTGGGTGCCGTCGATGGCGCGGCATCCACGCCACAGGCGCCGCGCCGCTTCCGCAGGATCGTAGTCGCCTGAATCGCCCTTGGCCGGCGAAGCCGGCAGGGCGAGGAAGGCGCGGGCCTCGTCCAGCGCCGCGCGTAGCGTGGGCGCGCCCGTGCGGTGGCGGATGATGTCGAGCAGGTCGCCGTGGCTGCCCACGGCCGCGTCGGTCCACTTCCCGGGCGCGCCCGGGCCGTGCAGGCGGACGAAGAGGGACCTTCCGCGGGCGCCGTCTATGTCGCCCGCGACCCAGTAGCGGCCCTGGCGGCGGCCGTGGGGGAGGTAGCGTTGGCAGACCTCTTCGGCGCGCGCTGCAAGCGCGGCGGCGACCGCGGAGGCTGGGGATGGACCGTAGTGCATGGCGGTTCTCCTTCTCACGGGACGGGACGCCCGGATGGGTGGTTGCTCGGGACCGGCAGCAAAAGAAAAGGGGCTGACGCACGTAGCGCCAGCCCCAGAGTGGGAGGAGAGGAAGTGGACGGGTCCACTCAGAACGGGATGTCGTCGTCCACGGGCTGGGACGAGGCGCCGGCGTCCTGCATGGCCGCGTCGCCCGCCGCCATCGACGGGTTCGCCGCAGCCGGCGCGCCGTTGCCGTTGGGCTTGTCCAGGAACTTCACCCCGCCGCCCGGGACCAGCAGGATCTCGGTCGCGTAGCGGGGGCTGTTCTCGTCGGGCTTCGACCACTGCCGGGTCTGGAGCTTGCCGTCGATGTAGACCAGCCGGCCCTTGCGGGCGTGCTTCTCCAGCATGTTGACGAGACCCTCCTGGAAGGTCACCACGCGGTGCCACTCGGTCTTGTCGACCCGCTCGCCGGTCTGCTTGCTGATGTACGACTCGTCGGTGGCGATGCTCATGTTGGCGACGCGCCCGCCGCTGGTGAGGTGATTGACGGTGACGTCGGCGCCGAGGCGGCCGATCAGTTCTACGCGGTTCAGTCCAAAGCTCATGGTAATTCTCCTTCCTGGTTAGTGACGATGGTTGACGAACGTCGAGGGACCGGAGTCCTCCCTCCCCGGCCCCTTCCGTTCACCTCTCTCAGGCCCCCTCTCACTCCGTTCCGGCGGCCAGCGCGGCGGTGACGGTGAGAGGACCTCCGCCGCCGGCGTCCCGGGGGTCGGGACAGCGCCTAGCGCGTTCGTCGTCGATGACGTCCCGGATGGCGCCGGGTTGGAGCCCGATCTCGGCGAGCAGGTCGCTGCCGGTGAGGGGTTCCTCGAAGTCGAAGTCGGTAGGGAACATGGCCGTGCCTCCTTTGCTGCTTGCCGTGCCCGGCTTGTGCGAGGGAGACCGTCTCCCTCTCCCCTCCCGGGCCTTCGCCCCGGAGCCCGCCCTTCTCCGGCTCTAGGGAGAGGACCGGGACCGGCGGATTGCCAGGAGGCGCTCGCAGACGGCACGCGGAGTCATCGAGCCCAGGTTGAGCACGGGGATGCCGGCGTCGGTGGCGATGCGGATGGCCATTCCGGTGCCGCCCGTGACCGTTCCGCCCGGCGTCCAGGCCACCACGGCATCCACGGGACGGCCAACGCCGACGCCCAGGATCGCCGCGTTCCTGGCGTGGAGCTTGCGGACGGCGGGCGAGCAGCGGTCCCAGGCGGGATGGAGGCGGGCGGCGATGGCAAGGCAGGGTTCGAGCTCGGACGGCGACAGCACCCGGCAGTCCGGCCCCGCGCACCCGTTGTAGCCGGGCCAGGGCAGATAGAGCGTTCGCTGACCGGCCGGCGCGCCTTCGGCAAACGCACGGTCGGCCCCGGCTGCTCCGCCGCTGTTCAGATGCCATCCCTGCCGCGCCAGCCACCCGGCCATCACGGTCATGGCGTTCAGAATGGAGGGCGGCGTGGAGCGGGCTCCGATCCCGGCATAGATCAATGTGCTCATGTCAGGGTCCTCCCCGGTTGGTGGTTCGAGCCGCGTCTCTCTCTGTACACGCGTCTCTCGCCCCTCCCTGGCTGGCCTCGAACGCTGGCCGGCAGGACGTCCGGGCGGACTCGGGACGGCGCCGGGATTCGGGCCGGGTGCGGCGTGGAGAACCGGGGATCGATGGCGCGGCGGGGATCCCGGGCGCCGGCCGGGGCGGTTGCGGCGGTGACGGGCTTGGGGGCGGATGCCGGTCGCGCCGGCGAACCCGCGCCCTTGCGGGCAATGGCGCCGATGACGGCGGCTGGGCTGCCTGGCCCGGCCCCGCCCGGTTCAATGCAGGGATTTGCCGCCGCTCTCCGGGGCCCATGTGCGCATGGAGCGGGCGGCGAGGGCGATCCAGTCGTCTCGCGAGTGTCCGAGCCTGGCGTTCAGGCGGTCGCACAGCCGCTCGGCATCGGCGACCGTCAGGGCGACAAGGGCCGTGGGCACGTAGCCGCCCATGCCCTCGAAGACGATGCGGATCTGTTGCGGCTCGTCGCCCAGGTGGTAGCTTGGACAGAAGGCGTAGTTCGCGTCGTCGGGCAGGTTCTGTGCAGTCATATCGTTGTTCTCCTTCAGTTGGTGAAACCCGCCGCCAGCCGGCCGGCGGTACGTACCCCCGGCGGGCCGGCGGCGGGCGTGGACGGCGGCCTGCCCTCCGCGGTGCGGGCAGCGGGCCGGCGATACGGATGACGCGGGGCTCAGGCGGCGGGCGGCCAGCGTTGGAGGACGCGTTCGAGGATGTCGGAACCCGGGGCGAAGACGCGGGTGCGCCACGAGATGATCTCGACCGTGCAGCCCATGCGCTTCAGGACCTCGGTGTCGGAATCCGTGGGTCCCTCGATCTCGACCCGGTCGGCGCCCATGATGCGGCGGCGCGCGAGGCGCCAGCCGTTAGCGAGGGCGAGCGAGGCGCCGCGTCCATGACCTCATCAAAAGCTTCGGCGCCGGTCATGACGGGACCGCCGGCAAGGCCGAATGCCGCACGCACGGCGCGGACCTGCCCCACGTCGAGCACGCGCCCGATCAGCGCCTCGCCGTCGTCGGTCCGTAGGCGGCGCACCCGCATGGCCTCCGCGGGCAGACGGTCCCAGACCGGCAGCAGGAGCCCGGCGGCCAGCCAGAACCGCGATTCCTTGTGCGACGGCAGGCCGGCGATCTCCCGTTCCCAGAGCGCGCGCCACTCGGCTTCGGCAGCCTCCCGCCAGTTCGAGGCGTCGAGTTCGGCCCTGGCCATGGTATCCCGGCCCGCGGGGCGCAGCAGCCGGACGCGCTCCTGCACCCCGCCGTCGTCGAACAGGCCTGACGGCGCCGGAAGCACGACCGCGGCGCGGTCCGACCTGGGGTTGACCACCAGATGCGGACAGCCGTCGATCTCGCCGCCGCCCCGGAGCGCTTCGCCGGCCGATGTCGGCTCGAACCTGTCGCGGCGCACGATCTCGACCAGCTCCGTGGCCGCTCCGGCACCCGGATGCTCGTACAGCGTCTCCCGGCCGGCAGCGGCCAGGGAATCCGCCCGCACGGTCTCGACGCCGACCTCGTAGGTTCCGGCCTCCATGGCCTGCTCGATGCCCGCGGCGATGCGGTCCTCCAGTTCCGCGAAGATCTGGTTCTGCTCGGCGATGGGCAGGGCCAGGAGGCGGTTGAGGAAGCGCGGCATGGGCGGCAGGTCCTCCTTGAGCGTGCCGTCCCAGGTGAGCTTCAGCCCGGTGGCGTCCTCGAAGCGGTCCATCGGCCAGCCGGCAATGTCCCCGCGCCACAGCGCCAGGTAGAACCGCCTCAGGGCCGCCCTGGCGTAGACGCTCTCAAGGTTGTCGCTCTCGCGGAACAGCGTCGCGTCGCTCCCACCCATGGCGGTCTGGGAATCCCGCTGGCCGCGGGTGATGGCGCCCAGGCTGTCGAGCCTGCGCGCGATGGTGGCGATGAACCTGCGCTCGCCCTTCACGTCCGTGGTGACCGGCCGGAAGAGTGGCGCCGAGGCCTGGTGCGTGCGGTGGGTGCGGCCCAGCCCCTGGATGGCCTGGTCGGCGCGCCAGCCCGGCTCCAGGAGGTAGTGCACCCGGCGCTCGGTGTTGGGGCACGAGAGGTCGGCGTGGTAGCTCCGCCCGGTGCCGCCGGCCATGGAGAACACCAGGATGCGCTTGGTCCCGTCCATGAACGCGGCGGTCTCGGCGAGGTTGGCGGAGACCGGCCGGCCGCGGAGCGCCAGGCGCTCGCCTCCACCGTCCGTGATCCTGAGCACCCGGCGGGAGCGGCCCGTCACTTCCGCCACGGCCTCGTGGCCGAAGTGCTGGACTACCTGGTCCAGGGCCGAGGGCACCGGCGGCAGGGACGCGAGTTTTTCTATCAGCGCATCGCGCTGCGCGAGCGCCTCCTGGCACAGGACCGGACGGCCTTCGGCGTCGACCGCGGGGCGGCTCATGAGGTTCCCGTCGTCGTCGGTGTAGGGTTCCTGGAGCTGCACGGGAAAGGCGTGGGCCAGGAAGTCGAGGACGTACTCCCGGGGCGTCAGGTCGATGCCAAGGTCGTCCCATTCCGACGCCGGTATCTCGGCGATGCGCCGCTCCATCAAGGCCTCGCCGGTGGACACGAGCTGGACCACGGCCGAACGGCCGGCGTCGAGGTCGGCCTGGATCGAGCGGATCAACGACGGGCACTTCATGGCCGTCAACAGATGCCCGAAGAAGCGCTGCTTGGCGCCCTCGAAGGCGCTCAACGCGGCCGACTTGGCGTTCCTGTTGAGGGTGGAACCGTCCTGCATGATGCCCGTGGCCTCCAGCGCGGCCTCGATGTTGGCGTGGATGACCTTGAACGCCCCTGCATAGGAGTCGTAGATGCGCCGCTGCTCGTCCGAGAGCTCGTGCACCAGGATGTCCACCTCGACGCCGTCGTAGGCCAGAGCGCGCGCCTGGTAGAGGCCCAGGGCCTTCAGGTCCCTGGCGACTACCTCCATGGCGGCAACCCCGCCCGCTTCCATGGCGGACACGAAGTCGCTCCGGCTCTCGAACGGCGTTTCGGTTGCGCCCCATAGACCCAGACGGCCGGCATAGGCCAGTCCCTGTACGGTGGTAGCGCCTGTGGCGGACACGTAGGCGATGCGCGCGTCCGGGAGCGCGTTCTGCAATCTGAGGCCGGCGCGGCCCTGGGCCGAGGGCTTCACGTCGCCGCGTTCGCCCTTGGCTCCCGCGGCGTTGGCCATGGCGTGGGCCTCGTCGAAGACGACGGCGCCGTCGAAGGCGTGGCGGGCGTCCTCATCGAGGCTTCCGGCGAGCCAGCCGACGATCTGGTCGAGCCGCGAGGGGCGGCCCTGGCGGGACGGGGAGCGCAGCGTGGCGTAGGTGGCGAAAAGGATCCCGGTGGAGTGCGGGATCTCGGCGCCCTGACGGAAGTTTCCGAGCGGGACCACGTCGTCCTCGCGTCCGCCGAGCGCGGTCCAGTCCCGGCGCGCGTCTTCGAGGAGCTTGTCCGACTGGCTGAGCCAGAGCGCCCGCTTCCGTCCGCGGAGCCAGTTGTCGAGGATGACGGCCGCCACCTGGCGTCCCTTGCCGCAGCCCGTGCCGTCGCCCAGCATCCAGCCCCGGCGGAGGCGGACCGGCGCCGACAGGATCTCGCCTTCGTCCGTGAAGTCGTCGGTGAAGTCGACGTCGTCGCGATCGTCTTCGCCGCAGCGCTGTACGGTCTCCCAACCGGAACCGATCCGGCAACTCGCCGCGAGGTGGCCTTCATGGGCCTGGCCCGCCAGCACGACGCTTTCGAGCTGGGCGTCCGACAGGAGGCCGTCCATGACGACGCGTTCCGGCAGCATGGGGCGGTAGGGCGCTGCCGGATGGGGGACGGCTGCCATTGCCGCGGACTGCACCAAAGGGGTCGGATGCGCCACGGCGCCCGGGACCCGGACGGCGCCCGCTCGCCAGGATTCGTAGGGTCCGGAGGAGGCGCCGCCGGCGTCGGTGGCGGCATCCGACGGGCCGGTCTGGACGGTCAGCTCGGACACGGCTCCCCAGTCATGGGCCGGCGTAGACGCGGGCGTGGTCCTTCGCTTCGAGGGGCTTGGCGTGGCCGTGTTGCCGAAGAGGTCCCGGCCGGGCATCGCCTCAGCGGCGCGGACTTCCACGGGCATGCGGGACGGAACCCGGGCGATGACGGCGTCGAGCAACTCGGCCGCGTTCTCGGCGCGGGCGCCGGGATCGACGTCGATGCCCGGCCGGTCCGTGCGGTCGAGCACGGTGAGCCTGGTATCGAAGCCCGTGCCCCGGCGCGCGTAGACGCGGCCGTCGACGGCCATGGTGAACACCACGCGGGCGGGCGGGTCGAGGCGGCCGAAGGCGCGGTTCCAGTCGGAGTCGCCCGGGACGCAGTTGGCGGAGGTGACGGCGGCGAGCCGGCCGCCCGGCGGCAGCATGGAGAAGGCCGAGCGCAGGTGCCGGAGGTCGGCGTCGTGGCGGATGCGGTGGACTCCCGGCGTCGCGGAGAACGGCGGGTTCATGATGACAACGGTAGGCCGGGCGCCCGGCAGGCGGTCGGCGGCGTTCTCGGCGTTCACGCCGGTGACCAGGGTCTCGGGGAACAGGCGGCCCAGGAGGGCGCGGCGGACGTCCGCGATCTCGTTCAGGTGCAGGTTCCCGGCGGCTTGCCTCCCGAGCGCGCATTCCGCCATCACCGCCAGCATGCCGGTGCCCGCGGACGGCTCCAGCACGACGTCTCCCGGCCGGATCGCCGCGGCCTGGAGCGCCGCATAGGCGAGCGGCAGAGGCGTCGAGAACTGCTGGAGGCGCACCTGCTCTTCCGAGCGCTTCGTGTGGGACGGCTCCAGCGCGGCCACGGCTTCCAGCATCCTGAGCATGGCGGAGGGTCCGTCCGGACCGGCCCCGGCGTGGCGGCGCATGGCGCGGCCGTGGCGGCGGATGAACAGCACGACCGCGGCTTCGGCAGCCTCGTAGGCGTCCTTCCAGACCCAGGCGCCCCGGGCGTCCGTGGCGCCGAAGGCGCGTGTCATGGCGTCCCGCAGAATGGCGGCGTCGAGCGGCCGGCCGGCCTCCAGCACCGGCAACAGGGTTGTGGCGGCGGTGTAGAGCGCGTCATGGGCGGAAGGCTCGGAGCCCGGGGCGGAGGGGACGGAAGGAAGGGTGTGGGGAACGGGAAGGCGCGCGGACGCGTCCGGCGCCGTAGGGGCGTCGAGCATGGATCTCTCCCTCCTGGAGTGCGTGAGAGTGCCGGGGAGCGGCGCGGGATGAAGGAAAACCTCCCGCGCCGCGCCTGCGGCCTGCCCCGGGCCGGCTGCCCGGCCTCCTCTCGGGGAGGGAGCGGATGTGCGGAAGATCAGGCGGGCGTGGTGGCGGGTTGCGGGGCGTTCCGCCGTTCGGACGCGCGGGCGCGGCAGGCGTCCATCAGGCAGCGGTATTCGCCGGGATCAAGATCGGAATTGCCCTGGACGAGGAAGGCCAGCTGGGTGGTCATGAGGCGGACCGCGGGGTCCTCCCGCTGGTTGCCGCCCTCGTGGATGACCTGCGTGCATGCCTGGTGGATGGCGAGGGCCACACCGGAGGGGTTCGAGGCGCCGGGATCGACGATGGCGAGGGCGTCCTTGTGGCGGTCGTAGCCTTCGGGAAGGTCGGGGAAGCTCATCGGTCTGTCCTCCTTGTGCGGGCGACGAGGCTTTCGACCATGCCGGCGCTGGCGCCGCAGGCTTGGCCCCAGCCGCGGATGTTCGTCTCGAAGTCGTCGAGCGATCCGAGATGCTGGTCGAACAGCGGGTTCTGGTCGGTCGCGGCCAGCACGGCGTTGCCGGAGACGGCGATGCCGGTGATGGCCGGACTGGTCATGGGTTCGAGATCCAGGAGCCAGCAAAGGAATGCGCCGAACATGGGCGAGAGGTCCCGGCCGCGGCGAGGGTCCATCGGATGCATGGACGGCGGCGGGCCGGCGGGGTCCTGACTGGTCATAGCAAGCCCTCCCGGCTGAAGCTGAAGAAACGGTCGTGCCCGCAGACGACGTGGTCGTGGATACGGACTCCCAGCACCTCGCCCACCTGCCGGAGACGATGGGTGATTTCAACATCCTCGCGGCTGGGGGAAGGATCGCCGCTCGGATGGTTGTGGACGAAGAGGACCCCGGCCGCGGACTCGCGAATGACCGGGTTGAAGACCTCCCGGGGATGGACCACGGACGCCGTGAGGCTGCCCGTGGAAACCCGATGGCGGCGGATCAGCCGGTTCCGGGTGTTCATCAACAAGACGTCGAAGTGTTCGCGGTATTCGTTGATGTAGCGCGGCCTCATGTAGCGGTATGCCTCCTCGGGACTGCTGACCAACGGGGTGTCTTCGTGCCGGCAGGCTTCGGCTTCGAGCAGTTGCCGGCCTATCTCGATCGCCGCCTTGACCCTCCCGGCCTGCGTCGCGGTGAGCCCGTGGCGCCGCAGTTCCCGGAGCGTCATCGAGTCGAGGTCGAGCAGGGAAAGGCCGGCGACTTTCGCCGTCCCGTTCGCGCCGATCAATGTCTCTATTGGGTTCCGGAACTCCATGGTGTCCTCTTTCCCGGCCGGAGCCGTCCGATCCGGCCCCTGGCTCCATCAGGGGATCGGGTAATGCAAAATGAGTGCCGGGGAATCCCTTCCCGGCGCCGGCGTTGAAGCGGGGTCGTGGTCGGGCGGCGGTTGCGGCATCGGGGCATCGGCAAACCCCGGTTCCGGGGCGCCCGGGCCGAGGTCCGCCGATGCAAGGACGATTCCGGCATCCTCAAGACCGGCGACCGTGACGAGCCGGGTTTCGGTCCCGGCGGAGTCGGGAATCTGACGGCGGCGTGTGATCGTTGACGGAGCTCCGGCCGCTCCCGCGCCCCGGCCGCCCCGCGCCCGGAACGGCCGGGCTCGGCTCCGGGAGGCGCCGGGCGATCCTGCTGGGAGGGGCGGAATGCCGGCCGCCGCTGCAAACGCGCAGCGGCGGTCGGCCGGCTCAGGTTACGGTTTCGGCGGGATCGCCCAGGACGACCCGGACGTCCGGGCGGGTGATGAAAATCTCCACCTTGCGGTTGCGTGGAACGAGCCAGAAGAGCTCCCGCCGGACGGTCTCGGCGATGGAGAGTTCCAGCGCCGAATCCTCGCTGCACAGGAGCCGTGTGGCCATGTGGAGCGCCTCTTCGTCGAACCGCGCGGCCTGGGTCTCGCGGCTGTCGGCGTCGACGTCGTCGGAAAACGAGAAGAAGGCGGCGTGCAGCAGCTCCGCGAGCCGGTGCGGTTCCAGGGCGCTGTCCGCGGTGACCAGCGGCAGCGCGTCGCTGACCCAGCCCCAGGTCTCGCCGGCGAAGGCGAGATCGGCGGGGAGAACGATCGTGAGGCTCCGGGCGCGGGCGGTTTCGATTGCAAGCGTCATGCGGATCGCGTCAGGACGGGCCGCCAGCGGGGCCGCGGCGGCCCTCGTCCGTTCGGGCACGGGGAATTCGTGAAGCCGCCACGTCCTGCCGTCGCCGTCGGTGACTTCGGTGTCGATGCCCGTGATGCGGTCGAGCCGGTCGTACCAGCCGTAGCCTTCGAGGCGCTTGTCGGCCTCGAAGAGCTTCTCCGCCATGCCGGCGCGTTCCGCAGCGCGCCATAGCGCCTGCGCCTCGGGGGGCTCGGGATCGCAAGCCACGACCAGTGCGTCGGGACCGGCCGGCGCGGGCTTCGGCGGGTCCCGCCAGTCGTCGATGTCGGCGATACCGGGCCGCCAGGGACGGAGGACCTGCGGCGGCGGCGCGAGGCCGATGCCGGCGTCGCGGGCTCGCGTCCAGTCGGCAAAGGCGGGCCGCGGGTCGGAGTCGGCGGCCATGGCGCGGTAGACCGCCAGGCGCGCGGCCTCGCGCACCTCGGCCAGAAACGCGTTCTCGACGGCTTCCCGGCGCGCGGGCAGCAGCAGTTCGAGGCCGGGGCAGTCCACGATGTCCGCGCGGACGGACCAGATGCCGCGGTGAACGGTCTCGACCATCGGCAGCTGGACGGGCACGGTCAGGCCGAAGAAGTTGAGGTCGGGCTCGAGGTAGCCGCGGCCGCGGTCCCGGTAGACGCCGAAGGTGAGGCCGTTCCAGTCCTCGGCGCGTATGGCGCCGTCGAGGAAGGCCCGGCGTTCAAGCGTCTCGCCTTCGAACGTGACCGGCAGCGGGTAGTGGCGCGCCGCGCTGGCGACCGCGGCGCGGATCATGTCGGCGGACTCGGTGGCCTCGAACTGCACGGCGGTGCCGGATGGATATGGCGCGCCGTCGTCTTGGCGGACCTGGGCGTCGCTTTGGCCGGTGAAATGTTCCGGCTCAAGGTCCACGGACCAGGCATGTCCGACATGGCCGTCCGCCGTGCGTGGCCGCGACGCGATCCGGCAGCCGCGGTGCGCGAGGCTGAGAATTCCCATGCCCGCGGCGTCCTCGCGGGCCACCAGGTCGTCGCTCCATCCATTCTCGCCGAAGCTCAGCAGGACGGCGGGGTCCTCGATGCCCGCTCCGTCGTCGGCGACGGTCACGGTCAGGGGCGTTTCGGAGGACTCGGGGGCGTGATCGGCGGGCTGGCCGGCGGGTGCGCCGACGGTGACGCGGACGCGGGTGGCGCCGGCCCGGCGCGAGTTCTGCAGAGTCTCGGTGAAGATGTCGTAGAGAGTGGATGCAAAGAACCTCGTGACGCGCTTGAGCGCGCTGTCGTGGACCCGGGCGCGGATGGTCGCGCCGGGCGGAATCTCGGCTTGTGTCATGCGGAACCTCCATTGGGATGAGAAAAAACAAAAAGCCCCGCCCGGCGGTGTGCGGGGCGGGGCGTTCCCGGGCCGGAGGGCCGTTCAAGCGTTGTGCAGGAACTCGGGGATATCGAGCCCTTCGCCGTTGTCGTGGCCGTTGACCCTGCCGGCATGGCTGATGATCGCCTCCGGGCTGCCGTTGGCGGTGGGGACCGCGTCCGGCGTCTCGACGGGGTCGACGGTCTCCGGGGGCGCCGGGACGTATCGAGCCTCGGCGTCCGAGCCGTCGGCTTCGAGGGTTTGGCCGCCGTCGCCGGCCGCGGGGCCGGTCCCGTCGCCTGCGGACACGGCACCGTCCTGGGGTTCCGGCGACGGTTCCGTACCGGCCGCCGAGCCCGGCGCCTCGGCGTCCGCCGCTGTCTCCGCACCGCCGTCCTCGACGCCGGCGCGGCCCGCATCGAACGCCGCGAAGCCCGGAGGCATCCAGGCGAGCGCGGCCGCGTGGGCGTCTGCGGTGACGCCCAGCGGTGGGCTGCCTGCAGCGAAGGCCTCTTCCATCGCCTTGGCGATCGCCGGCTTCTTGCTCTTGGCCCGCGCCGAGGCCCATGCCGGTCCCAGGGTCTCCCTGGCGATGTCCAGGATGCGGGCCTTGGCTATGCGCGACCACAGCATGTCCGCGGTCGGACGCACCTGGGCCGCGAAGTCGATGTCGAGCCGGGCGACGGTGGCTTCCAGCTCGGGGCGCGCCTGAGGCTCGAAGGCCAACTGGCCCTGCACCGTGCGCGCCACCGAGGCCGCGAAGAGCCGTTGCTTGTCCGCCTCCGGCAACGCCCGGAGCACCGCGAAGGACTCGCCGTCGTCCTTGACGGTCAGCCAGTCCAGCGGCAGGTCGGAGCGGTCGGGGAGCATGGCCTCGCCCGGACTCCAGGAACCGAAGTCCTTGTCGTTCATGCGCATCGTCGGCCGGTCGGGGGTCTCCCGGACCGCGATGTCGAGCGCATGGGCATGGTCTCGATGGGTGAACAGGGCGCGGCCGAGCTGGAACAGCATGAGGTCGAAGGCGGCCTCGAAGTCGTTACCCAGATGCGCCTTGACCAGTGCCGTGCGGATCGAGCGGAGATCGTCCGAAAGCCCGATCCCGACGCCGGCCTCCTTGCGCGCCTTGGCCTCTGGATCGGGCGGCGAGGCGATGGGCTGGGAGATCGCGGGGCTCTGGAACGGCTGGGCGATGTCGTTGCCGTCGCCGTCACCCGCGTCGCCGCCAGGGCTGTCGCCGGAATCGGCCGGCTTCGGCATGTCCTCGGGACGGACCAGGCCCCCGATGACCTGGAGCTCGCCGTTCCGGTCGATGGTGGCGATGGCGCCGGCGACCGCGTAGTCCTCCGCCCGGAAGGTCGCCCGGGCCTCGATCGCCGCGTGAATCTCGCAGGTTCGGGTCTCGATGCCTTCGGCCTCGTCTGCGAGCTCCTCGGTCCACTCGTCTTCGTCGAGGTTGGTGAGCTCGTCCTCACGGGTGCTCAGGCGCTCGATCTCGGCCGTCTCCTCCTCGGTCGGTTCCGCGGGCTGCGGAGAGATGCGCCCGTAACGCGCGATCTCCATCCAGTCGACCCCCGGCACGGCCGTTGCCCAGCGCCAGCGGGTCTGGAGGTCCTTCACGGTCTCGCCGAGCTTCGCCACGGCGAGCTTCTGCAGGAGCACGGGGTCCTCGAACCAGGTCCCGCTCTCGTCCTCCGCGGCGAACAGGTCCCGCAGTACCACCCCGCCCGCGGCCTCGTAGTCTTCGATGCCGACGAAGCGGGCCACGCCGGAGTTCGCCTGGATGCGCTCCTCGGTCAGCAGGCGTTTCACCTCCCAGGGGGACTGGCGGTAGCCCTGGTAGGCCACCTGCTCCCAGACCGCCATCTGGCGGGCGTGATCGGTCGTGACGGTGAAGGCCTTCAGGGTCTCCAGGTCGATCTCGCCGGCCCGGTAGGCGTCGAGAAGCTCGGGCGCGGCGTTGCCGAGCCGCAGGCGCTGTTCGACCAGGCGCTCGGAGGTGCCGAAACGCGCCGCGATGGCCGCCGCGGTGACGCCGGACTCGGCCAGCTTCGTGAACGCGATCACCTGGTCGGCGGGATGCATTGCGATGCGTATGACGTTCTCGGCGAGCGACAGTTCACTGGACTCCGCGGCGTCGTCGACGATCAGGCAGGGCACGGGATGGGCGGCGTCGAGCACGCCGTCCGCGGCGAGCGCCTTGAGGGCCGTGAGGCGACGGCCGCCCGCGACCACGGCGTAGCCGCCGTCGGGGCCTTCGCTTCGGGCGACGAGGTTTTCCAGAAGCCCGTGGGTCGCGATGGAAGCCTTCAACTCGGCCTCGGCGGCCGCATCGGGCGGCGTCTTGCGCACGTTCTCCGGTGAGACGGATAGCCTGTCGAGCGGGATCGGGCGGATCGCCGGCTCGTGGGTGGGAGCGGTATGGTTCATGTGGTTCCTCCTTGGGGGTTGGTGGGCGCGGGCGCGGCTCTCTCCGGCCTTGTCCGGCCGCCGGGCCGCGGGCCGGGCTCCGCCTTCAGGCGGCGTTCGCGCGGGGACGGGTGGTTCATGGCCCGGCGCCGCCGTCGGTGCGGAGCCGCTCGGACGGGCCGGGGTTTCCGGCATCGGGACCGGCCGGAATGCCGGTCAGCTCCGGAAGCGCGACGCCCGACGGCGACAGGGTGTGGCCGATGCGCCTCTCTATCGCCGTGTACCTTTGGTACAACTCCGGTCGGAGTTCCGCGGCGCGGCGCAAATCGGATCTGGACGAGAATATGCACAGGGAGCACGAGCAACGGGACAGCCCCTGCGCATACACCCAGTGCGGAGACTGGCCGGCGTCGCGGATGACCCGGAAGACGTCGTCAACGGTCAGGTCGAAGATCGGCAACCAGTCAAACCATTCCCGGCCGGCCCGGGAGTTGCGGTCGCTGCGTTTCCAGGGAACGCGCTTGGCGCGGTCGGCGCTCTCGTCGCGTCGCAGTCCCATGGCGCTGACCAGGCGGCCGGCGAAGCGTGGATGAGCCTTCAGGTAGCGGCGAAGCTCGCGCTCAATAGGTGAAACCTTAAAATCGCGGGTACAGAATCGTGTTCTGACTCCCGGAAACATGCCCCTTTCCTCGACGCGTTCGAGAAGCGACTTGCCCGACGCCACGCGCGCGAATATCAGCGGAACGCCGGCAGGGATCGTGTCCTCGATGTGCTCGATCGTGCCCGGCCACTCGACCTCTCCGAGCGGGGCGTGAACCACCACCAGTTGGTCGCGGGGGACGATCCGGGCGAGCAGGATGGTCATCGCCTGGCTGTCCTTGCCGCCTGACGAGCTGAGGCTGACGAGGGCGCCGCGGTCGATCATGTCGCGGCATTCGGGCGGGACGTGAAGGTCGTCGGCGGGCCGGCGGCGTCGCGGGTTGGCGCTCACGCCTCCGTCCCGTCGTGGTCGGTCAGGGTCATCGCCCCGGTGGGGAAGATGAAGAGCGGACTGATGAGATATTCCGGCTCGCCGCCGTCTTCAGCGGGGGGAGTGATGTTGACGGCGGCGATGGCCGCGGTCGGTTCGCCGTCAACGAAGCAACTGACGAGGCAGAAGTTTTGGAACCGGCCGCTGGTCAGGGCCTCGAACGCACGGCGATGATCTTCGGTAATGTTCGTGTCGGGCATGGCGGCAACCTCCGTGGGGGTGACGTGGGGGAGTCCGTCCTCGGACCCCCGGGACTCGCCCCGCCCCGCCGACCACCACCTTCCGGCGGCCGGCGGCGTGTTGGTGAGGCCGAAGCGCCCGGGCCCGGTGGACGGGACGGTCGCGGCGAGCCGGATCAGCGAAGGTGATTGTCGTGAAGCAGCTTTTCTTCCATGTCTCGAAGCGAGGAATAGCGGCCTGTCTTGAAAGTGAACTCGTGCAATTCGCCGTCGTCTTCCGGCAGCTCGTAACGGGAAAACGCGGACCAGTCGCGGTGACGGAACCCCTGCCACAGGGCACCTGCGAGGCTCGCGGCGAAGGCCCAGGCGATCGCCCCCATCCAGAGCAGGCCGATGTGCTCCGCGCCCGCGCCGAGCGCGAGCGCCGCCGTGGTGTAGACGGCGGCGAAGGCGAGCCCGCCCAGCACGAAGGCGCGGGCGCGCCAGGTGATCCGGCGCGCGGCGTGGTCCGGGGCGCCGTCCCGAGTCGTGAATGTTCTCCTCATGGTTCATGCCCTCCACTCCGCCGGCGGGCTCGGCCCGGCAGAAGAGCGTGTCTGCCGGACATCAGTCGCCGATGACGATGCGGTCGCCCCAGGGCTGGCCGTTCGCCACCGATGACGACTCCGAATGGTCGACCCAGATGACGGGAAAAGCCGGCTCGGCCTCCGGGTAGCTGGAGCACTCCATGTCCGTGAAGTAGAGGCACACGCTTGGCTGTATCCCCTCCTCGTCGAGCCACTCGAAGCCCGGGCGGAAGTCGGTGCCGCCCCGGCCCTTGAGCGTGATCTCGTCGGGGAGGTCGTCGGCCGAGTACTCGGCCGCGTCCCGCAGGGCGGCGTCCACCTGGAGCACGAAGACTCGCTCCGGCCTGATCTCGGCGGCGATCTCGCGGAGTTCCGCCCAGAACCAGGCAAGGGTCTGGGCCGGGAGCGAGCCCGAGGTGTCGATGATGACCGCGATTGTGTCGATGCCCTCGGAGCGGATGGAGGGGAGGTAGAGGCCCGAGTCGATGAAGCGGCGGTTGGGGACGCTCCAACTGTAATCGCGGCTGGCGGCGTCGGTCATGTAGCGGCGCAGCAGCGTCCGCCAGTCGAGTGCGCTTGCGTGGGCGTTCCGGACCGTCTCCGCGACGCCTCCCGGCGCCTTGCCCTCGGCCCTGGCGATGCTGAGGGCCTGGTGCATGGCCTCGTCCCAGGCCTGCTCCTCGGCCGCGGTGTCCACGGACGCCTCGCCGGGATCGGAGCCGTCGCCAGAGCGGGC
This sequence comes from uncultured Binatia bacterium (SeqCode), assembly GCA_965204505.1. Taxonomy (GTDB): domain Bacteria; phylum Desulfobacterota; class Binatia; order UBA9968; family JAJDTQ01; genus JAJDTQ01. The sequence continues at coordinate 1,084,550 of CBDBFB010000002.1, forward strand.
GTCGGCGTCCATGACCTCTCCGGTGCCGGAGGGATCATGGCTCGGCGGCGCGCCGGAGGCGCCGTTCTCACCCTGGCCGTTCCCGTCGCCGCCGTCGCCCTGGTCGGCGGGATCGGACGGATCTCCGGACTCATCGCCGTCGCCGCCGGGAGGCGGCTGGCCGGCCGCGTCCGCGCCGTTGGCGCCGCGTTGGGCTGGGTCGCCGTCGTCGCCGGGATCGCCGTCCCCTGATTGCGGCAGGCGGTCGTACGCCTGCTCCACGCTCAGGTCCTCCCAGGCTTCGGCATCGGGCGGGAGCGTGAATCCCGCATCGCGGAGCAAGGCGTGGGTGACCAATTGCGAGGCCGTCTGCCACCGTTCCGGATCCCGTTCGCCTCGGCGGGTGTGATGCTTTAGCGCGCACGCCATCACCACGCGTGCCATCGCGGTCTCGATGAGATGCGCATCGGTCTCCGCCACCCAGCCGGGCGAGTAGCGGATCTCCTGTCCGTCGCTGGCGAGCGTCTTCCGTGTGGGATCGGCGCGGAGCGGGAGCCTCAGGACGAGGCTCCCGAAGAAGGGCTGCTTCTGCAGGAGCCCGGTCACGCAGTCGCTCACCCGGATTGCGGATTCTCTGAGCGCGCCGGGCGGCATCACGCCACCTGCCGCGCCGGTTCGGCCTGCGGCGCCGGGAAGTAGCCCGCGAACTGCTCCATGAGCGCGTCGGCGTCCCGCTTCACCTGCGCCCGGACCACGGGGTCGAAGGCCCCGGACGGGCGTAGCGAGTCCGGCTCCACGCCGGCGATCCTTTCCTTCACCTGCTCGCAGAGGCCGGCGAGCCTGTGGTCGCCGAAGATGTTGAGCCGGGGAACCACGTCCACCAGATCCCGGATGTTGGAGATCATGGTGTCCCGGAACACCAGCGGCTTGCCGTCCCCGTCCTCGTCCAGACGCTCCGAGACCCGCTCCACCGCCTCGGCCAGACGCCGGTAGAGGTCGCCCACGGCCGAGTGGAGCTGCTCCTCTATGTGGTGCTCGATGTCGCGCTTCACCTGCTCGGTGTCCTCCGAGGCGAGGCTGGCGATGAAGTGGTCGGCGTCCGGCACCGCTGTGATGCGGTAGCGGATGGAGAACCTGTCGCGAAGCTCGTCCTTCGAGGGATAGTCCTCGATGCGGAAGAGTTTGCCGAGGTCGATCCGGGCCTGCTCGACGTAGTGGTCGTAGTCCTCGATGAAGCGGGTGCGCTGGCGCACCAGGCGCTCCCGGAGCCCGTCCATGAGTTCCGTGTACTGCTCGTAGTTGGCTACGGTGAGGAGCCGCGAGCCCTTGTCGTCCCAGGGGAGGGTGTTGGCGTAGTGCCGGGTCCTCGCTTCGCTCATGACGGCGTTGATGGCGGCCAGGGCGGACTTGGGGAGCAGGCGCTTGTTGTAGCGCCCGGCGCTCGTGCTGGCGTCGTGTTGGACGGCGACGTGGTCGCTCGCCTCCCGGTCGTAGAGCCGGCCGGACCAGGCGCTGATGTGCAGGCCGACCAGCATGGCGTCGCGGTTCAAGTCCATGGGTTCCTCCTTTCGGGGCTACCTGAGGGTCCACAAGGGGACCTGGATTGCGGCGGCGAGCTTCCGTTTGGCAGCCTCCACGCTACGTGCCCGCACGGCGTAATCGCGCGAGGGGGCGTCGCCTGCGGGGTAATAGGTGATCCACCACCAGTGCATGGTTTCCTCCTTCACTGGGTCCTGGCTGCGGCCCAGCGGATGAAGGCGGGCGAGCGCTGGAGCGCCGGCTCGCGGCGCACGCACGCTCCCACCAGCGACTCTCCCACCTCCCTCCTGAGCCGCTCCGCGAACGTGACGATGGCGTCCATGGTCACGTCCGTCGCAAGCCGGTAGAGCGAGCCGCAGAGCGCCATCAGCGCGCTGGCGTTCTCCGGGATGGCCGCGTTCCCGGGGTCGTTCAGGACCGCTCTCGGATGGGGCAGCTCCCGCCACACCTTCAGGAACGCCGAGAACTCCACCGCCGCGGCCTCCCCCACCGCGCCCCGGAACAGCGCCCGCTCGACCGCTGGATCGAGGCCGTTCCGGTGCTTGACGATGTTGGAGGTGAACTCCCAGGTCCTCGGACACGGAAAGGCGCGTTCCCTGGACTGCGGGTCGAATTGGTGCAGGAGGTCCGGTTTGTATGTGACGAAGTAGAGAACCTCGGCAGCGATGCCGTTGGCCGCGCCCCAGTTGAGCCAGTCCTCCGCGTCGACACGGATATCGAGGTGAATGAATCGCGAGGCCAGGGGCGTCGGCATGCGGTGGACGACGCCGCGGTCCGTTTCACGGTTCCCGCAGGCAATGAGCGACGCTCCCTCGGGAAGCTCGTACTCGCCGACCTTTCGGTCGAACACCAACTGATACAGAGCCGCCTGAACCATGGGGGGAGCCGAGGGCAGCTCTTCGAGGTTGATGAGCCAGCGGCCGGGATCGTCGGACGGAGGCAGGAATGCGGGCGGCGCCCAGCGGGTGCGGTCGTCGGCGTCGCGCCAGGGGATGCCGCGGAGATCGACGGGGTCGAGCAGCAGAGCCCGGACGTCGACGTACTGGCGGTTCGTGGCGGCGGCGACCTGCTGCGCGATCTGGCTTTTGGCCGCGCCGGGCGGCCCGAAGACGATGGCCGGCTGGCGGACCTCGACCAGAAGGGCGAGCACCTCGGCGAGCTTGCTCGGGCGGAGCGTGTAGTCCGCGGAAATGTTGTCGGGAAGGGGCATGGCGCAAACCTCCGGAGCGGGAAGTCGGCGCGGCGCGGTCTCTCTCGGGACCGTCCGGCCGCCCCCACCGGAGGCTGGCCCTTCTCTCTTCTTCCAGTACGACCTCCCAGGCCGGATCACCGGGGGGTTGCGCGGAAATCCTGGAACTGTTGGTCACAGGGCCTCGAAGGCGCGGCCGTGATCTCCGGTGGTATCGCTGTCGAGCGTGACGGCGAGGTCCGTGACGGGACGCACGACGGGCAAGTCGGCGACTACCTCGCCCTGGCGGCGCAAGAGTGTGTCGCGGAAAGCACCGGGAGCCATGCCCCGGCTTGCGTTTTTCATGGGCCGCACCCGTGATGTAAGATCCGTGGCGGAGACCGCGATGAGGACGGATCTTTCGGAGTGGCCTGGCGGGGTGGAGCCGGTGTGGAGGCTTCTTGAGCCGGAGAGCGTCGAAGCGCTTCGCGCCGAGCCGTCGGCCGCGAACCGCACGCTCAGGCTCGCGGCCGACCTTCCGGACGAAGCTTTCGGCGGGTCGGCATTCGTGCGCAATGCGCTGATCGTGCTCGATCGGGTGGACAGGGACGGGTGGCTGCGGCTCACCGGCAAGGGGAACTTCGGGCGGGATGCCGTTGCCGCGATGCGCGAGTCGATGACTTGGCCCGGGATGGAGGCGACCGAGCATTTCCGCATGGGAAAGGCGTTTCGCGAAGGCGATGTATGGGAGCTCCATCTGCTGCATCGTCTGCTGGACATGGCCGGGCTGCTGGAGGGCCGGGCGGGGTTGTGCCAGGTGACCGCCCTGGGGCGGGAGATGCTGGGGCCGGGGAGACGTGGCGCGCTTCAGGCGATCCTGTTCCGGCACGCGTTCTGGCACGCCGAGCTCTGGCGCTTCATCCAGACGTTTCCCCGCGGGTTGCCGGGGAGATGGCCGCAGGACGACATGGGCGTGATCCTGTGGGGCCTCTCCCACATGGCCGGCGAGTGGCAGAGCGTGGACACGCTCGCCACCCTTTGCGCGGTTCGCGACGACTCGGTGGCGAACATGCACTGGAATGCGGAGGGCACGATGTTTGCGGGACGGGTTCTCGGACCGTTGCGCTGGTTCGGGCTGCTCGAATGGCAGTTGCCGCTGGATTTCCTCGATGATGCCCGGTGTTGGCGGAAGACCGCGCTCTTCGACCGGTTCCTGTCGTTCGACGTCCGGCTCGCGGAACGTCCCGCCGAGGGTCACTAGTGTGGCGGCGAATGCTTGCTTCGTTTTGCTGGCAAACGCCACGAAGCAACGGCCGCCGTGGGCGCGGACGGGGGACGCGTTTTCCCCGCCCGCGCGTTGTCAACAAACCCTGCCGCCGCGGCGATGGAAACGGAGCCGGCACCACTGGAACAGTGGAGCAACTGCTGCAAAGACGCGTTGAGAACCGGCGTCCGTCGGCCGCGACCACGCTGCCCTGCCGCGGTCCCGTGCATGGGTCTCGACGGCGCTGTCGGACGCCCGGTTCCATCCGGTGACAAGCGATGGTCGACGACGAGGAACTGAGGGCGAAGCTCGCCAAGGTGGAAGCGCTGTTCCGCGGCGCCGGCTCCCCGGGAGAGCGGGCCGCCGCCGGGGCCGCGATGGGTCGGCTGCAGGGCCGCCTGAGCGGTCCGGAGGGGGACCGTGAGCCGGAGGTCGAACTCCAGTTCACGCTGCCCGACACGTGGTCGGTCAACCTCTTCCTCGCCGTCTGCCGCAAGCACGGCGTGCGTCCCTACCGCTATGCGCGCCAACGGCGCACGACGGTCATGGTGCGCGCCCGCGAGCGCGCCTTCCACCGGGTGGTGTGGCCGGAGTTCAGCCGGCTTCAGGCTGAGCTCGAGGTCTACTTCCACGACGTTACCGACCACCTGATCACGCACGCGATGGGTTCGGACGGCGATGACAGCGGCCTCAACCGGTAGTGGCCCGGCCGCGCCGTTTCGGGGTAGCGGCGCGTTGCCGTCATGGCCTTGCGGCCTGCTCAAGCGACCGTCCCCCCGCGGTCGAGGCCGGAGCCGGGATCCGTTCTGCACATCGCGGTTCGCCGCAACCAGGGCCGTTGGCTCATCGGGATCGATTCGCTTTTTAGCGGCCAATCCGCTACCCTCGGGTATCGTTTCCACAATGGCGGCAAGCAACGGACGGAGACACACGGGATGGCGACAACCGCAAACCGCAGGACCGCAGCGCTCAAGGAGGCCATGACCAAGACCCAGCTCCTGGACGCTCTGTCCGAATCGACGGGGCTTCAAAAGAAGGACGTGGGCTCGGTGCTCGACGAGCTTGGAGCGGTCATAGAGCGCCACGTCAGGAAACGCGCGGTGGGAACGTTCACGCTTCCCGGCCTGCTGAAGATCAAGGTGGTGCGCAAGCCCGCGACAAAGGCGCGCAAGATGATGTCGCCCTTCACCGGCCAGGAGATAACCGTGGCCGCGAAGCCAGCCTCGCGGGCGGTGAAGGTTCAGCCCCTGAGCGGGCTCAAGCGCATGACGGAGTAGGCTCGGACGGGTTGGAAGGGAGCACGGTTGTTCGGTTCGGACAGAGGACGCGATGGTTGCCGATTGCGCGTCACAGCCGTGTGCGTGGCCCGGCGCCTACTGTGGTCGGAAACCCAGGCGGCATGGAACTTCGGCGCCCCCGGTGCGAGATCGGCTATGGCGCTGAATCGGCGCATCAGCGCCACAAGGCGCCGGGCAATGCCAGTCTTGCGCAGAGGCGGTGGACACGTCGGGTTGACCATGTGTTGATTGTTCGTGAGGGCATCATCCGGTCCTTCAAGAGAAGAGTTTTACTTCATAGTTTTCAGGTAGTTACGGGCGGCGGGCTGTAGGGCAAACTCTACAAGGCCAAGTTTCAAACCCGCTGCGCCCGCACCGTGCTGTCGGGCCGGTACGGGCCGCGAATCGAGACGACATGAGCGCTCCGCGACTCGAACTGCCGGACCCCTACAACGCGGCCACCACGTTCGTCGACGACAACGTGAACGCGGGCCGCGGCGAGCGCACCGCCATCCTGTACGAGGACCAGCGGTTCACCTACCGGCAGGTGCAGGAGGCGGTGAACCGGGCCGGCAACGCGTTCCTCGACCTGGGCCTGGACACCGAGCAGCGCGTCCTGCTGGTGCTTCCCGACTGCCCGCAGTTCGCCTTCAGCTTCTTCGGCGCCATCAAGATCGGCGCCGTTCCCATTCCCGTCAATCCCTGGATGAAGTCCGGGGACTACGAGTACCTCCTCGACGACAGCCGGGCGCGCATCGTGGTGGTGGACGAGTCCTCGCTGCCGGAGATCGAGGCCATCAGCCGGCGGCCACGGTACCTGCGGCACGTGGTCGTGGTGGGAGCGCCGCGGGGTAGCGCAATGGGTTGGGACTCCCTCATGGAGGGGCAATCCGCCGAGCTGGAGGCCGAGTCCACCGGACGCGACGACGTCGTCATGTGGAACTACACCTCGGGCAGCACCGGCAACCCCAAGGGCGCGGTCCACCTCCACCACGACATGATCACCATCACCGATCTGTTCGTGAAGCCCGTGCTCGGCATGACCGAGGACGACGTCTGCTTCTCGGCGTCCAAGCTGTTCTTCTCGTACGGGCTGGGGAACTCCCTCTACTTCCCCTTCCGTTTCGGCGCCGCCGGCGTGCTGTGGCCGGAGAAACCCGACCCGGAGCGGATCCTCCGGACCATCGAGCGCTACCGGCCGACCTTCTTCTACTCGGTGCCCACGCTCTACTCGCGCATGCTGCGGGTGGAGAAGGAATACGACCTGAGCTCGCTTCGCATCTGCCTGTCGTCCGGGGAGCCGCTGCCGCCGGCGCTGTTCCACCAGTGGCGGGACAAGGTGGGGGTGGAGCTGCTGGACGTGGTGGGTTCCACCGAGGCGACCCACGACTTCCTCGCCAACCGGCCGGGGCGGGCCAGGGCCGGGAGCAGCGGCGAGGTGACCCCGGCGTTCGTCGCCAAGGTGGTGGACGACGAGGGGCGCGAGGTAGCCAACGGCGAGGTGGGCAACCTGTACGTCGCCGGCGACGCCACCGCGCCCTACTACTGGAACAAGCACGAGCAGACCCAGCGCACCATGCTCGGCGAGTGGCTCAAGACCGGCGACACCTACTACCGCGACGACAACGGCTACTTCTGGTATTGTGGCCGTTCCGACGACATGCTCAAGGTGGGCGGCATGTGGGTTTCGCCCATCGAAGTGGAGAACGCGCTGATGGAGCACCCGGCGGTGCTCGAGGCCGCGGTCACCGGAGAGGCCGACGGCGACGGCCTCATCAAGCCCAAGGCCTACGTCATCCTCAAGAGCGAGCACCACGGCGCCGACGGGCTGGCGCGGGAACTTCAGGACTTCGTCAAGGACAGCCTGGAGCCCTACAAGTACCCGCGCTGGGTGGAGTTCGTGGACGACCTGCCCAAGACCGTCACGGGGAAAATCCAGCGGTTCAGGCTCAGGGAAGGAAACGGGTGAACGCCCGATCGGGGGTTTCATGGACGACTTGGTAGCGCTGCGGGACAAGGTGGCCATCTCGTGCAACATCCTGGCCATCGACGGGCATTGGGACAACATCCTGGGCCACGTATCGGCCCGGATACCCGGCGAGAACGCCATCCTGATGAAGCCCCACAGCTACGGTTTCGAGGAGATCCGCCCGTACCACATCATCAAGGTGGACCTGGACGGCAACAAGATCGAGGGCGACTACGAGCGCCACTCCGAGGTGTTCATCCACACGGAGATCTTCAAGGCGCGCCCGGACGTGAACTGCGTCATCCACAGCCATCCGCCCCACGCCACGGCCTTCGGCTCCCTGCGGCAGCCGCTGCGTCCCGTGAGCCATGAAGGCTCCATCTTCCACGACGGGCTGCCGCTCTTCGACCACACCACGGTGCTGATCCGGACTCCCGAGCTGGGGGTGAAGGTGGCCGAGGCGCTGGGCAAGGCGCGGGCCGTCCTGATGAAGAACCACGGCTCCACCGTGGTGGGCGAATCGGTGGAGACCGCGACCCTGTACGCGATCTTCCTGGAGAAGGCGTGTCGCATCCAGCTCCTGGCGGCCGCTGCCGGAGATCCCACCTGGAGCAGTGACGAGGAGGCGCGCGAGAAGTACGACCAGATCTACACGCCGCACCGGCTGGGCAGCATGTGGGACTACTTCGTGCGGCGGGCCAAGCGGCTCGCCATCGACTGACCCGACAGCCGGCGCGAGATTTCGGAGGAAACGAAATGGCCGAGAAACTTCATCTGACACTGGCGTGCGGCGACTACGAGAGCATCCGCGCCCTCAAGGAAGGGGCGATCCAGCCCGACGGCATCGAGCTCACCGTGCTCACGGACATGGACTCGTCCACCCGGCACTGGCGCATCGCCCGGTTCCGCGAGTTCGACGTGGGCGAGCATTCGGGCTCGTCCTACCTGCTGGCCAAGGACCGCGGCGAAGCGGACGACCTCACCGCCATCCCGGTGTTCTTGCACCGCCGGTTCCGCCACGGCTTCATCTTCGTCAACGCGGACAAGGGCATCCAGTCACCCAAGGACCTCATCGGCAAGACCGTGGGGCTCAAGAACTGGCAGGCCACGGCGCTCCTGTGGATCCGCGGCACCCTGCAGGACGAGTACGGCGTCTCCTTCACGGACCTGGAATGGCGCGCCGAGAGGGAGGAGGACGTGCCCTTCGATCCGCCGGAGGGGCTCCGGATGGAGCGCCTGCCCAAGGGCAAGCGGGTCGAGGAAATGCTTGTCGAGGGCGAGCTGGACGCGGTCATCCACCCCGACATCCTCGCGCCCATCCTGGAAGGCGACACCCGGGTCAAGCGCCTCTTCGACGATCCCAAGCAGGTGGAGATGGACTACTTCAAGCGCACCGGGATCTTTCCCATCATGCACACGACCGTCATCAAGCGGGAGATCGTGGAAAAGCACCCCTGGGTGCCCATGAACCTGATGGTGGCCTTCGAGAAGGCCAAGCAGTGGACCTACAACCGCATGAACAACCCCCGCATCGTGCCGCTGGCGTTCTTCCGGGACGCCTGGGAGGAGCAGTTGGAGCAGTTGGGCGAGGACCCCTGGGTCTACGGGCTCAACGACACCAACCGCAACAACTTCGGCACGCTGGCGCGCTACTCGCGCGAGCAGGGCATGTGCAGGAACGAAGCCGACGTGGAGGAGCTGTTCCACGAGTCCGTGCGCGGCGAGGAGTGGAAGCTGGCGCGTTCCCGCGGGTAAGGCGTTCTCCTTTCGAATGATCCCTCCGCCCTTCGAGTACCGGGCGCCGGATTCGCTCTCCGAAGCGCTCGCACTGCTCCACGAGCACGGCGACGAGGCGCGTCTGATGGCCGGAGGGCAGTCCCTCCTGCCCATGCTCAAGCTCCGGCTGATACGCCCGGCGGTCGTCATCGACATCGGCGGGCTCGAAGAGCTGAAGGATGTCGGGAAAGACGCGGCTGCCGCGCGCCCGGGGGCGCCGGTGACGGAAGACGCGGGCCCCCTGCGGATCGGCGCTTTGGTGACGGAGCGGACTCTCGAACGCACGCTTGCGGAACGCCAGCCGCTTCTGGCGGAAGCCGCCGCCAGCATCGGCGACATCCACATCCGGAACCTGGGCACCCTGGGCGGCGCCTTGAGCCAGGCCGACCCGTCGGGCGACCTGGCGCCGGCGGTGCTGGCGCTGCGGGCGACCCTGACGGCGCAGTCCGCCGCCGGCGCCCGCGCGATTGCCGCCCACGAGTTCTTTTCCGGTCCGTTCGACACGGCCTTGGCGGAAGACGAGATGGTCACTTCCGTCGACGTGCCGGCACCGTCCGGCGTCCTGGGCCACGCCTATATTAAGCTCACGCGCCGGGCCGGGGACTACGCCGTGGTGGGGGCCGCGACGCTGTTGAGGCTTGCGCCGGACGGCACCTGCGGCGATGCCCGTATCGCCCTTTGCGCGGTGGGCCCAACGGCCTTCGTCTGCGAGGCCGCGGGCCGGTCGCTCGAGGGCACGAGGCTCACCGACGCCGATCTCGCCGAAGCCGGCGCATTGGCGGGGAGGGATGCCGACCCGGTCAGCGACGTCCACGCGTCGGCGGACTACCGGCGAGCCATGACGTCGGTGGTGGTCGCCCGGGCGCTGGCCAAGGCCCGGGAAAGAGCGCGGGCGCGGTCGGCCGCGGGGTCGGGACAATGAGCCGCGTACGGATGAACGAAAGTCAGATGAACCGTCCGTCTCGTCATTCCCATGAAATTGTCCGCGAATGCCCGACACGTCATTCCGGCGAAAGCCGGAATCCAGGAGTGGGGGAGGGGGCGGCACCGCGGACCCCACGCCCTCCCACTCCTGGATTCCGGCCCCGTATCGGGGTACGGGGCATGCTTTCGCCGGAATGACGGATGCGGGCATTCGCGGGTAATCGCCACACGGTCATGCAACGCTTCACCGTCAACACCACCATCAACGGCAAGGACTACGCGTTCGACGTCGAGCCGCGGCTCTTGCTGGTGGATCTTATCCGCGACAAGGCCGGTCTCAAGGGCACGCACATCGGTTGCGATACCGGCAACTGCGGCGCCTGCACCGTGATCATGGACGGCCTGACCGTGAAATCGTGCCAGGTGCTGGCGCCCCGGGCCAACGGCGCCGGGATCCGCACGGTGGAGGGGCTGGCGCGGGACGGCGCCCTGCACCCCATCCAGGAAGCGTTCTGGGAGTGCGACGGGCTGGAATGCGGCTTCTGCACACCGGGCATGCTGATGACGACGGCGGCCTTTCTCGCCGACAATCCGCGCCCGTCCGACGAGGAGATCCGCCGGACCTATTCCGGCAACCTGTGCCGCTGTACCGGTTACCTCAACATCATCAAGGCGGTGAAGAGGGCGGCGGAGAGGATGCGCTGATGGCGGCGTACGTCGGCCAGAGCATCAAGCGCAAGGAGTCCTTCGACTCCATCCAGGGACGCAATACGTACCTGAGCGACGTCCACGTCCCCGGCATGCTCCACGCCGCCATCCACCGAAGCCCCTACGCCCACGCCCGCATAACGCGGGTGGACCTGTCGGAGGCGCTCGCACAGCCGGGCGTGGTGGCGGCCATGAGCGGCGAGGATGTCCGGCGGCTGGCCCGGCCCATGGCGCCGTTCCCCTTCACCCGCACCCGCCCCTACACCAGCGACTACCCGCGGGTGCGGTTCGCCGACCACTACTGCTTGGCGGTGGACCGGGTGCGCCACGTGGGCGAGGCCGTGGCGGTGGTGGTGACGGAGGACCGCTACGCGGCGGCGGACGCCGCCGAGACGGTGCGGGTGGAATACGAGCCGTTGCCGCCGGTGATGGACGTGGAGGCGGCGCTGGAGCGCGGGGCCACGAGGCTCTACGAGGAGTGGCCCGACAACATCCAGTACGAGTTCCGTTTCAGCGAAGGCCCGGTGGACCAGCTCCTGAAAGAGGCTCCGGTGGTGATACGCGAGCGCATCGTGCAGCACCGCTACACCGGCACGCCGATGGAAACCAGGGGGGTCATCGCCAGCGTCGACGAGCGGGACAACCTGCTGACGCTGTGGAGCTCCACCCAGGTGCCGCACGCGCTGCCCAACCTCGTCCTGGAAACCCTCGGCCGGGCCGACCTCAAGATCCGGGTGATCTCGCCCGACATGGGCGGCGGCTTCGGCATCAAGTGGGCGTTCTACCCCGAAGAAGTGCTGATGCCGCTCCTGTCGCTTCAACTGAACCGGCCGGTGGGCTGGTGGGAGAGCCGCAGCGAGCACATGGTGGCCTCGCACCACTCCCGCGCCCAGGTGGACTACGTGGAGGCGGGCTTCGACCGGGCCGGCCGCATCACCGCCCTCAGGACCAAGGTCATCGTGGACCTGGGCGCCGCCTACCCCAGCGGCGGCACCTCCCTGGCCTTCGTCACCGCCAATTTCATTCCCGGGCCCTACCGCGTCGACAACTATTCCACCACCTCCTTCGGCGTGGTCACCAACAAGACCGCCGCCGGCCCCCATCGGGCCAACGGCAAGGCCGAGTCCAACTTCATCATGGAGCGGGTGATGGACCGGGCCGCCGGGGAACTGGGCCTGGGCAAGGACGAGATCCGCCGCCGCAACCTCATCCAGCCGCACGAATTCCCTTACACCTGCGTGACCGGTTCCACCTATGACAGCGGCGACTACCCGGCGTGCCTGCGCAAGGCGCTGGCGGAGGCGGACTACGCCGGCCTGCTGGCGGAGCGGGACCGGCTGCGCCGGGAGGGGCGTTACCGGGGCGTCGGCCTGGCCTTCATGCTGGAACCGCTGAGCTCGCTCCGGCCCAACGCCTACAACGCCGGCTACGAGACCGTGACGGTGCGGCTGGATCCCGTGGGCAAGGCTTGGGTGTTCTCGGGCGACATGAACATGAGCGCGAGCCACAAGACCACGCTCTCGCAGGTGGTGGCGGACGGACTGGGCGTGCGCTTCGAGGATGTGCAGGTGTTCGAAGGCGACAGCGCCCTGGTGTCGTCCTCCAGCGGCTCCTACGCCAGCCGGTTCTCGACGGTGACGATCTCCGCCGCCATGAAGGCGTGCGAGGCGGTGCGGAGGAAGATGCTGGCCATCGCCGCCCACACGCTGCGGTGCCATCCCGAAGCCCTCGAATGCGCAGGCGGCATGATCCTGGACCGGACGAGGCCGGGGGTGGCGCTGACGGTCAAGGAAGTGGCCAACATGGCCTACTACTCCATCAACCAACTCCCCGGGAACATGGACCCGGGGCTCCACGACACCCACTACTTCATCAACCCCAACACCAGCTTCGAGCCCGACGCCAAGGGCCGGACGTCCAACTTCTCGACGTTCCCCTACGCGGTGCACGTGGCCTGCGTGGAGGTGGACGCGGGCACCGGCGAAACCACGATCCTCAAGTACCTGACCGTGGACGACTCCGGCAACATGGTGAACCCCATGATCGTCGACACCCAGATCACCGGCGCCATCTCTCACGGCGTCGGGGGCGCGTTTCTCGAAGAGCTGGTGTATGACGAGCAGGGGCAGCTCCTGTCGGGCACCTTCGCCGATTACCTGATCCCGTCGGCGATGGAGATGCCGGACCTGGAGATCCATCACATGGTGACGCCCATGCCCTTCACGCCCGGCGGTTTCAAGGGCGTAGGGGAGATCGGCGCTATCGGCCCGCCGGTGGTGCTGGCCAGCGCCATCGAGGACGCGCTGGCGCCGCTGGGAGTCAAGATCATGAGTCTGCCGCTCAAGCCGGAGAACATCTGGCGGGCGATACACGAAAGACAAAACGCAACAGGAGAACGGAAATGAGCGACACAGGGAACGGTTTCACGGAACGCGCCACCCGCGAGCTGGCGCGGGTGGCGGCGGTCTTCGCCGCGGGGGAGGCGGAGATCGCCGACACCTATTTCAACTGGCACCAGCGGGACCGCGACAAGGAGGTCCTCTGGCTCACCAAGCAGGCGGGCCGGGAGATCGAGAGCACCTTCACCGGCTTGAAGGAGATCGTCGAGAAGGTCGGCGGCGACCTGACGGCGTCGGACCAGTACTGGGTCGACCGGTGGGGCGGTGACGTCGACCGGAACTGGCTGGAGGAAAACCTCTGGCGCACCAAGCAGGAGCTCAACCACGGCAATCGATGCGTGGACATCATCGAATGGCTCACCGGCGAGCCCGTGGACATCAAGGAAGTGGTGCGCCGCTACAACCGCTGGACCCCCGATCCGTCGCTGCCCGACATGAAGGAATGGGTGCGGCTGGCGGAGGTGTTCAAGGAGCAGGAGGCCCGCCAGGAGTCCTGGGCGCGTCTCATCAACTCCCAGGGGCTGCTCGAAGGCGGCAGTTGCGGCCTGTTCTACGCCGCCTCCCAGTTGAGCGGCAGCGAGCTCAACGACCGCCTGTCCGAGGCCTTCACCGTGGTGCTCGACGACGAGCGCGGCCACGGGCCCGCCAACATCTACCAGATCGCCGACGCCTTCACCCAGCAGGAGGCGGTTGACGGCGCCCGCGGGCTGATGGTGGAGCGCGGCATCCAGCGCCTGCGCATGCGCAACGAGCAGTTCAGCTATCCCATCGACGAGGCCCGCATCCAGGACATCGCCGCCGGCAACATCAGCCTCGACGTAACCAAGGCTATCTGGGGCGAGACCCTGGCGAAGTTCATCGACTAGCTACCGGCTCCCCCTCCAGCAGATGGCAGCCCTTGACCCCCTCTCCCTCCGGGAGAGGGTTGGGGTGAGGGAAGACGGTTTGGACACGTCGCCGACGCTATCTGTCGGCGAAAGGAGTGACTCGAGACGTGGCCTCCAACATCGACCTCGAAGCCAGTGACGGCATCGCCTTCATCACGCTGAACCGGCCCGAGCGGCTCAACGCCATGGATGAGGAGATGTGGGCGGAGTTGGGGCGGGTGTGGGACGCGTTCGCGGCAGACCCGGCGCTTCGCGTGGCGGTGGTGAGCGGCGCCGGCGACCGGGCGTTCTCCACCGGCATGGACCTTAAGGAGCGGGCGGTGGCCGGGGACCCGCGGGCGCGGGAGTTCTGGACCTCGGCCCTAGCCCGGGACCCCGGGCGCCGGGAGCCCGTGTGGAAGCCCATGATCGCGGCGGTGCACGGGTACTGCCTGGCCGGGGGCTTCGAGATCGCCCTGTCCTGCGACATCCGCATCTGCAGCGAGGACGCCACCTTCGGCCTGCCGGAAATCAAGCGCGGGTTCTTTCCAGGCAGCTCGGGCACCGTTCGGCTGCCTCGCATCGTGCCGTTGGGGATGGCCCTGGAAATGCTTTACACCGGCGAGTCCATCTCCGCGGCAGAGGCGTTCCGGTGCGGCCTTGTGAATCGGGTGGTGCTCCGTGACGACCTGATGGCCGAGGCCGAGAAGCTGGCCCGGGCCATCGCCGACGGGCCGCCGCTGGCACTGCAAGCAGTGAAGGAGGTGGTGCTGCGCGGCCTCGACCTGCCCCTGGCCGACGCCATCCGCTTCGAGGCCGGTTTCCGCGCCATGGTGGGCGGGACCGAGGACGCGGCGGAGGGCCCGCGGGCCTTCAGCGAGAAGCGGAAGCCAGGTTTCAAGGGCCGTTGAGACGTGGAGTACGGGCTCACCTCGATCCACGACCATCCCCGTGGGAAAGTCTATGGAGTTCAGGTCGCCGTGTACAGCCCGTCTGTAGAGCGTTATTTTCGGGGAGGTGGAGATTATGAGGATCGTCTACTCTCGTGATGCGGATGTGCTCACCATCCAGTTGAGCGAGGGGCAACCCTCCGATTCCACGGACATGGCCGAGGGGATCATCGTGCACCTTTCCGAGAAGGGGCGCCCTCTGGAAATCGAGATCCTCGATGCCTCCACGATCATCGACAACAAAGGGGTCGAGGTTTCTCTGGAGGCGCTGTTTCCCGCCGCTTGATCGGGCTCCCTCACCCCGGCCCTCTCCCAGGGGGAGTGGGGGACAGAGGCTACAGGATGTATCAGGATCTCAGGGAATATCTCGGCCTTTTGGAGCGGCAGGGCTTGTTGATGCGCGTGGCCGCCCCGGTGGACAAGGACACGGAGCTGCATCCGCTGGTGCGTTGGCAGTTCCTGGGGTTGCCGGACCACGAGCGCAAGGCGTTTCTTTTCGAGAACGTGACGGATGCCAAGGGCCGGCGCTACGAGACTCCGGTGGTGCTGGGGGCGCTGGCGTCCAACGAGGCCATCTATGCCTTGGGCATGGGCTGCGAGCCGGGGAAGAGCTTCGAGAAGTGGTCGGCGGCGGTGGCCGCGCCGCTGGCGCCGGAGCTGGTGGAGACCGGCCCGGTCAAGGAGGAGATCCACGTCGGCGACGGCCTCCTGGAACACGGCGGCCTCGACGAGTTCCCGGTGCCCATCTCGACGCCGGGGTTCGACAACGGACCGTACTTCACCGCCTGCCACTGGATCACCAAGGACCCGGACACGGGCATCCGCAACGTCGGCAACTACCGGGGCCAGATCAAGTCCCCCACCAAGACCGGCGTCTACCTGATCAGCGCGCAGCAGGACCTGGCGATCCACTGGAACAAGGCCAGCGCCCTGGGCCAGCCGCTGCCCGCGGCCGGGGTCATCGGCGCGGTGCCGTGCCTCTCCTACGTGGCGGTGCAGAAGATCGCCTACGGGGTGGATGAGTTGGGCGTCGCCGGTGCCATCCTGGGCCGCCCCATGCCGCTGGTGAAGTGCGAGACCGTGGACCTGGAGGTGCCGGCCAACGCCGAGATCGTCATCGAGGGGTACATCCGCACCGATCTGCTCGAGCCCGAGGGTCCCTTCGGCGAGTCCCACGGCTACATGGACCCCCGCAGCCTGAGCCCGGTGTTCGAGGTCACCTGCATCACGCACCGCAGGAAACCCCACTACGTGGGCGTGCTCAGCCAGGTGACGCCCAGCGAGAGCAGCAAGATCAAGCATCGGGGCTGGGAGTCGCTGGTGCTCGACCACCTGCGCAACCATTGCAACCTCAAGAGCGTGGTGCGGGTGGGCATGCACGAGCCGCTGGTGAACCTGCGCCAGTTCGTGGTGGTGCAGATGCGCAAGACCCACAAGCTCGACCCCTGGCAGGCCATGATGGCGGTGCTGGGCTTCCGCTACGACCTCGGCAAGGTGGTGATCGCGGTGGACGACGACATCGACCCGGAGAACTTCGCCGCGGTCAACTGGGCCATCTGCCACCGCTCGCAGCCGCACAAGGACGTGCGCATCATCGAGGGCCGCCAGACCGTGCACTCGCCCATCAACCTGGTGCGCATGCACGGCCACGCCGGCGACTACGACAGCGAGGACTCCTCGCTGCTCATCGACGCCACCAAGAAGGCCGAGTTCCCGCCGGTGTCGCTACCCACCCGGGAGTACATGGAGCGGGCACTCAAGCTCTGGGAAGAGCTGGGGATGCCGGAGCTTAAGTACGGCAACCCGTGGCACGGCTACTCCCTGGGCCTGTGGCCGCCGGAGCTCGACGACGAGGCGGCCCTGGCGGTGAAGGGCGAGCACCATCGCATCGGCGCCAAGCTGGACGAGCGCGCCGTGCCCGTGGCGCGGGGCGAGCGGCTGCAGGACGTACAGAAGCGGTGGAAGCCCGAGTGACGGGTCTTGGTGATCGAATTGCAGCGGGTAGGGGCGACCGGCCGGTCGCCCCTACGGGAGTCCACCGCCACAGGGGGTCCTGGTGAACGACCGTCGGCGGGAAACCCGTGTTCCCGTGAGAACCGCCGCAGGCTCGGGCATCCCCGGCTCCGGAGCCTGATCCATGGAGCTTGACGGCACCCTGGCCCTGGTGGCCGCGGCGATCTTCTTCGCGGGTTTCGTCAAGGGCGCCACCGGCATGGGGTTCACCCTCATCGCCACCCCCATGCTGACCCTGCTGCTCGATATCCGCACGGCCATCGTCGTGCTGCTGCTCCCCGGCGTCGTGATGGACCTGGGCCAGGTGTTCCGCCACGGCGTTCCCACCGCCACCCTGCGGCGTTTCTCGTCCATGTTCCTGTTCGCGCTGGCGGGCGTGTTCCTGGGCACCTGGGAGCTGACCCAACTGCCCCTGTGGGTGCTGAACCTCATCCTGGGAACGGTCGTCGTCGTTTTCGCGTTGGCCGGGCTGTTCTCTTTCACGCTCGTCACGCCGCCGCGGGCCGAGCGGCTGATGTCGCCGGTCATGGGCTTCACGGGCGGGTTCCTGCTCGGGCTGACCAACACCATGGGGCCGGTCATGGCTGTCTACCTCCACGGCCTGCGGCTCGACAAGGCGGACTTCGTGAAGGCCATCTCCACGGCGTTCATCATGGCCAAGTTCTGGCAGGTGGTCGCCATCTCCACCTGGGGTCTGTTCACCGTCGAGGCGGTGAAGCTCTCGTTGTTCGTGACCGCGGTCATCCTCGCGAGCTTCTACCTGGGCCTCAAGGTGCAGGACCGGGTCCGCCAGCAGACCTTCAACCGCGCCATCCTGGTGCTGCTGATCTTCACAGGTCTGATGCTGGTCTACCGGAACCTGAGCGCCACGTGATGCCCCAGGCCCTCATCCGGCCTTCGGCCACCCTCTCCCTTTGGGAGAGGGTGGGGTGAGGTACTCGGACAGGCTCCCAAGTCGTCCTGCGCGAATCAACCGGACAGGGGAAACCGGCGAATCGGGAAACAGTCGCGGCCCGCCCGTGACATCCCCGCGTGCTATCTGCTATGGAGAGGCTTCAGACGACTCGATGGCGATCCGGTGTGACCCGGATATGACAACGCCCCGGACCCGGGAGCGCAACAGGCTGCCCCGCATACAGGAATCATGCAGGCCTTCGACTACGACATCATCGTCATAGGCAGCGGTCCCGCGGGCTACACGGCTGCCGTTCAGGCGTGCGAGCTGGGTGCCAGGGTCGCCATCGTAGAAAGGCAGGAGACCCTCGGCGGCATCACGCTCCTTTCGGGCACCATCCCCAGCAAGACCCTGCGCGAGGCCATCATCTACCTGCGCGGGGTGCGCCAGCGCCCCTTCTACGGCACCGATTTCACCGAGAAGAAGGACATCACGCTCTCCGACCTGTTCATCCGGGTGCAGAAGGTGGTGGAGCGGCGGGTGGAGACGATGGAAGACCAGCTTCAGGTCTACCGCGACCTGAACCGCATTGACGTCTTCCGCGGCTACCACGCGACCGTGGACGGTCCCAATTCGGTGCACGCATGGGTGCTCAAGAACCCCATGGAGTCCATCAACCTGACGGCGGAGAAGATCATCATCGCCGCCGGGTCGAGGCCCCGCTTCGTGCCCGACATACCCATCGACAACGAGGTCGTCTTCGACTCCGACTCCGTGTTCACCCTGGAGTTCAAGCGCAAGACCCTGCCGCAATCGGTGATCGTCGTCGGCGCCGGGGTCATCGGCGCGGAGTACGGCTCGGCCTTCGCGGTCCTGGGCTGCAAGGTGTCGCTGATCCAGCGGGACCACACCTTCCTGACCTTCGCCGAACGTCCCATCGTCGACCTGCTGATCCGGCGCATGGAGGACTATGGCGTGGAGTTCGTCTGGGGCACCTGGTACGACAAGATCGAGCGCATGTCCGGGTGGGAGGAGAAGGCCCGGGTCACCCTCACCGACGGGCGGGCGCTGGAGGCGGACGCGGTGATCGTAGCCAGTGGGCGCGAGGTGGCGGTCAAGGTGCTGGGGCTGGAGGACGTGGGGGTGGAAACCACCGAGCATGGGCTGATCAAGGTCAACGAGCTGTTCCAGACGTCGGTGCCGAGCATCTATGCCGCCGGCGACGTGGTCGGCTTTCCGGCGCTGGCCTCTACCAGCAGCGAGCAGGGCCGCATGGCCGCCAGCTACGCCCTGGGACGCCGGGCGGGCGGGCGCAGGACGCTGTTCCCCATGTGCGTCTACACTATCCCCGAGATCGCCATGGTGGGCTACACGCAGCAGGAACTGGAAGACAAGGGCATCCCCTACGCCAAGGGCGTGGCCACCTACGAGGAGGTCACCAAGGCCGGTATCATCGGCGACTCGCACGGCATGCTGACGCTGCTTTTCGAGCCCAACGGCTGGCACCTGCTGGGGGTACACATCATCGGCGACCAAGCCTGCGAGTTGATCCACATCGGCCAGGCCGTGCTCAGCTACAACGGCACTATCGACTACTTTATCGACAATGTGTTCAACTTCCCCACCATGGGGGAGGCCTACAAGATCGCGGCCTTGAACGGGGTGAAGCGGCTGGATGGGTCACGGCCTTGAGGAGGGGATGAGGCAGTGTCTTCCATACCCTTTGATACCAAACCGGGAAATGGTGCATAGGCATGTTTCTTGCAATCGGGAGTCGTTCTTGGGTAACGTATTAACGTATCGATTCAACGATCTTGAAAAGGAGAAAGCCATGAGAAAGCTGATTGCCGGTATCCTGTTTGTCTTCGTTTCCATGTACGCTGGCGCGGCCCTCGCAGCCGACGTCAAGCTGGGAGTGGTCTTCGGTTACACCGGCCCCATCGAGTCGCTGACGCCCCACATGGCGCAGGGCGCCGAGCTGGCCATGAAGGAAGTCAACGACGGCGGCGGGTTGCTGGGCGGCAAGAAGGTCGTCTCCGTGCGCGCCGATTCCACCTGCGGCGACGCCGCCGCCGGGTCGGCCGCCACCGAGCGCATCGTGACCTCGGACAAGGTGAACGCCATCGTCGGCGGCGACTGCTCGGGCGTCACCACCGCCATGCTCAAGAACGTGGCCAAGCCCAACGGCATCGTGATGATCTCGCCTTCGGCGACGTCGCCGGCCCTCTCCACCATCGAGGACAACGGGCTCTTCTTCCGGACCGCGCCGTCCGACGCCCGTCAGGGTATGATCGTTGCCGACATCCTGAAGGAGATGGGGATCAAGGAGGCCGCCCTGACCTACACCAACAACGACTACGGCAAGGGCCTGGCGGACAGCATCGCCGCCAACGTGAAGAAGGGCGGCGGCAAGATCACGATCTCGGCCCCCCATGAGGACGGCAAGGGCGACTACAGCGCCGAGGTGGCGGCGCTGGCCGCCGCGGGCGGCGACATCCTGATCGTGGCCGGTTACGCCGACCAGGGCGGCAAGGGCATCATCCAGGGCGCCCTCGACACCGGCGCCTTCGACAAGTTCTACCTGCCCGACGGCATGATCAGCGATTCCCTGATCAAGGCCATCGGCAAGGGCCTTGAAGGCGCCATCGGCGCCCACCCGGGCACCGACAGTCCCGGAGCGGCCAAGCTCGGCGAGATCGCCAAGGCGGCCAAGGTCAAGTCGGACAGCCCCTTCGTGCCCGAAGCGTACGACGCGGCCGCGTTGATCATGCTGGCCATGGAGGCGGCGAAGTCGTCCGAGAGCGGCAAGCTCAAGGACAAGGTCATGATGGTGGCCAACGCCCCGGGCGAGAAGATCTATCCGGGCGAGCTGGCCAAGGCCCTCAAGATCCTCGCGGGCGGCGGCGACGTGGACTATGTCGGCGCCTCGGCGGTGGAGCTGATCGGGCCGGGCGAGAGCGCCGGCAACTACCGCCAGATCACCGTCAAGGGCGGCAAGTTCGAGACGGTCAAGTACCGGTAGTCTCTTGAAATCGCGGAGGAGGGTCCGCCGGGACCCTCCTCCGTCCCTTTGGCGGCGGGTCTCCGCGGAGTCCGGCAGGCTTCCGAGGCAAGCGCGTCGATGATCGCCGTAGAAAACCTGCACATGCACTTCGGCGGCATCCGGGCCGTCGACGGCGCGTCCTTGGCCATCGAGCGGGGCTCCATTACCGGACTTATCGGCCCCAACGGGGCCGGCAAGACCACTCTCTTCAACGTCATCGCCGGGGTCCACCGGCCCACCTCCGGCAAGGTCTACATCGAGGGCGAGGACGTCACCGGGCTCACGCCCCACGAGCTCTTCGCCAAGGGCGTGCTGCGCACCTTCCAGATCGCCCACGAGTTCTCCACGCTGACGGTCCGGGAAAACCTCATGACCGTGCCGTCCGGCCAGTCCGGCGAACAACTGCTGGATGTGTGGTTCCGGCCCGGGAAGATCCGCGGCCAGGAACAGGCCATCCGCACCCGCGCCGACGAGGTCATCGAGTTCCTGAAGCTCGAGCCGGTGGCGGGTGAGCTGGCCGGAAATCTCTCGGGCGGGCAGAAGAAGCTGCTGGAGCTGGGCCGCACCATGATGGCGGAGCCCCGGGTGGTGCTGCTCGACGAGGTGGGCGCGGGGGTCAACCGCACCCTGCTCAAGGACGTCGCCGGCGCCATCCTGCGGCTCAACCTCCACCACGGCTACACTTTCTGCATTATCGAGCACGACATGGAGCTGATCTCGCTCCTGTGCGATCCGGTCATCGTGATGGCCGAGGGGAAGGTGCTGATGCAAGGGTCTCCACCCGAGGTGCGATCCGACGAGCGGGTCATCGAGGCCTACCTGGGAAGGGGGCTGGTTACCCGTGAGGAGAGGACCTCGTGAGCTTCCTGACGGGCGAGGACCTCACCGGGGGATACGGCGGTCCCGATATCCTGCAAGGATGCACCATCGCCGCGGAACGCCGCCAGATTACCGTGGTGGTGGGCCCCAACGGCGCCGGCAAGTCCACCGCCATGCGGGCGCTTTTCGGGATGCTGAAGCTCCGCTCGGGCGCGGTCCGCCTGGACGGCGAGGACATCACCGCGCTGGCGCCCCAGGCCCGGGCGCGCAAGGGCATGGGATTCGTGCCGCAGACGGACAACGTGTTCCGCTCCATGACCGTCCAGGAGAACCTGGAGATGGGAGCGTTCGTGCGCGACGATGACATCTCGGGCACGGTGGACGAGGTCTACGGCCTGTTCCCCGCGCTCAAGGACAAGCGCCGCCAACCCGCCGGCGAGCTTTCCGGCGGTCAGCGCCAGCAGGTGGCCATCGGCCGCGCGCTGATGAACCGGCCCCGGGTGCTGATGCTCGACGAGCCCAGCGCCGGGGTGTCGCCCATCGTCACCCACGAGTTGTTCGAGCGCATCCTCGACATCGCCAGGAGCGGCGTCGCCATTCTCATCGTCGAGCAGAACGCGCGGCAGGCCCTGGAGCTGGCGGACAAGGGCTATGTGCTGGTGCAGGGCCGCAACCGCTTTACCGGCAGCGGCGCGACGCTGCTCGGCAACCCGGAGGTCCGGAAGTCGTTTCTCGGGGGGTGACCGTTGGAAGACGTCGTCAACGCGGTCGTGCTCGTCACCAATTTCCTGGTGGTCCCCGCCACCGCCTACGGCTGCCAGCTTGCCTTGGGCGCGCTGGGCGTCACGCTGGTGTACGGCGTGCTGCGCTTCTCCAACTTCGCCCAGGGCGAGACCATGTCGTTCGGTGCCATGGTCACCATCCTGTTCACTTGGCTGTTGCAGTCCTGGGGAGTAGGCCTCGGGCCGCTGCCGACGGCGCTGCTGGCGTTGCCGGCGGGGATGGCGGTGACCGCCGGCCTCTGCCTGTTGACGGACCGCTGGGTCTTCCGCTTCTACCGGCGGACTAGGGCACAACCGGTGATCTTTCTGGTGGTGTCGGTGGGGGTCATGTTCGTCATCAACGGCGTCATACGCTTCGTCATCGGTCCCGCCGACCGGGTCTTCACCGACGGCACCCGCTTCCTCCTCACGGTGCGCGAGTTCAAGGCGTTCACCGGGCTGTCGGAGGGCCTCGCCATCAAGACCACCCAGACCCTCAGCGTGGTGGTGGCGGTCGTCCTGGTGGCGGCGCTCTTCTGGTTCCTCGAGAAGACGCGCACCGGCAAGTCCATGCGCGCCTATTCGGACAACGAGGACCTGGCGCTGTTGTCCGGGGTGAGCCCGGAGAAGGTGGTGGCGGTCACCTGGCTCATCGTCGGCGCCCTCGCCGCGGTGGCGGGCACGCTGTACGGTCTCGACAAGAGCTACAAGCCCTTCACCTTTCTCTCGTTGCTGTTGCCCATCTTCGCCGCCGCCATCGTCGGCGGCCTGGGCAATCCGCTGGGGGCCATCGTCGGCGGTTTCGTGGTGGCCTTCTCCGAAGTGTTCCTGACCTATCCCTACCGGAAATTCCTGGCCTATCTGGGACCGGAGGGGTGGCGGCCGGACGGCCTGGTGCAGTTCCTTTCCACCGACTACAAGTTCGCGGTGTCGTTCTTCATCCTGGTGGTCGTGCTGCTGGTGAAACCCACCGGGGTCTTCAGCGGGAAGTCGTCATGAGCGAGGGTACAGAGCCCTTGTCCGTCCGCCTTGGCCGGGCGCTGCGGCGTCCCGGCAAGACCGCTCTGTTCGCCGCCATGGCCGCGCTCATTTGCCTCGTGGGCCTGGCCCAGAGCTGGTCGCTGGCGCTCGCCATCCTGAACCTGTGCCTGATCTCGGCCATCATGACCCTGGGGGTGAACATCCAATGGGGCTACGCGGGGCTGTTCAACGCCGGCGTCATGGGCTTCGCCGCCCTGGGCGGGCTGGCGGGGGTGCTGGTTTCGATGCCGCCGGTGGCGGCGGCGTGGCGGGCGGGGGGTGCAGGGGTCGTGCTGGCCCTCGCGGCGGCGTCGCTCGCGATCGCCGCCTCGGTGCTCGTCTACCGCCGGATCCGCCACCCGGGTTACCGGAAGGCGGCCGTGGCGCTGGTGGTGGCCGCCGGCTACTTCGGCGCCCGGGCGCTGTTCGGGCCCGCGGTGCGCGCCATCGAGGCGGTGGAGCCATCCGTCACCGGCTATCTCGGCGGCTTCGGCCTTCCCATCGTCTTTTCCTGGTTCGTGGGCGGCGCGCTGGCCGCGGGCGCGGCCTGGGCCGCGGGCAAGATCAGCCTGGGCCTGCGCGCCGACTATCTCGCCATCGCCACCTTGGGCATTTCCGAGATCATCGTCGCCTTCCTCAAGTACGAGGAATGGCTCTCCCGGGGCGTCAAGAACGTTACCGGCCTGCCCCGCCCGGTTCCCTACGAGGTGGACCTGCAGAACGCCGTGTGGTTCCGGGAGTGGGCGGTGAGCCTCGGGGTGTCGCACGTGGACCTGTCCTCCATCGTGGTGAAGCTCTGCTACGCGGGCCTTTTCACGCTGGTGCTGGTGGTGCTGATGTGGCTTTTCGAGGCGGCGCTGCGGGCGCCCTGGGGACGGATGATGCGGGCCATCCGCGACAACGAGACCGCCGCCGAGGCCATGGGCAAGGATGTGACCGCCCGCCACCTGCAGGTGTTCGTGCTCGGCTCGGCGGTGATCGGCATCGCCGGCGCCATGCTGGCGACCCTGGACGGCCAGTTCACGCCCACGACCTACCACCCGCTGCGCTTCACCTTCCTCATCTGGGTCATGGTCATCGTCGGCGGCTCCGGCAACAACTGGGGCGCCGTCCTGGGCGGCTTCGTGGTGTGGTACTTCTGGGTGGAAGCCGAGCCCATGGGCTTGTGGCTGATGGACTTCATCACCTCGCCCCTGTCCGCGGAAAGCCCCGTGCGGAGCCATCTCATGGAGAGCGCCGCCCACATGCGCCTGGTGGTCATGGGGCTGGTGCTGTTGGTGGTGCTGCGCTTCTCGCCCCGCGGCCTGATTCCGGAAGAGCGGCGCTGACAGCCTGCGATTCGCTTGTGACGTTCAAGAAGGTCGTCTCCTTATTGAACGCTTGACAGGTTTCCTGATGCGGCGTTAGGTATGGGCGAATATTTTCCAAAAGGAGGTACTGCTGATGAAGAGTTCGCTACGTGCGTTTGCGGTCGGCCTCGCGGCCATGATGGTGATGGCGGCGTCCCTGGCGTCGGCCGGCACCCTGGACGACGTCCGCAAGCGCGGACATCTGATCTGCGGCATCAACACCGGCCTGGTAGGCTTTGCCGCCCCGGACGACAAGGGCGTGTGGAAAGGCTTCGACGTGGACGTGTGCCGCGCGGTGGCGGCCGCGGTGTTCGGCGACGCCAACAATCTCAAGTACAAGAACCTCACCGGCAAGACCCGCTTCACCGCGCTGCGTTCGGCCGAGATCGACATGCTGTCGCGCAACACCACGTGGACCTTCAGCCGGGACGTGGACCTGCAGCTCACCTTCGTGGGCATCAACTACTACGACGGCCAGGGCTTCATGGCGCCGAAGAAGCTCGGCGTGAAGTCCGCCGGCGAGCTCGCCGGCGCGTCGGTGTGCATCCAGACCGGCACCACCACCGAGCTGAACCTCGCGGACTTCTTCCGCGCCAACAACATGAAGTATGAGCCGGTGCCCATCGAGACCAACACCGAGGCGCGCACCAACTACCTGGCCGGCCGTTGCGACGTGTACACTACCGACCGCTCCGGTCTGGCGGCCACCCGCGCCGCCACCGACAATCCGGACGACCACGTGGTGCTGCCGGAGATCATCTCCAAGGAGCCGCTCGGACCGCTGGTGCGCCACGGCGACGATCAGTGGGCGGACATCGTGCGCTGGTCCCTCAACGCCATGATCGCGGCCGAGGAGATGGGCGTCACCTCCGCAAACGTCAAGGACCTGGCCTCCAAGGAGAACAAGAACAAGGAGGTCAACCGGTTGCTCGGTGTCGAGGAGCTGCAGGGCCGCGAGCGGCTGGGGTTGTCCAAGGACTGGGCGGTGAACATCATCGCGCAGGTGGGCAACTACGGCGAGGTCTTCGAGAAGCACCTCGGCAAGAAGACCCCCATCGGCCTCGGTCGGGGACTCAACGCCCAGTGGACCGACGGCGGACTGATCTACGCGCCGCCGTTCCGGTAGACCGGACAGGTTCCACACCGGCATGAGCCGTATGGAGCCGGTGTCGCGCCGCCATTGCGCGTGACACTGGCATTCCATACGGCCCATGTCGTATAGATTACCGGGCGTGGTGCAAACTACCGACAGACCCGGTCCGCCTCCAGGTCCCGTGTTCAGCCTGGGCAGCCTGTGGTACGACGAGGCCGTCCGCGGCGTAGCCATCCAGATCCTGGTGCTGCTCGGCGTGTTCGCGACCGTGGCCTGGATGATCGCCAACGTCGTCGCCAACTTCGCGATCCTCGACAAGACCTTCGGGTTCGACTTCCTCTGGCTCCCCGCCAACTACGACATCAACCAGACGCTCATCGAGTACACCAACCGGGACACGCACCTGCGCGCGGCGGCGGTGGGGCTGATCAACACCGGACTGGTGGCCTTCCTCGGGATCATCCTGGCCACCGTGCTCGGTTTCCTCGTCGGGATATTCCGGTTGTCGGACAACTGGCTGGTGTCGCGCCTGGCGTACTGCTACGTGGAGTTCACCCGCAACACCCCCGTGCTGCTGCTGATCCTGCTGTGGCACGGGATATTCATCAACACGCTGCCGCATCCGCGGCAGGCCATGACCATCGGCGGCACCACGTTCCTTACCAACCGGGGCTTCTACGTTCCCAAGCCCCTGTTCGAATCGGGCTTCGAGTGGGTCATGCTGGCTCTGGCCGCGGCCGTCGTGGGGGCGGTCCTGGTCCACCGTCACGTACGCCGGGTCCGCGAGGCCACCGGCCGGCAGCTTCCCGGCGGCTGGATTTCCGCCGCCCTGATCGTGGGGCTGCCGGGGCTTACCTTCGCGGCGGTCGGCGCTTCGCTGTCCTTCGACGTGCCGGAGCTCCGGGGGTTCAACTTCCGGGGCGGACTCTACCTCACCCCCGAGCTGGTGGCGCTGACCTGGGCGCTGGCGTTCTACACCTCCGGGTTCATTGCCGAGAACGTCCGCGCCGGCATCCTCGCCGTGGACAAGGGCCAGATCGAAGCGTCGCAAGCGCTGGGACTTCCGCGCAGGCGCGTCCTGCGCCTGGTGATCCTGCCCCAGTCGCTTCGGGTGATCGTCCCGCCGCTCACCTCCCAGTACCTGGACCTCACCAAGAACTCGTCCCTGGCCATTGCCATCGGCTACGTGGACTTGGTGGGGACTCTGGGGGGGATCACGCTGAACCAGACGGGGCGGGAGATCGAGTGCATGATGCTGGTCATGCTGATCTACCTGGCCATTTCCCTGGGCATTTCCGTGTTCATGAACTGGTACAACCGGCGGGTTCGGTTGGTGGAGCGCTGATGTCACTTCCCGCCACCGCACCGCCCACCTATCCGCCCGGACAGCACCCGGACCTGCCGCCGCCGCCGGGGTCCGCGGGCGTCGTCGGCTGGTTGCGCGCCAACCTGTTCTCGTCGGCGTTCAACACCACGCTGACCTTGGTTTCCGTCTGGCTGATCTACGAGTTCGTCACCGCCGCCATCGACTGGTTCGTCCTGGAAGCGGTGTGGGAGGCCGGCTCCCGGGTGGACTGCCGCAAGCAGGGCGACGGCGCCTGCTGGGCGGTCATCACCACCCGCCTGGACCAGTTCGTCTACGGCTTTTATCCCGCGGACCAACGCTGGCGTCCGGTGCTGACTTTCGTCCTGCTCTTCCCCGCGCTGGCGCCGGTGCTGTTCGACCGCACGCCCTACCGCAGCCAACTGCTGTGGTTCTCGCTGGCCTATCCCGCGGTGGGCGCGTGGCTGATCTACGGTGGCCTGGGCCTGCCGGTGGTGGAGACCGACGCCTACGGCGGGTTCCTGCTCACCATGATCCTGGGCGTCACCGGCATCGTGGCGTCGCTTCCGCTGGGCATCCTGCTGGCCCTCGGCAGACAGTCGCGGCTGCTGGCGATCCGCGTCCTGTGCGTCACTTTCATCGAAGTCGTGCGCGGCGTGCCGCTGATCACGCTGCTGTTCATCGCCTCCACCATGCTCAACTACTTCCTGCCCCCGGGGACCAACTTCGATCTTCTCATCCGGGTGCTCATCATGGTCACGCTGTTCGCCGCGGCCTACCTCGCCGAAGCCGTGCGCGGCGGGCTGCAGGCGATTTCCCGGGGCCAGTACGAGGCCGCGGACTCGCTGGGGCTGTCCTACTGGAAGACCACGTGGCTCGTGACCCTGCCCCAGGCACTCAAGATCGCCATACCCGGCATGGTCAACGTCTTCATCGGCCTTTACAAGGACAGCACGCTGGTAGTAATCATCGGCCTGTTGGACCCGCTGGGCGTGGCCCGGGCGGTGCTCGCCGACGCCAAGTGGAACGGGCTGTCCAACGAGACGTATCTTTTCATCGCGCTCTTCTTCTTCTTGAGCTGCTTCGCCATGTCGCGATACTCTCTCTGGCTCGAAGGACGGCTGAGCGTCGACAACCGTTAGCATTCTTCCCATGGCACAAACCGAGGAAAGCACCGAGCGCATCCGTTCCACCATCGATTCCTCCAGGGTGATGGTGGAGATCCAGGGCATGCACAAGTGGTTCGGCACGTTTCACGTGCTCAAGAACATCAACCTGCGGGTGACCGCGGGCGAACGGATCGTGATCTGCGGGCCGTCGGGCTCGGGCAAGTCCACGCTGATCCGGTGCATCAACCGGCTTGAGGTCCATCAACAGGGGACCATCCAGGTCGACGGCATCGAGCTCACCCGCGACGTCAAGAACATCGAGCAGATCCGCTCCGAGGTGGGCATGGTGTTCCAGCACTTCAACCTGTTCCCCCACCTCACCGTGCTGGAGAACTGCACCCTCGGGCCCATGTGGGTGCGCAAGCTGCCCAAGGCCGAGGCGGAGGAGATCGCCCAACGGTACCTGGAGCGCGTGCAGATCCCCGAGCAGGCCGACAAGTATCCGGGGCAGCTCTCCGGCGGCCAGCAGCAGCGGGTGGCCATCGCGCGCTCGCTGTGCATGCAGCCCAAGATCATGCTGTTCGACGAGCCCACCTCCGCCCTCGACCCGGAGATGATCAAGGAAGTGCTCGACACCATGCTCGAGCTCGCCGCAACCGGCATGACCATGCTGGTGGTGACCCACGAGATGGGCTTCGCCCGTCGCGCCGCCGACCGGGTGATCTTCATGGACGGCGGCGAGATCATCGAGGAGAACGCCCCCGAGCCCTTCTTCAACCACCCCCAGAACGACCGCACCAAGCTGTTCCTCAGCCAGATCCTGTCGCACTGAGCCGTTGGCGGGGTGCCTTCCGCCCCAATCCGCCATTCCCGCACCCTTCTCCGCCATTCCCGCACCCCCTCTGCGTCATTCCGGCGAAAGCCGGAATCCAGGCGGAGTGTGGTGGCGGGACGCCTGAATTTCGCGGGGTTCTGTGCTACGGTCCCGCACATGTCTTCAACGCTGATCAAGAACATCGGAACGCTCGTAACCGGGATGCTGGAGGATCCTCTCCGGGACGCCGACTCGATCCTGGTGGCCGACGGGGTGATCCGGGAGATCGGGAACGGACTGAGCGGCGGCGACCGCACCATCGACGCCAACGGCACCACGGTGGTCCCCGGCCTCATCGACTCGCATTCCCACCCCACCTTCGGCAACTTCACGCCGGCGCAGAACTCCATGGGCTGGATCACCCACTACATGCACGGCGGCGTCACCTCCATCATCTCCGCCGGCGAGCTGCACGTGCCGGGATTGCCGCTGCCGCCGGACCCCCTGTGCGCGGTCTCCCTGGCCATCGTCGCCAAGCGCTGCTGGGACAACTTCCGCCCCACTGGCGCGCGGGTGCACGGCGGTACGCTGCTGCTGGTGCCGGGCCTGGAGGAGAAGGACTTCGACACCATCGCCGAGGCCGGCATCTGGCTGGTCAAGTTCATCTTCTACGACTACAGCCTGCTGCCCACGGGCGAGGCGGAACGCTACGTGAAGTGGGCCCGGGCGCGCGACATGAAGGTCAAGATCCACTCCGGCGGGGTCTCGCGCTCCGGCGTGAGCCAGGTGGCGGGGCTGGACATCGTCAAGGCCATCGACCCCGACGTCATCGGCCACAGCACCGGCGGCCCCATCCCCATGCCCGAGGAGGACCTGCGTCGCATCGTCGCCGAGACCGACTACTACGTCGAGATCTGCACCTCCGGGAACCTGCGCATGGGCATGGTGCTGACCGACGCGGTGCGGCAGCACGGCGCCGAGGCGAGGGTGCTGGTAGGCACCGACACGCCCGGCGGCACTGGCGTGGTGCCCCGGGGCATCCTGCGCGAAATCTGTTTCCTGGCCTCCCTGGGCGGCATCGCCCCGGAGCACGCGGTGGCCATGGCCACGGGCAACACCGGCCGCGCCCACGGCCTGGACCTGGGCATCATTGCCGAGGGCAGGCCCGCGGACCTCGTCATCATGGACCGCATCACCGGCTCGGTGTCCACGGATGCGCTCGATTCGTTCGCCAAGGGCGACCTGCCGGGAATCTCGGTGGTGATGATCGACGGCGAACTGACCGTGGCAGGCCGCAGCCAGCAGACGCCGCCACCCGAGCGGGGGGTGGTCATCAGCGGATAGTGACCAGCGGCTTCCGACCTGTAGGGCCGGATCTTGTAGTATGGCCGGAGTGGCCGTAACCATTTGTTAATAACAGAAATTGGTGTCGGCCGGCGGCCGGGATTCAGCGGCCGTCAGCGAAGGAGGTTTCCCCGGTGAGCTCAATGCAATACGGCGTGGGAATGTTTCCCACGGAACCCATCTCGCGCATCATCCAGCTCAGCAAGCAGGCGGAGGAGTTGGGTTACAGCCACATCTGGGTCGGCGACTCGCATCTTATCTGGCGCGAGGCGTTCGTGAACATGGTCGCGGTGGCGCTTAACACCTCGAAGGTAATCATCGGCACCGGCGTCACCAACCCCGTGACGCGGCACCCCTCGGTGCTGGCCAGCGGTTACGCGACCCTGGACGAGATGGCGCCGGGGCGGTTCGCCGTGGGCATCGGACTCGGCGACAGCTCGCTGGAGACCATGGGGCGCAAGCAGGCGCGGCTGGCGGACTTCGAGGCGGCGGTGGCGCAGATGCGGGCCGTCATAGAAGGCGGCGAAGCCGAGTTGGAGAGCGGCAGCAAGATCCACCTGAACTTTGCCCAGAACCGGAAGATCCCGTTCTACGTGGCCGCCAGCGGCCCAAGGATGCTCGAGCTTTCCGGGCGCATCGCCGACGGCGTCATCATCCTGGTGGGCGTGGATTCCGGCGCCATCGAAAGGGCGGTGGAGCGGATCGCGGTGGGCGCCGAAGCGGCAGGCCGCAAGCTCTCCGACATCGACCTGGTGCTGTGGGTCCCGTGCGCCGTTTCCGAGAGCCCCGGGGCCAAGGATGCGGTCAAGGCCCACGTGGCCCGGGTCATCGCCCACCCGCTGCCCTTCACGCTGGACGAGCAGGAGCAGAAGGTCCTCGACGACATCCACCAAGCCTACAACTACTACCAGCACATGAACCCGCTCGCCGCCCAGGCCCGCGTGATCCCCGACTGGCTGGTGGACAAGTTCGCCGTCGCCGGCACCCCCGACGAGTGCAACGCCAAGGTCGCGGAGCTGAAGCAAAGCGCCATCAACCAGGTGGCGATCATTCCCTACAACGTGGGCGACGCCGACCGCGGCGAGACCCTGCGGCTCTTCGCCGGCGCCATGTAGTTCGAGAGGCCGGTCCGGGTCATCGAATCCCGCCTCGTGGCAGGCGCCGGAGGACTCGGACAGGCTCCTGGACCGCGGATGCGGACCGTCACCCGCTATTATCTGTTTCAGGTTCCCGGCTGGGCCCTCACGGCCGTTCTGGTGGCCGTGCTGCACGCGTCGCTGGGCCTGCCGGTGTGGGTGGCGCTGACCGTGCTCGGCGTGGTGGTGCTGAAGGACGTGATCTTCTATCCGTTCCTGCGCCGGGCCTACCAGCTCGAAGCCTCCGGCGCCGCCCGCCTCGTGGGCCTGCGCGGCGTCGCGCGGGACACCCTCGATCCCAACGGATATGTTTATGTCAACGGCGAGCTGTGGCGCGCCCGCACCGAGGCCGGCGCGCCCGCGATACCCGCCGGTGCGGACGTACGGGTGGTTCAGGGCCAGCGCATGACGCTGACCGTGACGAGAACATAGCGGTCTGTCGAAGTGCGTCGTGTCGGATTACGCTTCGCTGATCCGACCTACTGGCTACCGGCAGATCTCGTAGGTCAGATCAGCGAAGCGTAATCCGACACGGCCAGGCAGCCGCTACAGCAACCCCATCTCCTTGTAGAACTGCCTTGCGCCCGGGTGGAGCGGAATACCGAGGGGCCCCGCGTCGGTGTCGCGGCACACATCCCTGATGTTCAGCCGGGCGGCGTCCACCGGGATGTCCCGGCGGCGGCGGTGGATGGACTCGCACAGGGAGTAAGCCATGTCCTTGCTGAGCCACTTGTGGGTGATGATGGGCCAGCCGCTGAAGTCCACGGTGCGGACGTCCTCCTTGAGGCCGGGGAACCGCCGCCTGGGAATCACCGCGCGCTTGAAACCCAGGGCCTCCATGCCCCGGATCACGTCTTCGTCGAGGTGGAGCACCTCGTAGCCGTTTTCCAGCGCGGCCTCCAGCCATTTGGTGGGCAACCCCTCGTCGAAGATCGCATCCACCCGCCTCGCCTTGATCGCCTCGATGCGCTTGGGCGAGGAAGGATGGGCGCATTCGTCGATCTCGCCGCCCCAGTTGGCGATCTTGCGGAACGAAAGGCCGTAGAGCGACATGATGGCGGAGAGGGCATAGTGGGTCGAATTGTCGATGCCCGAGGCCCGGGTGGAGACTCTGAGCGGCATCCTGTTCCGGACGATGTCCCGGACGGAGCGGATTCCCAGGTCCGCCGACACCACGAACGCGATGCGGTCCCAGGAGGGGAAGCACGCCAGCGCGCGCAGCGGCAGCGCTTCCTTGTAGAAGCCCTTGCCGCGATAGCACATGGTGGCAATGACCGACGGGTTCACGTGGGAGACGTCGACCCGGCGTTTCCCCACCTCGATGGGCGCCTTCATGCCGCCCATGAGCTCGCCGTGGACGCCTAACCGGAGCGGCGGGAAGATGTTGTCTTCCTCGTCGCTGGAACGGATGGAGATGTCCAGCGCCACGCCCAGATCGAGCCGGCGCTCGCCGTAGGCGCCGGCCGCGATCTCCAGCATCGCCTTGACCCGCTTCATCCGTGAATTCGGTCGTTGCTTGGCCATGGAACTCCCTCCCGATGGTCCTGACCTGTAGCAAATCCGCCCGGCTGCCGCGACCACCCTCCGCACACCGCAATAGCGTGCCGCGACCACCCTCTGCACACGGCACGAGCGTGTAGGTCGGGTTAGCCGAAGGCGTAACCCGACTCCGCCCGAAGTAGGGGACGCGCGCCGTTTCCTTGCGGCGCAGACAGCCGTCGAGTATGAATAGGGCCATGAGCGACGCGGCGGAACGGGTCAAGGAGATTATCGACCAGGATCGCGAGGACTTGGTCCAGTTGTGCCTGGAGCTGGGCAACACCCCCAGCCCCCATGCCAAGGAAAGGGCCCTCGGCGAGGCCACGGTGGGGTGGCTCAAGCGCAACGGCATCGAGGCTTGGCTCCAGTGGATCACCGACGAGAGCGTGAACGCGGTGGGCCTGATCCGAGGCGCCGGCGGTGGTTCGAGTCTCATCCTCAACGCCCACATGGACACCGGCCCCGAGCTGCCGGCGGACGCCTCTGATGCCGACGTGCGGATGGAAGGGGCGTGGGTGGACGGCGACCTGATGTTCGGCAAGGGGCTCATCAACGACAAGGCCCAGCTCTGCGCCTTCATGATCGCCGCCCGGGCGCTCAACAAGGCGGGGATCGTGCTCGGCGGCGACCTCTACGTCACCGGCGTGGCCACCGAGACCGGCGAACCGTCGGTGGACGACACCCAGGGCGTCGATTTTCCGGGCGAGGGCTTCGGCGCCTGGTGGCTGGTCAACCGCGGCGTCACCGCGGACTACTGCCTCGTGGGCGAGACCTCCGGATTCGGCGTCATCATGGGGGAATGCGGCGCGGTCTGGCTCAAGATCCGCTGCAAGGGCCGCGAGCTGTACACGCCGCGGCTGGAACGGGGCGAGTCCCTGCGGGGCCACCCCAACCCCTACATCAAGATGGCCCACGCGGTTGTCGCGCTGGAGCAATGGGCCATCGACTACGAGCACAAGGCGCGCTTCGAGTTCCCCGGCGGCATCATGATCCCCAAGGCCCAGGTGGCGGCGGTGCGGGGCGGCCCGGGCTACTGCGACATCTACTACGACGTGCGCATCGTGCCCAGGACCGACCCCCAGGCCATCAAGCGCGAGATCGAGGCGGTGATGGCCACCCTGGACTTCGACTCCGACGTGTCCATCTACCAGTATTCCAGGGGGCACGTGGCGCGGAACGCCGACATGCTCATCGACGCCGTCGACCAGGCGCACCGCGACGTCATGGGCGCCGAGCCCCCCCCGCCGCCGTCGGCCGAGATCAGCATGTGGCGCGACATGAACATCTTCAACGAGTTGGGGATTCCGGCCGTGTGCTACGGCCCGCCGCGTCAGAAAGAGAACATCAGCCAGGCGCGCAACCGCGCCATGAAGATCGACGATCTCGTTGCCGCCACCAAGGTGTACGCGCTCGCCATCCTGTCCGTGTGCGGGGAATCGGAGTGACAAGAAAGGGAGGTTGTTTTGGGTAGCTCGAAGGCGGTAACGCGAGGGGTCCGGATCGAAGTCACCACCGAGTACGACCCGGCCCGGTCATTTCCCGAGCACAACCGCTGGTTCTATCTCTACACCGTGGATATCAGCAACGACGGCTCGGAGACCGTGCAGCTCGTGAGCCGCCACTGGATCATCACTGATGCCAGCGGCCACGTGGAGGAGGTCAAGGGACCGGGGGTAGTCGGCGAGAGCCCGGTCCTGCAGGAGGGAGAATCCTTCCAATACACTTCCGGATGCCCGCTCACCACCCCCTACGGCACCATGCACGGCACCTACCAGATGGTCACCGCCGACGGCGACCGCTTCGACGCCCAGATCGCCGAGTTCGTCCTCGGCGAGCCGCGGTCGCTGCACTAGGCAAAAAGGGCAGAGCGTCTCCCCGCAGGCATCGCCGCGAGAATCCGTCCGCCCCTTCTTGATAACCGTCCCCCTGGCTAGCTTTTCCGGTTCAGCGCCTCGAACACCTTCTCGGACGTGATCGGCAGCGACATGATGCGGACGCCGCAGGCGTCGGCCACGGCGTTGGCGATGGCTCCAGCGGTGGGGATGTTGGCGGTCTCGCCGATGGCCATGCTGTTGTAGGGGCCGGGGCCGCGCTTGTGCTCGGACAGCAGGGTGGTCAGCTCCGGCACGTCGCGCATGGTGGGGATCTTGTAGTCGCCGAAGTTGGCGGTGGTGACCTTGCCGTCGTCCACCATCAGGTGCTCCATCATGCCGTAGCCGATGCCGGTCATGCTGGCGCCCTCGATCTGGCCCTGGTGCATCAGCGGGTTCAGGATGGTGCCGGTGCTGTGGCTCGTGACCAGCCGCTTGAGCTCGACGTTGCCGGTCTCGGGGTCCACCTCCACCTCGGCGATCTGCGCGCACATGGCGGCGTCCGCCACCTTGGAGGTATCGTCGTAGAGCCCTTCGGTCTCGATGGCCGAGCCCTTGGTCTTGACCACGTCGGCATAGCTGATGGCGCGGCCGGCGTTCTTGTGCACCACCTGTCCGTCGGCGAGGTCGATGTCCTCCCTGGGGGCGTCCAGCGCGTTGGCGCCGGCCTCCAGCAGCTCCTCCCGCGTCTTCATGATGCCGTCGTAGCCGGCGTTGCCGTAGACCCGGGTGCCGCGGCTGCCGCCCAGGCCGGAGTCCTGGATGCCGGCGCTGGTGTCGAAGTGTTCGAACCTGATGTTCTCGGCCGGGATCTTGAGCTCCTGCTCCGCCATCTGCTCCAGCAGCGTGAAGGTGCCTACGCCCTGGTCCAGCATGGCGGACGAGACCGTCAGGGTGCCGGTGTCGTCCAGCCGGAACCGCACCAGCCCCTTGCCGCCGTTCACCGACCACTGCACCAAGCCGATGCCCTTGCCCACGTTCTTGGGCCGGGGCTCGTAGTACCTGGTCTCTTCCAGGGCCTTGTCGAAGACCGCGTTGGAGCCCACGTAGTCGACCTTCTCGCCCACGGGCGAGTCGTGGACCCCTTCCAGCAGGTTCTTCTTGCGCAGGTCGGCCGGGTTCATGCCCAGCGCTTCGGCCAGCAGGTCGAGCTGGCTCTCGTTGGCGAAGAAGCCCTGCGGGTCGCCCGGCGAGCGCATGTGCCCGCATGGCACCTGGTTGGTGTACACCATGTGCTCTTCCACGAACGTGTTGGGCATGTTGTAGGGGCCGGGGGACTTCTGCGGTCCGCCGAGGATGCCGTTGGGCTTGAACGCGCAGTAGGCGCCGGTATCGAAGGTGAAGTCCATGTGATGGGCGGTGATGGTGCCGTCCTTCTTGGCCCCGGTGCGGACCTTGATGATGGAAGCGTGGCGCGGGTTGCCGGCGATGAACTCCTCGTCGTAGTCCATGACGATCTTGACCGGCCGGCCGCCGCTCTTCTTCGACAGCGAGTAGCACAGGGCGATGTCCATGAAGTCGCCCTTGCCGCCGAAGTCGCCGCCGATGTAGCACGGATGCACCACGATGGACTCGGGGTCCACCTGCACCGCGGCGGCTACCTGGCCGCGGATGCCGTAGGGTACCTTGCTGCATGCCCAGATCTCGGCCGCGCCCGTCCCCGGGTCGGTCCTGGCCACGCAGGAATGGGGCTCGATGTAGGCCTGGTGCACCTTGGGTGTGGTGAAGGTGTTCTCGACGATGACGTCCGCCTCCTCGAATCCCTTCTTGATGTCGCCCTTCTCCCAGTTGACGTAGATCACCCGGTTGGTGGGGTCGTCGAGCTTTTGCACCAGTCCCTTGTAGGTATGGACCTCCGGGTGCAGCAGCGGCGCCGAGGACTCCATGGCCTCCACCGGATCGAGCACCGGAGCCAATTCTTCGTATTCGACCTCGATGAGGGCGGCGGCTTCCTCGGCCGCGTCCTCGGTCTCGGCGGACACCGCGGCCACTTTCTCGCCGATGAAGCGCACGACGCCGTCCGCCACGATGGGCATGTCCACCACGCGGCGGCCGATGCGCAGTCCCGCCACGTCCTCGCCGGTGAGGATGCCGACCACGCCCGGCACCTGCATGGCCTTGCTGGTGTCGATGCTCTTGATGCGGCCGTAGGAGATGGGGCTGCGCAGGATCTTGCCCCAGAGCATGTCCGGGAACGTCACGTCCACCGCGTACTTGGCCTTGCCGCTTACCTTGTGCTCACCGTCGATGCGGGGTGTGGGAACCCCCACGCTGTGCTTTTCCGCCATTGGCTCACCTCTGGAAGTGTTGAAGATATGGGCTTCGGAACCCTGAGAATAACGCGTCTTGCATAACACACGCGCCCGTCGATGTGTACCTGTCCGGTCCCTCGCGTGGGCTCAAATGGCACCGGGTACCCGAAGACGTCATTCCGGCGAAAGCCGGAATCCAGGGGCGGCGAGCGGGGAATCACTCCCGTTTGCCCCTCTCCACCCCTGGATTCCGGCTTTCGCCGGAATGACGATAATGGGCGTCCCTGCGGCTCCGTATCCTACCGCAGTTTTGACACAGCCTTGAACGCGGGAATCCAGGGGGAGTGGAGGGGGCCCCGAATGGCTACTCTCCGACCTTGCCCCTCACGGATTCCCGCGTTCGCGGGAACGACGGTTGTGCGGTTCATGGCACCATGGTCGGGTATATGCCTTGTCGGGGAAGGCAAGATGTGAGAACGATGAATGGGAGGGATGGCCATGCACGTCGGTTTTGACACAGCCACCGTTGGACGGGTTGTTCGACTTGGTTTGGCGCTGCTGTTGGTCGCCATGGCGTGGGCTCACGAAGCCTGGGCGGAGGTACTGGACCCGGCGGAGGTCACCAACCGGGAGTACCGGGAATTCATCCGCGCCACCGGGCGGGCTGCGCCCGAGCATTGGGTGGAGGGCACCTACGCCGAGGAGATGGCGAACGAGGCAGTGGTGCTCGTGACTTGGCACGATGCCGTGGCCTATTGTCGTTGGGCGGCCGGCAAACGCCTGCCGACGGTTGCCGAATGGCTGACCGCCTGCAACGGCGGCAACCTGCCCAAGGAGGGCGACGTCTGGGAATGGACCTCCACGGAGGTGGGCGAGGAGGGTGATTCCTTCAAGGCCCTGTGCGGGCCGATGGGAGTATGCGACTGCTCCCACCGGTACCGCCCCCACTGGCTGAACGAGGTGAAAGGCTTCCGTTGCGCCAGTGACCGGCGGCCCCTGACGCTCCAACGAAAACGGCCCGACAGCGTACTGCCGGGCCGTGATTCTTCCCTTGGCCGAACCGACTCCTACACCAGCCGGCTTTCCGGGAACATGAACGAGCGGATGGTGACCGGGATGACCTCGGTGACGCCCATGGCGTTGCCGACGTCGATGAAGTCAAGGTCGCCCACGTCGATGCCGTCCACCGCGATGACGTCCGGCGCGACTTTCAGCTCCTCCTTGAGGATGCCGCCCAGGGATTTGGCCACGTCCATGTCCAGGATGAGGAACACGTTCAAGTCCGGGTCCGCCGGATCCTCGGCGTCGTTGACCACCGCGGCGATGCCTTCGGCCACCCGCCGGATGGACTTGTAGTTGGGCACGCCTTCCAGGCCCAGGGCCAACGCGAGACCCGGCTTGAACTTCTCCAGGTCGAACTTGGCCAGGGCCGTGCGGATGGTGGCCTGCACGTCGGAGTCCTCGTCGATGAGCGCCTTGACCACCTGCAGGCCGTAGACCGGCAACGGCGTCTCGCTGGAGATGTAGCTGGTGTTGCCGCTGGCCTGGATCGTGTACTCGCCGGCGCCGATGACGGTGGCGCGGATGCCCTCGACGTGCTCCTTGACCAGGTCCGCCCGGTTCAGCTCGTCGATGCGGTCGCGGATCTCCTTGCCGAGATAGGGGCCGACGTCGCCGTAGGACGGCACCTCGTGATCGTAGATGTGCTCGGAGACGCCGCCGGAGAAGACGATGTGGTCGATGCTGTCCAGGCCGTCGTAGTCGGGCAGCAGGTCGGTCACCAGCAGATGCTCTTCCAGGTCGGAGAGCGGCTTCGCCTGGATCACGTTGAAGAGGTAGGTGCCCATGTAGGCGGCGAACGCCCGCTTGACGTCCTCCGTGACGGCCTGTCCCACCTCCACCGGGGTGCCCAGTTCCTTCGTGATGAACTTGGCGGGAAGCTCGACCCGGGTCACCACGTCGTTCTCGTCGAAGGCGATGAGACGCGCGCCCACGCTGATGGCCGCGGTCTGGGTCACGGTCCCGTCCCGGATGACCGACAGCTTGGTGGTGCCGCCGCCCATGTCGATGTTGAGCACCGTGGCCTTGGCCGACTTGGACAGATCCACCGCGCCGCAGCCGTAGGCCGCCAGCAGCGCCTCGTGGTTGGGGCCGGCCGAGGCGCAGATGAACTTGCCCGAGTCCTTGGCGAAATACTCGAGGATGGGGCGGGAGTTCTCCTTGTTGAGGGCCTCGCCGGTGATCACCACCGCGCCGGTGTCGATGTCGTCGTGGGTGTAGCCGGCCACGCGGTAGGACTCGTGGATGAAGTCCTCCACCCTGGCCGTGTCGATGAGGGTCCCGGAGCTGTAGGGCGTCAGCATGATCGGCGAACGGTACAGCACCTCCCGGTCGGTGACCCGGAACCGGGCCGACAGCCCGGCGCCCTCGCGCCGGAGCGTCAGGTGGGAAAACACCAGATGGGAGGTGGAGGAGCCGATGTCGATGCCCACGCTGGTGAGCGAGAACATCTCGACCCCTTCGATGTCCTCCACGATGGCATCGGGTCCGGGATGAAAGTGTTCAGGATTGTCTGCGTCGTCGTGCATGGTTGGTGCGACCCTACTGTTTGCCCATCCCCTTGGACCACTCGTAGTCGGGGTTGGTGTAGGC
Organism: uncultured Binatia bacterium (SeqCode); assembly: GCA_965204505.1. GTDB lineage: Bacteria > Desulfobacterota > Binatia > UBA9968 > JAJDTQ01 > JAJDTQ01. The sequence goes on from CBDBFB010000002.1 coordinate 1,124,403, forward strand.
TTCCTCGTGCATCAGGCTCGTGGTGCCGCGCTTGGCCAGCTCTTCCTCGAACTTGGCCCGGACAAAGGTATCCTCGTCCGGATACTCGATCTGGTCCTTGGCCCGGTCCTCGACCTTCTCCGCGTAGCCGTGGAACTGCATGGGCGGATGGAAGGCCAGGTAGCGCGCGGGCGCAACGCCGGCGTTGAAGTGCTGGTGGAACCACTTGTTGGGCGGCACGAAGACGGTGGCCTCGTGCCAGGGCACCACGATCTTTTCCTTGCCTTCTTCCCACATGATCGAATAACCCTCGCCGGCTGGAATGACGATGACCCGGCCGGGGCCGTGCCGGTGCGCCTTCTTGTAGGTGCGCGCCGCGAACACCGACATGTGGCAGGAAAGCTCGGAGTTGGGGAACTCGATGAACACGCTGTGGCCGCCGGCGCCCCGCCTCTTGTTCTCGTCGAGCTTGTCCCAGGCGCGCATGTCCGGGAAGAAGTTGCCGTACCAGTAGACGCGCCGGTTCCACACGTTCCACCTGCCGGAGTCGGTGACCATCTTGGCCTCGGAGTAGAACTCACCTTCATTGGAGGCGATGACGTCCTGTCCGGAGAAAGGATTGTCGAAGAAGAAATCCGGGTCTCCCACGGAGGACATGGCCAGCGGCAGGTAGTTGTAGTGCAGCAGCCGCACCACCTTGTCGCCCTGCATGTTGTTGATGGTGTAGTGGTAGTTGCGGGGGACGATGAACATGCTGTTGTTCTGCCACTCGAAGGTCTTCTTGGTGCCGTTGTCGTCGCGCCACACCGTGGTGGTGCCGCGGCCCTCCACCACGTAGCAAACTTCGTCGAGGGCAAACCGTACCGGCGGGCTGGACTCTCCCGGGGCGATCTCCTGGATCCAGGCCCCGGTGACGCCCTCCTGCCCCATGAGCTGCATGAAGGCCGCCTTGCACTTGCGGTCTTCCCACCACTCGAGGTCGCAGGTGCGCAGGTCCCCGATGAAATAACCCGTGTGGATCGGAAGGCCGAGGCCTTCCATCCAGTGGTCGTAGGTGAACTTGGTCTTCTCTGCTACGGCATCGCTGATATCTTCTCCCATGACACCACTCCTTGCATTGAATTTTGCGAACGCTTGTTCGGAGAACAAAAACGGGCTGGCGTTTTGCCCAGCCCGAGAAGCATGAATTCTCTATATAGCGCCCCGTGGTGCCGGGGGTCAAGACCGTGGCAGCGGCCCTGGCGTTGGCCGGGCGAGGCGGATCAAGGCGCTCACCGGCCTTCGGCCACCCTCTCCCAGAAGGAGAGGGGTTGTGTTTGACCACTCGGACAGACTCCAGGGTGGCACGATTCCGCAAGAACCGATTGTTGCCGAAACACGAATGATCGTTGCCAAAGCTCTTTGACAGCGGGCCGTCGCTTTGCAACAATCGGTACTTATGGCGCTTTCTGCGACGGCTGCACCCCTTTCCGACGGGAGGAAGAGATCATGTCCATCCTGAAAATGATCGACAGTCCTGCCGACCTGAAGAGATTCTCGCCCGAGCAGTTCCCGGATCTCTGCGAGGAGATCCGCGAGGAGATCATATCGGTCATCTCCAACGTGGGCGGGCACCTCGCCTCCAACCTGGGCGTCATCGAGCTCACCGTCGCGCTTCACTACCTGCTGGACACCCCCAGGGACCTCATCGTCTGGGACACGAGCAACCAGGCCTACGCCCACAAGCTGTTGACCGGACGCCGGGGGCAGTTTCACACGATCCGCCAGTTCGAGGGGCTGAGCGGGTTCTGCAAGCGCGAGGAGAGCGAGTACGACACCTTCAACGCCGGCCATGCCGGCACCGGCGTGTCCGCGGCGGTGGGGTTCGTGGAGGCCCGCGAGCAGCGGAAGCAGAAGCACAAGGTCGTGTGCGTGGTCGGCGACGGCGCCCTCACCTCCGGTCTGACCATGGAGGGCCTTCAACAGGCGGGAGGATCGAAGAAAGACCTGTTGGTGATCCTCAACGACAACCAGATGTCCATCTCCAAGAACGTGGGGGCTATCTCCGCGTATCTGAACCGCACCATCACCGGCGAGTTCTTCGACCGGATCACGGAAGAGACCAAGCGGGTGCTGGGCAGGATGCCGCACATCGGCGACCAGGTGCAGAGATTGGCCGGCCGCGCCCAGGAACTGGTGAAGGGATTGCTGCTGCCCGGGCTGTTGTTCGAGGAGCTGGGGTTCCGGTACTTCGGGCCCATCGACGGGCACAAGTTCGAGCACCTGCTGCCGACCCTGGAAAACGTCCTGAAGCTCGACGGTCCGACGCTGCTGCACGTGGTCACCAAGAAGGGCCTGGGCTACGGGCCGGCCATGGACAACCCCGTGTGGTTCCATGCCAGCTCGCCGTTCGACCGGGAAACCGGAAGGCCCAAGAAGAAATCCGCCGCGGCCTCCTACAGCAGCATTGCCGTCAATACACTGATCCAGTTGGCCAGGGAAGATCCCCGCGTCGTCGCCATCACCGCCGCCATGTCCGAGGGGACGGGTCTGGCCGCGTTCGAGAAGGTCTTTCCGGAACGGCTCTACGACGTCGGCATCGCCGAACAGCACGCGGTGACCTTCGCCGGCGGCCTGGCGGCGCAGGGCATGAGGCCGGTGATCCCCATCTACTCCACCTTCCTGCAGCGGGCCTACGACCAGGTGGTCCATGACGTCGCGACGCAGAACCTGCCGGTGACGTTCTGCATCGACCGCGGCGGACTCGTGGCCGAGGACGGCACGACCCATCACGGCGCTTTCGACCTCGCCTACCTCCGGCACGTTCCCAACATGGTGGTCATGGCCCCCAAGGACGAGAACGAGCTGCAGCACATGGTCAAGTCGTGCGTCAGCTACGACCGGCCCGCGGCGGTCCGCTATCCACGGGGGTCGAGCCTCGGGGTGGAAATGGACCCGATGCCGCAACCCTTGCCCCTGGGCAAGGGGGAGTTGCTGCGGGAAGGCACGGACATCGTCCTGGTGGCCATCGGCGTCACCGTGCACCAGGCGGTGACGGCGGCGGAGCGGCTCCAGCAGGAGGGGATCTCCGCCGCGGTGATCAACGCGCGGTTCGTGAAGCCTCTTGACGGCGACCTGATCGGGAGCGTGGCGAGGGAGGTGAAGTGCCTGCTCACGGTGGAGGAGTCCACGGCCATGGGCGGATTCGGGTCCGCCGTACTTGAACTATTGTCCGAAAAGGGTATTGTCGGTGTCAGGACGAAGTGCCTTGGGTTGCCCGACTGGTACATTGAGCAGGGTCCCCAGGACCTGCTGCGCGAGAACTACGGCCTGACCGCCGACGGAATCTGTCAACAGGCCAGACAGTTGTTGGACCACGTGCTCCGTGAATCAGTGGTTGCCTGAGGAACAGATGCCTGTTGGATGAGAGGTTCAGTCCGGAGGTTCGAAATGGAACAGCCACCGCGTGCGTACACCGAAGGCTATGCAAAGGCCCGTCTCTACGACTCGGCAGCGGCCGACAATTATGTCAAGCACACTACCATCGGCGACCCTGAACTGGACCCGATCATGGAGGAGTTATCCTCCTCGATGGAACCGGGCGACCTGCACCGGTTCATCGCCGCCGGCATCGAGCAGCGGGAGGAGGTTCTGCGCGAGGCGCCGCAGGCGTTGTGCGATTTCTTCAAGAATCTGGAAGATCCACCCTGGCTCGACTACGAGGCCCTTCGTCCCGGAATTCGAGCCTTCCATGCAAACGTGGACTTCATGCTGGTGGCATTCGTTACGGGTGTTCTGGTGGAGGGGTTCTCGACGTTGATCGCCAAGTCTTTCAGGATCACCGGCAGAGTGGCGTCGACCAAAAGACGCCTACAGCAGAACAACCGCCACATGATGGACATATTCTTCCCCGGTGGCTTGCACAGAGACGGCGATGGATGGAAGCTGTCCACGCGCATTCGCTTCGTTCACACGCGGATAAGGGGTTTGCTGGCGAACTCCGACGATTGGAATCATGAGCTCTGGGGCACGCCGGTGAGCGCGGCGCACCTGGGTTTCGCCATTTCCGTTTTCTCCAGACGACTGTTGGACTACTCGTTGAAGTTGGGCGCGAAGTTCAACAAGGAAGAATACGACAGTGTCATGGCGGTGTGGCGCTACAGCGGCTATCTCATGGGGATACCGGAAACGATTCTCTATACCGACGCCGCGGCGGCGGAAAGAACGTACAAGATGAGCTACATGTGCGAGCCGGAACCGGACGCCGATTCGATAGCCGTGGCCAATATGTTGATCAACGCCATTCCGTTGGTTGCGGATATTGAGGACCCGGTTGAGCAGAAGAAGCTCGTGGGTTTGGCCCACCGCCTTTCCCGAGCGCTGATAGGAAACAGGATGGCTGACGCGTTTCAGTTCCCAAAGTCCTTTAACCTGTTGCCGACGCTGTTCACTTACCGGATGCAACAACGCCTGAAGCGATTGTTGAAGAGCGACCAGTTCATCAGGTCAGGAAATTTTACCCAGCTTATCCAGATCTCGGTGTACGACGAGGGTGGACTGAGCTACAGGATGCCTGACCACGTCTACACGTCGAAATCGAGCGAGTGGTAGGAATGCCTGAGCCCGCTCCCGGCCCCGGATAGCCGAGTCGATGAGTTCCGCGCCGTTGGACCGCTACGTCGCGGCCGTTCTGCGCCGTCGGTGGTGGGTGGTTGCGCTCGCAACCTTGCTCATGCTGGCCATGACCGCGGGCGCCCGCTTCCTCGGCGTCACCAACGACTACCGCATCATGTTCGGCGAGGGCAATCCGCAACTCGCCGCCTTCGACGCTCTGGAGAGCACCTACACCGTATCCAATACGGCGCTGATCGCCGTGGCGCCCCGAGATGGCTCCGTGTTCACCCGCGAGGCCCTTGGCGCCATCGAGGATCTCACCGCCGCGGCGTGGGAGGCGCCGCATTCCAGCCGGGTCGATTCCCTCACCAACTATAGCCACAGCGAGGCGCGCGGCGACGACCTGGTGGTCGAGCCGCTGGTCGAGGACGCGCCGTCGCTCAGCGACGCCGACGTGGCGCGGGTCGAGAAGATCGCCCTGAACGCCGTCGACATTGCCGGGCGCCTGGTTTCCCGTAACGGGCGCGTGGGCGGGTTGGTGATCAATTTCGTCCTGCCGGAAAACGCGGACGTCGCGGTGGTGGAGATCACCGACTATCTCAACGCCGTCCTCGACAAGGCCCGGGCGAGCCATCCGGATCTGGCTTATTACCTGACCGGTCTCGTGGTCATGAACCGCGCCTTCGCCGACACCACGAAGGACGACATCGAAACCCTGACGCCCTTGGTGTTCCTTATCATCGTCGCCGCCGCGGCCCTTCTCCTGCGCTCGATATGGGGCACCGTGTCCATCGTTTTCGTGCTCGCGTTCGCCATCGGCACCACCATGGGGTTCGCGGGCTGGCTCGGCGCGGTGTTGAGCCCCACCAGTTCCGGCGTGCCGATCATCGTCATGACGGTTGCCGTGGCGCACTCGGTGCACGTCGTCACCACCACTCTGGCGGGCATGAGCCGCGGGCTGGACAGGAATGCGGCCATCGCCGAATCGCTCCGCCTCAACGCTTATCCGGTGTTCCTGACCGCCATCACCACGGCCATCGGGTTTCTCAGCCTGAATTCCTCGGATTCGCCGCCGTTCCACCTCCTCGGCAATCTCGTGGCGTTCGGCGTGTTGTGCGCCTTCGTCTACTCCATGACTCTCCTGCCGGCGATGCTTTCGATCCTGCCGTTGCGCGCCCGTCGTGTCCGCACCGAACGACCGGCCTTCTTTGACCGCCTCGGCGCCTTCGTGGTCGCGCGCCGCAGGTTCCTGCTCTGGTCCGTCACGTTTCTGGCGGTGGCCCTCGCCATCGGCATTCCCCGCAACGAGCTGACCGACAACTGGACGAAGTATTTCGACGAGCGCTACGAGTTCCGGCGCCATACCGACTTCGTCATCAAAAACCTGACCAGCTTGATCACGCTGGAGTACTCGCTGAAGGCGGAGCGCGAAGGCGGCATCACCGACCCCGACTACCTGCGCGCGGTGGACGCCTTCGCCGAATGGTACCGGAGCCAGCCCGAAGTGAGCCACGTCCAGGCCTTTCCGGACGTCATGAAGCGGCTCAACAAGAACCTGCACGGCGACGATCCGGCCTTCTACCGGTTGCCCGACGATCCGGATCTCGCCGCGCAATACCTGCTGCTCTACGAGCTTTCGCTACCCTTCGGCAGCGACCTCAATGATCGCATCGACGTCGCCAAATCCGCCACTCGCATGACCGTCGTCGTCAACAGCACCTCGTCCCGGGAGCAGCGCGAGCTCGATGCGCGGGCGCAGGACTGGCTGCGCGCCAATGCCCCCCGGTTCGCCACTCCGGCGACGGGCCTCAGCATCGTCTTCGCACACCTTTCCCTGCGAAACATCCACGGCATGCTGCGCGGCACCATCATCGCCATGGCGCTGATCTCGTTCATTCTCATCGGGGTCTTCAGGAGCGTGCGCCTCGGCCTCGTGAGTCTCTTGCCCAATTTCATTCCCGCGGCCATGAGCTTCGGCCTGTGGGGCTATCTCGTCGGCTACGTGGGCATTGCCTCGTCGGTGGTGGTCGCCATCTCCTTCGGGATCATCGTGGACGACACGATTCATTTCCTGACCGAGTATCTGAAGGCCCGCCGGCAAGGCCTCGCGGCGCCCGAGGCAGTGCGCTCGGTCTTTCGCACCGTCGGCCACGCGCTGTGGACCACCACCGCGGTCCTGTGCGCGGGCCTGCTGGTGTTCGCGTCATCGGGGTTCGAGCTCAGTTGGGCCCTCGGTCTTCTCGTGACGATCACCCTGGTCTTCGCACTGGTAGGCGATTTCCTGCTTCTCCCCGCTCTGCTGATGGCTATCGACCGGAGGAACCCATGATTCATGCTCATTCCGTCCGATGTGCGCTGCTCGCGGCGTGCCTTGTTCTCGTGGCTTCTTTGGGCGGGCCGCCGCCGGCGCGGGCAGAGACACCCGAGGAAAAGGGGCTGAGGATCGCCCGCGAAGCCCGCGAGCGGGGGAAGGGTTTCGGCAACTTCACGGCCAGCCAGACCATGGTGCTGCGAAACAAGCAGGGGCAGGAGAGCAAGCGACAGGTCCGCATCAAGGTCCTGGAGGCGCCCGGAGACGGCGACAAGAGCCTGTTCGTGTTCGACCAGCCGCGGGACGTCAAGGGGACGGCTTTCCTCATCCATGCCCACAAGGACAAGGCCGACGACCAGTGGCTCTATCTGCCCGCGCTCAAGCGGGTCAAGCGTATCAGCTCATCGAACCGTTCCGGTTCCTTCATGGGCAGCGAGTTCTCGTACGAGGACATGGGCGGCCAGGAAGTGGAAAGGTTCAAGTACGAGTACCTGCGCGACGAGCCTTGCGGCGACTCCACGTGCACGGTGGTCGCACGCTTCCCGCTGGCAAAGAGATCGGCTTATCGCCGCCAGGTGGTGTGGCAGGACAAGGACGAGCTCCGGGTCCGGAAGGTGGAGTACTACGACCGCAAGAACGCCCATCTCAAGACCCTTACGCTGGCCAAGTACGAGAAGCACCTGGACCGTTACTGGCAGGCGGGTGAGTTGACCATGGTCAATCACCTGACGGGCAAGAGTACGGTGCTGAGCGCCACGGATTACAAGTACCGGACCAAGCTCAATGAGAGGGACTTCACCCGGACCGGCCTGAAGCGGGCACGTTGATGCGGCGCGCGGTTCGTCCTCTCATCCTTTTTGCAACCAGTCTGGCCCTGGGGCAGTTCCTGGCGGCCGGCGCAGCCTTGGGAATCGAGATCGCCGATCACGAGCTCTCCGGGCGCCTGGCTCTCGAAGGCCGCTGGTACTACCAGGACGGCGCCCATGCCGGCCAGGAGTCCCACGCCGGGGGCTTCGTCGTCGAGCCCAATCTCTATGTCGAGGACGCCGAGGGCAGGAGCCTCACGGTGGCGCCGCTTTTCCGCTACGACGCGGGCGACCGCCGCCGCACCCATTTCGATGTTCGGGAAGCCTACCTGCTAATGCTGGGCGAGATCGGCGACGGCGAGTGGGAGCTGCGTCTCGGCGCCGACCGGGTGTTCTGGGGAGTGGCGGAGTCGCGGCACCTGGTTGATATCGTCAACCAGACCGACCTGGTCGAGCACCCCAACGAAGAGGCCAAGCTCGGGCAGCCCATGGCCCATCTCACGTGGTCTGCGGAGTGGGGCGTGCTGGAGCTCTTCGCCTTGACGTACCACCGGGAGCGCACCTTCCCGGGCCGGTCCGGGCGGCTGCGTCCGGGTCTCGTGGTGGACGATGAGCGGGTCTCCTACGAGAGCGCGGCCGGGGAATGGCACGTGGACATGGCCGCCCGATACAGCCACAGCTTCGGACCCCTGGACCTGGGTGTGAGCGTGTTCGACGGCACCAGCCGGGAGCCGTGTCTGGCCTGTGAGCTGCCGAGACCGAACGAGAGGGGCGAGTTGCTGCTGGTCCCGCACTACGAACAGATCCGTCAGTTCGGTGTGGACGCGCAGTTAACCATCGAGTCTTGGCTGCTGAAGCTCGAAGCTATTCACCGCGCCGGCGCCGGCAACCAGATCGGCGTGGAGCAGGACTACGCGGCACTCGTGGTCGGCGGCGAGTACACGTTCAACGGCATATTCGAATCGGACGCGGACCTCAGTCTGCTCGCTGAATGGAACCACGACGGGCGGGGCGGCAAGGCCATCAACGTCTTCGACAACGACGCCTTCGTCGGCGTCCGGCTGGCGTTGAACGACGTACAGAGCACCGATTTCGTCGTCAGCATGCTCGCGGACCTCGAGCACTCGACGCGCTCCCTGGTCGTCGAGTTCAACCGCCGGCTGACGGACCAGTGGTTGCTGCACCTGGAGGGCCTGTTCATCCTGGCGGTGGACGAAGCGGACCTCGCCCACTACCAGACCCGGCGCGACAGCTTCATCGAGGCGAGTCTGACCTACAACTTCTAGGCGCTCACCGGCCTTCGGCCACCCTTTCCCAGAGGGAGAGGGGTTGTGTTTGACTACTCGGACAGACTCTTGGGAACCAGCGCAACAGCGAACGCCCGCAGGGCGACCGCCGGTCGCCCCTGCATCTAAGGCACCAGCGCAGCAATGACGCCTGCAGGGGCTGCGGGGTCGCGGTGGATTCCCGTAGGGGCGACCGGCCGGTCGCCCCTACCTTTGCCTAGACGGCCTGTTCTTGGGCGCCCGACAACTCCCTCGGCAGCTTGAAGGTGACGTTTTCCTCGATGCCGTCGAGGTTCGTCAACGTGACGTCGAACATGTCGCAGAGACGGTCCACCAAGCCCTGGACCAGCTCTTCGGGCGCGGAGGCGCCGGCGGTGATTCCCACCGTCCCCGCCCCTTCCAGCCAGGCGGGGTCGAGACTGCCGCCATCCGGAATGAGGTGGCTGTGGGTGCCGACTTCCTCGCCGATCTCGCGAAGGCGGTTGGAGTTGGAGCTGTAGTCGGCGCCGATGACCAGGATCACGTCCGACTTGGCCGCCAATAGCCGTACCGCGGTCTGCCGGTTCTGCGTCGCGTAACAGATGTCCTTCACGTCCGGGCCGCGGATCTCGGGGAAACGGGACTTCAGCGCGGCGATGATCTCGCGTGTGTCGTCGACGCTGAGGGTGGTCTGCGTCACGTAGGACAGCTTGGCCGGGTCGGCGACCTCCAGCCTCGCCACGTCGTCCACGTTGGACACCAGGTGCACCGTGCCCGGCACCTGTCCCATGGTGCCCTCGACTTCCGGATGGCCCGCGTGGCCGATGAGCACCACCTCGTAGCCCTGCCGCGCATAGCGCTGCGCCTCGACGTGCACCTTGCTCACCAGCGGACAGGTGGCGTCGATGACCTCGAGGCCGCGGTCGTCGGCGGCGTCTTCCACCTTGCGGGACACACCGTGGGCGCTGAACACCGTGACCGCGCCGGTCGGGATGTCGGAGACCTTCTCGACGAAGCGCGCCCCCTTCTCGCGCAAGCCGTCGACCACGTGCTTGTTGTGGACGATCTCGTGCCGCACGTAGACCGGGGCGCCATAGATCTCAAGCGCGCGCTCGACGATGTCGACGGCCCGGACCACGCCGGCACAGAAACCTCTCGGTTGCGCGAGGATGACTTGCAAGGGTCGCTTTGCCACAGGAATCCCTCCGATCCTGCCGTACAGGCACTTCGGCAAATTTTACTATGCAGCAGTAACCCCGGAGGGTCAACGATCCGTCCCGTCTGGCGCGGTCCAGGCCGGCCACCCTCTCCCGTGGGGAGAGAGCCAATCTTCCCCTCTCCCCACGGGCGAAGAGGGTGGCCGAAGGCCGGGTGAGGGCATTCGCGACGAGCAGCCCTCCGACCCCCTCTCCCTCTGGGAGAGGGTCGGGGTGAGGGTCACCCGACGATGGCACCCGCGGCCATGTGTCCCGAACGCACGGCGCTTTCGATGGTGGCGGGCAGCCCGGTGTCGATCCAGTCGCCGGCCAGATACACGTTGGCGAAACCGCTTCGGGTCCCGGGGCGGAGCTTGACCTGCGACGGGGTCTGCGCGAACGTCGCGCGCTTCTCCTTGACGACACGGTACGGCGGCAGGGGGTTCGGATCACGACCCAGGGCGAGGGCGACGTCGCGCCAGGTCTTCCGCGCGATCACGTCGGCCTCCTCGTCGATCATGGGGTCGGCGGCGCTGATGGTGATGGAGGCCACCTCGCCGCGCGTGAACAGCCACTGCGCCGTGCCGCCGATCAGTCCGAGAAACGGCCTGTCATCCGGCAGGCCCGCGGGTTCCGGCAATCGGAAGTGGGCGTTGACGATGGCGTGGCTCTCCTCCGGCACGGCGAGATCCGGCACCAGCGTTGCCGCCGCCGCCGGCGGCAGCGCCAGCACCACGCTGTCGCCGTCCGCCAATGCCGTGGTTTCGCCGCCGAAGTCCAGACAGCTCGCGACGCCGGCCGTGTAGGTGACTTCGCGCAAACGGCTCCCGAACCGGACCGCGGCGCCGCGTCCCTGGAGAAACTTCAGCGCGGGATCGACGAAGGTTCCGGAGAGGCCGGTTCTGGCGATCCGCGGCCGGCACGCCGCCTCGCCCCTGGCGAAGGTCTCGCGCAACACCGGCCACAGGAGCCGCGCGGCGCCGGCCCGCACCGGGCTGTTCAGCGCCGCCACCGCCAGGGGCTCCCAGAACTTCTCGAACAACGCCCCGTGGTCGCCGACGCAATCGGTCACGGTGCTGTCCCCGTCCGCCGCGGCGAAGCGGAGACCCGACAGGTAGTCCCGCGCCCGGGTCCCGGGCACGCGCCGGCGGCGGTCGAAGATCCACCAGGGCAGCCTGCCTGCGTTGGGTCGCACCTGCCACCGTTCACCGGTGCGCAGGTCGAGGAACGGGAAGCACGCCGAAGCCGGCCCGACCAGCCCGTCTTCGGCGCCGATGTCCGTCAGGTAGCGCATGGTGGACCGGTTGCCGGTCAGCAGCAGATGGTTGCCGTTGTCGATGGCGCAATCGAGCCTGGCATCGAAGTAGGACCGGCAGCGGCCGCCCGCCTGGCCGCTCGCTTCGTAGAGGGTGACCGCGCGGCCTGCTCGTACCAGGGAGACCGCGGTGGAAAGACCGGCCAGGCCCGCGCCGATGACGTGAGTTCGTGACACGAAGGCGATGCTCTTAGTGTCGCGTCCCGTGAGTTCCTGCGATAATTCGCTGGGCCTTTTCGCCGTCGGCTGCGTTGCTCTTCCTCGCGTGGTGCCCGCCACTGCTCGTCATCGCGCCTTGCCGACGACAAAAAATCCTGCGCGACTTATGGCAGGAACTCACGGGACGCGACACTAGAGAAGCCCGTGGCGCAGGGCGACCCACAGCTTGCGGGCGCGGGTCAGCCGGACCGGGCTGTCGATGCGTGTCCAGCCCCGTTCCTCCAGGCGCCGGAGCGTCTCTCGATAGACCGCCATCATGAGCACGATGGGCCGCATCTGGCGCCATCCGAGCTGGGCCAGCAGCCGGTCGGTCCGGGCGTAGTGGTCCCGAGCCAGCTCCGCCAGCTCCGCGCATGCCGCGGCAAAGCCGGGATGGCTGAACACGGCGCTCAGGGAGTCCTCCGCCACGCCGTGCCGCCGCACGACCTCGATGGGCACGTAGAGGCGCTCGATGGCCGCGTCCTCCTTGACGTCGCGCAGGATGTTGGTGAGTTGCACCGCGTTCCCGAGGGCCTCGGCGATCTGGTAGCCGGGGTCCTTGGGCACCCCGAATGCGTGGATGGACAGCATGCCCACCGCGCCGGCCACCTTGCGGCAATACCGCAGCAGGTCATCGAGCGTCTGCATCCTTACCACGGGCGCCGCGTCGATCTCCACGCCGTCGATGACGGCGAGGAACTCCTCGCGCGGCAACTCGAAGCGTTGCACCGGTTGCAGCAGCGCCCGGGTGGTAGGCCATCGCGGCTCGCTGGCGTAGAGGCGCGCGATCTCCTCCCGCCAGGCCGCCAACCCCTGTTTCTTGTCGGCGGTTTCACCGGGTTCGTCGGCGACGTCGTCCACTTCGCGGCAGAAGGCGTAAATGGCATACATGGCGCGCCGCCGTTCCGCCGGCAGCACCTTCATGCCCCAGAGGAACGACGTACCGGACTGCGCCACCACGCGCCGCACATGGGTCCACGGCTCGACGGCGTCGCGCTCCGGGGACGGCGCGCCGCTATCCGCTGCCATCGGACAAACCTCGACGGCGCCGGCGGAACAGGACACGGCCGATGCCGCGCGCCGCGCAGGCGGCGAACTGCGCCTTGCCGAGCACGACGCGTTCGGTTAGGGGGTCGCGCCGGCGCAGCTCTGCGCTGAGCTTGTGGGCGACGGCGACGATGACGGCCGCCTCCATGGCGAACCGGAAGTTGCGTAGCTGTCCGGGCAGACCGCCGGCTTGCCGCAGCAGGCCGTCGGTGGCGTCCAGGCACAGGTCCAGAACCCGCCGCAACGCGGGCGGGGAGCGCCTTTCGCCAAGGGCCTCGACACCGGTGCCGGCGGCGGCCATCCAGTCCCGCGGCAGGTAGACGCGGTTCAGCTCTCGGTAGTCGTCGCCGCAGTCCTGCAGGTGGTTCAGCACCTGCAGCGCGTTGCAAAGGGCATCGGACGCCGGGTAGGCTGTCGCCGATTCGCCGTGCAGGTCCACCAGGTAGCGCCCCACCGGAGCCGCCGACAGGTTGCAGTAACCCATCAGGTCGTCCCAGTCGTCGTAGCGCAGCTTGACCGCGTCCTGCTTGAAGGCCCGGGTAAGGTCCACACAGTGACGGTGCGGAACCCCGGTCTCGAACAGGCTACGGCGGATCTCGTGGGCCTTGCGGAAGGCGGGGTCGGCGGCATCGGCGCCGCTCACCGCCTTAGCGAACCCGTCCAGGCGGGCGATCTTGTCGGCCGGTTCCAGGTCGGGGTTGTCGGCGATGTCGTCGATGGCCCGGGCGTAGGCGTAGAAGGTCGCGATATGCGGCCGCAGGCGCGCCGGCAACAGCCAGGAACCGACGGGGAAGTTCTCGTCCGCCGCGGCCTTGCCGGACGGCGTCTCTATGGCGAGTGACTCGGCCATCGGGTACCTGCAAGGATGAATGCTTCGGTCGTGGTGTGCTATGCACCGGTCGTGGTCTACTCTATTCAGGCTATCACGAAAGCGGCTTCTGCCGCCATACGGTGTTTCGCGGGCGGTGCTGTGCCGGACCGACTGCCGCATCCGCTGTTTCAGGTGACTCCTGGATGCGTTGCCGACTGGGTGACCATGGTTGGGACCATGGTATAATCGTTACACCACTCAAGGAAGGTGGACGAGAATATGGCTGATGCGCCGCTGACGATAAAGGCGTCTGAATTCAAGGCGAAGTGTCTGAAGCTCATGGATCACGTAGGGCGGGTCCATTGAGCCGGGTCCGAGCGGACCAGTAAGGCCCCACCATCCCAGGGATTTCCACCCGAAAAGGACACACATGGAGTCACGCCCGTCCATCGACCTCTTTCGCGTAACGCTTCTCGGTACAGGCGCGCCGCCGCCGGTCCTCGACCGCTTCGGGCCGAGCACGCTGGTGGAGGTGGGCGGCGAGAAGCTCCTGTTCGACGCGGGGCGCGGCGCGCTGCAGCGGCTTCACCAGCTCGGGATTCCCTTCGGCGACATCACCGGCATGTTCCTCACGCATCACCACTCGGATCACGTGGTGGGTTTCGCCGATCTCTGGCTCACCGGCTGGATCGGCCGGCCGTGGGGCAAGCGCACCGTGCCGCTCAAGCTCTGGGGGCCCGACGGGACGAACCAGATGGCCGAACACCTGCCCCTCGCCTTCGCCACCGACATCCGGGTCCGCAGCCACAGCTACCCCGCCGAGGGCGTGAAGCTGGAATCCACAGAGATCGAGGAAGGGGTCGTGTTCGAATCCGGCGACATCCGGGTCACCGCCTTCAAGGTCGACCACGGCGGCGAGCAGCTCGACGCCTTCGGCTACCGTATCGACTACCGAGGCCGCTCGGCGGTGCTGTCCGGCGACACCACCTTCAACGAGAACCTCATCGTTCACTCCCAAAACGTCGATCTCCTGGTGCACGAGGTCACCCACGGCATGGGCCACAGCGTGGAGCGCGCCAACCTGGAGAGGATCCGGAGGAACCACACCATACCGGAAGACGCGGGCGTCGTCTTCGCCCGCACCAAGCCCAAGCTGGCCGTCTACACGCATCTCCTGTTGTTCGGCGAGGCGACCGCTGAAGACCTGGTCCCGGCAACCCGCGCTACCTACAACGGCCCGCTGTTCGTCGGCGAGGATCTGATGCGGCTCGATATCGGAGACGAGGTGCGGTGCAACCGGTTTGCATCCTCGGCGTAGGGGCGGCAACTACACGACACGGAGTCTCGGAAGGAGACTGATTTTGGCCGAGAAGCGATCAGACACGGAATCCCGCGGCATCCCCCTCGACTTCGCCAGCAACGACTACCCGTTCTTCGGCGCACTGATGAACGGGCGGCACCAAGCCTACGGGCTGGACATCCGCTGGCACTACGTGGACCCGCCGAACAAGCTGTTCCGGCAGGTGCTGAAGTCACCGAGGTACGACGTGACGGAGCTGTCGCTGTCGAGCTACACCATGATGCGGGAGCAGGGGTGGCGGGCCTACAAGGCGTTTCCGATCTTCACCTCCAGGCGGTTTCGCCACTCGGCGCTGTTCGTGCGCAAGGGCAGCCGGCTCGTGAGCGGGGAGCAGCTCAAGGGCAAGCGGGTGGGAGTGCCCGATTTCCACATGACCGCGGCGGTATGGGTCCGCGGCATCCTCCAGGAGGAGTACGGCGTCAGGCCGGAGGACATCCGCTGGTTCACCGGCCGGGTGGAGCGGGTCAAGCTGCCGCCGGCCATCGCCGACCAGGTGACATACGTGGGCAAGGAGGCGAGGCTCTTCGATTGGCTGCTGGAGAAAAAGCTCGACGCGGTGATTTACGCCCACCTCACCAGGCCGCCCGTCTCGGAAGGCGCCGTGCGGTGCCTCTTCCCCGATCCGGTCGAGCACGAAAAGGCATACTTCCGGAAGCATGGGGTAATCCCCATCATGCACCTGATCGCCCTCAAGGAGCAGCATCTGGAGAAAGGGCTCGGCATCGCTCGCAAGGTGGAGCGCGTTCTCAGGAAAGAGAAGGAGTCCTTCTTCAAGCGGCTGGATATGGTGAGCTCGGCCGGGGTCCTCCCCTGGTTCTCCGAGTACGTCGAGAGCACCACCGGAGTCCTTGGCCAAGACCCCTGGCCCCACGGCATCGAGGCCAACCGCAAGGGTCTGGAGAAGTTCCTCGACTACTCCATGGCCCAGGGCCTGATCTCGCGCAGGCCTGACCTGCGTGAGCTGTTCATCGACGTCTGAGGAACTCTATCGGGCCGAGCGTGACTTCCCGTTCGGTCAGCCGGTTTCAATGTTGCCCGCGGCGACGAACGGGCCCGCCGCCACAAGCTTCTTGTTGCGGGCGTCGACTCTCAGGTTGAGGCCCTCGAGCGTACGTGCGCCCAGCAACTGAAGGTCGCCTTTCTGCGCAAAAACCACCTCGTCGGTGGTGAACTCCTTGCCGACCCGTATGATGGCGAAGCCGATGGAGCGGGTTATCTCCTGGCCGTTGGCCATCACGAAACGCCGGTCCTTCTTCTCGGGCTCCACGCCGATCTTCTCCAGGTGCTTGTAGTTGATCCAGGTCAGCTCGTTGCCGGTGTCCACCATGACCGTCGACACGCGCACGGACCGGGTCCTGTCCTGCTGGTTTTCAAGCGAGCATCCTACGCTGAAGAGTCCCATGACGGTTTCCTTCTCGTTGGTTCCGAGAACTCGGGCCTCACAGCACGAAGGGCATGGTGGCGGACAGCAGCACGCTCTGGTCCAGCAGCATGGTGCGCTTGCGGATCTTCCATTGGCCGTCCACCTTGCGCAGCACGTCGTCGCGCTTGCCGGCGAACATGTCGGTGCTGTCCTCGAGCTTGTTGCGGTAGATCAGGACCCGGTACTTGACGCTGACCTCCTCGGGGTCCTCCAGGCTCGGGGTCGCGCGGATGGCGTGGACGTTGGAGATCATGCGGGAGACCCGCGGCGACGGTTCCTCCACCCAGTGGACGCCGGAGGTGACCTGCTTGATGCGCAGCCTGAGGGTGCTCTTGCCCTCGTCGAACCAGTTCATGTCCTGTCCCTGCCGCGTGTTCTCGGTGTCCCAATGGCCGTACTGGACGTTCCTGCGCATGGGGACCCAGTAGGAGATGTCGTCGGTCAGGAGCTCCAGCCACTCGTCGTAGCGGCGTTCGTCCAGCAGGTCCGCCTCCATGCACAGGAACTCGTGCACCTCCTGGGCGAGCAGCAGGTAGGCCAGCCCCTTGCCGCCCTTCGACTCCGCTTCGCTACGCCTGTCCTGAGCCTTGTCGAAGGGCTCAGGATGAACGGGAGGAGCCTCGCTATGCTCCGGGAGGGTCCGGCTCGTCATTCAGCAACTCCAACCATCATCTTCCGCGGCATGTCGTCCTACGGCTCGTCATTCATCAGCTCCGCCCAGCGCTGGTAGAAGGCGCGGGCGCCCTCCTCGGAGAACGACGCCTTGACGGTCACCGCGTCGGGAAGGTTTTCCACCGGCTCCGCGAAGCCCAGGCCCATGCCGTAGTGGTAGGGATAGCGCCGGGCGATGGTGCCACGGCTGGCCTCCGTCGCGTACACCCAGTTGTCCATGTCGTCGGACTCCACCATGCCCGCCGGCCCCGAGAAGCGCATGTAGTAGCGGCGCAGCAGGTCCTTGACCTCCCACGGCGCGTCCCTGTCCACCAGGTACCAGCGCCATGCCTCCGTCCGGCTCGGGCCTACCGGATGCCACACCACCATGGTGCGGGGGAACCAAGGGTGGAAGGCGGTGTTGGGGAAGATGTTGCCGTTGCCGGGGGTCACCGTGACCTTGCCCTTGAGCCGCTCCCGCCGCTTCGCCTCCACCTCCTTGAAATACTCGGCCACCGCCGGGTCGTTGGGGAACTCCGGAAACCAGGGCTCAGCACCCACCTGCGGCGGCCCGGTGATGCTGGCGTGCCCCAGCGACGGGAACGCCATCAGCCCGCTGGTGAACCGTTTGGCCTGGTTCTTGTGGACCGAGCCGTGGCGCTCCTGTCCTTCGCCGCCGGGCCCCATGCCGGCCAGCTCCGCGGACTTGTGGGTGGTGGGGCTGTGGTAGGTATCCCAGGCGAAGTTTTCGGCGGCGAACTTCCAGTTGCACGGCATGCGCCACTTGACCATGCCGCCCAGCACCTCCGAGCCGCCCTCGCTGCCGTCGCGGGCATCCAGGAGCGCGTCCAGGTAGAAGCGCATGCCGCCGAGGTAGTCGTTGAAGGACGGCGCCGACTCGTCCCAGGTGGCCCAGATGGTCCCCTTGTAGACTTCCATCTGCGCCACGTGGATCAGCCCCCACTCCGACTTGTCGAGCTGTTCGCGGTAGCCCGCCCGGTACTGGGGAACGCCGAAGAGATCTCCCGGAGTCTGCACCAGGTCGCCGTCGGTGGAGTAGCTCCAGCCGTGATAGGGGCAGGTAAAAATCGAAGTGTTGCCCTGGTCGTAGCGGCACACCTTCATGCCCCGGTGCCGGCACGTGTTCAGCAGGACGTGGATTTTCCGCTGCGGGTCCCGGGTGACGATCACCGACTCCTCACCCATGCGGGAAAGGAAGAAGTCGCCGGGCTCGGGGATCTGGCTCTCGTGCCCCACGCAGAGCCACGTGCGCGCGAAGATCTGCTCCAGCTCCGAACGGTAGATGTCCTCGTTGACGAAAATCTCCCGGCTGATGACGCCGCGCTCCACGTCGACCCACCGCCCGTTCCGTTGTCTGCCGTTGCCCACGAACGCCTCCAGAGTGGGTTTGATCCGTAACCCCTAATGGAAACAGCGGAAGCCGCGGGTTGTCAAGGATTCCGCCGCTCACGCCCGCACCTTGCGCAGGCTCGGCATGAACGCCACCACGACAGCGGCCAGGAGCAGCACTATGACGCCCATGGCCAGCACGGTATGGGGAGCGCCGATGAAGTGGGCGCTGATCCCCGCCAGCATGGCGCCCGCGGGCGTGATGCCGCGGTCGAGCATGTAGATGCTCATGACCCGGCCGCGGAGCCGGTCGGGGACGGTCATGTGCAGCACCATGTTCGATACGGACATGAACATGACCTGGAAACCGCCTACGATCCCGAGGGTCAGCAGGGACAGCGTCAGGGTGCGCATCAGGGAGAACAGGATCAGGAACGCCCCCTGGAACACCAGGCCCGCGATCATGAGGAACCCGGGGCGGTCCACCCGGCTGGCGAAATGCGCGACGCACAGCATCGCCACCATGGCGCCCAGCCCCGGCGCCGCCATCATCAGGCCGAGGCCGTCCGGCCCCACCTGCAGCACGTCCTTCTGGAAGACGGGCAACAACGCCTGGTACGGCATGGCGAACAGCCGCGGGACCATGGCGGTGGCCATCACCGCGAACACCACGGGATCCGACCAGACATAGCGGATTCCTTCGCGCAGGTTGCTGAGCACGGAGGTACGGGCGGCTTCCCGGACCCGCTCCGGAATCCGCATCCGGTAAATCATCCACATGACGAAGAGGTAGGTGGCGCTCTGGACGTAGAAGTTCCCCGCCAGTTGGACGGAGAAGTTCCCGTACAGTGCGAAGAAGGCAATGAGCCCCCCGCCCACGCTGGGGCCGACGATCTTGGTGAAGTTGAAGGCCGCGGAATTCAGCGCCACGGCGTTCATCAGCTCCGCCCGCGGCACGATGTCGGGGATGAGCGCCTGCCTTACCGGCTCGCTGAAGGACCATACCGTGCCGGTGGCCAGCGTGAAGGCGAACAGGTGCCAGACTTCCAGCCACCCCATGTGCGCCACCAGGGCCATGGCGAGGGCCGTCCCGAGCACGAACCATTGGGTGGTGATCATCATCCTGCGGCGGTCCGAGCGGTCCGCGGCCACCCCGGCCAGCGGGCTGAAGATGAGGAAAGGCACAAATCTGAGGCCGTTGATGGCGCCCAGAAGGATGGACGAACGCGTCATCTCGTAACAGGCCCAGCCGACGGTGAGCTGCTGCAGCCAGTGCCCGCCGCTGAGGAAGCAGGTGCCGGCCCACAGGTACCGGAAGTCCCGGTTGCGCAGGGACGAGAAGGTGCTTCGGCGTGCCGTGGTGTCCATGGGGCCGCAGCCGGATTCAGTTCGAAGTGTCCGCGGCCGGCGGTTGTCCACCCGGCCCGGCCATGGCGGCCACCAGGCTCAGTTGACGGCGGTCGAGGTTGGCGCTCTTGATGAGAGCGTAGACCTCCTGGCCTTGCGTCAGAGCCAGTTCGCGTACGGCCTGCCGCGTCACCAGGGAGGTCAGCGTCGCTTCGCCGATGCGAAGCCGAAGTTCCGTGACGGCGCCGGTGTTGCCGTCCCCGGCGATCTCCACCAGCGTCCCCTTGAGCACGTTGCGCAGGCTCAGCCCGCGCGGCGGCTCCGTGGCCACGCCGACGTCCCGGGCGCGGATCCACACCCGCACCGCCACCCCCTCGGGAATGTCCGCCAGCGGCACCCGCAACTCGCCGCCGCGGAAGTCGAGGTGCGTGAGCCCGGCCTCGGCATCGTGGCGGGAGACGCGGGTCGCCAGCATGGTTCCTCTCTCCGTTTCGTCCTCCGGCGACCACAGCTCCAGTTGGCTCAGGATCTCGTCGGTGACGCCCGACCGGGTGACCCGACCCGCGGACAGCAACACCAGGTTGCGGGCCAGACGCGATACCTCGTCCAGGGAATGGCTCACATAGAGGATGGGAATGCCCATGTCGTCCAGCCGTTCGAGGTAGGGAAGGATCTCCCTCTTCATCAGCACGTCGAGGGAGGCCAGCGGCTCGTCCATCAGGAGAGTCCGAGGATTGCTCAAGAGCGCCCGGCCCACGGCCACGCGCTGCTTCTCGCCGCCCGAGAGGGACCGTGGCCGGCGCCGGAGCAGCGCCCCGAGGTCGAGCAGCGCGACGATCTGGTCGAGGGTGAGGTAGCGCTCGGCCGCGGGGACGAAACGCCACCCGTAGAGCAGGTTCGAGCGTACGGTAAGGTGCGGGAACAGGCGCCCTTCCTGGAATACGTACCCGACCCGCCGTTTCCAGGGCGGCAGGTCGACGCCCGCCGCGCTGTCGAACAGGACGTGGCCGTCCACCTCGATGTGTCCTTCTTCGGGTCTGAGCAACCCGCTCACCATGTTCACGATGGAGGTCTTGCCGGCGCCGGAACGGCCGAAGAGGGCGGTCACCCCCTGGTCGCTGCTGAACCGGGCTTCGATGCTCAGGTTCCCGAGTTGCCGTTTGACATCGACTTCAAGCATGGTTCAGGCGACGTATCCCTGGGTTCTCCTGGCGACGTAGCGGCCCAGCATCTCCGACGCCACCAGCGCCACGATGGTGACCAGAACGATGATCACGGTGAGGCGCATGGCGCCGGGCTCGCCTCCGGGAACCTGGAGCGCGGAGTGAACCGCCAGGGACAGGGTCTGGGTCTCGCCGGGGATGTTGGAGACGAAGGTGATGGTGGCGCCGAACTCCCCGAGGCTCCGGGTGAAGCCGAGGATCGCCCCCACCACCATGCCCGGCAGGCTCAGGGGCAGCGTCACGGTGAACCACGTCCACCCGCGGTTGGCCCCCAGGGTATTGGCGGCGGCCTCCAGGCGCCGGTCGATGGCTTCCAGGGAAAGGCGGATGGGGCGCACCATCAGCGGAAACGCGACCACCGCCGCGGCCACCGCGGCGCCGGTCCAGCGGAACGCCAACACCAGGCCGAAGGTCTCCTCGAGCCAGGCTCCTACCAGGCCGCGGCGCCCCAGCAGCAGGAGCAGTAGATAGCCGGTGACCACCGGCGGCAGCACCAGAGGCATGTGCAGCAGTCCGTTCAGAAGCTCCTTGCCCCAGAAGCGGTAGCGCGCCAGCACGTACGCCGCGAGAGCCGCCAAGGGGAGGCTGGCGACCGTGCTCCAGGCGGCGATCCGAACGCTCAGGCGCAGGGCCTCGATCTCCGCCGGGCTCAGGGACCAGCCGGACATCAGTGTCCGGTCCCCCTGACCGCGAAGCCGTGGCCCTCGAACACCGATCGCGCCGGCCGTGACCACAGGAAGTTCAGGAACCTCTCGGCTTGCGGATGGGTGCTGGCGGCGGGGACGGCCGCCGTGTAGCGGATGGGCGGATGATATTCCTCGGGGAAGACGCCCACCACCGCGACGTTGGGGTCCGCCCTGGCGTCGGTAGCGTAGACGATGCCGTAGGGCGCCTCGCCGCGGGCCACCAGCGCCAGCGCATGGCGCACGGTCGGGGTGCCCGCCACCCGGCCCGCCACCGCGCGCCAGACGCCGAGGGTATCGAGCGCCGCCCTGGCGTACTGCCCGGCCGGGACGTGGCTCGGATCTCCCATCACCAGCCGCCCGTTGCCAAGAAGCCGGCTCAGTGGAAAGCCGTGATGGATAGGCACCGCCGCGGCCTGAGCGGCGGGGGCCACGAGCACGAGACGGTTACCGAGGAGGTCACCGACGGTGCCTGGCCGCAGCCACCGCCCGGCCTCCAACCGGTCCGTCCACTCGGGACTGGCCGACACGTACACGTCCGCCGGTGCGCCGCGCTCGATCTGCCGTGCCAGGGTGGAACTCGCGGCGAACGAGGTCGCCACCGGCGAACCGCCCGCCTTCTCGAACCGCCGCGCGATGTTGTCGACGGTGCCCTGGAGGCTGGCGGCCGCGAACACCAGCAGCCGGTCGGCCGCGTTGGCCGGGCCGGCGAATGCGGCCGCGAGTATCAGCACCAAGAAAATAGCCCGCAAATGCCCGCATCCGTCATTCTGGCGGAAGCCGGAATCCGGAGGTGGAGCGGCGGGGGGTTCGCAGTGCCGCCCCTGCCCCATCCCTGGATTCCGGCCCCGTATCGGGGTACGGGGCATGCTTTTGCCGGAATGACGGATGCGAAGTGTCATCATTTTCCCAGGCCCTCACCCGGCCTTCGGCCACCCTCTCCCAGAGGGAGAGGGGTTGTGTTCGACTACTCGGACAGACTCCTGGTGTCGCGTCCCATGATTTCCTGGCATAGTTTGCTGGTCTTTTTCGCCGTCGGCTGCGTTGCTCTTCCTCGCGTGGTGCCCGCCCACGGAGGGCGACCGCCGGTCGCCCCTACAGGTCATCGCGCCTTGCCGACGACAAAAATCCTGCGCAACTTCTGCCAGGAAATCATGGGACGCGACACTAGGCTACGTTACGTTGGACTCCCGTAGGGGCGACCGGCGGTCGCCCCTGTCCTCGCCGCAATTCGATTACCCGGACAGGTTCCCGGCAAACAAAGTCATTTTTACTTGGCATTTTGTCGTCTATAATACCACACGGCCGATGCCCCTCCGGGAAGGGCGCCGGACCTGCATGCGGGCACACACGCCCCGCGCCGCGAAAGGAGATCATGGCCGGACGAAAGGTTCCCTACCATCCCGCAAAAGCGGAACTCCTGTGCTACGCATCCGCGATCCCCTCGTTTCTCGACGGCAGCGACACGCCCCGCGCCTATCTGGAGCGGTGCCTGGAGACCATCGAGACCCTGGAGCCGGAAGTCAGGGCATTCGTCCGAATGAACGTGGACGGCGCCCGCCAGGCAGCCGACGCCGCCAGCGCGCGCTACAAGGACGGGCGACCCCTGTCGGTGGTGGACGGCATGCCCATGGCCATCAAGGACGTCCACGAGACCGAGGACATGCCCATGGAGGTGGGCAGCCCGGTGCTCAAGGACTTCCACACCGGCTGGGACGGGGCCGCGGTGCACTGCCTGCGCAAGGGCGGTGCGCTGATCCTGGGCAAGACCGTCACCACCGAGTTCGCCTTTGCCGCGCCCGGACCCACCCGCAATCCGTGGGACGCGTCGCGGACCCCCGGCGGTTCTTCCAGCGGCAGCGCCGCCGCGGTGGGCGCGCGCATGGTGTCGGCGGCCACCGGCACGCAGGTGCGCGGCTCGGTGCTGCGGCCGGCGGCCTATTGCGGCACCTACGCCATCAAGGCCTCCTACGGCGCCATCAATACCCTGGGCGGGTTTCCGTCGGCCCCGAGTCTGGCGCACCTGGGGATTCTCGCCGGCACCCTCGAGGACACGTGGAGCACGGCCTACTACATCTCCCATACCGCCGGCGGGGATCCGGGCCATCCGAGCCTGAGGGGTGAGCCCACGCTGCCGCCGGCGACGAAGCCCCGGCGGGTGGTGAGGCTCGAGACCGCCGGCTGGGACGTCACCGCGGACGACACCCGGGCGGTCTTCGAGGGGTACGTCGAGACCTTGCGGTCCAAGGGCGTGGAGGTGGCGGGCCGGGCCGACGACCCGGAGGTGGAGGCGCTGGAGCACAAGCTCAGGGAGCTGCCCGAGGTGATCCTGCTGATGCTCACCTACGAGGGGCGCTACCCGCTGGCGGTCTATGCCGACCGCTGCCCGGAGCTCCTGAGCGAACGGGTGCTGGAACGCGTGGAGGTGGGCCGGGGCCTCACGCCGGCCGACTACGCCGGGGCGCTGGACTGGTGCCATGCCTTCCGCCGGCAGTGGGAGGCCATGGCCGGCGGCACCGACGCGTTCGTCACGTTGAACTCCGTCGACGCCGCGCCGGTGGGCATGCCGGTGGGCAACTCCATCTACGGCGAGCTGTCGTCGGTGGTTGGCGTTCCCACCCTGAACCTGCCGCTGCTGGCCCTCGACGAAATGCCGCTGGGGGTTCAGTTGCTAGGCTATTTCCGAAAGGACTGGGATCTCGTGGCGATCGGACGCTGGCTGGCGGAAAGCTGAACCGCGGCCGTCCTCATCGGTGTCGCAAGGGGAGTCCGAGACAGTTCGCGATCATACGGTCTTGACGTGAAAGTCCTTGTCAGCCTGCTCGTCTCCTTCATGGAGCTCCCGGAAACCCGGCGCAACCTGGGCGTGTTGCTCAAGTTTCTCGGCGTCCTGCTGGGAATCATCGTCATCTACGCCGTCGTCTTCCACGTCATCATGGTCAGCGTGGAGGGTAAGGACCACTCCTGGGTCACGGGTCTCTACTGGACCCTGACGGTCATGAGCACGCTGGGGTTCGGCGACATCGTCTTCGACAGCGATGTCGGGCGGATATTCAGCATTCTCGTGCTGGTGTCGGGCATCGTCATGCTCCTCATCCTGCTGCCCTTCACCTTGATACGCTCGTTTTACGCGCCGTGGCTGGAGGCGCAGATACGGGGCCGCGCCCCCCACAAGGTGGCGGACGACCTGGCGGGCCACGTGGTCATCTGCGGCTACGATGCGTTGGCGACGGGCTTGATGGAGCGGCTGGCGCTTTACGACATTCCCTACTGCCTCATCGAGTCCGACCTCGCGGAGGCCGCCCGCAAGCAGCGCGGGGGCCTGTCGGTCATCGCCGGGGACGTCGACAGCCGGGAGACCTACGTGAACATCCGGGCGGCGCACGCGCGGCTCATCGTGGCCAACCTGACGGACGAGGTGAACACCAACATCACCATCACGTCCCGTGACGTGGCGCCGAGCGCGCCCATCGTCGCCACCGCCACCGCCGAGGACTCCATCGACGTGCTGGAGCTGAGCGGCTGCACCCACGTCCTGCCGCTGCACCAGCAACTGGCGGAACGCCTCGCCAACCGCATCAACGCCGGGCACGCGGAAGTGCACGTCATCGGCGGCATCCGCAACTTGCGGATCGCCGAGTTCGCCGTCCACAACACCCCGTTCGCCGGCCGCACCATCCGCGAGACGCAGATCCGCGAGGCCACCGGCGTCGAGATCGTCAGCGTGTGGGAACGCGGCAAGCTCTTGCCTGCCCGGCCCGACACCTACCTCTCCAACTCCAGCCTGCTGGTGGTCGCGGGCACGGAACAGCAGATCCTGGAGCTCAACCTGCTGCTGGTGATCTACGACATCAACTACAACCCGGTGCTGGTCATCGGCGGCGGCAAGGTGGGTCGCGCCACTGCTCGGGCGCTGCGGCGCAAGGACGTGGCGGTGCACCTCATCGAGCGCAACGAGGCGCTGCGGCAGCGCATCGGCGAGATCCCCACCCGGCTCTTCCAGGGTGAGGCGGCGGACCGGGACCTGCTCATGGAGGCGGGCCTCAACAGCACGCCCGCGGTGGTGCTTTCCGGCAGCGACGACGCCATGAACATCTACCTGGCGGTGTTCTGCCGCCGCCTCAACCCCGAGGTCCTCATCATGAGCCGCCTCACTCACCCTCGGAACCTCGAGGCCATCTACCGCGCCGGCGCCGACTTCGCCTTGAGCTACACCTCCCTGGGCGTCGAGGACATCTTCGCCCAGCTCCACGCCCAGGAACTGCTGGTCATCGGCGAGGGCGTGGAACTTTTCGTGATGCCCGCGCCGTCCTCCCTCGTCGGCCGTGACCTCGTCGGCTGCGCCGTCTCCGAGCGCACCGGCCTCACCATCGTCGGCGTCCAGCAGAACGGCGTCGTCGTCACCAACCCGCCAGGCTCGACGTCACTGCAAAAGGACACCGAACTGATCATGCTCGGCAGCAACGAGCAGCGGCAGGCGTTCGCCAGGGATTTCGGGTGATGCGGCCGTAGAGCGGAGGACCATTCGACCGAGGCTGTACGTGCCGTCCTGCATCCATGCTCTGATGCAGCGCGACAGGATCGCCAGGCAGATCTCCAAGGACCTCATCCGGCGGTGGACGTGGAGCAATCTTCAGTTCTTGGCGTTTGCTGTCTTATGCAGCAACAAGAACACGAAAACCGACCCGATGGACGTGGTGACGATTCCGACCGGTAATTCTTGCGGCGCAAGCAAGAGCCTGCTGAGAATATCTGAACTGGCCAGCAGCGCGGCCCCGACAATGGCAGCCGTCGGCAACAACTGACCGTGTAACGGTCCGGCGATTCCGCGGGCTATATGGGGTACCATTAGGCCAACAAAGCCGATTACGCCCGCCACCGATACGAACACGGCCGTTGCAAGGGCTGCGACAAAAAACATGCTGAAGCGCAACCCTAGCACCGGCACACCCAGGGTCACCGCGGTCAGGTCTCCGGCCAGCAGGGCGTCCAGCCACCGGCTGCGATAAAGAGAATAAATCAAAATCAGCAACAGGCCCGTGCAGACCAGAGGGAAGGTTTCCCATCTGGCGAGGCCCAGGCCGCCCAGCATCCAGAAGATGACCGAATGCGCGGCACGGCTGTCGCCCGCGAAAATCAGGTAATTGGTGATCGCGGAGAACAGGAAAGAAACCGCAAGCCCCGCGAGTATCAGCTTTTCAGGCGCACTCGTGCGCAGCCCGTGGACAAGCGCCAACACAATGCCGGAGGCCACGATACCACCACAAAACGCGGCCAGAGGCAGGGTCCAGAATCCGAGGATGTCGCCGGTTACGGTGATCACGAACACCGCCCCCGCGGCAGCACCGGAAGACAGGCCGAACAGGAAAGGGTCGGCCAGATCGTTGCGTGTGGTGGTCTGCAGGACAACGCCCACAATGCCCAGGCCGGCCCCGATCACAGCGGCGAACAGAGCCCTGGGCAGCCGCAGGTGAAACACGATCCGATGCAGCGGAGACATATCGCCATCAATCAACCCGATGCCCAATCCGATCGCGTCAAAAGCGTCAGAGACCGGAATGGACGTGGTGCCGTAGATGGTCGAAACCAGCAAGAGGGCGACCAGAGTGGCCGCCCCCAGAAAAAGCACAAGGCCAAGTCGGCCCATGTCAATTGAGACGCGGATGCATGGCCTGTGCCATTTTCGAGATCGCCCGGATGTTTGCCGGTCCGGGGGTCAGCTCTTCGTACCGCAGGCCGATCCAGCGCTCGTTCTTGACCGCGTCCGTCTTGGACATCACCGGATGTTCTTGCAGGAACTTGAAGGTATCCGCTGCACCATTGCCGGTTTGATAATCGAGCAGGACCAGGAATTCCGGGTTCGCAGCGGCGACCGCCTCCCACGATGTGCGGCCCCAGCTTGTGTTCATATCATGGGTGATGTTCTCACCCCCTGCTGCGGCAATCATGGCGTCCGGGATGGCGAACCTGCCGGCGGTGAACGGAGCATCCGCCGGGCCATCCAGCAGGAACACACGGGGTTTAGGCAAATCGGCGGTTCGCTTCTCGATTGCGGTCAGTTCTTTCCTCCACCCTGAGACCAGTTCCTCTGCCTTGTCCTCGACGTGCATGACCTTGCCCAGACGCAGGACGTCATTGAACAGCAGGTCCATGCTGGCCTCGGGGCGGTCCTTGTCCAGATGCACGCAACTTTCGGTCAGGATCATCGTTTTTATGCCGAAGGGTTCCAGCGTGTCCGGAGTCACATCGCCGCCAGGCTTCATGCCATAGTACCAGCCTGCGAAGAACAGGTCAGCTTCAACCGCGACAAGGTTCTCGACCGTCGGGTACTTGGGTGCGAGCTCAGGGATATTGCCGCGCAGCGTGTCGAATTCCGGGCTGGTCTTGTACCATCCGGTTATGCCGGTAAGGCCAACGATCTTGTCCTGCAGACCCAGTGCAAAGGCCATGTCGGTCATGTTCATATCATGCACGACCAAACGCTGGGGCTGAGTTTCGAACACCAGCGGTTCGCCGCAATTGTCGACCGTCACCTTTTGTGCGAATGCGCTGCCTGCCATGGCTATGACCAGTGCGAAGGACCAGATAAGTTTCATTGGGGGATGCTCCTTTGTTTAAGCTGAGACTGTGGTTTTTCGGATATCCAGTGCCGGGATCATGCGGCCCTCGTGGTGAAAGCACAGGTAGTCGACGCCAAAAGTGTCGCGGACCCGTTTGGCTGTCAGCACCTCGGGCACAGGGCCAAAACCGGTAAGCCGCGTTGATTTCATCAGCGCGACATGGGTGAAGAATTCGGGGATCATAACCAAGTCGTGGACGATCATCACCACCGTGATTCCCATTTCCGCGACTAAAGAAAGTACCCGCCCTTTTGCGTCGGGATCGAGATGATTGGTGGGCTCGTCCAGGAACAACAGGGAAGGATTCTGTGCGAATGCCCGCGCAATATGGGCACGCTGGCGTTCACCTCCGGACAGGACACCCACCCGTTTATCCGCCAATGCACCAAGCCCGGTCAGATCGAGAATTCTGTCAAGCTCGGCTGCGTGTCGTTCCTCGGAATGGTCAGCCCAAATCGGTATCTGGCCCAAGGCAACGTAGTCCCGAAGGAGCAATCTGCCGTCCGGCAGCTCTTGCTGGCTGACAAACGGCAATCATGCGGGCGCGTTCCTTGTCGGACATCTGTTTGAGGCTGCGTCCATTGACTTGGACATCGCCCAAGACCACTTTTTCTACGCCACCAAGCAGGTTCAACAGAGTCGTTTTCCCGGCTCCGTTGGGACCGGCAATTGCCAGAATGTCGCCGCCATCCAACTCGAACGAAACGCCTTGCAACAAGACGTCGCCGTTCAGGGCATGGTATTCCAGATCTCTGGCAACCAGAAAGGGCGGGCTTGTCATTCGGGCAACTCCGATTCCAACCGCGGCACGCGAGACAGGGTCTTTGTGGACAGAGGGCGCGGACGGTAAGGGGGGTTAATCCAATCCCTTATTGATAATTTATTATCAATAAGGTCGTCTTGTCAAGCACCGGATATTGCACCAAGGACAGATTGAGGGGTGGGATGGGTCTCTGTGTGGTGGAGAGTGCGATGGTGGGGTGCGGATTTTGTTGGGTGACGGCAATGGGAGCTTGCACGAAGACTGATCAAATATCTAGCTCGGCACTACCGGTAAGGACGAATGGATCCAATGCGCGAAAGGTCCGAATCCGTGGGCGATCCGGAGGTTGGGTGGAGTTCAACGTCTATCGCTGAGACTTGTCACGGCTCTCTCCTTTCAAACTGACGGAGTACCGGGACTTGCGCGCGAAATGGCTTTCGCGTATATTTCTTGCAATTCATTAAATGCAAGAATTGAAAAGGAGGTCCGATGGCGGGCCAGATCATCGGTACACGGCTCAAGGCGTTGAGACAAGCGCGTGATCTTTCTCAGGACGAGATGGCGCGTTTCTTCGGTTTCAAGGATCGGCAGACGGTGTCGGCAATAGAGAACGGCCTACGGCGTCTGACTGCGGAGGAACTGTTGCTCGCCGTGGAGAAGCTGCGTGTGCCGCTCGACTATTTCACCGATCCCTTTCGGCTGGATGGCGAGGCGCTGTTCTCCTGGCGACAGAGTGGAGTCGGACGGTCGGAGCTTGGCGAGTATGAGCGGACGGCTGGTCGTTGGATTGGCGCGTACCGGGTCCTGGCCGCGCAGGTCGGTCGACGGGCGCCGTTGATGCGACAGGCCCTTGGGCTGACCAAGCTGTCGAGGTTCGAGGACGCGGTGGACGCTGGCGAGCGGTTTGTTGCCGAATTCGAACTCGGGGTTGTGCCGGCGCACCGTCTGGTGGCGGCGATGCAAGACGAACTCGGGATGCTCGTGCTCATGGTGGACGCTTACCAAGGTATTTCCGGAGCGGCATGCCGTCTGCCTGAGTTCGACGCTGTGCTGATCGCACGAGGGGAAGTGGCGGGACGCCGCAACTTCGACCTTGCGCACGAGCTGTTCCACATCCTCACCTGGGAAGCGATGCCGCCCGAGCACACGGAAGAAGCCAGCGATTTCGGTGGTAATAGGGTGGAGCAACTGGCAAACAACTTCGCGGCCGCCGTGCTGATGCCGAAGGGGGCGCTTGACTCCTCCGGTGATTGGGGGCGGTTGCACATGGATAGTTTGATCGCTCGACTGAACGCGACGGCGGACGAATTGTGTGTGACCTCGTCGGCCCTCAGGTGGCGTCTGGTCGCTCTCCGGGAGTTGACCAAGGGGCAGGCGCGAGCAATTCCGGAAGCCGCCTTGCGGAACAACGGCCGCGAGGACTCCTTCGAACCTCCGCCTTTATTCTCGCGGCCGTTCGTAGAGGTGATGGCGAAGGCCATCGACGAGGGCTATGTTTCGGTTCGGCGTGCGGCGGCGCTGGTCGGGCTTACGATCGAGGATCTGGAGGAACTGTTCGCGGCCCATGGCGTCGATCAGGCGATTGAGCTGTGAGCAGAAAGGTCAACCACGAGACGGCGCTGCTCGTGGACACGAACACGATCATCGAGTCGCATCGGACGGTCTCGTGGCAGGCGCTGGCCGATTCCGCCACCCTGTTGCGGGTTCTCGACAAGGCTCCGGAGACCGCGCTCCGCGTTCTGACCTGAGCGACATGCGACATCAAGCAAGCGTTCCGGTCTGCATCATCGCCGTATCGGTGTTGGAGGATTCAGAGGATCCGGAGGAGTTGCTGGACAGAGAGACAGAGCCGCGCTGGCGTGCGCGCAGATCGGAATGAATCCGCTTTCAGTACGCTTATGACACGGGATGAAAGCGCTTGTAATCCTGCGCCCATGACTGTATAAAGTGCAATGATATCATATGGTTATGGGTGATTCACGAGGTCTATACATGGTCGGCATCGACGTCGGCGGTACCTTCGTCGATTTCGCTCTCTGCGATGCTGCTGGCGATGTGGCGACGTTCAAGGTGCCAGCCGAGCCGGCCGATCTCGCTGCCTCGATCATGCGCGGCATCACGGAACTCGCGGAGCAGCGCGGCAGCGACGTCGGGACCTTCCTGGAGCAGGTGGACCTCGTGGTCCATGGCACCACGGTGGCCACCAACGCGGTGCTCACCGGCACCGGTTGCCGGGCCGGACTGCTCACCACCAAGGGGACCCGTGATGCGCTGGAAATGCGCCGGGGCGTCAAGGAGGAGCCGCTCGACAACAAGTACCAAGGCCCGCCCCCGCTAGTGGCGCGGTATCTGAGGCTGCCGGTCGACGAGCGTGTGGACTGGAACGGCGCCGTCCTGGCCGAGTTGGACGGCGGTTCGCTGGAGGCGGCCGTACAGGCGCTGAAGGCGCACCAGGTCGAGGCAGTGGCGGTGTGCCTCATGCACGCCTACGCCAACGACGCACACGAGCGAGCGGTTGCCGCGCGACTTCGCGAGGCTCTGCCGGACGTCTACCTCACCGTCTCCTCGGAGTTGCTGCCGCAGATGGGCTACTACAGCCGGGTGAGCACCACGGTGCTGAACAGCTACGTGGGTCCGTTGCTCAAGTCGTACCTGCTTTCGCTGACGGGCCTGCTCACCGACGCGGGATTCACCGGACAACTGCTGATCATGAACTCGGCGGCCGGGCTGATGGCGCCCGCCGAGATCATCCCGCGGGCGGCCGCCGCGCTCCTGTCCGGTCCGGCGGCGGCGCCGGTGGCGGCGCGGGTCTACGCGGGCGCGGCAGGGACCTCGGACTGTGCGGTCATCGACATGGGCGGCACCAGCCTGGACATTTCCCTTGCGTCGGGCGGCGAGCCTCGGGAAGTGACCGGCGGCCGGGTCGGACGCTACGCCACGGCGCTGCCCATGATCGATATCCGCACCATCGGCGCCGGCGGCGGCAGCATCGCCTGGATCGACGCGGGCGGGGGGCTTCAGGTAGGCCCGCAGAGCGCCGGGTCCGTGCCGGGACCGGCTTGCTACGACAAGGACGGGACGTTGCCCACGTGCACGGACGCGGACCTGCTGCTGGGCTATCTCGATCCCGACTACTTTCTCGGCGGTCGCATGCGGCTCTTTCGTGAGCCGGCGGAGCGGGCGGTCCGGGAGCATCTGGCGGAGCCCCTCGGAATATCCGTGGAGGAGGCGGCGGTGGCCGCCTTCGAGGTCGTCAATGCCGGCATGGCCGCCGGGGTGCGCGACATGATCGTGGACCACGGCCTGGATCCCGAGGCCATGCCCATGGTGGTGGGCGGGGGCGCCGGGCCTGTACATGCGGCCGCGGTGGCCATGGAGCTGGGGGTACGGGAGGTGATCGTGCCCCGGCAGTCCGGGGTCTTCTGCGCGGTGGGCATGCTCTTTGCCGACCTCAAGCATGATCTGGTCCGCAGCTATTGCGCCTCGGGCGAGCAACTGGACCCGGAACGCTGGCAGGCGCTGTTCGCCGCCATGGCCGACGAGGGCCGGCGCACGCTGGTGTCGGAAGGGGCCCGTCCCGATGAGGTGGAGGTGGGTTACTCCGCGGACCTCCGCTACCTGCGTCAGGTCCACGATCTCAAGCTGCCGCTGGACGATGGCCTGGCGGAACGTCTTTGCGTCGACCAGTTGCACGTCCGCTTCGATGCCCTCCACGAGCGGCTGTTCGGCTACGCTCTTCCGGAAGAAGTGCTGGAGGTCGTCAACCTGCGGGTCCGGTGCGTCGCCCGCAGGCCGCGGCCGGAGCTTCCAAGGGTGCGGACGATGGGAGTGGCGGCGCCGGCGCCCGACGGCGTGCGGTCGGCCTACAGCCCCGGGGAGGTGTCTTTCCGCGAGTTCCCGGTTTACCGCGGGGAGGAACTGGACGGAAGCTGCCGTCTGCATGGCCCGGCCATCGTCGAGCTGGCGCAGACTACGCTCGTGGTGCCTTCGGCGTTCGCTTTGCGCGTGGACGAGTTGGGCAGTTTTGTCCTGAGCCGCGCCGACACCCGGTAGCGCAGCGCTGGTAAAGCGGCCTCGAAGCGGGTTAGGTTGGCTCGAAACCGGGTCGTCGGGTGCCGGATTACGCTTCGCTAATCCCACCTACCGGCGGCTCGGCAGCGATGTCCGGCCGCCTGTTGAGAAGGCCGGCACAGAGAAGCCATTCGCCATGACTCTCGAGCTCAACCAATCGGCCCGCACGGTGGTGTTCCAGCGGCGGGTCAAGTCGCTTACCCACGAGATGGCCCAGGCGCTGTACCGCAGCAGCCGCTCGCCGCTCATCAACAACGGCGACTTCGCGCTGGGTTTCCTGGACGCCCGGGGGCGGATGCTGGAGCAGGACGAGCACCTGCCGCTGATGGCGTTTTCGCTCTACCCGGGCTGCGGCTACCTGATGGATTTCTTCAGCGGCGACATCCACGACGGGGACGTTTTCATCCACAACGATGTCTGGTGCGCCAACCTGCAGCACGCGGACGTCGGGTTCTACAAGCCGGTGTTCGCGGGCGGCGAACTGGTGGCGTGGACCGCCTGCCGGGGCCACTGGGCGGACATCGGCGGCGCGGTCAAGGGGACCTGCAATCCCGAGGCGGTGGAGGTCCACCAAGAGGCGTTACGAATCCCGCCGGTGAAGCTGTGGGAGAAGGGCAGGCTGCGGCGCGACGTGTGGGAGCTGATCTTCGCCAACGTCCGGCTGCGGGAGATCGTCGAGGCGGATGCCCAGGCGCAACTGGGAAGCTGCGCCGTGGGGGAGAGGCGCCTGCGTGCGCTGATGGAAACCGAGGGCGCCGAAGCCTTCACTGCCAACATCGAACGCCTCTACGACATGACCGAGCGGCGTGTACGGGCGGAGATCGCGGCGCTGCCCGACGGCGAATACTACGGCGAGAGCACCATCTACCAGGACGAGCCGGGCAATCCGTCGACCTCACGGATCGCGGTGAAGGTGACGATCCGCGGGGACGGCATCGGCTTTGACTACTCCGGCACGGATCCGCAGACGCCGACCTTCACCAACGCCTCGCTTACCTCCACCACGGCGGCGACCCTCACCACGCTGCTCTACCTGCTGAGCCCCGAGGTGCTCCACAACCACGGCTTGGTACGCTCGGTGGACATCCATGCGCCCGAAGGCTCGATCCTGAACGCCTGCTATCCCGCCGCCACGTTCATGGGGAACAAGCTGTGCCAGCACACCGGCGAGGCCATCATGCTGGCGCTTCGGGAAGCGCTGCCGGAGCGGGTCACCGCCCCCTGGGGACGGCGGCTGTCCTACCGCATGACCGGCAAGGACCCGCGCAACGGACGCGGGTTCCACGACATCTTCTTCCTCACCTACGAGGGCGGCGGCGCCACCCACGGGGTCGACGGCTACAACCAGCCCGGGCTGATGGGCGGCGGCAACGTGCTGGCGCAGGACTACGAGACCTTCGAGGTGCAGAACCCGGTGCAACTCATCGAGCATGAGTACGTCACCGACTCGGCCGGGCCGGGCCGTTGGCGCGGCGGGCTGGGTACCCGCACCCGGGTGCGCTACTACGGCGAGGAGACCGGCGGCTCCACCCACGGCGACGGCACTACGGAGCCGTCGCCGGGGGTGCTGGGGGGCGGAGCGGGCACGTTGAACAGCGTGGAGTTCCAGTTCCCGGACGGCGCCCGCCGGCGCGCCCACGCCATGGAGATCATCCCCGATATCCCGCCGGGTACGGTCTCGGTTCACCACGGCGGGGGCGGAGGCGGCTACGGACCGCCGGAGGAGCGCGATCTCGAGCGGGTGGACGAAGATCTGCGCAACGGGCTCATCTCCGCGAAGGCGGCCGTCGAGGTCTATGGCGCCGTGCTGGCCCCGGACGGGTCCGGGGTGGATTTCGAGGCTTCGCGGAAGCGGCGGAAGAACGCGGCCGGCAGCCTGCCCGGGTAGGGGCGGGGGCGACCGCCGGTCGCCCCTACGGGAGCCCACCGTAGCGCCGCGCAGTCCCGGTACGTCAGCGCACGCGCCTACTCGCCGGTCTTCGTGAACGAGCTCACCCCCGGCCGGTATTCCTTGGCCAGGAACTTCTCGATGCCCTCGCCGCCGCGGCCGGTCTGCTGGTGCCGCCAGCGGAGCTCGTTGCTCTTGCTCATGAGGAACCAGTAGGCCTGGTCGTAGGACATGTCCACCACCTGCTTGAACGCTTCCTTGGTGGCGCGCACGGCCGCGTCGTCCAGAGACGCAAGGTGCTCGGCCAGCGCCATGACCTCTTCCCGGAGGCGCGCGGCCGGCACCGACTCGTTGACCAGCCGCACCTCGGCGGCGCGCCGTCCGTCGAAGGTCTTGCCGGTCATGGCGTAGTAGAGGGCGTCGCGGTAGGGCATCAGGGTGGCGACGACCTTGGATACCAGCCCGGCGGGCAGGTTGCCCCAGTTGACCTCGCTCAACCCGAACACCGCGTCGTCCGACGCCAGGGCGAAATCGCAGGAGGCGACGATGGTGAACGCGCCGCCGAAACAGTGGCCGTTGACCATGGCGATGGTGGGTTTGGGAAACATCCGCAGCATGCGGTCGCACCATTCGTTGGCGATACGCCGGTTGATGTGGCGCTCGGCGTCCACGTCGTCGACCTCGTGGAAGTATTCCTTGAGGTCCATGCCCGAGCAGAAGGCCGGGGGCGCGCCGGTGACCACCAGCACCCGCGTCTTCGGGTCCCGCTCCACCTCGGTCAGGACCTCGTTCATCTCCCGGTGCATCAAAGGGTTCATGGCGTTGCGCTTTTCCGGGCGGTTCAGCACCACGGTTGTGACCGCGCCTTCCTTCTCGATGGCGACGGTTCGGTAGTTCGACATGGCGGCTCCTTTTTGCGGCCTGGGTTTCGCTATCCATGATTCGGGATTCGGACCGGTCCCGTCAACCCGGCAGCGCGCAATGGGGTGCCGGAACGCGGCCTCAACTTGTGCCGGGCATCCTTGAAGGCCGCGTCGGGACCGTGATAGATGTTCTGGATCATTTCGTTGAGGCCGCTGAAATGCATGAACGGAATCACCTGAGATGTGCCCTCGTCGGAGTCGTGGCTGCGCTGCTGTTGAACGGCTGTACCGGCCCCACGGGGGAACAACCGAGGTTCCCCAAGCTGGGCGACCTCACCGGCGCGGTTACGGACCTGTTCGAGTCCGACCCGCGCTCCCAATCGACCCCGACGCCCGCGGCGCTGTACAAGGACGGCATCGACTACTTCGAAAGGGGGCGCTACGCGCGCTCGATATCGTTCTTCCAGAAGCTCCGGGACGAGTATCCATTCAGCGGGGAAGCCGAGGCCGCCGAGCTGAAGATCGCCGAGGCCTATTACCGGAACGAGGAGTACATCCAGGCGGACGAGACCTACAAGAACTACCTGACCTTTCAACCCACGGGCCGGCACCTACCCTACGTCAAGTACCAACTCGGACGCGTCAACCTGGCCCAGTTCACCGGTGTCGACCGGGACCTGGAGAAGGTCCGGCAAGCAAGGGGGTACTTCGAATCCGTGATCAAGGATCATCCGGAGTCGGAACACGCCGCGGACGCGCGCAAGGAGCTGACCGTGACACGGGTTCACCTGGCGGAGCGGGATCTCTACATCGGCAACTACTACCTGAAGGAGGAGCGGTATCCCGCGGCGCGCGAGCGCTTCGAGACCGTTCTGCGCGAATACGGCGACACGCCGACGGCGCCCAAGGCGCAAGCCGCGCTGGCGGCGATGCCGGCGGAGGCGAAGGACGCCGCGGCGAAACCGGCGCCCGCGGATCCGCCGCCCGAGGCGCCGGCCGCGGAGAGCGCCGCGACGGAACCGCCCCGGCTCATCACCAAGCCGGGCTACGAGTACGAAGATCCGTCGCGTAAGAGCTGGTACGGCTACCTCAATCCGTTTTCCCGGAGCGACCGGGGGGAGGAGGAGCCGGAGGAGCGGAAGGTGGCCGCCGCGCCGGCGGCGCCTGCCGATGAAACGAAGGCGCCGGTCGAGGAAACCGCGCCGCCGGAGCAGAAAAAGAGCTGGTACAGCTACCTAAACCCGGCCTCGTGGTTCGAAGAGGGAGTGGAGAAACCCGCAAAGCCGACGGTGGCCGAAACGGCGACCGCCAAGGCGGTGGTGGAAGGCGTCGACAAGACGCTAGGGACAGGGGAGCCTCCCAAGGGAAGCGCGCCCAAGCCTCCGGTGAGCGCCCTTCCGCCGGAAGAAAAGGAAATGGGGCCCACCCCGGATGATCCCGCCAAGGTCATCGGCGATATCGATGCGCGGCTGGGCGGCGAGAAGGCGTCCGCGAGCGCTCCGAAGGCGCCGGCCGCCGACCCCGCGCTCTTCTCCGTCAAGAAGCCCAAGCCCGCTCCCAAGGAAGCCGCCGCTGGCGAGGAAGCGGGCTCCGGCCTGCTGCGGGGAATCGACCGGCAGCTCGGGGAAGAAGGGATCGATACCTCCCGCGATCTGCCGCCTCCGCCGGCGTCGCCCTAGGCCCTCACCCGGCCTTCGGCCACCCTCCGTTTACTCCCTCTCCCTCTGGGAGAGGGTCGGGGTGAGGGCGCGTCGGAACAAGCGCCGCTGGCTGGGCACGGAAAGGCGGCGAGCGCCTGCCGCCGGTCACGGGCTGAACTCCGAACCCCGGCCCATCGCCCGGGCCAGCCGCGCCTCCGCCACCTTGTGGTCGTAGATGGACCGTATGTGGTCGGTCTGGGCCCTGGTGTTGATGACCTGGGCTTCGGTGATCTCGATGATCGAGCCCACTCCCACCTGGTAACGGCCGTTGGCCAGGTCGAGGTTCTCCTTGGCCGACTTCGTTTGCGCCTCGTTGGCCCTGATCCGCTCCCCCGCCTCCACGAGATTCAGAAAAGCCTCTTCCACCTCCAGCGCGACGCGTTGCTGCTGCTCTTCCAGTTGCGCCTTGATGACCGCGTGGTCGCGGACGGCTCTCTCGATCTCGGGCTTGAGGGTAAAGCCCGGGAACAGGGGGACTTCCAGGGTCAGCGTCGAGCTGATGATGTCCTGGTCGTTGTGCAGGCGCCGGCCGTATTGTCCGTTGAAGCGGAGCCTCGGCATGCGGCCGCGCTTGACCACCTCGATGGCCTCCTGCTGGGCCTTCAGGCGGGACTGGAACTCCATCAGCTCCGTGCGCGATTCGGAGGCGGCCTTGACCGCGTCCTCCAGCGACAGGGCGGACGGCCGGACGTTGACGTCGGAAGCCACTCGACGCTCCGGGAACCGGCTCACGCCCATGGCGCTCTTGAGCCGCGCCCAGGCGATCCTGACGCCGTTCTGTGCCGCGATGAGTCCGGCCTTGGCCGCGAAGAGGCTCGCCTCGGCGCGGGCAACGTCGATCTTGGGGCGCGTGCCCACGTCGAAGAACCCCTGGGCCTGGCGCACCAAGGTCTCGCGGTCCTTGACCGTATCCTGCTCCACCCGCACCAGCGCCTCGGCCCGGAGGTAGTTGAAGAAGGCCCGCCGCACCGCGTGCACCACGTCCTCCGCCGACGTCTTCTCCAGGAAACGCCGGGCTTCCAGCGTGCCCTCTTCCCGGCGGATGTTGCCCTCACGGCGGCCGAAGTCGCTCACCAGCCATTCCACCTGGCCGCTCGTACTGAAGAGGTTCTTGTCCGCGTTGGGGTTCTCCGTGGCCGGCTTGTTCTCGTATGAGCCACGGACCCCGGCGGTGGGATACCAGCCGGCCCTGGCCCTCGTCACCATGGCCTCCTGCACCTTGACCCGTTCCTTGGCGGCGCGGATTCCCGGATGGCTCTCCAGGGCGATGCGCTCGGCTTGCTGCAGCGTCAGCATTTCCGGGTCCGACTGTTGAGCAATGGCGGATTGGAACATCCCGAGCAAAACGAATGCCCCGATCCCCAATACCGCGGCTCCATTCTTGCGGCATCGCATAACGACCTCCTTGTGACGCGTCTCCTCGCGCATGTGTTCCGAGCCTTTGCTTGCAAACCGGTTCTATATCAGCGCCTACCCGTTCAACAAGGGGAAACGCGTGGTTGGAAATCCTCCCGCGGGCGCGCTTGAATGCGGCCGGCCGGAGGGAATAAAGTGCAAAACAAGTGCAAAACACATGCCACGGCGCGCTCCCGATTCCTTGCGGCGGTAGCGTAGCACCCCGCGGCATGTCTGTCGGATTCATTAGACGATCCGGAGTTCTCCTTGGATTCACTGACGGGCAAAATCGCGCTGGTCACGGGCGCCGGGAGCGGCATCGGCAGGGCGGTGTCGCTGGCGCTGGCCCGGGAAGGTTGCCGCGTGGTCCTGGCGGGACGGCGGGAGGATCGCCTGGCGCGGGTCGCGGAGGAGGTGCGCGGGCAAGGGGGCGAGGCCTTCCCGGTGGCCTGCGACGTCGGCTCCCGGACGGCCGTGGACGCGCTGGCGAAGAGCGCCGGCCGGGTGGGCGTGGTGCAGATCCTGGTCAACAGCGCGGGCATCGCCCCCGCCGCGAGTTTCCTGGAGATGGAGGACGGGCTGCTGGAGGAGGTGCTGCGGGTGAACTTCATGGGCACCTGCTACTGTTGCAAGCGGTTTCTGGGGCCGATGATCGGCGCGGGCTGGGGCCGCGTCATCAATATCGCGTCCACCACGGCCAAGACCGGGTATCCCCACACCGCCGCCTACACGGCATCGAAGCACGCCGTCCTGGGGTTCACGAAGGTGCTGGCGCTGGAAACCGCGCGCAAGGGCGTGACGGTCAATGCCATCTGCCCCGGGTACGTGGACACGGAGTTGACGCGCGAGAATGCCCGGCTGATGGCCGCCAGAGTTGGCGCCACGGCACCGGAGGTTCTGGAACGGTTCGCGCGCACGTCGCCGCAACGGCGGCTCGTGGCGCCCGAGGAAGTGGCGGAGCTGGCGGTGCTGCTGGCCGGGCCCGCGGGCGATTCCGTTACCGGACAGGGCATCAACCTTGACGGCGGCGCGTTCATGGGTTGACACAGGCGGGACATCGTTCCGGGTCGGCAGGGGATGACAAGACGCGCGCGACCAAGTTTCAAACGCTTTCGCGCCCGTACGGCGAAGACAGGACGGTAGAATGGAATACGAGAGCTTCGACTACACCGTGGACGGCGGCATCGCCACCATCCGCCTCAACAATCCCGGGCAGCTCAACGCCCTGACCTTCCGCACCTACGAGGAGTTGGCGGAACTGACCGGCTCGGTGGCTGCGGACAGCCGGGTCCACGTGCTGGTGATCACCGGCGCGGGCAAGGGGTTCTGCTCCGGCGGCAGCGTCGACGACGTCATCGGCGAGCTGCTGAAGATGGACGGCGCCGGGCTGTACCGGTTCACGCGGCTCACCTGCGACGTCGTGCGCAACATGCGCGCGCTGGAGAAACCCATCGTCGCCGCGGTGAACGGAGTGGCCGCGGGCGCGGGCGCGGTCCTGGCGCTGGCGAGCGATTTGCGGGTCCTGTCGGACCGGGCGAGAATGGCTTTCCTGTTCGTCAAGGTGGGCCTGGCGGGATCGGACATGGGCGCCATCCACCTGCTGCCGCGCATCGTCGGCACGGGGCGCGCCATGGAGCTGCTGTCCCTGGGAGACGCCATCGACGCCGCCGAAGCCTACAGGATCGGCCTGGCCAACAAGGTGGTGCCACACGAGGAGTTGATGCCCGAGGCGCTGAAGCTGGCGCACCGGCTGCGGGACGGGCCGCGCTTCGCCATCGGGGTCACCAAGAAGCTGCTGGATCTGGAAGCGGGAATGGACCTGGACGCGGCCCTGGAGATGGAGGCCATGACTCAGGCCCATTGCATGCAGACCACGGACTTCCACGAAGGCTTTCGCGCCTTCATGGAAAAGGAAACGCCGCGATTCAACCGGGGATGAGCGCCGGTGCGGAGTCCCTCACCCGGCCTTCGGCCACCCTCTCCCGGCATTCCGACCCCCTCTCCCTCTGGGAGAGGGTTGGGGTGAGGGTCTTCAGTGTGGCTGGTAGCTCGCGGTAACGGAGGCAAACAAGTGGCGATAGCGTCCATCCAACTGCCCGCCCCGCAGCTTAGGCTGCGGCGAGCATTGTCCGCCTGGGCGGAGCCCGAATTGGCCGGGATCGACGCCGCCGACGGCGGCGACGAGGCCGCGCGGGCAGCGTTCCGGAAGCTCGCCGAGCACGGCGTCTTCCGCTTTGTGGCGCCGCGCAGGTTGGGCGGCGCGCGTGTCCGCGTGCAGGTTCGCGACCTGTGCGTCATCCGCGAGACGCTGGCGGGTGTGTCGCCGCTGGCGGATACCCTGTTCGCGGTCCAGGCCCTTGCCGCCCATCCGCTGGTGCTGGCTGGAACCCCGCGCCAGCAGCGTGCGTATCTTCCGGCCCTGGCCTCGGGCCGGGCCATGGGAGCGTTCGCCCTGACCGAGCCGGATGCCGGATCGGACCCGGCCGCCCTGAGGCTGCGCGCGCGCAAGCGCGGCGGCGCCTACTTGCTCGACGGCGTCAAGAGCCTCATTTCCAACGCCGGCCTGGCGGATCTCTACGTGGTGTTCGGCAGCACCCGTCCGGCGCGCAAGGGAAAGGGCATCGGCGCCTTCGTGGTGGAGTCGACGGCTCCGGGCGTGGTGGTCAGGGAGCGCCTGGCGCTGGTCTCCCCCCATCCCATCGGAACCGTGGCCTTCGAAGGCTGCCGCGTTCCCGAAAGCCAGCTCCTGGGGGATGCCGAAGGTGGACTGGGCGTCGCGTTGGCGACCCTGGAAGCGCTCCGTTGCAGCGTCGGGGCGGCGGCGGTGGGCATGGCGGGCCGCGCGCTGGCGGAGGCGATTCGCCATGCGCGACAACGGCGCCAGTTCGGCCGTACCTTGGACCGCTTCCAGGCCATCCGGTTCAAGATCGCGGACATGGCCACGGAGCTCGAGGCGGCGCGCCTGCTGGTCTACCGGGCCGCCGAGGCTCACGATCGAGGCGAGGCCGGCTTGGCGCTCAAGTCCTCCATGGCCAAGCTGTTCGCCACCGAGGCGGCCCAGCGCATCGTCGATCAGGCCCTGCAGATACTAGGAG
Source organism: uncultured Binatia bacterium (SeqCode) (assembly GCA_965204505.1). Lineage (GTDB taxonomy): Bacteria > Desulfobacterota > Binatia > UBA9968 > JAJDTQ01 > JAJDTQ01. Next base: position 1,166,356 of record CBDBFB010000002.1, read on the forward strand.
GCCGCGGGCTCGTGTCGGGCAGCGTCACCGAGCGGCTCTACCGTGACGTCCGGGCGCTGCGCATCTACGAGGGGACCTCGGAGATCCAGAAGCTCATCATTGCGCGCGAGGTGCTTGGTTAGTGGAGAAAAAACAGGTAGGGTAGCGGATTTCCCACCGGAGGACCCATGGACTTCGATCTCTCGGATGAGCTGCTCGCGGTCAGGGAGCTGGGCCGCGACTTCGCGGAGAAGGAGATTGCGCCGACGGCGGCGGCCGACGACCGCGATCACTACTTTCGCCGGGAAACCTTCGAGAAGATGGGGCGGTTGGGCTTCTTCGGCTGCGTCGTCCCCGAAGCGTACGGCGGCACGGGTCTGGGGTACCTGGCCATGGTGCTGCTCACGGAAGAGATCGCGCGGGTGCACAGCTCGGTCCGGGTGCATGTCAACACGCAGCTCGCGCCCGCGGTGACGCTGGCGCGCTTCGGCTCCGAGGCGCAGCGGCGCCGCTGGATACCGGGTCTCGTGGATGCGTCGCACATCGGCTGCTTCGCCATCACCGAGCCCGACGCCGGCTCCGACGTGGTTTCGATGTCCACTCGGGCGGAACGGACCGAGGGAGGCTACGTCCTCAAGGGCACCAAGACGTGGATTTCCAACGCGCCCATCGCCGACGTGGCGCTGGTCTACGCGGTGACGGACAGGGAAGCCGGGCATCGCGGCCTGTCCGCCTTCATGGTGGAGCTGGATCAGGCCGGCGTTCGCCGCGGCACCCTCGACAAGATGGGGGCGCTGGCCTCGCCCACCGGCACCCTGGAATTCGACGGTGTGGCGGTGCCCGCCGATCACCGCGTCGGAGCCGAGGGCCAGGGCTTCTCCATGTGTATGTGGCAGCTCAACCAGACCCGCCTGAGTTGCGCGGCCGGCGCCCTCGGCGTGGCGCGGGCGGCCCGCGAAGCAGCCGTGACCTACGCCAACCAGCGGCAACAGTTCGGCCGGCAGATCGGGCGTTTCCAGATGATCCAGGACAGCTTGGCGCAGATGATCGTCGAGGAAGAGGCGGCGCGTCTGCTGGTGTATCGGGCGGCATCCCTGGCCGACAGCGGCCGGCCCAACAACCTGGAGGTCTCGATGGCCAAATATGCCGCCGCCGAGGCCGCGGCGCATGCCGCCGACAGCGCCTTCAAGATCCTGGGTGCCTACGGATATTCCACCGAGTTTCCGGTGGAGCGCTACCTGCGGGACGCGAAATCCTATCAGATCGTCGAGGGCTCCTCGAACATCCACAAGCTGATCATCGCCCAGGATGCATTGGGCTACCGGGAGGCGAACCGGCAGCGGGAGTAGGCGTAGACTGGACGATACAAAAACGTGAAAACGGCGGCTGTTTCGTTTCCTTTGTGCGCCCGTTATGTATTACTATTGTCCCTAGGTGATTGGGCCTTATCCATGTGTGCCGTAGTGCGTCATGCAGCATCCGGTGACTCCCGTGTCAGGTACCGGGGCGTTCCGGTGTGCCTGTGGCTTGCCTTGGCATTGGTTTTGCCATGGGCGGCGGGGCCGTCGCTCGCGGTCGAGCCTGACGCGGCAGCGACAGCGGCGGCCGGAGCCGACACCCGGGAACAGCGCGTTTCCAAGCGCATCGTCAGCGGCGACACCCTGCCCCGGCTGCTGACCGATCTGGGGGTATCCCCCACCGTCAAGAATCGTTGGCTCCGGGCGGTCGCGAAGCAGTTGGGCGTGGCCGATGTCCTGCGGGCGGGGGACACGATCCGCTTCTACTTCATCGCGCCCTGGAATTCATGGGGCCCCGGCGAGATGACGGCCCTTCGAATCGAGCGGGCCGGCACGAAGCCGTTGACCTGGCAGTTGCGCCACGACCAGGTCGTCTACCACAGGGAGCGAGGGCTGCGTCCCATGACTTCCGTCGTGGAGCGCGCGGAGCCTTCGGCCGAGGCGGCGCAGCGTGTGGCGAAGACCTCGCCCAAGGCGGCACCCAAGCCCAAAGCCGAGACCAACCCCAAGGCCGCGACCAAGCCACCCGCAGAGGCGGTGGCGAAGGCTACGGCGGCTCCCTCCGCCGACGTCGACCGGGTGACCCATGTCCTCCGGAGGGGGGAAACCCTCGCACGGGTGCTGCTCGCCAAGGGAGTTTCCAGAAGAACGGCACAGCCCTGGATTCGGGCTGCCGGCAAACGGTATTCACTGAAGCGGTTGTATCCGGGCCGGAAGATCGTCCTCTATTTCGTGGCGGCGTCTTCCCAGGGACCTGGCCGGCGGACCCTGCGGGCCTTGCAGATAGAATCGAGGGGCGGAGATCTGCTGACGTGGCAATGGAGCGATGGCCGGATCGTATACCGTGGCAGAAATCATCAGGTGGTGGTGAGCGAAGTCCCGACCGTGCCTGCACCTGCAACGGTAAAGACCCCGGCTGCCGTTGGCGCGCCAGCGCCCACGTTACCCCCTGCAAGGTCCTTCGAGCCATTGGAGAAGGTGGTGCGGACGGTGCGCAGGGGCCACACCCTCGGACGTATCCTGCGGCCTCTGGGCGTCACCGGGAAGGAAGGCGAAGCGTGGTTCGGCGCCATCGACAGACAGTATCCCGTCACCGGCCTCAGACCGGGCCAACGCCTCCATCTCTATTTTGACAAGACCCCGGCGCGACACCGCCGGAACAATCTCAAGGCCGTCGAGCTCGATGTGAGGAAGGGACGAAAGCTCACCTGGGAGCGGCTCGGCGGCGAGGTCCGTTTCCACAGGGGCGGCCTCCCGGGGAAGGGGCGGACAACCCATTACGTCGACGCTACGCGGCCCAACGGCGCCTCTCCGGGCGCGCGGCGAGGGAGCTTCCTGTCGGAGTATGCACTGGCCCGGATCAAGCAGCGCAACGGGCTGCTGGAATACACCCCGGCGCCGAACGGTACAAAGAACGGGGCTCGGCCGGTGCCGTCGCTCGAGAACGCCGACCGGGTGACCCACCGGCTGAAATCCGGCGAACATCTGTGGGGAGTGCTCAGGAAGTATGAGTTGGACAACGAGGAGCGGCGGCAGTGGCTCGCCGCGCTCCAGCGTTCCAGGTACGTGCGCAGGCTAAGAGCCGGCAGCAACATCAACTTCTATTTCGAGGCGCCCGCGAACGGGAACGGCAAGGCCTCCGCCAACGGCAACGGCGCGCCTCACTCCAACGGCGCCGGCAACCTGCAGGCGCTGGAGATCGTCCTTCGTTCCGACCTGCGGATCACCTGGTATCGAAAACAGAAGGACATCCTCTTCTACAAGGATGAGGTTCCATACCAGCAGGAAGTGCGTACCGTAAGCGGGGTCATCAACGGCGGATCGCTTTACGACAACGCCCGCAGCGCCGGCGTGGACCCCGCGGTAATCTCGCGAATGGTGGACGTCCTTGCGTGGGATATCAATTTCCAGAAGGACATTCGCGCCGGCGATACCTACCGGGTGCTCTACCGGAGGAAGTACCGACCCGGCAGCAGGACGTCCGACCAGATTCGCATACTGGCCGTGGAATTCGTGAACCAGGGACGCAAGTACACCGCGGTTTACTTCGAGGGTGAAGACGGGCACGGCAACTATTACAATGACCGCGGCCAGTCGGTGTCACGGTCGTTTCTACGATACCCCCTCGAGTTCAGGAGGATCAGCTCGCGCTTTTCGCACAGCCGCTTCCACCCCGTCCTGAAGGTGCGGCGGCCGCATTACGGCGTGGATTTCGCCGCCCGGACCGGCACCCCGATCAGGGCCGTGGGCGATGGGCGCGTCATCCGCGCGGGGTGGAAGGGGGGCTACGGCCGGTTGGTGGAGATCAGCCACGGGGGCGCCATGAAGACCCGCTATGCGCACCTGAGGCGGTACGGGCCCGGGATCCGCCGCGGCGTTTCCGTGAAGAAGGGCCAGACCATCGGTTACGTGGGCTGCTCCGGCCTTTGCACGGGGCCGCACCTTCACTTCGAGATGTGGCAGGACAACCGCTACGTGGACCCGTTGCGGGCCAACATACCGGTGGAGCGGCAGCTCGATCCCTTGTTGATGGGTATCTTCGACACCACCAGGAAGTTGTTCCTCAAGCGGTTGGATGCCGGCCGCAAGACCGCCGCGGTGACAGCGCCGGCGCCTTCGTGAACCCGGCCGCTAAAGAATTCTCCCCGGTCGCCGAAGGAGATTATTCGTAGGACCGTGCCGACCTTGCGAGCTTTCGTCGGCGTCCCGGTAGACGCGGCCGTGGCCGCGCGGATGTGCGCGGTCCGTGACGGGATCGCCGTTGGAACGGTTCGCTGGATACCGGCGGAGAATCTCCATCTGACCCTCAAGTTCCTGGGGGATGTGGAGGAAGCCCGGGTTTCTTCCATACGCGTGGCGGTGCGTGATGCCCTGACGGACAACACTCGGTTCCTCGTCAGTGCCAGGGGCTTGGGGGTCTTTCCGGATTCCCGCAGGCCGCGGGTGTTGTGGGTCGGTCTGGCATCGCCAGAGCTGGCTCGGCTGGCGGGACAGGTGGAGCGGGCGCTGGAGCGGCTGGGCTTTGAGCGGGCGGCGGCGCCGTTTCGGCCGCACGTAACCATTGGGCGCTGGCGCCGGCCCGAGCCGCGGGGTGACCGTCTTCGAGGGGAACTGGCTCGCTGGCGCGATCACGAGTTCGGCGAGTTTCGGATTGACGCGGCGACGCTCTTCCGGAGCACGCTCCGGCCGGAGGGGGCCGTCTACGACCCGCTGGAAATCTTTCCGCTGGATGCCGCCGCCACTCCGCGGACGGTGTCCGGGATACAGCGGTAGCCGGTAGCATACGAATACAAAGCGATCTGCCAAGGAGATCCCATGGACGCGAACAAGGAGAAGGCCATCGACCTGGCGGTAAGCCAGATCGAGCGACAGTTCGGCAAAGGGGCCATCATGAAGCTCGGCGAAGCCGGGCAGCTCCGGGACATCCCCACCATACCCACCGGCTCCATAGGCCTCGACATCGCCCTCGGGGTGGGCGGGGTTCCGCGCGGCCGCGTGGTGGAGATCTATGGCCCCGAGTCCTCCGGCAAGACCACCCTTGCGCTCCACATCCTCGCCGAAGCGCAACGGCAGGGAGGGATGGTGGCCTTCGTGGACGCCGAGCACGCGCTGGACCTGAGCTACGCCCAGAAGCTCGGAGTGCAGACCGACGAGCTCCTGATCTCGCAACCCGACCACGGCGAGCAGGCGCTGGAGATCGCCGAGACCCTGGTGCGAAGCGGCGCCATCGACGTGCTGGTCATCGATTCCGTGGCGGCGCTGGTGCCGCGGGCCGAGATCGAGGGCGAGATGGGCGACTCGCACATGGGCCTCCAGGCCCGCCTCATGTCCCAGGCCCTGCGCAAGCTCACCGGGACCATTTCCCGCTCCCACTCGGTGGTGATCTTCATCAACCAGATCCGCATGAAGATCGGCGTCATGTTCGGCAACCCCGAGACCACCACCGGCGGCAACGCGCTCAAGTTCTACGCCTCCCTGCGCATGGAGATCCGCCGCACCGGCGCGCTCAAGGACGCCGACTCGGTCATCGGCGGACGCACCCGGGTGAAGGTGGTGAAGAACAAGCTGGCGCCGCCCTTCCGGGAAGCCGAGTTCGACATCCTCTACGGCACCGGCATTTCCCGTGAGGGGGAACTGGTGGACATCGGCGCCGACATGGGCGTCCTGGCCAAGAGCGGCGCCTGGTACTCGTTCGAAGGCGACCGCATCGGACAGGGCCGGGAGAACGTCAAGCAGTTCCTGCGCGAACACCCCGACATCTCCGGCCAGTTGATGGAGCTGATCCGGGCCAAGGCGGGCATCAAGAGCCCGCCGCGCGAACCCGCCAACGGGCCGGATGGGGGCTAGTTGGCCGGACAGGCCACCGGATCAACATTGCCTTCGCGCTGGCGGGAATGCTATCAAGGGGCGTCATGACGTCCGGCAAAGAGATACGCGACAGCTTCCTCGACTTCTTCAAGGACAAGACCCACACCGTGGTGCAGAGCTCGTCGCTGGTGCCGGCGCAGGATCCCACCCTGCTGTTCACCAACGCCGGCATGGTGCAGTTCAAGAACATCTTCCTGGGGGTGGAGCAGGCTGCGTTCAAGCGCGCTGCCAGCGCCCAGAAGTGCCTGCGCATCAGCGGCAAACACAACGACCTGGAGTCGGTTGGGCGGGATACCTACCACCACACCTTCTTCGAGATGCTCGGGAACTGGTCCTTCGGCGACTACTACAAGGAAGAGGCCATCGCCTGGGCCTGGGAGCTTCTCACCGGGGTATGGGGGCTGCCCAAGGACAAGCTCTACGCCACGGTGTTCCGCACCGACGACGAGGCCGAGGAGCTGTGGCATCGCATCACCGGACTGCCGGCGGAGCGGGTGCAGCGCTTCGACGAAAAGGACAACTTCTGGGAGATGGGCGATACCGGCCCGTGTGGGCCGTGCAGCGAGATCCACCTGGACCGCGGCCCCGACGCCTGCGACCGCAAGGGTGAGGCGGGGCACGTTTGTGCCGTCAACGGCGACTGTGCCCGTTACATCGAGCTCTGGAACCTGGTCTTCATACAGTACAACCGGGACGGCGCCGGAGAGCTCCACGAGCTGCCGGCCAAGCACGTGGACACCGGCATGGGGCTCGAACGCATCACCGCGGTGATGCAGGGGGTTTTCTCCAACTACGACGTGGATCTCTTCCGTAACATCATCACCGCCACCGAAGAGCTGGCCGGCAAGGCCTACGGCGAGGACGACGAAGCGGACGTATCGTTTCGCGTCATCGCCGACCACGCCCGCGCGGTAAGTTCCCTCAACGCCGACGGCGTGTTCCCGGGCAACGACGGCCGGGGTTATGTGCTGCGACGCCTGCTCCGGCGCGCCGCCCGTCACGGGCGGCTCCTCGGCTTCGACGAGCCGTTCCTGTACCGGCTGGTGGAGACCGTGGCTGGGGTCCTGGGTGAAGCGTACCCCGAGTTGCGCGCCGCGATAGAGCGCGTCGTCAGCACTATCCGCGTCGAGGAAGAGCGCTTCGCCGACACCCTGGACAAGGGTCTGGTGCTGCTGGAGGACTCACTGGTGGAGTTGCGGAAGAACAACGGGAAATCCCTGTCGGGCGACGTTGCCTTCCGCTTGTACGACACCTACGGCTTTCCCGTGGACCTGACCGAGGACATCCTGCGAGGCGAGGGCATCGCGGTCGATTACGAGGGGTTCGAACGGCTGATGGAGGAGCAGAGGACGCGAGGGCGGACGGCCAGACATTCACAAACAAGCACATCGGATTCCGTGGGAATTTCGGATTCCGTTGACGTGGAAATACTGCCTGCCAACCGTTTCGTCGGCTACGACCGCCTAGCCCACGAATCGCGGGTGACCAGACTCTTTCGAGACGAGGGAGCCGTGGACGAGGCGCACGAGGGTGACGAAGTCCGAGTCATCGTCGCGGAAACGCCGTTCTACGCCGAGTCCGGCGGCCAAGTGGGGGACCGGGGCGTCATCCGCACGGCTCGTGGCGACACCGTGGAGGTCGTGGACACGTGGCATCTCACCCCCGACGTGTCGGTGCACCAGGGCAAGGTCGTCCGCGGCCGCATTGCGGACGGAGACGAGGTGGAGCTGGCGGTGGACGAGGAACGGCGCGAGCGCGCCATGCTCAACCACTCGGCCACCCACATCCTGCACGCGATCCTGCGCGAGCACCTGGGCGCCAATGTGCGCCAGGCCGGCTCCCTGGTGGCGCCCGACCGGCTGCGCTTCGACTTCACCCACGACGGCCCGGTGGACGCGGAGACCCTTGAACGCATCGAACGCGAGGTGAACCGGCGCGTCCGTGACAACGCCGGAGTGTCCACCGAGGAAATGGACTACGACGACGCCATCCGCGCCGGCGCCATGGCGTTCTTCGGCGACAAGTACGGCGACCGCGTGCGGGTGGTGCGCATCGGCGACTTCTCCACCGAGCTTTGCGGCGGCACCCACATCCACCAGGCCGGCGACATAGGTCTTTTCCGGCTGAGCGCCGAGGGAGGCGTGTCGGCGGGGGTGCGGCGCATCGAGGCGATCACCGGCGCCACCGCCTTCGACGTTATGCGCGCCTACGACGCAGTGCTCGCCGAGGTCAACGGCTTGCTGCGCAGCACCAACGAGGACGCCGTGGACAAGGTGCGGCGGCTGCTGGAGCGGCAGAAGGAGCTCGAACGCCAGGTGGCCGAGCTCAAGGGCCAGCTCGGGCAGAACCGCGTGCCCGAGCTTCTCGGCAAGGCGCAGAAGAACGCCGCGGGCGTGAGCTACATCATCGAGAAGGTGGATGGGCTGGACGGGAGACAACTCCGGGACACCGTGGACCAGCTCCGGCAGCAAATGCCGGGCGCCTTCGTGTTCCTGGCCAGTCCAGGCGACAAGAACGTGATGCTGGCGGCCGGCGTCGGCAGCGACCTGGACGGGCGCTACCACGCCGGAGAGATCATCAAGCAGGTGGCACCCGCCGTCGGCGGCGGCGGCGGCGGCCGCGCGGACTTCGCCCAGGCGGGCGGCAAGCAGCCGCAGAAGACCGACGAGGCGCTACGTCTGGCCCGGGAGATCGTGTCGAACATTTCCTGACGAGGGGTGAGTGAGTCAAGCGACCATCGAGAGCATGCTGCAGGTGCCTCACCTGGCATTCAATGACCCGCGGCTGTTCCGGGAACTCCTGGGCAACCAGGACGAGCACCTGAAGATCGCGCAGCGGGCGTTGGGCGTGAAGTTCCGGGTGCACGGCACCGAGATGGAGATCCAGGGCGACCCGCCCGAGGCGGAGCTGGCGCGGGAGGTCATGCGCCAGCTCTATGGGCTGCTGGAGCGGGGCTATCCGGTGTACGGCAGCGACGTCGACTACGCCATCCGCATCCTCAGCAGCAACAGCAAGGCGAACCTACAGGAGATCTTCCTCGACACCATCTACATCTCGTCCCACAAGCGCACCATCACCCCCAAGAGCGTCGCCCAGAAGAGCTACATCGACGCCATCCGCCGCCACGACATCGTCTTCGGCATCGGTCCGGCCGGGACCGGCAAGACCTATCTCGCCATGGCCATGGCGGTGTCGGAGTTGATGAAGAACAACTACGCCCGGATCATCCTCACCCGCCCGGCAGTGGAGGCCGGCGAAAAGCTCGGCTTTCTGCCCGGCGACCTGGCCGAGAAGGTGAATCCCTACCTGCGGCCCCTGTACGACGCCATGCACGACATGGTGGACTTCGACAAGGCCCGGCGCCTGCTGGACCGGGGCAGCATCGAGGTGGCCCCCCTGGCCTTCATGCGCGGCCGCACCCTCAACGACTCCTTCGTCATCCTGGACGAGGGGCAGAACACCACCCCGGAGCAGATGAAAATGTTCCTCACCCGGCTGGGCTACGGCTCCAAGGCGGTGATCACCGGCGACGTGACCCAGATCGACCTGCCCGCCGGCCGTCTCTCGGGGCTCAAGGAGGCCTGGCGCATCCTGCAGGGGGTGGAGGGCATCCGCTTCATCACCTTCACCGAGAAGGACGTGGCCCGGCACCGCCTGGTGCAGGACATCATCACCGCCTACGAGCGCGACACCCGGCAAGACGAAGAACCGGATGGGTGACGGGGCCGTCACCGTCGACGTGGCGCGCCGGGGAGCCGCGCGGAACGTACCCGTGCGCGGCTTCAAGGACAAGGCGCGCCGGATCCTGCGCCTGCTGGAGCTGGAGAACTGCGAGCTCAGCGTGGCGCTGGTGGGTGACCAGGAGATCCGCCTCCTAAACAATCGCTATCGGTCTCTCGACGAGCCCACCGACGTGCTCTCGTTCCCGGTGGACGAGCCGCTGCCGTCCGGTTCCCGGGTCATCGGCGACGTGATCATCTCCGTGGAGAAGGCGGCGAGGCAGGCGCGGCAACGGCGGCGGTCCTTCGCGGACGAGCTGGAAGTGCTGCTCATCCACGGCATCCTGCACAACCTGGGCTACGACCATGAACATTCGCCCGAGGACGAGCGGGAGATGAAGGCCATGGAGCGGCGCCTGCGCAGGGCGCTCAAGTCCGGCAAGACATAGAGAGTCAGTTCACGGACTTGCAGACGTGTTCGGGCGGCTCTTTTGTCGTCTGTGGGGACATCCGTTATATTGAGGACTATCGCCGGGACATTGAGATCGCCCGCCGTGGGAGCCCGCCATGTTTGAAGAAGCACGCGAACAACTGACGCAACTCGAAGACAAGCTCGGTCAGCTACGGAGGCGTCTTTGACGTCGACGGCAAGCAGAAGCGCATCGACGAGCTGGTAGCCCTCACCGCCAAGCCCGACTTCTGGAACGACGCAGACAAGGCCCAGGAGATCCTCAAGGAACAGTCCCTGCTCCGGGAGGCGGTGGACGACTACGGCAAGTGCCACTCCGACGTCGAGGAGGCGCGCTTCTTTCTGGATCTGGCCGAGGAGGAGAACGACTCCGAGGCCCTGGAAGAGACGGAATCGCGTCTACGGGAAGTCACCGACAACCTGGCGGACATGGAGCTTCGCCGGCTACTCGGCGGCGCCGACGACCGCCGGGACGCCATCGTCACGCTTCATCCGGGGGCCGGCGGCACCGAGTCCCAGGACTGGGCCGAGATGCTGCTGCGCATGTACCTGCGCTGGGGCGACCGGCGCGGCTACAAGACCGAGATCATGGAGTATCAGCCCGGCGAGGAGGCGGGCCTCAAGCGGGTCACCTTCACCATCGCCGGCGAGTACGCCTACGGCTACCTGAAGTGTGAGGCCGGCATCCACCGGCTGGTGCGCATCTCTCCGTTCGACGCCAACTCCCGGCGCCACACTTCCTTCGCCTCGGTGTTCGTGTACCCCGAGATCGATGACAACATCGACGTGGAGGTCAACGAGTCCGACCTGCGCATCGACACCTACCGCGCCAGTGGCGCCGGCGGCCAGCACGTCAACAAGACCGATTCCGCGGTGCGCATCACCCATCTCCCCACCAACATCGTGGTGGCGTGCCAGAACGAGCGCTCGCAGCACAAGAACAAGGCCATGGCCATGCGCATCCTGCGCTCGCGGCTCTACGAGCTGGAGTTGGAGAAGCAGCAAGAGATGATGGACAGCTACGCCAAGGCCAAGAAGGACATCGCCTGGGGTAGCCAGATCCGCTCTTACGTCCTTCACCCCTACCGCATGGTCAAGGACCACCGCACCAACGTCGAGATCGGCAACGCCGACGCCGTCCTCGACGGCGACATCGACCGCTTCATCCAGAGCTGCCTGATGGAAGGGGAGGAGGGCTAACGGAAGGCGCTGGAAATATCGGGGCCTCTCCTCGATCACAGGTCGCTCGGTAGATACGGCGCAACCTCAGAAGAGACCCTCTACCTGTCCTTGGGCGTTGATGTGGATGCTCTCCGCGGCCGGTGTCCTGGGCAGGCCCGGCATGGTCATCATGGCGCCGCAAATGGCCACCACGAACTCCGCGCCCGCGGACAGGCGCAGTTCGCGCACCTGCACCTCGTGGCCCTCCGGGGCGCCCTTGAGGGCGGGGTCGGTGGAGAAACTGTACTGGGTCTTGGCCATGCACACCGGATAGTGGCCGTAACCGCCGTCCTGTAGCGCCTTGAAGCGGTTGCGCACCGCCGGCGTGGCGGTGACGCCCCCGGCGTGGTAGATGCGTTTCGCCACCGTCTCGACCTTGTCCCACAGCGGCATGTCGTCGGGATAAAGGGGGCGGAAGGCCGCTTCTCCCGCCTCGACAACCTCCACCACCCGGCGCGCGAGGGCTTCGGTCCCGGCGCCGCCGTCGGCCCAGTGGGTGCACACCAGGGCCTGGACGTCCTGCGCGGCCGCGACCTCCGTCACCGCCTGGAGCTCGGCCTCCGTGTCGGTGGGGAACCGGTTCACGGCCACCAGCGCCGGCACCCCGAACTGCCGCACGTTGGCGAGATGGCGCGCCAGGTTGGCGCCGCCCGCCTTGACCGCGCCCACGTTCTCGTCCCCGAGAGCGGCCGGCGCCACGCCGCCGTGCATCTTCAGCGCCCGCGCCGTGACCACCACCACGACGGCGTCGGGCGCGAGGCCGGCCTTGCGGCACTTGATGTCGAAGAACTTCTCGGCGCCCAGGTCCGCGCCGAAACCCGCTTCGGTCACCACGTAGTCGGCGAGCTTGAGGCCGGTGCGGGTGGCGATGAGCGAATTGCACCCGTGGGCGATGTTGGCGAACGGCCCACCGTGGATGATGGCGGGACTGTTCTCCAGGGTCTGGACCAGGTTGGGGGCGAGAGCGTCCTTGAGCAGGACGGTCATGGCTCCATCCGCTTTCAGGTCGCGGGCCGTGACCCACTCCCGGGCGCGGGTCTGCCCCACCACGATGTTGCCCAGGCGGCGCCGGAGGTCGGCCAGGTCCGCGGCCAGACAGAAGATCGCCATCACTTCCGAAGCGACGGTGATGTCGAAGCCGTCGCTGCGCGGGAACCCGTTGCCGAGCCCGCCGAGGGAACAGACGATCTCGCGCAGCGCGCGGTCGTTCATGTCCACCACGCGCCGCCAGGAGATGCGGCGGGCGTCCAGCCCCAGCGCGTTGCCCTGGTGGATGTGGTTGTCGATGAGCGCGGCCAGCAGGTTGTTGGCGGCGCTGATGGCGTGAAAGTCGCCGGTGAAGTGCAGGTTGATGTCCTCCATAGGCACCACCTGCGCGTACCCTCCGCCCGCGGCCCCGCCCTTCATCCCGAAACACGGCCCGAGGCTCGGCTCACGGAGACAGACCACCGTCTCCTTGCCGATGCGGTTCAGCCCATCGGCCAGACCCACCGACGTGGTGGTCTTGCCCTCGCCGGCAGGCGTCGGCGTGACCGCGGTGACGAGCACGAGTTTGCCGTTCTCGCGGTCGGAGAGGGAACCGACGTAGGAGAGATCGATCTTCGCCTTGGTGTGTCCGTAGGGCAGCAGCGCCTCCCGCGGAACCCCCAGGCGATCGCCGATCTCCGCGATCGGCTTGAGCACCGCTTTCCGTGCTATCTCGATATCGCTTTCTGCCATGACCCCTCCCCCGGTTGCCGGTTCCCGGCGCAGCTTCAGTGCCGGTAGCCTCGAAGCCGGTCGTAGCGCTCGATCTGCTCGGCGGTGAGCTCGCGGGTGCTCTCGATGTGCGCGAGCAGGTGGATGGCCCGGAGTTGTCCGTGGGAACAACGTCTCTGTGCAGGGTCTCGTCGCTCACGCGCCGCCAGGGCCGGCAGTTTGGGATCGTGCACCAAACAACCGGCCCGGCGGCACGTGAGGCGATCCGGACGCCTGAGTAGCGGCAGGTTTCGGCTAGTGCAACGGCGAGAAGGACGCCGGCACGACGATGGAGTTCTCCTGGTGAAGCAGCATCTCGCGGGTGGCGGGAGGCCAGTTGGAAAGCTGCATGGCCTCGGCGCGGAGCCGGCTCCGCTCGCCCATGTCCTTGTACGCCCAGATGTGCACCCACTGGTTGAGGGCGCCGTAGGTGGTGTACCAGGCGGCTGCCAGAGGGGAGATCTTGACCCGGTCCTCGATGCACTCCTGCCAGCGCTCGACCAGCGCCGGGATGGAACCCGGATGGACCGTGTAAGTGCGAATCTCGTAGATGTTGCCCAACTCGCGGGGCTCCAGCGGCGGCGAGAAGGGCGCCGCCTGGAAGACCTTGCTCTCCTGGGTCACCATGAACTCGCGTACCTTGGGCGGCCAGTGACCGGTGGCCCGGGCCTCGGCGCCGATGCGGTCCTTCTCCTCGAAGCTGTCGTAGGGCCAGATATGGATGACCTGGTTCAGCGGCCCCACCTCCGAATGAAAGAACGCTCCCAGCGGGGAAATCCTGGCGCGGTGCTCCAGCCCTTCCTCGAAAGCCTTCTCGAAGTCCGGCGTCTTGCCGGGCTTGAGCGTATAGGTTCTCATCTCGATGATCATGTGTTTCCTCCTGAGTTCTGGCGGTGAAATCTGCTCCCTTTCTTTCCGTTTTGGCCGGCAAATGCAACACCTCGTAACCAACCGCGGGGCGGGACCTTCGATCGGCGCCGGCACAAACGGGCGCCGCTTCGCAGAACCACGCAAGATGGAGCACTCGAAGGGTTTCAATGATTACCAATTCGCGGTACAGCCTCGTGGTCAAGGAGGTATGCGTTCATGCCACGCAACACATCAGTTTTTCTCGAGGACCACTTCATGGGATTCATCAACGAGCGGGTCGAGTCGGGTCGTTACAACTCGGCCAGCGATGTGGTGCGCGCCGGGCTGCGCCTGCTGGAAGAGCACGAAGTCAAGGTGGAATCCCTCAGGGAAGCCCTCATGGAAGGCGAGCAATCCGGACCCGCCACGCCGTTCGACTTCGATGCATTCATCGCCCGCAAGAAAACGACTTGAATGGCATGTCGGGCTATGTGCCATTCCCGGCGGCCCAGACCGACCTCGAAAGCATCTGGGGCTACACATCTGCGCATTGGGAGGTGGCGCAGGCTGAACGCTACACGCGGAATATCCAGGCAGCGTGTGAGGCGTTGAGCAAGGGTGAGTTGGTCAGTCGGCGGGTGCGGCTTTGTTGGCGGGTGTCGCTGCTGGGGTTCTTGCCAATATGGCAACGAAAAACGTAAGCGTTGCGCAAATTGGCCAATTCATGGCCGAACAGACGCCCAACATCGCCAACGCTGTTAAGGAGATGGCCGCGCGCGGGACGGTGTAGCGGAGGACGCTCCGCTGGGCACAGGAAGAAATTGTATGCGCTAAGTGCGCGATTCTCCGGGTTCGGTGCGGCGGGCAGGCTCTCCGTGACGCGTGAGAATGCCCTCTATCCGCCCCACGCGGCCGGTAAGGTCGGTCACACGGTCCACCAGCCAGTTCAAACGACTCTTGACTTCGTCGAGATCCTTGTCAACACGCGCGAAGTGTTTCTGGACATCGGCCTTGTCCGACCGGCTTACCCGCCAGTTGAACAATCCGAGCGCCACCCCTACGCCCAGGATTGCGATTATCTCGTTGCTCATGGTTCCATCCCTTTCGCAACGCCAAGTCTACCCCAACGCGCAACGGCCATCAACATTCTTGAACACTCAACCAATTTTCTGTCTCCCATAGAGACTAATCGGATGTCGGCGGAAGAACTTTAGTCCGAAGTTCCTGGAAAAACAGCCTTCAGAAACGAGTTAAGCGATTGATATCCAAGAGGAAATGCCTTTTTGGGCGCCCTCGTATGTTCCCATGTATATGGGATGATAGTCCTTGCCTTTGGTGGGCTTGTGTGCTATCGTCGTTGCCATGTACGTGGAGACCGTCCCCAACCGCAACTCCCCGCCCGCCATCCTCCTCCGCGAAGGCTGGCGCGAAGGCAAGCGCGTGCGCAAACGCACCCTGGCCAACCTCTCCGACTGGCCCCCGGCCAAGATAGAAACCCTGCGCCGGCTGCTCAAGAACCAACCCCTGGTCAGCCCCGAGGAGGCCTTCGACATCGTCCGCTCCAAGCCCCACGGTCATGTCGCCGCGGTGCTCGGTTCGGTGCGCAAGCTGGGCCTGGACCGTCTGCTTTCCACCGCTCCGTGCGCGGAGCGCGAGAGGGTGCTGGCGCTGATCTGTGCCCGTGTCCTTGCCCCGGTTTCGAAGTTGGCCACCGCCCGAGGACTTGCCGAGGCCACGGCCAGGGATTCGCTGGCGCAGACCCTGGAGTTGGGGGAGGTCAATGAGGACGATCTGTACGCGGCCATGGACTGGCTGTTGGAGCGGCAGGAGGCCATCGAGAAGCGCCTGGCCAAGAGGCATCTTGGGGACGGCGCCCTGGTGCTCTACGACCTCACCTCGGTCTATCTGGAGGGCCGCTGCTGCCCTCTGGCGCGGCACGGCCATTCCCGCGACGGCAAGCGCGGCAAGCTTCAGATCGAGTTCGGCCTGTTGTGCGACCGCGACGGCCGTCCGGTGGCGGTGGAGGTGTTCAAGGGCGACAGCGCCGATCCCATGACCTTGGGCGCGCAGGTGGACAAGCTGCGCCGGCGGTTCGGGCTCTCGAAGGTGGTGCTGGTGGGCGACCGGGGCATGCTCACCGAAGCGCGCATCCGTGAGGAAGTGGCGCCTGCGGGGCTGGACTGGATCAGCGCCCTGCGCTCCTCGGCCATTCGCCGGCTGGTGGAATCCGGGGCGGTGCAGATGTCGTTGTTCGACCAGAGCGGTCTTTTGGAGGTCCGCTCCGAGGACTATCCCGGTGAGCGTCTGATGGTGTGCCGCAATCCGTTGCTTCAGGCCGAGCGGGGGCGCAAGCGCACGGAGTTGCTCCAGGCCACCGAACGCCTGCTGGAGCCCATCGTGGCTGCCACCGGGCGGGAGAAGCGGCGGCTCACGGGCCGGGAGCGCATCGCGCTTCGGGTGGGCCGGGTGATCGACAGGTACAAGATGGCCAAGCACTTCCACCTCGACATCACCGACCACTCCTTCCGCTACACCCGAACCCCCGAATCCATCGCCCGAGAGGCCGCCCTCGACGGCCTCTACGTCGTGCGCACCAGCCTGCATGAAAACCAACTGGATGCCCAAAGGACAGTGCATGCCTACAAGAGCCTGAGCCGGGTGGAGCGCGCCTTCCGAAGCTTCAAGACCGTGGACCTCAAGGTCCGGCCGGTTCATCACCGCGCCCCGGACCGGGTGCGCGTCCATGTCCTGTTGTGCATGCTCGCCTACTACGTCGAATGGCACATGCGTCAGCGCCTCGCTCCCCTGCTGTTCGACGACCATGACCCCGCCGGCGCCCAACGATCCTCCATCGTGGCGCCAGCCAAAACATCCCCCTCAGCTCAGAACAAGGCTCGCAGCAAACGCACCGAAGACGGCTTGCCCGTCCACAGCTTCCGCTCCTTGCTCGACGATCTTGCCACCATCGTCCAAAACCGTGTCGTCCCAAGGCTCCCCGGCGCCCAGCCCTTCGACCTGCTCACCCGCCCCACTCCTCTGCAACGTCAAGCCTTCAAACTCCTCGACGTACAACTCCAACGTTCCCAGTAACAGCACCTTGATCGCTTCGCTTTAGCCCTAATATCAATGCCTTGGCTCGCCCTCCGGCTGGAACTTCGGTTTAGTCAGCGTGTCGGAGTACGCTTCGCTAACCCGACCTACGCCGTTCCCGTTGGCTTCGAGATACTCCTGCAACGCCCTGGCCGTGTGGGACCGCTTCCCGTCCCGGGCTACCTTCGAGGGCGGGCCGGAGGCGACCACGCGGCCGCCCTTGTCGCCGCCCTCGGGGCCGAGGTCGACGAGGTAGTCGGCGTCCTTGATGATCTCCAGGTTGTGCTCGATGGTGATGACGGTGTTGCCGGCGTCCACCAGCCGGTGGAGGATGTCGATGAGCTTCTCGACGTCGGCGAAGTGGAGGCCGGTAGTGGGCTCGTCGAGGATGTAGAGGGTCCTGCCGCGGGATTCCTTGCCGAGCTCGTAGGCGAGCTTGATGCGCTGGGCCTCGCCGCCGGACAGGGTGTTGCTGGCCTGTCCCAGGGTGATGTAGCCCATGCCGATGTCGTCCAGGAGCTTGAGCGGGCGGTAGGCCTTGGGGAAGGCGCCGAAGAACTCCACCGCCTCCTCCACCGTCATGTTGAGCACCTCGGAGATGTTCTTGCCGTTGAACCGGACCGACAGGGTCTCCTCGTTGAAGCGCTGGCCGCCGCAGACGTCGCAGTCCACGAACACGTCCGGGAGGAAGCTCATCTCCTTGCGGATCCGGCCCTGGCCGGCGCACTCGTCGCAGCGCCCGCCGCTCACGTTGAACGAGAACCGGCTCGGGGTGTAGCCGCGCATGCGCGCCTCGGGATGCAGCGCGTAGATGCGGCGGATCTCGTCCAGGAAACCGACGTAGGAGGCCGGCACCGAACGCGGCGTCTTGCCGATGGGGGTCTGGTCCACCTCGACGGCCCGCTCGATGGGCTCCCAGCCGGCGAGGCCCTCGTGTTGCCCCGGGCGCCCCGCGTTCTGTCCCAGCCGCGCCTTGAGCCCCTTGAACAGCACCTCCTTCACCAGCGTGCTCTTGCCTGAGCCGGATACCCCGGTGACGCACGTCCACTGGCCGATCGGCAGCCGCACCTTCAGGTTCTTGAGGTTGTTCTCCCTGGCGCCGCTCACCGTCAGCCACCCGTTGCCCCTGAGCGGCCGTTCCGGCCACAGCCGCCGCCGCGAGGTGCCCAGGAACGCCCCGGTGACCGAGGCCGGATCGGCGCACACCTCGTCCGGCGTTCCCATGGCCACCACCCGGCCGCCGCGCACGCCGGCCCCCGGCCCCAAGTCCACCAGCACGTCCGCCGCCCGGATCGTGGCCTCGTCGTGCTCCACCACCAGCACCGTGTTGCCCGCCTCCACCAGCCGCCTCAGGGTGGCGAGCAAACGGCGGTTGTCGCGGGTGTGGAGGCCGATGGTGGGCTCGTCCAGGATGTAGCAGACGCCGCGCAGGTTGGAGCCCAGTTGCGCCGCCAGCCGCACCCGCTGGGCCTCGCCCCCGGACAGGGAGTTGGCGCGCCGGTCCAGCGTCAGGTAGCCCAGGCCCACCTCGTCCAGGAACCGCAGCTTGTGGTGGATCTCCTTCTGGGTCTTCTCCAGGACCAGCCGCTCCTTGTCCGCGCTGTCCTTCACCAGCCGCTCCTCCAGCGAGGCGAAGCGGCCCAGCGCTTCCTTCACCGACAGCGCCGTGATCTGCCAGATGGCCTTTCCCCCGACGCGGACGTTGCGCGCCCGCGCGTTGAGCCGGGCGCCCCCGCAGGCCGTGCAGGTCCGCTCGCTCATGAACGAGGCCAGATAGCCCGCCAGCGCGCCGTCGCTCTTGACCTGGAGGCTGGCGAGGGTCTTGAGGAGGCCGGCCACCGACGGCCGGGCGCGCCCGTTGAGGACCGCCTCCCGCTGCTTCGGCGACAGGGAGCCGATGGGGGCGTTGCCGGGAACGCCGAGCTTCTGCTCGAGCTCCCCCTGGCACTGGTTCAGCCGCCGCTTGAGGGCGGCGCGCCCTTCGGGCGCCTCCGCGCACAGCCGGTTCACCACCTCCGTGAGGCTCAGCCCGGGGTCGGGAATCACCAGGGCGGGGTCGAACTCTACCGAATAGCCCACGCCGTGGCACTCGGGGCAGGCGCCCTGGCGGCTGTTGAAGGAGAACAGCCGGGGGTCCAGGGGCTCGTAGCCCACGCCGCAGGCGCGGCAGAAGAGACGCTCGTTGTAGACGTCCTCGGCGCCTTCGGAGAGCACGTGGATGACGCCGTTGCCGAGGCGCAGTCCCTGGCCCAGCACCGTCTCCATGCTCAGCCGTCCGGCCTTGGCGGTGCCCACCACGATGTCGATGTCGTGCTCGTGGAAACGCCCGAGTCCTTTCTGGAGCAGCGACGCGCTCAGGGCCGTCATGGCGCCGTCGATGCGGGCGCGGCCGTAGCCGAGCCTGCGGGCCGCCATCATGACGTCCTTGTGGTAGCCCTTGCGCCCGCGCACCACTGGGCTCAGCACGGTGATGTCCTTGCCGCGGTACTTGCGCCCCACCCGGTCGAGGATACGGCTGCGGGTGAGAGCGGTGATGGCGCCGCCGCACTGGATGCAGTGCTGCTTGCCCACCTTGGAATAGAGCAGGCGCAGGTAATGGTAGAGCTCGGTCACGGTAGCCACGGTGGAGTTCCGGCCCCCCTGGCTCAGGCGCTGCTCGATGGCCACGGTGGGCGGGATGCCCGCCAGCACGTCCACGTTGGGCCGCGCCATGATCTTCATGAACTGGCGCGCGTAGGCGGAGAGGCTGTCGATGTAGCGCCGCTGGCCGTCGGCGTAGATGATGTCGAAGGCCAGGGAGGACTTCCCGGAGCCGCTGAGGCCGGTCACCACCACCAGCCGGTCCCGCGGGATGTCGATGTCGATGTCCTTGAGATTGTGCTCCTTGGCGCCGACGACCTGGATGGCGCCGGCTCCGTTGCCCGCCTTTCCGTTGGAGCGCGTCCCGTTCGAACCCGGTCCGTTGGATCGCGCCGCCGGACGGGCCTTGGTGAGGGCCGGTGTGAACCGGGACGCCGAAGGGCGCAGGTGGTCATTGAGGTAGCGTCCGGTGTGGGAACGCTCCACCGCCGCCACTTCCGCGGGCGTGCCCGTGGCCACCACCTCGCCGCCGCCTTCGCCGCCCTCCGGTCCCAGGTCGATGATGTGGTCGGCGCACTTGATGACCTCGGGGTTGTGCTCGATGACCATCACCGAGTGGCCCTGGTCGATGAGCTCCTGCAGGGCGGAGAGCAGCCGGCGGATGTCGTGGAAGTGCAGGCCGGTGGTGGGCTCGTCGAAGATGAACAGCGTCCCGGTCCTGGTCGCGCGGACGATGTGGGAGGCCAGCTTGAGGCGCTGGGACTCGCCCCCGGAAAGGGTGGTGACGGGCTGGCCCAGACGGAGGTAGTCGAGTCCCACCCGGACCAGCGGGCGCAGCCCGCGGACGATCTCCGGCTGGTCTCCGAAGAACTTCATGGCCTCGGCGATGGTGAGGCCCAGGACGTCGTGAATGCTCTTGTGGCGGTAGGTGACCTCCAGCACCTCCTGGCGGTAGCGCGCGCCGCCGCACTCCGAGCAGGTGGCGTAGACGTCCGAGAGGAACTGCATCTCGATCTTCTCGAAGCCTTCGCCGCGGCAGGACTCGCAGCGTCCGCCTTCCACGTTAAAGGAGAAGGTGGAGGCGGTGTAGCCCCGGAACCGCGAGAGGTCCACGCCGGCGAACAGGCGCCGGATGGGGTCGAACGCCTTCATGTAGGTCACGGGGTTGGAGCGCGGCGTGGTGCCCAGTGGCGACTGGTCCACCAGGATCACCTCGGGGACCCGGTCGACGCCGCGGATCTCGTCGCAGTCCGTCAGGGTCGCCAGCGGCGAGGCCTTGAGGCGCCGGATGTTCCGGGCGATGACCTCGTCCACCAGGCTCGACTTGCCCGATCCGGACACGCCGGTGACGCACACCAGCCGGCCCAGCGGGATGCTCACGTCGATGTGCTTGAGGTTGTTGGCGCGGGCGCCGCGTATGTCCAGGGTCCGCCCCCGGATCCGCGGGCGGTAACGGCCCGGCAGCGGGATGACCTTGCGCTGGGTCAGGTAGTGGGCGGTGAGGGAGGTCTCGCTTGCCAGCAGCTCGTCATACGCACCGGCGAACACCACCTCGCCGCCGTGCTCGCCGGCCCGCGGGCCCAGGTCGATGACGTAGTCGCTCTCCTTGATGATCTCCGGGTCGTGCTCCACCACCACCACGGTGTTGTTGTTGGAGCGGAGGCGGTGGAGGATCTCCACCAGGCGGTGGCTGTCGCGCGGGTGCAAGCCGATGGAGGGCTCGTCCAGCACGTAGAGCGTGTTGACCAGTGACGAGCCGATGGCGGTGGTCAGGTCCACCCGCTCCAACTCGCCGCCGGAGAGGGTGCGGGACTGGCGGTCGAGGGTCAGGTAATCGAGGCCCACGCCCATGAGGTAGTCCAGCCGGCGGCGGATCTCGTGGAGCACCAGCTCGGCCACCTGGTCGCGGCCGGAGTCGAGGTCCAGGGATCGAAAGTACGCGTGGGCGTCGGACACGCTCATGCGGCTGATGTCCGCGATGGTGCGCCCGGCGATCCGGTGGTTCAGACCCTCGGGCTTGAGGCGGGTCCCCCCGCAAGCGGTGCAGGTGACGTAGCGCCGGTAGCGCGCCAGGAACACGCGCACGTGCATCTTGTAGCTCTTCCGCTCCAGCCACTCGAACCAGCCGCGGATGCCGTAATATTTGCCGTCGTGCCAACTCCCTTCGCCGTCGATGATCAGCCGCTTGTGCTCTTCGTCCAGCTCGGCGAAGGGGCGTTCCAGCGAGATGCCCCGGCGCTCGCAGAACTTCTTGAGCTCCCGCAGCTCCCAGCGCGCGGCCCGGGTGGTCCAGGGCTTGATGGCGCCCTCGGCGATGGACTTGGAAGGGTCCGGGATCACCAGGTCGAGGTCGATGTCGATGGTGCGGCCGAAACCGTGGCAGGTCTCGCAGGCTCCCAGCGGGCTGTTGAACGAGAAGAGGTTGGGCTGCGGCTCGGCATAGGAGAGGTCGCAGGCGGAACAGTGCAGGCGGTTGCTGAAGCCTTCGCGGCGCCAGCCGCCGTCCATGTCGTGCAGGTCCAGTTTCCCCTTGCCGAACTGAAAGGCCTGCTCCAGCGAGTCCGTCACTCGTTTCCGCGTGGACTTGCGGAACACGAAACGGTCGGCGACGATGTCGACGACTTCTCCGGGCGGCGCGTCCATCGAATCCAGGTCCAGCAACTCGCGGTCCAGCAGCAGCCGGTGGAACCCCGCCTGCTGCAATCCCCCCTTCACCTCTTCCCAGGGCAGGGATGGCGGCACGGATACCGGAAACGTCAGCACCCAGCGCCTCCCCTCGCCGCGCTCCTGAAGCTGTCTCACGATGGAGGGTGCGCTGTCCTTGACGATGACCTTGCCGCAGCCCGAGCAGTGGAGGACGCCGACCTTGGCGAACAGGAGCTTCAGATGGTCGTACAGCTCGGTCATGGTGCCGACCGTCGAGCGCGAGGTCTTCACCGGGCGGGTCTGGTCGATGGCGATGGTGGGGGGGATGTTCTCGATGGCTTCGACGTCCGGCTTTTCCATGCGGTCGAGGAACTGCCGGGCGTAGGCCGAGAAGCTCTCCACGTAGCGGCGCTGGCCCTCCGCGTACAGGATGTCGAAGGCGACGGTGGACTTGCCCGAGCCGCTGACGCCGGTCACCACCGTCAAGGCGTTGAGGGGGATCTGGAGATCGAGGTCCTTGAGATTGTTCTGCTTGGCGCCGCGGACGTGTATCCAGCCCTGATCCATAAAATCAGGGCTGCTATCCGATGCCGAGCTTCTGTCGCGCTTCCTCGCTGATCCGGCTGGGGTCCCAGGGCGGATCCCACACCAGGTCCACGTTGGCGTCCTTGACGCCGGGGATCTCCATGATCAGGGACTGGGCGTTGGAGGCGATCATGCCACCCATGCCGCATCCCGGCGTGGTCAGGGTCATCTTCACCGCCACCGTGTCCTCCTCGACCTCGACGTCGTACACGAGGCCGAGGTCCACGATGTTGACGGGGATCTCGGGGTCGTAGCAGTCCTGCAGGGCCTCATAGACCTGTTCCTTGGTAACCATGGCTCCTCCTGGTCAGCGATCCTGACTCTTCTCGTCGCCCGGACACAGCGAACGCAGGTAGTCGAAGGTATAGATCCCGGTCACGTGCCCGTCGCTCCAGCGAAACCCGATGGCGTAGTTTCCCACCGGCTCGATAACGTCCAGCTCCACGTTCGGCACCTCCACGAAGCGCTTCTCGGCGGCGGCGCCGTGTCCTTGGCAGAGGGCGCAGGGGCAGTAGCCCCTGAGGTACTCCTTGGTGTACTCGCTCGAATGCCCGTCGTCCCAGGTGATGCACACGATGCCCTGGGCCTTGACGTGATTGATCTCTACGGGAACGGCCACGGGCGTCCGTTCAAGTCGTCACGATCTTCAGGCCGGGCGCTCCCTCCGCCGCCTCCGAGGCGATGGAGAGCTGGCCGGCCAGCCGCGCGGCCGCCGCCAGGAATGCCTTGCCCGTCGGCGAATCGGGTTCCTGCGCCAGGATCGGCACGCCCTTGTCGCCCCCCTCGCGGATCGCCGACACCACGGGGATCTCGCCGAGAAACGGCACTCCGAAGCTGTCCGCGGCCCGCTGGGCGCCGCCTCGGGAGAAGATTTCGTGCTGCTTGCCGCAGCCGTCGCACACGAAGTAGCTCATGTTCTCCACCATCCCGACGATGGGGATGTTGACCTTGTCGAACATGGACTTGGCCCGCACCACGTCCGCCAGCGCCACGTCCTGGGGCGTCGCCACCAGCACCGCGCCGCTGCACTTGAGCTGCTGGGAGAAGGTGATCTGCACGTCGCCGGTTCCCGGCGGCATGTCCACCACCAGGTAGTCGAGCTCGCCCCAATGCACGTCGGACATGAGCTGCTGAAGGGCCTTGCCGAGCATGGGGCCGCGCCAGATCACCGCCTGGTCACGTTCCAGGAAAAACCCGATGGACATCACCGGAACGCCGTGGGCCACCGGCGGCGCCAGCTTGTAGCCGTCGTCCACGGGTACCTTGCCGGGCTCCTCGGTGACCCCCATGAGGATCGGCACCGACGGCCCGTAGATGTCCGCGTCCAGAAGCCCCACCGAGGCGCCGTGCATCCTGAGCGCCACCGCGAGGTTGGCCGCCACCGTGGATTTCCCCACGCCGCCCTTGCCGGACGCCACCAGCACGATGTTCTTGACGCTGGGCAGGAGGTCCGTGGTCCCGGCGCCGGCCTTGCTGCCGCGCACCTGGGCGCCGAACTCGATGGCCACCTCCGTCACCCCCAGGGGCGCCAGCGCCTGCTCCACGTCTCCCTTGATCTGATCCTTGAGAGGACACGCCGGCGTGGTCAGCTCCACCGTCAGCGAAACCCTGGCGTCCGTCACCGCCAGATCCTTCACCATGCCGAGGGTGACGATGTCCTTGTGCAGCTCGGGGTCCTGCACCGTCCTCAAGGCCGCGAGAACGGATTCCTGTGTGGTGCTGGACATGTCGCTCCTCTTTTCCCCGTCGGCGTTGCGCCGCCAGAACCGCGTGCCGAACAGTGCCATTGAGACTTCTCCTTGCGGTGCCGTCCCGCGCCGATCCGGTGGCTCCAGGGGTTCGGGTACACCAAGCATGGGCCAAAGCCCACGTTCCCGAAACATACGAAATATAGACGTGCCAAGCGCCTATTTCAATGCGCGTGAGGGCCGTCTCGCCGCGGTTGATGCTCCGGCCGCAACAGGTCGAGCACGGTCTTCACCGGCGCGAAGGTCGCGGCGGGAATCTCGACGAATACCGTGTTCCAGCGCGCCATGGCGCCGTTCCAGAGGCCGGGGTGCTCCAGGGCCTTGAGCGGGCGTCCGCCGCGGGACTTGACGGAAACGAATGCGCTCCGCGGGTCGCTGAAGCGCATCAGGTCGAAGCTCGCTCCCGAAGGCCGGCGCACGCCGCACACCAGGTCCACCGGATTGAAATGGGTCGACGCTGCGAGAGCCTCCCTCTGGCGCGGCTCCTCCATGTCCACCTGTGATGACTCGACGATTTGGAGCGAGCAAGCGCCATCGGCGCTCCGGACCCAGAACGGCCCGCCGCCCGGCTCGCCGGCGGACCGCACCATGCCGCACACGCGGAGCGGACGGTCGAGGGTCTCGCGGAGGAAGCGTCCGCGCTCGTCCGCGGACGCGCCCGCGAGGCGGTCCGGGAGTGCCACGGACAGCGCGTCGCGGACGAATCGCGCCGCCTCTTCCACCACGACCGTCGCCGGGTCGGCGTGGAGCGCATCGAGGTAGTGGAACACCCGTGCCTGCAACTCTACCAGCAAGCCCGCCAGCGCCTTCCGGTAGCGCACCGCGGTGCCGGCATAGACGGCGACGTTGTCGACGTTCTGAATGAACACGAGGTCCGCAGCGAGGTCGTTGAGGTTCGCCAGGAGGGCGCCGTGGCCGCCCGGCCGAAGGGACAGGCTTCCGTCCGGTTCGCGCAAAGGCTGGCCGTCGAGCGTCGCCGCCAGCGTGTCGGTCTCGGGCCCCTGGGCCGACAAGGTCACGTCGAAGGAGGTGTCGCGGTCCTGGTAGCGGCGGCACAGGGCCGCGACATGCTCCTCGACCTCGCCCCAGTGCTCGGAAGAAACCGTGAAGTGAACGCGCACCATCCCGGTCCGATCCCGGACGTACCTGCGCGCCTCCAGCAGGTGCTCGGCCACGGGCGTGCGGCAGCCGTCCGCGTAGCGATGGAACGGGACGAGGCCCTTGGGCCGCATGGCGTAGCCCAGTCCGTCGGGATCGAGGAGGCAGTCCAGGACCTCGCGGAAGCGTCCGGCTTCGCGCAGCGGCTCAAGTGCTTTGCCCCGCCGTTCCAGGGCGGCTTTCAACTCGGGGTAGAACGCGAAGCGCTCGGTGCGCGCCATGAACTCCCGCAACGACGGGTATTCCGGCAGGTCCCGAAGGTCGTCCACGGTCGCCGCCGCGTCTCCGGCCCGGCTCCGGGCCTCCAGCAGCGCCTGGAACATCCGGCTCGCCGCTCCCGACGCGGGCACGAACTTCACACACCGCCCGGCAACGGCGGCCTCCTCGCCCCGCCAGCACAGCCGTTCCAGCTCGGCCTGGTCCAGGACCGTGATGCCGTCGCCCGGGGTGCAGGGCCGCTCCAGGGCCGTGTAGGGCACACCCTCCGCGATGGTCGCGAGGTGCGCCGCGGCCTGCTCCGGCGAGATGCCGTGGCCCCGGAGCTGCTTGATATCCTGCTCGGTGAATGGTTGGGGAACAGGCATTGTCGAGCGATGCGGACGGCCGCTGCCTGAGGGAACGACGGCGATCACGCCCGGCGCTGCCTGCGCGTGGCCTTCTTCACCAGCTCGTCGTCAGCGTCGTTCATGTAGCCGCGGCAGTTCTCGGAGGCGCACACGCACTCGTACAACTCGTCGGCCTGGAGCCGGTAGTCGAAGGTGATCTCCTCGCCTTCGGCGATGCTGCGCTCGGCGATGAACCAGATGCGGTTGCGGATGATATCCGCCCAGGCATTGCCGTCGCAGGAGTGGTTGGCGAACCGCGCCTCGTTGCCGTTCACGGAGCCGTCGACGTCGTACTTGTCGTTGAGGGTAAAGATGTAGGTCAGCTCCTCGTCGTCCCTGGACCGGGTAGCGCCCTCTCCGGAGGGAACCTTCTCGCCCTTGTACTCGATGATGCGCCGGCCTCGCCGGATCCTTTCGCCGGCGAAGAGCCCGTCGCCGTGAATCGCGGACTTGTCCACGAACACCTTGGGAAGCACTCGTTTCGATGCCTTTGCCACCGTTCTCTCCGGTCTCGCGACAGCCTTCAACCTTGGGTCGTGTATACCATACCGGTCCATCCGTTGCCTTGCCGGTGCGCCGGCAATCATATACGAATAGCCTCGAACCGGCGTCGCCATACCGGAGAGGCGCTTCCTGGAAGGAGAAAGGGACGAGATGGCCAAGACAACCCTGTTGAACGTGACCGTGGCGGATGCGTACCTGGCGCTGCTGGCGGACCGGGGCGTGGATTACTTCTTCGCCAACGCCGGCACGGACTTCGCGCCCATCGTGGAGGCCATGGCCAAGGCGCAAAGCCTCGAAACCCGGATTCCCGAGCCGGTGACCTGCCCGCACGAGAACACCGCCATGCACATGGCCATCGGCTACTACCTGGTCACGGGCAAGCCCCAGGCGGTGATGGTGCATGTCAACGTGGGCACGGCCAACGGCATGAACGGGTTCCTGAACGCCGCCCGCGGCAACATCCCGGTGCTGTTCACCGCCGGCCGCACCCCCACCAACGAGGAAGGCCTCGCCGGACACCGGAGCCTGGACATCCACTGGACCCAGGAGATGTTCGACCAGGCCTCCATGGTGCGGGAGGCGGCCAAGTGGGACTACGAGCTACGCAACGGCAAGCAGACCGAGACCATCGTCGACCGCGCCCTGTCGGTGGCCAAGAGCGAGCCCACCGGCCCGGTTTACCTGAGCCTCCCACGGGAGGTGCTGGCCGAGCAGATGGACGAGTTCACCTACGAGTCCCCCGGACGCCAGCACGCGCCGGCGCCGCCCTATCCCAACGCGGCGGCCACGGACGAGGCGGCCGCGCTGCTGGCCGGCGCCGAGAACCCGCTGATCATCACCAACTGGGCCGGAAGGAATCCACGGGTATGGGGGCCGCTGGGCGAACTGGCGGAGCGCTACGCGATCCCGGTGGTGCAGTACCGGAACCGTTACATGTCGCTGCCCACCGACCACCCCATGAACCTGGGCTACGACCTCAATCCCTTGCTCGGTCAGGCGGACGTAATCCTGGCCATCGACGTGGCGGTGCCGTGGCTCCCCGCCACGGACAAGGTGCGCGAGGACGCCAAGGTCATCCACATGGGCGCGGACCCGCTGCACAGCTACGTGCCGCTGCGCGGCCACCCCTGCGACATCGCCCTGGCCTGCGGCACCGACGTCGGCCTCGCCGTGCTGAACGACGCCCTGTCCGCCCACGAAAGCCGGGTCAAGGCCAACATCGACAAGCGCCGGAAGGCGCTGGCGGAGATGTGGCGCAAGCAGCGCGACGGGTGGGCCAAACGGCTCGACGAGGTGAAGGACAACAAGCCGCTGCACCCGGTGTGGATCACTCACTGCATCAACCAGCTCAAGGGCGACGACACCATCGTGGTGAAGGAATCGGCGCTCGCATCGTCGCACATCGACATCACCCAGCCCGGCACGCTGCTCAACGCCGGGGCCGCGTCGGGCCTGGGGCACGGGCTCGGCGTGGCCCTGGGCGCCAAGCTGGCGGCCCGGGACAAGCTGGTCATCGGCACCCAC
This sequence comes from uncultured Binatia bacterium (SeqCode), assembly GCA_965204505.1. Lineage (GTDB taxonomy): Bacteria > Desulfobacterota > Binatia > UBA9968 > JAJDTQ01 > JAJDTQ01. The sequence goes on from CBDBFB010000002.1 coordinate 1,194,655, forward strand.
GGCGACGGCTCCTACATGTTCGGCAATCCCATCGCCAGCCACTACGTGGGGGCGGAGCAGAAGCTCCCGATCCTCACCGTCATCTTCAACAACCAGCGCTGGCAGGCCGTGCGCCGGGCCACCGTGGGGCTCAACCCCGAGGGCTACGCCGCTCAGAGCAGCCACCAGCCCATCACCATGCTCGACAGCATCGACAAGTACGAGAAGGCGGTGGAGGTGGCCGACGGCTACGGCCAGCGCGTGGAGGACCCCGCCGACCTCATGCCCGCGCTGGAACGCGGCCTCAAGGCGGTGGAGGTGGAGCAGCGGCAGGCGGTGGTCAACGTGATCTGCACGGCGTAGCCTCTCTCCACCCCCTCTCCCCCTGGGTTCGGCGTAGCCCCCTCTGGCTCCCTCTCCCTCTGGGAGAGGGTTGGGGTGAGGGTCTCCGGCTCAAGCAGTGGGTACCGGGGAGCCCTCACCCGGCCTTCGGCCACCCTCTCCCAGAGGGAGAGGGGTTGTCCCGGTTTCAGAGGTAACCCTTCTCCCGGTAGTAACGCTCGGCTCCCGGGTGCAGCGGCAGGTCCAGCGGGCCGTCCGGTGTATCCGTGCAGAACTGCGTCATGGGCGGGATTCCCGGGGTGTCGTATTCGATGTTCTCACGCATCTGCTCGATGACGCCGACCACCTGGTAGGCCAGTTCGTCCGGTAGATCGGCGTGGGTGACGATCGGCCAGCCGCTGAAGTCCACGGCGGTGACCGGCTCGGGCAGCTTTCCGTCGAACAGCGGACCGTCCAGCGGCGCGCGGCTGAATCCGTACCTATCGAGGGACGCCATGGCCTTGGGCGAGAAGTGCAGGAAGGCCATCTCCTGCTCCACCGCCGCTCCCGCCCAGGACGGCAGTCCCTCGTCGATGACCGCATCGACGTCGCCGGTCTTGATGCCCTCCAGGCGCCGCGGATTGCTCGGCCGCACCACCGGCTCCACCACACCGCCCCATTCCTCGAAGGTCTTCAGGCTCATGCCGTGGGCGCGCAGCGCCGCGTTGATGGCGAAGTTGACGCAGTCGTTGGTGGCCACCGAGACCGTGAGGGCGGGCTTCCGGCGCTTGAGCTCGTCCATGGAGCGGATGCCGTGCTTCTTCGCTACCGCCACCACCATCCGGTCGTTGGAGGGAAACACCGCCAGCGCCCGCAACGGCAGCGCTTTCCGGAACGCGCCGCGCCCGTGATACGCCATGGAGGCGATGCACGAGGGGTTGAGCCAGGCGATGTCGATCTTTTCCGGCCCACCAGGCGGGCGCCCTGGATGCCGCTGCACCAGGCTGGACTGATGGCGATGTTGAAGGCGAAGGGAGGGCCGGCGGAGGCGCCGGCGCCGGGCAGGTCCACGAACAACCGGATGGCGCTGGTCATCATGGTCGGAACCGTGTCGTAGAGCCCCGCCAGGAGCTTGGTACCGATCTGGGCCCGCAAGAGACTTGAGCTCATGGGCTTCACACTGCGGTCGTCGTAGGTCATGTTGTTGGTTCCTCCCCGGTATCCCTCTCGGTACAGGGTCAGGTTAGCCTATCTCACCCCGGTATTGTATAGTGTGCCGTCTCTCGGAAGAGCTTCGCGATCCTCCGGTCTCCTGGCACATGGCAATACTCTTCGCCTTGGGCGCCGCGTTCTTCTTCGGGTCGGCCCACATCCTGGTGCGCTGGGGCCTTCGCACCGGCGGACCGGCCACCGCCATCACCTTCAACCTCCTCACCATGGGCGCGGTGCTGTTGTCGGTCATGGGGCCATGGGCGGACTGGGCGCAGTTGTCGCCGGCCGCTGCGGGGTGGTTCATTCTGGCCGGAGCGGTGGCGCCGCTGGCCACCCAGTTCCTGTTCTATGCCGCGATCTCACGCGTCGGCGTGGCGCGGGCCTCGCCCCTGCGGAATACCTCGCCCTTGTTCGCCGGCCTGCTGGCGGTGGCATGGCTGGGGGAGCAGTGGACCCCGGCGCTCGTGAGCGGCACCCTCATGATCATCCTGGGGGCCACGGTCCTGGGAATGCGGGACGAGCGGGCCCTGACGAATTTCCGCAAACGCGACCTGCTGTTCCCCCTCGGCGCCTCGATCCTGGGAGGCGTCGCCAGCCCCATCCGCAAGTACGGCTACGGGATGGTGACCTCCGTTCCGCTGGCCATCTGCCTGACCCTGATCGGCAGTGTCAGCGGCCTGCTCCTCTACCTGGTGGCGTGGCGGGGTTACCGCGACGTGATGGTCAACCGGGGCACGCTCTTGTGGTTCGGCCTCTCGGGGGTGGTCACGAGCTGCGGCATCACCTCGTATATGCTGTCGCTCAGCATGGGTGACGTGGTGCTGGTGGATCCGCTGATCGGCACCACGCCGCTTTTCTCGGTAACCTTCACCCACCTCTTGCTGAAGGACCAGGAGCGGGTCACGTCGAAGGCGGTCCTGGGCGCGCTCTTGATCTGCGCCGGGGGCGTGGTGCTGACGGCCTTTTGAGGCCGGTCGCCGCCGGCTCTCCAAGGCCCGGTTGACAAGGCAGGGGAGGGTCGCTAACCCGCATATCTCATGGACCCGGGCGACGAGATCGTGGCCGTCGTGGACGAGGACAACAATGTCGTGGGTTCCGCGCCGCGGCGGGAAATGCGGGCGCGACGGCTGCCGCACCGTAGCACCTACATCCTGGTGTTCAACTCCCGGAACGAAGTCTACATACAGAAGCGCACCCGCACCAAGGACGTGTTCCCGGGGTACTACGATCCCGCGGCCGGCGGGGTGGTGCTGGCCGGCGAGAGCTACCTCGAAGGCGCCCGGCGGGAGCTTGAGGAAGAGATGGGCATCCGCGACGTTCCGCTCGAGAGCCTGTTCGAGTTCTACCACGCGGATGACAACAGCCGGGTGTGGGGCGCGGCCTTCCGGTGTGTCTACGACGGCGAGGTGACGCTGCAGGAAGAGGAAGTGGAGAGCGGCGCCTTCATGGAGGTGGACGCGGTGTTCCGGGCCGCGGCCACGGAACCCTTCACCCCGGACAGCCTCTACGTGCTGCGGCGCTACGTGGACACGACCGTGGGCTAGTGTCGCGTCCCATCATCCAGATAGCCGGCATCCTTGACCGTGCGGAAGCGCAGGTGCTGGCGGACAGCGGCGTTCAGCGGCTGGGCTTTCCCATGGGGCTGGAGATCCACCGCGAGGATCTCCCGGAACACGAAGCCGCGGCCATCATCCGGACGCTGGGCCTGGGTCCGTGCGCCTGGCTGATCACCTACCTCGACGATCCGCGCTCCATCGCCGCCCTGTGCGACAGGCTCGGATGCGCCGGCGTGCAACTGCACGGCGCGGTCGACAAGGGCCGGGTGGCGGGCCTCCGGGCGTTGCGTCCCCGCCTGCAGGTGGTCAAGAGCCTGATCGTGCGGGACGGCAACCCCGCGGAGCTGGAGGCCGAAGTGGCGGCCTTCGCGCCGCACGTGGACGGCTTCATCACGGACACCTTCGACCCCGTCACCGGAGCGTCCGGCGCCACCGGCAAGACCCACGACTGGGCCGTCAGCCGCCGGCTGGTGGAACTCAGCCCGCGTCCTGTCATACTGGCGGGAGGGCTGACGCCGGAGAACGTCGGCCGGGCCATAGGAACGGTGAGGCCCGCGGGGGTCGACGTCCATACCGGGGTGGAAGATCGCAACGGCCGCAAGGATCCCCGCCGCGTACGGGCCTTCGTGGCCGAGGCGGAACAGGCGTTTGCCGCGCTCGCAGTCCGGTCCGCCTGATACGTGGGACGGCGTCATCCGCAGGCCGCGGAAACGGGCGTTCCGGCTCGGCGGCGCCGGCGGACGGAAAAGGGAGAAAACATGAAACTGGGACTCAGCCCCTTGCAGGGCACCGACAGCTTCGAGGAGACCATCCGCGAATGCGAGCGCGCGGAGGCGGCGGGGTTCGATTCGGTCTGGCTCGGCGAGCATCACAACAACCCGGTCCTCTATCCGGCGCCGCTCCTCGGTCTGGCCGCCATCGCCGCCCGCACCAGCCGGGTCTCCCTGGGAACCGGCGTCCTGCTGCTGCCGCTATACCATCCCATGTGCGTCGCCGAGGAGGGCGCCATGGTGGACATGATCTCGGGCGGCCGTCTCATCCTGGGTGTGGGGGTCGGATACGCGCCCGAGGAGTTCGCCGCCTTCGGTCTGTCGGTCAAGCAGCGCGGCAGCCGGATGGATGAAGGGGCCGCCCTGCTCCGGCGGCTGTGGACCGAGACCAACGTCACGCATCAGGGGCGGTATTACCGCGTGGAGGACGCTACGGTGGGACCGAGGCCGGTGCAGCAGCCGGCACCGCCCATCTGGTTCGGCGCCTGGACCACTCCCGCCATCGAGCGCGCGGCGCGGTTGGGCGACGCTTGGCTGGCGGGGCCGTCAGCGGCGCTGTCCGAGCTGTCGTCGTGCGTGGCCGCGTACCGTCAGCGGCGCGCCGAGCTGGGCAAGGAGGCGGGCACCATCGCGGCGTTCCGTTACGTCTTCGTCGCCGGCACCACGGAGAAGGCGCTGGAGACCGCCGGCGACTCCTTCATCCAGGCCTACGAGAACATGTACTTCCGCTGGCCGCACCCGGTCATCAAACGGCCTGCCGGGGAGCTCTCCATCGAGCGGCTGGCGGAGAACCGCATCATTCTGGGCGACCCCGACACCTGCATCCGGGAGATCTCGCGCTTCCGGCAGGAGATCGGGCTCGATCACCTGGTCTGCCGCTTCTCCGTCCCGGGCATCTCCCGCGAGGCTTCCATGGCATCCCTCGACCTCTTCGCCCGGGAGGTCATGCCGGCCCTCGGGTAAGGGCCGGCTGAACGGCGTCGAGGGCGGAGTCGAGCTCCCGCCACCAGTTGGTCATCACCTCGCTCTCGGCCATTCGCTCCCGCACCCTGCGCCGCTCGTGGCTTACGGCGGTGTAGTCCAGGCCGCCCAGGTGCGCGCCGATGGCCTGCTGGGTCAGGCCGCCGTGGCGATAGAGCAACTCCATCAGGATGCCGCGCTGGTCGCGGCAGCGGCCCCGCTTGCGCCGGAGCCGTTCGGACGTGAGGTTGAAGTACCTTGCCGCCTCGGCCGTGATCCGGGCGGGTTCCAACCGCGGCGTCGGAGGCGGCACCGTCGCCTGTCCGGCACTCCCGGTCATGCCGGCCCACTGCTGCCTGGAACTTGCCCAGAAGCGGTCGTCGCCCAGGATGACCTGCCCGCGCAGCTCCTTCCAGGGGCTCGACACGCCCTGCTCCAGGGCGTCCTGCACGAACCGGCCGTACCGGCGCCGGGAGTTACCGACTCGCGACAGCACCTCGTCATAGTGGACCCAGGATTCCCGGCGGCGCGCCGAGACATACCCGCCGAGGCTGCTCCAGGGGTATAGCCAGAGTTGCCGGACCTGTTCGGGCACGATGCCTCTCCGCAGCCGGGGGGTGCGCACCGGGTTGATGTGGACATGCCGGCTGACCGCCAGCAGCCATGCGTCCGGCTGCAACAGGATGGCCTTGAAGCGGCCCTGGTAGAGATGGCCCGTGCGGCGGTGCCGCCGGTTGAAGTAGGACGTGTAGGCGACGTTGAAGTGGCGCATGAATTCGGAGAGGTTGGCCTTGGGGGTGTCCACGACGAGATGAAAGTGGTTGTTCATCAGGACGTAGGAATGGAGCCGGACCTCGTAGATCTCCAGCGCCCTCCGCAACCGTTCGAGGAAGGCACGCCGGTCGTCGTCGTCCCGGAAGACGTTCCGCCGGTCGTTGCCGCGGCAGGTCACGTGGTAGTGCGCGTGCGGGTACTCGATCCGTAAAGGTCGTGCCATGTTACTCCCGAGAAGACACAGTTCAAGGTCTGACCCTATCGCTCCATTATCGCCGCTCGGAAGATGATGTCAAGACAAACCACTATCCCGGACCAACCCGTCATCCCGGACTTGATCCGGGATCCAGGAGAGGAAGAGGTGGGGAGTATGCGCGGGGTGGCGCCGGAAGGCAGTTCAGTCGACCAGCCGTTCGATGACCGCGTCGGCGAAGGCCTCGGTGCCGAGGTCGCCGCCCAGGTCTCGGGTCTTGCGGTCGTCGGCGAGGGCGTGGTCGTAGGCGGCCTTGATGCGTTCGGCGACGTGGCGGCAGCTCTCGTCCTCGCGCGTATCCGCCAGGTGGTTCAGCATCATCACCGCGGACATCAGCATCGCCAGGGGATTGGCGACGCCGGTGCCGGCGATGTCCGGCGCCGAGCCGTGCACCGCCTCGAAGACGGCGCGCTCGTCGCCGAAGTTGGCCCCCGGCACCACCCCGAGCCCGCCCACGAGTCCCGCGCACAGGTCGCTGATGACGTCGCCATAGAGGTTTTCCAGGAGCAGCACGTCGAAGCGGCCGGGATCCTGCACCAGCTTCATGCAGCCGGCGTCGATGATGTTCTCCTCGTACGCGATGTTCGGGTACTCGTGCTGGTGGATGCGGCGCGCGCACTGCAGGAACAGGCCGTCGGTCACCTTCATGATGTTGGCCTTGTGGAAGACGGTGATCTTGCGCCGCTGGCGCCGGGTGGCGAAGCGGAACGCCCAGTGGGCGATGCGCAGGCTGGCGCTCTTGGTGGCCACCTTCATGCTCATCACCACGTCGTCGGTGACCTGGTTCTCGACGCCACTGTAAAGTCCTTCGGTGTTCTCGCGGACGATGATAAGGTCCACGTCCTCGAAGCGGGTGGGCGCCCCCGCCAGCGAGCGCACCGGTCGCACCGCCGCATACAGGTTAAGCCGTTGCCGCAGTTGCACGTTGACGGAGGTAAAACCCTCGCCCACCGGCGTGGTGCAAGGGCCTTTGAGGGCCACTCCATGGTGCTCGATGGCTTCCGTGGTGGACTCGGGCAGCACGTCGGGCCCGCCTTCGAGCGCGGCGACGCCGGCCTTGCGTTCGACCCATTCGATGGGCGCGGCCGCGGCCTCAAGAATGCGGCGCACCGCCGCCGTGATCTCGGGACCGATACCATCCCCGGGGATGAGTACTGCGGAGTGCTTCTTCATAAGCGCCGAGGCGTTTGTCTCTTTGTCGTCTGTCAGGCGCGACGCCAACAAGGAAGCGGCTTCAACATGGCCGAAAAAACCGGTCGAGGGAAGTCGGATAAGGATTCCAGCTCATGGCGGGAAAAGCACCTAAATCCCGTACTTCAACCGTCTTTTCACGAAGGCCGGTTGAGACCCCTCCAGTACGTCAATGATCCGACGATTGATTCCCGGATTTTCTATTGCACCTGACTCATAAGAGAACTTGTAGTTCTCTGCCTTTTCCAGCTTCACATAGACAATCTGTTCCGCATCTGCACCAACAGCAAGATTGGGGTTGTGTGTCACCAAAATGACCTGGCGACGCGCCTTCGCATCACGTATGCTGGCGGCCAACACCTTGAAAATACTGTCGTTGTCGAGATTGTCCTCCGGTTGATCTATGACAAGAGGCGTGTTCTTCCGGTCAAGCCGCAAGTAGAAAATGAGCAACAGGAGTCCTTTTTCACCCGGAGACAACTCGTTCAGATTCTTCCCACCCAAACGAAGTTCGTACCTAGCCGTCAAATAGTCGAGGGAAAAAACAAAATCATATAAAGACTTAACGTCGTGCACTTGGTCGGCTATCGACAGCTCCTCGCCGTTGTGTTTTTTCATCCTTTTGATGAGGTCTTCACAGAATTCCACGACAGTGGTATCATCGTCCCACTTGCCGCCTTGAATCCGGCGCGCCAGCTCTGCTTGCGCGTCTTGGTCGTTCCTGAATGGGCCGCGCTTTCGTTGGTCCACATGGTTGAGAAACTCACGTTGGAAACCCTGGTCCACCACAAATGACGCGTCGATCTCTATTTCGAACCCTTCCGTCGGTGCAGATTGTAGGCTGTCTTCGACACTTTTTCGAAGATCGTTGTAAAAGTCCAACACTGTATTCTTACTCTGGAAGATATTCTTGACGATTGCGCGACGCTCTGTGTACTTTTCTTCCAGGTAATCTCCGAGGTCATTCTCCAAGTACCTTACCGTAGCCTCGAGTTGGCGGATTGTCCCTTGCTTCGGATCAACTGTGTCGCCGAGAATTTGAAGTTGCTTGTCTTCCCATACAGCCAATTGTTCCACATACGCCTGATAACGGCGCTGCGGGGCGCCTAGGTGGTCCTTGAGCTGTTCCAAGAACTCGTTACAGTACGCGTATGCAGCGCGAAGATCCGGTAGCGTCTCTAGTGTATCGAAGTCGTTAAAATTCTCAAAACTGAGTGCGTTGTCTTTTTCCACCACTGCGACGGCCGCCTGCAATTGACCTATTTTGGTCTCCAATGGTTGAAGATCAACAGAGAATTGGATGATGTCCTCGGCAGCGAGACCAATGGCCGATAGCCGATCTTTAAGGTCGGCAACATCATTTTGTACCCTTGTTCGGATCGACGCTATGCTCTCCTTTAGGAGGGTGGTCTCTTGTATTTGTGCCTTAAGGGCTGTGGTTTGCGCGACGCAGGTATCAATCTTGTTCTTGAGTGTGGTCAGCATTACGGTTCGATCCACTACTGTCCGGTCCAATAATTGAACAAATTCAATTGCTTATGCAACATGTCCTGGGAGGAAGTGTCTTCGGCATCGAAGAACCCCTTGTTTAAGGGGATTTTCTCGAACAAGGTGACGGAGAAGACCTGTAACAATGTGTAGAGGGAAACATCGAGGTCGAGCCGCTTTCTGATGATGGCGACGAGCACGTACACGGAGACGGCAGTCCAGATTTGCACCTTGACGGCGTTCTCCGAGGTGCCGTAAAACTTCCTGATCCGCAGATGTTGCTTGATCCATTTGAAAAACAACTCCACCTGCCAGCGGGCCTTGTACAGTTCGCAGATGACCTTTGGCTGAGGACCAAACAGGTTGGTCAGGAAAAGGAGCGTCTTTGATGTCTCCGGGTCTTTGAATCGAATCCGCCGCAAATAATGAGGATAACGTTTGTGGCTGTAGAAGCCCGACAACTTTACGGTCTGATCGCAGACAATGCCTTGCACACGATCGCTTGGAGCGGAATAGATGCGTCGCAAATCGGCATTGGTTTTGGCTCGGGTGACAAAGAACGCGCCGGCTTCGTGAAGTGCGAAGAGGCGCTTGAAGTCGAGGTAAGCGCGGTCCATCACGTAAATCGCTGCGGGTTCTGGAATCAACAGATCGAGCACTTTGATATCGTGCAGCTTGCCGTCGGAAACATGTATGAAACTCGGGATATTGCCGCGCAGATCGAGCAGCGTATGCATCTTGACCGCTGCTTTGGTGCTTCGAAACGAAGCCCACGGAAACAACGACAGGCACAGGTCGATGGTCGTCGAGTCCAGTGCATAGACGGTGTTGGACAGATCCAGCCCAAGGTCCTCTTGGATGTAAAGTTTGCGGGCTTGTGCAATGAGCCGTTGGGCGAAGTCGGCGTAGATTCTCCAGTCTCTTCGTTCGTTGGCGTCGGCCAACGTAGAGCGCCTGACCGTGGAGCGAATGCCCATGTGGTAGAGCTTGGCCGATTGCGCTGCAAGACAGGCTTCGATGTCTCGCAGACTTTCCCGATAAGCCAACTGAGCGAATGCCAGGATGCGAAAGTGCTCGGCACACGCCAGGGTGCGAACACGACGGTTCCCGCCATAGCGATCGACGATACGAGCGAACGTTGTCCAAGGCAGAAAATCCATCAACTGCGCGAACAGCGTCTTGCCGGTGTACATGGCGTGCCCTCCAGGGATTCCTGCCCTGAAGGTCGCCCAAAAGCGCTGTTGCGTTCAAGTCGGCACCGCAAGAAATCGATAAAAAGTATACCTGATTCACATAGTTACAGCCATCCCTACGTCACTTAACCGGACAGGAGTGGGTTCGATCGTCTACTTGTTTCGTTAAGGCAAGTTGCTCGGGGGCTTCGGTGTCCGGCCTTCTCAGAGGCGTGGGCTTCGTTGAATCAATTGCCTTCAGTTCTTGCTTCTTGTTACCGAGTTCCGCGTCAACCTTTCGACGATAAGACGGGGCCCGGTGCTCTTCCAACTGAACGATCTCCAGGTTTAGTGCGCGGAGTTTTTGTTTCAAACTGCTGACATCGTGTTTGCTCTGCAGGGTCTTGTACTCTTCGAGTTCAGCAAAAGATGACTTTCCGAGCCTCTCAGTTTCTTCGACGTGAGAGAACACAACGTCTTCTACCTCTCGTCTAAATTGCTCAATCTCTAACTCGTTCGTAAGTTGTTCAAAGTAGTTTTGCGGAAGATACCTGATAGCTTCAGGCTTCTCCGTATCGCAGTTTTCGTTCAATCGCTTGTCGACACTCTCGCCGCTCAACCAAGTCACTGACGCCTTGAAGTTCTCCGCAAAGCCAGGTTGCCTGAACTTCCTGTTTCGCGATTGGTTCGTCAAGAACGAGAAGTGGTTCTCCTGGCGACTCTCACCAAGTAAGCCGAGAATATCGACGAGGGCGCTCTTCCCACTCCCCTTGTTTCCAATAATAGCAGTCAACTCGGGATTGAGAGGGAGCACAACACCCTTGAACCACCGTCCGTTCCGTTGATCATAATTTGGAACCTGATCTATCCGGAGGGTCGTGAGGAACTTCGTCCGGTCGTGTTCCTGCCGAGTGATTATATCCGGCGAACGGCCAATGTGGACTCGAGACGCGGGTTCATGAAGAACTTGGGTCAGCCCGGTAAACGTCGTATCTGCCTTAATCCAGGTAGGTGGAAACCCGGCAACATCGCCGGTAAGGCGCTCAAGGTCGTCGAACGAATGCGCGTCAGTGCCCGACACCACTGGTTTGGGGCTAGACTCACCAACAGCATAGCGATCGGTTCTTAGGCAGAAAGCCGAATTCTTTTCGTTACCAAAGAAGAGATGGCAAGTCTTGTCGAGACGATCCGCGAGAGCATTTTTACGCGGAGACGTAGTATCCGTAGAGCGAAGACCGTCGTTGTTTGCGGGGAAAACCAGCAGATAGGGTGTAGCGTCACCGAAGGTCTCTTCTAAAGCGTGCAGGAGATCGTTGAGGCTTACTGTCGCTGATTCGAAATCCGCCTTTGTCTCAAGATCAGAACATCGTCTCTTGGCATTGGCGTCGTCAATCGCCTGCGTGTCAAGATTGGTCAGAAATCTCTGAATCCTTTCGCGGCGGCATACAGCAATATCATTATCAAAGAGGACATGAATGTTTGGATGGCCACCGTCGTTGCTAATAGACTCGGACAGGCGGAACTCGACATTGGGGAAAAACCTCTTGGTTGACGTTGGGTTTTGCTCTCTATAACGCCGGACAAGCTCAAAGTACGCGTCGCAGCTAAAGTAGTCTGTTATTCCGAACACCTGCACCGGAGAGTCTTCCAAAAACTCGATGTATTGCTTCCAGATGAGGTCATCGGTACCACCAAAGGCATCGTTCAGTTTAGTTCCAGGCGTATGCAAGTGTAGATCCCAGCGCCGCCATAAGGACCCCGATTGATGTTTTGTCGGATCACTCACGTCCCGGCTCCCTGTGCTTGTAACTCCTGTCGGCTCTTTACCCTGTCCTTCCGACGGCCCGCCCACTCGATAGTGGCCTCGAACCAGCGGCACAATGTCTAATTTGACAAAAGCGGCGCCGTTTCGCTAGGGTCTCCGTCGGCGTAGGTGGCAAGGTGCCAAATGTTGGAGAGATCTCTGAGATGGACATGTACATCGAGGCCCGAAATGATGTTCGTTACGGGAAAGCTCACCGGCAAGCTTTGCAATGACATACACCTGCATAGATCGCCGTGCCAGGCGTCCTTTCTGACCGGGGTGGTGCGTGGCGTTCAGCGTCTGGCAACGGACTATTGCGAGTGATGCCCATGTTCGAGGGATTTGCGACACACGATATCCACTGCGAGAACGCCACGATCCATTGCCGCGTCGGCGGCCGAGGCGACCCGCTGTTGCTGTTGCACGGATTCCCGCAAACGCATGTCCAATGGCACCGGCTGGCTCCGCTGCTGGTGGATGCGTTTACACTGGTCGTCCCCGACCTCCGCGGTTACGGAGCGAGTCTGGGGCCCGCGCCCGATCCCGAGCACATCAACTACTCCAAACGCGAGATGGCCGGGGACATGGTCCACGTCATGTCGGAGGTCGGGCATGACAGGTTCGGAATCGTCTCGCATGACCGCGGGGCGCGGGTGGGCTACCGGCTTGCGCTCGATCATCCCCAACGGGTCAGCCATTTCGTGAGCCTGGACACCGTCCCGACGCTCGACTCCTGGGAGGCCACGGACATGAAGGTCTCCATCAGGCGATATCATTGGTCTTTTCTGGCTCAACCGGCGCCCTTGCCGGAACGATTGATGGGCGCGGACCCGGACTTCTACATCTCGCATCTGCTGGACCGATGGGCCGGAGGCCCAGGTGTGTTGGACGCGGCTGCCGTCGAAGCGTACAAGGCAGCGTTCCGAAAACCGAGCGTGCGGCAGGCGATGGCGGAAGACTACCGAGCCGGTGCAACCATTGACTTCGAGCTCGACCGGCAGGATCGGCAGGCGGGAAGGAAGCTCCAATGCCCGGTCCTGGCGCTGCGGGGCTCGCCCCGCAAGCCCAAACCGCTTCGCCCGATTTGGGAACGATGGGCCGACGATGTCTCCGAGGCCGCGTTGGACTGCGGTCATTTCATAGCCGAAGAAGCGCCGGAAGCCTGTGCGGAAGCCATTCGTCGTTTCCTGCCGGCCGGATAGCCCTTTGTTACCACGCGAGGAAGAGCCACGCAGCGGACGGGAAAAAGACCCGCAGATTATTGTGCGAATGAGCCGGACAGGACACTAAGGAGGCGAGCGATGATCGACCAGGTAGAGATCCGGCTCGACGTTCCGTACGGGGGAGGCCCCGACGGAACGCTCTGCAACGACGTGTACCTGCCCGCCGGTCCGGGGCCGCATCCGGCGCTGTTGTGCTTTCACGGCGGCGGCTGGGCCCACGGCAGCCACCGCCAATACCAGGAGTGGGGGCCGTGGCTGGCGGCGCGGGGCTATGCGCTGGTGGCGGTGGACTACCGGCTGTCGAAGAACGTCTCGCCGTCGTGGCCGGGCGTGCACGAGGACATCCGGCGGGCGCTGCGCTGGCTGCTGGAAGAGACGCCCGGCCTACGCGTGGACCCCGCGCGGCTTGGGCTCGTGGGCGACTCGGCGGGCGGCCACATGGCGGCGTTGCTGGCCCTGGAGGACTGGGTCAGGCCGCACCTGCGGGCGGTGGTGGGAGTGTATGGCATCTACGACCTCCTGGACTGGTGGGAGGTAACGCGGAAACGGCAGGACGACCCGGTGGGCAGGCTCATGGGCAGGACGCCGGCCGAGGCTCCGGCAGACTACCGCAGTTTCTCCCCGCTTCAGGGAGTCGAGGCCCAAGGGGTGCCGCCCGGAGTCCCCTATCTCATCATCCATGGCGAGCAGGACCTCATCGTCCACCACAACCAGTCCGAGCGCTTCATCGCCGCGCTCCGCGCCGCCGGCGCCGAGGTGGAGACCCTGTTCGTTCCGGGCGCCGGCCACTCGTGGTTCACCTACCTGCCCGACGAGCCCGATCGCCGTCGCGTCGACCAGGAGCCCAACGTCACCGTGCAGCCGGTGCTGCTCGGTTTCCTCGAGCGCAACCTTGCGCCTCGCGCTCGCGGGCACGCACCATAACCGTCGTGCGCCGTTGGCGCGCATAGCGGTCGGAGACCCCATACGGTTGGCGGAAGCAATGGTTTCCGCCCTCGACCGACCGGCGCGCCGGCAAACGCTACGTAACGGCGTGGCTGGTTTCGCAGCCGAGAGAGCGATCTCGGCCTACGAGAGCTTGCTCACTTCCATCATTCAGGAATACGGCGGCCGTGTGCCGGCGTTGGAGGATGTGTGAGGATAAAAATCCGAAGTTCAAGCTGGTTCTGGCGGGTTCGCCGCATCCTCGCACTGAGGAGACTGAAGCATCTCCCGAGAGGCAGTACTGCTTGGTTTGTGGAGACCGAGATCAAGTATGGTGGTTTGGTAACCGACGTTCCTCGAAACCGAACTAGTCCGCATGACCCACGAAATCTGGCTGTCAACAATGCGGCGGGGATTCCACGCGGCGGGTCCAGGGCTCGCGGTATGCGAGGTGGCGACCGGATGCTGGTTCATGGCTATGCTCCCAAGTACGCCCAATACATCAAGCCGTACCTTGGCAGCCACTGCCGACCCACCATCATGGAGATCGGAATTCTCCGCGGCACAGGCCTTGCGATGTGGTCCGATCTATTCCCATCCTCGCGCGTGCTTGGGCTTGACATAGACCTGTCCCATACCCGTGCCAATATGCGCGCGCTCAAAGTCATGGGCGCGTTTTGCGAATCTGATCCCGAATTGTACGAGTTCGATCAATTCGCACCGGACAGCAGCTCGCTGGCCGCGTTCCTCAAGGGGGACCGCGTTGACATTTGTATTGACGACGCCACACACGAGTCAAAGGCAATCATGCAAACCCTGGAACATGTGATGCCGCACATGAACGAATCGTTCGTGTACTTCGTCGAGGACAATGGCACTATTTGCGACGAGATTCGTGCCCGCTACCCTGGATACCAGATCGAAGGTTGCGGCGAGTTGACTATCATTTCTCATTCAGCACGCCTTGATTGAGAGCGGAGGATCGTGGCTTCATCGCCTTTCCACTCACTGACCCTCCAAACGGAGGGTTTCTCGTTGGAGCGAATCCCACGCCTTCGCTGCCAGCCCGGAGAGCGGTCCGGCCAGACCTTCAGTCCATCAAGCGCTGTCTCCTGCTGCCGCTTCTCACGCTCGCCCGGAATGCGGACCCAGTTCGACTTGACCTCGCAATCGGCCAGCTCGAACCGGCTCTTGCCCCGGCGCGACAGCCGGTCGGCGAGTTCGAGCTTCAGGCCGGAGATCTCGGTCTCGAACGGCCGCCATTGGCCTTCGTACATCCCCACGGCGAGAAGGACATACAGATGGTCCTTCGGCTTCTCCACGGTGCCGGCCGAGGGATCGCGGGAGCCCGATTCGTCGAAATAGAAGAAATAGTCGTTCCCGGTCTTCCCGCCTCAATCATACTGGGCGGCGCGGCGTTGCCGGAGGAATTCTCCCGCCTCGATAGGTGGGAACTGCCGCGGACGGTCGTCGCCGCAGCAGGAATCGATGCACCGGACCGTGACCTGGCTATTGGGATTGTAGAAGAAGACCGTGGAGTACCGGGACTGCTTCATGTCCGCGGCGGGCAAGGCCACACGGTGCTTGGGCGACCGGAAGATGCCGTTGGTCCACCGCGACAGCAGGTCCGCCACGTTGACCGTGACCGTGCCGGGAATCGCCGGGACGGTCAGCCACTCACCGTCCACCAGTGCCTCCAGTCCCTCCACCGCGTCCTGAAAGACCAGCGTGACCGTGCCGTAGTCGGAATGGCTCCCGGCGCGCAGTTGACCGGCGTCGGGCCGGTTCTCCACGGGGGGGTAGTGGAAGAAGCGCACGGTGCTGGCGTGGGGCGCATGCTTGTCGACGAAGAAGTCCTCCGGCGCTCCCAGGGAGAGCGCCATGGCCTGGACCAGGGCCGCGCACGCCCGGGCGCCGGCTTCGTGGAGTTCCAGGACCGTCTCGCGGAAACCGGCCACCGGGATGCTCCATTGGTCCAGAAGTTTCAGGCTGGCCTGGTTGAGGCTGAAGGACTCCTTGAGATCGCCGGGCTGCCGGATATCGAGGTGCTCCACGGCGACGCCGACATAACCCGAGATGACGTCGAGATCGGACCGCCCGATGGCTTCCTTGACCTCCCTCGGCAAGGCGAAGAACTCCCTGGCCTTGGCCGAGACCCGTTCGAGCAGGCCTTCCGGCAACGGCAGGTTGGCGACGTTGAGAAAGCCGTACTCGGTGCAGGCCGCGCGGATCTCGGCGGCGACGCGGCGCCGCACCCCCGCGTCCCCGTTCATGAACGGTTCAAAGTCGACTTGAGGTATGCCTGACACGTTCGGTTCCCGGTGCCGGGCGCCGGCTCTCGACGGGGAGCCGATGCCCGACAATACAAGTTGCTCCGTAAATCCAGGCGGTTAAGGATCCGGCGCACAAGTACAAGGTCCGACCCTGCACAGCCCGGGGCGCCACCGGTGGATTCCGGTCAAGCGTCCGCCGCCTCCCTCAAGCGCTTGGCGTTCGCCTCGGTGACAAGCCGTTCCAATTGCTCGTAGGGCTCGGCGCCGACGATGGCAAGGCCCTCCGACAGGTAGGTGGGAACGGCCGTCACACCCAGGGAGTAGCAGCGCTGCCAGTCGTCGTTGACGGCCTGCTGGAAGGGGCGTTCGGACAGCACCCGGCGCGCCTCCTCCACCGGGAGCCCCGCCTCTTCCACCAGTTGGAGCAGCACGTCCGGCTCCGCGATATTGGCCGCCTCCACGAAATAGGCGCGGTACACCGCGGCGTTGAAGGCGTCTTCCCGGCCCTCGCGTTTCGCCCATTTGGCCAGCTCCTGCGCCGAGCGGCTGTTGTAGCTGAACTTGCGCTCGGTGAACGGCAGGCCCTCGCGCTCAAGCATGACGTCCACCTGGCTCGGGCCGTTCATGTTGCGCGGCTTGCCCTCGGGCGGGGTCTCGGGATGCAACGGGAAATGGGTGTAGACGACGTTCAGGTCATGGTTCTGCCGCAGTTTCTCAATACGCCCGGTACTGAGATAACACCACGGTCAGACGAAATCCGTGAAGACCTCAAGGGTCACTTGATCGGCCATCGGCATCTCCTTTCCCCACGCCACGCCGGTCTGCCCGGCAAGTCGCAACGAGGCGCCATGTTACCAGATCGGACCGCGAGGACGAAACACGTTTACCTTGAAAATTTCCGCAGGGCCTGGTGATTTCACGTATAGTGCTCTCCGCGGGAACACACATGCCTACCGATAATCTGTCTGAACTGATCGTGAAGTTCCTCCAACGCGTGCGAAGCCGGGGTGCGCCCCGTCGTGTCCGGGAAATCGCCAAGGAGCATCTGCTGGACGGGTTTGCGACCATGCTGGGTGGGGCGCCGGAGGAGGCGAGCCGCCGGGTGCGCGCGCACGTGGTTGCCATGGGCGGCCGGGGCGAGGCACGGGTCATGGGCACGACGCTCAAGGTGCCGTGCCAGATGGCGGCCTTGGCCAACGGGGTACAAGGACACGTTCTGGACTACGACGACGCCCAGCTCGCCACGGCGCCGGGCCGGCCCCTCGGGCAGCAGGTCCATCCCACGACGCCGGTGCTGGCTGCCGCACTGGCGCTGGCGGAGAAGACCCGCGCGGGCGGACCGGCGTTGCTCGCCGCCTATGTGGCCGGGGTGGAGGTGGCCTGCAGGCTGGGGGATTCCGTGGAGCCGGATCACTACATGGACGGTTTCCACCCCACCGGCACCCTCGGCGTGTTCGGCGCCACGGCCGCGTGCGCCTACCTCCTGGGGCTCGACCGCGAGCGCAGCGGTTGGGCGCTGGGTATCGCCGGCGGTCTGAGCTCGGGCCTGCGGGCCAATCGGGGCACCATGGCCAAGGCGCTGAACGCCGGACGGGCGGCCGAGAACGGTGTGGTGGCGGCCACTCTCGCGGCCAAGGGTTTCACCGCCTCCACCGGCGTGTTCGAGGATCCCATGGGGTTCTTCAGCGCCGCCTGCGGCGGTCGCTACGACCCCGAGTTGCTGCGGTTCGGCAGCCCCTGGTTCCTGAGGGAGCCGGGCATCGTCATCAAGCGGTACCCCTGTGCCGGCGTCATGCATCCGGTGCTGGATGCCCTGCTGCCGTTGATCCGGCGGCATCGGGTGAACCCGGCCGCCGTCCATCGGTTGCGCATCCGCCTGCATCCTGACGCTACGCGCCCGCTGGTCTACGAACGCCCTGAAACCGGCCTCCAGGGCAAGTTCAGTTTGCCGTACACCGCGGCGGCGGCACTTCTCGACCGCGGCCTCACCCTTGCGCACTACACCGACGGCCGGGTGCGGGACCCCGCCGTTCGGGCGCTGATGCCTCGGGTGGAGCTGGTGGAGGACTCCGGCTTGAACTCTCCGGGCGGCCAGGGCGCGGTGGCGAGAGTGGAACTGGTTTTAGCGGACGGCCTTCGGTACTATGGAGCGGCGTCCGGGAGTCCTGGCAGGCGCACGGACCGCCGGGCCCTGGAGGAGAAGTTTCAGCAGTGCGCCGAGCACGCGCGGGTCGGGAAGGGGAGCAGCCTGCGGAAGTTCATGGATGAGCTGTGGGCACTGGAGAGCGTCGATTCCCTGGCTTCCTGGGTGCGGCTGCTGCGCCCGTGACACGACGCCCTGCCTCACGGACCAAGCGGGGGAGAGGGCAGGACACCGATGAACGAACGGACATGAGCGAGATACGTTTCGTCGACACCACCCTCCGGGACGGGCACTTGAGCCTTTGGGCTCTGCGCATGCGCATCGGCCACATGCTGGGGGCCGCCCGGCAGATGGACCGTTGCGGCTTCGAGTCCATGGAGTTCTTCGGCTTCGCCAGCATCATCAAGCAGGTGCGCGAGCTCAAGGAGAATCCCTGGGACTGGGTGCGGCTGGGCGTGAAGCAGTTTTCCAGGACCCGGCTGCGCCACCACGGCGGCATAGGCTCCGGCTTCGAGCCGATTCCCCCGTGCATTCGCCGTCTCCTGCTGGAATGCGTCATCGCCCACGGCATCACCCTCACACGCTCGTCCAACCCGTGGAACGACTATGGTGTGCTCGCCAAGGAGCTCGATTTTCTGGGAAGCAGGGGCATGGAGGTGGTGGGCAACATCATCTACTCGGTCTCGCCCAAGCACACCAACGAGTACTACGAGCGGAAGACCCGCGAGTTGGCGGCGCTACGTCCCTACCGAATCTGCTTCAAGGACGTGGGCGGGCTGCTGACGCCCGACCGCACCCGGGAGATGCTCCATCTCGTCATGGCCAACGTCGGCGACATCCCGGTGGAGTTCCACGCCCACTGCAACAACAGCCTCGCGCCCTTCAACTACGTCGAAGCCCTCAAGCTGGGCGTCAAGACGCTCCACACCGCCATTCCGCCCTTGGCCAACGGCTCGTCGCAGCCCTCCATCTTCAACGTGGCGGCCAACGCCGAGGCCCTGGGCATCACGCCCATGGTGGACCTGGAGGCGGTCAGGCCCGTGGAGGAGCACTTCACCCGCGTGGCCCGGCAGGAGAACTTCCCCGTCGGCGCGCCCCGTGAATACGACTACGCCCAATACCTGCACCAGGTGCCCGGAGGAATGATCTCCAACCTGCGCTTTCAACTCGAAACCGTGGGCATGGGCGACAGGCTGGAGGAGACCCTGGAGGAGGCGGGGCGCGTGCGCGAGGAGTACGGCTATCCCATCATGGTGACGCCGCTGGCCCAGTTCGTGGGCACTCAGGCGGCGGTGAACGTCATGGCGGGGGAGCGCTACAAGGAGGTCACCGACCAGAGCATCCAGTACGCCCTGGGATATTGGGGCGAGGAGGGCGCGCGGCTCATGGACCCGGAGGTCAAGGACAAGATCCTGGGCCGGCCCCGAGCCCGGGAATGGGGAAGCTGGACCTGGCCGGAGCCCACGCTGAACGAGGTGCGACAGAAGTTCGGCGGTCCGGGGGTCTCCGACGAAGAACTGGTGATCCGGGTCATCGCCGGGCCGGATTCGGTCAAGGAAATGCTGGCGGCCGGCGCCCCCCGGGAATTTCTCGATGCGACCCGTCCGGTCTCCGTCCTGGTGAAGCAGCTCGCGGCCGCCCGCGAGCTGCGGCAGGTGCATATCCAGCGGGGCGACCTGTCGTTACGGCTGGAGCAAAGGGACGCCTGAAGGGACCGGAACAGGCCGCCCTTTTGACCTCGAGGTGCACCCGTGAAGCTCAACGACCGGACCCTCTTCACTCTCGGCGTCTTCGTCCTTGTCCTGGGGTTCCTGGTCCTTTCCCTGGACTACCAGCCGCGGGCCCGCCTGGTGCCGATCATCATCGCGGTGCCCACGCTGCTGTTGGCCCTGCTCCAGCTATTGATCGACATGATTCCCGCAGTGGGGCGCCGCTTCAGCTTCCTTCAGGAATACGACCTTTTCGGCATCGACACCGGGCGCGCCGCCGCACCCTCCGAGGAAAGCCGCCCCTCCGGCACCGTCTTCCGCCGCGAGCTCAACTTCGCCGCCTGGCTGCTCCTGCTGATGGCGCTGATCTACTTTCTCGGCTACCTCGTCGCCATCCCCCTGTTCCTCGTCCTGTTCCTGCGCCTCCGCTCCTCCGAGAGCTGGCTCATGACCCTCTCCATCACCGCCGTCACCTGGGCGTTCGTCTACATCGTCTTCATCGTCATCATGGGCGCGCCCCTGCACGAAGGGGTGGTGTGGAAGGCGGTGGGGTTGTAGGCGGTTGCAGAAACTGTGGTCATGACAGGCGCTGGGGCGTGAGTGGCTCTATCCATCCCTTTTTTGCGAGGACGTCGACGGCCAAGCCTATCTGACGAGTGGAGAATCGTTTTTTTCGATCGCCCCAGCCATAGACGTGCGAGATTACCTCGTCGACGTTCTCACTTGATTCATCCGCAATCACCCAATGCACCGTCGCGAGAAGCTCCAGCCCAAACGATGACTCGAACCCTGCAACCAGTTCGGCGACACGGTCGAACCGGTGACGGGTAGCCGGATGCTTCTGCAGGAAAGCGTTGGCGTCGCTGACTGCGCCTGGCACCAGTTCGAGTTGTTTGTTGGGGGCGTCGCCGCCGTCACGGTAACCGGAAATCAGGTAACCTTCGATGTCGCGAAGGACGTGCGTCAGGTTCTCCGCGTAAGGACCGTAAGGACCCTTCACTACGCGAAGCTTGCTCAGAGCTGGCTCGCCGCTGACTTTCATGAAGTACATTAGCTTGTGCGCCTCAAGCAAAGTTATGAATGGGTCGAGCAAGCCTCTGAGATATTGGTCCATCAGCCCGACAAGCGCGGCACGGCCAAGCGTCATCTTTGGCGGCGTTCGCCGTTTGGTGATTTGTTTTGTCTCCGGGGCGCCGCCGGGCTCGAATACCACGATACGCAAGTCTTGGAAGTCGCGAAGCGTTTCTTCGATTCTTGAGCGCACCTCGTGCCAGTCCAGTCCACCCAAACCGCTACCAAGCGGAGGAATGGCAATGGAGCGGATACCGTTTTCCCGGATCACTTCTTGTAACGCCTTCAGCCCTTCGTCGATGTCTTCCACCCGGCTCTTGCCACGCCAGTGCCGCTTGGTCGGGAAGTTGATGATGTAGCGCGGGTTGGTCAGTTGGCCGGTCTCGAACACGAACATGCGACCGGGCTCCACCTCCTGGCGCTTACAGGCATCGGCGTAAGCTTTGAAGTTTTCGGGGAATGCATTCTTGAACTGAAGCGCGATTCCGCGCCCCATCACTCCCACGCAGTTCACCGTGTTGACCAAGGCGTCCGTATCTTCAGCGAGAATGTTACCCGTCTTGAACTCGAGCATCTCTACCTCCCGCCTGTCAGTAATACCAATCCGGAACTATCTCAAGATGCGGTTGATGGCCCTTTCCCGCCAACGCCGCCCGGACTTCGGTATAGAAGCGCTGCGAACGGACGCCTATGCGGCGAACCAATTCCCAGCGAAACGAGCGCTCCACGAGGAACTCTGCTTGCTTCGCTTCTTTGCAGTCCTGCCAGTATCGCGAGTTGATCGCTGTCCAATCGAGTTCGTCCAAGTGCGTCAAATCCGCGCGGTCTTCGAAGTAATACGCTCCCGCGTTCGACAGTGTAAAGGCCCAGCGACGTTGGTTGGCGTCGGCCCATCGGACAGTTTCCTGCAGATCGGCTTCGAGATGCAAGATGGGATCTTGCCCTCCGCGATAAGAAAGCTCGTCGCGGTTCGCCCGGTGGATCACGTAGAGCATGACCGACCGCGGGCAGAAGTAGAAGGGTACACACTGTCCCACATGGAGATTCGGGCGGCTGGCGAGCATGAGTTCATTCAAACGCCGCTGTTTTATGCGGTTCATCCCGATTGTCGTACCTACATCGGTTTTGGTCTCGCTTCGTCTCGCCATCTCGGCATCGCTCCAGAGGTAGCCGTCGGTGATCATAGAAGGCAACCGGTCCACGTGGACAATGTGGTAGATTTGGGGCGTGGCGGGCGGCGGCATGGTCGGACCTCAAGCTCAGTGGAATTCTCCCCGTCCTTGAACTCGGGCCATTAGAAGGACCGTTTCACGGTGCGTGCGGCTTCGAGGATATCCGGGACAGGGGTCGGAAACCGGTCCCATCCCGCTGCGTGGTCGAGGAGTCCACTTGCCCGTTCCTCTACGGCGCGCATCTGGTCAGGGTCGAGGCTACTGTCATCAGGTTTGATCACTAGGCTTCCTCCGGCTTCTCATGAAACCCAAGTACCGGACGAGTTCGGCTTCTTCTTCCTCGGTCAGATTCTGATCGGCGAATGTGGCGATACGTCCGTGTCTTTGGTGCACGCTACGGGTTCCTTTCGGCGTGACGAAACCTGCCCGCTCCATAAGATCCTCGTAACTGACGCCATATAGCTCTGCGAGCGCATGAAGAATGTTGGGCGAGGGTTTCTTGATCTGGTTGTTTTCGACTTGGCTCAGGTACCCGTTCGAAACGATCTTGTTGGTGGCCTTCTCGACATCACGCAGGCTGAGGCCACGGCCCTCTCGAACCGAAGCGAGATATGGTCCAAGCGGAAGCCTTGTGGAATGTCCGTCGTCCGACTGCGGCATTGAATAGACCTCCAACTCATCTGATTCCTTCGACAAATAACGCATGGTCGCTAATTTTGTCAAGCGCGCTCGGGGATCGCTTGACATTCTGAGCGCGCATGATTAAGTATGCGAGAGCGGGCCGGCACAGTGCCGGCGACAACAAATCAACGGAAGGGAAGGTACCGGCGAGGGCAGGGTCTTGGGCGCTGACGACGTTTTGGACCTCGGGGGGTTCGGCACCGAGCACTACACATCGCCGAACAAAGGAGAACGGGATGGAAAACTACGTTGGACGAGTTTGGGTTTTGTTAGCCATCTTGGTGGTGGTCGTCGTCATTTGGTGGCAAGGCGATACCCTAGGGCCCATGGAGCCGAAACCCGGCGAATCTCCGTTTGTGGTCGCCCTTACGCAATTGGGGATCCTGTATATTGTCGCCCTGTTTGTAGAAAGATCGCTGGAAGTCTTGATAAAGGCATGGCGTCAAGCAGGCAGGACGAGCCTCGAGCAAATAAAAGACTCGGAGGCGGACGACAACAAGAGGAGGGAGATCGCGAAGAACCTCGAAGAGTACAAGGCAGGCACGCAACGGCGCGCGCTACTTCTCGGTTTGACGCTGGGGATACTTGTGTCCTTGTCAGGTGTTCGACTTCTCGGACACATCTTTCAGTTCGACACCGGGGATGGGTGGTCCTTTCAGGAGGGCGTGTTTCAGTTCACGGACATCGTCGTGACGGCTGGATTGATCGCGGGTGGATCGTCGACCATTCACCAATTGATGGCGCTTGTTGATGATTTCTTGAAGGCGAGCCGGAAAAGTGCAAGCCAAGACAAGGATCGATGATCGAGACTAAGGAGTCAGTCTCAGCGCTGGTACTGGTGGTTTAGGCCGCGGCCGTCCGGCGTCCCGAAAAGGAAAGGCGGGCCTACCGTGAGAAGATCTCGTAAACCTCACACGGTCGCTCAGATTGCGGCGACGAAGGACGAGGACATCGACTTCAGCGATATCCCGGAGTTGGATGAAACGTTTTGGCGGGACGCGGAACTGGTCGAGGCGGATTCCACGGTGCGGATTACCATGCGCGTCAAGCGCTCCGTGTTGGAGCATTTCAAGGCGCCGGGCAGAGGCTACCAGACGCGTATCAATCGCGTGCTCGAAAGCTATGTGAGGGCACAGCGCGAGTCGCGTTGAAGACGCCTACCGGCGGGAGGCGGTCGGCCACCGCAAGGGCCACCGGCTGGGTGCCCTTGCGGCGAGAAAGGGGTCCTGAAGCCGCTTTCGCGGCTCGGGCTTCTACGTCGAGACGAGCTTCCAGCTTCCGTCGGGCTGGCGGCAGGCGGTGCCGTAGGCTTCCTCGGTGCGGCCGCCGATGGTAACGGTCTGCTGGAACTCGCGGCAGTAGGTTCCGTCCTTCTTTTTAAAGGTTTTCTTCGGGGTGATCGTGCCCTGGTTGCCGGAATCGGGGTTCTTCCAGGTGCTGGTGGTGCCGGTCTTCGCTTTTTCCAGCGACTGTTGAGTGGTGCGCTGCATGGCGAGCCGGTCGGCGCGATCGAGCGACTTGCCGATCTCGTTGCCGATGGCTGCGCCCAAGAGCGTGCCGATGCCCGTGGCCACGAGTTTCCCGCGGCCCTTGCCAACCTGCGAGCCCGCGATCCCGCCGCCGACCGCGCCCAGGATCGTGCCGAGGGCTTCCTTGTCACCTGGATTGCCTGAGCAGCCGGCGAGGCCCATGGTCAAAGCGATCAGGCCCACAAGTGCCATTCTGAATGCATGCATGGCGTCTCCTTATCAGTAGTTGGGCTCGGATCCGGCGCCGAGTCCGATTCCCCGTCGCGGCAAGTTCCACGGTTCGATGCTCCCCAGGCCCGGGACCGGAGGGCACACATTCACACCCACCAGTTTTCCAGAACCTCGGCGAGAGTCAAGAGCTCTCGGTATGTAGCGTTCACGGAAGCCGGAACGCGGTGCCGGCCGGGCTCGAAGCTAGGCCCTCACCCGGCCTTCGGCCACCCTCTCCCAGAGGGAGAGGGGTTGTGTTTGACTACTCGGACAGACTCTAGTGTCGCGTCCCGTAAATTCCTGGCATAATTTGCTGGTCTTTTCTGCATTGAATTCGATTTTTTGTCTTATTTATCAATATGTTAATGAATTTCCCATTCACTCCGTAATCGGTATGCAACCTCATTCGATCAAGATCCAGTCTTGGCAAGCGTACGAAAGTCGTAAATGTTCCGTCGGCCCGTGGAGACGGCGAGCGAAGCTCATCGGACACGGGGTGATGAGGGAGGATATCACCGGTTCAGGGTACGGCGCCAGTGCCTTGTGAGGGGGCGGAGCCAGATGTCCTTTTTCGGTTTGTCGTACAGCTTGAGGGTGTCGTAGCGGAATGATTTTCGTTGCGTATCCGGCCACGGATTCGGGCCGGAAGGGGAAAGGCGCTCACAAGCCGCAGTCTGGATCGAGACCGTTACCGTGTGCCTGCGGTTGTTGATGGCGTGGCAGCGCCGATGGAGAAGGAGCGCCCGCCCCCGCTATCGGGACGGGCGCGTTGCCAGACCCTACCAATGGATCCGGCTTGTGAACATGATGCCGTGCTCGGCCGGCCCGTCGCCGTCCGCCGTCTCCCGGCGCGTGGCGTCGAGACTGAGCTCGAAGCCTGACGCCACCGAGGCGAGCCGCCAGCCCATGCGGTACTCCCGCGCCGTGTCCGACACCCCGAACCCGAGGTTCGGCGTCCCGGTGAAGCGCCCGCCCAACACCGCCATGCCGTAGCCCACCTCCGCGTCCAGCCGCCCGGATGGAGCCGCATTGTCGTTTGCAGCCAGCCTCGAAGCCTCCGGCATCGCCCACAGCCGCTCCGAGCCGCCCGGGGCCGCGCCCCAGGACGGCGTGAGCGACATCGACAGGCCCCGTCCCGCCGCCCCCGGCACGACCCTCAGCCACCCCGACACGCCCCATTCCCGGTAGCCCTCCCCGGCATGGGCCGCAAGCCCGCGCACCCGGACCGCCACGTCAAGGCCCCGCGACGGGTCCGCCCATCCCACTCCGGCGCCGACCTCCATGCCCGTGCCGCTGCCCCCCTCGCCCCCGTCGTGACGCACCCCGAGCTCCACCGATGGCGTCAGCGTCCCGCCGCCACCGAGCGTGAACGCCCGCGACCCGTCCAGCACCGCCCGGAGCCGGCTCGCGTCCGCGCGCGCCGCCGCCAGGTTCCCCACCCCGGGCACGGACACCCGCTCCGACTCCGTGCGCACCCAGTACGCGTCCGCCTTGAGCGCCAGCGAGAACCCGCCCGCCCCGGCGGGCGTCACCACCTCGCCCCGCACCCCGGCCGCCGCAAGCGTCATCGACAGGTCCGCGCCGTGGCGCGCAGCCGCGTCGTCGTCCAGGTCCAGCGTCAGCCGTCCCGACCCCGTCCCCGCCAAGCTCCAGGCCGACACCCGCTCCGAGAACTCGAAGCGCGCGTAGGGAAGCACCGTCGTGACCGAACTCCCCATCGCGTAGCTCCGGCCCGAGCCCTGCGCCGCGCCCTTGCCCAGGCTGTGGGTCATCGCCAGCCCGGTCAGCAGCCGGCCCCGCTCGTAGTCCATGCCCGCCGCCCCGGTGGCCGCCTCGCCGCTCAGCGAAAGCCCCGGACCCGCGCTCGTGAACCGCGACACCGACGCCCCCGACCCCCAGCCCGTGAACCGGGAGCCCGCGCCGCCAAGCACCGCGCGGAACGAAGTGCCCATCAAGAGCTCGCGCCCGGTCACCGGCCGCCCGCGCCGCTCATGCAGGCCGTCCGCCGGGGCCTGAGCGCCGTAGCGGCGCGCGAACCCCGTCAGCGCCTCCGCCAGCGCCCGGCCCCCGAGCGACAGGCGCTGGCCGCCCACCGTCAGGTGCGAGCCCGCGCTCCGCGGCGTCTCCAGCCGCGCCGTCACCGCCGCCACCGCGTCCGCCGCGGCCGCGCGACCGAACCGCGCCAGCCAGTCCCGCTGCAGCGGGTCCTCGTTCCTGATGACCCCCTTCGCCTCGCGGTGCATCGCGCGCAGATACGCCCCCTGCGGGTTCGAGAGCTTCAGCGTGAACGTCTCCTTGCCCTCGTCATGCGCGTCGTCGAGCAGCGCCACCGAGACCGTCTTCTCCGTCTCGCCCGCCGCGAAGACGAGCGTGCCCGACGCGGCCGTGTAGTCCTCGCCCGCCGTGGCCGTGCCGTTCTCGGTTGCATAGTCCACCGACACCGGCCCCGACGCCGAGCGGCTCAGCGTCACCGCGAAGTCCAGCGAGGCGTCCTTGCCTTCCTTCGCCCGCGCGGCCGCGACCCGGATGCGCGCCGGACCCCGGACCTTCGCCGACGCCGCGCCGAGCGCTATCTTCACGTCCTTCCAGGACTCCGGCTTGACGCGCACCCGCCACAGCACCGGGTCCAGCGGCTCCACGCCCGTCACCTTCCCGGCCGTCACCTTGAACGCCTCCGGGGCGGGCTTCGAGCCCGACTGCACGTCCAGCGCGAACGCCGTCCGCCCGTCATGCTCCTCCGGGACCTTGCCGAACTCTACCGCCACGGTCTGGGCCTCTTCTTCCGGCGGGGTCTGTTCCTCGGGCGTCTCCGCCGTCTGCGGCGGCGGCTCCTCGCGCACCTGCGCCTCGGTCACCTCGATGCGGTAGTCCGTGGTCGTCAACCCCGGTTGGAGCACCGTCACCTCCAGCCTGGTCGGGCCGTCCGGCGACAGCGGCAGCGCCGCCGCCGTGCCGGAGCCATGGACCCGCTGCCGCGACAGAAGCGTCAGATGCGGCGCCGGCCGGCGCGAGCGCGCCCACACGGTCGGCGCGGCCGCCGCGCCCCACGACGGTTCCAGCGACACCTCACGGGTCCCCGCCGGCACCTCCGCCCGGTACGACGTCACCCCCGGCGAGAAGGCCGGGACCAGCGCCACCGCCTGCGAGCCCGCCGTGAGCGCAAGACCGCTCAACGGACCGCCCGCCGCCGCCGTCTGCGGCGCCGCAGCCCCGACCACCTCGACGCGGTACGTCGTGGTCGTCCCCTGCAATCGCTTCCCCGAACCGTCCGGTTCGAGCACCGTCACCTCCAGCCTGGTCGGGCCGGCCGACGACAGCGCCAGCGCCGCCGCCGTGCCGGAGGCGTGAACCTGCGCCTGCGCCAGCATCGCCGCTGGCCCTTGCGAAACCAAAACCACGCTCGGCGAGCCGCCCAGCGCGGCCTCCGCGCCCCAGTGCGGCGCCAGCGTCACGCCCGCCGTCCCCGACGGGACCTCCGCCCGGTACGACAGCACATTCGGCGAGAAGGCCGGGACCAGCGCCACCGCCTGCGAGTTGGCCGAGAGCGCAAGACCGCTCAGCGGACCGCCCGCCGCCGCGCGCGCCGCCGCCAGCCGCTGCCTCTCCGCTTCCGCGGCCGCCTCCGCCGCAAGCCGCGCCGCCTCCGTCTCCGCGTCCTCGTGGTTCGTAATCGTCAGGGTGAGCTCGGCAGCGCCCTGGTAGGTCAGCAGGCTTGTCCGCCTGCTGCACGTCGGGCAGTTCTCTACTTGCCTGCCGGTGTACTGAATGCCCGCATGGTCCGCCCTGACGCCGATGTCGATCGTCTCGCCGGAGTCCTCGTGCGGGTCGTCGACGACGTGAATCTCGAAGCTCGCGCTCCGGCTCCCCGAAGGGATGTGCAGCAGGTTCGCGGCCTGGACGGTCTCGGAAGACGTCCTTCCGAACCAGCCTTTGCCCTCGTTCTGCACCGGCCGCCTGTAATCGTCATATTCCGGACCGGCCGGTACCGGCGTGCGGTAGTCCTCCCCCCAGGTCGCCGTGCCGCCGAGGTTGACGGTCACATTCACGCCGCCGTCAAGCGCCGGCTCGGGCAGCGTGACCGTCACCGTGACCGGCCCGCCGCCCTCGCGCGGCGCGCCGCTGGCGCTCAGGGCCGGACCGCTGGCGCTCAGGGCCGGAGAGGGGGCCGGCGCCGTCAGCCTCACCCCGACCTGCTGGCCGTCGCTCCATTGCGGGTTGACATTGTTCCGTTGGTAAGTTTCAGTCTGGCCGAAATCACCAAGGGGCAACCGCGTATTGCCGAGATGCAACACCAGCCCGGCAAGCTTCGCGAATGGTCCCGGTGTGACGGACATCAGAAACCGATTAGTGGAAGAGATGTGAGATAACTTGTAGATTCGATGGGTCTGACCGTTGTACACGAAGTCATCGTCCGTGAGCGCCGAGGAGCAGGGTACTTGCGTAGCGGCCGTTTCGCAGCCGTAATAAATGCCGTCCTTACCGACTGTCAGCGTCGAGCTCCAGACGGTGTTCCGCCCCGCGCCCGGGTCGACGTAGGGCACACCGGGGGCGGGCATCTCCAGACTCACGCGAACCCGGCCCGACGCGGGCAGCGCGCCCAACCAAGAGTAGCCGTTTGCGCCTAAAGAGGCGTCTTCGACGCCATTCCGGTAGACGGAGAAACCGCCCACAGCGCCGTCCGCCAGCGGCCAGCGCGTGCTGCCGACAACCAGCGTCGCGCGCTGCGCGATGGCAGCGGGGATGTTCCGATCCAACGCGATGTCGATCTGGTTTCGTCGAGTACCCGAGAAGAGATAGTTCGTATGCTGGAGAACCGCGACCCGGTAGGTCTGGCCGCCATAGCTGAAGCTGTCGTCCGTCAGCGCACCCCGGCAGCGATAGGTTGTTGAGACGAATCTCGGCTCCGTGCAACCGCGACCGACAATGTGACCGAAATGAGCCCGTGTGTAGTCGTAGTTCTGCACATCCAGCATGGCGGACCAGATGGTGACGGTATTCTGCGCCTGGGCCGGCGCGGCCGCGAACAGGCCGAGCGCGCCGAGCAGCAGCGCGAGGACGGGGAGGACGGCGGGGCGGCGCCACGGGGACGCGCCCCGGCGCGAGACCGCCGGAGCGGCCAGGCGGCCGCCGGTCAGTCCGGATGAAGGGGAGAGGAGCTTGCGGACGCCCCATCGAGGGGCGGCGGCCGGTTCAGGCGGGCCGGCCTCCCGCCGGGCGCACCTCATGTCGCTGCCCGCTGGGCCGCTGGGCCGCTGGGCCGCTGGGCCGCTGGGCCGCTGGGCCGCTGGGCCGCTGGGCCGCTGGGCCGCTGGGCCGCTGGGCCGCTGGGCCGCTGGGCCGCTGGGCCGCTGGGCCGCTGGGCCGCTGGGCCGCTGGGCCGCTGGGCCGCTGGGCCGCTGGGCGATTATGAGACAGTGCCGTAAATGTCAAGGGCATTTCGAACCTCCCGTCTTTGTCCGCCGCCGGCGGGCGCGCCGGAGCGCAGTCCCGCGCGTTTGTGACAATCCCAAAGTCAAAAATCCCCATACCATATCCATCCATATTTTGTGTGCCATCAGTGTGCCCCAATTATCTATTTAAGTGTTACTTTCGTGCCCGAAGCGAAAAAACCACCTTTCGCCGAGCGGGGAAGTGAGTTTTGATAGGGGTATTTGGCGGGAGGGAAGCGATGACGGACCTGGAATCACGGGGAGCGGGAAGCGATTGGTGGGAGAGGCAGGTGTGGGGGAGGTACGGGAGGATGTCGGCGATGGAGTGGATGTGGCTTGGCGGGGGAAGGCGCCGGGCGTCGAAGGAAGAGAGGGCGGAGATGGTTGCGGAGTGCTGCCGGCCGGGGGCATCGGTGGCGGCGGTGGCTCGGCGTCACGGGGTGTGCGGGGAGAGCCTTCGCCGCTGGATTCGGGTTGCGGGGCGTGCCGTGGAGGTGGAGCGGGCGGGGGCGCGGCCAGTGCCGGCGTATGTTCGGCTGGTTGTAGAGGAAGGGGCAAAGACCCTCTGGCGGCGGGTTGCCGACCGTCTGGCCGAGTGCGGCCTGGAGATGCGCCCGCAGAAGACCACGGTGGTCTATTGCAAAGACACCAACCGCAAGGGGGACCACCCGACGGTCGCGTTCGACTTCCTCGGCTATCGTTTCCAGCCAAGGCTTGCGGCGTGGCGCGGAGGGTTGTTCGGGGTCTCGTTCCTTCCGGCTGCCAGCCCGACCGCGCTCAAGGCGTTTCGCCGCCGCGTGCGGCAATGGGGCTTGCGACGGCGTAGCGACAAGGGGCTGCTCGATCTTGCCCGCATGTTTCTTCGCGAAATTGCAGGGTGGATCGGCTACTTCGGTGCGTTCTACAAGTCGGCCCTCTATCCGACGCTTCGCCTGATAGACGCCCACTTGCATCGATGGGCAACGAGGAAGTTCGAACGCTTCCGACGACGACCGCGTCAGGCTCGTCTCCGGCTAGCCAGAATCGTGAAAGCGGAGCCGTGGCGGTTCGCCCATTGGCCCCTGTTGTACGGGAAGGGCCGGACGCTGGGAGCCGTATGAGTCGAGAGGCTCACGTACGGTTCCGGGAGCGCGTTGGGGGTGAGATTCCCCCGCGCGACTCGATGCCCGCTCTACCGCCAGGCGCAGATCTACGCCCGCTCGGGTCTCGATCTTCACCGCTCGACGCTGGCCGGGTGGGTGGGCAAGGCGGCGTTCCACCTCAAGCCGGTGGTGGACCGGCTGGCTTGGCGCCTGAGACAGTCGGGGAAGCTGTTCATGGACGAGACCCGGGCTCCGGTGCTCGATCCCGGACGGGGCAGGACCAAGACCGGGTGGCTGTGGGCGCTGGCCCGGGACGACCGCGGTTGGGGCGGCCCGGACCCGCCCGGGGTGGTGTGCTTCCATGCCGCGGCGGCGAGCACGCGGAGACCTTCCTCAAGGGGTTCAAGGGCATCCTGCAGGTGGACGGCTACGGCGGCTACAACCGGCTTGCCGGCCCGGACCGGCAGGTGCGGCTGGCGTATCTGGATGCACGCCCGGCGCAAGGTTCACGAGGTCTTCGAGAGCACCGACTCGAAGGTGGCGGCCGAGGGCTTGCCGCGGATCGTGGAGTTCTACGCCATCGAGGCGGAGATCCGCGCCCCCAGGCCCTCACGAGAAAGAACGCCCTGTTCCCGGGTCATGACGAAGGCGCCACTGCCTGGGGCCGCATCGCCTCGCTCATCAAGACCGCCAAGTTGAACGGGGCCGAGCCCTACGCCTATTGCGCCAGGTGAAGCCCTGGAGAGGAGGATGCCATGAGCTGAAACCTTTCGAAGCGATCCAGCGGGTTCGACTCCCGTCCGGTAAAGGCGCAGCCCGCCAGCCGGAAGCGAGTCTTGCGCGGCGAGCGGCAACGCCCGTCGCGAAGCGTAGACAGCAGGTGACGAAGCGGCGGAAAAAAAAGCCTCGAAATGGGTAAACCGATGACGCCTTCATTGTTAAGCGGGTGGGGGCAGTACCGGAAGCGCCGTGACTGGCGAGGCGCAACGGGTCGTCCGGGGTCGTGGACCGGCGCAGAGTCACGGGACGGATCGCCAGGGAACCTGGGAGGTCCTGCCCTTGCCCGTGGGCAAAGAAGCTGGAGAGGGATGGCCAGCGTGAAATCCAGACCCCGGTCCGTTGCCGGCGCCTGCGCGGCGGCGGGAGCGCCCTCGGGCGGACACGAACCCCGGCAGGCAACAGCCCGCGGAGCCGGCTGGCGAAAACAATGAGCCGAAGGACATGCAGGGGCAGGAAGTCGTAGCGCCTTGATAGTACCGTGGAAGGCGGGGAACCGTGGCCGTCGGGACCCGCTGGAGGGAAGCGGGGCGCCATCTGAACAGACCCACTGATGGGAAACGCTGGAGGAAACCCTGAGTTCCACCAACACGTACACGAAACAGCAGTGGATAGCCGAACAGGCGAGGGAGCATCCGGAGCGGGTGTTCACGTCCCTGCACCACCTGATCGACGGCGAGTGGATGCGCGAAGCCTACCGGCGGACGCGCAAGGATGGGGCAACGGGCATCGATGGCGTAACGGCTGCGGACTACGAGAAGGACCTTGAGGCCAACCTTGACGGCCTCCTGGAACGGATCAAGTCGGGCCGCTATTTCGCGCCGCCGGTGCGCCGGAGCTACATCCCCAAGGCGGACGGCACGAAACGGCCTCTGGGCATCCCGACGCTGGAAGACAAGGTGGCGCAACGGGCAATCCTGATGCTGCTGGAGCCGGTCTATGAGACGGACTTTGTGCCGTGCTCGTACGGCTTCCGGCCCGGGCGGTCGGCCCACGATGCCTTGAACGCACTGCGAAAGGGCATCATGGAGCAGCGCCAACGGTGGGTGATCGACGCGGATCTGAGATCGTACTTCGACTCGATCCCGCACGGCCACCTGAGGGCCTTCCTCGACCTGCGGATCAAGGACGGCGTCGTAAGGCGCATGATCGACAAATGGCTGAAGGCAGGGGTGCTCGAAGAGGGCACCGTGCACAAACCGGTCGCTGGCACTCCCCAGGGCGGGGTGATCTCGCCGATGCTTTCCAACATCTTCCTGCACCATGTGCTGGACGAGTGGTTCGAGAAAGTGGCGAAGCCACGCTTGTACGGAAAGTGCCAGTTGGTGCGTTTCGCCGATGACTTTGTCATCGCCCTCGAAGACCGCCACAGCGGCAAGCGTCTGCTTGACGTGCTGGGCAAGCGTCTCGGTCGATACGGGCTCACGCTCCATGAGACCAAGACGCGCCATGTGGACTTCCGCCGGAGACGCCCATACGGGCGTCACTGGATGGCGTCGGCCACGACGTTCGATTTCCTCGGCTTCACCCACGTGTGGGGGCGGTCGAGGCAAGGCAAGGACGTCGTTCGCCAGATTACGGCGAAGGGCCGCTTCGCCCGTGCGCTGAAAGCGGTGCACCAGTGGTGCAAGAGATGCCGGCACCTGCCGGTAAAGGCGCAGCAAGACTATCTTGCACGGGTGATCCGGGGCCACTGCGCATACTACGGTCTGACGGGGAACGGCAAACGTCTGGAGCGGTTCCGCCAACAGGTCGCCCGCATCTGGCGAACGTGGCTCGCACGCCGCAGCCGCCTCAGGTGCTTGAACTGGGACCGGATGAACGAACTTCTCAAGCGATATCCCTTGCCGCGAGTCACCTTCATGCGCTCATGGCAACGCTTCCTGAGCGAACCTGTCAGATGAGGAACCGAGTGCGTCAATCGCGCACGCTCGGATCTGTGGGGGGAGGGGCTCGGTAACGACCCCTCCTACCCGGCCCTCAAGGCGACCCTCGAGGCCATCGCCTCGGGCCATCCCGCCTCGCGCATCGACGAACTGTCGGGTAGGGCACTGGCGCGCGCACCTTTATTGGGCCACGTTTCCAGCCGCCCTCCCTAAAATTCCGTACGTCGGGTTTTCCCCGGTACGGCTTCAAGCTTCAGGCACCTCGCAGTTCGGCACGGAGCCTTCCGCAGGGTCGCCGAGGTCAAGGCCGATCCCGCCATACCCCCGAACGGACGCTGCGTTTGCTCCGCCCTTCGACGATGCCACTCGCCGGTTGATGCGTCGCCTCTGTGTGCGAAACCGCCGGTTGCAACATCGCCACCTGAGCCCAGAGGCCCTCGCTCCGGCCGGGTTATGTTGTCCCGGCCATCACCGCTTGTCGGCCTCATCCGCCAGTCTGGACGTCTCCGCCTCATTTCCCGGCACGACCGGTTATAGACGCGGTCTTTGACATTCGAGGATCATCCTGTCTGACCTCCAGACCTTCCGGACTTTCGCTGCGGTACTTTCGAGTATTGCCGCCTTCAATACGCCGGGAGCCCCGGTGCGTGCGCCTCAGTTTCTTCCGCACCGGCACTGGCCATCGGGTAGGGAGAAAACCCTTGGCAGCTCCAATTTATCCCGCAAATCAGCTTCACGCGGGAACGCCCTTTTCGACGCTTGATCCGTTCACTCTCGTTGCGGCCCTGCTCGTTGCTCGCCTTCCGGGCTGATCGCACAGGAGCGGCACAAAGGCCTCCCTGTCCCCCGAGGCTTTTACGTCCGGGCTTCCAGATCGCCGGGTCGCCCCGTGCGTCTGCCGGATATGACTACGGCGCCAAACTGAGAACTGCGCCGGCGGGACTCTCACCCGCTAGTACCGCAGCTAGTCTCGCTGCGCCCTCCCCTGGGCGTTCACACCCGCTTTCCCGCTGATCCCGGGGCGCCCGCCACTCGCCTCATCGCCGTGCCGCCTTCTTTGTCAAGGTGGTTTTTTCGCACCGTTTACCCCTTTTTTCGCTTCGGGCACGAAAGTAACACTTAAATAGATAATTGGGGCACACTGATGGCACACAAAATATGGATGGATATGGTATGGGGATTTTGACTTTGGGATTGTCACAAACGCGCGGGACTGCGCTCCGGCGCGCCCGCCGGCGGCGGACAAAGACGGGAGGTTCGAAATGCCCTTGACATTTACGGCACTGTCTCATAATCGCCCAGCGGCCCAGCGGCCCAGCGGCCCAGCGGCCCAGCGGCCCAGCGGCCCAGCGGCCCAGCGGCCCAGCGGGCAGCGACATGAGGTGCGCCCGGCGGGAGGCCGGCCCGCCTGACCCGGCCGCCGCCCCTCGAGGGCGCGCACACAAGCTCCTCTCCCCTTCATCCGGACTGACCGGCGGCCGCCTGGCCGCTCCGGCGGGCTCGCGCCGGGCCGCGTCTCCGTGGCGCCGCCCCGCCCTCCTTCCCGTCCTCGCGCTGGTGCTCGGCGCGCTCGGCCTGTTCGCGGCTGCGCCCGCCGCGGCGCAGTCCACCATCTGGTCCGCGACGCTGACAGTAGATCAGGACGGCGTGTTATTCGGCTGCGACACCTTCATAGCTGGCCACGACAGCTGCACCGTGGGGCTCACGGACGAGGACTTCGTGTACAAGGGTGTGACCTATCGAGTCAATCGGCTATTTGTGAGCTCTACCACTGGGCGGCTGACGCTTGAGGTCGACCCGGATGCAGGGTCGAATCTTGCTGGGATGACGTTGCATCTCGGCACTGCGCAGCTAACCGTTGGTGATGATGTCAGAGTATCATTCGGCAGAGCTTTAAGCTGGGCCAATTCCGGCGTGACCTGGTCCGACAACCAGCAAGTCGCGGTGAGGCTGGTGGCGCCCCCGCCCTCGCTGGGCCGCGCCGGCAGCATGTCCGTCGACGGGTTCCACCCGATGGGACCCGGACGCATGAAGATCGCCGAGGGCACATCGATCACCTACGGCATCGTGATCCACCAGCCGCCGACCGCGGATCTGACCATCACGCCGCGACACCACAACGTCCGACCGGACGGCAGCGACTACCCCAACGTCGACAACAGCCTGCTCACGATCCACAACGCGGTCACCTGGAAAGCCGCCCCGCACCCCAACTACCTGAGCGGGGACTGGCAGCGGGCCAAATCGGTCGGGCTCACCGCGGTGGACGACAACGAGTGCAAGTCTCCGCCCGGCACCCGGTACTGGATCAGGCACCACGGCAGCGGCGGCGGTCCCGACTGGGGCGGGTGGGACCGGCAGGACCGGCACCATGGCCTGGTGATATCGATCGAAATCATCGACGACGACTGCAAATATCTGGCCGCTTCCCCGGGCCAGGTGTCGCCGGAGGAGGGCGCCAGCGCGACCTACACCGTCCGCCTGAAGACGCCGCTCGAGGACGCCGCGTACATTTCCCCGCGCATCAGCGTCCCCGGCGACAGCGACCCCGGCGCGGTCACGGTCTCTCCCGAGCGGATCCGGGTCGAAGCGGGAGACACGAGCCCGAAGACGTTCACGGTCAGCGCCGGAAGGGACGCGAACTCCCGTAACGAGGTCCTGGTTGTCGACCACAGCGTCGACTCGCCGGAGGTCCCGGCGGATTACCTGGGCGGCCGGGTGACCGTCATTGTCCAGGACGAACAGAACGCGGCGAGGACGCACGAGCGCGACGCGCTGAGCGTGACCGGTCTTGCGCTCACGGCCGGTTCGGAGGCGGTGGCGCTGGTTCCGGCCTTCTCGCCGGGGGTGAAGTCCTACCGGGCGGAGGTCCCGGCGGGGACGGCGCGCGTGACGCTGGCGCCGCACTGGAGCGGCGGGGCGAGCGTGCACGCGGGCTCGCGCCGGGGCGGGACGACCTTCACGCGCCCGGCGCGGGTGCGGCCCTCGGGCACGGCGGTCGCGCTGGCGCTGGCGCCGGACGGCGGCGCGACCGAGCTGTGGGTGATGGCGAGCGGCGGTTCGAGCGGCATGACGACCTACCGCATCGAGGTGACCGAGGCGCAGGTGCAGGCGCCCGAGGAACAGACCCCGCCGGAAGAAGAGGCCCAGACCGTGGCGGTAGAGTTCGGCAAGGTCCCGGAGGAGCATGACGGGCGGACGGCGTTCGCGCTGGACGTGCAGTCGGGCTCGAAGCCCGCCCCGGAGGCGTTCAAGGTGACGGCCGGGAAGGTGACGGGCGTGGAGCCGCTGGACCCGGTGCTGTGGCGGGTGCGCGTCAAGCCGGAGTCCTGGAAGGACGTGAAGGTTGCGCTCGGCGCGGCGTCGGCGAAGGTCCGGGGTCCGGCGCGCATCCGGGTCGCGGCCGCGCGGGCGAAGGAAGGCAAGGACGCCTCGCTGGACTTCGCGGTGACGCTGAGCCGCGCGGCGTCGGGGCCGGTGTCGGTGGACTATGCAACCGAGAACGGCACGGCCACGGCGGGCGAGGACTACACGGCCGCGTCGGGCACGCTCGTCTTCGCGGCGGGCGAGACGGAGAAGACGGTCTCGGTGCCGCTGCTCGACGACGCGCATGACGAGGGCAAGGAGACGTTCACGCTGAAGCTCTCGAACCCGCAGGGGGCGTATCTGCGCGCGATGCACCGCGAGGCGAAGGGGGTCATCAGGAACGAGGACCCGCTGCAGCGGGACTGGCTGGCGCGGTTCGGTCGCGCGGCCGCGGCGGACGCGGTGGCGGCGGTGACGGCGCGGCTGGAGACGCCGCGGAGCGCGGGCTCGCACCTGACGGTGGGCGGCCAGCGCCTGTCGCTCGGGGGCCGGGCGCTGGCGGAGGCGCTGACGGGGTTCGCGCGCCGCTACGGCGCTCAGGCCCCGGCGGACGGCCTGCATGAGCGGCGCGGGCGGCCGGTGACCGGGCGCGAGCTCTTGATGGGCACTTCGTTCCGCGCGGTGCTTGGCGGCGGGGGCTCCCGGTTCACGGGCTGGGGGTCGGGGGCGTCGGTGTCGCGGTTCACGAGCGCGGGTCCGGGGCTTTCGCTGAGCGGGGAGGCCGCCACCGGGGCGGCGGGCATGGACTACGAGCGAGGCCGGCTGCTGACCGGGCTGGCGATGACCCACAGCCTGGGCAAGGGCGCGGCGCAGGGTTCGGGCCGGAGCTACGCGATGGGGAGTTCGGTCACGACGGTGCTTCCCTATGCGCGCTTCGAGTTCTCGGAGCGGGTGTCGGCCTGGAGCCTTGCGGGGACGGGGTCGGGACGGCTGACGCTGGACCTGGACGGCGACGCGGCTGCGCGCCACGGCGCGGACCTGTCGATGACGCTTGCGGCGGCGGGGGTGCGGGGCGAGGTGGTGACGCCCGCCGGGGCGGGCGGGTTCTCGCTGGCGCTCAAGGCGGACGCGTACTGGGTGCGGACGGAGTCGGAGCGGGTGTCCGTGCCCGGGGTGGGGAACCTGGCGGCGGCGCGCGCGGACGCGAGCCGGCTTCGGGCGGTGCTGGACGGGTCGCGGGCGTTCACGCTGGGTGGCGGCGGGACGCTGACGCCTTCGGTGGAGCTCGGGGTGCGTCACGACGGGGGCGAGGGGGGCAGCGGCACGGGCATGGAGGTCGGCGCCGGAGTGGGCTGGGCGGACCCGTCGCGGGGCCTTGACGTGGCGCTCCGGGCGCACGGGCTTGCGGCGCATGCCGGGGAGGGCTACCGGGAATGGGGCGTGTCGGGGTGGCTGAGGCTTGTGCCGGGGGCGGCGGGACGGGGCCTGTCGATGTCGCTCACGCCGTCCTGGGGCGCGGCCCCGGGGGGCTCGGAGCGGCTGTGGAGGATGCCGGAGGCTTCGAGGCTGGCTGCAAACGACAATGCGGCTCCATCCGGGCGGCTGGACGCGGAGGTGGGCTACGGCATGGCGGTGTTGGGCGGGCGCTTCACCGGGACGCCGAACCTCGGGTTCGGGGTGTCGGACACGGCGCGGGAGTACCGCATGGGCTGGCGGCTCGCCTCGGTGGCGTCAGGCTTCGAGCTCAGCCTCGACGCCACGCGCCGGGAGACGGCCGACGGTGGCGGGCCGCCCGAGCACGGGGTGATGCTGGGCGGAACCGTTCGCTGGTAGGGGCGCTGCCGCTCTGCCCGGCCCCGTCGCGGACCGCGCGCACGGCGCGCCGCATCAGCCGGCGGCGCTGTTCCGTGGAATGTCTTGCGGGGGCGGCGACACCCGTCAATGCGCCTGTAAACAAAGGAATTGAGCCATGAACGGACTTGACAACGGCGGGGAGTTGCGCATGATCGTGCCGGAAGCCGGAAGCCGGAAGCCGGAAGCCGGAAGCCGGAAGCCGGAAGCCGGAAGCCGGAAGCCGGAAGCCGGAAGCCGGAACTTCATTAGCGGGCCGTGGGCCTGACCCCATGGCCCCGTTCGCAAGCCGGGAGCGCCGCTCCCTGCTCCTCCCCGTCCTCGCGCTGCTGCTCGGCGCGCTCGGCCTGTTCGCCGCCGCGCCCGCCTCCGCCAACGCGCTGGTGAGCAATCTCGGGCAGACCACGTTCACCACCACCCTCGCGATCGGCAGCAATCCGGTCGCCCAGAAGTTCACGACCGGAAGCGCCACCGCCGGCTACACGCTGGCGAGCCTCGAGATCGACTTCGCCGCCGCGGTGGGCACGCCGGCGAACCTGCGGGCGGAGCTGTGGTCGGCGACCAGCGGCGGCGCTCCGGACCAGAAGCTCGCGGGCCTCACGGTCCCGTCGACGGTCGGGGCGGGCGCGGCCGCCTTTGCCGCGCCGTCGAACACGTCGCTCGACGCGAGCACCTCGTATTTCGTGGTCGTCTACAGCAGCGGCGCCACCACCGGGTCGCTGCGGACCACGAGGACCAACAACGAGGATACGGGGAGCGCATCGGGCTGGAGCATCGGGGACACGCGCCACGGCCGTTCCGGCACTTCCTGGAGAACCAATACGATCGAGTTGAAGATCCGCGTCAACGGCGCGGTCAAGGGGGCCACCCAGTCCACCAACGCGAACCTGAGCGCCCTGACGGCGAAGAGCGCGACGAGCGCGACGGGGACGTTCTCGGCGCTCGCGCTGAGCCCGTCGACCTTCTCGGCGTCCACCCTCGCCTACACCGCCTCGGTGGCGAACACCGTCACCCATGTGAAGCTGACGCCGACGAAGGCGCACAGCGGCGCTTCCATCAAGGTCGGCAAGGGGACGAGCCTCTCGGCGGTGACCAGCGGCTCGGAGAGCACGGCCATCGCGCTGGGCGCGGCGGGCACCGACACCGCCATCAAGGTCGAGGTGACGGCGCAGGACGGCACGACGAAGCGGACCTACACCGTCACGGTGACGCGGGCGTTGGCGGCGCCCACCGGCGTGACCGTGACAGCGCACCTTGACAAGATCGAGACGACATGGACCGCCGTTCAAGGCGCCGGCTCGTACACCATTTACGTCGAAAGGGTCTCGACCGGGGTGTTGAGCTTTTGGGGTCAAGTCGCGCCGTACACGGGCGCAGGCTTGCCTGAAGAAGCCGGTTTCATCATCGCGCCCGGAGAAAAATACCGCGTCCGCATACGTGCCTGCCCCACCGGCGACTGGAGATTGACGGCAACCGGCTGCAGCGCACAAACCACCGCCGTGACCGCCACCACGCCGTCCAGCTCGCCGGCGACGCCGGCGAACTTCGTCGCGACCGCGGGGGACGACCGCATCGACGTCAACTGGGAGGCGTCGGCGGGCGCCACTGCCGGCTATGAAATCGGCATCGGCAAGGTTTCGGAGGGGGGGTTCCCGTCCTCGTGGGCCGTGACTTCGGCCACGGCCACGAGCAGCTTTTTGACCAAGCAAGGGGGGTTTGCCGCCAACGGGGTCGAGTACCAGCTCCGCATCCGCGCCTGCAAGTCCGCCGTCCCCGCCACGAATACGGGGAAGGGGTGCAGCGCCTGGAGCGCGACGCAGACCGTCACGCCGCAGGCGGCTTCCTCCGCGGACGCCCGGCTGAACGGGCTGACGGCGCACAGCAGCACCGACGGCAGCGATTTCTCCACCGCGCTGTCGATCGGCACTTTCGTCGCGGAGACCGGGAGCTACACCGCGTCGGTGGCGAACAGCGTCACGCACGTGAAGCTGACGCCAAGGACGGCGCACAGCGGCGCTTCCATCAAGGTCGGCAAGGGGACGAGCCTCTCGGCGGTGACCAGCGGCTCGGCAAGCGACGCCATCGCCCTTTCCGTGGGCGCCAACGCCATCAAGGTCGAAGTCACGGCGCAGGACGGCACCACGAAGAAGACCTATACCGTCACCGTGACGCGGGCGACCGCGACCCAGTCCACCAACGCGAGCCTGAGCGCCCTGACGGCGGCGAGCGCGGCGAGCGCGACGGGGACGTTCTCGGCGCTCGCGCTGAGCCCGTCGACCTTCTCGGCGTCCACGACCGGCTACACGGCGTCGGTGGCGAACAGCATCACGCACGTGAAGCTGACGCCGACCAAGGCGCACACGGGCGCCTCGATCAAGGTCGGCACGGGGACGAGCCTCTCGGCGGTGACCAGCGGCTCGGCAAGCGACGCCATTGCCCTTTCCGTGGGCGCCAACGCCATCAAGGTCGAGGTCACGGCGCAGGACGGCGCCACGAAGCGGACCTACACCGTGACGGTGACGCGGGCGGCCTCGGGCACGACCCCGCCCGCCGCGACCCCCACGGTCTCGCTCTCGGCCCTGAACGACAACCCGGTGGTGGCGGAGGGCTCGGCGGCGACGATCGTGGCGACGCTGTCCGCGGCGCTCGGCAGCGACGTGGTCATTCCGGTGACGGTGACGCGGGGCTCGGCGGAGGCCGGCGACATCGGCACGCTGACCAGCATCACCGTCGCCCAGGGGTTCACCGTGGGCGCCGCCGACATCACCACGGCGCAGGACACCGACGCCGACCACGAGACCTTCACGGTGTCTCTGGGCACGCCGCTGCCCTCGGGGGTGTCGGCGGGCACGCCCAACTCGGTGACGGTGACCGTCCAGGACGACGAGGCGACCAGGGACAGCCTGGTCGGGCTGTCGCTGACGGTGGGCGGCAGCGCGGTCACGCTGAGCCCGGCCTTCAAGACGAGCACGACGAGCTACACCGGGACCGTGGCGGTCTCGGCCACCAGCGCCTCGGTCACCCCCACCTGGATCGAGGGCCACAACGTCGAGACGACGGTCGCCTCGGCGACGCCGGACTTCGACAGCATCCTGACCCAGCAGGGGTCCGCGCTCGCCTCCTCGGGCACGTCGAAGACGGTGACCCTGGCCGCGAGCGGGGCGACCTGGGTGTCGGTGGCCGTCTCCGACGACACCGCGGAGACCAGCACCACCTACCGGGTGGTGCTCAACAAGCTCGCGGCGCCGTCGGCGGCGCCGACGGGCCTCGGCGTGACGGGGGGCGACGGGAAGCTGGACCTGTCGTGGACGGCGCCGTCGGGGACGGTGAGCGGCTACACGGTGCAGTACCGCCGTTCCGACGCCAGTTCCCAGAGCGTGACGGGCGACCCCGACACCGGCTACGCGGATGCCGGCCACAGCGGCACGGGCACGACCGCGGCGATCACGGGCCTGACCAACGGGGTCGCCTACACGGTGCGGGTGCAGGCCGTGAACGCGGGCGGCGGCGGCCCCTGGGCGACCGGCACGGGCACGCCCGTGGCCGCCACGACTGCCCCCACCGCGCTGACGCTGGAGGCCGGCGCGCGGCCCGGCGAAGGCGGTGCGGGGGTGTTCATCACGGCGCGGCTCAACGCGGCGGCGCCCACGGGCGGCACGGCGGTGACGCTCAGCGTCGGCAGCGCCAGCACGGCCACGGGCAGCGGCGCCGGCGCCGACTACACGCTGTCGGCGACGACCATCGCCATCGCCGCGGGGCAGACCTCGGGCAGGGTGACCCTGACCATCGTCGACGACGCGGTGGAGGAGACCGACGAGACGCTCGTGCTCAGCGCCGCGAGCACCAACCCCGTGCTGACCTCGAACACGCTCACGCTGAGCATCCAGGACAACGACGCCACGACCCCGGCGGTCTCGCTGTCGGCGGCGCCGAACCCGGTGGCGGAGGGCTCTTCGGTGACGGTGACGGCGACGCTGTCGGAGGCGCTGGCGGGCAACGTCTCCATCCCGGTGACGGTGAGCCTGGGCAGCGCGGAGTCCGGCGACATCGGCACGCTGGCGTCGATCGCGATCGCCGCCGGGTCGACGACGGGCACGGGCACGATCACCACGGCGCAGGACGACGGCACCGACGACGAGACCTTCACGGTGTCGCTGGGCACGCTGCCCTCGTCGGTGTCGGCGGGCGCGCCGAACTCGGTGACGGTGAGGATCGCCGACGACGACGCCCCGGGCAGGGTGCCGGCCGATGCCGGCCCGAGCGCGGGCCTGGTGCTGTCGGTGGCGACGGGCGACGGGTCGCTGGCGCTGACGTGGAACAAGCTGTGGGGGCCGAACCACAGCTACGAGGTG
The DNA here is from genome assembly GCA_965204505.1 of uncultured Binatia bacterium (SeqCode). Classification (GTDB taxonomy): domain Bacteria; phylum Desulfobacterota; class Binatia; order UBA9968; family JAJDTQ01; genus JAJDTQ01. Next base: position 1,237,753 of record CBDBFB010000002.1, read on the forward strand.
CAGTGGAAGGTGTCCTCGGCGCCGGACGCGGACGCGACGACGCCGGGCGACCCGTCGACCGGCTGGGTGGCGCCCGGGCGCGCGCGGGTTGTCAATGGCGTGCCCCAGACCTTGTACGCTACCGGCACGGCGTACACGATCGGGGGGCTGGCCAACGGCACGGCCTACGACGTGCGGGTGCGTCCGTTGGCCTATCCCCATGAGACCCCCGTTCGCTGGTCCACCGGCGCGGGCACGCCGCGGGCGCCGGCCCCGCCGGCGGCGCTGACGCTGGGCGTGGACCCCGTCGCCCTCGCGCATGGCGGCGCGGTGACGGTGACGGCGCGGCTGGACGCGCCGGCGAAGAAGGCGATGGAGGTGTGGTTCGACACCGCGGGCGACGGCGGCGCGGCGCGCTGGGGCCCGGACTGCGCCTGGGAGCACGGCACGGGCGCCCTGTTCGCCGCCGGCGAGCGGGAGGCGACGGTGAAGCTGTGCGCGACCGCGGCGGGCGCGGGGCGGACGATGACGGTGACGGCGGGGACGTACGACCCGGCGCTGACGGCGGCGGGCGTCAGGGTGCGGGTGCAGGGGCCGAACCCGCCGGCGGCGCTCGTCGTGGAGGCGGACCCGCAGGCCGTGGCGGCGGGCGGCACGGTGACGGTGACGGCGCGCCTCGACCGGCCGAGCGCGCCGGGCATGACGGTGCACCTCCACCTCAACGGCATCGGGGCGGCGTCGTGGGGCGCGTGCGGCGGGACCGCCGCCGCCCGGACCCTGCCCTCGCCGCTCGCCGGGCTTGCGACGGTGGAGATCCCGCCCGGCGGGCGGGAGGCGACGGCGGAGCTGTGCGTGCTGTGGGAGGCCGGGCCGCGCCTGGAGCTCGGCGCGTATGCCTACGCGCACGCGCCGCGGCTGGACGCGCCGGACCTGGCGCTGCCGGGGCCGGGGGGCCTGGGCCTGCGCGCGCTGACGGTGGCGTCGCCGGACCCGGCGCAGCGGGTGGCGCAGGGCGAGGTGGCGCTCGAGGCGAAGACCAGCAGCTACGAGGTGCGGGTGCCGCTCGCGGTGGAGCGGGTGACGGTGAAGCCGGCGGTGAAGTACGCGTCGGCGGCGGCGAAGGTGAACGGGAAGCCGGTGGACGCCGGCACGCCGGCGGTCGAGGTGGCGCTCAAGGAGGGCGAGAACCCGGTCGTCATCGAGGTGTCGGTGCCGAAGGTGCCGGCGGTGCGGAAGTACACCCTGACGGTGGTGCGGGGCGACGCGGCGAAGGAGCCGGTGACGCGGGTGGTGGCGCGGCCGGCCTGCGAGGCCGGGGCGGGACCGCTGTGCGGGCTCGCGCTCACGGCCGGTTCGGGGGCGGTGGCGCTGAGCCCGGCGTTCGCGCCGGGGGTGACGTTCTACCGGGCGTCGGTGCCGGCGGGGACGGCGGGCGTGACGCTGGCGCCGCGCTGGGGCGGCGAGGCGAGCGTGTTCGCGGGCTCGCGCTGGGGCGCGGCGACCTTCACGCGCCCGGCGCGGGTGCGGCCCTCGGGCACGGCGGTCGCGCTGGCGCTGGCGCCGGACGGCGGCACGACCGAGCTGTGGGTGATGGCGGTCGGTTCAAGCGGCCGGAAGACCTACCGCATCGACGTGACCGGGATGCCGGCCGCGGTCGCGGTGTCGCTGGCGGCCGCCCCGAACCCGGTGGCCGAGGGGTCGCCGGTCACGGTGACGGCGGTGCTGGCGAAGGCGCTGGCGGCGGACGTGGCGATCCCGCTCACCGTGACCCGGGGCACGTCGGAGGACGGGGACCACGGGACGCTCGCGTCGGTCACGGTGCCCGCCGGCGGCACGTCGGCCTCGGGCACGATCGCGACGAACGACGACGGCGACGGGGACGACGAGACGTTCACGGTGGCGCTGGGCAGCCTGCCTTCGGGGCTGAGCGCGGGCGCGTCGTCCTCGGTGGAGGTGACGATCACCGACGACGGGGCGCAGCAGCAGCAGCAGGCGTCCTCGGACGCGGCGCTGAGCGCCCTGACCGGGAGCACGAGCGGGGACGGCGCGTCGTTCGACGGCGCGCTCGCGCTGAGCCCGGCGTTCTCGCCGGCGACCGCGAGCTACACCGCGCGGGTGCCGCACGGCGCGACCCACGCCAGGCTGACGCCGACGGCGAACGACGCGGGCGCGGCGGTCAGGGCCGGCAGGGGGACGAGTCTGTCCGCGGTGGCGGCCGGCGGGTCGAGCGGCGCGATCGCGCTCGCGGTGGGCGACAACGCGCTCGCGGTCGAGGTCACGGCGGCCGACGGGACGGTGAGGACCTACGCGGTGACGGTGGCGCGCGCGGGTCCGCCGCTGACGGCGTCGTTCGAGGGGGTCCCGGCCGAGCATGACGGTGCGGCGGCGTTCTGGCTGAAGGTGCGCTTCAGCGAGGCGCTGGGCGAGGGCGCGGTGGCGCCGGTCCCGGCGTCGTTCGGGGTGCGCGCCGGCCAGGCGAGGCAGGTGGAGCGCATCGAGGCGGGCCTGTGGCGGGTGAAGGTGAAACCCGATGCGTGGCGCGACGTGACGGTGACGCTGGCGCCGCCGGCGGGCTGCGCCGAAGCCGGCGCGGTGTGCGCGTCCGGCGGGCGGGCGCTCGCGAACGCGCCGTCCGCGCGGGTCGGCGGCCCGGTGCGCATCCGGATCGCGGACGGCAAGGCGCGCGAGGGGAAGGACGAGAGCCTGGACTTCGCGGTGACGCTGAACCGGGCGGCGGCGCACGAGGTGTCGGTGGACTACGCAACCGAGAACGGCACGGCGACGGCGGGCGAGGACTACACGGCCGCGTCGGGCACCCTGACCTTTGCGGCGGGCGAGACGTCGCACACGGTGCGCGTCCCCATCCTCGACGACGCCATCGACGAGGGGAAGGAGACGTTCGTGCTCCGGCTGTCGAACCCGCGGGGGGCGTATCTGCGGGGGATGCACCGGGAGGCGACGGGGACCATCCGCAACGACGACCCGCTCCAGAAGATGGTGCTGTCGCGCATCGGGCGCACGGTGGCGGGGCAACTGACGGACGCGGTCTCGGGGAGGCTCGAGGGCCTCGCGCCGGGGGCGCACGCGACGCTCGCGGGCCAGAGCCTCGACCTCTCGAAGGCCGATGACGCCCAGGCGCTCGCCGAGGCGGTGACCGGGCTCGCCCGCGCGCTCGGCGCGGAGGAGACGGCGCCGGCGGGCGACAGCGGCCCGTTCGCGCGCCTCGGTCCGGGCGGCGGCTGGAACGACCCCGCCGCCTCGGCGCCCGGGCGCTCGGTGACGGGGCGCGAGCTGCTGCTCGGGAGCGCGTTCCACGTGGCCCCGCAGCGCGAGGGCGCGGGTCCCGGTCTCGCCGCGTGGGGGCGCGTCGCGCACGGGCGCTTCGACGGCGAGGAGGACTCGGACGCGGGCGCCACGCGCATCGACGGCGAGGTCCTGACCGGCACCCTGGGGGCGGACGCGGAGTGGGACCGCGCGCTCGCGGGCGTCGCGGTGAGCTTGAGCGAGGGCGACGGGACGTTCGACCAGCCCGGGGTGGACGAGGGCACGTTCGAGAGCACGCTCACCACGGTGAGCCCGTACCTGCGCCTGAAGCTCACCGAGCGGGTCTCGGCCTGGGGCCTCGCGGGCTTCGGCACCGGCGCGATGACCATCGTGCAGGACGCGCGGACGAATCCTGAGCGGGCGAGGACGGTCACGAGGACCGACTTGCGTCTGCGCATGGGCGCGGTGGGGGCGCGGGGCGCGCTGCTCGAGCCCGGCGAGGCGGGCGGCATGGACCTCGCGCTCAAGGCCGACGCGTTCCTCGTGCGCATGGACTCGGAGAAGGCGGCGAACTCCGCGGCGACGCAGGCCGGCGCGAGCCGGGTGCGCCTCGTGCTCGAAGGCGGGCGGTCCTTCGCGCTCGGCGAGGGCGCCACCTTGCGGCCCTCGCTCGAGCTGGGCTTGCGCCACGACGGCGGCGACGCCGAGACCGGGACAGGGGTCGAGGTGGGCGGCGGCGTCGCCTTCACCGACGCGGCCTCCGGATTCAGCATCGAGGCGCGGGCGCGGGTGCTCGCGGCCCACGCGGACTCGGGCTACGAGGAGTGGGGGATGAGCGCGAGCGCGCGGCTCGGCCCGGGCGCGCACGGGCGCGGGCTCTCGTTCTCGCTCTCGCCCACGCTGGGCGCGGCGTCGAGCGCGGCGGAGCGGCTGTGGGGCGCGCGCGATGCGCGCGGTCTCGCGCCGGACGGGGAGTTCCAGCCCGCGCGGGGCCTCCAGGGCGAGATGGGCTACGGGCTGCCCGTGCTCGGCGGGCGCTTCACCGGCACGCCGAACGCAGGCTTCGGGCTCGCCGACGGCGGCGCGCGCGACTGGCGCCTCGGCTGGCGGCTCACGTCCGCGGTGCCCGGCGACCCCGGCTTCGAGGTCAATCTCGACGCGACGCGCCGCGAGGCCGCGAACGACGCCGCGCCCGAGCACGGGGTGATGCTGCGGTCGCTGATCCGGTGGTGAGGGGCGGCGATGGGTTCGACCCTTGCGGCGGGCGGTATGCCCGGCCCGCCGCAAGGGTCTCATCAGGCGCGGGCGCCTTCCACAGCACCTTGCCGACGATGTGGACCTCGTCGGCCGGGCGCTCGTAGGGCGGGTAGTCGGGATGGGCGGAGACGAGGCGCAAGGCGCCTTCGGCGGTGAGCGCCTCGACGCGCTTGACCACCAGCCCCGTGCCGTCCCAGAGCACGAAGAGCTCGCCCGGGGCCGGGACGGTGCGCGCGGTGTCGACGAAGATGCGGTCGCCGTCCTGGGGCGCGGACCCGGGCGGCTCGGAGCGGCTGTGGGCGATGCCGGAGGCTCAGGGGCTGAGAGCGGCGGACGGCGATGCGGCCCGGTCGGGGCGGCTGGACGCGGAGGTGGGCTACGGCATGGCGGTGTTGGGCGGGCGCTTCACCGGGACGCCGAACCTCGGGTTCGGGGTGTCGGACAGCGCGCGGGAGTACCGCATGGGCTGGCGGCTCGCCTCGGTGGCGTCAGGCTTCGAGCTCAGTCTCGACGCCACGCGCCGGGTGGAGACGGCGGACGGCGGCGGGCCGCCCGAGCACGGAGTGATGCTGGGCGGAACCGTTCGCTGGTAGGGGCCGGCAACGCGAGCCCGCCTCGACAAGCCGGGCGGGTAGTCCAACAGCGGTTTCCTCACTGCCGGCTTCCCTCGGAGGGAGAAGGAGCAAGTCGACGAGAGGTCCTGGGAGAAGGACGGGCGGACACCTTCTCCCAGGCTTCCCGGCACTCGCGCCGATGACCGCCGTGAAAGACCCGCCCGATCCCTCGATAACGAACAAGGCATTGCTTCAGCCGGTTGTCGCGCCCCCCGGCGCCGCTGCCGGCCGGGAATCCCGGGAAAGGAGCATCCGCGATGACTGACGGTAAGCGTAACGAACACCCCATCTTCCTACCCCCGACTCACCGGGGGTAGGAAGATGGGGCGCTCGTTACGCTTACCAGAGGCCCTCGCTCCGGCCGGGTTATGTTGTCCCGGCCATCACCGCTTGTCGGCCTCATCCGCCAGTCTGGACGTCTCCGCCTCATTTCCCGGCACGACCGGTTATAGACGCGGTCTTTGACATTCGAGGATCATCCTGTCTGACCTCCAGACCTTCCGGACTTTCGCTGCGGTACTTTCGAGTATTGCCGCCTTCAATACGCCGGGAGCCCCGGTGCGTGCGCCTCAGTTTCTTCCGCACCGGCACTGGCCATCGGGTAGGAGAAAACCCTTGGCAGCTCCAATTTATCCCGCAAATCAGCTTCACGCGGGAACGCCCTTTTCGACGCTTGATCCGTTCACTCTCGTTGCGGCCCTACTCGTTGCTCGCCTTCCGGGCTGATCGCACAGGAGCGGCACAAAGGCCTCCCTGTCCCCCGAGGCTTTTACGTCCGGGCTTCCAGATCGCCGGGTCGCCCCGTGCGTCTGCCGGATATGACTACGGCGCCAAACTGAGAACTGCGCCGGCGGGACTCTCACCCGCTAGTACCGCAGCTAGTCTCGCTACGCCCTCCCCTGGGCGTTCACCCCCGACTCTCGCTGAAAGTCAACGTGCCCCAGCGGCAACGCTTACGACTGACGAGCAGACCCGCCTCAACGGCCGGGCTGGCGACGGCGCCATGAGCCGGCGCGCTTTCCTGACACGCGCCATGGCCCTGGGCGTTGCGGCAGCGGCCGGGTCCACGCTGCCCTGGAGCGCGGCGGCAGCCGCCTCGGCCGCGGACGACGACCTGTTCCTGATCGGGTTGGAGGAACACTATGCGGCTCCCGAGCTTCTGAGGCTTAACGGCATCAAGCTTCCGAATCCGAAGTTCATCGAGGTCATCACCGACGTGGCCGCCGGCCGCATCGCGGCCATGGACCAGGCGGGCATCGGCATGCAGGTCCTTTCGGCGATGACGCCGGGCGCGCAGGAGCTGCCCGGCGCCGAGGGCGTCGATTTCGCCCGCGCCATCAACACCTGGATCGCAAGGGAGGTCATCCCGGCCTACCCGGATCGTTTCCGCGCCTTCGCCGCGCTGCCGATGCGCGAGCCGCAAGCAGCCGCGGACGAGCTCGAGCGGGCCGTCCGCGATGACGGCCTGGTCGGCTGCATGACCTATGGAGCCATCGGCGGCAGGTTCCTCGACGCCGCCGCCTTCGAGCCCGTGCTGGCCCGGGCCGAAGCGCTCGGAGCGCCCGTCTACATCCACCCGGCTTCTCCGTCGCCGGAGATCATGGACCTCTACTACTCGGGGCTGGGGGACGCCTGGGTCAGCAAGATCCTCGGCGGTCCGGGCTACGGCTGGCACCAGGAAGTGGCCCTGCAATGCCTGCGGATGATCGTCAGCGGGGTTTTCGACAAGTTCCCCGACCTCCAGGTCATCGTCGGCCACATGGGCGAAGGGCTTCCCTTCTACTACTGGCGGTTCGGAGGCGATCTGGCCAAGGCCACGAAAAGAAGGCTGAAAAAACCCGTCCAGCAGTATCTCCACGACAACTTCTGGATGACCACCAGCGCGTTCTTCCGCGGGGAACTGTTGACGCTGCTCCTGTCCGTGATGGGCGAGGACCGCGTGATGTTCGCGGTCGACTATCCGTTCGCCGGGAACAAGGCCGGCGCGGACTGGCTTCGTTCGCTGGACCTCCCCCGGCCCACGAAGGAAAAGATCGCGCACGGCAACGCCAGGAAGCTCCTCGGCCTGGGTCCGGGCTGATGGGACCCTCGCGCCCCGGCGCGACCAGCAGTCGGAAATGCTGATGAAGGCCACATGCTCCGGCGGGCCTGTCTGTTCCAGAATTTCCCACCGGCTCCCCCACGCCCAGGCGACTGCCGCCCACACTTCAGCAGCGGTGAGTGAAAGGTTTGCGGAAATACGAACCCAAGGTTTCATCTCTCGACCCTACGATATTCCCCGGCGGCGCCCGCATCACTGAAGGCGCCGGAGGGGCGGCGTTACAGCGAACCTCACGCCCGCCGCATCTCATCCTGCCTGCATGCGAGCCTGCGCCACTGCCTCGTCCGACCCAACAAGATCATCGATGCGGTCAGCTATCCGTTGCGCGGGCTCCCGAAGCTGCTCCACCGTCCAGTCCGCGGCGTACCCCTCCGTCACGTCGCCGGGCCGCGCGTGGTTCACCAGCCGCTTCGTCAACGACCGTGGCAGCATCAGTTCCCGCTCCGCCACCGTGATGAAGGAGTTGCGCAGCGCGTGAAACCAGAACTTGGCGCCGCCCGCCCGCCCGATGGCCTCGTAGTACGCCTGAAGCTCCTCCACGTGCCCCGACTCGCTTGACCGCGACGGGAACGCCCAGCCGTGAAGCTTCTCGGGCATCGCGTTGACCTCCGTCCGCCGCCGCGCCAGAATCTCCCCGAGTTGGCGCGTCACCGGCAGCTCCAGCGGTACTCCGGTCTTCGTCTCCTCCACCCGGAAGAGCCCCTTGTCCAGGTCCACCCGCTCCCACCGAAGCGCCAGGATCTCTCCCCGCCGCATCCCCGTGTAGAGCCCGAACAGGAACGCGTCCCGGCGCACCGGGTTCCCCACCACTGCCTCTATCCCCTTGCGCCAGCACGGCAGCACCTCCGCCGGTGACGATATCCGCTTCCTCGTCTTCCGGTGGTAGCGTCCCCCGCCCGCAAGCCATTGATCCACGGGGTTCCGAAGACCCTCAAAGTCCACGCACGGCCGCCGGTACACCGAGCGCAGGAACGACAGACACTGGTTGGCGGGCATCTCCCCGTGCCGCTCCGTGAGAAGCCGGAAGCGGCCCTCCACGTCCCGGCGAGTGATGGAATCGAGGGGGCGGGAGAGCCAGTCGCCGAGATACAGCTCCGCATACCGCCGATAGCCCCGCTCCGTGCTCTCGGCCCAGCCGTGGCCGGCCTTCATGTAGTCCTCGCACGCCTCTCCGAGCCTCGGCAGCCCCCGCGCCTCGGCACGCTCTCCTGCGGGGTCCTCGCCCGAGGCTACGCGCCCCAGAAGCTCCTGCGCCCGCCGCCTTGCCTGGTCCGGAGTCATCCGCCCGGCGCGGCCCACCACCACCCGCTTGTTGGGCGCCTTGCGCCCGCCGTCGCCGGCGCGGTAGTTTACAAGGTAAGCCTTTGCGCCCGAGGGATGCACGCGCACACCGAAGCCCACAAGCTTGTCGTCCCAGGCGATCCAGGGCTTGTCTTCGGGATCGAGAGAATCTACGGTCCTCTTGGTCAGGGTGAGCTTGACCCTGGCGGTGTTCTTTGCGGAGACGTGTCGTGTTTCCATCGGGGCATCATGCCAACAGTCAACCCGAAAGTCAACACAAGAGAAGAAAACGAGGCGCACTGGAGCACACCGCCGGCTTGCTTTGGCAGTATGTTTTTCATCGTGAAACCGATGAGTTATGTGACTATTGGCGATGACAACGCATGCTAGCGTGTCGGTGTCAAACTAGAGACAGGCGGGTTTGAAACCCGCGCTACGCGGCCGGCATGAACTTGTAGAGCGTCACGTCCTCGGTGACGTCCTCGAACACCACCTCCACCGGTTGGTCGCATTCGAGCTTGTCCGGCGACTCGTTCACCACGTTGCTCACCATCCGCGGCCCTTCGTCCAGTTGAATGACCGCGAACACGTAGGGTACCTCGCCTTCGAAGCCCGGGTGGTACACCCGGTGGTAGACGCCGAAGGAGTGGATCCTGCCGCGCCCGGACGCCTTCTTCCAGTCCCACTCCGTGCTCCAGCAATGCGGGCAGGTGGAACCCGGCGGGAACCAGTAGCCGCCGCATTGGCGGCACTGCGGCAACAGCAGTCGTAGAGGCAGAGCGGATCGACGATCATCCGGGCGCCCAGGTACTCCTCGATGGTCAACGGTTTCTGGAGGAAGGCGTCGGGGTTCCGGCTCGCGTGCTCCCGGAACGCCACCGCGATGTGGCCCAGTTGCTCCTTGGTGGTGCCGTAGAGCTTCATGTGGCGCCGGGCGGAGACCGCGTAGTTGGACGGAGCGCCGAACCAGCCGAACTCCGGCCCGAACTCTCCCTGGTTCTGAATGCCGATGTTGACCCGCTTGCGGGCGGCTTCGGTGCGGTGCGTGCGCGACCAGGTATCCCGCCCGAACCCCACCACGGCCGTGTTGCAGAGCCCCGCGTCGATGGCCATGCAGGCCATGGCCACCCCCAGCACCTGGCTCGCGCCGCCGTTGTCCGTCGAGGTGCTGTAGGTGACGTTCAGGCCCAGCGCCTCGCCCACCCGCTGGTGATGGCAGTAGACGTCGTCCGGCCCCCGAGTGATCAGCCCGTCCACGTCCGCCTTGGTCAGCCCGGCGTCCGCGATGGCGTTTCGCGCCGCTACCGCGAACATCCCGATGGGACCCATCTCGGGCACCTTGCCGAGCTTGCTGTGCCCGACCCCGGCGATGGCGTACTTGCCTCGAAGGTTGCTCATGGGGTTCCTCCTGGTGGTTCTTTCGGACGGTCCCTCGATCCGAAAGCCACGATACACGAAACGGAGGGGTTGGGCGAGAGGTTTGGGGACGATAGACGATGTTGACTTTTCCAGATCCGGGATCAGGGATTCTTGATGCGTTGGAACGCATCGAGCAATCTCCCTATTCGGGGACGGTGTGGCGGCCGGTGAGAGAGGGCTCTGATCCGCTCGTGTGCGCACGGGCTGGAGGTCGTTGGGACGATGGCACCGTCGACGTGCTCTACACCTCGAGAACCCGCAAGGCTGCCATAGCCGAGCGACGTTTCGATCATGGCGGGCCTGCAAGTATGTGTGGACTGGAGAAATGGTGGAGCCGATGGGGATCGAACCCACGACCTCTAGATTGCGAACCTAGCGCTCTCCCAGCTGAGCTACGGCCCCACGCTGCTGCAGTCCCTACAGGGTAGCACTCCCCAACTCCCATGTAAATGCGCTGTGCCGGACGTTCCGGCTTCCGGATGGATGCTCCGTCCGTACCCTTGACATGCCGCCAGCGAGTTTCGTACGCCTGCCTTCAACATGAGAATCGCATATTTCGATCTCATCTCCGGGATCAGCGGCGACATGACGGTGGCGGCGCTTCTGGACCTGGGGGTGCCGCGCCGGCGCCTTCGGGAGGAGCTGGACAAGCTCAAGGGCGTCGATTTCCGCATCCGGGTGGGGAGGAAGACCGTCAACGGCATCCGGGCGGGTCGGTTCCAGGTCATGGCCGGGAAGGACCAGCCCGGACGGCGCTGGTCCGGCATCCGCCGGCTGATCCAGCGGAGCGGGCTGTCCGCGGACGTGAAGGCTCGCAGCATCGCGGTCTTCTCGAAACTGGCCGAGGCCGAGGCGAAGGTCCACGGTATCTCGCCGGAGGACGTTCATTTCCACGAGGTCGGGGCGGTGGACTCCATCGTCGATGTCGTCGCCGTCGCCATCGCAACGCGTCACCTGGACATCGATGTCTTCGCCTGTTCCGCGGTGCCGCTGGGCAGGGGCCTGACCCGTTCACTCCACGGGGTTTTGCCGGTGCCGGCTCCCGCCACCCTGGAGCTGCTGAAAGGGTTTCCGGTCAAGGACGCGGGTCTGGAGGCGGAGAACGTGACGCCCACCGGGGCCGCCATCCTTTCGGCCCTGGTCACGGAGAAAGGCGCCGGTCCAGCCATGCGCATCGAGAAGACAGGTTACGGCGCGGGCACGCTGGAGTTCCCCGACCGGCCCAATGTCCTGCGGATCGTGCTGGGAGAGGCCGAGCCCGCGCTGGGCCGCGACCGCATGCTCGTAGACCACATGCTGGTGATGGAGACCCACATCGACGACATGAACCCGGAGATCTACGACTACGTGCTGGACCTGCTGTTCGCCGCCGGCGCCCGCGACGTGACGCTGTCGCCGGTCCAGATGAAGAAGAACCGGCCGGGCACGCTGTTGCGCATCGTCGCGGAGCCCGAGCTCAGGGACGCGCTCGCCGGGATCGTGCTGCGGGAGACATCGACCCTTGGTGTGCGGTGCTACCCGGTGGAGCGGCTGGTGTTGCGGCGCAGCACACAAAAGCTCAAGACCCGTTTCGGCACTCTCACGGTGAAGGTCGCGGAGGAGCCCGGCGGCGGGAAGAGGGCGACGCCGGAGTACGAGGAGGCGCGGAAGGTCGCGGCGTCGAAGAAGGTGCCGTTGAAGGCGGTCTACGACGAGGTCACGCGCTGCTTCCACGGCGCCGGACGTTAGCCAGCGCCCTGTCCCACGTAATTCTTCACCAATCTGTTGGTCTTTTCGTCGTCGGACAGGACACCAGCGCTCACATGATCTGTTTCAGGTAGTCGAGTTGGACTTGGCGCTGAAACAGGCTTCCCAGGTCCGACCGTGTCTCCTGCGGTTCGCCCGCGCTCGGGGCGCCGAGGAAAGGGATCTTCCCGAGGCAGGGCACCCTGGTCATTTCCTGGAGGGTCTGCGCGTTGGTGGCGGTGGCCGGCGTACCTTCGCTTTCCATGTCGTTCAGGATGTAGCCGGTCACGTTCAACCCCAGGCATGCGCCATGTTCGATGGTCAGGACGGCATGGTTGATGGCGCCGAGGCGGTTGCCCACCACCACCAGCACTGCCAGGCCCAACTCCCGCGCCAGATCCGCGTAGGTGTAGTCGGAGACCAGCGGCACCATCAAGCCCCCGGCCCCCTCCACGAGCATAAGGTCGTGGGCCGCGCCCATGTCGTGGCACAGCCGCACCAGGAAGTCGGGCCGGATCCGGACGGCGGCGTGGGCAGCGGCCACGCTTGGGGCCGCGGGGACTCCCAGCCGGTAGGGGCAGATCCGGTCGATGGTCTGGTTGCTGCCGGCGGCGGCCTTGAGGAAGGTCGCGTCCTGGGGGACCAGATGCCCCTTTTCGTTGCGGCACCCGGACTCCGCGGGTTTCATCACCCCGACCTTGAATCCGGCGTCCTTGAAAGCGGCGGCGAGCCCGCACGCCACCAGGGTCTTGCCCACGCCGGTGTCGGTGCCGGTGATGAAGAAGCCGCGGCTCATCAGGCTCCCGTGACCTGACCGATGGAGTCCCGCACCACGTTCACCAGTGTCTCCATTTCGCTCTCGCTGACGGTGAGGGGCGGCAGCATGATGAGGGTGTCTCCCAGCGGACGCACGATGACGCCCCGACGCCGGGCTTCCAGCACCACCTGGTTGGCGATCCTGAGCCCGGGGTCGTAGCGTTCCCCGCGCTCCTTGTCCCTCACCAGCTCCATCCCGGTCATGAAGCCCCGCTGGCGTATCTCGCGTACGTGTGGGTGGGCGAGGACATCGTTCCGGAGCCGGTCCTCCAGCCAGGCGATCTTGACGGGGACCTTCTCCATCAGCGCGTCGTTCTCGAAGATGTCGAGCCCGGCCAGCGCCACCGCGCAGCCCAGGGGGTTGCCGGTGTAGGTATGGCCGTGGAAGAAGCTCTTGAACTCGCCGTATTCTCCCAGGAACGCCGAGAAGATCTGCTCGGTGGCGAAGGTGGCGGCCAGCGGCAGGTACCCGCCGGTGATGCCTTTGCCGACGCACATGAGGTCCGGGCTGATGCCGTCGTGCTCGCACGCCCACATCCGCCCGGTATGGCCGAAGCCCGTGGCCACCTCATCGGCGATGAACAGGACGCCGTTGTCCGTGCAGATGTCGCGGATCGCCTTGACGTAGCCGGCGGGCTGAGGCCACATGCCCGCGGCTCCCTGCATGACCGGCTCCATGATGAAAGCCGCCAGCCGGTCTTTCTCCCGGCTCACCGTGTCCCGGGCCTCCGCCACCGACCGCTCCATGGCTTCGGCCTCACCGAGGCCCTGCTCCCGCTGGTAGGCGTAGGGAGGCTTCACCGACAGGGCGGGAAACAGCAGGTCCCGGTGGAAATGATGGAACAGGTCGCTGTAGCCCACGCTCATGGCCCCTACCGTGTCGCCGTGATAGGACTCTTCCAGCCGCGCGAACAGGGTCTTGCGGGTCTCGCCGCGCAGTTGCCAGTACTGGACCGCCAGCTTGAGCGCCACCTCCACCGCGGTGGCGCCGCTGTCCGAGTAGAATACGCGGGTGAGGCCCTCCGGCACCAGGGCCGCGAGCCGGGCGGCCAACTCGATGCCGGGCGCGTGGCTCAGCCCCAGGAAGGTCGAGTGCGCGAGGCGGTCGGTCTGGGCCTTGAGGGCCTCATCCAGCTCCGGACGGCGGTGGCCGAACAGGTTGCACCAGAGCGACGACACCCCGTCGAGGTAGCGGTTGCCGTCGACGTCGATGAGATAGCTGCCTTCCCCCTCGGCGATGATGCAAGGGTCTTCGCCCATCCACTCCTGCATCTGGGTGAAAGGGTGCCACAGATGCGTGTGGTCCATGCGCTTCAGGGTCTCGTACTTGTTGCTCATGTATTCGTCCGGAAATCGGGTTCAGGTTTGGGGCGACCGCCGGTCGCCCCTACGGTTATGGTCGTCGCAACGGTGCCGCTAGCCCGCCACGATGCATCTTGCCTGTCCGAAGGCTTCGAGGGCCTGTTCCATCTGTTCCGTCGTGTGGGTCGCCATGGTCGTGACCCGCAGCCTCGACGTTCCCGGCGGCACCGTGGGCGGACGGATGCCCTGCACGTAGAGGCCCGCTTCCAGGAGGCCGGCCGCTAACCGCATGCACGGCTGTTCCTCTCCCACCATGACGGGGATGATCTGGGTGCTGCCGGCTACGGCGTAGCCGAGTTGCTCCAGGCCGTCTCGGAGGCGCCGGGTGTTGCGCCGCAACGCGCATTGCCGCTCCGGCTCCTTTCCCACCAGTTCCACGGCCGCTCTGGCCATGGCCAGCACCACCGGCGGCAGCGATGTGGTGAAGATGAAGCTGCGCGCCCGGTTGATGAGCAGGTCCTTGAGTTTCGCCGTGCCGGCCACATACGCGCCGAAGGCCCCCAGGGCCTTGCCCAGGGTACCCATCTGCACCAGCACCCGGTCCCCGAGCCCGAGCTCCGCCACCACCCCGGCGCCGTCGGGTCCCCGGACTCCGGTGGCGTGGGCTTCGTCCACCATCACCATGGCGCCGTGGCGCTCGGCCAACGCCACGATTTCTCCGAGCGGGGCGATGTCCCCGTCCATGCTGAAGATGGATTCCGTCGCGATGAGCTTTCGCGCCGTGGCCGGCGCCTCCTCGAGCAGGCTCGCCAGGTGGTCCATGTCGCAGTGGCGGTAAACAGAAACCGCCGCCCGCGAGAGCCGGCAGCCGTCGATGATGCTGGCGTGGTTCAACTGGTCGCTCAGGACCACGTCGTCCTTCTCCACCAGCGTGGCGATGATCCCCAAGTTGGCCTGGTAGCCGCTATTGAACACCAGCGCCGCCTCGGTTCCCTTGAAGCGCGCGATGCGCTGCTCCAGCTCCTCGTGCGCGGTCATGTTGCCGGAGATGAGCCGCGACGCGCCCGAGCCGCAGCCGTACCGGTCCAGCGCCTCCCGGGCCGCCTCCTTCAGGGCGGGATGGTTGGCCAGCCCCAGGTAGTTGTTGGATGAGAGGTTCAGCACTTCCCGCCCGTTCAGGCGCACGGTGGCGTCCTGCTCGCCGTCGACGACCTTCAACTGCCGGTAGAGGTTCCGGCTCCTGATCTCCTCCAGTTGTCGTTCGATGAAATCGGCCATGGCTCCGGTTGGGTAGATAGCAGAAATACCGTCCCCGAACCAGAAAGCGCATGCCGGCAAGGCGGATGACTTGTAGGGGCGACCGGCGGTCGCTCCTTGTGGCGGGCAACACGCGAGGAAGAGCAACGCAGCCGACGACAAGAAAGACCAGCGGATTGGTAAGGAATTACGTGGGACAGGACACCAGCGCGGACCGGCGTGGCCGCCGGCCGCGTTGACTTTGGCGAATCCGTACCTAGATTTTTTGAAGGACTCCCGGGAATCCGGAGGAATCATGGACATCAATCGTTTGACCGAAAAATCGCAGGAAGCGCTGCGCCAAGCTCAGACCCTGGCCTCGCGGCGCAACCACCAGGGGGTGGACGTCGAGCATCTTCTCGCCGCCTTGTTGGAGCCGGCCGACGGCGTCGTCACGGCGTTGCTGACGCAGACCGGCGTCTCCGTGGCGGCGGTGAAGAAGGGGCTCGACCAGGAGCTTGACCGCGTTCCGCGGGTGACCGGGGCGGGAGCGGCGGCCGGGCCGGAGCAGCTCTACGTCACCCAGCGGCTGTCCCGCCTGTTCGCCGGCGCCGAGGACGAGGCCCGGAACCTCAAGGACGACTACATCAGCGTCGAGCACCTGCTGCTGGCGATTCTCGAAGAGGGAGGCAAGGCGAGCCAGGTGCTTCGCGCCCACGGCCTCGGCCGCGATACCCTGCTGGAGGCGCTGCAGAAGGTGCGCGGCCACCAGCGCGTCACGAGCCAGAACCCGGAGGGTACCTACCAGGCGCTGGAGCGCTACGGCCGGGACCTCACCGGGCTCGCGTCCCAGGGCAAGCTCGATCCCGTCATCGGCCGGGACGAGGAGATCCGCCGGGTGGTGCAGGTGCTGTCGCGCCGCACCAAGAACAACCCCGTGCTCATCGGCGACCCGGGCGTCGGCAAGACCGCCATCGTGGAGGGGCTGGCGCTGCGCATCGTGGCGGGGGACGTGCCCGAGGGGCTCAAGCGGAAGCGCATCGTGGTGCTGGACATGGGGCTGCTCATCGCCGGCGCCAAGTACCGCGGCGAGTTCGAGGAACGGCTCAAGGCCGTGCTCAAGGAGGTGCAGGAATCCTCGGGCGAGGTGATCCTGTTCATCGACGAGCTGCACACCGTGGTGGGGGCCGGCGCCGCCGAGGGGGCCATGGACGCCGGCAACCTCCTGAAGCCCATGCTGGCCCGCGGCGAGCTCCACTGCATCGGCGCCACCACCCTGGACGAGTACCGCAAGTACGTGGAGAAGGACCGTGCCCTGGAGCGGCGCTTCCAGCCGGTGACCGTGGACCAGCCCACGGTGGAGGACACCGTCTCCATCCTGCGGGGGCTGCGCGAGCGCTACGAGCTGCACCACGGGGTGCGCATCAAGGACGGTGCGCTGGTGACCGCGGCGGTGCTGTCGCACCGCTACATCAGCGACCGCTTCCTGCCGGACAAGGCCATCGACCTGGTGGACGAGGCGGCCTCCAAGCTGCGCACCGAGATCGACTCCATGCCCGCCGAGCTGGACCAGGCTTCGCGCCAGGTGATGCAGCTCGAGATCGAGCGCGAGGCCCTGCGCAAGGAGAACGACGACGCCTCTCGGGAGCGCCTGGCCAGGCTCGAGAACGAACTCGCCAACCTCAAGGAAGAGGCCAACAAGCTCAAGGCGCGATGGGAGATGGAGAAGGACGCCATCGCCCGCCTGCGCAAGCTCAAGGAGGAGATCGACGAGACCCGCCGGGCGATGGAGCAGGCCGAGCGCGAGTACGACCTCAACCGCGTGGCCGAGCTCAAGTACGGCAAGCTGAGGGAGCTCGAAGGCAAGCTGGCCAAGCAGCAGGAGAGCCTCAGGACCGAGGACGGCGGCGTGTTGCTCAAGGAGGAGGTGGACGAGGACGACATCGCCGAGGTGGTGTCGCGCTGGACCGGCGTGCCGGTGTCGAAGCTGCTGGAGGGAGAGCGGGAGAAGCTGCTGCGCCTGGGCGACCACCTGCACAAGCGTCTCATCGGACAGGACGAGGCGGTGTCGGCGGTGGCCGACGCGGTGGTGCGCGCCCGCTCGGGGCTCAAGGACCCCAACCGGCCCATCGGCTCGTTCATCTTCCTGGGTCCCACGGGCGTAGGCAAGACCGAGCTGGGGCGGGCGCTGGCGGAGTTCCTGTTCGACGACGAGGCCAACATGGTGCGTCTCGACATGTCCGAGTACATGGAGAAGCACACCGTGGCGCGGCTCGTGGGCGCTCCGCCGGGATACGTGGGCTACGACGAGGGCGGCCAGCTCACCGAGGCGGTGCGCCGCCATCCCTACTCGGTGGTCCTGTTCGACGAGGTCGAGAAGGCCCACCCCGACGTGTTCAACGTCATGCTGCAGATCCTCGACGACGGCCGCCTGACCGACGGCCACGGCCGCACCGTGGACTTCAAGAACACGGTGGTGATCATGACCTCCAACATCGGCAGCCAGCTCATCCTGAACTACAGCGTCCGCGGCGACGACAGCGGCTACGACGCCATGAAGCGGGAGGTTCTGGACGTGCTGCGGCGGGAGTTCCGGCCGGAGTTCCTGAACCGGGTGGACGACATCGTGGTGTTCCACGGCCTCACCCGCGACGATCTTCGGGAGATCGTCGAGATCCAGCTCGGGCATCTGCGCGAGCGCCTGGACGAGCGTCACATCAGCCTGGAGCTCACCCAGAAGGCCAAGGACCACTTCGCCGACACGGGTTACGATCCCGCCTATGGCGCCCGGCCGCTCAAGCGGCTGATCCAGAAAGAGCTCGAAACCGCCCTGGCCCGGAAGCTCCTGGCCGGCGAGGTCAAGGACCACAACCGGGTGGTGGTGGACCACGACGGCGACAGCCTGTCGGTGTCGGTGTCGGCGGTGGCGGACGCCGCTTAGCAACGGAAAGCTGTTTGGGCCTCACGGTATACAGGAACGATCAATCTACTATGGATAAGAGACGGGACGGTTGATATGATGACGACCGTTCATGAGCACGCTTGCATTCGATACCCACAAAGCGGTCAAGGCGCTCAAGGAGGCAGGCTTTGGGGACGCCCAAGCGGAGGCCGTCGTCGCCACCATGGGTGACGCCATGGGCGGCGATGTGGCTACAAAGAGCGACATTGCAGCGCTCAAGAGCGATATTGCTGTGCTCAGGGCCGAAATTTATCGACATCTTTGGCTCATGGCAGGTGGGATCGTAGGTCTCACGGTCACCCTGGTCAAGTTGATCCCCTGACACCCGTCACGCCCCCAACAGCGGACCGAGACTCGGTCATCACGCCGGCGAGCATTGTCCGGAACATCTCGCGCCGGGAACGATTTGCAATGCCCGCCGGGGCTGGCTAGACTTCCCGGATGCAGTCCCTCCTCAGAAAAAACATCGAAGATCTGGAAGGTTACACGCCGGGAGAGCAGCCCAAGCGGGCGGATCTCATCAAGCTCAACACCAACGAGAACCCCTATCCGCCGTCGCCCAGGGTCCTGGCCGCGGTGCGCAAGGAACTAAACTCGTCGCTGCGCATGTATCCTGACCCGGTGGCGCTGGAGTTGCGTCAGCGCGCGGCCGACCTTTACAACGTCCGGCCCGAGAACGTCATGGCCGGCAACGGCTCGGACGAGTTGCTGTCCATCCTCATGCGCTGCTACGTGGGCGAGGAAGACACCGTCGCCTACCCGGTTCCCACCTACAGCCTGTACGAGACGCTGATCGCCATCCAGGACGGGCGGAGCCTTATGCTCCCCTACTCAGACGACTTTGCGATACCGGCGCCACTCTACTCCCAGTCGAGCAAGGTGACCATCCTGTGCAACCCCAACGCCCCCTCGGGGACCCTGGAGCCGGTGAGCGAGATCGCCCGCCTGGCGCGTTCGGTGGCCGGGCTCCTGATCGTGGACGAGGCCTACATCGACTTCGCCGACACGGACGAGAGCGCCATTGCGCTGGTCAAGCGATTTCCCAACCTGGTGGTGCTGCGCACCTTCTCCAAGGCCTTCTCGCTGGCGGGCATGCGCGTGGGGCTGGCCTTCGGCAGCGAGGATATCGTGCGCAACATGCTCAAGGTCAAGGATTCCTACAACCTCTGCCGCCTGAGCCTGACGGCGGCGCTGGCGGCCCTGGAAGACGTGGAGTGGATGAGGCGGAACGTCGGGCGGATCCAGCGCACCCGCAAGACGCTGATCCGGGGCCTGCGCAAGCTGGGCTTCGACGTGCAACCATCCCAAGCCAACTTCGTGATGGCGAAGCTGGGCGGCGATAGCATCCGGTGGCTGCACGAAGGACTCAGGGACAGGGGCATCCTGGTGCGCTTTTTCGATACACCCGAGCTTTGCAACATGATGCGGGTGACGGTGGGCAGGCCCCAGGAAATCCGCGCGCTGCTGACGGAGACGGAGACCCTGCTGCGGGGCCGGGGTGTCACCCAGAGGGCGTCGTAGCGGCGGGCGCGGGCGGGTTTGAAACCCGTCCCTACACCGAATGTTGCCTGCCCGGGACGGAGCCCGCTACTGTACCGCGGCGTTCAGGCGCCGGTTCTCCTCCACCCGGATCTTCACGATCCTGCGGCCTTCCACATCCACGATGGTGAGCCGGTGGCCGTCGGTTTCGATCTTCTCGCCGCCGCGGGGGATGCGCTTCAGCTTGGCCAGCACGAACCCGGCCAGGGTGTGGTAGTCCACCGACTCCCCGAAGGGCAGGTCGTAGTCCGACTGGAGGTCCCGGAGCAGGGCGGAGCCGGACACCACCAGCGAGCCGTCCGGCAGCCGCTCCACCGGGCCGCGCTCCTCGGCATCGTACTCGTCGCGGATCTCGCCGACGATTTCCTCGATGATGTCCTCCAGCGTCACCAGCCCTTCAACCTCGCCGTACTCGTTCACCACCAGGGCCAGGGCCATGCGCCGCCGCTGCAAGTCCTTCAGCAACTGGCTGATGGCCAGCGAGCTGGGCACGAAGAAGGGCGGATGCAGCATGTTGCGGAGGTCGATGGGCTCGTTGGCCTGCATCGCCCGCAGGATGTCCTTGTTGTAGGCGATGCCCAGGACCCGGTCGAGGTCGTTCTCGTACACCGGCAGCCGGGAAAAGCCGCTCTCGACGAAGTTCCCCAGGACGTCGGCGGGCTCGGTTTCGATATCGACGGCGTGAATCTCGGTGCGCGGGATCATCACGGCCCTTACCGGCGTGTCTACGAAGTCGAAGACGCTGTGGATCAGCTCTTTCTCGGTCTCGTCGAAGATCCCCTTGGCGGTGCCTTCGCGTATGAGCGACTTGACCTCTTCCTCGGAAATGAAGCTGGCGGAGCCGGTTTCCTTGCCGCCGAACAGCCGCAGGACCACATTGCTGGAGCGGGTCAGGATCTGGACCAGGAACGACGTGCTCCTGGAGATGGCGTCGATGGGAAGCGCCACGAAGAACGCGATGCGCTCGGAGTAGCGCAACGCCAGGGACTTGGGCACGAGCTCGCCGAGGACAAGGCTCAGATAGGCGATGGGCAGGACCACGATGAGGATGGCGGCGTAGTTGCCCCAGGTCTCCGCGTAAGGGATCGGCAGCGACTGGAGGTGCGGCTGCAGGAGCCGGATGGCCCCGGCGCCGCCGATGGCGGAGGCCAGGGTGCCGACGAAGGTGATGCCGATCTGGACCGTGGCGAGGAACCGGTCGGGCTCGTCCTTGAGCCGGCCCAGAGCCGCGGCCGAGCGCGCGCCCCTGCCGCGAACCTGGTCGATGCGGGTCCTGCGCGTGGCGATCACGGCGATTTCCGCGGCAGCGAAAAAGCCGTTGGCCAGGATCAACAAAAAGATGACGGTTCCACCCAACCATATGCTGTCAAGCATGAATCAATCTCCCGTCCGGGAATGCCGGGGCGCAAAGGGGCAATGAAGAATCCCGCCCCCGGCGGGGCCGGGCGCGGAAGATTCCCGCGGACGTTCAGTTCACTCTAGGGGCACATGGGTCCCGGTGGACCAATCGAGAGGTTGAGGAAGCAGGGGAGGGCGATGAGAGCCTTCAGGGGTGAAATACGCGACGGAGGCTTACTGTCATCTTGCGGGTCATCTGACATTGACGGACTCCTTGTCTCCGTTACGCCGGAGACGGGCGTTGGATTAGGAAGAAAATTTCCTTCATCTGCGGCCAAAATGCAAGACCCTCCATACCCGGGCTGGGGACAGCAACCTAGTTGACCTGTCAACCCTTATCCGTTATTCAGACCATCTTGAGCGTTTGGCCAATGACGACGCGCCGAGTCCCACCACTGCTGAAGGAATGTCTTGCTGGCGGGACCTTAGCGCCGGGCGATGCTCTCCTGCTGTCCAGTGTCGAGGGAGATGAGTTTACGGCGCTGCTTCAAGCGGCCGCAGAGTTGCGCGACCGGCACAAGGGCCGGACCGTCACCTTCTCCCCCAAGGTATTCATTCCGCTGACCAATCTGTGCCGCGACTTCTGCGGCTATTGCACCTTCCGCAAGGCGCCCGGGGAGGACGGCGCCAAGACCCTGTCGCTGGACGAGGTGCTGGAGACGGTGCGGCGGGCCGGGGCCTTGGGCTGCACCGAGGTGCTGTTCAGCCTGGGCGACAAGCCGGAAGCGATCTATCCCGAGATGCGGGAATTCCTGGCGCAAGGAGGCTACCGCAGGACGCTGGAATACCTGTACGACGCCTGCCGCGTGGTGCTGGAAGAGACGGGGTTATTGCCCCACGCAAACCCCGGCCTCATGGCCCGCGCCGACCTGGAGCGGCTGCGGCGGGTCAACGTGAGCATGGGGCTCATGCTGGAGAACGTCAGCGAGCGCCTCACGGAACCCGGCGGCCCCCATGCCGACGCTCCGGACAAGAAGCCGGCGGCACGGCTGCGGACCCTGGCGGAGGCGGGCCGGTTGCGCATCCCTTTCACCACCGGGATCCTCATCGGCATCGGCGAGACCTGGGAGGAGCGCATCGCGTCGCTGTACGCCATTCGGGAGCTGCACGAGCGCTACGGCCACATCCAGGAAGTGATCGTCCAGAACTTCCGCGTGAAGCCCGAGATTCCCATGCGTGACCAACCGCACGCGGACTACGCCGAGGAGGCCAGGACCATCGCCTTGGCGCGGCTGATCCTGGGCGGCGACATGAACGTTCAGGCGCCGCCCAACCTCACGCCCGAATGCTACGAGTGGTACCTAAACGCGGGCATCAACGACTGGGGCGGCGTGTCCCCCGTCACCCGCGACTTCATCAACCCCGAAGCTCCCTGGCCCGAGCTGGAGGAGCTTGCGCGGCGGACCGCGGCGGCGGGCTTCACGTTGAGGCCCCGGCTCCCCGTCTATCCCGAATACATCGCCCGGGCGGAACGGTTCATCGCGCCCGAGTTGATCCCCTACGTAGAGAGGTTGTGCGGCGAGGACGGCCTCGTCGCGGCTGGAGGATATCATGAGCCAAATCGAAGCGATGTTCGATTATGACGACGGGGCCGAGCGGCTGAACCGGCTGCTGCCCCGCATCGAGGATCGAGTCGCAGGAATCCTGGAGCGCGCCCTGGAAGGCCGCGAGATCACGCGTGAGGAAGGCTTCGCGCTGTCGGAGGTGGACGGCGACGAGCTCGCCGCCCTGGCGGTGACGGCCGACCTGATGCGGCAGGCCAGGGTGGGCGACCGCGTCACCTACGTGGTGTGCCGCAACATCAACTTCACCAACGTGTGCTACGTCGGCTGCAAGTTCTGCGCGTTCCACACCGGCCCCAACAAGGCCGGGAGCTGGGACCACTCGCTGGAAGAGGTGGCGGACAAGGCCGAGGACGCGTGGAACCGCGGCGCCACCGAGATCTGCATGCAGGGCGGCCTGCCCCGCGGCATGACGCCCTTCTATTACCGGGACCTCTTGCAGTCCATCCGCTCCCGCGTTCCCGGCATCCACATCCACGCCTATTCGCCCATGGAGATCACCTACGGGGTGGAGCTCACCGGCATGCCGCTGGACGACTACCTGCGGATGCTGCGCGACGCCGGCCTGAACAGCGTGCCGGGCACGGCCGCGGAGATCCTCGACGACGAGGTGCGCATGGTGCTGTCGAAGAACAAGGTCAGCACCGAGCAGTGGAAGCGGGTGATCCGCACCGCCCACGAGGTGGGCATCTTCACCACCTCCACCATGATGTACGGACACCGGGAGGACGGCCGCCACTGGGTCAACCACATGATGCTGCTGCGGGACATCCAGAAGGAGACCGGCGGCTTCACCGAGTTCGTCCCGCTCGGGTTCGTGCACGAGAACACCGCGCTCTACGCCCAGGGGCTGGCGCGGCCCGGCCCCACCGAGGAAGAGGACATCCGGGTCCACGCGCTGGCGCGGGTGCTGCTCAACGACAGCATTCCCAACGTGCAGGTCTCGTGGGTGAAGATGGGACGGCCGATGTCACAGCTCTGCCTCCGCTCCGGCGCCAACGACTTCGGCGGCACGCTCATGGAAGAGAGCATCTCGCGGCTGGCCGGCTCCACCGAGGGGCAGATGATCTGGCCCCACGAGTTCCGCTCGCTGATCCGCGAGATCAACCGCATCCCCGCGGAGCGTGCCACGGGCTACGAGATCCTGCGGACGTGGGACGACGAGCCGGAGGTCCTCGCCAACGATCTCGCGCCTGCCGTGGGCGTGACGGACCAGACGGCCGCCGGCCTGTAGGGCGACAGCGGTGTCCAGGGACTCCAGTTCCGGGACACTGGTCCTCCTCACGGGAGGCACCGGCGGCGCAAAGCTCGTCCTGGGCTTCCAGGAGGAGACCGCACCCGAAGACCTGGCGGTGGTGTGCAACACCGCCGACGATTCGGTGGTGCACGGTCTTCACGTATCCCCCGACGTCGACACCATCGTCTACACCCTCGCCGGCCTCATCGATCCCGCCAAGGGCTGGGGCATCCGCGACGATACCTTTGCCGTGCTCGACCAGCTCCAACGGCTGGGCGGCGAGACCTGGTTTCATCTGGGCGACCGGGACATCGCCACCCACCTGACCCGCACGCGCCTCCTGGCCGAGGGGCAGCCGCTGTCGCGCGTCACCGCGGCGCTGTGCCGGGCGCTGAAAGTGAAGTCCACCGTGCTGCCCATGTCCGACCAGCGGGTGGAGACCCGGCTGTCCACTTCGGCGGGAGAGCTCTCCTTCCAGGAGTATTTCGTCAAGGCGCGCTGGCAGCCGGATGTCCTCAGCCTGCGCTACCGGGGCATCGAGGGTTGCCGTCCGGTGCCCGGGTTGCTGGAAGCCATCCACGGCGCCGCCATGGTGGTGCTGTGCCCCAGCAACCCGGCGACCAGCATCGGCCCCATCCTGGCGGTGCCCGGCGTGCGCGAGGCGCTGCGGGCGACGGCCGCCACGGTTGTGGCGGTGAGCCCGATGGTCCAGGGACGGTCCTTCAGCGGCCCGGCCCACAAGCTGATGGCCACACTCGGCGTGGAGGCGTCGGTGACGGGTCTTGCCGCGGCCTACCGGGATTTCGCCAACGTGCTGGTCATCGACACCGAGGATCGCGGCCTTCAACCCGCCGTGGAGGCGCTCGGCATCAACGTACTCGCCACCTCCATCCGCATGGATACTCTGGACGACAAGAGGCGCCTGGCCCGGGAGCTCCTGCAACTCTCCGATTGAGGCAACGTCCCGCCGCGGACCTGTCACCCCCACGAAACAGGCTGTGTCAAACTGCGGCTGGGAGCGAAGTGGCACGGACGCCCCGTATCGTCATTCCGGCGAAAGCCGGAATCCAGAGGTGGGGAGGGGCAAACGGAAGTGATTCCTCGCCCCGCCCCTCCCGGATTCCGGCCCCGTTTCGGGGTACGGGGCAGGCTTTCGCCGGAATGACGAGTACCGGGGTGGGAATGACGATCAGCGTGCATCGCAAGTTCAAAATTTCCGGGTCAGGTGCTATGGATTTCTGTTCGATCATGAAGATTGGCGCGCTCATACCGGTCAAGGGATTTCAGGGGGCCAAGCAGCGACTTTCGTCGCGGCTTAGCTCACCGGAGCGCTCGGAGTTGATGAAGGCCATGGTGCACGACGTGCTGGCCGAGGTGACTCAGGCCAGGGGACTCGACAAGACGTACGTCGTCACGGGCTCCTCCGAGGTCGTCCGATGGGTCTCGGCCTGGGACGTGGAGATTATCCGGGAGGACAACGAGACCGGCGAGACCGACGCGGTCCACTTCGCTTTCGACGTGATGAAGACGGCGGGCCTCGAAGCAGCCTTGGTGGTGCCGGGGGACATCCCGTTGTTGCGAGCCGAAGATGTCGAATCCGTGCTCCAGGCCGCGCCCGCCAGTCCCGCCGGACCCTTCGCCGTGCTCACGCCTTCGCACGACCGCATGGGCACCAACGCGTTGCTGCTGGCGCCGCCGGACGTGCTCCGGCTTCGGTTCGGACACGACAGTTTCCGCTATCACCTGAACGAGGCGGCGGCCCGCGGCACCGCCGTCACGGTCGTCGAGAATCCGCGCATCGCGCTGGATATCGACGAGCCCGCCGACCTCGAGCGGCTCGTCCGCCGGCTCGAAGACGGCCGCACCCGCGACCGCCTCGCCGCCATGAAGGACAACGGCAGCAGCTTTTTCGCGGACGTGGGTTGACCCGCCTGTTTCATGAACTCGCCCGTGGCAACAACGAACGACTCGACAGGTCAAGACTCTCGTTGATGCGGCGCCTCGAAATCATTGCCGTGGAGGGGCTTGGCGAGATCCAGCCCGGCGATCCGTTGGGGCGCCTGGTGGCCGAGGCATGCGAGCGCCTGGGAGTTTCGTTGCTGCACGGGGATGTCCTGGTACTGGCTCAGAAGATCGTCTCCAAGTCCGAGGGCCGCGCCGTGGACCTTCGCGCCGTCACGCCGTCGTCCGACGCCTTGCAGTTCTCGGCCGAGCTCCACGGCAAGGATCCGCGTCTGCTGGAGCTCATCCTGGGGGAGAGCCGCCGCATCGTGGCCAAGGGCCGCAGCACCATCGTGGTCGAGACCCATCACGGCTTCGTGTGCGCCAACGCCGGCATCGACCTGTCGAACATCGGCGTGGAGCGGGCCCTGCTGCTGCCCAAGGACCCGGACGGTTCCGCCCGGCGCATCCGGGAAGAGGTGCAAGGGCTCACCGGCACCGCCGTGGGCGTCCTCATCACCGACACGTTCGGACGTCCCTGGCGCCTGGGCACCACCGACGTGGCCATCGGCGTGGCCGGCTTCAACCCGCTCATCGACTACCGCGGCGGGAAGGACCCTTACGGATACGAGCTCAAGGCGTCGGTCACCGCGGTGGCCGACCAGATTGCCGGAGCGGCAGAGCTTGTCATGGGAAAGACCAGCCACGTGCCCGCCGCCATCGTCAGAGGTTGCGAGTTGCCTCAAGGAGACGGCTCAGCGCGGGAGCTGATCCGCCCAGCCGAGGACGACCTGTTCCGCGGCCATTAGCCCAGCCACACCGTGCCGCGAGCACGCGGCCCCTTGTCCCCCTCTCCCTCCGGGAGAGGGCTGGGGTGAGGGCGCCCCGCTGCAAGCGTGAGGGCGCCCCGCCGCAAGCACCCCGCTTATTTGGCGCACCCGGCGCGAACATGCTATGAGCCTTCCCATGCAAGATTCCATTTCAATCGCAATCGTGGGAGGGACCGGGAGTCTGGGAATGGGCCTGGCGGGGCGCCTGGCGCGGCCCGGTGTGCGGGTCCTTATCGGTTCGCGGGACGCGCAGCGCGGCGCGGACGCGGCCAGGGACCTGAACGAGAGGCTGGGTACGAACTTCGTCGAGGGCATGGTCAACGCCGACGCCGTGCGGGAAGCGGAGCTGGCCGTCATCTCCGTTCCGTACGAGGGCCAGGAAAAGATGGTGACCGACTTGGCGGAGGAACTGCGCGGGAAGA
The DNA here is from genome assembly GCA_965204505.1 of uncultured Binatia bacterium (SeqCode). Taxonomy (GTDB): domain Bacteria; phylum Desulfobacterota; class Binatia; order UBA9968; family JAJDTQ01; genus JAJDTQ01. The sequence continues at coordinate 1,264,638 of CBDBFB010000002.1, forward strand.
TCGTCATCGACGCGGTGGTGCCGCTGCTCAAGGGCCGGCCGTTCGTGCCCGAGGCGGGCTCGGCGCTGCTGGAGGCGCAGAAGATCCTGGGCGACGGCACCCCGGTCATCGGCGCCCTGCACAACATCTCGGCGCTGGACCTCGGCGCCCCGGACGAACCCCTGGGCGACGTCCTGGTGTGCGGCGACAGCAGGGAAGCCAAGGAGCGCGTCATCGAGCTGCTGGAGCGCATCGGCGCCACCGGGCTCGACGCCGGCCCGGCCGCCAACGCTTATGTGGTGGAAGGGCTCACCGGCGTGCTCATCGCCCTCAACCGCCGCTACAAGTCGAAGCACGCCAGCGTCAAGATAACCGGAATCCACTAAAGGAGGCAGATCCATGAGCCTGCCCGTCATCGACGCCGACGGTCACGTGATCGAGGACGAGTCCATCGTCGATTACATCGAGGAGCCCTACCGCAGCCAGGCGAGCAAGCGCATCCTGACGCGGGTATTCCCCTCCCTGGACCACCACCACCTGGGGCTCAAGTACCTGAGCGAGGGCGCCTTCGGTGGCGGCGAGCCCGTGACCCCCGAGGACTGGCGGTCGTTCGTGGAAGAGGCGGGGTTCGAGTGCAGCGTGCTGTACCCCACCTGGGGCCTGGCCATGGGCAACATCAGCATGCCCGACTGGGCCTGCGCCGTTGCCCACGCCTACAACAGTTGGCTCCACGACCGCTACCTCAAGGACAATCCGCGGCTCAAGGGCATGGCGCTGATCCCGCTGCAGGACCCGCAAGAGGCGGTGAAGGAGTTACGCCGCGCGGTCACCGAGTTGGGCATGCTCGGGGCGATGCTGCCCTCGCGCGGTTTGCCAATGGATCTGGGCCACAAGACCTACTGGGGCGTTTACGAGGAGGCGGAACGGCTGGGCTGCGGACTGGCGGTGCACGGCGGCTGCCACCACGGCATGGGCCTCGACACCCTGGAGGCCTTCGTTCCCATCGCCGGGCTGGGCCATCCCTTCAGCCTGATGATCGCGTTCTCGGGCATGGTCTACCACGGCGTGTTCGACCGCTTCCCGAACCTGCGGGTGGCTTTCCTGGAAGGGGGCGCCGGCTGGCTGACCTTCTGGATGGACCGCATGGATCGATCACACGAGTTCTTCGGGGAGTGGAACTCCCACGGCAACTACCACGGCCCCGACCCGGAGCATGAGCCCAGCCGGTACGCACGGCTGGACAACGTCTTCGTGGGCTGCGAGGGCGGGGAGAACGGGCTCGACTACCAGATTCAGCGGGCCGGCAACGGCCGGTTCCTGTTCGCCAGCGACTTCCCCCACGAGATCGGCCCCGGCGACATCGGCCACGAGATCGCCGAGGTGGCCGAGAACCCGACGCTCAGCGACGAGGACAAGGCCGCCATCCTCGCGGACAACGCCCGCCGCTTCTACCGGCTGGGCCAGTAGCACGGTCAACGCGGACGCAACGTGTCCGGGGTCCGTGTCCGGCACCGCGTTGTCGGTGTAGACAGATCGATCTCACTCCTTCTCGCCCGCGCTCGCAGCGGCGTCGTCCAGGGCGTTGCCGCGCTGATACGCCTCGCGTCCGTTGAGCCGCGACCAGTACGCCTCGAAGGCCGGGCGTTTTTCGATCATGTCGTACTGCATTCCCCAACCGATGTGCGAACCGACGTAGACGTCGGCCGCGGAGAAGGTTTCCCCGGCGACGTAGCCCCCGCCCTCGACGGCTTTCTCCAGCGTGTCCATCACCGTGGCGAAATTGCCGTAGCCCACCATCGATTCCTTGTCCTCCGGCACGGCGAGACCGAAGGCGCGGTTGCTCACCGCCGCTTCCAGGGGCCCGGCGGCGAAGAACAGCCAGCGGTAGTAGGCGGCGCGCTGTCCGCTCGGAGGCGCCAGCCCCGCGGCGGGGAAGGCGTCCGCGAGGTAGGCGCAGATGGCCGCGCATTCGGTAACGGTCGCGTCGCCGTGGCGGAGCGACGGCACCTTGCCCATGGGGTTGATGGCCAGGTACTCCGGGGACTTCATCATCGGGCCGAACTCCACCACCTCGGTACGGTAGGGGACTCCCGACTCCTCGAGCATCCAGCGCACGATACGCCCGCGCGACATCGGGTTGGTGTAGAAAACGAGTTCCTCGCTCACGGCCCTTCTCCTTTCAGTCCCTGAGGGAGCGTCCTGCCCGGTTCATACGGATGGCAATCCGCGGGTCCATTTTGCCGTCGGTTGTGCTGTCTTCTCCGCGCGCTGCCTGGTCAACGGGGGCGACCGCTGGTCGCCCCTACGGGTCATCGCCCCTTGCCGACGACAATTTATCCCCCGATTCATGCCTCCTCCGCAGGCATGTACTTCCCCTCTTCATCCAGGGTGATCTGCTTGCGTTCGTTGAGGCGCCCCACCAGCGCCATGACGGTGGCGAAGCCTTCGTCCGAGTATGCGTCCAGCAGTTCGCTGAAGGTGAGTCGCTTCTCGCGCAGCATGTCCAGGGTCCGTTCCGCAAGGCGCTCGATGGCGTCGTCGCTTGCCGCCGCCGGCTGCGGCGTGGCCGGGGACTCGTCCAGGTAGTCGTCCAGCACCGCCTTGCCCTGGTTGTGGTAGACGATGCGGTTGTAGCGGTAGCGCGGGACGTTCTCCGGGATAGTGGCGTCGATGCCCATCTTGGCCGTGGTGGGCACGCCGTCGGCGCTCGGCGGTATGGACGGGTCAAGAGGCTTGGAACGGGCGTTGGAGAGGATCACGATGTCGCGGTCCGCCTGCACGCGGGTGGCGATGGCCCACTCCACCTCAACGGGATCGTAGATGTCGATGTCGTCGTCGGTCACCACCACGTACTTGATGTCGGCGATGGACAGGAGTGCGGCAATGGCGTTCTTGCCGTCGCCGGGGCTCTTCTTGATGGACGCCACGATGTGCCAGTGGCAGCAGCCTCCCGGCGTGACGTTGATGGCGGTGACCTGCACGCCCGTCTCCGCCATCACGCGCCAGGCCGCCGCCTCGTAGATGGGGGCGCTCATCCACAGGTTCTCCCAGGGCATGTGCAGCGCGTAGTAGATGGGGTCACGGCGGTGCAGCACGGACTTGATGTGGACGTTGGGGTTCCGGTGGGTGCCGCCCACCAGGCGCGAGAACTCACCGAAGGGGCCCTCGGGATGCACCCAGCCCTCGGGCGGGATCTCGCCCTCCAGCACGACCTCGGAGCCGGCGATGAACGGCACCGGACCGGCGACGCCGGGGGTGAGCTCCACCGGGCGTCCGCCGAGGCCGCCGGCGAAGCCCAGCTCGTTGGTTCCCAGCGAGGCCTTGAACAGCGCCCCCATGAGTTCGCGCGGGTGCACGCCGATGGAGATGGAGATGGGCAGCGGCCGGTTCTCCGCCAGCGCCCGCCTGGTGAAGTTGTGAAGGTTGTTGGGGGTGACGATGTCGATGCCGGTGACGTTGCGCTCCTTGAGCATCAGCCGGTAGCAGCCGGCGTTCATGCCGTACTCGGGGTCCTCGGAGATGACCACCGCGGCGGTGATCATGGGCGCGCCGTCCAGGGTGGAGAAGATGGGCACCGGCAGCTTGAACAGGTCCACGTCCGCGCCCAGTTGCATGAACTCCTTCACCGGGGCGTCTTCCACCGTTACCGGGTCGATGGAATTGGACATGGCCCACTGGAAGCGCTTGTGGATCTCCGGGTAGGGCGCGTCGAGGGCGAGGCCCAGGCGCTCCCGCTTCTGCAGCAGCCCGCATGCCACCGGCATGGAGTACCCGACGGGATTCTCGATGAGCAGCGCCTTGTCGCTCTGGTCCGTGAGCGCCGCCACGTCGCGCAGGTCCACCGGCTTGCGGATGTCCAGCAACTCGTCATTGTTCCGCAGGAGTTCGATGTACTCCCGAAAAGTCCCGTTCATGGCTCGCCACCTCCAGACGGCAACATAGCCAAGAGCCCGGACTGCATCAACCGGGCCGCTGGGACCCGGTCGTTCCGTTCCATTTCTGTCATACTCCCGCGAGCGCGGGAATCCAGGGGGTGAGAGGACGAGCGTTGCCGGTGTGATTGACACCCGCACGGAGGCGAGGAATATTGGTTCAGTGTCATTGACAGTGGAGACAAGCGTGATCGATCAAGAATTGATCAATATCCTGGCATGTCCCGAGACCCGGGAGGCGGTTTCGCTGGCCAGCGAGGCTCTCATCGAGCACCTCAACCGGGAGATCGAAGCGGGGCAACTGGTCAATCGCGCCGGCGAAACGGTGACCGAGCCCATCGGCGGCGGGCTGGTTCGCGAGGACGGCCGGTACCTCTACGTGATCCGCGACGGCATCCCCGTCATGCTCGTGGAGCAGGGGATCCCGTTGGCGGAAGCCGCCGGCGACCGTTGAGGACGCATCCCGACCTTGACCTCTCCGCACCCATGGGCTAGTCAATTCTTCTCCGTGCCGGAGTGGTGGAACTGGTAGACGCGCTGGACTCAAAATCCAGTAGGGGCAACCCTGTGGGGGTTCGAGTCCCCCCTCCGGCACCAATCCGTTCAGTGAATATTCTTCCAGGGAGGTTCCCATGAGCATCCAGTTGTACTATGCCCCAACCACCTGTGCGCTGGCGCCCTACATCACGCTGACCGAGGCCGGCGCCGACTTCGAGGTCAAGGCCCTGAACTTCCGGGCCGGGCAGAACCGGACCGAGGAGTACATGAAGCTCAACCCCAAGCACAAGGTGCCGCTACTGGTGGTGGATGGGAAAACGCTCACCGAGAACGTCGCCATCCAAGTCTGGATCTCGCGCCGCTTCCCGGATGCCAGGCTGCTGCCGGCGGATCCCTGGGACGAGGTCAAGGCGATCTCGATCATGTCCTGGTGTGCGTCGGGCATCCATCCGTACTTGAGCCGCATCAATTCGCCGGCCAAGGTCAGCGACGTGGCGGGAACCGAAGAGAGCGTGTCGCGTATCGCGGGCGAGTTCCTTGCTGAGGTCTACGGCATTGCCGAGGGCATGCTGGAGGGGCGCGAGTACTTCTTCGACCACTTCACCGCGCCGGACGCGCACTTCTTCTGGTGCGTTCGCCGCAGCACCCAGTTCGACATCGACCTGGAGCCCTACCCCAACACCCGTGGGCATTTCGAACGCATGCAGACCCGCCCCAGCGTCCGGAAGCTGCTGGCCTTCGAGAAGGAAGTGCAGGCGTCGTTCGCGGCGTGAGGCGCTTTCGGTGGGAGCCCTGCCCTGTCGATTTGCACAGGGCGGGTTGAAGGCCGGCCCTACATTTCGGTGCTGCGCCGTGTCTTGGGGCGCACCAGCCACGCGCCCAGGGCCGGCAGCAGCAGCACGGCGGCGATCATGTTCACCAGGAACATGAACATCAGCACCGTGCCCATGTCGGCCTGGAACTTGAGCGGGGCGAGGATCCAGGTGGCCACGCCCGCCGCCAGGGTAAGGCCGGTGAGGACCACCCCGGCGCCGGTGACGTTGAGGGTGCGCTCGTAGGCGTCGGCGAAGTCGAGTCCCTGGTCGAGATGCGTGCGTAGCCTCCCGTAGATGTAGATGGCGTAGTCCACGCCGATTCCCACCCCCAGGGCCACCACCGGCAGGGTCGAGATCTTGAGCCCGATCTCCAGGATCGCCATGAGCCCGTAGGCCAGCAGCGACACCGCGGCCAGCGGCACGATGATGCACACCGTGGCGGTCACCGAGCGGAACGAGAGCAGGCACAGCAGGATCACCCCGGCGAACACATATCCCAGGATCGGGAACTGGGAGGCGTCCACTTCCTCGTTGGTGGCGGCCATGACCCCGACGTTGCCGCCGGCGAGCCGGAACTTGATGCGGTCGAGGGTGTTGCGGCGCTGGAAGTCCTTGGTGGCGTCGACGATGCGCTGGATGGTCTCGGCCTTGTGGTCGGTGGTGTAGATCAGCACCGGCAGCACGCTGCAGTCGTTGTTGATGAGGCCGCTGCTGGTGGGCACCGGGGAGACGGACTGCACCAGCGAGTAGCGGTTGCGCGGCAGGGTGCGCCACTTGAGGTTGCCCTCGTTCCAGCCGGCGTTGAGGTTGCGGGCGACGCCGGCGACGCTCAGCACCGACTGGACGCCGTCCACGTTGCGCACGTGCCAGGCGAACTCGTCCAGGGTGGTGAGCACCTCGTAGTCGATGCAACCGTCGGGCACTGTCTCCGCGAACACGGTGAGCACGTCGACGCCGATCTTGAAGCGCTCGGTGATGACCGCGATGTCCTGATTGTAAACGGACTCCGCCCGCAGCTCCGGAACGCCTTGATGACTGTCCCCGACCCGGACCTGAACGGCGTAGTGCGCTCCCACTGCCACCAGTATGGCGGCAAGAGCCACCGTCACCGCCGCGGGACCCCGGCGCGCCAGCCGCGCCACCCGGGACCACAACGGCCGCAGGACGCTGTCCCGCTCGCCCGCGGCCTGCCGCTGCGCGTCGCTCATGCGGAAGTACGAGAGCAGCACCGGCAGAAGCGCCAGGTTGGTGAGGATGATGGCGACGATGCCCAGGCTGGCGGTGATGGCGGTCTCCCGGATCACCTGCACCTCGATGAGCGAAATGGTGATGAAGCCCACCGAGTCGGACGCGAGGGCCACCGAGCCCGGCAGCAGCAGGCGCCGGAAGCTGGCCCGGGCGGCGTCCAGGCCGGCCGCCCCCGCCACCACCTCCGCCCGCACCGAACTGACCATCTGCACGCCGTGGCTGACGCCCACCGCGAATACCAGGAACGGCACCAGGATGGACATGGGATCGATGCCGAATCCCAGGGCGGTGACCGTGCCGAGCTGCCACACCACCGCCACCAGCGAGCACACCAGCGGCGGTATGGTGAGGCGCAGCGACCGGGTGTAGAGAAACACGAACAGGGCGGTGACCAGGAACGTGATCCCGAAGAACGCGATGACACGGGCGGCCCCGGCGGCGACGTCTCCCACCAGCTTGGCGAACCCGATGACGTGCACCTGCACGTCCACGCCGGCGTTCTCTTGCCCCTTCACGCGAATGTCTTCGAGCTGGTGCGCCACCTCGATGTAGTCGAGCCGCTCGCCGGTATGGGGATGGAACTCCTGCAGCCTGCCGGTCACGATGGCGCCGGTGAAATCGTTGGCCACCAACCGTCCGACGATACCGGCCTTGATGGCGTTCTCGCGCACCCGCGCGAGGCCCTCCTTGGTGGGGCGGAAGTCCGCCGGCAGCACGTTGCCGGAAGTCACGCCATCCTCCACAACTTCGATGTAGCGCACGTTGGGGGTGAGGATGGAGGCGACCTGGGTGCGGTCGATGCCGGGCAGGAAGAACATCGCGTCGGTGACCTGTTTCAACACGGCGAAGAACTCGGGGGTGAACATGTCGCCGTCGCGCGCCATGATCGCGATCACTACCCGGTCGGCGCCGCCGAACTCGTCCCGGTGCTTCAGGAAGTTCTGCATGTACTCGTGCTTGAGAGGCACCAGCTTGAAGAACCCGGCGTCCACCCGCAACTGCGCCGCGTACCATCCCATGACGATGGTAATGAGCGCGAAGGCCGCGAGCACGAGCCCGCGACGCGCGAAAAGGCACCGTTCGATGCGGGCGGTGAATGGGTTCGGCGTAGAGGATTCCGGTGCGTTGGGCATGGGCGGCGGCTCGCGGATGGGAGTTACTCGGGCACAGGCTGTCGCCGGACTCCGAACTCTCCGGTCAGCAGCACGCCGCCGTCGGGCAGTGCCAGCGCCGATGTGATGCCCTGGCGCGATGGCAGGCGGGTGGCGGTTGCGCTACGGCCCCCGTCCCGGCTGGTGAGCAGGATCCCTTCAAGGCCGGTGAGGAACACGAGTCCCGAAGGCAAGCGGATGGCGTCGGTGAGGGTCGCGGTGGTGCCGGTGGCCACCCGCGTCCAGTCCTCGCCGCCGTCCTCGGAGCGGAACAGGTGCCCTCGGAGCCCCAGCAACAGCATCCGTTCCTCATCCAGCGCCAAGGCGCCGTACCACGAGCCGGTATAGGGAGAGGGAAGCTCGCGCCAACTCCGGCCGCCGTCGTCGCTACGGTACACCACTCCGGCTTCCGCGGCCATGAACAGCCGTTCCGGGCCGGCCGGCACGATCTCGTTCAGGTGGAAGTCGTCCTTGCTGATGGCGCGGGAGGTCCAGGTCTCGCCGCCGTCCCGGGTAGCCAGGAAATAGCCGTAGGCGCCCACCGCAAAGCCCGCCTGCTTGTCCCGGAACCAGACGTCCAGCAGCGGCCGTTCCTCTTCCGGCGCCCGGTGTTGCAGCCGCCAGGTGTCGCCGCCGTCGTCGGTACGGAGGATCACCGCATCGTGTCCCACGGCCCACCCGGTGTTCTCGTCATGCATGTGGAGCGCGGTGAGAAGGGCGCGGGCGGGCACCTGCGACTGCTTCCAGGTTGCGCCGTTGTCGTCGGAAACCAGGACGTGGCCGCGCTGTCCTGCGACCACGACACGCGCACCGGCCGAGGCCGCATCCAGCAGCAGGGACTTGGCGGCGAGAGGCGCCTCCACCGCCGGTTTGGCATCACCGGAAACCTGCGCGGCGAGACACAGCACCAGGGCCGGCAGCGAGGCCGCAACCCTCCAACGGGTCTTGTGCGGTCGGAATCTGCGGAGGGACAAGGGCCGGTATATCGCCTGCATTCTCCTGGCGGCGTTGTGATGCGGAGGACGGGTGTCAGTTACCGGGCGGTTTCATCGCCGTCCCGCGCGTCGCAGGGAACTCGGCTTGAAGTCCCGGGCCTTGAACTTCACGTCGTACGTGCACATGCGGAACTCGTTGTCGAGCCCGAGAGCCAGGTAGCGTCCCGCCTGCAGGTCGTGGTGGACCTCCAGGGTCGGCCACGTAAGGGGCTTTTCGTAGAAGTTGATCACGTGGCCCTCGGACACTCGCCAGAGCTGATCGCGGTTGTCGTAGAGGTCCGCCAGCATGATCTGCCAGGAGTCCTCGTCGATGTAGAAGGTCCGCCGCTTGTAGGTGTGGCTCGTTCCCTCCTTGAGGGTCGCGTCGACGATCCATACCCGGTGAAGCTCATAGCGCAGGTGCTCCGGGTTCACGTGCAGCGGCCTGATGATGTCGTTGAAGGAGAGTTCACTGCTATGCACCCGGTAGGCGTTGTACGGCACGTACATCTCGCGCTTGCCTACGAGTTTCCAGTCGTAGCGGTCCACCGCTCCGTTGAACATGTCGAACTGGTCCGCGGTGCGCAGTCCGTCCGACGTGGTCCCCGGGTTGTCGTAGGCGATGTTGGGCGCCCGCCGCACCCGGCGCTGGCCCGGGTTGTAGGTCCACGCCCGCCGCGGTGAGCGGGCCTGGTTCATGGCCTCGTGGACCAGCACGATACCGCCCGCAAGCCGCGCCGGCGCGGTCACCCGCTGCTTGAACAGGATCATGGTGTCGCCGAGCTCTTCCGGCGTCATGCCCGGCAGCGAGTAGCGTATACGCACGTTCACGGCGTACTTGACCAGCGTGTAGTCGCCGCCGCGGGTCACGGCCGCCTGGCCCAGCGTGCAGGACACCGCCTCGCCTCGATAGCGCAGCAGATGGTTCCAGATCACCTCCAGCCCATTCTTGGGAATCGGGAAGGGAATGCCGATGACGGCGCCGTCGACACCGTTGCCGTCGTCCACGAGCTTCGTCACGGATGCGATTTCCCGGGTGGCGTCGTAGATGCGCTGCGGCACCGAGGCGCTGCGCCGGGTCGGGTACACATTCAGCTTGTAGGTCGGGTAGGTCTCCAGCAAGCGCTGGTGGCCCACGGAGAGCTTGTCCCGGTGCTTGTCCAGGTTCGCCTTGTCGATGACGAAGAGCGGCTTGTCGCTGCCGTACGGATCGCTGTGGTGATCACCCGGTTGGTAGCCCGCGGGAGGCTTGGTGATGCCTCCGGTCCACTCCGGGATGGTGCCGTCGGCATTGCCGGCCCGTTCGGCTCCGAGGGGAGTCAGGTCCTTGCCGAGACGCGCGATCTCGTCGGCGGAGAGTTCCGCTGACGCGGGAGAGCCTATCGCGCACGCCAGCGCGAGGGCGATGCCGAATCGAATCGTGAGTGCTTTCATATTCATGGCGCCTAGAATGAGTATTTGACCGTGGCGGTGATGAAATCACGGTCCCTCAACTTGTTCCTGCTGCCCCCGAACTGGGTGTAGGCGAGGTTCGCCTGCCAGCGGCTGAGGTAGTCGGCGCTAAGGCCGAAAGTCAGCGCGGTCCTGCCCTCCACGAACGGGCCGCTGGGCGCGGGGCTGTTGCCGCTGACGTCCTGTCCGAAGCGAAGATACGGGAACAGGTTCACCGGGCCGACCGCCCTGTTGTAGTCGAGCCGGACCGCCAGCCGGTAGCCCCAGGAGGTGGCGTCGGCGTCGTTGTCGTCATCCCCGACCGCGCCGGCGGGGCTCTCCAGGGGTTGGTCGCTCGCGGTCAGGGACGTGGCGCCGACACCTTTGCCGGGAGGGATGTCATGGACATGCATCAGCGCCGCTTCTGCCACGAATACCCCGCCGTCCGCTCCCAGAACGGGGCCGAACACCTTGGTGGCGGTGGCCTGGGCCTGGCTTACGTCGCGCAGGATGTAGCCCACGGTGTCCGCGTTGTACAAGCCGGCAGCGGCGTTCTCGCCGATGCACAATGGACCTGCCTGCTGCGGCGGGATCCCGCCCGCGATCTTCCGTCCGATACATCCGCTCAACCCGGTGAACGGCCCCAGGGCGTCGGCGAATACCTTGCGTTCCGCGAGCTGCAGCGGCGCGTCGCGGCGATAGGTGTACTCACCCTGCAGCGCGAGGCCCGTGGGCCCGAGCGTGGTGTTGAAGCTGACGCCGTAGAGCTGGATGTCCTCCGGATACTCTATGAAGTAGTGGCCGTTCTTGGCGTAGGCGTTGATGCCGACGGCTCCAGCGGCGCCTTCAGCGAGGGGTGTAAGCTGGGGCGTAAGCCGGGCTGAGATCTGGGTGGTAAGCTGGGCTGTCGTCTCGGCTTGAGCTTGTTGTGCGACGGCGCCGCATTCCGGGCTTTGCATTGGGGAACGGCACTGCGCTTGGGCCAAGGCCGCGGCGACGGCCTGGGGGACAGCCTGGGCGGCGGCCTCGGTGACAGCGCCGGTTATGATCTCCCGCACCGCTGTCGGCGCAGCGGCGCCAATGGCGCCGGCCTTGGCCAGGCCGATCCCTGCGTCCATCGCGGTCCCGGTATGCGCGCTGACGACCGGCAGGCGACTGTGGTAGTTCATGAAGTAGAACCCGATCTCGGTGTTGCTCAATTCCTCGAGGAGGTAGCGGAGCGCGATTCCCCATTGCCCCGAGTTGCGGGGGTCGTGGTCCGCGTGGCGATCCGCAATCAGGAAGTCGGGATCGTTGCGGAGGACGTCGCTGAAAACGCTGGCGACCGACGTTCGCGAGAAGATGAGGAAGGGATTCCTTTCAGGGTCCGTGGTCAGTCCCATGTCGCCGAGGTCCAGTCCGGGCAGGGTAATCACGGCCCGTTTCGCGCCCGGGCCGACGTAGTCGGTGGACGAGAAGTAGCTGCCTACCGCGTCGATCTCGGTCTTTTCCCAGGCGAGCTGGTAGAAACCCTCCATCGACAGGTTGAGGGCTCCCTCCACGGAGGCCGAAACCAGGGGGACCGCGAGCAACGCCTCTCGCAACTCGGAGCCCGGGACCCGGAGCTTGCTCACGTCGAACGGGTTGACGGCGTTGACGCCGTTCTGGATGAACGTGCTCTCGCCCCAGTTGAGCACGTGGTTGCCCAACCGGACGTCCACCCCGAACTCGTCGAAGTCGAGGTTGGCCGAGACGTAGGCGTCCAGCAGGTCAAGGTCCTTTCCTGCCACGGCCTTTGCGTCCGGGTGCAGTTCTCTGTATTCCCGGGTTCCGTTCTCGTTCTCGTGGTCGAAGAACCCGGTCGCGCGCAGGAACAGCCCGATGTTCTGGTAACCCACCTCGAGATCGCTGGTGAACTTCGCGGTATTGCTGACGATTCCGCGCTTGTAGTTGCTGGCGCCGTCGTTCTCGTTGGCGCCCGATGTCAGCTCCTTGTCCTGCCCCTCGACGCGGACGGTTACTCCGTATGAGATGGTGGTATCGAGGCTCGCCTCCACCTCACCCGAGCCAAGGTCCAACGCGTGCGCTTGTCCCATCCACGGCGGATGGCCCACGGCAAGTATTGAAACAGCCAGAACAATAACCATTCCGATACGCTTCAACAACATCATGACCGGCGAGTATCACTTTATCGCGTTGAATGTCAAGATGGGGTCCCGGTACAGCCAAGCAGACATGCCGATGTTGCTATTATTAGTTGTGTAGTAAGTATAGTTCGGAATATCTGGCAGGAACGCGACCGTACAGACGGTGAAGCATGCCGTATCGACCCCAGGACGGATTTTTTCGCAAGGCCAAGCGCGAGGGTTATCGTTCCCGGGCGGCCTATAAGCTGTTGGAGATCAACCAGCGGTTCCGGGTGATCCGGGCAGGCCATGTGGTGGTGGACCTGGGGGCGGCGCCCGGTGGTTGGCTCCAGGTGGCCGCCGAGGCTGCCGGTCCTCGGGGGCGCGTGCTGGGCTTCGATTTGCAGCCGGTCCAGCCCCTCTCACGGCCTCAGGTGAAGACGTTCGAGTCGGATATTCTGGCGCAAGACGCGGCGGAGCGCATCGGCGCCCTCGCCGGAGGAACGGTGGACTGCGTTCTCTCCGACATGGCACCGCGTCTCTCGGGAATCCGCGACGCCGATCGCCGGAATGCCCTGGAGCTTACCCGGAAGGCATTCGACATTGCCCGCGCGATCCTGAAACCCCGCGGCTCGTTCCTGTTCAAGACCTTCGCCGGAACCGAGATCGAGGCTCTCCTCAAGGAGATGTCGGAACGTTTCGAGGCGGTGCAGCGAGTGCGGTCCGTGGCCACGCGCAAGGGCTCGTCGGAGATCTACGTGGTGGCCAAGGGTTTCAGGGGCTGACCGCCTACTCCACGGTCACGCTCTTGGCGAGGTTGCGCGGCTGGTCCACGTCCGTGCCTCGGTGGACCGCGATGTGGTAGGCGAGGAGTTGCATGGGGATGGTCAGCACCACGGGAGCCAGGTGGTAGGGGACCTTGGGGACCACCAGCGTGGACTCCGGCACCATGCTCTCGTCGGGCTCGTCGGTGACGATGAGCAGGTTGCCGCCCCGCGCTTCGATTTCCTTCAGGTTGCTCAGCGTCTTCGGGTAGTAGTGGTCCCTGGGCAGGATCATCACCACCGGCATGCTCTCGTCGATGAGGGCGATGGGCCCGTGCTTCATCTCCCCGGCGGGATACCCCTCGGCGTGGATGTAGGAGATCTCCTTCAGCTTGAGCGCTCCCTCCAGGGCGATGGGGTAGTTGATGCCCCGGCCCAGGTAGAGCACGTCGTCGGCGTGGCTCAGTCCGTGGGCCAGCCCCGCGATGGCGTCCTCCAGCTTCAGGGCGGCCTCGATCCAGCCGGGCAGCCGGGTTGCGTCTTCCAGCAGCAGGGTGGCCTCCTCCGGCCGGAGTTGCCCGTTGAGCCGCCCCAGTTGCACGGCGAGCAGGTAGAGGGCGGTGAGCTGGGTGGTGAATGCCTTGGTGCTGGCCACGCTGATCTCCGGGCCGGCGTGGGTGTAGAATACGCCGTCGGATTTCCGCGCCAGGGACGAGTCCACGACGTTGCAGACGGACACGGCCCGGGCGCCTTGCCGCCGCCCCACCTCCAAGGCCGCCAAAGTGTCCGCGGTTTCGCCCGACTGGCTCACGGGCAGGAGCAGCGAATCCGGTCCCAGGAGCGGCGTCCGGTGCCGGAACTCCGACCCGTAGTCCACCTCGGCGGGGATGCGGGCCAGCTCCTCGATCAGGAACTTGCCCACCAGCGCCGCGTGCCACGCGGTGCCGCAGCCCACCAGGTGGATCTTCCGGGTGCCTGCCAGTTGTTCTTCGGTGAGGTTCAGCTCCGCCTCGTTGATGGCGCCGGATTCCAGGGAGATGCGTCCGCGCAGGGTGTCGGTGACGGCCTGGGGTTGCTCGTGGATCTCCTTCAGCATGAAGTGCCGGTAGCCGCCCTTTTGCGCGGCCACGGCATCCCACGTGATCCGCCTGGTCGGCCGCGGGACCGCGCGCGCCATCGAGTCGAGGATGCGGTAGCCGTCGGCGCGGACCTCGGCGATCTCGCCGTCCTCCAGAAACGCCACGTCCCGGGTGTACTCCAGCATCGCCGGTACGTCCGAGGCGACAAAGGTCTCCCCGTCGCCCGCGCCGACGACCATGGGGGAGGCGCTCTTGGCCACGACGAGCCGGTCCGGCTCGCGCCGGGTCAGGAAGACCAACGCGTAGGAGCCGTGGATCTCCCGAATCGTCCCGCGGACTGCGTCCAGCAGGTCCATTCCCCGGGCGAGCCTGGCCTCTGTGAGGTGGGCGAGGAGCTCGGTATCGGTATCCGAGGCCAGATCCGTGCCGCTTCCCAGCAGGGTTTCCTTGAGCTCCAGGTAGTTCTCGATGATGCCGTTGTGCACCACGACCGTGTCCCCGGCACGGTGCGGGTGGGCGTTGGCCTCCGAAGGGCCGCCGTGGGTGGCCCAGCGCGTGTGGCCGATGCCGGCATGTCCCGCGACGGGCGCTTCGGCCAGGAGCGCTTCGAGTCTGGCGAGCTTGCCTTCCGAGCGCCGCAACGAGAGCTCCCCGTCGTCGAGGACGGCGATGCCGGCGGAGTCATAGCCCCGGTATTCCAGCTTTCTCAGGCTGTCGATGAGCACCGGGGCGGCGTCCCGGCCGCCGATATATCCCACGATCCCGCACATGGAGGGCTAACGAACCTCCGATCAATCGGCATCAAGCAGATGGCGCCCTTCGACTTCGCTCGGCAGACCTCGCTACGCTCAGGGCGAACGGCGCCGACATTACCGGCTCTTCCGCGCCCGGTAGCCGGCGACCCAGTCCTCGATGTGCTGCTGCGGCGCGCGGCTCAGGGCCAGGGCGCCGGCGGGCACGTCCTTGGTGATGGTGGAGCCAGCGCCGATGTAGGCGTCGTCGCCCACCACCACGGGCGCCACGAGCTGGGTGTCGCTGCCCACCTGGACGCGGTCGCCGATGGTGGTGCGGCTCTTGGTGAAGCCGTCGTAGTTGCAGGTGATGGTGCCGGCGCCGATGTTGGAGTCGCGGCCGAGCTCGGTATCGCCGATGTAGCTCAGGTGGCTGGCCTTGGTGGACTCGCCCACCGACGAGTTCTTCACCTCCACGAAGTTGCCGATATGGACGTTGCGCTTGAGCACGGTGCCGGGGCGCAGGTGCGCGAAGGGACCGACGCTGACGCCGTCCTCGATATCGCAGTCGTCCATCACCACCGAGAAACGCAGGTGGACGTCGTCGGCCAGGCGCACGTTGGTGAGGTAGGCGCTGCCGTCCACCCGGCAGCGGGCTCCCACCACCGTGCGGCCCAGCAGGTGGCTGTTGGGGCCGATGACGGTGTCCTCTCCGATGGTGGCGTCGGCATCGATGTAGGTGCTGTCAGGATCCTTGAGGGTCACGCCCCGTTCCATCCACTTGCGGTTGATCTCTCTTTGCAATGCCTTTTCCATCCAGGCGAGCTCCTCTCTGTTGTTCACGCCGCGGAATTCGCGCGGGTCGTCAAGGGTCGCGCTGCCGACGCGGGCCTCCCTTTCGGCCGCGAAGCGGGCGATGTCCGGCAGGTAGTACTCGCCCTGGTGGTTGCGGTTGTCGAGAGCCGCCAGGGCCGCGCGAAGAAAATCCGACGACGCCAGGTAGAGGCCGACGTTGATCTCCCGGACGGCCTTCTCGGCCTCGGTGGCGTCCCGTTCCTCCACGATGCCGATGATGTCGCCGTCCGGACGCCGCAGGATGCGGCCGTAGCCCGTGGGGTCCTCCAGCGTTGCCACGGCCACGGTGAGGTCGTTGCCCCGCGACCGGTGCGAGGCCAGCATCCCGGACAGGCTGAGGCTTGAGAGCAGCGGCACGTCACCGTTGAGGATCAGGACATCGCCGGTGAAATCCTCCAGGGTCTCGGCGGCGCATCGGGCGGCGTGGCCGGTGCCCAGTTGCTCGCTCTGCGGCACCCAGCCGGCCTCGTCCATTTCAGGGAACGCCTCCCGGATCCCCTCGGCGCCGTGGCCCACCACCACCAGGACGCGGTCCGGCTCCAGCCCGGCACAGGCTCCCAGCACGTGGGACAGGAGCGGCTTGCCGCCCAGAAGATGCATTACCTTCGGGGTGGCGGATCGCATCCGCTTCCCCCGGCCGGCAGCCAGGATGATGACGCCAAGCCCCCGCATACGCAGGACAAACTATAGCCCAAGGCGGGGTCTCCCGCCAGAGAGTTCGGGGTGGCGGCGAAACCGGTCCGTACATTGACAAGCACGTGATTTTCCAATAACTCTTACCGTACTTCGCTAAAGGTGGTCGAGTTCGTATGGAAGAGCACTCCGGCTGGTACTATTTCATGGAGATCGTGACCAAGCCCGACAACATTCCCATCGTGGGCATGCTGATTCTCGTCCTGTTCTTCTCCTGGGTCGGCCTGAAGCAGGCCCTCAGGAACGACAAGCTGATCGACGAGGGCCGAGAGGACGAGATCCCTGACAAGATGTGGAAGTAGAGGCCGGGTCCGGTGGCCGGCGGTCCTGATCGCCGTTGCCGTCCTGGGTATTGGCGGAGAGGCGCGCGCCGCGCTGGTGGACGAAGAGTTGTGGCGGAGTGGCCGACAGGACTTGGCCGCGGGCAAGTTCGCGGATGCCGGGGAGAAGTTCGAGAAGCTGCTCGAGCAATACCCGGAAGAGCCGCAACTGCTGCAGGTGGCGGGTCTGGCGGCTCTCCGGCTGCGAGACACGGAGACGGCCCTGACCCACGTGAGGAAGGCCGTGGCGCTGGCCCCGGATGACACCGAAGCGCTGACGCTGCTGGGCTGGCTCGATCTGGAAGTGGCGGGCGACGTCGAAGCCGCCGTCGCGTCATACCGCAAGGTGGCGGCGCTCAAGCCCGAGGTCCCCGAGGTCCACGACAACCTGGGAGTGGCGCTCAAGCGCAAGGGAGACCTGGAGGGGGCCGTCGGGAGCTTCTCGCGGGCTCTGGAATTGAAGGCGGATTTCGCCCAGGCCGCCAGCAACCGCGGCTGGGTCCATCTGGAGCAGGGCAACTGGCGGGCCGCCCAGGCCGACTTCGAAAAGAGCTTGGCCCTGCGGCCCGAGGACGAGGGCGCGCTCTACGGCCTGGCCCGGGTGCGCAAGGAGTTGCGCGACTACTCCGGCGCCCAGGAGGCGTTGGCGCGGCTGAGCCGCCAGTCCGGTAATTTCGTCTACTGGCTCGAATGGGCCACGGTCGGCGTGGTTCGGTACTATTGGGTGTTCCTGTTGCTGGCTTTGGGTTTGTTCTTCCACTTCCGGTACAAGGCGAGAAGAAGGGTGAAAGTCGATGGCTGAAGCTGCAAAACGCAAGGGCACGGCCCTCCTGGCCGTGATGAACGAGAACTGCACGAGTTGCGCCGGGTCGCCCCTGTGCGAGGTCCACTGCCCGGTGGACGACTGCATCAACCTCCTCTACGAGGAGATGCCCGGAGGCGGCCTCAAGCCCTACCGGGTGTGGGTGGACAACGAGAAGTGCATCGGCTGCCAGATGTGCTACAGCGACGACCTCACCAAGATCCACGAGCACAAGACCACCGGCGTGGTCTATTTCGAGTACGGCAACCGCATGTACGACGCCGACAAGAAGCTCCTGGAGAAGGAGCAGGAGCCCAAGAAGAGCGAGCTCCAGCTCATCGGCACCGACTCCGAAGACCGCCTCGACAAGAAGATCTGCCCCTGGGACGCCATCAGCATGGTGGAATACGAGGACGCCCTGGAGCTCTCCAAGCTCTACTACGACCCCGAGCTTATCTCCACCGAAGGCGGCGTCTACTCCATCGACGACAAGGGCAAGGAAGAGCTGGAGGACCGGCAGATGGAGGGGTTCTAGCCGCCGCCTAGATTACCTTGTTCAGCGGATACTCGACGATTCCCACCGCGCCGTTGCGGGTGAGCTCGGGGATGAGCTCGCGCACCACGTCCTCGGCGATGATGCTTTCCACCGAGAACCATTTCCTTCCCTTCAGAGCCGGGGTGTCGTAGAGGGTCGCGACGGTCGGCGCCGTGACGCTCGGGATCAGCTCGATAATCTTCTCCAGGTCATCTTCCATAACGTTCATCTTGATGCCGACCTGGTGCTCGGCGGCCAGGGCGCCCTGGAGCAGCATGCTGATCTGCTCGATCTTGGCGCGCTTCCAGGGGTCGTGCCAGGCGTCCTTGTTGGCGATGAGTTGGGGCGCGGACTCCAGCAGGTCGCAGACGATGCGGAGACCGTGTGCGCGGATGGTGCCGCCGGTCTCGGTTACCTCGACGATGGCGTCGGCAAGGCCCTCGGCGGCCTTGGCCTCGGTGGCGCCCCACGAGAACTCCACGTCCACGGGAGTGTCGTGTGACTCGAAGAGCCGCCGGGTGAAGTTGACCATCTCGGTGGCGACCTTCTTGCCCTTGAGGTCCTCGATCTTCTGCACCGGCGAGTCGTGGGGCACGGCCAGCACCCAGCGGGTGGGCCGGAAGCTCGTCTTTGCGTAGATCAGCTCGGTGATGTACTCGACCTGGGAATCGTTCTCCTGGATCCAGTCCCTGCCGGTGATGCCGGCGTCCAG
The DNA here is from genome assembly GCA_965204505.1 of uncultured Binatia bacterium (SeqCode). Classification (GTDB taxonomy): domain Bacteria; phylum Desulfobacterota; class Binatia; order UBA9968; family JAJDTQ01; genus JAJDTQ01. The sequence goes on from CBDBFB010000002.1 coordinate 1,283,262, forward strand.
CGTGCCGTCCTCCACGTAGCGGGACATCTCCTGGGCGCGCACAACGCTGCAGTTCAGGGTCTTGTCGTCGATAGAGGGGAAGTAGCTCCGGTCCATGCCGGTGATCTTCCAGCCCGACTTGCGGAACAGCTCGATGGTGGACTTCTCGAGGCTTCCCTTGGGGAGCCCCAGCTTGAGTTGGCTCACTTCTTGTAGACCTCCTCGGGATCGAATACCTTCTCCGCGCAGATCTCCCAGTCCTCGCCGGCGTCGCGGCGGAAGAAGCAGGTGCGGTAACCCAGGTGGCAAGCGCCGCCCTGCTGGACGATCTTCAGGATCACCGTGTCGTTGTCGCAGTCCACCAGGATGTCCTTGACTACCTGGAAGTGGCCCGACTCCTCGCCCTTGAGCCACAGCTTGTCCCGGGAGCGGCTGTAATAATGGGCCTTGCCGGTCTCGCGGGTGAGGTTAAAAGCCTGTTCGTTCATGTAGGCCAGCATGAGCACCTCCAGGGTCTCGTGGTCCTGCACCACCACCGGGACGATGCCTCCGCCCTTGGCAAAATCGATGGTCTCCATCGGGTCACTACCCCTTTCTCGGATCTGTGTTCGGGAATGCGCTGGTCACCAGGAGCCCGCGAGGCGGGAGGGGTTTGACTGGTTCGCACTATGCAAAAAAGGAAATAAAACATACAAAGGTTGGGCGCGCAAATGGGCGCCTGACGGCCCTGGTTTCGGGGAATCGGGAGCGGCGACATGAGCGAATTCCTGGTTGTCTACATCACCGCGTCGGGGGAGAACGCGCGGGATCTGGCGGGCGCGCTCGTGCGCGAGAACCTGGCCGCCTGCGTCAACCGCATCCCCGGAATCGAGTCCACCTACACCTGGGAGGGCCGGGTGGAGCACGACAACGAGGACCTCCTCATCGTCAAGACCCGCGTCGACCTCTTCGACCGCCTCAAGCAGAGGGTACAGGCGCTCCACGCCTACGACGTCCCCGAGATCATCGCCGCGCCCATCGTCGAGGGCAGCGAGAGCTACCTGGAGTGGATGACGGAGGTGCTGTCCAAGAAATGACCCCGCCGTCAAGCGCGCGGCGCCGGCGAAACCTTGCGCTCCACGCCGCCATTGTCTAAGTGTCCTGTATCCGAAGCAGACCATCAGTCAGGGAGAATCGACCATGAGAGACCTCCAGGAATTCATCGCGGCCGAGGAAAAGCGTCGTCCGGGCGACCTGATCCGGGTGACGGATCCCATCGACCCCAACAAGTGCGAGACCACCGCCTTTCTCAAGCACCTCGACGACCGCGGGCTCGAGAAGCTGGTGCTGTTCGAGAACGTCACGACGCTGGAAGGGAAGCGGTCGCCGTTTCCACTCTTCTACAACCCGTGGGTGAGCCGGCAGTTCTGCGCCGACGGCATCGGCATGGGAGACCTCACGTCCAACATGGAGCTGAGCCTCGAGGTTTCGCGGCTGGAGAAGGAGAAAGGGGACACCGAGGTGATCGCTCCCGACACGGCCCCTTGCCAGGAGGTCGTCCTGAAGGACTCCGAAGTGGACCTGGCGAAGTTCCCCATCCCCATGCACCACGACCTCGATGTGGGCCCCTACTGGACCATGGCCTGCGTCATGAAGGGAGAGTCGGCGCCGTTCTACGACATCACCTTCACCAAGAACCTGTACTACGACGGCCGCACCATGAGCTTCTCGGCCCACAAGCACCACCACCTGGAAGCCATCGTCACCGAGAACGAAGCCAAGGACCAGCGCGCGCCGGTGATCATCGTCATGGGACACCACCCGGCGTTCTACTTCTCGTCCTGCTGCATGACTCCCTACGGCAACGACGACTACCAGAGCGCCGCCGCCTTCATGCGCGAGCCGCTGCGGCTGACGCCGTCGGCCACCTGGGGGGAGGACTTCCTCGTGCCCGCGGACGCCGAGATCATCATCGAGGGCGAGGTTCCGCCCAACGTGCGGCGCTCCCAGAACCCCTTCGGCGAGGTCCTGCGCTACTACCAGGTGACCATGGACGTGCCCATCGTCGAGGTCACCGCCGTCACCCACCGCAAGAACGCGATCCTCCAGGACATCTGGGCGGGCCAGAAGGACCACTGGAACCTGGGCGGCATCACCAAGGAGGGCAGCGTCTACAACTCCATCAAGCGCAACATCCAGGGCATCAAGGCCATCCACCTGCCTCACTCGGGCTGCGCCCGGGTGATCTGCTACATCTCCATCAAGAAGGAGTTCCCCAACGAGCCCAAGAAGGCCGCCATGCAGGCCTTCGCCGACATGCCCAACCTCAAGCTGTGCGTGGTGGTGGATGACGACGTCGACGTGTTCAACGAGCGCGAGGTGATGTGGGCGGTGGGCACGCGCACCCACTGGGACAAGGACCTGGACGTGATCCGGGAGGTCCAGAACTTCCGCGGCTGGCTCGGCGACAGCGTCGCCGTGGTGGACGCCACCCGCCCGCTGGAAGGCGAGTTCCCCATCAAGAACGAGGTTCCCATCGAGGCCATGAAGCGAGTGGACGTCAGCAAGTATGTCTGAGGTGAACGGGCGGGAGAGGAAAGGGAATCAGGCCGTGGCCAAGCTGAAATTCTACTACAAGAACACCTGAACGACCTGTCGCAAGGCAAGAAGTTTCTTGCAATCACAGGGGGCGGAGCTGGAGGAGAGGGAGTACGGCAAGCAGCCGTTGACCGAGAAGGAGCTGGACTCCATCATCGGCGGCGGGCCGGTGACGGATTTTCTGAACACCAGGACCCCGCTCTACCGCGAGCGGAAGATGAAGGACAATCCTCCCACCAAGGAGGAGGCCATCCGGCTGATGCTCGGGGACCAGAACCTCTTGCGGCGTCCGGTCACCATCAAGGGCAAGCGCAAGGTCGCCGGCTTCGACGAGGCCGCGCTCAAGGCCCTCCTCTGAGCGCATGGCCGAGATCAGCTTCGACGACTTCCTGAAGGTCGACGTGCGCGTGGGCACCATCACCCGGGTGGAGCCCTTCCCCGAGGCGCGCAAGCCCGCCTACAAGCTGTACGTGGATTTCGGTCCCGAGATCGGCGAGCGCAAGAGCTCCGCCCAGGTCACTCGCCACTACAGCGCGGAAGAGCTGGTGGGCCGGCAGGTCGCCGCCGTGGTCAACTTCCCGCCCAAGCAGATCGGACCGTTCCGCTCCGAGATCCTGGTGCTGGGCTTTCCCGATGGCGACGGCGAGGTGGTGATGATCGAGCCCGACCGCCCGGTGCCCAACGGCGGCAGGCTGTTCTGAAAAAAGCCGCCTGCTCCGGATACGGCGCAGGCGGCTTTCGTGCGCATGCCCTGACGCTTCAGGCGCGCCGTTTCCCTACGGCGCCGTCTTCTCGTCCGTCTCCACCGCCTGGTAGATCTCGCTGCCGGACTTCTTGAACTCCTCGGCCTTCTCCTGCATGCCCGTGGCCAGGGCCTTTTCGGCGGCGATGCCCTTGCCGGCGGCGTAGTCGCGGACGTCCTGGGTGATCTTCATGGAGCAGAAGTGGGGGCCGCACATGGAGCAGAAATGGGCGACCTTGGCGCCCTGGGCGGGCAGGGTCTCGTCGTGGAACTCCTGGGCGGTCTCGGGGTCGAGGCTCAGGTTGAACTGGTCCTCCCAGCGGAACTCGAAGCGGGCGTCGCTGAGCGCGTCGTCGCGTACCTGGGCGCCGGGGTGTCCCTTGGCCAGGTCGGCGGCGTGGGCGGCGATCTTGTAGGTGATGACGCCGTCCTTGACGTCCTTCTTGTTGGGCAGCCCCAGGTGTTCCTTGGGGGTCACGTAGCAAAGCATGGCGGTGCCGTACCAGCCGATCATGGCGGCGCCGATGGCGCTGGTGATGTGGTCGTAGCCGGGTGCGATGTCGGTGGTCAGGGGCCCCAGGGTGTAGAACGGCGCCTCGTGGCACATCTCGAGCTGCTTCGTCATGTTCTCCTGGATCAGGTGCATGGGCACGTGGCCCGGCCCCTCGATCATCACCTGGACATCGTGCTCCCAGGCGATGCTGGTGAGCTCTCCCAGGGTGGTCAGCTCGCCCATCTGGGCCTCGTCGTTGGCGTCGGCGATGCTGCCCGGGCGCAGTCCGTCGCCCAGGGAGTAGGCCACGTCGTAGGCCTTCATGATCTCGCAGATCTCCTCGAAGCGGGTGTAGAGGAAGTTCTCCTGGTGGTGCGCCAAGCACCACTTGGCGAGGATCGAGCCGCCGCGGGAGACGATGCCGGTCCGGCGCTTGGCGGTGAGCGGGATGTAGCGCAGCAGCACGCCGGCGTGGATGGTGAAGTAGTCGACGCCCTGCTCGGCCTGCTCGATGAGCGTGTCGCGATAGATCTCCCAGGTCAGCTCCTCGGCCTTGCCGTTGACCTTCTCCAGCGCCTGGTAGATGGGCACGGTGCCGATGGGCACCGGCGAGTTGCGCAGGATCCACTCGCGGGTCTCGTGGATGTTGGCGCCGGTGGACAGGTCCATGACGGTGTCCGCGCCCCAGCGCGTGGCCCAGATCATCTTCTCCACCTCTTCCTCGATGGAGGAGGTGACCGCCGAGTTGCCGATGTTGGCGTTGATCTTCACCAGGAAGTTACGCCCGATGATCATCGGCTCGGTCTCGGGATGGTTGACGTTGCAGGGGATGATGGCGCGTCCCCGAGCCACCTCGTCGCGCACGAACTCGGGGGTGACGAATGAAGGGAGCGACGCTCCGAAATGGTTGCCGGCGTGGTGTCCGGCGCCTTCGCCGTTGAGCGCCGCCTCGCGGCCGATGTTCTCGCGGACGGCGATGTATTCCATCTCCGGGGTGATGGTGCCCTGGCGGGCGTAGTGCATCTGGCTCACGTTGCCGCCGGGTTTGGCCCGCTGCACGGGCCTGCGCGCCATCTCGGGGAAGCGCTGCGCGACATCGTCCTTGCCGTTGGGCCGGTAGTGGGACTCGGTCTCCACCGTGTCGCCCCGGGCGGCGATCCAGTCCCCGCGCAAGGGCTTGAGTCCCTGCCGCACGTCGATGCTTGCCGAGGGATCGGTGTAGGGGCCGGAGGTGTCGTAGACCCGGAGGCGTGGGCGTTCGGCGCTTCCGTTGGCGCCATTGCCGCCGTGCCCGTTGGCGCCCGTGGCGCCATGGCTGATCTCGCGCATGGCGACCTGGACCCCGTGGGACCCCGCCCCGGAAACGTAGACCTTGCCGGAGGCAGGGAATGGATCCGTGGTGATGGCGCTATTCTGGTTGACCTCTCCGTTCTTCTCGGACATGACTTGCCTCCCTTCCGGGGCTCGCCGCGTTCTTGTCTCGTTGCGCTAGGGGCTCAATAGAATGCGTTACGGTACTGCAAACTTCAACTTCTATCCCAATCGGACTCATCGGGTCAAGGAAACGGGATTCCCGGATTCCCGCTTTCCAGGCTGTATCAAAACTGCTGTTGGATACGGAATGGCAGGGCGCCCCGCATCGTCATTCCGGCGAAAGCCGGAATCCAGGGGGTGGGGAGGGGCTGGATTCCGGCTTTCGCCGGAATGACGATAGCGGGCGTCGGTGCCATGTCAGTTAACCGTAAAGAGAATTGACACAGCTTGTTTCGCGGAATGGCGGAGAAGCAAGCGCGTCCTGGGGATGCCGTGCCTCCTGGGGATGCCGTGCCTATTCCGAGTCGTACTGGACGAGCGAGAACATCTCCTGCTGGAGCTTCTCCCGCGGCTTGAGGAACGAGAGCTCGATGATGCAGGCGTGTTCGAACACCGTGGCGCCGAGCTTTTCCACGAGATCGGCGGCGGCGGCCGCGGTGCCGCCGGTGGCGACGAGGTCGTCCACCAGCAGCACGCGGGAGCCCGAAGCCAGTGCGTCGCTGTGCACTTCCAGGGTGTCGGTGCCGTACTCCAGCTCGTAGGTTGCCTGCAGCGTGTCGTATGGAAGCTTCCCGGGTTTCCGTATCACGCACAAGCCCTTGCCCAGGCGATAGGCAAGGGCCGCGCCGATGATGAAGCCGCGGGACTCGACGCCCACCACGGTGTCGAGTCCCGCGGACTCGTATCGCTCGGCGAACAGGTCGATGGTCTTGCGGAACAGCGGTCCGTTCCCCACCAGCGGGGTGATGTCCTTGAACACGATGCCGGGCTTGGGGAAGTCGTGGATGTCGCGGATGATGGCGCGAATGTCGTCGAGGGTGCTCATCATGCGGGTTGGGCTAACACAGTCGCAAAGTCACGGCAAATAGGAAAGCGGGTTCCGGGCGACGTTATTCCTGCGAATCTCGAAGTGGAGGTGAGGGGTGGTGACCCGGCCGGTGTTGCCGACTTCGGCGATGACCTGGCTGCTGGCCACCTTCTGTCCCGGCCGCACGAGGTTCCTGCGATTGTGCGCGTACACCGATGCGAAGCCCCTGTGGTGGCGCACGATGATGAGGTTGCCGTAGCCGCGCAGGTGATCGCTGTAGATCACCTGTCCCGCCGCCGCCGCCCGGATCGGAGTGCCCGACGGGGCGGCGATGTTGATGCCGTCGTTCAGACTGTCGTGGCGTGGATCGAACCTGGCGGTGATCCTTCCCCGCACCGGCCAGATGAAGCCTTGCTTCGACCGCCTCGCCGGCAGTGGCCGCGGGGTCCGGGTCTTGGCCACCCGCGCCTTGCGCGAGGCGGCCGGAGCGCGGGCTTTCTTCCCGGGGGCGACCTCCCGGCGGGGCATCTTCCGGGTAGCCGTCCTGCTGCCGGGTGTCTTCGCGGCGGCCGCCGTGCCCGGGGCCGTCTTCTTGGGAACGATCCTGCCGCGCGGCGCCTTTCCGGGTGCAGCCTTGATGGGGGTGATGATCTGGACCGGCAGCGTACGGGTTGCGCCGGGAATGAACAGCCGGCGCCCGATCCGGATGTCCCGCGCATCCGCGATACGGTTGATGCGCGCCAGGGTTGTGTAGTCTATGCCGTACGCCTTGCCGATGCGGTAGAGGTTCTCGCCCTTTTTGACGACGTGGTGGATGCCGGCTCTTGCCGCGGCCTTGGCGGGCGCACGGCCGGTGGCATCACGGCTGTGGTGATAACTGCAACCGGCTACGGCAAGGAAGGCGAGAAGGTTGAGCAGCCCGAGAGCGCGAAAGGCTAGCCCTGCCAACCGTACCTCCCCAGAAGCTTGACGAACCGACATCCTCCAAGGTCCGTTTCTTCAAGGCCAGTGGGAGTCCGCACCGTAAGTGTCAGCGTCTGCGACTGGTCGTCGCCGATGGGAATGATGAGCCTTCCGCCCGCCGCGAGTTGCCGGGCCAGCGGCGCCGGAGTCCTGGGCGCCCCCGCCGCTACGACGATGGCGTCGTAGGGGGCGTGCTCCGACCACCCGAGGGTTCCGTCTCCCATGTGGATCGCCACGTTGTAGTAGCATAGCTCATCGAGGCGCGCCCGCGCCTGCACTGCCAGCTCGTGCAACTTCTCCACCGAGAAGACGTTGGCGCACAGTTCCGCCAGCAGTGCCGTCTGGTAGGCGGAGCCGGTGCCGATCTCCAGCACGCGTTCGGTCCCTTTCAGATCGAGGGCCTGCAACATGTACCCGACGATATAGGGCTGGGAGATGGTCTGTTTCGCGCCGATGGGCAACGGGTCGTCGTCGTAGGCGCGGTTCACCAGGGCGGGCTCCACGAAGAGGTGGCGCGGCACCCTGCGCATGGCGCGGATCACCCGCGAGTCGTGGATCCCTCGATCACGCAACTGGGTCTGGACCATCCGTTCCCTGGCGCCCTCGAATCCTGCGACACTACGGCTATTTGAGCTCACGGCGGTAGATCGGGGCGGCGCGGGTTATCATGGTCCGGGTAGAAAATGGTCGGGGCGACTGGATTTGAACCAGCGACCACACGCACCCCAAGCGTGTGCGCTACCAGGCTGCGCTACGCCCCGACACTATGGAAAACGTCTTAACACTCAACCGGGAACGGGTCAATTCGGACCGGCCGCGGAATAGGGTCCTGGAGCCCATGCGGGTGAATCCCGTAGGGGCGACCGGCCGGTCGCCCCTACCCGGACAGCCCACCAGGCCCTCACCCGGCCTTCGGCCACCCTAGCCATCCCTTCTCTCCCGCAGGGAGAGCGAACGACCCCCTCTCCCTCTGGGAGAGGGTTGGGGTGAGGGCCGCTAGGAGATCATGTCGCGGAGAGAGGTCAGGTCTTCCTTGATCTGGAGGAGGGTTTCCCTGTACTCGGGGTCCGGCCACGGCGCCGAGGCCGGCTCCTCGCCGGCAGGGTCGCGTTGTTTGAGCTTCTTCCGCGCTCCTTCGATGGTGTATCCCTCCGTGTACAGAAGCTGCTTGATCTGAAGCAGCAGCTCGACGTCCTTGCGTCTGTAGAGACGGTGGCGGGACGGCGCCTTGCCCGGGTTCAGGATATCGAACTCGGTTTCCCAGTAGCGCAGCACGTGCGGCTTCAGCTTCAGCAGGGCGCTGACTTCGCCGATCTTGAAGTAGAGCTTGTCGGGAATGACGACTGCCATGGACACCTTGATATCATGAAATCGTCAGGTTGTCGGTATCGGCGGGCTCCACGAGAGCGGAGTTCATGTTCTTCTTGAGAGTCTGGCTGGGCTTGAAGGTCAGCACCTTGCGGCCTGCGATGGTGATCTCCTCGCCGGTCTGGGGGTTGCGCCCCTTGCGCGGCTGCTTTCCGTGGATGACGAAGTTCCCGAACCCGGAGATCTTCACCTTGTCGCCCTTCTCCAGATGGGACTTGATGATCTCGAACGTGGCCTCGACAACGTCGGTGGCTTCCTTCTTGGAAAAGCCCACCCTCTCGTAGATCCGATTGATGATGTCAGCCTTGGTCATGGTTGCCTTCCTCCGAGGAGCCCCGGCGGGGGCCCGCTACCGCAGTGTGGCGTCGAACGCGGCACAAAGCCGGCGGGTCAGATCCTCGTGCACCGTGTTGACCTCGTGATCGGTGAGGGTTCTTTCCATCGATCGGTAAAACACCTTGTAGGCCAGGCTTTTCCTGCCTTCACTGATGGGAGCGCCGGTGTATTCGTCGAAGACGTCCACTCTCTCGATGAGAGCCCGGTCCAGTTCCCGCACCCAGTCGATCACGGTCTGGCTCGGAAAGTCTTCGGCTACGACGATGGCAAGATCCCTTTCCACCGACGGGAAACGGGGAATGGGACGCACCTTGAAATCTGGCCGAGCATAGTGAACGATCGCACCGAAGTCAAGCTCGAAAAGGAAGCAGGCCGGCAGGTCTAAATCCTCGCGAACTCGCGGACTTATCTCGCCAAGGTAGCCCACCGGAACGCCTCCGGCGGAGACCGCGGCGAAGCCCCCAGGAAGCAGGATCGGCGGAGGCGCGTCGGCGGTCCAGCGGCAATCGGGGTGCCCGAGACCTTCCAGGAGGTCCTCCACGATTCCCTTCATGTCGGCGAACACGAACGCCCGGTTCTCGGCCTTGAGGCCTCGCTGAGGCCGGTGGCCGCGGATGAGGCCGGCGACGTTCATCCGTTCGGTGTAGCCCCCCTCGCTTGCGAGCGAGAACACCTTGTTCAACTCGAAGATCATCGAGCTCTCGCTGCGGCGCTCCGAGTGGTAGTGCAGGTTCTCGACCACGCCGGGCAGCAGGCTCAGGCGCATCTCGTCCGTTTCCTGGCGCAGCGGGTTGGTGATGCGGACGGGCTTGCCGTCCTCGCCCCACAGGCCGGGAAAGGTCTGGTTCATCGCGGCGGAGCAGAAGGGCAGCGTCACCACCTCGTTCAATCCCTCCGCCGTAAGCAGGGAACGGGTCTTGCGTAGCCAGCGCAGGAGCGGGTCGCCCTGGACTCCCATCCTGACCGCCGGAAGCGTGGCCGGAATGTTGTCGTAGCCGTGGACCCGCGCCAGTTCTTCGATGATGTCCGCCTCCCGGGTGAGGTCGAACCGGTACGAGGGCGGCGATACCGCCAGGTCGTGGTCCGATGAGCGCTTGAGCTCGATGCCCAGGGATTCGATGATCCCATGGATCCGGTCGCGCGGCAGCTCCACGCCTAGGGCGCGTTTGACGCTGGCGTACCGCAGGGTGATCTCGGCGGGCTTGCGCGCGCCCGGGTAGGCGTCGGCGAAGCCGGGCACTACCTGGGCCTCGCCCATCTGCTCCCACAAAGCCACCGCCCGGTCCATGGCGTAGCGGGTTCCGCCCGGGTCCACGCCCCGTTCGAAGCGGTGCGAGGCCTCGGTATGCATTCCCATGCGCTTGGCCGTGCGCCGGATGGTCAAGGGGTCGAAGTGGGCGCTCTCCAGGAGCACGGACTCCGTCTCCTCGGTGACCTCCGAGCCCGCGCCGCCCATGACTCCGGCGAGCGCCGCGGGGGTGTCGCCGTCGCAGATCAGCAGGTCGTCGGGATGGAGCGCCCGATCCGATCCGTCCAGGGTTGTGAGGGTGCTCGCCTCCCCGGCGGTGCGGACCACGATGCGCTGGCTCGCGATACTCTGCGCGTCGAAGGCGTGGAGCGGCTGGCCCGTCTCCAGCATGACGTAGTTGGTGACGTCGACGATGTGATTGATGGAGCGGATGCCGCAGGCCTCGAGCCGGAAGCGGAGCCACGGCGGCGCCGGCGCCGGCCGCAGCCCGTGGATGAGCCGGGCCGAGTAGCGCGGGCACAACACCGGGTCCAGTATCTCCACCGAGACCGGGATCGTCGGCGGGTGCTCGCGGAGATGATCGGGGATGGCGGGGACCCGGAGCCTTCCCCCGGTGAGCGCGGCGATCTCCCGCGCCAGCCCCAGGACGCTGAGGCAGTCGCCCCGGTTGGGAGTGATGCTCACCTCCAGCATCCAGTCGTTCAGGCCCAGGTACTTGTGGAGCGAGGTCCCCGCGGGGGCGTCGCCGGGCAGTTCCATGATGCCGCGGTGGTCGTCGGAAAGCCCCAGCTCCTTCTCGGAGCAGAGCATCCCGTCCGACAGGACCCCCCGGATGGGGCGCCTTTCGATGGCCTGCCCCGACGGCAGCACGGCGCCTACGCGCAGGAAAGCCGTCTTCATGCCGGTCCGGACGTTGGGGGCGCCGCACACGATGCGCCGCGGCTCGCCGTCATCGTGGATCTCGCACACGGACAGCCGGTCGGCGTTGGGGTGGGGCCGGACGTCCGCCAGCTCGACGATCAACGCACCGGCATCGTCCCACAGGCGCTTGACCGCATCTACCTCGAGCCCCGCGTGGGTGAGCCGCTCGGCGAGCTCGTCGGGCCCGAACGCGGCCGGGTCCGGCACCTCCACCAGCTCCATCAACCAATTGAAAGTCAGCTTCATGATCGATTCGTGAACCCGCGCGCCGGGTGTCGGGGCGGGGTTCCAACCCGCCCGCGCCTGCACCGCGCGGTCACTCGCCAAAGGCTCTCAAGGCGGAAACTGTTTCAGAAAGCGGTCGTCATTCTGGAAGAACATACGGATGTCGTCCATCCCGTACTTCAGCATGGCGATGCGCTCCACGCCCATGCCGAACGCAAAGCCCGAGAAGGTCTCGGTATCGTAGCCCACGAAGTCGAACACGTTGGGGTCGATCATTCCCGAGCCCAGGATCTCCAGCCATCCCGACCCATGGTACACGTCCACCTCGGCACTGGGCTCGGTGAACGGAAAAAAGCTCGGGCGGAAGCGCACGCGAACCTCGTCCTGAAAGATCTGCTCCAGGAAATGGGTCAGGACGCCCTTCAGATCGCCGAAGGTGATGTCGTGGTCCACCATGAAGCCTTCCACCTGGTGGAAGACCGGAGAGTGGGTGGCGTCGTCGTCGTGGCGGTAGACCGCGCCCGGCGCGATGATCCGCAGCGGCGGGCGGCGCTGCTCCATGACGCGGATCTGCACCGGCGAGGTATGGGTGCGGAGCACGTGGTCTTCCGACACGAAGAAGGTGTCCTGCATGTCCCGCGCCGGGTGGTCCCTGGGAATGTTGAGGGCCTCGAAGTTGTGGTAGTCGTCCTCCACGTCCGGCCCGCGGGCGATCTCGAATCCCATGCCGGTGAAGACGTCGATGATCTCGTCGGTGACCCGGGTGAGGGGATGCACGCGGCCCCGCTCCGGGCGGTTCCCGGGCAGGGTCACGTCCAGACGCGGGCCCCCGTCCGCGAGGGTTGCTTCGCTCTCCCGGAGACCCTTCAGCCGGGCGTCGAGAAGGCCCTCAAGCTCCGCCCGCCGGCGGTTGAGCTCCTGCCCCGCACGCGGCCGCTCGTCTGCCGGGAGCTCCCGGAGCCCGCGCATCAGCGCGGTGAGCTTCCCGCCCTTGCGGCCCAGGTAGTCGATGCGGATCTGCTCCAGCTCCTGTTCCGAGGCGCACCGTTCAAGCCGCCCCTCGGCCTCCTCATGGAGCTTCTCGAGGGCTTCGATCATGGGCAGGGCAGGGTGTCAGGCCCCCGGATCGGGGTCCGGGGCAGGGTTGGCCTGGGAATCGAGGGCAAGCCTGGCGCACTGGGCGACCTGGTCGAACACCGCGGCGTCCGTGGCCGCGAGATCGGCCAGGATCTTGCGGTCCAGCGCCACGCCGGCCTTCTTCAAGCCGTGGATCAGCCGGCTGTAGGACAGTCCGTTGACCCGCGCGCCGGCGCTGATGCGTATGTTCCACAATCCCCGGAACGTGCGCTTGCGCACCCGCCGGTCCCGGTAGGCGTAGACCAGTCCGCGCTCGACGGTCTCCCTGGCGACACGGTACAGTCTGCGGCGGCCGCCGACGTACCCCTTGGCCAGCTTCATGTACTTTCTTCGGCGCCGGCGGGAGGCCGGTCCGCCCTTGACTCTAGGCATGGCGTTTGCTCCTCGAACAGATATCAAAAGGGGCGCTGCCGGCGAGGGCGCGCCCGGGCACTTCGTCCAAACGGGTGTTGATGTCGGTGGATCCCGGCGCTCGCTGCCGGGACGTGAGTCGCTGCCGCCTCCTCCCTACATGTAGGGGATGAGGCGCCGCATGGTCTTTGCTTCGTAGCTCGATACCGACTCGGCCTGTCTCAGGCGGCGTTTCCGCTTACGGCCCTTGGTGGACAGAATATGGCTCTTGAAGCCGCGCCGCCTCATGACCTTGCCGCTCTTGCTGACCTTAAACCTCTTGGCCGCTCCCCTCTTGGTCTTTATCTTGGGCATCCTGAATTTCCCTGTCCCTTCTAGTGTCCTGTCATGCGTTGCTCTTCGGCGTCAGCAGCATGGCCATGTTCCGCCCTTCCAGCTTGGGCGACACGTCCAGCTTCGCCAGGTCCTGGACTTCGTCAAAGACGCCGTTGAGCATGGCCCTGCCGAGCTCCGGATGGGTGATCTCGCGGCCTCGAAAGAACACCGACACCTTGACCCGCTGTCCCCGCTCGAGGAAGCGCCGGATGTTTCTCACCTTGAACTCCAGGTCGTGGTGGTTGGTCCGGGCTCCCATCTTGACTTCCTTGACCGCGACGAAGGTGGCGTTCCGTTTCGCCTCCTGTGTCTTCTTCTTCTGCAGGTAGCGGAACTTGCCGTAGTCCAGCAGGCGGCACACCGGAGGCTGTGCGTCCGGAGCGACTTCCACCAGATCGAGCTCCTTCTGCTCGGCTATGCTCAGGGCTTCATGCAAGGGCATGACTCCAAGCTGGCCGCTGTCCGCGTCGATGACGCGGACCTCCCGTGCCCGTATCTGCTGGTTGATTCTCGTGGGCCGCGCTATAAGGCACCTCCTGGGAAACTACGCTCGCCCGGTTTCATTGTGACGGCTCCGTTTCCTGCCTCACGTCGTCCCGCAGCCGGTCGAGGAAAGCCTCCACCGGCATGGCCGGGAGGTTCTCGCCGCCGCGTTTCCTCGCGGACAGAGTGCCATTCTGCACTTCCTTGTCGCCGATGACCAGCGCGTACGGAATCTTGGCCACCTGGGCTTCCCTGATCTTGAACCCCAGCTTCTCGTTGCGATCGTCCAGCTCCACCCGCCATCCGTCCGCCCGAAGCGTATCGCGCACGGCGGCGGCATAGGGATTGTGTTGATCGGTCACCGTCACGACACGCGATTGCACCGGCGCCAGCCACAAGGGGAAGGCCCCTCCGGTATGCTCGATCAACAGAGCCATGAAGCGTTCGATGGAGCCGAGAATCGCCCGGTGAATCATCACCGGCCGTTCAACCGCTCCCGCGGGCGAGATGTACCCAAGGTCGAACCGTTCGGGCATGGAGAAGTCGAGTTGGACCGTGCCGAGCTGCCAGCCCCGCTTCATCGCGTCCTTGACGACGAAATCGATCTTCGGGCCATAAAAGGCGCCATCGCCTTCGCTGATCTCATAGGCTACGTCCCGTTTCTCCAGCGATGCGGCCAGCGCCGCCTCGGCCCGTTCCCAGGTTTCCAGTGCCCCCAGGTACTGGTCCGGCCTTGTGGAGAGGAAGACCTCCAGGTCCTCGAAGTTGAACCTATGATACACCTCGCGAAGCATGTCAAGCAGGCTGTTGACTTCCCCCTCGATCTGCTCCGGGGTGCAGAATATGTGGGCGTCGTCCTGCGAGAAGCTGCGCACCCGGGTGAGTCCGGCGGTGACCCCGGACTTCTCGTAGCGGTGCAGCCGCCCGAAGTCCGCCACGCGCAGCGGCAGGTCCCGGTAGGAGCGCTTCTTCGAGGCGTAGATGAAGGTGTGGCTCGGGCAGTTCATGGGCTTCACGCCGAACTCGCGCTCGTCGATGTAGGTGAAGTACATGTTGTCCTTGTAGTGGTCGTAGTGCCCCGACCGGTGCCACAGGCCGGCGTCGAAGATCTGCGGCGTGATCACCTCCTCGTAGCCGTAGCGCCGGTACAGGCTGCGCATGTACTCCACGAGCGTGTTGTAGACGAAGGCCCCCTTGGGATGGAAGAATGGGCTCGCCGGGGCCGCCGGATGGAAGCTGAAGAGGTCCAGCTCCTTGCCCAGCTTGCGGTGGTCCCGCTTGCGCGCCTCCTCCAGGAGCGCCAGGTGCTGCTTCAACTCCTTTCGGGACGGGAACGCGGTGCCGTAGATGCGCTGGAGCATCTCGTTCTTCTCGTCGCCGCGCCAGTAGGCGCCGGCCACCGAGGTGAGCTTGAAGGCCTGGATGAAGCCGGTGCTGGGCAAATGGGGGCCACGGCAGAGATCCACCCAATCCCCCTGGCGATAGAGCGACACGATGTCCTCGGGGATCTCCGAGAGGATCTCGACCTTGTACTCCTCCCCCATGCCGCGGAACAGCTCGATGGCCTCGGCCTTGGGCAGCTCCTCGCGGGCGATGGGCAGGTCCTGTCCCGCCAGCTCGCGCATCCGTTCCTCGATCTTCTCGATCTCCTCGGGCGTGAACGGCTTGTCGCGCTTGAAGTCGTAGTAGAAGCCCTCCTGTGTGGTGGGGCCGATGGTCACCTGGGTGCCGGGAAACAGGCTCTGGACCGCCTGGGCCATGAGGTGGGCCGTGGAGTGGCGCAGGATGTCGATGCCCTCGGGGCTGTCGAGGGGGATCCATTCGACCGCGCAGTCCTCCGTTACCGGCCGGGCGAGGTCCACCGCGGCGCCGTCGACGGCGGCAGCGACGATGCGCCTGCCGTCGGGCGCGGCCGCGCCCGACGCGCGGATGTCTAGGGCTCGTATGCCGGGGACGGCCTCGACGGTCTCGCCCCCGGGGACGGTTACGCGAATGTTGTTCATCCTATCCTGTTATGGTCGGCAAATGGCGACCGTTTTAAAATGGCGACCGTTTTATATAGCGACCGTTCTTTACGGCAGGCAACCGCGGGGAATGGTAGGCACGGGCGGGATTGAACCGCCGACCTCTTCCGCGTCAAGGAAGCGCTCTCCCACTGAGCTACGTGCCTCGAAGCATCTTCGCAAAGGTCTGATTTTACTACCAAACCAAGGGGGTTCTGTCAATGGCGAGCAGCGGCGGCGAGCTTGCGGAGCTGCCCCGAGACCTTCGCGGTCACCAGCGCGGTGATGTGCACGTCGCCTCCGTTGTATTCCTCGGTGAGCACGCGGGCGCGAGCGCGCAGGAAGGGAATGATGACGGTCTCGGATTGCGGAAGCGTCAAGCGGATGGTCTGCTTCCCCCGGTCCAGCAGTCCGCCGATGGTTTCCAGCAGGGGCTCGATACCTGCCCCGGTGCGGGCGGAGATGGGGCAGAGGCCTTCGTGGCCGTTTTGCGGGTAGACGGGCAGGTTCTCGGCGACGTCGATCTTGTTGGGTACGACGAGGCGGGGGGTCTCGGCCGCGCCGATGTCGTCCAGCACCGACTCGACGATGGCGAGCTGCTGCTCGGCCACGGGGCTGGTGGGGTCCATCACGCACAACAGCAGGTCCGCTTGATGGATCTCCTCCAGCGTGGCCTTGAAGGCGTCCATCAGGGTGTGGGGGATCTTGTTGATGAAGCCCACGGTGTCCACCAGCATCACCTGTTCCCCGTTGGGCAGCCGCAGCGCCCGGGTGCGCGGATCGAGGGTGGCGAAGAGCTTGTCCTCCACCAGCGCTCCGGCCCGGGTGAGGCGGTTCATCAGCGTGGACTTCCCCGAGTTGGTGTAGCCCACCAGGGCCACGGTGGGGTAGGGGATGGACTCGCGCTCCTTGCGCTGCAGCCGCCGGGTCTTGGCAACGCCATCCAGGCGCCGTTTGAGCCGGCCGATGCGTTCCCGGACGCGCCTGCGGTCCACCTCTAGCTGGGTTTCGCCCGGCCCGCGGGTGCCGATGCCCCCGGCCAGCCGGGACAGGTGGGACCACAGCCGTGTCAAGCGCGGGAGGAGATACTGCAACTGGGCCAGCTCCACCTGCAGCTTGCCTTCGCGGCTCTGGGCGCGTTGGGCGAAGATGTCCAGGATGAGCTGGGTGCGGTCGATGACCCGCAGGTTAAAGGTTGTCTCCAGGTTCCGCTGCTGCGCGGGCGTGAGGTCGTTGTCGAAGATGACGAGGTCCGGCCGGTGCTCTTCGGCGAAGGCGCGGACCTCCTCGACCTTGCCGGAGCCCACCAGGGTGGCGCTGTGGATCCTCCCGGAGTTCTGGCTGAAGACGCCGATGACCTGCGCCCCCGCGCTGGCGGCGAGTCCCCGGAGCTCCTCCAGGCTGTCCTCGAGGAGCACGCCGGCGCCCGAGGCGGGCGTTTCCATGCCCACCAGGACCGCGCGTTCGCGCTCTTCGTCCGGGCAGACTCGTTGCCCGTTCTTGTGTTCCACTAGGCCCTCACCCGGCCTTCGGCCACCCTCTCCCAGAGGGAGAGGGGTTGTGTTTGACTACTCAGACAGACTCCTAGCTCTTTCTCGCCGTGATGCCGAACTTCCGGTGCACGGTGTCCAGCAGCGCCTGCGACGGATTGATGCGAAAATCGGCGGGTCCGATGACCCTGGTCTCCCGTGACGCGGTGGTCATGTGCAGGTAGACGAAAGCCGGTCCTTCTTCCCGCACGATCAGGTCGCGGAATGCCTGCAACTCCGCCCGGTTGTCTTCGGTCAGATAGAAGTGGACTTCCTTGGGGCCGTTGCTCGCGGGAGCGGCGATGGCCTCGGCGCAGGCTTCCTCCAGCGGCAGGATGTCGTTGGCGATGAGGGTGATGCGCTCCTCGCCGACGTCCAGCCTGCCCCTGACCCGGATGGGATCGTCGCGTCCGATGCAATCTGCCGTCTGCCGGTAGGTGTCGGGCCACGCGATGGTGTCCACGAACCCGGTCTTGTCCTCGAGGTTGAAGTTGGCGTAGCGATCACCCTTCTTGGTGTTCTTGAGCTTGAGCGCCGTCACCACTCCCACCATGGTCACCTCGCCGTTGCCGCCGTTTCCCCGGACCTGGTTCGCGGGGAGCACCTGGAGGCGCTTGAAGGACTCTTCGAACCGGTCCAGCGGATGGCCGGTGATGTAGAAGCCGAGGGTTTCCTTTTCGAAGGCCAGGAGCTGGCCGCCGCTCCACTCCTCCACGGACTCGTAGGCGTCCATGGAGTCGCTGGGCGGCACTTCCAGCAGGTCGAACATGCCGAACTGGGAGCTGTCCCGATCCCGCTGGGTCGACTGGCCCGCCTTCAGCGCGTCGTCCAGCGCCGCCATCAGGCGCGCACGGTACACGCCGGTGGAATCGAAGGCGCCGCACTTGACGAGGCTTTCCACCACCCGCCGGTTGACCACCTTGAGGTCCACGCGCCGGCAGAAATCGAAGAGCGACTCGAACGGGCCGGTGCGGTCGCGGTCCTCCTTGATGGCCTCGACCGCCTTGCCGCCGACGTTCTTCACCGCCGAAAGGCCGAAGCGGACCCGCTCCCCCACCACCGTGAACTGGGCGCCGCCCTCGTTGACGTCCGGGGGCAGCACCTCGATGCCCTGCTCGCGGCACTCGGCGAGGTTCTTGATGACCTTGTCGGTGTCGCCCATTTCCGAGCTCATCAAGGCCGCCATGAACTCCACCGGATAGTGCGCCTTGAGGTAGGCGGTGTGGTAGGAGACCAGCGCGTAGGCGGCGGAATGGGACTTGTTGAAGCCGTAGCGCGCGAAGGTCTCCATCTGGTCGAAGATCGCCGTCGCGTGCTCCTCCTTGAGGTCGTTGGCGCGCGCCCCCTCGACGAACCGTTGCCGCTGGCTGGCCATCTCCTCGGGGTCCTTCTTGCCCATGGCGCGGCGCAGGATGTCGGCATCCCCGAGGCTGTAGTTGGCCATGGTCTGGGCGATCTCCATGACCTGTTCCTGGTACACGATGACGCCGTATGTGTCCTTCAGGATGGGGCGCAGCGCCGGGTGGAGATACGAAGTCTTCTCCTGGCCGCTCTTGCGCTTGATGTACTCTTCCGCCATGCCGCTATCGAGCGGTCCGGGGCGGTAGAGGGCGAGGATGGCCACCAGGTCCTCGAAGCAGTTGGGCTTGATGCGCACGCTCATGTCCCGGATGCCGGTGCTTTCAAGCTGGAAGATCCCGGTGGTGTTGCCGCTGCCCACCAAGCCGTAGGCCTCCTGGTCGTCCAGGCCCACGGTCTTGAGATCCGGCGCCGTGCCGCGGCTCTCCCTGATCAGGTCCAGGCAATCGTGGATCAGGGTCAGGGTCTTGAGCCCCAGGAAGTCGAACTTGATGAGCCCGATCTTCTCCACGCTCGACATGTCGTACTGGGTGACGATGCCGCCGTCCCGGTCCACGTAGAGGGGCAGGGTGTCCACTAGCGGCATGCGCGAGATCACCACCCCGGCGGCGTGGGTCGACGAGTGCCGGGTGAGGCCCTCGAGGCGGAGCGCGTGGCTGATGAGGTTGGCCACGCGCGGGTCTTCGTCCGCCAGTTGGTTCAGCCGCGGCTCCTGCTTGAGGGCCTCGCTGAGCGGGCAGTCGAAGCCTTGCCGGGAGGCGGGCACGAGCTTGGCGATGGCGTCGGTCTCGCCGAAGGACAGTCCCACGGCGCGGCCCACGTCACGGATGACGGCCTTGGCCTTGAGGGTCCCGAAGGTGGTGATCTGGGCGACCTTGTCGGCGCCGTACTTTTCCTTGACGTAGCGGATCACGTCGTCGCGGCCGCGGATGCAGAAGTCCACGTCGATGTCCGGCATGGAGCGCCGTTCCGGGTTCAGGAAACGCTCGAACAGCAGGTTGTGCCGGATCGGGTCGAGGTCGGTGATGCGCAGGGCGTAGGCCACCAGGCTGCCGGCCGCCGAGCCGCGCCCCGGACCCACGGGGATACCCTTGTCCTTGGCGTAGTTGATGAAGTCCGCGACGATGAGGAAGTAACCGGGGAACTGCATGCTCTTGATGACGTCCAGTTCGTAGTCGAGCCTTTTCCGGTAGGCGTCGCGGTCGACCTCGCCGGCGTCCTTGAGGCGGTGATCGAGGCCTTGGTGGGCGCAGGCGTCCAGGTAGTCGTCAAGGCTCTGGGAGTCGGGCGCCTCGTAGTGCGGGAAATGATACTTGCCGAACTCGAGTACCACCTCGCAGCGGTCGGCGATGGCCACGCTCTGGTCCACCGCTTCCGGTATGTGCGAGAACCCCTCCAGCATCTGCTCGGTGGATTTGACGAAGAGCTCCTCCGTGTCCATCTTCATCCGGTTGGGGTCGTTGTGCCCCTTGCCGGTCTGGATGCACAGCAGGATGTCGTGGGCATGGGCGTCCTCGGGGTTGAGGTAGTGGCAGTCGTTGGTGGCGACGATGGGAAGGGACAGCTCCTTGCCGAGCTCGATGATGCCGGCGTTGACCTTTTCCTGCAGCGGCAGCTTGTTGTCCTGGGCCTCGAGATAGTAACGATCGTCGAAAATGGCCCGGTAGTCCTCCGCCACCTTCCTGGCCTGGTCCATGGACCCCAGGGTGAGGGCTTTGGCCATCTCGCCGCTCAGACAACCGCTCAGGGCGATGATGCCCGGGTTGAACTCGCGCAGCAGCTCCTTGTCGACCCGCGGCTTGTAGTAGAATCCCTCGGTGAAGCCGTGCGTGACCAGCCTGCAGAGGTTGCGGTAGCCCTCTTCGTTCATGGCCAGCAGGATCAGGTGGTGGTTGTGTTCCCTGTTGCCGCGGTCGATCCCCTGGCGCTCGTAGCGGCTGCCCGGAGCCACGTAGACCTCGCAGCCGAGGATCGGCTTGATGCCGGCCTCTACCGCCTTGCGGTAGAACTCCACCGCGCCGAACATGTTGCCGTGGTCGGTCATGGCGATGGCGGGCTGCCCCAGGCTCTTGGCCCGCTCGATCAGCGGGTCGATCTTGTTGGCGCCGTCCAGCAGGCTGTACTGTGTGTGGCAGTGAAGGTGTACGAAGTTGCTCATTCCCATTCGATGGTTGCAGGGGGCTTGGACGAGACGTCGTAGACCACCCGGTTGATGCCGCGCACCTCGTTGATGATGCGGTTGGAGATGCGTCCCAGGAGCTCCGAAGGCAGCGCGACCCAGTCCGCGGTCATGCCGTCCTGGCTGTCAACGGCCCTTACCGCCGCCACGTTCTCGTAGGTGCGTTCGTCGCCCATGACGCCCACGGTGCGGATGGGCAGGAGGACGGCGAAGGACTGCCAGATGCGTTCGTACAGGCCGGCGTTGCGGATTTCCTCCACCACGATGGCGTCGGCGGCGCGCAGGAGGCCGAGCCGCTCTTCGGTGACGTCGCCGAGGATGCGGATGGCCAGGCCCGGGCCGGGGAACGGCTGCCGGTGAATCCACTTGTCCGGCAGGCCCAGCTCCCGGCCCAGCTCCCGCACCTCGTCCTTGAACAGTTCCCGCAGGGGTTCCACCAGCTCGAACCGCATGCTCTTCGGAAGTCCGCCGACGTTGTGATGGCTCTTGATGAGCGCGGACGGGCCGGCGTTGGGCACGGACTCGATGACGTCGGGATAGAGGGTCCCCTGGCACAGGAAGGGAAAGTCGCCGAGCTTGCGGGTTTCGTCCTCGAACACCCGGATGAAGAGGTTGCCGATGCGCTTGCGCTTCTCCTCCGGGTCCTCCACCCCTTCCAGGACGTCGAGGAAACGCCGGGATGCGTCCACGTAGCGGAACCCCGCGCCGAAACGCTCGCCCATGATCCGGGACACGGCTTCCGCCTCGCCGTGGCGCAGGAGCCCGTTGTTGACGAAGACGCACACCAGCCGGTCGCCCACGGCGCGGTGCACCAGGGTGGCGGCCACCGACGAGTCGACCCCGCCGCTCAGGCCGCACAGCACGCGGCCGTCGCCCACCTGCTGGCGGATCTTCTCGATTGCGGCCGTGGCGAAGTGCTCCATGTCCCAGTCGGCGGCGCAGCGGCAGACGCGGAACAGGAAGTTCTCCAGGATTGCCCGGCCGTTCCGGGTGTGCACCACCTCGGGATGGAACTGGAGGCCGTAGAAACGCCGCCGGCCGTCGGCGAAGGCGGCAATGGGGGAATTGGCGGTGTGGGCGATGACCGACCAGCCGTCGGGGAGGGAGGTCATCCGGTCGCCGTGGCTCATCCACACGCCGTGGCCGTCGCCGGGATCGATCCCGGCGAACAGGTCGGTGTGGTCGTCGACCTGGAGGTCGGCGAGTCCGTACTCGCGTTCCATGGCTTCCGCCACGCAGCCCCCCATGGCCTGGTTGATGATGCCCATGCCGTAGCAGATGCCGAGGAAGGGCACGGGCAGCCGGAACAACTCGGGCTCCACCGTGGGCGCACCGCTGCCGTAGACGCTGGCGGGTCCGCCGGACAGGATGACGCCGGCGGGCTCGAGCCGCGCCAGCCGTTCCACCGGAGCATTGAATGGGTGGATCTCGCAGTAGACGCCGGCTTCACGCACGCGGCGCGCGATCAGTTGGGTGTACTGCGACCCGAAATCCAGGATGACGATCATTCTCTGCGATAGTTGGGCGCTTCGTTGGTGATGAAGACGTCGTGGACGTGGCCTTCGGTCAGCCCGGCGGCGGTGACCTGCATAAAGCGGGCCTTGGTCTGCAGCTCGTCGATGTTGGTGCAGCCGACATAGCCCATGCCGGCGCGGACGCCGCCGATGAGCTGGTAGATGTTGGCCGCCAGCGTGCCTCGGTAGGGCACCTGCCCCTCGACCCCCTCGGGCACGAGCTTCACTTCGTCTTCGATGTCGTCCTGTGCGTAGCGGTCCCTGCTGCCTTCCCGCATGGCGCCGATGGAGCCCATGCCGCGGTAGACCTTGTAGGTGCGGCCCTGGTAGAGCACGGTTTCGCCCGGGCTTTCCTCGCACCCCCCGAACAGCGTGCCGATCATGACCGAGCCGGCACCCGCCGCCAGCGCCTTGGTGATGTCGCCGGAGTACTTGATGCCGCCGTCCGAAACCAGCGGAACGCCGGTGCGGGCGCCCACCCGGGCGCAGTCGGCGATGGCGCTGAGTTGCGGGACCCCGACCCCGGATACCACCCGGGTGGTGCAGATGGAGCCCGGACCGACGCCCACCTTGACGCCGTTGGCGCCGGCGTCGACGAGTGCCTGGGTCCCCTGGGCCGTGGCCACGTTTCCGGCGATGAGCTCGATTTCGGGATAGTCGCGGCGGATTTTCGCCACCGTGTCCAGCACCTTGCTGGAGTGGCCGTGGGCCGTGTCCACCGCGATCACGTCGACGCCGGAGCGGACCAGCGCCTCCACGCGCTCCTCACGGTCCGGGCCCACGCCCACGGCGGCGCCCACCCGCAGTTGGCCGCGGTCGTCCTTGCAGGCCATGGGATGCCGGGTCTTCTTCTCGATGTCCTTGACCGTGATCAGGCCCTTGAGGCGGTAGTTGTCGTCCACCACCAGCAGCTTCTCGATCCGGTGCTGGTGCAGGAGCTCCTGTGCCTCGTCGAGGTCCACGCCGTCCCTCACCGTCACCAGGTTGTCCTTGGTCATCAACTCGTCGACGCAGCGCTCCAGGTTCTTCTCGAAGCGGAGGTCGCGGTTGGTCAGGATTCCCACCAGCCGGCCGCCCAGTGTCACCGGCAGGCCCGAGATGCCGTGCCGCTCCATCAGCTCCCGCGCCTCAACGATCTTCTGGTGAGGGGTTACGGTGACCGGGTCCGAGATCATGCCGCTCTCGAACTTCTTGACCTTCTCCACTTCCCTGGCCTGGTCGGCAGGGGACATGTTGCGGTGGATGAAGCCCATGCCGCCCTCCTGGGCCATGGCGATGGCCGTCCGCGCCTCGGTGACCGTGTCCATGGCCGCGCTCAGGAGCGGGATGTTGAGCTGGATGCGCTCCGTCAACCGGGTGGAAACATCCGTGTCGCGCGGCAGAATCGACGATTCCGCGGGCACCAAGAGCACGTCATCGAACGTCAGCCCTACGGGCAAAACCTCTTGGTCGAGCATCCTTCACCTCAGGCGAGCGGCGGGAAAACGGTACAAAAAAAGCCCAGACGGGCGCCTGGGCTTGGTGGTCGTTGAAGCGTCATCCTGCTGTCCATGCCACCTCCTAGCAAGATTTCCCGGCGCTGGCAAGACGCCGCCTTCCCGTGCATGCCGGCAGTACCGATCGGTGTAATGACTCCAAGGGGTTACCGTCCTGGAACCCCGTGTGTCGGGGCGGGTTTCAAACTCGCCCGCGTCCGCAACGCGCCACGGTTCGATGCATGGGAGGTAAGGTTTCCCGCCGTCGCGCCGATAATATATCCCAGGCATGCTTTCAAGGATTTACGGCGCGTCGCTTCACGGCATCGACGCGCTCAAGGTGGCGGTGGAGGTCGACATCGCCTCGGGCCTCCCGGAGTTGGCCATGGTGGGCCTTCCCGAGGGCGCCGTGCGCGAGAGCAAGGTGCGCGTGCGGGCTGCGTTGAGGAACTGCGGCTACCCGTTCCCGCCGCAACGGATCACCATCAACCTCGCCCCCGCCGACGTCAAGAAGGAAGGGTCGGGCTACGACCTGCCCATGGCGGTGGGAATCGTCGCCGCCCAAGGCGCCGTGTCGCCGTCGCGCCTCGCCGACTACCTGCTGGTGGGGGAGCTTTCGCTGGATGGTGCCGTCAAGCCTATCCGCGGCGCGCTGCCCATCGCGGCGGCCGCCAGGGCGCAGGGGCTCAGGGGACTGATCCTCCCTCGCTCCAACGGCGCGGAAGCAGCCGTGGTCGAGGACATCGACGTGTTCGGGGTGGAGAGCCTTGCCGAGGTCGTGGAGTTCCTCAACGGAGAGCGGGAAATCGAACCCATCCGGGTCGACTTGGCCCGGTTGTTCCGCCAGCATGCCGTCCAAAATGCCGACTTCGGCGACGTTCGCGGGCAACCCCACGTCAAGCGCGCGCTGGAGGTGGCGGCCGCGGGCGGGCACAACGTCCTTCTGATGGGCCCGCCGGGCTCGGGCAAGACCATGCTGGCCAAGCGGCTTCCCACTATTCTGCCGGACCTGACCCTCGCGGAAGCCCTGGAGACCACCAAGATCCACAGCGTTACCGGGGTCCTGGGCGAGCGCGCGCTGGTGGCGGTGCGGCCCTTTCGGGCGCCCCACCACACCATCTCCGACGCCGGACTGGTGGGCGGCGGCACGGTCCCGAAGCCCGGAGAGGTGTCACTGGCCCACAACGGCGTGCTGTTCCTCGATGAGGTTCCGGAGTTCCGCCGCAACGTCCTCGAAGTGCTGCGCCAGCCCCTGGAGGACGGCCGAATCACCGTCGTCCGGGCCGCTGGCGCCATCGACTACCCGGCCGCGTTCATGCTGGTGGCGGCCATGAACCCCTGCCCGTGCGGGTTCTTCTCGGATCCGCAGAAGGAATGCCGCTGCACCCCCATGCAGATCACCCGTTACCGCTCCCGGGTTTCCGGCCCTCTGCTCGATCGCATCGACATCCAGGTGGAAGTTCCCGCGGTGGCCTACGAGGCGCTGGCGTCCCGGGACGCGGGCGAGCCCTCCGAAGCCGTCCGCGAGCGCGTCAACCAGGCCCGGACGATACAGGTGCGGCGCTTCGAGGACACGGGGATGCACGCCAACGCGCGCATGAGCGCGCGCGACGTGCGCCGCTACTGCCGCGTGGACACGGCGGGCGAGCAGCTTCTGGAAACCGCCATCGACAGGCTCGGCCTGAGCGCCCGCGCCTACGTGCGCATCCTCAAGGTCGGTCGCACCATCGCCGACCTCGATGGCGCCGAAGAGATCCGCCCGCCGCACATCGCCGAAGCCATCCAGTACCGCAGCCTGGACCGGCCGCCGTTCTAGCACCCTCACCCCAACCCTCTCCCAGAGGGAGAGGGCGAATATTGCCCCCTCTCCCTCTGGGAGAGGGTTAGGGTGAGGGCCTGGCTATCATTCATGTCAGTATCTGATATTATTGGACATACGGAGGATCGCGAAATGCCGAATGTCCACCTCACCGCATCCATGGAAGCATACATAAAGGGACAGATTGAGTCCGGGGCCTATGCCAATCTGAGCGAGGTGGTGCGGGCGGGGGTCCGGCTCCTGATGGAACGGGACGGGGCGCGTCAGTTCTACGCCTTGAAGGCCGAATTGGAGCACGCCGTGCGCGAAGCGGAGACGGGGGAGTTCGACGACTTCGATCCCCGCGCCTACGATCCGGACGCCTACCGGTCATGACTTCGGACCATGACCATCCGACTGTCTCGCCTGGCGCGGAAAGATCTGGACGACATCCGCCGGTACACGCTAGGCCCCTCACCCGGCCTTCGGCCACCCTCTCCCAGAGGGAGAGGGGTTGTGTTTGACTACTCGGACAGACCCTTGGTGACTTGGGGCCGTGAACAGTGGAACAAGTATTACCGGGGCATGGTCCGCGCCTTCGAAAGCATCAGGGCCAATCCCGATGGCGGCCGCGACCGCGGCCTCTTTGCGCCGGGCATGCGGTCGGTCAACTACCGGAGTCACATCATTTTCTTCGCACGGATCGTGGCGGCGGGTGACAATCCGGTCATCCTGCGGATCGTTCACCAACGCCGTCATTTGCCTGCCTTGGTCTACTTCGAGGATTTGGAGGACTGAGGCTCGTCGTCGGACTTGCAGCCTGCGATGTCCGACACGTGATGCACCCCGTGCCGGTCCATGGCATGGAGGAGTTCTTCCGCCATCCTCCTGGCGATCATGGGGCCGCGGTAGGGAAAGGTGCTGTTGACCTGCACCAGCGGACAGCCGCTCTCCCTCATCATGGTGTACGCGTTACCGCCGTCGAAGATGCCGCCGTTGCCCACCAGCGTGAGGCGTCCCTCCAGCCGGGCTGCGGCGCCGCGAACCTGTTCCCGCGCCTTGGGGAAGAGGGGAGGGCCGCTGTATCCGCCCTTCTCCGGGTCCGGGTTGAATTCGGGATCGACGGTGGTGTTGCCCATGACGACTGCATCGATCCCGGGATCCAGCAACTCTCGGCACATGGCCATGGCGATGTCGCGGAGAATCGGCGGCATGTCGTGCGCGAACTTGGGCCAGAGAGGCTTTCGCCGCGCCATGCCGGCGGACCGCGCCAGGTCGTCGGCCTTGTTAACCAGACCGGTCAGCAACTTCTCCAGCCGGCTGCCTTCCTGCAGCTCCCGCAGGTGCAGGGTGTTGGGCGAGCTGATGCAGATCTCGAAGAAGTCCGCGTACGGATAGAGCCTTTCCAGGGAACGGGAATAGTCATCGAAGGCGTCGTCGATGGGCGTTTGCAACGCCTTGCCGAGGCTGATCCCCAGGGGAACCGGCACCTTGGGCTGGCGTTCCAGCACCTCCGCGAGCGTGTCCGCGCCGCGGTTGTTGAAACCGAGGCGGTTCCACAAGGCGCGGTTCGCGACGTCGCGGAACAGCCGCGGCCTCGGGTTGCCGGGCTGGCCGCGGCCGGGAGTCACCGAGCCGACGGTGATGAAGCCGAAGCCGAGCGCCGCCAGTGCGGCGGCCGCGACGCCGTTCTTGTCGACCCCCGCGGCCAGGCCGATGGGGTTCCTGAAGCTCATGCCGCACAGGGTCTGCTCCAGGCGCGGTTCGGACTCGGGCTCGCGCCCGGCGAGGAAGGCTTGCAGCCACGGCCGGGAATTCGCCGCCCGCAGCACGCTCAAGGCGGCGTTGTGCGCGGTCTCGGCGTCGATGCGGAACAGCAGCGGCGCCAGTATCCTCTCGTAGAACATGGATGAAAGCGATTCAGTCGCCTTCGACCACGTCGCCGCGCGGCAGGGCGTCCTCCAGGCGCAACTCCTCGTCGAAAGGCACGCCCTTCTCCTGGCGCCGCAAGAACGGGATTCCTGAAGAGAGCCGCCGCCGGGAAAGGAAACGGGGGCGGCTCGGCGTTCAGCCTGCCTGATCCAGAGCCTGTTGGGGCAACTCGGTCTGAGACTTGACGACGACCGCTCCGGCGTCGGCGCTCGGGCCGAAGTCGATCTTGCAACCGGCGAGTTCGCCGTCCAGCTTGACCTTGCCGCTGTTGACCAGGTGGATGACCGCAGCCTTCAATTCGTCGGGGGTGGTCGCGTATTCGCCTACCGCGTTGATGACGTCGAGAAGCGTCAATGATTGCATCGGTGGTTCCTCACTCGAAAAGATGATTCTCTTGTCCTGATGACGCAACGATCGTGCCATCCCATGCGCCACGCCAAGGCGTTGAAATACGGCGACTTACAGGACCCTCCCGACGTTGCCGTCGACGGGATCGTCGATCGGTGACGTTCTTGTCGACGGTTTGGCGTCGTTTGGTCGGGGCGACCGACGAGCGGCGTCGAACTCGGAGGAACGCGGATGTAAAGAAAACCCCCGGGGGCCGGTTACGGCGCTATCCCGAGGGAATTAGCTGGTGTGTCAGCAGAACAGCGCGAATTTACTACGGATTGGGGCTGGTGTCAACCGGGGAAACGCGTCACTTCCGCGCCTTGATCTCCTCGATCAACTGGGGGATGACCTTGAAGACGTCGCCGACGATGCCGAGGTCGCACATCTGGAAGATGGGGGCGTCCGCGTCCTTGTTGACGGCGACGATCATCTTGGAGTCCTTCATGCCCGCCAGGTGTTGCACGGCGCCGGAGATTCCGCAGGCGATGTAGAGGTCGGGCTTGACGGTCTTGCCGGTTTGTCCGATCTGCAGGGAATAGGGCACCCAGCCCGAGTCCACCACGGCCCGGGTGGCCCCCACGGCGCCGCCCAGAAGGTCGGCCAACTCCCGCAGCATGTCGAAGTTCTCTTCCGCGGCCAGCCCGCGGCCGCCGGCGACGATGAGGTTGGCGCTGTCCAACTGGGGCCCCTCGGCCTTGGCGGTGACCTTCTCCTTGAGGCGGATCTTGCGGAGGTCCGCGTCATCCGGGGCCGCCACTTCCTCCACCACCGGGGTCTTGGGGTTCGGGGCGGGCTCGAAGGCCTTTGGCCTCACGAGCAGCAGCTTGACGTCGTCGTGCACCAGCGTGGCGGTGTTCCAGTAGCTGGCTCCCAGGGCGGGGATCTTGGCCTCGACGGCGCCGTCGGTCAGGGTGAAGTCGGCAACGTCCGTGATGGCGCCGCAGTCGAGAGCGGCGCTCAGGGCCGCGGCTACGTCGCGGCCGCCGTAGCTCGACGCCAGCAGCACCGCGGCGGGCTTGTGCTGCCGGATCAGGGACTCCACCACCGCGGCCGCCGGCAGCGTCAGGTAGTCGCGAAAGACCGGGTCCGCCGACCGGTAGACCTTGCTCGCACCGTGCCGGCCCAACATCTCCACCGCATCGCCGGGGGCCGGGCCGAGCAGGATCGCCTCGGCGGTGCCTGCTTCGGCGGCCTTCGTCACCATCTCCAGCGTTGTGGAGGTGACGACGTCATCCACCACCTCGCCATAGACCCAAATGATATCCGACATCTAAATCACCTTGGCCTCGGCCAGGAAATCGGCGATGCGCTTGCCGCCCTCGCCCTCGTCCTCCACCACCTCGCCGGCCTCTCGTTTGGCCGGCCTGCCCACCTCGAGCACTCTTTCCCGGGCGCCTTGTTCGCCAACGTCGTCCGCCGCAAGCCCGAGGTCCTCCGCCGAATATTGCAGGATCTCTTTCCGCTTGGCCGCCATGATACCCTTGAGCTGGGGGTAACGCGGTTCGTTGATGCCGCTGGTGACCGTCACCAGCGCCGGAAGCTCGGCCTCGACCACGTCGTAGCCGGTTTCGCTTTGGCGCTTGATGGTGAGAGTCGAGCCCTCGACGGCCATCTCGTTGGCGAAGGTGACCGGAGGGACCCCCAGGAACCGCGCGACTTGGCCGGGCACGATGCCGGAGTAGCTGTCGCTGCTCTCGGTGCCGCAGATGATGAGGTCGAAGGGTTTCTTGGCGATGGCCGCTGCCAGCGCCTTGGCGGTCGCCAGGGCGTCCGATCCCGCCAGCGCGCCGTCGAAGATGTGCACCGCGGAGGTGGCGCCCATGGCCAGCGCGGTGCGGATGCCGATGGTGATCTCGTTGAACCCCATGGTCACCAGCGTGACCGTGCCGCCCACCTTCTCCATCAGCCGCAACGCCTCTTCCACGGCGCTGGCCGCGGCCGGATCCAGCTCGTGGGCGACGCCCTTGCGGATCATCCGCTTGGTGGTGGGGTCGATCTCGATGGTGACGGTGCTGGCAGGGATGATCTTGCCGCAGACCACGATGTCCAAGGGTGCGAACCTCCGGTAAGGGGTGTGGGTGCCGGCCGCGCCGGCTAGAGTGCAGGCTGGAAGGTCATGGCTGGAGAGGCTGGGGTTTCCCGAGCGGCTACTCCAGCCACTCGGATACCTTCCCCTCCATCACCAGGTCCAGGACCTCCTTGCAGTCCTGCAGGGCCTGGTCCACGATGTTGTCGTCCTTGATGTTGGGTATCGCCCGGTTGACGGCCCCGTGGACCGCGGTGATGCAGTCCTTCAGGTGCTCGTCCAGCTCGACGGTATTGGGTGCCTTCGCCATCTCGGATCCGACCTCAGCTGTAGAGCCGTCCCTCGTTGGGATCGGGGATTGCGAGGCCCATGTCCGTAATGAGAGCGTTGATCTCGGCGGTGTACTCTGCCCGCTGCTGGCGATTGGTGCGCCTCTTGAGCCCCCAGTAGCGGTACCGTTCGGAGCGTTTTGACTCGTTCCTGCCGAACATGTCCAGGCCCTTGACGTACCAGTAGTCGATGGACTTCTGAACGCGCTCCTTGGACTCGTCTCCCTTGGCCGCCATCTCGCGGGTCAGGTTGGTGCCGTAGTCGATGTGGCCGACCTCTTCCTGCTTCATGGTGGGAAGGATTTCAGCAAGGGGCACGTAGCTGCAGTCCTCGAACTCATCGAGCTGGTAGCTCCCCACCCGGTCGATCAGGAAACCGAAGACGGCAAAGTCTTCCCAGGTGGTGATCTTGCCGCGGAATGCCTCCACGTAACGCTTCTGGTTCGGCCAGCTCAACACGTACGACACGTCCTCGCCGATGTCCCCGGCCAGACGCGCCATCTTCCGGTAGTGGTCCACCTCTTCCGCGGCCGTGCGCGCCACCACGAGTTGGTCCAGCTTCGACGGTGCGTTGGGAAGCATGTCCTCGATGTAGAGATGCGGCCCGCCGATCTCGCAGTCGCACTGGATCGCAAGCACCCTCTTCAGCAGATCCTGGTACTCGGGATCCATCTTCTCGAAGTCCTTGAACTCGACCTTATCGGTGAACATGGGCATGTCTCCTTGGATGAAATACCGAATGATTTCCGGTTAACACGAGCTTTGGTTGAACGCAAGCGCGAGCGGGCAACCCTTTACTCGCGGCTGACCGCGCCATAAACTGGCGCCTGCGCACGGTACCAGGGGATAGGAGGAGATATGCGGAAAAGCGTTCTCAGCAGTGAGACGGTGCCGAAGAACTCGGGCCGCGCCTATACTGTAAGGAAGGGTCAATGCATCCGGGTGGCCGGCCGGTCGATCGTGGATTTCGTTGCCTTCAACCTGCATGACCTCACCGAGCGGTTCGATCAGGCCAGGACCAAGACCAACCAGTGCAAGATCTTTATCAGCACCGGCGATCAGCTCCTGTCGAAGGACAACAATCCGATGTTGACTATCGTGGCGGACACTTTCGAAGAAGGGCGGCACGACCTGCAGAAGGGCATGTGCAGCCGCAAGCGGTTTGAGCTGGTGGCCGCGGGACTGTCTCGGCGGGTCTTCGTCGAGGGAGTGGATCCGAACCCCAAGAAGCCGGAAGACCTTCCCACGCACGGGTGCTATGAGAATCTTTCGGAGGCGGTCCGTCCGTGGGACATCGCCCCGGTGGATGTCCCGAGCCCCTTCAACATCTTTCAGACCATGCGCATCGACCCCGACACCGGCGCCCTGCTCGACACCTTCGTCCGCCCGAGGGATGAGGCCCACGTGGACTTCCGTGCCGAGATGGACTGTCTGGTGGCGGTCAGCGCCTGTCCGGAATCGGGCAGGGGGGAGGCGATCCGGGTGGAGATATTCGAACCCGAACCGGAGGGCCGGTGACCATGGATGTCCGCGAAGCTTTCCGTATCGCTGACGAGCAAGTCGACGATGCCGAGCTGGCCGCACTGTTTACCGAGCTGCTGCGTGTCCCTTCGGAGCACACGGATCTCATGGAGGCGGACCCGGCCGTGACGGCGTTCATTGCGGACGTGGTGGCGCCGAGGCTCGAAGCCCTCACCGGAACGGCGCCTCGAATCGACGGTATGGGCAACCTGCTCTGGCAACTCGGTGGAGCGGCGTCGGACCCGGCGGAAGGTTTGCTCTTCGTGGGCTATGCCATGACCTACCCTGCGAGCACCATGCCGGAGCCGTTCTCGGGAAAGGTCGTGCCCGGGGAACCCTACGGGCTCGAGGGACCGTGCATATGGGGCCGGGGCGGCTGCGAGCAGAAGGCGGCGCTGGCGGCCATGCTGGCGGCCGCGGGCGCGGTGCGGCGGTCGGACCGGGAGTTGGCGCGGCCGCTGTCCCTGGCCGTGAGCACGGCCGGGGAGACCGGACGGCACGATGCGGCGCGATACATGCTGGAGCGGGAGGGGCTTGCGGCCCGCTATGGCATAGTCGGGCTGGGCACCACCAACCGGGTCTGTCTGGGCAACAAGGGCCGGATCGACGTGGACGTCGTGGTGCGCGGCAAGTCTTGCCATAGCAGCACGCCGTGGGCCGGGGTCAACGCGGTGGACGGCGCCCGCGCGGTGCTGGAACGTCTCGACGGCTTGGTGGACGGCCTCTCGCACCCGGAGTTGGGCCAGGCAAGCCTCGTGGCCACGCACATAGAAAGCGGTCCCGACATCCTGCACACCATCCAGGACCATTGCCGGTTGACGCTGGATCGGCGTCTGCTGCCGGGCGACGATCCCGGGGAAGCGCTGGCCGCGATCACCCGGGCCCTGGCTGACCTGGAGCCCTGGCAGGTGGAGGTCACCCAGGGCAACTTCATGTATCCGGCCGAAGTGTCGGAACACAGCGAGGTGGCGGTGGCCCTCGCCATGGCGCGGGAGATGGCGGGAGAGACGGGGCCGCCCCTTTGGTTCCCGGCGGCACTGGACGCGGGCTACCTGAACGAGAAGGGCATCGAGACCGTCATGTTCGGTCCCGGAGACCTGGCCTTCGCCCACACCGATGCCGAGGTGGTGCCCCTGGAGCAGGTGCGCCGGGCGGCCAGGGTCTATGCGGCGGCCGCCCTTCAACTGCTGGCATGACGCCATGAAAAAAGGACCCTCCCGATGTCTCGCGACATCAAGAGGATCCCTTTCGCCGTTGTACTGAAGTTGCGGGCCTTGGCCTACTTCTTCATCCAACCCTTGTTGTTATACCAGGCCAGGGCCTTGTCGTAGAACTCCTGGAACATGATGTCCTTCATTGCCGGGATCTTGGTGTCCTTCGCAATGGACTTGGTCCAGAACGCCGACTCGATGTAGGCTTCGATGCCCCCGGCGGTTGCCTGACAGCGATCGGGAATGGATTTCGCTTCCACGACCTCGATCTCGTACATCTTCTTGGCGATGTGTGGCTTGTTGCGCATCACGTTCTGGTAGACGTTCAGCACTTCCTCGGCGTTCTTGGGATCGTTGACAAAGGCGCATCCGCGAATGAGCGTGCCGAACAGGGCAACGGCCTTGTCAGGATTGTCCTTGATGAAGTTCTTGTTCATGGCGAGCTGCAGGAACGCGTATTCCTTGACGAACTGTTCCGCGGCGCCCAGAACGGTCAAGCCCGCGTCGCGCGCCGCCAGCATCTTGCCGAAGGTGAGAGAGCCGACGTCGATCTTGCCGGCCTTGACGCCCGCCAGCCGCGCGGACGATCCGCCGACCTTGACCAGGCGCACGTCCTTCTCCGGGATACCCGCGGTCTGCAGCAGCTTGAGGGAGACGTAGACGTTGCCGGACGTGGGAGAGCTGATGCCCACCTTCACCGGCCGCGGCAGGTCCTTGTAGGACTTGACGTGCTTTCCGCCCACGAGCCAGTAGGGCAGGGTGTTCAACTCGGTGCCGACGATGCGGATGTTGCTGCCCGGTCGAATGGCCAGCGCGATGTTGTCGTCCGATCCGAAGAAGGGAAGCTGACCCCGCTCCAGAGCGAGGACCGCGGCATTCTCACCGCCCGAAACCGAGTAAACCCTCGCGTCGTAGCCGATGTCCTTGAAGAAACCCTTGTGGATGCCTACCTGCTCCACCAGCGACGTGGTGGAGTTGGTCTGCGCCACCGGGATGCGGAGCTTCTCCAACGCGAGCGCCTGACTGCCGAACAGCAGTCCCACGCCCACCAGGGCCGCGACGATTCCCTTGATGATACACTTCTCCCTCATGCGTTTTCCTCCTTGAGTTGACGGCTGCCGTGCAGCGCTTGCAAAAAAGGCTGCCCCCGACGTCATCACGCCGGGGGCAGCCCGTGCTTCGTTACTTCTTCATCCAGCCCTTGTTCTTGTACCAGGCCAGCGCCCGGTCGTAGAACTCGGGGAACATGATGTCCTTTGCGGGCGGAATCTTGGTGTCTGCCGAGATGGACTTACTCCAGACGGCCGACTCGATGTATGCCTTGATAGCCGACTCGGTGATCTGGCACCGGTTGGGGATGGACCCGCCGAGCACCTCGATCTCGTACATCTCCTTGCCGATGTCGTCGGGGTTGCGCATGACCTTCGTGATGACGTGCATCACCTCTTCCCTGTTCTTGGGGTCGTTCACGAAGGCGCACCCGCGGATCAGGGTGCCGAACATGGCCTCGGCCTTGTCCGGGTTGTCCTTGATGTAGTTCTTGTTCATGGCAAGTTGAAGGAATGCGTATTCCTTGACGAACTGGTTTGCCGCGCCAAGGATCGACAAGTCCGCCTTCTTGGCCCGCAGCATCATGCCGAAGGTGAGCGAGCCGACGTCGATCTTGCCGCCCTTCACGCCCGCCAGCCGCGCCGACGATCCCCCGACCTTGACCAGGCGTGTGTCCTTCTGGGGTATGCCCGCTGCCTCGAGAAGCTTGAGGGACACGTAGACGTTACCGGAGGTGGGAGAGCTGATCCCGACCTTCACCGGCCGCGGCAGTTCCTTGTAGGACTTGACGTGTTTCCCGGCCACGAGCCAGTACGGCAGCACGTTCATCTCGCTGCCGATGACGCGGATGTTGCTGCCGGCTCGAATGGCCAGGGGGATGTTGTCGTCGGAGCCGAAGAAGGGGAGCTGGCCCCGTTCCAGGGCGAGGACGGCGGCGTTCTCGCCACCCGATACCGAGTAGACCCTGGCGTTGTAGCCGATGTCCTTGAAGAAGCCCTTGTGGATCGCCGTCTGCTCCACCAGGGCAGTAGTGGTGCTGGTCATCGCGACCGGGATGCGGAGATCCTCCATCGCGAGCGTCTGTCCGCCAAACAGCAGACCGGCACCCAGAAAGGCAGCGACAATGGTTCTTGCAATGCGCTTGGTACTCATGAGTAGTCCTCCTTCGCTACTTCAGGGTCGGCGTCCGCCGGCCCATGACAGGCACGCTTCCAACTAGACCAACTAGACAACGGCGACTCTTCTTGCGACAAGTTCAGGTTTCATTGGCTTCCCTCCTTGTTTGTGAGACTCAGCCCAGAACTTCTCGTTATTGTCGGTGGATAGGAAACGGGATTGGCGCCTGCCTGACGGAAGGCGGCTACTCCTCCATAGCCTTGCGGGCCTCGTCCGCCAGGAGTTCCCAGATGTCGTGCTTGATCTGGAGGAACTCCGGCTCTTCCTTGACGCGCAGCGTGCGGGGGGTGGGGAAGGGGACCTTGATCTCCTTCATGATGGTCCCGGGCCTGAAGCTGAAGCAGAACACGATGTCGGAGAGGAAGACGGCTTCCTCGATATCGTGCGTGACGAAAATCACGATCTTCCCGGAGTTCTTCCAGTCCACCATGCGCTGGAGCTCCTCCTGCATGAGCAGGCGCGTCTGCGCGTCCAGCGATGCAAAGGGCTCGTCCATCAGAAGAATTTCGGGGTTCACCGCCAGCGCCCGGGCGAGGTTCACCCGCTGTTGCATGCCGCCCGAAAGCTCATGGGGGTAGTGACTCTCGAAGCCACGCAGCCCCACGATCTGCGTGTACTTGTCGCAGATCTCCATCCTCTCCGTGGCGCTCTTGTTGCGGTCGTTCTCGATGCCGAACTTGATGTTGTCGGTCACGTTGCGCCAGGGCAGCAACAGGGCCTGCTGAAACACTACGGCCTTGTTGGGCGTGGGGCCGACCACCTCTTGCCCGTCCAGAAGGATGCGCCCCCTGGTGGGGGGGAGCAGTCCGTGGATCATGTGCAGCATGGTCGTCTTGCCGCATCCGCTGGGACCCACGAACGAATAGAACGTCCCGGGCCGGAGATCCATGTCGATGCCGCCCACGGCATGGACGGTCTCCCCGGTGGGTTTCATGAAAGTCTTGTGGACTTGCTCTACCTGAATCTGTGACGACACGGACTACTCCTGTAGTTGGGTATCACGCCAAGGCGCCATCCGGCGTTCGATTATGAGGATGACCTGGTTGAAGATCACGCCGGTGCCGGCGAGCATGGCCGCGCACGACATCATGAGCGGCATGTTGAAGGTATCCAGCCCCTTGAACAGTTGATAGCCGAGTCCCGCGTAGGCGCCGAAATACTCTCCCACCACGACTCCCACGATCCCGCGGGAGATGCCGAGGCGCAGCCCCGTGACGATGTAGGGAAGCGATCCCGGAATGAGGATCTTGTAGAGGACCTGGCGCTGGGGGATGCAGAACGAGTTGGCCAGGGTCTGGAACTCCTTGCCGACGCTCAGGACCCCCGTGTAGGTGTTCAGGACGATGGGGACCACCGCGGTGATGAGGACGATGACGATCTTGGCCGTGAGGTCCACGCCGAACCAGATGATGATGAGCGGGGCCAGGGCCACCGACGGCGTGGCATAGATGGCGCTCAGCCAGGGATCGAAGAACTCCCGGAAGACGCGGCTGATGCCGAACACCATGCCGAAGCCGATGCCCGAGGCCGCGGCCACGGTGTAGCCCCAGAAGAACTCGATGCCGCTGATCCTGAGGTCGTCGAGGATCTCTCCGCTGGCGAAGAGCCCGTAGGTGTAGGTGACGACCCGCCACGGGCCCACGAAGAACAACTCGCTGCCAACCTGCCAGTCGGCGAACTGCCAGAACACCGCGACGATGGCGAAGCCGAGGATGGCGTTCAGCCACTTGCGCTGCTTCTGATAGAGGTTTGACAAGGCTTCCATGGATCTGCTTCCGGCTTTCTGGACTTAGACCAGGGTCTTCCTGTAGGGCGTGGCCCAACGCTCGACGAACTTCAGTGCTTCGTTGCCGGCGATGCCCATGATGGTCAGCAGCGAGATGCCCACCATCATCTCCGCCACGTGGAACGTCTGCGTGGCGTGGTCGATCATGTAGCCGATGCCTGCCTCGGCGCCGAACAGCTCGGCCACCATGATGGTGACCACCGACCGCGAGTAGCCCAGGCGCAGGCCCGCGATCAGGAACGGCAGCGAGCCGGGCACGATGATCTTGGTCAGCATGGCCCAGAACGAGATGTTGAAGGCCCGTCCCAGCATGCGGAACTCGCCCTGGACGTTCTTGATGCCGGCCTGGGTGTTGATGATCACGGGGAAGACCGACGCCAGGGTGATGACGCCGACCTTGGAGGCGATGCCCAGCCCCAGCCAGATGATGAAAAGCGGCGCGGCCACCGAGCGCGGCGTGGCGTAGAGGCCCACCAGGATGGGGGAGAACATCTCGTCCAGAGTCCGGCTGAAGGCCACCCCCGCGCCGATGACGACCCCCAGAAACGTGGCTAGGGCAAAACCGTACACCAACTCTGTGCCGCTGTAGCTTACGTGTTCCCAGAAGCGCGGCTCATAGATCAGCACCGTGAACTCGATCACCACCGCGACGGGACCGGTGAAGAAGTCCGGATCGTCGAAGATGAAATCGATGAACTCCCACGTCAACAGGGCCAGGACCACGGACAGGCAGAAGTTGATGCCGATGCGGTGGCGGTTGTAGGTCGCCTTGACCGACGCGGCAAAGGAATTGTCGGTCTCTTCAAGTGGTATTTCTTGCGTCTTGCTCATGGAATTCGATGGGCGTGGGAATGGGGACGAAGATCAGTCAAGCCCAGCGTCATACGGGTATTGTGAACATATGTCAAGCGGTTTCGGACTTACCGTTTCCCGCGATTTTTCGGGCGGATTGCGCGCCGCCGGGGGTTGTCCCGGCGGCCGCCGGTGACAACCCCTTACACCACGATCACCTCATCCGTATCGTCGACTTCCGCGACCCTGACGCGCACATCGCCGCCCTTCGACACGTCGACTCCCTTGCCCACGAAACGGGCTTCGATGGGCAGTTCGCGTCCCCCCCGGTCCACCAGCACGGCGAGGAAGATGGCCCGGGGCCGGCCCAGGGCCATGAGGTGGTCCACGGCGGCGCGCACCGTGCGGCCGGTATGGAGCACGTCGTCGAAAAGGATCAGGGTCCTGTCCGTGATCTCGAACGGGATGTGGGTGGTGTCGATGCGCCCCTTGGGCAGGAGCGTGTTCAGGTCGTCTCGGTAGAGGGTGATGTCGAGCTCGCCGACGGGCACTTGCAGGTCGTGTTTTTGCCCGAGCACCTCCGCCACCCGCCGGGCCAGTGTGGGGCCCCGAGTGCGGATGCCGATGAACGCCAGCGAGCCGGAGTCCCGGTACTCCTCGGAGATGCGCCGGCCGAAGCCGGCGAGGACCCGCTTGATCTGGATCGCGCTGAGCACCCGTGTCGTCTTGGCTGCCCTAGATTTCTGCATGAGCGGCTCTCAGGAGGGCTTCCAACAGAAGCTGCGTCCCGAGGCAGATGTCCTCGGGGTCGGTCCACTCCGTGGGATTGTGACTGACTCCGTTGGTGCTGGGAATGAAGATCATGCCGGTGGGGGTGATCTTGGCCATCTGCATGGCGTCGTGCCCGGCCCCGGAAGGCATCACTTCGAAGGACACGCCGCGTTCCTCGCATATGCCGCGGATGAGCGCGATCACGCCGGGGTGCATCGTCACCGGTTCCTCGTCACGGATGGTAACGATTTCGACCTTCACGCTCCGCTCCCGAGCGATCTGCCGGGCCCGTTTCCTGATCAGTCCGGCCACCTTGCGCTTCGAGGCAGAGGTGATGCTGCGCACGTCCACCTGCAACTCCGCCCGGCCCGGTATGGCGTTGATGACCCCCGGCTCCACCTTGACCGCGCCCACCGTGCCCACCACCCGGCCCTTTTCCGTGGCAGCGTGCTCCCGGCACACCTCGTCGATGTACGTGATGAGGTGTCCCGCCGCCACCAGCGCGTCCTTGCGCATCTCCATGGGAGTGGTGCCGCTGTGGTCCGCCTGGCCCTTGAAGACCACCCGGAGGCGGCTGGGCGCGGCGATGGCGGTGACCACGCCGATCTTCTTTTGCTTCGATTCCAGGACGGGTCCCTGCTCGATGTGCAGCTCGAGGTAGGCCTTGACCGTCTTGGGGTCGCGTCTCAGGGAGGCGAGATTGTCGCGGTAGATGCCGAGGCTCGACAGCACGTCCTCGAGCCGGGTGCCGCCCGCGTCCACGGCGTTGGCGAAGTCGTCCATGGTGACGTCGCCCGCCACCAGGCTGCTGCCTACGGTGGCGAACCCGAAACGGCTCGATTCCTCGCCTACGAAGCAGACGCTTTCCAGCGGGACAGGCAGGGGCAGGCCGTTTTCCTTGATGGTGCGCACCGCTTCGAGGGCGCCGATCACCCCCACCGGGCCGTCGTATCTCCCGCCCTGGACGACCGAATCAAGGTGCGATCCGGCCATCACCGCCGGTCCTTCCCGCCCTCCGGCCAGCCGTCCGAATATGTTGCCGGCGGCATCCACGTGCACGTCGAGGCCGGCCTGGTTCATCAGGTGGACCAGCAGTTGCCGGGAGCGCAGCTCGTGCACCGAGAACACCAGCCGGGTGACCGAGCCGCCCTCGCCCAGGCCGATGCGCGAGACCGCGTTGAGGTCACGCAACAGTCTGTCTTTATTGATTTCGGGGACTTCCATATGCCCGCTCGACAGTCGGAAGAGGCCAGAATCGTAACAGGAAACGACGGACGGAAACAACGGCTGGCAAAGGCTCACCGCCCGTGTTAAGCCATCAACCGTTCGTCCTGAGGGTAGCGAGTCCCGAGCCTGTCGAAGGGCGAGCGAAGTCGAAGGACGTCGAACTGGATTTGACCAGAGGAACCGCATCCATGTCGGAGACCGGAAAAAGAATTGCCGAGCTATTGCTGAGCACGCAATCCATCCAGGTGTACAGCGATAGACCCTTCG
Source organism: uncultured Binatia bacterium (SeqCode) (assembly GCA_965204505.1). Taxonomy (GTDB): domain Bacteria; phylum Desulfobacterota; class Binatia; order UBA9968; family JAJDTQ01; genus JAJDTQ01. The sequence goes on from CBDBFB010000002.1 coordinate 1,323,137, forward strand.
TGTTCGTCTCGGGCCGGGTCTCTCCGGTCTACATCGACTGCCGGCGGCTGCTTTCCTTCCCCGAGGCCCGGGACGAGATCCTCGAGGCGCTGGCGCAAATCGCCCGCCGCGATATCGGCCTCGACAACATGGACGTGGTGGCCGGTGGCGAGACCGCGGGCATTCCCTACGCGGCCTTCGTGTCCCATTACCTGCGCAAGCCCATGATCTACATCCGCAAGAACCCCAAGGGCTACGGCCACACCAACCAGATCGAAGGGGTACTCGGCGAGGGCCAGCGGGTGACGCTGGTGGAAGACCTCGTCACCGACGGCTTCAGCAAGCTGCGCTTCAACATCGGCGTGCGCGCCCAGAAGGCGCGCATCACGCACTGCCTCTGCGTTTTCGAGTACAGCTCCGACGAACTGGACCTGCACGAGGGCAAGAAGAACCTGGGCGACCACGACATCAGTCTGCACACCCTGTCCAACTGGGACGACGTCCTGAGCGCCGGCGCGGGAACCGGTTTCTTCTCGGAGGAGAGCCGGACCCAGATCCTCGATTTCCTCAACGACCCCTCCAACTGGGGCCGCCGCATGGGCTTCGAGTAGCAGACGCAGCCGACAACGCCCGAAACCAATGCCCGAAACCCGTCATTCCGGCGAAAGCATGCCCCGTACCCCGATACGGGGCCGGAATCCAGGCGGGGCAGGGCTGGGTTCGGCCTCACTCCTCTTCGTAAATCTCCACGTCCACCGGCTTGCCGCCCACCGGCATGTCCGGGCACGCGCTGAAGGCCGCCAGCAGATCCCGCTCCGCGCGCATGTCGACGTTGGTCGGCGCCTCGGGCCGGATCGCGGTGTGCTGCATGAGCCCGGTCTTGCCGTCGATGATCATGTGCTGGAAGAGGTTGAAGGGGCTCGGGATGTCCTCCGGCGCGATGTCGTAGGGCGCCAGCGCCCCGGACAGGTTCTCCCAGCAGCCGTGGTCCGGGATCTCGTCGTCCCGGTAATCCCGGTGGTAGTACTCCCGCAGCCGCCCCTCCTCCTTGGCCAACTGGAAGCGGCGCCCGCTGCACATCCCCTTCTGCAGGTCGTGGGTCCCTTCCTCGAAGGTGTCCGCCACGATGGTCATGAAGTGCCGGTTGTCCCGGGACATCAGCTTGTCGCCGGTGCTCAGGAAGATCTTCCCGTTGTAGACCTTGGTGCGGGCCTGGTCGAACCGCTCCCGCAGGTTGTGTCGGTCCAGCACAAGGAAGTCCACCGTCGACATGGCGATGATACGGATGATCTGCCCCTGCCTGAGGTCCCCGGACCAGCCCGTGTTGGCGGCGACGTGCTCGCTGAATACCTTTTTCATGTCGGCCTCCTTCGTAGGCGCACTGTGGCTTGGAGGGCGGAGATTTTCAACACCACCAACGGGAACATTGCTGCCGGAGATGCACGGTGCAGCTCAGGTTTTCGCAGCCGTGATGGATTCAATCTTCTGCGTGTAGACGTTGGTCCCACTCGCCGTTATCAACAGGCATTCGCGGGCGCGTGTCATCGCGACATATAGCAGGCGGCTTTCCTCGGCGACGTTCTCCGGTTCGGCCCGTAGTTGTCCCAAGCCGACGAGAATCACGCGCGAAAACTCCAGCCCCTTACTGCTATGTCGTGTCAGCACCACTACCTCATCGCTCTGTGGATTGTAGCGCTTCCTCCTTGCAGACGTGTTGAGCAACTGGACTGGAATGCCTCGCTGCCGCAACGTCTTCGCCACGGTTTCGCCCATCTCGTGCACGTCGTAAATGATCGCCATTTCCCGCCACGGCACACCGTCATCATGCCACTTTGCTGCACAGTCGGCGGCAAAACCGGCTTCTTCTTCGAACGAACCGAACTGCTTGAAAACAGGCATGGGGCCGTCCACCCCCGCAGCTTGGGGCTTGACCAACGGCACGTGGTCGTCGCCGGAACTCTTCTCCTGAAGCAACTCCTTGGCGAACTCGTAGGCGAAGTTCAGGATTTGGCGCGTGTTGCGGTAATTGAGCTTGAGAATCTTCGTGCGGCCGCGCGCATGGACCCCCACGCTCGACAAGGAGAATCCCAGGCCGCTTCGACGGTAGATGGACTGGGCGTCATCGTACAACAGCAACAGCGAGTTCGTGTTCCGGTCGATCATTCGGACGACAAGCCGTAGCCAGTCTTCTTCGAAATCGTGGCCCTCGTCGATCAACAATGCGCCGTATTGCCCGCACGGGATCTGTCCCTTCTCGACGCCGGCAATGACACTATCCACCTGCCGTTCCCAAACTGGCTTGTCGCCGTCAGCGACGTCCACTTGATGGGTTCTCAGTTGTTCTCCGCACCAGTCGTGAAAGTGGTGGACATGCACCTTGTCGGCGATGCCCTTGCTGTGCACGTGACTCCTGAGATTCGCCGCCAGGGTGATGTTGAAACACAAGACGAGGATCGGCTTGTTGAGCAGTTCCGCCAGAACCTCGGAGCGGAATTCCAGGATCAGGGTCTTTCCGGAACCCGCCACACCGTGAATGACGCGATGCCCGTCGCCGAGGCCGCGGGCCAGTTGTTCCTGATGGATGTCCATCACCTTGACGACATCCGGGACTGAAACCTGTTCGGGCGCCTTCTGCTGCGGGAAAAGTTCGAGGCTGTCGATGCGGATCTCCGGGTACAGGTGCCAGCGGATGCGGTTCAGATCGGGCAGTGTCAGCGACCGGGGGAAGGTGTATTCGAACATATCGCAAAGGCGTTTCTCGAACGCCGCCGGGTCCGTGTCCTCCAGCATCTCGTCCTGGCAAATCAGCAGGTGATCCGGCAACACCTGTGCGGATACCTCATCCGGCACGACGGACTGGATCTGCTTGCGGGTGATGTTCGTCAGTACCACGCCAAAGGCATAAGGGCAGATTAACTTCCCCTCGAACTGGCCCTGTTTCTCCCGCAAATGCGGGTCGTCCTGGAGTTTGTTTATCGTCTGTAAGGCATATTGGCGCGCCTGTTTGACGGGATTGGCCATGGTCTTCAAGCCGCTGTCGGTGTTCAATCGAACTGTGTCGTGGTCGATGCTGCTGATCGAGCTCAACTTCCAGTCCTTGACTTCCAGGAACAACAAGCCGCACTGGGGATGCACGAGGATGAAATCCGGATAACGCCGCTGCTTTCCCACCGGTACGTTGTAGAAGCACAGCCAGTCGTCGTCGAGCAGGGACTCCAAGCGATCTGCTAAGCGCTTTTCGCCTGGGGTAGCTTTTGCGTTGCCGAGCCTAAGATTGGGGATAATGATCGCCATGGAACGGAGTTACTTACGTCGCTTTCGTGGGCAGTTCAAGGCTGTCGCCATCAACGTTGAAGCAGGGGGCTGGCGCTGGCCGATCTCGACGATGCCCGAAAGCGTTCAGACCTCGATCTGCCCGGCTATCGACTTCACCCGTTGAAAGGCGATCTCAAGGGGACTGGAAATCCACGCAAATCAGGCAGCCTGTTAGTCGCCCGCTTGGACCGAACGTGTCATAATTCGGCCATGCGCTTCTTCAACACCACCGGGCCGGTCCAGCCCGAGAAGCACTACAGCATACCGCCGCTCAGCCGGCTGGATCTCGAAGACGTTCTGACCCTCATTCGCGATGAGCGATACTTCGTGCTGCACGCCCCGCGGCAGACCGGCAAGACCACCGCCCTGCTTGCGTTGCGGGATCTGCTGAACAGCGGCGCCGAGGGCGGCTACCGCTGCGTGTACGCCAACGTCGAGGCGGCGCAGGCGGCGCGCGAAGACACGGAAAGGGCCATGCGTGCGATCTTGGGGGAGTTGGCCTCCTGGGCGCGTTCGACGCTGGGCGACGGAACGCTGGCCGAGTCATGGCCCGGCATTCTTGCCGAGGCCGGCCCGAGCGGCGCCCTCCGCGAAGTGCTGAGCCGCTGGTCCGAAGCCGACCCGCGGCCGCTGGTGCTGCTCATCGACGAGATCGACGCGCTGGTGGGTGATACTTTGCTGTCGGTGCTGCGCCAGCTTCGGGCAGGATATGTGCAGCGCCCGCAAAGCTTTCCCCAGTGCGTCGTCCTGTGCGGCGTGCGCGACGTGCGCGACTACCGCATCCGTTCCCGCGCCGAGAAGGAGATCATCGCCGGCGGGAGCGCGTTCAACGTCAAGGCCGAGTCGTTGCGCCTGGGGGATTTCTCCGAAGCCGAGGTGCGTGGGCTGCTGGCCCAGCATACGGAAGAGACGGGCCAGGTCTTTACCGAGGATGCCCTGATGGAGGGCTGGACGCTCACCTGCGGCCAGCCCTGGCTGGTCAACGCGCTCGCCTACGACGCCTGCTTCCGCAACAAGGCGGGCCGGGACCGCAGGCGGGAGATCGACGCCGCTGCTGTTACCGAAGCTCGGGAGCGCCTCATCGCGCGCCGGGAGACTCACCTGGACCAGTTGGCGGACAAGCTCCAGGAAGACCGCGTGCGCCGGGTGGTGGGGCCGTTGTTGAGCGGTGGGGACGAGCGCGAGTTCTCGGCCCACGACATCGAGTACGTCCGGGACCTGGGCCTGATCGCCAACAGCGGCCCGCTCCGCATCGCCAATCCCATCTACGCGGAGGTGGTGCCTCGGGAGCTCACCTACGCGGCCCAGGCGGGACTGGTGGAGGAGATGGCATGGTACGTGGACGCCGATGGCGGTCTGGAGGTGGGGAAACTGCTAACGGCTTTCCAGGAGTTCTTCCGTGAGCATTCCGAGCACTGGGTGGAGCGGTTCGACTACCGCGAGGCCGGCCCGCAACTTCTCTTGCAGGCGTTTCTGCAGCGGGTGGTGAACGGCGGCGGACGCATCGAGCGGGAATACGGCCTGGGCCGGAGGCGTACCGACCTCCTCATCGTCTGGCCCCAGGGCGGGCGCGCGCGCAAGTTCGTGATCGAGTGCAAGGTGCTGCACAAGAGCCTGGAGCGCACCATCGCAGACGGCCTCGCGCAGACCGCGGCCTACATGGACCGCTGCGCCGCGGAAGCCGGTCACCTCGTCATCTTCGACCGCGACGAGAGCCGGGGTTGGGACGACAAGCTGTTCCACCGCCACGAAACAACCGGCGGCGTCGATATCGAGGTGTGGGGCATGTGAGCCGATGCGGCACCCTGCATACCGTAAAGGTGCAGACGGTCTTCAATTTCCTTTTGCGGTGAATGCTTCCCGTGAACGTCGACTGCGGCATCGGCGGCCTCCGCGTAGGGCGTTGGTGTGACGTGCCGGTTCCGGCTCACCGTATCGCGGTGATGAGCACCACGCCCAGGACGATCAGCACCGCGGCCACCACCTTCCGCACGGTAATCACCTCCTCCTCCCGCAAAAATACCGCGGACAGCACCAGGCTGTACAGCGGGCTCAGGCTCGACAGCGGCGCGACGATGACCACGTCGGACAGGTACAGGGACATGTAGATGCTGGCGACTCCCAGGGTGACGGCGCAGCCGGCCAGGAGGAAGTAACCCAGGGAGCGGCGGTCGAAGGTGACAGCGGACCACTTGCGGGAGACGGAAAGGGAAACCGCCACCGCGATCAGGGAGGTCCCGGTGGTGACCGCTGCCCCGAGGATCGGCAGGGTGATCTGCGCAAGGCCGATCTTGCGGATGACCTGAGTGGAGCCGGCTACGAAGGCGCTCAGGAGCGGCAACGCTACCAGAATGTTCATCCACGCCCCGGTCTTTTCTTCCCGCAGGCTCAGCAGGATGATGCCGAACACCACCAGCGCCGTTCCCGCGCCCACCGCGGGCGTAAGCCGCTCCCCCAGCACGGCGATGGCCATCAACGACGAGAACAACGGCGTGGTGGCCCGGATCGGCGACGTCACCGCCACCCCGACCTTCTCCACGCTCAGGTAAGCCAGAAAGCGGGTGCCGCCGGGCTGAATCAGCCCCACCAACACGAAGATCCAGAGTTCCGGACGAAGGATCTGGTCCGGGGGGACAACGATCAGGACAAAGCTCCAGAAGGACAGTACGTTGATGGCCAGGGAGATGACCGTGGCCGTGATGGGGTTGCCGTGCGCCAGCCCCTTCTTGAGGAGGATCAGGTTGATGGCGGTGAAGAGACCGCAGGCGAGGGCGAAGGCTTCGGCCGGGATCACGTGGGGGCGTCGATTCCGCGGGGAAGCGGGGTCAGAAGCGGACCACCGCAGCGCCCCAGGCGAAGCCGGCGCCGAAGGCGTTCAGGAGAACGATGTCGCCGTCGGCGATGCGGCCTTCCCGCCGGACCTCGTCCAGCGCCACGGGGATGGAGGCCGCCGACGTGTTGCCGTACTTGTGGACGTTGACGATCACCTTCTCCATGGGGATGCCGAGCCGCGCGGCCAGGGCGGTGATGATCCTGCGGTTGGCCTGGTGGGGAACGACGAGGGAGAGGTCGTCGACGTCCAGCCCGGCGTCGTCGAGGACCTGGCGGCTGATCTCTTCCATGGACCGCACCGCCACCTTGAAGACTTCCTTGCCGTTCATGTAGATGGAGTGCTGGCGCTTCTCTACGGTCTCCAGCGTGGCCGGCTTCTTGGAGCCCCCGGCCCGTATGTAGAGTGTCTCAGCGTAGGAGCCGTCGGTCTGAAGCCGGCTGCTGAGGATGCCCCGGTCGCCGTTGTCGCTTGCGCTTACCACCGCGGCGCCGGCGCCGTCGCCGAACAGGATGCAGGTGCTGCGGTCCTGCCAATCCAGAAAGCGGCTCAGGACGTCCGTGCCCACCACCAGGGCCTTGCCGATCCGGCCGGACCGGACGAACATGTCGGTCACCGAGAGCGCGTTCAGGAAGCCCGAGCAGGCGGCGTTGACGTCGAACGAGAATACCTCCCTGGCGCCCAGCTTGGCTTCGAGCACGCAGGCCAGGCTGGGGAACTGGTAGTCCGCGGTACAGGTGCCGCAGATGATGGCGTCCAACTCCTCGACCGCGATGTCGGCGTCCTCCAGCGCGCGCTCCGAAGCGCGCAGCGCAAGGTCCGAGGCGGCCTGACTCTCCTCCAGCACGCGCCGTTCCTTGATGCCCGTGCGGGTGGTGATCCATTCGTCGCTGGTGTCGACGATCTTGGCGAGGTCGTCGTTGGTGACCACGGTGGAGGGGACGGCCGAGCCCGTGCCCAGAATGACGCTGCGCGGTACGGTTTGTGTCATGTCGCCTTCCTGAGCAGGATACACGCGTTGGTGCCGCCGAATCCGAAGGAGTTGGAAAGGGCGACGCCGACCTCCGCCTGCCGCGGCTCGTTGGGTACGTAGTCGAGATCACATTCGGGGTCCTGCGTCTCGTAGTTGATGGTCGGCGGCAACACGCCGCGGTGGAGCGCCAGCACGCTGTAGATGGCCTCCACCGCGCCGGCGGCGCCCAGCAGGTGTCCGGTCATGGACTTGGTGGAGCTCATCGCCAGCTTGCGGGCGTGGTCCCCGAACACCGTCTTGACGGCCGCGGTCTCGTTGGCGTCGTTGTACGGCGTCGAGGTGCCGTGGGCGTTTATGTAGTCCACGTCCTCGGCCGCGATGCCGGCGTCTTCGAGGGTCAGGGCCATGCAGCGGGCGGCTCCCTCTCCGTCCGGAGACGGGGAGGTGATGTGGTAGGCGTCGCCGTTGGTCGCGTAGCCGATCATCTCGGCGTAGATGGTGGCGCCCCGGCGGATGGCGCGCTCGCGCTCCTCCAGCACCAGCATGCCCGCGCCTTCCGACATGACGAATCCGTCCCGGTCCTTGTCGAACGGCCGGCTGGCCCCCTCGGGATCGTCGTTGCGCGTGGACAGCGCCTTCATGGCGCTGAAGCCGCCCAGGCCCAGGGGGGTGGTGGCCGCTTCGGTGCCGCCGGCGATGACGGCGTCCTGCCGGCCTTCGCGGATCAGGTGGAAGGCTTCTCCCAAGGCGTTGTTGCCGGAGGCGCACGCTGAGGTCGGCGTCCAGTTGACCCCCTTGAGACCGTAGCGGATGGCGATCTGTCCGGGCGCGAGGTTGGAGATGACCTTGGGGATGAAGAAGGGGGAAATCTTGCGCGGCCCCTGCTTCATGTACACTTCGTGGTAGTGCTCGATGGTGGCGATGCCGCAGAACCCCACCCCCACGATGGCCCCTGCCCGGAACGCCTCGTCCCCGTCGACGGAGAAGCCGCTGTCCTCGACCGCCAGTTGGGCCGCGGCCAAGGCGTACTGCATGAACAGGTCCATCTTCTTGACTTCCCTGGCGTCGATGAAGTCCCCGGGCTCGAAGCCCTCCACCTGGCCGCCGATGCGGCTCGCGAACGATTCGATGCCCTCGATGCGGGTGATGGGTCCGATGCCCGAGCGCCCGGACTGGACCGCTTGCCAGTTGGCGTCCACGCCGATGCCCAGGGGCGTCAGCATCCCCATTCCGGTAATGACCACTCTGCGTCCGTCAGGATTTCCCATGGCGTGCGTTGGTTATGTCGCTGATGGCGTCCGTTGCCAGTACCTCTCGTGTACTTGCAGCACTTCCCGGATGCGCGAGGCTATACGTTCGCCGCCGGGTTCCAGCCGGGCGGATTCCTCGGCCTGCATGCGGTCCAGCACCGTGGCCACGGAGTTGCGGAGCGCGGACAGGTCGTAGCCGCCTTCCAGGAGAAAGGCGATCCTGCCGCCCGCGTGCTTGCGGGCCAGCTCCAGCAATGCGTCGGCCATGACGCCGAAACCCCCTTCGGTGACGCCCATGGCCGCCAGGGGATCGTCCCGGTGCGAGTCGAAGCCGGCCGACACCAGCAGCCAGTCGGGCTCGTACCGTTCGATGGCCGGGACGATGATCTCCCGGAACACCGCCAGGTATTCGGCGTCGCCGCAGCCCGCCGGCAACGGAACATTCACCGTGTATCCCTCTCCCTTGCCGCGCCCGACGTCGTCCACGGCTCCGGTGCCGGGATAGTACGGGTACTGATGCGTGGACAGGAAGAGCACCGAGGGATCGTCGTAGAAGGCGTCCTGGGAGCCGTTTCCGTGATGCACGTCCCAGTCCATGATCGCCACCCGCGCCGCACCGTGCGCCTTCTGGAGATACCGCGCGCCGATGGCCACCGTGTTGAACAGGCAGAACCCCATGGCCCGGTCCCGCAACGCGTGATGGCCCGGCGGCCGCACCATGGTGAAGCCGTTGGCGTATTCCGCGGCCGCCACCGCATCCAGCAGTTGCAGGAACCCGCCCACCGCCATCAGGGCGACGCCGAAGGAGTCACGGCAGGTAACGGTGTCCCCGTCCAGCGCAAACTGGTTGTGCTCGGAGGTGGAGCGCACCAGGTCGATGTAATCCGAGCCGTGGCACAACTCCAGCTCCTCCTGCACCGCCGAACGCAACGGCAGAAGCTCGAAGTCGGCGCTCCCGCCCGCGACCTCGCCGGCGAGATCGAGGAGCGTCTTCAATCGTTGCGGGCTCTCGGGATGATAGGGGCCGGGCTCGTGCTTCAGGAACACCGGGTCGGTCACGATGGCGGAACGAGGCATGTTCCACGTAATTTATCACCACTGAGGACACGGAGTCAAAGATCAGTCCTGTCCGGCAAGAAAGGAGTCTTGAACTGCGTTTCGGAGCTACCAATCCGGTCAAACACCGAGCGGACCTCCGCCGCGAAAGAGTCAGTGGCGCGGCATCGTCCGGCGGACATCGGTTCCGGTCACGAGAGCTAGCGAGGCTTCGCCCCAGACCGACGAGAGGGCGAGGAGGCGCCCGCCCACTATGCCTGTTCCATCGGTACAGCAAGACATGTTAAACAGCACTCTGGCGGCATGAGCTTACCAACCGAATACACCTTATTTCTGCCGCCTTCCTTTCTTACAAAGTGGGACCACCCCATTTTTGGAAACGCAACCCTGCAATACTTGCCAAGTTTTATATAGGGCCAACATGGGGCTTGCACCTCTCGTTATCGTTGTTCTCCTCGCGGGCCTTTTTGGGACCTCGCCCGTGGCCTGGAGCGGGTCGGCGAAGGACGTGTTCCAGAAGGTGGCGCCATCGGTGGTGGTCGTGCTGGGCTTGGGTAAAGACGGCGCGACCGTGAGCCAGGGTAGCGGCGTGGTGGTGGGCAAGAAGGAAGTCGTAACAAACTGCCATGTGGTCGAAAAGGCGGCCGGCATCGCTGTGCGCCAAGCGTCGCGGCATGCTGGTGGACCCACGTGGCGGATGACGGCTTCGTTGCTTTTGAAGCAATCCAAGCGGGATCTGTGCCTGTTGTACGTGGACGAGTTGTCGAAACCGCCAGCCGCGCCCGCCGTTCGCCTCGGTTTCGCGAAAAAACTGTCGGTGGGCGAGGAAGTCTACGCGGTGGGAGCACCCAACGGACTGGTGCTATCCCTTTCCCGTGGAATCGTATCGCAACTCCGCGGGGTCTTCGGCAAACGGCGTGCACCGCTGGTGCAGACGGATGCCGCCATATCTCCGGGTTCCTCGGGCGGCGGCCTTTTCAACAGCCGCGGTGAGCTCGTCGGAATCACGACATTCAAGTGGAAAGGAGAGAACCTCAATTTCGCCTTACCGGTCGAATGGGTGCGTGGACTGACACAACTGGGCCAACAGAAACTCACCGTGGAGCAGCGACGTTCGGCATGTTTGGACGTTCCAGACTTTGATTGCGTCATCGAACTCGCTCGGAATATCGACAATAGCGTCTCTGCATGGCTCGAAATCGTTGCCGTGCAACTGGAAGTCGGAGACAAACGAGCGGCAAGGCAGCACCTGGACGCTTTGTTTGCGACCGCGAAGACCATGGACAAGGGTGGTGACCGTGATCAGTTGCTGCGTGACATCGCCGAATTGCAGGTGCAGGCGGGGGCCTTCACCGACGCATTCGCGACAACGCGAAGCATTGACTCAATCCATCATAGAATACGGACATGGTCTTGGGTGGGGCCGGAGGTCGCCAACGCCCAGTTGGAGTCAGGAGACCGGCAGGCCGCGAGGAGGACGAGACGGGTAGTCAGAAATGTGCTGGTGGAATTACTCAAGGAAGTGCAGAACCATGGGATTGAGCCCGGTATATTGCCAGGGTTGTTGGTTGCCATCGCCATGGGGCAGGTGGAAGCCGGAGACAAGCAAGCGGCGAGACAGACCCTGACTCTTGCCTTCAAGATGTTCAAGACCACGAAATCGGAGTGGCCGTGGAGCAACGTAATCAACGAGGCCCACAGTGACGGAAGACCGTCATGGAGCCTGGAAAAAAGGGGAAAGCTCGACAGGGCGTTGAAGGATATCGTCACACTCCTGGTGGATGCAGGGGACATCGTCGTTGCGTACCACACCGCGCAAGCCGTCTACGATACGCAATCTGGAGAATTTGGAAGTGTATTGAAATCCATGGCGAGGGCGGCGGTCGAAGCGGATATCACCGACTTATTCGAGGCACTGAGGACAGACCAATTCCACGGGTTCGTTTTGTTTGTGTGGGAGGTGGCTGTGGCTCAACTCGAAGCGGGGAATATCGGTGCCCTACTCAAGACAGCAAGGACGGCGAAGGATGCGGGTTATGGACGGTGGTTTTTCGGTCCTGCGGGTTTTCTGTGGGGCGATCTTGCCAGATCGCAGGTCGCGGCAGTTGAAATCGTTGCTTCATTCAGAACCGCGAAGGACATGTCGCGGGGTTGGGCCCGTGATCTTGACCATGCCTTGCGAGACATTGTCGCGGTGCAAGTCAACCTGGGGGATATTGCCGCTGCACTCACCACGGTCGAGGGCATAGATGCGGCTGAAGACCGCGCAGTGGCGTATACACACATTGCCAAGGCACAGGCGAAGTCCGGCGACCGGGAAGTGGCGAGGAAAGCCTTCGGGGCTGCGTTCGAGGCAGCGCAGGGGATGGAGAACGGGTTCAACCGCGTTAAGGCGTTGAGGGACATCCTCGGGGCACAGGTGGAAGTTGGGGATGTGGCTGGTGCGCGTAAGGTGGCGGAAACCATCGTGGCGGAGAATGCCGAGCCATTGGATTCAGACTTCCTCTCGGTATGGGTGTCGGCGCGCATTGCTACCGCGCAAGCGAAGTCAGGCGACCGGGAAACGGCGAGGAAGACATTCGCGGCTGCACTCAAGACGGCACAGGGCATGAAGGACGCGCCCGAACGCGATGCGGCATTGATGGTCATTGTCCAATCACGGCTGGAAGTCGGGGACCTGGCTGGTGCGCGCAACACATCGACGAGCTTCCGGTCGGATTCTCCGCTTGTAAGGGCACTGACGTCGATCGCCAAGGCGGAAGCGAAGTCAGGCGACCGGGAAACGGCGAGGAAGACATTCGCGGCTGCACTCAAGACGGCGCGGGGCATGAAGGACGTGCCCGAACGTGATGCGGTATTGATGACCATCGTCCGTTCACAATTGGAAGTGGGGGACGTGGCCGGCGCGCGCGACACATCGACGAGCTTCCGGTCGGATTTTTTGCTTGTAGAGGCACTGACGTCGATTGCCTTGGCGGAAGCGAAGTCAGGGCACAAGCAAGTGGCTAGGCAAGACTTTGCCGTTGCGTTGGAGACGGTACAGGGCATGGAGGACGTCTCCGAGCGTGACTCGATATTGTGGGTACTCACCGAGGCACAGGGGCGCGCGGGAGATGTCGTTGGTGCACTGAACAGCCTATTCCGTATCCAGAACGTTGAAGGCTATCAAATCGCAACGATCGTCACTCAGGCCAAAGCCAATGCCCGGGAAATTGTTGTTGCGCTAGAGATCGTGGAGAGGCTGCCCAAAGGCCCCAAGCGCGACGGGGCATTGAGCACGATCGTCCGGGCATTGGTGGACGTTGGGCACATCGGTGGCGCCCTCAAGGCTGCGGAATACATGGACGATGGCCAATTGCGTCACAATGCGCTGGGAGAGATCATCCTGGCGAAAGTGGGGATGGGGGATTTCACCAGTGCACTCGAAACGGCGCAGCGCATGTCCGATGAGGCCGTCAGTTTTTTCGATATGGGCCGTAGTAGTTGGGTCTCTTTGATATTGCAACGTTTCGCTGCCCGGCAGGCGAAAGGTGGGGAATTCGCGGATGCGATGAAGACGGCGATGAGCATCAAGAAAGCATACTCGCGGTTTTCTGCACTACTTCGTGTCGCAGTATACTTGAAAGGACCTCCGGAGCGTTTCCCGACCAAGGAGAAGGGGGGTGTGGCGGGGTCATTGGAGTTGGAGCGCCCGGATCGGATTCTCGTTCAGCACGGCCTTGCCTCCTTCAACGTCAATGTAGGTCCGGTAGATGGGATTTTCGGACCGCGGACTCGCAAGGCGATACGTTCCTGGCAAGCGAAGAATGGCCTGGAGGAGACGGGTTATCTGACGCGGGAACAAGCGGGCGCACTGATCGGTGCGGCAAAGCGGCAGCAACGCGTCGGGGACGAATACCTGTTGCCGTTGCCCAAGTTGTTCGAGGAATTCTGCGCTGAGAATCCATGCTTCAGGATCTGCACTCCGATCGGCGATTGCCTCCCCTAACTCGAAAGCCACTCCTTGTTTCATCCGACGGTGTGCCTTACACCAAGCCATAAGGGCCATCGTTCGGCGCGGCAATCCGCGGCCAACCGGCCGAAGAACCCGTCCTCGTCGCACGCCGTCATTGCTTACCTTGCGGCTGGACAAGGCTCCGGCGCGGGGGTGTCAGACCCCAACGGGGCTCCGATGCGAGTGACCCGAGCAGCGATGCCTCCGCGACGCTGAGTCCTGCGCTTCAGCGATCACGACGTGAGTCCAGCGCTCCATCTCCATCTTTGAAGGGTCGATTGAAGATGGCATTTTCCGGAACCGGTCCTGCGGATTGGTGGCTTCTGGCAGGGCAAACCGGAGCAGCCAAGCAAGCCATGCCTGGTCAAAATCCGTGCCTATATCGAACTCGTCCGAGACTCCCGCACAACTTGCATCGGTTCGAGCGAAGAAGGATAATGATGGGGAGGCCGAAAAGGGGAGTCCTAGCATGAAAGTCTTTATCAGCCACGCACAGACAGATGACTCATTTGTCAGGAAGGTCGAAGCCGGCTTGGAAAAGGTTGGCCTAGAGGTGTGGGATGCCAGCCGGGAGATCCTGCCCGGAGACAACTGGGCTGACAAAGTCGCGCAGGCGTTGAAAGAGTCGGAGGCCATGGTCGTCTTCCTCACCCCGGATGCCCTACGGTCGCCTTGGGTCCGTTGGGAGATTGAGTATGCTTTGGGCGAACGGCGTTATCGCAAACGCCTTGTCCCGGTCCTTGCAAGGAAACCAGACGGAGATGTCCCCTGGATTCTTCGGCACCTTCGCATGATCGACATGGAAGAATTCACCGAGGAGGAAGGGATCAACCAGATCTCGCAGGCGCTTCTGAGGGCCGCTCAATCCCCGGCTTCGGCGGCGGAGACCCCCTGAGGTCATGCTGCCGACGGAGATTTTTATATCTCATTCTGACCGTGATCGACCGTTTGTGGCGGAATTGGTCTCCGTCATGCGGCGCCATGGTCTGCCTGTCTGGTACAGCAACACCGATATTGTTGGGGCAAAGCAGTGGCACGATGAGATCGGGGCGGCCCTTTGCCGTTGCGATTGGTTTGTGCTCGTCTTGTCCCCGCGTTCCGTGGAATCCGTCTGGGTCAAGAGGGAACTCTTGTTTACTCTCCAGCAAGAGCGCTTTGACAACAGGATCGTCCCTCTGCTTTACCAATCCTGCAAATACGAGGAACTTTCTTGGACGCTGTCTGCCTTTCAGATGATTGACTTTACGCAGACCTTCGATGCAGGTTGTCATGCCTTGCTACGCCTGTGGGGTCTTGGATACCGAGGGCCGTGAGACTGTCGTACAATGCCGCAATGGCCGCTATGTAGACCCGCTAATAGTTTCCAGTGACATGATCGTTCTCCCAGATTCCCATACTTCCAGCACTTCTCTCTTGGGCTTCACCCATCCTCCCGGCTTATTCTTCACGGGAAACTCTGCTCTTTGACTCGCCTCCGCAAATACCTTAGCCTAGCTCCTGGGAGTTCGGAGTCGAAATGTTTGGTATCGGAATGCCTGAGCTGCTGTTGATCCTGGCGGTGGCCCTGATCATCCTCGGGCCCAAGAAGTTGCCCGAGATCGCGCGCTCCCTGGGGCGGGGCATTGCCGAGTTTCGCCGAACCACCGACGATGTGAAGCGGGAAATGCAGGCCGCGGCGGACGAGACCGACACCCGTCCGGAGAGCGGGAACACAGGCGCCGAGCCGTCCGGAGAAGGCGAACTCGCCAATACCATATCTCCAGCGGGCGATCCCACCAAGAAAGAGTGAACGCGGACGAAGGAGTGAACGGAGAGGAGGGGGAGCGGCTGTCGGATGACGCCAGCATGCCCCTGACGTCTCACCTGGAAGAACTCCGCTCCCGGCTCATCAAGTGCTCACTGGCCGTTTTGGCGGGCTTCATCGCCTGCTACCTGGCGGCCGACCATCTCATCCGGTTCATGACCGCGCCGCTTCTCCGGCTGGAGGCCGCCGGCCTCACCGTGATCGGCACCGGCGTGGCGGAGGCGTTCTTCGCGAAGCTCAAGGTGGCGTTCGTGGCCGCCATCTTCCTGGCGCTGCCGGTGCTGTTGTGGCACGCATGGAAGTTCGTGGCGCCGGGCCTCTACCGCCACGAACGGCGCTACACCAAGGGTTTCGTCGCCTTCGGGACGTTGTTCTTCCTGCTGGGCGCCGCTTTCTGCTACACGGTCATCTTCGACATCGGCTACCGGTTCTTCCTGGAGCAGTACCAGCAACTGGACGTCCGTCCGGCGATCCGCGTGAGCGAATACCTGTCTTTCTCCGCCAAGCTGATGCTGGCGTTCGGCGTGGTCTTCGAGTTGCCGGTGGCGGGGGTGTTCCTGGCCCGGGTGGGGATCATCGACCACCGCATGATGATCAGCCGGTTCCCCTACGCATTTCTCGGCATCGTCGTGCTGGGCGCCGTCCTCACCCCGCCCGACGTGATCTCGCAGGTGTTGCTGGCGCTGCCGCTGACCGCGCTCTACGGCCTGACCGTCGTGGTGGTGTACTTCATTCGGCGGAAGGAACCGGACCGCGAGGACCAGTAGGGGCGACCGGCGGTCGCCCGGGCCGGATGCGCCGACACTCGGGCCCTCTACTCCACGATCGCCAGCACCTGTCCGGCCTCCACCGACTCCCCGGCCTTGACGCGGAGCTCCTTGACCTCGCCGTTGTTCGGCGCCCGCACCTCGTTCTCCATTTTCATGGCTTCGACGATCACCAGTCCCTGGCCCTTGTCCACGGTGTCGCCCTCGTTGACGAGCACGGCCACCACCTTGCCGGGCATGGGGATCTTGACCTCTTGCCGGCCGGACACCTCGATGCCGGACTGCCGGCCGCCGACGCGCACCTGCCGTTCGTCGGACATGTTGATGCGGTAGGTCCTGCCGTCCAGCAGCACGCGGTACTCGTCCTCGGTGGTGTCCACGTCCACCTCGAAGGAGCGGTTGTCGATCAGCAGGGAATAGTTGTTCCGGCCCGTCCTGCGGCCGTCCACCATGAACTCGTGCCCGTCCACCACTACCTTGTAGACGGATTTCTCGGTCTCGGTGATGCGCACCACGGACGTCTGACCGCCGAGCTTTGCGATGAAGGCCACGGCGCTACCACCCGTTCCTCGGGCTCGACGCGCCGGAACGGAGCTGTAGCGCCTCCCTGCGCGCGGTCTCGCGCCATTCGGATTTTTCCGCCGCCCCTTTTTCCACCATCCGGAGCGCGCGCTCCTGCTCCCGGTGCAGCGCCACGATGGCCGCCGAAGCCAACGCCACGTGGCGGTCCGGATAGAGGTCCTCCATGGTCATGAAGCCCCGCTGTTCGTCCACGAATCCGGTGTAGACGTCGGCTTCGATGAACTGGGGGTGACGCAGCATCCACTGGTGGAAGGGGATGTTGGTCTTGACGCCGCGCACCTGGTACTCGCGCAAGGCGCGCTTGAGGCGCCGGATGGTCTCCGCGCGGTCCTCGCCCCAGACGATGAGCTTGGCGATCATGGGGTCGTAGTGGATCGGGATGTCGCCGCCCTCGTACACGCCGCAGTCGTTGCGGATGCCGAAGCCCTCGGGCAGCCGCAACCCCTCGATCTTTCCCGGACACGGCATGAAGTCGGTCTCCGGGTCCTCGGCGTAGATGCGGCATTCGATGGCGTGCCCGGTGGGGCGGATCTGGCGCTGGGACCAGGGCAGGGGCGTGCCCGCGGCCACGTTGATCTGGGCCTTCACCAGGTCGATGCCCATGACCCGCTCGGTGATGGCGTGCTCCACCTGCAGGCGGGTGTTCATCTCCAGGAAGTAGAAGTTCTTGTGGCGGTCCACCAGGAACTCCATGGTGCCGACGCCGGTGTAGCCCAGCGCCCTCGCCCCCTGGGCCGCGGTCTTTCCCATGAGCTTCTGCATCCGGAGGTCGATGGTCGGCGGGGGGCATTCCTCGATGATCTTCTGGTGGCGGCGCTGGATGGAGCACTCCCGGGTGTACAGGTGCAGCACCTTGCCGTAGATGTCGGCCAACAACTGGACCTCGATATGGCGGCACCGCTCCAGGTACTTCTCGACGTAGAGTCGGGAGTCGCCGAAAGAGGACGCCGCCTCGGAGCGCGCCGCGCGATAGGCGGAGCGTATCTCGTCGGCGGATTCCACCAGCCGCAACCCTTTGCCGCCGCCGCCCGCCACGGCCTTGAGGACACAGGGGTAGCCGATGGCCGCGGCGGTCTCGAGCACCTCTTCCTCCGAGCTGAGGATGTCGTCGGAGCCCGGTATCACCGGCAGCCGCGCCTTTTTCATCAGCGCCCGGGCGTTGACCTTGTCGCCCATCTGCTTGATGACTTCCGGAGCCGGCCCCAGGAAGACGATGCCCGCCTCGTCGCAGGCCTGGGCGAACTCCGCGTTCTCGGCGAGGAAGCCGTAACCCGGGTGGATGGCGTCGGCCCGGCTTTTCTTGGCGGCGTCGATGATCCGGTCGATGCGGAGGTAGCTCTCCGTGGACGGCGCCGGTCCCACCGGATAGGAGTAGTCGGCGTATTTGACGTGAAGCGCTTCGCGGTCGGCCTCGGAGTAGACCGCCACGCTCTCGATGTCCAGTTCGCGGCACGCCCGTATGATGCGGACGGCGATCTCGCCGCGGTTGGCCACCAGGATCCGTTTGAACATCTTCAGGCGATCCCGTTACTCGCCCCGCTCTCAGAGGGGGATGTTGCCGTGCTTCCGAGGGAGGCTGTTGTCGCGCTTCTTCTTCAGCATCTCGAGCGAACGGATGAGCGTGGGGCGGGTGTCCTCGGGCACGATGATGGCGTCGAGGTTGCCGAGTTCGGCGGAACGGAAGGGGTTGGCGAACAGCCGCCGGTAGTCGTCCACCAGCTTCTGCCGGGTCTTCTTCTCGTCCTTGGCTTCCTTGAGCTGGTCGCGGAAGACGATGTTGATCGCCCCTTCGGGACCCATCACGGCGATCTCCGAGGCCGGGTAGGCCAGGTTGATGTCGCCGCGCAGGAACTTGCTGGCCATGACGATGTAGCCGCCGCCGTAGGCCTTGCGGGTGATGACGGTGATCTTCGGCACCGTGGCCTCGGCGTACGCGAACAGCAGCTTGGCGCCGTGGCGGATGATGCCCTCGTATTCCTGGTTGATGCCCGGGAGGAACCCCGGCACGTCCACGAAGGTGATCACCGGAATGTTGAAGCAGTCGCAGAAGCGCACGAAGCGGGCCGCCTTCACCGCGGCGTTGATGTCGAGGCACCCGGCCAGATGGGCCGGCTGGTTGCCGACGATTCCCACCGTCCGTCCTCCCAGCCGCGCGAACGCCACGACGATGTTGGGGGCGAACTCCCTGTGGACCTCGTAGAAGTAGCCCTCGTCCACCACCGCGGCGACCAGTTCCTTCATGTCGTAGGGGAGGTTGGCGTTTTCCGGCACGACGTGCTGCAAGCGCTGGTCGCGGCGGTAGGGATCGTCCTCGGTGGGACGGAACGGCGGCTCCTCCAGGTTGTTGCTGGGCAGGAAGCTCATGAGCTCGCGCATCATGAGCAGGCAGTCCTTGTCGTTGTCCGCGGAGAAATGGGCCACGCCGCTCTTGTGAGTGTGGGTCTCGGCACCGCCCAGCTCTTCCTTGGTGACCTCTTCGTGGGTCACCGTCTTGATGACGTCCGGGCCGGTGATGAACATGTACCCGGTGTTCTTGGTCATGAAGATGAAGTCCGTGATGGCCGGCGAGTAGACGGCGCCGCCGGCGCAGGGTCCCATGATGGCGGAGACCTGCGGCACGACGCCCGAGGCGGTGACGTTGTTGGCGAAGATGCGGGCGTAGCCGTCGAGGCTGACCACCCCTTCCTGGATGCGCGCGCCCCCGGAGTCGTTGATGCCCAGGATCGGCGCGCCGTTCTGCATGGCCAGTTCCTGGACCTTGCAGATCTTGTCCGCCACCACCCCGCTCAGGCTACCCCCGAATACAGTGAAGTCCTGGGCGTACACGAAGACGGTGCGGCCGTCGATGGTGCCGGACCCCGTCACCACGGCGTCGCCGGGGATCTTCTGGTCCTGCATGTCGAAGTCGGTGCATTCGTGGGTGCGCAGGCGGTCCAGTTCAACGAAGCTGCCCTGGTCCAGAAGGATTTCGATGCGTTCCCGCGCCAGCAGCTTGCCTTCCTTGTGCTGCCGGCGAATGCGCACCTCGCCGCCGCCCAGCTCCGCCCGGCGGTCCAGTTCCTTCAGTCTGAGTAGCCGATCCTCTACAGCCATCAACGCCCCTTGCCTGCCGCCTTCCGGTGGTTCATGACCGGTCCGTGTCCGCCGTGTCGCATGCCCTGGCGGCATGGCCTGCCGCCAGGGTACACGGTCCGGTCTCTTGACCCCGGAACGTTGCCGCGGTTATCAATGTCGGTGGATCCTGGGAATACCAGAGAACCCCCGGAATTGTAGTTTCCTCGAAGTGAAAATTCAAGGATTGTCCCCGACTCCGACGGGACGCCAGCCTCGCAAGCCATGACCGGAACACCCTCATATCCATTCTTCTCGGACCCGCCGCCGAGAATCGCGGGGCATCGCGGCGCCGCCGGGACCACGCCCGAAAACACCCTGGTCTCGTTTCTCCGCGGCCTGGAGGACGGCGCGACCTTCATCGAGCTGGACGTTCACGCCAGCCGCGACGGCGAGATCGTCATCATTCACGACGAGACCGTCCAGCGCACGACCGACGGCGCCGGCGCGGTGCGGGAGATGGATCTGGCGGAGTTGGGCCGGCTTGACGCCGGTTTCCGTTTCACCCCCGACGGCGGCGCCTCCCATCCGTTTCGTGGCCGGGGGATCGGCGTCCCCACCCTGCGGGAGTTCTTCTCGGGGTTCCCCGGGACCAGGGCCACGCTGGAGATCAAGGAACTGCGGGCGCCGGCCATCGAGACGCTGTTCGATCTCGTGGAGGAGTTCGGCAAGGCGGAGGAGGTACTGGTGGCAGCGGAGGACGACGCCATGATGGACGCCGCGCGCGCGGTCATCCGCCGTCGTGGCCTGCCCGTCGCCACGGGTTTCTCCACGGGCGAGATCCGCGCATTCCTGACCCCGCTCTGGACGGGACAGGAGCCGCCGCCGGACATCGCTGGCCAGGCGCTCCAGATCCCGCGGCGCTATCAGGGGATGGACCTGATCACCCCGGCGTCGGTGGACGTCGCCCACCGCCGGGGCGTCGAGGTCCATGTCTGGACCGTCAACGAGGTGGACGAGATGAGGGAACTCCTGGCGCTCGGGGTCGACGGCATCATCACGGACTACCCGGCCCGGCTGCGGGACCTGCTCCATCCGTCAGAAGCGCGGTGACGCGTTCCTGGGAGTCTGTCCGAGAAAGTGAGTCGTCCTTCGACTTCGCTCGGCAGACCTCGCTACGTTCAGGACGCTAACTAACCGGCCGATGCAACACGAGATCCCGAACCAGCGCGTGGCGCCCCTGCTCGATGCGTTGGCCCAAACCGACAAGGCGGTGGTCCGCCGCGCGGTGGAGGAGTTGGTGGCGCTGGCCGCCGACGAGCCGGAGGTGGCCGAGGTGTTGGCGCAACGGCTGCGCGAAGCGCCCCGGTGGCCTGTGGCCTATGCCCTCGGCCAGATCACGCGTCCCTCGGCGCCCTGCCTCGAGATGCTCGCGTGGGGGCTCGGGAGCGGGGACCAGGACCTCCGCTGGGCCACCCAGCTTCTGCTCACCGATCTCGGCAAGCGCTATCCGGAGGTCGGGGCGCATCTGGAGGGTCTTTTGAGCGACGGCTCGGCCACCCAGCGGCGAATGACGGTCTACTGCCTCCGGGACATCGCGGCGGCCGGGGCCGGTTTGCCGGCCGCCGTACTCCGGGCCATCACGGACCCGGAACCGTTGGTGCGGGTGGCGGTGGTCACCACGCTTGCCAAGGAGTCCGGGATCGGGCCGGAGGGCCTGGAAGCGCTGGGAAAGGCCGCCGCGGACGACCCGGACGTCCGGGTACGGAATGCCGCGGCGTTCGCCCTGAAGCGGTTCTCGGAAGCGGGAGGCCGTTCGCGATCATAAAGTTTGACAAACCTGCTCCGCTCCCTTAGGATACAGCCAAGCAGGGAAAGGAGGTGGTCAAAATATGAGTGACATATGTAGCTGCGAGGTGACTGAGACCTAGGCTCTCGAGCCTTTTCGGAATTGAGGGTCTTGGTCAATTCCGACAGTACACCGAGCCCTGGCTGGCCAACGCGTCAGCCAGGGCTTTTTCGTTGCTTTTTCGTTTATTGGCCGTCCTTCCACGGTCCGCTTCCGCTGCCCGGGACTCGCGGGGATTGCCTGGCTACGTTTCCGGCCAGCCGATGAAGCCGACCTGCCGGCCGGTGACGCCGACGCCGGTGCGCGACTCCCGCCGGTAGGAGAAGAAGCCGGCCGGGTTGCACGCGGTGCAGGGGCCCACGGAAGCGATCCGGTACTCCGGCACGCCCGCGGCGGCCAGCAGCGCCGCGTTCAACCGTCGCAGGTCGAGGTAGGTGTTGCCGTCCCTTTGTTCAAGGGAGGCCTCCGCGTTGCCGCCCCACGCCCCGATGAGCGGCTCCGAGACGTCCGAGCCGATCTCGTAGCAACAACCTCCGATGGCCGGTCCCAGGGCGCACCACAGTTCCTCCGGTCCTGTTCCGTAGCGGCTCTCGATGTGCCGCACTGTCTTGGCGGCCACGCCCGCCAGGGTGCCGCGCCAGCCCGCGTGGATCACCGCGGCCAGTCTTCGCCGGGGGGTTTTCGCCCAGCAGATGATGGGCACGCAGTCGGCGGTCAGCACTCCGAGGAATACCCCCGGCGCTTCGGTGACCATGGCGTCCCCCTCGCCGGCGTCCTTGCACGGTTCGGCGACGTCGATGACATGGTCGCCGTGCCGTTGCCGCATCGTGACCATCCGGGTGCCGGCCATGCCCACGGCGCCCTTCATGGCGCAGTAGTTGTCCTTGACCGCCTGGGGGTCGTCGCCCACCGAGAAGGAAACGTTGAGGCTTGCGAACGCGCCCCGGCTGTTGCCGCCGTTGCGGTCCAGAAAACCGTGTCGCAATCCGGATGCGGCCTCCCACGCCGCTACCCGGTAAACCTTGATGTCCATCTGCTCTCCCCGCTTGGGGTAGGGGCGACCGGCCGGTCGCCCCTACGGGAGGTCGTCCCGCCGGTGGTTACGGCGGCGCGGGCGTCTCAGAATCGCGACAGCAGGGAGCCGAAGCCGTCGACCTTGTCCGACAGCCCGTTCTGCCGCAGCGCGTACCAGTAGATGGCCGTATTGATGGCGATGACCGGCTTGCCGAGGCGCTGCTCCGCTTCGCCCGCCAGCCGCGCCATGGCCAGGTTGGTGCCCACCTGGACCACCGCGTCCACGTCGTCGCCGTCCACCTCCCGGATGGCCGCCTCCAGAGTGTCCTCCTGCACGTGGGCGATCAACACCGGACTCTCGCACTTGAGTCCCTTGAGGCGCGCCACCTCGTAGCCGCAGTCGGTGAAGAAGCGCACCACCTGGGCGTCCCCCACGGGCATGTAGGGCGTTATCACCCCGAGGCGCCGGATCCCGCCGTAGGCTTCGAACGCCGCCTCGCATGCGTAGGACCCCATGGCGACCCGTACCCCCGCCCGCCGTTCCACCGCTTCCAGCAACCGCCGGCTTCCCTCGGTGCCGTCCCAGAAGGTCTCCGAGGACATGCCCATGACCAGGTAGTCGGGCTTGCAGGTCATGACCCGGTCGATGGCGTCGTCCACCCCCGTGCGGATGTTCCGCATCAACTGCTCGAAGTCCGCGTCGTCGTGGACGGGATCGTCGGGTATCCAGATCCGGCCGAAGTGGTTGGTCACCCCGTGCGGTCGCATGTCGTCGAACTCCGGCTGCACCGAGGTATTCGTGGATGGGGCGATGACCGCGAACTTCCGCCGCCAGCCAAGGGCGTCAACCATTCATCGTCCTCCGGCTCCTGCTCCGGTGCGGGGGTTCCAACCCGGGTTTGCTGGACTCGTGTTCATGGCCCAAGGTATAACACCCGAGGATTTATAACACCCGAGGATTGCGTTTTCCTACGGTTTCTTGCGCTGGCGCTTCCGTCACGGCGCATCATGGCAGGTTCTAACGACTCCCGGTCTCCGACCCCCTCTCCCCCCGGGAGAGGGCTGGGGTGAGGGGTTCCGGCGGGTGGAAACGACGATATGGCGATACCGGAACGTTACAACACGGGCTACAACATCGGCGTGGGCGGAGCGGTGGTGCGGGACGGACGCCTGCTGTTCGTGCGTCGCGCGTCGCGCCGCGGGCGCGGCAACTGGCAGGTGCCCGGCGGCTTCATCGAGCCCGACGAAACCATCGAGGAGGCGGTGGTCCGGGAGGTGGCGGAGGAGGCCGGAGTGGAGGCCGAGGTGGAGGGGGTGCTCGGCGTTCGCAGCCGCTACGACGAGGACTCCGGCAACAGCCTCTACGTCGTGCTGCTGCTGCGGGGAATCACCGCCGAGCCCAAGCCCGACCTTCGGGAGGTGGACCGGGCGGTGTACCTTTCGCTCGACGAGATCCGCGCCCTCGACCCGTTGCCGCAGACCAACTGGGAGGTCGCTCAAAGTGCCCTGGCGCCCGAGCCGCGGCTGCTGATGCCCAAGACGGTGTCCAACCAGCGGGGCCAGATCTTCAACCTCTTCATCGCATAGTGGCGCTCCGAGGCCGGCCGTTTGGTTGCAAGTCCGCACCCCCCATGTTACACGGAAACCCCATGAACAACGTGGAGCCGAGGTACGCTGATCTCGCGGAAAAGGCGCTCTCCGGAGACCTCCTGTCGCGCACGGAAATGAAGTCCGTCATCCACGGCCCCGACGAGAGGCTGCCGGAACTGCTCGAGGCCGCGTTCCGTGTCCGCCACCACTACTTCGGCAAGAAGGTGCAGATCCACGTCCTGATGAACGCCAAGAGCGGGCTCTGTCCCGAGGACTGCGGCTACTGCTCGCAATCGTCGGTTTCCGAGGCCGAGATCGACAAGTACCCGTTTCTTGCCAAGGAGGAGTTGGTGCACGCCGCCATCAAGGCCAAGGAAGCGGGCGCTATGCGCTTCTGCCTGGTCAACAGCGGCCGCGGCCCCACGCTCAAGGAAACCGAGAAGATGGCCGAGGCCGTGGCCGAGATCAAGAGCAAGGTCCCCATCGATATCTGCGCGTGCATGGGGCTGCTCACGGAAGCCAAGGCGCGGATCCTCAAGGACGCCGGCGTCGAGCGCATCAACCACAACCTCAACACCAGCAGCCGATACCACCCCGAGGTGGTGTCCACCCACAGCTACGACGACCGGGTGGCGACCCTGGAGAGCGTGAAGGCCGCGGGCCTGTCCACCTGCTGCGGCGGCATCATCGGTCTGGGCGAGCAGGACGACGACGTCATGGATCTGGCGGTGTCGCTGCGGGAGCTGGACGTCGACTCCATCCCGGTGAATTTCCTCCACGCCATCCCGGGAACGCCCATGGAGGGTCGCTCGAACCTGACGCCGCAGTACTGCCTCAAGGTCCTGTGCCTGTTCCGCTTCGTCAATCCGAGCAAGGAAATCCGCGTGGCGGGCGGCCGGGAGGTCAACCTGCGCTCGCTGCAGCCGCTGAGCCTGTACCCGGCCAACTCAATCTTTGTCAACGGCTACCTGACGACTTCAGGCCAGGACGCCTCCGACGCCCACCGGATGATCGAGGACCTGGGCTTCGAGATCGAGACGCCGGAGCAGGACGCACTGCCGCAGCGGCAGGACATCGCGCAAGACGCGGCCGACGTTTAAAATTGCAGGAGAAAGCGCCGTGGCACGAATTACCGTCGAAGATTGCCTCAACGAAGTAACCAACCGCTTCAAGCTGGTGATGCTCGGCTCCCAGCGCACCAAGCAGCTCCTCAAGGGCGCCAAGCCCCTGGTAGACGCCGACAACCGCGAGATCGTCGTGGCCCTGCGGGAGATCGCCGCGGGCAAGGTGCGGGAATCGCGCCCCGAGACGACGGACGTCGAGTAGACGGTCCGACTCGTGGACGGTCCACCGGGTCTTTCTCCAAACAAAAAATGTAGATCAGAAAAGGGGTCGGCGAGTGCTTGGGCTCAGGGCTGACAGCGCGGTGTCGTATCCCTTGTCCTCTTCATCCAACCACATCTCTACGGCATCCGGAGCCAGTTCGGTTCTCGCCGGCGTTGTATCCGGTGCAGTGTCGGTGCAATGAGAGTCTATCATTTCATCAAGGCAAAATACGGTCTTCAGGATCTAAGAAAGAGACGGTTGAAGATCGCTCGAATCATGGAACTCAACGAGGAGAGCGGCGACTGGGGGATGTCTTCTGGAACCGGTGAAGGTGACGGGACCAGTGCCATCACTAGGAATGAATAGCCGCGACACAGAACGCACTTCAAGGGTTTCCACGGGCCTTTGCCGAGTTGTCGAAGCGACTATGAAACGTCAATACACGTCAAGGATCTGCCGAAGGTTGTAATCACACCGGCACCAGCGGCGACCAGCGAGATCAAAGGTAACTCCCTGAAGGACCGGAGGTTTTCCCTGTGCTGTAGCCAATCCATCCGACCAGTAGCGTTTTCCGGGTTACAAGTGTCTTCCTTCATGCAAGGCCCACGCTGGATTGGTACGGCGATTGCTTGTACAGGAGGTGCTTGGCAGAAGTGGTCCCGTAACGAGGAATCCACTGGTCGCCGCGGAGGCTTGGTACGGAGCAGTGGGATTGCCCTTTGAGTTTGTAATAGACGGTCCGCCTGTGTCACAGCAGGCCCGCCGCCGCCAGCGCAGAACCCAGTGGACTAGGGACGTAAGGGACGCTGCCGAAATGCGTTGGGAAGGAGATGCGCCATCTATCGAGCTGGTCATGGTGACGGTGACGTATTTCTTCGACCGGGTGTCGCCAGATGTCGACAATATTCCCAAGCTGATACTGGACGGGTTGAAAGGACTGGTCTATTCTGACGATTCTCAAATTACGGATATGCTTAGCCGGAAGAGGAGTTTGAGGGGCATGTTGGGAGTTCAAAGCCCCACCAATATTCTGAACGAGGCGTTTGGCCACGGAAGGGAATTTCTCTACATCATCGTGGAAAGCTCGCCAGTCCAGGAGGTTGTTGCTTGATGGAAGATGCAGCCATCCTTGAAGCGAGACTCGCTGATGTGACGGCAGAGAAATATCGCAGCAAGGGCTACGTCGTTTCCCGAGACGAGTCTCTGGAGTTTTTTCCCGGTTTTCGTGCGGACCTGGTGGCTCGAAAAGGTGACGAGGTAAAGGTCATCGAGGTGAAGTGCCGGTCTACGCTGACGGCAACTCCCGAAATAAGTGACTTGGCGCGAGTTCTCAACGCGAAGCCTGGATGGAGCTTCGAGTTGGTCCTAGTGGGTGAACCCGAAAGACTGGAGTCACCTGACGGCGCTAAGTCATTTGAAGGAGAAAATATCCTTCAGCGGATCGGACAGGCAGAGGGTGTGCTTGAAGCGGGTTTCGCCGAAGCAGCATATCTCCTTGCTTGGGCGACTTTCGAGGCCGTGTTGCGAGGGATGATTGAGGAAGAGGGGGTCTCGATCAAGCGAATTACGACGTCAGGTTACGTTCTCAATCTAGCCGTCATCCATGGTGTCATCTCAAGGGACGACTATCAGGAATTGGCGAGCATGATGAAGTACAGGAATGCACTTGCGCATGGTTTCCAGGTCAACGAGTTCGGGGATGACGTGGTGAGGCACCTGATTGAGATCACCAAGCGTTGGGTCAGCTTCGCTGCGGCTCAATGATGACCTTCAGCGAATCCTTGGCGTTGGCCACGAGCTGAAAGCCCTTTCCCGTTTCCGCCAGTGTGAGGCGGTGGGTGACGAGCGCATCCACGTCGACCTTGCCGCCGGCCAACAGATCCACCGCATCCTTCAGATCCTGCGGACTCGCGCCGTATGAAGTGACGAGGCTGACCTCGTCGCGCCACATCTCGTATAGTGGCATGGGCACTTCTTGCCCCGCGGCCGTGGAGGCGAAGAAGAGGAGCTTACCGCCACGCTCGACGCTCTGGAACGCCTGACGGATCGCCGGGGCGGCACCGGTGCAGACGATCACGAGGTCCGCCAGCCGGCCGCCGCAGGCTTCGCGGACGCGCGCGGGCACGTCGTCGGTGGCGTGGAAGGTGTGGTGGGCGCCCATGGAGCGCGCCAGGCGCAGGCGTTCCTCGTTGATGTCGGTGGCGACCAGGGTCTTGGCGCCGCGGCTCCGCGCGACCTGGACGTGCAGCAGCCCGGCGATGCCGGTGCCGATGACCAGCACGGTTTCCTGCAATGGCGCGCGGGCGTGGTCCTGGGCCCGCACCACGCAGCCCAGTGGTTCGACGAAGGAGCCCTGCTCGAAGGAAAGCGTGTCGGGCAGCAGGAAGGTGCCGCTATCCACGTTGACCCTGGGGAGCCGCAGATACTCGGCGAAGCCGCCTGGGTCGAAGTGGGTTTCCCGCATGAGCTGACAGACCGAGGCGTGCCCAGAGCGGCAGTGGTGGCATTCGTTGCAGGGAACGTGGTGGGTGGTGACGATGCGGTCCCCGGGCGCGAAACCCGTGACGCCGGCGCCCACCTCGGTCACCTCGCCGGTGACCTCGTGGCCGAGCACCCTGGGCGCCTGCTTGCGCCGGTACCATTCCAGCACGTCGGTGCCGCAGATGCCGCTGGCCTGCACCCGCATTAGCAACTCGCCGGGGCCGGCCTTGGGAACCGGCAGCTCCTCCAGCCGGACGTCGTCGTTGCTGTAGTACATGGCTACGCGCATGGGTCGTTCCTGAGGTTGGAAATGACCAAGGGCGGGTTTCGGTGAGCCCGCACCCACGTATTCCGTCGGACTACCCACCGAAGTGCGAAACCGTCATTCCGGCGAAAGCCGGAATCCAGGGGAGGGGAAGCAGCAACGCCTGTGTTTCCTCCAGGCCACTCCGCCTGGATTCCGGCTTTCGCCGGAATGACGGCCTGGACCGCCGCCCGCTAACCGGCCGCCCGCTCCGCCGCCGACGGTCTCGACGCTTCGTAGACCTGGTAGGCGTCCTCGACCGAGGCGCCGTCATGAACAATGGCCTGCACCGCCTGGATCATCCCCGCGGGGCTGTCGGACTGGAAGATGTTCCGGCCCATGTCGACGCCCACCGCGCCGTGGTCCACGGCGTTCTTGGTAAGCTCCAGAGCCTCCATCTCGGGAGTCTTCTTGCCGCCGGCCACGATCACCGGAATGGGGCAGGCGTTCACCAGGTTCTCGAAGCCCTCGCAGTAGTAGGTCTTGACGATGTGGGCGCCCAGCTCGGCGGCGATGCGGCACGACAGGCTGAGGTAGCGCTCGTCCCGGGCCATGTTGGTGCCCACGGCGGTGACAGCGAGCACGGGAATGCCATACCGCTCGCCCTCGTCCACCAGCTTCGCCAGGCTCACCAGCGTCTCCTTCTCGAACTCCGACCCCACGAAGATCGACAACGCCATGGCCGAGACGTTCAACCGGATGGCGTCCTCGATGGACACGGTGATGTCCTCGTTGGAGAGCTCCTTCAGGATGCTGGTGCCGCCGGACACGCGCAGCACTACCGGCGCCTGCATGTTGGCGTCCACGGAGTTCCGCAGTACGCCGCGGGTGAGCATGATGGCGTCGGCGTGGGGCAGCAGCGGCTCGATGGTCTCCCGCGGTTGCTCCAGCCCGCTCGTCGGGCCCAGGAAGTAGCCGTGATCCACGGCCAGCATCACGCAGCGCCCGTCATCAGGCTGTATGATGCGCGCCATTCTGTTCTCCATACCCCAGTGCATACGGCCTCCCGCGTTTCAGGTGATTTGTGTCCCGGATGAGACAGGACAGACACTACCACATAGTCGGTCCGCCCGCGAGTCCGAGGCGCCGGCCCTCGGTTTGACAGGTATGGGCCTATCGGCTACGCAGGGGTCCGTGAGCGATCTTCCGCGAGGCGTGAGCCGCCACTACGTCCAGGTAGGCCAGATCCGCACCCACTACCTCAAGGCCGGGGCCGGCCGCGGCCCGACCGTGGTGCTGATCCACAGCGGCGAGTTCGGCGGCCGTGCGGAGTTCAGTTGGCGCTACAACATCGCGCAGTTGGGCGAGCACTTCCACGTCTACGCGCCCGACCTGGCCGGCTTCGGGCGCACTGATCTCGTCTACAGCTTCAGCGATGCGCTGGGTTTCAGGCTCAAGCATATCGACGGGTTCCTTCGCACCCTGTGCCTCGGCCCGGTGCACCTCATCGGCAATTCCTTCGGAGGCGGCTTCTGCCTGCAGATGGCAACGGACCCGCGCTTTGACGTGGCCTCGGTTATCGCCGTGAGCGGCGGCGGCAAGGCGCCGGACAACGACGAACGCAAGGTGCTCACCGCCTACACCGGCGAGCGGGAGCAGATGCGCGACATCCTCCGTGTCTGTTTCTACAACGAGCGCTGGTGGGCCGACGACGTGGTGGAAGAGCGCTGGCAGGCAAGCCTGGAACCGGGGGTGTGGGAGGCTTGCGCGGCCGCGCGTCTGGCGCCCTCGGGACAGCCTCGCGGCTTCCGTCCGGTACGGCCCGACTACGGCCGGATCCGTTGCCCGGTGCTGATCGTGGCGGGGGCCCAGGACCCGTTGCGGTTCCCGACCTATGCCACCGATCTGCAGGCCGAAATACCGGGAGCGGAGGTGAAGGTCTTCGACCAGTCGCGGCACTGCTCCCACGCGGAGCATCCGGAGGAGTTCAACGCACTGGCCATCGACTTCATCAAGCGGCACGCGGGGGAGGAGCAGGGTTCATGACGTGGTTGTCCGAGACCATGGAAGTCGATGGCGTCAAGCTGGGAGCGCGACGCCACGGGGACGGTGCGCCGGTGGTGATTCTCTACGGCGATCAGCTTGAAACGCCGGTCCCGCCGTTTGACGAGGCGCTGGCGGGGCGTTTCCGGGCAGTGGTGCCGTCGTTGCCCGGGGTGAACCAGTCGGAGTTGCCCGACTGGATCGACACTATGGAGGATCTTGCCTTCTTGGGGCTCGACCTTCTCGAGAGCCTGGACGCGGGTCCGGTGGACGTCATCGGCCACGGGTTCGGCGGCTGGGTGGCGGCGGAGATGGCGGTGCGCGCACACCAGCAGATCCGGCGGCTGGCGCTGATCGATTCGGTGGGCATCAAGGTTTCCGCTCCCACCGTGCGCGACGTGCAGGATGTCTATGTCTACACGCTCCAGGAGGTCGCCGAGCTGGCGTGGCACGATCCGGCCGCGGCCACGGCGCTCCGATGGCCGGGCATGGAGGACGTGGAGGGCGAAGAGCTGCTCACGCTGCTGCGCAACCGCCAGTCGGTGCTGAAGTTCGCCTGGCGTCCCTTCATGTACAACCCGAAGCTCATGCGGCGGCTGGCCCGGGTGCGGGTCGCGACTCACGTGTTCTGGGGTGAGAGCGACCGCGTGGTGACACCGGACTACGGACGCGCGCTACAGCAGGCCATCCCCGGCGCCGGCTTCACAGCCATACCGGGCGCGGGTCACTACCCGCAGTGGGAGCAGCCCAAGGCGTTGGCCCAGGCCGTCACGAAGTTCCTGGAAAGCTAGAGAAACAGGAGGACCAGGAGATGCTGGCCTATCATTTCACCGAAATGCCCTATCCGTTTCTCGCGGACGACGCGGAGGAGACCTACGGGGCCATGCGCGTGACCCTGCCCAACCGCTACTGCGACCCCAAAATTGCCCACGATCTCTATAATCGCTACCTCGACGAGTACGAGTACGCCGACGAGCTAGGCCTGGAGATCATGCTCAACGAGCACCACGCCACCGCCACCTGCATGGCGGCCAATGTCTCCATCACCGCCGGCACCCTGGTGCGACGCACCAAGCGCGCCAGGATCCTGGTGCTGGGCTTCCCGCTGGCGCACCGGAGTCCCATCCAGGTGGCCGAGGACGCCGCCATGCTGGACGTCATCTCGGGCGGCCGCCTCATCGCCGGCTTCGTTCGGGGCGTGGGGACCGAGATCCATCCCGCCAACACCAACCCCGCCGATACTCGGGAGCGGATGCAGGAGGCCCATGACCTCATCATCAAGGCGTGGAAGACCCAGGACGTGTTCAATTGGGAGGGCAAGCACTACCACTACCGCTACGTGAACCCGTGGCCGCGGCCCTACCAGCAGCCCCATCCCCCCATCTGGATCACCGGCAGCCAGCCGGCGGCCGTGCCCTGGGTGGCCGACCACCACTACACCCTGGCCACCGTGCTGACGTCTTACGAACAGACCGAAGCCCTCTTCGACGCCTACCGCAAACGCTGCGAGGAGATGAACTACCCCGAGCCTGGCAGCGACAGGTTCGCTTACTGCGCCTTGACCTTCACCGGCGAGACCGACAAGAAGGCCGAAGAGGGCGGCCGAAAGCTCCTCTGGTACCTCAACAAGCGCCGCCCCGTGGGCTTCTTCGCCCCGCCCGGATTCGTGCCGCCCCAGGGCCTCACCCGCTTCTTCGACCCCAAGGGCAACGCCCGCTACAACCGCACCTACGAGGACCTCATCAACCAGGGCGTCATCATCGCCGGCACCCCGAAGAAGGTCATCGAGAAGGTCAGGTACCTCCACGAACGTTGCGGCGTCGGCCACCTCCTCATGATGAACCAGGCTGGCTTCATGACCCACGAGGAGACCAAGAGGAGCATGGAGCTGTTCGCGACGGAGGTTTATCCGGAGTTGCGGACGTGGCAGTGAGCGAGCGGCGAACGTGAAAATACGGGCCGACAGAGCCGAGTCAACAGCTTTTGTCGATGGATGCTTGTGCGTGATCGAAGGGAAGTTCGCGGAATGTCCGAGCCGCGTGAGCGATCTCGCAGAGGCCCCAGTGTGCAATCTCGAAGCTACCTGTTTGGATAGCGGGGAGACCCGATTTCGGTTCGGCCATCCGTGAAATCGAAAGGAGCGCTGACCGATTGCGGTGCAGTTCGATTCCGTCAAGCCCCGGTCCACATATCGGAATCAACGATCTCCCGCTGTTGATAGTTCAGTACAGGACCGCCTATATCGTCAATCGACAGCTCGAAAACACGCCCAACGATTGCGCAGCCGGGAGCTAGCCGGAAATTGGTTTGTTGTCCCATGAGTTCACGCGTGTGTTGGTCCATGTTCGCAAGTGTGGCGAGGCGCGCGCCTACATTGTCCGACGGTCGTTCGGGCGAGAGTCCGGATACCTGTACGTTCTTGAACTCGATCAGTATCGGTCGTCCGGTTTCCTTGAGGAAACTAGCAATCCTCCCGACACCGCATAGCAACTCGGTCGTCCTGCCCGGATCACGCTTCGCAAGCTCGTCGAGCGCGTCCCGACAGGATTGCAGAAGTTCGCCGCCGTGGGCTGCGCCGCCGCTTGCGTAGTTGACGGCAGATCTCTTGCTCGGTGTCACATAGAGTTGGCCGTGCTGCCAATTCGCATGGCCTGAGTCCTGAGCCAGTATTTTTTCTTCCACCAATCGGGCGACTGACCCAGACGTTTCAGCTCCGTCCAGAGTCGGTGGTAGAGTTCGAGCGCGTCCCGCGTGTGCGGCCAAGCCAAAAGGGTTTCACCTGGCCGAAAGTTCGCCAGGTAATGGCTAGACGAACCGTGATACAGGGCAAATGGCACGTGGGCGGGCTCTGCTGGCGACGTTCGGTCCATGCGGAATATCCTCGCGTAATTCGTTCCTGCGACGGTAGCTGCCAAGAACTGTTTACTCAGAATCACAATGGTTTCAAATCGATGGGTTGCACCAGGCTGCGTAGCTGGCAGAAACCGGTGCAGTAGGGACCGAAAATCCGAGCCAGCGTCGGCGAGCGCGACGCGAGGCTAGAGTTCCGCGCAAGAGCGTCAGCGTACGCATGCCAAGCGGGACAGTTGCTCCGGCTCCAGCGTCCCCTCCATGTGGACATGCAACTCGGCCTTCGGCATGCCTTCAGTAAAGTGTTTCGTGTCCGTCATGATTCCAAGCCCTTCCTGAGTCTAATCCACTCTGTTCTTCGGTGACGAGTTCATAGCTGGTACTGCGACCGCCGGCCCGGCTTCGGACGAGGAGGCCACGATCGATTAAATCGCGGATGTCCCGATTGGCCGTGTCCTGGGAACAGCGATTCATCACCGCCCACTTCGACGAGGTGAGCTTCCCTTCGAAACCGTCCAATAGCCGGTTGAGAATTTTCACCTGGCGCTCGTTCAATGACTCGAGGGCATGGGCTTCCCAGAAGCGGGCCTTTGTCAGGACGGTGGCGAGGGTATGCTGGGCGTTTTCGATGGCGCGTGCCAAGCATTCGAGAAACCAGACCTGCCAATCGGTGATATCCAAGCCAGCCTTCTGAGCTGTCTCGAGGATGTCGTAGTAGGCGTTGCGCTCCAGGCGGATCTGAGCGGACATGCTGTAGAAACGTTCGGGGCTCTCCTCCGATCGGGCCAACGCCATGTCCGCGATTGTCCGCGCGATACGGCCGTTGCCGTCCTCGAAGGGATGAATGGTGACGAACCAGAGATGGGCGACGCCGGCGGCGAGCACGGGTTCCATGGACTGTGTGTCTTCGAACCATTCCAGGAACCTGGGTATCTCGTCTCCGAGGCGCTGGGCCGGCGGAGCGGTGTAGTGGCCGCGTTGGCGGCCGATCGGGCCTGAGACCACTTCCATCGGCCCGTCTGCGTCATCGCGCCACTCGCCGACGCGAATGCGGCGCATGCCGCTGCGCCCGGTCGGGAACAGGGCGGCGTGCCACGACAACAACCGCTCTTCCGTCAAGGGCGCGGCGTAGTTCCGTGTGGCGTCGAGCGCCATCTCGACGGCACCGTCGACGTTTCGATCCGGGGCCGGAAGGCCGCCGACATCCAGGCCGAGGCGGTTCCCAATCGACGAGCCGACCTGGTCGGGACCGAGTATCTCTCCCTCGATCTTGTTGGTCTTCACGACATCCTCGGTGAGCATGCGCAACGTGGCTTCGCTACGCATCTCGAAACCCGGGGCTGCCATGCGGCCGAGCAGCTTTCCCTGGATGTGGCGTGCGTGTGCGAGCAGTTTGGCGAGTCGAGCCGTATCCTGCTCGAACCACGGCCATTCCGGGCGTTGCCAGATGTATGCAGGGTATTCTCCGTACAACATGCGGGGAATATAGCATCCCCCCGCATCCGCAAGCTTATCTCCGCTAATCTTGCGGAGATAATGGACTCCATTCTCCGCAGCCATCCCGGGACGCTTCGGATGACCTCCAAGACCGCCAAGGGCCGTTCCTGAGAGCGGGGGCGCCTCCTCTTCAGATTTTGCCGTATGAGCCGAGTAACCAGGAGGCAGGGCTCCTAGTGGCGGTTGTCGATTGACAACCCCGTCTGAAGGGACTATGTGTGGGAAGGAAACGCCATCCGAACAAGGAGGTCGAAGCTGCACTCAAGGCGCTGGAAGCCGTGGGATGGTCCGTCGAGGAAGCCAAGGGGCGTAGCGCTCATGCTTGGGGTTACGTGCTCTGTCCGGCGAACGCGGGGGATGAGTGCCGTTCCGGGGTCTTCTGTCGGATGTCGGTTTGGAGTACCCCGCGCAGCCCGCGGGCTCACACACGCGAGTTGATCAGGAAGGCCGATGGCTGTGTGGTGAAAGGCGACAGCGACCATGGCTGAGAAAGTGTTCGAGTTCGATCTGGTGTGCGCGCTGCCGGAGGGGACGGACGAGGGAGCGGTTCTCGACGCCCTCTACGAAGCCGGGTGCGACGATGCGGCCGTTGGCCTTGGTGCGTCGGGCCTCATCGGATTGGGGTTTACGCGTGTCGGGCAGGATCCGGACGCCGTGATTTCCGAGACGGTGACGCAGGTCTTGAAGGGCCTTCCCGAGGGAACGAAGCTTCGGGAGGTGAAGCCGGATCTAGTCAGCTTGGCGGACGTCGCCGCGCGGCTCAAGGTGACGCGGCAGGCCCTGCAAAAGAGGAAGATGCCGCCTCCCTCTCTGGGCGGGTTGTACCGCGCGTCGGAGATGCCCCCGTATCTGGCCGCCGTCCCGGGTAAGCTGAGAGACGGTTTTCGTGCCGCTCAGGCATGGTTTGCCGCCGCGCCCGGCGCACAACAGGTAAACGCCAGGATCAGTCTTGCGGAGTCCGCGGGCCATGGAGGGGCCGCCAGTTACACTGGTGGCCGCGCCGTGCTCGTTCACCCGACGAGCGCCCCGAACCCCACCCCGCTCAAGATCGCGCCCGTGACGCCGAAACCCACGTAGGCGGCGAACACCTGCCAGCGTACCAGCGACCACACGGGGACCATGGACGGGACGCAGGTCACGGCGCCGGAGACCATGAAGGCCAGGGCCGCGCCGGCGCTCATGCCCTGTTCCATGAGGCCGGCGACGAGGGCGGGCGCGGCATAGCCGTTGAGGTAGGCGGGCGTGCCCACCAGGGCGCCGATCACGATGGGGCCGGCCCCGGGTCCGCCGACCAGGCCCGCGATCAACGCGGCCGGTACGTAGGTGACGAGCAGGGCCTGGATCAGGTAGGCGAACGCCAGCCACTTGACCAGGAACCGCGCGTTCTCCAGCGCTTCGGAACGGAAGGTGGCCGTCCGCTGCGGGTCGCGCCAGAATGGCCAGACAATCTCGCCCGTCCCGAGGATACCGCCGCAGGCGCCGCAACCGCCCGCCACGGATTCCCGCAGCGGAGCGGCGAACGCATGGCGCCGGATGAAGAAGCGGACGCCGAACCCGCCGAAAAGGCCGATGGCCACGGCCGCCACCGCCTTCCCCAGCGCGAAGTCCCAGCCGAGGGTGGCGGCGGTAATGAGCGCGGCGGGAGGATCGATGACGGGGGAGGACAGCCAAAAGGCCATGATGGCGGAGAGCGGCGCGCCGATCGCGAGCAGCGCCGCGATGAAGGGGATGACCTCGCAGGAGCAGAAAGGGGCGAGGCCGCCGACGAGCGCAGCCAGGAAGATCATGCGCATCTCGCGACCCTCGAAGGCGCGCGCCACGAGGGCCGTGGTTCCCGTCGCCTTGAGATACGCGATGAGCAGCACCGCCGCGGCGATGAAGGGCACGGTTCCCGCAAACGCCGCCAACGCGGTCTCCAGGATGTCCGGCAACCTGGTGGCGTCGAGCGTCGCCACGGCGAGCGGGATCGCCAGTATGAGCCCCCAGACCGACGCCATGCCCCGGACCCCCACACGCAGCCCGCTGAATCTGCTCAGAACCAGTTCCGTCATGACGGCTCCTTCGTGAGCGCAGCCCGCGCCGCAC
Organism: uncultured Binatia bacterium (SeqCode); assembly: GCA_965204505.1. Taxonomy (GTDB): domain Bacteria; phylum Desulfobacterota; class Binatia; order UBA9968; family JAJDTQ01; genus JAJDTQ01. Next base: position 1,359,717 of record CBDBFB010000002.1, read on the forward strand.
GGGCCTGGGGCGATGGGCAGGCATCAACGCAACACTCTTCGAGCAGGAACGCGGCAAGCGCCTCGAGACGGCCGTAGGCGGCACGGTTGAGCACGATTCGGCCCCGACGCTCCTGCTCGACCAGCCCGCCTGCAGCGAGGAAGCCGAGATGATGGGCGAGCGTCGAGGCCGGCAAGCCGCAGCGCTCCTGGACCTCGCCTACCGTGAGCCCTCCGTCCCCGGCGCGCACGAGCAGGCGAAGCACCGTGAGCCTCGGCTCGGAACCGCACGCGGCGAACCCCTGCGCCGCTTCCTCAAGGGCCAGCGTGGAACTCGGCGGGGTCTTGGGATGAGCCATTATATCCATATAACTAATTATATAGTTCTATCTGATGATGTCAACCTCTGCGCGAGATCCGCCGTTCCCCTCGGCAATATCGGACCGCCGACACGTGGTCACGGCTCGCCCTTCGGCTTACCTAGGGATCGGGTACGAGCACGGGCTTGAGCGCCTCGCCGTCCCGGATGAGCTCAAATCCGCGCGGAGCTTCGGAGAGCGGCAGCACGTGGCTGCGGACCGGGGCGAGGTCGACGGCGCCCGCCGCCAGGAGCTCGGTGGCGCGCTGCCAAGTTTGCCAGATCTGCCGCCCGTGGATGTTCTGCATCACCGGACACTTGAGCAGCCAGTAGGTGAAGTCGACGGGAATGGCGGACGGCGGCGCGCCCACCAGCCGGAAGTCGCCGCCCTTGGCCAGCGAATCGAAGACGGCATTGAATCCGGCTTCGCTACCCGAAAACTCCATGCCGACATCGACCCCGGCGCCTCCGGTCATATCGTTTGCCACACGCGCCAGGTCCTCGCTGCCGGCATCCACCGCGCGGTCGGCGCCCATGGTTTCGGCCGCGCGGAGACGAAGCGGGTTGATGTCGCAGGCAATGATCCTGCGAGCGCCCAGGGCACGCGCGACCGCCACCGCCATCAGCCCGATCGGGCCGCAGCCATTCACCAGCACCGCCAGCCCGGCAACACCGGCGCCCGCTAGGCAGGCGTGGACGGCGATGCCGAACGGTTCGAGCATGGCCGCGGTCTCGTGCGGGAGGTCGGGCGGGTTCGCCCATGCGATGGACGCCGGCACGGTCAGGTACTCGGCGAACGCGCCGTCGATGTCGATGCCGGGGTAGCGGGTGTTCTCGCAGAGATGGGCGCGTCCGAGCCGGCACGACCGGCAATGGCCGCAGAAGATGTGACTTTCCAGACTGACCCGGTCGCCCGTCGCGACGCCCTCGACCCCCGGACCGGCGGCCTCGACCGTGCCCGACACCTCATGGCCCAGCACCCGGGGCAGGACCATCCGGCGCGCCATGCGCGGCGCCCAGTTGTAGATCTGCATGTCGGTGCCGCAGATTCCGGCCGCGCCGACCCGGATCAACAACTCGCCGGGCCCCGGGTCGCGCGGCTCCATCTCGCGGACCGCGATGCCGCCGACCTCGGGAGCGATCTTCTGGAGGCTCAGCAAGGCTCTCTACAAGTGGTAGATGTCCACCGGCCCTTCGAGCCGGTCGTCGATGAAGGTGATCTTCTTGCGCGCGATCCTGAGCGCCCCGTCAATGCGCCTGAACGCGAAGTCGTAGCGGCTGCCGCGGGTCGCCGCCCCTTTCTTGCCGTAGACGTGCACGATGCAGTTGGCGGTGGCTTCGATCGCGTCTCCCTCCGCACTCTCCACCAGCACGTTGCCGATGACGTGCACGGTGCGGTCGAGAGGGAGCGATGCCCAGGACTGGCGCGACTCGATGCGGAACACCCGGTCTTCGAGCCGGCCGCGGTTCTTGAGATAGATCAGGTTGAGCTGGGTCTCGGGATCGGTGGTGGTCTCCTCCTCGCTGGCCCAGGCCGGCGCCCAGTACACGGCGTCCTCGGCGTAGAGGTCGAGCCACTCGTTCCAGCGGCGCCGGTCCAGCAGCATGGCCTCGCGGTTGATGAGGGCCGCGACCTCGCGCTCCAGCCCGGCGTCGATGCCGTCCGTGCTCATCTAGTGTCCCGCTCCGTTCGTCAGCCGATCGAGCCATGCGCGGTAGAAACCGAGGAACATTCCCTCGTGTTCCCAGTCGGGGCAGGATGCCACCGGCTCGAAGCCCAGGTCACGGGCGCCTTGGTCGGGGCCGGTGACCTGGGCGTCCAGGCCGCGGGTCATGTCGTTCCACTGGCTCGGCGGTCCCGTAGAGCCGTCCTGGACGGCTTCGAGCGCGGCGGCGTCGTCCGACGTCGCCATCCCAGCGGTCAGGTAGAAGTCCTCGAACTTCCTGAGGCGCGCCGCACGCGCCGTCCGGCTCTCCCCCCTGGGCGCGATGCAGTAGACCGAGACCTCGGTCAAGGCGGGGGAGACGGGTTTCACCAGGCGGATCTGCGTCGACGGGTTGTCCATCAGCATGACGTTGGGAAACACGTGGAGGTTGCGGCCGCGGTTGAGGATCCAGTCGACCTCCGCCGGCTTGAGGCTCTCTTCAAGCCACGCCCGCGCCTCGTAGATCGGGCGGACGTGCGGCGTGACGTGTTGCGCCCACAGCCCCATGTGGCCATTGCCGAGGTCGTAGGTACCGCTGGGAACCTTGCCCCGAATGCGCCCGGACTCGGTCCGTCCCATCCCGGCGGTGGCGTCCCGGGCTTCGCGCTGGGCCGTGGTGGCGGCGAACACGCTGTGGAGGGTGGTCACGTGGTAGCCGTCGACGCTGTTCTCGGACTGGAGCTTCCAGTTGCCGTGGACCACGTAGGTAGAGCAGCCAGGCACGACTTCCAGCCCGTCCCGCGCCTGGTCGGCCAGGAGGTCGATCCAGCGAGCCGCGGCCGCCAGGTGGTCCCGGAGCGCGGGCACGTCGCTCCTCAGGCTCCCGAACACGAACCCCTTGTAGGAGTCGAGGGCGCCGATCCGGCGGAGGTCGAAGCGCCCGCCCGACCGTTCCTCGGCGGCGTAGCCCAACTCTTCGTTCTTGATGTTGATGCAGCGTCCGCCGCGGTCGTACACCCAGCCGTGGAAACGGCAGGTGAGCACATTCACGTTCCCCTGCTTGAGCGGGGTCAGCACCGCGCCTCGGTGGGAGCAGGAATTGATGTAGCAGCCCAGCGATCCGTCCGTCTGGCGCATCACGAAAACCGGCTGGCGGCCGATTTCCGTCGCCCAATAATCGCCCGGCTTCTCCACCTGGCTTTCGTGGCAGAGGAAGACCCAACCGCCCTCGAAGATGCGCTCGATCTCCGCCTCGAAGACCGCCTCGTCGGTGTAGACGGCCCGGTCGACGCGGAAGACTCCCTCGTCGACCCGGTCATCGACCAGGTCACGGAAGCTGCGTGATTGGGCGGTGCTGCTCATGACATCCCCCACCCGGACGTCCAGGCGACCGGGATCAGTTCCGTCAACTGCCGGCGTAGACCCTCTCGATCGCCCCCACCGCATCCGCCACCGCCACGTCTGCGCCCTCGTCCTTGAGGATCTGCCCGAGCGCCCCGACCAGCGCGACCACATTCTCCCTCCGGCTCGACTCGCCCATCAACCCGATGCGCCAGGTCTTGCCGGCCAGGGCGCCGAGTCCGCCGCCGATCTCGATGTTGAAGTCCAGCAGCAGGCGCTTGCGGATGGCGCCGTCGTTGAGTCCCTCGGGGATCTTGACGCTGTTGAGCATCCACAGGCGATGGCCCTCCTGGGAGGCAAGGGGGATGCCCAGCACCTCCAGGCCGGCCACGAGCGCCCGGTGGTTCAACTCGTGGCGCGCGAAGCGGGCCTCCAGGCCTTCGTTCTCGACCTCGCTCAGGGCCGCGTGGAGGCCGTAGTTCATGGAGATGGGGGCGGTGTGGTGGTAGGCGCGGTCCTCGCCCCAGTAGCGCTCGATCATGGTGAGGTCCAGGTACCAGCTCTTGACCTTGCCCTTGCGCCGGCCCAACTTGTCGCGCGCGGCCTGGTTGAACGATACCGGCGACAGCCCGGGAGGGCAGCTTAAACATTTCTGGGTGCCGCTGTAGGCGGCGTCGACGTTCCAGGCGTCCAGCGTCACTGGACAGCCGCCCAGCGAGGTCACGGTGTCCAGCACCAGCAGGGCGCCGGCGTCGTGGGCGAGCCGGGAGATCTCCTCCACGGGCTGCCACACGCCGGTGGAGGTCTCGGCGTGCACCAGGGTCACGATGTCGACCTTGTTTTCCTTGAGGGCCTGCTCCACCTGTTCGGGCCGGATGATCTCGCCCCAGGGGGCCTCGACCTTGACGAGGTTGCCGCCCAGGCGCTCGACGATGTCGGCCATGCGGGTGCCGAAGACGCCGTTGACGCACACCAGCACGGTGTCGCCTTCCTCGATGAGGTTCACGAGGCAGGTCTCCATGCCCGCGCTGCCGGTGCCCGACACCGGGAAGGTCAGGTCGTTCTCGGTGTGGAACAGCCGGCGCAGCATGGCCTTGCTCTCTTCCATGATCTTGAAGAATTCCGGGTCCAGATGACCGACCACCGGGGCCGACAGCGCCTCCAGCACACGCGGATGCGGGTTGCTGGGGCCGGGTCCGAGGAGAATTCTCTTGGGCGGGTTCAACGGCGAAGCCATGCGGTTGCTCCTTGGGTTATTGCGATTTTCCCTGGGTTTCTTTGTTTGTGAGCGGCTCGGGCGCGGTGTATCCTGAAATTTTTCAAGGTAATAGCACCCGCGAAGCGGGGCCACAAACCTTCCTGCCTCCATGAACCTCGACAGACAGTTGGCGGAAACCCTGGTCCGGACCGGTATGCTGGCGCCGGGTGACGCGGTGCTGGTGGGGGTGTCCGGCGGCCCGGATTCCGTCGCATTGCTGCATGTCCTCCACGAGATCGCCCCTTCCCTCCACCTTCGTCTGGAGGTGGCCCACGCCGAGCACGGCATCCGCGGGGACGAGAGCCGTGACGACGCCGAGTTCGTCCGCGGAATCGCCGCCGGGTTGTCGCTGCCGTTCCATCTCACGCGCCTGGAACTGGCGCCGGCGGTCCGGGAGCGCGGTTCCGGAAACCTCGAGGCCCTGGCACGGGAGCGGCGTTACCGGTTCTTCGCCGAAGTGGCGGCGCAACGGAAAATCGCCAGGGTGGCGGTGGGGCACAACCACGACGACCAGTTGGAAACCATGTTCATGTGGCTGCTCAGGGGCTGTGGCCCGGAGGGGCTGCAGGGGATGCCGGCGCTGCGCCCCCTGGCGCGGGAAGGCGGCGGCGCCGAAGAGGCCGTGTTGATCCGTCCGCTTCTGGATGTATCCCGTGGCGACATCCTCGCCTTCCTGGAGAGCCGGGGTCTCGAGCACCGGGAGGACCGCACCAACCGCGACACCCGCTACCTGCGGAACTGGATCCGCCTGAACCTCCTGCCGGGGCTCCGGGACCGCGGCGACGGCGGCCTGGAGGAGCGGCTGGGCCGCCTGGGCGGGATGCTGCGGTCCGATAACGCGCTCCTGGAGCGATGGGTTGCCGAGGTCTATCCACAGGTCGCTCATGGAGACGCCTTGGACCGCGCGGCCTTTCTCGGGCTCGACCTCGGCCTCCGGGCGCGGGTGCTACGCTCCTGGCTCGGCCGCGGACTGGGGACGCTCCGGCGCATCGGCTTCGTCCACGTGGATGCCGTCCTGAAGGTCATCGAGGCGGCCGCCCCCCACGGCAGGGTGTCCCTGCCGGGTTCCTGGACCGTGGTCCGGGAGTACGACACCGTGCGGCTGGTCCGGTCCGCCGGCGCCTCCCGGCCGGACGACTACTGCTACGCGCTGCCGCTGGAGGGTGATGTGGAGATCCCCGAGGCCGGAGTACGGGTCACGGCGTGGCGCTCCGACAGCCGGGAACGTCCGGAAGGCGGTTTCGAGGCGGCCTTCGATCTCACCCGGGTGGAGCGCGACGGCGGCGAGCTCCGGATGCGCAATTTCCGGCCCGGCGACCGGCTCCGGCCCCTGGGCATGGCCGGACACAAGAAGCTGAAGGACCTCTTCATCGACCTGAAGGTCCCCCGCTCCCGGCGCCGCACCCTGCCCCTGCTCCTGGCGGGCGAGGAGATCCTGTGGGTTCCCGGTTGCGCCCGGAGCGATTTCGCCACGGTGGAACCCGATACCGAGGCCGTCTGGCGGGTGAGAATCACCGGCAGAACGCCGGCGTCATCCCCCTCTCCCTCCGGGAGAACGCCGACGCCACCCCCCTCTCCCTCCGGGAGAGGGTCGGGGTGAGGGGCCCTCGGTTGACTTGGGCCGTTCCGGTTCTTATTGAATTGAAGTAGCCATACCCGTGTGTTAACTTTTTTCGGGGAAAGAGAAGGTTGGAGAAACCCCCTTTGAATCAAGCGACCAAAAACCTTGCCCTGTGGCTCGTCCTGGGGCTGATGTTCCTATTGCTTTTCAATGTTTTCACCCGGCAGCAGGGGCGGGAGCCCGAGATCATCTTCAGCGACTTCTGGTCCGCGGTGGAGCGCGGCGACGTGCAGGAGGTGACGATCCAGGGCCAGCACGTCCACGGCAAGTACCAGAGCGGCGAGCGCTTCCGGACCTTTTCGCCCAGCGACCCGGACATGGTGAAGACGTTGCGGGAAAAGAACATCCGCATCGCCGCCAAGCCCGAGGACGATTCCCCCTGGTACTTCGTGCTGCTGGTGAACTGGTTCCCGATGCTGCTGCTCATAGGCGTCTGGATCTTCTTCATGCGCCAGATGCAGGTGGGGGGCGGCAAGGCCATGTCCTTCGGCAAGAGCCGGGCGCGCCTGCTGAACGAGAACCAGGCGCGGGTCACCTTCAGCGACGTCGCCGGGGTGGACGAAGCCAAGGACGAGCTCCAGGAAGTCATCGCCTTCCTCAAGGACCCCAAGAAGTTCACCCGCCTCGGCGGACGCATCCCCAAGGGCTGCCTGCTGGTGGGCCCGCCGGGTACCGGCAAGACCCTGCTGGCCCGGGCCATCGCGGGTGAGGCCGGCGTGCCGTTCTTCAGCATCAGCGGCTCGGATTTCGTCGAGATGTTCGTGGGCGTGGGCGCCTCGCGAGTGCGCGACCTGTTCGTGCAGGCCAAGAAGCAGGCGCCGTGCATCGTCTTCGTGGACGAGATCGACGCGGTCGGCCGTCAGCGCGGCGCCGGCCTGGGCGGCGGACACGACGAGCGCGAGCAGACCCTCAACCAGTTGCTGGTGGAGATGGACGGCTTCGAGGCCAACGACGGCGTGATCCTCATCGCCGCCACCAACCGGCCCGACGTGCTGGATCCGGCGCTGCTGCGGCCGGGGCGGTTCGACCGCCGCGTGGTGGTGCCACGGCCCGACGTCAAGGGGCGCGAGGGCATCCTGGCGGTGCACAGCCGGCAGGTGCCCATAGACAACGACGTGGATATCCGGGTGCTGGCCCGGGGGACTCCTGGTTTTGCCGGCGCGGACCTTGAGAACCTGGTGAACGAGGCGGCCCTGCTCGCGGCGCGGAACGACAAGGAAAAGGTCAACATGAATGACTTTGAGCTCGCCAAGGACAAGGTCATGATGGGGACCGAGCGCAAGAGCATGATCATCAGCGACGAGGAGAAGCGCAACACCGCCTATCACGAGTCCGGCCACGCGCTGGTGGCGAAGCTCCTGCCGGGGGCGGACCCGGTCCACAAGGTGACCATCATCCCGCGCGGCATGGCCCTGGGGCTGACCCAGCAACTGCCCATGGACGAGCGCCACAGCCAGGACAAGCAGCATCTCCTGAACAACGTCACGATCCTGTTCGGCGGCCGCGTCGCCGAGGAACTGGTCCTCGACCACATGACCACGGGGGCCGGCAACGACATCGAGCGCGCCACCGAGATCGCCCACCGGATGGTCTGCGAGTGGGGCATGAGCGAGAAGCTGGGGCCCATGACCTTCGGCAAGAAGGAAGAGCAGATCTTCCTCGGGCGCGATTTCACCCAGCAGCAGGACTACTCGGAGAGCACCGCGGTGGAGATCGACAGGGAGGTCCGGCACATCATCCAGGGGTGCTACAGCAGGGCCAAGGAGATTCTGACCACGCACCTCGATCTCTTGCACCGGGTCGCCAGGGAGCTGCTGGACAAGGAAGTGCTGGACGGCGCGGAGATCGACGTCATCGTCAAGGACTACATGGAAGACAACGGTCCCGACCTGCCCACGACACCCGTTCCCGCATAGGGTGTAGGGTGGGGTTTCAAAACCCGCCCGCGCCCGCACCACGCTGCCAGTCGATACGGGCTGCAGGGGCGGGCGAGTTGACCCCCCTCTCAGCGTCCCGAGTCTACCAATGCGAACGAAGCGAAACCGGCCCGAGTCGTTATCGTTCGACGACTCCGGCCCGGAACCGGACCCGGTGCTGGCGACGCGCCACGGGCAGGTGGACATGCGCTCGCGCACCGCGGTGATGGGCATCCTCAACGTCACCCCGGACTCCTTTTCCGACGGCGGCCGTCATGCCGATGTCGAGTCGGCGGTTGCCAGAGGTGTGGAGATGGCAGGGCAGGGCGCGAGCATCGTGGACGTGGGCGGAGAATCGACGCGCCCGGGGGCGGCGCCGGTCTCGGCGGCCGAGGAACTGGAGCGGGTTGCCCCGGTGATCCGCGAGTTGCGGCGGCGGATCGACGTGCCCATAAGCATCGACACCTACAAGGAAGAGGTGGCCCGCGGCGCGCTGGCGGCGGGCGCGGACATGGTCAACGACGTCAGCGCCCTGCGGTTCGACTCCGCCATGGCCGGATTGGTGGCCCGGGAAGGCGTTCCGGTGGTGCTGATGCACATGAAGGGCAGGCCCCGGACCATGCAGATCGCGCCGCGCTATCGCGACGTGGTCGGGGAGGTGGCCGCCTTTCTTCGGGAACGCGTCGCCTTTGCCGTTGGCAGCGGTGTTGCGGCGGAACGCATCGTGGTGGATCCCGGCATCGGCTTCGGCAAGGACCTGGACCACAACCTGGCGTTGCTGCGGAATCTGGGCGCGCTGGCGTCCCTGGGCCGGCCGGTCCTGGTGGGTCTCTCGCGGAAGGCATTCCTCGGCCGCTTGCAGGAGACGGGGGGATCGGAGAGCCGCCTGGAAGGCAGTCTCGCCGGGGCCGTGGCCGTGGTGCTGGCCGGAGCCCACATGGTCCGGGTACACGACGTGCTGGAGACTTGCAGGGCGGTGCGGGTGGCGGACGCGATCCGCGGAGCCCGGTAGATGGGACGTCCGCTTGCGGGCTGGGCGGAATGGTTGTAAGGTTATTGCAATTACCCGCTGGCAGCGTGCTGTCGGCTCAAGGGCTGCTCCAAGAGAGCGGCCCTTGCTTTTTGGGGACGGGCATGAGGACGAGGGTCTATGTCGATGGCTTCAACCTGTACTACGGAGCCCTCAAGGGGACACCCTTCAGGTGGCTCGACCCCGTCAAGCTAACCGCTCTCCTGCTTCCCCGCGAGTGCACGATCGACCGGCTCCGCTACTTCACGGCGCATGTCTCCGGGAAGCTCGATCCACAGGCGCCGGCTCGCTAGCAGCTTTACCTGAAGGCGCTCGTCACCCTGCCTGAAGTTGAAATCCATTACGGGCGTTTCCTGGCCAAGACCGCGTGGCGTCCTCTCGCCAATCTCCCGGTCGCCGGCAGACGTATCGATGCACCTCGGCCGGTCACGCTGCCGGAAGGCGACCACCGGGTGCTCGGAGATCGACCCCAGACACTACCGGTGGGCGTCTATCCCGACAGACGCGGGGGACGCGAGGGCGGCGGTCGCAAGATGAGGACACCCATCCCGGACGCCGTGATCGCGGAGTTCCACACCATGGAGGAGAAGGGCTCGGACGTGAATCTTGCGGCCCACCTGCTAAACGACGCGTGGAAGGACCTGTTCGATGCGGCAGTGGTCGTGTCGAACGACACGGACTTGGTGGTGCCGATCCGTATGGTCACCGGGGAGCTGAAACGCCCAATCTTCGTCGCCTGTCCGGGTCGGTGGCAGATCGCTTCACAGTTGCGGAACGCCGCGAGCCACGTACGCCACATCCGTCCCGCGATGCTGCGGGCGGCGCAGTTTCCCGTTACGCTACCGGGAACAGGGATAGTCAAACCGGCGGATTGGTAAGCCGCACCCGCCGCCTGTGCTATATTCTATTCCATTCGGCACCGGGGGCACCCGGCGGTGCTGGGGTTTGAAGCCGCTTCGCCGTCCAGGGCGCGGTGTTGACCATGTGTTGATTGCCCCGGCGCGAATCATCTGGTCCTTCAAGGAGAAGTTTTTTAGTTTGTTTTCAGCTAGTTATGGGCTGCGGGCGGTAGGAAAAACCCTACACGGCCAAGTTTCAAACCCGCCCGTGGTTGCACCGCACCGCTGGTCGATCCCACTCGCGGGGCTGGCGGGCGCGGCCGGCTGATTTTATGGAAGGGAGTCGATGACGTCGGACAAGCCACAAGAGAATTCCGCCCGGCAGCGGCTGTTCGGCACCGACGGGGTTCGCGGCATCGCCAACCAGGAGCCGATGACGTCGGAGACGTCGTTGAGGTTGGGCCGGGCCATCGCCTACGTGGTCGGCGACGACGGCTTGGGGAAGCCCGCGCGCGGCGCCCTGGGGCGAAAGCGGACGCACCGGCGCCGGATCCTCGTGGGCAAGGACACCCGCCTGTCCGGGTACATGTTCGAGACGGCGCTGGCGTCCGGGATCTGTTCCATGGGCGCGGACGTCCTGCTGGTGGGGCCGCTCCCGACCCCGGGCGTGGCGTTCCTCACCCGAAGCATGCGCGCGGACGCGGGGGTGGTGATCTCGGCGTCGCACAACCCCTACCAGGACAACGGCATCAAGTTCTTCTCCAGCGACGGCTTCAAGCTCCCCGATGAATGGGAACGGCGCATGGAGGCCATGGTCTGGAACGCGGAGCACGACGCGCATCGCCCGGTGGCCACCGAGGTCGGCAAGGCGTCCCGCATCGCCGACGCCCTGGGGAGGACCGTCGATTTTCTCAAGAGCACGTTCCCGAGCCACCTGACCCTGGAGGGGCTCAGGATCGTGGTGGACTGCGCCAACGGCGCGGGGTACCGCGTAGCGCCGGAGGTCCTGACGGAGCTTGGCGCCGAGGTCATCCCGGTGGCGGTGGAGCCCGACGGCACCAACATCAACCTCGACTGCGGCTCGGTGTACCCGGAGAAGGCGCGGGCGGCCTTGCGCGAGCATGGCGCGGACCTGGCGGTGTGCCTGGACGGCGATGCCGACCGGGCGCTGTTCATCGACGAGAAGGGCGAGCTGGTGGACGGCGACGAGATCCTGGCCATGTGCGCCGTGGAGCTGAAACGGGCCGGACGGCTCCCCACCGGCACGGTGGTGGCCACGGTGATGAGCAACATGGGGCTTGACCTTGCCCTGCGCGGGCACGGCATCGAAGTGCTGCGCACCGCCATCGGCGACCGCTACGTGGTGGAGGCCATGCGCCGCGACGGCCACAACCTCGGCGGCGAGCAATCCGGCCACTTGGTGTTTCTGGACCACAACACCACCGGCGACGGCTGCCTCACGGCCTTGCAGTTGCTGGCGCTGATGACCGAGCGGGAACGGCCGTTGGGCGAGCTTCGCCGGATCATGGGCAAGCTGCCGCAGGTTGTCGTCAACGTCCCGGTGCGGGAAAAGCGCCCGCTCTCGGAGCTGGCCCAGGTGCAGGCGCGCATCGCCGAGAGCGAGCACCTGCTGGACGGCCGCGGCCGGGTGCTGGTGCGCTATTCCGGCACCGAGCCGCTGGCCCGCGTGATGCTCGAAGGCGAGTCGGAAGACGAGATCCGGCGGCTGGCCCAAGGGATCGCCGACGCCATCGAGTCCAACCTGGGGGTGCCGGCATGACCCGTCTCGGCGTCAACGTGGATCACGTGGCCACCGTGCGCCAAGCGCGCATGATCGACATCCCGGACCCGGTGGAGGCGGCGCTGCTGGCCGAGCAGGCCGGCGCCGACCTGATCACGGTGCACCTGCGCGAAGACCGCCGGCACATCCAGGAGCGCGACGTCGCCCGGCTGCGTCAACGGTTGACCGCGGGGCTCAACCTGGAAATGGCCGGAACCCCGGAAATGACCGGCCACGCCCTGTCCCTCAAGCCCGACGACGCCTGCCTGGTGCCCGAGCGGCGCGAAGAGCTCACCACCGAGGGCGGGCTCGACGTGGTCACGCACGGGAAGCAGCTCAGGGAAGTGGTGTCCCGACTGCGGGACGTGGGGATTCGGGTGAGCCTGTTCGTCGACCCGGACCTGAAGCAGATCGAAGCCAGCCGGCAGGCGGGCGCCGACGCCGTGGAGATTCACACCGGCGCCTACTGCGACGCCGGCGGACCGCGGCAGGCCGAAGAACTCGAGGCCGTGCGCCAAGCCGCTGCGGCGGCGGCCGGAATGGGGCTCGAGGTCCACGGCGGCCACGGCCTCAATGCCGGCAACGTCGCGCCCATCGCCGCCATCGACGAGATCGTCGAGCTCAACATCGGCCACAGCATCGTCGCCCGCTCCATCATGGTGGGGATGGCCCAGGCGGTGAAGGAAATGAAGGCTCTCATCGCTGCGGCGGAATCCGCCGGCTCTTGACCTATGCGCGTCGTAACCGCAGCCGAGATGCGCCGCCTGGACCATCTCACCATCCACACCCACGGCGTTCCCAGCCTGCGGCTGATGGAGCGCGCCGGGCAGAGCGTGGTGGACGTCATCCTCAAACGCTGGACCCAGTTGGCGAAGCACGGGGTCCTGGTGGTGGCGGGCAAGGGCAACAACGGCGGTGACGGCCTGGTCATCGCACGGCTGCTGCACGAACGGCTGCTGCCCTGCGAGGTGGCGTGCGTCGCCCGGGAGGAGGAGCTCTCACCGGACGCGGCCACCAACCTCCAGCGCTATCGTTCCGCGGGAGGCCGGTTCACCGAGATCCCCGCCGGGGACCTCGAAGCCCTGCGCCGCCGCATCGAGGACAAGGGGCTGCTGGTGGACGCGCTCCTTGGAACCGGGCTGCGCAGCCCGGTGGAGGGCTTTCTGGCGGATGCGGTGGAGCTCATGAACGCCTCGGGCGTGCCCATCGTGGCCGTGGACACGCCGTCGGGGCTGGATGCCGACCGGGGGACGCCCCTGGGCGCCACCATCCAGGCCGAGGTTACGGTGACCTTCGGTCTGCCCAAGGCCGGCCAGGTGATCCACCCCGGCGTCGACTACTGCGGCGACCTGGTGGTGGCCGACATCGGCATCCACCCGCAGGCGGAGGCCGAGGTGGCGCCGTCGGCGGAGCTGCTGGATCCGGCCGAGGTGGTGTGGCTGTTGCCGAGACGGGCGGCCGACTCGCACAAGGGCAGCTTCGGCCACCTGCTGGTGATGGCGGGTTCCCGGGGCAAGACGGGAGCCGCGGTGCTCGGCTGCCGCGCGGCCATGCGCGTGGGCACGGGCCTGACGACCCTGGCGGTGCCCCGCGCACTCAACGAGATCCTGGCCGGGGCCCTGGTGGAGTCCATGACGGAACCGCTTGGCCAGCCGGGCGAGGACCAGTGGCCGGCGCTGGACGCCACCGACTGGGAGAGTCTGGCGGAGCGCAAGAGCGCGGTGCTGTACGGTCCCGGCGTGGGCGTCCACGGCTCCGCCCAGAAGACGCTGGAGACGCTGCTGGAGCACTGCCGCCTGCCGTGGCTCATCGATGCCGACGGTCTCAACAACCTGGCGGAGGACGTGACCCGCCTGCGGGACGCGCGGGTGCCGCCGGTGTTGACCCCGCACCCCGGGGAGATGAGCCGCCTCACCGGCCTGGACACGGCGGAGGTCAACGGCGACCGCATCGGCATCGCCCGGGCTTTCGCCGAGGACCATCGTTGCCATGTCGTCCTCAAGGGCGCCCGGACGGTGACGGCGACGCCGGAAGGGCAGGTCGCCATCAACCCCACCGGCAATTCCGGCATGGCCAGCGGCGGCATGGGCGACGTCCTTGCCGGCATCGTCGCGGGGTTCCTGGCCCAGGGACTGCCCGCGTCGGACGCCGTGCGCCTGGGCGTGTACCTTCACGGCCGCGCCGGCGACCGGGTGGCGGAGGATCGCGGCGGCGTGGGGCTCATCGCCTCGGACCTGGTGGACGAGTTGCCTCGGACCATCAAGGAATTGACGCAGATCAGGGAGATGATGGGGACTTGAATACCAGTGAACATCACGCCACCACCGGCTCGCCGGAGGGGACCCGGGCGCTCGGGCGGGCGCTGGCCGGAGCGCTCCGCGGCGGCGAGATCCTGGGGCTGTCCGGGGATCTGGGCAGCGGCAAGACCTGCTTCGTGCACGGCTTGGCCGAGGGTCTTGAAGTGGGCGGAAAAAGTTGGGTCCGGAGCCCGACCTTCACCCTCGTCAACGAGTACGAGGGCAGGCTGCCGCTGGTCCACGTGGACCTGTTCCGCGTGGACCAGGGGGCCGAGATGGAGGACCTGCACCTGGAGGAGTACTTCGCCTCCGGCAGCGTCTGCGTCATCGAGTGGTTCGAGCGCCTCGACGCGGTGGGGGTCGACGAGTTCCTGGGCATCGCCTTCCGCTACGTGGACGAGGAGCGCCGGGAGCTGCGCTTCGTCCCGCACGGACGGCGCTACGAGGAGATGGTGGCGAGGCTGAAGGGGTAGGAGGCCCCTCACCCGGCCTTCGGCCACCCTCTCCCAGAGGGAGAGGGGTTGGATTTGGGACGGTAGGAGGGCCACCCTCTCCCGGAGGGCTAATTTGGCTTCTTCCGGGAGAGGAAACTGATCCGGCCCCCTCTCCCTTTGGGAGAGGGTCGGGGTGAGGGTGCCCGGCCACAGGCGGACATGAACGCATGGCACTGATCGTGCAGAAATACGGCGGCACCTCCGTCGGCATGGTAGAGCGCATCCGCAACGTCGCGAGCCGCGTGGCCGCCGCGCGCGCGCAGGGGGACGACGTGGTGGTGGTGGTCTCCGCCATGTCCGGCGAGACCAACCGGCTCCTGAACCTGGCCAACCAGGTGTCGTCGCACGTGGACGACCGGGAGATCGACGTGCTGCTGGCGTCCGGAGAGCAGGTTTCCTGCGCGCTGCTGGCGCTGGCGCTGAAGGACCTGGGCCTGCCGGCGCGCTCCTTTCTCGGCCACCAAGTGCGTATCGCCACCGACAGCGCCCACGGCCGGGCGCGGATCAAGAGCATCGACTCCACCCGGGTGCTGGAGTCGCTCAAGCGCAACGAGGTGGTGGTGGTGGCGGGCTTCCAGGGGGTTGACGAGGCCGACAACATCACCACCCTGGGGCGCGGCGGTTCGGACACCAGCGCCGTGGCCATGGCCGCCGCCCTGGATGCCTCGGTGTGCGAGATCTATACGGACGTGGACGGCATCTACACGGCCGATCCCTTCGTGTGCCCCAGGGCGCGCAAGCTCGATCGGGTCACCTACGACGAAATGCTGGAGATGGCCAGCCTGGGCGCCCGGGTGCTGCAGATCCGCTCGGTGGAGACGGCGAAGAGGTTCGGCGTCAGGGTGCACCTGCGCTCGAGTTTCAACGACGCCCAAGGCACCTGGCTGGTCGAGGAGGGGGAAGAAATGGACTCGGTTCTGGTTTCGGCAGTGACCTGCGACAACGACGAAGCCAAGATCACCATCCGCAGCGTGCCGGACCGCCCCGGGCTCGCGGCCCAGATCTTCGGTCCCATCGCCGAGGCCAACATCGTGGTGGACATGATCATCCAGAACGCCAGCGCCGACGGCACCACCGACGTCACGTTCACCGTGCCCAAGAAGGATCATCCAAAGGCCATGGAATTGATTGAAAAAAACGCGGCCTTGATCCAAGCTAGGGGAGTGACCTCCGACACGCACATCGCCAAGGTGTCGGTGGTGGGCGTCGGAGTGAGAACCAACGCGGGCGTGGCGGCGAAGATGTTCCAGGCCCTGGCGGAACAGTCGATCAACATCGAGATGATTTCGACCTCCGAGATCAAGGTGTCGGTGGTGGTGGCCGAGCAGGACAGCCGCAGGGCGGTGGATTCGTTGCACGCTTCGTTGATTGAAAGCAGGTGAGTGCATGAGTGACTTGTTGTTGTACGATACGACCTTGAGAGACGGCTGTCAGAGCGAGGATGTCTCTTTCAGCCTGAAGGACAAGCTGCGCGTTGCCGAGAGCCTGGCGGAGTTGGGCATTCATTACATCGAAGGCGGTTACCCCGGCTCCAACCCCCGCGACGCCGAGTTCTTCACGGCGGTCGGGAAGGTGAATCTCAGGAAGACCCGGGTCGCGGCCTTCGGAACCACGCGGCGGCCGTCGGTGAAGCCGGCCCAGGACGCCAGCCTGAAGCTGCTGCTGGCGGCCAAGACCCCGGTGGTGACGCTGGTGGGCAAGACATGGGACCTCCACGTGCGCGACGACCTGCGCATCAGCAAGAAGGCCAACCTGGAGGTCATCGCCGACTCCATCGAGTTCATGAAGTCGCGCGTGGACGAGGTGATTTTCGACGCGGAGCACTTCTTCGACGGCTACCGCAGCAACCCCGAGTACGCGCTGGAGTGCCTGACGGCGGCGGCGGCCGGCGGCGCCGACTGGATCGTGCTGTGCGACACCAACGGCGGCGGCATGCCCGCCGACATCGGCGCGGCGGTGGCGCGCGCCAAGGAAACGGTGAAGGCGCCGCTGGGCATCCATTGCCACAACGACTGCGAGCTGGCGGTGGCCAACACCATGGTGGCGGTGGACAACGGCGTCCGCCAAGTCCAGGGCACCATCAACGGCTTCGGCGAACGCTGCGGCAATATGAACCTGTGCTCGGTGCTGCCCAACCTGCAGTTGAAGCTGGGCTACAAGTGCGTCCGGCCGGCGCAGTTGCGCAAGCTGCGGGAGATCTCGCACTTGGTGTACGAGCTGGCCAACGTCGTGCCCAGCAAGCGGCAGGCCTACGTGGGCGACAGCGCGTTCGCGCACAAGGGCGGGCTCCACGTTTCGGGCATCATCAAGAACCGCGAGACCTACGAGCACATCGAGCCGGAGCTCGTGGGCAGCCGCCAGCGCGTGCTGGTCTCGGACCTGTCCGGCCGCAGCAACATCGTCTACAAGGCCCGGGAGTACGACATCGACCTGAGCGGCCAGGACCAGGCCGTGCATCAGATCCTCAACCGGATCAAGGAACTGGAGAGCCAGGGCTACGAGTTCGAGGCCGCCGAGGCATCCTTCGAGCTGCTGATCCAGGAGGCGCTGGGAAGGAAGAAGAGCAATTTCCGCCTGGACGGGTTCCGGGTCATCGACGAGAAGCGGGTCGAGAACGAGCCGCCGCTCGCCGAGGCCACCGTCAAGGTGGAGGTGAACGGGGTGATGGAGCACGCGGCGGCGCTGGGCAACGGGCCCGTGCACGCCCTCGACCGGGCTCTTCGCAAGGCGCTCACGGGGTTCTACCCGTCGCTGGAGGAAGTGGAGCTTCTGGACTACAAGGTCCGGGTGCTGTCGTCCGGGGATGGCACCGGCGCCACCGTCCGGGTGCTCATCGAGTCGGGCGACGGCCACAGCCAGTGGGGCACCGTGGGGGTCTCCCAGAACGTTATAGAGGCGAGCTGGCAGGCGCTCGTGGACAGCATCGACTACAAGCTCTACAAGGACAAGAAGAGAAGGGGCCACGCGGGGAGGGCCCATGCCGGCAAGGCGCAGGCGGCGCCGGCCCCCGCGCACTGACGAACGGAGAAACGCAACGACAACCGTTCGTCCCGAGCCCTTCGTCAAAGCCTGTCCCGAGCCCTTCGACAAGCTCAGGACAGGCCTTGTCGAAGGGCTCAGGGCAGGCGCAGCGAAGCGAAGTCGAAGGATATCGTACTTTCTCGGGCAGGAGCGGCCGCCCATGTGGAGCATTCTGAAAGAAGACATTCGGGTGGCGTTCGATCGGGATCCCGCGGCGCGGAACCTGGTCGAGGTCCTGTTCTGCTACCCGGGTGTGCACGCGCTGCTGCTCCATCGCCTCGCGCACCGCCTGTGGCGCCGGGGCTGGAGGAACCCCGCACGCCTGGTGAGTCACCTGAGCCGCTTTTTCACCGGCGTCGAAATCCATCCCGGCGCCGCCGTGGGACGCCGGTTCTTCATCGATCACGGCATGGGTGTGGTCATCGGCGAGACCTCGGAGATCGGCGATGACGTGACCCTGTTCCAGGGCGTGACCCTGGGCGGCATCAGCCTGCGCCGGGAGAAGCGGCACCCCACCGTGGAGGACCGCGTCGTCATCGGCGCCGGCGCCACCGTGCTGGGTCCGGTGGTGGTGGGACGGAACAGCAAGATCGGCTCCGGCTCGGTGGTGGTGAAGGACGTGCCGGAGAACTCCACGGTGGTCGGGGTGCCGGGAAAGGTCGTGGAAGGGCACGGCGTGCACCGGGATCCGGTGGAGCAGGAGATCACCCTGGATCACGACCGGCTCCCCGACCCCATGGCCAAGTCGCTGAGCAACCTCGCGGAATACATCCAGAAACTCGAGAAGCGGGTGAACGAGCTCGACGCCAAGCAGGGCGGCCTGGAGGCCCGGCAGCGCGAAGAGGTGGAAGAGACCCGCCGCTACAAGAACTAGGAAGCGGTCCTCGCGCGAACATCCTATTTGAATCGCCCTCCGACCCCCTCTCCCCCCGGAGAGGGCTGGGGTGAGGGTGCCCCGGAGCAAGCAGTACGGTGATTCCATCGGCGGAGAGAAGAGTGGCGGTGGCCATGAGCGGGGGTGTCGACAGCTCGGTGGCGGCCGGACTCCTGGTGGAGCAGGGGTACGAGGTCGTGGGCGTGTCCCTGCGCCTCTGGGAGGGGCGGAACCTGGGGCCGCGAAACTGCTCGGACCACCGGGGAGCGGAAGAGGTGGCGGGCCTGCTGGGCATTCCGCACACCGTGCTGGATCAGCGGGACGACTTCCGCAAGGCGGTGGTGGCGCCCTTCGCGCGGAGCTACCTGGACGGCGCCACGCCCAATCCCTGCGTCGCCTGCAATCGCCAGTTCAAGATCGAGAAGCTGTTGGAGTGGGCCGAGGCCCGGGGGATTCCCCGGGTGGCCACGGGTCACTACGCCCGCACCGGGCGCTGCTCCGGCGGGGCCTCGCTGCTGCGCGGGTCGGACCGCAACAAGGACCAGTCGTACTTCCTCTTCGCGCTCTCGCCGCGCCAGCTCGATCACGTCGTGTTCCCCCTGGGCGATCTCCACAAGGAAGCCGTGCGCGCCAAGGCACGGGAGATGGGGCTTCCGGTGGCCGAACGGCCGGAGAGCCAGGACATCTGTCTCGGCGACCACCGCACGGTGGTGGAGTCCTTCGCCAAGCCGGAGCAGCTCGGCGGCGGAGAGATCGTGGACGCCCGCGGCAACGTCCTGGGGCATCACGACGGCGTGCACCGGTTCACCGTGGGGCAGCGCAAGGGCCTGGGCATCGCGGCGCCGAGTCCGTTGTACGTGCTGCGCATCGACGCGGAACAAAGACGCGTCGTGGTGGGCGGGCGCGAAGAGCTGAGCACCCCTTCCTTTACCGCGAGCCGCCTGAACTGGCTCGCGGCCCCCCCGGTCGGGGAGACCTCCGCCGAGGTCCAGGTGCGCTACCGCTCGAAGCCCGTGCCGTGCACGCTGAGGCCCCTCAACGGTCACGGCGTCGAGGTCCTCCCCGGCGAGCCGCTGGCGTCGGTGACCCCGGGCCAGGCCGCGGTGTTCTACCGCGACGACCAGGTCCTGGGCGGCGGCTGGATCGACAGGCCTTCCCCCTCACGGAGAATCGGCGAATCTCCCCCCTTTCCCTCCGCGAGAACCAGCGTATCCTCTCCCTCTCCCTCCGCGAGAGCCAGCATATCTTCCCCCTCTCCCTCTGGGAGAGGGTCGGGGTGAGGGCCCCATGCGCGTCGCCATCAAGACACTCGGCTGCAAGATCAACCAGTACGACTCCGCGGTCATCCAGGAACGCCTGGCCCGGGAGTCCTGCTCGCTGGTGCCCTTCGAGGATCCGGCCGACGTCTACGTCCTCAATACCTGCACGGTGACGGACCGGGCGGACTGGGAAGCGCGCCAGCTCGTGCGCAAGGCCCGCCGGCGCAGCCCGTCGGCGCGGGTGGTGGTCACGGGCTGCTACGCGCAGGTGAGCCCGGACGAGGTGTCACGGATTCCCGGCGTCGACTTCGTGGTCGGCCTCAACCGCATGGACGAGCTGGTCGGCTATGTCGCGGACCGCGAGTCCGAGCCCGGACCGGCGGTCTCGGTGGGCAACCCCCGGGACGAGCGCGGCGTGGGCGTTCTCGGGGCGCGGCGCTTCCTCGGCCGCACCCGCGCCTTCCTCAAGGTCCAGGAAGGGTGCAACTTCGCCTGCAGCTACTGCATCATCCCCACCGCCCGCGGCCGCAGCCGCAGCGTGCCGCCCGAGCAGGTCCTCGAGCAGGTGCGCGGCCTCGCGGACGCGGGTTTCCCGGAGATCGTCCTCACCGGCATCCACCTGGGAGGCTACGGCTACGATCTGGCGCCCCGTGTGTCCCTGAGCGCACTGGTGAGGCGCATTGCCGAGAGCGGGTTGATCCGGCGCCTGCGCCTGAGCTCCCTGGACCCGCGGGAGGTGACCGACGAGCTGCTGGCGGTGATGGCGGACTCGGAGGTGATCTGCCCGCACCTGCACGTGTGCGTCCAGGCCGGCGAGGACGGCATCCTGAAGAAGATGCGCCGCAACTACGACACCGCCTACTTCGCCCGGTTGATGGCGCGGGCGCGGGGCAAGCTGCCGCGGGCGGCGCTGGGAACGGACGTCATCGTCGGTTTCCCCGGGGAGACGGAGGCCGCCTTCGGGGCGTCGCTGGACTTCCTCGATGACCAGCCGCTGACGTACTTCCACGTGTTCCCTTACTCCGCCCGCCGGGGAACGCCGGCGGCGGATATGTCCGGTCAGATCCCGCCGGTCGAGAGGAAGGAACGCTCGCGCCGGGCACGCGAACTCGGCATGCGGAAGAAGCACGAGTTCTACCGGAGCGAGGTCGGGCGCCGGGTGTCGGTGCTGGTGGAAGAGCCGGTGGCGGGCGAGCCGGGGGCCCTCAAGGGCTACAGCCGCAACTATCTGCCGGTGGCTCTCGCCGGCGGCGCCGACCTGGTTCACCGCGAAGTCCGCGTCAGGCTCCAACGATGGTCCCGCGGACGCCTGTGGGGGGAAGTCGAATGCTGACCGGCAGTTCCGCCGAGATCGAAAGCCTCCAGGACGCCCTCGGCTACCGCTTCAGGGATCCGGCGCTGCTCAACCGCTGCCTCACCCACGTATCCTGCGGCGGCGGCATGGACGCCCACAACGAATCGCTGGAGTTCCTGGGCGACGCGGTGCTGGGCCTGGCCATCAGCGACCTGCTCATGCGCCGGTTCCCGGAAAAGAGCGAGGGCGATCTCTCGCGCATGCGCGCGTCGCTGGTCAACCGGCGCGTGCTGGCGGACAAGGCGCGCTTCCTGCGGATCGGCGAGGTGCTGCGGGTCGGGAAGGGCGAGGAGCGCACCGGCGGGCGGCACAAGGAGTCGATCCTGGCGGCGTCGTTCGAGGCGCTGCTGGGAGGGGTCTACTGGGAGGCCGGGTACGAAGCGGTAAGGCCGGTGGTGGAGAGCCATTTCATCGGCGACCTGGAACACGGCGGTCTGGGCCTGGACGACTACAAGACCCGTCTCCAGGAGGTCAGCCAGCGCCTCTACCGCGTTCCGCCCACCTACCGGCTGGTGCGGGAATCCGGTCCGAGTCATGACCGGTACTTCGAGACGGAAATCCGTGTCGGAGGCCATCTGGTAGGCCAGGGGGAGGGCCGGAGCAAGAAGCAGTCCGAGCAGGAAGCCGCGCGTCGAGCCCTGGAGATGCTCCAGGGGCAAGGGCAGCAATAGGGTCCGGGCGTCCGCGGGACGACCCAGTGTCCTGTCCCGCGTAATTCTTTGCCAAGATGCGCAGGATTCGTCGTCCGCAAGGCGCGATGACTTGTAGGGGCGACCGGCGGTCGCCCCATGTGGCGGGCACCAGGCGAGGAAGACCCCCGGGTGCCGGTTCAATCATGGTAAAGCTCACCTACAAGGACGCCGGCGTGGACGTGGAGGGGGCCAACCGCCTCGTCCGCTCCATCGCGGCCATGGCCCGCAAGACCGCCCGGCCCGGCCTCATGGGAGGCGTCGGCGGGTTCGGCGGGCTCTTCGATCTCTCGCGCATCCGCGCCCGGCGGCCCGTGCTGGTGTCGTCCACGGACGGCGTCGGCACCAAGCTCAGGATCGCCTTCATGGCGGACCGCCACGACACCGTGGGCATCGACCTCGTGGCCATGAGCGTCAACGACATCGTCACCCAGGGGGCGGAGCCGCTGTTCTTCCTGGATTACTTCGCCACCGGCAAGCTGGAACCCGCTACCTTGAAGGCGGTGGTGGGCGGCGTGGCGGAGGGCTGCCGCCTCGCGGGGTGCGCCCTCCTGGGCGGAGAGACCGCGGAAATGCCGTCGTTTTACCGGGACGGCGAGTACGACCTGGCGGGCTTCTGTGTCGGCATCGTCGAGAAGGACCGCATACCCGACCCGCGGGCCGTGCGCGCCGGAGACGTGATCATCGGCCTGCCCTCCAGCGGGCTCCACAGTAACGGCTATTCGCTGGCGCGGAAGGTCCTGCTGGAAACCGCCGGGCTCGGGTTGAAATCCCGGGTGGCGGAGCTGGGGCACTCCCTGGCGGACGAGTTGCTCAGGCCCACCGTGATCTATGCCGACGTGATCCGCGCGCTGACCAAGCGCCACCGGATCAAGGGCATCGCCCACATCACCGGCGGCGGCATCGTCGAGAATCTGCCGCGCGTGCTTCCCACGGGGCTGCGCGCGTGGATCAAACGGGGAAGCTGGCCTACACCGCCGATATTCGATCTCATCGCGCGTTTGGGCGGGGTGGCCCGGCCCGAGATGGACCGTACTTTCAACAACGGCATCGGCATGGCATTGGTGGTGGGCGCGGAGGCGGCGGGCGGCGTCGAGCGCGCCCTGCGCCGCCGCCGTGAGCCCTATGCCGTCATCGGCGAGGTCCGCAAGGGTCGCCGCGGCGTTTCGTTCACCTCATGAACCGCAATCTCCCCATCGGCGCGCTGCTCTCGGGCGGCGGCACCAACCTCCAGGCGATCATCGACGCCATCGAGCAGAACCGGCTGGACGCGGAAATCCGCACCGTCGTCAGCAACCGCGAGGACGCCTACGGCCTCACCCGCGCCCGCACTCACGGTATTCCCGCCACCGTCATCGACCACCGCGGCCACCCCTCAAGGGAAGCCTACGACCGGGTGGTGGTGGAACATCTCAAAGGGCAGGGCGTGGAGCTCGTTGTTCTGGCCGGCTTCATGCGCCTGCTGTCGCCGTTCTTCATCCGGAGCTTCCCCGACCGCATCATGAACATCCACCCCGCGCTGTCGCCCTCCTTCGCCGGCCTCCACGGCCAGAAGCAGGCGTTCGAATACGGCGTCCGCTTCTCCGGCTGCACCGTCCACTTCGTGACCGAAGGACTGGACGAAGGACCCATCATCATCCAGGCCGTGGTCCCCATCCTGTCCGACGACACCGAGGAAACCCTCGCGCAACGCATCCTGGCCCAGGAGCACCGCATCTACCCTCGCGCCATCCAGCTCTACGGCGAAGGCCGGCTCGTCATCGAGGGCCGGAAGGTGAGGGTGACGGGGGAGGATGGCGCTGTCGACGGCGGTAGCGCACTGGTGAACCCGCCTATTCCGGAACCGTTCGAGACGCGCTGATCACATGATTCCCGACCCAAGTATCCCGTGTCTGCGCGCACCAGTTGCACCGTATGCAACGATATGTCATTTAGAGTCTTGCGAGGAGAAACATGGCAAAATCCCGTCAGATCGCTGTTGTCGACGACGTGTCGATCAATGTCGGCACGGAATCCGCCCTTGAGGGCCAAGACCTTTCCGGGCTGGCTACTCTGACCACGCCCCATGGGCCGATTCCAACACGAGCCTTTGATCTGCCACGCGACGACGTCTATCTGACGGCCGCCGACACCGCCAAGTTTCTCGGGGTTGCCAAGTCAACGGTTACACGCCGGATCGAGAAGGGCGGGCTCATTGGATTTCGGGTCTTCAAGAACGCACTAAGGATTCCAAGGGATCAGTTCAAGAACGGCGATGTCGTCGACGGCGTTCCAGACATACTGGCCCTCTTTGAGATCGTCACCGAAGATGGCGAAACCGCGGTCGACCACAAAGGTGCTTGGGTTTTCCTCAGCGCTACGATTTACCCTGGAGACTCCGCTCCTCGTCCCATCGACCGCTTGCGTGCGGTTTCACCGCGACGCCCGACCAGGACGGTCGTGGCCGAACTCGCCCTTGCAAAGCAGAGCCTCGGTTACGGTGACCACATTTGAGCGCGGCTGCACTTGCCACCCTGTCGCCACGGCGGTGCGCTGAAGTCGTTCAACTTATCAACGGACTCAATGGCCAGACAACCTGAACAGGAAGGATCGAAACCCCGTGTGACCCGACACCGCGTACGCACCGCCGCCGAGGGGTTGCAACGAGTCGAGGTGACCGTGCCCGCCAACGACTCCGGGCTCGTAAAGTCCGTGGCTAGAACTCTTCGCGCAGGTGGTGAACAGGCTACGAGGGTACGCGAGGCGTTCGCGTCCATGACGGCCATCGAACCTGCGGGCACCGGCGCCGAGCTTCTTGCGTTTCTGCGCGCCTCGCCGCTAGCAGATCCGGACCTGACGATCGAGCGTGATCGAACCACGGGACGAGCGATCGTTTTCGACTAGTGGCTTACTCTAATCGAAATATTTGATCCGTCCACCGCTTCAACAGCGGAAGCGACATCTCCCTCTCATCCGGGCTTGGGGGCATGATGATGAATGCCAAGAAGCTGATCTTGGGAACCGCCGCCTATACGATCTGCACGTTTTCTCTTGCTGTGATCTGGCATGTGCTGCTTTTCAAAGAGAGATACGAATCATTCGGCTACTTCGAGGGGGAGCCGAACTTCCTGGTCGGTTTGCTAACCATCGTGCTTCAGGGCGTTCTGCTCTGCGCCCTGTTTCCGATGCTAAAGACCCAGGGAAGCAGTTTTCAGCGAGGGATCAAGTTCGCCCTCATCACGGGAGCCTTCTTCTGGACTTCTCACGTGCTCGCCTTCGTCGCCAAACAACAGGTGCCGGGCGCGTCGGCGTTCATCTGGATGGAAACGCTCTATCTTGTGCTTCAATTTGGAGTGTTCGGCCTGATCATCGGCTTCATCCACCGTAGAGGGATTTCAGACTGACGGTCGATCAAACCCTGGCGACGATCAGCAGCCCTGCGTACGACATCCTTGAAAATTCCGCATCCGACACGCAATTTTCAAGGATGTCCATTCATTCGGCGAGATGTGGTGGCGGTCTGGCAGCCCAAATCGGTGACCACATTTGAGCGCGGCTGCACTTGCCACCCCTGTCCTACAAAGCCATCTCAGTCAGTCTGAGGTTTACCAGCCTGCAGGCTTGGTGATGGGGCCTTGCGCATCCCGGAGGGTATCGGGGAACTGACTGGCGCGCAGTGGGCCCTCGCGTAGCGGCCTGTACCAGGATGCCGCGCTGTGCAACTCAAAGCTCCGTCTGCGGCTCGGGTCGAAGACCCCGACCTCCTTCCCCAGTTTGGTCCGCGTCATTCGGATGGGAAGCTCCAGGTCGGAGTCGTTGGAGATCACGACGGCCATCTCGTACTCACCCTCGAAGCCGTCCAGCAGCAGGTATGAGGCAAGATTGACGTCCGACCCCTTCTCCTCGGTGTCGAGTATCTCGACGGTGCGCGGGCCGGTCTGCGGTTGCCGGGCCAGTGGCCTCCGCTTGGTTTTCGCAAGCAGATGTCCATAGTGGATGGACAGGCCGGGGATGGTCTTCAGGGCGCGAAGGTAAGCCTGCTGTCGTTGCGCCTGGTGGGGGTCATTGGGGCGACTGGCGACAGCGGCGGTGAAGTAGCGTATCCGGCGTATGTGGTGCCGGGACAGCAGGGTCTGCGCCAGCTTCTTGATGTCCAGCCAGCGGTAAGGCGTACCCCGAAGGGCACGGTAGTAGAGATTGAAACCGTCGATATAGACGTTGGTACGGATGAGGGCCATCCCACAAAAAGCTAAGGCTGCCTTGCGGCAGCCTTGCGCCCTGCCGCCGAAGCGAACAGGGGGTGTATGAGGTCAAGATACCCGATGCGCTCCGAGGCTGTCAACCGTCGGTGCTGCTTGGGGGGATGTACGAGAGTTTATGTCAGTAGGGGAGTGGGTAAACCCGGGGCGGTTCACTCGACCATGCCCCGGTCCCCCGGAGATGCCTATCCCCTGTCGTTGGTCCCCACCACCACGGTGTAGAGCGAGAAGCGAGAGTACCGGTAGTGCTTGCACCCGGTGAAGCTCGTCTCCTCGAGGAACGGCTTGAGCCTGAGGTTGGTGCTCCAGCCGAGCCGGCGGGTGATGGGGTCGAGGGATCGCGTCAGCGCGCCCCAGAAGCGTGACTCGGTGGTGAAATGGTTGACGATGACGATGGTTCCGCCGGGACGGCAGACGCGCTGCATCTCGGCCATCATGCGGACGGGATCGGGCACCACCGACACCACGTGGAACGCCATCACGTAGTCGAAGGCATCGTCGGCAAAGGTGAGGTTCAGGGCGTCCATTTCCCTCACCTCGAGGTGGCGCCAGTCGTTCTTGGCGATCTTCTCCTGCGCGTGGGCGAGCATCCTGGGCGCCATGTCGATGCCGACGACGTGGCAGTTGCGCGGATAGGCGGGAAACGAGGTGCCGGTGCCGACGCCCACCTCCAGGATCTGCGCCCCGGACGGCAGGTTCAGCTCCTGGATGACCGTCCGTTCGCGAGAGTAGAAGAACTTCGCGAACGTCTTGTCGTAGAGCGGCGCCAGATCGGAGTAGAGCTTGCTCTCGTGGGCTCCCAACTCCGCCATGTTCTTGCGTGCGCCTGTTCGCGACATACAGACCCCGTCAGGTGTCGTCTTTGGATGATCTCGGCAACGATGTCTGTTGCAAGGGAAACCGACAGAACTATGTGAAATATAGTATCAATTGGGGGTTTTCTTGTCAAGATGCGGGCCGCCGGCCGGGGACCCGGGCGGTTGGTAATCCGCCGGGTTCTTGGCTAAATTGAAGACAGGCCGCCTTCCGGTGTGTGCACCCCCGTGAGGCTCCCAACTACCCGTTTTACAAGGGGTTCCGCTTCTACCCGACATGGCCGGCTTCGCGCGGTTAATCGAATATCTCCGGAAGTACCGGCGGCGCTACCTGCTGGGCGGGCTGTGTCTGGTGGTCACCACGAGCCTGCTGATGGTGGTTCCGTGGTGGGTCCGCGGCGCCATCGACGTCATCGAGCGGGGTGATCCCGATTCGGAGCTCGGCGGCTACGTGCTGTTGATCGCGCTGGCGGCGGCCGGCGGCGGTCTCCTGCGCGGGGTCTCTCGGTCCATTATCTTCAACGCCGGTCGGAACATCGAGTACGATATCCGGAACGACCTCTTCGCCCACCTCGAGAAGCTTCCCCTCGGCTACTACCAGTCGCAGCGTACCGGCGACCTCATGTCACGGGCCGTGAACGACATCAACGCGGTCCGCATGCTCTTGGGCCCCGGCTTCCTGAACCTGGTCAACACGCCCCTCTACCTGGTCTACGCGGCGGTGTTCATGCTCGCCATGAACGTGCGGTTGACGCTGGCGGTGGGGGTCTGCCTGATGTTGCTGGCGGTGGTCTTCGGGCGCTTTCGCGGCCGGATCCGGTGGGCGTCGCTCAGGGTCCAGCGGCAGATGTCGCGCATGAGCGCCCACGTCCAGGAGAACCTGAGCGGCATGCACGTGGTGAAGGCGTACGTGCAGGCGGAGCCCCAGACCGCCCGGTTCACCGACCTCAACGACGAGTACCAGACGCGCAGCATGGACCTGGCCCGGGTCCGCGGCCTGATCAATCCCTTGATGGTGGCGCTGCACGGCTTCACGATGCTGGTGGTGCTGTGGTACGGCGGCTGGCTGATCATGAGGGAGCAGACCGGGGTCGCCGACCTGGTGGCGTTCATCCTGTACCTCAACGTGCTCGCGTGGCCCATGGCGGCCTTCGGCTGGATGATCTCGCTGCTCGAGCGTGGCCGCGCCGCCATGGAGCGGCTGGAGGAGATCTTCGCGGTGGAGCCGTCCATCACCGATCCGGAGAGCCCGGTGGCGCTGGCGGACGAGGAACGGGGCCTCGAGTTCGAGCACGTGTCGTTCGCCTACGACGGCGCCGGCGACGGCGAGACGGTGCTCCGGGACATCAGCTTCGAATTGCCGCCGGGCCGCAAGGTGGCCATCGTCGGACGCACGGGCGCGGGCAAGAGCACGCTGACGCACCTGATCCCGCGGCTCCACGACGTCACCTCGGGCACCATCCGATTGGGCGGCGTCGATATCCGTTCGCTGTCCCTGGAAGAACTGCGCGGGGTCATCGGCTATGCGCCCCAGGACCCGTTCCTGTTCTCGACCTCCATCCAGGAGAACCTGAAGTTCGGCGACGCCGGCGCCACCGAGCAGGAGGTGCGCCGGGTGCTGGACGTGGCCGACCTGGAGAGCGAGGTGGAGGTGTTCCCGGAGGGCCTCGACACCCGCGTTGGCGAGCGCGGCATCACCCTGTCGGGCGGCCAGAAGCAGCGGGCCACCCTGGCCCGGGCGATCCTGGCGGACCCCGAGGTGCTGATCCTGGACGACTGCCTGTCGAGCGTGGACTCCCAGACCGAACGGCGGATCCTCCACGGCTTCGAGAGCGCCCTCAAGGGCAAGACCTGCATCATCGTCTCCCACCGGATGGCGGTGATCAAGGAAGCCGACGAGATCCTGGTGCTGGAGGACGGCCGCATCGTCGAGCGCGGAGACCATGCCACGCTGCTCCGCGCCGACGGGGCCTACGCGCGGATGTACCGCCGCCAGCAGATGTCGGACGAGCTGGACGAGATGTAGCGCCGTGGTTCCGGTGAACGCAACGGAAGAGCAGGAAAACGTCTCCGGCAAGGCCTACGACGTAGAGCTGGCCCGGCGTCTCTGGCGGTTCCTGCGGCCGCACCGGAAGGTGTTCTTCCTGTCGCTGCTGCTCCTGCCGGTTCACCAGTGCTTCAACCTCGCCCAGCCCTTGCTGTTGAAATACGGCATCGACGCCGTCAGCGCCGGCGACGGCTTCACGCTGCTTACGACCGGCGTGCTGTTCGGGGTGGCGTTGCTGGCGGAAGCCGGGACGTTCTTCTTCCAGTACTACCTGGCCATGCTGGTGGCGCAACGGTGTCTCGCCGACATGCGCGTGGCGCTTTTCTCCCACGTGCAGCGCCTGCCCATGAGCTACTTCGACCGCAATCCCGTGGGCCGGGTCATGACCCGCATGACCACGGACGTGGACGTGCTCCAGGAGATGTTCTCGGCCGGGGCGCTGAACCTGGTGGCCGACCTCGTGCTTATCGTCGCCATCGTGGGCATCATGATCTCGCTCCACCTGGAGATGGCGCTGGTTTCGCTGGCGCTGATCCCGTTCCTCCTGCTGGGCATCAACGTCTTCCGCATCAAGGCGCGGCAGACCTACCGCCTGATCCGTACCCGCATCGCCCGCGTCAACGCCTATCTCGGCGAAGCCATTCCGGGCATGGCCGTCATACAGCTCTTCAACCGGCAGGCCCGGAGCTTCGAGGAGTTCGACGACCTGAACCGCGCCCATCGCGACGCCATCAAGCGCTCCAACGTCTACGAGGCGTCGCTGTTCTCCATGGTGGAGGCAGCGGGCTCGCTGAGCATCGCCCTGCTGCTCTGGTACGGCGGCGGCGAGGTGCTGCAGGGAGTCGTCGGCATCGGCACCTTCGTGGCCTTCAGCGAGTACATCCGCCGCCTGTTCGTGCCACTGCGCGACTTCAGCAACAAGTACGCCGTCATCCAGGCGGCCATGACCGCGGCCGAGCGGATCTTCGAACTGCTGGACACGCCGGTGGAGGTGCCGGGCTGGGTGCAGGCGGCCGCCGCGGTTACGCCCGCCGCCACCGCACCGGCTGACGCTACGCCGGCAGGCGCAGCGCCCGCCGCCGCAGGTCAGCCGGCCGCTGCTTCCCCGGCCGCGGCGTCTTCAATCATCGAGTCGTCCCGCGGCGCGGTGGAGTTCGACGACGTCTGGTTCAGCTACCGGCCCGGGGACCCGGTGCTCAAGGGCGTCTCGTTCAGGATCGAGCCGGGCGAGCGGGTGGCGGTGATCGGTGCCACCGGTTCCGGCAAGACCACCACCATCAAGCTCATGAGCCGGTTCTACGACGCCGACAGCGGCGTCGTGCGCGTGGGCGGCCGCGACGTGCGCGACTGGGACCTCGACTCCCTGCGGCGGCACATGGGGGTGGTGCTCCAGGACGTCTTCCTGTTTTCCGGCGACATCCTTTCGAACCTCAAGCTCGGCAACCCGGACGTCCCCGAGGACCGGGTCCGGGCGGCCCTGCGCAACGCCAACGCCGAGGGTTTCGTCCGGCGCCTGCCGGGCGGTTTGCAGGCACCGGTGCGGGAGCGGGGCAACAACCTGTCGGCGGGACAGCGGCAGCTCCTGGCGCTGGTGCGCATGTTCGTGGTGGACCCCGAGATCCTGGTGCTGGACGAGGCCACCTCCAGCGTCGACACCGAGACCGAGTTCCTGGTGCAGGGCGCCTTCGAGAAGATCATGGCCAACCGCACCTGCCTGGTCATCGCCCACCGCCTGTCCACCATACGGAACGCCGACCGCATCGTCGTGTTCCACCGGGGAGCGATACGCGAGGTGGGCTCCCACGCCGAGTTGATGGAGAAGGGCGGCGTCTACTACCGGCTGCACCAGTTGCAGTTTCAGGAGGAGGGCGCGCCGGGTGCCCCGGGTGCCTGACCAGGTATTCGATCCCGGCGCCGGTAGGGGCGACCGGCCGGTCGCCCGAGGGGCCGGCGACACGGAAAAGGGAACGAACGTGCCCGTTACCTTCAAGACATTCCTCGCGGGCTGTCTGCTGCTCCTGACCCTGTCTGGCTGCGCGGCGGAGTACTACATCCGCGCCGCCTACGAGGAGGGGCGCATCCTCTGGCGGCGCACCCCCATCGCCGAGATGCTGGCCGAGGACGGGCTCGGGCCGGACGTCCGCCGCAAGCTCCGGATGGTGCTGGACGTCCGGGACTTCGCGGCGGACCGGCTGCGGCTCAACGTCGGCGGCAGCTATTCCGCCTACTCCTACGTGGACCGGCGCGTGCTGCTGCACGTGCTGACCGCCGTGCCCAAAACCTCTTTCGAGCCCTATACGTGGTGGTTCCCGTTCGTGGGCCGGATGCCCTACAAGGGTTATTTCGATCCGGACGACGCCCGCCGGGAGGCCCGCTCCCTGGCGGAGGAGGGCCACGACACCAACATCCGGCCTGCCGGCGCCTTCAGCACCCTGGGCTGGTTCGACGATCCGTTGCTCGGGCACCTGCTGAAGCTCGACCGGGTGAGCCTGGCGGATGTCGTGCTGCACGAACTGCTTCACAACACGCTGTTCGTGAAGGGTTCGGTGGCGTTCAACGAAAGCCTCGCCAACTTCGTGGGCAAGCGCGGCGCCATCGATTTCTTCGTCGGGCGCAACGGCCCCCACAGCCCCGAGGCCGTGGCGGCCCGCCGCGCGTGGCGGGAGGAACTGGAGTTCTCCGGTCTGATGATGGAGATGGTGGGGTGCCTGCGCGAGCTGTACGGCGGCAAGCTCCCGGAGGCGGACAAGCTGCGCCGCCGGGAGGAGGTGTTCGCTCGAAGCCAACGGCAGTGGGCGAGTGCGCTGGGGGGCAGGCCGGAGCACCGCTACGCCTCCTTCAGCCGGCGGTCCCTGGACAATGCCGTGATCCTGCAGAGCCTGCTCTACGTCACCGACCTGGCGCGGTTCGAGGATCTCTACCGGCGCGAAGGCAAGCAGTTGACCCGGGCCATCGAGGCGGTCCGGGCGGGCGCGCGGGAGGGCGGAGATCCGTTCGATATGCTGCCCGCGTCGACCCCCGGCGGGACCGCTGCAAAGGCCGTGACCTATGGTATCTGTGAGACGCCGTGAACGCACGATGACGGACGCGACCGCACGGCGCCGGGAGGCCACGTGAGCAAGCTGTTGGCCATCATCCGGCTCCGCTGCCCCCGCTGCGCCGCCGGCCCCATCTTCGCGAGCCTCTTCCGGATGAACAGCCGGTGCCCGGTGTGCGCCCTTGAGTTCGAGCGCGAGCAGGGCTACTTTGTCGGCGCCATGTACTTCAGCTACGCGCTGGCCATCGCTGCGGTCCTCCCCGTCGTCGTCGCCATGCTGCTGCTCGGCTACGGCGCAGCTCCCATCTATATCGTCTCGTGCCTGATGCTGGTGGTCCTCGCTCCGTTCCTGTTCCGCTACTCCCGGGTCATCTGGATCCACCTGGACCAGGTGATCGATCCCAGGTAGGGGAAGGGAATCGCATGGAAACGGTCGAGCGCGTGAACGACGATTTGAGATTCGCCGCCGACAAGATGCTCGGACGGCTCGCCAAGTGGCTTCGGATCATCGGCCAGGACGTCATCTACGGCCGGCATCTGTCCGGTCAGGGCCTGGTGCGCACGGCAACGCGGGAGCGACGCGTGATGCTGACCCGGGACCGCAAGATATGGCGGCGGAACCGGGAGCAAGGCATCTTCATCCGCGACGATCACTTTCGGGCGCAGTTGAAACAGGTGGTGGAGGAGTGCGGACTGGACCCCTTCGAGGGGCTGCTGACCCGGTGCGTCGAGTGCAACGAGCCGCTGCAACCCATCGCCAAGGAGGACGTACGGGACACTGTACCCCCTTATGTCCTTGAAACTCAGGCCCTTTTTTCCGTCTGCCCCGTCTGCCGCCGGATCTACTGGCCCGCCACCCACCAGCAGCTCATGGAGGAGGAATTGAAGCGCCTGGGATTCGCCGCTCCTGGAAATTGAAGCGGCCGTGTGCTAGGTTCCGTATGCTAGTCTTACCAGTCGTTCCCGGGTAGCTCAGTCGGTAGAGCAGGTGGCTGTTAACCACTTTGTCGGGGGTTCGAGTCCCTCCCCGGGAGCCAATCTCCTGCCGCCAGACTACCTCCAGCTTCGGGAGACGCGATATGGCGGAAACGACAATATTCGAGCCGGGTGGGTATCGGTTCGTGCGAGGGCGGTTTCAGTACTCGGGGGGCGTCTCGGCGGAGCCGGGATTCGTCATCGAACGCGCCCGGTTCTTGCGCCCCGTGCCGCTTGACGAGGGATTCCGCCGGATCGAGGCATATCTTGACGCTCTCGGACGGCCGCCCACCGCGTTCTGCGCTTGCGAGTTGCGCTCACCCCGCCAGTTCACGGAAGAAGGCTTCGTCGCCTTCAATCGCGTCTACGTGCGCACGCTCGAACGCTGGGGCATCTTCAGGGACGAGGAGAATCCCGTCGCGCGCTCAAACGTATGTCCCGAAATCGATCCTCCCGCCGAGCCCAGCTTCCATGCGTTCTCGTACACCGTGCCGGCCGAGGCGAGCCATGCCGCGGAAGTGAAGAGCTTCGTCATCGCGGGCTCCGGCGAAGCGCCCGAAGGACCCGGAGGGTATCGGGACCGGATCATCCGGCTCGGGGACACTTCGCCCGATGCGATGCGGGAGAAGGCGCAATTCGTCCTCGGAGCGCTGGAGCTTCGGATGGCGGCGCTGGGCGTGGCGTGGGCGGACGCCACCACCAGCCAGGTCTACGCGGTACATGATTTCCATGGGCTGCTCGCCGACGAGATCGTCCGCCGGGGCGCGGCACCCGACGGCGTCACATGGACCTACGCGCTACCGCCGGTGGAAGGATTGGCTTTTGAAATGGACGTCCGGAGCGTGCCCGTGGAGCGGGTAATCGGCTGACGCCGAGGTCCGAACGCCGCGGTTTCGCGCCACGGAATTCCCGCTCAACGCAAGACCCCGATGGGAGAACCCATCGGGGTCTTGTCGTTTCCGGCGTCGTGGAACGGGTGCCTGTTTTCAGGACCCTTCGGGCCAAACGAAGTCGGGGCGAAGCCCTTCACAGACCGGCCGGCCGTCGTCCGGTTTCGGGGCGCCGGTAGCCGGATGGGTCGTGTCACGGTCTTGACCGTGGGATATCATATGATGTAATATACCACATCATATGATATTACGACGAGGTTCGTAGAATGGCGCGTCCACTCCAAGACATTCCCGGCGAAAGACTTCTCAGACCCCTCGGCGACCGCGACAGGATCGCGGTTGTCGTAAAGGCCGTGGTGCGCGCGGCCGATGCCTGGGGTTTGACCCATATCGAGGGCGCGGCGCTGTTCGACGTGCCCACGGCCACCTGGAGCCGCATGAAGGCCGGCGGCTACAGGGGCACGCTCGATCAGGACAAGGTGACACGGGCAAGCCTGATCATCGGTTTGTTCAACGGGCTCGCGTCACTCTTCAACGGCCCCTTGGCCCATGGCTGGCCCAAGGCCGCCAACACCGGTCCCGGTTTCGAGGGAAAGACTCCGATCCAGGTCATGTGCGAAGGCGGCATCCCCGCCATGATGAAGGTCCGCCAGCACATCGACGCGCTGAGGGGCGGAGCATGATCCGCGCCGCGGACCTCCCGGTCCGCGACATCGTCGAGCCGGCGACGATCAGGCTGGTTACCGCCGGCTACCTGGACAAGCCGGCCATGGCGCTCCTCGCCGACGATCCGTCCGAGCTCGCTGTCCTGGAAGAGATCGAAGGCCTCACGTCAGCCCTGACGCCTTCTTCGCCCACGGTCCCGTCCGGCATCCAACCGGGGGAGTTGCTGACGGAAGCCGACGGGTACGGCTGGGCCTACGTGAACGCGGCGTTCTGTCACACCCGCCCCACGGGCAACCGCTTCAACGGCCCGGAACGAGGCGCGTGGTACGCGTCGTACGGCCACAACGCCACCGACACGGCCAAGGCCGAGGTCGCGTGGCACCTCACCCGCGAGCTTCAGGCCACCGGAATCTACGAGAACGTCACGACGTACCGGGAGCTCCTGGCCGGCTTCATGAGCCGCTTTCATGACCTCGGCGAGAGGACGGGGGAAGCCGTTTTCAGCGAAGACCCCGCCGAGGCCCATCCCGCCGGTCAGGCCCTTGCCCGGGAAATCCTGGAAAGCGGCGGAAACGGCGTGCTGTACCCGTCCGCCCGCTACGAAAGCGGGATGTGTCTGGCGGCGCTGAGGCCCAATCTCGTGCAGAACGTCCGCGAGGGGGACGCCTGGGTGTTTAGGTGGGCGGGGTCGCCGGAGGTGGAGATATGGAGGGTAGAAGCATCATGACGGAGAAAACAGCGCGTTCAGAGAGAGGATTGCGGACAAGTAGGTTGGGTGCGGGCATGGACAGAGCAATGGTGGCCGCTGCTGTGGTCCTCGCCCTTTTCGCCATCTCTTCGGCTCTCGTGCTCGGGTTCACCGGACAACAGGTTGCTGTGCTCGCAATGTGGTCCGTGTCGCTCGTGATCGGTGTATGGATCTTGGCCACACACATGGCTGCATCGGCTGCCGGCATGGGGAGTGCGATCGATGACGATCATGCTGTAGCGGTGCGGGATGACAATGCACCGCAGCATCCGGTGGCGCAGATCACGAGAATCGAAGGACAGGAATTCGCCGTCGTTGACCTGGGTACGGACTTGAGCCGTGAGCTGAGATTTCAAATTGACAAGAATATCCTCACGCGCGGTGAGCCGTTTGAATCCGGGGGGATACTGGGCACGGCTTGTCTACCGATTGTTGGCGCCGGGGCTGCCGCGGCATCGGCCCTGTCCGCCGGCAACATCTTTCTGGCGACAGCCAACCCGGCGACCTTGATGCGGATCGGCGCCGGCGTCGGCACGGCGGTAATTGGGCGTGGAGGCACCATTGTGGCACACGCGCCGTTCGTTGCAGCCGGAAGCGCCATTCTTCCGGTCGTCGCGCCTGTCATGTTCTTCATGACCGTATCGTCAATGATGACCTGCGCTCGCCTGGACCAGGTCCAAGCTTCGCTGGACCAGTTGGCGAAGGCCGTGGAGCAATTGCTCCTCCGTCAGACCGCCGATGACTACGCTACTCTCGTCAGCGCGCTGGGACGCCTTCGGGATCTTTCCGAAGAGTTCGACGGATGCCGTCGCTTCACGGATGAGATGAGAATTCGCCTAGCGCTGGCGGAAAGGGATCTGAACGTCTTGCACCACAAGTACGTCTTCCTCCTCAAGAGGCCTGTTGCCTCCGAGTTCGACGCCAATCTTGCGCCGTCCGATGTCGAGTTCTTTACCGCGGCGAGTCTTGCGGATATCCAGATTGACCGTCTCCGGTTGAAGCTGGCTCTTCAGGACAATCCGGATGATGCCTACAGAAGGATCTCTACGCTGAATGCAAAGATGGACGACCATGAAAAGTCTTTCAGAGGTCTCCTGGAGAATGACTCTGTCAGAGACTACCGCGAACACTTGTAGAATTCCGTCGACAGCATGGGATGGTGGAAGAGGAACGTTTTCGAGCGGGGGACACGCATGGGAAAAGAGGCCGAGATCGACAGGGTTCAGTCAGGACCGGAGCGCAGGCTCGCAACACTGCGACCCAATATTTCAGAATGGTCGGACGACCTTGCCTCACAGAAGGATACCGGGCAGAAACAAGCGATCATTTACTATCGAGAGAATGGCGGGCGCGGGGACTTGAAGGCTTACTACACCAGCGATTGGCAGCTTCAGGAGCAGCCCCGGCCAAAGACGACCGGTAAGTGAGCGGCAATGGCAAGCCCCAACCAGACCCCCGAGCAGTCCGCGCGCGACAGGATCGACGAGATGCTGTCCCAGTCGGGGTGGTTTGTTCAGGACGAGAAGAAGATCAACTTCAGCGCCGGCCTAGGAGTCGCCGTCCGCGAGTACCAGACCGATGTCGGCCCGGCCGACTACGTTCTCTTCGTCGACAAGAAGCCGGTAGGCGTCGTCGAGGCGAAGCCGGAGGATTGGGGCCAGAAGATTACCACCGTCGAGGAGCAGTCTTCCGCCTATGCCGCCGCCAAACTCAAGTGGGTGAACAATCGAGAGCCGTTGCCGTTCGTCTACGAGTCCACCGGCGTGTTGACCCGTTTCACCGACGGGCGCGATCCCAAGCCTCGGTCTCGTGAGGTTTTCGGCTTTCCCCGCCCGGAGACGGTGCAGGGCTGGCGCGCCCAGCCGGCCTCGCTACGCAAGCGGCTCCAGGGGCTTCCCGTGTTGGACCCGGCCGGCCTCCGCGCCTGCCAGGTCAACGCCATCGAGAAGCTGGAGGCATCGTTCAAGGATGACCGCCCGCGCGCCCTCATCCAGATGGCCACCGGTTCGGGCAAGACCTACACCGCCATCACCTCCATCTACCGGCTCCTCAAACACGCCGACGCCAAGCGGATACTATTCCTCGTGGACACGAGGAATCTGGGCGAGCAGGCCGAGCAGGAGTTCATGGCCTACGTGCCCGGCGACGACAACCGCAAGTTCACCGAGCTCTACAACGTCCGGCGCCTCAGGTCGTCGTTCGTGGCCGGGGACAGCCAAGTCTGCATCAGCACCATCCAGCGGGTGTACTCGCTCCTGAAGGGCCAGGAGATGGACGAGTCCGCGGAGGACATCAATCCCGCGGAACTGGTCCAGCCCAAACAACCCATGCCGGTGGTCTACAACGACAGGGTTCCGCCGGAGTTCTTCGACTTCATCGTCGTCGATGAGTGCCACCGGTCGATTTACAACCTCTGGCGTCAGGTCCTGGAGTACTTCGACGCGTATCTCATCGGCCTCACCGCCACGCCGGACAGCCGCACCTACGGGTTCTTCAGGAAGAACGTCGTCAGCGAATACGACCACGAGCAGGCCGTGGCCGACGGCGTCAACGTGGGCAACGAAATCTACGTCATCGACACGGAGAGGACCCGCCACGGCGGTCGGCTCAGGGCGGACCAGCAGATCGAGAAGCGCGAACGCCTGACGCGCCGGCGACGCTGGACGGTACAGGACGAGGACACCACCTACGCGGCCAACCAGCTCGACCGCAGCGTGGTGAACCCCGACCAGATCCGCACCGTCGTCCGCGCCTTCCACGACGAGTTGCCGGAGATATTTCCCGGCCGCACGGAAGTCCCGAAGACGCTGGTCTTCGCCAAGACCGACAGCCACGCCGACGACATCATCCAGACCGTGCGCGAGGAGTTCGGCCAAGGCAACGAGTTCTGCAAGAAGATCACCTACAAGGTCGACGAGGACCCGAGGTCGGTCCTCGCCCAGTTCCGCAATGACTACTACCCGCGCATCGCCGTGACCGTGGACATGATCGCCACCGGCACCGACGTGAAACCGCTGGAATGCCTGTTGTTCATGCGTGACGTGCGGAGCCGCAACTACTTCGAGCAGATGAAGGGCCGCGGCACCCGCACCCTCGGCCACGATGATCTCAGGAAGGTCACGCCGTCGGCCCTCACCGCGAAGACCCACTACGTGATCGTGGACGCCGTGGGAGTCACGAACTCGCTCAAGACCGGAAGCCGGCCGCTCATCACCAAGCCGTCGGTCCCGCTCAAGGACCTTGCCATGGGCGTGATGATGGGAGCGTGCGACGAGGACACGGTGGCGTCTCTGGCCGGACGCCTCGCCCGGCTCGATCAGCAGCTCGACCCCGGCGAGAAGGAACGGATCAGGGCGAAGGCCGGGGGCGCCGAACTGACGCAGATCGTCGGCGATCTCCTGGCCGCCATCGACCCGGACCGCATCGACGAGAAGGCGCGCGAGATCGAGCCCGTGTCCGAAGGCGCGAAGCCGTCGCCGGTGGCTTACGACAAGGCGCGGGAACACTTGGTCGGCGACGCCGCGGCCGTCTTCAACGGGGAGTTGATCGAGCTGATCGACTCCATCCGCCGCGACAAGGAACAGACCATCGACCACGAAAGCCTGGACACCGTCCTGCACGCCGGATGGGAGGGCGACGCCCAAGAGAACGCCAAGGCCATGGTCCAGGACTTCCGGAGCTACCTTGAAGCCCACCGCGACCAGATCGAGGCCCTCACGATCTTCTACGGCCAACCGCACCGCCGCAGGGAGCTGACCTACGCCATGATCCGCGAGGTGTTCGACAGGCTCAAGAGCGATCAGCCCCGACTGGCCCCGTTGAGGGTGTGGCAGGCGTATGCCCTGCTGGACGAATACAAGGGCAGCCAACCAGCCAGCGAGTTGACGGCGCTGGTCGCCTTGATCCGCAGGGTCTGCGGCATCGACGCGACCCTGTCGCCCTACGCCGAGACCGTACGCCGCAATTTCCAGAACTGGATCATGACCCACCACAGCGGCGGCGGGGAGAAGTTCAACGAGGAACAGATGGAGTGGCTCCGCATGATCCGGGACCACATCAGCCACTCCTTCCACTTGGAACACCGCGGCCTGGACATGGCGCCTTTCGACGGCAAGGGTGGAATGGGGCGGATGTACCAGTTGTTCGGTGAGCGGATGGACGGCGTGATTGATGAGTTGAACGAGGCGTTGGCGGGCTAGAGGTGAACCGAGCATCCGCAGAGATCCCAGAGACGTGGGTCCAGGCAACTATTGGTGACGTCTGCACCCAACCGCAGTACGGCTACACTACGAAGGCCTCTGGTGGCGGCGATCTCTTGCTCCTACGCACTTCCGACATCACGTCGGACAGTATCGCTTGGGAAACCGTGCCTTATTGTTCCATTAACCCAGTTGATATAGAGCCGTACCTTCTTGAAGACGGGGATATCCTGGTGTCGAGAGCCGGGTCTGTCGGTGTCAGTCGTCTAATAACTAATCCCAAGAAGGCAGTGTTTGCTTCATACCTGATACGGTTTAGACCACTCATTGATGGACGGTACCTCTCGTACTTTCTAGAAAGCCCCGGATATTGGGCTGCCATCAACAGCGAAAAACTGGGAATCGCTGTACCGAACGTGAATGCTACCAAACTCAAGTCCGTCCAAGTCCCTATACCTCCAATTCAAGAGCAGCACCGCATCGTCGCCAAGATCGAAGAACTCTTCTCGGAACTCGACAAGGGAATTGAGAGCCTGAAGACGGCGCTCAGGCAGCTCGAAGTCTATCGACAATCTGTCCTGAAGCACGCCTTCGAAGGGAAGCTCACGGCGCGATGGCGCGAAGAGAACAAGGACAAGCTTGAGACGCCCAAGGAATTGTTGGCGCGGGTGAAAAAGGTCCGTGCGGCACGCTACGAACAGGAACTTCAGGAGTGGGAAAGGGCTGTCAAGACATGGGAGGCGGAGGGAAAACACGGCAAGAGGCCTTCGAAGCCGGGCGGAGTCAAACCACAGACGGAAACGCCTCCTGAAGAAATGGAGCGGCTCCCGAGTATTCCCAGGGGTTGGAGTTTCGTGCGTCTTTGTCAGGTTGCAGAGGTTGGATCAGGTATGTCGGTCAGTGCAACAAGGAAGCTCGAAGATTCCCTAAAAGTCCCCTACTTGCGGGTGGCCAACGTCCAACGTGGGTTTCTTGATCTAACCGAAGTCAAGCACATGACCATCGAGAGGTCACAGCTTGAAAGCCTTCAACTCAAGCAGTGGGACGTATTGTTTAACGAAGGAGGTGATCGAGACAAACTCGGTCGAGGCTGGATCTGGCAGTCGGAAATTACGCCGTGCATTACCCAAAACCATGTCTTCAGGGCGAGCCCTTATCTGGCGTCAGAATTCAACTCGAAACTTCTTTCTTTTGGGCCAATACGTTTGGAAAACGGTATTTTGACAAGGCAGGCAAACAGACGACGAATCTTGCGTCGATTAACAAGACGGTCCTCAGTCAGTTCCCGGTACCACTGATTCCATACGCCGAACAAGAAGAGATCTGTATGCAGATCGATCGGTCCATGATGAGATTGGACGCACAAGAACAGGAGATCGACCGCGCTCTTGGTATGGCTGACTTGCTTCGCCAATCCATTCTGAAGAAAGCTTTCTCTGGTCAACTGGTCGCCCAAGACCCTGGTGATGAGCCCGCCGCGGTCTTGCTTGCGAAGATCGGGGCAGAGAGGGCACAGGCTGGCAAGAATGGAACGCCCGCCAGAAAAAGCAGAAGGATGAAGGCTGGGTCATGACACTGCTATGGGGCGCCCCGTGGCGACAGGTTCCTGGCCCGTCTTCCGCTGCACGAACGGGTACGCCCAAGGCCATCCGGGCAAGACGCCAGGCGGGGCACCGAACATGAGACCGAACATGATACCGGGCAAGTCACCGGGCAAGTCAAGCAACTGGTGGTGGCCCTCACGGGAGAGATGACCCTCGAAGGCGGCCTGATCGAAATGACGCTCCCCGACAAACCAACCAGCCGAAACCAGCGTTATCGTCGCACTGCGGCCGGCGGGGCACTGGCTCGACAAACCACGTCGAAGGACTCCCCCGCATGAACACCGCTCCCATCGTCTCCAAAGTCTGGAGCTTCTGCACCACCCTGCGCGACGACGGCGTCGGCTATGGCGACTACCTGGAACAGCTCACCTACCTGATCTTCCTCAAGATGGCGGACGAGTACGGGAAGCCGCCACGCAATCGTGATGTGGGCATCCCGGCGGAGTACAACTGGACGAGTCTGAGGTCGAAGCGGGGTGCGGCGCTGGAAAGCCACTACGTCACGCTGCTCCGTGAGCTCGGCGCAAAGACCGGCATGTTGGGGCAGATCTTCACCAAGGCCCAGAACAAGATCCAGGACCCGGCGAAGCTGTACCGCCTCATCGACATGGTGGACGCCACCGAGTGGGTCACCATGGTCGCCGACATCAAGGGTGACATCTACGAGGGCCTGCTGGAGAAGAACGCCGAGGACACGAAGTCGGGCGCGGGGCAGTATTTCACGCCACGCGCCCTCATCCGCGCCATGGTGGAATGCGTGCGGCCCGAACCCCGCAAGCTCATTGCCGACCCCGCCTGCGGTACGGGCGGGTTCTTTCTGGCGGCCTACGACTTCCTCACCAACCAGGACAACTTCAAACTGGACCAGCAACAGAACGCGTTCCTCAAGCACGAGACGTTTCACGGCAACGAGATCGTCGCCAATACCCGGCGTCTGTGCCTGATGAACATGCTCCTCCACAACATCGGCGAGATCGATGGCGGCGCGCCCATATCGCCCAACGACGCGCTGGTGGCCGATCCCGGACAGCGGTTCGACTACGTGTTCGCTAACCCGCCTTTCGGCAAGAAGAGTTCCATGAGCTTCACCAACGAGGAAGGCGAGCAGGAGACGGACGACCTGACCTACAACCGGCAGGATTTTTGGGCTGCCACGTCCAACAAGCAGCTCAATTTCGTGCAGCACATCCGGACCATGCTCAAGACCGACGGCCGCGCCGCGGTCGTGGTGCCGGACAACGTGCTGTTCGAGGGCGGCGCCGGCGAGACCATCCGGAAGAAGCTGCTGGAGAACACGGACCTGCACACGATCCTCCGGCTTCCCACCGGCGTGTTCTACGCCCAGGGGGTCAAGGCCAACGTGATCTTCTTCGACAACCGCGAAGCCAGCCCCGACCCGTGGACGAAGCGGGTCTGGTACTACGACTACCGCACCAACATTCACCACACCCTCAAGAAGAAGCCCATGCGGTACGAGGACCTGCTGGATTTCGTGAAGTGCTACAACCCGCGGAACCGGCATCAACGCAAGCCGACCTGGGACGAGAGCGACGCGCCTGAAGGTCGTTGGCGCAGCTACAGCTACGAGGAACTCACCGCACGCGACAAGACCAGCCTCGACATCTTCTGGCTCAAGGACAAGAGCCTCACCGACCTGGATAACCTGCCCGAACCCGATGATCTCGCCGAGGAGATCATCGAAAACCTCGAGGCGGGGCTGAACAGCTTCCGCGAAGTGCTTGCCAGCCTGCGGCAGGCGGATGGTTAAATAGCCAGTTGTGCGGCTACTGTAGGCCGCGAACACTGCGAGCACCATCGGAGGCACCCGGGTTGGAGTGGGGGGCTACGTGTTTAGGTGGGGCTCCCAATGCCTTCTGGCCTTTGCAATCCACCTCCCGGTATTGTATGATTGAGTCCTACCTTCGGTCGCCCCGGCTATGCTGTATATAGGGGGGCCGAACTACAGAAGGCCCCTGCGGGGGCCTTCTTACTTTGGGGGGAGAGGTGTATGTCACGGGCGGCGATATTTGTCGATGCCGGGTACCTGTTCGCCCAAGGCTCCACGGCATTAACCGGATCCAAAAAGAAGCGTACCGATACAAGGCTCGACAAGGACGCGGTGTTGTCTGAGCTTTTGGCCGTGGCAAGGGACCAGTCGAGCGGAGCGCCGCTCCTCCGCATCTATTGGTATGATGGCGCTCTTGGGCATGGAGGCCCGACACTTGAGCAGGAGGCAATAGCAAACTCCGATAATGTGAAGCTCAGGTTAGGCTTCATCAACAGGCAGGGCCAGCAAAAAGGCGTCGATTCACTGATCGTAACCGATTTGATCAACTTGGCCCGCAACAGCGCCATTTCAGACGCAATCTTGTTGTCCGGCGATGAAGACGTACGCATCGGCGTAGAAATAGCCCAAGGGTTCGGAGTCAGAATCCATCTTCTCGGAATCGTTCCGAGCCGTGGCTCCCAGTCAAAGCAATTGTTATTCGAAGCCGATACGACCGTGGAGTGGAGCCGAGAAACAGTGTCGAAGTTCCTTTCGGTAGCTCCAGACTCACGGGCGGATGTGCCTGCTTCCCAGGACTCACTAGGAATGGGTACCAAGGGTCCCGATCATGATGACCGGAGGATGCTCGCTGCCTTTGTCGAGCGATTCGTCAATGAGCTCAGCGATGACCAGATCACCAAGCTGAGGGAACACTGGGCCGGGGCAGATGACGTTCCTCCAGAATATGACGGCAAGCTGCTGGCGACAGGGCGTTCCATTCTCGGGCGCAAGTTGGATCAGGAGGAACGACGGTTTCTCCGAGGCACATTCAGAACGAAGGTGATCTCGCCTGTGTCGTGAGGCCAACTCGCCCGCCCATTCTGGCAGGATGTACATGCAAACCTGCTCGGGCAAACTATGGAACAGGCCCGCGGCTCTGCCCCCAGCATGGACCCACCCCGAACAGTCCTCGTCACCGGCGCCACCGGCTACATCGGCGGCCGGCTGGCTCCCCGCCTCCTTGCCGACGGCCGCCGCGTACGTGTGTTGGCCCGCAGCACGGCGCGTGTGCGCTCGCGCCCCTGGGCGGAGCAGGTCGAGATCGTCGAGGGCGACGCGTTGGATCGCGATACGCTGACGCGGGCGCTGGCCGGGGTGGACTGTGCCTACTACCTGATTCACAGCATGGGCAGCGGCGCCGGGTTTCACGAGATGGACGTGGAGGCGGCGCGGTCGTTCGGAAAGGCCGCCAGGGAAGCCGGCGTGCGGCGGATCGTCTACCTGGGAGGCTTGGGGAACCCGCAGGCCGACCTGTCGCGACACCTGCGTTCCCGGCAGGATACGGGACGGGCGCTCCGCGAAGGCGGCGTGCTGGTGACGGAGTTCCGGGCGGCGGTGATCGTGGGGTCCGGGAGCATCTCCTTCGAGATGATCCGCTACTTGGTGGAGCGGCTCCCGGTGATGGTCTGCCCTCGGTGGGTGTATTCGCGGGTCCAGCCCATCGCGGTGAACGACGTGCTGAGCTATCTCGTGG
Source organism: uncultured Binatia bacterium (SeqCode) (assembly GCA_965204505.1). Lineage (GTDB taxonomy): Bacteria > Desulfobacterota > Binatia > UBA9968 > JAJDTQ01 > JAJDTQ01. The sequence goes on from CBDBFB010000002.1 coordinate 1,404,212, forward strand.
CAGCGCTCACCAACGCCGCGTGTGCGGACAAGGTCATCGAGATCGGCGGCCGCGAGGCGACCACCTACAGGGGGATGATGCTGGACTACGCCAGGGCCAGGGGGCTCAGGCGCTGGCTCGTGCCGGTGCCGGTGCTCACGCCGCGTCTGTCGTCGTACTGGGTGCACTGGATCACGCCGATCCCCTCCAGGGTGAGCGGGCCGCTCATCGACGGGCTGCGGAACGAGGTGGTGGTCACCGACAATCTCGCCCGGGAGCTGTTCCCGGCCATCGAACCACGGGACTACGCCGGGGCCATCGCGGAGGTGATCGAGGACCTCGACCGGGGGCACGTCGAGACCGCCTGGAGCGATGCCCACGGCGTGGCCGGGGCGCCGGATTCCTTCACCCGGGTGGAGAGCCACGAGGGGATGATCTTCGAGCGTCGCACACGGCGGGTGGCGGCGCCCGCCGGCGAGGTGTACCGAGTGTTCACCGGCATCGGCGGCGAGCGGGGGTGGTTCTCCGCCGACTGGATGTGGCGGGTCCGCGGCAGGGTCGACCGCCTGCTGGGGGGCGTGGGGCTGCGGCGGGGGCGGCGGCATCCGGATGAGTTGCGCGTCGGCGACGCGCTGGATTTCTGGCGGGTGGAAGCGCTGGAGCCGGACCGGCTCGTCCGTCTCAGGGCGGAGATGAAGCTGCCGGGCCGCGCATGGCTCCAGTTCCGGGTGTGGGAGACCGAAGACGGCAAGACCCAACTGGAGCAGACCGCCGCCTTTCTTCCCAAGGGGCTGGGCGGCCTGCTTTACTGGTACGGCCTGTACCCGGTCCACGCCCGCATCTTCGACGGGTTGGCGCGGGAGATCGCAGAGCGCGCCGAGGCAGGACAGCAAAACACGGAGGTTCCATAAATGCGTTTCGGCATCGCGTTCGGGAGCTACCCCTCGGACCTGGATCGGGCAGGCGTCTGCCGTGACTTCACGGAGCGGGCTCGGGTGGCCCATGCCAGCAACTACGAGGCGCTGTTCGTGGCGCAGCACTACTCCACCGGACCCGACGCGGCGATGCTTCAGTCGCTGCCGCTGCTGGCGTACTTCGCCGGCCTGACCCCCGGCATGTATCTGGGCACGGCGATTTTCCTGTTGCCGATGCACCAGCCCCTGATGGTGGCGGAGTACACGGCGACCCTCGACAACCTGTGCGACGGCAAGTTCCTTTTCGGCATCGGCCAGGGGTATCGCGACGTCGAGTTCACCTCCATGGGCGTGCCCATGCGGGAGAAGCGGCCGCGGCTGGAGGAAGGCATCGAGGTGGTGAAGCGGCTGTGGACCGAGGACGAGGTGCGCCACCAGGGCCGGTTCTACCGGATCGACGGCGTCACCATCCACCCCAAACCCCTGCGGAAACCCCGGCCGCCGATCCTGCTGGGGGCCGACACGGTTCCCACCGTCGAGCGGGTGCCGCGGGTGGCCGACCATTGGATCGCCAGCCGGCGCCACACCAAGACGTTCCTGCGCGAAGCCGTGCCCGCGTACGAGCGTGCCCTGGAAGAGCAAGGGAGGCCCTTCGAGGGGCTCTACATCTTCCGCGATCTGTGCGTCGCCGACTCGCGTAAAGAAGCCGAAGACCGCATCCGCGAGGGCTACGAGCGCCGCTACGAGCGCTACCAGCGCTGGGGCCAGCCCGGCGAGCGTTACGACCTGCCCTTCGAGCAGTTGCAGCAGGACCGCCTGGTGCTCGGCAGCCCCGCCGAGGTCGCCGAGCAGGTGCTGTCCTACCACCAGGAGTTTGGCGCCGAGATCATGTGGTTCATGGTCGACTGGCCCGGCATGGATTCCTCCCTCACCCTCGAGACCATCCAGCGTTTCGGCGAGGAGGTCATCCCGGAGCTGAAGCGGCTGACGCCGGAGTGCCCACTGCCATAGAGTGCAGGCATCCGGTCCCCGTACGTACTTGCAACGACACCCGCCGTTATTGTAAAATCATATAATAAATTACAATAACCAACCCTGCTATTGTAATATCCTTCAATAAGGGACGGGGCTGCCATGCAGCGCGGAGAATGCGGTAGTTATCAGGTGACTCGTGTCGGCGAGGAGAGGGTTCGCGCTTTCGTGCCGTCGCCGCTGCCGCCCAAACCCGCCCTGGTCCTGGACGGTGCCTTGCAGCAGGCACTGGAATCGGCCGTCCTGGCCCTCGGCCGCCTCGATGGCGTTGCGACGCTGCTGCCGGACCACGCGCTTTTCCTCTACGCCTACGTCCGCAAGGAAGCGGTGCTCTCGTCCCAAATTGAGGGCACGCAGTCCTCGTTCTCGGATCTGCTTCTCTTCGAACTGGAGGAAGCGCCCGGAGCGCCGGTCGAAGACGCGGTCGAGGTTTCGAACTACGTTGCGTCGCTCCATCATGGCTTGAAGCGGCTTGACGAGCAATTCCCGCTGTCGAACCGCCTCATCCGCGAGATCCACGCCGTGCTGTTGTCGGGGGAACGGAATCTCTCCAAGACGCCCGGTGAGTTTCGCCGTTCACAGAACTGGATCGGCGGCTCCCGGCCGGGAAACGCTGTCTTTGTGCCGCCACCACATGCGGCCGTGCCCGGCTGCATGGCGGCGCTTGAAGCGTTTCTATACTCCGAGGAGTTGCCGGTACTGCTGCGCGCCGCGCTTGCACACGTGCAGTTCGAAACCATTCATCCTTTTCTGGACGGGAACGGCCGCGTGGGGCGGTTGCTGATCACCCTGCTGCTCTGCCACGCTGGTGTGCTGCGCCAGCCGCTCCTGTATCTCAGCCTTTTCCTGAAGCAAAACCGGAGTACGTACTACGATCTTCTAAGTCGCGTGCGCCGCACCGGCGACTGGGAAGCATGGCTTGACTTCTTCCTTGAGGGGGTGAAACTGACGGCCGACGGCGCGGTGGACACCGCTCGACGCTTGTCCCGGTTGTTTCAGGACGACCGGGACCGGGTCCAGACGGTTGCGGGTCGGAGAGCGGGTACGGCGCTACGCGTCCACGAGGCCCTCAAGTCCCGGCCGATCCTGTCGCTTCCCGGCGTGTGCCGTGGTACCGACCTTACTTTTCACACTGTCGCCTCGGCCATGGAGCTGCTCGTGAGCCAGGGAATCGCGCGGGAGATCACCGGGAAGCGGCGGCACCGGTTGTTCGTCTATGACCAGTATCTTTCAATTCTCAACGAAGGGACCGAGTCACCGTGACACCGTGGCCGATGAGCTGCGGGAACGCTTCGGAAGAAGGTATTTTCTATATGAGAAGGCCGGCGACTCGCTTCACATCAGCGGCGGCTTCCACTATGGTCTGGTCGCCGGGGAGAAGCGCTCCGGCAGCTAGCTGGAGTTTCACGGAAGGAGCACCTCATGAAAACGCCATCGTCACTCATCACCCTGGGCACGTCGGGCGGTCCCTCGCTGACCCCGCACCGGGCGCAGACGTCCCATCTGCTCACCGTCAACGGCACCTACTACGTGGTGGACGCCGGCGACGGCGTGGCGCGGCGCATGGCCCGGGCGGGCGCCGACGTCCGCAAGGTCGGGATCATCTTCCTCACCCACCATCACGACGACCACACCGCGGGCCTGGCCACCCTCATGGCCCTGGCGTGGGACGGCCAGCGCACCGCGCCCATCAATGTCTACGGCCCGCCCCGGACGCAGGAACTGGTGGATGCCACGGTGCGGTACTGCAGCATCAGCGCCGACATCCGCATCGCCGACGGCGGCCGCAGCGTCCCGCTCGACAAGGTGTTCTTCGGCTACGACGTGGGCATCGGCGAGGTCTACCAGGACGACAACATCCGGGTGACTTCGGTGGAGAACACCCACTTCAGCTTCCACCGGGGCGCCGCCGAAGGCCGCTACAAGTCCTACTCCTACCGCTTCGAGACCCCCGACCGGGTCATCGTGTTCACCGGCGACACCGGCGCCAGCGCCGCCGTCACCGCGCTGGCCAGGGACGCCGACGTAATGGTCACCGAGACCTCCTCGTGCGACGAGCGCAAGAACGCCATGATCAAGGACGGTCGCTGGGAGGCCATGAGCACGGCCGAGCAGGACGGCATCATGCGCCAGGCCACCCAGGGACACATGGGCCTCGACAACATCGCCAATCTGGCCACGCAGGCCGGGGTCAAAAAGGTGGTGCTGTCTCACCTCACTCGCCGCGTGGACTCCACGGACTACGAGCCCTTTGCCGAAGAGGTGCGGAAGGGTTACGCGGGCGAGGTCGTGGTCGCAGAGGACTGTATGGAGTTCTAGCGTTCCGCGCCGCAGAAAGTGTCGGCCGAACAATTTCCGGTAGGGGCGACCGGCCGGTCGCCCTCTGGACAACGACCCTCCGGACAACGAGTTTGCCTGCAACGGCCATGAACATCATCGGCATTGCTGCCGCCCGCGTGGACGGCGTGGCTAAGGTCACGGGGCAGGCCGAATACGTCTCCGACATCGCCGTTCCGGGCATGCTCTGCGGCAAGATCCTGCGGAGCCCCCACGCCCACGCACGCATCCTCTCCATCGACACCAGCGCGGCGGAGCGCGTCCCCGGCGTCCGCGCGGTGCTCACCCGCGACGATTTCCGCCACCGGAACCCGTGGTTCAGCGGCCGGATCCGGGATCATCCCATCGTGGCGCTGGATCGCGCGCTCTTCGCCGGTCAGCCCGTGGCGGCGGTGGCGGCGGACGACGAGGGCGCGGCCGAAGACGCGCTCCGGGCGGTGGCGGTGGAGTACGAGCCGCTTCCGGCGGTGGTGGGTATCGAGGAAGCCGTCGCCGACGGCGCTCCCCGGATCCACGAATTCGCGCCCGGCAACATCTGTTTCAGCGACCGCCTGGAGAAGGGCGACGTGGCGGCCGGCTTTGCCGAGGCCGACGCGGTCGCCGAGGACACCTTCACCTTCCCCATGGTGTACCACTACGCCATGGAACCCCACGTGGCCGTCGCCAAGGTGGATGCCGACGACCTCACGGTGTGGAGCTCCTGCGCGCACCCCTTCGGCGTGCAGCTCGAGCTGGCCCACATCTTCGACCTGCCGTTGTCCGCTGTCCGCGTGATCATCCCCTACGTGGGCGGCGCCTACGGTAGCAAGTCCGGGGCCAAGATCGAGCCCCTGACGGTGGCGCTGGCGCAGAAGTGCGGCCGGCCGGTTCGGGTGGCCCAGAACGTCTCCGAGGCGATGATGACGGTGCGGCGCCACTCGGCACTGTGCCGGGTGCGCACCGGCGCCAGGCGCGACGGCACCTTGGTGGCGAAGCAGGCGGAGATCTTCCTCAACACCGGGGCCTTCGCGGAGCTGGGCCCGGTGGTGACCAGCCGCACGCTCACGCGCATCCTGGGGCCGTACCGCATCCCTCACATCCGGGTGGAGTCTCACTGCGTGTACACCAACACCGTGTCGGCGGCGTCCTTCCGTTCCATCGGCGGCCCGCAGACCGCCTGGGCCAACGAGTCGCAGATGGACATTCTCGCCGACCGGCTCGGCTTGGACCCGCTGGACTTCCGCCTGAAGAACCTGCTGCATCGAGGCGAGGAGTTGAAGCCCGGCGGCAAGCCTCTAGACGCGGACCTCCGGGAAGGGCTCGGCCGCGTGACCGAGCGCATCGGGTGGGACGGACCGGTGGCCTCTACCGGGGCAGGCCGGGGACTGGCCTTCGGCGTCACCGACCCGGGGGCGCCGCTGGCGTCCACTTCCACCGTGCACGCGCTTTCCGACGGCAGCGTGGTGCTGCTCATCGGCACCTCGGAGATCGGCCAGGGCTCGCGCACGGTCATGAGCCAGATCGTGGCCGAGGAGTTGCGTGTCCCGCTGGACAAGGTGCGGGTGCGCCCGCCGGACACGGCCTACACCCCTTATGACCGCTCTACCGGGTCGAGCCGCTCCACCACGGTCATGGGCAAGGCCACCCAGTTGGCCGCGGCCGACGCCCGCGAGCAGATCCTGGAACTGGCCATGGAGCACTTCGAGGCCCCTCGGGAGGCCGTCGAGCTGGCGGACGGCGAGGCCCGGGCCGGCGGCCAGAGCGTCTCCTACGGCGAACTGATCCGCCGCCACTTCGCCATGCAGGGGGGCGAGATCGTCGGCCGCGGCTACGCCCACAGCGGCATGGCCACGACCCCCGCCAACCCGCTCTTCTGGGAGATCGGCATCGGCGCGGTGGAGCTCGACGTGGACCGGGACACGGGCGAGGTTCGGCTCCTCCGCTACATCATGGTCGCCGACGTGGGCAAGGCCCTGAACCCGCTCCAGTGCGAGGGCCAGGACGAGGGCGCTGCCATGATGGGCATCGGCCACGCGCTGATGGAGTCCATCGAGTACGGCGACGGCCAGATCCTCAACCCCAACCTCGTGGACTACCGCGTGCCCGGCTTCGGGAACCTGCCCGCGACCTTCGAATCGATACTGGTGGAGAACGGTGACGGCCCCGGCCCCTACGGCGCCAAGGGCATGGGCGAGGGCGGCATCATCCCGGTGGCGCCCGCCGTGGCCAACGCGGTCTTCCGCTGCACCGGCGCCCGCGTCAAGGACCTGCCGCTGACGCCGGAGAAGGTCTGGCGGGCAATGCGCAAATAACGACGAAGGGCAGGTTTGAAACTTGCCGTCAAGCTTGCGTCCTCATTTGAGGTCTGTAACTAACCGAAAACACGCGACAAAACGCATCTCTCGAAAAACCCTCCTGTTCTATACCACGAAAAATCAACACACAAAGACAACACCGCGCTTCCCCAACCTCAATCCGGCCGAAATGCTGCGAGGTGGAGAGAATCCTTGTAGTGTTGTAACCTACAGGTTACATTGATGGCAGCAACTACGGGAGCGCATGCACGATGGCGGTGGCAATGAACCCAACGCGGATCGTCGGAAATTGGATATCCGGCTATGCCTTGGACATCCACACAATCTTTAGCACCTACATGGGGATCAATGAGTTCGGCCATGACGTGTTTGATTCCAAGCGTTCGGAGCTTGGCGAACTGCTGTACCGGATGAAGTATCGCGAGGACCGTTCGGCGGCATCCGGGATCGTTGAAGCAGCAGTCTCCTTCCTGCAGCGGTCCCGGAACAAGTTTGACGTAATCGTTCCAGTTCCTCCTTCCGGGACTCGGCGCGTGCAGCCGGTACCGATTCTGGCCAGCGGTATCGGAGAGGCACTGGAGTTGCCAGTTGCCGATTGCGTATTTGCCACAAGACCGGCGACGCCGTTGAAGGGCGTCATGGATCCCGAGAAGCGGACGGAGCTGCTGGAAGGACTCTACAGTGTGGAAAGAGCGCACACGCAGAGGAAGAGTGTCCTGTTGTTTGATGACTTGTACCGTTCTGGCGCTACGATGAAGGCGATTACCGCGTTGCTCATGACCCAGGGAAGGGCCGAGGCCGTGCGCGTACTGACGATAACGAGAACACGGAGCATACAGTGACTGCGGTGTTCGTTGGTGGCTCCCGGCGGATAACGCGTCTGCCGATGGAAGCGAAGACCCGAATCGACAACGTCGTGGACAGGGGTTTCGCGATCCTGGTCGGGGATGCAAACGGGGCCGATAAGGCCGTGCAGAAGCACCTTGCAGAGGCGAAGTACGACAAGGTGACGGTGTACTGCTCGGGTGACACCAGTCGCAATAACATTGGTCAATGGGAAACCCGTAACGTGAGCGTGGCGGAGAGCGAAAAGACCTTTCAGTTCTATGCCGCCAAGGACCGTGAAATGGCCCACCAATCCGAATTTGGGCTGATGATTTGGGATGGCAAAAGCTCGGGAACGATTCTGAACATTCTGCGCTTGGTGCGGGCGTCAAAAAAGGCGGTGCTGGTCAGCGTTGCCGAAAAGTCCGAAGTTGAATTCAAGAGCAAGGAGGATTGGGACACCTTTCTTTCGCGGTGCTCGTTGAAACTGCGTCGAGATATGGAAAGACGGGCCATTCAGGACGAACTGTTCATGTTGCGGCCAGAGCAGGACCAGTTGAATTTCTCCGACACCGACGAACCGACTGATGGCGCGATGGCTTGGAGCGAGTTGAAATCGAAGATGGAAAAGGCTCTGGCTGTCGGGGATTCCAAGGCTTTCGTCGGCTTGTTGGGGGGAATGGCGAGGCAAAGGGGAGTGAGCCGTGTTGCGCAGGAGACGGGTTTGGCGCGGGAAGCGCTCTATCGAGCATTAAGTTCAGACGGAAATCCCGAGTTCGCCACCATCGTGAAGGTAACGATGGCTTTAGGGCTGCAATTGTCGGCGGCAAGGAAGCCCGAAGAGTCGAGTGGTCCTAAATGAGCGAGGTGCTTGGAATGGTGTTCGGGATCAGATGATGGTGCGATGGGTTGGACTTGCCAGACAACTGCCGAGAGCGCTTCGATTTGGATCGTCCTGTGTTGCGAAGTCGGCATTTGCCCGATACGGAGTAACGGAATTAACTGTTCTCTTAACGTTCTTGGCGAAGCGGCCTTGACGTCACTTCAATTCACCAGGCAGACGCGTTGGCGGTAGTTGCCGTTGCGAAGAGTGAGTTTGTGCCCACCTTGCTTCACATCTCCGACTTGCATCGAACGTCGAAACCTCGACTGGGGAACGATGAACTTCTCGCGGCGATCGTCAGCGATGCCACGCGATGGAAATTGGAAGACATCCCGAGGCCGGAATTGATCGTCGTAAGTGGTGATCTGATACAGGGTGTGAGGTTGGGGGCAACCGATCCTGACGTTGAAATCGAAGCCCAGTATCGGGAAGCCAGCGATTTTTTGAGACGACTCGGAGACGAGTTTGTCGAGTCCGATCGATCCAGGATTGTTATAGTCCCCGGCAACCACGATGTCCACTGGAGCCGTTCTTTCGACGGCATGAGTCCAATCGAGGTATGTCCAGACGACATTGCCACCAAGGCATTGGAGGCAACTTCAGGGTTGCGCTGGAACTGGACGGATCGACAAGCCTACGAAGTCACCAACCAGCCTTTATCAGTAGTGTCCGACACATTTCATAGCAAAACCAGTTGGTTACGGTTTTCGGGGCTTTCTGGCGGCGCGGGCGTATCGGTAAGTAAGTGAATCAACGGCACTTTTTCGAAAGGGGTGACGCTGAGGATCTGTAGCATGGCGTGCAAAGAGAGATCGAGATGGAGACGTTTCTTGATGATGGCAACGAGCACGTAAACGGCGACGGCGATCCAGATCTGGCTTTTGACAGCGTTCTCGGAGGTGCCGAAGAAGCGTTTGATGCGGAGATGTTGTTTGATCCACTTGAAGAACAACTCCACTTGCCAGCGGCTCTTGTACAGAGCACACACGCTCAGGGCGGGGATGGCGAAGTGGTTGGTCAAGAAAACCAGTGTTTTGCCAGAATCGGGGTCTTTGAAACGGATGCGACGGAGCCGCTCGGGATAGGCGCGTCGGGAGTCGAACACGGTCAACCGGACTTGCTGGTCGCAGATCAGTCCGGTGGTGCGGTCGACGGGGGAAGAGTAGATCCTTTTGCAGCGGAGGTTGGACTTGGCACGAGTGACGAAGAACGCGCCCTCGCGGTGCAGCACATGCAGCCGTTGGAAATCGAGGTAGCCCCGGTCCATCACGTAGAAGGCGCCCGGTTCGGGCAACAGGACATCGAGCACGTGGACATCGTGCAGCTTTCCGTCCGAGATGAAGATAAAGGCCGGGATGGCGCCGCGCAGGTCCAGCAGCGTATGCAGCTTCACGGCCGCTTTGGTCTGGCGGAAAGGCGCCCATGGAAAAAGCGACAAGCACAGGTCGATGGTGGTGGAGTCCAGCGCGTAGACCGTGTTCGCCAGGTCCACGGCCAACGACTCGTGCGCATACAGTTTTCGCGCCATGCGGATCAGGGCCTGGGCGAACTCGCAGTGAATGCGCCAGTCCCGCGTTTCGTTGGCATCGGCCAAGTTGCTGCGCGTCACATTGCCCCGGATGCCCAGATGATAGAGCTTGCCCGGCTGTGCCCCAAGGCACGCTTCGATATCCCGCAGGCTTTCCCGGTACGTCAGTTGCGCAAACGCCATGCACAGAAATTGATCCAGACACCGAAAGGTACGCACGTTGAAATCCCCTCGGTACCTCCTCACCAAGCGACGAAACGTATGCCATGGAGCAAACTCCATCACCTGGGCGAAGACAAGCTTTCCTACGTGCATAGCCACCTCCCGGATCAAACCGGAAAGTGTGCCAAACTCCAAAGTCGCTGTCCAAATCGTTTACACCCTCAAAACTCATAAATCTCCAACCATTTCAGCACGTTATACCCTGACCTGAGCCGACGTGTCGGACACTACTGAGCCTTTATATGAGTCCCGCTTCGACCACTTCCGACGGTTTCGGGAGGAATTTTACAAAGGGATACAGCCAAACCCACTGTCACACGGTGACGGCAGTCTTTCCTTTGTCGAGTATCCCGATTTGAATATCTTGGTCGCCGGGTTTGCGTCGTGGTATGGTAATGATTGCCTTTGCCACGTGGGAGACATTGAGCCCAAAGCGCTCTCCGTGTCACAGAAGCTTTTGGCACAGTCGAAGATGGGTATAGCCCTTGCGGTGTGGCACCACAGCATCGCAGGCGGCCCGCGTGCGCATGACTATATGGACCAACGTACAGTTCACAGGCTAATCGATTTCGGTTTCAGCGTTGGTCTGCACGGGCATCAGCATTATCCTGGAGCAGCTCCGTTCGAGCTACGTCTTCCGAATCTCACGTCAATGGTTGTAGTGGGGGCGGGCTCGCTCGCTGTAGGCGACGACGAGTTACCGATGGGCGAACGGCGTCAATTCAACGTTGTCGTCATCGATCCGGACAAGAAGGCGATTACGGTTCACGTGAGGGGCATGTCACCCGCAGGGGTATTCACCGGCTCGCATCGGGATGATTTCGGTGGAAAGACGTACATCGAGTTAGACCTTCCGGTTGCGCCTACGCGAGGAGGAGGAGCTACAACAACACAAACACTCGATGATGCCACGAGGGCGGTAGCGGAGGGACGATATGAAGAAGCTATGACGCTCATAGCTGACGTGCCGTCCGGTCGTTCGGAAGAGAAGCGACAGATTGAAATCGAAGCTATGTCTGGCCTTGGCCGACTAGAGCAGCTGATCGAGTTGCTCGACCCGCCGCAGAGCTTGACCGAAGCCGTTAGGGCCATTTCTCTGCTGCTTGATGCAGGCAGATTCGACGACGCAGACGCGCGCCTTCATGCCAATCAATCATGGATGACGCCCAGCCTGTTCGAAGACTTGAAAGCGACGATCGCCGCGAAAAGGATGGCCGAATGAGTTCAACGGGGAAAAGAATTGCTTTCAAGCTTGAGTTGTCTCGGATGCTTGAGCTGCTCGCCGACGAGATCTACCAATCGCCTCTGGCCCTACTTCGCGAAAATACACAGAATGCGTTCGATGCGATTCGAATGAGGCAAGCAATACCCAACCAAGACTTTGAACCGGTTATCCGCGTGACTGTCGATGAACAGCATGTTGTCGTATCGGATAACGGCGTTGGAATGACTGCTCAAGAAATAGAACGACACTATTGGTACGCGGGAAAGAGTGGGAAGAATACCGACGCTGCGCGAGCCGCGGGCGTCGTAGGCACATTCGGCATCGGCGCAATGGCGAATTTCGGCGTGGCCGAGGAACTGTCCGTTGAGACTGAATCAGTGATCGCTGGCGAACGCACGTTGTCGTCCGTGCGCAAAGACGAATTGTCAACGGAAACCGAGAGTATTTCTCTTGTGCCCCTAGAGCCACGAGGTGAGCCAGGCACTACGGTTCGAGCTCGGCTTGCGTCCGACAGCGGCATGCCCGTAGAAGAGGCTCGGGAATTTCTGCGAGGGTTTGTTGAGTTCCTGGACGTGCCGGTGTGGTTCAACGAGAAGATGTTAAGCGGGGCGGGCCCCAGGGCCGTCCTTCCGTCTGAGAGGCACTCTTGGTCCAAACATGTTCCTAACGTGTCTTTGGCCGGAATCGTTTCTGGTGACGTTGAGGTGTTGGGCATGGCTTCTGGCGAGCTCCGTGTCGTGCTTGAGAATGTTGTGTCGCAGGCAGGACTAGGACGGCCAGGTTCAATTGTCTTGCAACAAGAGCGCAACGTGATCCGTACCCTGCGCTCTCGATTCGGTCTTGCCACTGTTGCGATGCAGTCGATATACCGATGGGGCGGAGTGATTGACCTGCCTTTTCTGAAGCCTACAGCCGGCCGTGAAGCCTTGGACACCTCTTCGACTCAATTGCTGCAGCAGGTTGTTTCGGCCGTGGACCAACTAGTGTCGCCGATAGCTGCGGAACATTCGGAGTCCTTCTCCAACGACGGGTTTCTCCGTTGGATCGTCGCCACGGGACAATTCGCTCTCTGCGGCCCGCTGGAGGTCACACCTCGGCCAACGAACCAACCTGAGGCATTAGAGTCCGTCGTTGAACGTCATGGCTTGCGGTACTACAGCGGCAGGGATGAATCAGTGATTCAAACATACGCGAGCGAGGATGAGCCGCTTATCGTACTTGCCCGACGGACACCTCGTCGTGACTGCGAGCTTGGCTACCTGACCGGTCGGGGCATCCGGGAAGTCGACACTAAGCCCCGCGTGATGCACGAACTGGAAATAAACAAACTGAGTTTCGGCCACTCGGCTCTGGCTATCCGCATGGCGAGGGTCCTCGAAGACGACTACTTCCTCGAAACGGATATCCGCTTTGGACAAATCTCGGGCGGGTTGCCGGTACTCGTTACGGATACAAATCAACCCGTGGTCATCTATCTGGATCCGAGTTCAAGTAGTGTGGCTCCCTTGGTCGCCCTCTACCGCGATGACTTCAACGCGTTCGGTCCCTTCGTAAAGGACTTCGTTCGGTCAACCGTTTTCTCAAGAATTGCAAACCTTGTACCGAGCAGTACCCGGGAGGGGTCCGAAGCCTTTTTGCGACACCTGCGGTCTAATCGAGATTGGTTCGAGTATGAGCTTGGTGATAAGGCAGATATCGAGGACATTTTCGACGAATTGCATGAAGGGCGACTGACCATTGCTGAGGCGAGGAAACGGTTAGCTAACGCGGACCGGTCCTTTGTCGATGTTAGCCCTGCGGGAACCGCGCCGCTTTCGTCAGTGATCCGCGAGCCGGGCAGTGAGGTTTCCCAAGAAGCTCTTCCGGATCCCTTTAGTGCCGTTCCTAGCATTGATCGCCGGGAGGAGGAAACGAGTGCTCTGATACTAACGAGTGAGTCACCTGTCAACGGATATCGTTGCTTCCTGGCTATAAGTGATAAGGTTCAACGCGACAAAGGTCATTTTTTTCTCCAACCTCATTCAACGGAAATCGTCTGGGGCGGTCGGAAAGTTCTCTTCGTATTTCACCATCATTCGAGAAGTTTCGGTCTCTATTATGACATTCTCTGTCCTGGCCTTGTTGGTTCTGGGTCCGGCGGCGGTCCGAGGATCACAGCAACGATTCTGACGAAGAATCGTACTTTTATTCCTGTTCCGGACGAGATCGTGGAGGACTTTGTGCCAAAGGCGGCCGAGCGCAAGCGGTTGGAGGTTCGATGCGACATCCTGTACTTGATAGATAAGTGAAGAAACGTAGGCCGAAAGTGCTTCGCGGGCCGTGAAGGTTCAGCCCGTGAGCGGACTCAAGCGCATGATGGAATAGGCCCGGGCCAGCGGGAAGGGAGTACGTTTACGCTGTTCAGATAGAGAGCGCGATGGGTACTATGGTTCCACGGCTTCACCGAATGCTTACCCCGCTGCTAGCCGCGGCCGGGAATCCTTCGGTGGCACCGTGGAATCGTTCGGCCAGCAGGTACGGTGGGTGCGTACAACCCATCATTTTCTGCGCACAGCCACCCTTCTTCACGCTCCACGTGTCTGGGTCATCACGGGCCGAACGAAGGATTACGCGGCCGCGCCGGCGGCGCCGTGTTGACCATGTGTTGATTGTTCCAGCGCGAATCCATCCGATCTTTCAAGATGGGAGTTTTACGTCCTTGTTTTTGGCTAGTTACGGGTAACGGGCAGTAGGACAGAGCCTACACGGCCAAGTTTGAAACCCGCCCCTGTCACACACGTACTCGGAGACACCCGTTCCTACAGCCCGTAGAACACCCGCGAGTTGGTGTTGAGGATCTTCTCGGCCTGATCCTTGTCGATCCGGCCCTCGTCCACCCAGTTGTGCACCTCGTTGAGCCCGCTCAGGTTGGCGGAGATGTCGGTGTGGCTGTAGTCCGTGCCGATGATCAAGTGGTCCTCGGTGTGGAACTTCAGGAGCGACTCGACGTCGTCGATGGGGTCGATGGTGATGTAGCAGCGGTTCTTGCGGAAGATGTCGGGGTCGAGGTCGCACAATTGCGGCAGCGCGGTCCCCGTGCCGCGGAGCGCGGCGCGCTTGGTAGCTCCCAGTTGCGACATCACGTAGGGAATCCACGACGCCCCCGACTCGATGAACCCGAACCGCAGGTTGGGGAACATCTCGGGCACCTTGGAGGTTACCAACTCGGCGAAGGCGTACATGATGGGGAAGCCCCGGTCCCACTCGCGCGACGGCAGCGGATGGCCCGTGTGGATGCACAGCGGCATGTCCAGGCGGTTGGCCTCTTCGTACACCGGAAAGAAATGCGGGTCGGTGACCTTGCGGCCGATGTCGAAGCCGCGCTTGAAGATGCCGCAGGCGCCGTGCTCCTTGGCCCAGCGCAGCTCCTCGACGCCCATTTCCGGATTCAGCCACGGCAGCACCGCGGCCCACTGCAGCCGCCCGTTGGTGGGCTCGCATTTCTCCGCCAACCAGCGGTTGTAGGTGGTAGCCAGCGCCCACTCGGCCTCGGCGTTCTGGGTGTTGTGGCGGATGAAGAAGGTCGGGAAGATGACCTGGATGTCCACGCCCATCTCGTCCATGTGAGCCAGCCGGCCCTCCACGTCATCCAGCTCCCGCCGCACCCGCGGCGGATGATTGATCTCGTCCCGCACCGCACGGTTCTGGAGCCTACCCTCCACCACCCAACTGCGCCGGGTGGTGGTGTTGAAGCCGGCCCGGTTCGCCTCCTCGTCGGACATGTGGACCGTCACAGGCATGTACTTCGCATAGGGCGTCCCCTCCAACGCGGCCCAAGTGGCATCGGACTCGTCGACATGGGTATCGGCATCGATCACGGACATGGCAAAACCTCCTGCACTGGCAGCGCCCGTCCTCGCGGGCGTCTTCAGATGGGTGCGAAATTTCCTGTAGACTAGCAACAATCCGGGCCGGCGGCAATTTCTCCGCACCGTTTGCGGGCCGCCCTCTGCCGTATGGCCGAGCATCGCGGGCCATGTTGTTTGCGGAGCAATGTCCGTGCTGTCACAATGCAATCATGCCGGTACAAATCACCATTCGAGGCGTTCCGGAGCATGTCCGTGATGAACTCTCGGCGCAGGCCGCGTCGAGGGGGCAGTCCATACAGGAGTATCTCCGTACCGAGTTGGAGCGCATCGCCTCTCGGCCCTCCCGTGAAGCTTGGCTTCAGGGCGTTCGCGGACGCAAGGAGGCGGGGACCCCGCGCGTGAGACCGTTCCATATCCTGCACGCTCGCGACGTAGACCGAACGTGACGGCCCGAGATGAATCCGATGTCTTCGCGAGTCCGGCGGACTCGGATCGGGTAGGAAGCCGATGAGCACCCCCGTCATAGAAAATGTCCGTATCCGCGGCTTCCGGTCGCTGGCGGAAGTGGAACTCTCAGAGATCCCGAGGGTAGCGGTTCTGATCGGTGCCAACGGCTCCGGGAAATCCAACTTCATCCGCTTCTTCGAGATGTTGAGATGGATGTTCAGGTCCCGGAAGCTGGCGGAGTTCGTGGAGAGGCAGGGTGGGGCCGATGATCAGTTGTTTGGCGGTAGCCGACGTACTTCGCGCATCGAGGCGGAGATCACCTTGCGCAATGACAGCGGACGCAACGTCTACGACTTCCAACTGCAGCATGCCCATCTGGACAGGCTCATCTTCGTGGGAGAACGTTTCCGATTCGAAGGGCAGGGGAATGGTGTGCAGACACGGCCGCATCGCGTCCCCAGCGGTCAACAAGAAACCGGGTTGGTCCAGTTCGCGCAGAGATACAATTCCGCAAATGCCGCGATCGCCAGAGCCATTGTGAAAATGCTTCGAAACTGCGCCGTGTACCAGTTCCACGACACATCCGATACGTCGCTTGTCAAGAAGAGGTGGGATGTCGAGGACAACAACCAGCTCCTCACCCACGGAGGGAACTTGGCGGCGGTGCTCTACAGGTTGGAACGCGAGGATCTCAAGCGGTATGAGCTCATCTGCCATACTATCGGCCGGGTCTTGCCGGGCTTCGATCATTTCGAGATCGAGGAGAGTTACGGGAAGGCGTTGCTGAGATGGAAAGCCAAGGGGATGGAAAAGACCTTTGGCGCCCATCTGACGTCCGACGGGTCGTTGCGGTTTTTCGCTCTGGTGACGCTCCTGAGTCTCCCGCCCGAGATGCTGCCCGACGTACTCCTGCTGGACGAGCCGGAGCTGGGCTTACATCCGGCCGCGGTAGCCCTGTTGGGGGGGATGATAGAGTCGCTCGCCGAAGAGAGGCAGGTCCTCGTTGCGACCCAGTCTCCGTTGCTTGTCGACGCTTTTGACCTGGACGAGTTCCTTGTCCTGGACCTTAAGGAGGGTCGGACCGAATTCCGCAAACTGGCCCCGGAGGACTATCGGGTGTGGCTAGACGAGAACTTCGCATCAGGTGAACTCTGGCAGAAGAATCTTCTCGGAGGCTACCCGTGATGCGGCTTGCCGTGTCGGTGGAAGGACCAACCGAAATGGGATTCGTCAAGAACGTTCTTGCGGAGCACCTGAGGGCAAACGGAGTCGAGGCGACGCCGATTCTTTTGGGTCGGGCTCGAGGACGTCACGGTGGCGGCATCATGCACGTGTGACGAGGCCGTACCTTACGTCACGCCCCCTCCCCAATCCCCTCCGTCGTCTCCTCGATCACCAGGTCCACCACCGCCCTCAGCGCCTGGGCGTCCGTATCCCCCTCCACCCGGCGCAGCCGGAACAGGTCGACCTGCCGGTCGGCGCCGGTGCCCTCGCGGATGATGGCGAGGGTGTGTTGCAGCTCCCGCTCGCAACCCAGGGCGGCGGCATCGGCGGCGAGTTCCTCCACCAGCTCCTTGGCGTAGTCCTCGACGTCCTTGCGGCCGCCCTCCCGGGTGTCGCCGTGGAACCCGAGCGTGCCGTAGCGCTGAGCCAGCCAGCGGTTCTCGGCGATGATCTCCGTCGGCGGCTCGGCCGGCAGTTCTCCCTCGCGGTCGAGGCGTGACAGCCGCCGGATGAGGCAGGCGTAGAAGGCGGCGATGCACATGGCGTCGTCGACGCGCGGGCACAGGTCGCAGATGCGCAGCTCGATGGTGGGGAAGCGCACCGACGGGCGGATGTCCCACCACAGCTCGCTGCCGTCGCCGATGAGCTTCATCCTCTGGTACTCGGCCACCAGTTGATCGAACTCGGCCCGGGACCACAAGGGGCCGGGCAGGCCGGTGCGCGGAAGCGCTCCCATGATGGTCAACCGGTAGGACTTGTACCCGGTCTCGCGGCCGGCGTTGAACGGCGACGACGTGGAGATGGCATGCAGCAGCGGCAGGTAACGCCGCATTGCCGTCATCACCCGGATCCGCGAATCGGCATCGCCGAAGCCGGCGTGGATGTGCATGCCGCTCACCAGCAGGCGCCGCGCGCTTTCCTGAAGCGTGGTGGTCAGCCGTTCGTACCGTTCCTTGGGCGTGGTCATCTGGGACTCCCACGCCGCGAAGGGATGGGTCGAGGCCGCCATGATCGCGGCGCCGTGGCGGCTCGCCGCCTCCGCCACGATCCGGCGGGTTTCCTTGAGGGCGCCGCGCAGGTCGGCCACCGACTCGCACACGCGGGTGTTGGACTCGATCTGGGAGCGCAGCAACTCGTGCACGAAGCCGTGGGGCCCGCGGTTCCGTTCACACCAATCAAAGATCCCCGTGTCCGGGTCGGCGATGATGTCGCGGCTGTCGGGATCGACGAGCCAGAACTCCTCCTCGATGCCGAAGGTGATGTCCACGTCGCTCTGTGCCTCGGCCTCTTCGTCTTCGCTTTCGCTCATGAGTCTGCGCAGTCGCTGGAACGCCATGCTCGCCTCATTCGTGTCCGTCGGCCTGTGCCATGCGGGTCACCGGAACCGCCCGCCGGGAAGCGTCACACGCGGAGAGATATCGCACGGCCCGCGCGGGGAGGCAAACGCGCTTTGGCAAGGGCCGACGTGCACGCGTGCGCGGCGAGTCGCCGGAAGGGACCAAAAGAGAAGCGGTCAGGCCGATTTTTTGGTTTCTTCGCCTGGCGGTCACCCGGACGTAACGGTGGTCACCCGGGCGTAACAAGCCCCTGTTAGATCTGGCGACATCACTGGTTCCGGCATCCCCGGGTCTGACGCCGGTCAACGGGTCTGGCTCGGTTTACCACCATTACGGAGGAAGAAATGTCCGATACGCGCATGGCCTTGAGGCAGGGGACGGGTTCCCAACAGTTCGACGAAGAGGACCATCCCGAACTCGTGGAAACCGATTTCGGCAGACTGGCCGGGAAGGCCCTCTCCCGGCGCCGGTTCCTGGGCGGCAGCGCCGCCTTCGCGGCCTCGGCGTTCGTCATGAGCACCGGGGTGCTGAAGCCGCTCGCGGCTCTTGCCGGCTCCAACCGCTTCGGTTTCCAGGCGGTGGCCGCCAACGGCCTCGACACGGTCACCGTTCCCAAGGGATACGCGTGGCACGTGGTGACGAAGTGGGGCGATCCCCTGTGGTCGCGTTCCGTGGATTTCGACCAGAAGACCCGCGGCACCGGAGCCAGCCAGGAGCTGGCGTTCGGCGACAACAACGACGGCATGGCGCTCTTCAGCCACAGGGGCCGGAACGTGCTGGCGGTCAACAACGAGTACGTCAATCTCGGAATCATCTTCGGCGGTGCCGGTTCCGGCAAGCCGAGGAACGCCGACGACGTGCGCAAGGGCAAGGCCGGCCACGGCGTGTCCGTGCTGGAGATCGCCCGCACGGACGGCGAGTGGTCCGTCGTCAAGGACTCGCCGTACAACCGCAGGATCACGCCGGACAGCCCGATGGACATCACCGGGCCGGCCCGGGGCCATGATCTGCTCAAGACAGCCGCCGATCCCGCGGGGACCCGCAGCCTCGGCACATGGAACGATTGCGGCAACGGCCGCACGCCCTGGGGCACCTATCTCGCCTGCGAGGAGAACTTTCACAGCTACTTCTCTTCGAGCGACCCGGACTTGAAGGTGGGCGCCGAGCTCAAGAGGTACGGCGTCAAGACCAAGGACCGTGGCTACGCCTGGGCCATCACCGACGAACGCTTCGACATCGCCAGGCACCCCCACGAGCCGAACCGCGCGGGGTACATCGTCGAAATCGATCCGCTGGATCCCAGGTCGACGCCGAAGAAGCGTACCGCCCTCGGCCGCTTCAAGCACGAGAACGCCGAGGTCGTCCTGGCCGCCAACGGGCAGGTGGTGGTCTACATGGGCGACGACGAGCGTGGCGAGTTCCTTTACAAGTTCGTGAGCGACGGCCGCTACGTGGAGGGCGGGAAGAATGCCGATCTGCTGGAAACGGGCAAGCTCTACGTGGCCAGGTTCGCCGACGGCGGGCGGGGCGAGTGGCTGGAGCTGACTCCCAAGTCCACCGGCATGGCCTCCATGGCGGAGGTCTGCATCCACACGCGCATCGCCGCCTCGGCGGTGAAGGCCACCACCATGGACCGTCCCGAATGGGTGGCGGCGAATCCGAGGAAGGCCGAGGTCTACTGCGCCCTCACCAACAACAAGAACCGCGGCAAGAAGCCCAACGCGGGTGGCGACGCCACTCCCGTGGGCGGGCCCAATCCCCGCGCCGGCAACGCTTACGGCCAGATCGTGCGCTGGAGGCCGGACGGCGGCAACCACGTGGCCGCGGGCTTCGCCTGGGACCTGTACGTGGTGGCGGGAAACCCCGCGGTGCACGGCGACGCCAACGCGGGATCGAAGAACATCAACCCGGACAACATGTTCAACTCCCCCGACGGCATCGCCTTCGACCGCAACGGCATGCTGTGGATCCAGACCGACGGCAACTACTCCAACGCCAAGGGGTTCGCCGGCCAGGGCAACAACCAGATGCTGGTGGGAGACCCGGTGACCGGGGAGATCCGCCGCTTCCTGGTGGGTCCCAGGCAGTGCGAGGTCACCGGCATCGCCTGGAGCGCGGACGGCAGGACCCTGTTCGTGGGCATCCAGCATCCCGGCGAGAAGGGCGACAGCCACTTCCCCGACGGCGGCGACACCGTGCCGCGCTCGGCCGTGATCGCGGTGACCCGCGCCGACGGCGGCCTCATCGGCTGAGCCGCCACTTCCTTCCCCATGCGACCGGGAGGACGCTTCGGCGTCCTCCCGTTTTGTTTCGCCGCCCGCGGGTTGCGGACAACGGGCCGGACATTGTATAAGCGCGTTGTTCCTCGGGCTTGGGTTCTTCAGGCATCGGCCCGCATCACCGACGTCGGCATGATCACGGCCAATCAGGCAATCCCCTCCTTTCTCGCCCTGGCGCTTTCGTTGACCTTGTTCAACTCGAACGTCGAGGCTTGCACGGACGATGCGGGTTCGCATGTTTCCTGCGAGCATTCGGAAGGGGCCGGGAAGCATGACGCGGGGCGCATGGTCCAAATCGGGCGGATGACATGCGAAGACGGGGCGGTGGCCCGGTGGAACCCCGTGGACCGCGACGTGGTGACGTTCAAGGTCAACGACTGGGCCGGCGTGTCCCTCGAGGTGGCGCTGGCCGTGCGTCGCGGCGTGCTGCAATGGAACCGGGTGCAGCCGTTCTACGCCATGTGGGAGACGGCAAGCGAAGGCGCCGACATCACCATTGAGCTTTACGACGACGTGTTCCCGGGCATCGTGGGCGCCACCAAGGTGAAGTGCCGCAACGGACGGGAAGGCATCCGCAAGGCCTACGTCTACCTTGGCCTCAGAGGGATGGGCGCGGTCGAGACCCAGAACATGACCGCCCACGAGATCGGCCACGCCATGGGACTGGGCCATTCCGACCGCAGCCACGACCTCATGGACGCGAAGCTGGCGGAGAAGGACATCGACGAGCGCATGATCTGTCCCAGCAACCTGAACCGGGCGGGCCTGATCGCCGGGACCCATTCCTACGCCATTCCCGAGGAGGAGTGGACCGAGGTGGAGTGCTGGGGGCGGACCCGCGGATGAAGGCTGTCAGCCGGGAAGAGCGGACGGTGGGGTGGCTGAGGCAGGTCCGGTGACGTAGTGATGAGCGGTGAATGGACGATCCCGTCCGCCCTGACCGATTTCCATGACATCGAGAAGGTGCTGGAAGGCCGGCAGCCCGCGGTTTTCCTCGACTACGACGGCACGCTGACCCCCATCGTGGACACCCCCGCGCAGGCGGTGCTGTCCGAGGAGATGCGCGATACGGTCCGGCGGCTGGGCGAGCGTTGCCCGACCGCGGTGGTCAGCGGGCGCGGGCGCGAGGACGTGCGGGAACGGGTCGGGCTCGACAACCTCTTCTACGCCGGAACGCACGGTTTCGAGATCGTCGGCCCCCCGGGTTCCGGTATCCATCACCTGGTCGGACAAGAGTTTCTCCCGGTGATGGAGGAGTTGCATCAACGCCTCCGCGAGGGCCTCGCGGAAGTTCCCGGCCTGTTGCTGGAGACCAAGGGCTACTCCCTGGCCGTGCACTACCGCCTTGTTGAGGAAGCGAGGGTGGCGGAGGTCGAAGGCGTTGTCGACGCCTTGATGCCGGACTATCCCGGGCTCCGCAAGGCCCACGGAAAGAAGGTGTTCGAGATCAGGCCCCGGCTCGACTGGAACAAGGGCAAGGCGGTGGAGTGGCTCCTCGAAACCCTGGGCGCGGGCCACGTGCCTCTCTATCTCGGCGACGACACCACCGACGAGGACGGCTTCGCGGCCGTGGCCGGCAGGGGCCTGGGGGTCCTCGTGGCGGAAGAGCCCAGACCGACCGCGGCGGGTTACCGGCTGAGCGATCCCGCGGAAGTGGGACGGTTCCTTCAGCGCCTCCTCGGGACCATCCATGAGCCCGGGTGACATGACCACGGGTTTGACCTGGACGCCGCCCCACGCGGCCCCGCGTTCCCGCGGACGCCTGCCCTGATGGAGGACCGCCGCGAACAGTTCTGGAACCGGCTTCGGGACGCCGGCATTCCCGGCGTGCCGGACGAGTTCTCGGTCACCTTCGCGCACCAGGAGATCCCGGCCGCGGTGCTGGCCGAGATCGACGACTTCATCCGCGTCTTCGAGGACGTCACCACCCGGCCGGCGTGGCAGGAGAACGTCGTCGGCTCGTCGGGACACGGCCTGCCGTCGCAACGGCCGGAGGTGTGCTTCTTCAGCGCCTGGGACTTCCACCTGCCTCCCGACGGCCCGTGGCAGGTCATCGAGTTCAACGACAACGGCTCGGGCCTCCTTTTCGCCGGCTTCATCAACGAGTTCTACCACGCGCTCCTGGAACCGGAACGCCAGGCGGTGCTCGAAGCCCCGCCGTCAGCCGCCGAGCTGGGGCGGCACGTCATCCGGATGGTGCGCCGGGAGGCGGAGGGCTTCTTCGGCACCATGCCGGAGGGAGTCTTTCTCATCCTCGACGAACCCGAAGCGCTGGAGCGGGGCAAGTTCCAGGGCGAGATGGATATGTTGCGCGAGCTCTTCCGCGGGGAGGGCTGGCGCGCCGAGGTGGCGTCGACCGCGGATCTCCGCTGGGACGGGGCGTCGCTCCGGTACGACGGGGAGCCGGTGTCGTTCGTCGTCAACCGCTCCACCGACTTCTTCCTCGAGAAGGAGGTGGCGCGGACGCTTCGGGACGCGTTCCTTGGCGGCGGCGTCTACGTCGCGCCCAGTCCCTTCACCTATGCCACCCGCAGCGACAAGCGGCTGCTCGAGTTCCTTTCGCTCTCCTCATGGGACCGCGAGCTCGGCATCGAGGCCCGCGAGCGGGAGGTGCTGAGCCGGCACATCCCCGAGACCCGCGTACTCCGCGCCGACAACATCGACGCCATCGTGGAGAACCGGGATCAGTTCGTGTTCAAGCCGATGCGCAGCCACGCCAGTCGCGGCTTCCTGCCCAGCGCCCGCGTCGGGCGTTCGCGCCTGCAGCGGTTGGTGCGGAGAGGCGAGGACTACGTCGCCCAGCGGAAGGTCGGGCGCCCGCGCGTTCCTCTCGGCAACGGCAACCACGTGTGGGCGGACCTGCGCGTGTGGGCCTACCGGGGCGAGCGCGTGCTGCTGTCGGGCCGCACTTCCATCGACGAGAATTCGCTGGACCTGAGGCCGCCCGCGGGGTGGCTGCCGACCTTCGCCGCGCGGGCCGGTTGAGGAGTTGACCGCCCCGACCGCGTGTTCTACGGTCCAATATCTCTCTACGGAGGAACCAACCATGATCGAAGTCAACGGACTCACCGGGGCGGAAGCTTTCCTGCGCGTGCTGTCGGGCATGGGCGTGGAGCGGATCTTCGCATCGCCGGGCTCGGAGTGGTCGCCGGTGTGGGAGGCCCTCGCCAAGCCCGACGAGAGCATGCCCGTGTACCTGAGCTCGCGGCACGAGGAAATCGCCCTGGCCATGGCCAGCGGCTACGCCAAGGCCACCGGCAAGCTGCCGGGGGTCATGATCCACACCACCGTGGGCGCGTTGCACGGCTCCATGGCGCTCCGCGGAGCGCTCCACGAGCAGGTGCCGATGGTGGTGTTCACCGGCGAGTCCCTTGCCTTCGGCGAGGACGACGGCCCCGATCCCGGCGGCCAGTGGATGCGCTTCCTCTCGGACGTGGGCGGCCCGGCCGCGCTGGTGGACCGTTGCGTCAAGTGGAGCTTCGGGGTCAACGACAAGCACATCCTGGTCTCCACCATCCAGCGCGCCTGCCAGATGGCCATGGCCTCGCCCCGCGGGCCGGTGTTCGTGTCCCTGCCCATGGAGTACCTGTTCGACAAGGTGACGCGGGAGGCGCCGTTGAAGGTGTCCATGCCCACCATGCCGAGCCCGGACCCCGAGGGCATCGCGGAACTCGCGGGCCTGCTGCGGACCGCGCGGAATCCGCTCATCGTGAGCGAGAACGCCGGCAGCAACGCCGCCATCGTGGAGCGGATGGTGGAGTTGGCGGAGTTGCTCAACGCCCCGGTGGTGGAGACCCGCAGCAGCGGCTACTTCAACTTCCCGCGGGACCACGAGCTGCACGGCGGCTTCGAGCCCGGCGAGTACATGGCCGACGCCGACGTGGTCTGCCTCGTAGGCGCCACCCAGCCGTGGCACCCGGCGTCGGCCGCCATCGCCCAGGGCGCCAAGGTGGTGGCGCTGGACGAGGAGCCCCTGCACATGAACCTGCCCTACTGGGGCGTGCAGGTGGACCTGAGCATCGCCGGCGAGCTGGAGGCGTCCCTGAGGGCGCTGGTGGAGCGGCTCCGCAAGGACGGCGTGGAGGGCGCCGGCGCCGCGGAACGGAGGGCGAGGGTGCGGGAGCAGGGCGCGGCGCGCCGGGCGGCGTGGGCCGAACAGGCGGAAAAGCTGGCATCGAAAGAGCCCATGGACACCATATGGGTCATGCACCAGCTCAACCAGGTGCTTCCCGAGGACGTCTACCTGGTGGAGGAGACCATCACCCACCGCATGGCGCTGCACCAGTACCTGGACCGGGTGAAGCCCGGCAACTTCTACAGCGGCTGCATCGGCGGCCTCGGCACCGGCCTGGGCACCGCC
This sequence comes from uncultured Binatia bacterium (SeqCode), assembly GCA_965204505.1. Taxonomy (GTDB): domain Bacteria; phylum Desulfobacterota; class Binatia; order UBA9968; family JAJDTQ01; genus JAJDTQ01. The sequence goes on from CBDBFB010000002.1 coordinate 1,428,946, forward strand.
CTGGGCGTCAAGGCCGCGCATCCCGACAAGCCGGTGGTGCTGGTCATCGGCGACGGCTCGTTCAACTACAACCCCGGCATCGCGGGCTTCGGCTTCGCCCAGGAGTTCCGCATGCCGATCCTCATCGTGCTCATGAACAACCACGGCTACAAGTCCATGAAGCGCGGCGTGCCCGCGTACTATCCCGACGGCTGGGCGGTGAGCACCAACCAGTTCATCGGCACCTCCATCGCGCCGGCGCCGGACTACGCCGCCATCACCCGGGCCTTCGACGGCTTCGGCGAAACGGTGCAGGGCCCGGCCGAGGTCAAGGGCGCGCTCGAACGGGGGCTCCAGGCCGCCCGGGAAGGGCGGCTGGCGCTGGTGGACGTCTGGCTGGAGCCGGTGAACGACTAGGCGCCTGTCCGGATAGGGGCGACCGCCGGTCGCCCCTACGGGATCTGCCTCGGACGTGGGCTGTAGGGGCGACCGGCGGTCGCCCTTGGGCGCGGGCCATCGGAAGCACAGGGAGCCTTCGTGAAAATACTTCGCTTCAATGACGACCGCATCGGCGTCCTCAATGACGACGCCAACGTCGTGGACGTGAGCGGCATCATCCAGTACCGGGTGGAGAAGGGTCCGCAACGGGTGATGGAGGAGGTCATCGCCAACTTCGACGACTACCGCAAGGAGTTCGAGCGGCTGTGCCGGGAGGGCTCGGGATTCCCGTTGAGCGTCGCGAAGCTGCTGGCGCCCATCCCGCGGCCGAGCAAGTGCCTGGCCGCGTTCGTCAACTACCTCGATTCGCCGGAGCGCACACCGGACACCCTGCCCATCGAATTCTTCTACAAGGCCCCCGAGCTTCTCGGCCCGGAGGAGGCGGTGGAGCTGCCGGACATACCCGCGGTGGCGGTGACCCAGCCCGCGGCCGAGCTGGCCTTCGTCATGGGACCGTGCGGCCGGAACGTCTCCGAATCCGACGCCATGGACGCCGTCTTCGGCTACGTGCCGTTCTTCGACATCTCCAACCGGGGCATGGTGCGCAGGACCCAGTTCCTCCCCAAGGGACAGAGCACCCACAGCCCCTGCGGCCCCTGGATCACCACCGCCGACGAGATCCCGGACCCGCACGACCTGACGGTGAAGTCTTGGGTCGGCGGCGAGGCCCGGCAGGACTACAACACCCGCCACATGGCCCACAAGATCCCCGAGCTGGTCTCGTGGCTGTCGCTTCGTGCAGCTCCAGCCCGGCGACGTCATCGCCACCGGCACCTACCACGTCGGCCTCGGGCCCATGAACGACGGCGACACCCTGGAGATCGAAATCGAGAAGCTCGGCAGGGCCAGCTTCACAGTGAAGGCCGAGGGCCCGCGCAAGGATGTGGAGTGGGTCCCGGGCAAGTCGCAGCCGCCCGCCGGGGGCGGGGTGTCGAGGGTGTAACCCGGATCAGGGCAGCATCTCGACCAGATCGGATCGCCTGAACGTAGCCGACAACCGTTGGAGTGTTCGCTCTCGTTCGGCGAACAGCGGTTCCAACGCCTTGGAGATTGCCTCTTCGGCACGGCGGACATACTCGGAGTGTCTCTTGTCAACCAGGTCTTGGGCTTGCTCGAAGTTGCGGTGGTCCAGTTGATGTAGTGCAATCCCCAACTCCCCCAGAAGATAGCGTCCCATGAGCATGGCAATGAAGCGGGAACCATAGGGCAGGAAGTCAGGTGCGTCCTCGGGGGCTCTCTTGCGGCGTGTTTCTGCATGCCTGTGCAAGATGCCTGCAATGACCGCCTGCGCACCGTTGAGTCCACTGAAAATCGTATCGTACAAGGCTCCGAAGTGTTGACGGCTACTGAACCTCGCTTGGTGGGGCCGGTCGCGCCAAATCGCTAGAACGGCCTCCGCGATTACGGCGCTGGTAAATTCATTGGGGGAGACGGGCCGATCCTCGCGCTTGGCGCGGTAGGCATAACCCAATTCGGATATCGACTCGCCAAGGGCCTTTTGCCAAGCGTCGTTTGCCTTGAGATCCCTTAGATCGACTGGATTCTGGCTGTTGGTAGCGAAGGTGATTGCTTCCACCAAGTCGTTGTCGCTCTGTTCGATCTCATAAATTCGTACGAGAACCTCGGCATCATCTATCTGGCTGCCGAGTTCCCTCGCCACATGCTGAACGGTTCGTGCCGTTTGGCCGCCATTTACGATCTGAAGGCCATCGATCTGGACCCGCCAGTTTTCTTTCTGCAACGCGTTGTGGCGGAACTTCGAGCAGGTGACGGTAATCCCGTTGTTGTAAAAGTAGAAGTTCTTTCGTAGCCCGGTTCGGCGCAGTGTGTGCGCTATACCCTCGTTCACGCGATTTCCGGTCAAACCAAGATAGCGTCGGATGTTCCTTTCAAATAACCGGTTCCCGTGGTCTTCGGTCAGCCGTGCAAGAGTTCCTACGGACATGCGGCCCATCAGCACGCGACGGTAATCGAAAGGCTCCACCGTGGCCTGTCCAGTCAATTGCAACTCCGTGTCAATGGGTTTCTGTGCTTGCAACATTTCCAAGAGCTGTTCGGGGCCTATGTGCTGCCACTCCACCAAGTCCCCGAAGTCCGAGCCGTCTATTCGTTGTTGTGCCTGTGCCGTCCAACGCGCGCCATTGTTGGCGGCAATGGCCATCACTCGTGGAATGGCCCCATCGACAATGAAGGACCTCACTTCCTCGACGCGCCCATTAAGCCGCTCATTCACTGTCACAGGTCGGTCCGGGTCAAAGAGGGCACCAATTGCGTCGATCATCTTGATGACGCTGTTTTCGGGAAACTCCGCATTACCCTCGAGAGTTTTCTTGTACTTCGACTGGATGACGGCGATTTTCAATTCACCCTGCTCCGGCGGTTCGAACCACAAGGCGTCGATTCCGTAGTCATCACCCCCTTCGACGATGCTGTCCAGAGTCTCGTCGTCCGTCAAGTCGAACATGGTTTGGGCGACGAGAAACAGGAATGCCATCGAGCGCCGCCGGTCTTCGCCGGTGCCGACCCGGAGTTCGTTGACGAAAGCGTCTTCCTGTCCGCGCAGAATTCCTGACACTCGTTGGTCGATGATCTGTGTGGCGAGCGACATGCCGTTTCCGTTTCTGTGCAGCCGGAGTGAGCCCGGTCAGGACGAACACCGGTCTACTGGTTCTCCAACCGACGGCGACCCTGCGTCCGTCCCTGCTGAATACTGGCTCCGGGGTTCGATTGCAATACGAGTCGGTCCCTGGCGTTTACCAAAGGATCTCACCGCCGCTTCAGTTCGGCCACTTGGTCCCGCAACGCACGGATCTCGGTTTGCAGGTCCGCCAGGGTGGGCTGGGAGTCGGACGGCGTCGACAGCTCGCTTGCGCCCTCTCCGTGCCCGTGCGTCTGCATTGCGTCGACGATGATGCCGATGAACAGGTTCAGCACCGCGAACGACGTGATCAGGATGAACGGTACGAAGAAGAGCCATGCCTGCGGGTATACTTCCATGACCGGCCGCACGATGCCCATGGACCAGCTCTCCAGGGTCATGATCTGGAACAGGGTATAGGCCGAGCTGCCGATGTTCCCGAACCAGTCCGGGAAGCGGTCGGCGAACAGGTTGGTGGCCATCACCGAGAACACGAAGTAGATCACCAGGAGCAGCATCACCACCGAGCCCATGCCCGGCACCGCGTGGAGCAGCGCGCCGACCACTCGCCGCATGGAAGGCACGGCGGAGATCAGCCGGAAGACCCGCAGGATCCTGAGCGCCCGCATCACCGAGAGGAACTCGGTGGCCGGGATGAGCGCGATGGCGACCACGATGGTGTCGAAGTGGTTCCAGGCGTCGCGGACGAAATCGCGGCGCTGTCCCACCACCTTGAGCAGGATCTCCACCACGAAGATCCCCAGGATCACCCGGTCGGCCACCTTGAGGAAACCCCCGGCCACGGCCATGGCCGCCGGACTGGTCTCCAGCGCCAGCACGAGGGCGTTCAGCACGATCAGGATCGTGATCCAGCGTTGCGTCGTGCGGTGCTCGACGAACGAGCGGATACGGTCGGTCGTGATTTTCATTTGGTGCATCCATATTTGTCGGTATGGATAGCCTTGCCACGCGGTGCTATTCGCCGCAACCGGGGACATGGCATGGAGGCGCCGCTCAGACCGCCACCGGCTCGAACACGAGCTCCGGCACCACCACCTCCCATGTTTCGCATTTGACTGTGTCGCGGTACTTGGGGTCCGATATCTCGCGGCTCCACGTGACGATGGCCAGCACCGAGGCAGACCGGCAGTGCATGCCGGGGGGCGGCTTGAAGCTCGCCGCGAGGCGTCCCACGACGGCGCCGTTCCTGTCCAGGAGTTCCCGGCGACCTTCGTTCAGGAGCGGCGGTTCAAGGTGGTCGCCGGGCGACAGCGCCTCAATCGCCCGGTGCGTAGGATGGCCGGCATTGCGTCGTCCGGCAAAGCCCAGGTCCACGTCTCGAAGACCGGGCTGGACGTAGCGGTATTGGAGCGCGGCAGGGCAGGGCGGGGGCGGCACCGGTTGTCGGCACAGAACTGACGGGCGCTTGAGCAAACCTTCCTGTAGCGGGCGCTCCTCCTTGAACCACGCCAGCGACAGGGTCTTGCGAGCCCGCGTCATGGCGACGTAGTACAGCCGCCGTGGCGCGTCGGCGTCCTCGTCACGCCCGACGTGTCTCCAGCCTCCGTCCAGCACGACCACGTGCTCGAACTCGAGCCCCTTGGCGCGGTGGGCGGTGAGCAGCAGGAGCCCGCGTTGGCGCCGCCGTATCTCCCGGCCCCACTCGGCCAGCCACTCGATGAAGTGGTCGACGGGGACTTCGCCGCCGCCGGTTTCCAGCGCGTGTTCGTCGATGGCCTGCCGCAGTAGTCCGTACCAGGGATTGGACGGTTGCGCCTCCGCCCAGCCGCGCAGGGTTGCCCCGTCCAAAAGTCCGGTCGGGCGTTCACGAAGCCACCCGACCAGTCTCCGGGTCTCGCGCAGCCGCCAGAAGCTCGGGATCTCTTCGTTGCCCATCTGTACCGGGATGTTGTTGGCCTCGCAGAATGCGCGCACCGGCTCAAGGTAGCGCCACTCGCGCGCAATCACGGCGCACCGCGCCCAGGCCCAGTCCGGCGACAGGGTCTTGAGTCGCAGCAGTTCTCCCATGACGACCCGCGCCTGCGCCACCGGATCCCGTGGCACGGGGAGGATCTGCACCCGTCCCCGGCCCACCGGGTCCAGCTCCTGCCACGTTCCGCCCGGCGCATCCTTGGCCCGTGCCGCGTTGATGCGGATGGGATGCCCGGTCTTCATCCGTTGGCGGGCGGGCTCGATGACGGAGTTGGCCGCGTCGACGATATGGGCGGTGGAGCGGTAGTTCTCGATGAGATGCACGGGCCGCGGCCCGTAGTCTTGCTGGAAGCGGCGGATGTACTCCACCGAGGCGCCGTTGAAGGCGTAGATGTTCTGGTCGTCGTCGCCCACCGCGAACAGTGTGAGTTTGCCGGCCTCGTCTTCGAGGGTGCGTCCGGCCAGCGCCGAGATGAGCTCGTACTGATCCGCGGCGATGTCCTGGTATTCGTCCACCAGGATCCAGCGAAATCCTCCCAGGAGACGCGTCCGCTGTTCGTCCGCGTCCTCCGGCGGAAGCCCTTGCCCGCGCAACAGGTCGATAGCCCTTCGCAGCACGTCCCGGAACATCTCGTCGTCCGGCCGTTCCTCGCACCCGGTAAAGCTCGCTCCGGCCAGCCGCATGGCCAAGGCATGGCAGGTCATCACGGTTACGCCTCGCGCGTCATCGCCGATCAGTTGCGCCAGCCGGCGGCGGATATCCACGGCGGCATGCCGGTTGTACGCCAGCGCCAGGATGCCGCGCGGGTTCTCGCGCCGTACCCGGATGAGGTAGGCGATACGGTGGACCAGCACGCGCGTCTTGCCGGAGCCCGGGCCTGCCAACACCAGCACGTTGGTCTGCTCGCGGTCGTCGGCGACGATGCGTTGCTGCACGGGGTGCCTCAGGTTCTCGACGATGGCCGTCCACGATCCGGGCGTGGTCTGCCGGCCGATCTCGCGGGTGCGTCCGGGCAGCCAGCGTTTCAGGAATGCCTCCTGCTTGAGGGCGAAGTAGTCCAGAGCCATCCGGGTCGCCTCGGCCACCGCCGCCAGGCCGCGCTCGGCGAACTCCACCATCACGTGGATTTGAAGAACCTGCCCCTTGTAGTGCAGAGAGAGAGGCTCGAAGTCGGCGTTGGCGAAGCCCCGCCGTTCCCTTTGCAGGTGGATGGTCATGGCCGGGCGGAACACCGCCAACCCCTTGTTGAGGCGGATGACCTCCAGCTCGTGCAGCCACAGCAGCGCGCGGTCCAGCAGCTTGGCCGGGTTCCTGATCCTGCTCTTGATCTCCAGGTCGGATTCGATGGCACGGGTCAGCTTGCCTAGCGTCGTTTCCGCCAGCAGGTCCGTGCCGCGAGCGTCCGGCGGCAGACATTCGAGAAGGTGCGCCAGCAGGAGCTTGGCGCCGCTCCGCCGGATTCGCGCGGTCTTCTCCAGGTCCTCCCATTCACGATGCAGCGTCACGCGCCCGATTTCGGCGTCGAGCTTGCGCGCGGTCAGGCTGCCGGCGGCTCCGTCCTCGCCGCGGCCATCGTAGGCGATGCCGCGGATGATGCGCCACAGCCGCTCCGGCAGGGGGTCGGCCAGACCCTCGTCCCGCAGCACCTGGGAGGCCACGCGCAAGTGCAGCGACGAGGTGTCGCCCTTGCCCAGATCCGGCGCCGCCTCGCGCATGTGCCGGATCAGCGCGGTCTCCAGTTCGGCGGCCGCCTCCAGGCGCCGCGCGGAGGAGCGTTCCACGCCCGCGTGGACGAACGCGGTCAACGCCGTGTCGTTGCTGGCAATGCCGAGCCGCTCCAGGTCGTAAAGCGCGTGGCGGACGCTTTCGGGGCTGAGCCCGGACACTCCCATCAAGTCGTCGGTGCTGAGTCCCTCGTCCGGCCTTGCGTCGATCAACGCCGCGGCCACGCGTTCCAACCGGTCGCGATAGTCTCTTGTGATGGGTGCCCGCCGAAGGCGCTCGCGGACCTCCTCCGCCGACCGCACCCGCAGGGACGACGGGAACACCTGCACCCGGTTCTCTTCCCGCGTCAGCAGCTTCGCCTCCTCCAGCCAGGCGACGGCCGTGCGCACGCGAGTGTCGTCGGTTGCGGAGTCGCGCTCGAATACCTGCTCCTCGTCCTCGCCCAGGATCTCGCCTGTGGTCGCCACCACCTCGCCGTCCATGCGCTTCTTCCGGTCCAGGTTGCGCAGTGCCCGCAGGATGCCGTGGATCTCCGCCCGGGTGAGGCGCGAGCGCGCCGACATGCCGAACTGCCGCTCCACGTCGTCCGCGGCGTACAGCAGCACGCAGCGCGCGGCTGCCCGGTCGCGGCCTGCGCGGCCCGCCTCCTGGAGGTAGTTCTCCAGCGAGCCCGGGATGTCGGCGTGGATCACCAGCCGCACGTCGGGCTTGTCGATGCCCATGCCGAAGGCGTTGGTGGCGGCGATGGCGCGCAGCTCGCCATTGATGAAGCGCCGTTGCACGTCCTTCCTGGTCTCCGGCGGAAGACCGGCATGGAAATAATCGGCGGCCACGTCCTTCCGTTGCAGGAACTCCGCGACCTCTTCGCTCCGCCGCCGCGTGGCGCAGTAGATGATGGCGCCCCCGGCCGCATCCGGCGGCAGGTGCGTCGTCAGCACCTGGTAAATGTCCGCAAACTTCTCGCCCCCCGACGTCGGCATGACCTCGAAGGTCAGATTGGACCGCTCGACGCCGCCGTTGACGACCGCCAGCTCGATGCCGAGCCGGTCGCGGAAGTGCCGGGTGATGTCATCCACCACGTCCGGCTTGGCGGTGGCGGTGAGGCACAGCACCGGCGGCGGCTCGCCGTCGGCGCTCTGCCGGATGAAGCGGCCCACGTAGAGGTAGTCGGGCCGGAAGTCGTGCCCCCAGCGCGACAGGCAATGCGCCTCGTCCAGCACCCAGGCGCCGATCTCGCGCTGGCCGAGGGCGCGGCGCAACGCGGGCGCCCGGAGCTGTTCGGGCGAGACCAGCAGGATGCCCGCGTCCCCCAGCCGCACCCGCTCCAGCGCCTCGGCCCGCTCGGGCATGGACAGCAGCCCGTTCACGGTCACGCAGCAGGCGATGCCGCGGGCCTCCAGTCCCGCCACCTGGTCCGCCATCAGCGCCACCAGCGGCGAGATCACCACCGTCAGCGCGCCGGTCTTGTCGTAGCGCGACAGCGCCGGGATTTGGTAGCACAGCGACTTCCCCGTGCCGGTGGGCAGGATGCCGAGCACGTGCCGCCCCGTCATCGCCGCCTCGACGATGGTGCACTGCATCGGCCGCCCTACATCGTCCACGGGTTCCGGACGGAAGTCGTCGAACCCGAACCAGCGCTTGAGCTCCTTGCGGGGGTCGTGGCGTTCCCGGCACCAGCCGCAGCCCGGGTCCGTGCAGGCCCTATCCCGCAGCCGCCGCACCAGCCGTCCCGCCTCCGGGAACTGATGGCGAACCCACGGCGGCATCACCGAGTTGCCGCCGGCCACCGACAGCCATGCCAGCGCGTAGGCCAGGGACCAGCGGGTGCGGGCCTCCGCCCAGCCGGTGCGTGGCTCCGCCACCATCTCGCGGGCATGAACGTCGCAGCCTGCGCCATTCAGCCGTGCACGGATGGCCGCTCCGGCCTCCGCATCCGATGGGCGGTGCGCACCACGCAGCTCCGAGAAGAGATCGTCCAGCGCGCGGTCCTTGCCCTTCGGCTCCGGCGTGGTGAGCCAGTGCCAGGCCGTCAGCAGGCCGGGCTCGGCTTGCCGCAGCGCGCGGCGCTGGTTCCCGAACACCTCCAGCGCCAGCCGGGCGTCCAACAGGGGATCGTTCAACTGCCGGCGCCGGAGTCCGCCATCCTGGTAGTGCTTCACGAGATGGTGATAGGGATTGCGGGGAAAGGCCAGCGGGCTGAGACGGAGGGTGTCGATGGCGGGCAGCTCGATCAGTCGGAGATCGGACTTGGCCGCGGTCAGGTGTGGCAGGTCGAAATCGATGAGGTTGTGGCCGAGGACGAAGGAGGCGCCGTCGGTGAAGTCATCGAGCCTTTCAAGCGCCGCGGTAAGGCTGCCGCCGGAATCGCCGGGATAGACCAGCCTCTGGCCGGTATCCGTCCGGACCGCTCCAAAAGCATGAATGACGCCACGCTCCTTCCCGATTTCCAGGTCCAAAGCCAGGCATCGGGAGAACGGGAATGGGTGTTGGAGTGGCGGCGTTCCGGCGTTGGATGGCGACTGCATTGCGGGTCGGCGCGCTGGGAGCATCCGAGCTTCGAGAATCTGTGCGAGCGACGGAAAACGTGCGGTTGTGATTTTCGTCAAACTTGTCCCGACATGTCAAATAGCAGACACTTCGGAACTCGACTCTTGAGTTCCCAGCCTCCTTGGATTCCCGCTTACCAGGCTGTGTCAAACCAGGTTGGATACCGCAACAACGCCCCGTCTCGTCATTCCGGCGAAAGCCGGAATCCAGGAGGGGTGGGGCGGGGAATCACTCCCTTTGCCCCTCCGCACCCCTGGATTCCGGCTTTCGCCGGAATGACGAAAACGGGTGTCGGCGTCATGTCATAACCACGGAGAGTATTGACAGCCTGTTTCGCGGGAATCGGCGGCTCGGCTAGGAGCCTGTCCGAGTAATCAAATACAACCCCTCTCCCTCTGGGAGAGGATGGTCGAAGGCCGGGTGAGGGCCTAGAAGCTCAACGAGATGTCACGGTGGTGGGACAGGCATGCCGCCACCTCTTTTGCCATCGCGGTCGGCAGCCGTTCGAGTTGCCGGATGCCGATGGTGTCGCGCAGGGCCTCTTCGTAAGTGGCGAGACCGGAGTCGAGGTCGCGGGCGGCGCGGGTGCGCCACTGCAGCTCACGCTCCAACTGGGCCAGCGCCTCGCCCAGACGCTTTTCGGCGCGCTGGCGGCCGGAGGCGCCCCGCCTCAGGTCGGAACGCGCCTTCGAGAGGGCGTTCCGCAGGTCGTAGGTCCCGGGAACTTTCCTGAGCCCTCGCTCGGCCTCACGGACCGCGTCGCCCGCCTGTTTGGCCGGTTGCGTGTTCAATATTTCCGGCAGTGCCTTGAGCTTCGCGCCGGCGGCTTCCAGCTCCGGCACCTTGGCCAGCATCTCGCGTACGGTTCGCACGGAGGTGGCGGCGTCGTCGACATTGCGCCGGTAGTTGCGGCGGGCGGTGTTTTCCTTCTTCTCCAGGGCCAGGTAGCGTTTGCGCAACTCCTTCTCGCCCTCGGGGCGTGTGGCCTCCACCTGTTCCCTTCGCTTCGTCAGCGCCTCGACCTCGTGGCGCAGCTCCGCCACCAGCTCGGGGTCGGCATCGCGTCCCAGCCGCCGGATGGTGGTGCGGATCTCGCGGACCTCGCGGTCGATGCGCCGTTCGTCCGCGTTGATGCGACGGACCACGGCGTGGGTGGATTGGTAGGTCTCCCCGAACGCGTTTCGTTCCGCATCGGTGCGGCGCACCTCCGAGACCAGGTCGAAAGTCCGGGCGGCCTTCTCCATGCCGCCGGTCAGGCTGCGGCGCACTTTGTCCGGCAGATAGCTCGTGTCGAGCCCCTGCGCCGTCCGGATGCTCGCCCGTATCGCCTCGCCGTCGCGGTCGTAGACCTCGAAGAGATTCTGCTCCAGGCAGCGCTGAAGGCGCGGGTTCCGGGGCGGCGGCGCGGTCTCGCCGGTGAGCGACGTCCGCGCCGGCAGGTAGTTCACCAGCGGAGGATAGAAGCCGACGATGCCCAGCGCCACGAGCTGCAGCGCGATGAACGCGACCACGCCGCGATAGATGTCCGTGGTCAGCACCGAGGGCGGCGCGACCCCGCGCAGGTAGAACAGCGCGAAGCCGAACGGCGGCGTCAGGAAGGAGGTCTGCATGTTGACGCCGATCATGACGCCGAGCCACACCGCGGTGATGTTGGCCGAGGGATCCGACAGCAGGATGGGCGCCACGATCGGCACCACCACCACCGCGATCTCGATGAAGTCGAGGAAGAAGCCGAGGATGAAGATCACCGCCATGACGACGATGAACTGGGTCCAGAAACCGCCCGGCAGGGTGGTCAGGAACTCCTTCACCATTTCCTCGCCGCCGAAGCCCCGGAAGGCCGCGGTGAGCATGGCCGCGCCCAGCAGGATGATGAAGACCATGGTCGTGGTCTTGGCGGTCTCCACCATGACGCCCGCGAGCATCCGCTCCGTGCGGTAGGCGCGCCAGCCGCTCCAGGCGATGGAGACGATCAGCCCGGCAACCGCCAGGACCGCGGCCGCGACGCCAGCGGCCTCGTAGGCGCCGTGGATGGTGCGTATGTTCAGGTCGACGGTTGCCATCAGGAAGGCGAGGGCGAGCAGGGAGACGCCCGCGATGATGGCCGGCGTGTAGCACCCGCGCTGTCCTTCCCGCAGCCGGTAGCCGGCCATGATGGTGGCGCCGACGGCGCCGATGGCGCCGGCCTGGTTGACCGTGGCGATGCCGGCGATGATGGAGCCGAGCACCGCCAGGATCAGCGCCAGGGGCGGAACCAGCGCCAGCACCACCTTGACGGCGAACTCGCGGTCGAAGCGCCCCTCCATGGGGATGGCCGGCGCGTTGCCGGGCCGTATGAGCGCCACCGTGAGAATGTACGTGACGTACAGGCCCACCAGCACCAGCCCGGGCAGGATGGCGCCCAGGAACATGTCGCCGGCGCTGGCGGAGGTGATGTCGAACTCCGTGGGCATGACGAAGTTGCCGGTGGAGGACTTGTAGTCCACCTGCCGCAACGTGCTCGCCTGATCGGTGGCGTTGGAGAGCTGGTCGGCCAGGATGATGAGCACGACCGAGGGCGGGATGATCTGCCCCAGGGTGCCGGCCGCGGATATGGTCCCGGTGGCGAGCCGCGGGGAGTAGCCGTTGCGCAGCATGGCGGGCAGCGAGATCAGGCCCATGGCCACCACGGTGGCGCCGAGGATGCCGGTGGTGGCGGCGAGCAGCGCCCCCACCAGCACCACCGAGATGCCGAGACCGCCCGGAATGGGTCCGAAAAGGCGCGCCATGGTCACCAGCAGGTCCTCGGCGATCTTGGAGCGCTGCAGCATGATGCCCATGAACACGAACAGCGGCACCGCGATGATGGTGTCGCGCTCGACCTCCCAGTAGACGCCGCGGAAGTTGGTGACCCCGGCGGTGAGCCACTGGATGGGGCCGTCCTGGGCGAAGAACGAGCCGGCGTCGCCGGTGAAGACGTAGCCGGTGACGGCCGCGAGCGCGATGGTCAGGATGGCCGAGCCGGGCAGCGCGAAGGCTACCGGGAACCCCGATGCCAGCGCCCCGGCCATGGCCAGGATCAGCACTGCGAGGAAGAGAAGCTCCACAGTCAGGACGTTTCGGGCGTTGGCTGGTTGGGGGTTTGGCCGCGCAGGACCGCCATGGCGTCAAGGAAGTAGGCCAGGAACTGCGTCATCATGGAGACGGCGTACACGGCGAGGAACCCGGCCATCAGGTACTTGACGTAGAGGCCGAACCCGCTCTGGGATGTCTCGAAGTAGAGCAGCGGGCTGTTGATGACCGACGCCTTGCCCGACATGCCCACGCCCAGGATGGTCCAGCACAGCGGCACGCCCAGCAACATGCAGCCCCACGCGTTGACCAGGGCCTTGCGCCGTTCACTGAAGTGGGTGAACAGCACGTCCACGCGCACGTGGCCTTCGGCCACCAGGGTATGGGCGCTGGAGAACAGGAACAGCGAGGCGTACCAGAAACGCACGAGGTCGCCCATGAAGGCCTGCTCATAGGAGAAGATGAAGCGCGCGATGACGATCTGGAACTCCGCCACCACCACCAGCAGCGAGAGCCAGATGAAGTCGAGGCCGCGCCTGAAGCAGGCGATCACCGCGGCGATGAGCATCAGCGGGAGATGCACGTAGACGCCGCGGAAGCGCGAGATGCCCAGTTGCTGCGCCAGCGTCTCGCCGAATACCGGAGGCAGCAACCCTTCCACGCGCAGGAACGAGATGATTCCGTCAACGATGCCGATGAGGAACACCGACCAGAACGCCGTGGCGATGATGTACGCGGTGACGGCGCTGAGCAGAGCCGCGTCCGAAGTGAACGGCCGCGCGCGGGTCCTGAGCGCGATGAAGGTGACGGCGGCCACCGCCAGGACGTAGCTGGCGAGCTGCAGCCATGCCTGGAGAGCCGCGGCGCCGCGCAACGGCGCGCCCCGGAAGACGCGCCCCGCGCCCGGCCAGTCCTGCCAGAAGTCGAGGTAGTTGTTGAAGAGGTAAACGAAAGTGGTCGCCGCCAGCGACAGCGCCAGCGCGCGGTAGAGCGCATCCGCCGTGCCGTGCCGCGTCCCGTCCGCCTCCAGCCGAGCCGCCGTCACCGTGGGAAACCTGGTTGCGTGCAATGCTGCGGGGCCGGCGCCGCGCCGGGAGCCTGCCCCGCAGTCCCGGAGTGTCTAGCTGGACATGCCCAGCACGCGGTTGCGCTGCGCCACGTATGCCTGGTCGGAGACGTTCGACCAGCCGCCGATCTCCTCGCGCGCCTTGACGAAGCTCTCGTGGATGCGTCTGGCGAGCGCGCTGTGACCCACCACCCCGTCAAAGACTTCCTGAGCCGCCTTTCCGAACGAGTCGTAGATGTCGTCATTGAACCTGCGCAACGTGACGCCCTGGTCACGCCGCAGCCGCGCCAGCGCGGCGCCGTTCTTGGCGTTGTACTCGGACATCATCACGTCGTTCTCCATCGCGGCCGCGGCCTCGATCAACGCCTGGTCCGACTTCGACAACGACTCCCAGAACTTCTTGTTGAAGCCCGCCGACAACATCGAGCCGGGCTCGTGCATGCCCGGATAGTAGTAGTACTTGGCGGCCTCGTAGAACTTCATGACCTCGTCGTTCCACGGTCCTACCCACTCGGTGGCGTCGATGGCGCCCGAGACCAGGTTCTCGTAGATCTGCCCGCCCGGCAGGGACACCGGCGAGGCGCCCAGCTTCGCCATGACGTCGCCGCCGAGGCCCGGGATGCGCATCTTGAGGCCTTTCAGATCGTCGGCGCTGTTGATCTCCTTGCGGAACCAGCCGCCCATCTGGACGCCGGTGTTGCCGCACATGACGCCCTTGAGTCCGAACTCCCCGGCCAGCTCGTCCCAGAGTTCCTGCCCGCCGCCGAAACGAATCCAGCCGTTGAACTCGGTGTAGGTGAGGCCGAAGGGCACTGACGTGAAGTAGGCCCAGCCGGGATGCTTGCCTTTCCAGTAGTAGTCCGCCGCGTGGTAGCCTTGGGCGTTGCCCGAGGCCACTTCGTCGAACGAGTCGAAGGCGCCGACGCGCTCGCCCGCGGCGAAATAGCTCACCTCGATGCGGCCGTCGCTCATGTCCGAGATACGTTTGGCAAAGCGCTGCGCCCCAGTGCCGAGACCCGGAAAGTCGCGCGGCCAGGTGGTAACGATGGCGACCTCGACGCGGTCCTTCATGGCGGCCGGGGCCTTCTGGGCCTGGACCAGCTTGCCGCTCGACAGGACCGTGGCAGCCGTACCGACAGCGGCGCCGGCGATAAAGTCACGACGTTTCATGTGATCCTCCTTGTTCAAGAGTTGTCCGTCATCTGGACCAGAAATACTACGACAAGCGGGAGTCCGGTGCAACGAAAAACTCTTACCCTGCCTGTCTGGTGGATTGCGTATCGTTAGTGGCGTTCACGAACGCTGGTCACCAGCACCGCGAAAACGGCGAACGCCAGCGCCGACCCCAGCAGCATGGCCAGGGTCATGCTGTCAAGGCCGGTGATAAGCAGCCCCATGGCCACCGGAGTGGTCTGGGCCGCCACGTAGTGCATGGACATGATGAGGCCGCTGGCCTCACCCACCCGGCCCTTGGCGGCGGAGTCCTGCGCCAGCGCCACCACCAGCGAAGGGACCGGCGACTTGCACAGCCCCAGGAGGCAGATGCCGCCGGCCAGGGTCAGCGGGTGGGTCAGCCAGCCGTAGACGGCCAGCACCACCAGGACGCCGGGGAAAGCCCCCGTAAGAATGATGCGCTTCCGTCCCAGGCGGTCGGAAAGCGTCCCCAGCACCATGGCGCCGATGATGGGGGTGGCGCCCCAGGCGGCCATCACCAGTCCCGCCTCGTCCAGGCTCAGTTTCACGGCTTCGCGCAGGAACGTCGGCGTCCACGAGGAGGTGATCCAGAACACCGAGCCGCCGAAGAACTGCGCCGCGGCCAGGAGGACCATGTTCCGGTTCATCATCCGCGGCTTTCGGGCGCGCGCCGTGCGCGGTGCCGCGGGCGGGCGGGCCGGTTCCCGCACCCGCAGCCACTGGATCAACGCGATGACGGCCGCGACGCACCCCACCGTGGCGGTGGCTCCGCGCCAGCCGAAACGCTGGATGATGGCGGCGGCCACGACGGGGCCGCTCACGCTGCCCATGCCGTAGGTGGCGGAGAGCATGCCCATGCCCAGTCCCCGCCGGGAAGGCAGGAGGTCGGATACGAGGGATAGCACCGCGGCGGTAATGGCGCCGTATCCCAGGCCGGCCAGTGCCAACCAGGCGACCGCGGCGCTGTAGCTATCGACCGTGGATACCAGGCCGAAGCCGGCGCCCAGGGATAACCCGCCGAGAACCAGCACCCTGCGCCGGCCCAGATTGTCGGAGAGGCGTCCCGCCGACCAGCTCGCACACGCCGCGACCACGAAGATGGCGGTAAAAAGGGTGCCGGCCCAGACCTCGGAAAGATTCAGGCTTGCGCGGATCTCCGGCAGGCCGATCCCCAGAACCGCCACCACCATGGCCGGCCCCACGGCGGAGAGGGCCGCCGCCAATACGGACCCCCAGTCGGTCCGGGTGGACTCGGTGGCGTGCTGGTGCCCAGCCACCCTCACCCCGACCCTCTCCCGGAGGGAGAGGGGGTCGGAGGGCGGCTGGACGGGCGTTTCCGGGTCGGCGTCGCGATGGCCCCGCTTTGCGGTAGGGCCGGACTGTGGGCGACGGCAGGCAAGCTAGGCGCCGAGGGCGATCTCGTTGATGCACGGCAGCCCGCCGGCGATCATGCGGCAGCCCGATTCCTCGACGATCATGATCTCGCCCTCGGAGGTGGCCGCGATGATGCCGGGGCCGTCGGGGTCGGGCACGGTGTCCATGATGCCGCCGGGCAGGTCCTCGGCCACCGTCCGCCAGTCCGCGGCCCCGTGCTCGCTCCGCAGGATGGCCGCGCTCGCCCGCACCTTGCGCACCCAGGTGTTGGGCCGGCCCAGCGTGACTCCGAGATACAGGCTGCCGTCATCCGTCTCGGTGACGGTGGTGCCGTAGGTGCGGACGTCGGACGGGGTGATCTCTTCCCAGTGAGCGGCGCGGTCGCGGCTCCGGAAGATGCCCTCGCCGCAGGCCGCCACCACCAGCTCGGGCTCGTTCTTGCAGTGGTGGAGTTGGTGTATGTCGCGGTCCCACAAACCTTCGTTGGCGGTGCGCCAGTCCCCGCCCTCGTCGTCGCTCACGAGCAACCCTCCAACCTCGATCCCGGCGTAGAGCCGTGACGGCGAAGCGGGATCGTTGGTGAGGTAGCGGGTCCGGGGCGCCTGCGCCGGATTGGGCGGAAACACCCCGCAGACGCCGCCCTCGCGCACGCCCGGAAGCTCCTGCCATCCTTTTCCGGGGGCGCCGTGGAAGAGCGCCGCCGGGCGGGTGCCCACGTACAGCGAGCCCGGCAGGGCCCACAGCGAGAAGATGTCGAGGTGCGGCACGTTGGGGCTGGACCGGGTCCAGCTCTCGCCGCCGTCGTGGGTGTAGAACAGCCCCGAGTGCTCGGTGCCCCCGTACACGGTCCGCGGATTCTCGGGATCGACGGCGATGCAGCTCAGGTTCCAGAACGTAAGGTCGCGCTCCACCTGTTTCCAGGAATCGCCGTTCTTTTCGAACCGGTACCACCCGGAATGGGTCATGACGTGAAGTGCCTTCGTGTGACCATTGGTATCGCTCATGGGGCTCCTCCCGCGGGTTGGGCTAAGGACGTGGACGGATGCGCAAGTATGCGGACAGCTTGCCGACCTCTATCAGTCTTGCGGCTGAAGTGTCAAGAAGGCTTGAGGCCCTCAGGCGTCGGCCAACAGCGGGTTCAGCTTGCGGAAGAACTCGCCGATCTCTCCCTGGTAGCTGTAGTCGGCCAGCGATTCGATGTGCGTGGGCTCACGGTTGACGACGGCCAGGAGCGCGCCCGCCTGCTTGGCGATGACCGGGAAGGATGCGGCGGGCTGCACCACCAGCGACGAGCCCACGACGATGAAGACGTCGGCCGCCTCGCTCCAGACCTGGGCCTGCTGCATGGCGGCTTGGGGCATGGGCTGGCCGAAGGAGATGGTGCCGGTCTTGAGCAGGCCGCCGCACGCATCGCAGCGCGGCGAGGTGAACTCCTCGCCCAGGCTCGCCAGCACCTCGTCCGGAGCGAACTCCTTGCGGCAACTCAGGCACACGACCGTGCGGTCCGAGCCGTGCAGCTCCACGATCTTGTCGTCCGGCACGCCGCCCCGGCTGTGCAGGCCGTCGATGTTCTGGGTAATGAGCCCCAGCAGCTTGCCGCGCTTCTCGAAGTCGCCGATGGAGGTGTGGCCGATGTTGGGTTTCACCTCCTTGTAGAGATTGTAGCTCTCCTTCTTGCGCTGCCACGCCTGGACCCTGGCCTCCTCGCTGCTGACGAACTCGTCGAAGTACACCGGTCGCATGCGGGTCCATTTTCCGCCGGGGCTCCTGAAGTCGGGAATGCCCGACTCGGTGCTGATGCCCGCCCCGGTGAAGAAGACGATGTCGCTGGCGCGCCGCAGCGTCGCGGCGAAGTCGTCGAGGTCCATGTTCATCTTCTACCGTCCATGGGACACGCGGCCGGGGTGTCGCCGCACGACTCGCAAGTCTCCCGGAAGTCTCCCGTGAAGTCAAACCGTGGAGGGGCGCGGCAAGCGTCCATTGACTCGCCCCATCCGGGGCGATATGCCATCCAAGGCGCAAGAACAGGGCGGGACCGACAACAAGACCGAGGTAAGCAATGGCTACAGGCAGAACGGTGGGTGTTCCCACCCCACGGGTCGAGGGGGAGGGCAAGGTGACGGGCGAAGCCGTCTACGCGGTGGATGTGACCCTTCCGGACATGTTGTGGGGCAAGACCCTGCGCAGTCCCATCCCCTACGGCAGGATCAAGCGCATCGACACGAGCAAGGCGGAACAGGCGCCCGGGGTCCGGGCCGTTGTCACGGGCGCGGACGTGGCCGGGCTCAAGATCGGCCGGCGGCTTTACGACATGTCCATCCTGGCCGAGGACGTGGTGCGCTTCGTGGGCGAGAAGGTGGCGGCGGTGGCCGCGGACAGCGAGGAGGAGGCGGAACGGGCGGCGGAGCTCATCGAGGTGGAGTACGAGGACCTGGAACCCGTGCTGGACCCGCTGGAGGCGGTGAAGCCTTCGGCTCCGGTGATCCATCCCGACGTCATGAGCTACGACGGCCTCATGGCGCCGCTGGAATCACCCACCAACACCTTCGTGTACCTCTCCTGGGGCAAGGGCGACATTGAGCAGGGCTTCGCCGATTCCGACGTCATCGTGGAGAACACGTTCTACACCCAGCCCGTGCACCAGGGTTACATCGAGCCCCACTCCTGCCTGGTGAGCGTGAAGGAGTCGGGCGAGGCGGAGCTCTGGTCCTGCAGCAAGACGCCCTTCGCGTTGCGCCAGCAGCTTTCCAAGGCCCTCCAGGTGCCGTTCGAGAGCCTGATGGTGCATCCCTGCTACATCGGCGGCGACTTCGGCGGCAAGGGCGACTTCATGGACGTGGCCGTGGCCTACGTGCTGTCGCGGAAGAGCGGGCGTCCGGTGAAGATGGTCATGGACTACGACGAGGAGTTCATGGCCGGGAACCCGCGCCACGCCTGCACCATCAAGGTGCGCACCGGCGTCAAACGGGACGGCCGGATCATGGCGCACCATCTCGACTTCATCTTCGACAGCGGCGCCTACGGCGCCTTCAAGCCCATCGGCTTTCTCTTCGGCGCACAGGAAGCCGGGGGCGCCTACAGGATGCCGCACCACCTGAGCGAGGAGCGGGTGGTGTACACCAACAAGATCCCGTGCGGGCACATGCGCGCGCCGGGCGATCCTCAAGGCTTCTTCGCCACCGAGAGCCAGATGGACGCGGTGGCCGGGGTGCTGGGCATGGACCCGGTGGAGTTCCGCAGGATCAACCTGATGCACGACGGCGACGAGTCGCCCACCGGCCACGTGCTGCACCATATCAAGGCCGAGGAAACCCTGGATCTGGCCATCGCCGAGTCCGGTTACCGGACCGCCAGGGGCGCCAACAGCGGCCGCGGCGTGGCGGTGGCCCAGTGGCTGCCCCTCGGCGGCGAGTGCTACGCCTGGGTGACCGTCGACACGGAGGGGACCATCACGGTTTCCTGCGCGGCAATGGACCAGGGCAGCGGCACCTACACGGTGCTCCGGCAACTGGTGGCGGAGGAGTTCCAGGTGCCGTTGGAGTCCGTCAATCTCGAGACCCTGGACTCCACCCAGGTGGAGAAGGACGCGGGCCTGGGCGGCAGCCGCGGCACGCGCATCTACGGCAACGCCGCCTATGAGGCCGTGAGGGCCGCCAAGGAGGAGCTGTTGAGCATTGCGGCCGAGGCCATGGGCGCGCCAGTGGACAAGCTGGCCGTGGTTGAGGGCGGCGTGACTCAGCTCGATGCGGAGCGGCGTATGACCTTCGCCGAGTTGGCCCGGACCAAGGGCTCGGCCATCGAGGGAGAAGGCCACTACAACGACACCACCATGGGCCCGGAAGCGTCCATGTGCGCCCAGGTGGCGGAGGTGGAGGTGGATCCCGAAACCGGCCGGGTGGAGCTGCGCAAGGTCACGGCGGCTCTCAATACCGGCACCATCATCAACCCGCTGATGCACCAGGGCCAGATCGACGGCGCCATCATCATGGGCGTGGGCTATGCGCTCATGGAGGATGTGCAGTTCGACGACGGCAAGGTCACCACCGCCAACCTCGGTGACTACAAGATCCCAACCATCCGCGACCTGCCGGAGCTGCGCACGGCGCTGATCCAGTCCGACACCGGCAGCGGCCCCTACAACAGCATGAGCATCGGCGAGACCCCCATCATCCCGTTCGCCGCAGCGGTGGCCAACGCCGTGGCCGACGCCACCGGCTCGCGCGTCCATTCGCTGCCCATCACGGCCGAGAAGGTGCTGTCGAGGATGTCGGAGCCGGGCGCGCCGGCCCCTCGAGCGGCGCGCCAGGGTCTGGACAGTGTCCTGCCCCGGACCTAGCGCCCTGTTTGCAGCTTCGAAACACCGGTCATGAGGCAGGGCGCCAGGTTCATGTCCCGGGGCACGAAGTTCGTGTCCACCTTCTGGGTCGCGTTCGCCGGCTCCTTCGCCCATGCGGTCAGCACCGGCCTCGCCTACTTCGGCCTGAGCGCCTATTTCCCCTCCTTCGAGCGGGAGTTCGGCTGGAGCCGCACCGCCATAGCCGGGGCCTTCTCCATGGCCCGAGTGGAGTCCGGGCTGCTGGGCCCGGCCGAAGGCTACATGACCGACCGGCTCGGTCCCAGGCGGGTGATGTACCTGGGGATCGTGATCTCCGCCCTGGGCTTCCTCGGCATGAGTCTCGTGAACACCCTGCCGATGCTCTACGTCACCATCGTTGTGGGCATCGTGCTGGGCTCCAGCATCGGCTTCTACATTCCCGTCAGCGTCGTGGTGGCCACGCTGTACCGAGCTCGCCGGAGCCTCGCCTTCGGAATCTTCCGCATGGGGCCGGGCCTCTCCGGTTTGATGGTGCCGTTGGTGGGCCTGATGATCGTCTGGTGGGGTTGGCGCGCCGCTTCCGTGGCCTCGGCGGTGATCATCGTCATCATGGGCTGGCCCTTGGCTCGGGCCATCGGCGGCGCGTACGAACGGGGCACGGGTCTGACGGAAACACCGACAAGCACGCCGGGGCGCGGCGCCGCCGCCACGGCCCCGCGCCCCGAGGTCTCGCTGACGCTCAAGGAGACGCTACGCACACGGTCGTTCTGGTTCCTCGCCGCGGTGATGGGGCTGCGGCAGATGGTCACCGAGGGGGTCTCGGTCCATCTCGTAATCCTGCTGGTGGACCGGGGCTGGCGGCAGGAGGTGGCCGCCTCGCTGCTCGGAACCTCCGCCCTCATCGGCGTCCCGGCGCGCTTGGCCTTCGGCTGGATGGGGGACTTCATCGACAAGCGCCGGCTGATGATCGGCTTGTTGAGTGCCCTCACCGTCTCGGTGCTGATCATGGGCATGACCACTTCATCCGCGTGGTTCATGGCTGGGCTGGTGGTGTACTCGTTCTGCTATGGCGGCCTCGCCTCGCTCCAGGAGGCCATCCGCGCCGACTACTTCGGCATCCGCCACTTCGCCCAGATCCAAGGCTACAGCCGCATGTTCGTCACCGCCGGCAGCGTCATGGGACCCATCGGCGCCGGCTTCTTTTATGACCTCACCCACAGCTACACCGTGCCCCTGATGATCTTCGCCGCCTCGGCCTTCAGCTCGACGGTGCTGATGTTCTTTACGCTGCCGCCGGCCGCGCCGCGTTCAAGCTCCCCGCCGTCACCCCGGACCCCGTCTCCGTCACCCGGGACTCTCTCTCCGTCACCCGGGACCCCCTCTCCGTCACCCCGGACCCCCTCTCCGTCACCCCGGACTTGATCCGGGGTCCAGGGGAGGAGGGCCGTGGGGGAGACACGCCCGGCCACCCCTTCCCCTCCTGGACCCCGGATCAAGTCCGGGGTTCATCCCGGGGCAAGCCCCGGGATGAAGTTGCAGCACCGTGGCGTTCATTGTACTCGTGATGGCGATGGAACAGACCGGTTTCAGCGTTCCCAGGGAGGAGCGGTACTTCGAGGACTACGTGGCGGGCTCGGTGCACGAATTCGGTCCGGTGAGTCTCGACGAGTCCGAGATTATCGATTTCGGCAGGCGCTTCGTGCCGCAGCCGTATCACGTCGATGCGGAGCTCGCGAAGAAGACCATTTACAAGGGCCTCATCGCCAGCGGCTGGCACACCGCCGCGGCCATGATGCGTGTCTACTCCGACAACTATCTCTCGGCGGTGGCCAACTTGGGCTCGCCGGGGGTGGACGAGCTTCGCTGGAACAAGCCCGTGCGACCGGGTGACCGGCTGACGGTGCGGGTCACGGTGCTGGAGACGCGGCGGTCGAGCTCGAAGCCCGACCGGGGCATTGTGAACTCGTTCCTGGAAACCCTGAACCAGGACGGCGACGTGGTCATGAGCATGAAGATGATCAACTTCATGACCGCCCGGCAGGCGCAAGTATGATCTACGACATCGAAATCAATTCCGCGGCGCACTATCCGGCGGCGGACGTGGTGGGTTTGGTGGAGCGGGCCGAGCAGGCGGGCTTCGGGGCGTTCTGGAAGGGCGAGTCCAACAGCACCGACCCCATGGTATTGATCTCGGCGGCGGCGAGCCGCACCAGCACCATCAAGCTGGGCACGGCCATCTACCACATCTACGGCCGCAGCCCGGTGACGCTGGGGTTGCAGGCGGCGACGCTCCAGGACCTCTCGGGCGGACGCGTGCTGTTGGGGCTCGGGGTGGCCAGCAAGGCCATCGCCGGGTGGCACGGCGGCGTCTTCGACCGCCCGTTGCGGCGTGCCCGGGAGTACATGGACATCGTGCGCAAGGTGGTTGCCGGGGAGCGGGTCGAGTACGAAGGGGACATCTACGGCACCGGCAAGCGCTTCCAGCTCTCGTGGAAGCCCCGTTATACGCGCATGCCTATCTATCTGGCGGCCCTGGGGCCGCAGATGACGCGCCTCGCCGGAAGGACGTCGGACGGGGTCTTCATCAACATGGCGACGGCGGACAAGATCCGCGAGATCGCCGACCGCGCCCAGGCGGCGGCCAAGGCCGTGGGACGAGGTCCGCTGGAGGTCATCGCCAAGGTGCGCGTGTCGCTCAACCCGGACCGTGAGGTGGCGCGTTCCAGGCTCCGGCAGGCGCTGACGTTCTACAACATCGCGGACCACTACAGCGACATGCTGCGGGAGCAGGGGTTCGTCGCGGAAGTGGATGCGATTCAGGAGGCGTTCAGGGGCGGCGGCTTCAAGGCCGCCATGGGCGCCATGACCGACGACTATATGGACCGGATGCCCGTGATCCCGGCTACTTCGGTCGAGGAGATCAAGGACCGGCTGGCGCCGTACGTGGCGGCGGGGGTGACGCGGATGGTGGTGCCGTACGTTCCGGTCAGCGAACCCGCCGCCGCGGACGCCGAGCGCTTCATTACCGCGTGGGGAGCCGCCGGCTGACACGGCCGGAACACCGGCCAAGCTCATGTGGCTGGACGACTGAACGCAAACAGAGAAGGAGTCGACGGAAATGGCCGAACCACTCAACCGGCACAGCCGGGCCATCACCCAGGGGCCGGACCGGGCGCCCTCCCGGGCCATGTTCAAGGCGGTGGGGTTGACGGACGAGGACCTCGACCGGCCGCTGGTGGGCATCGCCAACACCTGGATCGAGGTCATGCCCTGCAACTTCCACCTGCGCCGGCTCTCGGCCAAGGTGAAGGAGGGGGTGCGCGCTGCCGGCGGAACGCCCATCGAGTTCAACACCGTGGCGGTCTCCGACGGCATCTCCATGGGCACCGAGGGGATGAAGGCGTCGCTCATAAGCCGCGAGGTCATCGCCGACTCCATCGAGCTGGTGACCCGCGGGCACCTGTTCGACGCGGTGGTGGCGCTGTCCGGGTGCGATAAGACCATCCCCGGCACGGTGATGGCGCTGGCGCGGCTCGACCTGCCGTCGCTGATGCTCTACGGCGGCTCCATCATGCCGGGACGCTTCCAGGGACGCGACGTCACCATCCAGGACGTGTTCGAGGGAGTGGGCGCCCACGCCGCCAAGAAGATGAGCGACGCCGAACTGCGGGACCTCGAGAGCAACGCCTGTCCGGGGCCGGGGGCATGCGGCGGCCAGTTCACCGCCAACACCATGGCCACCGCCTTCGAGATCCTGGGAATTTCCCCCATCGGCAGCGCCAGCGTGCCGGCCATGGACGATAGCAAGGACGACGTCGCCTACCGCGTCGGCGAGATGGTCATGGAGCTCGTGCGCAAGAACCTGACCGCGCGGCGGATCATCACCCGCGAGGCTCTGGAGAACGCCGTCGCCTCCATCGCCGCCACCGGCGGTTCCACCAACGGCGTGCTGCACCTGCTCGGTGTCGCGCGCGAGGCCGAGGTGGACCTGCGCATCGACGATTTCGACCGCATCAGCTCCAGGACGCCGCTGATCGCGGACCTGAAGCCCGGCGGCCGATTCGTGGCCAATGACCTCTACCGCGCCGGCGGGATTCCGCTGGTGGCGCGCCGCCTGCTGGACGCGGGCAAGCTCGACGGCGACTGCCTGACCGTCACCGGCAAGACCATCGGCGAGGAGGTTCGTGACGCGGACGAGACGCCGGGTCAGGAGGTCGTGCTGCCGGTGTCCGAGCCGCTGAAGCCCACGGGCGGGCTGGTGATTCTCCGGGGCAACCTGGCCCCCGAGGGCTGCGTGGTCAAGGTGGCCGGCCACGAGCGCACGCGCCACAGCGGGCCGGCGCGGGTGTTCGACCGCGAGGAGGACTCCTTCAAGGCGGTGCAGCAGGGCGAGATCAACGCGGGTGACGTGGTGGTGATCCGCTACGAGGGTCCCATGGGCGGTCCGGGCATGCGCGAGATGCTGGGGGTCACCGCGGCCCTGGTGGGGGCCGGGCTCGGCGAGTCCGTGGCGCTCCTCACCGACGGCCGCTTCTCCGGCGCCACCCACGGCCTCATGGCCGGCCACGTGGCCCCCGAGGCCGCCCGGGGCGGTCCCATCGCCGCGGTGCGGGACGGCGACACCATCACCTTCGACGTGGACGCCCGGCGTCTGGACGTGGAAATCTCGGAGGAAGAGATGGACAAGCGGTTGCGCGAGTGGAAGGCGCCGGAGCCGCGCTACGCCAGTGGGGTCATGGCCAAGTACGCGCGGCTGGTGTCGTCGGCATCGGAGGGCGCGGTAACGAGGTAACGGCAAACCGGCTCCGTCATTCCGGCGAAAGCCGGAATCCAGGGTCTGTTGGTGAAACTGTCTGGATTCCGGCTTTCGCCGGAATGACGATCCGGGCGTTGGCGGGCTATTTGTCAAGGAGGTGCACAATGGCCAAGTACAACAAGATGTCCATGCCCCTGAAGGACGTGAAGGACAAGGAGTTCCTCGCGCGCAAGCTCAATTGCACGGGGGTGGGTTTCGGCATCGTTCGCATCAAGCCGGGCAAGGGCGCCGAGTACGTGCATCAGCACAAGGTGCAGGAGGAGGTGTTCATGACCCTCAAGGGCGACGGCACCATCATCCTGGACGGCCGCCGGATCCCCATGCCCGAGGGCACCGTCATCCGGGTGAGTCCGGAGGTCAACCGCGCCATCGGCAACGACTCCAAGCGCGACGTGGTGTTCCTGTGCATGGGCGCGGTCCCGCCGAAGGACTTTCCCTTGGGCGGCCGCACGCTGTTGGGCGACGGCATCCCGCACCGGGACAAGGTGCCGCGCTGGAAGAAGGCGTAGCGGTCCGTTGAACCGCCGGTCCGGTCGTATTAACATGGATCGGCCGGCTGGTTCCCGGGAGACCCTCCATGAGCAAGCGCGAAAACGACCTGGATCGCGACGTCGTCGTCCAGACCGAGAAGAAGCTCAAGCGGCCGTCTCTCTTCAAGGTGCTGCTGCACAACGACGACTACACCACGAAGGAGTTCGTGGTGCAGATCCTCGAGTACGTTTTCAACAAGGACAACACCGAGGCCGTGCAAATCATGCTGCACGTGCACCGGAACGGCATCGGCGTGGCCGGGGTCTATCCCTACGAGGTGGCGGAGACCAAGGTGAAGACCGTGGAGAGCCTGGCGCGCCAGTACGAATATCCGCTCAAGTGCTCCATCGAAGAGGAATGAGCTTCGAAGGGTAACGAGCTGCGACGAGGTAAAGGCGTGATTACCAAGAACCTGGAAACGGTGCTCAAGGCGGCGTACGACGAGGCCAAGCAACGACGGCATGAGTTCGTCTGCGTCGAGCACCTGCTGTGGGTGCTGCTCGACGACAAGCACGCCAGCGAGGTCATCGTCAACTGCGGCGGCGACCTCGACCGCTTGCGGCGCGATCTGGAGGAGTTCTTCGAGTCCCGCCTGGAGACGCTGCCCGAGGGCGCCGAGAAGGAGCCGGAACAGACCCTGGGCTTTCACCGTATCGTCCAGCGCGCCTTCATCCACGCCCAGACCTCGGAGAAGGCGGAGATCCAGGGGAGCGACCTGTTGGTGGCCATGTACCGCGAGCAGCAATGCTATGCGCGCTACCTGCTGGAAGCGCAGGACATCAGCCGCTTCGACCTCATCAACTACATCTCGCACGGTGTCTCCAAGCTGCCGGAGGAGGAGCCGCAGCCGCACACTCCCGGGCCGGAGGAGGACGAGGAAGGCGGGCAGGCCCCTCAGCGCAATCCGCTGGAAGCCTTTACCACCGAGCTGGTGGAGAAGGCCTCCAAGGGCCTGCTGGACCCGCTCATCGGCCGCAACAACGAGATCGCCCGCACCATCCACGTGCTGTGCCGGCGGCGCAAGAACAACCCCATCTACGTGGGCGACCCGGGGGTGGGCAAGACCGCCATCGCCGAGGGGCTGGCGCTACGCATTCATGAGCAGAACATTCCGGAAGCGTTGCAGGACACCCGCATCTACGCACTGGACATGGGCGCGGTGCTGGCCGGCACCAAGTTCCGGGGAGAGTTCGAGGCGCGTTTGAAGGGCGTGATCACGGCGCTCAAGGACAAGCCCGGCGCCATCCTTTTCATCGACGAGATCCACACAGTGGTGGGCGCCGGCGCCACCAGCGGCGGCTCCCTGGACGCCTCCAACATCCTGAAGCCCGTGCTGGCGTCGGGCGAGATCAAGTGCATCGGCTCCACCACCTACCACGACTACCGGAGCTACTTCGAGCGCGACCGGGCGCTGTCACGGCGGTTCCAGCGCATCGAGGTGCCCGAGCCCAGCATCGATGAGACCGTCAAGATCCTGCAGGGGCTGAAGCCCCACTACGAGAAGCACCACGGCGTGACCTACAGCCAGCCGGCGCTGCGCACCGCGGCAAAACTCTCGGCCAAGCACATCAACGACCGCTTCCTGCCGGACAAGGCCATCGACGTCATCGACGAGGTGGGCGCGTCGGTGCGGATCCAACCCGCCGAGAAGCGCAAGAAGACCATCGGCCCCAAGGACGTGGAGCAGATCGTCGCCACCATGGCGAAGATCCCGCCGCGCAGCGTCTCCAGCTCGGACCGGGAGCAGCTCGGCAACCTGGACCGGGACCTCAAGCTCGTGGTCTTCGGCCAGGACGAGGCCATCGACGCCCTGGCCAGCACCATCAAGCTCTCGCGCTCCGGCTTGGGCCAGCCCGAGAAGCCCACCGGCTGCTTCCTGTTTTCCGGGCCCACCGGCGTGGGCAAGACCGAGGCCGCCAAGCAACTCGCGCAGATCATGGGCATCGAGTTCCTGCGCTTCGACATGAGCGAGTACATGGAGAAGCACACGGTGTCGCGCCTGCTGGGGGCGCCTCCGGGATACGTGGGGTTCGACCAGGGCGGGCTCCTGACCGACGCCGTCCGCAAGACGCCCTACGCCGTGCTGTTGCTGGACGAGATCGAGAAGGCGCATCCCGACCTGTTCAATGTGCTGCTGCAGGTCATGGACCACGCGACGTTGACGGATAACAACGGCAAGAAGGCCGACTTCCGCAACATTATCCTGATCATGACCACCAATGCCGGCGGCCGGGAGATGAGCGGCACCGCCCTGGGCTTCGCCCACAACTCCAACGTCGGCAAGGGCAAGGAAGCCATCGAGAAGATGTTCAGCCCCGAGTTCCGCAACCGCCTGGACGCCACCATCTTCTTCAACTCCCTGAGCCCCGTGGTCATCGAGAAGGTCGTCGACAAGTTCATCACCCAGCTCGACGCCCAGTTGAACGAGCGCAAGGTCACCATCCAACTCGAGCCCGCGGCCCGGACCTGGCTCGCCGAGCGCGGCTACGACCCCCAGTTCGGCGCCCGCCCCATGGCCCGCCTGATCGACAACGAGATCAAGAAAATCCTCGCCGACGAGATCCTCTTCGGCCAGCTCCAGAACGGCGGCCGCGTCCGCGTCGACGAGGAGGACGGCGCGCTGGTGTTCGAGTACGGAGTATGACGCTCCGTGAGGCGGTGGAAATTTGGTCAATGCCAAACGACTAAATTTAATCAGGCTCCATTGACTAAATTCACTTAACGGGTATCATTCTTAGTTGTGGCCGCTGTCGATCCCCGCTTTACCTCTCATAATCTCCATCTTGAAGATCCGGACTTGTTCCGCACCATGGACCCGCAACTCCGGGAGTTGCGCCGTCTCCCCTTAGCGTACCGCTATCCCATCCTGGCTCATCTGCCCGTAAGTGAGCCAGGGATCTACTCCATCACGGGCGGCCGGAGAATCGGCAAGTCCACCGTTTTGAAGCAGTGGATGTGTGACCTCTTGGATCAGGGCGTGTCGCCGCAGCGCATTTTCTACGTGACGGGAGAGCTTGTCGATGACCATCATGCCTTGGTTGCGTTGCTCACGAGGGCCGTACAGACTCGTTCCTCTGCGCAACCGGCGTACCTGCTCGTTGACGAAGTGACGTACATTCGGGGGTGGGACCGTGGCGTCAAGTTCCTCGCTGATGCCGGTCTCATGGAAGAGGTGATCCTCGTCCTTACCGGGTCAGACTCGGTCATCATTCAAGAAGCGCGCACATTCCTGCCCGGTCGCCGGGGCCGCGCGTCGCGCGTCGATTTTCATCTCTACCCGTTGTCTTTCTCACAATACCTTGATGTTTCCGGCGTCACCCTTGACGCGTCGCGATCGCATTCCCGGGAAGCCGTCGCCACTCTGACCGACGCTTTCCAGCGTTATCTGATGCACGGCGGATACCTTACCGCGATCAACGACATGGCGGCCCACCGCCGCATCGAACCGGCGACCTTTGCGGTGTACTGTGACTGGATTCGTGGCGACATGGTGAAACGCGGCAAGCAGGAACATTTCCTCAACGAGATCCTTGGCAGCGTTGTGCGGCGTTACGGCAGCCAAGTGACCTGGAACAGCCTCGCACGGGATCTTTCCATCGACCATCCAACCACCGTGGCAGATTATATCGCGTTCCTCTCCCGGATGGACGTGCTCATCGTGCAACACGCACTACGGGAAGATCGCCTCGCGGCAGCGCCGAAGAAGGCGCGTAAGGTGGCGTTTACCGATCCATTCATCTTTCACGCGGTGCGGAGTTGGCTCGATCCGGTGGAGGATCCTTTCACCGATCAGGTAGAACCGGTTCTGGCGGACTCCGAGTGGGCCGGCAGGTTGGCGGAAGCGTGTGCGGTGGCGCACCATCATCGCCTGCATCCGACGTTTTACCTCAAGGGGGACGGCGAGGTGGATATCGCGTACCTTATGGACGGTGGGTTTCAGCCCATTGAGGTCAAGTGGACCGGGCAGATTCGCTCCGCCGACCTGAAGCAAGCCCGGAAGTACCGCAACAGCATCATCTGCTCGAAAGTGGCAACGTCCGGCCGCATCCACGGTCTGCCGAACGAGTTGCTTCCCTTGCACCTGCAGCGCCTGGGTGAGTCGCCCCACTACGTCACATGGTGACGAAAATCCGGTCGCGAGTGCTAACGGAGAAGAACCAAAATGAGATGGCCTCGGGAAATCGCACAGGTTGCTTAGATGTAGACCACCGACTGTGCAATGAGCACCCGCTCCGCTGCTGTTTCAACCGAAACGGGATGAAATGTTAAATTGAAGCTTGGCGGCATGACCGAGCATCCGTGATACACTGCATCTTTGCCGCCATCCTGTCTAAGAAACCGGGACCACTCAATTCATAAGCTGGAGTTAGACGAAGGAATTGCTGGTATTCCAATGGAAACAACTAACAGGTTGTTGAAAAAGTCCGTCTGACGCGGATACATATTTGTATGTTCGTAGTGGGACGGAGGAGTCGATGAGAGGCACGGATCCGCGTCAAGAAGGGATGTTCAGCTATGTGTCGCCGGAAGCCCGTGTTCCCAAGGACCATCCGTTGCGACCGATCCGGGAGATGGTGAACCGGGCACTGGAAGAGCTGTCGGGGGAGTTCGAGGCGATGTACTCGCACACGGGGCGGCCTTCGATCGCGCCGGAACAGTTGCTGCGGGCGTTGCTGTTGCAGGTGCTTTACTCGATCCGCAGCGAGCGGCTGTTGGTGGAGCAACTGGACTACAACCTCTTGTTCCGGTGGTTTGTGGGGCTGTCGATGGACGAGGCGATGTGGGACCACTCGACGTTCACGAAGAACCGGGAGCGGTTGATCGGCTCGGATATCGCCCGGGAGTTCTTTGCGAAGATCCTGGTGCAGGCGCGTGACGCGCGGCTCTTGTCGGATGAGCACTTCAGCGTGGATGGCACGCTGCTGGAGGCGTGGGCGTCGATGAAGTCGTTTCGCCCCAAAGGAGGCGAGGGACCGCGGGGCGGCGGCGGACGCAATGCCGAAGCGGACTTTCGGGGCGAGAAGCGCAGCAACGCGACCCATGAGTCCAGCACCGACCCGCAGGCCCGGCAGTACCGCAAGAGCAAGGGGCAGGAAGCGAAGCTGTGCTACCTGGGACATGCGTTGATGGACAACCGCCATGGACTGATCGTTGACACGCGCACCACCCAGGCCAGCGGCCGGGCTGAGCGGGAGTCGGCGCTGGCCATGATCGAGGCGCGACCCGGCAAGGGCCGGCTCACCGTGGGTGCGGACAAGGGGTACGATACCCGTGACTTTGTCCAGGGGTTGCGCTGGGCGAACGTCAGTCCTCATGTGGCGCAGAACGACAGCAACCGGCGTTCGGCCATTGACCATCGCACCACCCGTCACGCGGGCTACGCTCAGAGCCAGCGGGTGCGCAAGCGGATCGAGGAAGCCTTCGGCTGGGCCAAGACTGTCGGCGGGCTGCGCAAACTCAAGCATCGGGGGCTTCCGAAGGTGGACTTTCAGTTCACCCTGACCTTCGCGGCCTACAACCTGGTGCGGCTGCGAACCTTGGGAGTCGGCACGTGACCACGCTTCCTGTGGGGGCGTGCGTCTGCGCCGCAGCCTTGGGCATGAAAAGGCGTGCGATTGACCTCTATCCCAGCCCGGCGAGGCTCCGCTTCCCTTTGCGTCAGTCACCAACTCTCAAATCCGTGGGTTTTTCCACGGCCTGCTAAACCACACGATCCACTTGGCATAGTCAAGCAGCTTCAACAGATATTGGCTGCTAGCAAGCTCTCGATCGGATTCTTCCTCGGTGCAGGGTGTCCTTGTTCTATCCGTGTGAAAAAGGGGGCCGACAACGGGGATGACCCGCTCATCCCCGACATCGAGGGCCTAACCAAGCTCGTTTCACACGCGTGTTCTAACTGCGGTGACCTAGCAGTGCCGTTTGCCAGACTTCTTGAGTGCGCCGTGCAAGGCGCCATCCCTTAGCGGGTTGCGAGACCCGCCCGGCAACTGTCGCTCCAGCCGGTAGCAGTCGGAGCGGACGATGGAGGTAACGACATGGTTTGAAGCACTCCGATGAAACGGGCCGCCTTGGGCGGCTCAGCGACCATGCGGGCCGCAACGCGAGTGAACGCCGAGCAGGCCTCGAAACTGGCAACGCGGAAGCCGACCCGCCTCGAGTACGGGAAAGGCTGCCATCGGCCGGGAAGCGAGCGACACACGCACCGGCCGGTTCCGCCGGGGTATTGGCGGCGGCACGCATGGAAGAAGGGGATGGACGCAACACGGGAAGCCCCGGCGGTGGCGTAGCACGCGCCAACCGACAACCCGCGAGGGATGGGTCGGGCCGTTCGGGGTGGCGGAGAGGTCCGTAGTACCGCGGAAGCCGGGTAATGCCGGTGGAGGGAAGGGGCCTTGGTTCGAGAGCAGCGTTTGGAAGGAGGAAGGGACATGGGGACTGGCGAGAGCCTATCCGACCCGGAAAAGGTCCGGAGACTCCAGACGGCGCTACATGCGAAAGCGAAGGAGGCCCCGGGCTTTCGGTTCTACTCACTGAGCGACAAGGTGTGGCGCGCCGACGTGATGGCGGTCGCCTGGCAGGAGGTCCGCCGCAATGGCGGAGCCGCCGGGGTGGACGGTCAGACGGTAGCGGACATCGAGGCGCAAGGCGTGGAGCGGTGGCTTGGGGAACTGAGGCGGGACCTGAAGGCCCGCTTCATACTGGGCTGGAAGGTGCTGGGCCATGCCCGGCGCTTCAAGGCGGAAGTCGTCAACTATGCCGACGACCTGGTTGTGCTCGGCAAATCGTCGTCAGCGGAAATGCTGGCGGTGGTCGAGAACCTGATGGAACGGCTGAAACTGACGGTCAATGCCGAGAAGACCCGATGCTGCCGGGCGCCGGAGGACTCGTTTGAGTTCCTTGGCTATCGGATTGGACGCAACTACCGCCCGCACGGGAAGGGGAGCTACATCGGCACCCGGCCCAGCAAGGCGAGCGTCCAGAGCATCTGCCGCAGGATTAGCGAACTAACGGAACCCCGCTATGGGCTCCTGGACCAGGAGGTCGTGGCCGAACGGCTCAATCGACTGATGCTCGGGTGGTCAAAGTACTTCATCCTGGGCCAGGTCGAGCCGGCCTATGCCGCGATCGACAGGCACGCTATCAAGCGGCTGCTCCAGTGGCGGCGTCGCAAGCACAAGGTGAGAGCCCGTAATTATGTGCAATACGGGTACGAGCAGCTCTGGACTGAGCACGGTCTCATCCGCCTTGCACCGCGAGCGACACGCTTTCCGTGGGCGAAGGCATGATCTCGTCCGAGAGCCGTGTGCGGGAAAACCGCACGCACGGTTCGATGAGCGGGGACTGGAAACGCGGCCAAGGGAGCCGGACTGAGGCCCGGAGCGAAAGCGACGGACAAGCCACCGGACCCTAAAGCTGGCGCGCCAGTCCTCGACTCTACAGTCCTAGATGAGGACGGTGCGGAGGACCCCACCATAGAGGTCATGTTGAGCCGCATTCGTTCGCTACGTGACGCAGCCGGCAACAGGGAGGTCCGAGGGCTTTCTGCGAAGCAGCTAGAATCCCTTGACAAGCAAATCTGCACAACGATTCTGGACACCGTGACCAAAACTCTACCGGATACCAATACGCCGTACCATTCTCTTGCGCGTATCCTAGGCAACCAGCGATTCCCTCCACATGTCATTTTTACGACGAACTACGACCTTCTGATCGAACAAGCCATGGAATCCCTTCAAGTGCCTTTCTTCGACGGCTTCGTAGGATCGCATCATCCCTTTTTTGATCAACGGGCAATCGAGGATGACATGCTTCCCGAGCGTTGGGCGCTCTTGTGGAAGCTGCACGGCTCGATAAACTGGCGATTTAGTCGGGAAACGAACGCGATCTCGCGTAGCGTTGGTACATCCGCCGGCGACGAACTTCTGATTCACCCGTCGCACCTAAAGTACGATGAAAGTCGACGAATGCCCTATCTGGTGATGATCGACCGGCTCAAGGCGTTCCTTAGAAACAGGAAGCTGCCCGTGGTTCTGCTCGTCCTCGGTCATTCTTTCTCAGACGATCACCTGAACGCTACCCTCCTCGAAGGTTTGAAAGCGAATCCAAACGCCGCGTGCTACGCCCTTCAGTTCGGGAATCTCTCCGACTATCCAACAGCGGTGCGTCTCGCGCGGCTTGAAACGAACCTAAGCCTACTTGCGAAGGACGGAGCGGTCATTAGTAGGCGGCGCGGTTCGTGGTTAGCTCAACCCACGACGGATCGCGCCGCCTTGGACACCGCGTTTGAGTTTCTTGAGCCTGCGAACAACCACGGAATAGGTGTAGCGGATGAGAGCGACATACGGAATGAGGATCCTGACGCCCCGCGGGCATGCCAGTTTCTGCTGGGCGATTTCCAACGCTTTGGAGATTTTCTTGACAAGGTAGCCGGGCACACGGCCATAAAAGAATTGTTGGAAAGCGATTCATAGGTCATGACAACAGACTCAACCTTTCTCGGTACTGTCGAGGATGTCGCGGGAACGACTATTCGTATCCAACTCGCTGAAAGCACGATTTCAGGGCTTAGCTTCATTGACGGTCAGACCTATCGCGTCGCGCAAGTCGGTGGTTTTGTGCGTATTCCTCTGGGTTTCGTCAACCTCTATGGGATTATCTCGCAGGTCGGCGCCAGCGCTGTGCCAGAGCGTTTTGCCGATGCGACCACGTACGGCAACCGATGGCTTACAGTCCAACTCGTTGGCGAAGGTTACCCAGATAGAGGCTTCGACCGCGGCATATCCCAGTATCCAACGGTCGGTGACTTCGCCCATCTTGTGACGGACGCTGACCTACAAGCGATCTATGGGCGTCCCCAAGATCCTCGTTACGTTCAAATTGGCCATTTAGCCACAGCCGAGACCATACCAGCGCTGGTTGATGTTGACAGAATGGTTACTCGGCACAGCGCCGTGGTTGGAACAACGGGTTCGGGGAAATCCACTACTGTCGCAGGCCTTCTCGCCGCCTTGTCAGATAGTAACCGTTACCCGTCTGCGCGAGTTCTGATCATCGACATCCACGGCGAATACGGACACGCTCTGAAGGATCGAGCTGCCGTCTTCCGCACGGCGCCCGACCATAGACGAGGTGAGAAGCCGCTGTACGTCCCCTACTGGGCCATGAACTTGGAGGAACTATTGCCGATCACACTGGGGCACCTTGAAGGTCCTGACCGGGGTGCTGTAGTGGACCGGATCACTGACCTAAAGCGTGCCTCACTTAACAAGACGCCGCGTAGCGGCGTATCGCTTGACAGCCTCACTGTCGATACTCCGATACCCTTCAGCCTCCATCGACTCTGGTTTGATCTTCATTGCGAGATGCGCTCCACCCACTATGAAACAGCAGGCAAGCCGCAGTCCCGGGAGACTTGGGCACTGGAAGAGGACGAGAATGGAGACACTGTTGAACCCGGCAACGTGATGAATGCGAAACCGCCACGGTTTCGCCCTGTCAAAGATGTCAAAGGGGATTCCGAGAAGATTCGCTGGAGTAATTCGAGGTTGAACATCGGTAGAGCAGTTGACGGTCTCGGTTCCAAGCTACGGGACCCCAGACTCTCTTTCCTCTTCCGCCCCGGGCCCTATCTTCCAGATCCTGAAGGAAACGTTGAAAGCGACCTGGATGTCCTCTTGGCAAGTTGGTTGGGGGACGAGCAGCCGGTGACCATTCTTGACCTGTCCGGAATTCCTCCTTTGATTCAGACAGAACTCGTCCATAGCTTGTTGCGCATTGTCTATGACGCGCTCTTTTGGGCGCGAAATCTGCCGGAGGGAGGCCGAGAGCGGCCGCTGCTGATCGTCCTCGAAGAGGCTCATGCATATCTAAGGTCGGAGAATGAGGAGAGTGCTTCGACGGTGATTCGGCGAATCGCGAAGGAAGGCCGAAAATACGGAATCGGCGTTATGTTGGTAAGCCAGAGGCCTTCCGAGATCGATTCGACTGTCCTTTCACAATGCGGCACGATATTCGCGTTGCGACTGACTAATGCTACGGACCGAAGTCATGTGAGAAGTGCTGCGAGCGACAATCTTGAAGGACTGTTCACAATGTTACCCGTTTTGAGGACTGGGGAGGCAATCATTGTAGGCGAAGCTGTGAACATCCCCGTCCGAACTCTAATCGACCGACCCAGCCCTAGACGTCGGCCCGATAGTGCGGATCCAGCGGTTGTGGTTGCAGGTACTGAAGAACGCGGGTACGAGACCCCAGGTGGTTGGAACCAGAAACGCGACCCCACGGATTATGCCGAGGCTGTCGAGCTCTGGCGACGACAAGACGCGCGTTCCAGGCGCGTCCGTGTCGAGGCGAAAAAATCGCCGTGAAGAAGGAAGGAGACATTAATGGAGCGCATCGCGGTCACCTCTAGCAATATCGCCGAAGTCGGCTATGACAAAGAATCACAAACCATGGAAATCCTTTTCAGTAACGGCCGAATCTACCAATACTTTGATGTTCCTGATCAAACGTACCATGATTTGCTCACGGCCTCCTCCCACGGCCAGTTTCTCGCCCGCGAAATTAAGGGAAGATTCAGGTACGCGAGGGTGTAACCAATCGTAGTCATAGTGAGGTGGTCCCGGCAAATCGGATAGGTTGTTAAGGGAATAGGGGGCGTTCCAGGGCGCATTTGACTCCGAATTCGGTCATGGTCGGTCCCTAGTTTTGTCGTTCAAGATCGACACGCAACGCCGCACCGTCCTGCCATGCGAACGCAAGACACCGACGCTCGTTGACGTGGATACTGTATCGTGCCAAGGGTTCCATGACGATGAAGTGTCAAGCCTCACCAAGGAAAGAACTCCTTAGACAACACGAACAGGGCCAAGCTAAACAGTTTCCGACAGGCCTAATGGAAGTGGACGCGGTGATGAGAAAGTACAGAAGCAAAAAAGCCGCGGACCTCTTTCAACTCTACGCCGATGGCCCCGATCGGATGGTCTTCGGACGCATTCCCCACACGGGCCGCCGCGGTTTTCTCAAAAGGGCTAGCCTCGTGGCCATGACGGCGTTGGTCGGGGCCGCGATTCCGTTTCATCGATACGTCCCGTCCGGGTTCATCCCGGAGGCCATCGCCGCCGATCCGGTGAGAATCGAGGGCAAGGACGGTCTCACGGCCCTCGGCCGCCAGCCGCTCAATGCCGAGACGCCGGCTCATCTACTCAATGATGAGGTGACGCCTACAGCCCGCCATTTCATACGGAACAACGGCATCGCTCCCAAAGACATGGATGCTCGGAACTGGCGTCTTCGGATCGACGGTTTCGTGCAAAGGCCGATGGAGCTGAGCATCGAGGACCTGAGGACACGATTCGAGGTCGTGACGCGGCGGTTGACCATTGAATGCGGCGGCAACGGCCGTGCGTTCTTCGATCCGCGGGTGGGCGGCAACCAGTGGACCCTGGGAGCGGTGGCCTGTTCGGAATGGACGGGCGTCCGCCTCGCCGATGTCCTGAAGGCGGCCGGCGTGAAGGACAACGTCGTCTACACCGCCCATGTCGGTGCGGACACCCATGTTTCCGGCGAGCGGGGAAAGCTGCCTCTCTCCCGCGGCGTGCCCATCGAGAAGGCCATGGCCCCGCATAACCTCATCGCCTTTGGCATGAACGGCGGCCCGCTGCATCCCATGAACGGGGCGCCGCTTCGGCTGGTGATCCCCGGCTGGTCGGGCTCGTGTTCCCAGAAGTGGCTCACACGGATCCGGCTGCGTGACGTGGTGCATGACGGGTCCAAGATGACGGGCAGCTCCTACCGCGTTCCCGAAACTCCGGTCGCGCCCGGCGAGAGGGTGCCCGACAGCGCTATGACCATCATCCACGCCATGCCGGTGAAGTCCCTGATCACGACTCCCCGGACGGGATTGTCCGTCACCGGCCGGACCCTGTCGGTGGCAGGCCACGCCTGGGCGGGTGACGGCGAGGTGGCGCGGGTCGATGTTTCCATCGACTTCGGGGCTACGTGGCAGCGGGCCGAGCTGGGACCTCCGGCCAACCCGTACGCGTGGCAGCGGTGGTCGGCGAAGCTGGAATTTCCCCGAAAAGGCTACTACGAGGTCTGGGCCCGGGCCACCGACGACAAGGGGATCGGCCAGCCCTTCGCCGTCGCGTGGAATCCCAAGGGTTACCTCAACAACGCGATGCACCGGATCTCGGTGCGCGTAAGCTGAGGCGCGGGCTGCTCGCTCAGCCCTCCTCCCCCTTCTTGAGCGGGCTTCCCTCCAGCAGATACTCTTGCCGGGCCACGGTTTCTGACCGCTCTTCCTGCAGGTAGCGCTCCAGGGCCTGCCGGAAGCGCTTGTCGCGGACGTAGTGGGCGCTGTAGGTCTTGGCCGCCTCGAGGCCTCGGAGGTTCTTGAAGCTGCCGCCGGCGCCGGCCTCGAAGCGGGCCAGGGACTCGTCGATGCAATGCTCGATGGCGGCGTAGTAGCAGACGTTGAAGTGCAGGTAGCGGTGGTCCTCGAAGGCGCCCCAGTAGCGGCCGTAGAGGGCGTCGGGGCCGCGGATGTTGAAAGTGCCGGCGATGATGCGGCCGTCGCGCTGGGCGACGATGGGGCAGATGAAGGGGTAGGGCCGTTTCAGCAGCTCGTCGAAGAAGCGGCGGTTCAGGTACTGCCGGCCGTAGTAGAGGCGGTCGATGTGGTGTTTGTAAAGCTCGAACAGGGTGCGCTGGACGTCCGGGGTGATCTCGTCGTAGGGAAGCGCGCGGACGCGGATGCCCTGGTTGTCCAGCTCCCGCCGCTCGCGCTTGATCTTGTTGCGGCGATCGCTGCGGAAGGCGCCCAGGTAGTCGTCGAAGGTCCCGTATTCGCGGTTCTGCCAGTGGAACTGGAGCCCGATCTTGGGGATGAAGTCGAGGTCCTCCAGCGCGTCCATCTCTTCGCGGTCGCAGAAGTTGATGTGGATCGACGACAGCTCGTTGCCGCGGCAGATCTCCACCAGCGCCCGGCCCAGCACGGCGATGACGCCCTTGCGGTCGATTCCCGGAGCGGTGAGGAACCGCGAGCCCGCCACCGGCGTGAAGGGAACGCCTACGAGCATCTTGGGGTAGTACTGGATGCCGGACTGCATGGCGT
Source organism: uncultured Binatia bacterium (SeqCode) (assembly GCA_965204505.1). Taxonomy (GTDB): domain Bacteria; phylum Desulfobacterota; class Binatia; order UBA9968; family JAJDTQ01; genus JAJDTQ01. Next base: position 1,467,727 of record CBDBFB010000002.1, read on the forward strand.
AGGAGGCCCACTGGTGGTCGAAGACGAACTCCCCCATGCTGTGGGACTTGAGGTACATGGGGCAGGCGCCGAGGAGGTCCTTCCCCTTTTCGACCACGAGGTGGTGCGGCGCCCAGCCGGTCTGGTCGCAGACGCAGCCGGTGTCCTCCAGGCAGTCCAGCCAATCCCAGCGCATGAACGGCGAGCCGTCCCGCAGCAGCGAATCCCACGCCTCCCGCGTCACCTCGTTGATGCGCCGGACGATGCGGACCGAGAGCCGTTCCTCCTCCATGGCCCCACCTTCTTGCCAGAAGGGTCGAAGCAGGTCTAGGTGTTTGGCTGAACAATGGAATCGTGGACGGGCAGGGGCGACCGCCGGTCGCCCCTGTGGGATGGCGTAACGCGGGCCCCCGGTGAGAACCGACGATGACTCTCTTCGCTCTGAGCCTCCTCTTGGCGGCTGCTTTCGTTCACGCGACCTGGAACCTCCTGCTCAAGCGGGCGGCAGGGGGTCCGGCGTTTCAGTGGCTTTTCGCAGTGCTGTCCGTCGGCCTGTACCTGCCCGCGGTGCTGGCGTGGTGTTGGTACCGCCCGATCTCCCTGAGCACGACGATGGTCGCCGTGATCGCGGGCAGCAGCGTGTTGCACACGCTCTACTACGGAGTCCTGCAACGCGGGTACCGGGTGGGCGACCTGTCCGTGGTCTATCCGCTGGCCCGTGGCACCGGGCCATTGCTTGCCGTCATCGGAGCGGTGCTGATTCTGGGGGAACGCCCCACCGCCGGGGTCGTCGCCGGCGGGATGCTGATCATCCTCGGCGTCTTCGTCCTGAGTGGCGGGGGCGCCTGGTCCCGGCGCGGCGGACCGTCCCGGGCCGCGGTGACGTACGGCGTGGCCACCGGGGTGGTGATCGCGAGCTACACGCTGTGGGACAAGAACGCCGTGAGCGCAGTGGGCATTGCGCCGTTGCTCCTCGACTGGGGCACCAACTGCGGGCGCGCCGTGCTGCTGGCGCCGGTTGCCTTGCGGCGCCGGCGCGAGTTGCGCGGCCACTGGCTACGGCACCGCCGGGAGGCACTGGGGGTGGCGCTGCTGAACCCGCTGGCCTACATCCTGGTGCTGACGGCGTTGCGGATCACGCCGGTAAGCCACATCGCGCCCGCCCGGGAAATCAGCATCCTGATCGGGTCGCTTATGGGGATACGGCTGCTCGGCGAAGGAAACGCAAGGGTGCGGCTGGTGGGCGCCGCCAGCATGACGGTGGGGCTGATCCTCATCGTCACGGGGGGATCAGCGCCCTGGCGGTCCGGCTAGGAGCCTGTCCGGAGAATCGAATTGTGGCGATGTAGGGGCGACCGCCGGTCGTCCCTACAGGGTTTCGCCGCGATGCACTGATGTGTCAGGGCGTTGGTGTAAACGGGTCGACCGCTGGGCTCACCGGCGCCGGGGTTTCCGGAAGCTGGGGTCAGGGGTTCCTTTCCAGCAGCGGGCGACGAAGGGGTAACCTTCGGTGATGAAGTAGGCGTAGGAGCCCTTGGGGAATTCGGCGGATCGGGTTACGGTGCCGTTGCATTCGTCCAGATCGCCGCTGCCGGCGACGTACTGCCAGTCCTCCACGAAGGCGCCGTCATGGGCGCCGTCGGGTTGATCGCCGCCGGGACGCGCGCCAGGCTTGAGCCGGTAAGAGCTCACGACCGTCTGCACGCCTTTACCCAGGTTGCCGGTGACCGCGTAGATCGGGAAGCCGTCCGCCGCCCAGCCGATCAGGGGCGAATGCGCATCCGCCTTCCAGCCCAGTTTTCGCATCAACCCGGTGGGCAGCGAGTGATAATGGTAAGCGCCGGTGCGCTGAACGTGGGCGTGGTTGGCATCCAACCCCAGCCGGACCGCGCCTCCAAGAGCGTCGTAGTTCCAGCCGCCGCGGCGTTCGCCGTGCCAGTACTCCGCGGTAGGCGCCTCGAACGGAACACCGTTGACCGCCACGCCCCAGAGCCAGCGGCGGGACCCGGTCGCCCCGCTTGTTCGTGCCGGTTGCGTGGTGACGGTGAACGTGTAGTCCTGCGGGGTGATGGTGTGGGGGTTGCCGCGGTTCGGGAAGGTCCCCACCGGGTGCGACGGGATGCCGTTGGAGGCGATGGTCCGGGTGGTGCCGGACACTTCGATCGACACGCGCGGAGTGCCAGTCGCTTCGGTCGCGGGCACCAGGGTCACCGCGGCACTTTCGGTCGCGGTATGAAAGCGGGCCCGCCGCCTGCCTTCCCGTTGAGCCATGACGGTCGCGGCGAACAGCAGCGCGGTCACAACCGCGACCATGCAGACAAACGGTTTCATGGGGATCAACCTGTTCATGCGAGTTAGACTTGGCGGGGTTCCGGGGAAGAAGACAGCCGTACTCTGCGGCAGATCCCGTAGGGGCGACCGGCGGTCGCCCCAGGAGTCTGTCCGAGTAGTCAAACACAACCCCTCTCCCTCTGGGAGAGGGTGGCCGAAGGCCGGGTGAGGGCCGACCTTCGCTGCGATTCGGTGGAGGCCGGAGGCCGCGTCAGGCGTTCCCGGCCAGTTGCCGCAGCACGTACTCCAGGATGCCGCCGTGGCGGTGGTACGACAGCTCCGCGGGCGTGTCGATGCGGCAGGTGACGCGGAAGGTGGTCGCCTTGCCCTCGGCGCTCGTTGCCGTGACCTCCAGCTCCTTGCGCACGCTCAGGCCGTCGGCCACGCCGGTGATGTCGTAGGTCTCGAAGCCGGTGAGCCCCAGGGACTCGGCGTTCTCGCCCTTCATGAACTCCAGCGGCAGGATGCCCATGCCGATCAGGTTGCTCCGGTGGATGCGCTCGAAGCTCTCGACGATGGCGGCCTTGACTCCCAAGAGGCGCGGGCCCTTGGCGGCCCAGTCGCGGGACGAGCCGGTGCCGTATTCCTTGCCGGCGATGACGATCAGCGGCGTGCCTTCCTCCTGGTACTTCATGGCGGCGTCGAAGATGGACATCTGCTCGTTGTCGGGCTGGTGCACGGTGAAGCCGCCCTCGGTGCCCGGCGCGATCTGGTTGCGCAGCCGCACGTTGGCGAAGGTGCCGCGCATCATCACCTCGTGGTTGCCCCGGCGGGCGCCGTACTGGTTGAAGTCCTTGGGCTCGACGCCGTGCTCGGTGAGGTAGCGCGCGGCCGGGCCGTTGCGCTCGATGGAGCCGGCAGGGGAGATGTGGTCGGTGGTCACCGAGTCTCCCAGCAGTGCCAGCACCCGCGCCCCCTTGATGTCCTGGGGCGCGGCCGGCTCCGCCGGTATGTCGCCGAAGAACGGGATCTGCCGGACATAGGTGGAGTCCTCGTCCCAGGCGAACAGTTCGCCCTCGGGCACCGGCATGCTCCGCCACATGTCGTCGCCCGTGAACACGTCGCTGTACTCCTTGCGGAAAGCATCGGCGGTGACGCCCTTGGCCACTTCCGCGCGCACTTCCTCGGGGCTGGGCCAGATCTCGCTCAGCATGACCGGCTTGCCGTCGGAGTCCTCGCCGATGGGGTCGTTGTAGAGGTCCACGTCCATGTTGCCGGCGATGGCGTAGGCCACCACCAGCGGCGGCGAGGCCAGGTAGTTGGCGCGGATGCTGGGGTGGATACGGCCCTCGAAGTTGCGGTTGCCCGAAAGCACGGCGCTGGTGACGAGGTTGCCTTCCTGGATGGCGTTGTTGATGTTCTCCGGCAGCGGCCCGCCGTTGCCCACGCAGGTGGTGCAGCCGTAGCCCACCAGGTGGAACCCCAACTCGCCCAGGGGCTCCAGCAGCCCGGTCTGCGTCAGGTACTCGGTGACCACCTTGGAGCCCGGCGCCAGGCTGGTCTTGACCCAGGGCTTGGCCTTGAGGCCGCGGGCCGCGGCCTTCTTCGCCAGCAGGCCCGCGCCCACCATCACCGACGGGTTGGAGGTGTTGGTGCAACTGGTGATGGCGGAGATCACCACCGACCCGTGGGTGAGGTCGAAGGAGTCGCCGTTCTGCTGCACCGGCACGGTGCTGGGGGTGTCGCCGCCCTTCATGGTGGGCAGGGCCTCGGCGAAGGACTGCTTGACGCCGCGCAGCGGCACCCGGTCCTGGGGCCGGCGCGGCCCCGCCAAGCTGGGCTCCACCTCGCCCAGGTCCAGTTCCAGGGTGTCGGTGAACACCGGGTCCGGCGTCTCGTCGGTGCGGAACAACCCTTGCTCCTTGCAGTAGGCCTCCACCAGGCTGATGAGCTCGGGGCTCCGGTTCGAAAGCTTGAGGTACTCCAGGGTCTCCGAGTCCACGGGGAAGAAGCCCACGGTGGCGCCGTACTCCGGCGCCATGTTGCCGATGGTGGCCCGGTCAGCCAGCGCCAGACTCGACAGTCCCGGACCGTAGAACTCCACGAACTTCTCCACCACGCCCTTGGCCCGCAGCATCTGCACAATGGTCAACACCAGGTCGGTGGCGGTGGCGCCCTCGGGCAGCCGCCCGTGGAGCTTGAAGCCGATGACCTCGGGGATCAGCATGATCAGCGGCTGGCCCAGCATGGCGGCCTCGGCCTCGATGCCGCCCACGCCCCAGCCCACGATGCCGAGTCCGTTGATCATGGTAGTGTGGGAATCCGCGCCCACCAGCGTGTCAGGGTAGGCCAGGGCGTCGCCGTTGGACTGCCGGGTGAAGACCACCTTGCCGAGGAACTCCAGGTTGACCTGGTGGACGATGCCGGTGTCGGGCGGCACCACGCTGAAGTTGTCGAACGCCTTCTGGCCCCAGCGCAGGAACGCGTACCGCTCATGGTTGCGCTCGTACTCGAGCTTCGAGTTGGAGGCGAAGGCCTGGAGCGAGCCGAAGTGGTCCACTTGCACGGAGTGGTCGATGACCAGGTCCACGGGCTGGAGTGGGTTGATGCGTTTCGGGTCTCCCCCCAACCGCTGGATGCCGTCGCGCATGGCCGCCAGGTCCACCACCGCGGGAACCCCGGTGAGGTCCTGCAGCAGGATGCGCGCGGGCATGAACGCGATCTCCTTCTCCGGTTTGGCGTTGGGGTCCCAGCCCGCCAGCGCCCGGATGTCGTCGGCCGACACGTGGTGGTCGTCCTCGCGGCGGAGCAGGTTCTCCAGCAGGATCTTGAGCGAGAACGGCAGCCGCTCCACCGGCAGGGAGGCCTCCTTCGCCAATGCGTCGAGCCGGTAGATCCGGTAGCGGTTGCCTCCGACGTCGAGGGACGAGGCGGTGCGAAACGTATCGATGCTCTGTGCTGCCATGTCGGGCTCCTTGGTATGGATTTCGGTTTCAGGCGGTCCGGAAGGACGCAGGCGGATGGAAGCCGCGGGGCCTTGAAACCATTCTTTCTAGCGTAACCGCCGCGGCTTGCCAAATTCGAGTGTGAGGTGTTAGCCAAAGCGATAGTGTCCCCTTGTCCACGACCGACGGGTACGGCGTTTGTCCTGCGGTCCGGGCGCCGCTCGCGAGCACAGGCGACGGGAGGAGGGAAGAATGGCGACCACGAGCGGCAATCTGCGCGTTGACGGTGCGCGCCTGTGGGCGAGCATCATGGAGATGGCGAAGATCGGCGCCCTGCCCGGCGGAGGCTGCGGCCGGCTCGCGCTGACCGACGACGACAGGCGCGGGCGCGATCTCTTCGCTTCCTGGTGTGAGCAGGCCGGCTGCGCGGTCACCGTGGACGAGATGGGCAACATGTTCGCGCGGCGCCCGGGACGGAATCCCGATCTCCCCCCGGTGGCCGCCGGCAGCCATCTCGACACCCAGCCCCACGGCGGCAAGTTCGACGGGGTCTTCGGAGTGCTGGCCGGGCTGGAGGCCGTGCGCACTCTCAACGACGCCGGGGTCGAGACGGAAGCGCCGATCGAGGTCATCAACTGGACCAACGAGGAAGGCTCGCGCTTCGCCCCCGGGATGATCGCATCCGGGGTGTTCGCGGGACTGTTCGATCGGGACTTCGCCTACGGGGTCCGGAACCGCGAGGGCGAGACGCTCGGCGACGAGCTCGCGCGTATCGGGTACAGGGGCACCGAGTCCTGTGGCGAACACCCCCTGGGCGTTCTGTTCGAGGCCCACATCGAGCAGGGTCCGATCCTCGAGGCAGAGGGGGTCCCCATCGGGGTGGTGAGCGGCGCTCAGGGCCGGCGCTGGTACGACGTCGAGGTGCGCGGACGCGATTCGCACGCCGGTACGACGCCGATGCCCGCCCGCAAGGATGCCCTGGCGGCGGCGGCGCGGATGGCGGCACGGGTCGAGGACATCGCGCTCGGCAAGGCGCCGAATGCGGTCGGCACCGTCGGTCAGTTCGACGTGAGCCCGAACTCCCGCAACACCATTCCCGGCGAGGTGCGGTTCTCGGTCGACATCCGCCATCCCGATGCCGGCGTCCTGGCCGCGATGGATGCCGAGGTTCGCGATTCGTTCACCGCCATTGCCGAGCGGGGCGACGTGGAGGTGACCATCGACCAGATATCGGAGAACCCTCCGATCGAGTTCGATGCCCGGTGCGTGGAAGCGGTTCGGGAGGCTGCGGCCGGGCTGGGGTACGCCCACCAGGACATCGTGTCGGGTGCCGGCCACGATGCCTGTCAGGTCTGCACGGTGGTTCCCACCGGCATGATCTTCGTGCCCTGTGAAGACGGCATCAGCCACAACGAGATCGAGAGCGCGACCCCGGAGGCTCTGGAGATGGGCTGCAACGTGCTGCTGCACGCCATGCTCGCGATGGCGAGCGGCGTGCCCGAAGGTTCAGCGAGCCCCCATCCGTGATCGGTCAAGGTCGACATGGGGTCCCTGCGATGAAGGCTTTTCTCGTCGTCGAACCCGTCATTCCGGCGAAAGCATGCCCCGTACCCCGATGCGGGGCCGGAATCCAGGGGAGGAGGGGGCAGGGGGTGCAGGCCGGCCGCAGGACTTACACCGCCTGATCCCGGTGCAGTTGCGCGATGGCGCCGGCGTCGTAGCCGAGCTCTTCGAGGATCGAGTCGGTGGCGCCGCCCAGCTCCGGGATGGGGTCGTAGCGGGCCGGGCTGTCGGAGAGGTTCAGCGGGCTGCCGACCACCGGCACCTTGCCCACCGGCGAGTCCACCTCCCGAATCATGCGCCGGGCGGCTACTTGGGGATGGGCCAGCACCTGGGCGATGCCGCGGACCTCGCCGTTGGGCAGCTCCGCTTCCTGAAGGCGCTTGAGCCAGGTCTCGTGGCCGTGCTCCAGGAATAGCCGTTCGATGGTTTCCTCGAGCACGTCGCGGTTTTCCTTGCGCGCCTCCACCGTGGCGAAGCGGGGGTCTTCCATCAGCGAGGAACTCCGTATCACCTTGAGGCAGAAGGTCTCCCAGTCCCGTGGGGTGGCTACCGCCAGGTTCACGTACTCGCCGTCTCCCGCCATATAGGGTCCATAGGGGGTGACGTAGTGGTGGCGCATGCCCACCCTGTCGGGCTCCTCGCCCCGGTGCCAGTAGTGGTGCGGGAAGTAGCCGAGCCAGGAGAGGATGCTCTCGAACATGGAGATGTCGATGACCTGCCCCTCGCCGGTCTTCTCCCGCTGGAACAGTGCCAGGACGATGCCCAGGGCCGCATACATGCCGGAGGCGATGTCGGAAACGGACACGCCGGCCCGGGCGGGCTTGTCGGGATAGCCGGTGGTGGCGATGATGCCGGCCTCGCCCTGGATGAGCAGGTCGTAGGCCTTGACGTCGCGGTAGGGGCCGTCCTGGCCGTAGCCCGAGAGCGAGCAGTAGACGAGCCTCGGGTTGATCTCGTGGAGGGTCTCCCAGCCCAGCCCCACGCGCTCGGCCACGCCGGGGGCGTAGTTCTCGAAGAAGACGTCCGTGGTCTTCGCCAGCTTGTGCAGGACCTCCAGGCCCTCGGGCTTCTTGACGTCCACCGTGAGGCTCCGCTTGTTGCGGTTGAGCCACACGTAGCCCGACGACAGGCCTTTCACCGCGGTGTCCCAGTGGCGAATGAGGTCGCCGACGCCGGGGCGCTCGATCTTGATGATCTCGGCGCCCATCTCTCCCAGGAGGCCGGTGCCGAAAGGGCCCGCGAGCACCTGCTCGAAGGCCATGACCCGCACGCCGCTGAGGGCTAGACGGCCGTTGGCGTCAGGCGAGTTCACGGGTACGCTCCGTCCGCCGCCGGTGGCGGCAGACCACGTCTTTGCGTCAGACTACTCACCGTCGACGATCTCCGGGAAGATGTCCCGCCGCGGGGCGAACTCCTTGCGCCACACCATGACGCTGCGGGTGTAGTCGATGACCACCTTGCCTTCCTGTTGCACGCCGCGGGTGCGTACCTTGACGATGCCCCATTGGGGCTTCGACCTGGAGTCGCGCTTCTCCACCACCTCGGACTGGGAGTAGAGGGTGTCACCGGCGAACAGCGGGTTGGGCAGCGTGACCTGGTCCCAACCCAGCGCGAAGCCGTTCTCGCTCACGTCGGCCACGCCCATGCCCGCCACGATGGCCAGGGTGAGGGCGCTGTTGATCAGGCACTTCCCGAACTCGGTGCGCTTGCCGTACTCGTTGTTGAAGTGGATCTGGTTGCTGTTGTTGGTGAGCAGCGTGAACCAGATGTTGTCGTTCTCCGTCACCGTGCGCCCGACCCGGCACCGGTAGACGTCGCCGACGTTGAAGTCCTCGAAATAGCGGCCTTCCCAGCCCTTTACGACTGCCATGAGCGATCTCCTCCCGGGCAAGAACTATAGCACAGGGATGGTACAGGGTAGCACGGGACGCGACGCGGGGGGCGGGGGGCAAGTCCCGAAGCGGTTCATCGGGCCTTGAACACGATGTCGCCGAAATAGGCGACCGCCGACTCGTTGGTGTTGTCGGTGTCGGTCATCAACGCCACGCCGGAAATCCGCGGCGGGTCCCCGCCGAAGGCGTTTCTGTAGTCTTCGACGAGATTCCTTGACTCGCTGACCCACCGCCCCACCTTCTCCTTCCCGCTTTGCAGGACGATCATAATCACACGGTCGGTGTAGGGGTTGGGGACGAGGGTCCCCACCGGGCTCTTGCTTTCCCAGATGTAGGTGAGGGCGCCCATGGGCGGGTACTCGCCGCGGGCGAGCCGGATGGCCTCGTACTTTGCCCGCTCGAAGAAACCCACCTTGTCGGGGTCGTACTTGAACGTGATGTACAGCCGGGCAGGGTAGTCGTCGCCGCCCTTGCGGGTGACGTCGCCCTTCTCCAGGATGTTCTCGACCTTCCAGCGCCACTCGATGACGGGAAAGCGCATGGGGTCGATGTCCACCTTGCGGACCAGTCCCGACGCCGACGCCCGGCTCACCGCCTTGACCGCCACGGTACCGTTGTCGGCGACTAGCGAGTATTCCGTGTGCTTCTCGATCTTGTCGAAGGTGAGCGGCTTCCAGGATTCGGGGAAAGGGCCGCCGGCGTTGGCGCCGGAAAATTTTCCTACTTCGAGGACACCCGGCGACTGCGCTCCGACGGTTACGGCTGTCAGGGCGAGGGCAAGTGCGATCTTGAAGAGCGAAATTGGCATTCGTATTCCCACTCTGTATAGTACCGCACACCCATGATGGATTTCACCCTGACCGAGGATCAGGTGCAGCTCCGGGAGGAGATCCGCAAGGTCTGCCAGGACTTTTCCGACCCCTACTGGCGGGAGGTGGACGCCAAGGGCGAGTACCCCGAGGCGTTCGTGCGCAAGCTCACGGAGCTGGGGTGGCTGGCGGCGCTGATCCCCGAGGAGTACGGCGGCATCGGCCTCGGTATCACCGAGGCGAGCATCATCCTGGAGGAGATCAACCGCTGGGGCGGCAACGCCACCGCGTGCCACGCGCAGATGTACACCATGGGCACGGTGCTGCGGCACGGCAGCGAGGAGCAGAAGCGGCGCTATCTGCCCGGGGTGGCCAGCGGCGAGATCAGGCTCCAGGCGTTCGGGGTCACCGAGCCCGACTCCGGCACCGAGACCACGCGCATCCGCACCACCGCCGTGCGCAAGGGCGACCGCTACGTGGTCAACGGCCAGAAGATATTCATCTCCCGGGTGCTGCAGTCCGACCTGATGCTGCTGCTGGCCCGGACCACGCCGTACGATGAGCTCGAGGACAAAACCCGCGGCCTGTCGGCTTTCCTGGTGGACCTCCGGGAAGCCGGGGACGCCCTGGAAGTGAAGCCCCTGGACATGATGATCAACCATCACACCAACGCGCTCTTCTTCTCCGACCTGGAGGTGCCGGCGGAGAACCTCATCGGCGAAGAGGGCATGGGCTTCCGCTACATCATCGACGGCTGGAACGCCGAGCGCATCCTCATCGCCGCCGAGGCGGTGGGGGACGGCCGCTGGTTCGTGGACCGGGCGTCGCGCTACGCCGGCGAGCGGGAAGTGTTCGGCCGCCCCATCGGCGCCAACCAGGGAATCCAGTTCCCCATCGTCCAGGCCTACGCCCACATCGAGGCGGCGGACCTGGTGCGCTGGCAGGCGGCCTCGAAGTTCGACCGCGGCGAGCGCTGCGGCGCCGAGGCCAACATGGCCAAGCTCCTGGCGTCGGAAGCCTCCTGGGAGGCGGCCAACGCCTGCATGACCACCCACGGCGGCTACGGGCTGTCGGTGGACTACGACGTCGAGCGCAAGTTCCGCGAGACCCGGCTCCTGACCATCGCGCCGGTCAGCAACAACCTGGTGCTGGCCTACCTGGGGCAGCACGTGCTGGGGATGCCGCGGTCGTACTGAAGAGGGGCGGGAAGGCTTCGTATGGACCTGCAACGTTCCTGGATGTTCGTGCCGGGTCACCGGCAGCGGATGATCGACAAGGCCCTGGGGCTGGACGCCGACGCCCTCATGCTGGACATCGAGGACGGGGTTGCGGCGGCGGAGAAGGATCAGGCACGGCAGCTCATCGGCGAGGCACTGGACCGGGACCGGGGGCCCGCGGAGCCCTTGCGCTACGTGCGCATCAACGCCATCGGCCACCAGCGCATGGCGGACGATCTGGCCGCGGTGCTGCGGCCGGGTCTCGACGGGCTGGTGCTCCCAAAGGTGGAGTCTTCGGAAGAGATTGCGACAGTGGAGTCACTGGTAACGGAGCACGAGAAGGTGTGCGGCGCGACAGTAAAGCTGCTGGTGGCCATCGAGAGTCCCAAGGGGCCTTTGGCGGCGCCGGCCATCGCCGCCTGCTCGCCGCGGGTCGTCGGGCTCATGTTCGGCGCGGAGGACTTCGGCCGCGAACTGGGTCTGCCCACGTCCCGCGAAGGGGAGGCACAGGAACTGCTCTACGCCCGCTCGGCGCTGGTGGTGGCCGCGGCCTCGGCCCATGTCCAGGCGGTGGACGGGGTCTGGGTGGACCTCCAGGACCCGGAGGGCCTTCAGCGTTTCGCGCGCCAATCACGACGGCTGGGCTTCACCGGCATGTCCTCCATTCACCCCTCCCAGATCGCGCCCATCAACGCCGCCTTCAGCCCGGGCCCCGACGAGATCGACTACGCCCGGAGGGTCATCGAAGCGTACGAGGAGGCCCAGGCCCGGGGCGACGGTTCGGTGGCCTTCGGCGGCCAGCTTATCGACCGCCCCATCATCGAGCGGGCGCACCGCACCCTGGAACTCGCCGAAGCTCTGACTCGCACATGAGGTTCCCATGCCCAAGGTAGAAAACGCCGATAACATCCGCTGCCTCACCGCCACCAACCCCGGGTACATGACCCTGCGAGGCACGAACCAGTATCTGATGGGCCGCGACGAGATCACCGTGATCGACTGCGCCCTCGGGTCGGATGAGAACATCGACGGGTTGCTGGCCGAGATGGAGGCGCTTGGCGGGAGCCGCATCACCCGCATCCTGTTGACCCACATCCACCTGGACCATTGCGGCGGCGCGCCGGCGCTCAAGGAGCGCACCGGCGCCGAGGTCGGCATCTCCCGGGTGCGCGCGGGCCATCTCGGCGGCGAGGACTTCACCTACGACGAGGGCGACCGCATTCCCTACGACGGCGGCGAGCTGGAGGTGGTGTTCACCCCGGGCCACGAGGCGGGGCATTGCTGCTTCTACGAGCGCGAAAAGAAGATCCTGTTCTCCGGCGACCACATCCTGGGTAAGGGCAGCACGGTGGTGCCGGCCGGGGAAGGGAACATGGTCCACTACATGGAGTCCCTGGAGAAACTCCTCTCGCTGGACATCCGCCTACTGCTACCCGGACACGGTCCGTTCGTCACCGAACCCATGGCCAAGATCCGGGAATACATCGACCACCGGCTGATGCGCGAGGACCAGATCCTTCAGGGGCTGCGGGAAGGGCGCCAGACCATCGGCGATCTGGTGGCGGTTATCTACGTGGACTACCCGCAGGCCCTCATGCGCGTTGCCCGCTCCTCGGTCGAGGCCCATCTTCTGAAGCTCATCGCGGAGGAGCGGGTGCACCGGGAAGGAGACCGGTACTTCCTGGGAGCCTCTCCCTCTGTTTGAACCTTGTAAATCGGGCACCATGGTGCCTGATTTGCAACCATCCCCTGACAGGACACTAGATGGACGAATTGGCCGCCGAGGCCGGAGAAGCGGCCTGGCGCCGGCTGTCTTTACTGCCCCGCCGGCGGCCACACCTCCACGAGCACGACCGGCAACCCTTCCTCGGACAGGCGGGCGCCGTACTCCCGCGCCGCCTCCTCCCCGGTGAAGGTGCCGAGGCGGACCCGGTAGTAGCCCTCGTGGGGCTCGATCACCACCGGCCTGTCGTAGCGGCCTTCGAGCCTTGCCTTCAGCTCATGGGCCTTCGCCAGCTCCGAGAACGCCCCGACCTGCAACGTGTAGTCGAGTTGGTCGGGAATGGCGGTGAGCGGATAGCCGCCGGTGTCCACGACGTCCACGCGGACCGGGGCCGTCCCCGGCTGGATCATGTCCACCGCTTCGGCTGCGGCGTAGGAGAGGTCGATGACCCGTCCTTTGACGAAGGGGCCCCGATCGTTGATCAGCACGGTGACCGATTTGTCGTTGGTGAGGTTGGTGACCCGCACGCTGGAGCCCAGCGGCAGGGTCTGGTGCGCCGCCGTCATGGCGTGCTGGTCGTAGACGGCGCCGCTGGTGGTCTGCTTGCCGTGAAACCCGGGCCCGTACCAGGACGCGATGCCCTCCTGTGAGAGCGGGACCGAAGGGGGTGTGGAAACCCGGGGCGGCGGAGCCGGCGGCTCGGCGGGGGCGCAGGCGGAGAGCAGCAGGAGGAAGAAGGCGGCCCAGGACACGAGAGCCGCGGCCTGCCGCCAAGGGCGTGCGGGGACCATTTGAGGAGTGATTATACCGCAATGTCGGCCCGGGCGCACGGGCGGGGTGTAGCCCGAGGGTTCCCGTTTACGGAGCGGAGTGAATTGTGGTAATTTTTCCGTCATGTCCGGACATTCGAAATGGAGCACCATCAGGCACAAGAAGGCGGCCAAGGACGCCAAGCGGGGCAAGCTCTTCACCAAGTTCATCAAGGAGATTACGGTGGCGGCGCGAATGGGCGGGGGAGACATGGCGAGCAACCCGCGCCTGCGCACGGCCGTGCAGACCGCTCGTGACAACAGCATGCCCAACGACAACATCGAGCGCGCCATCAAGAAGGGGACCGGCGAGCTCGAGGGGGTGTCCTACGAGGAGGCCAGCTACGAGGGCTACGGACCCGGCGGCGCGGCCTTCCTGGTGCAGGTCCTGACCGACAACCGCAACCGCACGGTGTCGGACATCCGGCGGCTCTTCAACAGACACGGCGGCAGCCTGGGCGAGACCGGCTGCGTGGCATGGATGTTCGACAACAAGGGGCTGATCGTCGTGTCCAAGGAAGCGGCGGAGGAGGAGACGCTGCTGGGGTTGGCGCTGGAGGCCGGCGCCGAGGACGTCACCGAGAGCGACGACGTGTTCGAGATCGTTACCCAGCCCGAGGACTTCGCCGCGGTGCGGGAGAGTCTGGAGAACGGCAATATCCCGCTGGTATCCGCCGAGGTCACCATGATCCCCAAGAACACCACGCCGCTGGGCGAAAAGGACGCCGTGCAGACCCTCAGCCTCACCGAGGACCTCGAGGACCTCGACGATGTCCAGAGCGTCGCGGCGAACTTCGACATCCCCGACGAGATCCTCGAGAAGGCGGGCTGACGCCGCCGGAGAAGGAAAGATCGAAACCATCCTGGGCATAGACCCCGGAACCCTCAAGACCGGCTGGGGCGTGATCCGGACGGACGGAACCCGCCTGCAACACGTCGCCCACGGCACCGTGCGCACCTCTCCCGGCCAATCCCAGGACCGCCGCCTCCAGCGGATATTCACGGAGCTGGCCAGGGTCATCCGGGACTACGAGCCCGCGCACGTCAGTCTGGAAAAGGTCTTTCTGGCGCGCAACGTCCAGAGCGCGCTCAAGCTCGGCCAGGTGCGCGGGGTCACCCTCCTGGCCGCGGCGGAACGCAACGTCGCGGTGTCCGAATACAGCGCCAACCAGATCAAGAAGGCGTTGACCGGGTACGGACACGCGGCCAAGGGCCAGATGCAACAGATGGTGACGGCCGTCCTGGGGCTGCCGGAGGAGCCCGCGGAGGATGCGGCCGACGCTCTGGCGGCCGCCATATGCCACGGCCACCTGTGGGCCTTCCGCACCAGCGTTTCGGCCGCCATCGGCGGAAGGGGAAGAAGCTCCCGCGGGCTGCGCTGGCCCGCGGACGCCGTTCCGTCCCCCTCTCCCCCTGGGAGAGGGTCGGGGTGAGGGAGGTGGTTGCGAGCACCCTCACCTGGCCTTCGGCCACCCTCTCCCAAGGGGAGAGGGGATGAAGTCATCGTTGAACCATCCCGAGTCCCGTCGTGATCGCTAAGGTTCGCGGAATACTGGACCACAAGGCGCCGGGCGAGGTCGTCGTGGACGTCGGCGGCGTCGGCTATCAACTGTTCACGGCCCTCAGCGTGTTCTACCGCCTGCCGGAGGTAGGAGAGCCGGTAACGTTGCTGGTGTACACCCACGTCCGGGAAGATGCCCTCCAGTTGTTCGGGTTCTTCGATCCGGCGGAGAAGCAGGCCTTCGTGCTGTTGACCGGGGTGTCGGGGATCGGCCCCCGGCTGGCCCTCAGCATCCTGTCGGGCATGGCGGCCGGCGAGTTGCTGGGCGCGCTCAGGGACGGCGACGTCGCCCGCCTGGTGTCGATCCCCGGGGTGGGCAAGCGCCTGGCGGATCGCATGATCGTCGAGCTGCGTGATAAGATCGAAGTGCTTCCCGAAACCGCGCCGGAACCCGCCGCCGCCCCCGGCATCCGCGGCGACGCGCTGTCGGCGCTGGTGAACCTCGGCTACCGCCGCGCCGATGCCGAGCGGGCGGTGCGTCAGGTCTTGGGCCAGGGAGCCGCCGACCTGGAAACGGTGCTGAAGGAAACCCTGCGCGTGCTCAGCCTGTAGCGTAGCGCCAGACGCCGCGGAACCGCGTTCATGGAAGACAGGACCATTTCGCCCACCGGCACCGAGGAGGACGTCCTCTACGACTCGAGCCTCCGGCCCCGGCGGTTCAGCGAGTACTTCGGACAGGACAAGGTCAAGGCGAACCTTGCCGTGGCCATCACCGCCGCCAGACGGCGCGGCGACGTGCTGGACCATCTCCTGTTCCACGGCCCGCCGGGTCTGGGCAAGACCTCCCTGGCGCATCTCATCTCCCGGGAGATGGAAGTGGACATCCGGCCCACCTCCGGTCCGGTGGTGGAGCGCCCCGGCGACCTCGCCGCCCTGCTCACCAATCTCGACGCCGGCGACATCCTGTTCATCGACGAGATCCATCGCCTCAACCACGTGGTGGAGGAGGTGCTGTACCCGGCCATGGAGGACTTCCAGGTGGACGTGATGATCGGGCAGGGGCCCGGCGCCAAGTCCATCAAGCTGGACCTCAAGCGCTTTACCCTCATCGGCGCCACCACCCGTTCGGGCCTGCTGACCCCGGCCTTGCGCAACCGCTTCGGCGCCGTGTTCCGGCTCGACTTCTACGAGCCCGAGGTGCTGGCCAGGCTGCTCGCCCGCTCGGCGTCGCTCCTGGGCGTGGGCGGCGACGAGCCGGGCTTCATGGAGATCGCCCGCCGCTCCCGCGGCACCCCGCGCATCGCCAACCGGTTGCTGCGCCGGGTCCGGGACTACGCGGAAGTCCACGGCGAGGGGCGGGTCACCCGGCCGGTGGCGTGCAAGGCGCTGGAGATGCTGGAGGTGGATGAGCAGGGGTGCGACAAGATGGACACGCTGATTCTCGCCACCATCATCGACAAGTTCGACGGCGGCCCGGTGGGGTTGGATACCCTCGCGGCCGCCATCGGCGAGGAGAGAGGCACCATCGAAGACGCCTACGAGCCGTATCTCATCCAGGCGGGCTTTCTGGAGCGCCGCCCTCAGGGCCGGGTCGCCACGCCGGTGGCCTACCGGCACCTCGGGCGGTCCCAGTCCGCGTCGCGGGTGGACCGGGAGAAGCGGCAGAAACGGCTCCTCTAGGCAGTACGGCAGCGCGTCATTCCCTTTGTGCTTTACTTCCGGAAGCGATAGAACGATTGTCGGGGAACGCCGCTTTGGCCACTCCAGCCAACACAGTCAAGACCAACGAAGAACCGTCGGATTCGCTTCGGTCCGCGGAACGGCAACGGCGCAGGCGCGAAGGGTGGGTGATCCTCATCGCCGCCCTGATGATCCTGCTGTTCGCGTTCTTCGAGGATATCCTGCCCGACGTCTCGGCGGACTACGCCTTCACCAGCAACATCGCGTTCTTCCTGCTGGTCAACATCAACATCATCCTGCTGGTGCTGCTGGTCTTCCTGGTGTCGCGGAACCTCCTCAAGCTCGTGCTGGACCGGCGCCGGCGGATCCTCGGCTCCCGTCTCCAGGGCCGGCTGGTGGTGGCCTTCGTCGGCATCTCGCTGGTGCCGACCTTGATGCTGTTCCTGATCGCCGAGAGCCTGGTCACGCGCTCCGTCGACAAGTGGTTCGACTCGCAGATCGTGAACGCACTCAGGGGCTCGCTGGACATCAGCCAGACCTACTACCAGAACTCCGCCAACAACGCGCTCTTCTTCGCCCGGCAGTTGAGCCAGCGCATCGGCGACCAGGACCTTCTCGATGCCAAGGAGGCCGAAGGACTCAAGCGTCTCGTGGAGGACAAGCAGCAGGAGTACAATCTCGGCACGGTGGAAATCTACAAGCCCGACCGGACCGCGCTGGTGAAGGCCTTCAATGACCAGGTGCCCACCGGGGTCACGGTAAGCCCGCGGGAGGATTTCCTGAACAGCGCCCTGCGGGGCCTGGAGGTGACCCGCACCCAACCGCTGGGCGAGGGGGACGTGCTGCGCGGCGCGGTGCCGGTGTACGGCGACGGCCGCAGGATCATCGGCGTCGTGGTGGTGGACTATTTCGTGCCCAAGAGCATCAGCAAGAAGGCGCAGCAGATTTCCCGCTCGTACGAGGAGCACAAGCACCTGGCCATTCTCAAGGAGCCGGTGAAGACCACCTACATGCTGACCCTGCTCCTCATCACCCTGGTCATGATCTTCGCGGCGACCTGGTTCGGCCTGGCCCTGGCCAAGGGCATCACCGTGCCCATCCAGCAACTGGCGGAAGGCACTCACGAGGTGGCGCACGGCAACCTCGACTACCGCATCGACGCCAGCGGCGACGACGAGATCGGCACGCTGGTGGCGTCCTTCAACCAGATGACCGCCGATCTCAAGCACACCAACTCGGAGCTGGAGCAGCGGCGCCAGTACATGGAGACCCTGCTGGCCAACATCACCGCGGGGGTGATCTCGGTGGATCGGGCGGGGAAGGTGACCATTTTCAACAAGGCAGCGGAGCTGATGCTTGGCGTTCGCGCCGGGGACGTGCTTCACCATCACTACGAAGATGCGCTGCAAGCCCCCAGCCTGCAGCCGTTGATCGATGTCGTCGAACAGGTCAAGGACAGCGTCGGCGTGGAACGCGACATACGCATCGTCGGCCGCGACGGGCCCCGGACGCTCATGACCGTGGCCGCCAGCCTCCGCGACGACGGCAAGACCCTCGGCATCATGGTCTTCATGGAGGACATCACCGAGATCCAGAAGGTCCAGCGCGTGGAAGCGTGGCGCGAGGTGGCGCACCGCATCGCTCACGAGATCAAGAATCCGCTGACGCCGATCCAGCTCTCGGCGCAGCGCCTGCGCAAGCGCTACGAGAACGTCCTGGACGGCGACGGAGCGGTCCTCGACAAGTGCACCTCCACCATCATCCGGCAGGTCGACGAGCTCAAGACCCTGGTGAACGAGTTTCAGAACTTCGCGCGGCTGCCCACCGCGCAGCTCTTGCCTGACGATCTCAACGACGTGGTGCGCGAGGCGCTGTTCCTGTTCAAGGAGGGGCACCGGGACGTCGAGTTCGACTTCTCGGAACAGCCGTCGATTCCGCCCGTCGAGCTGGATCGGGAACAGATCAAGCGCGCCCTGTTCAACCTGCTGGACAACGCCGTGGCGTCGCTGAACGGCAGGGGACGCATCGAGATCGCCACCCGGTTCGACGAGACCTTCGGCATGGTGCGGCTGGAGGTGGCGGACGAGGGCGAGGGCATCGCGCGGGAGGACTGGGCCCGCGTCTTCGAGCCCTACTACTCCACCAAGAAGGACGGCACCGGTCTCGGCCTGTCCATTGTCGGGACCATCGTGGCCGATCACCGGGGATACGTTCGCGTCCGTCCGAACCAGCCTCGCGGCACGCGTTTCATCATGGAGTTCCCGGTGACGGCGCAGGCGGAAATGCCGGACGTGCGCACCAGCGAAGCGTCCTGACCGGGAAGCGCTTTCAAGGCTCCGGCAATCCGGAGCGGGCGGTACATGGAGGACTCAGACAGAATGAAATCGGCGCAAAGGACGGTTCTGGTCGTGGACGACGAGGACGTCATCCGGGAAACCGTGCGGGAGATTCTCACCGACGAAGGCTACCGCGTCATCGCCGCCCTGGACGGGTCGGAGGTCATGAGCGTGGTGGTCAGGGAAGACCCCGACGTGGTTCTGCTGGACGTTTGGATGCCCGAGAGAGACGGGATCGTGCTTCTCAAGGAGATTCGGCGGGAACGTCCGGAGGCCCGTGTCATCATGATCTCCGGCCATGGCAGCATCCACACGGCGGTGACGGCGACCAAGCTCGGAGCTTTCGACTTCATCGAAAAGCCGCTTTCCCTGGACGGCCTGCTGGCCGCCATCAAGCGCGCCTGCGGCGACACGATGCGCGAGGCGCCCGCGAGCGGAGAAGGCTTTCGGTTGGCGGAGAGCGGGGCCATGTCCTACCCGGGGGGGGCCGCCGCGAGCGGCGGGGGCATGCCGCAGAAGACCCTCAGGAAAAGCGTGGTGGCCTGCGGGCTGGGGCTTCATTCGGGCGTCAGCACGGGCGTCATCCTGCACCCGCTGCCGGAGAACAGCGGCATCCATTTCGGCGGAATCTCCAGCGACGCCACGGTTCCCGCCCACCTGGACTACGTACGTTCCACGGACTTCGCCACCTCGTTGCAGCGCGAAGGCGTGGTGGTGGGAACGGTGGAGCACCTGCTGGCGACGCTGAACTCGTACGGCATCACGAACCTCTTGATCAAGATGTATGGCGAGATCCCCATCATGGACGGGTCCGCCATCGAGTTCTGCCGGTTGATCGAGGAGGCGGGCGTGG
The DNA here is from genome assembly GCA_965204505.1 of uncultured Binatia bacterium (SeqCode). Lineage (GTDB taxonomy): Bacteria > Desulfobacterota > Binatia > UBA9968 > JAJDTQ01 > JAJDTQ01. The sequence goes on from CBDBFB010000002.1 coordinate 1,487,305, forward strand.
CGGAACAGCAGGGCGAAAACGCGGAGATCGTCATCGACCGGACCCTTCGGGTCGCCGGAGAGGGAGAGGAGGAGATCGTCATCGAGCCCGCGGACGGCTTCACCGTCCACTACCGGCTACGGTACCCGAGCCCCGTCGGAGCCCAGGAATACACGTACGTCCACAAGGGAGCGGATTCATTTCGTGACGAGATCGCCCCGGCGCGGACTTTCGGCTTCCTGCGCGATTTCGAGAAGCTCGAGCGCATGGGCCTGATCAAGGGCGGCCGCCTCGGCAACTGCATCCTGGTGGACGACGAAAGGGTCATCAACACCGAGTTGCGATTCGATGACGAGTTCGCGCGCCACAAGATCCTCGATATCGTAGGGGACTTTTCGCTCATCGGCCGCCCCGTGCGCGGCCGCGTGACCGCGAAGATGACCGGTCACGCCGACAACATCGCGCTGTTGCGGCAGGTGGCGGAGATCTACTGCCCTTCGGAGCTACCCGCCGCCGAGGACGACCCTCCGACCTGGGATCCGCCGTCTCCCTGATCCGTCTTCCGCGACCCCGTGTCGAGCCCCAGCCCGCGGGCGTATGAGGCCGGCAGCCGCGTCACCTTGCGGTCGCGGTTGAGGCAGGCGTGCCTGGTCCAGCCTGACGCGAGGGTGATGCGGTCCGTTTCCAGGACGATCCAGTAGTTGAATTGAAGCGCCACGCGCCCGAGGGATTCGACGGTGGTCTCGATCGACAGCAGGTTGTCGTAGAGCGCCGGCTTGCGATAGCGGCACTGCACTTCGGTGACCGGGAAAAAGATTCCGTCCTGCTCCGCGCACTCGTAGGGGACTCCCGCCTGGCGCATGAACTCGGTCCGGCCGATCTCGAACCAGCGCAGGTAGTTGGCGTAGTAGGCCACCCCCATCTGGTCCGTGTCGCCGTAGATGACACGATAGGTGGTGACGTTCTTCACGGTCTGCCGTTCAGTCGTCGGCTTTCCCGCCCAGCGGGTTGGTTTGGTTGAAGTCCCAGCGGTCGCGGCTGGCCACCTGGACGTCCAGGGAACCGTCGCCCCGGATGACGTGGAAGGTGATGAGGTCCCCGGCGTGCTTCTTCCACAGCTCGCGGTAGAGTTGGGGCCGCGTCTGCACGTCCTGGCCTTCCACCCTAAGGATGATGTCGCCCTGCTTCAGGCCGGACTTTTCCGCCGGTCCCGACGGCGTAACCCCGGTGACCAGCACGTGGCCGCCCAGGGCCTGGGGGTAGAAACCGAGCCAGGGGCGCGGCGGCCGGCTGCGTACCCGTCCGAACTGCTTCAACTCGTCCGCGTCCCGGAGGTAGTACTCCACCGGGATGGCCATCGTGAACTTGCCGATGTCATTGAGGTTGAGGGAAACCACTCCCATGAGGCGTCCGCGGGAGTCCGCCAGCGTGCCGCCGCCGAAGCCCGGATTGAAGGCGCTCACGCGAATGGACCGCTCCAGCAGGTATTCCCACTGTCCGTCGTAACCCTCGAGGGAGGTGACCATGCCGTCGCTGACCCGCCGGGATTGCTGTCCGCTACTGGCGACCATGAACGCGGGCTGGCCGATGGTGACGGATTCCGCCGGCCGCAGGAAGGGCAGGTCGGCGGCGTCGATGTTGACCAGGGCAAGACCGCTGTCGAAGTCCTGCGCGGTGAGGCGGCCCGGATACTGCTTGCCGTCGGACAGCGTCACCGTAATGGCTTCGGCGCCGTTGACGACATAGTTGACGGTGAGGATGGTGCCGGTGGAATCGACGAGCGTGCCCGAGCCCATGCGCTCGGTCCCCAGGTTCCGGGCTGACGGATGGTCCGACGGCACCCGGGTGCTGAGGTCTACGGTGGCCAGCAGAACGGCGTGCAGCAACCCCAGCCGCGCGTTCATGCCCCGCCTCCACAAGGCCCCAGTGCCCGGCCGACGACACCCGGGCGGCGCCGGCGGGGTTGCCGCCGTCCACGATGTCCCATTAAACCCACGTGATCCGGAAAACCCACGGCCTCATGCGTTAACAGAAACGGTCCGGGTTCACAAGGTACGGACGCCTGGCCGGCGCTCCCGCATTGACAAGGGCGGCGTTTGCCCGCTATGAAAACGTGACTGGAGCCGTCGTGCGAATTCCCCTCAACCGGATTGACGCCGTACCCCGGGAAAGCCGGTTCTCCGAGACACCCGAGATCGATGCGGCGGCTGTCTCGTCGGTTCGCTTTCCGTCGCCGGTCGACGTCAACGTGACCTACTACCGGTCGGGCCGGGAGATTTTCTTCCACGGCGACCTCAAGGGGGAGGTGGAAGGCGACTGCAGCCGCTGCCTGGAAAGCTTCCCGTTTGTCATCGAAAAATCCTTCGACTTCGTGTTGACCCCGGACCCCCTTCCGACTAATAAAAACATGGAACTCACGGCGGACCAAATGGGTTTGAGTTTCTACTCCGGGGAGGATATAGACCTCTCGCCCTACGTCCGCGAGCAGACCCTGCTCGCCCTGCCCCTCCGGCCGCTGTGCAGCGAGAGCTGCCGTGGCCTGTGCCCCGGTTGCGGTGCAGAGTTGAACCGGATTTCCTGCGGGTGCACGGCGCCGGGGGACCCCCGCATGGCCATATTCCGTAACCTCCGGCTGGACCGGTAGAGCCGGTGAGTCGGCAGCGACCAAGGAACAGTCAGGACGGAACCAAGAGATGCCCGTACCCAAGAGAAGAACCTCCAACAGCAAGAGAAACAAGCGCCGAGCCCACGACGCCATCGTCGCACCTCAGTGGATCACGTGCCCGCGCTGCGGTGCAGCGACCTTGAGGCACAGAGTCTGTGCCAGTTGCGGCTACTACAGGGCCCGGTCCGTGACACCCGGCGAGGAAACCTAGCGGCCTTTCCCCTAGCCCCTGGTCCGTGATGCGGCGGATTATCGTTGACGCGATGGGCGGTGACCACGGCCCGGGCGTTGTCGTAACGGGTGCCCTGCAAGCCGCCAAGGAATACGGGGTGGCCGTCACCCTGGTGAGCGAGTCGGACGCGGTCGACTCCGAGTTGTCCCGTCACTCGTACGATTCGGCGGCCGTAAGCGTCGTCACCGCCGCCTCTTCCATCGACATGCACGACTCGCCCAGCCGTGCCCTGAAGCAGAAGGACTCGTCCATGAGGGTCGCCTTCGACCGGCTCAAGGCCGGCGAGGGGGACGCGTTGGTGAGCGCCGGGAACTCCGGCGCCATGATGGCCATCGGCATGTTCGTGCTCGGGCGCCTGCCCGGGGTGGACCGGCCGGCGATCCTCACGGTGACCCCCTCGATGTCCGGGGGGACGGTCCTTCTGGACGGCGGCGCCAACACGGAATGCAAGGCCCGCCAACTCGTCCAGTTCGCTCACATGGGCGCCATCTATGCGGACAAGATCCTGGGCATCGCCACTCCCCGCGTGGGCCTCCTGAGCAACGGGGAGGAAGACGGCAAGGGCAACGAGCTCACGCGCGAGGCGATCCATGAGCTGCGCTCCACGGACTTGAACTTCATGGGGCACGTGGAAGGGCGTGACATCACCAACGGACGGGTGAACGTGGTGGTGTGTGACGGTTTCACCGGCAACGTGGCGCTGAAGACCATGGAAGGACTCGGGCAGTTCGTTTCTTCGGTGCTGAAGGGCGCCTTCCGGAGCAGCCTCCTGAGCCGCCTGGGCTACCTGTTGTGCCGGGGGGCCATCGGGCGCGCCTACGACCGTCTGGACTATGCGCACTACGGCGGAGCGCCCTTGATCGGCTTGAACGGCGTCGCCATCGTCGCCCACGGAGGCTCCTCGGCCAAGGCCATCAAGAACGCCGTCCGGGTCGCGGCCGAAGCCGTCTCGCAGGACATCAACGGGTACATCGTCAACGCGTTGGGAAGCAGCGACGCATGACCGACGGCAACCGAATCGCATTCGTTTTCCCGGGCCAGGGTTCGCAGTACGTTGGCATGGGGCAGGCCCTGTGCGACCGTTTCCCGGAGGCGGGAGCCGTCTTCGACGAGGCGGAGGAGGCGTTGGGACTCGGCCTCCGCGGGCTGTGCTTCGGCGGCCCGGACGCCGAGTTGAACCGGACCGAACATACCCAGCCGGCGATCCTGACGGTGTCGGTGGCGGCTCTACGGGTGCTGGAGGCCCGGGTGGGAATCGAGCCCTCCTGGGTGGCGGGACACAGCCTCGGCGAGTACAGCGCCCTGGTGTGCGCGGGAGCGCTCGGGCTGGCGGACGCGGTCCGGGTGGTGCGGCAGCGTGGCCGGCTGATGCAGCAGGCGGTGCCGGAGGGAGCAGGAGGCATGGCCGCGGTTCTCGGTCTCGAGGAGGAGGCGGTCCGCGAGCTCTGCGAGGAGGCAGGGCAGGGTGAGGTGGTGGCTCCGGCCAACCTGAACGGCGGCGGTCAGGTGGTGGTTTCGGGTGCCCGGGAGGCGGTCCGGCGGGCGGTGCAGTTGGCCCGGGACCGGGGCGCCAGGAAAGTCGTGGAGCTGGCGGTGAGCGCTCCTTTTCACTGCGCGTTGATGACGCCGGCGGCGGAGGGTTTGCGGCAGGTGCTCGAGGACGTCGAGGTCAGGCCCTTGCGTATGGGAGTCGTCACCAACGTGGAGGCGGCCTTGAACTCCGATCCCGGACGCGTCAAGGCTCTTCTGGCGGAGCAGGTGGTGGCGCCGGTGCGGTGGGAGGAATCCGTCAGGGTTCTGGCCGGGCTTGGCTGCGAACGGGTCATCGAGGTGGGCCCGGGAAGGGTCCTGTCCGGCCTCGTCAGGCGCATCGACCGGAGCATGAGCACGTCCAACCTGGAAAAGCCCGAGGACCTGGAGAAGCTCGGGGCGGAGGCGGAGGCCTGACCATGGTCGCGGGAGCGCTGGCGGACAGGGTCGCGCTGGTCACCGGCGGCAGCCGGGGCATCGGGCGGGAGATCGTCCTGCGCCTGGCGGGCCTGGGAGCCAGCGTGATCATCAACTACCGGGAGAGCGCCGAGGCCGCGCGGGAGGTGCTGGAGCAGGTGCTGGCCGGCAACGGCAGCGCCGAGCTGCTGCCGTTCGACGTCGCAAGCCAGGATCAGGTCGACGACGCCTTCAAGAAGGTCGTTGACCAGCATGAGAAAATTGATATTTTAGTAAACAATGCGGGGATCACCATCGACGGCTTGTTGATGCGCCAACCGGCCCCCGACTGGGACAGGATTATCGACGTCAACCTCCGGGGTATTTTCCACTGCACCAAGGCGGCCAGCAGGAGGATGGTCCGGCAGCGGCACGGCCGGATCGTCAACCTGACCTCGGTGACCGGACAGATGGGCAACGCCGGCCAGGCCGTGTACACCGCCACCAAGGCGGGCATCGTGGGATTCACCAAGTCCATGGCCCGGGAACTGGCGCCGCGCGGCATCACCGTCAATGCCGTGGCCCCCGGTTTCATCGAAACGGAGATGACCGCCGCGCTGGACGAGGACACCCGGAGCAAGTATCTTGACGCGATTCCCCTGGGCCGGTTCGGAAGCGGCGACGACGTAGCCCGGACGGTGGCATTTCTGGTGGGTCCTGGAGCCGGTTACATCACCGGACAGACCATCGCCGTCAACGGCGGCCTGTACATGTGACTCCGCGGCCGGAGTGCCGCCGAGGTCGGTTTTGGAGCCTTCCGGCTCCCTCTCCCTCTGGGAGAGGGTCGGGGTGAGGGTGCTCGGAGCCAGCGACAACGGATGGGAGACGAGACAGGAGGTACAGTATGGCAACGGACGTCGAGGCTAGGGTCAAGGCGATCATATGCGAGCAACTGGGAGTGAGCGACGCTGAAGTCAGTCCCGAAGCTTCGTTCATCGAGGACCTGGGCGCCGATTCCCTGGACATCGTCGAGTTGGTCATGGCGTTGGAGGAGGAGTACGAGATGGAGATCTCCGACGAAGACGCCGAAAAGATCAAGACGGTGCAGGACGTGATCGACTACATCGAAAGCCACCGATGATCAACGACAGCCTGGAGCAGGTCGACCCGGAGGTCTTCGAGGCGATCCACAAGGAGAGCGAGCGCCTGGAGTGCAACCTTGAGCTGATCGCCTCCGAGAACGTGGTGAGCGAGGCCGTCCTGGAGGCCCAGGGCTGCCTCATGACCAACAAGTATGCCGAGGGCTATCCCGGCAGGCGCTACTACGGGGGCTGCGAGTACGTGGACGTGGTGGAGCGCCTGGCGGTGGAACGGGCCAGGGAACTCTTCGGTGCGGAGCACGTGAACGTTCAGCCGCACTCCGGGACCCAGGCCAACATGGCGGTCTACTTCGCGGTGCTGAACCCCGGCGACACCTACCTCGGAATGGACCTTTCCCATGGCGGCCACCTGTCCATGGGAAGCCCGGTAAACTTCTCCGGCCGGCTGTACAACGTGGTGCCCTACGGGGTGTCGGAGGAAACCGAGACCATCGATTACGACGCCCTGGCCGAGTTGGCGCGGGAGCATCGTCCGCGGCTCATCATCGCCGGCGCCAGCGCCTACCCGCGGACCGTGGACTACGAGAGATTCCGCGCCATCGCCGACGAGGTGGGGGCGCTGTTGATGGTGGACATGGCCCACATCGCCGGCCTGGTGGCGGCCGGCTGCCACCCGAGCCCGATCCCCCACGCGGACTATGTGACCACGACCACACACAAGACGCTGCGCGGGCCCCGCGGCGGGATGATCCTCTGCCGCGAGGAGCACGCCAAGGCGCTCAACAGCCGGGTCTTCCCGGGCATGCAGGGAGGCCCGCTCATGCACGTCATCGCCGCCAAGGCGGTGGCCTTGAAGGAAGCGGCGACGCCCGAGTTCACCGGCTACCAACGGCAGATCGTCGCAAATGCCAAGGCCCTGGCCGGGGGTTTGGCGGACCAGGGTTTTCGTCTGGTGTCGGGGGGTACCGACAATCACCTCATGCTCATGGACCTGCGCGACTCGGAGCTCACCGGAAAGCTGGCGCAGGAGACACTGGAGCGCGCCGGGATTACCGCGAACCGCAACACCGTGCCCTTCGAGACCCGCTCCCCGTTCGTGACCAGCGGCGTGCGCATCGGCACCCCGGCCGTCACCACCCGCGGCATGAAGGAGCCTGAGATGTGCGTGATCGCGGGACTGATCCAGCGCGCGCTGGCCCTGGTAGGGGACGAAGACGGCCTCGACGCCATCGCCGCCGAGGTGCGGGAGTTGTGCGAGCGCTTTCCCGTCTACCGAAGGGACACGACAGCGGCGGCGTGACAGCCCGGACCGCCGTGGCGCTGAACGGTCAGGCATCCCATGAAATGCCCCTTCTGCCGTCAGTCCAATAACCACGTCATCGATTCCCGTCTCGGAAAGGACGGCGAGATGATCCGGCGGCGCCGGGAGTGCATCTCCTGCTCGCGCCGCTTCACCACCTACGAGCGCGTGGAGGAGGCCATGCCCATGGTGGTGAAGAAGGACGGGCGCCGCGAGACCTTCGACCGGCTGAAGATCATCAACGGCCTGAAGCGCGCCTGCCAGAAACGCCCCGTCAGCATGGATGCCATCGAGGCCATGGCCGACCGCATCGAGCGCGGCGTCCAGGAACGGGGTGAGAAGGAGGTGCCGGGCTCCATCATCGGCGAGGCCGCCATGCGCGAGCTGCACGACGCCGATGCGGTGGCCTACGTCCGCTTCGCCTCGGTGTACCGTTCCTTCAAGGACCTCAACGAGTTCATGGCCGAGCTGGAAGACCTCCTCAACCAGCGGACGAACCGCGCCGCGTCCAAGTCGCCGCGCAAGGCGCGCCGGAAGTCCGCGCGCACGGACGGCCCCGCGACCCCCGCTCCCTCCGGAAGCGGATCGGGATGAGAGGGGTTGCAGGCGATTCACGGCCACGGGCGTTTCCCGCACAGGCATGGACGTTTCCGAGCAGAACGATCAGCGCTACATGGGCGCGGCCCTGAGGCTGGCGCGCCGGGCGGCGGGCAGGACCAGTCCGAATCCCATGGTGGGCGCGGTGGTGGTGCGGCAGGACCGCGTCTTGGGGCGCGGCCATCACGCCCGCGCCGGCGCGGAACACGCCGAGGTGGTGGCGCTTCGCGAAGCCGGCCCGGCGGCCCGGGGCGCCACCCTCTACGTCAACCTGGAGCCGTGCAGCCACTTCGGCCGCACGGCCCCGTGCGTCCGCGCCGTCATCGAGGCCGGTATCCGGCGGGTGGTGGCGGGTATGATCGACCCCAACCCGGCGGTGGCGGGCGGCGGCGTGCGGGCGCTGAAGGACGCCGGCATCCGCGTGGATGTGCCGGTGCGGGAGGATGAATGCCGGCGGCTCAACGAGGCCTTCGTCAAGCACGTCACTCGCGGACTGCCCTTCGTCACCCTCAAGCTGGCAGCCTCCCTGGACGGCCGCATCGCCACCGCCACCGGGGACTCCCGCTGGGTAACCGGTCCGGCGGCGCGCCGCTACGTGCACCGGCTGCGCAACGAGCTGGATGCCGTCCTGGTGGGCTCGGGTACCGTTCTCGCCGATGACCCGCAGCTTACCTGCCGCTTGCCGGGAGGGCGCGACCCGCTGCGCGTCGTGCTGGACGGCCGCCTGCGCACGCCCTTGACCGCCAGGCTGGTGACCCAGCCGCATCCCGAGAAGACCGTGCTGGTCACCCGGAACGACGCGCCGGCGGACCGCCGGAAGCGTCTGGAGGATCTGGGGGTGCAGGTATGGCGCTTCCCGGCGGACCGCGGCCGCGTCTCGTTCCGGCGCGTGCTCCGCAAGCTCGCCCGCGCCGGCGTGCTCAGCGTCCTGGTGGAAGGCGGCGCCGTGACGGCGGCTCGCGCCGTCTCGGAAAAGGCCGTGGACAAGGCCCTGTGTTTCTACGCCCCCAAGTTCATCGGCGCCGAGGGCCTGCCCATGGTGGGGGACCTCGGCCTGACGCGAATGCGTCAGTGTCCGCGCCTTCGGCAATCGGCGGTCCGGCGGCTAGGCGAGGATATTCTGGTAACCGCCTACCTGTGAGCACCACTCTTCACGGCGGTTCTCCGGCCACGGCGATGCGTGAAGTCCTGATGCGGCAGCAAAAGAGACGGATGGAATCCCTACTGCGTGCAGCCTCGGTACGGGAGACTAATAACCAATTTGCGGAAGGGTTTGACGGATGATATTTCCGCGGAGGCAATGATGGTTGATTTTGAACAAGGGTTTGGCGACGCGGAGAAGGCCGCGGCCGAGATGTTGGTGTCGGCTGGAGACTTGGCGAAGCTGGCGAAGCAGTTGCAGAAAGCCTCCAGAGAAGGGAACATCGGCGCTCTCAAGAAGGCTCAAGAGAAGCTTGATGGTGCGTTGTCTTCCATGAGTCAGACGGTCGCCAACGCCGTCCAATCGTGGCCGTTCAAGGACAGCGACGAAGCGCAGTATCTCAGGGACAGCTACGCGGACGAATTGTGCCGCATTGCATCCGAGCGCGGCTTGGCAATCCACGAACGGGACGCCAAGTTAGTTTCCCATCCTTCCATCCTGCGAATCCTGCCAACCGACCGAGCGGTCCGCATTGACAAGAAGAAGGTTTCCGCCATTCGTCCGTCCCATTTGGTCGGCCTCTTGTTGGAGAACCAGAAGAAGGGCAGCCGTTTCCGATCCTCCGAGTTTCTTGAGTCTCTGTATGCCGTCTATCTGGAAATCGTAAGGGATGAAGCACCCGACCGCCTCGTGAGGATCGGCGGCATCGGCCGGGTCGTGCCGCTTGACCGGATCTACAAGTTGTTCACGTCCTTGCCGGGGAGCGCTCGAGAATACGATCGTACCGACTTCGCCAGGGACTTGTATATTCTCGACACCAACGGCCCCCGGTCCACCAGGAAAGGGGCAATCGTCTCCTTTCCATCATCCACCGGCACCCGGAGCGCGAAAGCTCTGTTCACCTTTGTCGGACCGGACGGCAACGATGTCGAGTACTACGGGATCCAATTCAACGAAGGTGGGTGATGTCCACAACCCTACCGCTGCAAGAGTGGCTACATCTCATCGATAGCGAGTATCTTTCGTCGAGCTTCATCAAGGAAGGCGGGGCTGCCGTCAAGTTCGTGGTGACCCCCGATGGATTGAAGCAAGACCTGCATGAAGCGTTACGTCGACGCTGCCGTGAGTCCGACTTTGTGCTCGCGGAGTTGGATGCTGCCGCGATGCGGGCGCACATGCCGCAAGACATCTTTTTCGGGCTTGCTCGCCAGGTTGATTGGCGGGTCCTGGCCCGCCGTCTCATCCTGCGGTTGGCGGCGGACAGGCACTACGACGTCGAGGGCCTGGACAGCGGCACTTCCAACAACGTCTACGCCGCCATCGCCAACGCCAACCGGGTTGACAAGCGGCTGGTCATCCAGAACATCAGGCCGACGATAGCCAACGAGATTTTCAAGAACCCAAAGATGGCGAAGGATTTCCGCGTAGCCATGTCGCATCTGTGTCTGGAGGAGGATGTCCGCGACGGCGGTGAGTACAACGCCGAACCCATTCTCGACTGGTTGACGGGGCACAACCCGCGGGTGAGCAGTGTTCGCCCCTTCTCCATCTACAGCGGAATCAACCGCACTACGGCACGGTACTTCATCCAATCCACTCTCTACTGGGTCCGGCTTGTCGGATGCACCGGCACCGTGGTCCTGTTGGACAACTCACGGGTAACGCTGGCTCGTAACCCCAGAGACGGTCGGCGCTACTACACCAGAGCCATGACCATGGACCACTACGAGTTGCTGCGCGAGTTCGTTGACGACAGCGACCGCCTGCCGGGAATGCTGCTGTTCGTTGTGACCAACGACGAGTTCCTCGACGAGAACGCGGCGTCCCGAGGCTACGGCATCTATCAGGCCCTGCGGACGAGGATCATGGACGATGTTCGTGACCGTAATCTGGTGAATCCAGCAGCGTCCTTGGTGAGACTGTCCTGAGAGGAGGTGCTCATCATGCACTCTGAAGAATCGGTGATTTCGTGTCGGCGCGCTCTCGAAGCTCTTCGGAGCGGTGTACCCAACAGGGACGCGGTAAGGATACTTGGCTGCAACCAGCCGAGAGCGGAAGGCCGGTTCAACGAGTTGCTGACGAAAGCTGTCGATGCAGACGACCCGCCAGACGGCGCTCTCGGAATGCTGGTGTCAGGTGACTTCGGTGCCGGCAAATCCCATTTGCTGACCCATTTGGAACAGCAGGCTCTGTCCCGTGGCTTCGTTTGCAGCAAGGTCGCGATCAGCAAGGAGACGCCGCTCTATGACCTTGGCAAGGTGTTCAAGTCTGCGGTGGAGAACGGGCAGATGCCGGAACGTAGCGGTCGCCTGATCGAAGAATTGGGACAATCCCTTGATTTGGACTCCGTTGCCTACGCTGATTTTTTTCAATGGGCCAATAGGGCCGCGGAGGCTGGCATTCTCAATCCGATGTTCCCGGCCAGTCTCATGGTCTACGAAAGGTCGCAAGACCTCGAACTCAACGGCGATATCGAAACGTTCTGGGCTGGAGAGCGGATCAAGGTTTCCAGGGTTAAGGATGGGCTGAGGCAGATCGGGCAGCATGGAACTTACTCCTTCAGTGCGCCCAAAGCCGCTGAACTACCGCCACAGTGGCTGAGATTCGCAACCAAGCTGATCAAGGGCGCCGGTTGCAAAGGTTGGGTGGTGCTGCTCGACGAGATCGAGTTGATCGGTTCCTACTCACTGCTGCAACGGGGCAGATCGTATGCGGAACTGGCCCGCTGGATGGGGAGAGTGGTCAGTGAGAAGTATCCGGGGCTGGTGGTGGTGGTCACGGTAACCGGTGACTTCGCTTCTGCGGTCATCAGTCCCGACGGTAAGAAGGATCATGACTACGTGGGCCCGAAGTTGCACTCCAGCAGGTACAAAGATGTCGTTCCTCGCGCTGAGACCGGCATGCGGTTGCTGGAACGAGAGTGCCTGCCATTGACGCCACCTGTAGACTCCGATGTGCGCGAAACCGTAGAGAGGCTCCGGGAAATCTATAGCACAGCCTACCGATGGGATGCTCCTGCCTTGGATCAGGAAGTTGGTGGTGCCGGTTATCGTAATCGGATGCGCTACAAGGTGCGGTCGGCAATCAACGAGTGGGATCTGAGGAGGTTCTACCCGGACTCCAAGCCCGAGATCGAGGGCGCGGAGTACCGCCCGGCATACGCAGAAGACAAGGACCTGGAAAGCGAGCCCAAGGACGACGCTACGGATTCGTGACGGTCCGCCGATCGTTGGCCCCGAGGAACATGGAACCCCCCGTGCATTTTGCCGATGTAGGCACCGCTCGCAGCCTTGATGCACTGGCGTGGCTACGGTTCGTCACGGAGAAAGACGGCAAGGGCATCCGTGCCGCGCTTTTCCAGACGACGGCCCAGGGTGAGCCCCTCGATTTCTGCTTCACCCGCGCGTACTTTGATGAGGCTGCCAGTCAGCAGGAGGCCGTTCATCGAAGGGACGTAGCCTTCATGGCCAGATCACTGTTTGGCGCAGCCAAGACCTCTACGACCGTCGTACTTGCTCTGGATAAGGAGATGCCTCCGGGAATTCTCGCTGACGAACTTGCGGTCCGGTTGCCGGTCTGCCGTGTCGTTGGCCGCAACCACATCAGACGTGACTGCGCCGATGGGGGCCACACGGACGTCGAGGTGCTTTGGGAAGCAGGTCACCCCGAGGCCGGTTCCCCTACGCGCCAACTCATCGAACGGATGATGGACGGCGGCGACTTGATGGAACCTTTTGACCGTGCCGCCAAGGGCTTGGCCGAAGCGTTCGCCGATGAGCGAATCAAGGAGCTTGCTGCGGTCCCCGGCTTGTCCGTGGTCGTCAGCCTGTGTTCGCTGCCATCGCCGTCGGAGCTTTCTTGCTCTCCACGCTATCGTTCTCCGGTGGGTCACGTCCGTGAACCGAGTTCGGTTCCACGAGCGGACTTGACATTGGCAGAGCGGCTGTGGGCCTTGCTGGCCGTCCCGCCGAGGCTTTCTCGCAACCCCGATAGCCCACTGAGTTGGCCCGGCGAGCTGATGGCTTTTCAGAAGGACGGCGTCCGTGCGCTGTTGGCCAATGACCGATTGCTGCTGGCCGACGACATGGGCTTGGGGAAGACCGTGCAGGCTGTCGCCGCCTTGCGGATTCTTCGGGTGCGAGGCGAGGTTGGCTCGTGTCTGGTGGCGGCGCCGGCCAGTCTGCTGGACCAATGGCGACGCGAGTTGGCGAAGTGGGCCCCAGAACTGTCCGCCATCATTATCCGTGGCGGCACCACGGATCGCGACTGGCAATGGAGAGCTGACGTAGACGTCACGTTGATCAGCTACGATACCCTGCGCGCGGACTCCGGCAGCCACCCGCGAGCCTCTCTGCGGCGAAAAACCTGGGATGTAGTCATCGCCGACGAGGCCCAGCGCATTAAGAACCGAAACGATACCAGTGACGCATTGAAGGGTTTGAGAAGGCGCCGTTCGTGGGCGCTGACCGGCACGCCCATCGAGAATCACGAAGAGGAGTTAGCCTCGATTCTGGAGTTCGTGGACCACGACGACACAGGCTCCGTCAGGCGTTACTACCCCGGCGTGCGACTACAGGCGCGGCATCGGGAATTACAGGTTCGCCGGAAGAAAGCCGAGGTTTTGGCCGACCTGCCCCCCAAGCGGACGACCAAGGTGACCATCGAGCTAACGTCTAGACAGCGCAACAGCTACGACAAGGCCGAACGCGAAGGAATAGTATACCTCCGATCCCTCGGGGCCGAGGTCGGTATTGAACATGTGCTATCGCTCATCACCCGCTTGAAGCAGATCTGCAACGCAGATCCAAAAACCGGCGAGTCGAGCAAGCTGTCCGACATCCGAGAGCGTTTGGAGCAACTGGCGACTCAGGGTCACAAGGCGCTGGTCTTCTCTCAATATACCAACGATACATCCGGTGTCGGTGCTGTGGCTGAATACTTGCGCGAATTCAAGCCGCTCACCTTTACCGGGGATATGACTGTGTACGAACGGGAAGCGGTCATTCAACGGTTCAAGGCGAGCAGTGAGCACCGGGCATTGGTGCTGTCATTACGTGCCGGCGGCCTGGGGTTGAATCTGCAGGAGGCGTCCTACGTTTTTCATCTGGACCGGTGGTGGAACCCGGCAGTGGAAACCCAGGCGGAGGATCGGAGCCACCGCATGGGCCAACCCGTCAAGGTCAACGTCATCAAGTATTCCTGCACGGGGACAATTGAGCAGCGCATCGACGTGATACTGGAACGGAAACAGAAGCTGTTCGACGAATTGGTGGACGATGTGTCGCTGGACTTGTCCGCGCAGATGACCCGTGAAGAACTGTTGGGGTTGTTCGGGTTGGAGCCGGTGCCCGATTGACCGGCACCGGTGGTAGCGTACGCCCAAACTGCCTCGCACCATCGAGCGCGACATGATCGGCTCAACAGTCCTCACGGCGCGAGTGGGTTCAATGTTGTCAACCCTTCCGAACGCGCAGCTTCGCACAGACGTGTGTCCGCGCATACGAACGTCAGAGGGACGGGCATGTGTTGACCGGCCACCAGACATCCGGCGAGTTGAAGTGCGTCATAAGCTCTGAGCGGATGGCGGTCGATCAGCCGCGCGGCCTCCTCCATCACCGCGGAGGTAGACGGCTGAAGGAGAAACAACACGGCCGCATCTTCTTCCATCCGTTCAAGCAATCGGTCCGCGTCGGCGCGTGGGATGTCGCCTTCACGCTGTCGCCGCCGGACCGCGGACCGTGACTCGATCAGGGTGATGTCCAGAATGGTGACCTGAACGTCATCGCGCTCTGCGGTCAAGGCGGTGACCCGCTCTGTCCCTTCTTCCTCGATGTACAGCTTGACCAGTGCACTGGTGTCCAAATAGACGCTTGCCATGGGACCGGGTCAGCGTCTGTCCCCGAGAACGGTGTCGGCAATTGAACCGCCCCTGATCCGGACGGGCGTGAACCGGCTCTCCCGAGTTGGGGTCTCCGACCGATACAGCGGATGCCTCCGATTGATTCGTATCGCGGTCACAGGGTGGTGGGGCTGATTCGGATTCGGCACTTGGCTGGTCAGGATCAGACGCTGGTCCGTCGCGTAGCGCAACAGAGAGCGGAGCGTGCCCGGATTGTGCGCCCATTCGTGTCGGCACGCCGGAAGAACCTGATCGCGAAACCATTTCAGGCCGACGAACGGACGGGTGCCTTCGACCTTCCCAAGCTCATCGAGGAGTTGTTCCAAAGGTTTCTCGAAATCGAAGGGGACGGCGCCATCGTCGGCGTCCCGAACGGTTACGCCGCCTCGGTCGTCCTCGTAGCCGTCGGTTTCGACCGGGACGAATCGGATCACCACCTCGCAACGGTCCGGATCGAAGTAACTCCCGGCCGCGTCCTCTCGGACCTTCCTGCCGCCGTCTACGTTACGAATAATGACTTGGGGGTGATGGTCCCCGACCGGGAGATGCCTCAGGCCTTCCAAAGTGGGCGAGAGGTTTGCAACTGTCAGGTTCGCCAAGCTTTCCTCAATATCCCTTTGAATGTCGGCTATTTTCACGTAGATAACCTCCTGTCAAATTCTAGATATTTTCAGGATAATATCATAATGCTAGATAGACTTCCAGTCGAAATGGCTCCGTTAGGCGCCGTTATCTTGTGGATCCGGCGTCGCTGGAAAGAGTGTCGTAGCGGCCGTTCAGTTCGAGTCGGTCCCATGTGCGGCAACTCGACCGCGAGTCGGGAATTTGGTAAAGGCTGTCTTGACAGTATACGCATCGACTACTGCTGCAAATGGACTTTCTTGGCTGGGACCCCATCGACCATGTTTACGGGACTGATTGAAGACGTCGGCCGGATCCTGCGCTGGCGCGCCGAGCCCGAGGGCGGGGAGCTCACCTTCGAGACCGCGCTGCCGGGGCGGGAGGTCTCGCTGGGGGACAGCATCGCGGTGAACGGCTGCTGCCTGACGGTGGTCAAGAAGGCCGGGTGGCGGCTTTCGGTGGATGTTTCTCCCGAGACGTTGAAGCGTACGAACCTGGCGGACCTGCGCGAGGGCGACCGCATCAACCTGGAGCGGCCGCTCCAGGTCAACGACCGGCTCGGCGGACACATGGTCACGGGACACGTCGATGCCGTGGGACAGATCACCCGCGTGGAGCCGAGCGGCGACTTCACCTCGTTCCGCTTCCGCGCGCCCGCGGTCGTCGGCCGCCTGTTGGTGCCCAAGGGCTCCGTTGCCGTGGACGGCATCAGCCTGACCGTGAACGAGTGCACCTCACGCTCTTTCTCGGTGGCGATCATCCCTTTCACCCTGGCGCACACGAATTTGCAGAGCCGTAGTGTTGGTGATAAAGTCAACCTCGAAGCCGACATCATCGGCAAGTATGTCCTGCAATTCGTGAAGGCCTATCGCACTCCGTCGCGCGCGCCGGGCACCCGGTGATGTGAACGGCGGCCTGAAAACCTCCATGTCTCTGACTCCCATTGAAGAAATCCTGGAAGAAGTCCGTCAGGGTCGCTCGGTCCTGCTTGTGGACGAGCCAAGCGACGACGGCGTGGGCTTCGTGAGCATCCCGGCGGAAAAGGTGACGCCCGAGTCGATCAATTTCATGCTGCGCCATGCCCGGGGGGTCCTCTACCTGGCGCTGCACCCTTCGTACATGCAGCGGTTGGGGTTGCGGGCCGAGGAACCCGCCAACTTGGTTCCGGGTCACGCCCCGGTCGGCGCTCCCGTGGGCGCCAACTCGGCCCTGGGTCTGGAGGTGTCCGCCGCCGGCCGGGCCCATACCATCCGCGCATGTGTCCGCCCCGACGCGGGGTCTCATGACTTCGTGATGCCGGGCAACGTGTTGCCGGTGCAAGCCAGTCAGGGAGGCGTGCTGGCGAGGGCGGGCACGGCCGAGGCGGCGGTGGATCTGGCAATGCTGTCGGGCCTGCAGCCGGCCGCGGCGTTCTGTCAGGTGCTGACCGAAGACGGCGCCATCGCCGTCGGGGCTCAGCTCCGGGAATTCGCCGTCGCGCACGATCTGCCGATGGTTTCCGTCGTGGATCTCGTCGCCCACCGCCTGCGCCACGAAGCGACCATACGCAAGGTGTGGGAGGAAGACTTCCCGAGCATTCACGGCCGCTCCTTCAAGGCGATTCTCTACCGCACGAGCCTGGATCCGTTCGAGCACATGGCCTTGGTGAAAGGTGACGTGAGCGGCCGCGACAACGTCCTGGTGCGGGTGCATTCCGAGTGCCTCACCGGCGACGTCCTGTCGTCGGAACGGTGCGACTGCGGCGACCAGTTGCGTTCGGCCATTCGCATCATCGACGCGGAGGAGTGCGGCGCCATCGTGTACATGCACCAGGAAGGGCGCGGCATCGGCCTGACCAACAAGATCAAGGCGTACGCGCTGCAGGACCAGGGACGCGACACCGCCGAGGCGAACCTGGAACTGGGGTTCGACGTGGACTTGCGCGACTACGGGGTAGCGGCGGAGATCCTGCGGAATCTCGGCATCCAGCGCCTGCGCCTGTTGACCAACAACCCGCGCAAGATCGTCAGCCTGGAGGGCTATGGCTTGTCGGTGAGCGAACGGGTGCCGTTGGAAATCCAGCCCAACGACGGCAACGCCCGCTACCTGCAAACCAAGCGGGACAAGCTCGGACACCTCCTCACCCATCTCGAGGGGAAATGAGCACAGTGTCCCGAGAGGGCCGGCCATGCGAGTGATCGAAGGAAAACTGGATGCCACGGGGATGCGGTTCGGCATCATCGCCAGCTGTTTCAACGGCTTCGTCACCGAGCGGCTGCTCGACGGCGCCGTGGACGGCTTGAGGCGGCACGGCGCCGACGTGGACGGGAACGTCGACGTCGCGTGGGTCCCCGGCGCTTTCGAGATCTCCTTTTGCGCGCACAAGATGGCGGCCAGCGGCCGGTACGACGCGCTGATCTGCGTCGGCGCGGTGATCCGCGGCGAGACCCCTCACTTCGACTACATCTGCGGGGAAGCCTCGCGCGGCGTGGGCAACGCCATGAACCACTACGGCATCCCCATCGCCTTCGGCCTTCTCACCACCAACACGGTGGAGCAGGCGGTGGACCGCGCCGGTGCGAAGATGGGCAACAAGGGGTTCGAGGCCGCGGTGACGGCCATCGAAATGGCGAGCCTGGGCAAGCAACTCGCCTGAACCCGCACGACGTCCCGTCGATGGCAGGTATTCGCCGCAAGGCTAGGGAGCTGGCGTTGCAGGTGCTCTACCAGATGGAGATCACCGGCGAACCGGCACCCACCGGTCCGGAGAGCTTTTGGGGCCACTTTCCGTCGCGCCCCGCGGCCCGGGATTTCGCCCAGCGCCTGATCGCCGGCACCACGGCGCGCCGCGACGAGATCGACGGCTTCATCAAGAACGCCGTCGAGCACTGGAAGCTCGAGCGGATGTCAAAGGTGGACCTCATCATCCTCCGGCTCGCCACCTACGAGCTGCTCTTCTGTCCGGACATCCCCATGAACGTGAGCATCGACGAAGCCATCGAGGTCGGTAACCGCTACGGGTCGGACGATTCCCCGGCCTTCATCAACGGGGTGCTCGACCAGGTAGCCCACGCCAACGGTCTCAAGGAGACCGGGAAGATCAAGGAGAGCGAGCGGCCGGAGCCATGATCGAGAAGTACGAGTTCTGGAAGATCGAGGAGAAGTGGCAGGGCGAGTGGGAGCGCGAAGAGAGCTTCCGGGTGGACGAAGGCTCGCCCCGTCCCAAGTACTACCTGCTGGAGATGTTCCCGTATCCTTCGGGGCGCATCCACATGGGACACGTGCGCAACTACTCCATCGGTGACGTGATCGCGCGCTACAAGCGCATGCGCGGGTTCAACGTCCTCCACCCCATGGGCTGGGACGCCTTCGGGTTGCCCGCCGAGAACGCCGCCATCGCCAACAAGGTGCATCCCGCGCGCTGGACCGCGGAGAACATCGACTACATGCGCGCGCAGCTCAAGAAGATGGGTTTCAGCTACGACTGGGGCCGGGAGCTGGCCACGTGCGACGCCGAGTACTACCGCTGGGAGCAGTTGTTCTTCCTGGAGATGCTCGAGCGCGGCCTTGCCTACAAGCGCAGCTCGGCGGTGAACTGGTGTCCCAGTTGCAAGACGGTTCTGGCCAACGAGCAGGTGGTGGACGGCGTTTGCTGGCGCTGCGAGCAGGCAGTGGTCATGCGCGAGCTGCCGCAGTGGTTCTTCCGTATCACGGACTACGCCGAGGATCTGCTGGCGGCGTGCGACGAACTCGTGGGCGGATGGCCCGACAAGGTGCTCACCATGCAGCGCAACTGGATCGGGAAGTCCATCGGCGCGGAGATCCGCTTCCCGCTGGTGGACCGGGAGGGCGACCTCGCCGTCTTCACCACCCGCCAGGATACGGTCTACGGCGCCACCTTCCTTTCCCTGGCGGCCGAGCATCCCATGGCGCTGGAACTGGCCGAAGGCACGCCGCAGGAGGGCCCGGCCCGGGAGTTCGCCGAGCGGGTGAAACGCATCAGTCACTCCCGCCGCGGCGACACGGAGATGGAGAAGGAGGGAATCTTCACCGGCTCGTTCTGTCTCAACCCGTTCACCGGGGAGAAGATCCCCATCTACCTGGCAAACTTCGTCCTGATGGAATACGGCACCGGCGCGGTCATGGCGGTTCCGGCCCATGACCAGAGGGATTTCGAGTTCGCCAGGAAGTACGCCCTTCCGGTGCGGCCGGTGATCCATCCGCGCGGTTCGACGCTGGTCGCCGACGAAATGACCGAGGCGTACACGGCCGAGGGCGTGATGGCCGACAGCGGTGACTTCAGCGGCCTCGGCAGCGAGGAAGGCCGCGCGCGCATTGCCGAGTTCCTCGAGCAGCGGGATTGGGGCAAGGGGACCGTGCGCTACCGGCTGCGGGACTGGGGCATCTCCCGCCAGCGTTACTGGGGGGCGCCCATCCCGGTGGTCTATTGCAAGGCCTGCGGCATGGTGCCGGTGCCGGTGGACGAACTGCCGGTGCGGCTCCCCACCAACGTGGAGTTCACGGGAGCGGGCGCATCGCCGCTGGCCAATCTCCCGGAGTTCTACGAGACCACGTGCCCGGTCTGCCGGGGGCCGGCGCGCCGCGAGACCGACACCATGGACACGTTCGTGGAATCGTCGTGGTACTTCGCGCGCTACGCCTGCCCGGACGAGGACCGTCAACCCCTGGACCGCGGGCGCACGGACTACTGGATGGCCGTGGACCAGTACGTGGGCGGGGTCGAGCACGCGGTGCTGCACCTGCTGTACGCGCGCTTCTTCACCCGCGTGCTGCGGGACATGGGCTGGCTGGCCGTCGAGGAGCCCTTCAGCAACCTCCTGACCCAGGGCATGGTCATCAAGGACGGCGCCAAGATGTCCAAGTCCAAGAACAACGTGGTGGATCCGGACGAGCTTATCCGTCGCTACGGCGCCGACACCGCGCGCCTGTTCACGCTGTTCGCGGCCCCGCCGGAGAAGGACCTGGACTGGAGCGATCAGGGGGTCGAGGGCGCCCACCGGTTCCTGAACCGGGTGTGGCGCTTCGCCATGCGCCACCGCGAGCAGCTCGCGGCGGTGGCCGCGGATTCCAGCCGGGTGCCGTCGTCGGACGGCCTCAAGGAGTTGCGCCGCCGCATCCACTGGACCATCAAGAAGGTCGCCGACGATATCGAGCAGCGCTTCCACTTCAACACCGCCATCGCCGCCATCATGGAGCTCCACAACGCCCTGAGCGCGGTGAGCGGCGACGAGCTGCGGCAGCAGGACGGCGCGGCGCTCGTGAAGGCGGCGCTGGAGACCGAGATCGTGCTCCTGTCGCCGTTCGTGCCGCACGTCGCCAGCGAGCTGTGGGAGCGGCTCGGCCACGCCGAATCCCTGGCGGACGTGCCCTGGCCGGCGCATTCCGAGGAGGCGTTGGAGCAGGAGACCCGCCTCATCGTCGTGCAGGTGAACGGCAAGCTGCGTGGAAAGATCTCCGTTCCCGCCGATGCCGGCTCGGACCATGTCGAGGCGGCCGCGCTGGCCGATGCGCGGGTGGCATCCTTCATCGACGGCCGCGCGGTGCGACGGGTAGTACAGGTGCCCGGCCGGCTGGTCAACATCGTGATCGAGGGATGACCTTGAATCGCGGGCGCGCCTGGCCGCTGCTGGCCTCGTTGAGCGCGGCGCTCGCGGCGGGCGCGTGCGGTTACCGGTTCGTGGAGCCGGACGCGGCGCTGCCGCGCGACGTCCGCGCGATCCATGTGGAGGTCTTCGTCAACCGGACCCGCAGCACGGGTCTGGAGGACGGTCTGGCCCGGGCGCTGCGGCGGGAGTTGACGCGACAGGGGCGTCCGAGGGTGACGGCGCGCGCCGAGGACGCCGACGCCATCCTTTCCGGAGTCATCCGGCACTACGGCACCCGCGATGTCGCGGTCAACCGGTTCGACCAGGTACTGCAGGTGGAGGCGCGGCTGGACGTGGAGGCCACGCTCAGGCGCAGGGAGTCGAAGGAGGTCTTGTGGGTGCCGCGGCTCATCCGACTCCGTGAGGTCTACGACGCCGCCAGAGGGGCCGTGGTACCCGGTTCCTCCGGCTTTCTCCAAAACACCCTGAATCTGGAGGACGTGAGCCGGCTGGCCGATGCCCGGCTGGCTGCAGACTCCCGCGCCTCGGCGAGGGAGCGGCTGTTGGAAAGGTTCGCCCGGTTGATACGGCAGCGAATGGCGGAGGGTTTGTGAGTGAGCGGCGGGGAAGTCGCCGCAAGGCGCTACGCGGACGCGGGTGCCTCTGAGGCGGGCTTTGCCGCCGCGGTTTCAGCGGCGGCCGAGGCCACGGCCTGATGGCCGGCCCGGGCCAGACGGGAAAGTTTTCTCGACGCCGTGTTGCGCTTGATGACGCCCTTCACCACGGCCTTGTCGAGCAACCCGTTGACTTCCTTGATCTTTTCCGCGATGACTTCCGGGTCCTTCTGGTCGATGGCTGCCCGCACCTTCTTGACCAGGGTCTTGACGCTCGACTCGAGCGATTGGTTGCGCCGCCGGCGACGGATGCTTTGCTGGTGCCGCTTGACGGCCGATTTGTGGTTCGCCAAAGTTTACCTCCTGAAAGTCTCGTTTTGTAACACCGCATGAGTGATGAGTCAACGGCCGGCGAGTTCGGCAGGGTGGCCAAGGCGACGGGCGTCGTCGGCTCCCTGACCTTCCTGAGCCGCATCTCGGGGCTCGCCAGGGATATCGTCATCGGCTACCTGCTGGGGGCGCAGAGCGCGGCCGACGCGTTCTTCGTCGCCTTCCGGATACCGAACCTGCTGCGGCGCCTGACCGCGGAGGGGGCGCTTTCCGCGGGTTTCGTGCCGGTGCTTTCCGAATACCTGGCCACCCGGGGCCGTCGGGAGGCCATCGAGGCGAGCCGGACGATCGTCACCTTCGCCGTCCTGTGCCTGATCCTGCTGACGGCGGCTGGGGTGCTCTTCCCGTCGCCGCTCACGCGTTTGTTCGCGCCCGGTTTCGCCGCGGCTCCGGAGAAGTTCTCCCTGACCGTGCAATTGGTCCGGATCATGTTTCCGACCATCTTCTTCGTTAGTCTCGTGGCTCTGGCCATGGGCTATCTGAACACTTTCCGCCATTTCATGGCGCCGTCGCTGGCGCCGGTATTGCTGAACCTGTCGATCATCGCGGCGGCGTTCCTGCTCACCCCGTTGCTGTCACAACCGGTCATGAGCCTGGCCTATGGGGTCCTGCTCGGCAGCGTGGCCCAGCTCCTCCTGCAGTTGCCGTTTCTCCACCGGTACGGGTTTTCGTGGCGGCCGAGCCTAGACTTTCGCAGCCCGGCGCTGCTCCGGTTCCTGCGGCTCATGGGGCCGGCGGTGGTGGGCGCCGCGGTGTATCAACTGAACGTTCTCGTCAGCACCATCCTGGCCTCGCTGCTGGAGCCGGGCAGTGTCTCGTACCTGTACTACGCCGACCGGCTGCTCCAGTTCCCCCTGGGGGTGTTCGCCGTCGCCCTGGGCACGGCCGCGCTGCCGAGCTTCTCGTCGCTCGCCGCACGCAACGACCTGTCCGGTCTGAGAACGACGCTCGGCTACTCGTTGCGGATGGTGAACTTCATCTCGCTGCCGTCCGCCCTGGGGTTGATGGTCATCGCCGTGCCGGCGTTCTCGCTGCTGTTCCAGAGAGGGGCGTTCGGCACCGAGGATGTCCTGGCCAGCGCCCGGGCGCTGGTATTCCTTGCCCTGGGCTTGTGGGCGGTTTCCGCCAGCCGCGTTCTCGTCCCCCTGTTCCACTCCATGCAGGATACGCGCACGCCGGTCCGGGTGGCGTTCTGGACCTTCGTGCTCAATCTGCTGCTGAGCGTCATGCTGATGGGGCCCGTGGATGCGGCCCAGGGGGACAGCCCGTTCGCGACGGCGGTCGCCGCGTTGAGCGGGGCCGTCGGCGTGCTGAGCCTGTCCTATGCCGGCCTGGCGCTGGCCAACTCGTTGTCGGCGACCTTTCAGTTCGCCGCGCTCATGTGGCTGGCGACGCGGCGGCTCGGCGGGTTCGCCTGGAGGGAGTACCTTTCGTCCTTGTGGCGGAACCTGACGGCGACGACGATCATGGCCGGGCCGCTGCTGTTGGCGGTGGGGAGAATACAGTGGGCGCCGAACTCGGGAACCCTGCCGATGCAGGTTATGAGCTTCGTCGTCCTGGTTGCGGGCGGCATGGCGCTATACACCATGGCCGCAAGGTTGTTGCGCAGTCCTGACTGGCTGGTAGCGCGGGACCTGGGAGTCGCTCTCATGGAGCGACTCCCGATCCGCGTGAGGAGGTGACGTCGCGTCACGCCGCGAAGGTCACCTCAACGCTATTTCTTCATGGATTTTTCGAACACCGCTTCTGCCTTGTCGGCAGCGCGCTGCGCTCGTTCGGCGGCGGCTTCGGCCTTGGCGACGGCATCCGAAGCGCTCTTCGCGGCGGCATCGGCCTTGGCGGCGGCGGCGGCAGCGCTCTTGGCGGCAGCTTCGGCGGCGCCGGAAGCGCCCTGTGACGCCTTGGTCGCGGCCTCGACCGCCTGAACGTTGACCTTGTACTGCGGGTGTTCGTGGTCCACCGGCAAACAACCGCTGCCGAGTAGCGCAAGGACCCCCAGTGATATCGCGAACCTGCCGAGTACACTCGCATATTGTGTTGTAGACTTCACAGCTGCCTCCTTCTATGGGCTTCAGTTCGTCGACGTTGGAGCGGAGATCACGCCGACAAGACAGATTCCACGCAACCCTACCCTGATTCATCCGCCAGTTCAACAGTTATTCGCGGTCGCAGGCCGGAAATTCGCTTAAGGGAGGGTCTTTCATCGCAAATAGGGGCGTTTCATGGCAAACATGACTTCGGCGCGCCCTTTCCGTCGCTTGCGGTGACGGGATTTGGTACAGATGGGGATGCTGGCCACGTTCCGCGGGTCGTCTCCCGCGCCGTCCACAACTTCGGGCGGCGCCGCATGCGCAAATCACCAGTGCCATGACCCCGATTCTGCCGAGACTCACCGACCAAATGGAGAGGGTACGCTCGTCCCTCCTTCGATCCCTGGCGGCGGTGTCGGCGCTGTTCGTGGTGAGTTTTCTGCTCGCTCCGCAACTCTTCGAGGTCCTGGTCGAGCCCCTTCGAAGCCGCCTTCAACCGGGACAGAGCCTCATCGGCACGGGTGTGGCGGAGGTCTTCTTCGTGGAGATCAAGGTGGCGTTCCTGGTCGCCGTGCTGGCGGGGTGTCCCGTTATCTTCCACCAGGTATGGCGCCTCCTGGCGCCGGTGTTTGGCGCAGAGGGCAAGACCGCCTACCTGGTGGGGTTCGTCGCCACCACCTCGGTGCTCTTCGTGTCGGGTGTGGCATTCTGCTACCAGGCGGTCCTGCCTCTGGCGTTCCTGTATTTCCTGGATCAGTACGGCGCCATCGGAGTCAATCCGGAGATCCGTGTCGCCGAATACTTCTCCTTCTTCTTCCGCATCGTCATCGCCTTCGGCATAACCTTTCAGTTGCCTGTTTTCTCGTTCTTTCTGGCGCGGCTGGGGTTCTGGAACCACGTCTTCCTGTGGCACCATTTCCGTTACGCCGTGCTGGTCATGTTCATCCTGGCCGCGGTTTTGACCCCGCCGGACGTGGTGTCCCAGGTCCTTCTGGCCGGCCCGCTCATAGGCCTCTATCTTGTCAGTATCGGGATCGCCTACGTCTTCGGACGCAAACCGCCGCAGTAGCCGCCTGTCCCCTCTCCCTCTGGGAGTAAGGCACGCCTTCCGACCCCATCTCCCTCTGGGAGTAGGCCACGCCCTCCGACCCCCTCTCCCTCTGGGAGTAAGGCCACGCCCTCCGACCCCCCTCTTCCTCTGGGAGTAGGCCATGTCCTCCGACCCCCTCTCCCTCTGGGAGAGGGTTGGGGTGAGGGTGCCCGGAGCAAGCCGCGTGCCGGGTGTGCGATCAATCGGCGTAGTCAGGCTCTTCGCGGTCCAGGATGCGTTTCAGCGCGGAGAAGTGACGCTCCGCCGCCAGACTCTCGCAGCCCGCCCGTTGCCGGCGCAGGTAGCCGGTGGTTTCCCGGGACAGGCGCCTGAGCTGGTGTCCGCCCGCATCCGCGAGCACCTGCACCTGGCAGGCCCGTTCCAGGAAGTACAAGCGGTCAAAGGCCTCGGCCACGGTCCTGCCGGCGGTGATGACCCCGTGATTGGCCATGAACAGCACGTTCTTGCCGGCCATCACCCGGGCGATGCGGCCGCCCTCGGTCCGGTCCAGCACCAGGCCGTTGTAGTCTTCGAGATAGGCGACGTCGCCGTCGAACCGGGTGCTGGTCTGGTGGACCATCTCGAGGTGCCCCCCTTGACGGCAGGCGACGGCGGTGGCGTAGGGCATGTGGGTGTGCAGCAGGCAGCGGAAGTCCTCCGGGTTGGCACGGTGCAGCGGCGCGTGGATGTGCAGCGCGGTGGGCTCCACCTCGTGCGCGCCCTCCAGGCGGTTTCCCTGGAAGTCCGTGAGAAGGAGATTGCCGGCCGTGATCTCGGACCAGTGGAGCGGATACGGGTTCAGCAGCATCAGGTCGTCTCTTCCGGGCAGGAGAAGGCTGAAGTGGTTGTCGATGGCCTCGTGAAAACCGAACCGGACCGCGAGCCGGTAGGCGGCGGCGAGATCGATGCGCGCCTGCCTGGCCGCTTCCGTGTCGTACCAAGGCTCTTCTTTTCTCTTTGCCACGATGGACCCCCGTACCGACGCTCGTGCTTGCTTCGGGCACCCTCACCCCAACCCTCTCCCGGAGGGAGAGGGGGTCGGAGGGCGGCGAATGGACGCTACATTGGAACCGTGCAGCGATTGTGTAGCAATTGGGCCGCCGGTGCAACCACAGCGCGTCCTAGTGTCGTGTCCCACGTAAATGTTGACAAAGATGCGCAGGATTTTTCGTTGTCGGCAAGGCGCGGTGACTCTTGTAGGGGCGACCGGCGGTCGCCCCATGTGGCCATTACCACGGGAGGAAGAGCAACGCAGCCGACGACGAAAAAGACCAGCAGATTTGTCAACATTTACGTGGGACACGACACTAGGGCCGCTTGATTAGCTGCGTGCCAGCACCTAAACTGGCCTTGACGATCCCTCCGACGCCGCAGGCGCTCCGGTATGCATACCCTCGAACAGCTCTACAGCAACTCCCTCGCGCTGTTGACGGACCTTTACCAGCTCACCATGGCGTACGCCTACTGGAAGTCCGGAACCGCCCGGAAGGAGGCGGTGTTTCATCTATCCTTTCGCGAGAACCCCTACCACGGCGGCTTCGCCGTGGGCTGCGGGCTCGGGCACGTGGTCGGCGTGCTGAGCCGTTTCGGGTTCGAGTCGAGCGATCTCGACTACCTGTCCCGGTTGCAGGGCAACGACGGCGGGCGGCTCTTCGAGGACGCCTTCCTCGACTACCTGCGGGACTGCCGGTTCGCCTGCGACGTGGATGCCATTCCCGAGGGCACGGTGGTGTTTCCCCACGAGCCGCTGGTGCGGGTGCGCGGTCCCATCCTCCAGGGGCAGATCCTCGAGACGGTGCTGCTCAACATCATCTGCTTCCAGACCCTCATCGCCACCAAGGCGGCGCGGGTATGCCAGTCGGCCCGCGGCGAGCCGGTGCTGGAGTTCGGACTGCGAAGGGCCCAGGGGTTCGACGGCGCGCTGGCGGCCAGCCGGGCGGCCTACGTGGGCGGCTGCGCCGGGACCTCCAACGCCCTGGCCGGCAAGCTCTTCGACATCCCGGTGAAGGGGACCCACGCCCACAGTTGGGTGTTGTCCTTCGACGACGAAATGGAGGCCTTCGAGACCTACGCCGACGCCATGCCCAACAACTGCCTCCTGCTGGTGGACACCTTCGACAGCCTGAACGGCGTGCGCAGGGCGGTGGAGATCGGACGCAGGCTGCGGGAGCGGGGCCACGAGATGGTGGGGATCCGGCTGGATTCCGGAGACCTCGCCTTCCTCAGCATCGAGGCACGGCAGATCCTCGACGAGGGCGGGTTCCCGGACGCGGTCATCATCGGCAGCAACGATCTCGACGAGCACGTGATCGCGTCGCTCAAGGAGGAGGGCGCCCGCATCAACGTCTGGGGGGTGGGCACCAAGCTCGCCACCGGCTACGACCAGCCGGCCCTGGGCGGCGTCTACAAGCTGTCGTGCGTCCGCTCCGACGGCGACGACTGGATCAACAAGGTGAAGCTCTCGGAGCAGGCCATCAAGGTGTCGACACCGGGTATCCTCCAGGCACGCCGTTTCCGCCAGGGCGACCGCTTCGTCGCCGACGCCGTCTACGACGAAACCCTGGGCGTCGCCGACGGCTGCACCATCGTCGATCCCATGAACATGACCCGCCGGAAGCACATCTCCGGAGGCACCGGATTCGAGGACCTGCTGGTGCCGGTGTTCCGCGCGGGCGAGCCGGTGTACGAAGTGCCGTCGGTGCACGCGGCCCGGGAACGGGCCCAGGCCCAGTTGGCGGGGTTCCACAACAGCATCAAGCGGCGGGTGAATCCCCACGAGTATCCGGTAGGCCTCGAGGCCCGGCTCCACGAGATGAAGACGCGGCTCGTCCTGCAGGCCCGCGGGGTCAACGGGGCGGGGTAGTCGAAGTCGTTGCCGCGGACTGTCTCCTTCCCCTGTTCCCCCCGCTCGACGCATCTCCATGAAGGCGCTTCAACCGCTTCGCACGCTGGTCGCCCAGGTGGGCCGGGAACGGGTACGGTTCCTGGGCTTCATCACCCTGGCTCACGTCGCCATTCATTGGTTCATGCAGCTCCTGCCCGTGCTCGGGCCGACCCTCAAGTCAAGCATGGGATTCAGCGACGTGCAGTTGGGGGGTCTCGCGTCCATGCGGATGTTCGGACAGGCCGCGTTGGATGTCCCGTCGGGGATCCTCGCCGACACGTGGGTGCGCCTGCGCGGCCACATCGTGACCTTGTCGCTGGTGTGCATGGGGCTCTGCTATTGGGTGTTCGGGACGCTGTCCGGTTACGGGTGGGCGCTGTTCGCCGTAACCCTCCTGGCCGTGGGGACCACGCTTTTCCATCCGGCGTCGGTGGCGTCGCTCTCGAACCAGTTTCCGGAGAGGCGGGCCACGGCCATCGGGGTCTACGGCATGGGCGCCACCCTGGGCAACACCCTGACCCCGCCGGTCGTGGGTCTGCTGCTGGAGAGCTTTCCATGGCAACGGGTGATGGAGAGCCAGTTCCTGGTGGGGGCGGCGGCGGCCGGGCTGGTGTGGCTCTATTCCGCGCGCATGTTCGAGGGCGACGAGGTGCCGACGAAGAAGCCCAGGCCGTTTCAGGAGATCAAGGAACTGGCGCGAAACCCCGTCGTGCTGGTGCTGATGCTGGTGCGGAGCTTCAATCAGATCGCGCGGCAGGTCACCATGACGTTTCTGCCCATCTACCTCGTAGAGTACCTGGGTTACGCCGATTTCGGAATGGGCGTCTATCTCATGGCGATGAGCGTGTCGGGTCTGGTGGCCCAGTCCGTGATGGGAGTCCTTTCGGACCGGCTGGGACGCAAGGCGGTGCTGGCGCCTTCGCTGCTCACCCTCGGTCTGGTGTACTTCCTTCTGCAATGGGCGGTGGCGGGGGTCGCGTTGGCCCTGGTGGTCATCGCCATCGGGTTCCTCTTCTACACGGTGGCCAACGTGACGACGGCCGCAGCGCTCGACGTGGCAGGCAAGGGCAGTCAGGCGTCCTCCTTCGGGCTGGTGTCGTTGGGCACGCACATCCTGGTCGTGCCGGCGCCCACGCTGGCCGGCTGGCTGATCGGGCGTTTCGGCATCATGGCGGCCTTTTTCTTCCCCGGAGCCTGCCTGCTGGCGGGCGCATGCATCGTATTCCCGCTACAGTTCCACAGGGACTGACGCTTCACGGGACGTTCCAAGCGCTTCCCGGCCTGTGTCAAACCATCCCCCTCTCCCTCTGGGAGAGGGGCAATTTGACTCCCTCTCCCTCTGGGAGAGGGTCGGGGTGAGGGACGGTTCGCAGGCCATCCTCTCCCAGCAGGGAGGAGGCATTCGCACAGGGTGGAGCGTCCGGTTGACCCGACCGGTCCTCCGGTGTTAGGCCAGTTTCTCGAACCCTGATCCCGCGGGAGGTTGAAATGAGCGAGATTTCCGTTGTCGATGCCGACGGCCACCTGATCGAGTCCATACCCGAAATGGCGGAGTACATGGTACCGGACGCCAAGGACTACGCGTTGAACCCACCCCGGAACCGGGCGGGCGTATTTCCCTCCATCGACGGCATGCACTACCCGGAAACCGAGGAGATGACCGCGGAGAGCCGTGTCAATCCGGTCCGGGCCAGCGACGAGCGTACGGGGTCGGGCGAGGACATCTTCGAGTTCGTCAAGAAAGCCGAGATCACCGACTCGGTGCTCTACGCCACCGAGGGGCTGTCGCTGGGCTTTATCCAGCAGCCCAGTTATGCGGTCAAGGTGTGTCGCGCCTACAACGACTACGTCACCGAGCGCTACCGCGGCATCAGCAAGCGGCTGCATCCCATCGCGTTGCTGCCCATGCAGGACCCCAAGGCGGCGGCTTTGGAGTTGCGCCGGTGCGTGAAGGAGCTGGGGCTGCTGGGCGGCACGCTTCCCTCCACCGGGCTGGAGCTGAACCTGGGGCACGAGTTCTTCGCGCCCGTCTACGAGGAGGCGGCGGAGCTCGGCTGCGTGCTGGGCATCCACGGCGGCTCCAATCGCGGCGTGGGCATGGACTCGTTCACCAGCCGGCTGGGCTCCCGTCTGCTGCACCACCCGGTCCCGCTGATGATCGCGCTGGTGTCGTTCATCTACCACGGCTGGTTCGACCGCTATCCGACCCTCAAGGTGGCGTTCCTGGAGGGCGGCTGCGCGTGGCTCACCTGCATCGCCGACCGCATGGAGCGGGACGCCGAGCTGGAAGGGCTTTCGTGCAAGCCGCTGCCCGAGTACATTGCCAGCGGCCAGATCCTCATCGGCTGCGAGGGCAACGACGTGAGCCTGCCTTACCTGGCCGGCCGCGTGGGCATCGAGCCGTTCGCCTACTCGTCCGACTATCCCCACGAGGTGGACCTGCCCGCGGCGCGGAAGATGATCGAGGAGACGCGCAGCCACGCGGAGCTTTCGGAAAAGCACAAGGCGGCCGTGCTGGGAGACAACGCGCGCCGCTTCTACGGCCTCAACTGATGCTCCGCCCTCCACCCACGGCCAGCGCGCGTGATCGTTGAAGTCTCCGGCGTCACCAAGCGCTTCGGCGAGCGGGTGGCCGTCGACGGGCTTACCCTGAACGTTCCGCCGGGCGTGTGCTTCGGGCTGCTGGGCCCCAACGGGGCCGGCAAGACCACGACGCTGCGCATGATCTACGGCGTCACCGTGCCCACCAGCGGCCAGGTGCGCGTGTTCGGCATGGACGTGGTCCGCAACGTGCGCGCCGTGCGCCGGCGGCTGGGCGTGACGCTGCAGCAGAACGTCCTCATCGAAACCCTGTCGCCCCGTGCCAACCTCACCATCTTCGGACGGTACCATCTCCTGGACAGTGCCGAGCTGGCGCGCCGGGTGGAGGAGCTCATCGACTTCATGGAGCTGCGCTCCCACGCCGACGTGGAGGTGGCCAAGCTGTCCGGCGGCTATCAGCGCCGGCTGGCGGTGGCCCTCTCGCTGATGAACCGTCCCGAGCTGCTGATCCTCGACGAGCCCACCACCGGCCTCGACCCCGCGGTGCGGCTGGCGCTGTGGTCGCGGGTGCGGGAGCTTCGCAGCCGCGGCGCCACGGTTCTTCTTACCACCCACTACATGGACGAGGCCCAGCGGCTGTGCGACACCGTCGCCATCATGTCGGCGGGGGACGTCATCGCCCAGGGCGCGCCGGAAGAGCTGATCGAGCGTTACCTGGCGCGGCAGGCGGTGGAGATCGAGGCGACCCCGGCGCAGGAGTACGGGTTGCTGCGCGGGCTGGACAAGAGTCCGCCGCGGTGCCGGCTGGGGAACCGCAGCATGGTCTATCTGGACGACCCTGCCGCGCTGCTGGACCGGATCCGGCGCCTTCCCGGCATCGGCGCGCGTGTCATGGCGGTGCGCCCCACCGACCTGGAGGACGTGTTCCTGTCCCTCACCGGCACCAGCCTCGAGGATAATCCGTGAGCCTGTCCTGGCGGCACGCCCTGTCGGTGTGGCGGCGCAACGCCACCATGTACCGCCGGACCTGGAGCTGGAACATCCTGCCCAACTTCTTCGAGCCGGTGCTCTACCTGGTATCCATCGGGGTGGGCCTCGGCGCCTACATCACCACCATGGGCGGGACTTCCTACATCGAGTTCCTGG
This sequence comes from uncultured Binatia bacterium (SeqCode), assembly GCA_965204505.1. GTDB lineage: Bacteria > Desulfobacterota > Binatia > UBA9968 > JAJDTQ01 > JAJDTQ01. Next base: position 1,519,045 of record CBDBFB010000002.1, read on the forward strand.
CCCCGGGGCTGGTTTGCGTGGCCGCCATGAACGGCGCCAGCTTCGAGGTAACCTACAACATCTTCGTGAGGATGACCTACGAGAAGGCGTACGACGCCATGCTCACCACCCCGATACAACCGGTGGACGTGTTGGCCGGAGAACTCTTGTGGAGCATGACCCGGTCGTGCATCTACGGTTTCAGCTTCGCGCTGGTGGTGGCGGCGGTCGGGCTGGCGCCTCTGCCCCATGCCCTGTGGGTGCTGCCGGTGATTCCTCTGACGGGTCTTCTCTTCTCCGCCATCGGCCTGGCCTTCACCCTGCGGATCGGCACGATCGAGCTCTACAGCTTCTACTTCACCCTGTTCCTCACGCCCCTGTTCCTCTTCTCGTCGGTCTTCTTCCCCCTGGAGGAACGGCTGACCGAGTCATGGCTCTGGATGGCGGAGTGCCTGCCGTTGCTCCACCCCGTGCGGCTGGCGCGGGCGGCCTTCCACGGCACGGCGTCGGCCGCGTTGATCTGGGACGTCGCGTACATCCTGGGCCTCTCCGCGGTGCTGCTCGTCTACGCGGCACGGCTAATGCAGCGCAAGCTGACGCAGTGAGCCCGTGGGTGGCGGGTCCGCACCCTCATACCTCTTTCGGGTGGGGCATGCGGTACCTTGATGGTGTCCGCTTATGCCGCCTGGGCCGCGTGGGTTGCGAGCAGGGCCACGGCCGCCAGCACCGGCAAGAGCCGCCAGAAGAGTCGAAATAACCTTGCGGGCTTGTTCAGAGACTTTTGCATGGGGTTCTCCCTCGTGTGTGAATTTCTGGGAGGGAATAAAGCAACACGCGTGCCAAACACTTTATTTCGAACGCCTGGGAGCCTGTCCGAGTAATCAAATACAAACCCTCTCCCTCTGGGAGAGGGTGGCCGAAGGCCGGGTGAGGGTCCAGTGTCGTGTCCCACGTAAATGTAGACAAATCTGCGGGTCTTTTTCGTCGTCGGCTGCGTTGCTCTTCCTCGCGTGGTAATGGCCACTGCTCGTCATCGCGCCTTGCCGACAACGAAAAATCCTGCGCATCTTTGTCTACATTTACGTGGGACACGACACTAGCGCTCAAACGCCCGTAAACAAGGGACTTGAGCCGTGGCCGGGCTTACCCGCCGGCGCGGTCCGCAAACCGGTACCGCCATCCAGAATTCAGGCAACTGCCCAAGAGTTGGGCAGGACGCTGTCACTCAGGCGCCGCCCGCGCCCCGGTAGAGCGCCGATTCCTTGTAGCGGCCGATGAAGAAGCGGGTGAGCACGCCGATGGCGGCGGTGGCGGGGACGGAGAGGAGCATGCCGACGAAGCCGAAAAGTGCGCCGCCGGCGAACAGGCCGAAGATCAGCCACAGGGGATGGACGGAGAGACGGCTGCCCATGACCCGCGGCGTCAGGACGTAGTCGGCCAGCAACTGGCCCGCGAGGAAGACGCCCAGGATCACGGCGATGCGGATCCATTCCGGCCAGAACTGCAGGACGGCGACGCCGACGGACGCGGCCAGCCCGAAGACGGTTCCCACGTAGGGGATGAAGGAAAGGGCTCCGGTGACGAGTCCGATGGTGAGGCCGTAGTCGAGTCCCGCCAGAGAGAGGGCGACGCCGTAGAAGGTCCCGAGCGAGGCGCAGACGATGACCGAGCCGTGAAGGAACCCCTTGAGCACCACGTCGATGTCGCGCGTGATGCTGCGCACCGCGGTGGCATGGTCCCGCGGCAGCCAGTCGTCGACGGTGGACACGATGCCGGGCCACTGCCGCAGCACGTAGAAGGTGGTGAGGGGGGTAATGGTGAGCAGGGAGGCGACGTTGACGACCGCGGCGCCGCCGCTCACCAGGCCCTGGAGCAACCCCAGCGCGAGCTTGACCATCCGTTGCAGGTTCCCGCCCATGTTCTGGTGCAGGCCTTCGGGCTGTTCGGCGCCGATGGCGTTCAGCACACGCGTGAGAAGCGGACCGATGGACTGGGCAAAACGCGACACCAGGTCCGGAAGGCGCTGGAGCAACTCCGCGGCCTGCCCGGCCACCGGCGGAATGATGAGCAGCAACAGCAGGAGGCCGGCGCCGAAGAAGCCGGCGCCGATGAGCACGGTGGCCGCCGTGCGCGAGCAGCCGCGCCGTTCCAGCCACGTGGCGGCCGGGTCCAGGGCGTAGGCAATGGCGATGCCCAGCGCGAAGGGGAACAGGATGGCGCTCAGGAGCCAGACCAGCAGCAGCGCCGCCGCCAGCACCAGGAGCCAGAACCATGCCTGTGAGCGCGCGTTCATGAACCGGCGCCGTGTCTCGTGAATTCCCGCGAGGACACACGCGGGTGGGCTTGAAACCCGCCCGTGCGAGTCATTCCGTCTCCGGCTCCCGTGTCCGCAGGTCCCGCTCGGCGCAGAATCGCACCACCTCGCGCTCCAGCGCGTCGACGCCGTCACAGTCGACGATCACCGATGAGGCGCGGTGGTCCAGCGCGCCGCCGGCGAGGCGGTCGGACCAGCCGCCCGATCCCTGCAGCACGTAGATGGGCCGTCCGTGTATCCACGCGAGGCACAGCTCGGAAAGGGTGCCGGCGCCGCCGCCCACGGCCACGATGAAGTCGCCGGCCAGCGCCGTCAGGACGTTCCGGGCGTGGCCCAGGCCGGTGGGCAGGACGATGTCGCACCAAGGGTTGGCCGCCCTCGCATCGGTGCCGGGCATGATCCCCACGGTAAGGCCGCCGGCCCGCGCGGCGCCACGGGAGGCCGCCTCCATCACCCCGCCGCGGCCGCCGGTTATCAGGGTGATGCCGCGCCGCGCGAGCATCTCGCCGGCCTCCTCGGCCAGCGCCAGATTGTCATAGGAGGCGTCCGAGTCCCCCACCAGCGCGGCCTGGGCGAAACGTGAGGTGGCGGGGGTCACGAGTCCCTGTGTCCGAGTGAACCGGACAGGGCACCAGCGCCGCGCTCACTCCAGCAGGTAGCCGAATTTCTCATGGGCCTTCCGGACCACTTCCGGGCTCGGCGCGTTCACCTTGGGATACTTGTCGAACCATTCGAAGGGGCGGCAGGCGTCGACGATGACGCGGGAGTTGGTGATGTCGCGGGTCTTGCGCTGCTCCGGCGTGACCCGAGGGTCGGCGGGGGAGGTACGCATCTTGCGCAGGATCTCGATGGAGGACTCGGGGTCGCACCGGGTCAGCATCGCCCAGACCAACTGGTCCAGGTTGGATACGTCTATGTCGTCATCCACCACGATGACGAACTTGCAGCCGTACACCACCGAGCCGCAGGTGGAGGCCAGCGTGCCCGCCTGCCGGGCGTGGCCGGGATAGCGCTGCCTGATGCTGATGCCGTGCAGCAGCCGCGAGGCTCCGACCTCATGGCACCACACCCCGGTCACGTCCGGGACCCCGGCGTTGGCCAGCTCGTGCTTGAGCATGGCCGAGCGCATGATGGCGCGGTAGCGGGCCATCTCGTCGGGGCCGGCTCCCAGCGGCGGCACCCCCAGGATGATGGGGTCGTTGCGGTGGTAGACGGCGCGGATATCCAGTGTGGGCTGCTCGCTGGCGCCGCCGGCATAGTAGCCGGTCCATTCTCCGAACGGCCCTTCCACCGCGCGGTTGTCCTCGGTGAGGAATCCTTCCAGCACGATCTCGGCGTTGGCGGGGAAGGGGAGACCCGTGACCTGGCCGCGCACCACCTCGACCGGCGCGCCGCGCAGCCCGCCCACCACGTCGAACTCGCAGACGCCGTAGGGAAATTCGGTGCCGCCCACGAAGAACGACATGGGGTCGCTGCCCACCACCAGGGCCACGGGCATGGGCTGGCCCTTGTCGAAGTACTTCTTGCGGTGCATGTAGGCGTGCTTGCCCGGAACGAACAGCAGGCTCACCGACCTGGGGTCCTGCACCATCGCCCGGTAGGTGCCGACGTTGATCCAGCGCTCTTCCGGGTCGATGGTCACGCAGAAGCAGCCGGTGCCGATGTAGCGGCCGCCGTCGTCCGCGTGCCACTTGGGTGTGGGAAACTTCATGACGTCGATGTCGTCGCCGGTGAGGATGTTCTCGAACACCGGCCCGTCGTCCACCACTACGTGTGGCAGCCGTCGCTGCACCTTGATGTAGTGGTCGAAGAAGGCCTGGCTCAACTCCTGCTTGGTGAGGTGTTCGGGGAACCCCAGCGTCATGTTCCGGCGCTTGCCGGCGAAGGTGTTGATCAGGACCCGAAAGCCCTTGGGGCAGCCGGGGACCTCGTCGAAGAGCACCGCGGGGCCGTCGTCGACCCGGATGACCGCATCGGCGGCCAGGCCGATGTCCTCTTCCCAACTCGCGCCGGTTACGGTGCGGAGCTCGCCCAGGGCGTCGGCCCGGGCCATCCATTCGCGGAGATCGTGGTAAGGGAGCCTGGCTTCTGTTTCGGCGGACATGGTCATGCCTCTCGTTTATCGGACAAGGGAGAGGGCTGTCAATCGTGTGGCACGCTTGTACAGGGAAAGCATGCACGGGCATCCCGACACAACAGGCCCGTCGTCTTCTGACCTGTCGTAACCGGTAAATTAAATTGTCAAATACCGAATTACGTGTAATATTCAATCAGCGATGGGAAAATATACACGCTTGCTCCAGTTGCCAAAGGCGGAACCGACCACCTTCTTCCTCTGGGGGCCGCGCCAGGCCGGCAAGAGCACGCTTCTCGCGGGGGAATTTCCCGACGTGCCGTGGGTCGACCTGTTGCGGCCCGAGTCCTACCGGCGCTATCTGCAATCACCCGAGATGCTGATCGACGAACAACGCCGGCACGACGCCGCCTTCATGGTCATCGACGAGATTCAGAAGGTGCCGGCGCTCCTCGATGCGGTGCACTGGCTCATGGAGCACCGCGGCGTGCACTTCGCACTGTGCGGGTCGAGCGCGCGCAAGGTTCGGCGCGGCCACGCCAACCTCCTCGGCGGACGCGCCGAGCGACGGGAGCTTCACGGACTGTCGGCGCTGGAAATCGGGCCGGGTGTCGATCTGATCCGGCTGCTGAATCACGGCTACCTTCCCCGCATTTACGACGCGGAGCGCCCGCTGCCACGGCTTGACGGCTACGTCTCGCAGTACCTGAAGGAGGAGGTGGCGGCGGAGGGGCTTTCCCGCAGGCTGCCGGCCTACGGCGATTTCCTCTTCCTGGCCGCGCTCTCGGATGGCGACGTGGTCAGCTACACGGCCATCGCCCGTGACACGGGCGTCGCCAGCCAGACGGTCCGATCCTATTTCGAGATTCTCGAGGATACGCTGCTGGGCCGTTTTTTGCCGGCCTACCGGCGCCGGCCCAAACGCAGGACCGTGGCTGCGCCGAAGTTCTATTTCGGCGACGTTGGCGTGGTCAATTTTCTCGCCAGGCGGGGCGCCCTGCAGCCCGGTAGCGAACTGTTCGGCAAGGCGTTCGAGAACTGGGTGTTCCACGAGTTGTGTTGCTACAACTCTTACCGCGCCCGCTACGCGGATTTCTTCTACTGGCGGCTCAGTTCCGGTATCGAAGTCGATTTCGTCGTCAATCACATCGACTGCGCCATCGAAGCGAAAGCCGTCCACCGTGTCCGCGGCGACCACGCCCGCGGTTTGCGGGAGCTGGCCATCGACCATCCGGAAACGAAGCGCCGCGTCATCGTCTCCCTCGACCCCCATGACCGCACCACGGACGACGGCATCGAAATGCTCCACCACGCCTCGTTCCTCGCAAAGCTCTGGGAGGGGGTGTTCTTCTAGGCTACGTTACGGTGGACTCCCGTAGGGGCGACCGGCCGGTCGCCCCTACCATCGCCACGGTTCGATTACCCGGACAGGCTTTTAGTGGCCTGTCCCACGCAAGTTCTTTACCAATCTGCTGGTCTTTCTCTCGCGTGGTGCCCGCCACAAGGGGCGACCGCCGGTCGCCCCTACAAGCCATCGCGCCTTGCCGAGGTCGAAGGACGAGTGGCTGTCAGGCGGCCATGGACTTGATGCGTTCCACTGCCTCGTCCACCAGTTCGTCGACGGTCTCATTGGCGCCGACGATGCCGACCCGGGACATGCCGGTGAACCAGGAGCGTTCCAGGTCATCGAGCTTCTCGATGCGGTAGACGTTGTCGTTGAAGGCCCGCGCCACCTCTTCCATGCGGTTGGTCATGCCTTCGGTCCAGCCGAAGATGACCACCGCCTCGACGTCGCGCGCCAGCTCCTCGACCTTGGGGAGTCGCTGCAGCGAGTCGATGCAGGCGGTGTTGCGGATGCGCACGTTGGCGAAGCGCTCCAGAATCCGGGTCATGATACCGGTGTAGCTCTCCATCCAGAACGTGGTCTGGACGATGACCCCCACGGGCTCGAATCGGGTAAGGCGGATGTCGTCAACGTCCTCCGCCTTCTCGACGATGAACACCTCCCGCTCCTTCTCCTTGGCGATGCCCATGAGGCGCGGGATGCCGTGGTGCGTGCGGCTGCTCAGGATCACCAGGTGGCAGCCCTGGTCCAGCAACTCCAGCTCGGCTTCTTCCTGCTGGACGACGAAAGGGCAGGTAGCATCGGCCAGGAGCTCGAGTCCCTGCTCCTTCGCCTGCCTGCGGATCTCCGGAGGCGCGCCGCGGACGCCGTAGATGAGCTTTTCGTCCTTGATGGAGTCCATGTCGTTGGTGGAGCGGATGCCCTCTTCGTCCTCAAGCGACTTGAAGGCGATGAAGTCGTTCTCGGGCCTCAGGGACCACACGGCGATGCCGTCGCCGTATTTTTCCACCATCTTCTGGTGCATGGCGCCGGCGCGGTGCACGCCCACGCACAGTCCGGACGGCGGAATCCCCTTGGTGCCCTTGAAGTCTACCTTGATCACTTCCATGAGTGCCTCCTCGGCCAATATCGACTTGGTGCGGAATGTTCGCAGATCGGAGCGGGTTTTTCAACACGGGAGGTGACGGTCCGCGACAGCGAGGGGGTTCCACGCAGCAGCAGTCAAAAACGGCCGCGGTGCTTTTTGACGAAGGGTGAAAATGGCCGCCGACGGAATCGCCAGCGGCCGGAGCCTGCGGATTACCCTTGGGCGCCGCGGCCCTTCTCGGCCTCGACGGCAACGTCGGTGAGGTAGTCTTCCTGTTCCACGATGGTGTACAGGGCCAGCGAGCCGTCATCCTTCACGGGCGTGCCGCCGAAGAAGTGGAAGGCGTGGCCGTCCCAGTCGTAGAACTCGTCGCCGCGCTCGAATATGGCCTTCCAGCGGTATCCCACCGGGCTCCGGTGCAGGCCGGTGCGCGCCGGCAGCGCGTCCTCCTCCTCCAGGGTCAGGGTGTCGTCTTCCTTGGCCATGGCTTCTTCGGGCAGGGTTTCCCACATGCGCCGGTAGTTGGGCATGAACTCCTCCGCCCGCACCGTCAGCGCCGTGTGCATGTCCCACCAAGGTCCGTGCCCGGCCACGCGCTCGTCCACCCGGTCCGTGAGCTTGTAGATGAGCCGGCCGCCGGCTTGCAGGCGTAGCACAAGATTCCCCTCGGCGACGTTGGGGTTCACCTCGGGTTCAAGCGCGCAGTACTTCGCGAAGAAGTCGGCCGTCCGCCCCAGATCCCGGGAACCGTACACGGCGTGGCTGATGCGGCCGACGCCCTCGGACGTGCAGATCTCCATGGCGCCCTCCGGCATGTGATCGGGGGCCCAGAACTCGAACTGGTTGCCGTCGGGGTCGGCAAAGTAGATCACCGTGCCCTCGTCGCCGCCGTCCGCCATCCGCACCGGCTCGGTGTGCGGGATGTCGTGGCGCTCGAGCCGCTCGACGTGCCGGTCCACGTCCTCGGGCCGGATGTAAAATCCGCACCGCGGCAACTCCTCGCCCAGGGGTTTGGCCTGCGGATAGACCTCGGGCTGGAGGAACGCGCCGATGCGGCACGACTCGCCGTCCCACCACAGAAAGCACATGATCGGCACGTCCTTCTTGCGCGCCGTCGTGGTGATGCCGCGGATCGGCCGCCGGGTGATGCCGGTGGCGTTCACTGCCCAGTCGACCCAGTTCACCATGTCGTTGGTGCCCACGATAAAGTGATCGATCCAATGCACGACGCCGCGCGGCTCTTTACTACCCATCGGTCACCTCCCTCGGGCTGTCGAGCCCGGAATACTGCGGAATGGACCCTTGCCGGACCATGACACGCCGATACCAAACGGGTCTGACCATGTCAACGATGCACGGCCTTGTCCCGTGCCGGGCGGGCGCGACGAAACAACAGCCGGCCCAAGGCGCGGCTCAATCGCCAAGCGACTTCATGTACTCGATGACGTTTCGCCGGTCCTTTTCCTTGAAGTACTTCATGGTCATGCGCGACTTGACCTTGGGATCCTTGAGGAACTTGCGGAGGAATTTCTTGGGATGCCTGAGGTATTGAAACAGGGTCTCGTCGCTCCAGACGAGGCCTTGCTTGCCTGCCCGTACGTAGGCCGGCGAGTATCGGAACCCTTTGGCCGTTCCCGCGGCCCGGCCCAGGACCTTGTGGAGGGTGGGTCCTTGCTTGTGTTTGCCTTCGATGTCGGTATGGCACACAAGGCAGCGTTTGAAGACCTTCTTGCCGGCCGCCATGTCGCCCTCGGCGAAGGACTGTCCCGCCGTCAGGGCCGCCCAGGCCAGGATCACCGACAAGAGGAAAGCGCCTCGTAACATCGTGGAACCTCCTGTGTGCGCCGTCGACTTTCTTGCAGGCTTCTTGCAGGCCCGTCGGGTGCGAGCCTACCACAAATGTAGGCAGTGTCATCGCGAAAGAAAAGAGGGCCGCAATGTAATTCGCGAATCGCGAAGCGCATTGGCGAACCAGAAAATTGTGTTGATGCTCCGGTCACGCCGGTGGTAACATGGATCCCACGAGTCGACTCCCGGCGGAAGACGCTGTCGGGAACCGCTTGGCCTCACGTTCAGGCTTGTGGCAGCTTATGGCGGGTTGGAAGATGTTGCCGGTGAAGGAGCCATTCGGACTGGTCCTCGTTGCTTTGCTCGGGTGTGTGGCACCGCTGCCGAGCCCGGCCGCCGTGACCGGTGCGGAAACGGCGGCGCGGTCCGAGCTGGGCAAGCGGCTGTTCTACGACGAACGACTTTCCGGCGACGTCAATTTCGCCTGCGCAACCTGCCACCAACCGGACAAGGCGTTCAGCGACGGGAAGCCCCTGTCCGCCGCCTACACCGGGGCCGCCCACTTCCGCAACACCCCCACCCTTGCCAATGTCGGCCGCCGGGCCGCGTGGATGCACGACGGCCGCCTGGGCACCAACCTGAACGACGTCGTCCGCGGGATGATCACCGAGACCTACCTCATGAACATGGACATGAGGCTCATGCAGGAGCGTCTCAAGCAGGACCCCGTCTACGTGAAGATGTTCCGCGCGGCCGGCTTGGGCGAGCCGTCCAACGGCGGCGCCCGCAAGGCCCTCGCCGTGTTCCTGGAAACCATCGTCTCGCGCGGCGCGCCGGTGGACACGGACGCGCTGTCGGCTGCCGCCCGCCGGGGACAGTCGCTGTTCCAGGGCCGGGCCGGCTGCGCCGCATGTCACTCGGGGGCGCGTTTCACCGACGATCAAACGCACAACACGGGGGTCCCGGACAATCCGGACATCTGGGGCGATCCGCGAAGGCACTCGGCGTTCGTCACCTATGCCAAGTTCATGGGGATCGAGAACTACATGGCCCTGCGCGAGGACCCCGGCGCCTACGTGCGCACCCACCGGCCGGAGACCCGCCGCAGCTTCCTCACGCCGACCCTGCGCGAGCTCAAGTGGACGGCGCCCTACATGCACAACGGCGTGTTCGGTTCGCTGGGGGAGGTCGTGGATTTCTATGACGCCGGCGGCGGCGACGATCCGTTGAAGGACCCGCGGCTCAAGCCGCTCGGATTGACGCCTGAAGAGAAGGCCGATCTCGTGGCTTTTCTGGAGGCGCTCAGCGGCGAGACGTTCGATACCGACGAATTCGTCTGGCGCGCGGACGACTACGACTACAAGCCGGTCCGGAACTGGCGCAAGGCACCGAACTGAGGGAGATGGCCGTGAACCGCTTCCGAACGATTCTCGTCATCGTGGCGGCCGCCGTGCTGGCGGCGGCCGCGGCGGCGGGCGCGGAGCGACCGCCGGGGTTGGTTCCCCTAGGTCCGCCCCCCGTCCCCGCGGACAACCCGATGTCGGCGGAGAAGGTCGAGCTCGGCAAGCTGCTGTTCTTCGATCCCATCCTCTCGGGCAACTACGCCATGCCGTGCGCCGTCTGCCACTTTCCCGAGGCCGGCTGGTCGGTCCCCGAACCCGTCAGCACGGGCTATCCCGGCACCATACACTGGCGCAACAGCCAGACCATCATCAACGCGGCCTACTACGGCAAGCTCTTCTGGGCGGGGTCTTCCAGGTCGCTGGAGTCCCAGGCGCGGTCCGCCGCCCGCGGCGCGGTGGCGGGCAATGGCGAGGACGACATGATGGAGGCGCGGCTCGCCTTCGTGCCCGAGTACCGGCGGCGGTTCAAGGAGGTCTTCGGCGACGACTGGCCCAACATCCGCCACGCCTACATGGCCATCGCCGCGTTCGAGCGCACGCTGGTGCAGACCGACACGCCCTTCGACCGCTACATGCGCGGCGACGACGCCGCGCTGGACGCGTCGCAGAAGCGGGGTCTGGCGCTGTTCGCCGGCAAGGCCAACTGCATCGCCTGCCACCACGGCCCGCTGCTGACGGACGAGAAGTACCACAACGTCGGCGTGCCCCCTTACGAGGGTTGGGAGGAGGATGCGGTGGCGCAGATCACCTTCCGCTTCGAACTCTACGCCAAGGGTGTCACCGAAGAAATGTACCGCAAGACCAAGGACGACCCGGGTCTCTACTTCCGCACCAAGGAGAAGAAGCACCTGGGCAAGTTCCGTACCCCGAGCCTCCGCTACACGAAGTTCACGGCTCCCTACATGCACAACGGCATGCTCGAGACCCTGCGTGACGTGGTGGAGTTCTACAACGGCGGTGGCGGCGAGAACGAGTTCGCCGCCACCAAGAGTCCGTTGATCCGGCCCTTGGCCCTCACCGATGCGGAGATGAGCGACCTGGTGGCGTTCCTTCAAAGCCTCTCGGGCAAGGAAATCCTGATGGAGACGCCGGATCTCCCGGTGATGCAGCCGCTGCCGCCTCCGGGCGGGAAGGGTTCGTAGCGCCGGGTTCCACGCCGGCGCCGGAGGACAGTGCGATGACGATATCCTGCGGAAACCTCCCCGGCCCCGCGGGTGGCGGGGAAAAGGAAGGCCCGGCGCCCTGCCTGGTGAGCCGGCGCAGTTTTCTCCTGTGGAGCGGCATCACCACCGCGGTGATCATGGTCGGCATTCCCGGGCGCCCCGGCGCGCAGACGCCGGCGGTGGTGTCTACCTACCCGCGCAAGCTCATCGGCAAGCTGTCGTCTCTGGAACTGAATGAGCCCGTCGATTTCGAGTATCCGGACGAGGGGGACTACGCGGAGTCGATCCTGGTGAAGCTGGGCACGCCGGCGGGCGGCGGCATCGGACCCGGCCGGGACGTAGTGGCCTTCAACTATACCTGCACGCACCAGGGGGGCCCGCTTCAGGGCACGTACCAGGCCGGCGACAAGGCGCTGGGGCCGTGCCCGCTGCACCTCACCACCTTCGACCTGACCCGCCACGGCATCTTCATCTCGGGACAGGCGTACCAGTCGCTACCCCAGGTGCTGCTGGAACTCGAAGGCGACGACATCCATGCCGTGGGCATGTTCGGCCTGATCTACGGCCGGTTCGACAATCTCCAGTCGTGAGGACCGTTGCCATGGCTACTCCGTATCACGTCCCCGAACAGAGCGTGCCGCTGCCGCCCCCGGACGCGGAGGTCATCTCCACGGCATGCGACTACTGCGTGGTGGCTTGCGGCTACAAGGTGTACCGCTGGCCCGTGCGGGGCGGGAGGAACGGCGGCCCGAGCGCCGCCGAGAACGCCCTCGGCGCGGACTTCCCCGTGGAGCCCCTCGGTTACTGGGTCAGCGGCGATCAGCACAACATCGTGATGCACGAGGGCAGGCCGCACCACGTGGTCATCCTTCCCGACAAGGACACCGACTTCGTCAATCACACCGGCAACTCCTCGGTCCGGGGCGGCCTGATCGCGCAGAAGGTCTACAACCCCGACAAGCCTACCCGTGACCGGTTGCGGTCGCCGTTGGTGCGTATTTTCGGGGTGCTGATGCCGGTGACCTGGGACTTCGCCCTCGATGTCGCGGCCGAGGTGGGCACCCATGTCCTGGCGCAGCACGGCACCAACGCCTACGCCGTGAAGACCTTCTCCTACGGCTACCTCGAGAACACCTACGCCATCACCAAGTACGCCCTGCGCAACGTGCGCACGGCGAACTTCACCTTCCACGACACACCGTCCGACGTCACCTCCACGCCGGGTTTTCGCGACGCGGGGTTCGACAACTTCGGGCCCTCCTACGAGGATTGGCGCGACGCCGAAGTCCTGCTGATCTGCGGCACCGACCCCTACGAGACCAAGACCATCCTGTTCACCGACTGGATCATGCCCGGGATCCAGAACGGGCAAAAAACGATCTTCATGCTGCCGCGCCGCACCGCCGGCGTCGCCTACGCGGAAAGCCAGGGCGGAATGTACATCGACATCCAGCCGGGCACCGACCTGCCGGTGCTGATGGCCATCGCCCGGGTAATCGTCGAGAACGGATGGGAAGACGGCGACTGGATACGCAATTGGGTGAACAACAAGTGGGAAAGCTCGTCCGGGTTCGGGCAGGGCACGCGCAACACGCCGTGGCAGTGGCGCACCACCTGGGGCATGTTCCAGACCGACGGGTTCGAGGACTGGAAGAATTGGCTGCTGGCCCAGGACTATTCGGTCCCGGAGAAAGCCGCCGCCATCGCCGGCATCGACGTCAAGAAGATCCATACCGCCGCCGAGTGGATGGCGAAGCCGCGCGCCGACGGCTCCCGCCCCAAGACCTCCATCATGATCGAGAAGGGCTGCTACTGGTCCAACAACACCGGCAACACCAACGCCATCGCTTCCCTGGGCATCGTCTGCGGCGCCGGCGGACGGCCCGGCCAGGTGGTGGGGCGGGCCGGCGGACACCAGCGCGGCGGCCTCCGGGGCGGCAGCTACCCGCGCAACAAGAGCCCGGAAAAGCTGCCCGGCCGGCGCCGGAGGGCGCTGGACACCGACCGCTACCTGATGTCCGGTCATACCCGTCTCGCCCACGTCATCGGCAACACCTGGGTGCAGGGCATGTGCGGCACCCAGTCCCTGCAGGAGAAGTTCGACGAGTTGACGACGCGCAACCCGCACCAGGTGCGGAGCTTCGACCGTGCGGAGGTGGTGGAGACGCTGAAGCGGCGGACGGACTCGGGCGGCATGGTGGTGTGGCACCAGGACATCTACCTGGTGGATCCCATCGGCGCGCGCTACGCGGACATCGTGTTCCCGGCCGCCGGCTGGGGCGAGGAGACCTTCACCCGGGCCAACGGCGAGCGGCGCATCCGCCTCTACCCCAAGTTCTACGACGCGCCCGGTGCGGCCCGGCCGGACTGGTGGATCATCGCCCGGCTGGCGCGCAAGATGGGCTTCGAGGGCTTCGACTGGGAGGACTCCAACCAGGTGCTGGAGGAGGGAGCGCGCTTCTCCCGGGGCTCGCGCAAGGACTTCTTCGCGGTCAAGGTGGCGGCCCGGCGCGAGGGCAAGACCCTTCACGACAAGCTCCGGGAGTTCGGCACCAACGGCATCCAGGGCCCGGTGCTGATGCGCGCCGACGGCACCCTGGAGGAGACCAAGCGGCTCCACGACGTCAACCGGGTGCTGCCGGACGACGGCCCGGCCGGCTCCACGGTCTTCAACAAGAAGCTGACCCACTTCAACACCCAGACTGGGAAACTGAACCTGCAGAAGGCGCCGTGGGAGCTTTTCTCCAGCTACTGGGAGTGGATGAAGCCGCGGGAAGGGGAGATCTGGATCACCTCCGGCCGCATCAACGAGCGCTGGCAGTCGGGTTACGACGACCGGCGGCGCCCCTACATCGAGCAGCGCTGGCCCGAGAACTGGATCGAGCTTCACCCCGACGACGCCCGCGCGCGCGGGTTGGAGTCCGGCGATTACGTCGTGGTCCATTCCGACCGCATCCCGGTGCAGAAGGAAACGATCCTGGGCATCGAGGCCGACGACTTCGACTTCGCCACGCTCCTCCGCAACGGCTACATCGAGCTGACCCGCGCCGCCATCACCGCGGTGGTGATCGTGACCCCGGCCATCAAGAAAGGCGTCGGCTTCATGGATTTCCTGCAGACCAGCCAGCCGGCCAATGCCCTCTCGGGCCGGGTGGTGGACTGGATCAGCGGCAACTACAACTACAAGATGGGCGTGGGACGGCTGCGGCGCATGGGCGAAAGCCCCTACAAGCGCCAGTTCCGCAGCATGTCGTTCGCCCGCCGCGACATCGCCCTGGAATGAGGTTGTGGTCGCAAAGGGTCTCGAGTACCCGCACCCGTCATTCCGGCGAAAGCCGGAATCCAGGGGTCGGGAGGGGGAAACGTGAGTGATTCCCCGCCCCTCCCTCCTGGATTCCGGCTTTCGCCGGAATGACGACACGAGGCGTCCCTGCCGTTCCGGTTCCAGCAGCAGTTTGACACAGCCTGTTGCGCGGGGAATGACGGAAGGCAGGGCGGCAGCATGACGTCGAAGGGCCGTGACCGATCCCACTAGTGTAATCTCCCCGTATCTCCGTGCTCTGGAGGAGCCCCTCCGCTGTGCCGCCGCCCGCGCCCTCGGCGCTCTGGGCGACGAGGATGCGGCGCCGGCTCTGGTGGACGCGTTGCTGGACCCGGATCCGGACGTGCGGGCCGATGCCATGGTGGCGCTGGTGCGTTGTGCCCGGCCGCAGGATGCGCCGGCGATCCGGCGCTCGTTGCAGGGCGATCCGGTGGGCGAGGTCAAGACCGCGGCCGTGCGGGCCCTGGGCCGGCTCAGGGACGAGGCGTCCGCGGAGTTGCTGCGGGCGCTGGCACGGGATCGATGCGAGTCGGAGGTGGCGTGGGAGGAGGGTTCGTGGGACGACTGGCTGGACGTGCAGGTGGCCGCCGTCACGGCCCTGGGGGACATGGGCGCCGAGTCCGCGGTGGACGATCTGATCCGGGCGCGGGCCGACGAGGGCGGGCAGGAACTCGACCACGTGGTCTTCGCCGCCCTGGCGAAGATGCCCGGGCGCGGAGTCGCGGCTCTCCTCGATTTCCTGAAGGACGGCAACGGGCGGGTCCGGGAGCGTGCCCTGGCGGCGCTGTCGCGGGCCGGGCGGGACCGGCTGGCGCCGCTCCGCGACCGCTTGGCCGCCGACCCGAGCCCGGGCGTTCGCCGGCTTGCCGCGGAGTGCCTGGATGCGGGAGACGCGGCATTGTCCGCCTTGGTATTGAAGGATCCGGAGGCTTCGGTCCGCGGCGCCGCGGTGGGGCGCGCTGCCTCGGCGGCACCGGACCTGGCCCGCGCGGCGCTTGCCGATCCCGATCCCCATGTCCGCGCCGCGGCTCTCGAAGGGCTGGCGCCGCACCTCTCCTCCGCCGACGAACCGTCGCTCGCCGCAAAGCTGACGGCCTGGCTTGGGGGGAGTGACCCGCGTCTGGCCGCGGCGTGTGCGTCAACGCTGCCCAGGGTGATGGGGGCGGGGGCGGCGAGCGCGCTGCGAGACACGGCGGCGGACGGAGAACGGCTTGCCGAGGTGCGTCTCGCCGCGCTCAAGGCATTGGGGGAGACCGGCACCCGAGAGGCTCTCGCCGCGCTGTCCGCGGCGGCGGCGGATTCGGTCCGACAGGTCCGTGTGGCCGCTCTGGCGGCAGCGGCGGCAATGACGCGCGGTGCCTCCGAGGAGAGCCGGGGGCAGGCGCGAGCTCTCTTGATCGAGGCCATGCGCGGCAATCTCCGGTCCCGCCCGTCCGGCAGCGCGGATGCAATCGATGACGCTCGGGGTCACGCGGCGGCCGGTTCCGCCGGGAGCGGACCGGTCGCCATAACTCCCGAGGGCGGCATCGTGGCCGCCGGCGCGCCTGAGCCGGAAGCATCCGCCGCCCTCTCGGGCGGCGTTGCCAAAGCGCCGCTGTTCCCCCGATCCACCCTCGAAGCGATTCAGGCAGCGGAGCCCGGGACGGCCGTACCGTCCCAGGATCCTTCACCGTCTCCTCCCGGCGCGGGGCGAGTCCGGTCCCGCCGCGTGCCGGTGGAAGGTGTTGACGACGTAGAGGCCGATATTCGTCTGGTGGCGGTCCGGCTTGCCGCGGACTGCGCCGTCGAGGGCATCGACGAGGCGCTGGCGGAAACCGCCCTGTCGACGGAATCCGATCTGCGGGCGGGCGTCTTCGAGGCCATCGCCCAACGCGCGGCGGCCATGCCGCTGGCGCCCGTCCTACGGGTCGTCCTGGCGCGGTCACTGGGCTCCGACGATGCGCGCGTGCGTTGCGCCGCCGTCCGCGGCCTGACCGCGGCGGGTCTCGACCAGGCGCGAGAACTCGCCCCGCTGCTGGACGACCCCGACCCCTCGGTCCGGGCGGCGGCGGTGACGGCGGTTGCCGCCGTCCATCCGGCGAGAGCCGCGGCGGGTTTTCGCGACTCCTCGCCCCTGGTCCGCCGAGCCGCGGTGGACGCCGTCATCGCGGCAGGCGAGGATCGTTTGCTTGAAGACGGCCTGCGGGTGCTGGTGGACGGCGGCCGTGCCGACAGCCTCATGGATGCATGTGCGCGTCACATCGAGGTGACACGGACGTTGATCGGGATGCTCAGCGATCCCCAGGTCTCGAAGCCGGGGCTTCGGATGATGCTGGAAGCCCTGGGTGGCGCCTAGAAGCCTGTCCGAGTAAGGAGAATGGCGTCCTTCGACTTCGCTACGCTACGCTCCGGACGAACGGTCGTGGCACTCCTGTGGCTCACCGGCGCCGCCGCCACTTCAGGTCTTGGTGGTGGATTCAGGCTTCCCTGCTTGCGCCAGATTCGCTATCCTTCCCGATGTTGGCATGCGCATTCTGATCCACGGACAGCAGGCGTTCGGCAAGGCCGTGCTGGAACGGTTGATGGCCGGGCCTGACGAGGTGGTGGGCGTCCTCTGTCCGCCGGACCGGGAAGGCTCGCCTCCGGGTCCGCTCAAGGAGGCGGGATTGGAGCAGGGGCTTCCGGTCCACCAGCCCGCGACCTTCAAGACGGACGAGGCGCTGGAACTCGTGCGGAGCTTCCGGTCCGACCTGTGCGTCATGGCCTACGTGACGCTCCTGGTGCCCCGGCGGGTCCTGGATGCGCCGCGGTTGGGCACCATCCAGTACCATCCTTCGCTGTTGCCGCTGCACCGCGGCCCCAGCTCCATTAACTGGGCGCGCATCCAGGGGGACGACAAGACCGGTCTCACGGTTTTCTGGCCCGACGAGGCTCTCGACGAGGGCCCGATCCTGCTGCAGAAGGAGGTGGAGATTGCCGAGGACGACACCGTCGGCAGCCTCTACTTCGGCAAGCTGTTTCCCATGGGCGTCGACGCCATCGCCGAGGCCGTGGAGCTGGTGCGGGCCGGCACCGCGCCGCGCATCGAGCAGGACCACAGCCGCGCTACTTATGAGAGCTGGTGCCTGGAGGCCGACGCCGAGGTCGACTGGTCCAGGCCGGCGGACGAGGTGCACCGCCTCATCTGCGGGACCGACCCCCAGCCCGGCGCCTGGACCACCATCGGCGGCAACCGGCTGAAGCTCTACGGCAGCCGGTTGGGAACGGGATCGGGCGCGCCCGGCGAGCTCCTGGAGCTGTCCGATGCCGGCATGGCCGTGGCCGCCGGTGACGGGAGCGTGGTCGTGCAGCGGGTGAGGGCGCACGACTCCCGGACCAAGGTCGCCGCCGCCGAATACGCCGGCGACGCCGACCTCCGTCCCGGTCAACGCCTAGGTTGAGCCGCGGCACGGACAAGCTTCCGACCCGCCCGCGCCCGGCAACCGACGGAATCACCGCGAAGCCGGCCAAAGCTTGAGCCGCCTCGACATTCCATGTCAAAGTTGACCGGAGACCATGGAACGCGCCCCGTTGGACAGGCTCAACGGCATGCTGGACGAGGTGCTCCGGACCAACCAGTTCTACAGACGCAAGCTTGAAGGGCGCGTGGCGCTGCCACTGGAGGGACCGGAACCGTTGTCGGGGCTGCCGTTTACCACCAAGCAGGAGTTGGTGGACGACCAACTCCGGCATCCGCCGTTCGGCAGCGACCTGACGTATCCGCTGGAGCGGTACGTGCGGGTGCACCAGACCTCGGGCACCACGGGACGGCCCATGTACTGGCTCGATACCGAGGCGTCGTGGGACTGGTGGGGCGAGTGCTGGCGGACCGTCCTCGAGGCCGCCGGGGTGAGCCCGGAAGACCGGATCTTCTTCCCGTTTTCCTTCGGGCCGTTCGTGGGGTTCTGGAGCGGGTGGGAAGGCGCCCGCAAGGTCGGTGCGCTGGCCATCTCCGGCGGTGGGCAGACGACGCAGCAGCGGCTCAAGAGCCTGATGGACTACGGCGCCACCGTGCTGGTGTGCACTCCGACCTACGCCCTGCACATGGCGGCGGAGGCGCAACGGGCCGGGATCGATCTGACCCGGGATGCAACGGTCCGGGTCACCGTGCACGCGGGCGAGCCCGGGGCGAGCATCGCGTCGACGAAGCAGCGCATCGAGGAGGCCTGGGGCGCGCGCTGCTTCGACCACACGGGAGCCACCGAGATAGGCGCCTTCGGCTTCTCCTGCGAGGGGCCCTCGGGTGGGGTCTACGTCAACGAGGACGAGTTCATCGCCGAGGTGGTGGATCCGGAGAACGGCGAACCGTTGCCGGACGGGGAGCGGGGCGAGCTGGTGCTGACGAACCTGGGCCGGGTGGGGAGTCCGGTCATCCGCTACCGCACCGGCGACCTGGTGGAGCCCCGTCGCGGCCCCTGCCCGTGCGGGCGCGATTCGCTGGTGTTGAACGGCGGCGTCCTCGGGCGCGTCGATGACATGGTGGTGGTACGGGGAGTCAACGTCTTCCCGAGCGCGGTGGAAGGAATCGTCCGGACGTTCCCCGAGGTGGAGGAGTTCCGCGTCGACGTGTTGCAGACCGACGGGCTGGCGGAGCTCAAGGTCACCCTGGAGCCGGCCGCGGCGGAGAATTCGGCGGGGCTCAAGGAGGGAGTGACCGAGTCCATCAGGGACAACCTGCACATCCGCCCGGTGGTGGAGGTGGTGGCGCCGGGGACGCTGCCGCGTTTCGAATTGAAAGCCAGGAGGTTCTTTCGGAGTTGAACGGCGGGAATATCGACAGCGAGACCATCACCGGCAAGCGCTTGCTGCGGCTGCGCGTCAACGGCGAGTCGCACGAAGTGGCCGGCCACGTGACCCACAGCCTCCTGGAGGTGCTTCGAGAGGAGCTGGGGCTCACCGGCACCAAGCACGGCTGCGAGCTGGGGGAGTGCGGCACCTGCACGGTGCTGGTGGACGGCGAGCCGGTCTATTCGTGCCTGATGCTGGCGGTGGAGGCCGAGGGCGCGGAGATTGCCACCGTCGAGGGGCTGGCGCAAGGAGGCCGGCCGCATCCCTTGCAACGGGCGTTCTCGGACCTGAGCGCGGCCCAGTGCGGCTACTGCATTCCCGGCATCCTGCTGGCGGCGAAGGCGCTCCTGGACAAGGCCCCCGAACCGACGCGCCCGGAGATAGAGGAGGCGCTGTCGGGCAACCTGTGCCGCTGCACCGGCTATACCAAGATCATCGAGGCGGTGGAGCAGGCCGTTTCGGAAATGAACGGGTCACATGAGTAGAGACGGGGAGAAAAACGGGTTCTCGATCATCGGCAAGCCGCTGCCGCGCATCGACGGGCCGGCCAAGTGCGCGGGCGACACCCGCTACGCGGACGACCTCGTCATGCCGCGCATGCTGTTTTCCCGGCTGCTGCGGAGTCCGCATCCTCACGCGCTGGTCCATGGAGTCTCGGGCCGGCGGGCGCTGGAGCTTCCGGGCGTCCACGCCGTCATCACCGGCGAGGACGTGCCGACGAAGTTCGGCATCATGCCCTCCACCCAGGACGAGGAGGCGCTGGCGGTGGACAAGGTCCGCTACGTCGGCGACCCGGTGGCGGCGGTGGCGGCGGTCAGCGAGGAGGTGGCGGAGGAGGCGTTGCGCCTCATCGACGTCGACTACCAGGTGCTCGATCCCATCCTTTCCATCGAGGGCGCCCTGGAAGCCGAAGACCACCGCATCCATACCTGGAACCGGCGCGCCAACATCCAGAAGGCGGTCTCCTTCGAGTTCGGCGAGGTGGAGGCAGGCTTCGAGGAGGCGGACGAGATTTTCGAGGGCACCTACTTCTTCCAGGGCAACACCCACCTGCCCATGGAGCAGTACTGCGCGCTGGCGACCTACACCCCGGACGGCAAGCTCACGCTGTGGTCGTCGACCCAGACGCCCCACTACGTGCACCGTGCCCTCTCCCGGGTGCTGGACCTGCCCATGGGACACATCCGGGTCGTCGCCACGCCGGTGGGCGGCGGCTTCGGCGGCAAGAGCGACCCCTTCTCCCACGAGATCGCGGTGGCCAAGCTGGCGATGATCACCGGGCGGCCGGTGAAGATCACGCTCAACCGCGAGGAATCGTTCTACGTGCACCGGGGACGCCACCCGGTGAAGATGTGGATGCGCACCGGGGTCAAGCGCGACGGCACGCTCAAGGCCATGTGGTTCCGCTCCTTCCTCGACGGCGGCGGCTACAGCAGCTACGGCCTGGCCACGGTCTATTACACCGGAGCGTTGCAGACGGTGACCTACGATTTGCCGGCGTACAAGTTCGAGGGCGTGCGGGTGTTCACCAACAAGCCGCCCTGCGGCCCCAAGCGCGGCCACGGCACCCCCCAGCCGCGGTTCGCCATGGAGGTGCAGCTCGACGAGATCGCCGACAAGCTCGGCCTCGATCCGGTGGAGTTGCGGCTCAAGCAGGTGGTGGAGCCCAACACGGTCACGGTGAACGGCCTCCGGGTCAGCACCATCGGGCTGCGGGAGTGCATCGAGAAGGTCGCGGCGAGCTCCGGGTGGAAGGAGAAGCATCGCCTGCTGCCGCCGGGACACGGCGTGGGCTTCGCCGCCAGCTCCTACATCAGCGGCGCCGGCCTCCCCATCTACTGGAACGACATGCCCCACTCGGGGGTCCAGCTCCGCGCGGACCGGGGCGGCGGGGTCACCGTCTTTTGCGGCTCCACGGAGATCGGCCAGGGCTCCGATTCGATCCTGGCCTTCGCGGTGGCCGAGGAGCTGGGGCTCCGGCCGGAGGACGTGCGGGTGGTGACCGCCGACACCGATCTCACGCCGGTGGACCTGGGAAGCTATTCGAGCCGGGTCACGGTGATGACCGGCAACGCCGCCATCCAGGCCTGCGGCAATCTCAAGGAGCGGCTGTTCGAGGTGGCCGCGGAAGTGCTGGAGGTGCCCGCCGACGACCTGGAGATGGAAGACGGCCGGGTCCGCAGCCGCAGCCTGCCCGACCGCGGCCTCGCTTTCGCCGAGTGCGTCGAGCGGGCGGAGACCCGCTTCGGCACGCTGGGGGCCACGGGCAGCTACCGGCCGCCCCGGCATCCCGGAGACTACAAGGGGGCGGGGGTCGGGCCCACGCCGGCCTACAGCTACTCCGCCGCGGTGGTGGAGCTCCACTGCGACGGCGACACCGGCGAGATCCGCATCGACAAGGTGTGGATCGCCCACGACTGCGGCCGCGCCTTCAACCCGCTGTGGGTCCAGGGACAGGTGGAGGGGAGCGTGTACATGGCCCTGGGCGAGGTGCTGATGGAGGAGCAGGTGTTCCGGAAATCCGGCGTGCACAAGATCCCGTCGATCCTGGAGTACAAGAGCCCCACCACGCTGGAGACGCCGCCCATCGAGACCATCCTGGTGGAGACCGACGACCCCGAGGGCCCGTTCGGCGCCAAGGAGGCCG
Organism: uncultured Binatia bacterium (SeqCode); assembly: GCA_965204505.1. GTDB lineage: Bacteria > Desulfobacterota > Binatia > UBA9968 > JAJDTQ01 > JAJDTQ01. The sequence continues at coordinate 1,540,973 of CBDBFB010000002.1, forward strand.
GCCAGGGCCCGCTGCTGCCGGTGATACCGGCGGTGTCCAACGCCGTCTACGATGCCGTGGGCGTGCGCATCCGCGAGATACCGGTGACCCCCGACAAGATCCTGCGGGCGCTGGACCGGCGGCTGAAGGACCCCACCGTGCCGGCCTTCGAATTTCCCACGCCGATTCGCTGGGCGCCGGGCCAGGGTGTCGAGGTGCCGCAGAAGAGCTAGTCGATGCTGAGACTTCCCGATTTCACCTATATCCGCCCGAGGACCCTGGCGGAGGCGTCGCGCGTGCTGCGCGATCTGGGGCCCGAGGCCATGGCCGTGGCCGGCGGCACCGACGTCTATCCCAAGATGAAGCGGGGCCAGTTCACGCCGCGCTACCTGGTCTCGCTGGGCAAGGTCGAAGAGCACCGCGGCATACGCCGGGAAGAAGGACGCGGGCTGTGGGTCGGCGCGGGCGAGACCCTGAGCGCGGTGGCCAACCATGAACGCGTGCGTGCGGCCTTTCCCGCGCTGTCCAGCGCGGCCGGCCTGGTCTCGACGCTCCAACTCCGCAACGCCGGCACCATCGGCGGCAACCTGTTCGTGGATACGCGCTGCAACTACTACGACCAGTCGTTCTTCTGGCGCCAGGCCGTGGGTTTCTGCCTCAAGAAGGACGGGGACATCTGCCTGGTGGCGCCAAAGAGCCGCGTCTGTCTGGCCATCTGCTCCTCGGACACCGCCCCGGTGCTCAGCAGCCTGGGCGCCGAGGCCGTGCTCGTCGGCGCCGGCGGCAGCCGTGAGGTTCCGCTGGACTCCCTCTACCGCGACGACGGCATCGACTACCTCGCCAAGCAGCCGGACGAGTTGTTGCAGGGGGTGTGGATCCCGGAGGAGGCGTTCGGGTGGCGCAACGCCTACCTCAAGCTGCGCCGCCGGGGCTCCTTCGACTTCCCGGTGCTGGGGGTGGCGGCGGCCTTGCGGATCGATGCGTCGGGCACTTGCGAGGGCGCCAAGATCGTCCTCACCGCGGTGGCGTCGGCGCCCAAGGTGGTGGCCGATGCCCCCGGGGTCCTGTGCGGCAGGCCGGTGGACGAGGGCGCCGTCGACGAAGCCGCGGAACTGGCCATGCGCGTGTCCCATCCGCTGGACAACGCGGACATGGACTACTGGTATCGAAAGCGCATGACCCGCGTCTACGTCACGCGCGCGTTGCGGCGACTGGCGGACGCCGGCGCGGACGCGCCCAGCGCGTGAGCGGGCGGGAAGGGGAAGCCATGGCGGTACCCGCTGAACTGGAAGCGAGGCTGGAGAGCCTGGAGAACCACCTGCGTACGGAGAACCCGATTCTCCTGAGCGCGGTCCGGAGCTTCCGCAAGCTCGACGACATCTCGCGGCGGTTGGGATTCCTCGCCGACGACGAGTCCCACGCCACGCGCATCCCGTGGTGGCCTCTGGTGGCCGTCCTGGGAACCTATTCGTCGGGCAAGTCCACCTTCATCAACGATTACCTGGGCCAGGGGGTGCAGCCCACCGGCAACCAGGCGGTGGACGACCGCTTCAGCGTCCTGTGCTTCGGCCAGGAGCAGGACGTCCGCGTGTTGCCGGGGGTGGCGCTGGACGCCGACCCGCGCTTCCCGTTCTACAAGATGAGCCGCGCCATCGAGGAGATCAGCGCCGGCGAGGGCAGCCGCATCGACGCCTACCTCCAGCTCAAGACCTGCTCCAGCGAGGTGCTGCGAGGCAAGATCTTCATCGACTCGCCCGGCTTCGATGCCGACCAGCAGCGGACCGCGACGTTGCGGGTCACCGACCGCATCATCGACCTGTCGGACCTGGTGCTGGTGTTCTTCGACGCCAGGCATCCCGAGCCCGGCACCATGCAGGACACCCTTCAGCACCTGGTGGCGGAGACGATTCACCGCACCGACTCGAGCAAGTTCCTTTACGTGTTGAACCAGATGGACAACACCGCCCGGGAGAACAACCCGGAAGACATCGTGGGCTCCTGGCAGCGGGCGCTGGCGCAGAAGGGGCTCACGGCGGGGCGTTTCTACTGCATCTACAGTCCCGGGGCGGCCATCGCCATCGAGGACGACGCCGTGCGCGCGCGCTTCGAGCAGAAACGGGACGTCGATCTGGCCGAAATCCACGGCCGCCTGCGGCAGGTCGAGGTGGACCGCGCCTACCGCGTCATGGGGGTCCTCGAGCACGGCGCCCGCGACATCGAGCTGCGGCTGGTCCCCCGCCTGCAGGAAATGGTCGCGGAATGGCGCCGCCGGGTCCGCCTGCTGGACGGAATCGCTTTCGCGGTGCTCTTCGCGGTGGTGCTGGTGTGGACCCTGTGGACCGGCGAATGGAACGGGTTGCGTTTCTCGCATCCCTTCTGGTCCGCTCTGTGGACGGAGTCCGGGTGGGCGTACGTTGCCCTCGCGGTCGCGGCCGGGGCGGCGGGCTATATCCATCACACCTTCCGGCGCCTGGCCGGCAACCGGGTGCTGAAGCGGCTCGCGGCGGAGCTGGGGGGCGCCCGTGACAACGACGTGGTGGCCGCCCTCACGGGGGGGTTCCGCAAGAACACGCGGCCCTTCCGGACGGTGTTCACGGCCCGCCCCGCCGGCTGGAACCAGAGCACGCGCCAGCAGCTCTCCCAGGTGATCACCGAGGCCAACGGCTACGTCCAGGCCTTGAACGACCGCTTCGCCAACCCCGGCGGGAGCCCGGAACCCCCGCCCCCGGCGGACGACCCGCCCGCCGAAGTGTCGGCCTGAACCGGGCATGCCTCTTTACCCCGTGTCACCTCGGCCCTCCCCGGCGGGAGAAAGGTCGCAGGTGAAGGACGAAGTGTTGCGAGGCGGGTCAGTTCTTTTTCGCGGCGGCGTGCAGCGTCCGTTCGAGCGGTGCCGGGGCGGCGAACTGCCGGCCGACGATGCCGGACGAGACGATGAACTTGAAGGCTTCCTCGACGCTGTAGTCGGTTTCGATGACCTCTTCCTCGGGTATCAGGACGAGAAAGCCGGAGGTGGGGTTCGGGGTCGTGGGTACGAACACCGCCAGCAATGTCTCGGACGGGGATAGGTTGAAGGTGTCGATTCTGCGGGTCGCCACCAGCCCCATCATCCATACTCCCTTCTTGGGGTATTCGAGCAGCACCACGCGTTGGAAGCTTCCTTGGGGACCCTGGAGCGTCTCCACCACCTGCTTGACGGCGCCGTAGACGGTGCGCACCAGCGGCAGACGCATGACGAACTGGTTGACCGTTGCGAGGATGCGCCGGCCGACGATGTTTGTACCGATCAGCCCGATAAAGAATATCAGCGACAGGACGATGAGCAGGTTGATGAACGGAACCAGCGGCATCAGCCAGCCGATCTGGTCCAGGTTGAGAAAGGACAGAAGGCCGCGGATGATCGGCGTGCCCGCGTTGGCCAACAGGTTGAACAGGAACGCGATGAGGATATAGGTGACGAACAGCGGGATCAGGATCAGGATCCCGGTGATCATCGTATTTCGCAGAAAATGAGGCTTCCTGGCTTGCATGCTGGGGTCGGTGGCGCGGGTGATGAGGTCAGAGGATACGCCAACGCCTTGCCGCTGGCAAGCGGCCCTGCCGCGGACCCGGCGACGTGGTTGACATTTCGGTGTAACTCATTCTAGGATCAGAAAAATTGCTGCATAATTTCACAGCATAGGAGGGCTGCCTTGACGTTCTTGAACGATACGACGGACGCTCCGGAACTTCCTCCGGCCCCGCCCGAGGCCCTCAACGGCAACGGCCGGGACGAGGCCGTCGCCGGCCTGGATGAGGTTCGGCCGGAGGGGGCCTTCGGCCTCGCGGACTACGAGGCGGTCATCGGCCGGCCGGGCATGGACGAGCTCAGGCGGCTGGCGGAGCCGTTGGCGGGCCACGGCTGGGTGAACGTCAATTCCACCGCCATGGGCGGCGGGGTGGCCGAGATGCTGCGCAGCGCGGTCCCCTTCGCCCGCTCGCTGGGAGTCGATGCCCGCTGGTGCACCATTCGCGGCAACCGCGAGTTCTTCCAGGTCACCAAGAAGTTCCACAACCTGCTTCAGGGAGCGGGCTCGCCCATTTCCCTCGAGGAGATCTTCGGCGCCTACCTCGACACCATCGACGAGAACGCCCGCAATACCTTCATCGCATCGGACCTCACGGTCATCCACGATCCGCAGCCCGCCGCCATGATCATGAACGCGCCGATCCTCGGGAACGTGATCTGGCGCTGTCACATCGACACCTCGGTCCCCGACAAGACCGTGTGGCGCTTCCTGTTGCCGTACGTCAACCATTGCGACGGCGCGGTCTTCACCATGCGGGAGTTCGTGGGCCCGGGGCTCAAGATTCCGGTGTACGAGATCATGCCGTGCATCGATCCGCTGGCGGAGAAGAACAGGCACTATACCCGGGCCGAAGCGCTCGACATCCTGCAACCGCTGTTCAAGGCCCATGACGTGGATCCCGAACGGCCCATATTCGCGGCCATTTCCCGTTACGACCGTCACAAGAACCAGGGGACGATTCTGAAGGCCTTCCAGCGCATGGCCGAAGCGCGGCGCCGGGATCCGAAGCCCTACCTCCTGTTCATCGGCAACACCGCCTCCGACGACCCCGAGGGCGACGAGGTGTTGAACGAGCTGAGGCTGCAGGCCGACGATCACCCGGATGTGCGGTTCTGGGTCAACGTCGAGGACAACGACCGGGTGGTGGGGGCCTTGATGCGCATCGCCCGGGGCTTCGTGCACGTGTCCACCCGGGAAGGTTTCGGGTTGGTGGTGACCGAGGCCCTGTGGCAGGGCGCGCCGGTCATCGGTTCCCGCGTGGGCGGCATCAAGCGGCAAGTGATCGACGGCGTGACCGGGTATCTGGTGGATCCGCTGGACATCGACGCCATTGCCTCGCACATGGCGGCGGTTCTGGCGGACGGCGAGGCGGCGGCGGCCTTGGGCCGGCAGGGGCGGGAGCACGTGCGGCAGAACTTCCTGCTCCCGGAGCTGGTGAAACGCTACCTGATCCTCATGCGCTATCATTCGCGGATCAGCTCGGACCTGCCCTCATTCCGGTATGACGATCTGACCCACAGCGATATCATTCACGCGTTTCGCCGGCCGCATCCGCGATTGCCGGATTGGCGTGTAGAGTATCCGTAGAAAGCGGTCGCCCGGCGGCCCAGGGAGGCCGCCACCGGGCATTTTTCTTTACAATCCGGTGAAGCGCACGTATAATATCGGGACCTAAGATACGACCCATGGAACAGCGGGCGTAGAAGGGAGAGGCATGGCAGCTACGAAAATGACTCAGGCACAGATCGTGACCGATCTGGCGGCGAAGTGCGACTTGAACAAACGTGTCGCGAAGGATTTCCTGGACAACCTGGCGGCGCTCGCCGTCAAGGAGGTCAAGAAGAGCGGGGTTTTCATCGTACCGGGCATCGGCCGACTCGTGAAAACCAGCAGGAAAGCCCGCATGGGGCGCAATCCCGCCACCGGGGAAGCGATCAAGATCCCTGCCAAAAGGGTCGTCAAGTTTCGCATTGCCAAAGCCTGCAAAGACGCAATCGTCCCTCCGAAGAAGCCCCGATCCTGACGCGTGCAAGGTTGGAGGCCATGGGGGGAGTGGCCTCCAACCGCAGTGGCGGCCTGCCGGACTTGGTGTCCTGTCTAACCGGACGCGACATTAGTTGACGTTTGAGCGATGTCGGGCAAGTCCGGACAGGGCAAGGTGATGGCCGTCTATCACCTGAAGGGTGGTGTCGGCAAGACAGCCGCCGCCGTCAATCTGGCCTACCTCAGCGCCGAATCCGGACTCAGGACGCTCGTCTGCGATCTTGATCCGCAGAGTTCGGCAACCTACTATTTCCGTATCAAACCCCGGCTCAAGAAAGCCAGACAGGTATTTCTCAAGGGGCGGGCGAAGGTCGCCGGCAACATCAAGGGCACCGACTACGAGGGTCTCGACCTGTTGCCGGCCGACTGGTCACACCGGCACCTCGCTTCCGCGCTTGGCCATGTCAAGCGCTCCAGGCAACGGTTGCAGGAGATACTCGAACCGTTCCGCGGCGAGTACGACCTTATCGTGCTGGACAGCCCCGCGACCGCGGCCTTGCTTGCGGAGGGCATCTTCGTTGCGGCGGATCTGCTGCTGATCCCGGTGGTCCCGTCAACTTTGGCCGCCCGGGCCTATGCCAACCTGCGTTCCTTCATCCGGCGCAAGGGATACGACGAAGACAAGATCTGGCCCTTCTTTTCCATGGTGGAGGCGCGCAAGAAGATGCACCGGATGACCATGGCCGCCATGAGAGAGGAGTTCCCGAGATGGCTGGGGGCCGCGATCCCCTATGCCGCCGACGTCGAGAGCATGGGGATGGCGCGGGCGCCGCTTCCGGCCTTCCTGCCAGCCGGCTCGGCGACCGGGCGCTACAGGGAGCTTTGGGAGGAGTTGGCCGCCCTGCTATACTCTTCCCCTTCCTCCCCGTCGGCGAGCGGATCATGATGCCGTCTACCACATCGGAAGTCTCGGAGTTGATGTTCGAGATTTCCCAGGGCCGGCCCGGGCAACGTTTGCTGCGCGAGTTGCGCCAACAATTCGAGTTGCGCGAGGGGCCTCGGCTCAGCCGTGAGGCCGTGTATCTGGACACCCATGACGGGCGGCTCTACGCCCAGTCGCGCGCCTTGTGGAGTTCCGAGGGCGTGCTCCACCTCGAATCCCTGGATCGGCCGGATCCGTGGAGCCGTATCGAGCTCGACGGCGTTCCGGGGTTCGCCGACAGGCTGCCCCCGGGCGGGCTGCGGGACGAGCTGGTGCCGTTAACCAGGAACCGGGCGCTGCTCGAGCTCTTTTCGGTCCGGTCCCAGGAACGCACCTGGAGCCGCTGGAATCGCGACCGGAAAACGGTCCTGCGGGTCTCGGTGAGTCAGGACGAAGCGTCGGACGGAAGGCGGACCGCGCGGCTGGGCTCCTTTGTCGTGGTCCGGCAGGTACGGGGCTACAAGAAGATTTTCAGGGAAGTCTGCGAGTGGTGGGAGAAGCGCGGTGTTCACGCCGGCAACGGTTCACGTTACCGGAAGGCGGTTGAGGCGTTGGGACTCGACCCTCTGCGCACGGCGTCCGTTTCCAGGGTGAAGCTTGACGCCTCGATGACCGCCGCCGAGGCCGTGCGCGCCATGATCGGCGCCCAATACCAGGTGGCCCGGGCCAACGAGGAGGGTGTCCTCAACGATACGGACGCGGAGTTCCTGCACGACTTCCGGGTGGCCGTCCGGCGCGCCCGGTCGTATCTGGGGCAACTGCGGGACGTCTTTGCCGCCGAGTCCGGCGCCCGGCTCAGGAAGCCCCTTTCGTGGCTGGGCAAGTCCACCAACGTGCTGAGGGATCTGGACGTGTACCTGGAGCAGCAGGCCGGCTACCGAAGCCTGCTCGCGGCGCCCTTGACGGAGGACATCACGCCGCTGTTCGAGTTCGCCGCGCGTGAGCGGGAAACGGCTTACCGCGCGTTGGTGGAAGTCATGGGTTCCGGCGACTACGACGCGGCGATGCAACGTTGGCGCTCATCCGTCGAGGACGAGCGCGGCCTGGGCATGGGGCGGCGGGGCGCGGAGCCCGTCCTGTCGCTGGCCGGAGCGCGTGTTGCAAGGAAGTGCCGGGCGGTGCTGGAGCAGGGGGCGCGGCTGCGGAACCAGAAGGACGCGGATGCCTTTCATTCCCTCCGCATCGAGTGCAAGCAGCTTCGTTACCTGATGGAGATCCTCGGGGACCTGATGCCCGAGGCCAAGGGTGCGGTGCAACGCTTGAAGAAGCTCCAGGACGCGTTGGGCAGAATCCAGGACCTTACCGTGCACGAAGCCCGGACCCAGGAGTTCGCCCAGGCCATGTCCGCGGCCGGAGACGGCCGCGCGCTGCCGGCCGCCGAGGTGCTGGTGTCGCGCATGCGGGTGCAGCGGGAACTGGCATGCGCAAGGGTTCCCGAACTGTTCGCGCAGTTCAGCCGAAGCCTTCGCGAAACCGAGCCTCCCTACGTCATGCTGTTGCCTTGGCTTCGCCGCATACAGGACGACTAACGCAGGGGGAACAGTGCGGCGCCGATGATGCCGGCGGCGTTGCCGAGGCGCGCGGCTTCCACCCGGCCACCTACGCCATGAAGGTACGGGAAGAACTTCTCGGGCTTCTTGCTGACCCCTCCGCCGATGATGAACAGGTCGACTCCGAGAAGGTACTCCACGTGAACGAGGTAGTCGTTGAGCCGCCGCGCCCATTTCTTCCAGCTCAGGTCTTGGCTCGTGCGGATGCTGGCGGCCGCCCGCTTCTCCGCCGCCTTTCCGCGCATCTCGAGGTGGCCCAGCTCGGTGTCCGGCAGGAGCACACCGTCGCGGAAGATCGCCGAGCCGATGCCGGTTCCCAGGGTGATGACCATCACCGTTCCGTCCGTCCCCCGGCCGGCGCCGAAGCGGAACTCCGCCAGTCCCGCGGCATCGGCGTCGTTGCCGATGGCCACCCGCGGTGCGCCCAGTTGGGCCTCGAGCTCGCCGGCCAGGTCATATCCGATCCAGGATGAATCGAGATTCGGAGCCCGCTGAACCCGTCCGCTCTTGACCAGGCCCGGGAAACCGCAACCCACCGTGCCCTGCCATTGCAGTTGGCGCTGCAGTTCCTTGATGGCTTCCATGACGGCCACCGGCGTCGCCGGTTGGGGAGTGGGCAGCCGTACCCGTTCCGTCGTCATCGTCCCGATTTGGGTGTCCACCAGCGCCGCCTTGACGCCGGTGCCGCCGATGTCGATGCCCATGACCGTGTTTTCTTCGCTCATTGTCCCCTCGGTTGCCGCATACGCCCGTTCAAGTATCCATGGAGTCCTTAATCGTCTATCATCATTGAAGCACGCGTGGAACACCAAGCCGGTTCCACGTCGGCACGCGGCATGCTCAACATACTCACAAGTCTGGTGACCGTCCTGGCCCTTACGGTGGCCACGGTCTTCGCCTTCCACAAGCTGAGGCTCCCAACGGTCATCGGCTTTCTCGCGGTCGGCATCGCCATGGGGCCCCACGGCTTCGGCGTCATCGGCCATGGCGAGGAGATCGAGCTGCTGGCGGAGATCGGCATCGTACTGCTGCTCTTCTCCATCGGGCTCGAGTTCTCCTTCGAGCGCTTCCTGGCGGTGAAGGGACCGATCATCATCGGCGGCTCCCTTCAGGTGGCGCTGACCGTCCTGGCGGTGACGGCGGTGGGCGTCTACCTGGGTTATCCCCTGCGCATCAGCTTCTTCTTCGGCCTGCTCGCTTCCCTCAGCAGTACCGCCATCGTGCTCAAGATCTACAGCGACCGCGACGAGCTGTCCGCCCTGCACGGACGGCTGGCGGTGGGCACGCTCCTGCTCCAGGACATCGTCGCCGTGCCCATGATGCTGACGGTGCCGGTGCTGGGGCAGCCCGACGCGTTGTCCCTGCAGGTCGTGGGTCTCACCCTGGGGAAATCGGTGCTGGCGGTGGCGCTCATCTTCACCGCCTCGCGTTTCATCGTGCCGTGGTTCCTTCACCATGTGGCGCGGCTGCGGAACCAGGAGATCTTCGTCCTGTTCGTGCTGCTCATCTGCCTCGGCACCGCCTGGGTAGCCTTCCAGTCCGGCATCTCCCTGGCGCTGGGGGCGTTCATCGCCGGGCTGCTGATCTCCGATTCCGAGTACAGCCACCAGGTGGTGTCCGACATCCTGCCGTTGCGGGACAGCTTCGCGGGTATCTTCTTCATCTCCATCGGGATGCAGGTGGACCTGGCCTTCGTGGGGGAGGAAGTCTCGCTGATCGGCGGCGCCTGGCTCCTGCTGGTGGTCATCAAGGGCGGGCTGATCACGGCCATCTTCTCGTCCCTGCAGCGTTCGTTCCGGCTCGGCCTGCTGCTGGGGCTGGCACTGGCCCAGGTGGGAGAGTTCTCGCTCATCCTGGCGCGCATGGGCGGTGCGTTCGATCTCCTCTCGCCGGACCAGGAGCAGCTCTTTCTTGCCACCGCGATTCTCAGCATGCTGGCGACCCCGCTGTTGATCGTCGGCGGAGGGCGCCTGGGTTTTGCGCTGCATCGCGGCGATGGGAAGGAAGGGCCGTCGGCGGGCGACATGAGCGGGCACGTCCTCATCGTCGGCTACGGGCTCAACGGGCGAAACTTGGCCCGGGTCCTGCGAGAGGTGGATATCCCCCACAGGATACTGGACCTGAACCCGGAGGTGGCGCGGCGGATGCGGAACGAAGGGGAAGATATCCAGTTCGGCGACGGCACGCGCCCGGCGGTCCTGGCGGCCATGGGAGTGGCGCGGGCGCGGGTGCTGGTGGTGGCCATCAGCGATCCCATGGCGACGGCGCGCATCGTCTGGCACGCGCGGCGGCTCAACTCCGACCTCTACCTCATCGTCCGTACGCGGTACGTGGCCGAGATCCCGCGCCTCACCCGCCTCGGCGCCAACGAGGTCATCCCGGAGGAGTTCGAGACTTCAGTGGAGATCTTCGCGCGGGTCCTGCAGGAGTACCATGTGCCGCGCAACGTCATCACCCTGCAGGTTCAGATGGTGCGCCGGGAAGGCTACGGCATGCTGCGCGGTCTGAGGCTGGAGGGCAAGAGCCTGGCCCGTTTCAGCCAGTTCCTCACCGGCGCCACCGCCGACACGTTCCTGGTGCAGGAGGATGCGCCCGGGGCGCACTACACCATCGGCCAGTTGAAAGAGCACTTTCAGGGCAGGACCGGCGTGCTTGCGCTGGTGCGGGACGGGGTCTCCGTGGAGAGTCCGCCCATGGACTACCAACTGCGGCCGCTGGACATCCTGGTGCTCCTCGGCAGCCACGCCGACCTGGACCGGGCCGTGCAGCTTCTCACGGCGCCGGTCCCGGATGAAGAGGAAGTCTGACCCTCACCCCGACCCTCTCCCAGAGGGAGAGGGGGTCAAATTAGCCCTCTCCCTCTGGGAGAGGGTGGCCGAAAGCCGGGTGAGGGCCTAGGCTACGTTACGGTGGACTCCCGTAGGGGCGACCGGCCGGTCGCCCCTACCCTCGCTACAGTCCGATTACTCGGACATGCTCCTAGATGTCGTAGTAGAGGGCGAACTCGTAGGGGTGGGGCCTCAGCTTCATGGGCTCCACCTCGGCGGACCGCTTGTAGTCCAGCCATGCCGAGATGACATCCTTGGTGAAGACGTCGCCCTTGGTGAGGAAGGCGTTGTCCCGTTCCAGGGCGTCCAGCGACTCCTCGAGGCTGCCGGGCAGTGACTCCACCTTGGCCGCCTCTTCGGGCGCCAGGTCGTAGAGGTTCTTGTCGAGGGGCTTGGGCGGCTCGATCTTGTTGGCGACGCCGTCGAGCCCGGCCATCAGCATGGCCGAGAAGGCGTAGTAGGGGTTGCAGCTCGGGTCCGGGCTGCGGAACTCGAGGCGCCGGGCCTTCTCGCTGGTGGAGTAGGTCGGGATCCGCACGGCCGCGCTGCGGTTGCGCTGGGAGTACATGAGGTTGATGGGGGCTTCGTAGCCCGGCACCAGCCGGCGGTACGAGTTGGTGGTGGGGGCGATGAACGCGCACAGCGCCGCCGCGTGCTTCAGCAGTCCGCCGATGTAGTAGCGCGCGGTGTCGCTCAGCAACGCGTAGTTCTTGGCGTTGTAGAAGACGTTCTTCTTGTTCTTCCACAGGCTCTGATGGGTGTGCATGCCCGAGCCGTTGTCCTGGAAGATCGGCTTCGGCATCATGGTCACGGTCTTGCCGTTGCGCATCCCCACGTTCTTGACGATGTACTTGTACTTCAGCACCTGGTCGGCCATGGCCGTCAGGGTGGTGAAGCGCATGTCGATCTCCGACTGTCCGGCCGTTCCCACCTCGTGGTGATGGACCTCGCACACGATGCCGCAAGCCTCCAGCGTCTTCACCATCTCGGAACGGATGTCCTGCAGGCTGTCCATGGGCGGGACCGGGAAGTAGCCTTCCTTGTAGCGCGGCTTGTAGCCCAGGTTCTGCTTGTCGCCGTTGCCCGAGTTCCACGCCCCCTCGTCGGAGTCGATGTAGTAGAACCCGTAGTTGTAGCTCTGGTCGAAGCGGACGTTGTCGAGGATGTAGAACTCGATCTCCGGGCCCCAGTAGCTCGTGTCCGCGAGACCGGTGGACTTGAGGTACATCTCCGCCTTCAACGCCACGTAGCGCGGGTCCCTGGTGTAGGGCTGGCCGGTGAGCGGATCCTTGATGTTGCACACCAGGTTCAACGTGGGCAGGGATGTGAAGGGATCCATGAAGGCGGTGTCGGGATCCGGGAACAGCAGCATGTCCGACTCGTCGATGGTCTGGAAGCCGCGGATGCTGGAGCCGTCGAAGCCGATGCCGTTCTGGAACAGCCCGGTGTCGAACTCGTTGGTGGATATCGAGAAATGCTGCCACAGGCCGGGCAGGTCGGTGAACCGCAGGTCGACGATCTCCGCACCGTTCTTCTTGCCAAAGTCGATTACTTGTCTCGGTGTCATGGCATTCTTCCTTTCGAGCCGCGTATTTCGGACACGTTGATACAGCCGTGTAGTCGTATAGTCGACGTATAGTCGAGTAACAAAGCAAACTTTGTGCCAGCCAGCTCGGCCAAGCCCCGATCCCTTCTCCCTTTGGGAGAGGGTGGCTGAAGGCCGGGTGAGGGCTCGCCAATAGCCCTGTATATTCCGTTCCTTGCGTATTCGACGGGCGGCTTGCGCCGGCGGACCCTCACCCCGGCCCTCTCCCGGAGGGAGAGGGGGACGTTTGGCCGCTTCGCGGCGACCTCACGTTGCACAGATATTGTTCAGCCGATGCCCAATTATTGGGCATCGGCTGACGTTCAGCAGTCCCGCATGCCTGCGTTCGGGGGGTGCGTATCGTTGCTTCAGTGCACCTGATCCGCGGGTTGGGAGAACCGCCCGGAGCCGTTGAAGCTCCGGCTGAGGGCGATGACCGGGGCGAGACCCGCGGCGACGATGATGAGGGCCGCGATCACGGCCTGGTCGAAGGCTTCGTAGGAGGCGTATTCGTAGACGTGGGTGGCCAGGGTGTTGAAGTTGAACGGGCGCAGCAGCAGCGTCATGGGCAGCTCCTTCATGCCGTCGACGAAGACCAGCATGGCGCCCGTGAGGAGGCTGCCGCGCAGCAGGGGAAAGTGGATACGGGCCAGGACCCCGCCCGGGCGATGCCCGAGGGATCGGGCGGCGGCGTCCATGTTGGGCGTGATCTTGGTCAGGCCCGCTTCCAGTGACCCGAACGACAGCGCCAGAAACCGTACCGTGCAGGCGAACACCAGGGCGCACAGCGTGCCGCTCAGGATCAACCCGGTCGAGGTTTGGAATCGGCTCCTCATGAACCCGTCAACGGTGTTGTCCACGGCCGCCGCGAAGATGATGACCCCGACCGCCAGCACCACCCCCGGCACGGTGTAGCCGATGCTGGCGACCCGGGTGGCGCACTTCACCAGCGTGGTCCCCGAAAGGCGGGCGCCGTACGCCAGGAAGAGCCCCGCGCACAAACAGGCCAGCGCGGTGAGGCTGGCCACGGCCACGCTGTTGAAGGCCAGGGTCAGCGTATTCACGCCGGTCGAGGAGCCGTAGCTGCCCACTGCCGAGACGGCCATGAGCACGGCCGGCACCACGAACCCCAGAACCAGCGGCGCGGCACAGGCGCAAAGCGCCAACAGCCCGCGGTAGCCCCGGAGCCTTGCCAGAGGATGGCGCCGCGGCGCGTTGTGGTTGAACTGGTAGCGCCGCCGACCGCGGGCGAGCCTTTCCAGGGTGGCCATGACAAGCACCAGCACCAGCACCATGGACGCGAGTTGCGCCGCGGCCGGCGGGTTGTTCATGCCGAACCACACCCGGTAGACGCCGATGGTCAATGTCTGCACCGCGAAGTAGTCCACGGTGCCGAAATCGTTCAGCGTCTCCATCAGCGCCAGCAGCACGCCCACGGCAATCGCCGGCCTGGCCAGCGGAACGGCCACGCGCCAGAAGGATTCCCAGGTGCCGAGTCCGAGCCCGCGCGCCGCGTCCCACAGACCCTGTGACTGTTCAACGAAAGCGGCCCGGGCGAGCAGGTAGACGTAGGGATAGAGAACCAGCGACATGAAGGTCACGGCGCCGCCCAGGGAGCGGACCTCCGGGAACCAGTAGTCGCCCGGGTTCTGCCAGCCGAACAGTTGGCGCAGCCCCGTCTGCACGGGCCCGGCGAACTCGAGCACGTCGGTATAGGTGTACGCCGCGATGTACGCGGGCATGGCCAGCGGCAGCAACAGCGCCCATTGCAGCACGGACCGACCGGGGAACTCGAACATGGTGACCAGCCAGGCCGTGGCGACGCCGATGATCAGGACCCCCACGCCGACGCCTGTGATGAGCAACAGGGTCTCGCTGACATAGGTGCCGAGAACCGTGGAGGCGAGGTGCGCCCAGGCGTCGCCGCTGTTCTCCAGGGCGATTCCCAGCACCGCCAGGAGCGGGCCGGTGAACAGCGCCGCCAGGGCCAGAATACCGAGTGTCCAGCCGTCCACCCGGGGAACCCATGAAAGGGCCGGGATTGCGGGGATCGGCGACACCGCGGGCGCCGCGCTTGCCGGGCTCGTCTGCATGTCGTGCATCTGCTGGTGGTCCCGGAGCGTGGCGCGCCACGCGCGGTACCGGCCGCGGCGGGTTCGAGACCCGCAACTACGTCAGATGCACGACCCTAGCACAGGAAATCTTGTTGCTCAAACCACAGATATTCGACGGAAGGAACTTTTCAGGAACCGCCTGCCGAACGCGCCTGCTTTGCCCCCCGGGCCACTCGTGCAAGGGTCCTTTGGGGGCCTTCCGTGGCGGCGTCGGCTTCTCCGGGGACGGCGTTCGCAGCCTCGGCGGCGTGCCGGTCCAGGTAGGTGCCGCCGGTGAGCACCCGGGTCATGGTCCGCTCCAGGCGGGCGGACGGCGAGTCCGGCTGCGGCACGGCATGGATCTCTCCCGGAACGTGGCTGTCCACGAGATCGTCGTAGCCCCACCGTGTCAGCATGTCGGCGCAGGTGTCGGGCTCGCGCGCGTCGAGGACCTCCATGTCCCCGTGGCCGTCGGTTTCCACGGTGACCTCCGCGGGCCGTCCGAAGAGATTGTGGTCGCTGCTGAGGGCTTCCTGGTAGGCGCCAAGGAAGAGGATCGCCAGGGTGTAGGAGTCATCCCAGGGCGGGGCGTGGAGCTCAAGAGTGGAGCGGGGTTCCTGGGGGTGCGAGAACTTGTTGATCACGCCGTCCGAGTCGCACGTGAGGTCGGCGAGGATGGCCTTGACCGCGGGTTTTTCCTTGAGCCGGCAGGTGGGCATGATGGGGAAAAGCATGTCCAGTATCCAACTGTCCGGCAACGATCTGAAGATCGAAAAATTGAAGGCGTGCAGCCGCGCGGCGATGCGTTCCAGGGCCGCCTTGTCCTCGCCGTCGAAGCGTCCGTGACGCGAGAAACGGCTTGCCAGCTCCACGATTCGGGCGAACGCCGATTCCGCCTGGGCCCTCTGCTTCAGGGAAAGGAACCCCAGGGAGAAGGCCGAGAGCATCTCGTCCTTCTTCTGGTAGGCGTCGTGCAGGTATTCGCGCCAGTTCTTGCTGTTGATCTCCACCACCATGTCGTCGAGCTCGTTGACGGCGTCCACGTTGGATGCCCGGGCCCGGGCGCGGCCGGGTTTGGGCGTCAGCCGGGGTTGCTCGAGGGGGTCCACGAGCAGGGCCACGTGGTGGGTCACCAGGAAGCGCCCGGCTTCGGTGATGATGCGCGGTTCCGCGATGCGCGCACGGTCCAGCACTTCCTTGGTGGTGTAGATGATGTCGTTGGCGTATTCCTGGACATTGTAGTTCACGCTGGAATCCGCCGAGCTGTTGCTGCCGTCGTAGTCGACGCCCAGGCCGCCGCCTACGTCCAGCGTGTCCAGGGGAACCCCCAGCTCCTTGAGCTCGACGTAGAATCGAAGCGCTTCCTGAAGCGCCTGCTTGAAGTTGCGGATGTTGGTGATCTGCGAGCCCAGGTGGAAGTGGAGCAGGCGCAGGCGGTCGAGCAGCCTGCATTCCTTCAGCAGGCGAGTGGCGTCCAGCAGGTCGGAAGCGGTGAGGCCGAACTTGGAAAGGTCTCCGGACGACTCCTCCCAGCGGCCCATGCCGCTGGCGTTGAGCTTCACCCGCACACCCAGCGCGGGGCACGACAAACCCTTGGCGCGAAGCTCGCTGACCAGCTCGTACTCCCGCGGCCGTTCCACCACCACGACGACGTTGTAGCCCGCCTCGCTCGCCGCCGCCGCCAGCTCGATGTAGGCGGTGTCCTTGTAGCCGTTGCAGATGATGGGGCCGCCGCTGTCGCCGAGCATCGACAAGGCAATGCACAGCTCCGCCTTGGTGCCCACCTCGAGGCCGGCGCCGTAGGGGCGCCCGGCCTCGCAGATGCGCGACACCGTCGCCTTGCGGCTGTTGACCTTGAGCGGGTAGACGGAGGTGTAGGAGCCGCGGTAGTCGAAGGTCCTCGTGGCCGTCCTGAACGCCCGCTGGAGGGTTTCCATCTGCCGGTCGATGAGCTGCGGAAAGCGCACCAGCACCGGCGGCCGGATCCCTTGACGCCGCAGCCGGGTTACGAGACCGTCCAGATCGACCTTTTCCCGCGTGGCCGGATTCGTCACGATTTCCAGATGTCCGGCGGCGTTTACGTCGACGAACCCCTCGCCCCAGGAGCGCCACGTAAACGGCTCGCCAGCGCCCAATGGCAGCTTCTTCATCTTCCTGGCCTTGCCTCCCTTTCCTGTTGCGCCGGGGCGCTCGTTCGCATCGAGTCCGCCCCTCGACGGCGATCGAATTCTAACACACTTTACGGTTGTTTGTGGGATCGGCGGCCTATCGTGCCAGCCGTAGCGGCGCGCCGGCCTCCGGCCTCGGTGTGTGCAGTTCGTTCAGGTAAGCGTGGATGGCTTCCTGGGCGCGTGTCCGTTTGCCGCCGGCAACGGAGCGGTAGCGGTTCTCGAGGTCCTTGTCCAGCACTCTCGCCTTGACGTTGTCGTTCCACACGATGTCCAGCACGTCTCTGAGCTGTTTCTTGAGGGACGGGTCGTAGATGGGACAGGCCGCTTCCACGCGGTGGTCGACGTTGCGTTCCATCCAGTCGCCGGAGGCGATGTACAGTTTCTCGGAGCCGCCGTTGGCGAACGCCATGACCCTGGAGTGCTCCAGGAAGCGGTCGAGAATGGCGGTGGCTTCGATGCCTTCGCTGACGTCCTTCACGCCCGGGACCAGCGAGAACATCCCGCGCACCATGAGCCTCACCTCGACCCCCGCTTGGCTGGCCTCGTAGAGCTTTCGGATCAGGCCGCTGTCCTCGAGGTTGTTGACCTTGAGGATGATATGGGCGGGGCGGCCCCTGCGGGCGTTCTTGATCTCGGTGTCGATGAGCTTCGTGAGCCTGCGCCGGGTGTCGTAGGGCGACACCAGCAGGTGCTTGAAGGTGGTCCGGCGGTAGTTGTTCTCGAGAAAGCCGAAGACACGGTTCACCTCGGCGGTGATGCGCTCGTCGGCGGTGAACAGGCTGTCGTCCGTGTAGATCCGCGCGGTGGTCTCGTTGAAGTTGCCGGTGCCGACGTTGGCATAGAGCACGGTCTTCCGGTGCGACACGCGGGTGATGAGGATCAGCTTGGCATGCACCTTGAGTCCCGGCACGCCGTTGATGACCCGGACGCCTCCCTCCTGGAGCCGTTCCGACCAGTAGACGTTGTCGGCCTCGTCGAAACGGGCCTGCAACTCCATGACCACGGTGACCCGCTTGCCGTTGCGGCTGGCGTTGATCAGGGCATTGACGATCTTCGAGTTGCGCGCCACCCGGTACAGCGTCATCTTGATGGAGCGAACCTTGGGGTCGATGGCCGCCTGGCGCAGGAACTCGATGAGGTAGTCGAAGGTCTGGTACGGATAGTGCAGCAGGATGTCCCGGCGCCGGATCGCCTTGAAGAAGGTGGCCGCGGCGTCGATGTCCGGATGCGCCAGCGGCTCCAGCGGCGCCGCCGACAGCTTCTTCGGGCCGATGCGCGGGAATCCCATGAAGTCCTTGAAGTTGTGGTAGCGCCCGCCCGGGATGAACGGGCCGGACTCGGTGTCCAGGCCCATCTTGCCCTGGAGCAGCTTGAGCAGCCGCCGGGGAATCCGGTTGTCGTAGATGAAGCGGACCGGCGCCCCGGACCTTCGCTGCTTGAGGCCCTTGGAGATCTTCTCGATGTAGCTCTCGTAGAGGTCGTCGTCGAGGTCGAGCTGCGCGTCGCGCGTCAGCTTGATGGTGAAGGCCCCGAACTGGTCGAAGGGGAAGATGGAGAAGATGTCCTTCAGGCAGTAGCGGATGACGTCGTCCAGCAGGATCACGTACTCCCGGTCGCCGACCTTGGGCAGGATGACGAAGCGCGACAGCACGTCGGTGGGGATCTCGATCAATGCGTATTCCGAGCGCCGGGACTTGTTGCTGTAGAGACTGATGGCCAGATAGATGGCCTGGTCCTTCAACTGCGGGAACTCGGTGAGGTGGTTGATCATCAGGGGGATCAGGGTGGGCCGCAGCTTCTGCTGATAGAACTCCTTGATGTAGGTTTCCTGAGCGGGGTTGAGCTCGTTTTCCTTGATGATGGTAATGCCGTGCTCGTCCAGCTCCTGGAGGATGCTCCGATAGGTGCTCTCGAACTGCGCCTGCTGCTTCAGCACGATGGCGTGGATCTCCTTCAGCACCGCGGAAGGATCATCGCGCATGAGCCGCCGCGCGCCGGCGCCGAACTGCTCGAGACGCCGGAGAAGCGCCACCCGGACGCGAAAGAACTCGTCGAGATTGGAGGAGAAGATGCCGAGGAAGCTCAGGCGCTCCAGCAGCGGCACCGAGGCGTCCGACGCCTCCTGGAGGACGCGCCCGTTGAACGCCAGCCAGCTAAGCTCCTTGTTGCGCAGCGGCAGCGTCGATTTCTGTTTCGTGCGGGTCGGCATGGCGACAGGAACCGAGTAACTACTACAAATGCCGCCGTGCTTCAATAAGGGGTCAGCCTGGGCCCCTCCCTTTGGGAGAAGTCTGATCTGCCCCCCTCTCCCTCTGGGAGAGGGTTGGGGTGAGGGTCCTACGCTTCGGCGAGATACTGAAGATCGTAATAGGCGGCCAGGTCCGTGCCCTTGCCCGGGGGCATGCCGAACGACACCCGGAGGTCCAACGGCACCTGGAGGCCGGTCAGGTTGAGATCGGTGGTGGGCGGCAGCGCGGCGAGCTCCCTGGCCGCGCGTTCGTCGTCGATTCCCTGGGCTTCCTGCAGAAGACCCAGGGCGGCGGCGCGGTTGGCGGGATCGTTGCCCCAACCGGCGGCCTCCGCGAGGCACCCGAGGAAGGCGACGAGCTCGTCCTTGTGGGCGCCCGCCCAGCCGGTGGTGACGGCGAACACCCCGCCCGGGTAGTCGGGCAGCACCTCGCGGTAGTCCGCCATGCGTTTGAGGCCGGCCGCTTCGGCCTGCTTGTCCCAGGGAGGGTTGAGGATGCCGGCAAAGGTCTTGGCGCTCCTCATCGACTCGAAACGCGGTCCGGTGGCGCCGACCCCGTCGAGCCGGTAGTCGCCGCGGTCGAGGTCCAGCCCATGGGCAAGCAGGATTCTCCTCAGCACCAGGGCGTAGGCCGTGTCCACCGCGTCCACCGCCAGCGTCCGCCCGCGCAGGTCGTCCCAGTCGCGGATCTCGGGGCGCACGTACACCGGCAGGGACATCCGTTGGGATGCCTGTGCGACGGCGTGGATGTCGGCGCCCTCGCGCCCCGACCAGGCGAGCACGTTGTCGAAGGCGGTGGATGCGACGTCGTAGGTTCCGGCGCTCAGACCGCGCATCTGCTCCGTGGAGCTGCGCGTGATGGTGGTCTCGACTTCCAGGCCGCGGGCGGCGAAGAGTTCCCGCCCACGCGCGATGACGACGGCGGGGTTCTCTCCGAAAGTGATGAAACGTATGAGCATGCCGCGAAGTTGTCCTAACGGATGGCTTCCTCGCCCCTTTCGTTGGTGCGGATGCGGATCACCTCGTCCACGGTGGTGACGAAGATCTTGCCGTCGCCGATCTTGCCGGTCTGAGCCGACTCCAGGATGGCATCCAGGGCGCTCGAGAGCAGCTCCTCGGGGAGCAGCACCTCGATCTTGACCTTGGGCAGGAAATCGACGGTGTACTCGGCGCCCCGATAGAGCTCGGTGTGCCCTTTCTGACGCCCGAACCCCTTGACCTCGCTCACGGTCATTCCCGAGACCCCCACCGCGGTCAGGGCCTGCTTGACCTCGTCCAGCCGGAACGGCTTGATGATCGCTTCTATCTTTTTCATGAGGTTCCTCCTTGCTGAAGACGCGACTACCAGCAACTACCAGCTATAACCCCGTTCCTCGTGTTGACTCAAATCCAGCCCCATCTGCTCGTCGTCGTCGGACACGCGCAGGCCCATGGTAGCGTTTAGTATACCAAGAATGACGAGGGTTCCCACGAAGGCGAAGACCATGGTGGCCGCCACGCCGACGAACTGGATCCAGAGCTGCCCCGGGTTGCCGAAGAAGAGACCGTCGGCGCCGCCGGAGTTCACCAGGGTGGAGGCGAACAGGCCGGTGGCCAGCGCCCCCCAGATGCCGCCGACGCCGTGCACGCCCACCACGTCCAGCGAGTCGTCATAGCCCAGGCGGGCCTTGAGGTTGCAGGCCACGTAGCACAGGATGCCGCCGCCCGCGCCGATGACGATGGCGGAGACCGGACTGACGAAACCGGCCGCCGGCGTGATGGAGACCAGCCCGGCTACCGCGCCGGTGGCCGCTCCCAGCAGCGTCGGCTTGCCGCCGGTGGCCCATTCGGTGAACATCCAGGCCAGCGCCGCGGCTGCCGCGGCGGTGTTGGTGGTGACGAACGCCACCGACGCCAGGCCGTCGGCGGCGAGGGCGCTGCCGGCGTTGAAGCCGAACCAGCCCACCCACAGGAGCGAGGCGCCGATGACGCTGAACGGCAGGTTGTGGGGCATCATGGCGTCCCTGCCGTAGCCCCTGCGAGCGCCGTAGACCATGGCCGCGGCCAGCGCGGAGATTCCCGAGCTGATGTGGACTACGGTTCCGCCGGCGAAGTCCAGAGCCCCCATGGCTCCCATCCAGCCGCCGCCCCATACCCAGTGGCACAGCGGCGCGTAGATGAAGGTGCTCCACAAGACCACGAACACGATGAAGGTGCTGAATTTCGCCCGCTCGGCGAAAGCGCCGGTGATCAGGGCCGGCGTGATGATGGCGAACATCATCTGGAAGACCATGAAGGCGAGGTGGGGCACACCGGCCACCAGGTCCGCGTTGGGCTCGGCGCCGACGCCGTTCAAGGCGAACCAGTCGAGGTTGCCGACGATGCCGCCGACGTCCGGACCGAAAGCCATGGAATAGCCCCAGAGCACCCATACGATGCTGATCACGCAGGCCGCCACGAAACTCTGCATGATGGTGCCCAGCACGTTTTTCGTGCGCACCAGCCCGCCGTAGAAAAGAAACAATCCCGGAATGGTCATCATCAGGACCAGAGCCGAACAGGTGAGTATCCAGGCGGTATCGCCGCTGTTGATCTCCAACGCCTTGTCCCCCGTCGAGAGTGATTTCCGTCCCGTCAGCGTCGTGCGCCGGGAAGGATGGAAGACAAAGAGAGCAAATAGGGTGCCAAAGGGGGGTTCGGGCGCGGTTCATCGCCCACGGACTCCCTCTCCCTCCGGGAGAGGGTCGGGGTGAGGGTGTCCAGCTACAATCTGCTACTTGAGGCGCTTTTACGTTGCCCAACAAACAGGCAAGTGCGTAACGAGCAGGCAGGGGGGCAGGGCCGCGGTTACCCGGCCCTGAGTCTTTGCCTCAAGCCGGCGTGCTGCTCCCGAATCCCGGACGGGAGCCGGTCTCCGAACTTCTCGAAGAACTCCGACTGGCTCCGCAGGTTGGTGCGCCAGCCGTCGCGGTCCACGTGCAGCAACCGGCGCATGGCGTCGCTTGATACGTCCGCGCCCTTGCGGTTGATGCCGGACGGCTTGGGCAGGTAGCCGATGGGGGTTTCGTCCGCCTTCCCGTCGTCCCGGGAACGCTCGATGATCCACTGGAGCACCCGCAGGTTCTCGCCGAAGCCCGGCCACAGGAACCCGCCCTGGTCGTCCCGCTGAAACCAGTTGACCCGGAAGATCTTGGGCGGGTTGGTCAGCCGCTTTCCCATGGAGAGCCAGTGGTTCCAGTAATCGGCCATGTTGTAGCCGCAGAAGGGCAGCATCGCCATGGGGTCGCGCCGCACCACTCCCACGGCGCCGGTGGCGGCGGCGGTGGTCTCCGACGCCAGGGTGGCGCCGAGGAACGTGCCGTGGGCCCAGTCGAAGGCCTGGTAGACCAGCGGCACGAGCTTCTGCCGCCGCGCGCCGAACAGGATGGCGCTCACGGGAACGCCGTTGGGGTTCTCCCGCTCGGGGGAGATGGACGGGCACTCGCTGGCGGGCACGGTGAACCGGCTGTTGGGATGGGCCACCGGCCCTTCCTTGTTCCACGCGCGCCCGCGCCAGTCGGTGACGCTTCTGGGCACGGGATCGTCGTGTCCCTCCCACCACACGCCGCCGTCGGGCTTGAGCCCCACGTTGGTGAAGATGGTGTTCTTCTCGATCGTGCACATGGCGTTGGGATTGGTCTTGGAGTTGGTGCCCGGGACCACGCCGAAGAACCCGGCTTCGGGATTCACCGCCCACAGCCGTCCGTCGTCGCCCACCCGCAGCCACGCGATGTCGTCTCCGACGGTGAACACTTTCCAGCCCTTCATGGACCTGGGCGGCACCATCATGGCCAGGTTGGTCTTGCCGCAGGCGCTGGGCAGCGCGCCGCAGACGTAGGCGGTCTCGCCCTCGGGGCTCTCGATGCCGACGATCATCATGTGTTCGGCGAGCCAGCCTTCCCGCGCCCCCAGGGCGCTGGCCAGCCTGAGCGCCATGCACTTCTTTGCCAGCAGCGCGTTGCCGCCGTAGCCGGAGCCCACGCTCCAGATGGTGTTGGCCTCCGGGAAGTGGCAGATGAAGCGCCGGTCGATGTGCAGGTCCGCCTTGGAGTGGAGCCCGCGGGTGAAGTCGTCCGAGTCGCCGAGGTGTTCCAGGGCGACGTTGCCCATGCGGGTCATGGCGCGCATGCTCAGGGCGACATACACGCTGTCGGTGACCTCGATGCCGACCTTGCTGAAGGGAGAGCCCGCCGGCCCCATGAGGAAGGGGATGACGTACATGGTCTTGCCGGCCATGGAGCCGTCGTAGATCTTTCCGAGCCGGTCGTAGGCTTCGTCCGGTGCCATCCAGTTGTTGGACGGACCGGCGTCGTCCTGCTCCCGCGAGCACACGAAGGTCAGGTGCTCGGTGCGCGCCACGTCGTTGGCGGCGCTGCGGTGCAGGTAACAACCCGGCAGACTCTGCTGGTCCAGGGGAATGAGGTCCCCGACCCGGATGGCCACCTGGGTCAGCCGCTCCTTCTCCTCTTCCGAACCGTCGCACCACACGACGTCGTCCGGGCGACACATGGCTGCCGCTTCCTTCACGAACCTCCGAACCGACTCATTCGCTACCATGCGTTCCCCTTTTACTTCCCCCGTGTTTTCTTTTTCGCCGAGGCCCGGGCGGCATCCTGTTTGGCCGGCGGCCTGGCGGCGTGCTTCGCAGGCGCCGTC
Organism: uncultured Binatia bacterium (SeqCode); assembly: GCA_965204505.1. GTDB lineage: Bacteria > Desulfobacterota > Binatia > UBA9968 > JAJDTQ01 > JAJDTQ01. The sequence continues at coordinate 1,564,635 of CBDBFB010000002.1, forward strand.
TTGGCGGCCTTGGGCTTGCCGGCGTCCTGTGCGGCGGCGGGTCTGGCCGGCTTCGGCGGCTTGCCCGTGGGATCGTTGGTGATGAAGTGCCCGCAGTTGATGCAATAGACGGTATAGGCCGGCTCACGGCGATGGTGAACCGTGTGGAAGTGCCCCTGGGAGCTGTTGATGCTGATGTCTACCTGGTAGAGTTGTATAACGACGTTGTGGTTGCAGTTCGGGCAGACTACCGTTTCAGGTATATCCGTTTTCGCCATCCGAACTCCTAGAAAGCCAACGAAATCCGCGAAGTTTAACGCCTGGCGGCCTGCGTCAAGAGTACCGGCCGCCGGTCAGGGCTTACCTTATAACGGGGTATTCCGTTCACGTCCAGTAGTCTTCCCGGCCGCCCTGGACCCACCAGTTCTCGCGCGCACGGATGTCCAGCTCGAACCCCCTGCCGTGCTCCCGCGCCAGATCGTACAGCTTCTTCGCCAGGGCGATATCGACGATGCCCTGGCCCCCCTGGTTCTTGTACAGGATGATCTGGTCGTCGCTTGTGCGCCCCGGCGCCTTCCCGGTCAGAATGTCAGCAATATCAACGACTTTGTCCCAGGTAATGACGCCGTCCTGGACCGGCCAGTAGATGTCGCCCTGCTGCGAGTCCACCGCCTGCTCGCGGGACAGGGCGACGATGAAATCGCACCGTCTGAGGGTGCCGTCGTCGATCTCCCGGCGGGGCTTGTCGAGGTTGCCGCTTTTGACCAACTCGATGTTGCTGCCGATCACCGAGATGACGTACTGGCCCGGCTCCAGCCACGAGCCGTCGATGACCGGGACGTTGGTGTTGGTCATGCACAGGACGATGTCCACGTCCTGCGCTGCCCGGGGGGCTTCCTCCACCGGCTGGACCGGCACCCCGGTGACCTCCGTCATCTTGCGGGCGAAGGCCTCCCGGTGTGACGGGGTGGGGCTGAAGACCTTGGCGCTCTCGATCTCCCTGAGCTCGGTCAGTCCCACGAACGTGGAGTAGGCCTGGTTGCCGGAGCCGTAGATTCCCACCGTCCGGGCGCCCTCCTTGGCCAGCCGGTCCAGGCCCGCGAGGCTCGTGGCTGGCGTGCGCAGGTCGGCGACCCCCGCCGCGTGCTTGGGGCGGTGCGCCATGATCCCCAGCAGTGTTCCGGAATCGGTGTCGTAGATCACCGCCAGCTCCGTCTGGTCGGGATTGTACGGCGGGCGCCGCTGCTGGTCGCCCACGATGGCCTTGCGGTGCAGCGCCACCTGCGCGCCCACGGCGCCGTAGGTCGCCGCCCCCCCGGCGTAGATGTTGAGCACGGTGTCGAACGGGGCCTCGCCCACATTCCTGTGTAAATTCAGGCGCTTGCGAGGCGCGTTGACGCCCTCGGGAGTGGCGATCTTCCTGAGCGCCGCCTCGGTGATGGAGACGGCTTCGGGGAAGGGAACCAGCTCATCCACGTCTTGCGAATGGAAAAACAGCGCCATGATGCCTCCGGGTATGGTTGGCCGCGGGGGCGTCCCGTGGATGGACAGGGGGAACCCCGGGCGGTTGTCGATTCGAAGCTACCAGATAGCCCGCGCGCCGGGGAAACGCAAGGTGGCGAGGGTAAGCAAATTCAACCCCTCTCCCGATGGGAGAGGGTCGGGGGCAAGAAGAGGGGTGAACGGATCCACGGGCCGTACGCCTTGTTGCATTTGTGTCGTTTACGACATATTGTGTGGGTTGGAATTGGGGGGGCAATGGACAACAGGATTGGCTGAGGGAGCCGAAAGCACAGCCGTGAAGCTAACGGCGTCACTCAGGTCCCGCTGCCTCCCCGGTTCTTCGCCAGTCGAGCTTCCAGTTCCGCAACGCGGGCCTGCGCTGCCTCGGCGGCGCGCTCCGCAGCTTGGCGCGCCTGCTTCTCGCGCTGGCGTTCGTCTTCCGCTTCCGTGAGGTTCCGCAGGTACTCTCCGGTGGCGGGATCGTAGAACCGCAATCCACTGCTCTCCAGCCGCAACTCCAGGCCCAGCACGCGACTCCACATCGTCAACCCGCCGGCCGCCGCATCCCGTCCGGGCAAACCCTTGTACTGCCTCGACACCAACTCCGATCCCTGCAACCGCGGCGCCAAGTAGTCCCCGGTCGGGTCGTATTTCCAGTACTCCGTGACCCCCAACTCCCGGTACAACTCCCGCTTCCTCCCCTGGTCTTCGCGCCGCGTGCTCCGCGAGGTCACCTCCAACACCCAGTCCGGCCCCTTCGGCTCCCGCCACAAGAGGTACGACGAGCGGTCATGGGCCGGCGCGCCAAACACCACGAATACGTCCGGGGCCACCCGCGCCTTCACGTTGCCCTCTTCGTAGTAGATCAGCATGTTGCCCGCGACGTACACGTCGGAGCGGTCGCGGTAGTAGTACCGTAGCGCGTTGCGGGCGTAGGTCAGCGGGTCGAACTGGAAGTCGCTTTCGGCCAGCGGCTTGCCGTCCGAATCGGGATAGTCGATTGCGACCGGAAAGAGCGCTTGTTTCGCCATGGGTCAGTCTCCGTCAAGACCTGCCTCTGAAATTCTGTAATGACTATATGATAATGGCTCCGCCCGGCAAGAATTTCAAGCCTGCGTAGTCCTCATCCTCAGAGGTCAGGACGCGGGTGGCCCGCTCTTCGCTATCGTGTTACGTACACTCCTGAACCTCCGGGAGAACCGTCATGGATGCAGTGCAGATGGAGGTGGTCTACCGTGCCACCGTGCAGATCGCCAAGGAGCTGGCCCTCAACATGCTCCGGACCTAGAACACCATCTCGACCCTGGACGAGCAGCGAAAGCCGTAGTAGGCGTGGCCTCTGGCCTGCCTCCCCGGGTCCACGCTGTGCCGTGAGGTGGCTGTCAGCCCTTCCGGGCCGCTGGAAGTGTTGCCGCCCCTCGTGACCCGCGGATAGGGCGCCGACAGGTCCTCCCGGCCGTCCTTGGGGTCGTAGGGATAGGACGTCGAGGTGGAGCGAGTCCACTCCCATACCTGGCCGGACATGTCCAGGACGCCGTAGGGGCTGCGTCCCTTGGGATAGCGGCCCACGGGCACGGACTCGCCGCGCCAGCCGCCGAAGAAGGCCAGCTCCGGGGTCGGCGGGTCGTTGCCCCACGGGTACAACCTGCCGTCGGTGCCGCGCGCGGCCTTCTCCCATTCCGCTTCGCTGGGGAGCCGTTTCTCGAGCCACTTGCAATACGCGACTGCGCCGGGCAACGCCAGTTCCGAGGCGGGGTGGTCCTCCCAGCCGGGCTCGACCTGCCACCTGCCGCCGATCAGGTGTATCCGGTTGTCCTCGTCCGCCAAGTCCAGATACTGCTCGCCCTTGGGTCCCACCGGACCCTTGGCCTGGATGAACCGCGCGTATTCCTTCATCGTGACCAGGTTGCGGTCGATGTGGAACGCCGGCAGGAAGAGCTTGTGGGGCGGTCCTTCCTCGGGCGGACCGCCCTCGCGGCCCATGGTGAACTCCCCCGCGGGGACGAGCACCATGCCGGCATGCTTGCCTTCGGCGGCGGTGCCGGCGGCGCCGGAGAGGAGCAGGGTGCCAGCCAGCGCAAATGACGCCGCAATGGACCGTAGGGCAGGTGCCATAACCACCTCCAGCGTGGCCCGGAATCGCATAGGACCAGCCAGGATCATAATACGAAAGCACGAACTACGAAAGCACGCACGGGTCCAGTTGGAGATTCGGCGCGGCATGGCCGGTACGCCGGAGTGGCTGAAGGAGTCGAAAAGCACGGCCGCCGAGCCAACGGCGTCACTCAGGCCCCGCCGCCTCCCCGGTCCTTCGCCAGTCTAGCTTCGAGTTCCGCAACGCGAGTCTGCGCGGCCTCGGCCGCGCGTTCGGCGGACCGGCGTGCCTGTCTTTCCCGCTGTTGCGCCTGTTCGGCGCGATGTAGCGCTTGTTCCGCTTCCGCGAGGTTTCGCAGGTACTTCCCGTTGGCCGGATCATGGAACCGCAATCCACCGCTCTCCAGCCGCAACTCCAGGCCCAAAATGCGACTCCACATCGTCAACCCGCCGGCCGCCGCATCCCGTCCGGGCAAACCCTTGTACTGCCTCGACACCAACTCCGATCCCTGCAACCGCGGCGCCAAGTAGTCCCCGGTCGGGTCGTATTGCCAGTACTCGGTGACCCCCAACTCCCGGTACAACGCCCGTTTCTTCCCCTGATCTTCACGCCGCGTGCTCCGCGACGTCACTTCCAGCACCCAGTCCGGCCCCTTGGGCTCCCGCCACAGCAGGTACGACGAGCGGTCATGGGCCGGCGCGCCAAACACCACGAATACGTCCGGGGCCACCCGCGCCTTCACGTTGCCTTCTTCGTAGTAGATCAGCATGTTGCCAGCGACGTACACGTCGGAGCGGTCGCGGTAATAGTACCGCAGTGCATCGCGGGCGTAGGTCAGCGGGTCGAACTGGAAGTCGCTTTCGGCCAGCGGCTTGCCGTCCGAATCGGGATAGTCGATTTCGGCTGGAAAGAGCGCTTGTTTCGCCATGAGTCAGCCCCCGTAAAGATCCGTCTCCGAGACCTGTCTCTGAAGTTCTGTAACGATTATATGATAATGGCTTCGCCCGGCAAGAATTTCAAGCCCACGCAGTCCTCTCCCGGTCCTCATGGGTCAGGGCGCGGGTGGCCCGCTCTTCGCTATCGTGTTACGTACACTCCTGAACCTCCGGGAGAATTTCATGGATGCAGTGCAGATGGAGGTGGTCTACCGGGCCACCGCGCAGATCGCCAAGGAGCTGGCCCTCAACATGCTCCGGACCGGCTATTCGAGCGTGATCAAGGAGAGCCAGGACTTCACGTTCACGATCTTCGATCGCGACGGCCGCATGGTGACCCAGGGGCTGCCGCAGCCGCTGCACATCGGCGGCATCTCGGCCCAGGTGGGCGAGGTGATCCGGGTGTTCGGCGAGGACAACGCCGAAGGCGACGTCTACATCCTCAACCACCCGTACTTCGCCTGCCAGAACCACGCCACCGACGTGACCGTGGTCTCGCCGGTCTTCCACCAGGGCCGGCGCGTGGCCTACATCGCCAACACGGCCCACAAGCCGGACCTGGGCGGCAAGGTGCCGGGGACCAACTCGCCGGACGCCACCGACGTGATCCAGGAAGGGCTGCTGCTGCCGGCGCTGCGGCTCTACCGCGGCGGCAAGGTCAACGAGGACGTCAAGACCATCATCATGGCCAACACCCGGACCCCGGAGATCACCTGGGGCGACGTCCAGGCCCAGGCCCTGACCAACTTCTACGGCCTCAGGAAGCTCGCGGAGCTGATGGACCAGTACGGCTCGGACGAGGTCACCGCCTGCTGGGACCAGTGGATGGACATCTGCGAGGCGGAGGTCCGCAAGGCCATCGGGAAGATCGCGGACGGGGACTACGGTCCCTGCGTGGACTTCGTCGACGACGACGGGCTGGACCAGGAGCGTTCCTATCGCATCGCGGCGTCCCTGCGGGTGGCCGGCGATGAGCTGCACTTCACCCTGGAGTCGTCGGAGCAGGCCCGCGGTCCCATCAATCTGCGGCCCTGCGTCATCCGGAGCTTCATCGACTGCCTCGTGGTGGCGGTGCTGTGCCCGGACCTGCCGGTGAACCAGGGCATCTCCCGGCCCATAAGGGTAACCTTTCCGCCCGAGGGCTCGATCCTGAACCCGCGCTATCCCGCGCCGGTGAACATGTACGTCCGTCCCGCCCAGATGGTCACCTCGGTGGTGCAGATGGCGCTGGCCGAGGCCCTGCCCGAGGTGGTGCCGGCGCCGGACAGCGGCGCGGGCGGCTCGGTGTCCATCTCGGGGCAGGATGCCGGCCGCGGCCGGTGGTTCTCGCTCTACGACCTCAACTGCGGCGGGGGCGGCGCGCGTGCCGACTCCGACGGCCCGGCCGTGCTCAACTCGCTGGTGATCAACGTGATGAACACCCCGGTGGAGCCTCTGGAGACGGAGTTCCCCTTGCGCATCGAGCGCTACGAGCTGTTCGAGGAATCGGGCGGCGCCGGATACTACCGCGGCGGCCTTGGCATGGTCCGGGACTGGAAGATGTTGGCGGACGAAGCCTACGTCAACCTGCGCAGCGACCGCTTCAAGCATTCCGCCCCGGGGCTCCACGGCGCCGGCGACGCGCTCCCGTCGTCGGCCTTTCTCAACCCGGGCACGGCGAGTGAGCGGGCGCTTCCCTCCAAGGTCAGCCGGCTGCAAATGGGAAAAGGCGACGTCTTCCGAATTCAGTACGCCGGCGGCGGCGGCCGTGGCGACCCCTTCGAGCGGGAGCCGTCCAAGGTGCTGGACGACGTCCGGGACGGCTACATCAGCGCCGAGACCGCCCGCGCTGCGTACGGGGTCGCGGTGAGCGGCCGGCCGCCCGAGATCGACGAGGCCGAGACCCGCCGCCTCCGAAGCGCGCCCCACAACGGCGACGGCGCGACGGAACGGCCGTAGTGTCTTGCCGGCAAGTCGCGACCGCGACTCACAGGGGCGGGGTTCGAACCCGCCCGCGTTCGCGAACTCGCCAGACAGGATACTAGACCCCGTGGAACCGCACGCCGAAACACCGAGGGTCTGGCTCCGGGATTTCCTCCTGACCTGCGGCGCCCGTTTCGGGCTCTTCTTCGCCATGTTCCTGATCGAGCCGGTGTTCCCCGTCTACCTCAAGAACATGGGGACGAGCTCGTTCATGATCGGCGTGGTCATGGCCGCGTTCCCGCTCGGCGCCACCTGGGTGCGGCCGCTGGTGGGCGCCTACATCGACCGCCTGGGCAGCAAGGTCTTCCTCGTGGGCGGGCTGACCATCTTCATCACCGCGGCCACCGGCTACATCTGGACCGGCTCGGTGCTGGTGGCGCTGATCCTGCGTACCTACCACGGCTTCGGGTGGTCGGGATGCACCACGTCCATCGGCACGCTGGTGGCGGACATCTCGCCGGATCACCTCCGCGGCACCCTCATCAGCTACTCCGGGGCGGTGAGCACCGTGGCCTACTCCATCGCGCCGGCCGTCGCCTTCTGGGTCGTCGGCCGCCTGGGATTCCCGACGGTGTTCGCCGGCGGCGCGGCGGCGGCGGGGTTCGGCCTGCTGGCGGCGGTCCTGATCCCCTCGCCGGTGAAGGACAAGCCCGCGCGCCGGCGCCGGCGCTGGTTCGAGACCTTCATTTTGCCCGAATCCCTCGTGCCCGCCGTGAGCATGGGTCTTCTGGGGATCTCCCGCGGCAGCATCATCGCCTTCCTGTCGCTCTACGCCCTGGAAATGGGGGGAGATCCGGGCATCTGGTTCAGCGTCTTCGCGGTGGCGGTGGTGGTCGGCAGGCCCATATTCGGTCCGCTCTCCGACCGTAAGGGCCGGCCGTTCGTGGTCATCCCGACCTACCTGCTGGCCCTGGTGGGCATGCTGGTGCTGGTGATGGCGCGCTCCCCCATGATGCTGCTGGTCTCCGCGGCCATCCTGGGGTTCGGCTACGGCTCGGTCCACGCCGCGCTCATGACCATGGCCGTGGACCTTGCGCCGCGTGACCGCTGGGGCCTCAGCATGGCCCAGTACCACCTGTTCTACGACCTCGCCATCGGCGGAGGCGGCGTGCTGGCCGGCATCATGCTCAACTTTACCGGCAACAACTACCCCGCCATGTTCCTTGCCACCACGGTGGTGGGGCTGGCCGGGTTCGTGCTGTTCTTGGTGAAGCATCGGGCGGCCGGACGCGCCACGCCCGCGCCAGGAGATCCACGGTGACAGGCCGCCCGTGTTGCGCCGTCCTTCGCTCTGTGGTGAAAGTCGCCTCGACATGCCCGACCATGAGTCAGTGACGGCGAAGCCCCGGTCCCGGAACCTCCTGTCCGAGCTTCGCGCGGACGTCGCGTCCGGGAAGTCGGTTCCGGCACTCGCCGCCGGACTCAGCTCGGGACTGAGCCTGCTCGTCGCCTACGTTGCCTTCGGCACCGCGATATACTCCGGGCCGCTGGCGCCCTATTCCTCCCAGGGCGTCGGCCTGGTGCTGTTCGGGACCTTCGCCTCCTGCCTCATCATCGCCTTCACCTGCGGCTACCGCGGGGTGGTCGCCGGGTTGTCTCCCGCGCTGGTGATCGTCATGGCCTCGGTGGCAACCACGGTGGACGCACACGGCGAGGCGCTGTTCGTCACCGCCGCCGGCGCGCTCATGATCAGCGCCATGGGCACCGGAGCGTTCTGTCTCATAATCGGGTGGTTCAAGCTCGCCAACCTGGTGCGCTTCATCCCCTATCCCGTGGCGGGCGGATTCGTGGCCGGGATCGGCGGCGCCGTGTGCCTCGCCGCCATGTCCCTGATGGGGGCCAGGCTGCATTGGCGCTCGCTCCCGGCGCTGCTGGAGCCTTCCGTGCTATGGATATGGGCCCCCGGCGCGGCGTTCGGGATCGCGCTCTACTTCGTGATGAAGCGCTTGCGCAATGCGCTGGTCCTGCCGGCCGGTGTCGCGCTGGCCGTCGGCGCCCATCACTTGGCCTTTGCCGCCCTGGGCCTTTCCGGAGAAGAGGCGAGAGCGGCGGGCCTGTTGCTCACGGGCACGGCCGAGGGACGCCTGTGGCCGGTCCTGGGGCCGGCCGATCTGGGTCATGTGGACTGGGCGGCGATGGCCCGGCCAGGCGCCCGACATGCTGATCCTCGTGCTGATCGCCTTCATCTGCATCATCATGAACGTGGCCGGCCTCGAGCTTGCCGTCGACCAGGAGCTGGACTGGGACCGGGAGTTCAGGGCCACGGGGGTCGCCAGCATGGTCGGCGGCCTGGGCGGCGGCACGGTGGCGACCGTGGTTGTCCCGGCCTCGCTGCGCAGCAAGCTCTTCGGGGCCACCACCCGGCTGACCGGGGTGGTCACGGCCGCCGTCATCGGGAGCGTGTTGCTCTCTGGCGACGGCATGCTGGAACTCGTCCCGACGGCGATGGTGGGAGGAGTTCTCGTCTTTGCCGGCCTCGGCATGCTGGACGAGGGGCTCATGAGGAGCCACAGGCGGCTTCCAGCCTCCGAGTTCGCCATTATCCTCCTCATCTTCACGGTCATCATCACCCTCGGGTTGTTCGAGGGTGTGGCCGCCGGCATGCTGGCCACGCTCGTGTTCTTCGCGGTGCGGCTCAGCCGCGTGGACCCCATCGAAGACCGGTTCACCGCCCGCGAGCGCCGGAGCAACAAGGTCCGCTCCGTGCCCGAGCGCGCCATCCTGCTGGCGGAAGGTGAGCGCGTGCACGCCTACCGGCTGCGCGGCTACATCTTCTTCGGCAGCGCCATCCCCCTGACCGACCGTCTCAAGGAATCCCTGAGCGGCCCCTCGCCTCCTTGCTGCCTGGTGCTGGACTTCACCGCCGTCTCCGGCTTCGACTTCTCGGCGGTGAACACGCTCGGCAGGTTCCTGCAGGCGGCGAACACGGCCGGGGTGCGGCTGGTTCTGAGCGGTGTGTCCGAGACATTGAGCTTCGGCCTGGAGCGCAATCTGCCGCCCGCCGTGTTTGCCGAGTTGCTGTTCGAGCCGGATGTCGAGCGCGGTCTCGAACATTGCGAGGAGATCGTCATCGAGGCGTGGAGGGCGGACGAGACCATGCCGGACGCGCGGCGCGCCGCATTGCTGGAGCGAACCGCCGCCGACGTCGAGCGTTACCTGGAGCGGCAGATCCAGTTCGAAGACCTGGTGGAAGAGCTCGGACGCTGGCTCACGCCCCGCGAGTACGGCGCGCGGGAGTCGCTCGCGGGGCCGGACGCGCCGCAAGACGGTCTGCAACTGCTGCTTTCCGGCCGGGCGTCCGCCTACGATGACAGCGGGGCGCGTCTCCAACAGTTCAGCCCTGGCGACGCGATATGGCCGGACCAGGCGGCGCCCGTGGTGCTCGCCGACGAGCCGTGCCGGACCATGGTGGTGAGTCAGGCCACCTGGGGCTGGCTGGAGGAGCACGAGCAGGGCGTTGCCCTGAACCTCTATCGCTACTTGCTCGCCGGGCGTCTCGAGGCCGAGCCGGGCGCCGGAAAGGCGCGGGAGGCATCCGACGCCGGCGAGGAACCGGCGTGATTCGTGGAACCGGAGGTCAAGACCAGTGGAGGCTGATTTCCGAAAGGTCCGAGTGTCCTGTCCGGTTAATTCGCATGGTAAGATGCACCGGATTTTTCGTTGTCGGCAAGGCGCGATGACCTGTAGGGGCGACCGGCGGTCGCCCCTACGTGGGCGGGTACCACGCGAGGAAGAGCAACGCGGCCGACGGCGAAAAAGACAAGCAGATTACCATGCGAATTAACCGGACAGGACACTAGTGAAGGCGAAGAAAATGGAAGAATCCGGAACGGGATTGCGCATCGGCATCGACGTCGGCGGCACCTTCACGGACGTCACGGTCCTGGAGGAGGGGACGGGGGAGATCAGGGAGGTACGCAAGGTGCCCTCCAATCCCGCGGCGCCGCTGGAGGTGCTCGATGGAGTGCTGGCGGATCTGCGCGCCAAGTGGGGCGCCGACGCCTTGTCCTACCTGCTCCACGGCTCCACCCACGCGCTCAACACCGTGCTCGAGGAAAAGGGCAGCCGCACCGGTCTCCTCACCACCCGCGGTTTCCGCGACGTCTACGAGATCGCCCGCCAGTGGAAGGGCCACGAGGTCTTCAACATCTTCTATCCCGGGGGCAAACGGTTCGTGCCGCGGCGCCGGGTCGCCGAGGTTTCCGAACGTCTCGACAAGTCCGGAGAGGTGTTGGCGCCCCTGGACCTGGATTCCATCGACGAGGCCATGGCGGGGCTCATGGAGCAGGGCATCGACGCCCTGGCCGTCGCGTTCCTGTTCTCCTACGTGAATCCGGCCCACGAGCGGTTGGCGGCGGAGCACATCCGCTCGCGTTATCCCGACCTTTTTCTCTCGCTGTCGTCGGAGGTGAACCCGGTGTGGCGCGAATACGAGCGCACCGCCACCACCGTGCTGAACGCCTATCTCGGTCCGCGCATGGAGCAGTACTTCTCCGGCATGGAGGAGACCGTGCGGCGGCGTTTCCCGCGCGCGCATCCCTTCCTGATGAAGTCCAACGGCGGCATCGGCGCGCCTCGGGCCATGGCCCGGTTCCCGGTGCAGACGCTCATGTCCGGTCCGGTGGCGGGGGTGGTGGCGGCCCATGAACTGGGAGAGCGCACCGGGGTCTCCAACCTCATCTCGCTGGACATCGGCGGCACCAGCAGCGACATGTCGCTGATTCCGGGACGGCCGCTGTTCCGCACCGAGTGGCACATCGGGCGTCATCCCGTGCGGGTCGATTCGGTGGAGGTGGAGAGTCTGGGGGCAGGGGGCGGGAGCCTTGCCCAGGTGCGCTACGGCAAGGTGCTCCAGGTGGGGCCGCAGAGCGCCGGGGCGGTGCCGGGGCCGGCCTGCTACATGCGCGGCGGCAACCGGCCGACGTTGACGGACGCGCTGGTGCAGTTGCGCCACCTCAATCCCCGGGTATTGCTCCAGGGCGAGATGCCCATCGATGCGGCGTTGTCGGCGGACGCCGTTCGCCGGGAGGTGGCCGAGCCCCTGGGGATGTCCGAGGACGATGCGGCGCTGGGGATCCTGCGGGTGCTGGTGGCCAACATCGTTTCCTCCATGCGCACCATCACCATCGAGCGGGGCTTCAATCCCGCGGACTTCGTGCTCGCGCCCTTCGGCGGCATGGGACCGACGCTGGCCACGGCGGTGGCCTCCTCCCTGGGCATCGGCCGGATACTGGTTCCCGCGGACCCGGGCAACTTCAGCGCCTTCGGCATGCTGCTGTCGGACCTGCGCACGGACGCGGTCACCACGCGGGTGGTGGCCCTCGACCCGGACAGCCTCGACGATGCGGTGGCGGCCCTTCGCGACCTCGATGACGGGGTCCGGCGCGATCTCACCTCACAGGGACCGTCCCCCGAGCAGATCCGTGTTGATTGGCTGCTGGACATGCGTTACCGTGAGCAGGCCTACGAGTTGACGGTGCCCATCGCCAAGGATCCCGCGAAGCTCAACGTCGAGGAAATCTGCGAGCGGTTCGGCCAGGCCCACGAGCAGCGCTACGGCCACCGTGCCGACGACGAGGTGGTCGAGGTGGTGAACCTGCGGGCTTCCGCTTACGCCTCGCTGGGGAAGCCGGAGCCGTCGGGGGGCGAGGACACGGGTGCGGGGGAGCCCGCGGCGGCGGAGCGCCGCCGCGCCGTCATGCTCGACGGCGTGCACGACGTGCCGGTGTTTCGCCGGGACGATCTGGCTCCGGGCGCGGCGCTGGATGGCCCCGTCATCGTCGAGGAGAAGACCTCCACCACGGTGGTGGAGCCGGGCTGGGCGCTACGCGTCGACCCGGAGGGCAATCTCGATCTCACGCGCCTTCCCTGAGACGCGCGGTTCAAACCCCCCTCTCCCTTTGGGAGAGGGTCGGGGTGAGGGCCACATGAACACTGCCAAAGTTTGGCAAGAAGCACGGAGGCAAAGATGAAGATTCTGATCACGGGCGGAATGGGAGTGAACGGTGCGGTCACCGCGAGGCATCTGGTCCGGGACGGCGTGCGCCCGGTGCTGATGGACAACCGGATGGACACCTCGCTGATCTCGGACATCGAGAAGGACGTGGACCTGGTGGTCGGGGACATCCTGGACCCCGAGGGCCTGGACAAGATCATCGTCGACAACGGCATCACCCACGTGGCCCATCTGGCGGCGCTGATGCCCATTCCGGCGGAGACGGACCCGGCCCTGGGCATCAAGGTCGGCGTGGACGGAACCCTCAACGTGTTGGAGATCGCACGGCACCGGGGCCTGGAGCGGGTGGTGTTCACCAGCTCCAAGGCGGTGTACGGCGAGATCTTCGGGAAGCATGCCTACCCCGAGTACGCGCCGGTGAACGAGGAGCACCCCCAGAACCCGGCGGACCTCTACGGCACCATCAAGGTGTGCTGCGAGACCCTGTGCACCTACTACCAGAAGAAGTACGGCGTGAGCTCGGTGGTGCTGCGCTTCGGCTCAATCTACGGTCCGGGCAAGGAGGTGCGCCACGGCGCGCTGTCGCTCTACGGCCAGATGATCGAGAAGGTGATGTCGGGCGAGGGTTTCGCGGCGGAGGGCGGGGACCAGTCCAACGAGGCCCTCTACGTGGGCGACGTGGCCCGCTCCATCATCCTGGGCCTGCAGGTCAAGGACCCCGCCGAGCGCACGTTCAACATCGGCACCGGCGTGGGCGTCACGCTCCACGACTTCAAGCGCATCCTCGGCGGACTCTATCCGGACAGCAAGATCGAAATCAGCTCGGGGCTGGAGTTCCGCATGACCGAGAAGAAGAGCTACTGCATCTTCGACATCGGCAAGGCCAAGGAGCACCTGGGCTTCACCCCGGCCTACGACCTCGAAGCGGGTATCAAGGACTACATCGCTACTATCGAACGGCTGCGGCCGCGGTAGCGCCGAGGCCCTCACCCGGCCTCCGGCCACCCTCTCCCAGCCCTCCGACCCCCTCTCCCTCTGGGAGAGGGTCGGGGTGAGGGTCTTCGCAATTGGCCCTCTCCGTCCGGAAGGGGGGTTGATCAGGGGCTCTTTCAGGAAGAAGCGGCCTACGCCGCCCCTTGCCGCTCCAGGATGTGGGGCATGTCCACGGTGGCGCCGGAGGCGCCGCAGGCGTCGACGAAGAGTTGGATGACGTCGTCGTCCTCGTCCTCGTGCTCGATCTGCCAGCCGCCCTGGTTGAGGGGGACGTCGGACTGGATCGGGCCGGGGACCAGCTTGAACATGCGGCTCAGCATCTTCAATGCGAGATAGCGGGCCGGCTGGGGGCCGGAGTTGAAGTGCTGGTGGAACCAGCCCTCGGGCGGCACCACCAGGGAGCCGGGCTTCCAGATGAACTGCTGCTTCTCCTCGCCCTCGGGCCACATGAGCGAATAGCCTTCCCCTGAAAGGATCATGACGTGTGCGCCCGGGCCGTGGCGGTGCGCCTTCTTGTAGCGCCCCACCGGGAACTCCGAGACGTGTGCGCCCATGTGGCTGTTCACCAGCTCGAAGAACACCGTGCGGCTGCCCTTGCCGCGGGCCTCCCAGGCGATGGGCTCGATGTTGGCGACGTCGGGGATGAAGTTGGTCTCCAGCACGCGGTCGTTGTAGAGGCGGGCGTGGCCGCGGAAGTCCTGGTCTTCGCCGAAGCGGTCGCTGAAGACGTAGGAGTTGCCCATCACGAAATCCGCGTTGTGGAAGATGTTGTGCACCAGCGGCGCGTTGGTGACCCCGAGGAGCTTGGCCTCCCGGTCGCCCGAGCCGTTGAAGTGCTGGTAGGTGGCGTTCACCGGGATGGCGAACAGGCTTCCCTCCTGCCACTCGAAGCTCTGCCCCTTGCCGTCGCCTTGCCACAGGGTGGTGGCCCCCCGGCCGGACAGCACGTATACGAGCTCGTCGTAGATGTGCTTCTCCGGGTTGAGGCTCTTGCCCGGGGGAATCGACACCACGAAGGCGTCATCGAGGTACCCGGCCCCTTCCAGGTTGATGTAGACGCCGTGGCCGCCCTTGCGGTCCCACCACTTCATGGGCACGTCCTTGAGGTCCTGGACGAAGTAGCCCCGGACCACGTCCACCCCCTGGGATTCCACCCAGCGGTCGTAGGGCGTGTCCATCACCTCGGCGTTGCGGTCCACGCGCTCAAAGTTGCCCAGGCTCTCGATCTTCATTCGACTCGTCCTCCGAGTTCAAGGCCGGGCTTACATGCCCTTGGTTTCCGTGGCCCCGGCTTCCATGGCCTTGGCCTCCATGCCTTTGGTTTCCGTGGTTTGGGCTTCCTTGGCCTTTATCCCGGTGTCCGGGGTGGGAGCGGGCGCAGCCGCGGCCGGCGGCTCCGGGAGATCGCCGAGCTGGGCGCTGCCCAGGTGCCGGAACAGCCGCGATTCCTCCGACAGGATGGCGGTGCTCTTTTCCGGCAGGAACTTCTCGTAGGCCTCCAGGCTCCGGGTGAAGCTGTAGAACTCCGGGTCCTGCCCGTAGGAAGCGGCGTAGATGGCCGTGGCTTCGCCGTCACCCTCGCCGCGCAGCTTCTGGCTCTGGCGGTAGGCTTCCGCCAGCAGAATCGTCTTTTCCTTGTCGGTCCGGGCGCGGATCTTCTTGGACTCCTCCTCGCCCTCGGAGCGGTAGCGCTTGGCGATGCGCTCGCGTTCCGCGCGCATGCGCTCGAAGACGCTCGTCTGAACCTCGGAGGGGAGGTCCGCGCGCTTCACCCGGACATCCACCACGGTGACGCCGTACTCGCTCTTGGCCTTCTCGGCGGACCGTTTGGCCACCGCCTCCATGGCGGCTTCACGCTGGCCCGCGATGATATCGGCGAAGTTTCGCGACGCCAGCTCCTGCCTCAGTTCGGAGAACACGATATCGTCCAGCAGCAGCCGTCCGCGCTGCTCGGTCAGCGCGGTCTTGAAGAACTGGAAAGGATCGCTGATCTGCCACCGCGTCACGTGGTCCACCACCACGCGTTTCTTGTCCAGGGTCAGGTAGTCCCTGGGCTGCGCATCGCTGGCGAGGATGCGCCGTTCGTACATGGTGACGTCTTCCACCAGCGGCGTCTTCCAGTGAAGTCCCGGCTCACGCACGGCGCGCTTGAACTTTCCGAACTGGGTGACGATGGACTGCTGCCACTCGCCCACCACGAAGAACGGCCGGACGGGCGGGAACAGCAGCACCACCACGATGGCGCCGACGACGATCCCGACGATGTAGGACCGGTTCATTACTTGCCTCCTGCTCCGGGAAATCCCGCCATGCCCTTGAGCGGCAGCAGCGGCACCACGTTCTTGGCCCCCTGGGAGTCCACGATGATCTTGTCGACCTTGGGAAGCACGCGCTCGATAGCCTCGAGGTGCATACGCTCCCGTGTGACCCGCGGCGCCTTGCGGTACTCGGTCAGCACCGCATTGAAACGCGAGCCGTCACCCTTGGCCCTCAACGTCCGCTCCTCCTTGTAGGCCTCGGCCCCCTGGACGATCTCCTGGGCCTCGCCTCGGGCCTTGGGGATAAGGTCTTCGCGGTAGCCCCGTGCCTGGTTGATGAGCTTCTCGCGATCCTCACGCGCCCGCACCACCTCGTCGAAGGCGTCCTTGACCTGGCTGGGAGCCTCCACTGTCTGGAGCTTCACCTCGGTGATCTGAATGCCCGACTGGTAGGTGTCCATGAGCTGCTGCAGGAACTCCTGGGTCTCGGTCTGCACCCGGTCCCGGCCCACGGTCAGCACCTCCTCGATGGTGGTGTTGCCGACCCGGCTGCGCAGCGCCACTTCCGTGGCCGCCTGAAGCGTGGCCACCGGGTCCCGGAGCTTGAACAGGAACTGCTCCGGGTTCTTGACCCGGTACTGCACGGTGAGTTGTGCGCTGACAATGTTCTCGTCGCCGGTCAGCATCAACGACTCGGCCGGTATCAGGCGCACCAGGTTCGGGCGTAGCGGGTTGCTGCGGAATCCCACCTCCAGGCGGCGGATTTCCGCGACGTTGACCTTGCGCAGTTCCTCGATGGGCCAGGGTATATGGTAGTTCAGACCGGCGGTGGAGATTCGCGCTACCTTGCCGAACCGCGTCACCACCCCTTCCTCGCCGGGCTGAATGGTGTAAACGCCGCTGGCCAGCCAGATGACGGCGATGGCCCCGGCGATGAGGAAGGGCACGCCCGACTTCAGGAAGCCGGGCAACTCGGGCAACCGCGAGAGCAGGTCCTCCCAATCCGGCCCGCTCTGCTGCCGTCGCCCCCAAGGGCCCTCGGATCCGCCTTGCATGAGTAGCTCCTTTGTCTGCGCCCCGAATTAATGGGCAGGCTCTAAGGAGACTCTACCATTGCGCGCCGGGATCAGGCAACGTTCCGTGAGCCCGGCGGTCCGGACCGCCGCCCCAGCCTGACCGTGAGCCAGTACCACTGATCCGGATAGCGGCGCACGAGTGCCTCCAGCAATCTCATGATGCGGCCCGTGTTGGCGGCCAGGTCCGCACTCAATTCCGCGGTCCGGACCATCTCCATTTCGGGCTCGATGACCAGTTGCAGCCGGCCTTCACGGCCGCGCACGAGATAGATCGGCACCACGGCCGCGCGCGTGCGGAGCGCCAGGCTCACGAATCCCCGGGCGGTCCGGACGGGCTGCCCGAAGAGGGTGGTCTCCAGTTCCCCGCGCTTGAGGTTGTCGGCCAGCATGACGACGATGCGGTTGTCCCGGAGCACGGCCAGGATCCTCCCCACGGCCTGGCGGCGGGGAAGGGAAGGGATGAGCTCGACGTGGAACGACCGGCTGTGGTGGCGCACCAGGTTCGCGAGTCTCTCGTCGTCCACGAAACGTATCAGGCCGTGGACGGGGTGTCCGGCTACTCCCATGGCGGCCGGGAGGAGCACGAAGTTGCCCAGGTGAAAGCCCAGCGCGATGACGCCGTGGCCTTTGGAGAGGGCCGCCTCCAGGTGCTCGAGGCCGCGGATGTCAAGAACCTCCCGCAGCCGTTCGGGGCAACCCATCTGCACCAGACAATCGAGGACGTTGTCGGCGATGCTCCGCTGCACGCCTCTGGCGAGGTCGCGCTTGGCGGCGATCGTGTAGGAATCGCCGAAGGCGGCGTCCATCACGGCGACGATGCGCCGCCGCGGCATGGCGCATAAAACCACGAACCCAACGACCGGCGTGAAGATCCGCTTGAACCGGTCCGGCGGCATCACCCCCAGTACCCGGAGAAGCAGGCGCCAGAGCCCCTCGCCTACCCGGTACGCCAGCCACCGGGCGGTCGTGACCGGGCGCGTCGCGTCCTCCGTCGAGGGGCCGGAGGCGCTGTCAGCGGAGGGCGGCAAAGCTGTCTCCAAGGGTCCGGGCGCGGGTGTCTGGCCGAGGGAAAACGCCAGGTTTTAAGGCGAGTTGACACGTATCCGGCTGTGCCATAGGCTACTCGGGCGCGAGCGACCAAGGTGACACACGGGAAAGGAGATGGCAATGCCTCCGGTCATCGATTCCGACGGACACTACCACGAGCCCCACTACCTCTTCGACGAGTTCATCGAGAAGGAGTACTTCTCCAAGCGGCCGCGGGTCCTGGCGATCCGCGATCATCCCCTGGAAGGGGGTCGGTGGGTCGTGGAGGGCCGGGTGGTGCCGCGGATCCCGTTCTCCAGGGGCGTGAGCGCGGGCGGCTTCGAGTACATGAGTCCGCGCCACAAGCAGATGCACATGAAGGACAACACGCTGGACGACACGGAGGGCCGGCTCAAGGACCTGGAACTCCTGGGCGTGGACATCCAGGTGATCTATCCCACCGCCATGGTGTTCGTCTCGGACGTGGAGGACAAGGACCTGGCCACGGCCATCTGCCGCGCCCACAACAACTACGTCGCCGACCGCTGCAACCGGGCTCCCGACCGCCTCAAGGGCATCGCGCTGGTGCCGCTGCAGGACCCGAGTTCGGCGGTGGAGGAGATGCGCCGGGCGACGCGGGAACTGGGCCTCGTGGCGGCGACCATTCCGGGCATCGTGGGCACCCGGCCGCTGCACTCCAGGGAGTTCGAGCCCTTCTTCAAGGCCGCCAACGACCTCGACTGCCCCATCGGTTTCCATGCCGTCACCGGCATGCACGATACCCCCTGGGCGGACTGCTTCAAGGACTTCTTCTCGACGCACATCACCGCCATGCCGTTTTCCATGATGGTGGCGCTGATGTCCGTCACCCGCATGGGGCTGATGGAAGATCTGCCCAACCTGCGCTTCGCGTTCCTGGAGATCGACGGTCAGTGGCTCCACTACTGGGCCAACTGGGTCAACCGCCACGTGCAGGACGCCCCGCGGGTGTCCGGCGGCCATCACCGGGAACCGGGCTGGGGCGACGAGCCCTACCTCTTGCCGGAGGGCGTGAAGAACCCCCACGAGTACATCCGGTCGGGCCGGTTCCTGTCCGGCTACAGCGAGCACGAGGACCTGCGCTACCTCATCGACCACCTTGGCCCCCGGACGTTCATGTACGCCAGCGACTACCCCCACGGCGACACCGAATGGGAGCGCGTCCACGAGACCCGCGAGTTGACGGACCTCACCCAGGAGGAGAAGGACGACATCCTGGGCAACAATGCGGCCCGGTTCTACAAGCTGTAGAAGGTTCGGTGGCGATCGGCGTTGCCGGGCCAATCCTTAGCTCCGGACGTTGCCCGGCGTTGACACGTCACGAAGCCGTATGTTAGCTTGGCGCCCTTCAGTGACGGGGAAAGTAGTTAAATTTCAACACATTTTCAGGAGGTTTCCATGATACGCCGGTACTCTCTGGCCGTGCTCGCGGCACTCTTCTTCGTTCTGGCGGCAGCCCACGGTTCCCTGGCGGCCAAGGAAGACAAGTATCCCAGCAAGACCATAACGTGGCTGATCAATGCCGCTCCGGGCGGCGGGTTCGACCTGCACAGCCGGGCGGTGGCCCGGGTCATGCGGAAGAAGCTGGGCGTCAACATCATCATCCGCAACGTCCCCGGCGCCGGCGGGGTGATCTCGTGGAACCTGCTCACGGTGGCCAAGCCCGACGGCTACACCATCGGCATCGTCAACCTGCCCGGCGCCATCGTGAGCCAGCTCTTCAAGGAGACGCAGTACAAGCTCAGGGAGTTCAGTTGGATCGGCCGCATCTCGGCGGCGCCGTACATCTATGCCGCGGGAAAGCAGTACGGGCTCCGTACGCTCGAGGACTTCCGGAAGAGGAAGGAAGTGCTCATCACCGAATCGGGTTACGGCACCACCGGCTGGGTCAATTCCGCGCTCACGGCCGCGACCATGGGGTTCAAGCCCAAGTTCATCATGGGCTACGCCGGCGCGCCCGCGTCGAACATGGCCATCGTGCGCGGCGAGGGGCACGCCCGCGCCCTGGGGCTGGATTCTCCGGGCCAGATGGCGTTCATCAAGGACGGCTCCATGGTCCCGACCTGGGTCTACCTCGACAAGCGCGACCCCAGGCACCCGGACGTCCCCACCGTGGGCGAGCTCGGGTTTCCGCAGTTGAGCGTCCTCGCGGCCAACCGCGTGGTGGCGGCGCCTCCGAAGATGCCCAAGGATCGCATGGCGGTCCTCATCAAGGCTTTCCGCGAGTCCATCGAGGACCCCGAGACCCAGGCGGCGTTCAAGAGCATGAGAGCCAAGACCTCGGGCGTCTACGGCGACGACTGGCTGCCCGTGATGGAGACCATGTTCAAGCTGATCCAGGACAACGCCGACGTCTTCAGGAAGGTCCTCAAGTAGCGTTTCCACAGGAGGAGTTCATGAAGATCGAAGGCAGCTATCAGTTCAACGCCCCGCGCGAGCGCATCTGGGAGATCCTGCAGGATCCCAAGATCATGGCCCAGTGCATGCCCGGTTGCGAGAGCATGGAAGAGATCGGCCCGGACCAGTACGAGGCCACGGTCAAGGTCGGCATCGCCGCGGTCAAGGGGAGCTACAAGGCCAAGGTGGCCATCAAGGAGAAGCAGGCCCCCAGCCACTACGTGCTCAGCGGCCAGGGCTCCGGCGGGCCGGGCTTCATGCAGGGCGATCTCGTAATCGACCTGGAGGAGAACGGCGACTCGGGCACCACGCTGCGTTACAGCACCGACGCCAAGATCGGCGGCCTCATCGCCGGCGTGGGCCAGCGCATGCTGGGCGGCGTCGGCAAGATGATGGTGGACCAGTTCTTCAAGAAGATGGAGGGGTTCGTGTAGGGGCGGGTTTCAAACCCGCCCGGCTTCGCATGGCACGATGTGCGGGTTTTCCGATCTTGCCGCAGGCCGGGATTTGTGGTGTAATCGCACCCCCATTCTGGAGGACCGTTCACAGGGAGGTCGATGATGTCCAAACCGCGTCTGATTCTCTCTTCCGTGGCCGTGATCTTCGCGGCCAGCCTGCTGTTGGCCGCTGCCGCGGCCGCGCAACCCGTCACCATGAAGATCGGGCACGCCACCACCAAGGGGGCGTACGACAACTGGGCCGATACCTTCAAGGCCGGCCTCGCCGAGCGGATCGGCGACCGCATCAAGGTCGAGGTCTATCCGCTCAGTCAGCTCGGGGCGATTCCGGCCATGGTGCAGGGCGTGCAGCTCGGCACCATCGAGATGGTGATGACGCCGCCGGCTTTCCTGTCCGGCGTGGACCCGCGCTTCGGGGTGCTGTCGGCTCCCGGCATCTTCGACGATCTCATGCACGGTTTCCGCACCGTTCACGATCCCGCGTTCAAGAAGGCTTACTGGTCCATCGGCGACGCCAAGGGCCTCAAGCTCGTCAGCATGACCTGCGACGCGCCCACGGACTATGCCACCTCGACGCCGATCCGCAAGCTCTCGGATTTCAAGGGCCGCAAGCTCCGGGTTTTCGGCAGCAAGCTGGAGATCGAAACCCTGCGCCGGCTCGGCGGCGCGGGCGTGCCCATGCCGCTTTCCGAGGTGGTGCCGGCGATCCAGCAGAAGACCATCGACGGCAACAAGGCGGGCATCACCATCTTCGTGCCCTTCAAGTACCAGCGCATCGCCAAGTACGTGCTGAAGCCCGGGGAGGGGCTGATCTGCAGCGGCCGCTTCGTGAGCAAGGTGTGGTTCGACAAGCTGGCCGCCGACCTCCAGAAGGCGATCCTGGACCAGGCGCTGGCCACCGATCCGCTCAACCAGGCGTGGACCCTCAAGTTCGTCGAGCGCATGTACAGCATCTGGACCAAGGCTGGCGGCGAGCTGGCGGAGCTGTCGCCCGAGGACCAGGCGGAGCTGCGGAAGCGCCTTTCCACTGTGGGTGACGACGTGCTGAAGGACCGCCCGGCGGTGCTCGAGACCTACCGTGTCATGAAGGAGGCGGCCGGGCGCACGCGGGGCGGTTGAGCGTTCATGACGAGTTTCTTCCCCGGCCGCCGTTAGCGGTCGGGGCGCGCTTTCGGCGCGATGGATTCTCCGCGCGGAGCGGTTATGTCCAACCATGAGCTTCCCGCGCCGCTCCGCTTCGTCATCGTGACGTTGCCCAGGGTGATCGTCGGCGTTCTGATCCTTGCCGGCATCGCCGTCAACTTCGCCAACGTCATCGGGCGGTACGTCTTTCTCCAACCCATCATCTGGGCCGACGAGGCCATGGTCTACATCATGGTCTGGACGGTCTTCATCGGCGCCGTGCTGGTCTCCTTCGAGGGGCAGCACCTCAAGATGGACTTTTTCTCCATCATGCTGCCCTCGCCCTGGAAGGAGATCATCAACGGCATCGCCGCGGCGTCGTTTCTCGCCGTCTGCGTCTTCGTCGTGCCCCAGACATGGACCGTGCTGAAGCTCCTGTGGAACTTCGGCCAGCGCAGCGTGGTCGCGGAGATTCCCCTGGTGATACCGCACTTCGCGCTGTTGCTCGGCTTTGTGCTCATGTTCCTGGCGGTGGTCCTCCGTTTCCGTTCCTACGTGAAGGGCGAGTTCGGCGGGGAGATCGTGCAGAAATACGGCGGCCGGGAATCGGATGACCTGTAGGGGCGACCGGCGGTCGCCCCTCGGGGCGGGCACCACGCGAGCAAGAGCAACGCAGCGGCCGGCAAGGCGGCCGGCAGACGATCGTGTGAATGGGTCCGACAGGAGACTCGTGGGGGAGATGCTCTCGTGGAATGGGTGATGGCCGTCGTGCCGGTGATCCTGCTCTTGCTGGGATTCCCGATCTTCGTCATCCTGCTGGCCACTGCCGCCATCGTGCTGCTGCTGTTCGCTCCGGTCCCGCCCATGGCGGTGCATATCAACATGTTCGGCAGCGTCGACAAGTTCGCTCTCATGGCGGTGCCGTTTTTCATCTTCGCCGGAGACCTCATGGGCCGGGGCGGCATCTCCAGGCGCATCGTCGCCTGGGTGCTCGCCGCCATCGGCGGCGTCCGCGGCAGCCTGGCGCTGACCGCGGTGGGGACCTGCACGGTCTTCGGCGCCATTTCCGGTTCCAGTCCGGCCACGGTGGCGGCGGTCGGGCGGCTGCTCTACCGGCCGCTCCGGGACGCCGGCTACGACGAGAAGTTCTCCACCGGCCTGCTGACCTCGTCGGGCTCCATCGCCATCGTGATCCCGCCGTCCATCGGCATGATCCTCTACGGCGTGTCCGCGCAGGAGTCGGTGGTGCTGTTGTTCATCGCCGGCATTGTTCCGGGCCTGATCATGGCGCTGCTGATGGCCGCCTACATCTACGCATTCGCGGTGAGGCACGGCATCCGCGAAGCGTCCGGGTTCTCGTTCCGGGAGTTCCTGTCGGCCAGCAAGGAGGGCGTGTGGGCCCTGGGCATGCCCGTCATCATCCTCGGGGGCATCTACGCGGGCGTCTTCTCGCCCACCGAGGCGGCCGGCATCGCCTGCGTCTACGCCATCGTGGTGACGCGCTTCATCTACGGCGACATCGGCTGGAAGGGCATCTGGGAAGTGTCGGTCAACTCCATGTACCTGACGGCCCAGGTGCTGATCATCGTGGCCGCGGCCGGGGTCTTCTCGCAGCTCCTGACCATCAGCGGCGCGCCGCAAAGCATGGTCGGGACGATCCGGGACCTGGACCTCCCGCCGTGGATGGCGCTGCTGGCCATCAACGTCTTCCTGCTGTTCGTTGGCTGCCTGCTCGATCCCGCCTCCGCGATCCTGGTCCTCACGCCGCTGCTGGCGCCCATCGCCGTCGCCATCGGCGTGGACCTGGTGCACTTCGGCATCATCATGACCGTGAACCTCGCCGTCGGCATGTTCACGCCCCCCTTCGGCCTCAACATCTTCGTCACCCAGGCGCTGTTCAAGGCGCCGCTGACGAGCATCTACCCGGGACTGGTGCCGTTCATCGTCATCAACATCGTGGCCCTGCTCATCGTGACCTATATTCCGGAACTGTCGCTGTTCCTGACCCGCTACCTGGGATGACTGTCCCCCGACGTCGACACGTTGACCGGTCGCAAAGCGGTGTGGTAACTTTATGAACGCCCTTCGAGCGGATTATGAGCGATCTTGCGGGAACGGGCGGAGAGTTCGGAGTCGTTATTGAGGGCTGGTACACTATGCATCTTTTGCACGGCTCTTGGTTTGTTCTCCTTTCTGCAGTGAGCGGAGTTGCAGTGAATGCCAGAGATCAGTCGCTTTTTCGGTATCGTGATTACAATGTATTTCGCAGATCACGAGCCGCCTCACGTCCATGCGCGTTATGGCGACAGGCGAATGCGTGTGGCGATTGAAGATGCTCGTATTCTCTCGGGCGACTTCCCTCGGCGGGCCAGGAATTTAGTTTTTGAATGGCTGGAACTACATCGTGACGAACTCCTTGTTGACTGAATGCGCACCCGTGACCGCAAGCTCCCTAAGAAGATAGCTCCTCTGGAATAGATCCATGACCGCGAAACTGAGGAATGCAGAATACCTTCGCGACTACAAGATCCGTGTCATGTTTGACGATGGCAAGGAAGGCGTAATCGATTTGGAGCATGAACTTTGGGGTGAAGTTTTCGAACCGCTGAAGGACATCAGGGTATTTCAACGTTTCAGGTTGGATTCGGAACTTGAGACGATTGTTTGGCCTAACGGAGCAGACCTTGCGCCGGAGTATCTGTATGAGAACGCGGCTGTCGGCTCCGATCTTATGACCGTAGGGTTTCCACTTGATCAGCCTTTCTTCCCGGTTTCGAAGGTACGGGTCCGAGCGGTGGAGACAGGCCATAAGTTCAGGCGGCATTGGGCGGTCGTTTCAGACGATCGGAAAGAGATATTCTCGATCGTGACCGAGGACTATCGACTGGTGTCAAACGCGAAGGCATGCGAACTCGGCGGTCGGGCGTTTGCGCTTGTGTTCGGTGACGATGCCGCTTCGCAACTCCGGATCTTCAACGTAGCCATGCCGAGCACGCGGTCGTGGGCACACATCGATTTGACCGCGGAGAATCTTGCGTTCAGTCCTATAGACGGAGATCGTTGGCTCCCGTTTCTGCGCGTGAGCAACAGCTACAACCGGAGCCGAGCGCTTGGATTCGCCGTCGGGCTTTGTCGCTGGATTTGCACCAACGGCGTGATTTTTGGTGAGCGGTCCTTCAAGTTGACTGTCACACATTCAGTGGGTGTGGATCTTGAAAGTCGTCTCGACGACGCGTTCAGACACCAGCGCTTCGACGGCAAGAGATATGGGGAGCGGCTTGCAAGGCTGAGAAACGTAACGGTGCCGACCGACCAATTTGTGGCCGGGATGCTGGAAGTGCTCGATGTGAGAGTGCCTGACAGTTATCCGCGACAAGTCGCGCAACGGAACGGTTGGTCCAAGCTGGGAGCCCACTTTCGGGATCTTGGTCGGAAATACGAAAAGGAGCTTGGCGAAAACGCTTACGCTCTGGTCAGTGCCGCCTCTGACTACGCGAGTGACTCACACGCTCCCCTCATGAGTCCTACGCGGATGCATAGTCTTCAAATCCGATGCGGAGGCTGGACTGACAAGATCATTCTACGGCTCGGAACTTCGAAGCCTTCAGCAACGTGGAACGCGGACACGAAGAACGTGATTGCCGCTGCACGACTGATGTCGTGGCCTCCACCCACTGTTGCCGGTCCGTAGATGGTCGAATATACGAAGGACCAAGAGGGATCTGCAGCATCGGATCGGGACACACCCTGTGAGAGCCTGCCTAATGCAGCTTTCCGGTTAGACACGATCTCGGACGATTGAGGATGTAGAAGTCGTATTGGCTTTCGTTGCTCAAGGACATGTTGCGTGAGCGACGTCAATAGCACAGTCACCGATTCCGGGTCGCTCGTCAGCGCTATCGTCCCTACCTACAATCGTTGGCCCATGGTGGGCGAGGCCGTCGACTCGGTGCTTGCCCAGACCGCCCGCGAGTACGAGTTGATCGTCATCGATGACGGTTCCACGGACGGGACCCTGCGTCGGCTGCAGGACTACGGCACGAAGCTCAACGTGCTGACCCAGAGCCGCCGCGGCGTGGCGGCCGCCCGAAACTTCGGGGCCGGCCAAGCTTCGAGCAGGTATCTTGCCTTCCTGGACTCCGACGACCTATGGCACCCGCGCAAGCTCGAGCGGCAACTGGACTTCATGGAGCGGAACCCGCAGGTCGAGATCTGCCAGACCAACGAGATTTGGATCCGCAAAGGCGTGCGCGTGAATCCCCGTCGCAAGCACTGTAAGCCCTCGGGCGACATCTTCCGCGGCAGCCTTGATCTCTGTCTGGTCAGCCCTTCCGCGGTGATGATGCGGCGGGAGCTGTTCGGGCGGGTAGGTGGGTTCGACGAGTCGCTGCCGGTGTGCGAGGACTACGACCTGTGGCTCCGCATCACCAAGGATACCGAGGTCCCGCTAATTCCCGAGGCATTGGTGACCAAGCGCGGCGGCCACCCCGACCAGCTTTCCCGTTCCGTCTGGGGGTTCGACCGCTTCCGCGTCATGGCGATCGTGAACCTGATTGAGGCGGGTCTAGACCCTGAGAAGGCCGGATGGGCCTTGGAGGCCATGGCGAAAAAGGTTACGATTTTGGCTCGGGGATTCCGCAAGCGCGGCAACGAAGCCATGGCGCGCGAGTACGAGGAACGGTTGCGGCGGGCACGCGCACAGGCTGCCGGGATACGGAACACGTGACACTATCGGAAGAGATCGCATGCTACTGCCGGGAGCGGGGCATTCGCGCCCAGGACATGCAACGTTGGCTGGCGCTGGATGAACCGGATCAGCAGGCGCTCCTCGGACTCGCGCGGAGCCTCCGGCTCGGCGGCAACCACTTCAACGATTTCCTGGACTGGTGCGTGGAGATTTCCCTGCGAGACGGCTGCTCCATCGCGTCCGTGGTCGACGGCAAGGAGTTGGCTCCGACCCTGTCGGACGGCCGCATGGGTCGCAATGACAGGCTCAAGCACGCCAAGGAGGCCCTGAGGCGGCTCCGCTATCCGCGCCTGACCCGCGTCGAGGACGAGGTCCGTGCCCGGCTCCGCCGCCTGAAGCTCGATCCGCGCATTCGCATCACCGTGGCGCCGGGACTCGAAGGAGGCCTCAAGGTGGAGATCCAGGCCGGCGGCCTGGAAACGCTGGCCCGGCTGGCGCAGGAGCTGGAGTCCCTGGCCGACAACGACACGGCGAGGGAGGTGTTCGCGCTCATGGAGGGAAAAGAGGATGCAGGCGTATCGGCCTGACCGGGTCATCGTCGAGAGCGGCTCCGAGGGCTCGGTGATCTTCGACAACCTGCGGAGGTCCCTGCCCGACGTCCCGTTCGTCACCGTCCCGGACCCCCAGCGCTACTGGGCGGAGCGCGACGGCGCCGCCGACCCCATCTCCCGCGGCAAACGCGACCTGCTGCTGATGCGCCACAAGGGCAAGTTCCTGAAGGTCTGCCCGGGCAGCGACGGCCAAGTCTGCTGCAACTATTTCATCATCAACTTCGCCAGCAACTGCCCCATGGACTGCAGCTACTGCTACCTGCAGGACTACCTCGCCGAAAACCCCGCCCTCAAGGTCTTCAGCAACGTCGACGACCTCCTGGCGGAGACCCGTGACCTGCTGGCGAAGCACCGGGACTATTTCTTTCGCATCGGCACCGGCGAGATCACCGACAGCCTCGCGCTGGAGCCCCTCATTGGCTTCGCCGAAGCCACCGTGCCCTTCTTCGCCGAGCAGCCCAACGTGCTGCTGGAGCTCAAGACCAAGAGCGACCACGTGGAGGGACTCCTTGGCCTGGACCCCAAGGACCGCGTGGTGGTCTCCTGGTCCATGAACCCGCAGGCCGTCATCGACGCCGACGAGGGCCTCACCGCCTCCCTGGACGAACGGCTCGACGCCGCCTACCGCTGCCAGCAGGCCGGCTACAAGCTTGGTTTCCATTTCGACCCCATGGTGGAATACCCCGGCTGGGAAGAGGACTACCGCGACCTGCTGCACCGGCTCTTCGCGCGCCTGGACCACCGCCGCATGGCCTGGACCAGCATGGGCGTGCTCCGCACCACCCCGTCCCTCAAGCGCGTGATGCGCCAACGCTTCCCCGCCACGCGCATCCTGTCCGGCGAACAGGTCCCGTGCCCCGACGGCAAGATGCGCTACTTCCAGCCCCTGCGCGTGGCCATGTACCGCAAGATGCGCCAGTGGATCCGCGAGGCCGCCCCGCTGGTCCCCATCTACCTCTGCATGGAAACCCGCGAGGTCTGGGACCAGGTGTTCGGCTACTTCCCGAGCTGCGGCAAGGAACTGGGAAACGAGCTGGTGGGGGCGGAACCGCGCATCTGAGTTCGTCGGGACGTTGCCCGGAAAATTGCAACTCGCCCCCTGAATCGTTATCCTGAAGCAATGTTCGGCGGCAACATCGTCAAGAAGGTTTTCGGCACCAAGAACGACCGGGAGATCAAGCGCTTCATGCCCGTGGTGGAACGGATCAACGGGTTGGAGCCTGAGCTCGAGAAGCTGGCGGACGCGGAGCTGAGGGAGAAGACGGTCGAGTTCCGGCAGCGGCTGGACGACGGGGAGACCCTGGACGACCTCTTGCCGGAGGCGTTCGCGGCGACCCGGGAGGCTTCCCGGCGCACCATCGGCCTGCGCCACTTCGACGCCCAGCTCATCGGCGGCATGGTGCTGCACCAGGGCAAGATCGCCGAGATGAAGACCGGCGAGGGCAAGACCCTGGTGGCGACTCTGGCGTTCTACCTGAACGCGCTGACCGGCAAGGGCGTCCACCTGATCACGGTCAACGACTACCTGGCGCGACGCGACGTGCAGTGGATGGGGCCCATCTACCACGCCCTGGGACTGTCCGTGGCCTCCATCGTGCACGACCACAGCTACCAGTTCGACCCCACCTACATCACCAAGGACTACCGCTACCTCAACCTGCGGCCGGTCTCGCGCCAGGAAGCCTACCGGGCGGACATCACCTACGGCACCAACAACGAGTTCGGTTTCGACTACCTGCGCGACAACATGAAGTTCGCGCTGGAGGAGTACGTCCAGCGTGAGCTCCACTTCGCGGTGGTGGACGAGGTGGACAACATCCTCATCGACGAGGCACGCACCCCGCTCATCATCTCGGGACCGGCGGAGGAATCCACCGACAAGTACTACTCGCTCAACCGCATCATCCCCAAGCTCCAGCGTGGCGCGGTGACCCAGGGCGACGTGCGTCAGGAGGACCGGGCGGCCATCGAGGCCCAGGGCGACTACACCATCGACGAGAAGGCAAAGACCGTCTCACTCACCGAGGGCGGCGTGGCCAAGGTGGAGCGACTCCTGGGGGTGCACAACCTCTACGACCCGCGGCACATCGACACGCTTCACCACGTGAACCAGGCGCTGAAGGCCCACAACATCTTCAAGCGCGACGTCGACTACGTCATCAAGGACGGCGAGATCATCATCGTCGACGAGTTCACCGGCCGGCTCATGCCGGGGCGGCGCTGGTCCGACGGGCTGCACCAGGCAGTGGAAGCCAAGGAGGGCGTGCACATCCGCGAGGAGAACCAGACCCTTGCCACCATCACCATCCAGAACTACTTCCGCATGTACACGAAGCTCGCGGGCATGACCGGCACCGCCGACACCGAGGCCCCCGAGTTCAAGAAGATCTACAACCTCGACGTGGTGGTGGTGCCCACCCACCGGCCCATGGTGCGGCTGGACCATGCCGACGTGGTGTACCGCACGGAGCGCGAGAAGTACGAGGCGGTGGTGGAGGAGATCGCGGAATCCAACGCCAAGGGCCAGCCCGTGCTGGTGGGCACCGTGTCGGTGGAGAAGTCGGAGTTGCTCTCCTCGATGCTCAAGAAGAAGAAGGTCAAGCACAACGTGCTCAACGCCGTGAACCACGAGGCCGAGGCGTCCATCATCGCCCAGGCGGGGCGGCTCGGCGCCGTCACCATCGCCACCAACATGGCCGGCCGCGGCACCGACATCCTGCTGGGAGGCAACCCCGAGTTCCTGGCGCGCTCCGACATGGAGAACGAGTGGATCACGCGCGCCGCCAAGCTGCCGCTCCAGGGAGCGCAGCGCTACGAGGACGCGTTGCGTGAGCTGAAGGAGAAGTACGACCAGCAGGTGCGCGAGGCCGACCAACGCTACAAGGCGGCGTCGGAAACCTACGAGCAGCAGCGCAGCGACGCTTTGCGCAGCTTCACCGAGATCCAGGGCCGCCTCATGGGACTTTCGCCGTTCCGCGACCTCCGCCAGGAGTACGAAGAGGTGTCCTCGGCCGAGCTCATCGACGCCCTACACAGCTTCCGCGCCATCCCGGAGTCGTACCTCGAGGTCAAGGAGACTCTCGATACCGCGGTGCTGGCCCACGAGGACGTGGAGAAGTCGCCCGCGCGCCGCGAGTTCCGCGCGGCGTGCGAGGCCTTCGGTGCGTTCGTCGAGCGCTGGCAGGGCGCGGACGGCCAGCGGCAACAACTGCTGGAGGCCGTCGACGACAGCCGCCGGCTGTATGAGCAGCGGCTGGAGGAGTACGAGTTCGTGGTCACGCAGTCGGTGCTGTCCACGAGCGAGGACGCGGCGCTGGTGAAGGATTTCGAGGCCAACCGCGCCGCCTTCGAGGAGGCCGAGGCCCATTGCGAGGCGCTACGGATTCCCTACGAGCAGGAGACCCGCGAGGCCCACGAGGTCTACGAGTCCAAGCGGCTCGAGTACGTGCAGGCGGTGGAGGAGGTGCGGGAAGAGCTGGAGAAGGCGCCGGAGGCCTACAGCCACCGTTACGACGAGATCCTCGCCGGCTACCAGGACACGTCGACCACCGAGCGGGACAAGGTGGTGGCGGCCGGCGGGCTCCACATCATCGGCACCGAGCGCCACGAGAGCCGCCGCATCGACAACCAGTTGCGCGGCCGCGCCGGGCGCCAGGGCGACCCGGGGGCGTCGCGGTTCTTCCTGTCGCTGGAAGACGACCTCATGCGGATCTTCGGCGCCGACCGCATGCAGGGAATCATGAACCGTCTGGGCATGGAGGAGGGGGTCCCCATCGAGCACGGGATGGTGAGCCGGGCCATCGAGAACGCCCAGAAGAAGGTCGAGGCGCACAACTTCGACATCCGCAAGCACCTGCTGGAATACGACGACGTCATGAACAAGCAGCGCGAAGTGGTCTACGGCCAGCGCCGGGACGCCTTGGGGGGCGAGAAGCTCAAGAGCGACGTGCTGGAGATGGCCACCCAGCTCGCCGAAGACACCGTGGACCGCTTCGTGGACAAGCAGGCCATGGCTTCGGAGTGGGACATCCCCGGGCTTGCCGAGAACCTCCGGAGACGCTTCAACCTGCGGCTGGAGTTTACGCCCGAAGAGCTGGAGACCCTCAACGCCGACGAGATCGAGGAGAAGGTCGTCGAACTGGTCAAGGACGGCTACGAGTCCAAGGAGGAGCGGATCGGCGCGGACCTCGTGCGGCAGCTCGAGAAGATCATCATGCTCCAGACCATCGACGTGTTGTGGAAGGACCACCTGCTCAACATGGACCACCTCAAGGAGGGCATCGGCCTGCGCGGATACGGCCAGAAGAACCCGCTGCACGAATACCAGCGGGAAGGGTTCGAGCTGTTCCAGGAGATGTCCGACCGGATCCAGGAGGACGTGGTCAACAAGCTCTTCACCGTGGAGGTGGATCAGGAGCGGACGGCCGCGGAGCTCGAAGAGATGGAGGCGCGGCAGGCGCCCCGCCAGATGATGTTGAGCCACGGCGACGGCGAGGGGCCGGAGCGCGTGTCCACGGTACGGCGGGGCGGCGACAAGATCGGCCGCAACGCGCTGTGTCCCTGCGGCAGCGGCAAGAAGTACAAGCGATGCTGCGGCAAGTGAAGCCCCCGCGGAGCGTACCGGGGTTCCGCTTCGCCGGGGTGGCCTGCGGCATCAAGGAGAGCGGCCGGAAGGACCTGGCGCTGATCGTGTCCGAGCGCCCGGCGGCCGCGGCCGCGCTGTTCACCCGAAACCGCATCAAGAGCCCCAGCGTAACCGCGGGGACGCAAAACGTGCGCCGAGGTCGGCTTCAGGCGGTGGTGGTCAACAGCGGCAACGCCAACGCCTGCACCGGCCCGGGCGGGCTCCGGGACGCCGAGGCCATGTGCGCGGAGACGGCCGGGCACGTAGGCATCGACGCGGGGCAAGTGCTCCCCTCGTCCACCGGCATCATCGGCGTGCGGCTGCCCATGGACAAGATCCGGCAGGGCATCGCGGCCGCCGCCGCGGCGTTGTCGCCCGACGCTCTCCAGGATGCGGCCCAGGCCATCATGACCACGGACAACGGCCCCAAGACCGCGGCGGCCTCGTGCCGCATCGGCGGCCGCACCGTCCACGTTGCCGGCATCGCCAAGGGCGCCGGCATGATCGCCCCCAACATGGCCACGATGCTGTGCTACGTGCTCACCGACGCGGCCGTCGCCCCGGCCGCGCTCCGGCCCATGCTGCGCCGCGCCGCCGACGGCACGTTCCACGCCATCACCGTGGACGGCGACACCAGCACCAACGACACCGTGCTGTGCATGGCCAACGGCGTCGCCGGCAACCCCCGCATCACCCGCGGCGGCGAGGGCGAGGACGTGCTGGAGCAGGCGCTGACGCGGGTCATGAAGGAGCTGGCGCTCAGGGTCGTGGCCGACGGCGAGGGCACCAAGAAGCTCGTGGAGATCCGGGTGGACGGCGCCCGCACCGTGGCCGAGGCCCGCAAGGTGGCCTTCACCGTGGCCAACTCCAAGCTCGTCAAGACCGCCTTCTTCGGCGAGGACCCCAACATCGGCCGCTTCATGATGGCCATCGGCAACGCCGGCGTGCCGGTGGTGGAGGAAACCATCGACATCGCCCTGGGCAGCGTCAAGGTGGTGCGCCAGGGCCTGGCCGTGGGGACCCGGGAAGCCGCCGCCGCCAAGGTCATGCAGCGCCCGTCCTTCACTGTACGCATCAGCCTGGGTATGGGCGACGCCCATACGTCCGTGTGGACCTCGGACCTGGGCCACGAGTACGTGCGCATCAACTCCGACTACCGGACCTGACGCCGGCGTCCTCGACTCGATTCTGTGGCCGCCGATATCGTCCGGTTGGCCAGTGGCGTGTATGGAGAATTTTATGTTGATTCAGCGAGTCACCGTATCAGGCCTGTTCGACCGATTTGATCACGATCTGGTGTTTAGTTCGGACGAGCGTATCACAATAGTTATTGGACCAAACGGATTCGGGAAAACCACGATATTACGTATTTTGGACAGTTTGTTTAATCGACCGGTGCGAGCGCTTGGACGAATGCCGTTCCGTAGGGTCACCATCTATTTTGACGATTCGTCAACATTGACTGTGTCAAGGACGACAGGCGACGCAACTTCGTTCGCCGAATTGAAACTAGCGTACACGTCATCGTCAGGGAATGAGCTGCAGTATACGCCTCAGGCTAGTTTCGACCCGAACGAACTAGCGATCTCAATTAACGCTATCGAAGACGTTGTTCCTAATCTTGCTCAGATCGGCCCGCGAGAATGGCGGGATGTTTCTACGGACGCCATACTCGACTTAGACAGCGTGCTCGAACAATACGGATTGGAGTTGCCGTGGGACGACCAAGTCCCGGAGCTGGCCAAACCAGAATGGCTCTCAGAAATCCGCAACAACATTGCGGTGCGACTGATTGACACGGAACGATTGACGCAGCCTCCGAGTCATTCGGCCCGTCGGGTCGCGACTCGGTGGCACAGGGAAAGGCCGCAGAGAATCAGGACGGTTCGGCGATACTCCGAGGAGCTTGGTCAACGGGTTCAGATGACGCTTTCAGACTACGGGTCGCGTGCCCAGTCGCTGGATCGCACATTTCCTGTTCGATTGGTTGAAGAGCCGGCGCAGACCGACGTGACGATGGAACAGCTGCGGCAGGAGCTGGCGGAGGTCGAGGCCAGGAGGACAGCTTTAGTCGACGCTGGCCTCTTGGTTCAAGAGCGTGAAGGACCTGTGGTCCCACCGTTGGAGCAAGTGGATGAATCGCGGCGAGGAGTGTTAGCGGTCTACGCGCGAGACGCAAGGGAGAAGTTAAGCATTTTTGACGATCTGTACATGAGGATCGAAGCTTTAAAACGAATCTCCAATGACCGGCTCCTCTACAAGAAAGTTTCGGTAGGCCCGGACGGCTTGACGGTGACTAGCTCGGATGGATCGCCTTTGGACCTCGAGGCACTTTCGTCTGGCGAACAGCATCAGTTGGTGAACCTGTATGAGTTGCTTTTTCGGGTGACTAGTAATTCCTTAATTCTTTTCGACGAACCGGAATTGTCCCTTCACGTGGAATGGCAATTTGCGCTTCTGGAAGATCTTGAAGTGATGGCTAACATCTCGAAATTTCAGGTTCTTCTTGCCACGCATTCGCCACAGATTATTGGCGACAGATGGGATTTGACGGTAGAACTCAAGGGAAGTGAGCTAGCATGATCGCGCGTCGCGCTACTGTGATTGCAAATGAGATCAGACTTCGGCGATCGCAGTATGCGGGGGCGTTCATCGTTGTGGAAGGACGCCATGACAACTTGTTTTGTCGACAAGTTGTCGATTCGACGGGTGTCAAGATAGTTGTTGCGGAAAACAAGGAAAAGGTGTGTGACACTCTTGCGATTCTAGATCGAGATGGCTTCGCGGGTGTGGTGGGGCTAGTGGACGCAGATTTCGACCATCTTGAAGGCCGGATGGTGGGCGGCCGAAACATCGTAGTGACAGAACTTCACGATTTAGAATGTGTACAACTCCGATCGGGAGGCCTTGACGCAATTGTTGCGGAGTTCTGCAGTGGGGAAAAGTTGGAGAGGTTCGGTCGGGATTTATATAAAGTGCTGTTGGCGGCCGCCCGCCCAATTGGTTGTTTGCGGTTACATTCCGAAAGAACCCAAATGGGTCTACGATTCAGAGATTTGAGTTATACTAAATTTGTCAATAGGGAGGACTTGTCGACTGACGTGGCCGCATTGGTTAAGGAGGTAAAGCGGCACTCGAACTGCGGGGGTGTTCCGGACCAAGCTTTGCTGGAGGCGATGCGTGCCATTGAAGCGGCCGGCTATGATGCGTGGCAGCTATGCAACGGTAAGGATTTGTTGGGTGTTTTGGCCATTGGGTTACGGCATTTGCTCGGGAATCAAAATTCAACGAGTGTAAGGATGTGCAAATTACGCCAAGCGTTGCGGCTGGCTTGCCGTGGACCGGTATTCGAGCAGACGGAAATTCACAGGTCGTTGCAGGCGTGGCAACGACGCAACACGGGATTTCGATTGTTTTGAGGCAACTGCTACTTGAGGTTGTGACCGGGATGGAAAGAGAGCTTGGGGACTAAGGCAGGTAGCGAAGGGCTAAGCTAACTGGTCACGCCAAGAGAGCGGCTCGGTATTTGGACTGAAATTACCTAGCCCTGAAGCTTGCTCCGGAGAATCTCGTTCACCATCTGTGGATTCGCTTTGCCGCGGGTGGCCTTCATCACCTGACCCACCAGGAAGCCGAAGACCTTCTCCTTGCCGGCGCGGTACTCCGCCACCTGGGCCTCGCACGCCGACAGCACTTCGTCCACTGCCACGTCCAGGGCGCCGCTGTCGGACACCTGCTCCAGGCCCTTCTCCTTGACGACGGCGTCCGGGTCTTTCCCGGTCTCCAGCATCTCGTTGAAGACGGTCTTGGCGAGCTTGCCGCTGATGGTGCCCTCGTCCACGAGTTGCACCATGCGGGCGAGGTCCGCTGCCGCCACCGGCCAGCTCTCGATGCGCAGCTCGGCGTCCAGCTTGCGTTCCTTGAGCACCCGGAACAGGTCGCCCATGAGCCAGTTGGCGATGGCCTTGGGGTTGGCGTGGGCCTTGACCGCGTCCTCGAAGTAGCCGGCCACGTCGCGGCGCTGGGTGAGAATGTCGGCATCGTAGGCGGGTAGCCCGTACTCGTCCATGAATCGGGCTTGGCGCTCGCGGGCCAGCTCGGGAAGGGTGGCGCAGATCTCGCCGATCCACTCGTCGTCGATCTCCAGCGGTAGCAGGTCCGGATCCGGGAAGTAGCGGTAGTCGTGGGCGAACTCCTTGGTGCGCATGGCGCGGGTAACTTCGGCGTCCGGGTCCCACAGGCGTGTCTCCTGCACCACCGCTTCCCCATCCGACAGCACCTGTCCTTGGCGCCGTATCTCGTGCTCCAGCGCCTTCTCCACCGCCTTGAAGGAGTTCAGGTTCTTGATCTCCACTTTTACGCCAAGCTCCTCGTCCCCCTCGGGCCGCAACGAGACGTTGGCGTCGCAACGGAAGCTCCCTTCCTCCATGTTCCCGTCACACACCTCCAGATACTCCAGGATCGACCGCAGGGTCCGCAGGTAGTCGCCGGCCTCGGCCGGGCTGCGCATGTCGGGTTCGCTCACGATTTCCATGAGCGGCACCCCCGCGCGGTTCAGGTCCACCAGGCTGTGGTCGCCGCGCACGTCGTGGATGTTCTTGCCGGCATCCTCCTCCATGTGAATGCGGGTCAGCCGCACCCGCTTGGAGGCGCCGTCGACGCTCACGTCCACGTGGCCGCCGGTGCAGAGCGGCAACTCGTACTGGCTGATCTGATAGCCCTTGGGCAGATCCGGATAGAAGTAGTTCTTGCGCGCCCAGCGGCTTTGCCGGGCGATGGTGCAGTGGGTGGCCAGCCCGGTGCGGATGGTGTGCTCCACAACCTTCCGGTTCAGCACCGGCAACACCCCGGGAAAGCCCATGCACACCGGGCAGGTGTTGCGGTTGGGAGCGTCGCCGAAGCGCGTGGAGCAGCCGCAGAAGATCTTGGACTCGGTGAGGATCTGCGCGTGCACCTCCAGCCCGATAACCGTTTCGTAGCCCACCTTTCGGCAGGTAGCAGAAAGGCCGGGGCTCCGCAAACACGCCGGGCGGCGCCGGCGAGGCCGTGCGAACACATCCCCCTCTCCCTCCGGGAGAGGGTCGGGGTGAGGGAGCGGGAATCCACCATTCTTGACGCCATTCGCCCTTTGCTGTTACGGATTCGAAAGCACTCGATCATCTCACGGCTGCGGGGAGACAGCCCCGGCAAGGAGGAGCCATGGCCAATCTCGGAGGAAAATACGCGATCGTGGGCGTGGGCGAGACACTGGTGGGCAAGCGTCCCGAAGCCACCACCCACTCGCTGCACCTGGAGGCGATCCGGGAGTGTCTCGATGACGCGGGGATCCGCGGCGACGCGGTGGACGGCTTCCTTACCAACCAGCCGCTGAACGACGCCCACCGGAGCTACGCCGTGCGGCTGGCGCACATGGCCGGCATCACGCCCGTCTATGCCACGGACCTGGCCCTGGGCGGCGCCACTCCCATCGCCATGGTGCAGCACGCGGTCATGGCCATCGACTCGGGCATGTGCAACACGGTGCTGTGCGTGCACGCGCGCAAGCGCTCCACCGGCGATTCTACCCCGGGGTACCCCATCCGCCGGGGCGACGAGCACTGGGAGCGGCCCTGGGGGCACTTCGCCGCCGCCGCCGGCCACGCCCTGGCGGCCCAGCGCCACATGTACGAGTTCGGCACCCGCAGCGAGGACCTGGCGGAGATCGCCGTCTCCACCCGCAGGCACGCGTCCCTCAACGCCAACGCCACCATGAAGAAGCCCATCACCATCGAGGACCACCAACAGTCCCGCATGATCGTCGATCCGCTTCACCTGCTCGACTGCTCGCTGGAGTCCGACGGCGGCGGCGCCGTGCTGGTGACGAGCCTTGAGCGCGCCAAGGACTTCCCCAAGCAGCCGGTGGTGATCCTCGGCATGGGACAGCACCATCCCCACTTCAGCCTGCTGGACGCGCCCACCCTCACCACTCTGGGGGGACGCAAGTCCTCGCGCATGGCCTACGACATGGCCGGGCTGGAACCCAGGGACATGGACTTCGCCGAGCTCTACGACTGCTTCACCATCACCGCCATGATCACCCTGGAGGACTACGGCTTCTGCGAGAAGGGGGAGGGCAAGGACTTCGTCAAGGACGGCCGCATCGGCATCAACGGCGAGATCCCCCTCAACACCCACGGCGGCCTCCTGTCCCAGGCCCACCTGGAAGGAATGCTCCACCTCACCGAAGGCGCCCGCCAGCTCCGCGGCAACGAGGTCGAGCCCGAGCGCCAGGTGCCCGACGCCAAGGTCGGCATCATCAGCGGCCACGGCGGCAGCCTGGCCATGCATGCGTCGCTGATCCTGGGTACCGCGTAAGGCGGACGACTAAGTCGGCCGGCTGCCAGCACCCCTCCGATACCTCTCCCCTTGGGAGAGGTCGGCCGAAGGCCGGGTGAGGGCGGCTCGGCCTGTGCGGGTCCTTGTTCGCCTCGCGGGGTGCATGTGTTCGGGCACCCTCACCCCGGCCCTCTCCCGGAGGGAGAGGGGGTCGTAAGGCGACTAGAGATCCGGCCGCCGCCTGTGCCACTCGGTGGCTTGCTCGTAGGCGTACCCCAGCCGCAACACCGTGGCCTCGTCGAAGTGCTTGCCGATGATCTGCAGGCCGATGGGGAGGCCGGCGTCGTCGAATCCGCAGGGCACTGACAACGCAGGCAGGCCGGCCAGGTTCACCGAGATGGTGAGGATGTCCGACATGTACATCCGCAGCGGGTCGTGGGTCATCTCGTCGAGCTTGAAGGCGGTGGTGGGGCAGGTGGGGGCGACGATGGCGTCGCATTCTCCCAGGGCGGACTCCATGTCCTGCTTGA
The DNA here is from genome assembly GCA_965204505.1 of uncultured Binatia bacterium (SeqCode). GTDB lineage: Bacteria > Desulfobacterota > Binatia > UBA9968 > JAJDTQ01 > JAJDTQ01. The sequence goes on from CBDBFB010000002.1 coordinate 1,603,201, forward strand.
GCAGGGTTCGCACTTTTTGCGCCTTGAGATAGTAGGCGTCGTAGTAGCCGGCGGAAAGCACGTAGGTGCCCAGCATGATCCGGCGTTTCACCTCGTGCCCGAATCCCTGGGCGCGGCTCTTCATGTAGGTTGAGGTGAGGTCGTCGGCCTGGGCCCGGGGGCCGTAGCGCATGCCGTCGTAGCGGGCCAGGTTCGAGCTGGCCTCCGCCGCGGCGATGACGTAGTAGGCGGCCACGGCGTAGTCGTTCCGCGGCAGCGACACCTCCGTCACCACGGCGCCGGCCTTCCCCAGTTCGGCGATGCCCTGACGCACCGCCTGTTCCACCTCGGGCTGGAGCCCAGTGGCGAAGTACTCCTTCGGCACGCCGATCTTCAGTCCCTTCACGTCGCCCGTAAGCGCCGCGGCGTAGTCCGGCACCGGCACGTCCACCGAGGTCGAGTCCGCGGGATCGTGGCCGGCGACGGCCTGGAGCACCAGCGCGCAGTCGGTGACGTCCCGGGTCATGGGGCCCACCTGGTCGAGCGACGAGGCATAAGCCACCACGCCGTATCGGCTGACCCGTCCGTAGGTGGGCTTGAGGCCGACGATGCCGCAGAACGCCGCCGGCTGGCGGATGGACCCGCCGGTATCGGTGCCCAGCGCGGCGATGCACTGGCCGGCCGCTACTGCGGCCGCGGAACCGCCCGAGGAACCGCCCGGAACGTGGTCGAGGTTCCACGGATTGCGGGTGACGGAGTAGCCGGAGTTCTCGGTGGAGGAGCCCATGGCGAACTCGTCCATGTTGGTCTTGCCCAGGACAACCGCCCCTGCGTCCTTGAGACGCCGCACCGCGGTGCCGTCATAGGGCGGCGTGAAGCCGTCCAGGATCTTCGAGGCGCAGGTGGTGGACAGGCCTTCGGTGAGGAGCACGTCCTTGAGCGCCACCGGGATGCCCAGGAGCTTCGAGTCCGCGTCGCCGGCCGCGAGTCTGGCGTCCGCCCGGCGAGCGTCTTCCATGCCCCGCTCGCGGCACACCGCGAGGTAGGCGCCGATGGTATCGTCGGTGGCCTCAATGCGGTCGAACAATGCTTCCGCAAGCTCCACCGCACTCAACTCACGGAACCGCAGCCTGTCGTGCAGCTCGTGCAGGGTAAGGTCTTGGACCGTCATTCAATGATCTTCGGGACGCTCAGGAAGTCGTTGTCCCGGGCGGGAGCGTTGCTGAGCAGCGCCTCGGTCTGCGGCTCGTTGACGGCCCGGTCCGGGCGCAGGACGTTGACCACGTCCACCGCGTGGGACATGGGCTCGACGCCGTCGGTGTCGAGCTCGTTGAGCTTGTCCATGTATTCGAGGATGCGGTCGAGTTGTCCGGCGAGCTGTTCCTGCTCGTCGGGAGTGAGGTCCAGACGGGCGAGAGTGGCCACGTGCCTGACCTCTTCGCTGGTGATTTTCACGCCGATTTTCTATCATACGCCTCGAATGCCCGGCAAACGAACCCCGTCCGAACCGTCCCGAAACGGCCGCCTGCTCGCCCCGGAGCGCCGCGGACCCGACGGCACGTCCTACGAAACGGATGCGCTTTCGCGGGGGTTTCAATGGGTCGCCGGCGTGGACGAGGCCGGGCGCGGCCCCCTGGCGGGGCCGGTGGTGGCCGCGGCGGTGGTCTTCGATCCCGGCGCCTTCAATCCCGACATCAAGGACTCGAAGCTGTTGACCGCCAGAAAGCGCGAGCGCCTGGCCGATTGGGTCAAGGACCAGTCCGCTTCCTGGGCCGTGGGCCAGGCCGATTCACAAGAGATCGACCGTTTCAACATCCTGCGGGCCAGCCTCCTGGCCATGGCCCGCGCCGTCCGGGGCCTGGCGGTCACGCCGGATTACCTCATGGTCGACGGGCCCTATGGAATTCCCGCCGCGAGCCTGATGGAGGACGGCGGGCCGTGGGCGGCGGCTCCCGCGCAGCGCGCCGTCAAGGGCGGCGACCGGCTGTGCTTCTCCATCGCGGCGGCTTCCATCGTCGCCAAGGTGGCGCGGGATCGGATGATGGTGGAGCTGGACGCCTTGTATCCGGAGTACGGGTTCGCCAGCCACAAGGGTTACCGCAGCCGCCGCCATTCCGCTGCCCTGGACCGCCACGGCCCCTGTCCCATCCACCGTCGCAGCTTCAAGCCCGTGCGGGAATCCGGCGAGCGACAACTCGCGTGTGCCGGAGACCCCGCGACGGCAGGCTTGCCGGTACCGCTCTTTGGTGCCAGAAAAAGGGATGGGCGATGAGCGGAAGTCCGTGGGCAAGACGGGAGAGGACCTCGCCGAGCGCTACCTCAAGCATCACGGCTACGCCGTCGTCGAACGCAACTACCGGTGCCCTCTGGGCGAGATCGACCTGATCGCCATCGACAAACGCGCGGTGGTGTTCGTGGAGGTGAAGACCCGCAGGGTGGACACGTCCGGCGCGCCGCTGGAGGCTGTCAACGCCGCCAAGCAGCGCCGCTTGAAGCGCGTTGCTCTTCACTACCTCAACAGACACCGGTTGCATGACCGTAACGTCCGGTTCGATGTCGTCGGCATATCGCTTGGTGGGAGTCCGCCGGCGGTCCGCCATGTCCGTCATGCGTTTGATTTCTCTGAGCCGTAGGGTAGCGGCGCATCAAGAGGCGCGTAAAGGAACTTTGTCGCCGGCAAGGCACGACTCGGGTAGGGGCGACCGGCGGTCGCCCTCCGTGCCCGATACCACACAGGGTGCTCGGTTGGGTCGTGGAAGGGATGATGGATGATTGACGTCAGGATCCTGCGCGAGGACCCGGATGGGGTGCGCGAGCGCATGACGGCGAGAGGGGCGGACATCGACTGGGAGGCGGTGCTGGCCGCTGACCGGGAGCGCCGGGAGACCCTCGCCCGCTGGGAACGGCTCAAGGAGCAGAAGAACAAGCTCTCGGGCGAGATCGGCCGGCTCAAGAAGTCGGGCGGTGACGCGTCGTCCCTGATGGAGGAGATCGGCACGGTCAGCAAGGAACTCGACGCGCTGGATCAACCGCTCGCCGAGACCGAGCGCCGGTTCAGCGATTCCATGCTGGACATCCCGAACCTTCCGGATGCTCAGGTGCCGGTGGGCGAGTCCGAGGCCGACAACCCGGTGCTGCGGCACTGGGGCGAGGCGCCCGCGTTCGGCTTCACCCCGAAGAATCACTGGGAGATCGGCGAGACCCTCGGCATCCTCGACTTCGCCCGGGGCGCCAAGCTCACGGGCGCGCGCTTCACCCTCTACCGGGGACAGGGCGCGCTGCTGGAGCGGGCGCTCATCGCGTTCATGCTGGACCTACAGACCCGTGAGCACGGCTACGAGGAGATGCTACCGCCGTTCCTGGTGAACCGCGACACCATGACCGGCACCGGCCAGCTCCCCAAGTTCGAGGCCGACATGTTCAGCACCGCGGACCCCGACTACTTCCTCATCCCCACCGCCGAGGTGCCGCTCACCAACATCCACCGCGAAGAAGTCCTCGATGCGTCCGACCTGCCCCGCTACTACTGCGCCTACACCCCCTGCTTCCGCAGGGAGGCGGGTTCCTACGGCAAGGACATGCGCGGCCTGATCCGGCAGCACCAGTTCAACAAGGTGGAGTTGGTGAAGATCGTGGAGCCGGAAAGCTCCTTCGAGGAGTTGGAGAAGCTCACCCGCGACGCCGAGGCTGTGCTCCAGCGCCTGGGACTGCACTACCGCGTGGTGGAGCTCTGCACCGCAGACCTGGGCTTCTCCGCCGCCAAGACCTACGACATCGAGGTGTGGCTCCCCGGACAGGGCGCCTACCGGGAGATCAGCTCCTGCTCCAACTGCACCGACTTCCAGGCCCGCCGCGCCGCCATCCGCTACCGCCCGGCCCCCAAGCAGCGCCCGCAACTCGTCCACACCCTCAACGGCTCCGGCCTGGCCGTCGGCCGCACCCTGGTGGCCATCCTGGAGAACTGCCAGCAGGAAGACGGCAGCGTCGTCATCCCGGAGGCGCTGCGGCCCTATATGGGAGGCGTGGAGAGGATCGAGTAGGGTCCCGCGATCTGGTCGGCTTCCGTCCGATTCGGAAACGGTCGCCGTCCAATCCGGAATGAGTGCCCGGCTATTTCCGCCGCAGTCCCGGATCGGCGAGAGCGGTGTCCTGTCCCGGTGGCGCTTCGTCCAGCGCCTCTTCGAGCGAGGGCTTCGGCGCCCACTCCTCGGCCGGGCGCGCTTCACCGTTCCAGTCCACCTGGTCGAGTCCCCAGAATATCTCCAGGCTGTGGCCGTCGGGGTCGCGGAACTCCACCGACACCTGGCAGCCGGCCCGTCTGCGGCCGTGGAAATCGATGGGGACGCCGTGCTTCTCGAGATGGTCCCGGGCGCGGAAGACGTCGTCGATGGCGGAAACCTCGAACGCCAGGTGATGCAGTTCCCGGCCCGTGGATGCCTCCTCGGCCTGGCCGATGAGCCCGAGGCCGTGGTGGTCCTGGTTAAAGCGCATGAACACCATCCGGCCCGGCACCATGCTTTCGGGATAGACGTCGGAGACCTTGAAGCCGAGCACCTGGGTGTAGAAGCGGACGGAGGCGTCGATGTCCCGGACCACCAGCACGGCGTGTCCCATGTTGCCGATACGAAAGGGCATGTCGGCGGGCGGCTGGAGGTCCTTCATGGCCTGGACTTCGGCGCCGCGCAGTCCCTCGAGATCGACCTTACCCCGTTGGGTCATGTTTCTTGCCATGTGCGGTCCCCTTCCATGACGGCACCGGTGTTCGGCGCCGGTGCTTTGGGCTTGCTTAGAAGTGACTTGCGCTATACGGTATAGCCCAATCGGCGTGTTGCGGGCGAATACGTCGCGCCGTCGCGCGCGGGGCTCAATGTTGCCCGGCCTGTCGCGGTCGCCTGTCCGGCCGCGATCCATAGACATGGGAGGCTGACATGAAAGCGATTCCTCGTACAAGGTCCGTGGCGTTGGTCGCCGCTATGGCGGTGTTGCTGGCGGCGGGCGCCGCTTTGGCGGAGACCGTCAAGGTGGCGGTTCCGACGTTCCTTACCGGAGGCGGCGCGCCGACCTACGGCGTCCCCGCCAAGAACGGCGTGGAAATGGTGGTCCGTGCCATCAACGAGGGCACCCTGCCGGCGCCCTACAACAGTGTCGGGATGGCCGGCCGCAAGGTGGATCTCGTGGTCTACGACGAGAGCGGTGGCGGCACCAAGCAGGTGACGGAGCTGCGCAACAAGGTGCAGAAGGAGGGCGTGGACGTCGTTGCCGGCTACATCTCCTCCGGGAGCTGCGCGGCCATCGCCCGGGTGGCCGAGGAGCTTCGGGTCCTGACCCTGCTGTCGATATGCGGTACGCCGCGCATTTTCGAGGAGCTGGTGAAGGAGCCGAAATACCTCTTCCGCATCATCAACCACAGCACCGGCGGCAACGTGGGCGCCGCGCACTACGTGGTCAGGAAACTCCGTGGGGAGGTCAAGGACGGCTACATGGGCATCAACCAGAACTACGCGTGGGGTCAGGATGCCTGGCGCGATTTCAATCTGGCCATGCAGACCCTGGCGCCGGAATACCAGCCGGCGAAGAAGCAGCAGTTCCCCAAGCTCTTCTCCGGCCAGTACGGCACCGAGATTTCGGTGCTGCTCAGGGCCAAACAGAAGCTGGTGCACTCGAGCTTCTGGGGCGGCGACCTCGAAGCCTTCATCGCCCAGGGCACGGCCAGGGGCCTGTTCACGCGCAAGAAGTTCGTCCTCCCGGTGGGCGAGATCACGGCCAACCGGCTCGGCAAGAAGTTCCCGCCGGGGCAGCTCGCGCGCGGTCCCTATGGATTGTACGCGGAGGGTATCGACACCCCGCTCAACAAGTGGTTCCGGAGCGAATTCCGCAAGGCCCACAAGCAGCCGCCTTCGTCGCCGGCCTATCACTATGCGGACAGCATCCTGGCGGCCAAGTACGCCTACGACACGGCCATGAAGGCCAACGGCGGCAAGTTCCCGTCCACCGACCAGGTGATCAAGGCGCTTGAGCACGCCACCTTCGACATCCTCGCCGCCAAGGTCAAGATGTCCATCGGCAAGGGCCACCAGGCGGTCACCTCGGACCGCTGGGGCTATGCCGAGTGGGACAATGCCAAGGGCGAGATCGTGGTCAGGGACGTGGTTGAGTTCAAGGCCGAGTGCGTGAACCCACCGGAAGGGGTCCACGCGGCGGACTGGGTCAAGGGCGGCATGAAGGGCGCCAAGTGCGACTGAGGAACCGTTGGATCTAGAGCTTCTACTCATCATCCTCGTCGACGGACTCGTCTACGGTTCGTACCTGTTCATGGTGGCGGTGGGCCTGACCGTCATCTGCGGGGTCCAGAAGCTCCTCAACGTCACGCACGGCGCCCTCTACGCCTTCGGCGCCTACCTCACGGCCACGCTGCTGATCCTCTATTTCCAGGTGGATTGGCCGCAGTTCGGCGCGTTCGCGGTGATGCTGTTCGCCGCGCTCTTCCTCGGCGTGGTCTTCGGCGTCATCATCGAGCGCGGCCTGCTCCGCCATCTCTATCACGAGGACGAGCACATCATCGTGCTGGCGACGTTCGCGGCGTTCCTGGTGCTGGAAGACGTGCTGCTGCTGATCTGGGGCACCGATCCCTATCTCGCCCCGGAACCCCTCGGGCTGCTGGGCTGGACGGAGATCGCCGGGCTTCCCTTCGACAACTACAGCCTGTCCATGGTGCTGCTGTCGGCCGTGGTGGCCGCGGTGCTCTGGTACGGGCTCAACCGCACCCAGTTCGGCAAGCTTCTCCTGGCGGTGATCTATGACCGGGAGCTGGCCCAGGCCATGGGGATCAACGTCAACCGGATCTTCCTCCTCACCTTCATGTTGGGCTCGTTCCTGGGCGCCCTGGGCGGCGCCTACCAGGCGCCGGCCATTTCCGTGCAGCCGGGCATCGGCGTGGAGGTGATCGTGCTGGCCTTCGCGGTCGTGGTCATCGGCGGCATGGGCAGCATTCCCGGCGCCCTCATCGGCTCGGTGATCGTGGGCGTGGCCCGGGCCTTCGCGGTGCACCAGGAGCCGGTTCTGGAGCTGTTCGTCATCTACATGATCATGGCCGTGGTGCTGATCGTCCGGCCGCAGGGGCTTTTCGCGCCGGCCAAGGCGAGAACCATATGACCTGGCGCCGGGACAAGACGCTCTTGGGCCTGACCATCGGCCTCGCCGCGCTGCTGCTGCTGAACTTCGTGGTGCCGGACTGGTTCCGCAACATCCTTACGCTTTCGCTGGCCCGGGGCTCGGTGGCGCTGGGCCTGCTGGTGTTGTGGCGCTGCGGGCTCATCTCCTTCGGCCACGCGCTCTACTTCGGCTTCGGCGCGTACACCGTGGGACTGATGAGCCGGTACCTGGGCATCACCGATGCCTTCCTGACCATCGCCTGCGGGGTGATCGTAGCGGGCCTTTTCGCTTATCTGCTGGGGTTCCTCCTCCGGCAGTACCGGGGGATCTTCTTCGCGCTGTTGAACATGGCGTTCTCCATGATCCTCTACGGCGTGCTCGCCAAGCTCGAGGAGCTGGGTTCCACCGACGGCATCAGCCTGGAGGCGACGACGTATCTCTGGTACGCACCCCTGGGGGCGGAGAACAAGACCGCGCTGTTCGTGTTCGCGGCGATCCTGACCTGGGGCGTGGCGGTTTTCGTGCACCTGTATCTCAGGTCCACCCTCGGCAACATGACCACCGCGGTACGCGAGAACGAGATCCGGTTGGGTTACCTGGGTTATTCGGGCGAACGGGCCGTTCATGCAAAATTCGTGATCTCCGGGCTCCTGGGCGGGTTCGGCGGCGCCGTCGCCGCCCTCACCATCGGCCACGTGGACCCGGATTCCATGGTGTACTGGCCGGTGTCCGGGGACTTCGTCTTCATCGCCATCCTGAGCGGCACCGGCAACGTCACCGCGCCCTTCATCGGCGCCTTGATGTACGAGCTGATCCGTACCTACGCCTTCGACAAGTTCCCGGAGATCTGGCAGCTCATCATGGGCGGGACGCTGCTCGCCATCATCATGTTCCTGCCCAACGGCCTGTGGTCGCTGGTGGAGCGGTGGAGGAGCAGGTCGGGGAAAGGCGCGGTGATCCGGGCCGGGAAGGAAGAGGCGTAGCCGGCCATGTCCGCGGTCCTCGAAGTGCACGATCTCGAGAAGTCCTTCGGCGCGGTGGTGGCCGCCCACGACATCAACGTGGTGGTGGAGGAGGGCGAGACCATCGGCGTCATCGGCGCCAACGGCGCCGGCAAGACCACCTTCGTCAACCTGGTCACCGGCCACCTCCCGCCCGGCGGCGGCACCGTGGAGTTCATGGGCCGGGACATCCTCGGCCTCTCGGTACGGGCCATCGCGCGCATGGGCCTGTGCCGCTCCTTCCAGGTGCCCCAGGTGTTCCTGTCCGAAACCGCCTTCGACAACCTGATGATGGCCTACGGCGTCGCCGAGGAGGACGGGGCGGGCCTCCTGACGCCCCTCGTGGAAGAAGGGCGGGCGACCCGCGTGGAAGCCCATCTCGCGCGCTACCAGATCGCGGAATACCGCGACGTCACCGGCTCCGCCCTGCCCCAGGGCATACGCAAGCTCCTGGACATCGCCATGGCCACGGTGCGCAAGCCCAGGCTGCTCATGCTGGACGAGCCCACCAGCGGCATCAGCGCGGAGGAGAAGTTCGCCATCATGGACATCCTCATGCAGGCGCTGAGGGAAGAGCGCACCACCGTGCTGTTCATCGAGCACGACATGGAGATCGTCGAACGCTACGTGGGCCGCGTGCTCGCCTTCTACCAGGGCGAGATCATCTGCGATGCGCCCACCGCGCAGGCGCTGCGGGACGAAGGGGTGCGGGAGTACGTGCTGGGCCGGGAGCGTGCCGCGGGCGCCGGAGCGCCGGCTGCGGCAGCAGGGCGTTCCTCATCCACCGACGACAGCCTCGCGGTCAGCGATCTCGACGTGAGCATCGGCGCTACCCAAATCCTGCGCGGAGTCCATCTCAACGTGCCGTCGGGTTCCATGTGCGGCCTCATCGGCCGCAACGGCGCTGGCAAGACCACCTTCATGCGCGCCGTCATGGGCGCGCTGTCCATCGCACGGGGCACGGTGCGGCTAGGCGACGTCGACCTGGCCGCGACCCCGGCCCATCGCCGCGCCCACCTGGGCATCGGCTTCATGCCCGAGGACCGGCGGCTGGTGCCCGAGCTCACCGCCGAGGAGAATATCCTGCTACCGGTGTGGGCCACCGGTGCGGAGAACACGTCCGAACGCCTCCGGTGGATATACGGCCTCATGCCCGAGGTCGAGGAGTTCCGCCACCGCGGCGCCACCGCCCTGTCCGGCGGGCAACAGAAGTTCGTAGCCTTCGCCCGCGCGCTGATGTGCGGCACCCGGCTGCTGCTGCTGGACGAGCCCAGCGAAGGCATCGCCCCGATCTTCGCCCATCGCATGGTAGAGATCCTCCACGACCTCAAGAAGGAAGGCGCCTCGGTGCTGGTGGCCGAGTCCAACGACGTCCATATCGCCAGGCTCCTCGACCGGACCTTCGTCATCGAGCGGGGCAGCATCGTAAAGGACGCATAGACGACTTCCGAGTGGGCGCATTGCTTCCGTCCGTGATGCTGCCGGTTGCGTCCGCAGGTCGCTGGGTGAGCGGCAAGTCCGGGTTTCAGGGAAAACGCACCATGGAATTTCCCTGGTGCGGGGGAAGCCCTATTACTGAACTCTCATCGCACAACGGCTGGACCGACACAGCGAGGGGATCTCAAGGAACTTTTTCCACCGCGGTAACCGGGACAGGTGCGACGCTGACCGGGCAATTGTCGTCGATGTGCTGCAGGAGGAGATTTCTCTACCTGCCGAACAAAGTTTCCCGCAGCTTGCACTAAGATGTCATGTGAGACTAGGCGCGTATAGGTGCAGAATTGGGTAGTTGTCGACGCCAGCGATACCGCCTCGGAAGCTCAGACGGCTGGATCTGACCACCGTTGCCTTGCAGATGCTGTAACACTCGTTATATATGCAAGCAAGCGGCCGAGGAGATGAAGAAGCGAGACTGATGGACACAGCAGGTCAACATTGTGCGGCACTGGTCAAGGAAATCCGGCGTCAACTCGCCCTGAGCCAGGAGGATCTGGCCCGGGAGCTTGATGTCAGCTACGCGACTGTCAACCGCTGGGAGAATGAACAATCCAAGCCGTCAAAACTCGCGAGGAGGCAGTTGGATGCTTTCTGTAAGAAAATGACCGGTCAGGGCAGACTGAAGCTTTCCGAGGGTCACAGCCCATGAAATCGGAACATGAACAAGTGCTCCCCTTGCCTGTGATCGCACTCCGTCTCCGCGCGTTGGTTCTTGCTCTCGGGGAGTCCGCCACCCCGTCTTGGTGGGCAACAAAGTTCATGAATGAGACCGGTCTGCGCTTTTTGGAAAGGCTCTACCCGCGTACCTTCATTCGCGCCGCCATCCACGCCGCTGGTGAGGCAGCTTGTGACGCGCATGATCGGGCGGTAGGGCGGGTCGGCGTCTACCATCTTTTTCGGTTGCCCGAATCGTTGGGCGCGGAGATCTACGGGGTGCCACCGAACGCAGACGAAGAATTTCTCACAGCTTTCCGATGTGTTCTCGGAAGTCCCGAGAAGTTGATGGAGTTGCTTGGGTCACTTTGCAGCCAAACGGAGATACGGGACGCATCGGGAGGGGCAAGGCGGATCGGCACTGACCGAGATTTAACCACGCACTGCGCTTTCGATGCCACGGCTGCGGTCTACTATCGCGCCTTCAAGCAGATGAATCCAGTATTCCCATACTTCGCCGCAGAACAGGCCAGGGGCGGCGAATGACGATGGCCAAGGACAAGGATACGCAACGCCAATACACGACGGCGATAAGCAAGGGCGCTGGGATGATTGAGGAGACCCGCCGTCTTCTCCAACATTGGCGTTCCGGTGAGCGGCTGAACGATTTCACCCATCGTGTCCAACGGGAGGGATTGCTTGGCAACTCAACCGCATACAGAACCCGGGACGCCGTCACAAGGGTTTTTGCTCCACGCTTTCTAAGGCCCGTCGACAAACCCGCGCGAATCCTTCAGAAAGTTCTGTCTTCCGGCCTGCCGGGACGGACTTTCACCGAGTTGCTGTTCCTGTTCACGGCGAGGCGGGATCCGTTGGTCCACGACTTCACGGTCCGCGAGTACTGGCCGGCTGTCCGCCGAGGGCGTTCCGTGATCAGTACTGACACGATGGTCTCTTTTCTGTCCGAGGCCCACTATGACGGGCGGCTCGACAATCGGTGGTCGGAATCAGTGTCGATACGCATTGCGCGTTGCGTTCTCAGCCTTCTCCGCGATGTCGGATTCCTGCGGGAGTCTGTCAGTGGACGAAGAGAGATCGTCAACTATCAGATGTCGGATGAGGGGGTCGCGTTACTGGCCAGAGAACTTCACGAATCCGGCGTCACAGATTCGTCGCTCTGCAATCATACCGCCTGGGATCTTTTTGGAATGACTCCGTCGGAGGTCGTGGAAAGGCTGGACGCACTCGGTGAACACCGCGGGTTGATTGTTCAACGCGCTGGTTCAGTCGTGCATTTCACCTGGGCCGTGAAGTCCATCGAGGAATTGATCGATGTACTCGCTCGATAACGCATTTGATGAACTTATAGACAAGGTACGTGATCCGGAGGCCCTCAATCCGGCCAAGAGTGACCCGGTGTTTTACTTCGCCTATCCGCCGGAGTTGATGCTCGATCTGAAAAAGCGTCTTCCGCGCTGGACGACCAAGTTGCAGGAGGCCGGATTTGAAGTCCAACGCATCTCCCTCTCCGACATTCTTTGGAGAGCTGTAGACGACTCCGGGAGATGGGACACTTGGCTTGACTTGGAGGCGGATGCCGATCCGGAACAGATCAATGAGGCCGTGCGCGATGTGCTACGCCAAGGCAATGCCCTCGTCGACAGAGTGGCCGAAGTCGTGGAGTCCGCTCCCGAAGGCACGGTGGTGCTGCTTACCGAGGCAGAACTTCTCCATCCCTATTTCCGCACTCGGACGATCGAGAGCCGCTTACACGACAGGGTTAGTGCGCCCACGGTGATCTTCTATCCGGGCAGACGCTCCGGTCAATACGGACTTTATTTCCTCAATTTCTATCCGGTGGACGGCAACTACCGCTCGACGTTGCTTGGGGGCCTCTGATGACCGGGACGATTCGACACATTCTTTCTCAGCGGCGGCCCATCGATCGCACTATCGAGAAAGTCATTGACTATTATGCACAGGAGGAGGACCGGCTAGCGCGCGAGATCGCCGAATACGAGGTAACGGATGGCATCGAGTCCTGCTTCCGCAAGTTCCTCGACGTCTTCGGCGAAGGCGTTCGTGGCGGACAGGTGACCGAGGTCGGTATCTGGGTGTCAGGTTTCTACGGCAGTGGAAAGAGCTCGTTCACCAAGTATCTGGGCGCGGCGCTCGACCCTTCCAGAACGGTTCAGGGGAGGCCCTTCCTTGACTTTCTCTGCGATCGTTTCCCGCGCAACGAGATTCCAGCCGCCCTCCGCACCGTTTCAAAGAAATATCCGACGGCGGTCGTGCTGCTCGACCTCGGAGCGGAGCAACTGGCCGAGAGCGCGGCCGCGCCGGTGTCCACCGTACTCTACTGGAAGGTGCTTCAATGGGCGGGGTATTCCAAGGAGAAGAAGACCGCACAGCTCGAGTTCACTCTGGATAGGCAGGGTACGTACGACGATTTCAGGCGGAGGTATAGAGAGAGATATAAGGGAGAGTGGGAGGATATCCACAACGATCCCTTGATCGGCGTCGCTCGTGCGGCTGAAATTGTGCCCGAGGTCCTTCCCAGCGACTTTCCCACGCCGGAGAGTTTTCGCGGCTTGAGGTTCGAAGAGGCCCGCGACGTCCGCGATCTCGTGCGGGAGATCATCGACCTATGCCGCCACAGGACCGGCCACGAGAACATCCTACTTCTTGTAGATGAGGCCGGTCAGTACGTGGCCCCCCGCGGCGAACTGATCCTCAACCTCGACGGCCTAGCGCGGAACCTCAAGGAACTCGGCAAGGGAAAGGTTTGGATCGCGGCCACCGGTCAACAGACCCTGAGTGAGATCGTCGAAAAGGCAGCCTACAATTCTGCGGAGTTGAATAAGCTCCGAGACCGTTTCCCTATTTCCGTACACCTTGATGCAAGTGACATCCGGGAAATCACCTACCGTCGGTTGTTGGACAAATCCGAAGACGGACTAAAGAAGCTTGAGACTCTATTCAAGGAGTTCGGTCAATCGGCTGTCACGCACACTAGGCTCAGCGGAACGGCCCTGTTCAATGGTGATCCGGATGCGCAGACCTTCGTGCGGCTGTATCCCTTCCTACCCCAACACTTCGACCTGCTGTTGGAACTGATTCGGAGCCTTGCCCGATCTACCGGTGGTATCGGCCTGCGCTCGGCGATCCGTGTAATTCAGGACGTGTTGGTGGACAAGAGTCGCGTGCTCGGGTCCGATGCTGTGAAACTGGCCGATCGACAGATCGGCGCGCTTGCCTGTGTTGACGACTTCTACGATACCCTGCGTGCGGACATCGCCAAAGTTCTGCCTCATGTTATCGGCGGCGTGGATAAGACAAGCAGGATCTTCGGACGGGACTCGCTCGAAGTGCGTGTTGCCAAAGCGGTGGCCGCCCTTCAGCCTGTGGAAGTTTTTCCCCGCACCGCGGAGAACATCGCCTCTTTGCTTTATAGGTCCATCGGTTCGCCCGCACTGCTCGATCAAGTGCGAGAAGCCCTGCGCAGGCTTACCTCTGAAAAAGAATGCGGCTTTATCGAGGATCCGCAGGCAGGCGGGTATGTGTTCCTCAGCGACGCCGTCAAGCCAATCCGCGACAAGCGCAACAGCTACGCACCCACGTCGGGCGAGTGCGCCCGGGCGCGAATCGACGTTCTCAAACAGGGCACCGCCGACCATATCCTGTTCAGAGTGCAACCGGCCGCCAGACTCGAAAACACCAAGGATGTCCGGGCATCGGTGAAACTCGGCCGAACGCCTGTCGTGGGTGGTTCCGAGGATGTAGAGATCCGCCTAGACTTCACGGAACCGGCTCTCTGGGACCACAAGCGAGACGAATTTCTGGTCTCCACGAACGCCCAGGTGGAGCTGAAAAACACGGTGGTCCTGCTGGTCAGAAACGACGACACGGTCGACGAGCTTCTGCCCGAGATCGTGCGGTCAGACAAAGTGCTCGGTGATGTGGACGAACGTAGCGCCGATCATGTCGTCGCCCAGTACCTCCGCGCTGAACGGCGGGCTGCTGAGCACAGCCGGGAACGCGCGGCCGCCGCCATGGAAAAGGCAATGCTCGACGGCGTCTTCATCTTTCGTGGCAAGCCGACCCCGGTCCGCGAGGCTGGTGCGACGATGGAGGCCGCCGTCCGCAACATCCTCTCCTCCGCTGTGAAGGAAGTTTTCCCGCATTTTCACCTTGCTCCGGTGCGGTCGTCCACGGACGCGGCCGTCAAGTTTCTTGGTGTCGAGCGTATGGACCGGATCACCAATGACCTCGATCTCCTCGGCCTCGTCGGGAAAAGCAAGGGGGCGCCCCGGGTGGACACCGCCGCACCGGTGCTGGCCGAGGTGCTCAGGGTATTCCAAGCGAAGGCCGTGGAATCCGGTTCCGGGCGGCTCCAGGGCTCTTATCTGCAGGACTTCTTTTCTGCGCCGCCCTATGGCTGGACCAAAGACACCGTTCGTTACCTTTTCGCGGCCTTGCTGCACGCCGGAGAAATCGAACTCCATGTGCCCGGTGCAGGCGGATCTGTCCGCACGGCCGGACCGCAGGCGATGGAGGCCGTCAAGAGCACGGTTTCGTTCAATAGAATCGGCGTCTCCGCGCGTGACGCGAAACTGCCTCCCGAAGCCCTGGACAGGGCCGCTCGGCGGTTGGAGACCCTTTTCGGCGACGAAGTCCTGCCGCTGGAAGACCATATCAGCCGTTCCGTGCGACGGCATGTGCCTGATCTGCTGGAAAAGCTGGGTGCGTTGCCTGACCGCCTGCGCCTTTTGAAACTCCCCGGAGAGATCCGATGCAGACGACTGCTGGCCGACGCGGCCGACTTGCTCAAAGGTGACGCCGGAGGGGCGGCAGCGGTCCTCGGCGGCATCGAATGCGTCCTGCCGGACGAAGTTACCTGGGGCAAAGGCGTGTTCGATGCCTTGGGGAACGGCGCGGAGGACGATGTTCGAAACGCCTGGTCGTTTCTGGATTCAACCGAGGATCTTGAGCGCCTGTTTCCAGGCTCTACGGGTGATTTGCTAAGTCCGGAGGCTAGAGCCGGCGCAGACGAAGTGCTCTCTTCGGATCGGTTCCATGAACGCCTTCCTGATTTGCGCGGCATCATCCGACGAGCGTTGGACTTGACGGAGAGGCGTTACACGGATGAGCGATCCACATACGAAGATGATCTCAAGAAGGCGGTCGGCGCCTTGGAGGCCGAGCCGGACTGGCCGAAGCTGCTCGATGAGGATCGTGAAGAGATAGCCGCCAGACTCGCCTGTGACCTGCCGACCACTGTCCGGAATGACGATCCGGTGCGACCGCTTCAGACGCTGCTGGTACGGAAACGTACATTGCCGGGATTGATCGGGGAGTTGAGATCTGAAATCCACCATAGACGGCCTGCGGAAGCCGAGCTGGAGCCCGGTGACGACGGCGAGCAAGTCGTTGAAGCGGACACCCTAATTG
Organism: uncultured Binatia bacterium (SeqCode); assembly: GCA_965204505.1. GTDB lineage: Bacteria > Desulfobacterota > Binatia > UBA9968 > JAJDTQ01 > JAJDTQ01. The sequence goes on from CBDBFB010000002.1 coordinate 1,618,935, forward strand.
AGCCCACGGTAATTACAACGGCAGAAGAGTTGGAATCGTGGCTGGCCTATATTCGCGAGAAACTGGCCAGGCTGTTGAGTTCGCACAAACGGATACGGATCAAGGGGCGCGAATGAGCTTCGACAAGGACACGCGCAACCTTCTGGCCAAGACCGTCGCAGCGTGCAGACGCAGGCTGACCGAGGACGTCACCGACCAGCTAAGAGGCGTCTTCGGGTTGCACCCGGATGGCACCGTGTTACCGCTGGACAAACTAACGCATTTGTCGGCCGATCAGACCGCGGCCGCCCGCCGCCTGCGCAATCTCCTCGACCACTACACCGCTGGTGCGGCCGGCAAGGATGAGGAGCGTCGGACCACCGCCTATGGGCGGATGGTCTTGGAGATCTCATTCACGTTCCTGAACCGCTTGGCCGCTCTTCGCCTGTGCGAGGAACGCGGTCTGGTTGTGGAGTGCGTGCGCCGGGGGACGGCGTCGGACGGGTTCCGATTGTTCGAGCGCATATCCGGTGGCGCTATCGGAGGGCGTTACGAGACCTACCGGGTATTTGTCGAGTGCCTGTTCGATGAGTTGGCTCTCGATTTGGGTGTCCTGTTCGACCGGCTGACGCCTCAGTCCAGGGTCTTCCCTACCGAGCGGTGCATGGAAGATGTGCTCGCCGAACTGAACAAACCGGAGTTGGCGGAGCTCTGGACGGAGGACGAGACCATCGGATGGATCTACCAGTATTTCAACCCGCCCGAGGAGCGCAAAGCGATGCGTGAATCCTCCTCAGTCCCGCGTAACGGCCGAGAATTGGCGGTTCGCAATCAGTTCTTCACTCCGCGCTACGTGGTCGAGTTCCTCACCGACAACACTTTGGGGCGCATCTGGTACGAGATGCGCAAAGGTTGCACGATCTTGAAGGAAGTGTGCCGCTTCCTTGTTGGACGCCCGAACGAGATTTTCCTGGCCCCCGGGGAAAAGGCTACGGATGATCAGGAGAACGAATCCAACCCTTCTCAGGAGGACCTGCTGAGGACGTCGATCTACACAGATCACCGGCCCAAGAAGGATCCGCGTGATCTGCGCGTGCTCGACCCGGCCTGCGGATCGGGTCACTTTCTGCTCTATGCTTTCGACCTGCTGGAGCGGATTTATGAGGAAGCGTGGGCGGACCCGGACAGCCCGAAGTGCAATATTACCGGCCGAACGCTAGCGGAGGAATTCGCGGTTCTCCACGATCTGCGCCGTGCTGCGCCGAAGCTGATCATCGAGCACAATCTTCATGGAATCGACATTGACACCCGCGCCGTACAGATCGCTGCGCTCGCGCTTTGGTTGCGGGCACAAAGGGCGTGGATGAACCTCGGCCTCAAGCCCGCAGACCGGCCGCGGATTGCCAGATCGAACATCGTCACCGCCGAGCCCATGCCCGGCGAGGAGGATATGCGTCGCGAGTTCACTGGTGATCTCTATCCGCGGGTGCTCGGCCAACTCGTCGACGTCGTTTTCGAGAAAATGATGCTGGCCGGCGAGTCCGGGTCACTCTTGAAGATCGACGAGGAGATCACGGCATCCGTGGTCGATGCGAGGCGTCAGTGGCTCCAGGGCTCCAAGCCGGAGCAGTCTGTATTGTTCCCCGACCTCGTGACGCGGAGGCCGGACCAGCAAAGACTGTTCGACGTGACAGAGATCACAGCCGATGAATTCTGGGCACAAGCGGAAGACCGCATTCTTGCCGCGTTGAAGGACTACACGGACCGAGTCGAGGAAGACGTCGCCGTTCGGCGCGGCCTTTTCGCCAGCGATGCTGCCCGGGGCTTTGCGTTTATCGACATCTGCCGCAGACGCTACGATGTGGTGTTGATGAACCCCCCGTTCGGGGAGTTTTCCAGACACTGCAAAGGGTATTGTCGGGCCGTCTACCCAAACAGCTATAACGACATCCTGGGGGCTTTTGTCGAGCGCTGGCTCCATCGTCTCGAGCACCGGGGCCAACTTGGGGCCATCACGTCGCGAACGTGCTTTTTTCTTGCCAGCTTTACCGCTTGGCGGAAAAAGGTAGTTCTGGACGAAGCCACACTGGGCGTCGTCGCCGATCTCGGGCAGGGCGTCATGGACAACGCGATGGTCGAGGCAGCTGCCTATATATTAGAACGCTCGCGTCCTGCGGCGATGACCCCCTTTATCCGTGCGATCAACGAGCGGGACTGCGAGGCGATCGTTCGTGACAGCATCGCCGCCATTAATTCGGCCGCCCCCGACCCGCATTTGTTCCTCGCGCGGCAAGACACCTTTCGGAAACTAGCGAATAACCCCTTCGTCTATTGGACGGCGCCAGATGATCTGGACCGGTTCGCCGCGCTACCTACATTCGAACCAGAAGCAGCCGAGGTGCGGGTGGGATTGCAAACCGGGGACGATCCGCGCTTTGTTCGTGCGGTTTGGGAGGTCGCCCCCGAAAACACGCAATTCGTTTACTACCCCACGAACGGCGAAGACTATTGCTGGCTCGACGATCCCATCGTTCTCGCGTATCTCCATCGCCGGCACGCTGGCACGCCGCGTTGGGCGTTCCATGTCAAGTCCGGTGCCTCGCAGCCATGGTATTCCCCAATCACTGTGAAGGTCGACTGGCATCAAGACGGCCGCCAGCTACGAAACTTTCGGGATGCCGACGGCATGCCTCGCTCTGTCGCCCGGAACATTGCTTATTACTGCCGCCCCGGCTTCAGTTGGACGCGGCGCGCTGCCCGCTTCTACCCGTACGTGGTCCCAGGAAACTGCATCTCTTCGGTGAGTCGCTATATGGCCTTTCCCGAGCCCGGGCGGGAGTACGATGTCTTGGGCGTTTCGGCTTCCCGCATCGCGTCCGCGTTCATGCGGTTCTATGGCGAGAAATTCGAATGGCCGAACTTCCTTGTCGAAAATCTCAAGGTACTGCCGTGGCCGGAACTCACGAAAGACACGCAACGGTATTTTCGCCAGTTGATCCAGCGGGAGGTCGAAAAACGGCGGCGGGCCTACATGAACCACGAACCGTTTCACGAATTCCTGTTGCCGATCAAGGTAAAAGACTTCTCGAACGGCGGGCGGTCGCTTGCTTTCGACCCAATGACCCTTCTCGGCGAAGAGGGGGAACGCCTTGTCGCCGCGGCGTACGGACTCGACCACGCGGCAGCCGCGCGGTTGGAACGCGACGTCATCGAGGCCCTGGAGTTTCAACATGGAGTTGCCGGATCAGGCGAAGATCCCGAAGCGGACGACCAGGATCCTAGCGAGGGCACGGACTGCGTTCTCGATTATTCAGAGCGGACGCAGTTCGAGGCTGTGGTTTCGTATAGCGTCGGCTGTGTCTTCGGACGCTGGGACGTCCGGATTGCGCAGGACCGGTCGCTTGCGCCGAAGCTGCCAGACCCTTTTGACCCGCTGCCGGTCTGCCCTCCGGGGATGCTGGTGGGTCCCAACGGATTGCCCGCCGAGCCCGGGCGGATCGTAAGCGAGGAGTGGCTGCGGGCTCGCCCGGATGCGGGCACCCTGCCGGTGGAAAGTTCGGTCAAGAACCTGATCGTCCCGGATGACATCTATCCACTCCGGGTCTCCTGGGACGGTGTCCTTGTGGGCGATCCTGGCTACAGCGGCGGTCAATCTCACCGGGACGATATCGTCGGCCGCGTCCGTGAGGTACTTGACCTGTTGTGGAAAGACAAGGCCCACGAGATCGAGCAGGAAATCTGCGATGTTATCGGCGTTTCCAACCTGTGCGATTATTTCCACAGACCCACCGGGTTCTTTCAGAACCATCTAAAGCGCTACTCCAAGAGCCGACGCGCGGCCCCGATCTACTGGCCGCTGTCCACCGCATCCGGCTCCTATACGGTCTGGCTTTACTATCACCGCCTGACTGACCAAACGCTTTACGCCGCGGTTAACAAGCACGTCGAACCGAAAATCACCGAGATCGAGCGTGAGCTCGCCCGCATCGAGGGAGAAGCGAATTCTGCCTCCGGTCGTGAGGCAACCCGGCTGACCGACCGGTTGAACGGGGCCCGCATGTTTCTTGGCGAGCTTCGGGAAATGCGTGAAGAGCTGCTCCGCATCGCCGCACTGCCCTACAAGCCGAACCTCAACGACGGGGTGATCATCAACGCCGCACCGTTCCATAATCTCTTCCGCCTGCGCTCTTGGGCCAAGACCACCGGAGATTGCTGGAGGAAGCTCTAGAAAGGCGATTACGACTGGGCGCACCTGGCATACACGATTTGGCCGGATCGGGTCCGGGAGGCATGCAGGAAAGACCGCTCGATCGCCATCGCACACGGCCTGGAAGATCTCTGTGAGGCGGCGACGCAGGCTTCGAACAAGAGCGGTCACGAGCGCCGTCGGAAAAAGGAGGCGGCCGGATGACGTTTAGCTCGTTCCTTCGTCAAAGGCTGGTCGATGTCCTCAACGAGCACCGCATCGTAGTGTGGTACGACGGTGAAAAGGATTTCAAAGGATTTGTTGCGGCGTTCAACGCACCGAACTGCGAGGTGCTTTCGACGGAAGCATCCGTGCTCAAGACCCGTCGCCGGGCGGACGAGGTCTATCGGCTGATAAACGAGTCCGGGAACCCGGCGGAACGGGATCGCTGCCTGCTCATTTACATTCCTCATCGTCGCGGCGCGAGCGAGGACGAGAAGATGCGGGACCCCTTCGAGGTCTATGCGATGGCGGGCGCGGCTTTCGGCGACACCGAGGATCAGAAAGTCGAGTCGCTCGCCCGTCAAGCGATGCCGCAGAAGGCTGACGAGATCACACGTCTTTTCCGCGAAGGAGGACCAGACATCGCCCTGCTGGACGGGTTGGAGAAGATGCGGCGTTGGCCGTTGCTGAATGGGGTGTTTCGCACTGAGACCACTGCCGACATCATCGCTCTGGCTCTCAGCGATACGGCCAAGGCCAGGGAGGTGGACGAGAAGCCCGGGTGTATCGAAGAACTCCTGCGGCTCTTTGAATCCGCAGTCGGTTTCAAGCCAACCTCCGAGGCACGGATGTGGAAGACGCTTCGGCTGAAAGCCGCTGGATACGTTCTCTTGAGCGAATTCTTCTTCGATCTACCGGAGGGCGAGCCGGACTCACTGAGTGCCGTGCCCCGCGCCAGCGACGACGCGAAGTCCGTCATCTACGCAGCGTGCGAGCGGATGCGGACCGACTCCGGCTTACGCGAAGCCTACACAGATCTCGCGCAGAAGATCGAAAACGAACTCGGGCTGCATGACCTCATGCCGAAGGAATTCAATCCCGGCGAGCGCGACACGTTCCCCTTCGAGGAGCGACGATTGCTCGGCCGCGCGGCTGAACTCGTCGTTGCCGGGGACATTGTAGCGACTCGAACAGTGTTTGAGGACCGAAAACGGTCCGTCTGGCGTCAAGATCCACAGCGGTCCCCTGCATGGACGGTCCTCGAGCGGGCAATTGTTCTGCTCGAATCGTCCACAATGGTTTCGGGCGGTCTAGGCGACAAGAAAGACCTTGTAAGCCTGGTGAAGACATACACCGAGGGGGGATGGTCTAACCTCGATCGCGCTTGTCGCCTGTTCGAAACCGCGCTCACCGCCTGCGCGGATGAGGATGCGCTGGCGCCGGTCGTCGAGCTCTGTCGACGAAGTTACCGCGAGTCCGCGACGAAGATGCAAGATGCCTTCCTGGCTGCGGTCCAGTTGGAGGGTTGGCCCCCGGACGGCGTGTTCAGACAGACCCGCGTTTTCGACGATCACGTCGCACCCGTTTTGGAGCAGCGGGAGAAGACCGCGTTCTTCATGGTGGATTCGCTCCGCTATGAAATGGGGTGCGATCTTGGAGAGGTATTCGCCGGACAGGGTGAGGTAGAGGTCCGTTACGCAGCCGGTGTCGTCCCTACAGTAACGATCACCGGGATGGCGGCCCTAATGCCCGGAGCGGACGGTATTCTCCGCCTTGTTGAGAAGGACGGTGCCCTGATTCCGGCGCTCGGCGCACGATTGCTAAGGACTTCCGCCGACCGAATGAAGTTCCTAGCGGAAATCTACGGGGACCGTTTCCTCGAAACTACGATGGACGATCTGCTCGGCGCTCCTAAGAAAGTCGCCACGGGGCTGACGCACGTAGAGCTCTTGGTCGTGCGGACCCAAGATCCTGACTCGATAGGGGAAAATCTGGGAAGCTGGCGCGCCCGCAAGTACCTCTCCGAGGTCGTGGGCGACATCGCATCTGCGATCCGCTGGGTGGTTTCCCAGGGTTTCAACCGCGTCGTAATTAGCTCCGATCACGGCCACATGATGCTGCCGGAGATTCCACCCGGCGACGTGGTTCAATCCCCTTCCGGAGGTTGGCTCGAGAATAAGCGGCGATGCCGCTTGGGCTCCGGTCTTTCAGGAACAGCCGGGACCATCACCCTCAAAGCCGGCCATGTGGCGATTCAAGGAGATCCGCAGGAAATCTGCCTCCCCATCGGATTCCGCGTTTTCTCCGACGGCCCGAGCTACTTTCACGGCGGTCTAAGCCTTCAGGAGGCAGTGATTCCGGTGATCATCTACCGCGCAGGGCGAAAAACACCAGCCGCTGGCGGCAAGCCCGAGATCGACATCCGCTACCGTTCGGAGAAGTTCACCAGCCGTGTGATCGGTTTGAAGTTCCATCTGCAGGGCGACATGTTCGCCACGCTGGCCCGAGTGCGGATCGAGGCCTACGGCGGGACGGGAGCTAAGGCGAAAGTTGTGGGCGAAGCCGCCGACTGTGAAGCGCGGGACGAGAACACTCACGAGGTGACATTATCGGCGAACCAAGAAACACCAGTACCGATGTTGGTCGATCCGGACTTCGACGGAACTGAGATCGAAATCCGCGTGAGCGATCCACAGACGCGCGCAGTGTGGGCAAGGCGAAGGCTGAAGAATGCGATGCTCGAATAGGGAGGGTGGAGTGCAGGAGGCCCAACTCCATCGGGAAGCGGTAGCCACTGCGGCCGATAAGAAGGCATGTCGAGAAAAGCTTCTGCGACGGAGTATCAGGATTGGCCGATGACTGAATCTGTGCGCGTGATCGTTGACGAGCTCCGGCTCCGAAATTTCCGAGCATTCGAAAACGTGCGTCTTGAGTTGTCGGACTTGACTTTTCTAGTGGGCCGCAACGGCGCCGGCAAGTCAAGTCTTCTTGATGCAATGGACCTGCTCCACGAAGCCGTAAGCGACAGCTTAGAGAACGCACTCGACCGCAGAGGCGGGTTGCAAAACGTACAGCGTGCGAAAGGCGGCCGGGGAAGGAAACCACCGATGGGGATTGCCATTGTCCTTCGGATTGTGTTTCCGGGTAATCGACAGACCCAAGCGGCGTACGGTTTTGAAGTGCAGGGTAAGTGGGGCCGTTCGTCTCTGCAGATTCGCGAGTGCTTAGTATCTTCGAAAGAGACCTCCTTCGAGCGAAGAAATCAGACTTTCAAGGCGGAGGGAAAGTCGGATGTGTCGCCGCCAGCCGGCAATCTCGTGCTGCCTTTAATCGGGCGTTCGGACAGTCTATGGGAGCTTATCCTCAACGCGACTCGGAGGATACGAGCCTATGAGCTTTCGCCCGCCCACATGGCCGCAGCTCCAGAGATCGGTGACCGATCAACCTTGGATCGCGCCGGAGCCAATGCAGGCGATGTGCTTAAGGCCGTGGAGGGTACCCAAGCTCATCACTGGATAGTGGATCGGCTCGGAACTGTCGCCGAGGGTATCACAAATGTTCGCGCCGAAGCCTTGCTAGGCCGACGGGTGCTGAGCTTCGTTCAGAGGTATGAGGACGGCGAGCTAAGTTTCGACGCGCGCCAAGTTTCCCAAGGTACATTGAGAAGCTTAGGTGTTCTTCTGGCTCTTAAGCAACAGCCGTCTCCGTCCGTAGTTCTTGTCGACGAGATCGAGAACTCCGTTCACGCGAGCGCACTGTCCGTATTGCTAGATGCGGCGTTGGCGAGTTCGGACGGCACACGAGTGGTTCTGACGTCACACTCCCTCGAGGTCTTGAGCCATCCAGCAGTCACCGGGGAGCGGGTGAGGGTAGTTGAATGGCGTGACGGTGCCAGTAGGGTCTTCCGCCTTAGCCCTGAGACGCAGGAATCGGTCAACGAGATAGATACCGTTGGTTGGATGCTGCGGTCCAATGCTCTTTGGACCGGACCTCGACCGGAGACCATGAAAGGCGATCTGTTCAGTCTTGAAGGCGAAACAAAATGAACAAGCGGAGGCTTATCCCTATTGTTGAAGGGTATGGTGAAGAGAGAGCGGTTCCTCACTTCATTCGGCGGTGGCTGCGGTGGCGACGGTTACATCAATCCTTCGACGTGCCGGATTTGGCGATCAATGCTAAAGGCTGCGGGAAGTTGAAGGCGGCATATGACAGGGATGCGCCACATCGGCATCGAGCACTATGTGGAAGCCGCCTTGAGAAATAGGGCTGATGCAATTCTTGTCGTGGTTGACGCAGACGACGAGTGTTTGAACAGGGCAACGGGCAACGGGTTGGGACCTGAGCTTCTAGCCCGAGCGCGGGCAGCCGCTACTCACTTACCATTGGCGGTAGTCGTCGCCAATCGCGAGTATGAAGCTTGGTTTCTGGCCAGTCTCACCTCCATTCGCGCTGCCGGGCTGTTGCCAAAACACACCAGACTTCCAGGCCCTTTGCTTCCGGAATCTCCAAGAAATTGCAAGGAATTGATCTCAGAGCTCATGTGTTGCCCGTATGAGGAGACCGTACATCAGCTCGCGCTGACTCGGGGGCTGACGTTTTCACCTCGGGTGAAGTACCGCTCTCCATCTTACGGAAAGCTTTTGAGAGACCTGGAGAGAATTACTTCGACAAAGCTGTAGACGTGATATGGCGTTGCTGGACCACGTTGTCGAAGAAGAGGTGACCAATGGAGCTTGACGTTCTCGATCGTAAACTGGTCCATGTTTTTGCTGGGAAAGTCGTGCGAAAAGATCTGCTGCATCAGATCAAAGGCGGCGAGAATGTGCCGTCCTACGTCCTCGAATACCTACTGGGCAAGTACTGCGCTTCGGACAACGAAGACGAAATTCGCATAGGCGTGGATGCCGTAAAGGAGACCCTGACGACGAATTACTTCCGCCACGATGAGGCCAATAAGGCTCAGTCCATGGTCGAGCAGAAGGGCAGGCACCGTTTCATCGACCGCGTGGAGGTTCGGTTCCTAGCAAGTGAAAACAAGTACTGGGCGTCGATGGACCACTTCGGTTACGGCAAGATTCACATTGCCGAAGAATTCTATCGTCGGTACGAGCGCCTTCTTGAAGGGGGCATTTGGGCGATCATCGACGTTGAGTTTAGGTTGTCCGAGGAGGGCAAGAAGGACAGCCCCTTCCACGTCGTCGATCTGAAGCCAATCCAACTGGCCCGGTTCGACCTAGACGAGTACCTGGAAGGCCGACGATCCATGAGCAGGGAGGAATGGATCGACCTCCTCCTGAGAAGCGTCGGACTGGAACCGATGCACATGGCGCCGCGGCTGAAGATCCTGTTGCTGACGCGTCTCCTCCCCTTCGTCGAGAAAAACTGCAACTTCATCGAGCTCGGTCCACGGGGCACCGGTAAGTCCTATGCGTTCAGCGAGATGTCGCCATACTGTATGCTGCTCTCCGGCGGAAAAGCGAGCACGGCGAATCTGTTTTACAACAACGCCCGGCGGCAGGTCGGCCTCGTCGGGCACTGGGACGTGGTGGCCTTCGACGAAGTCGGCGGCATGAAGATTACCGATCCGGATGCAGTCCAGATCATGAAGGACTACATGGCCAACGGCCGGTTCAGCCGTGGAATCACTCAAGTGCTGGCGGACGCGTCTTTGGTGTTCATCGGCAATTTGAACCAGCCTGTGGAGAGTTTGGTTCAGAACTCGGCGACAGATCTGTTTCAACCGTTGCCTAAAGAGTTTGATCTGGCGCTCCTTGACCGCATACACTTCTACCTGCCGGGATGGGAAGTACCCAAGAATTCGAGTGCGCCGTGCAAGGCGCCATCCCTTAGCGGGTTGCGAGACCCGCCCGGCAACTGTCGCTCCAGCCGGTAGCAGTCGGAGCGGACGATGGAGGTAACGACATGGTTTGAAGCACTCCGATGAAACGGGCCGCCTTGGGCGGCTCAGCGACCATGCGGGCCGCAACGCGAGTGAACGCCGAGCAGGCCTCGAAACTGGCAACGCGGAAGCCGACCCGCCTCGAGTACGGGAAAGGCTGCCATCGGCCGGGAAGCGAGCGACACACGCACCGGCCGGTTCCGCCGGGGTATTGGCGGCGGCACGCATGGAAGAAGGGGATGGACGCAACACGGGAAGCCCCGGCGGTGGCGTAGCACGCGCCAACCGACAACCCGCGAGGGATGGGTCGGGCCGTTCGGGGTGGCGGAGAGGTCCGTAGTACCGCGGAAGCCGGGTAATGCCGGTGGAGGGAAGGGGCCTTGGTTCGAGAGCAGCGTTTGGAAGGAGGAAGGGACATGGGGACTGGCGAGAGCCTATCCGACCCGGAAAAGGTCCGGAGACTCCAGACGGCGCTACATGCGAAAGCGAAGGAGGCCCCGGGCTTTCGGTTCTACTCACTGAGCGACAAGGTGTGGCGCGCCGACGTGATGGCGGTCGCCTGGCAGGAGGTCCGCCGCAATGGCGGAGCCGCCGGGGTGGACGGTCAGACGGTAGCGGACATCGAGGCGCAAGGCGTGGAGCGGTGGCTTGGGGAACTGAGGCGGGACCTGAAGGCCCGCTTCATACTGGGCTGGAAGGTGCTGGGCCATGCCCGGCGCTTCAAGGCGGAAGTCGTCAACTATGCCGACGACCTGGTTGTGCTCGGCAAATCGTCGTCAGCGGAAATGCTGGCGGTGGTCGAGAACCTGATGGAACGGCTGAAACTGACGGTCAATGCCGAGAAGACCCGATGCTGCCGGGCGCCGGAGGACTCGTTTGAGTTCCTTGGCTATCGGATTGGACGCAACTACCGCCCGCACGGGAAGGGGAGCTACATCGGCACCCGGCCCAGCAAGGCGAGCGTCCAGAGCATCTGCCGCAGGATTAGCGAACTAACGGAACCCCGCTATGGGCTCCTGGACCAGGAGGTCGTGGCCGAACGGCTCAATCGACTGATGCTCGGGTGGTCAAAGTACTTCATCCTGGGCCAGGTCGAGCCGGCCTATGCCGCGATCGACAGGCACGCTATCAAGCGGCTGCTCCAGTGGCGGCGTCGCAAGCACAAGGTGAGAGCCCGTAATTATGTGCAATACGGGTACGAGCAGCTCTGGACTGAGCACGGTCTCATCCGCCTTGCACCGCGAGCGACACGCTTTCCGTGGGCGAAGGCATGATCTCGTCCGAGAGCCGTGTGCGGGAAAACCGCACGCACGGTTCGATGAGCGGGGACTGGAAACGCGGCCAAGGGAGCCGGACTGAGGCCCGGAGCGAAAGCGACGGACAAGCCACCGGACCCTAAAGCTGGCGCGCCAGTCCTCGACTCTACAAGACATGCTGACGATCCACTATGGTTTCGTCACGGACTACTTGGCCGAGGCCTTTCGAGCACTCAGGAAGCAGAACCGGTTCGATGAAGCTGAGCAGGTTTTCCGCTTCGGGTCCCACGTCGAAGGTCGGGACGCCACAGCAACCAAGAAGACCGTGAGCGGGTTGCTCAAAATTCTCCACCCCGACGGCGGATGCAGGAAGGAGGAGCTCACGGAATACGTTGAGTTGGCCATGGAGGGACGTCGGCGGGTCAAGGAGCAACTAAAGAAACGGGGGTCATTCGAGTTTTACAAAACTAGCTTTTCCTATATCGACCTGGAGGACGACACGGAGCGGTCGGTGGGGGTGCCGGAGCAAGGCGGTGCAGGCGTCATCTCCCCGGATACCCTTCCGCCGGGAACCGTCTATACAGCTGCGGTGGACTCCGAAGCCAAGGTCGCCTTGTTTAGGCTGGAGGTCGCGCTGACAGCCGGTACGGGAAAGCTGCGAACACCGACAGGTCTTGAGAAGTCGTTGAAGGAGTCCCTGAACCGAGCATTCAGCTACCTGCAAGGCGTAAAAGATAAGCTCGGTCTCGCACAGACATTGGCGCAGAAGGATATCTACGCCGAGGCGGTGGACTTATCCGGGGGACGTATTGACTGCCCCTGCGGCGTCGCCTTCTTTACCGCATTAATTTCGGCGGTTCGCAACCGCCATGTGCAGGCCGGAACGGTCATCCTCGGGGATCTCACGATCCAGGGTAACATCAAAGGTCCGGCCTCGATCACTGAACCGCTCCAACTTGCGCTGGATGCAGATGCTGCTCGTGTGCTGGTTCCGGTTGCGAACAAGACACAGTTCGCTGGTCTGCCTGAGGACGTGATCGAGCGCTTGGATGTTGTGTTCTATGGCGATGTAGACCGGGCCGTGTTGAAAACGCTGGAGATTTGACCGATGCGGTCAAACAACAATAAACTGACCGCTGTCGATTTATTCTGTGGTTGCGGCGGGCTGACCATTGGTCTGAGGATGGCCGGATTTCGGGTGGTCGCTGCGGTGGAAATCGATCCGTTGGCTGTCAAGACCTACACTGCGAACCATCGAGACGTCGCGGTATGGGAAACGGATATCCGCCAGCTCAAACCAGCCGAACTGCTTGCGGAGCTCGGCCTCCGGGAAGGAGAGATGGATCTTCTGGCCGGATGTCCTCCATGCCAGGGATTCTCGACACTGCGCACATTGAATGGGTCTACGCGGATCGAAGACCCACGAAACGATCTGCTTCTTGAGTTCCAGCGTTTCGTGGAGGCGCTACGGCCGCGTGCGGTCATGATGGAAAACGTGCCGGGCTTGGCAAACGACACTCGATTCTCCTGCTTTTCTGCGAAGCTAAGACGTCTCGGTTATGTGGGAGAGCACCGAATCCTGGACGCAGCCGACTATGGCGTGCCGCAACGCCGGCGCCGACTCATTTACCTTGCTGGTCACGGCATCGCGATTCCTTTCGCTGGCAAAGCGCGGAAATCGAAGACGGTAAAGGATGTTCTCTGCGATCTCCCGAAGGCTGGCGAAAGTGGCGATTGTGCCCATGATTTGCCCGAGCGCCGGAGCTCGAAAGTTATGCGCATGATCCGGCGTATTCCGAAAGACGGTGGGAGCCGCAATGATCTACCCGAGGACTGGCAACTCGAATGCCATAGGCGTTGTGACGGCGCCACCGCCCTGTCCGGCGGCCAGCAGAAGTTCGTCGCCTTCGCCCGCGCGCTCATGTGCGGCACCCGGCTGCTGCTGCTCGACGAGCCCGGCGAAGGCATCGCGCCGGTCTTCGCCCAGCGCCCCGGTGCTGGTGGCCGAGTCCAACGACGTCCATATCGCCAGGCTCCTTGACCGCACCTTCGTCATCGAGCGGGGCAGCATCGTAAAGGACGCATAGACGAGAGATCAAATGACAACACGGATCCCTAATCGTTTGAATATTACGTTGTTTTCCAGCGTCGTGGGCGGTGCAGTCGTCGGGTTGCCGGCGTACGCCTATTTTTACGGCTATTCCTGGGTCGATTGGGTGATGTTCGTGATGCTCTATATCATCACGGGACTGGGCATCACCGTGGGGTATCACCGCCTGCTGGCTCATCGAAGTTTCACCTGCACCAATTGGGTGAAAGGCATTCTCCTGATCGCGGGAGGGTGGGCTCTGCAGAATTCAGGCCTGAGATGGACAGCGGATCATATACGCCATCATGCCCGGTGCGACGGGGAGGAAGATCCCTATAATGCCAAGCGAGGTTTCTGGCACAGTCATTGCGGCTGGCTGTTCTGGGAGGATCCCCATAAAGACGACAAGTTCGCCCGCAAGCTGATGCAGGACGCGGTGGTGATGTGGCAACATCGTTACTACATCCCCATCGTCCTTTCCGGCCTGGCGCTTCCCTTCGTGGTGGGCTTCTTGTACGACGGCTGGTTCGGGGGGCTGGGATGTTTCCTGCTCGCCGGAGTCGGGCGGACCTTCTTTGTCTTGAATTCCACGTTTTGCATCAACTCCATTTGCCACCTGTGGGGCTCCCAACCTCACGGCGCGTCCGATTCCAGTCGTGACAGTTGGTGGATCTCGCTCATCACCTTCGGAGAGGGCTACCACAACTATCACCACAGGTATCAAGGCGATTATCGGAACGGACCCCAGTGGTACAATTTCGATCCGTCAAAATGGCTCATCTACAGTCTTTCCCTGGTGGGGCTCGCCACTTCCTTGCGCCGGTTTTCCTGATGGTCGCGCACTAGGAGCCTGTCCGAGTAATCAAATACAGCCCCTCTCCCTCTGGGAGAGGGTGGCCGAAGGCCGGGTGAGGGCCTAGCCCGTGCTCGGGCGATCGCCGGGCAGGTCACGCGGCTTGAGAATGCGGATGGCCAGCGGGCCCACGAGCAGCACGACGGCGATGTGGCCGAAGCCGATGCCCCAGTTGAGCACGCTCTCGCCGCCGAGGACGTGCAGGATCAGGCCCATCATCAACGGTCCGACAAAGCCGCCGCCGTAGCCCAGCATGGCATGCACGGCCAGCGCGGCGCCGCGCCTGTCGGGGTCGGCGTTGCCGACCGTGCCGGCGGTGAGCGACGAGGAATCCGCATAGATGGCCGCGTTGTAGAGGAGGCAGACAGTAGCGGCCGCGCCGTATCCCATCCCCGCCGTGAACCCGACCAGCAGCGCCAGCGCCATGGATGCCGTGAAGACGAGCAGGATCCAGCGCTTGCGCCCCATGCGCCGCGCCATCTCGTTGCCGAGAACGCTGGAAACCGTGCCGAGCAGGCCCGCCAGGGTCGCCACCATGGTCGGAACCAGGAAGTTCGGCGCACCGCCGCCTTGTGCCGCCGCGAAGGTCAGGAAGGTCACCATCCAGGAGCGGACGACGAACATCTCCCAGGTGTGCACGCAGTAGCCCAGCGCATAGGCCATGACCGAGGCGTTGCGCAGCACCGGCTTGAAGTCCACGAGCCGAACCGTCCGAGCCGGCCTCTCCCGGCGCGGGCCTGCCGGGAACAGCGTCACGGCCACGAGCAGTGCGCCGAAGGCCCCGCCCGCCCCGACCATGAACGCGGCCTGCCAGCCGAACTGAGACGTCGCCGCGCCGGCGATGACGAAGGAGAACGAGCTGCTGATCCCCGTGCTGGCGCCATGAACGGCCACCGCGCGCGATTGCGCCGGCCCCTCCACCTGGTCGGACAACGCCTTGAGCCCCACCATGTAGGTGCCGGCCCAGCCGATGCCGTTCAACGCGCGAAAGACCATGCCGGTCCAGAAGCCGTCGGCGAGGAAGGCCATGCCGAGATGGGACAGCATTGTGGCGGAGACCGCGGCCGCGTAGACTTTGCGCGCCTCGACGCGGTCCGTCATCGGCAGCAGGACCGGCACCGCCGCGGCGTATGCGCCGAACATGATGCCGGAAAGCCAGCCCGCCTCGGCGTGGGTGAGGGACCATTCCGCGAAGAAGGCCGGCAGCAGCGCCGCAAAGGCCATGGCGCCGATCTGCGCCAGGGATTGCGCCAGGCAGAAGGTGGCGATGATGAATATTTCCCTCGTGCCGCGCTCCACACGTCGTATGATAGGATAACCGTCGGCGCATAGAAACACGACGAAGGAAGGAGGTTCGCCATGCCCAAGCCAGAGCTCGAGTTCTTTCCGGTGGACGACCTGCCCTGGGTGCCGGTGGAGGACGCGCCGCCGGGTCACTATCAGAAGATCCTGACCGAGGACACGGAGATCGGGTTCGTCACCCGGATGCTAAAGGTGGATCCCGGCTGCGCGAGCACGGAGACCTTTGTCCACGATTTCTGGGAGGAGGTGTACATCGTGCAAGGGAGCCAGTGGGACGGCGACCGGCTTCTCAAGCAGGGGATGTATGCCTGCCGTCCCCCGGGAATGAAGCACGGTCCCTACCGGACCGAGGAAGGCTGCACCACGCTGGAGTTTCGTTACGTGAGGTAGGCTGTGATCAGGACCGCCGAACCCGGGAGGCCGTGGTTCGGGGCTGTGCGCTCGATTCGCCGTGTGAGCGTTGACCTCAGGCCGGAGCGAGCACGAAGTCGAAGCGCCCGAGCCAACCTTGCGGGGTGCGGCGCAGGTCCAGCAGAAGGTCGTCGTGGTAGATCGAGTCCCGCGCATTCTCGTCGGACAGGTCGGGAAAGTAGAGCTGCGTGGTGAGAAGGCGCGTGGATGGGCCTTGAACCTTGACGTGGATATGCGGAGTGCGTCCGGTATACCGCACGGGCCGGATGGTCTCGAAGCGGAACGCCCCAGCCGCGTCGGTGTACTGGTGGCCGCGATACCGGAAACCGGAATTGTCGTAGCGGCCGTGCTCGTCGGCATGCCAGATGTCGACCACGGCGCCGCCGATGGGACGGCAGTCCGGCGAGAGCACGAGCCCCTGCACCACGAGCGGTTGGCCGCTCGTGTCCGGTTCCCGCAGATTGGTCCTCAGCGGTGTCCCCGGAGTGTAGAACGGCCCATCGGTCAGCTCGGGTATGGCGCGCGTGCATGCAAGGGGCGGAGCGAGTCCAAGGGAGCGGTCGGCGGCGGGACCCGAAAAGGGATAGCCTAGCAGCGTCGCCCGGGTCCGGGCCAGAAAAGACACGGCCGTGACACCTGTTGCCGCGGCGGCAATCAAGACGCCACGACGGGAAAATATGCGTTTCGACATGAAAAAATCATAAGCTCACCGGCAGGCGCGGTCAACCACGCCGCACGGGTGACGACGTGGGTCGGGCCGGAGTGAAGCCCTGAAGGACAGAAGGAAGGGGATGATTGTGACCCCACAAGAAGCCGGGCGCGACGGTGTCGCCTCCGAATCCCGGCAGGAAGATTTCCTGCTCTACGACGGCGAATGCGTGTACTGCCGGACGTATGTGCGGAAGTCCCGCTTCCGGACCCCTGCCGGGGAGCGCTTGAGGGTCATCGATGGCCGGGTGGCGCCCGCGCTCGTCGACGAGCTTCGCCGGGATGGATGCAATCTCGAGGACGGCATGATCCTGGTGGTGGAGGGTCGGCGTTACCAGGGAGCCGACGCCATGACGGTGCTGGGATCCCTCGCGCTCGAACACGGCTGGGTCAACATGCTCACGAGATGGGTGGGGTCCAGCCCGGAAAGGGCGGGGTTTTTCTACCCGTGGTTTCGGCGGCTGCGACAGGTCACTCTTTGGGTCACTGGTCGGTCCGGTTTCCGCCATTGAAGGCGAGGGTTGTCAGGCGGCGCCGTTGAACGATTCTAGGGCTCCATTCCCTCGCGGGATCCACCATGGCACGGTCTTACGACCGACGCAGCGATAACGAGTTGGTGGAGCTGTGCAACCGCGGCGACCGCGACGAGGCGGTCGAGGCTTTCGAAACGCTCTATCGCCGGCACCGCGACTACGTCACGCGGGTGGCCCTGCGGTTCGGCGCGGACCGGGAGGCCGCCGTCGACGTGTTGCAGGAGACCTTTCTCTATCTGCTGAAGAAGTTCCCTCCCGCCGGTGAAGGGTTGGTGCTCACCGCCCAGCTCCGATCGTTGCTCTACCCGGTGGCCAAGAGCCTGACCCTTTCCTCCCTGCGACAAAGAGCACGAATTGACGACTCCGAGGAGTTCGATCCCGACCGGCTGCCGGCGCCAGACGCGGACGACCCGCTGGAACACGACCCCGCACGCCTGTCCTCGGCCCTGTCCCGGCTGTCCCCCGAGCGCCGTGAAGTGCTGCTACTGCGCTTCGTCGACGACATGTCCCTTCAGGACATCGCGGACGTACTATCCATCCCGTTGGGCACGGTGAAGTCCCGGCTCCATCTGGCGGTCAGGGATCTTCGGAACAGTCCCGAGGTCAAGGATTTCGGCAAGCCGTGAACCTTATCGACTCCCCGTGCGCTTAACCGGATGGAACCATGCAGTCCGATGACGACAGAACCATCCGGTCCGGTGAAGACGTCGATCTGCCCGACGAGTTGATCCAGGGCCTCAAACGCATCGACAAGGCCGTGGCCTTTGTGTCGCCGGACGCGGACCGGCGCGTGGCCGAGGCGGCCAAGGCTCATTTCGGGCAGCGGCCGAGGCGAGCGCGTGCGGCCGGGCTTCGCTGGGCCGTGGCCGGGAGCCTGGCGGCAAGTCTCCTGGTGGGCGTGCTTTTCTGGCGGACGCAGACCCCGATGGAACCCATCCGGGTCGCCAGTGTTGTCCCCGTTCCGAACGATATCGACGGTTCCGGTGCGGTGGACATCCTGGACGCGTTCGCCTTGGCACGGATGGCGCGCGAAGGTTCGGTGTCCGCCACACGGGCGAAGACGGATTCCGTGCGGCGCATGGCGCGGACGGACGGCGCATCGGCGACGCGGGCCGAGATCGATGCCTTGGCCATGAGCATCGTTGCGTTGGACGTTGCGGCGGAGAGGCTATGACCGGTTGGCGCTTCATGTACCTGCTCTGCCTGGTCCTGTGGACGGCCGCATGGCCCGGCTTGTCCCGCGCGGACGAAACGGAGATCCGGTTCGCGGCCCTCGACATCCACCTGGAATCCGCCGAGCCCGTGGCCGCGTGGCAGTTCGAGCTGTCGGAAGCAGCCGGCCGGATGCGCGTGGTGGGCGTGGAGAACGGTGACAGCCCGGCGTTCGCCAAGGCTCCCTACTACGACAGGAAGGCCGTCGACGACGGGCGCGCCGACCGCATCATCGTCGCCGATTTCACGTTGCGGCCAGCGGCCGAGCTGCCGGCGGGCAAGGTCCGCATCGCCACCGTGCACGTTCGCCTCGCGGGCGGCGCCGAACCCGACTACGTCCTCCGGCTGGTTACGGCGGGCAATGCCCGGGGCCAACCCATCCGGGCCTCCGTCCATCTTGGCGTTCAGTCAAGGAGATAGCGCGCATGAGAAAACTCGATATCGGCAGCGGTTTGGTGACCGTCACGGCGCTGTGTCTGCTCCTGATCGCGGGGGCATGCTCACTCGGCGATGACGCGGTGGAGGATACGCGTGCGGCCGGCCCCGCGTCTCACCACAAGCCGGAGAGCTCGGAAGTTCCTCACGCGCCTCCGCCCGGCTCGTCCGGCGGTGCCGCGGTGGCGGATGCTCCGGTGCCGGCGGTGCAAGCAGGTCGAGGCGGTTTGGGGCGGGGGCGGCTGAAGAGCTTGATGTTCTCGCCCCAGTCCATCGTGCGTGGGGAAAGACACCGGTCTCGAATGGCTCGGGCCGGTGTTGCGGCGGCCGGGCCAATGACGGTGGGCGAAGAGCTCTGGATCATCGCGACGCCCCGGCCCGCGGCACCCGCGGCCGAGGCGGCGAAGCCGGACCAGCCGGGTTCGGGCGCGCTGATGGCGGCCCGTCCCTCCGGAGGTGAGGAAAAGAAGAAGGTGCCGCTCCCTCTCAAGCGCACCGAGGTCCAGGCGGCCATCACCGGCTACGTGGGGACGGTGGACGTCACTCAACAGTTCGAGAACCCCTTCGACGAAAAGATCGAAGCGGTCTACATGTTCCCGTTGCCGGAGAAGGCGGCGGTGAGCGAGTTCGTCATGACCATCGGCAAGCGCCGCATCCGCGGCATCCTGAGGGAGAAGGAGGAGGCCGAGGCCATCTACCGGGAGGCCCGCGCCCAAGGTTATCAGGCCAGCCTGCTGACCCAGCACCGCCCCAACATCTTCGAGCAGAAGGTCGCCAATATCGAGCCCGGCAAGCGCATCGACGTCAATATCCGGTACTTCCACTCCCTGGCGTATCGTGACGGCTGGTACACGTTCGTGCTCCCCACGGTCGTCGGCCCCCGCTACAACCCGCCCGGCTCCAGGGACCCGGTGCATGCGTTGCCGCGCGCCCACGTCGAGCCCGTCTCGGCCGGCGCCGGCGTACGCTACCTGCGTCCCGAGGAGCGTTCCGGCCACGACATCGGCATCACGGTCAAGCTCGACGCCGGCGTGCCCATCGAAGCCATCGAGTCCAGCCACCGCATCGACGAGACCCGCACGGGTCCGGAAACCGCCACCATCAGCCTTGCCGACCAGGCGACGATTCCCAACCGGGACTTCGTCCTCAAGTTCAAGGTGGCCGGGGGGCGCGTCAAGACGAACCTCCTGACCTACATGGATCGCAAGAAAGGGCAGGGCTACTTCACCCTCGTGCTCTATCCGCCCGAGCGCCTGGAGAGCGCGCCGAGGCATCCCATGGAGATGGTCTTCGTGCTGGATTGCTCGGGCTCCATGAACGGCGAGCCCATCGCGCAAGCCAAGGCCGCCGTTCTAGCGGCCCTCGACCTGCTCGAACCCTCGGACACCTTCCAGGTCATCCGCTTTTCGAACAACGCCAGCCGGTTCGGGCCGGACCCGGTTCCCGCCACCGCGGAGAACATCGCCCGCGCCAAGCGCCATGTGCGGCAGCTCCAGGGCGGCGGAGGTACCCGCATGATCGAAGGCATTCGCGCCGCGCTCCATTTCCCTCACGACCCGGAACGCCTGCGCTTCGTGACCTTCATGACCGACGGCTACATCGGCAACGAGGTCGAAATCCTCGCCGCGCTCCACAAGTCCATCGGGGAGTCGCGCATCTTCAGCTTCGGCGTGGGCTCTTCGGTCAACCGCTATCTCCTGAACCGCATGGCCACGGCGGGCCGCGGGGCCGTCGCCTACCTGGGGCTGGATGACTCGGGCGCGGAAGTGATGCGGTACTTCTTCAACCGCATCAGCCGTCCCGCGCTGACGGACGTCGAGATGGACTGGGGAACGATGAAGGTGACCGACACCTATCCGCAACGCCTCCCCGACCTCTTCGTCGGCCGCTCCGTCGTCGTCACCGGCAAGTTTTCGGGCGCGCCTGCCGAGCCGGTGGTGCGGGGCCGCGCCGGTGGACAGCGCGTCGAATACGTCGTGGCCCGGGGTGCCAGTGAAGACGCCCACGAGTTCATACCCAGCGTGTGGGCCCGGCTTCGAATCGCCGACCTCGCGGATCGCCAGGCCTGGACCCGCGACCCCCACAACGAGCTTGCTGGCGCCATCAAGAGTACCGCGTTGAAGTACGGCCTGATGTCCGACTACACTGCCTTCGTCGCGGTCGACGCAAGCCGGCACACCGAGGGCAAGCACGGCACTACGGTGCATCAGGCCGTCCCGGTACCGGACGGCGTGCGCTACACCACCACGGTGAAAGAGGAGCACCCGGTCAGAGATGTGCGGTGACGGGTGACTGCGGGTCCTTCATAGCCAACCCTTGGGAGTTGCATTGTAGAGCGGCCTTGGTTATACGAATATATAACACTGAAGGGTGCCATGCACACAACAAACCTGCGCAAGGTCGGCGGTTCCGTCATGCTCGCGATCCCTCCGGCCCTCCTTGACCTCTTGAACCTCCGCGTGGGAGCCAAGGTGGATATCGACGTGGAAAAGGGACGCCTGGTCATCGAGCCCAAGGCGCGTCCCCGCTACTCGCTCGATGAGCTACTGGCGCAGTGCGACGAAAACGAAACCCCTTCCTCCGAGGATCGCGCCTGGCTTGACGCCAAGCCGGTGGGCAAAGAGCTGCTGTAAGTGAAGCGGGGTGACATCTGGCTCGTCAGCCTCGACCCCACTGCCGGCCATGAACAGCAGGGCACCCGCCCGGTACTGATCGTTTCCCCTGCTCCCTTCAACGACCTGACCGGGACGCCGGTCGTCTTGCCGATCACCACGGGCGGAGGCTTCGCGCGCAGGCGCGGCTTCGCCGTTTCTCTCGAGGGCGCAGGCACTCGAACCACCGGCGTGATCCGTTGCGATCAGCCCCGCGTCCTCGACCTGGCCGCGCGGAACGGGAAGTTCCTCGAAACCGTCCCAGAACACATCATCGACGATGTGCTTGCCCGCCTGGCCACGGTTCTGGATAGGTAGCGTCAACCGGGTGTTCCTCGCGGGGAAGTCGTCGCTGCCGCCGCCTCTATCGGCGCCACCACAGGCGCGGACCTCTCCGGCGCCCTCCGGGTCTTCAGGAACCACACCATCACGATCAGGCCCAGGTACATGAGCCCGATCAGGATGAAGAGCTGGTGGTAGGCTAGGGTCACGCCTTCGCTCAGCAGGCTGAACCCCAACAACGACTGTGCCCGCTCCTCCAGGCCGATGCCGAACTGGCCGGCGTGCTGCAGTAGGGCGTGGAGCTGGAGCATCACGTCGTCACGCAGGTTTTCGGTCAGGCGGGCGCCGAGCCCGGGGGTCATGGCCTCGACCTTGTAGAAGATGTGGCGTTCCAGGAGGAAGCTCAGGGTGGCGATGCCGAAGGCTTCGCCGAGGCCGCGGGCCAGCCCCAGGATGCCGCTGCCCATGCGCGACTCGCCCTCGGGCAGGGCGCCCAGGGCGATGGAGTTGAGCGGCGCGTTGATGGTGGACTGGCCGATGCTCTTGAGTATCACCAGAAAGTAGATCACGCCCACGCCGGTCCAGATGGTGACGTTGGCAAGGCCGAAGAGCGTCACCGTGAGCAGCACGAGCCCCGTCACCAGCAGGATCTTGGGTCCGAACCGGTCCGACAGCATGCCCGCGAAGGGCGACACGATGCCCACGGCGACGGCGGCGGGGAGCATGAAGATGCCGGCCTGCAGGGGCGGGTAGAAGAGCGCCTTTTGCAGGAACAGGTTGAGGATGAAGCTGGTGCCGCGGAACCCCATGACCCGGACCAGCACGATCATGCTGGAGATGCTGAAGTTGAGGTTCCTGAAGTAGCGGATCTGGACATAGGGGTGCTCGGCCCGGAGCTCGGCGATGATGAAGACCGCGATGAGCAAGGCGGCGATTCCGAACAGGGACAGGATCCGCTGGCTGGTCCAGCCCGCCTCCTGGCCCTGGGTGAGGCCCAGGAGCATGACCACCAGACCGCCGGTGAGGGTGAGAAATCCCAGCAGGTCGAAGGCGGACGGTTTGTGCGACGCGGACCGCCGGGGAAGGATCAAGAGGGCCGCCATGACGGCCAGGATCAGGGTCGGCAAAGGCAGGTAGAAGATCGTCCGCCAGCTTATGTACTGGGCCAGGTAGCCGCCCGCGGGAGGCCCGAAGAACGGCCCCAGCGACCAGCCGGTCATGAACAGCCCCATGGCCAGCCCGCGCTCGTTGCGGGGAAATGCCTCGTACATGATCGACATGGACACGCCGATGAGCGGCCCCACCCCCACGCCCTGGATGATGCGGAAGAAGATCAGCGAGTTGACGTCCCAGGCGATGGAGCAGAGGAACGAGCCCGCGCCGAAGGTGGCGGCGCTCAGGATGAAGAGGTTGCGGTCGCCGATGCGCTGCCCCAGCCAGCCCACGCAGGGAATCAGCACGGTGCGGGTGATCATGAACGCGATCAGCACCCACTGGATCCGGTGGAGCGAGGTGCCCAGGGACGACATCATCGCCGGGATGGCGGTGTCGACGCCGGTGATGCCCAGCCCGACGCTGATCATCCCCAGGGACAGGGTGATGGTGACGGGCCACTTGCGGGCGGGGTCGTAGACCTGGACGGGGGGCTCGGGCGTCATGGCGCGGCGGGCCGGCCCTTACCGGCCTGTACCACTGGCCTGCAGTCCATCCTGCCGGTCCTCGGGCTTCTCGATCCGCACCACCGCGAGCATGCCGACCCGGAGGATGCCGTCGGTGTTCTTCACCGCGATCTTCACCGGCAGCTTCTGCGTGGACTTGATGAACACGCCGGTGAGCTTCTGGGGCGAGAAAAGGGAGAACTCGGAGGTGGTGGCGCCGCCCACGTCCGTGACCTCGCCGTCGAACTGGACGCCGGGGTACGAATCCAACCGCACCGTGGCCCTGTTGCCGGGCGTGACGAAGCGGATCTGCGTCTCGTCCACGTTGGCCTCCACCCAGTAGCGGCTGGAGTCTACCACCATGAACACGGGCTGGCCCGGCTGCACGAACTCGCCCGGGTGGGCGTTCTTCTTGACCACCATGCCCTTCACTGGACTGCGCAGGGTCATCAGCCCCAGCCGGAACTTGAGCTCCCGCAGTTCGGCCTCGGCCTCCCGCACCCGGGCTTTCCTGGCCAGCAGGCCGGCTTCCCCGATCTCGCGCCGGCGCGTATCGCCCGCATGGCCGAGTTGCCGCTCCGCCTGGAGCAATTGGCTGCGGGCGTAGTCCACCGCGGCCTTGTGCTGCTCGATGCCGATCCGGATCTCGCGGGTGTCGAGCTTCACCATAACCTCGCCGGGCTCGACGGCGTCGCCCTCGTCCTTCTGGAGGGCGGCGATCCTGCCGGGCACCTCGGTGCTGATGGTGACGATGTCGGCCTTGACCCGGGCGTCGTCGGTGGTGATGTAGCCCAGCGACGACCACACCCAGACGCCGAAGGCCGCGATGACCAGCAGCATGACGGCCGCGGTCCCTGCGAGCCATCTCTTCTTGCTCGATTCCGTTGTAGCCATGCTCGTCGGCGCCTCGTGCAGAGGCGTTGGAGGCGAGGGTTCGGGTCGACGGGAACGGGACGGTTCGGCGTGGCGGCTTCGACCCTGTCTTCGTGAACCACTAACACGTCCTTTGCCGATCCACAACGTGGCTGGAAGCGAGTACGGACAGCGAGTACGGACGCCGGTACAACCCAGCCTGCTTGCCCGGCGGTCGCTGTCCATCACCTCCCTAATTTTATATGCTGCCCGTCATGAAAGAGATCCACTTCGTCGACACCACTCTTCGCGACGGCCCTTCGAGCCTCTGGGCCATGGGCATCCGCACCGACATGATCCTGCCCGTGGCCGTGGGGATGGACGAGGCGGGCTTCCTGGGCATGGAGATCATCGCCTCGGCCTTCTTCAAGAAGTGCGTGCGCGAGCTCAAGGACGACCCGTGGGCACGGGTCCGGCGGGTCAAGGAGCTGGTGCCCAAGACCCCTCTGCGGTTGATCCGCAACCGCTACATGGCGGCCTTCCAGCACACCCCGTCGGCGATCCAGCAGCTCTGGCTCGAACGGCTGGCGGCCAACGGCATCAGCGAGGCGCGGACCTCCGACCCCTCCAACACGCCCGCGGTGTGGGCCGAGCAGGTGCGTACCGCCACCGCCGCCGGCCTCGATACCATCGTCAACCTGATCTTCTCCATCTCGCCCAAGCACACCGACGAGTACTACGCGGAGCGCACCCGCGAAGCGGTCAAGCTGCCGGTGAAGCGCATCTGCCTCAAGGACCCGGGAGGCCTGCTCACGCCGGACCGCACCCGCTCGCTGGCCCCGGTGGTGCTGGAGAACGCCGGCGGCGTCCCGGTGGAGTTTCACACCCACTGCAACAGCGGCCTGGGACCCCTGTGCACGCTGGACGCCATCGAGGCGGGCATCCCCATCATCAACGCGGCGCTGCCGCCCTTGTCGGACGGGTCGTCCAACCCCTCGCTCTTCAACATCACGCGCAACGCCCGCGCACTGGGCTACACCCCGGTCATCGACGAGGAAGGGCTCCGGCCGGTGTCGGAGCACTTCACCCGGGTGGCGAAGGAGGAAGGCTTCCCCATCGGCGAGCCGCTCCACTACGACGCCTACCACTTCCAGCACCAGGTGCCCGGCGGGATGATCTCCAACCTTCGGCACCAGCTCGCCAACATCGGCATGGGCGGCCGCCTCGGCGAGGTGCTGGAAGAGGCGTGCCGGGTGCGTGAGGAGTTCGGCTATCCTATCATGGTCACGCCGTACTCCCAGTTCGTCGGCAGCCAGTGCGCCATCAACGTGATCCTGGGCAAGCGCTACGAGCAGGTCACCGACGAGGTGATCCAGTACGCCATGGGGCTGTGGGGCGAGGAGGAATGTTCGTCCATGGACCCGGACGTGCGCGACCGCATCCTGGACCGGCCAAGAGCCAAGGAACTTGCCGGGTGGCAGCCGCCCGACACCTCGGTCCAGGAACTGCGGGAGAAGATCGGCGGCCCGGGCGTGTCCGACGACGAGCTGCTGCTGCGCTACTTCACCTCCGAGGAGGACGTGCGCGCCATGCAGCAGGCCCCCGCCCGGTCCCGGAACGGAACGAGCAATCTCGTGGGGCTGATCAAGTCCCTCACCGAGCGCGCGGAGACGAGGCAGATTTATATCCGGAAGCCGGACCTGTCGGTGCGGCTGGGCTGACCGTCGCCGCCCCGCCCCATCCTGGATTCCGGGTCAAGCCCGGAATGACGATTCGAGGCGCCCGTTTCCCGCTTTGTGTCACCCCGGACTTGATCCGGGGTCCAGGGACGGTGCGGCGGGGAGCAGGCACTAGATCCCGTAAAACCGCTTGGCGTTGTCGTAGAGGATCTTCTGCTTCAGGCCTTGGGACAGGTCGGGGCGTTCCAGGAACTCGGGGATGTCGGTGCCGAACTCCGTCACCGCCTTCTCGTGGGGATAGTCGGACGGGTACATCAGGGCGTCCTCGCCCATCTCCCGCGCTACCACGTCGAGGATCTTCTCGTCCAGCTCGCAGGTGACGAAGACGTTGCCTTCCTGGATGTACTCGCTGGGCAGCTTCTTCAGCGGGAAGTGCTTGCGCTTGCGGTCCACGTGGAACTTGTCGTCCATGCGCTCCATCATGTACGGCACCCAGCCGGCCCCGGCTTCCAGGTACCCCACCTTCAGCTTCGGAAAGAGCTCGAACACGCCGTCCAGCACCATGCTGGCCATCTGGATCATCTGCGCGATGGGGTGCTCCAGGGTGTGGATCATGGACATGGTCTGGAGGAAGTCGAACCCCAGCCCCTGGCTCGGCGCGCCGTGGATCGCCAACGGACAGTCCAGGTTCTGGGCCTCCTCGTAGAGCGGGTGGAAGTCGGAGTGGCCGAAGCCCTTGTTGAGCACGTTGACCGCGGGCAGGAGGCCGGCGACCATTCCCTGCTCCGTGACCGCGTGGCGCAGCTCTTCCACCGCCTGGGGCACGTCGTGCACCGGCAGAATGGCCACGCCTTTGAGGCGCGGGCTCTTCCGGGTGTACTTGTCGTGGAACCAGTTGTTGTAGGCCCGCGCCAGCCCGCAGGCCCAGTCGGAGTCCTGGATCAGGCCGAAAGCCAGACCCGCGGTGGGATAGAGCACCGCCGCCTCGATGCCCGCCCCGTCGATGAACTCCAGCCAGCTCTCGGGCGAGGTCTGGCTGGCCTTCCTGACCCCCTTGACCGCGCCCCGGGGCCAGCCATCCAGCGACGGGAACAGCCCGAACACCTTGTGTCTCCGGTGGCCCTCGTAGGGGCCCTCGAAATATTCCTCGAGCTCGTCGTTGTCTTCGAGAATGTGTCCGTCGGCGTCGATGATGGGAACGCTTGCCATGTGTAGCTCCTCCTCCCTTGTCCTCGAATGCGTACTCCAGTTGCCACAACGTGTCAAAGCGCCCCGCGGCCGTCTCCTTGACTTTGCGGGTGAGTCTTTCTAAGGAGTCTGATCAATACAACGACCGGCGTTCCGCCGACCCGTCATTCCGGCGAAAGCCTGTCCCGTACTCGATACGGGGCAGGCTTTTCGCCGGAATGACGAAATGCGCCACAAGAGGAGCGAACGTGAGTCTCAAGCTTGGCATCACCATCCCCACCTACACCTGGCCGGACATGGACTACCGGATGGCGCACACCGTGGTGCAGGAGTACTCCAAACGCACCGAGGCGTTGGGGTTCGAGTCGCTGACCGTATGGGACCACCTCACGGACGCGCCGGGGCTTTACGGCGGCTCCTGGATGGACCCGCTCATCTGCCTTTCCGCGGCGGCGGCGTGCACCGAGCGCATCAAGCTGGGCACCCACATCCTGGTGCTGCCGTTGCGGCATCCGGTGCTCCTGGCCAAGGAGATCGCGACCCTGGACTACATCTCCGGCGGCCGCTTCTTCTTCGGCGTGGGGCCTGGCTGGAGCAAGCCCGAGTTCGACGCCATGGGCATCGACCTGCGCGAGCGGGGACGCCGCACCGACGAGATCCTGGACGCGTGCAAGCTGCTGCTCACCGAGAAGCACGTCTCCTTCAAGGGCGAGTTCTTCGAGTTCGACGACGTCACCATCGACCCCATGCCGCCCAAGTATCCCGAGGTCTGGGTGGCCGGGGGCTCGCGCATTCCCGACGAGCTGTCGCCGGACAAGCCCTACATGGTGAAAACCGTGATGAAGCGCATCGCCAAGCACGCGGACGTGTTCACCTGTCGCGCTTCCGGGAAACTGGAGTGGGTCAAGCGGGATTTCGAGACCGTGAGCGAGTTCCTGAAGTCCGAAGGGCGCGACCCCGCCACGCTGGGCTTCGCCCATGTTCAGGCCATCTACGTGGTGGACACACAGGACCCCGAGGAGGCGCTGCGGCTCCAGCGCCCCCACATAGAGCGCATGATGGGCAGCAACCGGAGCTGGGACCACCTGCAGGAGTGCTACATGGTCGGCAGCGTCGACCAGATCGTGGAAAAGCTCAAGATACTGGAGGCCGCCGGCATGGAGCACGTGACCCTGCAGCCCGCGGGGCCGGACATCGAGCAGGTCGACCTGATCGCGGAGAAGATTGCGCCTCACTTCGCGTAGCCCCACAGGAGAATCGAACGTGCGCACGCTGAATCTGACGGTGGTTGACGCCGGCGGCGGCCGCTCGGAGTTGGAGTTCCCGGTGGCGCGGATTCTGGATGCGGGCTTCACGGGCAAGAACCGCGAAGGGGCCATGAAGCACGTGGAAGAGCTCAAGGCCCACGGCGTCGCCGCGCCGGACCGCATCCCCGCATATTTCGCGGTGACACGGGAGCTGGTCACCACCGACGACGAGATCGAGGTGTTGGGCGACGACACCTCCGGCGAGGTGGAGGTGGTGTTCCTGTTCAAGGGGGATGAGACCTACATCGCGGTGGGCAGCGATCACACCGACCGGGAACTCGAGAAGGACAGCATCCCCAAGTCCAAGGTCATCTGCCCCAAGGTGGTGTCCCGCGAGGTGTGGAGGCTGGCGGACGTGGAGCCCCATTGGGAACGGTTGAAGCTCCGGAGTTGGATCGAGGCGGACGGGCAGCGGACGCTCTACCAGGAGGGGTCCCTGGCCGACTTCCTGACCATCGACGACTTTCTCGACGGCGTGAGGTCGGTGGTGAAGGACGGGGCGCTGGACGGCATGGTGCTCTACATGGGGACGATGCCCAGCCTGGGCGGTGAGCTGCTGTTCTCGCCCACCTTCGAGGGCTGCCTGTCCGATGACGTCCTCGGGCGCGAGCTGTCGTTCCGCTACAGCATTCGTCCCATGGAGTGGTTGGCGTAGCGAAGCGAAGTCGAAGGGCGCCGACCCGTGCCAAGGGGAGTTTGTCAACCACCTGTACACGAACGGAGAAAGAGGGTGAGTGAAAATCGAGAACGACGGATTCGCGTCGCATCCATCCAGATGGGCATGGACGACGGCGGCAAGGATTCCAACATCCGGCGCGCCGCGGCGCTGATCGACGGCGTGGAGGGCGCCGACCTGGTCTTGCTGCCGGAGATCTGGAACGTCGGCTACTTCGCCTTCGACGACTACGGCGCTCAAAGCGAGAGCCTGTCCGGCCCCACCGTATCCATGCTGCGGGAGAAGGCCGCGGCCAAGGGCTGTTACCTTTTCGGGGGCAGCATCGTCGAGGAAGACGGCGGCGCTTACTACAACACCAGCGTGCTCATCGACCCGCAGGGCGAGGTCATCGGCACCTACCGCAAGATCCACCTCTTCGGCTACCAGTCCGAGGAGGCGCGCCTGCTCAAGCGCGGCGAGGCGCCGACGGTGGTGGACACGGAGCTGGGGAAGTTCGGGCTTTCCACCTGCTACGACCTGCGGTTTCCTGAGCTTTACCGCCGGATGGCGGTCGCGGGAGCGGAGGTCTTCCTGGTGGCCTCGGCCTGGCCGTATCCCCGGCTGGAGGCCTGGCTCCTGCTGAACCGCGTCCGCGCGCTGGAGAACCAGGTCTACCTGGTTTCCAGCAACTGCACCGGCAGCAACCGGGGAAAGGGTTTCGTCGGTCACAGCACCGTGGCCGACCCCTGGGGCACGCCGTTGGCGGCCGCCGGCGACGGCGAGTGCGTCGTGCACGCGGAGCTGGATCTGGCCCAGATCCCCAAGATCCGGACCACGTTTTCGGCGTTCAACGACCGGGTCCTGATCGACTAACGTCTCGTGAAACTTTAGGGACGGGTTTCAAACTTGGCCGTGTAGGGTTTGTCCTACCGCCTGCCGCCCGTAACCAGCTGAAAACAAATAAGGAACACTCTCCTCTTGAAGGACCGGATGATTCGCTCCGCAACAATCAACACATGGTCAACAGCGTGCCGTGGAAAGGCACCATCTCTCAGCGGGTGCGAACCCCGCCCGGCAACTGTCGTTCCAGCCGGTAGCAA
This sequence comes from uncultured Binatia bacterium (SeqCode), assembly GCA_965204505.1. Lineage (GTDB taxonomy): Bacteria > Desulfobacterota > Binatia > UBA9968 > JAJDTQ01 > JAJDTQ01. The sequence continues at coordinate 1,649,173 of CBDBFB010000002.1, forward strand.
TCGGAGCGGGTCATGGAGGTGACGACATGGCTTGAAGCACTCCGGTGAAACGGATCGCCTTGGGCGGTCTAGCGACCATGCGGGCCGCAACGCGAGTGAACGCCGAGCAGGCCTCGAAACGTGTAATGCGGGAGCCGACCCGCCTGTTGTTTGGGGAAGGCTGCCACCGGCCGGGAAGAGAACGACACGAGCACCGGCCGGTTCCGCCGGGGTAGTGGCGGCGGCACGCATGGAAGAGGGAGAGGGGAGCAACACGGGAAGCCCTGTCGGTGGTGCGCACACACCAACCGGAACCCCGTGAGGGGCAGGCCGGGCCGGCAGGGTGGCGGAGGGGCTCGTAGTACTGCGGAAGCCGGGTAATGCCGGTGGAGGGAAGGAGCCCCGGTTCGAGAGGGATACGGAAAGGAAGGAAGGCATGACCACTGGCGAAAGCCTACCAGGGTCGGAAAAGGTTCGGAAGTTCCAGACCGTATTACATGCGAAAGCCAAGGAAGAACCCGGACGGCGCTTTCACGCGCTGATCGACAAGGTGTGGCGCGAGGACTTTCTCGCTGAAGCCTGGAGGCAGGTCCGCCGCAACGGTGGCTCGGCCGGGGTGGACGGAGAGACCTTCGCGGGCATCGAGTCGTATGGCGTGGGGCGCTGGCTTGGGGAACTGGCGCGGGAACTGAAGGATGGGACGTACACACCGAAGCCGGTGCGGCAAGTTCTCATCCCGAAGAAACAGCCTGGCAAACTCCGGCCATTGGGCATCCCCTGCATACGGGACCGGGTGGCGCAGACGTCGGCCTTGCTCGTGCTTGAGCCGATCTTCGAAGCGGACCTGCAACCGGAGCAGTACGCCTACAGGCCGGGACGGAGCGCCCATGACGCGGTGAACCGCGTCCATCGCCTTCTGAATGAGAGGCACAACGAGGTTGTTGACTGCGATCTGGCCAACTACTTCGGCGAGATACCGCATGCCGAGCTGCTGAAGAGTCTCGCCCGGCGCATCAGCGACGGGCGGATGCTCAAGCTCATCAAGGCATGGCTGGAAATGCCGGTGGAGGAGGACGACGGCAAGGGCGGCAAGCGCCGCACGAACCGGGCGCGCAGGGAGAGGAAAGGGACCCCGCAGGGTTCCCCGATCTCGCCCCTGGTCAGCAACGTCTACATGCGGCGTTTCATACTGGGCTGGAAGGTGTTGGGCTATGCCCAGCGCTTCCGTTCGGAAATCGTGAACTATGCCGACGACCTCTGTGTGCTCGGCAAGGCCCCGGCGGCGGAAATGCTGAAGGGGGTCGAGCGGCTCATGGCGGGTCTGAAGCTCGCGGTCAACGAACGGAAAACCCGAGGCTTGCGGTGCCCCGAGGAACCATTGCAGTTCCTCGGGTACCGTATTGGACGCAACCATCGCCCGAACGGCAAGGGGGACTACATCGGAACCCGACCCAGCAAGGCAAGCGTCCAGAACGTCTGCCGCAAAATCAGCGACATCACGGCATATGGCTATGGCCGACAAACGGCAGAGATGGTGGTGGAACGCCTGAACCGGCTCATGACCGGCTGGGCCGCCTACTTCTGTCTCGGCCAAGTGAGCCCCGCCTACAACGCCGTGGATCGCCATGCGATTCGGCGGCTGCGCCAGTGGCTCTGTCGGAAACACCAAGTGCGGGGCGGGAAATATGTGCAGTTCCCGGATGGCAGGCTGTGGAACGAATACGGCCTCGCTCGCCTTGGCAGTACTACGAAGGGCCTTCCGTGGGCGAAGGCATGATCTCGTCCGAAAGCCGGATGCGGGAAATCCGCACGTCCGGTTTGATGAGCGGGGACTGGAAACGTGGCTATGGGAGCCGGACTGAGGCCCGGAGCGAAAGCTACGGAACTACCACCGGACCCTAACGCTGGCGCGCCAGTCCTCGACTCTACCGGCGTGTCCACCGCCTCTGTAATTGTTCGCTCACCGGGTGATGGAACAGAGTTCGGCGCGGCCATCTGCCCTGCGCGAGGGTAGTCACTGGACTGGTAACGCGATGCGGAATGCGCTAAGTTTAGCGCATGGCGAGTCGCCAACAGGCTGTTCGGGCGACCCCTTCGTTGGTCGAAGGGCCTGATGGTCCATGGCCGGTTTTTCCTGAGACACAATCCAGCGAGACTTGCGATTGGCGGGCGCGAGCGGAGGCGGCCGAAGCGCGCGTGGAGGAGTTGCGCCGGGCTGAGGCGGCGGCGCGTTCTCGCGCGGGCATGTTGAAGTGGCAGTTCGACGCTTCCCGGAAGAAGCTCAAGGCGGCGGGGGAGGAGGCGAAGGCGCTTCGCCGCACGGCCGGGGACGCCCTTGGGTTGCAGGCCGAAGTGAGGCGGCTGGAGAAGCTCCTAGCGGCCGCCGGGGTAGAGGCGAGCAAGCGCAGCACCATGATGTCGCTGCGCATGGAGGTGACCCGGCTGCGCACGGCGCTGCAGGCGTCGAAGGCCCCGGCCCGCATCTCCGGGCCGGACGCCCGGCTGGGCAGGGCCCTGGAGCAATCACAGGTCCGGAACGACACGATCAAGTCGCTGCGTCACGAGGTCCGCGATCTGCGCAAGGCCGCCAGGGAGGCGGAGGCCCGCCAGGGCACGATCCGGTCGTTGCGTCACGAGGTCCACGGTCTGCGCAAGGCCGTCAAGGAGGCGGAGACCCACCAAGGCACGATCCGGTCGCTGTCGCGCACGATCGAACATCTCCGTGCAAGACTGAGGGACTTCCAGGATCAGCGGGACACGGTCCGGGTGCTGTCCTGGCAGGTCGAGGTCCTTCGCCTGGACCTTGGCGGCCTGCGTGCGTCGCTGAAGCGATCGGAGGACGAGAAGAAGGCGCTGGAGGCCCGGATTGCGGAGTTGCAGGCGAGCCGGGCGGTGCTGCAGAAGGCTCTGTTCGGGAGTGGGAGCGAGCAGCAGGAGCGGCCGCGTTCGCACCTCCGGCGCGGCCAGCAGCCCGGCGCTCCCGGCCACGGCCGCACCCGGCGGCCCGTGCTCACGGAGAAGACCGAAGAGCACAACCCGCCGAAGCATGCCCGGGCGTGTCCGGGTTGCGGGAAGCCCTACGTGATCAACGGCGAGCGGGTCTCGACCCTGCTCGAGATCGAAGTCAAGGCCCACACACGCAGGATCGTCCGTCCCCGGTGGCGCCGCAGTTGCGGCTGCGCATCGTCGCCTCTGGAAGTGTCGGCGCCCCCGGCGCCGAGGCTGTTCCCCAGGACGCCCTACGGAACCAGCGTGTGGGCGCGCGTGCTGTTCGAGCGCTACGCCTGCCTGCGGCCCTTGCACCGGGTCTCCGCGTGGATGGCGGACCAGGGGTTGCCGGTCTCGGCGGGGACGCTGGCCTCGAGCGTGCCCCGCTTCCTGCCGTTGTTCGAACCGTTCGACGAAGCGATCCGCGCGCATCAGAACGAGGCCGCGGTGCGCCATGGCGACGAGACCGCCTGGCGCATCCAGTCCCTGAGAGAGACGGGCCGATCGAGCCGCGCGTGGCTGTGGACCTCGGTGAGCGACGAGGCCGTCTACTTCCACATCGACCCTTCGCGCAGCGCAAGAGTCGCCAGGCAGTTGTTCGGCGCCGCCGCGCGCATCCTGTTCCTCGTCTGCGACCGCCTCTCGACCTACAAGACCATGGCGCGCGAACTCGGCGGCGCGGTGATCCTCTGTTGGTGTTGGGCTCATCAACGCCGCGACTTCATCCACTGCGCCGCCGGTCAGGTACAGCTCACAACCTGGTGCCAGGGATGGATCGAACGAATCGCGTCGATCTACCGGCTCAACCAGGCGAGGTTGAGCCACTACGACCCCCGGCTCCAGCGCCAGACGCGGGCGTTCACGCAAGCGCAGGGCGCGTTGGAAGCGGAGGTCGAGCGCCTGTTCGCAAACGCCGGACACGAACTCGCCGCCCTGCCGGCCGGGGCGCGCGAAACCAAGGCCCTGCGCTCGCTGCTCAACCATCGCAGCGGGCTGAGCGTCTTCGTCGGCCAGCCACGGGTGCCCATGGACAACAACGCCGCCGAGCGCGCGCTCAGGGGTCCGGTCATCGGACGGCGGCTGTCGTTCGGCTCCGACAGCGGGACCGGCGCCCGGTTCACGGCGCTGATGTACTCGGTGGTCGGCACCCTGGCGGTCAACGGCATCGATGTCCGGCGCTGGCTGGATGCATGGCTTCGAGCCTGCGCGGCCAATGGAGGGCGGGCGCTGCAAGACCTCTCGCCGTGGCTGCCGTGGTCGATGAGCGCAGAACGCAGGCGCGTCCTCAGGGCGCCGGGATGAGCGCCGCCGCCGAGTGCCGCTACTACGGCCGCGACTTCACCTCCGAAGAGATGGCGCTCCTGCGGGCGCTGCTCGCCGCCGACCCGCCACCCAACCGCCATGCCCTCTCAAGAGAGTTCTGCCGGCGCATCGGCTGGCTGAAGCCCGACGGCGGGCTCAAGGACATGATGGCCAGGGTCACCATGCTCGCCATGCACAACGACGGGCTCATCGTCCTGCCCCAGCCCAAGTGGCCGCGGCCCCCGCGCCGCCCCATGGTCTTCGGACCCGACACCGAACCGCCGCTCTTCCCCCCGCCCGCAACCCTCGACGAGGTCCGCCCCCTCAGCCTCCATGCCGCCGTGCGCTACACCCGTGAGGGCAAGCGCTGGAACGAGTTCATCGCACGCTACCACTACCTCGGCTACAAGACTCTGGTCGGCGCACAGATGCGCTATGCCGTCCACGACCGCCATGGCCGCCCACTCGCCATGCTCGGCTTCTCCACTGCCGCTCACAAGCTCGCCCCCAGAGACCGCTTCATCGGATGGACCCCGCAACTGCGCCAGAAGAACCTCCCGCTGGTGATCGACAACCCCCGCTTCCTCATCCTCCCCTGGATCAGGATCCCCAACCTCGGCTCCCACATCCTCTCGCTCGTGTGCCGCCAACTGCCCAGGGACTGGACCGAGCGCTACAACACCACCCCCGTGCTGATCGAGACCTTCGTCGAGACCCCGCGCTTCACCGGCGCGCTCTACAAGGCCTCGGACTGGACCCGCGTCGGCGCCACCCAAGGCCGCGGACGCTACGACCGCCACACCAGGCGCGACCAGCCCATAAAGGACATCTGGCTCCGGCCCCTCGGAAAGCACTGGCGAAGGGTTCTCAACCGGTGATATTATGGCCTTCATCACCCGGTGACCGAACAAAAACCCGCCTCTGCGCAAGCCTGGCATCGCCCGGCGCCCTGTGGCGCAGAGGTAGCGATTCAGCGCCATAGTCGATCTCGCACCGGGGGCGGCGAAGTTCCATGCCGCCTGGGTTTCCGACCACAGTAGGCGCCGGGTCACGCCCACGGCTGTGACGCGCAATCGGCAACCATCGCGTCCTCTGTCCGAACGGAGCACCCGTGCTCCCTTCCAGCCCGTCCGGGCCTACTCCGTCATGCGCTTGAGCGCGCTCAGGGGCTGAACCTTCACCGCCCGCGAGGCTGGCTTCGCGGCCACCGTGATCTCCTGGCCGGTGAAGGGCGACATCATCTTGCGCGCCTTTGTCGCGGGCTTGCGCACCACCTTGATCTTCAGCAGGCCGGGAAGCGTGAACGTCCCCACCGCGCGCTTCCTGACATGGCGCTCGATGACTGCTCCGAGTTGGTCGAGTACGGAGGCCACGTCCTTCTTTTGGAGCCCGGTCGATTCGGACAGGGTTTCCAGGAGCTGGCTCTTGGTCATCGCCTCCTTGACGGCCGTGTTGCTGCGGGTTGCAGTTGTCGCCATCTCATTTGTCCTTCCGTCGCTTGCAGCCACCGTGGATACGGCATCTCAGGTTAGCCGACCAACCGTAGAAAAGCGAATCGTCCCCGATGAGCCAGCGGCCCTGGTCTTGGCCGCAGCGATGTGGGATGCACGCCGTTGAAACAATCGGTGCAACTGGGCGGGTCGAGACGCGGCTCCGTCCCGTTCATTTTCTTCGGAATCAGGCCTTCTCGTACATGCCCCGACCCGTGCGACTGACCCGGACCTCCGTCGACCACCGCGCCTGGCTGCGTCACCACAACACCGAACGGCCTCACCTCGGGTACCGAAAGCAGGGACGAAGGCCCATCGAAACCATCAACCAATTCGTTAGGCTAGAAGGTTAAGAGGACACTCCATGGACCGGATTGTCGCAAACACGGCCGGAAGGACCGAGCGCGGTTGTGATCTCCATTTCTCCTCAGTCATCCGGATACTGCCGACGCACTCAATCTGTCTTGGTCGCGACAGAGCGATACCTTATAGACGGACGGATTTTATGCCGTAGGTGCTCTACAGGCGTCCGAATTGTAGTCATGACCTCCTCCTCTGTTATGCTTCCCGCCTGCAATTGCCTTATTGTTTCTTCAGGGCAGTTAGCTATAGGAGCTTCGTAGAGTTCTCGCTTCGGCGCGCGGCCGACATATTGCATATACCTGCGTAGGGGTATTCCAGCAGTTAGGCCGTTCTCATAGCGCTCCCAGACAGATATGATCAGCTCGGCAAATGGTGATCGCGCCATGCCACAGCTTATGGTATGCGGCAATGTCGGCTGTGATCTCGTTGGAGTGTAGCGATCATAAGGGTGCTTTTCCCCATTTGACGCTATAATTCTCGGTTCTATTGTGACTCCGTTAAGAAAGACCAAGGTGTCCGGACACCACATATCTCGACCGGCCGATTCAACATTTGCACGGTAGTGTTCCAGCAAACCCGGTGGCGACCCACCAGAAGGGAAAACATGTACTGCCGAGTCTCCGCCTAGAATGAAGCCAAAAATATCACCTATATTGGTATTCTGTAAGTCAAAAGCGTACATTGATTGACCGCCTGGATTGCCGTACTGTCTACCATGATGGGTATACCCACTGCGGTCACTCGATTGTACATAGGCTCTGCGCAAACACTTTACAGACTGTATTTTGGCAAAACAGTCTTTCAGTTCTTTTTTACCTATTCTGCTTTTGACTTCACCGACTGCCAGCACACCTTCGCACGGGTAATAGGTTGAACTTGGGCTGTTATTGATACTGAAAACCGGACAGATGCCTGCTTCATAAAGGACTACATCCATTTGGCGGCTAGTACCTCCAAATGTGTCTATTACATGTCCTGAACCAACTTCGACACCACGCGGCAGCAATTGATTGAATCGCGTTTGTACAGATGCCTCCATGGCAGACCCAACTGATCCAGGCGTTGTTGCCTTGCGCGCTCTCTCAAAATCGTTCACAAGATCATCGCCTACGGCTTTTGTGAAATCTGCTGCGCTGAACGTTTCATCCATCTTCCAGACACCTTTCTGTCTACTTCTGCTTAGATGGTGGTAAATTCTTACGACACTTGGAGAGGCTCGGTGGTTCTTGAGGTACGAGTGTATACCACGTTGGGGGAGCCAGCCTCTCCGACATAAACTTCCGTCAACTGGGCCCCGCGGCTGGCGGCCCACCATGTCCACGCCGTTCATGACGGCCGTGGACGCCCTCAAGTGGCGCAAATCTCATAGCCGTGGGTCCGACAGTCCCGCCTCGTCGCGCATGCGTCCCCACAAGCGTTGAATCGTGTCGATAGGCCACGTTGGAGGATGGGTCGGAAGGAGATACGGACAGTTGTCGCTGGATCGCGGGTAGGCGTCGATGCCGGCGGACTTCGCGCCTTTCCCAACTTGTTCCATACCGCGCGACCCCCCCCTGTCCCAGCCCGTCCCTGATCCGCATGCTGCCCGGAACGCTTCGTCGCCCGCATCCAGACGGCTTCAATCCACGAATCCTTCCACCTCAGATCCCGACCACCTCAAGCACCAAAGCATGCCCCGTACCTGCATAAACCGCACCGACAATCACCGCACGGTACAAACAGGTTGGGCTAACAACTTTTTCTTGCTGAGGGAATCCAATTCAGGTTGTTTACACTATTATGTCAATTCTTGACCAGGATGGCGGAAAAACAGCCGGCTCAACTCCGAGATCACGGCAGGATACGTGCCCAATTCACGCCCTTCTTCTGTAGCCTCCAACTCGCGCGCCGCCACCGCCGCATCGGCAACCACATGAAACACGGAATTGCGGAAGTGACGGTGCGCCGCCTCTCTTCCTGGAATGACTAGATATTCATCCAGCACTTCGCTCCTGAAGTCTGGGTTCCGGGCCGCTGCATCACGATATAACCTTAGCGGCTCATGAAGTAGGGCCATCATGACTGCAATTGGCGCAAGCAATTCCTTCGTTCTCTGCACACCTGCTACTCTCCTTACTTCACCTAAGGACGCCATTGGGGCATCCGGGGCCACCGTGCCCCCATCAGGAAAAGTCTGGAGGATATGCACGTTTTCATTTAACAGAACATAACTCGCGAACAGCAATCTGGTAAGCGGATACATTGCTCTAAACATATGAGCTTCTTGCCTACTTTCAGGGTCAAGGCGTGGAACTCCTCGTTCTAAGCCCGGTTCTACCAGCTGGAACAGGGGCGCTGTGCCAGGAAACGGAGTTTGGTTTTCGTCCGGATCTATTGGAGGATAATATCGTTCGGGCGCGGATGGACTAACCTCGTAAATGCACTGTGCGATACGAAGCGCAGCATCGTGTTGCTGTTTGTTGGGTTTCCACGACTGTATAGCCTCCGGAATTTGTTTTGTTTTGTCTGTGAATCTGGCAATAGACTTTTTCCACTCCTTTATTCCATCTGGGTCATGGCATTCTTCCATGCGCTCCGCAATCCATGGAAAGGCCCACAGGCAGCAGTACATTCTTTGTACTTCCGGAAGCCTCGCTAGCTCCTTTTGCAAAAGCGCAACAATCTTTTGCCTCATCCGTTCCAAGCAGGCGTCGAACTCCGCTTGTATTTCGAACGCGGCGTTATATGATCCCCCTGTCTTGAGGAAAGCCTTTTGCGCAACTTCGTGATTCTCGGCAGGGTGCAAGAACGAATCTCGAAATCCGCCGAGTGTCGCGATGATGTCCGCACGCCGCGCGATACAGTCGTCCATTTCCTCGTCTTTGTGGAAATCTTTCTTCGAACTTGTATCCTGATAGAATTCAACGCTGGCGTAGAGCAGACACAGATAAATCTGTACTGGAACGAAGGTCGCGATGACCAAGGTGTTTCTGTTAACATCCGAATTTTCTAGCCCTTGATCGTCCAGCATTCTGTTTCCGACAGCTTCTACGCCGTCGTCAGTTAAGCCTTCCCCGTACCCACACGCCAATATAGCGCGGTCGCGATGCGCCAGATTCCGAACAGCAATTTGGCGTATCCCTTCAACAAATGTGTTTCGGTGATACAGCGCGTCCCGATACGGCGCTGTGACAGCCTCAAGGGCCGTAATATCCAGGTCGCAAATCGCGGTCATACTGGCTCAATATCTGACTACGCTTGTGTGACCACGGCATTGATGCCGGCAGGACTGTCGCAACGCGACGTGACGCCGCGGCGTTCTCCGATGACCGACCCCTCCGGTAGTATCCACGGGTCCGAGTTTTTCTTCCGGTCGCATTGCCGGGCTCGCCCCTGTCAGCCCGTTGTCGCCCTGTCGGTCGGGTCGCTCCCGGGGTCGGTTTCCTCTTGACGATGCCGCTTACCAGTACCTCGATCTGGTTCTTCAGCCCGGGAGCGTCCCTGGGCCTAGCCCAGTCCGAGGTCTCCCTCTGCCGATGACCCCTTAGCGCCGCCAGCTCTGCTTCCTCGAAGTTCCAGAGAATTGTGTACAGCTTGTCATCGACGATTTCGCATACTCCAAGAGTGCTCCGGTCGGTCAGGCATTGGATCGCATGAGGCGAATTTCATTGGCCACATCGTGCACGCGCGCTTTCTGGTCAGGCCGGGACATCCGGTGCCTGCGTTAGTGTAGACCAACTCCGCGGAGCTACTGCTATTCAAGCAAGCACGGCCGGCAGTGACGCCGTCTACCCCTCACTGTCCGACAGAACGATAACGGCGACGCTCCCTCAGGCAACTGCCCCGAGGCCGTTCTTCGCCACCAGCGTCAGCAGCTTCAGCGACGCACCCCGCGGGCGCTTCTCGCCACGCTCCCACTGGCTCACGAGACCCGTCGTCACGTTGAGGTAGCGCGCGAACACCGCCTGGCTCGCATGCTCGCGCAGGCGAAGCTCGCGGATGTCCTTCGGTGTCATGTCCTCGACCGGTGTGAGGCACATCTCGTCGAACTTGCGCATGGTCCGCTTCGACATGACGCCCGCCTCCGCCAGACCGAGCGCCGCCTCGTGCGCCGCCGCCAGCGCCTCACTCCTGTATTGCTTGGTCATCGCACGTCACCTCGATGATTGCTCCAGTGGCCTGCGCCGCCGCGAGACCCGCGACATCCAGCGCCAGATACTCGTCCGCCAGCAGCCGGTAGGTCACAAGCTCGTTCCGGCGTAGGTTCTCCCGACCGCTCTTGGCGAACCCGTAGACGAAGAACGCCAGCGCGCCCCGGCGGAACAGCACGATCGTGCGGAACCCGCCGGACCGCCCGCCACCCCTGCGCGCGATGCGCTGCTTGATGACGCCGCCGCCGAGGTCAGCGTCGATCAGCCCCTCCCGGGCACGCCGGACGGCCTCGCACAACGCCGCATCCTCCAGCCCCTCGCGGTCGGCGAACCGGGCAAACGCCTTGGTCTTGAACGTCTGCAACCCCGACCTCGCGCGCGTCCGCCGTCATGGTTCCTTTTGTAATACTCGGTGCGGCATTTTTCAATCGCCCGCGCCGCCGCCGCATCGCGCTTCGTCAGCCTGCCGCGCCAGGGAACGTTCCGCCGGCTCGCCGACCGCGGGCGTGCCCTGTCCGCCGTTCAATGCGTCCTTCAGCGTCTTGCCAGCCTTGAAGGACACCCCGGCCGACGGGCCGATGGCGATGCGTTCGCCGGTGCGCGGGTTCCGGCCCTCGCGCGCCGGCCGGTCGTTCCCGGCGAACCTGCCGAACCCCGAGACGGTAACGTCCTCACCACGCGCGAGCGCGTCCGCAATGGACGCGAACACGGCGCCCACCACCGCCTCGGCCGCCTGCTTCGCGATGCCGGCCTCGTCCGCGATGCGCTCGACGATATCCCTCTTCTTCATGCCCTCGCTTCCCTGATCTTGCAGCACATGGCCGGCGGCGCCCCGCGCTCCGGTTCCCGCCCGGTCCCTAATCATACCTGCCTGCCGGGTCAATCGCGCCGTAGTCCCCCGTCGCGCTCTTCGCCGCCGAGAGCGAGAGAGGGGCCGTGAGCGGGGCGGCGGGTGGATGTCCGGGGGAGGGCATCTCCGCCGTTCCCGACCATCGGCAACACGGAGACGCACCATGACGGCAGCGATCGCGTTTCCCCGCAACACCGCGTCCAGTAGGGTCGGCCGTAGCGCCCTGTCGGCCTTACGGCCGCCGGATTTCTCCGGCCACCGGGTCGCCGGAGGCGGTCACCCGCCTCCGGCTCCCACAGAACGCCGCATGCGGATTTCCCGCACGGCGCTCTTCAGAGATTGATTCACAGCACCGCGCATCGCTGAAGCTCCGTATAGGACAGCCTCAACTTCGGGCGCGGCAACGGATTCCCCTGCTTGATCCGCTCGAATGCCTCCCACGTGATGTAGGCGGCTCGGCTGCGGCTACTCAGCATCTTGCGCCAGGTGTGTTCCACGAACCGGTGTACTTTCTGCAATGCGCGATAGTTCCCGGCAATGCCATAATATGCGTAGAAGACCCGTGACGGCGGAAGAAGCGCGCAGGCGGGCGGCACTGATCATCGCGCGGATCAAGGCGGGGGAGGAGCCGCTGGCGGAGCCCGCGGCGGCCCTGGCCGAGGGACCCACGGTGGGGGAGATTGCGCGCCGATGGCTTGAGGAGCATGTCGAGGTGCGGTGCAAGCCCAGGACGGTGGAGATGTACACGCTGATCGTCCGCAAGCACCTGCTGCCCGCGCTCGGCAGGGTTCCGGCTCTGGCGGTGGATCACAGGCGGGTGAGCGAGCTGCACCACTCGATGCGGGGGACGCCGTCGATGGCGAACCAGACGGTGGAGGCGCTGTCGCGCATCTGGAACTCGGCGGAGGACCGGGGGGAGTTGCCGGAGGCGAGCAACCCGTGCCGGCTGTTGGTGAAGAACCGCGAGCGGGGGCGCGAGCGTTTTCTCAGCGAGGAGGAGTTCCGGCGCCTGGGGCGGGCGCTGGCGGACGCCGAGGCCGGGAAGGGATTGTCGGTCCACGCGGTGGCGGCGATCCGGCTGCTGTTGCTCACGGGGTTGCGGCGGAACGAGGTGCTGACGCTCCGCTGGCGGGACGTGGACCTTGATGCGCGCGAGCTCAAGCTCGAGGACTCCAAGACCGGCGCGCGGGTGGCGCCGCTTTCGCCGGAAGCGGTCAGGGTGCTGGCCGGCATCCCGCGGGTGGAGGGGAACCCGCACGTGATTCCGGGGCAGAAGCCGGGCACGCACCTGCGGGACCTGAACGGCCCCTGGGACCGGATACGCAGGAGCGCAAAGCTGGAGGATGTGCGGCTTCACGACTGCCGCCACTCGTTCGCGTCGAGGGCGCTGGCGCTCGGCGAGGGGCTGACCATGATCGGGAAGCTCCTGGGTCACACGAAGGTGGAGACCACGGCGCGGTACGCGCACCTGGCGCGGGAGTCGGTGCGCGAGTCCGCCGTCCGCATATCCGACAGCATCGCCGCCGACATCCTCAAGGGATACCAGGTGGACGGCGGGGACGAAGCCCCGGCCGGGACGGCGGTCTGATCGGCATGGCTCGGACTGGTGCGGCTCCAGTACAGTTCAATCCGGATTAGGAAAGCCGACAACACGATTCAAGAGGAGCGGACGTATCCTCGGTCCAGAGACCCCAGGCGAACCAAGGATTGATTGGCAAACTCCATGCTATATCAGCCGAAATAATGAAGGCCGCCCATTTAGAAAAGGTTCCGGGGTCACTTGAAGGCAAGGGAGAAGCGAGGATCCGGTTCTCAAAACAAGAAGGGAAAGATACCCTGGATGGCTGACTTCGTAGATTCGCGGATCAGCAGTCGAAAGCGAGCATTCGTCGTCGGCAGCTCGCGACCGCGATGCGGAAGATCCGGCGCGACAGTGCCACCATCAAAGCTACATGGTTCCAGGTGAATAAATGGCAGAACCCCAGTTTTCATTTACTGTTCGTTTTGAGAGAATTGTTGAAGAAATCAAAGTGCCCATTAAGGCCAGAAGACCCGGAGGTTCTTGGCTTCAGTTCGACGGACTGTGGGACACTGGAGCGAACAAAACAATTTTCAGTAATGAGGCCGCGGCTAGGCTCGGATTAACAACTAACAACCGCATCGACTATGCCGAAGGAGACACCGCGAGTGGCAAGGGCCGGTACGATGCACACATTGTAGATCTTCAGCTACCCGAAGGTCTGGAATTTCTCAACATCAAGATTGCCGCCATGGAGAGCTTCGCCGAAGTCTTGATCGGAATGGACATCATCTCAACCGGGAATTGCTGCATCTCAAATCGGGGCGGTGAGACAGTCATGACATTTGAACGGATTCCCGGCGCGGCGCGCTGACGGTTAACGCGAACCGGATACGAAACCGCCACCGCGCCTGTGCGGCATTTGCTGTGGCCCCCTTAGCTAGCTAGCCGGGGCAAACCAAGACTCTCGGGATTGGAGCCGCTTACTTGCACAGCCAAAGCATGTTAACCGAAAACGATGTCGTTGACGCCGTAGTATCCTATCTGAAGGGCAGAAAATGGCGTATAGAGAAGGTCAGCAGGACCAACCAACGTGGGTACGATGTTCTTGCAAGGAAGGGTGAGAACACGTTAGCCATAGAAGCCAAGGGAGCGACATCGAGCAAACGCGGGACACCCCGCTTCGGCAAGTCCTTCACCGAAACCCAAAAAAGGGATCACGTGTCTGTTGCTCTTTACAAGGCTGCAACACTCCTGTCCGGTTAAGTGACGTAGGGATGGCTGTAACTATGTGAATCAGGTATACTTTTTATCGATTTCTTGCGGTGCCGACTTGAACGCAACAGCGCTTTTGGGCGACCTTCAGGGCAGGAATCCCTGGAGGGCACGCCATGTACACCGGCAAGACGCTGTTCGCGCAGTTGATGGATTTTCTGCCTTGGACAACGTTCGCTCGTATCGTCGATCGCTATGGCGGGAACCGTCGTGTTCGCACCCTGGCGTGTGCCGAGCACTTTCGCATCCTGGCATTCGCTCAGTTGGCTTATCGGGAAAGTCTGCGAGACATCGAAGCCTGTCTTGCAGCGCAATCGGCCAAGCTCTACCACATGGGCATTCGCTCCACGGTCAGGCGCTCTACGTTGGCCGACGCCAACGAACGAAGAGACTGGAGAATCTACGCCGACTTCGCCCAACGGCTCATTGCACAAGCCCGCAAACTTTACATCCAAGAGGACCTTGGGCTGGATCTGTCCAACACCGTCTATGCACTGGACTCGACGACCATCGACCTGTGCCTGTCGTTGTTTCCGTGGGCTTCGTTTCGAAGCACCAAAGCAGCGGTCAAGATGCATACGCTGCTCGATCTGCGCGGCAATATCCCGAGTTTCATACATGTTTCCGACGGCAAGCTGCACGATATCAAAGTGCTCGATCTGTTGATTCCAGAACCCGCAGCGATTTACGTGATGGACCGCGCTTACCTCGACTTCAAGCGCCTCTTCGCACTTCACGAAGCCGGCGCGTTCTTTGTCACCCGAGCCAAAACCAATGCCGATTTGCGACGCATCTATTCCGCTCCAAGCGATCGTGTGCAAGGCATTGTCTGCGATCAGACCGTAAAGTTGTCGGGCTTCTACAGCCACAAACGTTATCCTCATTATTTGCGGCGGATTCGATTCAAAGACCCGGAGACATCAAAGACGCTCCTTTTCCTGACCAACCTGTTTGGTCCTCAGCCAAAGGTCATCTGCGAACTGTACAAGGCCCGCTGGCAGGTGGAGTTGTTTTTCAAATGGATCAAGCAACATCTGCGGATCAGGAAGTTTTACGGCACCTCGGAGAACGCCGTCAAGGTGCAAATCTGGACTGCCGTCTCCGTGTACGTGCTCGTCGCCATCATCAGAAAGCGGCTCGACCTCGATGTTTCCCTCTACACATTGTTACAGGTCTTCTCCGTCACCTTGTTCGAGAAAATCCCCTTAAACAAGGGGTTCTTCGATGCCGAAGACACTTCCTCCCAGGACATGTTGCATAAGCAATTGAATTTGTTCAATTATTGGACCGGACAGTAGTGAGGCTGCAACTGTGTTCAGCGGCCGGAATCACAGGGCTGGTATCGCTCTCCCTTCCGACCCGGGGCACAGAGAACTGATCAAGAAAATCGCCCCCGCCTTGAAGGCGCTCAACGTGGTGGTGTTTCTGGTCGACAACAAGTGCAGCGTGCGAAAGGCTCGGTTACACGGAGCTTCGGGGAATGACGAAGTCGTGTAAGAATTGCCATTTCTTGGCGAAAAGCCGCTACGAGGATCCAGATGAGTTACTGGATTTGCCGCATGGAGAATCGCCCGGGTGGGGGAGTTATACGTGGGACAGATACGACCGGGCAGATCTGAGCGCAGGGACCACCTCCTACGGCGAATGGGTCGCTGAATGCTGGAAGGGCGTATGGAGTAAGCGCATCGACTCAAGCCTGAAGGAAAAGGATCTCCTGTTGCAGGATCGTGGAGATGACTGTTTTTTTATTGAAGTGCATGAAGGAATGTCGTTTGAAGCGGCCGAAGAACTGTTTCGCCAAAGGAATGACAATCGCCAGTTGAAGACGAGCTACCGCTATACCCAGTGGGGTCTTTGGATCGCCGTCATCACGGGAGTTCTTTCCTTCTTCTTGGGACTTTTTGACTCCCTCCGGTCAAACTGAGAACGCCGCCCCGAGCAGTCCCCACCGCTGGGAACCAGTTTCTTCTACTATCGAAAACGAGCCTTGCGGTCGAGTCGGTCCCGACAAGTCCGGTCCGGGCAGCGGCGATGCGCGGAACCGCACCGTCGAAACCAGCCGGCGCGAACGGGCGAGACGGGACCCGGCTCCGCCGGTCCCGTCCGGTTGTTGTTCCGAATCAAGTCTTCACGTACATGCCCCGGCCGGTGCGCCTGACCCGCCTTTCCTTGGACCACCGCGAGACCACCTGCCGGAGGTAGGCCCGGGTCTTGCCGCCCGCCGTTTCGTGGGCGAGCAGGGAATCCAGCGTGAACCGGTCGGGCAGTGTCGCGAGAACCGCCGTCCAGTCGATCATCGCGCCGCGCGGCCCCCGTTTCAACGCTCCAGCCCCGGGACGACGGCCCCGCCGGGATCCCTTGCCGGTCTTTCGTCCATCGAGCATGTCATGGACCCGCTCGTGCCTCTTGATCTCCTCCTGCAACGCGGCGACTCGCTCCGTGGCGGTGTCCAGCTCCTTCCTCAACCGGTCGATCTCTCTCCTCACGCCTTCTTTCAGGTCCGCAGCCATTTCTCCTCCTCTTTCTCAAATGCCCACGCCGCACGTCGGCGCGGCAGAGCGCGTCCGCGTCCCGCGCAATCGTTGGTCCCGCCTGCAAGTTTCTCCGGGAGAACTACAGCGTAACCAATTCGGCGACGAGCGGGCAATCGGGACGCCGAAGGAGCATCGGCCCATGCCTTGCCGCGCAACCCCCCGGTGATCCGGCCTGAGCTGTCGAACTGGACGAAGAGCAGAAGGGCCAGCCTCCGGCGGGGGGCGGCCGGACGGTCCCGAGAGAGGCCGCGCCGCGCCGACTTCCCGCTACCGGAGGTTGCGCCATGACCGTTCCCGACAACATTTCCGCAGACTACACGCTACGCCCGAGCGAGCTCGCAGAGGTGCTCGCCCTTCTGGTCGAGGCCCGTCAGCCGGCCATCGTCTTCGGGCCGCCCGGCGCGGCCAAGAGCCAGATCGCGCAGCAGGTGGCCGCCGCCACGAACCGCCAGTACGTCGACGTCCGGGCCCTGCTGCTCGACCCCGTCGATCTCCGCGGCATCCCCTGGCGCGACGCCGACGACCGCACCCGCTGGGCGCCGCCCGCCTTCCTGCCCCCGTCCGACGATCCCGGCCGCTGGCTCATCAACCTCGAAGAGCTGCCCTCCGCTGTCCCGATGGTGCAGGCGGCGCTTTATCAACTGGTGCTCGACCGAAAGGTCGGCGAGTACGAGCTTCCCGAGGGAGCGTCGCTCATTGCCTGCGGCAACCGGGAAACCGACCGCGGCGTCGTCCACCGCATGCCGACGCCCCTGGCCTCGCGATTCATTCACCTCGATATCCGTGTTGACGCGGACGACTGGCTCAACTGGGGCGCCGCCAACGGCATCGCTGCCGAAGTTCTCTACTTCGTCACATACAGACCGGACCTCCTGCACCAGTTCGACCCGCAGTCGAAGGAACGCGCCTACGCGTGTCCCAGGACATGGGAGTTCACATCCAACATCGTCAAGCACCGGAACGGCCTTGATCCGGCAGTCGAGCGGGCGCTCTTCCGGGGCGCCGTGGGCGAGGCGGCGGCAGTGGAGTTCTCTGCGTTCCTGAAGGTGTGGCGGGAGTTGCCCCACCCGAGGGCGGTCCTCGCTGACCCCGGGAACGCGGACATCCCGGAGAACGCCAGCGCGCTGATGGCGCTCTGCGGTTCGCTCTACCGTCTTGCGACAGACGTCACGATGGACGCCATCGTCACCTTCGCGGAGCGGCTCAGGCGCGAAGTGGGAGAGTCGCTGGTGGGGGCGTGTGTACGCCGCGACCCGGCGCTCCAACGCTCGCCCGCCTTCATCCGCTGGGCCGCCGCCAGGACCCTGTGAAGGAGGAAGGCATGCACTGGATGATCACTCACTATGCACCGGGCGACGCCCCGTCGCGCCAGTACACGGTGAGGGCCCGCAGTCGCGACGCCGCCAAGCGCAAGCTCGCCGCCGCGATCCAGGTTCCCCTGTGGACCCTCAGGTAACCCTACAAGAGGAGGTACGCATCATGGACCTCAGCAGAGACGCCATGCTGGTCAGTCTGCGCATCAGCGCCTGGTCCGGCCGGCTCTATGACCGCGAGGCGAGCGACCATGTAGCCGCCCACCACGACGCCAGCGCGAGCGCCGGCCGGTATAACAAGCGGCTTCTCCCCAAGGCGGCCCTGGCGCCACTCAACGCCGTCATGAGCGAAAGCCGCACGCAGCACTACGCTCAATCGCTGCCCTGGGACGACAAGGGCTCCCGCCTCCTCACCGTCGCCAACTACGACCACTACACCCAGGTCATGGACGGGCTGCGGGAGCGCCTGGTGCGCCAGCGCGCCCGCTTCATCGAGGACTACGGCGACTACGTGGAACAGGCCCGGATCGACCTGGGCAAACTCTTCCGGATCGAGGACTATCCCTCGAAGGACCAACTCCGGGGCAGGTTCTCCATCCGCTACCGCATCACGCCGGTGCCGGACGCCGACCACTTCATCGCCAGGCTGGCCTCGGACGACACCGAGCGGGTGAAGCGCGACATCGAGCTCCACATCGAGGAACAACTCCACGACGCCGTGGGCGATCTCTACCGGCGCCTGGCCGAGGCGGTGGAGCGAGTGTCGGAGCGTCTGGACGAGGACGAGAACGGCAAGCCCCTGGTGTTCCGGGACACCATGATCTCCAACATCCGGGACCTGGTCGACGTGGTTCCCCGGCTCAACATCTTCGGCGACCACAGGCTCGCCGGCCTCTGCGAGCAGGTGAAGGACAGGATCGCCAGCGTGGAGCCGGATTCGCTCCGTCCCTCCGGTGCCTTCGACCCCGTGGTCCGGGCGCAGGTGAAGCGGGATGCCGACGCGCTCATGGAGCAGTTCGCCGGCTACTTCCCGGCGCCGCAACCCGAAGCGGCCCGCGAGGTGGCGTGATGGCCGCGAACGTGCTCCGCGAATCGGCGCTCCGCATGAGCGACTGCGTGACCGAGCTCCTGCGGAAGCAGCCCTTCTTCGGGAGCCTCGTGCTGAGACTCCCGCTCCGCGCCGATCCCACGCGGAAGACGCTTGCGAGCGACGGACAGGAGATCCGCTACTCGCCAGGCTGGGTGGCTGAGACCGACGCGCACCTGATCGAGACCGCCATGGCGCGGGTGGTGATGGCGTGCGCCCTGAAGCATCACACCCGCCGGGGAGAGCGGGATCCGGAACGGTGGCAGACGGCCTCGCAGCTCGTCACCCACGCGCTCCTGCGCGACGCGGGCTTCACGCTCCCGCCCGAAGCCGAAGCCTGGGAGGACCTGAGCGTGGAGCAGGCGTACGACCGCCTGCCGGAATCCGGGGACGGCGATCCAAACGACGATGGCGATCCAGCCCAAGATGGCGCCAACGGCGCGGGCGCGGCCGGCCAGCCGCCTCCCGGCGGCGACGGCGATGAGTCCGGAGATCCGTCCGATCCCGCCGACCAGGGCGACAGCGGCGACGGGAACGGCCAGGGTGAGGACGGCGCCTCCGGCGCTCCGCCGAGCCACGACCCCTCCGGCACCGGAGAGGTCATGGACGCCGACGCCCGCGGGGACAGCGACTCCGGTTCCGGCGAGGCGCCCGTGGACACCGTCGCCGAGGAGCAGGCGTGGGACGAGGCCATGCACCAGGCCCTCAGCATCGCCAGGGCCGAGGGCAAGGCGCCGGGAGGCGTCGCGGAGACGGTCCGGAATGCCCACGCCAGCACACTCGACTGGCGGACGCTGCTGCGACGCTACATGACCGACGCCGCCAGCCGCGACTACAGCTGGAGCGTTCCCAACCGCCGCTTCATCGACTCGGGCCTCTACCTCCCCTCCATCCGCTCCGAGGGCATCGACTCCATCGCGGTCATCATCGACACCTCGGGCTCGCTCCCGGCCCAGACCCTTGCCTGGTTCTGGGCGGAGCTCCGCGAGATCGCCGCCGAGATCAGGCCGGAACGAGTCTTCGTGCTCCAGGTGGACGCCGCCCTGCGGGACGCGGCCGAGTACTCGGCCGACGACCTCCCCGACGAGATCACGCTCAAGGGGCGGGGCGGCACCGACTTCCGCCCGGGCTTCGAGTGGCTCGACGAGGAGGGGATACAGCCAAGCGTGTGCCTCTACTTCACGGACATGGAGTGCTCCAGCTACCCGGAGGCCGAGCCGGCTTTTCCGGTCATCTGGGTCGACCATTCGGAGTCGTCATCGGAGGCGAACGGCCAGCCGTGGGGTGAACGCATCACCATCGGCGACTGATGTCCGGCAGGGGCGCTTTTCTGCCGGGCCGAGCCCGCCGGCAGAGTGGAGGGCATCAACCATGAGAGGAACATGTACAGCGCAGGAAGGAAGCCCGGCCCCGGGCCGCGTCTTGCGCCCGACCGCCATCTGGCGCGCCCGCGCCTTCGTGCTCGGCGGGCTCGCCTTCGCCGCCGTGTACACGGCCACAACCCTCGCGCTCGACACGGGCGTGGAGCACATCGGCCTGCTCTGGATGGCGGCGATTGCCTGGACCTTCGCCGCGAGCCTCTCAGGTGCTCTGTGGCGGGGGTTCCGTCACCACGACTGGTCCGCGTTCTCCCGTTACGAGCTGCCGGAAGACGACGGCGAATTACACGAGTTCACTTTCAAGACAGGGCGGTATTCCTGGCTCCGCGATATGGAGGACGAACTGCTCCACGACGACCGTCATCTTCGCTGATCCGTCGCGGCGGCGGTCCCGCCAGCCGGCCCGGGCGCTTCGGCCTCACCAACACGCCGCCGGCCGCCGGGAGGTAGTGGCCGGCGGGGCGGGGCGAGTCCTGGGGGTCCGAGGACGGACTCCCCACGCCACCCCCCACGGAGGTTGCCCGCCATGCCCGACACGAACATTACCGAAGATCATCGCCGTGCGTTCGAGGCCCTGACCAGCGGCCGGTTCCAAAACTTCTGCCTCGTCTCTTGCTTCGTCGACGGCGAACCAACCGCGGCCATCGCCGCCGTCAACATCACTCCCCCCGCTGAAGACGGCGGCGAGCCGGAATATCTCATCAGTCCGCTCTTCATCTTCCCGACCGGGGCGATGACCCTGACCGACCATGACGGGAGGGAGGCGTGAACGGCCGCCGGCGCGCTGCCGAACTCCACGTTCCCCCCGAATGCCGCGACATGATCCGCCGCGGCGCGCTCGTCGCTGTCAATCATTCAGGAGGCAAGGACAGCCAAAGCATGACCATCCTGCTCGCCCGGATCGTCCCCCGCGACCAACTGGTGGTGGTTCACGCCCCACTCGGCGAGGTCGAGTGGCCGGGCACGATCGAGCACATCGAGAACACGATTCCCGCTGGCGTTCCGCTGATATTCGCGCGCGTGGCGTCGGGAAAGACCTTGCTCGACCAGGTCGAGGAGCGGGGAAAATGGCCCGGAATTATGCAGCGCTGGTGTACGGCCGGCAACTATGGTGAGCTCACCATAGTGTTCGCTATGGTGATAGGATCACTATGGAGAGTAAGAGCGCTAAGGCCCTGACATCACGGGACTTCCGGCAATAGTACTTTCCATAGTGCTGTGGTCTCCTTCCACTCAACTGATTCGGAAAGGAGATCGACATGCGACCAGAGACCAAGCTCCGTTTGCCAGCCAGGGCGCTCAGAAAGGGGTCCGCGGAATGCCTCGCGGAGTTCAGAACACAGCTGCTTCAGGAGAAGCACTGCGCCGAGACAGTTGTTAGACGCCTGTGTGCGGCTCGGCACTTTCTCGTCTGGCTGGAAATCGCAGGGATCCAGCCAAGCGCGGTCGACGATGCTGCAATTCGTCGGTTTCGAGACCATGACTGCATGTGCCCACCACGTGAGGGGTGCAGTGGTCTCTACAAGTTGCATGCCCCCCGTCCGCAAAAAACAATGGCCGGGGTTCATCGCTTCGTTCGCTTTCTCGAGAACTCCGGCCGCACAGCGCACCCTGGGGAACTTCAACAGGGATGCCGCCTCGTGGAAGAGTTCCAGGAATGGGCCTCTGCACAGGGGCACACGCCGAACATGCTCGTGACCTATGGCCACCGTTCGCGCCATCTTCTCATCTGGCTGCACCTGTCCCGCATTCCAATGAAGGCCCTCACGGTGGAGGTGCTGGGGCGCTACTTTGAGCATGACTGCCTGTGCCCCGGCATCTATGCTCGCTTCAAGAACTCAAGGGCAGGCGCCGACACCGTTTTTGGGGTCAAGAAGTTTGTAAGGTTCCTTGCGGCGCGCGGAACGGTTCCGGACGCGCACCTTGTGCGCAAAAAGCCGCTGAATCCCAACCTGCGACGTTTCCACACCTGGCTGCGACAGCACCGCGGCGTCTGCGAAGCTACGGTTAAAGAACATGACCGAGAGGTTACCGTACTCGTTGGCGACCTTGGCGACGACCCGACCAAGTACGATGCCGCGCTTGTGAGGCAGGTTCTGCTCCGTCGGTTCGCCAATGTCTCAAGAAGACATGCACAGAGATTGGCGTCGGCCATGCGGGTGTACCTGAGGTTCTTGTCGTCGACTGGTGATTGTCCAGCCTCCCTTGTCGGAGCCGTTCCAAGAGCGGGACTGTGGAGCTTGGCCACTTTGCCGCGCTACCTTCCCATGGAAGACATCGAGAAGGTGATCGTTTCCTGCAACCGCGGCCAGCCGGTCGACATTCGCAATCGCGCGATCCTCCTGCTTCTCGCAAGACTCGCCCTTCGTGCAGGCGACGTTCGTTTCCTTCAACTGAACGACATCGACTGGACCAATGCAGAACTCCATCTCCGGGGCAAATCGAAGCGTTCCGTACGGCTGCCTCTTCCCCAGGACGTGGGCGACGCATTGCTGGCATACATTGAGACGGCGCGTCCCCGGGTGCCGGAACCTACAGTTTTTCTCCGTTCGCGTGCACCCCATCGGCCCTTCGCCTATTCCACGACAATCTCCCGATTGGTGCATTTCGCGCTGAAACGGGCCGGGGTGGATAGCCCAAGCGGACGAGGCGCACACATCTTCCGCCATTCAGCGGCGACCCACCTCCTGCGGTCGGGCGCGTCCCTGGAGACGGTCGGCGCCCTGCTTCGACATGAGACATCCTTCACCACGCAGATCTACGCCAAGGTCGACCTGCCCATGCTGCAACAGGTGGCGCAGCCATGGATGGGAGATCTCCGATGACCATGGTCGAACATGCGGAACGCTTCGTCGGGCTGAAACGCCATGTCGGCCTCAGGTATCGCTCTCAAGGCTGGGTTGTGCGAGGGTACGCGCGATACGCCGCGGAGCATGGCGATCAGTTCATCCTCAGCGCTCGAGTGATCGAGTGGGCGGCGAAAACGAGCTCCATCCACTTCGCCAGGGAGAAGCTGCGACAACTTCGGGACTTCGCCCTGTGGCTGCGGGCCGAGGACGAACGTCACGAGGTGCCGCCGCGGCATGTCTTTGGCCGCCCGCAGAGAGTTCGGCCGACTCCATACCTCCTTACGCCGACCGACATCGAGCGGTTGATGGACGCAGCCCTTTCGCTCCCGCCGGCGGACACGATCACGCCTCATACCTGCCGCTTCGTGATCGGCCTGATGGCGGCGACCGGACTGCGGCGCTCGGAGGCAGCTTCGTTGCGGTTGACCGACATCACTCCCGAAGGATTGGTCATTCGCCAGACCAAGTACCGCAAGAGCCGCCTTGTCGTGTTGCACGACACCGTACGGGAAGCGCTCGATCGCTATCTTGAGATTCGGAACAGCCACGGAGGCCTGGACAACCACTTGCTCATTCTCTGGACGGGCAATCCTCCGACACGGGAGTACCTTTCCACGATGTTCGTCAAACTGGCCCGACGAACCGGCCTCAGGGGGAAAACGGGAGAGCCCGGCCCTCGGCTCCACAGCCTCCGTCACACGTTCGCGGTAAGAGCGCTCGAGCGGGCAAGTCTCCCCGATCGCGACAGCGTCAACAGGCATATGCTGGCTTTGAGCACCTACCTCGGTCACAGTTCCGTTGCGAACACCTACTGGTACCTCGAAGCAACGCCCGCCCTGCTCAAGTCCGTTGCCGGTGCGGCCGAGGAAGCATACACGGGGAGGGCCTTGCTATGACCAGCCTGGCGCCCAACCTGTCGAAGTTCCTCAACGAACACTTGCCGCGCGACCAGCGAGTCAGTCGGCATACCATAGTGAGTTACTCCCTGGCGTTCGAGTACTTCGTCGCCTTTGCCGCAAAGAGGCTGAAGAAACGCCCGATCCGGTTGACGGTCGAGCAACTGACCGTCCCGCTGATCCTTGACTTCCTTGACGGACTGGAGAAGGAGCGGGACAACTCCGTTCGCACCCGAAACCTCCGGCTGGTGGCGATCAAGTCGTTCTTCCGCTACCTGGAGTTCAGAGCTCCCGCTTGCCTCGAACTTGCACAACAGGTCCACGCGATTCCAGAGAAGCGGTTCGACAGAGGTGTGGTCAAATCCCTCGCCCTTGAGGAAGTACAGGCCATCCTCGACGCGCCCGACACCAGAACGGCGAACGGTGTACGGGATCGTGCGATGCTCTTGCTCACCTATGCCGCGGGACTGAGGGTGTCGGAGCTCGTGGGACTGAAGTTGGAAGATCTCGGGCACAACCTGGAAACCGTTCACGTAGTGGGAAAAGGACGGCGAGAACGT
The DNA here is from genome assembly GCA_965204505.1 of uncultured Binatia bacterium (SeqCode). GTDB lineage: Bacteria > Desulfobacterota > Binatia > UBA9968 > JAJDTQ01 > JAJDTQ01. The sequence continues at coordinate 1,673,687 of CBDBFB010000002.1, forward strand.
GTGCTTCCGATGTGGGGAATCGCGAAACCCCTGTTGAGAGAGTGGCTCGCGATCCGACAGAACGGCCCGGACCAGCACCTGTTCCTGAACAGCCGAGGCAGGAGAATGACCCGGCATGGCTTCGCGCATCGTCTGGTAGTTCACGTCACCACGGCAAGCCGGAGAGTGCCGTCGCTGGTCGGTAAGCACGTGAGCCCGCATGTCCTCCGGCATTCCTGCGCCCTGCACACTCTGGATGCAGTGAATAGCGACCTTCGGAAGGTGTCGATGTACTTGGGGCATGCCAGTCTCAGGTCTACCGAGACGTACGTGCGGGGAGACCCGATCGAACGACTGCGGGTGCTCGCGGCCAGGGTTCCGCCTCAGCTCCGGAAAGGCAACTTCAGGAGCCCTTCCGATCCGCTCCTGGCCATGCTGGGACGACTCAAACGCCTGTAACTATGGAAAGTGCTTCGGCCCTGATGTCAATGATACCGGGGCCTTGGCACTTCTACTCTCCATAGTGATGTTGTCACCATAGCGGCCAGAAACGGGGCCCTATCGAGCGCGAGCTTCGCCGCTACGTGAAGGCCCATTCCCGCTTTGAGGGCCGCCTGGTCAGCGCCATGGGACTGCGACGCGACGAGAGCGCCGACCGCGCAAAACGCATCCCCTGGACGCGCAGCGACCGCAACTCCCGGGCCGGCCGGGAATGGTTTGACTGGCTGCCGATCTTCGACCTGACCGTTGACGACGTCTTCCGGGTCATCCGCGACGCCGGCCAGTCTCCGCACTGGGTGTATGCGCAAGGGGTGTCGAGGTGCTCTTGCAGCCTGTGCATATTCTCGTCCAGATCCGATTTGCGCCGCGCCGCGGAACTCCGACCGGAGCTGTACCAAAGGTATACGGCGATAGAGAAGCGCATCGGCCACACCCTGTCGCCGTCCGGTATTCCGCTTCCGGCTCTCACCGGCATTCCGGCCGGTCCCGACGCCTAAACGCACGGCCTGTCCGAGCGGCTCCGCAACGAAGGCGACGCCCGCCCATGAACCACCCGTCCCCCCACGAACGCCGACCGGAGGCGGAGCCTTGCGGCTCCGGGCGGCGGGCCGAGCCTGGAGAGAGTTGCCTGGCCCATAACCCCATTCACGGAGGAACACATGAACCACACCGCTCCCATTCACGAGCCGGCGATCCGCTCGATCCCGCTCGACCGTCTGTACGTCGCGCTGGAGAACGTGCGCAAGACGCCGCCCGACGCGGTCGCCGAGGCCGAGCTGAAGGCTTCCATCGCGAACCACGGGCTTCTCGAGAACCTCGTTGTCCGGAGCGATGGCCCGGACGGCGGCTACGCGGTGGTCGCGGGCGGCCGCCGCCTCGCGGCGCTGAAGGCGCTCGCCGACGACGGCGTGCTCGACGCCGCGCATCCCGTGGCCTGCCTGGTCGTGGACGGCGATGCCGCGCCCGCGGAGCTGTCCCTTGCCGAGAACGTCATACGCATCGCCATGCATCCGGCCGACCAGGTGATCGCGTTCACGAAACTCACCGAATCCGGCGTCACGGCGGCGGCCATCGCCGCGCGTTTCGGCACCTCCGAGCGCCTGGTCGAACAGCGCCTCCGGCTCGGCAACGCCGCGCCCGAGCTCCTCAACGCCTACCGGGCGGGCGAGATCGACCTGGAGACGCTCAAGGCCTTCGCCGTCACGACCGATCACGCCCGCCAGATGGCAGTCTGGGAGCAAGTGGCCGACCAGGGCTACCGCCCGGCCGCCTGGCAGGTGAAGCGCATGCTGACCGAGGAGCGGGTTCCGGCCAACTCCGCCATCGCCCGCTTCGTGAGCATCGAGGACTACGAGGCCGCGGGCGGACCGGTGTTGCGGGACCTGTTCGCCGCCGAGGACGACAGCGGCATCTGGCTGGAGGACCCGGTTCTGTTGCAGAAGCTCGCCATGACGAAGCTCGGCGAGACCGTGAAGGACCTCCAGACCCGCTGGCGCTGGGCGACCGCCGCGCCGGAGGTGGACTGGACCGAGATCGCCCGCTACGGGCGCATCTCCCCGGAGCCCTCCGCCCCGACCGCGGAGGAGACCGCCGAGCTGGAGCGCCTGCACACCCGCGAGGACGAACTCTCCGATCTTGATGAAGAAGACTGGACCGAGGAGCTCGAACGGGAAGCCGAAGCCATCGAGACCCGGACCTGCGAGATCAACGCGACCGTGGAGGCCCGGGCAACCTTCCGGACGGAGGACTGCGCGATGGCGGGCGCCATCGCCACCATCGACTGGAGGGGCGACCTTCAGATCGTCCCGGGCCTGGTCCGCCCCGAGGACATGCCCAAGCCGGACGACTCCGGCGACAGCGCCGGCGGCGATGCCGGTGACGACGAAACCACCGCGGACGACCGGGTCCGGAGACCCGCAATCTCCGCGCCCATCGCCTCGCCTGCCGACCCGCAGGCCGAGGCGCGCAAGGAAGCAGGCGTGGGGATCGGGCTTTCGGACGATCTCCGCGCGATCCGCACGGCACTGGTCAAGGCGCATCTCGGGGAGAACTTCGAGGCCGCCTTCGATCTCATGCTGTTCCAACTCGGCCGCGCCGTGTTCACCCACGGCTACCAGGAGCATCCGCTCGACATCGCTGTCCGGGAGACCCCCGACCGGCCCACCATGCGCATGAACGACGAGGAGTTCGGGGCCTGGAGCCCGGGCGAGGCGATGCTCGCCGACCGCTCCAGCCTGCCGCTGGACTGGCTGACCGTCGAGGATGGCGGCGAGTCCTTCGCAGCGCTGCGCGCGTTGCCACAGGACGACAAGCAGACGCTCTTCGCGGCCACGGTGGCGCGCACGGTGAAGGGCCAGCTGGCCTTCGAGCCCCAGGCGCGTCCCGAGCTGGAAGCCACCATCGCCCGGCTCGACATCGACTTCGCCGGCCAGGTGCGCCCGACCGCGGACATGCTGTGGTCGCGCATCAACAAGGGCCGCATCCTCGACATCGCGAGGGACACCCTGGGACCGGCATGGGCCTCGGCGCGAGCGAAGAGCAAGAAGCCCGCGATCGCCAAGGCGATGGAGGAGGCTTTCGCCGCCGGCAGCCCTCCGCTGGGCGTCACCGCGGACGCCCACGCGGCCGCGCTCGCCTGGACCCCGCCCGGCTTCAAGGCGTTCGACGCAGGCCGGGCCAACGTCGAGGGTGACGATGCCGAGGCGCCGGACTCCGTAGCCGGTCCGGCACCGGAAGACGCCGGCGCCCCGGAGCCGGTGGAACCGGAAAGCGCCGACGCGCCCGCCGAACCGCCGGAGCCCGTGGCGGCGAGCATCGAGGTTCCGGAGGTGACCGAACCCCCTGGCTCGCCCATCGCCGCCAACGGCCATGACAACGGCAACGGACTCGACATCCCCGAGTTCCTGCGCGGCGTCTGAACCGCCTTCCGGCCCGAATGCGCCCCGTCCCGCACACCGCGGGGCGGGGCTTTTTTTGTTTATCCCACCCAATCGGGGAGACCGCACATGACACACACCGCCATTCCGCCCGTGGCGACCATCCGCGCCCGGGTCCACGAGAGCGCGCTCAAGCGCGTCACGAGGTTCTTTGCATCCACTCTCTACGATATCTTCACCGAGACTCTGCAAAACTCACGCAGGGCCGGCGCCACCCGCGTCCGCGTCACCGTCGCCGCACCCGTTGGCCGGCCCGCCGACGGCGCGCCCGGGCCGTCCGAAACCCCGCTTGCGGTGACCATCACCGACGACGGCGCCGGCATCGAGGACCCCGCCGTGCTGCTGAGCTTCGGCGAGAACGGCTGGAGCGAGGACCTGGTGGCCCGGGAGGACGCCGCGGGCATGGGAATCCTGAGCCTCGCGCACCGCGGCTGCCGGATCGCCTCGCGGGCGCGCACACCGGACGGCCATGTCGGGCATGGCTGGTCGGTCGATCTTGAGCCCGAACACTTCATGGGCCGGAGCGACGCCCAGGTCCGGCACGACGACGGCGCGCCGTATCCATCCGGCGCCGCCGTGCAGTTCCAGGCCACCGAGTCCGCCGACATGATCCGCGCCGCGGTCGCCAGTGCGGCTCGCCACTATCCGCTGCCGGTCACGTTCGAAGGCGAGACGCTCGAACGCAAGGCCTTCCTCGACGGCGCCATCCACGCCGAGGACTGGAACGGCCTCACCTTCGGCGTCTACCGGGACCGCAGGCGCGGCTACCTCGAGCCCGATCTCAACTTCTTCGGGCTGACCGTGCCCGTCCAGTTGCCCACGGTCGAGACCGTTCACCGCGGCATCTGGTCCGTCCGCGCTGACGTCGTGGACTGCCCCGGCCTCGAACTGCTGCTGCCGGCGCGCCGGGAAGCCGTCGAGAACGCGTTTCTGGACGAAGTGCGCGAGGCGACGCGCCTGGCGATCTACCGCGCCATGGCCGCCGATTCCGACCCGCGGCCCGCCTTTGCCGACTGGAGCCGGGCGCGCGACGCAGGCATTAACCTAACGCCCCCGCCGCCGGTCCTTCACCCCTGGCGCCCCGCCATCGCCGACATCGACGATTGGCGGGACCCGCCCAAGCCCGCGCCGGCCGGCCCCGATGCGCTGGTCATGGCCTGCGATCCCGATCCTCCCGAGGCCCAGGCGCTGTGGCGCGCCGTAGAGCGCGCCGGCATGGCGGAGGGGCTCTTCGAGGCCGACAGGCGCCTCAACGGCTACGGCTGGTACGACCGGCTCGACCGCGTCACGGGCATCAACACCGAAGTCACCGACGGCGACGGCAAGACGTGGCCGCTTCACGAGTTCCCCGTGCCCGAGCGGACGGGGGCCACCGCCGCCCCGCTGGCGCCGCGTCCCGACGCGATCCGCATGGCGCTTGCAATCGAAACCTCCCGCGGCCGGAGCCGGACGCTCGATCTCCCCGCGGATCTCGCCTTCGCGGGCGAAGCCTGGGACTGGGTCTGCCACGCGCTGCCGCTGGTCACCGCGGACAGCACCCTGGAACCGCGCCGGCTCGCGGAGCTGTTGCGCTTCTCCTTCTTCTCGTTCTCCGACGACGTCGACGCCGACAGCCGCGAGACCCAGGCCGCGCGGTTCGACGAAGAGGCGCTCCACATCGCCACAAGGCTCCTGTGCAGCGAGGATTCGGCGCTGGAGATCTCCATCACCGAGACCGTCCGGCGGGAGATCTTCTGGCTCGTTCCACGCAACCGCAAGGTGGAGATTTTCATCACCCGCCCGGACATCCGGGTCATCCTGGGCGATCCCGCCGACACCGCAACCTGAGCCGGACGGCCGCCGCAGCGCGTTTGCGGCGGCGGCATTCCGCCCCTCCCAGCAGATCGCCCCGCGCCACCCGGAGCCGAGGCCGACCGTTCCGGCGCGGGGCGGCCGGGACGGGGGAGCGGCCGTTCCGCGCCGCATCCTTCATTCCGCCCGCAAACAGACCGCCCACCGAACCATTCACGCCCGGGGTACGCGGGAGGCCGCCCACGAACGGCCGGAGCCCGTCAACGATCACACACCGCCGTCAGATTCCCGACTCCGCCGGGACGGAAACCCGGCTCGTCACGGTCGCCGGTCTTGAGGACGCCGGGATCGTCCTTGCATCGGCGGACCCCGGTCCGGACGCCCCGGAACCGGGGTTTGCCGATGCCCCGATGCCTGAACCGCCCCGCGGCCACGGTCCCGCTCCGACACCTGCGTCGGGAAGCGATTCCCCGGCACTCATTTTGCACTGACTGATCCCCCGACGGGGCCAGAAGCCGGATCGGATGACTCCGGCCGGGAAAGAGGACGCCATGGAAATCCGAAACCCAGTGGAGACATTGATCGGCGCGAACGGGACAGCGAAGGTCGCCGGTCTTTCCTTGCTCGACCTCGATTCGATGACGCTCCGGGAACTGCGGCGCCACGGCCTCACCGCGGCACAGGCCGGCAGGGTCAAGGCCGCGTTCGACCTGGGCCGCCAACTCCTCGAAGCCGAAGCCTCCCTGCACTCAGACGCTCCGATCGTCAGCACTCCGGAGGAGGCCTACCGCTACATGCGGCCCAAGTACGTCAACGAGTACCGCGAACACTTCGACGTGCTGATGATGGACAACCGGAACAGGCTGATCCGTCATCACCGGGTCTCCACGGGCAGCCTGACCTCCTCCATTGTTCACCCGCGAGAGGTATTCAGGCCGGTCATCCGGGAGAGCGCCGCCTCGGTCATTTTTTGCCATGGGCACCCGACAGGAGATCCGAACCCTTCTCGCGAGGACGTGGAGATCACCCACCGGCTCCGGCAGGTGGGCGAGGTGATGGGGATACGGGTCCACGACCACGTGGTCTGCGGACACGACCGTTTCTTCAGCTTCAAACGGGAGGGTTTGCTATGACCGGGCAGTATCCCGCCGGCCCGCCGCCGGCCATGCACCCGATGGACCCGCGCCGCGGCCGGGGCCTCTCTCCGATGTTCAGCGCATTTCTTTGCTGGCTTCTGGATATCGAACCCATGACCAGCCCGGCCATCACCAATATCGCCGTCTCCGGCAACTGCGTGCTGGCCGCGACCGACCAGAACCCGTTGTTCGACCAGCATCTCGGGTCCCTGGACGACTTCGAGACGAACATCCGCGGCTGGGGCGAAGCCTGCGGCGCCGATGCCGGCACCGTGGAAAGCCTCCTGGCCCGGGTAAAGAGGACGGACCGATGAGCTTCCCCGAGCTTCCAGAAGGCTACGACCGCCACAAGGACGCACTTGCCATCGTCGATCCCGGCGCGTCGAACCCGTCCGGTGTGGCCCGCGCCATCCACCAGGCATGTACGCAGGTGATCCACGAGGGCGGCAATCAGCGGGAAGACCCCGCCGTCCGCCTCATGACCACGCAGTTGGCCTTCCTGGTCCAGGGCGATTCCGATCTCGACCTCGATGAGTACCGCCGGCTGATGGACGCCTGCCGCGCCCGTGCGGCCGAACGAAGGAACGCCCCCAGCCACAACGCCACCGCCCCCGCCTGATCCTCCGCACATCTGCTCCCCGCCGCGAGGAGGCCGGGCAGCCGGTCGAAGTCAGGCCGCGGGCGCGGCGCGGGAGGTTTCCTTCATCCCGCGCCGCGTCTCGGCACTCTCACGCAATTCGATCCAGGAGGGAGATGTCCATGCTCGACGCCCATACGGCAGCGGACGCGTCCGCGTGCCTTCCCGTTCCCCGCACCCTTCCTTCCGTCCCCGCCGCCCCGGGCTCCGAGCCTTCCGCCCATGACGCGCTGTTCACCGCCGCCACAACCCTGTTGCCGGTGCTGGAGACTGGCCGGTCGCTCGACGCCCCGACCCTGCGGGACGCCATGACGCGCGCCTTCGGCGCAAGCGATGCCCAAGGCGCCTGGGTCTGGAAGGACGCCTACGAGGCCGCCGAGGCGGCGGTCGTACTGTTCATCCGCCGCCATGGCCGGGCCATGCGCCGCCATGCCGGGGCCGGTCCGGAAGGACCCGCCGCCATGCTCAGGATGCTGGAGGCCGTGGCTGCGCTGGAGCCGTCCCACACGAAGCGCTCGGAAGAGCAGCTCCGCTTGCAGCAGTTCTCGACGCCTCTGCCGCTCGCCTACGCGGCGTTGCAGGCCGCCGCGATCCGGCCGGGCGACGTCGTGCTGGAGCCGTCCGCGGGCACCGGCATGCTGGCGGTGATGGCGGAATGCGCGCTCGGGAGGCAAACCGCCGGGAACCTCCACCTGAACGAGATCGCGGATGTCCGCCGCGCCCTCCTGTGCCGCCTGTTCCCCGAAACCCTGGTCACCGCCGTGAACGCCGAGAACGCCGCCGATCGCTTGCCCGGCGCCCGGCCTACCGTTGTCATCATGAACCCGCCGTTCTCGGCGACGCCGGGCGTCCACCGCATCCGCCACGACGCCGACCTCCGTCACCTGAGCTCGGCCTTCTGCATGCTGCCGCCGGGCGGCCGGCTCGCGGCCGTCACCTCCGCCAAGTGCGTTCCGGGGGACTCCGACTGGAACCGCGCCTTCAGCCGCGTCGATCCGCCCGCCCGCGTCGTCTTCACCATGGCCGTCGACGGTCGCGTCTACGCGCGCCGGGGCACCGGCTTCGACACCAGGCTCACCGTGCTCGACCGCACGGGGCAGCCGGGCATCGACGTCGATCCCGGCGCCCGCGCCGAGAACGCCGCCGAGCTGCTCGACGCCGTCATCGCCCAGGTTCCGCCCCGCCTGCCGGTGGAAGTCCGCACCATCACGGGCGCACCCGGCCGGGACCTCTTCGGCAACACGGCCACGCCAAGGCCCTCGAAACGAAAGACCGCTCCTGCGCCTGCCACGCCCGCGTCCACACCTGCCCATGACTGGGGATCGGTGTCCGAACTCACCGTCGAGACCGGCCAGGCGGAAACCGCCACGGACGCCGGCAACGCCGTCTCCGGACCCTATGAGCCCTGGAGGCCCGACGCCTTCCGAGTTCCGGAAGCGGTAGCCCATCCGACCCCCCTGGTGCAGTCCGCTGCAATGGCCGCCGTCCCGCATCCGGCGTCGTCCTACCGCCCCATGCTGCCGAACCGCATCGTGGCGGACGGTCTCCTGTCCGACGCCCAGCTCGAAAGCGTCGTGCTGGCGGGCCAGGCCCACGAGGGCCACCTCGCGGCGAGCTACCGGATCGGCTCCGGCTGGGAGACCGTCCAGCGCTGCGGCGGTGACGACCAGGGCGAGGCCGCCCTCACGGACGAAGGCGAGACCCTGTCGGCGCCGGTCCGCTTCCGCCGGGGCTGGATGCTGGGCGACGGCACGGGCTGCGGCAAGGGACGCCAGGTCGCGGCCGTCATCCTCGACGGCTGGCTCCGCGGCCGGAGGCGGGCGCTTTGGCTGAGCCAGTCGGACAAGCTCCTGGAAGACGCCCGCCGCGACTGGACCGCGCTGGGCGGACGCGAGGACGACATGATCCCGCTCGGCAACTTCCGCCAGGGGGAGGACATCCCTCACACCACCGGAATCCTGTTCACCACCTACGCCACGTTGCGCTCGCCGTCCCGCCAGGGCCGGCCTTCGCGGCTCGACCAGATCGTGGACTGGCTCGCCGGGGGACCCGATGAAGACAACCGCCACGCCTTCGATGGCGCCATCGTCTTCGACGAGGCCCACGCCATGGCGAACGCGGCCGGCGGCAAGGGCGCCCGCGGCGACGTAAAGCCGTCCGCACAGGGCCGCGCCGGCCTCCGGCTCCAGAACGCGCTGCCCGACGCCCGGATCACCTACGTGTCGGCCACCGGCGCCACGACCGTGCCCGGACTGGCCTACGCCGGACGCCTAGGGCTATGGGCAGCCGGCGAGACGCCGTTCGAGACCCGGACCGACTTCGTGTCGGCCATGGAAGCGGGCGGCGTCGCCGCCATGGAGGTGGTCGCAAGGGACCTGAAGGCCCTGGGTCTCTACCAGGCCCGCGCACTGGCCTATCACGGCGTCGAGGTGGACATCCTGGTGCATGCTCTCTCGGAGGAGCAGCGCCGCATCTACGACTCCTATGCCGGCGCCTTCAAGGTCATCCACGCCAACATCGAAGCGGCGCTGGAGGCCACGGGCATCATGCAGGGACAGTCGACCCTGAACAAGAATGCGAAGTCCGCCGCGCTGAGCGCCTTCGAGAGCACCAAGCAGCGCTTCTTCGGGCATCTCCTGACGGCCATGAAGTGCCCCTCGCTGATCCGCGCGATCCAGGCAGATCTCGACTCCGGCCGCTCGGCCGTCATCCAGCTCGTCTCGACCGGAGAGGCGCTGATGGAGCGGCGCATCGCGGAGATACCGGCGTCCGAATGGGACGATCTCGGCATCGACCTGACGCCCCGCGAGCACGTCCTCGACTTCCTGGCCCACGCATTTCCCGTACAGCTCCAGAAACCCTACACCGACGCCGACGGGAACCTGATGAGCCGCCCCGCCGTCGACGCCGAAGGCCATCCGGTCCTGTGTCAGGAGGCCCTCGCGCAGCGCGACGCGCTCCTGGAGAAGCTCGCATCTTTGCCGCCGGTGCCCTCGGCCCTGGACCAGGTGGTCCAGCACTTCGGCCACGAGGCCGTGGCGGAAGTCACCGGCCGCTCCCGCCGGGTGCTCCGGATTTACGACGCGGGCGGCGAACGCCTGGCGCTCCGCGGCCGGCCGGCATCCGCCAATCTCTCCGAGACGGCCGCGTTCATGGAGGGGAAGAAACGCATCCTCGTGTTCTCCATGGCCGGGGGTACCGGACGAAGCTATCACTCGGACCTCTCGTGTCCCAACACCGAGCGCCGCGTCCATTACCTCCTGGAGCCGGGCTGGCGCGCCGACCAAGCGATCCAGGGGCTGGGCCGCACCCACCGGACGCACCAGGCCTCGGCTCCTCTGTTCCGGCCAGTCACCACGGACGTGAAGGGCGAGCGGAGGTTCATCGCCACCATCGCGCGGCGGCTGGACAGCCTGGGCGCCATCACACGCGGGCAGCGCGACTCCCAGACCGCCATGGGCGGCAGCGACGCCACGCTGTTCCGGGAGAGCGACAACCTGGAGAGCCTCTATGCCAAGGCGGCCCTGAGACGGTTCTACCTGGCGCTCTGGCGCGGCGACATCGCCGGCTGGCCGCTGCAACGCTTCGAGGACGCCACCGGTTTGAAGCTCACCTGGGAGGGCTCGCTCAAGGAGGACCTTCCGCCCATGCCGCGCTTCCTGAACAGGCTCCTGGCCTTGCCCATCGACGAGCAGAACCAGCTCTTTGCGGAACTGGAGGACCGCATCGCAGCCGGAATCGAGCAGGCCATGGAGGCGGGCACCTACGAGGTCGGCGTGGAGACCGTGCGGGCCGACTCTCTGGCCGCTGCCGGCCGGGAGACGCTGTACACGCATCCCGGAAGCGGAGCTGCCACGGAACTGGTCGAGATCGTGCGCCGCGACAGGTTGGAGCCGACGACCGCTGACGCGGCGCTCGAAATCGGCAAGGACACGCACGACGGGCCGGTTCTGGTGGTGAATGCCCGGTCCAACCGGGCCGCGGTCGTGCTTCCCGCGCCGTCCGGCCTGTTCGACGACGGCGGCGTGCAGGAGCGCATCCGCCTGCTGCGTCCCGCCGCGCGGGATGCGATGGCCAGGGCCGAACTCGACGCCTCCAACTGGCGGAAAGCGGCCGAAGCAGAATGGCGCTCGCTCTGGGACGCCGAGATCGCCGGCCTGCCTTCGCACCGGGAATCCCGGTTCTGGCTCGCAGCCGGGCTGCTGTTGCCGGTATGGGACCGTCTGCCCGCCGAGAACATGAGAGTGCGGCGTCTCAGGACCGACGACGGCGAAGCGCTCATCGGCCGCGTGCTCGACTTCGAGCAGGTCCGCGCCGTGCGTTCCGCATTCGGCCTTGGGGGCGGTCCCGCCATGACCGGCGCCGAAGCCTTCGAGGCGGTCATGGGACGCGGCGCGGCGCTGGCACTCGCCAACGGCTGGCGACTCGCCAGGCGCCGCATCATGGGCGCCGACCGGGTCGAGATCGAGGGACCGGTCGATACCGACACCGCGGTCCTCAAGCGCATGGGCTGCACCGTCGAGATCGTCTCGTGGCGGACGCGCGTCTTCGCCCCGGATCCCGATCTCCTCGAACGCGTCATCCAGCGCTGGCCCCTCGCCGCCTGAGGCCATCGTCTTATCCGTATCGCCGGTGCGCCAGCGTCCGTACCGCCCGCGGGCGGTCATCCACGCCCGCGCCCGCCCGCCGGGGGGTCCGTACCGCCGGAAAGCGGTCGGCCGTACCCCCGTGCGGCCACGGGGGCGGGACGTTTCACTCACCGAAGGGAGCATTGCATGACTGCACAGACCCTGCCCGACGAACCGAACTACGCGTTCTGTCCAAGCTACGAGATCGGCGACGAGCCACAACAGATCCGCATCGTCTTCGAGAACGTGGACGGCTACGTGCCCACTGCGCTTGTCGCCCTGACCGTCGATGCCGCCGAGCGGCTGTGCGACCGCTTGAACGCCAGGCTCGGACACTCGCGGGAAGACTGGACTGCGCTCGCCGCCCGCTCCATGCGCGCCGGGGGCCCGGAGACCGGCAACCACTCCCGGCACTGAACCGGCGGTCCATGATCGACCCTCCTTTCCAACCCCCCACCCGGCTCGAATCCCGGCGCCGTCTCAAGTGCGCCCGGACGGACGGCCCGCGTTCGAGGAAAGCCGGGGGCGGGCGAGAGACGCGCAAAGAGAGAGGCGCGGCTCCGAACCGTCACAGGGGGGGACCATGACATGACGACGTTGACCTATGCCGGCATCGGAGCCCGCGCCACGCCGCCCTCCGTTCTGGCCGCCATGACCGTGATGGCCGGCTGGCTCGCACGGCAGGGATGGCATCTCAACACAGGCGGTGCAGCCGGGGCCGACAGTGCGTTCGCCCAAGGGACGCCGGCCGGCCGACGGACGCTCCATCTGCCCTGGCCCGGCTACAACGGGTGCGCGGGACCGGACTGCCGGGTGCTGTCGGCGTCCGAACTCCAATCCTGCCTGACCATCGCCGCCCGCCTCCATCCCGCCTGGGACCGGTGCTCGCCCGCCGTCCGCAAGCTCCACGCCCGGAACGCGGCAATCCTGGGCGTCGGTGTCGGCCGTCCCGTGGATGCCGTCGTGGCCTGGACGCCCGGAGGATCGGTCACGGGCGGAACCGGAATGGCCATCCGCATTGCCACCGACGCCGGCATCCCCGTGCTCAACCTGGGCTCGATGACTCCGCGTGCTGTCTGTGAGCGCCTGCTGGCCATCCGCCGGTCCCAATCCTCTCCATAGAGCCGGAGAAAGGCGTCCACCGGGCGAACGCCCGGGAGGGGAGGGAGAGGGTCTCCCTCGCGCAATCCGGGCAAGGCAAGCAGCCAAGGAGGACACGGCCATGTCCGGAATCGATTTCGACATTGAGGACACCCTGACCGGCAGCGACCTGCTGGCCGAGATCGGGCTTCACCCCGGCGCCATCCAGGACGTCATCGACGAGAACCACGCCATACGCTGTCCCGACCCGCGGGATGCGGCCGACGGAGATCCTCTCACCGTCACCGCCGCGCTGACCGCCGGAACGGAGAGGGGGCCTGGGAGAAGTGAACGGAAGGGATCGGAGAGGGAGGACTCCGGTCTTTCGACGTTCTTCAACCATCGTCATTAACCAGGAAGGAGAATTACCATGAGCTTTGGACTGAACCGCGTAGAACTGATCGGCCGCCTCGGCGCCGACGTCACCGTCAATCACCTCTCCAGCGGCGGCCGCGTCGCCAACATGAGCATCGCCACCGACGAGTCGTACATCAGCAAGCAGACCGGCGAGCGGGTCGACAAGACGGAATGGCACCGCGTGGTGACCTTCCAGGACGGCCTCGTCAACATGCTCGAGAAGCACGCCCGCAAGGGCCGGCTGGTCTACATCGACGGCAAGCTCCAGACCCGGCAATGGTCGAAGCCCGAGGAGGACAGCCCCCGCTACTCCACCGAGATCCTGCTGGTCCCGGGCGGCGGGGTGAAGTTTTTGGACAAGCCCAACGGCAACGGCGCGCCGGCCGTCGCGGACCCGTCCATGGCGGCGGGCGACACCGCGATGCAGGACGCCGGGACCTCGTCCCAGCCCGTGGACGACGACATCCCGTTCTGATACTCCACCGCTTCGTTTCCTCCCACCCTGGGGCTGGCGCTTCGTGCGTCAGCCCCATTTTCTTTGGAGTTGATCCCGAGCAAGTACCCTCCGGGCGTCGCGCCTTCGCTTCGCTCGGCCCGCTCGCCCTCCGGGGCAGCCGGGTGTCCCGTCCCGTGAAGGAGAACCGCCATGCACTACGGTCCGTCCCCCGCAGCCGCGGTCGCCGCCGCGCTTGCAGCGCGCGCAGAAGAGGTCTGCCAGCGCTACCTTCCCCATGGCCGCCGCCAGGGCCGCTACTGGGTGGCGGGCGACATAGACGGCGCCCGCGGCCGTTCCCTCTTCGTCCGCCTCCACGGCCCCGGCACGCCCGGGAAGTGGACCGATGCGGCCGTGGGCACCCATGGCGACCTGCTTGACCTCATCCGCCACCGTATGGGCGCGCCGACGCTTCGCGCAGCGCTGGACGAGGCCCGCGCCTTCCTCGCCCTGCCGGCTTCGCCGGCCGCGGGCGATACAGGCGACTACGACGCCACCGAAGCGGCACGGCGGCTTTGGCGGGGATGCCGCGCCGTTGACGGCACCCACGCGGAAGCCTATCTCCGGGCCCGCGGCCTGACGCGTTGCCGGTTCCCTGCGCTGCGTTTCCATCCGGAGCTTCGCTACCGCGAAGGCTCCGCGGTCCGCCGCCTGCCCGCGCTTGTCGCCGCCGTCACCGGCGACGACGGCGCCGTCCAGGGCGTGCACCGCACATGGCTCGATCCGCACCATCCGGCCAAGGCGGACGTCGCCTCACCGAGGAAGGCCCTCGGCTGCATCTACGGCCTCGCCGTGCGCTTCGGAACGCCCGCCGACCGCGTCGCTCCGCTCCTCGTCGGCGAGGGCATCGAGACCGTGCTGTCGCTTGTCACCGCCGTGCCCGACATCACCGCGGCCGCCGCTCTCTCCGCCGGCAGCCTCGGCTCCTTCTCCATCCCGCCCGGTTGCTCCCGCCTCGTCATCGCCCGTGACAACGACTTCGAGGGCGCATGGGCCGCCGAACGCCTCGCCCGGCGCTGCGCGCGGGCAGGCGTCGCCGCCGCGGTCATCGTTCCGGAAGGCAGCGACTACTGCGGTAGGAACGCCGGTTGCCCGGCGCCCCCCCGCTCAGATCCGGACGTGCCCGCTAAGGCATCCGGCTCCTCCCTTGGGTACCGCCCCGCATGGCGCTGACGGCAAATCGTTTGTCCGGCCACGGGTGTCGGATTTCCAGCCTGGGCCAGTGAGCCACCACATGGCGTGCGATGTCGGCCCAGTTCGAGCGGTCCTTCTGCGACCGTCGGCGTAGCGTTCGCAGCCACAGCCGCTTCAGGCGGGTGGCAAAACGGTAGAGGTATCGGTAGCTGGTCGGGACCGCATAGTAGTTGAGCCATCCGTCGAGCACCTTCCCCAGCCATCTCGCCATTGCTTTGGGTTTGCAATGCATCCGTCTGCGTAACCCCTCCTTGATCCGCTTCAGTGTCCGGCTCATCCGTTTCGCAACCGGCTTGCGCCCCACCTGAAAGCGCCCCAGTCTGTTCTCCGTGCAGTAGTGCGTGAAGCCCAGGAAGTCCAAGGTCTCCGGTCTGCCCTGCCCTCGTTGCCGATGGCTTTTGACGGCAAACCGCCCGAACTCAATGAGTCGGGTCTTGTCGGGGTGCATTGCCAGTTCAAAACTCTCGAACCGCTCCTTTACGGCACTCAGGAAGCGCTCCGCGTCCCGCTTGTGCTGAAAACCCACCACGACGTCATCGGCGTACCGCACGATGACGGTGTCGCCTCTGACCTCGCGGCTGCGCCATTTCTTCTGGAACCACAGGTCGAGGACGTAGTGCAGGTAGACGTTCGCCAATACCGGCGAAACCACCGAGCCTTGAGGCGTTCCCCGCAGATCGTCCCGCCACTCTCCAGCTTCGTCGGGTAGGACGCTGGCGCGCGCATCCTTAGGTGGAGGCTTGTCCGCTCCCGCTCTTTCGATCGCGGGTGGGTGCGCAGTTCCACCATAGACCACGTTTCCAGCATCCCCCCTGAAATTCCGTACGTCCGGTTTTCCCGGGTACGGCTTCAAGCACCAGGCACCCCTTCAGGAGTTCGGTACGGCGTCTTCCGCGATACCCGCCACGGTTAAGGCTGACCCGGCCATGCCCGTGCAGACACCCGCGTTTACGCCGTCCTTCGACCGTGCCGCATATCGCGTGGAGGCCGGTTTCTGTGCACCGGCAGACCAGCCATACGCCACACGGTCACCTAGGCCCAGAGGTCCTCGCTCAGGGCCGGTTATGTTGTCCAGCCCGTCAACGCTTAATCGACCTCATCCGCCAGTCAGGAGGACTCCGCGTCCTTTCCCGTTATCCGGTTATGGACGCGGTCCTTGACATTCAAGGGTCACAACATCCTGTCTGTCCTCCTCACCTTCCGGACTTTCACCGCTGAACTTTCCCGGATTGCCGCCGTCTGTACGCCGGGGGACCCGATGCGTGCATTCCTCAGTTCCTTCCGCATCGGTTCTAGCCATCGGGACGTCATGAATCCCTTGGCATCCACCAATTACCCCCACAAGTCAGCTTCGATGCGGGGAACGCCGTTTTCGACGCTTCGGACGACTGTTCGCTTTCGCTACGGCCCTCCGGTTTGCTCGCCCTCCAACTGACCTGGACCAGAAGTGAACAATCTCTCACCCGGCCCACAAGGGCTTTTACTTCCCTGCTTTACAGGCAGCAGGTCGCCCTGTTGCCTGCGGGATATGACTACGACGCCAAACTGAGAATTGCGCCGGCGGGACTTTCGCCCGCGAGTTCAGCAGCTAGTCTCGCTGCACCATGACGCCGGCGCTCAACCACTTGATGATGAGCCTGATGACCCGCTTGTCCCCGATGCGGTGCTCCAGGAACCGGATCAGCCAGTCCCTTGACACGTTGTCGAAGAATGCGCGGATGTCACAATCCACCACCCAGTTGATCTTGCGCCGTTTTAACCCGACCGTGAGCGCATCGAGCGCATTGTGCGGTCCACGCCCTGGCCGGAACCCGTAGCTGAACCCCAGGAACTCCGCCTCATAGATCGGCGTCAGGATTATCTCCGTCACCGCCTTCTGGACTATCTTGTCCTCGATGGCCGCGACGCCGAGCGGTCGTGTGCCGCCATCAGGCTTCGGTATGTTCACCCGCCTTGATGGCGTCGCCCGGTACGCTCCCGAGTGCACGCGGTCGTGAAGGTCGGCCAATCGGCCTTCCAGCCCTTCCTCGTACTCCCGCCACGTCACGCCGTCCGCGCCTGCCGCAGCGTCTTTCTTCAGTTCGAAGAATGCCCAGCGCAGCGCATCAACCGTGACATGGTGAAGAAGCGCCGTCAGACGCTCCCGTGGTTCCCGTTGAACGAATTGCCGTATCCGGTCAGCCGCCTGTGTCACGCTTTCCCGGTCCTGCGCCCGGCGCGTGCTTTGGCTTCCCGGATTCCCCTTGGGCTCGGTCCTTCGCTCCATCGACTCCGCCGGGACCACGGCCCCTTTGTTCGCCGACTTCTCAGCTAATATGACCGAGTCTGACTTCTCCATGCCGTGCATCATCGGTTACGGATTCCTCCTTTCTTCAGCGACCCCGCCACGACAGCGGGATGGCATGGAGACCTCCCAGGTCCCGGTGCTGTGCGTACGTACGTGCCTGGGTTCTTAGACACCGCGGGATTCCAGCCCCCCTCGCCATATCGGTGAGCTGGATGCTGCCTTCGGCCCATTGAAAAGCCTCGGCATCCCGGACACGTCTCTTTCGGTGCTCAATAGCCCCGCCCGCACGCGCCCCTGTCAACGCTTAACCCCCATCCTCACGGATGACGGCCCATGACTCGGGGTGGAAGTGGTGGCTTGCCTTTCTTTCCCGCCGGACTTTCACCGGCTGCACTGGCACCAGTTTGCCTGGCGCACTCAATGTACGACTGGGTTACTGGTGGGACTCCGGCGTTGAACCTGCAGACCGCAAACGCCAGGGCACGCGGAACTCGTGGCGTGCGAGGAAATTCGCCTATCTGTTTCCAGTTCAACGTCACTTACTGGAGGAGTTCACTGCTCGCTTCCGCGGTCCGGGGCGAAAATGGTGGAATCTGTCGGACGGCGGGCACTTTGAGAACATGGGTGCCTATGAGCTTATCCGACGCAGGTTGCCGCTCATCATCGTTGTTGACGCAGAGGCTGACCCTGACTACCGGTTTGAGGGTCTCGGCAACCTTGTTCGTAAGGCGCGTACTGACTTCGGTGCCGTAGTCAAGTTTGACGACATTGAGAAACCTCCGGATCTTGAGCGCTTCGCCTTAGGATCCTTGAAAATGCTCCGCGGGGTGCGGGGGACCGAAACGGTCGGAGGGACGGCGGAGAGTGGCGCTGACCGAGCGGGTGGTGCATACCAGAACCAGGCGCACGCCCCTTTTGCACGAGCAGCACTTGCCCGTATCTCTTACCGTGACCGCGCGAGGCCGGATTCCTTGCTTGTCTATCTCAAACCGACCATATGTGGGGACGAACCGGTCGATATATTCAATTACCGCATGGCTCATCCCGACTTTCCGCAGCAAACGACAGCCGATCAGTTTTTCGACGATGCACAGTGGGAAAGCTACCGCAAATTGGGTTGGCTTACTGCGGACCGCGTCTTCGACGATACCGGATTTGAGCCATATCATCGTTTGCGAGACGACCTCTCGTCTAACGATGACTCATCGACATAGTGCCTTTCTTGCCATGAAACACCGGGATGCTATTTACATGACTCCCTCTAGCAACGGCGCCGCCCCACGGGGATGAATTCAAAAGAACACCCCGTGGGACAACGTCCAAGGAGGTGTGTCATGAACGCCAACATGGCCTGCTGATGCAGCAGAGAGCCGAGTTCCAAGCTACGCGTTCCCCCCATCCGCCTTTGGACAGCTCCCCATCGCGGTCAAATTGCGCCTCCGTATTCCGGCGCGGCGGGGCACCATCAGGGTTGTCGAAAGGTCCTTCGGACTTGGGGGGATCAATGCCGCCGGCCTTCCGGGCGAAAATCATCCCGAACCGCAACACCAACGCCTTCGGGCCATCCCGTCGCAGGTACCGGCCGCGCCATGCCGTCATGGCCCTGCGCGCGCACGCGCACCTTGGGGAAAACGCCTAATCCTTGGGAAGAGACCGCAGCCCGTTCCGGTTGAGTCCCTGCTGTACCCGGAAATTGTTACGCGCAACACCCTGAATATCCACGCATGTGTTCTTGCCGAACAGGGGACGCGTCGCCAAATTGCCACCAGGTTTCCCAAGCCCATGTAGAGCGTCCCTGACACCCTGGAGCACGGCTGGGCAGTCGCGGCACCCTCTGAGCAGCCCTGCATCGGGATGCGTGGCGTGTGAGAACCAGAGCCCGCGCAGGCGGTCAGGAACGAAGAAACCAGGGGCACAAGCGAAGGGGAACGGACGCCGGGGAACCCGGCGGAGGGGAGCCGCCACGGCGATTGAGTGGCGGAGAGTGGCCGCGTGGTCGAACGAATTGCATGCCTCCAATGGCTCGCCGGGCGCCAGAAACCAACCCGTTAGCCCGACGACCCACCGTGTTCCAGAACCACTCGTCGATGCCGGCATCGTCCGCCTTCGCATCGTAAAGGCGGGGCAGATTGCGACCGACCGCGCCGAAAGCATGCAGCGCGATACTCTTTTTGCCTTTTCCGAGCCGTATGCCCGTCACCGGGAGCGCGCCTGGCTCTTTCTCGTTTCCGAAGGTTTTCTACCGTCCTTGTTGCGTGCGTTCGGGTCGACCCCGCCTATCACTGAACTCGCCGTCGAATCGGCTCCCGCCTACATCAGTTCCCGCAATGCTCCGGCTCCTTAAGGAACGTCCTGCAAAGGCCAACGTGGCGTTTGAGGTGCTCATTGTCGACAGCGCGGCGCAGATGCCACTCGAGAATTTTAAGGGATATGACTTTTTCGGGAAAGTCCACAACACCCTTCTTGTTCACCTCAATATGCTCGAACAAGTTCACACAGCCGTGGCCGAAATCTCTTCTGCACATGAGGATTTTCCCCAGAAGAAATTTGTCCTGGAGTTCGTCGACAAAGTAGTCGACCACCTTCAGCGCAATACTGTTTGTCTCTATGGGTTTTTCCGCCGTCCACCTGAGGAGATCGACGTCCCCTAGAACAGGCTGATAGCAGTTGAGGTACATGTAGGCCCGCTCGAACGGCACCTCCCGGCCCCCCAGAAATCTCTCAGCGGATCTTCTCAAGACCTTCCGAAGGCGTTTCAAATTATTATTATCGTAACTATGACACAAGCCTCTGCTGATCCTCTCGACGAGTTCCTTCCCTCTCAGCTCTTGCTCTGACGGCGAAAACAGGGGGCGGCTCCAGCGCGCCGTGCTGGCGCGCTCGGCGGCCTCGGCAAGGTCGCGCTTGCGCGCCCCTGCCGGAAAGTCGGCATCGGC
Organism: uncultured Binatia bacterium (SeqCode); assembly: GCA_965204505.1. Taxonomy (GTDB): domain Bacteria; phylum Desulfobacterota; class Binatia; order UBA9968; family JAJDTQ01; genus JAJDTQ01. The sequence continues at coordinate 1,693,702 of CBDBFB010000002.1, forward strand.
AGCGCGGTCAAACCAGTTGTACGCCGCCAGGGGCTCAGTTGGCACCGGGGGCCACCCTTTTGCCCCAGCGACCGCCGTGTCCCAGAACCATCCGTCGAACCCGCCATCATCCGCTTTCGCTTCGTACAGGCGGGCCAGGTTGAGGCGCGCCACGTCGAAACCGCGCCGCGCGACCGCACGGGAGAGCCGCACGGCCGCGGATCGCTCGTCACCGGCCATCAGATACAAGACGCCGAGGGTGTTCTCCGCCAGCACCAGACCCTTCATGCCCGCTGCACCCAGCCATTGGATGGCTTGCGCCCTGTCCCGTCTCACGCCCCGGCCCAGGGCGTATGCGATCCCGAGGTTGTTCTGCGCCACAACCGACCCGCGATCCGCCGCGGCGCGGTAAAGTTCCACTGCGCGGGCCGCGTCCGGCGCTACGCCGAGACCGAGATCGTACATCACGGCGAGATTGCTCATTGCATTGGGATCGCCGTCCCGTACGAGGGTTTCCCAATCGGCGATCGCATCGTCGTAGGTGATCCGGCCTCCTCCGGACCCGAAATGTTCCAGCTCTTCCTTGACGCCGAAGGGCCGTCCCGCTGCCCGCGTCACGGCGAGATGGAATGCTTCGTAGCCACCGGTCTCGCCGGCAGGACCGAGTGCCCGCATGGCCACGATCTCCGTCAAGAAGTCGACCTCGCCAGCCTTGCGGTCAGCCGCGGCCGCAACGGACGATCCCACAAGAAGCAGCACCAAGACGCACGCATGCAGGCGCATCGGCCATCCCTCCTTCGCGGCAAGACGGTACTACGGCGGTCTGATCGCGTCAACGAGGTTTCAGCGCCGCAGGCGTAAGGCGATAGAGGCCCTTTCCCGTCCAACCGCTTTGCATGCGCGCGGGTTTGATGTCATGAGGGGACTTGGGAAGAAGAGGCAGGGCGGTTGCTCCTGTGGCGCAGGGAGTTCCTGGCCACAAGCCCGGATCCGAGCGCGCCTGTTGACTACCGGGTCCCGCCTCGGGCTGCTCCCCGCCAGCGAATCTCCGCCCGTATCATGTCGTGCCGCAGATGATTTCGCCTCGCATCGGCCAACAAGGCCGGGGTCTCGACCTGGTCAACCTCCGAGATGGGGACACTCTTGCCGTCGCCACCGCCAAGCAAAGGCAGTTCCACTTTCACGACATCCGTGAGACCCGGGTTCGCGTCCCACCGGCACGTCCGGCACATCCGTGCAAGCAGGAGATCGTCCGTGACCATCACGTCCTCCAGAGGATACGTCTGCCGGCAATCGAACCGTGTGTCGTACATCGACCACCAACGGTCCCGGCGCCGATCCTGAACCAGGGTAACGCCGGGCGTATCTTCGCAATATCCGCCCCACGTCTGCACCTGAACCACGCGCCAGGCATCACGGTCTTCTTCGGAAGAATAGTTGGCCCCCCGGAACGTCACGAAATTCCACGCAGGCCCTTCGGAGAGGGCAAGCAACATGTCCCGCGCGACGTGGTTGGGCACTTCGCGGAGCGGCACGCGGCTACGGCACTCACCCGACCGCTGCTGTCGGCGGTGGTGTAAGATGCGGCGGACATTCCGGAGGTCGTCAGTGAACAGAATGGTGCGGCCATGCCGTGATGGCATGCCCGGCACGCTGTCGCCGGAGTTGTGAGGCACAAGGTGTCTTCGAGGACGGCGCGGGAACTCCGCGACGCCTGGTTGGCGGAAGCGACGGCGGTCACGGGCACGTCGTGGACGCTGCGAGCGGGAGCGGCTCTACGACGTGGCCCGGCCGCTCAGCAGGGATTGGGCATGAGCCTCCGGCAACACCAACCCGCCGCCACGGCAGCACCGAATCACCGAGTCCATCGCGAGGGTCGGAAGGCGAGCAGCACCGATTTTCTTGACTCACGGTCTCGGGCCATTGCATGATCTTACATAGCGCATTCCCCGTCGATGGGGCTGGGAAGCGGATTGGTAACGAAAAACCAGAGGAGACGGATGCGACGATTGATGACAGCAGTTGTGCTGGCGTGTCTTTGGTCTTCAACAGCCCTGATGGCGGCCCCGATCCACGACGCGGCGCGGGAGGGCGATGAGCGTCGCGTCAGGGAGCTACTCGCCGCTGGCGCGGACGTGAACGCCAAAGACGAAGAAGGGTGTACTCCCCTTCACTACGCGGCAGCCGTGGCCGAGGCAGGAACGGCGAAGGCGTTGCTCGCCGCTGGCGCGGACGTGAACGTCAAACACAGAGACGGGCGGACGCCCCTCCACATGGCAGCAATCAGGGACCGATCGAGAACGGCGAAGGCGTTGCTCGCCGCTGGCGCGGACGTGAACGCCAAGACCAACGATGGGGTTACTCCCCTTCACTTGGCAGCAAGCAAGGACGATCCGAGAACAGCGAAGGCGTTGCTCGCCGCTGGCGCGGACGTGAACGCCAAAGAAGACAACATAGGGGGGGTTCCCCTTCACTTCGCAGCAAGAAAGGACGATCCGAGAACGGCGAAGGCGTTGCTCGCCGCTGGCGCGGACGTGAACGCCAAGACCAACGATGGGGTTACTCCCCTTCACTTGGCGGCAGACAAGGACGATCCGACAACGGCGAAAGCGTTGCTCGCCGCTGGCGCGGACGTGAACGCCAAAGACCGGATTGGGGCTACTCCCCTTCACTTGGCGGCAGACAAGGACGATCCGACAACGGCGAAGGCGTTGCTCGCCGCTGGCGCGGACGTGAACGCCAAAGGAGACAACGGAGGGATAACTCCCCTTCATGTGGCGGCAGACGGGGGCCAGGCGCGAGCGGCCAAGGTCTTGCTCGCCGTTGGCGCGGACGTGAACGCCAAGGCCAAAGAAGGGGCTACTCCCCTTCACTACGCGGCACGCAAGGACGATCCGACAACGGCGAAAGCGTTGCTCGCCGCTGGCGCGGACGTGAACGCCAACACCAACAATGGGGTTACTCCCCTTCACTTGGCGGCAGACAAGGACGATCCGACAACGGCGAAAGCGTTGCTCGCCGCTGGCGCGGACGTGAACGCCAAGGCCAAAGAAGGGGAGATTCCCCTTCACTTCGCGGCACGCAAGGACGATCCGACAACGGCGAAAGCGTTGCTCGCCGCTGGCGCGGACGTGAACGCCAAAGACAAAGAAGGGGAGACCCCCCTTCACTGGGCGGCGCGCCATGGCCGAGCGGACGTGGTGGAGGCCTTGCTCGCTGCCGGCGCGAAGGCATACGCGAGCACCGAAGGCAAGCTCACTCCTGTGGAAGCAGCCCGACGCGGTATGAAGATGACAGAGGAGAGCGTCGAACCTTTTCAGCAAGTAATCCAGGCACTAAGAGCGCACGAAGCGCGAGCAGGACGGGGCCGCTGAATGGATAGGCGTGTCGCGACAGAAAGGAGTCAAAGCATATGTCGGTAGAGAGTGGCCGCGGGTAACCGTCCTTCCACTAGCTGGTCTCGGCCTTCCGGGGGGACTTCCGCCGTGCCGTCGTAGACGGGGCGTGCGGACCACGAGCACGAGCCTGCCGCGAATACCACCGCGAGCAGGGTGAGCACACGGGCCGCGCAGAAGAACGGCCGAAGCCGCCCTGGCGTGATGCACTGCCGCCGCCCAAACCTGCCGAAGGACGCGCCGCGCATCAGGAGTCTCCGTTGACGACCGCCCGCCGGTGTCGGTCGATCTGCCACGCGGACGGTCGTCCCGTCGGCTCGGAACAGGCCGGGAGCTTGATCAAGTTGCCCGCATCCTTATCTCCCTTGCGATCCGGCCATGAACCTGAAGTCGTCCGGTGTCGGACTCTGGCCCCGCGACCAGCTCGGCATGGTCCGGCGCTTTGGCTGATGACCTGTGGGAGCCGGGCTGAGGCAGGAGCGAAAGCTACGGAACGGCCGCCCGGACCCTGACGCTGGCGCGCCGGTCCCTCGACTCCACCCACGAGGGCCGCCTTGAGGAAATGGCCTCCCGGAACCGCGCCGTCCTACCGATTGCGACAAGGACCGTCACCCTGTTTCCCCCCTCATGGAGCGCGCCCGTTGACTACCGGGTCCCGCCTCTGGCCGCTCCCCGCCTGCGAATCTCCGCCCGTATCATGTCGTGCCGCAGATGATTTCGCCTTGCATCGGCCAACAAAGCCGGGGTCTCGCCCCGGTCAACCTCCGAGACGGGGACACTCTTGTCGTCGCCATCGCCAAGCAAAGGCAGTTCCACTTTCACGACATCCGTGAGACCCGGGTTCGCATCCCATCGGCAGGTCCGGCACATCCGCGCGAACAGGAGCTCGTCCGTGACCACCACGTCCTCCAGAGGATACGTCTGCCGGCAATCGAACCGTGTGTCGTATATCGACCACCAACGGTCCCGGCGCCTATCCTGAACCAGAGTCACGCCCGGCGTCTCTTCGCAATACCCGCCCCACGTCTGCACCTGAACCACGCGCCAGGCATCACGGTCCTCTTCGGAAAAATAGTTGGCTCCCCGGAACGTCACGAAATTCCACGCAGGCCCTTCAGAAAGGGCAAGCAACATGTCCCGCGCGACGTGGTTGGGCACTTCGCGGACCGGCAGTGTCCAGGAACCGGCCTGTTCCGGCCTTTCCCGCCGGGCGCCAACCAGCAGCCGCGACATCGCCTCGGCAATTGCCGTTTCGGCTTCCTTCGATTCGCGCCAGTTGCAGGTTCCCGATTCGGCGAACGCAACGGCAGGACCCGTGGCGTAGGACGAGTCCGAGCGCACGTGTTCGAGCGTCAACTTCCGCGATCCGGGGTCGAACGAGAAAACGAGATAGCGCATGCCCGCCTTCGACCCGCCCGTGTAGCCCCGGAATACGAGGTGATCCCTTCCCGAAGCGGGATCACGGCATATGCCCGGCAAGTCCACGGAATCCCCGAACTCCCAGGAGAACCCGTAGGGGTTCAGGCGCGTCCTTCCTTCTTCACTCCCGGGGCAGGACTCCCCTTGAGCATAGCCTTCACTACAAAGTACGGACACCGGGTGTCCCGCCACCTTGTCGATGAGTTCGAGGACCAGATGAGCGTGAAGACCGTAGCCGCCCATTCCCAGGCGCAGCTCCGTCTCTTCCGCTGAATCGACGAAACGGCCTCTCGCCTGGCACTCTCCCTGGATCGTTCCCACGGGACCGTACTCACGGGAGCACGTCCAGCGTTTGCCCGTGGTTGCCTCGCCGACCTTGACGAACAGAGGGCGGCCTTCGTGTAGCCGATAGGCGGAATGACCGTGGTCACCGGGGCCGTAGCGCTCGAGTTCCTCGAAGACTTCGCGCGCGGGATCATAGGCGAGGGCTGTGAAACGGCCCAGGTCATGGTGCAGCGAGACTAGCTGCTGAACTCGCGGGCGAAAGTCCCGCCGGCGCAATTCTCAGTTTGGCGTCGTAGTCATATCCCGCAGGCAACAGGGCGACCTGCTGCCTGTAAAGCAGGGAAGTAAAAGCCCTTGTGGGCCGGGTGAGAGATTGTTCACTTCTGGTCCAGGTCAGTTGGAGGGCGAGCAAACCGGAGGGCCGTAGCGAAAGCGAACAGTCGTCCGAAGCGTCGAAAACGGCGTTCCCCGCATCGAAGCTGACTTGTGGGGGTAATTGGTGGATGCCAAGGGATTCATGACGTCCCGATGGCTAGAACCGATGCGGAAGGAACTGAGGAATGCACGCATCGGGTCCCCCGGCGTACAGACGGCGGCAATCCGGGAAAGTTCAGCGGTGAAAGTCCGGAAGGTGAGGAGGACAGACAGGATGTTGTGACCCTTGAATGTCAAGGACCGCGTCCATAACCGGATAACGGGAAAGGACGCGGAGTCCTCCTGACTGGCGGATGAGGTCGATTAAGCGTTGACGGGCTGGACAACATAACCGGCCCTGAGCGAGGACCTCTGGGCCTAGGTGACCGTGTGGCGTATGGCTGGTCTGCCGGTGCACAGAAACCGGCCTCCACGGCGATATGCGGCACGGTCGAAGGACGGCGTAAACGCGGGTGTCTGCACGGGCATGGCCGGGTCAGCCTTAACCGTGGCGGGTATCGCGGAAGACGCCGTACCGAACTCCTGAAGGGGTGCCTGGTGCTTGAAGCCGTACCCGGGAAAACCGGACGTACGGAATTTCAGGGGGGATGCTGGAAACGTGGTCTATGGTGGAACTGCGCACCCACCCGCGATCGAAAGAGCGGGAGCGGACAAGCCTCCACCTAAGGATGCGCGCGCCAGCGTCCTACCCGACGAACCTGTCGTCCTCTTCCCGGAGGAAGTAGTGGTGGTACGTATTGGTTGTCTCCGCGGATGTTTCCAGGGCATACAGCTCCAGGTCCGGGAGGTCCTTGTAGAACACGCGAAAGAACCTCACGTCGAGGCGGCCCGGATCCCGTGGATCATCGCTTGGCAGCAGGACATGATCCGGGAATACGTGGTCGAGGTGGAATCGATCCCGGCCCAGAATCAATTCGACGCGGCGACGTTCGCCACCCAGGTACCGGTACGAGATCGGGAAAGGCCGCGGCACGGATGCGCCCCTGACGGTCCACTGGACTCGAGGCTCATGGGTGACGGTCCTGAGCTTCCCTTCTCCTGCGTGTGCTGCGAAGGGGCATGCCGCCGCCATCGCGAGAAGCAACCCGATCACCGTTGCCGATGTTCTCATGCGCAACGCCCATCCTCCACTCGTGTGCATGGCCCGGCCGGCGCGAACGGAGCGCGGGACCGGCGCACCGGTCAACCCTTCCTTAATGGACACCGCCCCGATCGGTCAGATCTTCGATGCCGAGTCCAGGTAGACCGTGGGCTTCGAACCGTATATGCTTTCAGGGAATTCACGGGAGGGAGGTTCCGGATGCGGTTACTCTTTCTGGCTCCGCTTCTCGTCGCGATGTTGGCGGCCACACCCGCTCGGGCCGGCCAAGACGAAGCACTGGCGATCGGAGTCGCGATAGGGGTGGTCGCCGGCATGGCGCTGGCTCACCAACACGAGCCCCACATCCATGTTCCCGTGAAGCCACACCGCCACGGCCATGTTCATCGCCACGCCCCGCGCCGCCACGGCCATGCCAGGCGCGGCCACCGACACCGCCATCGGCACGTCCACGGCCATTCCCATGGCTACGTCCACGGCCATCGTCATCGACCCAGGTTCTGGTATGAGCCGCCGTTCGACTGGTACCGGCCGGGACACCGTTTCGAGGTCATGTGCTGCCCCGGCCGGCCGTAGGCCGATGGGGGCCCGGCGCATTCATCCGCCTGCTCGTCCGACTCGGTAGAGGACGCTCCCGCCCGTGCGCCGGTTTCCTGGTCCCCGGCGCTCGTCCCGCTTTCTCGCCCGAACGGCAGCGTCCGGTCGAGTTCGGTTGCCATCTCACCGACCTGGTCCATGCCTTTCCCTAATTGATCGAGAGGGCGGACCGCAGCCGCACCGGCTTCTGCAATTCTTCCGACGTTCTTTCCGATTTCCGCCAATCCTTTGAAGTCGGGTCCGAAGTCGGAGAAGACAAAATCGTCCACCAACACGCAGCCGCCAAGAAAGCAGGAGACAGCAACCACCTGGAGCGCGCGGGTCAGGGTACGCACGAGCTGCCTGGTCCTGCTCGCGGCATGGCGGCCAGGGCAGGTTGCATCGGCGTCACGGTCGATGCCCTTCGACGAGCCGTTGAGAACGGGCCGCCCGTTGACGCCGGGGATTTCCGAGGTCGCAGGAAGCAGCACGCGCATCGAATGTGTCATCACGGTGTGGCCTCCTTGCAAGGGTTACAGGCAGAATACATGGACGCCGGTGAGGGTGGACCCACATGCGCAAGGGCGCCGGAGCATACGTTGAGCGCTCCTCAACCCATGGGCCGCGAATGTTCCGACGTTCGAAACTGATCGACCCGGGCTTGTTCGGCCAGGAACACCCTGCGCCACAGGAGCAACCGCCCTGCCTCTTCTTCCCAAGTTCCCTCATGACATCAAACCCGCGCGCATGCAAAGCGGTTGGACGGGAAAGGGACCTCTATCGCCGTACGCCCGCGGCGCTGACACCTCGTTGACGCGATCAGACCGCCGTAGTACCGTCTTGCCGTGAAGGAGGGATGGCCGATGCGCCTGCATGCGTGCGTCTTTGTACTGCTTCTCGTGGGATCGTCCGTCGCCGTCGCCGCTGACCGCAAGGCCGACGAGGTCGACTTCTTGACGGAACTCGTGGCCATGCGGGCACTCGTTCCTGCCGACGAGATCGGCGGCTACGAAGCATTCCATCTCGCCGTGACGCGGGCAGCGGGACGGCCCTTCGGCGTCAAGGAAGAGTCGGAACATTTCGGATCCGGAGGGGGCCGGATCACCTACGACGATGCGGTCGCCGATTGGGAAGCGCTCGCACGGGACGGCGATCCCAACGCAATGAGCAATCTCGCCGTGATGTACGATCTCGGTCTCGGCGTAGCGCCGGACGCGGCTCGCGCAGTGGAACTCTACGGCGCCGCGGCGGATCGAGGGTCGGTTGTGGCGCAGAACAACCTCGGGATCGCATACGCCCTGGGCCGGGGTGTGGGACGGGACAGGGCGCAGGCCATCCAATGGCTGGGTGCAGCGAGCAAGAAGGGTCTGGTGCTGGCGGAGAACACCCTTGGTGTCTTGTATCTCATCGCCGGAGACGAGCGATCCGGGGCCGTGCGGCTCTCCCGCGCGGTCGCGCGGCATGGTTTCGACGCAGCGCGTCTCAACCTGGCCCGCCTGTACGAAGCGAAAGCGGATGATCGCGGGTTCGGCGAATGGTTCTGGAACACGGCGGTCGCCGTGGCAAAAGGTTGGCCCCCGGTGCCAACCGAGCCCTTGGCGGCGTACAACTGGTTTGACCGCGCTGCCGATGCCGGCTTTCCGGCAGCGGCGCGCGAGCGCGATCTTGCCGACGCTGCCGAGCGCGCCAGCACGGTGCGCTGGAGCCTCCCCCTGTTTTCGGCATCAGAGGAAATGTTGAAAGAGAAGGCGCTGGTCGAGAGGATTAGCAGAGGCTTGTGTCATAGTTACGATGATGAGGACAATTTGAAAAGCCTTCGGAAGGTCTTGAGAAGATCCGCAGAGAGATTTCTGGGTGGCCGGGAAGTGCCGTTCGAGCGGGCCTACATGTACCTCAACTGCTACCAGTTTCCTCTAGGGGACGTCGACCTCCTCAGGATGACGGCGGAAGACCCCTTCGGGACAAACAGAGCAGCGAAGGGGGTGATCGACTACTTCGTCGACGAACTCCAGGACAAATTCCTTCTAGGCAAAATCCTCATGTGCAGAAGAGATTTCGGACACGGCTGTGTGAACTTGTTCGAGAATATTGAGGTGAACAAGAAGACGTCTGTGGAGTTTCCCGAAATAGTCAAAGCCCTCAAACGGTTCGAGAGGCATCTGCGCCGCGCTGTCGACAATGAGCACCTTAAACGCCACGTTGGCCTTTGCAGGACGTTCCTCAAGGAGCCGGAGCATTGCGGGAACTGATGTAGGCGGGAACCGATTCGACACGAGGCGCACGCGGCTCGACCCGGACGCTTCCATCGACGCAGCGGGTGGCTCGATGGCGTGCGACTGGGCTTGACGTGAGATTGCTGACCTCGACAGATTCTGGCGCCCCTGGGCCCGATGCCAGGCCTTCCGCGACGCCAACTGTTGGAGATTGCCCCAGACCCGGAGCGGCCGGTGTCAGCCGAATAGCCTATCTTTCCAAATGCCGGTTGGAATGATGAGCGAGTGCGTGGAGACGGCCCCCTGACGATTTCTTTCTGCTCTCCCGCCATGCCGGCCTGGGTTTCCAGTGCTGGACCTCCACGGGAACGGCACAGTCTACCTGATGTAGATGGAGCTGTTGATTGCAGGACAACGGTACGGTTCCACAACGCTCAGGGACAATCTGATGAAGAAGGACCCAGGGGGCTTCCTCAAAGGAGAACTTGGCCGGCTGTCCATGTGGGGAGCGGCAGGAGCGGGAAGCCTCATTGGCCTGTCAATCGGGACCCTGTTGTCCTACGTGGTCGGGGAACGGTTCGGCCCCTTCGGGGTCACGCTTGCGCTCGCAGTTACGGCGGCGGCGGTCTATTTCGCCATTCGCATCCTTGAACGACATGCTCCGTGGAACCTGGTGAATCTGAAGAAAGGCGCGGATGCGGAGGACCGCGTGGGACACCTGCTCGAATACGCAATGTTCGCAGAGAACTGCGCGGTCGCGCATAACGTCACGGAGATCACGAAAGCGGGCGATATCGATCACATCATCGCCACACCCGAGGGAATATGGATCATCTTCTTCTTCACGTCCGCCAACTCCTTCCGGTCGCTTGCGCCAGAGGCGCGGCGCTCCCGGTTGATCCGGTTGGTCTCCTCGGCATAGGCCCGCATCGCCTCGGCGGCCGCCTCCGGCGCCATCAGCCGGTCCTTCAGCCCTGCCAGCACCCGCTCCCCGATGACCGAGCCGCGGATGCCCCTGCCGTTCGAGCAGGTACCGGTCATGGCATGGTTCGAGCAGCCGTAGCGGTTCTGGCCGCGCATGGAATAGGGACCGCCGCAGACGCCGCATTCGAGCAGGCCCGAGAGCAGGTGGTGGGGCCGGTGCGCGCCGTTCAGCCGGTTGGCGCGCGCGGGCTCGCGCCGATGGCGAACTCCCGGAACACCCGGCGCACCACATCGGCCTCGGTTTCGTTGACGGTCCGCCCGCCGCGCACCGGATCGCCCGAGCCGTCGACCGCCTTCACAATGTCGTAGCCGTAGCAGAGACCGCCGCCGGAGCGACCCTGCTCGACCCGGCCCCGAAGCCCCCGGTGCGTCTTCGCCGCGAGGTCTTTCAGGAACAGCGCGTTCATCGTGCCCTTGAGTCCGACATGGAGTTCGTTGATTTCGCCTTCGGACAGGGTGACGATCATTACTCCAGCGAAGCGCAGGTGCTTGTAGAGCGTCGCCACGTCGGCCTGGTCGCGGCTCACCCGGTCGAGCGCCTCGGCGACCAGGATCTCGAACATCCCCCGCCGCGCGTCCTCGATGCCGGGACGCAGGATCATGCTGTCGCCCGAGATGGCGGAATCCTTGTACGCGCCGGCGATCTTCCAGCCCTCGCGCGGCGCGCGCTCGCGGCAGACCCGGAACTGGTCCTCGATCGAGGCCGCCCGCTGTTGGTCGGACGAGTAGCGGGCGTAGAGCGCGGCGCGCATTGTCATGGTCTCAGCTCTCCTATTTCTCGCCGGCATCCTTCGCAGGCGGGTTGTCGTTGGCGGCGTCCAGCCTGTCCAGTTCCTCGCGCGCGATGCGCCGGCCGATGAGCCGGGCCAGCGTCACCACCGCGGAATCGATCCGCGCCTCCGCCCCGCCATTGTCGTTCGCCGCCACGCCGCGCATGACGGCAATCCCGCGATCCTCGCTCTCCGGCATCCCCTCGCACCTCCCGCAACACTACACACCCGGGAGTCGATTTGGACCCGAGATTCGACGATGTCAAACGCTGCCGGTAGGGGATTTCCTGCATGGAATCAGTCCCTTGCGTAGCGCATGGGACGCAAGCGGGGACAGGCCCGGCCTGGCGTATGATCAAAAAAGATTCGCCGGGCGGCATCGTTGCCATCCATTCAGGTCAACACGCGGAGCGCGGTTTCCGGCGCCTTGTCGAGAACCCGCAGCAGAGCGCGCGCCGCCCCGGTCGGGCAGCGCTTGCCCTGCTCCCAGTTGCCGATCGTCTCGTGCGACACATCGATGCGTCGTGCCAGCTCGGTCTGCGAGAGACCGAGCCGTCGCCGGACCCGGCGCGCATACCGCGCCATCTCCTGCATGGCCTCAGCCTCGTCCTCCCGTTCCTGCGCCGCGATCTCCGCCTCGGTGGTGGCGTCCACCCTGGCGGGGTCGATCCTCCCCTCGGACAGGGTGGACGGATCGTCGGGATCAATCCTGACGTGCGTTGTGCTCATTAGTCCGCGACCTATTTGGCGTTGGCCTTGCGGGCCGAAATGATGCGGACGGCCGAACCCCGCACCGTGTAGACGTCGACATAGGCCCGCCCGTCGATCCGGCCGAGCAGCCGGTAGCGGTCCTCGCCATAATCCCGCCGGCGACCCTGCGCGCCGATCCGGTGCGGATCGAGGAAGGTCCGGACGGCATAGGCGAAGTCGAATCCGCGACGCTCGAAACAGGCACTGTTCTTGGCCTCGTCCCATTCGAACTCCATTGCGGCACCATAGGCCACTGGCCTACTAACATCACGCCTGCGATCCCAGCATTCGCAGCAGCGACCTGCTCAATGTCGCGATCACAGCAATGGGCGCAGGGCGAAATGCGTTACCGACAGCCTGAAGACGGCGAAGGAGACGTGCCCGGCGCGGACCACGTCACCGTCCGCACCCGGCTCACACCCCCAAGCGCTTGGTAACTCTCGGCCAGCGTCGCAGCCAGTCTTCCATGCGACCGCACACACCAAGGCTGACACTCCTACTCGACCACATCCGTCAGAACGGCCGTCAGCCCAGATATGACCAAGAACACCAGCAGATATCCCAGGAGCTTGTGCACAATGAAGTAGTATTTTGCAGCTGTAACCAAGTGGGTTTCGTAGTGCAAACCATGTAACTGCACTACTGGTAGAAGCATATCTAAACTATACCAGAAGCCCAGCGGATATCCATTCTTGTCCATTTCACGAAAAACACGCACAATGACGGCTCCTACGACAGTGAGCATTGTTACCCAGACTAGAGGCAGAAAATTGTACCAACCCTGTCCGTACCCCATTGTTACCCGCAATGCGCTCAAGAACCACCATCTGAATTCGCTAACGTCCAATTCCGCTCTCTTGCGTTCCCACCGAGCAAACCGTATGTCGTTCGCCATTCCCGCCTGCCCGGACGCCTCCATTATGTGAGCAAGGTGAACATACGGCTGAGGTGTGTAACTTGTATCCTTCGCCAACCACTGAACGAACCAGCCTGCACTTCTCCTGAAGGGTGCCCGATGGTCATTCTCGCCAATTTCGCCAAGTCTGGAATACTTAAATCCGTCGAGTTCTCGCTCCAAATTTTCAGGCCAAGAGTGTCTGCTATCCTTTAGCGCGCCAACCGTAGCATCTTGCAATATCAGCCTCGCGGTCACCTTCGATTTGTTCTGATCAAGACAAGGTACGAGTTGATCCCCGCCTGACGGAATGAGTAGCTCCAACATTCCACCAACACGAGCATTGGAGAGGTCGAGCCGTCCAAGGCTGAGGAGCCGCAGATCGACATCTGGGCCCACATCGATATGGTTCAGACTGCCCGTTGTACAAACTGTGGTCCTTCTTGTCTTGATGTCGCCCAGCAATTGAGCCCTTCTCATGTCAAGAGATCGACCAATCGTCGAAAATCTCATGTCGATGTCACCGGCAACGCTCGCCCGTCGTAAGTCAACTGTCCGGAATGTGGATTTGTTCATCTCCAAATTGCCCTCAACGGACGTTGAGGCGAGTCTAACCGTCCCTTTGAAAATCGACCTTCGTAGTTTAAGGTTTCCCGCCAGTTCGGATTGTCGCATCGACAAATCGTCGAAACGCCCATCCCTGAAAACAATGTCCTGATTGGCTGAGACAAAGTCCATATCGACTCGACCGGTAATCTTAACGGTCTCGAATATCATCGATTTAGTGAACGTCGTGCGTTCCATATCGACATTTCTCGCGATATATGAACGTCTTAGTTTCAGTGGATTAGGAACAAGCACATTGTCGAGATTCACTCCGGTCGGGAAAAAGGCGCCAACTATCGTTACGCTGTCTTCTCCAAGCATTCGTTGCATGGAGTTGTTTGTAAGTATGGTTTGCAGGAAATCCGGGTCCAGCCTGCGATCATCGTCCCATGAATCGTCATGGTTCGGGTTTCTCGGATCCAGTTTAACCTTCAATTTTTTGTTGAAGTCGGCGGACTTGCCTCGGCATAGCCGTGACCAAGCCCAGCTCTCGGAGTTCTTCCAGTAAGCGCGGTTCACTTTTTCAATTCTGTGACATTCGTCTTGGGATCGGTCCGAGCTCGCCGAGAGAACCGGAGGCGTCATCAACAAAGTGGCACACAGTGCCCGAAAGAGGGCTATCGTCGACTTCCTGAGAATCGGCCCCAAGTTCAGACCACACGCACTCGGTTGCATTCGCATGGGCCCGATCGATGGTCGAAACATGAAGTGTCTCAATATTCTCATGGATAGTCCGTTTGCGCTGACCGACGTTAGCCGCTGACAGCCGCAAGTGCCGCTCGACGCCGATGTCCACGGCGAACTTTCCGGGCCTCGTGTGCCCGGCGAACAGCACGGCCCATCCAACAAGCTCTGGCCGCGGTCACCCGGAGGAACGACATCGAACTAGCCCCGGAATTCCTCGCTTCGATCTCGGTCCTCATGTAGTCGTGCAGCCTCCGGCGGCGTTGTGCTCGGGCCAGGAGCATGGGGACTCACGCAGGGCTCCATGTCAGCTGCTTCCGGGTTGTTTATTCGCCACCGGCATGAATACCACCGATTCTCTCCCCTTGCTACCACGCCAGTTTACACCGTGTCTCCATAGACTCCTTACAGGTCAAGACCTCCGCGTTGCGGATCCACATTGCGGTCTCGTCCTGCCGACGTCCACCGCAGTGCCCTTTGCCGCCGAGAGGAGAGGACTGGCCGTGAGCGGGGCGGCGGTCGGGCGTCCGGGGGAGGGCGTCCGGCCGCCGCTTTCCCTCGTCGGCACGAAGGAGACGGCAACATGACGGCAGCCATGGCGATGCCCGGCAACACGGCGGAGACGTTCCTGGTTCATTTCTTTGGCGCCGGCCTGGCCGACGACCACTATGTGGTCGAACATACAAAATATATATCCGCGTCAGACCGACTTTTTCAACAACCTGATAGGGGCTTGGATGATTTCATCTGCGGCGGATTTCCCCTCAAACGATGAAATTTGTAGCCAACCTGTTGTCGGTGTTGACTTTGCGGTGCGGAACGCGGGCGATGGCCGTCATGGACTTGGAGTTCAGGGGATGATGCTCACCCCAACGGCGTGGCTCTCGGCGGTACTCGCGTTGAAGCGAGGTAGACCCTTCGTGCTTGACGATGGCGACGGCCCGGCGGTCGCGCTAGTTACGTGGCGCACGGAGTATGAGACCAGCGACTACTACCTCAGATGGCCTAGATTGGAAGGTACAGGTTTGGCCATCCGAAATGATGCCTTCGGCAGACTGGTTCGTGCTGCTGAGGGAAATGTGGTATTCCGCGATTTTGTCGTAGGGCCTCTGAGTCTGCGTAGTTGATCGCTGGAACCAACTTGCCGGGAACTGCCACGCTGCCGACCCGACTGTGAGTTTGATCCGTCGTGGACCTTCTGCTCCATCGTTACGGCGTGGGCACAAAAGGGGAGAAAATGGCTATGGACCTGAAAGTCGGCGTAAGGAGACAGATCGATCGTTTGAGGAAGGAACTGGCTGCGGCCACAGGACGAGTCGCCGCCTTGCAGGATGAGATCAAGAGACACGAACTGGTTTATCGGATGCTGGATGGAAAAAAGATGGGGAAGCGATCCCGGCAGGATCCCTTGGTTGGATCGCTGAAGCGGGGGCCTCGCGGCGCGATGATCGATTGGAATGCGGTCTTCACGACTTTACCCGACCAGTTCACACTGGAAACCATGATCGCCCACAAGACGGCGAGCGAGAAACCTCGAGCCTACCTCAGGCAGGTGGTCGTCCGATGGTCGAAAGAAGGTCGGATTAAGCGCACCGGCCGGGGCATGTACCAGAAATTTAGCTCCGAAGAAACTGGACGCCATCCCCGGAGCAGACAATAAAGGCTGAAAGAATCCGTGCCGCGTAGTCTTTCGTTGTTGGTGACACCTCGCCCGCTCACGGCACTTGAAACAGACAGGTCGAAGGCCAACCGCATGGCGAGCAAAGTTACGGGCGTCGAGCCGAACGCCTTCGGAACGCGGTGGGCCAACTCCATCGTGACGGATGTCGTTTCGATGACCAAATTGGAAGGAAGGGGCGCATCGAACATGGCGGTGGCGAACAATGAAGGCAAGGTATGCGACGCCGTTGTTCGGGTTCTTGAGAAGTGGACGAGGTCGGCCCGCCCGTGGACTTGCGCCTGAACTCGGCGTCGAGGAGTACGCGATCAAGCACACCCGAGTCGAGTCCTTCGGGGATCAGATCGGGACTCGCCAGACAGACAGAGCCGTGCGCGGACGCGCACAGACTGGAGCAAATACGCTTACAGTATGCTTACAACGAGGATCAGCATTTCAGCGATCTACGTTTTCGTAGGGTCCTATAAACGACAATAATATCAGTCAGTTATGAGTGATACCAGAGGTCGATACATGGTCGGCGTGGATGTCGGCGGCACGAACACCGAGACATCTCCTGCGCAAAGACCCAGTGCGGCGACTGGCCAGTGTCGCGGATGACCCGGTACGCCGTCGGCTGTCATGTCGAAGATCGGCAGCTTACAGCTTCGGCTAGTGAGCTTCATCAGGGGTGCTCAAAAGGAGTGGTAGGTGGCTGCCGCAGCCGCTAGTGTTTGTCCGATATGTCTAGAAAAACGGGCAAATCACACCGTTTACAGTTATGGGATCGCGGCAATGTCGCTTGTCCGCTGTGCTTCACGAGATTCACCAGAGAACAGGCCGGGACTGGCAGAACGGTTACGTTAGAGCATGTGCCTCCCAAGGCTCTTGGTGGCAAGGCAAGATGCCTCACCTGTAATCGATGTAATGCTGCGTCAGGCAGTCACATAGACCGACTGGCGGCCATGGGTGCGAAGAAAGATAGATTCCCTGTGACAATCGACATCATGGGAAAAAGGACACCTTCATCATTTTCACCGCAGGGCAAGGCCCTGACACCACCGTTCCGGGGATTTACGAGCATCGCTTTGCGCCAGCAGCGCTGACGCCTCGTTGACGCGATCAGACCGCCGTAGTACCGTCTTGCCGCGAAGGGGGGATGGCCGATGCGCCTGCATGCGTGCGTCTTGGTGCTGCTTCTCGTGGGATCGTCGGTCGCGGTCGCGGCTGACCGCAAGGCCGGCGATGTCGACTTCTTGACGGAGCTCGTGGCCATGCGGGCACTCGTCCATGCCGACGAGATCGGCGGCTACGAAGCATTCCATCTCGCCGTGACGCGGGCAGCGGGATGGCCCCCCGGCGTCAAGGAAGAGTTGGAACATTTCGGATCCGGAGGGGGCCGGCTCACCTATGACGATGCGGTCGCCGACTGGGAAGCGCTCGCACGGGACGGCGATCCCAATGCAATGAGCAATCTCGCCGTGATGTACGATCTCGGTCTCGGCGTAGCGCCGGACGCGGCCCGCGCAGTGGAACTCTACCGCGCCGCGGCGGATCGCGGGTCGGTTGTGGCGCAGAACAACCTCGGGATCGCATACGCCCTGGGCCGGGGCGTGAGACGGGACAGGGCGCAAGCCATCCAATGGCTGGGTGCAGCGGGCATGAAGGGTCTGGTGCTGGCGGAGAACACCCTCGGCGTCTTGTATCTGATGGCCGGTGACGAGCGATCCGCGGCCGTGCGGCTCTCCCGTGCGGTCGCGCGGCGCGGTTTCGACGTGGCGCGCCTCAACCTGGCCCGCCTGTACGAAGCGAAAGCGGATGATGGCGGGTTCGACGGATGGTTCTGGGACACGGCGGTCGCTGGGGCAAAAGGGTGGCCCCCGGTGCCAACTGAGCCCCTGGCGGCGTACAACTGGTTTGACCGCGCTGCCGATGCCGACTTTCCGGCAGGGGCGCGCAAGCGCGACCTTGCCGAGGCCGCCGAGCGCGCCAGCACGGCGCGCTGGAGCCGCCCCCTGTTTTCGCCGTCAGAGCAAGAGCTGAGAGGGAAGGAACTCGTCGAGAGGATCAGCAGAGGCTTGTGTCATAGTTACGATAATAATAATTTGAAACGCCTTCGGAAGGTCTTGAGAAGATCCGCTGAGAGATTTCTGGGGGGCCGGGAGGTGCCGTTCGAGCGGGCCTACATGTACCTCAACTGCTATCAGCCTGTTCTAGGGGACGTCGATCTCCTCAGGTGGACGGCGGAAAAACCCATAGAGACAAACAGTATTGCGCTGAAGGTGGTCGACTACTTTGTCGACGAACTCCAGGACAAATTTCTTCTGGGAAAAATCCTCATGTGCAAAAGAGATTTCGGACCGGCTTGCTTCAATGTGTTCGAGCACATCGAGGCGAACTTGGAGACCATCGCGGACCTTCCTGAAAGAATCAAAGGCCTCAAGTTTGTCAAGAGACTCCTGCACGACAATCTCGACAAAGAGCACTTTAGACGTCACGTTGGCCTCTGCAGGACGTTCTTTAAGGAGCCGGAGCATTGCGGGAACTGAGGTAGGCGGGAGTCTGTTTCGACGGCGAGATGCACGCAGCCCGACCCGGCCGCTTCCATTGGCGCAACGGGAGGCTCGGGGGCCGTTTATTGTTGAGACCGGGCTTGACGCGCGATTGCGGCCCTCGACAGCTTCGGATGCCCCCGAGTCATGAGCGATGCGCCTGATCGAGTATGTATTCCCGTAGTCGATCCAGACCAGGGCGCTCGTTGCCTGCGACGACTCATAACCCGTCCTTCGATTTCGATGGACTCGCCGACCTGTCGAGCCATGCGACGGTAGCGAGAATCCTCACCGGCGTTGTCAGGCTCGGCCTGTTAGGTACGCGTCGCCATGGATCTGATCGTGGTCTTGCTCCTCGCCGTCCGGGGCAACCGGTCTGCCACGGCGAGCCACTGATCGTGCTGACGTGAAGCGACGGGACGGATTTCGAAGCGGTCGCCGGAGGTAACATGACACCGGTTGCGAAGCAAACGAGCGATTGGAGTTGCCCCGATTCGGC
Source organism: uncultured Binatia bacterium (SeqCode) (assembly GCA_965204505.1). Lineage (GTDB taxonomy): Bacteria > Desulfobacterota > Binatia > UBA9968 > JAJDTQ01 > JAJDTQ01. The sequence goes on from CBDBFB010000002.1 coordinate 1,712,500, forward strand.
TGACACCTCTAACAATCCGAGATGTCGCGGGCTATCCTGAGAGTTCGCGATGGAGTTCCTCATACTGCTCTTGTTGCTGGTCGGCGTTTCCGGCATCGTTTCCGGCATCGTTTCCGGCATCGTTTCCGGCATCGTCGCCACCCCTCTTCGCCGCAGGATGAAGGCCCTGGACCGGCGTCTGGACATCCTGACCAACGAGCTTCGCGCGGCGGAGCCGCACGTGGAACCCGCGCCGGAAGCAACGCCACAGGCCGCCGCCGAAAGGGTCACCCCGGTCCCGCCGGCAGTCACGGCGGAGGCGGGCGCGGACACCGCGCGAGCCGCCGAGCCTGCGTCCGCGGCGCCGGCGCCAAAGACCGGCGGCGGCTTCAACTGGGAGGAGTTTTTCGGCGCTCGCGGGCTGATCTGGATCGGCGGCCTCGCCTTGGCCCTCGGCGGCGCGTTCCTGGTCAAGTACACGATCGATCGAGACATGCTGTCACCGACTGTGCGCATCACACTCGGCGTGCTGATGGGCCTGGCCCTGATCGGCGGTGGCGAGCGGCTGAGGCGCACGCCGTTCGAGCGGGCGCTGGCGGCGTTGTCGCCGTCGTACGCTCCGCAGGCGCTGGTGGCCGGCGGCGTGGCAACCCTGTTTGCCAGCATCTACGCCGCTTATGGCTTTTACGACATGATGCCGGCCCTGATCGCTTTCGTCTTGCTCGCTGCCGTAGCCGCCCTGGCGATATTCCTCTCCTTGCTGCACGGGCCGTTCATGGCGCTGCTCGGCATTGCCGGCGGCTTCGTCACTCCGCTTCTGGTCTCGACAGGCGGTCATGCGGCCGAGGCCCTCTTTCCCTATCTCGCCGTGCTGATCGCCGGCAACCTCGTCGTGGTGCGCTACAAGGGCTGGTGGTGGCTCGCCTGGATCACTCTCGCCGGTGCTGCGATCTGGCCACTGGTCTGGTTCCCTTCCGCGTGGGAAGCGATTGACGTCTACATCATCGGTCCGTATCTGCTCATCACCGGCGCGCTCTTCGTCCTGGTCCGGCACATCTGGGGCGCGCCTGCATCGGACGTGGAGGGCGTGCCCTGGCCGTGGCGGCTGGGGCCAGCCGAGCGAGTCGCATGGTCCGCGCTGGCGGTCGTGGCCGCACTGCTGTTCGTGCTCATGCGTATGGATCAGTACGGCACGCCGTCAACCGTGATGATGGCCGTTGCCGGCGTCGGCACGCTTCTGGCGGCCCGCCGTGAGCCTGTGTTCGAGGGCAACGCGATCGCCATGGCAGCGGTGACGGCGCTCACCGTCGCGTATTGGCAGCTCCCGCGGATCATCGACCAGCACGTTACGTTGTACGACTCCTTCGGCCAGCCGCTCGGCACCGTGCCCGCAATGCCGCCCGAGGTCAACGCCTTTCTCGTGACCGCGGCAATCTTCGCCGCGCTGTTTGGCCTCGGCGGTTTCCTCGCGTTGTGGGCCGCTCGGCGCCCGGCGCTCCATGCGGTGCTCTCAACCGCTACGCCGCTCGTCCTCTTCACCATCGCCTACTGGCGCATCAAGGGCTTCCAGCTCGACCTGTCATGGACCGTGGCGGCACTCGTCATCGCGGTCCTGCTGGCGGGCGCAGCCCGTCAGACCCTGCGCCATCTTGCCGTTCCCGGCATGACCGGTGCGGTCGGTTCGTACGCCGTAGGCGTGGTCGCGGCGCTGGCCCTGGCGGTTACCACGGCGCTGGAGAACGCGTGGCTCACCGTGGCGCTGGCCGCGCTGCTGCCGGCCATCGCCTGGATCGAGGGGAAGCTGGAGCTGCCGGCGCTCAGGCACACCGCGTTGGTGTTGGCGGCCGTCGTGCTGGTGCGCCTCGTGCTCAACCCGGCGATCCTGGACTATCCGCTCGGCACGACGCCGGGGCTGAACTGGCTGCTCTACGGTTACGGCGTTCCGGCGGCGGCGTTCTATGCCGCCGCGCGTATTTTCCGCAAACGCGAAGACGGCATCACCGTCACCGTGCTGGAAGCGGGCGCCCTCGCCTTCTTCGTCCTGCTCGTGACGTTCGAAGCCCGAGACCTCACCACCGGAGGATCGCCGTTCGAGTGGCCCTATACCTTCGCGGACCGGGCGATCCACGCGATGACCTGGCTCGCCATCGCGTATGGACTCTACCACTCGCGCGGTCCGAACGGCCGTCCCGTGGCGGTCTGGGGCTGGCGTATTCTCGGCGGCATGGCGACGGTGCTGGTCGCGGCGTGGCAGATCCTCTTCGACAGCCCGCTCGCCAGCAACGATCCCGTGGGTGACTGGCCGGTCTTGAACCTGATGGCGCTGGCCTATGGCGGGCCGTTCGTGTTCTCCGTGTTGTTCCGGAGCCGGGCCCGGCGGTTCGGGGACATCCCGGTGATGCGGATCGCCGGCGCGATGCTGGTGGCGACCAGCCTCTTTTGGCTCACGCTTGAAGTACGGCATGCCTTCCACGGAAGCCAGTTCGCCCACGGCATCGCCAGCGATGCGGAATGGTACACCTACTCGCTGGCCTGGCTCTGTTACGCCGGCATACTGCTGGCGGTCGGCATCTTGCGCGGCGTCGACGTGCTGCGCCACGCCTCTCTGGCGATCTTCATGCTGACAGTCGCGAAGGTCTTCCTCTTCGACATGGCCAACCTGACCGGGATCTATCGGGCCCTCTCCTTCGTCGGCCTGGGTCTGACCCTGGTCGCGGTCGGATATTTCTATCGCCGCTTCGTCTTCCCGCCGCGTGCGCCCAAGAGCGAAGACCCTCAAGGAGCGACTTTGACCTGAGCAAATTGACTTATATCGATTTTTCCGTTCACGTCCCCATCATGGACTACTGCAAATGATCAATACGGACTATACCGATGCAGCATTCCTTTCAGGAACGTTCCTGTGTTCGGCTCTACCGGTGTACCACAACGGCTCGCCTAGACGGCGGTTCGCGGAATGCGGGGAGCAACACGTGCATCGAGTGTGCCATCACGGTGTGGCCTCCTTCCAAAGGGTTGCAGGCAGAGACATGGCCGCCGGTGAGGCTGGACCCACACGCGCAAAAGCGCCGGAGCATACGTTGAGCGCTCCTCAACTCATGGGCCGTGAATGTTTCGGCGTTCCGAACTGATTGACCCGGGCTTGCCCGGCCAGGAACTTCCGGCGCCACTGGAGCGGTGATCCTGGCTCGTTTTCTTCGCCAGTTCCCTCATGACATCAAAGCCACGCCCGCATGTAAAGTGCTTCGACGGGAAAGGGACCGCCATCGCTCTACGCCCGGAGCGCTGGCACCTCGTTGACACGGATCAGATCGCCGTAGTACCGTCTCGCCGCGAAGGAGGGATGGCCGATGCGCCTGCATGCGTGCGTCCTTGTACTGCTTCTCGTGGGATCGTCCGTCGCGATCGGGGCTGACCGTGAGGCCTATCTCGTGGCCATGCGGCCACTCGTTCCTGCCGACGAGATCGGTGGATACGAAGCGTTCCATCTCGCCGTGACGCTGGCAGTGGGACCGAACCATCCGTGGAAGGGGCTACGTGACATCAAGGACATCCAGGACGTCAAGGAAGAACAGGAACATTTCGGATCCGGAGGGGACTTCGCCTACGGCCATGCGGTCGCCGATTGGGTCGCACTCGCGCGGAACGGCGATGTGGGTGCGATGAGCAATCTTGGCGTGATGCACGCTCTCGGTCTCGGCGTCGCACCGGACCCCGCCTTAGCAGTGGAACTGTATCGTGCCGCAGCGCATCGAGGGTCAGCCGTGGCGCAGAACAATCTCGGGATCGCATACTTCCTGGGCCGGGGCGTGGAACGAGACAAGTCGCAAGCCGTCCAATGGCTGGGTGCAGCGGAAAGACAGGGTCTGTCGCTGGCGGAGAACACCCTCGGTGTTTGGAATCTGCTCGGCGGTCACGAGCGACCCGGGGCCATACGGCTCGCCCGCGCGGTCGCGCGGCGTGGTTCTTTCGACGCAGCGCGTCTCAATCTGGCCCGCCTGTACGAAGCGAACGCGGATGATCCCGGGTTCGACGAATGGTTCTGGAACACGGCGGTCGCCGAGACAAAAGGTTGGCCCCCGGTGCCCGCCGAGCCCCTGGCGGCGTACAACTGGTTTGACCGCGCTGCCGATGCCGACTTTCCGGCGGCGGCGCGCAAGCGCGATCTTGCCGAGGCCGCCGAGCGAGCCAGCACGGCGCGCTGGAGCCTCCCTCTGTTTTCGCCGTCAGAGCACGTGCTGAAAGAGAAGGAGCTGGTCGAGAGGCGTAGGGGAGGCTGGTGTCGCGTTTACGAAAGCAGCGGCGAAAGCGGCAATTTGATCTCCAAGGAGTCGATCCTTCGACTCTTGATGCGTTCCGCCGAGAAACGCCTTGGGGTGCCGTTCGAGCGGGCCTACATGTACCTCAAATGCCATAAGCTTGGTCTAGGGGACACCGACCTCCTCAGGGTGACAGCGGAAAGCCCCATGGAGTCAAATGGAGTTGCGAAGGAGGTGCTCCACTACTTCGCCGACGAACTCCAGGACAAATTTCTTCTGGGTAAGATCCTCATGTGCAGAAGAGATTTCGGCCACGGCTGTGTGAACTTGTTCGAGCATATTGAGGTGAACAAGAAGGCGGCCGCGGGGTATCCGGAAAAAGTCAAAGCCCTCAATGTGTTCGAGCGGCAACTGCGCCGCGCCGTCGACAATGAGCACCTTGGACGTCACGTTGGCCTTTGCAGGAGGTTCCTTAACGAGCCGGAGCACTGCGGGAACTGACACAGTCGGGAACCGATTCGACAGCGAGGCGCACACAGCCCGCCCCAGTTCTCGCCTTCGACCCAAAGAAGCTCGGTAAGACAGAATATGACGCCTGCGGAGAGACGATCGGTGCATTCACGGAGAAAACTCTCTGCACGGGGCTGATCGACAGGATAGGAAAAGAAACACAAGGCGAGGGGCCGTGCAAAATCGCCGAGCACATCTGGAAGCTGGGCACGAAGTAGGCACACGAAGTTTGCCGTCAAACAGATTCGGTCAGGAAGCGAAGGGGGACAAAGGCTTCGAGGTTGGCTGGTGATACCGGTCCGGTTGTGGCGGCAGGAGCCGGTGGGCTTCCCTGGTGTGGCTCGAAGCTCCTGTGCGTGGTCAGGCCGCCACGAGCGGAGTTGTTTAGCCGTAGCGGCAGACCATACCCTGATTCCAGGCAACAGGGACGGCGGATGGCGCCGCCCCTGCCCCCCGCGTCACACTTCCGCGGACGAGTACTCCTTCTCCATTGGCACTGCCGCGCCCATCAACCGCTCGATGCGGTCGGCTATGGCCTGAGCGGGCTCGCGGAGCTGCTCGACGGTCCAGTCGGCGGCGTAGCCCTCGGTGATGTCGTCGTCGCGGGCGTGGTTGACCAGGCGCTTGGTCAACGGGCGCGGCAGCATGAGGTCGCGCTCGGCCACGGTGATGAAGGCGTTGCGCAGCCCGTGGAACCAGAACCGTGTCCCCGCCGCCTTGCCGATATCGACGTGATGGTGGCCGATGCCCTTCAGGTGTCCGTCCGCGCTCGTGCGGGACGGGAACACCCATCCGTCCTCCCCCGTCTCACCGCTCTCCTCCCGGCGGCGCTCGAACACGGCAGCCAGTTGCCGCGTGAGCGGAAGCTCCAGCGGCTCCCCGGTCTTGGTCTCCTCCACGCGCAGGATGCGCCGGCCGAGGTCGATGCGCTCCCACCGGAGCGCGACCACCTCGCCCAGGCGCATGCCGGTGTAGGCGCCGATGGTGAAGATGTCCCGGTGGTCGGTGGAGAGCCCCACCGCTTCCACTCCCGCGCGCCAGCGCGGCAGCACTTCCGAAGGCGCGGAGATGCGCCGGCGGCGCTTCCGGTTGAGACGCCCGCCGCCGGCGATCCAGAGCTCCACCGGGTTGCGCAGCCCCTCGTGGTCGATGCTGGAGCGGCGGTAGATGGAGCGCAGCATGGAGACGGCCTGGTTGGCGGTGGCCCAACTGTTCCGTTCTGTGACGGCATTGAAACGGGCCTCGACGTCGCGGCGGTCGATGGCGTCGAGCGACCGGGTCAGCCAGTCGCTGAAGCACACGCGCAGGTTCTGGCGGTAGATCTGGACGGTCCTTGGCTTGCGCCTGGGGTTGGCCTCCATGTAGTCCTCGAAGGCCTGGGCCAAGGTGGGCATGCTCCGGGCCTCGGCGCGCTCTTCAGCCGGGTCTCCTCCCCCGGCGGCCTTGCCCAGGCTCTCCTGGGCCATGCGCCTTGCCTGATCCGGGGTGATGCGTCCGAAGCGTCCGAGGGTGACGCGCTTGTTGGGGGCCTTGCGTCCGCCTTCTCCCGCGCGGTAGTTGACGACGAAGGTCTTGGCCCCCGAGGGCTGGACCCTGACTCCGAAGCCGGTGAGCCGGTCGTCCCATGCGATGAAGGGGCGGTCGGCGGGCGCGAGGGCCTCGACGGCGCGTTTGGTCAAGGTGGTCTTGACCCTGGCGGTGCGTTTTGCGGTGGCGGTATCCATGGAGCCATGGTGGCACGGCGCGCGAAAAAGTTCAACCCCATGTTCAACACCAGGGAAGAAATCGGGGCGCGGACAGGGGTGCGAATGACCGGCCAACGTCTCGGGATAAGTAGCTCAACTCCTTTATTTATAGTGTTTCCGTCCATTCACGCGCAACTCCGCGCAGATTGACAGATAAAAGCGTCGAGCATGTTGACGAAGCCCCAGAGCAGGCTTTCGCGTTCGTCCGAGAGCTGGGTGCCGTCGGGGCCGATGCCGCCCGCGAGGATCTCGAACGCGGCGTGGACCGCGTCGAGAGCGTCTTCCTCGTCCCAGACATCCCTGGAATCGAACTCGTCGGGCCCCGGGGCAGCGCCGAAGAGCTGAGCGTTTTCGCAGGATGCGGCCATGCTGGAAACGCCCTGGTCTGCAATGTTGTCGATTTCGTTTCTTTCCATGCTGTCCTCCTGGTGGTTGGGAACTACGGTACCAGCGCCGTTGGATTCGGTTCTGGATCGTGTGACTCTCATCTGGGACTCCTTTCTCAACGCCCTTCCGGGCCAGCCAATGGAGGAACTCCCTCCGTCTGGCTTCTTTGGAGCACGGCCAATCACCCGAAGGGCCGGAACGGAGAGGAGGACCCCGACGCAGGAGGGGTTGATGGCCGTGCCACGATGGTGTCAGACGGAGGGAGGGATGAAGGCCATCGGAGGGTGTAGGCGTCTGCGCCGGAACCCGACGCAAGGAGAGAGGGCGGAGGCCCTGTCTGCGGGATGGATGGCAGTGCCTGGGCGGGGCCGGAGCCCGGTGGGCGGACGTAGTCCGCGTCAGAGCCTTCAGCGGGCCGGTCCCCGGAGGGGAGGGGGCGCAGCGAAGGGAGGAATCAGGAGAGGCCGGAACGAAGGTGGAGGCCGAAGCTGGCCCCAATAGTCCGGGAGTTGCAGCGGAAGTGTTGCCGGCCGGAACGGAGAGGAGGACCCCTTCAGGTGTTGGCGGAGAGAGCGCGTGTGACAAGATGGGAGATCACGTCGGGGAGGACTTTGTTCGGATCAGCACTGTCCCCCTTGAAGCTCAGACTTCCCTCCGCAGACGCAGGGCGCCCCGACTGCGGGAGATGCCTCCGCGCTGTCCCTCACGGCCAGAACGGGTGCGACTCGAAGAGGCGCTGGGCGAAGTCGCGGATGCAGCGGCGGTCGTGGACGCGCCGAGGCCCACGCGGATCTTCGTAGAGGTGCACGACGTAGTACCCGCGATCGGGGGCGAGGATGTCGCGGTGGCGGTAGACGTTGCCGACATGGTCGCCGTAGGCGTAGATGCGGGACTCGTCGGGGGTGAGCCGGGCGAAGGCGACGCGGCCGGTCATGGACTCGCTCCGCGCGCGCTCGGATGGGTGGCGGAGGCGGGGTTGGGGGTCGAGGTTGCCTGGGGTGTCCATTCTCTCTCTCCTTCCACGGGGCTTTGCCCTCCTCGGGCGCGCTCCTCTCCTGTTGCCGCGGAGCGGAAGAGCGGAGCGAACCTCGCGGCGAGGACGGCGGCGCCGAGCGCAGCGAGGTCGTCGTTGAGTGCGCCAGGCAAACTGGTGCCAGTGCAGCCGGTGAAAGTCCGGCGGGAAAGAAAGGCAAGCCACCACTTCCACCCCGAGTCATGGGCCGTCATCCGTGAGGATGGGGGTTAAGCGTTGACAGGGGCGCGTGCGGGCGGGGCTATTGAGCACCGAAAGAGACGTGTCCGGGATGCCGAGGCTTTTCAATGGGCCGAAGGCAGCATCCAGCTCACCGATATGGCGAGGGGGGCTGGAATCCCGCGGTGTCTAAGAACCCAGGCACGTACGTACGCACAGCACCGGGACCTGGGAGGTCTCCATGCCATCCCGCTGTCGTGGCGGGGTCGCTGAAGAAAGGAGGAATCCGTAACCGATGATGCACGGCATGGAGAAGTCAGACTCGGTCATATTAGCTGAGAAGTCGGCGAACAAAGGGGCCGTGGTCCCGGCGGAGTCGATGGAGCGAAGGACCGAGCCCAAGGGGAATCCGGGAAGCCAAAGCACGCGCCGGGCGCAGGACCGGGAAAGCGTGACACAGGCGGCTGACCGGATACGGCAATTCGTTCAACGGGAACCACGGGAGCGTCTGACGGCGCTTCTTCACCATGTCACGGTTGATGCGCTGCGCTGGGCATTCTTCGAACTGAAGAAAGACGCTGCGGCAGGCGCGGACGGCGTGACGTGGCGGGAGTACGAGGAAGGGCTGGAAGGCCGATTGGCCGACCTTCACGACCGCGTGCACTCGGGAGCGTACCGGGCGACGCCATCAAGGCGGGTGAACATACCGAAGCCTGATGGCGGCACACGACCGCTCGGCGTCGCGGCCATCGAGGACAAGATAGTCCAGAAGGCGGTGACGGAGATAATCCTGACGCCGATCTATGAGGCGGAGTTCCTGGGGTTCAGCTACGGGTTCCGGCCAGGGCGTGGACCGCACAATGCGCTCGATGCGCTCACGGTCGGGTTAAAACGGCGCAAGATCAACTGGGTGGTGGATTGTGACATCCGCGCATTCTTCGACAACGTGTCAAGGGACTGGCTGATCCGGTTCCTGGAGCACCGCATCGGGGACAAGCGGGTCATCAGGCTCATCATCAAGTGGTTGAGCGCCGGCGTCATGGAAGCTGGAGAGTGGCGGGACGATCTGCGGGGAACGCCTCAAGGCTCGGTGGTTTCGCCGGTATTGGCGAACGTCTACCTGCACTACGTCCTCGACCTGTGGTTCCAGAAGAAATGGCGCAGCCGCGAGGTCGAAGGCGACACCGTCATCGTGCGGTACGCCGATGACTGTGCGCCACGACGGCGACGAGAGGAGGTTCTGATGACGTAGCAGAGCCGAGTTGAAGCGCCTTGCTGCACAGGAGATGAGGGAAGGCCCCTCGGACTCGGGTTGCAGGACCAGGGTCCAAACCACCGCAAGCTGCTCCGGTTCAACGACCGGGGTGGTGAGCGTTGCGGAAAAGGCGGGAATCACCCGTCAGGTGTGCGCTGGTAAGACGAACGAAAGTGAACCGTTGATGACGTGTCGAAAGCGTAAAGATGTCGCCGAAACCAGGCTCCAGTCGTTGGTCTGGGATGGAGCTCGGAGGGTGCCTGCTGACTGGCCGAGCGGCGACCGGCATGAAGGCGGCGTGAGACCAGCGAGAGGCTCTTGTGCGGAACGTGGGAACCTGGAGCTCCGATGCCAAGGGAGACCTCCAAGCGGAAGAACCGCAAGGAGCCGAGTACCGAAGCGGAGCACAGGGACGGACGGGTCCGTATTAGCGATGAAGCCCGGCAATGCGGGCGGAGCGAAGGGACCCGACCCTCTGGCCAAGGATGGAGGCCAACCAGAGATGGGAGGAGCCGGTGTCTGAGGCTGGAGGGTAGGAGCCGGATGAGGCGAGAGTCTCACGTCCGGTTCTGGGAGGGCCGAGGGGTGAAATTCCCCTCGGCTACTCGACTCGTGGTGGGTTTTCAGCACAAGCGGGACGCGGAGCGCTTCCTGAGTGCCGTAAAGGAGCGGTTCGAGAGTTTTGAACTGGCAATGCACCCCGACAAGACCCGACTCATTGAGTTCGGGCGGTTTGCCGTCAAAAGCCATCGGCAACGAGGGCAGGGCAGACCGGAGACCTTGGACTTCCTGGGCTTCACGCACTACTGCACGGAGAACAGACTGGGGCGCTTTCAGGTGGGGCGCAAGCCGGTTGCGAAACGGATGAGCCGGACACTGAAGCGGATCAAGGAGGGGTTACGCAGACGGATGCATTGCAAACCCAAAGCAATGGCGAGATGGCTGGGGAAGGTGCTCGACGGATGGCTCAACTACTATGCGGTCCCGACCAGCTACCGATACCTCTACCGTTTTGCCACCCGCCTGAAGCGGCTGTGGCTGCGAACGCTACGCCGACGGTCGCAGAAGGACCGCTCGAACTGGGCCGACATCGCACGCCATGTGGTGGCTCACTGGCCCAGGCTGGAAATCCGACACCCGTGGCCGGACAAACGATTTGCCGTCAGCGCCATGCGGGGCGGTACCCAAGGGAGGAGCCGGATGCCTTAGCGGGCACGTCCGGATCTGAGCGGGGGGGCGCCGGGCAACCGGCGTTCCTACCGCAGTAGTCGCTGCCTTCCGGAACGATGACCGCGGCGGCGACGCCTGCCCGCGCGCAGCGCCGGGCGAGGCGTTCGGCGGCCCATGCGCCCTCGAAGTCGTTGTCACGGGCGATGACGAGGCGGCGGCAGGCGGACGGGGGCGAGAAGGCGCCGAGACTGCCGGCGGAGAGCGCGGCGGCCGCGGAGATGTCGGGCACGGCGGTGACGAGCGACAGCACGGTCTCGATGCCCTCGCCGACGAGGAGCGTAGCGACATCGCCGGCGGGCATGCCGAAGCGCACGGCACGGCCGCGGATGTCGCCGAGGGCCTTCCGGGGAGAGGCGACGCCGGCCTTGGCCGGACGGCGCGGATCGAGCCAGGTGCGGTGCACGCCGAAGACGGCGCCGCCGTCGCCGGTCACGGCGGCGACCAGCGCCGGGAGGCGGCGGACCACGGAGCCTTCGCGGTAGCGAAGCTCGGGGTGGAAGCGCAGCGCCGGGAACCGGCAGCGCGCAAGACCGCGGGCGAGCAGGTACTTCTCCGCGTGGGTGCCGTCGATGGCGCGGCATCCCCGCCACAGGCGCCGCGCCGCTTCCGCGGGATCGTAGTCGCCTGCATCGCCCGCGGCCGGCGAAGCCGGCAGGGCGAGGAAGGCGCGGGCCTCGATCAGCGCCGCGCGGAGCGTCGGCGCGCCCGTGCGGTGGCGGATGATGTCGAGGAGGTCGCCGTGCGTGCCCACGGCCGCGTCGGTCCACTTCCCGGGCGCGCCCGGGCCGTGGAGGCGGACGAAGAGGGAGCGGCCGCGGGCGCCGTCTATGTCGCCCGCCACCCAGTAGCGGCCCTGGCGGCGGCCGTAGGGGAGGTAGCGCTGGCAGACCTCTTCGGCGCGCGCGGCAAGCGCCGCGGCGACCGCGGAGGCGGGGGATGGACCGTAGTGCATGGCAGTTCTCCTTCACGGGACGGGACCCGCGGCTGCCCCGGAGGGCGAGCGGGCCGAGCGACGCGAGGACGCGATGCCCGGAGGGTCCTTGCTCGGGACAGGCTGCAAAAAAAGGGACCGGCACACGAGGTGCCGGTCCCCAGGGTGGGAGGAAACGAAGCGGAGGAGTATCAGAACGGGATGTCGCTGTCGTCCTGGTCTGCGGGCTGGGACGAGGTGCCGGCGTCCTGCATGGCCGCGTCGCCCGCCGCCATCGACGGGTTCGCCGCAGCCGGCGCGCCGTTGCCGTTGGGCTTGTCCAGGAATTTCACCCCGCCGCCCGGGACCAGCAGGATCTCGGTCGCGTAGCGGGGGCTGCTCTCGTCGGGCTTCGACCACTGCCGGGTCTGGAGCTTGCCGTCGACGTAGACCAGCCGGCCCTTGCGGGCGTGCTTCTCGAGCATGTTGACGAGACCCTCCTGGAAGGTCACCACGCGGTGCCATTCGGTCTTGTCGACCCGCTCGCCGGTCTGCTTGCTGATGTACGACTCGTCGGTCGCGATGCTCATGTTGGCGACGCGGCCGCCGCTGGTCAGGTGGTTGACGGTGACGTCGGCGCCGAGGCGGCCGATCAGTTCTACGCGGTTCAGTCCAAAGCTCATGGTAATTCTCCTTCCTGGTTGATGACGATGGTTGACGAACGTCGAGGGACCGGAGTCCTCCCTCCCCGGCCCCTTCCGTTCACTTCTCTCAGGCCCTCCTTTCACTCCCTTCCGGCGGTCAGCGCGGCGGTGACGGTGAGAGGATCTCCGCCGGCCGCATCCCGGGGGTCGGGACAGCGCCTGGCGCGGTCGTCGTCGATGACGTCCCGGACGGCGCCGGGTTGGAGCCCGATCTCTGCGAGCAAGTCGCTGCCGGTGAGGGGTTGCTCGAAGTCGAAGTCGGTAGGGAACATGGCCGTGCCTCCTTTGCTGCGTGCCGTGCCCGGCCTGCGCGAGGGAGACCACCTCCCCCCTCTCCTCCCGGGCGTTCGCCCCGCGAACGCTTTTCTCCGGCTCTAGGGAGAGGACCGGGACCGGCGGATGGCCAGCAGGCGCTCGCAGACCGCACGCGGCGTCATCGAGCCCAGGTTGAGCACGGGGATGCCGGCGTCGGTGGCAATGCGGATGGCCATTCCGGTCCCGCCCGTGACCGTTCCTCCCGGCGTCCAGGCCACGACGGCATCGACGGGACGGCCGACACCGACGCCCAGGATTGCCGCGTTCCGGGCGTGCAGCTTGCGAACACCGGGCGAGCACCGGTCCCAGGCGGGATGGAGGCGGGCGGCGATGGTCAGGCAGGATTGGAGCTCGGCCGCCGACAGCACTCGGCAGTCCGGCCCCGCGCAGCCGTTGTAGCCGGACCAGGGGAGATGGAGCGTCCGCTGGCCGGCCGGCGTCCCTTGGGCGAACGCACTGTCGGCCCCGGCCGCGCCGCCTGTGTTGAGATGCCAGCCCTGCCGCGCGAGCCAGCCGGCCATCACGGTCATGGCGGTCAGGACGGAGGGCGGCGTGTTGCGGGCTCCGATGCCGGCGTAAGTCAATGCGTTCATGTCCCGGTCCTCCCTGTGACGGTTCGGAGCCGCGCCTCTCTCTGCGCGTCTCTCTCGCCCCTCCCCCGCTGTCCTCGAACGCGGGCCGACCGTCCGGGCGGACTTGAGACGGCGCCGGGATTCGAGCCGGGTGGGAGTTGGAAAGGGGGATCGATCGTGGAGCGACCGGTTCAGTGCCGGGTGCCGTTGCCGGTCTCCGTGCTCCCGGCGTGCATGGAGCGGGCTGCGAGCGCGGTCCAGTCCTCCCGCGAGTGTCCGAGCCTGGCGTTCAGGCGGTCGCACAGCCGCTCTGCATCGGCTAGGGACAGGGCAATGAGGCAGGTTGGTACGTAGCCCGGCATGCCCTCGAAGACGATGCGGATCTGTTGGGGCTCGTCGCCGAGCTCGTAGCTTGGACAGAACGCGTAGTTGGGTTCGTCCGGCAGGGTCTGTGCAGTCATGCAATGCTCCCTTCGGTGAGTGAAACGCCCCGCCCCCGTGGCGGCAGGAGGTTGCGGCCGGCGGCGCTCCGGCTGTACGGACCCCCGGCGGCGGGCACGGGCGTGGATGATGGGCTGCCGGCTGGACGGCCGACGGCGATACGGATACGCGATGGGCTCAGGCTGCGAGCGGCCAGCGCTGGATGACGCGTTCGAGGAGATCGGGGCCCGGAGCGAAAACGCGTGTGCGCCACGAGACGATCTCGACGGTGCAGCCCATGCGCTTGAGGACGGCGGTGTCGGTATCGACGGGTCCCTCGATCTCGACCCGGTCGGCCCCCATGATGCGGCGCCTGGCGAGCCGCCAGCCGTTGGCGAGGGCGAGGGCCGCGCCGCGTCCCATGACCGCCTCGAAGGCTTCGGCGCCGGTCATGGCGGGACCGCCGGCGAGTCCGAAGGCGGAACGCACGGCGCGGACCTGCTCGAAATCGAGAACGCGCCCGATCAGTGCCTCGCCATCGTCCGTCCTGAGACGCCGCACTCTCATGTTCTCGGCGGGCAGACGGTCCCATACCGGCAGCAACAGGCCGGCTGCGAGCCAGAACCGCGATTCCTTGTGAGACGGCAGGCCGGCGATCTCGTCCTCCCAGAGCGAGCGCCATTCCGCTTCAGAGGCCTTCCGCCAGTTGGAGGCGTCGAGCTCCGCCTTGGCCATGGTATCCCGCCCGGCGGGACGCAGCAGGCGGACGCGTTCCTGCACGCCGCCGTCGTCGAACAGGCCGGACGGCGCCGGAAGCACGACCGCGGCGCGGTTGGACCTGGCATTGACCACAAGGACCGGGCCGCCGTGCGTGTCCTTGCCGATTTCCAACGCTGTGTCGGCCGATGTCGGCTCCAACCTGTCCCGGCGCACGATCTCTACGAGCTCGGTAGCCGCTCCGCTGCCGGGATGCCGGTACAGCGTCTCCCGGCCGGCGGCGGCCAGGGAGTCGGCCCTGACGGTCTCGACGCCGACCTCGTAGGTGCCCGCCTCCATGGCCTGTTCGATGCCCGCGGCGATGCGGTCTTCCAGTTCCGCAAAGAGCTGGTTCTGCTCGTCGATGGGCAGCGCCAGGAGCCTGTTCAGAAAGCGCGGCATGGGCGGAAGGTCCTCCTTGAGCGAGCCCTCCCAGGTGAGCTTCAGGCCGGTGGCGTCCTCGAAGCGTTGAAGCGGCCAGTCGGCGATGTCTCCGCGCCAGAGCGCCAGGTAGAACCGCCTCAGGGCGGCCTTGGCGTAGAGGCTCTCCAGGTTGTCGCTCTCGCGGAACAACGTGGCGTCGCTCCCTCCCATGGCGGTCTGGGAATCGCGCTGCCCGCGGGTGATGGCGCCCAGGCTGTCCAGTCTGCGCGCGATGGTGGCGATGAACCTGCGCTCGCCCTTCACATCGGTCGTGACCGGCCGGAAGAGCGGCGCCGAGGCCTGGTGCGTGCGGTGGGTGCGCCCGAGCCCCTGGATCGCCTGGTCGGCGCGCCAGCCCGGCTCCAGCAGGTAGTGGACCCGGCGCTCGGTGTTCGGGCACGAGAGGTCAGCGTGGTAGCTTCGGCCGATGCCCCCGGCCATGGAGAACACGAGGATGCGCTTGCTCCTTTCCATGAACGCGGCGGTCTCCACGAGGTTGGCGGATGCCGGCCGGCCGCGGAGCGCCAGGCGCTCGCGTCCGAGATACGGAGCACGCGGCGGGAGCGGCCCGATGCTGGAACTGTTGATCACAGGGCCTCGAAGGCGCGGCCGTGATCCTCGGTGGAGTGGTGTAGTGGGGCATGGCGGCGACCTCGCGTGCCGGCGGCGTTGGCGAGCCCGGCTCGCCCGCCAGCCGCCACAAAGGCGCGGGCGGCCGCGCGTACCTGGACCGTGGCCACCCGGTCCCGGCGAGGAGTCGTTCCCGGAACCTGGCGGGACGCGGTGACAGGCGGCGCGGCGATCGCCTCGCCCTGGCGGCGCGAGAGAGTGTCGCGGAAAGCGTCGGGAGCCGTGCCCCGGCCTGCGGTTTCATGGGCTGCACCCGTGATGTATGATCCGTGGCGGAGACCGCGATGAGGACGGATCTTTCGGAGTGGCCCGGCGGGGTGGACCCGGTGTGGAGGCTTCTTGAGCCGGCGAGCGTCGCAGCGCTTCGCGCCGAGCCGTCGGCCGCGAACCGCACGCTCAGACTCGCGCCCGACCTTCAGGACGAAGCGCTCGGCGAGTCCGCGTTCGTGCGCAATGCGCTGATCGTGCTTGAGCGTATTGACAGGGACGGGTGGCTGCGGCTCACCGGTAAGGGGAACTTCGGGCGGGATGTGGTTGCGGCGATGCGCGAGTCGATGACCTGGCCCGGGATGGAGGGGACCGAGCACTTCCGCGTCGGAAAGGCGTTTCGCGAGGGCGATGTATGGGAGCTCCACCTCCTGCATCGGTTGCTGGACATGGCCGGGCTGCTGGAGGGACGGGCGGGCTTGTGCCAGGTGACCGCCCTGGGGCGGGAGATGCTGGGGCCGGGGAGACGTGGCGCGCTTCAGGCGATCTTGTTCCGCCACGTGTTCTGGCACGCCGAACTCTCACGCTTCATCCAGACGTTTCCGCGCGGGTTGCCGGCGAGGCCTCTTCAGGGGACGTCGTTGACCGGCGCGGCGCCGTAAGGATAACTGCGCGCCATGAGCGACATCGACCCGGAACTCGATCGCCTGCAGGACCTGTTGGCCACCATCCCGCCCGAGTGGAAGGGGATGAATGTCGTGGAACTGGACGGCTACGTCGCGGCCCTGATCGTGTGCCCGCATACGATCCCGCCGTCGGAATGGCTTCCGGGGGTCTGGGGATCGGACATTGGCTTCGAGGATCTTGACGGGACGGAGGAGGCGATCGCGGCCGTGATCGAGCATTACAGGCGGATCGAGCGGGGGCTGGCGGAAAGCCCGGAGGACTATGCGCCGCTCCTGGGAATGGATACCGACAGCGGCGAGGTCTTTTGGCAACCATGGATCGACGGCTTCGAACGGGGCATGCGGCTGCGTCGGGGCGCGTGGAGGCAGATTGCGCGAAGCAGCGACAGGGAGGCGGCGCCGTCGCTCAACATGATGATTGCGCTGAGCGACTCCTGCTGCGGCCGGTCGGACCTGACGGAAGAGGGGAAGCGGACTTCAGACGGATGGCGCCGGAGCTGATCCCGGATTTGGTGTGTAACCTGCACGCATGGAGGAAGTCCCGGCCCGACGCGAAACCCGACACGGGGCCGGCAGCGTAGCCTGCGGTCCGCGCTGACCGGCGGATCGGCGACGTCGGAATGGTCGCGCACCGGTGTAGCGGGGCGTCGCCGCGGGCAGGCATTCGTGGTAGTCGGTGTCTGGAACCGGGCGATGTGCATCCCGGAATGGCGGAAGGGCACGGCGTCACGGCGGGAGGTGAGCACATGAACAAGGCGGACATTGCCGACCGTTTGGCTGCCCGCACGGGGCTGAGCAAAGGCGCTGCAAGGGATGCGTTGGATGGCGTGTTCGCCATCATCGGCGAGGCGCTTGCCGATGGCGAGGATGTCCGGCTGCCGGGATTCGGGACCTTCGGCACCGGAAGCCGGCCGGCCCGTACCGGACGCAACCCGAGGACCGGCGAGGCAGCGTCGATACCGGCGACCACTTCGCCGACGTTCAAGGCGCGGAAGACGCTGAAGGACACCGTGAACGGGGGTCGCGGATCGTGACGGTGCGACCAAAGACGGCCGCGCGACTGGAAGCGCCTCAAGCAGACTGAATATGGAACCCGCCCGATTGCTATACGGTGACGGGCACTATGTGAGCGGTCGGGGCGGCGCCGGTAAAACCGAGGACAGGCGCAAGGTTGACGGCTGGTCTGTTACCAGTCTGGATGCTGTATCACGTATGAGCCAAGCAGATCATGCAGCAAGTCGATTTCTGCCCACGGATGACAGGGCACAACGGATTGGGATAGTGGCGCGAAGAAGGAATGCCGCGATGTCGCCATGGCGCCGAGTCGCGGGTGGCCGGTGGAGATGAGTAGGTCATGTCGTTAGCCCGTGCCGTCGCCAAGCTTGGTTGGCCCGACGAAGCCAGCATCATGTCGCCATCGGGAGCGGGGCCAGGCGTCACTGCGGAGCTTGCACGCAAGAAGGTGGGGCAACCTCTGAGAGACTTGGACGGTGCTCAAAACGCTAGACTGGGAGTACTCTCGGCGGACCCAACGGCTAATGGAACGGATGCCCCCATAGCCTTGGTATGTGATTTTGGTCATGATGTGCCCGACACGACAGTATCAGAACTGCACAGGCTCGCATGGAATTTTTGCCGAACTCCACTACTGCTCACCGTAGACACCGGGCGACTTCGTGCCTTTAGTTGTTGCGAGCCACCGGCCGGTCCCCAAACTATTCAATATATCCCTGCTGAACTTACCGAGGTCAGCTATGATTTCAGTGTGCCCGACGAATCTCCCTCTTCCCTAGCCGATGAGGCAAGGCATAGTTTGCATTGGCTTGAATTGGTGACGGGCCAGCTATTTAAGAAGAATGAACAAAGGTTTACCAACGCAAACAGAGCGGACGTACTATTGCTTAACAACTTGCGGAGTATTCGCCGTGATTTGCATGAGGAGGGACTGGAATACGACGTCATTCATGATCTACTGGCTCGCGTAATATTTATTCAATTCTTATTCGACCGACGTGATTCGGATGGACAAACAGCGCTAAACACCAACTATTTGGCTCGACTACATGATTCAGGTGTCTTGTCCAAATCGTATGGTAGTTTTTCGGACCTTCTCGATAACCACCGGGACTGCTATAACCTGTTTTGGTATCTGGATGATCGGTTCAACGGCGACTTGTTCCCAGCTTCCGACGCCGCTCCCGTAGATCGAAGCGCGGCGAGGGATATAGAAAAGGGTCTAGTCCAGCCGCGCCATCTGGCGTTATTGAGTCGCTTCGTGTCAGGACGAATGGAACTGAGGAGCGGGCAGCTATCGCTGTGGCCCAACTATTCGTTCGATATAATTCCTCTTGAATTTATAAGTAGCATTTATGAGGCCTTTGTCGCAAAGAAGACCGGCACAGTTTACACGCCCGGTCATCTCGTTGACTTTGTTTTGGATGGCGTCTTACCGTGGAATAGTAAAGAGTGGGATCTGAAGGTACTCGACCCGGCGTGCGGCTCCGGCATATTTCTTGTCAAAGCGTATCAACGTCTCATTCATCGCTGGAAGTTGGCCCATCCAAACCAACGAATCGGAAGCAACGCCCTTCGGTCGTTGTTGGTAAGGAACCTATTTGGAGTGGACGACGATGCACACGCGGTACGTACCGCGTCTTTTAGTCTGTATCTGGCCATGTGTGACGAGATCGACCCGCGACATTATTGGACACAGGTGAAGTTTCCAAACCTGCGGAATCGTAGCCTGCTTGCTCAGGATTT
This sequence comes from uncultured Binatia bacterium (SeqCode), assembly GCA_965204505.1. Taxonomy (GTDB): domain Bacteria; phylum Desulfobacterota; class Binatia; order UBA9968; family JAJDTQ01; genus JAJDTQ01. The sequence goes on from CBDBFB010000002.1 coordinate 1,731,440, forward strand.
TTTTGATGAACAAGGGAGTCGTTCTCAAACAACGAGCAAAGAGAATCGCTACGACCTCGTTGTTGGAAATGCTCCGTGGGGCCGCAATACTGTAACCCCAGCCGCTAAGAGTTGGGCGGTTAGACACAGATGGCCGATCTCATATGGGGACATCGGACCGCTGTTTTTGGCTAAGGCTGCACAGTCGGTCGAGGAAGCAGGCCGGGTGTCTCTGATCCAGCCGGGAAGCACATTGCTTTTCAACAACTCGTCTAATGCGGTTGAGACGCGGAGACGTGTTTTTGAAGAGTTTTCTGTAAGCGAAGTTGTTAATCTATCAGCGCTTCGCTTTCGTTTATTCAGCAAATCAATCGGGCCAGCGGTCTTGGTGACGCTAAGGCGAGGTCAGTTGGATCGCGGAGCGATCCAGTATGTGTGCCCAAAACCAGAGCGATACAGTGGCAGTGATGAATATCGTATAAGAATCGATCAGTACGATGTCCATGAAGTGCGTCCTGACGAAGCCGTGAATAGTGCGATAGTGTGGTCGGCGCTCATTTGGGGAGGAAGGCGCGACGTTGCGTTGCTTGAGCGGTTGTCAGCATTTCCGACAATGGGGAAGTATGAGAGGCAAGGTGTAATCAAGTCGCGACAGGGTATATATCGTGGCAAGCACCAAGTAGCACAGCCACAGCTATTGGGTAGACGCATTTTGGAACAGCCAGACTTTCCCGAAGGAGTGTTCCTGACGCTGCCTCCCGACACACTCGAACGCAACAAAGACCCGAATACACACGCGCGAGACTCCACAGACTTCTCTGCATTCGAACCGGCTCAGCTTCTCGTGAAGATGTCATGGACTATGGAGGAGGGACGATTTCGGGCAGTGACAGTGTCGCCACCAACGGAGTCGGTGATATGCACTCGGCATTTCATGAGCATCCGTGCTAGCAGGGGAGATCAAGGAATATTGGACTTGGCCTGTATGGCATACAACAGTCGAGTGGCGATGTATTACTTGCTGTTGGGGAGCGGCAGGTTTGCAAACTATCGGCCTGAGCCGCATGTAACGGAGCTGCTAGAGGTTCCTATTCCAAGGATAGGAGAAGGGCGGCGAATACGTGATTTGCGAAGCAGAGATGAGTTGGATCGCGCGCTCGAGGCGATGTATGAATTAAAGGAAGTAGAGCGGGTCCTAATGGAGGATGCGCTAGAGTTCGCCCTTGCCGACTATAAAGGGGACAGTAATTCACCGGGGCGGAGGTCCACTGATTTGGCGGCAGATGGGCATGAAGGAGAAAGCCTAAGAGACTATTGCAGGTGGTTTTTCAGAGTACTAAGGGCTGGGTTTGGTCGAGAAAGGCAAGTGGCTGCAACGGTGTATGTACCGCAGTCGGGTCAACGGTTTCCCGTAAGGATGGTCGCCTTTCACTTTGGGGTAACGCGTGAACAAGACGTGAACTACGAAATGGTCGGTGCCGGCGAACTGGCTGAGCAGCTTCGGCGCGTGGACAGGATATTGAACGGAGAGGAGGAAGGTGGGATAAGTTTTCGTCGAATGGCACGAGTGTTTGATGTTTGGAATATTGAGGGGAGGAGTATACCCACGGTGTTGATGGTGAAGCCGGATGAAGCTAGGTATTGGACGCGGTCGATTGCGATGCGCGATGCTGATGAAGTGAGTGGAGAGATTATGCATCGGGTGCAGAAGCCCACGGACCAGCCGAGAATTGAGGGCGTCTAGGGGGATGGGACAAGGTAGGAGTACAGGGCGGACTATTATGGACTTAGTTTGGCCAAACGAGTCCCAAGATTTCGAAGAGTTAGCAGAGCAGTGGGGAGAAGATGCTGTTGAGGTGATGATGGCAGCGACGTGGAGTGGGTATAGAGACTTGTCGAGGGAATTGATGGGCAAGATTGATAAGGACCTAATAGAAGAGGAATTGGAGCGAACGATTAGCCAACTGCTGAAGCCGTATATTCGAACGCATCTATCAGGAGAGGAACCGTATTTCGTCCAGCACGGATGTTATGAGTTTGCCACTCGAATGGCAGCACCTGCTCAGCCACCGCAATACGATATCGCCTTTGTGTTAATAGGGAACCGGAAGGTTATGTGGCCGTTGGAGGCGAAAGTGATAAGGACGGAGCGCAATATTGCTAGATACACAAGAGACGTTACGGATGAGTTCTTGACTGGAAGATACGCGCCGTATGTGAGGGGTGGCGCGATGCTGGGTTACCTGTTTTCGGGTTCTTCAGTCAATTTATTGAACAACATCGGGCAGGCATTGGCGTGTTCGTTGGAAAGGTTTAGAAAGTTCGATCCAAGTGAACATAGAGTTTCGGCTCATATACGTGATCTAGAAGATGAAGATTTCGCTTCCGGCGAATTTCGTTGTCACCATCTGATAATGGCGATGTGAAGATGCGAACGTGTGTGGTGAATTGGTGTGTACAGATAGGGTATTTACCTGACAGCGGCCGCTCCTGGTCCGGGGTATTCTAGGCGGCCTTTTCCACTTTGTCCTCCTTTGGTTTCTTGGTTTTGGGCCGGCAGCGGGCGAAGACGTCGGCAGGGATTCTGCCGTTCATGCCGCGGCCCTGATGGGGTCGCTTTGTCTTGTAAGTGACCAGATAGGCGTCGAGGTCGGTCTGCATCTCCTGGATGCTCTCATAGAACTTGGTTCGGCCCAGGACGCGGAAGTGCTCGTCGAGCAGGGTTCGGTGCAGGCGCTCGACGAAGCCGTTGGACTGGGGTCTGCGGACCTGAGTGGTCCGTCAACGCCTCTGCGTAGAAGCGGGTGTCCAGGGTGTTGCTAAGCCGCCAGGAGAGCACCCGGCGGGTGGCCCGGTCCATGACCGCCACCAGGTACAGGAAGCCGCGCTCGACGGGGATGCAGGTGTAGGCGAACCATCTGGCGGCTGCCGTAGAAGGGGTAGTTCTCGTGCTCCCCGCGAGACCGCTCCGCCCCCTTCGCGAAGACTTCCTTCATGCCCTCCATCGCCGGCTGCTTCCCGGTGCTCACCTGATTCGGGTCGATCTTGTGCCGGGTGGCGATCTCTTGGATCGTCTTGTCCCCGCGTAGCGCCTCCAAGGCGACCTTCGCCTTAAAATCTCCGCTGAACCGTCGCCGTGTACTCATCGCGTATCCCTCCTTCACTCGCTGGCCCGGACGGTCCAGGGATCAGGCCGCCGTCCCGGCTGGGGCTTCGTCCCCGCCGTCCCCTCGGTATCCCTTGAGGATGTCGGCTGCGATGCTGTCGGATATGCGGACGGCGGACTCGCGTACCGACTCCCGCGCCAGGTGCGCGTACCGCGCGGTGGTCTCCACCTTCGTGTGCCCGAGGAGCTTCCCGATCATGGTCAGCCCCTCGCCCAGCGCCAGCGCCCTCGACGCGAACGAGTGGCGGCAGTCGTGAAGCCGCACGTCCTCCAGCTTTGCGCTCCTGCGTATCCGGTCCCAGGGATCGTTCAGGTTCCGCAGGTGCGTGCCCGGCTTCTGTCCCGGAATCACGTGCGGGTTCCCCTCCACCCGCGGGATGCCGGCGAGCACCCGGGCCGCTTCCGGTGAAAGCGGCGCCACCCGCGCGCCGGTCTTGGAGTCCTCGAGCTTGAGCTCGCGCGCATCGAGGTCCACGTCCCGCCAGCGGAGCGTCAGCACCTCGTTCCGCCGCAACCCCGTGAGCAACAGCAGCCGGATCGCCGCCACCGCGTGGACCGACAATTCCCTCCCGGCCTCTGCCTCCGCCAGCGCCCGCCCCAGGCGCCGGAACTCCTCCTCGCTAAGAAACCGCTCGCGCCCGCGCTCGCGGTTCTTCACCAACAGCCGGCACGGGTTGCTCGCCTCCGGCAACTCCCCCCGGTCCTCCGCCGAGTTCCAGATGCGCGACAGCGCCTCCACCGTCCGGTTCGCCATCGACGGCGTCCCGCGCATGGAGTGGTGCAGGTCACTCACCCGCTTGTGATCCACCGCCAGAGCCGGAACCCTGCCGAGCCTGGGCAGCACGTGCTTGCGGACAATCAGCGTGTACATCTCCACCGTCCTGGGCTTGCACCGCACCTCGACATGCTCCTCAAGCCATCGGCGCGCAATCTCCCCCACCGTGGGTCCCTCGGCCAGGGCCGCCGCCGGCTCCGCCAGCGGCTCCTCACCCGCCTTGATCCGCGCGATGATCAGCGCCGCCCGCCTGCGCGCTTCCTCCGCCGTAACGATCCCGTGCCGGCCCACCGTCACCCGCTTCGCCGCCTTGCCGTTTGCGCGGGTCTGCACCACGTAGTACTTGCTCCCCGACGGATAGGCGCGGACCCCGAACCCCGAAAGCTCCGAGTCCCAGTAGACCGTGTCCTTCTCCACCGCCAGCGCCTCCACCGTGCGCTTCGAGATCGTAGCCGTGGTGAGCTTCGCCATGGACCGGTGCCTCCCTCAGACCGCGCCCGGCGGCAGGATGTCCGCCCCGATGCTGCCCCCGACCCGCGCGGCCGAGACCTTCTCCGTGTCCCGCGCCAGGTGCGCATAGCGCGCCGTCGTCCCCACCTTCGCATGACCGAGCAGCGCCCCTATCATCGTAAGCCCCTCCCCCAGCGCCAGCGCCCGCGACGCGTACGAGTGACGGCAGTCGTGGAGCCGCACGTCGTCGAGCTTCGCCCGCTTGCGGAGCCTCATCCATATCGCATCGAGGTCCATGAGACGCTTTCCCGGTTTCCGCCCCGCGATCACCCACGGGTTGTCCTCCGTCCTCGGTATCCCCTCAAGCACCGCCTCCACCGCCGGCGTGAGCGGCACGCTCCGCCATCCCGTCTTGCCGTCCCTCAGCCGAAGCTCCCGCGCCGTGCGGTCCACGTCGTCCCACCTGAGCGTCAGGATCTCGTTCCGGCGGCAGCCCGTGAGCAGCAGGAGGCGGATTGCGGGTATGGCGGAGGGAAACACCGAACCGTCGGCTTCCGCTTCGTCCAGCACCCGCCCCAACTCCCGGTACTCCCCAGGCGTGAGGAACCGCTCGCGGCGCGCCTCCCTGTAGCGGCGCACCGACCGGCACGGATTGCGCCGCGGCGGCGTCATCCCCCAGGCTTCCGCCAGACGGAACATGTTCGCCAGCATCCCCACAGCCGCGTTCGCCCGGTAGGGCTTCTCTCTGAGCTTGTGGTGGAACTCCGAGACCTGCGGACGGTCCACCTCCGGGAGCCGCAGATGCCCCAGCTCCGGCACGATGTACAGGCGCAGGATGCGCCCGAACGTCTCCACCGTCGCGGGCCGGCAGTTCACCCTGACGTGGGCCTCCATGTAGCGCTCCGCAAGGTCCGCCACCGTGGGCTCGGATGCCACTGGCGGAGGTTCGGGCTCAAGCCCCTGCTTGATCCGGTCGATGGCCAGCGCCGCCTTGCGCCGCGCGTCGTCCGGCGTCAGACTCCCGTAGCGGCCGAGCGCGAAGCGCTTCGGTGCCCCGCCCGCACCGCGCGTCTGCACGCACCAGACCTTGCGGCCCGAGGCATAGACCCGGATGCCGAAGCCCGGCAGGTCCCGGTCCCAGACCACGGTGTCGCCCGACTCCACGGCGAGCGCATCGACGGCGCGCTTGGTGAGCTTGACGGGTTGGTGCGTGGGCATGGGGCGATCTCCTCCGGTTTCGAAACCGAAACCCGAAACCGGAGAAAATGCTATCAGGACCGTAATCGAAACGCAACCCACTGAAGTCGCACGCCGGAGCGCAGGAGGTCATCCACTGGCGCCGCTTGACCGAAGGACGCAGGCGCATGGGCCGCTTGGAAACGACGATAAGCTACAGTATTATAGGGAGTTATTGCAGGACTGTCGTGGCGGGGCTTGACATGGCGACGCTTGTCCGCTACCCGAGGAAATGACGGGAACCAGTTGAGATTTATATATGATATACGGGTCTTTTTCGCCGTCGGCGGCGTTGCTCTTCCTCGCGTGGTGCCCGCCACTGCTCGTCATCGCGCCTTGCCGACAACGAAAAATCCTCCGCATATTATCATGCGATTTAACCGGACAGGACACTAAAGGCTGAATCCCTCGCCAAGGTACACCGCGCGCGCTCTCTCACTGGAGGCGATATCGCCCGGCGTCCCCTCGGCCAGCACCACCCCCTCGTTCAGAATGTAGGCGCGAGTGCAGATCTCCAGGGTTTCCCTGACGTTGTGGTCCGTGATCAGGACCCCGATCCCGGTCTTGGTCAGCCGCTGAATCACGTCCTTGATGTCCGCCAAGGCGATGGGGTCGACACCGGTGAAGGGTTCGTCCAGGAGCAGGAAGAAAGGCGAGAGAATCAGCGCCCGGGCTATCTCCACGCGCCGCCTTTCACCGCCCGAAAGCGTGTAGGCCTTCTGCTCCGCCAGGTGCTCCAGACCGAACGCGCCGAGCAGCCGCCGGCTCCTTTCCTCTTCCTCATCCTTGCCGAGTCCCAGGGTCTCGAGAATGGCCAACAGGTTCTGCTTGACCGTCAAGCCCCGAAATACCGACGACTCCTGCGGCAGGTAGCTGATGCCTGCGCGCGCCCGCCGGTAGATGGGAGCGGTGGTGAGATCCGTCCCGTCCAGGGTGACCCTTCCTCCGTCGGCGCGGACTAGGCCGATCACGATGTGGAACAGGGTCGTCTTCCCCGCTCCGTTGGGTCCCAGGAGGCCCACCACCTCGCCGCTCGAAACCTCGAGCGTGACCTGATCCACGACCCGCCGTCCCCGGTACGACTTGATGATTTCGTCCGCGTTGAGAATGTTCATCGCACCCGGGGCCCCCCGGCGGCCCTCACCCCAACCCTCTCCCAGAGGGAGAGGGGGTCGGAGGGCGTGGGCACCTCCACCCCTCTTGCTACGGTTCCATGACCCGGAAAGACCCCTGGACCATGTGGGTCAACGGTGACCCCTGGACCATGGATCAACGGTTCAACCGGCCCGGGAAAACCACCGCTCTGACGCGTCCGCCGCTGTTCTCCACCAGGATGCGGTCCTCTTTCACGTAGATGGTGACGCGATCGCCGGAAATGCTGTTGTTTCCGTCCCGGACGGTGGTGTTGCCGGACACGGTGATGGTTTCCTCCGGGCCGTCGAAAACGGCCTTGTCACCGGTCATCTCGCGTCTTCCGTCGCGCACCCGCACGGTCCCTTCGGCGACAACGCTCCTCAACCCTCCGTCCTTGGCGTCATAGCGCGCGGACAGCACGTCGCTGGTGATCTTGACGTCGTCCCGGACCACGAGGACGTTGCCCTTGTAGATGATCGTGTTGGTCTTGCGCTGAAGCTCCATGGAATCCGCGGTGATGACGATGGGGGTGTCGGTGTCCGCGAACAGGCCGCGCGTGCCCGGCTCCCCGCTCCGAGGACCGCCCTCCGCCGCCAGGCCGACCACCGGCAGGAGCAGGACCGCCGCGAGCAAGGGCTTCAGCCCCGCCACGCCGGTTAGAAACCCGCTCCACCGTTTCATAACGTCCTTCCGGGAACCGCGAGTCGTGCGCATCCTGTTTCCGTTTCGTTTGTTACAGGCCCGTGGCCTCGTTCCAACGTCCGCCTTGGAGGGTGGTTCTGACGGCGCCCCGGATCTCGATCGTGTCGTTGGCGAGCGAGTAGGTCATGTTCTCGCCCTCGAACTCGACCCCGTCCACCACCGCCCAGACCCTGCCCGGGCAGACGATGCGGTCATCGGCGTGGAGGTAGATGAGCTTGTCGGTCCGAAATCTTGCCTCCCGGTAGACCACGTCCACCGCACCGTCGAGAACCGCCCGTTGCAACTGCCCGTTGGGCAGAAAAACGTTCCCTTCCCGGCCCCTGGCCTCCAGCGTACCGCCGTTGTTCCGGTAGAAGACCAGCCGCGGACGGCTGACCGCGGCCCGCTCCTCGGCCTTGAAGTAAGTGGCCTCGGCCCCCTTGATTTCCCACGCCTTGCGCCCGTCCCGGATCATGCTGCGGTGAAAATTCTTCACCTGCAAGGGCACCCCGGGGGTGAACTCCAACAGCTCCCGGGGGTCCTGGAGCGCTTGCTCCCGCATGTGCCGCGCCACCTCGACAGCGACGAAGATCGCCCCCGCGGCCATGACGAGCAAGAGCAGTAACCGTTTGGACCGCATGGCGACAGGCCACCAGTGGCACGCAACAGGCGTGGCACGCAACAGGCCACTGTTTCCGGGATAGCAATTCCGCTTTTGAGTGTAAAGGTGAAGGCACGGAAATTGCGTGCCCTGGCGGCGTCACCCCCGATCACCTCGTGGGCCGTGCCGGCCCGCGCCGTTCCGGGTCAGCGGTCGTACTCCTTCAACAGCGGATCCCATTTGCCGCTCAACCGCAGTAGCAGCTCCGCCACTTCGCGCACCGCGCCGTGGCCCCCCGTGCGGGTCGTGACGTAGTCCACGCGCTCCTTCAAGCCGTCCCACGCGTTGGGCACCGCTACGGCGAAGGCGACCCTTCGCAGCACCGGCAGGTCCTGCATGTCGTCGCCGACGTAGGCGATCTCCTCGTCGGCCAGCCCGGTGTCGGCCTTGACCCGTTCATAGCCGCGCAGCTTGTCGGCCACGTTCTGGTAGACGAGCCCGATGGACAGGCGCTCCGCGCGCACCGCCACCGCCCGGGACGCCCGGCCGGTCAGCAGCCCCACGCGGATGCCCGCCTGCTGGAGCAGCTTGATGCCGTGGCCGTCCTGGACGTCGAAGCGCGTGACCTCCTCGCCCCGTTCGTCGATGACGATGCCGCCGTCGGTCAGCACCCCGTCGACGTCCAGCAGCAGCAGCTTGACGGCCCGGGCCTTCCGGCGCAGCTCCTCGGTCCGCGTGTCAGACGATGCCGGCTTTGAGCAGGTCATGGAGGTGGATGATCCCCTGGGGCCGCTCGGAGTCCCCGGCCTTGATGAAGAGGGAGGTGATCGAGAACTCTTCCATCAGCGCCACGGCTTCGGCCGCCAGCGAATCGGCGCCGATGGTCTTGGGATCGTGCGTCATGATGTCGGAGGCCTTGCGCTCCAGGATGTCAGCCTTGCCGTCGCTGCGGGCAAGACAGCGCCGCAGGTCCCCGTCGGTGATGATGCCGACGAGCGCCGATTCCCCGTCGACCACCCCGGTCACGCCCAGCCGCTTGGAGGTGATCTCCAGCAGGGCGTCCTTGAGCGGGGTGTCCTCGGAAACCAGCGGTATCTCCTTGTCGCGATGCATCAGGTCCCGGGTGCGGAGCAGCAGCCTTCGGCCCAGCGCGCCGCCGGGATGGCGAAGCAGGAAGTCCTCGGTCTTGAACCCCCGGCGTTCCAGCAGCACCACGGCGATGGCGTCGCCCATGGCCAGGGCGGTGGTGGTGCTCGCGGTGGGCGACAGGCCCAGGGGACAGGCTTCCTCGGGCACGCCGACGTCGAGGATCACGTCGGCCGAAAGCGCCAGGGACGATCGCCGGTTGCCGGTCATGGCGATGAGCTTGAGGCCCCAGCGCTTGATGAGCGGCAGCATCTTCAGGACCTCTTCGGACTCGCCGCTGTTGGAAACGGCCAGCACCACGTCGTCGCGCATGATCATGCCCAAGTCGCCGTGGCTCGCCTCCGCGGCGTGGAGGAAGAACGAGGGGGTGCCGGTGCTGGCGAGGGTGGCGGCGATCTTGTGACAGACCAGCCCCGACTTCCCCACCCCGGTGACGATGACCTTGCCGGTGCAGTCATGCAGGATGTCGACGGCGCGGACGAACGCGTCGCCGACCCGGTCCCGGGCCGCGGCGAGGCCGGCTATCTCGATGTCCAGCACCTCGCGAGCCTTGCGTATGGCCTCCGTGCCGCCGCCCATGTCAACCGCCCTCGCGCCCCTTGACCCGGTCGTCGATATCCTTGACCGTCCGCAGCAGACCGTCGAGGGCGTCGAGCGGAAAGGAGGTGGGGGCGTCGCTCAGGGCCCGGTCCGGGTCCTCGTGAACCTCCATGAACAGGCCGTCCACCCCCACCGCGGCGCCCGCCCGCGCCAGCGGCGCGATGAACCGCCGGTCGCCGCCCGAGGCCTCGCCGAGGCCGCCGGGAAGCTGCAGGCTGTGGGTGGCGTCGAACACCACGGGGAACCCGGTCTCCCGCATGATCACCAGCGAGCGCATGTCCGACACCAGGTTGTTGTAGCCGAAGGAGACCCCGCGCTCGGTGAGCAGCACGTTGTTGTTGCCCGCCGCCACCACCTTGGCGGCCACGTTCCGGACGTCCCAGGGCGCCAGGAACTGCCCCTTCTTCACGTTCACCACCTTGGCGGCCCGGGCGACCGCGGTCACGAAGTCGGTCTGCCGGCAAAGAAAAGCCGGGATCTGCGCCACGTCCACGACTTCGCAGGCCGGCGCGATCTGGTCCGGTTCGTGCACGTCGGTAAGCACCGGGACCCCGATCTCCCGCTTTACTTCCTCGAGAATGCGCAATCCTTCGTCGAGCCCCGGGCCGCGAAACGACTCCAGAGAGGTGCGGTTGGCCTTGTCGTAGGACGACTTGTAGACGAAAGGGATATCCAGGCGCCGGGTCAGCTCGTGCAGGTACGCCGCGTGCCGCAGCGCGGACTCCCGGCTCTCGATGACGCAGGAGCCGGCGATCAGGGCGAGCGGCCGGCCTCCCCCGACCCGGATCCCGCCGATGGGGACCTCGCTGGCGCTCATGGTGTCGTGCCCGCCACGATGCGCATGCGCGGGACTTCCTTGACCGACGAACTCTGCTGCACGGCGGCGCGAATGAACCCCTTGAACAACGGGTGACAGTCCGTCGGACGGGACTTGAACTCCGGGTGAAACTGGCAGCCGACGAACCACGGGTGGTCCTTCAGCTCGATGATCTCCACGAGGTTGCCGTCGGGGGACAGGCCGCTGATCCTCAATCCCTTGTCCTGCATCAACTCGCGGTAGCGGTTGTTGAACTCGTAGCGGTGCCGGTGCCGCTCCGAGATGCGCTTCTTGCGGTACATTTTGGCGGACAGCGAAGCGGCGGCCACGACGCACGGATAGGCGCCCAGGCGCATGGTCCCGCCCATCCGGTCCAGGCCCTTCTGCTCGTCCATCAGGTGGATCACCGGATGTTGCGTCTTCGGATCGAACTCCACGGAGTTGGCGCCCTTCAGGGAGCAGACGTTGCGGGCGAATTCGGCCGCCGCGATCTGCATCCCCAGGCAGATGCCGAAGAACGGCACCTTGTTCTCGCGCGCGTAGCGCACCGCGCGGACCTTCCCCTCGGTGCCGCGGTCTCCGAAACCGCCGGGGATCAGGATGCCCTGGACGCCGGCCAGCCGGTCCTCGACGTCATGCTTCTCCATCTTCTCCGCGTCGATGCAGTCGAGCTCGACGTGCACGCCGTTGGCGATGCCGCCGTGGACCAGGGCCTCCAGCAGGCTCTTGTACGACTCCTTGAGCTCCATGTACTTCCCCACCACCGCGATCCGCACCGACTCCCGGGCGTTCTTGAGGATGTGCACCGTCTTCTGCCACTTGCGGAGGTTGGGGGCGCCGGTCCACATCTGGAGCCGCTCCACGATCCGGTCGTCCAGTCCTTCCTGGCGGAACACCAGGGGGACCTCGTAGATCCACTCCACGTCCTTGGCCGTGATCACCGAGTTCTCGTCCACGTTGCAGAAACTGGCGATCTTCGACTTGAGGGAGCGGTTCAACAGGCGGTCGGTCCGGCACAACAGGAAATCGGGCTGGATCCCCAGGCCGGTGAGCTCCTTGACGCTGTGCTGGGTGGGTTTGGTCTTGAGCTCGCCGCCCGGGGCTATGTACGGCACGTAGGTCAGGTGAACGTAGATGACGTTCTCCCTGCCGCAGTCCCGCCCGAACTGCCGTATGGCCTCCAGGAAGGGAAGACCCTCGATGTCGCCGACGGTGCCGCCGACCTCGCAGATGGCGATGTCGTAGTCCTCGGCCGCGGCCGTGATCCGGCGCTTGATCTCGTCGGTGATGTGGGGGATCACCTGGACGGTCCCGCCCAGGTAATCGCCGCGGCGCTCCTTGGCGATGACGGTGTCGTACACCTGGCCGGTGGTGAAGTTGTTGGCCCGCCCGGTGGTGGAAGAAACGTAGCGCTCGTAATGGCCCAGATCCAGATCCGTCTCCGCGCCGTCGTCGGTGACGAACACCTCGCCGTGCTGATACGGGTTCATGGTGCCCGGGTCGACATTGATGTAGGGGTCCATCTTCAGCAGGGTCACCTTGAGGCCGCGGCATTCCAGCAGGGCGCCGATGGAGGCCGCCGCCAGCCCCTTGCCGAGGGATGACATGACCCCGCCGGTGACGAAAATGAACTTCTGTCGTAGGTTAGGCATGGCATTCCTCGGCGTGTACCCGGCTCCAGTACGCCTCCGCCCGCTCCAGGTCATCCGGCGTGTCCACCTCCACGCCCGTCTCCACCACGTCCGCGACCCGGATCCGGTAACCGTAGTAGAGCGCCCGCAACTGCTCCAGACCCTCGGTCAGTTCCAACTCCACGGCGGGCATGGCGGCGATGCGCAACAGGAAATCACGCCGGTAGACGTAGATGCCCAGGTGACGATGGCCCCACTGTGCCGGAACCGCCGCCGGCTCCCGATGAAAGGGAATGGGGGCGCGGGAGAAATAGCAGGCGAACCCCTCCTGGTCGGTCACCACCTTGACCACGTTGCGGTTGAGGAACTCCCGCTCCGACGTAATGGGCGTGCGCGCCGTGGCCATGGGAACGGCCGGGTCCCGCACCAGGCAGTCGACGCTCCCGCGGATGGTCTCCGCCCGGATGAACGGAAGATCTCCCTGAACGTTCACGATCCACTCGGCCTCGAGCCCCCCGGCGACCTCGGCCAAGCGGTCGGTGCCGCTCAGGTGGTCCTTCGAGGTCATCACCGCTTCCCCGCCGAAGGCCCGCACGGCATCCAGTATCCGCGCATCGTCCGTGGCCACCACCGTCCGGTGGACCAGGTCCGCCGTCGCGGTGCTCTCGTAGACGTGCTGGATCATGGGCTTCTTACCGATCCTGGCCAACGGCTTCCCGGGGAACCTCGTCGATCCGAAACGGGCCGGTATGATAGCCACCACGGACATGAGATATGTACGATATTGCGTAGCGAGGGGACTTCCGACGTAACCGCTCCCGTCCCACCGGAAGTCCGCGATCATCATATCCCCAGCGCCTTGAAGCTGTCAAATCGCAGGGGCGTTCCCGGACCTCCCGCGCACCGAAATGACGCGGAAACCGGAGCCGCGGCGGGCCCGCGGCCAAGGCTCAACTTCTTGCTTTCGACGGGGTTTTTCTATAAGGTCGACGCAACTTTCAACCTGCCGGGTCGCGGCGGGAAACGGTCGGCATGGGCGGTCGCGGAGCGCCTCGCCGGACGGCGCTCGCTGCAAAGGAGGTGTGGAGATGGAGCTGCCGAAATGTCAGAAATGCGACATTGGCACGTTGATCCCGCTTTCCGACTACGGTCAGGACGGTGCTTCCGTGATGTACAAAGCCTGGGTCTGCACCAACCCTGACTGCGGATTCTCTCTCAGGATAGACAAGGGCGAGGTCAGCTTCGGGCGCAAGATCGACCTGAAGCGCTAGGCCCTCACCCGGCCTTCGGCCCTAGACCCTCACCCCGACCCTCTCCCAGAGGGAGAGGGGTTGAATTTGGGACGGAACGAGGCCACCCCCTCCCAGGAAGAGAGTTTCCCCCTCTCCCTCTGGGAGAGGGTCGGGGTGAGGGCCCGTCGGGGTGAGCGCCTGTCCAGATGAGGGCCTCCTAGGACCCTGTCCGGCTCGCGAAGAAATTCGCCAACCGCGTCACCCCGTATTGTGCCGCCGCCTCGGTGGACCACTCGGCCGTGTCCCTGAAAAACGCCTTGGTCGCCTGCAGCCCCTGGAGGTCACGGCCCGCCAGCGTTTCCAGCCAGCGCTTCTTTTCGTCTTCCAGTTGATCCGCCGGCACCACCCGGTTCACGAGACCCTGCCGCTCCGCTTCCCGCGCGCTGATCTCGCCTCCGGTCATGACCAGCTCCAGGGCCTTTTTCCGGTGGATCCAGCGGCTCAGGTAGGACATGACGATGGTGGGCGGGAACCCGGCGTTGATCTCCGGGAACGCGAACCTGGCGTCCTCGGCGGCGAGCGTCACGTCGCTCTGGACCGCCAGTCCGCAGCCGAAGCCGAAGGCCTTGCCCCGGACCACGGCCACGCTGATCCCCGGAAACGACTGCAGCAGCTTGTTCACGCGGACGATGCGGCCGAGGGCCTCGGCGAACTGGCTCGCGTTCTCCGGCCTCGGCACGTCCGGTTCGCGCCCGGAGCAGAAATGCTCGCCCCTACCCTCCAGTACCAGCACCCGCAGCGCCTTGTCCGCCGCGGCCTCGGTGAGGCTCTCGGTGAGCGCCAGCATGAGCTCGAGGTCCACCGCGTTGCCTTTGTCGGGCCGGTTGAGCGTGATGCTGGCGGTGTCGCCCGCTTTCTCGAGAATGACCTTGTCGGACATGAAGCCTCCCTCACCCCAGCCCTCTCCCAGAGGGAGAGGGGGTCAGAGGTTAAAGCCCTTCTCCCTCTGGGAGGGGGTGGCCGAAGGCCGGGTGAGGGCCTCCTGGATGAGCGACCACAGGTACTGGGGCGTCAGCGGCAGCCGGCGGATGGCGATGCCCAGGGGCTTGAGCGCGTCCTCCACGGCGTTGGCCAGCACCGCCGGCGGACCCACGGTGCCGGTCTCGCCGGCGCCCTTGAATCCGCCCGGCGTGAACGGGTTGGGGGTCTCGATGTGCTCCAGCACCATCTCCGGCATCTCCATGGCGGTGGGCAGGAAATAGTCCTTGAAGCTGGCCGCCATGGGCTGCCCTTCCTCGCTGTACGGCAGCTCCTCGTACAGGGCGCCGCCGAAACCGTGGGCCAGGGCGCCCACGTGCTGGCCCCTGACGATGAGCGGGTTGAGCATGTTGCCGCAGTCATGGACGGAGACGAACTTCAGGATCCTGAGCAGGCCGGTGTCCGCCTCCACCTCCACCGCCGCCGCCTCGGCGTCGTAGGGGAAGCTGCTGAACATGGCGACGCGCCCGCGCTCGTCGGCCTCGAACTCGATGTTGGGATCGCGGAAGTGGTACAGCGTCTCTAGCCCCGGGTCCATGCCCTCGGGCAACTGGAACGGGTAGAAGTACGCGACGCGCGCGATCTCCGAGAGGGAAACCGCCTCTGCCGGGCGCCCTTCCACCGACACCCGGCCGTCGGCGAACTCAAGCCCGCCGGGCGGGTGCCGCAGCATCACCGAGGCGATCTGGGTGATCTTGTCCCGTAGCGCCCGCGCCGCCAGGGTCACGGCGGTGGTGCCCACCACCGAGAAACGGCTGGAGTAGGAGCCCGAGCCGTAGGGGCACGCCAGGCTGTCTCCCTCCACCACCATGACGTCGTCGAACGACACCTGCAGCTCGTCGCCGACGAGCTGCGAGATGGAGGTGGCGTGGCCCTGGCCCTCGTCGCTGCCGCCCGGGAAGACGTAGACCTTGCCGTTGGGGTCCATGCGCATGCGCACGCTGTAGTAGCCGGCGTTGTAGGAGCCCATGCGGGTGGAGCTCGAGGGCTCGATGACCAGGCAGGTGCCGATGCCCAGGTAGCGGCCCTCGGCCGCCGCCTCCTTCTGCGCCTTGCGCCAGTGGTCGAGGTCCAGCAGCTCCAGCGCCTTGTCCAGGGCCTCCCGATAGCGGCCGCTGTCGTAGCGCGGGCCGGTGACCGAACGGTACGGGAAGGCGTCCGGCGGAACGAAGTTGCGCCGCCGCACCTCCACCGGGTCGAGGTCGAGGTTCGCGGCGATGCGGTCCACCATGCGCTCGATGACGAAGCACGCTTCCGATTTGCCGAAGCCCCGGTGCGCGCCGTAGGGGGTCTTGTTGGTCACCACCCCCTGGACCTGCCCCTCGTAGTTGGCGATCTGGTAGGCGCCGGGCACGAACATGCCGGTGGTGACGATGGAGGCCAAGCCGCCGGTGGGGTAGGCGGCGCCGATGTTGGCCACGATGCGGTCCTTGACCCCCAGGAGGGTGCCGTCGCGGCGCACCGCCGCCTCGATGTGGTGGGTCTGCTCGCGCGCATGGATGGTGCCGGTCATGTGCTCGCGACGGGTCTCCACCCACTTCATGGGTCGCCCCACCAGGATGGACAGCAGCGGCACCAGGATCTCTTCCGGGTAGAAGGCCCACTTCTGTCCGTAGCCGCCGCCTATGCGGCGGAAATTCACGTGGACCTTCAGTCCCGGGAGCGCGATGGTGTTCTCGACCAGCGTGCCGATGGCGTGGCCGATCTGGGTCGTGCTCCACAGGCTCAGGGTCTTGACGCTGGCGTCGTAGTCGGCCACTACCGCGCGGGTCTCGATGGGGGTGCCGGTGAAACGGCCGCTGTGGATGGTTTCCTTGACCACGACCTCCGCGTCGCGGAAGGCGGTGTCGACGTCGCCGCCGGACACCCGGAACGTCAGCATGACGTTGTCGTCCCAGTCCTCGTAGAGGCGTTCGGAGCCGGGCTCCAGGGCGGCCGCGGAGTCCACCACCGGCGGCAGCGGGTCGAGGTCCACCTCGATCAGGTCCAGCGCGTCCTCGGCGACGTACCGGTCCGTGGCCACCACCGCCGCCACGGGCTCGCCCACGAAGCGCACCTTGTCCCATGCCAGGCAGTAGTGGTCGAAGAACTTGATGGTGGGGTTGCCGCGCTTGAACGGGTCCCGGCTCTGGAACGGGAACGGCGACAGCGGGTTAACATAGCCGAGTTGCCTCACTTGCTCGCCGGTCAAGCCGGCCACCACGCCGGGCAGCGCCAGCGCCTTGGAGAGGTCCACCTTGCGGATGCGCGCGTGGGCGGCCGGGCTCCGGTACACCGCGACGTGAAGCATGTCCGGCAGGTCGATGTCGAACGTGTAGCGCGCCTGACCCCGGAGGATGTCCGGGTCCTCCTTGCGCGGGACCGGGGTGCCCACCAGCGGCGGGCGCGGAGCGGCGTTCATGGCGTTCCTCCCTCGGTTTTCATGCGCCGGGCCGCCGCCTGCACCGCCTCGATGACGGGAACGTAGCCGGTGCAACGGCACAGGTTGCCGATGATCCCCTCGCGTATCTCCTCCACCGAGGGGGTGGGATTGTGCGCCAGCAGCGCGTGGGCGGCCATGACCATGCCCGAGGTGCAGAAGCCGCACTGGAGCGCGTGCGCCTCCTGGAAGGCCGCCTGCAGCGGATTCAACCCGCTCCCGTCGGCGAGGCCCTCGACGGTGGTCACTTCGCGGCCGTCCGCCTGCACCGCCAGGAAGGTGCAGGACTTGGCGCCGCGGCCGTCCATCACGATGGTGCACGAGCCGCAGTTGCTGGTGTCGCAGCCGTAACGGGTTCCCTTGAGGCCGACGACATCGCGGATGTAGTCCACCAACAGCATGCGCGGCGGCGCCTCGCCTTCGTGCGTCACGCCGTTGACGGTGATGCGGATCTTCACCTTACCGGACATGGCCGCCTTTCACGGATTCGCCCCGATGGCGCCGCAGCGCGATGTCCACGGCTTTCCTGAACAATGCCCCGCACACCGCCCGCTTGTAGTCGCTGGACCCGCGCACGTCCGCCAGCGGATTCGCCGCCTCCACCACCCGTTCGGCCGCGGCGTCCAGCACATCCGGGGTGACGTCCTGCCCCGCCAGAGCCTCCTCGGCCGCGTTCACCTTGATGGGCGTGAGTCCCGCCGCCCCCAGCGCCACCCCCGCCTTGCGGCAACGACCGCCGTCGTCGACCTCGAGTTGCACCGCGACGCTGGCCACCGCGAAGTCTCCGGCCCGGCGCTCCATCTTGAGATAGGCCCCCGCGCTGCCCGGCCGCGGCAAGGGCACCTGCACCTCGGTAATCACCTCGTCGTCCGCCAGCACCGTCGTGTACGCGTCCACGAAGAACGACTCCGCGTCCACCACACGGGTGCCGCCGGGCCCGGTACACTGCACCCGCCCCTCCAGCGCCTGCGCCACCGGCCCCCAGTCCCCGGCCGGGTCGGCCTCCGCCAGCGCTCCGCCGAGAGTCCCCCAACCGCGCACCTGGGCATCGCCGATGACCCCCGCCGCTTCCGTCATCAGCGGCAGCTTCTCCTGAACCACGGACGACGCGCCGATCTGCGCGTGCGTGGCTAATGCACCGATGCGCAAGAGGCCCGCCGGCTCGTCTTCCCGCACGTGGGAAAGTCCGGGAATGCGCCCGATATCGATGACATGGGCCGGCTGGACCAGCCGCAGCTTCATCAGCGGCACTAGGCTCTGCCCGCCGGACAGGAGCTTGGCGCCATCCCCCGAGCGTTGGAGGAGGTCGATGGCGTGGTCCACGGATTCGGCGACGGTGTAGTCGAAGGCGGCGGGGTACATGGCGTGGGTGGTTCGAAACGCGCGCGTCGAGGCCGGGAATAGTCTCCGTGCTCAAGTCTCAGCCGCGCGACATTCGCCGTTGATAACGTAACCCTGCTGTTGAGTCAAACCTTGTCAAGGTGCCGCGAGTGAAACGCTCGACCGACCCTAAAGGCGAGTCCGAAACGGCCGATTATAGGTGAAGAAGGAGCCATATGATGTCCGGTGATGGTGTCGTCCCGTTGCGTCATCGGTTTCCGTTGGACAGTGCGTAATCCTGGCTGTTACGGTGAAATGGAGGATTGAGGAATGATCGAGCTTGAACCGCTCAGGATCGCCGAGTTGATCGGGCCCCTGGTAGCCCTTGTTGTGGGCATGGGGCAGATCGGGATAATCGGGTGGGGCATCGCACAGATACGTCGTGCCTCGGAGCATCGTGACCAACAGCACGAGGAAAACATGACGGCACTACGGACTTTGATCGAACGAACGGAGTCTAAACGCGCGGAATGATCTCCGACTCAACGTTCAAACGCAGACCTACGACAGATCCCTGCGCCTGCTGGCCTTGCCCATGGTAGGACGCAGGCACGCATGATCGACATTCGGTCACTTTCCATCACGGGTATGCAGTGGCACGCGGGGCGCCTGTGGCTCGCGTCGGCCGGCGAGTCCGTCGTGGTCAAGTACGATCCCGTCGGCGAATCGTGTGATGAGGTTCTGTCGCTACCCGGCATCCGGTACGCCTGTCCGTCCGACGAAGGGGTATGGCTCATCACCGGCGGCGGCCGGCTGGGACAGCAACTGGTGCTCTGGTCGCCTGAAACCAACCGCGCAATTCGGCGTTTCGATTGTCCCGACGGCGCCGCCTCCGGCGCCACCGTCTTGAACGACAAGCTCTGGCTGACCCACCGGCGCAACCGCAAGCTCTTCTGCATGGATCCGGAAAAGGGCCGGAACTTGTGGACGATCCGCATGGAACACCAAGTCTTTAGCCCAACTTCTTGGGGAGACGAACTCTGGTGTGTCGAGTGTGACCCCGGCCCCCTCGGCGACTGGAGCGACGAACGCCAAGCGGTTTACGCCTTTCTCCGCTACGACCCGGTGCGCGAACAGGTGGTCGAACGGATTCCCCTGCCTTTCCGGCCGGCGTGCCTTACCCTGGATGGCGAACGCTTCTGGTATGCAGTAAAGGATGAACCCGGTGTCCGCTTGCACAGGAGGAAGCGGCTGTCCTTTGGATCCCTTGAGATTTGAGGGGAAACCTGTCAATCGGGTACCATGGTTGATCTGTATGGGGGGCGAGATCCGAGAGAATTGCCCGCCTACGGGATACCCGAGGCGGCCCACTACCTGTGCATTCCCACTGCTACGTTGCGGACATGGGTTCGCGGTAGAAGATATCCTACTATCGGCGGCCCCAAGCACTCCCCTCCTGTAATTGATCTAGCCGACAAGACCCACAATTTGTTGTCCTTCGTCAACTTGACCGAAGCTCACATCCTTTGTGCCATCCGTCGTCACTACAGGATTCCCTTCAACAACCTTCGACGAAGCCTTGCCTATCTTCGCGAACACTTTCCGTCGCCACATCCGTTGGCTGAAAAGACCTTTGAAACAGATGGAAAGCACATGCTCATCAAGCACCTAGGGGATTACATCGACATTTCCCACGAAGGTCAGCGGCTCCTACCAATCATGGACGCCTACCTCGAAAGGATTGAACGCGACGCACATGGCACCGCCACTCGATTGTATCTGTTTAACAAGCAAGACGATCCCCCTGCCACAGTTCAGGCAAGCAGGGTGGTCGTTGATCCACGGGTAGCTTTCGGACGTCCGGTGTTGGGGGGGACTCGCATTGTAACTGAGGTCGTTTTCCAACGCTTTATCGCCGGCGAATCTGTCGCCGGACTCGCTGATGACTATGGGCGTCCCGACTCGGACATCGAAGAAGCCATCCGGTGCGAGCAATACCGAAGGGCAGCCTAACCCGCCTATCTTCTGTCTTGACGAGTGCGTCGGTAGCAAGCTCCTTCTTGACGCGCTCACCAGTGCTGGGCTGCGTGTCGAACTTCTTACCGATCACTTCCCCCAAGGTGCCGCTGATCAAGATTGGCTCCCGTCTGTAGCTGAGAAAGGATGGATTCTCCTTACCAAAGATGACCGTATGCAACGAAGGGAACTGGAGAGACAGGCGCTGGAAAGAAGCGGCGCTCGCTCGTTCGTCTTTTCAAACGGACAGATGACCGCCAAGGAAATGGGCTCTACTTTTCTCTTAGCTCGTTCCAACATCCTCAGATTCCTCGACAAGACTCCGGGACCCTTCATTGCTCGAATCACCAGATCCGGTGAGATCAGGCCGATCTTATGAGAAAACCCGCAAGCAATGCTGGTGACCCATCCTGGCCCCCCTTTTTTCGGATTTCGATTTGGCTCCTCGCCTAAACTGAGGCAGTACCGAAAGCTTGCCCTTGACTGAACTACAGGCGATGGCGGACTCGCCGTCCCCGACACCCTCTCGTGGGAACGCCAGATGGCAAAGATCCCCCGTTTCGTGCGTGACCGGTTGTCGTTGACCCTCTGGTTGGTAAACCAAAACGGCATCCGAGAATTGGAGAAGTAATCTCGTTCGATCGGATGGTTGCCCCGCCAGTGAGCGGACGCCTCGGTTACCTCCCGCACTCCGGAGCGTCTTTCATTCCGTCCCCCGCCTGCATCCGGCAATGACAGGACGAAGAAACCTCCACGTCGCTCCGGGCAAGCGCCGCGGCCAGCGACGGCGCAACGGCCGCCGCTTCGCGGTCGCGGCCCATGCGCTGCAGGCACTCGTGGTATCCGTGCAGGCTCCAGACGTTGTCACGGTTCTGCAGACAACACCTGACGCTGTCGTCGAGGCCGAGGTCCTCCCGGTAGACCTGTTCGGCTTCCTCCAGTTGTCCCTGCTCCAGCAACAGGGCGCCGAGGGCGTGGCGCGGCGGATGCATCCACGGCCAAGGCTCGCTGTAGCGCAGGCGGTCGTTGAGACGGACGGCCTCCCGCAGGTGCGCGAAGCCGGCATCGTGGTGGCCCCGATGGTAGGCGATCTCTCCGTAGAGCATTTCCCGGGCCACGGCCATGACGTTGAGTGCGGTGTCGTTGGCGTAGATGCGGTCTTCGGGCAGGGTGGCGCAGCCTGCGTCGAAGCATGAGCGTTCCCTGTCTGCCGCCTCGAAGTCGCCGAGGGCGGCGTGGGCGACCCCCTTGGCATAGTGGACCATGAGGGTCGTGGTCACGTAGAGCTCGGGGTGAGCGGGCATGGGGGCGTCGACGATTTCGTGCCAGCGCCCGAACCGTACCGGCACGTGGATGGTTCCGGAGCGGACATAGTCCAGGGTCTGGACCAGGGTCGGGCGGTCCTGACGGAGCAGCTCCGGCGTCACGGCCTCATCGATCCTCCGCGCCGCCTCGTCCGCCCCGCGGTAGTCCCCCAGCAGCATCCCAGCCTTCATCATGGCGTGGAGGTGATGGCAGCGGGCGGTGGTGTAGAAGTTGAACGGGCCCGCGTGCCGCGCATACTTTCCGTCGGCGGTGGCCGCTTCCCGGCTTACCTCCAAGGCGTCGGCATGGCGGCCGCATTGGAAGTAGACGTGGGTGGGCATGTGGTTGAGGTGGCCGTTGTCGGGAGACAGGCCGCGCAACTGGTCGGCCGCGGCGAGGGCGTGTTCCGGCGTCCGCGACATCTCCATCACGTGGATGTACATGTGCAGCATTCCCGGATGGGGCGGCCACCCGCGGTCGCGTAGTTGCCGCATGCCCGCCTCCAGCACTTCGCGGGCCTCGACGGTATCGGCGCCTTCCGCCGGCTCACCGGTATCGAGGTCCCAAAGCGCCCAGGGCGTGCGGGTGATGAGGGCCTCGGCGAACAGGGCGACCACGTCCGAATCTCCGGGGAACCGGCGGTACACGCCGCGCATGGCGGCGGCGAACGCATCATCCCACGCCGAGAAATCTTCCACCGCACCCGCCACGGCGCGCGGATACCGTTCCGGCAGCGCCTCGATGAGGGCGCGCTCGACGGGCCCGGCGCCCTGGCGCCGGGCCATGGCCGCCCCGGTGGCGACGAAGCAGGCGGCGAGGGCGGTTTCGCGCTCCAGCTCGCTCTGCCACTGCCAGGGAAGGTTGATGAACGGCCCGGCGGCGAAGGCCTCGCCCCAGCAGGCCATGGCGCAGAACGGGTCGGCGCGCTGCGCCTCCCGGAAACAGACAACCGCCTCCTCACGGTTGAAACCGTAGAGCCACAGAAGCCCGCGGTCGAACCAGCGCTGGGCGTCGCGGTTGCCGGTGGTGATTGGCCGGGAATGGGCGCCGAGGTCGAATTCGTAGCTCACGTCATACCGTCCTGGCCTGAGCGCAGCGAAGCAAAGTCGAAGGACGCAAACCTTGGACGTCGCAGGACACTAATGCCGCCGGACGCGCGGGTCCAGTGCGTCGCGCAGCCCGTCGCCCATGTAGTTCACACTCAATACGGTAAGGGAAATGGCCAGGCCCGGCCAGAGGACGCGCGCGGGGGCGATCTCCAGGAACGGGACGCCGTCGAACAGCAGCCGGCCCCAGGTGGGGAAATCGGAGGGGAAGCCCAGGCCCAGGAAGCTCAGGGCGCTCTCGGTGATGATGGCGTTGGCGATGCCCAGGGTGGCGGCGACGGTGATGGGGCTCAGGGCGTTGGGCAGGACGTGGCGCAGGATGATGTAGCGCGGGGCCGCGCCGACGCCGCGGGCGGCGATGACGAACTCCCGTTCCTTGACGGCCAGCACCTCGCCGCGCACCAGCCGGGCGGTCTGCATCCAGCTCGTCAGGCCGATGACCGCCACGATCAGGATGAAGATGCCGGCCTCGGGTCCCATGGCCGCGCGCAGCGGATCCCGGAACAGCATGATGCCCACGAGCAGCAGCGGCAACACCGGCAGCGCCAGGAAGAGGTCGGTGAAGCGCATGAGCGGACCGTCGAGCCGGCGGAAGAAACCGGCCATGACGCCGACGAAGGTGCCGAGGGTCAACGACAGCACCATGGCGGCGACCCCCACGGCCAGGGAGATCTGCCCGCCCGCCAGCACCCGCGCCAGCGTATCGCGGCCGAGGTTGTCGGTGCCCATGGGATGCGCCAGCGAGATGCCCTGGTTCCGGGACAGGTAGTCGAGATACCGGGGATCGACGCCGTAGACCGCGGCGCCGAGCAATACCCCCAGCGCCGTCAGCGCAAACACGGCGGCGCCGGCCACCGCGCCCTTGTGGCGCCGGAACTGCTGCCACACGCCCTGGGCGGGAGGGCGGTGTTGCTGCCGCCCCTGGGGCGCGGGATCCGTGGAACCGTCAATCATAGCGAATCCTCGGATCCAGCACGCCGTAGAGCACGTCCGCCACGAGATTGAACCCCACGATCAGCACCGCGAAGATGAAGGTCACCGTCTGGACGGTTGGGATGTCGCCGCCCTCGATGGCGCCGATGAGCAACTGGCCGACGCCGTTGATGCGGAAGATCTGCTCGGTGATGATGGCCCCGGCGAAGGTCGTCGGCAGCCCGAGGGCGATGACCGTCACCACCGGGATCAGGCTGTTGCGCAGCACGTGGACGAGAATGACGCCGCGCTCGGCCACCCCCTTGGCGCGGGCCGTACGCACGTAGTCCTGGTTCAGGTTCTCCAGCACCGAAGAGCGCGTGAAGCGGCTGAGCTGCGCCGCGTTGAAGAGCCCCAGCACCATCACCGGCATCGCCATCTGGCGGACCTGGACGAGGAAGCTCTCCAGGTCCGTGACCCGGTGGGTGGTGTCATAGATGGAAGGGAACCAGTCGAGCCATACGCTGAATACCACGATGAGGCCCGTCCCGGTGAAGAAGGTCGGCACCGAGAACCCCACCATGGTGACGAAGGTGCCCGCCTGGTCGAAGAGCGAGTACTGCCGGCAAGCGGAGAAGACTCCCACCGGCACCGCGATGAGGATCGCCACGATGTAGGAGATGCCGACGACGGTCAGGGTCTGCGGCAGGCGCGACGCGATCAGGTCCACCACCGGCGCCCGCGTGGCCCAGGAGCGCACCCGCAGGCGGCCGGCGGAGTCGCCGATCTCGATGCCCCACATCCGCTCCAGCAGGTTGAGGGGCTCGTTCACCAGGAACTGGTCGAGCCACTTGAGGTAGCGGATGTGGAACGGCTGCCCGAGACCCAGGCTCTCCCGGATGGCCTGCCGGGTCTCGGGCGGGATGGTCAGCGGAAGCTGGGCCGTGGGGTCACTGGGGGCGAGGTCCAGCAGCGCGAAAACGATGAAGCTGATGACCAGGAGCGTCGGGACCGCGAAGAGCAGGCGTCTGGCCACATAACGTGACATGGGCGCGACTCATGCCGAGGGCAAGTCTGCTGTCCGGTCGTCCGCTCTCGCGTGCACGAACCCGGCGATCACGCTACTTCCGCCGGTGCCACTCCTGGATGTTCCACTGCAGCGCGTCCCAGGCGTTGATCCGCACCCCGCCCAGGGACAGCGCATGCGCGCCCACCTCGCCGCGATGGACCAGCGGGATCAACGCGCCGTAGTCCATCAGCATGTCGTTCAGGCGCCTGGCGATGGCCGCGCGCTTCTCGATGCCCGCGGTCTTGGCCAACTGCGCCGCGAGCTTCTCGTAGTCCGCGTCGCAGTAGCGCGGCATGTTGTTGCCGATCCACTGGTTGTCGGGCCTGGGGATCTCCTTGCACAGCCAGCCCTGCATGTAGGCCTGGGGATCGGTGCCGTTGAACTGGTTGGCGTACATCTGGATGTCCGCGTAGAACTTCTGGTAGGTGTCCGGGCTCGCCGGGTCGCTGCCGAAGAACACCGACGCGCTGATGTTCTTGAGCTCGGTCTCGACGCCGATCTGCCGCCACATCTGCTTGATCAGCGCCTGGGTGCCCTGGCGCACGGAATTGGTGGAGGTCTGGTAGAGGATCGAGAGGCGCACCCCGTTCTTGGCGCGGATGCCGTCCGATCCGCGCACCCAGCCGGCTTCGTCCAGCAGCTTGTTGGCGGCGGCGACATCCTGGGTCTTGCACTAGTCGTTGGCCGTGGAGGCGTAGACCGGCGGCGCCGGCAGAATGTTGCAGGTCACCCCTCCCGCCCGGCCGTAGCCGGCCTCCACCAGGATGTTGCGGTCGATGGCCAGGGACAGCGCGCGGCGCACCGCCGGGTCCGAGAGGAAGGGGTGCGGGTTCTTGCCGTCCTGGTAGGTGGAGCGCTTGTCGCCCAGGGCGGGATCGGGATTGGTGAGCTGCACGATCAGCCGCTCCACCAGGGTGCCGAAGGCCGACACCACCTTGCCCTTGCCCGCCTTTTCCATGGCGGCGAGGATCTCGGGCTCCACCTGGAGGTTCCAGGCGTAGTCGAACTCGCCGGTTTCCAGCACCGCCCGGGCCGCCGACACGGCGTCGCCGCCGCCCTTCACCAGGATCGAGGAGAAGGCCGGCTGGTCGGGGTTGCGGTAGCGCTCGTTCATCTCGTAGCGCACCACGTCGTTGGGCCGGAACTCCTTCACCTTGAAGGCGCCGGTGCCGATGGGGCCGAAGTTCTGTTGGGTGCATTCGGGCGCCTTGGCTCCCAGGCAGCCCTCGAACTGCTTCTTCTGGATCACCGGACAGGTGGAGCCCACGAACGGCCCGTAGGGGAACGGCATCGCGACCTCGAAGGAGATCCGCACGGTGTGGTCGTCCACCGCCTCCACCGCGGCCACGTTCTCGAACCGGGGCGCGGCGTTGCAGCCTCCGTCCGGGTGCATGCAGTAGGCCGCGGTGAAGGCGACGTCGGCGGCGGTGAACGGCGTCCCGTCGGACCAGGTCACGCCCTTGCGGAGCTTCCAGGTGATCGACTTGAGGTCGGCGGCCACCCCGCCGTTCTCGACGGTGGGGATCTCCGCCGCCAGCGCCGGAACCATATTGGCGTCGTCGTCGTAGCGCGCCAGCGGCTCGATGACGAACGCCGCGGCGTGGATGTCCTTGGTCCCCCCGGAGAGGAACGGGTTCAGGACCGACGGCGCCTGCCAGTAGAGCATCCTGAGCTCGCCGTCGGCGCCCCGTTGCGAGAACGCCGCGGTCGCAAATGTCGCCAGGATCGCGAGCGACACGGCCGCCGTCACGATGGAAATTCGCAGTCTCGACATCACGCGCACCTCCTTTTCGGAACGTGCCGGCCGTCTGCCGCCGGTGAACCAAAGGTAGCAGACAACGCGGACCCCGGCCATAGCCCGGGGCCGTTGAACCCGTGCCTCGGGCGTGTCGGCGGAGCCGTGCCGGCTTGCCCGGACAAGGGTTCCGGGCTAGGATTCACGGGTCCGTACATACTCTTCAGCGAGAGGAAGAAGCCATGTCCCAACAACGAATCATCGACGCCGACGGGCACGTGATGGAGCTCGACGACGAGCTTCGCGAATACATCGGCGGCCCGTACGCCGAACTGGAATGGCACCGGTCCTACGGTTTCTGGCCGGGCCTCACCATGGACGGCTACCTGCGCTCGTTGAGGCAGCCGGGCGGCTGGGTCGGCGCCGGCACCGGACCCAACGCGCAGCATTGGCTCGACTTCCTCGACAAGAACGGCATCGAGCTGACCGTGCTGTACCCGACCCAGGGCTTGACCCACGCGGCCATCCGCGACCACGAATGGGCCATCACCATGGCGCGGGCCTACAACGACTGGCTGCACGACCGCTTCATGCGGGTAAGCCCGCGGCTAGTGGGCGTGGCGCTGCTGCCCATCCAGGACATCGACGAGGCGGTCAAGGAGCTGCGCCGCAGCGTCGAGGAGCTGGGGATGGTGGGCGCGGTCCTGCCCTCGGCTACGCCGGGCGGGAAGCTCTTCAGCGGACCCGACTTCCACCCCTTGTGGGAGGAGGCGCAACGGCTCGACGTGCCGGTGTCGCCCCACGGCGGCATGAGCTTCCCCGACCTGGGCATCGACGACACCCGCAACTTCATGGTGGCGCACACCCTGGAGCACCCGTTCGCGCAGTTCCGGCAACTCGTGGCGATGATCTGCGAAGGGGTGTTCGAGCAATTCCCCAGGCTGCGCTTCGGCGTGCTGGAATGCGGCGCGGGCTGGGTCCCCTACATGATGGACCGGCTGGACGAGGAGTACGAGCGCAAGGGGCACTATTCGCCCAACTGCAAGCGCAAGCCCAGCGAATACTTCCGGGAAGGCAACATCTATTTCGCCGCCGAGGTCGAGGAGACGCTGCTGCCCGAGACCGCCCGGCTGGTGCCGGAGCACACCCTCCTGTGGGCCTCCGACTACCCCCACGAAAGGGATCAGCGGGACTTCAGCGAGGACATCCCCCACCTGCTCGGTCGCGAAGACATGAGCGACGAGCTGAAGCAGAAGATCCTGTTCGAGAACCCGCTCAAGTTCTACCCGCGTCTGCGGGCGCGGCTGGATGCCACGGCGGTGGCGTCGAGGGAGGTGGCCGGAGCCCACGCGTAGGGGAAGGCTGGCGGCTCGGGTTGACACCCTCTCCCGCTGGGAGAGGGTTGGGGTGAGGGTGCTCGTCAGGCGAACAGCACCTTGGCCATCTCCGACCGGAAGCGATCGGCCAGCTCGCTCCGCCCCAGGACTTCGAAGATCTGCACCATGGCCTTGCGGGCGCCGTCGTCCTCGAAGGCGCGGTCCTGCTTCAGGACCGCCAGGAACTCTTCGAGGGCGGCCTCGTAGCGCTCTTCCGCGGCCAGCGCCTGAGCCAGACGGAAACGCAGGTCGATGCGGTCCGGGGCCGAATCCAGCTCCCACCGCAGGGACTCCACGTCCGCGCCGTCACCCGCGCTCAGCCTGTGGCGGGCGATCAGCCGGTCGGCCTCGTTGCGTTGCGGACCTCCTGGGGGGACCTTCTCCAGCAGCGCGAGGGCGCGCTCCGCGTCGGTCTCCAGGAGCCCGCGGCCCAGTCCTAAAAGCGCCCCCGCATGATGCGGCGACTCCTCCAGGACCTGCTCGAAGATATCCAACGCCTTTTCCGGCTCGCCGGCGGCCCACAACCGGCCGGCCTCCAGCGCGAGCTCATCCTCGCGCGAGGGAACCACCCGGTCGAGGATCTCGCGCACGCCGGCTTCGGGCAGCGCGCCGGTGAACTCCGCGGCCAGCGCGCCGTCCTTGAACACCTTGACGGCCGGGATTCCCTGTATGCCGAAGCCGCCCGCCAGCTCCTGGTTCTCGTCCACGTTGACCTTGGCCAAGAGGAACTTGCCGCCGTATTCCTCGGCGAGCCGTTCGAGCACCGGCCCCAGGACACGGCACGGCCCGCACCACGGCGCCCAGAAGTCCACCGCCACGGGCGTCTCCCGGGAGCGCTCCAGCACTCGCGCCTCGAACTCGGACTGGTCGACGTCGAAGACCAGCGTTTCCATTCCTTCCGGAGAACCCTGCATAGCGCCTTCCCGTACGCAGAATCGATCCTGCACTTGTGCCGATTGTCGTCAGCTACTTCTTGCTCGTGTCGAAATCCGCTCCGTTGAGCGTCACCCGTGTTTCCACCGGAGTCGGATTCCTGACCGTCTGCATGATGTAGCAACCCTGTTCCGAGTTGCGGATCACCGCGGCCACCCGCTCCGGAGGCTCGTCGGACTCCACGTCGAGCTTCGTCTCGACGCCGACCCCCTCCGCCTGCACCGTCTCACGCAGCACCGAGCCCTCGTTCCTGAAGCGCGCGGTCACGTGCACGCGCGCCTTGTCGATCTTCACCTTCATCATTTCCCCGTACCGGGAAAGCTGGGTGAGCAGTCAGAATCCGATGGAAAGCGCGAAATACGCCATCGGCGGAGGCGCCGTGTTGTCGCCGCCGATGCGCCCGCCCTCGTCGCACATCACCGTGAAGCCGCGCGCCTCGCCGCGCTTCTGCTGCCGCTCCAGCATCTCGGCGTCGACCTCCATCACGACTTCGCGTTTGACGATCATGTCGTCCGCCATATATCAACCTCCAAGATGACTATGGGCCGAAAGAGTAGCCCATAGCCCCGACACCGTCAATTTGCGTCGAACCCCATGGCCAAGCGACACCCCGCCCTGATACCACTGTCCCACGACCACCACCATGGATTGGCGCTGGCCCTGCGCTGCCGCAAGCACGCCCTCGGGCAACTCAACCCCGGCGAGCCCGCGGCCACGGAAGCGTGCGCCGCCGAGGCATCGCGGTTCTTCAACGAGAACCTGACCGCCCATTTCGAGGCCGAAGAGACCGTCCTCTTCCCGCTGATGACGGCCCATGAAGAATGCCGGGAACTGGTGGCCCGGCTCGCAAACGAGCACCGGGAGTTCCGCAGGATGGTGGAGGACCCCGGTGAAACCGGGGGGGTGCGGAAGTTCCTGTTCGACTTCGGCGACCTGCTGGAACAGCACATCCGCAGCGAGGAGCGCCAGCTCTTTCCGGCCTTCGAGACTCTCGTGCCCGAGGCGAAAGCCGAGCGCGCGGGCCGGGAGATCAAGCGGTTGCTGGACTCGGGCAAGGCCGGACCCGGCGACGCCGGAGCCGCCACATGAATACCAAAACGGCCATCATCTCCATCGAAGAACTGAACGACACCGCGGTAGCGGAGCTGACCGAAGCCTTCGAGAACACACCCGGCGTGACCGAGGTGGACTTCTCCGTGGAGCGGCAGGTCGCCGTCATCGAGTTCGACCCGGAGGTAAACCACATCGACGGGCTGATGCGGGTGGTGCTGGGCAAGGGGTACAAGCTCCTGTGACGATTCGGTACTGTGTGATTTTGAGATCGGGGGTCGGCGCGGCACTGCGGTACACTTCCTTTCACACGGAAGGAGGTGCCCCATGCCAGACTGCGGTTGCACACACGAAAAGCCCTGCGAGTGCGAGGGCTGCCGGGAGAAGGATTCGCTGATCCGCCAACTCTACGAGAAGATCGACGAGCTCAAGAAGGCCCTGAACGTGTCAGCGGGGAGCAACGAGAGATGCGTCAGGCACTGAGGGGGAAGGCGCTGGTATCAATTCGGTGTATTCGACTACGCTCCACAGCGGATTTTGATGCCAGAAAAACCGAGAGCTTGGAAGCCATCCCTTGACAAGCCGAGATTCCCGTGTCTACAGAAGCGCAGGCGTTCTGTAGACAGCGTATGAACATGGGCAGTGCTCAAAGAGGAGGTACGCCCATGCCCAACATGCCGAACACGGGACGGCCAGTCCAGCCAGACCGCGAAAAGATTCAGGAAGTAGTCAAAACGAACTACGAGGCCTTCATTCGAATGCTTCCTGATCTCCTAAAAACACACCCCGGGCAATTCGCCCTGATGCGCGACGGGGAGATCGCTGACTTCTTCCCCAGCGCGAGGAAAGCCTCACAGCATGGCGAGACCACCTTTGACGACGGCCTTTTCTCCGTCCAGGAGGTGACGGATGAGGTCGTTGATCTGGGGTGGTTCTCCCATGTCGAAGGTTAGTGGGACATTCAACCCACGGCAGGGTATCCTTGTAGAAATCGGGATAGCTGCGCCGGATTCCTTCGCGGTACAAGGGGCGCCGCGTCCGATTCCCAAGATTGTGAAGGTCAAGGCACTGCTCGACACCGGCGCGTCCAGAACCTCCATCAAGGCGAAGATTGCCGAAGAACTTAATATGCGCCCTGCGGGTCAAGGGCGGACCTATTCGACCCACGGAGAGAAGGCTACGAACTGGTACGATGGTGACGTGGTGCTTTACTTCGATGATCCGCCGAGCGAGAGCCACCTAACTCCCGAGATTCAGCTTAACGAGTTGCATCCAAGCGCCAGCGTCGATGCGCTTCTTGGGCGAGATGTGCTGTGCCAGTGTGACTTCAAGATGACCAAGGATCATGGGTTCGTTCTGAGCCTCTAGTCATCTGGACTTGGCTGCGCCGTCAACCAGCGTAGTGGGAGTCGGCGAGTTCCGCGATCCACTCCACGTCATGCAGCGTCTTGGCAAGCCCGGCCTCCATGGCCGGGGTGCAGCGGATCGTCTCGTGGTAGCGGCACCTTGGAGCGCAGTCCCGACCCCTGTGGGAGGATCCTTTCCAACCCAGGCGACCGCGGCAGCCCAGCTACTACGACAACTACATGCGGGATCTCAACCGCCAGCGCGAGCGCGACGTCCAGCGCCAGTGGCAGGAGCAACAGGAGCTCCAGCAGCGTCAGGGCTCCGCCATTTGGAACTCCGATTGCTTGGGCGAGAACTTCCGGTCCTGCGCGCGCAACAGTCGGTGAGGTGGTCCCATGGCACGGCTGAGCTGGGTAATCCTCGTGGGATTGCTCCTCGCGGCTGGCACACCGGGAATCGTCAACGGGGAGGATCCCAAGACACGGGACGTAACGGAGAGAGACTACCTGGAGGCCACTTCTCGGCCCGGGTTCTGGCTGTTCTTCGAGAAGTGGCTCAACGCAACGGACTGGAACGCCCAACTTTGATGCGATCCAGGAACGACAACATGAGCTGGGGTTCAGTGATAAGGCCCTTCGCCAGGGCATCCGGGAAAGGGCGGTGGCGTTGGCGATACTGAAGGCCGAACGCCGTATCGCGAAAGAGGGATTACCCTCGATGCACAGCGTCGCCCGATATGGTACCCCGCGAATGGTTGGGCTGATCGTGGCACGAGGAGGGAAGGTCAACGCCAGAAACGAGGATGGCCTTACACCTCTCCACGTGGCTGCGCTCATGGGTCGACCAGCCATGGTTTCCGCGCTCATTGCGGCTGGTGCAGATCCCCTAGCGAAGCATCCGGGAACCGGAGGTACGCCCCTAACCTTCGCCCAGGAAGGCAGGAAGAGAACGGAGGGCAGTGCTCAGCCCTACTACGAGGTGATCAAGTTCCTGACGGCCATGGAATCCCGGATCGCCGAGACGATGAAGCCTAAGAAGGCAGCCCCGCGGCCGAGGAGAAAGGGACTGAGGAAGTACGCCTACTGAAGGTGTGGGCGGCTGGCGGGCCTCCCACACCTGTCAACCCCAAAATCACACAGTACCGACGATTCAGCCGGACAGGACGCCAGGCACCAGGTCGAAAACGATTCGCAAGGCGTCGTCAATCCTGGCCAAGTCTTCGTCTTCCAACTCGCCACGTACCCTGACCAATCGGGCACGGTGATCCACCGGCCGGGTCTGCAGTTTCCGTATCCTATCGACCCACTGGAGTGACTCGATGTTCCTTCATGTCACAAAGGCTACACCGCTCGACGGCTTTCGCGTAAGGGTGTGCTTCGATGACGGCCGCGAAGGCGTAGCAGATCTTTCGGAGGCCCTCACCGGGCCGGCTTTCGAGTTGCTGACGGATCCGGAGGTATTCAAACAGTTACGAATGGACGAAGAACTACAGACCATCGTCTGGCCCAACGGTACCGACCTGGCCCCCGAGTACATCTACTACCAAGCCTTCCGGGACGATACGACGCTTCACGCCACCTTTCGCAAATGGGGTTACGTCACGTGACCCTCCCCGTTGTGGTGACGAAACCCCACCCTCAGCCAAGGAACCACGGCCGCACCCGAAACCCCTTGAAGTCGAAGCTCTCCTCTCCCCCGTGGACCAGTACGCCTCCGCGGTTCGGATTGGACGGGATCGACGTCCACCAGGCCAGGGTGTCGACGGCGTCGGCGGGTACCGTCCGGCCCGATTTCACCTCTACGGGGGACAATCCGTCCACCGGCGTCGATGAGGATGTCGATCTCGTGCCCGGTGGCATCCCGCCAGAAGTAGAGGGGCGGGTCGCGGCGGATGGCGGCGAAGCTCTTGACCAACTCCGAGACCACGAAGGACTCGAACACGGCGCCTCGTAGCGGGTGGCGCTCCAGCGTCTCGGCGTCGCGGATGTCGAGCAGGTAGCAGATGAGCCCCGTGTCGAGAAAATGCAGCCTGGGGCGCCTGCGCAGGCGCTTGCGGTAGGTCGCGTGATGGGGCGGGAGGGTCGTGGCCAGATACCCGATCTCCAGGGCCGTAAGCCAGCGCCGGGCGGTCTGCTGCGTGATGCCGACGTCGCCGGCCAGTGAGGCGAGGTTCAGTTCCGTTGCAGTGTGCGCGGCGGCCAGCCGGACAAAACGCTCGAAGCCTCTCGCATCCGAGATCTGCATGACTTCGCGGACGTCGCGTTCCACGTAGGCGCGGAAATAGTCGGCCAGCCACTCGCCGGCGGGAATGCCCCGGTCGTGGATTCGCGGATAGAAGCCTTCGACCAGCGTGGCCCAGAGCGTCCGGCGGGGTGGACGGCTCGCCGGTGTGGCCGCGTCGGCGCGGTCGAGGTTCAACGGGTCAAGAGGTTCCCACTCCGACAATTCCGCAAGGGACAATGGGTACAGGCGGAGAAACGCCGTGCGCCCCGCCAGGGTCTGGGACACGGCTTCCATCAACAGCAGGTTCTGGGAACCGGTCAGGATGAAGCGACCGGGCCGGGGGTCGGCGTCCACGAGCCCCTGAATGTAGGAGAGCAACTCGGGCGCGCGCTGGACCTCGTCGAGGATCAGCCTGTCGCCCTGGGCGAGGAGGCTGCGCGGGTCTTCGATGGCCCGGACCCGGATGTCCGGCGCCTCGAGCGACAGGTAGCGATGATCCGAAAAAAGCGCCTGAACCAAGGTCGTCTTCCCGGACTGTCGGGGACCCGTGAGCGTCACGACCGGATAGGATGCGGCCGCAGCCGTCAGCGCTTCGGTCAAATGGCGGCGCAACATGCCGCAATTCTGCCAAGGAAAACGAATCGTGTCAATTCGATGATCGGATCATCAAAGAGACACGGCCCTGTGCTCTACCGCCCGGGGCCGCCGCCGAAAGCCGATCTACTCACCGTCCACGGTCATGCCTGTCCCTCGGCATCGGCCCCTGCGAGGCATCGCCCAGGATGTCGCAAAGATTTCTCAACGCGTGCTCGATGGGCAGGACGGTGACGTCGTCCATGTAAAGTGTGCTCGGTCCACCGTAGAAGACGAAGCATTTGGCCGGAGGATAGTCCTTCTTGAATTCCCTGAGCGCCCTCGTGTCCCGGGGCTGAATCTGCGTCGAGCGCTTGATCTCGATGGCTACCAGGCCGCGTGGCCCGTACAGGACGAAGTCGACTTCCAGGTGATTGCGGGTGCGCCAGAAGAAGATCTGGTAGCCGTAGCCGTAGTAGTCGTTGACGGCCCGCAACTCCTGGAGCACCAGGGTTTCCAGGGCGGGTCCGTCTATCTCGGCGTCGGAGTCCAGCGGCCCTGCCGGCCGGATCGCACGGAACACGCCCGCGTCGAAGAAATAGAACTTCTGTTGCGAGATGAGCTTCCGCTTGGCCTTGCGGGAAAACACCGGCAGACGGACGGCGATGAGCAGGTCTTCGAGGATGGAAAAATAGTTTTCCGCGACGGACCTGTCTATGTGCGCCTCTCGGGCCACGGCGCTGATGTTGACGGTGGCGCCTTGGGAGAAGCTCGCCACCTCCAGGAAATGCGAGAAGTGGCCGATGTTGCGGGTCAGGCCCTCCTGCATGACCTCCTCTCGTAGGTAGGTCTGGACATAATCCTTGAGGTATTTCACCGGGTCGGGTTCGCTGAACCGGGCGGGCAAATGACCCAGCCACAGGGAATCGCGCAGGTTGAAGGCATCCCGCTGTTCCTCGACCGTCAGGGGATGCATGCGATAGGTCAACGCCCGGCCTGCCAGCAGGTTGACCCCGCTTCGCCGGAGCGTCCTGGTGCTGGAGCCGGTCAGGACGAAGTCCAGCCGGCGGTTTTCGATCAGGTCATGGACCTCGTTCAGCAACGCGGGGATGCGTTGCACCTCGTCGATGACCGTCCAGCCGGCGTGGTCCGGAGGGATCAGTTGTCTGAGGTGCCCGGGGTTTGCGGACAGGCGGTTATAGTACTCGGATTGCAGCAGGTTGACGAAGAGCGCCTCGGGGAGTCGGTGCTTCAGCCAGGTGGTCTTGCCCGTGCCTCTCGGGCCAAAGAGGAAAAAACTCTTGCGCGATTCCAGAGGCTTTCTTATCAGTCGCTCGAACACCCGTCCTCCCGTACCGAGGAATGGGTGTCATTATACAGGTTTTCACACAAAATGCAGTAGCAGATCTCAAAAATCCCGGCAATTTTAAGTTATCAACCTAAATATGATCGAACCTACTCCCCGGCCACGGTCATGCGCCCGATCTTGACCGTGGGGGCGGCCACCGGGCTTTGCGGCCGCAGGTCGTTGCCGACCATCTCGACCTGGGTCAGCATGTCGTTGAGGTTCCCGGCGATGGTGAGCTCGGAGACGGGGTAGGCCAGCTCGCCGTTCTCGATCCAGAGCCCGGCGGCGCCTCTGGAATAGTCGCCGGTTACGAGGTTGACGCCGAAGCCCATCAGCTCGGTGACGTAGAAGCCGTCCTCCACCGAGCCGATGATTTCATCGGGGGTGTGCTCGCCGGGGGTGAGGTAGAGGTTCATCGGCGCCACCCCCGACGCCTGGCCGGCGCCGCGGGTGGCGTTGCCGGTGGACTTGCCGCCGAGCTTTCGCGCGCTGTAGGCGTCCAGCAGATAGCTTTGCAGGACGCCCGACGCGACCACGTCCTTGCGCCGCACGTCGACGCCCTCGCCGTCGAACGGACGGGACCCCAGGGCCCGAGGAATCGTGCCGTCATCGGCGATGCGGACGAGGTCCGAACCCACGCGCTGCCCGAGCCGGTCGCACAGGAAAGACGCGCGCTGATAGAGAGCGTACCCTGAAACCGCCTGGGCCACGTGCCGCACCAGGGTGCCGGCGATGGCGGCGTCGAACACCACTGGCACCTCGCGGGTGCGCACCTTGCGCGCGCCCAGCCGCCGGATCACCCGCCGCCCGGCTTCGCGGCCTACGGCTTCGGGAGCGTCCAGCCCGTCATGGTGCCGCGCCGCCGAGTACCAGTGGTCCCGCTCCATGGAACCGTTGAAAGCCGCCACCGGGGCCACGGAAACACGAAAGCCGGAGGTCGCGTACTCTCCGGCAAAACCCTCCGAGTTGGCGTGGATGATGCGGTTGAAGGAAGTGCCGAACTCCGCGCCCTCGGAGTTGGTGATCCGCGGGTCGTGCTGGAGCGCGTGCTCCTCGGCATCGCGGGCGGCGTCGATGCAGCGCTCCACCGGCATCTCCCGCGCCTCCCCGTCCAGCAGATCCAGGTCCGGCACCTCGGTGGCCAGCTCGCCGGGCTCCGGCAGGCCGCCGAACTCGTCCTTGGCCGTGGCCCGGGCCATGGCGCAGGTCTCTTCCAGCAACCGGTCCAGGGACGCCCGCGACAGGTCGGAGGTGGACGTAGCGGCGGAGCTCTTTCCGAAGAAGAGCCGCAGCCCGAGCCGGGTCTCGTGGGCCTGGCTCACGGTTTCCACCTTGCCGAGCCGCACCTTTACCTCGGCGCCCTCGTGCTCCACCAGGGTCACGTCGCCCTGCGAGGCGCCCTTCTCCCTGGCCCGCGCCAGCAGCCCCGCCGCCAGCTCCCGATCCACCGGTAAGCGTTCCATCGCCATATCAACCCTGGAAAGAGCCGGCGCCGCGCACGCTGGTGCCGCCGACCACGATCTGGTCCACTCGAATCGTCGGCAGGCCTACCCCGACGGGCACCCCCTGGCCGTCCTTGCCGCAGGTGCCGATGCCGTCGTCGAGCGCCAGGTCCGCCCCCACCCGGCTCACGCGGGTGAGCACGTCGGGACCGTTGCCGATGAGAGTGGCGTCCCGCACCGGATGGGTAATTCGTCCATCCTCGATGCGGTAGGCCTCGTTGGCGGAAAACACGAACTTGCCGCTGGTGATGTCCACCTGTCCGCCGCCGAAGGACACCGCGTAGAGGCCGTCCTTGACCGAGCGGACGATGTCGTCGGGGTCCTCCTCCCCCGCCAGCATGAAGGTGTTGGTCATGCGCGGCATGGGCACGTGGGCGTAGCTCTCGCGCCGCCCGTTGCCGGTGAGCTCCATGCCCAGCAGCGCGGCGTTCAACCGGTCGTGCATGTAGCCGCGCAGGATGCCGTTCTCGATCAGCACCGTGCGCTGGGTCGCCGTCCCCTCGTCGTCCAGGTTGAGGGAGCCCCGCCGCGACGGGATGGTGCCGTCGTCCACCACGGTGCAGAGCTCGGTGGCCACGCGCTCGCCGATGCGCCCGGAGAAGGCCGAGGTCTTGCGGCGGTTGAAATCCGCCTCCAGACCGTGCCCGATGGCCTCGTGCAGCAGGATGCCGGGCCAGCCCGGACCGAGGACCACGTCCATGGGGCCGGCGGGCGCCGCGGCCGCCTCGAGGTTCACCAACCCCCGGCGCACCGCCTCCCGCGCATGCGCCTCGCACCGCTCCGCGTCCGTGCAGTCGTCCAGCGACATGCGCCCGCCCCATCCGAAGTACCCGGCCTGCCGCTTGCCGTCGGCTTCCACGATGCAGCGGATGTTGCAGCGGACCAGCGGTTGGAGGTCCCCCAGCACCCAGCCCTGCGACGAGGCGATGAGCACCACCTTGTTCTCCAGCAGCAGCGACGCGAAGACCCCCTTCACGCGGGGATCGGCCTTCCTCGCGAACCGGTCCAGGTCCTGCAACAGAGCGATCTTGCGCTCCAGGGGA
The DNA here is from genome assembly GCA_965204505.1 of uncultured Binatia bacterium (SeqCode). Classification (GTDB taxonomy): domain Bacteria; phylum Desulfobacterota; class Binatia; order UBA9968; family JAJDTQ01; genus JAJDTQ01. The sequence continues at coordinate 1,769,203 of CBDBFB010000002.1, forward strand.
ACATCGGCAGAGGAATGCGGCACCGGGTAGAGATCGTGCCGCGGTCCGGCCGGAGCGGGAATCCGCGCCGGCAACTCCGAGCCCCGGTCGCTGGCGATGACGTTGGCCGTCCTCACCGCCGAATCCAGGTTCTTGATGGTGACGTCGTCGGTGAACGCGTAGCCGGTCTTGTCCTCGGCCAGCACCCGCGCGCCCACGCCGTTGGCCGTGGACACGGAGGCATGCTTGACCAGACCCTCCTCGAGGTGAACCTGGTCGTTGGTGCGGTACTCGAAATAAAGGTCGGCGTAATCGGCTTGCCGGGCCATCGCCCGGCCCAGGACCCGGTCCAGATCGCCCGCCGTTACGCCGAACCGCTCGTCGAAGAACGCCGCCGCCGAGAACTCGGGCGGGCTTGAGAGGCTCTTGTCCAAAGCGCTTCCCTTTCCTTAAATCAGCCCAGCTAGTATACTCCGAGGAGAGCCGTCGCGCGGCCGCTCCACCCCCTCCGGTACACCAACAGTCTACCGGCAAGACATGGAACTTGAAAGGACGCGGCGTGCGTTCGGCGGACGATTCGAGGAGTTGGATCGATGAGCAAGAAGGTCGTTCACGTAGTCGGTACCGGTACCATAGGCGAGCCGCTCATCGGTATCATGGCGAGCTTCAGGGAGGCCTTCGGCATCGACGAGGTGACCTTCAACAAGCAGACCCCGCGGGTGACCGACCGCTCCAAGATTACGGCGCTTCAGGGCAAGGGCGCCCGGTTGAGCGTCGAGAAGGACCATTGGGACGAGTTCGTCAAGCTCGGGATGGACCCCGCCTTCGACTCGGAAGCGGCCATCGAGCGCGCCTCCGTGGTGATCGACTGCACCCCGGTGGGAAACCAGAACAAGGAAAAGCACTACCAGCAGTACGCGGGGAAGAACGGCAAGGGCTTCATCGCCCAGGGCAGCGAGTTCGGTTTCGGCAAGATGTATGCCCGCGGCATCAACGACGCGGCCCTGGAAAGGGAAGAGGACCGCTTCGTCCAGGTGGTGAGCTGCAACACCCACAACCTCGCGGTGCTCATCGACACCCTGGCCCTGGGGCCGGAGAAGGAAGACAACCTCGAGGCCGGGCGGTTCGTCTGCATGCGGCGGGCCAACGACATCAGCCAGGAAGGCGACTTCATTCCCGCGCCCGAGGTGGGACGCCATGACGACGAGAGGTTCGGCACCCACCAGGGGCGGGACGCCTACTACCTGTTCAAGTCCCTGGGGCTAGACCTCAACATCTATTCCTCCGCTCTCAAGATCAACACCCAGTACATGCACACGATCCACTTCAACCTGATCCTCAAGCGCGCCATCGCCATGGAGCAGCTCATGCAGAGGATCCGGGCGAACGCCCGCATCGCCGTCACCAACAAGAAGTCGTCGGCGTCGGTGTTCTCCTTCGGCCGCGACCACGGCCTGTTCGGGCGCATCCTCAACCACACCGCCATCGTCACCCAGAGCATCGCGTTGCGGGGGGACCGGGAGGTCGTGGGCATGTGCTTCACCTCCCAGGACGGGAACTCGCTCCTGAGCAGCATCGCGGCCACCCTGTGGCTGCTGAACCCGGACACCTACGAGGAGCGCCTGCAGCCCATCCGGCCCTACTTTTTCAGCGAGATCTGATTCGGCGGCGCCGCCTACGGGACCCCAGGAACGCGCTCGAAGCGCGCCGTGTCGCCCACGGCGATACCGTTCCGGCGCGCCAGGCCCGCGCGCACCTCCAGCGCGTATCGGCTGGGAACCCCTATGCTGACCGAACGGGTGGAGAACGGTACGGTGTCGTGGACGATCCCCACCACCCGCCCGCGCGCGTCCATGAAGATGATGTCGAGGGACAACGGAGTGTTCTTCATCCAGAACGACTGGTCGCCGTCGTCGGGAAACACGAACAGCATGCCCTCGTCCGTCCCCAGCTCGTTCCGGTACATCAACCCCCAGCGCCGCTTCTCGGCGGTATCGGCGACCTCCACGCGGAAACCGGCCTTGGTTCCGCCGGCGTCCTCGAAGACCACGGCGGGCGTCCTGTCGCAGCCGGCGAGAGTCGCGAGCAAGAAGGCGCAAAACAGCGTCCGGACGCTCATCCGGCGCAAGCGGCGTTCAAACACCCGTCCATTCATGCTACGCAAGTGACCCATGATCCAGCCTTCGTACCGCGAGTTCGCGGAGCTCGCCAGACAGGGGAACGTGGTCCCGGTCTATGAGGAAATCCTCATGGACCTGGAAACCCCTGTGTCCTTCTACAACCGTCTGAAGAAGAGCCGCCACTCCTTCCTGCTGGAAAGCGTGGAGGGCAGCGAGCGCTGGGCTCGCTACTCGTTCCTGGGCACCGCGCCCGAGCTGGTCTTCAAGGCCTGGGGGCGCGAGGTGGAGATCACCCGCGGAAGGAAGACGGAGCGGCGGACCAGCGACGACCCGATGGGGGCGCTGGCGGAGATCCTCGACGGGTACAAACCGGCAACCACGTTGCCGGATCTCCCCTTCACCGGCGGCGCGCTCGGGTACGTATCCTATGACGCGGTGGAAATGCTGCACGGAGTCCCCAACGCGGCACAACGGGCCAGCCGCTATCCCGACATCTACTTCCTGCTGGTGCGCACTCTCGTGAGCTTCGACAACCTCAAGCACACCATCACCATCATCGACAACGTGCCCATCGAACAAGGCGCGCGCCTGCGCGTCCTCTACGGCGACGCCGTCTCGCGCATCGAGAACGTGCGGTCATCCTTGCGGAAATCGCCCAAGACCCTGGAGGCCAGGAGCCTCACGGGCACCGGATCGACCGTCAAGTACCGCTCCAACGTCACGCCGCAGGTGTTCCAGGGCATGGTGCGCAAGGGCAAGGAGTACATCGCCGCAGGCGACGTCATCCAGGTGGTGCTCTCCCAACGGCTGGAAGCCCGCACGCGGGTCGAGCCGTTCGAGATCTACCGCGCCCTGCGCTTCACCAACCCGTCTCCCTACATGTTCTTCCTCGAGCTCGACGACCTCAAGATCATCGGCTCCTCGCCGGAGATCCTCGTCCGCCTCACCGGCCGGAACATCGAGCTTCGCCCCATCGCCGGCACCCGGCCCCGGGGCCGGGACGCGCAGGAAGAACGGGAGCTGGAGGAGGACCTCCTGGCGGACCCGAAGGAGCGCGCCGAGCACATCATGCTGGTGGATCTCGGGCGCAACGACGTGGGGCGGGTGGCCGAGGTAGGCTCGGTGGAGGTGGACCAGCTCATGACCATCGAGCGCTATTCCCACGTGATGCACATCGTCTCCAACGTCAGGGGAGAGATGGCCCGGGGGAAGACGCCGCTGGACCTGTTCGCCTCCTGCTTCCCCGCGGGGACGGTTTCCGGCGCCCCCAAGGTCCGGGCCATGCAGATCATCAGCGAGATGGAGCCGCAGAGGCGCGGACTCTACGCCGGCGCCGTGGGCTACCTGAGCTTCAACAACAACATGGACACCTGCATCGCCATCCGCACCATCACGGTTCACGACGGCACCGCGGTCATCCAGGCCGGCGCCGGCATCGTCGCCGACTCCGATCCCGCCACGGAGTACGAGGAAACCCTCAACAAGGCGCAGGGCATGCTCAAGGCCATCGAGCTGGCGGAAGCCTGGAGGAAAGAGCAATAGCGCCATGATCCTGCTCATCGACAACTACGACTCGTTCACCTACAACCTCTACCACTACCTGGCCGAGCTCGGCGCGGAGGTCCGCGTGGCGCTCAACGACCGCATCGACGCGGACGGCATCGAAAAGCTCAAGCCCGACGCCATCGTGGTGTCGCCGGGCCCGTGCACGCCCAACGAGGCGGGTGTGTCATGCGAGGTGATCCGGCGTTTCGGCGAACACACCCCCATCCTCGGCGTGTGCCTGGGCCACCAGTGCATCGGCGCCGCCTACGGCGCGCGCGTGGTGCGGGCGAACGAGATCATGCACGGAAAGATGTCGGAGGTCACCCACGACTCCCGGACCATCTACCGCTCGCAACAGAACCCCTTCCCGGCCATGCGCTACCACTCCCTGGTGCTCGACCCGGATTCCCTCCCCGACGATCTCAGCGTCAGCGCCCGCACCGGCGACGGCGTAATCATGGGCGTTCGCCACAACCGCTACCCGGTCGAAGGCGTCCAGTTCCATCCCGAATCGATCCTGACGGAGACCGGGAAGACGCTGCTGAAGGATTTCCTGGACTGCTACGCAGGCTAGGCCCTCACCCCAACCCTCTCCCAGAGGGAGAGGGGGCTATATTGCCTTTGGCCACCATCTCTCAGAAGGAGAGGGCTATATTGACTCCGGCCACCCTCTCCCAGAGCGAGGGGGCTATATTGACTCCGGCCACCTCTCCCAGAGCGAGGGGACTATATTGACTCCGGCCACCCTCTCCCAGAGCGAGGGGACTATCCTGACTCCGGCCCCCTCTCCCTCTGGGAGAGGGTTGGGGTGAGGGCCTCCTAGCTGCCTAGCTACACCTTCTGGGCGGCGTACGCCCGGGCGCACTCTTCGCTGCAGAAGTAGTTGCCGCCGGAGCGGTAGGCTTCGTTTTTGGGGACGTAGCTCTTGCAGTAGGGGTCGAGGACCATGGTCTCGCCCTGGGAGGGGTCGGAGGCGCTGCCTCTGCCTTTCTTCTTGATGCTCGAGTAGATCAGCACCAGGAACAGGTAGACCAGCAGGCCCAGTATCAGAAACCTGAGGAACATGGCGGCGTACCGTCAATGATCGTCGTGGCTCATGCGTTCGAAGAGGGTCTCTCGCGGATCCGTTTGTCGTCCTCCACCCGCGCCAGCAGCTCCCGGACATCGCCGTCCAGGCGCGGGTGCCTGAGATCCGGCGCGATCTCGCACAGCGGAACCAGCACGAACCGGCGGCGGTGGAGTTCCGGGTGCGGGATCGTCAACCCTGGTTCTTCCAAAACCATATCATCGAAAAAGAGGATGTCCAGATCAATGACCCTGTCCGCCCAGCGCACCGGGCTGGGCCGGCGGCCCATTCTTGCTTCGAGGGCCTGGCAGTGCCGCAGGAGTGCTTGTGGTTCCAGGCCCGTGTCGACGGCCGCGACGCCGTTGACGTACCATTCCGTGCTGGCCGTTCCCCACGGCTCGGTGACGAACCAGCCCGATACCCGGCGGACCCGGGTTTGCGGCATTCGGCCCATCTCCCTGACGGCGCGGCGGCAGTTCGCCTCCTTGTTCCCCTGGTTCGAGCCCACCCCGATGTAGGCGCGATGCAGCACGGGATCGCTACAGGCTGACCTGCCGGAGCCGCTCCACGGCCTCCTTGAGCCGCTCGGCCGGGGAGCACAGGGTCATCCGGATGAAGCCCTCGCCGGGGTCGCCGAAGCCGTTGCCGGGGGTGGTGACGATGCCGGCCTCGTCGAGGAGCCGGGCGGTGAAGTCCGTGGAGGTCCATCCGCCGGGCACGGGCAGCCAGACGTAGAAGGTCGCGCGCGGCGCCGGCAGCTCGAAGCCGGCGCGGTGAAGCCCGTTGATCAATGTGTCCCGCCGTTCCTGGTACACCTCGCGGATGGGGCCCAGGAACTCCTCGGCGTGCTCCAGGGCGAGGATCGCGGCTTCCTGCACGGGCTGGAAGACGCCGGAGTCCACGTTGGACTTCACCTGCGCCATGGTCCCCACCAGCTCCGCGCTGCCCACCGCCATGCCGATGCGCCAGCCGGTCATGTTGAAGGTCTTGGACAGCGAATGGAACTCAATGGCGACTTCCCTGGCCCCGTCCACCTGCAGGATGCTCGGCGCCCGGTAGCCGTCGAAGCCGAGCTCGGTGTAGGCGGCGTCATGGCACAGGACGACATTGTGCCGGTGGGCGAACTCCACCGCTTCCTCGAAGAAGCTCAGATCGCACACTGCGCCGGTGGGGTTGTTGGGGTAGTTGATCCACAGCATCTTCGCCCGCTCCAGCACGTCCGCGGGGATGCTCGCGAGGTCGGGCAGGAACCCGTTGTCCCGCGTCAAGGGAAGGGAATGGACGTCGCCGCCGTTGAATCGCGTGCCGATGGCGTACACCGGATAGGCCGGGGTGGGCACCAGCACGACGTCGCCGGGGTCCACGTAGGCCACCGCCATGTTGGCCACGCCTTCCTTGGAGCCGATGAGCGACACCACCTCGGTGGCGGCGTCCAGCGTCACGCCGAAGCGACGATCGTACCAATCGGCCACCGCCTGGCGGAACTCCATCATCCCCGAGCTGCTGGGATAGCGGTGGTTGGCGGGCTTGGTGGCGGTCTCCGAAAGCCTCTCGATGATCCTTCCGGGCGTGGGAATGTCGGGGTCCCCGATGCCCAGGTCGATCAGGTCCACTCCCTTGGCCTGCGCGGCCCGCTTCTTCCGGTCGATCTCGGCGAACAGGTACGGCGGCAGTTCCTGGATGCGTCTTGCCTTGTTGAACATCACTCGCGACTCGCTTTCTAGTTTTCTACTTTCGGTTGATGGTTTGGGCGATGGCGCATTTTCTGCGCCGGGGCGAAGCCGGGATAGTGTCGACACGGGACAGGGTCGACAGAGTGTCGACAGTGTCGTATGAGGGCGAGCTTACAACATTTCTCGGAAAGTAGTGAAACCCTCGTGATTTCTTGAGTGAGCGGGGCGCTCATCCGGCCCTCACCCCAACCCTCTCCCAAAGGGAGAGGGGGTCGGAGGGGACGGTGAGAGGGGCACCCTCTCGCGGAGGGAGAGGGGGTGGGGTTGATTGTGGCAAGGGTGGGGGCGACCGGCCGGTCGCCCCTACGGGAATCCAATGTAGCTTGGTCCGAAGGTCCAGGCCGGAACTTCGGCTTGGCCTGGTGAAATCCTCGTGTTCGCGCGGTTTGGTTGGGACGGTGGGAAGGGCATCCTCTCCCGGACGGAGAGGGGGTGGGGTTGGCTACTCGGACAGACTCCCCCGATCTTCGCGAGAGGGCCAATCCGACCCCCTCTCCCTCTGGGAGAGGGTTGGGGTGAGGGCGAACACGGCAAGGAACGGAAGGGCCGCCCGGCCCCGCATCGTCATTCCGGCGAAAGCCGGAATCCAGGGGCGGAGAGCGGCGGGGAGGCACAGCCACTCCCGTTTGCCCCGCCCACACCCCTGGATTCCGGCTTTCGCCGGAATGACGGTAGCGGGGCGCCGTCCGTGACCAGGGAGACCCCGTCCGTGATCAGGGAGAGTATTGACACGAACCTGGAAAGCCGGAATCAAGCCGGAATCCAGGTGGCGTGGAGGGGGCACCTTGTCAGAGCTTGGCCAAGCGTTCCCGGCGCACCCGTTCCGCCTTGGAGAGCCGTCGCGGGTTGCCCGTCTTGCGGCCGTCCCACCTGCGCGAGGGAGCTTCGAATTCGTGGACGTCGTCCGCCTCATCGGGCTCGGCCGAGGGTTTCCTCATCTTGGCGAGGAACTCGCCGACGTAGACCGCCACGGCGCCGCCGCTTTCCACGCTGCGGCGCAGGTCGCGATCGGAGGTCACCACGATGCACGTAGGCCCCATCTCGCGGGCCATGCGCTCGATGACCGAGTCGGCCTTCTCGCCGTGGCGGGAGAACACCACCGTCACCTCGCCCACCTGCTCGCGCGTCTCGTCGGGGCGGCCGCCCCGCCACCCGTCGAAGACGGTCGTCAGGGCGTGGCCCGTGCGCGCCTGGTATTGCGCCACCTCCTTGACGAGGTCGGCGCGCTTCTGTTCCAGGTCGCCGCGCAAGCCCTGCTCACTGCCGATGACGTTGTAGCCGTCGACCACGATATGGAACGGCATGGATGACTTCTCCGTAAGAGTTGGACGTGAAGTCTCGAAATATACCCGTTTCCCTCAACCCGCGCGAACACGAGGATTTCACCAAGCCAAGCCGAAGTTCCGGCCCGGAACTTCGGGCCAAGCTACACTGGATTCCCGTAGGGGCGACCGGCCGGTCGCCCCTACCCTCGCCACAATCGGCTACGCGGACGGACTCCATCCGGCCCTCTCTCCCTTCGGGAGAAGGTGGCCCTCGCACCGTCCCATCCGACCCCCTCTCCCTCTGGGAGAGGGTGGCCGAAGGCCGGGTGAGGGCCCGCCGGTTGCCCTGCCGTTCGTTCGTTGCAGTTCTTACTCGGCTGCTGGGACCGACCGGGGACCCTCACCCCAACCCTCTCCCAGAGGGAGAGGGGGTCGGATTGGCCCTCTCTCGAAGATCGAAGGGGGCGGTTTGGTCCTCACTGGGGAGTCGGTTTGGGAGCGGGTCAGCTTGGTCGGATGCCGCGTAGGCGCTCGCCGCGGCGGCGTAGTAGTTCGAGGGTTGTCAGGAGGAGGATCGAGACGCAGACGAGCAGTGTGGCTACGGCGAGGATGGTGGGGCGGATCTCTTCGCGGATGCCGGAGAACATCTTCCAGGGGATGGTGCGCTGTTCGACGGAGCCGACGAACAGCACCACCACGACCTCGTCGAAGGAGGTGATGAAGGCGAACAGGGCGCCGGAGACGACGCCGGGCAGGATCAGGGGCATGGTTACCTTGAAGAAGGTCTGGACGGGGTTGGCGCCGAGGCTGGCGGAGACCCGCGTCAGGGAGTGATCGAAACCGGCCAGCGTGGCCGTCACGGTGATCAGCACGAACGGCGTGCCGAGGGCCGCGTGGGCGAGGATGACGCCCAGGTGCGTCGACGATATTCCGATGAGCGCGTAGAAGAAATACATGCCCGTGGCCGAGATGATCAAAGGCACGATCATCGGCGATATCAGCAGGGCCATGAACGCGGTCTTGAACGGCATCGCGGAGCGGCTCAGGCCCAGGGCCGCCAGCGTTCCGAGAACGGTCGAGATCGCGGTCGCGAAGACGGCAATGACGATGCTGTTCCATACCGCGTCCTGCCAGGAAGCCTCGGTGAAGAACTCGCGGTACCACTTGGTGCTGTAGCCGGCGGGATCCAGCGACAGCATCTCCGGGGTAAAGGTGAAATAGGGCAGCTCGTTGAAGCTCAACGGGATGATGACGAAGATGGGGCCGACCAGGAACACGAAGATGGCGGCACAGATCGCACGGTACGTGTACTGCCAGGCCCGCTCCATCGGTGTCGTGTATGCCGGCAGGGACATCGGATGACCTCAACAGGCTCCGGGGCGGGAGCGCGATTCGGATTGTCGGGTTGTGTATACCGGTAGGGACATCGGACGGCCTCAACAGGCTCCGGGGCGGGAGCGCGATTCGGGTTGTCGGGTCGTGTATACCGGCAGGGGCATCGGATGGCCTCAACGGGCTCCGGGGCGGGAGCGCGATTGGGATTGTCGGGTTGTGTATGCCGGCAGGGACATGGTCGTGCTCAACCCAGCTTCATGTTGTCGATGCCGACGATACGGTCGTAGACCAGGTAGAGGGCCAGGACCAGGGCGAGCAGGAGGGCTCCCAGGGCGGCGGCGAGGCCCCAGTTCAGGGTTTCGCTGACGTGGAGGGCGATGAAGTTGGAGATGAAGGTGCCGGTGCGGCCGCCGACCAGCGCCGGGGTGATGTAGTAGCCGATGGACAGGATGAACACCATGATGCAGCCGGCGCCGACGCCCGCGACGGTGTTGGGCATGTAGACCCTGACGAAGGCGGTGAACGGCGTCGCGCCGAGCGAGCGGGCGGCGCGCATCAGGGACGGCGGTATCGTCTTCATGACGGAGTAGAGAGGCAGGATCATGAACGGCAGCAGGATGTGCACCATCGCCACGAACGTGCCGAACTTGTTGTGGATCATCTGCAGCCGGCCGTCGTCGGATATGAGCCCGACGAAGACCATCACGTCGTTCAGCACCCCTTCGGTCTGCAGGAGCGCAATCCAGGCCGTGGTCCGCACCAGCAGGGACGTCCAGAACGGCAACAGGACGAGGATCATCAGCAGGTTGCTGAGGCGCAGCGGCAGCGTGGCCAGGAGATGCGCGACCGGATAACCCAGCAGCAGGCACAGCACGGTGATCAGCGCGCTCATCCACAGGGTCCGGTAGAACAGCGTCAGGTAGATCCGGCGCGGCTCCGGCTGCCTGATGATGGCGCCGCGCTCGCTCAGCCTCAAGTCGGCCGCGGCCAGGAAGTAGCCGCCCGTCAACGCGCCCGACTCCCGCCGGATCAGGCGCCAGGTGTCCAGGTCGCCCCAGCGTTTGTCGATCTCGATCATCCGGTCCCGGTAGGGAGGCCCGGTGATGCGCACCGCCCGCCTGGCCGATCTCCTGAACAGGCTCGACATGCCGGGCTTCTCGTAGTTCAGCCGGCGGCCGACCCGCCCCAGCGTCCTTTCCTCGAAGGCCGTCCGGATGTCGCGCACGAGGGCTTCGAAGACGTAAGCGTAACGAACACCCCATCTTCCTAACCCCGAGTATGAGTGGGTAGGCTGGCCCTCCAACCAGAGGAAGGAGGGCAAGGCAATGGATGATGTCGAACGGGGTGTCGAGGAGGAGCTGGACCGGGAGGCGGCGGCGGGCGGGGATACGGAGGTTGTCCGGCCGCCGGCGACGGCTGGGGATCGGAGATGGACGGACGAGGAGAAGGCGCAGGTGGTCCGGGAGTGTTGCTGGCCTGGAGTGAAGGTGGGGGAAGTGGCGCAACGCCACGGGTTGTCGGTCAGTCAGGTGAGCGCATGGCGAAAGCTGGCACAGCGGGGCAGGCTGACGCCGCCGGGTTCGGGGGCGGCGGGAACCTTGGCTGAGGCGCAGGCGGAGCGGAGCCAGGCAGGGGGCAAGGCCGGGGTGGCGGCGCCCGCGAGCGTTCCTGCCTTCGCCGAGCTGGAGGTGGTGGAGGAGACAACGGCGGTGGGTTCGGTGTCGATCGAGGCGCGGGGAGTGACGGTACGGCTTGAGGGAGCCATCGGCGCGGTGCGGATCGCCGAGATAGCCTCGGCGCTGCGGGGTCTGCGATGACAGCTCCGGGGTCGGGGACGCGGGTGGTGGTGGCGACGAGGCCTGTGGACTTCCGCAAGGGCCATGACGGGTTGGCGGCGGTGGTGGAGCAGGAGCTGGGACTGGACCCGTACAGCGGGGTGGCGGTGGTGTTCCGGCCGCGGCGGCTGGACCGGGTGAAGGTGCTGTGGTGGGACGGGACGGGGCTGGTGTTGGCGTCGAAGCGTCTGGAGCAGGGGCGGTTTGCGTGGCCCGGGGTGCGGGACGGGGTGATGCGGCTTACGGGGGCGCAGTTCGAGGCGTTGTTCGAAGGGCTGGACTGGCGTCGGGCGTGGGCGCCGCGGGTGCGGCGGCCGCGTACGGCGGCGGGGTGAGCGGAGGCGTTTTTTGTTGCTAAGTGCCTGATTTTGTGATACTATTCTTGTCATGGAGGTCAACCTCGGCAAGGCCGGTCTCTCATCCCTCGCGCCGTCCTTGCGGGCGCTGTTCGAGGGACAGCAGGCGGCCATGGAGGCGCTTCGCACCGAGAACGCTTCCCTCTCCGACCGCAACCACCATCTCGAAGACCTGAACCATCATCTTGAAGACGTGAACCGCCGCCTCGAGCACCTGGTGCGGGAGCTCAACCGGGCGGTGTACGGCAAGAAGTCCGAAAAGCTCCATCCCGACCAGTTGCAACTGGCGTTCGAGGACCTCGAAGCGGCCGTGGCCGAGGCGAAGGAATCCGCGCCGGCGCCGGCCAGGGGGACGCCTCGCCGGAAGCGTTCGGCTCCCGAGCGCAACATCGGCCATCTGCCCGCTCATCTGCCCCGGTCAGAGGAGGTGATCGAGCCCGAGAGCACGCAGTGTCCATGCGGCTGCGGCGAGATGACCCGCATAGGCGAGGACCGCACCGAGCGGCTGGACATCGTGCCGGCGCAACTCCAGGTGATCGTCACGGTGCGGCCCAAGTACGCTTGCCGGGTGTGCCAGGAAGGGGTCACCCAGGCCGAGGCGCCGGCGCACCTGATCGAGGGCGCGCTGCCGACCGAAGGGGCCATCGCCCACGTGCTGGTGTCGAAGTACGCCGACCACTCTCCGCTCTACCGCCAGTCCCGGATCTACGCCCGCTCGGGGGTCGATCTGCACCGCTCGACGCTGGCCGGGTGGGTGGGCGCGGCGGCGTTCCACCTCAAGCCGGTGGTGGACCGGCTGGCCTCGCACCTGAAGGGGTCGGGGAAGCTGTTCATGGACGAGACCCGGGCTCCGGTCCTCGACCCCGGCCGGGGCAGGACCAAGACGGGGTGGCTGTGGGCGCTGGCCCGCGACGACCGAAGCTGGGGCGGCCCGGACCCGCCCGGGGTGGTGTACTTCTACGCCCCGGGGCGCGGCGGCGAGCACGCGGAGACCTTCCTCAAGGGGTTCAAGGGCATCCTGCAGGTGGACGGCTATGCCGGCTACAACCGGCTTGCGGGCCCGGACTGGCAGGTGCGCCTGGCGTACTGTTGGGGGCATTCCAGGCGGAAGGTCCACGATGTCTTCGACAGCGACCGCTCCGGGATCGCGGCCGAGGGGCTGCGGCGGATCGCGGAGTTCTACGCCATCGAGGACGGGATCCGCGGCGCCTCGGCCGAACACCGCCTTGCCGAACGCCGGAGCCGGACCGCGCCCCTGGTCGAGGAGTTCGGCGCGTGGCTTACGGAACAACGCGCGCGGCTCTCGGCCAAGTCCCGCCTGGGCGAGGCGCTGGCCTACATCGCCCGGCACTGGGACGGCCTGCTGGTGTTCCTCGAAGACGGGCGCGTCGAGATGGACACCAACTGCGTGGAGAACCTCATCCGCCCGCTGGCCCTGAACCGCAAGAACGCCCTGTTCGCCGGCCACGACGAAGGCGCCGCCGCCTGGGGCCGCATCGCCTCGCTGGTCGAGACCGCCAAGTTGAACGGGGTCGAACCCTACGCCTATCTCAAGGCTACCCTCAAGGCCATCGCCTCGGGGCATCGCGCCTCACGCATCGACGAGCTCCTCCCCTGGGCCTTCACCCCCGACTCTCGCTGAAAGTCAACGTGCCCCAGCGGCAACGCTTACTCGAAGACGGCTTCGTCGGGCAACCCGGCGCGGTCGACATCCCAGTCCTGGATCGATACGGCGGTGCGCGGCAAGACGGAGGCGACGATCCGGTTGTCGACGCTGCGAAACAGCATGTGGCCGATGGGGAACAGGAAGAAGACCAGCACAAAGGCCAGCAGGGGCAGCACCAGCAGCAGCGCCCGCACCCGGCTGCGCACCAGCGCCCTCTGAAGGCTGATCTTCAGCGGCACGCCGTCAGCCGTTCGCATCACGTCATCGGTTGGGCTGGACATGCGGCTCGGCCGGTCGTTGGACGAGGGAGAAAAGACCGCCGGGCGGGAAGCCCTTGCGCTTGCCGCCCGGCGGGAAAATACCTACTTGGGCCTACTTGGCGAGCCAGGCGTTGAACCGCTCGTCGAGCTCGGCGCGATGGTCCGCCCACCAGACGTAGTCGAAGACAAGGACGGTCTTCGAGTTCGCCGGGTCGGTCGGCATGTGCGGCTTCATGTCGATGCCGAGATCCGCGTGCGTGCCCACCTTGGGAGCGGACGAATACCGGGCCGGCCCGTAGGAGATGTACTTCGCCTAGTCGGCCAGCCTCTGCGTGTCGGTGGCGAAGCGCAGATACTTCTTCACCGCGTCAAGATTCTTGACTCCCTTCGGCACCACCCAACCGTCGAGATCGAAAGCCTGCCAGTCCCACAGCATCGCAATCGGCTGTTTCTTCTCGACGATGGCGGAGAAAAGCCGGCCGTTGTACGCCGACGCGATGGCGACCTCCTTGTCCGCCAGCAACTGCGGCGGCTGGGCTCCCTTGGTCCACCAGACCACCTGGTCCTTGATGGTATCGAGCTTGGCGAACGCCCGGTCCACGCCCTCCGGCGTGCTCAGCACCTTGTAGACGTCCTTGCCGGGAACACCGTCGGCGATCAGCGCCCATTCCAGGTTGGCGATGGGCCTCTTTTCCAGCGCCCTCTTGCCGGGAAACGTCTTCAGGTCGAACACGTCGGCGATGGTGGAGGGCTGCTTGCCCTTGAAGGTATCGGTGCGGTAGCCGAAGGTGGTGGAATAGACGATCTGCGGGATGAAGCAGTTGGTCCCGCCGATCGTCAGGGTCCCTTCGAAAAAGTCCTTGGACGCCGGCGTGCCGTCCGGAGCGGCGGCCAGCCACTTGTCGGCATCGATTTGCTCGACCAGCCCTTCGTCACAGGCGACGATGGCATCGGCGGCAACCATGTCGACGACGTCCCAGGTCACCTTGCCGGACTCGATCTGGGCCCTCAGCTTCGCCAACCCCTCCGCCGCCGAATCGTCGTTGATGATCTTCACGCCGGGGTTCGCCTTCATGTAGGGGTCGTGGTAGGCCTTCTGCTGGCTGGCGGTATAGGCGCCGCCCCACGACACGATGGTCAGGTTCTGCGCCTGGACATTCCCGGCCGCCAGCACAACGCCCGCCGCTATCGCCACGGCACTCAGTATTCGTTTCATCGCAAATCTCCTTTCGTTATTGCAGTCGACCGGCCATCCGGCCTCTACACCACGCGGCATCTAGTGTCCTGTCCCACGTAATTCCTCGCGTGGTGTCCGCCACAAGGGGCGACCGCCGGTCGCCCCTACAAGTCATCGTGCTTTGCCGACAACAAGAAATCCTGCGCATCTTGGTAAACAATTACGTGCCCTAGTGAGCAGCCTCCTCCCCGGACGGATCGAGCGCCCTGCAATCCTCCGCGGCCCAGCCGAGCCGTATCCTGGTACCTTCAGAGAGAGAGGCATGGTGCGGGGCGTTCGGCACCTTGACAACGAACTCGTCATGTCCCGCCACCGTCAGCCGGGCGCGGATGTGGTCCCCCAGGTAGATCAACTCCTCGACACGACCGCTGACGACATTGTCCAGCCCGGCCCCGTTCGGCTCGATGGCGACCCGTTCGGGGCGCAGCGACAGGCAGGTCGGCGCCCCCTTGCCGGCTACGTTGACCTTCAGGGCGCGGACGGTCGCACCGTCGTCAAGGATCACGTCGCAATAGTCCCCGTCACAGGACACCACCGTACCGTGCAGGCGGTTGTTCTCGCCGATGAACTGCGCGACGAAGGCGTTCTCGGGCTCCTCGTAGAGCACGCTGGGGGTTGCAAGCTGCTGGATGACGCCGTCGTTGAAGACCGCGATGCGGGTGGACATGGTCAGCGCTTCGGATTGATCGTGGGTCACGTAGACCACCGTGACGTCGAGGTTCTCGTGGATGCGCTTGATCTCGTACTGCATCTCCTCGCGCAGGTTCTTGTCGAGGGCGCCGAGGGGCTCGTCCATCAGCACCAGGGCGGGCTCGAAAACCAGCGCCCGCGCCACCGCCACGCGCTGTTGCTGGCCTCCGGAGAGCTGGGCGGGCCGCCGGCTCTCGAAGCCGGACAACCGCACCATGTCCAGCACCCCCTCCACCCTGGCCTCGGTGTCCGCTCTCGGAAGCTTGCGGACCTGCAGCGGGAACGCCAGGTTCTCGGCCACCGTCATGTGCGGGAACAACGCGTAGTTCTGGAACACCATGCCGATGTCGCGCCGGTGCGGCGCGACGTGGTTGATCGGTCGATCGTTGAGATAGATCTCGCCGTGGGTCGCCGGCTCGAATCCGGCCAGCATCATCAGGCAGGTGGTCTTGCCCGAGCCGGACGGCCCCAGCATGGTCAGGAACTCTCCGGCTTCTATGTCCAGATTGAGATCCTTGATGACCAGCGTCTCGCCATCATAGCTCTTCTGAACCCGGTCGAACCTGACAATGCTGGAATTAGCCTCAACCATCCGACTATCGGGTTGTGTTTGACTACTCGGATGGACTCCTAGAACTGCCGCACCACTCGCAGTTCGCCTCCGGTGCGCTTGTAGTCGTAGGCCTGCGCGTTGGTGTTTCGCACTTCATGAACCAGGGAAATTTCCGGGCTGAAGCCGTAAAAGGTGAGGGCACGGTTGTGGACCGAGGCGCGCAGGTTGTAGGTCCGGTCCTCGCGGTCCTCGTTCTCTGGAGTGCTGAAGACCCAAGGGGCCTCGTAGTCCGTCCAGCGGACGCCGCCGCCGCCGCCCACCGTAAACCCCTTGGGCAGGGCCACGGACACACCCGCCTGGAACCAGAGGCTCTTGTTGCGGTATATCAGGCGCCCGGGCCGGTCGCGGCCGTAACCGACGCCGCCCTCCAGCCGTATGGTCGGCGTGAGCACCCAGCCGCCGTTCAGGGAGAAGTTCCGTACGGGTCCGTCCAGGAAGTTGCGCGTCCGGTACCGGCGGTCGCGCCAGGAAGCGTTGCCGTTGACCGTGAGCCCCCGCGTGAACCGGTGCCGGACGGTCAACCGCCCTCCCAGGTCGAAATAGTTGGGGTCGTTGGCGTTCCACTGATGACGCCAGTCGCCCAGAATGCTGAACTCCGTGGTCCGGCTCACGAACACCCGAGGACCCGCGTGCCAGGCCAGCACCATGCTGTCGAACTCTCCACCCGAGTACTCCCGTCGCGATGCATCCACGCCAAGCCGCAGCCGGACCCGGTCGCCCAACGGGTGCTGGTACTCCCCTCCGCCCCACACCGACAGACCCACTCCCGACGTCGTCAGCGACTCGGCATCACGCCGGAACGGGAGCCCCAAGATGTAGATGATCCTCTCGTTGGAGGTGCCGCCGATATTGGTGTCCGGCGCCAGCGCGAAACCCAGGTGCATGTTCCAGCGCCGCCGCGCTCGGATCTGCGAGAGGAACCGCCGCACGTTGGCGATCACCGGCTCGGGCGGATTGCCGGCCAGCACACGCTCGAACTGTTCCTGGGACAGGCCGTCCTCCCCCTTGTAGAAAAACGCCCGCGCCAGCTCCAGGCGCACGCGGACCAGACCGGGCTGCTCGATGAGCATGTGGCGGAAGGTGGCGATGGCCCCGTCCAGCATGGTCTCCCGAACATTCGCGGCAAGACCCGGCTGCCGCGCCGCGCCGAGCGAAGCGAGACCGGTGAGAAAGAGCACCTCGTTCTTGACGGGACGGCGCTGCACGAGAGGCTGCAACAGCACCAGCGCCTCCCTGAACCGGCCGGCTCTGACCAGAGCCTGCGCCCGGCCGACGCGTTCTTCGTCGGACAGGCCGGCCGTTGCCGGCGCCGTCGCCTCGGCGCTCCACCCCGGAGAACCCAGGAACAGGGAAACCACGACTGCCAGCGTGCAGAGGAAAGGAGTGATTCTCATTTGCCGTTGCCTACTCCCTGTGCCCGCCGAACGCGCCTACGTAGCTCTCGACCACCGTGTCGTCGCCGGTTCCCGTCTCGCGGGTCACGCCGAACGTGCCCGCCACCGACATCGGGTGCTCGGTGGCTTCCTCGCCGTCGCCGAAGAAGCCGCCGCTCCAGGTGCCGTTAAAATCGTGTGTCGCCTGACCCGCCGCCGACTGCATGCCCATCACGGCATTGCCGTCAAAGGTGTTCGCGCCGCTCGCAATCGTGGTCTTCACCAAGTGAATGGGATCATCCATGGCCTCGCCCCCGTTCACCCTGATATTGTCGATCATCCCCTCGATGGTCCCCGCGGCGGTGTCGTCGCCGAACTTCGCCGTCAGCATCGCATCGGCATCAAACCAGTTGGTGCCCATGCCCGTCTTGTGATGGGCGCCGACCGCCTTCCCCTCATACGTCGCCGTGCCCTCGAGAGCGGCCACGTTCCCCGCCATGAACGCATGGTCCGTGCCGCCTGCCGCGAACGCCCCGAAGGTGTCCGCACCGGAGCCCGTCGCCTCGTCAAGCCAGATGCCGAACAGCAAATAGTCGTCCTTGGGATCGGCGTCCTTGCCCTCCACGGCGGCCCTGCTCCCGGTGAACCGGTAGCCCTCAATGGCGGAGACGGTGCCTCCACTCGTTGTAAGCGAGCACTGGACGCCCGAGGGACACGCAAGGGTTCCCATAACCGCGGGCGTGTTGGCGTCGCCGTCATCGTCGTACTCCACGCCGTTGTACATGTCGCCCGACTTCGTGCCGAGCTTGTCGATCTTCGCCGCGTCCGCCAGGACGTTGTCCAGGGTGATACCCGTCACCGCGGTTACCGCCGCGGTGGCCTGCATCCGGTCGGTGAAGGCCAGCACGCGCGTTCCTCCACTCGAGATGTCGAACCCGTGCACGAAGTCCCCGATGCCGTCGATCTTCCTGGCGTTGGGCGCCGTGTCGCCGATGTCCTCGAAGTCTCCGTCGCCGTTGGCGTCCGTGCCCACCGTGTCGGACACGATCTCCGCGCCGTCCCCGATCATGGAAGTGATCCGCAGCATTCCTTCCGCTGACTGGTCGCCATCCTGGTTCGGGTCGTCCGGCGTGTCCGCGGGCCACGCGGCGGCAAAGGTGTTGCCCGCGCCGACCTGGTCGCCGTGCTCCGCGGCGGCGGCGACCGCCATGGCCGCACCGATGGACTTGACCTCGGCCGCCTTCGCCTCGGCCGCGGTCACGTCCTGGGCGTTCGCGGCCGCGAACAACCCGAGAACGTGCATGCCGGCGTAGGTCTCGGCGTTCGCCGCCGCGGCCTTGGCCGCCATGTACTTCGGCCCCGCGCCCATCTCGCCGGTGTGGTTCGCGGTGGCGTCCTCGTTCGCCGCCATCGCCTTGTCGCGCTCGGCCTCCGCCTCATCAGATGTCATCGCCGCCATCGCGGCCATATAGGCGGCAGCGGCGGCTTCAGCGGCCGTCTTCGCCGCATCGCGCGCGGCTTCCGCCTCGTCCGCGGCCATCTCCGCCATGTCCGCGTACTTGTCGGCGTTCACGTAGTCCGTGCGGGCGCGCATGGCCTTGTTCGCGGCCGTCCGCGCGGCGGTCGCCCGCTCCCTCGCCATGGCGGCCTTGCCCATCGCAGACTCGTAGTGGCCTTGCGCCTCTTCCTTGTACATCTTCGCGGCGTCCCGCGCGGCGGCGAGATCCCTCTCCTCCTGCTGCCTGGCAGCCGCATCGTGCGCGGCCTGCGCCTGGCGCTGCAAGTCCCGCGCGTCCGCGAGCTTCATTTCCGCTTCCGTCTTCTTCTCCTCCGCGGTCCCCTGCTCGACGATCGCGTCGGCGGACATGTCGTCGTCCCGCGCCCTCGTGGCCGCCTCCTCGGCCGCTGTCGCCGCCGCTTCCGCGGCATCGGCGGCATCACCGGCCGCCATCGCCGTAACGGAACCGGCGCCCAGGAGTTCGGCGACCTTGTCCGCCGCCACACGCGCGTCGTCGGCCGCCGTCCGCGCCGCAACAGCCGCCGTCATGGCCGCGTCCTTGGCGGCGGCCAAGGCTCTCGCTTCCGCGGCGGCGTCATCCAGCAATCTCTGTGCCGCCGCCACCATGCCTGCATACTTCACGGCATCGTCTCGCTCCGCCTCGGCTTCCAATTTCTTCATCCGCGCGATGTCCCGCTGCTCCTGTGCCGCGGCCACCGTCGTCGCCGCCTGGGCCGCGGTGCTCGCCGCCGTAGCCGCATCGGAAGCTCTCCTGGCACGCGAGGCCGCATCCCTCGCGGCCGCGTAGGAGACCTCATCGGCAGCCCTGTTCGCTTCCTCGTCCATGACCGCTCTTTCCGCGGCGTCGGCTGCCGTGCCGGCCGCCGTCGCTGCTTCCGTTGCGGCCGTCTTCGCGGCGGCCAAATCGGCCTCACTCGTATCCGGCGGACCCGGCGTCCCTGGAGATGAGCCTCCCCCACAACCATACATCGCCATGGAAAACACGGCAGACACGCAGAGCAACATGAACGTGCGACCTGCCCTTGACCCGATTCCGATATCTCGTTTTCCCATTTCCCCCATTGCCTCCCTGGTGACACTGGACACGCCTCTCCAAAATAGATCGATTTATTGGATAGGGCAACGGCACGAGGAGCACGAGTGTCGCGCCAGCTTGCGGAGAGCGCAAGGCTTTGGCCGGCATGGTAAGGGCCTCGACCACGGGACTTTCGAGCACCGATAGTAGCTCACGCCCTGCGACGGCGAGGACACCACGCCGATGGAGGCTACCATCTGTCGAGCCCTCCGGAGGGCGCGTGTTTGCGAGGTCCATGACTGTCCATGAAGCCCACATACGGGCTTTCACGACGGAGGACAAGGCGTGAACGGACCGGTTCATGGCCCTGTCGCCCAGTGGCGGTGAACTGTTCGGCGCGCTGACCGCCCAGGGCGGCCTGATCGTCGCCCTCGTCAAACTTCTCTGACCCCGCCCGTCTTCTACAACAAGGTATTCAGGTTCCCGATCATGGGCAGGCCCTCGCCGACCAGCAGGCCGCCGCTGGCAAA
Source organism: uncultured Binatia bacterium (SeqCode) (assembly GCA_965204505.1). Classification (GTDB taxonomy): domain Bacteria; phylum Desulfobacterota; class Binatia; order UBA9968; family JAJDTQ01; genus JAJDTQ01. Next base: position 1,789,340 of record CBDBFB010000002.1, read on the forward strand.
GGAATGCCGCAGGTCGTGGATGCGCAGGTTATCGATACCATGGCGTGGTATCGGCTGCCATTCCGAGGGTTGCGGGACTAACGTGGTTTCCCACCTACCACCTTTTGGGGAGCATCCCGATTCCGAGTCCGAGAAGCTGTTCAACGCCAGGGACCACTTAGGTACCGAAGAGGGAGTTCAGCGAATGAATCGTCATGCAGTTGGAAGCACGAAACAGCGTAAGTATAAGGAGGCCAAGATGTTGAGGAATTTCACCGGCAGTACCGGAGTGCGGGCGGTTATCGCTGTCCTCATGTTGCTCTTTGTGGTTGCTTGCGCCGGCAGCGACAGCGGCATCAAGCGGCAGCGCGACGAAGCCCGCGCCGCGGCCGAGGCTGCGGAAGAGGCGAGGAAGGCCGCAGAGGAACAGGCAAGGAAGGACGCGGAAGCGGCCGCCGCGGCTGCTGAACAGGCAAGGAAGGACGCGGAGGCGGCTGCCGCCGCGGCTGCTGAACAGGCAAGGAAGGACGCGGAAGCAGCTGCCGCCGCGGCTGCTCAGGCGGCGTACGATCAGGCAATGGTGGCCATCGCCGCCGCCGAGACGCCGGAGGCTGCTCAGGCGGCCTACGACGAGGTGAAAGACCAGGTTACCGCCACACAGGGCGATATGTTGCAGGCTGCGGTCGACGCCCGCGCGACAGCGCTGACGGCGATGGCCCGTGCGGCCGAGCAGAGAAGGGCGCTGATGAGCGCCGCTGGCATGATCGACACGTCCGACCTGTCGACCCAGGCTTTGGTTGACGCCGCCAAGGCCGGCATCGTGGCGCTTCGGCAGGCGATCGACAATGCGGTCGATGTCGACGACACGTCGATGTACCAGACGATGCTGGATGACGCTGTGGCCAAGGTAGACGGTGCGCAGGGCGGGATCAACACTAAAACGCGCCGGACGAACCAGATGACGGCGCTGTCGAGTGCTTCTGGCACTTTGCAGGCTGCCCTCACGGCGCTTTCCGGCTCGACTCCCACGCAGGCGCAGCTCGACGCCGCCAATAACGCCCTCACCGCCCTGAAGACCGCGATTGCGGACGGCGCGGACCTGACTGACGATGAAAAGGCTCCGTATCAGAGAGAGGCGGACAATGCGGCGGCGCCGATCAGCACGGCGCAAATGGCCTTCGACGACGCCGGGGACGAGGCCGACGAGGCCGCGAATGCGGCCATGGCGGCAACGGCCTTGAAGCTGTATAAGGGCCTCGAGCACGGCCTTGGCGACAACGACAACGTCCGAACCGGCGCAAGTGACGACGCCGGCGTCATCAGCGTGACGATCGGCACCGCCACGGCTGTCCCTCTGGCGGAAGACAAGAAGACGACGGTCGCCGCCAACGACGGCTGGGAAGGCAAGCGGCACACGGCCGAGCCCACCGGCGACGCTGGCACGTACGAGGCGATGGTCTACTCGAATGTCGGGGACGCGACGGAAGGCGACCCGTTCAACGAGGAGTACACCCTCGACGGCACGACGGGCGAATTGGCCATCGACACGAGTGACGCAGCCGTCGCGGGGAGAGTTGCCAGCTCGAATTTCGACCAGTCCGCGGGGGGGAAGCTGTTCAAGCTGCCGGCCAATACGGTCAGGGTCATGCTTTCCGGTAGCTATCACGGGGTGTCCGGCACTTACTATTGCACGCCCACCTCTACTACCACTACGTGCACGTCCACGATAGCCGCAAGCGGCTTCACTCTCACCGGTGGGACATGGACGTTCAAGCCCGGCACCGCGACGGCCAAGGTCATGAGCGTGGATGACACCACCTACGCTTCCTACGGCTGGTGGCTCCATAAGTCCGAGGACGGCAAGACCTATACCGCGAGCGCTTTCGCGACGGCTAGGGGCACCGTCCCGGCCGCCAGCGGCATCACGGCGCTTCGTGGCACGGCGACCTACATGGGCGGCGCTGCGGGCAAGTACGCGCTCAGCAGTTCCACGGGCGGCACGAACGACGCCGGCCACTTCACCGCCAGGGCCACGCTTGAAGCCGACTTCGATGCCGACATGGTCACGGGCACCATCGATAACTTCGTGGATGGGGACGGCGCGTCCAAAAACTGGTCCGTCGAGTTGAAGAAATCCACCATCGGTGATGCCGGGCCAATCAGCAGCGACGGGACCGACACCGCCGCCGGAAACGAGACGGTCTGGACCATCGACGGTACGGCCGCCGCCAGCGATGGCCAGTGGAGCGGAACGCTCTACGACAACGACGACGGCGGCGTTCCGAAGGTCGGGACCGGCACGTTCCACTCGACCTACGGTCAGGACGGCAGGATGGTCGGCGCCTTCGGCGTGAAGAAGCAGTAGAGTCTAGTCATCCTTCCTGCGCAGTTGAGGGCGGCGGCTTCGGTCGCCGCCCTTTCTCTTTCCTCCAATAATTGCACGCCGCTTGAACCGCTGCCTCATCCAGTTCATCGCGGCTGTGACCCTCGCAGTCCTCTTGTTCTGGGCCTCCTCCGCCGCGGATGCGATCGGCGCCTATTCCGCGAAGCCCGGGAGTACGCACGAGTTGCTGGCCGCTTCGACAAGATCGAGTCGAACCTCCGCTGTCCCCCTTATAAGTGAAGGGAAGCGCCCGAACTGGATGTCGATCAGAACCGTATTCTCGTCCGACCGGGTGGAAAGGTTGCTGTCGGGGACCAGCGCCGCGCCCACGCGCACGCTCCAGCGCTTGCGGGCGCGGATCTGGGCCAAGAAACGGTTGACGTTGAGCGCCACCCCGGCCGGCGGCTTGCCCGCAAGAACCTGCTCGAAGTGACGCCTTGCCAACCTGTCCTCGCCCTGGAGGAAGAACAGGCGGGCGAGCTCCAGGCGGACCCGGACAAGGTCTGGACGCCCGATCCGCAGGGTGCGCAACGCCGTGATCGCCTCGTCCAGCAGCGCGTCGCGCGCATCGTCCGACAGGCCCCGCTTCCGGGACACCCTGATCGCCGCTACCCCGGATGTGAAACAGCACGTCGGCATCGACGGTGGGCCTCGCGCCAGGGGCCGCAATATGGTTAGCGCCTCCTCCGGCTTGCCCGCCTGACCAGGGCCTTGGCTTCGGTCAGACCGCCGGTCGGCGGCGCGGAGGGCGCGGTGACCGCCGCTCCGCAGGAGGCCGCAACCGTGACGCAGGCTGCAAGCGCGAGGACACGGGAGAAGGAGACAGGGAACATGGCGCGGACCCCGAAGGGGCACGGAAGAAAGAAAAAGAGGGTGGCGCTTTCATGCGCCACCCTCGCTACGCAACTCCGGGGACCGGCGACAGGCTCTCATGGGTGAGAGCCTGTCCCAGATCGTTTACTACTCGGTTGCGCCGAAGCCGCCCACCATCTGTCCATCCGTGCCGTACACGGAGTGGAACGTGCCGGTCGCGACCTGCGGAACACCACCCTCGTCATTGGCCCAGAGAGCACCGGTCCAACTGCCACCGGCGTCAGCGGCCGTTCCGCCGATGGTCCACTTGGTCTTGGCACCCATATCGTTTGCAACGGGCTCCGTGGTGCCATCAGCGTTCAACGCCCTGATAAGCCCGGTGTCACTAATAGCGGACCCCATCAACTCGACTTCCCAATCCCGTGCCTCACCGTCATCGCCGACCTTGAACTGGTCGATGGTGCCCGTGATGCCGGTAGCCGAAACATTCTTGGAGAAATCGGCTTTGAGGGTCGCCCTCGCGGTGAAGTGGCCGGCGTCGTTCGTGCCGCCCGTGGAGCTACTGAGGGCGTACTTGCCGGCGGCTCCGCCCGTGTACGTGGCGGTTCCTTGCAACACCGTGATGCCGCTGGCGGCGGCGACGTCGGCGCCCGTGCCCTTCTGATCCACGAACGCGCTCGCGGTCAGCTTGCCGTTCTCGGCCGTGTGGAGCCACCAGCCATAGGAGACGTAGTTGGCGTCCGACATCTCTGTGACCCTAGCGTCAGGGTTGGTCGGCTTGAAGGTCCAGCCGCCTGCCGTGAACGCATTGGTGTCGTCCAACGTGTTGCCAAGTTCATAGCCCCTAGCAGCCTTTCGAGATGCGCATGTGCTGTCGGCCGCAGGCGTGCAGTAGTAGGTGCCGGACACGCCGTGGTAGGTGCCGGAAAGCATCACCCTGACCGCATTGGTCGGCAACTTGAACTCTTTCGTCCCGGCACTCTGGTCGAAACTCGGGCTGTCAACGCGAGGCGCATAGCCTGTGATGGTCTCAAGGCCCGGTGTTTCACCCGAGGTGGCATCAAGTGCAAACCCAACATTGCCGGTACCGGTCCCGGAATTGAACTTGGGCCCCATCGTCGGCTCGCCGACATTCGAGTAGACGACCGCCTCGTAGGTGCCAGCAACGCTAGTCCCGGAGGCCGTGTACTTCTTGCCTTCCCAGCCGTGGTTATCGTCGACCGTCGCCTTCTTGTCTTCCGACAGTTCCTGCGCGTCAGCGGTGGCAACACCGTTCTGCACGAGGATCGCGTCGTCGTCGCTGTTGTAGGCGGCGAACCGGATACTGGTGTCCGGCGTCGCGTCAGTGGCAGTCGGAGCAGCGATCCCGGCATACAGCTTCGCGGCCGTTGCCGCCGTGTCCGCATCCGCGGTCTTCTTGGCCTCGCCCTCCGCGTTATCGAAGGCCGTTTGCGCCATGCTGATCGGCGCCGCCGCATTGGCCGCCTCGTGCACATACTTAGCCTTTTCATCCTCGGTCAGGTCCTCGCCGCCCGTAATCGCGTTGTTCAGGTCGGTGAGGGCGTTCCTGGCAGCGGCGAGCTGCGCCTCCGTGGGAGTCGAGCCGGAAAGCGCCGCGAGGGCAGTCTGCAAAGCGTCGGAAGCACTCGACAGCGCCATCTTCTGTTCCATCCGGCGCATTGCAGTATTGATCCCGCCCTGCGCCATGTCCACGTCGGTCGTGGCCTCGGCCAACTGCGTCTCGTACATGGCCTTGTCGGCATCGCTTACGTCGGCCGCGTCCTCCAGCGCCTGCCGAAGAGCCCTGATGCCGGCCTGGGCAGCGTCAACCAAAGCCTGGGTCGACAGGTCGGACGTGTCGATCATGCCGGCGGCGGCCATCAGCGCCTCTCGCTGCTCGGCTGCACGGTCCGCCGTCGCCAGCGCTGCCGTGCGCTCGTCTACCGCCATCTGCAACATCTCGCCCTGTGCGGCGCTAACGTTCGCCTTCTCGTCGTCGTAGGCCGCCTGAGCAGCTTCCGCCGTCTCAGCGGCGGCGATGGCCGCCTTTGCCCGCTCGTACGCCGCCTGCATGTCCATCCTTACCTGTTCAGCAGCTGCGGCGGCAGCAGCCTCGGCGTCCTTCCTTGCCTGTTCAGCAGCCGCGGCAGCCGCCTCTGCGGCCTTCCTCTTCTCTTCCGCAAGCTCGGCGGCGATTCTGTCGCGCTCAGCCTGGGCTGCGTCGCGGTCCCGCTTGATGCCGCTATCGCTGCCGGCACAAGCAACCACAAAGAGCAACATGAGGACAGCGATAACCGCCCGCACTCCGGTACTGCCGGTGAAATTCCTCAACATCTTGGCCTCCTTATACTTACGCTGTTTCGTGCTTCCAACTGCATGACGATTCATTCGCTGAACTCCCTCTTCGGTACCTAAGTGGTCCCTGGCGTTGAACAGCTTCTCGGACTCGGAATCGGGATGCTCCCCAAAAGGTGGTAGGTGGGAAACCACGTTAGTCCCGCAACGCTCGGAATGGCAGTCGATACCACGCCATTTTCTCGAACAGGCCGGAGATGCCCAAAGTCGTAGTCACCGGCGGCAGCGGCCGTCTGGGACAACACACCATTAGCCACCTCCTGGAGCACGGTTACGAGGTTCTCAGCCTGGACATCGTGCCGCCGCCGAAAAAACTGTGCGACTCCTGGCTCTGTGACCTGCGCCGCGCGGGCGATCTCTACGAGGCCTTCAAGGGCGCCGGCGCGGTGATCCACCTCGGCGCCTACCAAGCCCCCAACCTGGCGCCGGACTGCGAGACCTTCGGCAACAACGTCACCGCCACCTACAATGTGCTCAAGGCCGCCGTGGACCTGGGCGTCCCGCGCGTGGTGTGCGCTTCGAGCATCGCCGCCTACGGCTTCCTCTACGCCCCTGACATCTGGGAACCCGACTACCTGCCCCTGGACGAGGCCTACCCGTGCCGGCCCCAGGACCCCTACGCCCTCTCCAAAGTGTTCGGCGAGCAACTGGCCGACTCGGTCACGCGGTACAGCGACGTCACGGTGGTGAGCCTCCGGTTCAGCGGCGTGAACTTCGACCCGGCCTTCGAGACCCTGCCGGCACGCTGGACCGACCCCGGACGCAGGATGGGCACGTTCTGGAGCTACGTCGACGCGCGCGACGCCGCGTTCGCCTGCCGTCTGGCCGTCGAAGCGCCCCTGTCGGGGCACGAGGTCTTCAACATCGCCGCCGCCACCAGCCGTTATCTCGAACCCACCGGGGAGTTGGTGCGAAGATACATCCCCGGTACCAGGATCAAGGAGGGTTATTCAGGACACTGGGGCGGTCTCGACGTCACCAAGGCTGCGGAGACTCTCGGTTTCGAGGCTGCCCACGTCTGGCAGGACTACCTGAACTCGGACGGCACCCCCAAAACCCCCTCTCCCACCGGGAGAGGGTCGGGGTGAGGGGGCTCCGTCAGCCCAGCGCCACCACGTCCACTTCCACCAGCGCCCCTTTGGGCAGGCCCGCAACCGCCACCGTGGTGCGGGCGGGCTTGGCGGATTCCAGGTAACCCTCGTAGATGGCGTTGACAGCGCCGAAATCGGCCATGTCGTTCAGATAGATGGTCGTCTTGACGACCCGGCCCCACGAGCTGCCCGCCGCTTCCAGAACCGCGGTGACGTTGTCGAGAACCCGGCGCGCCTGCTCCTCGATGCCGCCGGCGACGAGCTCGCCGGTTGCCGGTTCCAGGCCGATCTGTCCCGCGGTGTACACGAAGCCGTTGGCCTTGATGGCCTGCTCATAGGGGCCGATGGCGTTCGGCGCCTTGTCGGTATGAATCACTTCCATGGACAGGGTCTCTCCTTGGCGTTTGTTGGAACTACCGGAAATCTACTAGAAATAGCTGAATGACGTTAGCCTTCCAGCGGGAGCTCGAACCATGAGATTGATGACCGCCCACAAGATCCTCATCGGCACGTCCATCGCCTTCTTCGTCTTCTTCAGCGGGTGGGAGCTGACGAACTATCTCGGCGCCGACCAGGGCTGGGCCCTGGTGCGAAGCGTTCTGTACCTCGGCGTCGCCGTGGGTTTTGCGGTTTACTTCCGAACCCTCAAGAACAAGGTGCTGTGAGATGGCACGGCACTCCGACCCCGACTCCTTCCTCGTTACGGTCACCGAGGAGGAGGTCCGCCGCGAACGCCTCAAGGCCCGCGAGCTGCGCAACAGCCAGTGGTGGAAGAACCGGACGAGCAAGGGGGTGTGCGCCCACTGCGGCGGGCGGTTTCCGGCCCGCGAGCTGACCATGGACCACCTCGTGCCGGTCATCCGCGGCGGCAAGAGCACCAGGGGTAACGTCGTCCCCAGTTGCAAAACCTGCAACAGCGCCCGGAAGCACAACCTGCCGTTCTGACCCGCGCCGGGCGTTTCGGGCCTCTACTTGGGCGTGTAATCGCTGCGCAGCAACAACATCTGCACTTTTGCGTGGAGGCCGTAGTCCGGCACTTTCTCGAAGACGGCGCGGACCTTCTCGTTCGCGAAGTACTTTCCCGCGTCCTCGATGCTGTCGAACTCGAACTCGACGACCCGTTGCGGAGATTCGCCGAAGTAGTCGTCGTAGGAGGTGATACGCCTGACTTCGGCCGGGGCCTTGAGGTCTTTGGCGACGCTTCTCACCCAGGCGATATACCTGCCCTTGCCGTCCACGGGATAGTCCACCGAGACAACGTATTTCACCGAGGGCCGGCCCTTCATTGCGTCCTGGCCGTGGACTTGCCACGTATCCGGGAACAGCGCGGGTCCGAGCAGGCCGAACGCGAACAATCCTGCCAGTGCGACGGCAACCTTCAGGCTCCCCTTGGACATAGCGACACACTCCTTCCGTTCAGGTGTTCTCATCAATATCGTAGCAGTCGCGGATTCCGGACCCGAGCGTTCATTTACGCCCGGGCGGAATTCAGTCTGCCGGTGCGACTGTCGCGGCAGCCATGACGCGGCACGGGTAGGAACGGTGGGGCACCGAGCCCGTGATGGGATCGATGACGTCGTTGTCGATGACCAGGTTGATGTTGGCGCCGTCGCGGCCGAAGGGATCGTAGCCCGGCAGCCCAAGGTCGGGGCAGCCCTGCCACCAGCCGTGCATGACCCGGACCACCTTGCGGGGAAGCTCCGGGTTTAGATGCGCCTTCATGGTGACCGCGTTGACCCTGGTCTCCAGGTGCACCGGCGCCCGCGGCAGGATGCCGAGATCGTCCGCGTCCTCGGGATTGAGCTCGACGAGGGGCTCCGGGGTCTTGGCGCGGAGTGAGGGCAGCGACCGGTGCTGCCCGTGGCAGAAGTTGATGGCCTTGGCCGTGGTAAGGGTGAAGGGATAGCGCCGAACGACGTCGGCGCCGAAACCCGCTTCGCTCGAGCTGAACTCCGGCAGCGGCGCGTACCCGTGCTCGCCGAACGGCACGGAGTAGATCTCCACCAGCCCCGAGCGCGTGTCGAAGCCCTTCTCCAGGTACTTCCGGTAGCGCGTTTCCCGGGGCAGGGACAGTCCGCCCGGATGGTGCTTCAACTGCGCCACGGTGATCCCGGCGGGCTCCAGCATGTAGTCCAGCGCCGCCTCCCGGTCGCCGTGCCAGAACTGCTCGTCGAAGCCCATCCTCCCCGCCAGGTCGAAGAGGATGTCGGCGTCGGAGCGGGACTCGAACTGCGGCTCCACCACCGGCGCCCGGTATTGCAGCCACGTGCTGGTGGCCGCCCCCTGATCGAAGGAGCCTTTCACGTGCCAGTCCTCCCACGAGGTGGCCGCGGGCAGGAGGAAGTCGGCGTAGCGCCCGGCCGGGGTTTCGTAGAAGTCGGTCTGCACGTAGAGGTCCAGTTGCTGGAGGGCGCGCCGTCCGCGGAGCGTATCGCCGTTGGCCATGATGATGTCGCCGCCGAAGCTGAGGAAGCCCTTGACAGGGTAGGGTTCGCCTTCGAGCACCGCGCGGTAGACCTCGTACGCCTGCACCCGCCCGGTGGCCACGGGCCCCAGGGGCCGGGCGTTCAGCCCCAGCCGCTTCGCCTGCTGCTCCGGCGCGAGCAGCCCGCGCCCGTCCATACCGTTCACCGGAGTCTTGGCGAACCGGACGTTGCCGCCGGGCCGGTCGAGGTTTCCAGTGAGGCTGTAGAACAGGCACACCGCGCGGTTGGTCTGCATGGCGTTGGCATGCTGCTCCAGCCCGTTGTAGCTGTAGTAGCAGGCCGGCTGCGTGGTGCAGAACATGCGCACCGCGCGCCGCGCCAGGTCCGGGTCGATTCCGGTGGCGTCGGCCGTGGCCTCGGGGGCGAATCGGCCCAGGTGCCGCTTCAGAAGTTCCAAGACCGGCGTGACACGCTCGGTCGCGCCGTCCGCAAGCCGTACCTCGAACGAGCCTTCCAGGGCCGGATCCGAAACAGGGGCTGGAATCGCCGGGTCGTGGAATGCAAGTTCGTTTGCCGGCCCATCCCAGACCCCGTAACGATCCGGCGACCCGCCGTCGATCACGGCGTCCTGGGTCAGCATCTTTCCCGAGCCTTCCCGCACCAGCAGTCCGGCATTGGTCCAGTCGTGCAGGAACTCCTCGTCGTACAGCTTCCCGGCGAGCATGACGTTGAGGAAGCTCAGGGCCAGCAACCCGTCGGTGCCCGGCCGGACCTTGAGCCAGAGGTCGGCCTTGCGGGCCAGGGGGATGTCTCTTGGGTCGATGACGATGAGCCGCGCGCCGCGCTTGCGGGCGGCCGATATCCGGATGGCCTGGGTCGGCCAGGAGGCGTTGGGGTTGTGCCCCCACAAGAGGATGCAGGCGGTTTGCTCGAAGTCCGGATTGGGGATTCCCGTTCCGTACGTGTAACGCGAGCCGTTGTCCTTGTGCCAACTGCAGATGTGCCCGGTGGAAACCGTGTTGGGACTGCCGAACAGGCTGGCGAAGCGTATCAGCCAGGGCTCGTATTCCGCCGACGCGCTGCCTCCGGACGCCCCGCGGTAGAAGAACACCGACTCCGCGCCATAGCGGTCCCGCAACGCCCCCAGCCGTTCCGCGATCTCCGCCATGGCCTCGTCCCAGCCCACTCTTTTCCAGCGCGGATCGGGATCGTCCTTGGGAGTCGTGCGCCGCAGCGGCCAGCGCAGCCGCGCCGGGTCGTACACCAGTTCGGGCGCGGCCTGTCCCTTGATGCAGATGCCCCGGTTGGGATGGTCCGCGTCCGGCTCCAGGCGGACGAAGCGCCCGTCCTCCACCGTGGCCACCACCCCGCAGCGGGACTTGCTCATGGCGCAGTAGGTGCGGATCTTCTCGGTCATGGCGGCATGCTACCAGATTGAGACTCCGGCTTCGACACGTCGATGACCGCACGGGGGTCCCCTCCACCGCGTCGACCAGCCACAGCACGGGAACCCTCGGCGCTCGTCCGCCTACGCCAGCACGCGCACCGAGCGGATGACGATGTACGCGCCCAGCAACAGCAGGGCGATGAAAAGGATCCGGCGGAACCTTTCCTCGGACAGGCGTTTGCGGATGCGTTGCCCGAATGCCATGCCGAGAGCCGCCGGAACCAGGGCGGCGGCGGAGAGGGAGCCGAGGGACACGTGCAGCAGGTCGTTGCCGTACAGCGCCAGGGCGAGGGCCACGGTGGACAGGGTGAAGAGCATTCCCAGGGCCTGGACCAGCATGTCGCGTGACAGGCCGATGGCCTGAAGGAACAGGATGCCGGGCACCAGGAAGGTGCCGGTCATGCCCGTGAGGACGCCGTTGACGGCGCCGAGCGCAGGACCGGCCCAGACCTCCTGCCGTGCCGAAAGCGCGAAGCGGACGCCGCCGAGGTTCAGGGTCGAGTAGGTGACGAGCACGAGGCCCAGAAGCCCGGAGAGCCATGCCGCGTCCACCCGCACCAGCACCAGCGCGCCCAGCCACACGGTGGCGGTGGCCATGGCGAGGAACGGCCAGATCCGCCGCACGATGGCGCGGCCGTTGCCGCCCGCCGCCGCCTGCCAGGCGTTGGTGACGAAGGAGGGAACCAGCACCAGGACCATGGCCGTAGTCAGGTCGAGGGCCAAGGTCAACAAGGCCAGGCTTACGGCGGGCAGGCCGAAGCCCACCAAACCCTTGACGCCGCCCGCCACCAGAAAAACCGCGAACACGGCGGCCACCGTCAGCGGATCGGTCACGACACGGAGTTCCCTACCCTCCGAAGGTGCTGCGGTAGTCCTCCCAGGCCTTCGGGCCGGCCCGGTCGAAGACCTTCTCGCGGACGCCGCCGGCGTACTGCGCGGGGATGAAGTTGATCTTCTCGGTTAGGGAGGGTTTCAGGCGCACCCCCTCGGCCCGCAGCTCATCGGCCATGACGAGGTTGTCCAGGACCACCCGGATCTCGTCGTGGTCGGTCCACATGGCCTTGTAGACGATGCGGCCTTCCTTGCTGACGATGTAGACCATGTTGGGAAGGACGCCGTACAGCCGGTGCACGGTGCCCTCCAGGTCGTCCACCAGCAGGGGGTTCTCGATGCCGTCCTGGTCGCGGCACTGGCGCGCGAATTCCAGTTTCTGCGCAAAGTCCTTGTGCGGGCCGTACTTCTCTCCCGGATGGGGCTCGCGCACGTAGATGGTGAAAAACTCGAAACCCTTGTCCCGGTAGTTCCGGTACATCTCGTTGAGGGGCGAGACCTCGCCCACGAAGGGCGGTCAGGTGATGCTGCCGAACTCCAGCAGCACGTGCTTGCCGCCCTTGAAGTCCGAAAGGCTGACCTGTTCGCCTTCGATGGTCTGAAGGGTGAAGTCCGGAGCCTCCTCGCCCGCCCTCAGGCGCGCGGCGAAGTCCCCGGCCTTGGCGGAGCTTTCCGAGCGGTTGAAGGTCTCGTAGTTGTACGCGCTGACTTCCTGGTCCATCTTTGTGCTCCTTCTCTTGGGGGCTGTCCGTCAGCCTGTTTGGACTGGCATGAATCTACTACGAACGAGATAGTAGGGTCTACGTCGGGCCGCTCCGAGAATACCGGGGAACCCGCGGTCCAGGCTGTGCAAAAACTCTCCGCGGTTACGGACATGGGACCGACACCCCGCATCGTCATTCCGGCGAAAGCCGGAATCCAGGTGGGGCGGCGAATCACTCCAGTTTGCCTCTCCCTACCCCTGGATTCCGGCTTTCGCCGGAATGACGATGCGGGCGGCCCTGCCATTCCCTATCCAACCGCAGTTTTGACACAACCTGGGTCGCGGGTCAGGGCCGGGCGTCCGTCTCCAGGGCGTTCAACAGCATCCGCATGTCCTCCGGCACGGGCGCGGCCCATTCCAGGGTTTCGCCGGTGCCCGGGTGTTGCAGCCCGAGGCGCTCCGCGTGCAGCGCCTGGCGCCGGAAACCGCGCAACGACTCCGCGAGCCTCGCGTCCTGCCCCTTGCGGGCGGCGGCGCCGCGTCCGCCGTACACCGGATCACCGACTACCGGGTGTCCGATGTGGGCCATGTGCACCCGGATCTGGTGGGTGCGTCCGGATTCCAGCCGGACCGTCAACAGCGTATGGTTCCGGTACGCCGCCCTCACGCCGTAGTGGCTGGTGGCGTCCTTGCCCCGCGGTTGCACCGACATGCGCGTGCGGTGCACGGGATGCCGTCCGATGGGCGCCGTGACCGACCCGCCGGCGCGGACGGCGCCCCGCACCAGCGCCAGGTACTCCCGCTTGATGCGCCGCGCCTGCAGCTCCCGGACCAGCCGCAGCCGCACCGCGTCGGTCTTGGCCACCACCAGGAGGCCCGACGTGTCCTTGTCCAGCCGGTGGACGATGCCGGCCCTGGGGACGGCCTCAAGGGTAGGGGCGTGGTGCATCACCGCGTTCAGCAGCGTGCCCTCGGGATTGCCCGCACCGGGATGGACCACCATCCCGGGAGGCTTGTTGACCACCAGCAGCGCGGCGTCCTCGTGGACGATGTCCAGGGGTATCGCCTGCGCCTTCCAGGAAACCTCGGCGGGCTCCGGCACCTCGATCTCGATGGGGGCGCCGGCGGCGACCTTGTCCGAGCATTCCGGGACGCTGCCGTCGATCCGGACATGCCCGTCCCGCACCCATCGCTGGAGCCTGGATCGCGAGTAGTCGGGCAGGAGCGCCGCCAGGGCCGCATCCAGCCGCTTCCCGTGGAGCGATCGCGGCACGGTTACGCGGATCTCCGACTCCTGGGTTGTTGTGGTCGTGGTCATGGGCAGAGGCCGCGGGGAATACGCCGAACGTGTCGACCCAACCCAAAGCTTGTTCCTTTCGAATGAGTATTGCAACGCACATGACGTCCGCGGGTTCCGGCCGGCGAAGCGTCTTGCGGAAACAGGCGCATTGACGGGCACGTTGGCGGGCCGTACACTCGGGCGATGGACCTGAGAACCTACATCGATTCGGTCAAGCGCCTTGCGCCCGAGCGCCTGCTGGAGGTCACCGACAAGCACGACATCGATCTGGAAGTGTGCGCGATGATCGCCGACCTGGAGAAGCAAAAGCGGGAACCGCTCGTGCTCTTTTCCAACATCGACAACCTGAGCGGCGAGCCCTCCGAGTTTCCTCTCCTGATGAACGTTTTCGCGTCCCGCGCGGCCTGCGCGGTGGCTCTGGACCTGCCGCCCGAGCAGTCCGGACGGGAGCTGATGCTGGAGTTCCAGTCCCGTGAGGCGCGGCGCGAAAGGCCCGTGGTGGTGGACGCCGCCGCCGCCCCGGTGAAGCAGGTCACGATGGACCCCAACCTCCATTTCCTGCCCGTGCTGACGCACCACGTCGCGAACCTCGGTCCCTACCTGACCATGACCTGGTGCGCCAGGGACCCGGACACCGGCGTCTACAACTCCTCGTTCCACCGATGCTACGTGCGCGACCCGAACCACCTCGTCATGTTCTTCGAGCGCCGCCATCTCTGGGACTACTTCGTCCGGGCGGAAGAGCGCGGCGAGGCGCTGCCGGTGGCCTGCGTCGTCGGCCACCACCCGGCCTACTACCTGGGCAACTGCATCCTCAACGGCATCGCCGACGACGAGTACGAGAGCATCGGCGGGCTCATGGGCGAGCCGCTGCGGCTGGTGCCGTCGGAGACCTTCGGCGACGAGCTGCTGGTGCCCGCGGACGCCGAGATGGTCATCGAGGGCCGGGTGCTGCCGCACCAGCGGGAGGTGGAAGGCCCTTTCGGGGACTTCACCGGCCTGTACGGGGATCCCGGGAAGTCGCCGGTGGTGGAGGTCACCGCCATCACCCACCGCCGCGGCGCCTGGTGCATGGACATCCTGGCGGGCCACCGGGACCACCGGCTGCTGGGGGCCGTGCCCAAGGAAGGCAGCATCTACCGCAAGGTGCAGGCGGTGGTGCCGACGGTCCGGTCGGTGTGCCTGCCGCTGAGCGGCGCCGGCCGGTTCCACTGCTACATCAGCATCGACAAGCGCTGCGAGGGCGAAGCCAAGCTGGCGGCCATGGCCGCGTTCACCGGCTCGGAGCTGCTCAAGCACGTTGTCGTCGTGGACGCCGACATCGACGTGTACGACGAGGAGGAAGTGCTGTGGGCCGTGGCCACGCGGGTGGACGCGGCAGCCGACATCTCCATCATCGACCGCGTCAAGGGCAGCCGCCTGGACCCCGTGCATCCGGGCAAGGACTGGGGCTCGAAGCTCATCGTCGACGCCTGCCGCAACGAGGACATCGAGTTCCCCGACCGCATCGCCGCCGCGGAGTACCGGCCGAAGCGTGCGAAGGATTGAGGACGTCGTTGCCATGACAGGCACCCACGGCGGCCGCGGTGAGCGTTCATGAGCGGCGCGGAACATCCGGCGGACCCCCAAGCGGAAGAGCCTCGGGTCCGGGTGACGCAGATATCCTGCGCCAAGTGCGGCGAGGATTGGCGCATGGCCTGGCGCATCGACAACCTCACCGCTTCCGGGATGCGGTTGCTCGATGTGCGGTTCCCGCACGGGCGGTTCCGCAGCGGCCTCCGGGAGCTTGCGGCCGTCCGGGTCGCGCCGTCGGCAAGCACGGACCTGGAGGCCGTGGTCGCTTGCCGCGGCAGGGACGGTGAGGTGGTGGAGAATACGTTCTTGATCACTACCGTCGAATGGCGGAAAATCCTCTGGCGGATCCTGGCGCGCATGACCGTGCGCTTCGCGCCGGACGGGTCGCCGGATGCTGCCACGGAGCTCGTGACGGTTCAGCGGGTCGGGTTCTCCGACCCCGGCGGTCCGGAGAAGGCGTCGAGAGCCTGACGGTTGACACGAAATTGACGCTCGAACGTATCGTGTAGGAGCCTGGAGGAAAGCATGACCGAACGCGAGAAGTACATCTTCAAGCGCATGGGTGGCTGATACGGCAATTGAGGCCTCGGCTTCGAAGAGACCGCGGGTATGGTCTCCAACACTCTTAAGATGGAACTCGACGACCTCGTCGCGACGCTGAAACGCGTCGGTGAAACCTGTGGCGAGGACCCCGAGTACCTGAAGCTGCGCGCGCCGCTGCCGGACGACTGGCCGATGTAGGACCCTCACCCCAACCCTCTCCCAGAGGGAGAGGGAGCCAGATTATAGCCCCTCTCCCTCTGGGAGAGGGTGGCCGAAGGCCGGGTGAGGGCCTAGGGCGACGCACCCATTTGTCATTCCCGCACAACCGGCCGTGTCAGAACCGCAGTTGGGTGCGGAATGGCAGGGACGCCCCGCATCGTCATTCCGGCGAAAGCATGCCCCGTACCCCGATACGGGGCCGGAATCCAGGCGGGGTGGGGCGGGTGCCCGTAGCGGCTCAGGCCTGCCGCACCTTCGGCAGGCCCGCCTCGGCCTGACGCGGGTCGAAGGGCCGGACTCCCGGCCAGAAGTCCCGCCGGCCGGTCATGGCCTGGACGTGGCCGTCCCATTCCAGCGAGAAGGCGGTGATGCCGAGCTTGACGGCGCGGCGGATCTTCTCCCGGGTTTCGTCATCGACGGCGGCCCGGCGGAGGGTGTCTATCTGCCGGGAGCCGTGCCCCACGTCCTGTTCCGCGTGGATACGGTACGTTTCCACCTGCCGTTCCGAAAAACCATAGTGTCCCACCAGCTCCTTGTAGGCCCGCGCGGCCGCGCCGTCCGGGCCGCCGTGCTGGCTCTCGACGAAGACGAGCATGGCCACGCCTTCCAGCGCGGACCTGCGCTGGCAGCAACCGATGATCATCTCGATGGCCGCCAGGGTACCCGGCGTGGGCTCGGCGTTGTCGGCGTCTTCGCGGGGTATCCCGGCTTCCTCCAGGAACTGGTACATGATGTCCACGTGGCTGCGGTCGCCGGACAGCTCCTCCAGGAAGTTCTCCAGCACCACGTCCGCCAGCCCCTGCTCCCGGTTCGCCACCGCGTTGACCGCCATGTACCCGAAGTAGATGGGGTTGGTGCGCACGCGCAGGTAGTGCTGCACCTCTCCCAGGACGATCTGCTCGCGGCTCCAGCGGTGATCGACGATGCCCTTGAACCAGGGATGCTCCACCATTGGCACCTGGTTTGCGTAATCCCACAACTCGTCGATGAATCGATCCGGTGAGGTCACCACGGCACCTCCTTGGCGGGATTGAACCGGCCCATGTAAACGAGCATACTCGTATCAGCAGGGTAATCCAACAGCGGCGGAGGACATCATCACGGGTCACGAGCGCAAGCGGCGAGGAGGCCGGGCAGCAAACCGGCATTCAGGAGCAGGGCAATGCCTTGGTGGGGCTGGATAAGCATCGGGATCATATTGATGGGCGTGGAGCTGACGGCCGTCGACGCCGCGTTCTACCTCATTTTCGTGGGGGCCGCCGCGGTCTGCGTCGGGATCGTCGGGTTGGCGGGAGTGGAAGTGCCCGTATGGGGTCAGTTATTGGGGTTTGCGATACTCGCCGTGGCATCGATGGTGCTGTTTCGGGGAAGGCTCTACGACAGGGTTCGAGGCGGACTGCCGGGTTTCGAGTACAAGGTCGCGGGCCGGTTCGTCTCCGTCGGCGAAGACGTCCCTATGGGGGGACAGACTCGGGTGGAGTTGCAAGGGACGCAATGGACCGCGGTCAACGTGGGCCCGTCGCCGATCGCGGCCGGGGCCCGTGCGCGGGTGATCGGGCGAGACAGCGTCAACCTGTCCATCGAGGGGCTGGTGGGCGAAACCGTGAACGAATCCGAGGAGGGAAAGTAGATGGACGCGAATCTCGGCTTTTTGATCACGACGGGCGTCATCGCCCTCGTGGTGCTGGTAGTCCTGATCAAGACCGCGGTGGTGGTGCCGCAGCAGAACGCCTACGTCATCGAGAACCTCGGCAAGTTCTCGCGCACGCTCAAGCCCGGATTCAACATCTTGGTGCCGTTCCTGGAGCGGGTCGCGTACCGGCACAGCTTGAAGGAGCACGCCCTGGACATCGAGGAGCAGATCTGCATCACCTCGGACAACGTCCAGGTGGGAGTGGATGGCGTGCTCTACATGCAGGTGGTGGACCCGGAGAGGGCCTCCTACGGCATCGGCAACTATGTCTTCGCCATCTCCCAGCTCGCGCAGACCACGCTCCGCAGCGAGATCGGCAAGATCGAGCTGGACAAGACTTTCGAGGAGCGGGGCCACATCAACCAGAGCGTGGTCGAAGAGCTCGACAAGGCCTCCGATCCCTGGGGGGTCAAGGTGCTCCGGTACGAGATCAAGAACATCAACCCGCCGTCGGACGTGCTCTCCGCCATGGAGAAGCAGATGCGCGCCGAGCGGGAGAAGCGCGCCACCGTGCTGTCGTCCGAGGGCGAACGCGACGCCAAGATCAACGAGGCCGAAGGCGAGAAGCAGCAGGTCATCAAGGCGTCGGAAGCCGCCAAGCAGAGGCAGATCAACGAGGCCGAAGGCGAGGCCGCGGCCATTCTCGCGGTGGCTGGAGCCACGGCGGAGGGGCTGAAGAAGGTGGCCGAGGCCCTCGACTCCGAAGGCGGGGACAAGGCCATGCAGCTCCGGGTCGCGGAAAACTACCTGGAGCGCTTCGGCAGCCTCGCCAAGGAAGGCAACACGCTCATCGTCCCGGCCAACCTCAGCGACCTCACCTCCATGATCGGCGCGGCCACCACGGTGCTGGGCCACACCCAGAGGCGGGGCAGCCAGGAGCCGGGACAGAACGCGTAGCAGGGAGACCGGAGTCGGAGTGCCGTGCCGAGCCACCCCTCGGAAGACCCCAAGGTCGTAGCGCTGCTGGCGGGCTTGGTGCGGGCCTTCAGGGCGGGGGACATCGAAATGCGCTTCGACGAAGCGGACCGTGCGATCCTGCGGAGGTTGGGCGACGAGGGTTTGGTCGACCTCGCGAACGACGGTTTTCGACTGAACGAGGCCGGCGGGTCCTATGCGGTGCGGTCGCAGGTGCCCCCGGTGACAGCCAAGGGGATTCTCTTCCTGGAGCGCCTTCCCATCGACCAGTACGCCGACCGCCCGGCCCTGTTTCGGTTCCTCGGCTGGCTGTGACACGCTCCGCACTGTCAATCCCGCCGCCGCTGCGTTATTCCCGCGGAACAGGCTATGTCAAAACTGCTGTTTGATACGGAATGGCAGGGACGCCCCGTATCGTCATTCCGGCGAAAGCATGCCCCGTACCCCGATACGGGGCCGGAATCCAGGGGCGCTGGGGCGGCGCTCCTGTGTAAAAGGAAACACATATGAACGGGCTTGCAGACAAGATCTCGGCATTCGTTGTCGATAATGATTTCGACAAGCTGCCGCCGGAAGTCGTCGATGCCGCCAAGGCCGCATTCCTGGACTGCGTCGGCGTCGCGCTGGCGGGCTCGGACGAGGAGAGTGCGCGGATCTGCGGCGCGCTGGCCCGGCAGGAATCCCGGGCCGCCGAAGCCACGGTCATCGGCCAGGGCTTCCGGACGTCCGCCACGCTGGCGGCGCTGTGCAACGGCACCTCGGCCCATGCCCTGGACTTCGACCACAGCTATCTCATGGGCCAACCCACCGCGGGCCTGATCCCGGCGGTGTTGACCATGGGGGAAGCGACGGGAGCGAGCGGCGGGGACGTCCTCGCCGCCTATGTCGCGGGCTTCGAGGTGGTGTCGCGCTTGGCACGGTCCATGCCGCAGCTCTCCACTCATGGCCATTGGCACGCGACATCGAGCTTCGGAACCGTGGGCGCCGCGGCCTGCTGCGCACGGCTGGCGGGTCTGGACGCCGGCGCCACGCGCAATGCCCTGGGCATCGCCGCTTCCATGGCGTCGGGGATGGTGTGGAACTTCGCCACAATGACCAAGCCGCTGCACTCGGGCCTGGCGGCCCAGAACGGGGTGTTGGCGGCGCGCCTGGCCGCGCAGGGGTTCACTTCCAGTCCCGCGGCTCTGGAGGAGGGCAAGGGGGTGTTTGACTGTCTCGGCCGCGGGCTCGAATGCGACGCGAGCCCGTTCGAGACCCTCGGCCGCGGCTTCGACCTCACCGGCATCGGCGTCAGCGTCAAGCCGTATCCCTGCGGCGGCCTGACCCATGCGGCGGTGGATGCGGTGCTGGAACTGCGTCAGGAGGGCCTTCGGCCGGATCAGGTGGATTCCATACGGGTGGGTGTGACGTCCCAGGTCTTCGACCGGATCATGAACGCGCTGCCGGCCAACGGCATCGAGTCCAAGTTCAGCATGCCCTACATCCTGGTGCGGGCTCTCGCCGACGGGGCGCTGGTGCTGGATACGTTCACGGACGAGGCCGCGGCGGACCCGGCGGTGCGGCGCATCGCGGAAAACATCGTCATGGAACTGGATGCCGGCCTCGTGGAAACCGCGGACGGCGCCCGTCCCGCCGACGTGACGGTCCGTCTCAAGGATGGCGGTGAGTTGCGGCGGCGAGTGGACCACTCACGGGGCAGGCCCGAAAAGCCCCTGACCCCGGCGGAGCTGCGGCAGAAGTTCGATACCTGCGCGGCCAGGGCGCTGGATTCGGAGCGGAGCGGGCAGGTCGCCGAGCTCATCGACGGCCTGGAGGGCCTGGACAACGTCCGGAGCCTCTCCGATCTCCTGGGCACCGCACCGAGAGGCCGCGGAGAGCTTGATCGGCAAACCTCCGAGACCCGATGACGAAATGCAGGGGTGGGTTTCAAACCCGCCCCTGCCGCGCCACAACCCCGCTTCAGCTTATGACCGACAACGCGGTCGCTTCGAGCGCAGTCACCACCATGGCCTCCCGGTCCAGCATGGCCTGGATGTCGGGGACCACCTCGTTCTTCCAGTAGTCGCTCTCCGCGATGGTCTTGGCGAAGGCTTCCTTCTGCTCCTGGCTGTCGAAGCGGCGTAGCCAGACGTAGGTGTCGTCGTCGTCCCGGCCGGTAAAGCTGCCGGAAATCACGACGCCGTTGGAAGCGTGGAACGGAAGGATTTTCTCTTCCATGGTCTTGACCCAGGCGTCGCGCTGGCCCGGTTTAGTCTTGTACTGGCGCAACTCGAAAAACATCAAACTCTCCCTCGTTGTTGCTGTCCAAAGGATCGGCGAGCCGTCTTACCGTCCGTCGCCGGACCCGTTCTCTTCCTCGGATTCCGGCACCCAGCCCTCGCCGAATTCCTCGGCCTCCTGGATGCCTTCCGTTCGCCATTCGTCGATGAGTTGCCGGACGGGTATCTTGCGCCGCATGAGTCCCTTCATGAGGTTCTTGTACATGGGCGCGACCGGAGTCTGGGCGTTGATGGGGCAGACCGTGAGGCAGACCTTGCAGCCCTCGTACTGCTCGAAGAAAGGCCGGCAGGTGGGGGTGTCCACGTGCCAGCGGACAGTGCCGAAGACCTCCTGCTTCTCGGGCACGATGGAGTCACCGGGGCAGAAGTTCGTGCACGCGTTGCAGCGCAGGCAGAAGTCGTCGAAGCCGAAGTTCGCGGGCTCCGCCTCCGGTATCAGCGGCATCTCGGTGGTGACCGCGCCGAGCCGAACGCTCGGGCCGAACTTCTTGGTGATCAGCGAGCCGTGGCGCCCCAGCTCGCCGAGGCCGGCCTTCCAGGCCACCGGGATGAACAGCAGGTCGCCCTCGTTGGCATAGCCCACCGCGTGGTAGCCGTAGGCGCGGATGTACTGGGCCAGCCGGACGGTAACGTCGGACAGCAGGTAGTAGACCTTGTGCACCTCGGTCTGGGCCAGAGGGCCCAGCCGCTTCATTTCCTCGAAGCTCATGTGAATGGCGAAGGAGATGGCCACCTTGTGCCCTTCTGGCGGCTTGGTGCTGCGCACGTAGTCGAACTCGTCGACGGGCGCAATGCCGACCAGATCCACGCCCATGTCCAGCGCCACCTTCTTCATGGTGCGGGTGACCCCGGCCCAGTCCTCCGTCTCCAGTCGGTCGGGGTTCACCGGTCCGTCGTGCAGGTTGCGCCGGTCGTGGTCTTCCCGCATGAACATGTAGCGGCGGGTGAGCGGATGACGCTGGGCCTTCCTGGTCTGCCCCACCTTCTTGTCCGGGAAGGGCCACTGCTTGACCGGTTGCTCCCGGCGCTCCGTGAATATGATGCCGCTGGGTTCCATGAGTTGCTCCTCTCCAGGACGCCTGCGCGAAACCGCGCCGCCTCCCATCCGAGACAGCACGGATCTTACCAGAGGCGCCAAACGGATGCCACGATCGGGTGGTGTCCCAATGCTGATCCCGGGCGTTCTTCCGTCTCCCGAAACTGCTGTACCCGTATCCTTCCGTCATTCCGTGAAAGCGGGAATCCGGGCCGGGTGACGCACGGCCTGCTCTTGTGTTGCCGGCTCGCCTCCTTTACGGTTCCCGAAACAACGTGCGCATCGAACAGCCTGGAGGAAGAACATCATGCAAATGACCGCCGGACATGCCGTGGCCGAAGTGCTGGCGCAGTTAGGCGTCCGTAAGGTGATCGGCGTCGTCGGTTCGTGCATGCTCGAGATACTCGACGGTATGTACGGCCGGGACGACATCCAGTTCCTTTCCACCCGCCACGAGCAGGCCGCCTCCTTGATGGCCGACGGCTTTGCCCGCATCGCCGGCAGGCCCGGCGTGTGTATCGCCACCAACGGTCCCGGCGCCACCAACCTCTTGACCGGGGTGGCCAACGCCTTCCACGCACAGAGCCCGGTGCTGGTGATCACCGGCGCACCCATGATGAAGGACATGTTCCGGGACGCCAGCCAGGAGATCGACCAGCAGGCCATGTTCCGGCCGGTGGTGAAGTGGTCGGTACAGGTGCGCAAGCCTGAACTGGCGGCGGCGCTCACGTGGGAAGCCTACCAGCGCACCATGACAGGCGTCCCCGGACCGGTGCATCTGGATCTGCCGCGCGACGTGCTGAACGAGAGCGTGGAGCGGCCGGACCTGTCCCGTTTGATTCGTGGCGAGGTCGCCGCGCCGGGGCCCGAGCCCGGGTCCGTCGCGGCGGCCGTCCGTCTGCTTGAGAAGGCGCGCCGCCCGGTGCTGCTGGCCGGTGGCGGGGTGCTCTGGTCCGAGGCCGGCAGCGAGGTCGTCGAGTTGTCGAAACGTCTCGGCGCCCCGGTCATGTCCTCCACCGGCAGAGACGACGTGGCGCCGCAGTCCTGTCCGCTGTACCTCGGCACCATCGGCCGCGGGGTCTTGCCCGAGGCCCAGGCGTTCTTCAAGCAGGCCGACCTGGTGCTGGCGGTAGGAACCGGCCTCGGCCACACGACCACGTTCTGGCGCCCGGACTTCTTCGCCCCCGGAACGAAGCTGATCCACGTGGCCCAGGACCGGAACAACATCGGCCGGGTGTACCCTGCGGAGGTGGGCATTCAGGCCGAGGCGGGGGCCGCGCTCAAGGCGTTGCTGCGGTCGGTGAAGCAGAAGGAAGTGAGCCGGCCGGGTTGGCTGCGAAAGGCGGCCAGAGTGCGGGCAGCGCAAGTAGCACACCGGAAAAAGGCCGCCGGCTACAACGGCCGGCCCATCGACCCCCGCCGTGCCCACGCCGCCCTGCACAAGGTCCTGCCCAGGGATGCCATCATCACCCTCGACGCCGGCGTCGGCCCCGGCTATGTCTACGAGTACCAGACCTTCGAGCGCCCCCGGAGCCTGCTGGCCCCCCAGGGACTCGCCGCCATCGGCATCGGCTACCCCGTGGGCCTCGGCGCCAAGCTCGCCGCGCCCAAGCGACCGGTAGTCACCATCAGCGGCGACGGCTCGTTCCTCTACAACGGCGCCGAGCTGGAGACCGCCGTGCGCGAAGGCATCCCCACCACCTGCGTCATCCTCAACAACTTCAACTACGGTTCCGAGCGCGCCTACCAGAAGTTCTACTACGACGAACGCTACATCGGCGACGCCATCGGCAATCCGCCCTTCGACGAGTATGCACGCCTGTTCGGCGCCGCCGGGCTGAGGGTCACCGAGCCGGCCGAGTTGGAAGACGCCCTCGCCGAGGCTCTCCGATTGGGCCGCCACCAACCTGTGTTGGTGGACGTTTTGTGTACGGCGAACGTCTTCCCCGAGCCTCGGCGGAAGGAGACGGTGAAGGCGGAACGGCTGCAGCAAGCCTAGTCCCGCTTGACATCGTCAACTGCCGCGCAACATATACTTCTGCCGATGGAAAGAGCCTCCCCGCAACGGCTACGAACCAGAAGGTCATTACGCGCGCCGCGGCGAGCCCATATCCTCGATGTCGCGGCCAAGGTTCTGGCCGACATGACCAGAATTCTACTCGCCGCCGCGACGGCAATCCTGATTGCCTCCGCGTCCTGGGCGGCGGATTTCAAGCCGGCGGTGGTTTTCGACAAGGGCGGAAAGTTCGACAAGAGCTTCAACGAGGGCGTCTGGAACGGGGTCCGGGAGTTCGTGGACGAGACCGGCGTGGAGGTGCTGGAGTTCCAGGTCACCAACGAGGCTCAGCGCGAGCAGGCCATGCGCCGGATGGTCCGGCGCGGGGCCACCGTGGTGCTGGCGGTGGGCTTCGCCCAGGCCGACGCCATCGACGCGGTGGCGGCGGACCACCCGGACAGGCAGTTCGCGATCATCGACGTCTTCTGGCTCGACCGCCCGAATCTCCGGCAGTACGCCTTCAAGGAGCACGAGGGCTCCTACCTCGTGGGCGTCGCCGCCGCTCTCACCTCGAAGACCGGCAGGATCGGCTTCGTGGGCGGGATGGACGTACCGTTGATCCGGAAGTTCGCCTGCGGCTACGTGCAGGGGGCGAAGGAAGCGAAGCCGGGCATCGAAGTGCTCCGGAACATGACCGGCACCACGCCCGCGGCGTGGAACGATCCGGCGAAGGGGGCGGAGCTGGCCCGCGGCCAGATCGACCGGGGCGCCGACATCGTCTACCACGCGGCCGGCGCCACGGGCCTCGGCGTCATCCGGGCGGTGGCGGACGCCGGCAAGCTCGCCATCGGAGTCGACTCGAACCAGAACGGAGTGGCTCCGGGGCACGTGCTCACCTCGATGCTGAAGCGCGTGGACTTGGCCGCCTACCAGACGCTGAAGGACGCCATGGCCGGGAAGTTCACCGCCGGAGTGGTGACCCTCGGCCTCGCGGAGGGCGGCGTCGACTGGGCGCAGGACGAGCACAACGCCGACCTGGTGTCTGGAGATGTGCGCGCCGCGGTCGAACGGGCCAAGGCGGCCATCATCGCCGGCAGGATCAGCGTGCACAACTACGAACGCGACTCCAACTGTCCGTTCTGACGGAGACGGGATTCGCCCCGGCTGGGGCCTCTTCGCGGCGATTGGAGGATATCTCGCGTGAGCGGCAACAAGGCGACGGCCGTGCGCCTCCTCCGGGTCTCCAAGCGCTTCGGCGCGGTGCTGGCCAACGACGCCGTCGACCTGGACGTCGAGGCGGCGACCATCCACGGCATCATCGGCGAGAACGGCGCCGGGAAGTCCACGCTGGTCTCGATCCTCTACGGCTTCTACGCGGCGGATGAGGGCGAGATCGAGATCGAGGGGGGCTCCGTCCACATCGCTTCGCCCGCCGACGCCATCGCCCTCGGCATCGGCATGGTCCACCAGCACTTCATGCTGGTGCCGACCTTCACGGTGCTGGAGAACGTGATGCTCGGCGCCGAGAAGCACGCGCTGCTGAAGAGCGGCGCCGCCGAGGTGCGGGCGGAACTGCTGCGGCTCGAGCGGAGCTACGGGTTGGAGGTCGATCCGGATGCCTTGGTCGGCGACCTGCCCGTGGGATTGCAGCAGCGGGTCGAGATCCTGAAGGCCCTCCGCCGCGGGGCGCGTATCCTGATCCTCGATGAGCCCACCAGCGTGCTCACGCCGGGCGACACCGAGCGGCTCTTCGAGATCCTGCGGGGTCTGCGCGAGAGCGGCGTCACGATCCTGCTCATTACCCACAAGCTCGCCGAGGTCATGGCCGTCTGCGATACGGTCTCGGTGATGAGGCAGGGCAGGATGGTGGGACACCGGATCCCGTCACGGACGACCCGGGAGGAACTCGCCGAGCTCATGGTCGGTCACAAGGTGGTCCTCGACCCCGAGCGCGAGCACGGGGAGCCCGGCGCGGTGGCGCTGAGCGCCGAGAACGTCACCTGGCGTGACGGCGCCGGGACCGCGCGGCTCGACGCGGTTTCGTTCGAGCTCCGCGCGGGCGAGGTGCTGGGCGTGGCCGGGGTCTCCGGCAACGGCCAGTCCGTGCTCCTTGATGTGCTGGCCGGCATGACTCCGATGCAGGAGGGGCGCCTGACCCTCGCCGGGACCACCATCGAGGGCAGGCGCCGCCCCGACAGCGCGCGCATGCGCCGGCTGGGCGTGGCTCACGTGCCCGAGGACCGGCAACGCCGCGGGCTGGTGCTGCCCTTCGAGGCGCGCGAGAACGCCATGCTCGGCCGTCCCGAGCACTTCGGCGGCGGGATCTGGGCATGGCCCGCCGACATGGACGCACGGGCGCTTCCGATGATGCGGGATTTCGACGTCCGGCCGCCGGATACACGGCTTCGGGCCGGCGGCTTCTCCGGCGGCAACCAGCAGAAGCTGGTGATCGCCCGCGAGTTTACCGTCCGCCCGAAGATCCTGCTCATGGGCCAGCCCACCCGAGGGGTGGACATCGGCGCCATCGAGTTCATCCACGCCCGGATACTAGCGCTCCGGCGGCTTGGCTGCGCCATCCTGCTCGTCTCCGCCGACCTGGACGAGATCCTCGCGCTGTCGGACCGGATCATGGTGATGAACGCGGGGCGCGTGGTTGGCACGGTGGACCGGGAGCATGCCACGCGCGGGCAGCTCGGGCTGATGATGGCCGGCGAGGCCGCGCCGGACCGCGTCGCGGCCGAGCGGGCGGAGCGATAGCAGGATGCCGTTGCCGCGCTGGGCGGAAATCTTCGTCGTCCCCCTGATCAACCTGGTCCTGGCGCTGGTGGTGGTGGCGCTGGTGTTCGCTGCCATCGGAGAGGACCCGTTGCGGGCTCTGGCCGTGATGGCCCAGGGCGCCTTCGTCTATCCCGGTTCCCTCGGCTACACGCTCTACTACACCACCAACTTCATCTTCACCGGCTTGGCAGTGGCGGTCGCCTTCCACGCGATGCTGTTCAACATCGGCGGCGAGGGGCAGGCCACGCTCGGCGGGCTCGGCGTCGCCCTGGTCTGCCTCGCGCTCGACCCGCTCCTGCCCGGCGTCATGGTGGTCGTGCTGGCCATGGGCTGTGCGGCATTGTTCGGTGCGGCTTGGGCGTTCATCCCCGGCTGGCTCCAGGCCCGCCGCGGCAGCCATATCGTGATCACGACCATCATGTTCAACTTCATCGCCGCGGGGCTCCTGGTGTGGCTGCTCTCGGGCATGCTGATGATGTCGGGACAGGGTTCGCCCCAGACCAGGAGCTTCGAGGAGGCCGCGTGGCTCCCGTTCATCCATGACATCCTGCGCGCGGTCGGGCTGGAGGCCGAGCGCTCGCCGTTGAACGTTTCCTTCTTCATCGCGCTCGCGGCCTGCGCGGGCGTCTGGCTGCTGATCTGGCGCACCAAGTTCGGCTACGCGCTGCGCACCATGGGCCACTCGGAGCCGGCGGCGGTCTACGCGGGGATCCCGGCGCAGCGGATCACCATGCTGGCCATGGCGATCTCGGGCGCGCTGGCCGGCTGCATGGCGCTGAACGAGATCCTGGGGGTTCAGCACAGGCTCATCCTCAACTTCTCGGCGGGCTACGGCTTCACCGGGATCGCGGTGGCGTTGATGGGACGCAACCACCCCGTGGGCATCGTCATGGCGGCGCTCCTCTTCGGAGCGCTCTACCAGGGCGGCGCGGAGCTCGACTTCGAGTTCAGGTCCGTCACCAGCGAAGTGGTGTTGGTGATCCAGGGATTGATCATCCTGTTCTCGGGCGCGCTCGCGCACATGCCGGTGCCCTGGCTTGCCCGGTTGGCTTCGCGGTGGAGGCCGGCCAATGCTTGAGGCGTGGGTCGACACCCTCCGCGTCCTCGACGGCACCCTCCGGCTGGCCACGCCGCTGATCCTTTGCGCCGCCGCCGGGCTGGTCTCCGAGCGCTCGGGGATCATCGACATCGGCCTGGAGGGCAAGCTCCTGGCGGGCGCTTTCGCCGCGGCCGCAGCCGCGAGCCTGACCGGCTCTCCCTGGGTCGGACTCGCCGCGGCGGTCGGCGTCGCGGTCTTCTTCGCCCTCGTGCACGGGTTCGCCTGCATCTCGCAGCACGGCGAACAGATCATTTCCGGCGTCGCCGTCAACATCCTCGCCGCCGGGCTGACGGTGGTGGTGGGCATCGCGATCTTCCGGCAGGGCGGCCAGACGCCGCTCCTCGGTCCGGCGGAGCGGTTCGGCCCCATCCGCCTTCCCGGGGTGGACGCGCTTGCGGAAGTGCCGGTGGCGGGTCCGCTCTATGCCGAACTCGTTTCTGGCCACAACGTCCTGGTTTATCTCGCCCTGGTCGCGGTCCTCGCGGTCTGGTGGCTGCTCTATCGTACGACCTTCGGGTTGAGGCTTCGGGCGGTGGGCGAAGCGCCGGAGGCGGTGGACACGGCCGGGGTTTCGGTCCCCTGGCTGCGCTACCGGGCCGTGCTCATTGCAGGCGTCCTGTGCGGCATCGCCGGGGCCTATCTCTCGACCGCCCACGGCGCGGGCTTCGTGCGCGAGATGTCGGCCGGCAAGGGCTTCATTGCCCTCGCCGCGATGATCTTCGGAAAGTGGCGTCCGGGCCCGGCGCTCGTGGCCTGTCTCCTCTTCGGTTTCCTCGACACCATCACACCGAGGCTCGAAGGCGTGCGCATGGCCTGTTCGGACGGGAAGGCCATCGAGATCCTCTTCACGCTACTCGGCAGTGCCTGTGACGGCGTACCGCTCAGGTTGCCGACCGCGCTGATCCCGACCCTGCCCTATGTCTTCACGGTGGTCCTGCTCGCCGGCTTCTTCGGGCGCGCCGTTCCGCCGGCCGCGCTCGGGACGCCGTACCTCAAGAAGCACTGACACCGGTGGGGACGCGACGCTCGTCGTCAGTCGGTGATGTCGAAGTGAAGAAGGATCGCCGGAGTCTTGTAGTAAGCCGCGCGGCAATCCGGTTCGGACTGGTACCGTCCGGGTTTCATCCGGCGCGTGCGTACCGTGACCCGTAGCGGCGCTACGTCGAAGGGGTAGGGGTCCATCTTCACGGAACCGTCGGCGTTGGGAGTGATACACAGCTCGACGGCGTCGTCGGGCATGTAGCCGCCCGGAACAGGGGCGAGCCGCTCCTCCTTGAACCCGCCGTCGTCGTAGCCGTCGCAACAGAAATAGAGCGACAGCAGGTCGAAGAGCTGGAGCATGCGGTAGTTGATCCACAGCTCCTCCTCGAAACCGGAGTTCTCGGCGGCAAGGACGGCCTTGTCCTGTTGCTGCTGGTCCTCAAGCGCGCCGAGCACGACCTTGACCCCTTCGCTCAGGTCGCGGATTCGCGGCTTGGGGCTGGTCAGGACGTCGTAGCGGCCGCGCCACAGGCCGGTGCGGTGCATGGAGACGAGCAACCCGGCGTAGAGGTCGTGGCCGCGGACCCAGTCCGCGTTTCGCCGGTATGCCTTCAGCTCGGTGTCCTCGAAGCCCGGTATCCGCTCGCGGTGCCCGTAGGGACGGCCTTTTTCGACGTCCATCCGGGGCACCCCTTCCCACTCGCGGTAACCGCTGTCGTGGAACGTAGTTGCGAAGACCATGGTGTCGTAGGGCCGGAGCCGCGCGAACCGGTCGTTGCCCCAGTGGGCGGCGAACTGCGCCGACAGCTCGGCGTGCTCTTCCTGGGTGCTTACGTAGGTTGAGCCGTCCCCGACTTCACGAATGACCATGGCGTGTTCTCCTTTGCCTTGGAAGGCTACATTGACCGATGGCGCGATGCAGGCGCGGGCGGGTTTGGAACCCGCCCCTACAAACCGTCGTCATCGCAAATTTGTTCGCGGGGCGTCAAGGGTGATGGTTCACCAACTCAAGCGTAGGTTTCGTCGACATCGATCGCGGGTGTCGGTGATCCCCTCCACGTAAAACGGTAGCGCACGCTCTTGCGGACGTTCCCCACCAGCGCGGGTCGGAAGCACGCGAGACAGATACCGCCTTCGCGACGCACGCTGGGATAGATTCCCCCGAGCGACCCCTGCCGGAGGAGGGTCTCGGCGAGTAACTGTGACTCGACGTAGCTGTGCGGATCCAGACAAGCGTCGAAGGCCGGATCTCCCCGGACATCGTGAAATTCTCCGCCAAAATCCGCGAGATAGTCGTCGTAGGTGACACTCTCCTCGGTCCAGTCGACTTCCACCAGCTCGATCCATTTATGCCATGCGACCTCGGCCTGCGAGGTGGCTAGGTCGAACGCGGCGTACCATGCGCCTCGGTCCGGGCCGTTGAACCGGCTTCCGAGTGGATGGGCGTGGGAGAAGGCGGCGTTGATGACGTGGTGGTGGGGAATGCCGGCAACGAGCTCGTCGACGCCGATGCCCGGAAGCCGATCGGCCTCGGCCGCGAGGCGTTTATCGGTAGCGAGGTCCAACTCGAAGATTCCGCGAAGATGGTCGTCATTGTCCGCGATCCGGATGAGGACGCTGTCTCCGCTTTCACCGTATTTCGCGGGGATCAGCCGGTGCGTGTCGAGTTGTCGTATCCTCGAAACGGCGGGAAGCTTCAACGGCCGCCCCGCCGTGCATCCAGAAGCCTTCGCACCGTCGCGAATGCCGGCAATCCGCCTTTGGCGAGATACTCGTACGGCGTCATGCCGCCGAAGATCCTGTTGCTGTTGGGGCGCTGCATCCAGACATCCGCCAACCCTTCACTGTAAAGGATGTTCAACGCCTTGAAGATACCCACGAGATAGGAAATCCGGCGCAGCCTGTCCTCGTTGAGGGTGCGGACAGACCCCTTCTTCATGGCGTAATAGGTGCCATTGGAGATGCTGCCGAGGAGCCGGCGGGCGTCGTCGTCCCGGATTTTCCAACAGGCCATGATGTTAAAGAACGTATGCACGGCATCCGGGCTGAGCCGTTCGCGCTCGGTACGATCAGACAGGTCCACGACTAGGGCGACTTCGTGGCGCGTCTCAGGGTATGCAGGGCTTGTTGACATGGCGTGGTCCAGTTTTGGATCTATAATAATCCAGATTTAGAGAATATTGCAAGCCCTGGGACGCCGGTGGCGCGAACTGCCCGTGGACGCTCCCGACCCCTGCGCTAACATCGTCATGACCCTAGAAGGCCCGTCGTGCGCTATCTCTCCCGCGAGGAGGTTGGAACGCCTCGGCGCGCGGCTCTCGGAGGTGCTCAAGCTGCGGTGGGACGAGATCGGGGAGTTGTCCGAGCACGGTGTAAGCGCCCGTCTCCCGGACTCCAAGACCGGGCCGTGAACCCTGTGGCTCGGACCATAAGCCGTGAAGGTGCTCACGACCCTTCCCCGCCGTAAGGGCGACGGGCGGGGTGTCCCGTAGCTTGCCCGGCTGCCGTCGCTGTTCTATCGTCTGATGGTGAGGAGGCGCCGTAACCGAAGCGACACCGACGGGGCCGGCATCGTCGATCGCCTGCGGACCGCGGGTGGGTTCCACTTCCCCGACTATCGGGGCGGTTCCATCGTGAACCTGCTTTCGTCCATTATCCATGCATTGGGGGGCGTCTCGCCCCACCCCAGACTCAAGGCCGTCGATCCTCGGGTATTCAAAGGCGTCTCGCGCATCGTTTACCTGCTCCTCGACGGGGTAGGCTACAATCAGTTGAGCCGCTTCATGGCTGCGGGCGGCGGCGGGCGTTTCTTCTCCCGTCATCCATTCGAGCGCATCACGACGGTCTTCCCCTCCACCACGGCCGCGGCGGTGACGACCCTCTCCACCGGCGCCACCCCCGCCGAGCACGGCGTATTGAGCTGGCACCTGCATCTCCCCGACCTAGGCCTCGTGGGCGCGGTGCTGCCCGGGACGACACTCATGGGTACGCCGCTCGCGGGCGACGACTTCAATCTCAAGCGCTACCTCGGGTTGCCGTCGTATATCTCGCCGGTGCGCCGGCACAAGCGGCTCCTGTCCTTCGGCGCGCTGGGCCAAAGCGCCTATTCCAACGCGGGCACCCGCTGGAACGGGTATGGGGCGTACAGGACGCTGGCAGGAATGGAGCGGCAGACCGTAGGGTTTGCCCGGCAGGGGGGACGCGGTGTCGCCTATGTCTACTGGCCGCTTTACGACACGCTCTGTCACCGGCAGGGCGTTCATGCAAGGAAGACGCGGCTTCATCTGGCCGAGATCGACGCTTCCCTCGGACGCCTTTCGAGCCGGCTTGCCGGGACCGGGACCCTTTTGCTGGTCACCGCGGACCACGGCGTGGTGGACGCTCCGCCGCCCAGGCGGATCGATCTGGCCGCCGTCCCGGGACTGCTCGACTGCCTCGCCCTGCTTCCGGCGGGGGATGCCCGGCAGGTCTCCTGCTTCGTGCGTCCCGGGCGGGTGGGCCGCTTCCACGACGTGGTGGCCCGGCACCTGGCCGAGGCGAGTGTCTGCATCACGGGAGAGGAGCTTCTGGAGAGCGGTCTCCTGGGGCCCGGTCGACCGCATCCCTCGCTGCGGGGTCGCGTTGGCGACTACGTTCTGCTGGCCCGGGACGACTATGCCTTTCGCGTGACGGCTTCCCTGACCAAGGCGCGGGTCCACGTAGGCACCCACGGCGGCTTGTCCGCGGACGAAGTTTATGTGCCGCTTTACGCGCTGCGCCTGTGACGAGAGCCCGGCCGTGTCGCCATGAAACTGCGTGAACTTGCCGAGATATCCGGGAAGGTGACCCGCGACGCCGGCCGGCTGGCCAAGATCGGGCACTTGGCCGAGTGTTTGCGGCGCCTGGAGCCGCGCGAGATTCCCGTCGCGGTGGCCTACCTGTGCGGTGAGTTGCCCCAGGGCAAGATCGGTATCGGCTGGTCCATGCTGAAGGACGCCTTGGCGGGTTCGGCATCCGACAGTCCTGCGCTGACCCTGGCCGAGACCGACGCGTGCTTCGAGACCATGCGTCAGACTAGCGGTCCCGGGTCGAGCCGTCGGCGGACCGAGATCCTGGCCGGGCTGATGGCGCGGGTGTCGGAAATCGAGCGGGACTTTCTCCAGCGTCTCGTGATGGGGGAGATGCGCCACGGTGCCCTGGAGGGGGTCATGATGGAAGCGGTGGCCAGGGCGTCGGGGCTGCCGTCGCGCGCCGTGCGCCGGGCCTACTTCGTCAACGGCTCCTTGGGGCAGGTGGCCACCGTTGCCTTGACCCAGGGGGACGCCGGCTTGAGCGCCCAGCAGCTCACCCCCGGGCGGCCCATCCTCCCGGCCCTGGCCCAGCCCTGCGACGACGTCGCCGGCGCGCTCGGGCAGCTCGGCACCGCGGCCCTGGAGTACAAGATGGACGGTGCGCGCGTACAGATCCACAAGGTGGGGTCGGACGTGGCGGTGTTCACCCGGGGGCTACGGGACGTGGCCGCGGCCGTGCCCGAGCTGATCGAGGTGGTGGCGGCTTTGGGTTCCAGGGAGGTGATCCTGGACGGGGAGGTCCTGGCTTTCCGCGGAGACGGCAAGCCCCACCCGTTCCAGACCACCATGCGGCGGTTCGGCCGAAAGCTCGATGTCGCCGAGTTGCGCCGCGAGTTGCCCCTGACCCCGTACTTCTTCGACTGTCTTTACCTGGACGGCGAGACCCTCATCGATGTGCCCGGCCGGGAGCGTGTCCGTGCTCTGGCCGCCACGGTCCCGGCGGCTCTGCGGATGCCGCGGATGGTCACCGACAGCCGGGCTGCGGCCGGGGAGTTCTTTGCCTCGGCCGTGGCCGCGGGCCACGAGGGGGTCATGGCCAAGGCCCCGGACGGCGTCTACGAGACGGGCGAGCGCAGCCGCAACTGGCTCAAGATCAAGCGCGTGCACACCCTGGACCTCGTGGTCCTCGCCGCCGAGTGGGGCCACGGCCGCCGCCGGGGCTGGCTCAGCAACCTGCACCTGGGCGCCCGCGACCCCGCCGATGGCTTGTTCGTCATGCTCGGCAAGACCTTCAAGGGCTTGACTGACGCCATGCTCACGGAGCAGACGGAGTTCCTGCAGCGGCTGGAGACGGCACGGGATCGGCACATCGTGTACGTCAGGCCCGAAGTGGTGGTGGAGGTGGCCTTCAACGACCTTCAGGCGAGCCCGCAGTATCCCGCGGGTATGGCCCTCCGATTCGCCCGGGTCAAACGGTACCGGCCCGACAAGCGCGCGGAACAGGCGGACACCATCGACAGCGTGCGCGCCATCTACAACGCGGCCAACACCGGATAGGAGCCTGTTCAGTCGCCGCGAAACCGCCGCAGCACGTTGTCGACCATGCGCGAGATGTTGTTGTCGAAGTCGTTGTGGGGGAGGCTGCCGCAGAACGTGATCGAGCCCACCGAGAACACCGCGCCGCCGTTGGACGTCTCGAAGAAAACGATCTCGGAGCGAAGGAGTTCCCGCACGAGGTGGGGTCGTCTGCGGTAGAGGGCCACGATCTCCTCCGGGACCAGCGTGAAGCTGTCGTCCGGCTCCGCCGAGCGCGCGAGCACGAGGGCGTGGGGCGGAGATCCCAGGCTCGTGTCGAGCCGGTCGAGCTCGAAGCCGGCCGCGCCCCCGCCGCTCAGGCCGAAGTCGCCGAGGGCCTCGTCGTCGATGCCCTCGAAGATCCAGGCGGCGCGTGGGTCGTCGGAAGCCGGCAGGCGCCGGTAGCAGGTGCCGCGAAAGTCGCCCTGTGAGATGAACCCCACTCCCGCCAGGCGCTGGGGAGCGCGGCCGCTGCTCCGCCACAGCCCGCCGTAGCAGCCGTCGAAGGCGTTGTAGTACTCCCCGGGCTCCGCCGCCCAGGCGCGGATGCCGGTCTCGCCCCGGCGGATCTCCACCGCGCCAGGGAACTCCGGACTGACCGCGACGCGCCAGTAGAAGCCGTTGCCGCCCAGGTACATCAGGCGCCCGCCCCGCCCGGTGTAGCCGGTGAGGGCGTCGAGCGAGCGCGGGGAGTGGTACTCGGGGTGCGTGGTCGTCAGCACCACCTTGTACGGCGCGATGGCGTCGACGCCGGCGGCGTCGAGGTCCTCGTCGGTGATGACGTCGAAATCGTGGCCCAGCGCCTCCAGCCACGCCAGCAGGTGGGTGTCGGCGGGGAAATGGCGCAGGCCGGAACCGGCTTTGGGATCCGCGTAGGACAAGTAGCCGGAGCGCTGGTTCAGGATGGGACGGAGCCGCGACGAATAGCTCACCCCGCTGCCGTCGGGGTGGTGGTTGTAGGTTGAGATGCCGTACTCGGGATGCTCGTCCGGCGTCCAGGGGCGCGCCCCCCAGCGCGCCACGTGCTCGCGGTAGGCGTCGTTGGCGCGGTCGCGGACGGAGTTGGCGTAGACGATGTAGGTGAAGGTGGGGATGAGCACGCAGGCGCTCGACTGGGGCCGCCCCGGGGCGGCGCGCACGAAGAAGGGCACCATGTCCTCGTCCTCGCCCGCGCGCAGCCGCACGGCGTAGACGCCGCTCTTGAAGTCTTCCGGCACCTCGAAGCTGAAGTCGGTCTCCCAACCGCAGTCGTAGAGGTCGTCGTCGTGGAAGTAAATGGCGCCGTAGTGCTCCGGGGCGTGGCGCCAGCACATCTCCTCGCCCGTCCAGCGTGAGCCTTTCATGGCGCGCGTAGGCAGGTTTACGGTCTCGCCGTGCATGGCGTGGGAGCCGGTGTCGATGATGCGCGCCGACGACATCTCTCGGGAGAAGTCCCACGCCGCGACGACATCCCCGCCAGAG
This sequence comes from uncultured Binatia bacterium (SeqCode), assembly GCA_965204505.1. GTDB lineage: Bacteria > Desulfobacterota > Binatia > UBA9968 > JAJDTQ01 > JAJDTQ01. Next base: position 1,824,588 of record CBDBFB010000002.1, read on the forward strand.
CCGGGAGCCTCGTCCGCGGCGCGGAACGCCGTGTCCGGATCGAGCGCTACCCCCAGCACCCGCGGCGCTTCAAGCTTGCCGTTGTAGTGGTCGCAAGGGGGCGATCCCGCACGCGCCGCGAACAGGAGATCGCCGCTCCCCGCGCAGCTTCCACCAAACGACGCGGCGGCGCTGACGACGCCCGAGTCGTCGACCATCATCGCCGGCGTGAACGGCTGCTGGCCGAGCGCAAGTTCGCCCCTGTCCTCGTCGTAGCTGAGGAAGACCCGGTACCAGGCGCGGGCGCGCAACTCCTTGCCGACGCTTGCGCCGCTCGTCCCGGTGCCGTCGCTCAAGGTGGCGGCGAGCGAACCTTCCTCGTCGATCTCGAGGGCGAAGCCTGCGCCGGTGGCGGCATCGACCCGTGACACGAGGGCCTGCCGGCGCGCGAGGATCGGCAGGGTAGGCCATATGACCGCCGTCACCGTGAAACTTTGAAGGTCGTCCAGGGGCGCGGTCCCGGAAACCCGGACATAGGAGCCGCTGTGGATCGCCTGCGCCCGCGACGGGTAACGCCCGGCGAAGGCGGCATCGACGGGTTGCTCCCGGATGCCGGGCCCGTCAGGGTTGGGGTCGCCGCTGATGACCCGCACCAGGCGCGCCTCGTAGTCCTCGGACGCAGTCGAGCTCACCTTGAACGCGATGGTTTCGCCGGGGGCCACCGAATAGCGGTCGGCATAAGCGGTGATGGGAAGCATATAGGGTCTCCTCGGTTAATACTGCCCTGCGTCGAAACCTCATCCGCACGCGGCAGGATGCTTTGCTCCGGCAGGCCATTAGAGCGCAGGTTGCGCCCGCCTTCAAGACCGGGGTTGAGCGCCGGCCATGTCTGCAAGCGCTTGACAGACGCCCTGCTCATGGAGCAGACGGAGTTGTTGCTGCGGCTGGCGGCCTCTGGATTCCTGCTTTTGCCGCAACGACAGAAAGGGGCGCTGCCGACCCGACGATAGTTTGGCGGGCGAGAACAGCTCCGGACAGCAAAGGAAGGGAATGAGCGATCTGACAACCATGCGGACCGACGTGGTGGGGAGCCTGTTGCGCCCCGACGGTCTCAAGCAGGCGCGACGCCGTTTCGATGCCGGTGAGTTGGACGCGGACGGTCTGCGGGAGGCCGAAGACGGGGCGATCCGGGAGGCGGTGGCGCTGCAGGAGAGCCTGGGGCTCGGCGTGGTCACCGACGGCGAATTCCGCAGGCTCAACTTCCAGGACAGCTTCGGCGCCTGCGTGGAGGGGTTCCGCGCGGGGACGGCGCGCATGGAGATCCTGGAGCGGCAGTCGCGCGGCGGAACGGCGTTGCGGCGCTGGGACGTTCAGCGCGGCGTGAACCCTCAAGTGCCCGTCTGGCACCGGCTGCCGGTGGTGGAGCGCCTGCGCCTGGCGCGGAACCTGCCGGTCGAGGAATACCGTTTCCTCCGTGCCGCGGCCCGCACGCCCGCCAAGGTGGCGCTCGTGGGCCCCGACCGGATCAGCCAGCGCTTCGACTACGAGAACTCCCGCAACGTCTATCCCACGGTGGATGACTTCCTCGCCGACGTCGTGGCCATCGAGAAGACCATGGTGGCGGGCCTGGTGGAGGCCGGCTGCCGCTACGTGCAGATCGACGCGCCCGGTTATACGGCCTACGTCGACGAGCCGTCGCTGGAGGCCATGCGCCAGCGCGGCGAGGACCCGGACGCAAACCTGGAACGCTCCATCGCCGCCGACAACCGGATCCTCGAAGCCTTCGGCGAGGCCGTGTCCGGAATCCACCTGTGCCGCGGCAACCAGCGCAGCATGTGGCACCGGGAGGGCGCCTACGACGCGGTGGCGGAGCGGCTGTTCTCCGGGCTCCGGCACCGCCGGCTGCTGCTGGAGTACGACACGGAACGCGCCGGCGGGTTCGAGCCGTTGCGGTTCGTCCCCAAGGACACGGTGGTGGTGCTGGGCTTGGTGAGCACCAAGGTGCCGGAGTTGGAGAGCGTGGACGATCTGAAACGACGCGTCGATGACGCTGCCCGGTTCCTGCCGCTGGAGCAGTTGGCCATCAGCCCGCAGTGCGGCTTCTCCTCCGACGTGGTCGGCAATCGCATCACGCCCGACGACCAGAAGCGGAAGCTTGAGCGGGTGGTGGAGACGGCACGGCAGGTGTGGGGCTAGTGTCCTGCCCCACACATAAGTTGACAAATCTGCTTGTCCTTTTTGCCGTCGGCAGCGTTGCTCTTCCTCGCGTGGTGCCCGCCACTGCTCGTCATCGCGCCTTGCCGACAACAAAAATTCCTGCGCATCTTTGTCAACTTATGTGTGGGACAGGACACTAGGCCGACTCCCTCTCCCTCTGGGAGAGGGTTGGGGTGAGGGTGCCCGGAGCAAGCAGGGTGCCGGTACATGGGAGAGGCGGGGCAGCCGGGCGGCCCTCACCCGGCCTTCGGCCACCCTCTCCCAGAGGGAGAGGGGTACCTTTCCTCGCCTCGTAATAGCGTGACGACCATGAGCGATTCCACGACCTTCCCAAGCTTTCTGGACGGCCGCGTGACCGTCAAGGTGGGGGACATCACCCAGGAGGCGGTGGATGCGGTAGTTAACGCAGCTAACGGCACGCTCATGGGCGGCGGGGGCGTGGACGGGGCCATCCACCGTGCCGGTGGCCCGGCCATCCTGGAGGAGTGCAGGAACATCCGCGCAACACGCTACCCGGACGGCCTTCCCACCGGCGAGGCCGTGCTGACCACGGCCGGCAGGATGCCGGCGCACCACGTGATCCACACCGTGGGTCCGGTCTACGGCAACGGCGGCCCGGACAAGGCAGAGAAGCTGTCCCAGTGCTACCGGAACTCCCTGGGGATCGCGGCCGAGGCCGGCTTGACCACGGTGGCCTTCCCGGCCATCTCCACCGGCATCTACGGCTACCCCATGGAGGAAGCGGCGGCGGTGTCGTCCCGGGCCATCGAGGACGCCCTCCGTTCCAACCCCTCCATCCGGGAAGTCCGGCTGGTGTTCTTTCTACCCGCGGACGCGGAGGTGTTCGTGCGCCACCAGGCATTTGAGGCGGAGAAGCTTTAGGCCCTCACCCGGCCAGAGGGAGAGGGGTTGTGTTTGGGAATTATACAGATAAGTGACACAACTCGTGTTAGGCTGAAACCGGCGTGACAGGCCGGTGCTGAAAGTGTATCATGGGTGCGGCCCGTAGGGAAATGGGTCGCACCCGAAATGGCACCATGAAACCGAAGGTCCACTACCTTACCCAGGGAGAGATTCGGGCCAGCAAGGAGAGAATCAAGGCTCGCGGCCGTGACGCCGCTCCTGGATCTCGAAGGCGGCTTTCATTTCCTGCCGGCGAACAGCCTCCGCGCCTTGACGAATCTTCGTCTCATCAAGATCTGCCCATTTGTGGGTCCTTAGAGATTCTAGACATTCCTCTAGAACAAAGGCCAGTCGCAGAACACATTGCCGCCGTGCTTGGTCGATTGATGGGCCTGGAGGTTGATCTTCAGAAGGCGAAGGCGGCAACGGAATCGTTACGTCGAAGGTTCGGGTCGGCTCCGAAGGAAATTGAAATTTGGTAGTGAACGTGATCTCCTTAGAGTTCTTCTGTGTGTGATCTATCTGAAGTTTCGCGAGTGCCATCACGTCTCCTTTCTTGGGTTGGGGGGAGATAATCGGGGCCAGCAGACGGCCATCTGCTGGCCCCACGCCTTTCTGTCATTGCCGCGATGCACCAAATGCTGCCGTCAGGTCTTGACGTTCGAGGGTTCCGGCCGCGCCCATGTGATTCTCGCCTGTGAAGATCCCGGTCAGAATCCCTTCATCCCCTCCGGTTTCCCTGAACCTGTTGCCTCTCACGCCAATCGAGTAGCGCAGGTCACCGTCACCCCACTGCTGGCCGCTACCGGCCACGCCCGGGGCGGTTCCCGCGGCCCACTGCTCGAGGGCCGTGAACGCGGCGCTCCCCGTGAGTGTGCCGAGGTCGACGCCGATGGTGGCGTCGCCGGCCACGGGGGCCTCGGCCGAGAAGCCGAGCAGGTGACCCGTCCAGGTGGCGCTTCCCGCAAGGTTCGGGTTGTCGGCGATAGGCCAGTTCGCAACGGTATTGCCCCTGAATGGCTTGGGTCCGTAGGCCCACGGCTCCACATATCCGTTGCGCAGCGTGACGCCGAAGCCAGCATAGCGGCCGTTGCCGTGGAGGTGTGTCGAGGTGCTGGACCACGGGCCGAAGTCGGCAGGCCATTCGTCCGTCTCCATCCGGCCGTAGAACACGCGAAGGGCGTCGCGGTCGATGGCGTGAAGGATGTTGAAGGCGTGCTCGTTCAGCCGTTCCTCGAGGATGCTGTCCGGTCCAATGGCGACATGGCCGAGCCCGAGCGTATGCACCAGCTCGTGAACCAGGACCGACACCGTGTAGGTGGCGTCCATGTCTCCCTGAACCTCGATATGGTGGTCACCGCGGCCCAGGTAGGTGTTGGCCTTCCCGAGGATGTCGCGGTCGTATGGCCACTCGGCGCGCGGGATGAACTCGACGTAGGTGACATCGCGCGGGTTGACGTGAACCGGGGCGTCAGACGGAATTCTGATCTTCCGGCCCTCCGGCAACGCGGCATTGACGACCTGCACGGCGTGTATCAGGCGGCTGATGTTTTCCCGAGACGCCGCCCTTCCGCCGAAACGCACCACCGGCGCGCTTTCCTGGCGCGGAGCCCGGGGCTGCGCAAGGGCATCGTCGAGGAAGTTCGAGAGGGCGACGCGGCTGGGGCCGTCGTTCAGTCGGCCGTGTCGGATGTCGAATTCGCCGCGCTTGCCCACGACCGGCAACTGCTGGCCCTCAAGCTGACTCTGTGCGATCCCGACGTCGACGCGGGTCTCGTTCGGGTGCTCATAGACCGGCATCCGACGGGCGTCCGAAGCGTCCAGTTGGGGGATCTTCCGGTACTGAAAGCATCCGGCCAGGCACCGGCTGCCCGGCGTGAACTGGTCAGGCGGGAACGGCAGGACCCGCGGCGGCGAGTTCCTGTCCGTTGGGCGTGCACCGCCGCCCCCTCCACAAGCAGCCAGGAACAGAACGAGCCCGAGCACCCAGATGCTACGCACCATCGCACACCTCCTTGGGTTGGGAGCCATGACCCGGCGATGGTGCCGGGCCAATGCAATCCAACACAACGGAGTTGTGGAGATCCGCGATATTCACCCAGGCTCGGGGAGCTACCCTTCGCCGTGTGTGGGCTGTTGTATTCTCAGCGGTGACCCGACATACGGGTACTCCGCTGCATTGGATTGCGGTGGGGACGCTACCACAGTGCCGGGTAGGGGTGTCAAGCGCGCTTTTCCCCTGCCTTTTATGTCACTTTCCTGTAGAATTGTCTGTAGAAGATCAAAGGGAAATGGCACAGGAGAAAGACATGACCACGGACGAGAAGGTGCGAGAGGTCGGACAGTTGGTTCTCGATCACAAGGAGGCGAAGCGGCACTACGAATGCCTGATGGCGAAGCGCGACAGGCTCATCAGGAACGCCGAGGCGATCACTTCGAAGTTGCGGGACGGCAGCGTCCAGTATGCCTCGGAAGGGAAATTCCTTGTAGACGACCATGTGGTTGAATGGCCCACCGAAGATGAACTGGCGCGGCTGATCGTCAACCTCCTGGAGGCTAACAGGGATTTGCAGCAGCTTGAGCAGCGACGCCAGAAGATGGAGGTTTGAACATGCCACAGAAAGCACCGGGCAAGGCCCACCGCGAAGGACTGAGTTTCATCGAAGTGTCGGACATTTTCCCCGACAACGAGACGGCGGAACAGTGGTTCATCGAAACCCGTTGGCCGAACGGGCCACGCTGCCCATACTGCCAGTCCGAGAAGGTTCAGTACCCTACGGCCCACAAGACCATGACGCACCGTTGCCAGTCCAAGGGCTGCCGCAAGCCGTTCAGCGTCAAGACCGGCACGGTCATGGAGTCGTCCAAGGTGACGTACCGGGAGTGGGCCATCGCCATCTACCTGATGACCACGAACCTGAAGGGCGTCAGCAGCATGAAACTGTATCGGGATCTCAAGCGGACGCAGAAAACGGCCTGGCATCTGGCCCACCGGCTACGGGAAGTGTGGGCGCGAAAAGGCGGGGTTGCATTCACTGGCCCGGTCGAAGTAGATGAGACCTACATGGGCGGCAAGGAGAAGAACAAGCACCAGTCCAAGAAGCTCCGCAAGGGGCGCGGGCCGGTGGGCAAGGCAGCGGTCATCGGCATGAAGGACCGCGAGACGAACCAAGTGACGGCCATGCCCATTGAGCGGACGGACGCGCCCACCCTACAGGGGTTCGTGCTCGGGCAGGTGGCCCCTGAGACCCAGGTGTTCACCGACGACCACGGCGGCTATCACGGGCTGAAGAACCACCGGACGGTCAAGCACTCCGTTGGGGAATACGTCGATGGGATGGCGCACACCCAGGGGATCGAGTCCTTTTGGTCCATGCTCAAGCGGGGGTATCACGGCGTGTACCACCGCATGAGCCCCGCGCACCTGGACCGTTACATCAACGAGTTCTCCGGGCGCCACAACATGAGGAACGCGGACACGCTGGACCAGATGACCGGCGTGGTCCGCGCCATGATCGGGAAGCGGCTCAAGTACCGGGACCTGATCGCTCCGAAGCCCGCGCCCGTGCTGAACCGGCCGGGCAGCGACGTGTTCTAGGAGAATCACGGGTGCGCCGCCTCTACTACGGCGACAACCTCCCGGTCCTTCGGGAGATGCCGGACGAATCGGTAGACCTGATCTACCTCGACCCACCCTTTAGCTCTGAGCGGGCCTACAACGTCATCTATCCAGAGGACCTTGGGCAGGTGCAAGTGTTCGAGGACATCTGGTCATGGGGAACACACTGCGACATTACCCTTGAAGAACACGGGGCGGGCATGGACATGCTCCGGGCGCTCGTGGATGGCATGGGCAAGATTCAGATAGCGGCCTACTTGGTCATGATGACGCCACGCTTGGCCGAACTTCACCGTATCCTCAAGCCTACCGGGAGTCTTTATCTGCACTGCGACCCCACCGCCAGCCACTACCTGAAGGTCATCATGGACGCCATCTTCGGGCGCGGCAACTTCCGCAACGAAGTGACATGGCGTCGCACGGGGTCGCACGGGAACGCGAAGCGATGGGGACCAATCCATGACACCCTGTTGTTCTACACGAAGTCTGAACCATACACATGGAATGGACCCCGGCACTCGTATATGAACGGCCATGTAAAGCAGCACTTAGCAAGGGATGAGGATGGCTATCGCACAAAGTACTACGGTAACGTTCTGACCGGCTCGGGGGTCAGAAACGGACTCTCGGGGCAACCCTGGATGGGCATAGACCCTACTGCCAAAGGACGACATTGGGCTATCCCCGGCCGGTTATGGGAAGAGAGCGGGATAGACGGCACCGGGCTGAATCAACGGCAGAAGCTTGATGCACTGTATGCGGCCGGGTTTATTCGACTGGAAGACGGGGATGTCTGGCCGATCTATGAACACCGTGTCGATCCAACCCAAGGGCCAGCAGTTGGAGATGTGTGGGCTTACCAGCCATACACCGAAGGCACGGTCTTCGGCAGCAAGAAGGGAATCGACAACGACATCTCATGGATAAAGCCAAGGGCCAAGGAGCGGTTGGGGTTCAATACGCAGAAACCCATAGGCTTATTGGAGCGAATCATTCGGGCCAGCAGCAACCCCGGCGACATAGTGTGCGACCCCTTTTGTGGTTGTGGAACCAGTGTGGCGGCAGCGGAGAACCTGGGCCGCCAGTGGATCGGCATCGACATCACCTATGCGGCCATCGCCGCCATCCATGAACGATTCCGCCGGGACCGGGTGGACATCTGGAAGGACGTGGGTATCGTCAACCGGCCCGAGACGGTCCAGGAAGTTGATGACCGGCTGTTGAACACACAAAGCCCCCTGCACCCGCGTAAGGAGTTCGAGAAGTTCTGCGTTGCCAGCATCGGCGGGCTGCCCAACGAGAAGATGGGCGCGGACGGCGGCGTTGACGGTCGCATTCAATTGTTGCTGAAGAAGCGGGCCAATGTGTCCGTCAAGAGCGGCAATGTGGGCGTCGGGGACATTCGAGACCTACGCGGAACGCTGAACGACAAGAAGGACGTTGGCGGTGTGTTCGTGACACGTCAACCGGCAACCCGCTCGATGCGCAAACTCGTTGACACGTCTGGGGTTGTCAAACTCGAATTGCTACCCCCGTTCCCCAAGATGCAGATTCTCACGCTGGATGAGATTCTGAACGGCAAGCGGCCCGTGCTGCCTTACGCCTATGCGGCGTGAAAGGAGGACCCCATGATGATCCGACTCATCCTGGCCCTGTTCGTGCTGTTCATGGCCTCGGCGCTCCAGGCCCAGGTCCCGTACACGCAGAACCCGTTCGGCAACCCGCAACCGCTTCAGCCCTCATGGGCCGAGCAGCAGTTGTACCAGCCGCCGCAACCGTCGCCGTTACAGCAGCAACTCCTGCGGGAACTGTTCACGGACCCCAAGCCCGCACCTACGCCGCGCCGCCGTCAACGTCAGCCCGGCATCATCGGGAACATCTACGAGCTTCCGAGCTTCGACTCTCCCGGTCCCTTGGAAGAATACGACCGGCAGTGGAAGCGGGAACACAAGGAGGCGATGGAGCGGCACACAGACCGAGTGCAGCGAGAGCAGCAGGCCGAGGGGATCAGGCGGGCCATCGTGTGCTCACGCCAGGGCGCGCGCAAGGTTCATCACTTCTGCGTGGACTGGTAGGGCATGGGCAGCCGGGCAGGTGGACAGGCCCTACTGGATTGACTGGACCGTTGAGGATATCGACTTCTACGGCAACTCCGAGGTCGTCGAGGTTTCTCTTTCAGCGTCCTGCCATTATGAGCGGAGGGTAGAGTACCCATCTGTCCTGAAGTTCAAGGTGTTCATTCCGCGCGAGGATATACCGCAGTTCATAGACTTCGACTGGATCGAAGACGCCGCCGTCAAGGCCGCGAAAGACATGATGCGCGACCTGCTGCGGGGACGGGAAGAGGACGAGACGTGAGCAAGAAACGCAAGCCCCGAATCGAGATCGTGGATCAGTCTTACCAGCCGACGAAGGCCGAGATCAATGAAGAGATCGTGCTGCGGAACCCGGACGGGTCAGCGCCGGACCCTCTTGATCTGGCCCGCGCACTGACCGAGCCGGTGGAGATCACGTATCTGGAGAAGCCGAAATCCAGGTGATCCTGATCCTTGCTGGCGGTTGTCGTTGAAGGTATCATGGCTACCATGAAACAGGACAATTGGGTTCTGGCCCGAGCCAACTGCACGCTAGACGACAACCTGACCGCCATCATAGGACGGGTAAAGAGGGACGTGCAGTCCTACAATGCTCTCCGGCCCGACAAGAGGGGCATCCGCCAGTTTCGCGTATTCCATGACAACGGCGAGTTCGTCATCAAGCGCATGGCCGAAATCAGTGATCACCGCGGAACCGAAGTTGTCGAGGATGTCAGCTACAAGGGCGACGTGATCACCGTCCAATGCACCGAAACCGCCATTTCCGTGCGCCGCAAGGAGCACCTGAACTTCGAGATCGAGCCCCGCTGGAACCCGGAGTCGCAGACCTGTGACCTTCTCGTGGATGGGGAGATTCATCCGATGTGGCGTATCAGCGAGATGATCGTCGGTAACTTCCTGTTCGAATAGTCTGTCTACTCAGCACCGGCCTGTCACGCCGGTTTCAGCCTAACACGAGTTGTGTCACTTATCTATATAATTCCCTTGTGTTTGACTACTCGGACAGACTCCTGGGAGCCGACGCTCGGGTAGATTCCCGTAGGGACGACCGGCGGTCGCCCCTGCCCGCACCGCACCGGACTGAAGGAGACCCGACACCATGAAGATCAGCGCCATCAAGACCCGGCGGCTCTCGAACATTCCCCTGGACTTGCCGTTCCACGAACCCCGGACCGGCTCCGTGGACCTGGTGTGGATCGAGACCGACCAGGGTCTTGCCGGTACGGCCGAGATCGGCCACGGCCCGGGCTCCGCCATCCTGCGGTTCATCGAGACGGACCTGACCCCGTTCCTCCTGGGCCGCGATCCGCTGGAGAACGAGCGCCTCATGCACGAGATGCGCTGGCGCTTCAACCCGCGGGCCGAGCCCGGGGTGTGGAATGCCGCGGTGAGCGCCATCGACGTGGCGCTGTGGGACATCAGGGGCAAGCTCTATGGATTGCCGGTGTGGCGTCTCTTGGGCGGAGCCCAGAAGTCCATCCCCTGCTACTTCACCTTCGGCGTCAGGAGCTACGGCCGGGACGCCTTGGTGGAAGCGGCGCGCCACTGGGTGGAGCGCGGCCACAAGCGCCTCAAGCTGATGGTCGGACGGGTCAACATCCGCGGCGAGATCGATATGCGCGGCGCCAGCGGAGCCCACCGCGAGGACGATCCCTCGGAGGACGAGCGCCGTGTGCGGGCGGTTCGGGAAGCGGTGGGGGACGAGGTCGAGCTCATGGTGGATGCCGCCTGCCTGCTGCGCTACGACGCGGCGCTCCGCTGGTGCAAGCGGCTGGAATCCTACAACCTGATGTGGTTCGAGGAGCCTATTTTGCGCAACGACCCGGCCAGGCTGGCGGCGCTGCGCCGCCACACCTCCATTCCCATCGCCGCCGGACAGTGGGAGGACTTCTACGGGCTGGCGGGCTTGGCCAGGGCCGAGGCCGTGGATTTCCTGAACATCCAGGTGGGCTCCGTGGGCGGCTTCACCATGGGCATGAAGGCGGCGGCCGTCGCCCAGGCCTTCGACCTGCCCATCGGCAACGGCGCCTACTACGACATGAACCTGCACGCCGCCGTGCCCAACGGCTGGCGCACCGAGTTTCACGTGAACGACTGGCACATGGCCAAGTCCCTCTACAAGGACCCGCCCGAGCCCGAGGACGGCTGGGTGAAACTGCCCGAAACCCCGGGGCACGGGATGGTGCTGAACGAGGACGCGGTAAGGGAATACGCGGTGGACTGAGGAGGGACTCCAATGGGGCAACTCGACGGCAAGGTAGCTCTGGTGACTGGATTCGGTTCGGGCCTGGGGCGCGCCATCGCTGTAGCCTTCGCCCGTGAGGGCTGCGCGGTGACGGGGACCTCGACCACCGCGGCCAAGGGTGAGGAGACGCTCGGCCTCATCGAAGCCGGGGGCGGCGACGCCATGTTCACGCCCGCCGACGTACGGCGCCACGACGAAATGAGGGCGGTGGTGGCCGCCGCGGTGGAGCGCTACGGCGGCCTGGACATCGCGGTCCACAGCGCCGGCGTCCGCACCAACGGCGCGGTGACGGAGATCACCGAGGAAGATTGGGACCGGACCCTCGACACCAACCTGAAAGGGGTCTTCAACGTCTGCCGCCACGCCATCCCCGAGATGGTCAAGCGCGGCGGCGGGGTCATCATCAACATTGCGGCCCGCTCGGGGATGATGGGCCAGGCGGGGCGCGCCGCCTACTGCGCGTCGAAGGGCGGCATGGTCCGGTTGACCGAGGCCATGGCGGAAGACCACGCCCGCCAGAACATCCGGGTGAACTGCATCTGCCCCGGTCCCAATCGGACTCCCATGGTGGATACGTCAACCCCGGAAAAGCTCGCCCGCTACGCCGATCGGGTACCGCTGGGCCGCATCGGAGAGCCCGAGGACGTGGCCGCGGCGGCGGTGTATCTGGCGTCCGACGCTGCCTCCCACGTCACCGCCGCGATCCTGCCGGTGGACGGCGGCATGCGCCTCACCGGGGCGTGAGACCAGCCCGGAGGGGTGCCACCCGACCCCCGCGACTCGCGGCCGGAATCCCCTCCGGAACCCGTTCCGGGGGCCGTCTCCTGGAACGAATTCCGCCCAAAATGTCAAGCGGAATGGCCTCCCGATATGGCTTGACCCCTCACGGGGGATAGTCTAAGAGTGCTACTTTCGAAATCGCAAAATGAGAGGAATCGGTATGACGGCAGACACTTTAACCGTGACGGACAACCGGACGGGGACCTCCTATGAGATCCCCATCGAGAACGGCGCCATCAATGCTTCCCACCTTCGCCAGATCAAGGCTTCCGAGGGCGATTTCGGCCTGATGAGCTACGACCCGGGCTTCCTGAACACGGCCTCATGCCACAGCCGCATCACCTACATCGACGGCGACGTGGGCATTCTGCGTTACCGCGGATACCCTATCGAGCAGTTGGCGGAAGAGAGCACCTACCTGGAGACCACCTACCTGATCTTCCATGGCGAGCTGCCCACGGCGGCGGAGCTGGACGACTGGAGCTGGAACATCAACCACCACACGCTGCTCCACGAGAACATCAAGAAGTTCATCGACGGCTTCAAGTACGACGCCCACCCCATGGGAACGCTGGTGAGCTCCATCGCGGCGCTGTCGACCTTCTATCCCGACTCCAAGAACATCTTCGACCCGGAGTCCCAGCGCAAACAGACATTTCGGCTGATGGGCAAGATTCCCACCCTGGCGGCCTTCGTTTACCGCCACGCCATGGGGTTGCCCTACGCCTATCCGGACAACGACTTGAGCTATACGGGCAACTTCCTCAACATGCTCTACAAGATGACCGAGCTCAAGTATTCGCCGGACCCGGTGCTGGAGAAGGCGCTGGACGTGCTTTTCATCCTGCACGCCGACCACGAGCAGAACTGTAGCACCAACGCCATGCGCAGCGTCGGCAGCTCCCAGACCGATCCCTACTCGGCGTTAGCGGGCGCGGCCGCTGCCCTCTACGGGCCGCTTCACGGCGGCGCCAACGAAATGGTGCTGCGCATGCTGGCGGAAATCGGTTCCAAGGACAAGGTCCCGGCCTTCATCAAGGGGGTAAAGGCCGGCGAAGGGCGCCTCATGGGCTTCGGGCACCGCGTCTACAAGAACTATGACCCCCGGGCCAAGGTCATCAAGAGGATCGCCGACCAGGTGTTCGAGGTGACCGGGCGCAATCCGCTGCTGGACATCGCCCTGGAGCTCGAGCGCATCGCCCTGGAGGACGACTACTTCATCCAGCGCAAGCTCTACCCGAACGTCGACTTCTACTCCGGGCTCATCTACCAGTCCATGGGACTGCCCGTGAGCATGTTCCCCGTGCTGTTCGCCATCGCCCGGACCTCCGGCTGGCTCGCCCAATGGATAGAGATGCTGGAGGACCCCGAGCAGAAGCTCGCCCGGCCGCGCCAGCTCTACCTCGGCTCGGACGTCCGCGACTACGTGCCCATGAACCGCCGGCAGGCGGCGTAAACGTCGGGCAGCGAACCGGTTCGCCCCGATCGCGGCCGGGGCCGATCCCACGGAGACGGCCGCAGAAGCTTGAGGGCCCTGTCAGCGGCCTCGAAAAGATTCGATACAGACACTTCACCCGGACGTCACAATTCTTTCATCGGGGACTGTTTGCATGCACCTTGCACCTTCCGAAGGTGCCGAAGACGAGTGCGTTGCGTCCAGTATCGGGAAGGCGCAAGGAAACCCTGGAAAGGACACTGTCATGAAAAGATATCTCACTATCGCCGGCATTCTGGCAGCCATGCTCGCCCTCGGAGGCCCTTCCTGGGCCGTATCGGGCAAGTTGGTGCTCTACACGAGCCAGCCGAACCGCGACGCGCAGCAGACGGTCGACGCCTTCAAGGCCCAAAACCCCGGTGTCGAGGTCGAGTGGATCCGTGACGGAACCACCAAGGTCATGGCCAAGCTTCGGGCCGAGTTCGCGGCCGGGAGCCCGCAGCCGGACTCCTGCTCATCGCCGATACGGTGACCATGGAAGGCCTGAAGGGCGAGGGCCGCCTGATGGCCCATGCCGGCGCCCCCGTGAACGTCTACAATCCGGCCCTCTACGACAAGGAAAAACACTACTTCTCGACCAAGCTCATCACCACGGGCATCGTCTACAACACCAAGGCCTCGATGAAGCCTTCGTCGTGGAAGGACCTCGTGGCAGCCAAGGCCAAGGGTCTCGTCGCGATGCCGAGCCCGCTGACCTCCGGTGCGGCCCTGATCCACCTCGCCACGCTGACCTCCCATCCCGAACTGGGCTGGTCCTACTACGACAAGCTCGCGGCCAATGACGTCAATCCCAAGGGCGGGAACGGGGGAACGTTCCGGGCGGTCGCCGGCGGCGAGAAGATGTACGGCATGGTCGTCGACTTCCTGCCTATCCGTGAAAAGGCCAAGGGATCGCCGGTCAGCTTCGTCTTTCCGGCGGAAGGTGTGAGCGCCGTCACCGAACCCGTTGCGATCCTGAGCACGGCGAAGAACCCCGAGGCGGCCAAGGCCTTCGTCGACTTTCTGCTGTCGCGCAAGGGCCAGGAGCTGGCGGCGAGTCAAGGGTATCTCCCCGCCCACCCGGAGGTTTCGCCGCCGCCGGGCTTCCCCCCACGCAGCCAGATCAAGCTGATGGCCTTCGATGCCGGCAAGGCGCTCACCGACGCCGAAGCCAACAAGAAGCGCTTCATCGAGGTCTTTGGCCAGTAGCTCACCGGAGAAGCATCATCGCATGACCCGCTTCCGGGGACGCTTTCAACGGGGCGGCGAGCACGTGTTGTTCGCCGCCCTTGTTTTGTTCGTCGCTTTGGTGAGCGTGCTGCCCGTGGGACGCCTGCTGCTCGAAGGCGTCGCCCCCGGCGGCGTGTTCGATACAGCGGTCCTCGAAGAGGTGCTGTCGGCGCGTTCGACCTGGCGGACGACCGGGCGCACCCTGTTCACGGCCGGCCTGGGCACGATCATCGCCACCGCCCTGGGCACGGCGTTTGCCCTGGCGGTGGCACTCACCGACGTGCGCGCGAAGGGCCTTCTCGTCTTTTGCTTCATGCTGCCGTTGATGATCCCGCCCCAGATTACCGCGCTCAGTTGGATACAGCTCTTCGGCCCCTCGAGCCCGCTTCTCAACGCGCTTGGCATCGCCCCGCCGCCGGGCACGCCGCACCCCATGTACTCGCGCGAGGGCATCGGCCTGCTGCTCGGCATCCAGCACTCGGCGCTGGTGTTCCTGGCGATGCGGGCCGGCTTGCGGAGCTTGCCGCGCGAGATGGTCGAGGCCGCCCGCGCCTCCGGCGCCGGCATCGCCAGGGTGCTGAGCGACGTGGTCATTCCGTTGATGACGCCGGCACTGGTGGCGGGAGCCGCGCTGGCCTTCGTGTCGGCGGTCGGCAACTTCGGCATTCCCGCCCTGCTGGGCATTCCGGCCCGCTACACCGTGCTCCCGACACTCATTTTCCAGCGGTTGTCGAGCTTCGGACCCACCATCATTTCCGAGGTCGCGGTGCTGTCGATCGTCGTGGGCGTGATGGCGTTTTCCGGCGTTCTGCTCCAGGGCTGGATGTTGCGGCGGCGCGACTACCGCACCATCGGCCCGGCGTCTCAGCCCCTCGACTTCAAGCTCGGGGGGTGGCGGCCGTTCGTCGAGGCGGCAAGCTGGCTCGTGATCTTCTTCATCCTGGTGGCGCCGCTCGCCGCGTTGATCGCAACCTCCCTGGTCCCCGCCTATGGCGTGACGCTCGGACCCGGCACGGCGACCCTGGACAATTACGTCGAGGTGCTCGCCCGGCAGGATTCGACCATCCGAGCTTTTCGCAACAGTTTCCTCCTGGCAGGCGGGGCCGCGGTGACGCTGGTCGGGGTCTCCCTCGTGTTGGCCTACTTCGTGACCCGGCGGCGCAGCCGCATCCTCGGCGCCCTGAACCTGGCGGCGGAGCTTCCCTACGCGCTTCCAGGGGTGGTCCTGGCCATCGCCGCCATTCTGATCTTCCTGAAACCCCTGCCGCTGCTGGGCGTCAGCATCTACAACACGGTCTGGATCATTTTCGCGGCGTACTTGGCGCGCTTTCTGACGTTGGGTCTAAGGCCCGTCATCAGCGGCTACCACCAGCTCGACCGGACCCTCGAGGAAGCGGCGCAGATGGCTGGAGCCGCCCTGATTTACCGGCTGGTCACCGTGATAATGCCCCTGCTCGCACCGGTGGCCGCCGCCGGGGGGATCATCGTGTTCCTGACCGCGTTCAACGAACTGACGGTCTCGGCCCTCTTGTGGTCGTCGGGGGCGGAGACGCTGGGCGTCATCGTGTTCAACCTCGACGACGGCGGCTTTACGACGCTGGCAGCCGCCGTCGCGGTGGTCACGGTGCTGGTGGTGTTGCTGTTGATGTTGGCGACGCAGGCGATTTCACGCCGGCTGCCCCGGGGCATTCTGCCATGGGAAGGCTAATGTCCCATTAGGCTGATTCGCATCACAAGATGCGCAGGATTTTGTTGCCGGCAAGGCGCGATGACATGTAGGGGCGACCGGCGGTCGCCCTCCGTGAGCGGGCACCACGCGAGCAAAAGCAACGCGACGGCAAAAAAACCAGCAGATTAGGACGCGAATTGACCGGACAGGGCGCTAGGCTGAAGGGATCACCCAGGCGTCATCCACCGCGATACGCAGCGTTTCGCCGATGGCCGGCGGCCGCCGCAGCCACAGCCGCACCGGCACGTCGGCATTCCCGGCGGTGGCCTCGACGGCATACATTCCGCCGCGATAGCTGGCGCGCCGCACGGTTGCGGCAAAGCCGTACTCCCGGTCGGGGCGCAGGGCCTCGGGTCGAAGACAGAGCCGTACCGGCCCTTGCGTGACGCTGCCGCCGGCCCGTACGGTGCACTCATGGCCGAACACCCGGGCGCGGCCATGGCCCTCCACGGGGGCCTCTGTCAGGGTCGCCTCGACGATAACCCCTTCGCCGATGAAGTTCCCTACCATCGGGGTTCCGGGTTCGTCGTACAGTATTTCGGGCGCCGCCGTCTGTTCGATGCGGCCGTCCGACATAACCGCGATGCGGTCGGCCATCGACATGGCCTCGGCTTGATCGTGGGTGATGTAGACGATCGTCGTACGGGTCTTGCGGTGAAGGTCGACGAACTCGTCCTGCATCGCCGCCCGCAGATGAACGTCAAGATTCGCCAGGGGCTCGTCGAACAGGAGGAGCCGCGGTTCCATGACCAGGCATCGGGCAAGCGCCACGCGCTGCCGTTGGCCTCCGGAGAGGTCCGCCGGACGGCGCGTCGCGAAGCTCTCCAGCCCGACGGTGGTGAGGGCGTCGAGGACCGGCTCGCGACGGTCCCTGGCATTGACGCCGGCGACCCGCAACGGGTAGCCGACGTTGTCGGCCACGCTCATGTGCGGCCACAGCGCATAGGCCTGGAAGACGATCCCGACGCGCCGCTGCTCCGGCGGCACGTGAACGCCGGGGCCCGACATCACCGTCTCATCGAACAGAATGCGGCCCGCCGTGGGGCGCTCGAAGCCGGCGACAAGACGCAGGATCGTCGTTTTGCCGCAGCCGGAAGGGCCCAGCAAGGCCAGGAACTCGCCGTTGGCGACCGTGAGCGTGACGCCGTCGACGGCCCTGGTGGTGCCGAAATCCTTTGACAACCGTTCTATGGTCAATTGCGCCATCGCCGTCGCACCGCTTGGTTGAGCTGACCGTGTGCCGCCAATAGGATAGGGGAGATGACGCGCAGATCCAACCACGGGCTCACCGGCACTGGACCCTCCGCGGTCGATTTGTTACAGGGTACACGCGTCCCGTCCGGTACCTGATCGTACCTGATCCCTTGAAGACACGGATTCCGTCATGGCCAAGAACCGCGTGACCGTGGGGTTGATCCAGTCCAGGGCGGCTCTGGATCCCGATCGCAACCTCACGGCCGCCGCGCGGCGCATCCGCCTTGCCGCCGAGGGCGGCGCCAGGATCGTCTGCGTCCAGGAGTTGTTCCGCTCCCGGTATTTTCCGCAGGTCGAGGACACGGACGCCTTCGCCCTGGCGGAGCCGATTCCCGGGCCCACCACCGAGCGGCTGTGCCCCCTGGCGCGGGAGCTGGAGGTGGTGATCGTGGCGTCGGTCTTCGAGGCCCGCGCGCCCGGCGTCTATCACAACACCGCGGTGGTCATCGACGCGGACGGAGCGGTGCTGGGCAAGTACCGCAAGATGCACATCCCGGACGATCCCGGCTTCTACGAGAAGTTCTACTTCACCCCCGGCGATCTCGGGTTCCGCACTTTCCGGACCCGTTACGCATACATCGGCGTCCTTATCTGCTGGGACCAGTGGTTCCCGGAGGCGGCGCGGTTAGCGGCGTTGGGCGGAGCGGAGATCATCTTCTATCCCACCGCCATCGGCTGGGGCGCCGGAGAGAGTGGCACCGCGCGTCGCGCCCAGCTCGAAGCGTGGGAGTTGGTGCAACGGTCCCATGCCGTCACCAACGGCGTCTACGTGGCGGCGGTGAACCGGGTGGGCCGCGAGGGGAAGATCACCTTCTGGGGCAACTCCTTCGCCGCCGATCCTGCCGGGCGCGTGCTGGCCCAGGCGGAAAGGAACAGGCCCGAAACCCTGCTGGTGGATTGCGACCTCGGGGCCATCGCGGAAGCTCGCCACAACTGGCCGTTCCTGCGGGACCGCCGCATCGACGCCTACGGCGGCCTTGCCGGCCACGGCATCGACGACTCCAAGAGTTGACAGCGGAATGGCCGAAATCGGAGACGCCGTGAGGGGCCGTGGTGCGAGCCAAGGTTCCGGCACCGGAGAAGTTCGAGACATCGCACGCGGCGAAATCGCGGATCCGGGGCGCGCGGGTTACCGGATGCCCGCGGAATGGGCGCCCCACGTCTCCACGTGGCTCGCGTGGCCGCACAACGCCGATACCTGGCCGGACGACCTCGACCGGGTACGCCGGACCTGGGTGGAGATGATCCGGGCGCTGGCGGGCGGCGAGAGGGTGGACCTCCTGGTGAACGACGCCGCCGGCGAGGCGGACGCCGCGGCGGCTCTGCGCCGGGGCGGAGTCGACGGCGGCGGCGTGGCGTTTCACCGCATCCCCACCGTCGACGTATGGGTCCGCGACTACGGGCCGACCTTCATCACCCGCGCCGGGCTTCCCGCGGCGCTCGCCTTCGTCAACTGGCGGTTCAACGCATGGGGCATGAAGTACCCGGACTACGTGGCGGACGACGCCGTGCCGCTCCGGATCAACGACTCCCTCGGCCTACCCGCATGCACGCCGGGAATCGTGCTGGAGGGGGGTTCCATCGAGGTCAACGGGGCCGGCGACTGCATGACCACCGAGGAGTGCCTGCTCAACCGCAATCGCAACCGCGGCCGCACCAGGGAAGAGATCGAGGCGGTGCTGCGATCCGCGCTGGGGCTCAAGCACATCCTGTGGCTGCCCGCCGGCATGGTGGGCGACGATACCGACGGACACATCGACAATCTTGCACGTTTCGTGGATGCCGGCACCGTGGTGTGTGTGGTGGAGCGGGACACGCGGGACGAGAACCATCACGCTCTCCAGGAAAATCTCCGCTGTCTGGCGTCCGCCAGGGACTCGGGCGGCCGCCCGTTGCGGATCGTACCGCTGCCGCAGCCCGATCCGGTCATGGCGCACGGCTCGCGCCTGCCGGCGAGCTATGCGAACTTCTACATCGCCAACGGCGTGGTGCTGGTGCCGCTCTACGGCGGTCCCAAGGACCGTGTTGCCCTCGACACGTTGGCGGGACTGTTCCCGGGCCGCCGGGTGGCTGGCATCGACGCCCGCGCGCTGATCCTCGGCCTGGGAGGCATCCACTGCGTCACCCAGCAACAGCCCTTGACTTGACGGGCCGCCCGCGTGTTATTTCACCAGATCATGCGCTGGACCCGGTAGTGGGCCTGGACGTACTCTTTGGCCGTGGTTTCGGCCGCGTCGGCGCTCTCGCCGCTGAAACGAAGCGGCATGCCCGAGCGCGCCAACACGAGGCAGGCATCGTCCAGCGCGGCGCCGCCGACGAGGACGGGGTAGGCGGCCCAAGAGCCGCTTTCCTCGACCGATCGTATCTCGACCCTGACGACGCCGTCGATGGAAGGAACGTGGATGTCGAGCTTCATGGCGCGTCAGTCTGGCGTCCGGGCTACGCCAAGTCAAGGCAGGGAGGAGCCGCGTGTAGGGCGGGTTTCAAACCCGCCTGTCTCTAGTTTGACACCGACACGCTAGCATGCGTTGTCATCGCCAATAGTCACATAACTCATCGGTTTCACGATGAAAAACATACTGCCAAAGCAAGCCGGCGGTGTGCTCCAGTGCGCCTCGTTTTCTTCTCTTGTGTTGACTTTCGGGTTGACTGTTGGCATGATGCCCCGATGGAAACACGACACGTCTCCGCAAAGAACACCGCCAGGGTCAAGCTCACCCTGACCAAGAGGACCGTAGATTCTCTCGATCCCGAAGACAACCCCTGGATCGCCTGGGACGACAAGCTTGTGGGCTTCGGTGTGCGCGTGCATCCCTCGGGCGCAAAGGCTTACCTTGTAAACTACCGCGCCGGCGACGGCGGGCGCAAGGCGCCCAACAAGCGGGTGGTGGTGGGCCGCGCCGGGCGGATGACTCCGGACCAGGCAAGGCGGCGGGCGCAGGAGCTTCTGGGGCGCGCAGCCTCGGGCGAGGACCCCGCAGGAGAGCGTGCCGAGGCGCGGGGGCTGCCGAGGCTCGGAGAGGCGTGCGAGGACTACATGAAGGCCGGCCACGGCTGGGCCGAGAGCACGGAGCGGGGCTATCGGCGGTATGCGGAGCTGTATCTCGGCGACTGGCTCTCCCGCCCCCTCGATTCCATCACTCGCCGGGACGTGGAGGGCCGCTTCCGGCTTCTCACGGAGCGGCACGGGGAGATGCCCGCCAACCAGTGTCTGTCGTTCCTGCGCTCGGTGTACCGGCGGCCGTGCGTGGACTTTGAGGGTCTTCGGAACCCCGTGGATCAATGGCTTGCGGGCGGGGGACGCTACCACCGGAAGACGAGGAAGCGGATATCGTCACCGGCGGAGGTGCTGCCGTGCTGGCGCAAGGGGATAGAGGCAGTGGTGGGGAACCCGGTGCGCCGGGACGCGTTCCTGTTCGGGCTCTACACGGGGATGCGGCGGGGAGAGATCCTGGCGCTTCGGTGGGAGCGGGTGGACCTGGACAAGGGGCTCTTCCGGGTGGAGGAGACGAAGACCGGAGTACCGCTGGAGCTGCCGGTGACGCGCCAACTCGGGGAGATTCTGGCGCGGCGGCGGACGGAGGTCAACGCGATGCCCGAGAAGCTTCACGGCTGGGCGTTCCCGTCGCGGTCAAGCGAGTCGGGGCACGTGGAGGAGCTTCAGGCGTACTACGAGGCCATCGGGCGGGCGGGCGGCGCCAAGTTCTGGTTTCACGCGCTGCGCAACTCCTTCATCACGGTGGCGGAGCGGGAACTGATGCTGCCACGGTCGTTGACGAAGCGGCTGGTGAACCACGCGCGGCCCGGCGACGTGACGGAGGGGTACGCCGCGGACTGGACGGTGGAGCAGCTTCGGGAGCCCGCGCAACGGATAGCTGACCGCATCGATGATCTTGTTGGGTCGGACGAGGCAGTGGCGCAGGCTCGCATGCAGGCAGGATGAGATGCGGCGGGCGTGAGGTTCGCTGTAACGCCGCCCCTCCGGCGCCTTCAGTGATGCGGGCGCCGCCGGGGAATATCGTAGGGTCGAGAGATGAAACCTTGGGTTCGTATTTCCGCAAACCTTTCACTCACCGCTGCTGAAGTGTGGGCGGCAGTCGCCTGGGCGTGGGGGAGCCGGTGGGAAATTCTGGAACAGACAGGCCCGCCGGAGCATGTGGCCTTCATCAGCATTTCCGACTGCTGGTCGCGCCGGGGCGCGAGGGTCCCATCAGCCCGGACCCAGGCCGAGGAGCTTCCTGGCGTTGCCGTGCGCGATCTTTTCCTTCGTGGGCCGGGGGAGGTCCAGCGAACGAAGCCAGTCCGCGCCGGCCTTGTTCCCGGCGAACGGATAGTCGACCGCGAACATCACGCGGTCCTCGCCCATCACGGACAGGAGCAGCGTCAACAGTTCCCCGCGGAAGAACGCGCTGGTGGTCATCCAGAAGTTGTCGTGGAGATACTGCTGGACGGGTTTTTTCAGCCTTCTTTTCGTGGCCTTGGCCAGATCGCCTCCGAACCGCCAGTAGTAGAAGGGAAGCCCTTCGCCCATGTGGCCGACGATGACCTGGAGGTCGGGGAACTTGTCGAAAACCCCGCTGACGATCATCCGCAGGCATTGCAGGGCCACTTCCTGGTGCCAGCCGTAGCCCGGACCGCCGAGGATCTTGCTGACCCAGGCGTCCCCCAGCCCCGAGTAGTAGAGGTCCATGATCTCCGGCGACGGAGAAGCCGGGTGGATGTAGACGGGCGCTCCGAGCGCTTCGGCCCGGGCCAGCACGGGCTCGAAGGCGGCGTCGTCGAGGAACCTGCCGCCGATGGCTCCATAGGTCATGCAGCCGACCAGGCCGTCATCGCGGACGGCCCGCTCGAGCTCGTCCGCGGCTGCTTGCGGCTCGCGCATCGGCAGCGCGGCGAAGGCGCGGAAACGATCCGGGTAGGCCGGGATGACCTCCCTTGCGATCCAGGCGTTGATGGCGCGGGCGAAATCGACGCCCTCGGCGCCGGGCAGCTCCTGCGCGCCCGGCGTCATCGCCGAAAGGACCTGCATGCCGATGCCCGCCTCGTCCATGGCCGCGATGCGGCCGGCCGCCACGTCGGTGATGACCTCGATGAACTTCGGATTCGGAAGCTTGATGCCGTTAAGCCTCAGAAGCTCGGGAGCCGCATAGTGTTCCTCCAACCCGATCAGGAACAGGTCGTCGTCCGCGGCCGAGGCGGCTGCCGCCGCGCTCCAGGGCAGCGTGGACCCGGCCGCTGCCGCAACGTAAGCGGTGCGGCTGGGGCACGTTGACTTTCAGCGTAAGCGTTGCCGCTGGGGCACGTTGACTTTCAGCGAGAGTCGGGGGTGAAGGCCCAGGGGAGGAGCTCGTCGATGCGTGAGGCGCGATGCCCCGAGGCGATGGCCTTGAGGGTAGCCTTGAGATAGGCGTAGGGTTCGACCCCGTTCAACTTGGCGGTCTCGACCAGCGAGGCGATGCGGCCCCAGGCGGCGGCGCCTTCGTCGTGGCCGGCGAACAGGGCGTTCTTGCGGTTCAGGGCCAGCGGGCGGATGAGGTTCTCCACGCAGTTGGTGTCCATCTCGACGCGCCCGTCTTCGAGGAACACCAGCAGGCCGTCCCAGTGCCGGGCGATGTAGGCCAGCGCCTCGCCCAGGCGGGACTTGGCCGAGAGCCGCGCGCGTTGTTCCGTAAGCCACGCGCCGAACTCCTCGACCAGGGGCGCGGTCCGGCTCCGGCGTTCGGCAAGGCGGTGTTCGGCCGAGGCGCCGCGGATCCCGTCCTCGATGGCGTAGAACTCCGCGATCCGCCGCAGCCCCTCGGCCGCGATCCCGGAGCGGTCGCTGTCGAAGACATCGTGGACCTTCCGCCTGGAATGCCCCCAACAGTACGCCAGGCGCACCTGCCAGTCCGGGCCCGCAAGCCGGTTGTAGCCGGCATAGCCGTCCACCTGCAGGATGCCCTTGAACCCCTTGAGGAAGGTCTCCGCGTGCTCGCCGCCGCGCCCCGGGGCGTAGAAGTACACCACCCCGGGCGGGTCCGGGCCGCCCCAGCTTCGGTCGTCGCGGGCCAGCGCCCACAGCCACCCCGTCTTGGTCCTGCCCCGGCCGGGGTCGAGGACCGGAGCCCGGGTCTCGTCCATGAACAGCTTCCCCGACCCCTTCAGGTGCGAGGCCAGCCGGTCCACCACCGGCTTGAGGTGGAACGCCGCCGCGCCCACCCACCCGGCCAGCGTCGAGCGGTGCAGATCGACCCCCGAGCGGGCGTAGATCCGGGACTGGCGGTAGAGCGGAGAGTGGTCGGCGTACTTCGACACCAGCACGTGGGCGATGGCCCCTTCGGTCGGCAGCGCGCCCTCGATCAGGTGCGCCGGCGCCTCGGCCTGGGTGACCCCTTCCTGGCACACCCGGCAAGCGTACTTGGGCCGCACCGTGACGATCACCTGGAGTTGCGCCGGCACGATGTCCAGCCGCTCGGTGCGGTCCTCGCCTATGCGGGTCATCTCGCCGCAGCCGCATGGACACTGCGTGCTCTCGGGCTCGATCACCTCCTCTGACCGGGGCAGATGAGCGGGCAGATGGCCGATGTTGCGCTCGGGAGCCGAACGCTTCCGGCGAGGCGTCCCCCTGGCCGGCGCCGGCGCGGATTCCTTCGCCTCGGCCACGGCCGCTTCGAGGTCCTCGAACGCCAGTTGCAACTGGTCGGGATGGAGCTTTTCGGACTTCTTGCCGTACACCGCCCGGTTGAGCTCCCGCACCAGGTGCTCGAGGCGGCGGTTCACGTCTTCAAGATGATGGTTCAGGTCTTCGAGATGGTGGTTGCGGTCGGAGAGGGAAGCGTTCTCGGTGCGAAGCGCCTCCATGGCCGCCTGCTGTCCCTCGAACAGCGCCCGCAAGGACGGCGCGAGGGATGAGAGACCGGCCTTGCCGAGGTTGACCTCCATGACAAGAATAGTATCACAAAATCAGGCACTTAGCAACAAAAAACGCCTCCGCTCACCCCGCCGCCGTACGCGGCCGCCGCACCCGCGGCGCCCACGCCCGACGCCAGTCCAGCCCTTCGAACAACGCCTCGAACTGCGCCCCCGTAAGCCGCATCACCCCGTCCCGCACCCCGGGCCACGCAAACCGCCCCTGCTCCAGACGCTTCGACGCCAACACCAGCCCCGTCCCGTCCCACCACAGCACCTTCACCCGGTCCAGCCGCCGCGGCCGGAACACCACCGCCACCCCGCTGTACGGGTCCAGTCCCAGCTCCTGCTCCACCACCGCCGCCAACCCGTCATGGCCCTTGCGGAAGTCCACAGGCCTCGTCGCCACCACCACCCGCGTCCCCGACCCCGGAGCTGTCATCGCAGACCCCGCAGCGCCGAGGCTATCTCGGCGATCCGCACCGCGCCGATGGCTCCCTCAAGCCGTACCGTCACTCCCCGCGCCTCGATCGACACCGAACCCACCGCCGTTGTCTCCTCCACCACCTCCAACTCGGCGAAGGCAGGAACGCTCCCGGGCGCCGCCACCCCAGCCTTGCCCCCTGCCTGGCTCCGCTCCGCCCCAGCCTCAGCCAGGCTTCCCGCCGCCCCCGAACCCGGCGGCGTCAGCCTGCCCCGCTGTGCCAGCTTTCGCCATGCGCTCACCTGACTGACCGACAACCCGTGGCGTTGCGCCACTTCCCCCACCTTCACTCCAGGCCAGCAACACTCCCGGACCACCTGCGCCTTCTCCTCGTCCGTCCATCTCCGATCCCCAGCCGTCGCCGGCGGCCGGACAACCTCCGTATCCCCGCCCGCCGCCGCCTCCCGGTCCAGCTCCTCCTCGACACCCCGTTCGACATCATCCATTGCCTTGCCCTCCTTCCTCTGGTTGGAGGGCCAGCCTACCCCCTCATACTCGGGGTTAGGAAGATGGGGTGTTCGTTACGCTTACGCCGCAACGCCCAGGGCCATGGCGCGTGTCAGGAAAGCGCGCCGGCTCATGGCGCCGTCGCCAGCCCGGCCGTTGAGGCGGGTCTGCTCGTCAGTCATCGCGGATGCTCCTTTCCCGGGATTCCCGGCCGGCAGCGGCGCCGGGGGGCGCGACAACCGGCTGAAGCAATGCCTTGTTCGTTATCGAGGGATCGGGCGGGTCTTTCACGGCGGTCATCGGCGCGAGTGCCGGGAAGCCTGGGAGAAGGTGTCCGCCCGTCCTTCTCCCAGGACCTCTCGTCGACTTGCTCCTTCTCCCTCCGAGGGAAGCCGGCAGTGAGGAAACCGCTGTTGGACTACCCGCCCGGCTTGTCGAGGCGGGCTCGCGTTGCCGGCCCCTACCAGCGAACGGTTCCGCCCAGCATCACTCCGTGCTCGGGCGGCCCGCCGCCGTCCGCCGTCTCCACCCGGCGCGTGGCGTCGAGACTGAGCTCGAAGCCTGACGCCACCGAGGCGAGCCGCCAGCCCATGCGGTACTCCCGCGCGCTGTCCGACACCCCGAACCCGAGGTTCGGCGTCCCGGTGAAGCGCCCGCCCAACACCGCCATGCCGTAGCCCACCTCCGCGTCCAGCCGCCCCGACCGGGCCGCATCGCCGTCCGCCGCTCTCAGCCCCTGAGCCTCCGGCATCGCCCACAGCCGCTCCGAGCCGCCCGGGTCCGCGCCCCAGGACGGCGACCGCATCTTCGTCGACACCGCGCGCACCGTCCCGGCCCCGGGCGAGCTCTTCGTGCTCTGGGACGGCACGGGGCTGGTGGTCAAGCGCGTCGAGGCGCTCACCGCCGAAGGCGCCTTGCGCCTCGTCTCCGCCCATCCCGACTACCCGCCCTACGAGCGCCCGGCCGACGAGGTCCACATCGTCGGCAAGGTGCTGTGGAAGGCGCCCGCGCCTGATGAGACCCTTGCGGCGGGCCGGGCATACCGCCCGCCGCAAGGGTCGAACCCATCGCCGCCCCTCACCACCGGATCAGCGACCGCAGCATCACCCCGTGCTCGGGCGCGGCGTCGTTCGCGGCCTCGCGGCGCGTCGCGTCGAGATTGACCTCGAAGCCGGGGTCGCCGGGCACCGCGGACGTGAGCCGCCAGCCGAGGCGCCAGTCGCGCGCGCCGCCGTCGGCGAGCCCGAAGCCTGCGTTCGGCGTGCCGGTGAAGCGCCCGCCGAGCACGGGCAGCCCGTAGCCCATCTCGCCCTGGAGGCCCCGCGCGGGCTGGAACTCCCCGTCCGGCGCGAGACCGCGCGCATCGCGCGCGCCCCACAGCCGCTCCGCCGCGCTCGACGCCGCGCCCAGCGTGGGCGAGAGCGAGAACGAGAGCCCGCGCCCGTGCGCGCCCGGGCCGAGCCGCGCGCTCGCGCTCATCCCCCACTCCTCGTAGCCCGAGTCCGCGTGGGCCGCGAGCACCCGCGCCCGCGCCTCGATGCTGAATCCGGAGGCCGCGTCGGTGAAGGCGACGCCGCCGCCCACCTCGACCCCTGTCCCGGTCTCGGCGTCGCCGCCGTCGTGGCGCAAGCCCAGCTCGAGCGAGGGCCGCAAGGTGGCGCCCTCGCCGAGCGCGAAGGACCGCCCGCCTTCGAGCACGAGGCGCACCCGGCTCGCGCCGGCCTGCGTCGCCGCGGAGTTCGCCGCCTTCTCCGAGTCCATGCGCACGAGGAACGCGTCGGCCTTGAGCGCGAGGTCCATGCCGCCCGCCTCGCCGGGCTCGAGCAGCGCGCCCCGCGCCCCCACCGCGCCCATGCGCAGACGCAAGTCGGTCCTCGTGACCGTCCTCGCCCGCTCAGGATTCGTCCGCGCGTCCTGCACGATGGTCATCGCGCCGGTGCCGAAGCCCGCGAGGCCCCAGGCCGAGACCCGCTCGGTGAGCTTCAGGCGCAGGTACGGGCTCACCGTGGTGAGCGTGCTCTCGAACGTGCCCTCGTCCACCCCGGGCTGGTCGAACGTCCCGTCGCCCTCGCTCAAGCTCACCGCGACGCCCGCGAGCGCGCGGTCCCACTCCGCGTCCGCCCCCAGGGTGCCGGTCAGGACCTCGCCGTCGATGCGCGTGGCGCCCGCGTCCGAGTCCTCCTCGCCGTCGAAGCGCCCGTGCGCGACGCGCCCCCACGCGGCGAGACCGGGACCCGCGCCCTCGCGCTGCGGGGCCACGTGGAACGCGCTCCCGAGCAGCAGCTCGCGCCCCGTCACCGAGCGCCCGGGCGCCGAGGCGGCGGGGTCGTTCCAGCCGCCGCCCGGACCGAGGCGCGCGAACGGGCCGCTGTCGCCCGCCGGCGCCGTCTCCTCCGCGCCGAGCGCGCGGGCGAGCCCGGTCACCGCCTCGGCGAGCGCCTGGGCGTCATCGGCCTTCGAGAGGTCGAGGCTCTGGCCCGCGAGCGTCGCGTGCGCCCCCGGCGCGAGGCCCTCGAGCCTCCCCGAGACCGCGTCCGTCAGTTGCCCCGCCACCGTGCGCCCGATGCGCGACAGCACCATCTTCTGGAGCGGGTCGTCGTTGCGGATGGTCCCCGTCGCCTCCCGGTGCATCCCCCGCAGATACGCCCCCCGCGGGTTCGACAGCCGGAGCACGAACGTCTCCTTCCCCTCGTCGATGGCGTCGTCGAGGATGGGGACGCGCACCGTGTGCGACGTCTCGCCCGCCGCAAAGGTCAGGGTGCCCGACGCGGCCGTGTAGTCCTCGCCCGCCGTCGCCGTGCCGTTCTCGGTTGCGTAGTCCACCGACACCTCGTGCGCCGCCGCCCGGTTCAGCGTCACCGCGAAGTCCAGGCTCTCGTCCTTCCCCTCGCGCGCCTTGCCGTCCGCGATCCGGATGCGCACCGGGCCGCCGACCCGCGCGGACGGCGCGTTCGCGAGCGCCCGCCCGCCGGACGCGCACACCGCGCCGGCTTCGGCGCAGCCCGCCGGCGGCGCCAGCGTCACCGTCACGTCGCGCCACGCATCGGGTTTCACCTTCACCCGCCACAGGCCCGCCTCGATGCGCTCCACCTGCCTCGCCTGGCCGGCGCGCACCCCGAACGACGCCGGGACCGGCGCCACCGCGCCCTCGCCCAGCGCCTCGCTGAAGCGCACCTTCAGCCAGAACGCCGCCGCACCGTCATGCTCGGCCGGGACCCCCTCGAACGACGCCGTCAGCGGCGGACCCGCGCGCGCCACCGTCACCGCGTAGGTCCTCACCGTCCCGTCGGCCGCCGTGACCTCGACCGCGAGCGCGTTGTCGCCCACCGCGAGCGCGATCGCGCCGCTCGACCCGCCGGCCGCCACCGCGGACAGACTCGTCCCCCTGCCGGCCCTGACCGCCGCGCCCGCGTCGTTCGCCGTCGGCGTCAGCCTGGCGTGGGTCGCGCCGTGCGGCACCCGCGCGGTGTAGCTCGCGGTCGCCGGCGAGAACGCCGGGCTCAGCGCGAGCGCGCCGTCGAACGACGCGCCGTCCCCGCTCGTGCTCCCGGTCAGGGCGCTCAGCGCCGCGTCCGAGGACGCCTGCTGCTGCTGCTGCGCCCCGTCGTCGGTGATCGTCACCTCCACCGAGGACGACGCGCCCGCGCTCAGCCCCGAAGGCAGGCTGCCCAGCGCCACCGTGAACGTCTCGTCGTCCCCGTCGCCGTCGTCGTTCGTCGCGATCGTGCCCGAGGCCGACGTGCCGCCGGCGGGCACCGTGACCGACGCGAGCGTCCCGTGGTCCCCGTCCTCCGACGTGCCCCGGGTCACGGTGAGCGGGATCGCCACGTCCGCCGCCAGCGCCTTCGCCAGCACCGCCGTCACCGTGACCGGCGACCCCTCGGCCACCGGGTTCGGGGCGGCCGCCAGCGACACCGCGACCGCGGCCGGCATCCCGGTCACGTCGATGCGGTAGGTCTTCCGGCCGCTTGAACCGACCGCCATCACCCACAGCTCGGTCGTGCCGCCGTCCGGCGCCAGCGCCAGCGCGACCGCCGTGCCCGAGGGCCGCACCCGCGCCGGGCGCGTGAAGGTCGCCGCGCCCCAGCGCGAGCCCGCGAACACGCTCGCCTCGCCGCCCCAGCGCGGCGCCAGCGTCACGCCCGCCGTCCCCGCCGGCACCGACGCCCGGTAGAACGTCACCCCCGGCGCGAACGCCGGGCTCAGCTCCACCGCCCCCGAACCGGCCGTGAGCGCGAGCCCGCACAGCGGTCCCGCCCCGGCCTCGCAGGCCGGCCGCGCCACCACCCGCGTCTCCGTCTCCTTCGCCGCGTCGCCCCGCACCACCGTCAGGGTGTACTTCCGCACCGCCGGCACCTTCGGCACCGACACCTCGATGACGACCGGGTTCTCGCCCTCCTTGAGCGCCACCTCGACCGCCGGCGTGCCGGCGTCCACCGGCTTCCCGTTCACCTTCGCCGCCGCCGACGCGTACTTCACCGCCGGCTTCACCGTCACCCGCTCCACCGCGAGCGGCACCCGCACCTCGTAGCTGCTGGTCTTCGCCTCGAGCGCCACCTCGCCCTGCGCCACCCGCTGCGCCGGGTCCGGCGACGCCACCGTCAGCGCGCGCAGGCCCAGGCCCCCCGGCCCCGGCAGCGCCAGGTCCGGCGCGTCCAGCCGCGGCGCGTGCGCGTAGGCATACGCGCCGAGCTCCAGGCGCGGCCCGGCCTCCCACAGCACGCACAGCTCCGCCGTCGCCTCCCGCCCGCCGGGCGGGATCTCCACCGTCGCAAGCCCGGCGAGCGGCGAGGGCAGGGTCCGGGCGGCGGCGGTCCCGCCGCACGCGCCCCACGACGCCGCCCCGATGCCGTTGAGGTGGAGGTGCACCGTCATGCCCGGCGCGCTCGGCCGGTCGAGGCGCGCCGTCACCGTCACCGTGCCGCCCGCCGCCACGGCCTGCGGGTCCGCCTCCACGACGAGCGCCGCCGGCGGGTTCGGCCCCTGCACCCGCACCCTGACGCCCGCCGCCGTCAGCGCCGGGTCGTACGTCCCCGCCGTCACCGTCATCGTCCGCCCCGCGCCCGCCGCGGTCGCGCACAGCTTCACCGTCGCCTCCCGCTCGCCGGCGGCGAACAGGGCGCCCGTGCCGTGCTCCCAGGCGCAGTCCGGGCCCCAGCGCGCCGCGCCGCCGTCGCCCGCGGTGTCGAACCACACCTCCATCGCCTTCTTCGCCGGCGCGTCCAGCCGCGCCGTCACCGTCACCGCGCCGCCATGCGCGAGGGCGACGGGGTCCACGCCCAGCGTCAGCGCCGCCGGCGGGGCCGGCGCCCGCGGCGTGCCCGCGCCGGTGGACCAGCGAACGGGGGTCTCATGGGGATAGGCCAACGGACGCACCCGCACGTCGTAGGCCGTGCCGTTGGCCAGCCCCCCGATCGTGTACGCCGTGCCGGTAGCGTACAAGGTCTGGGGCACGCCATTGACAACCCGCGCGCGCCCGGGCGCCACCCAGCCGGTCGACGGGTCGCCCGGCGTCGTCGCGTCCGCGTCCGGCGCCGAGGACACCTTCCACTGCACCTCGTAGCTGTGGTTCGGGCCCCACAGCTTGTTCCACGTCAGCGCCAGCGACCCGTCGCCCGTCGCCACCGACAGCACCAGGCCCGCGCTCGGGCCGGCATCGGCCGGCACCCTGCCCGGGGCGTCGTCGTCGGCGATCCTCACCGTCACCGAGTTCGGCGCGCCCGCCGACACCGACGAGGGCAGCGTGCCCAGCGACACCGTGAAGGTCTCGTCGTCGGTGCCGTCGTCCTGCGCCGTGGTGATCGTGCCCGTGCCCGTCGTCGACCCGGCGGCGATCGCGATCGACGCCAGCGTGCCGATGTCGCCGGACTCCGCGCTGCCCAGGCTCACCGTCACCGGGATGGAGACGTTGCCCGCCAGCGCCTCCGACAGCGTCGCCGTCACCGTCACCGAAGAGCCCTCCGCCACCGGGTTCGGCGCCGCCGACAGCGAGACCGCCGGGGTCGTGGCGTCGTTGTCCTGGATGCTCAGCGTGAGCGTGTTCGAGGTCAGCACGGGGTTGGTGCTCGCGGCGCTGAGCACGAGCGTCTCGTCGGTCTCCTCCACCGCGTCGTCGACGATGGTCAGGGTCACCCTGCCCGAGGTCTGCCCCGCGGCGATGGCGATGGTCGTCGCCGACAGCGTGTAGTCGGCGCCGGCGCCGCTGCCCGTGGCCGTGCTGGCGCTGCCGACGCTGAGCGTCACCGCCGTGCCGCCCGTGGGCGCCGCCGCGTTGAGCCGCGCCGTGATGAACACCCCCGCACCGCCTTCGCCGGGCCGCGCGCCGGCCTCCAGCGTCAGCGCGGTGGGGAGGGCAACGGCGGCCACGGGCGTGCCCGTGCCGGTCGCCCAGGGGCCGCCGCCGCCCGCGTTCACGGCCTGCACCCGCACCGTGTAGGCGACCCCGTTGGTCAGGCCCGTGATCGCCGCGGTCGTGCCCGTGCCGCTGTGGCCGGCATCCGCGTAGCCGGTGTCGGGGTCGCCCGTCACGCTCTGGGAACTGGCGTCGGAACGGCGGTACTGCACCGTGTAGCCGCTCACCGTCCCCGACGGCGCCGTCCACGACAGGTCCAGCTTCCCGTCGCCCCCCGTCACGTCGAGGCCCGTCGGCGCCGCCGACGGCGCCGCGAGCTTGTTGAGCACCACCCGGTAGGTGGTGCTGGTCTCCGCGGTGTCGTCGGAGACGGCCACCGACACCCAGGTCGCCCCGCTCGCGGCCAGGGTCACCGTCTTCGACGTGCCCGAGGAGGCGAGCGCGGACCCCTGCTGGGTCAGGATGCTGTCGAAGTCCGGCGTCGCCGAGGCGACCGTCGTCTCGACGTTGTGGCCCTCGATCCAGGTGGGGGTGACCGAGGCGCTGGTGGCCGAGACCGCCACGGTCCCGGTGTAGCTCGTCGTGCTCGTCTTGAAGGCCGGGCTCAGCGTGACCGCGCTGCCGCCCACCGTCAGCGACAGCCCGACCAGGCTGTCCCTGGTCGCCTCGTCGTCCTGGACGGTCACCGTCACCGAGTTGGGCGTGCCCGCCGACACCCCCGAGGGCAGCGGCGTGCCCAGAGACACCGTGAAGGTCTCGTGGTCGGCGTCGGTGTCCTGCGCCGTGGTGATGTCGGCGGCGCCCACGGTGAACCCCTGGGCGACGGTGATGCTGGTCAGCGTGCCGATGTCGCCGGCCTCCGCCGAGCCCCGCGTCACCGTCACCGGAATGACCACGTCGCTGCCGAGCGCCGCGGACAGCGTCGCCACGATCGTCGCCGCCGAGCCCTCCGCCACCACCGGGTTGTCGTTCAGGGCCGAGAGCGAGACCGTGGGGGTCGCGGCGGGCGGGGTCGTGCCCGAGGCCGCCCGCGTCACCGTCACGGTGTAGGTCCGCTTCGTGGCGCCGTCCTGCGCCGTGACCTCGACCTTGATGGCGTTGGCGCCCACGGAAAGGGCAATGGCGTCGCTTGCCGAGCCGCTGGTCACCGCCGAGAGGCTCGTCCCCGTGCCGACCTTGATCGAGGCGCCCGTGTGCGCCTTCGTCGGCGTCAGCTTCACATGGGTGACGGTGTTCGCCACCGAGGCGGTGTAGGCGAGGGTGGACGCCGAGAAGGTCGACGGGCTCAGCGCGAGCGCCGAGAACGTCCCCGTCGCGCTCGTCGCGCTCTTCGCCGTCAGGGCGCTCAGGTTCGCGTTGGTGGACTGGGTGGCCCCCTTGACCGCGCCGTTGACGCGGATCTTCAACTCGATCGTATTGGTTCTCCAGGAAGTGCCGGAACGGCCGTGGCGCGTGTCCCCGATGCTCCAGCCCGATGCGCTCCCCGTATCCTCGTTGTTGGTCCTCGTGGTCCGCAGCGACCCGGTGGTGGCGCCGCTGCTGTAGACGACCACGAAATACGAGGTGCTCGCGTCGAGCGACGTGTTCGACGGCGCGGCAAAGGCGGCCGCGCCCGCCCCGACCGTCGACGGGACCGTGAGGCCCGCGAGCTTCTGGTCCGGAGCGCCGCCGCTGGTCGCCGACCACAGCTCCGCCCGCAGGTTCGCCGGCGTGCCCACCGCGGCGGCGAAGTCGATCTCGAGGCTCGCCAGCGTGTAGCCGGCGGTGGCGCTTCCGGTCGTGAACTTCTGGGCGACCGGATTGCTGCCGATCGCGAGGGTGGTGGTGAACGTGGTCTGCCCGAGATTGCTCACCAGCGCGTTGGCGGAGGCGGGCGCGGCGGTGGAGGTGTCGGCGATGGTTATCGTCGCCTTCTCGCTCGCGCGGACCACCGTGTAGGGCTCGCCGGTGACTTTCTGCAGGAACCAGGTCGCGGTCTCGGCGCCCTCCGTCGTCCCGTCCGCCACCGCGGACAGCGTGAAGGTCGCGGTCGTGGCGTTGGCCGGCAGCGCCAGCATCCGCGAGCCCGCGCGCCCGGTCAGCCCGCCGAAGGTGTAGTCCTCGGGAGGGTTGGCCGAGCTCGGGGTCGTCGCCAGGACGGCAACCCTGCTGGCCGCGGTCAGCGCGGGCGAGATGTTCACCGTCAGCGTCACGCTCGCGCCCTCGTTGACGCTGTAGGTCGTCGAGGCGAAGCTCACCTGCGGGGTCGTCGAGGCCGCGCAGGACGCGGCGATCTTCAGGGAGACCGGGGTGCCGGCGGCCCAGCCCGGGTTGGTGCTGGTAAGAATCTGGCTGGGAGCAATACCGATTGAATACCCGGTCGAGCCGACGCAGAACTTCAGCGCCCGGAGCGCGGCGTTCGGGGCAGCGTTGAAACTCACCCCCAGACCAATGCCGGAGGAGGCCGCTATTTCGGTGAAATGATATGCGGTGCCGCCAACCGTGAAGCTGTTGTCCGTCAGCCGCGTATCGCAGTCGGCCTTGCTCGTGCACCCGATCACATTGTTACCGCTCGCCGGCGTCAGCGTCGCCGACCAGGGGGCGGTGGCGGTCGAGGCCGCCCGCGTCACCGTCACGGTGTAGGTCCGCTTCGTCGTGCCGTCCTCGGCCGTCACCTCGACCTTGATCGCGTTCGCGCCCACATCGAGCGCGATGGCCGAGCTCTCCGCGCCGCTGTTCACCGCCGAGAGGCTCGTCCCCTTGCCGACCTTGATGGACGCGCCGGTGTGCGCCTTCGTCGGCGTCAGCTTCACGTGCGTGATGCTGTTCGCCACCGAGGCGGTGTAGGCGGTCGTGGACGCCGAGAAGGTCGACGGGGTCAGCGCGAGCGCCGAGAACGTCCCCGTCGCGCTCGTGTGGTTCTTCGCCGTCAGGGCGCTCAGGCTCGCGTCGGTGGACTGGACGGTGCCCTGGGTGGTGCCCTCCGCGCTGGAGGACCAATGATCGTGAAAATTCCTTATGCCTACCTGGACCTCATATGTGGTCCCGGCGCGCAAGCCTGTTATCGTGAATGAGCATGTAGCGGCGCAGCTAGTATTGAATACTCTTTGGCCCTCACCGCCTCCTTGCCAGCTGCCTTGCGGGGACTTCACACGCCATCGTACCCTTGAGCCGAGTTCGCTGGCGGGCTTGGTCCAGGTGACCGCCAACTGTTTCGACTGCGATGCCGACACGGAGACGCCGGTAGGTGCGGTCTCATGAGCGGCCCCGACCGGGGCAGCGTCGAGCAGGCACAGCGCGCCGAGCACCAGCGCGAGGACGGGGAGGAGCAGGGAGCGGCGCTCCCGGCTTGCGAACGGGGCCATGGGGTCAGGCCCACGGCCCGCTAATGAAGTTCCGGCTTCCGGCTTCCGGCTTCCGGCTTCCGGCTTCCGGCTTCCGGCTTCCGGCTTCCGGCTTCCGGCTTCCGGCACGATCATGCGCAACTCCCCGCCGTTGTCAAGTCCGTTCATGGCTCAATTCCTTTGTTTACAGGCGCATTGACGGGTGTCGCCGCCCCCGCAAGACATTCCACGGAACAGCGCCGCCGGCTGATGCGGCGCGCCGTGCGCGCGGTCCGCGACGGGGCCGGGCAGAGCCGCTGCGCCCCTACCAGCGAACGGTTCCGCCCAGCATCACCCCGTGCTCGGGAGGCCCGCCACCGTCCGGCGTCTCCCGGCGCGTGGCGTCGAGACTGAGCTCGAAGCCTGACGCCACCGAGGCGAGCCGCCAGCCCATGCGGTACTCCCTCGTGCTGTCCGACACCCCGAACCCGAGGTTCGGCGTCCCGGTGAAGCGCCCGCCCAACACCGCCATGCCGTAGCCCACCTCCGCGTCCAGCCGCCCCGACCGGGCCGCATCGCCGTCCGCTCTCAGCTCCTGAGCCTCCGGCATCGCCCACAGCCGCTCCGAGCCGCCCGGGGCCGCGCCCCAGGACGGCGTGAGCGACATCGACAGGCCCCGTCCCGCCGCCCCCGGCACAAGCCTCAGCCACCCCGACACGCCCCATTCCCGGTAGCCCTCCCCGGCATGGGCCGCAAGCCCGCGCACCCGGACCGCCACGTCAAGGCCCCGCGACGGGTCCGCCCATCCCACTCCGGCGCCGACCTCCATGCCCGTGCCGCTGCCCCCCTCGCCCCCGTCGTGACGCACCCCGAGCTCCACCGATGGCGTCAGCGTCCCGCCGCCACCGAGCGTGAACGCCCGCGACCCGTCCAGCACCGCCCGGAGCCGGCTCGCGTCCGCGCGCGCCGCCGCCAGGTTCCCCACCCCGGGCACGGACACCCGCTCCGACTCCGTGCGCACCCAGTACGCGTCCGCCTTGAGCGCCAGCGAGAACCCGCCCGTCCCGGCGGGCGTCACCACCTCGCCCCGCACCCCCGCCGCCGCAAGCGTCATCGACAGGTCCGCGCCGTGGCGCGCAGCCGCGTCGTCGTCCAGGTCCAGCGTCAGCCGTCCCGACCCCGTCCCCGCCAAGCTCCAGGCCGACACCCGCTCCGAGAACTCGAAGCGCGCGTAGGGAAGCACCGTCGTGACCGAACTCCCCATCGCGTAGCTCCGGCCCGAGCCCTGCGCCGCGCCCTTGCCCAGGCTGTGGGTCATCGCCAGCCCGGTCAGCAGCCGGCCCCGCTCGTAGTCCATGCCCGCCGCCCCGGTGGCCGCCTCGCCGCTCAGCGAAAGCCCCGGCGCCGCGCTCGTGAACCGCGACACCGACGCCCCCGACCCCCAGCCCGTGAACCGGGAGCCCCCGCCGCCAAGCACCGCGCGGAACGAAGTGCCCATCAAGAGCTCGCGCCCCGTCACCGGCCGCCCGCGCCGCTCATGCAGGCCGTCCGCCGGGGCCTGAGCGCCGTAGCGGCGCGCGAACCCCGTCAGCGCCTCCGCCAGCGCCCGGCCCCCGAGCGACAGGCGCTGGCCGCCCACCGTCAGGTGCGAGCCCGCGCTCCGCGGCGTCTCCAGCCGCGCCGTCACCGCCGCCACCGCGTCCGCCGCGGCCGCGCGACCGAACCGCGCCAGCCAGTCCCGCTGCAGCGGGTCCTCGTTCCTGATGACCCCCTTCGCCTCGCGGTGCATCGCGCGCAGATACGCCCCCTGCGGGTTCGAGAGCTTCAGCGTGAACGTCTCCTTGCCCTCGTCATGCGCGTCGTCGAGCAGCGCCACCGAGACCGTCTTCTCCGTCTCGCCCGCCGCGAAGACGAGCGTGCCCGACGCGGCCGTGTAGTCCTCGCCCGCCGTGGCCGTGCCGTTCTCGGTTGCATAGTCCACCGACACCGGCCCCGACGCCGAGCGGCTCAGCGTCACCGCGAAGTCCAGCGAGGCGTCCTTGCCTTCCTTCGCCCGCGCGGCCGCGACCCGGATGCGCGCCGGACCCCGGACCTTCGCCGACGCCGCGCCGAGCGCTATCTTCACGTCCTTCCAGGACTCCGGCTTGACGCGCACCCGCCACAGCACCGGGTCCAGCGGCTCCACGCCCTTGACCTTCCCGGCCGTCACCGTGAACGCCTCCGCAGCGGGCTTCGAGCCCGACTGCACGTCCAGCGCGAACGCCGTCCGCCCGTCATGCTCCTCCGGGACCTTGCCGAACTCTACCGCCACGGTCTGGGCCTCTTCTTCCGGCGGGGTCTGTTCCTCGGGCGTCTCCGCCGTCTGCGGCGGCGGCTCCTCGCGCACCTGCGCCTCGGTCACCTCGATGCGGTAGTCCGTGGTCGTCAACCCCGGTTGGAGCACCGTCACCTCCAGCCTGGTCGGGCCGTCCGGCGACAGCGGCAGCGCCGCCGCCGTGCCGGAGCCATGGACCCGCTGCCGCGACAGAAGCGTCAGATGCGGCGCCGGCCGGCGCGAGCGCGCCCACACGGTCGGCGCGGCCGCCGCGCCCCACGACGGTTCCAGCGACACCTCACGGGTCCCCGCCGGCACCTCCGCCCGGTACGACGTCACCCCCGGCGAGAAGGCCGGGACCAGCGCCACCGCCTGCGAGCCCGCCGTGAGCGCAAGACCGCTCAACGGACCGCCCGCCGCCGCCGTCTGCGGCGCCGCAGCCCCGACCACCTCGACGCGGTACGTCGTGGTCGTCCCCTGCAATCGCTTCCCCGAACCGTCCGGTTCGAGCACCGTCACCTCCAGCCTGGTCGGGCCGGCCGACGACAGCGCCAGCGCCGCCGCCGTGCCGGAGGCGTGAACCTGCGCCTGCGCCAGCATCGCCGCTGGCCCTTGCGAAACCAAAACCACGCTCGGCGAGCCGCCCAGCGCGGCCTCCGCGCCCCAGTGCGGCGCCAGCGTCACGCCCGCCGTCCCCGACGGGACCTCCGCCCGGTACGACAGCACATTCGGCGAGAAGGCCGGGACCAGCGCCACCGCCTGCGAGTTGGCCGAGAGCGCAAGACCGCTCAGCGGACCGCCCGCCGCCGCGCGCGCCGCCGCCAGCCGCTGCCTCTCCGCTTCCGCGGCCGCCTCCGCCGCAAGCCGCGCCGCCTCCGTCTCCGCGTCCTCGTGGTTCGTAATCGTCAGGGTGAGCTCGGCAGCGCCCTGGTAGGTCAGCAGGCTTGTCCGCCTGCTGCACGTCGGGCAGTTCTCTACTTGCCTGCCGGTGTACTGAATGCCCGCATGGTCCGCCCTGACGCCGATGTCGATCGTCTCGCCGGAGTCCTCGTGCGGGTCGTCGACGACGTGAATCTCGAAGCTCGCGCTCCGGCTCCCCGAAGGGATGTGCAGCAGGTTCGCGGCCTGGACGGTCTCGGAAGACGTCCTTCCGAACCAGCCTTTGCCCTCGTTCTGCACCGGCCGCCTGTAATCGTCATATTCCGGACCGGCCGGTACCGGCGTGCGGTAGTCCTCCCCCCAGGTCGCCGTGCCGCCGAGGTTGACGGTCACATTCACGCCGCCGTCAAGCGCCGGCTCGGGCAGCGTGACCGTCACCGTGACCGGCCCGCCGCCCTCGCGCGGCGCGCCGCTGGCGCTCAGGGCCGGACCGCTGGCGCTCAGGGCCGGAGAGGGGGCCGGCGCCGTCAGCCTCACCCCGACCTGCTGGCCGTCGCTCCATTGCGGGTTGACATTGTTCCGTTGGTAAGTTTCAGTCTGGCCGAAATCACCAAGGGGCAACCGCGTATTGCCGAGATGCAACACCAGCCCGGCAAGCTTCGCGAATGGTCCCGGTGTGACGGACATCAGAAACCGATTAGTGGAAGAGATGTGAGATAACTTGTAGATTCGATGGGTCTGACCGTTGTACACGAAGTCATCGTCCGTGAGCGCCGAGGAGCAGGGTACTTGCGTAGCGGCCGTTTCGCAGCCGTAATAAATGCCGTCCTTACCGACTGTCAGCGTCGAGCTCCAGACGGTGTTCCGCCCCGCGCCCGGGTCGACGTAGGGCACACCGGGGGCGGGCATCTCCAGACTCACGCGAACCCGGCCCGACGCGGGCAGCGCGCCCAACCAAGAGTAGCCGTTTGCGCCTAAAGAGGCGTCTTCGACGCCATTCCGGTAGACGGAGAAACCGCCCACAGCGCCGTCCGCCAGCGGCCAGCGCGTGCTGCCGACAACCAGCGTCGCGCGCTGCGCGATGGCAGCGGGGATGTTCCGATCCAACGCGATGTCGATCTGGTTTCGTCGAGTACCCGAGAAGAGATAGTTCGTATGCTGGAGAACCGCGACCCGGTAGGTCTGGCCGCCATAGCTGAAGCTGTCGTCCGTCAGCGCACCCCGGCAGCGATAGGTTGTTGAGACGAATCTCGGCTCCGTGCAACCGCGACCGACAATGTGACCGAAATGAGCCCGTGTGTAGTCGTAGTTCTGCACATCCAGCATGGCGGACCAGATGGTGACGGTATTCTGCGCCTGGGCCGGCGCGGCCGCGAACAGGCCGAGCGCGCCGAGCAGCAGCGCGAGGACGGGGAGGACGGCGGGGCGGCGCCACGGGGACGCGCCCCGGCGCGAGACCGCCGGAGCGGCCAGGCGGCCGCCGGTCAGTCCGGATGAAGGGGAGAGGAGCTTGCGGACGCCCCATCGAGGGGCGGCGGCCGGTTCAGGCGGGCCGGCCTCCCGCCGGGCGCACCTCATGTCGCTGCCCGCTGGGCCGCTGGGCCGCTGGGCCGCTGGGCCGCTGGGCCGCTGGGCCGCTGGGCCGCTGGGCCGCTGGGCCGCTGGGCCGCTGGGCCGCTGGGCGATTATGAGACAGTGCCGTAAATGTCAAGGGCATTTCGAACCTCCCGTCTTTGTCCGCCGCCGGCGGGCGCGCCGGAGCGCAGTCCCGCGCGTTTGTGACAATCCCAAAGTCAAAAATCCCCATACCATATCCATCCATATTTTGTGTGCCATCAGTGTGCCCCAATTATCTATTTAAGTGTTACTTTCGTGCCCGAA
Organism: uncultured Binatia bacterium (SeqCode); assembly: GCA_965204505.1. Taxonomy (GTDB): domain Bacteria; phylum Desulfobacterota; class Binatia; order UBA9968; family JAJDTQ01; genus JAJDTQ01. Next base: position 1,864,661 of record CBDBFB010000002.1, read on the forward strand.
GCGAAAAAACCACCTTTCGCCGAGCGGGGAAGTGAGTTTTGATAGGGGTATTTGGCGGGAGGGAAGCGATGACGGACCTGGAATCACGGGGAGCGGGAAGCGATTGGTGGGAGAGGCAGGTGTGGGGGAGGTACGGGAGGATGTCGGCGATGGAGTGGATGTGGCTTGGCGGGGGAAGGCGCCGGGCGTCGAAGGAAGAGAGGGCGGAGATGGTTGCGGAGTGCTGCCGGCCGGGGGCATCGGTGGCGGCGGTGGCTCGGCGTCACGGGGTGTGCGGGGAGAGCCTTCGCCGCTGGATTCGGGTTGCGGGGCGTGCCGTGGAGGTGGAGCGGGCGGGGGCGCGGCCAGTGCCGGCGTATGTTCGGCTGGTTGTAGAGGAAGGGGCAAAGACCCTCTGGCGGCGGGTTGCCGACCGTCTGGCCGAGTGCGGCCCGGAGATGCGCCCGCAGAAGACCACGGTGGTCTATTGCAAAGACACCAACCGCAAGGGGGACCACCCGACGGTCGCGTTCGACTTCCTCGGCTATCGTTTCCAGCCAAGGCTTGCGGCGTGGCGCGGAGGGTTGTTCGGGGTCTCGTTCCTTCCGGCTGCCAGCCCGACCGCGCTCAGGGCGTTTCGCCGCCGCGTGCGGCAATGGGGCTTGCGACGGCGTAGCGACAAGGGGCTGCTCGATCTTGCCCGCATGTTTCTTCGCGAAATTGCAGGGTGGATCGGCTACTTCGGTGCGTTCTACAAGTCGGCCCTCTATCCGACGCTTCGCCTGATAGACGCCCACTTGCATCGATGGGCAACGAGGAAGTTCGAACGCTTCCGACGACGACCGCGTCAGGCTCGTCTCCGGCTAGCCAGAATCGTGAAAGCGGAGCCGTGGCGGTTCGCCCATTGGCCCCTGTTGTACGGGAAGGGCCGGACGCTGGGAGCCGTATGAGTCGAGAGGCTCACGTACGGTTCCGGGAGCGCGTTGGGGGTGAGATTCCCCCGCGCGACTCGATGCCCGCTCTACCGCCAGGCGCAGATCTACGCCCGCTCGGGTCTCGATCTTCACCGCTCGACGCTGGCCGGGTGGGTGGGCAAGGCGGCGTTCCACCTCAAGCCGGTGGTGGACCGGCTGGCTTGGCGCCTGAGACAGTCGGGGAAGCTGTTCATGGACGAGACCCGGGCTCCGGTGCTCGATCCCGGACGGGGCAGGACCAAGACCGGGTGGCTGTGGGCGCTGGCCCGGGACGACCGCGGTTGGGGCGGCCCGGACCCGCCCGGGGTGGTGTGCTTCCATGCCGCGGCGGCGAGCACGCGGAGACCTTCCTCAAGGGGTTCAAGGGCATCCTGCAGGTGGACGGCTACGGCGGCTACAACCGGCTTGCCGGCCCGGACCGGCAGGTGCGGCTGGCGTATCTGGATGCACGCCCGGCGCAAGGTTCACGAGGTCTTCGAGAGCACCGACTCGAAGGTGGCGGCCGAGGGCTTGCCGCGGATCGTGGAGTTCTACGCCATCGAGGCGGAGATCCGCGCCCCCAGGCCCTCGCGAGAAAGAACGCCCTGTTCCCGGGTCATGACGAAGGCGCCACTGCCTGGGGCCGCATCGCCTCGCTCATCAAGACCGCCAAGTTGAACGGGGCCGAGCCCTACGCCTATTGCGCCAGGTGAAGCCCTGGAGAGGAGGATGCCATGAGCTGAAACCTTTCGAAGCGATCCAGCGGGTTCGACTCCCGTCCGGTAAAGGCGCAGCCCGCCAGCCGGAAGCGAGTCTTGCGCGGCGAGCGGCAACGCCCGTCGCGAAGCGTAGACAGCAGGTGACGAAGCGGCGGAAAAAAAAGCCTCGAAATGGGTAAACCGATGACGCCTTCATTGTTAAGCGGGTGGGGGCAGTACCGGAAGCGCCGTGACTGGCGAGGCGCAACGGGTCGTCCGGGGTCGTGGACCGGCGCAGAGTCACGGGACGGATCGCCAGGGAACCTGGGAGGTCCTGCCCTTGCCCGTGGGCAAAGAAGCTGGAGAGGGATGGCCAGCGTGAAATCCAGACCCCGGTCCGTTGCCGGCGCCTGCGCGGCGGCGGGAGCGCCCTCGGGCGGACACGAACCCCGGCAGGCAACAGCCCGCGGAGCCGGCTGGCGAAAACAATGAGCCGAAGGACATGCAGGGGCAGGAAGTCGTAGCGCCTTGATAGTACCGTGGAAGGCGGGGAACCGTGGCCGTCGGGACCCGCTGGAGGGAAGCGGGGCGCCATCTGAACAGACCCACTGATGGGAAACGCTGGAGGAAACCCTGAGTTCCACCAACACGTACACGAAACAGCAGTGGATAGCCGAACAGGCGAGGGAGCATCCGGAGCGGGTGTTCACGTCCCTGCACCACCTGATCGACGGCGAGTGGATGCGCGAAGCCTACCGGCGGACGCGAAAGGATGGGGCGACGGGCATCGACGGCGTGACGGCTGCGGACTACGAGAAGGACCTTGAGGCCAACCTTGACGGCCTGCTGGACCGGATCAAGTCGGGCCGTTACTTTGCGCCGCCGGTGCGCCGGCGCTACATCCCCAAGGCGGACGGCACGAAACGGCCTCTGGGCATACCGACGCTGGAAGACAAGGTGGCGCAACGGGCCATCCTGATGCTGCTGGAACCGGTCTACGAGACGGACTTTGTGCCGTGCTCGTACGGCTTCCGGCCCGGGCGGTCGGCCCACGATGCCCTGAACGCACTGCGAAAGGGCATCATGGAGCAGCGCCAACGGTGGGTGATCGACGCGGATCTGAGATCGTACTTCGACTCGATCCCGCACGGCCACCTGAGGACCTTCCTCGACCTGCGGATCAAGGACGGCGTCGTAAGGCGCATGATCGACAAATGGCTGAAGGCAGGGGTGCTCGAAGAGGGCACCGTGCACAAACCGGTTGCTGGCACTCCTCAAGGCGGGGTGATGACGCCCTGAACGCAAAAGGTAACTTCCGCTTTGAACGTGAGATTGTGCAATGGCGGGACCGTCCCTTAGTTGATTTACGCCGCAAAGGGTAATACTCTTATGACAAATGGTTCGGTCGACACGAGCCCAAAAGGTCGAGCGGCTCAACGCCGCCTACACACTCCTCGCCCAAGGCGTCTCCGCGAGCGAAGCCGTGTTGCGCCTGTCGCAACGCTTCGGGCTGTCGCAGCGCCAGTCGTATCGTTACATCCAGGACGCCCGCGCCATGAGCCAGCCGTCCGAGCCGGGCGAAGCGCTGACCCCCATCACTATCAAGATTCCGGGCACACTGGCGGCGACGCTGCGGGCGCATGCCAGGAGCAGCGGCCGCTCCATCGCGGAGATCGTCACCCGGGCTCTGAGGCGCTTCTTCTCGCATGCGGGTGGGCATGGCTGAACGTCGCGCGGGCTCCCGGCCCTCCGTTCAACTCGCTTATGCCTTTGATCGTCTGCTCGACGCCAAGCTCCAGAACGTCTACGCGATCCTGGTGCCGGATCAGGCTCACAAGATCCCGGCCCGGGCGCACGATATAGGAGACGAACATGAGGATCGCAGCCCTGTACGCGCGGGTCTCGGGCGAGCAGCAGAGAGATAGCCACACGATCGCCAGCCAGACCGAAGCCCTGGTAGCCTACGCCGAGTGTCACGGGTACCGCGTCGCGCCCGACATGATCATCGAGGACGACGGCTACAGCGGCGCCGTTCTCGAACGCCCGGGACTCGAGCGGGTCCGGGACCTCGCCGCGGAAGGGCGCATCGACACGGTGGTGGTGCATGCCCCGGACCGCTTGAGCCGGCGCTATGCCTATCAGGTTGTGATTATCGAGGAGCTGGCGCGCCAGGGCGTCGAGACCGTGTTTGTGAACGCTCCGTCGATGGAAACCCCCGAGGACCACCTCCTCGTGCAGTTCCAGGGCATGATCGCGGAATATGAACGCGCCCAGATTCTGGAGCGTTCCCGGCGCGGCAAGCGTCATCGGGCGCGACGCGGCGAAGTCGCCGTCCTCAGCGGCGCGCCCTATGGCTACCGCTACCACAAGAAGACCCCGGACAGCGATGCGTTCTACGAAATCATCGAACCGCAGGCTTCGGTGGTTCGCGAGGTCTACCGCTGCTACACTTGCGACCACATGAGCATCGGCGCGATCACGCGCAATCTCAAGGAGCGCGAGGTCCTTACGGCCACGGGGCGTTCGCGCTGGGAACGCTCGACCGTGTGGGCGATTCTCCGCAACCCCGCCTACAAGGGGACGGCCTGTTTCGGCAAGACCCGCCAGATGCCTCGAAAAAGCGTGACACGTCCTGTACGCCTGAGCGGAGGCTTCGCCAGCGCCACTACCGGCAGTCACGAGAAACCGCGTGAGGAGTGGATCGAGATCCCGGTGCCGGCGATCGTCAGCGAGGAGACCTTCGCCCTGGCCGAAGAGCGGCTGGAGAGAAACAAGATCCACGCGCCACGTCGCACCAAGACACTCAGCGTGGTCCAGGGACTGGTCTCCTGCGGCAAATGCGGCTACGCGTGGTACCGCACCTCGGCCCAGACGAGCGCCCGCAAGATCTCCTATTACCGCTGCCTGGGATCCGATTCGTGGCGCCACCTCAACGGGCCGCTGTGCGACAGCCGTCCGGCGCGCCAGGAACTGCTTGATGACGTCGTATGGACCGAGGTGGTCCGCCTGCTGGAGAACCCTGCACTGATCAGCGCGGAAATCGACCGGCGACTGGAGGCGGCCCGTGCCTCCGACCCCAACCAGCAGCGCGAGGCCGACCTGCGGCGCCGGCTGATCAGGGTCCGCAAGAGTATCGACCGCCTGGTCAATGCCTATCAGGAGGAGTTGATAACCATCGACGAACTGCGTGACAGAACGCCCGAACTTCGCCGTCAGGAGCAGGCGCTGCATCGCGAACTGCAATCCGCGGTCGATCAGGCCAAGGAGCGCGAGACCTACCTGCGGCTCGCCGAGACCCTGACCGACTTTCTGGAGAGGCTGCGTTCGTCCGCCGAAACCCTCGACATCGCGGAACGTCAACGCATCGTACGGCTCCTCGTGAAGGAGGTGTTGGTCAGCGAAGACAAAATCACGATCCGCCATTCAATCCCGATCTCGGGCTCGCCAGGAGGCGGTCCAGACCCCTCGAAATCCGCCACGGACAGCCCCGAAGGCGAAGGTTACCTTTTGCGTTCAGGGCGTCATCTCGCCGATGCTTTCCAACATCTTCCTGCACCATGTGCTGGACGAGTGGTTCGAGAAAGTGGCGAAGCCACGCTTGTACGGAAAGTGCCAGTTGGTGCGTTTCGCCGATGACTTTGTCATCGCCCTCGAAGACCGCCACAGCGGCAAGCGTCTGCTTGACGTGCTGGGCAAGCGTCTCGGTCGATACGGGCTCACGCTCCATGAGACCAAGACGCGCCATGTGGACTTCCGCCGGAGACGCCCATACGGGCGTCACTGGATGGCGTCGGCCACGACGTTCGATTTCCTCGGCTTCACCCACGTGTGGGGGCGGTCGATGCAGGGCAAGGACGTCGTTCGCCAGATTACGGCGAAGGGCCGCTTCGCCCGCGCGCTGAAGTCGGTGCACCAGTGGTGCAAGAGATACCGGCACCTGTCGGTCAAGGTCCAGCAGGACCATCTTGCCCGGCTGATACGGGGCCACTGCGCATACTATGGTCTGACGGGGAACGGCAAACGTCTGGAGTGGTTCCGCTACCAGGTCGCCCGCATCTGGCGGAAGTGGCTCTCACGCCGCAACCGCCTCCGGCGCTTGAACTGGGACCGGATGAATGTACTCCTCAAGAGATATCCTCTGCCGCACGTCACGATCACGCGCTCATGGCGACGTTTATTGAGCGAACCTGTCAGGTGAGGAACCGAGTGCGTCAGTCGCGCACGCTCGGCTCTGGTGCGCCAGGCGAACTGGCAGAAGGTAGGGGGTGGAAGTCCCCCGGAACGAAGGAGTAACCGAACCACGTTTCTCCGCGAGCCGTGCGTCGGCTTCCGCGAGGGAGCAGGCGAAGCGTCGGTAGCGGTACGGATGGGCAGGGCTATTGAGCACCGGAAAGGCGATGGTCCGGGGTGCCGAGGCTTTCAGATCGGTCGAAGGCAACATCGCAGGCATCGTTTTGGTGAGATGTCGGCGAGCCCCGCGGTGTCAGAGAGAACCCATGCACGTTCGCACGCCTTCTGTTGGGACCCTGGGAGGTCTTCAAACTGTCCTGTCTGTCGTAGCGGGACCGCGTAGGGAATGGAGAACGCCGAAGCCTATGATGAACGGTTTGAAGAAGTCGGATGAGGCCGTACGACCTGTGAGGGCGGCGAACAAGGGAGCGCGAGCTTCTGCGGAGTCGCCGGAGGAAAGGGCCTCAACCAAGGGGAATCCGGATGGCCAAAACACGCGCCGAACCCAGTGTCGGGCAAGCGTGCCCCAAGCGGCAGTCCGGATACGGAAAGCTGCAGAGAGAAACCCGAAGGAACGTCTCACTGCGCTCTTCCACCACATTACGCCGGATGCGCTCGGTGCAGCCTACTTCGCCTTGAAGAAGGATGCAGCCGCCGGTGTCGATGGCGTCACGTGGGACATGTACGGCGAAGGACTGGAAGAGCGATTGCTCGACCTGCACCGGCGCCTGCACAACGGAGGAGCGTACCGGGCGCCGCCTGTCCGGCGGGTAGAGATACCGAAGCCGGATGGCGGGACACGACCGCTCGGGATCGCGGCGCTGGAGGACAAGATCGTCCAGAAAGCGGTCGTAGATGTGATCCTGACACCGATTTACGAGGTGGAGTTTCTTGGTTTCAGCTATGGGTTCCGACCGGGGCGAGGGGCGCACGACGCACTCGATGCCCTGGCCTTCGGGATCGAACGGCGCAAGGTCAGCTGGATCGTCGACGCGGATTTGCAGGCATACTTCGACACGATCCCGAGGGATTGGCTGGTCGCATTCCTCAAGCACCGCATCGGCGACAGGCGGGTGATCCGCCTGATCCGGAAATGGCTGAACGCTGGCGTCATGGTGCAGCGAGACTAGCTGCTGAACTCGCGGGCGAAAGTCCCGCCGGCGCAATTCTCAGTTTGGCGTCGTAGTCATATCCCGCAGGCAACAGGGCGACCTGCTGCCTGTAAAGCAGGGAAGTAAAAGCCCTTGTGGGCCGGGTGAGAGATTGTTCACTTCTGGTCCAGGTCAGTTGGAGGGCGAGCAAACCGGAGGGCCGTAGCGAAAGCGAACAGTCGTCCGAAGCGTCGAAAACGGCGTTCCCCGCATCGAAGCTGACTTGTGGGGGTAATTGGTGGATGCCAAGGGATTCATGACGTCCCGATGGCTAGAACCGATGCGGAAGGAACTGAGGAATGCACGCATCGGGTCCCCCGGCGTACAGACGGCGGCAATCCGGGAAAGTTCAGCGGTGAAAGTCCGGAAGGTGAGGAGGACAGACAGGATGTTGTGACCCTTGAATGTCAAGGACCGCGTCCATAACCGGATAACGGGAAAGGACGCGGAGTCCTCCTGACTGGCGGATGAGGTCGATTAAGCGTTGACGGGCTGGACAACATAACCGGCCCTGAGCGAGGACCTCTGGGCCTAGGTGACCGTGTGGCGTATGGCTGGTCTGCCGGTGCACAGAAACCGGCCTCCACGGCGATATGCGGCACGGTCGAAGGACGGCGTAAACGCGGGTGTCTGCACGGGCATGGCCGGGTCAGCCTTAACCGTGGCGGGTATCGCGGAAGACGCCGTACCGAACTCCTGAAGGGGTGCCTGGTGCTTGAAGCCGTACCCGGGAAAACCGGACGTACGGAATTTCAGGGGGGATGCTGGAAACGTGGTCTATGGTGGAACTGCGCACCCACCCGCGATCGAAAGAGCGGGAGCGGACAAGCCTCCACCTAAGGATGCGCGCGCCAGCGTCCTACCCGACGATGGTGGATCATGGACCGACGTGGGCAAGGGCACGCCGCAAGGGGCGATCGTTTCCCCCGTGTTGGCGAACGTGTTCCTGCACTACGCGTTCGACCTGTGGTTCCACAAGAAATGGCGTCCAAGTGTCCCACAGGGCGAAGCGATCATCGTCCGCTACGCCGACGATATCGTAGTCGGGTTCCAACACAAGCGGGATGCGGAGCAATACCTCCGCGACCTCCGGGAGAGGCTGACCCGATTCGGTCTCAGTCTCCACCCGGACAAGACCCGCCTCGTGGAGTTCGGGCGGTTCGCGGCAGTGAAGCGACGCCAGCGCGGGGCGGGCAAGCCGGAGACATTCGACTTCCTGGGTTTCACGCATCATTGCACGACGACCCGGCGAGGACGCTTCAGGCTTGGTCGCAAACCGGTCGCCAAACGGGTCAACAGGACCTTGGCGCGCATCGAAGAGGTGCTCCGCAAGCGCTGGCATCACGACATCTGGGAGGTGGGCGAATGGCTCGGGCGGGTCTACCAAGGCTGGCTGAACTACTTCGCCGTTCCGGGGTCGAGCCGGTTCCTTCGTAGGTTCCGCCGCAGGTTGCAACGCCTGTGGATGCGGGCGCTACGCCGGCGGTCCCAGCGATCTCGCTTTGACTGGAAGCGATTGGAGCGCATGACCGAAATCTTGTGGCCACGCGTTTCCATTCGCCACCCATGGCCGGACCAGCGGTTCGCCGTCAATCACCCAAGGTAGGAGCCGGATGGTTTAGCGACCATGTCCGGATCTGCGCGGGGGGTGCGCAGCAATGCGCATTCCTACCGCTACTGGGGGGAGGGGCTCGGTGACGACCCCTCCTACCCGGCCCCCGTCGCCCGTCCAGTTTCTTTGCCATAACGATTGTACGTGAAAGCGTCGTCTGGGACGACATCCCGGGGTTCGGTGTGAGGGTGTTGTATCCGTCGGGATCGAAGGTGTACGTGGTGCAGACCCGCCACCGCGGGAGGTCGAGGCGGTGACGCTCGGGCGGCACGGGGTGCTCACGGCAGACGGCGCACGGCTCGAGGCGGCGCTCGCGATCTCGCGCATCAAGAGCGGGCAGGAGCCGGTGGAGAAGGCGCCGGGGACGGCGACGGTGGCGGAGTTGGCGGCGCGCTATCTCAGGGAGCACGTGGAGGTGCGCTGCAAGGGGAGCACGCAGAAGATGTACCGGAGCGTGGTGGAGCGGTTCATCGTGCCGACGTACGGGCACGTGGCGGTGGAGGAGGTGGAGCAGCAGCACATCACGAAGCTGCACTTCGAGCTTCGCGACATTCCGTACCAGGCGAACCGGGCGTTGGAGATCGGGGTGAAGCTGTTCAACCTGGCGGAGGAGTAGAGGCTGCGCACGGGGGGAACCCGTGCAGGTTCGTGCGCAAGTACCGGGAGACGAAGCACGAGCGGTTTCTCACCGACGAAGAGTTCCGCCGCTTCGCGAGGTGCTGAACGAGCTGGAAGTGGAAGGTTCGCTGCCTGCGCACCCTGCGGCGGCGATCCGGTTGCTGATGCTGACGGGGTGCCGGCGGAACGAGATCGTGGAGTTGCAGTGGAGGGACGTGGACCTCGGGGCGGGAGAGCTTCGTCTGCGGGATTCCAAGAGCGGGGCTCGGCTGGTGCCGCTGTCGCCCGCGGCGGCACGGGTGCTGGCGGAGTTGCCGCGGGTCGAGGGCAACCCGTGGGTGATTCCGGGAACGAAGCGTGGACGCCACCTGTCGGACCTGAACCACTACTGGGAGCGGGGGCGGGAGAGGGCGGAGATCCCGGAGGTTCGGCTCCATGACCTGAGGCACAGTTTCGCCAGCCGGGCGCTGGCGCTGAGGGAGAGCCTGTCGATGATCGGGAAGCTCCTGGGCCACAACAAGATCGACACGACGTCGCGGTACGCGCACCTGGCGCGGGATTCGATCAAGGCGTCGTCGGCGCGGGTGGCGGACAGCATCGGGGCGGACATCCTGAAGGATGAACGGGCCGTGACCGGACCTTGACGCCGCGGGGGAGGGTTGACCGGTGGATCACGCAACACCGCCATCGCCCACGTCGGCGCGCTTGCCCGGGTCGGGGGCTTGCAACAAGTCCCATGCGATTCCGAAGAGCTCCCGAGACAGCCGCCGCGAGAACGGGCCGCAGCCGCGCACCAACCCGTCGAACCCGCCACGAGCGCGGCCGATGCGCTCACCGTCGAATCGGGACGAGAGGTGGTGTCGCCGGACGTGATCGAAGCGGTGATCGCCCGCGTGCTGAATCTGCCCGGCGTCGACAAGACGCGGAAGGCGAATCCGGCCGACTGGCGGGACTCAACGACGTGCGCTCCGTGAGTGGAGATCCGCAAGGGCGCGTGGCGGAAATCCGGCCTCGCGCCCCGCATCCGTCCGAGCGCCTGAACCGGACGGGGAAAGGTTCCTAGGAAGGTTCGGGCGCCGGCATGCTGTAGCCTACGCCGCGCTCGTTCACGATGTAGACGGGCCGGGCCGTCGCCGAGCTTTCGCCGCAGGTTCTTTATGAAGTTGCGTACGAGACGCGGGTCGCCGAAGTCCTGACCGTCCCACAACTGGCGGAACAGGGACTCGTAGGTAGTGACCCGTCCCGCGTTGACCGAGAGCACGCGCAGCAGATCGTACTCGGTGGCCGTCAGGTTCACGGGACGGCCGGCCACGCTCACCCGCCGCTCCTCGTAACGGATGGCGAGATCGCCGAGCACGAAGGCCTCCGGACCGGCCCGCCTTCTCAAGGCCGCCCGGATCCTGGCCGTGAGCTCGGTAGGGGAGAAGGGCTTGACGATGTAGTCGGCGGCGCCCGACTCCAATGCCCTGGCGATGGTCTCGTCCCGGCGGTAGGCGGAGATGAAGATGACCGGCAGATCGGCCAGTTCGGGAACGCTTTCCATCAGCTCGATGCCGTCGGCGCCCGGCAGCAACAGGTCGAGCAGCACCAGGCTGGGCTTCTCGGTCTTGATGATGCGGGAGAGTTCGTGGTGGTCGCCGGTGACGATGGGGGAGTAGTCCGCCTTCGCCAGAGCGTCGCGGACGTAGCGGAGCGTCTCCGGATCGTCATCTACCACGAGGATGGGCGTGGGTTCGTGCCCCTGGCCACGCCGGCGCGAACGGTTCGGGCCGGCGGAGCCCGGGGCGTCGCCGGCCTCTTCGACCACCGGGACCGTGAAGGTGAACTGCGTGCCCTGGCCGGGTCCGCCGCTGGTGGCCCAGATGCGGCCTCCATGGGTCTCCACCAGCCCCTTCGAGATCACCAGCCCCAGGCCGGACCCCCCGAGCCCGCCCCGGTCCTCATCGCTTGCCGGGACGGTGTGCTTCTGAAAGAGGTACGGCAACTGCTCCGGCGGCACGCCCTTGCCCTGGTCGGAGACCGAGATCGCCACCTGCACGCCATCGCACGTAGCGGCCACCCGGATGGAAGAGGACTCCGGAGAGTGGCGGGCGGCGTTTGAGAGGAGGTTGTTCAGGACCTGCACGATGCGCCGCCGGTCGGCCAGCACCCGCGGCAGGTCCGGCGGCAGGTCGATCAGCACGGCATGCCGGCTGCCGCCGCCCAGCAATGCGTTCCGTGCCCCCTCCACCAACTCGGCCACCTCCGAGGGCGCCGGCGCCACCGACAGCGTGCCCGAGTCGATGCGGCCGGCATCGAGCAGGTCGCTGATCAGGTCTTGGGCGTGATTCGCCTGCTCGTTGATGATGCGGAAGAACTGGTGCACCTCGGCCGGGTCCAGGGCCGGCGCCGTGCGGAGCCCGGTGCCCGCCGACCCCTGGATGGCCGCCAGCGGCGTGCGCAGTTCGTGACTCACCATGTTCAGGAACTCCGCCTGCAACCGCGCCAGTTCCTCCAGCGGCGCAAGATCCTGCAAGGTCACCACCACCGACTCGATCACGCCGTCCCCGGAACGGACCGGCGTGGCGTTGATCAGCGACCTGACGCTGCGGCCGTCGGGAGCGGACAGCACGATCTCCTCGGCGAGCAGGGTCTGGGCGTTGCTCAGCTCTTGGACCAGCGGGAACTCGTCGAGCGCGTACTCGCGGCCATCCGAGAACCGGCACCTCAGCACGTCCATCACGTCCTCCAGGGCGCCCTCCGGCAGGCGCACGCCCTCGGCGATCCGGCGCGCCTCGCGGTTGAAATACACCGGGTGAGCGGTCCTGGCATCGAGCACCACGACGCCCACCGGGCAGGTGTCCACCAGGGCTTCGAGGTCGGCGCGGACCCGCTGCTCGTTGCGGTGCGTGCGCGCGTTGGCGACGGCCGTGGCCGCCTGCGAAGCGAACAGCTCCAGCACCATCTGTTCGTCTTCGGCAGGTTCCCGCGCGGCGTCCCTGCCGGCGAGGAGGATGTCGCCGACGTGCCGGCCCTGATGACGCATGGGCGTTCCGTGGAAGGCATTCGGTGCCGTCAGGTCCGCCGAATTGGCGAGCGAGCGCAGGTCGGGCAGTTGCCGCGGCTCTTCCTCCGTAAAGCCGGAGGCGGCGAAGTCCTCGGGTTGCCCCGATTCGTCGAGGGTGGCGACGACGCCGCGGGCCGCCCCGGTGAGAGCGCGGGCGCCGTCTACGGTCTCACGCAGGACGGTGTCGAGGTCAAGGCCCGCGCTCATGCGCAACACGGCCGCGCTCAGCGTGGAGATGCGCTCGCGCAGCGTCTCGTTGCCACGCCTCAGCGCCTCGCTCGCCCGCGCCGGAGCCTCTTGCCCTTTCAATCCTCTCTTCCTTTCCCGGCCGGGCCGCGGATCCGTTCAAGCCTCGCCTGTCTTCGTGGTGAGGAGGCCAGGGACCTGCCATGCCGCCGTTTGGAATGCGGATCGATTCCTGCTCTTTTTACAGTCTTATACAATAAGGATACACTAAATGTCCATATTCACGCGCCAAAACACACAGTTGTAGTATCTGGCATGCATTTGTGGTCGGCGAGCGCTGTTCGAGCAGGACCGGACGGGCGGCGTGGACTTGGCGCTCAGGGCGGACGCGTTCTTCGTGCGGCTGGACTCGGAGAAGGCCGTGAACTCGGTGGAGACAGAGGCGGACGCGGGCCGGGTGCGGCTGGTGCTGGAGGGTGACCGCTCATTCGGGCTCTCCGGGGGCGCGACGCTGCGTCCGTCGCTGGAGATGGGGGTGCGCCACGACGGCGGCGACGCCGAGAGCGGGACGGAGATGGAGACAGGCGACAGGGTGGCGTGGTCGGCCGCGGCCACGGGGCTCAGCGTCGAGGCGCGGGCGCGGATGCTGGTGGCGCATGCGGACTCGGAGTACCGGGACTGGGGGCGAGCGCCACGGTGCGGCTGGCGCCGGGAGAGGGCGGGCGGGAGCTGTCGTTCTCGCTGAGCCCGGTGATAGGGTCCGTGTCGCGCGCGGCGGAGCGGCTGTGGGGTGCGCGCGACATGCGCGACATGCGCGGCCTGGCGCCGGGCGGCGGGGAGTTCGAGGCGGCGCAGGGCCTCGCGGCCGAGGCGGGCTACGGGATGGCGCTCTTTGGCGGGCGGTTCACGGGCACGCCGAACCTGGGCTACCGGCTCTCGGACGGCGGGGCGCGTGATTGCCGCGTGGGCTGGCGGCTGACCTCGGCTCTGCCGAACGCCCCCGAGTTCGAGCTCAATCTCGACGCCACCCGCAACGAGCCCGCGGGCGGCGACGAGGCCGGGTACGGAGTGATGTTGCATGCGCTCGTCCGCCGGTGAGCGTCGCTGTCTGCCGGGAGAGAAACATGGCGCGCGGCAACCGGGATGAGATCTCGGGCGGCGGCGAGGCGGAGGGTTCCCCCCGCGCCGCAATGATTGCCGGGGAGCCCGGCCGGGTGCCCGTGCGTCCGGGGCCTTCGCAGGCTCAAGGGAGGCCCATGCCATACACGCCGCCGGAACAGGTTGCAGGGCCGGGAAACGCTGGCGCTTGACCACGGTCCTGTACGACGGAGGGGAAGGCGGCTGGTCGGTGGTCGAGGGCCTGTTCGGCCGGCGGCTTTGCCTGGGCATGCGCTGGAACGGCGGGGGAGACAAGCCGCTCAGGAGCCCGGTCTGCTCGTGGCAGCCCGCCTAGTTCATCGTGCCCGAAGAACTCGAGGACGCGGCCCGGGACAGGCTCGACGCCAATTGGGGGGAACCCCTGACGCCCCGGCCGCAGTTGCAGGATTGAGACGGGAGCATCCGTGTCCGCGTCACGCGAAAGGAGTCCGGAATGAACCGATCGGGACTTGGGCTTTGGCGGTTCTCCGCCGCGGCATTGGCATTTTCGGGATTGCTGGCGCTTGCGGGCAATGCGGCGGGAGCCGATGCGGAAGAGCGGGTCTTCTTCGTGGAGCCGAAGGATAGGGCCCAGGTCCACAGCCCCGTGAAGGTGGTGATGGGCGTGGAGGGCATGATGATCAAGCCCTCCGGCGGGGTGGTGGCGGGAACCGGACACCACCACATCCTCATCAACGCGGGTCCGATGCGCGGGGGGAAGGTGATACCCACCGACAAGACCCACGTGCATTTCGGCAAGGGACAGACCGAAGCCGCTCTCGAGCTCGCTCCCGGGGAGTACACTCTGACCATACAGTTCGCCGACGGCCTCCACCGCTCCTTCGGCAAGAAGATGGCCGCGACGATCCGCATCCGGGTGCTGCCCGGCCATTGACACCGGAGGTCCCGGCCGCCCCCCGGCCGGGACCTCGTGGACTCGGGATCATACGCGCGCCGGCCCGTCTTCGATATCCTGCCGGGCCTTGGTTTGCCCGCCTGTGGCCGGTGGACCGGCGGACCGCTGGAAAGCCGGGGCGCCGAGGGGTGTCCTGACGCAAGGACAGGGCTCATCTTCACTCACCCGCCACTCCCTGGCGTCCCGGCAATGGTGGAAGGGAGCAGCACGCGATGACGGATCACTCTCGGATCAACCGGAGGGAGCGACGCGCGAGCGGGTTGCCTGCACACTTCGGCGCATCTCGCGCCTTGTCTGCGTCCGGGTGTGCTCCCTTGCCCGAATCGGGCCCCTCACACCCGGATGCCACATGGAAGAGGCGGCAGCTCTTCGCTACGAGTAGGGGTCCAGACCGAGCTCCGCCTCCATCACCCCCGCCAGTCCGTCATGCTGCTTCGTGTACATCACCGCCCGGGTCGCCAGCACCATGCGCGTGGGCACCTCCGGGTCCACCTCCGCCACATCCACGCCGCCATGCCCGCGGCCGAACCAGCCGCAGCCGCTCGCGCCGCAGCGCCATCCTCCCCGGTCGTCATCCGCTCCCCCCTGTTCCTCCAGAACCAGCGGAACGAACGGCGGCAGCGGCACGGCGGCCCGCTCCTCCACCTCCTCAAGGCGTCCCGCAAGCCGAAGCCAGCCACGCACCGTCTCCGCCGGCACGCCGTGCCGGCCCGCCACCACCCGCAGAGAAGCCCCCGCCCGACAGCATTCCGCCACGATCCCGGCCCGCTGTTCCTTCGAATACTTGCTGCGCCCAAGGCGCTCCAGCCTCGCCGTGTCTCCATCGCGCTTGCCTCCAACCGGAAGAAAACGCCAGTGAACTCCTAAATCCGTGCCGATGTAAGGTGGGGTCCCGGGACCGCTTACTTCGCTACACGGCGCGTGTGCCAAAGAAACACATGGAGCGATTAACGGCTTGCCGGACGGTCAGCGCGGCAATTCACGCCTCGACACGAGCTTCAGTATTTGCCCCGGCACGGTAATGACGATGCCCATGGACCTGAACCTCCCCCTTGGCGGCGCTTTCGGAAGACTCATCGTCGTGGTCCTGATGCCTGTTGTCGGGGGCTGCGGCACCGGCGACGGCAACCGCACACCGGGAGAGCCCGGGCCGCCGTGCATCCGGGTCCACGGCGGCGAGTGCCTCGTGCCGGAGAAGTTCGCGGAATCGGCGGCGGAACTGGCCGAAGCGTACCGGGGCGAGGACGACTTCGCAGATCGCTGGGAGCTGGCCCACATCAAGGCGGACCAGGCCTACGGCGACCTGCGGCTGCTGCAAGGGCCGGCCGCGGAGCCCGGGGCCGGGGTGACCCTCGGGTTCCTGGACTCCGGTATCGTCACGGACCACCCGGCATTCGCGGGGAAGACCGTGACCCAGGACTGGGTGGAGGAACCCGCCGCCGGCAGCTCGCCGCTCCACGGCACCGCCGTGGCAAGCGTGGCCGCGGGCGCCCGCTCCTCGGCGCCCAGGGCGGTCCACGGCGTGGCCTGGGGAGCGGATATCGCCATGTTCACCCTGAACGTGGGGTCTGGCCCTCCCCTGTACGCTCCCATATCGCCGGAGGAAATGGCTGCGGGCGACGCCGGTATGGCGGGCTGGTTCGAGCACGCGTTGGCCTTGCGCGACGGCGACCGCAAGGTGGACATCCTCAACCTGAGTATTGGCTTTGCGGGCCTCATGAAGGCGACGGGACCTCGCCGCGCCTATGGTGTCGGGAGGGCTGGCGATCATGAAGCAGCTCTTCCGCGGCCGGTTGTCGAACACGGAACTGGTGGCGCGGCTGTTCGAGACGGCGGACAAGAGCGGCTTCTACGCGGACTCGACCCTGTACGGGCAGAGGGCCATGGACCTCGGGGCCGCGACCTCGCCGGTGGGCGTGCTGGAGGTGCCGGCGGGCGCCAGGGTGGGCCAGGGCGGGGTTCGCATCCTGTCGACGGGTCTCGTTCCCGGGACGGCCTTCGGCGACGGGTTCCGGCGCTCGCTCGCGCCGCGCCAAGTGATGGCCCTGGACCGGCTGGGAGCGCCGTTCTGGTACCGTCTGGACAGCTTCACGGCGGCTGCCAACGGGCCGTCGGTGACGGCGCGGCTGCGGGGATTCCTGGCGCCGGGCCGGCGGACCATGAACGCCGCTCCGAGCTTATGGGCCCGGATGGGACGGGACGGGGTGAGCGCCCCCGCCGCGCCGCGGGAAGTGCCGGCGCCGAGGACGACGGGGCGGCCGGCAGTCTCCACGCCGCCTGGCTGGATGTGCCGGTGGAGTTGCGGGGCAGCCACATGGCCCTGGCGGAAGGGGCGGCGCAGGCGACCCTGGCCGGGCGGAGCGGCCTTTCCGCCGCCGCGTTCACCACCCAAGGGATTCCGGGACAGGCGCCCGCCCTGGGCGCGTCCTTGAGTTGGCGGCGCGCCGGATCGCCCGTGGGTTTGCGCGCCGGGTGGATCGGCGAGCCGAAGACTCTCCTCGGGAGCGTCGGAAGAGGGGCTTTCGGCGCCCTTGCCGCGGATACGTCCTTCGTGGGCGTGGACGCCGGCACGGACGTGGGCGGATGGCGCCTTGCGGCCAGGGCGGAGCTGGGCCTCGTGGCGCCGAGGGTTGGCGACGGACTGGTGTCGCGGGTGTCTCCGCTTGCCACCAGCACGTTTGCGCTTCAGGCCGTCCGGGGACTGGCCGGCGCGGCGGCGCTGCGCTTCTCCGTGTCCCAGCCGCTTCGCGTGGAGCACGGCCGGGCCTCGCTCGCGGTCCCCGCCGGCCGCACCAGGACCGGAGCGGTGGTGTACGACGTCGTGGGAGCGGGCCTTGTCCCGAGCGCGCGGCAGATGGACTTCGCAGGCGAATGGCTCCGGCCGCTGCCCAGAGGGGAGCTTCGCCTGGGGGCCGTGTACAGCCACCGCCCCGGACACCGCGGGGACGCCCAGCCCGAGCTGACCTTCCTGGGAGGCTGGCGCCGGGAGTTCTGAGCCGGTGACCGCGGGCGCCGATTCAAAAGCTTCCCGGGACCCTGCCCGCCAGTGCGGTTCAATCCAACGGACACAACCCTATTCGTTGAGCAGCTCCACGATCCTCCGGGTTGTGCCGGGGTCGTCGATCATCGAGCCGTGCCCGCCCGTGACGGCAATGACCTCGGCGCCGCGCGAGCCGAGGAACGCGACCTCGTTCTCCGTCAGCCGCCCCACCGCCCGGTCCATCGTGCCGTAGGCGTAGATGACCTTTGACAGGTCGGTCCCGGCGAGGAGCCTGGTGTAGCGGTGCATGCCGAGCACGCCCTGGAACGCCGAAGCCAGCCGCACCGAAAGGGGAAGCATGCCGTTATCGAGCTCGAACCCCAGTTCCCCGGGCGGAAGGTCCGCCACGTCGGTCCGCACGAGCGTGGCGCCGTCGTCCTGGTAGGCATAGGTGATGGTGCCGCCCTCGTGGATCTTGCCGAGCCGGTTCTCCCAGACCTCCCTCTCGATGTCGAGCCGGCCCGCCATGATCACGTAGCGGTCCGCCGCGTCCGGCCCCTTGAGCGCCAGGTAGCGGGGCAGGATGAATGAGCCGAAAGAGTGGCTGAACGCCACCACCTTCTTGCCCCGCGACTTGAAGTGACGGATCACCCGGTCGAGGATCTCGACGCTCACGTCCATTTCCAGCCGGACGCGCTCGACGCTGTCGAGCCTCCCGTCCTCGTTCAACCCCGGGTTCAACGTCTGCACCTGGTGCACGTTGACCAGGATGCGGCTCTCGTGGCCCGGAAACTCGGTCAGGTCCAGGGCGTCGAGCTCCGGCACCGGACCGCCCTGCGAGAACAGCCAGACCGTGTCGGCGTCGGAGGCGCCGCCCGGCACCAGCTCGTAGAGCCCGGTCACGTCGTCCGGGAGCGAGGTGAGGGGGATGAGGCGCCTCACCTCGAGCTGCCGGGTCGCGACGGTCTTCTCGCGCTCGACCAGGGCGAGGAGGTCCGGTTTCGCCTCTCCGGCGCAGCGCGCACCCGGCGTTCCGAAGCGGAAGGTCAGGCCCAGCCGCAGCGCGGTCTCGCCGCGCCCCGTGTCGCGCTCGACATCGAGCCCCAGCCGCGTGCAGTTGATCCGGTAGCCCGCCCCCGCCGACAGGCGCCAGCCGCGCCCGGACCCGCGGTCTCCGGCAACCCGGCCGCCCCGGCCCATCTCGTGGAACGCCCGGCCGTGGACCGTCCAGCGGTCGTCGAGCGCGAAGCGGTAGCGCAGCTCCGGGCCGCCCACGGCGTCTTCCTCGATCCGCGCCGGCCCGGCGTCCCAGCCGCGCCTCCCGGAGAGCGGGATGTACCAGTTCGCGCCGATGCGGCTCCGGCCGCTCTGGTAGTCCAGCCCCAGGCTTGCCTGGTGGTGCGCCCGGGTGCGCCCCGCATCGGTGATCCGGTTGCCGTCGTAGAACGCGTTCAGCCCGGCGATGCCGCCGGCGGACTCGAAGCGGTAGACGATGCCGAGCGTGGCGCCATGGAGGGAGCGCCCGTCCGGTCCCCGCGAAAGCACCGCACCGGGCTGGAGGAACAGTGCGCTGTTGCGCCGGCTCTCCGGGCGGATCGGGATTGCCGCGTTGAGCTCTACCTGGCCGGTGGCGCCCGGCCCGTCCGTCCCGCCGCTCGCCGCGATCTCGTAATACGGCCGTTGTCCGCCCTCCGCCGCCCGGGCCGCTCCGCCGGCAGTGGCGACGGCGATGGCGACGGCCGCGGCCGCAACTCGAAGCAAACTCCCGCTCCAATCGTTTCGTTCGAGCCGCGGATCCGTCAAGATTGAACCTCCACTCCGGCACGCCGCCGCCGCGGCCCCCCGCCGGCCGTCAACGTTGTCAATCCCCCGGACCCTCGGCGATCGTTCATCGTTTCCCTCCGAACCCGGCGGCCAGGTCGTCCCGTTCCAGGACACCGCCCATCCCTTCGTGCCCGGACCCGAAGAAAGCGCCCGTGAGATCACCGGCATCGCCGCCGGTCCGCACGAAGGCGTTGCCCGAGACGCGCACCGAATACCGCAGATCGCCGTCGCCCCACGTCGTGCCGGCGCCGGCTGCCCCCGGCGCCTCCCTGGCTCCCCAATGCTCCAGGCCGGTGAAGTCGAGCCTCCCGTCGAGGGTCGCCAGCTCCACCGCCAGACGCGCGTTCCCGGCCACCGTGCGGTCGTCGGGCCGCGACACCCCGAGGAGCGCGCCGGTCCACGTCGCGGTCCCCGACAACGCCCGGTTGTCCCCGAGGTCCGTCCCCGGCGTCGGACCCGAGGCCCACGGCCGGGCCAGGCCGTTCCTGAGACCGACGCCGAAGGAGACCTCCGCGCCCCCGGCGTCGAGGTCGCCCCGAAGATGGAACGTCGTCTCCTCCCAGGGCCCGAGCTTCTCCGCGGTCATGTCTTCCGGCAACGTGCCGGGCGCAAACCTGCTGTAGGCGGCGAGCAGCGCATCCCGGTCCACGAGAGCGAGGATCTCCGGGGGCGGGTTGGCGGGAGCGATGGGATTCAACGTCGATCCGGGAAAACGGGCCGGATCGGTGTGGACGGGAAAGCCCAGGGAGTGGAGCAGTTCGTGAACGATGACCTGGACGGTTGTCGCTTCCGACAAGGTAGCGACCGCGACGGTGTTGACCAGCACGTGAGAAGATTGTCCGTATTGGACTTCGTCCCGCTGCCTTGCATGGTTCGACAGGAAAGCAGCCCGCACGAACGCCACCGCGAGAGGATAGGCATCGAAGCGGTACGGCCAGTCCTCCGGCGGGGAGAACTGGATGGCGATGTATCCTTCCGAGACGTCGAAGGAATCCGACGGAGCGGGCGCGCGCCGGCGGTCGAACGCAAGCCGCTTCCCGTAGGGCAGGGCGGCGTTGACGATCCGGACCGCGCGCCGCGCAAGGTCGGCGGATTTCCGGTCGGTTCCCTCGACCAGGCGGACCACGGGCTGGTCGTCGCGAAGCGTCCCGAGCCCTGTCACTTCGCCGCTCGCGCTGGTCGTTACGTAGCGCAGGTACGCCAGGACCTCGTCGGCGGACGCGCCGTCCCGCACCGTTCCCGTCGACAGGCTCACGCCGTTGCGCGTCGCCGCCCCCTGGAATCCGCCGGCCGGAGGCGGAGGCTGGGCGCCCATGTTCGTGCGGCCGCCGGATTCGAAAACGGGCGCCAACCGCAGCTCGGGGGACGCCGCGACCGCCCGCGCCGCCAGCACCCTGTCCGCGTACGTATTGGCCTCCAGCGCCGCGCGATGCGCCCTTTGCCACGCGTCGTAGGCGTCCGCCCGGTGCCCCTCGGCTTCCGCCACGGTCGTTGCCGCCTGGGCCTTCTCCGCCGCCGCTTTTGCCGCCCGGTAGGCCGCTTCCGCCTCCTCCACGGCGTCCCGCGCCCGCTCGACGCCGTCGGGGTCGGCGTACGTGTTCCCCTCGAACTCGGCCCGGGCAAGGACCGTTTTCGCGAACTCCATGGAGTTCATTGCCTGGGTCGCAGCCTCCGCCGCCTCTCTCCTGGCCTCGCGCAGCGCCTCCATGTCCGTCTGCCGCCGGTCCGCGTCGTTGATCCTGCCGGCGTACCTCCTGACCTCCGCCAGCGCGGCCTTCGCCCTGTCTACCGCGGCCACCGCGTCGTCCCTGTGCCGCTGGACTTCCGCCAGGGTGGTCGCCGCCCGGGCCTTGGCGGCAGCCGCCCGCGCCGCCTCCCAGGCCGTCCTCGCGGCGGCCGCGGCGCTCTCCGCCAGCGCGAAGCTGGCCGGGTCGGCGTCCCTCTTCGCCTCGGCCCCGGCAAGCGCCTCCTCCGCCGCCGTCCTGGCCCGGCGCAACGCCTCCGCGTCCATGCTGGCCCGCCGCCGGTGCGCGTCGTCGACCCTGCCGGCGTGCCTCCTGACCTCCTCCAGCGCGGCCTGCGCCCTGCCCACCGCCGCCACGGCGTCGTCCCTGTGCCGCTGGGCTTCCGCCAGGGTGGTCGCCGCCCGGGCCTTGGCGGCAGTCGCCCGCGCCGCCTCCCAGGCCGTCCTCGCGGCGGCCGCGGCGCTCTCCGCCAGCGCGAAGCTGGCCGGGTCGGCGTCCCTGTTCGCCTCGGCCCCCGCAAGCGCCTCCGCCGCCGCGTCCCGGGCCCGCCCGGCCGCGGCCTCCGCCTCCTCCGCCGCCATCCTTGCCTGGCGCAGTTCCATGTCGCTTCCGGCCGGCGGGCGGGGCGCGTTGCCGCCACCGCCGCCGCAACTGGAAAGCAGAAGCATCAGGCCCAAGATCGACGTGAAGCGCATCATTGCTCTCCTCCCCGAGTGCAAAGGTCCACCCTGGCGCGCGCCGTGAGTTCCGGCCGGCCCGGGCCGGCCTCCGCTCCGACGGCCCTGCCGACCCCCGGAGACGGCGGCGTCCGTTCGCGCGCTGTCCGGCCGTGCCTCACCGCACTGCCGCGCGCGGCGCCGCGATGGCCTCGTGATGGCGTTTGACTTCGGCAACGACGAACGCTTACGGCGAGAAAGTTCAGATCGTGCGCGACCGCCAGGTATCGAGGAATTCCCGCAGGCGCTCGCTTCGTGGCCGCTTGAAGATGTCGTCCGGGGGGCCGCGTTCGATGACCTGGCCGGCGTCCATGAACACGACCTCGTCGGCCACATGCGCGGCGAATCCCATTTCGTGGGTGACCACGACCATGGTCATGCCGTCGCCGGCGAGTTCCTGCATCACCTGAAGCACTTCTCCCACCAGTTCCGGGTCCAGCGCCGACGTGGGCTCGTCGAAATACATCACGTGCGGCCGGATCGCCAGCGCCCGGGCGATGGCGGTGCGCTGTTGCTGTCCGCCCGAGAGCTGGGCCGGGTAGTGGTGGGCCTTGTCGTCCACCCCTACCTTGGCGAGCATCTCCATGCCGATGGCTTCCGCGTCCCGCCTGGGAAGTTTCTTGACCACGCGCAACGCCTCGGTGACGTTGCCGAGCGCGGTCTTGTGCGGCCAGAGGTTGTAGTGCTGGAAGACCATGCCGATGACGCTGCGGACGCTGTCGATGTTGCGGTCGCTGTCGGGCACCCGCTTGCCGTCGCCCTCGCGATAGCCCAGCAGCCGGCCTTCGATGAATACCCGACCCTCGTCGTAGCGGTCGAGAAAAGCCATGCATCGCAACAGTGTGCTCTTGCCCGAACCCGATGGGCCGATGACGCAGACCACTCGCGAGCTGTCGACCGCGAGGTCGATTCCTTTCAGGACGTGAACCGCGCCGAACCGTTTGTGCAGGCCCTCGACCAGGACCACGGGTTTGCGTTCCATGGTGTCCCTTGTTGCTTCGTCGCTCATCATGCGTGGCTGAACCGGCGTTCGAGGAACCCGCCGAAGAACGCGATACCCTCGATGATGAGCCAGTAGAGCAGGGCGACCGCGACGTAGGGCTCGATCACGGCGAAGGTCTCGTTGACCATCTGGGTCGTGTTCTTCGTCAGTTCGGCCACCGTGATGATCGACAACAGAGCCGATTCCTTGACCAGGATAATGACCTGGTTGGTTGACGGCGGGATGATCAGCGTCAGCATCTGCGGGATCTGAATCCGGGCGACGATCATGCGGCGCGGGATCCCGAGCATGCGCGCGGCCTCGATCTGCCCGGGCGGGATGGACAGGAACCCGGCCCTGAAGATCTCCGCGAAATAGCCGCCGCCGTAAAAGCCGAGGCCGATGACCCCCACCGGTTCGGCGTCAAGGATCAACCCGATCGACGGGCCGCCATAGTACAGTATGAACAGCAGTATCAGGATCGGGGTCCCGCGCATGACCTCGATGTAGGCCCGGCACAGCAGCTTTACCGGGGGGAACGGCAGGCTGTGGAGCAACGCGACCGCGAGACCGGCGGCGACGGCCAGAAGCGATGCCAGCGCACAGATATACACCGTCGTCCATAGCCCCGAGAGCAACAGCGGACCGTAGCGAAACAGGATGTCGATGTCGAACGACACGGCTTCTCCAAGGACACTAACGCGCCGACGCGACCGCGTAACGGCCTTCGAAGTAGGCCCCGGCGCGGGCCAGGACCAGGTTCATGGCGAGGTAAATGGCGGCCACGATCGTGTAGACCTCCAATGGACGGTAGGTGACGGAGACCACGTGCTGGCCGGTGCGCATGAGCTCGGTCACCGCGATCACCGAGATCAGGGACGAGTTCTTGAGGATGCTGATGGTCTCGTTGATGAGCGCCGGCAGGACCAGCCGCATCATCTGCGGGATCAGGATCCTTACCTTGACGGCCAGGATTCCGATCCCGAGCATGCGCGCGGCCTCGGCCTGGCCGGACGGGATGGACAGCAGCCCGCCCCGGAAGATCTCGGCCTGAAACGCCGCGGTGTTCATGGTCAGCGCGATCAGCGCCGCGGCGATGGACGGCACGTCCAGCCCGATCGTCGGCAGCAGGTAGAAGACGATCAGGAGTTGCACCAGGATGGGCGTGCCCCGCCAGACGCTTCGGTAGACCACCGCGGCCCGCCGGATGAGCCGGTTCCGCGAGATCAGGCCGAAGCTCAGCCAGAGCCCCAGGATCATGCCGGCGGCGATGGAAACCGCCGAGATCCCGGCGGTCATCGACGCGCCAACGAGGAAAGCGTCGTAGTGGTTCGCGGTGACGCCAACAAAATCCACTGCCGAGCCCCGTCAAATCGCCGGCACCCTCTGCCGTGCGCACCCCGCGTTCTCAACCGCCCGCGGCGATGAGGGCGGTTGCTCACGGGCGTCTAGTCGGCCGGTACCGGCAGCGTGTCGGACGGCAAGTCCATGGGTCCGCCGAACCACTTCTTTTGCAGCTCGGTCAGCACCCCCGACTTGTTCAGCGCAGCGAGCTGTCCATCCATGAAGGCGGCCAGCGAAGCGCTTTCGGCGCCCTTGCGCCCGGCCCAACTGAAGTACTTCTTGGGACCGAACGTCGGCAGCACCAGCTCGAACCTGTCCGGCCGCGTGCGAACGAGCTCGAGCAGGTTCGGCAGGCTGTTGCACACGGCGCTGATCCGTCCCGCCGCCAGATCGGCGAAGGCCTCGTTGAAATCGACGTATGTCTTGATCCCCTTGACACCCTTGCCCGCCGCCGAGAGCCCGTTGGCGAAAGCCTGAAGGGCCTGAAGTTGCGCCGAGCCGGCCTGCGAGCCGACTACGTGGCCGGCGATATCCTCGGGCCCCTTGATCGAGTCGTCGCCCTTGCGTTTGACCAGCGCCATGGTGGCGTCGGCGATCGGCAGGCTCAGCGCGTACTTCTCGTAGCGTTCCTTGGTGACGGTTACGGAGGTGACGACGTAGTCGAACTTGGCCGCGGCCAGGCCGGGAAGAATGCCCTGCCAGGGA
This sequence comes from uncultured Binatia bacterium (SeqCode), assembly GCA_965204505.1. Classification (GTDB taxonomy): domain Bacteria; phylum Desulfobacterota; class Binatia; order UBA9968; family JAJDTQ01; genus JAJDTQ01. Next base: position 1,889,483 of record CBDBFB010000002.1, read on the forward strand.
AGATCGAGCCGGGTCAGCTTTACCCCCGGCAACGCCTTCATGACGTGCGCCATGATGTCCGTCGAGTAGCCGACGATCTTGCCGTCCTTGACGAACTCGAACGGCGGGAACCGCGCCTCGGTTCCGACGACGAATTCGCCGCGCTTCTTGATCTCGGCCAGGAGATCCGCCTTGGCCGGCCCGCTGGGGATGGTGAAGCTCGCTGTAACGGCAGCCACGAACATGACCGTCCGGACTCGTTTGATTAAGGTCAGCATCTCAGTCCTCCGTCCTTGCGCGTTGCGCTCAACCCATGAGCTTGAATACCATAAGACGAACAGCAAGAGATGATATACACGCTATACACGCATAGTGTGTTCGCCGTGTGTTCGCCGTGTGTTCGGCAACCATATAGCATGTTTATCGTGCCGGCGCAACTCCAGGTGAATTTTGGTACTCGAGGAACTTGGGTACGTGGAATGTCAGCCCGATCCCGAACATAAGAGACTCGCGGAGTTGTTGAATCGAAGTAGCGGGGAATGATCCGAGTCGTCCTTTCCATGAGGTATCCTTTATGAACTCAGGCGGCAGTACGCTTTTTGACGAGATCCTTGAGCTTCTTCGCGAAGGCCCGGTCGGGAGTCTTTCCGAACTCAGCCGGCCGGTCCAGGACGCGAAGGAGCCGAGGCTTCAACTTGGGTTCCTCGGCCACGACGGTGAGAAGGGCCGTTAGGCCCATCTCGATCCGCTCAAGGCGCTCGGCCAGGCGGTCGTGCTTGGAGTCAGGCGTCCTCGCCGGCTCCAGCAACTTGCGCTCTTGGCTTTGCATGGGGTCCTCCTTGGAGGTGTTATCATGAATAATAAGTACCGACCTCTTTCCGAAATGACCAAAGAGGAAATGCGGCAGGAGACACGGGAGAACATCGCCGCGGCGGAGAAATCCTCTTCGGAAAAACAGGGGTCCTCAGAGGTTCGACTCAAGACGAGTCACCTGATTCTCTCTCTCGAGTAACTAAGCTGCTGCCGGTGCGCCGTTGGACACTTCTTCGACGACGGCCTGGACGAGGCGGTAGCCGAGAGTCCGGGCCTTTCGGTTGAGGTTGGCAAAGGTGCGATCGATGCGCCGCTTCTCATAGGCGTCCATGCCCTTTTCGACATACTCCTCGCCGCGCGTCACCATCAGGTAGATGAGGCAGGCGAGCTCGCGCGCGGTCGCGGTGATGGCGACGTCTGTGTCCTTGCGGGCGAGACGGGCGCGGTGTCTGGCGCCGATGAAGGTCTGGCTCCTTCGCGCTCCCATGGCGGCCATTCGCAGGGCCTGCCCGACCCGGTTGACCACCTTGAACGCCGGGCCCGGCAATGGCTTGCCGCCGCTGATCCTGGTCCCGGGCGCCACCCCCAGCCAGGAGCAGAAGTGCTGGGCGGAAGGGAGGGCGGAGAAGTCCGGGCCGATCTCCGAGGCGATGGTCAGGACGGTTCCGGTGCCGATGGTCGGGATCGCAGTGAGGTCGACGCCCATCATCTCGTGCAGGGCCATGGTCAAGGCCCTGTCGCCGTCCGCGGACTTCTTGCCTCCGGTGCCCGACAGCGTCTTCCAGCCTTCGCCGGACGATCCGTCGCCAAGGCCTTCGTCCCCGGATGGGCTGTCGCCCGCGGAATCGCCTGGCGGCGTCAGGCGGTCGATCTGCGCCGCGATCTGCGCCTCGCAGTCCTCGATCTGCTGTTCGAGGAAGTCGTAGCGCTGCATGGCCTGCTCCAGCGCGAACAGGTGCTCCTCGCGCCAGGTGCCCTCCAGGCTTGCGGCGATCGCCTCACCGCTGGCCTTGACCCACCAGTTACGGAACGACGCCAGACGCCGCGTGTCGCGCTCGCCGCCGATGATCGCCCGCAGGATCTTCTGTCCGGTCTGGCCCATGATGTCGGCGAGCACCGAGTCCAGCCGGACGTTCATCTCGGTCAGAGCCTTCTGCATGTGATGCACGCAACGCGCGCGGTCCTCGATCGGTTGATGTTCTCCCGCGACAGGGCACGCATCATGCCCTGCGCGGCCTTGATCGAGTGGTCTTCGAGCGTAGTCCACGAACTGCGGCATGTCCTCGCGGGGGATGAACACTCGGAACTTCACGTCCGACGAGCGTTCACCCGTCCGCGGGTATTTGCAACGCGCCGAGAGGGCGACCTCAATGACGTCAGGGCTGCTGAAGACGTCGCTGAATGTCGGTGAAGGCCACATCCACGGCTTCACGGTCCAGTCTGTAGCGGATCTCGGCATCGCCCTGGATCTGGTGGAAGCGGCCGAGGTAGGGGGCAAGGCTGTCTCCAATGGACCCCACCATGACCCCCCGCCATGTGGCGCTCGCGGCCGGGCTAGTCATGCTCCGGTAGCCGTAGGAGATACCCACGCTCATAGTGGTTCTATTCCCAGCGGAAACCCCTATGAGCCCGACGTCGAATGTACTGTGGTTCAGCCATCCACCATAGGTCGTATAGTTGGCCTCGGTGACAACGGCGGGACCATCTGGACCACCAAAGTAATTGAAGATTCCCAATTCGGAATTTCCCGGTCCAGGACGTATGCCCCCATCAAATGGTCTCGTAATCGCGAGCCAGAATGACTCCGTGGCGCTCACCGATTGGCTCCAGATTTCCAGACTTCCTTTCGTAACCCAATCCAGGATAGGCGTTTCTGGCGGTCGCCGCCTTACCGAACGTATTTGTATCTGCCAGTCTGCAACCACCGGAGAAGTAGCAACGGGTTTGATACACAGTCCCGGAACTGGGGGATACCACACTGGATGAGAGGAACAGGACCGGGAGGTCTTGGTCGCTACGCCCTGGAGTCTTGGCGGCGCGATCCCGAAACTCCCCGATCCGTCTGGCATCCGCTTCGGAGAGGGCTCCGGTTGTAGTCCAGATGGTGGTGCCGGTCAGTTCCCCGACCACGACCGGGGCTACGAGCGCCGAACTCTCCTGTCGCTCGGTCTCGACAGGGGCTACCCTCGTGTTCCCGGTCTTCCCGAGTTCCTTCCGGACGTTGGCGAGTTCCGTTTCCAGGGTCTCGTTGAGTTCTTCCAAGTGGGCTAGAAGACGCTCCACCGTAGCGTTGGAAAGACAGCCCGACAGGAACAGCACGGCCCCGAGTGCACACAGCACACGCACCATGATACACCTCCTTGTCAGGATGGTTGCCCGGGCTGCTGATGGACGTCTCCAAACGGATTAAGGGTGTACGGGACCTGCGCGCGGAGCGCCGAGGCCGTGAGGATGAGGAACGGATTAGCGACGGATGTCGCTGCCAGAAAAGCACGCACCATAGGACACCTCCCTGTGTGGGCCCATGGGATGCGAGATCATAGGTGCGGTGACCCAGGGCCGACTCAGCCGGTTCCTCTGGACCGGCTCAACAGTGTTCGGTGGCCGAGCGGGATTGCCGGGCCATTGCGACAATCACGCATAGGATGGTGAGAGTCCTGCCTATTTGCTCGGGCTCGGGGAGCGACCCCTCGCCGGGCATATGGGAGCTGTTGTATTCAGTAGGTGGCCCGACGTACGGGCTCCTATGCTGATTGTCGCAACCCCAGCCTACCGCCTGGACCGGGTTGGAGTCAATCAGAATCCACAATTTGTGAATCGACGAGATTTTGTGCTATGGAGGTTCGGCAAAGGGCATGCGGGGGAGCCCCCGTGATTGTAGCTGCCTCCGGGGGAGAGTCATCTTTCCCCGTGTGCCCTTGACCTTGAAGGAACACCGGGGCGCCGAGGGGTGCCTCCTTTTCCACGAGGCGTGGCTTCGCTCGCCAGCCCCTCGGTGCCTCGGCCCGATGGAAATGGTACAATTCAGACAGAAGGGAGGGTCGGAACATGACAAAGTCCAAGGTCCCAAACGTTCTCGCGATGCTACAGCCAATGCCGTTCACGTAATGAAGCTGGCTACGGACCAATTGCCTTTCGAGGGTCCGCCACCGCAGCACAGAACAGTTTTTTGTGGAAAAACGTAATGATGTGATATAGTTAGGGGATGAACAGGCTGAGTCTGAAGAAACGGATTCAGGTCCTGAAACTCCTTCTGGAGGGCATGGGCGTGAGGTCGAGCGCCCGAACCGTGGAGGTGGCGCCGAACACGGTCATGTCGTTGCTCCGGGCGGCAGGGAGGGCCAGCGCGACCTTCCACGACCAGCACGTAAGAAGCGTCAAGGCCAAGCGGGTTCAGGCTGACGAGACCTGGAGTTTCATCTACGCCAAGCAGGCCAAGGTCGGGAGCGCCAAGAACCCGCCCCCCGAGGCCGGTGATGTCTGGACATGGGTAGCCATAGACTCCGACACCAAACTCATCATTTCCTACCACATCGGAGGGCGTGGCCTGGACGACGCCCGGATCTTCATGAAGGACTTGACGTCACGGCTCGCAGGCCGCGTGGAACTGACCACTGACGCCCATGCGGCCTATCCCGAGGCCATTCGGGAAGCCTTCGCGGACGCGCACGACGTGGACTACGAGACCTCGCCATCGAACAAACAGTTTCGTGGAGCGCCAGAACCTCACCATGCGCATGCACATGAAGCGTTACGCCCGCCGGACCAACGCCCACTCCAAGAAGTTCGAACCACGTCTACCAGGTTCACCTCTACACCCTTTGGTACAATGGTGCCGCATTCACGAGACGATCCGCTGCACCCATGGAGGCCGGGCTCACGGACACGCTGCGTGACGTGGAGTGGATCGCGGTGCTCGGCAGCATCGGATGGCTCCTGTGGGCGGGGATCCGTTGGTTCGTAGGTTGACGTGGTCTGAGTGTCCAACCAACATCCGAGAAGGAGGGAACAGTTGTGATCACCGCCTCTGAAATATTCGACAAGATGTACCGGGCCTATCAGGATGGCGAGGCCGTGACCCTGAGCGCCGCTGAACTGCAGGTGGTCATCAAGACCTTGGGCTGGACGCCAAGAGCGATCTTCGAAAAATACGACGAGGACCAACGCAGACACGAAGAGAGATTGAACCCGAAGACGGCGTGAATCTCTTCTGGTCAGTACGACCTTGACGGGGTCTGGGCGTCCAGCTAAACTCCATTCCTGACGCACAAAAGCCCCCGCTGTGACGGGGGCTTGGTGCTCGTCTTATCCCGGCAGAGGATTTGGCGAATCCGACGAGGCGGGTGGCTCTTTCGCGAGAACCCACCCTCCTTGTAGCGCATTAGGTGTGCTTTCGCAAGCCCTCCACGAGAAAAGAGGGCGCCCCCTTGCCCAAGACGATCTGTGGCCCGAGCGCAAACAGGTGGCGCGACCAAAGAAGGTTCGCGTCAAGTCCCACACACGGGCGATGCCCAAGCCGATCAAGAAGAAGTGTTAAACAAGGAGGGAACATGAAGACGACAGAATGGACATACGAGGTACAACTCCGGATGTTTGACACGCGGATGTACTCTGGGGAGGAAGGTGGAAATGCCCAGCAGGTGACAGGCATCTCCTGGAGCCTTGAGAGATCGTGTGTAGGCAGTAACGGGAAGACCTACAGTCAGGCGATCGTTTCCAGTCCAAAAGTGTTCGCCAACGAAGAAGAAGCGATGGAGGACGCGCTCAAGAAGTTATCCATTCTCAGGTGTCCACTCGAGGAGCCATTGAATCACGCGATCCGCAATTTGCTTGACATCGAAGTCTTTTGAGCTTCAGGCCCGTCGCGCAGTGCAGCCCCAGGGGCTGCACTCTCGTTCTCCCTGCGCGGCGGGTCTGAATCCAAACTGAAACAGTACCTGAATTTTTGCTTGGAGAAGGTTGTAGAGGAACAGTGGATTCGCTACATGGACGACATGTCGCCGCTCCTTTGAGTTATCGCGCTTGCGGGGAGCCGCCGAAGGGAAACTTGGAGAGTCGGCCATGACATCCAGCAGCAGACGTTCCGGATTCAAGCTCAACCGCCCGTTCTCCGGTATCCCCTCTTTCCTGCGTGCGCCGATCGAAACCCGCCTCGATGCTCTCGACGCCGATATCGCCGTTTTCGGGATCCCCTTCGACGAAGGCTCGCCGTTCCTCGCCGGCTCGCGCATGGGTCCGCGTTCGATTCGCGAGCACTCGTTGCGGTTCGCCGCCGAGGCCGGGTTCTACGATCCGGTGACCGGACGGACCTACCTCGAATACGAGATGGCGAACAAGACCATCGCCGATGTCGGCGATGTCGACGTCTGGCCGACCGACGTCCGGAGCACGTTCGACAATACGACCGATCTCACCAGGGCGGTCCTTGCAAAAGGGGCGATGCCGGTGGCGCTCGGCGGGGACCACTCGGTCACCTACCCGATCGTCAAGGCGTACGAGGACGAGGAGCCTCTGCACGTCATCCACTTCGACGCCCACATCGACTACTCGCCGTTCATCCACGATCTGCGCTTCACCAACGTCCATGCGTTCCGTCACATCGCTCCGATGCAGCATGTGCTGAGCCTCACCCAGGTCGGGATCCGCAGCCTTCGCAGCGTCGAATCGGAAATCCGCGACTCGATCGATGACGGCAACCGGGTGATGACGATACGCGAGTTCCACGATGTCGGCCCGGACGGCGTCGCCGAGGCGGTCTCTCGCGATGCGCGGACGTACGTGAGTATCGACATCGACGTGCTTGACCTGTCGCTGATACCGGGATGCGTATCGGCCGAGCCGAACGGGATGAACTACGCGGAACTGCGCGACACTCTGGCGGCCATCGCCGAGCGCTGCGACGTGGTCGGCTTCGATCTGGTGGAGGTCAATCCGACCCTGGACGTGGGGACCGGCGTCACCTCTTACCTCGCGGCGCACACGGTGCTAGAGTTCCTCGGCAACATCTGCCGCCAGCCGCGCTGGGAGCGGCGCCGTGAGGCCCGCGCCGCGGCGCGCGGTTGACGCGGCCGGGATTTACGTTGCGGGACCCGTCAACTACCTGCAGCCGCCGACCCTGATGGGCAACAGTCGCGCACTTTTCAATATCCTCGGTGCTTTCTTGTCCGTAACTCTGGACTCCAGTGTGAGGCTGCCACTTCCCATGTGAAGGATTGCGCCAATGAAATGCATCAGGATTGTTATCCACGTTTGCTTTGCTCTTTCGCTCGCCGCCTGCAGCGGCGGTCATCTTTCTGTCGACCTTCCCGAGGGGAAGCAGACGCTCGAGCTCTCTTTTCGTCCCGAGGAAGCGAAGCGTCATCCGCTTCCGCACATCTCCGGCGGGATTCGTCCCTACGAATCGAGCATCGACGGCTGTCCTGACTGGGTGACCCTGATCCCGGACCAGAGAATCCTTGCGGGCACTGCCCCCGTAGCCGACAGCGGCAAGACCTTCTTCTGCACCTTCCGTGTCACCGAGTCCGACCCGGGTTTTCGGCCGGCGCGGAGCGTCTCTTACGGGCTCCAGCTTGTGGTGACCGCTCCAACGCGGCGGCTGACGCTTCCGCTCCCGAGGCTGCCAAGCCTGCGTGTCGGGACCTTCGACAGTGCGGCGCTCCCCGCCGCCACGGGAGGCGTCCAGCCGTACGCGTACTCCTTTACCTGTGCCGGGGGGGTGCTGCCCTCGGGGATGGGGTTCGCGCCCGAAACCCGCATGTTCGCCGGCACGCCGGACACGCCCTTCCACGATTCCTGCACGTACACGGTTACGGACAGTTCGCGGCCCGCCGCCACCGTGTCGAGAGCCGTCGAGGTCGAGGTGGCCGCGGATGAACCGCCGCGGCTGGACCTCACACGGACATTCGAGGAGGAAATACTCGGGGATGAACTGACACTCAAGATCGGAAGGCGTAGCGAGACAACGTTCCAGGCAGCCTCGGGCGGCGTAGAACCGTACACCTACGAGTTGGTCGACTGTACGCTACCTGCGGGACTCGAATTTCACTCCAGCACCCGCGTCCTGTCAGGGACGCCCGACGCGGAGTACCGTGGGCCGAACTGCACCTATCGGGTGACGGACAGTTCGTCTCCGCCTGCGTCCGTCTCCCGGTCGTTCGTCCTTGTCGTCGAACCTCTCGAAGCGCGTGCCTTGCGCTTCAGGGCCAGGACGGTCGAGCCTGGGGGGCCATGCGTAATTCCCGGCAGCGGACCGGTACAGGTCGCGACGTTGCCCGGTGTGCGCAGTGGACAAGGCCTGGAAAGGTACGGACTGCCTCGAGCGGGTGAAGCTCGCTCCCTGTTGTCGTTCAATCCGGCCAACCGGGTACTCACGTTCAAGAACCCAAGTCCGCCGCCGGTCTTCGGCACCCCCAACACGTACCGTTATCTGGTCGGCACCGGGAGTAGTGTCAACGCGAGGAATGCGGAGGATGCTCTTTGCCTGGATGTCCAGTATAGTTCAGGCGTCGGTGTTTGTCTCGGCGACGACAGTTTCACACCCGCGGAGTTCATTCACGTCCGGCTTCAAGTGCGCGACGACGCGTTCTGGGACGACAATGCGCGCGAATACCGGTGTCCGGACACCACCGCATCGGAACCTCGTTCCAGTGCGCAAGGAGTCTCCAACCCGGTGCACGAGGCGCTGGGACCGGTGCATGCGAGGCGTGCCGCCGCGGTGGCCTCCGCCGCGGTTCGTGACCGCGTTCGCAGGTGGTCGTCCGGCTCGGAACAAGCGTCGTTCGCAGTGGCGCCCGAGGTCGGCCTCGCTTCACTGTCAGGGCAACATGACGGCTTCGACTACACCGGAGTCAGCGAATCGGCGACCCTCGCCGCGGAGACGGGAGCCGGCGCCTGGCAGGCGGGATTGATCGCCGCGTTCACCCGCACCGAGCTTCGCTACCGGGCCGAGGCCGCCCTCGCCGAGTTCGGCTACCGCACCGGCGAGCACGACACGGAAATTCTCGCCCTGCATCCCTTCGCCGCGTGGCACATGGCGTCCGGCGCACACCTCTGGGCGTCGCTGGGCGCGGGAACGGGATACCTTCGCCACCGCGACGATCCGGGCTTTCCGTCGTGGTCCCGCTCTGACGTTCGCCTTCTCGCCCACGCCGTGGGCGCCTCGGTTCCCCTGGCCGAGGTGCTGTCCGGAGAGCTTCAGGCGGAAGCCGGGATCGAGTGGTTCAGCTTCGACATTGAGGGAGGCGGCCGGATTTCATCCTCGCTGCCGACCATGCGCGGCCGCGACTATCGCGCCGGCCTGGCGTGGAGTGCGCCGATTCCTGGCGCCCCTTCGGTGTCCATGGCCTACAAGCGTTTGACCGGGGATGGCCCCGAGGGCGGCCAGTTGGAGGCGGCGGGCTCGGTGTCCGTAGACGGCATTCTCCATCCCCGTCTTGCTCTGACCGGGAATGCCAGGGGCACTTTCGGCCTTGGCGACTACGAGCAGAAATCCTGGCGCCTTGGGGGCGGAGTCCGGTTCGCTCCCGACAGTCTCGGCCGCGGATTCGGGCTGGACCTCGACGTACGGCTCATGTCCCTCGCCGATGGAAGTCCGACCGGCATGGGTATGCGAAGCGAGGCCGGATACGGTCTGTGGAGCGACTCCTTCTCCGGAATGGTTCGGCCATACGTTGGCTTGATTCGTTACTCAGGGGATCATTCCGTGCGGCGAACCTTGGGGCTTGACCTTCGCGGCAAGTCGGACTGGTTGATCAAATTCGAAGTCCACGACAGTCCCGGCGATCAATCACTCACGCCCAGGTTTTCTCTTCGTCACCGTTTCTGACTCTCGTGTACCGCCGGCGCACGTCGTTATCGGCCCCGGGGCCGCACCGTCGGCAGCAGGGAACCCCGCCGGCGGCTCCCTTATCGCGCCGTGACGTGCCGGCGCTGGTCGCCCTGGGCCTCATGGTGGCGGTCGTCTACTTCCCCGCGCTCTCGGGCGATTTCGTCTGGGACGACGTGATCCTGGTCTCGGAGCCGGCGATTCGCGAAGCATCCGGCCTCTGGAACATCTGGTTCCGGCCCTGGACCATGGAGCGGGAGAACCACTACTGGCCCGTCGTCTATACGAGCTTCTGGGTGGAACACAGGCTATGGGGTCTCGCGCCGCTGGGCTATCACCTCGTCAACGTGCTCCTGCACCTGGTCAACTCCGTGCTGGTGTGGCGGCTGCTGACGCGCCTCGCCGTGCCCGCGGCCTGGGCGGTGGCCGCAGTGTTCGCGGTGCACCCGCTGCACGTCGAATCGGTGGCCTGGATCATCGAACGCAAGGACCTCCTGTCGGCGCTGTTCTACCTGACCACGGCACTTGCCTGGATCCGGTTCGTGGAAGCGCCGGGGCGCGGGCGCTACCTGCTTGCGCTGGCCCTGTTCACCGCCGGGCTCCTGTCCAAATCGGTCGTGGTAACCCTGCCCGCGGCGCTGCTGATCTGGCACTGCTGGAAGCGGGACGGAGTGACCCCGGCCGATCTCCGGCGTCTCGCGCCGTTCTTCGCGGTCGGGCTGTTGATCACGATGGGCGACTTCCTGCTCTACGCCGCCCGCGTTCCGCTCTCCCTGGGCTACTCGATGGTGGAGCGGTCGCTGATCGCGGCGCGCGCCTGGTGGTTCTATATCGGCAAGCTCCTGTGGCCCGCGGACCTGGCGGTGATCTATCCGCTCTGGGATATCCGCGTCGGGGATCCGCTGGCCTGGGCCTACGTCCTCGCGGCGGCCGCGCTGGCGGCGCTGCTGTGGTTCGGCCGGCACCGGTTCGGTCCGGGGCCGCTGGCCGGAGCGCTTTTCTACACGGTGACGCTGTCGCCCATGCTCGGTTTCGTGGACTTCGGCTACATGCGGTACGCCTTCGTGGCCGACCGCTTCCAGTACCTGGCGGGCATCGGCGTGATGGGGGTGCTCGTCGGCGCCGCCGCGGTAGGCGCGGCCAGGCTGCCGGCATCCCTGCGGATGGCTGCGCCCTGCCTCGCGGCCGCCGTCCTGGCGGTCTTCAGCGTCATGACCTGGCGCCAGGCGGGCATCTACCGGGACGGCGTCACGTTCTTCGGCCACATCGTCTCCCACAATCCCGAGGCGCGGTACGCCCACCTCAACCTGGCTCGCGCGCTGATCAAGGCGGACCGTCCGGAGGATGCCCTGGCCGCCGCGCGGATCGCGGCGGGGAAGTTGGAGCGCCTGGACCTTGCCGACGCGCACGACCTCCGCGGCCGTGCGCTCCTGAATCTCGGGCGGCTCGATGAAGCGCGGGAGGCCCTGGGCCGCGCCCTGGACCTCGCCCCCGGCCACAGAAACGCTCGCGAGAACATGGCCGAGGTGCTGAGGAGACAGAAGTGGCGCTGGGAGGCTGCCGGACAAGAAGATCCATGAGCCAGGCAACGCCGGGGCGGGATCACGACAAGAAACCGGCAGCAGAATGACGGCGTGTGCACAACACCGTCGATCAGCTCGGTCTTCCGGATCGGGCCAGCGATGTTCGAGTCCGCGCCGACTTCAGGGACCGGCTACCCTCTCGGCGCGCCTACCGGAGCACCGAACTCCGGATAGGCGTCATTGCCGTGCTCGGCGACGTCCAGACCGATCCTCTCGGCTTCAGGCGGCACGCGCAGGCCGACCGCGGCATTGATGGCGTTGAACAGCAACAGACCGCATACCATGCAGAAAGTGAAGACAGCCACCACCCCCACCACCTGGGCCATGAACAGATCGATTCCGCCGCCGTAGAGCAGCCCGGACTCGGTGTGGAACAGCCCCAACAGAACGGTCCCCGACGCGCCGGACACGCCGTGGACCGATATCGCGCCCACCGGGTCGTCGATCTGTAGCCGGTCGAGCATCAGCACGGAGAAGACCACGACGACTCCCGGAAGAAAGCCGAAGAAGAGGACCGTGGCCCAGGGCTCCACGAAGGCGCAGGCGCCGGTTATTGCCACGAGCCCGGCGAGGGTGCCGTTGAGAGTGATGGTGACGTCGGGTTTGCCGAACAGCAACCACCCGGTCACGGTGGCGCCGACCGCAGACGCGGCAGCCGCCAGACTGGTGTTGACGGCGATAGTCGATATGTCACCGACCTTGACCCCCATGGTGCTTCCCATGTTGAATCCGAACCACCCGAACCACAGAATGAACACTCCGAGGGTGGCGAGCATCAGGTTGTGGCCCGGGAGGGCCAGAGGCGTCCCCGTGTCGCTGTACTTGCCGAGCCTCGGCCCGAGCACGATCACGCCGGCCAGGGCAAACCACGCGCCGGTGGAATGCACCACCGTGGAGCCGGCAAAGTCCACCATGCCCAGCTCCGAAAGCCATCCCCCGCCCCAGATCCAGTGCCCCACCATGGGATAGAAGATGAGCGAGATAAAGAAACTGAATATCAGGTAGCTCAGGAACCTGGTGCGCTCCGCCATGGCGCCGGCAACGATGGTGGCGGCGGTGGCGCAGAACATCAGTTGAAAGAACCACGCCGTCAAGGTCGGAACCGATGCCCAACTCAAGGACGGGTACAGGTCGCCCGTGTCCGCGGAAACGAAGAATCCCGTGGTTCCCAGGATGGCGTTGCCGCTGCCGAACATGATGCCGAACCCCAGTATCCAGAAGCCCAGGGCGGCCACGGAGAAGTCCCCGACGTTCTTCATCATGATGTTGGCGACGTTCTTGGCGCGGGTGAACCCGCCCTCGACCATGGCAAAGCCGGCCTGCATGAGAAACACCAGGATACCGGCCAGGACGGTCCACATGGTGTCCACCGCGACCTGCATTTCCGGCGCCGGCTTCCCGTCGACCCTGCCGTCCAGCGCATACGCGACGGCGGGCAAGAGCATCGACGCGAGGCCCGTGGCAGCCATAATCCGCAACCGTCTCAGCATGGAATTCGTTCTCCTGTCTCCCGTTGACATCCGTCCACCGCCTGCCGGGTCCTTCCGGGAGGTGTTTCCATCGGCCGTCCCTCTCCGCGCCGTCAGCGCAGCGGAATGCGGATGACGATACCCCCCATGACGTCTCCCTCCTTGAAGTCCGTCCGCGGACTGTCCTTGTGGTTGTTGTGACAGGTCACGCACGAGGGCGAGACGGCGACGTCGGCATACACCGCGGTGAAATACTCAACGTCGCCGACGGTCTCCCGGCCATAGAAGGGCTTCGACGGGTTCTTGGCGACGCTGTCCAGCCCGGCGGTCTCCACCTCGGTCCGGGGCGCGTTCTTCTTGTTGATGGGCCACTTCGAAAGCAGCGCGTAGTTGAACGCATCGGTCGCCCTGGCCACCATTCCCGCGCCCATGCGGAACATCTGGGCGGGCAGCGGCAGGGCCTTCCTGTCCTGCCAGTGCTCGCTGGCCTTGACCACCTCTTCCACGTCCTGCAGGCGATAGACCACCTCGTTCGCATAGACGTTGCGGTCGGCTGCCATGACGGCGTACAACGCGTCCGCCATGATCGTCGGGGTCACGCCCGCCGACTTGTCGGACTCGCCCGAGGGCCCGCTGTCACAGGCCGCCAGCCCCGCGATGAGTACGGCGGCGGCGAGGTGGAGCAGTATCTGTCTGATCGGCAAGTATTCCACGGCTCACGACTCCCTTCTACCCGGCGGCCCGGAACCGTTGATGCAGTCCCCGCGGTCCCGCTTCGTCGACAGGATGGCGGAAGGACAATCTGTATTCCAGAAGTTCGGTCATGCCGCCAACATTCTTTCTGCTTCACGCTGTTTAACACGTCTTCCTGTTCCAGTCGAGCAGGGGGCTTCGTGTAGCCACACCCACGAAAATTTGATATATGTGGCGGGTTTTGGAGTTCCAACTCCAGTTCTGACTCTTTCGGCTGGCACTCGGGGGGCCTCTATGGAACGCAAGGAAGTGGAAGAAAGAGAACAACGACCCGGACTCGATTCACCCGAACAAGCCTCCGCTCCGGTTGAGGATGAAGGGACCGGCAGAGGGGCGGAGAACGTTGCGCCGGGACCGGTGGATGCCCCCGACGAGACCGTCGTCGGCTCTCCCTGGTGGGAGAGCGGCTTGAGACCCGACGAGGCCGCCGGGGGGGAGCGCGAGGCCGGGGAGCCGGCGCCGGGTGCGCCCTCCGCGCCCCGGGCGGAGTACACGGAGTATGTATACAGGGGGGTAAGGTACGGCGGGCCTGGCCCCGGGCCGAAGTCCCCTCCGCCGGAGGAGCCGGACCGCGATGACGACCCGGTGGACGCGACGGTGCTGGCGGTGATGTCGGAGGACCCGCCGCCGGCCCCTCCCGCCGAAGGGGACGAAGCCCGGGAAGCCGCCGCCGACTCCCCCTGGTGGGAGGGCGGTGAGGAACCCGTGGCGGCGGCCGGCGGCGGGCGCGAGGCCGGGGGCGAGACCCGCAAGGCGGTGGATGACGAGCCCGCGGAGCCGGCGGCAATGCAGGCGACGCCGGAGAGCCGACCCGCGTTGATGCCCGAGGACCCGCCGCCGGCTCCTCCCGCCGAAGGGGGCGAGGCCCGGGAAACCGGCGCCGGTGAGGAACCCGCGGCGGCGGCTGGCGGGGGGGGCGAGACCGGCAAGGCGGTGGATGACGAGCCCGCGGAGCCGGTGGCAATGCACGCGACGCCGGAGGGCCGACCTGCGTTGATGCCCGAGGACCCGCCGCCGGCTCCTCCCGCCGAAGAGGGCGAGGCAATGGCGCCCATCACCGCTCCTCCCTGGTGGCAGAGGACGCCGTGGAGCACGGGCGGGATCGACGAGGAGCCCGATGTGGAGGAGGAGGTCCCTGGAGCGCCCCATACGTACACGGGAGCGACGTACGGCGAGTCCGTCCCGGAGGCGCCCCAGGCGCTGGTCGAGTTGAGCCGCGGCGATGAGCTCGCGTTGCCGGACGTGCCGCCGGAGGACGCCCTGTCGCCGGAGGCGATGTCCGAAGGCCGCCGCGAGGCGCCTCCCAGCCGGGCGGCGGAGGAACATGCCGGGAAAGACCCCGCGGCCCACCGTGGGGCGCCGGACCGGGAGACTCCCGCTTCGCCGCCCGGCTTGGCCGCATCCGCGGAAACGCTCCCCGAAGGTCCGCCCAGAGAGCTGATCCGCTCGATCGTCTCCGAGGTCTGTCCCAGCGAGTTGCTGCTGGTCGGAACGACCCAGGCGCCGTTGCCGGAGTGGGCGGGCGCGGCCGTGACCGCGGCCCGGAACGATCTGGAACGACGTCTGGCCGGGCGCAAGCCGGTTGATGGGGGTGAGTGTCTCCGGCTGGCCATCGTCGAGCACGTCATGGGCCTTCACGAGGAGGCCGACGGCCACCTCAAGGAAGCGCTGCCGCGAAGCGACCAGTTCGGGCCTGTCCTGAACGCGCTGGCCGTCACGAGCCTGACGCGCGGAAAGATCGCTCCCGCCATCGTCTACTGCAAGGAGGCCCTCCGCGAGACCGGCGGGGACGATGACGTCCGTGCGGCCGCTTCATCCAACCTGGGAGACTTTTACCGTATTCAGGGAGACGCAGCCCAGGCCGCCGAGGCGTATGAGACGGCCATCGGATGCCTGGGACCGCAGGGAGAGTCTCACTGGCTCTCGCGGTTGCATTTGCGTCTCGGCAATCTCTACCGCGGCCTGGGCCGCACGGACCAGGCGCGCCTGCACCTTGCCGATTCGGTCCGGCTGTCCAGGGACGCCTACGACCAGGCCGGGCACGTCCAGGCCCTCGCAGCGCTTGGCTCGACCCTGACCGAGGCGGGCTTGCACGACGCGGCTCTCAGAAATTTCGAGGAAGCGGTGCGGATTTGCCTGAGAACCGGCGACAAGCCCGGCGCCGCGCTGGTGCAGGACGAGTTGGGGATCGCCTACACGGCCCAGGACCAGTTGACGCGCGCTCTGGCGTATTTCGAAAGCGCCCTGTACCTTCACCGCGAATTGGGCGACCGCGAGGGCGAGGCGGCCACCCTGGGCCACATGCGGAAGATCCATGACTCCCGAGGCGACAACGACGAGGCGCGGCGGCTCCACGAGGCGGCTCTGGAAATCGACCCCGGGCAAGGCCCCGAGGGCGCGACGCCGGGGTCTTCCGAAAGCGGCGACCGCGACCGCGCCAGGCTTCGGAAAGCGGAGGACATCTTCAACCGCGCCGGGTCGGCGGAGCAGCAGGAAAACGAGCGGCGGATGCCCGAGAAGTCCGTATCGGGGACTTGACAAACCAGTGAAATTATTGACAAGCCATGACAAAACAACTAAATTCCGCACGCTACTCTTGAGAGAGGCGGGTATCGTTCAATGACTCATTCTCTTGGAGTTCGCTTCGCGTTGGCCGTGTTCTTCCTCGTGTGGTTGCCGCTGTTGGCCGCGGGCGGGTGGGGCAGCTTCCGTGTGTGGCAACGAGTGGAAAGCGGCCCGTCCGCCGCCCTTCAGTCGCTTGCCTTGCGCGGCGATGCATTGAAGCTCACCGAGGCTGCTTCGGGTCTGGCCGAGACGATCGACAGGTTCCTGCTCGAGCGCATCGTCGAGGTGCAAACCTGGGCAACGTCGCCGGCGGTGGTATCGGCGGTGCACAAGGCGCGGGCTGCCCACGCGAAGCAGGGGTTGGACGGCCTCGGGATCCAGCAGGTCGAGAACAGGTTCCGGACCAGGAAGAGCCTGGGACTTGCGCCCGAAGCGCGCGCGTACCTGGGCGAGCAGGTCAGGATGTCCCCCCATTTCGCCGAGGTCTTCTTCACCGACGAGGTGGGCTACAACGTGGCGATGACCAACCCGATCTCGGATTTCGTCCAGTCCGATGAGGGCTGGTGGCAACGGGCATGGTCGTCCGGGTTTGCGGTAGGTGAAATCGAGTTCGACTCCTCGGCCAACGTATGGGCGGTGGACCTCTCGGTGCGCATTCATGACAGGAGGACCAGGAATCCCATCGGCGTGATGAAGGCGATACTGTCGATACGCTTCGTCCAGTTGTTCACCGACCGTGTCGCGCGCCGTCTTTCCGCACCCGGCCAGTTGCTGCATGCGCAGGTATCCAACTCGTCGCTCGATGGCCGCGCGCCGTCGTCCCAGTTCCTGGTCGTGGCCCGCAATGGGTTGCTGATCGCGGAGACCCGCTCCGCGCACGCTCGCGGGCGGATCATGCAACCGGACGTGAGCCTCCTCACGGATGAGTCGCTCACGCACTTGAACCTGTCCTACGAGGGCGACCGGGCCGGGTCTTTCATCGCGGCCCGGAACGACTCCCAGAATCGCCTGGACGGCTCGCCGGGGGCGAGTTCGCTGGTCGCTTTCTCGCGCTCGGCGAGTACGGACTATTACGCGCCGGCCATCGAAAACTTCTCCGGTTTCGACTGGATGATCCTCGTGGAGGCGCCGAATCTGAGCGGTCACACCGTTCTGCCGGAACTCGCCGGAATGGAGTGGGAGGACCAACGGGGTTGGGTGCGCGACCTGGCGTGGGCCGGCGTCTCGCTGTGCATATTGCTGCTGATGACTTCGGTGATATTGTGCTGGCTGTTCGGCAGGTGGGTGCTGGCGCCCTTGCGGGTGTTGACCGATCGGCTGCAACGAATGGAGCAGGGACACATCAGCGGCGCCATCGCCCTGTCAGCGAAAGGCGAGTTCGCCGATCTCGCCAACGCCCTCGAACGCATCCGCAACATGATCACCAAGATGGCCGACAGGCTGCGACGGACATCCGGGGGCCAGACGTAACCGAGAACGCCCGGCTCCTGGCAGCCTGTCCGAGTAGTCAAACACAACCCCTCTCCCTCTGGGAGAGGGTGGCCGAAGGCCGGGTGAGGGTCTGGCAGGCTGTCCGAGAATGCCCGGCTCCTGGCAGGAGGGTAGCCCGCCCGCGCTGATGAAGGAACCCGGCGAATTGCACACGAGCGGAATGGCGCCGAAAACCAGGAGGTTGTCCCGGATGGCGCGTCTGACGGCGGCGGCAGCCGGGCTCGCCCTGTCCCTCGGCGGCTGCGGCGGCTTGCAGGGGGAGAACGAGGGCGCCGACAAGCTCGGAGCGGCGGAGGAGCAGCAGTTGCGCAACAGCCTGAGCGTGGCGTCGGCGTCGGCTGAAGCGGGCCAGGTCGGGGCCGCGGAACGGCTGTACACGGAACTCTCCCGCCATTTCCCGAACGCGCCCGAGCCCAGGCTTGGGCTCGCCTACCTTGCGTTGCAGGCGGGCGCCTTCACCCGCGCCGGAGAGCTTTTCGCCGAGGCGGACGAGAGATCCGGGACGCTCGCGGCCAGGGCCGAGGCGCTGCTGGGCTCGGGCCGCGCGAGCCTGGGAGAGGGCGACATCGCAGGAGCGAAGGCCCACTTCCTCGCTGCTTCCGGTCTCGCCGAGGGCACGCCGGCCGAAGCCTGGGTAGCCAACGGCCTCGGGGTGGTGGCGACTCTCGAGGGCGACCACGAGTTGGCGCGGCAGCGTTACGACGAGGCCGTGAAACTGTCGTCGTCGCATCCGATGATCACGGCGAATCTGGTACGCGCGCTTGCCCAATCGGGCGAGGCGGACGAGGCCAGGCAGCTCTACGCCAAGTACTCCGCTTCGCACTGGCTGGAGAGCGACGCCGCGGACCTTTCGCGCCTGCTCGAGGACTCCGCCGCCGAGAACATCGCGGAGAACGCTGTTGCCACGGCCTCCGGCGCCCTGGTGCAGCTCTTCTCCGGGCGCTCGCGAGCTGCGGCGCTGGCCGCCTGGAGCCGGTTCTCCGCGGAGGAAAAGGAGCTGCTCGGCTCCCTGACCCCCCAGGTGGTCGAGGCCAAGGTCCCGAAGAAGGGCGTTTTCTACCGCCTCCGGGCGGGTCCCCTGGAGGACAGGGCCGCGGCCAAACGCCTCTGCGGCCTGCTGAAGGGCCGCGGCCGCGACTGCTTCGTCCCGGCGGCGAAATGGATCCGGGGCAAGCGGCCCGGAAACGCCGCGGCGACCGCCGCAGAGGCGTCTCGGAAGGCGGGGGAAGGCAAGGGAGCGGCTTCGGGCGTCCAGGTGCAGCTCTTCTCCGGGCGCTCGCGGGCTGCGGCGCTGGCCGCCTGGAGCCGGTTCTCCGCGGAGGAAAAGGAGTTGCTCGGCTCCCTGACCCCCCAGGTGGTGGAGGCCAAAGTCCCGAAGAGGGGCGTTTTCTACCGCCTGCGGGCGGGTCCCCTGGAGGACAAGGCCGCGGCCAAGCGCCTCTGCGGCCTGCTGAAGGGCCGCGGCCGCGACTGCTTCGTCCCGGCACGGAGATGACCGGCGCCCGCGGAATCATCGGCCGTCTTCGCAAGGGAGAGAAATGTTGCCCATGCCTGAACTGTTGCTGCTGATCGCCTGTTGCGCGCTGTTGTCGGCGGCGGTGGTTTTCGACATCCGCCGCCGACAGATCCCCAACGCCGTGCCGCTCGCCATGGTCGGCCTGTTCGCGCTCCAGATCGCCGTCGTCGGCCACCGGGACATCTCGCCGCTCTGGGCGCACATCCTGACCGGCGTCGTGCTGCTGGCGGTGGGCCTTGCGCTGTTCCTGCCGGGCATGCTCGGCGCCGGGGACGGCAAACTCATGGCCGCGGCGGGGTTGTGGGTCGGACCCGCCAGCCTCGGCAGCTTCCTCGTCGGTGTCGGGCTACTCGGCCTCGGCCTCGGCGTCTTCTCCCTGTTGCCGCTCGACGCGGCTCGCCGGCTGCGCGCCGATCTTCCGTTCGCGGTGGCCATCGCGCCGCCGGCTATCGCGATCCTGACGCTACGGGCTTTCGTCGCGGCCGGGAGCGCATAAGGCAGGCCTGAAATGCTGAAAGCCCGTTTCGTGCTCATCTTCCTTTTCGTGGGCGTCGGCGCCGCCGCCATCTTCGGGGGCGCGTGGCTCTACCTCCGCCCGGAACCCGCGCCGCCCCCGAAGAGAGCCGCGGCGCCGAAACCCAAGCCCCTGCCGGTGGTCCTCACCGCCTCCAAGGACCTGAAGGTCGGGAGCTTGATCACGGCCACCGACATCGTCTGGGCGCCGCTCAAGAACGGCGCCATCCTCTCCGCGCACATGCTGAAAGGCAAGGCCAAGCCGGCCCACGTGATCGGCGCCGTCGTGCGCAGGGAGGTGTTCAACGGCACGCCGCTCACCTGGTCGTCCATCGTGCGCCCGGGTCAGTACGGTTTCCTTGCCGCCGCCCTCAGGCCCGACCACCGCGCCGTCACCATCGGGGTCAACCGGGCCACCAGCCAGGCCGGGTTGATCTATCCCGGGGACCGCGTCGACGTGATCCTCACCGTGCAGGTCAAGGAAGGGCAGGCGAGAGGGAGCAATACCTTCACCGCGACGATTCTCGAGGACATCCGCGTCATCGCCGTCGACCGCCAGGTGGAGGGCAACGTAAGCAGCCAGGGGCAACTGAAGAAGCTCTCCCGAGGCGACAGCAGCACCGTCACCCTCGAGGTCCTGCCGTTGGAAGCCGAGCGTCTGGTGCTCGCCACCGACAGGGGCAAGATCTCCCTCGCCATGCGCTCCCTCACCGACGGCCAGCGGCGGGACAACCACACGCCCACCGCCTTCAAGGACCTGCTCGCGCTGCCGGCCGTCGAGGACGGCCTGGAAAACCCCGCCGCCTCCCAGCCCAGGGCTGCGGCGCCCGCGCCCGCCCCGGCGCGGGGCGACCCGGAGCCGGTACGGGTGCAGATCTTCCGCGGCAGCGCGCGCGAAGAAGTGCTGCTGAAGAGATAGGGGCGGCGGGCCCCGCAGTGTTGTCCTTGTCCTGCGCGGGTGAGGTTGCCATGATCGAACCATGGCCGAGGCCATCGCCTTCGACAGTGGCCGCGGTTCAATATGTCCGTCGCAGGCCGGTTATCTGCTTGCCGATGTCGGCAAATGCTTTCCTGAGCGCATCAGGGTCGGCGTTGTTGACGAAGACGTAAGTTCCGTCCGGATCGTCGTCCTGGCTGGAACACTGTCGAAGCTCGCGGGCCTCTCCGTGCCCGACATACTGGGGAGCCATCGCCGCAACCGTGAAGATGGTGATTCCTGCGTTCTTGGCCGCGGTGCAACCCTCCTGGCGGTGTGCATAGGCATCTGGAAGGTGATTGTCCTCCCCGTCGGTCAGGAGCACGATGACCTTTTGCACATCGGTGTCCTCGTCCATCGGGTGTACGGAATGGCCCCATACATCGCGCCACGAGGAGGCGAGGAGGCGAATCGCCCATGCAATCCCGGCGCTTGAGTAGGTGGCGGAGCCAATGGACTCGAGACCACGAATGGCGGTGCGTACGGCATCCAGATCCGTATTCAACGGCATGATTCCCGCTCCGCCGCAGTCGTCCTGGGGTGAGATCCGCCATGGACCATCGGGCTGGACGTCGCCGGCTCTGCACAGATTCTGTCCCGCGGGGGCACTGTCGAAGTCGTAGCACAGGGGCTCTTCCCCTCCCTGGCGATTGGATTCGGCGCGGGTGTAGGCCTGGCACGCATACGATGCATACTGCGTTGCGGGAGTGGTGGTCTGCTCGGTGAAGAAATTCATCACGAAAGGTTCGGCGGAGGGCAGGGTATTGGAGAACGACGGACGAAGATCGACATCGGCGACGCGCATGTCAAGGCACCCCGCCCAGACACTGCACGCGTCGGGGAGCTGGTTCCGCGAGGGCATCGACTGCCTCTCAGGGAGATACTTGTCGGCGCTTGGCGGACCTCTGGTCGGATGGGGATATGTCCGCTCGGTCGGATATACCGCCCAGCCATCGGTCTCCCATTGCGTGCGTGTGGCCTGGTTCAATCGGACCCGGTAGTTCCAGGGTACGACCCCAACCGCGATCGTGCCGTTATCATGAGAGGCGAGGCTCTCGACCAGGTCCTCAGCCGCCGTCTTCACGATGTTGAGTCGGCTCGTGGGGTCACCAGTGTCGACCCTGTGCCCGTCCAGGTTATCCCTCATTGACACGGTCACATCGATTGCCAGTACGAGCTCGGTGGCCCCGCCCGAGCCTTCCGCCCCCGACTTCACCGCGACTCCATCCTCGGGTCCGGCATACGCCAGGACCCGCTTCGAAAGGAGAGTTCCTCCCATATCGGCACTGGCGGACACAGCGACGGTTCCCAGTTTCCGGTTCCACTTCAGGTCAACCTTGAGGGTCTCATCCACCCGCGCTCGTGCCTTTTCGGGGAGGTTCCCAGCCAGGTTGAACCGCACGTAGCGTTCTGCAACAGGCTGCAGGCGGCTGTCGACATCGTCGTCGGACATCGAATCGGGAAGCTCCAGGAGCCGGTTCGTTGTCGCCATCACGGCTGCATCTGCGGCGTTCTGGAGCAAATCGCGATGATACGTCAGCCAGAGGTGGTCGGTGACGAGCGCGACACCACTCAGTGTCATCATGGTGAGCAATACCCCGGCGATGCCGACGGCGGCCCGCGTCTCGCGAAGAAAGCCGAAGATCGTCATGGACTCACTCACGACGGCTCCTCCGGCATCCTGTCGCCGTGCACCGGAAGGATGCGACGCTGGTAGGAAAGCGTTGGAAAAACATTGTCCGCCAGAAACCCGCCGCTCACGAACGCCCGCGGCAGCAGCTTGACGCAGACCTCGACGACGACGATCATCTCGCCGGGCACCATCCCGAGCGCCGTCAGCGACGCCGGGTCGCCGGAGAGCCGGTCGCAGGACTCGGTGAGATCCTCCGGGGGAGACTCGGGGTCTTCACCGACGGCGAACGTCCAGGTCCACTGCACGACGGGCGGCGGGTCGGGTTCCTCGTCGGTCGCTTCGGACCGGCTGACCGCCGATACCACGAAAGCCGCCTCGGACGGCAGCGCGATCTCGTTGCGATACGAGAACCTGGCCAAGTCTTCGATGGACGCCACACTCGGCGCCGTTTCCAGCGAGAGGTACCCGGCCACGGTGGAGGCCGCGCGCAACGCCACCGACTGCGCATCGACCACCCGGTACAGGTCCATGCCGCCCACCGTGGTGCTGACGATGAGAGTTGCAGCGATCACGAACTCGATGCTGGTCGAGCCCCGTCCCTCGCGCATCCAGGACGAGAGGCCCGCGGAGAGGCGGGCCGCAAGATTGCTCACCACGGTGCTCATCAACCCGACGTGCTATCTCTCGGCCACCTGGCTGTCCTCCGTCGGAGGTGCGGACAACTCTATCGTGCGTTCGTTTCGCGCCACCGCCAAGGCCTGGAAAGCGAGAGAGTCGGACTCATCGGCCTGGAGAATCTCTCGCAACCGCGCAAACGGCGTCTCCGGCGTATAGCGCAGGCGCACCACCACCATATTGCCGGGGTCTCCGCCAAGCAGGCGGTTGTCGCCCGTGGACTCCTCGCCCAGCAACATCGTCGAGGGATCGTCGTAGACCTTGATATCGACCTCCACGAGATCGGGATTCAGCCGGCCGCCGACCTCTTCCCCTATCGCCTTCCAGGCGCGCGCCAGCAACTGCGCGCTGTCGCTCGCCGCCGAGACCTGCAGCGAGTTGTCGCGCGCTACCGCCTGGGCCGCGCGGCGCAGGATGTCGCTGACGAACAGCGTGTTCACGACCTCGATCACGCTGCCCACGATGCCGACCGCGAAGCAGATGCAGCAGACGCTCTCAAGGGCGACCGACGCCCGCAACGCCGAGAAAAAGCCCCGCGGGGCTTCCGCCGCCCGTCGCCGCCATGGCCATCCTGCCCGAAACACACCGATCATCGTTCAACTCCGCATTGGTGAAATGCGCCTTCGCTTCGCGATTTTGCTCGATCCCAAGATTGTATAAAGCAAAAACAGTGCCAAGCAGGCCGACCCAGGCCCTCACCCGGCCTTCGGCCACCCTCTCCCAGAGGGAGAGGGGTTGTGTTTGACTATTTGGACAGACGCCTGGGCGCGTTTTCGAGGGATGTTGTGGCCGCAGATGCTGCGCAGAACGGTACGGACGCGTAGCCGTCGGGGGAATTGGGGAAAATCAATCTAATGGAATCGGCTACGGATGTGTTGCGGGAGGAGGAGAAAGCCCCAGAAGCGTTGCAATCTGCAACAGGTGTCGCAATTATACGGCGCCGACGTTAGTTGGAGCTCATTCCCCGCAGCGCCTGGATCGCGAACATGAAGGCCGGACCGCCCATCAGCAGGAGGATGCCCGGCACCACGAGCAAAAGCATCGGCAGGCTCATGATCACCGGCAACCGTCCGGCCGCGGCCTCGATGCGGGCCGCCCGCTGGAGGCGCTCGTTCCGGGCGATGTTCGAGATCGACTGGCCCATCGGCGTGCCGTAGCGCTCGCCCTGAATGACGGTCATGGCGAAATCGCGCAGCCCCTCGACCGAGGTGCGCTCGCAGAGGTCCTGCAGCACGCTCCTGCGGTCGGCGCCGAGACGGAGTTGCGCCTCCACCGATCCCAGCTCCGCGGCCAGCTCGGGCGCCAGCGGCCGGAGTTCCTCCGCGACCATGGAAAGCGCGCGTTCGAAAGTGTAGCCGGCCTCGACGCACAGCACCATGAGATCGAGGGCGTCCGGCAGCGCGCGCGCCAGCTTCTTGCATCGTCGATCGCTCATGCGCCGCAACACCGCCTCGGGCAACACCCCGCCGAGCACCCCCCCGGCCAGACCGGCGAAGCCGATCACGGCGCGGTGTCCGTCAAGCAGTTCCGCCTCCGCCGCCAGGACCGCGGCGGCGACGCCGGCGGCCAGCGTCACGACCATCTTGAGCGACAGGAAGATCGCCAGTGCGTCGCGTTGCTGGAAACCGGCCTGCCGGAGCAGCTCGCTGATCTTGGCGCGCTCGGCCGCGCCCACCGGCACCACGATGGCGGCGACCCGGAGCGCGCCCACCACGGCCAGGGACAGGTACGACCAGACGGCCGATGCATCGTCCGGCCGCCTTTCCGACTCCCCCCAGGCCGACACCGCTCGCGCCCGCACCGCCAGCAGGCGCCGGTCCAGGGCGAGCGCCCGGCGGCTTTCGCGGAACAGGTAGAGGACTGCGGCGGCCAGCCCAAGCAACGCCGCCAGCGCGGCCAACGCCATGGTCCAGGTCATCGACGTCACCGTACGAACCTGGCGGCGATGGTCTTCGCGATCAGCAGCCCCGCCACGATCAGCCCGACGCCCCAGCGCAACAGCGCCGGGTTCTCGAACAGCACCTGCGTCGCGCCCGGGTTGGTGTAGCTCTGGGCCGCCAGCACCAGCACCGGGACCGCCGACAACACCCATAGCGTCATCCGCGTCTGCGCGGTCGAGGCGTGCGCCTTCATCTCCACCTCCATCCGGGCGCGCAACGTGGCCGAGAGATTGCTGAGCGCGCCCGAGATGGCGCCGCCGGTGGTCCGCTGCAGGCACAGCGCCGCGGAGAACAGCGTGAACTCCGGAATGCGCACGCGCGCCGCGGCGCCGCGCAACACCACCTCCGGATCGAGGCCCGACGAAAGCTCGTCGGAGATTTGCTGCATGAGTCGCTTGACCGGCTCCTGGGCCTCCTCGGCGACCACCGAGATCGCCTCCACCGCCGGCAGCCCGGCCCGCGTGAGGCGCACGATCTGGTCCACGACCTCGGGGAAACGCTTGACGAACTCGGCGCGCCGGTTCGCGTTCCACATCCTGAGAACGGCGCAGCTTCCCGCCACCCACGCCGCCGGCACCGCGAGCGTGAGCAGCGTCCCGAACTGCATGACGAACGCGACCACGCCGGCCGCGGCCGCGAGCAGGAGACCCAGCGCCGCGGCCCTCGGCAACGCCCGGCGGCCTTCGAGCATGCTGAAATGCCGCTCGATCCGGTCGTATAGCCAGGACTTGTCGGGCCGGCGGCGGAAGAGGCTGGCCTCGGCGTCGGCGTCGCCGGAGGCGCCCCCGCGCAATCCCGCCGCCACCAGGCGCAGCCGGCGTTCCAGGTCCGCGTCACCCGAACGGCCGCTCAGCCACAGGGCGGCGCACGCGGCCGCGGCGAGGAACACGCCGGCCGCCGCCGCGGCGATCAGCAGGGGACTCATCGCCCCGCCCCTCCGGCCGCCGAGAGGGGGGCGTCGTCGTTGCTCATCTGCAGCACCTCCAGCAACTCGCCCCGCAGTCCCGCCCGCTCCACCGCGTCCATCCACGACGGCCGCCGGCCGCTGCTCTCGAAGGTCGTGGACGAGTCGCCCTGCACGAGGCGCCACATTTCCTCGGTGATGACGGTATCGTTCTCCATTCCCACCACGTCGGTAATGCTGGTCAGGCAACGCCGCCCGGTACGCAGCCGCGCCACCTGCACGACGAGATCGACGGACGACGCCACCTGCTGCCGTATCGCCGAAAGCGGCATATCGACGGCGCCCATCAACAGCATGTTCTCGAGCCGCGTCAGCGCGTCGCGCGGAGTGTTGGCGTGGACCGTGCACATCGAGCCCGGGTGGCCGGTGTTCATCGCCTGCAACATCTCCATCGCCTCCGCGCCGCGCACCTCGCCGACGATGACGCGGTCGGGCCGCATCCGCAGCGCGTTGATCAACAGCGCGCGCATCGTCACCTCTCCGGTGCCCTCCGCGCTCATGGTGCGCGTCTCCAGCCGCACCACGTGGGGCTGCTGAAGCTGCAGCTCGGCGGCGTCCTCGATGGTGACCAGCCGTTCGCCGTGGCTGATCTCCCGGCTCAGGGTGTTCATCAACGTCGTCTTGCCGGCTCCGGTGCCGCCGGAGATCAGGATGTTCAGCCGCGACTTGACGCCGATGGAGAGCAGCCGGGCCATGGCCGGCGTGAGCATCTCCTGCGCCGCCAGGTCCCTGAGGGTGACGCCGGTCATGAGGAATCGCCGGATCGACATGGTAGTGCCGTCGAGGGCGAGGGGCGGGATGATGATGTTGACGCGGCTTCCGTCGGGCAGCCTGAGGTCCACCATCGGGCTGGCCTCGTCGATGCGCCGCCCTACCCAGCCCGAGATGCGCTGGGCGATGCGCAACAGGTGCTGGCCGTCGCGGAACTTGATGTCCACCGGCTCCAGCTTGCCGCGGCGCTCCACGTAGACCGAGCTGAGGCCGTTGACCAGGATGTCGGAGATGCTCGGGTCGTGGAACAACGGCTCCAGCGGCCCCAGCCCCTTGATGTCGTTGATCAGGCAGGCCACCACCCGCCGCCGGTCGAGGGGCGTCAGGTCCGGGGTGCCCGCCTCCTCGGTCTCGAGAAACGCCTGGAGCTGCACCGCCAACTCCTCCGGGCTCAGCCTCACCGCCTGCGACATGTCGAGGGCCTTGGCGACGACGGGATGCACTCGCGCCGCGATGTCGGCGATGGCCGCGTCCGAGGTCTGTGAGCGCGTGGACACAGCGGGCGCCGCAACCGGGGCGGCCGCCCTTCCGCCGTTCGCCTCGACCTCCTCTGCCGCCTTCGGACGGCGTCCGAAAGATCTCACTGCCATTGCGTCTTTCTCCTCTCCAGCCGGACGGCCCTCACCCAGCCTTCCGGAGCCTACGAGTCTGCGCCCGCGGCGGCCAGCGATACCGTCGGCCTCGTGAGGTTATCCACCAGGCGGCCGAGGGCGCCGCGGTATTTCTTTCCCAGCGATTCGTCCAGCCTGCCGCGGTTCGTCGCCGCCGGCAGCTTCGGCTCGAACGGTATGGTGTGGGCCGGCTCGCGCCCGGCCAGGGCCTGGCGGATCTGCTGGGCGGAGAGCGCGCTCTTCTTCGTCCGCGTGTGGTTCTCCACCAGGACCGCGTCCCGCCCCTCGCTGAGCAGCGCGAGGATGTGCGTTACATGGTTGAGACTCGCCAGGGTCGGCTCGTAGACCAGCACCCGCTCGTCCGCGCTCTCGAGCACCGGGAACAGCGTATCGGCGTCCGCCATCCCGTCCACGACCACCAGGTGCGAGCGGTTGGCGAGCTGCTCGGTCAGCCAGTGGACCGCGGCGGGCGTGGGCGCCACCGGCACCCCGTCGCCAAGCCGGTAGCCATAGACCGAGATCCGCGGGCCCGCCGGCGGGCCCGCCGGCGCGCCCAGGGCGTCGAGCATGTCCGAGCCCGGGGGACTGCCCGACGCCGCCAGACCGAGCAGCTCGTCGAGTCCGGCCGGGGGCTCGACGTCGAGCATCCACGGCAGGGCGCCGGAGGCGCGGGAGAGGTCCACCGCGGCCACGTAGCTGCCCCGCGCGGCCGACGCCTGCGCCGTCACCACCGCCAGCGTGGTGGCGCCGCAACCGCCGCCGGCGCCGGCGAAGGCGATCACCCGGCCGGCGTGCAGGCGCGGCGCGGCGCCTTCGCCGTCCAGCGTCGCCATCAGGGCCTCGCGGATCTCGCCGGCGGAGACGGGCTTCGGGAAGTAGTCGTCGATGCCGGTGGCGAGCAGTTCCCGGGCAAGGCGCGCCGTGTCGTTCGATCCTACGGCTATCACGCTGGTGCCGACCTCGCACACCGCGGCCAGCTCGTGGATGCTGCCGGCGGGGAACCGGCTGCCGTCGAGGTCGACGATCACCACCTGCGGCGACGACCCCCCGGTCAGGTGCTTGATCGCCGCGGCCATGTCGCCGCGGTGCACCTTCCCCTTCTCATAGCCGTCCAGCGCCTCCTGCAGCACCCGCTCGGTGCCGGCGTCGACGGCGAAGGCGCATATGTCACGGTCGTCACCGTTCATCGGCGCAGCACCGGGAGCTAGTTGCTGGCCTCCATCGCCGTCTCGCCCGCAGCGGGCAACTCCCGTACTGCCCCCTCCAGCCACCGCTGGTAGGCTTCCTGGTACGTCCCGCGGGAAGCCGCCGGCCGCGGCGCGGCGCCGGCGCCGACGTTCAGCCCGTGGTGAGTCTGGCCGTGGACGAGAGAGAGCCGCGCCCGGGCCGCGTCACGGGCGGCGATGGCCTGGGGAAAGACGAAGCTCGACCGCTCGGCGTCGATGGCCGTCCACGCGCAGCCCGAGAGCGCCGCCGCCGCCCATGCCGCGGCGGCAAGCCTGAGGGCCCGGCGCGCGGTTCGTGTACGTGCGCACATGGCAAGGTCTCCTGCGCGAGCGTCTCGCGGGTGGTTGCGACGCTCGGTAGCGGCTCAGTAGTGATAGCCTCGGACGCGCCGGCCCGACGCCCGCTTCTCCCTCTCTTCCGCCCGCGCGCGCGTCGAGCCGATCAGCCGCGCGGTGACCACGACGATGAGCTCGGTGGAGTTCGCGCGCGCCGTCTGGGCGCCGAACAGCCGGCCCAGCATCGGGACGTCCTTGAGCGCCGGCACGCCGGCTTCCGTGGAATCGCTCTGGTTGCGGTAGAGCCCGGCGATGACGATGGACTCGCCGTTCCCGACCTCGATGGTCGTCTCGGCGCGGCGCACGTCGATGACCGGTATCTCGGTGTCGAGTATCCTGAGCGAGTCGGTGGCCAGGCGCTGGGACACTTCCGGGCGCACGGTCAGGGCGATGCGCCGGCTGTCGATCACCGTCGGCACGAAGTCGAGCAGCACGCCGTACTTCTTGTACTCGAAGGTGATCTGGCCGTCGTCGACGCCGACCGGCAACGGATACTCGCCGCCCGAGAAGAAGCTCGCGGTCTCGCCCGACACCGCGGTGATGTTGGGCCGGGCCAGCACGGTGGCGAGGCCGGCGGTGGCGAGCGCGTCGATCAACCCCCGCACCGAAGCCGAGCCGTCGGACGACGTCCAGGAGCCGGACAGCGCCGACGCCGTCCCGTCACGGGTAACCGACGGCACGAGGGTCCCGCCGTCCGCGGAAAAGAGCCGTCCCACGCGGAAGGCCAACGCGCCCTCGCCGCGCAGGCCGAACGCTTCCCAGTTGATGCCCAGGGACTCGCTCACGCTGCGCCGCACCTCGGCGATCTGCACCTCCAGGTTCACCTGCTGAGAGCTCGCCACCGAAATCCGGTTGATCACCGTCGCCTTCTCGGGCAGGGCCGCCCTGGCCAGCTCCAGGGCCCGGGCCGCAGCTTCCGTCGACGCCACCACGCCGATGAGTTCGATCCCCTGGCGCCACGGACGGACCTGGACGCCCCGCAACGCCGCGTCGTCCGACAGGGCCGACCGGACCGGCTCCATGTCGAGGGTCACCGTCACCTTCCACCGCCCCACCACGGCTCCGTCGCCCGCCAGCGCTGCCACCGAGGTCCGGCCGGCGGCCTTGCCGAACACGAACAGCACCTGCGACGTGACGACCTGCACGTCGGTCACCGCCGGATCGGCGACGAACACCGAATCGACTGGCTTGCCGAGCCGCAACATCCGGCTCTGGCCCGCGTGAACGGTCAACGGGGCGCCCGCGCGCACCTCCCTGCCGTGGCCGCCCGCCGCGAACGCGATGACCAAGGCTAACGAAACCGCCAGCCAGCGCAGGATGCGGGAGACGCCTGTCATCCGAGCCTTCCAGACTCTCCGGTTCACAATATCACTCTCATACGAAAGACGCGGCCCGAGGGGGGACGGCACGCGATACCGTAACCCCGCTCGGGCCGCTTCTCCGAAAGCCCGGGAACCTCAACCGAGCATCAATATACGGGAGTCTTGATCCCTGTCGGGTTCCCTTCCGTCGGCGTTTACGTGTTCGCGTTGGTTACTGCGGTGCGAACCCCCTTAGCGTCCGCTGTCGCATCCGTAATCACTCCCACGATCTCATCTTGAAACAAGGACACAGCCGCGCCGACGCCGACGACTATGATCCCGACGATGATCGCGTATTCCATGGCGGCCACACCCCGAGTGTCCCCAAGATACCGGGACAGGTGCCGGGCCAGATATTCCGCACAGTGTCTGATGACAACGATGTTCATCTCTCGTCCTCCTTTTCTGTTCCATTCGTTGAACGGAATTGCCTGTAGTTCTAACACGTTGGCTGACTCGGATCAAGATACCCGGACGCCTCGCATACGGCGTCCATCCTCCTTCATTTACTGTAGCGCCACCCTTGTCCGCTCGTTACCCCGGGCGCGGCGCCATCCTGCCCAACACACTCCGATCATCGTTCAACTCTGCATTCGTGAAAATGCGCCTTCGACTTCGCGATTTGCTCGTTCCCAAGATCGTATTCAGCAAAAACAGTGCCAAGCAGGCCAACCCAGGCCCTCACCCGGCCTTCGGCCACCCTGGACAGACTCCTGGGCGCGTTTTCAAGGGACGTTGTGGCCGCAGGGGGCCGCAGATGCTGCGCAGAACGGTTACGGACGCGTAGCCGCCGGGGAATTGGAAAAAATTTCCAGGAGAATCGGTTACGGGAGTGGCGGGACGGGGGAAAGAAGCCCGGAGGCGTTGCAATCTGCAACAGGTGTCGCAATTTGCATGATCGGTTCAAGACCCGTCGAGAAGATCGTACTTCCTCAGCTTCCGGTGCAGGGTGGCCCGGTTGATTCCCAGCGCACGGGCGGCCTGGGTGACGTTGTTGCCGGTGACGGCGAGCGCGTGGCTCAGGGCCTGCCGCTCCACCTCCGTCAGCGGCAGCACCCCGCCCTGCTCCGGCTGGCCGCTCTCGGAAGGGACCACCGGCGACATGTGCGGCGGCAGGTTGTGCGCATGCAGCACGTCCGTGGTCTCCAGCAGGACGGCGCGCTCGATGGCGTTTTCCAGCTCCCGGACATTGCCCGGCCAGTCATACTGCAGCAGCACACGCAACGTTGCCGTGGAGACGCCGTCTATGCGTCGATCCGCCCTCTCGGCGTGCTTCTTCAGGAAATGCTTGGCCAGCAACGGGATGTCCTCGCGCCGTCGCCTCAACGGCGGAACCACGATGGGGAAGGCGGCGACGCGGTGGAACAGGTCTTCTCGGAACTCGCCCGCCTTGACTGCGGCTTCCAGGTCCTTGTTGGTGGCCGCGATCACCCGGACATCGACCGGGATGGTGGCGGCGCCTCCCACCCGCTGGACCTCCCGCTCCTGCAGCACGCGCAACAGCTTGCTCTGGAGGACCAGCGGCATGTCGGCGACCTCGTCGAGGAAGATGGTCCCCCCCCGGGCGCGCTCGAATGCCCCGGGTTTTCGCCCGGTGGCTCCGGTAAAGGCTCCCCGCTCATGGCCGAACATCTCGCTCTCGATGAGCGTCTCGGGAACCGCGGCGCAATTGATGGCCAGAAACGGCCCGCCCTTCCGCGAGCTGTGAAGGTGAAACGACCTTGCGACCAGTTCCTTGCCGGTTCCGCTCTCGCCCTGGATGAGCACCGTGATGTCGCTTTCCGCGGCGCGCATCGTCAGCGCGTACACCTGCCGCATGGGAGGGCTGGCGCCGATGATGTCGCCAAAGGAGTGGGGCGTCTGCAGCTCGGTGCGCAAGCGCAGCACCCCGGCCTTCATCCGCTCCATCTCGAAATCCTTGGATACGTCCCGGTACACCACGAGGCTGCCGATGTCGTCTCCCCGGGCGTCATGCACCGGCACGGTGGTTCGGTGGAAGAGCCTTTGCTGAGGCACCTCACCCGCGGTGGCTTCCTCCACCAGCGTGCCGCCGTCCTCGAAAAGGAACGTTTCCTCCAGCTCGGGCAGGCTCGGCTCCCGGAACCGCTCCCTGAGCCGTTCCGCGATAGCGTCCGGCGGAAGCTCTTTCAACTCGCTCTCCGTCAGGTCGAATATCTTCTCGCAGGCACGGTTGGCGAACACTAGGCACCCGGCGCGATCGTACATGGCCATGGCGTCTCCGGTGGCGTCGAGCACCGCCGCGAGCCTTTGATGCTCGATGGCCAACTGCCGCCGTTGCTCCGCCAGCTTCTGCTGGATGTTCCACTTTCCCACCAGCGACAGGGTGATCTGCTGGACCTCCTCGCGCGTAAATGGCTTTCGGATGTAGAGCACCTTGTGGATCAACTCGATGCCATGGACGATTTCCGGCAGAGACCTGTCGGTGTATGCGGTCATGATGACCAGCTCCATGTCGCGATCGATTTCCCTCATCCGGCGTATGGTCTGGAGGCCGTCGATGCCCGGCGGCATTCGGATGTCGACAAAGGCCACGGCGATGGGGAGGCCTCTCTCCCTTCCGGCCTTCACGATCTCGAAGGCATGCTCTCCGCTCCTGGCGTGCAGGATCTCGAACTCCGGCAGCAAGAGCCGCTCTTCGGCGTCGACGAATGCGGCCGCCATCGCATCCGTTGACGCCGCGTGGCGTTCGGGGTCCAGCATTTCCTTGAAGTCGTTGTGGATCTCCTTCTGATCGTCGATGATCAGGACGCGCTTGTTGCCGTAGTCCTCCAACTCCATCAGCTATCCCTTCCGTGAATCACCCTGGTCGGAGTCCCCCCCCCCGCGGAGGGCTCGGACTGCCGGGGGCTCTCAGCCTGACCTGCGCGGTTGCGCCCTTGCCGATGCCGTCGCTCAGCAGGCGGATCTCCCCGCCCGATCCGATGATGAAATTGGCGGCCGAATGGAGCCCCAGCCCAGTCCCGGCCTCCTTCGTCGTGTAGCCCGCGGCAAAGAGCACCCGAGTGTCATTCTCCGCGGTGCCGATGCCGTTGTCGCTCACCTCGATGTTGACAAAATCCCCGTCGGCGCAGGCCCGGACCGAAATGCGGGGCTCTCCCTCGAGCCCGCCCGATGCGGCAAGCTGGTCGATGGCTTCCATCGCGTTCTTGATCAGGTTGACCATCATCTGGTGAAACTGGCTCTCGTCGATCTGGATCTCCTCCGGCGCCTTGTCGCAGTCGATGTCCACCCTTGTCCGCCGCTTGCGGTTCGAGCCCTGCAGCACCGCGACGGCGTCCTTGATCGCGTCCCTGAGCTTGACGTCCTTCTGGCTCAGGCCCGGAGCGCCGAGCGCCTTCTGGGTGCGGACGATGTCGGCGATGTGCTGCGCCCTCTCGCTCACCCGGCCGACCGTCGCCGTGAGCCTCCTGTTCTCCCGGACGAAGTCCCGGGCGAGGGCGGTGATGAACGGCAGCACCTGCCGCCCCTGCGGGTCGTTCTCGATGTAATCGGCCCAGTCGTCACGATGCGCCTCCACGGCTTCGGCGAGCCCGCTCAGGCGGCGGACGAGCCGGTTCTCCGCGATCCCCTGCTGAATGGTCTCGATTCCGACGGTGACGCTGTTGATGGCGTTGCCGACGTTGTGCAGGATGGTGTCGACGATTTCCAGCCGCCCTTGCGCGAAGGCCCGCGCCAGGGCTTCGTCCGCGAGCACCTGCCGGGTGACGTCGTGAAAGGTGATCACCCCTCCGCGGGTTCCGCCGCTCTCGTCGAGGAGCGGCCGTCCGCTCACCCGGATGAAAATGCCCTGCCCGGCCCCCCCGCCGGGCACGAACACGTCCATGTCGTCCGTGGACTCGCCCTGGAAGATGGCGCGCGGAAGCGGCAGGTCCTTGTTCCCGATGGGGGTCTCGCGGTCGGGATAGTAGAAGAACGGCGTGGGCTTCTCCAGCCACCGGCCGTCCCGGCGGGCGGCGTAGGCGTCGCCGAGCATCCTCTGGGCGGCGGGATTGGTGTACAGGAACTTCCCGCTCTCGTCGGAGACGACGATGCCGTCACGGATGCTGTCGAAGGTGGCCGCCATCAGCTCCCTCTGTTCCCGCAGGTCGTTCAGGGTCTCGTTCAGCCGGGCCTCCGCCGCCTTGGTTTCGGTGATGTCCTGAAAGACCACTACCCCTGCCGAGAGCCCCTTGACTTTTGTTTTCAGAGGCCGCGCGCTGACGCCGACATGGATCCCCTCCGGCTTCTGCGGGTTGCGCACGAAGAGCTCCATCCAGTCCGTCGTCTCGCCCCGGAAGGCGAGCCACATGGGACTCTGCTCCAGGGGCAGGAGCGTCTCCTCGTCGGGAAGGAAGATGCCGTACTGTTCGGGCCACTCGTCGACACCGCGCGGGCTCTCGGTTCCGCCGACCTCCAGCGCGTTCGCATTGATGAACAGTTGCCTGCCGGTCTCGTCGTTGGCGAATACGCCCTCGCTTATGCTGTCGAAAACGGTCTGCATGAGATCGACGCGATCCTGCAAGTCGGCGACCGCGGCATTCAGTCCCGTCTCCGTCTCCCCGTGCCGGCGCTCCCTCTCGTGCAGGGCAAGGGCGGCCTGGATGTTCCAGTGCAGTTGCCGCTCTTCGAAGGGCTTCAGCACGTATCCGAACGGAGGGGCCGTCCAGGCCCGCTGAAACAGGCTTTGCCCGGCCTCGTCCGCACCGTCGACGAGAAGGACCACCGGGACGGCGAGCCGGCTCCCGATCCGCTCCGCCGCTTCCAGGCCGTCGGCCTCGCCTTCGAGACCGAGAGCGACTAGGGCCAGATCGGGCCGCGCCCCGGCGGCTTCCTCGATGGCCCGCGGCGCGGACGGAACCGTGGCGCACACCGTGTACCCCAGGCCTCGCAGGCGTCCTTCTAGGTGCGCCGCGTCCCCGACGATCAGAATCCTCGCGTTGGTCATCGCGTTCTCATCCTTTTCGCCTGCCCGCCCGACCCGCGGCCGGCCAGCAGTCCGAGCCGCGCACTCCGGCGCATTCAAGCGCATGGGCGGCGGGAATGCAAATGGCCGGTGGAGAATGGGCCGGTGGAAAATGGCGTTACGTGGCCGGAAGGGCCGACCATGACATCCTGGTTTGAACTATTTCTTGTCAGAGGAGTTTGGGGCTCACTGGCGACAGACCGGGAAGTGTCTTCCGAGTTGGTTACGGTGTTTGCCAATCAAATATCGGGGTTCCGACGGCGGAGCTAATACCCTTTCCGGTCCGCCCAGCGTAACCAAGCATCCCTCATTTTCCCCATATTTTGACGGCTTGATTTGGGCGGCTGGTAGCCTGTAAGAACCCACAGTGCATGAAACCAATGTTCTGGCTTCTGCCGTAACTCTTTGAAGATCAAAGAAATTGCGGGAGGCCCCAACTCGATGATCTCTTGGTATGCCTGGTGGCCGGTGATCTCGGTCGCAGAGGATGAATACCGGGTAGCACGCCGCCACTCCATGAGTAACTGGCGGAAACGTGATTCCAAAGTCGGCATGATTGCGAAGTGAGGTCACTACTGTCCGGTTAAGTGACGTAGGGATCACTGTAACTATGTGAATCAGCTATGCCTTTTGTCGATTTCTTGCGGTGCCGACTTGAACGCAACAGCGCTTTTGGGCGACCTTCAGGGCAGGACTCCCTGGAGGGCACGCCATGTACACCGGCAAGACGCTGTTCGCGCAGTTGATGGATTTTCTGCCTTGGACAACGTTCGCTCGTATCGTCGATCGCTATGGCGGGAACCGTCGTGTTCGCACCCTGGCGTGTGCCGAGCACTTTCGCATCCTCGCGTTCGCTCAGTTGGCTTATCGGGAAAGTCTGCGAGACATCGAAGCCTGTCTTGCAGCGCAATCGGCCAAGCTCTACCACATGGGCATTCGCTCCACGGTCAGGCGCTCTACGTTGGCCGACGCCAACGAACGAAGAGACTGGAGAATCTACGCCGACTTCGCCCAACGGCTCATTGCACAAGCCCGCAAACTTTACATCCAAGAGGACCTTGGGCTGGATCTGTCCAACACCGTCTATGCACTGGACTCGACGACCATCGACCTGTGCCTGTCGTTGTTCCCGTGGGCTTCGTTTCGAAGCACCAAAGCAGCGGTCAAGATGCATACGCTGCTCGATCTGCGCGGCAATATCCCGAGTTTCATACATGTTTCCGACGGCAAGCTGCACGATATCAAAGTGCTCGATCTGTTGATTCCAGAACCCGCAGCGATTTACGTGATGGACCGCGCCTACCTCGACTTCAAGCGCCTCTTCGCACTTCACGAAGCCGGCGCGTTCTTTGTCACCCGAGCCAAAACCAATGCCGATTTGCGACGCATCTATTCCGCTCCAAGCGATCGTGTGCAAGGCATTGTCTGCGACCAGACCGTAAAGTTGTCGGGCTTCTACAGCCACAAACGTTATCCCCATTATCTGCGGCGGATTCGATTCAAAGACCCGGAGACATCAAAGACGCTCCTTTTCCTGACCAACCTGTTTGGTCCTCAGCCAAAGGTCATCTGCGAACTGTACAAGGCCCGCTGGCAGGTGGAGTTGTTTTTCAAATGGATCAAGCAACATCTGCGGATCAGGAAGTTTTACGGCACCTCGGAGAACGCCGTCAAGGTGCAAATCTGGACTGCCGTCTCCGTGTACGTGCTCGTCGCCATCATCAGAAAGCGGCTCGACCTCGATGTTTCCCTCTACACATTGTTACAGGTCTTCTCCGTCACCTTGTTCGAGAAAATCCCCTTAAACAAGGGGTTCTTCGATGCCGAAGACACTTCCTCCCAGGACATGTTGCATAAGCAATTGAATTTGTTCAATTATTGGACCGGACAGTAGTGAAGTGAGGTTTGAGTGCAGTGGTTTGATTAACGCTAACGCTGTAGTGGTGTGGAATGGCGAGCAACGGGCCCATTTCGGCTGCCTTTGTGAACGGCGAGGCCGCTCCGCTTACCCTCGCGGCCATACTCGGCGAGAAATTACTTCGCCGATTTACATCGGCTCTCAGAACTCTGGGATTGGCTTCCATCACTTGGACCTTGCGAGATCGATTTCTCCATGGACTCAACTTGTTGCTGCAACCACACGATCATGTCTTTCGCGGTCGACCAGGCACTAAGGGGGAGACGACTCGATGCCTCTTGACCATTCCTCCTCGGCCGCCTTTGCCCCCTTCTCCTCTTCGAACGAAGGCACCTTGAAGGTACTTGGACGAAAGGCCTCCTCCCATCTCAATGCCTCACTGAACAGGCAAACTTTACGATCACGGCACAGTCAAAATAAAGCGCCAGTTTGAGGAGGGCGTCCGTGCCAATGCGTGCTTTCCCGTCGAGCTGCCTCAAGGGAACGTCAGCTTCCTCAGCGATCTCCGCCAGAGACTTCCCCGGGGCCTTTGCGAGAGCGGCGATCTGGAAGGGCACGTCGACCTCCACCTGTGCTTCTACGAAGCCCTGTCTGCATTCCTTGTCCTCGAGCTCAGTCCATCTCTCCGACATTGAACTCATTGGTACAAACCTCCCCCAAATTTATTTCTCGGCTACGAGCCTTGGCCGTCTTGTAAGCGATGCAGGGTTTCGGTGGCTTTCCGTAGCATCCGCACAGGAGCACGATAATTGGAGGTGCCCCTGTGTGTAAACAACAAAAGATGCGGCAAGTGGATTTTCCCGGGCCATATATCCGGTGCAAATCCGGTAAACCTCGAAATACGGCCAATTCCCCTGGGTCGAAGAGTGAGCGCGAGCGCTCATTCCGGTTGTCCTACGGACCGGACCGCCGCCCCTTGCCGGGGGGCGCCAAGCGGATGCCCCAGTTGGCCGGGCGAGCGGGAGCCTCCGGGTCTATCCGGGCCATGATCCTGTCCGTGCGACGGCCAACGATAGTGGGTGCGTAGTCGAGCCAGCGGCGTACCGGCGGCGCCTCCCGGTCCCGACGCAGGACACGCACGCCGTCGAATTCCCGCTCCAGGGAGTATCCCGCCACGGAAAAGTGCGGATCCGAGGAGACAATGTGGCTGGCTAGAACGGCGGCCATGGTGTCCTTCCCAAGGGCCGTTCCGGTGAACTTGTCGTAGAAGGGTATCCTGCGGTGGAGGTAGTAGTATCCCGGAAGCTGGTAATAGGGGCGGTCGGGCTGCCACACCGCGGCGACCCCGGGCGCGCGGGCGAGGTAACGATAAGCCGTGAAGATGGGATCCTGGTTGCGCACGAAGCCGAAGAATCCCGTCTCCCTCGACCACGCCCGGTACACCCGCTCCTGGTACGGCAGGGCATTCCCGATTCCTGCCAGCGAAACGGTAGCGAACACGGCGGGCGCCGATACCGCGAGCCAACGTCGGACGTGCGCCCGCGACCACAGCCGCGCCGCGAGGTCCGCGCCGATCAGAAGCCAGAACGGAACGACCACGAAGATGAACCGATATTCCTTGTGGGCCTGCAGGGAATGGAGCAGCAGGATCAAGGCCGTGAGGGCAAGCAGCAACGCGTAGCGACGGGGCCGGCGGAGGGACGCCGCGACGCAGAGCACGCACAGGCCGGCACTGGCGAGGACGAGCCACAGGATGTACTGCCAGGCCGCGCTCTCGCCGGCCCGCATGGGGCCCAGGACAAGGTTGAAACGAAGGTTGGTGAGGTAGGAGTGGAACAGGCCGGCGTCCCAGGTGACCGCGTCGAAGACCCCCACCACGAAGAAAAACGCCGCCGCGGCCACCGCGAGCAGCCCCTTCCTGCCGGTGCGCAGAAACACGATCCCCAGCAGCGCGAGGGCGAGCGGCGCGTACTGCATCCTTACCGCGCCGGCGACGACCGCGAGGAAGGCCGCGGGCCAGAGCATCCGGGCCTCGTCTGCGGCGGGCCGCACGCAGAGCGCGAGCAGCGCCACAAGCGGAACGGTGGCCAGGAACTCGGCCATGGGCTTGTGCGCGAACCCGACAAGCTCGTACCAGAAAGCGCCGGCCAGCAATGCCGCCCGCGCCGAGGCCTCGCCGAAATGCCGCCGGGCAAAGAAGTACATGCCCGCGGGAATCGCCAAGGAGATCGCGCAGAACGCCAGCTTGACCGCGCCGACGTACCAGCGCGGCTCGCCGAGGCCGACGACGTCCAGCAACTTCAATACCCCGGCCACGGTTCCCGGAACGATCCACGAGCGCGCGCCGTAGAAGTACTCCCAGTATATGACGCCGCTGCCGAAGACCAGCCGGTGCGCCGGCTCCAGGTACTGCATGATCTCGTCCGGGTGCAGGACGAAGTCCCCCGACAGCGCCACGGCCGCGCGCGCGGCGAAGGCGAGCGCGAGCACCGCGGGCAGGTACTTCCAGGGTGGTTCGCCGGCCTCCCGCGAGTGTAGCAGGGCATCCAGGGCGCTACGCGCGCAACGTGGGTTTCCGGGCCGAGCGGGTGGGCATGGCGCTTGAGGGCTTCCGGGGAACACCGCCTCGTGGTATAACTCATCCGCCCGTCCGGTCAACCAAATGAACGACAGCGCTTCCATTCTGGCGATCGGTGACGTTCACCTCGGCACGGCCTGCTCGGGTGTGCCCGGCGTGATTTCATCCTGGGGCGTGGACCCGGGAGAGCTGACGCCCGCGGCGGCGCTCCGGCTATCGGTCGATTTCGCCATCGAACGGCAACTCGACGCGGTCCTGTTTGCCGGAGACGTGGTGGAAAGCACCAATGCCAGGTTCGAGGCCATGGCGCCGCTCGATGAGTGCATTGGCCGGCTCGTGGACGCCGGGATCGACGTGATCGCGGTTGCCGGCAACCACGATGTCGAGGCGTTGCCGCGGCTCGCCGCCCTGATCGACGGGTTCACCCTGCTGGGCGCCGGCGGCCGGTGGGAAGCGCGAACGATCTCGAAGGACCGGTCGCCCGCGGCCCAAGTCGTGGGCTGGTCTTTCGGCGACAGGCACGTGCGTGAGAGTCCGGTGGCGGAACTGCTCAGGCAGCCGCTTCCGGCGCCGTCGCCTCCCGTGCCCAGGATCGGACTGCTGCACGCGGACCTGGACGCTTCCGGCGGACACTACGCCCCCGTCAGACAGGCCGAGCTTGAGGATACCGGCTACGACGCCTGGCTACTGGGCCACATCCACAAGCCTTCCCTGGAGAAGTTGTCCGCGTCGACGGGAACCCGGCCCTGCGGTTATCTCGGTTCGCTCGTCGGCCTCGACCCGTCGGAAGCGGGCCCCCATGGCCCCTGGCTCCTGACGGTGTCCGGCGACCGCGGCGTCGACCTCGAGCAGATTCCCCTGGCGCCGCTGCGATGGGAGCACGCGGCGGTTTCGGTGGAAGGGCTCGATCACGTCGAGGACGTGCCTGACAGGCTGTTGAGCGAAGCGGCGAGACTCGTCCGCCGGCTTGGCGAAGACGCCCCCCTTCCCCGCGCGCTCGGCCTGCGCGTGCAGCTCACCGGGACCAGTGTCCGTCACGAGGAGATCCGGCACTGGATCGCCGGCGGCGAGTGGAGCTCGATGGGGCGGGTCGTCGACGGCACGGCCGTTTTCTTCAACAAGGTCGTCGACTCGATGGAGTTGCGGCTGGACCTCGCGGAGATCGCGCTGGGCGATGACCCCGCGGCGCTGATGGCGCAACGGCTCCTGGCGCTCGGGGACGACCATGAGCGCTCGCGGACGCTGCTCGACAAGGCCCGCGCGGCGCTCAGCGAAACCGCCGGAGAGGACGTCTGGCTGCCCGTTCAGGACCATCGCAACGCCACGGACCCGCTGTCGGACGATGCCCTGCGCGATCTTCTGTTGCGTGCGGGGAAGGCGGCGTTGGGCACCATGCTCGCCCGCCGCGAGGAAGGCGATCCGTCGTGAAACTCAAGCGGCTCGCCATCGACCGGCTTCCCGGAATCGGCCAACCCTTCGAGATCGAAGCGGCGGGGGCGGGCCTCCACGTCGTGTTCGGGCCCAACGGCATCGGCAAGTCGAGCATCTGCCGCGCGGTCGAGGGACTGTACTGGGAAGACCGCGGTCCCTCCCGGGCGACGTCGGTAGCCGGGCAATTCGAGCTGGAGGGAGAGACCTGGCGGAGCGAGCGCGAAGGGACGCGCACCCGCTGGCAGCGGGGCGACGAGAAAAACGTTTCTCCCAATCTGCCTCCATCCCATCACTCCCGCTGTTTCTTTCTGAAGCTCCGGGACCTGATCGATCCGTCCCCGGACGGCACCGCCGACATCGCCTCGGAGATCCGCCGGCAGATGGCCGGCGGATTCGACCTGGACGGGATCGCCGCGGACCTGTTCACCGGCGTGACCGCGCAACGAAGCCGCCGCGAACGGAACGATTTCAACAAGGCGGCGGACGACGTGCAGGCGGCGGTGGGGAGGCACGCCGATCTCCACCGCCGCGCGGATGAGCTTGGAGAACTGCGGACGCAGCTCCGTGACGCGGAAACCGCCACCCACCGGCTCACCCTTGTCGAACGCGCCCTCGGACTCGCGCGCCGCCGGGAAGAACTCGCCGGCATCGTCGAGAAGATCAAGGCCTTGCCCGGCGCCCTGGCGAACCTGACGGGCAAGGAGGTCGAGGAGATCGAGCGGCAGCAGGCTCAACTGGACAGATTCGCCGAACGGACCCGTTCCCTGGAAAGAGAGTTGGATGAAGCCCGTGAGGCGCGGCAGGAATCCGGGCTCGCCGGACCCCTGGGGCAACCCGACCTCGCGGCCTGGCGCGAAAACGCCGACGAGCTGGAACGTCTCGAGGTGGCGCTGTCGGCGGCCCAAGGCGAACGCGACGTTGCCCGGGGCAGGCTTGGGACGGCATGGCGCGCCATGGGCGGGGGCGATGTCGACAAGGCAACGCTGACGTTGCCCGAACAGGCGCAACTGTTCGAGTTCCTGCGGTCAAGCCAGGCGCACGATGCCAGGGTCGCCGCGGTCCGGGAAAGACTGCGCCTGCTCGGGCGCGTCGATGCGCCGGGAGACGGCCGGCGGGACATCGAGACGCTCCGGGACGCGACGGAGGCTCTGCGTTCCTGGCTGCGCGTGTCCGAGCCCGACAGTCCGGCCGTCAGGGTCCGGGCACGCTGGCCTTGGCTCGTTTCGGCACTCGCCCTGCTTGCGGCAAGCGTCGGACTGGCCGTGCTCGTGGACCCGTCGCTGATCCTGCTCGCGGCCACGGCTCCCGCCATCGCCGTGGCGGTGCTGCTCCTGAGCAACCGAAGGACTTCCAGAGCCGGGAGAAACGCCGCGCAGGCCGCGTTCGGAAGGCTGGGCCTTGAAGAGCCCGACGACTGGGAAGTCCCGGCCGTCGAGTCGCGACTGCGCGGCCTGGAGGACGAGACCGGAGATCTCCTGGCGTCCTTGCAGCGGGAGCGCGACCGGGACGTGGAGCGGCAAGCGCTCGAAAGCGAGATGGAGGGTCTGTCGGAACAGCGCCGCGCCGTCGACGCCCGCAGACAGGACCTGAAGGAAAGGCTCGGCCTGGACACGCTTCCGCCTGATGCGGAA
The DNA here is from genome assembly GCA_965204505.1 of uncultured Binatia bacterium (SeqCode). Lineage (GTDB taxonomy): Bacteria > Desulfobacterota > Binatia > UBA9968 > JAJDTQ01 > JAJDTQ01. The sequence goes on from CBDBFB010000002.1 coordinate 1,931,943, forward strand.
CTGGTGGATTTCACGCGGGCGCTCGATCAGCTCCGCCTGGCCCGCGCCGACGACGAGGCCGCGGCCGGCAAGGCGAGCGGCCTGGAAGCGCGCCATGCCGCTCTCCTGGCGGAGTTGGCCGGCGTCCTGGAGCGTCACGGCGAACCGCGGCCGACAAGCGCGGCGACGGCCCGGGCGCGCCTCAACAACCTGGCGGACAGGAACTCGCGGCTGGTGCGGGCGATGGCCGACGAAAGGGCGGTAACCGGTCAACTCGAGGAAAACTCCGCCGCCCGCCAGGGGGCTCTCGATTTCATCAGGAGGATCTATTCCGAGGCGGCAGTGCAGGAAGGCGACCTGAGCGGTCTCATCCTGCTGCTCGGCTCGCTGCAGCGGTATCGCGAGCTGAACAGCGAAAAGACAAGCCTGGAGGGCCAGATCGGTCTCGACTGCACGGAGCTTGAACGGGCCGGCGAGCCCGAACTGGCCGGGTGCGACGCGCTGTCGCTCGTTCCGCTGAAGGACGGCTTGACAAAGCTGGCGATGAGAGCGGCGGGACTGAGAAGCGAGATCGCCGAGATCACGGCCAGCATCAACGAAGCCAAGCGGGGCCGCGCCTTGCAGGACTTCATCGCCGTTCGCGAGGAAGCCCGCGCGAAGCTGCGGGACCTCCGCGACGAGACGTTGTACGCCAAGGCGGGGAGATTCCTCATCGACGGCGTCGAGGAGGAATACGAGCAGACCCGGATGCCGCGCGTCCTTGAACGCGCCCGCGACCATTTCTCGGGGTTCACTTCTCACAACTACGAGCTGCGGCTGGGCGAGGACGACGGGACGCCCCGCCTTCTGGCCGTCGAGTTGCGCAGCGGAGAAGCACGGGAGCTCGACGAGCTCTCGGACGGTACGCGCGCCCAGTTGCTGCTGGCGGCGCGGATTGCGTTCGCCGAGCAGGTGGAGCAGGGCAAGGTCCTGCCGTTGTTTCTCGACGAAGCGCTCGACCAGAGCGACCCCGGTCGATTCGAGGCCATCGTGCGAAGTCTCGGGCGCGTCGGTAGAGACCAGGATCGCCAGATCTTCTACTTCACCAGCGACCCTCTGGATGTCGAGCGAATCCGCGATGCGCTCGGCAAGGAGGATTGCGGGGTCGCCGCCGCCATCGACCTGGGCCGGATACGGACGAACGTCGTCAGCGTGGGCGGGCCGCGCGAACTGGCCGTTGACGCGGGGCCGACGGTTCCAGCGCCCGAAGGGTTGTCTGCCGAGGAATACGGAGCCGCTCTCGGCGTGCCGGCATTCCGTCCCGCGCTCGGTTACGCGGAGCAGCATTTCTTTTACGTCCTGTGGGACGATCTGGACCTGTTGCATGATCTCCTGTCGAGCGGAATCGAGCGGGCGGGACAGTGGAAGACGGTTTCGGGCACGCCGCTTGCCGAACGGCTGGGCTCCCGCTCGGTGGCGCCGCCGGAGATCCCGTTACGCCTGGACCTGCTCCAGGTCTTTTGCGGGTTGTGGCAACAGGGAAGGGGGCGGTCCGTGGGCCGCGACGCGCTTGCAGACAGCGGCGCCCTGACCGAGCGGTTCCTCGATGACGTTGCTTCCGTCGCACAGGAACTGCACGGCGATCCGGAGAGGCTGCTCGCCGCGCTCGGCCAGAGCAGGGACCCGCGTTTGCGGGGTTTTCGGCGCAGCAGCGCCGAGGGGCTCAAGCACTATCTGACCGAAAACGGCTACCTCGACGACCGCCCCGTCCTCACCGAGGGCAAACTGCAACTCCGTGCGCTGACCAGCCCGGCGGCCAACGGATTACCGGACGGGATCGCGAGGGGCTGCCTCAAGCGCTGGTGGGAGTGGGCGCGGACATTTTCCGAACCTGTGATGCTACCGTAACGGGCGACCACCGCCTCTCCCTTCATCCGGGCCGCCGCCGCGGATTCCGTCCTGGACCCTCGCCCAGCCTTCGGCCACCCTCTCCCAGAGGGAGAGGGGTTGTGTTTGACTACTCGGACACACTCCCGGCCAAGACCCAACGCCCGTGCACCGCCAATCTATGGAACAAGACACCGGAATGACCGCCGATGAGGCGCCTGCATAGTTGTTGCATTCAAGGAAATTGTTGTATTCTCGCGGGCGACTCGCGTTTTTGCGTTTTTGTCGCTTCGGGCACGAAAATAACACTGATCCGGCGGATAAAGGCTCACCGATGACATCCGGGGTGTGGTAAGAACGTATCCGATCGTCAAGATGATCTGGAGTACACACAGCAAGGAGAAAAACTCCCTTACCCCGGACGAGATGGAGGTGCTCCGCCACATCGGCGGCCAGGTCCCCGGGCCGCGTCACACCCTCGCGCTGATGCCCGGCGGCAAGATCACCGGGGTGATGGGCCGGCTGGCCGAGAAGGGATTGACCGAGTCCACGGGGTTCGTCCAGCGCATCGGCGGGAACGAACTGCTCCGGGTGCACCTGACCGGAAGGGGCTGGGTGAAATTCAAGGGCTTGCGCGACGAGGACCGACGGGAATCAGGGTGTTGAGCCGCGGGAACGGGAGGGCGGAGCTGTCAGGGGCTTTGCCCGGCAGGGCGGCGCCCTCTGCCGCTTCGAGCTTCCGGCTGACGACACGCTTGCGCTGTGGAGGGTTCGGGGCGGAGCGGCATCGGCCGGGGCCTGCCAGAGCGAGGAGGTTTCCAAATGAGCTACGTTCGAGAACTTTCCACGTTGTCCAAGGACCCCGGAAGGAAACTCTACAAGGCGCAACTTCTCGGCCAATTCTCGGCCAACAAGGAGGGCAAGTACAACCGCGACAGTGGCCGTGGGAAGGGGTGAACACGATGAAAGAGCGGCTGATCTCCCTGTTGGTGATTGTCCTCATCGGTGGCCTCGGCGCCTACTTCCTGGCCTCGACCTACCTCGAGGAACTCGACGCCACACGTCTACTGGATCAGCCCATGAAGTGGTGAGATCAGGATGAGTCTGTTGGTCCGACTCGGACCCGGAGATCCAGAGACAAGTTCCGAGGAAACCGGCCTTGAGGTGAAAGATGTTCAGGATGTATCTGTCGCCATATGTCCGAAGGGGCTTTGCCGCCGTAGCCGGGGGTATTGCCTATCTCGCCAAGAAAATTTCCGACGCTTGGAAAGGTCCTCGCGGACCCCGCGATTCCTCTGGCGACACTCGCTGAAATTCAAACTGAAACAGTACCTGCGATGACACTGCCGTTGGATCGATCGAGCGCATGGTTCGGGTTGCCAAGGTACCGTCTCAACCCAGGAAGCGGGATCGCACTGGAGAAAGGATGGGAAAAGTGACCACCGCAGACTTGCCCCCTTGGCGATGTCCGACGCCGCTCCCGCCTCCGGGCAGAGGGTCGGGTCCGCGACCTGTGCGAGGCCGTGTGCTCCAGGGCAGGACCGGCTCGGGCCATGCACTGCGCGGTCTGCTGCTTTGCGTTCTGGCGGCGGCGCTGCTGGCGCTGACCGCCTGCGGCGGCGGGGACGGCGGCTCGCCCCCTCCCCCGGGGAGAGGCCAGCCCCCGCCCCAGCCTCCGCCCCGGCCCGAGCCTCCGGGCGACGGAGGCTTCACCCCGGACCGGGAACGCGTGGTCGGGTTTCCGGCGCTGTCTCAGGGCGGCTCGCCGGAGGAGGAACGCGAGGCCCGGGCGGAAGCGGATCGGGTCTCGGCCATGCACAACCGGGGAGGGACCGGCAGGGGGCAGATCGTCGGCACCATCGAGGCCGGCGCGCACCGCGATCATCCGGACCTGGCGGGACAATTCGCCCACCTGTGCGCGATGGGCCGTTGCGACGACGGCCGTCCCGAGCTCGAAAGAGGCGATCACAGCCCGCTCTATGACACCGACAACCACGGCACCGTGGTCAACGGCATCGTCGCGGCGAAGAGGAACGGGACCGGGGTTTACGGCGTCGCCTACGAGGCACGGATCGCGTCCTTCGGGAACACCCATACGGTGGTCTACCCGTGGGGCAACCGGTGCCCGCCCGGCGTCGGCTGCCCGCCGGGGGTGGCCGACAGGGAGGACCAGTGGGGCCCGATCTTCGATGAGCAGATCGCGCGGGGCGTCGACTGGATGACCTCGCTCGGCGTGCGCGCCGTGAACAACAGCTGGTCGAGGACCTGGCCGTACGCCGTGGAACGGGGGATCACGGCGGATTCGGTCCGAGCCATCATGCCCGAGACCCTGCCGGCGTTCCAGCGCTACGTTGCCGCGGGCGGGGTGGCGGTGTGGGCGGCGGGGAACGGGCAGAGCTTCAACCCGGCGGAGGAAGCGGTGCTGCCGCGCTACTTCCCGGAGCTGGAGAAGGGGTGGCTCGCGGTGGTGGGCGTCGACGGGGACGGCCGCATCAGCCCGGTTTCGTGGCGCTGCGGGGCGGCGGCCGAGTGGTGCGTGGCCGCGCCGATGGTGCTCCTGACGACCGAGCGCGGCGGGCTCTGGAGCGTGGCCGGCGGGACCTCGATCGCCGCGCCCTACGTGACCGCCAGCCTGGCGGCGCTGAAGAGCATGTTCCCGAACCTGTCGTATCACGACGTGCGCGCCCGCGTTCTGGCGACGGCGGACAAGTCGGGCCGGTACGCCGCCACGGTGACCTACGGACAGGGGCGGCTCGACCTCGACGCGGCGTCGCGGCCGGTGGGCGGCACGCGGTTCGCGCTGGGCGCCCGGGACACGGGTCGGGTAATGTCGACCGCCGGAGCGCGCGCGGTCTTGCCGGGCGGCGCGATCGAGCGATACCTGAGCGGCCGGACCATCCTGGTCCTGGACGGCTACCAGCGGGCGCCCTTCGAGGTTTCGCTGGATGCGTTCGCCGCGCCCCGCCGGTCCTACCTGTCCCTGGACGACCTCGCGCCGTCGCCGCGGCGCCACGGTCGCGAGGAGCGGGACGGTCACGTGGCGGTCTTTGCGGCCGGCGGCGGGACGTTCGCGCATGGGGTGTCGAGGGGGCGTTCGTTCGTCGGTACGGGACGCGGCGCGGGGGTAGTCCGGGGCCTGGCGCGGCTTGCGGGCGCGCCGCCCGCCGCCGGCGACTACAGGATGTCGGCGGACGCCGCGGGTATCGTCCTGGGGTTTGCCGGTGAGACCGGCCGCTGGCAGGCGGTGGCGGCATCCGGCGGAGCCGCGGCGGGCGATCCGGGGTTCGGGGTCTCGGGCTGGAACCCGGAAACGGTGCTGGCGGCGTCGTTCGCCCCGGGCGGAGGCGGAAGGGCGCAGGCGTTCGGGGTTTCGTTCGCCGCGGACCTCGACCGGCCGATGGGTTGGGGCGGCTCCGGCGCGCTGGCGCTCGAGGGAGACAGTCTGGAGTTCGCCTGGCGGGGCAACATGGCGGCCGCGGAGACGGTGCGTCTCGACCTGACCAACCGGCTGACGCATCTGGCGGTGCGGAACGGCCCGCTGCTGCGCTTCGACGACGCGCTGCTGGCCTCGGCCGACCTCGAACTCTCGTTCCGGCTCCACCCCTCGGTCACGGTCGGCGCGCGGCTCGGAATGGAGCGTCCGGTGGCCGGGGGCGGGGGCCGCATCCGGGCCGCGGCGAGCGTCGACGAGAGAGGCCGGATCTCGCGGCGGGACGTCGTGATCGACGGCCGTGACCTCCTGTCCTTCTACAGGGCCGCGCTCGGCGCGAGCTTCGCCGACGGTCCCAACGCTTCCTACGGTCTCGGCGTCGCCGTGGTGCGGGACGGCTTCGGACGGACCGAGGCGCTCGCGGGGGTCCGCATGGACCTCGGGTTCTGAGGCCCGCGCGGGCGGAGCGGAACCCGAATCCGCGCCACGAGGGAAAGACGCGCCCGACCGACAAAGAAACGGGAGGAGACGGAATGAAGAACCTGATGGTGGCGTTGGCCGTGTTGTGGATGGCTGTCGATGCCTCGGCCAGATGCGCAACCGAAGCGGAGGTCGCCGCCTTCGTCGCCGACTACGTCTCGAACAGGCCGGCCGTGGCGCTGGCCAAGGGCGGCGCCATGGAGGACGCGCTCTGCACCCAAGCCAAGCTGACCCGCGCCCTGACGCCCCACATGGGGCCGGTGATCGGCTACAAGGTGGGGTTGACGAGCCGGCCGGCACAGAAGAGGTTCGGGGTGAGCGAGCCCGTGCGGGGAGTGCTCTTTCGGGACATGATGCTGGAGTCCGGCGCAGTGGTGCCGGTGAACTGGGGCGCCCGGCCCGTGTTCGAGGCGGACTTGGTGCTGGTGGTGGGAGATTCCGCCATCAACCGGGCGGCGACGCCCGGGGAGGCGATGGCGCATGTGGCCTCCGTGCGTCCGTTCCTCGAATTGTCCGACCTCACGCTGGCCGCGGGGGAGCCTTTCAACGCGGTGACGATCACCGCGGCGGGCGTGGCGCCGAAGCTGGGCGTTCTGGGCGCCGCGATTCCGGTGGAGGACAGCGGCCGGATGGCCCGGGCGCTGGGAGCGATGGAGGTCGAGTTGCGCGCCGCTGACGGCGAGGTGCTGTTCAAGGCGCCGGGCACGGCCGTGCTCGGGCATCCGGCCAATTCGCTCCTATGGCTCGTGTCCAAGGGGGTGGAGCTGAGACCGGGAGACATGGTCTCGGTCGGTTCCTTCGGCCCGCTCTTTCCGCCCGCTAAGGGGAAGGGCGGCGCCTCGGTGACCTATTCGGGGCTGCCCGGAGAGCCGACGGTGCGCGTGACGTTCAAGTGAGGTGCCGGCCGGCGCGTTGAAGGAAGCCCCGGATGCTCGATGGAGCCTCACGGCCGGTAAGGGCGAGTCCCTTTACGGAAGTTCCCTCATGATCGCCCAGCGGCCCAGGTGAATTGAGAACGGAGGTGACCATGATCAGCCGCAGAAGTCTCGTCCTGGGCGGCATGGCGGCGGCGACCCTCGCGGGTTCCCGCGCGCTGGCCTTGACAGGCCTGCAGCGGATGTGGCTGCAAACCGACAACTCCGGAAAGAGCTTCACGAGCCACAGCTTCGAGGACGGCGACATGTGCGTGGCCACCGCGGCCACCACCCAGGGTCCCTACTACGCGGACGGAGCGCTTGAGCGGCCGGACATGCGCGAGGACAGGGAGGGCGCTCCGCTCGACCTGGAACTCAAGGTGGTGGACGCGGGGAGTTGCCGGCTCTTGTCCGGACGGCCTGTGGTGGAGCTCTGGCACTGCGACGCCCGGGGGTACTACAGCCGCTACCGGTACGATCCGATGGAGTGGCCGACGCGGACCGCGCCGGCGCAGACCGACAACGAGACGTGGCTCCGCGGGCGCCAGCGTGCCGGCGCCGGCGGGCTCGTGAGGTTCAGGACGATCTACCCCGGGTGGTATGCGTCCCGCGCCCACCACATCCACGGCAAGGTCTGGACGTCTCCCGGGAAGGCCTTCACGTTCCAGTTGTACTTTCCCGAGGAGTTGAACCGCGAGGTGACGCTCCGGCCGCCCTACTCGCAGCGCTCGCCGAATCCCTATCCCAACGTCAAGGACTACGTGATCGGCAGGTCGGGGGCGGACGGGAGCTTTCTCAAGATGTCGCGGGTGGGGGATGGCTTCAGGGGCGCCCTCACCATTGGAGTCCCGGCGGGAGGATGATTCTGTGGTGCCTCATCGCCGCCTACATCCTGACGGGGCTCGCGTCCTGTTGGCGGTGGCCGCGGGTTCGCTCTATCAGGTCAACGGAGCGGTCAGCCGGCTCGAGGGGAGGTGGCGAAGCTCGCCAGGTCACAGGCCTCGTGGAGCAGCGCGTGAAGGACATGGAGGTGGCGGTGAACCTGACGGCCCGGAAGGTGGGGCCATCGAGAAGGTCTTGAGGCCGGCCGGAGACGCGCCGGCGCCCGCGGCGAAGGCAACGCCGTGACGCTTGAGTCGTATCCCTGGCTTGTCCTGGGGTGGGTGGTCTTCGCGTTCCTGGGCTACCTGGTGACGGCCTGGGTGGTGCATCGGTTCCAGGCGAGGCGGGTCTGCCAGCTCCGTCCGGACGAGAACATCCACGAGCCCACCGGGGACGAGTTCGAGCCGGGCGGGAGTCACTGATACGGAGCGCCGGGGGGTGCCTCTTCGGAGGCAGGTCATCCTCACTCGACCGCCAGCCCCCCGGTGTCCCGGCATGAGAAACGATGAGAGCGGGTCGAAGGGGCATATGGGTGGGCGCGGCGATCCTTGCCGCGTACGCGATCCTGTACTGGCGCCACATTGCGTCGACCGACCTGGAAGCGCTCGCGAAGATCTCCTACTTCGCCGGCTCCTGTTCGGTGATCTGCATGGTGGCGGGGCTCGTGCTCTCGGCCCGCCCCCGGGCCGTGGAGGGCTGGTTCGGCGGCCTCGACCGCATGTACCGGCTCCACAAGCACCTGGGCGTGGCCGCGCTGCTGCTGTTCATGGCCCACTTCGCCACGGTCCTGGGCGGGCCGGAGGAAGAAGCCGCGATCGAGGCCGTGGCCGGGAATGAGGAGGGCGGGTTGCCCATCGACCTGGTGGGCCTACTCGCCATGGTCGGCTTCACGCTGCTGATCATCGTCACGCTGAACCGCAAGATCCCCTACCACCGCTGGCTGACCACCCACCGCTTCATGGGCCTGTTCTTCTTCGTCGTCAGCGTGCATGTCGCCCTGGTGCTCTACGAGGGCGAGGAGCTGGCGTTCCTGTCGCCTCCGGGGGTGGCGCTGGCCCTGCTGCTGCTCGCCGGCCTGGCGGCCTTCGCGTACAGGCAGTTGTTCCAGGCGAAGAGGGAGAGGCGGCCCTTCGCCCTGGCCGCGGTCAACCGGCTGGAGAGGGCGACCGAGGTGGTGCTGGAGCCGAGAGAAGAGATGTTCGAGTTCGAGCCGGGCCAGTTCGCCTTCGTCACGATCGACGCCGAGGGCTTCCGGGAGACTCACCCCTTCACGATCTCCTCCGGCGCCCGGGAGGGCCGTCTGCGCTTCACCATGAAGGCCCTGGGCGACTACACCCGCAGGGTTCGGGATTCCCTGGGCGCCGGCGTGGACGTCAGCATCGAGGGGCCGTACGGCCGGTTCAACCCGCTCAGGGGCGAGGCGGGCCAGGTATGGATTGCCGGCGGCATAGGGATCACGCCGTTCCTGTCGGTGCTGCGATCGATGGAGCCGGGCCACGGCAGGACGGTGCGGCTCTACTACTGCGTCCGGACGGCGGCCGAGGCGCTGTTCTTCGACGAGATCGAGGCGCGCGCCGCGGAGCTCGGCGGCGTCACGGTGGCGCGGCTGGACTCCGACGCCGGCCGGCGGATCAACATGGGAGTGCTGAGCCGCGATCTCGGCGGGATCTTGAAGGACTGGAGCTACTACCTGTGCGGGCCGAAGCCGATGGTGGAGGCGATGACCAGGGGGCTGATCGAACGCGGCGTCTCCAAGCGCTCCATCCACACCGAGGAGTTCGAGTTCCGGTGACCTTGACGACGGGGCTTCGAGGATGCGGATGGAGGGAAGGAGGCCGGAATCATGCGGAAAGAGAGAGGGGCGATCCGCTTCTGCGATCCCGACGTCGCCGAGGCCGAGCCCGTGAATCGGGCAACCGGCCAGCTCCCGCCCGCGGGGACCGACGCGGCAGGCGCACCCTGCCGGAGCAATCGGATGATGCCGGCCTGCTGGCGCGCGGCCTTGAAGCCGGAACTCGGTGGCAAACCTGCCGGAGACGCGCTACGATATCCTCTGGAGCGTAGGGGCTAGTAGACATCGACAACAAGCGGTGTCGGTCTCAGTAGCATGCCCACGAGACAGCGAGGCATAGCATGGCAGCGGGCGTCGTTCGACCGGATCGCCGAAATGAAAGAATCAGGATCGAAAGAGAAAGCGATGACCGAAGAGGCCGAACTGCTTGACCGCATTACCGTTCGCGCCGACATTTTCGGCGGCAAGCCGATCATCCGCGGCATGCGAATCGCGGTGGAGCATGTCCTGGGAAAGCTTGCGGCAGGCGACACCGCGGAGACGATACTCGGCGAGTATCCCTTTCTTGAACCGGAGGACATCCAGGCGTGTCTGATCTTCGCTCATCGCTTGCTGGCGGGCGAACAAGTGTATGACCGCCTCCCCGTCCGGGATGCCTCGTGAGGTTTCTGCTCGACGTATGCGTCGCTTCGAGTGTTCTTCGCACAACGTTGACCGACCTCGGACACGAGGTCCTTTCTGCCCGTGACGGGTACGCAGACGCCTCGGACCAGGCGTTGCTCGACCTCGCCTATCGGGAAGACCGCGTGCTCGTGACCGAGGACAAGGACTTCGGAGAGCTTGTCTTTTCGTTCCGCCGGCCCCACCCCTGCATCGTGCGGCTGGACGGACTGACGGCCAGGGACGAGGCGGCGGCCATGCGGGATCTGATCGCGCGCCATGGCGGCGCCATGCGCGAGGGCGCAATCATCGTGGTCACCGGAACGCGCGTGCGGATAAGGTCGCCGAGAGATATCGGGGGATCATAAGGAATACCGGACAAGCTGGCGCCAAGCCTGTCCGGTATTCTTTATGATCCTCCCTGGCACCATGACCAGGCAGTCGTCTGGCGAATATCCTACGGTTCCGGGCCGATACGAGGCGGACCGCCGGAGACCGGCGTTGCCGACACCTCCGGAGCCGCTACGCTGAGCCGGATGCGGCCCGGAGATGCCGGCGATGACGTTGCGCGAAGCGGCGGCGGCGTGGAAGGGCCGCGGACGGGGTGATCGAGTGGCTCAGGGAGTTGGAGATCACCGGGCGTCGGCGCGCGGCGCGGCCGGGGGACACGCCATGCGACACGGCGTAGATCCGGGATCGAGGGGCTGGGCTCTGGCGACGTTGTCGACTGCAATCGAGGAGGAGGCGATTGCGCTTTCCGCGAACGGGGTGCGGCCACCCTTGTCGCCTGGACCGTCAGGCGGGCACGGCGTGAGCGGGAGCAGGCTCGCCCTGCTCCTCGCGAGCGCGCTCGCGCTTTTCGGTTGCGGCCTGAACACGCCGGACGGCGTCCCCGGGGGTCCGGCCGGGCCGCCCGCTGCGCGCGTCGTCCCGCGCGCGCCACTCGAGGGGTTTCCCGACTACGCGCGCGTGCCGCAGTTCGCAATCGAGGCGGTCGGCGGCAAGGGGGAGGACAGGCACCGGGCGACAGCGGACACCGTCCGGGTAGGCATCGAGGACGACGGGGTCGACCACACCAGGGCCGTCTTCAAGGGCCGCATCGACATCCGCGGCGCGAGCTTCGCCTGGTGGCGGCCCGACATCCGGCTCGACCCGGCCAATGCCGCGCCGTCGCGCATCTACGTCGTGGACTCGCGCGAGCACGACCTCCAGGCCGCGGTGCGGGCGGTCATCGAGAGCGACCCGGCGGCCCGTGGCGGCGGCGCCTTCGTGCACGACATCGCCGGCGGTTCCGCCGGATGGTTCGAGATCCCGCCGCTCGACGTCGAGGCATCGCCCGAGCGGGAGGGGGCGGAGCACGGCACCGCGGTCGCCGGGGTGCTGGCGCGCGAGGCCGGACGGCGCGAGGAAGGCCGCAACGTCGCAATCGTGCCGATGGCCGCGCCCCTCGACGCCGCGCGCGGCGTGTCCTCCTGGCTCATGGACCACCTTGATGGGCGCCCGGGCGCCGGCATCGACGGCGAGGCGCGCGATGCGCTGCTGGCCCGGCATGTCTCCATCGGCGCCACGAGTTCGCTTGCCGAACTGCACGGCCGGGTCGACCCCGCCGGGTCGGGCGAACGCCTCGTGGAGGACTTCGACCGCGTCTGGGCGCGGGCCGTGGCCGCGAAGCTGAACTCGGTCGACATCGTCAACATCAGCTCGGGCTCGGTCTACCCGTGCGCCAGCATCGGCCCGGAGTTCGGCCCGGCCTGCCGCGAGGAGTTCCTGAGGCTGCACCGCGACGCCCGGCGCGCCCTGCCGCGCACGGCGCGCGCCATCGCCCAGGCGCGGACGCCGGACGCGGACAAGACCCTGGTCGTCTGGGCGGCGGGGAACCTGCGCACCCTCCTCGGCGACGGGGCGCGCTTCGAGGCGATGGAGATCGTCTCCAGCTTCGCGGACCTGCGCGGGCACAACATCGGCGTCACCGCGCTCGACGGCGCAAGGGCGGGGCTCGCCGAGTACGCGCACTTCTGCGGCGCGCTGCCCGCGGACTGGGACGCGGCCGCCGACGGCGAACACTACTGCCTGGCTGCGCCGGGGGTGCACGATGTGGACTATCCGTACAATCCCGGCCAGGTGACCGACCGGGGAACGTCGTTCGCCGCCCCGGTGGTGAGCGCGACGCTCGCCATGATGAAGGAGCGGTTCCGGGGCCAGCTCGGCAATGTCGAGCTCGTGAAGCGGCTCATGGCCACGGCCGACGACAGGCTCCACGAGGACGAGGAGCCGGACCACGACGGGATCACCTCGGCGCGGTACGGCGCCGGCGTGTTGGACCCGGCGGCCGCGCTGGCCCCCATCGGGGGCCTTGCCACGGGCATAGCCGGGAACAACGCGCCTCTCGGGGCGACACGGCTTCGCGCGCCCGCCGCCTGGGGCGATTCCCTCGCGGCCGTCGCGCGCGTGGAGATCGCCGCGTTCGATGCCCGCAACGCCCCGTTCTGGATACCTGCCGGATGGCTTATCGAAGCCGCTCCGGCCGCCGTCGACCCCGTGCCGCGCTTCGAGGACGCCGCCGCTCGGCAAACCGGCTGTCCCGCGCCGGCCACTCTCGCGCCGAACTGGGGCTGCCTGCCCTTGAGCCACGGCGCGGCCGCCCGCGTGCTCGTCGGGCAGGACGGTGCGGGGCTGCGTGTGCCGGCGCCGCACGGGCTGTCGTTCTCCGCGCTTGCGCGCTCGCGGGGCCGGCTCGACGGCGACGCCCGGGGGGCGTTCTCCTTCGAGACGCGTTCGTCGGTGCTTGCCGTCGAGGCCGGCCGCCGCGCCGCCCTCGACGACGACGGGCGCTGGTCGCTCGCCGGCGCGGCGACCCTTGCGCTCGACCTGCCCCGGGGGCTCGGGACCCGGTCCGGCTCCCTGTTCGAGGCCGGTCCCACGCTCATCTCCTCGTGGAGCCTGAGCCTGGAGCGCCGCGACGGCGGCCGCCGCAGCCGGCTCACGGTCTCGCAGCCGGCCCGCGTCGAGGCCGGGACCGGACGCCTGCGCTTCCCGTCGGGACGGCGCGTTGACGGCGGGCGCACGTTCGGGCATGTGGCGTTTCCGCTGCGCCCGAGCTCGCGGACCGTGACCGTTCAGTGGTACCACCGCCGGCCCGCGGGGCCGGGCGAGGGCATCATCTCGGTCTTCCACAGCCGCCATCCGGGGCATGCCCCGAGGCCGGACGACATCGGAGCGGGCGTGGCATGGCGAATGGCCTGGTAGAGCGGGAAAACCCGCGCGCGGGAACTTGGAACGAGGCGATCGCCTGCAGCCGCGGCCGCCAACGACAGCGCGGTCGCCAGGCGGTACGATCAGGCACGCGCCGTGCGGTTCGCCGGTGTCAACCAAGAATGGCGCAGTTTCGGGGAGGGGCGGTCCGATGACGATGAGAATGACCTGCGCGGGCCTCTGCATGCTGCCGCTGCTCGCGGCTTGCGGGGTGGAAAATGCGAATGGGGAGGGGGCCGGAAGCGGCGGTTCGGCGTCGTCGGCGAGCAGCATCAGCGTGGTCCGGTACTGCGAGAAGTTCGCCCAGGCATATTCGGAAAGCAACGCAATCGAACCCAGCGGCCTTCCCGTTCGGACGGAAAGGAAGCCCGACATCATGATGTGGCTCTCCAATGCGTTTTCGCCGCCCGATTCCCGGTTTACCGCGGGCTACGACTGCCATTTCTCGACGCGGAACGGCGATGGGCGGATCGAAGCGGTTTCCGTCGGAATCTTCCTGACCGGAACGTTGGAGTTCGCCCACTACACGAAATGGAAAAACCTGCAGATCATCCCCGTGGAGCATGTGGTGGACGAGACCCGAGGCAGAGCGGGATACGGGGTGTTCAAGTACTTGAAGGAACCTTGAGGCTGGCAGGTTTGTCGATCTCGAAGGGGCGCACGGTCCCTGCCCGCCGCCCGCGCCCAGGCGGGTTCGGCCCCGCCCGCGGTGCAGTCGCGATCGAGGATGCCGGCCGTGATGCGGACCGCGACCCGGGCCGGGACGTTTTGGCCGTCCATCCGTGCCGCCAGCACCGGCAGGCGATCGTCGACGGAGACGCCTGATGCACGTCGCGTCATTTGGCAGGGGTGGGCGGCAGCAGGGCATCACGCCCGGGCGACTTCGGTCGTTGGGCACGGCGGCCCATATGATGGCCCTGCTCGCGGTCGTGCTCGCGGCAAACTCGTGCTCGTGGTTGGCGCTCCCCTCCTACGATGGCGCGGAGGAGGTCCCCGGCCTCTATGCGCCGGTGGAGGTGGTCCGCGACGCCCATGCGGTCCCACACATCCACGCCGGGGCGGCAAGGGACGGCGCCTTCGCCATGGGCTATGTGCACGCGCAGGACCGGCTCTGGCAAATGGAGGTGCGGCGCAGGATCGGCCAGGCCCGGCGGAGGTCGTGGGCGAGCGCGGCATCGAGACCGACAGGTTCTTCCGTACATTGGGTCTCTACCGCGTCGCCGAACGCAACTTCGAGATGCTGTCCGAGGAGACGCAGTCGGTCTACAAGGCCTATGCCGCGGGCGTGAACGCCTACCTGGAGACCCGCTCCGAGCTGTTGCCGCCGGAGTTCATCGTGCTCGGCCACGAGCCCGAGCCCTGGCGGCCCGCCGACAGCCTGGCCGTGCTCAAGGTCATGGCCTGGGACCTCGGCGACAACTTCAAGGACGAGTTGCTGCGCGCGAGACTCGCCGGCAAGCTCGACCGGGCGCAGCTGCAGGACCTCTGGGCCCGGCATCCCGACGACCCTCCCATGGGGCCGCATGCGGGAGCGGCGGACTTTGCTGCCCCCGGGATCGATTTCTCGGCGCTCGACGACTCCGTGCCGTCGCCGGGGGCGTCCGGGTTCGGTTCCAACGCCTGGGCGCTCGGCGGCGAATATACCGAATCCGGCAAGCCGCTGCTGGCGAACGACCCGCACCTGCGCCTGGAGATACCGGGCCTCTGGTACCTCGCCCACATCTCGACGCCCGGGTTCGAGGTCGTGGGCGCGACGCTGCCGGGGCCGCCGTTTCCGGTTCTGGGACGCACCCGCACCCTGGCGTGGGGCTTCACCAACACCGGACCGGACGTGCAGGACCTCTTCATCGAGCGGGTCGACCCCGGCGACCCCGCAAGCTACCTCGCGCCGGAGGGCAGCCTGCCCTTCGAGGTCTGCCACGAGACCATAGAGGTCAGAGGGGGCGAGGCCGTCCAGCTCAGGGTGCGCGAGACCCGCCACGGGCCGGTGATCTCGGACGTGCTCGACAAGAGCGGGGAGTTTCTTGAGGCCGGCCACGTGCTCGCCTTGTCCTGGACCGCGCTGGCGGACGACGACAGGAGCGCCCAGGCGCTGGTGCGTGCCACCGTGGCCGGGAACCGGGAGAGTTTCGTCCAGGCCTTCCGCGACCTCGCCGCGCCCCAGCAGACCATCGTCTTCGCGGACTCCGGGGGCAACATCGGCTACGTGGCGCCGGGCCGTGTGCCCATTCGCGCCTCGGGCCGGGGTCACCTGCCCGCGCCGGGCTGGACCGGCGCCCACGACTGGGTGGGCCGGGTGCCCTTCGAGGCGCTGCCGCGCGACTACAATCCCGCCTCGGGCCGCATCGTCTCCGCCAACAATCGGATGGTCTCCCTCGACTATCCCCACTATCTGACCGACGACTGGAGCCCGCCCTACCGCGCGCGGCGGATCGAGGAACTGCTCGACGCCCGGACCGGGCAC
Source organism: uncultured Binatia bacterium (SeqCode) (assembly GCA_965204505.1). Taxonomy (GTDB): domain Bacteria; phylum Desulfobacterota; class Binatia; order UBA9968; family JAJDTQ01; genus JAJDTQ01. The sequence goes on from CBDBFB010000002.1 coordinate 1,947,662, forward strand.
GATGTCGCCAGCTTCACGGCGATCCAGCAGGAGGTGGTGTCGCTTGCGGCGGAGCGGCTCCTGCCGCTGCTCCTCGGGCTGGCCGAGCCATCGAACGCTGCTGGCCGCACGGCGCTGGTCATGCTCGGCCAATGGGATCACGGCATGCAGCGCGGCCGCGCCGAGCCCCTGATCTACATGGCGTGGCTGCGCGAGCTGATGCGCGTGCTCTTCGCCGACGAGCTCGGGCCGGTGTTCGAGGACTACTGGAGGATCCGCACCGAGGCGATCCACCGCGCGCTCGGCGAGCGCGGCCAATGGTGCGACGACGTGGCCACCGCCGGGGCGAAGGAGACTTGCGCCGAGGCCGTTAGCCGGGCGCTCGATGCTTCGCTTGAAGATCTCGCGGTGACCTACGGCCGCGACATGAACAATTGGCGCTGGGGCGCGGCTCATGCCGTCCGCATGAGGAGCCGCTCCTGGGCGCGATTCCGGCCATCGGCTCCTGGTTCGAGGTCAGGATGCTGACGGGCGGCGAGAAGGAGACGGTGAAAGCCGGCGGCTTCGACGTGGCCGACGGGGAGCGCCCCTTCGCACAGAACCATGGCGCCGTCTACGACCTGGGCGAGCCCGAGGCCTCGGTGTTCATCATCAGCACCGGGCAATCAGGGAACCCGCTGTCACCGCACTACGACGACTACGCCGAGGCTTGGCGCGACGGCCGCTACCTCCCCATGCTCACCGGCCGCGCCCGTGTCGAGGAAGACGCGCTGGGGACGTTGGTGCTGCGGCCGAAGTGAGAGCTGGGGCGGCGGTTTGCGCCATCGCCGATCGACGGGGCTGTTCATGGAGAGACAACTTCGCTGCTTCAAGAAGTTGGTCGCGTCTTTACCCGGAACGGCCTTCATGGAGCCTTTGGGGCCAAGCGGTAACAATGGTTCTGGAGCAGTACCTCCGAAAGCAGTGACCGAGGGCGGCCACTCCGTGTCGTAGAGCCTCGGAAAGGTAGGTTGTCGCGTTCCGTGAACTCTACGCCAGACATAAAGAAGGAAGTCCGGCGGCATGCGCTGCTTGCCCTCGGAAAGGCGTTGGAGGTCGCCAGCCCAGGAATCGTCCTCGACGCGCATGGTTATTCGGCGTCTTTCGCCGACAACCTCGTCCCGTCCGTCCGTGTGGACGATTTCGCGTCCGACCTGGCACAGGGCAGCGGCAAAGAACTCTCCGGCAAGTTCCGGGCGGCCCATTCCTCTTCGGCTCTTGCCGTGAACTGCTTCGGGCCGTTCAAGCGTAACCTTTCAGGCTTGCGGGTTTGCGGCGATGAGAGTTTCACTTCTCTGTGCTTCGAAAAGAGGTGCCCGATCGGCCTCCACGGCACACCACCCAACCTCGACGTCTTGATGGAGCGTGCGGGCCGCGTCGTCGCGATCGAATCGAAATGCACCGAATATCTTTCGCCGCACAATGCACGGTTCTCGACGTCCTACGGAACGATCCACGACGCGCGCCGCAGGAGCACCTGGTTCCAGGAGATGCAGCGGCTGATCGACGCGCCTCACGCTTACGGTTGCCTGGATGCGGCTCAGCTCATCAAGCACGCGCTCGGTTTCATGTATTGCTACCCTGAACGCCGGGTGACGCTGCTCTACCTCTACTGGGAACCCTTGAACGCCGTCGAGCACCGAGTCTTCGAAGATCACCGGCGGGAGGTTGCCGAGTTTGCCAACCGGATCGCGGGACCCGGACTGGCTTTTGAAGCGACGACCTACAACGACCTCTGGTCATCCTGGGCCGAGACTGCACCGCCGTGGCTTCGCACGCATCTCCAGGATCTTCGAGCCCGATACGTTATAACGATTTGATCCTCGGTGCGCCGAAACCCGGCGTCACCTGCGTCATGCTGGGGGTGGTGTTTCGTTGCAAGGGCCGTGGCGACGAGGTGAAGTTTCTGTGGTGGGACGGGAGGAGCCTTGTGGTGGCGCACAAGCGGCTTGAGCGCGACCGGTTCAGGTGGCCTGAGGTGCACCGGTGCACCAGGGGGCGATGCATCTTTCGCGGTCGCAGTTCGAGCTGTTGTTCGCGGGTCTGGACTGGCGGGGGATGTTGAAACCGCGAACGTGAGAGCGGCGGGGGCGCGGGTGCGGGGCACTTTTTTCTTGCTAAGTAGCTGATTTAATGGTATTATTCCGTTCATGGATGTCCAACCTCGGCAAAGCCGACCTCTCCTCCCTCCCGCCGCCCTTGCGGGCGCTGTTCGAGGGACAGCAGGCGGCCATGGAGGCGCTTCGCACCGAGAACGCTTCCCTCTCCGGCCGCAACCACCATCTCGAAGACCTGAACCGCCGTCTCGAACATCTGGTGTGGGAGATGCGGCGGGGCGGTTTACGGGAAGAAGTCCGAAAAGCTCGACCCCGGCCAGTTGCAACTGGCGTTCGAGGACCTCGAAGCGGCAGTGGCCGAGGCAGAGGAAGCCGCCCAAGCGCCCGCCAAGGGGGCGTCTCGCCGGAAGCGTCCTGCGCCCGAGCGCAACATCGGCCATCTGCCCGCTCATCTGCCCCGCACCGAGCGGCTGGCCATCGTGCCGGCCCAACCCCAGGTGATCGTCAAGGACACTACGTACCGTATTCGACCGGTTGGCGAGATTGGGGAGACGACGACTACCGTCACGCTACAACGTTCGATGGGGATCGAAAGCTTAGAACGATCAACGCCCTGAGGGTTGCCCTTCCGTACGTTGTCGACTCGTCTCCGTAACGTCCTGCTGGCACCCGCCACGCATGCTATTCCAGTGGAGTGGTGACGGGGCGGCAGGCAAATTGGGAACAGGTGATTCATGGCCGGTCTCATCAAAAAGCTTCTCAATCTGGTCCCTGCCGGCCTCGGCGTGCTGGCGGTGGTGTACGCATTGGGGTCGCGGGAGGGTCCGCAGCGGGTCGCCTCCGAGGAACGAACGGCTTTCGTGCGGGTGGTGCCGGCGGCCGCGGTGGACGTGGCGCCCCGCGCCCTGGGCTACGGCAACGTCAAGCCGGGGAGGGTGTGGGAGGCGGTGGCGGAGGTGAGCGGCACCGTCATATTCCGGCATCCCGAGCTTCGGCGCGGCGCCATCCTCCGGGCCGGGACGGAGTTGCTGCGCATCGACCCGGGCGACTACCGACTGGCGGCGAATCAGATCGAAGCCAACATCCGCGCGGTGGAAGCGCAGATCGCAGTGCTGGAGGCGCGCGCCGACAACACGGAACGCTCGCTCGCCATTGAGGAACGAAGTCTGGCCCTCAACCGCAAGCAGCTTGAGCGGACCCGGGAGTTGCTGCGCCGGGGCGCTGTCGCGCAGTCCGAGGCAGACCGGGAAGAGCGCGCGGTGCTGGCCGGCGAGCAGGCGGTGCAGAACCTGCGGAACGCCGCCAAGCTGCTGCCGACGGAGCGCGCGGTGCAGGAAGCGGCGCGGGACCAGCTCAAGGCCCAGCTGGAAACGGCCCGGCGGGACCTGAACCGCACGACCATCGTGGCGCCGTTCACCTGCCGCATCGCCGCCGTGAACGTCGAGCTGGCCCAGTTCGCCGCCAGGGGTCAGATCCTGGTGGAAGCGGACAGCCTGGACTTTGCCGAGATCGTTGCTCAGGTCCCGATCAGCAAGGCGCTCACGCTATTGCCGCCTGGGTTGGAGCTTCGGCGGAACGCCGGCGGCGCCGCGCGGCGGCTGCGCGAACTGGTGGACATCCAGGCGGTGGTGCGCCTGCGCACCGGCGACGTCGACGTCAAGTGGCCGGCGCGTTTCTCTCGGATGAACGATACCGTGGACCCGCGCACCCGCACGGCGGGCGTCATCGTCACCGTGGACGAGCCGTACCGGCACGTCACCGAGGGCCGGCGGCCTCCGCTGGTCAAGAACATGTACGTCGAGGTCGAGCTTCGAGGACCGCCCCGGTCCGGGGCGGTGGTGATTCCCCGGGCCGCGCTCCGGGGAGGCCGGGTTTACGTGGCCGGTCCGGACGAACGGCTACGGTTTCGCGAGGTCGGTGTCGACTTCGCGCAGACCAACTTCGTGGTGCTGCGGTCGGGGCTGGCCGCGGGAGAGCCCGTGGTGATCTCGGACCTCCCGTTCGCGGTCGAGGGCATGCGTCTGGCGACGGTTGTGGACCAGGTGGCGGCGGACGATCTGGCGGCCGAGGCCGCGGGCGCCGCGACCGTCCGGTGACGGTCCCATGATTGGCTTCTTCGCCGGCCACCCGACCGCCGCCAATCTCCTGATGTCGGTGTTTCTCTTGGCGGGGTTCGCCTTTGCGGGCGCCGTCAAGCGCGAGACGTTTCCCGACGTTCCCGCCGATTCCGTCGAGGTTCGGGTGCCGTTTCCGGGGGCGGCGGCGCTGGAGGTGGAGGAGGCCATCTGTCTCAGGATCGAGGATGCTGCGGACGCCGTCGATAGCCGGGAGGAGACGCGTTGCGAGGCGAGGGAAGGGTTGGCCGTCGCCACGCTGGTGATGCGGGAAGGAGGCGATCTCGGCGGCTTCCTCGACGACGTCAAGGCCGGGATCGACGGCATCCAGGACTTTCCGGAAGCGGCCGAGGCGCCGGTGGTGCGCCAACTGGGGGACAGGGACTTCGTCGCCTCCATCGCGGTGGCGGGACCCCTGCGGCCCGAGGGGTTGAAAGCCTATGCGGAACGGATGAAGGACGACCTGCTGGCGATACCCGGAGTCGCCCAGGTCAATGTGCAGGGCTTTTCCCAGCACCAGATCCGCATCGAGGTCCCGGCCGTCGCCTTGCGGCAGTTCGGTCTCAGCGTCGGCGACCTGGCCGACGCTGTGGCGGCCCAGAGCGTGGCGCTGCCGGCCGGCGCGGTGGAGACCCGCAACACGACGGTCCTGATCCGGTTCGATGACGAGCGGCGGACGCCCCGGGCGCTGGAGGGGCTCGTGGTGGTGGCGTCCGGAAGCGGCGCCGTGGTCCGGCTCGGCGACATCGCCACCATTGCCGACCGCTTCGAGCGGGACGAGGACAAGAGTTTCTTCAACGGCGAACGGGCCGCCTACCTGGAGGTGGAAAAGGGCCGGGGCGACGACACCCTCGAGGTCATCGATGCTCTCAGAGCCTACGTCGATGCGGAACGGGACCGGGCACCGCCGGGCATGGCGTTCGAGATCACGCGCGACGTGGCCTCCATCGTGCGGGACCGGCTGACCATGCTGCTGCGCAACGGCATCCAGGGCCTCGCGCTGGTATTCCTGGTGATGTGGCTGTTCTTCGGGTTGCGCTACTCGTTCTGGGTGGCGGCCGGGCTGCCGGTGGCTTTCATGGGGACCATCGCCGGCATGGCGGCCATCGGTTACTCCTTCGACATGATCACCATGGTGGCGCTCCTGATCGCCGTCGGGCTGATCATGGACGACGCCATCGTCATCGCCGAGAACATCGCGCGCCGGCGTCGGGCCGGAGCCACGGCCATCGAGGCGGCGGTGGAAGGAACCAAGGAGGTCGCCCCGGGCGTGTTCGCGTCCTTTCTCACTACAGTCGGGGTGTTCGGCGCCCTGGCCTTCCTCCAGGGGAGTATCGGAGCCATCCTGAAAGTCCTGCCAGTGGTTCTGATCCTCACGCTGTCGTTCAGCCTGGTGGAGGCGTTCCTGATCCTTCCGCATCACCTGAGGGGAGCGCTTGACGCCGCTGGCGGCCAGCAACGGCGAGGGCTCCGGGGCCGGTTCGAGAACGGCCTGGAGCGCTTCACGGAGGCGTGGGTCGGGCGTCTGGTGGACGCGGCCGTCTGCCGGCGCTACCTCACGGTGAGCGTGGTCGCGAGCCTGCTGCTCGGCGCCGTTGCGGTGATGGCCTTCGGCGCACTCAAGGTCAGGGCTTTCCCTGATATCGAGGGCAACGTGATCGAGGCGCGGTTGTTGCTGCCGCAGGGGACGCCGCTGGCCCGCACCGAGGCCGTCGTGGATCAGGTGGTGGCGGGGATCCGGGCCGTGGACCGGGAACTCACGGGATCGGGCGGCGTGAACGTCGTGCGGAACATCGGGATCCAGTTTAACCGCAACCAGGATGCCCACGAGTCCGGGGAACATCTCGCCACCGTGACTGTCGACCTGGTGGACTCGGAGCCCCGCGATGTATCGCTGGACGCCGTCAAGGACCGTTGGCGGGCCCGACTTGAAGGGCTGCCCGACGTCATCTCGCTCACCTTCGGCGGGGACCAGCCCGGACCGGGCGGAAAGCCCATCGACATCCGTCTGATGGGGACAGATCTGGATGCGTTGAAAGCGGCCTCCGCCGATCTGCGGGAGTGGCTCCGCGGGTATAGCGGGGTGTTCGATCTGTCGGACGACCTGCGGCTCGGCAAGCCGGAAGTTCGCGTGCGCCTGCGCGAGAGCGCCCTGGTCCTGGGCGTCAACGCATCGCAGGTGGCGCGGCAACTGCGGGCGGCGTTTCAGGGCCGTGTTGCCGGGGAGTTCCAGGCCGGCGCCGAGGACTACGAGATCGACATCCGCCTCTCCGGCCGGGACCGGGACAGTCTCGCGGACCTGGCCTGGTTCGCCGTCACCCTGCCCACCGGCGACCAAGTGCCTCTCTACACGGTGGCGACGCTGGACTCGGGCCGGGGCTACAGCCGCATCCACCGCATCGACGGACGCCGGACCGTGACCATTCAGGGTGACCTGGATCCGGAGGTGGCAAACGCCGAGGAGGTCATATCCGATACCCGGGCGCGGATTCTGCCCGAGATATTGGGGCGGCACCCCGGCATGAGCGTCGAGCTCGAAGGCCAGACCCAGGAGTTGGCGGCAAGCGGTGGGTCGCTGGGCCGCAATTTCCTCATCGGGCTCGCCGCCATCTTCCTGTTGCTGAGCTTTCAGTTCCGCAACTACATCGAGCCCCTGGTGGTCATGGCCGCCATTCCCGTGGGCCTCGTGGGCGTCGTCGTCGGACACCTTGCCCTGGGCCTCGATCTGTCCATGCCCAGCATGGTGGGGTTCGTCTCCCTGGCCGGCGTCGTGGTCAACAACGCCATTGTGCTGGTGGCCTTCATCAAGACCCACCGCCGGGGCGGCGAGCCGGCGCCCGTGGCCGCGTGCCGGGCAGCCCGGCAGCGTTTCCGTGCGATCCTGCTGACCTCGCTTACCACGGTGGCGGGTGTGCTGCCGCTGCTCTTGGAGACCAGTCTCCAGGCCCAGGTGCTGGTGCCGCTGGTGACCAGCCTCGCCTTCGGCTTGGCTGCGGCGACCTTCCAGGTGTTGTTCCTGGTGCCGTCCCTCTACGCGATTCTGGACGACTTCGGGCTGACCGAGAATGTGGCATCGGCAGTGGAGCCGCTGCGATGACTTCGTCGTCGGGGCGTTGAAGTCCTTGTGCGAAGCGCCATCCTGCCCCTCGTGAGTTGACGATGCATGGAGCCCGCACGATCAGAAACATGAACGAGCGCGCCGGCATGCCGAACTGACACGCCACGCCGTCCGCCGAATGCATCGGGGCACACCTCTAGAAAATACCGAAGGGGAAGTACCGCCGGTTGATTCGAGCATAGGTCCCGTTGGCGAGAATCGCCGCCAACGCAACGTTCAACCGTTGGCGCAGTCCGTCGTCCTCGTTGCGCGCCGCGATCGCCGACATCCCCCACCTCTCCTACAACCCGCTTCCCGGCCGCCGCGATTCCCGGTCCGTCATCGGCTCCCTCCCGCCAAAACCCTACCAAGACTCTTTTCCCTCCTCGGGGGAAGGTGGGGTCCCCGTAACGCCTACCCCGACTTGTAAGCGGTCCGGGGACCCCACCTTGACAAGAAGGCGGCACGCTGCCGGCAGGTAAGTGACGGCAGGTTACACCCGTTCATTGGCCGCCCGCAAGACACCCGAGTGAGCGAGACCACCCAGGAGGCGCGGGGCGGGGAACCCCTCGTCGGTCACGCGAGCCGGTCAGTCCTTTGGGGCCAGAAGGTGAACCGTGAACGTGGGGTCATCCGACAGGGAGGACGAGCGAGTCCGGTCGCCGATCCCGTGTCGCCTCGCCAGAGAGCGCACCAGATCAACGAACCAGTCCTGCGCGAACGGCGCGGTGACGATCTCATGGACGAGCGCCTCCAAGTCCACCTCGCAGTAAACGCCCTCTGGCGCGTCCGGCTCGTCCAGAGAATTCAGCAACAGCGCTCTGACCTCATTTTCGTGCTGGAAGCTAATCCTCTTGTGGACAAGAGGGTACAAGTAGTTGCCGAACGGAATTCGGGAGGTGCCGTAGTCTATGTACCGAATCCTCGACGCGTAAACGCCTTGGTCGCAGACGAGCGCCTCCTTGAAGGAACCGAATACCGTCTTGATTGCGACCCCATCCCGTTCCCTCGCGTAAAGACGCCACATGGCTTCGGACTCGAACTCGCCCGCGTGCCAGCAACTCACGTACGTCGCACGCGTAACCTGACGCAGATCAAACCGGTGCACCTCAACCGGTCCGTCTATGGGGCGACCACCGGGAGTCACGGGGGGTGTAGCAGACGATATGGACCCTTCAAACGGGTCTCCGAGCAGATCGGCCCTGCAAAAGAACAGCGCTCTCTTTTCTAACAACGACACGAACTTTGTGAAGTCCGTGTAGCGCCAAAGGACGGTGTCGTCTGGCGGAGAGTCAAGATCGGAATGAGGCTCATACATTGCAGCAACCTCAGGGCCGCGTAGATCAGGTGCTTCGTCTGCCTCGAACGCCGTGCGGTCCATCACGTCGTCGCCGTCAAGGCAGCGGCGCTTGATCGCCGCGAGACGGCGACTAAGTATCGGATGCCGGGGCGGCTTGGGCATCCAGACTATCGAGGTCCTTGGCCCGCACCGCTACTTCGCCCTTTGGAGGACACTTCGAGCATGTTGCCCGCCTCCGGGCGAACCCCGACTCCTTCATCCTGAACCGGTCACCGATCCCCGGTCAACCTCCCGCAAGCGGGTGTTCCGATTGCGCCTGCAACCTGCTTACAGCCCAAGGTCATGATCGGCGCCCTTCGGCGCGGACCTGCTCCATTTCCGGCTTCCGGCAAGATCAGGCGCAACTCTCCGCCGTTGTCAAGTCCGTTCATGGCTCAACCCCCTGTTTTCGAAAACACACGATTCTCGCGCGCCGCGCGGGCAAGGGTCTTCGCCGGCCACGCCGGGACCGCGAGACATCAGCCCGGACCCAGATCGAGGAGTTTCCTGGCGTTCCCGTGCGCGATCTTTTCCTTCGTGGGCCGGGGGAGGTCCAGCGAACGAAGCCAGTCCGCGCCGGCCCTGTTCCGGGCGAACGGATAGTCCACCGCGAACATCACGCGGTCCTCGCCCATGACGGCCAGGAGCAGCGTCAACAGTTCCGTGCGGAAGAACGCGCTGGTGGTCATCCAGAAGTTGTCGTGGAGATACTGCTGGACGGGTTTCTTCAGCCTTCTTCTCGTGGCCTTGGCCAGATCGCCTCCGAACCGCCAGTAGTAGAAGGGAAGCCCTTCGCCCATGTGGCCGACGATGACCTGGAGACCGGGGAACTTGTCGAAAACCCCGCTGACGATCATCCGCAGGCATTGCAGGGCCACTTCCTGGTGCCAGCCGTAGCCCGGACCGCCGAGGATTCTGCTGACCCAGGCGTCCCCCAGCCCGCTGTAGTAGATGTCCATGACTTCGGGAGACGGAGAAGCCGGGTGAATGTAGACAGGCACTCCGAGCGCTTCGGCCCGGGCCAGCACGGGCTCGAAGGCGGCGTCGTCGAGGAACCTGCCGCCGATGGCTCCATAGGTCATGCAGCCGACCAGGCCGTCATCGCGGACGGCCCGCTCGAGCTCGTCCGCGGCTGCTTGCGGCTCGCGCATCGGCAGCGCGGCGAAGGCGCGGAAACGATCCGGGTAGGCCGGGATGACCTCCCTTGCGATCCAGGTGTTGATGGCGCGGGCGAAATCGACGCCCTCGGCGCCGGGCAACTCCTGCGCGCCGGGCGTCATCGCCGAAAGGACCTGCATGCCGATGCCCGCCTCGTCCATGGCCGCGATGCGGCCGGCGGCCACGTCGGTGATGACCTCGATGAACTTCGGATTCGGAAGCTTGATGCGGTTAAGCCGCAGAAGCTCGGGAGTCGCATAGTGTTCCTCCAACCCGATCAGGAACAGGTCGTCGTCCGCGGTCGAGGCGGCTGCCGCCGCGCTCCAGGGCAGCGTGGACCCGGCCGCTGCCGCAACGCCTAGGGCCATGGCGCGTGTCAGGAAAGCGCGCCGGCTCATGGCGCCGTCGCCAGCCTGGCCGTTGAGGCGGGTCTGCTCGTCAGTCATCGCGGATGCTCCTTTCCCGTGATTCCCGAGGTCCTGCACGCAGCGTTCGGCGCCCGAGCTACCGGCGTTTCGCGCCGAAGGCTCCAACGATTCCGTCCCTCCGGAACTCGCCCCCCACTTCCTGATGCCCGGGACCGGTGAACATCCCGGCGATGTACTCGCTCCCGTCTCTGTCGCCAGCAAGCGCGCCGAACAAGCCGTCGTCCTGGACGCGAAGGTTCTCCCAGCTCATATCATCATGAGGGGTCCCCTCGGTGACGTTGTAGATGCCGGTGAACGAAACATCGACATCGGGAGTCGCGAGATCGTCGATCGTGACCCGCGCGTCGCCGAGAAACACATCCGGCCCGCTCCGTAACGAGGCCAAGGCCTTGTCGGAGCCCGATTCCGGGGATTCCATGCCGACCATGACGCCCGTCCATGTGGCCGGCCCCACGCCCGCCGGCGCCGTTCCGGAGCCACTTCCCGCCATGAAGCCGAAGGCAATTCCGTTCTCGTAATCCGGATCCGTTCCCGAACACCCTGCCGCGCCGACCGTGCACCAGCGAGAAAGTGAAACGCGGAATTCCGTGTGATCGAGCCACCCGCCGTAGGTCAGAACATCAATGAGGGTCGGCTGGGTTGTCTCCCGAGCTTCGGGCACGGGCAGGGTTCGGGTGATGCGGGCGTGGTGTTCAGCAACAGGAACCTGGTTGTGGCCCAGCACTGGAGCGAATGCCCAAATACTGCTGCCCGAAGGCCGCTCCAGGTCGCACTCGCCAGGCGAGCACGGGTCAGTTTCCACCCGGAGGTCCGATGGGGGGCCTGCGCCGACACTGACAGGCCCAAGGCTCACACTGTGGGCAGACTTCCTCGCGGCGGCCCTCCAAGCCCTGGATACTTGTGCGCCTGTCATGCGAAGCGTCGGGTTGTTGTCCGCAAAGCGCTGCCACTTGTCCCGTATCGACAGATCGTTGGCGCTTCCATCGATGGAGACCTTGCCGCCACCGATGCATCCGGAAAGCGCCAACGCCAACACCACCATCGCAGCGAACGAAGAAATATCTGGCCACCGGGTATGCATGTCCAAAGTCCTCCTCGACTTGCGGTGAAGAGACCGGCTCAGGTTCTTCCCTCGGCTTGCCATCCGTTCAAGCGCTCCGGACAACGTTTCGGCCGGCCAGGCGCCAATCCTGACTCCAGACCGGCAAGGTAATCCATGGAGCTACTCCCATGGGATGGACAGTTCAAAGCTCTCTGCAACGCGGGCGGCCATGCCGCTACATCCGGACGCGCAGGCCGGCGAATGCCGCCGCCTCGAGGCTCCGGCCGGCGACGTGGCCCGGATCGCGGATCAGCCGTGCCCCGATCCGCAGCACCGAGCCGGGCGCGACCGCCGCGGTCCAGTCCAGGCCGAAATCGATCTGGCGCCCCGATGGTTCCAGGCCCACGGGAACCCGCCGGCGCGCCACCCTGCCTTCCGGCGTCCGGCCCATGGGAAGCGACAGTTCCAGGCGTCCGCTCTCGACCCGCAACGGCTGCAGCAGCAGGAACCGCAACGTCCCGCCCGCCAGCGGGCGGGCGGCCTGTGCCGAGAACCCCGTGCTGAAGGCGCCCGCACCGGCGTCCGCCAGCATCCCGCCCACCGCATGGGGCGTCGCCCGCCCGATCTCGCCAGCAATGCCGATCCGCCAGCCGCCGGCCTCGAAGCCCCCCGACGCGCCGACGAAGGACAGGCCCGAGGAAAGCCTGCCGAAGCCCCCCTCCGCGACCGCGCCGAACAGCGTGGCCGTCTCACGGACGAAACCCGCGCGAAGGCCTGTCCGCCCGCTCGCCGGGCTCCACGAAAAGGCCACGCCGTGCGTGCCGGCGTCCAGGGCATACGCGCCGGCAGTGCGGTCGTAGACGGTCGAGGAGAATGCCGACAGCACCGTGTTCCCAAGACGGGCCCGGGCCGCGACCGGCCGGGAGGCAAGGTCCAGGTGCGGGCTCTCCGGGCCACCCAGGCTCAGCTCCAGTTCATTCTCCGCCGGGCCGGCGGGCGCCGCCCATTCGCGGCCGTGCGCGCCGTCCTTGCCCGCAAGCCAGCCCGACAGCCGCGCCGTCGCGCCGGGCCGCGCCGCGACCGCCGCAAAGCCGGCGGCGTCGGTCCAGAAGGGTGCGCCCAGGGCGTCGAACACGGCGATCCTGCGCCCCGCGAGGGCGCGCCCGAGCGCGTCTCCCATGGCGCGGCCCGAAACGATCCCGCTCGCCACCGCCCGCACCCCGCGGTCCGCCACCCGGCCGCCCAGCGCTATGGAAACCGTGCCCACCGGCGCGGTCGCGGCGCCCAGGTCCATGACCCCGCGGCCGAACACCGACGAGAGCTCGCAGGTGCTCCGGTCGCCGTCCAGATCGAGATGCGCGGGGCACGAGCCCCCCGCCGCGACCGCATCCGGCGTAACCCGCGCCGTCGCGTAGAGCCGCGCCAGCAGCGCCTCGTTCGTCATCTGGCTCCGGAACCAGTGCTTCAGCACCGCCAGGCCCCCGGTCACGTACGGCGCGGCGAGGGAGGTCCCGGACACTTCGGCGTAGCCGCGCGTCGTCCGGCCCGTATCCGGGTCCGTGCGGGTCGCGGCCACCGGCACCATGTCGCCCGGCGCGGCGATGCACCATTTCGCGGCAATCCCGCAGCGGTTGGAAAACACCGCGATGCCCCCCTCGCGGTCCGTCGCCACCACCGCCACCACGTGGCCGCGCAGCGACGCCTCACGCGCCGGCAGCCCGGCAAAGAGGCCGGGCGAGGACGCATCGATCCCGCCCTGCACGCAGTTCGGCTCCGGGGCCTCGCAACGGTGACCGTGGTCATTGCCCGCCGCGAGCACGAGTATCTTCCTGCCACCCGCCGCGTCCGGCTGCGCGAGGGACCGGACCGCCGGCGCATAGGACGGCCCGAAGCTCTCGTTGAGGTAGTTCTCCGTGAGCCCCGAGATGCCGAAGCTCATGTTGACGAAATCGCCGGAGGGCAACTCCGAGACCTGCGCCGCGAGCCAGCCGACCTCATAGTCCACCTCCGCGGGATCGGTTCCGACGTAGTTTTGGTCCGGGTCCCGGCTGCCGAGGCCGACCAACGTCATGTGGAGGTGGTCGACGCCCCAGGCGACGCCATGGAAGTCGTGCCGCGCGTGTTCGGACGGGACCGGCCCGTCGCGCCTCGCGACGATGACGCTCGCCACCGCCGTACCGTGACGCCCGACGGCCGAGGGCGGATCGGGATCGGTGGGAGGGGGATTGCCGGGAGAGGGATCGGCAACCGCACCGCTGGGGTCGGTCATGCCGATCCGCCGCGGTTCGAACTCCCAGTGGTCGATGTCGATCCCGTCGTCGATCACCGCGACACGTGCGCCGGCGCCCGGCGCCGTCCCGGCGCCGTCGCGCCGGGCGATCCTGGCGTAGGCCGTCGCCGCGTCGATCTGGCGAAGGCCCCACGCGTTGCCGTATTCGGCGTCGCTCTCGTAGGGGTCGGCCAGCGCCTGAAGGGCCGCGGGCCGGGCCGCGGGCGGCGGAACCCGGTCGGCCGAGGGCGGATCGGGATCGGCGGGAGGAGGAACGCCTCCGACCATGCCGGAGCCGCCGCCGCCACAACCGGAAAGCAGGAGCATCAGGCCCAGACTCGAGATGAACCGCTTCATTGCTCTCCTCCCGCAGTGCGAAGGTGCGGCCCGGGGGCGGCCGCCCCGAACTGCCCGGGGAACTTGCGCCGGCCCAGATCAGAACTCCCGGCGCCAGCCGCCGAGGAACATCCACTCCGGGTCCGCGGCCCGGCGATGGTCGGGCCGGAGGCTCAGGACGGCGCCCAGGCGAATCTCGCCCCCGGCCAGCGGCCCGCGCCATTGTCCGGCGAAGTCCAGCTGACGGCCGCTAGGCGGCAGGTCGGCCCGCACCGCATTGTGGAGCACCGCGCCCTGCCGGGTCCGGCCCACGGGCAAGCTCAACGATGCCCGGCCGCGCTCCACCCGCAACGGCTGGGACACGGAAAGGCGCAGCGTGCCCGAACCGGCCAACGCCCTCGCGGCGTGAAGCGCCAACGCGCTCGTGGCCAGGGAGGATACCCGCGTGACCAACCCACCCCGCGTCGCCGGAGCCACCAGACCGAACTCCGCGTTGGCGCCGATGCGCCATCCGCCCAAGTCCGCATCCGCGTCCACGCCCAGGAAGGCGGTGTCGGCGGCCAGGGCGCCGAACGCGGCTCCGCCGACGCTCCCGAGGAGGGTCTTCCGCTCGCCGATCCACCCGACCCGAAGACCCAGGGGCCACCCGGCCCGCCGCCAGCCCAGGCTGGCGCCGGCGGCGGAACTTGTTCCCGTCAGCCCGTCGGTGGCGAAACCGGCGGCGGACAGGCCGTTCCGCCCGGCCAGCGTGGCCTTCACCCCGCCCTCCGCCAGGGCGAGATGGCTGCCCCGGATCTCCGCCGGGGCGTCAAGACGCGTGGTGCGGAAGCTCAGGAGAGGCGTTTCGCGCGCGGATACGGCCTTGCCCGGAGCACCCGTGGGCTCGGTGGTCAGGAAGCCGCGCAGCCGCGCAGCCACCGCCGGCCCCTTGGTCGCCGCCGCGAAGTTCCCCAAACGGCGCCAGAAGGGCGCTCCCAGCTCGTCCAGCGCCATGATCTCGCGCCGCGCCAGCGACCGCGCCATCCCGTCTCCCAAAGCCGGCCCGGGCCGGAAACGCAAGGCCCCAAGGCGGAAGCCGCCCCGTGCTGCGTTCGCGCCCGGAACCTCCAGGGCGCCCACCGGAGAGGTCGCGGCGCCGAGATCCATGGCGCCCTGGCCGTAGACGGCCGAGTCGGCATAGACGCCGCTCTTGTCGGCCGTTGCGAACAGCCGCGTCACCAGCTCGGTGTTGGACAACTGGCTGCGGAAAAGCTGCTTCATCAGCGCCAGCCCGCCCGCTACCATGGGCGCCGCCAGGGATGTCCCGCTTCCGTCGGCGGCGTAAGTGTGAACCGCCTCGCCCGTATCGGGATCGGGTCCGAAATACGCGAACGCCATGTCTTCCCCGGGAGCGGCGATGCAGTAGGCGGCGGCGATGCCGCAGCGGTTCGAGAAGGAGGCGATCCGCCCGTCGCTCTCCCTCAACGCCACCGTGGCGACGGTGTGGCCCCGAAGCTCGGCGATGCGCGCGGCAAGGCCCGGAAAGACCTCGACCGAGACCGCGTCGATCCCGTCGCCGACGCAATCGGGGGTCGGCGGCTCGCAGACGGCGGCTCCCTGGCCGTGGGCGTTGCCCGCCGCCCACACCAGGATGGTCTTCTCGCCGGCGCCCGCCTGCGCCATGGCGGCGATGGCGCTGTCGAAGTTCCGGCGGAGCTGCTGCTCGGTGTAGTTGTCGATGATGCCGTTGGCGCCGAAGCTCAGGTTCAGGACGTCCACCTTCCGGGCGCCGTCCCGCCAGCCCAGAATCGTGTCCAGATACGACGCCATCTCATCGTCGTAGCCGTCCAGCTCGGCCAGGGACACCGGGACGTAGCCGTCGCGGGCCGCGGGGAAGGGGATGGCGAACATGGCGATGTCCGCGCCCCGCGCCACCCCCGGCGCGGCGTCGGACGAGGCGGCTTTCCCGGCCGCGGCCACGCTCGCCACCGCCGTTCCGTGGGACACCTCGTCGCCGCCCGTCTCGTCCGCCGCCCCCGGCAGGAACTGTTCGGTTACCGTCTTTCCGGCGAACGCCGGGTGGTCCCGGTCGATGCCGGTGTCGAGGAACCCCAGGGTCACTCCGGCGCCGGGCTCGACGCCGGCGCCTTTCAGCACCTCGATGTTGGCGTAGGCCCGGGCCGCACCGATCTTCTTCAGGCCCCACTGGTTCCTGAAGCCGTCCTCCCGTTCGTAGCCGTCGACGAGCGCCTCCGCCCTTTGCTTGAACACAGCCCGCGCAACGCAATCGCCCCCGTGGGTCGGGATGCACGCGGGCGGCGGCTTCGGCACCGCCACCGGACCACCGCCTCCACCCGCGCAACCGCCGAGGACGGGCAACAGGGCGAAAGCGACGGAACAAACCAACGCTGGACTGCGTGACATGATCCCCCCTCTGTCCTCCGCGGCCCGGCGCGCGCCGCACCCTCGACGTCCATCGATCCCGTACTCCGCGCAAGGCGCAGACGAAGGCGCCGCGTTGTTACCCGCGCGGCCCTCAGAACCGGAGGTCCATGCGGACCCCCGCGCGCGCCCCGGTCCGTCCGAAGCCATCCCGCACAGCGGCGAAGCCGAGACCGTCTCCCTGGACGGCCCGGGGCGCGCCGTTGATGTCGGTCCGACCACCATGATTCCGGCCGAGGCCGCGTTGCCGGTGAGTTGGGCGCCGGGTGTCGTTTCCGAGTGACGTGGCCCCAGCCGGTTCGGCGCCACGAAGTTCTCCGCTGTTCCTCCGGCCATGACCAACGTCGAGAAGCTGTAATCGAGCCAGCCGCCATAACCGGAGACATCCGCCGCTACCGCCGCATGATGCAGGAAGAAGCACGGCCGCAACCGCGCGGACCGAACCGTGTCATGCCGAACCGCCCTGATCTTTTCGCTTCCCTTGCCCTTGACTTCCCACCCGCCTTCGTCACCTGCCGCTCCTTCGCAACCCGGGCTACCGCGGCCCCGGCCGGGGCTCCAGGCTCTCTTCGCAGGGTCCCTGCAATGCCCTCCGCAACATGGCCGCGGTCCCGGGCGCTCTGGCAGGTCCGGTCAAGACCGCGCCGGCCCGAACCCTCCACAGAGCAAGCGTGTCGTCGGCCAGAAGCTCGAAGCGGTAGAGGGCGCCGCCCTGTCGGGCAAAGCCCCGGACAGCGCCGCCCTCCCGTTCCCGGCTCAACACCCTGAATCCCTTCATCGGTCCTCGCCGCGCAAGCCCTTGAACCTCACCCAGCCCCTTCCGGTCAGGCGCACCCGGAGCAGTTCGTTCCCGCCGATGCGCTGGACGAACCCCGTGGACTCGGCCAATCCCTTCTCGGCCAGCCGGCCCATCACCTCGGTGATCTTGCCGTCGGGCATCAGCGTGAGGGTGTGACGTGGCCCGAGCACTTGGCCACCGATGTGGCGGAGCACCTCCATCTCGTCCGGGGTGAGGGAGTTTTTTTCCTTGCTGTGTGTACTCCAGATCATCTTGACGATCGGATACGTTCTTACCACACCCCGGATGTCATCGGTGAGCCTTTATCCGCCGGATCAGTGTTATTTTCGTGCCCGAAGCGACAAAAACCTACCTCAAACACCGATTCCGGCGCCGCCGGACGTCCCGGGTCCGGCGGACTACGGGTCGGAGGGTTCGGGCGGGGGCGCGGAGGGTTCGGGCATGCGGTAGCCGACGCCGCGCTCGTTGAGGATGTAGGAGGGGCGGGCGTCGTCGTCGCCGAGCTTGCGGCGGAGCTTCTTCACGAAGCTCCGCACCGGGTCCGACCCGGCCGGCTGCCGTCCCCCCCCTTGCCGCAGCAGGGACTCGCGGATGACGACGCGGCCGGCGCCCAGCGAGCAGCCGCAGCACCTCGTACCCGGTGGCGGTCAGCGGCACCGGGCGGCCGGCCACGGTCACGCGGCGCCGGCGTCCAATGCCCTGGCCACGGTCTCGTCGCGGCCGTAGGCGGAGATGAAGATGACCGGAAGATCGGCGAGCTCCGGGACGCTCTCCATGAACTCGATCCCGTCGACCCCCGGCAGCCGCAGGTCCAGCAGCACCAGCCGGGCCTCTTCGTCGTGATGAGGCCGGGGATCTCCCCGGGGTCGGCGGTCACGACCGCCGGGTAGTCCGCCTCCGAAAGGGCGTCCCGTACGTAGCGGAGCGTCTGCGGGTCGTCGTCCACCACCAGCACGGGCGCCGCCTCCCGGCCTCTCCCGGAAGGAGCCGGGTCCCTGCCGGGAACCGGCGCCGCGGTCTCTTCGGTGGCCGGCAGCGTGAACGTGATCCGGGTCCCCCGGCCCTCGCCCCCGCTCTGGGCACTGATCCGGCCTCCGTGGGCCTCGACCAGGCCCTTGCAGATGGCCAGCCCCAGTCCGGTCCCCGCGGTCCCGGACTCCGTTGCGCCTGTGTCGGCGTACTTCCGGAAAAGCTGCGGCAGCCGCTCCGGCGCCACCCCCCGCCCCTCGTCCGACACCGACACCGACACCGACACGTGAGCCCCGTCGGGCGCCGCGTCCACAAGGATGGGAGAGGACTCCGGAGAGTGCCGGGCGGCGTTCGAGAACAGGTTGTTCAGCACCTGCACGATGCGCCCCCGATCCGCCATCACCCGGGGCAGGCCGGGCGGAAGGTCTATCCGCACCGCGTGCCTGCCGCCGCCGCTCAAAAACGTGTTCCGGGCCCCGTCCACCAGGGCGGCCACCTCCGTGGGTTCGGGATCCACCGAGAGCGTCCCCGCCTCGATGCGCCCGGCATCCAGAAGGTCGCTTATGAGGCCGTCCATGTGGTCGGCTTGCGAGTCGATGATCCGGAAGAACTGGCGCACCTCGGCCCGGTCCAGCACCCGCGGCGCCCGGCCATGTCCAGGCTCGCGCTGATGCGCAGGAGCGACAGTTGCCGGGCGGGTCTCGCAACCCGCTAAGGGATGGCGCCTTGCACGGCGCACATGAGAAGGACGGCTATTGTGCCAAAGACGATGCCGCCCACAAGGAAGCGAGCGCCTGGGCGGGTAAAGGGAGCCGGGACACTGGGGCTATCGGGTCCGGTCGATCCCGAGACCTTCAAGGCATTGCTCGAGGGCAAGGTGCCGGACGGTTCCCATTTGGGAAAGAAGGACAAGGACGGTGAGATCCCCCACCGGCCGGGGCGGGACGTGACGCTGTCGGCGCCGAAGTCGGTCTCGCTCATGGCGCTGGTGGGAGGCGACGAAAGGATCGTGCCGCGCACGACAGAGCCGTAACACGCGCACTTGTATGGGTGGAACGGAACGTGATCGAGACCCGTGTGCAGGACAAGCCGAGCGGGGCGATGGTACGCGCGGGCGCCCAGAAGATCCTCGGATGTCTCTGGTGTTGAAGTTCGATCCCGGAAGCTGCAATTGCAACACCGGGGTCAGGTATTCCGGTCGATGGCTATCAGTAGGGGTGGGAGGAGCAGGAAATCGGCGAGCAACGCGAAGCCGATAGTGAGCGCAAGTAGAAGCCCGAGCATCCAGCTGATCACGAATCCCGACGTGGCGAACACCAGGAAGCCCAGCCCCAGGATCATCGTCGTGGTGAAGAGCGCACGACCTACTGCGCGAAAAGCGGTGCGCACCGCCTCGGAAGCGGGAAGGCCCTCGCGGCGCGCTTTCAGATACCTGCTCATGAGGTGAATCGTGTCGTCGACGACAATGCCGAAGGAGATCGCGGTCACAAGGGATCCGGCGTTTCCCACCTCGCCGTAGAGATAGCCCCAGACGCCGAAGGCCATGGCCGAAGGGATGAAGTTGGGCACGAAGCTGACGAGCCCGAGGCGCACGCTCCCGAAAATCCCGATCAGGAGCAGCGAAATGAGGGCCACGGCGCTGACCGTGCCCCACAACATGCTCTTGATGTTCCGTATCGCGAGGTAGGCGAAGACGAGGCTGATCCCCGATGCCCCGGTCGCGAGGTCGGGCGCGTTGGCGCGGAGCCAATCCTGCCCGCGCGCGTCGAGCCTGCGCTGCTGCTCGGAACTCAGGCGGTGCATCGTGACGGTCATGCGCGTGGCGGATTTGCCGACGTCGATGCGGTTGTTGAGGTCGCTGCCGAAGGGGACCGAAAGCTCGTAGAGCAGCAGGTACTGCGCGGCAAGCTCCGGGTCTTCGGGCAACCGGTAGAAGGCCGGGTCGTCGCCGTGCATGTTCCTGTTGAGGCGCTTCATGATGTCCGTGAACGCCTGGACGTGTGCCACTTCCGGCTGGGCGCGGTACCATTCGGCGAAAGCGTCCACCTTGCGCAGATAGCCGGGATCGGAGATGCCGCCCTCGTACCCAGCGCTCAGGGAGTATTCCAGGTTTTCCACGCCGGTCAGGTTCTCGATGACGAAGTCCGTGTCACGCCGGAACTCGTAACGCTCGTCCAGATACTTCAACCAGTTGTCGGTCAGCTCGATGCGGGGCACTCCGGTCATCAAGGCGACCGCCACGGCGGCCATGGACCCCAGCAGGAGCGTGCGGCGCGTGACAACGAAGGCGCCCAGGCGGTCGAAAAAAGTGGAATCCGCGGCGCCTGCGGGACGCGCGCGCAACGGCAGGACCAGCAGCAGCGCCGGCAAGAGCGTCATGGAATACACGTAGGCGGACAGCATTCCGAACGCCACGAGATTGCCCAGGACCCGGAAAGGCGGAGAGTCGGAGAAGTTCAAGCTGAGGAATCCGATCACCGTCGTGGCCGTCGTGAGGAACACCGGCCAGGTGTTGTCACGCAGCGATTCGACGACCGCTGCTTTCCTGTCCAGGCCTCGTCCCATGCCGGACGTGACCGTCGAGATGATGTGGACCGAGTGCGCGATGGCGAGCGTCATGATGATGATGGGAACGCTGGAGTTGGCGGCGTTGAGCACCGCGCCGGTCCAGCCGATCATGCCCATGGTCGAGCCGATGACGAAGCCGAGCACGGCCATGAGGGCCAGCGTGCCGAGCAGGGAGCGCAGAAGGACGGCGGCGACGGACACGATGACGAGGAACGCGGTCGGCGCGAGAATCCGCATGTTGTCGTCGAGCGCCTTGGTCATGACGCCGGTCAGCAGGACATCGCCGGTCAGGTGATAGGCGATGTCCGGGTGGTCGGCGCGAGCATCGTCCAGGAGGCCGCGGAGAGAGTCGGAAATCTCGGCCATGGCGGCGTCCGAGTCATCGGGCAGTGCGAAACTGATGACCAGTCCGGCAACGCGTCCGTCGCGGGAGACGAGACGGCCCGCGACGCTGATTTCGCTCAACGCAATCCTCTTGATCCGCGCGAGGTCGTCGTCGCTGAGCGAGCCAGCGCCGTCAACAAGCTGCTCGACCTTCAAGTCGTCCCCGACCGCCTCGCTGTGGTTGTAATTGGTGAGGGAATCGACCCGCGCGGACCAGGGCACGCGCCACGCGGCCTCGGTCAACTCCTCGACGGCACCCAGCGCCTCGCGGGTGAACACCCATCCCCCTTGGGGCGCGACAGCGATCACCGCCGCATGGGTCGCCGTATAGGTGTCCTCCAAGGCGTCGAATGCACCGAGTTGAGGATCGTTCCTGTCGAAGTTGTCGCGCCAGTCGTTGGAGACGGTGATGAAATGCGTGCCGACTGTCAGAACTACCACGACCACCACAGTCGACGCGAGGACCGGCCATCGGTAGCGCAACATGAACGCGGTGTAGCGTTCGAGAGATATGGGGGTCATGAAAGGGTCTGATATACGATCATAACCAAGAAGGCTCGGACGTGCTCCAGCGACGCGCATCGCGGATGCTCGTCCGGTAGAACATTGAGAACCGTGCGGTATACGGCCACAGATATTCGGTGCATTTTGATTCAACTGCCACAACGCCGTCCCCGCCGTCCATGAACACATCGAGGTTGGGGGGTGTGCCATGGAGGCCGGTCGGACATTTCTTTTCGAAGCACAAGGATGAGAAACTCCCGGTGCCGCCAAACCGCAAGTCTGAAAGGTTGCGCTTGAACGCCTTCCCCGCCGCCGCCAGAACGCAAAGCAGCAGGCCGCGCAGTGCATGGCCCGAGCCGGTCCTGCCCCGGAGCACGCGCCTCGCACCGGTTCCCGGACCTGGCCCTCCGCCCGGCGGCGGAAGCGGCGTTGGGCATCGCCAGGGGGGCAATTCTGCGGCGGTCACTTCTCCCATCCTTTCTCCAGGTATCCCGGCGTGATGCTTCAACACGGGAACGTCCTGCCTCGGTCAGGCAGGCCCGCCGCACAGGGAGAACGAGTGAGCAGCCGAAGGGCTGCGCTGCGCGACGGGCCTGCACACTGGAACCTCTTCTTGATCGGCTTGGGCTCCGACCGCATGCGGGTCTTGACCTTGACCGGCTTCGGTCGCGGCTTGTTGAGAATCCCGTTCAACAGGCCGGAAGAACGCCTTTCGCACAGTGTACCCGCCGCTCCTTCGCAACCCGGGCTACCGCGGCCCCGGCCGGGGCTCCAGGGCCTCTTCGCAGGGTCCCTGCAACGCCTTTCGCAACATGGCCGCGGTCCCGGGCGCTCTGGCAGGTCCGGTCAAGACCGCGCCGGCCCGAACCCTCCACAGAGCAAGCGTGTCGTCGGCCAGAAGCTCGAAGCGGTAGAGGGCGCCGCCCTGTCGGGCAAAGCCCCGGACAGCGCCGCCCTCCCGTTCCCGGCTCAACACCCTGAATCCCTTCATCGGTCCTCGCCGCGCAAGCCCTTGAATCTCACCCAGCCCCTTCCGGTCAGGCGCACCCGGAGCAGTTCGTTCCCGCCGATGCGCTGGACGAACCCCGTGGACTCGGCCAATCCCTTTTCGGCCAGCCGGCCCATCACCTCGGTGATCTTGCCGTCGGGCATCAGCGTGAGGGTGTGACGTGGCCCGAGCACTTGGCCACCGATGTGGCGGAGCACCTCCATCTCGTCCGGGGTGAGGAACTTCTCCTTATGCGCACTCCAAGTCATCTTCACGATCGGATACGCTCTTACCACAACCAGGTGTCATCTGTGTGCCTTTATCGACCGAGCCCCTGGCCGAGTGACCTTGACGGGGCTGTCAGGTCCAGCTACCATCCCCTCTGACGCACGAAAGCCCACGCTGCAACGTGGGCTTTCGTGCCCGTCAAATCCCGGTAGAGGACTTGACGAATCCGACGAGGCGGGTGGCTTCTCGCGAAAGAACCACCTTCTCTGTAGCGCACTAGGTGTGCTTTCACAAGCCCTCCGCTAGAAAGGAGGGCACCCTATTGCCCAAGACGATCTGCCGACCCGAGCGCAAGCAGGTGGCGTGACCGAAGAAGGTTCGCGTCAAGTCCCACACACGGGCGATGCCCAAGCCTATCAAGAAGAGGTGTTAGCTATGCCCGAAACAATCTGTCAGGGATGCGCGCGCGATGTGATGGAGAGCGAGGGATCTTCTTGTTCCGATGGAGTGCCGGAGTCTCTTGTCCTGTCCTTTGGGTCCGATGATGAGGGGCGGTATCTCTGCCCCTCCTGTCTCGACAAGGAATGCCCGGAATGTAGGAGCCACGGAGAACCATTTTGGTACGGGATGCAGGAGGCGCCCATCCAGGTTAAGAAATGCCCCAAATGCAATAGGGAATTACGAGTGGAGCGAGGGTTCTGACGAACTGATAGAGTATCAGGCCCGTCACGCGGCGCAGCCCTCCCTGGCTGCCCCCGCCTCTCCCTGTGTGGCGGGCCTGTACGACCACGAAAGGAGGACCCCATGACCCGATTCACCCTGTGTGCGGCCGTGCTGCTCACGGCCTCGGTGCTCCACGCCCAAGACAACAAGCCGCAAGACATGTCTCACTGCGTGAAGATGGGGAAGTTGATGAACGCTGGCACGATACAGGAGTTCGTCAATGCCTGTGATCGCCCTATCAAGTTGTATTTGTGTAGAGCCCCAGGCGGGTGCGGGTCGCGCAAATCCTTCCATCCTTACTTCACCGGCCGGCACATTGTGGAGCCCGGAAGCTCCCAGCTCGTTAGGGTCGTTGACGGGTCCCATGAGTTCCACGTCGCGGCGTGCAGCTTCGGACGTAAGGATGGAGTCCTTTGGGAGCCCGTGCCCGTGATGCTTGATGCGAAGGGCAAGTATATGTGCGAGCTATCCCCTTGACCCACATCGGGAACTTCTCGACCGATGCGGAGGGGAAGTACAACTGCGACAGCTAAAGGAGGGAAACATGCCGGTATGGGCTTTGATCTTTTGTTCCATCTGCGCTGGGGGCATTGATGTGGCGAGTCAACTGATCAAAGTTTTCACGACTCGCCCAGCGTGTGAGATTGCACGTGAGGGCATGCTGAAATCGGGTGAGAAGAATGTCCGATGCGTTAAGGGCGAATTGATCGGCAAAATCGGACGACGCCCCGATCTAGAAAAGGTGTTCCACTCCTTCGTGTCGAGTTGATTGAGAAGGTCGGCGTCCCGGGCCTGCATCATTCCACTCATGTCCAGGTCCACCCACGCGGGCCGGACGCCTGCTCGCTCAACTGCCGGTCGAGGCCGGCCGGCGCTACCCGACTCCATGGTGAGATCACCATGGAGCTCAACCTTTCATCAGGTGTTCGATGCGGTCGGCGATCCGCTGCGCGGGCTCTCGAAGTTGCTCCACCGTCCAGTCCGCGGCGTATCCCTCGGTCACATCATTGGGCCGCGCATGGTTCACCAGCCGTTTGGTCAGCGACCGCGGGAGCATCAGCTCCCGCTCCGCCACCGTGATGAAGGCGTTCCGCAACCCGTGGAACCAGAATTTGGCGCCGCCCTCCCGCCCGATGGCCTCGTAGTGCGCCTGAAGCTCCTCCACGTGCCCCGACCCGCTCGACTCCGACGGGAACACCCAACCGCGAACCTCTTCGGGCAGAGCGTCGCTCCCGGCCCGCCTACGTGCCAGGATCTCCCCCAATTGCCGCGTCACCGGCAACTCCAGCGGAACCCCCGTCTTGGTCTCCTCCACCCGGAACAGCCCCTTCCCCAGGTCCACGTCATCCCACCGGAGCGCCAGGATCTCTCCCCGCCTCATCCCCGTGTACAGCCCGAACAGGAACGCGTCCAGGTGCAGCGGGTTTCCCACCGCCGCCTCCATCCCCTTCCGCCAGCACGGCAGCACCTCGGCCGACGACGAGATCCGTTTCCTCTTCTTCCGGTGGTACCGTCCCCCGGCCGCAAGCCACTGCTCCACGGGGTTGTGCAGCCCCTCGTGGTCCACGCACGGCCTGCGGTACACCGAGCGCAGGAACGACAGGCACTGGTTGGCCGGCATCTCCCCGTGGCGCTCCGTCAAGAGCCGGAACCGGCCCTCCACGTCCCGGCGGGTGATGGAATCGAGGGGGCGGGAGAGCCAGTCGCCCAGATACAATGCCGCATACCGCCGGTACCCCCGCTCGGTGCTCGCCGCCCACCCGTGGCCGGACCTGATGTAGTCCTCGCACGCCTCTCCGAGCCTCGGCAGCCCACGCGCCTCCGCCCGCTCTCCCGCCGGGTCCTCGCCCGCGGCCACCCGCCCCAGGAGATCCTGCGCCCGCCGCCTTGCCTGGTCCGGAGTGACCCGCCCGGCGCGGCCCACCACCACGCGCTTGTTGGGCGCCTTGCGCCCGCCGTCGCCGGCGCGGTAGTTTACGAGGTAGGCCTTTGCCCCCGAGGGATGCACGCGCAGGCCGAAGCCGGTGAGCCTGTCGTCCCAGGCAATGAAGGGCTTGTCTTCGGGCTCAAGAGCGTCTACGGTGCGCTTGGTGAGAGTGAGCTTGACCCTGGCGGTGAGTTTTGCGGAGACTTGTCGATTCTGTCGATTTTGATTTTCCATTGGGGCATCATGCCTGACAATCAACCCCAAAGTCAACACAAGAGAAGGAAGCGGAGCGCACCGGAGCGTGTGGCGAGCGTCGTCTGGCGTTCGCGGATATCGCCTAATGAAGCGAAATATCTACATTATAAGGTATAACTGGCGACGGCAGCGCATGCATGAGCATCGGATGCGGTCGACCGATAAGTGCAGATAGGCGGGTTTCAAACCCGCCCGCACACTACCGAGGAGGAGAGAGATGCCGAAGGA
Source organism: uncultured Binatia bacterium (SeqCode) (assembly GCA_965204505.1). Classification (GTDB taxonomy): domain Bacteria; phylum Desulfobacterota; class Binatia; order UBA9968; family JAJDTQ01; genus JAJDTQ01. The sequence goes on from CBDBFB010000002.1 coordinate 1,973,514, forward strand.
AGAGAGAGAGTTTTTCGCTACCGATACCATAGACTGGCGTCCCGTGGGCGCGGGCTCCGGAGCCACCGCCGAGGGGATCATGGAGAAGATCCTGAGCGAGGACCCGGACACGGGAGACTATGCCCGCATGGTCAATTTCCCGGCGGGCGTGGAAACCACCGAGACCGTTGTGCATGACTTCTGGGAAGAGGTCATCATCCTTGAGGGCAGCCTCATCGACACCCGCCTGAACCAGGAGTTCACCAAGGGCATGTACGGCTGCCGCCCGCCGGGCATGGTGCACGGACCCTACAAGAGCCCCAACGGCTGCATCACCTTCGAGTGCCGGTACTACAAGAAGTGAGGACCCGTTAGGCCCCTTTCGGATTTGCGGTCCGACCCCCTCTCCCTCCGGGAGAGGGCCGGGGTGAGGGCCGCCACGGCGACCATGCCGCAATTCACCACCGTCGGCCGCTCTATCCGCCGCACCGAAGGAGTGGAGAAGGTCACCGGCAAGGCCCGGTTCACGGCCGACCTTGATTTCCCCGGGCTGCTGGAGGGCAGGGTCCTCCGCAGCCCGTTCCCACACGCCCTGATCGAGAGCATCGACGCGCGCGAAGCCGGGGCGCTTCCGGGCGTCCACGGCCTCCTCACCCGCGAGTCCGTCAAGGACATCGATCCCTACTACGGCCACTGCCTGCGGGACCGGCCGCTCATCGCCACCGACCGGGTGCGCTACGTGGGCGAACCGGTGGTGGCGGTGGCGGCGGAAACCGGCGACGTCGCGGACGAGGCGTTGTCGTTGGTGCGCGTGCGCTACCGGGAACTCCCGATGGCGGCCACCATGGACGAAGCCCTGGCCGCGGACGCTCCGGTGCTCCACGACACCAACGCCCTTGTCGGGGAATACCACGAGATGACGGCCGTGGAGGAGGAAGCCCCGCGCAACGTCTGCCACCACGAGCGGCTCGAAGACGGCGACGTGGCCGCCGGTTTCGCGCAGGCCGAGGAAGTCTTCGAGGACACCTTCGAGTTCCCGATGATCTGCCATTGCTCCCTGGAGCCCCACACCGCGGTGGCCCGGTTCGAGGGAGACGAGATCGCGCTTTGGACCTCCTCGGCCCACCCGTTCCTGATCCGCGCGGAGATTGCCCAGATGTTCCGGGTGTCGATGCCCAACGTGCGGGTGACGGTGCCCTACGTCGGCGGCGCCTTCGGCGGCAAATCCTACTTCAAGATCGAGCCCCTGGCGGTGGCGCTGGCGCGCGCCGCCGGCGGCCGGCCGGTGCGGCTGGCCCAGAGCGTTTCCGAGTCCATGCTCACCATTCGGCGCCACTCCGCCCGCTGCCGGGTCAGGACAGGGGTCCGCCGGGACGGTACCGTGGTGGCGCGGGAGGCGCAGTTGCACCTGGACACCGGCGCCTACGCCGACAACGGCCCGCGGGTGGCCAAGCGCGTGGCCACGCGCATCCACGGCCCCTACCGGATTCCAAATTACCGCATCGACGTCTACGCCGTGTACACCAACACCGCGCCCGCGGGCTCCATGCGCTCCATCGGCGGACCCCAGTCGATCTTCCCGCTGGAGTCCCACATGGACGATATCGCCCGGGGCCTGGAGATCGACCCCTTGGCATTCCGCTTCAAGAACCTGCTGCGCCGCGACGAGCTACTCAAGCCGGGGGCCAAGCCCATGGACGCGGACCTGCACATGGACTTGCGCACGGTGGGAGCCATGGTGGGCTGGGATGAGAAACAAGGGGCCCCGGCAGAGAACCTGGGCATCGCCGTCGGCGTCACCGACTCCGAGGCCATGCCCGTGTCCACCGCCATCCTGCGCCTCCTGAGCGACGGCAGCGTGGTGCTCATGGCCGGCAGCACCGAAGTGGGGCAGGGGGCCCGCACCGTCCTGAGCCAGATGGCGGCCGAGGGCCTTCGCCTGCCGCCGGAGCGCATCGTCATGCGCGCCACCAACACCGACGTGACGCCGTTCGACCGCTCCACCGGCGCCAGCCGCTCGACCACGGTCATGGGGACCGCCGTCAAGTTCGCGGCCGAGGACCTTGCCGGGCAGATCCGGACGGCGGCGGCGGAGGCCATGGGGTGCGACCCGGGCGACGTGACCCTGGAGGACGGCTTTGCCGAAGCCGGCGAGCAGCGCATGGACTACGGCGCGGTGGTGCGGGCGTACTTCGCCATGCCCGGCGGCGAGTTCATCGGCAGGGGCTACGTGCGCGCCGGCGGCGGCATCCCCAATCAGTTCCCGGTGTTCTGGGAAACCGGCATGGGCGCCGCGGCCGTGGAGGTGGACGAAGAGACCGGCGAGGTACGCGTCCCGCACTACGCCAGCGTCGCCGACGTGGGCAAGGCCATCAACCGGCTCCAGGCCGAGGCCCAGGACGAGGGCGCGGCCATGATGGGCATGGGCCACACCCTGTGCGAGAGCCTGCTCTACGACCGCGGCCAGCCCCTCAACCCCAACCTCATCGACTACAAGGTGCCGGGATTCGCGGACATGCCGCGCCGCTTCGAGGTGGCACTGACGGAGAACCAGGACGGCCCGGGCCCATGGGGCGCCAAGGGCATGGGCGAGTCCGGCATCGTCGCGGTGGCGCCGGCGGTCGCCAACGCCATAACCCGACTCACCGGGGTGCGCATCCGCGAGCTGCCGCTGACGCCCGAGCGCGTCTGGCGCGCCCTCAACGGAAAGCCGTTGCGATGAGGTGCCGGAGGCGAAATCCCGCCGGCGCCGAACCCCGCCGCGTACGAACCCGGCCGGCGCCAAGTCCCGCCGGCGCTACGATTGAAGTCCGTGTAGGGGCGGGTGGCGCCCGCCCTTGCCACGGTTCAGCAAGACACCACAGGAGCACATCATGAAATTCGGCATTCAACTCAACCCCCAGGTCTCCATCGAAAGGCCTCCCGAGACCCTTCTTCCCACCCTCGCGGAGCAGACCCGGGTAGCCGACGAAGCCGGCTTCGAGGCCATCACCATGGGCCAGCACTACAACATCCCGGGCTTTCAGCGGCTCCACCAGGTGCCGCTCCTGGGACGGCTCTGCGCCGAGGCCAGGCGGGCCAGCGTCGGCACCGCCACCACGCTGCTGGGCCTCCACGACCCCGTGGTCATCGCCAAGGAGCTGTCCACCATCGACGTCATGAACGAGGGCCGCGCCGTCTTCTCATTCGGCCTCGGCTACCGGCAGCAGGAGTTGGACGCCTTCAACCTTACCAAACAGCAACGCTTCGACCGTTTCGTGGAAGGAGTCGAGATCGTCCAGCGCCTCTGGACCGAGGAACACGTCTCGTTCTCGGGCAAGGCGTTCGAGCTGAAGGACGTCACCATCGCCCCGCGCCCGCTACAGAAGCCGCGTCCGCCCGTCTGGATCGCCGCCAACGGCGACAAGGGCGTACGGCGCGCCGCCCGCATCGGCGACGGCTGGCTGGTGGGACCCCACTCCGCCATCGAGGAACTGAAAGACCAGACCGCACTGTTCCGCCAAGCCTGGACCGAGACCGGCAAGCCCGGCGCCGGCGCCTTGGTCATGGTCCGCGAGTGCTTCGTCGCCCCCACCCGCGAAGAGGCCGTCGCCAAGGCCCGCCCCTGCCTCGACAAGCTCTACCGCGACGTCTACGTCAAATGGGGCCAGGACGAGGCCATGACCAACCCCGACGAGCTCACCTGGGACTTCGACCGCCTCGCCCGCCACCGCTTCATCCTCGGCTCCCCCGAGGACTGCATCGAGGAAATCCGCTCCTACGAGGAATCCCTCAAGCCCGACCTGCTTCTGCTGCGTTTCGACTGGACGCCGGGGCTGGACCAGAAGGACATCCTGGCGGCTATGGAACTGTTCGGGGCGGCGGTGTTGTCGCACGTGTGACGGCGGATAGGCTTGTTGAAGAATGAAGAACGTGACGGATGGTCTTGAAAACACTTCTACAAAAGTGACGATGATGGGAAGGGCGACGGTCTATCCCCAAAGCCAATCCAACTCGGAAAAGGCGAGGGCCTTGCTAAAGTTGTAAATGTTGTCTCGTACGTTGACAATGAGGCAGCGGTCATTGCCGCCGTTTCTCGGTCCCCGTAAACCCCTTCCGATCATCTGGAAGTAGAGGTTCGGGCTATATACGGGACGTGCAACGATGATTACGCGTGTCCTGGGTGCGTCGAATCCTTCACGGAAAACACCGTAATTTACAAGAACATCAATCTCACCCTCTCGAAATCGTTCGACGATGTCTCGGCGAGTCGACGCCTCAGTCCCGCCACTCACGGCTCTGGACCTAACGCCCTTTGAGTTCAGAAGTGCTGCCACGGTCTTGGCGTGTTCAACCGACGTGGCAAAGATGAGGGTGGGCCACTTCTCACGACGACGGTAACCGACGAGATCTTCGTAGGACGCCACAATACGTCTAGTCCGCTCTGCATCCCCAGCGATCCGATTCTCCATGCTAGGAGGTAGCCATGCGGGATAAGGCATGGCCTTCATCTTGTTCAACTCATCCTGGTTGAGTGAGAAGTTTCCGCCATCGATGGTTTTATGGTCGGCGTGCGCGATTACCCGCATGGCCTGCAGTTCGGCAATCACGTCCTCAGGTTCGTCGCTGGCGAACGCTCCGGCGTCGAGGCGATTACCACCGTATCGACGGACTAGCCTAGCGGTTTCTTCCTCGTCGTGACCTCTGTACGGTGTTGCGGTGAGTCCAAGCAGGAAGGGTTCCTCATCCCGCTGCCAACGTGTCAGGCCGATCTCCTGCATGACAGATGTATAGGTCGGCGCGATGGATCGATGGGCTTCGTCGAACACGACGAGGTTGAAGTCGGCTAGGAACTTGTACTCTTCGGGTTGGTTCGACAGCTTGGACTTCAGCGTCTGTATCGTTGCAACAATGACGTGAAGGTGGCTCGTGGGTAGTGGTTGGTCTTGGCCGCCCCACATCCTGGAAACCCTCAGACGTTTCCCTTCTGAGCCAATACTCGACCAGACTTGTCGCCATGCTTCTACAGCTTGTTCGCACAGTTCGTCACGGTCTGCCACCCAGAGCACGCCTCCACTGAAGCCGTGACAAAAGGCCTCGACGATGGCTTGTACCGCAACGCGCGTCTTCCCGGAACCGGTCGGTAGACTGATCATCCCCCGACGCTGGGTGTCTTGAGAATGGCCGTTGCATAACATCTCGCGCACCTTGTCGACGATCTGTTTCTGGTACTCGTGGAGCGGAGGAAGCGAGTACGGGCCTTCCACTTCGACAAAGGGTGGACGACGTGGATTCCGTTGCCCGGCCCACTCTTCAGAGAAACCGAGCGACGTGACAAAGGCGACGGCGTACGGGGACCCAGCCCAATACGCTGGCGGTGCTAAGTGGGTCAAGGCGGACCGGAATTCCTTGAGAGCGGACGTGTGATAGGTGGCTATGGCTGCTTCCGCGAGTTCAATGCCGGTCAAAGGCCCACCACCGCCTTCAAGTACAGCTAGGAGCGATACTGGTAGGCCGGAACGCAGTAGGTCCTTTCCAGCCGCCTGCAATAGTCTCTCCGCGTCTGTTTTGAGTTCGCGGACGGCGGCACGTAGTGCTTCGACGTCTCGAGGTGGGAGGTAGTCCCGTATTTCCTGGAGCTCCGGTTCACTCAGATGGAGACCGAGTTCTTGTGCCACCAGTCGCAAGTCACGGCTGCCGTGGCCGGTGTGTGCTAGGTAGACGTTAGAATCGATACGCACGCATTCGACTTCGCAGTTAGCACCGTCAGCAACAAGTTCTTGGCAACGGATGAGAGAGTGTGTGTTTGGATCAGGTTTGAGGTAGGGGGCCAAACCGGGCCACACATCTGTCAAAGGAACCGGGTCTTCTTCGCCTACGGGTTCGATGACAGGCTCCGAAATATCGAAGGCTTTCTTGATTTCCTCTGCCATGGGATGTGACAGTAGAGTTCGGAGCGCGGCACGATTGGTTGGAGGAGTACCGAATGCCGAATCAATCGAGATGATCTCACCGTCGCAACGAATGCGGCCATACTCTTTAAGGAAAGCGATGGCAGGACTGCGGACGGGCAAGTCCGGGTATGACGCACGCCGGGTACTGTGGTACATCGTCCAGGGCTTGTACGTGCCCGCCGCGCCCAACAGGGCGTCAGTGTAGTCTGCCTTCCCGCTCTCCGACAGCAGTTTCAACACCTCCAACGGACCGCTGCCTTCGGTCGAACCAAAGTTAAGGTACTCCGGTCGTGGTTCGCTTTGGAGGGGACGTCTTCTGAAGGCGGCACGACTTTGCGACAGAAATGATCGAAAGAATGGTTCACCGGACAACTCTTGAGTATCCCAGGGTACGTCTGTTGCTCCTAGTTGCTTCAATAGATTCAAATCCTGACTGTGAAATCCAGTGTCTACCGCAACACCCGCGTTATCGGTGTCTTCTGACGAGACAATCGGACCAGGAAGTAGAACTGAGTGCAGAGGACGCCAATCGCCTGTTTGAACGCGCACACGAACCGCAGCGTTCCGCCCAGAGTATGTCCCACTGACCCCATGCATCCTTGCGATAGATACCTCATGGATGATTTGGTGGGCTTTGCTTGTTCCTATTTCACGCGACTGTATCCAGAAGTCCGCCCACGAACCTGTATTGCGATCCCTTGAGCCGGCGAGCAATTGTCTGGCGAGGGAACGAAAGAGGACCTCAGGAGACATGTGTCCCACGCCAAGCTTTTCCAAAGCTGCGACGGTTTCAGGATCGGTCGCAAGCGCTCTGTGAACGATGAGGTTATTCTCCGGCGGGTCCACGTCGGGTGACGGTAGGAATACATGATCTCTTTTCGGCGTACACCATTCACCGTGATCGGTGAGCAGTATTTCTCCAAGCGACGCGCGTCGTCTCTGTTCCTCGGGTATCGCTACGGCCGTCTGTACGGCGACCTTTGACGCCACAATTGCTTCATCTCCTTTGCGACCCTTAACTAGGGCTTCCAGCCACGCCTCGATCGACGCTCGGAATGACTTGTCTGAGCCCCACACCTCGCGAAGAAACAAGGGCTCGATTCGGGGAAGACGAGTTCGAGTCAGTGCACTGTGATGAAGCCAGTTCTTCGGTCGCGAACTGAAGGATTCCCACATCTTCAAAGCAGCTTGACCACTTTGGTCTTGGGTCACTTCTCTGGGTGGACAGGAGGTATCCGAGGTCCTGGACAAGCGGCCGTCTTGATCCGGGATGATGGGGCGGGTTGCCAGTTCATCAAAGATACGCTTGCGGAGCCGGTCACTCTGTTCCGTGTCGCCGGCTTCGTGTCGTCGAGGCAGAGCGTCTAGGTGCAACGCGGGGTCTCGTTCGGCGGTGAGCTCCGGCAAGTGCTCGGCTACGAGTCGTGCTGCGGCATCAATCAACTCGTCGTTGTATGGTCCTGGCAGCAGGTTTTGCCGGTCTTCATTCGTCTTCCAGGGGGCATTGAGGATGCCGGCGAGAAGACTTGCAGTTTTAGTTGGGAAGAAGTGCCAGTAGTATCCTGGTTCGTTCAATCTGTCCAAGGGCGCCGCCCACCAGATCGGCACGTCACCGCTGTCGTCAAGTGTGCGCCGGTCTTCGAGGGCTTCAGGCGACAACTGGTACGTGGTTTTGAAGCATTTCCATCGCGAAGATCTGTCGCCCGCATCCAGTCTTAGCTCGCCATTGGTTCTTTCGAGCACGAAGTCTCGTGATTGTTCGCCGTGTTCAAGGGTTAGAAAACGGACATGCCCAACGAACAGCAGGAACTCGGGTGGGAAATTCTGAACTTGTTTGGCGAGGTCTTGGTTGGTGCCCGATTTCAGAGGAAGGCGGACAATGTTTGTCGCCCAAGTCATCAGTTCGCGTAGGTCTTCGTCCTCCTCTGACGCTTCGCGTGCATCGACCGGTATTGGCAATCGTAGTACTGGACAGCGTTCGACCGGTGCGACCATGGAGATACGTTTGGCTGCGTGTTGCCTGTCGAACCGGAAAGAACCTGGGCGACTGTAGAACTCAGGGGCGTCAGTCACTCCCAACACGGACTTAAAACCAAGGCCGAATCGTCCGATCTCGCTTGTGTTCCGCTTGCTTGACATGTGCGAGAACATCAATGCTTGGATGCCCGGCTCGTCTATCGCTTCGCCATCATCCGCGCAGTACAGGTAGCTCTCAGTGAGGCGAATTAGGATGCCTGTCCCGTCCCGAGCGTTGGCCAGCGCATCTGCACTATTCTGTACCAGTTCGAAGATCTGCCGATGTGCATAACCGCCGTGGGCGGTGTCGTGCTCGTGGTTGGCGTGCTCGGTGACAAGACTCGGTTGTTCCCGATAAGCCCGCAGCGTCTTTTCTGTTTCTGCAATTATGAAATCGCAAAGATGTCCTTCGGCCCCGGCCCAAGCAGGCTTTTCGCTAGACCGTGGCAGATTTAGCTTCGCGGCCGGGCGGTAGAACTTGCCACGTTCACCTTTGGAAAAGTCGTACTCTCGTCTCATTTGCCTGACTCATACTGGCGTCGTTCTTTGGGTGTGGCCTCCCACGCCGAAATAATCCGCACCGCTGTGTGGTCGTTGATTTGACGTAAAGTGTAACACACAACCAACAACGGGCCGCGTCTAGGGCGACCTACAGTCACCCATCGATCCTCCGACTCGCTGTGCTCCTCGTCGGGCACGGTTGATGCTAGCGGGTCCTCAAACACCATGGCTGCGAGATTAAAATCAATCCCGTGTTTACGCAAGTTGCTGGCGGATTTGGCAGGGTGCCACTCGAAGTCGTACACGTGATGAGGTTCTCACTGTGGCTCGTGTGTGATGGCTTCAGGGCTTCAGATCCCCCTCCTCGAACGGGATCGGCTTTACGACGGGCTTCACCCGATCGCCATCCTTCTCCACCGAGATCCAGTTCAGGCAGGTCTGGTCGTCCCGTTCGGGGTAGTCGTCGCGGGTGTGCTGGCCGCGGGATTCCTTGCGCTCCAGGCCGCAGGCGGTGACCATCTCTCCGACCCAGGAGAGGTTCGAGCATTCGAGGGACTTGATGAGGCCGCGGAGGTCGTCGGCCTTGAGCCGGGGGACCTTTTCGTTGCGGATTTCCCGGAAGCGCTCAATGCCAGCCGTCAGGCCGCGCTCGTTCCGCACCACGCCGGTGCTCTCCCAGGCGACGTCCTTGATTTCCTCGTGCAGCTCGGCGGGGTCCAGGCCGTCGTCGCGCTTGAAGGATTCGATCCGCGCGATCTCGGCAGCCGTCTCATCGGGGTCCAACTCGCCCATCTCGGCGTCCGCGCCGTAGATGGCGGCGTACTTGCCCGACCGGGCTCCCAGCGCGAAGGCGCTGGCAATGGCGTTGCCGCTGAGCCGGTTGGAGCCGTGGGTGCCGGTGGCGGACTCGCCTGAGGCGTACAATCCCTCCACTCCAACCACCTCGCAGCGCTCGTTGATGTCCAGGCCGCCCAGGAAGGTATGCAGCGCCGGGACCCACTCGAAGCGGTCGGAGCGGGCGTTGACGCCGGCCTTGCCGAGCTTGGGCGTGTACTCGAACTGGATCTCGTCGTCCCATTTCTCGTCCGGGATGTAGGACGGATCGAGGTAAACCGGGCCGCGCCCTTCGAGCATCTCCTTGTAGGTGGCGCCCACCAGGATGGCGCGGGTAGTGCCCTCCAGGCGCTCGGGATCGTACCTTTCCAGGAAGCGCTCGTTCAGGGCGTTGAAGAAGCGGCCGCCCTTGCTGGTGAAGGGGGACAGCCCGGCCATGGAGATGGCCTCGCCGCCGGGGGCCGGGATCAGCGTGAACTCCAGGAACTCGAGGTTGGCCAGGGGCGCGCCGATGTCGAAGGCCGCCACGTAGGCGTCTCCAGTGGTAAGGAAGTTGGCGCTGGTGTACTTCTGGATGCCGATGGCGCTGCCCGCGGCCAGCACCACGGCACGGGCACGGTACGCCTGGTAGGTGCCTTTCTGGACGTTGATGCCGAAGGCTCCGGTGACCCGGCCGTTGCGGCGCAGGAGCTTCGTGACCATGGTCCACTGGTGCACCTGCACCTCGCGGTTGAAGACCTCCTTGCGGAGCGAGCCCAGCATTCCCACGCTGCCCCCCACCGGCGGACAACTGCGCGCGTAGGAGCTGCCCAGGCGCTTCTCCTGGTAGAACTGCTTGCCGTCCGGGGTTTTCTTGAAGTGCAGCCCCATCTCCTCCAGCTCGATGACCCGGTCGGTCACCTCGTCGACGATGGCGCGGACGATCTTCTGGTTGGGGATGTAATCGCCGCCAAGGATGGTGTCGCGGAAGTGCTGGTCCTTGCTGTCGCGGGGGTCTGTGTGGGCGAAGGCCGCCTGGGGGACGCCGCCGGAAGTGGGGCTCGAGCCGCTGCGTCCGAGCCGCCCCTTGTCCACCAGCACCACCTCCATGTTGCGCTTCGACGCCTCCAGCGCCGCCATGCACGCCGCCAAACCGCCGCCGATGATGAGGACGTCGCAGTCGGTGGTCCGGATGGAGTCGCTCATGCGCCGGCTCAGGAACTTGCGGCCGCGGCGGCCTTTTTCTTCTTGGGCCGCAGCACCACCTCGATGGCGTCTTCCGGACAGACGAGCTCACACAGGAAACAGTTGACGCAGTACTTGTTGCCGAAGGGGAAGACCTTGTCCTTCTTGTTGGTGAAGCGGAAAACGTCGGCGCCGCAGTCGTAGACGCAGATGCCGCAGCCGTCGCATTTGTGGGGGTCGACCTTGATCACGCGTAAAACCTCTTGGTCGGAAAGGGGATTCCATCTCCCCGTTCCATGGTCTCGGACCGGAGCGGCCGTTGACACACGGCCTCTCGTAGGGCAGCTTCTCGCCGGAGGCTACACGGACGATCTATAGCCCAAATGAAGGGTCAATGCCATTGGAAAGCCGCCCCGCGGGCCGGAGAGAACAGGAACCCAAGATGGATCAAAACGCCTATGTCACCTACCACGGCAACACCGAGGCCGACAGGGAGATCGCGAAGCGCAGCGTGCTCTTCATCGACAACGAGACCGCGGCCCAGGTCCTCACCATGGAGGACACCATCGACGCCGTCGAGGAGTCCTACCGGGAGTGGGGGCTGGGACGGGCCACCGCGACCCGGGCAACGCACTCGGTGCCGCGTGCCGGCGGGGACGGCTGGTACACCTGGGACCCCATGGCCTCCGCGCTCCCGGGGATGGATGCGCTCGCCGTCCGCATGAAGTCCGACATCCTTCCGCCCTCCGGGACCCAGGTCAAGAAGTACTGCGTCGCCCCCGGCAAGTTCTGCGGCCTCATCGTGCTCTTCAGCACCGAGGACGGTGCGCCCCTGGCGATCATGAACGACGGCCACATCCAGCACATGAGGGTGGGAGCCGCCGGCGCCATCAGCGTCAAGCACATGGCGCGCGAGGACGCCGCGGTCCTGGGCCTCTACGGCACCGCCGGCATGGCCACGGCCCACGCCCTGGCCATCGCCAAGGTGAGGCCCATCCGCGAGGTCCGCGTGTACAGCCCCAATCCGGAGCACCGGGCGGCGTTCGCGGACCGCACGAGCGAAAACCTGGGAGTGTCCGTGGTCGCGGTGGACGATCCCCGCCAGGTGATGGAAGGCGCGGACATCGTCGCGGCCTGCACCAACTCGCTGGCGCCGGTGGTCAAGGGGGAATGGCTGGCACCCGGCATGCACGTGCTGGCGGTGTTGCCCAACGAGATCGACGACGACGTTTTCCGCCGCTGCCATCGATACGTGTACTCCCGGACGCCCAGGACCGACTACCACGTGGCGGACCCGGAGCGGCGGCCGGCGGTGGGCTACGAGCCCATCGACCAGGAATGGCTGCAAAGGGAGGAACGGCTGCTCGCCGGAGAGCAGAGGGTCTTCCTCTCCGAAGTCGTCCTCGGGAACTATCCAGGGAGAGCGGCTCCCGAGGAAGTCACGTGCTTCGTGACCCAGGGAATTCCCATCCAGTTCGCGGCCGCGGCCCGCAGGGTCTACGACGGCGCCCGGGCCCGGGGCCTGGGCCACGAGCTGCCGTTGAGCTGGTTCCTGCAGGACATCAGCGACTGATCCCACGCCAATGACCAACGGTTCTAAGACCCGCGTCGCCAGGCAGTCGACGTGTTCACGCCTATTCCGTTTCCAGTTGCTTCAACCACCCGTCGAAATGAGGGCATTCAGAACGCATGGCAGACAGTCCGATCTCAAGTGCGGCCAAATTTCCCATCAGTGGCTTCTGGTACTGGGGAATGATCGACATGATGCGCCTTGACGGCGCGGTTTCCGGAGAGTCGTCTATCTCTTCCGGGTTGGCGAAGTTCTGTCGGATCTGTCGAAACTCAGACGCGAGTTCGGGGCGGCCTATACCTCGTCCAAATCCGTCGCAGTCGCTGAATAGCAAAGCCTCAAACTCGTGCATCATTACGTACGGGATGAACTGCCTTTCGTCAAAGCTGTCTCCCATCGTTTGGCTTAGGTCTATCGACAGGGCAACTTCGACAGTCTTTGCTTTCTCGGAAAAGGTCATTCCCGCTGCCTGCGACCGACCAGGCCATGCCTGTGAACCGGTTTGGGGCAACCCGTAGTAGTCCACCATTGTGGTGGCTATACTCGCTGGATCTTCCTTTAGGTGACTCGTGATCTCCTTGCGCACGGCGCCTCATGCCCTTATCCCTCCGCGACGGTGGCGCTGACGTGCGTTTCCAATCAAACGTGCGCTCACGCGAGAATAACCACGACGCTGAAGATGCGGAGCGAGCAATTCGTTGACGAAACTCTCTTCAGTTTCGCCTTCGACATGAACCAACAGCCTTTTCATGTCGAGGACCCCCGGCCTGTGGTTTCACGGGCCGGACGACCTCCGAACTCGTTCTTCTCCCAAAGTTGACCGAGACTGTAGTCTTCAAGCCAACCCCGGAGCCTTTCGATATTGAGTCTCGTGAACTGAGTTCCCCCGTCTACGCGATCAGCTACCAGCACATCTTCGGGCTCGAAATGGTCCAGCAGCAAGGATGATTGCGTGGAAAGAATTACCTGTGTTTGCGCCGATGCTTGTTTAACAAGGGAAGCCAGCATTGTGATCGCGTAGGGATGCAATCCGAGCTCAGGTTCGTCTAGGAGAATGACGGACGGTCGGAGAGACGACGGTTGGAGTAACAATGTGGCCAAGGCGATAAAACGCAAGGAGCCGTCGGATAGGGAGGAAGCGTCGAAATAGGCGTCTGATTCGCGATGGCGCCACTCGAGACGAATCTTGTCTTCGTTCAGCGCTAAGGGTTCGAGGGCAAATCTGTCGAAGAACGGCGCCACAAGCTGTATCGTCCGTTCTATCAAGCCATATGAGCTCTCTTCTTTGTGCCGCAAGTAATACAAGAATGCCGCCAAATTCCCGCCATCGGGACGCAGAAAACGATTGTCGTTCAGATCAGTGGTTCTTTTCATGGGTGACGTAGAGCTGGTGTCGTGAAAATGATAAAGACGCCAGCGATCTAGATGGGACTGGACGTAACGGGGAACACTGGGAACTCCTTGTCGACTGATCCCGGCCTCGCCGCGGTCTCCGCGTAGTGGTACCGAGTAAGGTCGCGTCGGGTGGCGAATCTTGTCCCAGAAAAAGGTGGTTTCTTCCAAAGGAACAATGCTGTCGAAGTCATCTGCCGTCAACTTAACTCGATACTGGTTCTTTTCGTCGTCGAACGAGATGTGTATCGTCATGTTTGGTGTTGATTTGGAACCGAAGTGAAGTATCCTGTCCGCCCCACCGCCGCGGGCGACGTAGTTCTGGAGATCACCGACGCGTATTGCGTTCAGAAACGAGAAAACACCCACGAAGTTCGACTTCCCGGCGCCATTGGGACCAATCAAGATGTTGATTGGGCGAATCTGTAGCCGCTTTATGGAGTCGATACTCTTGAAGCCTTCTATCGTAATCCAGTCGAGTGCAGACATGTGACCGCTCCGCAGCAAAGTAAACGCCCCGCTCACTCCATCTGCCAAGTGGTTGACGACGTTGGCAATGGTGCGAAAGACCGAGCCTTGCTTGTCGTTACGCAAAAATCGTTCCTTGCCAGCTCGCCTCCCGTGAGAAATATCATGCGGACACGGACTGCCACCGCGTCACGGCGGTGCGAGGGCCAAGATGCCACGTCGTTGCGTCGGCGGCAAGCCGCCTTGACCGTCAATGTAGACTTGTCAGGGGCCGGATGAATCGTACTGATCGCGCCATTTTCCTTACCGTCAAAAAGGGCCGCGCAACCGCCGCGAACGCAGCCGGTGCAGCTCACCGTCGAACACCCCCCGTTTCCCGCCCAGGAACTCCATGGCGTCGATCCAGGCCCGGGCTTCGGCCGCGGTGATCTCCTCGCGCGCGCGGTGGTCGTGTTTCTCGGTGAACCGGTCGAGGGTGTCGTGCAGGGACTGCGCGGCGCGGATCTGGAGTTCCCGGAGCGCGGCGAAGTGCGGGTGAGCGGCGTGGGTTTCCTCGGCCACGAGGAAATGGGGGATGCAGATGCCTGAAGAGGCGCGGTACTTCGCGGAGAAAGCCTCGTCTCCGAGCAGGTCCAGCAGTTGCCGCAGGTGGACGGACTCCGACCGCCCGGCAACCACGCAGGCGGGGCAGACGGTCCTCTTGAGGCGGGTGCGCAGTCCGGAGCCGGCCCGTGCCAGCCGGCCCCGCAGGGCGCGCCATCGGGTGACAGCCGGCGCGCCGGCCGTGTCGCGGAAGCGGTTCAGCAGGTCCCTGGCGATGATGGCGAAGCCCAGGTCCGGGGCGCTGGATGCGGGCAGATCGCGCAACATCCACGTGTGCGGGTTGCAGAGGCCGAAGGACTCCCGCAGCCCCTCCCGCGTGGGCACGTCGGTGACGCGTTCGCAGAGGACACTGTCCAGGTAGGCGCGGCTGTCGTCGACGACGATGCCGCAGATGGGGCAGCCCGGCCCGTCGAGCCGGTCGAAGAGCTTGAAGTAGAAGCGGTCCTGGCGCGGCTGTTCGTTCACCTTGCCTCGACGGGGCTGCCGGCGGCTTCTGCCGGGGCCACGGCCATGGGACCCGCGCTTACTTCTTCAGCGCGCGCCAGATCTTCTCGCCGGTCACCGGCAGGTCGGTGATGCGCACGCCCACGGCCTTGTCCACGGCGTTGGCGATGGCCGACGGCACCGGGAGGAGGCCGCTCTCGCCCAGCCCCTTGGCGCCGTAGGGGCCCGCGCCGTTGCCGTTCTCGAAGAGGATGTTGACCTGCTCGTCGGGCAGGTCGGAGATCTTCGGCAACCGGTAGGTAATGGCGTCGGGCGTGAGCATCTGGCCGTTCTCGTACACGGTCTCCTCGAACAGCGCCTGCCCGAGTCCCTGCAGGAAGGCTCCCTGCTCCTGGGTGTGGCACTGCTGGGGGTTGATGGCCTTGCCGGCGTCGGCGACGCCGACGTACTTGAGCACCCGCACCTCGCCCGTCTCCCGGTCCACGTGCACCTTGGCCGCGCCCCATCCCACTTCCCAGAACGGCGCTCGGGCGCCGAGAGGGGCGTCGGGGTCGCGCTCGGTCACCTGCCTGTGCTCTCCCGTGATGACGCCGCCGGCGCCCTTGGCGTGCCGGACCAGCGCGGAGAAGGGGAAGGCGATCTCACCCAGGCGCACCTCGCCGTTGGCGAGGGTCGCGGCGGCGTCGGGGCTCTTGCCCAGCGAGCGGGCGGCCTCGACGAGCTGGTCGCGGACCGCCCGGGAGGCCTTCTGCACCGCGAGCCCCATGAGCGTGATGGCGCTGCTGGCGTAGGTGCCCATGTCGAAAGGAGTCGAGTCGGTATCCGGCACAGGCACCTGCACGGCCGTGGGTCGCACGCCCAGCTCTTGCGCGGCGATGCGCGCCATGGCGGTGTTGGAGCCCTGGCCGATCTCTATGGTGCCCTCGTGCAGGGTGATCCCGCCGCCATCGTCCACTTCCAACCGGGCGGACGAGATCTTGAAGTTGCCGCCGCCTTCCTTGCAAACGCAACTGACGCCGATGCCGCAGTCCGGACCGGGCTCCTCACCCCAGCCTACCTCCCTGGCGGCGCGCAGGAGCCCCTCCTTCAGGTCGGTATCCAGAGGGGTCTCCCCGGGGGCGAACTCCTCGCCCTTGTCCAGGAGGTTCTTGAGCCGGAACTCCACCGGATCCCAGCCCATCTCCCGGGCGATGATGTCCATCTGCGATTCATAGGCCCACGCCACCTGGGGCGTGCCCATGCCCCGGAACGCTCCGGCCGGCACCGTGTTGGTGTAAACGGTGTAGGCGTGGGAGCGGATGTGCGGGATGCGGTAGGGGCCGGGGGCCCGAAAGCCTGCCTTCTGGGCAACCCGCGGACCCGAGTCCGAGTAGGCGCCGCCGTCCACGTGCACGAGGCAGTCCCGCGCCACGAGCTTGCCGTCCCCGTCCACGCCGGTGCGGAGCTTGACGCGCGCGGCCGGTTTGCTCACCGTGCGCGACTCCTCCTCCAGCGACAGGTGCAGGAACACGCGCCGCCCGGCCTTGCGTGACAGGGCCAGCGCCACCGGCTCGAGCTTGGTGTGGTTCTTGTTGCCGTAGGTGCCTCCCACCAGCGGCACCACCACCCGCGCGCGCTCCCGCGGCACGTCGAACATCTCGGCGAGCTCGTTGCGGATGATGAACTGGTGCTGGGTGGAGGACCAGATCGTGAACCCGTCGTCGCGCCACTCCGCGACCACGAGCTGCGGCTCCATGGAGTAGTGGGCGATCTTGGGGAAATCGAAGGTGTGCTCGAAGATCCGCTCCGAGGCGGCGAAACCCTCGTCGACGTTGCCCTCGATGCGCTCGTAGTGGAAGCTCACGTTGGCGTACTTCCTGGCCTCGTCGTCGATGCCCGGATATCCCGGAAAGCTCGGGGCGTCGTCGCTGACGGACTCGTGGAGGGGCGCGGCATCGGGATCGAGGGCTTCGTCCATGGTCATGAGCGCGGGCAGCGGCTCGTACTCCACGTCGATGAGCCCCAGGGCCGTGGTGGCCGCCTCCAGCGTCTCGGCGGCCACTGCCGCCACCGCGTCGCCTTCGTAGCGGACCTTGCCCATGGCCAGCACGGGAGTGTCCTTCAACAGGGGGCCGTGGTACTGCGAGATGTCCGCGAGGTCCGCGGTCGTGAGCACTGCGACCACGCCGGGGTGGGCCTCGGCCGCGGAAGTGTCGATGCCGAGGATGCGGGCGTGTGCGTGGGGGCTGCGCAACACCCGGCCGTAGAGCATGCCCGGGTGCGTCAGGTCGGCCGTGTACACCGGCTCGCCGCGGACCTTGGCGGCGCCGTCGATCCGGCGCTCGTCGAGCGGCCGGGCGGTCGATGCACCTGACCCGCGCAGCAGTTCCGCGGCTCGGTTGACCGACTGGATAATCGAACGATACCCGGTGCAGCGGCAGATGTTGCCGTCCAGCGCGGTCTTGATGTCCTCCTCCGAAGGGTCGGGATTCTCGTCCAGCAGCGCGCGGGCGGCGAGGATCATGCCCGGCGTGCAGAAGCCGCACTCGAAGCCGGCTTCCTCCCAGAACGCCTCCTGCACCGGGTCCAGCGCGTCGTTGCTCCCGAGACCCTCGATGGTGGTCAGGGAGCGTCCGTTGATTTCATGCGTGAGGGTGGTGCAGGCGCTCACCGGACGGCCGTCCAGCAGCACCGTGCAGGAGCCGCAGACTTCTACCTCGCAGCTCGTCTTGGTGCCCTTGAGCTCCAGGGAGTTGCGCAGGAAGTCCGCCAGCAGCAGCTCCGGCGCCACGCTGGCGCTGTGCGCCTGCCCGTTAAGCTCGAATCGAATCTCTATCTCGTTCATGGGTTCCTCGGTGCGGATGGCTCGCGGGTTGTCGCGGCGGGTTCGTTCATCTGTAGCAGATCGCCGGTCAGGCCGCGACAAGCCCATCACCTCTCCGCCACTCCTGGATTCCCGCTTTCCAGACTGTGTCAAGACTTTCCGTGGCGGCGGACATGGCACCCACACCCCGTATCGTCATTCCGGCGAAAGCCGGAATCCAGGAAGGGTGGGGGGATCACTGCCGTTTGCCCCTCCCACCTCTGGATTCCGGCTTTCGCCGGAATGACGATACGGGGCGTCCCTGCAATATCGTATCCAAGCGCAGTTTTGACACAGCCCCTCGCGGGAGTGACGGGTGGAAACCTCCAGCGGCTCAGGACCAGTACGTGGTGCGGTCTACCGGTATGTGCGCCAGCACTTCACCCGGGATGTAGTCCTCCACCTTGATGCGGGCCATGGCCTCGTCCGGGACCTTGGAGACCGGCGAGAAAGGGCGGTCGAGGGGGCGGGTGGCGTCGACGATCATTACCGAGGTCTTGGTTTCGTCCACCACCGTGGGGTCGAGGTAGTTGCCGGTGAAGGTGGGCTGCATGATCGACACCTGCCGGTGCGGCTGCACACGGGTGGCTAGGGCCCACAGGATCTCGGTGGGGTTGTAGACGTCGATGTCGTCGTCGAAGACGAAGATGTGCTTGGCGTGGAGCTCGGTGAGGGCGGCGGCGGCCGCCCGGCCGGGGTCTCCCTCGGACAGCTTCTTCATGGCGATGAAGATGTTGTAGTGGGCGTGACGGCCGGCCTTGCACACCGCCGTGACCCCGGGCACGGCCTCGCGGATGCGCCTGAGGTAGGCGCCTTCCCGTGGCAGGTCCAGCCAGGGCTTGTCCCCCTCGGGGGTGATCACCGACTGGTACATGCCGTTGCTCCGGTAGTTGATGGCGCGCACCTCGTAGCGGCAGGCCGAGAAGAAGCGCTGCGGTCCCAGGTAGCCCGGCGCCTCGCCGAAAGGCCCGTCGACGATGCGCTCGCCCGGGATCAGCGCCCCTTCGATGACGATCTCGGCGTCCGCCGGGATCAGCAGGTCGTCGCCCCACGTGGTGGACGGCGTCACCCGCAGCGGCTCGCCCAGGTAGGCGCCGATGACGTCGTACTCGCTCACCTCGAACGGTCCGGTGTAGCAGGCGCCCATGTAGAACGCCGGGTGGTGCCCCAGCACCGTGGCCACCGGGCATTCCATGCCCTGGTCCTCGTAGTCCCGGAAGATGATCCACTGGTGGTGCTGCGAGTGGTAGTGGGTGGTGTGGTTCCGGGACTTGATCTCCATGCGGTGATAGGAGGCGTTGTAGATGCCCTGCCGGCGGTCCTTGGCGATGGTGCACAGGGTGATGTAGGGGCCGCCGTCCATGTAGTGGTGGCGCATGATGGGCAGCTCGTAGAGGTCCACGGCGTCGCCGCTCCGGACGTTCTCCATCACCGGCGCTTCGCGGTTCTCCACCACCACCGGCGCCACCCGGTTGCGCTCGATGTCCACGCACGCCTCCGCCATCTGCGCGCGGGTCATCTCCCTGGGCAGCCCCAGCGCGATCTGGGTCTTGCGCTGGGAGATGGTGAAGTTCATCACCAGCTTGAAGTCGCTGACCCGGCCGTGCAGGTTGCGCGGCCGGTCGAAGACGAGCATCGGGAACTTCCGGGCGGCCCCCAAGTGCTTGATGATGGCGCTCACGTCGTAGTTGGCGGGGTCCACCTCCCGCTCCACGTGCACCACCTCGTTGGGGATCTCCCGGCGGCAGTCCTCCAGAAAGCTGCTCAGGCTCTTGGGCATGTCGCGAGGCAGCTTATTCTATGTCCGAGTGCTGTCGCGGCATCACCACCAGGTTCGCCGTGACCTCCGAAACCTCCGGGATGCCCTTGATGGCCGCCACCACCCCTTCCACCGTTACCGGCGAGGAAACCATCCCGGACAGAGTCACCGTCCCCTTGTGGGCCTTCACGTCGATGGGCAGATCGCGGTACAGCTCGGAACGGAGCAGCGTGGCCTGCGTCTTCCTGGCCAGCGCGAGGTCCTCGAAGGCCTGTCTGGAAGCCTCCGTCTCGCCAAAGGCCGCGAGCTTGGCGGCCGTGCCGATCACCTGGCTTGCGGCCTCCGTGCCCATGGCCAGGTTGAGCATCAGGTGGTAGCGGGTGGGGTCCTGCCAGTCGTGGCCGAACAGGGCCATGAGCCGCCGGCTGCGGGCCCGGTCGGTGTGCTCGAGCTGCTTCCGTATGGTGCCCTCGTCCACCGCGAGGCGCGAGCGGAGCAGGTCGACGCGCAACTCCATGGAGCCGGTCAGGAAGACCTTCAGCACGTGCGACACGCCGGGAAGAAGCTCGTGCCCCACGTGTCCGTGGTAGACCATCGGGCCGGCCTGGGCCATCTCGCACATGGCGGCCTGGAGCGCGATGCGGTAGGGCCGCAGGTCATGCAGCCACTGGTCCCACCAGTGCGCCTCCTTCTCGGTGATCTCGTCGAGCTTTGCGCGCGGCACGCCGTAGTTCGCGAGAGTGGCCGAGAGGTCCTGCCGGCCGACGCACTTGTAGTCCAGATCCGCGGCGACTCGCTTGGCGACTTCCTCGGCCCCTGGGATGCCCTCGTAGATCATGATGACGGACATGGCAAGCCTCCTTTCCACAAGCAACGAACCGTATGCCTAGCACGACTCACATCCAGCCTGAGCATACTGACAGCACGGGGAATAGGCAACGCCCCCAGGAGGAATGCGGGAACCCGACCTCGACTCCCGGCACAGCGGTTTTCACTCCGATCGTCCCGGTTTCCGATCCCGTCATCCCGGTTCCC
This sequence comes from uncultured Binatia bacterium (SeqCode), assembly GCA_965204505.1. Taxonomy (GTDB): domain Bacteria; phylum Desulfobacterota; class Binatia; order UBA9968; family JAJDTQ01; genus JAJDTQ01. The sequence goes on from CBDBFB010000002.1 coordinate 1,994,054, forward strand.
CACCCCGTCATCCCGGGCTTGACCCGGGATCCAGGAGGGGCGGGAGGCGGGCGGTCCGGCCGCCTCCCGAACTCGTCGCGTTATGCCGGCCGTGTTATGTCGGAGGGGTGATGACGGCGAACTTGAACCGAACAGTCACCTCGTGGATCTACCTCCCGGCGCTTTGCGGTCTCCTGCTCGCGGGTTCCGCGGACGGGTCCCCACGTCCTGGGAGCGAGGGCTCCGTCCAGGGAACGCGCCTGGCCCAATCCACGGACGTGACGCCCATCGGCCGGATTCAGGGGCGGAACCACATCTCGCCTCTCCGAGGGCAGCGGGTCACCACCACCGGGATCGTCACGGCCGTCGACACCGACGGGTTCTACCTGCAGGACCCGGCGGGGGACGGGGACCCCGCTACTTCCGACGGCCTCTTCGTCTTTACCGGCCGGGCTCCGGCGGTGGCTGCCGGCGACGAGATCCGTGTCCGCGGCGTGGTGGCGGAGTTCCAACCCGGCGGCGCCAAGACCGGCAACCTGACGATCACGCAGATCACCCGCCCGAGGATCACCCGGTTGTCCCGCCGCAACCGGCTTCCCGCTCCCGTGGTGCTGGGGACGGGCGGGCGCATTCCGCCGGACCGGATCATCGACAACGACGGGTTTGCCGTCTTCGACCCGCAAGAGGACGGCATCGACTTCTACGAGGCCCTGGAAGGCATGCGGGTTACGGTGCGGGATGCCGTCGCGGTCAGCCCCACGAGCCGTTTCGGCGAGATCTTCGTCCGTGCCCGGAACACGTCTCCTTCAGGTCTGGGCAAACGAGGCGCGCTGGCCATCGGCCCCGGCGACTTGAACCCCGAGCGCATCCAGGTCGACGACGACTTCGGACTCAGTCCCATGGCGACGCCGCCCGTCAATGTCGGCGACTCGTTGGACGACGTCACCGGCGTGATGAGCTACGGCTTCGGCAACTACGAGGTGCGTTTCACCGAAACGTTTTCACCCCGACGGAGGCCGCTGAAACCGGAAACCACGCAACTCGAACCCGGCGACGGGTACCTGACCATCGCCTCCTTCAACGTGCTGAACCTCGACCCCAACGACAGGGACGGGGACGCCGACGTGGCGGCCGGCCGCTTCGACGCGGTGGCCTCCATCATCGCCAGGCGCCTGCGGTCTCCCGACATCGTCGCGCTCCAGGAAGTGCAGGACAACGACGGCTCCGCAAAGACGCGGGTCAAGGCCGCCGACGCCACGTTGCGACTGCTGGTGGAACGCATCGCCGCCCTGGACTCCGTCCGGTACCGGTTCATCGACCATCCGTTCATCGGCGGCGGCACCAGCGGCGGGCAGCCCGGCGGAAACATCCGCGTGGCCTTCCTCTACAACCCGGCGCGCGTGGAGCTCGTTTCGGACTCGCTGGCCACGGTCACCGACCCGCGGGACCAGCGCACCAACCCGAACAACCCGTTCTTCGACGGCCGGTTGCCCCTGGCCGCCTCTTTCCGGTCCCGCGCGCCGGACGGTGCGCGAGTGACCGTGGTCAACAATCATTTCGACTCCAAGCGCGGCAGCCGTCCGTTGTTCGGCGAGGTGCAGCCCTTCACGGAAAGGCAGGAGGAGCCGTCGGTCAATGGCGGCGTGGACCAGCGCCGCAGGCAGGCGCGCGCGGTGCGGGATTTCGTCGCCCGCAGGCTCGCGGCGCGCCGCGATGCCCATATCGTCGTTGCCGGGGACTTCAACGAGTTCGCGTTCGTGTCGCCGCTGAAGATCCTCGCGGAGCGTCTCCACAACCTCACCAACGATCTGCCGGCCGACGAACGCTATACCTACATCTTCGAGGGCAACGCCCAGTCCCTGGACCACATCCTGGTGAGCCCGTCGCTCAGGGCGTCGGCCGAGGTGGACATCGTCCACGTGAACGCGGAGTTCGCGGAAACCGCGTCGCGGGCGAGCGACCATGATCCGGTGGTGGTGCGGCTGCGGTTGCCGGCGCCAGCAAGACAGCCGTAACGGGTCGCTCGCCGCCTTGAAACCGCGATTTTCAGAAATCCGGGTTCTATTTTTCCAGGTTGACGAAGATACGGTTTGTCGGATAGGTTCCTGCCCGACCTTGGCGCGTCCTTGACCCCACTTTGCTTCTACTGGCCCCGGACCACAAATGCCCGTACCCAGAATCGCCCTTATCCTGACCGGAGGCACCATCGACTCCGTCGGCGCCGACCGCCTGGACCTCGCCTGGTACCTCGATAACAACAAGCGGCTGGGTGACGGCGAGCTGGTGGGCGCTGTTCCCGAGCTTGCGGGCATTGCCGCGGTGGAGCAGGTGCCGTTCCGTAGGCTGCCGAGCCACGCGCTGGTGGACCGGGACTGGCTCGACCTAGCGGGGCTGCTGCACGGGATCTTCGAGCGCGGCGAAGCCGAGGGCGCGGTCATCACCCATGGCACCAACACCCTGGAGGAGACCGCCTACTTCCTGAACCTGGTCCTCAAGGGCGACCGGCCGGTGGTGCTGGTGGGCTCCATGCGTCCGGCCTCGGCGCTGGGCGCGGACGGCTACCTGAACCTGTTCAACGCCGTGCGGGTGGCGGCCGATCCGGCGTCCCGCAGTCAGGGCGTCCTGGCGGTGATGAACGACCGGATCTACGGCGCCCGGGATCTGACCAAGACAGCCACCTACCGCGTGGAGGCGTTCCAGGGTCGGGATCTGGGGCCGCTGGGGTTCGCCGACGCCGACGGCCGGGTGCGCTACTACCACCGCACGGTGATGCCTCACACCACCGCCACCGAGTTCGACGTGAGCGGGCTGGAGGCGCTGCCGCGGGTTGACGTGGTGCTGTCCCACGCCGGCGCCGACGGCGCAATGATCGACGCCTGCGTGGCCGCGGGCGCCAGGGGCATCGTGTGCGCCGCCACCGGCGCGGGCCGGCCCACGCCGGCGCAGGACGAGGCATTCGACCGCGCCGGCCGCCAGGGCGTGATCATGTGTCTCAGCAGCAGGGTGGGTTCAGGAAGGGTGGTGCGCAGCCCGTCGCTGCGGGCCAGGGGTTTCGTCGCCGCCGACAACCTCCAGCCCTGGAAGGCGCGCGTGCTGATGGCCCTGGCCCTCAGCGTGACCGACGACCCGGACGCCATTCAGCGGATGCTCGATACGTACTGACGCTAAACCAACCACGTCGTTCCGGCACCCCCTCCGTCATTCCGGCCCCCCTCCGTCATTCCCGCACCCCCTCCGTCATTCCGGCGAAAGCCGGAATCCAGGCGGTGTGGGGCGGGGGCGACTCGGCCGCCAACCCCGACGCCCCTGGATTCCGGCTTTCGCCGGAATGACGGAGGGGAGCCGGAATGACGGAGGGGGTGCGGGATGGCCGGTACGAGACTGGCCAAGGTTTCCGACGGATGACTTCCGCCGGGTCACCCCAGCACGATCTTGCTCTCGTCCTCTCGCACTTCGATGGCGTTCTGGACCAGCGCCGCGTAGCGGTACACCGCGTGGGCGAACTTGCTGTAGGGGATGGTCAGGAACAGCCCGGCCACGACGCCGAGGTGGATCACCAGCAGCGTCCCCATCATCGCGGTCTCGCGGAACACCAGCAGCAGTAGCCCGGTGAAGCTCGTCAGGAAGAGCATCCACAGGAAGGTCTTGTCCAGGGTGAGCATCTTCTCCTCGGCCGGGTCCAGGTCGCTCTTGGACTTGAGGTAGAGGAGTCCCACCGTGCCGATGCACATCATGACGCCGCCCACCGTCCCGAACACCACCGGCAGGCTCAGGTAGGGGTAGGGCGAATGCCAGTGGAGGATGTTGTGGTAGAAGGCCGCGATGCTGGTGGCGCAGAAGTCCAACGCGAAGCCGTAGAACACCAGGTGGTGGTGCCACATGCGGCTCTTGGAGAACTTCTCGTCGGGGTAGTTGCAGCCGTCGCCGCCGCCCTTCATGTATTGCAGGCCGAAGGCTTCCTTGACGGCACGGGCGAAGGCGGGCACGTCGATCAGGTCCGAGATGCTGCCGCGGGTGCGGCGCCAGAAGCTCACGAATCCCGCCAACAGCGCGAAGATGGCGTAGAAGAACATCACCATGGCCGGGAACACCATGGCGCCGTAGGGCACCACCGCGAAGAACGCGCCCTCGCCTTGGTGGGCCGAGAACAGCGTCGTGCTGCCCTGGAACGCCAGGGTCAGCACGAAGGCCAGGACGATGCACACCGTGGTGACGAGCCCCACCAGGAAGGCGTTGTTCCTGTAGAAGCCCTTCAGCACCCGGGGCCAGGCGTAGTCCTCGTAGGTGTCGGCGCGCAGCCGCGACAGCGCCTGGGGCACGTTCACCGCGAACTCGTGGGGCGGCGCGTACTGGCACGCGTAGTAGCAGGCGCGGCACTCGAAGCACAGGTTGGACATGAAGACCAGGTCCTTGATGTCGAAGGTGCGCCGGCGCTCCATGGCCGGGAACACCGCGCAGAAGCCCGCGCAGTAGCGGCAGGCGTTGCAGATGGTCATGACCCGGTCGGCTTCCTTGAGATGCTCAGACGACGGCACGCGCGGCCTCCCTTCCTGCGATGCGGCCGAACACCGTACCGATGGTCATGCCGAATCCCGCCAGATAACCCTTGCCGAGGATGTTTCCGGACATCATTTCCCCGGCCGCGAAGATGTTGGGCGACGGCGTGTCCTCGCCGAACAGCACCTGGCACTGCTTGTTCACGGCGACGCCCATGTAGGTGAAGGTGATCCCCGGCCGCAGCGGATAGCCGTAGAACGGCGGGGTGTCGATGGGGCGCGCCCAGTGGCTCTTGGGCGGGTCCATGCCCTCGGTGGAGCAGTCGTCCAGGATCGTGGGGTCAAAGGTGCCGGCCTTGACCGTGGCGTTGAACGCGTTGACCGTCTCCTCCGCCTTGGCCGGGTTGAGGTCCAGGGACGCGGCGAGTTGCCGCACCGAGTCCGCCTGGAAGGGCGGAAAGACCGAAGGCAGGAACAGGTCGATGGACTTGGCGTCGACGATGCAGTAGGCCTCCTGCTCCGGCTGGCCGGCGATCAGCGTGCCCCAGATGGCGTAACGCTTGGGCCAGAAGTCCTCGCCTTCGTCGTAGAAGCGCTCGGCGTTCTTGTTGAGCACGACGCCGAAGGGGACGCAGTCGAGGCGGGTCACGATGCCGCCGTCGAACTTGGGCGCGCGCCCGTCCAGCGCGATGGCGTGGAAGCCCTTGGCCCGCCCCGCGGGCTTGGCGCCGGCGTCGAACAGCTCCCGCAGCACCCGCCCCTTGTTGTAGGGCGTGCCGCGGATGATGAAGTTGTCGGCCGCGTCGCCCCAGTATTCCTTGAGCCACGGCACGTTGGCCTCGAAGCCGCCGGAGGCGCCGATGAAGGCCTTGGCCGCCACCTCGCGGGCCTGTCCCTTGTGCTCCACCACCGCGGAGCGGAACAAGCCGTCCTCGATGTTCAGGTCCCGCACCTCGGTGTCGTACTCCGCCCGGATGCCCATCTTCTCGGCGGTGTCGTAGTAGGCGTTCACCAGCGCCTTGCCGCCGCCCAGGAAGAAGGCGTTGGTGCGCGAAAGCTGCAGCGTGCCGCGCAAGGACGGCTGCCACTTGATCCCGTGGGCCGACATCCACTCGCCCGCGTCCTGGGACTCGCGGATGCAGAAGCGCGCCAGCTCCTCGTTGGTATCGCCCCCGGTCACCCGCAGCAGGTCCTCGTAGAACTCGTCCTCCGGATACGTGCCCGTGAGGAACCCGTCCTCGCCCTCGTGCATGTAGCGAAGGTTGCGCGTGTGCCGGCTGTTGCCGCCCCGAAACGCCTTGGGCGCCGCCTCCAGCACCAGCACGCTGGCCCCCCCATGACGCGCCATGATGGCCGCGCACATCGCCGCGTTCCCCCCGCCCGCGATGAGCACGTCAACCTCGGGAGCCTGCCCCGAACCGCCTCCGGTGGATGAAGAAGCCATGACGCTACGTGTTAGTGGACACACCTGTTTCTGTCAACTTGGCAAGTTCCGGCAGCCCCATGATAACTTCCCGATGCCCGAAACCCGTCATTCCGGCGAAAGCATGCCCCGTACTCGATACGGGGCCGGAATCCAGGCATTCCCGGCACCGAACCGCCGTTCCCACTACCGTTGCCCGATACCTGCCGCCGTCCACCCACCCGCAAGTTGACAACCCCACACCTCCCTTGCCACAAAGTAGACTCATCATTCAGGAGGACTTCAGTGGAACTTGGCATCTATTTCCGTTCTTTCTTCACCAATCCCGCGCGCCCGCTGCACGAGCAGATCGACGACGCCGTCGAGATCTGCCACGTCGCCCGCGACTGCGGCTTCGCCGCCATCACCATGCCCCAGCACTGGGTGTCGCACCCCACCATCTGGCCGCAGCCCTTCCCCATGCTGGCGCGGCTGGCCCCTGAGGTGGGCGAGATGCGGCTCCAGACCGGCATCGTGCTGCTGCCGCTCCACAACCCGCTCCAGGTGGCGGAGGACGTGGCCACCCTGGACCACATCGCCAAGGGTCGCTTCGTCCTCGGCGTGGGACTCGGCTACCGCGACACCGAGCTCGAAGCCATCGGCTCCAACCGCAAGCAGCGGGTCTCGCGCATGAGCGAGTCCATCGAGGTGATGAAGAAGCTGTGGACCGGCGAGGAGATCGACCACGAGGGCAAGTATTGGACCGTTCACGGCGCGAAGATGGGATTCACGCCCATCCAGAAGCCCCATCCGCCCATCTGGATCGCCTGCCAGAGCGAGGGCGCCGTGCGCCGCTCCGCCCGCATCGCCGACGCCGCCTACCTAGCCCCCCAAGTCGGCTTCGACGACGTCGCCCATCTCATCTCCATCTACCGCGACGAGCGCAGCGTCACCGGCCAGGACGCCGGCCACATCACCATTTCCCGGGGCGTGGCCTTGGCCAAGGACAAGGAGACCGCCATTGCCGAGGCGCGGGAGTCCGCGGCGTCTTCCTACAAGATGTACAGCAGTTGGAACATGCAGGAAGACACCATGGTCAAGATCAACATCGCCTCCGACTCCGAGGTCAGCGCCTGGGCCGTGTCCGGCAACGGCGACGACTGCCTCGAAGACCTCGGCCGGCTGGCCGCCGACGGCGTCGAGTACGTGGGCATGACGCTCCTCAACATGCCCAAGGACCTCTCCGGCCGGAAGGAATACATCCAGGCCTTGGCCGAGAACGTGCTGCACCGGATGAAGTAGGTTACTTGGATGGGGGCATGCTAGGAGTTAAAGCGTCCGGACTTGTCTCGAACTCCTTTTCGGCGCCGTGCAACCAAACATCCAGGTCACGGGCCGTTCCGGGCCCACCCCCTTTTCGCAACGAGCATTCCCAGACGACCGCTACCCGCCAACCTGCGTCCAGCAGTTCGCGCCGGTTTCGCCGGTCTCGGGCGACGTTGGAGGTGAGCTTGTCCAGCCAGAACCGTTTACGTGTGGTTGGGGTGGTTGCGTAGCGGCAGCCGGAATGCCTGTGCCAGAAACAACCGTGTACGAAACACACCGCGCCGAATTGTCGAAACACGAGGTCGGGAGTGCCAGGGAGTCTCCGGTTGTGCAAGCGGTATCTGACGCCACGGGCGTGAAGAGCTCGCCGAAGGAAGATTTCAGGCTTCGTGTTTCTGCTCCCGATCCCGGCCATCATCCGCGAACGGGTCGCTCGGTCTACTATATCCGGCATTGTTGGTCCTGCAGGTGTGAACCGTGTACATTTGTGAGCGGATTCCACAGGAAAACTCGCATGCGGTCAAGGCCGCCGGTTGATCGGGCGGCAGTTCTTGATCGATCCAGTCCACCATACGTTGCGGTTGCGCATGCGGACGACGCGGAGTGTCCGCGTCATCTGGGGCGAGGCGGAACGGGATTCCTGCCCGTGAGTCGTGGCGGGCTCTGCGTGCCTTTGTTCAGGAGTTGTTGGTGACGAAAGCCGTTCCGATCGTGGATCTCTTCGCTGGTCCGGGAGGACTTGCGGAAGGATTCTCCGCATTCCGTTGCCCAAACGGGCGCCGAGGGTACCGTGTCGCACTTTCGATCGAGAAGGACGAAGCGGCGTACCGCACTTTGCGACTACGCGCATTCCTGCGCAAGTTCGAGGAGGGATTTCCTCCCGAGTACTACAGGTTCCTGAACGACATGACGGGCGGTGAACCGAACTGGGCTGAGCTCTACCCCGAGCACTGGGCCGTCGCTTGCGACGAGACGAGATGCATGGCGCTTGGCAAGCGCAGCACCCGCGACTTCGTACGGGAGAGAGTCGAGATCATCCGGTCAGAACACGGTGGAAGAACGGTGCTTCTCGGCGGCCCTCCGTGCCAGTCGTATTCCGTAGTGGGCAGATCGCGAAATGCTGGAAACGTGTTGTACGACCCGGATCAGGACGATCGGCAGTCCCTTTACAAAGAGTATGTCAGCGTACTCAGATGGCTCAAGCCTGCAGTTGCCGTGATGGAAAACGTCAAGGGGATGCTCTCTGCACGACACAATGGGCAACGGATTTTCTCCAACGTGATGCGCGCACTTGCGCGTAGAAGCGGATCAGCCCGTTATCGATTGTTTGCACTTGCGTCGCGCTCCGGTGCCTGCTCCTGGGACGAAGGCGCTTTCCCGGAGGACTTCCTCGTGCATGCGGAGGACCATGGCATTCCCCAGACACGCCATCGGATTTTCGTGGTCTGCATCCGAGACGATATTGCAAGCACACTCCCGATGGGGCTGTTGCCGCGGCTTGAGCCGCGGGACGACACGGTTTCGCTGCAGGACATCATAGGAAGCATGCCAAGGCTTCGCAGTCGTCTCAGTCGTTACGACAGCCCTGACGCTTGGCGGGTAGCCGTACGGCGCGCGTGTGATCTTGTAAGGGCGAACCAACCCGTGATGTCACCGGACGAGGAGAGACGATTCCATCTGGCGCTCGGACGTGCGCTTGCCACGACGAGCGAGGTCGCCCCCCCTTGTCGCAATTTGCGTGGCGGCATGGGCCTTACACGCGACTGTCCACGTGAACTACGTGAGTGGCTCCTCGACGAGAACCTTGAGGCCTTGCCGAACAACGAGACGAGGGCGCACATCCCGGACGATCTCGCCCGTTATCTGTACGTGGTTGCATTTGGGCAGACATTTGGGCGGTCTCCAAAGACCTCCGATTTCCCCGAAGCGCTTGTGCCTCCTCACGCAAGCTGGCGCACGGGAAAATTCGACGACCGATACCGGGTGCAGCTCCCCGATCGTCCTTGTACAACGGTCACCAGCCACCTCTCGAAGGACGGTCACTACTTCATTCATCCGGACCCGGGTCAGGTTCGCAGTCTCACTGTGAGGGAGGTAGCCCGACTCCAAACGTTTCCGGACAACTACTTTTTCCACGGAAACCGTACGGAGCGGTATGTCCAGGTGGGAAACGCGGTCCCGCCGTTCCTTGCTTCGCAGCTCGCACGGCTCGTCCGGACTGTGCTGGACTACCATGATGGTGTGAAGGGACGCCCGGGTCGTCCGACATCAGCCCTCCCGATTCCAAAGTCCGCTCCCCAAGGAACGACGCTTCCCTTGTTTGCCATGGAGATAACGTGATGCGCACGGCTACCACTAGGGAGGAAGAGGTTCCGCCCCGGGCTTCGGTTCTCGTCGAGAGTATGCGCGATATCGGCTACTCGCTGCAGACTGCGGTGGCCGACATCATCGACAACTCCCTGACTGCTGGCGCACGGAAGATCGAGATCCTGGCGGAAACCCATCTGGAGGCTCCCTTGATCGGGATACTCGACGATGGTGCAGGGATGACGCGTGAGGAACTCCTGGAGGCGATGCGTCCTGGCAGCAGGAGTCCACTTGAAGATCGGTCGGATACCGATCTCGGTCGCTTCGGCCTCGGACTCAAGACGGCATCCTTTTCTCAGTGTCGACGACTCACGGTACTCACTTGCCGGAGCGGCGTGGTGTCCGCCGCAACTTGGGATCTGGACACGGTCGTTGCGCGTGACAGGTGGATTGTCGAGCTTCCGGATGCACCCGAGAAAATTCCTTGGGCCGATCGCGTGAATGGTGACGGCACGCTCGTGGTCTGGGAGAAGCTCGACCGTCTGGTCAGCTCCGAAAGCGACCGGCAGGATTTCGTTCGTCAACTCGACGACACAGCGACGCACATCGAGTTCGTCTTCCACCGATTTCTCTCCGGGAGGGAGAATAGAGAGGGACGAGTGCACATCTCACTCAACGGCCGCGAGCTTGAGCCGTTCGATCCCTTCCACTCGCACCATTGGGCTACTCAGCATCATTCGGTAGAGCCCATTCTGCTGGACGGCAAGAAGATCACGCTCAACCCGGTGACCCTGCCCCATCACGACAAGGTCTCTAAGGAAGACTGGAAACGATACGCGGGACGGGAAGGGTACGTGAAGAACCAAGGGTTTTACCTGTATCGGAACCGGCGGCTAATTGTGCACGGTACATGGTTCGGGCTTGCACGGCAGGCGGAACTCACGAAGCTGGCCCGTGTCCTCATTGATATACCTAACAGCCTTGATTCCGATTGGAAGATCGACGTCAAGAAGGCTTGGGCGCAGCCACCACCTCCGGTCCGGGAGAGGCTTCGCCGGATCATCGAACGGATCGGCGTCCCGTCGAGGCGGACGTACGCGGTTCGGGGTGCCCGGCTCACCGAAGACAGCCGTCTTCCGGTTTGGACGCGCTCTCAGGACAAGAATCGGGTCTCGTATGGTCTCAACGCGGAACACCCGCTGTTCGCGGCATTCGAAGAGCGGCTCGAGGAGGAAACTGCAGACGAGTTCAGAAAAATTATTGGGCTCGTGGTTTCTACGCTTCCGGTCGAGGCGCTGTATGCAGACGTTAGTGCGAACTCCGAATCCGTAGTGGCGGAGTCGCTTGATCCGGACGACTTCGCCGACATCGTAGAGGCGACTTGGCGTATTCTCCGTCAAGGTGGACTGACGAAGCCCGAAACGGAAGTCCGTATGAGGTCGGCTGATCCGTTTCGAGCGAACTGGGAAGAGGCAGCACAGGTGATCGAGTCGTTGGAAGCTCGAGGGGAGGATCCGTGACGGACCTGGAGAAGTTGAAGATCATGGTAGGTGCTCTACTCGGGAGCGAGTTGGCGACGCAGGAGAAGATCCGTGAGTATATCCGTAGCGCCCGCCCCGTCTGTCCAGACGTCACGGACGCGCAGGCCGAGGACTTAGCTCTCTGGTTCGAGACGGTTCACGGCGTCTCGATGACGGATGGCGCTACCCTGCAAGAACAGGGATTCGAACCGTGGCTTGAGGATGCGCGGTCAGAAATCGAGCCCTACTATTGGGACCGATACAGAAAACTTCTGGTCAGCAGGGACTTTTCCAGTCAGGTTCTCGCCACCCTGGACAGCGTCACGGACCGGATTCTCGGACTTCTTGAGAACCCCAACAAGGAGGAGAAGTGGGATCGCCGAGGCATGGTGATGGGTCATGTGCAGTCGGGAAAGACGGCCAACTACACCGGTTTGGTCTGCAAGGCCGCCGACGCAGGTTACAAGGTAATCGTCATTATTGCCGGAATCCACAACAACCTGCGAAACCAGACCCAGCGCCGAATAGACGAGGGGTTCATTGGCCTGGATAGCACGGGGCGACTCAAGGGGATGCTAAGCTTGTTGGGAGTCGGCCGCTTTGATTCCCGGCGGCAACCCAACTCGTTTACCACTTCACAACGTGACTTCAACAAGGCGATCGCCGACAGCGTGAGCATTCCCCTCCAGAACCTTGTGGAGCCCGTGGTCTTTGTGGTCAAGAAGAACTCTAACACGCTGAAGAACCTGATCGAGTGGCTGGGGGCGCAGAACGCGCAGCGCGGCACTTCCACTGTCCGCGAGCCGATGCTTCTGATTGATGACGAGGCAGACAATGCATCGATCAACATCAGGCACGGGCAGGATGAGGTCTCCAGGATCAACGGCCAGATCCGGGAACTTCTCGCGCTCTTCGATCGGAGTTGCTACGTTGGCTACACGGCCACACCATTCGCGAACATCTTCATCGATCCCGACACTGAGGACGCGATGATGGGCCACGACCTGTTCCCCCGCGACTTTGTCGTCAGCCTCGACCCGCCCCAATTACTTCGGTGCCACCAGAGTCTTCATCGACGAGGCAGATCACATCGTTCGTCCTATTGGTGACAATGCCGACCTGCTCCCGCTCACGCACAGGATCGATCATCGGGTCGTGGGGCTTCCGGAGACGCTCGAGATAGCGGTACGGGTCTTTGTCGTTGCCCGAGCTATCCGGCTCGCTCGTGGCCAAGTCCGAACGCACAACTCGATGCTCGTGAACGTGTCGCGGTTCCTGAATGTGCAGGCACAGATCCGGAACGAGATTCACACCTTGGTCGGACGTATCCGCAGCAGTGTCCGCGTGAATGGGGCACAACTAGCAGCTACTGCGGTCCGTGACCCGGAAATAGCAGCGCTTTACGAAGCCTTCCGGGACCATTTCGAGGACTCGTGCGGAGTCTCGTGGCAGACCGTGCAAGAGCATTTGTACGAGAGCATCAGCCCCGTAAACGTCGTCGAGGTGAACGGTCGGTCGCCCGGCTCGCTGGATTATCTGGAGCATGAGAAGACCGGGCTGAACGTCATCGCCGTGGGTGGACTCTCGTTGTCCCGGGGACTCACCCTGGAGGGACTCATCGTCAGCTACTTTCTCCGGAACTCGATGATGTACGACACCCTTCTGCAAATGGGGCGGTGGTTCGGTTACCGGCAGGGATACGCAGATCTGTGTCGAGTCTGGATGCCGGAGGAGGCGCAGGGCTGGTACGCACATATTACCGACTCCATTGAGGAACTCCGCGATGAGCTGGCGCATATGCAGAGCGTGAATGCGACGCCGAGGGACTTCGGCCTTCGTGTGCGCAGCCACCCCGACACGCTTGTCGTCACGGCCCGCAACAAGATGGGATCGGGTCGGCCTATCAAGGTCATGATTGGTCTTGCGAACAGCTTTGTGGAGACGGCGATTCTGCGCAGAGATGCGGCGTCTCTGGAATCGAATCTCCAGGCCGCGGTTTCGTTGGCGGAGCACCTCCAGCGGAGCGGAAGTCCACCCGGAGAGGGGGAACTGGTCAATGGTGGGCGCTTGGTGCGAAAAGTGCCGGTTTCGGTCGTGGAAGCGTTTCTCATGGCGTTCCGTAATCATGAAGGGTCACCGAAGACTGAAACCGAGCCCATCCTTAACTACATCAGGGCACGCCGAACGGATGAGCTCGCCGAATGGGACGTCCTGTTTGCTGGAATCACGCCGCAGGAAGCATCCCCCAAGTCACTGAGAGATTCCCGTCTCGGTTTCCCGTTGATTTGCCAACGACGCGCTGAGGGTAACCACAGCAACGAACGGATACTGTTCGTCACCAGCCGGCAGCGGGTGAGTTCGCGGGGGGTCGAAAAGACGGGGCTGACCGACGACGAAGTACGGCGAGCGGAAGAGGGCTACGACAGTCTTAATCCCTCGCCCAAGGGGCGTCGGGCGAATTATCCGGACCGGATCTACCGTAGGGTTCGGCAACGGCCTCTTCTTGTAGTTCATTTACTGGCAATAGGTGCCGCAACGGACGATCTGAGCGGAGAGACGCCCGTTGCGGCCTGGAGCATCAGTTTTCCATCGACCCGCCGGGAGGAAGAAAGGGTCGAATACGTGGTTAACACGACTTGGTACAGGGAACACTATCCGGACGAAGACGACGATGAGGATACGGGCGATGACGATTGACGATCCTTGGAGCAGCATCAGCCCGCCGGCCAGGAATTCCCGCATCAGTGCCCGTCGCATTACGGAGACAACCCCTTGGGGACTGTACTGGGGTGTGGACACGGAGAGCAATCTTCTTCTGATTCTGCAGCATCGCAAGGTAGGTCGACGGACAAGCCGGCTACCGAAATTTCGCGGCCTGAGAGTCGAGGCGTCGCCGGCAGACCTTGGATCTGACGAACGAATCCTTATTCGGCTCACGGACAAGGAACAAAGGGACATATTTCTCCGGTTTTGTCGCGACATCGTGGACGCCACTATTCTCGCCAGTACGGAGGAACAGGCGATAGAGCGGTTCCTCGCACGGACATGGCGGTGGCACAGGCTTCTCCAAGGCGATCGCGACACACGTTTGAGTGATGAGGAACAGAAGGGACTGATCGGCGAACTGTTCGTGCTCGAACGGCATCTGCTCCCTGTTCTGCGGGCTGCAGACGCTGTCAGATCCTGGACTGGCCCCCTGGATGCACCCCACGATTTCGAGATTTCAAAGGTCCACGTTGAAGCCAAGGCGCGCGGATCGTCGGTGCCTGGCGTGAACATCTCCTCCGAGTTTCAGCTCGAGTTGAACACCGCCGACATCCTCTTTCTGCACGTCACGGAGGTGTTGGCGGCTACCGAAGGGACGGCGGGCGCGTGTACGCTGACCGATGTCGCAAACCGGACACGTTCTGTGATGGCGCAGCATGACATGGTGGCGGTAGAGCTTTTTGAAGAACGTCTGGACGCTGTCGGATTCGACTGGACTGATGACTATTCGGACAAGCTGTGGTTGCTCAAGGGGGAGTCCCTCTACCAAGTGCGCGAAGGTTTCCCTCGGGTCACGCGGACGATGTATCCGGCCGGGGTTGCCAACGTACGCTACGTGATTTCGCTTTCCGACTGCGAGGCGTTTCGAGTCGATCCCGCCGTGCTTGGAAGTGCAGTTGCGGAGGTTGCCAATGTCTGTTGAGGAGTTCGCACGAGACTTCTTCCAGGATGTGGTCGCCGAATCCGATGCTGACGGCGAATTCATGGAGGATGTCTTCTTCCAGAGGTTCTGCGAACACCTGATGGAGGCGGGCGAGATCGACGTTGCCGACCGGGCTCCATACAGGGGCGCCCCTGGGCGGGGAATACGGGTGGACGGCTACGGAGGTGACCCGGCCTACGACGATTCGGACACTCTGAGTCTTCTCATTCTGGACTTCCATCCTTCTGCTGAGGTAGCGCGACTCGTCGGAAGCGAGATGGATTCAATCTTCCGGCGACTGTCCAATTACTTGAAGCACGCTCTTGACCACAGGTGGCGCGATGCACTCGAAGAAACAAGCCCGGCGTTCGGGCTTGCGGACCTGATCGCCAAGCGGTGGAACCGCATTGATCGGGTGCGTCTCTTTCTGATCACCAATCGCGAACTAAGCGAGCGGGTCGACGGTCGCGCGGCAGACGAGCTCGACGGGAGAACTATTACCTACAGCGTCTGGGACATAAAACGGCTCTACCGACAGGCGACGATTGGGCACGGCCGTGAAGACATCGACATCGACTTGGCGGAGGGCTTTGGCGGCTCCATCCCTGTCCTCCCGGCACAACAACCTGGAGCTGACCACGAGTCGTATCTCGCGATCATTCCCGGGAAGGTGCTGGCTGACATCTACGATCGTTGGGGCGCGCGTCTTCTCGAGCAGAATGTCCGTGTCTTCCTTCAAGCTCGCGGGAAGGTAAACAAAGGCATCCGAGTGACCCTGGAGAGCGAGCCTTCGATGTTCTTCGCGTACAACAACGGCATAACGGCGACCGCTGAAGATGTCGAAATTGACAATCGCGGAGGCAGGTTGCTGCTCCGGCGCCTGAAGAACTTCCAGATCGTAAACGGAGGGCAGACCACCGCGTCAATACACGTGGCGCAGCGTGGTAAGGTTGACGTGTCGCAAACATTCGTGCCGATGAAGCTGTCCGTTGTCGATCCTGAACGGGCGACCAAGCTTGTTCCAAAAATTTCCGAGTTTGCGAACAGCCAGAACCGGGTTAGTGCGGCGGACTTTTTTTCGAACCACCCATTTCACATCCGTATCGAGGAGTTTTCGCGGCGCATTCACGCACCGTCCCCGGACGGCACGTTTCGAGAGTCGAAATGGTTTTACGAGCGTGCCCGGGGACAGTATGCCGACGCTCGTGCGAGACTTACTCCCGCTCAGCGCCGAAAGTTCGACATCGAAAACCCGCGTCAGCAGCTCTTCACCAAGACTGATCTCGCGAAATTCATCAATGTTTGGGAAGGGCGGCCACACGAAGTGAGCCTTGGTGCACAGAAGAACTTCGCGGCGTTCGCGCGGCGTATCGGTCAGGAATGGAGCAAGGATTCGGACGGCTTTAACGAGTCCTGGTACCGGGTCGCCGTGGCCAAGACAATTGTGTTCAAGGCGACCGAACGGATTGTCTCCAACCAGCCTTGGTATGAGGGAGGGTACCGCGCGAACATTGTTGCGTATGCAATCGCCAAAACTGCACACGACGTAGAGGCACGGAGTCGCGCGGTTGACTTCCAAAGGATCTGGCGTCATCAAGCGCTCGATCCGGCGATGGAAGAAGCGTTGGCGGCTGTGTCAGAAGCGGTGCACGATGTTCTAGTCAACCCGCCGCTAGGGATCAGCAACGTGACAGAGTGGGCGAAGCAGCAGGCGTGCTGGGGACGGGCCCGTGAACTTCCTGTCAGGTGGCCATCGAGTTTCCTGAAGGACCTCATTTCAGCTGAGGAACTGCGCAACGCTGAGCGACATGCCCGACGTGATCAGCGGGAACTCAACGGCATCGAGGCACAGATCGCTGTCGTGCAGGCGGGCCCGGATTTCTGGGCGGATGCGCTTGAATGGGGCACCCAGCGGAGACTGCTGACCTCGACAGAGGAGGGTGTGCTTCGGATGGCGGCGAATCGCACGGGAAAGCCTCCTAGCGACAAACAATCCTCCAAGGCAATCGAAGCGTTGCATAAGCTGAACTCGGAAGGGTATCCGGGAGAGCTTTCCCTCGGTACGTGAGGATGGAGACTGCGCAAGGCTAGCCGCGCCGTTTTTAATCCGGAGTGGACGATCCGCGGCGGGGTCCCCTTATAACCTCATGAAATTAAGTAACTATTGGTGCCGAGAACACATACCTATGCCGCTGAACGCCCGGCGAATTTCAAACCCGCCTGTGCCCGCATCACCACCCTGTCCGCGGTAGCCGCACTACATGAAGCAGGCGCGGCGGGTGAGGACCTCCAATGGCTCTGGAGATCGAGCGCAAGTTCTTAGTCACCGGAGACGAGTGGCGCACGGCCGAGGGCGTCCTCCTCCGCCAAGGCTACCTGAGCACCCACCCTGAGCGCACCGTCCGTGTCCGCGTCGAGGGCGACAGGGCAACCCTAAACCTCAAGGGCATCACCCGCGGCGCCACCCGCTCCGAGTACGAGTACGACATCCCGCCCGAAGACGCCGCCGAACTGCTGCGCCTGTGCGCGCCCCCGCTGATCGAGAAGGTACGCCGCCGCCTGGAGCACGACGGCCTTATCTGGGAAATCGACGAGTTCCTCGGCGAAAACCAGGGCCTCGTCGTCGCCGAGGTCGAGCTCGACCGCGAAGACCGCCCGTTCACCAAGCCCCCGTGGGTAGGCGAGGAAGTCACCCACGACCCCCGCTTCTACAACGCCAACCTTGTGGCAAATCCCTTCACCAAGTGGCAAAATCGATAAACGCTCCCAGCATCGGGGGCGACGGGTCTTCCCGAATACGGAGGGGTGGCCGAGCGGTTTAAGGCACCGGTCTTGAAAATCGGCGTCCGCCTAAGCAGCGGACCGCGAGTTCGAATCTCGCCCCCTCCGCCACCGCTTGGTCTGACGTGGCCACTATGAAAAAGAAGACGACACCTCTGACGGAGAGAGAAATCGACGACGCCGTCGTTGCCGAGGCCGACGACGACGCGGCTTGGGGAAAACCGGTCCGAGCCCGGAAAGCCAAGCCCATTAGCGTCCCACTGTCTGCGCCGATAGCCACGCGAGCCGCATTTTTCGCCCGCCTCCACCGAGAGAAGAGCGTGGACGCCTGGATCGAACGGATCATTCGAGACCGCCTCGATCTCGAAGAGGCCGCGTTTGCCGACGTGAAGAGAGAGATGGCCGCCCGCTGAACCAGCCTCGAACTCCTCTTCGCAAGACGCTGAAGTTGGGGTGCTCTATGAGCAAGATGGGATTTCTACGCGCAAGATGTTTGCGTATAGACCGCTGACTTTGCGTATAGAGCCGCTGCCTAATGGCCGTTCAGTGACGAGGGTGGAGAATGAGCGGGTATCTCCTGGACACGGACGTGGGCCTGAAGATATGAGTGCTTGACCTTTAAACTGTAACAGACTAGTCTTAGACTAGTACATAACATGGGAGGTTCGTTACATGCCTGAAATCGGAGCCTTTGAAGCAAAAACCCACTTGCCCCGCCTGCTGCGCCGCGTTCAGGCGGGGGAACGCTTCACCATCACCAGGCATAACCGGCCTGTCGCCGAGTTGATTCCCTTTCAGCCCCACGATGCGGGGAAGGTGCGCGCGGCGATTGCCAGGCTGAAGGCGTTTCAGGAGAGTCACAGTCTCGCAGGCCTTTCCATTCGCGAGATGATTGAGGAAGGCCGCAAGTACTGATGGCATTCGTTCTCGATTGCTCCGTCACCATGGCATGGGTCTTCTCCGACGAAGCGACGGAAGCCACCAGCCAGTTGCGAGACTCGCTTGTGGAAAGCCGCGCATTCGTCCCATCCCTTTGGCCTGTGGAGGTCGGCAACGTGCTCTTGGTCGCCACGCGGCGAAACCGGATCCGTGTAGACGACTGGCGGGAAATACGCGCAAGCCTCGAGGCATTGCCCATTGAAATCGATCCCGTGACGACATCCCGGGCATGGGGCGCCTCCCTCGAATTGGCCCGAACGCACCAGTTATCCGTCTACGACGCGATGTATCTGGAGCTTGCCATGCGGCTGCAATTGCCGCTGGCGACACTGGACCGCGCGCTCCACGGCGCAGCGCGGACCGCCGGTGTCGAAACTCCGTAACGGCAACCGTCGCCAAGTGGAAGCAAGTCGGCTAACTTGGAGACAGGACCATGGCGAGAGCGCGAAGAAGAGGATCGGCCTCCGATTCGAACCAGGGCAGTAACGGTGCCACCACCGGCTACGAGGCCGAACACTGGCGCATGGCCGACACCTTGCGGAGGGAGGTTTCGTGACCGGCGCGGCGAGCTCCTGTTCATCGACGCCCGCAAGCTCGGCCGCATGGTCGACCGTACGCATCGTGAGTTGACCGGCGAGGACATCGCCCGCATCGCCGACACCTATCATGCCTGGCGCGGAGAGGACGGCGCCGGGGAGTACGCTGACGTCCCCGGCTTCTGCAAGAGTGCGGCACTGGAGGAGCTGCGCAAGCACGGCCATGCGCTCACCCCGGCCGATACGTCGGCGCCCAGGCGCAGGAGGACGACGGCGAGCCGTTCGAGGAGAAGATGAAGCGGCTTGAGGCGCAGTTGAGGGAGCAGCAGGCGGAAGGGGTGAGGCTGGACGCCGCCATCGACGCAAGTCTGAAGGACCCTGGGGTATGAAACGTAGGCAAGAGTCCGCGGGCGTTCTCGTGACGCCGGTGGAACGAATCACGCAGTCCATCCTGTTCATTCGCCGCCAGAAGGTTATGCTGGATGCGGACTTGGCCGCGCTGTACGGCGTCGATACCAGGGTCCTGGTCCAGGCGGTAAAGAGGAACGGTGACCGGTTCCCACCCGACTTCATGTTCCAGCTCACGAAGCAGGAGTTTGGCGACTTGAGATCACAACTCGTGACCTCAAGTTGGGGTGGCAGGCGTTACCCGCCCTACGCGTTCACCGAGCAAGGCGTCTCGATGTTGTCCAGCGTCCTGCGCAGCAAGCGGGCAATCCTGGTCAACATCGAGATCATGCGTGCATTCGTGCACCTGCGACGATTGCTTGCGAGCCACGCCGACCTCGCCCGGAAACTCGCCGCCTTGGAAACGAAATATGATGCGCAGTTCAAGGTGGTCTTTGAGGCTATCCGCGAACTCATGGCGCCCACGGAAGGCGAGGCGAAGCGACCCATAGGGTTTACCCCGCCGAGCGAGAACAAATAGTGAGCCAGACGTTCTCTTGCCAAGGCAACCGCGGGATTGACCACGGCAAGGCTTCGCGGAAGCGACACTGCGGCTGCTGCCGGCGTTCATCGCTGACGCGAAGGCGCTGGCCGAGCACGACTATGCCAAGGAGAAGGAAACATGAACGTCAGTGATTTGATCGAACTGCTGCAACAGTTTCCCGCCGATTTGCGAGTGGTCGTGAACGGTTACGAAGAGGGCTACGATGACCTCTCCCCGGAACAGATCCTTACAGCGAAGATCAGCCTGAACACGGGAAAACATAGCTGGGAGGGAAGGCATAGAGATCCGCGTGACTTGACGGACAGGAGTCCCGAAACCCTTGACGTGGTTGAAGCCTTGGTCCTCCAGCGGGTGTCCCACTGAGCCTGATCGCTGAACTGGCCGGCCCCTAACCTTTCACATAGCCGCTCATCAAACTTTCAATTGGCCGAACCATAAAGTTGCAATCAGCCGATGGCTGATTGCGGCTTACCACGGTACATCGGGCAACGAGAGTTAGTACCGCAAGCCCGCCTCACGTATGCCGCAACCCCTGCAACCCCCCGCCCCCGGTGAGCAGGCGCACCAGCACGTTGGCGCCGACGATGATCAGGACCAGGAAGAGGGTCACGGCGCCGGAGTGCTGGGTCATGTCCTGTTCGTTGTAGTTGAAGATCAGGCCGGTGAGCACCATGTTGGCGGGCGACAGGAGCAGGATGATCAGGGACAGTTCGCGGGTGGCGGTGATGAAGGTCAGCAGCATGCCGGCGGTCAGGCCGCTTGACGACATGGGGATGATAATCTTGGCCATGCGCCGGAACCAGCCGATGCCCTGGACCCGCGCGGTCTCCTCCAGGGACTTGTCGATCTGCAGCATGGCGGCGATGCCGGTGCGCGAGGTGAACGGCAGGTTCTTGACCACCGTGATCAGGACCAGGATCGTGAAGGTGCCGTAGAGCGCGGGCAGCGGGCCCCAGGGCGCGGAGAACATGCCGATGTAGATGGCGCCGAGGGCGATGGAGGGAAAGATGTAGGGCGCGAAGGCGACGCCCTCTAGCCACCGCGCCAGCAGCGTGCCCCGTCCGCGGACCGCGGCATAGCCCACCATCAGCCCGAGCAGGCCGTTGCACACCGCCGCCATGACGCCCAGCTTGATGCTGTTCCACAACGCCGTCAGGATGCCCGGGGACAACAGGACGCCGGGTTCGCCGTAGGCGAGGTCGGGGTCGCTCTCGCCGATCCAGAAATGCGCGGTCAGCCCTTGCAGGGTGTAGTCGCCGGGCGTGATGACCAGGGATTCCCAAAGCAGGATCAGCAACGGCAGCACGACGGTCACGGTGAGGAAGAGGCCGACCGCGATGGTGGCGGGCCAGCACCAGACGCCGAGCGAGATCTCGCGCTGCCGGAAACCCTTGCCCGTCAGGGTCACGAAGCTTCTGCGAATGCCGATGACCCGGCTGTTGATCCAGATGAAGGTGATCGCCATGACGATCAGGACCAGGGCGAGAACGAAAGCGTCGCCGCTGTTGCGGGCGTTGAGCGACGCGTAGATCTGGGTCGAGAAGGTAAAGAATCGGACCGGCAGTCCGAGCAGGGCCGGTGTCCCGAAGGTGCCGAGGATGCGGATGAAGGTGAGCACCACCGCGGAACCCAACGCGGGCAGCAGCAACGGGAACGTGATGCGCCACAGCCGCTGGCGCCGATTCATGCCGGCGATGGCGCCCGCTTCTTCCAGCTCGGAATCGACGGTCGCCAGGGCGCCGGACATCAGCAGGTAGCCGTAGGCGTAGTAGTGCAGCGCCAGACAGATGACGATGGGAAAGAAGCCGTAGCTCACCCAGTCGGGCGGCTGCACGCCGAAGAAACTGGTGAACATGCCCTCGGCGCCGCCGATGCGATCGTTCTTGAAAAGACTCAGCCACGCCAGCGCCAGCACCCACGACGGCATCATGTAGGGCACCACCACCAGCGCGCCGAACACGCCCTTGAAGCGGATGTTGGTGCGCACCATCAGCCATGCCAGGCCGCTGCCGATGCCGACGCCCAGGACGGTCACGCACACGCCGACGGCGACGCTGTTGAACAGCGGCTTCAGGAACAGCGCCCTGGAGAGCGGGCCGGTGAAGACGCGCTCGAGATGGAACAGGGTGAAGGAGCCGACCTTGGCCTCAGGCCGGTAGGCGAGGTCGTAGCTCTGGTAGACCAGGGCGTCGTGGATGATCTCGAAGAGCGGCACCAATACCAGGAAGCTCAGGACGGCGAGGCACAGGAGCCCCAGGATCTTTTCCGGCTGGTTCAGCAGCCGGTAGAGGTGGTAGGCGAGGTTGCTCCTGGAAAGGATCGGAGGCTGGCTGCCGGACGAGGCATCGTTCAACGACATGTTCGGGACTTCCGATTCTACCGTTCGGGCGGGCGCGGGTCAGCTCAGGAGATTGTTCTCCGATTCGACGTCGAAGAAGTTCAACGACTCCGAATCGAAGTCGACCCACAGGGGGTCCCCCAGGTCCATCCGTATGAATCCCGGCTGCAGCAGCGTGATGGAGTTGTTCTCGGTCTGGACCTGCAGGATCGTTTCGGCTCCCTTCGGCTGAACCGATTCCAGAGTGCCCCTCAGCCAACCCTCCCTGGCCTCGGGCGATACCTTGACGCTTTCCGGGCGAACCGTGGCGATCAACTCCCTTGCGTTCGCGGGCGGGTCGCCGGGGACGGGCAGCCACACGTCGCCGCAATCGAGGCCCACCGCGCCGTTCTTCCGGCTGATCGTTCCGCTGAACCGGTTGATGCCGGGATCGCCGATGAAGTCGGCGACGAACAGGTTCGCCGGGTGGTGGTAGATCTCGTAGGGCGTGCCCTGTTGCTTGACCACGCCCTTGTCCATGACGACGACGATGTCCGAGAGCGTCAGGGCTTCGATCTGGTCGTGGGTCACGTAGACGGTGGTGGCTTCGAGGTCGCGGTGCAGCCGCTTGAGCTCGCCGCGCATTTCCGTGCGCAGCTTGGCGTCGAGGTTGGACAGGGGCTCGTCCATGAGCAGGATGGACGAGCGCGAGGCGATCATGCGCGCCAGGGCCACCCGCTGCTGCTGGCCGCCGGACAGCTCCGAGGGGTAGCGGAGCTGGTAGGGCTTCATCTGCACTTTCTCCAGGGCGGCGTCGAGGCGCTCGGCGGTCTCGCTCGCGTTCAGGCCCATCTGCTTGAGGCCCAGCGTGATGTTCCGCTCCACCGTCATGTGCGGCCAGAGCGCGTAGCTCTGGAATATGAGCCCGAGGTTCCGGCTTTCGGGGGGAATGATCACGCCCTTCTGGCGTGAGAAGATGAGCCTGTCGCCGAACCGGATTTCCCCCGTTTCAGGTTCTTCCAGTCCGGCGATCACTCGTAGCGTCGTCGTCTTGCCGCAACCGGACGGTCCGAGAATGGTCAGGAACGCGCCCGGCGCCACGGTCAGGTCCAGATGCCGTACGGCGACTTCCTTGCCGTACGACTTCCGGATTCCTGTCAGGTGGATTTCCTCCATTCGTGGCTATCGGCTCGAATGCAGCGTCCAGAAGTCGCGGACCTTGGGGCCCTGCTTCCACATGTACGCGGCATCCACGTTCCAGCCCTCCATATCCGCCCAGATCTCGCCGCCGGCCGGCAGCGGCACGTCGCTCCGCGGGCTGACCGTGCCCGGATCGAAGTAGGGGGCCAGACCCTGCAGCAGGTCCATGCTCGCGCCCTTGTCGTAGGGTTTCGCCAGCTTCGAGTCCTTCTTCAATTCGAGGCTGCCGAGCAGGTAGGCGGTGAACAGCTTGGCCGCGTTGGGGTGCGGCGCCTGGCGCGCGATGGCGGTGAAGGTCGGGTAGACCAGCTTGCCCACCGGATCCACCTTGGCCAGGATCTTGTTGACGTAGCCCTTGGAATCGTTGCGCGCGATGTAGGTCATGTTGGCGAACGCGATCAGCGGCTTCTTCTGACCCTTCTTGCCCGAGGCGCGGGCCAGCTTCGAGCCGGACTTGAAGATCACCAGGTCGTTGGCGAGCATGCGCGCCCAGAACTCGTGGCCGGCGTCCGGGACCCCCTTGCTCAACTTGATGGGCTTGCCGGCATGGCGCTCATAGGCGGCCGCCATCACATCGGGACGCTGCATCAAGGTCATGACGCCCATCAGGGTGGAGCCCGACGACAGCGGGTTCTTCATGCCCACCCGGCCCTTGAACTTGGGCTCGGTCAACTCCCACACGTTCTTGACGGGCGGCGCGTCCGGGTAGGCCTCGCGGTTGTAGAGAAAGACCATGGCCTCGTTGACGCGGATCAGCAGCGGATCGCGGTTCTCCTTGGGGATTCGGTCGACGTAGTGATGCGGTACGTAGTTGACGAGGCGGTTCTTGTTGAGCATCTCGTAGATCACCTGACCCGAGTTGCCGGTGGTGACGATGTCGGCGTTGAAGATGTTCGCATTCTGCTCGCGAATGGTCTTCTCGACCGATTTGACCGACCCGAGGTCGTGCACGGTCACCTTGATCTCCGGATGAATCTTGGCGAAGGGCTTCACCAGTTTGGCGATGCGGCCGGACGACGTGTAGACCACCACCTCGCCTTCGGCTTTCGCCTTGGCGACGATCTCCTTCCAGTTTTCGTCCTTGTCATAGGGGCCGAGCTTGGCCGCCTTGAGCCAGGCCTCCATCTCTGGAGGTGGTTTGGATGCGGCGTTGGCGGCGGTGATGAAGGAAAGGGCGAAGAGCCCGGCCATGAGAACCATCGCGAGACGCGTGATGAGGTGTTTCATGTTATTCTCCCCGTGGGTGAAACCACCCGGTTCATGAATGTGGTGACGGGAACTTCGTTCGCTGCGAATCGGGCTCCACATTACGCGCATTCGTGTCGCACACGCAAGGCCGTTGAACGGGCGCGCGTTGCCTGTCGCCGGGCGGGCAGTCGCCGCCGCACGCGACCCCGGAAGGATTGCGTATGAAGACCCTTCCTCCCCTCAGTCTGATCGCCCGGGGTCTCGATCCCTACGGCGCCGACATCTTCATCGGCGGGACCGCGGCGGCACGTGATGAGGGCTTGTTGCGCCGCCACGGCATATCGACCGTCGTCAACACTGCCGTCAATGTGGATGTCAACTACGTCGCCGGGCCGGACGAAGGCGACGGGGAAGGGGAGTCCGGCGCGTTGTACCGTTCCGGGTTCGCGCCGTTCCGGGTCTTCACGCTGGGGCTGGTGGACGGTGAGAATCCCCGGGGCATGATGCTCGGCGGGTACTGCATCCTGTACGGCGCCCTCCATCAGACCCTGCCGGTGAAGGAGAGCTACCCACGGCAGGAGCGGGGCAACGTCCTGGTCCACTGCCGCGAGGGCCGGAGCCGCTCCGTCGCCCTGGCGGCGCTCTATCTCCACCTGCAGGACCCGGTACGGTTCCCCGAGCTCGAAGACGCCATCGGCCTGGTGAGGGAGAAGCGCGGACTGCCGCCCGAAGAGTGGTTCGAAGCGCCGAATCCGGAACTCATCGACGCCGCGGCAGAGGCGGCGCGGGGCATCCGGGTGCTGCGCGAGGCCGGGATCCTGTGACCCGGGACGATATTCCGGCCACTCCAAGGCCTTGACGTATCATGATATGTCATGACACGCTAAGGTCAGTTGGGGAGAACCGGCGCCATGTCCAAGACTCGTGAAAAATTCGCTACGCAGGTCAATTCCGACATCTTGTCGGCCATCCGCGCGATCGCCGAGGAGGAAGGCCGTCAGCTTCAGGCTCTTGTGGATGAGGCCCTTGCCGACCTGATCGAGAAACGAAAACAGGCCCGGCCCCGGCCCCACGTCATGGCTGCCTATCTCGCCAGTCATGACAAGTACGGCGAGCTCTACAAGAAGCTCGCCAAATGAGTGATTTCCTCACGCTGGCCGAAGTCCTTGCCATTCACGTCGACCAGATTCAACGGTACGGAGGATCGGAAGGGATTCGGGATGCCGGTCTTCTGGACGCCGCGCTCTACAGGCCGCAGACCGGCTACTACGCCGATCTCATCGAGGAAGCCGCCGCGCTGTGGGAGAGCCTCGCCCAGAACCATCCGTTTGTCGACGGCAACAAGCGCGTGGCATTTGCCGCGACGTACACGTTTCTGGCGATCAACGGCGTGAGACTCACGGCGGATGCAGAGGAAGCATACGCCTTCATCTCCGGGTTGTACGAAGCCGGGACGTTCCGTTTCGATCAATTGGAGCCATGGCTCCGGCGCAATTCAAGGCCCCTGTCTGACCACGGATAGCCCATGTCTATCTTCTCCGAATAGCTCAAGGTGGTGCTGCCGGGTTCCGCAGAGCCCCTAGGAGCCTGTCCGAGTAGTCAAAAACAACCCCTCTCCCTCTGGGAGAGGGTGGCCGAAGGCCGGGTGAGGGCCTAGGCTGATCCTCCCAAACTTGTTAAACTCGTCTCTTCGGCATCACACGCCATTGCAGCTCCGTTTCGAGCCGGAAACCGTCCGGAAATTCCGGCCATTTTCCAGGGCGCTCACGAACGACCGTAACAGGATTTGCATGTCCGCACACACCCGGGCTGTTTGGGGGTGCGGGCGAAAAGGGGAGGATGACTCATGGACCTCGTCGCTTGCCGCGAGGCGGCGAATCTTCGCAACATCGCGATCATCGCGCACGTGGACCACGGCAAGACCACGCTGGTGGACGCCATGCTGTGGCAGAGCGGGACGTTCCGCGAGAACCAGGACGTCCGCGAGCGGGTGCTGGACTCCATGGACCTGGAGCGCGAGAAGGGCATCACGATCATGGCGAAGAACGCCTCCGTGACCTACCGCGGCGTCAAGATCAACATCGCCGACACGCCCGGCCACGTGGATTTCGGCGGCGAGGTGGAGCGCACCCTGCGCATGGTCGACGGCGTGATGCTGCTGGTGGACGCCGCCGAGGGGCCGATGCCGCAGACGCGCGCGGTGCTGGCCAAGGCGCTGGAGCTGGGCCTCCCGCCCATCGTGGTCATCAACAAGATCGACCGCCAGGACGCCCGCCCCTCCGAAGTCCTGAACGAGATCTACGACCTCTTCATCGACCTGGGGGCCACCGAGGAGCAGATCGAGTTTCCGGTCATCTACTCGGTCGCCCGGCAGGGAAGGTGCACGCCGTCGCCGGGCGGCGAGTTGACCGATCTCCGGCCGCTGTTCGAGGCCATCCTCGATCACGTTCCGCCGCCCGCGGGAGACCCGGAGCACCCGCTGCAGGTCCTGGTGACCAACGTGGCGCCCGACGACTACCTCGGACCGCTGGCCATCGGCCGGGTGGTGGACGGCACGGTGCGGAACCGCCAGCCGGTGACCCTGTGCCGGCGCGACGGGTCGCAGACCCAGGCCGCGGTGGCGGAACTGTTCATCTACGAAGGCCTCGGGCGTGTCCCGGTGCCGTCGGCCGGCCCTGGAGAGATCGTCGCGCTGGCGGGCATGAACGGCATCGGGCTGGGCGAGAGCATCGCCGACGGCGAGGACCCGAGGCCGCTGCCGGCCCTCGACGTGGAGGAACCCACGTTGTCGATGGAGTTCTCCATCAACGATTCCCCGTTCAGCGGCAAGGACGGCCGCTACCTGACCTCGCGCCACCTCCGGGCGCGCCTGCTCAAGGAGGCCGAGCACAACCTCGCCATCCGGGTGGAGCCCATCGACTCGTCCGACCGTTTCCTGGTGTACGGCCGGGGAGAGCTTCAACTCGCCGTCCTGATCGAGCAGATGCGGCGGGAAGGGTACGAGTTCTCGGTGGGCATGCCGCGGGTGCTGACCCGCACCGTCGGCGGCGCGGTCCACGAGCCCTACGAGCTGGCCATCATCGAGACGGACGAGGACTACCAGGGAATCGTCGTCCGGAAGCTCGGCGCGCGCAGAGGCCTCCTGGTCAAGCTGGCGGACCGCGGCTCGGGGCGGGTCCGTCTGGAGATCGAGGTGCCCAGCCGCGGGTTGATCGGATACCGGACCGAGTTCCTCACCGACACGAAAGGCACGGGGACTCTCACGCACATGTTCATCGGACACCGCCCCTGGGCCGGCGACATCGTCCATCGCTCCACCGGCGCGCTGGTGGCCGACCGCGGGGGCCGCGTCACCGGCTACGCGATGTTCAACCTTCAGGAGCGAGGGGAATTGTTCGTCGGGCCCACCGAGGCGGTGTACGGAGGGATGCTCGTGGGAGAGAGCAGCCGCGACACGGACCTGGACGTAAACATCACGAAGGAGAGGAAACTGACGAACATGCGGTCCTCCGTCCTCAAGGGCATCGAAAAGATCGTACCTCCGCTGCGCATGTCCCTGGAGCAGGCCATCGAGTTCATCCGGCACGACGAGTTGATCGAGGTCACGCCGTGCAATCTCCGTCTCCGGAAGCGCCACCTGGACCCCAACGAACGCAAGTACCACGCCGCCCGCCGGATCGACGTTCCCGCCGGCGCACACGAATAACCCGCCGGCGGCAAACCTTTCAATCAGCCGTGCCCTGAGGTTTCAATCAGCCGAAGGCTGGACGTCGAGGGAATTCAGCCTGACGCCGTCTCCTCGTCCTCCACGTGCCTTCCCAACAGCCTCACCTGCGCCCCCGCCAGCATCTCCCGGAGCCTGCCGCGGATGGCCCAGAGGCATATGAGCGACGGGATCACCATCAGCGTCGTGATGATGAAGAAGGTGGCCCAGTCGCCCTCCAGCCAGTCCACCAGGGCGCCGGAGGCGCCGGCCAGGAGGGTGCGGCCGGCGGTGCCGATGGAGGCCAGCAGTGCGTACTGGGTGGCGGTGTAAGTGCGGTCCACCAGCATGGAGATGAAGGCGACGAAGGTGACGGTGGCGAAGGCGCTGGTGAGGTCGTCCATGACCACGGCGGTGGCGAACAGGGCCTCGGATTTTCCTACCCAGAACAGCACGGAGAAGAGGAGGTTGGTGGCGGCCATGGCGATGCCGGACAGGAACATCGCCCGTATGAGACCCATGCGGATGGCGAAGAACCCGCCCAGCACTGTGAACCCTACCGTGGTGACCCAGCCGAGTCCCTTGGAGTAGAGGGCGATCTCGGACTTGGAGAAGCCGATCTCCCGGTAGAACAGGATCGACATGCGCCCCATGAAGGCCTCGCCGATCTTGAACAGGAAGATGAACCCGAGCACGGTGAGGGCGATGGCGAAGCCGTTGCGCCGGAAGAAGCTCATGAGCGGGCTCACCACCGTGCCGCCGAGCCAGGCGGCGACGTGGCCCATGGTGCCGGACACGCCCAGCCTGGAGGCGATCCGGTCCTCCTCCGCGGCCTGCGAGGCGATGCGTTCCGCGGTGCCCTGCTCGTGCACGAACAGCAGGCCGATGTTGGTGATGATGACCACCGCGCCGAGCACCAGGAAGGTGGCCTGCCAGTAGTCCTCGACCCCGGCGTTCTGGAAGGCGGTGGCGGTCTCCAGCGCGATGATGCCGCCGAGCTTGTAGCCGGTCCACCAGCCCACCACCGCGACGGCCGCGCCCGCGGCCATGGCTTCGCCTTCCGAGGTGCCCACCTGCTCGATGCGGAGCGCGTCCACGGCGATGTCCTGGGTGGCGGAGGCGATGGCGATGGCGAGGCCGATGCCCACCACCCAGGCCAGGTTGGCGGTGGGGTCGGCCGTGCTCCAGAGCACCAGGGATGCCACGATCACGACCTGCAGCGTGAGGATCCAGGCGCGCCGGTGGCCGAGCTTGCCGGTCAGCCAGGGGATGCGGATGCGGTCGATGAGCGGCGCCCACAGGAAATTGATGGCGTAGACCCCGAAGATCAGCCCGGCGAAGCCGATGGTGGTGCGGCTCAGGCCGTCCTCCTTGAGCCACAGGTTGAGGCTGCTGCCGATGAGCACCCAGGGGAACCCGCTGATGATGCCGAGGAGCATGATGCGGGCCATGCGCCGCTCCCAGTACACCGCCAGCGACTCGATGATCTTCTGCATGGGGCTCCTTTGGGGTTGACCAGTATCGTGCGCGGGTTCTCTGGTTGTTTATAACGGACGGGACTCGGGAACAGAATCGAGGCAACCACGTGCCAGCCAGGTCATTACCGTGAACATAGCCCGCCGATGCCCAAACCCGTCATTCCGGCGCAAGCCGGAATCCAGGAGTGGAGGGGCGAAGGGGCCGCAGCCCCGCCCTGCCACCTCTGGATTCCGGCTTGCGCCGGAATGACGGTTCCGGCCGCTGGCGCGCGGTTGACACCCGTCCGCCTGTTGGTTAGTCTGCGTCCGCTTGTGAACATGCCTATTTCGAAAGGAGAACGGACCATGTCCCTATTGCTCAAAGCCTGTTTCAAGAGGCTGGCGGTGGCGTCGGCGGTTGGCGGACTGCTCGTGGCGGCTGCCGTATCGGTGCAAGCGGTGGAACTCAAGCTCGCCCACTTCACCTCTCCCAAGCACCCCATGGACCGGCTGGTGATGCGGCCGTGGGGCAAGGAAGTCGCCGAGCGCAGCAACGGCTCGCTGACGGTGCGGATCTATCCCGGCGGCGAGTTGGGCAAGGGGCCGGTGGCCCAGTACAAGCGGGCGGCGGACGGTGTCGCGGACATCACCTTCGGCCTGCAGGGGTACAGTTCGCCGCTGTTTCCGAGGACGCTGCTGGTGGAGTTGCCCGGTCTCGCGTCGGACGCGGTGGCGGCCACCAAGATGATGTGGAAGGCTATCGGCGCCATTCAGGGCGAGTACACGAGGACCAAGGTGCTGGCGCTGTGGACCAATGACAAGGCCGTCATCATGACCCGCAACAAGGCGGTGCGGACCCTGGACGACGTCAAGGGCATGAAGATCCGCACGCCGTCGAAGCTCCAGGGCGACATCATCAAGGCCCTGGGAGCCACCCCCGTGGCCATGCCGGTGACGCGCATGTACAACGCCCTCAAGACCGGCGTGGTGGACGGCCTCATGGTGGCGCCGAGCGTCATCCGGAGCTTCAAGATCGGCGAGGTGGCCAAGTACTACACCGTCGGGCCGTTCGCCAACACGGCGTTCTTCCTGGTCATGAACAAGAAGGCCTACGACGGGCTTTCCGCCGAGCACAAGAAGATCGTCGACGAGACCTCGGGCGAGGCCCTGAGCGTCAAGGCGGCCGGCATCTACAAGAAAGCCGGCGCCGGCTCGCTGGCGGGCGAGAAGAAGAGCGGCCGCGGCGAGGTGATCACGCTTTCGGACGCCGAGGACAAGCGGTTCCGCAAGGCCCTGAACGGGGTCCGGGCCGCGACCGTCAAGGCGCTGTCGGCCAAGGGCATCGACGCCGAGAAGATCCTCGCCGCCATGGGCGGATAGGGCGCCGGCCTGATCCCACGCACCCATGGGTGACGAATCGCGTGCCGCGTTGCCGGGGACCGCGGTGGCCGGCTGGACCACCCGGTTCCTGGCGTACGCGGCCGGCGCCGCGCTGCTGTGGCTGATGCTGCTGACGGTGGTGGCGGTGGTGATGCGCTACGTCTTCAACGCGCCCATCCTGGGCGCGCAGGACATCTCCGAGTTGAGCCTGGCGGTGGTGGTGTTCCTGGGCATCCCCTACTGCGGCTGGACTGGCGGCCACGTGGCCGTGGACCTGATCAGCACGGTGGTGGGGGAGGCCCGGCTCCGCTGCACCGACACCCTCATGCGGCTGCTGGGCGCCGTGCTTTTCGCCATCGTCGCGTGGCAGGCCATGCACCAGGGGCTCGACGCCCTGGAGTACGGCGAGGCCAGCAACCTCGTGGAGATCGCCCACCATCCCTTCATGTTCCTGATGAGCTTCGGCTGGCTGCTGTTCGCCCTGGTGCTGCTGCTCCAGGCGGCCGCCGGCATCTTCCGGCCGCCCCAGACTCCTCAAGAGAAGGCTGAATGAGTCCCACCGCCGCGGGTCTTCTGGGGTTGGCGGGGCTTTTCGTGCTCCTGGCGCTCAGGATGCCCGTGGGCATCGCCATGATGCTCGTAGGGGTGCTGGGATTCGGCACCCTCCATGGCTGGGGGCCGGCCATGGCCGTGCTCGGCAGCGAGCCCTTCGTCATCTCCACCAACTACGAGCTCATCGTCATCCCGCTGTTCGTGCTCATGGGGAACTTCGCCACGGTTTCCGGCATGAGCCGCGACCTCTACGCCGCCGCCTACGCCTGGTTCGGCCACTGGCGCGGCGGGCTGGCATCCGCCACCATCGCCGCCTGTGCGGGGTTCGCCGCGCTCTCCGGCTCGTCGGTGGCCGCCGCCGTGACCATGGGCAAGGTGGCGCTGCCGGAGATGCGCACCTACCGCTACGACTCGCGCCTCTCCACCGGCGCCATCGCCGCCGGCGGCACCCTGGGCATTCTGATCCCGCCCAGCACGGGCTTCGTGATCTACGCCATCCTCACCGAGGAATCCATCGGCCGCCTGTTCCTGGCCGGTTTCTTCCCGGGGCTGCTGCTGACCGCGTTGTTCATCCTGTCGATCTTCATCCAGACCCGCATCAACCCGGACCTAGGGCCGCCGGGGCCGGCTTCCACCGTCATGGACCGCATCCGCGCCTTTCGCCAAGCCAGCGCCATGATCGGCGTGGTGACGGTGACCATCGGCGGCATCTACGCCGGCCTCTTCACCCCCACCGAGGCCGCCGGCGTGGGCGCCTTCCTGGCGGCCCTGCTGGCGCTGATACGCGGCCGGCTGACAGTGTCCTCGTTGTCGTCGCTGGCGCTGGAGAGCACGCGCACCACCGCCCTGGTCTTCCTCATCCTGGTGGGCGCGCACATCTTCAACCCGTTCCTGGCGCTGACCCACATTCCCTCGGATCTCGCCGAGCTGCTGGTGGGCATGGAGTTGCCGCGGCTGGCCGTGCTCGGCATCCTGCTGGCCGCCTACATCGTGCTGGGCATGTTCCTGGAGGGCTTCGCCATGCTGGTGCTGACCCTCCCCATCGTGCACCCCATCATCCTCACCCTGGGCTACGACCCCATCTGGTTCGGCGTGGTCATGGTCATCGTGCTGGAGATGGGCCTCATCAGCCCGCCGGTAGGCGTCAACGTCTTCGTGGTCAAGGGCATCGCCGAGGACGTGCCCATGAGCCGGATCTTCGCCGGCATCTTCCCGTTCTGGATCGCCATGGCCGTCTGTCTGGCCATCCTGGTGGCGTTCCCCGAGATCGCGCTGTTCCTGCCGAATACGATGATCCGGTGATTCCGTCATCCCGGGCACCGGGTCAAGCCCGGGACAAGCTTGACCCGGGATCCGGAAGCGGGATGTCCGGCAAATGCGCCCGACCCCGCAACCTACCGCACAATCCCCTCGGGCGGCACCGCGCCCTCATCCCCCTGCGAAGCAAGATGCACCGCCAGCGCACCGTCCGGCGTCCTCGCCTCCACGGTCGCCGCCTCTTCGTATCCGAGGCCGCGCAGCCGTTTCACCCGTAGTTCATTTCCTTTCGCGCCCATCGCGATGGAAATGATCAGGTTGCCGACCAGCCAGACCTCCGGGGACGGGATCGAGCTCAAGACCATCACGAGCAACAGCACCAGCCAGCCGATCAGGAAAAGTCGTTTTACGAACGCCCAGATCCACGTGAAGAGGAACGCGGGCCAACTCCAGCCGTTCTTGACGGCTTCAAGGCCCAAGGTGGGGTGTTGGAGGATGGAGTATCGGTTCACGGGAAACCTCCGCGCTGTACTTTGTGTCACACGTTGAACCGGATGTGCATGACGTCGCCGTCCTGCACCCGGTACTCCTTGCCTTCGAGGCGCAGCTTGCCGGCGGAGCGGCAGCCGGATTCGCCCTGGTGCTCGATGTAGTCGTCGTAGGAGATGACCTCGGCGCGGATGAAGCCGCGCTCGATGTCGGAGTGGATCTT
Source organism: uncultured Binatia bacterium (SeqCode) (assembly GCA_965204505.1). Lineage (GTDB taxonomy): Bacteria > Desulfobacterota > Binatia > UBA9968 > JAJDTQ01 > JAJDTQ01. The sequence goes on from CBDBFB010000002.1 coordinate 2,027,746, forward strand.
GCCGGCGGCGTTGACCGCGGCGGTGTCGCGGGCAATGGTCCAGGCGCGCACTTCCACGGGGCCGGCGGTGAAGAAGCTCATGAGGCGGAGGTGGTCGTAGGCGTGGCGGATGAAGCGGTCCCGGGCGGTCTCGGAGAGCCCCAGCTCGGAGAGGAACTCGGCCCGCTCGCCGGGGTCGAGCTGGGCGATCTCCATCTCGAGCTTGCCGCACACCGGCACCACGGTCAGGTTCTCCGCCCGCGCGTATTCCGCGACGTCGTCGGGCAGCGGCTCCTGCAGCGCCGCCTCGCCGGAATTGTAGACCACCAGCAAGGGCTTCTCGCTCAGGAAGGCGAAGCCCGACAGCAGGGTCCGTTCCTCGGGCAGGAAGTCCAGGCCCCGCAGCGGACGTTCCTCTTCCAGCGTGCTCTGGCAGCGGGTCAGAAGATCCTTTTCCATCTCCCGCTCCCGGGCCTTCACGGCTTCCTTGCGGACCCGCTCCAGGCGTTTCTCGATGACGGCGAGGTCGGCCAGTATCAGCTCGGCCTGGAAGGCGTTGAGGTCCCGCACCGGCGCGGGCGGCTCGTCGGCCAGCGGGTCCTCGAAGGCCCGGACCACCTGGACCAGGGCATCCACCTCGCGCAGTTGCACCAGGGAGTGGTTTTCCAGCGCCGCCTTCCGTTCCTGCGACGGCGGGAAGTCCAGGAAGGTGACCTCCGCGTACTTCTTTTCCTTGGGATGGACGATCTCGCTCAGCGCGTCCACGCGCGGGTCCGGCACCTTGACCACGGCCATGGCCGCCTCGTGGCGGGCCTCGAAGCCGCCCACCGCGGCGCTGAGGCCGGTGAGGGCGTTGTAGAGCGTGGTCTTGCCCGCCCGGGAGAATCCTGTGAGTCCGACTTTCATGGACTCCAATTTAAACACCGGGCGGGATTATTCATAGTGGCGTCCGGAGTCCGCAAAGGCTTGAAATCCGAGCGGTGGCTGCTCGGATTTCAACATTTCTCACCCCTTCTGCTCGTAGCCGTCATCCCGCCCCAAGTCCGCTCCGCTCGCCGCCGCCACCGCCAGCTCGTCGCAGCGCTCGTTCTCCGGGTCGCCGGCGTGGCCCTTGACCCAGCGGTACTCCACCTGGTGGCGTCCCGACAGGTCCAGCATCTCGGCCCAGAGATCGGGGTTCAGGGCGGGGGCCTTGTCGCGCTTCCTCCACCCCATCTCGCGCCAGTTCCGGGCCCATCCCTTGGACATGGCGTTCACCACGTAGCGGGAATCGCTGTAGAGGGTCACCCGGCACGGCTCCTTGAGGGACCGCAACCCGGCAAGCACGGCCATGATCTCCATGCGGTTGTTGGTGGTCCAGCGGTATCCGCCGCTCAGTTCCCTGCGGCTGCCCTCGCAAAGCAGGACGGTACCGTAGCCGCCCGGTCCGGGGTTCCCGAGGCAGGCTCCGTCGGTGTAGATGGTGACGCGCTTCATGGTTTGCCTGTCCGAGGAGTATAGAGGGCGCCCCCTCGGCGCCGCAAATGCCCGTAAACGCTTGACACGGAACCGCATGTCTTTTTTAATCCGACACACGCCCAACGCCGGTGTGTTGCGCCGCAAGACCCCCTCGTGAACGACGGCACCGGCCCCAAGGAGACAGACCATGCAAACCGGTTCTTACATCAACGGAGAATGGTACCAGCCCAACTCCGAGAGACAGATCCGCAACGTCAATCCCGCCGACACCCGCGACGTCATCGCCGAGTTCTCCATGGCCACGGCCGCGGACACGGAGCGGGCCATCGATGCGGCCGCGGAAGCGTTCCAGGGATGGCGCAAGACCCCGGGACCGGAACGCGGCCGGGTGATCTGGCGGGCGGCGGACATCGCGCGCCGGCGGGTGGACGAGATCGCGGAGATGATGACCCGCGAGGAAGGGAAGATCTTCAAGGAGGCCCGGGGCGAGGTGCTCAAGGGGATCTCGCTGATGGAGTACAACGCCGGCGCCGGCTACCGGCTGGGCGGCAAGACCCTTCCGTCCGAGGCCCGGGACACCTTCACCTACACCATCCGCCAGCCCATGGGCGTGGTGGGACTCATCGCGCCGTGGAACTTCCCCTGGGCGATACCGGTGTGGAAGTCCGCGCCGGCGCTCATTGCCGGCAACGCGGTGCTGCTGAAACCAGCGTCCCTGACCCCGGCCACCGCGGGCCTTCTGGCCGAGGTCTACGAGGAAGCGGGCGTTCCCAAGGGCGTCTTCAACGTGGTGGTGGGCTCCGGCGGCGACGTAGGCGAGACCATCGTCAACTCCCGGCGCATCCCGGTGGTGTCGTTCACCGGCTCCAACGAGATCGGCAGCGACCTCTACGTCAAGGCGGCCTCCCGCGGCGCCAAGGTCACCTGCGAGATGGGCGGGAAGAACGCGGTCATCGTCATGCCCGACTGCGACCTCGACAAGGCCGCGGTGGCGATCAGGGACGGCGCCTTCGGCTCCACCGGGCAGCGCTGCACCGCCACCTCCCGGGTCATCGCCATCGGCGACACCCGGGGCGAGCTGGTGGCGCGGCTGGAGGAACACGCCAGGAAGATCCGCGTGGGCCCGGGCCTGGACACCGACGTGGACATGGGGCCGGCGGTGGACGAGGGCCAGTGGAAGACCGACCTGGAGTACATCGAGATCGGCAAGCAGGAGGGCGCCCGGCTGGTGGTGGGCGGCAACACGCCCGAGGGGCTGGAGCACGGCTACTACGTCGAGCCCACGGTGTTCGACGACGTCACCCCGGACATGCGCATCTTCCGGGAGGAGATCTTCGGCCCGGTGCTGTCGGTGGCGGCGGCCTCGGACCTCGATGAAGCCATCCGGTTCGCCAACTCGGTGGACTTCGGCCTCACCACCTCCATCTTCACCCAGGACGTGGACAAGGTCATGCGCTTCGTGGAGGAGGTGGAGACGGGCATGGTGCACGTGAACGAGCCCACCATCGGCGGCGAGGCCCAGCTTCCCTTCGGCGGCATCAAGGCCACCGGCGTGGGCGAGCGCGAGATGTCCGAGGAGGGCGTCAACTTCTTCACCGAGCTCAAGACCGTCTTCATCAACTACTCCGGCCAATCCGGCCGGCTGATGATCCGCTGACGCGCGACAGCCGAGCGCGCATCGAGTCCGGATAGTGGAGGCTGATCATGGAATGTGAACACGATATCATCGACGCCGACGGCCACGTGGTGGACCAGGACAAGGACCTGCGCAACTACCTGCCCGCTCCGTGGAACGAGAAGGACTGGACCCGGGAGTATTACCTGTTTCCCCTCACCGACGGCTGGATGCGCGGCATGTCGTCGCGCCACAAGGCCGAGGTGCCGGACGCGGCCAACTGGCTGAGCTTCCTCGACGAGTCGAAGATCGAGCAGACCGTCCTCTATCCCAGCAACGCGCTGTTCCACGGCCAGATCCGCAACAAGGGCTGGGCGGTGGCCGTGGCCCAGGCCTACAACGACTGGCTGTACGACCGTTTCGGCCGCCAGTCGGACCGCCTCAAGGGGGTGGCGTTGTTGCCGGTGCAGGATGTCGACGCCGCGGTGGGGGAGTTGCGCCGGTGCGTGGAGGAGCTGGGCATGGTGGCCGGGGTGATCCCGTCGGTGATGGCGCCGCTGGTGGGCCTGGGGAGCAGCCAGTTCGACCCGATCTACGCGGAAGCCGAACGGCTCGACTGCGCGCTGGCGGTCCACGGCGGTCCGGTGGCGGGCCTGGGCCTGGACATGTTCGAGAGCCTGGCCGAGGCGCGGCCCCTGGAGCACGCCCTGCCGCAGATGGTCCAGATGATGAGCATGATCCACAGCGGCGTGTTCGACCGTTTCCCCAACCTGCGGGTGGCCTACCTGGAATGCGGCACCGGCTGGGTGCCGTTCATGATGGACGCGCTGGACGAGAACTGGGAACGGCGCGGCCGCGCCTTGGCGGTGAAGCAGCGCCCCAGCGACATCATCCGCGGCGGCAACATCTTCTTCACCTGCGAGGTGGACGAGAAGGCGCTGCCCTACGTGCTGGAGCGGCTCGGCGGCGACCAGGTGCTGTGGGCCTCGGACTACCCCCACGAGCGGGCGCGCGCGGACTTCTTCCATGATCTGCCGGACTTCTTCGCGCGCGAGGACGTCAGCCCGGATCTGCGCAAGAAGATCCTGTGCGACAACCCCAAGCGTTATTACGGACTCTAAGGCGCCGGCGGCCGATGACGCGAGGCCGGAGACACCGACCTTCCGCGGCGTCCGGCGTACATCGGACCCATGACGAAAGCTCAAGAAAACGTTGACCTGGAACGCGCGGCTGCCATGAGCCGCGCCGACCGTGACCATCTTGTCCACGGCTTCGTGCCGTTGTCGAAGCACCAGAAGGACGGGGTGCCGGTGTTCGTCCGGGCGGAGGGGGTCTATTTCTGGGACTCGCTGGGCAAGCGCTACATCGACGGCCTCGCCACCCTGTGGAACGTCCACGTCGGCCACGGCCGCAAGGAGATCAGCCGTGCGGTGGCGGAACAGATGGATCGTCTGGCCTACGCGCCCACGCTCATCGGGCCCACTTCCGAGCCCACCGTCCGGCTTGCCTCCCGGCTCACGGAGATGGCGCCGGAGGGGTTGACCCGCGTGGTGTTCACGTCGGGTGGTTCGGAGACCAACGAGAGCATGATCCGCCTGGTGCGGGCCTACTGGAAGGCCAGGGGCCAGCCCCAACGGACGCAGTTCGTCACCCTGAACCAGGGCTATCACGGCTCCTCCAGCGGCGCCGCCATGCTGACGGGCATTCCGCTCTTCAACCGGCAGATGGAACCGGGCCTGCCCGGCGTGCATCACATGGCGCGGCCCCATTGCTACCGCTGCGAGCTGGGGAAGACTTGGCCGGACTGTAAGCTCGCCTGTGCCGACGAGTTGGAGCGGCTGGTGGAGCGGCAGGGCGCGGACGCCATCGCCGCGTTCGTGGCCGAGCCCGTGCAGGGTGTGGGCGGGGTCATCGTGCCGCCCGAGGGCTGGCTCGCCAGGATCCGGGAGATCTGCGACCGGCACGGTATCCTGATGGTCTGCGACGAGGTGATCACCGGTTTCGGGCGCACCGGCAGCCTGTTCGCCTGCGCCGGCGAGGGCGTTACGCCGGATGTGCTGGTCACCGCCAAGGGCATCACCAGCGGCTACCTGCCAATGGGCGCCATGCTGTTCCGGGAAGAGATTTTCCAGACGCTGCTGGCCAAGGCCGACGACGCCTTCTACCACGGCTACACCTACACCGGGCATCCGGTGGTGTGCGCGGCGGCGCTGGCCAACCTGGACATCATCGAGCGGGAGCGGCTGGTGGAGCGCGCGGCGGAGGTGGGCGCCTACATGCAGGAGCGGCTGGCGACGCTGTCGGACCTGCCCATGGTGGGCCAGGTGCGCGGCCGCGGGCTCATTGCCGCGGTGGAGCTGGTGAAGGATAAGGAGACCCGCGAGTCCTTCACGGTGGAGCAGCAGGTGCCCCGGCAGGTGTACGACGAGTGCCTCGCCAACGGCCTGTTGCTGCGGGTATGCGGCACCCACGCGCTGGCGGTGTGTCCGCCGCTGGTGATCACGAAAGAGCAGATCGACGACATCGTCACGATCTTGCGGAACGCCATCACCACGGTCGCGAAAGCCGTGGTGTCGTAGACTGTCTCACAAAAGAGTCGGCGGACATGCAGGCGTAGGGGTGACCGGCGGTCGGACTCCATCGCTGTCGGAGATTGCACCGATGCAGGGGCGACCGGCGGTCGCCCTCTGTGGCCCGAGCACCCCGCGGGTCAAAGCCGGAAACGATTTGAGGAGGTATCCGCCGATGGTTGAATGTCCGGTTTGCGGAGCGGTATTCGGACTGGAGGACGACGCGGTGGAGGGCGAGTTGATCACCTGCGTCGAATGCGGCACCGAGCTGGAGGTCACGAGCCTCGATCCTCCGGCGGTAGAAGAGGCGCCCTCGGAAGAGGAAGATTGGGGGGAATGAGCTTGAAGATCGGCCTGCTGCATTCATTGATCCGGCCCGAGGAGAAGCTTCTCATCAAGGAGTTCCGGAAGCACCCCGGCGTGGAGCTCGAGATGATCGACGACCGGCGGCTCGCGTTCAACCTCGGCAAGGAGGAATTCGACCTGGACGTGCTGCTGGAGCGGTGCATCAACCACTCCAGAGCGCTGCACGGCCTGCGGCTGTTCGAGAACGCCGGCGTGCGTTGCATCAACTCCTCGGCGGTGGCCACCGTGTGCGGCGACAAGATCCTCACCTCGGTGCACCTGCAGGAGCACGGCGTGCCCCAGCCCGAGGTGCGCATCGCCTTCACCGAGGAGTCCACCCTGGAGGCCATCGAGGAGATGGGCTACCCCGTGGTGCTCAAGCCCGCGGTGGGTTCCTGGGGCCGGCTGCTGGCCAAGGTCAATGATCGGGACGCGGCGGAGACGATCCTCGAGCACAAGTCGATCCTGGGCAGCTACCACCACTCCATCTTCTACATCCAGGAGTACATCGAGAAGAGCCAGCGCGACATCCGGAGCTTCGTCATAGGCGACGAGTGCATCGCCGCCATCTACCGCTACAGCGACCACTGGATCACCAACACGGCACGGGGCGGGCGCGCCGAGAACTGTCCGGTGACGGACGAGCTGGGAGATCTTTCGGTTCGCGCATGTCGGGCGGTGGGAGGCGGCATCGTCGCCGTGGATCTCTTCGAGACCCCCGGCGGCCTTCTGGTCAACGAGGTGAACTACACCATGGAGTTTCGCAACAGCATCGATACCACCGGGGTGAACATTCCCGGCCTCGTCGTCGAGCACGTGCTGAAGGTGGCGCGCTCCGCCCCCTCTCCCCTTGGCGGAGGATTGGGGTGAGGGTGCGCGGCGCGCCCTCACCCGGCCTTCGGCCACCCTCTCCCGGAGGGAGCGGGTAAATCTTCCCTCTCTCCCTCTGGGAGAGGGTTGGGGTGAGGGTGTTCGGAGCCGGCAGAATGCCGGAAACGGGAAGGAATGGGAAAGGCAGGGCTGACGTGGCGGAGAAGCTGAGGGTCTCCATCGTCGGAGCGTCGGGCTACACCGGCGGGGAACTGCTGCGTCTGCTGCTCGGTCACCCGCGGGTGGAGGTGTGCGAGGTCACCTCGGAGCGCTTCGCCGGCAAGTTCGTGTCCAAGGCCCATCCCAACCTGCGCAAGCGGACGCAGCTCCGGTTCCGAATGATGGACGAGCTCAAGCCGTGCGACCTGCTGTTCCTGTGCCTGCCCCACGGCCGGGCCATGGAGCGCATCGAGTCCTTCCGCGGCCTGGCCCCCAAGCTGATCGATCTCAGCGCGGACTTCCGGCTCAACGACGCGGACGAGTACCAGCGCTGGTACGGCAAGCCGCACCAGCGCCCGGAGCTCATGAGGGAGTTCGTCTACGGCGTCCCCGAGCTGCACCGCGAGGAGATCCGGGGCGCGAGCTTCGTCACCGGCGCCGGCTGCAACGCCACCGCCACGATCCTCGGCGTCTACCCGTTTTTCAGGAAAGGCCTGGCGGACCCGGACCGCACGGTGGTGGAGGTCAAGGTGGGCTCCAGCGAGGGCGGCAACGCCGCCAGCGAGGCGTCGCACCACCCCGAGCGGAGCGGCGCGGTGCGCTCCTTCATGCCCACGATGCACCGCCACTGCGCGGAGATATACCAGGAGTTGGGCTTCGGAGAAGCCATCCGCGTGTATTTCTCCGCCACCTCCATCGAGATGGTGCGCGGCGTGCTGGCCACCTGCCACCTGTTCCTGCGGGAGCCGCTGGAAGAGAAGGACGTGTGGAAGCTCTACCGCGAGGTCTACGGCAACGAGCCCTTCATCCGCATCGTCAAGGAAGCCGACGGCATCTACCGCTACCCCGAGCCCAAGCTGCTGAGCGGCACCAACTACTGCGATATCGGCTTCCAGAAGGAAAAGGGCTCGGACCGCCTGGTGGTGCTGAGCGCCCTCGACAACCTCATGAAGGGCGCCGCCGGCCAGGCGCTCCAGGCCTTCAACCTCATGAACGGCTTCGAAGAGACCGAGGGCCTCGAGTTCCCGGGGCTGCACCCGTAGGGAAGTCGAAGGACGCTGTCTCAAACGAGGAACGATAGTCAGGATCTTCTTCCATAGCCATGTGCCGCCTTTTGTGCGTCAAGAACCGCGAGCCGTTCGACATCGGGGAACGCCTTTCGGAGCTCGCCGGCATCGCCCGCAACAGCCCCGAGTACCAGGGGCACGGCTGGGGTTGCGCCTACATCGTCGACGGCGAGTGGCGGGTCTATCACAACATCAAGCCCATCTGGGAGGACGACCTGACGCAGTTCGGCGCCACCACGCTGCTGCTGGGCCATGCCCGCAGCGCGTTCCGGGATGAGAACATCGTGGTGGAGAACAACATGCCGTTCTCGGACGACCGCTACGTGTTCGCCTTCAACGGCGAGCTGCGGGGCGTGCGGATTTCCGCGGAGGGACGGATCGGGGCGGAGAAAGTGTTCAACTTCGTCAAGCGCTTCGACAAGGGCGACATGGCCGCGGCCATGCGGAAAGGGATGGACATCATCGTCCGCAGGACGCGTTACGTCAGGGCCATGAACATGATCATCGCCGACAGGGAAAATGTCTACGTGGGTTCGGTGTACAACGAGGAGCCGGATTATTTCAGGCTGCGCGCCCGGGACGACGAGGGCGGCTTCGTGGTGAGCTCCGAGACCGTTCCGGAGAACGGGTCATGGCGCGTCATCTCCAACGACACGGTGGAGCGGCTTCGATGATCCTGGTGAAGATCGGCGGCGGCAGCGACATCAACCTCGCGGGCATCGCCGAGGACCTAGCCGATGTGTCGGACCGTTTCATCGTGGTGCACGGCGCCAACGCGGTGCGCGACGCCATCGCGGAGAAGCTGGGCAACCCCACCCAGGTGGTCACGTCGGTGTCGGGATACACGAGCGTGCTGTCCGACAAGGCCGCGCTCGACGCCATCCTGATGGGTTACGCCGGGGTGCAGAACAAGCGCATCGTCGAGCTGTTGCAGCAGAACGGCGTCAACGCCGTGGGCCTTTCGGGCATCGACGGCCGGGCCATCCAGGGACAGCGCAACAAGGGCATCCGGGTGCGCAAGAACGGCAAGACGCTGATCGTCCGGGACTTCTCGGGCAAGCCCCGGAGCGCCAACAAGGAGCTGTTCCAGTTGCTGCTCGACGGCGGCTACGCGCCGGTGCTGTCGATCCCCATCATCGACGAGCGCCACACCGCCATCAACTCGGAGAACGACGACATCATCAACGTGCTCCAGGCCGCTTTCCACGCGGAGGTGGTACTGCAGCTCATCGAGGCTCCCGGCTTTCTCGCCGACAAGGACGACGAGAGCACGGTGGTGCCCGCCATCCGCGCCGCCGAGCTGGAGCAGCGGGAAGCCCAGGTGGAGGGGCGCATGAAGCGCAAGATGCTGGCTCTCCGGAAGCTGTTCGAGGAAGGCGCGGAAAAGGTCATCATGAGCGACGGCCGCACGGAGCATCCGGTGCGGGACGCCCTGGCGGGGAAAGGAACGGTGATCCAGTGACGGATTTCAAGGAGCTGCAGCAACAGTACGAGTTCGACGTCTATCCCAAGCGCGACATCGTCCTCGTACGCGGCGAAGGCGCCAAGGTGTGGGACGACACCGGCCGGGAGTACCTCGACTGCGTGGCCGGCCACGGCGTCGCCAACCTGGGCCATTGCCACCCCAAGGTGGTGGAGGCCGTCGCCGAGCAGGCCCAGCGGCTGGTGAGCTGCTCCGGGGTCTTCTACAACGACGTCAAGGCCCGCCTGCTGGAGCGGCTGGCGAGCATCACCCCCGGCAACCTCAACCGCGCCTTCCTGTGTAACTCGGGCACCGAGACCATCGAGGCCGCCATCAAGTTCTCCCGCTTCGCTACCGGCAAACAGGAGTTCGTGTGCGCCATGCGCGGCTTCCACGGCCGCACCATGGGAGCGCTGAGTGCCACCTTCACCAAGGAGTACCGCGAGCCTTTCGTGCCCGTGGTCGAAGGCTTCCAGTTCACGCCCTTCAACAACTTCGCCAAGCTGGAGGAGAAGGTGAACGACAACACCGCCGCCGTCATGCTGGAGATCGTCCAGGGCGAGGGCGGCGTGAACCTGGGCAAGGCCGAGTTCTTCGAGCAGGTGGGCGAGTTGTGCCGTGAGCGGGGCGTCCTCCTCATCATCGACGAGGTTCAGACCGGCTTCTGCCGCACCGGCAAGATGTTCGCCTGCGAGCACTTCGGCGTCGAGCCCGACATCCTGTGCCTGGCCAAGGCCATGGCCGGCGGCCTCCCCATGGGCGCCGTGGTCTGCTCCGACAAGCTGGAGGTGCCGGTGGGCCGCCACGGCAGCACCTTCGGCGGCAACCCCCTGGCCTGCGCCGCGTCGCTGGCCGCCATCGACGCCATGGAAGAAGAAGGGCTGGCCGAGGCCGCGGCGGAAAAGGGCGCCTACCTGCTGGAGCGGCTTACCGCCGCGGAGCTACCCAAAGTCCGCGAGATCCGCCAGCTCGGCCTCATGATCGGCATCGAGCTCAAGGAAAAGTCCCAGCCCCACCTCGTTCGCCTCATGGAGAAGGGCGTCCTCGCGCTACCCGCGGGAGCGACGGTGGTCCGGCTATTGCCGCCGCTGGTCATTAGCCACGCCGAGTTGGACACCGTGGCCGAGACACTCATCAAGGTTCTTTCAGACGGTGGGTAGTGGCTGACTCCCTCTCCCTCTGGGAGAGGGTCGGGGTGAGGGTGTTCGAACGAAGCGGAGAGGCCGGGCAGCCCTCACCCGGCCTTCGGCCACCCTCTCCCGGAGGGAGAGGGGATGGGTGCCCCGCGTCGGTGCATTAACCCGCGCACGGTCATTTTGCGTGACGTTACTCCCATCGCCCGAGAGGATGGGTGCCCCGCGTCGATGCATCAACCGGCGGTCACCTCACGAACCAGTCCCTGCCACGTGCGGATCTCCCGGTCGGGGTTCACTAGCGGCGCGACCTCGGCGCAGTGCCGCGCGAGGCTCTCGTAAAACACATGGTCGTTCTCGGCCCGGAGCAGCAGGCGCTTGAGGCTCGCGGTGTCGCCCAGTTCGTAGTAGCCGGGATAGTCGTCGCCCAAGGTGCCGATCAGGCCGGAGATCCGGGACGCGGCGACAGGGACGCCGGAGGCGAGCGCCTCGCACAGGACGTTGGAGCTGCCTTCCATGCGCGAGGTGATGGACGTGAGGTGGCTGTTGGCCAGGAGTTGGCGTGTCTTCCAGTGGGGCAGGTCGCCCAGCCACCGGTAGCGCGGGTTGCGTTCGGCCTCGCGCTCGGCGCGGCGCAGGAAGCTGTCGCCGAAGGCGGCTCCGATGTGCACCACCTGGATCCGGGACGCGCGCGGCAGCGAGCGCACCGCCATGGCCGTCCGGAACGGGTCCTTCTCGGGGCGCATGTGGCCCACCGCTGTAACCGTGAACCGCCTGCGGCGGTCGCCGGGGCGTCCGGGGCGGGCCGGCGCGGACTGGTAGATGACCCGGGTCTTCTCGTGCAGCGCCGAATCGAGCTCGTCCAGCCCCTTGCGCTGCAGCACCACCAGGCGGGTGGCCAATCGCAGGGACTCCCGCGAGTCCTCGTCCTCGTGGATGTCGCGGTAGAGGTCGGTGCCGGTCAGCACCACGACTATCGGTTTGTCGGGGTGCCGGTCATGGAACTGCCGGATGGACGGATGACTGCGGCGCGCGTGGAGCGCGATCATCAGGTCGCAGCGCTCACGCTCGTAACGGTCCAGCGCCGTGACCCGGTGTCCCGAGGCGCGCAGGATTCGCGCCCACCGGTTGCCCGAGATGCGGTTGCCCGTCCGCCGGGTGGGACCGGCGGGGGTTACCAGCGCGATTCTGGTCGTTGGGGCGTTCATTGGTGCCAAGTCGTCTTCGAATCCAGGGAACGGTGATGGAATCCCATTATTAGCGTCCTTCGACTTCGCTCCGCTGGCGCTCCGCTACGCTCAGGACGAACGGTTGGGGAATTCCTGGGACCGGCCGGTGGGGTATTCATAGGCCGTTCGTCCTGAGTGTAGCGGAGCGAAGTCGAAGGACGCCATCATTGAACGCGCCACCTACTCCATCGCGCACGTCCGGAAACCCGCCAGCACGTCGCGCCGGTCCGGGGTGAAGAAATTCCGCCAGGTGTTGCGGATCAGGTGGGAGCGGGTGGCCCAGCAGCCGCCGCGCAGCACCTTGCGGTCGCCGAACCAGGGCTCGGAATATTCCTTGTAGGGGTCCCGGACGAAGCCGGGATAGGGGTGGAAGGCGTCGGCCGTCCACTCCCATACGTTGCCGATCATCTGCCGGCAGCCCGCGGCGCTGTCCCCGGCTGAAAGCGCGTCCACGGGCAGCCGGCCTCCGGCGGCCCAGTCGAGGTTGCCGTGGGAGGAATCGGGCGGAGCTTCGCCCCACGGGTAGCCGCGCTTGGCTGCTCCCGCGTCCCTGCCGCCGGCCGGGTCCACGGCCGCGGCCATCTCCCACTCGGCCTCCGCCGGCAGCCTCCGCCCGGCCCAGCGGCAATACGCCTCGGCCTCGTACCAGTTGACGTGGATCACCGGCAGTTCCGGCTGAAGCGGCCCCCATCGGTCGAAGACCCGCTCCAGCCATCGCCCCGGGGACTCCTGCTTCCAGTAGACGGGATGCGGCCCGCCCTCGGCCTGCCGCCAGCTCCAGCCCTCGTCGCTCCACCACCGCCGGTCCTCGTAGCCGTTGTCGTCCGCGAACGCCGCGAACTCGCCGTTGGTCACCGGGGCGCGGGCGATGCGGAAGGGCGCCACCGTCACCGGGTGTCCCCATTTCTCGTTGTCGAAGACGAACGGAAGCTCCGGCGTGCCGCCGAGAATGAACTCGCCTCCGGCGACCTCCACGTCGCCGGGGCAGGGGCCGCCGGATACGGCCGTTGGCTCGCCCATGAACGGCGGCGGAGGATAGCCCAGGGTCTGGCGCGTGTAGGTCATGGCCTCCGCGTGCATGTCCTCGTGGAAGATGACCAGCTTGTGGAAGTAGGTCTCCTCCGGGCTCAGCCGCTCGGCGGGAAGCTTGTCCGTGATCTCCCGCAGCACGCGCTCCTTGTAGGCGAGGGTCTCTTTCAGCGGCGGCAGCGCCAGCACCCAGCGGGTGTCGTGGTGCACGGCCGCGGAGTCGTACAGCTCGTCGCCGTTGGAAATGATGGGATCGCGTCCGCGCAGGTGCCGCAACGCCCACCGTTCGTGGAACCAGGACACGTGCCCGATCTCCCATAGCGGGGGATTGACGATGTTCAGCAGGGGCACCGTGAGCTGCTCGCCCGACAGATCCTCCACCAGGCCCAGGGTCCGCGAACGCACCTCGTTCAAGGTGTCCAGTATCTCACGGGTGGATACGGTGTTGTCTTCCATGATGTCGGTGTGCTGTCCAGTCAGTTCCCCTCTCCCTCTGGGAGAGGGTGGCCGAAGGCCGGGTGAGGGCCTACCGGAGCGCGTGCTCCATTCTCTCCCGCCACGGCTCGAACTCCCGGCACCACCCTTCGCCGCGACGGGCCAGCAGGTAGCCGTTGGCGGCTTCCAGCGCGTTCCGCTCCGACTCCGAGAACGTCGCCGCGCCGGCGGCCTTCGCGTCCCTTTCGCAGAACAGCCGGAGCGCCCGCCAGTGCTCCAGGCCGTCCGCGCCGAACCGTTCGGTCACCGCCGCCTCCCAACTCGCTTCCGGGTCGTAGGCTCCGGGGTCCCGCGCGTAGTCGAAGCAGGTGGCCATGGGGACGAAGCTCAGCTCCTCCTGCAAAAGCGGGTTGGCCAGGTGTGCGTGCACCCGCTCCGGCAGCCGCGGGTCCCGGCCAGTGACAGGCCCGATGTGCATCTCGCCGGCCATGGCGAGGTCATTGACCGGGTAGTTGTCCCAGAACAGCAGCCGGTGCCCCATCCTCTCGCCGATCTCCTCCATGTCAGCGAGGGTGACAATCTCCGGCACCACCTTGGCCCCGGTCCAGAAGCAGGCCACCGGCTCCGGCAGGTAGCGTCCGACGGTCTCCGGGAACTCCGGCTCGAACTCGCCGAACATCCGGGCCAGCAGCGGGTCGGGGGTGTAGTACGAGGGACAGAACCACCACTCCGCGTCCCAGTCCGCGGGCTGCGCTTCCAACACCGCCTCCAGCCACAGGGACTCGGCCTTGGCCAGGCTGTTGTCGAACTTCCGCGTGTCGCCAGCGTCCGTGAGGTGCGACGGGATGTCGTCGAACAACACCGCGAAGGTGCGCACGCCCCGGTCGTAGAGCCGCGCCGCCTTGTCGAGCAGGACGCGCACGGGTTCCGCGGCGGCGAAGCACAGGTCCTTGCCCGGGTGAAATCCGTAGACGAAGTCGATGCCGTGGCTCTGCGCTGCATGGATGAGCCGGCACAACTCGCGCCACTCAGGCTCGGGGTAGGGAAGTTGCCAGCGCTCCCGGTGGTAGGGGTCGTCCTTGGGCGCGTACAGGTAGGTGTTCATGCCGCGCGCGGCGCCGAACGCGAACATCGCCGCGCGGTGCGCCATGCTCCACGGGGGACCGAAGAAGCCTTCAACGATCCCCCGCCGCTCGAATGTGGTTATGGAGCTGGCGTCCTGTCCTGGGGATGTCACTGACCCATGTTGTACAGCCGGGCGCAGTTGTCCCAGAGGTACTTCCGCTTGGACTCGTCCGAGAACGGCATCTCCAGGAAGGTATCCAGCGAGTGCGGATACTTGACGTCCAGGTGCGGATAGTCGGTGGAGAACACCACGTTGTCCTCCAGGCCGAACTCCGGAATGTGCTTGGCGGTGACCTCGTCGCATTCGACGGCGCCGAAGCACTGGCGCTGGAAGTACTCCAGCGGTTCGAGCTTCAAGTCCGGGTACTCGGCCTTGCCCACCGATTCCATGTAGTCGCCCATGCGGTACAGGAGCCACGGCAGCCACGAGCAGTTGCCCTCCAGGAAGGCTACACGGAGCTTGGGGAAGCGCTCCATCACGCCGCCGTAGATCATGTCCGCGCATGCGAACATGTTGGCCAGCGGAAAGCTCAGGGTGTTGAACATGGAGAAGGACGGGATGAACTGGGAAATAGCCGGCTGGGGCTGGTAGACGCGCCCGGCCTCGTGGAAGCCCACCGGCACGTTCAGGTCCTGGCACACCTCCCACAGGGGATCGTAGTAGGGGTCGCTCCAGCACAGTCCGTTGGTCTGGTTGGGGCGCATGAAGATGCCCCGGAAGCCCTTTTCGTTCACCGTCCGCTTGGTCTCGGCCACCGCCGCCTCGACGTTCTGGGGCGGCACCATGGCGACGCAGACCATGCGGTCGGGCGCTGTCTGCGCGAAGTCGTAGAGCCAGTCGTTGTAGGCACGGGAGATGGCCGCGGCCAGCTCCGGGTCGAGGCCGTCGATGCCGAGCACGAAGAGGCCGCGGGTGGGAAACAGGAACGCCACGTCGAGCCCTTCCTTGTCCATGGCCATCACCTGGCTGACGCCGTCGAAGTCGCGCGCGGCCACGTCGCTGTATTTCTCCTTGAGGGTGCTCAGGCGGTAGTCCCTGAGACCCGGGTTCTCCGGCCGCCTCGGGATCGGGAGGATCTTCCCTTCGACCTCGACGCCGAGGTCGCGGAAGTCGCGCTGCAAGCCCTTGGGCGCGCGGTCCTTGAACTCCGGGTCGATGTAGCGGTCCCACAGGTCGTGGGGCTCGAACACGTGCATATCGGAGTCCATCGCCTTGAAGCCTTGTTTCGCCATGTCTGTCTCCTTCGCGAACGAAATTGACCCCACGGGCGGGGCGGTTTGCGGTACCGGAATGCTCGAATCGTAGGCTGTTGCCGGAAGGCTGTCAAGCGCGTTGGCGGCTCGTCCGGGCACCCTCACCCCAACCCTCTCCCAGAGGGAGAGGGGGTCGGATTAGCTGTCATCCTAGAGGGAGAGGGGGGGATGTGGGCCGTCATCCCAGAGAGGGAGGGAGTCGGATTGGCCGTCATCCCAGGGGGAGAGGGAGTCGGGTTAGCCGTCATCTCAAGGGGAAAGGGGACAGAGCAATATAGCCCCCTCTCCCTCTGGGAGAGGGTTGGGGTGAGGGCCTACCGCCACCGCAGTATCGTCTTCTCCGCCTTGCCGATGAGCCAGCTCACGGTCAGGCCCATGATGGACAGCAGCGCGGCGCCGGCGATGAGTTCGTCGGTGGCCATGAGGTTGCCGGCCAGCAGGATGTACGCGCCTACGCCGAACTCGGCGCCGATCATCTCGGCGGCCACCAGCAGGATGATGGCGATGGAGGTGGATATGCGGAAGCCCGAGAGGATCGCCGGCATGGCGCCGGGCAGGATGATCTTGCGCACGATGGAGAACCACGTGAGGTCGAACGACTGCCCCATGCGGATCAGGGTGCGGTCGACGTTGTCGACGCCGCCGTAGACCGAGATGACGGTGGGGAAGAAGGTGCCGAAGAAGATGGTGGCCACCTTGGATTCCTCGCCGATGCCGAACCAGATGATGAACAGCGGCAGCAGCGCGATCTTGGGAATCGGGAAGATGGCGGCCACGAACGGGACGATGCCCGCCCGGGCAAGCGAGAACAGTCCGGCGGCGAAGCCCACCAGCAGCCCGGCGACGGCGCCCAGCGTCCAGCCCAGGAGCAGGCGCTGGAGGGACGCGGCCAGGTGCAGCCAGAGATGGCCGGTCTTCACCAGGTAGACGAGGGCCGCGATGGCCTGGCTGGGTGCGGGCGCCATGAGATCGCTGATCCAACCGGCTCGGGAGGCGATCTCCCAAACGCCGATGAGCGCCGCGAAGACCAGCGGACCCACCACGCCCACCGGCCTAGGCTGGAAACCGCCGCCCCGATAGGGCACCGGCGAGCCGCCGGTGTCGTCAGACATGGACGATCTCCTGGTCCGCGGCCAGCGCCTCTTCCCGCATCAGTTCCCAGAGGTAGCGCTGGCGGTCCCACAACATGCCGAACTCTCCCTTGCGCTCTTCCAGCGGCACGTCCAGCTCCACGACCTCGCGGATGCGGCCGGGCCGCCGCGACAGCACCACGATCTTGTGGCCGAGGCGGACGGCCTCCTCGAGGTTGTGCGTCACGTAGCAGGCGGTGAAACGCTCGCGCAGCCAGAGGTCCAGGAGGTCGTCGAGGAGCAGCTCCCGGGTCTGGCCGTCCAGCGAGGACAACGGCTCGTCCATCAGGAGGCAGGCCGGCCGCACGGCCAGGGCGCGAGCGATGGCCACCCGCTGCTTCATGCCGCCGGAGAGCTGCTTGGGAAAGGCGTCGCGGAAATCCGAGAGCTTGGTCCGGGCGAGAACGTCGTCGATGATGGCCTTGGCCTGGCCCCGCGAAAGGCCGTGCCTTTCCAGCACCAGGGAGATGTTGCCGGCGGCCGAGCGCCACGGCAGCAGGGCGATTTCCTGGAATATGTAGGTCAGCGGATTGAGGCTGTCGGGCGGCGGCGGGCTCATCTGCCGGACTTCGCCCCGGGTCGGGCGCTCCAGCCCGCCCAGGAACCGCAGCAGCGTCGACTTGCCGCACCCGGACGGCCCGATGATGCAGACGATTTGCCCCGAGCCGATGCGCAGGTCGATGTCTCTCAGGACCTCCGTCCGACCGTACCAATGGCTGATGTTGTCGACGTGGATGTCCATCCACTCACCGCGCCCGGTCGGGGAGGAAAGCCGCGCCGCTTCCCTCCCGCCCGCCGGGATTCCACCGCTACTTCTTCACGAAGCTGGTGTCGATGTACTTCTCGGTGGTCAGCGCCTTCGGGGCGAAGCCATGGGCCTGGAACCAGGCCAGTTGCCGCTTGAGGTCGGCAATGTCCAGGGCCGCGTCCTCGGTCATGTAGACAGCGCCCGCCTTGATGGAAGGCGCCGCCTTTGCGCGCGGCCGGGAGGTGTAGACATACTTGTGGATGAGGTCCACCATGGCCTCGGTGGCGGCGGGGTCCTTCTTCTGGTCGAGCATGACCGCCCGGTAGTCGGCGATACCCTTGCGGTAGGCGGTAAGGAAACGCCCGACCTTGCCGCGATGGTTCTTCACGTTGTCGGTGGAGGTGAAGATCGTCGTCACCTGGTAGTCGCCCAGGTCGCGGACCCAGCCGATGATCTTGGCCGCGCCGGCCTTGCTGAGCGGAATCGCCACGTGCGGCACCATGGACATGGCGTCCACCTGGCCCGACTTGACCGCTCCGATCATCGCCGGGACTTTCTGAAGCGGCTTGACCTTGACGTCGGCGACGCCGAACCCGTGCTTCGCGCCGATCATGCCGATCATGTAGTGGAAGGACGAGCCTTGCTGCGTCATGGCCCAACTGCGGCCCTTGATGGCCTCGGGCGAGGTAATCCCTTCCTTGTAGGCCTTGTTCGAAACCATGATCGCCATGCCGTTGTGCTTGGGATTCTCGGTGTAGAGGCCGCCGATGACCTTGAGCGCGCCCTTGTCCGCGAGGTTGTAGAAGCCGCCGGTGAGGGCGGTGACGCCGAAGTCGATGTCACCCGACGCGATGGCCACGGCGATGGGCTGGGCCGCCTGGAAGAACTTGAGGTCCACGTCGAGCCCCTCCTTCTTGAAGTAGCCCCTTTCCCTGGCGATGAACGTGGGCGAGTGCGAAGTGAAGCGCAGCGCGCCGATGGTGATCTTTTCCGCCGCGGCCTCGTTCGCCCATAGGGCAGCCAGGCCGAGCAATGCGATCCCGGCAAGACTGCCCGCGGACCATCGCCAACTCTTCTTGTCGATTCTGTTGAACATGTGACTTCTCCTTTACTGGAACACGAATTGCTGTTGTTGCCGTTGTCCTTGGAACAGGGCTGCCAGAGCATTGTCATATCATGACGATTGGAAAACCGCCGAACGGTCCAGGATGGCGCCCTGGTCGGCCAGCACCCGGCGAACATCGGCGGCCTGCCAGGGATCCCCGCCGGCCGCGTGAGCCGCGGCTACGCCCGCGGCGTGGCCGGTGGCGAACGCCGTGCCCATGACCCGGATGGCGGCCCCCGCCAGCCGGTCGCCGTCCGCGACCCGGCCGGCGGCGAACAGGTTCGGAGTATCCCGGCTGGTCAGACAGGACAGCGGAATGTCGTAGGCCAGTCTTTCCGGGGGATAGTCGTAGGTGCTGGCGTAGGTCTTGCGGTCGTGCCACTCCGCGCCCCAGGCGCCCAGCGCGACGCAGTCATCGAAGCGCCTGCTCTCCTCGACGTCGCGCCACCTGAACTGGCGCACCGATTCGATGTGCCGCGATTCGCGGGTGCCGAACTCGTGGCCGGTAGCTACCAGGTAGGCGCCCTCGCAGCCCGGGATGGTGCGGATGGCCTTGAGATAGGTCCATGCCTGCTTCCGTCCCGCGCGTTCCGCTCCGGAGACCGACAGCGCATCCCGCGGGTCGAAGTCCTCCGAGACCAGGTAACACGCGAGATCGCCGGAGTGCGGCAGGCGGGCGATCACGCCGCGGTCCTTGGTGACGAGCTTGCGTTCGGCCCCCAGCCGCGCCACCGCGGCCGCGATGTCGTCGGCCGTGACCGTGAGGTCGGCCGGTATACCGCCGAAACGCGTGCCGAGGCTTCCGAGGTTGACGCCGTCGTCGTTGCCGTAGCGGGTGCCGGCGCCGGCGTGGGCCGCCAGACTCCCTTCGCCGGTGCAGTCGACGAAGGCCTTGGCGCCGACCTAGTGCAGGCCCGCGTGGTCCGCCACGGTCACCGTCGTTATCACACCGTCCTCGCGCTCGGCGGCGACCACCATCGTGCCGAGCATGACGGTCACGTCCGCCTCCTGGCAGATATCGTCAAGGACGACCTTGACCGCCTCGGGATCGAACACCGCGAAGACGCCGCGAAATCGGAACGGCCCGGTGAGCGCGTTGCGCTGCCTGAGGCGGCCGACCACCTCGGCGCCCACACCGCCCACCACCATCTTCGGGCGCTCGTCCAGCGTGTACAGGCCGCAGTAGGTGAGGACGTTCCGCATGGTCGACGCCCCGCCGAGGCAGTAGTAGCGTTCGATCAATAGCGTCCGCGCGCCGCATCTCGCGCTGCCCACCGCGGCGCCCACTCCCGCGCTGCCGCCTCCGGCAACGATCACGTCGAACTGCTCTCCAACCTTGCTCATACGGTCCCGGTGAACCTCTCGCCGACGTTGCTACCCGACCGCCCGCGAAACAGGCGGGGCCAACGAGGCGGAGCCAAAGTATCTCGAACGCATGTGCGGGGGTACCACACGCGGGGCGGGATCGGGGGTACCTTTCGAGGAGAAACGTACTGGTTCGGGGCCGGGAAGTCCAGGGTTTGTGCGCGTCGGGATGCCGGTGGAGGGGGGTTCCGCGCGGCTCTCTAATGCTCCGAAGGCAGTTGCCCCATTGCTCAAAAAGCCCTATTCTCGGCGATGCCCGCGTCGTCCGTAGCGAATGACAAGGGAACCCCGAGTCGTCTAAACTAGGGACCTGTTTAAAACCGACCGCCCGAACCAGAATCAAGATGTCACCGTATTTCCCGCATTCTCGATCCGCCACCCGGCCGTTGCTCCTGGCCGCCTGCCTGCTGACGGCATTCATGCTGATCGCCGATCAGGCGTGGCCGCAGCGATGGGGGCCACGCCCGGTAGCCGTCAAGACCGCCCCGGTGCAGTCGAAGGCGATCCCGCAGGAGGTCTCCTTCATCGGCACCATCGAGCCGAACGTGGCTACCACGGTGGCCTCGGTGGTGGCGGGGCGGGTGTCGGCGGCCGGTTTCCGCGAGGGCGACGCGGTCGCGGCGGGTAAGACCGTGCTGCTGCAACTGGACCGCGGCCGGCGGGAGATCGCGCTGCGGGAGCGCGCCGCGGCGGTGGCGCGGGCGAAGAAGCAATGGGAGAAGGTCCGGGAGGGTTCCCGCTCCGAGGAAGTGGCGCAGCGGCTCGCCGCGGCCAAGGAACAGGAGGCGCTGCTTGAGCGCGCCCGCCGCGACTTCGAACGGGCCAAGCAGCTCTATGGCGACCAGCTCGTGAGTCTGGCCGAGCTGCAGAAGACCGAGAGCGACTACCTCGCCGCCCGGGAGAAGTACGGCAGCGCCCGCGCCGCCCTGAAGCTCACACGCGCCGGCGCCAGGGCCGAGGACATCGCCATGGCCGAGGCCGAGCACGACGAGGCCCGCGCGCGCATGGACGCGGTGTCCTACGAGATCGAGAAGAGCATGCTGCTGGCGCCGATTTCCGGTTTCATCGTCAGGAAGCACGTGGATGTGGGCGACTGGGTCAACGCCGGCGAGCCGGTGGCGGACCTGGTGGACCTCGATCCTGTCTTCGCGGCCGGCCCGGTGGGGGAGCGGAAGATCGCGCTTCTGCGCCCTGGCCAGCCCGCCACGGTCGCCCTGGACGCGTTTCCCGGAGAGGCCTTTTCCGGGGAGGTGGCGCACATCGTTCCCCAGGCCGATACCCGCAGCCGCAGCTTTCCGGTGAAGATCCGGCTCTCCAACGCCCAGGGGCGGCTCAAGGCCGGGATGCTGGCGCGCGTCGCGGTGATCGTTTCGAGCGGCGAGCCCAGCGTGCTGGTGCCCAAGGACGCGGTGGTGCGGCGCGGCCCGGACGAGATGGTGTTCGTCGTGTCGGACGGCCAGGCGAAGGCGGTGAAGGTCAGCACGGGGCGCGGCTGGCGCGCGTTCCTGGAGATCTCCAACGGGGCTCTCAAGCCCGGCCAGCAGGTGGTAACGCTGGGCAACGAAGTGTTGCGGGACGGCGCCAAGGTCCTGCTGGGCGGCGGGCGCCCGCCCGGCGGAAGGCCTGCAGGGGGAAGACCCGGAGCGAAACCGGGAGCATGGGCCGGCCGGCCCGGCGCTGGAGCCGGAGCCGGCGCCAGACCTGGAGCCGGCGCCAGGCCCGATTCGGGGCGCGATGGGAATCGTTGACTTCTGCGTCCGCAACCCGGTCTCGGTCACCGTCGGCATCATCCTGGCGGTGCTGTTCGGGACCATCGCGTTGCTGCGCCTGCCGGTCCAGATGATCCCCACCGTGGACCGGCCCGAGATCACGGTAGAGACGGAATACTCCGGCGCCGGGCCACTGGAGGTGGAACGCGAGGTGACGGACCGGCTGGAGGACCGGCTCAACGCCGTGGAGGGGCTCAAGCAGGTCTCCTCAAGCTCCATCGAAGGCCGCTCCCGCGTCGTCCTCAAGTTCGACTGGGGCACCAACAAGGACATCGCCCGCCTGGGCGTGTCCGAGAAGCTCGACACGGTCCGGGACCTGCCGCCGGACGTGGGCGAGTCCCGCATCCGCGCCGTCAACACCGACGAGGAGAGCCCGATCTCGTGGATCATGGTGAACACGGAGCGCGACCTCAACGAGGTGTGGGAGGAGCTGAAGGACGTCATCGTGCCGCAGATGGAACGGGTCCCCGGGGTCGGCGCGGTGTGGCGCTTCGGCGGCCGGGACCGCCAGGTGCACGTGACGCTGGATCCCCGCGCCATGGCGGCGCGCGGCATCACGGTATCCGATGTGCGGCAGGCCATCACCCGTGAGAACCGCAACGTCAAGGGCGGCGACCTGAGCGAGGGCAAGCGCCGCCACGTGGTGCGCACCCTGGGCGAGTTCGAGGAGCTCCGCCACATCGCCGACGTGGTGGTGCGGCATGACGCCCAGGGACCGGTCTACGTGCGCGACGTGGCCGCCGTCTCCTTCGGCCACGAGGACCGGGACTTCGCGGTGCGCATCAACGGCAAGCCCGCCCTCGGCATGGGCGTGCTGCGCCGTTCTGGAGCCAACACCATGGAGGTCATGGAGGGGGTCCGGAATACCGTGAGCCGGTTGGACGAACTCTACCGTGACAAGGGCATACGGCTGGAGATGGTCTATGACGAGACCGACTACATCCACGACTCCATCGACCTTGTGACCCGCAACGTCTACTTTGCCGTGGCCCTGGCGGTGCTGGTGCTGCTGCTGTTCCTGCGCAGCCCGGCCAGCATCGTCGTCGTGGCGGTGGCGATCCCCGTGTCCATCGTCACCACCTTCGTGGTGCTCAACATCGTGGGCTCCTCCCTCAACGTCATCATGCTGGCGGGTCTGGCCTTCGCCACCGGCATGGTGGTGGACAACGCCGTGGTGGTGCTGGAGAACGTGTTCCGCCACCGCGACATGGGCAAGGGGCGCGTGCGCGCCGCCGTGGACGGCGCCCGCGAGGTGGGCGGGGCCATCCTGGCCTCGACGCTCACCACGGTGGCCGTGTTCGTTCCGGTGCTGTTCGTCCGGCAGGAGGCCGGACAGCTCTTCCGGGACATCGCCCTAGCCGTGTCCGTGGCGGTGGCGCTGTCCCTGGTGGTGGCCCTCACCGTGGTGCCCATGCTCTCCGCCCACATCCTTCCGGAGCAGGCGCGGGCGCGGTTCCGGCGCCTGCGCGCGGCCATGTCCGTGCTCGACCGGGCCGGAACCGGGTTCTCCGCGATGGTGCTGGGTATGCTGGCATGGCTCCAGCGCGGCGCGGTCCGGCGGCTGGCGGTGGTGCTCTTCATCGTCGGCGGATCGGTGGCCCTGGCCTGGTGGTTCGCGCCGCCGCTGGACTACCTGCCGCGGGGAAACCGCAACTTCATCTTCGGCGTGGTGAGGATGCCGCCGGGTTTCAACACCGACCAGAAGGAATCGATCATCAAGGAAATCGAGTCGCGCGTCCGGGCCGTTCCCGAGATCGAGCGCATGTTCGCCGTCATACGCCTGGACACCCCCATCATGGGCGCGATCGTGAAAGAGCCGCATACCAGCCTCGACGGCATGCGCCGTGTGGTCGGGACCATGCGTCGCGCCCTCGGCGGCATTCCCGGGACCCAGGCGGTATTCGTCACCCAGGCCTCGCTCTTCCGCCAGCGGGGAGGCTTCATCGGCGGCAACAACGTGGCCCTCGACGTCAAGGGAGACGACCTGCAGGCCATCCGGAACATCGCCCGAGGCCTCGAAGGGCGCATCCGCGGGGTGGAGGGGGTGAACTTCGTCAACTCGTCCTTCGAGTGGGGCAACCCCGAGATCCGCGTGCTGCTGGACCGTGACCGGGTCTCGGCCCTGGGACTGCGGGCCTCCGACGTGGGCGACGTCATCGAGACCGCGGTGGAGGGCACCCGCGCGGGCCGTTTCCGGGAGCGCGGCAAGGAGATCGACATCATCCTCAAGGGGCCGCGCGGCGAGATGGCGCATACCCAGGACCTGGGCGCGCTCATGCTCTCCGGCGGCGCGGGCCGGCTGGTGCAGCTCTCGGACATCGCGGAGATCCGCCCGGGCGACGGTCCCACCAAGGTCGAGCACGTGGATCTCGACCGCGCCATCAAGCTGAACGCCAACATGCACCACGCCATGCCGCTGGAGGAAGCCGTGCGGCTGGTGGAGGACGGCGCGGTGGAGGAGGTGCGGCGCACCCTGCCGCTGGGCTACTCCATCGCGGTGAGCGGCCAGGCGCAGAAGCTGGCGGAAACCTGGGACGCGTTCAAGTGGACGTTCCTGCTGGCCGTGGTGGTGGTCTACCTGGTGATGTGCTCCCTGTTCGAGTCCTGGAGTTACCCGCTGATCATCATGTTCAGCGTGCCCCTGGCGGCCACCGGCGGCATCCTCGCCGTGAGCCTCGGCCACGCCACCGAGCCCACCATCAAGATGGACACCGTCACCATGCTCGGGTTCATCATCCTCACCGGCATCGTGGTGAACAACGCCATCCTCATCGTGCATCAGACCCTCAACTTCATCCGCGCCGGGGAAGACCCCCAGGCGGCCCTGCTGGCCAGCGTCCGCACCCGCATCCGCCCCATCTTCATGACCACCGCCACCACCGTGTTCGGCATGCTGCCCCTGGTCCTATCCCGCGGCGCCGGCTCCGAGCTCTACCGCGGCCTCGGCTCTGCCGTGCTGGGCGGACTGGCCGTCTCCACCCTGTTCACCCTGGTGCTCACGCCCACGCTGTATTCGCTGTGGCTGGACGTGCTCGCAAAGGTCCGGCGCCGGCGGGCGCCGGAGGCGGAGGCAACGGAGACGGTGCCCGCACAGGAAGCCGCGCCCGGCGAGACCTGAGGGCCGGTCCCCCGGACTCGCCCGGGCTTGCGGCAACCGCATCCCTTTGCCAATCCGTGCCGGCTTCTGGCACGGGTTGGTGAATCTAACTAACTGTTTGAAAATATTGCGGTTTCTTTGCCTTTGGAATCAGTCTTCCTAGTACAATCACGGGCTATGTGCTTGCCCTGCTGCCCTTTCTGGTGAACCGGGCGACACATCTTTGGATCTCGTACTGGTACCGTTATAGAAAGGCGTTGACGCTGACGTCAGGGGCGTAAGTCCGTGCTGGATAGACGGCGTCATACCGCCACTGGGCGCGTGTATGTCATTGACAACATCAATGATAATTTCTATGAAAGCGTCAACTAACGCGTCATGTAGACGCAACGTGGAGGACGCAAGATGGCGAAATTACGCGCAGAGTATCCTCGGGCAGTCAGAGCCGCACATGAGCCACTGGGATTCGGTGCGGTCGGAGGAATTTGCCACGGAGTTACCCAGAAGGAGCGATTCAGCGCAAGGCCATGGATGAGGCCCGCGAGTTCGAGCAACCAAGGGTTTTCGCGGACACCTTTGCGTCGGGCGATGCGGGGTTGAGTAGGTCTTCTCGCGTGACGCGCCAAAACCTGGAGGGCTAACAATGTCAAATGTGGTCGCGGAAAAACTCGAGCTCTTAAAGAGCCGAGCCGCCATTCGGGCGGTCGACGTGGCGAATATGCTTGGGACTACTCCTGAGACGGTTTCGCGGTGGAACCAAGGGCGCGCCTATCCCAGGCCGGTCAAGGAGAGTCTTCTTGTTGACCTGGAGTATATAGTGGAACGACTTTCGGAATTCTATTCCGATCCGAAGACGGCGCGATCATGGTTGTATTCCAGGCACAAGTACTTCAACGGCGTTCGACCTGCTGATTTGATCCAGGAAGGGCGAATTGCAGAAGTCCTGGAAGCCATTCAGGCTATGGCTGACCCCACGTACACGTAGGTTTGGGACTATCCGCAAATGCTGCAGCGCGACCCCGATTTACTCGAACATCTAGAGGGTTGCCACCAGGGCCCGTTCGAGGGAGTTGTCCATCGAGTGGTTTGGGCCGACAAGAGCTCCATTCAGGGGAGTAACGGCGCCCGCGGCCGTTGGAACAGTCCGGATTGTCAGTTTGAAGTCCTAAATACGTCATTTGCGCCGGAAGGAGCGAGCGCGGAATTCGAGGCATTCTGGTCGCTGTTCGAGCAGAGACCCGACAGGCAGGCACTGAATTGGCGGCTGAGAGTTCGACTGAAGCGCGTGGTAGAGCTAAATTTTGAGGAGCTTGAACGCCTCGGAGTGGGACAACCAGATTATCAAAGTCGGGATTATTCGCGCACTCAGGAAGTCTCTGACGGTCTGAATTACTTGGGATGTGATGGCCTGATCGTGCCGTCTGCGCGATACGACTGCAAGAATCTTATTATTTTCATGCAGAATCTGGAGAAGGATTGTTTCGTGAAGGACGAGGACTGGACAGAGTTCCGCTGGTCAGCGTAGACGGTTCTAAACTCGGAATGAACCGCCCCGAGTTTACCAGGCGGGGTCAGGCGGGGAATCACTCCCGCGGTACCCCTCCCGACTTCTGGATTTGCTTTCGCGGGAGACGGGAAGATGTCCAAGCAGTACAAGAGTGAGGCTCTGGCCGCGGCGCACGAGACGGCGCTGGGTTTGGTGGAAGCCGGGGTCATGCCGAAACGGACCATGAAGGTCTTCGACGAGATGTGTCTCACGCCGATTGAGGAGATGACGGCGGAGAAGATACGCGAGCTCCGGATTCGCGAGAACGCGAGTCAGGCGGTCTTCGCCCGGCACCTCAACGTGACCACGAGTTTGGTGAGCCAATGGGAGCGGGGAGAGAAGCGGCCCAGAGGCGCCTCGTTGAAGCTGTTGACGCTGGTCGCGAAGAACGGCCTCGGAGCGGTCGCCTGACGTAAGTCACCAACGAACACGGAACAGGAGCGCATCGTGCCCAATGCTGAAATCGTCGCCATCGGATCGGAGCTCTTGCTGGGGCAGATCGTGGACACCAACTCCGCGTGGATGGCCCAGCGCCTGTCGGATTTGGGCGTCAACCTCTTCTTCAAGACCATCGTCGGCGACAACCCCGGACGCATGAAGGACGTCATCGGCCGGGCGTTGGACCGGGCCGACTTCGTCATCACCAGCGGCGGCCTCGGGCCCACCCAGGACGACCTCACCCGCGAGATCATCGCCGAGGTGTGCGGCCGCAAGCTGGTGCGTGACTCGGGCCTGTTGGACCAGATCGACCGGCGCTTCCGCCGCCGCGGCATGATCATGACCCCCAACAACGAGCGTCAGGCCGACATCCCGGAGGGCGCCATCCCGGTGGAGAACCCCAACGGTACCGCGCCGTCGTTCATCGTCGAGCACGAGAAGGGCGTGGTCTTCGCGCTGCCGGGGGTGCCCCACGAGATGAAGTGGCTGTTCGAGAACGAGGTCACCCCGTACGCGCGGCGCAAGTGGGACCTCTCGGAGACCATCACCTACCGGGTGCTCAAGGTCACCGACATGGGCGAGAGCTCCGTGGACCACGAGATCGGCGACCTCATCGCCAACTCAAGCAACCCCACGGTGGGGGTGCTCGCCCATCCCGGACAGGTGGACGTGCGCATCACCGCCAAGGCATCGAGCCGCGAGGAGGCCATGAAGCTCATCGCGCCGGTGGAGGCGCAGGTGCGCGAGCTCCTCACCACCCACATCTTCGCCGTCGATGACGAGACCATGGAAGACGCGGTGGGCCGGCTGCTCCGGGAGAAGGACCGGAGCGTGGCCGTGTTCGAGGACATGACCGCCGGGCTCGTGGCCGACCGCCTGCAGCGGGCCAGCAAGGAGCACTTCGTGGAGGGCATGGTGGCGCCGGGAGAGCGGGGGACGCGGCGGCTGTTGGCGCAGTCGCGCCGGCCGGAGGACGCCGAAGCGCTGCTGGAGCAACCCGAGCCGCTTACCGAGGAACTGGCCTGGACCATCCGGCAGCAGGCCGGCAGCGACCTTGGTCTGGCGCTCCACGCGGTGGAGAACCCGGGCGACACCGCGGTCAACCTCGCCAGGGGCCAGACCTACATATCGGTGACCGACGGCGAGAAGTTCCAGACCCGCACCTACAACCTCGGCGGCCGCGGCGGCCCCGACCGCACCCGCATGAGCCTCAACGCCATTTCGATGATCCGCACGGTGCTGCTGGAGGGGATGTAGGGGTTCCAACCCCCTCTCCCTTCGGGAGAGGGTCGGGGTGAGGGTGCCCGCGCAACGTGGGTCAGCCCGGCAACTCGCTGAGGAAGTCCATCACCGGCAGGACCTCGACCTCATCCAACCGCTGTCTACGTGGGCCCAGGAACACCACGATAGAACGGCGGACACGGCCGGCCCTCTCAGCAAAGGACCGAAGGCCGCGCAAAGCCGTCCGAGACACCCGCCGTGACGACTTGACCTCGACGGCCCACAGCTCCCGGCCCACCTCCATCACGAAGTCCACCTCCGCCCCGTGCCGGGTGCGGTAGTGCGACAGGGCGAGTTCGGGCCAGAGCGTTCCCACCCGGCGATATAACTCGTGGGCAATGAAGTGCTCCAGCAGGAGCCCCCGTTCGTCCTCCAGGCACCGGTCCAGAGGCCGCCTCAACAGGGCGTTCCGCACCCCGAGATCAAAGAAGTAAATTTTGGGATGGCTCAGCAAACTCGCCCGGTCCGACCCGCTCCAGGCCGGGACACGGAACACGATGAGTGTGTCTTCGAGAACCTCCATGTAACGCCGCGCCGTCTCATAGCCGATGCCGGCGTCCTGGCTCAGGGCATTCAGGTTCAGAATGGTGCCTGAAGCCGCGGCCGTGAGATCCAGCAGACGGGTATATCCGCCTAGATTGCGGACCAGCGCCTCCGCCTGGATTTCTTCGCGCAAGTAGGCGTCAACGTAAGCCCGGAGGTCTTGCGCCCGCACGGCCTGATCCGGTTCGGCATAGATTCCCGGCAGGGTGCCATGGGCGAGCACCCGTTGGAGGTCGAAGTCCTGTCCGAGTTCACGTTGGAGCAGCGGATGAAGGTAGTGCAGATGTACTCGCCCAGGCAGCAAATTGGCCTGTCCGCGCCGAAGCTTCCTGGCGCTCGAACCTGACAGCAGGAAGCGGAACCGACCGGGCTGCTCGTCGACAACGGTCTGCACCACGTCCAACAGCGCCGGTACCCGCTGTACCTCGTCGATCAGAACGGTCCGGATTCCGGGACCGGCCGCGCGCAGTTCAAGCTCCAGCCGCTCGGGTAGCGAAACGTAGTCCCTGAAAACGGCTGGACTGGCCAGATTGATGGAGAGGTCAGGCGAGAGAGACCCCAGCAGGGTAGATTTACCGACCTGCCGGGGACCGAGAAGCAGCACGCTCCGGCGTGTCTTCGACAATCGGGATAGGAGTGTACGGTTATACATGTGGGTATTATAGCGGTATTTTTACCCACATATAAGAACCATGGGAGGGGCCGCCAGGCCGTCGAACCGGCTAGTTGAACTCCGTTCCCCCTTGCCGGAGGAGGTAACCTTCGGACACGCTCTTGAGAATTCGCCGGCCGATCTCGTAATCTCGCCCTTCGGCGCAATCCCGAATCACCACGCCCTCTCGCATCTGTTCAACGCCTTCGCCCCACAGAGTCTTGCCGGAGGTCCACTCGGGAAGAAGACCGTCATCGAACGGACCCCGATACAGGGTCGGAGCCATCTGAAAGTCCTCGCCGACGAACTCCGAGACCTCGGACCGGGTCAGGTACCCGCCGGAACCGGGGTCTCCGACGTACACGTCGAAAACGGCAAAAGCCTGCGCCTTCTCGCCGTATCGAAGGTCCTGAACCGACCGCCCGAAAATCTCTCCCAGGACGTACACCGACCGGCCAAGACGCTCCGCCCGCTGCTTCACGATGTCGCCGTACCTCTTCCACATCCGGACGTACAGGTTGTCCGTATTGTCCGGGTCCTCAACCTTGAAGGACAATCCCTGGGAGGATAACCCCTTTGACGACACGATCGGCCCACGCTCCTGGTTCCAACCGAGACAACACCAGGTCCCGTGAATCTTCTCGGTGACTTCCACCTCGTCCCCGGCCTTGAAGACCTCGGGATGCTTCTTGATGTCCTCGATGTCGTAGTGAAGCGTCGCCCCATGAGAATTCTGCACCTTGCCGGACAAATGGACCGGGATCGGAGGCTCCCACTTCTCCACACCGAGAGCCTCCATCACGTCGTCGTCCTCGTTCACGGAGATTCCGCGAAGGCGACTTCCCGAAATGGGGTAGACCAGGCCTTGAGACAGGATGCCGCGAAGCTTGATCGCCTTCACCCGGTTCTTCCTCTTCCCCGCAAGACGGCCCTCAAGCCCAAGCTCCTGAATCACATCCTCGGGAACGATGGACGCCTCGGGAATGTAAACCGCCAAATCCCCCGTCGAGAAAGACTCCTTCTTGATCAGACTCACGTACCCGCCCACGCGGGCCAACTCCAGGGCATCCGCATTCGGATGTTCCTCGACCTGAATCCGGTAAACCTTCACCTCGAAAGAAGCCATGCTCCTTTACCTCCCTGCGGACAGGATCCGATTCCTGCAAAAGCGCCGGCCGCGTGGTGTGGCCTGTAGAGAGACGGGCGTCAGTCCTCATGTGCGAAACGTGCCCGATCCCGGCGGTCCTTCTTGGTGGGCCGTCCAGCGCGCCCCCGGAAAGGGGCGGCCTGGGCCTGGAGTTGGGCACGCGCCGCGTCCCGGTTCTCGACGCTGTCAGCGGTCTCTTCGTAGAGCAGCACGGCTTCCTTGGCGGGGCCGCGCCTCGTTGATAGGCCCTTTACCGTGACCACCCATTCATAAGGTCCGCGCCGGATCTGCAACCGGTCCCCAACGCGAACCGGCCGGGCCGGCTTGGCGCGGTCGCCATGCACGTGCACCTTGCCGCCTTGGGCGGCCTCGGCCGCGAGCGAGCGTGTCTTGAAGAACCGCGCCGCCCACAGCCACTTGTCAAGGCGGACGCTTTCGGCAGTCGTCATGGGACCGTTATAGCATAATTTTGACGGACCGATCTGGTTTGCTTCTCCGTTTGCAGTGTGCCCGGTTTCGTGGTTGGAACGACGCATCATGCCGTATGCCGATTCCGATGGAGTGCGCATCTACTACGAGGTCTCCGGAGAGGGGATGCCCTTCGTCTGGGTGCACGCCAACCCGTTCGACCACAACCTCCTCATGTACCAGGTGGCTCACTTCTCGACGTACTTCAGGGTCATCTCGCTGGACATCCGGGGCTACGGCCGCTCCGACAAGCCGGAGAAGCCGTTCTCGCTCGGGGACATGGCGGACGACGTGCTCGCGGTGTGCCGGGCCGAGGGCGTGGGCGAGGCCGTCATCGGCGGGGTCAGCGTGGGCTCGGGCATCGCGCTGCTGCTGGGGCTGGACCATCCGGAGATGTTCCGCGCCGTGATCCTGGTGGGCGGAAGCAGCGGCGGGGGAGGGCGCACCGGCGACCGCATCGAGGGCTACACGGACGACGTGACGACCTACCACGAGAAGCACATCAAGGAGCTGGTGGCGCCGGGTTTCGAGAGCACCTGGCTGGGAAAATACCTGCTGGACATCTTCCTCGAGCGCAACCCGTGGCTTTCGGGTGAGTCCATCGCGCAGATCTTCCGCGCCCGCGCCGGCACCGACATGACCCCGCGCCTTTCCGAGATGAAGGTGCCCACCCTGGTCATCAACGGCGAGCACGACATGTCGCTGGAGGGCGGGCGGAAGACCGCGGCCCTGACTCCCGGAGCGGTGCACAGGGTGCTGCCGGGAACGGGCCACGCCTGCTGCATCGAGGACCCCGCGGGCTTCGACGCCTTCGTCATCGAGTTCCTGCGGGACAACGGCCTGATGGAGTAACTCCCGGCCACCATCCGGAGCGTCCGGGCGCCCTTCCGGCCGGCAGCGCGATGCGCGCACGGGCGGGTTTGAAACTTGGCCTTGTAGAGTTTACCCTACCGCCAACCGCCCGTAACTACCCGAAAACTATGAAGTAAAAACCTTCTCTTGAAGGACCGGATGATGCCCTCACGAACAATCAACACATGGTCAACAGCGTGCCGTGGAAAGGCACCATCTCTCAGCGGGTGCGAACCCCGCCCGGCAACTGTCGTTCCAGCCGGTAGCAATCGGAGCGGGTCATGGAGGTGACGACATGGCTTGAAGCACTCCGGTGAAACGGATCGCCTTGGGCGGTCTAGCGACCATGCGGGCCGCAACGCGAGTGAACGCCGAGCAGGCCTCGAAACGTGTAATGCGGGAGCCGACCCGCCTGTTGTTTGGGGAAGGCTGCCACCGGCCGGGAAGAGAACGACACGAGCACCGGCCGGTTCCGCCGGGGTAGTGGCGGCGGCACGCATGGAAGAGGGAGAGGGGAGCAACACGGGAAGCCCTGTCGGTGGTGCGCACACACCAACCGGAACCCCGTGAGGGGCAGGCCGGGCCGGCAGGGTGGCGGAGGGGCTCGTAGTACTGCGGAAGCCGGGTAATGCCGGTGGAGGGAAGGAGCCCCGGTTCGAGAGGGATACGGAAAGGAAGGAAGGCATGACCACTGGCGAAAGCCTACCAGGGTCGGAAAAGGTTCGGAAGTTCCAGACCGTATTACATGCGAAAGCCAAGGAAGAACCCGGACGGCGCTTTCACGCGCTGATCGACAAGGTGTGGCGCGAGGACTTTCTCGCTGAAGCCTGGAGGCAGGTCCGCCGCAACGGTGGCTCGGCCGGGGTGGACGGAGAGACCTTCGCGGGCATCGAGTCGTATGGCGTGGGGCGCTGGCTTGGGGAACTGGCGCGGGAACTGAAGGATGGGACGTACACACCGAAGCCGGTGCGGCAAGTTCTCATCCCGAAGAAACAGCCTGGCAAACTCCGGCCATTGGGCATCCCCTGCATACGGGACCGGGTGGCGCAGACGTCGGCCTTGCTCGTGCTTGAGCCGATCTTCGAAGCGGACCTGCAACCGGAGCAGTACGCCTACAGGCCGGGACGGAGCGCCCATGACGCGGTGAACCGCGTCCATCGCCTTCTGAATGAGAGGCACAACGAGGTTGTTGACTGCGATCTGGCCAACTACTTCGGCGAGATACCGCATGCCGAGCTGCTGAAGAGTCTCGCCCGGCGCATCAGCGACGGGCGGATGCTCAAGCTCATCAAGGCATGGCTGGAAATGCCGGTGGAGGAGGACGACGGCAAGGGCGGCAAGCGCCGCACGAACCGGGCGCGCAGGGAGAGGAAAGGGACCCCGCAGGGTTCCCCGATCTCGCCCCTGGTCAGCAACGTCTACATGCGGCGTTTCATACTGGGCTGGAAGGTGTTGGGCTATGCCCAGCGCTTCCGTTCGGAAATCGTGAACTATGCCGACGACCTCTGTGTGCTCGGCAAGGCCCCGGCGGCGGAAATGCTGAAGGGGGTCGAGCGGCTCATGGCGGGTCTGAAGCTCGCGGTCAACGAACGGAAAACCCGAGGCTTGCGGTGCCCCGAGGAACCATTGCAGTTCCTCGGGTACCGTATTGGACGCAACCATCGCCCGAACGGCAAGGGGGACTACATCGGAACCCGACCCAGCAAGGCAAGCGTCCAGAACGTCTGCCGCAAAATCAGCGACATCACGGCATATGGCTATGGCCGACAAACGGCAGAGATGGTGGTGGAACGCCTGAACCGGCTCATGACCGGCTGGGCCGCCTACTTCTGTCTCGGCCAAGTGAGCCCCGCCTACAACGCCGTGGATCGCCATGCGATTCGGCGGCTGCGCCAGTGGCTCTGTCGGAAACACCAAGTGCGGGGCGGGAAATATGTGCAGTTCCCGGATGGCAGGCTGTGGAACGAATACGGCCTCGCTCGCCTTGGCAGTACTACGAAGGGCCTTCCGTGGGCGAAGGCATGATCTCGTCCGAAAGCCGGATGCGGGAAATCCGCACGTCCGGTTTGATGAGCGGGGACTGGAAACGTGGCTATGGGAGCCGGACTGAGGCCCGGAGCGAAAGCTACGGAACTACCACCGGACCCTAACGCTGGCGCGCCAGTCCTCGACTCTACCCGACGCCGGGATTCATAGATCTCATAACCCGGCGCAACCGTGTCCCTCTATGGCGCGAAAATCACGATCCTCAATGTCTTTGGCAATCAGTCCTCGAGGCCTTTCGAACTTTCTGAAGCAGGAAGTTGCAGGCACTTGGTAGAGCGGGAGGACTTCTTCAGGATCGCCGTCATGGCAAGGAAGCGGGATGGGAGGACTTCCAAGGCACTGGCTCCTCCCAGACCAGCGAGAAAGCGAGGTGGCTCAACCTCCAGCCTCATCCGTAGACTAGCAGATCGGGAGGTAGAGAGACAGGGGGCTTGTGCGCGGGGAATTATATACGATCCTAACCTTGACAAATGAACGTGGAACGCCGAAAGATGGCGCTGGAGACTCGGGTGGCGGCTATTCTGCCGACCTTGGCGACCAAGGCAGATGTCGAGGCGGTACGGGTAGAGATATTCAAACTCAAACCCGGATAGCATGAGGGGCAAGCGTGGTGGAGATCAAGACCGACGTCCATGCGCTTCGCAGGGACGTGAGTCGGCGCGGGAGCTGAACCATGAAACCCAACGCAGGGGGTGCTTTCATGATCACGAAGTACGCGATCATAGCCATCACGAGTCTCGGCCTGCTTGGTACGGCCTTTGATTTCTACCTGAAGTACCGGGTCGGCGGAATGATCAACGCGGCATTCGAGCGATTCGAGAATGGCCGGACGATCCAGGGGATTCATGGGACGACTGAGGAGATGAAGGCTGATATCAAGAAGGTCAAGCAAGCTCTCGTAGACCACGTCATTGCCAAGTCCCATGGGATCAAGAGGGAACAGATCATACCGCTTATCACGGAGAAAGGCGAGGCGACCCATGACAAATCGCAAACGCCCGACGGCCTCCGCGGTCATGATGGATAAAGTCGTTAAGGGCGCAGTCGAAGAGGGCCCGGTATCGGAGAAGTCCGAGAAAAAGAAGATTGGTCGGCCAACCAAATCCTACCCCGAACGCATCCCCGACACCCCCGAGAGCATCATGCGCGCGCAACGGTGACTACCCCGCCGAAGAAAGACGGGAGTGGGGCTACCTGAAGAAATCCAGGAAGGGACCTCATGACCACTCGCCGTGATGTCAGCTGGACTCTCTACAATTCTCGATGCGGCTGATCGCGTAGAATTGGCCCAGTTCCAACACCAATCTCTGGCCGAGGTGGCTTACCGTTTGGAGCAGTGCAGTGCGCGAAGGCTCTATTGCTGGCCGTCGAAAACCTCGAAGAGCGACTCCGACGCCCGGAGGCTTCTCGCTGATCTTTGCCGATTTTCCCATATCCCGGTTATGATCGTATATAATTCCCTGTGCGCTGGTCTTCAATGCCGTGCCTTGACTCCAGCGTCTCGATTCCCACACGGCTCGTCGTCTACGGCGACATCGTGGCTTGTGTACGGCATTGCTCTCTGCTGGAGGCAAACGCCGTCGCGTTTTCAGGGGCGCTCAAGGACTCGCCTTTCCTCCTTCAACTTTGCGGCCGCCTTTGCGCTCGACGGCATTCGCGCATGTAGACCCGTTCGCTTCCCGGTCAGCGGTGTCGCGCTCACGCGTCCCTCCGTCAAGTCGCTGAGCAGGTGCACGCGGTCCCCGAGTTCGCACCACTGGCGCGTCTCGGCAAGCTCCTGGGGCGTCACCTGGTCGATTGCCGCCAGCACTTCTTTACTCAGGGCCATGGGATCATCCGGTCATGAGCGGGAAGCGGGCCCCGGGACAAGGCGCGGGCTATAGAAGTTTGACGAGGGCGACGATCAGGCCGCCCTGGGCGATCAGCGCGCCGAACAGCCATTTCACAAGGTCGGCTTTCACCGTCGAGATGGCGGCGCTGGTTTCGTGGCGCACGGCTTCGATGCCGGCTCTGGTCTCCTGCCGCAGGGCTTCGATGCCGGCCTCAACCCTGGCGATATCGGCCTTGGTTTCCTGCCTCAGGGCCTCGATGTCGGCCCTAGTCTCTTGTCGGAGAGCTTCCATGCCGGCCTCAACCTTGGCGATATCCGCCTTGGTGGCGAGGTTGGCGTTGAGGAGTGCGACATGCTCTTCGGCGAGGGTCTCGGCCTGCTTCTCTGTGAAGCCGCTCTCGGTCAGGCGCTTGACGAAGCGATGGGTGTCGAATGCGATGGCCTCGGCCATGGCCCGATCATAGCAACCCCACCAACGCGGGACAAGGACAATCGAGCCCACGACGGGGGCCGTCGCTCCAGCGATAAAGACAATCGCCGCCACGCGCCGACACCCCTGTGAAACGGCCACTTCAGGCCTTGTACCCGGTCGATCAAGCGCGTATCCGGGCTTCATGGACAGGCAGGAACAAACGCCTGCCGGGAGGCCCGGGTGGTAGCCTCCATCGGTGTGGTGGCCTCGCCCTCGCAGGGCGTGAGCTACGACCAGCACGACGGCTACCATGAACGCGATGATCCGGCCCACCTGGAGGCGAGCGCATGGGCGGGCAAGGGGGTGGGGGAAACGTTCCAGCGCCGCGATTCAGGTTAGCCCGAAGTTCCAGCCCGGGGGCGAGCCAAGGCATTGATATAACGGCTAAAGCGAAGCGATCAAGGTGCTGTTACTGGGAACGTTGGAGTTGTACGTCGAGGAGTTTGAAGGCTTGACGTTGCAGAGGAGTGGGGCGGGTGAGCAGGTCGAAGGGCTGGGCGCCGGGGAGCCTTGGGACGACGCGGTTTTGGACGATGGTGGCGAGATCGTCGAGCAAGGAGCGGAAGCTGTGGACGGGCAAGCCGTCTTCGGTGCGTTTGGTGCGAGCCTTGTTCTGAGCTGCGGGGGATGTTTTGGCGGGCGCCACGATGGAGGATCGTTGGGCGCCGGCGGGGTCATGGTCGTCGAACAGCAGGGGGGCGAGGCGCTGACGCATGTGCCATTCGACGTAGTAGGCGAGCATGCACAACAGGACATGGGCGCGCACCCGGTCCGGGGCGCGGTGATGAACCGGCCGGACCTTGAGGTCCACGGTCTTGAAGCTTCGGAAGGCGCGCTCCACCCGGCTCAGGCTCTTGTAGGCGTGCACCGTCCTTTGGGCATCCAGTTGGTTTTCATGCAGGCTGGTGCGCACGACGTAGAGGCCGTCGAGGGCGGCCTCTCGGGCGATGGATTCGGGGTTTCGGGTGTAGCGGAAGGAGTGGTCGGTGATGTCGAGGTGGAAGTGCTTGGCCATCTTGTACTTGTCGATCACCCGGCCCACCCGTAGCGCGATGCGCTCCCGGCCCGTGAGCGGCCGCTTCTCCCGCCCGGTGGCAGCCACGATGGGCTCCAGCAGGCGTTCGGTGGCCTGGATCAACTCCTCGCGCTTGCGCCCCCGCTCGGCCTGAAGCAACGGATTGCGGCACACCATCAGGCGCTCGCCGGGATAGTCCTCGGAGTGGACCTCCATAAGATCGCTCTGGTCGAACAACGACATCTGCACCGCCCCGGATTCCACCAGCCGGCGGATGGCCGAGGAGCGCAGGGCGCTGATCCAGTCCAGCCCCGCGGGCGCCACCTCCTCACGGATGCGCGCCTCGGTGAGCATGCCCCGGTCACCCACCAACACCACCTTCGAGAGCCCGAACCGCCGCCGCAGCTTGTCCACCTGCGCCCCCACGGTCATGGGATCGGCCGTGTCGCCCTCGAACACCTCCACCGCTACCGGGCGACCGTCTGAGTCGCACAACAGGCCGAACTCGATCTGCAGCTTTCCCCGCTTGCCGTCGCGGGAATGGCCGTGCCGCGCCAGCGGGCAGCAGCGGCCTTCCAGATAGACCGAGGTGAGGTCGTAGAGCACCAGGGCGCCGTCCCCAAGATGCCTCTTGGCCAGGCGCTTCTCGATGGCCTCCTGCCGCTCCAACAGCCAGTCCATGGCCGCGTACAGATCGTCCTCATCGACCTCCCCCAACTCCAGGGTCTGCGCCAGCGAGTCCCTGGCCGTGGCCTCGGCAAGCCCTCGGGCGGTGGCCAACTTCGAGACCGGGGCAAGGACACGGGCACAGATCAGCGCCAGCACCCTCTCGCGCTCCGCGCACGGAGCGGTGGAAAGCAGACGGTCCAGGCCCAGCTTGCGCACCGAACCGAGCACCGCGGCTATATGGCCGTGGGGTTTGGAGCGGACGATGTCGAAGGCCTCCTCAGGGCTGACCAGGGGTTGGTTCTTGAGCAGCCGGCGCAGGGTTTCTATTTTGGCTGGGGGCCAGTCGGAGAGGTTGGCCAGGGTGCGTTTGCGCACGCGCTTGCCTTCGCGCCAGCCTTCGCGGAGGAGGATGGCGGGCGGAGAGTTGCGGTTGGGGACGGTTTCCACGTACATGGCAACGAAGATAGCGCGCAAATCGAGCAAATGCAAGGACTATCATCCCATATACATGGGAACACATGAGGGCGCCCAAAAAGGCATTTCCCCTTGGATATCAACCGCTTAACTCGTTTCTGAAGGCTGTTTTTCCAGGAACTTCGGGTTAGCGCCGAGATTTGCTCCCCAGCCGGCGCGCGGCTTCTTCCTCGGAAGGCCGGGAATGGCATCATTCGGACCGTTGCCTCGGAATGGCCCGTCCCCGTCGAAGTGTGCATTCAGCTTCGCCGCTGCCTTGAAGCGGTTGTTTCTCTGCTTCCTCTCAGGTGCGTGAGCAAGAGCCGCACGTCTTCCTCGGTCCGCAGCCTGACGGTCCATTCGCCCTTGCTGTTGCCGTCTTCAAAGCTGTCGAAATCCCGCTTCAGGGCATCCTTGCCGGCGCGCGCCTCACGGAAACGAAAGTAGAACTTGATCCAGCTCCTGTTAACGATGAACGAATACGGCAGCCTGGGGCGCCGTCCTGACCGGTCATGAAGGCAGCACGTCTTGAGTACTCCCTTCTTCCTGAAGCTCAGAACCAGGTGCGGCAACGAGGCCGCGCACTCCACCAAGAGGCGAAAAGCGGCGCGTGCTCGCTGGTCCTCGATGTGCGCCTCCCATTCCGGGTACAGGTCCGCGCCCTCGATACCGGCGAGTTGCGGCGACGTGCGAAGCCGACGGTGTGAAACCGGATCGATCCGACGAGGCGGGCTCGCATCCCCCTCACGCCGCGCCTTCGGTGCGTTTCGCAGACGCGGGCCTTGACGGCGAGCGTGGGAGCGGTGCGGCGCCGCGGCTTGGTGACCGGGTGCGCATACGTAGTCGAGGAAGTCCTGGACCGGCTGGCGGCAGGCTTCTCTCGACATCAAGCGAAATCTGGACAAGTGAGGCAGCCGAGCCAGCGTGACGGTTTCTCCGCACTCCGACATTCGGAACCGGAAGGCTTCGGCGGTGTAGCGTCCCCAGCCAGTCGGGAATCGCCGGTGGGCAACGACCTCCGCTGGACGGTTCGAGATGATCCCGTGCAGGTTCTTGAACGTGACGCGGTCGATGGTCAGGATCGTCCGCGGGATCCACTCGGCGAGGAGTTCGGCCCACAACTGGCGGGCGAACGCGATGGACTCGCTGCGACGATGCAGCGCGTCAAGACTGGGCGACCGGAAAGGCACGAAGTGCGCGGCCAGCACGTGGTTCTCGACGAAGGCGCGCGGGGACTCCCTCGCGTCGACAATGGTGACGATCCTGGCAAAGAGTTCCTGGAACTGAAGCTGAAGCGGCGCCGTTCCAGGCCGCTGCCCCTTCCAGGACTCGATCCAGTACGCGCTGCCGTTCTCGGAGCTCGTCCGCGGGTGGTCGGGGTTTTCGCGCGCCCCGCCCGGATTCTGCGAGATCAAGGCGAACGGGGCCCGGGAGGTGAGCGTGCGCCGAGGTCCTGCCAAAAACCGCCAGCCGAGCTGGTGGCCGAGCCGTTTGTACGCCGCACTGATGGATTCGACGCGGTTGTCAATGTCAGCCGTAATGTCAGGGCTGTCGTCGCTCATGGGTGTCCGGCGTCTTGGTCAAACAGGGCCGAGGTCATCAGATGATGAGACGTAGGATTGTGGCGACCGCGGCGGTTTGGCAACGGCAACCGGATACCACCGCCTCCGCCAGTGGCGGATCCGCGCACCGGCGGCGGTCAACGTCTTGACAGCAGCATGCGTGTCAAAGGCCATGGGTTCAAGCCTACCACGAGACGCGATCACGTGGCATTCTCGAAGCCCTGCGCGTCGTGAGACGGCGGCGCTGGCCTTCCGATGTTGGCGCCGCACAGCACACCCCTGGTAGACCAACCAAGTTACCCTTGGGCCGCTCCAGGGTTGTCGCGAACGTCAAGCTGGCTAACGCACCGACGGTCTGATCGTCGTAGGTGCGGCGGATCACGCCGGGCACATCCTGGAGCCCGGAGGCTATCCGGCGCAAATCGTCTGCCGCGTACCCTGCCGCGCCGGTCGCGCGTATCCGTGTGGCGACCTGCGCTTCGGCCGGCTTTTGGCGCGAGGTGGCGGGGATGACCGAGCGGAATGCGGGTGTCATAACTCGGCCGGCCACCCGCAGCCCTTGTACCGCCAGAGATATCTTGGCGACGCTCGCGATGGCCGTCCTGGCCTAGCCCGGATATTTCATGAAAAAAGGACCGCCGAACTCCGAAATGCGTTATGATTCGAGGTGATAGCAAGAATCTGACGCGGGAGGACGGCGGTGACAGATAGTACCTCGGAACGGATCGAATTTCCAGCGTGTCGGAAGCGGCGAGTGGAGGCGGTATTTGATGGCGGGGAGGTGAGCAGCAACGGCGGGGCGCTGTTGTTGCAGCAGGCGGACCGGCGGTTGGGCTTGACGGAGAGACTGGCGCGGCGGTTGCCGGACCGGCGTCAGCGGGGGAAGGTACGACACGGGCTTGTGGAGATGCTGCGCCAGCGGGTGTACGGCATCGCGCTGGGCTACGAGGACCTGAACGACCACGAGGAGTTGCGCCACGACCTGGCGCTACAGACGGCGGCAGGGCAGGACCGGCCGCTGGCGAGTGCGCCGACGCTGTGTCGTTTGGAGAACCGAGCGGAGCGGACCTGGGCGTGGTCGATTCACGAGGTGTTGGTGGAGAGCTTCATCGGCTCATTCAAAAGGGCGCCCCAAGAAGTGGTGCTGGACTTGGATGCCACCGACGATGCGGTGCACGGGCATCAGCAGGGGCGATTTTTCCACGGCTACTACGATCATTACTGTTTTCTGCCGCTCTATGTTTTTGCCGGGGATCATCTGCTGGTGGCCTACTTGCGCCGGGCCGACATCGACCCGGCAAAACACGCGCTGGCGATCCTCAGGCTTTTGGTTCACCGGCTGCGCCGGGTGTGGCCTAAAGTGCGCCTTGTCGTGCGGGCCGACTCCGGATTCTGCCGCCACCGCCTGCTTCGTTGGTGCGAGGACCACGACGTGGGCTACGTCGTCGGCCTGGCCAAGAACAACCGGCTCCTGGCTTTGGCCGAACCCCCCATGGCCCGGGCTGAGGCCGACTTCAAGGCTTCCGGCCACAAGCAACGCCGCTTTGCCGAGCTCACCTATGGCGCCAGGACCTGGAGGCGCCAACGCCGGGTCATCGCCCGTCTGGAGCATGGCCCCAAGGGCGCCAACCCCCGCTTCGTCGTCACCAACCTCGCAGGCTCAGGCCGCTTCCTCTATGAGTTGCGTTACTGTGCCCGCGGTGACATGGAGAACCGCATCAAAGAACAGCAACTCCACCTGTTTGCCGATCGAACCTCCTGCCACGACTGGTGGTCCAACCAGTTCCGCCTGCTCCTGGCCAGTCTCGCTTACGTGCTCCTCGCCGCCATCCGCCGCACCGCGCTGCACCACACCCACATGGCCCGCGCTCAGGCCGCCACCCTACGC
The DNA here is from genome assembly GCA_965204505.1 of uncultured Binatia bacterium (SeqCode). Lineage (GTDB taxonomy): Bacteria > Desulfobacterota > Binatia > UBA9968 > JAJDTQ01 > JAJDTQ01. Next base: position 2,069,553 of record CBDBFB010000002.1, read on the forward strand.
CTCAGACTGCTCAAGATCGGCGCCGTCATCCTCCGCAATACCCGCCGGGTCCGCTTCATGCTCTCTTCCGCCTGTCCCCACCAGGAGTTGTTTGCCCTGGCCGCTGCCAGACTCAAACCCGGTTAGCCTCGCTCCGCTCTCTCGCCGCCGCCCAAGCTCTTCGAAACCTCCCCGGCTGCTCCAGCCATGAACCGCTACGCCCAACTCTCCCCCAAACTCCTTCCCCGCTCCCTCATCGGCACTTGCGATCCCGCCCGCCAGAGACACTCCTCCGCATCCCTGCTTTGCTCAGCTCCCAAATCCCCCTAAACTCCCCAACCTTAACCCTTCATGAAATATGCGGGCTAGCGGGCGATGTGCCGGCTCTGGAGAGCAGCAGGCCAGTGCGCAGCAACCGGGATCGCCCATTGACCGCCCTCCGGGGGACGCCTATAATCCGAACCATGCTCGATTGGTTGCGCATTATTTCGGTATGGGCTTGCATCCTGACCGGGGTTGTTTACAGCGGCCTCGCCTCGCTGCTCATGTCGTTCGTCTCGTTCGGGCATCCGCTCAGCCCGTTGCTCGCGGTGATCGCCTTTTCGCCAGCGGCGTTCTTCTTCGCGCTCACCGTCTGGATGGCCAAATACGAGGCTGATCAGCCCTTCTGACTGTGCCGCCCGCCCGCGCTCAGTTCGTGTATGTACACGCGTCGCCGGGACCGGTGGCTGTAAAGGATAGAAGGACATCCGCTAACCGACGGCTGCGGTAATGCTGGCCGCAGAAGGACCGTCCATTCGAGGAAACGGCTGATGAACGATCTTGCCTATGCCCCACCTTCGTTTACCGACAAAGCCGGTCGCAAGGTTGTATTTGTCGACTTCACGCGAGCCGCGTACCGGCTCGAATTCGATGCCCATGAGGAGACCCGTAAGGCTACCGCGTTCTCGGAAATCGCCTTCCTGTGCGACGCTGAGGGCCACCCCGCGATAAGTTTGAGTCAGGATGAGGTCTCCGTCGCTGTCGACGGCCAATGGGTGACGCTTGTGGACCCGGATTGCCCGGACAAGAGGGGATTGTTCAAGATCTTGTCGACACCCGTATCGCCAGGCGCTCATTTGCTTACCGTCGAGAGCAAGCTTGACCGTGAGGGACCTTACGGCTCGCCGGTCAAGTGGCGGTCTTGTCCGACGGGAGTGGAATGCATTTTCAACATGTCGGATCGGGAGCTCGAGAGCGGCGGCTATCTCGAGGCGTTCTTGCCGTCCAACTACAATTTCGATCACTTCCGAATGTCGCTGTCGGTCACGATCCGAAATGCCAGGACGACACACTCGGTGTATTCCAACGGCTCGGTCAGGAGCATAGAGAGTCGAGTGGGGGAGCATTGGAAAATCGAGTTCCCGAGCTTCTATACGAGCGCGTGTCCCTGGTTTCATCTCGCCCCTTCGCAGGAGTTTCAATCTCTGAAAGACACGTTCGCCTCTTCGGATGGCCGGATCGTTCCTATTCGCGTCTACACGAATACGGAATGGCAGGATAAAGATATCGATCTGGAGCGTTTCATGCTGAGGACCAAGACGATTCTTCACGATCTCGAGTCGGACTTTGGGCCGTTTCCGCATGGCTCGGTGACCGTTTTTGCCAGAGAAGATGTGGAACCGGATGGCATGGAATACGCAGGTGCAGTTGCCACCAATATGGGTGCGCTTCGCCACGAGTTAGACCATAGCTATTTTGCGAGGAGCATTATGCCGGCCGACGGAAACGCGGGATGGGTTGACGAGGCCATCGCGACTTGGGGGGACAAAGGGTATTTGCCTAGGGAAAAGGAGCCCGACCGCAGAGTGAACATGGGGGCGCGATCGCCGTATGTTCGAATCACCAGCTGGGCCGCATACAAATCGGGGCGCCAGTTTCTGGCGCACCTGGACCATGTCATGCGCGAGCGCGGGGGGCCGAAGCGAGGTCTCAAGTCGTTTCTCGGCGAATACGCGCGAAAGAAACGACATCAGTCGGTCACGGCCAAGGAGTTTCAGAAGCTGGTAGAAGATTATCACGGGGAGTCGCTGCAGGAGTTGTTCGACACCTGGATTTATTCTCGATGGCCGAAGCCGTAGCGAACTGCTTGGGTTCGTGGCGAGGAATACCTGGATGGTTCGGTCGCTAGGGTCGGCGCAATGGGCCGTCTGCGGATTCGGATGCGCCGTGATCGTCGGCTTCAGGGACAAACGCTCCGAAGCGTTCTACCGGGGCCGGCGGGTTGCGGCCTTCTCAGGCTTCGCGAGCGCCGCCTCGCGCAAGCTCGACCAGTTCGATGCGGCGACCGGCCTGGGTGATCTGGCACGGTCCGGCAACCGGCTGGAGGCGCTCAAGGGTCGGTGGCGGCCAACGTATTGACTTTGGCCGACGAGGGGGCGCCTAGGGGCAAACGCATCGCTGGCGCCGAGCCTGTCCGCGGGAGCCGAAGAGGCGGCCGAGCGGATGGCGGAGCGTTCCCTCCTGCCTCATCTGTAGACCGGCAGATCGGGAGGTAAAGAGACAGGAGGCTTGTGCGCCGGTCTTCAATTCCGTGCCTTGACTCCAACGTGGCGATCCCACACGGCTCGCCCCTTACCTGACATCGCTCCAATCATTCCGTCCGCCTCGGGTTCCCCGGTCCGCCCTGTCAACGGCGTCCCGGTAATGCGTTCAACGGCTTGTGTACGGCGTTGCTCCGTTACGCAGGTCGAGTCCCTTCGGCCCGCTCGCACCATGGAAAAGGCGATTGTCAATTTGCGACGCTCCCGTGTGACGGTCGTGTACCGGTCCGAACACATCCATATGATTTCAAGGACAGTCACCCCGCACGCCTCGATCGACACCGTTCGCGAAGTGACCATGATCGACGCTTGGCGTTACGTCCGGATCCGGGTAGGCTGGGGAATCTCTGAACAAGCCCGGCATGCTATGATCGGGTGGAACAATCGCGAACCGGGAGTAAACGAGCCATGGGACGAAGGATACCAGGGACGTTTGCGGAACTGGAGCACGACCGGAAGAAGCGAAACCGTGGAGCAAGAATGGACAGACACGATCTGCTCGTTAGGGCGCATCGTCTACTGCGCGAGTACGACGGCTCGACCGTGACCGCGGCCGCCGAAATCTGGGCCGAGGAAAAGCTGGGCATGGTCAAGGCGGACAAAGGGACAGCGGGCTTCGATGGGACCCTTCCCGATGGCCGAAAGCTGCAAGTTAAGTCAAAAAAGGCGTATGCCCATAGTGACGTCGGCACCTACGTGACGTTGTCCAAATCGACGCTCGAATTAGCCGACAACCTGCTGATCGTCTTTGTTGATGACGAAACATGCGAGGTAACCCGCACCGTAGGGCCCGTCCCAATAGGCGAACTCTCCGATCGCAAAGGCCGCTACTACGTGTCAGACATCCTGAAGAGACAGCCGTAGCCGCTCACCGCACTTCTCGTTTGAACTTGCTTCTGGCTGTGTTGCATGACTGGATCTAAGGCGTGATGGTCTTGCGGGCGGGCGGACTCGAACCGCGCCCTGTCTGGTTGGCCGCCGGAGACGAGGCTAGTTGGGCATCGACAACTTCCTCGGATGACGCCCGTAGCCATTGGAGGAACCATGGACCACGAAAGTATTGGGGATCGGATCTTCACGAACGAGGATTTGAGCCGTCCGGAAAACCGGATCAACGTTGCGATGTTCGGGGTTATGGCACAGGACTGGTTCCGTGTCTGGCTGCTCTCGGAACTGAACCTGCCCGCCAGTTCTGTTGTCTTTCCCCCGACCAACGTCGGAACAGAACGGCCTGATTTTGCGGTCGAGGACCCCGGAAGCGGCGACACGTTGAGCTGGATCGAGGTCGAGGTCGGCAGCGATCCTGGTCAGCAGAGTCGTTACGCGAGCCGTTTCCACGAGCCCGTGAAAACGATCTGGGGCTCCGACACCCATCGCTGTGACCTCAGCCTTGGGCGCATCAAAGAGCGGTTGGAGACGGAACTTGCTGCTGATTCTCTCAATCTGCAGGCTCGATTGAGCGTTGTACTTCTTCGCAATTTAATCGTGACAGCGCTGAGCAACACCACATCGACATCGAAACCCGTCATGGTTTCCAACGAAATGAAGGAACACTGGCTGGTTCGCGCCTTGACGGATTGCTTGGGTGAACGGTTGGATTTAGAGCTCAGGCCGGCCGTTCCCGGACATGTCAAGGCCCAGGCTAACGAAGTACGCGGCCTGTCGCTTCGCGTGTTCTCCAGAATCGCCTCGAAGAGGGATGTTTCGGTTCTACACATACGCGGCGGTGTCGAGGAGATCCGTTTCGCACGGCGTGGCCGTCTCAAGAAGTATCTTCCGGATTCTGGCGAAGCCATTGCCACATGGTGTGATCTCGTTCGGCGCTTGGGAGGAGAGCTAGACGTCGAGGACATCGAGCAAATTCCCGTCAAGCTCGACTGTCAGGCTTTCAATGAACGGAAGACTGAGTTTTCAGAATGCCTTGCCGCTCTGGGTCGCCTCGTGTTCCCTCCGCGCAACGCATAGGCAACACCATATTGGATGTTCGGGCCACGTCCACTAATCTCAGGCGAAATGCATCAGAAAGGATTTCTTGCATGACCGAATCGGTGAGATACGGGAAATGGGAGGTGGTCGAAGCCATCGATCGTGGAGGGCAGGGACAGGTCTATCTGGTTTGCGATGCGTCCAAGACCCCAAACCTAGGACAACAGCGGAAGAACCTCCGGCATGCCATGGTGACCTTGGTCGGGGTAGCCGACGAACCGGATTACGAGGAGGCCCGCTTACAATTTGCCTACGAGATCCGTCAGATTACGAGTGACCCCCAAGCACCGCTGCATGCCCTCAAAAAACTCTTGCCTCTTGAAGAGGGCGCCGCCAAATATGAGGCCACCGCTCTTGAGCGGATGAAACGGGAATTATCAACCCTCGAATCAGTAGATCATCCGTCTCTCGTCAAGGTAGTGGATAGCAACCTTGATCAGAAGTGGTTCGTCATGGAGTTCTTCGAAAGAGGGACGCTGTCAAACTGTCTCGGGACGTACAAGGGGCGGGTACTCGATGCACTTAGGGCATTCAGGCCCATTGTGGACGCGGTCTCTGCACTCCACACCATGAAGGTTGTTCACAGGGACATCAAGCCCGACAACATCTTCGTCGGTTCTGACGGTCGTCTCGTGTTGGGTGACTGTGGCCTAGCGTTCAGGCTTGAGAAACAGCAAAGGCTGACGCTAACCTTTGAGAACGTCGGCACGCGTGACTTTCAGCCCCCTTGGAGCTACGGAATGCGCTTGGCGGATGTGCAACCAACATTCGATGTCTTCAGTCTGGCAAAGGTGCTGTGGACAATGGTGTCCGGTCGCCCGAAATTTCCCCTCTGGTACTTCGACAGAGGCGAGTACGACTTGCGCCAGATGTTCCCGGATGAACCTGCTGTCCAGTTCGTCCACGAAATCCTTAGCAAGTGCGTTGTCGAATTGGAGAGCGGGACTAGACTGCATGACGCAAACGAGCTTCTCGGAGAGGTCGACATTACAATCGCGGCACTGTCAAATGGCTGTCAGGTACCTGGAAGGAACGTCAGGATGCGGTGTCGGTTCTGCGGCATCGGGACATACGAAAAGTCGGATAACTTCTCGATCATGGACAACGTCAGGACAGGGCATGAGCGAAACTACTTCGTATGTGACTACTGCGGGCACCTCGAGTCATTCATCTGGCTGGAGCGCAAGCCACCGCCCGCGTGGGTTGACGACAGATAGCAGACTCGCCAACGGTCGGCCCTGTGGCCGACGAGCCGCTCCAAGGTGGCTAAGGGTTCAGATTCCAAATCCATTCCCTGATTTGTTCATCGAGACACGGAGGCTTCCTGATCTCCTCTCGAACCTCCTTTTCGAACTCATCAAGTGAAGCCCGAGAATATGTGTAGATTTTCTCCGTGCCACCGTTCGCGTTCGTGCCCCAACGACATTTCTTCACGGGCTGGGGATCAAATGCGAGAACGAGACAGCCTCGCACTGTCGTCTTGCCGTGCGCTCCCTTGTCATACGCCCATTGGCGCACGGTATCCATATTCGCGGCTATCCGGTCCAATACCTTTGGAAATTTCTTCGACGGAACCCTCCTGTACTTCGTTTCGATTACCCAGACCGCTTTCGGTGTTGCGACGATGTGATCGATGTCGCCAACCTTCGCGATTTCCTTGACCGAATGTGCGACGGCGCAGTTTTCGGCGGTGATTGCGCGTTCGATGGTCTGTCCCACGAGAGTCTCGGCATCCAGGCCCTTCCTCAGGTTGTCGATATTCCAGCCCACGAGGATGGCAATCGGGATCCCCACTACCGTGGTTCCCCAAATGACGATCGCCCAACCCAGCCCGAACCATTGTGGGAGCACCCAAAAGAACAGCGCCCCCCATAGAAGGCCGACCACCATCCCCACCCCGGTCACGATCCACATGGCCTGCTTGACCAACGATCTCCGGACGAACCAGCCTGCGGTACCCATCATCGCATCGCTCCCGAATCTTGCCGCGCCGCCGTTCCCGATACTCCTGACGGAATCACAGCCACTCGCCATTCGGCGGGGCGCAGTTTTCGCTCTATTGCCGTCGCGATACGCTCGCTGGCCTGCCTCAGAGTCGCACCGTCGAGATGGACATAGCGGTTGGTGGTGCTGGCGCGACGGTGTCCGAACAGGCGTCCGGCGACATGCAGGCTCTCGCTGTTCATGACCGCGTGCGAGGCGTGCGCATGGCGGAGATCATGAAGCCTGGCATCCGCCACGATCCGGGCTTCGTCGCGCGCCCTGGTCCAGAAATAGTTGAGTTCGTTCTTGGACAACGGTTCGTGTCCGTTCCTTCCGGGAAACACCCACTCCCCGGAAGCCCCGTCGGTCAGTCCTTCAAGCAGCTCCCGCACGGCATCGCCCAGCAGAACGTATCTTGGCCCGGTCTTGGCGTCAATCAGGGCGAGCCGGTCCGGCCTGACTTCGCACCAGCGCAGGCGCCGTATCTCGCCGGCCTGCATCCGGTCAGCAGAATCAGCCGCACCGCCGCCACCCGGAGGGACCACTTGGCTTCGAGTCGGCCCAGGACCGCGCCCAGCTTCGCCAGGTCGTCCGCGCCCAGGAGCCGTCCGCGTGGCGGGCGGCGGTAGCGGGCGATGCCCTTACAGGGGTTCCCGGCGGCCTCGGGCCGATGGCCTGACCCGGCGGCACAGTCGAACATGATGCGCAGTATCTCGTGACACCGGTTCGCGCTGCCCGGCTTTCTGCGTCCGTACTCGTGGAAGAAGCGGGCCACATCGGCGCGCGCGATAGAGCCGACGCGGAGATGCCCGAGTGCGGGCAGGATGGCGCTGTCGAGGTAGCTCATGGTTGCCTTCACCGTGGACGGCTTCCATGCGGGCGAGCGCCGGGCCACGTACTCGGCGGCGAAGGTCTTGAGCGTCGGGCCGGAAGGAGGAGCGGGGAGGGGTTTGCCGCCGCCCTTCTCGCGGGCAAGGAACGCAAGCGCCGCGGCTCGGGCCTAGTCGGCCTTCACCGCGCCAAGCCTGCCGAGGGTGACCCGCCGCGGCGGCTTGCCGTCGCGCCGGAACCGGAACACCCAGGACCGCGCCCCGTTGGGCTGGACCCGGAGCATGAAGCCTTGCAGCGCGGTATCGTGGACCGCGTACTCGCGCTCGCGAGTTGGGGCCGCAAGCGCGAGCACATCGGTCAGGCGCGCGCGTTCAGTCATGGTCCGCCTCCCTGCCGTCGAGCATCGCCGCAAGGCCGCGCGAAACCCGGTTCGCGGCGTCCAGCACCGAACCCTCGGCAAGGTGCGCATAGCCGAAGGTGGTGGCGATGTCGGTATGGCCGAGCAGCCCGGCCACGACCCGAAGGCCCTCGCCACCGTTGACCGCCACCGCCGCATGCGAATGCCGGAGGTCGTGAATGCGGAGCCTCCCCAGCCCCGCCTGCTCTCGTACCGTCTGCCATGCCTTGTCCACCTTGAGCGGGTTCCCGCGCCGCGATGGGAACACCCATAGGCAGTCATCGCGACGAGGCAGCGCCGCCAGCACCGCACGCGCCGGAGAGGCAAGCCAGATCGTCCGGGGGCCGGTCTTGCTGTCGGGCAGCCCCGCGCGGTCCCCGTGAATGTCTTCCCACCTGGGCCGCAACGCCTCGGACTTGCGCGCTCCCGTGTAGAGCAGGAACCGCAACGCGGCCACGGCGACCGGGTGAGCGGCTTCCACATCGTCGAGCACCCGGCCCAGCGCGGCGAACTCGTGATCGGTCAGGTAGTGCGTCTCGAAGCCGGTCTTGCGCCGCCGAAGACCCTGGCACGGGTTGGAGTCCTCAGGCCGAAGCCCCAAGGTCTCGGCGTGCTTCATCAACGATGACATCACCGCCAGCGCCCGGTTTGCCGAACCGGGTTGCGTGGCCGTGATGCCGTCGCGCCAGTCGCATTGACCGGTCTGCTGCCGAACGCGGGCAGTATCCACCGGCGCACTGTACCCGCGTAGTTCTCTCGCGTCGTGGGCTTCCACCTCTCCGCGCAGTCGGCGAGGAATGTCCGTGCGAACCCCCCCACCGTCGGAACCGTAACGACTGCGTCGCCCGCCTCAGCCTCCGCGATCACCTTCCGCGCCGCGTGCCGCGCGTCCTCCACCGTCAGCGCCTCCAACGGCCCGAGCGTCCGCTTGACCACCGAGCCGTTGCACCGCCGGTGCACGATCCACGACTTGTGCCCGCTCGGCTGTGCGCGCAGCCCGAGCCCCGGCGCCGTGTTGTCCCACAGCACTGCCTCGCGGCCATCAGCCGGCGTGAAGGCGCGCGCCCTCGTCATCGTGATCTTCGTTCCCTTCGCCATGGTGCGATCCCTTCCGTTCCGTTCGTCTGCACCCGGCGCGGCGTGAGTGTTCCCGGTTGCGGGAACACCCAGGACACGCCAGGTAACAGGCTCGGGTTCGGAGTTCGGAAGGGTTCGGACCGTCGCGCTCAATCGCCGCGCGGGCTGCAAGCCCTTGCTGCGACGGAGCTTTTGAACATCGTGGACGCTTGGGTGGGTGGCCGGTTCCCTACGCCTTGCGGCGGTAGGTTCTCACACCCGACGCAGTTGACTGCCTGTCGTGCCATGTCTGTGCCCGGACGCGCAGTCCGAGCCCCTCGACCCCCCTCATGCCATGGAAAAGGCGTATGCTCTTTGTATGTCGGTCGTGTACCGGTCGTGTACCGGTCCGAACACATGCCCGCGATTTCAAGGACTTGGCGGATTCCAAAGTGCGACGCAGAGTGCGACGCAAGGCCATCCGCCTGGCGGGTATCCTCCTGGCGTATTTCCTGGGGGTAATCCAGGCGGTCGCGCCCGCTGACGGACGAAGGGCGGCTTTTCCATGACAGCCCCGGCGCGACAAGGGTGTGCAGACGAGGCGCGATCGCAGGCTTGCATGCCCAAGGCGATGAACCCCTCCGCATGAGCGCCCTCGGGCCGGGCGGCCCGGGAGCGGGAGGGGGGCGGTGGAGTCCCCCGGCCCGCTCCGGTGGCGATGCCGGGGTTCCCGGATTGATCCGGCGACGGGTTTCTCTCGCCGGCGACGGCCTCCGGGTCGGCCGAAAGGAGGGAGGGTGTCTACAGTTCGATGTCCATGTCGAGCTGCTTTTCTTCCGGATCGAGCGTCGTTTCCTGTACAGGCTCGGGTTCCGGTCCACGCGAGCGGTCCTCCTCGGGTTCGGTTTCCCGATCCGTGTCCCAGGGTTCGAGACCGTCCGCGTCCAGTCCGGCGCTCCGTTCCGGCGATTTCAGGTCGTCCTCCCAGTCGAGTTCATGCAACGGTTGATGCCCGCCACCGTGCCCCGCGTCCGGCTGAAGCTCGGGTTCGTACTCGCGATCGATGCGGTCCACGTGGCCGGCGTCCCGCTCCTCGGGCGGTTCGAGACCCAACTCCGCCTCGTGCGCGGCCTCCCTGGCGACTCCATCCAGCGCCGAGATCCGCTCTCCGGTGGCCCTCTCCAGTTGTTCGGAGAGCTTGCGGGCATCGTCTGTGACCAGCTCGGCATGGTCCCGGGCCCGGCTGATGGAGACATAGAAGGCGCGTTGGTTCGTCAGATTCGGATTGCCGGCGGGCATTGCGGCGACGATATGGTCCACCGTCTTCCCCTGAAAAGCATGCACCGTATTCGCCCAGCCCCGGTCCATGTGCCGGAGTTGCGGGTCGTCTTCGTCCAGCCCGGCTTCCTTTCCGTTCTCCAGCCGGAACCGGACTCCCTCCGTTTCGATGGACTCCACCACCGCCGCCTCCCCATTCACGAATTCCGAGCCTGGATCGTTGCGCGTCCACCGCACCCGGTCGCCCGCCCGAAGCTCCATCTCCTCGCTCCGGTAGACCTCCACGCCGCCCTTGGCGGCGGCAATCCGGTACGGCCGCCAGGCCGCGAGATCTCCACTACCGCCGTCCAGCCAGACCGTGTTGCGGTCGTAGTCCACCCGCGCGACCTCGCGCTCGTCACCCTTTTCGACGCCGAGCGTCTTGTACTGCCGGTTGAAGATCACCGTGTCGCCTGCAGAGTAGTTCGAGGCCCGGGCCATCTCGGCACGGGTCAGGCCCCTCGGCACGAGCTTCTTGCCCTGGCGGGCGGGACCCGAGACCGCGCCTTCCGCGATCAGGTTCTCGCGGATCCTCGTGTTGATCTCGTCCCGTAGCGCCCGCGTAGGCGCGATCACTCCGGCCCTCGTGCGTTGTTCGGGAGACAGTTTCAACCACCGGGCCGCCGCCTCAGCGCCGATGTCCTCCCGTTCCACCTGCACAATCCGGTCGCCGAGCTTCTCGAACGCGGTCCTGACTTCACCGGCCAGGCCTGCCCGCACCGCTTCCTTGAGCTCCATGTCGCGCTGGCGAAGGATCTCGTCCATCACCGCGGTCTGCATCCCCGCGCGCCGAAGTTGCTCGAAGGGCTTACCCGCTTCCACCGCCCCGAGCTGCTTCTCGTCTCCGACCAACACCATCCGCGGAACCCTGAGCGTGGTAGCGGCCTTTAGGAGACCCCTCATCTGCTCGCTCGATGCGAGCGAAGACTCGTCCACCACCAGGACCGTCTTCGAGAACGAGGCGCGCAACTGGCGCAAACCCTTCACCGTGCCGCGGCCTTCTATGACTCCCGCATTGCGGGCTAGGAACCGTTGCAGAGTCTCCGACTCGATCCCTGATTCCCGCTCAAGGGTGCGCGCCGCCGAGGCCGAAGGCGCAAGGCCCACCGTTCGGTAGTCCCTGCTCTCCGCCAGCGTCCGTAGACGCTTCAGCATCGTCGTCTTGCCCGTGCCCGCGTAACCCTGCACTCCCACCACACGGTCCTTCGACGCCAGCACCATCTTGACCGCTTCCTTCTGTCCCTCGTTCAGACGTCCTCCGTGGAGCTTGGTTTCCGCAATCCAGCCCCGCATGATCGTTTTCCCGGCATCCTGGCCCGCGTGCATCAGCGCGATGGCCTCGGACTCCCGTCCTATTGCCGCGTCCGTGGTCCAGTGCCTGCCGTGGTCGAGACCCCTGGCCGCGTGCAGTCCGCCCTCGTGTTCGAGCTCCGAGACGGCCCGTTCCGCCGCCTCTACCGTGACCGCGCCCGGCTCGCGTGCGAGCGCCGCGGCCAGAAGGTCTCCATGGCCGAACACCGCCTGGCGTTCGGAAAGGTGATCCACCGCCCAACTTGCCGCCTCCGCCGCGCCCTGTCCCCGATCCGAAAACAGGTCCGGCGCCGGAAGTTCACGCTCCGCCTCTCTGGCCTTGGCCCGTATCGCCATTACGGAGAAGCCGATTTCCGAGGCCTGGCGCTCCCACGATCGCCGAAGCTCTGCCTTGTCCACGTCCCGCTTCCTCGCGCGCGTCATCAGCGCCGCCCGGTCCGCGAGCTTCGGGTTCTCCATCGACACGCCTTCGTTCCGGGCCAGCATCGCCCCCTCTATCTCCGCCCGCCGCGTCGAGAACTCCTCCACTACCTCCCGCGACACCCCCGCGATCTCGAACCGCCCGTCCGAATGTGTCTTCTCGATCCCGTATCCCAGGTCCTTGAGACCCTGCGCCAGCTCCGCCCGGTAGATCGCTCCCATCGCCATCTTGTTCCGGTAGAGCCCATCGTTCGCCATCGTCCTCCACTTCCCGTCTTGTCCCTGCACCATGTTCGCGATCACGGCATGAGTGTGGAGTTGAGGGTCCAGGTTGCGGGAGGTGTCGTGGCGGAAAGTGGCGGCCACCATCTTCTGGTCGCCCGCGCGGACCATCGCTCCGCTCGCCTTGTCCTGCACGCGGGTCTCGACCGCGTTCTGCTCCACCCATGCAAGCGTGCGTGTCACGGCCCTGTCGTGTGCGGCCACGATCCGCTCGTCGCCTCCCACGAGCGCCATGAGAGAGACCGACTTGGGCGCGGACAGCGTCACGTCTCGCCCCGGACGGTGGTGGATCTCCCCGTCCTTGTCCTTCTTGCCCAGATGCGGGCCGTCCGGCACCTTGCCCTCGAGCACGGTCTGGAAGGTGCCCGGATCGACCGGGCCCGAAAGCCCAAGCTCCCCGGCCCCCTTACCCGCCCAGGCGCTCGCTTCCCTGTGCGCGGGATCATCCTTCGTGTAGTAGCCGTCCTTCTCGTAGTACGACACGCCCTGCGACGGCGAGGCGATCACGCCGATCGAGGCTACCATCGCCCGCGACCCCCGGCGGTCACACGTTTACCCAGTTTTTGTATATCCATGCGGCCCGGATACGCGCTTTCCGGACCGGGAACAAGGGTTCAACAGCCCTATTCATAGGCGTGTCGGCGAATGACAGTGATTGTCGTGTGGGGCGAATGCTGCAGGCAATTGCTGCTTGGGTGGCCCCCGGACAGTGGACGAGTCTCCGGATAATGCCCGCAAAGGCGGAGCCGAAGAACATGTTGGAGCAGGAGGAATCCCGCGAGCCGCACGAATCGAGTTGGGAAGGTAGTCTCTCGACTGAACTGCGAACTTTAGGCGGCGCCTTCGGGCCGGCTGACATCGATCACAAAGACATTGATCCAGGGGCGCCGTGCCTCGGGCAAACGATCAATCAGCATTCGACGGAGCGATTCGGGGTTCTCAGGCGAGGCGAGTTCATCCGGGTGTCCCGGTAGCCGTCGCCCGGAGACGTTTCCGAACCAAAGAACAATGTAGGCGCCGCGGCCTTCCGCCTGCCAGTCAACGGCATACTTGGCGTCGAGTTGGTCGCTGGCCGCTTTCCAGACTTCGCGATGCCATTGGCCCTTGATTTCGACCGGTAGCTTGATCGTGTTGCGGGTCACGGCTATATCAACCCGTTTGCCAAGCGGCATGCGCGTCTCCGGTCCGAACCGGATCGACTCTGGCAAAAGACCCGAAACGTGTTCGATCAAGCGGTCGCGGCAGAAGTCCTCGTCCTTGGGCAGGTCTCCGTTCCAATACGCTTCCCACATGTTGGTATCGCTGTTTCGAATGCTCACGTTGATGCCGATGTCCTCCCTCGAGTCGCCGTATTCCCCGACGAGACTGCGCGCCCAACGCTGGCGAACGTTCTCTTCCGGTGTGTCGGCGCGCAGCTTGCCAGTGATGTAGCACCGGATTTTCCCCGGCGGGATGAGGTAGGCGACGTTATCGGCGGCCATTGCTCTTCGCCCGAGGGAGACGCGGGCGAACAGCCCGCGTCTCCCTTCGGCTTCCGGTCATTGCCGGCGCGTCACCCCGAACAATGGAGCCAGTGCGTGCTCCATCCGTCGCGCACGACTACGCCCCAATCGTTGTGCCAGTCGTCGCGGCCCGTCATTGGTGGAGCCTGTACACGGAATTGCGCCGTGTTGTCGTTGCCGATCTCGCACTTGTGGAGGAGTCCGCCTATTTCCAGGCGCTCGCCGCCTGTGGTGTGCCGAAACGTCCTCCAAGTGCAGGCGTTGGCGTCAGAATACCCGTATGCCAGGGGGGCACTCGCCCCGCGACGGAACAACAGCTTGACCACGCCGGAGCGACAGCGCCCGCCTTCCAACTTCAGCGGTTGCTGCGCTCGCGCCTCGCCCCCCGGCGACAGGGCCAGCAGCGCGGCGGCGCAGGCCATCGCGGCGATTGCAGTAAGCTTCTTCATCGCTTCACCTCCTTGTGTGTCAGCGTGTGGTCGAGTCTCTTGTTTCAGAACGTTACGGAGGATCCGATTGTGCTCGCATTGATTGATGGGAAAATGCGCCCTCCATCGCCTAATTCGAGCGGAATCGACCGAGCCGCCATCCATTGTCTTGCGCGCGCTCAGCCCTGCACTCCTCGTTGGGGCACGGCTCCGTCCAGCCGTCCGGCCTCTGCGAGGCGGTGAAGGGGATGTATTCACGCGCCTCGGCGGCGATCGCGTGCGCGCCCTCGGGGGGGCGGCGGTCGGTTCAGGCGGGAGGGTTAGCCGTGGGCAATACTCGAGGCTGGGCCGCTGGGCCGCTGGGCCGCTGGGCCGCTGGGCCGCTGGGCCGCTGGGCCGCTGGGCCGCTGGGCCGCTGGGCCGCTGGGCCGCTGGGCCGCTGGGCCGCTGGGCCGCTGGGCCGCTGGGCCGCTGGGCCGCTGGGCCGCTGGGCCGCTGGGCCGCTGGGCCGCTGGGCCGCTGGGCCGCTGGGCCGCTGGGCCGCTGGGCCGCTGGGCCGCTGGGCCGCTGGGCCGCTGGGCCGCTGGGCCGCTGGGCCGCTGGGCCGCTGGGCCGCTGGGCCGCTGGGCCGCTGGGCCGCTGGGCCGCTGGGCCGCTGGGCCGCTGGGCCGCTGGGCCGCTGGGCCGCTGGGCCGCTGGGCGATTATAAGGAACTTCCGAGAATGTCAAGAGCATTTCGAACATCCCGTGTTTGTCCGCCGCCGCCGGGCGCGCCGGAGCGCACTCCCGCGCGTTGGTGGCGACGCCGAAGTCAAGAATGCCATATCACACTCGCGTGTCATTCGTGTGCCTTTGTAGGCACATCCCAGTGTTACTTTCGTGCCCAAAGTAATAAAAATGGTAAACGGTGCGAAAAAACCACCTTGACAAGAAGGCGGCGCGGCGATGAGGCGAGTGGCGGGCGCCCGCGGTGCGCCCCGGGATCAGCGGGAAGCGGGTGTGAGAAAATAACGCCGCAAGGCGTAAGTGCCCGCCGGAGCGGTCCAAGGCCATTGCTTCGGCAATGAGGCAGTCGACGCGCTCGGCCTCAGACCCCAGGTGATCGTCGGCCAGGTGGAAATAGCCGGCGGTGGCGGCGGTGCTCAGCGGCACGCGGCGCGAACCGATGTCGATGGCAAGCACGGCCGCCGTTGACCGTTACCGTCGAACCGGTGTCCGGCGGAGGCGTCGGGCGGGACGACGCGCCGGTGAAGCCCGCCGCCGGCGTGTCCGGCCCGATGATCTCATCACTGCATCTTCACGAGGGAGGCGGCCGCGAACCAGGGCCATGACGCGGCGGTCCCGGGTCTGGTGGACTACGGGGTGGAGGGTTCCCGCGGCACGCCGAGCCTGGCATGCGGTCGTCCACGCCGGGGCCCGTGAGCGCCCGGGCGCTGCCGGCCGCCTCCTGAAGCACGGTCCCCATGTTGAAGCGGAATCAAGGACCTGAGGATGTTCAGCAGCGCGGGAATAGGTGTTTGAAGGAGATTTTTCACTCTGGACACGAAAGTAACACCGAACCGGGTGATTAGGGCACACCGATGACACACGGGTATGGTATGGTATTCTGGACTTCAGGGTAGCCACCAACGCGCGGGACTGCGCTCTGGCGCACCTGCCGCTGGTGGAGAAACACGGGAGGTTCGAAATGCCCTTGACATTCTCGCAAGTCCCTTATAATCGCCCAGCAGCCCAGCAGCCCAGCAGCCCAGCAGCCCAGCAGCCCAGCAGCCCAGCAGCCCAGCAGCCCAGCAGCCCAGCAGCCCAGCAGCCCAGCAGCCCAGCAGCCCAGCAGCCCAGCAGCCCAGCAGCCCAGCAGCCCAGCAGCCCAGCAGCCCAGCAGCCCAGCAGCCCAGCAGCCCAGCAGCCCAGCAGCCCAGCAGCCCAGCAGCCCAGCAGCCCAGCAGCCCAGCAGCCCAGCAGCCCGAAGCACACACACCGCCCGGCTCCTTCGGCCCTAGCAGGCGTTTCACGATCTGACCTGCGCACCGGGCGCCCCCGCGCCCGCCACTGTCTCACCGCCGCCCTGGTGCTCGCCGTGTTCTGTGCACTCGCCGCGTCGCCCGACGCGGCGGAGGAGGAGCCACAGGATCCGCGGCATGAGCGGACAGGCACGAACGGCCCTGACGACCTGCCGGGCACTGACGGCAACGATCTGCTCAACGGCAAGAAGGGCAAGGACGTGCTGCGCGGCCTGGGCGGCAACGACATACTGCGTGGCGGCAGGGGCGACGACAAACTCCTGGGTGGCCGCGGCAATGACAAGTTGCACGGCGGCAGGGGCGACGACACCTTGACCGGTGGGTCGGGTGCCGACCGCTTCGTGTTTTCGCGCCGGAAGCCGGGTGACGACATCATCACCGACTTCGAGGCCGGTGACGCCATCGTGTTGGTCAAGGACCCGAAGGCTGACCCCTGGCCTTCGGTTGCCGACATCCTGGCCAGCGTGGTGGAGCAGGACGACCGCTACACATATACCCTGTTTCCAGGCCTGACGGTGCAGACGAGCACAGCTCTGCGGGCCGAGGATTTCGTGTTCTCCACCAGCGCCCCGAGTCTGGCGGCTGTCACGGCGCATGGAGTCGCCAGCGCGATCGCCAGTCTCGAAAAGCACGCCCTGGGTACCCCGTATCTTAGCTTTACCATCCAGGACCGCACACTCACGGTCGGGGTTCCGTACCACACGTTGCCGATCTCCCTGCACAGGCCGAGCAAGGGCATCCTCGGCGGCGCGCTCGACAACGATGAAGATCCGTCGAACGGCACCGCGTTCGTCGATGCGGACGCCCCTCCGGCGATCTCCGGATGGACCGGAAGCGCGAAGGAGTGGAGCCGCACGGACGGTGCCGGCGTCACGCTCACCGACACCGTGGCCCTGTACTCGAAAGCAAGTTCCGGGGAGACGTATCTCTCCTTCGGGTGGTGGGCGAGAGTTCCCGACTCCGGCGCCGTCGGTCTCGGGACATTCGGGAATGACCCGATCCTCTCCACCGCAACTGTTGGCCGGAGGAACAGCAACGGCCTCAACGCCGCGTGGCCGCGCGGCGCCAACGCCTTCGTGGCGGGACGGCATAAGTGGTGGCCCGGCTTCGATCAACTCGATGCCCTTTCCGGTGCCGCGACCTATGTCGGTGCCGCCGCCGGGCTGTGGTCGGAACGGGCGGCCGGCGAGCGCGACGGCGCGTCCGGCGCGTTCACGGCGGACGCCGTCCTCACGGCGGATTTCGACCATGACACGCAGTACGTGGCCCTCTCCGGCAGCATCGACAACTTCAGGGACGCCTCGGGCACCCCGCTCGGAAGCTGGACGGCAACGCTCGCCAACGAGAGCGGCGGGCAATTCGGGGGCAACCTTCACGGTGGAGGCATGGGATACAACGGCAACACCGCCGGTGATGCCGACGGCCGCAACTGGACCGGCGGATGGGTCGCCCAGTTCTTCCGCCGTGCCGCCACCGATGCCCAGAGCGCGCATCCCGCCGCGGTTGGCGGTGTGTTCCAGGCGCACCACGGTACGCCGGCAATGGCGGCGTCGAACGACCAGGGCTTTGTCGGCGTGGTCGGCGCCTTCGGAGCCGAGAAGCAATAGCGCCGGGCAGTCCTCCCTCCAGGCGGGCGCTGCCGGTCGCACCTATGCAAGCGTCAGGCGCATCGACATCCATCCATGTCGCCGCTCTCCCCGTCGCGTGTCCCGCGACCTCGCGAGCCCCCCCCCGCACAGATTCCCGCATGCCCGCTAGGACCGCCGCGCTCAGCGTTGCGGTCCGCTCCCGCAGCGCCTCGATCTCCTTCTTCGCTTCCTTGAGTGTCGTCAACGGCTCACCCTCCCGCCGGTCCGGGCGCCGCGCGCGGATCAGGACGTTCAGCGGCGCCGGAACCGGTGTCTGAAGGACTTTTTGTCATTTTTATCACTTCGGGCACGAAAGTAACACTGGGACATGCCAACAAAGGCACACGAATGACACACGAGTATGGTATGGCATTCTTGACTTCGGCGTCGCCACCAACGCGCGGGACTACGCTCCGGCGCGCCCGCCGGCGGCGGACAACACGGGAGGTTCGAAATGCCCTTGACATTTACGGAACTGTCTCATAATAGCCCAGCGGCCCAGCGGCCCAGCGGCCCAGCGGCCCAGCGGCCCAGCGGCCCAGCGGCCCAGCGGCGAGTATTGCCCACGGCTAACCGGCCCGCCTGAACCAACCGTCGGCGCGCCTTCCCGGCGCTGCCGCGACCTCCTTTCCCTTCTTCTCGCCCCGTTTGCCACCCCATCCTCGTGGCGCCTCATCGCTCTGCTCCCCGCCTTGCTGCTGGTGGGTGCGCTATGCCTGTTCGCCGCCACACCCGCGGGGGCTCAAGACGAGCGGAGCGGGACCGAGCCGGGTCCCCTGAGTGGGCTCGCGCTCTCGGCTGGCGAAAACGCCGGCGAGGGTGCGGTCGCGCTGAGCCCGGCCTTCGCACCCGGCACGCTGTCCTACCGTGCATCGGTTCCGGCGGGCGCCGGGCGCGTGGCTCTGGTTCCGTCGTGGAACGGCCAGGCGAGCGTGTTCGCGGGCTCGCGCAGGGGGAGCGCCACCTTCACGCGCCCGGTGCGGTTGCGGTCCCCTGGCACGGCGGTCGAGCTTGCGCTGGCGCCCGACGGCGGCGCGACCGAGCTGTGGGTGATGGTGAGCGGTCCGGGCGGGCTGACGACCTACACGATCGACGCGACTGCTGAGCGGACGGGCGCCGGCACCGACGCCGCACCCGTCCGGGAAACGGACACCGCACCGGTTCAGGAACTCCTCGGAACGGTCAGTTTCGTCTCCGACTCCTACCGTGTCGTGGAGCAGCCACAGATCGTTGCGGATACTCGGGCGATTGTCCTGCAGGTGGTCCGTAGCGGGGACACGTCGGCCGCCGCCGGAGGGATCACGGCAACCCCGGTATTCGGCACCGCCAGCGATTGGGACTACGCGGCCGTCCCTGTGCGGCTTCGGTTCGAAGCCGGGAAGGCCATCACGGAGATCCGCTATCGAATACGTTCCGATGTGTTCATCGAAGATGACGAGACGTTCAAGGTCGCGCTTAGCGCGGATGCCGGCAGTCGCTACCGGGTGGGTTCGCCGTCCACCGCGACGGTGACCATCGTAGACGGGACGCCCGTGGTGAGCTTCGCCCGGAAAGCCTATACCGCCATCGAGGGCGCCAACGCAGAGGTGACGATCAACATGTCACCAGGAAGCGTCGGTGTCCCGGTGCCGCTCCAGGTGAGCGTCGCGGACTCCACCGCGGTCCACGGCTCCGACTACTCCGGCCCCCGGACCTTCAATGTGACCATCCCCGCGGGCGACACGAGCAAGACCTTCAGCATTCCGATCACGGACGATTCCGACGTCGAGGGGCCGGAGACGTTCACGGTGACCATCGAGCCAGCGCCGAACCTTTTCGAGTACCACCCCAGGGGAATTACCGTTGCCACGATCACGATCAACGATAACGACAACGAGCAAACGCCACCGGAGGAGGAGCCGCAGCGGCAGGTGCGGGCGCCGGCGTCCCCGCTGACGGCGGCGTTCGAGGGGGTCCCGGACGAACACGACGGCACCGCGTTCTGGCTGAAGGTGCGCTTCAGCGAGGCGCTGGGCGAAGGCGGCGTCGTGCCGAGCCCGGCGTCGTTCCGGGTGCGCGCCGGCAAGACGAGGAAGGTGGAGCGCATCGAGGCGGGCCTGTGGCGGGTGAAGGTGAAATCCGATGCATGGCGCGACGTGACGGTGACGCTGGCGCCGCCGCCCGGCTGCGCCGAAGAGGGCGCGGTGTGCGCGTCCGGCGGGCGGGCGCTCGCGAACGCGCCGGGCGTGCAAGTCGGCGGCCCGGTGCGCATCCGGCTCGAGGGCGGCAAGGCGCGGGAGGGCAAGGACGAGAGCCTCGACTTCGCGGTGACGCTGAGCCGCGCAGCATCGGGCGAGGTCTCGGTGGACTACGCGACGAAGGACGGCACGGCGACGGCGGGGGCCGACTACACGGCCGCGTCGGGCACGCTCGTCTTCGCGGCGGGCGAGACGGCGAAGACGGTCTCGGTGCCGCTGCTCGACGACGCCATCGACGAGGGCAAGGAGACGTTCAAACTCAGGCTCTCGAACCCGCGAGGGGCGTATCTGCGGGGGATTCACCGTGAGGCGAAGGGGACGATCCGCAACGAGGACCCGCTGCAGCGGGACTGGCTGGCGCGCTTCGGGCGCGCGGCGGCGGCGGACGCGGTGGCGGCGGTGACCGCGCGGCTGGAGACGCCGCGGAGCGCGGGCTCGCACCTGACGGTGGGCGGCCAGCGCCTGTCGCTCGGGGGCCGGGGGCTGGCGGAGGCGCTGACGGGGTTCGCGCGCCGCTACGGCGCCCAGGCCCCGGCGGACGGCCTGCATGAGCGGCGCGGGCGGCCGGTGACCGGGCGCGAGCTGCTGATGGGCACTTCGTTCCGCGCGGTGCTTGGCGGCGGGGGCTCGCGGTTCACGGGCTGGGGGTCGGGGGCGTCGGTGTCGCGGTTCACGAGCGCGGGTCCGGGGCTTTCGCTGAGCGGCGAGGCGGCCACCGGGGCGGCGGGCATGGACTACGAGCGGGGACGGCTGCTGACCGGGCTGGCGATGACCCACAGCCTGGGCAAGGGCACGGCGCAGGGCTCGGGGCGGAGCTACGCGATGGGGAGTTCGGTCACGACGGTGCTTCCCTATGCGCGCTTCGAGTTCTCGGAGCGGGTATCGGCCTGGAGCCTTGCGGGGACGGGGTCGGGGAGGCTGACGCTGGACCTCGACGACCACGCGGCTGCGCGCCACGGCGCGGACCTGTCGATGACGCTTGCGGCGGCGGGGGTGCGGGGCGAGGTGGTGACGGCTGCCGGGGCGGCCGGGTTCTCGCTGGCGCTCAAGGCGGACGCGTACTGGGTGCGGACGGAGTCGGAGCGGGTGTCCGTGCCCGGGGTGGGGAACCTGGCCGGGTCGCGGGCGGACGCGAGCCGGCTCCGGGCGGTGCTGGACGGGTCGCGGGCGTTCACGCTGGGTGGCGGCGGGACGCTGACGCCTTCGGTGGAGCTCGGGGTGCGTCACGACGGGGGCGAGGGGGGCAGCGGCACGGGCATGGAGGTCGGCGCCGGAGTGGGCTGGGCGGACCCGTCGCGGGGCCTTGACGTGGCGGTCCGGGTGCGCGGGCTTGCGGCCCATGCCGGGGAGGGCTACCGGGAATGGGGCGTGTCGGGGTGGCTGAGGCTTGTGCCGGGGGCGGCTGGACGGGGCCTGTCGATGTCGCTCACGCCGTCCTGGGGCGCGGACCCGGGCGGATCGGAGCGGCTGTGGGCGATGCCGGAGGCGTCGAGACTGAGGGCGGCGGACGGTGATGCGGCCCGGTCGGGGCGGCTGGACGCGGAGGTGGGCTACGGCATGGCGGTGTTGGGCGGGCGCTTCACCGGGACGCCGAACGTCGGGTTCGGGGTGTCGGACAGCACGCGGGAGTACCGCATGGGCTGGCGGCTCGCCTCGGTGGCGTCAGGCTTCGAGCTCAGTCTCGACGCCACGCGCCGGGAGACGCCGGACGGCGATGGGCCGCCCGAGCACGGGGTCATGCTGGGCGGAACCGTTCGCTGGTAGGGAGCGGCAACGCGCGCCCGCCTCGATGGCCGGGGCGGACGCGCAGGGCAGTCCCTCGCTTCCGGACAACAGGGACGGCGGAAGGCGCCGTCCCTGTCCCCGCCGTCATGCTTCCGCGGACGGGGACTCCTTCTCCATCGACACTGCCGCAGCCATGAGCCCCTCAATGCGGTCGGCCACGCGCTGAGCGGGCTCCCGGAGCTGCTCGACCGTCCAGTCGGCTGCATAGCCCTCGGTGATGTCGTCGTCGCGGGCGTGGTTGACCAGGCGCTTGGTCAACGGACGCGGCAGCATGAGGTCGCGCTCGGCCACGGTGATGAAGGCATTGCGCAGCCCATGGAACCAGAACCGTGTCCCCGCCGCCTTGCCGATATCCACGTGATGGTGACCGATGCCCTTCAGGTGCCCGTCCGCGCTCGTGCGGGACGGGAACACCCATCCCTCCTCCCCCGTCTCACTGCTCCCCTCCCGGCGGCGCCCGAACACGGCAGCCAGTTGCCGCGTGAGCGGAAGCTCCAGGGGCTCGCCGGTCTTGGTCTCCTCCACCCGCAGGATGCGCCGGCCGAGGTCGATGCGCTCCCACCGGAGCGAGACCACCTCGCCCAGGCGCATGCCGGTGTAGGCGCCGATGGTGAAGATGTCCCGGTGGTCGCCTGAAAGCCCCACCGCCTCCACTCCCGAGCGCCAGCGCGGCAGCACTTCCGACGGCGCGGAGATGCGCCGGCGGCGCTTGCGGTTGAGACGCCCGCCGCCGGCGATCCAGAGCTCCACCGGGTTGCGCAGTCCCTCGTGGTCGATGCTGGAGCGGCGGTAGATGGAGCGCAGCATGGAGACGGCCTGGTTGGCGGTGGCCCAACTGTTCCGTTCGGTGACGGTATTGAAACGGGCCTCGACATCGCGGCGGTCGATGGCGTCGAGGGAGCGGGTCAGCCAGTCGCCGAAACACACGCGCAGGTTCTGGCGGTAGATCTGGACGGTCCTTGGCTTGCGCCTGGGGTTGGCGTCCATGTAGTCCTCGAAGGCCTGGGCCAAGGTGGGCATGCTGCGGGCCTCGGCGCGCTCTTCCGCCGGGTCTCCACCCCCGGCGGCCTTGCCCAGGGTCTCCTGGGCCATGCGCCTTGCCTGATCGGGGGTGATGCGCCCGAAGCGTCCGAGTGTGACGCGCTTGTTGGGGGCCTTGCGTCCGCCTTCTCCCGCGCGGTAGTTGACGACGAAGGTCTTGGCGCCGGAGGGCTGGACCCTGACTCCGAAGCCCGTGAGCCGGTCGTCCCATGCGATGAAGGGGCGGGCGGCTGGTTCGAGGGCCTCGACAGCGCGTTTGGTCAAGGTGGTCTTGACCTTGGCGGTGCGTTTTGCGGTGGCGGTATCCATGTAATCGTTCGTTCATCGGGTGATCTTCCATAGGTTGGGTTCTTCATCATCAGTCACCCATAGACATAGTCCCAAGGACTGGTAACGCGTTTCGAGATGCGCTACATTGGGCGCATGTCGAGTCGCGAACAGGCTGCGGACGCCGGGTTGACCAAGGCCCTGGAGCGGTCGCAGACTCGGAACGACACAGTCAAGTCCCTGCACAGCGAGATCGCCGAGTTGCGCAAGGAGGTCGCGGCGCACCGGAAAGCGGCGCGAGCGGCGCAGACATCGCTGTCGGCAAGGGACGCCCGGCTTCGCAAGGCCGGGGAGAGTTCGCAGGCACAGAACGAGACGATCCGGTCGCTTCGCCGGCAGGTCCGTTTCCTGGAACGGGACCTCGCCCGGCAGAGCCGCGAGTTGGAGGAGACCGAAAGGCTCAGGCAGACCGTCGTGCGGCTGTCCGACGAGGCCGCCCGACTCCGCGGCAAGTTGGCGGCATACTTCGACCAGACCGACACGATCGACTGGCAGGAGCGCCGCATGAGCGACCTGCGCGTTGCGCTGATCAAGGCCGAGGCCGACAAGCAGTGGCTGGAGACCCAACTCACCGACCGTCCACTGCTGCCCGCGGCCATGAAGAGGCTGCGCGGCCAGGAGAGGACCATCCGGTCGCTGTCGAAAGAGAACTCGCGGCTGCGCGGCGCCGCGGCGGGGTTGCAGGCCCGGAACCAAGCATTGGAGACGACGATCGCCAAGCTTCAGGCGACCCGGGCGGTGCTGTCGAAGGCGCTGTTCGGGAGCCGGAGCGAGCAGCAGAAGAAGCCCCGTTCGGAGCGGCGGCGCGGCCAGCAGCCCGGCGCCGCCGGCCATGGCCGCACCCGGCGGCCGGCGCTCGGGGAGAAGAGCGAACGGCGCGATCCGCCGAAGGACGCGCGCGTGTGCCCCTGCTGCGGGAAGCCGTACGTGGCCAACGGCGAGCGTTCCTCGACGCTGATCGAGATCGAGGTCCGGGCGCACACGCGCAGGATCGTCCGTCCCCGGTGGCGCCGCGGTTGCGAATGCCCGTCCTCGCCCCTGGAGGTGACGGCGCCCGCGCCGGCGCGCCTGTTCGCCAGAACCCCCTACGGGACCAGCGTGTGGGCGCGCGTGCTGTTCGAGCGCTACGCCTGCCTGCGGCCCCTGAACCGGGTCTCGGCGTGGCTGTCCGACCAGGGGCTTCGGATCTCGGCGGGGACGCTGGCCGACAGCGTGCCCCGCTTCCTGCCGCTGTTCGAGCCGGTGGCCGCGGCAATCCTCGCGCACCAGAACGGAGCGGCGGTGCGCCATGGCGACGAGACCGCATGGCGCATCCAGGAGCTTCGCGGCACGGGCCGGTCGAGCCGCGCGTGGCTGTGGAGCTCGGTCAGCGAAGACGCCGTCTACTTCCACATCGACCCCTCGCGCAGCGCCGAGGTGGCCAGGAAGCTGTTCGGCGGCGCCACCGGAACCCTGTTGCTGGTCTGCGACCGGCACTCGGCCTACCGGAAGATGGCCCGCGAAGCTGACGGCACGGTGCTTCTCCAGTGGTGCTGGGCGCACCAACGCAGGTCCTTCATCGAGTGTGCGGCCGGACAGGCGAACCTGACGCAATGGTGCGAGGGCTGGATCGAGCGCATCGCGTCCATCTACCGTCTGAACGAGGCGAGGTTGAAACATTACGACCTTGACCTGAAGCGCCAGACGCAGGCGTTCGCTGCCGCCCAGCGCACGCTGGAGGAGGAGTTCCAGCGCCTGTTCGCGCATGCCGAGCAGGAACTCGACGGCTTGCCGCGCGGGGCGCGCCAGGCCACGCCGTTGCGCTCGCTGCTGCGCCACCGCCAGGGGCTGAGCCTCTTCGTCGACCGCCCGCACGTGCCCCTCGACAACAACGCCGCGGAGCGCGCGCTCCGGGGCCCGGTCATCGGACGACGCCTGTCCTTCGGCTCCGACAGCAAGACCGGCGCCCGCTTCACCGCCGTCATGTACTCCGTCGTCGGCACCCTGGCCACCAACGGCATCGACGTCCGGCGCTGGATCGAGGCATGGCTCCGGGCCTGCGCCTCCATAGGCCGCCGGCCCCCGCAAAACCTCTCGCCGTGGCTGCCCTGGTCGATGAGCCCGGATCTCAGGCGCGCCTTCATGGCGCCGGCATGACCGCCGCCGTCGAGTGCCGCTACTACGGCCGCGACTTCACCACGGAAGAGATGGCGCTCCTGCGCGAGTTGCTCGCCGCCTCTCCGCCCCCCAACCGCCATGCCCTCTCCAGGGAGTTCTGCCGCCGCATCGGCTGGCTGAAGCCCGACGGCGGCCTCAAGGACATGATGGCCAGGGTCACCATGCTCGCCATGCACAACGACGGCCTCATCGTCCTGCCGCCGCCCAAGTGGCCGCGGCCCCCGCGCCGTCCCATGGTCTTCGGCCCCGACACCGAACCGCCGCTCTTCCCTCCGCCCACTACCCTTGACGAGGTCCGCCCCCTCAGCCTCCATGCCGCCGTGCGCTACACCCGCGAGGGCAGGCTCTGGAACGAGTTCATCGCCCGCTATCACTACCTTGGCTACAAGACCCTCGTCGGCGCACAGATGCGCTACGCCGTCCACGACCGCCACGGCCGGCCCCTCGCCATGCTCGGCTTCTCCACCGCCGCTCACAAGCTCGCCCCCAGAGACCGCTTCATCGGATGGACCCCGCAACTGCGCCTGAAAAACCTCCCGCTGGTGGTCGACAACCCCAGGTTCCTCATCCTCCCCTGGATCACCATCCCCAACCTCGGCTCCCACATCCTCTCCCTCGTCCGCCGCCAACTGCCCCGCGACTGGACCGAGCGCTACAACACCACCCCCGTGCTGATCGAGACCTTCGTCGAGACCCCGCGCTTCACCGGCGCCCTCTACAAGGCCTCGGGCTGGACCCGCGTCGGCGCCACCCAGGGCCGCGGACGCTACGACCGCCACACCAGGCGCGACCAGCCCATAAAGGACATCTGGCTCCGGCCCCTCCGAAAGAACTGGCGAAGAGCTCTCAACCGGTGATATCATGCTCTTCTTCACCCCTTGGCTTCCTCATCACCCGCTGAACGAACAAAAACGTATCCATGGAGCCATGGTGGCACGGCGCGCGGAAAAGTTCAACCCCATATTCAACACCAGGGAAGAAAACGGGGCGCGGACAGGGGTGCGAATGACCGGCCAAGGTATCGGGATAAGTAGCCCAAGTCCTTTGTTTATAGTGCTTCCGTCCATTCAGGCGCAACTCTGCGCAGATTGACAAATAAAAGCGTCGAGCATGTTGACGAAGCCCCAGAGCAGGCCTTCGCGTTCGTCCGAGAGCTGAGTGCCGTCGGGGCCGATGCCGCCCGCGAGGATCTCGAAGGCAGCGTGTACCGCGTCGAGTGCGTCGTCTTCGTCCCAGACGTCCCTGGAATCGAACTCGTCGGGTCCCGGGGCAGCGCCGAAGATCTGAGCGTTTTCGCAGAATGCTGCCATGCTGGATACGCCCTGGTCTGCAATGTTGTCGACTTCGTTTCTTTCCATGCTGTCCTCCTCGTGGTTCGGAACTACGGTACCAGCGCCGTTCGATTCGGTTCTGGATCGTGTGGCTCTCATCTGGGACTCCTTTCTCAACGCCCTTCCGGGCCAGCCATTGGAGGAACTCCCTCCGTCTGGGTTCTTTGGAGCACGGGCAATCACCCGAAGGGCCGGAACGGAGTGGAGGACCCCGACGAAGGAGGGGTTGATGGCCGTGCTACGATGGTCCCAGACGGAGGGAGGGATGAAGGCCCGTCGGAGGGTGTAGGCGTCTGCGCCGGAACCCGACGCAAGGCGAGAGGGCGGAGGCCCTGTCTGCGGGATGGATGGCAATGCCTGGGCGGGGCCGGAGCCCGGTGGGCGGACGTAGTCCGCGTCGGAGCCTTCAGCGGACCGGTCCCCGGAGGGGAGGGGGCGCAGCGAAGGGAGGAATCAGGAGAGGCCGGAACGAAGGTGTAGGCCGAAGCTGGCCCCAATAATCCGGGAGTTGCAGCGGAAGTGTTGCCGGCCGGAACGGAGAGGAGGACCCCTTCAGGGGTCGGCGGAGAGAGCACGAGTGACAAGATGGGATATCCGGTCGGGGAGGACTTGTACGAAACAGCACCGTCCCCTTGAAACTCAGACTTCCATCCGCCGACGCAGGACGCCCCCGACTGCGGGAGAGGCCGCTACGCTTTCGGTCACGGCCAGAGCGGGTGCGACTCGAAGAGGCTCTGGGCGACGTCGCGGATGCGGCCGCGGTCATGGACGCGCCTGCCTCCCCGTGGATCCTC
The DNA here is from genome assembly GCA_965204505.1 of uncultured Binatia bacterium (SeqCode). GTDB lineage: Bacteria > Desulfobacterota > Binatia > UBA9968 > JAJDTQ01 > JAJDTQ01. The sequence goes on from CBDBFB010000002.1 coordinate 2,096,948, forward strand.
ATGAAAATGGACGACGTAGAACACGCGTCCGGGGGCGAGGTGGTCGTCCTGGCGGTAGACGTTGCCGACGTGGTCGCCGTCGGCGTAGATGCGGGACTCGTGCGGGGTGAGCCGCTTGAAGACAAGGCGGTCCATCACTCGCCCCTCCTTTCGGCCAGGGCGGCTGCGGCCCAGGCCGCGGCGCGGGCGAGCACGTGACCGTGACAAGGCTGAGGATCGCACCAGCAGGCCAGCCACATGCCGTCCAGTTCGGCGAGGTCTTCGAGCGCGACGATACCGGAGCGGATGCGGAGCCAGAGACAGGCGCGGTATTGCGCGACAACCTGCCTGCGGGTTCCGTCGGGCCCGATGCGGAACATGTTGCCCCACCTGGTGCGGCGGTCGATGAGGACGGTGTTGTTGTGCACGTCCGTGTGCTCGAATATGTCGCGGAGCCGGGGTTCGTGTCTGAGGTTGATGACGGCGTCCATACTCCCTCTCCTTCCATCAAGACTTTGCCCTCTCAGGCTCCCTCCTCTCCGACTCCGGCGAACCGGAAGAGCGGAGCGAACCTCGCGGCGAGGACGGCGGCGCCGAGCGCAGCGAGGTCGTCGTTGAGTGCGCCAGGCAAACTGGTGCCAGTGCAGCCGGTGAAAGTCCGGCGGGAAAGAAAGGCAAGCCACCACTTCCACCCCGAGTCATGGGCCGTCATCCGTGAGGATGGGGGTTAAGCGTTGACAGGGGCGCGTGCGGGCGGGGCTATTGAGCACCGAAAGAGACGTGTCCGGGATGCCGAGGCTTTTCAATGGGCCGAAGGCAGCATCCAGCTCACCGATATGGCGAGGGGGGCTGGAATCCCGCGGTGTCTAAGAACCCAGGCACGTACGTACGCACAGCACCGGGACCTGGGAGGTCTCCATGCCATCCCGCTGTCGTGGCGGGGTCGCTGAAGAAAGGAGGAATCCGTAACCGATGATGCACGGCATGGAGAAGTCAGACTCGGTCATATTAGCTGAGAAGTCGGCGAACAAAGGGGCCGTGGTCCCGGCGGAGTCGATGGAGCGAAGGACCGAGCCCAAGGGGAATCCGGGAAGCCAAAGCACGCGCCGGGCGCAGGACCGGGAAAGCGTGACACAGGCGGCTGACCGGATACGGCAATTCGTTCAACGGGAACCACGGGAGCGTCTGACGGCGCTTCTTCACCATGTCACGGTTGATGCGCTGCGCTGGGCATTCTTCGAACTGAAGAAAGACGCTGCGGCAGGCGCGGACGGCGTGACGTGGCGGGAGTACGAGGAAGGGCTGGAAGGCCGATTGGCCGACCTTCACGACCGCGTGCACTCGGGAGCGTACCGGGCGACGCCATCAAGGCGGGTGAACATACCGAAGCCTGATGGCGGCACACGACCGCTCGGCGTCGCGGCCATCGAGGACAAGATAGTCCAGAAGGCGGTGACGGAGACAATCCTGACGCCGATCTATGAGGCGGAGTTCCTGGGGTTCAGCTACGGGTTCCGGCCAGGGCGTGGACCGCACAATGCGCTCGATGCGCTCACGGTCGGGTTAAAACGGCGCAAGATCAACTGGGTGGTGGATTGTGACATCCGCGCATTCTTCGACAACGTGTCAAGGGACTGGCTGATCCGGTTCCTGGAGCACCGCATCGGGGACAAGCGGGTCATCAGGCTCATCATCAAGTGGTTGAGCGCCGGCGTCATGGTGCAGCGAGACTAGCTGCTGAACTCGCGGGCGAAAGTCCCGCCGGCGCAATTCTCAGTTTGGCGTCGTAGTCATATCCCGCAGGCAACAGGGCGACCTGCTGCCTGTAAAGCAGGGAAGTAAAAGCCCTTGTGGGCCGGGTGAGAGATTGTTCACTTCTGGTCCAGGTCAGTTGGAGGGCGAGCAAACCGGAGGGCCGTAGCGAAAGCGAACAGTCGTCCGAAGCGTCGAAAACGGCGTTCCCCGCATCGAAGCTGACTTGTGGGGGTAATTGGTGGATGCCAAGGGATTCATGACGTCCCGATGGCTAGAACCGATGCGGAAGGAACTGAGGAATGCACGCATCGGGTCCCCCGGCGTACAGACGGCGGCAATCCGGGAAAGTTCAGCGGTGAAAGTCCGGAAGGTGAGGAGGACAGACAGGATGTTGTGACCCTTGAATGTCAAGGACCGCGTCCATAACCGGATAACGGGAAAGGACGCGGAGTCCTCCTGACTGGCGGATGAGGTCGATTAAGCGTTGACGGGCTGGACAACATAACCGGCCCTGAGCGAGGACCTCTGGGCCTAGGTGACCGTGTGGCGTATGGCTGGTCTGCCGGTGCACAGAAACCGGCCTCCACGGCGATATGCGGCACGGTCGAAGGACGGCGTAAACGCGGGTGTCTGCACGGGCATGGCCGGGTCAGCCTTAACCGTGGCGGGTATCGCGGAAGACGCCGTACCGAACTCCTGAAGGGGTGCCTGGTGCTTGAAGCCGTACCCGGGAAAACCGGACGTACGGAATTTCAGGGGGGATGCTGGAAACGTGGTCTATGGTGGAACTGCGCACCCACCCGCGATCGAAAGAGCGGGAGCGGACAAGCCTCCACCTAAGGATGCGCGCGCCAGCGTCCTACCCGACGAAGCTGGAGAGTGGCGGGACGATCTGCGGGGAACGCCTCAAGGCTCGGTGGTTTCGCCGGTATTGGCGAACGTCTACCTGCACTACGTCCTCGACCTGTGGTTCCAGAAGAAATGGCGCAGCCGCGAGGTCGAAGGCGACACCGTCATCGTGCGGTACGCCGATGACTGTGCGCCACGACGGCGACGAGAGGAGGTTCTGATGACGTAGCAGAGCCGAGTTGAAGCGCCTTGCTGCACAGGAGATGAGGGAAGGCCCCTCGGACTCGGGTTGCAGGACCAGGGTCCAAACCACCGCAAGCTGCTCCGGTTCAACGACCGGGGTGGTGAGCGTTGCGGAAAGGCGGGAATCACCCGTCAGGTGTGCGCTGGTAAGACGAACGAAAGTGAACCGTTGATGACGTGTCGAAAGCGTAAAGATGTCGCCGAAACCAGGCTCCAGTCGTTGGTCTGGGATGGAGCTCGGAGGGTGCCTGCTGACTGGCCGAGCGGCGACCGGCATGAAGGCGGCGTGAGACCAGCGAGAGGCTCTTGTGCGGAACGTGGGAACCTGGAGCTCCGATGCCAAGGGAGACCTCCAAGCGGAAGAACCGCAAGGAGCCGAGTACCGAAGCGGAGCACAGGGACGGACGGGTCCGTATTAGCGATGAAGCCCGGCAATGCGGGCGGAGCGAAGGGACCCGACCCTCTGGCCAAGGATGGAGGCCAACCAGAGATGGGAGGAGCCGGTGTCTGAGGCTGGAGGGTAGGAGCCGGATGAGGCGAGAGTCTCACGTCCGGTTCTGGGAGGGCCGAGGGGTGAAATTCCCCTCGGCTACTCGACTCGTGGTGGGTTTTCAGCACAAGCGGGACGCGGAGCGCTTCCTGAGTGCCGTAAAGGAGCGGTTCGAGAGTTTTGAACTGGCAATGCACCCCGACAAGACCCGACTCATTGAGTTCGGGCGGTTTGCCGTCAAAAGCCATCGGCAACGAGGGCAGGGCAGACCGGAGACCTTGGACTTCCTGGGCTTCACGCACTACTGCACGGAGAACAGACTGGGGCGCTTTCAGGTGGGGCGCAAGCCGGTTGCGAAACGGATGAGCCGGACACTGAAGCGGATCAAGGAGGGGTTACGCAGACGGATGCATTGCAAACCCAAAGCAATGGCGAGATGGCTGGGGAAGGTGCTCGACGGATGGCTCAACTACTATGCGGTCCCGACCAGCTACCGATACCTCTACCGTTTTGCCACCCGCCTGAAGCGGCTGTGGCTGCGAACGCTACGCCGACGGTCGCAGAAGGACCGCTCGAACTGGGCCGACATCGCACGCCATGTGGTGGCTCACTGGCCCAGGCTGGAAATCCGACACCCGTGGCCGGACAAACGATTTGCCGTCAGCGCCATGCGGGGCGGTACCCAAGGGAGGAGCCGGATGCCTTAGCGGGCACGTCCGGATCTGAGCGGGGGGGCGCCGGGCAACCGGCGTTCCTACCGCAGTAGAATCCAAGAAGCAAAGAAGCCGCAAGGCTGGTACGCGAACCCATACCCGTTGAAAACGCAGCACCAGAAATCCCAACCCATTGTCCGAAAGTCAGCCGTTCTCCGCGATAGCGGGCAAGATTATCCGTTCCCGCCACTGCTGGGTAGTTAAACATACGGTAGAGTTTGGAATCCTTGGGGAACACTCTCACTTGGTCGGCGTTCGCATCAAACACGAGATGATGTCTAATTCCAGCGCTGATTCCGGCCGGGCCAATCGCCATACCGATGCCCCGTAGGTCGTTGTGCTGTATGCCCGACCCACCGTCGACGGTTTCGTTGATGGTAACGTTCACGAGATGCAATGGAGCACCCTTCTCCAAACCTTTCAACGCATCACCTCGCCAATTCTTCGACGTGTCGTCACCCTCAAGAACCGCAGTAACCCCGGTAACTCTACTGCCGACGCGACACGGGTTGGAAGCTCCGAGGTAGGCGCGGATGATGCGTGCTGTATAAAGCGGCCACAGTGAAGAGTGGTTCAAGAAGCAGCGAAAACATCCGAAGAAGCCCGACAATACTGCCAAGCCGAAAAACCACAAGATTAGGTTGTCAATGTTCCGGTTTCCAAGTTGGACACATCTGGTGCAGGCAAGCATCGTCAGTGTATCAGAAGCGCGGCAGACCCCCGGAGTCTGTACCACGCAGATTTTGTCGGACTGCGCCATTCTCCGGCTTCGAATTGATTGTTGCACGGGCGACTCCCAGAATTCCGCGTGCACGTACGATGGATACTTGAACTGCCACGCAATTCCGTGTGAAACGGAGTTGATCACGGTCAAAGTTACGATGAGCAAGAGAACTGCGGTAATGATCGCGGCGAGTCTAAGAGAAGGCCGCGTCCACACATTGACGACTTCATCGGAGAAACGCGCTGCTAGGCCGCGAACGCCGACGGCGACAACACTGACGCCTGCCAAACACGCCAGAAACCATGCGCCTACTGACGTTCCGGGATCTATCCAAAAGAGATATATGGTCTGCCCGAACGTATCGATGACTGCCAAGGCAAGCAGGACGCCCAATACGAAGAGCGTGTACTTGAGGCAACGCGACCGCAGGTAAGCACGCTCCGAGAAAATGTCTGTTGTAAAGAATAAGACGATCATCCCGGCAAGTACGGCGACTACTATGAAGAGTGATGGCATGAACAGCCAGGGGCTCCACCAAAGGTAGTTCCCCCCAAACGGCAAACTACAATTCAGCAATTTGTCCAATTTTGTGAAGAGTGGAAGGTAATCTGTCTCCGCCTGGGCAGAACAACCAAACCCGGGGGCGACATTCGCGAACACCATGTCCGCCAACTCGCGAGCTAGTTGCAAGAGGACAAAGACGGCAAGTACGAACGTAGCAAGAACTACGTGAACCGATACCCAGTTACGAATCAGTATGGCGCCTGCTAACAAAACGTCTCCACTACCTTTTGCTGGCGCGAGGTATCGCCCGTTTGCCTTCAGCCACCTCCACACGACACCGGATTCTATTCTCTTCTTTTCGTCCTCGTTTCCGGATGGATCATTGGGCTGTTGGTCTTCTCCATCCCACTTCGGGTCTTCATAAGGCGGCAGTATTGCGCGGGTTACGTCATCTGGGTCGGTTACTTCGTCCCGAGAATAGAGGCGACTAATGAGGGCACCAACATAACCACCACCGGATACCGTGGAGAGTATGTCTATCTCCTTAAGTAGGTTTTTCTTCGCCAGCGCCTGAACCACGCCGAAGGCGAAGGTAGCGCTACGAAGCCCACCACCGGAGAGAGCAACGCCGACCTTCATGTCCTCTACCGAAGGACTGCGACACTCAAGAAGCTTGAGTTCGCGAACTCTCAGATCTTCTGGATACGACTCTTTCCACTGTGGACTGCGCTGTTTTGACCTTGCGTCGACTTCCATCTCACGAACTCCTTTCTGTGCTACCACTCTCTGGACAAGCCCACAACATGGAAGGGGTCCAAGAGTCAACAGCAAGTGGTACACGAGATGTTCACCGCGTGGAAGAGTCTTGGTCTCGGGATCGAGTTCAGCGAAGTGGCAACGGCAATGGCCGCGGAGATTCGGATCGGCTTCGAGTCTGGAAGGTCGTGGTCCTACGTCGGACGCGACGCGCTAGGACAGACTGACCGGTTGAAGCGCACTATGAATTTTGGCTAGGACCTGACGACCCGTACGGACGCGATGCGGCGCTCCACGAGATCGGTCATGCACTCGGGTTCCCCCATGAGCACCAGAACCCGAAGGCGCGCATCGTCGGGGATGTGCCGGCCTAATCGGCACTACGCTCTCCCATCCAACCGGTGGCCGGAGGCGACGACCCGGTACAACATCCTTCGAAAGCTCGACCCTGCCGGACACGAGGCCTCCGACTGGAATCGCGACTCGATTATGCACTACGAGTTTGCAGCCGGGTTGATTCAATTCTCCCCGGAAGAAACCGCCCCGTGAAGCTCGACTTACGGCTCACTCTTTCCGCGCCGCTCGTGTTATCCCCGGCAACGGCCGGGGACGGGGGAACCGAGCCTTCACCGCCCCCAGAATAGTCTACGTCCTGAACGTGTCAAAGAAGTTCACTTGACGGCGAGCACCAGCAGTGTGTGCAATCACACCGTCTCGTTCCGCGGATGCAGGACATCCACCACCCAAAGACAATCGCCGCCATTCGCCGCCACGCCTGATAGTCGCGTCACACGTACCTTGTTCCCGGCCTCGGAAGAGCGTATGCGGGCGGCATGGACACCGTACAACCACAGAAATTTGCACGACGTGGGAGGCATCGGCCGTGGTAGCGTCGATCGGCAAGATCGCCTCTCCGTCGCAAGGGGCGAGCTATTTCGAAAGGGACGGGTACTACTCCAGGGACGACCCCGCCCACAAGGAAGCGAGCGCCTGGGCGGGCCGGGGCGCGGAGGAGCTGGGGCTCTCCGGCCCGGTCGACTCCGATGCATTCCGGGCCATCCTCGAGGGCAAGGTTCCCGGCGGACGCCAGCTCGGCCGCAAGGACCTCGACGGCAACATCCAGCACCGTCCGGGCCGGGACGTGACGCTGTCCGCGCCCAAGTCGGTGTCGCTCATGGCGCTGGTGGGAGGAGACGAGCGGATCGTGGACGCCCACGACAGGGCGGTCGGCAGGACGCTTTCCTGGATCGAGAAGAACGCCGTCGAGACCCGGATGCAGGACCGGGAGACAGGGGCGATGGTCCGGGCCGGCGGCCAGAAGATGGTTGCCGCAACCTTCCGCCACGACACCTCCCGCAATCTGGACCCTCAACTCCATACCCATGCGGTAATCGCCAACATGGTGCAAGGCGAGGATCAGAAATGGCGCACGATGGTGGACGACGGGCTCTTCAAGGGCAAGATGACGATCGGAGCCATCTACCGGGCGGAGCTGGCGCAAGGGCTTCAGGATCTTGGATACGGGATCGAGAAGACACATTCGGACGGGCGGTTCGAGATCGCGGGGGTATCGCGGGAGGTGATCGAGGAGTTCTCGACGCGGCGGTCGGAGATCGAGGCGGCGATGAGAGAGCATGGCCTGGGCGGGACGGGGGACAACCCGCACCTGGCGGCGCGGGCCACGCTGATGACGCGGGCGGCGAAGCGCGACGTGGAACGGGGAGAGCTGCGCCGGTCCTGGGAGCGTCAGGCGGCGGAGATGGGGTTTTCGGCAGAGGCGGTGCGGGCTAAGGCGCGCAAGGCGGAGCGAGAACTCCCGGCGCCGGACCTGTTCACGGACCGGGGACAGCCTGCCGCGGAGGCCGCAACCTGGGCGGTGGAGCACCTTTCGGAACGCCAGTCGGTGTTCGGCCACGGGGATCTCCTGGCGGCTGCACTGTCCCGGGAGCCGGGCGCGGTCACGGTGGAGGCGGCGGAGCGGGCCATCTCGGAGCTCGAACGCGAGGGCGGACTGCACGCGGCCAGGGGTCTTGACCACGGCAGGCACTGGACCACGGACGCGGCAATGGCGCGCGAGTCCGAGGCCATCGCGCTGATGCACGCGGGCCAGGGCTCGGGAAAACCCATGATGCGGCGCTGGATTGCGGAAACCAAACTCCACGGGGGACGTCTCAACGAGGGACAGAAGGAAGCGGTCAAGATGATTCTCTCGTCGAAGGACCGTGTGGTCGGAGTACAGGGCTATGCCGGCACGGGCAAGACGACCATGCTGAAGCGCCTGCGGACGCTGGCGGAGAGCCGCGACCACCGGACGGCGGGCCTTGCGCCGTCGGCCTCGGCCGCGCGCACCCTCGAGCGGGAATCGGGGATCGAGTCGGAGACGCTGCAACGGTTCCTCGCCCGCTATGCGGGAGTCATCGAGGGCCGGGGCACGGTGAAGGGTTTTCGCCAGTTGCGCGCGTCGTTCTCGAAGACGGTTCTCGTGGTGGACGAGTCTTCGCTCGCATCGAGCGAGCAGATGCAGGGGCTTCTCAGGGCAGCGACCACGCTCCGGGTCCCGCGGGTGGTGCTGGTCGGGGACGAGAAGCAGCTCGGCGCGGTGGAGGCGGGCAAGCCCTTCGAGCAACTCCGGCGCGCGGGGATGCAGACCGCGGTGATGGACGAGATCCTTCGCCAGCGCGACATGGAGCTCAAGGAAGCAGTGCGGGCGGGCTTGGCCGGCGAGGTGAAGACCGCGTTCGAGAAGCTCGGCGACAGGATTGTACCGACGGAACGGGAGGAAATCGGCCTCGAAGCCGCCGAACGCTGGCTGAAACTGTCTCCCGAACAACGCGCAGGGACCGGAGTGATCGCGCCGACCCGGGCGCTGAGGGACGAAATCAACACGAGGATCCGCGAGAATCTGATCGCGGAAGGCGCGGTCTCGGGACCCGCCCGCAAGGGCAAGAAGCTCGTGTCGAGGGGCCTGACCCGGGCGGAGATGGCCCGGGCCTCGAACTACTCTGCAGGCGACACGGTGATCTTCAACCGGCAGTACAAGACGCTCGGCGTCGAAAAGGGTGACGAGCGCGAAGTCGCGCGGGTGGACTACGACCGCAACACGGTCTGGCTGGACGGCGGCGGTGGTGATCCCGTGGCCTGGCGGCCGTACCAAATTGCAGCCGCCAAGGGCGGAGTGGAGGTCTACAGGAGCGAGGAGATGGAGCTTCGGGCGGGCGACCGGGTGCGGTGGACGCGCAACGATCCGGGCTCGGAACTCGTAAACGGGGAGGCGGCGGTGGTGGAATCCATCGAAAAGGAGGGAGTCCGGTTCCGGCTGGGGAACGGAAAGGAAGCCGGACTGGACGAAGACGATCCGCAACTCCGCCACATGGACCGGGCCTGGGCGGCCACCGTTCACTCTTTTCAGGGCAGGACGGTGGACCACATCGTGGCCGCAATGCCCGCCGGCAATCCGAATCTGACCAACCAGAAAGCCTTCTACGTGGCAATCAGCCGGGCCCGGGACCATGCCGAGCTGGTCACAGACGATGCCCGCAAGCTCTCCGAACAGCTCGAAAGAGCCACCGGAGAGCGGATCTCGGCGCTGGATGGAGTCGCCAGAGAGGCCGCGCACGAGGCGGAGTTGGGCCTCGAACCGCCCGAGGAGCGGGACGCGGGTCACGCCGACCGCATCGATCGCGAGTACGAACCCGAGCTTCAGCCGGACGCGGGACACGGGGGTGGGCATCAACCGTTGCATGAACTCGACTGGGAGGACGACCTGAAATCGCCGGAACGGAGCGCCGGACTGGACGCGGACGGTCTCGAACCCTGGGACACGGATCGGGAAACCGAACCCGAGGAGGACCGCTCGCGTGGGCCGGAACCCGAGCCCGTCCAGGAAACGACGCTCGATCCGGAAGAAAAGGAGATCGACATGGACCTCGAAATGTAGACACCCTCCCTCCTTTCGGCCGACCCCGAGGTCCTCCCGGGCCGGAGAAACCCGTCGCCAGACCGATCCGAAGACCCCGGTATCGCACACCGGACCGGGCGCAGGCATTCCACCGCCCCTCCCGCTCCCGGGCCTTCCGGCCCGCCGCCGTTCATACCCGTGCGCAGCCTGTCATTCGTCTGTCCGTTCCGGTTCTCCAGGGAACCGCGATCCCGGCAGGAGATCCTTCGCACTCCTGCGCATGAGGGCGCTGACGCGGGGGTGTTCAATGCCGGGCGCAGGTATGACCGGACCCGGGCCTCGTCCGGGCATCCTTATCGCGCCGGAGCTGTCTTGGAAAAGCCGCTCCCGGTCAACCAACGGGCGCGAGCGCCCGGACCAGCCGTAGGATACAAGCTGGAGGACTTCGCCAGGGTGAATGGCCTTGCGTCGCTTTTTCGTCGCAGCCTGGAGTCCGCCAAGTCCCTGAAATCGCTGGCGTGTGTTTGGACCGGTACACGACCGGTACACGCCCGTATTGCGGAGAGAACACACCTTTTCCATGGTGTGAGAGAGTCGGAGGGGCTCGACCTGCGCAAGGGAGTGCGCCCGGTCGCAGACAAGGCACGACAGGCACCATGGTGCGGCAGGTGTGGAAGAATAACGGCTCCGCCGTAGAGACGGAACCGCATGGCGAGACATCCGCGATTGGGGACGAAAAGAGGCGTAATATCAACGGGTTAGCCCGAGCGGCGCTTGAGCGGGAGGAACAGGTCAGAGAATACCGGGTCCGAATCCGGGACATGGGGCAGTTTTCCGGGTGTTCATACAGGAATGCAGCCGGGACGGCGTGAGCGCGGGTCTGGCGGCAAAGATTCTCTCGGGAACCGGACGATTCCCTAGGGAACTTTCGCGTACTACGCCGTGTTTCACGCTGCGTCGCTGTGTTACAAACCACTTACAACACGCTTACAATTGACTTACAGCAGCCCGGACCGGGCCATCGCCGGCAGCGGCCGCTTGGGCGGCGAAGCAGACGCGGACGGCAACCGGAATGCGCGGTGATGTCGGCGCCGGCCTCGACATTCGGGTCGATCCCGTGCGGAGCGCGGTGACGGCGATGGTCGCAGCCGTGGCCTTGAGTCCGTCGCCGCGACCGTGGCGCGGCGCCGCACGGGGCGCGAGCCGATGTCGATGGCAAGCGCCGCCGCCGCGACACCCACCGTCGAACCGGTGTCCAGCGGAGCGGCACGCGGAAGCGACACTCACCCGACCGTTGCTGTCGGCGGTGGTGCAGGATGTGCCGGACATTCCAGAACCCGTCGGTGAACAGAGTGGCGCGGCCGTGTCGCGGCGGCATGCCCGGCACGCTCCTGTCGGAGTCGAGGCGCAGGATGTCCTTGAGGATGACACGGGAGGCGCCGAAACGCCGCGACGCCTGGTTGGCGGAAGCGACGGCGGTCACGGTCACGTCAGCGTTCAGGCGCCGGACATGATGGCGGTTCGTTTGTGGTGCACAAACGCGCGGCGCTCTGCCAAGACACTGCACAGGGGTTTGTCGACGCGGCAGAAGTGGTGGTACGAATCCCGGTGGCGTAGATTCGGCAGCCTGTCTCCTTCAGGCCATGGGGAGCACGGGTTCTGGCAGCGTCCGGGTTCCCTGCCGAGTCTTCGCGCCTTTGGATCGTGCCGGCATGGAGAAGGTCGTTCTCACCGCGGACGAAACCGCCTTGGTTCGCTGCATCGGACAACAGGCCGCAGGCCCGCGTCATGCCGTGACGCTGCCGGCGGACCACGAGACGGTCGCCACGGTAAGCCGTCTTGCGGAGAAGGGGCTGCATCATGATCCGGCTTCTCGGACTCTCCCTGGACGCCTGGGTGCGCTTCGCCGTCGCGAGTTGGCTACTGCTGTTCGCGGCCGCTTGGATATCACTCCCCGTCGCCTGGCTGGGCCACACCGAGGAAGCCAACATGGTCATCGGCGCGTCGTTCATCGCGGTCATGCTGACACACGCGGTCCCGGGGATCGGAGTTCTGGCGTGCCCGGGCGCCCGGGGGCGTCTTCGCCGCGAGCCTGGAGCAGCCGCGCTCTCGTCGATGACGCTCGCGGCGATGGGAGGCATCGGGAGCTTCATCGCCGGAACCGTACCTCACGGACAGCATCCGATCGGAATGCTCGGTATGGTCGGCATCGGCGTGCTGGCGTTCCCCTACACGTTCGGGATCGTCTTCGCGCTCGCCATCCCGCTCGGATGCGGGGCCTGGATCTGGTCGATCACGGGGCGCAAGGAGGAGGTCTCCCGCACGGTGTGGTGGGCGCTCACCATCGCGGCAGCGCTCGGCTGGATCATGGTTGGGGTAGCGGGCGCGATGTTCCTCGGCGCGTGAGGGATCCGGGCGGCACGCTGATCGCCCAAGGCGGCCTGATCGTCGCCCTCGATCCGCAAGCGTCGGCGAGGTCGCCTTTTGGCTGTAGTGGTGCTGGCGCTCATCACCGACGCGCCTCGCTTGGCGCGAGACAAGGGGTGTAGGCAGGAAGGCTCGGGAAGGGCTGCTATCGAAGCGTTGACGGCCGCGCTCCCTCCGGTGTATGGCGGAAGCAGGGAGCACACCGGGTTGGTCTCCGGGATGTCGAGGGTCGGCGGCGGTACCCCGGCCCTCATTCCTCTCGGCTCAGGTTGCGAGCATCATCTCAAGAACCGACGACCCGTGCGGCAACACCTTGGTATCCCTATGTAACCACACGCATGAATCCAAAGTGATCCACCACCGATTGTTCTTGTTCCGCGCCGGTGGGGTTGCTATGATCGCGCCATGGCCGAGGCCATCGCATTCGACACCCATCGCTTCGTCAAGCGCCTGACCGAGAGCGGCTTCACCGAGAAGCAGGCCGAGACCCTCGCCGAAGAGCACGTCGCCCTCCTCAACGCCAACCTCGCCACCAAAGCCGATATCGCCGCGGTCAAGGCCGACATCGACGCGCTGCGACAGGAAACCAGGGGCAGCATCGAAGCCTTGCGGCAGGAAACCAAAGCAGCCATCGAGGCGGTGAAGGCCGACCTTGTGAAGTGGCTGTTCGGCGCGCTGATCGCCCAGGGCGGCCTGATAGTCGCCCTCGTCAAACTCCTTTAGCCCGGCGCCTTGTCCCGGGGCCTCCGCTCCCCGGTCATGACCGGATGATCCGATGGCGCTGAGCAAAGAAGTGCTGGCGGCAATCGACCAGGTGACGCCTCGGGAGCTTGCGGAGACACGCCGCTGGTGCGAACTCGGGGATCGCGTGCACCTGCTCAGCGACTTGACGGAGGGTCGCGTGAGCGCGACACCGCTGACCGGGAAGCGAACGGGTCTACAGACGAGCGCAAAAGGGGGTCGCAAAGTTGAAGGAGAAAAGGCGAGGCCTTGAACTCCCCTGAAACGGCGACGGCGTTGCCTCCGGCAAGAGAGCAACGCCGTACACAAGCCGTTGAACGCATTGCCGGGAGGCCGTTGACAGGCCGGACCGGGGAACCCGGGGCGGACGGCGTGATCGGAGCGATTGCGCGGCAGGCGGCGAGTCGTGTGGGAGTCGAGAGGTTGGAGTCAAGGCACGGCATTGAAGACCAGCGCACAAGCCCCCTGTCTCTCTACCTCCCGATCTGCTAGTCTACGGATGAGGCTGGAGGTTGAGCCACCTTGCTTTCTGGCTGGTCTGGGAGGAGCCAGTGCCTTGGAAAGTCCTCCCATCCCGCTTCCTTGCCATGACGGTGCTCCTGGAGAAGTCCTCCCGCTCTACCAAGTGCCCGCAACTTCCTGCTCAGAAAGTTTGAAAGCCCTTGAGGAGTGATTGCCGGAGACATTGAGGATCGCGATTCCGCGCCATGGAGGGACAGGGTTGCGCCGGGTGATGAGTCCCGGCATCGGGGTTGAAATAGTGTTGAACCGATGCGTCCGCGCTGAATCTTGCAGTCTGTCACCCACTCTTTGCAGTCACTTTTTTCTTCATTAAATCGATGGGTTACATACTTCCCACAGCTCGCGCGGCACGGCAGGGAACCCGCTAATCAAGGAAATCGACGCTCAGACACAGCGCCTCGACCGCTCAGCCGATCGCCTCATCCCCGGCCTCCGCGACCTCCAGCACGAGCAGGACGGCTCCGAGATCAAGTCCCGCGAACTCGAACTCATCACCGACCGGGCACAGAACCTCGCAGCGCGACGCGACGCCTTCGAGCGCATGCGCGACGTTGCGGCCGAGGACTACCTGGCAGCCACCGGCCAGACATGGCGGCCCCGGAGCGGATCGCACACCAGTCAGACCGGCAAGCTCACCTCCGCAGCCATCGACGCCCGTGACTTCATGCGTGCACGCAAGGACCGCAAGACCCAGGCGCACCTGCCCGAGGGAACCCTGGTGGCGGTCACCGGCGGCAAGGACGTGAGCGAGCCCGCCGCGGTCTTCCAGCGCCTCGACAAGGTCCGCGCCAAGTACACCGACATACTATTTCTTTACCGGCGACATGGGGTGCCATGGGTAGACAAATCGACATATATTAAGTAAGTTATGGTCTTTACGTCGCGTCACGGATGGGCTAGAATACTCTCTGATTCGCTCCCTATAGGTACCTAAACGGTACCCGAATCGAGATGCAAAGGAGGCCATCAACCATGCCCAAAATAACCAAGCGAGCGGTCGACGCCCTCACGCCTGCGGAGCGCGATCGCGTCGTCTGGGACGACGACATTAAGGGCTTCGGCGTCCGTGTCCACCCTAGCGGCCGGAAGGTCTACATCGTCAAGTACCGTCACGAGGGACGCGCCGTCAAGGCCACCATCGGACCTCATGGTCCCATCACCCCGGCGGCCGCCCGGGCGCGCGCCGCCGAGATCGTCACCCTGGCCAGGACCGGACGCGACCTCGACGGGAAGACGCCCCGCAAGGCCGGCGGCGCCACCATGGCCGATCTCGCCCGGCGCTTCCTCGACGAGTACGCTGCCGATCACCTGAAGCCCAGCACCGCCGCGCTCAACCGCAAGATCGTCGAGAAACGGATATTGCCCCGGCTCGGCAAGCGCCGTGTCGCCGACATCGGCAGGGCTGATGCCGCCGCCCTTCATCACGACATGCGCTCGGTGCCCGGCCACGCCAACCGGACGCTTGGCGTGCTCTCTAGGATGCTCACCATGGCCGAGGTCTGGGAGATGCGTCCCGAGGGCGTCAATCCTTGCCGGTTCGTGAAGAAGTACCCTGAGCGCAGGCGCGAGCGGTTCCTCTCGGACGACGAGTACCGCCGCCTCGGCGCCGCGCTGCGGGACGCGGAGCGCGAGGGTTTTGCTTCGTCGGCGGCGGTAGCCGCCATCCGGTTGCTGATGCTGACAGGGTGCCGGAGCGGGGAAATCCTCTCGCTGCGGTGGGAGGATGTCGAGCTGGACCGCGGGGAACTGCGTTTGCCTGACTCCAAGACCGGCGCCAGGATCGTGCATCTGGGCGATCCCGCCATCGAGGTGCTGCGTGGCATTCAGCGCAGGGAAGACAGCCCTTGGGTGATTCCCGGCCTGAAGCGCGGCGCCCATCTCGCTTTCCTGCACGGGCCGTGGCGCCTCATCCTGGAGCGCGCGGGCATCAAGAACCTGCGCATCCACGACCTGCGGCATTCCTTCGCCAGCGGCGGCTTGCTGGTCGGGGAGGGCTTGCCCATGATCGGGAAACTGCTCGGCCACAACAAGGTCCAGACCACAGCCCGCTATGCCCATCTCGCCAACGATCCCGTCAAATCCGCCGCCAACCGCATTGCGGCTAGAATCGCTGACGTGGCTGGTTGAGGTGCCGTGCAGCCG
Organism: uncultured Binatia bacterium (SeqCode); assembly: GCA_965204505.1. Lineage (GTDB taxonomy): Bacteria > Desulfobacterota > Binatia > UBA9968 > JAJDTQ01 > JAJDTQ01. The sequence continues at coordinate 2,112,691 of CBDBFB010000002.1, forward strand.
GTGGGCCGTAAGGGCAAGCGCGACGGGCGCACTGCCAACCGCATCCGCGCGCTGATGAACCTGCGGCTCGACAGCGAGGACACCGTACCCACAGTGCTCATTTTGTCGGGGAAATTCAGGTCCAGTACAGAGTCCAGAGTTTCCCGAAGTCAGGTCTTCTGGTACATGCCCCGGCCGGTGCGCTTGATCCGACCCTCCTTCGACCAGCGGGCGACCATCTGCCGGAGGTAGGATCGGGGTTTCTCCCGAGCCGTCTCGTGGGCGCTGAGGGTGTCCAGACTGAACTCGGCGGGCAGAGCCGCAAAAACGGCATTCCAGTCGATTGTCGCGCCAGTCGGTCCGCGCCTTGTTGCGCCAACCATGGAACGACGCCCCGACCGCTTATCCGTGTTTCGTCCGTCCAGCATGTCGTAAATCAGTTCGTGTCTCTTGATCTCATCCCGCAACACGGCAACGCGTCCTGTGGCCGCGGCCAGTTGCTTCCTTAGCCGATCGATCTGTCTTTTTACGCTGACCTTTAGATCCAAAGTCTTTCTCCCTCCGTTGTCGGTTCGTACCGACCCAGTCGACAGGGTTCCAACAAACCGGTGATCGTTTGGCGGCGAGTGCCGTGGCTGGTGACCTCTAGAGGCGCCTTCTCTGTCGAAGCGCTGCCCCGCGAACCTACTCCACCTTGTGAGCGGGATCCGTTACCTACCAAAGTTTCAAATCGAAGTGCTTTTTCCGCCATGTACAGATGGTTCACCGCACCATTGACGCCGCAAATTCTCCAAGGGCCGCAGTACATCCTCCGGGAGATCGAGAATGTCAATTAAGACAGCTCGATCCAATGCATGGCGCGTTTCGTCGCGGTAGGCTTCATTGGCCGGCAACAACGGCGAGGTCTGGAACTGACTGAAAACTTCCCCAGCCCGCCTCAATTTGTCGGTTGACAAGCTCCGTGGATCAATAACGGTCAGATTCGGCAACCCACTAATGGTCAACACTGCACGGCCCTGCTGTTGCCGTGATCCGGCCCACCAATAAGACATCAATCCGAGGGTGGAGTTTGCCCATAGAGCGATGGTCTCCTCCCACCTCCCCTGTTGCAGTCGGAAGTTAGGCCAAGCACGCCCACCTAGAGACAACTCTGGAGTAAGACAAGCCGTGAGACTTTGCGAATTGAGTCGGAAGTCGCGACTAAAGTGTAGTCGGGTCGCGGTTTGCCAAGCCGTTATGGCGCGGCTATTACATCCAGGACGCACCTCGCCTTGGCTGTCCGGTCGGATAACCATGTGTCGCTCGCGGCCCGCATCATGGCCCCAAAGAATGGGGTAGCTCGGGAAGCCGTGTATTGGGCGAATCCGGAACGGTCCTCTGTACGGTGGCCGGTCGGCCTTTTTGTTGCCTATATCGCGATCCAAGAGGCCACGTTCACCTAACTGGCCGAGAGGAATGATGGGAACGGCATGGCGAGTGGCATACCGGGGCAATCTCAATTCCCCGCGACGCAACCGGATCATCACTTCGGCGAGCACGGATTCACGCAGTGCCGCGCATCCACCTTCGTTCAACGGTGCACGTATGTAGCTCCCCAGCTCCTGATTCCCCGCTCGGATATGTCCGGACATCGATCTCGCTGACAACCGACCGACCAACTTGGCCACTTCAGCGGCCTCCAGCAGGCTCGGCGGACGCCGATGGAGATTCACGAACATTGCCTCGGTACCGGGAACGCCGTTTTGCCGCCCTTTCGTCGCCACTATGAGCGCTTCTGCCATACCGGTGTCAGCCGAGAAGGCCCGGTCTGTGTCGCCCGCGGAGGCGACCGTTACCACAGCAACATTTGAGTATTGCCCGGCAAGCAACTCTCTAGCCGGTCGCCACGAAGCGCCCTGAACTACGGCGATGGGTAACACAAGGGCGATGGTGCCACCTGGCTTCACCTTAGCGTGGGCCAAGTCGATAAAGTTAGAAGCGAGACCGGCGTTTCCGTGACCGGCGGGCTCCTTCAGCGCGTGACGGATTCGCGCCAATCGATTGGACATGGCGCGTTGTTCATCGTTCGTTGTGCTAAACCCGGCAAAAGACGGGATCGGAACATCCGTCACCTCATGGTTGGTCGGCCTCGTGAAGGGGGGGTTCATGATCACGAGATCAACCGATTCGTGAGGGAGCCTGATATCCCGTATCTCGACCTCGCCCTGGGCGCCATGGACTTGTCGTTGCCCCGTTGCGAATAGAGCTAGCGTCTGATCGGCAGCAATTAGGTCAAGAGAGCCGATGGCAGTCCCACCGTGGCTCTCCTCGTCGGTGCTGATCCCATAGGGCATGGTGTACACGCGGGTATTGTCGAAGGCCACCGTTGGGTGGACGCTGGATAGCTGCGAAGCGCAAAGATGCGCCGCCGCAGGCATGATGTCCGCGGCCACTACTGAGTGCTCGATCATCCGTCGATGAACTTGACCATCGTCGCCGCCAGCGTGGCGGTATCTGGAGAGAACCGAATGGTATGCGGCTGACAGCAATGTGCCTGTGCCGCATGAAAGATCGGCGATGGTGAGTTCCGGATACGTGTCGAGGCGGCTCCAATCAGCATCCAGTCGACCCACGGACATTTCCGCCAAGAGGGTCGCACTTGTGGGCAAGGTGTAAAACGTGGCCAGGAACTTCCGGTCGACGATCAGGTTCTGGAACATCCGCCCGGCAAGGTCGTGCCGTGTGGTGACACCGAGGTCGGCGAGCCGATCAGCCACGGCAACCAGTGCGTCCAGAATCCTATTGGCCGTCGGCGCTCGTACAGGGACGAGAAGGTCGGACGCCACCTTGAAAATCGGCCAATAGTTGACCTCCTCCAGTATCCTTCGCCAAGTGTCCAAAATTGGAATCTGAAGAGAGCCAGGCGCGTCAGCTCGAAGTCGCGCAACTGAGGGGATGTCGTGGGTGCCAGCGATCGTTGAATGGAATGTAAGCGCGTTGGCGATAATAGTCATCGCCATACGGTTGGTCTGTTCGCCGCTACGCTGATTGAGCACCTCCCCCATGCAATTCTCGACATCGGTGAAGCCACTCTCGACGGCATCCTCGATAGCCTTGGTCGCAACCCGGACACCACGTTCAAGAACCTGCATGCTCTCGTCGACTAAGCGTTGTGACACCATCGCGTGCTCGATGCACCGGACGATGTCGTCGATACCGCCGGTCAGCCAACCCGTCGCCGGCCAACGCGTCGGCGACGCTGGAGCACCGGAGAAGACGCAGTAGTCGAAATCCGCGGCCGCAATCCGCTCGGCTAGGCCTGCCTGATTGCGGCGCAAAGCCTCTGGAATACGGACGGCGATGGCTTGCTCGATGGGATCGGCTGAGTTCAGGGGGATCAGGCCGAGTCTGGTTCTCGCGTCCTCTTCCACGGTGACGGCTGGCGCATACTCGGTTTCTACTACCACGGGCTGCGCATTCGGCGGCTGAACGAGAATATCCGGTCGCAGCCGCGGACGATCAGGAAAGACGCCGGTCTGCTCTACACCGAGATGGTTCCTCCAGAACGGATGCTTGCCCCGCAAGACCTCCGCCAAGTGTCCGTTCAACGCAACTTCGCTGGTGCGCGCCATGTCGATTTGCCGATGGTGTACGATTAGAGAACGCGTTTCATGGGAAGAGCGGGCGAGACTTGTTCACACTCGCGTCGCCATGTCTGCGGCTCACAACCGCCTCATTTCTATACCGGAAGACCGAGAACAGGTCCATCAAAGGGAAGCGATCTTCCAAGGTGCCGCGAAGGCGTGCGTACCGAGGGGCCCGGCCACCCGGACGCGTAACCCGACCTTGACAGCCTCCTAATCCACGAGCTGGACGCCCATGATCACCCTCTCGGGATCCCCATCCGTCGATGCCGGAAAAGACCCTCACTCCCACTGGCTGTCACGCACCTCCGGTAGCGGCTGAAGCGGCGGATGAGGAGGGCTGGGGTGCTCGCGATCCGTGCTGGATTGGTCGTGTCGTTGCTGCTGCTGTGGAATCGGCCCGAAGCGTCTGTCCCCTCGTCAACGGTTGGCCTTTTTCCCATAGTAAATTGTTGCGCCGATTCCGATGATGGCAAGCAGAATGCCTAAGATGCCAAGTGGGACACCGGTGCTTGGCTCGTCGTCGGTGAATGAGCCGCTCTTCGTCTGTTGAACTGCCTCAGCCATTGCTGTCGTAGTCTGCTCTTGAACAACCACGGGTTTCGTGGGCACTTCCATGGGAAGGTCCATGGGAGCAAGGAGCGAAATTTCCAGGTGCGCTGAGCATGACGCCAAAGAGCAGGCTCCAACCAGGATAATAGTCGCAAGGCTTGGGCCGCACTTCATAGTTGATACTCCGAGGCTGTGGATTGGCTGGTTGGGCGGCTCAACTAACAAATCGCACGGCGATATAGCGCGGGCCGGCATTGCGCTGGCGGGGGTGCTACGTGCCCCCTTTGAACCCCAGCGGCCCGGTGCGCGCCGTCGACCAGCGGCCGGGGTTCAAGCCTCAGCCCCCCCTTGGGTTTTAAGCCCGTGCAGCGCGTAGTCCAGCCAACGTTGCTCAGTCTGGCTCATCTTTGCTCCGCCTCTTTCCCACGTGAGCCTCGACGCGTTCATCGTCAGTCTTGGGAATCATCCAGTCCGCCCGTCGCCGCTTCAATGCAACTCATCCAGAGATCGTGCGGTCGGGCTGAACGGCGCAAGGCTTCAAAATAAACGACTTACGTAGCACATACTACCGACGCCCAGGCGTTCATCCGCGAGGATATGCCGCAGGGAGAGATGCGGGCTGTCGATCTCGATGCGTGATCGACAGCGCGGCCGCCGACCTCACGGATCGCGGCCACGAACTTGCCGGTGCCCGACTCCGATCGGGTGCTGGTCGTATGCTGGCCGTGGCGTTGTGCCGCACCCTTCCGCAACTTGCCGGAGAATACGGACGCCCACGGCGTCCGGGCAACGGCGCGGATCGCGGACGACGACGGACGTGTGCGCGTCGTCATGAGGACGACGGACTAGGCATCCCGGAGGCCGTTCTGGAGCGGATGATCGAGCCCTTCGTGCGGCTCGACGAGTCACGGAGGCGCGACACGGGCGGCGAGGGTCTGGGCCTTGCCATCGCCGGACCATATACGCGGCCACGGCGGGGATATCCGGCTGAAGAATCGCGCCGAAGGCGGATTACAGGCCACGGTAGTCCTGCCCTGAAGCGGTGGCGGCTGATCGCGCAACGCCACGGTGTCCGTGATCGCCCTCGATTCCACCGGCTGCGTGTCACCAATGCCCGCGCCGTCCCCGGCAGCGGCATGCATCTCAACCCCCACACCGACTCGCGCCGGGCATGCGTCCCGGCATTGCCGTCACCGCTCTCCTCCTAATGTCAGGTTCCATTCCGGGCGCCGGCTCTCGTCAGGCTCATTGAGGCGACGCCGGAGGGAGAACGGTTCACTCGTCGTCGAGGGCGAGCGGGGGCGGGTCGAGGGCGAGGACATGGTCGACGCACGCCTCAAGGAGACCGCACAGTTCCTTGCGGAGGTCTGGAGTTGAGTCCGCGCTTTCTTTGGTATGCCCGCGCATAGTCTCGCGGACAAATCGACGGTCTTGCCTTTGGCACCGGTTCCGTGGCGTATTCCTCGAACTCTCGGGCCAGTCGATCGTGAAATTCCGGTGTACCTGCAGGTCCGCGCGGTCCTGCGCCAACATAGATGAGCGTATGTTCGGACCCAATTGCGTTCAGCACCTCCGTTCCTAGCTCCTGCCCCTGTCCGGTGCATGGTGGCCACGACAGCAACACTGTATCTCCTTTTCGAAGACCCTCGGTCTCCTCGCACCATGTCAGAAACGTTCTTTCGATGATCTCCTTACTCCCTGGTTCGGGATCCAGTCCAATCACATTCTCCGTTCCGAACTCCCGTTTCAAAGTCCTTGTCCACAATCCCAGTCCCGCGCCTACATCGATGACTCGCGCGGTTGGTCCATCGCGAAATTTCGAAATCAACCACAGCGCCTCGGCACAGGGTAACGACCACCCCAAGTTGTTTGTGATCCAGTGGTCTACGTCACTTGACGCCGATATGCATGGCTCGTCCGACCACCATGGCCAAAATCTGGCTGGCTGGCGACGCGTTAGCTTCTCCACCCCAGCGAGCGCCGCTTCCACTTCGTGCAGAGTTGCTGTCCGTTGTTCGCTCGCATAGCGTCTTTGCAATTGTTCAAGTGCTTCCCTTGCGTTTCTGTTCAAAGTCATCGTGGTCCGTACTCCCTTGCGACGTCACGCCCAGCGTACCGCTCGGCGTAAATTTTCTACTTGATTCGAGTCCTCCCGAACCAGGATTTGCGCGGCGCGGCAGTCGTCGCCTGAGCTTCGCATGCGATCAGGATGCAGTCCACGCGCTCTCAGCCCTTGGCTTCGACCGGGAGGCCAAGCGGGCAACATGGGTGGCGATGCCGGACTTCCTCTTTGTCTCCTCCCGTCTGGTCTCATCACCGGCGGCACCGCGTGCACGTCGGTGAGTTCGATCGGTTTGACCTCGACCGCCTCGCTGTCCGTGACGCCAACCTCCATGCCCATGATGCAGCGCCGGCCCGTGATCCCTCAGGTCGTCCCGCGCGTGGGCCGTACCTAGATCTCCGGTGTCGGATCTTCACCCACCAAGCGTAGCGCCGCACGCTACGTGTCGCAAACAGGCCGAGGTCATCTCCGGCTCCTCTCGACTATGAACGACTGCACTTCCACTGTCCAAGTCTTTGCAGTCCTGGCTGGCCGATGCCCGTGCCGTACCCGATGCGCGTCGTGCGCTTCGTCATCGACTGGAACATTGGTGTTCGTGCCGAGGCATGCGGCCGCATGGCACCGCGCCGCTCTAGTCACCAAGAACTTCGTTCCCGCTGGACACGGCCGCAGCGATCGCTTCGGTGGTGTCGGAACAAGTGCGGCGGCCGTTGTCGCCGGCGTCGACGATTGAGCTTGCACAGCCGCCGACACCTCATCCGGCAGAACTCCAGACCACAGTGCATTCATGCTCGCTAGCCATCCCAGCACCCGCGTTGATGTCAAGACCGACAGCATGTCAGAGTCCGCGCTGGTCGAACCGCTCGGACGGCACAGCGATGATCTCTGCACCGCGACGCCGGCCTCGCTCAATCGCCACGGCGGCTTTGGAGTATCAAGCGGGACACGATTTACAGTGGACAGCGGTGGTATCGGCGTTGGCGAAGCTTGGCTTTTCGGCATAGACGTTGGCGGACCCTCTTGGATTATCTTGGAAGTACGGTTTCCCTGAGAAACTGAAAGGCCAATTCCTTGAGAATTTCCAGGGTCCAGTCGCCGCCGGTCTGCTTGACACGGCCCATTACCTGCTGCCACCGTGACTCGTCACGGATTGCATCAAGAAAGTCATGGCCCGCACTCGTTAGGCGAAAAACGGCCTGACCAGTCTGTTCCACGAGCCCTTCGTCGCATAGCAGTTGGAAATGGTGCCAATCCTCCGCACTCCTATCCATTGTCACTACTATAATGTGGGAATCCGAACTTTCCATTTCGATGAGTAGCGCTCTCAACAATTCTGGATCACGTTTCATCGTTCCTTCCTCCCCGGTGGGTGCATTCACCGACTGAGACGCAGTAGCCCGCCTCCCTCTCTCAACCCTCGGTCAGGCGCCCATTTTCGGGGGCGTTGTTGTCCGGTCATGTGTCACAGATGCCTGATCTACCTCCGTCTTAGTGCGATCTGGAACCTCAATGACGGGGTCGCCGGTCTTCACATAACTATCGTCCTCCGAAAGGTCTTCCCATGTCGCCTCTGAAGTCTTCAGGGTTTCATATCTTGTGACCCACTTCGGCGGCTCGAAAAGGCTTCTGTCCAAAAAGCTTCTGTCCAAACTCAGATTGAGCCCCTTGCCTCCGACATTTACTCGCTTGTGACGAAATGTACGTGCAACACAGAACCGCTCCTCGACAACGCTGACCAGAACACGGACTTTTGGACGATTGAGCGACCCAATCACTTCTTGAGTGTCGGGGTCCTTAATTTCGTCGTGTTCGGGGGCCAGTATGTCGAATTGCATACCCTCGCGAACACCTTCACTCGCCCCAACGTTAAGTGCCACCTCTCTGGAGTTCAGAACTCTTGCTACCTTGCCGCGAATCAACTTGGTCATGTTCAGTTCCTTCCTCCGCCGAGACCACGCTACGGACCAGCGGCCGTAAGACTTCTACCTCCAAGCGGTCTGTCAGATCCTTACCGCCATGCGTTAGACTTTCCTGCAGTTCTGCCACTTGGTGTGGTGCCAAATCGGACCAATCCTGAAGGGCGTCCGAAGCAGTACGATAGTGAACCCGCGCAATGCCGCTGATCTTTGCCAAGGCTAATTCACGATCCTCTGATGTTTCATCCTCTGCCATACGTGCAATTTCGCCCAACCCGTCGTACATTGACAATAGACGACGAAACGCTGATCGAGCGTGACTGCGCAGGGCGCTCCGCGATGCCATGTATGATCCTGCGATGCCACCAATTAGAGCCAGAAGTTCGCCTACCGCTTCTTCTTGGCTCGTGACTGGGCGCCCTGACTGCACACCGATCCGCCACGCCATGTATGCGATAGCACCTACAACCAACACTAGTCCGACCCAAAAATTGATCATGTACGACGACCGTCTATACGACCGTCGAAGTGGCTCGGCGAGTCTGCTTGCTGCTTTCGTCATCCGATTCCTTGACGCGACCGTTCTCTGTATGGTTCTACGGTACAGGGTAATCGCGCTGGCTGTCCATCAGTAAAACCTGACTCCCGGACAGGAGATGCAGTCGGAACCCGGGCCTGTCGCGAAGCCCGATTCGGTTGTCGAGCTTTGCGACATGGGCCTCGTAGCGGGCGACGCTCCGACGCTGAACTCCGAACACCTGGAAGAAGGCGCTGTAGAAGCTCTGGGTCTCCCCCTTCTCGTAGGCCGCGTCTCGCCAATCATTGGCGAAGGCCGTAGCGCGGGCGCGAACTTCGTTCCACGACAGGTGCATGGCCTAGATACTGTCCTGATCGAAGTAGTCCTGGTCGATCCGCTTGATCTCAAAACGGTCGCGGGTGCGTACGCCGACGTTGTGCTGGACCATGAGACGGGCCAGTTCTTCGCCATCGATCAGGACGATGCGCTTGGGACTTCGCGCTACGTAGTCCCTTGCGGATTTCGTGAAACCGGCGGTGGTGACGAATACGCCCTTGGTCGTACCCGCTGCGTCGATGGCGCCCGCGAAGTTGCGGAGGTCGCCTTCGCCGACGGCGCTGCCCTCGGCGTACTTCTTGGCCTGCACGTACACCTCATCCATGCCGAGCGCGTCTTCCCGAATGGTGCCGTCGATGCCCCCGTCGCCAGAGCGGCCTGTTACGCGTCCCCTGTCGGCGTCTCCGCCGCCATAGCCCATGGAGAGAAGCAGATCGACGACTACCTGCTCGAGAACCACGGGAGCCGCACGACGAACCCGGTCCAGTAGTTCAGCCTCCAGCATTGCGCGCATCTCACCGGCGGCACGGGTCAAGGCTTCCTCCGGGGTCTCCTTCGACCCATGGCTCTCGGACGGCGGATCGATTCGCGGCTGTCTCTGCTGTTTCTTCCATTCCGCGAACGCGGGATAGGTAGCGAGTACGTCGTCGTCGACACGCTCCGGGCCCCGTGCCAGAAGCCGCCCGCCTTCGTGCGTCAGCCGGTATACGGCGCGGCGAATCCGTTCCACCAGCCCGGCGCGCTCCATGCCGAGCAGCGCCCAACCCACCCGGTTCGCCAACACGGTCTGCCGGCCGCTTGGCAACTTCTCCGATACCTCTCGGTCGGTCAGCTTCTCGGAGATGGCGATGCGTTCGCGGATTTCGCCAAGCGGAACCTCCGCCCTATCGGCAAGCGCCTTGAGAGTTGGAAGCATGAGCGACTGATAGTCACCGATCGGCATCGATCACCACCCTTCACGCCACCGACTGTCTGGGAGCGACACGTTCGGCGATCTCGCGGCCTGCCTCAATCTCGGCCCTGCGAAGCTCCCAGGTCTTCTGCAAGTTCATCCACAGTTGCGGTGTCGTCCCGAAGTACCGGGCCAGACGCAACGCGGTGTCTGCGCTGACGCCCCGCTGTCCATTCAGGATCATCGTGACACGGTTCACCGGGACGCCCAGCGCTTCCGCCAGCGCTTTGGCCGTTAGACTGAGCGCGTCGAGTTCGTCGCGCAGTATCTCGCCGGGATGCACCGGCCTCATGCCGTTCCTAGCGTTCATGCTCGACCCCCATCTTAATGATAGTCGACAATCTCCACCTCGCACGGCTCGTCATCGGTCCAGAGGAAGCAGATTCGCCACTGATCGTTGACCCGGATGCTGTACTGTCCAGCGCGGTCACCGCGCAGCACCTCAAGCCGGTTGCCCGACAACGCGGAGAGGTCTCGCAGCGTCTCCGCGCTGTCCAGCAAGACCAGACGGCGCGCCGCCTGATCGGCGAACCCCTGAAACGCTACGACGCGGTGTCCTTCGAAGAAGCGCTGCGTCTCCCGGTTCCTGAAGCTCCGGATCATGTGCGCGACACTCTAATCCATTTTACGTTCTCCGTAAACCCATGCTGCGGATCGTCACCGTGACCACGATCAGTGTCGCGGTGGTCGCCCGACTCCAGTGAATCCGCCAACGTAAGTTGGATCACGTGCACAGCTTCACGGCCTGGGGCTGTGGTCCCTGGACACTAACGCAACTCGTCGCGAAGTGCCTTCCCGGCCTTGAACGACGGCGCCTTCGACGCCGCGACGGCGATGCTCTCTCCCGTCCGCGGATTACGCTCCGTCCGCGCCGACCGGCTCTTCGTCGAGAACCTGCCGAACCCGGTGACCGTCACCGTGTCCCCGTTCGCTAAAGCGTCCCGGATGACCTCGAATACCGCGTTGACCACGCTTTTCGCCTGGGCCTTCGTCAGCGGGGTGCGGCCTGCAACCTGGACCGCGATATCGGTTTTCCTCATGCTCGCTCCCTCCTGAGCCGCTCTGGTGCACGGCTCGCCTGCATCCCCTCCCTTGCTCCGCAATACCCCGCTCCCGTAGCGCCGCGCGTTTGCGCGCCGCGAACGAACTGCCATCATGTCCGAACGCCTGACCGCAGACGCGCCCGTAACCGCCGTCACTTCCGCCATCCAGGCGTTGCGGCATTTCGGCGATGCCCGTGTCGTCCTGCGCCTCTACTTCGGGCGACAGCGTGCCAGGCATGCCGTCACGGCATGGCCGCACCATTCTGTTCACTGACAAGTTCTGGAATGTCCGGCATATCTTACACCACCGCCGACAGCAACGTTCAAGTGAGTGTCGCTGCTGCGTGCCGCACCGCCGGACACTGGTCCGACGGTGACTGCGGCGGAGGCGCTTGCCATCGACCACAGCTCGCGCCCCGTGCAGCGCCGCGCCGCCGTTGCGACGACGGATTCGACGCCCCGGCTGTGAGCATCGCCGTCGCCGCGCTCCGCACGGCATTGCCCCGAATGTCGAGGCTGGCGCTGACCTCGCGCGGCGTATTCCGCTTGCCGTCTGCATCCGCTTCGCCGTCCGCGCGGCCACCGCCGGCAATGGCCCGGTTCGGGCTGCTGTAAGTCGATTGTAAGCGTCTGTAAGTGATTTGTATGAGCGCGCCGTGGAAAGGCGCCATACCCTAGCGGGTGCGAAACCCGCCCGGCAACTGTCGCTCCAGCCGGTAGCAATCGGAGCGGGTTATGGAGGTGACGACATGGCCTGAAGCACTCCGATGTAACGGATCGCCTTGGGCGATTCAGCAACCATGCGGGCCGCAACGCGAGTGAACGCCGAGCAGGCCTCGAAACCACTGATGCGAGAGCCGACCCGCCTTATACACGGGGAAGGCTGGTATCGACCGGGAAGCGAGCGATGGATGCACTGGTCGATCTCGCCGGGGTAGTGGCGGCGGCACGCATGGAAGAGGGGAATGGCAGCAACACGGGAAGCCCTGTCGGTGGAGCGCACACTCCAACCGGAACCCCGCGAGGGGCAGGCCGGGCCGGCAGGGTGGCGGAGGGGCTTGCAGTACCACGGAAGCCGGGTAATGCCGGCGGAGGGAAGGAGCCCTGGTTCGAGAGGGATACGGAAAGGAAGGAAGGCATGACCACTGGCGCGAGCCTACCAGGGTCGGAGAAGGTCCGGAAACTCCAGACCGTATTGCATGCGAAAGCTAAGGAAGAACCCGAGCGGCGTTTTCACGCGCTGATCGACAAGGTATGGCGCGAGGACTTTCTCGCTGAAGCCTGGAGGCGGGTCCGCCGTAACGGTGGAGTTGCCGGGGTGGACGGAGAGACCTTCGCGGCTATCGAGTCATACGGCGTGGGGCGCTGGCTTGGGGAACTGGCGCGGGAACTGAAGGATGGGAGCTACACACCGAAGCCGGTGCGTCAGGTTCTCATCCCGAAGAGACAGCCCGGCAAGCTCCGGCCATTGGGCATCCCCTGCATACGGGACCGGGTGGCGCAGACATCGGCGGTGCTGGTGCTAGAGCCGATATTCGAAGCGGACCTGCAACCGGAGCAGTACGCCTACAGGCCGGAGCGGAGCGCCCACGACGCGGTAAGACGTGTCTGGCGTCTCCTGTACAGGAGGCACAACGAGGTGGTCGATTGCGACCTGTCCAACTACTTCGGCGAGATACCGCACGCCGAGCTCATGAAGAGCTTCGCCCGGCGCATCAGCGACGGACGGATGCTCAAGCTCATCAAGGCGTGGCTGGAAATGCCGGTGGAGGAGGACGACGGCAAGGGCGGCAAGCGCCGCACGAACCGGGCGCGCAAGGAGCGGAAGGGAACCCCGCAGGGCTCCCCGTTTTCGCCTCTGGCCAGCAACCTCTACATGCGGCGTTTCGTGCTGGGCTGGAAGATGCTGGGCTATGCCCGGCGCTTCCGTTCTGAAATCGTGAACTACGCCGACGACCTCTGTGTGCTCGGCAAAGCCCCGGCGGCGGACATGCTGGCGGCGGTGGAGCAGCTCATGGCGGGTCTGAAGCTCCCGGTGAACGAACGGAAAACCCGATGCCTGCGGTGCCCGGAGGAAGCGTTTGAGTTCCTCGGCTACCGCATCGGACGCATTCATCGCCCGACCGGTACAGGGTCCTACATTGGAACCCGACCCGGCAAGGCGAGCGTCCAGAGCATCTGCCGCAGGATCAGCGTGATGACAACGCCCCGCTACGGACGGTTGGCGTCAGAGGTCGTTGTGGGACGCCTTAACCGGACCATCACCGGATGGGCAAACTACTTCAGCCTCGGACACGTCAGCCCAGCCTATAGCGCGGTCAATCAGCACGCGGTCAAGCGGCTCCGCCAGTGGCTCTGTCGAAAGCACAAGGTGAAGTCCGGAAAATTCGTGCGTTTCCCGGAACCGAGGCTGCACGACGATTACGGCCTCGTCCACCTAACGCGGCGGACCATGGGCCTTCCGAGCGCGAAGGCATGATCTCGTCCGAAAGCCGGATGCGGGAAATCCGCACGTCCGGTTTGACGAGCGGGGACTGGAAACGCGGCCAAGGGAGCCGGACTGAGGCCCGGAGCGAAAGCGACGGAAAAGCCACCGGACCCTAAAGCTGGCGCGCCAGTCCTCGACTCTACCAGCGTCGCAGCGTGTAACACGGAAAAGTTCCCTAGGGAACCAGCCGGTTCTTCAGAACTACGCTGCTGCCGGTGCGCCGTTGGGCATTTCTTCGTTGACGGCGGCCTGGACAAGCCGGTAGCCGAGAGTCCGGGCCTTTCGGTTGAGGTTGGCGAAGGTGCGATCGATGCGCCGCTTCTCATAGGCGTCCATGCCCTTCTCGACGTATTCCTCGCCCCGCGTCACCATCAGGTAGATGAGGCAGGCGAGCTCGCGCGCGGTTGCGGTGATGGCGACGGCCGCGTCCTTGCGGGCGAGACGGGCGCGGTGTTTGGCGCCGATGAAGGTCTGGCTCCTTCGCGCTCCCAAGGCGGCCATCCGAAGCGCCTGCGCGACCGGGTTGACCACCTTGGGCGCCCGGCCCGGCAATGGCTTGCCGCCGCTGATCCGGGTCCCCGGCGCCACCCCCAGCCAGGAGCAGAAGTGCTGGGCGGAAGGGAAGGCGGAGAAGTCCGGGCCGATCTCCGAGGCGATGGTCAGGACGGTTCCGGTGCCGACGGTCGGGATCGCGGTGAGGTCGACGCCCATCAGCTCGTGCAGGGCCATGGTCAAGGCCCTGTCGCCGGCCGCAGACTTCTTGCCTCCGGTGCGCGACAGCGTCTTCCAGCCTTCGCCGGACGATCCGTCACCAGAGCCTTCGTCCCCGGATGAGCTGCCGCCTGGCGGCGTCAGGCGCTCGATCTGCGCCGCGATCTGTCCCTCGCAGGCCTCGATCTGCTGTTCGAGGAAGTCGTAGCGCTGCATGGCCTGCTCCAGCGCGAACAGGTGCTCCTCGCGCCAGGTGCCCTCCAGGCTTGCGGCGATCATCTCAACGCTGGCCTTGACCCGCCAGTTCCGGAACGACGCCAGACGCCGCGGGTCGCGCTCGCCGCCGATGATCGCCCGCAGGATCTTCTGTCCGGTCTCGCCCATGATGTCGGCCAGCACCGAGTCCAGCCGGACGTTCATCTCGGTCAGCGCCTTCTGCATGTGCTGCACGCAACGCGCGCGGTCCTCGATCAGCCGCTTCGCCTGCCGCACGTAGGAGCGGAGCGGGCACACCGCATCCCCGGGACGGAAGGCGCCCCGCAGAAGCCCGTAGGACAGCAGCTGCCAGATCCACTGGCAATCGAGCACGTCGCTCTTGCGCCCGGCGATCTGCTTCGTCATCCGCGGCGGCACCAGCAACACCTCGAAGCCCGCGCGCTCCAGCACCTCGTACACCGGGATCCAGTACACCGAGGTCGATTCCATCGCCACCTTCTTCACCCCGCACGACCCCAGCCAGGCCGCCATCGCCTTCAGGTCCCGTGTGAAGGCGTCGAACGACCGGACCGGCTCCGCACAGCGCTCCGGATCCACCGCCACAAAGTGACGGTCCTTGCCGATGTCGATCCCCGCGCAGTCCGGGTTCACCACCTTCAGACGCTCCGTCCTCTTGCTCTTCCGTGGCATCTCAAGTCCTCCCGCCTTGTGTTGTGCCGGGGAGGAACCACACGGCGAAATCTCAATCTCTCGAACGAGGTCGCGGCCAAGCCGCGCCATCAGTGACAAAAGCCGATCGTGGTTCGGGCCAAGCTCCAGAACGGGTGCCTGTGCACGCCATTGAACCGACGGCCTCGACTCCCCGGCCACCGTCACTTCACCGCATCACCGCCCCCCGGTGCAAGCCCCGGTTACTTTCGCGACTAAGCCGCCGCGTCGCGCGGGGGTGCCCGCTTCAGAGAATCGCCCGGTTCTCTACAGAATCTTTGCCGCCAGACCCGCGCTTGCGCCGCCCCGGCTGCTTTCCTGTAAGGACGCCCGGAAGACTGCCCCATATCCGGGATTCGGACCCGGTATTCTCTCAGCTGTTCCTCCCGCTCAATCGCCGCTCGGGCTAACTCGTTGATATTACGACTCTTTTGTATCCAATCGCCCTTGTCTCGCCATGCGGTTCCGTCTCTACGGCGGAGCCGTTATTCTTCCACACCCGACGCAGTTGACTGCCTGTCGTGCCCTGTCTGCGCCAGGATGCGCAGTTCGAGCCCCTCGACCCCCCTCGCACCATGGAAAAGGTGTATGCTCTTTGTATGGCGGTCGTGTACCGGTCGTGTATCGGTCGTCTGGTGGTCGTGTACCGATCGTGTACCGGTCCTAACACATCCCCGCGATTTCAAGGACTTGGCGGATTCCAAAGTGCAACGCAGAGTGCGACGCAAGGCCATCCTCCTGGCGGGAATCCTCCTGGCGTATTTCCTAGGGGTAATCCGGGCGGTTGCGCCCGCTGACGGACGAAGGCGGCTTTTCCATGACAGCCCCGGAGCGACAAGGGTGGGCAGACGAGGCGCAATCCCAGGCTTGCATGCTCAAGGCGATGAACCCCTCCGCATGAGCGCCCTCGGGCCGGGCAGCCCGGGAGCGGGAGGGGGGCGGTGGAGTCCCCCGGCCCGCTCCGGTGGCGATGCCGGGGTTCCCTGATTGATCCGGCGTTGGGTTTTTCTCGCCGGCGATGGCCTCCGGGTCGGCCGAAAGGAGGGAGGGTGTCTACAGTTCGATGTCCATGTCGAGCTGCTTTTCTTCCGGATCGAGCGTCGTTTCCTGTACGGGCTCGGGTTCCGGCCCACGCGAGCGGTCCTCCTCGGGTTCGGTTTCCCGTTCCGGGTCCCAGGATTCGAGACCGTCCGAGTCCAGTCCGGCGCTTCGTTCCGGCGATTTCAGGTCGTCCTCCCAGTCGAGTTCATGCCACGGTTGATGCCCGCCACCGTGTCCCGCGTCCGGCTGAAGCTCGGGTTCGTACTCGCGTTCCATGCGATCCGTGTGACCCGCGTCCCGCTCCTCGGGCGGTTCGAGACCCAACTCCGCCTCGTGCGCGGCCTCTCTGGCGACTCCATCCAGCGCCGAGATCCGTTCTCCGGTGGCCCTCTCCAGTTGTTCGGAGAGCTTGCGGGCATCGTCTGTGACCAGCTCGGCATGGTCCCGGGCGCGGCTGATTGCCACGTAGAACGCCTTCTGGTTGGTCAGGTTCGGATTGCCGGCGGGCATTGCGGCAACGATATGGTCCACCGTTTTCCCTTGAAAAGAGTGAACCGTGGCCGCCCAGGCCCGGTCCATGTGGCGGAGTTGCGGGTCGTCTTCGTCCAGTCCGGCTTCCTTTCCGTTCTCCAGGCGGAACCGGACTCCCTTTTTTTCGATGGATTCCACCTCCGCTGTCTCCCCGTTCACGAGTTCCGAGCCCGGATCGTTGCGCGTCCACCGCACCCGGTCGCCCGCCCGGAGTTCCATCTCCTCGCTCCTGTGGACCTCGACGCCGCCCTTGGCGGCGGCAATCCGGTACGGCCGCCAGGCCACGGGATCTCCACCACCGCCGTCCAGCCAGACCGTGTTGCGGTCGTAGTCCACCCGTGCGACCTCGCGCTCGTCTCCCTTTTCCACCCCGAGGGTCTTGTACTGGCGGTTGAAGATCACCGTGTCGCCGGCCGAGTAGTTCGATGCCCGGGCCATCTCCGCTCGGGTCAGGCCCCTCGGCACGAGCTTCTTGCCCTTGCCGGCGGGTCCCGAGACCGTGCCTTCCGCGATCAGATTCTCGCGTATCCTCGTGTTGATTTCGTCCCGCAGAGCCCGAGTTGGGGCGATCACTCCGGCCCCCGCGCGTTGCTCGGGAGAGCCGGAGAGGGAGGTCAGAGCATACAGGGCCGAAGCAGCGGATCGCGGGCGGTCTCCGGGTGTCAATGCAGAAAAGCAGTCGTGGCGTCGCAAGCGTAGGTCTGGCGGCGAAGATTCTTTCCAGGGCAAGATGAATGCTGTCCCTGAGGGTGAGGTCGAGGCGGTCCGGCGCATCCGGCCGGGACTCCTCTCCGGCAGCCTGACCGGCGTGGCACGATACTGCGGCCGCAACGAGGAGCGCGGCCGTCGCGGTGCGAAGGGATCGTGCGGGCGACCGCCGCCGGGGAAGCCGGGTTGCGCATGCCGTGCGGCTGCACCTCCGGCTTGCCGGCGCGTTCGATGTCAGCATCCTGTGCAGGCGCCGGACGCGCCGGCTTGCCCGGCTCGTGCGTTCTCCGCGCTCAACGTCAGCGTGCAGGTCCGCGTCGTCGTCCCGTCCTCCGCCGTCACGGCCACCGTCACCACGGTCGCGCCCTCATCCAGCGTCACCGGTGCGTCCGGCGCGCCCCCGTTCACCGTCACGCTCGACGCCCACCCACAGGCCGAAGGCGCAGGCGGTACACGCAGCCATGTAGCTGATGAGCTGGCCGTCGCCGCCCTTGTCGTCGGACGGCTTCTTGTCGTCGCGCTTCGCCTCGACGATGACGGTGATGTTCTCCTGGGCGTAGTCGGTCCCAGGCTTGTAGATGACGAGATCGGCGTACTTGCGAGCGCGCCCCATGGCGATGCTCACGTTGATGCCGATGTCGTCCTTGGCGTAGCCGTATTCCTCGACGAGACTGCGTGCCCAACGCTGGCGAACGTTCTCTTCCGGTGTGTCGGCGCGCAGCTTGCCAGTGATGTAGCACCGGATTTTCCCCGGCGGGATGAGGTAGGCGACGTTATCGGCGGCCATTGCTCTTCGCCCGAGGGAGACGCGGGCGAACAGCCCGCGTCTCCCTTCGGCTTCCGGTCATTGCCGGCGCGTCACCCCGAACAATGGAGCCAGTGCGTGCTCCATCCGTCGCGCACGACTACGCCCCAATCGTTGTGCCAGTCGTCGCGGCCCGTCATTGGTGGAGCCTGTACACGGAATTGCGCCGTGTTGTCGTTGCCGATCTCGCACTTGTGGAGGAGTCCGCCTATTTCCAGGCGCTCGCCGCCTGTGGTGTGCCGAAACGTCCTCCAAGTGCAGGCGTTGGCGTCAGAATACCCGTATGCCAGGGGGGCACTCGCCCCGCGACGGAACAACAGCTTGACCACGCCGGAGCGACAGCGCCCGCCTTCCAACTTCAGCGGTTGCTGCGCTCGCGCCTCGCCCCCCGGCGACAGGGCCAGCAGCGCGGCGGCGCAGGCCATCGCGGCGATTGCAGTAAGCTTCTTCATCGCTTCACCTCCTTGTGTGTCAGCGTGTGGTCGAGTCTCTTGTTTCAGAACGTTACGGAGGATCCGATTGTGCTCGCATTGATTGATGGGAAAATGCGCCCTCCATCGCCTAATTCGAGCGGAATCGACCGAGCCGCCATCCATTGTCTTGCGCGCGCTCAGCCCTGCACTCCTCGTTGGGGCACGGCTCCGTCCAGCGTCCGGCCTCTGCGAGGCGGTGAAGGGGATGTATTCACGCGCCGGCGGCGATCGCGTGCGCGCCCTCGGGGGGGCGGCGGTCGGTTCAGGCGGGAGGGTTAGCCGTGGGCAATACTCGAGGCTGGGCCGCTGGGCCGCTGGGCCGCTGGGCCGCTGGGCCGCTGGGCCGCTGGGCCGCTGGGCCGCTGGGCCGCTGGGCCGCTGGGCCGCTGGGCCGCTGGGCCGCTGGGCCGCTGGGCCGCTGGGCCGCTGGGCCGCTGGGCCGCTGGGCCGCTGGGCCGCTGGGCCGCTGGGCCGCTGGGCCGCTGGGCCGCTGGGCCGCTGGGCCGCTGGGCCGCTGGGCCGCTGGGCCGCTGGGCCGCTGGGCCGCTGGGCCGCTGGGCCGCTGGGCCGCTGGGCCGCTGGGCCGCTGGGCCGCTGGGCCGCTGGGCCGCTGGGCCGCTGGGCCGCTGGGCCGCTGGGCCGCTGGGCCGCTGGGCCGCTGGGCCGCTGGGCCGCTGGGCCGCTGGGCCGCTGGGCCGCTGGGCGATTATAAGGAACTTCCGAGAATGTCAAGAGCATTTCGAACATCCCGTGTTTGTCCGCCGCCGCCGGGCGCGCCGGAGCGCACTCCCGCGCGTTGGTGGCGACGCCGAAGTCAAGAATGCCATATCACACTCGCGTGTCATTCGTGTGCCTTTGTAGGCACATCCCAGTGTTACTTTCGTGCCCAAAGTAATAAAAATGGTAAACGGTGCGAAAAAACCACCTTGACAAGAAGGCGGCGCGGCGATGAGGCGAGTGGCGGGCGCCCGCGGTGCGCCCCGGGATCAGCGGGAAGCGGGTGTGAAGGCCCAGGGGAGGGCGCAGCGAGACTAGCTGCGGTACTAGCGGGTGAGAGTCCCGCCGGCGCAGTTCTCAGTTTGGCGCCGTAGTCATATCCGGCAGACGCACGGGGCGACCCGGCGATCTGGAAGCCCGGACGTAAAAGCCTCGGGGGACAGGGAGGCCTTTGTGCCGCTCCTGTGCGATCAGCCCGGAAGGCGAGCAACGAGTAGGGCCGCAACGAGAGTGAACGGATCAAGCGTCGAAAAGGGCGTTCCCGCGTGAAGCTGATTTGCGGGATAAATTGGAGCTGCCAAGGGTTTTCTCCCTACCCGATGGCCAGTGCCGGTGCGGAAGAAACTGAGGCGCACGCACCGGGGCTCCCGGCGTATTGAAGGCGGCAATACTCGAAAGTACCGCAGCGAAAGTCCGGAAGGTCTGGAGGTCAGACAGGATGATCCTCGAATGTCAAAGACCGCGTCTATAACCGGTCGTGCCGGGAAATGAGGCGGAGACGTCCAGACTGGCGGATGAGGCCGACAAGCGGTGATGGCCGGGACAACATAACCCGGCCGGAGCGAGGGCCTCTGGGCTCAGGTGGCGATGTTGCAACCGGCGGTTTCGCACACAGAGGCGACGCATCAACCGGCGAGTGGCATCGTCGAAGGGCGGAGCAAACGCAGCGTCCGTTCGGGGGTATGGCGGGATCGGCCTTGACCTCGGCGACCCTGCGGAAGGCTCCGTGCCGAACTGCGAGGTGCCTGAAGCTTGAAGCCGTACCGGGGAAAACCCGACGTACGGAATTTTAGGGAGGGCGGCTGGAAACGTGGCCCAATAAAGGTGCGCGCGCCAGTGCCCTACCCGACAGTTCGTCGATGCGTGAGGCGGGATGGCCCGAGGCGATGGCTTCGAGGGTCACCTTGAGGCAGGCGTAGGGCTCGACCCCGTTCAACTTGGCGGTCTCGATGAGCGAGGCGATGCGGCCCCCCGCGGACCTGTCGATGACGCTTGCGGCGGCCGGGGTGCGGGGCGAGGTGGTGAGGGCTGCCGGGGCGGGCGGGTTCTCGCTGGCGCTCAAGGCGGACGCGTACTGGGTGCGCACGGAGTCGGAGCGGGTGTCCGTGCCCGGGGTGGGGAACCTGGCGGCGGCGCGTGCGGACGCGAGCCGGCTTCGGGCGGTGCTGGACGGCTCGCGGGCGTTCACGCTCGGGGGCGGCGGGACGCTGACGCCTTCGGTGGAGCTCGGGGTGCGTCACGACGGGGGCGAGGGGGGCAGCGGCACGGGCATGGAGGTTGGCGCCGGAGTGGGCTACGCGGACCCGTCGCGGGGCCTTGACGTGGCGGTTCGGGTGCGCGGGCTTGCGGCCCATGCCGGGGAGGGCTACCGGGAATGGGGTGTGTCGAGGTGGCTGAGGGTTGTGCCGGGAGCGGCCGGGCGCGGCCTGTCGATGTCGCTCACGCCGTCCTGGGGCGCGGACCCGGGCGGCTCGGAGCGGCTGTGGGCGGCGCCGGAGGCTTCGAGGCTGGCTGCGGACGGTGGCGCGGCCCGGTCGGGACGGCTGGACGCGGAGCTGGGCTACGGCATGGCGGTGTTGGGCGGGCGCTTCACCGGGACGCCCAACGTCGGGTTCGGGGTGTCGGACACGGCGCGGGAGTACCGCATGGGCTGGCGGCTCGCCTCGGTGGCGTCAGGCTTCGAGCTCAGCCTCGACGCCACGCGCCGGGAGACGGCGGAGGGCGGCGGGCCGCCCGAGCACGGGGTGATGCTGGGCGGAACCGTTCGCTGGTAGGGAGCGGCAACGCGAGCCCGCCTCGACAGCCGGGCGGGTAGTCCAACAGCGGCTTCCTCACTGCCGGCTTCCCTCGGAGGGAGAAGGAGCAAGTCGAGGAGAGGTCTTGGGAGAAGGACGGACGGACACCTTCTCCCAGGCTTCCCGGCACTCGCGCCGATGACCGCCGTGGAAGACCCGCCCGATCCCTCGATAACGAACAAGGCATTGCTTCAGCCGAGCGGGCCCAAGTCCTGGCTAGATCGTTCGCCAGTCGGGCGTGTCTCGCTCGGCGTTCGAAGAGAAGCCGTGAACGCGGCGGCGCCGAACTCGGCACGACCGCCAGGGCGCCAATCGTCAATCATGCGCGCTGGGGCGCTTGTTTCGGATATGAGTTTGCGCCTATTTGGTACCTGGTCATCCGATCCCTTCCGGCGCGCCGCCTCTGATGCATCGTAAACTGTTGAATTATAGTCATAAATTGGCATCGAGCTTCCGGCCGGACCTGCCACGGCATTACCCCGACATGGTGCTCGTTCACGGCGGCGGTCCAGGTGTCGAGCGCATCGCGGCAAGCTGGGCCGAGAAGCGCGGCGTCCATCAGGTCGTTTGCAAGCCCGACTGGGACCGCCACGGACGGGCCGCTCCGTTCCGCCGCAACGACGATCTCCTCAACCTCCTGCCCAAGGGCGTCATCGCGTTCCCCGGCTCCGGCATCACCGACAACCTCGTCGACAAGGCCCGCCAGCTGGGAATACCGGTCGACAAGATCGCTGCCTGATCCGCACACACCAAGGGGTCGCGTCACTCGTTGGCGCGGCCCCTTTCCGACAGCGCGCTTCCGCCCGCGCGTCGCTTCGCTCCTCCACCCTTCCTCGCTTCATCTCTCCTCGGCATCGTTCCGTCACCACCATTGCCGCACACGCCCTTCATCTCCACCACGACGCTGACCATGACTACAGTGCTCCCGGTGCACTCGCTCTGGGAGAGGACCCCGCCCCACGGCCCACGTCGCCGAGTACCCGCTTCGCGCCTACCCTAGGCCACTCGGCGACGTGGGCCTCCCCACCCCTTCGGTCCGGTCCGTTCTTCCGCCTGCGCCTCGCTGGTGCGGCTCTGCCCGTCACCGATCTTCACGTCGCCATCGCTGAAGGTGACGCCCTTCATCTCCACCATGACGGTGCTCCAGCTTCACCACCGTGCCTCGACGCGTGACACGGCTCGCCGCCTTCGGCAGCATCGCCCCGCTCATGCCGTCCGACTCGCTGCGTTCGTCGTCGGCAACAACGCTCGTCATCCGCGTCGCCCGGTGCGAGCTTCGCCCGTCACCGGCTTCCGCATCACGTCCTCCTCCGGTGTCCGCGCCGATCACCACAGCGCCGGTCAACACGCCGGTGATGTCCAGCACGGTGCAGCAGCTCGACCACTGCGCCGATTCACTTCGAACCGGCCAGGTGTTGCCTCGGCTCGTCGCCTCCGGCGTCATCGCATCGCTCGTGCCGTCCGACTCGTTGCGCTCGTCGTCGGCGCTGCCGCTCCGCGTTCGCTTCACCCGGTGCGGGCTTCGCTGTCACCGGCTGCCGCACTACCCCGTGCACTTGTGTCCGGGCTACTGCTCGCGCCTCCGTCAGTGTGCTCGACACGACCGCCTTCACTACCTCCCGCACTCTCCGCCACTCAGTCGCCGTGGCGGCTCCCCGCCGCCGGGTCCTCCGGCGTCCGTTCCCCTTCGCTTGTGCCCCTGGTTTCTTCGTTCCCGACCGCCTGCGCGGGCTCTGGTTCTCACACCCCACGCACCTCCGATGCTGGTGGCGCCATTCGCACCCTTGGCGTGCGGCATTCTGCGCACCCGCCGTCTTTGGACTCCTTGCTCTTGTTGGACTGAGTGGTTGCTCCGTGTAACACGACAACCGTTGCAGTACCGCGCAACCCTGGCGACGGCTGTCGCTACCGTTACACGGTCGCTCCACGGCCGTTGCACGAACACGATGCCGCGCTCCACGATCGTTACACGCCTGTCCTCCCCTCCACTGGCTCACTTCCGGGCCGATCCTCACGGAAAGTCCTCCCCCGTCGCAGCCGCCGCATCGCTTCTCAATCGGACCACTGGCGAACGAAACCGCTTCGAGTTCGCCATGAACTCGCCGATCTGGTAGCAAGAAAGAGTTGCGAGCGCTCGATTCCGATCCCGCACCACACCGCGTCCGCACTCCGAACGAGCCCAGAATCGATCCGCCACGAGGGCCCAGAGCATGACCGTCCACCACCCGACCGACCCCGAAACCGGCGACTCCCGGGATCAGCAACAGAACGCCCCACGCAAGAACCGGGGCATCCGCTTCTCCGATGCCGAATGGGAAGAAGTGCGGGAAGCCGCACAAACCGACGGCATCACGCCCGCCGAGTTCGTACGGGAGCGGATTCTCCACCTCGTCCGCAACCCCCAGACCACCGGATCCAACCCAATCCCCAGCCATCTCGTGCCCTTGATCGAACGGACTTTCCGCTATACCTACGTGCTCGCAACCAAGTTGCATGACGACATGAACGAGGGCGGACAGGCGGAACAGCTCGACAATCTCACCAAGGAAGCCCGCGCACTTCAGGATTCCCTCCGTGAACACCCACAGGAGTGACTGAATCTAGCGTGTCATCGGGGATGAATGCTGAACGGGACGGGAAGCCAAACTCGCGCGCCTGCCTGTTTGGTTCGGCATGACGGCGCGTGCGCGGAGATCCCTGTGCTCCTACCCTGCTTCATCGACCTCGTTGCCGATGAAGCGGTCCAGGGCTGAATTTCTCGGAGCCAGACGCGGGAAACCGATGGCGTACCTCGCATTCGGCCCATGCGAGCGCCGTTCCGTTGCTGCGCAGGCTACCGCCGAGCGCCAACGCTTCACCGTCCGGCGACCACCGAAGCGTCCCAATCCTCGGGCGGCCCCTCGCGCAGCAGCTTGAACAGCGACCGTCGGGCGATGTCGAAGCCGATGCGGAAGGCCGCCAGGTTTCTCTGCGCAGTCAGCCTCTCCAACCGGTTGTGAGCGATGTCTGATCGCGTGTCGTAGAACTCCCTGATGCTTTCCCCGATCCTCTCCCGGCTTTCCGCGTCTGTTGCGAGATACCGGGCCGCCCGGTTCCGCAATTTGCGGGAGATTTTCCCGCCATCCAACACGTACATACGCTCCAGCGCGATCGCGACGTCCAGTATCCTGTCTGCGCCCCCGAACCGTCCGTCCCTCGCCAGCGCTTCGGCAAGCCGCCCGACCACCGGCGCCATCCTCCCGTACCGCTCGCTTGCGCGGTTCTCGAACGCTTTCCTCGCTTCGGCGAGCGCCTCATGCGCCACTTCGGGAGTCGCCTCGAAGCCGTCGAACGCTTGCGCCGAGCGGCCCCGTTGGCATCCGCCGTCGTGACCCTCCAGGCCCAGGAGGCGGCCTGCGGACCGGTCGATGCGGTGCGACAGTTCCGCAAGACGCAGCACCGGCGTCGCGTGCGACACGGCGAGCAACTCCAGGAAAGTCTGCGCCCGCCGGAAGAACGGATGCGGATTGTGTACCTCAAGCCCTCCCTCGTAGCCCGCCCGGCTGAACCACGGTCTCCACCGATACGTTCTGGCCGCCGCTCCCACCGACCGCCAGCCATGGAACCCGGCACCCGGCGGGGCGAGCTCGTACACCAGATCCTCGTCCACGAACGCCCGCACCTGCTCGTAAGGAAGCAACGCCAGCCCGTCCGCGACGTCGATCCTTTCCCTTACGTTCAGACCGTAGAACAGCACCGCGTCGTATCCGACATCCAACCCGTCCGGCAATGCGGCCGATCCTCCTTCCCCGGCAGGAGTCAGAAGCGCGTTCAACTCGCTCGCCGCCTTCCGGAACCTGTCGCCGGTGTGCTCCGCAGCACGCGCCATCAATCCCGCGATCAGGTCCGTAGGCGAGGTCGAGGAGCCGTTGTTGAGAACCTGTATGTAGAAGTTGTCCCTGCCGATGATCGGACCCATGACCCGAGCCAGCGTCGGATGCGCAACCAGAATGTGCCGCACCGGGTCCAGCACCGCGCAAAGCGGTGCGTAGTGCTCCGTCTCGCCGAAGACATGGCTGTGGCGTGCCCTGGCATAGAGAACGCGGAGATCGCCCAGCGGGAATTCCGGCGGAGCGTCGTAGCCCCCGTCGAATGCCTCAGGCGCAAGCCAATGAAGGTCCCTGTATCCCGGCAGATAGGGTTCCTGCGCGTCGGCGAGCGCGGGAAGCGCCCGGGCGAGGCGGTCGATCCAATCCCCGGCCGCGAATCCCCCGGCTTTCACCAACGCCTCCCGAAGCTTTGTTGAGTCCGGGTTGCTTCCGGCAGCGACTCCCCGACGCGGACACGGATCTCTTCCGTGAAGAGGTGGTTTGTTCGCTCTCCGTGTCGGCGCGCCTGCGCCTCCGTGTTCAGCGTCACCCAAGGGAAAAGCCCAACGCGCCAGTACATCTCCACCTCGGCGGCAAGTTTCTCTTCGCTCGTGTCATCCCCTGCCAGCATCTTCGCCCTGACCGCGCGCCACAGCCCCGACGTTGCCGGTCGAACCGGCCATGACCGTTAGTTTGGCACCGCGCGGCCACACCCGCTACTCTCTCCGCGCTGCGACGCCTCGACTGCATCCGCCGGCATCCGCCGCGACCGGATGCCGGGCGACGTCCATCCATGAACGTTGGCTTCAGCCCCGACTCGACTCAAGCGCGAGTGATGTCCTTATTACCCCCCATGGGGATCAGGAACCCGGTGGGCGGGGACCCAGAACAGAGGGAGGTAGACCTCATTACCCCTCATGGGGATCAGGAACAGGATCATGTCCAGCCGACCTTGACGGTGGGTAGCGATCTCATTACCCCTCATGGGGATCAGGAACGCCCGGCTGGCCGGACACATCGACTGGAATGCCATCGAGCTCATTACCCCTCATGGGGATCAGGAACTCCAGGCGGGGGCTCTGACCGTCGGCGGGAAGTGTCTCATTACCCCTCATGGGGATCAGGAACGAAGTATTCATTCTTTCAACTAGAAGGTGGTCTCTGGCTCATTACCCCTCATGGGGATCAGGAACCCAAGTCTGCCGGCAACACATCCGCACCAACCTCGAACTCTCATTACCCCTCATGGGGATCAGGAACCGGCAGTGGGCGCAAGGGCAGGGAGCAACGGATAAGACTCATTACCCCTCATGGGGATCAGGAACTGCGGGCACCTGCACCGGACCCTCCACGCGGCGCATGCTCATTACCCCTCATGGGGATCAGGAACTCGCCGGCGGGACGAGCTGCGCGGCGTGGTACCAGCTCATTACCCCTCATGGGGATCAGGAACTCGACAAACGACGCTTCCCGCAGCTCCAGTTCCGAGATACTCATTACCCCTCATGGGGATCAGGAACCCGAGACCCGGTGGGAAGAGGGCCGGACCGTCGTGCTCATTACCCCTCATGGGGATCAGGAACGGAGAGCGCGGCGCCGGCGATCTGATGACCACCCTGAACTCATTACCCCTCATGGGGATCAGGAACCTTGGCGGGCGTGGCTGATGCGATAGCCCAATTTGCGCCTCATTACCCCTCATGGGGATCAGGAACCGCAGTTCGTCCAGGGCATGGCCGCCGCCGTCCGCGTCTCATTACCCCTCATGGGGATCAGGAACTTGTGCTTCGCCAGCTCGGGGCTGGTCGGGGTGTAGCGCTCATTACCCCTCATGGGGATCAGGAACTCAAGCCCGTCGCCGATCAGAATGGCAGTGGTGAAGCTCATTACCCCTCATGGGGATCAGGAACCGAGCTATTCCACTTCGCCAAGGTCCACCACCTTCGACTCATTACCCCTCATGGGGATCAGGAACGGTGATGCAGCTGTTTCCGCACTCGCCGCAACATCGGGTCTCATTACCCCTCATGGGGATCAGGAACCCAGGTCGTCCTCGTGCCAGCGGGTCTGGATCAGGATCTCATTACCCCTCATGGGGATCAGGAACTGCCGGCGACTGGCTACACGGGCCGACATTCATTCTGCTCATTACCCCTCATGGGGATCAGGAACCGCGGCGACTGGGGTCTACGAGGTGTCGGGTCATGTCCTCATTACCCCTCATGGGGATCAGGAACACGCGACGGCGGGGACCGTCAAAGACGTTCGGCTCTCATTACCCCTCATGGGGATCAGGAACCCATGGCGCTCCAGTCTGACGGCTGGTGGTGTCGCCAGGACTCATTACCCCTCATGGGGATCAGGAACGTGCGCTTGCCGCCACTTCGAGCGCCGCCGAAAAGCGTCTCATTACCCCTCATGGGGATCAGGAACCCGCACCGTGGCGCGCCGAGTCTCCACGTCGTAGGTGTCCTCATTACCCCTCATGGGGATCAGGAACGCCGAAG
This sequence comes from uncultured Binatia bacterium (SeqCode), assembly GCA_965204505.1. GTDB lineage: Bacteria > Desulfobacterota > Binatia > UBA9968 > JAJDTQ01 > JAJDTQ01. The sequence continues at coordinate 2,140,499 of CBDBFB010000002.1, forward strand.
CCCATCTGTTGGAAGAAGGACCGGGTCCCCGCCACTCATTACCCCTCATGGGGATCAGGAACATCACGGTTTGAATCGGCCGGAGCGCCGTGTTGACCGTCTCATTACCCCTCATGGGGATCAGGAACTTCACCACGAGCGCATGGGCGCGGGCGATCTCCATCTCATTACCCCTCATGGGGATCAGGAACCTGTGGGAGTCGGCGACTCCCGGAATCATGAAGCACGTGCCTCATTACCCCTCATGGGGATCAGGAACCCGGCCGGGGGGTTCTCTGGTGAAAAAGTCTCTCCGCTCATTACCCCTCATGGGGATCAGGAACCCGGCCGGGGGGTTCTCTGGTGAAAAAGTCTCTCCGCTCATTACCCCTCATGGGGATCAGGAACAACAGGTTCAGGTTCAGGCGTCTCACGGGGTGCCGCCTCAGCTCATTACCCCTCATGGGGATCAGGAACTGGTCTTTTGTGTTGACATTGCGGGCCATTGGACGCTACTCATTACCCCTCATGGGGATCAGGAACGCGTAGTCCTGGAAATGACGCCGGCGCAAGCGCAAGACTCATTACCCCTCATGGGGATCAGGAACGCAATCTGGAGACCAACGCCCATGTTGGCGACGATCTCACTCATTACCCCTCATGGGGATCAGGAACAGGCATCGAGGCTGTTTTCGATCCATCGCACTAAGCGGCTCATTACCCCTCATGGGGATCAGGAACCTGTTGTGGTCCGCCGCGACGACAAACGCCGTGGTCTCATTACCCCTCATGGGGATCAGGAACCCGGAATCCCTGGGGATCACCGCGGGCGGCCTGGACAGCTCTCATTACCCCTCATGGGGATCAGGAACGACGCCGTGTTGATCGACGTGAACCCCGACTATTGCAGCTCATTACCCCTCATGGGGATCAGGAACCGTGAGCTGGCCACCCGCGATCAACTGAGCGTTGTGGGCTCATTACCCCTCATGGGGATCAGGAACTAGATACCCGTCTCGCTGCCCGACGTCGACACGCCCAGGACTCATTACCCCTCATGGGGATCAGGAACCCATGGCGACCAGCAGGCCGGTGGCGACGATCACCGCCTCATTACCCCTCATGGGGATCAGGAACCTTCCTATTACGCAGGCTTCGCGTCCTGGCTGCTTCGGAAACGATGCAGGATACCACCGTAGCCTCTAGAATTTGCGCCTGGAGCCCGGTCTGAAGACAGTCTTCATGTCAGGCGCAACCCACATCTCAAAGAACAGACCAGTTCTTTCCGTGCCACTCATCCTCGGCCTGACGCATCGGACCACCCCTTTCCTCCTTGCTAAGTCTCTGCACCTCTATGTTGTGGCGATTTTTGCACACGAGCTTCAGCACCTTGCCTTCAGGTCCGATCTTTTCCGAGATCCTTGCGACCAACCTGACCAGCTCGGACTCCGGCAGATCGCCCATGAACACCGAGGCTTGCTCATGTACGAGATACTCCTTGAGCAGCTTCTTGAAGATCGCCGTTCGTTTTGCAGGAACGTCGTACGAGACGATCACGAACATCGTCAGCCCCGCCAAACAAAGGGTTTGAACTGGCCTACACCCAAGGCCTCCCTTTCCAACGCCAGACACTGACGGTGGATCGCTTGGCGTAACGTGCAATCACCGGTTCGTTCCTCAATGCGCGACCAGAAATGCTGTGTCGCCTTGATGCGCCCCTTTTCGGTCAACAGGCATACCCCGGGTTTCTTGTCGAACCACGATCCACTGACATAGTCGCGCCGAAAGAGGGACAAGAGCAGGGCATCGGACAGCACCGGCCTAAAGGGCTCGGCCATGTCGATTGAAAGGGACCGACGGCCCGTTCCGGGCGCATGGAGGAAGGAGATGCTTCTGTCGAGGTGAGTTTTCGCGAGTTCGTTGGCGCAGGCGGAATAGAGCAGCGCGTTGAAGAAGGACATAAGACAGTTTACGGGGTCCGGGGGTGGCCGGCGGATCCTGCGCTTCAGGGCTGCGTCTGGGCAGACCCATTCGAACGCGTCGTGCAAGAACGCTCGCGCTTGGCCCTCAGCGCCCATCAGCGCCTCTATGCTGTTCGCCTTGTCGATCATGTACGTCGAGTTGTCCAGGCCATCCAGCGAGGGGTCGAGGCCCTCGGTACCGTTGCGACGGTAACGCAGCAGCAAACCCCGCATCGAATTGGTTTGTGCGCTGACGATTGCCTTGGCGATCCGCAATCGTGTAACGGTGTTCAAGTACAGTTCGGCTTGCCCCACACGTACGCGACCGGAAGGAGTTTCCTCCTCAGGTTCGAAAGCGCCCATGTACCTGCCGCTTCCGTCAAGCACCGTGAAGCGGATTCCTCGCCTCCCCATATCCTTGAGCAGCCGAATGGAGATCGAACCGTCGCCCATGCAGAGGACATGCTTGACTCCGTTGAGCGGGATCGACTTTCGCCCTGCGTCGGAGGTGACGACGAGCGCGTTCTCGTGCCGGTTTAGCCGCGCGTCGCGGGGTATGATAACCGTGTCCATATTACGCCTCCTCCCAGCAAATGGGGTTGCAACTGCAGGCGTTGCAGAGCCGAATGCGTTTGGCGACCGGGGCGGCGCCCGCCGCCAATCCCGGGCTCTCAATAGCGTCTCGAATTAGTTGGTCGAGAACCTCTTCGGTGACGCGGTACGTCCTCGTCTTCCGCGACCCGTACACCTGGACCTCGGCGCTCCATGGTTCACCGGTGGCGCCCGTCATGAATGCTGCATAAAACAGCGCTTGACGGGAAACGGCGTCGGTCGCTCCGGCAGTTCCTTTTCTTTCGATCACCACGCGCCTTTCGAAGTCGATGGCATCCGGTGCAATGCCGAGCCCCTTGGGCGTCTCGCCGGGGCGCTTTTCGGTTTGGTGCAAGGCGAGTCCACGCTGAACCCGTGAGTTGCGGACGGCATGTGTAGCGCCCGCGAGATGGAGCCATGCCCGCCGGCGGCAGAGAGCTACGTGTTGGAAGTAGAGGCCGTGCAACCCGTGCTGTTCGGCGAGGTCACGCAAATAGCGCGCTTTCTGAAGCAGCATCCTCGAAATCCTCTTCCAGAGGCGGTCGCCCGAGTTTCTCCACAAGCGCAGTGGCTGCCGCCATCACTTTGGCACGGGGGTCGTGTACAACTTGACGCGGTGCGGGGATAAACTGCTGAAACCGATCTCGCCAAGCCTCCACAAGGCGGCGATGAAGCTGCTCGGTTCCTTTTTCGAACTCATGGATTGAGAGCGAAAAATCTGCCTCACCGATCGGCGACGGGATATACAGCGTCAGCCGTTGAGCTTCGTGCTTGCGGGGGTGTGCCATGATGATCTCCTGGTCAAGCGTCCGAGACAACAAATGGACGACTCGTTCGCCGTCTTCATCACAAACCACATGTCTGCCGAGGATATCGGTTGCCCGGCGCAGAAAGGACTCAGTGACGGTGTGCCGGGCGCCGTCCGGATCGACCACCGCCAACGTTGCGCCGATGTCGCGGTACGTGAGGGCGCTGGCGAGCAAGGCTTCCACCCAGCGCTTGTGCGGCTGTGATTGTTGCCTCTGATTGCGGTTGACCACATCCACCGACATGATTTCCCCGACCTTTGCCTCGACGAATCTTACGGCACGCGGTTCGATGTGCAGCAACCGCTTGTTGGCTTCCTTCTGTACGTTCATCTTCGTGCGCCGGACGGCGACGACGAAGAGAGCGGACCAGAACATCCCGCGCCAGGACACGCGACGGTAGTACGGTGCCGTGCCGCCAGCCTCGACAGCATCCAACTCGGCTTCCCTTAGCGTGGGTTCAAGACGACGCCGCACGTCGCGCAGGATCCCATGGAGGAAATCCTGGACGCGCAGATCTTGGTGTTGTTGAACAATGTCGCCGATTCGGCGGGTCCAGGCCTGCCGGTCTCGACGCCGTTCTGGCAGCGACACTATTACCTGTCCGTCGACCGCGCCGCGGGCTACCCGCCCGACGCGCTGTACAAAGCTCGCGAGCCCGTGGCCGGGTTCCATGAACATCAGCGCGCTGTGGAAGGTGACGCCGATCTCTACCGACGACGTGCAGACCAGCACGTCGTATTCACGGGGGTCTCGGTAGCGAACTCCGCGCCGCGGCTCACCTGGCTTTCGCTCTGAGTCGTCAATGGAGTTGATCAGGAGAAGCCGCGCATCGGCAGCTCCGACTCCGCGGAGTGTGGCGCGTATCTCGGGTTCATCCTTCTTCAGGCGTGCCAGAGAGTCGTAGATGACAATGACGGTGCGGCGGTCACGAAGAGACCTCCGCACTGCATCGATGTTCAGCGCGATGGACTCAGGGATGGAACACTCCAGTACGGACACGGTAACGTCTCCGTGTATCGGCCGGTTCCCGGGCGGGTGCCCGTCGACAACCTCCTCGGCAACCGTCTCGACATCCTCGGTCGCTACACCTGTCTGTTTGAGCACATGGGTCACGTCGACAGGGGTCGCGGACAACAGCGAGACTTTTCCTTGTCGCTCCGTAACCGCCAGCAACGAGAACAGGCAAGCCAGGCCGAACGCCCGATCGTCGATGGTGTGGAACTCGTCGAAGACAATGTGGTCGAACATACGCGGATAGAGAAACGGGTTGACCGCGCTTGCGCCCGTCAACCGGACGCCGGAAATCATCGGTATCACCACTTCGGGGATCGCAAAAATGACACGGCCTCCGGCGGGTCGGCCGCCAAGAAGTTCCCGGGCTCGTCTTGTCGCCAGTGTCTCGCCTCCGTCCGCAGTCTGATTGCCGGACCACTCGGTGATGCGATCATCGATCCAGCCGTCGATCTGGTCTTTGGCCCAACCGCAGCTACGGAGCCGAAGGGTTGCCTGTTCCCGTGCATCTTCGATCAGATTTTGCAATAGCCGCTTGGTAGGCACGATGAACAGGACACGCGCGTTTTCCTCGAGCACCGCCCGCATGAATGCATAGGACTTCCCGCAGCCTGTCGGGGCGGAGACGAGGCGCACGAGTTTGTCCGACCGCAACAGCCGCTCCTGCATTGGTGACAGTCCGCTCGGCAGCATCGGCACCGAGTGTGCCCGAATGATCATTGTGGGGTTCTCTAAGACCAGCCGGCAGTGATCCGTAACGCTTCGTCGGGCAGGAGCGGACGACTGGGCTGGATGTTGTGCAGACGATACGGTCCTGCCTCAAGTTGGAGGCCGGGGTCGAACAACCGTGCCGTGTGCAGGTTAAGGCAGATGTCGGGTTGGTTTAGACTGGGTTGAAGCAGACCCACCCCGTTGCGCCCCACGCCGAGCCTGATCACCAGTCTATCGAGGGGTTCGCCATAAGATTCTCGGGCGATGCGCAAAGGGTCTGCGTAAAGGAAACAGCCGTGGAAGACGGCTCCGGCCGCCACTTCCTGGATGTGGTAGTAATCCTTGATGTTGCCGCTCGCACGCGCGGAGTGGATGCTCGTCGGCATGCCGCACTCGATGTCGAGATTGAGACGGCGTGCGAGGGGCCGGTTGAGTCGGTTGCCGTGCCCCAGGAAGAGCGTGGTCTTGAAGGGCAGAGCCGCTATGTGGCCGCGATAGTCGGGCGTTGAGGGGAGACAGGGCGAGCGCGGCATCATGCCGAGCGCCGCCGCCACGGCGAATGCCATAGCCGTGTCGGTGACGAGGTCGTTAAGGGTTGCGGTCCCGGAGGGCACGGCGAGCCCGTGCCAAGCCCATGGTGACAGTGCCGTTAGTCGAAACGGGAAGACATCGCCGGCCACTGGTCATGCCTTCCTTGGAGTGAAGTACTGCTCAAACAGGTCAGCGATCTTTGGCGCGGCCTCCTCGTAGCGGGCGCGCAGCCTAGGGTCATCGCGTTCGAACCCTTCGACTAGGTTCTGCTGATAGGCTGCCGCCTCCTCGCTATCCGAGTGGGTTTGATAGTGTTTCGACATCGTCTGTGTGACGGCTACGCCAAGTTCGGCTGCTGAGCGGGTATTCGGCAACGCCCGCAGCAACTCGTAAGGGGATGCCATAGCCGTCTCGAATCGGCACCCGAAGACCCCTGCAATAAGCGTGCGCACGTTCACTCCGGTTACCGAGGTCTGGCCGCCGTACGAGCCGGCAAGGCCGAGACTCAGGAGCAGGTGGTCGAAGCCGATGGGCGGTAGCTGGCGGCCGTTGGCTGTGAGAACCTGGATCAGCAGCGTGCCCGGCACGACAAAGTGTCGCGTGAACAGGTTCTCGGTGTTCTTCTTGCCCTCTGCATCCCACAACGTACCCGTTTCGTCGCCCCTGTGGTGGAAGCTCTCGCCGACAACGTCACGGTACGGCACGGTGCTGAGAGCGTCGGAGTACTGCACCGCAGCCTTGACCGGGAGTACGCGCTTTCCCCACATTACCGAGTCGCCGAACACGAGGGTGTTCAGGTCAAGAGCGTCGCGTATCGGCATGCGTTCGCCGACCGCAGTGCGGTTTTGTGGCATTCTGCCGCCGACGTTCCAGGTGCGTAGCACCAACAGGCCGCGTCCTCGCTCTCCAAACTTGAACTTGCTCGGAGTCGCGCGCACCCGACGGACCCCCTCCTGGTCTTCGATGTCGGTGATTTCTTCCTCGGCGTTGCGGAAAACCGTGGGCGCCGTGATCTCGCGGATCAATACGATGGCCAGGTGTCCGGCGTTGCGGCGTGCAGGCATCACGTACGTGTCCTTGCCGTTGGCGGCGGTTACTTCCTCCACTAGGTCGCCGTCATTGAGGTACGGCATGAATTTGTCGATCATCACAGTTCCTCCTTAGAAATTGGGCAGTCGCCTTATGCCTCTTCGGTTTCGACGTTCAGGGGTTCGTCTGAAGCGGATTCAGCGATACCGCGTTCTCGATAGGCTTCCAGTAGCGCAAAGCGGTAGATTGCCGCAGCCCGGCGTTGGGATTTCGAAGAGGGCTCCCGGGATCGAAAAACGCTTGGCCACACCTCGTTCGCGAAATGGTTCGCGAAGTCGATACACGCCTCGTTGAGCAGCCGGTCGTCCCGGTGCTTCTTGGCCGCGGCGTCACCTTTACGCGTCAACTCTTCCTCGAGAGTGCTTGCGAGCCCGAGCATCAGCGCAGTGTGGTCTTGGCTCACGGAACGTTCGGCGTCCGAGTAGAAGTCGAGTGCGGTTTTCCAGCACAGGAGTTGCTTGTTGGTAGAGTCTCGTGAACTGCGCCGCTTTTGTACGCGGCTTGCCAACCACGCCAAGCGGATCAACGGATCCCGATTGTCCTTCAGGTTCACAGGTTCACCTCCGATTTTTCTGACAAGCACGAGTGCGCGTTCGCGCGTCTTGTCCCTGATGATCGACCATTCGTGTCTTTTCCGGGTGTCGGCGGCCCATCGGTCAATGGCGACCGTCCATGCCACGCAAAGAGCGCCCAGCCGCACGGCTCCGTCGGAATCGGCTAGTTGCTTTGCCCATTCAATGCCCAAGCCATTGGCGTTGGCCAGGAGTTCGAACAACTCCAATTCCCCAAGTGCGTCCGGAATCTGCTCAATTCTCAGGGAATCGCCTCCGAGCATTCGTTGCAACCAGGGCGGTAGTGCATCGGAGTGGAAGATGGCTGGATTTCGGCTCGGTGCTCCCCGAAAGATATGGATCGGACGCCCCAGGCGCCGAACGGCCTTGAGCGTCATGCGGAGTCGGACCACTAGTTCCGCATCACGGTCGGGTAAACGTTCCAGCCGCGCCAAGCGAATGCGGCGTGTCTGGCAGTCGAGTCCATTGTAGACGGTTCCCTTCTTTTGTTCGAGGCGGTTCAGATCGTTCAAGCCCAAGGACATGTCACCATCCCTCTCGCGTCGAAACGCGAGTGCAGCGAAAAGGCCGGTTGTCGCTGGTGATGAGATGAGAGGCGGCAGGTCGCCGGCGCCCTTGAACTCGTCCTGCGCCCTTTGGCGCAACTGCAACTCGGCCAAGCAGACCGGGCAAAGGTGGGTGTCGCCCGCCGGCGACGCCAGATGGTCGTTGCGCCCGTCTCGACCCGAGAATGCGGACGCCATGACTCCATGTGCCTTCGAAGCGGTATCGACCTTGCGCGTGGAAGCGACCGGCTCGTTGCACAGGACACAACGTTTGGGGGCGGCATCGCCGTCCACGGCGTGAGTGGCGCCTCCCGCTAGATACGCAGAGAACCGCGTCCGCAGGGCGTCCCGTATTGCACTGGCCCTGTCCTCGATCTGGGCGGCCAACCCCGCCCGCGCGGCGTCGCCTTCAAGCCAGAGTCCCACCAACCCCTTGGGCCCGACGACACGATCCAAGAGTATCTGAGCTGCGTCTGGATCGGTTTCGGCCAATCGCCACACCTCCGAAATTGTCCACAGTGCCACCACAACGCGCCGCGTCCGGCCGTCCTCGGCCTGTGTTGCCGTCACCACCGGCGGCGGTTTTTTGCCCTCCGCATTGAGCAGGTGCAACAACTCTCGCTCACGGGCTTCTGCTGAGGGCGCTGCCCCCTTGCGTTCGCTGTCGTTGTGGTTCAGGGCAATCAACAGAAACGTGAGTGCATGCGCCGGCTCCATGTCGAGGTCGCAGGGGTCCCCGCCGGGATGATCGAGTGCCGGCTTCACGGTAGCTCCTGCTCCACCTACGAGTAGACTCCAGGACGTATCCATACCGGCGGCAACGAACAGGTCGTGGATTTCCGATTGATGCTCGACGGTGAACTTTCGGGGCAACGCCAGGAGATTCGCGAATCGGCGGCGCCAGTCCCCGGTCCGCTCCATCAAGTCACGGCATGCCCGCCACGATGCGGCGCCACCGACGAATTCCGCCGCCAAACGGTTGTTGATCGAGAAGTCGAGGCCGTAGGGAAGTTCTCGGAGAAAGCGGTCGATTGCCTGCTCTCGAATCTTGGCGGCCTGTTCCCGTGGGACAACGCACAGCAGGCGGCCGTCGTGGACGACCTCGATCAGTGGCAGGCGCCCGGCCAATTCCGCCGAGGTTTCCGAGATCGCCCGCTGGAAGCGATCCAAAAGGAAGACGTGAAGGTGATCATGGATCTCGATCTTCTCCCACTGTTTCAGTGTTGAGTTCCGCAGCACGGGCCACCGATTGACATCGCGCAACGAATCGATGACCCCGTCAACGCCGGCCCCGGCTTCACGGCTCGTAAACATTCCGTCCATCTTGTCGGCTAGCTCGACGTAAGGACACGTCGCCGCGATCCGACGGTCATAGTCCGGAGCAGCAGGGGTCCGCGCCGCCTGCGTTCCTTCCACCTCCTCGATGTAGTTGAGCATCGCCGCCGATGAGACCCTCAAGTCGCGCCTGAGCAGGAACTCGTCGATCCCGTACCGACTCATACGTTCGGCTACGGCCGATGCGGTTATGTGTGCGCCGCGAGCAAGTTCGAGGTCCTTGTCGATGTCATGGAGAAACGCGATGCAAACAAGGGCGTTGGCCAACCGCTTGATCTCGGCCAACTCGGCGTCGGTCGACCGCGGACCGGGAGCATCGGCCATCCAGAACATGAGAGCTCCCCGGGCCACTGACAGAAGATGATCGAGTAGACTGATGTTGTCGTTCTGCGACCAGCGCCGTGCAATGGCTGTTTCCTTCGACCAGCCGCCCTTGCCGCTGATGGTCACCAAGCGGACCGGCCGCCCATCGATCTTGCCGGCAGAAGGTGTTCCGGCCTGCCCATCGCGGTCTTGGGCGACCCGCGCGATGATGCATTCATCAAGGAAGGCGCCATAGACATCGACGGCTACTTGGTGGGCGAGATCCCCTGACTGGAAGCTCATGGACGCCTCCCTGCGAAACCGACGCAGCCGAAGCCGTACCGGTTCTTCTCACCGATCCCGAGCGTCCAGGCCGAGTGGAGATCTTCGAGGGTGCCGCTGATGACCAACGGACACATCATCCCTATGACGAACGCAGGCCTTGCCCCGCGAACGGCCCGTGTGCGCACCAGCGTTGAGTGATGTGGATTCGCACGTAGATACAACCGGTCCGCCTGGACATCCAGGCGGACTTCTCGGCCCGTAAGGCGTGATAGACGAGAGTTGACCGCCTCACTGAGGGAAGGCTCGACTTCGGAGAGACTCGCATACCAGCGACCCTTTCGGCCGCGTACCGACAGCGCCAACGGCGACAGCATGACGGTCGGGAGTGTCGCCGACCCCCCTGGCCCTTCGGCGACAGGCAACTCTTCGACGGACTTGTCCCAAGTCGAGAGGTCCAGGACGTCGCCATTGGTCGAGGTGTTACAGATCATTTCGGGACGCAGTTGTCGGATGAATTGGTCAAGAGGCCCTGCCTCAGCCCCTACTACGACGGACTTCAGCAGAAAGCCCTTGGGCGTTGCTGTCCCGATAGCTCCGAAAGACCAATTGGCGGCATTCGCTCCAACGATCTGTACCCCCTTGGCGCCGCACACGGTCCAACCGTGGACGAGCGCTCCATGCAGACTGTCCAGGAAATTGAACCTTGCATACTCACCGCGCGGTGGCGAAAATCTGATCCTCATGGAAGCACCTCCAGTACGTACGCTACTCCGGGCGGGCACCGGTTGCCCCACGGGTAGACCACCGTATGGGTGTTCCCGAAGGACGCGATCCGCGCCTCGTAGGCGATGCCGTAAACCCCGGTCCCGTTCCTCTTCGCCGCGACGATGCCGTTGACCACGGTGCCGTGGTTGTCGGTGTCATAGAGCGGGCTGTGATCGCCTCTTTCGAGCTCGGGACGGCCGTCGTCGCAACGGCCCATGGCGCAGAGATGAGCGAACTGCCCGGCCAGGTCCGGATGGTCGCGGTGCGCGCCGGACTCGACGGTGCCGACGATCTGTCCCCTGCCGGTCCCTCCCCGGTTGTGCATGGCCGAGACCCGATCCGCTTCCGCCCGGGCCTCGCGTTCCTCCTCCGGCGAGCCGCCCTGAACCAGCGCGGGAAACCCGACCACACGTTCACGGGCCGGGGTGAAGCCTCCGTCGCCCGGAGGCTCGGGCCGTGGCGGAGGCTGATCCACGGGCGGATTCCCCTGGGGAGGGGGCGCGTCGCCCCCGCCGCCGCAGGCGGTCAGCGCCAGCAGCGCCGCCGCCAGACCGCAGAGCAGCAGGCCGCGCAATGCATGGCCCGAGCCGGTCCTGCCCCGGAGCACGCGCCTCGCACAGGCTCGCGGATCCGACCCTCCGCCCGGCGGCGGGAGCGGCGTCGGGCATCGCCAGGGGGGCAATGCAAGACCGAGTATCCAGACAGGGCTCTTCATTGATCCAGCTAGCCTCCGTGGAAGATGGAGAATCCAATGTCGATGACGTCAAGTTCCTCGAGGTAGGTCGAGGCCAGGAACCAGGCCCCGAGGCCGCCGATGAGCGCAATCAGCAACAGGGAGATCAGCCGCTCTTTCATTGAGCCGATAGAATCACTTCGCAGGGTCCCTGCAATGCCCTTCGCAACATGGCCGCGGTCCCGGGCGCCCTGGCAGGCCCGGTCAAGACCGCGCCGGCCCGAACCCTCCACAGCGCAAGCGTGTCATCGGCCAGAAGCTCGAAGCGGTAGAGGGCGCCGCCCTGCCGGGCAAAGCCCCGGACAGCGCCGCCCTCCCGTTCCCGGCTCAACACCCTGATTCCCTTCATCGGTCCTCGTCGCGCAAACCGTTGAACATCACCCAGCCCTTTCCGGTCAGGCGCACCCGGAGCAGTTCGTTCCCGCCGATGCGCTGGACGAACCCCGTCGACTCGGCCAATCCCTTCTCGGCCAGCCGGCCCATCGCCTTGGTGATCTTGCCGTCGGGCATCAGCATGAGGGTGTGACGCGGCCCGGGGACCTGGCCGCCGATGTGGCGGAGCACCTCCATCTCGTCCGGGGTGAGGGAAATGTTCTCCTTGTTGTGTGTACTCGAAGTCATCTTGACGACAGGATACGCTCTTACCATACCCCGTGTGTCATTGGTGTGCCTTTATCGGTCCGAATCAGTGTTATTATCGTGACCGAGGGCGACAAAACGCAAAAAGTACTTCAAACACTGATTCCGGTGCCGCGGACGTCCTCTGGTCCCGATCCGGGTTCATCGACTCCGCCGCGGGGATCGGAGCTGGACGGACGCCGAGGCGCTGCGCGGGCGGATCTGGGGACGCTCGGCGCGGACAGCTTCACGAAGGCATGCGGTCGCGACCCGGCGCCATGAAGCGGCGGTCCCGGGTGCGGCGGACTACGGGGCGGAGGTTTCCCGAGGCGCCGCGGGTGCGGGCATGCGGTAGCCGAGGCCGCGCTCGTTGAGGATGTAGGCGGGGCGGGCCGCGTCGTCGCCGAGCTTGCGGCGCAGCTTCTTCACGAAGCTCCGCACCGGGTCGGACCCGGCCGGCGGCCGTTCCGCCCACACTTGCCGCAGCAGGGACTCGCGGGTGACGACGCGGCCCGCGCCCAGCGAGAGCAGCCGCAACACCTCGTACTCGGTGACGGTCAGCGGCACGGGGCGGCCGGCCACGGTCACCCGGCGCCGGCCGTAGTCGATGGCAAGGTCGCCGAGCGCGAAGGTCTCGGGTTCGGCGCGGCCGCGAAGCGCCGCCCGCACCCGCGCCAGAAGCTCGGTGGGCGAGAAGGGCTTGACGATGTAGTCCGCGGCGCCGGCCTCGAGCGCCGTGGCCACGGTCTCGTCCCGTCCGTAGGCGGAGATGAAGATGACCGGCAGGTCGGCGAGCTCCGGGACGCTCTTCATGAGCTCGATGCCGTCGGTCCCCGGCAGCCGCAGGTCCAGCAGCACGAGTTGGGGCCTCTTCGTCCTGATGAGGCCGGGCACCTCCCCGGGGTCGGCGGTCACCACCGCCGGGTAGTCCGCCTCCGAAAGGGCGTCGCGGACGTAGCGGAGCATCTGCGGGTCGTCGTCCACCACCAGAACGGGCGCCGCCTCCCGGCCTCCCCCGGAAGGAGCCGGAGCCCTGCCGGGAACCGGCGCCGCGGCCTCTTCGGTGGCCGGCAGCGTGAACGTGATCCGGGTGCCCCGGCCCTCGCCCCCGCTCTCCGCCCTGATCCGGCCCCCGTGGGCCTCCACCAGACCCTTGCAGATGGCCAGGCCCAGGCCGCTTCCCGCGCTCCCGGACTCCCGGTCCGCTACGCCCGCGTACTTCCGGAACAGTTGCGGCAGACGCTCCGGCGCCACTCCCCGTCCGTCGTCCGACACCGACACGGCCACGTGAACGCCGTCGGGCACCGCGTCCACAAAGATGGAAGAGGACTCCGGAGAGTGCCGGGCGGCGTTGGAGAACAGGTTGTTCAGCACCTGCACGATGCGCCCGCGGTCCGCCATCACACGGGAGAGGCCGGGCGGAAGGTCGATCCGCACCGCCTGCCGGCCCCCGCCGCTCAAAAACGTGCTCCGGGCCTCCTCCACCAGGGCCGCCACCTCCGAGGGTTCGGGGTCCACCGACAGCATGCCCGCCTCGATCCGCCCGGCGTCCAGAAGGTCGCTTATGAGCCCGTCCATGTGGTCGGCCTGCGAGTCGATGATCCGGAAGAACTGGCGCACCTCGGCCCGGTCCAGCACCCGCGGCGCCCGCAGCACGGTCGCGGCCGAGCCCTTGATCGAGGTCAGCGGCGCCCGCAACTCGTGGCTCACCATGCCCAGGAACTCCGCCCGAAGCCGCTCCAACTCCTTCAAGGGCGCCAGGTCCTGCAGGGCCACCACCACCGACGCCACCGCGCCGTCCTCGCCGTGGATCGGCGTGGCGTTCACCAGCGTCTCCACCGCGCGCCCGTCCGGCAGCACCAGCGACACCTCCTCGGCCCGCACCGTCTCCGCCCGGCTGAACTGCCCCGCCAGCGGGAACTCCGCAAGCGACACCTCGCGCCCGTCCGCGCGCCGGCAGGTCATCACCCCGAGCAACTCCTCCGGTCCCTGTCCCGGCCCGCACAGGCCGTCCACGATGCGCCGCGCCTCGCGGTTGAACGACACCGGAAGCCCGCTCCGGCCGTCGAACACCACCACCCCCACCGGCGTCGTCTCCACCAGCGCTTCCAGGTCCGCCCGCGCCTGACGCTCGGCCCCGTGCGCGCGCGCGTTGCCGATGGCCGCCGCGGCCTGCGAGGCGAACAGCACCAGCACCTCCTCGTCCTCCCCCGTGAACCCCGGCCCGCCTTCCTTCTCGCCCAGGAAGAAGTGACCCACATGCTCCCCCCGGTGCCGCATCGGCGTCACCTGCAGGGTCTTCGATGCCGGCAGATCCGGACCGTGCCCCAGCGAGCGGACATAGCCGGGGAGATCGTCCAGACGCAAGGGCCCCGCAAGGTCCCGCAGGTGCTCGAACAGCCGCAGTCCGTAGGGCAGTTCCAACAGCCCCCGCGCCTCGTCCTCCCCGAGCCCGGAAGTGACGCAGTCCTTGGGGTCCCCGGCCTCGTCCACGGTCACGATCACGCCGTAGCGCGCCCCGGTGAGCGCCCGGGCGCTGTCCGCGGCCTCCTGGAGCACCGTGCCCATGTCCAGGCTCGCGCTGATGCGCAGGATCGCCGCGCTCAGCGTCGAGACCCGCTCCCGCAGCGCCTCGATCTCCTTCTTCGCTTCCTTGAGTGTCGTCAACGGCTCACCCTCCCGCCGGTCCGGGCGCCGCGCGCGGATCAGGACGTTCGGCGGCGCCGGAACCGGTGTCTGAAGGACTTTTTGTCATTTTATCACTTCGGGCACGAAAGTAACACCGGGAGATGCCGATAAAGGCACACGAATGACACACGAGTGTGTTATGGCATTCTTGACTTCGGCGTCGCCACCAACGCGCGGGACTGCGCTCCGGCGCGCCCGCCGGCGGCGGACAAAGACGGGAGGTTCGAAATGCCCTTGACATTTACGGCACTGTCTCATAATCGCCCAGCGGCCCAGCGGCCCAGCGGCCCAGCGGCCCAGCGGCCCAGCGGCCCAGCGGCCCAGCGGCCCAGCGGCCCAGCGGCCCAGCGGCCCAGCGGCCCAGCGGCCCAGCGGCCCAGCGGCCCAGCGGCCCGAACTGCGTCCCGCATTCCCGGCTAGGTTCCAGGCGCAAGCCTGACCCGCGCTCCGGGCGCGTCCGCGCCCGCCTTTTCCGTCTCCTCCCCGTCCTCGCGCTGCTGCTCGGCGCGCTCGGGCTGTCCGACGCCGCGCCCGCCGAGGCGCAGACCACCGTCTGGTCCGGTACGCTCACCGTTGCGGACAAGAACGCGAACTTCGCCGGCTGCGACAACACCAAGTCGGGCGCCGAGTGCAGCTCGGCCTCGGTTCTGACGGATGACGACTTCACGGTCGGAAGCACGACCTGGTCGATAACCCAGCTGCTGTCCCACAAGACGCAGGGCTCGCTGTGGGTGGGTTTCGACCGCGACGTGCAGACCGCGCTGGACGGCTACAAGCTGTGCATCGGCGCCACGGCGCTGGCGTTCTCGTCCGCCGGCCACGCCCAGGGCGGCAACTGGGCCATCTGGGGCGCGAGCGCCGCCAACCAGAAATGGGCGGTGGGCGACAGGGTCCTGATCAGGATCGGGACGTCCTGCACCCAGTCCTACGACGCAGACCTGAGCGGCCTGGCGGCGAAGCAGGCGACGAGCCCGACGGTCGCATCCACGTCGCTGGCGCTGAGCCCGTCGTTCTCGGCGGCCACGACGGCCTACACCGCCTCGGTGGCGAACGACATCACCAACGTGCGGCTGACGCCGACGGTGAACGACTCGGACGCGACGGTGAAGGTGGGCCCCAAGGGGGGGACCCTGTGGCCGGTGTCCAGCGGCGGGGACAGCCGTCCCTTGAGGCCCAACACCGGGTCGAACGCGTTCACGGTCGAGGTCACGGCCGGGGACGGCAGGACGAAGAAGACCTACGCCGTCACGGTGTTCCGGGAGGGGGCGGGCGACAGCGGCAAGCCCAAGGTTGACGTTGGGGTGGAGGGGATACGTACGGTAAACGAGGGCAGTCCGGTAACGGTAACGGTGGATATCCAGAATCCACTGTCCAGCGCCGTGACAATTCCGATCACGCTGACTCCGGGTACCGCCGAGCGCGGCGACTACGGGACGCTGGCGTCCATCACCATACCTGCCGGCTCGACTTCCGCCTCGGGGACCATCACGACGGTGCGGGACGACGACCTCGACGACGAGACCTTCACGGTGTCCCTGGGCGCGTCGCTGCCGTCGTCGGTGCGGGCGGGCCGCCTGACTTCCGTGAGGGTGACCATCCGGGACCGCAGCGTGGAGGCCCCGACGACGGCCCCGACGGTCTCGCTGTCGATAAATCCGAACCCGGTGAGGGAGGGGCAGGCAGTGTCGGTGGCGGCGACGCTATCCAAGCCGCTGGCGAGCGCCGTGACGATCCCGCTGACTCTGACCGCGGTCACGGCGGAGCCCGGCGACTACGGGACGCTGGCGTCCATCACCATACCTGCCGGCTTCACAGACGCCTATGCACTCTTGACCGCGGCGCAGGACGCCGACGCCGACGACGAGAGCTTCACGGTATCGCTGGGGACGCTGCCCGCGGAGGTGACGGCGGGCGAGCCGAGCTCGGTGACCGTGGTCATCTCCGACGACGACAAGGCCGCCACGCTTCCGACGGTCACCCTGTCGGCCTCTCCGAACCCGGTGGAGGAGGGCGAGCCGGTGACGGTGACGGCGACGCTGCCGTACAAGTGGCGGCTGACCGACAGCGTGACCGTCCCGGTGCTGCTGAGCGCGGGCACCGCCGAGAGCGGCGACTACGGGACGCTTTCGCCCGCGTCCATCACCATCGCGAACGGGCAGTCCTCGGGCACGGCGACGGTGGCGACGGCGGAGGACGACGACTACGACGACGAGACGTTCACGGTGTCCCTGGGCCCGCTGCCGGCCACGGTGAGGGCGGCGAACAGCCGGACCTCGGTGACGGTGGCCATACAAGACGACGACACGGACCCCGACGCCCCCCTGGTGTACCTCGTTGCCGTTCCGGCCGAGGTGGTGGAGGGCGGGACGGTGAAGGTGCGGGCGCTGCTGTCCAAGCGGACGCCGACCGCCGTGACGATCCCGGTCACGGTGACCAACGTCACCGCGGAGCCGGGCGACTACACGCTGATCACGCCCGCGACCATCGCCGTCCCGGCCCACAAGTCCGTTGCAGAGATGACGATCACGACCCGCCAGGACGACGACGCCGACGACGAGACGTTCACGGTGTCGCTGGGCCGGCTGCCCCCGTCGCTGGCGCGGGGCGGCCCGCAGGGCCCCTACGCGAACTTCTCGGGCCCGTCCAGCGTGACCATCCTCGACGACGACGACCCCCTGCCCACCGGCACCCTCTGGTCGGCGACGCTGACGGTGAAGCCGAACGCCAACGGGACCTTTGGCTGCGGGACCGGCACTTGTAGTTCGGCCTTGGTTCTGACGGACGACGACTTCACGATCGGAGGCACGACCTATGAGATAACACATATGAGCAGCCAAGCTTCCGAAGGCCAATTTTCGCTGACCTTCGGCCGCGATGTGAGCACTGTGGTGGCCGGCTACAAGTTCTGTGTCGGCACGAAGGCCCTTGCGTTCTCGTCCGCCGACTACATTCCAGGCATCAATTTTTACAGCTGGCCCACCGCCGATCTGGGCTGGACCGCCGGCGACACGGTGTTCCTGAGCATCGTGGGCGGCGGCTCGTCCTGCCCGACCACGGCCCCGGCGCCGCTGAGGCTGGCGCTGGACGCGAAGCCCGGCGGGCTGACTCCGGGCGGCGAGGCGGTGCTGACGGCGCGGCTGAGCAGGCCCGCGGCGAAGCGCATGGGCGTGGTGTTCCGCATCTCGGGCGACGGCGGCGCGGCGGGGATGGGACAGGAGTGCAGGTCCTCCGGGGCGCATGCCGACCAGATTCTCGCCGGGGAGCGGGAGGTGGCGGTGCGGCTCTGCACCGCGGGGATGCCGGCCGGGCGGACGATCCGGGTCACGGCCGAGTCCCTCGATCCGGCGCTGAAGACGGCGGCCGTCAAGGTGCGGGTGCAGGGGCCGAACCCGCCGGCGGCGCTCGTCGTGGAGGCGGACCCGCAGGCCGTGGCGGCGGGCGGCACGGTGACGGTGACGGCGCGCCTCGACCGGCCGAGCGCGCCGGGCATGACGGTGCACCTCCACCTCAACGGCATCGGGGCGGCGTCGTGGGGCGCGTGCGGCGGGACCGCCGCCGCCCGGACCCTGCCCTCGCCGCTCGCCGGGCTTGCGACGGTGGAGATCCCGCCCGGCGGGCGGGAGGCGACGGCGGAGCTGTGCGTGCTGTGGGAGGCCGGGCCGCGCCTGGAGCTCGGCGCGTATGCCTACGCGCACGCGCCGCGGCTGGACGCGCCGGACCTGGCGCTGCCGGGGCCGGGGGGCCTGGGCCTGCGCGCGCTGACGGTGGCGTCGCCGGACCCGGCGCAGCGGGTGGCGCAGGGCGAGGTGGCGCTCGAGGCGAAGACCAGCAGCTACGAGGTGCGGGTGCCGCTCGCGGTGGAGCGGGTGACGGTGAAGCCGGCGGTGAAGTACGCGTCGGCGGCGGCGAAGGTGAACGGGAAGCCGGTGGACGCCGGCACGCCGGCGGTCGAGGTGGCGCTCAAGGAGGGCGAGAACCCGGTCGTCATCGAGGTGTCGGTGCCGAAGGTGCCGGCGGTGCGGAAGTACACCCTGACGGTGGTGCGGGGCGACGCGGCGAAGGAGACGGAGACGCGGGTGGTGGCGCGGCCGGCCTGCGAGGCCGGGGCGGGACCGCTGTGCGGGCTCGCGCTCACGGCCGGTTCGGGGGCGGTGGAGCTGAGCCCGGCGTTCGCGCCGGGGGTGACGTTCTACCGGGCGTCGGTGCCGGCGGGGACGGCGGGCGTGACGCTGGCGCCGCGCTGGGGCGGCGAGGCGAGCGTGTTCGCGGGCTCGCGCTGGGGCGCGGCGACCTTCACGCGCCCGGCGCGGGTGCGGCCCTCGGGCACGGCGGTCGCGCTGGCGCTGGCGCCGGACGGCGGCACGACCGAGCTGTGGGTGATGGCGGTCGGTTCAAGCGGCCGGAAGACCTACCGCATCGACGTGACCGGGGCGCCGGCCGCGGTCGCGGTGTCGCTGTCGGCCGCCCCGAACCCGGTGGCGGAAGGGTCGCCGGTCACGGTGACGGCGGTGCTGGCGAAGGCGCTGGCGGCGGACGTGACGATTCCGCTCACCGTGACCCGGGGCACGTCGGAGGACGGGGACCACGGGACGCTGGCGTCGGTCACGGTGCCGGCCGGCTTCACGTCGGCATCGGGCACGATCGCGACGAGCGACGACGCCGACGGGGACGACGAGACGTTCACGGTGGCGCTGGGCAGCCTGCCTTCGGGCCTGGCCGCGGGCGCGGCGTCCTCGGTGGAGGTCAGGATCACCGACGACGGGGCGCAGCAGCAGCAGGCGTCCTCGGACGCGAGCCTGCGCGCGCTGACCGGAGCACGAGCGGGGACGGCGCATCGTTCGACGGGACGCTCGCGCTGAGCCCGGCGTTCTCGCCGGCGACCATGAGCTACACCGCGCGGGTGCCGTACGGCGCGACCCACGCCAGGCTGACGCCGACGGCGAACGACGCGGGCGCGGCGGTGAAGGTCGGCAAGGGGACGAGTCTGTCCGCGGTGGCGGGCGGCGCGGCGAGCGGAGCGATCGCGCTCGCGGTGGGCGACAACGCGCTCGCGGTCGAGGTCACCGCCGCCGACGGGACGGTGAGGACCTACGCGGTGACGGTGGCGCGCGCGGGGCCGCCGCTGACGGCGGCGTTCGAGGGGGTGCCGGCCGAGCATGACGGCAAGGCGGCGTTCTGGCTGAGCGTGCGCTTCAGCGAGGCGCTGGGCGAGGGCGCGGTGGCGCCGGTCCCGGCGTCGTTCCGGGTGCGCGCCGGCCAGGCGAGGAAGGTGGAGCGCGTCGAGGCGGGCCTGTGGCGGGTGAAGGTGAGGCCCGATGCGTGGCACGACGTGACGGTGGCGCTGGCGCCGCCGGCGGGCTGCACGGACGAGGGCGCGGTGTGCGCGTCCGGCGGGCGGGCGCTCGCGAACGCGCCGGGCGCGCAGGTCGGCGGCCCGGTGCGCATCCGGGTCGGGAACGCCCGGGGGAAGGAGGGCAAGGACGCATCGCTGGACTTCGCGGTGACGCTGAACCGCGCGGCGGCGCACGCGGTCTCGGTGGACTACGCCACGAAGGACGGCACGGCCACGGCGGGCGAGGACTACACGGCCGCCAGCGGCACCCTGACCTTCGCGGCGGGCGAGACGGCGAAGACGTAAGCGTAACGAACACCCCATCTTCCTAACCCCGAGTATGAGGGGGTAGGCTGGCCCTCCAACCAGAGGAAGGAGGGCAAGGCAATGGATGATGTCGAACGGGGTGTCGAGGAGGAGCTGGACCGGGAGGCGGCGGCGGGCGGGGATACGGAGGTTGTCCGGCCGCCGGCGACGGCTGGGGATCGGAGATGGACGGACGAGGAGAAGGCGCAGGTGGTCCGGGAGTGTTGCTGGCCTGGAGTGAAGGTGGGGGAAGTGGCGCAACGCCACGGGTTGTCGGTCAGTCAGGTGAGCGCATGGCGAAAGCTGGCACAGCGGGGCAGGCTGACGCCGCCGGGTTCGGGGGCGGCGGGAAGCCTGGCTGAGGCTGGGGCGGAGCGGAGCCAGGCAGGGGGCAAGGCTGGGGTGGCGGCGCCCGGGAGCGTTCCTGCCTTCGCCGAGTTGGAGGTGGTGGAGGAGACAACGGCGGTGGGTTCGGTGTCGATCGAGGCGCGGGGAGTGACGGTACGGCTTGAGGGAGCCATCGGCGCGGTGCGGATCGCCGAGATAGCCTCGGCGCTGCGGGGTCTGCGATGACAGCTCCGGGGTCGGGGACGCGGGTGGTGGTGGCGACGAGGCCTGTGGACTTCCGCAAGGGCCATGACGGGTTGGCGGCGGTGGTGGAGCAGGAGCTGGGACTGGACCCGTACAGCGGGGTGGCGGTGGTGTTCCGGCCGCGGCGGCTGGACCGGGTGAAGGTGCTGTGGTGGGACGGGACGGGGCTGGTGTTGGCGTCGAAGCGTCTGGAGCAGGGGCGGTTTGCGTGGCCCGGGGTGCGGGACGGGGTGATGCGGCTTACGGGGGCGCAGTTCGAGGCGTTGTTCGAAGGGCTGGACTGGCGTCGGGCGTGGGCGCCGCGGGTGCGGCGGCCGCGTACGGCGGCGGGGTGAGCGGAGGCGTTTTTTGTTGCTAAGTGCCTGATTTTGTGATACTATTCTTGTCATGGAGGTCAACCTCGGCAAGGCCGGTCTCTCATCCCTCGCGCCGTCCTTGCGGGCGCTGTTCGAGGGACAGCAGGCGGCCATGGAGGCGCTTCGCACCGAGAACGCTTCCCTCTCCGACCGCAACCACCATCTCGAAGACCTGAACCATCATCTTGAAGACGTGAACCGCCGCCTCGAGCACCTGGTGCGGGAGCTCAACCGGGCGGTGTACGGCAAGAAGTCCGAAAAGCTCCATCCCGACCAGTTGCAACTGGCGTTCGAGGACCTCGAAGCGGCCGTGGCCGAGGCGAAGGAATCCGCGCCGGCGCCGGCCAGGGGGACGCCTCGCCGGAAGCGTTCGGCTCCCGAGCGCAACATCGGCCATCTGCCCGCTCATCTGCCCCGGTCAGAGGAGGTGATCGAGCCCGAGAGCACGCAGTGTCCATGCGGCTGCGGCGAGATGACCCGCATAGGCGAGGACCGCACCGAGCGGCTGGACATCGTGCCGGCGCAACTCCAGGTGATCGTCACGGTGCGGCCCAAGTACGCTTGCCGGGTGTGCCAGGAAGGGGTCACCCAGGCCGAGGCGCCGGCGCACCTGATCGAGGGCGCGCTGCCGACCGAAGGGGCCATCGCCCACGTGCTGGTGTCGAAGTACGCCGACCACTCTCCGCTCTACCGCCAGTCCCGGATCTACGCCCGCTCGGGGGTCGATCTGCACCGCTCGACGCTGGCCGGGTGGGTGGGCGCGGCGGCGTTCCACCTCAAGCCGGTGGTGGACCGGCTGGCCTCGCACCTGAAGGGGTCGGGGAAGCTGTTCATGGACGAGACCCGGGCTCCGGTCCTCGACCCCGGCCGGGGCAGGACCAAGACGGGGTGGCTGTGGGCGCTGGCCCGCGACGACCGAAGCTGGGGCGGCCCGGACCCGCCCGGGGTGGTGTACTTCTACGCCCCGGGGCGCGGCGGCGAGCACGCGGAGACCTTCCTCAAGGGGTTCAAGGGCATCCTGCAGGTGGACGGCTATGCCGGCTACAACCGGCTTGCGGGCCCGGACTGGCAGGTGCGCCTGGCGTACTGTTGGGGGCATTCCAGGCGGAAGGTCCACGATGTCTTCG
Organism: uncultured Binatia bacterium (SeqCode); assembly: GCA_965204505.1. Classification (GTDB taxonomy): domain Bacteria; phylum Desulfobacterota; class Binatia; order UBA9968; family JAJDTQ01; genus JAJDTQ01. The sequence goes on from CBDBFB010000002.1 coordinate 2,162,737, forward strand.
ACAGCGACCGCTCCGGGATCGCGGCCGAGGGGCTGCGGCGGATCGCGGAGTTCTACGCCATCGAGGACGGGATCCGCGGCGCCTCGGCCGAACACCGCCTTGCCGAACGCCGGAGCCGGACCGCGCCCCTGGTCGAGGAGTTCGGCGCGTGGCTTACGGAACAACGCGCGCGGCTCTCGGCCAAGTCCCGCCTGGGCGAGGCGCTGGCCTACATCGCCCGGCACTGGGACGGCCTGCTGGTGTTCCTCGAAGACGGGCGCGTCGAGATGGACACCAACTGCGTGGAGAACCTCATCCGCCCGCTGGCCCTGAACCGCAAGAACGCCCTGTTCGCCGGCCACGACGAAGGCGCCGCCGCCTGGGGCCGCATCGCCTCGCTGGTCGAGACCGCCAAGTTGAACGGGGTCGAACCCTACGCCTATCTCAAGGCTACCCTCAAGGCCATCGCCTCGGGGCATCGCGCCTCACGCATCGACGAGCTCCTCCCCTGGGCCTTCACCCCCGACTCTCGCTGAAAGTCAACGTGCCCCAGCGGCAACGCTTACGCGAAGACGGTGAGCGTGGCGGTCCTCGACGACGCCATCGACGAGGGGAAGGAGACGTTCGTGCTCCGGCTGTCGAACCCGCAGGGGGCGTATCTGCGGGGCATCCACCGCGAGGCGAAGGGGGTGATTGCGAACGAGGACCCGCTGCCGCGGGCGTGGCTCGCGCGGTTCGGGCGCGCGGCGGCGGCGGACGCGGTCGCGGCGGTGACGGCGCGGCTGGAGACGCCGCGGAGCGCGGGCTCGCACCTGACGGTGGGCGGCCAGCGCCTGTCGCTCGGGGGCCGGGCGCTGGCGGAGGCGCTGACGGGGTTCGCGCGCCGCTACGGCGCTCAGGCCCCGGCGGACGGCCTGCATGAGCGGCGCGGGCGGCCGGTGACCGGGCGCGAGCTCTTGATGGGCACTTCGTTCCGCGCGGTGCTTGGCGGCGGGGGCTCGCGGTTCACGGGCTGGGGGTCGGGGGCGTCGGTGTCGCGGTTCACGAGCGCGGGTCCGGGGCTTTCGCTGAGCGGGGAGGCGGCCACCGGGGCGGCGGGCATGGACTACGAGCGGGGCCGGCTGCTGACCGGGCTGGCGATGACCCACAGCCTGGGCAAGGGCACCGCGCAGGGCTCGGGCCGGAGCTACGCGATGGGGAGTTCCGTCACGACGGTGCTTCCCTATGCGCGCTTCGAGTTCTCGGAGCGGGTGTCGGCCTGGAGCTTGGCGGGGACGGGGTCGGGACGGCTGACGCTGGACCTCGACGGCGACGCGGCTGCGCGCCACGGCGCGGACCTGTCGATGGCGCTTGCGGCGGCCGGGGTGCGGGGCGAGGTGGTGACGGCCGCCGGGGCGGGCGGGTTCTCGCTGGCGCTCAAGGCGGACGCGTACTGGGTGCGCACGGAGTCGGAGCGGGTGTCCGTGCCCGGGGTGGGGAACCTGGCGGCGGCGCGGGCGGATGCGAGCCGGCTTCGGGCGGTGCTGGACGGGTCGCGGGCGTTCACGCTCGGTGGCGGCGGGACGCTGACGCCTTCGGTGGAGCTCGGGGTGCGTCACGACGGGGGCGAGGGGGGCAGCGGCACGGGCATGGAGGTTGGCGCCGGAGTGGGCTGGGCGGACCCGTCGCGGGGCCTTGACGTGGCGCTCCGGGTGCACGGGCTTGCGGCCCATGCCGGGGAGGGCCACCGGGAATGGGGCGTGTCGGGGTGGCTGAGGGTCGTGCCGGGGGCTGCGGGACGCGGCCTGTCGATGTCGCTCACGCCGTCCTGGGGCGCGGCCCCGGGCGGCTCGGAGCGGCTGTGGGCGATGCCGGAGGCGTCGAGGCTGGCTGCAAACGACAATGCGGCTCCATCCGGGCGGCTGGACGCGGAGGTGGGCTACGGCATGGCGGTGTTGGGCGGGCGCTTCACCGGGACGCCGAACCTCGGGTTCGGGGTGTCGGACACGGCGCGGGAGTACCGCATGGGTTGGCGGCTCGCCTCGGTGGCGTCAGGCTTCGAGCTCAGTCTCGACGCCACGCGCCGGGAGACGCCGGACGGCGGCGGGCCGCCCGAGCACGGGGTGATGCTGGGCGGAACCGTTCGCTGGTAGGGAGCGGCAACGCGAGCCCGCCTCGACAGCCGGGCGGGTAGTCCAACAGCGGCTTCCTCACTGCCGGCTTCCCTCGGAGGGAGAAGGAGCAAGTCGAGGAGATGTCTTGGGAGAAGGACGGACGGACACCTTCTCCCAGGCTTCCCGGCACGCGCGCCGATGATCGCCGTGGAAGACCCGCCCGATCCCTCGATAACGAACAAGGCATTGCTTCAGCCAGTTGTCGCGCCCCCCGGCGCCGCTGCCGGCCGGGTATCCCTCACCACCACGAAGCGCATGGTCGGGCGTTGCGTCGCCTCGCAGATCGCCTCCGCGTCCGCCGCGTCGTTCTTCTGGCGCTTCACGAACGGCTTCACGTAAATCGGCGGGACCAACTTCACCTCGTGGCCCAACCGCAGGATCTCCCGGCCCCAGTAGTGGGCGCTCGGGCACGCTTCCATCGCCACGGTGCATCGTGGCTGCGAGGCAAGAAAGTCCAGCACCTTCTCACGGCTCAGCTTCTTGCGGAAGACAACCGCCCCGCCTTGCGCCCGCCGTCGCCCGCGCGGTAGTTTACAAGGTAAGCTTTTGCGCCCGAGGGATGCACGCGCACACCGAAGCGCTCAATATCGTCATCCCAGACAACCCGCTCGCGCTCCGCGAGTTTGAGTATGTCGACGGCTCGCTTGGTGATTTTGGGCGACTTTAGGACTTTAGGGCCGGGTAGGAGGGGCTCGGTGACGACCCCTCCTACTCGGCCGACTTTAGGAAAGCGTTCGGGCATACCGTGGAATCGCGGAACCGAAGGGTGACGTTGGCTGGCGCGATCAAGGAACTCCTTGCTGTCGCAGGGGTTCGCGAACCTCCGTCCTCCCGTATCTCCGAATCTCCACGGTATGCCTGAACGCTTACGACTTTAGACGCTTGCCAAGACTGGATCTTGATCGAATGAGGTTGCATACCGATTACGGAGTGAATGGGAAATTCATTAACATATTGATAAATAAGCAGAAAAATTGAATTCAATGCAGAAAAGACCCGCAAATTATTGTGCGATTTAACCGGACAGGACACTAGTCCGATGGCACTCGAATTCAAGCTCTCCCAGAAACTCATGCCGCAACTGGTGATGACGCCCCAGTTGCAGCAGGCCATCAAGCTCCTTCAACTCTCCCATCTCGACCTGCAGCAACGGATCTCCGAGGAACTGCAGGAGAACCCGGCCCTCGAGGAAGCACTGGACGAAGAAGACGCCGCCGAGACGGTGCGTGAGCCCGAAGCCACTCACGAGATGATGATCACCGACCGGATCGCGGACTGGCAGGACTACCTGGACAACCACTCCAACTCGCGTCACGACATGGTGAGCACCGAGGCGGTCCGGGAGGAATCCGATTTTCCCTCCCTCGAGAACACCGTGGTGCGCCGGGAGACGCTTCAGGAACACCTGCTGTGGCAGCTCCAGATGGCCGGGCTCGACGAGGCCGGCGAGAGCATCGGCATGTGCATCATCGGCAACCTCGACGAGCGGGGTTACCTGGAAGCGTCGGTGGAGGAGATCGGCGAGCTGGCCCACGCCGCGCCCGACGCGGTGGAGGAGGTGCTGGCCTGTGTCCAGTTCTTCGATCCCGTGGGGATTGCCGCACGGGACCTGCGCGAGTGTCTGGTGGTGCAGCTCCGGAACGCCGGGATGGGGGAGAGCGTGGCCGCGGGCATGGTGGCGAACCACCTGCACGAGCTGGAGTACAAGCAGTACGACCGGATAGCGGCGGGTCTGAACGTCAGCCTCGGGGAGGTGATGGAGGCAGCCCATCTTATCGGTTGCCTGGAGCCCAAGCCGGCCCGGGGTTTCGACGACGACACGGTCCGCACCATCATCCCGGATGTGGTGGTCCAGAAGGTCGCGGGAGACTATGCCATTTTCCTGAACGACGACGGCGTCCCGCCGTTGCGTGTCAGTCCGCTGGTGCGGCGTCTTGCCGGCGAGCGCGGAGACGAGGTGCGCAAGGCCAGGGAATACCTGGAGGTCAAGGTCCGCGCGGCCACGTGGCTGATCAAGAGCATCCACTGGCGTCAACAGACTCTCTATCGCGTCAGCGAGAGCATCTTCCGCTTCCAGCGGGAGTTCCTCGACCACGGCATCGCCGGCCTGAAGCCGTTGGTGTTGCGCGAGGTGGCGGCGGAGATCGGCATGCATCCTTCCACGGTCAGCCGCGCTACCTCGAACAAGTATGCCCACACGCCCCAGGGCGTTTTCGAGTTGAAATTTTTCTTCCAGAGTGGGATTGCCCGCAATGACAGCGCCACCGTAGTATCCTCGGAATCGGTCCGGGACAAGATCCGGGGGCTGGTGGAGTCCGAGGACTCCGGGAACCCGTTGAGTGACCAGCAGATCGCCGGCGCGTTGCAGAAGCTCGGGATCGACATCGCGCGCCGCACGGTGGCGAAGTACCGGGAGCAGCTTGGAATCCTGCCGTCCTCCCGGCGCCGGCGACCGTTCGCGAATTCCTGGATCGCCCCGGATTGACGGGGCACGCGGACAAAGGGGGTAGAGGTTGCGAATCACCGACGTTCTGGATCCTGAGGCGGTCATCCCGAGTCTCAAGGCCCGGGAGAAGTCTGCCGTGCTCGAAGAGATCGTGACGCGGGTGTCGAGTCACTACGGATTCGAGGACTCGCAACGGTTGCTCGAGGTGGTTCGCGCCCGCGAGAGGATATGCAGCACCGCCATCGGGGAAGGAGTGGCTATCCCGCACGGCAAGCTTCCCGGCCTGAAACGGGTCTTCATCGCCTTCGCCCGCAGCCGCGAAGGCGTCGACTTCGACGCCCAGGACGGCACCCCCACGCATCTCTTCTTTCTGCTGGTGGCCCCCGAGGGCTCGACCTCCGAGCATCTGAGCGCGCTGGCGCGGGTGTCGCGCCTGGTGAAGGACCCCGCCCTCAGGGAACGCCTTATGACGGTCCAGACTCCCGAGGAGGTGGTGAGCCTCATCGAGCAGAAGGAAAGGGACCTCTGACCTTCACGCCTGCCGGTGGGTCATGATGAGTCCCTGCGAAGCACATGGCCGGCCTGCTTGACATCGTCGTCATCACCGGCATGTCGGGTTCCGGAAAGAACGCCGCCATGCGGGTCCTCGAGGACAACAGCTTCTTCTGCATCGACAACCTGCCGGTGCTGCTGATCCCGAGGTTCATCGATCTCTGCCAGGGCTACCGGGAAGGCATCCGGCGGGTCGCTTTCGGAATCGACCTCCGCGGCGCGCAGTTCATCGAAGGCTGGGACGAAGTGCTGGCGGAGACCCGCCGCGCCGGCCACCACGTGGAGGTGGTCTTTCTGGAAGCCAGCGACGAGCTTCTGCTGCGCCGGTTCAATGAATCGCGGCGGCCGCATCCGCTCCAGGGCGGCGGTCCGGTCCAGGAGGGCATCGCCCATGAGCGGGCGGCGCTCACGGGGATGCGGGATTCCGCCGACCGGGTCATCGACACCACCCACCTGAACGTTCACGACCTCAGGAAGGTCATCGAGGATTCCTGCGTCCAGGCGCTCGGCAAGCGACAGATGTCGATCTTCCTCCTGTCGTTCGGGTACCGGTACGGAATTCCCGCGGAGGCGGACATGGTCATGGACGTGCGGTTCCTTCCCAATCCATTTTTTGTTAGTGGGTTGGAATCCAAGAGTGGATTGGCGCCGGAAGTGCGGGATTTCGTGCTCAGCCGCGCGGAGACGCAGGCGTTCGTGGAGCGCATGAACGCGCTGCTCGACTTCACGCTGCCCAACTACGAACGTGAAGGCAAGAGCAACCTGACCCTGGCTTTCGGTTGTACCGGCGGCAAGCACAGGTCGGTGGTGCTGGCCGCCGAAATCGCGCGGCGGCTCGAGGGGACACCGTGGCGGATCCAGTTGAGGCACCGGGACATTGACAGATGATCGATGCACCGCGTTAGGAAGAGACTCGAGATAAAGAACCGCCTCGGGATGCACGCCCGCGCCTCCGCGTTGCTGGTCCAGACCGTGAACCAGTTCTCCTCGGAGGTGAAGATCTCCAAGGACGACAACGTCGTCAATGCGCGCAGCATCATGGGGGTCCTGACGCTCGGCGCCGCCAAGGGCAGCAAGATCCGCGTCGAGACCAAGGGGGAGGACGCCCAGGAGGCGATGCTCGCCATCGAAGAGCTCATCGAGGACAAGTTTCGCGAGAGCGACTAGGAGTCCGTCCGAGTAGTCGAACACAACCCCTCGCCCTCTGGCAGAGGGTGGTCGAAGGCCGGGTGAGGGCCAGGAAGGATCGAACAGGAATCATCCATGACGAACAAGGACTTTGTTTTCACTTCGGAGTCGGTGTCGGAGGGGCATCCCGACAAGATGTGCGACCAGGTATCGGATGCGGTGCTTGACGCCCATATCTCGCAGGACCCCAACAGCCGGGTGGCGTGCGAGACCCTGGTCAAGAACGACCTCATCGTCATTGCGGGAGAGATCACCAGCAAGGGCAAGGTGGACTACGAAAGCGTCGCGCGCCGGGTGGCGCTCGACATCGGCTACGACGACCCGGCAAAGGGTTTCGACGGCAAGACCTGCGAGGTGCTCGTGCGGCTGGTGAGCCAGTCGCCCAACATCTCCCAGGGGGTCACCGAGGGCGAGGGCCTGTTCAAGGAGCAGGGCGCGGGCGACCAGGGGATGATGTTCGGCTATGCCTGCGACGAGACCGAGGAGCTGATGCCGCTGCCGATCCACCTCGCCCACGAGCTGGTGGAGTACCTGGCGAAGATCCGGAAGTCGGGCGAGGCGCCGTTTCTGCGGCCGGATTCCAAGTCCCAGGTCAGCGTCGAGTACCGGGACGGCCGGCCGCATCGGGTCACCAACGTGGTGGTGTCCACCCAGCACACCCCGGAGGTGCCTTACGAGAAGCTCCGGGAGACCATCATCGACAACGTCGTCCGCGCGGTGGTGCCGGGCCAGTACCTCGACAGCGACACCGAGTTTCTGGTCAATCCCACCGGCAGCTTCGAGATCGGCGGCCCCCAGGCCGACGCCGGCCTCACCGGGCGCAAGATCATCGTCGACACCTACGGCGGCATGGGACGTCACGGCGGCGGCGCGTTCTCGGGCAAGGACCCCTCCAAGGTGGATCGCAGCGCGGCCTACGTGGCCCGCTACGTCGCCAAGAACGTCGTCGCGGCCAAGCTGGCGCGGCGTTGCGAGATCCAGCTCGCCTACGTCATCGGCGTCGCCGAGCCGGTGTCCATCGCGGTCGATACCTTCGGCACCGGCGTGGTGCCGGACCCCGAGATCGTCAAGCTCGTGCGCGAGCACTTCGAGCTGACCCCCAAGGGAATCATCGACGCCCTGACCCTGCGGGCGCCCATCTACCAGAAATCCGCCGCCTACGGCCATTTCGGCCGCAAGCCGGAGGGCCCGTACTTCACCTGGGAGAAGACCGATCGGGCAAGCGGCCTGAGCGGCGCCATCAAGGGCTAACAGTCCGTCCGACTCGCCATCTGACACCCTCTCCCTCCGGGAGAGGGTCGGGGTGAGGGGACCTCCGGAGCAGGAGGGCCGGCGGAGACGGAGAGGAATATGACAAAATCGACAAAATCGACAAAATCGAAATTCGACATCGCAGACCCCGGATTGGCCGGTGACGGCTGGAAGCGCGTCCTGTGGGCGGACCAGGAAATGCCGGTCCTGCGGAGCGTACGCGCCCGCTTCCAGAAGGAGAAGCCGCTCAAGGGCCTGCGGTTCTCCGCCTGCCTGCACGTGACCGCGGAGACCGCCAACCTGGTTCGCGCCCTCAAGGCCGGGGGCGCGGACGTGGTGCTGTGCGCGTCCAACCCGCTGTCCACCCAGGACGATGTGGCCGCGGCGCTGGTGAAGAAGGAAGGGGTGTCGGTGTTCGCGGTGCGCGGCGAGGACCACAAGACCTATTACAGCCACCTGCGGTCGGCTCTGGACCACCGGCCGGTCATCACCATGGACGACGGCGCCGACCTCGTGTCCATGCTGCACCAGGAATACTCCCACTTGGCCGGCGGCATGATGGCCTCCATGGAAGAGACCACTACCGGCGTCATCCGGCTGCGGGCGTTGGAGGCCGACAAGGCCCTCAAGATCCCCATCATCGCGGTCAACGACGCCGCCACCAAGCACCTGTTCGACAACCGCTACGGCACCGGCCAGTCCACCATCGACGGCATCATCCGCGCTACCGACGTGCTGCTGGCGGGCAAGCGGGTGGTGGTGGCGGGCTACGGCTGGTGCGGCCGGGGCGTGGCCTCGCGCGCCCGCGGCATGGGCGCCAAGGTGGTGGTCACCGAGGTGGACCCGGTGCGCGCCCTGGAAGCCTCCATGGACGGTTTCGACGTCATGCCGATGAAGGAAGCCGCCAAGGTCGGCGATCTCTTCATCACCTTGACCGGCGACATGCACGTCATCGGCAAGGACCACCTGAAGGTCATGAAGGACGGCGCCATCATCTGCAACTCCGGCCACTTCGACATCGAGATCGACCTCAAGGCCCTCACCGCCATGTCGACCAAGCGCGAGAAGAACGTGCGCAACCACGTCGACTGCTACACCCTGCCCGGCGGCAGGCGCCTGTTCCTCCTCGGCGAAGGCCGCCTCGTCAACCTCGCCGCCGCCGAAGGCCACCCGGCCTCGGTCATGGACATGAGCTTCGCCACCCAGGCCCTCGCCTCCGAGTGGGCCGTCCAGAACCGTGACGAGCTCTCCCCCCAGGTCTACGACGTCCCCCAGTCCCTCGAGGAATGGGTCGCCGGTATCAAGCTCGAAACCATGGGCATCCGCATGGACAAGCTCACCCGCGAGCAGAAGAAGTACCTGTCTTCGTGGGAGATGGGGACCTGACGGGTTCGTCAGGAATTTCCGCCCGGAATTAAGGGCGTTGCTCGACGAACTCTTCGGCGGTCAAACCGATATCGCGGGCAATTCGACGTAGCAGGATCGGAGAGATGTCGCGGCCGCCGTGCATGGGCACGGTAGTCCCGCGACCGTCGGCGTGGCGGAACTGCTTGTGTGACCCGCGCTACCGGACCTCGTGAAACCCGAGCGCGGCTAGGATGGCGATGACTTCTCGTGGTTTGAGGACGGGAATGGCCGCCACGGAATCACGTCACCACCACGGTCTGCGTACCCACGTACTCCCCCTCCAGCGTCGGCTCCCCGTCATCCAGGAGCATGGCAATGACCTCCTCGAGAGTCTCGCCCTGGCTGTGTGCCCCCGGAAACCCCGGGACGTAGCCAACGTAAAGGCGTGTATCCGGACAGCGTTCCACAACGGCAGTGAAAGTTCGCATCGACGTAACTCTGTGGCCCCTGACGGTGTTACCAAAAGGTAGGCTATCGCTCAGATCAATCATGCTCAAGCACGCTTCCGCTAGTTATCATAAACTGACAACTTTGGTGGGAAGGGTTCTGAAGGAAAGAGGATCGATCCCATGAAGACACTGAAGGTCGGCATTGCCGGATACGATCAGATGAAATCGCGCACAATGGCGATCGCTCGTGGTGAGTACAAGCCTGCCAAAAGCGAGCCCAAGGTGTGGTTCACGTCGGTCGAAAGCTTCGCGAAGGTACTCTCCCAACGCAATCGGGAGCTCTTGGCATTGATTGCCCAGGAGAAGCCGGATTCATTGACCGAGTTGGCGACACTCGCGGGGCGAAACAAGTCCAACCTGTCGCGTACCCTGAAGACGATGTCGCGGTACGGTCTCGTGGAATTGAAGGAGGGACAGCGAGGCAGGTTGATCCCGCGGGTCCGGTACGGTCAGGTTAGACTCGACGTCTCGTTTGCGTCGAGCCCGCAACAGGTGGCGTGAGTCCGCCAGTTTGTCGACGATTGACGGATATCACTGGGTGGTGATGGCAGGAACAAAGAACATGGTGGCGGCGGTCGAGGCGGACTTGGACGATCTGCGGAGGGTGCGCGCTTCCGGCGGTGCGACCGGCGAGAGATCGGCCTACGGGCCGCTCGTCAACCTGCTCAACGCGGTCGGCTCCAACCTCAAGCCCAAGGTGTTCTGTGTCGGCGAGTTGGCCGACCAGGGGGCAGGACACCCCGACTTCGGTCTGTTCACGCCGAAACAGGTACAGAAGGGCCGGCCTCGCGAGGGCCAGGCGCCCGAGCGTGGGGTTGTGGAAGTCAAGCCGTCCGACGAGGACATGGATGCGCCCGGCGTGCGTGACCAAGTCTCCCGCTATTGGGGACGGTACCGGCTGGTGCTGGTAACCAACCTGCGAGAGTTCTCCCTTGTCGGTCCGGATGCGAGCGGCGGCGAGGCAACCCTGGAAGGGTGTCCAGCCATGCCTCGCCATCGCTCCGCAAAGCGTTCCGCATAGCAGTTGTCGCAGCCGCGCGTGATCTTGGTGCACCCGGTCACGGGGTTCCAGGTTGCGTCGGTCCACTCAATCGCTGATTTGCCAGCCATGATGACCTCAATGGAGCGAGCGCTAGCTCGCCATTTTTGGGGACCACCGGGGCCTGTTGCTTTGGGGGGATGGTGTCAGCGGTCGTCTCTTGACGATGCCAGCAATGCACGCCTTACCGCCTCCGGCTCCTTTTTGATCAACTGCAACAGAGCGGCCGCCGGGCCGCTGACCCGTCGGGTTCCCTGCTCCCATTTCCGGTAGCCGGAAAGGCTCATGCCCATAAGTGGTGCCATCTGAGCCTGAGTCAGCTTCGCCTGCTTGCGGACTTCGCGTGGTGTGACAGGAGTATGCGGCATCGTGGGACCTTCGCCCCTTGCATGTGCGAGTGCTTCGTTGAGGGCTTGGATCAGGTCGTCACCAAACGTACTCACTGAGCGTTCTTCCGTGTGGGCCTTGGGAACGGATACCCTACGTCTTTCGCTCTCGCCGGAGAGCTTGCTGACCTTCCGCACGAGCGTCGAGGTTTCAGATATACCCCAATGGGTTAGTATGCAAGCCTGTGGGGCTATTTGCCGATGACCCGGACCGCCCATAGGACGATGTGCTGCTTGTGGGTGACACGGTCCCGTTCGGCGTCCCCTCCGGCTGTTTCCTCCGTGTCACGCAAGGTTTCGAGATAGTTGTCAGCCTGTTCGTACAGGGCTGCAATGGCTTGGATGTCTTTCACTGAAGGACGCGCCCCAACCATTCACGCGTAACCGTTTCCCGGTCGCACCGCCGCTCGGCATGGGAGACCTGCCAGTTTGGCTGCTCAAAGTTTTCAGCCATATCGACGATGAGGTAGCGATGACCATCACGCTTCAGATCGACCCGGCCGTTGGCGCCGATGATCCACAGTGCGCGTGGTTCAATCTTGACAATTTCGCCCGACCGGCGGAGGAGTTCGAGCGTCGGTATACGCTTTGCCGCGATGCCGTACTTGCGCATCAACTCCTCATGCATCATGATCGGCGCACCTTGGCGGGCTTTCCATCCATCGGGCAACCAGTCGCCGATCGCGGCGTAGAGGCCTTGCAGACGCCCTTCCCAGTCTTCGACACGCTGCCGTACGTGCGCCGCATTGATCGTTTCGCTCGTCACCTCATCGAGAACCGTGCTCATCAGATCATCCCACCTTTCCTGGCCGTGCACCGCGTTCATTATGAGGACTGGAACGGACCTTTTCAACCCGTACGTTAAAGTACTCCAAGCGGCGCATGGGCGGGTGTTCCACTCTAGCCAAGGACGGGTGGCTGCAGCGTTACGGAAATGAGCCTGAAGGGAGGGGCGCTGTTACACCAGTCGAACGAAGAGTTCGTTAGCCAGCAGCAGCCCCTGCCGCCCAAAGCGCAGGCGTTGGTCGTCTTCGACCAGCAGACCCTCCGAGAGCCAGTCAGCAACGTCTTGAAAAGTACCCTCGGGCCTCATCCCGAATCGCCGCTCGAACCGCAACAGCGAAACCCCTCCGATCATCCGAAGCCCTGTGAGCAGGTGTTCGGCCATGGCCTGCCGCAACTCCGGGCGCTCGCGCTCGGTGACGGCGTGGTCTGCCTCGTCGGTGCGCCGCATGTAGCCCGTCGGCAACCGCTCGTTGTGCCAGCGTTCTCCCAACGGGTCTTCGGGTCTCCGGTGGTAACTGTGGGCGCCGGCGCCGATGCCGAGGTAGTCGCCGCCCTGCCAGTAGTTGACGTTGTGGCGGGACTCCAGGCCGGGGCGGGCGTAGTTGGAGATCTCGTAGCGCTCCAGGCCGGCGTCCGCCAGCGTGAGCTGGATGCGGTCGGCCATCTCGATCTCCAGCTCTTCGTCCAGGGGCTTCAGGAGGCCCTGGCGGTAGCGGGCGTGGAAGGGAGTGCCTTCCTCGATGGTGAGGTTGTAGGCGGAGAGGTGCGGGGGTTCGTTGTCCAGCGCTTGGGAGAGGTCACGGCCGACGCCGTCAACGGTCTGGCCCGGAATTCCATAGATCAAGTCGAGGCTGAAGTTCTCGAAGCCGGCCTCGCGGACGCTTCTCAGGGCCTGCCGGGTCTCCTCCGCGCTGTGCACCCGGCCCAGGAACCGGAGAAGCTCGGCGTCGAAGCTCTGGGCGCCGATGCTGATGCGGTTGACGCCGCAGCGGCGATAGTCACGGAAGCGGCCGGCGTCCACCGCGCCGGGGTTGGCTTCCAGGGTGATCTCTGCCCGTTCGTCGAAACCGAACAGCTTGGCGGCCTCGTCGAGCACGGCGCCGATGCTGCCGCCCTCGAAGGTCGACGGGGTTCCGCCGCCGAAGAATACCGTCTTCACGGACCGGCCGGCCCAGGCTTCCGACTCGGAATAGTATCGTAGCTCAGACAGCAGGGCCCGCGTGTACTTCTCTTCCGGGATGCGCGCGGCGACGTGCGAGTTGAAGTCGCAGTAGGGGCACTTGCTGATGCAGTAAGGGATGTGGACGTAGAGGGAGAAGGGCTCCGCGGTGTGGTCAGTGACGTGGGACACCCCTGCTCCCGATCAAGGCTTGATATCCTGGAGGAACCAGTCGCTGGCGACCTCCTTGCCTAGGCCCATCTTCTCGGCCGCCTTGAGGATGCAGTGCCCCATGGCGGCGAACTGGACTCCGGTGCCGATGTTGTTGAGGAAGAAGGTGATCTGGCCGCCGTCGGTGCGGCCCGGGACGCGCCCGGACAGGAAGTCCGAGACCTCCGGGTAGACGGTCCAGTCCCGGGGCTTTTCCTGCCGGATCCCCGGCAGGTCGTCGACGCCGGGCGGCAGGTGATGCCGGATGCCGCCCATCTGGGTATGGATGCCGGTGATGTCTGCCTTGGCGTACACGGATTCGTCGAGCTCGAACTCGCGGATGGCGTTGTAGTGCACGCCCGGTTGCAGCAGGTCTCCCGAGATGATGGGAGTCGAGGTGCTGGTGGCGGTGCAGATGATGTCGCAGCCGGCAACGGCCGAGGCGACGCTGTCGGTGGGCTCCACCTCGATGCCATCCGTCCCGCCCATCTCCTCGGCAAAAGCTTCCCGGTGCTCGGGCCGGGGGCTGTAGACCTTGACGGTATCGATGGGGAGCACGTGGGTGAGGAGGCGGAAGTGGGCGCGGGCCTGCCCGCCGGTGCCGATGAGGCCCAGCCTCGTCGCCTCCGGCCGGCACAGTGCCTTGGCGCCCAGCGCGCTGGTGATGGCCACCCGGGTCTGCTGGATGACGCCGTCCGGCATGATCCCCAGCAGTTCGCCGGTCTCCAGGCTGAACACCTGGACCAGACCCAGGAACAGGCCCCTGCCGGCCAGCGGCAGCTTCTCCACCCGCACCGCGCCGTTGTAGGTCTCCTCCCGGACGATGTCCGAGGTGATCCGCAGGGCCAGGACGCCGAAGCGCTCCACCGCCCCCTCCACGGACTTGAAGCTGTAGGAGGCGGCGTCCATGGAGTGGTGTGCGTAGATGTGGCTCGTCGGCCGGTGCACCGAGCGGCCCTCGGGGAGGTCCCGGTAGGCCGTGGCCAGGGCCTCCAGGCACTCGTCGAGGTCGATGGCCTGCCGGACGTCGTCGTTGTCGAGGATGCGTGTCATGGGTGTCCCTTCCGTCAGTAGTTGTCGGTGTCATGCTCCGGCGCCGCCCCCGGGCGCCGCTGCCGCCGCCGCGTCCTCTCCCGCGCCAGCTACGCGGATGGCGTGAATCCTCTCCGCCGTGGCCGGGTGCGAGTCGTGGTAGGCGGAGTACCACGGGTGAGGCGTCGGGTTGCTCAGGTTGTTGACGGTCAGCGCCAGCAGGGCTTCTTCCAGGGGCTTGCCGTCGTCCAGCAACCGTACCGCGAAACCGTCGGCCTCGTATTCGTGCCGGCGCGAGATATGGTTCATAAAGGGCGCCAGCCAGAATGTAAACGGCCCGGAAATCAGGGAGAAGATCACCAGTGCGGTGTGGTGCGCGGGTTCGTCGAGCCCGAAGGTCCGGAACAGGGGCGGGTAGTCCAGCAGGAGGCTCAACACCCACAGGCCGGCCAGCGTGAACACGGCGCTCAGGCCCAGGCCCTTGAGCACGTGGCGCATCTTGTAGTGCCCCATCTCGTGGGCCAGCACCGACAGGAGCTGGCCCCGGTCCAGTTGCTCCAGCAGCGTGTCGAACAGGACAATCCGCTTGGCTTTCCCCAGGCCGGTGAAGTAGGCGTTGGAGTGGCCGGACCGCTTCGAGCCGTCCATGGTGTAGATGCCGCTGGTCCTGAGGCCGACACGCTGCGCCAGCTCCGCGATGGCGTCCCACAACGAGTCGTCGGCCACCGGCGAGAAGCGGTTGAACAGCGGCGCGATCAGGGTGGGGTAGATCACCAGCATCAGGCCCTGGAACGCGAAGACGAAGGCGAAGACGCAGACCCACCACCACGCGCCGGTGGCCTTCATGAGCCACAGGACTCCGTAGAGGAACGGCGTCCCGAGCACCACGGCCAGGACCGTCCCCTTGACCCTGTCCATGACGAACGTGCGCACGTCGGTCTTGTTGAAACCGAAACGTTCCTCGAGCACGAAGGTAGCGTAGATCCGCAGGGGCAGGGAGGCGACGACGAAGACCCCGCCGACGGCGAGGCAGAACAGGATTCCCCCGGCTTCCGAAACCGGCAGCAAGGACCCCGCGCCGCGGGTCAGGCGGTCCACCCACGGCAGCACGCCGCCGAATAGCACCACCAACGTCAGCGCGGTGCCGTAAACCGCCGACCAGCGCGCGAACCGTCCCCGGGCCAGGGCGTAACGTACCGATTTCGCGTGAGTTTCCGGCGATATCCTTCCCGCCAGGAGCTCCGGCAGCCGGCCCTCGCGCCACTGCCGCTCGAGATGCCTCAGGTTGGCTTCGTTGAGCAGGGATTCGGTGGCCAGTTCCGCGGCCAGGAAGGTCAGAAATAGCGAGGCGATGACGTATTCCATGGAAATTGCCAAAGACGGATAGCTGTGGTTATCTTTAGTGTAAGATTAGTGTCCTGTCCGGTCAATTCGCGCGCCGATGGACCGGAGAGGACACTAATCTGATTTTTTGGCGCGGCAACGCTTGGTCCCGTTGCCGGGCAGCGCGGAGGTTTCCCATGCTGACCAACAAGGTAAGCGAGATCATGACGGCCGCGGTCATCACCGCCGAGCCGTCGAGCACCATCCGGGAGGTGACCCAGTTGATGGTGGATCGCCGGGTGGGCCGGGTGGTGATCACGGAGAACGACGCCCCGGCCGGCATCTTCACGGAGACGGATGTCCTGAGACGGGTCATGAACCGCATCCTGGATGTGCACAAGACGCCCATCCGCCGGGTCATGACCACCCCCGTCCAGGGAGTTCCCGAAGGGACATCCATCGTCGAGGTGCTGGGGAGGATGTACCAGGGACGCTACCGGCACCTGGTTGTCTACGGCGACGACCGGCGCATGGTGGGGCTGGTCTCCATGCGCCGCATTCTCAACCTGGTGGTGGAGTTGGGCGCGAACCTGCGCGACTCGCGGACCGTGGGCGAGGTGGTTTCCGGCGCGGTTCCCACGGTGGATGCCGCCATGCCGGTGACCCAGGTCATCGACAAGATGGTGCGGGAGCAGACTGGCTGCGTCATGGTTTCCGGTGACGGCAAGACCGCCGGCATCTTTACCGAGCGGGACGTCCTCACGCGGATCGCCCTGGAGGACCGCGACATGGGGCAGGTGCCGGTGTCCGACGTCATGACCCCCGATCCGCTGGTGGCCACCGGATCGACGCCGGTGCAGGAGGTGCTGGCGACCATGCGCGAAAACGGCTTCCGCCATATGCCGGTGGCCGGCGACGGTGACGAGCTGGCCGGCATCGTCTCCGTAGCGGACGTGCTCCAGTACGCCAAGGCGCTCGACATCGACGACGTGGTGCGCAAGGCCTGGAAGGAGATCGAGGAGTTCTGGGAGTCCGACGAGAACTACACGCCGGGGTAGACGGATACCGAAACCGGCTGCAATCTTGCGGAATTCACTGTCAAGAAGGGGTTAAGTCCTTGTTTCGGCTAGGTTCTGTTGCTAGAATGGCCAGCCAATCTATTTCGCCCCGCAACAATGGAGAACGACATGCCCGTTGTCAACGATCTCAGCATTAGCGTCGCTACTGCCAACGGTTCAGGAAGTGCCTCGTCCAACAACATCCTGTTCAAGTCCATCTTCAAGATGGGCATCCCTTGCTCCTCCAAGAACATGTTTCCGTCCAACATCCAGGGCCTGCCCACCTGGTACCAGATCCGGGCCAACGCCGACGGCTATCTGGGGCGGAAGGATGTCATCGACGTCATGGTCATGTTCAACGACGATACCTCGGACAAGGACATCTACCGGGTCCGGGACGGCGGGCTGATCCTTTACGATGACTCCAAGCCGTTGCCCGACGACCTGAAGCGCGACGGCGTCCAGTATCTCGGCGTCCCCGCCAACGCTCTGGTCCAGAAACACGTGGAAGCCGGGCCGCTTCGGGCCAAGCAGCGCAACATGCTGTACGTGGGCGCCCTGGCCTATCTCTTCGGCATCGACATGGAAACCATCCGCGAGGTGCTGAGCGACACCTTCGGCAACAAGCCCGCGGTCATCGAGTCCAACCTCCTCTGCATCGAGCTCGGCTACAACCACATGAGGGACAACGGCCTGAGCCAGTCCATTTCCATGCTGGAGAAGATCCCCGGCGGGAACGACGGAAAGATCGTCACCGAGGGCAACACCGCCTGCGCGCTGGGCGCCATCTACGGCGGGGTCACGTTCTGTGCCTGGTATCCCATCACCCCGTCGAGCTCCTTGGCCGAGGCGCTGGAGCGGTACATGCCGCGGCTGCGCAAGGACAAGGACGGCAAGAACACCTACGCGATAATCCAGGCCGAGGACGAGATCGCCGCCACCAACATGGTGGCCGGGGCCGGATGGATGGGCGCCCGGGCCATGACCTCGACCTCGGGGCCGGGCCTGTCGCTGATGAACGAGACCATCGGGCTGCAGTACTTCGCGGAGATCCCGGGGGTCTACTTCATCATCCAGCGCGGGGGGCCCTCCACCGGACTCCCCACCCGCACCCAGCAGGCCGACATCCAGCTCATGCACGTGGCTTCCCACGGCGACACGCGCCACATCATCCTGATCCCCCACGACATGAAGTCGTGCTTCGACATCGGGCGCAAGAGCTTCGACCTGGCCGACCGGTTCCAGACCCCGGTGTTCGTCATGATGGACCTGGACCTGGGCATGAACCTCTGGGGCTCGGACCCGCTGGAGCTGGTGCAGGAGCCGTTCGACCGGGGCAAGGTTCTCGACGCCGAGGGACTGGAGAAGCAGGGAAGCTTCGCGCGCTACCGCGACGTGGACGGCGACGGCGTGCCGCAGAGGACCCTGCCGGGCACCGAGCATCCGCTGGCGGCCTATTTCGCCCGCGGCTCGGGCCACGACGACCAGGCGCGCTACTCGGAAGACGAGAAGGACTACAAGGAGGTCCTGGACCGGTTGCGGCGCAAGCACGATACCGCCCGCGCGTATGTCCCCAAGCCCCTGATCGAGGCCCAGCCGGACGTCAACAGCGGCGTGATCTGCTTCGGTTCGAGCTACGAGGCCGTGCGGGAGGCCCGGGACCGACTCCGGGCCGCGGGAGTCGAGACCAACCACCTGCTGTTGAGGGCGCTGCCCCTGACCGGCGAGGTCCGGGAGTTCGTGGCCTCCCACGAGGTTATCTACCTCATGGAGCAGAACCGCGACGGGCAGATGGCGGCGATCTTCAAGGAAGAGTATCCGGAGTTCGCCACGAAGATCGTCAGCGTTCTCATTTACGACGGACTCCCCGCCACCGCGGGCGAGATCGTGCGGCAGGTGGAGCAGCATCGCGAAGCAGCCACCAACGGAGTCGAAACGAAGGTAGAGGAATCATGGCAAAGACAAACCGCGTCGATCTGACCGAGAAGGACTACAAGGGGGCGGAATCCACCATGTGCCGCGGCTGCGGCCATGACGCGATCTCCGCGTCCATCATGCGCGCGTTCTTCGCCAGCAGCGTGGATCCGCGCAAGGTGATCAAGTTGAGCGGCATCGGCTGCTCCTCCAAGACCCCCAACTACTTCATGAACCAGGCGTTCGGCATCAACGCGGTGCATGGCCGCATGGCCTCGGTGGCCACCGGCGCCAACGTCGGCAACCACGCCATGATCCCGCTGGGAATCTCCGGTGACGGCGACACCTCGGCCATCGGGCTCGGCAACTTCTGCCACATGATGCGCCGCAACGTGAACATCACCTACGTCATCGAGAACAACGGCGTGTACGGGCTCACCAAGGGCCAGTTCTCCGCTACCGCGGACGAGGGCACGGTGATGAAGGGCGGGAAGATCAACGACATGCCGGCCATCGACCTGTGCGAGCTGGCCATCACCCTGGGCGCAACCTACGTCGGCCGGAGCTTCTCCGGCGACCGCAAGCAGTTGGCGCCGCTGATCCAGGGCGCCGTCGCCCACCAGGGGACCGCCATCCTGGACGTGCTGAGCCCGTGCGTCACGTTCAACGACCATTCCGGCTCCACCAAGAGCCTCAAGTACATCCGCGAGCACCTGGACCCGCTCCACGACATCGACTTCATTCCGCCCTACGAGAACATCGAGGTGGACTACGAGGAGGGGACCGATCAGGAGGTGACCCTGCACGACGGCTCCCGCATCACCCTGCACAAGCTCGGCCACAACTACGATCCCACCAGCCGTATGCAGGCGGTGACCGCGCTTCACGCCGCGGTCGCGGAGCACAAGTTCCTGACCGGCCTCGTCTATCTGAACGAGGAGCGGGCCGAGTTCATCGAGGACCTCAACCTCTGCGACACGCCGCTGGCCTTTCTGGACCAGGAGGCGGTGCAGCCGTTGCCGGATACACTGGACCAGATCAACGCCGAGCTCATGAAATAGCTCGGCGGCGCCACCCGCGTCCCAAGCCTGCGAAGAGATGTTCACGGGCGGGTTTCCCCTCGCCCGTGTATTCTCCCCGCGACGCACGAGAAACCCTGACACATGAGCGCATCGCGTGAAGTCCTGATCCTCCACACGTCCGACCTGCATCTGGGCGCCGACAGCGTCCTGACCGACGATGTCTCCGGCAACGTGCCGGTCCTCCAGCAGGTTCTTGCCACGGCGCGCGCGCAGCACGCCGACCTCGTCATTCTCGCCGGGGACACGTTCGATCACAACCGGCAACGGGCCCAACTCCTGGAGGAGGTCTCGGACGTCATGGCCGACGCCGGCCTTCCCATCGTCATCCTGCCCGGCAACCACGACCCGCTGACCCCGGACTCGGTCTACCGAAGGCCCGAGTTCTCCAACGCCGGCAACGTGCACGTGTTGGGCCTGACCGCCGACACGGGCGATTTCCCGGAGCTGGACCTGGAGATCTGGGGCAGGCCCCACGTGGACTATCTGGACATGATGCCGCTACCGGAACCCCCGGAGCGGCGCACCCGCTGGCAGTTGGCCGTGGCCCACGGCCACTATGTAGAGGACGAGCCCGGTTCAGGCGTACTTCTGGGCTCGTGGCTGATCCGCCAGGAAAACCTCACCACCAGCGGCGCCGACTACGTGGCCTTGGGCCACTGGAACCGCGCCGTCCGGGTCGGCGATCAGCAGGTACCCGCCTACTATTCCGGCTCTCCCAGTTACGCCGGCACCGTCAACGCCATCCGTCTGCACAGCGACGGCCGGGTCGTGGTGACCCAGGTCCCCGTCTGACCACCATCTTCCCCCTCTCCCTCTGGGAGAGGGTCGGGGTGAGGGCGCACGGCTCCGGGGTCTCAGTGATGGTGGTGCCCGTGCTTCTTCTGCAACCCGCCATGCCCCATGCGCAGGATGTCTTCCCGGGTCACGCGGTTTCCTGCCAGGAGCTTGGGCAGCATGAAATCGAACGCGGTGACCGGGTCGTGGAGGACGCACCCGGACAGGCCCAGGACCGGGATGTCCTCCAGGTAGCTCATCAGGAACATGGAGCCGGGCAGCACCGGGAAGCCGTGTGAGATGACGTCCGCGCCGCTGCGGCGGATGCCTTCGGGAGTGAGGTCGTCGGGGTCCACGGACATTCCGCCGCTCACCAGGATCACCTCCGCGCCCTCTGCGGCGAAGTCCTTGATATGGCCGGCGATGACGTCGGGGTCGTCGGGTGCCAGGGTAGCCGGTTCCAGGGTGGAGCCCATGCCCTCCACTTTCTTCCGCACCGCCGGCTCGAAGCCGTCCTTGATGCGGCCGGTGAAGACTTCGCTCCCGGTCACCAGCAGGTAGACCTTTTTCGCCGGCATGGCCGTCACCGAGACGATGGGGCTGTCGTGGCACAGCGCTTCCGCCTTCGCCACCAGTTCTTCCTGCACCACGATTGGAATGGTGCGGGTGCCGCCCACCACCGTGCCCTCCCGGACAAACTCTCCGGAGGGAAGGGTGGCGAGGATGAGGTCCCCGATCTCGTTGAAGCGGAACAGCAGCTCCTCGTCCACCTCCAGCATCCCGTCCGCTTCCGCGACCAGGTTGACCCGGCCCTCGCTCGGGTCGGTGAGCGTCAGGCCGTTTCCGGCCGCGGCCAGCGCCAGCCGTTTGGCGGCGTCCTCCTCGTGCAGGTCGTCCGGACCGAGATCCATGATGTAGATGTGGGCCTTGCCCACGTCCAGCAGCCGCGGCACATCCTCCTCGGCGATGAGGTGCCCGCGCCTGAAACGCGGCCCCTTGTGGCCGCCCGGTATGATCTCCGTGATGTCGT
This sequence comes from uncultured Binatia bacterium (SeqCode), assembly GCA_965204505.1. Lineage (GTDB taxonomy): Bacteria > Desulfobacterota > Binatia > UBA9968 > JAJDTQ01 > JAJDTQ01. The sequence goes on from CBDBFB010000002.1 coordinate 2,183,955, forward strand.
GGGCCAAACGAAGGCCCACCGCCTCTTCAACTGGAATGACCTTGAGCATTAGCAATTTCTCCCGACACCCATATCGTCATTCCGGCGAAAGCCGGAATCCAGAGGCGGGGCGGGACTAGTCCCGTATGTTCTGGGTGAACCATTCCCTGGGAATCTCCCGGCCCGCGCCCAACTCTTTCGCCTTCCTCACCACGTACCCGGCCACCGACGCGAACTGCAGCCCCTGGGTGCCGTCGTTCAGGAACAGCGTCACGTCCGAATCCTTGCTCCGGCCTCGGGCCGTGCCGCCCATGAGATCCGTCAGCAGCGGGTGCTGGCCGGCGAACAGGTCGACACTCGGCGTGACGATGCGTTTCGTCTCGTCCTCGGTCCCCGCCACGTAGGAAGCGTATCCGGCGATGCGCCGCATGCCCTGGTCCAGGGTGCCGATGGTGCCGCGACCGAGCTTGACGATGACGTCGCAGCGGTCGAGGATGCCCGGTTCCCATTCGTTGCTGCGGACACAGGTGACGAAGGCGCCGTCCTCCACCCAGCCGGAATTCTCCACCACCACCCGCACCGAGTCGGTGCAGGTGGCCACCATGTCCGATCCCCGCACCACCTCCTCCACGCCTTCCCGCGCCGTCACCGGCACGCCGAGCATCTCGCTCATTCTGCGCGCGTATGCCTCGCGGTTGGCCCGGGTGGGACTGTAGACCTTCACCTCCCGGAGCTTGTGGACCTCGGCGAAGGCCCGCAGATAGGTCTCCGCCATGCCGCCGGAGCCGAGCATTCCGACCACCGCGGCGTCTTCCCGGGCCAGGTACCGGGCCGCCAGCCCGGCGCAGGCGCCCACCCGCATGTGCTGGATGATGCCGTCGTTGATGATCGCCAGGGGTTCGGCGTTCCGCGCCGAGAAGACCAGCACCAGCCCGCAGTAGGTGCCGGGCTCCATGCAATACTTCTCCACCGTGCCGCCCTCGGGCCACTCCAGCATGTCGGACTTCATCCGGATGGCGAACACGCCGAAGGAGCGGGAGGCTCCTTCCATGGTGCCCCAGCGGTACATCCGTTCGGGGTCGTCTTGCGGCACGTACAGGTCGATGCGCGGCCGGTACACCGCTCGCTCCGCCAGCAGGTCGCGGTAGCCGGTTTCCAGGGCGTCGATGCACCCCTTCATGTCGAGGATTTCCTCTACGGTTTCATTGTTGATGAGCAGCATGGGGAAAGTCCTGGTGAAGCGGCCTCGACCGGGCGGGGCACCGGTGCGAGGAAGCACGCGCGGGGGACCGGCGCGTGTCAGCCTCCCAGCGTAATCATCTCGATCTTGTCGTGTTTCTCGGGGTCGTAGCCGTCGGGCGATCGTATGGCTTCGAGCCGTTCGGCCGAGAACCGGTCGGTGCGCCCGCTCCACACGGCTTCCATCCACTGGCGGATGTCGTCGTCGCCGGCGCCGCTCCGGAGCCGCGCCTTCAGGTCGTGCCCGGTGCGGGAGAAGAGGCACGTGACCAGGCGGCCGTCCGCGGTCAGGCGTCCGCGGCTGCAGGTGCCGCAGAACGGCTCGGTTACGGAGGCGACGACGCCCACCGTGCCCTTGCCGTCGCGGAACGTGTAGTCCACGGCCGGGGCGTTGCCGCCGTCCCTGCCCGCCGGCTCCAGGGGGAAGCGCGCGTTGATGCGCTCGATGATCTCCTTCTTGGGCACGGTGCGTTCCAGGCGCCAGGCGTTGGCGGTGCCGACATCCATGTATTCGATGAAGCGGATCACGAAGCCGTGCTCGCGCCCGAAGGCCACGAGCTCGAGGATGTCGTCCTCGTTGACGCCACGCTCGATGACCGCGTTGATCTTGACCGGTTTCAGGCCGGCGTCGCGGGCCGCGAACAGGCCCTTCAGGACTTCCTCAAGGTCGCCGCGCTTCGTGATGCGCTCGAAGCGCTCCGGGTCGAGGCTGTCGATGCTGACGTTGATGCGCTTCAGGCCGGCGGACCGCAGCGCTGTCGCCATCTCGCTCAGCCTCGAGCCGTTGGTGGTCAGCGCGATGTCCTCGATGCCGTCGATGCCGGAGAGCTGGCGCACCAGGTCCGGAAGGTCGCGCCGCAGCAGCGGCTCGCCTCCGGTCAGGCGGATCTTCCTCACTCCCAGGGGCACGGCGAGCCGCGCCACCCGGCAGATTTCCTCGTAGGTCAGGATCTCCCGCTTGTCGATCCAATCGTAGTGGTCGAAAGGCATGCAGTAGGTGCAGCGGAAGTTGCACCGGTCCGTCACGGAGATCCGCAGGTCCTGCAAAGGGCGGTGGAATTGATCCGTCAACACGACGTGCAATATGGAATCTGGGACGCTGCAAGTCAAGGAACGGCTATCTCAGCGAGGCGACGAACTCGGCGTGTTCGGCGGCGTCCAAACCGTTTTGCAGTTCGACCATGACATGGGCCATGTCGCCGGCCAGCAACGCCGCGACCGCCAGCCGCAATCCGGGGAAGGTCCGGCTGGCACATGTTCCGTTCGCATCGGGCGCGACGCGGACGTAGTCGCCCTCGCGCAGCAGGAACCAGTCGAATTCCCGGTCTTCCACGCGCCAAACGAGATACTCCTTCACGCCGGCGCGACGGTAGGCGTCCATCTTGTCGTGCAAATCATAGGAGACGGTGCTCGAAGAAATCTCCGCCACGAGCTCGGGCGCGCCTTCCACGTAGTCATCCGCGGTGACCCGCGAGCCGGCGTGGGCGACAGCCTCCACCCGCAGCAAGGCGTCCGGCTGGGGCTCCGTGTCCCAGTCCAGACGGACGGTCGCGTTGCCGCCAAGCCGCACGCCTTCGGTAGAGGCGGCGTACATCCCCAACCATGTCAGCAGCCTTGCGTGCGGCTCGCCGTGTTTCCCAAAGCGAACGGGTGAACCCATATACACCACTCCCCTGATCAGCTCCGCCTTCTTCAAATCCGGCATCGCGTCGTATCGCCTCTCGAACTCGTCCCGGGTCAACCGGTCGCCGTTCTCGAGCGGAGGAGTGGACGGGCCAAGCTCGCCGGAGTCCGTTCCTGTCTCCGGAGTCTTCCGGGCCTCGCTATTTCGCCTGGCATCCTCGATCGCCATCGTCGCTCCTTCAAGCGTCACTCCCGGCAAGAATATACGCAATCGACGTGCCAGTCGAGCGTATACGCGGACACGACACCAGGTCTCTGATTGCGTGACGGAGGGTGGGTCGGTATGATTGGACTGTTTCTTTGCCCCCATCTTTGTTTTCCGAGAGGAGTCACTTATGGCCAATTCATGGGACGATATTCTGACCGACCGCGACAAGGAAGTGTTCGCGCTGTCCGGCTACGGCGCCAAGGCCGGGTTCGGCCAGCGGCCGGCCGTCCTCGTCATCGATGTCAACTACAACTTCGTCGGCGACCGCCGGGAGCCCATCCTCGAGTCCGTCAAGCGCTTCCGCAACAGTTGCGGCGAGGAAGGGTGGGTCGGCGTGGACCACATCGTGACCCTGCTGGAGGAAGCCAGGAAGAAGCACCTGCCGATCTTCTTCACCACCGGCCACGGCGAGGAGGACTCCGTCGCCTTCGGCCGCTGGCACGGCAAGAACTCGCGCGGCAGCGAGGATTTCGAAGACCTGGCCAAGAAGGGCAACGAGATCGTCGAGGAGATCGCGCCGCAGAAGGGCGAGGTGGTGGTGCGCAAGCAGAAGCCCAGCGCCTTTTTCGGCACCCCGCTCACCAGCATGCTGAACGAGGTGCACGCCGACTCCCTGCTGGTGGCCGGCACCACCACCAGCGGCTGCGTGCGCGCCTCGGTCATCGACGCGTTCTCGTACAACTACACCGTCTCGGTGGTCGAGGAGTGCACCTTCGACCGCGGCCAGTCGTCGCACAAGATCAACCTCTTCGACATGAACATGAAGTACGCGGACGTCGTGTCGCTGGAGGAGACCGTGGACTACATCAAGGGCCTGCCCGACAACCTCTACGCGCCGGCGCTGTAGGCAGGCGGCAGGGATGGTCGCCGGCATCTCGTTGTAGGCGCGGGTTTGGACCCGCCCCTGCCCGCTTCGAGCAGACAGGGCGAGCTACCGCATCCGATGGACGAATTCGTACGGCGAATCGAGGGCTTCGGGGACTATCTGCGGCATCAGGCGCGGTTCTCTCCCAATACGGTCAAGGGTTACGTCACCGACGTGGAGGGGTTGCGCCGCTACCTGGAAGAGAACGGCTTCGACCTCGACGCCCCCGGGAACGCGGCGCTTCAGTCCGTGAACGTCCGCTGGATCCGGGGCTACCTGAAAACCCTGCACGAGACCCACAAGAAGAGCACCATCGGACGGAAGCTCGCGGCCCTGAAAGGGTTCTTTCGCTACCTCGTGCGCGAGGGGGTGATCGCCAAGGATCCGCTGGTGGGGTTCTCCACCCCCAAGCAGGAGGCCCCGCTGGTATCGTTTCTTTCCGTCGACGAGGCGTTTCGGGTGCTGGGCTGCCTGCCGGAAGAAGGGATCCTCCCCGCCCGCGACCGCGCGGTCCTGGAGGTGCTCTATTCGTCGGGGGTCCGGGTGAGCGAACTGGTGGGCCTGGACTGGCGCGACGTGGACTTCTCCCTGGGCGTGCTCAAGGTCTTCGGCAAGGGCTCCAAGGAGCGCATCGTCCCGGTCGGGGAGGTGGCGCTGGCCGCGTTGCGGGACTACGCCGGGCACCAGCGCGGCCAGTGGGGGCGCGAGGCCCGGGGCGGAGAGCCGGTGTTCCTGAACCGGTTCGGCAGCCGCATCACCACCCGCAGCGTCGCCCGGATCGTGGAGAAGTACCTGCGTCTGGCCGGCATTCCCGTGCGCATGGGCCCCCACGGCCTGCGTCACACCTTCGCCACGCACCTGCTGAACGCCGGCGCGGACCTGCGCTCGATCCAGGAGCTGCTGGGCCACGCCAGTCTCTCCACCACCCAGCGTTACACCCACGTCAATCTCGATCAGCTCACGGCCGTGTACGACCGCGCCCATCCCCGGGCGTGAGCGGCCCGGCGGCGCGCCGGAAGGTGCCGTCGCGGACTCTCCCTCGTAGCCCGTTTCCGAGCGGCGAGGGCCTGCGAAGTCCGCGATTTCCTGTTACACTTTCCGGTCTGACCGGAACGCGATGGACCGTCCGCCCTTGATTCGGTTCGGGGAGCCCTCGCGGGGCGATTCGATTGACGATGTTTCACGGAACCACCATACTCGCCGTCCGCCACGGCGACAAGATTGTCGTGGCCGGAGACGGCCAGGTGAGCCTCGGCGACACGGCGCTCAAGCACACGGCGCGCAAGGTGCGGAAGCTCTACGGCGACCGCGTCATCGCGGGGTTCGCCGGCGCCACGGCGGACGCGTTCACGCTGTTCGAGAAGTTCGAGGGCAAGCTCGAGCAGCACGGCGGCGTTTTCCGGCGGGCGGCGGTGGAACTCGCCAAGGATTGGCGCACCGACCGGGTGCTCCGGCGGCTGGAGGCGCTGATGATCGTCGCCGATGTCGAGGCCTCGCTGGTGGTATCGGGCAACGGCGACGTGGTGGAGCCCGACGACGGCGTCATCGCCATCGGTTCGGGCGGAAACTATGCGCTTGCCGCGGCGCGCGCCTTGGTCCACCATAGCCCGCTCGATACCCGCGCCATCGCCGAGGAAGCCATGAAGGTGGCCGCGGCGATCTGCGTCTATACGAACGACAATCTGACCATCGAGGAGTTGCCCTGATTCGGGGCGGGGCACGGCTCGCCCGGTCCGCGCGGGCCGGCCGTTTGCCGAAACAGTTTCATGAAGGATGAAAGCACACAGATGAGCGTCCGGGCGCCGGTAGGCCATTCGCTGACGCCCGTCATGACGCCCCGCGAGATCGTCTCGGAGCTGGACCGCTACATCGTCGGCCAGCGCGACGCCAAGCGGGCCGTGGCGGTGGCCGTGCGCAACCGCTGGCGGCGGCAGCTCGTGCCCGAGGAGCTGCGGGACGAGATCGCCCCCAAGAACATCATCATGATCGGTCCCACGGGGGTGGGGAAGACCGAGATCTCCCGGCGGCTGGCCAAGCTGGCGCAGGCGCCGTTCATCAAGGTGGAGGCCTCGAAGTTCACCGAGGTGGGGTACGTGGGCAGGGACGTGGAGTCCATCATCCGGGACCTCATGGATCTGTCCGTCAAGATGGTCCGGGAGGAGGAACAGGAGAAGGTCCAGGTCAAGGCCAGGGACCTGGCGGAAGAGCGGGTCCTGGACCTGCTGCTGCCGGAGCCGCAGGCCCCGGACAACGGCGGCGAAGAGGCGTACCGGCCGTCGCCGGATACCCGGGAAAAGCTCCGGAAGATGCTGCGCGCGGGCAGGCTGGACGACCGCGACGTGGACGTCGAGCTGACCCAGAACATGACGCCGATGATCGAGGTGCTCACGCCGCAGGGAATGGAGGAGATGGAGTCGAACATCAAGGAGATGTTCTCCAACCTGCTTCCCAAGCAGTCCAAGCGAAAGACCGTGAAGATTCCCGAGGCCATGAAGCTCCTGACCCAGGAGGAGGCCGCCCGGCTCGTGGACATGGACACGGTGGTGGGCGAGGCCACCAGGCGGGTGGAACAGTCGGGCATCGTGTTCATCGACGAGATCGACAAGATCGCCGGGCGGGAATCCGTCCACGGCCCCGACGTGTCCCGGGAAGGGGTCCAGCGCGATCTCCTGCCCATCGTCGAAGGCTCGACGGTGAACTCGAAGTACGGCCTGGTGAGGACCGACCACATCCTCTTCGTCGCCTCCGGCGCCTTCCACAACTCCAAGCCGTCGGACCTGATCCCGGAGTTCCAGGGCCGGTTCCCGATCCGCGTCGAGCTGAGCTCGCTGGACAAGAACGACTTCGTGCGCATCCTGACCGAGCCCAAGAACGCGCTGATACGGCAGTACGTGGCCTTGCTGGAGACCGAGAATATCCGTCTGCTCTTCCAGGAGGATGCCATCGAGGAGATCGCCCGCATCAGCGCCGAGGCCAACGAGAGGATGGAGAACATCGGCGCCCGCCGGCTGCACACGATCCTCGAGAAGCTGCTGGACGAGGTCTCCTTCACCGCGCCGGAGATGCCGGGCCGGGAGGTCCGCATCGACGCGGGATACGTAAGCGAGCGTCTGGACGCCATTCTCAAGAACGAGGACCTGTCCCGGTACATCCTGTAGCCCCCAGCGGAGTGACCTGAAGTGGATGACTTCATAGGCAAGGCGGAAGTCCTGCTGGAAGCGCTGCCGTTCATCAAGCGTTTTTTCGGCAAGACGTTCGTGGTCAAGTACGGCGGCGCGGCCATGGTGGACGAGGAGCTGAAGCAGTGCTTCGCCCAGGACATCGTGCTGCTGAAGTACGTCGGCATCAACGTCGTGGTGGTGCACGGCGGCGGACCCCAGATCAACGAGACCCTGGGGAGAATGGGCATCGAAAGCCGCTACGTGCGCGGCATGCGGGTCACCGATTCCGAGACCATCGACATCATCGAGATGGTCCTGGTGGGCAAGGTCAACAAGGAGATCGTCGCCCTCATCAACCAGCACGGCGGCGTCGCGGTGGGCCTCAGCGGCAAGGACGGCCAGCTCGTGCTGGCGCGCAAGATGAACATGACGGTGCCCGGCGACGGGGAGAGCACCGAGATCATCGACATCGGCATGGTCGGCGAGATCGTCCGCGTGGACCCCACGGTGATCCGTTCCCTCGACGGCAACCGCTTCATCCCGGTCATCGCTCCCGTGGGCGTGGGGGAAAAGGGCGAGGCCTACAACATCAACGCGGACCTGGTGGCGGGACGGGTGGCGGCCGCCCTCGGCGCGGAGAAGCTCATCCTCCTCACGGACGTGGAAGGAGTCCGGGACCGCGAGGGCGGGCTGATCAGCACCCTCACCATCTCCCAGTCCGCGGATCTCATCGAGCGGGACGTCATCTCCTCGGGAATGATCCCCAAGGTCGAGTGCTGTGTCGACGCCCTGAACGGGGGCGTGGTCAAGACCCACATCATCGACGGCCGGGACCGCCATGCCGTGCTGCTGGAGATCTTCACCAACCGGGGCGTCGGAACCGAGGTGGTCCGGGACAGCTAACGCACGGGAACCATTCGCGTCGCCACGGCGTGATTCCGGTAGGGGCGACCGGCGGTCGCCCTCCGTGCCCGGTGGATGAACCATGTCGAACCTTGAAGTACAACAACTGACCGACAAGCACGTGATGAACACCTACGCGCGCTTCCCCATGGCGCTGGTGCGCGGCGAAGGGGTGCGGGTGTGGGACGCGGACGGCAAGGAGTACCTGGATTTCGTGGCCGGCATCGCCGTGAACAGTCTCGGCCACTGTCACCCGGCCGTGGCCAAGGCGGTGTCGGAACAGGTGCGCTCCCTGATCCACGTGTCCAACCTCTACCACATCGAGCCCCAGGCCCGGCTGGCGAAGGCGCTGTGCGATCATTCCTTCGCCGACCGGGTGTTCTTCTGCAACAGCGGCGCCGAGGCCAACGAGGCCGCCATCAAGCTGGCGCGGCGCTACGGTTCGGAGCAGGCCGGCGGCAGAAGCGAGGTCATCACCGCCCTCAACTCCTTCCACGGGCGCACCCTCGCCACCCTGACCGCCACCGGCCAGGAGAAGATCCGGCTCGGCTACGATCCGCTGCCGTCGGGTTTCCGCTACGTGCCGTTCAACGACCTGGACGCGGCGGAAGATGCGGTGGACGAACGCACCGCGGCCATCCTGGTGGAGCCTATCCAGGGCGAGGGCGGGGTGGTGGTGCCGGACGTGTCCTACATTCGCGGGCTGCGGCAGATCTGCGACGACAAGGGACTGCTGCTGATGTTCGACGAGGTCCAGGTGGGCATGGGGCGCACCGGCCGGCTCTTCGGCTACGAGCACTTCGGCGTCGAGCCCGACGTCATGACCCTGGCCAAGGCCCTGGGAGGCGGGCTTCCGCTGGGCACCATGCTGGCGCGGGAAGAGGTGGCCAGGAGCTTCCCGCCGGGTTCGCACGCCTCCACCTTCGGCGGCAACCCGGTGGTGTGCAGCGCCGGACTGGCGGTGATGAAGACCATTCTGGAAGCCGGCCTGGTGGAGCACTGCGAGGCCATGGGGGCCGAGTTGCGGCAAGGGCTGGAGGCGCTGGCGAAACGCTTCGGCTTCATCCGCGAGGTGCGCGGCAAGGGGCTCCTCCTGGGCATGGAAATGGACCGGGAATGCGGGCCCATGGTCCAGGAATGCATGAAGGAGGGGCTGCTGGTGGTGCTGGCCGGAGCCAACGTGCTCCGCATGGTGCCGCCGTTGACCATCGAGAAGGCGGACGTGGACGAGGCGCTGGAGATACTGGGGCGGGTCCTGGCGCGGGTCTGACGGAACTCCGGCGCAGGGCATGAGGATGAAGAAGCGGGACGTACTTACATTGCGGGATCTCACCCGGGTGGACCTGGATGAGGTCCTTTCCCTGGCCGCGACTCTCAAGCAGGAACGCGGCGAGGGGCGGCTGCGGCCGCTCCTGGCGGGAAAGAAACTGGCGCTGGTATTCCAGAAGCCCAGCCTCCGGACCCGGGCCACCTTCGACCTCGGCATGACCGAGCTGGGAGGGAGCACGCTGTTCCTGGGACCGGACGAAGTGCAGATGGGGTCGCGGGAGACGCCGTCCGACTGCGTCCGGGTGCTGGACCGCCTGGTGGACATCCTGGCGGTGCGGACCTTCGCCCAGGACATCGTGGCGGAGATGGCCCGTAACGGTTCCGTGCCGGTGATCAACGCGCTATCCGACCTCTACCATCCCTGCCAGGTGCTCGCCGACCTCCTGACCCTCCAGGAATGCAAGGGGCGCATCGAAGGGCTCAAGGTGGTTTTCGTGGGGGACGGCAACAACGTAGCGCATTCATGGCTGCTGGCCGCGGAAAAGCTGCCGTTCCGGTTCACGCTGGCCTGTCCCGAGGGTTTCGAGCCCGATGGCGGGATCTTCGACTCGGTGGCGTCCGCCGGCGCGGACGTGGCGGTTACCCACGATCCGTCCGAGGCGGTGGACGGCGCCGACGCCATCTACACCGACGTTTGGGCGAGCATGGGTCAGGAGGCGTCCGCCGGCGACCGGAAGCGGTCCTTCGCCCCCTTCCAGGTCAACCGGGAGTTGGTGTCGCGGGCGAAAGACGATGTCGCGGTCATGCACTGCCTGCCGGCCCACCGCGGCGAGGAGATCACCGACGAGGTCATCGAAGGCCCCCATTCGGTGGTCTTCGAACAAGCCGAGAACCGCCTGCACGCCCAGAAGGCGCTGATGGTGTGGTGCCTGGCCATGTAGGGGCGGGTTTCAAGGGATATTCGCTGTAGGTGCGGTGATCGTAGGGGCGACCGGCGGTCGCCCTGCGGGCGGTTTCAAGGCCGCCGTGGAGAGGTTCATGAAAGCGAACAAGGTCGTTCTTGCCTACTCGGGCGGTCTCGATACGTCCGTCTGCCTGCGCTGGGTGAAGGAGAGTTATGACTGCGAGGTCATCGCCTACTGCGCCGACGTGGGCCAGGAGGAGGATCTCGAGGAGGTACGGAAGAAGGCATTGGCCACCGGCGCCAGCAAGGTGGTGGTGGACGACCTCAGGGAGGCGTTCGTCCGCGACTACGTGTTCCCCATGCTGCGGGGCAACGCGGTCTACGAGGGCTCCTATCTGCTGGGCACCTCCATCGCCCGGCCCCTGATCGCCCGGCGCCAGCTCGAGGTGGCCGTCGAGGAGGACGCCGAGGCCGTCTCCCACGGCGCCACCGGCAAGGGCAACGACCAGGTCCGGTTCGAGCTGACCTACTATGCGCTCAAGCCCGACATCCAGGTCATCGCGCCGTGGCGGGAGTGGGACCTCAACTCGCGCACGGCGCTCATCGACTACGCCAGGCGCTACGACATTCCCGTGCCCGTGACCAAGGACAAGCCCTACAGCATGGACCGGAACCTGTTCCACATCAGCTACGAGGGCGGCGTGCTCGAGGATCCGTGGCAGGAGCCGCCGGCGGACATGTTCCTGTGGACCACGGCCCCGGAGGACGCTCCGGACGAGCCCCGGTTCATCGAGCTGGAGTTCGCCGCCGGAGACCCGGTGGCGTTGGACGGCCGGGGCCTGGAGCCGGCCGAGATGCTGGTGGCGCTCAACGCCCTGGGGTCGCGCCACGGCATCGGGCGGGTGGACATGGTGGAGAACCGCTACGCCGGCATGAAGTCCCGGGGCATCTACGAGACCCCCGGAGGGACCATCCTGCACGCGGCGCGGCGGGCGGTTGAGCACCTCACCCTGGACCGCGAGGTCATGCAACTCCGGGATTCGCTGATTCCGCGCTACGCCCAGATGATCTACAACGGCTACTGGTTCGCGCCCGAGCGCCGGATCCTGCAACAGACCCTGGATGCGACCCAGGAACGGGTGACCGGCACGGTGCGGCTGAAGCTCTACAAGGGCTCGGTATCGGTGGCCGGCAGGCGCTCGCCGGTGTCGCTGTACGATCCCGTCACCGCCACCTTCGAGAAGGACGAGAGCTACAACCAGGCGGACGCCGACGGGTTCATCAAGCTGAACGCGCTGCGGCTCAAGATGGCCGGGCGGGTGGCGGGCGTCTGACGGTGGCCGCGGGCGCGTAACCGAAATGGCCAGGAAGAAACAGCTATGGGGAGGCCGGTTCGCCGGCTCCACCGCGGATTCCGTGGTGGCCTTCACCGCCTCCGTGCACGTGGACCGGCGCCTCTACCGGCACGACATCGCCGGCAGCATCGCCCATGCCCGCATGCTCGGCAAGCAGCGCATCATCCCCGCCGCGGACGCGCGCAAGATCGTCGCCGGGCTGCGGGCGGTCCGGAAGGAGATCGAGAGCGGCGAATTCCCCTTCAGCGTTGCCGACGAAGACATCCACATGAACATCGAGCGGCGGCTCACCGAGAAGATCGGCGACGTCGGCGAGAAGCTGCACACCGCCCGGAGCCGCAACGACCAGGTGAGCCTGGACATGCGGCTCTACCTGCGGGAGGCCCTGGACGGCATCCTGGGGGACCTGGAGGCCCTGCAGAAGGCGCTGGCGGGGGCGGCGCGGCGTAACGAAGGGGCGCTGATGCCCGGCTACACCCACCTCCAGCGGGCCCAGCCCGTGCTCTTCGCCCACCATCTGCTGGCCTACGTGGAAATGTTCGAGCGCGACAAGAGCCGCTACCGCCATTGTCGGGCGGGGACCGACGTCATGCCCCTGGGCTCCGGCGCGCTGGCGGGCACGAGCTTCCCCATCGACCGCGCCTACGTGGCGAAGCTCCTGGGCTTTTCGCGCCTTTCCGAGAACAGCATCGACGCCGTCAGCGACCGGGATTTCGTGCTGGAGTTCCTGTCGGCGTCCGCCATCCTGTTCGTCCACCTGAGCCGCATGGCGGACGAGTTGATCCTCTGGTCCAGCGAGGAGTTCGGCTTCATCGAGCTGCCGGACGCCTATTGCACGGGCAGCTCCATGATGCCGCAGAAGAAGAACCCCGACGTCGCCGAGCTGATCCGCGGCAAGACCGGCCGGGTGTACGGGAACTTGAACGCGCTCCTGACCATCATGAAGGGGCTGCCGCTGGCCTACAACCGGGACCTCCAGGAGGACAAGGAGCCCTTGTTCGACACCGTGGACACGGTGGCGGCGTGCCTGTTCATGGCCCGGGAGCTCGTGAACGGGCTGAAAGTGCGTAGCGAAAGAATGCTGGCGGCGGCGGAGGGCGGCTTCATGAACGCCACCGACCTGGCGGACTACCTCGTGGGCCGGGACCTCAGCTTCCGCGCCGCCCACGACGTGGTGGGCCGGGTCGTGCGCCACTGCATAGACACGAAGCGCAAGATCGAGGAACTGTCCATCGAGGAGCTTCAGGGGTATTGCCCGGACATCAGCCCCGACGTCTACGAGATCCTCACGCTCCGCGCCGGCGTCGAGCGCCGGCGCGCGCCGGGCGGCACCGCGTCGGTCAACGTACGCCGCCGCCTCAGGAAGCTGGGGGTCTGATGGCAGCCGTCGCGAACGGCAAGGACGCTCGCCATTCGTCATTCCGGCGAAAGCCGGAATCCAGGGGAGGAACTGGGGGGGCGACAATGCTGCTCTGGTCGCGCTCCTGGATTCCGGCTTTCGCCGGAATGACGGTTTCGGGCATTGGAGGAGGCGTCCGCAGGAGACGCCTTCGAGTGAACGTCGCCGGTTTGTTGTGCCTGCTCGTGCTGGCGGCGATTCTCGCCGCCGGCTGCGGGAGGAAGGGTCCGCCGCGCGTGCCCGAGTTGCTGGCCCCCGCCGCTATCACCGATCTGACCGCCCGGGTTGACGGCCGAGAGATACGGCTCGGATGGTCGCGGCCGCGGGTTGCCCTTGACGGCCGCAAGCTTACGGACCTGGCGGCGTTCGTGGTGTTGCGGAAGAGCACGCGCGCGGATTGCGCGGAGTGCCGCGACCCCTACCGTGAGCGGGCGGTGGTCGGCGTGGAGGACGAAGGCCGGTTCTTCACGCAATCGGAATACGGGTATACGGATCGGGATCTCCGCGCCGGCACGGTGTACCGGTATCGGGTCCTGGCCCGTCTGTCGGACGGCTCCGCCAGCGGGCCGTCGAACGAGGTGAGCATAGAATGGCGACCGTGAAGGATCGTTTCACGTACAGGAACGACGAGATGTATTGCGAGGACGTGCCCCTGCGGGAGATCGTCGACGCGGTGGGGACGCCGGCATACGTGTACAGCCTTGCGCAGTTGCGTGACGCCTTCCGGTCCTTCGACCAGGCATTTGCCGCCAGCCGCCACCTGGTGTGCTTCTCGGTCAAGGCCAACTCCAACCTGGCGGTGCTGCGGGCCTTCGTGAACGAGGGGTCGGGCTTCGACATCGTCTCCGGCGGAGAGCTCTTCCGCGTGTTCAAGGCCGGGGCCGACCCGGGCAAGGTGGTCTTCTCGGGGGTGGGGAAGACGCGCGAGGAGATGGAGTACGCGCTGCGCTCCGGCATCCTGATGTTCAACGTCGAGTCGGAGCAGGAGATGGAGGCGCTGAACGAGGTGGCCGGGAGCATGGGGGTGACGGCGCCGGTGAGCTTTCGCATCAACCCCGACGTCGATCCGCAGACCCATCCGTACATCTCCACCGGAATGAAGAAAAGCAAGTTCGGCATCGCCATCGACCCCGCGGCCGACGCCTACCGCCGCGCCATCGCCCTGCCGAACCTCGATGTGGTGGGCGTGGACTGCCACATCGGCTCGCAGCTCACCTCGACGTCGCCCTTCGCGGACGCGGCCGAGCGCGTGCGGGCCTTCATCGAGGTGCTCCAGGGGGAGGGGGCGGACATCCGCTACGTGGACCTGGGCGGCGGGCTCGGCATCCGTTACGATGACGAGGAGCCGCCCGACCCCGGTGACTACGCCAAGGCGCTCATGGAGGGGGTCCGCGGCCTGGACGTGACCCTGGTGCTGGAGCCGGGCCGGTCCATGGTGGGCAACGCCGGCATCCTGTTGACCCGGGTGCTCTACCTCAAGCGCACCGAGGCCAAGAACTTCGTGGTGGTGGACGGCGCCATGAACGACCTCATCCGCCCCTCCCTCTACGGCGCATTCCAGGGCCTGCGCCCGGTGGACCGGCGCGAGGCCGAGCCCATGACCGCGGACGTCGTGGGCCCCATCTGCGAGAGCGGCGACTTCCTCGCCCAGGACCGCGACATCCAGCCGCCCGAACCGGGCGATCTCATGGCCGTGATGAGCGCCGGCGCCTACGGTTTCACCATGGCCTCCAACTACAACACCCGGCCCAGGGCCGCGGAAGTGCTGGTGGACGGCAAGGAGTTCGCCGTCGTCCGGGAGCGCGAGACCCTGGAGGGCCTGGTGGCGGGAGAGAAGATACCGGCGATGCTGTAGGATGTCCCGCCCTCCGACTCTCTGCGGGAGGAGTCCCTTTCAGACTCCCTCTCGATCTGCGGGGAGGGCCTCTCTCTCAGACTTCCTCTCCCTCTGAGAGGGCCCCTCCCAGACTCCCTCGCGATCTGCGGGAGGGCGTCTCCGACCCCCTCTCCCCCTGGGAGAGGGCCGGGGTGAGGGTGTCCGGAGCAAGCAGGACAGGATACAGCGAGGGCACGGAGCAACCCATGAGCGACATTACATTCACCAAGATGCACGGCTGCGGCAACGACTTCGTGGTGCTGGACTGCATGGAGGCGCAGCCGGCGGGCCTGGCGGACATTGCGAAGAACCTGTGCCACCGCCGCTTCGGCGTGGGGGCCGACCAGTTGCTCACCATCAAGCCGTCGGATACGGCCGATTTCAGGATGGAGATCTACAACGCCGACGGCGGCGAGGTGGAGATGTGCGGCAACGGCATCCGCTGCTTCGCCAAGTACGTCTACGAGCACGGCCTGACCCGGAAACAGGAGATTGAGGTGGACACACTGGCCGGAATCATCCGGCCGCGCCTCAAGGGCGATCGCGTCGAGGTGGACATGGGCCGTCCCGTGCTCGAAGGCCGGGACATCCCGGTGGACGCCGACGGCCGCATCCTAAACCATCCACTCACCGTCGACGGCACCGAGTACGCGGTCACCTGCGTGTCCATGGGCAACCCCCATTGCGTCCTCTACGTCGACGACGTGGATCCGTTGGACCTGCCCCGCCTGGGGCCGCGCTTCGAGCACCACGATTTCTTCCCCAACCGGGTCAATACCGAGTTCGTCCAGGTGCTCGCACCCGACGAGGTGCGCATGCGCGTGTGGGAACGCGGCGCCGGCGAGACCTGGGCCTGCGGCACCGGCGCCAGCGCGGTGGGCGTGGCCGGCGCCTTGACCGGGAGGACCGGCAAGAAGATAACGGTACACCTGATCGGCGGGGACCTGGAGATACAGTGGGCCGACGACGACCGGGTCTACATGACCGGATCCGCGCAGGAAGTGTTCCAGGGAAGCATCCGAGTCTGACGGTGATTGATGAGTTGGGGCGGCACTGCTCCGAAGGGTACGAAATGGTCGTGAGGCAGCGGAATCGTCATTCCGGCGGAAGCCGGAATCCAGGGGTGGCACCGCGGACCCCTCGCCCCTCCACTCCTGGATTCCGGCTTCCGCCGGAATGACGGAGTGCGCCGGAATGACGTTCGTTTCGGCAGGGTGATACGACGTGATGTAGGGGCGGGTTTGAAAACCCGCCCCTACAGGGGATGACGACATGTTTACCGGATCGATGACGGCCATGGTGACGCCGTTCAAGGACGGCGAAGTGGACTACGCCTCGCTGGAGGCGCTGGTGGAGTTCCAGATCGAGCAGGGCACGCACGCGCTGGTGCCGTGCGGCTCCACCGGAGAGTCGGCCACCCTCGACCACGAGGAGCACCACGCGGTCATCGACGCGGTGGTGCGGGCGGCGCGGCAGCGGGTCCCGGTCATCGCCGGAACCGGCTCCAACTCCACCCGGGAGGCCATGGATCTCACCCGGGCGGCGGAGAAGTCGGGCGCGGACGGAGCGCTGCTGATCTCGCCCTACTACAACAAGCCCACCCAGGAGGGCATCTACCACCACTACCGGGCGGTGGCCGAGCACGTGGGCATCCCGCTTATCGTCTACAACATCCCCGGCCGCACGGCCTCGAAGATGGAGCCCGAAACCCTGGCGCGACTGGCGGAGATCGGCAACATCGCCGGCGTGAAGGAAGCCACGGGCTCGGTGGACCAGGCCATCGACGTCATCCGCCTGTGCGGGGACGCGCTGGCGGTGTACTCGGGTGAAGACTCACTCGTGTACTCGCTCATGACCCTGGGCGGCAAGGGCGTCATCACCACCACCGGCAACGTCGCCCCCCGCGCCATGGCCGACCTGACGGAAGCCTGCCTGCGCGACGACTGGGCCACCGGCCGCCGCATCCAGTTCGAGCTGATGCCGCTGATCCGCTGCCTGTTCAGCGAGACCAACCCTATACCGGTCAAGACCGCCCTGTCCCTCATGGGGAAGTGCGGGCCGGCGCTCCGGCTGCCCCTGACCGCCATGGGCGAGTCGAACCTGAAGCGGCTGAACGGTGCTATGGTCGATTATGGGTTGATCCCAGGATGAGCACGCTGGGCCTGATCGTCTGCGGACCGGGCGGGAGGATGGGCGGTACGCTGGTCCGCCTGATCCAGGACACCGCGGGCGTTACCCTCGCGGCGGCGATCGACCGGCCCGGCAGCGAGAGGCTGGGTCAGGACGCCGGGCAGGTGGCGGGTGCGGGCCATCTGGGCGTCGAGATCGTCGACCGCATCGAGCCGGCGGCGGGGGAGAAGCGGATTACGGGGGTGAAACCGGTCATCGTGGACCTCACGACTCCCGAGGCCTCCGTCGCACACATGAAGGCTGCGGCCAAGACCGCCACTCCCATCGTCATCGGTACCACCGGCTTCAACACCCGGCAGCTCCGGCAGATCCGCACCTTGGCGGCCCGGACTCCTACCGTCCTCGCCCCCAACATGAGCCTCGGGGTGAACCTGCTGCTGGGCTTGGTGGGCCAAGTCGCCCGCAGCCTGGGCGATGCCTATGACGTGGAGATCGTGGAGGCGCACCACCGGTTCAAGAAGGATGCGCCGAGCGGCACCGCGCTGACCCTGGCCCGGGCCGCGGGCGACGCCCTGGGGCGGAAGCTGGAACGGGTAGGCGTGGAGGGCCGCAGCGGGTTCGGCGAGCGAAAGACGGCCGACATCGGACTCCTCTCCGTCCGCGCCGGGGATATCGCCGGCGAGCACACCGTCATGTTCGGCGGCATCGGAGAGCGGATCGAGCTGGTTCACCGCGCCCACAGCCGGGACGCCTTCGCGCGTGGCGCCATCCGTGCGGCGCAGTGGGTGGTGGACAAGGAGAGGGGGCTCTACGGCATGCGGGACGTGCTGGGATTGGCACCCTGACAGCCGAGTTACCATGAAAATCATCCAGTTTCTGTGCGATTTTCATGGTCTCCTGCGGTAACTTCGGTCCAGGACTGTCGAGAATTCAAATACAAACCCCCTCCCTCTGGGAGAGGATGCCCGAAGGGTTCAGGGCGAAGGCAGCGCGCGTTTGAGCTTCTCTTCGTGACCAAGGCCGAGTATCCAGGCCTCCTCGGTCTCAATGATCTGACGTTGCTCGGGGGTGAGCGATGGAGCGCCGCTGAAGAGGGGCGCAAGCTCCCCCTTCGCATCCAGATACGCGAAAGCCTCTACGTTAACGCGCACTTGGACACAGTCAAGAATTTCGTCCTTGCGTCTGCGCTCGGCGATGTCTTTCTTGAGCAACGACGGATAGACCTCGGCGATCACTACCCGCGCCTCCGGCGTCCGGAGGCCGGTTTGGAATGGCCAGACGGACGCGTGGTCAGCGATGCGCGGGCAATGGATCAGGCGCTCAAGAGCGGGCAAACCGACCAAGACCTGAGACCCGACAGAGCCGGCATAGGCCAGTTGCCAGACGGTCTTCGCGTCCTTGGCCCATTTGTCGGCGATGCGGCGTTCCGGCGGGTGGAATTCTTGCCCGGTGCGGGCTGACTTTTTCTCCGGGATGTTCGGAAATGACCATCCGGCAGGGCGACCCCAGCACGGGCCGTGCCCACAATAGGCTTTGTTGACCTCGGTCGCGACCTCGTAGCGATTGTTTTGGTTGTCGGCGTTGTCCTTGATGCGCTCCGCCAGCCACTTCCACAGCGCGGGGGCCGACGCCTTGCCGGTCAGGTGCGCGGCCACGCCCCTGGGATAGCCAAAGGGAAAATCAAATCCCACCAGCACGCGCCGACCACCTTTGAGTTCCTCCTCGATCATGCGGCCGAGGCACCGAAGCACGTCGCGGCGGGTACGGCCGTACTTGGGTTCGAGTACCGACACGTTGCCGTCGTCGACGCGAGCGATGGCCCACCACAGTGCATCCTTGGTGGGGTTCTTGGGACTTGGCGTGGATCGCGCCGACCAGTCGACGATGATGTGAGTATCGAAGAGAGGTATCCGGGCACCAGCAACGTCCCTGACCATGTTACATCCTCAATGGAACCCGCTCCTTGGCCGACTCCGCGGCGTAGCAGTATGACAGCGCCGTTCCGAATCACAAATAACTCGGCCTGCCGGTGCTCACCTGTCTCCCTCCCTCGGTTGACAACCCGAATCCCATATATTAATCAGTTTTCCAATTCCCTGTGGCTTCAGATTCTCCAATACCGGACCCTGAGTCGACGGAAGCGGAAGTCGAACGGCTTGCCGAGCGCATCGGCCGTTTGATCCGTTCCGTGGAGCCGGAGAAGCGGGAGGATCTGAAGGAGCTCGCCTTCTCGCTGGTCCGAGAGGAGTTGATCCGGGGCGAGGAGCCACAGCAGGCAGCGGGCGGGTCCACCCCGGCGCCGATGAATCCCCTGGGCGCCGGCGTGCTGTTTTTCGTGTTGGGGGCGGGCCTTTCATTCGTGTTTGGGCCGGTGGGGCTGGCGTTGATGGTCGGCGGCCTGTTCTTCATCGTCTGGGGGGCCGCGATAAGTTGGTTCAAGAAGAAGTAGGGACGCGATGGCTAAGAGCGAGAAACGGAAAATCGAGCGAGGCATCTGGAGTCGCCGGGACTTTTTCGGACGCCTTGGCTGGCTGGGGTTCGGGGCGTTCTCCCTGGTCTCCCTCTTCGGTTTCATGCGGTCGGCGTTTCCGCGGGTGCTCTTCAAGCCGCCTTCCACGTTCAAGGCCGGCTTCCCGTCCGACTACGCCATCGGCGAGGTGAGCGAGAAGTTCAAGAAGGACTTCCGCGTGTGGATCGTGCGCGAGGAGGCGGGTTTCTACGCGATCTCCTCCATATGCACCCACCTCGGATGCACGCCGCGCTGGCTGTCCGCCGAGAGCAAGTTCAAGTGCCCCTGTCACGGCAGCGGCTTTTTCAAGTCGGGGCTGAACTTCGAGGGTCCGGCGCCGCGGCCGCTGGACCGCTTCGAGATCGCGGTGGCGGAGGACGGGCAGCTCGTGGTGGACAAGGCCAGGACGTTCCGCATGGGGCCGAGCGGCGAACCGGACGAACAGCACCCCAACAGCATTCTCAAGGTCTGAGACGGATCATGATCAACCTGGAACAGATCAAGAAGGACATTGTCGAGAGCCAGGTCTGGAAGGCGATCTTCCGGCACGGCTACGAGGACACGCCGCGGAACCGCGTGCTGATGGTGACGGGCAACGTGTGGATGCACCTGCATCCCGCCAAGGTGCGCAGGCACGCGGTGCGCATGCGCTTCACCTGGTGCATGGGGGGGCTCACCTTCCTCATGTTCCTGCTCACGGTGGTCACCGGCATCTACCTGATGTTCTACTACCGGCCGGTGCCGCAGTACGCCTACGCGGACATGAAGTACCTGGAGTTCGACATGCCCTTCGGCATGCTCATGCGCAACATGCACCGCTGGGCGGCCCACGCCATGGTCATCTTCGTGTGGCTGCACATGTTTCGGGTCTTCCTCACCGGTTCCTACAAGCCGCCGCGGGAGTTCAACTGGATCGTCGGCGTGTTGCTGCTGGTGCTGACCCTGCTGCTGAGCTTTACCGGCTACCTGCTGCCGTGGGACCAGCTCGCCATCTGGGCCGTCACCGTGGGCTCCAACATGGCCCGGGCCACGCCCCTGCTGGGACATGAAGGACCCTTTGCCGAGTTCGTCGGCGCCAACCCGATCTACGACGCGCGGGCGTTCCTGTTCGGCGGCGGCGACATCGGTCCGCACACGCTGCTGCGGTTCTATATCCTCCACTGCATCTTTATCCCGCTGGTGGCCAGCCTGCTCATGGCCGTGCACTTCTGGCGCATCCGCCGGGACGGTTTCTCCGGCCCTCCGCTCTAGGTCCGTCGGCACGGGTTCATTGCTAAGGGAAAGGGTGCCATCGTATGGCTGAGGCCCAGGAAAGAAGCCGGACGATCGTCGTCGACGACAAGATTCACACGTGGCCGCACCTGGTGCGCGGCGAGTTCCTGGTGACCATCTTCGTGATGGTGGCCATGACGCTGTGGTCGCTGCTGGTGGACGCGCCGCTGGAGGAGCCGGCCAACCCGGCCCGCACCCCCAACCCCTCCAAGGCGCCGTGGTATTTCCTCGGTTTGCAGGAGATGCTGGTGTACTTCGATCCCTGGTACGCCGGGGTGGTGCTGCCGACCTTCATCATCATCGGCCTGATGGTGATTCCCTTCATCGACATCAACGCCAAGGGCAACGGCTACTACACGTTCAAGGAACGCAAGTGGGAGATCATGACCTTCTACATCGGATTCCACATCCTGTGGGTGGTCACGATCATCATCGGTACGTTCTTCCGCGGGCCGGGGTGGAACCTGTTCTGGCCCTGGCAGCGATGGGACCCCCACAAGGTGGTGGCCCTCACCAACGTGGACCTGCCCTACATCGTGGGCCTGCGGGACTACTGGGCTCAGGCCGGCTTCGGGTTGTTCCTCGTGCTGCTCTACTACGTGGTCTCGACGTGGCTGTTCTACAAGTGGGTGATCTGGATCAAGGGCAAGGAGTTCATGATCCGGTGGGGCGCGGTCCGCTTCGCGATCACGTCCTTTCTGTTCATCACCATGATCGGGCTTCCGGTGAAGATGTTCCTGCGGCTGGTGTTCAACATCAAGTACATCATGGTCACGCCCTGGCTTAATATCTGATGTTCTATGTAGCAAAGCTTATCCAGGCCCTGGGCATTGCCGCGGTGGGTTTCACGTTGTTCGTGGGCATCTTTCAGGGGATCGCCATGGCCGAGGAGATCGTCATGACCCTCATCGGCGTGGCGGTGTTCTGGTTGGGACGCATGTTGGAAAGCAAGGCGGCTTGACGCCGATTCGGATATATTCTCTGCGTGCTGTGAGGGAGAGTGAATGGCGGTTCGCGGCGTAGATCCTGACGAAGAAAAAAAATCCTACGGGACGGTCTTTTTCGTAGGCTCCATCCTTCTGGTCGTGGTGGCCCTGTGGTCGGTGTTCGACGACAACATCACCAGGCGGGTGTGGAAGGTCCATCAGGCGGAGTTCATCCGCACGGACTACGAGCGCGCCGCGGCGGCGCTGGCCAAGGAACAGGAGCGCCTGAACGCGGACCCGAAGTACGCGGAGCTGGCGAAGCAACGCGCCGCCGAGGTGGAAAGCCTCGAGAGCGGCGAGAAGGGCGCGCGGCTCGCGGAGCTCAGGGAGCTTCAGCAGCGGATCGAGGTCGAGTACTTCGACGCGGACCAGGAGGTCAAGTTCGTCAAGAGCGAGCTGGACGAGGCCTGGTACGAGTTCGACCACGCGGTCCAGTTGGGACAGGACGCGGGCACGTACCGCCGGCACATCCAGGAGCTGGAAGCCCAGCAGCGCGCGCTCGAGCCCGCCCTGGACGCCGCGCGCAAGAAGCGCGTTGACGTCAAGGCGGAGATCAGGGAGGTCCAGGGCGGCCTCAAGAAGATCGACGAGCAGATCTACGCGCTGGAGGGCGACAAGCGCAAGTGGCAGCGCCAGATGGAAAACGCCACCGTCACGGTGGGCCCGGAAGGCTTCCCGCAGTTCACCCTCTACAAGGTCCCCAGCATCGAGCAGGTGGTCCTCAAGGACTTCGACCGCAACAACTTCGACCAACAGGTGGACCGGGTGGACCGCTGCCAGTCGTGCCACATCGGCATCAACCGCGCCGGCTTCGACGACCTGCCGCAACCCCTCACCACCCATCCCAAACGGCTGACGTTCTTGAGCGACACCGCCCATCCGCCGCGCGTTTTCGGCTGCACCGTTTGTCACGAAGGACAGGGAGAGGGGGTCAACAGCCTGGCCCAGGCCCACGGCAACGTGAAGTTCTGGGAACACCCCTTGCTTGAGGACAACGACGTGCAGGCCAACTGCGTCACCTGCCATCTCAACGTCGCCGGCCTCGAGGGCGCCCAGGTGGTGGCACGGGGGCAGCAGATCTTCGAGCAGGTAGGGTGCACCGGCTGCCACCTGGTGGTGGGCTACGGCGACATCCCCAAGGTCGGGCCGAGCCTGCGCAAGGTCCGGGCCAAGCTGGATCCCGCGTGGATGGTCCGGTGGATCAAGGACCCGCGCGAGTTCAGGTCTCGCACCCGCATGCCGCACTTCTTCTTCACGGAAGACGAGGCGCTGGCGGCGGCGTCGTACCTGTGGACCGTGTCCAAGAAGGAAGCCGACGGCTGGCTCAAGGAACATCCCGCGCCGGAGGGATACCGGCCGAGTGACGCGGCCATGGTGGAGAAGGGCCGGGAGCTGGCCCGTTCGGTGGGGTGCCTGGGCTGCCACGGGTTCGCCGAGGGCGAGTTCACCACCCGCATCGGCGGCAAGGACCTGGTGCCGAACCTGAAGGACATCGCCGCCAAGGTGAACCCCCGCTGGACCTACAACTGGCTGCTGGACCCCAGGAGCTACAATCCCGAAACGCGCATGCCGAGCCTGCGGCTGTCCGAGGAGGAGGCGGCGGCGCTGACCGCTTACCTGATGACGCTGGGCACGAAGCCCGAGCCCGACGCCGAGGTGGTGGCTCGCCTCGAGGAGCCCGCCAACGTCGCCAGGGGCGAGACGCTGGTGCGCAAATTCGGTTGCGCCGGCTGCCACGACATCCCGGGGATGGAGAAGGAATCCCGCATCGGCGTCGAGTTGACGACCTTCGGCTCGAAGCCGCTGGAGGAGCTGTTCTTCGGCAACGACACCAGCATCAAGCACACCTGGAAGGACTGGACCTTCAACAAGATCCACAACCCGAGGGTATACGCCACCGAGCGGGTCGAGCAGTTGATGCCTCACTTCGACCTGCCCGAGGAAGACATCAAGGCCCTGCGGGTGCTGCTGCACGGCTTCGTGGAGCGGAAGGTGCCCGAGGCGTTCAAGGCCGACCGTTCCGAGCGGGCGCAGCAGATCTCCGCGGGACGTCGCCAAGTCCAGGAGTACAACTGTGTCGGCTGCCACGTCATCGACGGCGAGGGCGGGTACATTCGCAAGTACTACGAGGAAAACCCGACCCTGGCGCCGCCGCCGCTCAACGGCCAGGGCGAGAAGGTCCAGGCCAACTGGCTGTTCGGCTTCCTGCAGAACCCGGAGACTCCGATCCGGCCCTGGCTCAAGATCCGCATGCCCACCTTCGGCTTCGACGGGCCCCACGCGGATACCTTCGTGAGTTACTTCGCGGCCCTTTCCGAGGTCGAGATCCCCTACGTCCATGTTGACGAGGCTCAGGTACCCGCGGGTTATCTCAAGGCCGGCGCGACGTTGTTCTCCGACGACTACTTCGAATGCGGCAGTTGCCACGTGCGGGGCGACAAGAAGCCCGACGGTCCGGTGGAAGACTGGGCGCCGGACCTGAACCTCGCCCGCCAGCGGCTGAATCCGGACTGGATCGAGAAGTGGATCCTCGACCCGCAAAAGATCCAGCCGGGAACCAAGATGCCGTCGTTCTACCCGGGTGGACCCGAGGACATCCTCGGCGGAGACGAGAAGAAACAGATCGAGGCGCTGACCGACTACATCATGGCGCTCGGCCTGCCGGCCGCCACGGCCAAGGCCGAAGAGGGGCAGTCGGCGGATTCCGGTCAGCCAACTGTTGAGGAAGCCGACAAACAGGGTTAACCTGGAACCAAAGGCAGTTTCGCAAGATTGAAGAGGAGAGACTGATATGAACCGCAGGATTCCGTTGCTCGCCATGCTGGCGGTTTTCGTGGCCGCCGCTCTGACCCTCGGCGCTTATCAGCCCGCGCTCGCCGCCGGCGGTGGCATCTCCGGCGCCGTCGCCTTCAAGGGCACCGTGCCCGCGCCCAAGAAGCTCAAGGTCACCAAGGACAAGCGGCGCTGCGACAAGTCCCCGAAATTCGACGAGTCGCTGCAGGTCAAGGACGGCAAGCTCAAGAACGTGGTGGTGTACATCGCCGACGTCAAGGGCGGCAAGAAGCTGGAGAAGAAGGGGGTGACCCTCGACCAGAACGGTTGCGTGTATCAACCGCATGTGTTGGCGGTCGCGGCCGGCGCCGCCGTCACCATCCTCAATCCCGACAAGGTGCTGCACAACATCCACACCTACAGCAAGATCAACAAGCCCATGAACCGGGCGCAGCCCAAGTTCAAGAAGAAGCTGAAGGTGAAGTTCGACAAGCCGGAGCTCATGGAGGTCAAGTGTGACGTCCACGGCTGGATGAGCGGCTGGATCTTCGTGGCCGGCAACCCCTACTACAGCGTCACCGGCGATGACGGGGCCTTCAGCCTCACCGACGTGCCCGCGGGCAAGTACAAGGTCACCATCTGGCACGAAAAGCTCGGCACGCAGACCAAGGAAGTGGAAGTCAAGGACGGCGAGACCGCCAAGCTCGACGTCGAGTTCGCGGGCTGATCCGCGACCGTGCTTTGAAACTGAAACGCCATGCCGGCTTGCCGGCATGGCGTTTTTTCGTTTCGGAACCCGTCATTCCCGCGAAACAGGCTGTGTCCAAACTCCCGGTGGTTACGGACATGGCACTGACACCCATTGTCGTCATTCCGGCGAAAGCCGGAATCCAGGGGAGGGCAGGATGGTCGTGGCTACATCCCCACCCGGCTCTTGAAGAAGTTCCAGGCGCGTTCCATGTCCGGCGGCGGCAGCGCCTCCTTCTGCCGCGAGCCGGCCGCCTCCCCGGGAAGGAAGCGCGGCGTCCCCACCTGCATGGCGCCGTAGAGCACCTGCGCCGCCTCCTCCAGGTAGACGGCCATCATCACCGCTTCCGGGATGGTCCTCCCCACCGTCGCCTGACCGTTCCCCTGTAGCAGCACCGCGGCCGCATCCCCCAGCGCCGCGGCCGCGCCTTCGCCCAGCTCACGCGTGGAGATGAGGTCGATGGTCCTGAAGACGGGCACGCCGCCGCTGAAGAAGCTGCCGTGGTTGTGCACCGCATCCAGGGGGGTGTCGGTTACCGAGAAGATGTTGGCGGTTCTCGCATGGATTCGCGTGATCGCGTTCACGTCGGGGCGGGCGTTGAAGATGGCCGTGTGGAGCGCGGTCTCGAAGGACGCCGGCGCCGGCGCCTCCAGCACCTGACCCTGCAGATTCATCACCACCAGTTGTCCGGGCTGCACCAGCTCCAGGGCGATCCGCGGCGTGATCACGAACAGGTCCGAGTCCGGAATCCGCGCGCTCACGTGACCGAAACCCTGCACCAGCCCCTCGCGGCTCAGTATTCTGGCGGCCGCGATGATGTCCTCGTTGAGCTGTTCGACTCCGTCCGGCATGCTTCTCCCTTTCGATTTGGCGAACGTTGCAGGATTGTGGACGTGCGGGGAAACGGCGCTGACGCGTCAGGCGGGTATCTCCCGTCGCCGCTCGGAAATGCGGAAGTGCAGCTTCTTGCTGGGCTTCATCGACGGAAGCGGGCTGAACCGGAGCTGGTAGTCCGCGGGAGCCACCTCGATCGTGAAGTAATGCGCTACCATCAGCACGTTGACGGCCAGTTGCAGATCCAGCCACCGGAAGCCGAGACAGGTGTGCGTGCCTAGCCCGTAAGGGGCGTACCCGATACTGTGGTGCTCATTGCGCGGAGGCAGATAGCGGTCGATGTCAAAAGTGAACGGGTCGGGGAAGACGTCGTTCATGTAGTGCGCGGCTGTCTGGGCAATGTAGATCGGTGTCCCCACCGGCAGCTCGTAGTCCTCGACGACGCACGTATTCATAACGTTTCGCATGGACATCGGGACGATCGGGTACATGCGCAGACACTCCATGAGGAAGCGGTGGGTGACGTCGATGGCGGCCGGGGTGAAGGCGTCGCTATCCGGATCGCCGTCTTCAAACAGGGCATCGGCTTCACTCCGTATCCTGGTGTAGATCTCGGGTTGTGACGCCATGCCGTAGACCGCGAAGCTGAACGCATCGCCAAGATAGACGCTGGCGATCAGCGCCGCGGAAAGGGCGAAACGCAGATTCGACTCCGGCACGAACTGAGGATCGCTTGCGTGCAGGCTCAGCAGGTCATCCGCGAGATCCCGAGAAGCATCAGCCCGCTGGGCGGTTGTATGGACGCTCTGGACCCGTTCCAGCAACGTGTCGACGGCCTTCGCCCGGCGTCTCATTCCCGGGGTGCTCAGCATGAACTTGGGCAGGACCTTGACGATGTGAGTGCTGAGCGCGCGTTCCTTGTACGCCATCAGATCGTCGATGATGTCCTGCGTGTCAACGCCCACGGAGAGCGGAGAGATTTGCGCGTTGATCATTCGCCGGCACAGGCTCGTGGCGGGGAAGGTGTCTCCAACCGTCCAACTCGCCATGTATTTTCGGGCATGGCGGTAGAGTTGGTCCAGTTGCCCTTCGAGTCTTCCGCGCGAATACGCTGGCGCCATGGACCTCCGAAGCCGGAAATGATCGGCGCCGTCCAGGGAGGGCAATACTCCATTCGCGCCGTAGACCTTCTCGAAGTCGGAAAAATAGTCCTTGGCTCTCAGGTACATGCGCCCGCGCTTCTGCGTCCAGTGATTCGTCTCGGGCCCGGCGAGGAAGATCATGGGCTTCTTGAACGGCGGGCGAAGCTCGAACACCGGGCCATACTCTTTTGCAAGATCCGCAAAGAGCGCGGGAATGTTGCCGGTGCGGACGTGTGGATTGAACAGCACTTTACGCAGCGGGACCGCCGGGATCTTCTTGGTCAGGGCGGAACGGCGAAGCAGCGGGCCGGCAAGGTTGTGGGCGACTGCCGCGTCGATGGCGCGGCCGATCAGCTCCAACTGGCAGACGGCCTTGACCCGCGCCTCCGACTCGTCATCGAGCTGGAATATGAAGCGCAAGACGTCGCACGTGTCGAGGAGGCCGATGATGATGACGTCTCTCGGGGTGGGAATCTCGTTGCCGAAGATCACCCGCGTGATGCGCGACGTGACGAACTCGACCGCCGTGCCTTCTCCGTTGCCGGTGTTCGAGGCCCTCTGACCGACGGCTCGGGACAGCGTCCAGAATTCGCCCTCGTGGTGCTCCAGGATTTTCAGGCCGACCAGACGGTCCAGGGTCAAGTCAACGATCGAGTCCGCCCGTGGAGCGAGCCGCTCGATCCAGTACTGCGCGTTCCGTTGATGCGGTTCTTCGGCGATCTCCTTCAGGATGGGGTCGAGGGCGGGGTCGCCCAGCTCTGCTCGATCCATGAGGATCATGGATTTCATGTCGGTGTCGATGCGGGATACGAGGGACAGCTCCGCGAGCGCCGCGCCGATGACGGCGCAGTTCAGGTCCCAGCCGGGCACCTGGTGAAAGTAGCCGGACTCTCCGTTGAGGAGCATCAGCAGCAACTCCTCGGGCAAACTCAACTGCTGGGTCGCCATCCCTTCTGTGGTGAGAGTCATCGGTCTCCTCTCCTGACGTTAACTCTCGTTATCAATTTCGATATCAATCCTGTTGTCAATCTAGCACAGCGGGCGCGTCGGTGGTACAAATCGATTGCAGATGAACGGGGCCACGAACACTCCTCTGCCTTCCCCGTTTCCCGAGGGTTGGTACTTCGTAGCAACCCGTCAGGCCGTGCTGAAGGCCGGACTTCTGCAAAAGACGTGGATGGGCGAGAGCGTGGTCGTCTGGCATGACGAGGACGGGCGCGTCTGCGTTGCCGAGTCGGTTTGCCCGCACCTGGGCTCCGACCTCGGGCCTGCCGCGGGAGGGCGCATACGTGGCGGGCGGCTGGTCTGCCCCTTCCATGGCTACGAATACGATGCGACCGGCCAGTGCGTCGCCACTCCCTTCGCCCCTCCCCCCAGGACTGCGAAGTTGCGGGTCTTCGAGACCCGGGAGGCTCTCGGGCTGATCTTCGCGTGGTGGGGAATCGGCGGGCGGAAGCCACAGTGGAGCCTGCCCGCGGAGCCGCCGGACCAGGCCGGCTGGACCGGCCTCGAGATCAGGACCCTCCGCTTTCCCGGACATCCCCAGGAGACGACGGAAAACTCCGTCGACCTCGTCCACCTGCGCCACGTCCACGGCTACGATAACGTGAACCCCGTCCGGGACGTGTGCGTGGACGGCCCCTTTTTCGAGAGCTGCTTCGAGTTCAAGACGAAGCGCACCATCGCCAGGGTCGTGACTCTCACCTTCGCCACCTCGGTCACTGCCCATGTCTTTGGGCTGGGCTACTCGTTCGTGGAAATCCGCGAGCACTCCGTCGGCATCGATTCGCGCCTGTGGGTGCTGGCGACGCCGGTGGACGGCACGCTCATCGACATGTCACTGGTCTCGCAGGTGCGGGAGATCCGCAAGCCGGGGCGGAAGATCGCCGGCCTGGGATTTCTCCCGGTGGGATGGCGCGCCCCTCTCATGAACAAGTTCATGGTGTCTCAGCAGAAACGCGACGTTCTGCAGGACGTGGCCATCTGGAGCCGCAAGCAGTATCGATCGCGCCCGCGCCTCGCCCGTTCCGACGGCAAGATCATGCCCTTCAGGCACTACTGCGCCCAGTTCTATGCCGATCCGTGCGACTCCGACGAGCCCATTCCGTGACGCTCACCGCCTGCCCGCGGGGGAATTTGAGGGCAACAAGGGGGCCTACGAGGCTGCTCGTCATCGCGCCTTTGCCGACGACAAAAATCCCGCGCAACTTATGGCAGGAACTCACGGGACGCGACACTCGGAGTCTGTCCGAGTAGCCAAACACAACCCCTCTCCCTCTGGGAGAGGGTGGCCGAAGGCCGGGTGAGGGCCTGGCGCTAAGCCCTCCTGAATCGCCGGCCGTACAGGATGCTTCCGTAATGGTTGAACCACCGCTTTGCCGCGGGATCGTCGAAGGGGTAGTCCGCGCCGAGCTGTCTTGCGGCGGCGAGCCCGGTGACAAGACAGGTCTCCTGGCTGTTGATCAGCGTGTGGGCGCCGCAGTGCCACGTTCTCCTCCTGCCTTGAATGAAGCGGAACAGGTTGACGAGCCATGCAACGTGGCGGACGTCGTGGACGATGTGCTGAAACGACCGCTTCTCGAGGATCTTTCGTTCGTCGATGGGCTTGTTCGGGTTGTAGGTCACCAGGCACGGTTTGTCGGACCGGTTCGCCCACGGTTGCTGGTTGTGCATGATGTAGGTGATTTCATAGTTGTCATGTTTCGCGCCGTACTGTTCGATGTGAGTGCTCCGCGTTGACAAGGGCCGCGCCTCGTTGTCGGGAAGCACCGAGGAGTCGGAGTGGACGACAGCAAGGTGATGGATCTCGTTGTCATAACGAATCGACGAGAGGATATAGCGTTCCAGGAACGTGGGGTCGTCCAGTATCCGCAGCGTCTGGTCCGCGTTGCATGCGAAGACCACGTCGTCGAACGTCTCCCGGACACCCTCATCGTCCTCCACCACGACGCGGGATGCCTCCCGATACACCTTGCGGACGGGCCTGTTGAGGTAGATCCTGTCCCGGAAGCCGGTCGACAGGTTCTCGTAGATGCGTCGCGTCCCCTGGTCCCAAGTCTGCATGGCTGTTGCGGTTTCGATGTTGAAGAACTCGAGATACCTCGCGAAGAGCGCCGCGGGCATGTCGAATACGTTGGTTGCGAGCACGAAATTGATGAACATGGGCTTCAGGATCTTGTACCTGAAGTCCCCGGAGAGTCCTCGCAGATTCAGCACCGTCTC
Organism: uncultured Binatia bacterium (SeqCode); assembly: GCA_965204505.1. Taxonomy (GTDB): domain Bacteria; phylum Desulfobacterota; class Binatia; order UBA9968; family JAJDTQ01; genus JAJDTQ01. The sequence continues at coordinate 2,214,411 of CBDBFB010000002.1, forward strand.
CATGCTGACGTAGTTGAACGGGTTGAGGGCATTCAGCAGTTTCGACCGGGAACGGGTCAGCGGGCCGAACCGATGCAAACACCTCAGGATCTGTTGAAACTTCGCGATCTCGGATTGCAAGTCCTTCCTGATATCGGAGTCGAAGTCGTGGGCGTAGACGCCGTCACCATACTTCACGCTGTAGCTGAATCGGGTATCGATCAGTTCGATGCCGAAGCGTTTCATCAGCAACAGGATGTGCTGATAGACCGACGGGATACAGGCGGTGACGGAGATATCGAAGGGAATCGAGGTGCCGTCGTCCTGGGGCATATCGACCGTGACGGCATTGCCGCCGATCTCTTCCCGGGCTTCGAACAGCCGGAAATCGAATCGGTCGGGGTGATGATGGAGCGCCCATGCGGCGCCGAGCCCCGAAACGCCGCCACCCACAATGGCAATTCGTCGGGGCATTCGCCCTGTCTCCCCGGCTGCCATGCGGTCAGGTCTTCCGGTCGATGGCCATCAACAAGGGCGGCAGGAGCAGCAGATCGAGGACCAGCGCGAAGCTGAGCGTGAGCGCAACCAGGAGGCCGAGCATCCAACTGATGGCAAATCCCGACGTCGCGAACACCAGGAAGCCCAGCACCAGCATCATGGTCGTGGTGAAACACGCACCGCCTACCGAATTGAAGCTGTAGCGCACCGCCTCGGGCGAGGAACGGCCCTCGCGGCGCGCCTTCAGGTACTTGGCCATGATGTGAATCGTGTCGTCGACGACGGTGCCGAAGGCGATGGCGGTGACGAGGGATCCGGCGGGTCCCACCTCGCTGTACAGGTAACCCCAGACGCCAAAGGCCATGGCCGAGGGGATGAGGTTGGGCACGAGGCTGATGAGGCCGAAGCGCACGCTTCTGAAGATCCCGATCAGTATCAGCGAGATGAGGATCATGCCGGTGACCGTGCCCCACAGCATGCTCAGGGTGTTCCGTATGGCCAGGTGGGCGAAGACGAGGCTGTAGCCCGATGCCTCGCTGGCCAGGTCGGGGGCGTTGGCGCGGAGCCAGTCCTGACCGCGCACCTCGAGCGCGCGCAACTCCTCGGACTTCAGTCTGCCGAGCGTGACGGTCATGCGCGTCGCCGATTTGGCGACGTTGATGCGGTTGTTGAGGTCCATGCCGAAGGGAACCGAAAGCTCGTAGAGCAGCAGGTACTGCGCGGCGAGCCGGGAGTCTTCGGGCACCCGGTAGAATGCGGGATCGTCGCCGTGCATGTTCTTGTTGAGGCGCTTCATGATGTCCGTAAACACCTGCACGTGCGCCACCTCCGGCTGGGCGCGGTACCATTCGGCGAAAGCGTCGACCTTGTGCAGATAGTCGGGATCGGTGATGCCGCCGTCGCGCCCGGCGTTCAGGCTGTACTCCAGGGTTTCCACACCTGTCAGGTTCTCGATGACGAAGTCGGTGTCGCGCCGGAACTCGTAACGCTTGTCCAGATGAGTGGTCCAGTTGTCCGTCAGCTCGACGCGCGGCACGCCCGCCACCAGGGCCACCGCCACCGCGGCCACGCACCAGAGCAGGACCGTGCGGCGCGCCACCACGAAGGCGCCCAGGCGATCGAAGAAGGCGGAACCCCCGGCGCGTGTCGCGCGCCCCCGCAGCGGCAGGACCGACAGCAACGCCGGCAGCAGCGTCATGGAATACACGTAGGCCATCAGCATGCCGACGGCCACCAGGTTGCCGAGGATCCGGAACGGCGGCGAGTCCGAGGCGTTCATGCTGAGGAAGCCGATCATCGTCGTCGCCGTCGTGAGAAACACCGGCCAGGCATTGTCCCGCAGCGATTCGGCGATGGCCGCGTCCCGGTCCAGACCCCGGCCCATGCCGGAGTTGACGGTCCCGATGATGTGGACCGAGTCGCAGATGGCGAGGGTCATGATGATAAGGGGAATGCCGGAGTTGGCGGCGTTGAGCACCAGCCCGGTCCAGCCGATGACGCCCATGGTCGAGGCGACGACGAACATGAGCAGGATGACGATGCACAGCGTGCCGAACAGGGAGCGCAGCAGGAAGGCGCCGACGATTACGATGACGAGGAAGGCGGCGGGCGCGAGAATCCCCATGTCGTCCTGGGCCGCCTCCGTCAGGACCTGGTTCACGAAGACATTGCCGGTCACGTGATAGGCGATGTCCGGATGGGCGGCCCGGGCCTTGGCCAGGAGGCCGCGGAGATAGTGGTAAGTCTCGATCTCGGCGGCGTCCGAATGCTCGGGCAGGTTGAAGCTGATCACCAGTCCGGCAACGCGGCCGTCGCGGGAGACGAGACGGCCGGCGACGCTGGGCTCGCCCAGCGCAATCTTCCTGATCCGCGCGAGGTCCTCATCGCTGAGCGATGCGGCGTCGTCCACCAGCCGCTCGACGTTCAGGTCGTCCTCCACCGCCTCGCTGTGGTTGTAGTTGACGAGCGAGTCCACCCGGCTGGACCAGGGCACCTCCCACGCGGCCTCGGTCAGCTCCTCGATGGCCGCGAGGGCCTCGCGGGTGAAGACCGATCCCTCCTTGGGCGCAACCGCGATCACCGCCGCATTGGTGGCGGTGTAGGTATCCTCCAGGGCATCGAACGCGACGAGCTGAGGATTGTCCTCGTCCAGCATGTCGCGCCAGTCGTTGGAGATGTTGAGGAACTGCAGGCCGGCCGTGAGAGCCAGCATGACCGCCACGGACGCCGCGAGGACCAGCCAACGGCGGTGCAACGTGAACGCGATGTAACGGTCCAGGAATGCCGAGTGCATATTACCAGCGGATGGTATTGTATAAGAGTGCAGCCGTCAACGGACCGAAGTTGCAGCAGTCAGCGGATCACTCCCTTGCTCCCCGACAACAAATGCGGTAGGGAGTTCATCGCGCGCTGACACCGAAAGAAGGCGCTGAACGCGTAATGCGCCGAGTACGGGGGTAGATCGTTGAGCGGGAACCAACACAGCCGCAGGATGTCGGGAGGCCACGCCGTCGCGTGGTCGCTACGCGCCGAGGGAGTGCGCCACGCCTTCTCCGTGCCGGGGGAGAGCTACATCGCCCTGCTGGACGGATTGAGGGACGTTCCCGAGATCACCCTCATCACCAACCGGCACGAGGGCAGCGCCTGCCTCATGGCCGAGGCCTACGGCAAGACCACCCGCACCCACGGGGTGTGCATGGTCACGCGCGGACCCGGCGCCACCAACGCCAGCATCGGGGTGCACCTCGCCCGCTACGACTCGACGCCGCTGATCCTGCTCGTCGGGCAGGTGGCGCGGGCACATCGCGGCCGGGAGTCCGGCCAGGAGATCGACTACACGCATTTCTTCGGCAGCATCGCCAAGTGGGTCATCGAGATCAACGACCCGCGGGAGGTGCCGCGCATCATGGCCCGGGCGTTCCACGTGGCGCGGTCGGGGCGGCCCGGCCCGGTGGTGGTCTCCCTCCCTCGGGACATGCTTGAGGAAGAGGCGGACATCGCCATGGTGGAGCCCTATCCCGCGGTCCGTCCGAGCCCGGATCCGGAACTGATCCGGGAAATGGTGGATCGCGTCAACCGGGCCGAGAGGCCGGTGCTGCTGGCGGGTTCCGGCACTCAGTACGCCCGCGCCCGGGACGATCTCGTGGCCTTCGCCGAGAAGTTCCAACTGCCCGTGGTGACCGCGTTCAAGCGCCAGGACGCGTTTCCCAACACCCATCCCCACTATGTCGGGAATCTCGGCAGCCGCAACAATCACGCCAAGCAGATCGTGCGCGACGACGCCGACCTGCTGTTGATCGTCGGGTGCCGGTTCAACCAGCAGGTGTCCGGCAACTACACGCTGCCCCACCCGGGACTGGCGACGATCCAGATCGACGCCGACGCCGGCAACATCGGCCAGAACTTCAGCCCGGACATGGCCGTGCTGGCCGATCCGCGCAAGGCCCTGTCAGCGGCGCTGGCGCACGACGGTGGCGTCCCCAACGAGGCGCGGGCCGCATGGATCGCGGACTATCATGCGCGGCAACGGGCCTACGCCACGCCTCCCGAGCGCCCCACCGGCGCCGTGTCCATGGAGCGGGTGATGGCTGATATCAAGGCCAACGTCCCCGCGGACACCATTCACACGCACGACGCGGGCAGCTTCGGGGGTTGGGTCCAACGCTACCTCGAGTTCGACCACGCCGATTCGTACATCGTCCCCAACCTGGGCAGCATGGGCACGGGGGTGCCCGGCGCGGTGGCCGCCGGGCTGGCCCACCCGGAGCGCACCGTCATCGCCCACGTGGGCGACGGCGGCTTCCTGATGACCGGCCAGGAGATCGCCACCGCGCGCCAGTACGGCGTGAAGATCATCGTGATGGTGTACGCCAACGGCTCCTACGGCACCATACGCATGGACCAGGAGGCCCAGTATCCGGGGAGGAACTACGGCACCGATTTGGTGAACCCCGACTTCACCGCCCTGGGAAACGGTTACGGTGCGCTGGGGATCAAGGTGAGCCGGGATGACGAGTTCCTGCCGGCGCTTAAGCAGGCCCTGGCCGCCCCCGGGTCTGCGCTGATCGAGGTGCTGACGGATCTGGAGTACGTGTCTCCCACTACGACCCTGACGGAAGCGGCGGCCTCCCGGAGCGTGGCGTAACGACGGAAGGCCCTCACCCCAACCCTCTCCCAGAGGGAGAGGGGGCAAATTCAACCCCTCTCTCAAAGGGGGAGGGGACAAACCCAACCCCTCTCCCTTTGGGAGAGGGTGGCCGAAGGCCGGGTGAGGGTCCGCCGGAGGCCGGGTGAGGGCGCCTCGAATAACCCTGCCCCGGCCGCCGGGGCTTTGTTCGCATCATTCCCGGTTCAACTCCGCGATGTAGTCCCGCAGGCCCGCTTCGAGTTTGTACTCCGGCGCGTAACCCAGATCGTTCCCGGCCCGGGTGATGTCCATCTGGGGCCGCTTGGGCGTGAGCGTGCCGCGGCGCAAACGGACGCCCGGGAAGATCGCGCGGAGCGCGGCCTCGACGTCCTCCACGGTGGTGAGGGTGCCGCTGCCCAGGTTGTAGGTGTCGTGGGACAGCGGCGCGGTGTGCACGGCCCGGGTGATGCCGTCGGCGAGATCCTTGACGTAGACGAAGTCCACGGTCTCGTAGGCGTTGAGCACCGCTTCCTCTCCGGCCATGGCGGCCCAGACGGCCTCCTGCACCGCAACCCCTGGCCCGCCGGCCACGGCCCGGTACCCGTACACGCCGGCGAAGCGCAGCATCACCAGCTCGAAGGCCTGCTTGGCGGCGAAGGTCCGGAGCACGTGCTCGCAGGCCAGCTTGGATGAATTGTAGACCCGGCCGCGGCCGTCCACGGGTGAGTCTTCCCGGAGCAGTTCTGAGGGGTCCGCGTCCTGGTACACCGCCTGGGTGCTGGCGTGCACCAGCCGGCGCACGCCGGCGAGCCGTACCGCTTCCGCCACGTTGAGGGTGGCCACCAGATTGACCTGAAAGCCGGCGTAGAGGTTGGGGATGTTGGACTCGCCCACGGACGCGGCCAGGTGGATGACGGCCTCGGGCCGCACGGTCAGGAAGGCATCCATCAGGGCCGCCAGATCGCGGATGTCGCCGCGGATCAGCGGCAGGTCCTTGCCGGTGACGTGGCGGATGTAGTCCGGCTTGGCCACCACGTCGAAGAAAGTGACTTCGTCTCCCCGCGAGCTCAGCTCCGCGGCCACGTGGGAGCCGATCAATCCGGCTCCGGTAATCAATACGCGCATCGGTCTCTCCTTTGTCCGGCTCGTCCGCGTTATCGCGGCACGGGCATCGAATCACGAAATCCGTCATTCCCGCGAAAGCGGGAATCCAGGGGGGTGGGGTTGAGGAGGCACAGCCGCCATGCCCCCACACCGCCCCCGGATTCCCGCTTTCGCGGGAATGACGTGTCCGGGCGGATTGGCTGCCAAGCCTGGACGACTCTATACCACAACCGCCCGGCCGGTCCATGTGTCCGCCTCCGGCCGGCGATGCCGGCTTTCCATCGATTGCGAACCCTGTTACCCGTGACAGGTGGTCACGCCGGGTTCTTCACATCCCGTACACGCATCGCGCCGGATCTACTACGGCTGGTACATCGTCGCCGTCGGATTCATCGCCAACGTCGCCTCCTCGTTCGCCCTTGCCAGCACCCTGAGCATTTTTCTCAAACCGATGACGCTGGACCTTGGAGTGTCCCGCGGCGTCTTCTCGCTGCTGCGCTCGGGCGAGGGGCTCATCGGTGCTTTCATGGCGCCCTTCGTCGGTCCGCTGGTGGACCGGCACGGCAGCCGGTGGCTCGTAACCGGAGGTGCGGTGGTGGCCGCGGTGGGCTATTTCATCCTCAGCCAGGTCGAGGTCTTCTGGCAGTTTGTCCTGGTGCGCTGGACGTTCGTGACGGTGGGCGACGCCTTGCTGGGCTACATGGTGATCAACGTCATGATTGCCCGGTGGTTCATCCGGAAGCGTGGCCGGGCCATCGCCGTCTCCAGCATGGGCATCGGCTTCGCGAAGATCGTCATGCCGTTCCTGGTGGTGCCTCTGCTCGCCTGGCTGGGGTGGCGTCACACCTGGGCCGTGTTCGGCGCGTTGACCCTGGTGCTGATCGTCGCCCCCGCCCTGTTCTACATCCGGCGGTCACCCGAAGACATGGGCCTCGATCCGGACGGTCTGGATCCCGTGGCCGTGACAGAGGGAAAAACGCCGCGGCCGCAGCCGTACGCCGCCAGCGAGTCCCGCATCTGGAGCCGGAAGGCGGGCCTGCGGACCCGGGCCTTCTGGTTGATCGTGGCGGTCTTCGGCGTGTCCGCGGTCGGCGTCACCGGCGTCAATCTGCACGTGTTCGCCTATGTCACGGACATCGGCTATTCGGATCTGCGCGCCGTCGGCGCCCTGAGCGTCATAGCTTCCACCCAGCTCGGCTCGCCGCTCGTCTGGGGCTTCATCGCGGACCGCGTGGACGTGCGCTGGAGCACTCTGGCCAAGTTCCTGATCCAGGCCGCCGGCCTCGTCGTGGCCATCACCTCCGGCTCCCTGGCGCTCGTCTATGTCGGGTTCTTCTTTTACGGGGTGGGGCTCGGTGGTAACATGGTGTTGCAGGACGTGGTGTGGGCGCGGATCTTCGGGCGTTTGTCGATGGGCAGGATTCGGGGCCTGGGGATTCTCATGACCCACAGTTTCGCGGCCCTGGGGCCGCCGTTCTTCGGCTTTCTCTTCGACTGGACGGGCAGCTACACGGTTCCCTTCACTCTCTTCGCCGTGACGCTCGTGATTTCCGGTTTCCTGAGCCTGTTCATCGTGGCGCCGCCCCGGGCGAGTAGCGCGTAACCGGAGCTGACTCGCAAATCCTGCATGGGATCTGCATGGGAGCACCGCTGATGGTCATCGACGCCCACACCCACATCGTCTCCGAACACTTCCCTCCGGTGGGACAACGCGCCGCGGGCGACCGTTGGCCGTCCATGGATCACACCGGACCGGACACCGCCAACGTCATGATCGCCGGCCGGAACTTCCGCACGGTGGTGGACCGTTGCTGGTCGGTGCCGCGGCGGCTTCGCGAGATGGCCGCTCCCGACTACGCCGTCGACCGGCAGGTGCTGTCGCCCATGCCGGAGCTGTTGGCCTATCGCTTGGAGCCTCGGGACGGACTGGACCTGGCGCGCCACCTGAACGAGGTGCTGATGCGCATGGTGGACGAGGCGCCGGACCGCTTCTACGCGCTGGGCTCGGTGCCGCTCCAGGACGTGGAACTCGCCACCGGGGAGCTGGAGCGGGTCAAGTCCCTGGGCCTTCACGGCCTCGAGTTGCTGAGCAACGTCAACGGCAGGAGCCTGGGCGAGCCCGAGTTCCTGCCCTTCTTCAAGGCCGCCGAGGAGTTGGACGTCCCTATCTTCGTGCATGCCCAGCACGCCACCTTCATGGACCGGGTGACGGGTCCGCCGTTCATCGAGAACATCGTGGCCTTCCCGTTGGAAGGCGCGCTGGGCATCGCCAGCATGATCACCGGCGGGCTCATGGAAGCCTGCCCGGGGCTCAGGCTGCTGTTCAGCCACGGCGGCGGCACCTTCACACAGCTCCTGCCGCGCCTGGAGAACGCCTGGCACAAGAACCCCAACTTCCAGGCGCTCATGCCGAGGCAGCCCTCCGAGTATGCCCGCATGTTCTTCTACGACGACGTCTTCTTCGACAACCGCACGGTGCGCTACCTCATCGACACCGTGGGTGCGAGTCAGGTGGTCATCGGCTCGGACTATCCGTTCATGTTCCGCGACCAGTCGCCGGACGACGAGTTCGACGAGCTGGGACTCACCGCCGAGGAGCGCGAGTGGATTTCCTCGGCCAACTGCCTGCGGTTCCTGGGGCTAGAGGGTTAAGGAATCTCTGATTGATTGCCGTCGGTCAAGATGGCGCCACCACGATCAGGAGGAGCCAATGGAACATCTCGTTCGAGGCAAGTTCGTCGTCACCATGGCGGCGGGAGACGGCGTCCCCGGCGTGATCCGCGACGGCGCGGTTGCGGTGTCGGGCCGCGACGTCGTCGAGGTGGGACGTTACCGGGACCTCAAGACCTCATACCCCACCGCTACGGTCGTCGGTTCCTCGCGCCACTGGGTGATCCCGGGCTTCGTCAACGCGCACCAGCACGGCAAGGGGCTCACGGACTTCCAACTCGGGGGCAGGGACGACTGTTTCGAGATCTCGCGGTTCGCGTCCGATCCGCGCGGCGCCCTGGATCCCTACCTGGACGTCCTCTACGCCTGCAAGACCATGATCGAGTCGGGCATCACCATGTGCCTCCACTACAACTCCAGCCTCTCGCCGAAGACCTACGAAGCCGATGTCGATGAACGGCTGCGGGCGTACCGTGATGCCGGCATGCGCGTCTCCTTCGGCCTCGACATCCGGGACCGCAACCATATCGTGTACGGTGACGAGGAGTTCCTGGCCTCGCTGCCGGCGTCCCTGCGGGAAGAGGCGGCCGCTCGCTACAGCGAATCCCGCACCGCGGTGCCCGACGACTATTTCCGGGTCGCCCGCCGGCTCGCGGAGGAACTGGGCGGCGACGGCGGCCGGGCGCGACTGTTCCTGACCCCGGCCGGACCCCAGTGGTGCACGGAGGAGCTGCTGCGCGCGATCCGCCGGGAGTCCGCGGAGCACGACCTCGGGATCCAGATCCACGTGCTGGAGACGAAGTATCAACGGTCGTACTTCCTCCGCGAATACGGGAAGAGCGCGGTGCAGTGGCTGGCCGGCCTGGACTTCCTGGCGCCGCAAGTGAGCCTCGCCCACGGCGTATGGCTCAATCGCGAGGATATCCGGACGGTGGCGTCCACCGGCGCGGCGGTGGTGCACAACCCGAGCTCCAACCTGCGGCTGCGCAGCGGCATCGCCCCGCTGATGCACTACCATGAGGCGGGCGTGCGTTTGGGGATGGGCCTCGACAGCAGCCCGCTGAACGACCGGCCGGACATGCTGCAGGAGATGCGGCTGGCCGCCAACCTCCAGCGTGTCCCGGGCGCCGGCCCGGGCCTCATGCCGCTGGCCGATATCTTCCGCGCGGCCACCGCGGGCGGGGCGGATATCCTCGGCTGGGGCGCGGCCTGCGGCACCCTGGAGCCGGGGAAACGCGCCGACCTGGTGCTGGTGGACTCGCGCCCCATCGCGGAGCCCTATCTCGCAAGGCACCAAACGCCGGTGGACGCGCTGGTCTACCGCGGCGGCGCCGGCGCCGTGGACACCGTGATGGTGGACGGCGAGATCCTCTATCGCGGCGGCAAGCACGTGCGGCTCGACGAGAAGGCCGTCCTCAAGGAGGTCCGGCGGAAGATCACCCCGGCTCCCCGAAAAAGGGCGGGAGGACTGGAAGCGCGCCTCCTCCCCCGCGTGCGGGACTTTCTCGAATCCCACGAAGAGCATCCGGTGGAGCCCTTCTACAAGTTCAACGACGCCGGCTGAGGTCGGTTGACCCGCCTCATCACGAAAGGAGCGGCGCATGTTCGGCTACCGCGCCAGAATCGGCTACATCTCTCCCTCCATCATCGAGTTGAATGCCTATGACTTCTACCGCATCGTGCCGGACGGGGTGGGCTTCATCGGGGTGGCGTGCATGGTGGGCGGCTGGAAGGAGGAAGCCTACAAGGAGGCGCTCAAGCAGGTGGAGGCCTGCGCGCACGAGCTCAAGCGGCGCTCCTGCGACTTCATCATCCACGGCGGCTCGCCCCTGGTGCTGAGCCAGGGCAAGGGGTTCGAGACCAAGCTGATCGACCAGCTCGAGACCATCACCGGGGTGCCCTGCACCACCAGCATTGTCGCCGCCCTGGACGCGTTCCGGGACCTTTCGGTGTCGCGTCTGGCCGTGGTCGACCCGTATCCTCCCGATCTCAATGAGAAGGTGGTGAGCTATCTCAAGGCCTGGGGGTTCGAGGCGCGCTCGCTGGTGTCCCTGACGACGGAGTTCACCACCTCGAGCGCCGTCTCGGTGGCGGACATCTACCAAGCGGCCAAGCGCGCGGTGAGGGAAGCGGACAACCCCGACGCCATCTACATCCCCTGCGCCAACTTCCCGGTGGTGGACGTCATCGAGGACATCGAGACCGACCTCGGGCTACCGGTCATCGCCAACATGACCTCGCAGCTCTACGTCGCCTTCAAGGCCATCCGCATGCGCGAGAAGATCGACGGCTACGGCCGGCTCATGCGCCTGCTGGCCGGCAGCTAGGCCCTCACCCGGCCTTCGGCCACCCTCTCCCAGAGGGAGAGGGTTGGGGTGAGGGTGCTAGCGGCCTGTCCCGGCAATCGGATCGTAGCGTAGGGGCGACCGGCCGGTCGCCCCTACGGGATATGTGCCTCGGGAGCGGCGGTGCCGCCCAGAATGTCATTCCGGCGAAAGCATGCCCCGTACCCCGATACGGGGCCGGAATCCAGGGAGAGGAGGAGGCGTGGCTGGCTTGACGCCGGCAATACCCAGGGGTTATCTGGTGACCACGGAGGGTTCGAGACCATGATCAAGGGCATCGTCATTCCGGTGATCACGCCGTTCGAGCACGACGGAACGGTGGATGAGCCGATGCTCCGGAAGCTGGTGGACTTCTACGTCGGCGCGGAGGTCCAGGGCCTGTTCATGCTGGGCTCCTCGGGCCAGGGTCCGGCCATGTCCATGGCCGAGCGCAGGCGCACGGCCGAGATCGCCGCCGACCAGAACATCGGGCGTGCGCCCCTGATCGTTCACGTGGGGACCGCGGATGCCGAGAGCACGGTGGATCTCGCGCGGCACGCCGCCGAGCACGGCGTTGACGGCATCGGCGTGATTCCGCCATATTACTACTCGGACCATTCCGAGTACGAGCTCATGGCCCATTTCCGCGCGGTGGCGGACGCCGTGCCGCTGCCGATCTTCATCTACGAGAACCCCAAGTACTCGGGCATCTCCATCGCGCCGCCCTTCGCCCAGCGCATGAAGGAGGAGATCCCTACCATCCGCGGCATCAAGGTGGCCTACGGCGCCGGCGCCATGCTGGACTACGTGCGGCTGTTCCCGCCGGACGTGTCGGTGTTCACGGGCAACGCGGACATCTTCGGGCTGGTGCCCTTCGGCGTGGCGGGCATGATCAATCCGCCCACGAGCTGTATCCCCGAGCTGTGCGTCGAGCTGTGGCGCGCGCTGGAGCGGGAGGACTACCACCAGGCGGTGCAACTGCAGCGGCGGGTCAACGACGTTACCGCCGTCATCATCGGACTGATCAAGCGTCACGGCCGGGCCGTGGTGGCCGAGATGTATCGTATGCGCGGATTCGCCATCAAAAGGTTCCCGAAGTGGGAGACGAAGCCGCTGCCGCCGGAGGCGCGGGACTCGGTGCATCGCGAATTGAGCCGCGGCGGCTTCCTGGACTGACGCCATACCGCGGATACGCCATCAGGGTTTCTGCGTGGACGCCTTCAGAAGCACAAACAAGGACATTCCGCGGGTGGGACGCGGCACGCCGGGGGGCGAGTGGCTGAGGCGCTACTGGCTGGCGGTAGGTACAGAGGCGGAGTTGCACGACGTCCCCCAGGCGGTGCGGGTGCTGGGCGAGGACCTGGTGCTATTCCGCGATCTCCAGGGGCACCTCGGTCTCATCGGGCGGGACTGTTCCCACCGCGGCTCGTCGCTGGAATACGGCGACATCGAGGAGCGCGGCATCCGCTGCCCCTACCACGGCTGGCTTTACGACATAACGGGCAACTGCCTGGAACAGCCGTCCGAGCCGCCGGAGACTAGCTTTTGCGCCAAGGTGAAGCATCCGGCCTATCCCGTTCGGACGCTCGGAGGACTGATCTTCGCCTACATGGGGCCCGACCCCGCCGATCCGCCGCCGCTGCCCAACTACTCGCCGCTGGTGGACCACGGCGGGCAGCGGCTGGTGGAGAGCACCCGCCACTTCGACTACAACTGGTTCAACTTCTACGAGAACAGCGCCGATCCCTGCCACGTGTGGATCCTTCACAGCCGTAGCGCCTACGGCGAGCAGACCTGGGGCGGCGAGTTCTTCAGCGCCAAGAGCCCGCCTGTCTACGAGCCCGTGGAGACCCCTTACGGCATGAAGATGGTCATGTCCAAGCCGGGTCCGGCCGAAGGCACCGAGTTCGTCGACGAGATGAGCCTGGGGCTGCCGAGCATCCTCCAGGTGGGTGACACCGAGTTCGTGCACGCGCGGGTGGAGCCCGAAGTGCTTGAGAAGGTGGGCTCCAACTACGAGCACTTCATGTTCCTCACCCCCAACGACGACGACCACTTCATGCTGTTCACCGTCGACTACTACACCGGCCCCGACCCCGACATCTTCGAGCGGCTGGGGCGGATGCGGAAGCGCGAGGCTCCCAAGGGAGAGGTCAAGCCCTACGACACGCGACCGCTCATGCCTTTCCGCGGCAACATCCGGCAGGAGGACATCGTCACCCAGGGCACCCAGCGCCTGCTGGGCGAGCGGGAGGAGCGCCTCGGGACCTCGGACCGCGGCGTCATCATGCTGCGGCGGATGGTGCGGGACGCCATCGACGCCGTGGCCGCGGGCCGGGAGCCCAAGGCGCGGCGCCTGGAGGAGAACGCCGAGGGGTTGGTGAAGCTGGACTCGTTTGTCGGGGTGAGGTCCAGCCGCTCGCGAGACGGATAGGACGCCATTTTATCTTCCCGTTCCGCTGTTTTTGACTTCACTAGCCTGCTTTCACAAACTGATTTGCTGACTCGGTGTGACATGGTTCAAAAACCCCCTCCGTCTCCGATTCCCTTGCATTTGCGCGGGAAAGCACGAGGCCGATGATGACCCCGCTTCAGGGCTTCCTCTTGCATGAGTGTCTCTTACGGAGAATTTGCGCGTTTGTCAACTGGCTTTAGTTGCATACATCATTTACTGGTCAATTATGTATATTTATCAATTAGTTATGTTATAGCTATCCATATCATTTAGAATTGAATCAACACTATATCAACAGCGTGCCGTGGAAAGGCACCATCTCTCAGCGGGTGCGAACCCCGCCCGGCAACTGTCGTTCCAGCCGGTAGCAATCGGAGCGGGTCATGGAGGTGACGACATGGCTTGAAGCACTCCGGTGAAACGGATCGCCTTGGGCGGTCTAGCGACCATGCGGGCCGCAACGCGAGTGAACGCCGAGCAGGCCTCGAAACGTGTAATGCGGGAGCCGACCCGCCTGTTGTTTGGGGAAGGCTGCCACCGGCCGGGAAGAGAACGACACGAGCACCGGCCGGTTCCGCCGGGGTAGTGGCGGCGGCACGCATGGAAGAGGGAGAGGGGAGCAACACGGGAAGCCCTGTCGGTGGTGCGCACACACCAACCGGAACCCCGTGAGGGGCAGGCCGGGCCGGCAGGGTGGCGGAGGGGCTCGTAGTACTGCGGAAGCCGGGTAATGCCGGTGGAGGGAAGGAGCCCCGGTTCGAGAGGGATACGGAAAGGAAGGAAGGCATGACCACTGGCGAAAGCCTACCAGGGTCGGAAAAGGTTCGGAAGTTCCAGACCGTATTACATGCGAAAGCCAAGGAAGAACCCGGACGGCGCTTTCACGCGCTGATCGACAAGGTGTGGCGCGAGGACTTTCTCGCTGAAGCCTGGAGGCAGGTCCGCCGCAACGGTGGCTCGGCCGGGGTGGACGGAGAGACCTTCGCGGGCATCGAGTCGTATGGCGTGGGGCGCTGGCTTGGGGAACTGGCGCGGGAACTGAAGGATGGGACGTACACACCGAAGCCGGTGCGGCAAGTTCTCATCCCGAAGAAACAGCCTGGCAAACTCCGGCCATTGGGCATCCCCTGCATACGGGACCGGGTGGCGCAGACGTCGGCCTTGCTCGTGCTTGAGCCGATCTTCGAAGCGGACCTGCAACCGGAGCAGTACGCCTACAGGCCGGGACGGAGCGCCCATGACGCGGTGAACCGCGTCCATCGCCTTCTGAATGAGAGGCACAACGAGGTTGTTGACTGCGATCTGGCCAACTACTTCGGCGAGATACCGCATGCCGAGCTGCTGAAGAGTCTCGCCCGGCGCATCAGCGACGGGCGGATGCTCAAGCTCATCAAGGCATGGCTGGAAATGCCGGTGGAGGAGGACGACGGCAAGGGCGGCAAGCGCCGCACGAACCGGGCGCGCAGGGAGAGGAAAGGGACCCCGCAGGGTTCCCCGATCTCGCCCCTGGTCAGCAACGTCTACATGCGGCGTTTCATACTGGGCTGGAAGGTGTTGGGCTATGCCCAGCGCTTCCGTTCGGAAATCGTGAACTATGCCGACGACCTCTGTGTGCTCGGCAAGGCCCCGGCGGCGGAAATGCTGAAGGGGGTCGAGCGGCTCATGGCGGGTCTGAAGCTCGCGGTCAACGAACGGAAAACCCGAGGCTTGCGGTGCCCCGAGGAACCATTGCAGTTCCTCGGGTACCGTATTGGACGCAACCATCGCCCGAACGGCAAGGGGGACTACATCGGAACCCGACCCAGCAAGGCAAGCGTCCAGAACGTCTGCCGCAAAATCAGCGACATCACGGCATATGGCTATGGCCGACAAACGGCAGAGATGGTGGTGGAACGCCTGAACCGGCTCATGACCGGCTGGGCCGCCTACTTCTGTCTCGGCCAAGTGAGCCCCGCCTACAACGCCGTGGATCGCCATGCGATTCGGCGGCTGCGCCAGTGGCTCTGTCGGAAACACCAAGTGCGGGGCGGGAAATATGTGCAGTTCCCGGATGGCAGGCTGTGGAACGAATACGGCCTCGCTCGCCTTGGCAGTACTACGAAGGGCCTTCCGTGGGCGAAGGCATGATCTCGTCCGAAAGCCGGATGCGGGAAATCCGCACGTCCGGTTTGATGAGCGGGGACTGGAAACGTGGCTATGGGAGCCGGACTGAGGCCCGGAGCGAAAGCTACGGAACTACCACCGGACCCTAACGCTGGCGCGCCAGTCCTCGACTCTACCGGCGTGTCCAGCACCTCTGCGCAAGCCTGGCATTACCCGGCGCCTTGTGGCGCTGATGCGCCGATTCAGCACCATAGCCGATCTCGCACCCGGGGCGCCGGAGTTCCATGCCGCCTGGGTTTCCGACCACAGTAGGCGCCGGGTCACGCACACAGCCGTGACGCGCAATCGGCAACCATCGGGTCCTCTGTCCGAACGAAGCAACCGTGCTCCCTTCCAGCCCGTCCGGGCCTACTCCGTCATCCGCTTGAGCCCGCTCAGGGGCTGAACCTTCACTGCCCGCGAGGCGGGCTTCGCCGCCACCGTGATCTCCTGGCCGGTGAAGGGCGACATCATCTTGCGCGCCTTTGTCGCAGGCTTGCGCACCACCTTGATCTTCAGCAGGCCAGGAAGCGTGAATGTTCCCACCGCGCGTTTCCTGACGTGACGCTCAATGACAGATCCGAGCTCGTCGAGCACCGCGGCCACGTCCTTCCTTTGGAGCCCGGTCGATTCGGACAGGGCTTCCAGGAGCTGGCTCTTGGTCATCGCCTCCTTGACTGCCGTGTTGCTGCGGTTTGCGGTTGTCGCCATCTCATTTGTCCTTCCGTCGCTTGCAGCCACCGTGGATACGGCATCTCAGGTTAGCCGACCGACCGTTGAAAAGCGAATCGTCCCCGACGAGCCGGCCGCCCTGATCTTGGCAGCAGCGATGTGGGATGCACGCCGTTGAAACAATCGGTGAGACTGGGCGGGTCGAGACGCCGCTCCGCCCCGTCCATTTTCTTCGCCCCGGAACCGCAAGCCGCCGTGAAGCTGACATCCGGGTGCCTCTCCGGCACCGCCTGCGTCGCAAGCATTCCGTGTTCCCGCCAAATTCGCCGGCCCCTCGGTTCTTCTGGGAGCGTTTCCCCGCCTTGTCCTCGCTCCTACCGGCTCCGGTGCGTCGAAACCCTCACTTCCTGTGCTTGCCGGTTATCCCCTTGGCTTTAAATAAAACCCTCAGACTGTCCTTGATCCGATCGACAGACCGAACATCGCCAAGCTCGTCGAGGCAGGAAAGATCGTCAGCCGATCCGGTGTCCTGCATTTTCTTGAGAGCGCCTATGACGTCTTCGGGCAGGGCGCAGCGAGACTAGCTGCGGTACTAGCGGGTGAGAGTCCCGCCGGCGCAGTTCTCAGTTTGGCGCCGTAGTCATATCCGGCAGACGCACGGGGCGACCCGGCGATCTGGAAGCCCGGACGTAAAAGCCTCGGGGGACAGGGAGGCCTTTGTGCCGCTCCTGTGCGATCAGCCCGGAAGGCGAGCAACGAGCAGGGCCGCAACGAGAGTGAACGGATCAAGCGTCGAAAAGGGCGTTCCCGCGTGAAGCTGATTTGCGGGATAAATTGGAGCTGCCAAGGGTTTCTTGCCTACCCGATGGCCAGTGCCGGTGCGGAAGAAACTGAGGCGCACGCACTGGGGCTCCCGGCGTATTGAAGGCGGCAATACTCGAAAGTACCGCAGCGAAAGTCCGGAAGGTCTGGAGGTCAGACAGGATGATCCTCGAATGTCAAAGACCGCGTCTATAACCGGTCGTGCCGGGAAATGAGGCGGAGACGTCCAGACTGGCGGATGAGGCCGACAAGCGGTGATGGCCGGGACAACATAACCCGGCCGGAGCGAGGGCCTCTGGGCTCAGGTGGCGATGTTGCAACCGGCGGTTTCGCACACAGAGGCGACGCATCAACCGGCGAGTGGCATCGTCGAAGGGCGGAGCAAACGCAGCGTCCGTTCGGGGGTATGGCGGGATCGGCCTTGACCTCGGCGACCCTGCGGAAGGCTCCGTGCCGAACTGCGAGGTGCCTGAAGCTTGAAGCCGTACCGGGGAAAACCCGACGTACGGAATTTTAGGGAGGGCGGCTGGAAACGTGGCCCAATAAAGGTGCGCGCGCCAGTGCCCTACCCGACAAACCTTCAATTTCATCCCTTACCGCTTCCCCCCGGTGCTCGGGACAGACAAGATACAGAAGAACGACAAATACACGTCGATGTGGATTGGTTGCGAGCAACTGCGTAACTTGCAGCCAGCGATCGGCAGGTGCGATCTTCGACATGAGCAGACATAACCAGAAACAGACATCCGGGCTGACTTCCGCCAATCTGGCGTCATCGACCAACGAGTGATGACTTTCAGGAAAACTGTCGGACTCAAGATACAGCGCTCGAGCAGTCAGCCGCTGAAGCGTCGGTCGGCCTTCCCCGATTGCGAATTTGATCAGCTTTTCCTTGCGCTCGGGAGAGCCGTGCCGGGCCATGGTACGGAGCAATTGAAGACGAACATGCTTGTTGTCCGAAGAATTAAAGG
Organism: uncultured Binatia bacterium (SeqCode); assembly: GCA_965204505.1. Taxonomy (GTDB): domain Bacteria; phylum Desulfobacterota; class Binatia; order UBA9968; family JAJDTQ01; genus JAJDTQ01. Next base: position 2,232,174 of record CBDBFB010000002.1, read on the forward strand.
ACTTGATGAGTTCCCCGTATACATCCTCGCCGAGAACCTGCTCTTCGCGAAGGATTTCGATTGCTTCCTCTGCGATCGGATAAGAGACGGCTGGAGCCTGACGATGATGATCCGGCGTCCACGTATCATAAGACAGCTTCAGCAGCGTGGGGACGTGCGCAGTATCCAGCCTGTCCTTGAGCATCCCTACGAGATGTCTGCGCACTAGGCTGCTCGGATCGCCTCGTTTGTCCAACACCTCTTGCGGAAGCGGTCCCGGCGACTCTTCACCGAGCGCGTTCATCGCCTCGATCCGAACAGTCGCAAAGTCATGCTGCAAACCGAGGTGGAGGAGCTCCTTGTCGCGACATGAAGCGGCCAGCTTCATGGCTTGCTCCGCCAGGCCGATGTTTTCCTCCGTCACATCCAGTGTCGACGAGAGCAGGTGTTTCAGCCTCTCTACGACATCATGCCCCGATGTCCACAGGGCTCGGGCCACGCTCAGATTCAGCGCTGTCGGCGCGTCCCCCGGGATACTCGCCAGGCGAGCGATAGCTGCATCCGACACTTCCAGATCGCCCGATCCCAGAAGACAGCCGATCGCCTCCCTTGTCGTTTCGTCCGCCGAACCGATCAACCTATCGAAATCGAGCCGCTCGCCCCATTCCTCCGCTCCCTCGTCGTCCAGACATGCCCGGACATCGAGGGCGAGTTCGAGCAGTCGTTGGGTCGAAACGCCGGACTCGTCCGAAAACAAGTCTCCAATCAGATCGGGAGCATGCCGCAAGGCGACGGTTGTCGCGCTTGTTCGTGTCGCATCGCGACCTGACCCTTCCCGCAAACGATCCTGGAGCCTCTCCATCAACGCCCTGTCGAAATGCTTGGCAACCAGCTCCCAATAGTCGTCTTCGTAGCGGCTGTCCGACGATACCTGGCCCAAGGCGACCAGTTCTTCTACCGGCGGCACTCGGTCGCTTTTCCGTGCAGCGTTTATCCACTCCCAAAGAAAACCATTCTGATTTGGGCGCTCGGTGAGTGCTTGCCACTCGCCGCGTTTTCGTCTCTCTTCGATATAAGCCTGAAGAATCTCACTTGCCGTGTAGCCCTCCTCTCCAAGACTTTCCCAGTAATAGTCTTGAGCTTCATCGTCATAATTGCGGTTATGCAGCGCGAGCAGGGCACTTCTATCGCGAGTTTTTCGTTGGCTGCCCAAATGGGCTGCAGTGTTGTCAAAAACCTCTTCGTAGGAATCGAGATCGACGATTGCGCCTCTGATGAGAGTCTCTGCATTCGGGTTGTAGCCGTGCGCCACGACCTCGCCGAGCGCCGCACGGAACGACGGCGTCAAATCGGGGGAAAACTTTGCGATTGCTTCGTGAAACGTGCAGTCGAACCATCCATGTCGGAATCCGACAACGCGCGTGATAAAGGCATCGCAAATGGCAAACGTGTGCGGCGCCCGCGACAGTCGTTGGTACCATTCCGGAGGCTTCTCGGGCTCCTTCCAGGCCAACTCGAACCACTCCTCGCCGACAGGGCTTTCATCGAGCCAACGTGCGAGTTCGGCAACATCGCATTCGTCGGACCCGACTTTCGCCGCAAGCGCCAGATCGTCACGAAACGTTACGTCAAGGGACGCGAGGCGTTGTGTAAGCCACTTGTCGACATGTTCCTGGGTAGGCGCTGAAATCTTTTTCCTGAGTCCCGATACCGAAGAGACCGCAGCGATCACCTGTGTCGCGGTTTCCGTTCCCCAGTCCGTCCCGCTGAAACCATCCAGGGCAACGAGAGCGTCCAGCAAACGGCCCAACACGCGTGCCGAGGCTGCGGGCTTCTCCAGCATGGCATTTTCCAGACCGGCCTCCACGCGCGGATGAGCGCAGGAGAACTCGGACTTGTCCTGCCGGAGGTTGCCGCCGGCAATGAGCGTACTCGCAAGCGTTGACAGTTGACCGTCCAGGCCGGGATCGATCGAGAACAGCTCGTCCTCGAGATCCTCGAGCACATTGAATGTCAGTCGTTTTCTGGCCTTCAGCATCGCCCAGAGAATCGCGGCAGCGTCCCATTTTTCCTGTCGTGCAACCACAAGAGTGAGGCCGCTTTCGATCGATTGGCTTCTCGCCTCGTCAATGCACCTGTGCATGAAGGCCGGTTCGCTTTCGTCTTCCTTCGGCCCGAGAGCGGCAGGTCCGAAGAAGCGGTCCAATTCAAGAGGAAGCACAAGTTCCCTGATAACGGTGGACCGGTACCTGTGCGCCGCGCGCTGTTCAGCGCGTCCCAGTCTGCCCAGCCGGTGTTCGAACAGCTCATGCCTGTCGGACAACCGATAGTGATCGGCCAGGAGGGTCGCCTTGTAACGCTGATCGAGCGATGTGAGATTCGCGTCCTGCATGACGTCGCTTCGGCTTGTAATGACGAACATTCGCTCTGGAGAGGCGGACGCGAGAAACCCGTTGATCGCATCGTTCCAGGACAGGCTGTCCGGTTCCGCTCGGTACTTTCCCCACGGGTCTTCGATCTCGAAGATAACGGGCCCGGTCGTGCTGTCGTCTCTAAGCCGTTCGGGGCCTCCCTCAATCTTGACAGGTGTCAGCTGCGGCCTTTCCTCGCGCATGAACGCAATCAAGGCCTTCGCGGTCGTCGTCTTGCCTGTTCCGGACGGTCCTGTCAGGACTATGGCGTTTCTCGATTCGAGCTGCGCCACAAGTTCGTCCCAATTGGCCGGTTGCACAAATCTGGCAAGATCCCTGGCTGTTCCGTCGTAGCCCCCATGGGCTTCGATGATTGCAACGACATCCTCGCGTTTCCAGACGCCAGCCTGTCTACCTCTCATACGAAGGAGCGCGCCTTCTTCAAGCTGCTCGATGCACTCGTCAATCCTGCTTTGCGGAACGCGAAACCGTGTCAGCTGGTCCTTGATGTGACGCTCAATCCGTTCCGGATCGAGATTGTGCCAGACGGCGACCCGACCGTCCGCATCTTTCGGCAAGACCTTCGATAGTCGGGAAGGCATTGGCCCAAGCCTTTGCCATAGCGTTGGGCCCTTCACGAGAAGCTTTCGTGCGTCGCCGCTCAGGTCAGCGGAGGTTACGAGCAGGTAACTTACGTCGGGGTCTTTCAACAGGTCTTTTGGCGGCGTTCGCTTTCTTCCATGAACAAGAAGCGACTCTATCGCGCCGATCGTCCAAGGGCCGGTATTCCGCAATTTGCACTGAACCACCAGTTTTCGGGTCTTGAGCGTCAATCTTTGCGTCAAGGCGCCCGGTTCGTCCTTCAACTCGGTTTCGAGATCTTCCTGGTTGGCCGGTTCGAGAGTGATTTGATCGGCCTGTTGCTTTGTCGCCAGGACATCCAGCGCAAACAACACCGACACCTTGAGCTGATACCAGTAACCGGCCAAGGCATCCTGGGCACCCGTTGAATATTCGATATCTTCAGATTGCATAGGCATCCTTGCAAGGTTCGGCAGCCTTCCCTTTCCAGTCAGGATAGCGACTGACCTGCAGTGTATTCCGGCAGCTTCTTTGGCCGCCAAGGCTTCCTTGCACCGGTCTTCCTATTGCTGCCGCGCCTGCAGGCGGAGGCGCAGGGGCAGCGACCGCCGGGCCCCCATCCTGCAACCGCAGGCCGGCATAAGGCCGAGAACCCGCCCAGTACCTGGCGACTCGACCCGCTACGCCGCCTGCGCCCCGTTCTCACACTCTACGCGCGTACCGACGAGGATTCGGTCAGACCCCGTCCGGCTTTCCCGCGGGCTCGGACTCTTCAAGGTCAAGGCCTTCCATCGCCGGAATCGGCCTGACCGCGGCGGCGGCCTCCATGTCGTCGCCGAGCCCGGCACATGTCCAGGTCTCGACGCTCGGCCGCATCGCACGGCGAAGACAAACGCCGGACGTCGGCCACAGCACCCGACGATCCTGCCAGGCGACAACGCCACGACCGCCAAAAGCCGCCGCATAGTGTGCCCCTCAGGCTTCATGCGCATTGAGTCGCTTTGCGAGGAAGTAGATCACGGAGACGGCGAGACCTCGGCCCAATCTCGCGAATTCCTCCTCGTCGAACCCGATCGGCGTGTGGGAGCCGGGGCTTATCAGACCGAACACCCCTGCGAGACCCTGTTCCTGCTGCTGGGTGATGAAGCCCGAAGTTCTCAGGTAGGCGATCACTTGACCCCATTTCGTCTCGTCGAAGCTCCCGGCGTGTTCCCGGAGCCGTTCCCGCGCGATCGACGTTGCCAATGTTTGCAGGGCGACACGTGCGTTGTTCAGACAGCCATTAAAGTCACTGTTGCGAAACGCGGTCGCCGAACCGTCCAGGACCTGCACGATTCCCTCAACGTCCGACAGGCCCGACCGCCGGAGCTCCCCAGTCAACTCGTCCTCGACGGTCGCTGCACCCTCGATATTCGGTTCGATCGACACGAACCTGTCCTGCTCGATCCCGAACTCATCCCGCTCCCGGGCGTATCCATCCAGTTCCAGACACAACCGCAAGTCGGTCCATCGCTCATCGAAGCGATACCGCGGTGAAATACCAGTGCGCATGGAATCCCGGGTCCTGGCGAGCTCCTGGACCAACCCTTCAAGCTGTGACGCCGACGCCGGCACGACGACGTCCTTCAACGCGCCGGCAGTGCCGGCGCCGGCCCATTCGTTTTCCAGTTCATCTGTCGGAAACCCGTACTTGCCGAGCAGAAGGACCAGCTCGCCGCGATCGAACAACGTCAGGAACTGGCAGAGCGACAACCTGGAACGTCTACCCAGGTTCATGTCTTCCCCGACCCGCGCCCGGCACATTCGGCAAATTGCGCCCTGCGGCTCTCTGCAGTCGTGCTCTAGAGGGGTTGAATATCCGGGTCAAAACTCATTTCCAGATGCACTATCGCAACCGGTTCCAATCCGATTCCGGTCCTGTCGTGGCCGGAAACCAGCGTCGGTTTCTCCTCCGCTCCTATTTGCACGCACCTCAACCAGATTGCAGGATAGCACCCTTCTTCAAGAGCCGACTCGATCTCGTTTTTGCCTCCGCCTTCGGGCGTTTGGAGATGGACACGCCGTGCCGAGGGTGCGCAAGGAGGCCCCTGTCAACAAGAGACGAATCAACTATCGAGCCGCCACACTAGTGACCATCCGCGGGACGTTCCGCGAGCCGGACGTCGAACGACAGGAACCGGTCGAAGAGCGCGGTCTTCCGCCAACACCGGGCATCATCGAGGAAATCCAGCGGCAACCGCCATTCGAGCAGCCCGAACCAGCGCAACGGTCTGAGAACGCGTCCCGAAAACATCGTGCGCTCCGCATTCCAGTGCATGTTCGCCACCGAATCGTCGCGAACCGCGCAAAGCGTGGCGAGCGTGTCCACGCTCTGCCACTCCCCGGCCATATGGGAGAGGCCCCACAGGATCACGCCCATGTCGTCCTGCGGCCACCTCCCGGGCAACCCGCGAGGAAACGTCTGGATGAAGCGCCAGAGCTCGGCGTGCCAGAACGCGTGCCGGAACAGGATCGCCTGAAGCGCGCCCCGTCTCCCCGGCCCCAGCATCTCCCGCCCCAGGGGGGTTACCTGGCACAAGCCCACCCGTCCCTCCAGCAGCCCCGCCATGTCCAGCAGCCGATGCAGCAGATGGAGCTCCCATACATCGCCCTCGCGAAACGCCTTTCCCATGCGGAAATGCTCGGTCGCCTCCATCCCGGGCCAGGTCATCGACTCGCGCATCGCCGCAACGGCATCCCGCCCGAAGTTCCCCTTGCCGGTGAGCCGCAGCCACCCGTCCCTGTCCACCCGATCGAGCACGACCAGCGTATTGCGCACGAATGCCGACTCACCGAAAGCTTCGTCCGGAAGGTCGGCCGCGAGTCTGAGCGTGCGGTTGGCGGCCGACGGCTCGGCGCGAAGCGCTTCGACGCTCCCCGGTTCAAGAAGCCTCCACACCGGGTCCACCCCGCCGGGCCACTCCGAAAGATCCGTCCTCATCGTGGTCTCCGCCACGGATCATACATCACGGGTGCAGCCCATGAAAAACGCAAGCCGGGCATGGCTCCCGATGCTTTCCGAGACACTCTCTGGCGCCGCCAGGGCAAGGTAACCGCCGGCTCGCCCGTCGCTGCGTCCCGTCACGGACCTCGCCGTCACGCTCGACAGCGATACCACCGGAGATCACGGCCGCGCCTTCGAGGCCCTGTGACCAACAGTTCCAGGATTCCCGCGCAACCCCCCGGTGATCCGGCCTGGGACTCGTACTGGACGAAAAGTAGAAGGGCCAGCCTCCGGCGGGGGGCGGCCGGACGGTCCCGAGAGAGACCGCGCCGCGCCGACTTCCTGCTCCCGGAGGTTGCGCCATGCCCCTTCCCGACAACATTTCCGCGGACTACACGCTCCGCCCGAGCAAGCTCGCTTCGGTGCTCGCACTCCTGGTCGAGGCCCGCCAGCCGGCGGTGGTATGGGGGCCGCCCGGAGCCGCCAAGAGCCAGATCGCCCAGCAGGTGGCCGCGGCCACGAACCGCCGGTACGTCGACGTCCGGGCCCTGCTGCTCGATCCCGTCGATCTCCGCGGCATCCCCTGGCGCGACGCCGACGACCGCACCCGCTGGGCGCCGCCTGTCTTCCTGCCTCCGTCCGACGATCCCGGCCGCTGGCTCATCAACCTCGAAGAGCTGCCCTCCGCGGTCCCGATGGTTCAGGCGGCCCTGTACCAGTTGGTGCTCGACCGCAAGGTGGGCGAGTACGAGCTTCCCGAGGGCGCCTCGCTCATTGCCTGCGGCAACCGTGAAACGGACCGCGGCGTCGTCCACCGCATGCCCACCCCCCTGGCCTCGCGATTCGTTCACATCGATATCCGTGTCGATGCGGAGGACTGGCTCGAGTGGGGCGCCGCCAACGGCATCGTTCCCGAGGTACTATTTTTTGTCACGTACGAGCCGGACCTCCTGCACCGCTTCGACCCGCAGTCCAAGGAGCGGGCTTTCCCATGTCCCAGGACCTGGGAGTTCGTCAGCAACATCGTGAAGCACCGGAACGGGCTCGATCCGGCAACGGAGCGGGCGCTTTTCCGGGGGACCGTGGGCGAGGCGGCGGCAGTGGAGTTCTCGGCGTTCCTGAACGTCTGGCGCGAACTGCCCCATCCGAGAGCGGTCCTGAACGACCCCGGGAACGCGGACATCCCGGAGAACGCCAGCGCGCTGATGGCGCTCTGCGGCTCGCTCTACCGTCTTGCGACGGACGTCACCATCGACGCCATCGTCACCTTCGCCCAGCGGCTCAGGCGGGAGGTGGGAGAGTCGCTGGTGGGCGCGTGCGTGCGCCGCGACCCGGCGCTCCAGCGCTCCCCGGCCTTCATCCGCTGGGCCGCCGCCAGAACGCAGTGAAGGAGAAAGCCATGTACTGGCGGATCAGTCACTATCCGGTGGGCGACGCCTCCTCGCGCGGCTACGTCGTGCGGGCGTGCAGCCGCGAGGCGGCACGGCGGAAACTCGCCCTGGCAATCCGGGTCCCCCTGTGGACTCTCAGGTAGCCCCGAAAGGAGGAACCCATGGACCTCAACCGCGACGCCATGCTGGTCGGCCTGCACATCAGCGCCTGGTCCGGCCGGCTCTACGACCGCGAGGCGAGCGACCACGTCGCCGTCCACCACGACGCCAGCACCAGCGCCGGCCGGTACAACAAGCGGCTTCTCCCAAAGGCGGCCCTGGCGCCGCTCAACGCCGTCATGAACGAGAGCCGCACACAGCACTACGCCCAGTCCATGCCCTGGGACGACAAGGGCTCGCGCCTCCTCACCGTCGCCAACTACGAGCGCTACACCGAGGTCATGGACGGGCTCCGGGAACGGCTGGTGCGCCAGCGCGCCCGCTTCATCGAGGACTACGACCACTACGTCGAGCAGGCCCGAATCGACCTGGGCAAGCTCTTCCGCATCGGGGACTATCCCTCGAAGGACGAACTCCGGGACAGGTTCTCCATCCGCTACCGCATCACCCCGGTGCCGGACGCCGACCACTTCATCGCCAGCCTCGCCTCGGATGACACCGAGCGGGTGAAGCGCGACATCGAGCGCCACATCGAAGAGCAGCTCCACGACGCCGTGGACGATCTCTACCGGCGGCTGGCCGAGGCGGTGGAGCGAGTGTCGGAGCGTCTGGACGAGGACGAGAACGGCAAGCCGCTGGTGTTCCGTGACACCATGATCTCCAACATCCGGGACCTGGTGGACGTGGTTCCCCGGCTCAACATCTTCGGCGACCAGAGGCTTGCCCACCTCTGCGAGCAGGTGAAGGAGAAGATCGCGGGGGTGGAGCCGGATTCCCTCCGTCCGTCCGGTGCCTTCGACCCCGTGGTCCGGGCGCAGGTGAAGCGAGACGCCGACGCGCTCATGGAGCAGTTCGCGGGCTACTTCCCGGCGGCACAGGCCGAACCGGCGCGGCAGGTGGCGTGATGTCACCCGGCGCGCTCAGGGAATCCGCAATCCGGGTCAGCGACTGCGTGACCGGGCTCCTGCAAAAGCAACCCTTCTTCGGGAGCCTGGTCCTGAGGCTCCCGCTCCGCGCCGACCCCACACGGAAGACGCTCGCGAGCGACGGGAAGGAGATCCGCTACTCGCCCGGCTGGGTGGCAGAGACCGACGCGCACCTGATCGAGACCGCCATGGCGCGGGTGGTGATGGCGTGCGCGCTCAAGCATCACACCCGTAATGTTGCGTACCGGACTATGTTGCGGTGAGTCTGCAAGCCCTTGTCAGACTGTGAGATTAACGTCTGGAGCGCAACATAGTGTGCGGCTGGTGCTACGCATGACCGTGATCCCCAACGAAAGGAGACACGATCATGTGGGAAGAGCTATTCGGGCATCCGCCGTCGATCGAGAGACAGCGTTCGGCGGCTTTGGCGGAGGAGCGGCTGAAGTACCTCCGGCACCTTCGGGACGAGGGTTTCGGACCCGACGCCCTGCGCAAGCACGCCACCGCCCTTCTGCGGTTGGTGGGCCTCCTCGATCTGACCGGGCGCAGGGTGGTGAGCGTCGGTGAGGTGGAGGAAGCGGCCAGGGAGTGGTCGCGGCCAGGGATTCTCCGATACCACCGGCCAGCCTCGGCCCGGGTTCGGGCGCGCTTTGTGGCGAAGTCCTTGCGTTGGCTGCGCTTCCAGGGCTGGCTCGAGGAACACGAGAAGCCGCCGCGCCACCCGCACACCGCGGAGGTTGCCGCCTTCGCGGCGTGGGCGCGCAGGGAGCGCGGATACGCGGAAGCGACGGTGGAGGGCTGCTGCGAGGTCACCGAGTGGTTCTTCGCCTTCCTGGCCGAGAGCGACACGCCGCTTGGCTCGGTCACCATCGCGGACGTCGACCGGGCCATCGCGGCGAAGTCCGTCCGTGCGGAACTCAGCCGAAGAACCATAGAGAACTGCGCCACGCATCTGAAGATGTTCTTCCGGTTCGCCGAAGACCGTGGTTGGTGCAGGCCCGGTATCGCGGCCGCGATCGGCGTTCCACGGATCTATGTCAACGAGGACGTGCCGCCCAGGCTCAAGCGCGAAGACGTGGTGCGGCTGCTGGCCACCACCGAGGGAGATCGTCCCGTGGACAAGCGGGACCGCGCCATCCTGATGCTGCTCGCGGTCTACGGTCTGCGAAGCGGCGAGTTGCGCGGGTTGCGGCTCGACGATATCGACTGGGAGCGGGAGACGCTGCGCGTACGGCGTCCCAAGACGGGAAGAACGCACGCCTACCCGCTGTCGCGGGGCGTGGGCCAGGCCATCCTTCGGTATCTCCGGGATGTCCGTCCCCCGCGAGCCGACCGCACGCTGTTCCTCACCCTCCTGGCGCCGTGCCGGCCGCTCACCAAGGGGACGTTGGGCGAGATGGTCAGACGCCGCTTGGGCACCCTTGGCATCGTCACCGGGCACCGGGGACCGCACGCCCTGCGGCATGCCGCCGCCCAGCACCTTCTCGACCAGGGCATGGCGATGAAGGTGATCGGCGACTTCCTCGGGCACCGCAGTCCGTCCTCGACCTCGGTGTACGCCAAGGTCGATCTCAACGCGCTTCGCGAAGTCGCCGCCTTCGACCTGGAGGAACTGGCATGAACGTACGCGACGCAATCGAGCAGTTCATCCTCTGGCGACGGAGCCTTGGCGCGAAGTTCGTCACGGGCTCGTCGGTTCTCCGGCACTTCCTCAAGGGCGTCGACGGCGTCGTCGGTTGCGACGAGGTCACGACCGAACAGGTCCGCGCCTTCATCGCGGGCGTCGGCCCCCTGACCCAGACCCGCGCCCTCAAGTACTCCGTGCTTGCCGGCTTCTACCGCTATGCCATCAGCCGCGGCCACGCGACCCGGTGGCCGTTGCCCGACAACGAGCCGAAGCGGCCGCGGGTGTCGCCGCCCTATGTGTACTCCCGCGAGGAGGTGCGGCGTCTTCTCGACGGCCTGGACCTCCATGCCAGGCGCGCATGGCAGATCGATGCCGACACCCTGCGCACGCTGATCCTTCTCCTCTACGGCGCCGGCCTGCGGGGCGGCGAGGCGAGGCGCCTCACGCTGGCCGACGTCGACCTCAAGGAGTCCGTGCTGACCGTGCGCCGCTCGAAGTTCTTCAAGACCCGGCTCGTTCCGGTCGGGCCGCAACTCGCCGGCGTTCTCGCAGCCTACGCAAGACGGCGCGCCCGCCGTCCGCTCCCGGGGGGCCGCAACTCGGCGTTCCTTGCGAACCGGGACGGAACGCCCCTGGTCAGCATATCGACGCAAAATAGCTTCGCCCGGTTGCGGCGCCGCGTGGGAATCCATGGCGTCGAAGGTTGCCTGCGCCCGGGCCTGCACTCGTTCAGGCACACCTTCGCCGTCCACCGGGTCACCGCGTGGTACCGCGAGGGCGCCGACGTACAACGGCTCCTGCCGGTGCTCTCCACCTACCTGGGGCACTCCCGGCTGTCGGCCACACAGGTCTACCTGTCGATGACCCCGGAACTGCTGCAGGAGGCGTCCCTGCGCCTGGAGCGCCATCTGAGAGGAGGCAGCCATGCGTAACCGCGACACCCTCGGTCCGTGGCTGAGGCGCTTCCTCGTGGAGCACATCGTCACCGAGCGCAACCTCGCCCGCAACACCCGCAAGAGCTACCGCGACACCTTCGCGCTGCTGGTGCCGTTCCTGAGCCGCAAGGCACGCAAGTCCGACGAACGCCTGGCCGTGCGCGACCTCACGTCCAGCCGCGTGCGGCAGTTCCTCGCCCACCTAGAGGACCAACGCGGCTGTTCGGCGCAAACCCGCAACCTGCGGCTGACCGCCATCCGCGCGTTCGCCCGCTTCGTCGCCAGCCGCGATCCGGCGCAGGTCGCCTGGAGCGGCCACATCCGCGCCATCCCCGCCAAAAAGGCGATGCCGCAGCCCATCGCCTGGCTGAGCCGCAAGGATGTGGATGCGATGGTGGCGGCGCCGGATCGCAAGACCCGGCGCGGACGAACGGAGCGCGCCCTTCTCATGTTCCTCTACAACACCGGAGCACGGGTCTCGGAAGCCGCGCAGTTGACAGCGGGCGACCTGCAGATCGGCCGCGCCAACGGCCGCTACGCCCTGGCGACGCTCCACGGCAAGGGCGGAAAGACACGCCTGTGCCCGCTGCTCCCGGAGACCGAGCGCATGCTCGCAGACCTGGTCCGCGACTCGTCCCCGGACGATCCCGTGTTCCTCAGCAGGCACCGCAAGGCCTACACCCGGTTCGGGATCTACCGGCTCGTCGAGCGTTGTGCCGCGCAGGTCCCCAGCCTGGCCGGCGCCAAGGTCACGCCCCACACGCTCAGGCACAGCATCGCCTGTCACCTGCTGCACTCCAAGGTCGACATCAACACCGTGCGCGCCTGGCTCGGCCACGCCAGCGTCGACACCACCAACGTCTACGCCGAGATCGACGTGAAGATGAAGGCCCAAGCCATCGCCCTGTGCGATCTGGTGGAACCGGGCCCGAGCCGGCCGTGGCGCGAGAACAAGGGCCTGATGGCCTTCCTGCGGTCGTTGTAGATCTAAAACTATGTTGCGGTGCGCGGGGTCATCTGCACGGAAAACAGCAGGTTCCACGCCCACCGCAACATAGTCCGGTACGCAACATTACGGGTGTGGTGTTTCAAGGCGCACGCCATCACCACCCGCGCCATCGCGGTCTCGATCAGGTGGGCGTCGGTCTCCGCCACCCAGCCCGGGGAATAGCGGATCTCCTGTCCGTCGCTCGCCAGCGTCTTGCGTGTCGGATCGGCGCGGAGCGGGAGCCTCAGGACGAGGCTCCCGAAGAATGGCTGCTTCCGCAGCAGCTCGGTCACGCAGTCGCTCACCCGGAGCGCGGATTCCCCGAGCACGCCCCGGGAGGTCACGCGACCTCCCGGGCGGGTGCCGGCGGAGAGAAGTAGCCCGCCAACTGCTCCATGAGCGAGTCGGCGTCGCGCTTCACCCGGTCGCGGGCCGCGGGGTCGAAGGTCCTGGACGGCCGCAGCGAGTCCGGCTCCACCCCCGCGATCCTGTCCTTCACCTGCTCGCAGAGGTGGGCGAGCCTCTGGTCGCCGAAGATGTTGAGCCGGGGAACCACGTCCACCAGGTCCCGGATGTTGGAGATCATGGTGTCGCGGAACACCAGCGGTTTGCCGTCCCCGTCCTCGTCCAGACGCTCCGAGACCCGCTCCACCGCTTCGGCCAGGCGCCGGTAGAGGTCGCCCACGGCCGAGTGGAGCTGCTCTTCTATGTGGCGCTCGATGTCGCGCTTCACCTGCTCGGTGTCCTCCGAGGCAAGGCTGGCGATGAAGTGGTCGGCGTCCGGCACCGCGGTGATGCGGTAGTGGATGGAGAACCTGCCGCGAAGCTCGTCCTTCGAGGGATAGTCCTCGATGCGGAAGAGTTTGCCGAGGTCGATCCGGGCCTGCTCCACGTAGTGGTCGTAGTCCTCGATGAAGCGGGCGCGCTGGCGCACCAGGCTCTCGCGGAGCCCGTCCATGAGTTCCGTGTACTGCTCGTAGTTGGCGACGGTGAGGAGCCGCGAGCCCTTGTCGTCCCAGGGGAGGGTGTTGGCGTAGTGCCGGGTCCTCGCTTCGCTCATGACGGCGTTGATGGCGGCCAGGGCCGCCTTGGGGAGAAGCCGCTTGTTGTAGCGCCCGGCGCTCGTGCTGGCGTCGTGTTGGACGGCGACGTGGTCGCTCGCCTCGCGGTCGTAGAGCCGGCCGGACCAGGCGGTGATGTGCAGGCCGACCAGCATGGCGTCGCGGTTCAAGTCCATGGGTTCCTCCTTTCGGGGCTACCTGAGGGTCCACAAGGGGACCTGGATTGCGGCGGCGAGCTTCCGTTTGGCGGCCTCCACGCTGCGTGCCCGCACGGCGTAATCGTGCGAGGGCGCGTCGCCCGCGGGATAGTAGGTTATCCACCACCAGTGCATGGTTTCCTCCTTCACTGGGTCTTGGTTGCGGCCCAGCGGATGAAGGCGGGCGAGTGCTGGAGCGCCGGTTCGCGGCGCACGCAGGCGCCGACCAGGGATTCTCCGACCTCCCGCCGGAGCCGCTGCGCGAAGGTGACGATGGGGTCCACGGTGACGTCGCTCGCGAGCCGGTAGAGCGAGCCGCAGAGCGCCATCTGGGCGCTCGCGTTCTCCGGGATGTCCGCGTTCTCGGGGTCGTTCAGGACCGCCCTCGGATGGGGCAGTTCGCGCCAGACGTTCAGGAACGCGGAGAACTCCACCGCCGCGGTCTCGCCCACGGCGCCCCGGAACAGCGTGCGCTCGACCGCGGGTTCGAGGCCGTTCCGGTACTTGACGATGTTGCTTGCGAACTCCCAGGTCCGCGGGCACGGGAAGGCGCGCTCGTTGGACCGAGGGTCGAACCGGTGCAGGAGTTCGGGCTCGTAGGTGATGAAGAACAGCACCTCGGGCGCGATGCCGTTGGCCGCTCCCCAGTGGAGCCAGTCCTCCGCGTCGACGCGGATATCGAGGTGGACGAAGCGCGAGGCCAGAGGGGTCGGCATGCGGTGCACGATGCCGCGGTCCGTCTCCCGGTTGCCGCAGGCGATGAGCGCCGCGCCCTCGGGCAGCTCGTATTCGGCGACCTTGCGGTCGAGCACCAACTGGTAGAGCGCCGCCTGGACCATCGGGGGCGCGGACGACAGTTCTTCGAGGTTGATGAGCCAGCGCCCGGGATCGTTGGACGGCGGCAGGAAGACCGGCGGCGCCCAGCGTGTGCGGTTGGCGCTGTCGCGCCATGGGATGCCGTGCAGGTCCACGGGGTCGAGCAGCAGCGCCCGCACGTCGATGTACTGGCGGTTCGTGGCCGCGGCGATCTGCCGGGCGATCTGGCTCTTGGCGGCTCCGGGCGGTCCCCAGACAATGGTCGGCTGGCGCGCCTCGACCAGGAGGGCGAGCGCCTTGGCGAGATCGCTCGGGCGGAGCGTGTAGTCTGCGGAAATCTTCGCGGGTAGGGTCATGCGCAATCCTCCGTGCGTGGCGGGAATTCGGCACGGCGGACGCCTCCAGATCGTCCGTCCGCGACCCCGCCGACGCCGGCCTGCCTCTTCGTGACGCTGGAACGCACGGTATGGATGGCAGGGTGGGTTGCGCGGCAAGGCATGGGCCGATGCTTCCTCGGCATCTCGATTGCCCGTTCGTCGCTCAATCGAATAGGCTGTAGATCGCCCGGAGAACTTGCGGGCGGACCAACGATTGCGCGGGACGCCGGACGCGCTCTGCTATGCCGACGTTGCAGCGTGGACATTTGAGAAAGGGGACGGGAAATGGCTGCGGACCTGAAAATCGGCGTGAAGACAGAGATCGACCGGTTGAGGAAGGAGCTGGCCGTGCCACGGGGCGGATTGCGGTGCCGAACCCCCTGACGGTACAGGTTCGCCTCATGAATTTCTTTCCTGACGGCGCACTACTTCGCGCAAAAAAGAACGGATTGGTGTAAACTTGCGCAAACCGGTGCGATCGTGTATCTTAACGCCGTGTCCATGAGGCCACGAATGTCGACCCCCCGACGGCTCAACACGACGATTGACCCGCAACTCGCGGATCGACTTGACCGCGAGACGGGTAGCAGGATCCCGAAGTTGCCGAAGCGCTACGTCGTGGAGCTTGCCCTCAAACGGCTTTTCGACGACCTAGATCGCGGCCAAATTGAACTCGACTTGACGAGAGGCGACCGTGCCTGAGACGTCCAACGGGAAGAACGGGATGAAGAGGCCCGTCATCTCGCTCTTCAGTGGAGCGATGGGACTCGACCTCGGGCTCGAAGCAGCTGGCCTCGACATCGCGCTTGCGCTTGAGTGCAGCGCCTTCCCGGTGGCGACGATAGCCCGCAACCGCCCATTGCTTCCCCTAATCGACAAACCGATCGAGGAGGTTCCGAGCAAGGAAATACTGGCAACGGCTCGGCTCAAGCCCGGCGAGGCCTTCGCGGTCGTCGGCGGTCCCTCATGCCAGGTATTCAGTACGGCGGGTCATAGGAAGTCCCTCGCCGACCCGCGCAGCACGATGTTCAGGCACTTCGTCCGCGTCATCCGAGACACCCAACCGGAGTTCTTCGTCATGGAGAACGTGCGAGGCCTGCTCTCGGCAGCGGTACGACATCGACCTCTGAAAAAGAGAGGGCCCGGGTTCCCCCCACTCGAACAGGAAGAAGAGTTGGGCTCCGCCTTCGGAGTGGTAGCCGACACACTCCGTGACCTCGGCTACTACTGCGTGTTCGACGTACTCAACGCGGCCGACTACGGGGTGCCTCAGACTCGCCAACGCCTGGTAATAGTCGGGAGCCGTGACGGCAAGAAGGTGCGGATGCCGGAGCCGACCCACCACCCAGACGGGGCCGGCAGCTTGTTGAAGTGGCGCACGCTCGGAGACGTGCTCACAGATCTCAAAGAGGATGATCCAGACTACTACTTCTTCTGTCCTGCTAAAGAACGCTTCCTCAAGCTAATTCCCGAGGGAGGCAACTGGCGGCAACTGCCGGAGGAACTCAAGAGCACAGCTCTGGGCCGGGCCTTCCTTTCTTGGGGAGGCCGTTCTGGTTTCTTCCGCCGCCTATCTCGCGAACGTCCTAGTCCAGCGCTCACGACGCGACCCGACAGCAAAGCCACAACACTGTGCCATCCCACGGAACTGCGGCCGCTATCGGTCGGCGAGTACGCCCGGATACAGCAGTTCCCGGACGACTGGGTATTCGAGGGCACCGTCCGAAAGAAGTACGAACAAGTCGGGAACGCCGTGCCTGTCGGCCTCGGTGCAGCGATCGGGAGGGCACTGGTCGCCGTTGCGCGCAGCCATGTCCGCGAAGAGCGGCTCGGCCGATTCGAGACCTTCAATCTCGACCTCCTCGCCAAGCTGACCAGGCGACCCAGAACCATCGTCAACCCACCGCGTATGCGAAAGGACAGCGAGGGGAACACTATAGCGGACTGGTACGGTGATGGTCACCGTATGCGGGACGACGCCTATGACTATGTCCCCGATCACCTCGTTGAGGAGTTCGAGTCCCTCGTCGCTCAAGGCCCTCGACGCGCGAGAAGAGACAGTGTCTCCACTTCAAACACTAAGGACACGACGAAAGCGGGTGAGGCGCAGCGTCGACCTATTGAAGGCACGCTACCGCTCGCCGCTGCTGAACAACAAGCCTGACCCTCTCGACGAACTGGTCTTCATCATCCTCTCACAGATGACGACCAGCCCGAGCTACGAACGCGTCTTTGACCGCCTGAAGTGCGCGATGCCCGATTGGCGGGCTCTGACCGAGACGTCCGTCTCCGATCTTGCGTCACTGATCGCCGACGCCGGCTTATCTAAACAACGAGCACATCGCCTCAAGTTGATCGCGGCTCGGCTGGCAGAGGACTTCGGCGACGTGTCCCTCGCCCAACTGGTTGACTACGATGACGAGACCGCGCAACGCTACCTGACATCGCTTCCGGGGGTCGGGACAAAGACCGCCAAGTGCGTGATGATGTACAGCCTTGCGCGACAGGTCTTGCCGGTGGACACCCATACGGCGCGCGTCGCCAGCCGCCTAGGACTGGTGTCTCCAGGTGGCCACGTGGCCGTTGACCGAGAACTCTCAGTAGTCGTGCCGCCGGCACTCCGCTTCGACTTCCACGTGAACGCGGTCGCTCACGGCCGCGCTGTCTGCCGCGCGGTTAAGCCTAAGTGCGACGAGTGCGTTCTGTCCTCGCTCTGTCCGATCGGGCGTGGTGTCAACTGCGGAACTCGAACGCGACGAACGTCACAGTCGTAGTTGACGTCACGTTCCTGCTTCTGACGACGCCGTCGATCAACGCGTCTTGGCAAAGCCACTCCAAGCGATCCCGCCAAGCTCGTCCCAGACCATGCGGATGTGCGATAGCGAACAAGCACCCAACCTCTCGACGGAAGAGTGGAGTGAGCCAATTTAGGTAGACCCGGAGGCGATCAACGCTGCAGCTTTCATGTGGGCCCTCGGTGTGCTTGGCTTCTCCGAGGAAGAGACCCGCCCGGCCGACATGGAGACGTAGCACGTCCGGGCGTCTGCCGTCCGGCAACCGAAATTCGAGCCGGTAACCGGCTACATCAGCGATGGTCTCCAACAGGACACGCCGCAGCTCATGAGAGCGGCTAGGGATAGCCACCGGACTACTATCTCGCACGCTCACCAGCTTCCACCGTGTTCAGCAGCGCGGCAGCCTTGCGGACGTCCGTCAGGAACGTCTCCCGCGTCACGGGTGCCTCGACGTTGTCCCCCAGCAGGTCCTGCGCCGCTTGTTCCTTCTGAACGAGCCGGTCGTACTCGCTCACCTCGAGAGTGCCGTCGCAGAGCAGAACCACGTACTCGACATCGCGCTCTTGACCACGTCGGTGGATGCGATCGAGGCTCTGGAGATAGTGGGCTGCTTGATTAGAGAGCGACTCGTAGACCGCCACACGTGCCCGGTGAAGTGTGAGGCCCGCACCGGCCGCCGCCGGGTTAGCAACGAAGACCATCGCGTCATCGTCCTCCTGGAACCGACGTACTGCCTCTCGGCGGGTTACAACGTCCGGTACCGAGCCGTCGTACCTGACGACCCCGTGTCGGACGTAGCGTCGAGCGATCGCCGCTACGGATGCCGTGTAGAACGACCAAATCACGACCTTCTCGCGTTCGCGGCTGACCAACTGTTTGACCAGTGAGTCCAGCGCCACCAGCTTCGCAGGCGTCTCCCTGTAGTTCTCTGAAACGCCCGAGGGGTTCGAACAGATCTGAAGCAACGCCGCCCTACGTGCCAAGAAGCTGGTCCGTTGCCGGATGAACCCGGAGTCATCCACGGCTTCGACCTCCGCAACCAAGCCGTCTAGGTGCACACGGTACAAACGGGCCTGCTCCTCTGCCATCGGAACGATCACCCGCTGGAACCGCTTCACCGGGAGTCCCGGTAATACGTCCCTCTTCAGGTGCCGCAGGTAGAGTCCTCGCTTCTCGATCGCGGACTGCACGACAGGCGCTGCCAGCTCACGCTCAGCCGGTAGCTCGACATCTGTGAAACAGTACCCGAAGTCGACGAGGCTGAACTGCTGGACGAGGTCAGACGGTGAGTTAGGCGCCGGTGTACCACAGAGCACGTAGGCTCGCCCAGCCCACTCCCGCAGCCGCCGGAGCGCTCGCGTACGCTTCGCGTCGAGTGATTTGATGAAGAACGACTCGTCGATAGCCAGCACGGTTCGCCCCGGCCTCGCACCCATGAGGGCACGCAGTTCAGGCTCCATGGCCACAGCGGTCTCGAAGTTGGTGACGAGCACGTCTGCACCCTCTGCGAGAAGGCGTCGTTTCTCCCGCGCAGTACCTGTCAACACCACCGTACGGTAAATGTCCCCGCGGAACCGCCCCAAGTCCTTGGGCCACTCACCGATCATGCTCTTCGGCGCGACGATGACGGCGAGGTCCGCTTCGTCGCGCTCGACGAGGAGGTCGAACGCGAAGATGAACGTCACCGTCTTCCCAGCGCCCTGCTCGTCGAACACGCACAGGCCGGGGCTACCTGGCAAGGTCATTGCCGCGACATTGACGACCTGATGTTGATCGAGGACGCCTAGGCTCGCACTGTCCGCAATCATCCGCTCAGCGAGACCTACACCTTCACGCCTGATCCGCAGGAGGCCCGCAAAGACTTCAGCGTGGACCGACGCCACGTGTCGTCGGTTCTCAACGAACCGCCGTGCCCCGGGGGTCCAGTTCATCTGGACTTCCGAACCCACCTCATCCAGTCGTCCTGCCATCGCGGCAGGTATCCTGACTCCCTCGGCCGAACGCCTAAGACTAGTACCGTCCGGACCGAGACCGTCCCTGATCACCCGTAACAGCGCGGTCCCTTGCCCGGTCTCCGGCACCAGGAACAACGCGTCGAGGGTCTCCGTCAACCTGACCTCAACACGGACCACGCGGCAGTCTGGCGCCATCTCCCTAGACCTCCACTGTGTCGTCCGCTTCGAGGTAGGTCTCGACATGTTTCAGTGTGCTCCTCAGACGCCCTAGGTTCTCCTGCGTGACGCAACCAGACTCGTTCGGGTCGAAGGCCTTGACCGGAAGTTTGAGGAACCATTCCGTAAACACTCGGATCTTCGTGTTCGCTCCCGTCTGGCGTTGCTCCGCACGCCCCATTCGAGCGATGCTGATGGCGTCGTCTACATCGTCCTGTGCTGCCTCCACGTCGGTCTTTTCGCGTGCCTTCCGCAGGACGTCGACCGCGTCTTCGTTCTCGTAGACGTATTTGAGATCTCGAATCTGCCGCCAGTTCTTGAACTTGCCGTCGAACAGGAGGTCGAAGACGAGGTGCTTAAAGCTGTCGTCCTGGTTCAGGGACCAGTTCACGCCCCCTGCACCTTTCCCCTTGTTCAGCTCATCGAAGTACTGGAACCGCTCCGACGCGCGGTGTTTCGCGGCGTAGGGGTCCTTCGAGCGTGCGACGACATGGTAGTCTTCGAACTCGCACGCGAGGGTGGCCATACTGATGAAGCGAGAGACCTCATCGGTCGCGAGGGCGAACTTCCGGGCGATCTCTTTCCGGATCTCCCTCACTCTTGCCGTTCCCGGATTAGCATGAGGTTCGAGCGCCAACAGGGTCTCCCAATGTGCTTGGACCTTCTGCGCCTTGACGTAGTCCGGCCAGTCTTTCTTGAGGTCGGACTCGAAGTTCAGCGATACAATTACCGCGTCCCGATCCTGTTTTGTCGCGTGTTCCGTGAGCTGCCAGACCTTCAACCACTTAGCCCGCTGCTTCCCCTCTGGTGTGAATTCTCCGCTATTGTCCTCCAGGATGTGGTAACAAGCTGCTACTCGACGGTTCCCGTCCAGCAGCTTGCCGTTTAGGTCGATGATGGGTGGCTTGCGTACTCCGTTGACCGCTATGCTCTTGGCCAAGGTCCTGATCTCGAACTGATCAGTCTCCTCTATACCCGGCAGGGGCATTTTCCCCCTCATGATCGCCATGAGCTCTTCTGGGTCCGGGCCACGACCGTACTTACGCTGGAACTGGTTGAGGTGTATATCCAATCGTTCGTTTTGGTCCCATAGCTCAATGTCCTGCGTCCGCACGAAGCCCTCCTCCACTGCGACCGGGCGTTCGTGGAACACGGGCGTAGGCTGCACGGCCCTCGGCTTGATCCCGTCGTAAGCCTCCAAGCGGAGACGCGGGTCGTCACTGCCCGACCTCTCACTCGTCCCGTCCGGACTCGGAACTTCGGTTCCTAACCCGTTCCCCTCGACACCAGCAGACAATCGAGCCCGCACCTCTGCGACCCGCTCAATCAAGGCCTCGGCCTCGCGATCCAGCCGCTCCACCGTCCCCTGGTCACCGCGTCTTGCCGCACCTCTCCGTACTGCCTCGACGACCCTCGTGAGGAGGACACGAACCTCGTCTGGCGAGAGGGGGTTTTCGAGACCTTCTCGCAGTATCTCCTCGACCGTCGCGCCGACGTCGGAGGACATCTCCTCCGCCGAACGCAACAGTTCCGCCAAGCTGCTCTTGATTTCGTCACGCATCGTCGTTCTCCTCTTCTTCCGCGTCTGTGTCCATCTCCGGAAGCCCTGTCGGTACCTCGACACCTTCCTGTTCCGCCAATCGGCGCAGTCGCTTCAACCCCCTTGAAACGAGTGTCCGGGCAGCGTTGTTGGAGATCCCCAGCGCCTCTGCGATGTAGGGTGCCGGAAGATCCGGCAACCCCTCCTCCGCAGCGTCGATCACTAGCTCCATAACGTCGCGCACCTGTCCTTCCCCGATCCGGGGAAGGAACTCACGCGCGATCCGGATCGCCTCCCTGCGACGCCCTTCTCCGAGCTCCTGCCGCTCTTCCCTCTCACGTTCCGTATCGTTGGTGTGTGGGGCGACCAGCAAGCTGTCCTCATCAAACTCCACCCGTCGGCCATAGTCTAACGTCCATCTGTCGGTCGCGATCTTGTCCGCCGATTTCCAGAGCCAAGCACCGAGACTTCGGATGGGGCGTCCCCGAGACACAGCCGCACACGCGGCATCCACTGCCTGCGCGATGCAATCGTCGACCTCGGTCGGGGGTAGAGACCCGCCCCACTTCGTCTGCAAACGGCGAGTCAGACCGTCGAGGTAACGACTCGCGGCCAGGGCTTGGAGCATCTCGACCACGTCGGCGCGGTTGACCGCTTGCTCCGCCCTTTCCAGCAGCTTCGCCGCTTCATTCATTTGCGTCCTGTCTCTCTCATCCCGAGTTCCCCGTGACCGGGCTCACTTCTTCCGACTCTCCCATGTCCGGTAGTCACCAGGCGCAACAACTGCTCGTGCCTTGATCGCTTGCAACGCCGTTCGCTGAACCTCTACGCCGGAACGGTCTCTCTCTTCCGTCAGTCTCAGGGCGCAACAGGTAACGCCCAATACCGGCTGACAGCGTCGGTACGTTGGTTCATCCTGCCCGCTACTATTCGGTGTCGCCCGTCGAAGCCTCCCACGCCGCCGAGAGCGAGGGGATCCGCGGGGCCCCTACCGTATCCCTGAACGCGTGTGTGTCCGCGAGACCGTCAGGGAACCTGCCGGGCGGCACCCTGGTCGCCATCCGAGGCGTTGGTCGCGGCGCCAGCGGCCCGCACGTCTGGTCGCTGATGCGCTCTCCCCGCTTCGTCCATCAGCATCGCGACGGTCCACGCCCTGAGTCTTCGACACCGTGCCTAGCTGCAACGTCCCGTCACCCGCACGGCTCGCCGACTTCGTCGCACTCAGGCCGTCCGCTTGGCTGCGCTCGTCGTCAACACCGCCCCTTCATGTCCGCGTCGCCCGTGCGGGCTTCGCATCATCATCGTTGCCGGCGACGCCCTTCGCGTTCACGATGCCGCCGACCATGACCGCGAACGTCCGCCCGTTCCGGCAACGACGTCAACAGCGATGGTGCCAGTCAACGTGTCGGTGATGACGGTCATGGCGCGGCAGCTTGACTGCGGCCGTCACGGCACGTCGAGGCGGTTGGCCGCGCCGCTTCGCCACCCGATTGCTTGCCGAGCCCGCTGTGCGATCTCGCCCGGCTAGGCGACATCACCCTCGCTTACGCAGCCCGCCTCGTTGACACCCGTCACCGGCACGGCCGTTTCCGCATTCGCCTCGCCGGTGCAGCCTCCGCCTGAGCTCCTGCAGCTTGTTCCGCACGACGGCCGTCAATACCTTCTGAACGGACCGCCAATCAATCGTCGTGGCGGCTCCCATTCGCGAGCTTTGCTTGCGTCGATTCCCTTCGCTCATACGCGGATTTGTCGTTCCTGACGCGTACCGCGGTTTGGGGTTTCTCATACCTGCCACAGTTCACTGCCTGTTGCGCCCTGTCTGCGTCCAGGCGCGCAGTTCGAGCCCCTTGAACCCTCTCTCACCATGGGGAAGGTGTGTTCTCTCCGCAATACGGGCGCGTGTGCCGGGCGTGTACCGGTCCAAACACATGCCGGCGATTCCAAGAACTTGTGGACGTGAAGGTGCGACGCAAGTCCGACGCACCGGCCATTGGCGGGAATCCTCCAGCTTGTCTCCTACGGCCGGTGCGGCCGGTCGCGCACGCCGGGTGACCGGAGTCGGCTTTCCAAGGCAGCCCCGCCACCCGTGCCTGTGGCGAGGTGTCGGAGAGGCTCTGGAGGCTGTTGGTGGTAGCGGTCTCCAGGCAGCCCGAAAGAGGCACGATCACACAGAGGGCACAGTGCGGGCGCACCACGGGCACCTTCCTGTGGTCCTCCCGGTGCAGTGTCTGTTCTTTGAGCGGAGATGTGCGCGCGGTCGCGTTGTCCGCGGCCCACGGGACTGCCGGGCATCGAACACATCTCTGCGGAAGGCGGATGTTCCGCGTATTCACCTGGGTTCAGGGAGCGACCTCTTGCCGGCACAGATAGGCTCTTGAATTCAGCGGAAGACCCCACACACGGGCCCTTCTGCGGATGTGTTTAGCTTCGGCCCTTCCGAATGAAGGAATGCTTGTAAGACACCTTTTTCTCGTCTACGGTCTGGCGGGGAAGTGTCCCGGTGCTCTACGCGTACGGGGGCAAGTGCCACTCGCTCCGCAATCTGGCAGAGCCCGCACCATCGTCGTGGACTGGTCAAGGACCGCCTCGATGGCAAGCCGGTGACATCGGAGAAGGTCTACGTCCAGGTGAGCCGCAAGGAGACCCGGATGCCGTTCTGAAATGTTCTTGGTCCGTGTCCTGTCAAACCGAAGTCAGGATCCCCTTTCACTCCGCAATGTGTGGGCGTATATTCGTCGCTATCGCTTGAAGATGTTAGTAACAGGAACAGAAGGATGACTATTCACCAGGACTTCTTGCGGCGTCACAGCCGCTCCACCGACACCGTCGTGGCTGCCGTGGCTGACAATTGTCGCTTTGACGAGCGGGCAGGCGTTGCCAGGTGGCAACGGTTTGATGACCTGCTTTCAGAAGTGACAGCTGGTGCCGGCGGGATTCAGTGGCAGGACTGGGACGAAACCAATCGGCTGCATTCGGAACGGTACTGCAATGTCCCAAGCCTCACTGTGCCCGATGCTTTTCTTGACATCAATGAGGACGCTTGGCTCCACGAGCTCTCCGACAACCAGTCCGTGGTCCGTATCGAAGCTCTCACCCAACCATTGCAGACCAGCGGCCTGTCGCTCGATGGTTTGAACGGACTGTTGCAACAGGCGGACAACGGCGTTCCCGACGCGCTCCAGGCAGTCCAGAACTTCTTCGATGCATGGAATCAACGCCGGGACGCACGGCCCGCCTTTGTTGCCTTCTATGACGAGGTGAAACAAGAAGCGGACGACGTGGATTGGCCTCACGCACTCCGCGATCGGCTTGGGCTGGGGCACTACGGGCTCGCTGGCGGTACCCCGCTCGCAGTCGCGTTGATGCGCTACCCTCTCGCGGAGGTCTTTGCGGCCCATGCGAATCGGCAAGGGTCAGCCGCCTGCGCAATGCCCACCGTTCTCGACAATGGCATGCACCAGTTCTTCTTTCCGGTCCCGCGGGAGCATCCCTACGGCGCTACCGTGCACCTGTCGCCCGACCGGGCCGACACGCTTACTGCCGAGCTAGTCCATTGCCGAATCGACTACCAGCGCGAGCACCTGTGGCAGCTGAGTTGGATCACGAACCCCCGCCAATTGACTAATGAACAACTGCGTGGGGCGCGCGACCTGCATCTTGTTGCGTTGCAAGAGGAGTGTGACCGCGAGCATTTCGGCGAATATCTTGAGGGGCGGATATGATCGATCGCTGGTTCGAGGCATTTTTCGGCGACCCCGATCAAGCTGTCGTCGACCTATTCAGTGGACGCGCGGGTGTCGGTTCTGACTTCCGCCTCGACGTGCCGGATTTGTTGTATCAGGCCTTCCCGCAGCACCTGGCCAGCGAGCGTGCGCAGCTTGATAAGGCGCTCCTATCCTGGCTGGTCGGCATGCGCGAGGACTATTCGGCGCAGGTGAGGCGTCTCGGTTTTCCGGTCTATGGTAAGCGAGTCGGCGATGCCTTGATTGCTCTCCAGCTGCTTGATTTGCCAGAGGCCCGACGTCAGGTTCGAGCGGAGCTGGACGCTTGGCTCCGCTGGTTACTGCCGTTGCGGTTGGCCCCGGAGCGCGACCCGGCGTTGGAGTGTTTCCGGTTACTGACTCGCGGGCAACCCGACGCCGGTCACACAGCTATGTGGTTACGGCTCGCCACAGACCCCCGACCCGAGTATTTGACCGTGTCCTTGGCCGGGCTGCGATTATTGCCCAATCAACACAACGCGCAGACCAACCAGATGCTGATGCTGCAGGCGCTGTTGCGCCACGCCGTCCAGATTTGCCACGAAGTCGGCGCCGCGCGCACCTTTTTCGATCGTCGCTTTGCGGCCCTGCGCGGCCACTATCCACGTGGCCCTCAAACTTGGAAACATACTCTGAGCGAGGCACTGGATAACTTCGTAGACCATACGCAGGAACGACTGGCAAACGAGTTGGTTGATGTCTTGCGGACGGGAGTGGTGACCAAGCCTCCGCATTCCAAACGCAGCCAGACGTCAACGCAAGCGCCAGTCTCACAGGAACAGTGGGGCGGTCTGAAGCGGGAAATCGATAGCCCTAGCGACCAACCGGAAACTCTGGCTTGGCGTTTGTTTGAGCTGTTGGATCAGAATTACGGCTATGCTGAGGCCACCGGCGTAAGCCATTTCTTCGTCCGTACTCTGCACAACCTCGGTAGCAGCCTGTTGGAACGCCATAAGCTCGGTCAGGCGGAGATGGTTCGATTTGGAGTCATGATTGAAAGGGCCCTTGTCTGGGAGCCAACGAACCCCTATTGCTGGATGCTCTGGGCGGAGTGGTTTCGCGCCCAGGGCCACCGCGACGCGCACGAATCCACGTTGCGTGAGATGCTACGGCTGTTTCCGAATGACTTGCATGCCCGGGTGGAACTGGGGCGTCTGCTGATCTACCTAGGAGAGGACTATTGGGACGAGGCAAGGTACTGGCTCCAGCAAGTGATGGACAGAGATCCAGGTAACGAGCACTCGCGGGTAGTCATGGCCCGGCTACTGGTCTCGTGCGACCGCCGAGAAGACGCCAAGGCTTTGCTGGTTGAGTTCCTGGAAAGAGAACCTGAAAACCCGAAAGCCCGGGAATTCCTTGACCGGTTGCATAGCAGCCAGCAATATGTCGCGGACGACGACACCGCTGATAGTGGTCACCCGTCAGTGGCTCCCCCCGGCGTCCTGACCGAACTCTTCCGTCGCGGTCGTCTGGGCGGCGAGTTCAGTCGCGCCCGAATTGCCAAGGCCCAAGGGGGTGATGCACCGACGGACCTTATTAGAGAGGAAACCCGAAGGGGCGATCCGTTGGCTGGTTTCTATTCGCAATGGCTTATGCCGAGCAACACACCGGAGTGTCCTCCACACGCTTGGGCGTGGAACGCGTGTAAGCACTGGCAAGACTCGGCTAGTCCCGATAGTTGGAGACACTTGGCGGCCCAGTTCCCCGAGGCGGCCATGGAGACCGCCTTTCTTCAGCTCTTGACGGTATCCCACGAGGACGATCAATCCCGCGTGGCAGCGTGGTGCACTCGCTATAATCCCGACGTGGAATCGGCATCCCCAGCCGCTGCCTTCATGTGCGACACCATGGGACGTATTGATGCAATCAGCCGGCACGAACGCGATGAGATTGCCGTCGCGGTGCTTGCCTGCGTGGCTGCGGGTGCCCCGGAGTTCGCTCTCGAACAATCTGTCTGAAAGCATTCAACGCCGCCGTCTTGGGATCGCCGTTAGTGGTGGTATCAAGGTGACAGGGCTTGGCAGTAGCCGCGTGGTGAGTTGAGATGGACGAAGGTAGTGCACTGCTGCAATGGTAGAGGATTCCATCGTGTGTGCATACCCATGTCGCCTGTCGGCTGAACGACTCCACGGCTTCTCGGAACACTTACCGGGTCGCCCAGAGGCGATGAGGAGGTATGGTGGGTGCGCACAACTCGTCATTCTCTGCGCACAGCCACCCTTCTCCACGCTCCACATGTTTGGGTCGTCACGGGCCGAACGACGGATTACTGACGCGAGAGGCGAAGGCGAGGTCGCCAGGTCGCCCAAGGCGCGCTGTTGACCATGTGTTGATTGTTCGTGAGGGCATCATCCGGTCCTTCAAGAGAAGAGTTTTACTTCATTGTTTTCAGCTAGTTACGGGCGGCGGGCGGTAGGGTAAACTCTACAAGGCCAAGTTTCAAACCCGCCCGCGGCCGAGCGCCGAACGTCGCGACCCGGATGAAAGGCGGACACCGTGCCCACGCAGCCCAGCAGACAGATAGAAACCATAGCCAACCCGCGTGAGGACCGGGACTACGAGGTGGCCATGGAGTGTCCGGAGTTCACCTGCGTGTGCCCCAAGACCGGGCAGCCGGACTTCGCCACCATTCGCATCCGCTACGTTCCCGGTCCGCGCTGCATCGAGCTGCTGTCGCTCAAGCTCTATCTGTGGTCGTTCCGTGAAGACGGAGCGTTTCACGAGGACGTGGTCAACCGGATACTCGACGACCTGGTGGCCGCCTGCTCGCCCAAGTACATGAGCGTCACTGGCGACTTCAACGTCCGGGGAGGCATCCACACGGTGGTGACCGCGGAACACGGAACGGCGCCGCGGGATTCCGGGAGAGAGCCCGGCGGGGACTGAGCCCATGGCTGACGTGACCGAAGCGCTGCACAGGCTGCCGCCCCAGAACCTGGAGGCGGAGGCCTCCATTCTCGGCGGCGTGCTGCTCGAGAACGAGGCCATCAACACGGTCATCGAGCTGGTCAACCCCGATGATCTCTACCGGGAGTCGCACCGCAAGATCTTCCGCGCCATGGTGGGGCTCTGGGACCGCAACGAGCCGGTGGACCTTATCACCCTGAGCGACCACCTGAAGGCCAACGGCGATCTCGAAGCGGTCGGCGGGTCCGCCTATCTCGCGGAGCTCGCGAGCCAGGTCCCCACCGCCGCCAACATCGCCTACTACGCGCGCATCGTGAGGGAGAAGGCCATCCTCCGCCACCTGATCCGAGCCTCCACCGACATCGCCTCCCGCGGCCTGGAGGAACGCGGCGACGTCGATGACTTCCTCGACGACGCGGAGCGCGCCATCTTCGATATCTCCGAAAAGCGCATCAACTCGTCCTTCGTCCGGGTCGGCGACGTCATGACCGAGACCATCAAGAAGGTCGACGAGCTCTACCAGCGCAAGGAGATGGTCACCGGAGTGGCCACGGGTTACCGCGACCTCGACCGGCTGACCGCGGGCTTCCAGCCCTCCGACCTGCTCATCGTCGCCGGCCGCCCGGGAATGGGCAAGACCGCGTTCGCCCTCAACATCGCCGTGAACGCGGCGTTCCGGGGCATCGGCGTGGCCGTCTTCTCCCTCGAGATGGCCATGGAACAGCTCGTCCTGCGGATGCTCTGCTCGGAGGCGCGGGTGGACCACTCCAGGCTCCGCACCGGTTACCTCAGGGACAACGAGTTCCCGGCGCTGGTGAAGGCGGCCGGGCGGCTCGGAGACGCGCCGGTCTACATCGACGACACCCCGGCGGTGACGGTGCTGGAGGTCCGCGCCAAGACCCGGCGGCTGGTGCGCGACCGCAGCCGCAAGATCGGCCTGGTGGTCGTCGACTACCTGCAGCTCATGCGCGCCCACCGCGACTCGCCCAACCGCGAACAGGAGATCTCCGAGATCTCGCGCTCCCTCAAGGCCCTGGCCAAGGAACTGCAGATTCCGGTGGTGGCGCTGTCGCAGCTCAACCGGCGGGTGGAGGAACGGGGCGACAAGCATCCCGTGATGGCGGACCTGCGGGAGTCCGGCGCCATCGAGCAGGACGCCGACGTGATCATGTTCGTCTACCGCGACGAGGCCTACGACGCCACCAAGAACCCCGGCGTCGCCGAGATCATCATCGCCAAGCAGCGCAACGGTCCGGTGGATACCCTCAAGCTGACTTTCCTGAAGGAATACACCCGCTTCGAGGACTACTCGGGACGTGACGACGAAGCCTACGCGGACGCCGAACAGTCCTAGTGTCGTGTCCCACGTAAATGTTGACAAAGATGCGCAGGATTTTTCGTTGTCGGCAAGGCGCGATGACGAGCAGTGGCCATTACCACGGGAGGAAGAGCAACGCAGCCGACGACGAAAAAGACCAGCAGATTTGTCAACATTTACGTGGGACACGACACTAGGCCCTCACCCGGCCTTCGGCCTAGCCCAGGGCCAGAATGTCTTTCACCCGCGCCGCGACGTCTCCCCCTCGGGTCAGGTAGCTGATCATGGCCGCGGCGTCCGCTCCGCTGCTCCAGGTTTCCGCGACGTTTTCGGCGGTGATGCCGCCGATGGCGACGATGGGCAGGCTCACCCGCAGGCGCACGGACGCCAGCATCGAGAGGCCGCGGGTTTCGTAGCCCGTCTCCTTGGTGCGGGTGGGAAACATGGGCCCGAAACCGATGTAGTCGGCGCCGTCCCGTTCTGCCTCCTCCGCCTGCTCCACGCTGTGGGTGGAGACGCCGATGAGCCTTTTCCCCACCAGCGGCCGCGCCGCTTCCAGGGGCAGGTCTTCCTGTCCCAGGTGCACGCCGTCGGCGTCGGCGGCGAGGGCGATGTCCACCCGGTCGTTGACGATGAAGAGACAACCGGCGCGGGAGGTGCGTTCGCGGGCGGTCAGGGCCAGCCGCAGGAACTCGTCCGCCGGCCGTTCCTTCACTCTCAACTGGAGCACCGAGACGCCCCCGGCGAGCATGGCGTCGAGGACCGGCGCGAATGGACGGTCCCCGGTCTGGTCGGGGTCCAGGATGGCGTAGAGTCGTGACGGAAGAACGCTCATGGCTCCCGCTTCACGGTGATCTTGAGGTCCGTGATCTTCTTCCGCAGGGTGTTGCGGTTGATGCCGAGGAGCTGGGCGGCGCGGATCTGGTTGCCCCGGGTAGCCTGCAGGGTCAGCTCGATGAGGGGCCGCTCCACCCGCGCCATGACCACGGAGTAGAGGTTCTCCACCTGGACGCCGCGGGTGCGCCGGAAGTAGTCCTCGAGCTTACCCCGGATGATTTCCTCCAGCGACAGGCTGTCGTAGTCGTTGGACGCGGGTTCGGGCGCGCTCGACAGGGCGAAGTCCCTCGACGACAGGATCGGTCCCGGCGACAGCACCGCCGCGCGGATGATGACGTTCTCCAGCTCGCGCACGTTGCCGGGCCAGTCGTATTGCTGGAGCTCCTTCAACGCGTCCGGCGAAACCCCCGACACCTGCGTGCCCATGTCGCTGTTGACCTTGGCGATGAAGAAATCCACCAGGGAAGCGAGATCGGTGCTCCGCTCCCGCAACGGCGGGATGTGGAGCGGTATGACGTTCAGGCGGAAGTAGAGGTCGTCCCGGAAGCGGTTCTCGTGCACCGCCTTTTCCAGGTCCTGGTTGGTGGCCGCCAGCAGCCGGGCGTCGGACTGGAGCATGTCCTTTCCGCCCACCCGGCGGTACGAGCCGTCCTGCAGCACCCGCAGCAGCTTGGTCTGAAGCTCCAGTGGAAGCTCGCCGATCTCGTCGAGGAAAAGGGTTCCTCCCTGGGCCAGCTCGAAGGTCCCGAGGTGCCGTTCCAGCGCCCCGGTGAACGCGCCCTTCTCGTGACCGAACAGCTCGGATTCGAGCAGGTCCCTGGGAATCGCCGCGCAGTTCACGGGCACGAAGGGCTTGTCCCAGCGCGGCGAGTTGTAGTGGATCGTCTTTGCCACCAGCTCCTTGCCTGTGCCGCTCTCGCCGTGGATCAGGATGGTGGTGTCGGTGCCGGCCACCTGTCCGATGGTCTTGAAGACCTGCTGCATGGCCGCGCTCGTGCCGATCATGTTGACGCCGGGCTCGTACTGTTTCTTGACCTCCTTCTTGAGATCGCTGAGCTCCCGGATCAGTTGGCGCCGGTCCAGCGCCCGTTCCACCACCACCATCAGGACATCGAGGTCGAACGGCTTCGTGAGGTAGTCGAAGGCGCCGGCCTTCATGGCATCGATGGCGTTGCGCATGGTGTTCTGCGCGGTCATGACGATGAACGGCGTTCGGAGGCCGGATTCCTTGGCGAAGTCCAGGAGCGCGAGCCCCTCGATATCCGGCAGCCCGATGTCCAGCACCACGGCGTCGAACCCGAGGCGCGGCCGGGTGTTGGTGGCGGTAGCGGCCTCCTCCATGAGCTGCCGAGCCTCCGTTCCCGTCGCGGTGGCCGCCACCCAGTATCCCTGGCCCTCCAGCGCCTTCCTGAGCACGCGGCTCAGGGACTCGTCGTCTTCCACCAGCAGGATACGGCCCTGTTCCATGGTATAGACCGCTAATCGGGTTGGGCGGGCAACGAAACCCTGAACACCGATCCTTCTCCCAGTTGGCTTTCCACTCCCAGGCGGCCCCCGTGCTCCTTGACGGTGCGGTCGCAGATGGCCAACCCGAGGCCGGTTCCGCGGCGCTTCCTGGTGAAGAAAGGCGAGAAGATGTCGGGCAGGTCGTCTTCGTCAATGCCCGAACCGTCGTCCCGGAAGTCCACGCTCACGAACTTGGTGGCGCTGGACCGGCCGGTGCGGAGAAAGAAGTCCGTTTCGATGCGGGTGGTGACGGCGACACGGGTGGGCTTGGCCTGGAGCGCGTTCTCCACCAGGTTCAGGAACACCTGTATCAGCCGGCTTCGGTCTCCGATGATCATCGGCAGGCTGGGGTCGAAGAAACGTTGGACGCGGACCTTGGCGGCGGTCGCCGCGTGGACCTCCAGCCTGAGGACGTGCTCCAGCAGCTCGTGGACGTTCAGCGGCTCCACCTGGAGCCCGGCGGGACGCGCCAGGTCCAGGAGCTGGTCCAGGAGCTGGTTCACCCGGTCCACCTCGCGGATCATGATGTCGGTGTTCTCCAGCAGCGAGGCGTCGTGCGCCACCTCGGCGCGTATCAGTTGGGCCGCACCCTTGATCCCCCCCAGGGGGTTCTTGATCTCGTGCGCCAGGCCCGCCGCCAGCTTGCCCAGCAGGGCCAGCCGGTCCGAGCGCCGCAGATCCTCCTCCATGGCCTGCCTCAGGGTGCGGTCGCGGAGGAGCAGCACGCTGCCGGCAAGCCGGCCGTCCTGATCCCGGAGGGGCGACACCAGAGCGCTCACGGGTACGTTCTTTCCCCGCGGCTTGACGAACTCGTTCTCCGCCCGGCTGGTGCTCTCGTCCGGGCCCAGG
Organism: uncultured Binatia bacterium (SeqCode); assembly: GCA_965204505.1. GTDB lineage: Bacteria > Desulfobacterota > Binatia > UBA9968 > JAJDTQ01 > JAJDTQ01. The sequence continues at coordinate 2,264,290 of CBDBFB010000002.1, forward strand.
CTCTTGTCGATCATGTCCAGCAGCCATCGGTTGGCGCCGAAGAGGTCGTCGGAAGCCCTCGCCAGCAGCTTGCGCGCGGAGAGTCCGGTAAGGGTTTCCGCGGCCTGGTTCACGAAAGAGACGGCGCGTGACAGGTCCACCACCACGACGGCGTCTTCCAGGCTGGTGAGGACGTCCTGCCAGGAAACCGCCGCCGAAACGTCGCTTGGGTGCGTTGCGGTGGGCATGGGGCGAGGCTTCAACATGGGTGGCTTCAGACACGGGATGATAGCCCGTGCGGGGGCGGGTTTCAAACCCGCCCCCGCACTCCGCGAAAGGGCCCGCGGGAACTCCTGGTTTGCATTGGGGCGCGTCATTGTTGTAATAGAAGAGGCATCAGTGGGCGCCTTGCCCGCTTTTTTATTTGAGGTGCCGATGGCGAGAAGCGAGACGCTGGACCGTCTCTGGGAGCTGATGGATCCGCTGGCCGCGGGCGAGGGATTGGAGGTGGTGGACATCGAGCTTCGGCACGAGGGGAGATCGGGCCGCGTGCTGCGCGTCTACCTGGACCGACTCGAGAAGCGGCACGAAGACGAGGCGCCCGGCGTGGACGAGTTGAGCCGGGTCAGCAGGGAGCTGAGCGATATCCTCGATGTCCATGACGTGGTGGAAGGTTCCTACACCCTGGAGGTTTCTTCGCCCGGCATCAATCGGCCGCTCAGGAAGCCGGAGCATTTCGCCCGGTGCGTCGGGCAGAGGGTCCGGGTCCATACCGGCGAGATGATCGGCGGCCGCAGGAATTTTCTCGGACCGCTGCACGACACCGCCGGCGACGGTGTCGTGGTGCTGCAGGACGGGCGTGAGGTGTTTATCCCGTTCGGCCTTATCGTGAGGGCCAACGTCGAGTACGACTGGGCGTCATCAGGGTGATCCGGTAAAGCGTGGTTAGGGGATAGAGATGCAGCAGGATCTGGTTCGAGTCATCGAGCAGGTGACGAAGGAAAAGGGCATCGACAAGGAGATCCTCGTCGAAGCCATCGAGTCGGCCATGGTGTCGGCGGCCAAGAAGACGTTCGGAGCGGAGCGGACCTTCGAGGCTCAGTACAACCCCGATATCGGGGAGGTCGAGATTTTCGAGGCCAAGGTGGTGGTGGACGACGTCGCCGACCCCGATCTCGAGATCGATCTCGACGAGGCCCGCGAAACGCTGGATCCGGACGTGGAACTGGGCGACGAGCTGCTGATGAAAATCGACGCCACGGTGTTCGGCCGCATCGCCGCCCAGGCGGCCAAGCAGAACATCGTGCAGCGGGTGCGGGACGTCGAGCGCGAGATCATCTTCAACGAGTTCAAGGACCGCCAGGGCGAACTGGTGCACGGCATCGTGCAGCGTTTCGAGAAGAACAACATCATCGTGAACCTCGGCAGGACCAACGCGATCCTGCCGGAAAAGGAGCAGGTGCCGCGGGAACGCTACCGGCAGGGCGACCGCATCCGCGCCTACATCGTCAGCGTCGAGATGACCAGCCGCGGCCCGCAGATCGTTCTTTCGCGCACCCACCCCGGCATGCTGATCAAGCTGTTCGAGCAGGAGGTCCCGGAGATCTACGAGGGCATCGTCGAGGTCAAGGGAGCGGCCCGCGAGCCGGGCGGCCGGGCGAAGATCGCCGTGACCTCCAACGACCTCGACGTGGATCCGGTGGGCGCCTGCGTGGGCATGAAGGGGACCCGGGTGCAGTCGGTAGTTCAGGAGTTGCGGGGAGAGAAGATCGACATCGTCCACTGGATCCCCGAGCAGGCGGAGTATGTCTGCCGGGCGCTGGCCCCGGCCAAGGTCACCAAGATCCTGCTGGACGAAGACGCTCACACCATGGAGGTCATCGTCCCGGACGAGCAGCTTTCGCTCGCCATCGGCCGCAAGGGTCAGAACGTCCGGCTGGCGTCCCGGCTCACCGGCTGGGGCATCGACGCCCGCAGCGAGTCGGAAGCGGACGAGGAAAGCCGGGTGGCGAGGCAGTCGCTGTCCGCGATCCCGGGCGTAAGCGAGGTGATGGCGGAGTTGCTCTACCAGTCGGGGTTCAAGTCCGCCGAGGACCTGTCGGAGGCCGAGCCGGCCACCATCAACGAGATCACCGGCATCGAGCTGGAGAGGGCCTCGGCGATCCTGGAGGCGACCGCGCAGCACGTGGAGGAAGAGCGCGAGCGGGCGGCCCGGGAGGCGGAAGAGGCCGCGCGGGCGGCGGAGGAGGCCGCGGCCGAGGCCGGCGGGGCGGTGGAGACGGAAGGCGAATCCGACGAGACGGAAGGCGATCCCGTGGACACGGCGGCCGAAACCGCGGCCGCGGAAGGCGAACCCCTGGAGACGGTGGAAGAAACCGCGGCTGTGGAGACCGCCCCGGCAGGGGAAGCCGTGGAGGAGCCGGCCGCGGCCTCGGATGATGAGGAGGCGGAGTCGAGCTCTCCGCAAGGGGCTTGAAGCGGCACGCCGGGAATGATCGCCCGTTCGCCGGTACGGACGTGTCTGGGTTGCGGTCAGCGCGACCGGAAGGCCGTCCTGCTGCGGATCACGGTGACGGAGGACGGCCTGCAACCGGACGATTTCAGAGGGCGAGGAGGCTACCTGCATGACAGCGAGGATTGTTGGCGAGCTTTCCTGAAACGGAAGAGTGTCTATCGGGCGTTCCGTCGTGATCTGCCCCGTAAGGATCGGGAGGAACTGTTGGGAAGGCTTCGGGCCCAACGGAGTGGGAAATGAGCAAAGTGAGAGTGCACCAACTGGCCAAGCAGCTCGAGGTCGAGCCGAAGGATCTCATCGCCCAACTCGAAAAGATCCGGATCCGCGGCAAGAAGCCTCAGAACTCCCTCGAGGAGTCGGAAGTCGAGGCGGTCAAGGCGGCCTTCGCCGCCATGGAGAAGCCGAAGGTCACCGTTGGCGAGGAACGCGTCGTCGTCGATCGCACGATCACGGCCGAGGACCAGGACATGGGCGAGGTGCAGGCGCACGAGAAGGTGGTCGAGCGCCGCGTCCGCGCCAACGTCATCCGGCGCCGCAGAAGCACGGTCGAGCTGGTCACTCGCAGGCCCATTCATCCGGTGGAGCGGGAGGAGCCGGAAGCGGAGGCCGAGGAAGCCGCGGAGGCGGCGGTAGAGGCTGCGTCCGCGGAAGCCGCTTTCCCTGAAACGCCGGTTACCGACCCCGCGCCTCGCGAGGAGGCGGCGGAGGCCGCCCCATCCGAGGGAACTCCCGAGGAAGCCGCGCCCGCGGAAATCGAAGTCGAGGCGCCCGCCGCCGAGCAGGTCGACGCTTCGCCCGCCGCGGACACGGAGGAGGCGGTCGAGACCGAAGCTCCGGCCGCCGTAGAGGTCCAGGCGGAAACCGGACAGGAGGCAGGGGCGGAGGAGCCCGCGTCGCCGGCCCCGGTAGAGGAACTCGAGCCGGAGGCGGCCGAGGCGGCCGCCAGCGGCGCCAACGGCGCAGCCGCCCCCGCGCATGAGGAGGCCGCGGCAACGCCGGGGCAACCCGCCGTGACCGGGCCGCGGATCCTCGGTCGTATCGACTTGAGCCGGAAGGCGACGCCGGCTCCCGCGAAGCCCGCGCCCTCCAAGACGGCGGCTCCGGCGGCGGCGCGCGACGGGCAGCAGCCGGCGGAAGCCGACGGACAGGACAAGGCCGGCAAGGGCGCCAAGGGCAAGAAACGGGTCATCCGGAAGCAGGAAGTCATCGAGCTCAAGGAGCGCGAGTTCCGGTCCCCGCGCGGTCGCGTGCTCCGGAAGAAACGCGCCCTGCCGGGCAAGGAGCAGAAGAAGACCGAGATCACGGTGCCGGCGGCGCGCAAGCGGGTGATCCGCATGGACGAGGCCATCACCGTGGGCGACATGGCCAAGGACATGGGCATCAAGGCCGGCGAGGTCATCAAGAAGCTCATGGGCCTCGGCATGATGGCCACCATCAACCAGGTGCTGGATTACGACACCGCGACCCTGGTGGCCAACGAGTTCGACTACCAGGTGGAGAACGTCGGCTTCGACGTCGAGACCGCGCTCCAGGACCAGCACGAGGTCACCGATCCCGAGGAGGCGCGGGAGCCGAGGCCCCCGGTGGTCACCATCATGGGCCACGTGGACCACGGCAAGACGTCGTTGCTGGACGCCATCCGCAGCACCAACGTGACCGGCGTCGAGGCGGGCGGGATCACCCAGCACATCGGCGCCTACCACGTACGGCTCGACGGCAGGGGCGTGACCTTCCTCGACACGCCCGGACACGAAGCCTTTACCGCCATGCGTGCGCGGGGCGCCAAGGTCACCGACATCGTGGTGCTGGTGGTGGCCGCCGACGACGGCGTCATGCCGCAGACCATCGAGGCGGTGGACCACGCCCGCGCGGCCGAGGTCCCGATCATCGTGGCGGTGAACAAGATCGACCGTCCCGACGCCGACCCCGAGCGCGTCCAGCGCGGCCTGTCCGACCATGGCCTGGTGCCCGAGGCGTGGGGCGGCGACACCATCTTCGTGCCGGTTTCGGCCGTGACCCACGAGGGTTTGCCCGGCCTGATGGAGATGCTGCTGCTTCAGGCGGACCTGCTGGAGCTCAAGGCCAACCCCAACAAGCTGGCCCGCGGCGCGGTCGTCGAGGCCAAGCTGGAGCGGGGCCGCGGCCCGGTGTCCACCGTGCTGGTGCAGGAAGGGACGCTCAAGGTGGGGGATCCCATCTTCGCCGGTCCCCATCACGGCAAGGTGCGGGCCATGATCGACGACCAGGGACGCAAGGTCGACAGCGCGACGCCGTCCGTACCGGTGGAAATCCTGGGCCTTCAGGGGGTGCCGCAGGCCGGCGAGGGCTTCTCGGCCCTCACCGACGAGGCCACGGCCAGGCAGTTCGCCGAGTACCGGGAGACGCAGCAGCGGGAGGCCGAGCTGGCCAAGACCAGCAAGGTGTCCCTCGAGGAGTTCTACGACCAGATCAAGGCCAACGAGGTCAAGGAGCTGCGGGTTGTGGTGAAGGGCGACGTCCACGGCTCCGTGGAGGCCCTGAACGAGGCGGTGACGCGGCTCTCCACCGACGAGGTGAAGATCCGGGTGATCCACGGTTCCGTGGGCGGCATCACCGAGAGCGACGTGCTCCTGGCCAGCGCCTCCAACGCCATCGTCATCGGCTTCAACGTGCGACCCGAGCCCAAGGCCACGAACCTCGCGGTGCAGCAGGGCGTGGACGTGCGCCTCTACACCATCATCTACGAGGTCATCGACGACATCCGCTCGGCCATGGAAGGTCTCCTGGAACCGGTCTTCCGCGAGGAGTTCCACGCCCGCATCCAGGTCCGGGAGGTGTTCAATATCCGCGGCGTGGGCACCATCGCGGGTTGTGCGGTCACCGACGGCAAGATCATGCGGTCGAGCTTGGTACGCCTCCTGCGCGACCAGGTGGTGGTGCACGAGGGCCGGCTCTCGAGCCTGAAGCGGTTCAAGGACGACGTGCGCGAGGTGGGAACGGGTTACGAGTGCGGCATCGCCATCGACGGCTACCAGGACGTCAAGGTAGGCGACGTCATCGAAGGATTCGAGAAGGTCCCCATCGCGCGGGGGTCCGCGCGAGTGGACGGCGGAGGCGCCCAGCTCTCGGCGGACCGGTAGCCCTCACCCCAACCCTCTCCCAGAGGGAGAGGGGGCCGGATTATAGCCCACTCCCAGATGGAGAGGGGGTAGAGTCAATGGCGTCCTCCCCTCTGGGAGTGGGCGGCCGGATCATAGCCACTCTCCTTCTGGGAGAGGGTGGCCGGATTGTAGCCCCTCTCCCTCCGGGAGAGGGTGGCCGAAGGCCGGGTGAGGGTCCGGTGTCGCGCATTCCGTGATTCCGACCGGGAAGCGTCATGGTGGTCGGCGTTCTCAAGATCGCGTTGCTCCTGCGGGAGAACCATTCCCTGAAGGGAAAACGATCGGTCCTGCGGAAGATCCAGTCCCGGGTCTCCAACAAGTTCAACATCTCGGTAGCGGAGTGCGGCGACCAGGACCTGTGGCAGCGGGCGCTTCTGGGGTTCGGCGTCGTCGGCAGCAACGCCCGGATCGTCGAGGCCACGCTGCGGCAGGTGGTGGAGTTCGTGGACCGGCTGGGCCTGGCCGAGCTTGGCGAGTCGGACATCCGTATCCTTCACGAATAGCCGCCTGCCGGGCCGTGTCGAGACATCCCCCTCTCCCCTTGGGAGAGGGTCGGGGTGAGGGTCGAGGCTTCATGAGGAATCGTCAAAAGGCAGAAGGCTCTCGTTCACAGCGGGTCGGCGACGTGCTGATGGAGTTCGTCTCCCGGCTGCTGGCGCGCACGCTCGACGATGCACGGATTCGCGGGGTGACGCTCACGGGTGTGGACGTGAGGCCCGATCTCAAGCATGCGCGCATCTACTTCACGGTGCGGGAAGGCGCCGCCACGAAGGACGAGGCGCTGGCGGGCCTGCGCGGGGCCGCCGGTTTCATTCGCGGCCGCATCGCCGCCGACCTCAAGCTCCGTTACGTCCCGGCCTTGGAGTTCGTCTACGACGAGGCGCCGGACCGCGGTCGCCGTATCGACGACCTCCTCAAGGCCGTGGCGCCGAAAGAGTGAGACGGGACGCATGCGACTGCTCAGGAGCGGCATCCTGCTGGTGGACAAGCCGGAAGGCCCTTCCTCGGCCCGGGTCGTCGCCGCCGCCAAGCGGACCACCGGGGCGCGGAAGGTCGGCCATCTCGGCACCCTGGACCCGTTCGCGTCCGGCCTCCTGCCGCTGGCGGTCAACGAAGGGACCAAGATCGCGCAGTATTTCCTGGACGCGGACAAGGGCTACAGCGGGGTGATCACACTGGGAGCCGAGACCGACACCCAGGACCGCACCGGCAACTTCCTCTCCCGGCGCGAGCCGCCGCGCCTCGGTACGGCGGAGATAGAGTCCCTGCGCCGCGAGTTCAGCGGTTCGCTCCAGCAGGTGCCGCCGATGTATTCGGCGCTCAAGAAGGACGGTTCCCGGCTCTACGAGCTGGCGCGCAAGGGGCTGGAGGTGGGACGGGAGCCCCGCCCCGTCCGGATCGACCTCACCCGGCTGGAGCAGGTGGGCCCCGCCGAGCTGGAGTTCGAGCTCACCTGCTCCAAGGGGACCTATGTGAGGACCCTGGCGGCCGATATCGGCCGCACCCTGGGGTGCGGCGCCTACCTGAGCCGTCTCCGCCGGGTGGCGTCCGGCCGGTTCCGGATCGCCGACGCCGTGCTCCTGGACGACCTCGAAGCGCTCGAGGACGGCGATGCCGTTCCCCTGGTGCCGTTGAACGACGCCCTGGCGCACCTGGATTGCGCCGTCCTGGAGGCGGAGGCAGTGGATCGCCTCCGGCGCGGCATCCAGGGCGCCTTGGCTGAGGTCGCGGAGCCCGCGGCCGCCGAGACCACCCGCCGGGTGGTGGATCCGGAGGGTCATCTGGTGGCGCTGATAGGGTGGGAGAAGGCGGCCGAGGCATGGCGGCTCCTGCGGGTTTTCGACGATCGGCCCTGACCGGGCAGCTTTACAGGCGCGGGACCCGTATGCTACAAACCATGTGAAATAGAAAAAGGGAGAAAGAAAAGGGTCAGATGGAATCAGCTCGGGAGCAGACCAGCGAGACGGTCAAGAAATTCAGACTCCACGACACCGACACCGGTTCGCCTGAGGTGCAGGTCGCCATTCACAGCCACCGCATCGCTTACCTGACAGAGCATCTGAGAACTCACAAGAAGGACCATCACACGCGGATGGGCCTGCTCAAGCTCGTCGGAAAAAGGCGGCGGCTTCTGGATTATCTCAAGAAGATGGATGTTCAGAGGTATCAGACTTTGATCCAGCGTCTGGGTATTCGCCGCTAGAATACCCGCTGCTGGCGTCCCTTCCCGCGTTCTTCTCTTCAGCCCCCACTACCCTTGAGGGGATACCTGTATGCACACAAAGATCGAGTTGGATTATTGCGGCCGGCCTCTATGTATCGACCTGGGGAAGGTCGCGGGGCAGGCCGACGGCGCCGCGCTGGTACGCTTCGGCGAGACCGTGGTGCTGGCCACGGCGGTGGCCTCCAAGGATGTCCGGGAAGACATCGACTTCTTTCCGCTCACCGTCGACTACCAGGAAAAGACGTTCGCCGCGGGGCGGATCCCGGGCGGCTTCTTCAAGCGTGAGGGCCGCCCGTCGGAAAAGGAGATCCTCACCTGCCGGCTGATCGACCGCTCCATCCGTCCGCTGTTCGGCGGCGGGCTCAAGGCCGAGACCCAGGTCATCGTCACCGTGCTTTCCGCGGACGGCGAGAACGACACCGATGTGGTGTCCATGTTCGGCGCCTCGCTGGCGCTGGAGATCTCCGACATCCCGTTCCAGGGGCCGCTGGCGGGCGTCCGGGTCGGCAGGATCGACGGCCAGTGGGTCATGAACCCGCTCGTGAGCGAGATCCCGCAAAGCGACGTCAACATTTTCCTCTCGGGGACCCGGGACGGCATCGTGATGGTGGAAGGCGGCGCGGCCATGGTGCCCGAGGAGGGTGTGCTGGAGGCGCTGTTCAAGGGACACGAGGCGATCCAGCCGCTCATCGACCTGCAGCAGAAGCTCAAGGACCAGCTTGGCAAGACCAAGCGCGTACCGCCCCCCGAGGAAAAGGATGAATCGCTGGCGGCTCGGGTCCGGGAACTGGCCCAGGAGAAGGTCAGGGAGGCGGTCACCATCGCCGACAAGAAGGAACGCAACGCCCGCGTCAGCGAGGTGGGCGGCGAGGTCATGACGGCCGGATCGGAGGAGTTCCCCGGCCGTGAGAAGGAGGTCAAGGGCGCCTTCAAGGCCCTCGAGAAGTTCCAGCTCCGGGACCTCGTGCTGCAGCAGCGCAAGCGCATCGACGGGCGCGGGCTCAAGGACGTGCGCCCCATTACCTGCGAGGTCGGCCTGTTGCCGCGCACCCACGGTTCGGCGCTCTTCACCCGGGGCGAGACCCAGGGGCTGGTGGTAGCCACCCTCGGCACCGCCGCCGACGTCCAACGGATCGACGCGCTCACCGGCGAGCAGTTCAAGAAGTTCATGCTGCATTACAACTTCCCGCCCTACAGCACCGGCGAGGTCAAGTTCCTCCGCAGCCCGGGCCGGCGCGAGATCGGCCACGGCGCCCTGGCGGAACGCGCGCTGCTCGCGGTCCTTCCCGAGGGGGACGAGTTCCCGTACACCCTGCGCGTGGTTGCGGAGATCCTGTCGTCCAACGGCTCCACCTCCATGGCCAGCGTCTGCGGCGGCTCGCTGTCGCTGATGGACGCCGGCGTGCCGATCAAGGCGCCGGTGGCGGGCATCGCCATGGGCCTGATCAAGGAAGGCGACGAGGTACGGGTGCTGACGGACATTCTCGGCGACGAGGACCACCTGGGCGACATGGACTTCAAGGTGGCCGGCACCCGCGACGGCATCACCGCGCTGCAGATGGACATCAAGATCACCGGCGTCACCCGCGAGATCATGCAGGAAGCCCTCTACCAGGCGCGGGAAGGGCGGCTGCACATCCTGGACATCATGGACGCCACGCTGTCGGAAGCGCGCAAGGACGTTTCCCGCCACGCGCCGCGGATCACCACCATCAAGGTCCGGCCGGACAAGATCCGCGACATCATCGGACCGGGAGGCAAGGTCATCCGCGGCATCGTCGAGGCCACCGGCACCAAGATCGACGTGCAGGACGACGGCACCGTGACCGTGGCCGCCGTCGACGAGGCAGGAAGCCGCCGGGCCATCGACATGATCGAGGGCATCGCCGCCGAAGTGGAGATCGGCAGGATCTACAAGGGCACCGTCAGGCGGGTGATGGACTTCGGCGCGTTCGTCGAGATCCTTCCGGGCACCGACGGGCTGGTGCACATCTCGCAGATCGCCGACGACCACGTTCGCCGCGTGAGGGACGTGCTCAACGAGGGCGACGAGCTGATGGTCAAGGTGCTGGACGTGGACCGGCAGGGCAAGATCCGGCTCAGCCGCAAAGAGGCCCTCAAGGAAGATCAACAGTCCGAGCGGGTGTAGGCGGGTTCCGAAGCTGCCCGCCGCGGGCGGTTCCACAGATTTCGTAGGGGCGGGTCTCGAACCCGCCCGTCTCCGAGTCTTTTCCGATGTTCGAAAAGACAGTTCTGGACAACGGCATCAGGATTCTGACGGAGCAGCGCACCGGGACCCGGGCGGTGAGCCTGGGCGTCTGGGTGCAGAACGGCTCCCGTAACGAGGAGCGCCGGCAGGGCGGACTGTCGCACTTCGTCGAACACCTGCTGTTCAAGGGAACCGAGAGGCGTAGCGCGCAGCGGATCGCCGAGGACATGGACTCCGTCGGCGGCTTCATCAACGCCTTCACCGGCCGTGAGACCACCTGTTACTACGCCAAGGTGGTGGACGAGCACCTGCCGCTGGCGGTCGACGTCCTCAAGGACATCTTTCTCAACTCGGTGTTCGATCCCGACGAGATCGAGCGCGAGCGGACGGTGATACTCCAGGAGATCGCCTCCGCGGACGAGAACCCCGAGGACTTCGTCCACGACCTGTTCAGCCGCGACTATTTCGGGGACCATCCGCTGGGCCGGCCGATCAGCGGGGAAGCGGAAACGGTCAACGGTTTCACCCGCGACGACCTGGTCGGCTTCATGGCGGAGCGGTATCTCCCGGGCCGGGTGATCATCGCCGGCGCCGGCAACCTCTCGCATGCCGAGTTGGTGGACGCGGTGGCCGGCGAGTTCGGCGCGCTTCCTTCCGGTTCGTTGGGGGGCGCGGACGTTCCTCCCGAGATCGGCCACGGCCTGTTCCAGCATCCCAGGGAGCTGGGGCAGGTGCACATCTGTCTCGGGGCGCCGGGACTGCCTCACGGCGACCCGCGGCACTACGTCGCGTACGTGCTCAACACGCTGCTGGGCGGCGGCATGAGCTCGCGCCTCTTCCAGGAGATCCGCGAGCGGCGCGGCAAGGCCTATTCGGTCTATTCCTTTCTATCCTCGTACCGTGACGTGGGCTACCTCGGCGTCTACGTAGGCACCAAGGCGGAATGGACCCGGGAGGTCATCGATCTGGCCCTGGAGGAGATGTTCAAGGTGGCGAAAGGGGACGTGACCGAGGCGGAGCTTGCGCGGGCGCGGAACCAGCTCATCGGCAATACCCTGCTGGGCCTCGAGTCCGCGGACTCGTGGATGAGTCACATGACCCGGTGCGAGATGCACCACGGCAGGCAGATATCGCTGGACGAGATCGCCGAGGGCGTCCGCGCCGTGTCCCTCGGCGCCGTCGAAGCCCTGGCCCGCGAGTGTTTCGTCGCCGGATCCATGACTGCCACCGTGCTGGGCGACCTTGACGGGCACAGCGTCGAAGGACTGCCGTTTGGCACGGCTGTCCCGACTGCGGCCGAAGTCAACCACTGACAATGCCCCTCTCCCTGTGGGAGAGGGCGGCCGAAGGCCGGTTGAGGGAGCTCGAAGCACCCGTCCGGTGCGAGACCAACGGGCTGCTTGGCACGGAACATCCCTCACCCCGGCCCTCTCCCGGAGGGAGAGGGAGCCGGAGCGGCTCATGGCCGACGTCGAGTCATCACCGGCCGTTCAACCGCCCCCGCGGACGAGATGAAAGCCGGAGGGTTCATGGCCGAAGTCAAGGTCGCGATCAAGCGGGTGCGGCGCGACGGGCCGGCGGTTCCGCTGCCCCGGTACATGACCGAGGGCTCGGCGGGCCTGGATGTCGCCGCGGCGATCGAGGATGACGTCGTGCTGGCGCCGCTGGAGCGGGTGCTCATACCGGCGGGCTTCGCCCTGGCGCTACCCGCGGGTTTCGAAGCCCAGATCCGTCCGCGGAGCGGCTTGGCGCTCGAACACGGCGTAACCTTGGTGAACAGCCCCGGTACCATTGATTCGGACTACCGGGGCGAGGTTCTACTGGCTATGATCAACCTGGGCTCCGAGCCGGTGACCATCCGTCGCGGCGACCGGATCGCCCAGATGGTGGTCCAGCGCGTCGCCCGGGTACGCTGGGAAGAGGTGGACGAGCTTCCGGCATCCGCGCGTGACGCCGGAGGCTTCGGACACACCGGCGCCGAAGAAGCGCCGGACCCCGGCATTCCGACTCCCTCTCCCTCCGGGAGAGGGCCGGGGTGATGGGCTGTCGGGAATACCCGTAAATGATCGAACGCTACACACGCCCCGCGATGGCGCGGATATGGTCGGAGGAGAACCGCTTCGCCAAGTGGCTGGAGATCGAGGTTCTCGCCACCGAGGCTCTGGCCGGCATGGGCAAGGTGCCGCAGGACGCGCCCGCGCGCATCCGGCGGAACGCCGCCATCGACGTCGTGCGCATCCGCGAGATCGAGCGCGAGGTCCATCACGAGGTGATCGCGTTCCTGCGCTGCCTGGCCGAGTCCATCGGCGACGACGCCCGCTTCGTGCACGTCGGCATGACCTCGTCGGACGTCATGGACACGGGGTTCTCGCTGCAGCTCAAGGACGCCGGCGCGCTCCTGCTGGAGGACGTGCGCGAGCTGCTGTCGGTGTTGCGCGAGCAGGCGTTCCGCTACAAGGACACGGCGATGATGGGGCGCACCCACGGGATCCACGCCGAGCCCATCACCTTCGGCCTCAAGATGGCCCTGTGGCACGAGGAGATGCGCCGGAACCTGGCGCGGCTGGAGGGCGCCGCCGGCGAGATCAGTTGCGGCATCATCTCCGGCGCGGTGGGCACCTACGCGCAGGTCCCCCCGGAAGTGGAGGCCTACGTGTGCAAGGCCGCGGGCATCACCCCCGATCCGGTGTCGAACCAGATCATCCAGCGCGACCGCCACGCCTACTTTTTCAGCGTCCTGGCGGTGCTGGCCAGCTCCATCGAGAAGTTCGCGGTGGAGATCCGCCACCTTCAGCGCACCGAGGTGCTGGAAGCCGAGGAGCCGTTCGCGGCCACGCAGATGGGCTCGTCCGCCATGCCCCACAAGCGCAACCCGATCCTCACCGAGAACGTCTGCGGGCTGGCCAGGCTGGTGCGGTCGTATTCCGTCTCGGCGCTGGAGAACGTCGCCCTGTGGCACGAGCGCGATATCAGCCATTCCTCGGTGGAACGGGTCATCGGCCCGGACGCCACCATCCTGCTGGACTTCATGCTGTACCGGGTGACCCACGTGATCCGGAACCTGTGCGTCTATCCCGAGAACATGGAGCGCAACCTCGCGCTGAGCGGCGGCGCGGTGTTCTCGCAGGGGGTCCTCCTGCGCCTGGTGGAGAAGGGCATGTCCCGGGACGAGGCCTACAAGATCGTCCAGCGGCACGGTCTCGTGGCCGCCAAGGAGGGAAAGGACCTCAAGCAGCAACTGCTCGAAGACCCGACGGTGATGGAGAGCCTGACCGCCGGCGAGATCGACGAAATCTGGGACCTCAAGGATTGCTTCCGGCACGTGGACGCAATCTTTGACCGTGTGTTCGGCGAAGCGTGAAGCGGCGGCTGCGCCGGACTGGATTCAACACGCGCCCGCGGGGCGCACGAGGAGAGCTATGGAAAAGCGCGAGTTCATGTATGAGGGCAAGGCGAAGAAGCTCTACGCCACCGACGATCCCGCCAAGATGATCCAGTACTTCAAGGACGACGCCAGCGCCTTCAACAAGAAGAAGCTCGGTACCGTCACCTCCAAGGGGGTCGTCAACAACGCCATCTCCGAGGTGCTGTTCAAGCACTTGGAGGACAACGGCGTGCCGACGCATTTCCTGGAACGCCTCGACGAGCGGGAGATGCTGGTGTGGAAGCTGGACATGCTCCCCATCGAGGTCATCATCCGGAACATCGTCGCCGGCAGCATGGCCAAGCGGCTGGGGCTGGAGGAAGGCCAGTCGTTGTCCACGACGATCCTGGAGTTCTGCTACAAGTGCGACGAGCTCGATGACCCGATCATCAACGACTACCACATCCTCGCGCTGGGCTATGCCACCGCCGAGGAGTTGGCGGAGATCAAGCGTCTCACCTTCCGCATCAACGAGTTGATGACGGCGTTCTTCGACGAGCGGGACCTGATCCTGGTGGACTTCAAGCTCGAGTTCGGGAAGCGCGAGGGCCAGGTGGTCCTGGCCGACGAGATCTGCCCCGACACCTGCCGCTTCTGGCAGAAGGGCTCCCTCGAGAAGATGGACAAGGACCGCTTTCGCCGCGACCTGGGCGGCGTCGAGGACGCCTACCAGGAAGTCTGCCGCCGGGTCACCGGCGGCTAGGCCCGCTCCTTCATGTCGGGTCCCGCTCCTTCATGTCGGGTCCCGCTCCTTCATGTCGGGATGACTTCTCCGACCCCCTCTCCCTCCGGGAGAGGGTTGGGGTGAGGGTTCTTCCATGCTCGTCAAAGTCTTCGTGACCCTCAAGGAGGGAGTCCTGGACCCCCAGGGCAAGGCGGTCCAGAACTCCCTCCACAGCCTCGGTTTCGGCGCCGTGCAGGACGTTCGCGTCGGCAAGTACCTGGAGCTTCACCTGGACGTGGCCGCGGCCGAGGACGCCGAGCAGCAGGCCCGGCGCATGTGCGACAAGCTCCTCGCCAACCCCGTCATCGAAGACTACCGCTTCGAGATCGCGGAACCCGCGGAATAGCCCATGCGTTGGGGGGTGGCCGTCTTTCCCGGTTCCTGCGACGACGACGACGTCGTCCACTGCCTGCGCCACGTGCTCGGGCAGGACGTCCGCACCCTGTGGCACAAGGACCCCTTCGACGGCGGCTGCGACGGCGTGGTGCTGCCCGGGGGCTTCTCCTACGGCGACTACCTGCGGGCCGGCGCCATGGCCCGCTTCTCGCCGGTGATGCAGGGCATCGTCGACTTCGCCGGATCCGGCGGCCTCGTGCTCGGCATCTGCAACGGCTTCCAGATCCTCTGCGAGTCCGGACTGCTGCCCGGCGCCCTGACCCGCAACGAATCCCTGCGTTTCGTGTGCCGGCGGGTGCATCTCCGGGTCGAGGACAACGGTTCCCCGTTCACCCGGCTGGCCAGGGCCGGAGAGTTGCTGGAGATGCCGGTGAAGCACGGCGAAGGCCGCTACTACGCCGATTCCGCCACCCTCAAGGAGCTCGACGACAACGGACAGGTGCTGCTGCGCTACGCGGACGCGGTGGGCGAGGTCACGGAAGCGGCCAACCCCAACGGCTCGGTGGACGGCATCGCCGGCATCTGCAACCGCGCGCGCAACGTGTTCGGCCTGATGCCCCATCCCGAGGACGCCACCGAAGCCGTGCTCGGGGGAGAGGGGGGCCTCAAGATCTTCTCGTCCATGGTCGCCGAGATCCGGAGCGGGAGCGGCTCGTGAGCGGTGGCAGGACCACTGGGGGCACCACCGGGGGGAGCACCGGCGGAAACACGGCCGATGCAGCGAGCGGCAACAACCCCGCTGCCGCCCCCGTGACCCCCAAGGCGGTCCAGACTCACGGACTGACCGACCACGAGTACGACGAGATCCGGCGGTTGCTGGGACGCGAGCCCAACTTCACGGAGCTGGGCGTTTTCTCGGTCATGTGGTCCGAGCACTGCAGCTACAAGAGCTCCCGCAAGCACCTGAAGCAGTTCCCCACCGAAGGCGCGCGGGTGATCCACGGCCCCGGCGAGAACGCCGGCGTCATGGACATCGGCGACGGCCTGGCCGTGGTGTTCAAGATCGAGAGCCACAACCACCCCTCCTTCATCGAGCCGTACCAGGGCGCCGCCACCGGCGTGGGCGGCATCCTCCGGGACATCTTCACCATGGGCGCCCGCCCCATCGCCAGCCTCAACTCGCTCCGTTTCGGCGACGTCCGCCATCCCAAGACCCCCTACCTGGTGAACGGCGTGGTGGGCGGCATCGGCGGGTACGGCAACTGCATCGGCGTGCCCACCGTGGGCGGGGACATCTACTTCGACGAGTGCTACGACGCCAACATCCTGGTCAACGCATTCACGCTGGGCTTGGTGGAGCGGGACCGGATCTTCACCGGCAAGGCCAG
This sequence comes from uncultured Binatia bacterium (SeqCode), assembly GCA_965204505.1. GTDB lineage: Bacteria > Desulfobacterota > Binatia > UBA9968 > JAJDTQ01 > JAJDTQ01. The sequence continues at coordinate 2,280,229 of CBDBFB010000002.1, forward strand.
CGGCGCCGGCAACCCGGTGGTGTATGTAGGTTCCAAGACCGGACGGGACGGCGTCCATGGCGCAACCATGGCGTCGGAGTCCTTCTCCGAAGGCTCCGAGCAGCGCCGTCCCACCGTGCAGGTGGGCGACCCCTTCACCGAGAAGCTCTTGCTGGAAGCCTGCCTCGATCTCATGAAGACCGACGCCATCGTCGGCATCCAGGACATGGGGGCGGCGGGTCTCACGAGTTCGGCCGTGGAGATGGCCGGAAGGGGCGGCTCGGGGGTGGAGCTTGATGTCTCCCAGGTTCCGCTCCGGGAGCAAGGCATGACCCCCTACGAGATTCTGCTGTCGGAGTCCCAGGAACGCATGCTATTGGTGGCGCGCCCGGAATCGGTGGAGCAGTTGCAGGCCATCTTCCAGCGCTGGGACCTGGACGCGGTGGTGGTGGGCAGAGTCATCGACGAGCCCGTGTTCCGGGTGCTGTCGGAGGGGTGCGAGGTGGCCCGCATCCCGGTGGCCGCGTTGACCGATGCCGCACCGTCCTACGACCGGCCCGCCGCGCGGCCGGCCGGGCAGGACCAGATCCAGCGCCTGGACGAGGCCGCGCTGCCGCAACCCGAAAATATGACCCGTGTGCTGGAGCAGCTCCTGGAGTCTCCCAACATCGCGTCGCGGGAATGGGTCTACGGGCAGTACGACCACTACGTGCGCAGCAACACGGTGGTGGCGCCCGGCGCCGACGCTGCGGTGGTGCGCATCAAGGGCACCTCCAGGGGACTGGCGCTGACCGTCGACTGCAACGGCCGCCATTGCTACCTGGACCCCCACACGGGAGGCATGGCGGCGGTGGCCGAGGCGGCCCGGAACCTGGCCTGCGTGGGCGCCACGCCTTTGGGGCTCACCGATTGCCTCAATTTCGGCAACCCCGAGAAGGAAGAGGTGATGTGGCAGTTTTCCCAGGCGATCCTCGGCATGCGCGAGGCCTGCCTGGCGCTGGAGATCCCGGTGGTGAGCGGCAACGTCAGCTTCTACAACGAGACCGAGGGAGTGTCGATCCATCCCACGCCCACGGTGGCCATGGTGGGCCTCTTGGAAGACGTCGAGCGTATCGCCACGCCTTGGTTCAAGGAGGAAGGTGACTTGGTGGTGTTGCTGGGTTCGAACCGCGGCGAGCTGGGCGGCAGCGAGTACCTCAAGGTGGTCCATGATCGGGTGGCCGGGAGGCCGCCGGCGGTGGACCTGACGCTGGAGCGGAGCGCCCAGCGGACCTGCCGCGCAGCCGTGGAGGCGGGCCTTCTGTCCTCGGCCCACGACGTCTCCGAGGGCGGCCTCGCGGTAGCTCTGGCCGAGGCGTGCATCGGCGACCCGGGGATCGGAGCGGTCATCGAGTTGGAGCCGGAAGGCCCTGCCGACGCTTTTCTTTTCGGTGAGTCGCACTCGCGAATCGTGGTATCGTTGAAGGAAAGGGACTACGGTCGGTTCGCAGAGTTGGTGTCGAAGGAGAACGTCCCATGCGCCGTGATCGGGCGCGTTGGCGGGTCCCGGCTGGTCATCGGCGACTTGGTGCGGGCGCAAGTGGAGCGGCTGCGGAATCTCTGGTCGACGGCGTTGGAGCGGTGTGTTAAGTGAGCGGAGTGTTCCGTAACAGGGACGTCATGTTCGACAAATTCCATGAAGAATGCGCGGTGGTCGGAGTCCATGACCACCCCGAAGCGGCCAACATGGTGTACCTGGGGCTCTATGCGCTACAGCACCGCGGCCAGGAGTCCTCGGGCATCGTGTCGTCCGACGGCGGCGCCCTCATCTCCCACCGCCAGATGGGGCTGGTGGCCGACATCTTCAAAGAGGACATCATCAAGAACCTGCAGGGTTCCTCGGCCATCGGACACAACCGCTATTCCACCAGCGGACACACGGATATCAAGAACGCCCAGCCGTTCGTGGTGGAGTACGCCAACGGACCCATCGCCGTGTCCCACAACGGCAACCTGATCAACGCCAACCAGCTCCGGGAGCAGCTCGAGGAGTCCGGCTCAATCTTCCAGTCCACTTCCGACACCGAGGTGATCATCCACCTTATCGCCACCTCGAAGGAGACCACCCTGACGGCCCGGGTCATCGACGCGCTCCGTCAGGTCAAAGGCTCTTACTCGCTGGCGTTCCTGACCGCCGACACCATGATCGCCGCCCGTGACCCGGTAGGATTCCGGCCGCTGATCCTGGGCCGCTTCCCGCGAGCCGACAAGTCCGACTCCTACGTGGTGGCGTCGGAAACCTGCGTGCTCGACCTCATCGAAGCCGAGTATGTTCGCGAGGTGGAGCCGGGGGAAGTGCTGGTCCTCGGCCCCGGCGGCATGGAGTCCGTCAAGCCCTTCCCGGTGGTCCCTCCCGCCCGGTGCATCTTCGAATCCATCTACTTCTCCAGGCCCGACAGCAACGTTTACGGCCACAGCGTCTACCAGTACCGCAAGGAGCTGGGCCGCCAACTCGCGCGGGAGAGCCACGTGGACGCCGACCTGGTGACTCCGGTGCCCGACTCCGGCGTGCCCGCCGCCATCGGCTACGCCGAGCAGTCCGGCATCCCCCTTGACCTGGCGCTGATCCGCAACCACTACGTCGGCCGCACCTTCATCGAGCCCCAGCAGCACATCCGCAACTTCGGCGTCAAGATCAAGCTCAACGCCATGCGCGAGGTGCTCCAGGGCAAGCGGGTGGTGGTGGTGGACGACTCCATCGTCCGCGGCACCACCAGCCAGAAGATCATCCGGATGCTCAGAGAGGCAGGGGCCACCGAAGTCCACGTCCGAATCAGCTCACCCCCCACCATCAGCCCCTGCTACTACGGCATCGACACCCCCACCCACAAGGAACTCATCGCCTCCGTCCACTCCGTCGAAGGCATCCGCGCCTTCATCGGCGCCGACTCCCTCGCCTACCTGAGCCGCGAAGGCCTCTACACCTTCTTCAAGGGCGACACCACCGGCTATTGCGACGCCTGCTTCACCGCCAACTACCCGGTGCTGGCCGACGACAACGGAAAGACGCCGCAGTTGCATCTGTTCGAGGCAGTGAGTCGGCGGTGAGGGGGCTATTTTGCCGGCGTTGGGGACTTGTCGGGTGTCACCTAGGTTTTTGCTTCTAGGAGCCGCTCGCCCTCAACGTACTTCTGGCCGGGCGGGAGTATCTGGACCGTGTCAGCCTTCTTGTCAAAATTAATAAAGGTCTTCGCGTGAAGATCCTTTAGACCGAAGTTCCAGCCGGAGGGCGAGCCAAGGCATTGATATTAGGGCTAAAGCGAAGCGATCAAGGTGCTGTTACTGGGAACGTTGGAGTTGTACGTCGAGGAGTTTGAAGGCTTGACGTTGCAGAGGAGTGGGGCGGGTGAGCAGGTCGAAGGGCTGGGCGCCGGGGAGCCTTGGGACGACACGGTTTTGGACGATGGTGGCAAGATCGTCGAGCAAGGAGCGGAAGCTGTGGACGGGCAAGCCGTCTTCGGTGCGTTTGCTGCGAGCCTTGTTCTGAGCTGAGGGGGATGTTTTGGCTGGCGCCACGATGGAGGATCGTTGGGCGCCGGCGGGGTCATGGTCGTCGAACAGCAGGGGAGCGAGGCGCTGACGCATGTGCCATTCGACGTAGTAGGCGAGCATGCACAACAGGACATGGACGCGCACCCGGTCCGGGGCGCGGTGATGAACCGGCCGGACCTTGAGGTCCACGGTCTTGAAGCTTCGGAAGGCGCGCTCCACCCGGCTCAGGCTCTTGTAGGCATGCACTGTCCTTTGGGCATCCAGTTGGTTTTCATGCAGGCTGGTGCGCACGACGTAGAGGCCGTCGAGGGCGGCCTCTCGGGCGATGGATTCGGGGGTTCGGGTGTAGCGGAAGGAGTGGTCGGTGATGTCGAGGTGGAAGTGCTTGGCCATCTTGTACCTGTCGATCACCCGGCCCACCCGAAGCGCGATGCGCTCCCGGCCCGTGAGCCGCCGCTTCTCCCGCCCGGTGGCAGCCACGATGGGCTCCAGCAGGCGTTCGGTGGCCTGGAGCAACTCCGTGCGCTTGCGCCCCCGCTCGGCCTGAAGCAACGGATTGCGGCACACCATCAGACGCTCACCGGGATAGTCCTCGGAGCGGACCTCCAAAAGACCGCTCTGGTCGAACAACGACATCTGCACCGCCCCGGATTCCACCAGCCGGCGAATGGCCGAGGAGCGCAGGGCGCTGATCCAGTCCAGCCCCGCAGGCGCCACTTCCTCACGGATGCGCGCTTCGGTGAGCATGCCCCGGTCGCCCACCAGCACCACCTTCGAGAGCCCGAACCGCCGGCGCAGCTTGTCCACCTGCGCGCCCAAGGTCATGGGATCGGCGCTGTCGCCCTTGAACACCTCCACCGCCACCGGACGGCCGTCGCGGTCGCACAACAGGCCGAACTCGATCTGAAGCTTGCCGCGCTTGCCGTCGCGGGAATGGCCGTGCCGCGCCAGAGGGCAGCAGCGGCCCTCCAGATAGACCGAGGTGAGGTCGTAGAGCACCAGGGCGCCGTCCCCAAGATGCCTCTTGGCCAGGCGCTTCTCGATGGCCTCCTGCCGCTCCAACAGCCAGTCCATGGCCGCGTACAGATCGTCCTCATCGACCTCCCCCAACTCCAGGGTCTGCGCCAGCGAGTCCCTGGCCGTGGCCTCGGCAAGCCCTCGGGCGGTGGCCAACTTCGAAACCGGGGCAAGGACACGGGCACAGATCAGCGCCAGCACCCTCTCGCGCTCCGCGCACGGAGCGGTGGAAAGCAGACGGTCCAGGCCCAGCTTGCGCACCGAACCGAGCACCGCGGCGACATGACCGTGGGGTTTGGAGCGGACGATGTCGAAGGCCTCCTCGGGGCTGACCAGGGGTTGGTTCTTGAGCAGCCGGCGCAGGGTTTCTATCTTGGCCGGGGGCCAGTCGGAGAGGTTGGCCAGGGTGCGTTTGCGCACGCGCTTGCCTTCGCGCCAGCCTTCGCGGAGGAGGATGGCGGGCGGGGAGTTGCGGTTGGGGACGGTCTCCACGTACATGGCAACGACGATAGCACACAAGCCCACCAAAGGCAAGGACTATCATCCCATATACATGGGAACATACGAGGGCGCCCAAAAAGGCATTTCCTCTTGGATATCAATCGCTTAACTCGTTTCTGAAGGCTGTTTTTCCAGGAACTTCGGTTTAGAACAGACGTTCTCATACGGGATGCGTTTGAGTATTCGGCCCACCTCACCACGTCGGTGACGGCCACCGGCTTGTTTTCCGTGTAGCATAGAATGAGGACTCTGTCGGCTGCCGACTTTGCTGGATCGAGTACCCGGCGGACATCGCCGTTCTGCCATACAATTTGGGAGGTCCTAGCCGTTACGGCCTCTATGACGGCACGGGATTGTTCCTCCGGTGAGCTTGAGAAAAACCGGACAAACTCGGCGAGAATCCACTTCATGCCGCGAAGGTAAAACTCCGCGTCCATGTGATTTGGGTTGATCTCGCCGCTTATGTGACCGATTGCTCGGTTGTTGCGCAGCTCGTAGAGGCCAATAATGACCCGCGGTACTTGAATTCGAATCGGCCGAGGCTTGGACGCGTCCATGTTTTCGAGCTTCCTGCAGGCCTCGAACATGTTGCGTGGCTTACTCGGGACGTTTGCATATGTGCCATTAAGGAAACCTTCGCAGATAGCGTAGGCGATCTCACAAAACTTTCCGGCCTTAATGCCGACCTTTTCCCGGCGCCGGGGTCGGCCTAGTGCCGAAACCGCAAGCTTGAATCAGGGGGAGAAGCTTGTCGAGTTGTGTTTCTACGAATTCCTGTTCCCCTTCGACCTCAATTATGCCCGTCGGGGCGTCGATGTGAATACGACTCGTCATCAAATTCTCCCACGGTTGCGATCGGTTGTGCTCGGATATCCTCAAATGTGCGTCTCATTTGGTGATTTTGCAAGACCGTGAGCGTCTCAACTGGAGTCACCACCATCCCGACTGCTTTGCCGCTATGTCAAAGTCCACTCAACTTATTGTTTTTTATATGGCTTATGTTCTAGAACGCATAGTACCGTAACGCATCGGCGGCCCAAGGGGATAAGTCGGTAACATTCGGGATGGGACTTCGCGGGCTGGAGTATTGTTGACCCCGTGATGCACTTCCGTGTGGAAACTTCAATTGTCGCGGCCTGTAAATACCTGACAGAGGTGAACGAGATGCCTGAGACAGCGTCGACGGAGGCACAACTCGCCGTACTGTGGGACACCGTGCTCAACCTTGCCCTTCCCGCCAGCGAGCAGTTAGCGATACTGGAGGCGGGAGGGGATGGCCGAGCCGTTGATGAACTGGCGCTCGACTACAACGACAGTTGCTGGATCATTACCGGAGCAGAGTCACGGAACGAACTGACGCAAGACGAAGTCTCAGCTTTGCGGTCTCTGGACCAGCAACTTGACCAGATGAGCGGTGAAGCAAATTTCGAGAATTGGACGATTGAAGCGCTGCGGTCCTACAATTGTTGGAAAGATGTCCGGAGACTCGCCACGACCGCCCTGGCCAGGAAGCAAGTTGCCAAGGTTAAGAAACCGGCTACATGAGACGGCGGCTGCGCGGATTGTTGCTGCAGTTCCTATGAGGTTCCGGCCCGATTGTAGGGTCTTTCCAAGTCAAAATGGTCTCTGCGGCGGCTCCCTACCCTGGTCAGCCCACACGTCGCCGGCTCTTCATTTAACTCAATTGCAGACCGATTCCCTTTAGGACCCACCGGCTTGTGGACTTGTCCATAGATGCGGCGGCCCCCTTAAATCCCTGGAGGCTGCCAAACGGGCGAAATCCTCCCAAATTGAAACAGAGCTCGTTGAACTCCGTTGCGTATTCGACAATAGAGACGATCGCCATTCGATAGTCCCTGTCCTTTACCGTTTTCCCGTGAAGCACATTGTTGCGAATTTGCTGAGCGCGTTCGATTTTGTCGACCAGGGATTTTGGAAACTTCTTCCCAAAGATTCGCTCGAACAGTTCTCGAAAGTCGTCCCTTGTATTCTGGAACCGTTCCACTGCCGTTGCTGCAAGCGCTGAATCGACCCGATGGAGCTTTACGACACCACAGTACAGCGACATCAGGTGGGCTCTCTCCAATCGAGCAAACAAATAGCTCAGGGGCACCTCCCATGAATAGCGTTCCATCAATTCTGCTGCCGGCTTGAAGTATTGCTGAACTTCCGAAGGCGCCTCAGTCAGCTTGTTTCGTACTCCGCGCCAAGAACCTGGGATGGACACACGCACCTCCCGTTTGACCACGCAAATTTCGGTGAAGTCATCAGCCCCTGGTCTGCGAAGCCGCCTGACACTCAGGTCGCACCAAAGTGGTCGCGGTGGGCCACGCTGACATCGTCACCCCTCTCACTTGTCTGGAGGAACAGATCGCGCATCTCGCATTCTCGCGAAAATCGCCTGCTGTTCCACGAGCCCGGATGTGTTTCGTGTCTGAGTTGACAGCGTGGCCTTGAAGGCGCCGTTCATGGCCTCGATGCGTTCAGCCACGTTGACGTTGCGGAGGTCCTTGCGGCGCAGTTCCTCGAATTTGGCGGAAGCTAGCCGCCACCGTTCGACGTACGCGCGCAGTTCTCTTGCTTCGTTGTCGACCATGTGCTTCGAGACAGCTTACGTCTTGGGTTCGAAGACAACAACCGTTTGCGGCGACGGTGAGGGATCAACAGGTGCCGTTACTTTGTTTGCTGCGTAGCTCCCGAGTCGTGGCCCGATCGAGGACGACTTCATCCTCTCGGCCTAGTACAACCACGCCGTAGTCACTCGTTGCCCTCGCCACTGACACGTAACCCTGCCGCACGTCTTCTAGCACCGCCTCGGGGCTGCGCTCGAAGGCTGCCCCAACTCCGCCGCCCCCCGGGCGCTCCACCCTCAGCACATCGCCCGTCTTCAAGCGTTGATCTCCGAACCGCGACGGCATGCTCCGCTCGTCCTCTCCGCCGGGATTGATGATGCAGCCCCCGGTGCCGCCGGGGTGGCCGCCGGCGATGCCCTGGGGGGCGAGGGCGTGCTTGTCGGTGCGCATGGAGAAGCGGACTTCGTCCTGAAGGATGCGGTATTCGCGGACGAAGCCGAGGCCGCCGCGGTGGCGGCCGGGGCCGCCGGAGTCTTGCAGTAGCTCGAAGCGTTCCACCCGGGTGGGGAACTCGGATTCGATGATCTCCACGGGGGCGATCTTGCCGTTGCTCAGGTGAAAGGAGGTGGCGGAGGCGCCGTCCTTGCCGTTCCGGCCGCCGACGCCGCCGGCGAAGATCTCGTACTGGACGTAGCTGCGCTTGCCGTCCCGGGCGCGGCCGCCCAAGGCGATGGCGCCGCTGCCGGAGCCTTCGGCGATGGCCTTGTCCGGGACCAGTGGGGCCATGGCCTGGAGCACGGCCTCGGCCACCACCAGCGCGGTGGGCATGTAGGCGTTCACCGCGGCGGGGTAGTCGGGGCACACCACGGTGCCTTGGCGGAAGCGGGTTTCCACCACACGTGCGAGTCCCTGGTTGATGGGCAGGAACGGGTCGACGAGGGCGATGAGGCAGTAGTAGCAGCAGGCCCGGACCAGAGGAGGGCGGATGTTAGCCGGTCCGGTGGTCTGGGGGCTGCATTCCGAGAAGTCGAACAGGATGCGGTCGCCGGTCTTCTCTACGGTGACGCGGATGCGCACGGGCTTGTCGAGGTCGATTCCATCGTTGTCGACGCAAGCCTCGCCCTGGTAGCGGCCGTCGGGCCACGAGGCGATGACCTGGCGCAGCCGGCGTTCGGCGTGGCCTGCCAACTCCTCGGTGGAGGCCACCACCGTGTCCTTGCCGTACTTGTCCAGCAGTTCGGCCAGTCGCCGCTCCCCCAGCCGGTTGGCGCCCACCTGGCCGCGGATGTCGCCCACCACCACCTCGGGGGTGCGGCTGTTGGCGTGGATGAACCACTCCAGCTCGCGCACCGAGCGGCCCGCGTCCATGAACTTTACCGCCGGCAGGTGGAGTCCCTCCTGAAAAATTTCCCGGGCCGTGCCCGAGCCGCTGCCCGGTACGGTGCCGCCGATGTCGCTCTTGTGGGCCATGCTGGCGCAGAAGCCTATCCATTCGCCCTGGTAGAACACCGGAGTCAGCACGCCCATGTCCGGGGCGTGGGGGCTGCCGCCCCGGTAGGGGTGGTTGACGATGTAGGCATCGCCTTCCTGCAACTCGTCGGCGGGATACCGTTCCAGCAATCCCTCGGCGCAGGCCGGGAAGGCGCCCATGTGGAGTGGCAGCACCACGTGCTGGGCGATGACCTCGGCGTTGGTGTTGAGGATCGCGCAACTGGCGTCGTGGGATTCGCGGATGATGGTGGAGAAGCCGGTGCGGAAGAGCGAGGTCTGCATCTCCTGCACGATGCCGTCCAGGGCTGCGCGGATGACCTGGACGGTGATGGGGTCAGCGGCGTGGCTTACGGACATGGGTTCGTGACCTCGACGGGATTTCTTCCGTTCGCGGAGCAAAGCCCCTCTCCCTTTGGGAGAGGGTGGCCGAAGGCCGGGTGAGGGCTCTGCGAAATCCTTGACTGCCGACGGTGGCGGGCACCCTCACCCCGGCCCTCTCCCGGAGGGAGAGGGGGTCGAACGCGACTTGGCGCGCTTCTGGCGCGCGGTGGCCGTGCGCGCCTCGTCCAGAACAAACGCGCCGCCACTCTCCTCCACCGCCACGCCGTAAACCTTCATGGCGTTCTCCGCCGAGACGTAGCCGTTCTTCACGTCGCGCAGCACGGCTTCGGCGTCGCGTTCCACGGGCTCGCCGAGGCCGCCGCCTCCGGGGGTCTCCAGGCGGAACACGTCGGCCCGGCGGACGGCGACGTCGGAGCACCGGGAGGGGATCTCCCTTTCTTCCTCGGAGCCGGGGTTGATGACCCCCTTGCCCGTGCGGCCGTTGCCGCCGCCTTCCACGCCCTTGGGGGCCACCACGTGCTTGGTGGAGCGGAGCGAGAAGCGGCCTTCGGGGTTCAGGAACTCGTACTCCCGGACGAAGCCTAGGCCGCCGCGGAACTGGCCGGGGCCGCCGGAGTCCGGCACCAGCTCGAAGCGGCGCAGCCGGGTAGAGAACTCGGACTCGATGATCTCGATGGGGGCGATGCGGGCGTTGGACTGGTTGACGTTGGTGCCGGAGACGCCGTCCTTGCCGGAGCGGGCGCCGGAGCCGCCGCCGAATATCTCGTACTGGACGTAGCTGCGGCCGGTCTTCTCGTTCTTGCCGCCGATGATGATGGAGCGGCTGGCGCAGCCGTCGGCGATCTTCTTGACCGGGGTGAGCTGGCTCAAGGCCTCGAACAGCGCTTCCACCAGGGCGTGCACCGTAGGGTTGTAGGTGTTCACCGGCGCCGGGAAGCGGGGGTTGAGCACGCTTCCCTCCGGGCAGTGGACCTCCACCACCCGGGCGAGCCCCTGGTTGGTGGGGAGCGCCGGGTCGGTGAGGGCGGTCAGGCAGTAGGAGCACGCCGCCCGCACCACCGACGGCCGGATGTTGGCGGGGCCGCGGGTCTGGTCGGCGCTGCCGGTGAAATCGAACAGCAGCCGGTCCCCCTTCTTGTCGATACGCACCCGGATGCGCACGGGCTTGTCGAGGTCGATGCCGTCGCTGTCCAGAAAACGTTCCCCCTCGGCGCTCTTGTCCGGCCAGGTCGAGACCTCGTTGCGCACCCGCTCCTCGGTGAGCCGGAACAACCGGTCGTAGCAGGCGAGCACGGTCTCGCGCCCGTACTTGCCCATCATCTCGCCGAAGCGCCGCTCGCCCAGCCTCGCCGCCCCCACCTGGCCGCGGATGTCGCCCACCACCAACTCCGGGGTCCGGCTGTTGCAGCCGATGATCTCCTCGATGTCCTTGCTGGTCCTGAAGCGGTCGATGTACTTCACCGGCGGCACCTGGAGCCCTTCCTGGTACACCTCCCGTGCCTGGCTCCAGCAGCTTCCCGGCACCGGCCCGCCGATGTCGCTCTTGTGGGCCATGGTGGCGGAGAAACCCACCCACTCGCCGTCGAAGAAGATCGGCGTCATCACGCACATGTCCGGGGCATGGGGGCTGCCGCCTAGGTAAGGGTGGTTGGTGATGTAGGCGTCGCCCTCGTGGATCTCCTCCGGCCCATAGTTCCGCAGCACCCCCTGGGCGCAGGCCGGGAACGCCCCCATGTGGAGCGGCAGCACCACGTGCTGCGCCGCCACCTCGCCGTCACAGGTGAGGAGCGCGCAACTCGCGTCCTGGGATTCCCGGATGATCGTGGAGAAGCCGGTGCGGAAGAGCGAGTTCTGCATCTCCTGCACGATGCCCGCCAGCCGCGCCTGGATCACCTGCAGGGTGATGGGGTCGGCGGACGCCGTGTTTGCCTCGCTGGATTCCGGATGTGCCATCCGACCTACTCCTTCGTCGTGATGATCAAGTTCCTGTAGTCGTCCACCCGCGCCTGCTGCTCCGGGTGAATGACGGTGGTGGTGTCCATCTGCTCGACCACGGCCGGACCGGCCAGCTCGTGCCTCGGCTCCAGGCGGTCCCGGTCGTAGATGGGAGTGTCCCGGAAGCCCAGGTCGCGGCCGAAGAAGATCCGGCGCTCGCCGGTGCGGGCGTCGTCCACGCTGCTTCCGGTGGCCTTGAACGGCGACAGCCGGGTCTGCGGCACCCGCCCCTCGGACACCAGCCGCACGCTCACCAGCTCCACGGGCTCGGACTCGGCCTTGTGGCCGTGGGCCTGCTCGTGGACCTCGTGGAAACGTTGCTGCGCCAGCCCCATGTCTTCGTCCTTGAGCGGGGGGGAAGGGCACGGCACCGTCAGCTCGTAGCCTTGTCCCGCGTAGCGCAGATCCAGGTACGGCGTCAGCACGATTTCCGCCTCCGAGAAGCCTTCTCCGGACAGTTCTTCCCGCGCCTGCTCCATGAGTTGGTCGAACAGCGAATTGATGTCGTCGGGCGCCAACTCCTGCATCGGCGCCAGCTTGGAGCGCACGTGGTCGTGCTTCACGTCGGACATGAGCAGCCCCAGCGCCGAGTTGACCCCCGGCGTCAGCGGCACCAGCAGCGTCGGGATGCCCAGGTCCAGCGCCAGCCTGCCGGCGTGCATGGGCCCGGCGCCGCCGAAGGCCACTAGGGTGAACTCCCGGATGTCGTAGCCGCGCTGGGACGACACCGCCTTGATGGCCTCCTCCATCTTGACGTTGATGATCCTCAGGATGCCGTCGGCGGCCTCGTGGAGGCTCAGTCCCAACGGTTTGGCGATCTTTTCCTCCACCAGCGACTCCGCCTTGCCCTTGTCCAGCGTAAGCCGGCCGCCGAGGAAGTGGTCGGGGTCCAGCACCCCCAGGATGACGTTGGCGTCGGTGACGGTGGCGTTCTCGCCGCCCCGGTCGTAGCAGATGGGGCCGGGATCGGCGCCGGCGCTGTCGGGCCCCACCTGGAGCGCCGCCACCGAGTCGATGCGCGCGATGGTGCCGCCGCCGGCGCTCACGGTGTGGATGTCGAGCATGGGGAGGCTGATGGGGCGCTGGCTGATGCGCCCCTGGGTGGTAACCACCGGGCGGCCCTGGTGGATCAGCGCCACGTCGCAACTGGTGCCGCCCATGTCGAAGGTGATGATGTTGTCGATGCCGACCTTGCCGCTCGCCCCCAGCGACGAGATGACGCCGCCCGCCGGCCCCGAGAGCACCGTGGCGACCGGGATGCGGGCCGAGGTCCGGAATGTCGACACGCCGCCGTTGGACTGCATGATGTAGAGCTGCGGGGTGGTGACCCCCATCTCCCGCAGGCGATCCTCCAGCGCGTTCAGATAGCGGCTCATCACCGGCGCGATGTAGGCGTTGATGACCGTGGTGCTCATCCGGTAGAACTCGCGGATCTGTGGCAGCACCTCGCACGACAGCGACAGGCTCGCCTCCGGGAACTCCTCGGCCATGATCTCCTTGACCGCCAGTTCGTGTTCGAGGTTGAGGAAGGAGAAGAGGAAGCAAACCGCCACGGATTCGACGCCCTTGGCCTTGAGGCGGCGCACCGCCCCGGCCGCCTGGTCGACGTCCACCGGCGTCAGCGCGTTGCCCTGGAAGTCCACCCGCTCACGGACCTCCTCGGTGGTGTATGGCGTGGCGAGCAATCTGGGCTTCTCGAAGAAAAGATCGTAAGTGACCGGTCCGTAGCCCCGGCTCTGCTCCATGACCTCGTAGATGCCCCGGAAGCCCTCGGTCACCAGCAGCCCGGTGACCGCTCCCTTCTCCTCCAGAAGCGCGTTGGTGCCCACCGTGGTGCCGTGGGAGAAGAAGCTCACGTCCCCGGCCGGCACGCCCCGGTCGAGCAGTTCCTGCACCCCGTTAAGCACCGCCTGAAACGGCTCCTTGGGGGTCGAAGGAACCTTGGTGATGCTGATCTCGCCGCTGTCCTCGCTGAAGAATACGAAGTCGGAGAAGGTCCCTCCGGTGTCCACCGCTACCCGATATCGCGCCATCGGAGTTGCGTTAACACGATTCGCCAGGGGGTTCAATTCGGCATTCCGGGCAGCGCCGTCGGGCCGCGGGGCGGGGTTCATGCGGGCCGGGGCCGGGTTGACAGCGGTCGGGGTTTCCCGATAGAGCAGTGCCAGGAAAGTATCGCGGCCGCGGCCACGACTCCCGTTCAAGCGGGCGACCGGCCAGGCCTGAGAGGAGCATTCATGATCGAAGGGTTGCAGGGCAAGGTTGTGATCATCACGGGCGGTGGCCACGGTATCGGCAAAGCGTATGCCGAGGGGTTTACCAAGTCCGGTTCCCGGGTGGTGGTGGCGGACATCGACGGGGACGCGGCGGAGAAGGTGGCGGGGGACCTCGCGAAGCTCAGCGAGGCCGGCTCCATGGCGGTGACCGTGGACGTGTCCGACGAGGAATCCGCCAACCAGATGGTGGCCAAGACCGTCGAGCGCTTCGGCCGGGTAGACGTGCTCATCAACAACGCGTCGATCTTCGCCACCATTCCCATGAGCCGCGGCCGCATCGAGGAGATCAGCATCGAGGAGTGGGACAAGCTCATGTCCGTGAACCTCAAGGGCGTGTTCCTCTGCTGCCGCGCGGTGCTGCCGCAGATGCGCCAGCAGAAGTCCGGCAAGATCGTCAACATCGCTTCCGGCACGGCGCTCTACGGCCCTCCGGGGCGCATCCACTACGTCGCCTCCAAGGCCGGGGTGATGGGATTCAGCCGCACCCTGGCGCGCGAGGTGGGCGAGGACAACATCCAGGTGAACATCCTGTGTCCGGGATCGACCCTGTCGGAGGAGAACCCCACCGAGGAAATCCTCAAGATGCGCCAGAGCAACATCGGCACGCGAGCCCTCAAGCGCGTCCAGGTGCCTCAGGACCTCGTCGGAGGGGTCCTGTTCATGTCCTCTCCGCTAGCCGATTTCATGACCGGCCAGACCTTGGTGGTCGACGGGGGTCAGAACATGCACTAAGGGGTTGCCGGGCCTGACCCCTGTCTTTTCGAGGAGTTACGGGCACACACGCCGACACGGTCCAGCGTCTCGCCGAGCGGTTGGGGGCGGCTTCCGTCCTCACCGATGCGGATGAGCTGGACCTGCATTCCTGGGATGCGTTGAGCCACGGCCGCATCCATCCCTCGCATCCCATCGTTCCCGTTCAACCCCTGTGCGTCTGCACCCCGGCATCCACCGGCGAGGTGCAGGCCGTGGTGGAGGCGGCCAACCGGGATCGGGTGCCGCTGGTCCCCTACGGCGGCGGTTCCGGGCTCATGGGGGCGGCGGTCTCGCTGACCCCCGGCATCGTCGTGGACCTCAGGCGGATGAACGCCGTCCTGGACATCGACGCGGACTCGTTCACGGTCCGGGTCCAGGCCGGCGCGGTGCTGGAGGCCCTCGACACGGAGCTGCAGCGGACCGGGCTCATGTTGGGCCACGACCCCTGGACGCTGCCGGTGGCGACCGTGGGCGGGGCCGTCTCCACCAACAGCCTCGGCTACCGCGGCGGAAAATACGGCTCGGTGGGGAACCAGGTGCTGGGAGTGGAGGCCGTGCTGCCCCAGGGCCAGGTGTGCCGCACCCGCGGCGTCGCCAAGAGCTCCACCGGGATCAACCTCAACCACCTGTTCATCGGCGGCGAGGGGTGTTTCGGCATTCTTACCGAGATTACCCTCCGGGTGTTCCCGGTGCCCGAGGCACGGGTGCTCCATGCCGTCCGTTTCCGCTCCTTCGATCGCGGGTTCGATGCCGTCCAGGCGTTCTTTGCCGCCGGCCTGAGGCCGATCCTCTTGGACTACGGCGATGAGATGGAGGACCCCGGCGGACCCTCCATCCTCTACCTGGGGTTCGAGGGAAAGGCAGAGGTCGTGGCCGCGGAGGAGGCCGTGGCCCTGCAAGCGTGTCTGGACCGGCACGGCGAAAGGTTGGACACGGACAAGGCCGAACGGTTCTGGCGGGAGCGCCACGCCGCCGCCCGGCGCTTTGCCGCCAACCGCCGGGAGCGCCGCAAACCCAGCGAGAGCGGCGTGCACCAGGACTGGGTGCACGTAGCCTTGCCGGCGTCGCGGGTGCTGGCCTACAGGAAGAAGGCTATCGCCATGGCCGCCGAGCGCGGGGTCCGTTTCCGGGAGAGCGGGCTCTGGACGGGTCCGGAGCTCTTCTCCGTGCGCCTGTCCAGGGAGGGCGGGGAGGAGGCACGGGCGGAATTGGGCGACGCCGTCTCGGCTCTGCTCCGAGCCGTTCACCGTTTCGGCGGATCGGTGGAATACTGCCACGGCGTCGGGCTCAAACTGGCGTCGCTCATGGGCCGCGAGCACGGCGATGCCCTGGAGGCGATGCGTTCGCTGAAGCGCTGTCTGGACCCCAACGGTATCATGAATCCCGGCAAGCTCGGCCTGTGACGGCCCGGATGCAAACAGGACCGGCCAGTACGGATCTGTTGGCCTTTGACAACTGCGTGGAATATCGATACGATACAGATTAAGCATGAACGTAAGGGATTGTCGGACACGATCAGAAAGCCGAGACCGTAATGGAAAGAACTGCACCTGCCGGTGCGGTTCTTTTTTTGTTTCGTGTCCGGCGACGGGGGGGTAAAACGTGTTGCGGGAGCAGTTGGAGACCTTGGCGGTGCTTCAGGGCATCGATCTCGAAGTGAAAAAACACAGGGACGCGCAATCGGAACGCCTCAAGGAAATCGCAACGCGTGAGAACGAAATCGCCCGGCTGGCAAAGGAGGTCAAGACGCTCAGGGAGGCCTGGCAGGAAAGGGAAGCGGTTCGGCGCGGCAAGGAACAGACCGTGACGGATGCCAGCAGGAAGGCGACGGACAGGCGCATGCGCATGAGCCACGTCAAGAATATCAAGGAGTTGCAGGCGCTTCAGCAGGAAATCGCACAGATCAAGGAGTCCAACTCCATCCTCGAGGAGGAGTTGCTCGAGGTGATGACCGATCTGGAGGAACAAGAAGGCGTCCTGAAGCAGAAAGAGGAGGAGTTGAGCGGTCTCCAGGCGGAATGGACCGAGCGGAAGGGGCCCCTGGAGGGAGAGATCGCCGACATCGAGGACAAGATCGCCCAGACGCGGGAGGCCCGCGAAGAAACGGCGTCGCGTCTCAGCGATGATCTCATGGGGAAATATGAACGGCTGTTCGACCGCCGCGGGGGCACCGTGGTGGTGTCGGTGTCCTCGGCCATTTGCCAGGCCTGCTACATGAACATCCCGCCCCAGCTATGGAACGACGTCCTGCGCAACGAGCGCGTGAACCTGTGCCCAAGCTGCCAGAGAATCCTCTTCTACAACCCACCCGCCCCCGAGCAAGACGGGCAACCCTAGTATGCAAATTTACCCTCTCCCTCCGGGAGAGGGTGGCCGGAGGCCGGGTGAGGGCTTCAGGGGTTGCAACGGCCCTGCATAACCGCGAAACTGAATCCGGGGTACAGCGGATCAGACGGTCGCTTCCGCGTTCGTCGCGGAGGAGGAAAGTCCGGACTCCACAGGACAGGGTGGCCGTTAACGGCGGCCTCGAGCGATCGAGGGAAAGTGCCACAGAAAACACACCGCCCGGCGGGTTCCGGTCGAACCGGACCGGCGGGTAAGGTTGAAAAGGCGAGGTAAGAGCTCACCGGTCCGCCAGTGATGGCGGGCGCATGGTAAACCCCACCCGGAGCAAGACCAAATAGGAGGGTTGGGTCGTCCGCCTGAAACCCTCGGGTAAGGTCGCTGGACCCCGCGAGCAATCACGGGGCAAGATGAATGACCGTCCCGCTTCCTGTTGGGAAGCAGAACAGAATCCGGCTTAACGATCCGCTGGCCCCATCCCCCCGAAATACCTGAACTCAGCCATCTTTCCACCGGATTGGCGCTTTTCACACCGTGTTAGCCCTTTTCACACCGCGTAGGGGGGGACCGGTGCCGCCGTCTTCCCGGCCCCACATCTTGTAGTCCAACCGCCCGGTGCCGGCCATCCGCAACCAGATGTAGAAAAAGTCGCGATTTTTTTGCGGATTTGGCCGCCATATTCCTCGCCCGAAATATGACGTTTTTGTGTTGACACGGGTCAAACGGTCTGGCTATATTCCCCCGATGTGGGACAAGGTGGGATAAATTCCCATACTGTGCCAAGTTCCCACGCAGTGCCAGACGGTAGGGCGTTAGGCATGTTTCGCGGCAGATACGAGCATACGATCGATACCAAGGGTCGCCTGAGCATTCCGGCCAAGTATCGCGAATTCCTCCTGGGCAAAGGCGACGAACGCCTCATTATCACAAATTTCGTCGTCAGCTCCAAGCGCTGCCTGGACGTCTATCCGCTGGACGAGTGGCTGACCCTGGAGGAGGCGGTTCGCCAGAGGCCCAAGTTCGACGCGCGAATGGTGCGGTTTCAGACCTACTACCTCGGCGGGGCGACGGAATGCGCGGTGGACCCTCACGGCCGCATCCTCATCCCACCCACGTTACGCAAGTACGCCGACCTCAAACGTGACGTGATGCTGGCATCGGCCGGCGAGAAGTTTCGCATCTGGGACAAGGACGCCTGGGACACGGTGTTTACGGAGGCCGAGGAGCAACTCATGGAAGATCCGGATTCGTTCTCGGACCTGGGCTTGTAGTGCCGAGGGGCGCCGGAAGAAAGGAGCGATCCATGATCGGACTCGACAGGAAGCCCATTCAGGATATTGCCGTGATCGATGTCAACGGCGATATCGACCTCCGCGAAATGGTGAGGATCAAGGACGTGATCGGAGGCCTGATCGAAAAGGAGCGTCTCAAGGTCGTCCTGAATCTCAAGGCGGTCGACCACATCAACTACCTGAGCATCGGCGTGCTGCTTGACCGCCTGAGGCTGTTGCGCGAGATGAACGGCGACCTGAAGCTCTCGGGCATGCACCCCCATCTGAAGGACATATTCCGCGTCGTGGGCATGGACGGGATCTTCGAGTTCTACGCATCCCTGGACGAAGCCATCGAGAGCTTCGACGACGATTGGGAGGGCGCCGCTACCTGTCACTGAAATACCGGTCGCATGAGCTATGCACACCAGCCCGTTATGCTTCGCGAGGTGCTCGAGATCCTCGCGCCGAAGCCGGCGCGAAGGTATCTCGACGCAACCGTGGGGGGAGGCGGACACGCGGGAGAGATCCTGCGCCTGTCGTCCCCCGACGGCACTCTTCTGGGGCTGGATTGCGACGACCAGGCGATTGCCGCCGCCGGACGCGCCCTGGCCGGCTTCGGCGAGCGGGTAACGTTGCGCCGGTCGGGATTCGACCGGGCACGGGAGGTCTTGGACGAAGTGGGTTGGCCGGGCGTGGACGGTTTGCTGCTGGACTTGGGCCTGTCTTCCCACCAACTCGATACGCCGGAACGCGGATTCGGTTTCCAGAGCGACGCCAGGCTGGACATGCGCATGGACCGCAGCCGTCCGGTGGACGCGCATGAGCTGGTGAACAACCTGCCGGTGGTCGAGCTGGAAAGGATTATCCGCGACTTCGGGGAAGAGCCGCGGGCGCGCCGGATCGCCTCGGCCATCGATGCCCGCCGCCGCGAGGAGGCCATCGACTCGACGCGCCAGCTCGCCGAGACGGTGGCCCGGGCCATGACCGGTTCGTTCCGGCGGCCGCGGAAGGCCGGCAGGCCCGCGACCCATCCCGCCACCCGGACGTTTCAGGCGGTGCGCATCGCGGTGAACCGCGAACTGGAGAGTCTCGATACGTTTCTCGAGTCGGCGTACGAGTTGTTGTGCGCCAAGGGGCGCCTGGTGATCATTTCGTTCCACTCGCTGGAGGACCGTCTGGTCAAGCGCGCGTTTCACCGCTGGGGACTCGATTGTGTCTGTCCCCCGCGCGTGCCCGCCTGCGTCTGCGGTTGGGCCCGCAAGGCCACCGCCATCACCAAAAGACCGCGGGTGCCGAGCGAGGAGGAGGTGCGGGTCAACCCCAGGGCACGCTCGGCCCGGCTTCGGGCGGTTGAAAGGTTGTGACCAGACAGGACGCCACAGGACACCAGCTTCGCCCGCGCGGGTGACGCGGGTGAGGAGGGGAAAATGCTGTTTTCCCGGCGAGAACCGGCCAATGGGGCAGGCGTTCTCGACAACCAGCGGGTAGCCGACACGGCGCCCGCGGCAGGACACCGAGGCGCGCTGTTGCCCGTGGTGCTGAGTTGCCTCTTGGTGGCGTTGGCCCTGTTGCTGGTGTGGCAGCGCCTGCGCGTCGTGCAGCTCGGGTACGTGCTCTCCACCGGCGCCAAGCTGGAGCGCCGGTTGGAGCAGGCGAATCGCGAGCTCAAGCTGGAGTTGGCGACCCTGACCGCGCCCGAGCGCCTGGAGGCTATGGCGCGGAAACGTCTCGGGCTCAGCGACCCCGAGACCGGACAGGTGGTGAGACTGCCGTGACGAAGACACGGCCACAGGACCCTTCCGCGAACCTGCGGTTCCGGCTGCGATTGACCGGTGGTCTGCTGCTGGCCTTGTTGCTGGCGTTGGCGCTGCGGGCCATCCACCTCCAGGCCTTCGACGGCGCCAGGTTGGCAAGGCTGGGCGAGCGGCAGCATCTCCAGGAACAGATCTTCGTCCCCAAGCGCGGCACCATCCTGACCCGGAACGGAGACGCCTTGGCCATCAGCGTCGAGTCCAAATCGGTTTACGTCAGGCCGCGGCGGGTCAAGTCCCCCAAGAAGATGGTGCCGGCGGTGGCGCGCGCCCTGAAACTGAAGCCCAGGGACGTGCGCCGCAAGGTCACCTCCGACAAGCCGTTCGTGTGGCTCAAGCGGCAGGTGACGCCGCGCGAGGCGCAACGCATCCGGGCCCTGAAGCTAGAGGGAATCGGCCTGTACCACGAGCCCAAACGCTACTACCCCCAGGGTCATCTCGCCGGACAGGCGCTGGGTCTGGTGGGAAGGGACGCGCAAGGGCTGGAAGGAGTCGAGCGCAGTTACGACCGCCACATACGCGGCAAGACCCGCTCCTCGGTGGTGGAGCGGGATGCCTTGGGGCGCCGCGTCCTGGTCACCGGCATGGACGACCTCAAGATCCGCCCCGGGGCGGATGTGCGCCTGACCCTCGACACCACGCTACAGCATCTCGCCGAAAAGCACCTGGAAGCCGCCGTGAAGCGGTATCGCGCCAAGGGCGGAACGGTGGTGATGGCGGATCCCTTCACCGGGGCGATCCTGGCGCTGGCGAGCTACCCGTTCTTCAACCCCAACCAGTTCCGCAGCCAGGACCGGGAGCGGTGGCGCATCCGCGCCATCACGGACACCTACGAACCCGGCTCGGTCTTCAAGGCGGTGTTCGCCGCGGCCGCCTTCGAGGAACGGGTGGTGGGACGGGAGGACATGATTTTCTGCGAGTTCGGGCGCTATCGATACGGCGGCCGCACCATCCACGACTTCAAGGAGTACGGCTGGCTGTCCTTTGCCAAGGTGCTCCAGCATTCCAGCAACATCGGCGTGGTCAAGGTAGCCCACAAACTCGGGAAGGAGCGCTACCACCGCTACATCCGGCGGTTCGGCTTCGGTGACAAGACCGGCGTCGATCTGCCGGGCGAGGTGGCCGGAAAGGTGCGGCCGCACAACGCGTGGTACCGCATCGACCTCGCCGCGGCCTCTTTCGGGCAGTCCGTTGCGGTGACTCCTCTCCAGATGGTCACGGCCTTCTCCGCCATCGCCAACGGCGGTCTGCTCATGAAACCGTTCATCGTCGATCGCGTCGTGGATGAGGACGGCAGGGTCCTGTTGCAGAACCGGCCGGAGATGGTGCGCCGAGTGGTCTCCAGGACCACGGCCCGCACGGTGGCGGACATCCTCAAGGGCGTGGTGGCGGAGGGCGGCACCGGCACCCGCGCCGCCCTGGCGGGGTTCGAGACCGCGGGCAAGACCGGCACCTCCCAGAAGGCGGACCGGGTCAAGGGGGGCTACTCCAAGACCAAGCGGGTCGCCTCCTTCGTCGGCTTCGTGCCGGCGAGCGAGCCGCGTTTCGTGCTCCTGACGCTGGTGGACGAGCCGACGGTCAACGTGTACGGGGGCGTGGTCGCCGCCCCGCTGTTCCGGCGGATCGCGGCACCCGCGCTCCATGCCCTCGGAGTGACTCCGAATCGGCGGCTCCTGCCGGAATTGCCCTCGGGGAAGGACGGAGGCGTGATCCGGGTGTCCGGGAAGGCTCCGCGGCAACGCAAATCCGCCCGCGGCGGGCGCCCGAGTCTCATCGGCCTGAGCATGCGGGAGGCGGTGAACAAGGCCAAGCAGCACAGGTTCTCCGTGGTTCTCCGCGGCCACGGCTACGTGGTGGATCAGCGGTTCGACGGCGCCGGCGGGCGCCTGGTGCTGACGTTGAAGGATTGAAGTCGATGCTCCTCCGGGACCTCCTGCATATGCCGGACATCCGGGACCAAAGCGGACCCTTGGACCGCGACGTCCGGGGTCTGGCGTGCGATTCCCGCAGGGTCCGCGAGGGCTACGTCTTCTTCGCGCTTGCGGGACAGTCGGCCGACGGCCACGACTACGTCGGCGAGGCGGTCAGGCGGGGGGCGGCGGTCGTGGTGGTGGAACGATCCGTGCCGGTTTCACCGGCGGCCGCGTGCGTACGCGTAGCGGATACGCGGCAGGCCGTGGCCCACGCCGCCGCGGTGTTCTTCGGACGTCCGAGCCGCGGCCTGGTGCTGGTGGGCGTGACCGGCACCAACGGCAAGACCACGGTGACCTACCTGCTCGACGCCATCTTCTCCGCCGCCGGCCGTCCGTGCGGCGTCATCGGCACCATCAGCCAGCGCTATGGCCGGTGGCAGCGGCCGGCGCCGCTCACCACCCCGGAATCCATCGACATCGAGGAGCTGTTGTCCGACATGGCGGCCGCGGGCGTCAAGTTCGTCGCCATGGAGGTGTCCTCCCACGCCCTGGACCTGCGGCGCGTGCACGGGCTCGACTTCGACGGCGCGGTGTTCACCAATCTCTCGCGGGATCACCTGGACTATCACCGCGACATGGAGACGTACTTCGCGAGCAAGACGCGGCTGTTCACCGACTGCCTGCCCGCCAGCGTGAAGGAAAGACCGTTCGCGGTCATCAACGCCGACGACCCGCGCGGCCCGGAACTGGTCCGTCTGGCCGGGGAGGCCGGGCTTGCGACGCTCACCTACGGCAGGTCGCCGGAACGGGACATCCATCCCGTGGCCTTCGAAAGCGGGCTCGACGGGCTGAAGGGGACCCTGGCGTGCGGGGAGCAGCGGATCGGGTTCGAGTCCGCGCTCATGGGAGAGCTCAACCTCGAGAACATCCTCGCGGCGGCGGGAGCGGCCTGGGCCCTGGACCTCGGCCCCGAAGCCATCGCGGCCGGACTGTCCCGGCTCGAGCGGGTTCCGGGACGGCTGGAACGGGTTCCCAACAGCCTGGGGATCACCCTGGTGGTGGACTACGCGCACACGCCGGATGCCCTGGCCAAGGTCATCCGCGCCCTGCGCGCGCTGACCCGCGAGAGGCTGATCACGGTGTTCGGGTGCGGCGGCGACCGGGACCCCGGGAAACGCGCCGTCATGGGAGAGATCGCGGCAGCGGAAAGCGACTGCGTCGTGCTGACCTCCGACAACCCGCGCGGAGAGGACCCGCTGGCGATCATTCGGGACATCGAGGAAGGGGTTCGCGGCGGGGGCATGAAACGGCTTGGGGACAGCGGCGCCGCCGCGCCGCAAGCCGGATACCGGGTCGAGCCCGACCGGCGTTCCGCCATCCGGCTCGGACTGTCCATGGCGAGCCCGGGCGACGTCCTGCTGGTGGCGGGCAAGGGCCATGAAGACTACCAGATCGTGGGGACCCGGCGGCTCGATTTCGACGACCGCCAGGTCTTGCGGGAAGAGGTGCACGGCGTCGGCGGCTGACGCGGGCAGGAGCATCAAGCGGCCATGGATTGGACCATTGAAGAGCTGGCGCGAGCGGCCAAGGGCACCATCGTTCAGCATGGTGCGGCGAGCCGGTTCGGCCACATCAGCACGGATTCGCGCCAGGTGGAAAGGGACGGCGTATTCGTGGCGCTGCACGGGGAGGTGCGCGACGGCCACGTGTTCGTGCCCGAGGTGGCGCGGCGCGGGGGCGGCTGCGTGGTGGTGCAGCGGAACGTCGCCGGCCCCGGGCCGGTGTCGGTGATTCGCGTACGCGACACGCTCCGGGCCCTGGGCGACATCGCCCATTTCCATCGCCGGAGGACGGCGCCGCGGGTCCTGGCCATCACCGGGTCCAACGGCAAGACCACCACCAAGGAGATGCTCTTCTCGATCCTGCAGCGCGCGCGCATGGAAGACCGTCCGTTGCGCGGCAAGGTCCTCAAGAGCGAAGGCAACTACAACAACCTGGTGGGTTTGCCGTTGACGCTGCTGCGGCTCCGAGGACACGAGCGCGCGGCAGTGGTGGAGCTGGGCACCAACCGGCCGGGGGAGATCCGCCGTCTGACGGCCATTGCGGACCCCGATCTCGCACTCATCACCTCGGTGGCTCCGGCCCATCTTTCGGGACTGCGAACCCTCGCCGGCGTGGCCCGGGAGAAGGGGGCGATCTTTCGCGGGCTCGACCCCCGGGGCACCGCCGTGGTCAATCTGGACGACGACCGGGTGGTGCGCCAGGGCCGGGCTTTCCGGGGCCAGGTGGTGACCTACGGCGCCAGCGGTTTCGTCCGCGGCGAGGACGCCGAGATGCTGTCCGGCGGCCGGTTGCGGTTCAACCTCCGCGTGGGCCGCGTGCGGGAGCCGGTGCGGCTGCGCCTGTGCGGCATGCACAACGTCCGCAACGCGGTCGGGGCCGCGGCCATGGCCCACGCCTTCGGAGCGGACATGGCCGCCATCCGCACGGGTCTCGAGGCGGTGCGGCCGGTGGCCATGCGCATGCAGGTGGAGCGCTGGAACGGCATCGGCATCATCAACGACGCCTACAACGCCAATCCCGCCTCCATGGAAGCGGCGCTGGCGGCGCTGAAGGCGATTCCGGGGAGAGGTCGGCGGGTCGCCGCGCTGGGCGACATGCGGGAGATGGGCGCCAACGAGGTCGCCTGCCACCGCGAGGTCGGCGAGGCCGCGGCGGCGAGTGGGCTGGACGCCCTCTACCTGCTGGGCCGCTTCGCCCGCGACACGCGGCAGGGGGCGCTGGCGGCGGGCATGGAGCGGGCCGCCGTGCACGTGGCCAGGAGCCACCGGAAGCTGGGGGCGGTCTTGCGGGCCGAGCTTCGCAAGGGCGACTGGGTCCTCGTCAAGGGCTCGCGGGGCGCGGCCATGGAAAAGGTCCTGGCGGCCATGAAGGACGGGGAGGCGTAGCGTCGTGCTGTATCTTCTGCTGTTTCCGCTGCATACCACGTTCCCGGTCCTGAACGTGTTCCGCTACATCACGTTTCGCGCGGCGCTGGCGGCGCTCGTGTCGTTGCTGCTGGCCTTCGTCATCGGCCCCTATCTCATCCGCGCCCTCAAGCAGTGGCAGATCCGGCAACCGATTCGGGACGACGGTCCGGACCGCCATGCCGGCAAGGCCGGCACCCCCACCATGGGGGGCGCCCTGATCGTGCTCTCCCTGGTGTTGTCCACCGTGCTGGTGGGCGACGTTACCAACATTTACGTGCTGGTGGCGCTCGCGGTCACGGTGGCCTTCGCGGCCATCGGCCTCATCGACGACTTCCTCAAGGTCCGGCGTGAGAGCAGCCGGGGACTGGGCATGTGGAGCAAGCTCATTCCCCAGATCGCCGTGGCCTCGGCGGCGACGGTGGTGCTACTACTACAGCCAGATTTCAGCAGCACCGTCGCCGTCCCCTTCTTCAAGAACGTACGCCCGGAGTTGGGGCTCTGGTACATCCCGTTCGCGGTAGTCGTGGTGGTGGGGGCTTCCAACGCCGTCAACCTCACCGACGGTCTCGACGGCCTGGCCATCGGCCCGGTGATGACCGCCGCCGCCACCTACGCGCTCATCGTCTATCTCGCGGGCCACGTGAAGTTCGCCGAGTATCTGCAGATCCCCCACGTGTCCCGGGTCGGAGAGCTTACGGTGTTCTGCGCCGCGGTGGTGGCCGCGGGCCTGGGTTTCCTCTGGTTCAACACCTACCCGGCGCAGATGTTCATGGGCGACGTCGGCAGTCTGGGCCTGGGAGCCGCTCTGGGGATCCTCGCGGTCATCAGCAAGAACGAGATTCTGTTGGTGGTGGTGGGGGGTGTCTTCGTGGTAGAGGCGGTGTCGGTGATCGTACAGGTGGCGTCCTTCAAGCTGCGCGGCAAACGCGTCTTCCGCATGGCGCCCATCCACCACCACTATGAACTGAAGGGTTGGCCGGAACCGCAGATCATCGTGCGGTTCTGGATCGTGTCGATCATTTGCGCGCTGTTCGCGTTGAGCACGCTGAAGCTGCGCTGAAGGGTCCTGGTGTCCTGTCTGGTTAATTCGCGCCATAAGATGCGCAGGATTTTTCGTTGTCGGCAAGGCGCGATGACGAGCAGTGGCGGGTACCACGCGAGGAAGAGCAACGCAGCCGACGGCGAAAAAGACAAGCAGATTATGGTGCGAATTAACCAGACAGGACACTAGAGTGACGGGAACGGCGGAGGCACGCAACACGGAGCCGGAAACGGGCGGAGAACCCGCGATGGAAGTCGAGGGCAAAAGGATCCTGGTGCTGGGACTTGCCCGCACCGGCCTGGCGGCGGCGCGGTTTCTGGCCGCCCGCGGCGCCCGGGTGGTGGGCGCGGACGCGCGCGCGGAAGACCGGATGTCGCAGGCAAAGGACGAGCTGTCGCGGTTGCCGGTGCCGGCCGCCTGCCACTTCGGCCCGGAGCGAACGGCCTGGCTCGACGGCGTGGACGCGGTGGTTCCCAGCCCCGGAGTGCCGCGGGACAATCCACTGCTGGTGGAAGCCGTCGGCCGCGGGATCGAGGTGTTGAGCGAGATCGAGCTGGCGGCGCGTTTCAGCCGCACCCCCATGGTGGCCGTCACCGGGACCAACGGAAAGACCACCACCACCCGCCTCGTGGCCGCGGTCCTGGAAGCGGCCGGGCTGCGTGTCTTCGCGGGCGGCAACATCGGCCGGCCGCTCATCGAGTACGTGGACGGAGACTGGGACTGGGGGGTCGTGGAAGTCAGCAGCTTCCAGCTCGAATGGGTCCGCGATTTCCGTCCTCGCGTCGCCCTGTACCTCAACCTCAGCGAGGACCATCTCGACCGCTACGACGGCCTCTTGAGCTACGGCGCGGCCAAGGCCAGGATCTTCGCCGCCCAGCGACCCGGAGACGTCGCCGTGCTGAACCGCGACGACCCCTGGGTGTGGGGCTTGCGGGATGGGCTGGACGCCCGGGTGGTTTCCTTCGGCTGGTCAAGGGCGGAAGAGGGTGCCTTCGCCACGGCGGACGCCATCGTCTGGCGCGGCGGCGGCGCCGAAGAGCGGTTCCCCCTGAGCGACGTGAGGCTGCGGGGGGTCCACAACGTGGAGAACGTCATGGCGGCGGTGTGCGCGGCCAGGGCCGTGGGCGTCGAAGGTCGTCACATCCGCGCCGCGACCAGGCGGTTCCCGGGCATCGAGCATCGGCTGGAATTCGTCCGGGAGTTCGCCGGGGCGCGCTACTTCAACGACTCCAAGGGCACCAACGTCGGCGCCGTCCGGAAGTCGCTGGCCAGCTTCGACGGCCCCATTGTGCTCATCGCCGGCGGCGTCGACAAAGGCGGCGGCTACGGCGGACTGGCGCCGCTGGTGCAGGAGCGGGTGCGCAAGCTGATCCTGTTGGGTGCATCCGCGGAGCTCATGAGGGAGGCCCTGGGGGCATTGACCGACACTTCGGTCGTGACCGATCTCGGAGAAGCGGTGCGCGAGGCCCGCGCCGCCGCTCATGCCGGCGACGTGGTGCTGTTGTCGCCGGCCTGCTCGAGTTTCGACATGTTCGAGGACTACGCCGAGCGGGGACGCGCGTTCAAGGAGCTGGTGCAGGCCCTATGAACGGGATTCGCAACGTGGACCGGTGGATGCTGGCGAGCCTGGTGGCGCTGCTCGCCATCGGTATCACCATGGTGCTGAACACCAGCTACCTCTTCGCCCAGGAACGTTTCGGCGACGGCACCTACCTGTTCCGCAAGCAGTTGCTGGCAGCCGGGCTCGGCCTGCTGGGACTCTCCATGGCCTTGTTGCTGCCGCCGCCTGCTTATCGCCGCCTCGCGGGTCCGCTGCTGGTCGCCGCGCTGGTGGCGCTGGTGCTGGTGCTGATTCCGGATGTCGGCGTGGTTCGGGGCGGCGCCCATCGTTGGCTGGGGGTATCGCCGTTCCTGTTCCAGCCCTCGGAGGTGGCCAAGGTGTGTTTGGTGCTTTACCTGGCCTATTCCCTCTCCAGAAGAGCCGACCGGCTGGACAGGTTCGTTCCCGGCATTCTGCCCCCGCTGCTGGTGACCGGTGCGTTCGTGGCCCTGCTGCTGGCGGAGCCGGACTTCGGTTCGGCGTTCATTCTCGCCATCCTGGCCTTGGCCATGCTGTTCGTGGCCGGCAGCCAGGTGAAGCACCTGGCCTGGGTGACGGCGGTGGCGCTGCCGTTGGCGGCTTTCCTGGTCATGTCCGCCGACTACCGGGTGAAGCGGCTGTTGGCCTTTCTGGACCCCTGGAGCGACTCCGCCGACAGCGGGTTCCAGATCATCCAGTCCTACATCGCCTTCGGCTCGGGGCAGTTATGGGGGCGTGGGTTGGGCCAGAGCCGCCAGAAGCTCCTCTACCTGCCGGAGGCGCACACGGACTTCATCTATTCGGTGATCGGCGAGGAGTTGGGTCTGTGGGGAGCGCTGCTGGTGGTGGGGCTGTTCGGCATACTGCTCTATCGCGGCCTGCGGCTAGCCCTGGAAAGCGAGGATCCCTTCATCCGCCTGATGGTGTTCGGTCTCACCATGCTCCTGGGCCTGCAGGCGCTGGTGCACATGAGCGTGGTCATGGGCCTGGTGCCCACCAAGGGACTGGTGCTGCCGTTCGTCAGCTACGGCGGCTCGGCCCTGGTGGTCCACTTGACGGTTGCGGGAATGCTCCTGGGCGTCTCCTGGAGGAGGGCACAGCCATGAGACTGATCGTGGCCGGCGGCGGCACCGGAGGACACCTGTTTCCCGGCCTGGCCGTGGCGCGGGAGTTCCGCCGGCGGAATGATGAGACCCGCATCCTGTTCGTGGGGAGTCGCTGGGGCATCGAGAGCCGGGTGATCCCGCAGACCGAGTTCCCGCTGGAGCTGCTGCCCATTCGCGGCCTCAAGGGGCGCGGCCTCAAGGGATTGCTGGAGGGTCTGTACGGAATACCCGCGAGCCTGTGGCGCTCGCGCTCCATCATCCGCCGCTTCGATCCCCAGTGCATCATCGGCCTCGGTGGCTACGCCTCCGGGCCGCTGTTGCTGGTGGGAGCGTCGCGGCGCGTCCGTTGCGCGATCCTGGAGCAGAACCTGCGCCCGGGATTCACCAACCGTGTCCTGGGCCGGCTGGTGGACCGGATCTTCACGAGCTTTCGCGAGAGTGTGGACTATTTTCCCGGGGCCAAGGTCGTGCTGACAGGCACGCCGGTACGGTGGCGCGACCTTCCCTCGGTGGAGCGGGAGGACCGCTTCCATCTGCTGGTCTTCGGCGGCAGCGCCGGGGCGCACCGGATCAACGAGACGGTGCTGGGCGCGCTGGCGCATCTGGGCGATGCCGCGGCCGGTTTCCGGGTAACGCACCAGACCGGGCGCGCCGACGAGGAGCTGGTGAGAAAGGGCTATGAGTCGCTACCGTGCGCGGCGGAGGTGCTGCCGTTCATCGACCGCATGGACAGCGCGTACGCCGCGGCCGACCTGGTGCTGTGCCGGGCCGGGGCCTCGACGCTGTCGGAGTTGACGGTATTCGGCAAGCCCTCGGTGCTGGTCCCGTATCCGCACGCGGCCCACGACCACCAAAGGCTCAACGCGCAGGCCCTCGAGGAAGCCGGCGCCGCCGAGGTGATCGTGGAGCAGGAACTGACACCCTCGGGGTTGGCCGAAACCATCCGCGCCCTCCACGGGGATTCCGCGCGGCGGTCGGAAATGGGCCGGGCCGCGGCGCGCCTCGGCCGCGGGGACGCGGCCGAACGAATCGTGGACGAGTGCCATGCCCTCGTCCCCGAGTGGCGGTGATGGGTCGATGGGTCCGAGGGCTTTCGAAAGACGCCATCGTGTGCACTTCGTCGGCATCGGCGGCGTCGGCATGAGCGGTATTGCGGAGGTTCTATTGAACCTGGGCTACGAGATAAGCGGCTCCGATCTTCAGGAGAACGACGCCACGCGGCGTCTGCGGTCCCTGGGGGCGGAGGTGCGCATCGGCCACGATGCCGCCAATCTGGCCGAGGGTCTTTCCGTGGTGGTGATCTCCACCGCGGTGAAGTTCTCCAACCCGGAGGTGGTGGCGGCCAAGGAGCGCCAGGTCCCGGTGATTCCGCGCGCCGAGATGCTCGCCGAGCTCATGCGCATGAAGTACGGCATCGCGGTGGCGGGCAGCCACGGCAAGACTACCACGACGTCGATGATCGGGCACGTCCTGACCGAGGCGCGGATGGACCCGACCCTGGTCATCGGCGGCCGGATACGGTCCCTGGCCGGAAACGCGCAGATGGGCAGGGGCGACATCCTGGTGGCCGAGGCCGACGAAAGCGACGGCACCTTCCTGCTGCTGTCGCCGTCGCTGGCGGTGGTGACCAACATCGACCGCGAGCACATAGAGTACTACGGCACGACGGAGGAACTCGCCGACGCGTTCCTGGAGTTCGTCAACAAGGTGCCCTTCTACGGGGTGGCGGTGCTCTGCCTGGACCATCCGACGGTCCGTGGACTGATACCCCGGGTGAACAAGCGGGTGGTCACCTACGGCCTTTCGGCGGACGCGGACTTCAGCGCGGAGGAGGTGCGCACGCATCAGATGGAGTCGAGTTTCTCGGTGCTGCACCACGGCCGGGCGCTGGGAGCGGTGACATTGCCCATGCCGGGCCGCCACAGCGTCGCCAACGCCCTGGCGGCCATCGCCGTGGCGGTGGAGTTGGGCATCGACTTTGCCGACGCGGCACAGGCTCTGGGCCGATTCGCCGGTATCCACCGCCGGTCGGAGATCAAGGGCGAGGTGGCCGGGATCCTCGTCATGGACGACTACGGGCATCATCCGACGGAGATCGAGTCCACCCTCCAGGCCATCACCGAGGGTTGGGGGCGTCCCTTGACGGTAGTGTTTCAGCCGCACCGTTACAGCCGCACGAAGGACCTGTTCGATGACTTCGTCTCGGCGTTCGACGGCGTCCATCGGCTGATCGTCACCGACATCTACGCCGCCGGAGAGGAGCCGGTGCCGGGGGCCGGCAGCGAGGAGTTGTACCGCGCCATCAGGCGCCGGGGGCACATGGACGTGGCGTTCGTCGCCGCCAAGGAGGACGTCGCCGGCGGCCTCCTGCCGCGGCTCGCGGACGGCGACATGGTCCTGACCCTCGGCGCCGGGGACATCCACAAGGTTGGGGAGACACTGCTTGAGTCCTTGCGGGAACAGAGGCAATGAGCACCGACCGATTGACCACGGAGCTGAGCGGCATCGCCGGCGTGGCGGTGCGGGTGCGCGAGCCGCTGGCCCGCTACACCTCCTTCAAGGTCGGCGGGCCCGCGGACTGCTTCGTGGAAGCCAATACGAACCGGGGCCTGAGGGCATGCCTGAGGGCATTGGCATGCCGCGGCGTGCCGGTGCTGTTGTTGGGCAACGGCAGCAACCTGTTGGTCAGCGATCGGGGGGTGCGCGGTGTGGTGGTGCGGTTGCGGGGGGAGTTTCGCCGGGTGCGCTGGCGGGATGCGGGCGCGGACGTGGGCGCCGCCTACGCGGTGAGCCGGCTGGTGCGCGAAACCGTGCGCCGCGGGTTGGGCGGACTGGAGTTCGCCGAGGGCATCCCCGGCAGCGTGGGCGGTTCGCTGGTGATGAATGCCGGCGCCTACGGATCGGAAATGGAGCGGATCGTGACCGGGGTTGAGGCGCTCAACGGCCGTGGCGAGCCACTGGTCTTCGCGCACAAGGAGCTGAGCTTCTCATATCGCGAGGCGCGGCTGCCCGAGGGCGCCGTCGTCACCCGCGTCGGGCTGGCGCTGACGCCGGAGACGCCCGACGCGGTGGACGCACGCATGCGCGCCATCATGGCGCGGCGCCGGGAGAGTCAGCCGTCGGGCCATCCGAACTTCGGTTCGGTGTTCCGCAATCCGCCGGGCGACTATGCCGGAAGGCTGATCGAGGCGTCGGGGCTCAAGGGACTGCGGGTGGGCGGCGCCGAGGTGTCGCGGCGCCACGCGAACTTCATCGTCAACCGCGGCGGCGCCTGCGCCGAGGACGTCCGGCGGCTGATCGAGCAGGTGAGCAGCAGGGTGGAGAGCCGGTTCTCGGTCACCCTGCAAACCGAGGTGCGGTTCGCCGGGGAGTGGCCGCCATGAGCGCGCCGCCGGCATCTTGGCGAACGCGCCGGGTGGGCGTCCTCTACGGCGGTCTATCGGCGGAAAGGGAAGTGTCGCTGGTGTCGGGGAAGGAGGTCGCCGACGCCTTGCGGCAACGGGGTTACAGGGGAGTGTCTCTCATCGACGTGGGCCGGGACTTGCCCGGACAACTGCGCAAGCGCCGCATAGACGTCGTCTTCAACGCGCTGCACGGCAAGATCGGCGAGGACGGCTGCGTGCAGGGACTGCTGGAGGTCATGGGCATCCCTTATACGGGTTCGGGCGTGACCGCCTCGGCGTTGTGCATGGACAAGGTGCTGGCCAAGGAGGTGCTGGTCCGGAACCGGGTTCCGACGCCGCCGTATCGGGTGGTGTCCGGAGACGGAGAGGCGGCGGCGGAGCTCCCGTTGCCCGCGGTCGTGAAACCGCGGGCCGAGGGTTCCTCCATCGGCGTCACCATCGTGCGGCGGCGAAGGGACCTGGCCCCGGCGTTACGCCAGGCGTGTCGGTGGGACCGGGACGCGCTGGTGGAGCGGTACGTGGCCGGCAGGGAAATTACCGTGGGGCTGCTCAACGGCGAGGCCCTGGGGGTCACCGAGATCCGGCCGGCGAAGGGTTTCTACGACTTCAAGACCAAGTACACCTCCGGCATGGCCTCCCACGTCTTCCCGGCTCCCCTGCCGGGCATGCTCTATCGCAAGGCCATGCGGCTGGCGGCCCGGGCCTGTGCGGCGTTGGGGTGCGAGGGAGCGCCCCGGGTGGACTTCCGCCTCTCCCGGGAACGGCGGTTGTACGTGCTGGAGGTCAACACGCTGCCGGGGATGACTCCGCTGAGCCTCCTGCCGGAAATCGCCGCGGGGGTCGGAATCGACTTCGGCGGGCTGGTGGAGCGGATTCTGGATCGCGCTTCGTTGAAGAACGCCGCGGCCCCGCGGGAGGGCGGCAATGCCTAGGCTGTCGGTCCGGTCCGGGAAGCCCGGCAGGCGTTGGCTGGCCATGGCGGCGGCCGGCGGTGTGCTGGCGGGGCTGGCGGCGGTCGGGTGGCTCGGCCTGGGATACTCCGCGGATCTCTATCGCCAGGTGCGCTCGGCGCTGGACGTTTCCGCGGAGACGGTCCGGTCGGCGGCTGGCGAGGCTTCGGGCTTCTTCATGACGCACCCCTATTTCGCCATCCGGGAGGTCAAGGTCGAGGGCGTGGAGAAGGTCAAGGGGGCGGAGCTGGTGGTGATGTCCGGCCTGGGACCGTACACCGGCATCTGGAGCATCGATCCGGCCGAAATCGAGGAACGGGTGCGGCAGCACCCCTGGGTCAAGTCGGTCCTGATACGGCGGGAATTTCCGGGCCGCCTGGTGATCGACATCGAGGAATGGAGCGCGAGCGCCATCGTGGCACTGGACAAGCTCTACTACGTCGCGGACGACGGCGTCATCTTCAAGGCGCTCGACGACAAGGACTCCGTCGACTTTCCCTTCATCACGGGGCTGCGGGCCGCGCGGTTGCCGCCGCGGGAGCCCGGCACGCGGAAGAAGCTGTCCCAGGCGGTGGCCTTGGGACGGAAAGTGGAACGGGCGTCGCTGGGCCTGTCGGAAATCCGCTTCGAGTCCGGCGGCGGCATCGTCCTCTATCCGGTTTCGTACGCGGTGCCTTTCCGCATGGGCTGGGGCGACTGGGACGAGAAGCTGACGCGGATGCGGTGGTTCCTGCGGAAGTTCCAGGGGCAGGGAGCCCGTTTCCGGGCCGTGGACTTGAGTTTCCGGGGACAAGTGATCGCGCGCCCACGGGGAAGGGCGTGATTCGATGGAAACGAACAATGAAAGAGGCGGGAATATCCATGTCTAAGAAGACCAATGTTGTCGTCGGGCTCGACATCGGGACCCACAAGATCTGCGCCGTGGTGGGGGAGCAGACCGAACAGGGGCCGGAGGTGGTGGGGGTCGGCATTCACCCGTCGCGCGGTTTGAGGAAAGGCGTGGTGATCAATGTCGAGGCCACCATGGAGGGCATCAAGAAGGCGGTGGAGGAGGCGGAGATCATGGCGGGCTGCGAGATCAATACCGTCTTCGCCGGCATCGCGGGGGGCCACATCCGCGGGTTCAACAGCCACGGGGTGGTGGCGGTCAAGAACAACGAGGTGACCGACGCCGACGTGGATCGGGTCATCGACGCGGCCAAGGCGGTGGCCATCCCCATGGACCGGGAGGTGCTCCACGTGCTGCCCCAGGAATTCGCCCTCGACGGCCAGGGCGGGATCGTGGAGCCCCGGGGCATGGCGGGGGTGCGGCTCGAGGCCAGCGTGCACGTGGTCACGGGCGCGGTGGCGGCGGCCCAGAACGTCATCAAGTGCTGCAATCGTACCGGGCTCAACGTCGCGGATTTCGTGCTCGAGCCGCTGGCGTCCGCCGACGCGACGCTGACCCAGGAAGAGAAGGAGGTGGGGGTGGCGCTGGTGGACATGGGCGGCGGCACCACCGACATCGCGTTGTTCCACGGCGGCTCGGTGAAGCACACGGCGGTGCTCAGCGTGGGCGGCAGCCACCTCACCAGCGACATCGCCGCGGGCTTGCATGCCCCGATGGCGGCGGCGGAGCAGTTGAAGCAGCGTTACGGGTGCGTGGAAACCGACCTGGCCAACCGCAACGAGACGCTGGAGGTGCCGAGCGTGGGCGGACGGAGCCCGCGGTCGGTGTCACGCCAGATCCTGTGCGAGATCATCGAGCCGCGCCTGGAGGAGGTCTTCAACCTGGTGCAGCGGGAGATCGGCAAGTCCGGCTACGAGGACCATCTGGTGTCGGGTATCGTCATGACCGGCGGCTGCACGCTTCTGCCGGGGATCATCGACATGGCGGAAAGGATCTTCGACGTGCCGGTGCGCCAGGGGGTGCCGGCCAACGTCACGGGGCTGGTGGACGTGGTGTCCAGCCCGGTCTACGCCACCGGCACCGGCCTTTTGCTTTTCGGCCTGAGGCAGCAGGATCGGAACCTGTTTCGGATCCGCGACAACGAACATCTGTTCTACAAGGTCCGGGGCCGGATGACGGAATGGTTCAAGGAGTTCTTCTAGTTGAAAGCTCCTGGTCGAAGAAGGCGGGAACGGCCGGCCGGCGCGCGTGCCGGCGCTCGTTTCCCACGGATCGAACACTGTAATGCAACTGGTAAAAGGAGGAAGTGCCATGTTTGAAATGGTGGACCCGATAGATACCGGAGCTCGGATCAAGGCCATCGGTATCGGCGGCGGCGGCGGCAACGCGGTCAATACGATGATCCAGGAAGGCCTCAAGGGCGTGGACTTCATCGTGGCCAACACGGACAGCCAGGCGCTGGACGCCAGCCAGGCCGAGATCAAGGTCCAGATTGGCGACTCCCTGACCAAGGGGCTCGGGGCCGGCGCCAATCCGGAAGTGGGCCGTCGCGCCGCGATGGAAGACAAGGAGCGCCTCCGCGAGTTCCTCACGGGCGCCGACATGATCTTCATCACCGCCGGCATGGGCGGCGGCACCGGCACGGGCGGCGCGCCGGTCATCGCCAGCGTGGCGCGCGAAGTCGGGGCGCTCACGGTGGGCGTGGTGACCAAACCCTTCATCTTCGAAGGCAAGCGGCGCATGCAGCAGGCCGAGGAGGGCATCCGGGATCTCAAGGACAAGGTGGATACCCTCGTGGTCATCCCGAACCAGCGGCTTCTCAGCATCGCCGGCAAGTCCACGACGTTGCTGGAGACCTTCAAGGTGGCGGACAGCGTGGTCACGCAAGCGGTCCGGGGCATCGCCGACCTGATCGTGACGCCCGGGCTCATCAACCTGGACTTCGCCGACGTCCGTACGGTCATGAAGGAGATGGGATTCGCGCTCATGGGCGCGGCCGCGGCCTCGGGCGACAACCGGGCGCTGGAAGCGGCTCAACAGGCCATCTCCAGCCCGCTCCTGGAGGACGTTTCCATCAACGGCGCCCGCGGCGTCCTGATCAACGTCACCGGCGGTCCGGACATGAGCCTGTTCGAGGTCAACGAGGCGGCGACCCTTATCCAGGGTGAAGCCCACGACGACGCGACCATCATCTTCGGCGCCGTCATCGACGAGACCATGGAGGACCAGATGCGGATTACGGTCATCGCCACCGGGTTCGGCGACGGCGGCGTCCGGCAGCCGGAGGCCGCGCCCGCCGAGCAGAAACAGGCGCCGTCGAACAGGCAGGGCTCGCTCGGGTTGGGTATCAGGGACACCAAGGGCAAGAAGGTCGTTCACCTCGGCACCCTCGAGGATGACGGATTCGGCGAGCCGAGCTGGCACGGAGAGTCGGGAAAGGATTCGACGACGCCCGAGACACTCTACGACCTCACGGAGGACGAGGTGGCGGAGGACGACTTCGACATCCCGGCGTTTTTACGCAAGCGGATGGACTAGGCCCTCACCCGGCCTCCGGCCACCCTCTCCCAGAGGGAGAGGGGCAATTTGACTCCCTCTCCCTCTGGGAGAGGGTGGGGGTGAGGGCTTAGGCGTCTCCGCGCCGAAGCAGCAGCAGCGGAAGCGCCCCCCAGACGCCGAGGATCAAGCCGGCCAGGGTCCAGCCCGTCTGAGTGCGTCCACCGTGCCGGGCGATGATGAGGCAAAGAATGCCGTCGCACAGGTGAATGAAGGCCAGGGTCGCCAGCAACACCTGCGGCCCCAGGTCCGGCTTGATGAAATAGAGCCCCGAAGCGTAGGCCAGGAGTCCAAGTACGTCCATCGTTCCCAGTTTCCTTGACGGTCGTTCTCGGGGTACTATATTTGAGCACGACCGAAAGATGAACCGACATGACCGTGAGAACGATCCAGTGGCGCGACGGTGAGGTGATCCTCATCGACCAGCGGCGGCTCCCCCGCAGGGAGGTGTACCGGGTCTGCCGCAACTACCGGCAGGTTGCCCAGGCCATCCGCACGATGGTCGTTCGCGGCGCCCCGGCCATCGGCGTTGCCGCCGCCATGGGGGTCGCGCTGGGCGCTCGCCGCATCCAGCATCCCAGGCGGGTCGAAACGGCGATGGAAAGGGTTTTCCGCACGCTGGCCGACACGCGCCCCACCGCGGTGAACCTCCATTGGGCGCTGGCGCGCATGCGGCGAATCCATGAAGAGTACAAGGACGGCGACCTGGAGGTGCTGAAGCGCCGGCTCGAGGAAGAGGCTCTTGAGATATACGAAGAAGACGTAGCCGCCAATCGCACCCTCGGCGGCCTGGGGGCCGGGTTGCTCAAGGATTCCCGGCGCATCCTCACCCACTGCAACGCCGGCGCCCTGGCCACCGCCGGCTACGGCACCGCCCTGGGAGTTCTGCGGGCCATGAAGGAGTCGGGCGCGGCCATCGAGGAAGTGTTCGTGGACGAGACGCGGCCGTTTCTTCAGGGCGCCCGTTTGACCGCATGGGAGCTCGCCAGGGAGGAGATTCCGGTCACCCTCATCACCGACAACATGATGGGCTACGTGATGAACAGCGGCCGGGTGGACGCGGTGGTGGTGGGGGCGGATCGCGTGGCCGCCAACGGCGACGTCGCCAACAAGATCGGCACCTACACGGTGGCGGTGCTGGCCCACCGGCACGAGGTTCCTTTCTACGTGGCGTGCCCGACTTCCACGGTGGACCTCGATTGCCCATCCGGCGCCGACATTCCCATCGAGCAGCGCAGCCGGGACGAGGTGACGCACATCGCCGGAACCCGTATCGCGCCTGACGGAGTGAACACGCTGAACCCCGCTTTCGACGTCACCGATCATTCCCTGGTTTCGGCCATCATCACCGAGAAGGCGGTGGTCACGCCGCCGTACGAGCAGAACCTGCGGGCCGTCTGCCGCGGGTAGAAGCAACCGGCCGCGGGTTCCTTCGGCGAGGATACGGCGCGATGTCCGTGATCGAGAGACGCGACGAGTTGGAAGCCTTCTTTCACGATGCCGGCAAGCCTCGTGAGCAGTGGCGCGTGGGCACCGAGTACGAGAAGGTCGGCATCGAACGCGACACGGCCAAGGCGCTGTCGTACTCCGGCCCGCGCGGCGTCAGAGTGATCCTCGATGGTCTCGTAAGCGACTACGGCTGGGAGCCGCAGGAGGAAGGCGGCTTCGTCATCGGGTTGAAGCGCGGCAACCACGCCATCACCCTGGAGCCGGGCGGCCAGATCGAGTTGAGCGGCGAGCCCTGCGACGACATCCACTGCAGCAACGCCGAGTTCTCCCAGCATATCCGCGAGCTGATCGACGTCGCCGGGAAGTTCGACGTGGTGTTTCTGGGTCTGGGAATGCAGCCGTTCAGCCGCGTCGACGAGATCGAGTGGCTGCCCAAGCGGCGCTACCGCATCATGGGGCCGTACATGGCCAAGGTGGGAAGCCTGGGCCAGCGGATGATGAAGCAGACGGCCACCGTGCAGGCCAACATCGACTACGGCGACGAGACCGACGCCATGGCGAAGCTCAGAACCGCCATGGGGCTGGCGCCGATCATCGGCGCGACGTTCGCCAACTCGCCCGTCTCGGACGGCGAGCCCAACGGCTTCAAGAGCTACCGCGGCCATATCTGGACGCGCACCGACGCCGACCGCTGCGGGCTCCTGGAGTTCTGCTTCTCTCCCGACGCCGGCTTCCACCACTACGTGGAGTACGCCCTCGACGTGCCGATGTACCTCATCGCCCGGGACGGCAACTACCTGGACATGACCGGGACCCCGTTCCGTCACTTCCTGGAACACGGGCACCAGGGCCACCGCGCCACCATGGCGGACTGGCAGCTTCATCTCACCACGCTGTTCCCCGAGGTGCGGCTCAAGCACTACATGGAGTTCCGCTCCGCCGACAGCCAGGCGCCGGAGCTGATGCCGGCGCTGCCCGCGCTCATCAAGGGCATCTGCTATGACGCCGACTGCCTCCAGGCCGCGTGGGACCTGGTAAAGGGCTGGTCCTTCGACGAGCGCATGACCGCCTACCACGACTCTCACCGGCTCGGCCCGGCGGCGCGCTTCCGGCGCTATTCCCTGGGGGACTTGGCAAAGGAGATGGTCGACATCGCTTGGGAAGGGCTGGCGCGCCAGCGAGGCTTGAACAAGCGCGGCGAGGACGAGACCATCCATCTGAAGCCCTTGCGCGACCTGGTCCAGCAGGGGCTGTGCCCCGCCGACGTGATCCTCTCCAAGTGGCAGGGCGAGTTCCGCCAGGACCTCCGAAGGCTCATCGAGGACAGCTCCTACAAGCTGCCGTGACCCCGGCCGCCGGTCGCGGCCAAATTCGAAACCCATCGGAAATCCCCCTGGACTTTCCGCGCGCTTCGCGCTAGTATCCCTCCATCTTTCCGGAAAGCCCCGGAGCGGCCAGGCGAAGCCGGCCGACTCCAGGAAGGGGAAACGGGAAGACGCGAAATGCCGCTTGGATCCGGGGGAGCCGGACCGAGACGGATGAGACATTCTGGCATCTATCGTCTCCAACGGTAGCGGGATGGCCTTCCGGATTGGTCCGGGAGGCTTTTTTTGTTGTGGATGTTCAGCTTGAGGAGGCCTGCCGAATGGGACGGAAAATGACGGTGCCGGAAGTCCGGAGCATGAAGGAGCGGGGCGAGAAGATCGTCTGCCTCACGGCCTATGACTACTGTTTCGCCCGCATCCTGGACGAATCCGGTGTAGACCTCCTTCTGGTCGGCGACTCCCTGGGCTCGGTGGTGCAGGGCCACGACAGCACGCTGCCGGTGACGGTCGAGGACATCATCTACCACACGCGCGCGGTGATTCGCGGGCGCAAGCGGGCGCTGGTGGTGTCGGACATGCCCTTCATGACCTTCCAGCTCGGAGTGGACGAGGCCAAGCGCAACGCCGGCAGGCTCATCCAGGAAGGTGGCGCGGAGTCCGTCAAGCTGGAAGGGGGGGTGACCCAGGCCGCCACCATCGAGGCGCTGGTCAAGATGGGCGTGCCGGTCATGGGCCACGTGGGGCTCACCCCCCAGTCGGTGCACCAGTTCGGCGGCTACCGTATCCAGGGGCGCGGCGAGGCCGACGCCCGCAACATCCTCGACGACGCCCTGGCGGTGGAGCAGTCGGGAGCCTTCGCGGTGGTGCTGGAGGGCATTCCGGTGCAACTGGCGCGTGAGATCACCCGGCGCGTGTCCATCCCGACCATCGGCATCGGCGCCGGCATGCACTGCGACGGGCAGATCCTCGTGGTCCACGACATGCTCGGCCTGTTCGACGACTTCACGCCCAAGTTCGTCAAGCGCTACGCCAATCTCAAGGACACCATCGGCGGCGCGGTGCAGAGCTACATGGAAGAGGTGCGCACCGAGGCGTTCCCGGCGGAGGAGCACACGTTCCACTGAGGGCGGGCGGCGCCTCGCGCCATGCAAGCGTTACCCAACATCCGCGCCATCCCGGAGATGCAGGCATGGAGCGGCCGTGCCCGGCGCGAGGGGAAGCGCATCGTCCTGGTGCCCACCATGGGATACCTGCATGAAGGCCATCTGAGCCTCGTGCGCGAGGCCGGGAAGCACGGCGACTGCCGGGTGGTCTCCATCTTCGCCAATCCCGCCCAGTTCGCTCCCTCCGAGGACTTCGACAGCTACCCGCGGGACCTGGAGCGCGATGTCCGGCTGCTCACGGAGGAGCGGGTGGACCTCCTGTTCAACCCCACGGTCGAGGAAATTTACCCGCCGGGGTATCAGACCTACGTGGACGTGGAAGAGGTCACCCGGCCGCTGTGCGGCGCCCACCGGCCGGGACATTTCCGCGGCGTGGCCACGGTGGTGCTCAAGCTCTTCAACATCGTGCGTCCGCACGTGGCCGTGTTCGGCCGGAAGGATTACCAACAGGTCCAGGTCATCCGGCGGATGCGCGACGACCTGAACCTGGAAGTGGAGATCGTCGAGTGCGACACGGTGCGGGAGGACGACGGCGTGGCCATGAGCTCGCGGAACCGCTACCTGGAGCCGGCCGAGCGGGAGGCCGCGCGTTGTCTGCAAAGCGCCCTGGGCAGGGCCGAGGCGCTGGTCCGCGGCGGCGAGACCGCGGCCGCGCGGATCCGTGAGGTGGTGGTGGAAGAGATCTCCCGGCAGCCCCTGGTGCGCCTCGAGTACGCCGACCTGCGCGACCCCCGGGAGCTTGCCTTGGTGGAAGAGGTCACGGGGCCCACGCTCCTGGCCGTCTGCGCATGGGTGGGCAAGGCGCGCCTGATCGACAACCGGCTCCTGGCGGTGCCGGGCCCGTAGACGGCGCCGCAACTCGCCGAACTCACGGGCGCAGGGTCGACGAACGAATAGACGATCCCATGGCCTCTACCAAGGAAACCGCCGAGAAGACCGTCACCGTCAACCGCCGGGCGCGCCGGGAGTACTTCATCGACGAGTCCTTCGAGGCCGGGATGGTGCTGCTGGGCAGCGAGGTGAAGGCCCTTCGGGACGGCCGTGCCAATCTCGCCGACAGCTACGCCCGGGTCGACAAGGGCCAGGTGTACCTGGTCAACTCCCACATCAGCCCCTATCCGGCGGCCAACATGTTCAATCACGAGCCGACGCGGCCGCGGAAGCTGCTTCTGCACAAGCGCGAGATCATGCGGCTCACCGGAAAGGTCAAGGAGCGCGGCTTGACCTTGATTCCGTTGAAGCTATACTTCAAGGACGGGCGCGCCAAGGTGGAGCTGGGTCTCGCCCGAGGAAAGAAGCTCTACGACAAGCGCGCCACGGTCAAGGAGAAGATGGTCCGGCGGGAGATGGAACGCTCCATGAAGAGCCGCAGAAGTTGACCGGCGGACCAGGGCGCATCATTGGGGGCGATATGGGTTCGACGGGGGTGGGAAGTCAAAGTGGCATGCCGGGGTCCTGCGGCCTCGTTAAAAACGCAGGACTGCAAGTAACTGCAGACGAACACGAATACGCTCTGGCTGCATAGACAGCCAGCGTCTTGCCGGCTTTCTCCCGCGGGGTCGGACAAGGCGTCATTCAGCGGGATGGACCGATTCCCCTGCCGGAGGGGATGAGGTCGAGATCCAAACCGGCTGGCCGCGCAAGGCCCTGTCGTCGGGACCTTTCGCGGCGAGACTCAAACGGCGACTAAGCATGTAGTCACTTCTGGCGGAAAACCTTCGGACGGGGGTTCGATTCCCCCCGCCTCCACCAACTCACCCTTCCGTTCACGTCCGTTAGCAGGCCGTGGAAAAACCCACGGATTTGAGAGTTGGTGACTGATGCAAAGGGAAGCGGATCCTCGACGGGCTGGGATAGAGGGCATGGCCGCATGGCGGAAGGCTGGCCGCGCTTGACAAACGAAACGGGGTAACGGTACTTCAAAGGGCCAAGTGAGATAAAGTCCCACCTTGTCGTGTTAAGTGGTACATTTGTGACTTGATGAAAGGACCAGCCCCAACCATCTACCGGGGGCAGGCATCATGGAACACTTATACATCCCTCTCTTCTTCACTTACCGTGACCGCGTCTTCGGCAAAGGCTTCATCGCTGACGTACTCTCGCACGGGCGAGTCCTGGCGGCCACGGAGGACGATGAACACTGGGTCTATGGCGTCCAGCCGGGGAGCTTTGCGGCGAACGGTAATGAGCTCGCAGATGCTTTCAGGGCATATCGGCAATCCTTCCGAAACGTGCTGATCGATTTGGCTGAAGAGGCAGGGTCCTCGGCAGCATTCAAGACGGCCGTCAAGGAGATGTTCTTCGACGTCAACATTTTGCGAGAGCAAGAGTGGCTCTCGGCTGTTGATGAAGTCCGAACGGGCAAAGTCAAACTGGACATCCAACAGGAGAGCGCTGATTCTAAGAGCTACATACAGGTTGAGTT
The DNA here is from genome assembly GCA_965204505.1 of uncultured Binatia bacterium (SeqCode). Lineage (GTDB taxonomy): Bacteria > Desulfobacterota > Binatia > UBA9968 > JAJDTQ01 > JAJDTQ01. The sequence continues at coordinate 2,322,885 of CBDBFB010000002.1, forward strand.
CATAGATTTGGCGCACGTCTCGCCGGCCGACAATTACCTCCAACAAGCTGAACCGGCGCTGGCTGCCTAACAAATAGGTGGCTACGCGACTCATCAGGTTCGGCGACATTCGGGCCATGTTGGACGTTTGTGCTCCCGGTTACGCCAGCCGTACGACATAACACTATCACCTCGTGACTTATGGCAAAAAGACGGCCATGATACCGATCGGACCGCATGGGAAGAAGACGAACTCCACGGAGATTGAAGCCGGACATATTCGCCACCTCGCACGGCAACTTGATATCCTGACTTGTGCTAAGGCGGAACTCCCGGGGATATTCTAAAAATGGAGAGCCCGTGCCGGACGACTGACCTGACTTCGCTGATTCCCTGACGTACGTTCCTCGCCACAAGAGGCGCCTCAAGGCACATAACCCTTTCGGATTGAGCCCGATAATCCTAGTGATTGTCGGGCTTTTTTGTGCTCGCGGGCCATCAAGGGAACCCTTCTGCTGGAAAAACGGCGAGACGCGAAACCGTCGCGTTTCCCCATTTGTGTAAATGACGATGCTCCGACCCTTTCAAATCGAGTTCATACGACGGGTGACGGACCCGGACGTGGACACCGTGGCGCTGTGATGCCCGAGGGGCAAGGCGCGGTTCCTATCCTACCGGCTGAATGTGCCGACCGCAGACGAAGCGACCATGCTGCTGCCGGCCGACAATTGGGAACGGGTCCTGGCGCGTGAGGTTTTGGGGCGGGCGGGCCGCTTGCCGAACTGGACCGCGAGCAACCGAGTAGCGGGAAGCGGTCACGGCCGAAGCGGACGCGGGAATCCCGCGCGCGCCGGTTGGGACAACGGCGAGACGGCGGAGATTCGGGCGCTGCGGGGCCGCGTGGCGCTGGCGTCCTACGTGGGCGCCGCCCTGGAGGGCCGGGCCGTCGAAGGTGCCGAGCGGGAGTTCGACACGGCGTTGTCTCACCCGTGCCCCGGGATGCCTTCGTAGGCGTGCTCGCCCCAGAGATCTTTCACCGTGCGATTGCGGCCGCAGCTAAACCGGTAGTAACGGTAACGAAGCGGGTTATTCTTGTAATAGTCCTGGTGGTAGCCTTCCGCTTCGTAAAAGGGCGCGGCGGCGAGAATCGGCGTGACGATGGGTTTGTCCAGCAACTTTTGCGCGGCGTTCTTCGATGCCTCGGCCAGGGCACGTTCCTTGTCGTTGGCGACGAACACCGCGGTCTCGTAGGATTGGCCCCGGTCGCAGAACTGTCCACCGCCGTCGGTCGGGTCCACGGAGCGCCAGAACGCGGCGAGCAGCATCTCGTAGCTTACCTTGGATGGATTGTAGGTGATTTCCACCGCCTCGTAGTGGCCTGTGCCTCCGGCCGTGACCTGTCGGTAGGTCGGGTCCTTCGTCTTGCCGCCGGTGTAACCGGAAACCGTTGAGACGACGCCCGGCACCTTGTCGAAATCCGACTCTACGCACCAGAAGCAGCCGCCGGCGAAGACCGCCTTCTCGAGTTGCTGCGCGCTTGCGGCGTGAGCGATGAGCGAGAATGCGATAACCGTCAATATGATTCGTTTCATGATTTGCCTCCGTGTACTTCTTCCACGATACCAGAAGCACCCGGTCTCATCACGTCTTGGTCCCAGGGCGTTGAGCCGGGCCGGTGGCCTCGCAACCCCTCATATCAACGACCTCGACTGGCAGCCGTCGACGTTGATGCAGGCGCCGGAGATCCAGTTGGCCCGGTCGGAGGCGAGGAAGACCACCACGTCGGCCACCTCCTCGGCGGTCCCGAAACGCCCGGCCGGGAGCTCGCGTTGGACGAATGCGGCGATGCCCTCGGGATCTTCCTCCCGGCGTCGGTCCCAGGAGCCTCCCGGGAACAGGATGGAACCGGGGGCGACGCTGTTGACGCGGATGCCGTGGGGCGCGAGCTCGCGCGCCATCTCCTTGGACAGGCTGATCATGGCCGCCTTGGCGGCATTGTAGGTCATGGGCCCGCCCCACTCGCGGCCGTAGATGGAGGCGATGTTGATGACGCAGCCGCGTTTGTTCGCCTGCATGGCCGGCACCACCAGCCGGCAAAGGCCGAGGGCGGAGAAGAAGTTCAGCGAAAAACCGCGCTGCCAGTCGTCGCCCGACGCGGACAGGTTGCCGCCGGGGCGCGAGCCGCCGACGTTGTTCACGAGGATGTCGACGGCCTCGTAGGCGTCGCGGGTCTCCTTGAACCAGGAGCGTGCCGCGGACTCGTCGGTGACGTCCAGGGCCGACGCGAGCACCTCGGCGCCGGTCGCACGCAGCTCGCGCGCGGTCTCGTCGAGGTCTTCCCGGCCACGTGCGCACAGGCTGAGCCGGCATCCCTCCGCCGCCATCCCCAGCGCGATGGCCTTGCCGATTCCCCGGCTCGCGCCGGTGATCATCGCAACCCTTCCGGTCAGGCCAAGATCCATGCAGGCTCCATCCTGTTTCGCATCCGCCGCTGCCCGGCCCCGTCACGACGCGGCGTGGGAAGCCTCCCCCTTGCGCGGTTTCCGGAACCCCATCCAGCTCCACTGGTCCGGGTGTTGGCGCACCATCTTCTCGATTTCCCCGACGAACCGGCTGGTATTGACGCGGAGATCTTCCTCGCGGTCCTCGGTCTCGACGAGCCGGAGTTCCGGCTTCACGTGCAGCGTGAGCCGGTCCCGTGCATCCCGGACCATGAAGACCGGGAGCACCGTGGCGCCGGTGCGTTGAGCGATGGTGACGGGCCCCTTGGGCGCGGGTGCCTGACGCCCGAGAAAGCTCACTTCCACTCCCGTGGTCTTGAACTCGTCCGGGACTATCATGACGATCTCGTTTCGCCGCAGCGCCCTGATGATCTGCGCGACGGACTGGCGTCTGGGGCGCGCCGGTATCACCTTGACGCCGGCCCGCGTGCAGTAGCCGTTCAGCAGCGCGGCGGAGCGTTCCTCCCGCGGCAGCTTGATCACGACGCTGAAGTCGTAGCCCTGGGCTACGAGCCGGGGGCCGATCATGGTGAAGTTGCCGAAATGGGCGCTGATCGCGATGACGCCCTTTCTCCGGGCGAGAGCTTCGCGCAGGCGCTCCTCGGCCTTGATCTCGATGCGCGCGCACAGCTCGGGTTTCGTCATGAACAGGGTGGCGAAGGTTTCGACGGCCGCGTAGGTGAAGTTTCTCCAGGCCGCCCGCACCACCGCGTGGCGCTCGGCATGGGTGGGCAACTCCTCGCTCATGGTGCGCCGGAGGGCGTCGTGCATCCGTTCCCGATAACCCCGCAGCAGCAGGTAGGTCCCCCGGTCCGTGATCCAGGCGATGCACGGTCTGGCGGCCGTCGGCAGCCAACCCAGGCTCACGACAAGCGTTCGCAGCAGGTATTCGCCGGTTCGATAGCGGATGCGATAGAGGAGGCGGCTGCGCCTGTCGGGTTTCATGCCTGCCCCGGCAGACCTTCCTTCGTTCCCACCCGCCCCAAGGCGGACAGCCCCTGGAGGCGCCGGATGATGCCCGGGATCTTCTCCGCCGCGAAGTCGATTTCCGTCTCGGTGTTGTAGCGGCTCAGACTGAAGCGGACGGCTCCCTGCAGCCATTGCGGCGGCACCTTCATGGCCCGCAACACGTGGGACGGCTCCACCGAGCCCGCGGTGCAGGCGGAGCCGGTGGAGGCGCAGATGCCGAACTCGTCCAGCAGCACCAGGATCGATTCGCCCTCCAGGTACTCGAAGGCGATGTTGAGGGTGTTCGGCAGTCGCTCCGACTTGCCGCCGTTGATCCGGGCGCCGGGGCAGGTGGCTGCGAGCGCGCTCTCAAGCTGGTCGCGCATGCCGCTCAACTGCGCCCGCTCGGCGGCGATGTCCTTGCCCGTGAGCTCCGCCGCCTCGCCCATGCCCACGATACCGGCGACGTTCTCGGTGCCGGCGCGGCGGTTGCGCTCCTGGTGGCCGCCGACGATGAAAGGACGGAGGGTGATCCCTCGCCGCACGTACAGCGCGCCCACGCCCTTGGGCCCGTGAAACTTGTGGGCCGAGACCGTCAGAAGGTCGATGGGGCCGTCTTTCACATCGAGCTCGATCTTGCCCGGGACCTGCACCGCATCGACGTGAAAGGGGATGCCTCGGGCCTTGACGATTTCGCCGGCCTCGCGCACCGGGAAGACGACGCCGGTCTCGTTGTTGGCGTACATGATCGACACCAGCGCGGTGTCGTCGGAGAGGGAATCCCGGAGCTCTTCCAGGTCCAGCATGCCGTTCTCGTCCACCCCCAGCCAGGTGACCCGGTACCCCTTCTTCTCCAGGTGCTGCCCCAGGCCCAGCACCGCGGGATGCTCCACCGCGGTCGTGATGAAGTGGCGCTTGTCCGGCGCGCCTTCGAGGATGCCGCGAACGGCGGTGTTGTCACCCTCGGAGCCGCAACTGGTGAACAGCACCTCGACCTCGTCTTCCGCTCCCAGGAGCCCCGCCACCTGGGTGCGCGCGCGGTCGAGGGCGCGCCCGACCCGGCTTCCGAAGCTGTGGATGCTCGAAGGGTTGCCGTAGAGCTCGGTGAGGTAGGGCGCCATGGCCTCGTAGACCGGCGGCGCGATGCGCGTGGTGGCGTTGTTGTCGAAATAGATGACGTCGGACATGGCGTGTCCCGTGGGAGAACGGCTTGCCGGTCGGCATTGACGCCGGCCGCCGTTCCCGGCGGCGGCCTCAGACCACGAACGAGGCACCGCAGCCGCAACTGCGTTTCACATTGGGGTTCTGGAACACGAAGGCCGCCTCCATGAGCGTTTCCCTGTAATCGAGCTCGGTGCCGCCCAGGTACAGCAGGCTCTTGAGATCCACGATCACCTTGGCTCCCTCGTGCTCGAACACCCGGTCGGTGGGCCTGGGGTCGTCGAGGTCCATCTTGTACTGGAGGCCGGAGCAGCCGCCGCCCACGACCTTGAGGCGCAGGCCCGTCAGGTCCCGCTCGTCCTGGTCGAGCAGTTCCTTGATCCGGTGGGCCGCCGATTCCGTTATCTGGACTTCTGTAGCCATTGTCCTTATCCGTGCGCTCCCGCCGACCGCTTGGCATAGAGCGGCGAAAGCCCGCGCAGCCGGGTGACCTCCTCCTCCACCCGGTCCAGGACGTAGTCCACCTCTTCCTCGGTGTTGAAGCGTCCCAGCCCGAAGCGAAGGGAGCCGTGGGCGAGGTCTTCCCTGACGCCCATGGCCTTGAGCACGTGGGAGGGCTCCAGCGCCGCCGACGTGCAGGTGGAGCCGGAGGAGACCGCGACGTCGTTGAGTCCCATGATCAACGATTCGCCTTCCACGTAGCCGAAGGCCACGTTGAGGTTTCCGCACAGGCGTTCGGTGGGATGTCCGTTCAGGTGAAGCTCGTCGAGGCGCGAGAAGAGCCCGGTCTCCAGACGATTGCGTAACCGGCTGATGTGCGGCAGTTCAGTGGCCATTTCCTCGCGGGCGATCTCACAGGCCTTGCCGAACCCGACGATGCCGGGAACGTTCAGGGTGCCCGACCGCATGCCTCCCTCGTGGCCGCCGCCGTGGATGGTGGGGCTCAGCCGCGCCGCCGGCTTTCTTGCGCTGACGTAGAGCGCGCCGACGCCCTTGGGCCCGTGAAGCTTGTGGGCGGTCATCGAAAGCAGGTGAACCCCCCAAGCCGCCACGTCGACGGGCAGCTTGCCCACCGCCTGGGTGGCGTCGGTATGGAAGAGGATCCCGTGCTCCTCGGCGATGCGGCCGATCTCCGCCAGCGGCTGGATGGTTCCCACCTCGTTGTTGGCGAGCATGATGGAGATGAGCAGCGTCCTGTCGTCGATGGCGGCGCGCAGCCTGTCCATGTCCACCGTGCCGTAGGCGTCCACCGGCAGGTAGGTCACGCGGTAGCCCTGCCGTTCCAGGAACTTGCAGCAGTCCAGCACGGCCTTGTGCTCGGCCGCGCAGGTGATGATGTGGTTCCCGCGGTCCCGGTGCAGTTCCGCCACGCCCTTGATGGCGAGGTTGTCCGATTCCGTCGCCCCGCTGGTGAAGACGATCTCCTTGGGAGCGGCGCCGATCAGGTTGCCGATGTGCTTCCGCGCTTGGTGCACGGCCGCTTCCGCCTCCCATCCGAAGGCGTGCTTGCTGGCCGAGTTCCCGAACTGCTCGGTGAAGAAGGGCAGCATGGCATCCACTACCCGCGGGTCCACCGGCGTCGTCGCATGATTGTCGAAGTAGATTGGCAGCTTCACGGATCTGGTGTCCTGTCCTCCAAGCCCTAAAATTTAGGCCCGAAGCCACGCGAATGTCAAGGAAGCGTCCTCGCCGGCGCAGGGCCCGCGCACAGACTCTTCAGGTACCGGCCGGTGGCGGATTCGGCGACCTCCATCACCTCCTCGGGCGTGCCCGCGGCCACCACGTAACCGCCGTTCTCGCCGCCCTCGGGGCCGAGGTCGACGATGTAGTCGGCGCACCTCAGGAAGTCCGGATTGTGCTCGATAGCGATCACCGTGTGGCCCGATTCCACCAGGCGGTCGAGTATCTCCACCAACCTGCCCACCTCCTCGAAGTGCAGCCCGGTGGTGGGTTCGTCGAACAGGTACAAGGCCTTGCCGCCGGAACTCTTGCCCAGTTCCCGCGCCAGCTTGACGCGCTGCGCCTCTCCCCCGGACAGGGTGGTGGCCGGCTGTCCCAGCCGCAGGTAGCCCAATCCCACCTGCCACAGGCTCTCCAGCCGCCGGCGCAGCAGCGGGACGTTGCCGAGGAAGTCCAGGGCTTCGGCGACGGTGAGGTCGAGAACGTCGGCGATGCTGGCGCCCTTGTAGAGGATCTCCAGGGTTTCCCGGTTGTACCGTCGCCCGCCGCAGACGTCGCAGGTGACCGACACGTCCGGCAGGAACTGCATCTCGATGTCCACCGTGCCGGCTCCGAGGCAGGCTTCGCAGCGTCCTCCCGCGGCGTTGTAGGAGAAGCGCCCGGGACCGTAGCCGCGCAGGCGCGCCTCGGGAAGGCGCGCGAACAGGTTGCGCAGGGGATCGAAGAGCCCGCCGTAGGTGGCCGGCGTGGAACGGCTGCTGCGCCCGATGGAGCCTTGATCCACGTAAAGGACCCGGTCGAAAGCCTCGATCCCGGAGATCGCGGCGGCGGCCGGCGATTTCCTCGTGGACGGTCCTGATCCATCTCGCGCCGCGGGCGTTGCAACGGGTCGCCGTTGCCCCCGTGTCGCGAGATAAAGGGTATCCACCACCAGGCTGCTCTTGCCCGAGCCGGAAACCCCGGTGACACAGGTCAGGAGTCCGAAGGGGAAGGCAACGTCGATGTTCTTGAGGTTGTGCCGGTTGACGTTCCGGAGCGAGAGAATGCCGGATTCCGAGCGGCGCGCCCGTGACGCCGGCGGCGCCGCGCCGGCCAGATAGGGGCCGGTCCGGGAAGCCGGGCTGCGGCGCACCTGCTCCACGCTGCCGGCCGCCAGCACCTCGCCGCCCGCCGCGCCGGCGTCCGGGCCCATGTCGATGACGTGGTCGGCCGCCATGATCACGTCCCGGTCGTGTTCCACCACCAGCACCGTGTTGCCCGCGTCCCGGAGCTCCCGCAGGATGCCGAGGAGCCGGGCGGTGTCGCGCGGGTGGAGGCCCACCGTGGGTTCGTCCAGCACGTAGATGACACCCGACAGGCGCGCGCCGATATGGCCGGCGAGCCGGATCCTCTGGCACTCGCCCCCCGACAGGCTGTCGGACGACCGCTCCAGCGACAGGTAGCCGAGCTCCAGCTTCAGCAGGGTGTGGGTGCGTTCCCGTATCTCGCGGAGGACGCTGCCCGCCACCTCGGCCTCGCGCTCGCCGAGGTCGAGGTCTTCGATGAAGCGGCCGAAGTCCGTCAGGGGCAGGGCCGACACCTCGCCGATGTTCATGCCGTCAATGCGCACCAGGAGACTCTCGTCCCGGAGCCGGGCGCCGGCGCACTTGGGGCAGGGTTGTCGGATGCCGTCGCAGGCGCCGGCGCCGCTCCGGGACCGCCCCGCGGTCCGTGTGCCGAGGCCGTTGCAGGCGGGGCAGGCGCCGTGCGGGCTGTTGAAGGAGAAGAGCTGCGGCACCGTTTGCGGGAACGGCGCGCCGCAGTCCAGGCAGGCGGACCTTTGGGTGTAGCGGCGGGACTCCCGGGCGGATGCATCGTGCACGTCGATCTTCACCACCTCGTTGCCGTGCTTCAGCGCCACCTCGATGGAGTCGGCGAGCCGCTTGGCGACCCCGTCCCGCATCACCAGCCGGTCCACCACCAGGTCGGCCACCGCGGGCGGCTCCGAGTCCGGCAGGTCGGCCAGCTCCACGACCTCGCCGTCCACCTTGATGCGCACGAACCCGGCCCGCAGCACCGCGTCGATCTGTTCCCGGTACGCGCCGGCGTCGTTGCAGCGGAGCGGCGCCAGCACCTGGATGCGGGTGCCGGAAGGGAGCTCCAGCAGCTCGTCGACCATCTGCTGGATCGTATGCACGGTGATGGCGCTGCCGCAGCGCCGGCAGTGGGGCCGGCCGACGTGGGTGAAAAGCAACCGCAGGTGATCGTGTATCTCCGTCAGGGTCCCCACCGTCGACCGGGGGTTTTCGTGGAAACGGCGTTGAGGCACCGCGATGGCCGGAGAAAGCCCCTGGATGGAGTCCACGTCCGCCCGCGCCAGCGGGTTCAGGAGCTGGCGCGCATAGGTGGACAGGGACTGCATGTAGTGCCGCTGCCCCTCGGCGTAGACCGTGTCGAACGCCAGCGAGGACTTGCCGGAACCGGAAACTCCGGTGATCACCACGATCTTGCCGCGGGGGATCTCGACGTCGACGTTCTTGAGGTTGTGGACGCGGGCGCCCTTGATGACGATGTTCATGAACGGCGGCCTGCCAACTCCGCCGCCAGCAGGATCGCCTGCTTCATGCTGCGGGCGTCAGCCACGCCCTTGCCGGCGATGTCGTACGCGGTGCCGTGGTCCACCGAGGTCCTGATGAGGGGGAGCCCGAGGGTGAGATTGACGCCGTCCGTGAAGTGTAGCAGCTTGAAGGGCCCGAGCCCCTGGTCGTGGTACATGCAGACGACGGCATCGTACTCGCCGGCCGCCGCCCGGTGGAAGAGGCTGTCGGCCGGCACCGGCCCGGCGACATTCATGCCCCGGCCCGCGCAGTCGCGCACCGCCGGCCGGATCACCCGGCGCTCCTCCTGCCCGAACATGCCGTCTTCGCCCCCGTGGGGGTTCAGCGCGGCGACGGCCAGCCTCGGTTCCGCCACGCCGAACCACTGCCGGAGGGCACGGTGGATGACATCGATGGTGGTGCGGACGCGCCCGCGGGTCAGTGCCGCGGCCACCTCCGTGAGCGGCAGATGCACCGTCACCAGCACCACCTTGAGGCGCGCGCCGTAGAGCATCATTCGGACCTCCCGCGTGCGCGTGAGATCCGCCAGCAGCTCGGTGTGCCCGGGCCAGGCGTGGCCGGCGTCGTTGAGCGCCTTCTTGCTGATAGGCGCCGTGGCCATGGCGTCGGCGGCGCCTGCCCGAACGAGGTCCACGGCCCGCAGGATATAACGGTAGGATGCCTCGCCGCCGCTCCGGGTCGGGCGGCCGGGGCGGCAGGCCGAAGTCTTGAGGCGGGTGACGGAATCCACCCGCACGGCGGCGTCCGGGCCGGGCGCGGGTTCAAGGTCGTGGAGCGGCCATCGGGGCGCGCCGGCACGTTCCAGCGACGGCGCATCACCCACGATCACCACCCGGCAGGCGCGTCGCACCGCCGGATCCCGTGCGGCCTTGACCGCCACCTCGGGCCCGATGCCCGAAGGATCGCCCATGGTTACGGCCACGACGGGTTTGGACATGGCGATGGTGGCGTCGGCGGACTGCGGGGCGAGCTACGGGGCGGCTACGGTGCGGGCGTGCCGCGTTCCAAGGGCTGGTCCAGGGGCACGTCGTCATCGTCGCCGGCTTCGGTGGTGAACAGCGGTATGCCGAACAGCTTGACTCGCTTTCGGTCGCCGACGACCCCCGTCGGGTCGGGTATGAGCTCTTCCTGGTAGATGTAGGTCGCCGGGTTGAGATAGTCCCAGAAGCCCCTGTCTTCCTGGTCCTCGGTGGCAGTGGCCATCAGACTCCCGACCGTGCCGCGCTCGGCCTGCTGCGCCTCGAAGGCGTAGCCGTCGAGCTTGACCTCCACGCGGTGCTTCTTGCGCAGGTCGGTCTTGAGCCACTTGGCGAATCTCTCCTGCAAGGTCCTGTTGTAGAGCTCGTCCCGCACCTTCTCGGAAACCGTCTCGAACGGCAGCCGTTCGCCGCCCTCCCGGTCCTCCGCCCGGACCAGGTGGTACCCCAGGCTCGTGCGCACCGGTTCGCTCACCTCGCCCTTTTTCAGGGCGGCGGCGACGCGTGCCAGGGAATCGGGCAGGTCCTCGGGCTTGACCCAGCCGATATCTCCGCCCTCGGTGGCGCCCGCGCCCTGGGAGCGGGCGGTGGCCAACGCGGCGAAGTCGCCTCCCTCAAGAATCTGCCGGCGCAGCTCCTCGATGTCTGTCTTGACAACCTGTTCCTGCTCCGGCGAGGCGCCGCCGTCCACCGGCAGCATGAGGTGGCGGAGGCGGACCTTGAGCTCGGTGCGGTACGAGTCCGGGTTGGCGTCGTAGTAGCGCCGCGCGTCCAGCATCGTGATGTGGACCCGTTTCCTCACGTTGCGCTGGATCAGCTCGTCCTGCTCGATGCGGCCGCGGACCTCTTCGCGGTACTGGGCCAGAGTCTTGCCGTCCCGCTTCAGGAGGGCGTCGAACTGCGCCAGGGACAGCTCGTTCCGTTCCCTGACCGCCCGTACGTACCTGTCGATGTCGGCGTCGCGCACCCGGATGCCCGTGTTCCGCACCTCGGTCCGGATGAGCTCGTAGGTGATGAACTCCTCCACCCACTGCTTGGGCACGCGGCCGGCCGTCAGTTCATCGAGCTTGACCTCCCGGTTCAGCCGGTCCCGGGCGAACTTCCGCATGTCCGAGAAGGTGTGGGGAACGCCGTTCACCACCACGACGATCTTCTCCACCAGGCTTCCGGAAGACGGTCCTGGGAAGATCACCAGGAGGGCAAGGATGGCGGCCGTTTTCACGAGACGGGACACGGGAAACAGCATACCGCCCTAACCGACCGCGTGCAATAACTCGCAGGCCTCGTCGATCAGCCCGGGCCAGTCGGCATGGTCCGGGCTGAAGGAGAGGCGCCCCTCCGGCGAGAACCGGAAGCGCCGGGGATCCTCTTCCGCCAGCCTGAGCAGCCGCTCCACGTTGAGCCTGGAGGTGGCGTGGAAGTTCAGCGACAGGCGGCCGCCCTGGTAGATGATCTGGGTCGCCAGGGAGCCGATGAGGGCGTGCCTCAGCTTCATGACCCTGAAGAGGTTCTCCACGACTTCAGGGTGGTTCCCGTAGCGGTCGCGGATCTCGTCCCTGATCTCCGTCAGTTGTTCGGGATTGTCCAGGTTGGCCAGGCGCTTGTAGAAGAGCAGGCGCTGGTTGGCGCTGGGTATGTAGTTGTCCGGGAAATACGCCGGGATCCCCAGCCGGATCTCGGGCTCGACGCTGACCGTGCGTTCCTCCCCCTTGAGCTCGTGGATGGTCTCTTCCATCATCTGGGTGTAGAGCTCGAAGCCCACCGCCGCGATCTGGCCGGACTGCTCGCGTCCCAGCAGGTTGCCGGCGCCGCGGATCTCCAGATCGTGCAGCGCCAGCTTGAAGCCGCTGCCCAGCTCGTCCAGCTCCTGCAGGGCCCGCAGGCGCTTTTCCGCATCCTTCGTTACGGTGCCGCTTCCGGGCAGCAACAGATAGGCGTAGGCGCGCCGCGACGAACGCCCGACCCGGCCGCGCAGCTGGTAGAGCTGGGCCAGGCCGAAGCGGTCGGCACGGTTGATGATGATGGTGTTGGCGTTGGGATAGTCCAGGCCGGACTCGATGATGGCCGAGCACACCAGCACCTGGGCCTCGTTCTCCTGGAACAGGCCCATGTTCTGCTTGAGCTCCGCCGGCTTCATCTGCCCGTGGGCGACGGCGACCCTCGCCTCGGGCACCAGGTCCATGATCTTCTGCCCGACCCGCTGGATGCTCTCCACCCGGTTGTGCAGGAAGAACACCTGTCCTTCGCGGTTGATCTCCCGCAGGATGGCGTCGCGGATCATGCCCTCATCGTAACGCGTGACGTAGGTGCGCACCGCGAGGCGGTTGGGCGGCGGCGTTTCGATGACGCTCAGGTCGCGGATGCCCACCAGCGACATGTGCAGGGTCCGGGGGATGGGCGTGGCGGTGAGACTCATGACGTCCACGGTGTAGCGGAGCTTCTTGAGCTTCTCCTTGTGGCTCACGCCGAACCGGTGCTCCTCGTCGATGACCACGAGGCCGAGGTTCTTGAAGGTCACGTCGCTCTGCAACAGGCGGTGGGTGCCGATGACGACATCGATGAGGCCGGCGGCGAGGTCCTTGATGGACTGCTGCACGGTCTTGCCGGTGACGAAGCGGCTGAGGCTCTCCACCCGCACCGGGTAGGGGTCGAATCGGGTGCGGAAGGTCTCCAGGTGCTGTTGCGCCAGGATCGTGGTGGGGGCGAGCACCGCCACCTGCTTGCCGTCCATCACCGCCATGAAGGCGGCCCGCATGGCCACCTCGGTCTTGCCGTAGCCCACGTCGCCGCAGATCAGCCGGTCCATGGGCTTGCTGCCGGTCATGTCCTTCAGGGACTCGGCGATGGCCTGCTCCTGGTCCGGCGTCTCCTCGTACTCGAAGGCGGCTTCGAACTCGCGGTACGCCTGGTCCGGGGCAGGGAAGCTGTGTCCCTCGTGCAACTCCCGGGTGGCGTAGACCCGCAGCAGCTCCTTGGCCATGGCGACGACGGCCTTCTTCGTCCTGGCCTTGAGCCTGAGCCATGAGGTGCCGCCCAGCCGGTCCAGCACCGGCGCCGCGCCGTCGGCGCCGATGAACTTCTGCACCAGGTTGATGCGGTCGATGGGCAGATAGAGACGGTCGCCGCCTTGGTACTCCAGGTGCAGGAACTCGCCCTCGGTGCCTGCCACCTTGAGGTACTTGAGGCCGCGGTAGATGCCGATGCCCTGGTCCAGGTGCACCACCACGTCGTCCTGCCGCAGCTCGCTCAGGCTGGTGATGAAACGGCTCGGGGTCTCGCGCTTGCGCACGGAGCGGTCCCGCTTCCTGCGGCCCCACAGCTCCTCCAGGGTGATGATGATGAGCCGCTGGTCGGGGATGCGCACTCCCTGGGTCAAGCCGCCCAGCAGGATCTCCGGACCGTTGGCGAGGTTGCCGGCGACCTCTTGGAAGGGGCGCTCCGATACCGGCAGATCCACCTCGTAGTAGGCCAGCAGTTGTTGCAGCCTCTGCGCGTCGCCCGGATGGGAGCTCACGAACAGCACCCTTTGGTCCCGCCACCCGTTCAGATGCTCCACCAGCGGCGCGAGGGAGCGTTCCGCACCCTGCTGCGTGGTGAGCTCGCTGTGCAGGTCGGCGTTGGTGTAGGAGCGCACGGACAGCGTCGACGCGCCGTCCTCGGAGGCCGCGAGAACGTCCAGGCTCTCGCCGTGGATCTGGCGGAAGGCCGCCGCCTCCTCGCGCCAGCCGTCCGGGTCGAGGTAGAGGCATTCGGCAGGGGGATGGAAGCGGCCCTCGGCCGCGGCCTTCTCCGCCCGCTGCTCCACCAGCTTCCGGAAGCGCTCGAGCTCTTCCTCCACCCGGGCGGGCTGGTCCCACCAGAGGATGCCGGTGCGCGGCAGGTGGGCGAGGACCGACGGCAGCGGGCGGTCGTGGAAGTAGGGGACCAGGAACTCCATGCCGGCGAACCGCACGCCCTCGCGCACCGACTCCAGCAGCGCGCGCTTGTCCCGCCGCGTGAAGCCGAGATCGTCCGCCCGCTCCTCGATCCGCGCCAGGGTCTCGCGGTCGGTCCGTGCCCCCGAGGCGAACTCCTTGACGGGCAGCAGCAGCAGCTCGCCCCGCCGCGAACGGGAGCGCTGGGTGCGGGCGTCGAACTCGCGGATGGAGTCGATGCGGTCGTCGGCGAACTCCATGCGCACGGGCTGCTCGCAGGCCGGCGGGAACAGGTCCACGATGCCGCCGCGCACGCTGAAATCGCCGCGTTCCTCCACCAGCGGGGCGCGGGTGAAGCCCAGGTCGGAGAGCTGCCACAGGAGTTTCTCGCGGTCGATTTCCTGGCCCTCACCGAAGTGCGCGCCGCCAAGGCTCTCCCTGGGGATCACGCGTTGCAGCACCGCCGCCGGGGTCGTCACCAGCACCGTAGCGGGTTGTTGGGCCAGCCGGTGGAGGCCCTCCATGCGCGCCGCCATCTGATCGGGATGCGGCGACAGGCTCTCGAACGGCAGGATGTCCCAGCCCGGGAACAGGTGAAGGCGCCGCTCCAGCGGAGGAGCGCCGTCCTCCTCGCCGAGAAAGAAGGCAAGATCGAGAAAGAGGCGCTCCGCCTCCTTCACCGTGGGTGCCAGCACCACCAGCGGACAGTCGAGATGCCGCGCCGCCACGGAGACCGCGTAGGCCTTGGCGCTGCCCTGCAGGCCGGAGATCCGTTTTTCGCCGCGCCACTCGTGGGTGAGGAGCCGTGATATCTTGTCGTCGAGTGAAAGGAACGCCACCGGGCCGGTTTACCTCGCAAGGAACGGTGGGGGAGTGTAGCCGAAGCAAGGCGGCGCCCGCAAACCAGCTTCCCTGGACTTCGCCGCCGCCGGTACGTTACAGTCCATCGCAGCCGGAGACCACACGTACACCCCACGGAAAAGGACCCCCAACATGGCAAAGAGGAACCCGAGGATCGCGAGCGCGGCGCGGAAAATACCGGAACGGGCCTATCCGGACCTTCACGAACATCTGCGCCGCCTGGATGACGCCGGCCTGCTGATCCGTGTGGACCGGCCCGTCGACAAGGACCAGGACATGCATCCGCTGGTGCGCTGGCAGTTCCGGGGAGGCATCAAGGAACGGGACCGCAAGGCCTTCCTGTTCGAGCAGCCGGTGGACGCCAAGGGGAAGCGCTACGACATCCCGGTGGCCATCGGCGTGCTGGCGGCCAACCGGCGCATCTACCGCATCGGCCTGGGGTGCGACGAGGACACGGACATCAACGCCCTGTGGGCCGAGGCCAAGACCCATCCCGTGGAGCCGGTGGAGATCCCGTCGGCGCACGCGCCGGTGCACGAGGTGGTCTTTTCGGGGGCGCAGATCAAGAGCCGGGGGCGGGGCATGGACGGCATCCCGGTGCCCATCTCCACGCCCGGCTGGGACAACGCGCCGTACGTGAGCGCGGCCCATTTCGTATCGCGCGACCCGGACAGCGGCGTGCACAACATCGGCACCTACCGGGCCATGATCAAGGCCCGGGACCGGGTCGGATGCAATCCGTCCATCGAGCTGGGGCAGGGGATCTACCGGCATTGGCTCAAGTACCGGGAACGGGGCGAGAAGATGCCGGTGGCGTTGTGCATCGGCGGCGTCCCCGCCATCTCCTACGTGGCCGCGCAGAAGCTCGCCTACGATCTCGACGAGTTCTCGGTGGCGGGGGGGCTGGTGAAGGCGCCCATCCGGGTGACACAAGCGCGCACGGTGCCGGTCATGGTGCCGGCGGACGCGGAGATCATCGTCGAGGGCTTCGTCTCCACCGAGTGGCTGGAGCCCGAGGCGCCCTTCGGCGAGTCCCACGGCCATGTGAACCCCAAGGAGTACAACCCGTTCATGGAGGTCACCGGCATCACCCGCCGCCGCGACGCCGTCCTGTGCTCCATCATCAGCCAGGTCACGCCGTCGGAGTCCAGCGTCATCAAGAAGATGGCCTACGAGCCGATCTACCTGGAGCATCTGCGCGACGGCATCGGGGTCAAGAGCGTCGTGCGGGTGATGCTCCACGAGCCCTTGACCGCCACCCAGAAGCTCACCGTCATCCAGATGCGCAAGCCCAGCCCCGCGGAGGTGTGGCGCGCGCTCATGGGCGCGGTGGCCTTCCGTCCCTCCATGTCCAAGATCGTCATCGCCGTGGACGAGGACATCGACCCCGACAACCTCGACGCCGTGTTCTGGGCCATGGGCTACCGCTCCAAGCCGCACCGCGACGTGCAGATCATGCACGGCATGGACGTGGGCCACGCCCCGCGCCACGACGCGCGCGGCTCCGCCGAAGACTCCTGCCTGCTCTGGGACGCCACCTTGAAGGACAAGCTGCCGCCCATCTCCCTGCCCACCCGGGAGTACATGGAGCGGGGCCGGAAGCTCTGGGAAGAGTTGGGGCTGCCGGAGCTGGAGCCCCAGTCGCCCTGGTTCGGCTACTCGCTGGGAGACTGGAACGAGGAGCTGGAGCAGGAGGCCGCCCTGGCCACACGCGGGGAGTTCTGGAAGACCGGCACCAAGATCGCGCGCCAGCGCCGGCGCACCAGCGAGATCCTGCCCAACACCTCCTTCTACGGCGAGGATGAGGACTGAGGTTTCGCCCCGATGTTGACGAAGAGACCCCGATACCGTCATTCCGGCGGAAGCCGGAATCCAGAGGAGGGGGTGGAGGGGCTCGCCGTGTTTCCCGGCCCCACTCCCTGGATTCCGGCTTCCGCCGGAATGACGGTTTGGGCGTCGGCGGGTTATTTCGGATCGGTATCCGCGACGTGACCGAAAGGACCAGGCACCCATGGACTACAAGACGCTCAAGTGGGCCGTGCACGACAATCCGCTACGGCCGGGGGAGCCCTGTATCGGCGTCGTTACCCTGAGCCGTCCCGACCAGCTCAACGCGGTGGACCCGCTGATGCGGCTGGAACTCGACGCCCTGTGCAACGAGATCGCGCGCAACTCCGTCCTCAAGGTGGTGATCCTCACGGGCGAGGGGCGCGGCTTCTGCGCCGGCGGCGACCTCACCTCGGAAGGCGCCGTGCTGGGGGCGTTCGAGGGTTCCAGCGGCATCGAGGGTCCGTACAAGGAGCTGGCGGAGTATTTCCTGAACGACCTCCGGCACCGGGTGCTTCAGAGCGCCATGCGCAAGCTCGAAGACCTGCCGCAGCCCACCATCGCCGCGGTGAACGGCCCCGCCGTGGGGGTGGGCCTGGAGATGACCACGCTGTGCGACATGCGCATCGCCTCGGACCGCGCACGGTTCGGCGAGGTGGCGGTGCCGGCGGGTTTCGTTCCCGAAAGCGGCGGCTCGCGCAACCTGCCCAAGCTCGTGGGAATCGGGCGGGCCATGCGCCTGATCCTCACCGGCGACATCATCGACGCCGAGGAGGCGTTGCGCATCGGGCTGGTGGACGAGGTGGTGACGCACGACAAGCTGATGGAGGAGGCTTTCGCGCTGGCCGCCAGGATCGCCGCCAACCCCTACCTGTCGGTGCGTCACGCCAAGCGGCTGGTCAAGATGTACTGGAACTGGAACCGCACCGACGAAGGCTATCGCGAGGAGCTCGAGTCGGTGCTCGAGATCACCCGCACCAAGGACTGCCAGGAGGGCATGCGGGCGTTCAAGGAAAAGCGCCCGCCGCGCTACACCTACCCCTATGACGCCGGCTGGCCGTTTACCGACAAGGGCGGAGGCGAGAAGGAGTGAGGAGCCGCCGGCGGTGACCGGCGACGGTGCCGGGAACATGTCACTGGTACGAAATGCCCGCCTACGCCCCGGAAACGTCATTCCGGCGCAAGCATGCCCCGTATCCCGATACGGGGCCGGAATCCAGGAGTGACGCGATGTCCGACGGTTCAAAACCGTGGCCGGGATATCGCGAGATCCCATCACGTTTGAACATCGCCGCGGAAGTGCTGGAGCGCCCGGTCGGCCAGGGTTTCGGGGACCGGACCGCCGTTCTGTGGGACGGCGGATCCTGGAGTTACGGGGACCTCCTCGCACGGGTGAACGGCTTCGCCCGAGGTCTCAAGGAGTTGGGGGTCTCGCCCGGAGACCCGGTGCTCGTGCAGATGCCCAACTCGCCGGAGTTTGCCACGGCGTTTCTCGCCGCCGTGAAGCTCGGCGCGCTTCCCGTGGTAGTCAACTCGCTGTTGGGGGTGCGGGAAGTCCGGGCGATCCTGGAGCAGACCCGCCCCAAGCTGGCCATGACCGAGAGCAGCCGCGCGCAAGCCCTGCGCGACCTGCGTCAACCGATGGGCCTCCGGACCGTGGTCTGCACGGGGGAATCGTCGGGCGACGAAGTGCCTTTCGAGACCCTCGCCCGCGCGTCTTCAACGAACATTGCCACCCGAGACACCTCGGCCCACGAGCCCGCCTTCATGGTGTGCACCTCCGGCACCACCGGCCGGCCCAAGTGCATCGTTCACGCGCATCGCTGGGTCGTCGCCCTCGGCGACCTCAACCGTTACCGGCTGCCGCCGGAGCCGGGGGACGTGGTGATGGCCACCGGCGAGTGGAGCTTCATAAGCGCCCTGGGGCACAACCTGCTCTTCCCCCTCCGCAACGGCGTCACCTGCGCGGTGCTGTCGGGCCGCGCCACCCCCGAGAACGTACTCGATCACGTGGCGGCCCTGGGCGTCAGCGTTCTCCATTCCGTGGCCACGGTCTACCGCCGGATGCTGGCCACGGAGGGTATCGAGCACGCCTACGACATCCACACGCTGCGGGGCGCCCATTCCACCGGAGAGGCCCTCCGGGAAACCACCTACCGCCAATGGAAAGACCGCTTCGGCTGCGAGATGTACGAGCACTACGGCGTATCCGAGTACCAACTCGTGGTCGGGCAGGGGGCGCGGCATCCGGTGAGGCCGGGCTCGGTGGGAGTCCCCGCTCCGGGGGTAGGCATCGAGATCGTCGACGACGAGGGCCGCGCCGTGGCCAACGACGTGGTCGGGCGGACGGTGATTTCCACCGAGGACCCGGGACTCTTCCTCGAATACTACGCCGACCCCGGCCGCACCGAGGCGGCGCGCCGGGACGGGGTCTACGACACCGGCGACCTGGCCTACCGTGACGACGACGGCTACTACTTCATCGCCGGGCGTAGCGACGACTGCTTCAAGACCCGCGGCCTGTTCCTCGTCCCCACCGAGGTGGAGAACGCGCTCCAGCGCCATCCGGCGGTGGCCGAGGCGGTGGTGGTGCCCGAGCCCGATCCGGAGATCGGCAACCGAGTGCTGGGCGTGGTCGTGCCCGCGGGCGGATACGCCCCGTCGGCGGAGCTGGCCGAGGCCTTGCGCGAAGGCCTCCGGGAGGAACTGGCGCACTACAAGATCCCCTATCGCATCCGGTTCGCCGAGTCGATTCCCAAGAGCCCGGTGGGAAAGATCCTGCGGAGCGAGGTGGCCGCAGGGACAGGTTGTTAAGGGTGGCAAGACATGGAAAGAAACGTTACAGATCCGGCGTGTTTCAATTCCGATGCTTTACTTCCCTACGAACTGCGCATCGATGATTTCCGTCTTGCGCTTCAAGATGTCTACGACTTCTTCTACGATGTGAACCGACATCTCACGTCGAAGGGGCTCCAACGGTTGGATGACATGCTTCGCCCTGCCATCATGTCGGGTGTTTTGTCGGATATGTTGACGGCAAGTCTTGCCAAGCATTCACGGGTTCTCGTTGAAAATGCCTATTTCAACGGGCACCCGGATTTGGTTGTTCAGGGCGTCTATCCCAACAATTCCGTGAGGGCGGGAGAGGAAGGCGTCGAGATAAAGACCACTCGAAAGAAGGGTGGCGCTGTTGATACGCATGGTGCCCGGGACCAGTGGATGTGTGTTTTCGTATACGAAATCGATGTGGAAACTGAACCTGCATCCGAGCGCCGACCGATGACATTCAGCGAAGTCTATCTGGGCCACGTAACAACCGACGATTTTCGCAAGAATCCGAGAGGCGAGCTTGGGACCAGGACAGCCACCCTTCATGCCGAAGGGATCAAGAAGCTGCGCGGAAACTGGATTTACCGCAAGTAGGTGGTCAATTTCGGAATGGATTGGACCGCCATGGAAAAGTAATGTCGGTCTTTTTCCACACCCACACTCTCGTATCCCACGGCGTTGCAAGCTGCGAGAGTGGAACCCGCCCCGGCGAACGGGTCCAGAATTCTGCCTTCGCCAAGAGGTAAGACTCCCCTAACCAAATGTCGGAGAAACGTCTGCGGTTTCAGGCTGGGATGCGGGGCGATCTCCCGTTCCGCCCTGCGACTCGGAGCCGAAGGAATCACATCTCCGAAGGGCCTTGCCGGTTCCGGACGACGAAAACCGCCGGTTTTCCACTTCCGTAGGTTGTCCTGTACGCGCCCGGTCAGCGGTTTTCTGAATACAAGCCAGGGTTCCCACATTGAACGCGGCATAACACTGATGTCACGAAATTCTTCATGTGCGCCTTTAGGCCGGTCACCGCCGCGCATCGTCATGGTGAGCCGTACTATTTCGCCTCGTCGTTCAAGTCCACCCGTAGACAGGGCGGTCGCAACGATATGCGATACCAAAGGGTTTGACGCCACGACGACGTTGGCCCCAGGCACCAGAACCGGCAGCAAGGTACGTGTCCAGGAAGTGAAGAATTCCAGAATCTCGGTGAGTTGATCCGTGTCCAGCGTCGTGAAGCGGGGCAGCGGGGAACGTTGGTGTCCATCAAATGAAGGGGGAATGCGCCACACGCCGCCCTTCCCATCACGAAGTTTCTTTTGCTGCTCTTGCGTGTATTCGTGCAAGCCGTACGGGGGGTCGGTGACCACGGCGTGGATCGAGTTGGGGACCTGTCCACGCAGCCACACGAAACAGTCGTCGTGATGGAGTTCCGACATCTGAAAGGAGAAACTCTCTTCCCTGTCGCCCATTTCAAGGAACGAGTTCTGCCGCGGGCTTGGAGCGATTTGTCGTGCACGATATGTGCCCCGGCTTTCTCTAATGAAGAGTTCTGGGGTGTTCAACCTGAGATATGAGCGAACGGAAGAAGGGGGTGTCTCATTGATCCGTTTCTCGACTTCCGAGATGATGGTTGAGACACTGAGTGGCTGGGCTGACTCGGATAGCACGGTCAGGATGGCGTCACGTACCCGGCCTGGTGGGTTTTTTCTGTTCTCGGACACCGATCTAGTCTAGACGTCGGGACGTCTTTAGTCAAGGTGGAGTAGTCGTGGGGGTGCCGTGGTCTGGTAAGAGAAGTCACCTTGACAAGCAAATCCCGATTCACCAGACTAACCGGCGATTATCAGACCGAGGAGGCAACATGTTTCGTATCGTTCTTTCTTCGCTGCTGATCGGCGCTTGCCTGAACGTCGGGTTGCCGGTTGTGGCCGGCAAGGGCACGGCGTTCGCCGCCGACTTCAAGGGCAAGACCATCACCATGATCCTGGGCACCCGGCCGGGCGGGCGGCGAGACCGGATCGCGCGGACCATCGCGAAACACTTGGGGGCCAACCTGCCGGGACAACCGACGATCCTGGTGCAGAACATCCCCGGCGGAAAGGGGATCCCCGCCCAGCTCAAGTTCTCCAAGTCGAGGGCGGACGGCAGCGTGGTGGGCATCGTGGTGTCGTCGGACATGGAAGCGCCTTACTTCGGGGCTCCCGGCGCTACCTACAAGCCGCGCGAGTACAGGTGGGTCGGCTCCGTGAGGACCGGCAAGCAGCGCAACGTTCTCTTCACCACGAAGAAGTCCGGTTTCAAGACCATCGACGACCTGCGCAGCCGGGAGATCGCGCTAGGCGCCCAGGGGGTGGGCCACCGCAGCTATCTCTACGGCCGGCTCATGGCCGAGGTGCTGGGGCTCAAAGTGCGGTGGGTGCTCGGCTACTCCACGCCGGAGATGTACCTGGCCATGGAAAAGGGGGAGATCGACGGCCGCGTCAACGACTCGGCGTCCTTCAAGCGGGACCGGCCGGACTGGATCGAGAAGCAGGAAGTAGTAGCGCACGTGGCCATGTCCCTGCCGGAAAACCTTCCGCCCATTCCTGACCCGTTGTTCGCCAAGACGCCGGCGCTGATCACGTTCACGGACAAGGAGGTCCACAAGAACCTCATCCGGAAGATGAACGCCACCAGTAGGCTGGGCGGCAGCGTGGCGCTCCCGCCGGGAACGCCGGAGCCCATCCGCGCGGCCTACGAGAAGGCGCTGGTCACCGCGGGCAAGGATCCCAAGTTCAAGAAGGATTGGGAGAAGTTCGTCGGCATCCGGCCCTACGCCGGCGTGGCTGACAGCGCCGAGGTCTGGGAGGCGGTGAAGATCTATACGGACTGGAAGCCCGCGATCATGAAGGAATTCAAGCGCCTCGGGCACCAGCCGCCCAAATAGACGGTAACTCGGGCGGAGGCGGGTCCGGAACCCGCCCTCGCACCCTTGCGTGCCCTGTCGCGGCCACCGCGCGCGTCTCGGTACGTCTGGTTCAGACCGACAGGTCTCCATGTTCGAAGCCGCCCTCCAGGGTCTCCAAAACCTCCTCTCGCTGAATGTCGTGATCGGGATGCTCGCCGGCATCGGCGTCGGCACCTTCACGGCCATTACCCCCCAGGGCCTGGGCACCCCGTTGATGTACGCGCTGTTCCTGTCGGTGGTGACCCAGTGGGACCCGCTGGTGGCCATCGCCTTCCTCATCGGCATGGACGCGGTCAGCAGCACCTGCAGCGCCTACCTGCCGGTGCTGTTCGGCATCCCCGGCGGTGCCGGCTCCCAGGCCACGGTGATGGACGGCTATCCCATGGGTCGCGGCGGTCAGGCCCGGCGCGCCCTGGGGGCGGCGTTCACCGCCGGCATCCTCGGGAGCCTGGTCGGCACGGTGACGCTGGCGGCGGCCATCCCGGTGGCCCAGGCGCTGATTCTCTTTCTCGGCTCCCCCGAGCTGTTCGTCGTGGCGCTGTGGGGCGTCAGCATGGTCTCGGTGCTGGCCGGTCCGAGACCGCTGAAGGGGCTCATGGCCGGCGCCGCTGGTCTCGTGATTTCCGTGGTAGGGATCCAGCCCCAGTCGGGGGTCATGCGTTTCGTGTTCGACCAGCCCTACCTGCTGGAGGGGGTCCCCCTGGCGGTGGCCACGCTGGCGCTCTTCGGGGTGCCGTCCGCCTTGGAGATGGCGCTCGCCAGGGTGGGTGTGGAGCGCGAGCCGGCGCCTCTGGCGGGACGGCTCCTGGACGGCATCAGGGATGCCTTCCACAACGTCTGGCTGGTGGTCCGGTGCAGTTTCCTCGGCGTCTGGGTCGGCATCGTCCCCGGCTTGGGAGCCCAGGTGGTGGACTGGCTCAGCTACGGCCACGCCGCGCAGACCTGCAAGGGCGCCAAGGAGACCTTCGGCAAGGGCGACGTGCGCGGCGTCATCGCGCCGGAGGCCTCCAACGACGCCAAGGACGGCGGCACCCTGATCCCGACGCTTACGCTGGGAGTGCCGGGCAGCCTGGTGTCGGCCCTCTTCCTGTTCGCCCTCACCACCATGGGGTTCGCCCCCGGGCCGTTCATGCTCGAGCGCAACGCCGACGTGGTCTACAGCATCATCTGGGTGCTGGGCATCGCCAGCGTTATCGGCGGCAGCCTGGGGCTCGTCTTCTCGAACCAGCTCGCCAGGCTCGCGGAGTTGCGCTATTCGATCATCGTTCCGTCGATCCTGGGGTTCGTGCTCATCGGCGCCCTCAACGCCAACCAGAGTCCTCTGGACCTCGTGACGGTGGTGTCGTTCGGTTTCGTCGGCTACTTCATGAAGCGCTTCGGCTATCCCCGGCCGCCCCTCATCCTCGGCATGATCCTCGGCATCATCATGGAGAAGTACCTCTACATCTCCACCGCGCGCTACGGCTTCGACTGGCTGGCGCGGCCCTCGGTGCTGGTGCTTCTCATTCTCGTCGCCGGGACTCTCGGCTATACCCTCTGGAGCCGGAGGGAGCGCGCGACGGCGGCCGAGGAACCGGCGGCGGAGAGCGCACCGGCGGGCTTTCGAGTGAGCTGGGAGACCCTGCTGGTCCTGGGCTTTCTCGCGTTCTTCCTCCTCGCCATCCGGGTCGGCTTCGAGTGGCCCTTCATCGCCAAGCTCATGCCGGTCTACATCGCGGCGGTCCCCGGCGCGGCACTGGCCCTGTGGCAACTCTTCAGGGTGACCACCGGCAGGGAGCAGAGGGCGGCGGGCGGGATCGAGATGGACGAGAGCTTCAGCGGGGACCTCGATGCGGCATCGGAGCGCCGGCGCACGGCGGCGTTCTTCGCATGGTTCGTGGGCGCGGCGCTGGCCGTCTGGCTCCTCGGAATAACCGTGGCCGTCCCGTTCTTCGTGTTTTTCTACTGCCTCGTCGAGGGCAATGAACGGCTCTGGGTCGCCTTCCTGATGGGCGCCATCGCCTTCCTCCTGGTCTGGGGCCTTTTCGAGGGCGTTTTCAAGGTGCTGTGGGCGGAGGGGGTGCTGTTCGGAGGTTGACGCGGCCGCGGCGGACCGAAGAGCAGACTCGGTACAATCTGAAGGTAGTACTTTCAATTTGTGCAGCGGAAGCGTCTTGACACCGGACGGGCTTCTTGGATATAGCACCGGTTCAACCGTAACACCTGAATAGTTAAGGAGGTTTTCATGAAACTCGCGGTTCGGGCGATTGTCTCGGGGGTGCTGCTTTGCGCGGCCGTTCTGGCCGTGTCGCCGGTTGTCCAGGCCGTGGATTTCGCCGGCAAGACGTTCGTGGTTATGGTGGCGTCGAGCCCGGGCGGCGGAACCGATACGACCGCGCGGCTGGTGGCGCGGTACTGGAGCAAGTACCTGCCCGGAAAGCCTGAGGTCGTGGTCCGCAACCGGCCGCTGCAGACGGCGGCGGCCAACTACTTTCAGCGCAAGCCGCGTCCTGATGGCCTCACCACCGCCGTGTTCGCAGGCGGCGGGAGCCTGTCGCCGGTGGCACGCAAGGCCTCGTCGGTGCGCTACGACCCGTTGAGCTGGGAGTACATCGGTTCCATCGAGCGCGGACCTTCCGTGCAGTTCGTCCGCAAGAGCGCCCTGGCGCGGCTCAAGGACCCTGGTGCTAAACCCGTGGCCGCGGGCTCCGCCGGACCGGGCTACCGGCCCTCGGACGCCATGGCGGTGTACGGTGCTGAATACGGCGGCTGGAACATCAAGATCGTCCACGGCTACCCGAGCTCCCGGGACGTCTATCTCGCCTACGAGCGGGGTGAAGTGGACATGTTCGGCTCCGGCACCTCCAGGATCATCCGGCGGTTCCTGAAGGGCGACGCGGTGGCGCTGGCAGTGCACGAGAAGAGGGCGGACTTCCCCGAGGTGCCGACCCTCCAGGAGCTTCTCGGCGATAAGCTGCCCAAGGGCATGGCGCGCAAGGCTTACCGGATCTGGTCCGGCCCGAGCTCCGTGGACAAGTACTTCGTGCTGCCGGCCAAGACTCCGACCGAAGTGGTGAAGGCCCTCAGGGCTTCCTTCGACAAGGTGCTGGCAGACCCCGGCTTTCAGAAGGACGCCAGGAAGATCCTCGGCAAGGGGTACCGGCCGCTGACCGGTCCCGAGACCAAGCAGTTGGTGAAGGACTCGCTGGTGATTCCCGCCGAGGTCGCCAGCTTCAACGACAAGCTTCGCACGAAGCACGGCCTGCCGATCCAGAAATAGCGGTCCCCGGGATTGAGGGCCCTCACCCCGACCCTCTCCCGTGGGGAGAGGGTGGGCGGATCCCTCGGGGATTGGTAGGCCGAAGCCATGCTTGACGCTGCCTGGCAGGGCCTCACGGGCATACTTGCCCTCGAGCCCATGCTGCTCCTCCTGTTCGGCGTGCTCCTGGGCACCTGGGGCGGCGCGCTCCCGGGCGTAGGCGGGCCGTCGCAGCTCGCCGTCCTCCTGCCTTTCGCGATGGTGATGGAGCCCTTCAACGCCATCGCCTTCCTCATCGGCGTCACCACCGTGGGCAACACCGGCAACACCTTCACCTCCGTGTTGGTGGCCGTGCCCGGCGGCTCCGGCGCCCAGGCCACGGTGCTGGACGGCTATCCCATGGCGCGGAACGGCGAGGCCGCCCGGGCCCTGAGCGCGGCCTTCATGGTGTCGATGCTCGGGGGCATCTTCGGCGCCTTCGTGCTGTTCGCCTCCCTGCCGGTGCTGCGGGAGATCGTCCGGAGCTTCGGTTCTCCCGAGCTCTTCATGTTCACCATCTGGGGCCTCAGCATGCTCGGGACCATCAGCTCCGGCGCGCCTCTCAAGGGGCTGACCGCGGGGATCCTCGGCGTGCTCCTGTCCACCATCGGGCAGGACGACAAGTCGGGGGTGATCCGCTTCGACGTCGGACTGCCCTATCTCTGGGACGGCGTCAGCGTGGTGCTCATCTCCCTCAGCATCTTCGCCATCCCGGAGATGATCGCGCTGGCCGGGCGCAAGGGCCGCGTGGCCGAGATCCAGAAG
This sequence comes from uncultured Binatia bacterium (SeqCode), assembly GCA_965204505.1. GTDB lineage: Bacteria > Desulfobacterota > Binatia > UBA9968 > JAJDTQ01 > JAJDTQ01. The sequence continues at coordinate 2,349,142 of CBDBFB010000002.1, forward strand.
CTCGGCAGCGGCCTCTGGCAGGGCATCAGGGACGCCTTCCGTCACTGGTGGCTCATGATCCGGTGCTCGGCCATCGGCGTGTGGGTGGGGGTGCTGCCCGGCCTCGGCAGCGACGTCGCCGACTGGTTCGCCTACGCCCACGCGCGCCAGACGGAACGAAACAGCGAGAGCTTCGGGCGCGGCGACGTGCGCGGCGTCATCGCGCCCGAGTCCTCCAACAACGCCAAGGAGGGCGGCGCGCTCATCACCACGCTGGCGTTCGGCATTCCCGGCAGCACCTCCATGGCGCTGCTGCTCATCGCCTTCGTGGCGGTGGGCCTGACGCCCGGCCCCGAGATGCTCACCGACCAGTTGGGCTTCGTCTTCAGCATCATCTGGGCGCTGGTGTTCTCCCAGATCCTCGCCTCGGCGGTGTGCTGGATCCTGGTGAAGCCGGCCGCGCGCATCTGTTTTCTGCCGTTCTACGTGCTGGTGCCGTTCATCGTGGCGCTGGCGTTCCTGAGCGCCTTCGCCGCCAACTTCGACATCGGCGACCTGGTGGCGCTCCTGTCGCTCTCGCTGCTGGGCTACCTGCTCAAGACCTTCGGCTGGCCCCGGGCGCCGGTGGTGCTGGGTTTCGTCCTGGGCCGCAAGATGGAGCTCTACCTGTGGCTGTCGGTGGCGCGCTACGGCATGGAGTGGGTGTTCCGTCCCGGCGTCATCATCCTGTTCCTGCTGGTGCTGGGGACGCTGGCGTATCCGGCGATCCGGGCGCGGCGCGCGGAGGCGTCATGAGAGGCGGTCCATGAGATTCAGGCCCACGGACTATTTCACGCTTTTCATCGGGCTCGCCATCCTGGCGGCCATGATCGCGGCCTGGGACTGGGACCTGCGCGCCTCCATCATCATCCTGGTGCTGGGCAGCGCCGGGCTCGTGATGGTGGCGGCGCAACTGGCGCTGGATTTGACCCGCAACCGCAAGCGCGCCGTCGATCCGAAGCTGGCTTTCGAGATCCCGTCCTTCGAGGAATCCGACCCCGGGGTGTTCCAGCGCGGCACCCTGGAGATATGGGGCTGGCTGATCGGGCTGCTCGTGACGGTCCTGCTGATCGGTCTGCCCGCGGCCCTGGTCCTGTTCGTGTTCCTCTACATGAGGACCTACGGCGCGGGCTGGTTCCTGTCCCTCGGCATGGCGGCGGCCATCGCCGCCTTCGAGTACGGCGTCTACGACCGCATCATGCACGTCTACTGGCCGGAGGCGCTGATCTGGCGCTTGTTCGAGTGACGGCCCCCGGAACCGTCATTCCCGCGAAAGGATGCCCCCCACGCCGATCGGGGCGGGAATCCAGGGGTGGTGGACGGGGTTACGCGGCCGTTCCCCACACTTCGTCGATGTAGCCGCTGTCGTCGATCTCCCGCAGGTAGTGCAGGTCCCACATGACCAGGGGATTGAAGCCTTCCACCTCGGGGTGGCGCCTGACCGCCAGCGCGAAGACGTTGCGGATGGCGTCCAGGGTCGGGTAGGGTTTGGGTTCCAGCGTGCGGACCTGCTCGTCGTAAAACGCCGCGATCTCTTCGTCCGATTCGTACTTCTCGCCGCAGTGGGTCTTGATGATATCGAGGGTCTCGTCCCGGCGTGTCTTGAAGAAGTGAACGGCGTCCACCAGGGCGCGGATCAGGGCGCGGGCCTCCTCGGGATGACCGTCGACGTAGGTCGTGGTGGTGGTGAGGGTGACGCCCTCGATCATGGCCATGGGCGGAACGTCGATGAGCGTGGCGCCCATGGCGCGGGCGCGCAGCTTGTCAACCGCGCGCACGAAGGTGGCGCCGTACTCGCCCGACATGACGCCGCGGACGCGTTCCCGGGCATCCTTGGGCCCCTCCACCAGCTCCACGTCGCGGCCTTCCTCCAGTCCGTGGAGTCTCAGGTAGAGCCACACGTTGAGCCCGGTGTGGCCGTCGAAGTCGTCCATCACCACCCGCTTGCCCTTGAGGTCCGCGAGCCCGCCGACGCCGTCTCCCGCCACCAGGCAGTTTTCTCGCCACTGATTGTTGGGCTGGGCCAGGTGGACGAAGGGCTCGCCGTGCTGCGCCCGGCGCACGTAGAGGTTGTGGTGATTGCCGGAGACGATGTCGATCTCCCCGGCCCGGAGCCCCTGCATGGCCTTGCCGCGCATGCCTTCCATGGAGCCGAAGTCCATGGAAACGCCGTGGCGCTCCAGGCAGCCGCCGTGTTCCATGACCTTCCACAGCGGCACGTGGCTGGAGGCCCGGTAGTAGATACGCATTTTTTCCATGGTCGTTCCCCGTTGTGGATAAGTCGGCGTCGGGCCGTCAGCCCGTCACCGCCGCCATCCTCGATTGCAGTCCTTCCCTGGCGAGATCCGACTCGAAGATCTCGCGGATCCGGGGATCCTCGTCCTCGTACTCGATCTGGTCGCCGCCTTCCTTGACGCTCTTGTCGGTGCCGAAGCCCTTCTCCCGCATGGGGAACTTGCGGCTGTTCCAGCGCAGCGCCAGGTACCGGGCCGGCGTGCCCCCGGAGTTGAAGTGCTGGTGGAACCACATCTCCGGCGGCACGATCACGCTGCGCTCGTGCCAGTCGAACTTCTGGATGTCCGACCCGCCGGGCCACATGAGCGAAAACCCCTTGCCGCCGAGGATCACCACGTGCGCCCCGGGGCCGTGGCGGTGGGCCTTCTTGTAGGTGCCCACCGGGAACTCGGCGATGTGCGCGGTCATGGAGTTCTCGGACAGCTCGATCCCTAGGAACCGCCCGCCGGCGCCCCGGTTCTCGCGGACGTAGAGCTCGATGGAGCGCACGTCGGCGATGAAGTTGGTGTCCCACACCTTGATGGCGCGGAAGTCGTACTGTTCGCCCTTGCCGGAGAAATAGTCCTCGGGGCTGGCGAAGCGGTCGTCGAAGGTGAAGTTGTTGTCGAAGACGAAGTCCGGGTTGTGGAACAGGTTGATGACCAGCGGCGCGGAGGTGACCGCGAAGAAGCGCGCGGGCTCCGAGCCGCTGCCGTTGAAGTGCTGGCGCCAGGTGTTCAGGGGAGGGGAGAACACGCTGCCGGCGCCCCACTCGAAGGTGCTCTTCTTGCCGTCCTCGTTCCACACCGAGGTGGCGCCGTGGCCGCTCACCACGTAGATCATCTCCTCGAACAGGTAGCGCTGGGGATGGAGGCTCTTGCCCGGCGGGATCTCGCAGATGTACGAGTCGTTGCTCTCGCCGGTGCCGATGAGGTTGAGGTAGGCCCCCAACCCGCCCTTCCATTCCCAGGGCTCGAGGTCCACCGCGCCGAGGTCCTTGATGTAGAACTCCTTGAGGATCGGTACGCCCTGGGAGGCGATCCACTTCTGGTACGGGGTGCTTCCGCCCAACTCGGCTTTCTGACCCTTCAGCACGTCGCGCGCTCCTTTCAGCCGGGAATCGTTTAGGCTATACCCTTGCGGGGTGGAAGAATCAACGCGACCCGAGGAGGTTAAAGAGATGGCAGACTTGTCACACACGGTCATTCACGAATCATCGGGCGAACTGCTCGCGGAATTGGCGAACGAAACCGGGCGTCCGGTGTCCTGGGCGGTGCTCAACGCCCACCGGGAGCTTTTGCACTACACGCGCATGGACGGCGCGCCGTACCGTTCCAGCGTGCTGTCCCACAACAAGGGATACTCGGCGGTTTGGTTCGGCCGGGACTCGGTGGAGATCGAGCAGATGGTCGGCAACCGCGGCATCGCCGCCTACGGCGACCCGAACCTCACGTCCATCGGCGGCGGCGTGCTGATCAAGGACAGCGACGGCGCCGTGGTGGGGGCCATCGGAGTGAGCGGCCGCACCATGGAAGAGGACATCGAGGTGGCGGTGCGGCTGGTGGACAAGATCAAGGGTAGGGCCGGAATCTGACGGCGCCGGGCAACCCCGGCCCGTTGGCAACCGTAACGTCGGTCGGTCGTCTTCGGCGAACGACCCGGAACTCCCACAGGAAGGAGATTCCAATGAAAGTATTTCGTTCCATGGTCATCGGTTTCGCAGCGCTGCTGATGCTGGCGGGGACTACCTGGGCGGCGGACGCCGCCTTCTACAAGGGCAAGACCGTCCGCATCATCGTCGGCTACAGTCCCGGAGGCGGGTTTGACACGTTCTCCCGGCTCCTGGGCAGGTACCTTAGCAGGCACATGCCCGGCAATCCCTCCGTCCTGGTGATGAACATGCCGGGAGCCGGGAGCAAGTCCGCGGCCAACCGCGTCTATGCCATGCAACCGGGCAACGGCCTCACCGTCGTCGTGTTCAACGCCGGTTCGGTGGTCGATGGTGTGGTTGGAGACTCGTCCGTCAGGTTCGACCCGCGGAAGTTCATCTGGCTCGGAGACCCGGCCATCGGCAGCCTTCCAGAGGTTCTTTGGGTCCGGAGCGACCTTCCCGTCAAGAACTTCGAAGACTTCAAGAACTTGAAGAAACCCCTGCACGCCGGCTCCACCGGCAGGGGCTCGGCATCCACCGCGGCCACGCTGTTTCTCCGCCACCTGGGCTATCCCATCAAGGCGATCATGGGCTACCGGGGCACGGCCAACGTGATGGCGGCCATGGAGCGGAAGGAGCTGGATGCGCGGGTCATGTCCCAGCAGACCATGCAGGGCAACTACCGGCGCTACATCAAGAGCGGCCTCGTGCGCCCGATCCTGTCCCTGGGGGAGGAACCGCGGCTCAAGCCTATCCCCGGCATCGCCACGCTCAAGGATCTCAATCTCAACGCCGAGCAGCAACGCATCGCGGACTTTTTCATCAGCACCATGAAGCTCCTGCGCCTCTTCGCCCTGCCTCCGGGCACGCCGCCCGACCGCGTGGCCACTCTCCGCAAGGCTTTCATGGATACCCTGAACGACCCCGAACTCCTGAAGCATGCCGAGCGTCAGAACCTCGTCATCTCTCCGGCCTCTCCGGAGACCATCGAGAAGACTGTCGCCGACCTTTACGGGGCGCCTCCGGAACTGCTCGCCAAGTATAAGGAGATTGTATACGCCAAGCAGTGAGGAGCACCGGGCACAAGCGGCGCCGGACCGGACTGGCTGCGGGTACCGGCCTCTCCGTCGCGGCTGACGCCGCGGCGGACTAGTGTCGCGTCCCGTGAGTTCCTGCGATAATTCGCTGGGCCTTTTCGCCGTCGGCTGCGTTGCTCTTCCTCGCGTGGTGCCCGCCACTGCTCGTCATCGCGCCTTGCCGACGACAAAAAATCCTGCGCGACTTATGGCAGGAACTCACGGGACGCGACACTAGCCGGCCAGACCGCGCTCCATGATGTAGCGGCCTGCCGCCCGGACGCTCTCGGCGGCGGGGATGAAGTCCATGTCCAGCAGCGCCCGGGCGCGAGAGCTGTCCAGTTCCTGGCGCTTGCCGAGCAGCGGGACGATGGAGCGGATGGAGCGGTCGAAGAGCGCGGCGATGCGGATCAAGAAATCGGGCGCGGTCCGCAGAGGGATTCTTCGTTCAGGGTAGTCGGCCTTCAGGAGCTCGGCGATCTCCGCAATCCACATGAATTCCGCGGCGCCGATGAGCCGTTTCCCCGGCGCGCCCGCGGCCGTCACGGCGCGCACGTGCATGCGGGCGACGTCGGTGACGTCGACGATCCCCATGCCTACTTTCGGAAGCAGGGGGTCCTTCCCTCGGAGCAGCCTTTCCACGACGCGCAGCGAGGTGCCGTAGTGGTCGTCCAGGGGACGGCCGAGGACGAGACAGGGGTTGATCGCCGTTAGCTGCATGTCCGGCGCTTCGTTCTCCACGAAATCCCACGCCGCGCGCTCGGCCAGGGTCTTCGATTTCGTGTAGGGCGACATCCCCGTCCATGACGGATCGCTCCAGTCTGATTCGTCGAACTTGTCTTTTTCGAGGCCCGGGGGCCGGTGGGTGACCGCCGCGGTGGACGACGTCAACACCACGCGGCGGATGCCGGCCGTATGGGCTGCCCGCAGCGCCCTCAGGGTACCCTCCACCGCGGGCCGCACCAGTTCGTTCTCGTCACGCGGTTGCTTCATGGGCAGGGGGGACGCCGTGTGCATCAACACGTCGACACCCGACATGGCCTCGGCCCAACCGCCGTCCTTCTTGAGATTGAGCGCAACGAAGCGAAGGCGCGGGTCGAGGTCGTCCGCGGAAGACAGATGCGGCCGCACCGCGTCGCGGACCTCGTCGCGCCGTGACTCCGTCCGCAACGAGCCGACCACGAGGTGACCGGCGTTCAGCAGTTCCAGGACGACATGCTTGGCGATGAAGCCGGTCGCGCCGGTGACCAGGACGGTCATGGGGTCACTCAATGGCCTCGATTACCTCCTCGATCACGGTGAATCCCGGGGCCCGTGCCCTTGATTGACTAACAGAGAAGCCAGGAGGCGGCAATTCGGTTCCCGGACAGCCTTGGGCAAGGGGTTGAACGAGCAGACCAGAGGGTAGTAAATGGAACGGTAATCGTCGCCTTCCGCTGAACAGGCCAGACTCTGCGTCCGCACGCACGGGGGACACTCATGAGAAAGACGAGACTATTGGTTGGTGCCATGGTGGCGGCCGTCCTGTGTCCGGCGGTTGCGACCGTCCACGCGGCCGCGGATTACAAGGACAAGAGCCTGCGCATGATCGTGGGCACATCGCCGGGAGGCGGATACGACACCTATGCCCGGGCCATCGCGCGCCATATGGTGAAGCACCTGCCCGGGAAACCGAACATCATCGTCCAGAACATGCCGGGGGCGGGGAGCAAGATCGCGGCCAACTACCTGTACAACGTCGCGAAGCCCGACGGCTTGACCTTCGCCATGCTTATCAGCGGCATGGTCATGGAGCAGGCCATGAACGTGGAGGGGATCAAGTTCGACGCGGGCAAGTTCGAGTGGATCGGCGCGCCGAGCGTGGGCATGCCCGCCTGCGCGTTCATGGGTTTCTCCGGGGTCAGGACCCTCCAGGACCTCGTCAAGTCGAAGAAGACCCTGAACATGGCGGCGGCGGGCAGCAGCACCCGGGAGCAGCCGAGGATCCTCAAGCAGTTCCTGGGCGCCAACGTCAAGATGGTCCCGGGATACCGGGGCACCGCCGGCATTCGCGCGGCCATGGAGCGGCGCGAGGCGGACGGAGCGTGCTGGCAGTGGGTGTCGATGAAGATCACCGCCAGGGCCATGCTGGATGCCAAGGGCGACGACCGCCTGATCCCGGTGCTGCTGCAGGGTGAATCCGATGATCCCGAGGTGAAGGGCCTGCCCAAGTACACCGACTTCATCAAGAAGCCGGAGGACCTGGCGACCTTCAACGCGTGGATGGCCCAGTACCGCTTCTTCCGGTCGTTCGCGGCGCCGCCGAAAACCCCCGCGGACCGGGTCGAGGCTCTGCGCAAGGCGTTCAAGGCAACCATCGAGGATCCGGAGTTCCTGGCCCTTGCCAAGAAGACCAGGATGGCCATCCGCTATGTGTCCGGGCCGGACATCGCGGCCCAGGTGAATACCGTGCTGGCCACGTCGCCGGCGGTCAAGGCCAAGCTCAACGACATCGTAGGAAACTGAAGGGAGCGACCGAGCCGCTGCCCGGTTCCGGCAAAAGGAGAAGCAGAATGGCAAGGCCCAGGATACGACACATCGCCATCAACACCCATGACCGCGAGACGATGGCGGACTACTACAAGGAACACTTCGGGCTGGAGGAGAAGTCGCGCGGCCCCAACGGCACCATCTACCTTTCCGACGGCTTCGTGGACGTGGCGCTCATCAGCAGCCCGAACCTTCCCTACGGCATCCATCACTTCGGCTTCGTGGTGGACAGCGTCAAGGCCGTCGAGGAGTCCGTGAAGAAGACCGCCAACGCCAACACCTACGGCGCCATCGCGGAAAGCTGGATCACCGATCCCGAAGAGAACCGGGTCGACGTGTCCGAGCACGGCTGGCCCGTTTGAGCCGTCGGGGGCGGAGTCCGAGGGTGTGCCCGGGGACGTAGGGGCGGGTTTCAAACCCGCCTGTCTCTAGTTTGACACCGACACGCTAGCATGCGTTGTCATCGCCAATAGTCACATAACTCATCGGTTTCACGATGAAAAACATACTGCCAAAGCAAGCCGGCGGTGTGCTCCAGTGCGCCTCGTTTTCTTCTCTTGTGTTGACTTTCGGGTTGACTGTTGGCATGATGCCCCGATGGAAACACGACACGTCTCCGCAAAGAACACCGCCAGGGTCAAGCTCACCCTGACCAAGAGGACCGTAGATTCTCTCGATCCCGAAGACAAGCCCTGGATCGCCTGGGACGACAAGCTTGTGGGCTTCGGTGTGCGCGTGCATCCCTCGGGCGCAAAGGCTTACCTTGTAAACTACCGCGCCGGCGACGGCGGGCGCAAGGCGCCCAACAAGCGGGTGGTGGTGGGCCGCGCCGGGCGGATGACTCCGGACCAGGCAAGGCGGCGGGCGCAGGAGCTTCTGGGGCGCGCAGCCTCGGGCGAGGACCCCGCGGGAGAGCGTGCCGAGGCGCGGGGGCTGCCGAGGCTCGGAGAGGCGTGCGAGGACTACATGAAGGCCGGCCACGGCTGGGCCGAGAGCACGGAGCGGGGCTATCGGCGGTATGCGGAGCTGTATCTCGGCGACTGGCTCTCCCGCCCCCTCGATTCCATCACTCGCCGGGACGTGGAGGGCCGCTTCCGGCTTCTCACGGAGCGGCACGGGGAGATGCCCGCCAACCAGTGTCTGTCGTTCCTGCGCTCGGTGTACCGGCGGCCGTGCGTGGACTTTGAGGGTCTTCGGAACCCCGTGGATCAATGGCTTGCGGGCGGGGGACGCTACCACCGGAAGACGAGGAAGCGGATATCGTCACCGGCGGAGGTGCTGCCGTGCTGGCGCAAGGGGATAGAGGCAGTGGTGGGGAACCCGGTGCGCCGGGACGCGTTCCTGTTCGGGCTCTACACGGGGATGCGGCGGGGAGAGATCCTGGCGCTTCGGTGGGAGCGGGTGGACCTGGACAAGGGGCTCTTCCGGGTGGAGGAGACGAAGACCGGAGTACCGCTGGAGCTGCCGGTGACGCGCCAACTCGGGGAGATTCTGGCGCGGCGGCGGACGGAGGTCAACGCGATGCCCGAGAAGCTTCACGGCTGGGCGTTCCCGTCGCGGTCAAGCGAGTCGGGGCACGTGGAGGAGCTTCAGGCGTACTACGAGGCCATCGGGCGGGCGGGCGGCGCCAAGTTCTGGTTTCACGCGCTGCGCAACTCCTTCATCACGGTGGCGGAGCGGGAACTGATGCTGCCACGGTCGTTGACGAAGCGGCTGGTGAACCACGCGCGGCCCGGCGACGTGACGGAGGGGTACGCCGCGGACTGGACGGTGGAGCAGCTTCGGGAGCCCGCGCAACGGATAGCTGACCGCATCGATGATCTTGTTGGGTCGGACGAGGCAGTGGCGCAGGCTCGCATGCAGGCAGGATGAGATGCGGCGGGCGTGAGGTTCGCTGTAACGCCGCCCCTCCGGCGCCTTCAGTGATGCGGGCGCCGCCGGGGAATATCGTAGGGTCGAGAGATGAAACCTTGGGTTCGTATTTCCGCAAACCTTTCACTCACCGCTGCTGAAGTGTGGGCGGCAGTCGCCTGGGCGTGGGGGAGCCGGTGGGAAATTCTGGAACAGACAGGCCCGCCGGAGCATGTGGCCTTCATCAGCATTTCCGACTGCTGGTCGCGCCGGGGCGCGAGGGTCCCATCAGCCCGGACCCAGGCCGAGGAGCTTCCTGGCGTTCCCGTGCGCGATCTTTTCCTTCGTGGGCTGCGGGAGGTTCAGCGAACGAAGCCAGTCCGCGCCGGCCTTGTTCCCGGCGAACGGATAGTCGACCGCGAACATCACGCGGTCCTCGCCCATCACGGACAGGAGCAGCGTCAACAGTTCCCCGCGGAAGAACGCGCTGGTGGTCATCCAGAAGTTGTCGTGGAGATACTGCTGGACGGGTTTTTTCAGCCTTCTTTTCGTGGCCTTGGCCAGATCGCCTCCGAACCGCCAGTAGTAGAAGGGAAGCCCTTCGCCCATGTGGCCGACGATGACCTGGAGGTCGGGGAACTTGTCGAAAACCCCGCTGACGATCATCCGCAGGCATTGCAGGGCCACTTCCTGGTGCCAGCCGTAGCCCGGACCGCCGAGGATCTTGCTGACCCAGGCGTCCCCCAGCCCCGAGTAGTAGAGGTCCATGATCTCCGGCGACGGAGAAGCCGGGTGGATGTAGACGGGCGCTCCGAGCGCTTCGGCCCGGGCCAGCACGGGCTCGAAGGCGGCGTCGTCGAGGAACCTGCCGCCGATGGCTCCATAGGTCATGCAGCCGACCAGGCCGTCATCGCGGACGGCCCGCTCGAGCTCGTCCGCGGCTGCTTGCGGCTCGCGCATCGGCAGCGCGGCGAAGGCGCGGAAACGATCCGGGTAGGCCGGGATGACCTCCCTTGCGATCCAGGTGTTGATGGCGCGGGCGAAATCGACGCCCTCGGCGCCGGGCAGCTCCTGCGCGCCCGGCGTCATCGCCGAAAGGACCTGCATGCCGATGCCCGCCTCGTCCATGGCCGCGATGCGGCCGGCCGCCACGTCGGTGATGACCTCGATGAACTTCGGATTCGGAAGCTTGATGCCGTTAAGCCTCAGAAGCTCGGGAGCCGCATAGTGTTCCTCCAACCCGATCAGGAACAGGTCGTCGTCCGCGGCCGAGGCGGCTGCCGCCGCGCTCCAGGGCAGCGTGGACCCGGCCGCTGCCGCAACGCCCAGGGCCATGGCGCGTGTCAGGAAAGCGCGCCGGCTCATGGCGCCGTCGCCAGCCCGGCCGTTGAGGCGGGTCTGCTCGTCAGTCGTAAGCGTTGCCGCTGGGGCACGTTGACTTTCAGCGAGAGTCGGGGGTGAACGCCCAGGGGAGGGCGCAGCGAGACTAGCTGCGGTACTAGCGGGTGAGAGTCCCGCCGGCGCAGTTCTCAGTTTGGCGCCGTAGTCATATCCGGCAGACGCACGGGGCGACCCGGCGATCTGGAAGCCCGGACGTAAAAGCCTCGGGGGACAGGGAGGCCGCTGTGCCGCTCCTGTGCGATCAGCCCGGAAGGCGAGCAACGAGCAGGGCCGCAACGAGAGTGAACGGATCAAGCGTCGAAAAGGGCGTTCCCGCGTGAAGCTGATTGCGGGATAAATTGGAGCTGCCAAGGGTTTTCTCCCTACCCGATGGCCAGTGCCGGTGCGGAAGAAACTGAGGCGCACGCACCGGGGCTCCCGGCGTATTGAAGGCGGCAATACTCGAAAGTACCGCAGCGAAAGTCCGGAAGGTCTGGAGGTCAGACAGGATGATCCTCGAATGTCAAAGACCGCGTCTATAACCGGTCGTGCCGGGAAATGAGGCGGAGACGTCCAGACTGGCGGATGAGGCCGACAAGCGGTGATGGCCGGGACAACATAACCCGGCCGGAGCGAGGGCCTCTGGTAAGCGTAACGAGCGCCCCATCTTCCTACCCCCGGTGAGTCGGGGGTAGGAAGATGGGGCGCTCGTTACGCTTACCGTAGATCCGGGACTGGCGGTAGAGCGGAGAGTGGTCGGCGTACTTCGACACCAGCACGTGGGCGATGGCCCCTTCGGTCGGCAGCGCGCCCTCGATCAGGTGCGCCGGCGCCTCGGCCTGGGTGACCCCTTCCTGGCACACCCGGCAGGCGTACTTGGGCCGCACCGTGACGATCACCTGGAGTTGGGCCGGCACGATGTCCAGCCGCTCGGTGCGGTCTTCCCCGATCCGGGTCATCTCGCCGCAGCCGCATGGACACTGCGTGCTCTCGGGCTCGATCACCCGCTCTGACCGGGGCAGATGAGCCGGCAGATGGCCGATGTTGCGCTCGGGAGCCGAACGCTTCCGGCGAGGCGTCCCCCTGGCCGGCGCCGGCGCAGCTTCCGCCGCCTCGGCCACGGCCGCTTCGAGGTCCTCGAACGCCAGTTGCAACTGGTCGGGATGGAGCTTCTCGGACTTCTTGCCGTACACCGTCCGGTTGAGCTCCCGCACCAGGTGCTCGAGGCGGCGGTTCTGGTCTTCAAGATGATGGTTCAGGTCTTCGAGATGGTGGTTGCGGTCGGAGAGGGAAGCGACCTCGGCGCGCGAGGCCTCAAGCGCCGCCTGCTGCCCCTCGAACAGCGCCCGCAAGGGGGGCGGGAGGGAAGCGAGATCGGCCTTGCCGAGGTTGACCTCCATGAAAAGAATAGTACCATAAAATCAGGCACTTAGCAACAAAAAAATGCTCCGCTCACCCCGCCGCCGTACGCGGCCGGCGCACCCGCGGCGCCCACGCCCGACGCCAGTCCAGCCCTTCGAACAACGCCTCGAACTGCGCCCCCGTAAGCCGCATCACCCCGTCCCGCACCCCGGGCCACGCAAACCGCCCCTGCTCCAGACGCTTCGACGCCAACACCAGCCCCGTCCCGTCCCACCACAGCACCTTCACCCGGTCCAGCCGCCGCGGCCGGAACACCACCGCCACCCCGCTGTACGGGTCCAGTCCCAACTCCTGCTCCACCACCGCCGCCAACCCGTCATGACCCTTGCGGAAGTCCACAGGCATCGTCGCCACCACCACCCGCGTCCCCGACCCCGGAGCTGTCATCGCAGACCCCGCAGCGCCGAGGCTATCTCGGCGATCCGCACCGCGCCGATGGCCCCCTCAAGCCGTACCGTCACTCCCCGAGCCTCGATCGACACCGAACCCACCGCCGTTGGCTCCTCCACCACCTCCAGCTCGGCGAAGGCAGGACCGCTCCCGGGCGCCGCCACCCCGGCCTTGATCCCTGCCTGGCTCCGCTCCGCCTGCGCCTCAGCCAAGGTTCCCGTCGCCCCCGAACCCGGCGGCGTCAGCCTGCCCCGCTGTGCCAGCTTTCGCCATGCGCTCACCTGACTGACCGACAACCCGTGGCGCTGCGCCACTTCCCCCACCTTCACCCCGGGCCAGCAGCACTCCCGGACCACCTGCGCCTTCTCTTCGTCCGTCCATCGCCGATCCCCAGCCGTCGCCGGCGGCCGGACAACCTCCGTATCCCCGCCCGCCGCCGCCTCCCGGTCCAGCTCCTCCTCGACACCCCGTTCGACATCATCCATTGCCTTGCCCTCCTTCCTCTGGTTGGAGGGCCAGCCTACCCCCTCATACTCGGGGTTAGGAAGATGGGGTGTTCGTTACGCTTACGGTACTGCACCGTGTAGCCGCTCACCGTCCCCGACGGCGCCGTCCACGACAGGTCCAGCTTCCCGTCGCCCCCCGTCACGCCGAGGCCCGTCGGCGCCGCCGACGGCGCCGCGAGCTTGTTGAGCACCACCCGGTAGGTGGTGCTGGTCTCCGCGGTGTCGTCGGAGACGGTCACCGACACCCAGGTCGCCCCGCTCGCGGCCAGGGTCACCGTCTTCGACGTGCCCGAGGAGGCGAGCGCGGACCCCTGCTGGGTCAGGATGCTGTCGAAGTCCGGCGTCGCCGAGGCGACCGTCGTCTCGACATTGTGGCCCTCGATCCAGGTGGGGGTGACCGAGGCGCTGGTGGCCGAGACCGCCACGGTCCCGGTGTAGCTCGTCGTGCTCGTCTTGAAGGCCGGGCTCAGCGTGACCGCGCTGCCGCCCACCGTCAGCGACAGCCCGACCAGGCTGTCCCGGGTCGCCTCGTCGTCCTGGACGGTCACCGTCACCGAGTTGGGCGTGCCCGCCGACACCGACGAGGGCAGCGGCGTGCCCAGAGAGACCGTGAAGGTCTCGTGGTCGGCGTCGGTGTCCTGCGCCGTGGTGATGTCGGCGCCGCCCACGGTGAACCCCTGGGCGACGGTGATGCTGGTCAGCGTGCCGATGTCGCCGGCCTCCGCCGAGCCCCGCGTCACCGTCACCGGGATGGTCACGTCGCTGCCGAGCGCCGCGGACAGCGTCGCCACGATGGTCACCGCCGAGCCCTCCGCCACCACCGGGTTGTCGTTCTCGGCCGAGAGCGAGACCGTGGGGGTCGAGGCGGGCGGGGTCGTGCCCGAGGCCGCCCGCGTCACCGTCACGGTGTAGGTCCGCTTCGTGGCGCCGTCCTGCGCCGTGACCTCGACCTTGATGGCGTTGGCGCCCACGGAAAGGGCGATGGCGTCGCTTGCCGAGCCGCTGGTCACCGCCGAGAGGCTCGTCCCCTTGCCGACCTTGATGGAAGCGCCGCTGTGCGCCTTGGTCGGCGTCAGCTTCACATGGGTGATGCTGTTCGCCACCGAGGCGGTGTAGGCGAGGGTGGACGCCGAGAAGGTCGACGGGCTCAGCGCGAGCGCCGAGAACGTGCCCGTCGCGCTCGTCGCGCTCTTCGCCGTCAGGGCGCTCAGGTTCGCGTTGGTGGATTGGGTGGCCCCCTTGACCGCGCCGTTGACGCGGATCTTCAACTCGATCGTATTGGTTCTCCAGGAAGTGCCGGAACGGCCGTGGCGCGTGTCCCCGATGCTCCAGCCCGATGCGCTCCCCGTATCCTCGTTGTTGGTCCTCGTGGTCCGCAGCGACCCGGTGGTGGCGCCGCTGCTGTAGACGACCACGAAATACGAGGTGCTCGCGTCGAGCGACGTGTTCGACGGCGCGGCAAAGGCGGCCGCGCCCGCCCCGACCGTCGACGGGACCGTGAGGCCCGCGAGCTTCTGGTCCGGAGCGCCGCCGCTGGTCGCCGACCACAGCTCCGCCCGCAGGTTCGCCGGCGTGCCCACCGCGGCGGCGAAGTCGATCTCGAGGCTCGCCAGCGTGTAGCCGGCGGTGGCGCTTCCGGTCGTGAACTTCTGGGCGACCGGATTGCTGCCGATCGCGAGGGTGGTGGTGAACGTGGTCTGCCCGAGATTGCTCACCAGCGCGTTGGCGGAGGCGGGCGCGGCGGTGGAGGTGTCGGCGATGGTTATCGTCGCCTTCTCGCTCGCGCGGACCACCGTGTAGGGCTCGCCGGTGACTTTCTGCAGGAACCAGGTCGCGGTCTCGGCGCCCTCCGTCGTCCCGTCCGCCACCGCGGACAGCGTGAAGGTCGCGGTCGTGGCGTTGGCCGGCAGCGCCAGCATCCGCGAGCCCGCGCGCCCGGTCAGCCCGCCGAAGGTGTAGTCCTCGGGAGGGTTGGCCGAGCTCGGGGTCGTCGCCAGGACGGCAACCCTGCTGGCCGTGGCCAGTTGCGGCGAGATGTTCACCGTCAGCGTGACGCTGGCGCCCTCGTTCACGCTGTAGGTGGACGAGGCGAAGCTCACCTGCGGGGTCGTGGTGGTCGACGACGCCCGCGTCACCGTGACGGTGTAGGTCCGCTTCGTCGTGCCGTCCTCGGCGGTGACCTCGACCTTGAGGGCGTTGGCGCCCACCGAGAGCGCGATCGCCGAGCTCTCCGAGCCGCTGCCCACCGCCGTCAGACTCGTGCCCTTGCCGACCTTGACCGTGGCTTTGCCGGTGGCCTCCACCGTGGGCGTCAGCTTGACGTGGGTGATGCTGTTGGCCACCGAGGCGGTGTAGGCGAGGGTCGCCTTGGCGAAGGTCGCCGGGCTCAGCGCGAGCGCCGAGAACGACCCCGACGCGCTCGCCGCGCTCTTCACCGTCAGACCGCTCAGGCTCGCGTTGGTGGACAGCGCGGCCCCCCTGGCCGAGCCGTTGACGCGGAACATCCGGGTCTGATCAAAGGACGACCAGCCGCTCGGGGGGTTGCCGTTGTTGCCCGTGCCGAAACGGCTCGTGTTGTCGACGCTCCAGCCGGCCGCGGCGCCGCTGTCCTCGCTGTCGCTGGCCGTGTTCAGGATCTGGAATTGCTTGTTGGTGGCGGGGGACCGGCTCGCGGCGCCGCCGATGACGAAGTAGTAAGTAGTGTTCGCCGCGAGCCGGGTGCCCGCCGGCGCCGCGAAGACGATGTTGGCGGGGGTGGTGCCGCTTGCCGTGATGGTGGCCGGCACCGTCAGGTCGGCGAGCTTCACGCCCGGGTTGCCGGTGACGTCCGACCAAAGCTGCGCCCGGAGCTCGTTGGGCGCGTCCTCGGACTGGTTGGTGCGCGCCTCGATGCTGGTCAGCGTGTAGCCGGCCGCGTTGCTCCCGGTGGTGAACGCCTGGGCGTGCCACCGGTTCGCCCAAACCCGGCCCCCGCCGGCGGCCGCGGTCTGCCCGACGGTGCTCACCAGCGCGGCGGCGGAGGCGGGCGCGGCGGCGAACGGGGAGAACATCCCGAGCAGCAGCGCGAGGACGGGGAGGAGCAGGGAGCGGCGCTCCCGGCTTGCGAACGGGGCCATGGGGTCAGGCCCACGGCCCGCTAATGAAGTTCCGGCTTCCGGCTTCCGGCTTCCGGCTTCCGGCTTCCGGCTTCCGGCTTCCGGCTTCCGGCTTCCGGCTTCCGGCTTCCGGCTTCCGGCTTCCGGCACGATCATGCGCAACTCCCCGCCGTTGTCAAGTCCGTTCATGGCTCAATTCCTTTGTTTACAGGCGCATTGACGGGTGTCGCCGCCCCCGCAAGACATTCCACGGAACAGCGCCGCCGGCTGATGCGGCGCGCCGTGCGCGCGGTCCGCGACGGGGCCGGGCGGAGCCGCTGCGCTCCCTACCAGCGAACGGTTCCGCCCAGCATCACCCCGTGCTCGGGCGGCCCGCCACCGTCGGCCGTCTCCCGGCGCGTGGCGTCGAGACTGAGCTCGAAGCCTGACGCCACCGAGGCGAGCCGCCAGCCCATGCGGTACTCCCGCGCCGTGTCCGACACCCCGAACCCGAGGTTCGGCGTCCCGGTGAAGCGCCCGCCCAACACCGCCATGCCGTAGCCCACCTCCGCGTCCAGCCGCCCGGATGGAGCCGCATTGTCGTTTGCAGCCAGCCTCGAAGCCTCCGGCATCCTCCACAGCCGCTCCGAGCCCCCCGGGGCCGCGCCCCAGGACGGCGTGAGCGACATCGACAGGCCCCGTCCCGCCGCCCCCGGCACAACCCTCAGCCACCCCGACACGCCCCATTCCCGGTGGCCCTCCCCGGCATGGGCCGCAAGCCCGTGCACCCGCAACGCCACGTCAAGGCCCCGCGACGGGTCCGCCCAGCCCACTCCGGCGCCGACCTCCATGCCCGTGCCGCTGCCCCCCTCGCCCCCGTCGTGACGCACCCCGAGCTCCACCGATGGCGTCAGCGTCCCGCCGCCCCCGAGCGTGAACGCCCGCGAGCCGTCCAGCACCGCCCGGAGCCGGCTCGCGTCCGCCCGCGCCGCCGCCAGGTTCCCCACCCCGGGCACGGACACCCGCTCCGACTCCGTCCGCACCCAGTACGCGTCCGCCTTGAGCGCCAGCGAGAACCCGCCCGCCCCGGCAGCCCTCACCACCTCGCCCCGCACCCCCGCCGCCGCAAGCGTCATCGACAGGTCCGCGCCGTGGCGCGCAGCCGCGTCGCCGTCCAGGTCCAGCGTCAGCCGTCCCGACCCCGTCCCCGCAAGGCTCCAGGCCGACACCCGCTCCGAGAACTCGAAGCGCGCGTAGGGAAGCACCGTCGTGACCGAACTCCCCATCGCGTAGCTCCGGCCCGAGCCCTGCGCCGCGCCCTTGCCCAGGCTGTGGGTCATCGCCAGCCCGGTCAGCAGCCGGCCCCGCTCGTAGTCCATGCCCGCCGCCCCGGTGGCCGCCTCGCCGCTCAGCGAAAGCCCCGGACCCGCGCTCGTGAACCGCGACACCGACGCCCCCGACCCCCAGCCCGTGAACCGCGAGCCCGCGCCGCCAAGCACCGCGCGGAACGAAGTGCCCATCAAGAGCTCGCGCCCCGTCACCGGCCGCCCGCGCCGCTCATGCAGGCCGTCCGCCGGGGCCTGAGCGCCGTAGCGGCGCGCGAACCCCGTCAGCGCCTCCGCCAGCGCCCGGCCCCCGAGCGACAGGCGCTGGCCGCCCACCGTCAGGTGCGAGCCCGCGCTCCGCGGCGTCTCCAGCCGCGCCGTCACCGCCGCCACCGCGTCCGCCGCGGCCGCGCGACCGAAGCGCGCCAGCCAGTCCCGCTGCAGCGGGTCCTCGTTCCTGATGACCCCCTTCGCCTCGCGGTGCATCGCGCGCAGATACGCCCCCTGCGGGTTCGAGAGCTTCAGCGTGAACGTCTCCTTGCCCTCGTCATGCGCGTCGTCGAGCAGCGGCACCGAGACCGTCTTCTCCGTCTCGCCCGCCGCGAAGACGAGCGTGCCCGACGCGGCCGTGTAGTCCTCGCCCGCCGTGGCCGTGCCGTTCTCGGTTGCATAGTCCACCGACACCGGCCCCGACGCCGCGCGGCTCAGCGTCACCGCGAAGTCCAGCGAGGCGTCCTTGCCCTCCTTCGCCCGCGCGGCCGCGACCCGGATGCGCGCCGGACCCCGGACCTTCGCCGACGCCGCGCCGAGCGCTATCTTCACGTCCTTCCAGGACTCCGGCTTGACGCGGACCCGCCACAGCACCGGGTCCAGCGGCTCCACGCCCTTGACCTTCCCGGCCGTCACCTTGAACGCCTCCGGGGCGGGCTTCGAGCCCGACTGCACGTCCAGCGCGAACGCCGTCCGCCCGTCATGCTCCTCCGGGACCTTGCCGAACTCTACCGCCACGGTCTGGGCCTCTTCTTCCGGCGGGGTCTGTTCCTCGGGCGTCTCCGCCGTCTGCGGCGGCGGCTCCTCGCGCACCTGCGCCTCGGTCACCTCGATGCGGTAGTCCGTGGTCGTCAACCCCGGTTGGAGCACCGTCACCTCCAGCCTGGTCGGGCCGTCCGGCGACAGCGGCAGCGCCGCCGCCGTGCCGGAGCCATGGACCCGCTGCCGCGACAGAAGCGTCAGATGCGGCGCCGGCCGGCGCGAGCGCGCCCACACGGTCGGCGCGGCCGCCGCGCCCCACGACGGTTCCAGCGACACCTCACGGGTCCCCGCCGGGACCTCCGCCCGGTAGGACGTCACCCCCGGCGAGAAGGCCGGGACCAGCGCCACCGCCTCCGAGCCCGCCGTGAGCGCAAGACCGCTCAGCGGCCCGCCCGCCGCCGCCGTCTGCGGCGCCGCCGCCCCGGCCACCTCGATGCGGTACGTCGTGGTCGTCCCGTGGAACGGCTTCCCCGAACCGTCCGGCTCGATCACCGTCACCTCCAGCCCGGTCGGGCCGGACGGCGACAGCGCCAGCGCCGCCGCCGTGCCGGAGGCATGGACCTGCGCCTGCGCCAGCATCGCCGCTGGCCCTTGCGAAACCAAAACCACGCTCGGCGAGCCGCCCAGCGCGGCCTCCGCGCCCCAGTGCGGCGCCAGCGTCACGCCCGCCGTCCCCGACGGGACCTCCGCCCGGTACGACAGCACATTCGGCGAGAAGGCCGGGACCAGCGCCACCGCCTGCGAGTTGGCCGAGAGCGCAAGACCGCTCAGCGGACCGCCCGCCGCCGCGCGCGCCGCCGCCAGCCGCTGCCTCTCCGCTTCCGCGGCCGCCTCCGCCGCAAGCCGCGCCGCCTCCGTCTCCGCGTCCTCGTGGTTCGTAATCGTCAGGGTGAGCTCGGCAGCGCCCTGGTAGGTCAGCAGGCTTGTCCGCCTGCTGCACGTCGGGCAGTTCTCTACTTGCCTGCCGGTGTACTGAATGCCCGCATGGTCCGCCCTGACGCCGATGTCGATCGTCTCGCCGGAGTCCTCGTGCGGGTCGTCGACGACGTGAATCTCGAAGCTCGCGCTCCGGCTCCCCGAAGGGATGTGCAGCAGGTTCGCGGCCTGGACGGTCTCGGAAGACGTCCTTCCGAACCAGCCTTTGCCCTCGTTCTGCACCGGCCGCCTGTAATCGTCATATTCCGGACCGGCCGGTACCGGCGTGCGGTAGTCCTCCCCCCAGGTCGCCGTGCCGCCGAGGTTGACGGTCACATTCACGCCGCCGTCAAGCGCCGGCTCGGGCAGCGTGACCGTCACCGTGACCGGCCCGCCGCCCTCGCGCGGCGCGCCGCTCGCGCTCAGGGTCGGAGGTTTGACCGTCGCGCCCGGCGCCGTCAGCCTCACCCCGACCTGCTGGCCGTCGCTCCATTGCGGGTTGACGCTGGCCCATCGGCCGTGGGTCGCAACATCTGTACCAAAGGTTACCCGCGTAGGGCCGAGATGCAACTCCAGCCCGGCAAGGCGCACCTGTTGTGCCGGGTTCGGATTGAGGGTGATACGCACAAGATTATGGGCAGAAAAGTAATTGATACTCCGGACTCGATAGGTCACACCGTTGTACTCGAAATCATCGTCCGTGAGCGCCACGGAGCAGTCGGTTTGGGTAGCCCGACCGGCGTCGCAGCCGAGACGCCCGGCGTCCTCATCGACTGTCAGCGTCGAGCTCCAGACGGCGCCGACGGCCCCCGGCCAGCCCGGAGGATTGGCGTAGGGCACACCGGGGGCGGGCATCTCCAGACTCACGCGAACCCGGCCCGACGCGGGCAGCGCGCCCAACCAAGAGTAGCCGTTTGCGCCTAAAGAGGCGTCTTCGACGCCATTCCGGTAGACGGAGAAACCGCCCACAGCGCCGTCCGCCAGCGGCCAGCGCGTGCTGCCGACAACCAGCGTCGCGCGCTGCGCGATGGCAGCGGGGATGTTCCGATCCAACGCGATGTCGATCTGGTTTCGTCGAGTACCCGAGAAGAGATAGTTCGTATGCTGGAGAACCGCGACCCGGTAGGTCTGGCCGCCATAGCTGAAGCTGTCGTCCGTCAGCGCACCCCGGCAGCGATAGGTTGTTGAGACGAATCTCGGCTCCGTGCAACCGCGACCGACAATGTGACCGAAATGAGCCCGTGTGTAGTCGTAGTTCTGCACATCCAGCATGGCGGACCAGATGGTGACGGTATTCTGCGCCTGGGCCGGCGCGGCCGCGAACAGGCCGAGCGCGCCGAGCAGCAGCGCGAGGACGGGGAGGACGGCGGGGCGGCGCCACGGGGACGCGCCCCGGCGCGAGACCGCCGGAGCGGCCAGGCGGCCGCCGGTCAGTCCGGATGAAGGGGAGAGGAGCTTGCGGACGCCCCATCGAGGGGCGGCGGCCGGTTCAGGCGGGCCGGCCTCCCGCCGGGCGCACCTCATGTCGCTGCCCGCTGGGCCGCTGGGCCGCTGGGCCGCTGGGCCGCTGGGCCGCTGGGCCGCTGGGCCGCTGGGCCGCTGGGCCGCTGGGCCGCTGGGCCGCTGGGCGATTATGAGACAGTGCCGTAAATGTCAAGGGCATTTCGAACCTCCCGTCTTTGTCCGCCGCCGGCGGGCGCGCCGGAGCGCAGTCCCGCGCGTTTGTGACAATCCCAAAGTCAAAAATCCCCATACCATATCCATCCATATTTTGTGTGCCATCAGTGTGCCCCAATTATCTATTTAAGTGTTACTTTCGTGCCCGAAGCGAAAAAACCACCTTTCGCCGAGCGGGGAAGTGAGTTTTGATAGGGGTATTTGGCGGGAGGGAAGCGATGACGGACCTGGAATCACGGGGAGCGGGAAGCGATTGGTGGGAGAGGCAGGTGTGGGGGAGGTACGGGAGGATGTCGGCGATGGAGTGGATGTGGCTTGGCGGGGGAAGGCGCCGGGCGTCGAAGGAAGAGAGGGCGGAGATGGTTGCGGAGTGCTGCCGGCCGGGGGCATCGGTGGCGGCGGTGGCTCGGCGTCACGGGGTGTGCGGGGAGAGCCTTCGCCGCTGGATTCGGGTTGCGGGGCGTGCCGTGGAGGTGGAGCGGGCGGGGGCGCGGCCAGTGCCGGCGTATGTTCGGCTGGTTGTAGAGGAAGGGGCAAAGACCCTCTGGCGGCGGGTTGCCGACCGTCTGGCCGAGTGCGGCCTGGAGATGCGCCCGCAGAAGACCACGGTGGTCTATTGCAAAGACACCAACCGCAAGGGGGACCACCCGACGGTCGCGTTCGACTTCCTCGGCTATCGTTTCCAGCCAAGGCTTGCGGCGTGGCGCGGAGGGTTGTTCGGGGTCTCGTTCCTTCCGGCTGCCAGCCCGACCGCGCTCAGGGCGTTTCGCCGCCGCGTGCGGCAATGGGGCTTGCGACGGCGTAGCGACAAGGGGCTGCTCGATCTTGCCCGCATGTTTCTTCGCGAAATTGCAGGGTGGATCGGCTACTTCGGTGCGTTCTACAAGTCGGCCCTCTATCCGACGCTTCGCCTGATAGACGCCCACTTGCATCGATGGGCAACGAGGAAGTTCGAACGCTTCCGACGACGACCGCGTCAGGCTCGTCTCCGGCTAGCCAGAATCGTGAAAGCGGAGCCGTGGCGGTTCGCCCATTGGCCCCTGTTGTACGGGAAGGGCCGGACGCTGGGAGCCGTATGAGTCGAGAGGCTCACGTACGGTTCCGGGAGCGCGTTGGGGGTGAGATTCCCCCGCGCGACTCGATGCCCGCTCTACCGCCAGGCGCAGATCTACGCCCGCTCGGGTCTCGATCTTCACCGCTCGACGCTGGCCGGGTGGGTGGGCAAGGCGGCGTTCCACCTCAAGCCGGTGGTGGACCGGCTGGCTTGGCGCCTGAGACAGTCGGGGAAGCTGTTCATGGACGAGACCCGGGCTCCGGTGCTCGATCCCGGACGGGGCAGGACCAAGACCGGGTGGCTGTGGGCGCTGGCCCGGGACGACCGCGGTTGGGGCGGCCCGGACCCGCCCGGGGTGGTGTGCTTCCATGCCGCGGCGGCGAGCACGCGGAGACCTTCCTCAAGGGGTTCAAGGGCATCCTGCAGGTGGACGGCTACGGCGGCTACAACCGGCTTGCCGGCCCGGACCGGCAGGTGCGGCTGGCGTATCTGGATGCACGCCCGGCGCAAGGTTCACGAGGTCTTCGAGAGCACCGACTCGAAGGTGGCGGCCGAGGGCTTGCCGCGGATCGTGGAGTTCTACGCCATCGAGGCGGAGATCCGCGCCCCCAGGCCCTCACGAGAAAGAACGCCCTGTTCCCGGGTCATGACGAAGGCGCCACTGCCTGGGGCCGCATCGCCTCGCTCATCAAGACCGCCAAGTTGAACGGGGCCGAGCCCTACGCCTATTGCGCCAGGTGAAGCCCTGGAGAGGAGGATGCCATGAGCTGAAACCTTTCGAAGCGATCCAGCGGGTTCGACTCCCGTCCGGTAAAGGCGCAGCCCGCCAGCCGGAAGCGAGTCTTGCGCGGCGAGCGGCAACGCCCGTCGCGAAGCGTAGACAGCAGGTGACGAAGCGGCGGAAAAAAAGCCTCGAAATGGGTAAACCGATGACGCCTTCATTGTTAAGCGGGTGGGGGCAGTACCGGAAGCGCCGTGACTGGCGAGGCGCAACGGGTCGTCCGGGGTCGTGGACCGGCGCAGAGTCACGGGACGGATCGCCAGGGAACCTGGGAGGTCCTGCCCTTGCCCGTGGGCAAAGAAGCTGGAGAGGGATGGCCAGCGTGAAATCCAGACCCCGGTCCGTTGCCGGCGCCTGCGCGGCGGCGGGAGCGCCCTCGGGCGGACACGAACCCCGGCAGGCAACAGCCCGCGGAGCCGGCTGGCGAAAACAATGAGCCGAAGGACATGCAGGGGCAGGAAGTCGTAGCGCCTTGATAGTACCGTGGAAGGCGGGGAACCGTGGCCGTCGGGACCCGCTGGAGGGAAGCGGGGCGCCATCTGAACAGACCCACTGATGGGAAACGCTGGAGGAAACCCTGAGTTCCACCAACACGTACACGAAACAGCAGTGGATAGCCGAACAGGCGAGGGAGCATCCGGAGCGGGTGTTCACGTCCCTGCACCACCTGATCGACGGCGAGTGGATGCGCGAAGCCTACCGGCGGACGCGAAAGGATGGGGCGACGGGCATCGACGGCGTGACGGCTGCGGACTACGAGAAGGACCTTGAGGCCAACCTTGACGGCCTGCTGGACCGGATCAAGTCGGGCCGTTACTTTGCGCCGCCGGTGCGCCGGCGCTACATCCCCAAGGCGGACGGCACGAAACGGCCTCTGGGCATACCGACGCTGGAAGACAAGGTGGCGCAACGGGCCATCCTGATGCTGCTGGAACCGGTCTACGAGACGGACTTTGTGCCGTGCTCGTACGGCTTCCGGCCCGGGCGGTCGGCCCACGATGCCCTGAACGCACTGCGAAAGGGCATCATGGAGCAGCGCCAACGGTGGGTGATCGACGCGGATCTGAGATCGTACTTCGACTCGATCCCGCACGGCCACCTGAGGACCTTCCTCGACCTGCGGATCAAGGACGGCGTCGTAAGGCGCATGATCGACAAATGGCTGAAGGCAGGGGTGCTCGAAGAGGGCACCGTGCACAAACCGGTTGCTGGCACTCCCCAGGGCGGGGTGATGACGCCCTGAACGCAAAAGGTAACTTCCGCTTTGAACGTGAGATTGTGCAATGGCGGGACCGTCCCTTAGTTGATTTACGCCGCAAAGGGTAATACTCTTATGACAAATGGTTCGGTCGACACGAGCCCAAAAGGTCGAGCGGCTCAACGCCGCCTACACACTCCTCGCCCAAGGCGTCTCCGCGAGCGAAGCCGTGTTGCGCCTGTCGCAACGCTTCGGGCTGTCGCAGCGCCAGTCGTATCGTTACATCCAGGACGCCCGCGCCATGAGCCAGCCGTCCGAGCCGGGCGAAGCGCTGACCCCCATCACTATCAAGATTCCGGGCACACTGGCGGCGACGCTGCGGGCGCATGCCAGGAGCAGCGGCCGCTCCATCGCGGAGATCGTCACCCGGGCTCTGAGGCGCTTCTTCTCGCATGCGGGTGGGCATGGCTGAA
This sequence comes from uncultured Binatia bacterium (SeqCode), assembly GCA_965204505.1. Lineage (GTDB taxonomy): Bacteria > Desulfobacterota > Binatia > UBA9968 > JAJDTQ01 > JAJDTQ01. The sequence continues at coordinate 2,373,768 of CBDBFB010000002.1, forward strand.
CGTCGCGCGGGCTCCCGGCCCTCCGTTCAACTCGCTTATGCCTTTGATCGTCTGCTCGACGCCAAGCTCCAGAACGTCTACGCGATCCTGGTGCCGGATCAGGCTCACAAGATCCCGGCCCGGGCGCACGATATAGGAGACGAACATGAGGATCGCAGCCCTGTACGCGCGGGTCTCGGGCGAGCAGCAGAGAGATAGCCACACGATCGCCAGCCAGACCGAAGCCCTGGTAGCCTACGCCGAGTGTCACGGGTACCGCGTCGCGCCCGACATGATCATCGAGGACGACGGCTACAGCGGCGCCGTTCTCGAACGCCCGGGACTCGAGCGGGTCCGGGACCTCGCCGCGGAAGGGCGCATCGACACGGTGGTGGTGCATGCCCCGGACCGCTTGAGCCGGCGCTATGCCTATCAGGTTGTGATTATCGAGGAGCTGGCGCGCCAGGGCGTCGAGACCGTGTTTGTGAACGCTCCGTCGATGGAAACCCCCGAGGACCACCTCCTCGTGCAGTTCCAGGGCATGATCGCGGAATATGAACGCGCCCAGATTCTGGAGCGTTCCCGGCGCGGCAAGCGTCATCGGGCGCGACGCGGCGAAGTCGCCGTCCTCAGCGGCGCGCCCTATGGCTACCGCTACCACAAGAAGACCCCGGACAGCGATGCGTTCTACGAAATCATCGAACCGCAGGCTTCGGTGGTTCGCGAGGTCTACCGCTGCTACACTTGCGACCACATGAGCATCGGCGCGATCACGCGCAATCTCAAGGAGCGCGAGGTCCTTACGGCCACGGGGCGTTCGCGCTGGGAACGCTCGACCGTGTGGGCGATTCTCCGCAACCCCGCCTACAAGGGGACGGCCTGTTTCGGCAAGACCCGCCAGATGCCTCGAAAAAGCGTGACACGTCCTGTACGCCTGAGCGGAGGCTTCGCCAGCGCCACTACCGGCAGTCACGAGAAACCGCGTGAGGAGTGGATCGAGATCCCGGTGCCGGCGATCGTCAGCGAGGAGACCTTCGCCCTGGCCGAAGAGCGGCTGGAGAGAAACAAGATCCACGCGCCACGTCGCACCAAGACACTCAGCGTGGTCCAGGGACTGGTCTCCTGCGGCAAATGCGGCTACGCGTGGTACCGCACCTCGGCCCAGACGAGCGCCCGCAAGATCTCCTATTACCGCTGCCTGGGATCCGATTCGTGGCGCCACCTCAACGGGCCGCTGTGCGACAGCCGTCCGGCGCGCCAGGAACTGCTTGATGACGTCGTATGGACCGAGGTGGTCCGCCTGCTGGAGAACCCTGCACTGATCAGCGCGGAAATCGACCGGCGACTGGAGGCGGCCCGTGCCTCCGACCCCAACCAGCAGCGCGAGGCCGACCTGCGGCGCCGGCTGATCAGGGTCCGCAAGAGTATCGACCGCCTGGTCAATGCCTATCAGGAGGAGTTGATAACCATCGACGAACTGCGTGACAGAACGCCCGAACTTCGCCGTCAGGAGCAGGCGCTGCATCGCGAACTGCAATCCGCGGTCGATCAGGCCAAGGAGCGCGAGACCTACCTGCGGCTCGCCGAGACCCTGACCGACTTTCTGGAGAGGCTGCGTTCGTCCGCCGAAACCCTCGACATCGCGGAACGTCAACGCATCGTACGGCTCCTCGTGAAGGAGGTGTTGGTCAGCGAAGACAAAATCACGATCCGCCATTCAATCCCGATCTCGGGCTCGCCAGGAGGCGGTCCAGACCCCTCGAAATCCGCCACGGACAGCCCCGAAGGCGAAGGTTACCTTTTGCGTTCAGGGCGTCATCTCGCCGATGCTTTCCAACATCTTCCTGCACCATGTGCTGGACGAGTGGTTCGAGAAAGTGGCGAAGCCACGCTTGTACGGAAAGTGCCAGTTGGTGCGTTTCGCCGATGACTGTGCGCCACGACGGCGACGAGAGGAGGTTCTGATGACGTAGCAGAGCCGAGTTGAAGCGCCTTGCTGCACAGGAGATGAGGGAAGGCCCCTCGGACTCGGGTTGCAGGACCAGGGTCCAAACCACCGCAAGCTGCTCCGGTTCAACGACCGGGGTGGTGAGCGTTGCGGAAAAGGCGGGAATCACCCGTCAGGTGTGCGCTGGTAAGACGAACGAAAGTGAACCGTTGATGACGTGTCGAAAGCGTAAAGATGTCGCCGAAACCAGGCTCCAGTCGTTGGTCTGGGATGGAGCTCGGAGGGTGCCTGCTGACTGGCCGAGCGGCGACCGGCATGAAGGCGGCGTGAGACCAGCGAGAGGCTCTTGTGCGGAACGTGGGAACCTGGAGCTCCGATGCCAAGGGAGACCTCCAAGCGGAAGAACCGCAAGGAGCCGAGTACCGAAGCGGAGCACAGGGACGGACGGGTCCGTATTAGCGATGAAGCCCGGCAATGCGGGCGGAGCGAAGGGACCCGACCCTCTGGCCAAGGATGGAGGCCAACCAGAGATGGGAGGAGCCGGTGTCTGAGGCTGGAGGGTAGGAGCCGGATGAGGCGAGAGTCTCACGTCCGGTTCTGGGAGGGCCGAGGGGTGAAATTCCCCTCGGCTACTCGACTTGTCATCGCCCTCGAAGACCGCCACAGCGGCAAGCGTCTGCTTGACGTGCTGGGCAAGCGTCTCGGTCGATACGGGCTCACGCTCCATGAGACCAAGACGCGCCATGTGGACTTCCGCCGGAGACGCCCATACGGGCGTCACTGGATGGCGTCGGCCACGACGTTCGATTTCCTCGGCTTCACCCACGTGTGGGGGCGGTCGAGGCAAGGCAAGGACGTCGTTCGCCAGATTACGGCGAAGGGCCGCTTCGCCCGTGCGCTGAAAGCGGTGCACCAGTGGTGCAAGAGATGCCGGCACCTGCCGGTAAAGGCGCAGCAAGACTATCTTGCACGGGTGATCCGGGGCCACTGCGCATACTACGGTCTGACGGGGAACGGCAAACGTCTGGAGCGGTTCCGCCAACAGGTCGCCCGCATCTGGCGAACGTGGCTCGCACGCCGCAGCCGCCTCAGGTGCTTGAACTGGGACCGGATGAACGAACTTCTCAAGCGATATCCCTTGCCGCGAGTCACCTTCATGCGCTCATGGCAACGCTTCCTGAGCGAACCTGTCAGATGAGGAACCGAGTGCGTCAATCGCGCACGCTCGGATCTGTGGGGGGAGGGGCTCGGTAACGACCCCTCCTACCCGGCCCTCAAGGCGACCCTCGAGGCCATCGCCTCGGGCCATCCCGCCTCGCGCATCGACGAACTGTCGGGTAGGGCACTGGCGCGCGCACCTTTATTGGGCCACGTTTCCAGCCGCCCTCCCTAAAATTCCGTACGTCGGGTTTTCCCCGGTACGGCTTCAAGCTTCAGGCACCTCGCAGTTCGGCACGGAGCCTTCCGCAGGGTCGCCGAGGTCAAGGCCGATCCCGCCATACCCCCGAACGGACGCTGCGTTTGCTCCGCCCTTCGACGATGCCACTCGCCGGTTGATGCGTCGCCTCTGTGTGCGAAACCGCCGGTTGCAACATCGCCACCTGAGCCCAGAGGCCCTCGCTCCGGCCGGGTTATGTTGTCCCGGCCATCACCGCTTGTCGGCCTCATCCGCCAGTCTGGACGTCTCCGCCTCATTTCCCGGCACGACCGGTTATAGACGCGGTCTTTGACATTCGAGGATCATCCTGTCTGACCTCCAGACCTTCCGGACTTTCGCTGCGGTACTTTCGAGTATTGCCGCCTTCAATACGCCGGGAGCCCCGGTGCGTGCGCCTCAGTTTCTTCCGCACCGGCACTGGCCATCGGGTAGGCAAGAAAACCCTTGGCAGCTCCAATTTATCCCGCAAATCAGCTTCACGCGGGAACGCCCTTTTCGACGCTTGATCCGTTCACTCTCGTTGCGGCCCTGCTCGTTGCTCGCCTTCCGGGCTGATCGCACAGGAGCGGCACAAAGGCCTCCCTGTCCCCCGAGGCTTTTACGTCCGGGCTTCCAGATCGCCGGGTCGCCCCGTGCGTCTGCCGGATATGACTACGGCGCCAAACTGAGAACTGCGCCGGCGGGACTCTCACCCGCTAGTACCGCAGCTAGTCTCGCTGCGCCCTCCCCTGGGCGTTCACACCCGCTTTCCCGCTGATCCCGGGGCGCCCGCGGGCGCCCGCGGGCGCCCGCCACTCGCCTCATCGCCGTGCCGCCTTCTTTGTCAAGGTGGTTTTTTCGCACCGTTTACCCCTTTTTTCGCTTCGGGCACGAAAGTAACACTTAAATAGATAATTGGGGCACACTGATGGCACACAAAATATGGATGGATATGGTATGGGGATTTTGACTTTGGGATTGTCACAAACGCGCGGGACTGCGCTCCGGCGCGCCCGCCGGCGGCGGACAAAGACGGGAGGTTCGAAATGCCCTTGACATTTACGGCACTGTCTCATAATCGCCCAGCGGCCCAGCGGCCCAGCGGCCCAGCGGCCCAGCGGCCCAGCGGCCCAGCGGCCCAGCGGCCCAGCGGGCAGCGACATGAGGTGCGCCCGGCGGGAGGCCGGCCCGCCTGACCCGGCCGCCGCCCCTCGAGGGCGCGCACACAAGCTCCTCTCCCCTTCATCCGGACTGACCGGCGGCCGCCTGGCCGCTCCGGCGGGCTCGCGCCGGGCCGCGTCTCCGTGGCGCCGCCCCGCCCTCCTTCCCGTCCTCGCGCTGGTGCTCGGCGCGCTCGGCCTGTTCGCGGCTGCGCCCGCCGCGGCGCAGTCCACCATCTGGTCCGCGACGCTGACAGTAGATCAGGACGGCGTGTTATTCGGCTGCGACACCTTCATAGCTGGCCACGACAGCTGCACCGTGGGGCTCACGGACGAGGACTTCGTGTACAAGGGTGTGACCTATCGAGTCAATCGGCTATTTGTGAGCTCTACCACTGGGCGGCTGACGCTTGAGGTCGACCCGGATGCAGGGTCGAATCTTGCTGGGATGACGTTGCATCTCGGCACTGCGCAGCTAACCGTTGGTGATGATGTCAGAGTATCATTCGGCAGAGCTTTAAGCTGGGCCAATTCCGGCGTGACCTGGACCGACAACCAGCAAGTCGCGGTGAGGCTGGTGGCGCCCCCGCCCTCGCTGGGCCGCGCCGGCAGCATGTCCGTCGACGGGTTCCACCCGATGGGACCCGGACGCATGAAGATCGCCGAGGGCACATCGATCACCTACGGCATCGTGATCCACCAGCCGCCGACCGCGGATCTGACCATCACGCCGCGACACCACAACGTCCGACCGGACGGCAGCGACTACCCCAACGTCGACAACAGCCTGCTCACGATCCACAACGCGGTCACCTGGAAAGCCGCCCCGCACCCCAACTACCTGAGCGGGGACTGGCAGCAGGCCAAATCGGTCGGGCTCACCGCGGTGGACGACAACGAGTGCAAGTCTCCGCCCGGCACCCGGTACTGGATCAGGCACCACGGCAGCGGCGGCGGTCCCGACTGGGGCGGGTGGGACCGGCAGGACCGGCACCATGGCCTGGTGATCTCGATCGAAATCATCGACGACGACTGCAAATATCTGGCCGCTTCCCCGGGCCAGGTGTCGCCGGAGGAGGGCGGCAGCGCGACCTACACCGTCCGCCTGAAGACGCCGCTCGAGGACGCCGCGTACATTTCCCCGCGCATCAGCGTCCCCGGCGACAGCGACCCCGGCGCGGTCACGGTCTCTCCCGAGCGGATCCGGGTCGAAGCGGGAGACACGAGCCCGAAGACGTTCACGGTCAGCGCCGGAAGGGACGCGAACTCCCGTAACGAGGTCCTGGTTGTCGACCACAGCGTCGACTCGCCGGAGGTCCCGGCGGATTACCTGGGCGGCCGGGTGACCGTCATTGTCCAGGACGAACAGAACGCGGCGAGGACGCACGAGCGCGACGCGCTGAGCGTGACCGGTCTTGCGCTCACGGCCGGTTCGGAGGCGGTGGCGCTGGTTCCGGCCTTCTCGCCGGGGGTGAAGTCCTACCGGGCGGAGGTCCCGGCGGGGACGGCGGGCGTGACGCTGGCGCCGCACTGGAGCGGCGGGGCGAGCGTGCACGCGGGCTCGCGCCGGGGCGGGACGACCTTCACGCGCCCGGCGCGGGTGCGGCCCTCGGGCACGGCGGTCGCGCTGGCGCTGGCGCCGGACGGCGGCGCGACCGAGCTGTGGGTGATGGCGAGCGGCGGTTCGAGCGGCATGACGACCTACCGCATCGAGGTGACCGAGGCGCAGGCGCAGGCGCCCGAGGAACAGACCCCGCCGGAAGAAGAGGCCCAGACCGTGGCGGTGGCGTTCGGCAAGGTCCCGCCGGAGCATGACGGGCGGACGGCGTTCGCGCTGGACGTGCAGTCGGGCTCGAAGCCCGCTGCCGACGCGTTCAAGGTGACGGCCGGGAAGGTGACGGGCGTGGAGCCGCTGGACCCGGTGCTGTGGCGGGTGCGCGTCAAGCCGGAGTCCTGGAAGGACGTGAAGGTTGCGCTCGGCGCGGCGTCGGCGAAGGTCCGTAAGCGTTGCCGCTGGGGCACGTTGACTTTCAGCGAGAGTCGGGGGTGAAGGCCCAGGGGAGGAGCTCGTCGATGCGTGAGGCGCGATGCCCCGAGGCGATGGCTTTGAGGGTAGCCTTGAGGTAGGCGTACGGCTCGACGCCGTTCAGCTTGGCGGTCTCGACCAGCGAGGCGATGCGGCCCCAGGCGGCGGCGCCTTCGTCGTGGCCGGCGAACAGGGCGTTCTTGCGGTTCAGGGCCAGCGGGCGGATGAGGTTCTCGACGCAGTTGGTGTCCATCTCGACGCGCCCGTCTTCGAGGAACACCAGCAGGCCGTCCCAGTGCCGGGCGATGTAGGCCAGCGCCTCGCCCAGGCGGGACTTGGCCGAGAGCCGCGCGCGTTGTTCCGTAAGCCACGCGCCGAACTCCTCGACCAGGGGCGCGGTCCGGCTCCGGCGTTCGGCAAGGCGGTGTTCGGCCGAGGCGCCGCGGATCCCGTCCTCGATGGCGTAGAACTCCGCGATCCGCCGCAGCCCCTCGGCCGCGATCCCGGAGCGGTCGCTGTCGAAGACATCGTGGACCTTCCGCCTGGAATGCCCCCAACAGTACGCCAGGCGCACCTGCCAGTCCGGGCCCGCAAGCCGGTTGTAGCCGGCATAGCCGTCCACCTGCAGGATGCCCTTGAACCCCTTGAGGAAGGTCTCCGCGTGCTCGCCGCCGCGCCCCGGGGCGTAGAAGTACACCACCCCGGGCGGGTCCGGGCCGCCCCAGCTTCGGTCGTCGCGGGCCAGCGCCCACAGCCACCCCGTCTTGGTCCTGCCCCGGCCGGGGTCGAGGACCGGAGCCCGGGTCTCGTCCATGAACAGCTTCCCCGACCCCTTCAGGTGCGAGGCCAGCCGGTCCACCACCGGCTTGAGGTGGAACGCCGCCGCGCCCACCCACCCGGCCAGCGTCGAGCGGTGCAGATCGACCCCCGAGCGGGCGTAGATCCGGGACTGGCGGTAGAGCGGAGAGTGGTCGGCGTACTTCGACACCAGCACGTGGGCGATGGCCCCTTCGGTCGGCAGCGCGCCCTCGATCAGGTGCGCCGGCGCCTCGGCCTGGGTGACCCCTTCCTGGCACACCCGGCAAGCGTACTTGGGCCGCACCGTGACGATCACCTGGAGTTGCGCCGGCACGATGTCCAGCCGCTCGGTGCGGTCCTCGCCTATGCGGGTCATCTCGCCGCAGCCGCATGGACACTGCGTGCTCTCGGGCTCGATCACCTCCTCTGACCGGGGCAGATGAGCGGGCAGATGGCCGATGTTGCGCTCGGGAGCCGAACGCTTCCGGCGAGGCGTCCCCCTGGCCGGCGCCGGCGCGGATTCCTTCGCCTCGGCCACGGCCGCTTCGAGGTCCTCGAACGCCAGTTGCAACTGGTCGGGATGGAGCTTCTCGGACTTCTTGCCGTACACCGCCCGGTTGAGCTCCCGCACCAGGTGCTCGAGGCGGCGGTTCACGTCTTCAAGATGATGGTTCAGGTCTTCGAGATGGTGGTTGCGGTCGGAGAGGGAAGCGTTCTCGGTGCGAAGCGCCTCCATGGCCGCCTGCTGTCCCTCGAACAGCGCCCGCAAGGACGGCGCGAGGGATGAGAGACCGGCCTTGCCGAGGTTGACCTCCATGACAAGAATAGTATCACAAAATCAGGCACTTAGCAACAAAAAACGCCTCCGCTCACCCCGCCGCCGTACGCGGCCGCCGCACCCGCGGCGCCCACGCCCGACGCCAGTCCAGCCCTTCGAACAACGCCTCGAACTGCGCCCCCGTAAGCCGCATCACCCCGTCCCGCACCCCGGGCCACGCAAACCGCCCCTGCTCCAGACGCTTCGACGCCAACACCAGCCCCGTCCCGTCCCACCACAGCACCTTCACCCGGTCCAGCCGCCGCGGCCGGAACACCACCGCCACCCCGCTGTACGGGTCCAGTCCCAGCTCCTGCTCCACCACCGCCGCCAACCCGTCATGGCCCTTGCGGAAGTCCACAGGCCTCGTCGCCACCACCACCCGCGTCCCCGACCCCGGAGCTGTCATCGCAGACCCCGCAGCGCCGAGGCTATCTCGGCGATCCGCACCGCGCCGATGGCTCCCTCAAGCCGTACCGTCACTCCCCGCGCCTCGATCGACACCGAACCCACCGCCGTTGTCTCCTCCACCACCTCCAACTCGGCGAAGGCAGGAACGCTCCCGGGCGCCGCCACCCCAGCCTTGCCCCCTGCCTGGCTCCGCTCCGCCCCAGCCTCAGCCAGGCTTCCCGCCGCCCCCGAACCCGGCGGCGTCAGCCTGCCCCGCTGTGCCAGCTTTCGCCATGCGCTCACCTGACTGACCGACAACCCGTGGCGTTGCGCCACTTCCCCCACCTTCACTCCAGGCCAGCAACACTCCCGGACCACCTGCGCCTTCTCCTCGTCCGTCCATCTCCGATCCCCAGCCGTCGCCGGCGGCCGGACAACCTCCGTATCCCCGCCCGCCGCCGCCTCCCGGTCCAGCTCCTCCTCGACACCCCGTTCGACATCATCCATTGCCTTGCCCTCCTTCCTCTGGTTGGAGGGCAAGCCTACCCCCTCATACTCGGGGTTAGGAAGATGGGGTGTTCGTTACGCTTACGAAGGTCCGGGGTCCGGCGCGCATCCGGGTCGCGGACGCGCGGGCGAAGGAAGGCAAGGACGCCTCGCTGGACTTCGCGGTGACGCTGAGCCGCGCGGCGTCGGGGCCGGTGTCGGTGGACTATGCAACCGAGAACGGCACGGCCACGGCGGGCGAGGACTACACGGCCGCGTCGGGCACGCTCGTCTTCGCGGCGGGCGAGACGGAGAAGACGGTCTCGGTGCCGCTGCTCGACGACGCGCATGACGAGGGCAAGGAGACGTTCACGCTGAAGCTCTCGAACCCGCAGGGGGCGTATCTGCGCGCGATGCACCGCGAGGCGAAGGGGGTCATCAGGAACGAGGACACGCTGCAGCGGGACTGGCTGGCGCGCTTCGGTCGCGCGGCCGCGGCGGACGCGGTGGCGGCGGTGACGGCGCGGCTGGAGACGCCGCGGAGCGCGGGCTCGCACCTGACGGTGGGCGGCCAGCGCCTGTCGCTCGGGGGCCGGGCGCTGGCGGAGGCGCTGACGGGGTTCGCGCGCCGCTACGGCGCTCAGGCCCCGGCGGACGGCCTGCATGAGCGGCGCGGGCGGCCGGTGACGGGGCGCGAGCTCTTGATGGGCACTTCGTTCCGCGCGGTGCTTGGCGGCGGGGGCTCCCGGTTCACGGGCTGGGGGTCGGGGGCGTCGGTGTCGCGGTTCACGAGCGCGGCGCCGGGGCTTTCGCTGAGCGGCGAGGCGGCCACCGGGGCGGCGGGCATGGACTACGAGCGGGGCCGGCTGCTGACCGGGCTGGCGATGACCCACAGCCTGGGCAAGGGCGCGGCGCAGGGCTCGGGCCGGAGCTACGCGATGGGGAGTTCGGTCACGACGGTGCTTCCCTACGCGCGCTTCGAGTTCTCGGAGCGGGTGTCGGCCTGGAGCTTGGCGGGGACGGGGTCGGGACGGCTGACGCTGGACCTGGACGGCGACGCGGCTGCGCGCCACGGCGCGGACCTGTCGATGACGCTTGCGGCGGCCGGGGTGCGGGGCGAGGTGGTGACGCCCGCCGGGGCGGGCGGGTTCTCGCTGGCGCTCAAGGCGGACGCGTACTGGGTGCGCACGGAGTCGGAGCGGGTGTCCGTGCCCGGGGTGGGGAACCTGGCGGCGGCGCGCGCGGACGCGAGCCGGCTCCGGGCGGTGCTGGACGGGTCGCGGGCGTTCACGCTCGGTGGCGGCGGGACGCTGACGCCATCGGTGGAGCTCGGGGTGCGTCACGACGGGGGCGAGGGGGGCAGCGGCACGGGCATGGAGGTCGGCGCCGGAGTGGGATGGGCGGACCCGTCGCGGGGCCTTGACGTGGCGGTCCGGGTGCGCGGGCTTGCGGCCCATGCCGGGGAGGGCTACCGGGAATGGGGCGTGTCGGGGTGGCTGAGGGTCGTGCCGGGGGCGGCGGGACGGGGCCTGTCGATGTCGCTCACGCCGTCCTGGGGCGCGGCCCCGGGGGGCTCGGAGCGGCTGTGGAGGATGCCGGAGGCTTCGAGGCTGGCTGCAAACGACAATGCGGCTCCATCCGGGCGGCTGGACGCGGAGGTGGGCTACGGCATGGCGGTGTTGGGCGGGCGCTTCACCGGGACGCCGAACCTCGGGTTCGGGGTGTCGGACACGGCGCGGGAGTACCGCATGGGCTGGCGGCTCGCCTCGGTGGCGTCAGGCTTCGAGCTCAGTCTCGACGCCACGCGCCGGGAGACGGCCGACGGTGGCGGGCCGCCCGAGCACGGGGTGATGCTGGGCGGAACCGTTCGCTGGTAGGAGCGCAGCGGCTCCGCCCGGCCCCGTCGCGGACCGCGCGCACGGCGCGCCGCATCAGCCGGCGGCGCTGTTCCGTGGAATGTCTTGCGGGGGCGGCGACACCCGTCAATGCGCCTGTAAACAAAGGGCCTGTAAACAAAGGAATTGAGCCATGTCCCGCTGATCCCGGGGCGCCCGCGGGCGCCCGCCACTCGCCTCATCGCCGTGCCGCCTTCTTTGTCAAGGTGGTTTTTCGCACCGTTTACCCCTTTTTTCGCTTCGGGCACGAAAGTAACACTTAAATAGATAATTGGGGCACACTGATGGCACACAAAATATGGATGGATATGGTATGGGGATTTTGACTTTGGGATTGTCACAAACGCGCGGGACTGCGCTCCGGCGCGCCCGCCGGCGGCGGACAAAGACGGGAGGTTCGAAATGCCCTTGACATTTACGGCACTGTCTCATAATCGCCCAGCGGCCCAGCGGCCCAGCGGCCCAGCGGCCCAGCGGCCCAGCGGCCCAGCGGCCCAGCGGCCCAGCGGCCCAGCGGCCCAGCGGCCCAGCGGCCCAGCGGCCCAGCGGCCCAGCGGCCCAGCGGCCCAGCGGCCCAGCGGCCCAGCGGCCCAGCGGGCAGCGACATGAGGTGCGCCCGGCGGGAGGCCGGCCCGCCTGACCCGGCCGCCGCCCCTCGAGGGCGCGCACACAAGCTCCTCTCCCCTTCATCCGGACTGACCGGCGGCCGCCTGGCCGCTCCGGCGGTCTCGCGCCGGGCCTTGTCCCCGTGGCGCCGCCCCGCCCGCCTCCCCGTCCTCGCGCTGCTGCTCGGCGCGCTCGGCCTGTTCGCGGCCGCGCCCGCCCAGGCGCAGTCCCAGATCTGGTCGGCGACGCTGACAGTCGGTGATATCGATGACGACGGGGCGTATCTCGGCTGCGATAACTCTGGCTGCCCCTCGGCGCTCACGGACGATGAACTCGAGCACAACGGTGAGAAATATACCGTCGAAAACCTTTATTACAACAATGGTAGGGTATCGTTGAAGTTGGGCGGGATACAACCGAGCGCGACGTCACCGGCCCCGACCCCAGGGTCGAAGTTTGACGGGATGGTGTTGCATCTCGGCACTGTGCGGCTACCCGTTGGTGGAGTTGTTAGATTTAGCGATACCGGTTGGCACAACTGGTATGTCGACCCGCAATGGACCGACGGCCAGCGGGTCGCGGTGAAGCTGGAGATTCCGGCGAAGTCGCCGTGGTTGTGGCCGGACGGGACCCGGCATCACGACAAGAACCAGATCTGGTCCACCACGATGGCGGCGAAGGCCCTCGAGCCGACGCGATGGGGCACGGACTCGTCCGGCTGCAGGACCGGTGTGTCGGGGGGCACTTGCCCCCTCGCGATGGGCGCCAACAGGTTCACTTACGCGGGCAATACCTACACCATCAGCGATTTCTATCACCGCAACGGCACTCTGTTCGCGGGCTTGAGCTCGGGCAGCGCCGCCGCGATCACCGCTGCAAGGTCGCTGATGCTGATCGTCAAGTATCCCGCTGGCGCCGAAAGGCGGTTCCCCCTGAGGAATCTGACCGCCAGCGGTTCTTCGGCCACCGCCTCCTGGCCCGTCGACGACATGCGCTGGGGCTCCTACGGTCATCCACACCCCACCGACCCACAACGAAATCCCGCCGTGTGGGCGGCCAACTTCGCGGTGACTCTGGCCGTGGTCGAGGTGCCGGAGCCTGTGACCGTGACCGTGACGAGTCCGGCGCCGCGCACCCACACGGTGACCGTGTCGGTGCCCACGGCGGTCGCCGCGGAGACCATCATATCCCTGGGCACGTACGGCAGGGTCGGCCACCGTGTGTGGACGGACGTGAGGGATCCCGACCTGGTAAGCCATTGCGATCCGATGGATGCGTGGGACCCGGTCTTCCTGAATTCCGATCGCAAGTATCCGTTCGCCTACATCCAGGCGGGGCAGCGGAGCACCACGTTCAACCTTTGCCTTCTCGGAGTCCCGAAGGACGTGGAGAACCAGGTGCTGTCAAACCAGGTCACCGTGTACCTGCCGCGGGGGAGGTCGTCGGTGATTTACGACATCAACGTCGGCAGCGCCTACGGCGGCGGGTCCGGGACCGCGGAATTCGAGGGCGGCGAGGGGCCGGGCTCCGGCGGGGAGGAGGAACGCGACCCGCTGACGGCGGTCTTCGAGGAGGTGCCGGAAGAGCATGACGGCACGGAGTTCGCGTTCCTGGTGCGTCTGAGCGAGACGGTGGGGAGTTTCAGCCGGTCGCCGCGCTTGTGGTCGTTCGCGGTGACGCAGGGCCGGGTGACGGGCGTGGAGCAGATCGGCGCCGGGCTGTGGCGGGTCACGGTGCGGCCGGCGTCGCCGAGCGACGTGACGGTGACGCTTGCGGGCGGGCGGGACTGCGACGACGAGCCGTCGGGCGCGGTGTGCACGCCGGACGGGCGGGCGCTGTCGAACACGTCGAGTGCGAGGGTCGCGGCGGGTCCGCAGCAGCAGCAGGAGGTGTTGGTCACGCCGGAGCCGGCCGACGTGCGGGTGGTGCCGGGCGACGGCAGCCTGACGGTGAGCTGGACGGCGGTGGCGCACCCGCGCGTCGCTGCGGAGCGGGTGCAGCACGCGCTGCGCTGGAGCCAGGAGGCGGGCGTGTGGGCCAACCCGTCGGGCAACAACGGCATCGCGGTGGAGGCCGGCGTGAACGGCTACACCATCACCGGGCTGAGGAACGGCGTGGCGACCGGGGTGTTCGTGCGCGCCTTCGTGGGCCGGCTCCGGTCGGAGCGCAGCGAGCACTCGAGCGGGTGGGTCCGTGTGAAGGGCGAGTCGACGACGCCGCGGGCGGCAACCCAGACCGTGGCGGTAGAGTTCGGCAAGGTCCCGGCGGAGCATGACGGGCAGACGGCGTTCGCGCTGGACGTGCAGTCGGGCTCGAAGCCCGCCCCGGAGGCGTTCAAGGTGACGGCCGGGAAGGTGACGGGCGTGGAGTCGCTGGACCCGGTGCTGTGGCGGGTGCGCGTCAAGCCGGAGTCCTGGAAGGACGTGAAGATAGCGCTCGGCGCGGCGTCGGCGAAGGTCCGGGGTCCGGCGCGCATCCGGGTCGCGGCCGCGCGGGCGAAGGAGGGCAAGGACGCCTCGCTGGACTTCGCGGTGACGCTGAGCCGCGCGGCGTCGGGGCCGGTGTCTGTGGACTATGCAACCGAGAACGGCACGGCCACGGCGGGCGAGGACTACACGGCCGCGTCGGGCACGCTCGTCTTCGCGGCGGGCGAGACGGAGAAGACGGTCTCGGTGCCGCTGCTCGACGACGCGCATGACGAGGGCAAGGAGACGTTCACGCTGAAGCTCTCGAACCCGCAGGGGGCGTATCTGCGCGCGATGCACCGCGAGGCGAAGGGGGTCATCAGGAACGAGGACCCGCTGCAGCGGGACTGGCTGGCGCGCTTCGGTCGCGCGGCCGCGGCGGACGCGGTGGCGGCGGTGACGGCGCGGCTGGAGACGCCGCGGAGCGCGGGCTCGCACCTGACGGTGGGCGGCCAGCGCCTGTCGCTCGGGGGCCGGGCGCTGGCGGAGGCGCTGACGGGGTTCGCGCGCCGCTACGGCGCTCAGGCCCCGGCGGACGGCCTGCATGAGCGGCGCGGGCGGCCGGTGACGGGGCGCGAGCTCTTGATGGGCACTTCGTTCCGCGCGGTGCTTGGCGGCGCGGGCTCGCGGTTCACGGGCTGGGGCTCGGGGGCGTCGGTGTCGCGGTTCACGAGCGCGGCGCCGGGGCTTTCGCTGAGCGGCGAGGCGGCCACCGGGGCGGCGGGCATGGACTACGAGCGCGGCCGGCTGCTGACCGGGCTGGCGATGACCCACAGCCTGGGCAAGGGCGCGGCGCAGGGCTCGGGCCGGAGCTACGCGATGGGGAGTTCCGTCACGACGGTGCTTCCCTATGCGCGCTTCGAGTTCTCGGAGCGGGTATCGGCCTGGAGCGTTGCGGGGACGGGGTCGGGGAGGCTGACGCTGGACCTCGACGGCGACGCGGCCGCGCGCCACGGCGCGGACCTGTCGATGACGCTTGCGGCGGCCGGGGTGCGGGGCGAGGTGGTGACGGCTGCCGGGGCGGGCGGTTTCTCGCTGGCGCTCAAGGCGGACGCGTACTGGGTGCGCACGGAGTCGGAGCGGGTGTCCGTGCCCGGGGTGGGGAACCTGGCGGCGGCGCGGGCGGACGCGAGCCGGCTTCGGGCGGTGCTGGACGGCTCGCGGGCGTTCACGCTGGGTGGCGGCGGGACGCTGACGCCTTCGGTGGAGCTCGGGGTGCGTCACGACGGGGGCGAGGGGGGCAGCGGCACGGGCATGGAGGTTGGCGCCGGAGTGGGCTGGGCGGACCCGTCGCGGGGCCTTGACGTGGCGTTGCGGGTGCACGGGCTTGCGGCCCATGCCGGGGAGGGCCACCGGGAATGGGGCGTGTCGGGGTGGCTGAGGGTTGTGCCGGGGGCGGCGGGACGGGGCCTGTCGATGTCGCTCACGCCGTCCTGGGGCGCGGCCCCGGGGGGCTCGGAGCGGCTGTGGAGGATGCCGGAGGCTTCGAGGCTGGCTGCAAACGACAATGCGGCTCCATCCGGGCGGCTGGACGCGGAGGTGGGCTACGGCATGGCGGTGTTGGGCGGGCGCTTCACCGGGACGCCGAACCTCGGGTTCGGGGTGTCGGACACGGCGCGGGAGTACCGCATGGGCTGGCGGCTCGCCTCGGTGGCGTCAGGCTTCGAGCTCAGTCTCGACGCCACGCGCCGGGAGACGCCGGAGGGCGACGGGCCGCCCGAGCACGGGGTGATGCTGGGCGGAACCGTTCGCTGGTAGGGAACGGCAACGCGAGCCCGCCTCGACAAGCCGGGCGGGTAGTCCAACAGCGGTTTCCTCACTGCCGGAGGGAGAAGGAGCAAGTCGAGGAGAGGTCCTGGGAGAAGGACGGGCGGACACCTTCTCCCAGGCTTCCCGGCACTCGCGCCGATGACCGCCGTGAAAGACCCGCCCGATCCCTCGATAACGAACAAGGCATTGCTTCAACCGGTTGTCGCGCCCCCGGCGCCGCTGCCGGCCGGGAATCCCGGCACCGTCTATGGACGCCCCCGGTGATGCAAGCACTATTTTCGAACGGCATGGCATGCGGTCAGGTGCTGTCGTCTATCCGGCCTGTTGGTGCGGCTGTCAGAAGCCGCTGGCCCGTATGGATATACGCGGATCGGGTCCATATCGCTTACGCGAGCTTGAAGGCTCTGCGGTGCGCAGCTGGTTTGCCCGATCCCGTCTCATAGACCGTTTGCCCTTCCGTATTGGGGCGGTCGTTGTCAAGCACCGCGCTCTTAAGCGTTTCCACGTAAGCGTAACGAGCGCCCCATCTTCCTACCCCCGGTGAGTCGGGGGTAGGCTGGCCCTTCCGTATTGGGGCGGTCGTTGTCAAGCACCGCGCTCTTAAGCGTTTCCACGTAAGCGTAACGAGCGCCCCATCTTCCTACCCCCGGTGAGTCGGGGGTAGGCTGGCCCTTCCGTATTGGGGCGGTCGTTGTCAAGCACCGCGCTCTTAAGCGTTTCCACGTAAGCGTAACGAGCGCCCCATCTTCCTACCCCCGGTGAGTCGGGGGTAGGCTGGCCCTCCAAGTACAGGAAGGAGGGCAAGGCAATGGATGATCTTGACCGGAGTGTCGAGGAAGAGCTGGACCGGGAGGAGGCGGCGGGCGGGGACACGGCGGTTGTCCGGCCGCCGGCGACGGCTGGGGATCGGCGATGGACGGACGAAGAGAAGGCGCAGGTGGTCCGGGAGTGCTGCTGGCCCGGGGTGAAGGTGGGGGAAGTGGCGCAGCGCCACGGGTTGTCGGTCAGTCAGGTGAGCGCATGGCGAAAGCTGGCACAGCGGGGCAGGCTGACGCCGCCGGGTTCGGGGGCGGCGGGAAGCCTGGCTGAGGCTGGGGCGGAGCGGAGCCAGGCAGGGGGCAAGGCTGGGGTGGCGGCGCCCGGGAGCGGTCCTGCCTTCGCCGAGCTGGAGGTGGTGGAGGAGCCAACGGCGGTGGGTTCGGTGTCGATCGAGGCTCGGGGAGTGACGGTACGGCTTGAGGGGGCCATCGGCGCGGTGCGGATCGCCGAGATAGCCTCGGCGCTGCGGGGTCTGCGATGACAGCTCCGGGGTCGGGGACGCGGGTGGTGGTGGCGACGATGCCTGTGGACTTCCGCAAGGGTCATGACGGGTTGGCGGCGGTGGTGGAGCAGGAGTTGGGACTGGACCCGTACAGCGGGGTGGCGGTGGTGTTCCGGCCGCGGCGGCTGGACCGGGTGAAGGTGCTGTGGTGGGACGGGACGGGGCTGGTGTTGGCGTCGAAGCGTCTGGAGCAGGGGCGGTTTGCGTGGCCCGGGGTGCGGGACGGGGTGATGCGGCTTACGGGGGCGCAGTTCGAGGCGTTGTTCGAAGGGCTGGACTTCCGTATTGGGGCGGTCGTTGTCAAGCACCGCGCTCTTAAGCGTTTCCACGTAAGCGTAACGAGCGCCCCATCTTCCTACCCCCGGTGAGTCGGGGGTAGGCTGGCCCTTCCGTATTGGGGCGGTCGTTGTCAAGCACCGCGCTCTTAAGCGTTTCCACGTAAGCGTAACGAGCGCCCCATCTTCCTACCCCCGGTGAGTCGGGGGTAGGCTGGCCCTTCCGTATTGGGGCGGTCGTTGTCAAGCACCGCGCTCTTAAGCGTTTCCACGTAAGCGTAACGAGCGCCCCATCTTCCTACCCCCGGTGAGTCGGGGGTAGGCTGGCCCTCCAAGTACAGGAAGGAGGGCAAGGCAATGGATGATCTTGACCGGAGTGTCGAGGAAGAGCTGGACCGGGAGGAGGCGGCGGGCGGGGACACGGCGGTTGTCCGGCCGCCGGCGACGGCTGGGGATCGGCGATGGACGGACGAAGAGAAGGCGCAGGTGGTCCGGGAGTGCTGCTGGCCCGGGGTGAAGGTGGGGGAAGTGGCGCAGCGCCACGGGTTGTCGGTCAGTCAGGTGAGCGCATGGCGAAAGCTGGCACAGCGGGGCAGGCTGACGCCGCCGGGTTCGGGGGCGGCGGGAAGCCTGGCTGAGGCTGGGGCGGAGCGGAGCCAGGCAGGGGGCAAGGCTGGGGTGGCGGCGCCCGGGAGCGGTCCTGCCTTCGCCGAGCTGGAGGTGGTGGAGGAGCCAACGGCGGTGGGTTCGGTGTCGATCGAGGCTCGGGGAGTGACGGTACGGCTTGAGGGGGCCATCGGCGCGGTGCGGATCGCCGAGATAGCCTCGGCGCTGCGGGGTCTGCGATGACAGCTCCGGGGTCGGGGACGCGGGTGGTGGTGGCGACGATGCCTGTGGACTTCCGCAAGGGTCATGACGGGTTGGCGGCGGTGGTGGAGCAGGAGTTGGGACTGGACCCGTACAGCGGGGTGGCGGTGGTGTTCCGGCCGCGGCGGCTGGACCGGGTGAAGGTGCTGTGGTGGGACGGGACGGGGCTGGTGTTGGCGTCGAAGCGTCTGGAGCAGGGGCGGTTTGCGTGGCCCGGGGTGCGGGACGGGGTGATGCGGCTTACGGGGGCGCAGTTCGAGGCGTTGTTCGAAGGGCTGGACTGGCGTCGGGCGTGGGCGCCGCGGGTGCGCCGGCCGCGTACGGCGGCGGGGTGAGCGGAGCATTTTTTTGTTGCTAAGTGCCTGATTTTATGGTACTATTCTTTTCATGGAGGTCAACCTCGGCAAGGCCGATCTCGCTTCCCTCCCGCCCCCCTTGCGGGCGCTGTTCGAGGGGCAGCAGGCGGCGCTTGAGGCCTCGCGCGCCGAGGTCGCTTCCCTCTCCGACCGCAACCAACATCTCGAAGACCTGAACCATCATCTTGAAGACCAGAACCGCCGCCTCGAGCACCTGGTGCGGGAACTCAACCGGGCGGTGTACGGGCGGAAGTCTGAGAAGCTCCATCCCGACCAGTTGCAACTGGCGTTCGAGGACCTCGAAGCGGCCGTGGCCGAGGCGGCGGAAGCTGCGCCGGCGCCGGCCAGGGGGACGTCTCGCCGGAAGCGTTCGGCTCCCGAACGCAACATCGGCCATCTGCCCGCTCATCTGCCCCGGTCAGAGCGGGTGATCGAGCCCGAGAGCACGCAGTGTCCATGCGGCTGCGGCGAGATGGAGCGCATGGGCGAGGACCGCACCGAGCGGCTGGACATCGTGCCGGCCCAACTCCAGGTGATCGTCACGGTGCGGCCCAAGTACGCCTGCTGGGTGTGCCAGGAAGGCGTCACCCAGGCCGAGGCGCCGGCGTACCTGATCGAGGGCGCGCTGCCGACCGAAGGGGCCATCGCCCACGTGCTGGTGTCGAAGTACGCCGACCACTCTCCGCTCTACCGCCAGTCCCGGATCTACGCCCGCTCGGGGGTCGATCTTCACCGCTCGACGCTGGCCGGGTGGGTGGGCGCGGCGGCGTTCCACCTCAAGCCGGTGGTGGACCGGCTGGCCTGGCGCCTGAGACAGTCGGGGAAGCTGTTCATGGACGAGACCCGGGCTCCGGTCCTCGACCCCGGCCGGGGCAGGACCAAGACGGGGTGGCTGTGGGCGCTGGCCCGCGACGACCGAAGCTGGGGCGGCCCGGACCCGCCCGGGGTGGTGTACTTCTACGCCCCGGGGCGCGGCGGCGAGCACGCGGAGACCTTCCTCAAGGGGTTCAAGGGCATCCTGCAGGTGGACGGCTATGCCGGCTACAACCGGCTTGCGGGCCCGGACTGGCAGGTGCGCCTGGCGTACTGTTGGGGGCATTCCAGGCGGAAGGTCCACGATGTCTTCGACAGCGACCGCTCCGGGATCGCGGCCGAGGGGCTGCGGCGGATCGCGGAGTTCTACGCCATCGAGGACGGGATCCGCGGCGCCTCGGCCGAACACCGCCTTGCCGAACGCCGGAGCCGGACCGCGCCCCTGGTCGAGGAGTTCGGCGCGTGGCTTACGGAACAACGCGCGCGGCTCTCGGCCAAGTCCCGCCTGGGCGAGGCGCTGGCCTACATCGCCCGGCACTGGGACGGCCTGCTGGTGTTCCTCGAAGACGGGCGCGTCGAGATGGACACCAACTGCGTCGAGAACCTCATCCGCCCGCTGGCCCTGAACCGCAAGAACGCCCTGTTCGCCGGCCACGACGAAGGCGCCGCCGCCTGGGGCCGCATCGCATCGCTGGTCGAGACCGCCAAGCTGAACGGCGTCGAGCCGTACGCCTACCTCAAGGCTACCCTCGAAGCCATCGCCTCGGGGCATCGCGCCTCACGCATCGACGAACTCCTGCCCTGGGCGTTCACCCCCGACTCTCGCTGAAAGTCAACGTGCCCCAGCCGCACCGCTTACGTTTCCACGACCCCCGTATAGTCCGTCGCCAGGCTCTCGCTTCCGTCCGTGGTCAGCGCAAGGGCTGCCGACTTCATGCCTGGTCCAGCACGATTCCCGAGTGCCGATCTTACTCGCGTGCTTACTCGCGTGCTCGAACGCGTCGGAACGGTTCGGCAACAGGGCAAACGACGCGCATCATCGGGAACCGCGTCCCAGCGAGGGACACCGGTGGATCGTGTACGCCTTCAAGTGCCCCGCATTCATCCTCTCCCGTAGTGGCTGCCGATGGGGTGAGCCGCGCCTATGCCGCCCGAGCCGCCATCGCTTCCTCCCGCGTGTAGCGAAACTCGGAGCCGTCCCGCCACATCCGGTGAAGCACCACGCCGATGCGCCGGGCGAGTGCAACGGTTGCGCGCTTGTTGCCCCGCTGCTTCGCCAGACGCAGCGCCCAGGCCTTCAGCCAGTTCGGCCCGGCGCGGTGCAGCATCACCGTGGCGGCTTGATACAGCGCCGTACGCAACCCTGCATCGCCGGCCTTGGTGATCCGGCCCACTATATCCTTCTCCCCGGATTGATCCCGTCCCGGCGTCAGCCCCACCCATGGACCGACATCCTTCGATCTCCGGAACCGCTCGGGATCGTCGATTGCGGACACGAAGGTCAGGGCTATCACATGGCCGACGCCGGGCATGGTCATCAGCAGGCGGCACACCGGATCCTGCCTGGCCAGACTCCGGACCAGCTTCTCCAGCCCAGCCAGCTCGCCGCGCAGAGCGGCCCGCGCCCGCAGGATGGGTTCGGCCGCGGCTTCCAGCCTCTCGTTGCCGGCGATCAATTCCCGGACACGGGCCTCGTAACGGTTCCTGGAGACTGTGCCCAGCTTCAGGCCAAAATTGCGCAGCACCCCGCGCAGCGAGAGTTCCATGTTGATGAGTGCATCCAGCACGGATCTGCGCGAGCTCAGAAGCGCCCGCATCTCCTGTGACGAAACCGACTTGCAGTGCACTGGCCGGAACCAGCCCATCTGCAGCAGCCGCGCGATGCCCTCGGCATCCCGGCGATCCGTCTTGATCGGCATCGCACTCAGCGCGGCCTTCACCTGCCGAGTCTCCATCAACACCGACTCGAACCCAGCCTCGCTCATCCCCTTGTGAAGCCATTGTGACAGAGGACCCGCCTCAAGGCCGATCACAACGTTCCCGGGAGGCAGCGCGCGCAGGAACGCGATGACCGCCTCAGGCGTGCTCGCCACCCGCGCCTCCGTCACGATCTTGCCCTTCTCCCCGACCACGCAGATCGCCGTGCTTGCCAGCGATACATCCAGCCCGATATAGATATCCATGTCGTTGCCCTCTCCTTTCTAGGATTTGGGCGCGCCTTCCGGCAAGACCCCGTGAACACACTACTATGGGTGTGCAAGGGCAACGACACCTCAATCCCCGCCGTCACTACAGACTCCCACGGTTCCGTTTGGAGCCGAGCCCCAATACGGCATCTTACTTACTCGTTCTCCGTCCTGCCCACATCCCCGACGGCTCCCGCGTCCTCGCCGTTTCAGGCGGCGGCCGCGGGGATTCGGTAACTCTCCTTCTTGGTCGTCAGCGCCCAGACGATCCGCGCCATTCGGTTGGCCAGCGCCACCGCGACCAGCATCCTCGGCTTGCGCGCCAGCATCCTGGCGAGCCAGGGATCGATGGTCGCACCACGCCGAGCCGCCCAGCGGACCACGGTCATGGCCCCCGTGATCAACAGCCGCCGGAGGTCGCGCTGGCCCATCTTCGATGTCTTCCCCAGCCTCGGCTTGCCGCCGGTGGTGTGCTGGAGCGGCACCAGGCCGAGCCAGGCGGAGAAGTCGCGGCCGCGCTGGAAGCTCTCCATCGGCGGCGCAAACGCCTGGAGGGCCATCGCCGTGACCGGCCCGACCCCCGGTATCGTCATCAGTCGCGCGGCCTCTTCGTCCTGGCGCGCGCAGGCATGGAGATCCGTCTCCAGCCCGGCGATCTTCTCCTCGAGCTCGGCGACCTGAGCGAGCAGAAGGCCGCCCAACTCCCGGACCGGCGCCGGCAGCCCGGAGTCCGGATCCTCCACTGCCCGCGCCAGCCGGCCGACATGGGCCGGCCCCTGCGGAGCTGTGACGCCGTACTCCGCCAGGTGACCTCGCAGAGCGTTGATGGTCTGCGTGCGTTGGCGCACCAGCAGGTCCCGCGTGCGGAACAGCATCCCCCGGGCCTGCTGCTCTTCGGTTTTCACCGCCACGAAGCGCATGGTCGGGCGCTGCGCCGCCTCGCAGATCGCCTCCGCGTCCGCCGCGTCGTTCTTCTGGCGCTTCACGAACGGCTTCACGTAGATCGGCGGGATCAACTTCACCTCGTGGCCCAGCCGCAGGATCTCCCGTCCCCAGTAGTGAGCGCTCGCGCACGCTTCCATCGCCACGGTGCATCCTGGCTGCGAGGCAAGAAAGTCCAGCACCTTCTCACGGCTCAGCTTCTTGCGGAAGACAACCCTCCCGTCAGCCCGGGCGCCGTGCAACTGAAAGCTTCTCTTGGCCAAGTCGATCCCGATGATGCTAACCTGTTCCATGGATGTCCCCTCCTTCGTCGTGGCGTTATTGTTACTGCCACCTTGGCACATTTCGATGCCGTCGGGAGGGGGCGTCCATTCCATCGCTTACCGTCCTTCGCGGCTCAGTTCGTCGAGTTTGTGCGTTGCGAGCACAAATGTGTAGCGGAACGTCCGCTCGATGAGCGGCGTGAGCGAGGCGGCGGCCGCACCGGCGCGGCCCCGGGCGATGTCAAGAATCTTCGTGCGGACGAACTCGGCGGCCGGGACATCGTGCCGTTCGGCAGCCGCCTTGACCTCTTGCCACTCGGAATCGGAGAAGCGGATGCCTCTGGTGCGGCGCGCGGCGCCCTGGTTTGCAGCGGGCGCATCGCCGGATTCGGGTTCGGTTCGGTCGGTTCTTGTCACGCTCCTTCTCCTTTTCGTCTCCGGAATCGAGCTCGGGAGCGGGTGGTCCGCAGGCATGAAAACCCATCGCCCCTTGCGGTCGTTACTACCAGATCGGCGGCGGGGTGGCGATTTCGGCGAAGGCTCCTTCTATTCGGGGTGTACGGGCCGCTGAAGCGGCCATCATATGCGCATGTCGGTCGTGTATCGGTCCGTGTTTTCGGTAGCGACAAGCGTGTATCGCTCGTGTATCGGTGCAGGACAAGCGCAGCCCAGCATGGTCAGGGGCAAGAAGGACGTCGTGTATCGGTGCGACATACGCTCGATCCAACAAGAGTCTGGCGGCGGAAGGCGGCGGTTGCGCAGAAAGGCGTCGGTCAAAGGTGCGCGAGGCGCACACTCGCAGCCCGCTGCGTGGGGTGTGAGAACCAGAGCCCGCGCAGGCGGTCAGGAACGAAGAAACCCGGGGCACACGCGAAGGGGAACGGACGCCGGAGAACCCGGCGGCGGGGAGCCGCCACGGCGATTGAGTGGCGAGAGTGCGGGAGGTAGTGAAGGCGGTCGTGTCGAGCACACTGACGGAGGGGATGGCAGTAGCGCTGACACAAGTGCACGGGGTAGTGCGGAAGCCGGTGACGGGCGAGCCTGCACCGGGCGACGCGGAACGCGGAGCGGCAGCGCCGACGACGAGCGCAGCGAGTCGGACGGCACGAGCGATGCGATGACGCCGGAGGCGACGAGCCGAGCCGACACCCGATCGGTTCGAAGTGAATCGGCGCAGTGGTCGAGGTGCTGCACGGTCCTGGACATCACCGACATGTTGACCGGCGCTGTCGTGATCGGCGGTCGGCAGCACGCGGCGGGGAGCACTGAAGGCGGTGACGGCAGACGTGCGGAGCACGCTGTCGGCGTCGCCTTCAGCGGCGAGGACACCGGAGGAGGACGTGATGCGGAAGCCGATGACGGGCGAAGCCCGCACCCGGCGACGCGAACGCAGAGCGTTGATGTCGGCGACGAGCGTAGCGAGACGGACGGCATGAGCGGGGCGATGCTGCCGAAGGCGGCGAGCCGTGTCACGCGTCGAGGCACGGTGGTCAAGCTGGAGCACCGTCGTGGTGGAGATGAAGGGCGCCATCTTCAGCGACGGCGACGTGAAGACCGGTGACGGCCAGAGCCGCACCAGCGAGGCGCAGGCGGGAGGACGGACCGGTCCGAAGGCGGGGGGAGGCCCACGTCGCCGAGTGGCCTAGGGTAGGCGCGAAGCGGGTACTCGGCGACGTGGGCCGTGGGGAGGGGTCCCGCCTAGCACACCGCGGGCATTGTCCTCATGGTCAGCGTGGTGGAGATGAAGGCGTGAGGAAGGGTGGCGGAGCTGTAGCGTAGCGAAGCGACGCGCGGGCGGAAGCGAGCTGTCGGAAAGGGGCCGCGCCAACGAGTGACGCGACCCCTTGGTGTGTGCGGAATCAGGCAGCGATCTGTTCGATCTTCTGTACCGGTATCCCCAGCTGGCGGGCCTTGTCGACGAGGTTGTCGGTGATGCCGGAGCCGGGGAACGCGATGACGCCCTTGGGCAGGAGGTTGAGGAGGTCGTCGTTGCGGCGGAACGGAGCGGCCCGTCCGTGGCGGTCCCAGTCGGGCTTGCAGACGACCTGGTGGACGCCGCGCTGCTCGGCCCAGCTCGCCGCGATGCGCTCGACGCCGGGGCCGCCGCCGTGCACCAGCACCATGTCCGCATACTTCGCACGGACCTTGTCGAGCCTGTTGAAGACCGCGGCGGGGTCCGTGACGTCCTTGCCGCCGGTGACCGCGACGAGGGTTCCTTCGGGCAGGTGGGCCTGGGTCTTGCGGTCCTTGCGAGCGCGCATGAAGTCACGGGCGTCGATGGCTGCGGAGGTGAGCTTGCCGGTCTGGCTGGTGTGCGATCCGTTGCGGGGCCGCCAGGTCTGTCCGGTCGCGTTCAGGTAGTCCTCGGCTGCCGCATCGCGCATCTTCTCGAAGGCGTCGCGGCGAGCTGAGAGGTTCTGCACCCGGTCGGTCGTGAGTTCGAGCTCGCGGGACTTGATCTCGGAGCCGTCCTGCTCATGCTGAAGGTCGCGCAGGCCGGGGATGAGGCGGTCTGCCGTGCGGTCGAGGCGCTGGGTCTGAGCGTCGATTTCCTCGATAGAGGGTTTCCTACCGGGCCGACGCAGGCCGATGCGAGTCGTGCGGTAGTCCATAACCTATTGATTTATAGAATGAAATACTGACCGCATACAAACAGGTGGCAGGCTTGGAGATTCAGCGCGAGATCGTCGATTCAACACTATTTCAACACCGATGCCGGGGCTCATAACCCGGTGCAACCGTGTCCCTCCATGGCGCGAAATCGCGAACCTCAATGTCTCTTTTGGGTAGACGCGCGGGGCTAGAGAAGTTTGACGAGGGCGACGATCAGGCCGCCCTGGGCGATCAGCGCGCCGAACAGCCATTTCACAAGGTCGGCCTTCACCGACTCGATGGCTGCTTTAGTCTCCTGCCTCAGGGCTTCGATGCCGGCCTCGACCCTAGCGATGTCGGCCTTGGTTTCCTGCCTCAGGGCTTCGATGGCTGTCCTGGTTTCGTGCCGCAGGGCTTCGACATCGGCCTTGGTGGCGAGGTTCGCGTTGAGGAGGGCGACGTGTTCTTCGGCGAGAGTCTCGGCCTGCTTCTCGGTAAAGCCGCTCTCGGTAAGGCGCTTGACGAAGCGATGAGTGTCGAACGCGATGGCCTCGGCCATGGTTCGATCATAACAACCCCACCGGCGCAGGACAAGGCCAATCGGTACTGGCTACTGTTTCAGTTTGGGAAGCAGGTTCCAAGTATGATGCGGGATCTACTTTTCCTGTTTTGGCCCCGTGGCCGCGCCAAGGCTGATCTCCCTTGGGAGGATATTCTGATGGCGCAAGGTTCTCTTGAGGCCCGGGACATGACCGGTTCGCTCCTCCCGCCAGGGTCGTAGCCCTGGACACTAACGCAACCAGTCCCGAAGCGCCCTCGCGGCCTTGAACGACGGAGCCTTCGACGCGGCGATAGTGACACTCTCTCCCGTCCGCGGATTCCTCCCCGTCCGCGCTGGCCGGCTCTTCGTCGAGAACCTGCCGAACCCGGTGACCGACACCGTGTCCCCGTTCGCAAGAGCGTCCCGGATAACCTCGAATACCGCGTTGACCGCGCTCTTCGCTTGGGCCTTTGTCAGCGGGGCGCGGCCGGCAACGTGGGCCGCGATATCGGATTTCCTCATGCTCGCTCCCTCCTGAACGGCATTCCTTCCCGATGGACGGCGACAGCGCATCCTCATGTTTCCGGTCAACCGTAGCGCCGCGCGTGTTCGCACCGCAAGTCCAGACGCCTGAACGCCGACGTGACCGTGACCGCCGTCACTTCCGCTAGGCAAGCGTTGCAGCGTTTCGGCGACGCCCGTGTCGTCCTCAAGGACATCCTGCACCTCGACTCCGACAAGGACGTACCGGGCATGCCGTCGCGGCACGGCCGCACCACTTTGTTCACTGACGACTTTTGGAATGTCCGGCACATCTGCACCACTGCCTGCAGTAACGCTTGAGTGAGTGTAGCTGCCGCGTACCGCTCGGCCAGACACTGGCTCGACGGTGACGGTCGCGGCGGCGGTGTTTGCCGTCAACATCGGCTCGCGCCCCGTGCAGCGCCGCGCCGCCGTTGCGACGACGGATTCGACGCCCCGGCTGTGAGCATCGTCGTCACCGCGCTGCACACGGGCATCGACCCGAATGTCCTGGCCGGTGCCAACCTCGCGCGGCGCATCTCCGTTGCCGTCTGCGTCCGCTTCGCCGCCCGCGCGGTCGCCGCCGACAATGGCTCGCTCCGGGCTGCTGTAAGTCGATTGTAAGCGCTTGTAAGTGGTTTGTATGAGCGCGCCGTGGAAAGGCGCCATACCCTAGCGGGTGCGAAACCCGCCCGGCAACTGTCGCTCCAGCCGGTAGCAATCGGAGCGGGTTATGGAGGTGACGACATGGCCTGAAGCACTCCGATGTAACGGATCGCCTTGGGCGATTCAGCAACCATGCGGGCCGCAACGCGAGTGAACGCCGAGCAGGCCTCGAAACCACTGATGCGAGAGCCGACCCGCCTTATACACGGGGAAGGCTGGTATCGACCGGGAAGCGAGCGATGGATGCACTGGTCGATCTCGCCGGGGTAGTGGCGGCGGCACGCATGGAAGAGGGGAATGGCAGCAACACGGGAAGCCCTGTCGGTGGAGCGCACACTCCAACCGGAACCCCGCGAGGGGCAGGCCGGGCCGGCAGGGTGGCGGAGGGGCTTGCAGTACCACGGAAGCCGGGTAATGCCGGCGGAGGGAAGGAGCCCTGGTTCGAGAGGGATACGGAAAGGAAGGAAGGCATGACCACTGGCGCGAGCCTACCAGGGTCGGAGAAGGTCCGGAAACTCCAGACCGTATTGCATGCGAAAGCTAAGGAAGAACCCGAGCGGCGTTTTCACGCGCTGATCGACAAGGTATGGCGCGAGGACTTTCTCGCTGAAGCCTGGAGGCGGGTCCGCCGTAACGGTGGAGTTGCCGGGGTGGACGGAGAGACCTTCGCGGCTATCGAGTCATACGGCGTGGGGCGCTGGCTTGGGGAACTGGCGCGGGAACTGAAGGATGGGAGCTACACACCGAAGCCGGTGCGTCAGGTTCTCATCCCGAAGAGACAGCCCGGCAAGCTCCGGCCCTTGGGCATCCCCTGCATACGGGACCGGGTGGCGCAGACATCGGCGGTGCTGGTGCTAGAGCCGATATTCGAAGCGGACCTGCAACCGGAGCAGTACGCCTACAGGCCGGAGCGGAGCGCCCACGACGCGGTAAGACGTGTCTGGCGTCTCCTGTACAGGAGGCACAACGAGGTGGTCGATTGCGACCTGTCCAACTACTTCGGCGAGATACCGCACGCCGAGCTCATGAAGAGCTTCGCCCGGCGCATCAGCGACGGACGGATGCTCAAGCTCATCAAGGCGTGGCTGGAAATGCCGGTGGAGGAGGACGACGGCAAGGGCGGCAAGCGCCGCACGAACCGGGCGCGCAAGGAGCGGAAGGGAACCCCGCAGGGCTCCCCGTTTTCGCCTCTGGCCAGCAACCTCTACATGCGGCGTTTCGTGCTGGGCTGGAAGATGCTGGGCTATGCCCGGCGCTTCCGTTCTGAAATCGTGAACTACGCCGACGACCTCTGTGTGCTCGGCAAAGCCCCGGCGGCGGACATGCTGGCGGCGGTGGAGCAGCTCATGGCGGGTCTGAAGCTCCCGGTGAACGAACGGAAAACCCGATGCCTGCGGTGCCCGGAGGAAGCGTTTGAGTTCCTCGGCTACCGCATCGGACGCATTCATCGCCCGACCGGTACAGGGTCCTACATTGGAACCCGACCCGGCAAGGCGAGCGTCCAGAGCATCTGCCGCAGGATCAGCGTGATGACAACGCCCCGCTACGGACGGTTGGCGTCAGAGGTCGTTGTGGGACGCCTTAACCGGACCATCACCGGATGGGCAAACTACTTCAGCCTCGGACACGTCAGCCCAGCCTATAGCGCGGTCAATCAGCACGCGGTCAAGCGGCTCCGCCAGTGGCTCTGTCGAAAGCACAAGGTGAAGTCCGGAAAATTCGTGCGTTTCCCGGAACCGAGGCTGCACGACGATTACGGCCTCGTCCACCTAACGCGGCGGACCATGGGCCTTCCGAGCGCGAAGGCATGATCTCGTCCGAAAGCCGGATGCGGGAAATCCGCACGTCCGGTTTGACGAGCGGGGACTGGAAACGCGGCCAAGGGAGCCGGACTGAGGCCCGGAGCGAAAGCGACGGAAAAGCCACCGGACCCTAAAGCTGGCGCGCCAGTCCTCGACTCTACCAGCGTCGCAGCGTGTAACACGGGAAAGTTTTCTTGGGAATCGCCGATTCTCTCGAGTAACTACGCTGCTGCCGGTGCGCCGTTGGGCATTTCTTCGTTGACGGCGGCCTGGACAAGCCGGTAGCCGAGAGTCCGGGCCTTTCGGTTGAGGTTGGCGAAGGTGCGATCGATGCGCCGCTTCTCATAGGCGTCCATGCCCTTCTCGACGTATTCCTCGCCCCGCGTCACCATCAGGTAGATGAGGCAGGCGAGCTCGCGCGCGGTTGCGGTGATGGCGACGGCCGCGTCCTTGCGGGCGAGACGGGCGCGGTGTTTGGCGCCGATGAAGGTCTGGCTCCTTCGCGCTCCCAAGGCGGCCATCCGAAGCGCCTGCGCGACCGGGTTGACCACCTTGGGCGCCCGGCCCGGCAATGGCTTGCCGCCGCTGATCCGGGTCCCCGGCGCCACCCCCAGCCAGGAGCAGAAGTGCTGGGCGGAAGGGAAGGCGGAGAAGTCCGGGCCGATCTCCGAGGCGATGGTCAGGACGGTTCCGGTGCCGACGGTCGGGATCGCGGTGAGGTCGACGCCCATCAGCTCGTGCAGGGCCATGGTCAAGGCCCTGTCGCCGGCCGCAGACTTCTTGCCTCCGGTGCGCGACAGCGTCTTCCAGCCTTCGCCGGACGATCCGTCACCAGAGCCTTCGTCCCCGGATGAGCTGCCGCCTGGCGGCGTCAGGCGCTCGATCTGCGCCGCGATCTGTCCCTCGCAGGCCTCGATCTGCTGTTCGAGGAAGTCGTAGCGCTGCATGGCCTGCTCCAGCGCGAACAGGTGCTCCTCGCGCCAGGTGCCCTCCAGGCTTGCGGCGATCATCTCAACGCTGGCCTTGACCCGCCAGTTCCGGAACGACGCCAGACGCCGCGGGTCGCGCTCGCCGCCGATGATCGCCCGCAGGATCTTCTGTCCGGTCTCGCCCATGATGTCGGCCAGCACCGAGTCCAGCCGGACGTTCATCTCGGTCAGCGCCTTCTGCATGTGCTGCACGCAACGCGCGCGGTCCTCGATCAGCCGCTTCGCCTGCCGCACGTAGGAGCGGAGCGGGCACACCGCATCCCCGGGACGGAAGGCGCCCCGCAGAAGCCCGTAGGACAGCAGCTGCCAGATCCACTGGCAATCGAGCACGTCGCTCTTGCGCCCGGCGATCTGCTTCGTCATCCGCGGCGGCACCAGCAACACCTCGAAGCCCGCGCGCTCCAGCACCTCGTACACCGGGATCCAGTACACCGAGGTCGATTCCATCGCCACCTTCTTCACCCCGCACGACCCCAGCCAGGCCGCCATCGCCTTCAGGTCCCGTGTGAAGGCGTCGAACGACCGGACCGGCTCCGCACAGCGCTCCGGATCCACCGCCACAAAGTGACGGTCCTTGCCGATGTCGATCCCCGCGCAGTCCGGGTTCACCACCTTCAGACGCTCCGTCCTCTTGCTCTTCCGTGGCATCTCAAGTCCTCCCGCCTTGTGTTGTGCCGGGGAGGAACCACACGGCGAAATCTCAATCTCTCGAACGAGGTCGCGGCCAAGCCGCGCCATCAGTGACAAAAGCCGATCGTGGTTCGGGCCAAGCTCCAGAACGGGTGCCTGTGCACGCCATTGAACCGACGGCCTCGACTCCCCGGCCACCGTCACTTCACCGCATCACCGCCCCCCGGTGCAAGCCCCGGTTACTTTCGCGACTAAGCCGCCGCGTCGCGCGGGGGTGCCCGCTCCGGAGAATCTTCGCCGCCAGCCCTGCGCTTTCGCTGCCACAACTGCTTCCTTGCATTGACGCCTCAGGACCGCCCGCGATCCACGGCTTCGGCCGGGTATGCTCTGACCTCTCCCTCCCGCTCAAGTGCCGCTCGGGCTAACCCGTTGATATCCAGCGTCTTTTGTGCCCCCATCGCCGATGTCCCGCCATGCGGTTCCGTCTCTACGGCGGAGCCGGTATTCTTCCACACCTGCCGCACCATGGTGCCTGTCGTGCCTTGTCTGCGACCGGGTGCGCTCCCTTGCGCAGGTCGAGCCCCTCCGACCCGCTCGCACCATGGAAAAGGTGTGTTCTCTCCGTAACACGGGCGTATACCGATCGTGTACCGGTCCAAACACACGCCTGCGATTTCAAGGACTTGGCGGACTCCAGGCTGCAACGCAAAAGCGACGCAAGGCCATTCACCCTGGCGAAATCCTCCAGCTTGTATCCTACGGGTGATCCGGGCGGTCGCGCCCGCCAGCGACCGGCAGCGGCTTTTCCATGACAGCCCCGGCGTGACGAGGATGCTCGGACGAGGCGCGGTCGCAGGCTTGCATGCTCAAGGCCATGAACCCCGCCGCGTGAGCGCCCTCGCGCGCTAGAGTACGGAGCATCGGACGAATGCGCTGGAGAATCCGCTGCCGGGATCGCGGTTCCCTGGGGAACCCAACCGTGCAGACGAACGACAGGCTGCGCACGGGCATGAACTGCGGCGGGCCGCTGAGCCCGGGAGCGGGAGGGGGGCGGTGGAATGCCCCGGCCCCGGCCCGGTGGCGATGCCGGGGTTCCCCGAATCGATCCGGGGATGGGTCTCTCTCGCCGGCGACGGCCTCGGGGCTGGCCGCGAGGAGGGAGGGTGTCTACAGTTCGAGGTCCACGTCGAGCAGCTTTTCTTCCGGTTCGCGCGCCTCTTCCTGTACGGGCTCGCGGTCCGGTCCACGTGAGCGGTCCTCCTCGGGTTCGGTTTCCCGTTCCGGGTCCCAGGATTCGAGACCGTCCGCGTCCCGTCCGGCACTCCGTTCCGGCGATTTCAGGTCGTCCTCCCAGTCGAGGTCATGCCCCGGTTGATGCCCGCCCCCGTGTCCCGCGTCCGGCTGAAGCTCGGGTTCGTACTCGCGATCGATGCGGTCCACGTGGCCGGCGTCCCGCTCTTCGGGCGGTTCGAGGCCCAACTCCATCTCGTGCGCGGCTTCTCTGGCGACTCCATCCAACGCCGAGATCCGCTCTCCAGTCGCTCTCTCCAGTTGTTCGGAGAGCTTCCTGGCATCGTCTGTGACCAGCTCGGCATGGTCCCGTGCGCGGCTGATGGCCACGTAGAAGGCTTTCTGGTTGGTCAGGTTCGGATTGCCGGCGGGCATTGCGGCAACGATATGGTCTACGGTCCTGCCCTGAAAAGCATGCACCGTATTCGCCCAGGCCCTGTCCATGTGGCGGAGTTGCGGGTCGTCTTCGTCCAGTCCGGCTTCCTTTCCGTTCTCCAGCCGGAACCGGACTCCCTCCTTTTCGATGGATTCCACCTCCGCTGTCTCGCCGTTCACGAGTTCCGAGCCTGGATCGTTGCGCGTCCACCGGACCCAATCGCCCGCCCGGAGCTCCATCTCCTCGCTCCTGTAGACCTCCACGCCGCCCTTGGCGGCGGCAATCCGGTACGGCCGCCAGGCCACAAGATCCCCACCGCCGCCGTCCAGCCAGACCGTGTTGCGCTGGTAGTCGACCCGCGCGACCTCGCGCTCGTCTCCTTTTTCCACCCCGAGCGTCCTGTACTGCCGGTTGAAGATCACCGTGTCTCCGGCCGAGTAGTTGGAGGCCCGGGCCATCTCCGCCCGGGTCAGGCCCCTCGGCACGAGCTTCTTGCCCTGGCGGGCGGGACCCGAGACCGCGCCTTCGGCGATCAGATTCTCGCGGACCCTCGTGTTGATCTCGTCCCGCAGAGCCCGAGTTGGGGCGATCACCCCTGCTGCCGTGCGTTGCTCGGGAGACAGTTTCAGCCAGCGTTCGGCGGCTTCGAGGCCGATGTCCTCCCGTTCCACCTGCACAACCCGGTCGCCGAGCTTCTCGAGTGCGCCGTGCAAGGCGCCATCCCTTAGCGGGTTGCGAGACCCGCCCGGCAACTGTCGCTCCAGCCGGTAGCAGTCGGAGCGGACGATGGAGGTAACGACATGGTTTGAAGCACTCCGATGAAACGGGCCGCCTTGGGCGGCTCAGCGACCATGCGGGCCGCAACGCGAGTGAACGCCGAGCAGGCCTCGAAACTGGCAACGCGGAAGCCGACCCGCCTCGAGTACGGGAAAGGCTGCCATCGGCCGGGAAGCGAGCGACACACGCACCGGCCGGTTCCGCCGGGGTATTGGCGGCGGCACGCATGGAAGAAGGGGATGGACGCAACACGGGAAGCCCCGGCGGTGGCGTAGCACGCGCCAACCGACAACCCGCGAGGGATGGGTCGGGCCGTTCGGGGTGGCGGAGAGGTCCGTAGTACCGCGGAAGCCGGGTAATGCCGGTGGAGGGAAGGGGCCTTGGTTCGAGAGCAGCGTTTGGAAGGAGGAAGGGACATGGGGACTGGCGAGAGCCTATCCGACCCGGAAAAGGTCCGGAGACTCCAGACGGCGCTACATGCGAAAGCGAAGGAGGCCCCGGGCTTTCGGTTCTACTCACTGAGCGACAAGGTGTGGCGCGCCGACGTGATGGCGGTCGCCTGGCAGGAGGTCCGCCGCAATGGCGGAGCCGCCGGGGTGGACGGTCAGACGGTAGCGGACATCGAGGCGCAAGGCGTGGAGCGGTGGCTTGGGGAACTGAGGCGGGACCTGAAGGCGGGAACCTATCGGCCCGAGGCGGTCCGGCAGGTTCTCATACCAAAGAAGCAGCGTGGGAAGTTGCGGCCCCTGGGCATTCCCTGCATACGGGACAGGGTGGCGCAGACGGCGGCGATGCTAGTGCTGTCGCCGATCTTCGAGGCCGACCTGCAACCGGAACAGTATGCCTACAGGCTGGGCCGGAGCGCGAATGATGCTGTCAGGCGCGTACACCGGCTGTTGAACACGGGCCACCGCGAGGTGGTGGACGCGGATCTAACGGACTACTTCGGCCAGATTCCGCACGCCGAACTGCTCAAGTCCGTCGCCCGGCGCGTGAGCGACGGGCGGATGCTGGGCTGGGTTAAGGCGTGGCTTGAGATGGCGGTCGAAGAAGACGACGGCAAGGGCGGCAAACGCCGTACGAACCGGGCGCGTCGCGAGAGGAAGGGAACCCCTCAAGGTTCTCCGATCTCCCCGTTGCTCTCCAACATCTACATGCGCCGCTTCATACTGGGCTGGAAGGTGCTGGGCCATGCCCGGCGCTTCAAGGCGGAAGTCGTCAACTATGCCGACGACCTGGTTGTGCTCGGCAAATCGTCGTCAGCGGAAATGCTGGCGGTGGTCGAGAACCTGATGGAACGGCTGAAACTGACGGTCAATGCCGAGAAGACCCGATGCTGCCGGGCGCCGGAGGACTCGTTTGAGTTCCTTGGCTATCGGATTGGACGCAACTACCGCCCGCACGGGAAGGGGAGCTACATCGGCACCCGGCCCAGCAAGGCGAGCGTCCAGAGCATCTGCCGCAGGATTAGCGAACTAACGGAACCCCGCTATGGGCTCCTGGACCAGGAGGTCGTGGCCGAACGGCTCAATCGACTGATGCTCGGGTGGTCAAAGTACTTCATCCTGGGCCAGGTCGAGCCGGCCTATGCCGCGATCGACAGGCACGCTATCAAGCGGCTGCTCCAGTGGCGGCGTCGCAAGCACAAGGTGAGAGCCCGTAATTATGTGCAATACGGGTACGAGCAGCTCTGGACTGAGCACGGTCTCATCCGCCTTGCACCGCGAGCGACACGCTTTCCGTGGGCGAAGGCATGATCTCGTCCGAGAGCCGTGTGCGGGAAAACCGCACGCACGGTTCGATGAGCGGGGACTGGAAACGCGGCCAAGGGAGCCGGACTGAGGCCCGGAGCGAAAGCGACGGACAAGCCACCGGACCCTAAAGCTGGCGCGCCAGTCCTCGACTCTACACGCGGTCTTCACCTCGCCTGCCAGGCCCGCCCGCACCGCTTCCTTGAGCTCCATGTCGCGCTGGCGAAGGATCTCGTCCATCACCGCGGTCTGCATTCCGGCGCGCCTGAGTTGCTCGAATGGCTTCCCCGCCTCCACCGCCCCGAGCTGCTTCTCGTCCCCGACCAGCACCACCCGAGGGACCCGGAGCGTGGTCGCGGCCTTGAGGAGATCCCGCATCTGCTCGCTCGACGCGAGCGATGACTCGTCCACCACCAGGACCGTCCTCGAGAACGAGGCGCGCAACTGGCGCAGACCCTTCACCGTGCCCCGGCCCTCGATGACTCCCGCGTGGCGGGCCAGGAACCGTTGCAGAGTCTCCGATTCGATTCCGGATTCCTGGGAGAGCGTGCGCGCGGCCGACGCCGAAGGCGCAAGGCCCACCGCCCGGTAGTCGCGGCTCTCCGCCAGCGTCCGAAGCCGCTTCAGCATCGTCGTCTTGCCCGTTCCCGCATAGCCCTGCACTCCCACCACGCGGTCTTTCGATGCGAGCACCATCCTGACCGCTTCCTTCTGCCCCTTGTTGAGACGTCCTCCGTGGAGCTTCGTCTCCGCAATCCAGCGCCGCATGATCGCCTTCCCCGAGCCCTGGCCCGCGTGCATCAGCGCGATGGCCTCGGACTCGCGCCCGATTGCCGCGTCCGTGGTCCAGTGCCTGCCGTGATCCAGACCCCTGGCGGCGTGCAGTCCGCCCTCGCGTTCGAGGTCCGAGACGGCCCGTTCCGCCGCCTCCACCGTGACCGCGCCCGGCTCCCGGGACAGTGCAGCCGCCAGGAGGTCCCCATGGCCGAACACCGCCTGGCGTTCGGAAAGGTGCTCGACCGCCCAGGTTGCCGCCTCCGCGGCAGGCTGTCCCCGGTCCGTGAACAGGTCCGGCGCCGGGAGTTCTCGTTCCGCCTTGCGCGCCTTAGCCCGCACCGCCTCCGCCGAAAACCCCATCTCCGCGGCCTGGCGCTCCCAGGACCGGCGCAGTTCGCCCCGTTCCACGTCGCGCTTCGCCGCCCGCGTCATCAGCGTGGCCCGCGCCGCCAGGTGCGGGTTGTCCCCCGTCCCGCCCAGGCCGTGCTCTCTCATCGCCGCCTCGATCTCCGACCGCCGCGTCGAGAACTCCTCGATCACCTCCCGTGATACCCCGGCGATCTCGAACCGCCCGTCCGGGTGCGTCTTCTCTATCCCGTACCCGAGATCCCGGAGCCCTTGCGCCAGCTCCGCCCGGTAGATCGCTCCGATCGTCATCTTGCCCTTGAAGAGCCCGTCGTCCACCATTGTGCGCCACCTTTGATCCTCGCCTTGCACCATGTTGGCGACAACGGCATGAGTGTGGAGTTGAGGGTCCAGGTTGCGGGAGGTGTCGTGGCGGAAGGTCGCCGCCACCATCTTCTGGCCGCCGGCCCGGACCATCGCGCCCGTCTCCCGGTCCTGCATCCGGGTCTCGACGGCATTCTTCTCGATCCACGCCAACGTCCTGCCCACTGCCCTGTCATGGGCGTCCACGATCCGCTCGTCTCCGCCCACCAGCGCCATGAGCGACACCGACTTGGGTGCGGACAGCGTCACGTCACGGCCCGGACGGTGCTGAATGTTGCCGTCGAGGTCCTTGCGGCCGAGTTGGCGCTCGCCGGGTACCTTGCCCTCGAGGATGGCCCGGAACGCATCGGAGTCTACCGGGCCGGAGAGCCCGAGTTCTTCCGCGCCCCGGCCGGCCCAGGCGCTCGCTTCCTTGTGGGCGGGATCGTCTTTCCCGTAGTACCCATCCCTTTCGAGTGCGCCGTGCAAGGCGCCATCCCTTAGCGGGTTGCGAGACCCGCCCGGCAACTGTCGCTCCAGCCGGTAGCAGTCGGAGCGGACGATGGAGGTAACGACATGGTTTGAAGCACTCCGATGAAACGGGCCGCCTTGGGCGGCTCAGCGACCATGCGGGCCGCAACGCGAGTGAACGCCGAGCAGGCCTCGAAACTGGCAACGCGGAAGCCGACCCGCCTCGAGTACGGGAAAGGCTGCCATCGGCCGGGAAGCGAGCGACACACGCACCGGCCGGTTCCGCCGGGGTATTGGCGGCGGCACGCATGGAAGAAGGGGATGGACGCAACACGGGAAGCCCCGGCGGTGGCGTAGCACGCGCCAACCGACAACCCGCGAGGGATGGGTCGGGCCGTTCGGGGTGGCGGAGAGGTCCGTAGTACCGCGGAAGCCGGGTAATGCCGGTGGAGGGAAGGGGCCTTGGTTCGAGAGCAGCGTTTGGAAGGAGGAAGGGACATGGGGACTGGCGAGAGCCTATCCGACCCGGAAAAGGTCCGGAGACTCCAGACGGCGCTACATGCGAAAGCGAAGGAGGCCCCGGGCTTTCGGTTCTACTCACTGAGCGACAAGGTGTGGCGCGCCGACGTGATGGCGGTCGCCTGGCAGGAGGTCCGCCGCAATGGCGGAGCCGCCGGGGTGGACGGTCAGACGGTAGCGGACATCGAGGCGCAAGGCGTGGAGCGGTGGCTTGGGGAACTGAGGCGGGACCTGAAGGCGGGAACCTATCGGCCCGAGGCGGTCCGGCAGGTTCTCATACCAAAGAAGCAGCGTGGGAAGTTGCGGCCCCTGGGCATTCCCTGCATACGGGACAGGGTGGCGCAGACGGCGGCGATGCTAGTGCTGTCGCCGATCTTCGAGGCCGACCTGCAACCGGAACAGTATGCCTACAGGCTGGGCCGGAGCGCGAATGATGCTGTCAGGCGCGTACACCGGCTGTTGAACACGGGCCACCGCGAGGTGGTGGACGCGGATCTAACGGACTACTTCGGCCAGATTCCGCACGCCGAACTGCTCAAGTCCGTCGCCCGGCGCGTGAGCGACGGGCGGATGCTGGGCTGGGTTAAGGCGTGGCTTGAGATGGCGGTCGAAGAAGACGACGGCAAGGGCGGCAAACGCCGTACGAACCGGGCGCGTCGCGAGAGGAAGGGAACCCCTCAAGGTTCTCCGATCTCCCCGTTGCTCTCCAACATCTACATGCGCCGCTTCATACTGGGCTGGAAGGTGCTGGGCCATGCCCGGCGCTTCAAGGCGGAAGTCGTCAACTATGCCGACGACCTGGTTGTGCTCGGCAAATCGTCGTCAGCGGAAATGCTGGCGGTGGTCGAGAACCTGATGGAACGGCTGAAACTGACGGTCAATGCCGAGAAGACCCGATGCTGCCGGGCGCCGGAGGACTCGTTTGAGTTCCTTGGCTATCGGATTGGACGCAACTACCGCCCGCACGGGAAGGGGAGCTACATCGGCACCCGGCCCAGCAAGGCGAGCGTCCAGAGCATCTGCCGCAGGATTAGCGAACTAACGGAACCCCGCTATGGGCTCCTGGACCAGGAGGTCGTGGCCGAACGGCTCAATCGACTGATGCTCGGGTGGTCAAAGTACTTCATCCTGGGCCAGGTCGAGCCGGCCTATGCCGCGATCGACAGGCACGCTATCAAGCGGCTGCTCCAGTGGCGGCGTCGCAAGCACAAGGTGAGAGCCCGTAATTATGTGCAATACGGGTACGAGCAGCTCTGGACTGAGCACGGTCTCATCCGCCTTGCACCGCGAGCGACACGCTTTCCGTGGGCGAAGGCATGATCTCGTCCGAGAGCCGTGTGCGGGAAAACCGCACGCACGGTTCGATGAGCGGGGACTGGAAACGCGGCCAAGGGAGCCGGACTGAGGCCCGGAGCGAAAGCGACGGACAAGCCACCGGACCCTAAAGCTGGCGCGCCAGTCCTCGACTCTACAATAGCTGGCGCCCTGCGACGGGGAGGCGATCTTGCCGATGGACGCTACCATGGCGGACGCCTCCCGCGTGGTGCGTGTTTCGGTGGTTGTACGGTGTCCATGCCGCCCGCATACGCGCTTCCAGGGCCAGGAACAAGGTACGTGTGACGCGACTATCAGCCGTGGCAGCGAATGGCTGCGATTGTCTTTGGCCGGGGGATGTCCCACCGAATTCACGGAACGGGACCGGTGTGCTTCCGCGCCCCTTGTGGCTGCTGTCAGCTGTTTCTCGGCACTTCAGGACGTGGACATTTTGGATCCGTGGAGGCTCCGTTTCCCCGCTCCCCGGCGGTTGCCGGGGAGCCCGCCTGCCATCCCTGTCCATTCGGCGACGGCCGGGGCTCCGCGCAAGAAGGGGGAGGGCGCGTGGACAACGAGGCTAACGAAATCCAGGGGCGTCTGGTCGGCCCAACGCCGGAGACAGCCCGGCATCGAAGGGCCGCGATGTCCGCGGCCGTTCGTGGCCGATAGGAAGTGACCGAGGCGGAGGAAGAACTGCCCAGGACAATCGGCAACCAAGCGGCCAGACCCCGCTTCATAAGGGAATTATAGCGGATAGTCACACTCAACCCCCGCCCCCTAATTGATACCCGGCGGCTGGCGAAAGAGCCGTACAAACGCCAGCAGGATAAGGCCGACCGCGAGCCATAGCGTAACGGCAAGGAGGCCCTGTCCTAGGGTGAAACCGCCAACGGCGATCTCGCATCCTCCCCCAACCGCTACCGCTACCGATGCGAGAACGCTCACGACAAACGCCAGGAACACATAGGCCATGGGGTCGCCCGGCTTTAGAACAACATGCATTACCTTTTCTAGTGCGGCGATCTTCATCACGGTTTCCCCCTCTTGACTTCACGTGCTGTTTTCTAATGTCCTCGGGTCATGGACCAGTTGAAGGAGGGTGAGCTCAATATAGGGGCTCGGCTACGTATTCCTGAAAGCTCGTCAAGTAAGGATGCCGCTTGGGCAGTGGTCAAAGATACCATTCGCCTTCTCCGGAAAGGTCGCCTTGAATTGGCATCGACCCGCGAGATTCAAGGCAAAGCCCTAACACTCGACGACCTTCCCCGTCTATTTGCCAAGACCGGGGAGCTACCCCAGCCCGGATACAGGCTCTTCTATTCTTCT
This sequence comes from uncultured Binatia bacterium (SeqCode), assembly GCA_965204505.1. Taxonomy (GTDB): domain Bacteria; phylum Desulfobacterota; class Binatia; order UBA9968; family JAJDTQ01; genus JAJDTQ01. The sequence continues at coordinate 2,413,599 of CBDBFB010000002.1, forward strand.
ATTCAGCGGGCGGCCCGACGAAGCGGGCTCCGCATGGCGATAGCGGGATCAGCGTGTGGTTACTTCGCGGCAGAGTCAAGCCGTGATAGTGTGCCGGAAGCGACAAGGAGATAACGTGATGAACAAGATGAGAACCCTCGCGTTCTGCATGCAAGTTGTGGGAGCGGTTTGCCTCCTGGCCATTGCGGCGGGAGCGGGCAAGCTGCTCTGGATCCAATACTGGAAATCCGTGGTGGTAGTTGGGCCGCTCCCACCCTCAATGGCCACAGTCGCAACGCACCTTGGCGTGATAGTTGTCGCAGGCACGATCGGCCTTTTGCTGGCTGTCAGGGCAGTGCGGAGCGTTGACCGAGAGGATCTGCGCGCACTGGTAATTGCCATGCAGATTGCAGCAGGGTTGCTGGGCGGCTTCGGTGTTTGAAGTGGCCTCGGTTGGATCGAAGGAAAAATGACCATGCCAAACCCCCGGCGGTTGTCCGGCTGAAGCGGCCGAGCCACAAGCCGACGAAAGCGGTCGCGGAGGCGCTGCTGGCGGGCGGTTCGGATCTGTGCATCCGCGATGCCAAGAGTTACATTCCCTACTAGATCGCCGAGGAAGGCGGCATTATCCACCGCGCGCTCGACCGCGCGGGCGGCTACGAGCGGGCATGCGACAAAAGGGGGGAGACAGTCGCGGCCGGTCAGGCGCTTGAAGCGGCAGTCAAGAGCGCAGGCCGAGAGATGCAGGCAGCAGGAGCCCGCTTGGAAGCGTCCAGAAAAGCGTATCAAGCTCTTTCGGAAGATTACAAGAACCTCAAGATGCAGATATTCGGAGCAATCTTGGGGTCAGACGCTCGACGGATACATCGAGATGTTCTCAGGGTGGCGTGTGAAGGTAGCTAACGGCCGTCAGGCCGTCCATAAGGATTCGACTTACAGCCGCGATGTCGGGGAAGATTGCAGGGATGCTTTGCCAGGCGAAGCCGCCGTGGCGCTTGAACGACGTCGGTGTCACAAGGCACGAGCCAGCGGATGCCGTGCAGCCGTGTGAAGCGCTCCAGACTTCAGACACACACCACGAGTCTCGTGATGGTCGGCAAGGGATGGCTGCGCCGTGATCGGCTTGGCGCGGGATGAAGTGTCGTGTGCGATGACGACTGAGGCGGCAGCGATGTCGGGGCCGGCGAGGAGACGCCTGCGGCGGGCGACGCGTCACCGTTGCGCCTCAGTCTGGTTCTTGCAATCTGTGAACCCTTCAACTATCGGTCGGTTGAGGGCATTGCAACAATCGATCTGGAGGCTCGCCCATGCTCGATTATGCGTTCCCGTCACCGACGTTTCGTGACGCAATCGTTGGCGGCCGCCGCCGGGCATCCGTGCAGTACTTGCTGGTTGCCGTGACCGGGGCTGCGCTGCTCCTGGCCGCGCTCCCCGCCCACGCACAGGATGCGCACGGCGCCATCGCCTTCGGCGAAACCGCCTACGGGGAATTCGTCACCATCGGCTTCTCCTGGAACCGCGGTACGAGGGGGGAAGCGAAGGAAGCCGCCCTGAGCGAATGCCGTGCAGGCGGCGGCACGAACTGCGTGGAGCTTGCCTGGTTCAAGAACGGTTGCGGCGCCCTTGCGGTGGGCCAGTACGGGGTGGCCCAGGGCAAGAGCGCGATATCGCAGGAGCGGGCGGAGGCGCGCGCCTTGCAAGGCTGCAAGAATGCGGGGGGATCGGGCTGCTCCGTTGTGGTTTCCCAATGTGCCAGCCCGGGTGGACAGGCAGGCGGCTGGTCCGGCAGCGAGCGTGTCCTCGCTCGGCCGGAAGAGAAGCCCGAAGAGAGCGCCGGCGCGGAGCGGCCGGTGCAGGCCGGCGCCGGGACGGAAGCGGTACTGACCGAGTGCCTCGACCTTACCGGGGCGAGCTACCACTGTCAGGCCCCGAAGGCGGACATGCACGATATTGAAGTCAGTTTCGCCCAGGGCGCGGGGCAAGTCACGGTTCACAGCAGGATACAGGGACGAGAACGATCTACAACCAATATTGTCGATGGAAAATTTCGCCACGTCGACCAGGATGTTTATCAGGCCCTCCATTGCGATCCGCGACGGTTAAGGAGGGTAACGGCAAGGGGGCACCCATCGCCGAACCGGCCAAGGAACGGCCTGGTCATGGATTACCGCCTCGACAAAGCGGGCAACCTGATCTTCACGGTAAACAAGGGAAGGCTTCCCAGGGACGATATCGAAAGCGTGATCGTCGGGGAGAATCTGACGACGAGGACTTGTCAGAGGAAGTGAAGGTGAGGGCAGGTGGCCACGCCCTCCCTACGTGAGCGGCCCCTCGGCGCGTACTACCCGAAAACCGGTACTCGCTGCCAGATGTTCGCTGTACGTACCCGAAGCGCAACCTCGTAACTCTGGGTGTAGCCGGCTTTAAGGCCCTTGACCTGGCGACAGGGCGAGTTGCCGCGTTACGGGATGAGATCAACAGACACGGTAAGCTCAACATTCATCAGGGCTTCGATGCGGTCAGCCACGCGTTGAGCGGGCTCCCGGAGCTGCTCGACACGGGCTTGCAGAGCTATTCCTCGGAAAAGGGTGAAGCCGAGACCCCTGAATACATCGTCTTCAACGGTCACGCGCAGTCGCTCGTGAAGAACCAGCTCAAGGCCAACGTGGGCGAGACGGTGCGGCTCTACGTGGGCAACATCGGGCCCAACAAGATCTCGTCCTTCCACGTCATCGGCGAGATCTTCGACGCGGTGTACCGGGAAGGGTCCATTGGCAATCCGGAGAAGAACATCCAGACGACCCTCATTCCCAGCGGCTCCGCCTCCATCGTGGAGTTCAAGGTGGACGTGCCGGGCACCTACTCGCTGGTGGACCACGCCATCTTCCGTATCCTCCGGGGCGCCGCGGGCGTGCTCGCCGTGGCTGGGGACGAGCAGCCTGACATCTACGCCGTCAAGCAGGCAGGGTCCGGGGCAAAGTAGCTACAACCCAACCGCCGTGGCCTTCACGGCCGCGGTGTCGCTGGATCGACGGAACGGCGTCGGCGGGTTCGAGGTTGAACCGGTCGGTGCCGTTTTTCGTCCTCCGAAGGGAGGGTTTGTGTGTCGGTCCGTCCAGGGCTATGTCATTGGCCGCCGTTGAGCAATCCTAACGCATGCTGAAACCCATGAAAGGACTCCTTGGCGCATTCTGCGCCGGACCGGCGCTTTTCATCTGTTTGCACCGGTACACGACTGACATACGGCCGTGTTACGGAGAGAACACGCCTTTTCCATGGTCATGCGGACAGGACGCTAGCTAGCCGCGCGGGCAGTTGTGGAATCTCCCGAGTTGCGGTGTTGTGATCGCCATCCAAGGCGCGTCACCCTTTCCACCACACGTGCGCGTCATATCCCTTGACAATCAGGCGCACCCCGTCCTAACGTCTTCCTTGCGATCAACTACGCGGAGCCCGTGTGTCGGGTCATCCGCCGAATACAAGAACCCTCGCACGGGCACGGGGTAGCTCCCTGTGCCTTGGTGAATACGCGGAACCTCCACAACTCCGTTGTAGTTGGTCGCAGTGGCCCGGCAATCCTGCCGGGTCGTGGTGATCTATTCGATGGTCCGGTGTTGAGAATTGCCCACGGGTCTATCGGTCCATCAAGAGAGGTTCGAGATGATCAAGGTGCTGGTTTTCTTGATTCTCGCGGTCTTTGCCGCGTCGTGGGGAGCTGACGCGGAAGTATTCCGAGGAGATATAGACGTGATAACCGGCGGACAGACCAGGGGTACCGTACAGCCGTGGGACAGGCGTACAACCCCAATCCCACAGAACACGGCCGACTGGTACCGCTTCACCCTGCGCGCTCCCCACAAGGTCAATTTTCACCTTACGGCAGTGGGGAGTCGTCCGTCTCTGTGCTTGTACAACGAGTCAGTGGGGAACTTGATACCTCATGCTGTCAACCTCCGGTGTTCGACCAGGTCATCGGTAGGAGTTGGAAATGGGCTTTCCCCTGATGGTCGTTTCCTGCCGGGCACATACTACGTCCGGATACGCGCGTCCGGAGGGAGAGCGGACTATCTCCTCACGTACGGCGTTGAGAGTCCGCGTGTACACCTGTCGACAACGAGGCTGTCGCTGTCCGAAGGTGACGATGGCACCTACACCGTAAGACTCGGCTCGCGACCCGCAGGCACTGTCAGGGTGCAACTGGCAAGCGATAGGCCCGCCGTAACGGTCTCTCCGGCGACCCTGACCTTTACGACCGGCGACTGGGACAGGCCGCAAACGGTCACCGTACAAGCAGTGCAGGACCCCGACGCCGACGACGAGACGGCGACCCTCAGCCATCGGGTGACGGGTTACGGCAGCGTGACCGACGGCGGCGCGGTGGTGGTTAACGTGAACGACACGGACAGCGCGGGTCTCAGGTTCTCGACAAGGCGGCTCGACCTGGACGAGGGTGACACCGGCACCTACACGGCAAGGCTCGGTTCGCGACCCTCGGGCAACGTCAGGGTGCAACTGGCAAGCGATAGGCCCGCCGTAACGGTCTCTCCGGCGACCCTGACCTTTACGACCGGCGACTGGGACAGGCCGCAAACGGTCACCATACGAGCAGTGCCGGACCCCGACGCCGACGACGAAACGGCGACGCTCAGCCACCGGGTGACGGGTTACGGCAGCGTGACCGACGGCGGCGCGGTGGTGGTTAACGTGAACGACACGGGCACCGCAAGGCTGATACTCACGGGAAGGTCGATGCGCATAAACGAGGGCGACACCCGCACCTACAGGGCAAGGCTCGGTTCGCGACCTTCAGGTAACGTCACGGTGCAACTGGTCAGCGATAATCCCGCCGTGACGGTCTCGCCGCAGAGGCTGACCTTCACGACTGGCAACTGGAACAGTTGGCAAACGGTCACCGTACGAGCATTGCGGGACCGAGACGCCGACGACGAGACGGCGACCCTCAGGCACTGGATTACGGGTTACGGCAACGTAACCGACGGCGGCACAAAGACGGTCTACGTAAAAGATGCGGAGGCCGGAGGTCTGACGTTCTCGACGGCTTCGATTCGCATAAACGAGGGCGACACCGGGACCTACACGGTGAAGCTCAAAACGCAGCCCACGGGCAACGTCACGGTTCAATTGGCAAGCACTAATCCCGCCGTGACGGTCTCTCCGCAGAGGCTGACCTTCACGAGCGTCAACTGGGACAGGCCGCAAACGGTCACCGTGCGAACAGTGCGGGACGCCGACGCCGACGGCGCGCAGGTGAGTCTCAGCCACCGGGTGACCGGTTACGGTAGTGTGACAGACGGCGGCACAGTGACGGTCGGCGTAATAGATGCGGACACCGCAGGTCTGAGATTCGAACCGACGTCGATTCGCTTAAACGAGGGTGACACCGGGACCTACACGGTAAGGCTCGAGACGCAACCCAGCCGAAACGTCAAAGTGGCACCGGTGTTGAGGGGCGAGGCTTCGGAGTCCGTGACGATCACTCCGGCGGCGCTGACCTTCACGACCGCCAACTGGGACAGGGCGCAAACGTTCACCGTGCGCGCGGTGCCAGACGATACTCTTGGGGATGGTTATGAGACAACGCTTTTCCTCCGCCATAGTGTGGACAGTGGCGACAGCAACTACGATGGCGACACGGGTGGACCGTCTGTCCAGATATCATATTCCGGTCTGCATCAGGGTACGTCAGTGATCATCCAGACAATAAAAAATACGATACGTCGAGGCGTGAAGCGCGGCATCTTGAGCAGCCCGCAAAAGGTTATCGGCAGGGACCGTATCCACATACCGACCATCCATACTGGGGTTCGTGGCTTCCGGAATGGCGGAGGCGCGACGCTCACGGTGGGCGGTCGACCGATAACGCACAGTGCAGCCACGTTGGCGCTAGCGTCGTCCGACGCCGGTTGGCGCTCGACGCCGGGCGCCGACCCTGAGGGCGAGTACTGGCGGTACCGGAGTCTGGGTGTTGACGAGTTGCTCCGGTCCAGCGCGTTCGAGTTGACTCTCGGCGCCACGGAGGACGAAACGCAAAACGGCCCGTTGTCGCAATTGACGCTGTGGGGCCAGGGCGATTTCCAGTTCTTCGATAGCAAGCCCAGTACAGGGTTGCGCTATGACGGCAACCTCAAGGCGGGATATCTCGGGGTCGAGACGCGGTTCGAGAAACGATGGCTCGCGGGCGCGGCGGTGTCTCGAACCAAGGTCGTCACCGACTACGCCCACCCGCAGCCCGACGGTGGCCACGAAGACGGTCAACTGGATTTGACCTTGACGACGGCCTATCCGTATCTGCGGTTTGTATCCGACCCACGGAGCGAGTTCTGGCTCCTCCTGGGCCTGGGCTGGGGCGAAGTCACAAACCAGCGCGTTGAAGCGTCAGCGCGTGAGAGCAGTAACGCCAGGACGTTCATGGTCGCCGGCGGCGCGCGCCGGGCGTTGACGACCAAAGGGGGCGTGGACGTGGCGCTTCTGGGTGATGCGGGATACGGGTATCTGAAGAGCAATTCCGGGCCGCAATTGATTGATGGCCTCTCAATCGGCTCGGGGCAGGTACGTCTGGGTGTCGAGGGTTCGTACACCGCCGCATTGGAAGCCGGCAGCAACTTGAAACCGTTCGTGGAGGTGGCGGGGCGCTACGACCGCGGCGACGACCATGACGTCGGCCTTGAGATTGTCGGCGGGGTGTCCTGGACGGATCCGGCCCTGCGCTTGGGCGTGGAGGCGCGCGGGCGGGTGATGGTGCTGCACTCGGCGGATAGCTATCGGGAGTATGGCGCGAGCGTAGCGGCCAAGGTGTCACCTGGGAGAGGCGGCGAGGGTCTGTCGCTGTCGTTATCGCCGCGTTTGGGCGCGGTGACCGACGGTGCCGACGCGCTGCGGCGCGACGATGCGTTCCGGCATGCGACCTCTTTCGGCGGCAATGCGGTGTCGCTCAACGCACGGGCGGGATACGGCATTCGGGATTGGCTGATCCGGGGCCTGCTGACACCGGTCGGGGAACTCGATCTCCAGGAATCAGGTAGCCGACGGGTGCGCATGGGATTGCGCTTCGAACGGCCGGCCTCAGGTCTGGGCGCCCTGAGGCTGGAATTTTCCGGCGAACGACGCAAGACCGGCGACAGTGCTCCCGAACACCGCATGGACCTGACCGGCCGGTTGCGGTTCTGACTGGGGTGCCTCTGGGGGTCAGGGAAAGAAGGTTAGAAGCAAGGTTAGAAGCGTGTATAGAAATCCCCAACTCTATCATGCATCTCATCGACGGCATTCGGATCCAAACCGACATCGTGAGGTCGATTTCTGGGACTGGTGTCGGGTTCATATTGTTTACTTGTAAGTGTTCCGAGAAGGTCCGAGAAGCCGTGATGGCTCGGACCACAGACTGGGCCCCGGACCAAGCGGCAATTATGATCGGCCATGTACTGGCGCGGGAACGCATTGACACGATTACTGTTCAGAAAAGACGTGGTCTGTGCCCGATCAGCGGGCGACGCGTGAGAATCGACGGTCGAGTCGCTGAGGAGAATCTCCATGAATGGCATGAATGAGCATTTGCTGCATCACTTGGCGTCAATCTATGACCGGGGGCGACTGGTTCCTCTGCTTGGATCGGGAATGTCGAGGCCTGCATGCGTGGACTGGCCTACGTTCGTGGGATGTCTGGAGAAGCAGGCCGACCTTGATGGGTCATCCTCGAAAACCGCAGATTGCGCGGACCTCATCTCCCGGGCCGAAGTGGCGATGCGGTATCTTAGGCTTGGCGGCTACGATGTCGCGGCGTGCGTCGGCAAGGCCGTGTACGCGCAGGACGGAGAAGACTCGGTGCCGTGTCAGACCAACGCGCTCGCGCGTCTGTTCTGGCCGCTGGTATGCACCACAAACTACGACGATGTGTTTCTTCGAGCGAAGGTAGCCCTATCAAGTCCTCCGCGCGTCCGCGGCCGCAACTACGACGATTGCCATCGAGTCCTTCAACACCTCCGTTTCCCGATGGGCGAGACCGTATGGGCGCTACAGGGCTTTCTCGGGCCTCGCGCTGACATTGCGGACGGATTCCAGGGAATCACCGATCTCAAGTCGGAGATCGTCGTGGGGCATGCCGAGTACCGCCGGACGGCGAACAGGGAGCCACATTTCCGACGCTGCTTTGCGGAGGTCTTCCGGAATTCGTCGCTTCTGTTCCTCGGCGCAGGGCTAGCGGAACCCTATTTTCTGAGCCTGTTCGACGAGATCATCGAACTGACCGGTCCGTCCATCAATCCTCACTTCGCGGTCGTCCAGGAAGGCGAGGTAGACCCCGATTTCATGCGGCGCCGTTTCCACATCGACTGCACGGTCTACAAGCCGGGCGACCATCAATTCGTTTGCGAGTTCTTGACCGCACTCGCCGACACGATCGCCGATGATCGGGTCCGCCAGCGGTCCTGGGGCGTCGTCGTGAAGGCGCCAAGAAAGGTTTCGTCAGGTGGGGAAGACGACTTCACTGTGGTCCGAGCGAAGTTGCCCGACCCCGATGATCTTCCCGCCAACGAAGCCGTGGCCATCAGCTGTGGGCGTCAATACGACAAGGCAGTGCCGGGGGTAGAAATTGCGGATTCGCTGGGGTTGGTTGGGGTTCAGCCACGATGGTACGGGGACGAGAAACTATTTTCGACCTTTCTGCGGGACCAAGGGCGCTGCGTTTACGGTATCACTGCAAGGGAGGGGGACAAAGATGATCGGCGGACGCCACGGGTCGTGAACGAAGCGTTTCGGCGGGCACTCGACATCGTCTGCGGCAAGGATTACCAAAGGCTTCACGTGCAGCTATTGGCTGCGGGACCGGACCGGAGCTTCCGTCAATGGATTTCGCTGGTCCAGATGGCGCGAGCCTATGGAGCGTGGTATCGCAAAGGCACGAAGAACCGCATTCGCGTGTCCGTCTACGTGGTGGACCCGTCTGTGATCACCTTGCTCTGCGGCGGTCATCTCGACTTGGCAGAGCATCTGGACGACACGTCGCTCAGGGTCGGTGTCATGATCATCCCGACACAGGGACTCGTCGAGCGCTACCTTGAGATCGTTCCTCCGGCGTGCACAGTTAGGACCATTCTCCACGATCTGCCGACACGGGATGGAGTCACTCACGGGGATCAGTGGCCGCACCTCGAAGTCTACCCTCCAGTCTACCGAGGCACCGAGCCGGCTCGGGTGCCGTGGAGCTTGGAGACCCCAATCGAAGAACTGGGACTGGTGTCCGGGAGTACGCTCATCGTCGACTACCGTGCCCGGTGACACTTGGCTCGTTACCTATCCCCCCTTGGGACGGAACGACTTCATCGACGCCCACGCCTCCAGCAGCGTGCCATCCACGCTGAAGTGCTCATCCGACAAAAGCCGGGCGTCCGAAGTGGTCAGCGGCGAGCCAAGCCTGATGCAGCCCCGGGACGCCCTCTCAATCAGCTCGAGACGAAGGACTTGAGCACCATTCCGCCCATGTCCAGGGTCCACCCATGCGGCCCGGACGCCTTGCTCGCTCAACTGCCGGTCGAGGTCGGCCGGCGCTACCCGACTCCATGTTGAGATCACCATGGATCTCAACATTTCATCAGGTGTTCGATGCGGTCGGCGATTCGTTGAGCGGGCTCCCGGAGCTGCTCGACGGTCCAGTCGGCGGCGTACCCCTCGGTGATGTCGTCGTCGCGGGCGTGGTTCACCAGCCGCTTGGTCAACGGACGGGGCAGCATGAGATCGCGCTCGGCCACGGTGATGAAGGCGTTGCGCAGCCCGTGGAACCAAAACCGTGTCCCCGCCGCCTTGCTGATATCGACGTGATGGTGACCGATGCCCTTCAGGTGTCCGTCCGCGCTCGTGCGGGACGGGAACACCCATCCCTCCTCCCCCGTCTCACTGCTCTCCTCGCGGCGGCGTTCGAACACGGCAGCCAGTTGCCGGGTCAGCGGAAGCTCCAGCGGCTCCCCGGTCTTGGTCTCCTCCACCCGCAGGATGCGCCTTCCCAGGTCGATGCGCTCCCACCGGAGCGAGACCACCTCGCCCAGGCGCATGCCGGTGTAAGCGCCGATGGTGAAGATGTCCCGGTGGTCCATGGAGAGCCCCACCGCTTCCACTCCCGCGCGCCAGCGCGGCAGCACTTCCGCAGGCGCGGAGATGCGCCGGCGGCGCTTCCGGTTGAGACGCCCGCCGCCGGCGATCCAGAGCTCCACCGGGTTGCGCAGTCCCTCGTGGTCGATGCTGGAGCGGCGGTAGATGGAGCGCAGCATGGAGACGGCCTGGTTGGCGGTGGCCCAACTGTTCCGTTCGGTGACGGTATTGAAACGGGCCTCGACATCGCGGCGGTCGATGGCGTCGAGGGAGCGGGCAAGCCAGTCGCCGAAACACACGCGCAGGTTCTGGCGGTAGATCTGGACGGTCCTTGGCTTGCGCCTGGGGTTGGCCTCCATGTAGTCCTCGAAGGCCTGGGCCAAGGTGGGCATGCTGCGGGCCTCGGCCCGCTCTTCCGCCGGGTCTCCTCCCCCGGCGGCCTTGCCCAGGGTCTCCTGGGCCATGCGCCTTGCCTGCTCGGGGGTGATGCGTCCGAAGCGTCCGAGGGTGACGCGCTTGTTGGGGGCCTTGCGTCCGCCCTCTCCCGCGCGGTAGTTGACAACGAAGGTCTTGGCTCCGGAGGGCTGGACCCTGACTCCGAAGCCCGTGAGCCGGTCGTCCCATGCGATGAAGGGGCGGTCGGCGGGTTCAAGGGCCTCGACGGCGCGTTTGGTCAAGGTGGTCTTGACCCTGGCGGTGCGTTTTGCGGTGGCGGTATCCATGGAGCCATGGTGGCACAGCGCGCGATAAAGTTCAACCCCATGTTCAACACCAGGGAAGAAATCGGGGCGCGGACAGGGGTGCGAATGACCGGCCAAGGTCTCGGGACAAGTAGCTTTAAGCCTTTATTTATAGTGTTTCCGTCCATTCAGGCGCAACTCTGCGCAGACTGACAAATAAAAGCGTCGAGCATGTTGACAAAGCCCCACAGCAGGCTCTCGCGCTCGTCCGCGAGCTGGGTGCCGTCGGGGCCGATGCCGCCCGCGAGGATCTCGAACGCAGCGTGAACCGCGTCGAGTGCGTCGTCCTCGTCCCAGACGTCCCTGGAATCGAACTCGTCGGGCCCCGGGGCAGCGCCGAAGAGCTGAGCGTTTTCGCAGAATGCCGCCATGACGGACACGCCCTGGTCCGCAACGTTGTCGATTTCGTTTCTTTCCATGCTGTCCTCCTCGTGGTTCGGAACTACGGTTTCTGCGCCGGCGTTGACTACCCTGTTCGTTGCTTCCATGACGCTCTCCTTTCTCGAATCGCCCGCCAGTGGAGGAACTCCCTCCGTCTTGTCCCGTTGGAGCACGACGAGTCACGCGGGGCGGAGGGGCCTCGGGGCGGGGGAGCGCCGGAGCGAAGCGGAGGACCCCTGACGAAGGAAGGGGTTGACGGCGTGCTACGATGGGAGAAGACGGAGGGAGGGCCTTTAGTGGAGAATCTCCGGGCTCGGTGGACGAGGCATCCAACCGGGCGGAGCCCGGCAGGAACAGGCCGGGAGGCGCCGAGGGCCTGGCGGGCTACAGCCAGATCGCCCAACGATCGTTCTCGCTCGGCAGGGAGACCGGGGATCGGGTCTTGGGAAGGGAGAGGGGTCCTGTGGCCTGGGCGGAGGGGGCGAAGCGAAGGGAGGAATCAGGAGAGGCCGGAACGAAGGTGTAGGCCGAAGCTGGCCCCAATAATCCGGGAGTTGCAGCGGAAGTGTTCAGAACAGAGGGTGGGAATCGAGGAGGGATTGTGCGACGTCACGGATGCGGCCGCGGTCGTGGACGCGCCGGGGTCCCCGGGGATCGTCGAACAGGTGCACGACGTAGAACGCCTGGCCGGGCACGAGGATGTCGTCGTGGCGGTAGACATCGCCGACATGGTCGCCGTCGGCGTCGTAGATGCGGGATTCTTGCGGGGTGATCCGCTTGAAGGTCACGCTGCCCATCACCCTCCCCTCCTTTCGGCCAGGGCGGACGCGGCCCAGGCCGCGGCCCGGGCCAGCACGTCTCCGTGGCAAGGCAGGGGATCGCACCAGCAGGCGAGCCACATGCCGTCCATTTCGGCCAGTTCTTCCAGGGCGATCTCGCCGGAGCGGATGCGCCCCCAGAGATCGGCGCGGTAGCGCGCGATCACTTCCCCGCGGGTTCCGTCGCGCCCGATCCGGAACCTGTTGCTCCATTTCGTGCGGCGATCGACCAGGACGGTGTTGTCGTGCACCTCCGCGTGCTCGAATATGTCGCGGAGCGCGGGTTCGTGTCTGAGGTTGATGACGGTGTCCATACTCCCTCCCCTTCCATCAAGGCTTCGCCCTCTCAGGCTCCCTCCTCTCCGACTCCAGCGGAGCGGAAGAGCGGAGCGAACCTTGCGGCGAGGACGGCGGCGCCGAGCGCAGCGAGGTCGTCGTTGAGTGCGCCAGGCAAACTGGTGCCAGTGCAGCCGGTGAAAGTCCGGCGGGAAAGAAAGGCAAGCCACCACTTCCACCCCGAGTCATGGGCCGTCATCCGTGAGGATGGGGGTTAAGCGTTGACAGGGGCGCGTGCGGGCGGGGCTATTGAGCACCGAAAGAGACGTGTCCGGGATGCCGAGGCTTTTCAATGGGCCGAAGGCAGCATCCAGCTCACCGATATGGCGAGGGGGGCTGGAATCCCGCGGTGTCTAAGAACCCAGGCACGTACGTACGCACAGCACCGGGACCTGGGAGGTCTCCATGCCATCCCGCTGTCGTGGCGGGGTCGCTGAAGAAAGGAGGAATCCGTAACCGATGATGCACGGCATGGAGAAGTCAGACTCGGTCATATTAGCTGAGAAGTCGGCGAACAAAGGGGCCGTGGTCCCGGCGGAGTCGATGGAGCGAAGGACCGAGCCCAAGGGGAATCCGGGAAGCCAAAGCACGCGCCGGGCGCAGGACCGGGAAAGCGTGACACAGGCGGCTGACCGGATACGGCAATTCGTTCAACGGGAACCACGGGAGCGTCTGACGGCGCTTCTTCACCATGTCACGGTTGATGCGCTGCGCTGGGCATTCTTCGAACTGAAGAAAGACGCTGCGGCAGGCGCGGACGGCGTGACGTGGCGGGAGTACGAGGAAGGGCTGGAAGGCCGATTGGCCGACCTTCACGACCGCGTGCACTCGGGAGCGTACCGGGCGACGCCATCAAGGCGGGTGAACATACCGAAGCCTGATGGCGGCACACGACCGCTCGGCGTCGCGGCCATCGAGGACAAGATAGTCCAGAAGGCGGTGACGGAGACAATCCTGACGCCGATCTATGAGGCGGAGTTCCTGGGGTTCAGCTACGGGTTCCGGCCAGGGCGTGGACCGCACAATGCGCTCGATGCGCTCACGGTCGGGTTAAAACGGCGCAAGATCAACTGGGTGGTGGATTGTGACATCCGCGCATTCTTCGACAACGTGTCAAGGGACTGGCTGATCCGGTTCCTGGAGCACCGCATCGGGGACAAGCGGGTCATCAGGCTCATCATCAAGTGGTTGAGCGCCGGCGTCATGGTGCAGCGAGACTAGCTGCTGAACTCGCGGGCGAAAGTCCCGCCGGCGCAATTCTCAGTTTGGCGTCGTAGTCATATCCCGCAGGCAACAGGGCGACCTGCTGCCTGTAAAGCAGGGAAGTAAAAGCCCTTGTGGGCCGGGTGAGAGATTGTTCACTTCTGGTCCAGGTCAGTTGGAGGGCGAGCAAACCGGAGGGCCGTAGCGAAAGCGAACAGTCGTCCGAAGCGTCGAAAACGGCGTTCCCCGCATCGAAGCTGACTTGTGGGGGTAATTGGTGGATGCCAAGGGATTCATGACGTCCCGATGGCTAGAACCGATGCGGAAGGAACTGAGGAATGCACGCATCGGGTCCCCCGGCGTACAGACGGCGGCAATCCGGGAAAGTTCAGCGGTGAAAGTCCGGAAGGTGAGGAGGACAGACAGGATGTTGTGACCCTTGAATGTCAAGGACCGCGTCCATAACCGGATAACGGGAAAGGACGCGGAGTCCTCCTGACTGGCGGATGAGGTCGATTAAGCGTTGACGGGCTGGACAACATAACCGGCCCTGAGCGAGGACCTCTGGGCCTAGGTGACCGTGTGGCGTATGGCTGGTCTGCCGGTGCACAGAAACCGGCCTCCACGGCGATATGCGGCACGGTCGAAGGACGGCGTAAACGCGGGTGTCTGCACGGGCATGGCCGGGTCAGCCTTAACCGTGGCGGGTATCGCGGAAGACGCCGTACCGAACTCCTGAAGGGGTGCCTGGTGCTTGAAGCCGTACCCGGGAAAACCGGACGTACGGAATTTCAGGGGGGATGCTGGAAACGTGGTCTATGGTGGAACTGCGCACCCACCCGCGATCGAAAGAGCGGGAGCGGACAAGCCTCCACCTAAGGATGCGCGCGCCAGCGTCCTACCCGACGAAGCTGGAGAGTGGCGGGACGATCTGCGGGGAACGCCTCAAGGCTCGGTGGTTTCGCCGGTATTGGCGAACGTCTACCTGCACTACGTCCTCGACCTGTGGTTCCAGAAGAAATGGCGCAGCCGCGAGGTCAGAGGCGACACCGTCATCGTGCGGTACGCCGATGACGTCGTGGTGGGTTTTCAGCACAAGCGGGACGCGGAGCGCTTCCTGAGTGCCGTAAAGGAGCGGTTCGAGAGTTTTGAACTGGCAATGCACCCCGACAAGACCCGACTCATTGAGTTCGGGCGGTTTGCCGTCAAAAGCCATCGGCAACGAGGGCAGGGCAGACCGGAGACCTTGGACTTCCTGGGCTTCACGCACTACTGCACGGAGAACAGACTGGGGCGCTTTCAGGTGGGGCGCAAGCCGGTTGCGAAACGGATGAGCCGGACGCTGAAGCGGATCAAGGAGGGGTTACGCAGGCGGATGCATTGCAAACCCAAAGCAATGGCGAGATGGCTGGGGAAGGTGCTCGACGGATGGCTCAACTACTATGCGGTCCCGACCAGCTACCGATACCTCTACCGTTTTGCCACCCGCCTGAAGCGGCTGTGGCTGCGAACGCTACGCCGACGGTCGCAGAAGGACCGCTCGAACTGGGCCGACATCGCACGCCATGTGGCGGCTCACTGGCCCAGGCTGGAAATCCGACACCCGTGGCCGGACAAACGATTTGCCGTCAGCGCCATGCGGGGCGGTACCCAAGGGAGGAGCCGGATGCCTTAGCGGGCACGTCCGGATCTGAGCGGGGGGGCGCCGGGCAACCGGCGTCCCTACCGCAGTAGTCGCCGCCCTGAGGGACGATGACCGTGGCGGCGACGCCCGCCCGCGCGCAGCGCCGGGCGAGGCGTTGGGCGGCCTGTTCGCCTTCGAAGTCGTTGTCGCGGGCGATGACGAGGCGGCGGCAGGCGGGCGGGAGCGAGAAGGAGCCGAGACTGCCGGCGGAGAGAGCGGCGGCCGCGGTGATGTCGGGCACGGCGGTGACCAGCGACAGCACGGTCTCGATGCCCTCGCCGACGAGGAGCGGAGCGACGCGGTCGGCGGGCGTTCCGAAGCGCACGGCGAGGCCGTAGACGCGGCCGAGGGCTTTCCTCGGCGAGGCGACCTCAGCCTTGGCGGGGCGGCGTGGGTCGAGCCATGTGCGGTGCACGCCCTGGACGGCGCCGTCGTCGCCGGTCACGGCGCCCACAAGAGCCGGGAGGCGGCGGACTGCGGAGCCTTCGCGGTAGCGAAGCTCCGGATGGAAGCGGAGCGCCGGGAACCGGCAGCGCGCCAGGCCGCGGGCTCGGAGATAGGCTTCGGCATGAGTGCCGTCGACCGGGCGGCAACGCCGCCACAGGCGGCGAGCCGCTTCGGTGGCGTCGTAGTCGCCGGCATCGCCCTTGGCCGGCGAAGCCGGCAGGACGAGGAAGGCGCGGGCTTCGATCAGTGCCGCGCGAAGCGTCGGCGCGCCCGTGCGGTGGCGGATGAGGTCGAGCAGATCGCCGTGGGTGCCCACGGCTGCGTCGGTCCACTTCCCGGGCGTGCCGGGGCCGTGGAGGCGGACGAAGAAAGACCTTCCGCGGGCGCCGTCTATGTCGCCCGCGACCCAGTAGCGGCCCTGGCGGCGGCCATGGGGAAGGTAGCGCTGGCAGACCTCTTCGGCGCGCGCGGCAAGCGCCGCGGCGACCGCGGAGGCGGGGGACGGACCGTAGTGCATGGTGGTTCTCCTTCACGGGACGGGACACCCGGCTGCGCCGGAGGGCGAGCGGGCCGAGCGAAGCGAAGGCGCGACGCCCGGAGGGGTGGTTGCTCGGGACCGGCAGCAAAAGAAAAGGGGCTGACGCACGAAGCGCCAGCCCCAGGGTGGGAGGAAACGAGGCGGAGGAGTTCAGAACGGGATGGTCTCGTCGTCGACGTCCGCGGGCTGGGACGAGGTCCCGGCGTCCTGCATCGCGGTGTCGGCCGCCGCCATCGACGGGTCCGCCGCAGCCGGCACGCCGTTGCCATTGGGCTTGTCCAGGAATTTCACGCCGCCGCCCGGGACCAGCAGGATCTCGGTGGAGTAGCGGTCGCTGTCCTCGCCGGGCTTCGACCAGCGCCGGGTCTGGAGCTTCCCGTCGATGTAGACCAGCCGGCCCTTGCGGGCGTGCTTCTGAAGCATGTTGACGAGGCCGTCCTGGAAGGTCACCACGCGGTGCCATTCCGTCTTGTCGACCCGCTCACCGGTCTGCTTGCTGATGTACG
Organism: uncultured Binatia bacterium (SeqCode); assembly: GCA_965204505.1. Lineage (GTDB taxonomy): Bacteria > Desulfobacterota > Binatia > UBA9968 > JAJDTQ01 > JAJDTQ01. Next base: position 2,430,329 of record CBDBFB010000002.1, read on the forward strand.
ACTCGTCGGTGGCGATGCTCATGTTGGCCACGCGGCCTCCGCTGGAGAGATGGTTGACGGTGACGTCGGCGCCGAGGCGTCCGATCAGTTCTACGCGGTTCAGTCCAAAGCTCATGGTAATTCTCCTTCCTGGTTAATGACGATGGTTGACGAACGTCGAAGGACCGGAGTCCTCCCTCCCCGGCCCCTTCCGTTCACTTCTCTCAGCCCTCCTTTCACTCCCTTCCGGCGCTCAGCGCGGCGGTGACGGTGAGAGGATCTCCGTCGGCCGCATCCCGCGGGTCGGGACAGCGTATGGCGTGGTTCTCGTCGATGACGTCCTGGATGGCGCCGGGTTGGAGCCCGATCTCTGCGAGCAAGTCGCTGCCGGTGAGGGGTTCCTCGAAGTTGAAATCGATTCCGGACATGGCCGTGTCCTCCTTGGCTGCCTGCCTTGCCCGGACTGCGTGAGGGAGACCGTCTCCCTTCCTACCGGGCCTTCGCCCGGTGGACGCCTTTCTCCGGCTCTAGGGAGAGGAACCGGCCCGGCGGATGGCCAGCAGGCGCTCGCAGACAGCACGCGGAGTCATCGAGCCCAGGTTGATCACGGGGATGCCGGCCTCGGTGGCGATGCGGACCGCCATTCCGGTTCCGCCCGTGACCGTTCCTCCCGGCGTCCAGGCCACGACGGCATCGACGGGACGGCCGAGACCGACGCCGAGGATGGCCGCGTTCCTGGCGTGCAGCTTGCGAACACCGGGCGAGCAGCGGTCCCAGGCGGGATGCAGGCGGGCGGCGATGGCCAGGCAGGATTGGAGCTCGGCCGGCGACGGCACCCGGCAGTCCGGACCCGCGCACCCGTTGTAGCCGGACCAGGGCAGATGGAGCGTCCGTCGACCGGCCGGCGTCCCTTGGGCGAACGCACTGTCGGCCCCGGCCGCGCCACCGGTGTTCAGATGCCATCCCTGCCGCGCGAGCCATCCGGCCATCACGGTCATGGCGGTCAGAACGGAGGGCGGCGTGGTGCGGGCTCCGATCCCGGCGTAAGTCAAAGTGCTCATGTCGTGGTCCCCCCTGTGACGGTGCGAAGCCGCGCCTCTCTCTGCGCGTCTCTCTCGCCCCTCCCCCGCTGTCCTCGAACGCTGGCCGGCAGGACGTCCGAGCGGACTTGAGACGGCGCCGGGATTCGGGCCGGGTGGGAGTCAAAAAGGGGGGATCGATCATGGACGGCCGGTTCAGTGCCGGGAGCCGTTGTCGGTCTCCGGGCCCCCGGCGGCCATGGAGCGGGCTGCGAGCGCGGTCCAGTCCTCTCTTGAGTGTCCGAGCCTGATGTTCAGGCGGTCGCACAGCCGCTCTGCATCGGCTAAGGACAAGGCAATGAGGCAGGTTGGCACGTAGCCCGGCATGCCCTCGAAGACGATACGGATCTGCTGAGGCTCGTCGCCGAGCTCGTAGCTTGGACAGAACGCGTAGTTGGGTTCGTCCGGCAGGGTCTGTGCAGTCATGAATGCTCCCTTCGGTGAGTGAAATGCCCGCCCCCCGGTGGACGGCCAGTGACAGGTACGACGGCTGTCCGGCGGTACGGACCCCCGCGCGGCGGACGGCTGCCCGGCAATACGGATACGCGACGGGCTCAGGCGGCGAGCGGCCAGCGTTGGATGACGCGTTCGAGGAGATCGGGGCCGGGGGCGAAGACGCGCGTGCGCCACGAGACGATCTCGACCGTGCAGCCCATGCGCTTGAGGACCGCGGTGTCGGTATCGACCGGTCCCTCGATCTCCACCCGGTCGGCGCCCATGATGCGGCGCCTGGCGAGCCGCCAGCCGTTGGCGAGCGCGAGCGCCGCGCCGCGTCCCATGACCGCCTCGAAGGCTTCGGCGCCGGTCATGGCGGGACCCCCCGCGAGGCCGAATGCGGAACGCACGGCGCGGACCTGCTCGAAGTCGAGTACGCGCCCGATGAGCGCCTCGCCATCGTCCGTCCTGAGACGCCGCACCCGCATGTTCTCGGCGGGCAGACGGTCCCATACCGGCAGCAACAGGCCGGCTGCGAGCCAGAACCGCGATTCCTTGTGCGACGGCAGGCCGGCGATCTCGTCCTCCCAGAGCGTCCTCCAGTCGGCTTCGGCCGCTTTCCGCCAGTTCGAGGCGTCGAGTTCGGCCTTCTCCATGGTATCCCGCCCGGCGGGACGCAGCAGCCGGACGCGCTCCTGCACGCCGCCGTCGTCGAACAGACCCGACGGCGCGGGAAGCACGACCGCGGCCCGGTTGGACCGGGCATTCACCACCAGAACCGGCCCGTCGTGCGTGTCCTTGCCGATTTCGAGCGCGGCGTCGGCAGACGTGGGCTCCAACCTGTCGCGGCGCACGATCTCTACGAGCTCGGTAGCCGCTCCGCTGCCGGGATGCCGGTACAGCGTCTCCCGGCCGGCGGCGGCCAGGGAGTCGGCCCTGACGGTCTCGACGCCGACCTCGTAGGTGCCCGCCTCCATGGCCTGTTCGATGCCCGCGGCGATGCGGTCTTCCAGTTCCGCAAAGAGCTGGTTCTGCTCGTCGATGGGCAGCGCCAGGAGCCTGTTCAGAAAGCGCGGCATGGGCGGAAGGTCCTCCTTGAGCGAGCCCTCCCAGGTGAGCTTCAGGCCGGTGGCGTCCTCGAAGCGTTGAAGCGGCCAGTCGGCGATGTCTCCGCGCCAGAGCGCCAGGTAGAACCGCCTCAGGGCGGCCTTGGCGTAGAGGCTCTCCAGGTTGTCGCTCTCGCGGAACAACGTGGCGTCGCTCCCTCCCATGGCGGTCTGGGAATCGCGCTGCCCGCGGGTGATGGCGCCCAGGCTGTCCAGTCTGCGCGCGATGGTGGCGATGAACCTGCGCTCGCCCTTCACATCGGTCGTGACCGGCCGGAAGAGCGGCGCCGAGGCCTGGTGCGTGCGGTGGGTGCGCCCGAGCCCCTGGATCGCCTGGTCGGCGCGCCAGCCCGGCTCCAGCAGGTAGTGGACCCGGCGCTCGGTGTTCGGGCACGAGAGGTCAGCGTGGTAGCTTCGGCCGATGCCCCCGGCCATGGAGAACACGAGGATGCGCTTGCTCCTTTCCATGAACGCGGCGGTCTCCACGAGGTTGGCGGATGCCGGCCGGCCGCGGAGCGCCAGGCGCTCGCCGCCCGCGTCCGAAATGCGGAGCACCCTGCGGGAGCGGCCCGTGACTTCCGCCACGGCCTCGTGGCCGAAGTGCTGGACTACCTGGTCCAGGGCCGAGGGCACCGGCGGCAGGGACGCCAGTTGCTCCAACAGCGCGTCGCGTTGCGCGAGCGCCTCCTGGCAGAGGACCGGATGGCCCTCGGCGTCCACCGCGGGGCGGCTCATGAGGTTCCCGTCAGCGTCGGTGTAGGGTTCCTGTAGCTGCACGGGAAAGGCGTGGGCCAGGAAGTCGAGGACGTGCTCGCGGGGCGTCAGGTCGATGCCCAGGTCGTCCCATTCCGAGGCCGGTATCTCGGCGATGCGCCGCTCCATCAGCGCCTCGCCCGTGGACACGAGCTGGATGACGGCCGAGCGGCCGGCATCGAGGTCGGCCTGGATCGCCCGGATCAATGAGGGGCACTTCATCGCGGTCAGCAGATGCCCGAAGAAGCGTTGTTTTGTGCTCTCGAAGGCGCTCAGTGCGGCCGACTTCGCATTCTTGTTCAGGGTCGACTGTCCCTGCATGATGCCCGTGGCCTCGAGCGCCGCTTCGATGTTGGCGTGAATGACCTTGAACGCGCCGGCATAGGAGTCGTAGATACGCCGCTGCTCCTCGGAGAGCTCGTGCACAAGGATGTCCACCTCGACGCCGTGATAGGCGAGTGCCCGGGCCTGATAGAGACCCAGGGCCTTGAGATCCCTCGCGACTACCTCCATGGCGGCGACCCCTCCTGCTTCCATGGCTGAAACGAAGTCGGTCCGCGTCTCGAACGGCGTCTCGCCGGCTGCCCAAAGCCCCAGACGGCCGGCATAGGCCAGTCCGGGTACGGTCGTGGCGCCGGTGGCGGACACGTAGGTGATCCGGGCGTCGGGCAGCGCGTTCTGCAAGCGGAGGCCAGCGCGGCCCTGGGCGGACGGCTTCACGTCGCCGCGCGCGCCCTTGCCTCCGGCCGCGTTGGCCATGGCGTGGGCCTCGTCGAAGACGATGGCGCCGTCGAAGGCATGGCGGTCGTCCTCGTCGGAGCCACCGGCGAGCCAGTCCACGATCTGGTCGAGCCGCGAGGCGCGCCCCTGGCGGGACGGCGAGCGCAGCGTGGCATAGGTCGTGAACAGGATGCCGGTGGAGTGCGGGATCTCGTCCCCCTGGCGGAAGTTCCCGAGCGGGATCACGTCGTCGTCGCGGCCGCCCAGCGCGGTCCAGTCGCGGCGCGCGTCTTCCAGCAGCTTGTCCGACTGGCTCAGCCAAAGCGCCCGTTTCCGGCCGCGGAGCCAGCCGTCGAGGATGACGGCCGCGACCTGGCGTCCCTTGCCGCAGCCGGTGCCGTCGCCCAGCATCCAGCCCCGGCGGAAGCGTACCGGCGCCGACAGGGTCTCGCCCTCGTCCGTGAGGGCGGCCTCGCCCTGGTCGTCGTCGCTGCACCGTTGGACGGTCTCCCATCCGGAACCGATGCGGTAGCTTGCGGCGAGATGGCCCTCGTGGGCGTGACCCGCCAGCACCACGCTTTCGAGCTGGGCGTCGGACAGAAGACCGTCCGCGACGATGCGTTCCGGCAGCATGGGGCGGTAGGACGGCGCCGGGTGCGGGACGGCGGCCATTGCCGCGGACTGCACCAGGGGCGTCGGATGCGCGGTTGCGCTCGGAATCCGGAAGGCGCTGGGCCGCCAGGGCTCGTAGGGGCCGGAGACTGTGCCGCCCGCGTCCGTGGTGGAGTCCACAGGGCCGGTCTCGACGGCGAGTTCGGACACCGCCCCCCAGTCCTGGGCCGGCGCGGATGCAGGCGGTGTGTTCGATGCGTTTTTTCGCTTCGAGGGGCGCGGCGTGGCCGTGTTGCCGAAGAGGTCCCGGCCGGGTGCGCCCGTGATGGTGCGGACTTCCACGGGCAGGCGGGGCGGAACCCCGGCGATGACGGCGTCGAGCAGCTCGGCGGCGTTCTCGGCGCGGGCGCCGGGATCGACGTCGATGCCCGGCTGCCCCGTGCGGTCGAGCACGGTGAGCCTGGTGTCGAAACCCGTGCCCCGGCGCGCGTAGACGCGGCCGTCGACGGCCATGGTGAAGACGACCCGGGCGGGCGGATCAAGCTGGCCGAAGGCGCCGCTCCAGTCCGAATCGCCGGGAACGCACTTGGCGGAGGTGACGGCGGCGAGCCGGCCGCCCGGCGGTAGCATGGAGAACGCGGAGCGCAGGTGCCGGAGGTCGGCGTCGTGGCGGATGCGGTGGACGCCCGGCGTCGCCGAGAACGGCGGGTTCATGATGACAACGGTGGGCCGGGCGCCGGGCAGGCGGTCGGCGGCGTTCTCGGCGTTCACGCCGGTGACCAGGGTTTCGGGGAACAGGCGGCACAGGAGAGCGCGGCGGACCTCCGCTATCTCGTTCAGGTGGAGGTTCCCGGCGGCTTGCCTCCCGAGCGCGCATTCCGCCATCACCGCCAGCATGCCGGTGCCCGCGGACGGTTCCAGCACGACGTCGCCGGGCCGGATCGCCGCGGCCTGGAGCGCCGCGTAGGCGAGCGGCAGGGGCGTCGAGAACTGCTGCAGGCGGAGTTGCTCTTCGGAACGCTTCGTGTGGGACGGCTCCAGGGCGGCCACGGCCTCCAGCATCCTCAGCATGGCGGCGGGTCCTTCCGGGCCGGCGCCGGCGTGGCGGCGCATGGCGCGGCCGTGGCGGCGGATGAACAGTACGACCGCGGCCTCGGCGGCCTCGTAGGCGTCCTTCCAGACCCAGGCGCCCCGGGCGTCCGTGGCGCCGAAGGCGCGCGTCATGGCGTCCCGCAGGGTGGCGGCGTCGAGCGGCCGGCCAGTCTCCAGCACCGGCAACAGGGTTGTGGCGGCGGTGAACAGAGCGTCATGGGCGGAAGGCTCGGAGCCCGGGGCGGCGGGGACGGAAGGAAGGGTGCGGGGAACGGGAAGGCGTGCGGACGCGTCCGCCGCCGTATGGGCGTCGAGCATGGATCTCTCCCTCCTGAAACTGCGTGAGAGTGCCGGGGCGCGGCGTGGGATGAAGGAAAACCTCCCGCGCCGCGCCCGCGGCCTGACTTCGACCGGCTGTCCGGCCTCCTCGCGCTAGGGAGCGGACGCGCGGAAGATCAGGCGGGGGCGGTGGTGGGTTTCGGGGCGTTCCGCCGTTCGGCCGCACGGGCGCGGCAGGCGTCCATCAGCCGGCGGTACTCATCGAGGTCGAGATCGGAATTGCCCCGGACGAGGAAGGCCAGTTGGGTCGTCATGAGGCGGACTGCGGGGTCTTCCCGCTGATTGCCGCCCTCGTGGATGACCTGCGTGCATGCCTGGTGGATGGCGCGGGCCACGCCTGACGGGTTCGACGCCCCCGGATCGACGATGGCCAGGGCGTCCTTGTGGCGGTCGTAGCCTTCGGGAAGGTCGGGAAAGCTCATTGGCCGGCCCTCCGTACGCGGGCGAGGAGGTTTTCCACCATGCCGGCATCGGCGCCGCAGGCTTCGCCCCAGCCGCGGATGTTCGCCTCGAAGTCGTCCAGGGACCCGAGATGCTGGTCGAACAGCGGATTTTGGTCGGTCGCGGCGAGCACGCAGTTGCCGGAGACGGCGATGCCGGTGATGGCCGGGCTGGTCATGGGTTCGAGACCCAGGAGCCAGCCCAGGAATGCCGCGAACATGGGCGAGAGGTCCCGGCCGCGGCGCGGGTCCATCGGGTGCATGGCCGGCGGCGGGCCGGCGGGAGACTGACTGGTCATAGCAAGCCCTCCCGTCTGAAGCTGAAGAAACGGTCGTGTCCGCAGACCACGTGGTCGTGGACCCGGATTCCCAGGACCTCGCCCACTTGCCGGAGCCGGTGGGTGATCTCAACGTCCTCGCGAGAAGGGTTCGGATCTCCTGTCGGGTGCCCATGGCAAAAAATAACCGAGGCGGCGCTCTCCCGGATGACCGGCCTGAATACCTCTCGAGGGTGAACCACGGAGGCCGTCAGGCTGCCGGTGGAGACCCGGTGATGACGGATCAGCCTGTTCCGGTTGTCCATCATCAGCACGTCGAAGTGTTCCCGGTACTCGTTGACGTACCTGGGCCGCATGTAGCGGTAGGCCTCTTCGGGAGTGCTGACGATCGGAGCGTCTGAGTGCAGGGAGGCTTCGGCTTCGAGGAGTTGGCGGCCCAGGTCGAACGCGGCCTTGACCCTGCCGGCCTGTGCGGCGGTGAGGCCGTGGCGCCGCAGTTCCCGGAGCGTCATCGAATCGAGGTCGAGCAGGGAAAGACCTGCGACCTTGGCTGTCCCGTTCGCGCCGATCAATGCCTCGATCGGGTTCCGGATATCCATGAATGCCTCCTTGTGACGGGATCAGTGCGGATGGAGAGCAACGGCCGCTCCCGCGCCCCGGCCGCTCCGCGCGGGGCGGGTATCCGGGGGGAGAGATGGATTGCGGCCGTCCGGCTCAGGTGGCGGCTTGGGCGGGATCGCCCAGAACGACCCGGACATCGGGTCGGGAGATGGAGATCTCCACCTTGCGGCCGTTGGGAACGAGGTGGAGGATCTCCCGGCGGACGGTCTCGGCGATGGAGACCTCCAGGGCCGAGTCCTCGCTGCACAGGAGCCTGGTGGCGATGTGGAGCGCGTCTTCGTCGAACCGCTGGGCCTGAGTGCTCCAGCTGTCGGCGTCCGCGTCATCGGAGGGGGAGAAGTAGCCCCGGCGCAAGAGCTCCGCGAGTTGGTGCGGCTCCACGTTGCTGTCCCTTGTCACGAGCGGCAGTGTGTCGCCGACCCAGCCGCAGTCCTCGCCCGCGAAGGCGAGGTCGGCGGGGAGATTGAGCGTGCGGCCGGGACCTCCGGCGCTCCTGACCGAAAGCGTCATGCGGATCGACGCAGGACGCGGCGGCAAGGGGGTCCCGGTTGGCTCGTTCTGTCCGGGCAGTGGGAAGTCCCGGAGCGGCCGCGTCTTGCCGTCATCGGTGCTGATCTCGGTGTCGATGCCAGTGACGCGGTCGAGGCGGTCATGCCACTCGTAGCCTTCCAGGCGCCTGTCGGCCTCGAAGAGCCTCTCCGCCAGGCCGGCTTGCTCTGCCGCGCGCCACAGCGCCTGCGCCTCGGGAGGCTCGGGATCGAAGTCCACGACCAGCGCGTCGGGGCCGGCGGGCACGGTCCTCGGCGGCTCCCGCCAGTCGTCGATGTCGGCGATGGAGGGACGCCAGGGACGGAGCACCTGGGGAGGCGGCGGAAGCTCGATGCCGGCGTCGCGCGCCCGGCTCCAGTCGGCGAAGGCCGGACGTGGCTCCGGGTCGGCGGCCATGGCCCGGTAGATCGCCAGGCGGGCGGCCTGGCGCAGCTCCTCCAGAAAGGCGTTCTCCACGGGTTCCCGGCGGGCGGGCAGCAGCAACTCCAGCCCGGGGCAGTCCACGACGTCGGCGCGGACCGACCATATGGCGCCGTGTACCGTCTCGACCGCAGGCAGGCGCACGGGCACGGTCAGGCCGAAGAAGTTCAGGTCGGGTTCCATGTAGCTCTGCCTGCGGTTCCGGTAGACCCCGAAGGTGAGTCCGTTCCATGCCTCCGCGTGGACGGAGCCGTCGAGAAAGGCCCGGCGCTCAAGCGTCTCGCCTTCGAACGTAACCGGAAGCGGGTAGTGGCGCGCCGCGTTGGCGAGCGCGGCGCGGATCATGTCCGCGGACTCGGCGGCCTGGAACTCCACGGTCGTGCCGGATGGATACGGCGCGCCGTCGTCGGGCCGGACCAAGGCATCGCTCCGGCCGGTGAAGTGTTCGGGCTCAAGGTCGACGGACCAGCCCTGTCCGGCATGGCCGTCGTGCGTGCGTGCGCGCGAGGATATCCGGCAGCCCCGGTGGGCGAGGCTCAGGATTCCCATGCCGGCGGCGTCCTCGCGAGCCACGAGCTCATCATTCCAGCCGTTCTCGCCGAAGCTCAGGAGGACGGCCGGGTCCTCGATGCCGGCGCCGTCGTCGGTGATGCTCACCGCAAGGCGTGGTTCGGACGGCTCGGGCGTCTGGCGGGCGGGCTTGGTGAGTGTCTCCACGGTGACTCGGACTCGGGTGGCTCCGGCGCGGCGCGAGTTCTGGAGGGCCTCGATGAAGATCTCGATCGGACGGGACGCCCAGAACTTCGTGACGCGCTTGAGCGCACTCTCGTGGACCCGGGCGCGGATGGTCGCCCCGGGCGGAATGGCGGTGTGTGTCATGTGCGGTCTCCCGGATTGGGTGGGACAAACAAAAAAAGCCCCGCCCCGCGGTGTGCGGGACGGGGCGCATTCGGGCCGGAGGGCGGTTCAGACGCCGCGCAGGAACTCGGGGATGTCGAGTCCGTTGCCGTTGTCATGGCCGTTGGCGGCGACGGGCGCAGGATGGTGTTCGGCTACCGCCGGGGTCTCGACGGTCTCGGTCTCGGACACCGGATGCGGCGCGTCGGCGCGCTCCGGTTCCACGTGCTCCGGGGCGCGAGCGTCCTCCGGTTCCGACAAGGGTTCCGGGCCGGCTACGGAGTCCGTTGTGTCGGCGGGCGGCGCTGCCTCCGCACTCGCATCCTCGGCGCCGGCACGGCCCGCGTCGAACGCCTTGAAGCCCGGCGGGGTCCAGGCCAGCGCGGCCGCGTGGGCGTCCGCGGTGACGCCCAGCGGAGGGCTTCCGGCGGCGAAAGCCTCCTCCATCGCCTTGGCGATCGCGGGCTTCTTGCTCTTGGCCCGCGCCGAGGCCCATGCCGGTCCCAGGGTCTCCCTGGCGATGTCGAGGATGCGGCCCTTGTTGATGCGCGACCACAGCATGTCTGCGGTCGGACGCACGTGGCTTGCGAAGTCGATGTCGAGACGGGCAATGGTGGCTTCGAGTTCGGGACGCGCCTGGGGCTCGAAGGCCAGTTGGCCCTTCACGGTGCGCGCCACCGAGGCCGCGAAAAGCCGCTGCTTGTCGTCCTGTGGCAACGCGCGGAGCGCTGCGAAGGACTCGCCGCCGTCCTCGATGGTCAGCCAGTCGAGCGGCAGGCTGGAGCGGTCGGCGAGCATCTCCTCGCCCGGGCTCCAGGCCCCGAATTCCTCGTCGTTCATGCGCAGGGTGGGCCGGTCGGGGGTCTCCCGGACAGCGATGTCGAGCGGATGCTCCTGGTAGCCGTGGGTGAACACGGCGCGGCCGAGCTGGAACAGCATGAGATCGAAGGCGGCCTCGAAGTTCTCCCCGAGATGCGCCTTGACCAGTGCCGTGCGGATCGAGCGGAGATCGTCGGAAAGCCCGATCCCCACGCCCGCTTCCTTGCGCGCCTCGGCCTGCGGGTCCGCAGGCGAGGAGATGGGCGCGGAGATCGCGGGTCTCCGGACCCGGTCGTCGCTATCGCCGTTGTCGGCGTCACTGTTGTCGGGCGAATCCGCCGGCTTGGGCATGTCCTCGGGACGGACCAGGCCCGGGATGATCTGGAGTTCGCCCCTCCAGTCGATGGTGGCGATGGCGCCCGCCATCGCGCAGTCCTCCGTCCGGAAGGTTGCCCGGGCCTCCACGGTCGCGTTGATCTCGCAGGTCCGGGTCTCGATGGCTTCGGCTTCCCGTTCGAGATCCTCGGTCCAGTCTTCCTCGTCGAGGTTGGTGAGTTCGTCCTCGCGGGTGTGCAGGCGCTCCAACTCGGCGGTCTCCGCCGCGGTCGGGGCGGATGGCTCCGGGGAGATGCGCCCGTAGCGGGCGATCTCGGTCCAGTCCACCTCCGGTGCGGCGGTCGCCCAGCGCCAGCGGGTCTGGAGGTCCTTCACGGTCTCGCCGAGCTTCGTCATGGCGAGCTTCTGCAACAGCACCGGGTCCTCCAGCCAGATGCCGCTCTCGTCCTCGGCGGCGAAGAGATCCCGCAGCACCGGCCCGCCCGCGGCTTCGTAGTCTTCGATGCCCACGAAACGCGCCATGGAGGAGTTGGCAGGGACCCGCTCCTCGGTCAGCATGCGCTTCACCTGCCAGGCCGCCGGACGGTAGCCCTGGCCCGCCACCTCCTCCCAGACTGCCATCTGGCGGGCGTGATCGGTGGTGACGGTGAAGGCCTTGAGCGTCTCCAGGTCGATGTCGCCGGCCCGGTAGGCGTTGAGCAGCTCGGGCGCGGCGTTGCCGAGCCGCAGGCGCTGTTCGACCAGGCGCTCGGAGGTGCCGAAACGCGCCGCGATGGCCGCCGCCGTGACGCCGGATTCGGTGAGCTTCGTGAACGCGATCA
>CBDBFB010000003.1:0-302500 GCA_965204505.1 uncultured Binatia bacterium (SeqCode)
GGATGCGCCCCTCGCGGATGAGGCGCTCGCGGATGTGCTCGTTGATGGCTTGGCGGAGCTTGTGGCTCGGCGCCATGACGCCGGTGTTCTCCCGCGCCTCGGGCGGGAGCGCCAGCCAGCGCGCCGCGACCGCGCCGCCGATGTTGTCCGCCTTCACCTGGGCCACGTTGGAGCCCAGTTTCTCGAAGGCGCGCTGGATGTCCCCCTTGAGGCTCGCCTCCACCGCTTCCCTGAGCGCCGGGTCGCGCTGGCGCATGATCTCGTCCATGACCGCGGTCTTCATGCCCGCTTTCTGGAGCTGCGCAAAGGGTTTGCCGGCATCGACCGCGTCGAGCTGCTTGGCGTCGCCCACCAGCACCACGCGCGGGATGCGGAACGCGGCGGCGATGCGCAGGAGGTCGCGGGCCTGCACGGTGGAGGCCAGTGAGCCCTCGTCCACCACCAGGATGGTCCTGTCGAACGCCGCCCGCATCGCCCGCTCGCCCTTTTCCGTGAGCCTGCCCTCGGCGGCGCCGGCGTTCCGGGCAAGGAACCGCTGCAGGGTCTCGGACTCGATGCCGGTCTCAGACGCCAGCGTCTTCACCGCGGATGCGGACGGCGCGAGCCCAACCATCCGCCATCCCTTCTTCTCGGCGAGGGTCCTGACCCTGTCCAGCATGGCGGTCTTGCCGGTGCCGGCATAGCCCTGGACGCCCACCACGCGGTCTGTAGCGGACAGGATGAGCTTCACCGCATCCTTCTGTCCGGCGGTGAGCGGCCCCCGGTGGAGGCGGGCCTGGACCGCCCAGCCTCGCATCGGAGATCGACCCTGGCGCTCGCCCGAGCGCATCAGCGCGACGGTCTCGCACTCCTCGCCCACGGTCCGGTCCGTCGCGAGCGCGTCCCCGGCGGCCGGCAGGCTCACCGCGTGCAAAGCGCCCGCCTTTTCCAGAGCCGCCGCCTCGCGCTCGGCCTCGGCCATGGTCACCCTGCCCGGCGCGTGCGCGAGCGCGGCGGCGAAGAGATCGGCGCGGGCGAACACGGCCTCGCGCTCCGAGAGGTGCTCCATCGCCCAGGCAAGGGCTTCGGCGGCCGGTTCCCGCCCGGCCACTTCCCGAGCCGGCGTGGCCTTCGACGCCGCCTCCCGAGCGAGATCTTTGGCGTCGAACCCCAGGTCCGCCGCCTGCCTCTCCCAGACGCCCCGGAGCGCGTCCCGGTCGACATCGCGTTTCTTCGCACGGGTCATCAGCGCCGCGCGCTCGGCAATGCGCGGGTTCTCCGCGGTGGCGCCCAGGCCGCGCTCATCCATCGCTGCCTCGATCTCGGCCCTCCGTGTCGAGAAGGCTTCGATCACCCCGCGCGAGACGCCCGCGATCTCGAAGCGGCCGTCCGCATGGGTCTTCTCGATGCCGTAGCCGAGTTCCACGAGGTTCCGCGCCAGCTCGCTGCGGTAGAGCATGCCGATGAGCTTCTGCCGCTCGTAGAGACCCTCGTTGGCCATCGTCCGCCACTTCCGGTCTCCGCCCCGGACCATGTTGGCCAGGACCGCGTGGGTGTGGAGCTGCGGGTCGAGGTTGCGGGAGGTGTCGTGGCGGAAGGTGGCGGCCACGATCTCCTGGCCGCGCGCCCGGACCATTCTCCCGGTCTGCGGGTCCTGCACCCGGGTCTCCGCGGCGTTCCCCTCGACCCAGGCGAGGGCCGCCTTGACCGCACGGTCGTGAGCACCGACGATCCGCTCGTCGCCTCCCACGAGCGCGGCGAGCGAGACCGACTTGGGGGCGGAGAAGGTGAGGTCCCGCCCCGGGCGGTGGACGAACTCTCCGTCCTTGCCCCGGCGGCCGAGGCGCCGGCCCGAGCCGTCCGGCACCTCGCCCTCCAGCACGGCCTGGAAGACTTCCGCATCGACCGGGCCTTCGAGCCCCAGCTCCGCCGCGCCCCTGCCGGCCCAGGCGCTCGCGGACCGGTGCCTGGGGTCGTCCTTCGCGTAGTAGCCGTCTTGCTCGTAGTAGGCCGAGCCCTGGGCGGGCGAGGCTCCGATCGAGAGCATCTCAGGCCCAGTCCCCCCGAGCCGGAGGGTCGTCCGGCGCAGCAGGCCGCGGTTCCTCGCCGGAAGGGCCGCTGCCACCCTCCGCCTCCCCGGAGGGCTTCGGCTTCTCGGCCGGCGGATCGGCCCCGCCCTTGCCCTCCGCCGGTTCGTCCGAGCGGCCCGCATCGCCGCCGTCCGGCTCCGCTTCTGGCGGCGGCGCATCCGCCTCTCGTGGGACGAACCGTTCGGCCGAGGCCGGACGATCGACGTACCGGAGCTTGATCTCTGTGACCGGGAAGGGGCCGGGGAACTTCAGGTAGCCGTGCAGGTTCTCGAGCCGCATGATCTCGGACGGCAGCGCCAGAGGCCGCATCTGGCGGTGCTGGGTGAGGGAGACCCCGTCGCGCATGGTGCTGGCCCCGTAGCTCATGCCGTGCGTGTACTCCTCCACCTCGCCGCGTCCGAGGCTCTCCGCCGACCACTGCGCGGTCTCCTGGTCCGGGGCGGACAGCACCACCCGTGTGCCGCATAGCCCCGAGATGGTCTCCGCTCCGTTCCTCCCGTAGATGTCCCGGAGCGCCGAGAACACCTGGATCCCCAGCACGAAGCAGCCGCCGAACTGCCGGGACTCCGCAAGCCCCGGCTGGAGGCTCGGCACCTGGTGGAGGGTCGGCAGCTCGTCCAGGACGATCCATATCCGGCGCGAGCCGTCCTGCTGGAGCGAGAGGAGGGCGTTGACCGCTATCTCCAGCCAGGTCGAGATGAGCCCCCTCAAGCTCGCGTGCTGGTCTCCCCTGGAGGTCAGGAACAGGAAGCCGGTCTCGTCCTCTCGGCCCACCCAGTCGCGGATCGAGAAGGGCTCGCCCGTGTCGGGGAGGAACTCCAGCGCTCCCAGGTGCGCGGTCAGCATGGCGCGCACCGAGAGCGCGGTCTTGGGGTTGTCCGGGCTCACGATGGACTGGGCAACGGTGCCCTCCATGGCTTCCGCCAACTCGGACAGTTCGGTCTTGAGCAGGTCCTCGACGAGCCTCCGGTTCTCGGTCACGTTCTGCGTCCAGAGCACTCCCGCTCCGTTGGAGAAGAGCTGCCTTGCGGCCGTGACCCAGAACGGGTCCACGGTGTCCTTCTGCTGGGGGATCAGGGCGGCGGCCATCATGTCGAAGTCCCGCGGCGTCCTGGCCTCGAAGAAGGGCGACCAGCGCGGGGCGCGGGCATCCAGGGGGTTCATGAGCACATCCGTGGCGGGATCGAAGAAGGAGCGCGTATAGGTCCCCATCTTGTCGTAGACGATGCAGCGCTCCCCCCGAGCGCGGACCTGGGCGACGAGGTCGGAGATCAGCACGGTCTTGCCCGAGCCCGTGGTGCCCGAGACGATGGTGTGCTGGGTCTCGGCGCGCCCGGGCCAGGGTATCCCGGCGATGCGGCAGGACGCCCGCCGTGCGGCCGGGAACAGGGCCGCCGCAAGACGCATGGAGAACGGCTGCACGCGCCTTCGGAGCTGGCGCGCGGTCGCCATCTCCGCGCCGCGCACGCGCCGGGTCCGCGCCAGGCGCCGCCCGAGCAACCAGAACCCCAGGGTGCACAGCGCCATGCCTCCCGCTCCCCATGCCGCGCCCGCCCATGCCCTGGAGTAGACCGTCTTGAGCATGCGCTTCCGTATCCGCTCGATTCTCGGGTCCGCGGCAACGTCCACGATCCTCGTCGCCGTCTTCCGTCCCTCCCGCCACTCGTGCATCTGGCCCGAGCGGGGAGAGTAGCCGATCGAGAGCTTGAATTCGGCGAGGGTCCCCATGCCGACGATGCGCCATTCGTAGGCGGTCGTCGTGCGGTAGAGCGCCGTGGTGGGGAAGAGGACGGCCACGAGGACGAAGCCGATGATCTCCCAACGCACCAGTTGACCCCACATGTGGACGTCGTGGAGCAGGGTCTGGCCTCCCCGTAGCGTCGCCTTGCCGAACATCGTCCGATCCTCCCGTCAAGAGTTTCCGCCGCCTGCTGCACCCGTGTCTGTCACGGCCCGGGCACGTCGCCGCGGCCCATGGGACCGCCGTCCGCGCGTTCCTTCTTCCCGCCCGCGTCCGGCGCCGCGTTCCGCGCCGTGCCGTAGAGCTTGCCGGCCAGCCACTCGCCCACCAGAGGGACCGACTCGGCGGCGTGCTCACCGAAGGGCCTGTCCGTTTCAGCCGCCACCCTTGCGCGCCCTTGCTCGCTGCGTTCGCCCGCCACACCGCCCCGCGCCTCGCGTTCCGCCTCCCGGATGTCCAGCTCGGTGTCGGTCTCGGCGCGAAGTCCCTCCGCCCGTCTCCCTACGCTTCCCCGTTCATGGCCCCCGCGCCCGTGGTCCCGGGCCCAGCCCGACCACTCCGCCCAGGCCGCCGTGGTCCCGCTCCTGTGCGACTCCCGCATTCCTTCACGGTCCCGCTCGTAGTCCGCCATGTCCGGCACGGAAGCCGGGTCCGGACCCCCGGGCGCCGGGAACCGCTCCGCGATGAAGGCTGCGGCGTGCGCCCGGAGTTCCTCGGCGTCCTCCGGGGTCTGGGGCGAGGCGAGGCGCATGGCGCCGGCCACGCCGACCTCGCGCCCGTCGGCGCCGGTGCGGGCGGTGAGCCAGGTGAAGAAGGGCTGGCCCAGCTCCCGGTCGATGGCCCGGGCGCGGCTCCGCACCTCCGCCGCCTGCCTGCTCCAGCTCTCGGCTTCCCGGTGGCTAAGCGCCTCCTGCTCGCCGAAGCGGCGCATCCGGGTCAGGTTCGACCCAAAACTCTCCTCAAGGCTCCTGAGCTCGCTCTCGCCCGAAGCCGCGGAGTAGCGCCGGGAGGCCTCGGCCACCCGCGACCAGACATCGAGCACGCTCTGCTGCTCGGCGTAGTCGGTCATCCGGTTCCAGGCCTCGCGGCCGATCGTGTGGCCGCGCCAGCTCACCGACCCGTCCGCTCCGAACTTGACGATGAAGTCGAAGCCCCCGCCGGCCTTGGCCTCGCTCGTGAGAGCGGCCGCCTGCTCCTTCGAGATGGCGCCCGCCTCCGATAGCTTTTCGTAGTGGGATTCGAGGCTCTGGACCCTCTGGCTCTCGCTTTCGCTCACGCCCCTGGAATGCGCGACGCCGGTGTTGACGTCCCGCGAGAACCGCTCGACCATGGCCGCCGAGTCGGTGGCGGCCTCGGCCGACCAGTGCCGGGCCTGCTCCCGGGCGGCGCCCGCGCGGTTCTCGTGGCTGGCGGCAAGGGACTCCGAGAGCCTGATCCCCGCGGCCGGTATGCGGCTCGTGGCGGAGCCGGCGTCCACCACCGCGGTGCCGTCGCTCGTGACGGTGAAGCCCGCGCCGCCGGGGGCGTACCCGGTGTAGCGGCCGGTGTCGGCGTGCAAGGAGGTCCGGACCTGGTGCCCCTCGACCGTCGCGAAGCGGTGCGTGTCGGCCTGGGTGTTGGCGAGCGAGACGTTGCCCGTCGTGCCCTCCTGCGCGGCCGACGACGCCGCCTCCTGGCCCACCGCCAGCACCGAGGTTGCGAGCGCGGTGGCCCGTCCCACCCCGTAGGCCAGCGCCGCGGCCAGGAACGGCACCGACATCGAGAGGTAGCCCGACATGACCGCCACGTCCGACGCCACCGCCTGGATTCCCGCCTGAGCGACGAGCGACACGCCGATGTCGCCGCCCGGCATGAGCGCCCCCGCGCTCATGCGCTCCGCGGCCTCGCCCATGGAGATGCGGTGGAGGACCGCGTAGAGCGGCCCCCAGCTCTGGAGCCACACGAGACCCGAGAAGTAGGACCGGAAGATGCCGGCGCCCGCGGGCGTGAGCATGAGCAGCACGGCCATGGGGAAGGCGCCCACGTAGAGGCACTCGAACACGATGCGGAGCATCGGCACCCAGGTCTCGGCCTGGCGGCCGATGGCCCGGTAGGCGGAGACGGTCTGGGTCTCGGCCCGGGCCTCGGTGTAGGCCCTCAGCGCGGCGGCGTTCCCTGCCTCCGAGGCCCACTGCTCGCCGGCGTCGTGGACCGCGTTCAGGACCATCTGCTGGCGCAGGATCTCGGCCGCGGTCCGGGACGCGCCGATGAGGTAGGTGTGGGCCGCGGGCAGGGCGGCCACGAGTTCGGCGCGGGCCAGCGCTTCCGTTGCCGCCCCGGGGAAGAGCCTCCGCCCGAAGATGCCGGTCGCCCTTGCGATCTCGGCCGTCCAGAGCGCGTTCAGGCGAGTGGCGGCCTGGGCGCAGGTGACGATCTGGCGGTCCACCGTGGTTGCGCCGGTGCCCGAAGCAGCGCCGCGGGTGGCGTACTCGACCATGCGCGCGGGCGAGGCCCCCGCGGAAGGGGACCCCGCGGCCGTGACGAGCCGCCAGACGTCGGTGCTCTCGCGGAGATCGTCCGCGGAGATGTGGCCCAGGAGGAGGGCGTGGAACACGCACTGCCGCGCGTAGGCCCGGAGGTTCCGGGCGAACACCGCGTCCGTCACCTCCATGCGCGTCGCCTCGGCCGCGAGCCTGGCGCCGAAGATGAGCCCGTGCCGGCGGTAGGCGAGATCGTTCGGGAGGGAGAATGCCTGCTCGGTGAGCCGGGTAAGCCCGTCGCCCACCTGGCTCGTCACCGAGGCGAAGAGCGCCAGGCCGATGGGGACGTTGGCCACCACCGCCGGCGCCAGCCCCGGGTCCAGACGGTCCACCACGCGCACGGTCGCCTTGGGCACCACCATGGCGCCCCAGACCGCGATGAACAGCAGCATCCACTTCGCGTTGTCCTTCCACGAGCCCCCGAAGGCGGTGCGGAAGAGCGCCCAGGCGAGCCCGGCGACGCCTGCCAGGTGGGCCAGGGTCACGAAGGCGCCACCGCCGGTGATGGCGGCCACCGCGTTCAGGAGGTCCACCAGGTAGGTGCCGCCGCCCAGGGTGAAGAGTTCGTACACGGCCGTTCTTTCCTGACGGCGACGCCGCTACCGCGAGCCGCTGGCGCCGCGGGAGAAGGCAAGGGCCGCGCGGAGGTCCGCGGACAACGCTCCGGCAAGCTCGGTCTCGATGAGCCTCAGCTTCTCGACCACGGCGAGAGCCGTGTTGAACCGCTGAAGCCCCTCGTGGCGGTGCCGCGCCAGGGCCGACCGGTTCCGCCGCAGTCCCTCGCGCCAGCGCTCCAACTGGTCGCCGTCGGCGATGTCCAGCGTTCCCGCGCGTTCCACGACCGTGCGGTGGAGGTCCGAGATCCAGACCTGGAGCACGTCGAGCGCCACCGCCTCTGCCAGGGAGTCCACCTCCTGCTCCACCACCGCGCCCCGGTAGGCGGCCGCGGTGTTGACGACCCGGTAGACCGGGAGGGTGGTGAGGTTCACGAGCGCCAGGGCGTCGGCGGGCGGCGCCGTGTCCGCGCGGACGGCATCGACCAGGCGCCGCAGCAGGTCGGCGACCCGGTCCCGGAAGCCCCGCGCCGCGGGCACGGCGAGCCGCCCCAGGGTGGGGTTGAGACAGTCGGCCGCGGTGTCGCATCGGTAGACCGGCAGGTCCCCGCCTCCTTCCATCAACACCTCGGTCACCCGGCGGTCGAGCGCCAGGGGCTCCAGGACGCGCACCCGGGGGCCGGAAGCGTCCGCGTCCGAGACCGGAGCGGTGACGATCACCGTCCCGGAGATGGACATGGCGAACTCGCCCAGGTCCCGGTCCGAGCCGAGGAAGCTCGACGCCCGCACGGCGCGCCAGGCGTAGTTGACGTTCACCGGGACCTGGTCCCTGAGCGGTCCCGAGGCCGCGGCCAGGGTCGAGTTCCGCTTGCCGTCCGAGCCGCAGCCGTGGCGGGCGGCGGCGTAGTCCGAGAAGATGCCCTGCCGCGTGCCCACGGCCGCGCAGATGGCCGCACTCGCCCGGTCGTTCCTCGACCACACCGCCCCCACCAGGGCCTGCGCGGTCTCGCAGGAGTCCAGGTTCCGGTTGTTCACCCACTGCGCCAGGGCCCGGAGCTTGGACATGGTCTCGGCGATCACCGGCGAGATGGTCTCCAGCGCCAGCTCGAAGGCGAACCCCGCGGCGTTCTGGGCCACGGCGCGGCCGAAGGCGACCAACTGGTCCGAGTCGATGAACGAGAACGAACCCGCGAAGGCGTCGATGCCGCCGCAGCCCGCACGGAAGGACGGCAGGCTCACCGTGGCGATGGGCTCCTGGCGCACGGGCGCGCGCAGGTAGAGGTTGCCGAGCGTCCAGTGGCCGGATGCCTGGCCGTCGAACGCGGTAGGGCCGGTGGTGTTCACCGCCGCGCCCCTCCAGAAGTTTTCCATTTCCGAGAGAACGTCCGCATGGACGGACGGAGCGAGGCAGAGCCCCAGCGCCATCAGGGCCGCCGCGAGTCTGTGTCTAGTAGTCACTTCCGACCTCCCGCGCCGTAAGGGCGAAGATGCGCTCTGCGAGCTGGTCCTCCGCGACCACTCCGAAGGACACCGGCAGCGCCCTTGACGTCTGCGTGTCGTAGAGGAAGACGGCGGGCACGACCCTGGCCTTGAGCCCGAGCCGCGCGGCGCGGCCCTGGTCCGGCACCGCTTCCGGCCAGCCTTCGAGCGGCTCGCCGGTCAGCGAGACCGCGAGCACGTCGAGTCCGTGGCGGAGCGCGAAGGCGCGCAGGAGCGGACCGAACACGCGGCACGCCGAACATTGCGCGCTCCCGAGGTAGATGAGCCCGTAGCGCTCTCCGAGCCGTGCCAGGACGTCCGCGCGCTCCCCCCGCCGTTCGTCAGACCAGAGTCGCTTGGCTAGGGCGCCCACCGGACGCCTGAGCGTGTAATCGAGGTCCGGGTTCCCCCACACCGTGCGGCGGAAGGCGTCCGAGAAGGACGCGGCCCGCTGCAGGGCTTCCTGCTGGAGGTGGAGGTAGGCAGCGACGTTCTCCGCGCTCGGATCGAGGACGGCCTTCGCCCGGGCCTCCTCCAGTGCTTGGCGCATCTCCAGAATGCGTTCCATGGGGCTTTCGGGCTGGGCAGGCGGTTGTTGCGGGGCCGGAGCGTCCTCCGCCTCTGCGTCTCCCTCGTCACGGTCGCAGTAGAAATGCCAGCCGAGCGACGGCGAAGGCTCCCCGTCCGAGCCCTGTGAAGCGCCGCACCACGGCCGCCATTCCCGCGCGTCCGCGGGCAGCGCCGCGACGACGCACAGGAGGCAGGCAACGGTCAGCGCGCAAGTTCTGTTCATCATCGTTTCCATCACTCGCTTCTCCGGTAGAAGTCCCGGACGCGCGCCCGCATCACCGCGCTTGCCTGGCCCGCTTCCGGAAGGTCGATGGAGGGCTCGCGCGACCCGTCCACCAGGTCCTCGGTGAACTCCGAGAGGTCCACGGCCTCGAAGTCGATGCTCTCCATCTCCTGGACCGTGAAGCCCCGGCAGCTTCTCCAGCCGATCCCGAGCTGGCTCCGGGCAGCTTCCTGGAGGATGCGCCCGAGCTTCGAGCCGAACACGCACCAGGAGCGTTCCCGGCGGACGCACACCCCCAGAATGCGTCTCGTGCAACGCCTGCCCAGGTAGTGGGTGTTCCCGGCATGGCGCTCCTCGGCCAGACGGCGCTCCTTCTCGGTGCAGTCGGCAAGACCGACGAGCAGACCCGAGTCCTTGCAGCAATCGGCAAGGCCTCCCCAGCGGATGCGGCAGGAGCGGCGCACGCCGTTGAAGAACCGGAGGTTCTCGCGGTCGAACTCCTCTCCGCCCAGCTCGAGCACCATGTTGAGCCGGGCGGTCGACTCGATGAACCCGGTGTTGGCCCGGGACTCCGCGGTCTCGCAATCGGCGCCCACGCACCAGGAAACCGAGCCGCAAGCGCCGCCGGCTCCGGCGTCCTCCACCCCGGCGCCGCAGCCCGTCACCGATCCCGAGGCGAGCCCGTCCGCCTTCCAGGCGGGAGAGCGCGCGTCGGATTCGATCCGGTCCCCGCGCTGCACGATCGGGTCCCCAGCCTCGACGGACCCGTTCGGACGCACGGCGGCGCCTTCGATCACCGCCCGCCCGGCCCGGCCGCCGGGATCGGCGGGGTCGGCCAGCACCCGGTTAGCCGCCGCTTCCAGCTCGCCGGCGCTCACGCCCCGCTCCGGCAGGTTGGTTCCGGCGTAGCCGGGGACGTGGACGGTGGAGCCTGAGTCCTTCGCAATGGCGCTGGCAGCCGCGCGGCCCGCCTGGCCTACGGCGCGCGCCGCCGCCTTCGGGTCTTCCGCCCCTGCGCGGACGGAGGCCAATTGCCCGGCCAGAAGAATGCTCGCGACGATCGCCGTCGTTCGGTTGGAGTGGTTCATGGGAGATTCCTTCTCAGTGCCGCCAGATGCCGCCGTGCCGTCGCGCGGCCCGGTCCGCCCTCGGCGGCGACGGCTTCGAGCGCCGCCCCGAGGCCGATGTTGCCGGCGACCCGGTCGTGGGGCGGCGCCTCATCCGACAGGCAACCCCGGCTTCGGCAGGGCGGAATCCCGTCCGGAACCACCGCGACCGCGGGGATCACCGCGATGTCGAACAGGCGGAACAGACGCGGGTCGATGGCCGCGCCTCCTTCGCGGTCCAGATACGGTCCGATGCGCTTCACGGCGGCTTGCAGCCCGTCCGGACCGAAACCCCGCAGCACCAGCGGCGCGCCGATCCGCGCCGCCTCGCGGCTCCACTGCCGCCAGCTCTCCGCCGGAGCCGAGAGGCTCATGAAGACGATGACCTCGGGACCGCGGGCGCGGCCGGATAGGCCCGCCGTCAGGCGGCCGGCATGTTCCTCGGCCGGAAGCGGAGCGGCCAGGCCGGAGGCCGTCCGTCCCACGCGTTCCAGCGCGCGCTCGATCACCGAACGCGACCACTTCTCCATGTCGCGGGAGGCGTCCCGCTCCGTTTTCCGCAGGACTTGATCCACCAGGTCCCGAGCCATGTCCCCGGCTGTGTCTTGCGCGCGGCCCAAGCCGCTCCAGGCCGCCACGACGAACACGAAGGTCACCGATGCGGCGGTCGCGAGAGTTTGTTTGCGGTTCATGCCGGCGTCCTCACAACAAGCAGCAGCTCCGTTTGCGCCAGAGCAGGTACCCGAAATTCTCTCCCGCCACCGGCAATTCACGGAGCGCCTCCCAGATAACCGAGGACCGCCCCGTCGGGTTGCAGCCCGTGAGCGGCGAGGTGGCCGGGACCGGCTGCGTCATCTGCCAGCGGTACTGCGACTTCTTCATCACCGGCATAGGGTATCGCCCGCACAGCGCTCTCGTCCCGGAGGTGCCCCAGGCGAGCAGCAGCCGGTGGAGGCGGAACACGAGCCGCTCGGCCGCGAGCAGGGAGGCCTGGACCCCGCCGACGTGGGCCGCCACGTTGCCGGTCAGGGGATACATGCCGCCCTGGCAGCCCGCGCACCAGAAGAGCGGATCGAGCGGCAGCCCGGCGGTGGCGGCCGCGCAGTCCGCGGCGCAGGCCGCCTGGGCCGGCAGGTCCGCGAACAGCGCGGCTTCCGGGTTCATCAGGAACGACAGCTCGTCGTCCCGCCAGGTCGGGTCGAGCTCCGAGACCCAGGCGATGTCCAGACTGCCCCCTTCGAGGCAACCCAAATCGAGCAGCGCCCCGATCCACGAGAGAAGCGGGTAGACGTAGTAGTGGGCGTGCCACGTGGACCCCGAGGCGCCGTCGCCGCCTGACGAGGCCGTGCGGCCCCGGCCCGCGGGCAGGCCCGGGTCCACGGTCATGCCGCCCAGGTTGGGAAAACACCAGGGCGCGCGGCTCACGTCGATGAGCCGCGCAGGCTCCCACACCCCGAGCGAGAGCCCAACACGCGGGATCGGGCTGCCGCAGAAGCAGATGGGGGATGCGGGATTGGGCGTGTCCGGGGCGCCCGCGGCGCTGCCCATGCTTATCGGCCCGATGGAGATCGGGAACAGGCACTCCCAGCACACGTCCGTGACCGGGTTCACGAAACGCCCGGTGCAGGACTGGGCGGACGCGGTCCCCGTGAAAAGGATGCTGGCCAAGACCAGCACGGCGCCGATGACTATCCCGCGCCTCATGGCCTCCCCTCCGCGTTCACCGTGCCCGTCCGGTCCTCAAGCGGCACTTCCGTGATCCGAAGCAGCGACCCCTCGGCCGCCACCACCGACGGCGTGGCGCGGAGCTCCAGCCGCTCCGAGAGCCGGCCGCCCTGGTCGAAGAAGAAGGGCCGCCCGTGGACCCGCATGAGCTCCAGCGGACGGCCGGCCACGAGCACGATCCTCGCGGGCCGGCCGTGCCCGAGCGCCCAGGCGACCTCCACGGGCCGCGCCCCGTCGATGAAGACCAGATCGCGGGTCAGCGGACGGGCGTCGAGCGGGTTGACCCGCGCGCCGCGGGCCGCGATCAGGGTCCCGTCCGCCGTCCGGATGTCGCGGTCCACGGTGATGGAGGGATCGAAGAGCCGCGTGCGGCGAACGCGCGCCGCCGCGATGCCCTCGATCCGTGCCGGCGCCTCGATCCGTTGCCGCGCCCGCTCCACGGCCTCGCGGCGCATGCGGGCCATCTCCCCGGACGCCTCCAGCTCTCCAAGGCGCGCCTCGATCTGCGCGAGCAGGTCGGGCTCGGCCACCGGCCATACCGCGCCGCGGACCCCGAGGTCCTTTGCCGAGGCGTGTGCCATGAGCGCCAGCGCGAAGCCGAGCGCGGCGAGCAGGAAGAGGGTCCGGAAGCTTCGCCGCTTCACGGATGCATCTCCTCGGGCTTGACGAGCGGTCCTTCAAGGCCCAGCCACGGAATGTCCGGCAGCGCCAGGGCGCGGCCGCGGATCCGGTCGCGCGGCACCAGCCCGATCTCCGTGTAGCGGCTGTCGTGGCTGTCCACGTGATCGGCGTGAACGTAGTAGCGGCCCGGCGGAATCACCCCCGGACGGGCCATCGCCAAAGGACGCCCGTCAAGGGCATGTGTCTTGGCGACGCCCAGGACCCTGCCGTTCACCCGGACACGGCGCTTGCCGTCCACCGCGATACGGTCTCCCGGCAGGCCGCGCACGGTCTTGAGGTACGGGACCGGAGAACCCAGCGCCTCCGGAGGGTCGAAAACGACCACGTCGCCTCTGCCGGGCGCGCCCGGCAGAGGCAGCACGACGTAGCCCCAGGCCCCGTCCGACCAACTCGCGTTGACGTAGACGCGCGAGGCCAAGGCGAGCCACAGAAGGGCCGCGGCCACAGCCCGGAAGAGAAGCCTGTTGCCCCGTCCCGGCGGGTCTCCCGGGGCATTCGCGTTCCTCCTCATCGTTTCGTCTCCTGGCCCGCCTTGGGACCTTCTTCCCGCGCTGCCGCCCGCATCGCGGCCTCCACCTCGGCCGTAAAATCCTCCGCGCCCGCGGCGACCGCCCGAGCGGGCAGCAGCACCACGCGATGGCGCGCCGAGGTCCGGACCAGCGCCTCGTCAAGCCGCCTGGCCCAACCGCGGGCGGCTTCCGCCGCCTCGTCCCGGTCTCCGCGTTCCCGGGCCGCCCTCGCCATGTAGTCCGCCGCAAGCTCGGCGAGCCGCACGCTCCCGGTGCGGGGGACCCGCTCCAGAACCGTGCGCACCGTGACCGCCGACACCGCCGCGGCCACGCCCGCGGCGACCAACAGGGCGGCCCCCAGGGTCTCCAGCGTGCTCATGACCCGTGCCCGGCCTCTCCGGGGAAGGGCGCCGCACCGCTCTCCGCGGCATCCCGAGGCTCTCTCAGCTCGCCCAGGCGGTCGAGCCAGAGCCTGGCTGCCCGGCCGGGCTCCACGGTCCGTATCCGGCCGGGGAGCGGCGGGAAGGAGACCGCGGGAGCCGCGCCGCCGCGCGCTCCGGGAATGTCCCGGTTCTCCGCCGCCTCGGCCATGCGGCCCACGAAACGCAGCAGTTCGGCCTCCTCGGGCGAGGGCTCCCCCCGGAGCCCGGCCGCTTCGCGCACGGCCCGGTCCACGGTCTCCCGGAGCCGCTTCGAGCGCTCGGCGCCGCGCTGGGAATCCGCGTCGCCGGCCGGTCCCAGCCATGCGACGCTCGCGTCGGCAAGGAGCGCGTGGAGCGCGGCCTCCCGGTTGTCTCCGGTCCCGTGTCCGCTCATGGCCTCCACCGCCTCGCTCACGAGCACCGCGTGGGCCGCCAGGGAGTGGAACCGCGTGAGCCTGCCGCCGCGGCGGCAGGTGTTGGCCAGCACGTGGGCCAGGGCCTCGAAGTCGACGGCGTCCGCCGTCACCGACTCCGGGTCCCCCGGCCAGTCGAGAGGCCGTTCTCCAGTGCCATCTGCGGTCCGCGACCGCCCTCGTCCGCCATTCCGTGCGTTCATCCCGTCTCCTCGTGTTCGCAGTTCCCTTGCCAGTGTCCCAATTCCATGCACTCCGTCACGCCGAACCGTCCGCCGCCGCGCCCCCGGCGATGCGGTCGATGGCCTGTTCCGTGGTGAGCCCCTCGTCCTTCAGCCGCTCCACCTCGGCGAAGGCAGGCCCGCGCGAGGAGTAGAGCGCCGTCGACCAGCGGTCGAGCGCAAGCCGCGCCACCCGCCAGCCGTCCGGGCCGTGCAGCAAGAGCTCCGCATGGCGCCCGTCCACGGTGGCGAGGCTCTTGAGCGCCCGCTCCATGCCGGGATCGCAGTGGATGCGCTTCTCCTGTTTCAGGAGCTCCACAGACTCGTCCTTCTGGGCGAGGAAGATCACCCAGTCCGAGTTCTCCCAGGCGGCTCGCGCCGCGGGGTTCGCATAGTAGTCGTTGACGCTCTGGGTCCCGGTCACCAGCGCGCCGCGGTACTTCCGCGCCCGCCGGGCCGCGCCTTCGAGGAACGCCTTGCTGTCCTCGCCCGAAAGGAGGTCCCAGGCCTCGTCGATGACGATGGCCTTGGGGCGCGCGCGCGGGCCGTGGTACATGCGCTGGGTGGCGAGGAAGATGACCAGCATCAGCACCACGCCCTGGAGGTCGCCCCGGCCCTTGAGTTCGGCCAGCTCGAAGACGGTGAGCGCGGAGTCCAGGGCAGGGGTCTCGCCCCCCTCGAAGAGCCGGCCGAAGGCGCCCCCAGGCCGCCACGGCCCCAGCGCCAGGGCCATGTCCGACGCGCGCCGGTCGCCCGCCGCCTCAAGCCGGCTCTGCACGGTCCCCAGGTCGGCGCCGTTCCCGGCCTCCTCCCACGCGCCCGCTATGGCCTCGTCGATGAGCGCCGCCTCGATGTCGTCGATGCGTCCCCGCCGCCGGCACATGCGGCCGATCACCGAGGCCAGCATCGCAAAACACTCTTCGCGGTAGTCGCTGTCCCGGGCCGCCGCCTCCGCGTCGATCATGGCGAAGGGGTTCAGCCGGGCCGGGTCCTTGCCGAAGGCGATGAAGGCGCCGCCCAGGGCCTCGGCGGTGTGCTGGAAGGAACGCCCGTCGTCTATGACCACGGCCTCGCCGCCGGCGCCGGCGATCCCGGAGACCAGCTCCTGCATGAGCACGGACTTGCCCGATCCCGACTTGCCCGTCACCGCCACGTTGTAGTTCCCGGCCTCGTTCGCGAAGGGCGACCAGCCCGCCGGCTGGCCCCGCCTCCCGATGAGGAGGAGCGCCGGCGGCGCATCGCGGACGGCTTCCTGGCCGCGCCACTCGCCGTGCACCGGCGCCAGGTTGACGGCGGAGGAGGTGAGCAGCGTCTTCATCCGGCCCATTCGGGCCAGGTCCGAGTCGAGCCCTCCCGCCGGGACCATGGGCAGGCAGGCGAGCCAGCCGGGCAGGTGGGCGTAGCGCTCCGCGCCCAGGCGCCAGCCCTGGCCGTGGTAGATGGCCCGAACCGCCTGCTCGGCCTCGTCGATGGCGTCCAGGGGCGCGTAGACGGCGATCGTGTAGCAGGCCCTGACCAGCCGCTCGCCCTCCTTGAGCCTCTCGGTGACGAAGCGCCAGTCCCGGGCCTTCTCCGGAAGGCCCGGGAGGTAGCGCGCGATGCCGGTGCCCGCCTGCTGCGTGGCGCGCGCGGACTTCAGGAACGCGCGCTCGCCGTCCGCGGCGTCGCCCATCATCACGGTGAGCGCGGTCAGCACCGGGGCGCCGGGCTGGAGGAAGTCGCGGTGGAAGTCGCCGATGAGCGCGTTGCCGCGCCACCCGGGCCAGACCTCCGGGAAGGCCCGCGCCGAGAGCACGCGCACCGCCACGTCGGTCCCGTCCGGGTGGTGGAAGACGAGCCCCGCGGGCGCGACCGAAAGCGCCCGGCCCGGGGCCGCGCATTGAAGGTGGATCGGATCCCTTGGCGACCAGCGGCGGCTGGGGCGGTCGAGTTCTCCGTCATGTTCTCCCACGGGGTCCGGGGCCGTGAGCTCGGCTGCGAGCGACAGGAGCGTGTCCGGGTCGACCCGGCGCGCCTCCGCCCCGGCCGAGGCGAAGGCGCCTTCCAGCGCTCGCCGGAAACCGCCCAGCGCGGTCTCGGCGGCGGGCCCCGGGCCGCCCGGCAGGCAGCACGCCAGGAACACCCGGCAGTCCTTGAGCGTGAACGGAGGCCCGCCCGGGTGGAGCGGACGCCAGCCGGCATGCGTGAAGAGCGCCCGTCGCCGCGCCGCCATTTCCGCCTGCACGCCGCCCGTGCGATGCCGCGGTTCGGCCCAGCTCCCGACCGCGGCCCCGTAGCGCGGGCTCGTCCAGTGGACGATCTGCACCACCGCGCGCTCGGGCGCCGCGTCGGCCAGGGTGCCCGCCAGCGCTTCCAGGGTCCCCTCGTCGATGCCCACGAAGGGCGGCAGCTCCAGCAGGAAACCGCAACTCCCGGCGTTCAGGTATAGCTCGCTCCCCTCGTCCCACGCACGCCAGGGCAGGAGGTCCACGAGCGGAGTGGGCAGGGCCGGGAGGGTCCAGGGCTGGAGCGCCTCCGGCCCCGCGAGCAGGTCCCTGAGCCTGTCAATCACCGGAGCCTCCACTGCGCAGGTTCCAGCACCGTCCGCACCCAGTGACCCTCGCGGTAGACGCCTGCGGCGTCCACGAACGGGGCGATCCAGATGCGCGCGATGCTCTCATTCGTCCGGAGGTCGTCTCTGGACACTTCCGGCAGTTCCTCGTCAGGCGAGATCGATGCCTGTTCCACGTGGGCCGGGCCGTCGGGAGGCTCCTCAAGAGCGCTGAACCACGTCGCCATCCAGGCGAGAGGGTCGCAGCCGCCGGCGCATGCGGCGTCGGACCCCCCAAGGTCACGGGCTCCCGCCGGCCCCAACGGTTCCGGCAGCTCCGGAACCGCAAGCTCTGGGGCGCTTTCCGCTTTCTTCACCGCCGGATCGGCGTCCGCCACGCTCGTGCACGCCGCGCCCTGCGCCACCGGGCATTGCCAGGCGTCGCCCACGTGCGTGGCCGAGCAGCCGCCCAGGACCAGGGCCGCCGCGAACAGCACCGGAACGGCCCGCCGTCCCAACGCGTTTGATCCATGAATCGTCGTTTGTGTTATCATTTGCCTGCCTTCCGGTTGTTGTTCCCGCTCCCGATGTCCCCGCGCCCGTCCAACCGCGCGCCCTCGATGAAGACCACCGTGACCCGCGTGCCCGTCTGGAGCTGGATCACCGGCTGGTACTGCTCGGCGCGGCGGATCAGGTAGTCCGCCACCCGGCGGCCCGCCGAACCCGCCCCGGCGCCCAGGCCGGCCCGGCCGAGACCGGCCAGGCTCGCGGCCCTGTCCTCACCGGCGCCGCCGGCAGGGGCCTGAAGCACGTTGGCGGCGGTCTCGCCGGCGCCCGAGACGAGCCCCGCCAGGAACGCCTTCTCCACCAGCGCCCCTTCGCGGCTCACCACCGGACCCCTCACCCCGGCCTTGCCGCTGCCGGCCACGAAGCCCGCCACCTCCGTCTCGATCACCGTCCGGGGCTCCGGCCCCGCGCAGGTCAGGGTCCTGAGCCGCACGTACACCTTCTCCGACGAGAGGTCCCCGTATGCCGCCCCGGTCAACGTGCAGCCCGCTACGTCCGCCTCGAGCGCTTCGCCGTCCTCGGCCGCGCTCCGGGCCCGGCTGGTCAGCCGAAGCAGCACGGGCCGGGGATCGCCCTGCGAGCTCACGCCCGCGGAGGCGTCCACTCCGGCCAGCACCACGGCGTCCGCGTAGGAGCCGGCCGGGAGCCAGGACTCCAGCGGGCGGGGTCCGGCGGGGGCGCCGGCAGCGGCCGCCGGCGGACCCGCAACGCTCTCGAACTCCTGGATCATCGGCCCGGCCGCCGCGGCGTCTTCGCGAGGGACGTCCACCGCACCGGGCCGGACCTCCTCGACCGGGGATTCCGCCGGGGCTTCGAGCCGGCGCGTCAACGCGTCTATGGTCGACGCCAACCCGTCGATCATCGCCCGTCCGTCCTCGGCGTCCTTCAGAAGCCGCGCCCGGAGCCGCGCGTTCTCCTCCTCGATGCGCCGCCCACGCGTCTCCGCCTCCCGCAGGCGCGCATCCAGCTCGCCGATGCGCCCCTCCGAGCGCCGCACCCAGCTCGCCTCCGCGGTCTCGTCCCCCACAAGCTCCGCCTCGACCCCGCCCGGCGGCGCCGGGCCCCCGCCGCCGCCGGCCGAGATCCACACCGCGAACACGACCAACGCCGCCCCGGCCAACCCCGAGAACAGCAGCAACTGCCTCTGGCGGTTCCGCCGGGCCTCCGGGTCCATCCGCGTCTTCCCGCCAGCCGTCATTGTCTTCCCTCCACGGGTCCGCTCCCGAAACTATCCGCCACCGCCACCACGAGCCGCCCGCCCGAGGGACCGCTTCCCGGCGGCCCCACCCAGACCGCGGCCGTGTCCAGCCCAAGACGGCCGGCCAGATCCCCGGCATCCGAACCCGGTCCCGGCTCCGCTTCGAGCACCCGCGCCGTGAACCGGGGCCCGCGCCAGGTCTCGATGACCGTTGGACCGTCCGCGTCCGGCTTTCCGGCCACTGCCTCGATCGCGTACCGTGGAAGCGGCTCACGCCGGGCCACCGCGCGCACGAGGGTCACCAGCGCTCCCACGCGCCCGTCGGCCCGCCTGGCGAGTTCCCCCACGGATGCCGTGGCCGCATTGCGGATCAGGATCTGGGCCGAGCCGCGTTCGGCCACCGTCAACGCAAGCCTGTAGGTGAAGCCCGCGGCCGTGCCGACGAAGAGCGTGAGCGGCTCATGAGCGGCAAAGCCACCGGGGAAAACGCCCGGAGCGTCCCCGGGACGCAGGTAGACGTCTCCTCTCGCCGCGTCGTGCTCCACCACGAAGCCGTCGGGTCCCCGTATGATGCGCGCGATCCGGTCGCCGGCGAGCGCAATGCGGCTCACGGCCCGGTCCGAGATCTCCGCTTCGAGCTCCGCGTGGTCCACGGCGTCGAGGACCTGCATCGCCGGAGCCGGGGCGGGCATGCAGAAAAGCAGCGCCGCCCACATGAGCGCCGGGATCGGCGCAGTGTGGAAGATTCTTCGAGTCCAGCCTGCAAAGCGGCCGCTCGCACGGCGGGTTGCCTTCGTTCGTTTCATCTCTGATCCTCCAGTTCCTCGAAGCGCAGCAGGCCTATCCGGCCCGCGTCCACGCGGAACGCCAGGCGGTAGCGCTTCCGCTCCCGCGACACGGGCTCGCGCCCGATCCAGGCCGCGAGCTCCCCGGCCACCGTGACCGTCAACCCCTCCGGGTCCGCCTCGATCCTCTCGGGATAGAACGCCGTGGCAAGGTCGCGCCGCTCCATGCGGCGGGCTTCCGCCGCCACCCATGCCCCGATCGCGCCCCTGGCCGAGGCGTGGCTCAGCCGCGCCGCGGCCTCGCGCACGTGTTCGGCGTTCTCCGGCGTGAGCGTCAGGAGCGTCACCGCCACGGTCCGTCCCATGTCCTCCAGGTAGCGGACCCCGGCGCGGCTTCCGCCCACCTCCCACGAAGGCCCCGTGACCGCCGGGATCAGCACCGCCATGCGCTCCACCGAGGCCAGGCCCATGCTCAGGCCCAGGTTGGCCAGGAGCGAGAGGGCCAGCAGCACGGCCAGCACCGCCCGCCCGTCGCGCACCCGGCGCCTCTCCCCGTCCAGCAGTTCCCGTCTCATCCAGACCTCCCTATCCGATGAAGCGGCGCACGTGGCTCGGAGGAGCGCCCTTGAGCCCCAGCGCGAACGATGGCAGGAACCAGTAGAGGGCGCAGACCGCCATGTCCGCTCCGCCCCCGCGCTTGGCGCGGCGCAGCAGCGCCCACGCCCCGACCCCGGCCACGAGCCCGGTCACGAACGCGTTGGCGGCCAGTCCCAGGACCGCCGGTCCCAGCAGCACCGCCGCCTCGTCCAGCGTCCAGAAGAGCCAGCGCTCCGGGTCGTCCAGGCGCGAGGGGATCGTGTGCCGGGCAACGTCGCTCATCCCGAGCCCTCATATGATGGCCGAGCCCACGAGCCCCGTGACGACGCCCGTGCCGGCCCCGGCCGCGATGCCCACGCCGACCGCGCCCGCAAGCTGGCCCGCGTTGAAACGCAGCACGGAGCCCACCAGGGCGGCTCCCACCGCCAGCGCGGCGGCGAGTTGCCCGCCCGTTCCCGACACGATGTTCGTCACCGTGCCCAGCGGCCCCGCGAAGGTCGTGTCCGAAGTGGCCCATGCCGGGTCCGCGCTCAGCAGCGTCCAGGCGAACGCCAGGAGCGTCCACTTCAGCAGTTCGAGCGCTCTCATTGCCTCCCCTCCCGTCCGGCCGTGCCGTCGTCCGACGTCGACAGCCGCCGCCGCGCCGAGGCCCAGTCGTCCAGGTCCGCGGCCAGGTACCGCACCCGGCCCCCGAACCGGTGGAACGCAGGCCCCTCGCCGCTCACGCGGTAGCGGTCCAGCGTCCGGGGCGAGAGGCCCAGCCAGGCCGCCGCCTCCCTCGTGCTCAGGTACTTCGTGCCGTTCCCGTTCATTCCTTCCCCTCCTTCCTCTTCCAGGTTGATCCCGGCCCCGGCCGGCAGCGGCGGAGCCGTGGACGAGCCGGGCCTCGCGGCCTCGGCAAACAGGTTCTCCTCGGTAATCCTCGCGCGCTTGGCGCCCGTCTCTTCCGCCCCCGCATGGACGGCCATCCAGGCCCGAACCCGATCCACGGTCCTGAGGCTCGGCGAGGCTCCCTTGCGCAGCCTCCCCACCAGCGAGCGGTTGCCCGCGGCCTCCGCGCCCAGCACCGAAGCCTTGGTTCCGGTCGCCTCCAGGAACGCCTCGACCTCCCGCCGGAACCCCGGACCCAGCGGCGGATGCCCCATGTAGGCCAGGACGCGGTCCGCCGTGACCAGCCGCACCGAGCGCCCGCGCTCCTGCGAGGACACGAAATCCGGGTCCCCCAGAGCCTCGGCACCGAAGCGCCGGGCGCTCACTCCGCGGCGCTCCCGCCAGGCCGCGACCGCGCGGCGCAGAAGGTCGTCCAGAGGGGCGTCGGGGTGGGTGTCAAGCGCTGCCATGCGGCCCAACATAGGCGAGAATTTTGCGCTTGACAATAGGTTTTGATCGTGGATAACCTACAAATAACGGCAAGGGCGCGTGAGTGTGCGCTTATCCGCGCTGCAATATGGCAAGTTTTTTCTCGATGTTTCTGGCGGCGGCGCCACGAAAGGGAAACCGATGAAACCTGACGACAAGGCTCAGAGGGAGGCGGTCCGGCGCGACCCGGTCCGGCTGAGGCTCAGGGACCTGCTCCGCCGGAACGACCTCACGCTCAAGGCCGCATCCCTGGCCATCGGCCGCAACAGGAGCTACCTGCACCAGTACGTGGACCGGGGCATCCCCGCCGTCCTCGCCTACCGCGACAGCGAGACCCTTGGCGAGATGCTCGGCTGCGACCCCTCGGAACTGCGCCACGAGGCGGTGCCGAAGCGCAGGCCCATGAAGCGCAGGCCTCCCCGGATGCCGGCCGCGCTCCCCGGAGCGCCGCTCGTGGCGGTCCGGGAGGTCACGGTGGAGGTTTCGGCGGGGGCCGGGACGCTGGCCGAGGAGTTCGTCTCCGAGACCGCGCTGTGGCACTGGCCGGAGAACATGGTCCGCCACGAGGCCGGCGCCGACCCCGAGAGCCTGCGCATCCTGAGAGTCCGGGGGAACTCCATGGAGCCGGAGCTGAGCGACGGCGACCGCATCGTCGTCGACGTCTCGCGCCGGCTCCCGGCCACGGGCGAGACCTTCGTGCTCTGGGACGGCATCGGGCTCGTGGTCAAGCGCGTCGAGGTCGCGCGCGGCGACGGCGTAGACGAAGACGAACCGCCCCGCCTGAGGCTCATCTCCGCCAACCCCGACTACGCTCCGTACTCTTGCCTCGCCGAGGACGCGCACATCCTCGGCAAGGTGTTGTGGGCGGTGCGGCGGGTGTGAGAAAAATGACGCCGCAAGGCGTAAGCGCCCGCCGGTATCGGGCTTGATCGCACCGGGACGAACAAACCGCGGGACTTCCCACGTTTAGCCCTGGCGGCGCCTGAGCGTCAGCGTTCGCCGCGCCTGCGATGGAACGGTTCCGGACCCGTCACGCGGCTTGCGGGCGTCACCATAGGAAGCAGTGTCAGGAAAGCAAGTCCAGTTTCAGGTGCGAGCTGCTCATGGCCGTTGCATGGAAGCTGCACGGTGGCGGAGACAGTCGGAGGGACAGAACCGCGGGGGCTCGCGGAGCGCGCTGCCGGCGGCAGGCGCAGCGATGGTTGCAGTGCCGCCCGCGCGACGTGGAAGAAAGTGCGTCGGGCGCCATTCGGAGCGAGTTCGGTGTCGCGGGCACGGTCAGCCGCCGGATGCGGAGCGGTCCAAGGGCCATTGCTTCGGCAATGAGGCAGCCGGCGCGCTCCGCCTCAGACACCAGGTGATCGTCGGCCAGGTGGAAATAGCCGGCGCTGGCGGCGGTGCTCAGCGGCACGCGGCGCGAACCGATATCGATGGCAAGCACGGCCGCCGTTGACCGTTACCGTCGAACCGGTGTCCGGCGGAGGCGTCGGGCGGGACGACGCGCCGCTGAAGCCCGCCGCCGGCGTGTCCGGCCCGATGATCTCATCACTGCATCTTCACGAGGGAGGCGGCTGCGAACCAGGGCCATGACGCGGCGGTCCCGGGTCTGGTGGACTACGGGGCGGAGGGTTCCGGCGGCGCGCCGAGCTTGGCATGCGGTCGTCCACGCCGGGGCCCGTGAGCGCCCGGGCGCTGCCGGCCGCCTCCTGAAGCACCGTCCCCATGTTGGAGCGGGATCAAGGACCTGAGGATGTTCCGCAGCGCGGGAATCGGTGTTTGAAGGAGCTTTTTTGTAAGCGGTGCCGGGATTCCCGGCCGGCAGCGGCGCCGGGGGCGCGACAACCGGTTGAAGCAATGCCTTGTTCGTTATCGAGGGATCGGGCGGGTCTTTCACGGCGGTCATCGGCGCGAGTGCCGGGAAGCCTGGGAGAAGGTGTCCGCCCGTCCTTCTCCCAGGACCTCTCCTCGACTTGCTCCTTCTCCCTCCGGCAGTGAGGAAACCGCTGTTGGACTACCCGCCCGGCTTGTCGAGGCGGGCTCGCGTTGCCGCTCCCTACCAGCGAACGGTTCCGCCCAGCATCACCCCGTGCTCGGGAGGCCCGCCACCGTCCGGCGTCTCCCGGCGCGTGGCGTCGAGACTGAGCTCGAAGCCTGACGCCACCGAGGCGAGCCGCCAGCCCATGCGGTACTCCCGCGCCGTGTCCGACACCCCGAACCCGACGTTCGGCGTCCCGGTGAAGCGCCCGCCCAACACCGCCATGCCGTAGCCCACCTCCGCGTCCAGCCGCCCGGATGGAGCCGCATTGTCGTTTGCAGCCAGCCTCGAAGCCTCCGGCATCGCCCACAGCCGCTCCGAGCCGCCCGGGTCAGCGCCCCAGGACGGCGTGAGCGACATCGACAGGCCGCGACCCGCCGCGCCCGGCACAACCCTCAGCCACCCCGACACGCCCCATTCCCGGTAGCCCTCCCCGGCATGGGCCGCAAGCCCGTGCACCCGCAACGCCACGTCAAGGCCCCGCGACGGGTCCGCCCAGCCCACTCCGGCGCCGACCTCCATGCCCGTGCCGCTGCCCCCCTCGCCCCCGTCGTGACGCACCCCGAGCTCCACCGATGGCGTCAGCGTCCCGCCGCCCCCCAGCGTGAACGCCCGCGAGCCGTCCAGCACCGCCCGGAGCCGGCTCGCGTCCGCCCGCGCCGCCGCCAGGTTCCCCACCCCGGGCACGGACACCCGCTCCGACTCCGTGCGCACCCAGTACGCGTCCGCCTTGAGCGCCAGCGAGAACCCGCCCGCCCCGGCAGCCGTCACCACCTCGCCCCGCACCCCGGCCGCCGCAAGCGTCATCGACAGGTCCGCGCCGTGGCGCGCAGCCGCGTCGCCGTCCAGGTCCAGCGTCAGCCGTCCCGACCCCGTCCCCGCAAGGCTCCAGGCCGACACCCGCTCCGAGAACTCGAAGCGCGCATAGGGAAGCACCGTCGTGACCGAACTCCCCATCGCGTAGCTCCGGCCCGAGCCCTGCGCGGTGCCCTTGCCCAGGCTGTGGGTCATCGCCAGCCCGGTCAGCAGCCGGCCCCGCTCGTAGTCCATGCCCGCCGCCCCGGTGGCCGCCTCGCCGCTCAGCGAAAGCCCCGGCGCCGCGCTCGTGAACCGCGACACCGACGCCCCCGACCCCCAGCCCGTGAACCGCGAGCCCCCGCCGCCAAGCACCGCGCGGAACGAAGTGCCCATCAAGAGCTCGCGCCCGGTCACCGGCCGCCCGCGCCGCTCATGCAGGCCGTCCGCCGGGGCCTGAGCGCCGTAGCGGCGCGCGAACCCCGTCAGCGCCTCCGCCAGCGCCCGGCCCCCGAGCGACAGGCGCTGGCCGCCCACCGTCAGGTGCGAGCCCGCGCTCCGCGGCGTCTCCAGCCGCGCCGTCACCGCCGCCACCGCGTCCGCCGCGGCCGCGCGACCGAACCGCGCCAGCCAGTCCCGCTGCAGCGGGTCCTCGTTCCTGATGACCCCCTTCGCCTCGCGGTGCATCGCGCGCAGATACGCCCCCTGCGGGTTCGAGAGCTTCAGCGTGAACGTCTCCTTGCCCTCGTCATGCGCGTCGTCGAGCAGCGGCACCGAGACCGTCTTCTCCGTCTCGCCCGCCGCGAAGACGAGCGTGCCCGACGCGGCCGTGTAGTCCTCGCCCGCCGTGGCCGTGCCGTTCTCGGTTGCATAGTCCACCGACACCGGCCCCGACGCCGAGCGGCTCAGCGTCACCGCGAAGTCGAGCGAGGCGTCCTTGCCCTCCTTCGCCCGCGCGGCCGCGACCCGGATGCGCGCCGGACCCCGGACCTTCGCCGACGCCGCGCCGAGCGCTATCTTCACGTCCTTCCAGGACTCCGGCTTGACGCGCACCCGCCACAGCACCGGGTCCAGCGGCTCCACGCCCGTCACCTTCCCGGCCGTCACCTTGAACGCCTCCGGGGCGGGCTTCGAGCCCGACTGCACGTCCAGCGCGAACGCCGTCCGCCCGTCATGCTCCGCCGGGACCTTGCCGAACTCTACCGCCACGGTCTGGGTTGCCGCCCGCGGCGTCGTCGACTCGCCCTTCACACGGACCCACCCGCTCGAGTGCTCGCTGCGCTCCGACCGGAGCCGGCCCACGAAGGCGCGCACGAACACCCCGGTCGCCACGCCGTTCCTCAGCCCGGTGATGGTGTAGCCGTTCACGCCGGCCTCCACGGCAACGCCGTTGTTGCCCGACGGGTTGGCCCACACGCCCGCCTCCTGGCTCCAGCGCAGCGCGTGCTGCACCCGCTCCGCAGCGACGCGCGGGTGCGCCACCGCCGTCCAGTTCACCGTCAGGCTGCCGTCGCCCGGCACCACCCGCACGTCGGCCGGCTCCGGCGTGACCAACACCTCCTGCTGCTGCTGCGGACCCGCCGCGACCCTCGCACTCGACGTGTTCGACAGCGCCCGCCCGTCCGGCGTGCACACCGCGCCCGACGGCTCGTCGTCGCAGTCCCGCCCGCCCGCGAGCGTCACCGTCACGTCGCTCGGCGACGCCGGCCGCACCGTGACCCGCCACAGCCCGGCGCCGATCTGCTCCACGCCCGTCACCCGGCCCTGCGTCACCGCGAACGACCACAAGCGCGGCGACCGGCTGAAACTCCCCACCGTCTCGCTCAGACGCACCAGGATCGCGAACTCCGTGCCGTCATGCTCCTCCGGCACGTCCTCGAAGACCGCCGTCAGCAGGTCGCGTTCCTCCTCCCCGCCGGAGCCCGGCCCCTCGCCGCCCTCGTACTCCGCGGTCCCGGACCCGCCGCCGTAGGCGCTGCCGACGTTGATGTCGTACGTCACCGACGACCTCCCCCGCGGCAGGTACACGGTGACCTGGTTTGTCATTATCTGGTTCTCCACGTCCTTCGGGACTCCGAGAAGGCACAGGTTGAACGTGGTGCTCCGCTGCCCCGCCTGGATGTAGGCCATCGGATACTTGCGATCCGGGTTCTCTATGACCGCGCGAGTGGCCGGGTCCAACGGATCCATCGGATCGCAATGGCTTACCAGGTCGGGATCCCTCAGGTCCGTCCACACACGGTGGCCGACCCTGCCGTACGTGCCCAGGGATATGATGGTCTCCGCGGCGACCGCCGTGGGCACCGACACGGTCACCGTGTGGGTGCGCGGCGCCGGACTCGTCACGGTCACGGTCACAGGCTCCGGCACCTCGACCACGGCCAGAGTCACCGCGAAGTTGGCCGCCCACACGGCGGGATTTCGTTGTGGGTCGGTGGGGTGTGGATGACCGTAGGAGCCCCAGCGCATGTCGTCGACGGGCCAGGAGGCGGTGGCCGAAGTGCCACTGGCGGTCAGATTCCTCAGGGGGAACCGCCTTTCGGCGCCAGCGGGATACTTGACGATCAGCATCAGCGACCTTGCAGCGGTGATCGCGGCGGCGCTGCCCGAGCTCAAGCCCGCGAACAGAGTGCCGTTGCGGTGATAGAAATCGCTGATGGTGTAGGTATTGCCCGCGTAAGTGAACCTGTTGGCGCCCATCGCGAGGGGGCAAGTGCCCCCCGACACACCGGTCCTGCAGCCGGACGAGTCCGTGCCCCATCGCGTCGGCTCGAGGGCCTTCGCCGCCATCGTGGTGGACCAGATCTGGTTCTTGTCGTGATGCCGGGTCCCGTCCGGCCACAACCACGGCGACTTCGCCGGAATCTCCAGCTTCACCGCGACCCGCTGGCCGTCGGTCCATTGCGGGTCGACATACCAGTTGTGCCAACCGGTATCGCTAAATCTAACAACTCCACCAACGGGTAGCCGCACAGTGCCGAGATGCAACACCATCCCGTCAAACTTCGACCCTGGGGTCGGGGCCGGTGACGTCGCGCTCGGTTGTATCCCGCCCAACTTCAACGATACCCTACCATTGTTGTAATAAAGGTTTTCGACGGTATATTTCTCACCGTTGTGCTCGAGTTCATCGTCCGTGAGCGCCGAGGGGCAGCCAGAGTTATCGCAGCCGAGATACGCCCCGTCGTCATCGATATCACCGACTGTCAGCGTCGCCGACCAGATCTGGGACTGCGCCTGGGCGGGCGCGGCCGCGAACAGGCCGAGCGCGCCGAGCAGCAGCGCGAGGACGGGGAGGCGGGCGGGGCGGCGCCACGGGGACAAGGCCCGGCGCGAGACCGCCGGAGCGGCCAGGCGGCCGCCGGTCAGTCCGGATGAAGGGGAGAGGAGCTTGTGTGCGCGCCCTCGAGGGGCGGCGGCCGGGTCAGGCGGGCCGGCCTCCCGCCGGGCGCACCTCATGTCGCTGCCCGCTGGGCCGCTGGGCCGCTGGGCCGCTGGGCCGCTGGGCCGCTGGGCCGCTGGGCCGCTGGGCCGCTGGGCCGCTGGGCCGCTGGGCCGCTGGGCCGCTGGGCCGCTGGGCCGCTGGGCCGCTGGGCCGCTGGGCCGCTGGGCCGCTGGGCGATTATGAGACAGTGCCGTAAATGTCAAGGGCATTTCGAACCTCCCGTCTTTGTCCGCCGCCGGCGGGCGCGCCGGAGCGCAGTCCCGCGCGTTTGTGACAATCCCAAAGTCAAAATCCCCATACCATATCCATCCATATTTTGTGTGCCATCAGTGTGCCCCAATTATCTATTTAAGTGTTACTTTCGTGCCCGAAGCGAAAAAAGGGGTAAACGGTGCGAAAAACCACCTTGACAAAGAAGGCGGCACGGCGATGAGGCGAGTGGCGGGCGCCCGCGGGCGCCCCGGGATCAGCGGGACATGGCTCAATTCCTTTGTTTACAGGCCCTTTGTTTACAGGCGCATTGACGGGTGTCGCCGCCCCCGCAAGACATTCCACGGAACAGCGCCGCCGGCTGATGCGGCGCGCCGTGCGCGCGGTCCGCGACGGGGCCGGGCGGAGCCGCTGCGCTCCTACCAGCGAACGGTTCCGCCCAGCATCACCCCGTGCTCGGGCGGCCCGCCACCGTCGGCCGTCTCCCGGCGCGTGGCGTCGAGACTGAGCTCGAAGCCTGACGCCACCGAGGCGAGCCGCCAGCCCATGCGGTACTCCCGCGCCGTGTCCGACACCCCGAACCCGAGGTTCGGCGTCCCGGTGAAGCGCCCGCCCAACACCGCCATGCCGTAGCCCACCTCCGCGTCCAGCCGCCCGGATGGAGCCGCATTGTCGTTTGCAGCCAGCCTCGAAGCCTCCGGCATCCTCCACAGCCGCTCCGAGCCCCCCGGGGCCGCGCCCCAGGACGGCGTGAGCGACATCGACAGGCCCCGTCCCGCCGCCCCCGGCACGACCCTCAGCCACCCCGACACGCCCCATTCCCGGTAGCCCTCCCCGGCATGGGCCGCAAGCCCGCGCACCCGGACCGCCACGTCAAGGCCCCGCGACGGGTCCGCCCATCCCACTCCGGCGCCGACCTCCATGCCCGTGCCGCTGCCCCCCTCGCCCCCGTCGTGACGCACCCCGAGCTCCACCGATGGCGTCAGCGTCCCGCCGCCACCGAGCGTGAACGCCCGCGACCCGTCCAGCACCGCCCGGAGCCGGCTCGCGTCCGCGCGCGCCGCCGCCAGGTTCCCCACCCCGGGCACGGACACCCGCTCCGACTCCGTGCGCACCCAGTACGCGTCCGCCTTGAGCGCCAGCGAGAACCCGCCCGCCCCGGCGGGCGTCACCACCTCGCCCCGCACCCCGGCCGCCGCAAGCGTCATCGACAGGTCCGCGCCGTGGCGCGCAGCCGCGTCGCCGTCCAGGTCCAGCGTCAGCCGTCCCGACCCCGTCCCCGCCAAGCTCCAGGCCGACACCCGCTCCGAGAACTCGAAGCGCGCGTAGGGAAGCACCGTCGTGACCGAACTCCCCATCGCGTAGCTCCGGCCCGAGCCCTGCGCCGCGCCCTTGCCCAGGCTGTGGGTCATCGCCAGCCCGGTCAGCAGCCGGCCCCGCTCGTAGTCCATGCCCGCCGCCCCGGTGGCCGCCTCGCCGCTCAGCGAAAGCCCCGGCGCCGCGCTCGTGAACCGCGACACCGACGCCCCCGACCCCCAGCCCGTGAACCGGGAGCCCCCGCCGCCAAGCACCGCGCGGAACGAAGTGCCCATCAAGAGCTCGCGCCCCGTCACCGGCCGCCCGCGCCGCTCATGCAGGCCGTCCGCCGGGGCCTGAGCGCCGTAGCGGCGCGCGAACCCCGTCAGCGCCTCCGCCAGCGCCCGGCCCCCGAGCGACAGGCGCTGGCCGCCCACCGTCAGGTGCGAGCCCGCGCTCCGCGGCGTCTCCAGCCGCGCCGTCACCGCCGCCACCGCGTCCGCCGCGGCCGCGCGACCGAACCGCGCCAGCCAGTCCCGCTGCAGCGGGTCCTCGTTCCTGATGACCCCCTTCGCCTCGCGGTGCATCGCGCGCAGATACGCCCCCTGCGGGTTCGAGAGCTTCAGCGTGAACGTCTCCTTGCCCTCGTCATGCGCGTCGTCGAGCAGCGCCACCGAGACCGTCTTCTCCGTCTCGCCCGCCGCGAAGACGAGCGTGCCCGACGCGGCCGTGTAGTCCTCGCCCGCCGTGGCCGTGCCGTTCTCGGTTGCATAGTCCACCGACACCGGCCCCGACGCCGAGCGGCTCAGCGTCACCGCGAAGTCCAGCGAGGCGTCCTTGCCTTCCTTCGCCCGCGCGGCCGCGACCCGGATGCGCGCCGGACCCCGGACCTTCGCCGACGCCGCGCCGAGCGCTATCTTCACGTCCTTCCAGGACTCCGGCTTGACGCGCACCCGCCACAGCACCGGGTCCAGCGGCTCCACGCCCTTGACCTTCCCGGCCGTCACCGTGAACGCCTCCGCAGCGGGCTTCGAGCCCGACTGCACGTCCAGCGCGAACGCCGTCCGCCCGTCATGCTCCTCCGGGACCTTGCCGAACTCTACCGCCACGGTCTGGGCCTCTTCTTCCGGCGGGGTCTGTTCCTCGGGCGTCTCCGCCGTCTGCGGCGGCGGCTCCTCGCGCACCTGCGCCTCGGTCACCTCGATGCGGTAGTCCGTGGTCGTCAACCCCGGTTGGAGCACCGTCACCTCCAGCCTGGTCGGGCCGTCCGGCGACAGCGGCAGCGCCGCCGCCGTGCCGGAGCCATGGACCCGCTGCCGCGACAGAAGCGTCAGATGCGGCGCCGGCCGGCGCGAGCGCGCCCACACGGTCGGCGCGGCCGCCGCGCCCCACGACGGTTCCAGCGACACCTCACGGGTCCCCGCCGGCACCTCCGCCCGGTACGACGTCACCCCCGGCGAGAAGGCCGGGACCAGCGCCACCGCCTGCGAGCCCGCCGTGAGCGCAAGACCGCTCAACGGACCGCCCGCCGCCGCCGTCTGCGGCGCCGCAGCCCCGACCACCTCGACGCGGTACGTCGTGGTCGTCCCCTGCAATCGCTTCCCCGAACCGTCCGGTTCGAGCACCGTCACCTCCAGCCTGGTCGGGCCGGCCGACGACAGCGCCAGCGCCGCCGCCGTGCCGGAGGCGTGAACCTGCGCCTGCGCCAGCATCGCCGCTGGCCCTTGCGAAACCAAAACCACGCTCGGCGAGCCGCCCAGCGCGGCCTCCGCGCCCCAGTGCGGCGCCAGCGTCACGCCCGCCGTCCCCGACGGGACCTCCGCCCGGTACGACAGCACATTCGGCGAGAAGGCCGGGACCAGCGCCACCGCCTGCGAGTTGGCCGAGAGCGCAAGACCGCTCAGCGGACCGCCCGCCGCCGCGCGCGCCGCCGCCAGCCGCTGCCTCTCCGCTTCCGCGGCCGCCTCCGCCGCAAGCCGCGCCGCCTCCGTCTCCGCGTCCTCGTGGTTCGTAATCGTCAGGGTGAGCTCGGCAGCGCCCTGGTAGGTCAGCAGGCTTGTCCGCCTGCTGCACGTCGGGCAGTTCTCTACTTGCCTGCCGGTGTACTGAATGCCCGCATGGTCCGCCCTGACGCCGATGTCGATCGTCTCGCCGGAGTCCTCGTGCGGGTCGTCGACGACGTGAATCTCGAAGCTCGCGCTCCGGCTCCCCGAAGGGATGTGCAGCAGGTTCGCGGCCTGGACGGTCTCGGAAGACGTCCTTCCGAACCAGCCTTTGCCCTCGTTCTGCACCGGCCGCCTGTAATCGTCATATTCCGGACCGGCCGGTACCGGCGTGCGGTAGTCCTCCCCCCAGGTCGCCGTGCCGCCGAGGTTGACGGTCACATTCACGCCGCCGTCAAGCGCCGGCTCGGGCAGCGTGACCGTCACCGTGACCGGCCCGCCGCCCTCGCGCGGCGCGCCGCTGGCGCTCAGGGTCGGAGGTTTGACCGTCGCGGCCGGCGCCGTCAGCCTCACCCCGACCTGCTGGCCGTCGCTCCATTGCGGGTTGACGCTGGCCCATCGGCCGTGGGTCGCAACATCTGTACCAAAGGTTACCCGCGTAGGGCCGAGATGCAACTCCAGCCCGGCAAGGCGCACCTGTTGTGCCGGGTTCGGATTGAGGGTGATACGCACAAGATTATGGGCAGAAAAGTAATTGATACTCCGGACTCGATAGGTCACACCGTTGTACTCGAAATCATCGTCCGTGAGCGCCACGGAGCAGTCGGTTTGGGTAGCCCGACCGGCGTCGCAGCCGAGACGCCCGGCGTCCTCATCGACTGTCAGCGTCGAGCTCCAGACGGCGCCGACGGCCCCCGGCCAGCCCGGAGGATTGGCGTAGGGCACACCGGGGGCGGGCATCTCCAGACTCACGCGAACCCGGCCCGACGCGGGCAGCGCGCCCAACCAAGAGTAGCCGTTTGCGCCTAAAGAGGCGTCTTCGACGCCATTCCGGTAGACGGAGAAACCGCCCACAGCGCCGTCCGCCAGCGGCCAGCGCGTGCTGCCGACAACCAGCGTCGCGCGCTGCGCGATGGCAGCGGGGATGTTCCGATCCAACGCGATGTCGATCTGGTTTCGTCGAGTACCCGAGAAGAGATAGTTCGTATGCTGGAGAACCGCGACCCGGTAGGTCTGGCCGCCATAGCTGAAGCTGTCGTCCGTCAGCGCACCCCGGCAGCGATAGGTTGTTGAGACGAATCTCGGCTCCGTGCAACCGCGACCGACAATGTGACCGAAATGAGCCCGTGTGTAGTCGTAGTTCTGCACATCCAGCATGGCGGACCAGATGGTGACGGTATTCTGCGCCTGGGCCGGCGCGGCCGCGAACAGGCCGAGCGCGCCGAGCAGCAGCGCGAGGACGGGGAGGACGGCGGGGCGGCGCCACGGGGACGCGCCCCGGCGCGAGACCGCCGGAGCGGCCAGGCGGCCGCCGGTCAGTCCGGATGAAGGGGAGAGGAGCTTGCGGACGCCCCATCGAGGGGCGGCGGCCGGTTCAGGCGGGCCGGCCTCCCGCCGGGCGCACCTCATGTCGCTGCCCGCTGGGCCGCTGGGCCGCTGGGCCGCTGGGCCGCTGGGCCGCTGGGCCGCTGGGCCGCTGGGCCGCTGGGCCGCTGGGCCGCTGGGCCGCTGGGCGATTATGAGACAGTGCCGTAAATGTCAAGGGCATTTCGAACCTCCCGTCTTTGTCCGCCGCCGGCGGGCGCGCCGGAGCGCAGTCCCGCGCGTTTGTGACAATCCCAAAGTCAAAAATCCCCATACCATATCCATCCATATTTTGTGTGCCATCAGTGTGCCCCAATTATCTATTTAAGTGTTACTT
Organism: uncultured Binatia bacterium (SeqCode); assembly: GCA_965204505.1. GTDB lineage: Bacteria > Desulfobacterota > Binatia > UBA9968 > JAJDTQ01 > JAJDTQ01. The sequence goes on from CBDBFB010000003.1 coordinate 32,914, forward strand.
TCGTGCCCGAAGCGAAAAAACCACCTTTCGCCGAGCGGGGAAGTGAGTTTTGATAGGGGTATTTGGCGGGAGGGAAGCGATGACGGACCTGGAATCACGGGGAGCGGGAAGCGATTGGTGGGAGAGGCAGGTGTGGGGGAGGTACGGGAGGATGTCGGCGATGGAGTGGATGTGGCTTGGCGGGGGAAGGCGCCGGGCGTCGAAGGAAGAGAGGGCGGAGATGGTTGCGGAGTGCTGCCGGCCGGGGGCATCGGTGGCGGCGGTGGCTCGGCGTCACGGGGTGTGCGGGGAGAGCCTTCGCCGCTGGATTCGGGTTGCGGGGCGTGCCGTGGAGGTGGAGCGGGCGGGGGCGCGGCCAGTGCCGGCGTATGTTCGGCTGGTTGTAGAGGAAGGGGCAAAGACCCTCTGGCGGCGGGTTGCCGACCGTCTGGCCGAGTGCGGCCTGGAGATGCGCCCGCAGAAGACCACGGTGGTCTATTGCAAAGACACCAACCGCAAGGGGGACCACCCGACGGTCGCGTTCGACTTCCTCGGCTATCGTTTCCAGCCAAGGCTTGCGGCGTGGCGCGGAGGGTTGTTCGGGGTCTCGTTCCTTCCGGCTGCCAGCCCGACCGCGCTCAGGGCGTTTCGCCGCCGCGTGCGGCAATGGGGCTTGCGACGGCGTAGCGACAAGGGGCTGCTCGATCTTGCCCGCATGTTTCTTCGCGAAATTGCAGGGTGGATCGGCTACTTCGGTGCGTTCTACAAGTCGGCCCTCTATCCGACGCTTCGCCTGATAGACGCCCACTTGCATCGATGGGCAACGAGGAAGTTCGAACGCTTCCGACGACGACCGCGTCAGGCTCGTCTCCGGCTAGCCAGAATCGTGAAAGCGGAGCCGTGGCGGTTCGCCCATTGGCCCCTGTTGTACGGGAAGGGCCGGACGCTGGGAGCCGTATGAGTCGAGAGGCTCACGTACGGTTCCGGGAGCGCGTTGGGGGTGAGATTCCCCCGCGCGACTCGATGCCCGCTCTACCGCCAGGCGCAGATCTACGCCCGCTCGGGTCTCGATCTTCACCGCTCGACGCTGGCCGGGTGGGTGGGCAAGGCGGCGTTCCACCTCAAGCCGGTGGTGGACCGGCTGGCTTGGCGCCTGAGACAGTCGGGGAAGCTGTTCATGGACGAGACCCGGGCTCCGGTGCTCGATCCCGGACGGGGCAGGACCAAGACCGGGTGGCTGTGGGCGCTGGCCCGGGACGACCGCGGTTGGGGCGGCCCGGACCCGCCCGGGGTGGTGTGCTTCCATGCCGCGGCGGCGAGCACGCGGAGACCTTCCTCAAGGGGTTCAAGGGCATCCTGCAGGTGGACGGCTACGGCGGCTACAACCGGCTTGCCGGCCCGGACCGGCAGGTGCGGCTGGCGTATCTGGATGCACGCCCGGCGCAAGGTTCACGAGGTCTTCGAGAGCACCGACTCGAAGGTGGCGGCCGAGGGCTTGCCGCGGATCGTGGAGTTCTACGCCATCGAGGCGGAGATCCGCGCCCCCAGGCCCTCACGAGAAAGAACGCCCTGTTCCCGGGTCATGACGAAGGCGCCACTGCCTGGGGCCGCATCGCCTCGCTCATCAAGACCGCCAAGTTGAACGGGGCCGAGCCCTACGCCTATTGCGCCAGGTGAAGCCCTGGAGAGGAGGATGCCATGAGCTGAAACCTTTCGAAGCGATCCAGCGGGTTCGACTCCCGTCCGGTAAAGGCGCAGCCCGCCAGCCGGAAGCGAGTCTTGCGCGGCGAGCGGCAACGCCCGTCGCGAAGCGTAGACAGCAGGTGACGAAGCGGCGGAAAAAAAAGCCTCGAAATGGGTAAACCGATGACGCCTTCATTGTTAAGCGGGTGGGGGCAGTACCGGAAGCGCCGTGACTGGCGAGGCGCAACGGGTCGTCCGGGGTCGTGGACCGGCGCAGAGTCACGGGACGGATCGCCAGGGAACCTGGGAGGTCCTGCCCTTGCCCGTGGGCAAAGAAGCTGGAGAGGGATGGCCAGCGTGAAATCCAGACCCCGGTCCGTTGCCGGCGCCTGCGCGGCGGCGGGAGCGCCCTCGGGCGGACACGAACCCCGGCAGGCAACAGCCCGCGGAGCCGGCTGGCGAAAACAATGAGCCGAAGGACATGCAGGGGCAGGAAGTCGTAGCGCCTTGATAGTACCGTGGAAGGCGGGGAACCGTGGCCGTCGGGACCCGCTGGAGGGAAGCGGGGCGCCATCTGAACAGACCCACTGATGGGAAACGCTGGAGGAAACCCTGAGTTCCACCAACACGTACACGAAACAGCAGTGGATAGCCGAACAGGCGAGGGAGCATCCGGAGCGGGTGTTCACGTCCCTGCACCACCTGATCGACGGCGAGTGGATGCGCGAAGCCTACCGGCGGACGCGAAAGGATGGGGCGACGGGCATCGACGGCGTGACGGCTGCGGACTACGAGAAGGACCTTGAGGCCAACCTTGACGGCCTGCTGGACCGGATCAAGTCGGGCCGTTACTTTGCGCCGCCGGTGCGCCGGCGCTACATCCCCAAGGCGGACGGCACGAAACGGCCTCTGGGCATACCGACGCTGGAAGACAAGGTGGCGCAACGGGCCATCCTGATGCTGCTGGAACCGGTCTACGAGACGGACTTTGTGCCGTGCTCGTACGGCTTCCGGCCCGGGCGGTCGGCCCACGATGCCCTGAACGCACTGCGAAAGGGCATCATGGAGCAGCGCCAACGGTGGGTGATCGACGCGGATCTGAGATCGTACTTCGACTCGATCCCGCACGGCCACCTGAGGACCTTCCTCGACCTGCGGATCAAGGACGGCGTCGTAAGGCGCATGATCGACAAATGGCTGAAGGCAGGGGTGCTCGAAGAGGGCACCGTGCACAAACCGGTTGCTGGCACTCCCCAGGGCGGGGTGATGACGCCCTGAACGCAAAAGGTAACTTCCGCTTTGAACGTGAGATTGTGCAATGGCGGGACCGTCCCTTAGTTGATTTACGCCGCAAAGGGTAATACTCTTATGACAAATGGTTCGGTCGACACGAGCCCAAAAGGTCGAGCGGCTCAACGCCGCCTACACACTCCTCGCCCAAGGCGTCTCCGCGAGCGAAGCCGTGTTGCGCCTGTCGCAACGCTTCGGGCTGTCGCAGCGCCAGTCGTATCGTTACATCCAGGACGCCCGCGCCATGAGCCAGCCGTCCGAGCCGGGCGAAGCGCTGACCCCCATCACTATCAAGATTCCGGGCACACTGGCGGCGACGCTGCGGGCGCATGCCAGGAGCAGCGGCCGCTCCATCGCGGAGATCGTCACCCGGGCTCTGAGGCGCTTCTTCTCGCATGCGGGTGGGCATGGCTGAACGTCGCGCGGGCTCCCGGCCCTCCGTTCAACTCGCTTATGCCTTTGATCGTCTGCTCGACGCCAAGCTCCAGAACGTCTACGCGATCCTGGTGCCGGATCAGGCTCACAAGATCCCGGCCCGGGCGCACGATATAGGAGACGAACATGAGGATCGCAGCCCTGTACGCGCGGGTCTCGGGCGAGCAGCAGAGAGATAGCCACACGATCGCCAGCCAGACCGAAGCCCTGGTAGCCTACGCCGAGTGTCACGGGTACCGCGTCGCGCCCGACATGATCATCGAGGACGACGGCTACAGCGGCGCCGTTCTCGAACGCCCGGGACTCGAGCGGGTCCGGGACCTCGCCGCGGAAGGGCGCATCGACACGGTGGTGGTGCATGCCCCGGACCGCTTGAGCCGGCGCTATGCCTATCAGGTTGTGATTATCGAGGAGCTGGCGCGCCAGGGCGTCGAGACCGTGTTTGTGAACGCTCCGTCGATGGAAACCCCCGAGGACCACCTCCTCGTGCAGTTCCAGGGCATGATCGCGGAATATGAACGCGCCCAGATTCTGGAGCGTTCCCGGCGCGGCAAGCGTCATCGGGCGCGACGCGGCGAAGTCGCCGTCCTCAGCGGCGCGCCCTATGGCTACCGCTACCACAAGAAGACCCCGGACAGCGATGCGTTCTACGAAATCATCGAACCGCAGGCTTCGGTGGTTCGCGAGGTCTACCGCTGCTACACTTGCGACCACATGAGCATCGGCGCGATCACGCGCAATCTCAAGGAGCGCGAGGTCCTTACGGCCACGGGGCGTTCGCGCTGGGAACGCTCGACCGTGTGGGCGATTCTCCGCAACCCCGCCTACAAGGGGACGGCCTGTTTCGGCAAGACCCGCCAGATGCCTCGAAAAAGCGTGACACGTCCTGTACGCCTGAGCGGAGGCTTCGCCAGCGCCACTACCGGCAGTCACGAGAAACCGCGTGAGGAGTGGATCGAGATCCCGGTGCCGGCGATCGTCAGCGAGGAGACCTTCGCCCTGGCCGAAGAGCGGCTGGAGAGAAACAAGATCCACGCGCCACGTCGCACCAAGACACTCAGCGTGGTCCAGGGACTGGTCTCCTGCGGCAAATGCGGCTACGCGTGGTACCGCACCTCGGCCCAGACGAGCGCCCGCAAGATCTCCTATTACCGCTGCCTGGGATCCGATTCGTGGCGCCACCTCAACGGGCCGCTGTGCGACAGCCGTCCGGCGCGCCAGGAACTGCTTGATGACGTCGTATGGACCGAGGTGGTCCGCCTGCTGGAGAACCCTGCACTGATCAGCGCGGAAATCGACCGGCGACTGGAGGCGGCCCGTGCCTCCGACCCCAACCAGCAGCGCGAGGCCGACCTGCGGCGCCGGCTGATCAGGGTCCGCAAGAGTATCGACCGCCTGGTCAATGCCTATCAGGAGGAGTTGATAACCATCGACGAACTGCGTGACAGAACGCCCGAACTTCGCCGTCAGGAGCAGGCGCTGCATCGCGAACTGCAATCCGCGGTCGATCAGGCCAAGGAGCGCGAGACCTACCTGCGGCTCGCCGAGACCCTGACCGACTTTCTGGAGAGGCTGCGTTCGTCCGCCGAAACCCTCGACATCGCGGAACGTCAACGCATCGTACGGCTCCTCGTGAAGGAGGTGTTGGTCAGCGAAGACAAAATCACGATCCGCCATTCAATCCCGATCTCGGGCTCGCCAGGAGGCGGTCCAGACCCCTCGAAATCCGCCACGGACAGCCCCGAAGGCGAAGGTTACCTTTTGCGTTCAGGGCGTCATCTCGCCGATGCTTTCCAACATCTTCCTGCACCATGTGCTGGACGAGTGGTTCGAGAAAGTGGCGAAGCCACGCTTGTACGGAAAGTGCCAGTTGGTGCGTTTCGCCGATGACTTTGTCATCGCCCTCGAAGACCGCCACAGCGGCAAGCGTCTGCTTGACGTGCTGGGCAAGCGTCTCGGTCGATACGGGCTCACGCTCCATGAGACCAAGACGCGCCATGTGGACTTCCGCCGGAGACGCCCATACGGGCGTCACTGGATGGCGTCGGCCACGACGTTCGATTTCCTCGGCTTCACCCACGTGTGGGGGCGGTCGAGGCAAGGCAAGGACGTCGTTCGCCAGATTACGGCGAAGGGCCGCTTCGCCCGTGCGCTGAAAGCGGTGCACCAGTGGTGCAAGAGATGCCGGCACCTGCCGGTAAAGGCGCAGCAAGACTATCTTGCACGGGTGATCCGGGGCCACTGCGCATACTACGGTCTGACGGGGAACGGCAAACGTCTGGAGCGGTTCCGCCAACAGGTCGCCCGCATCTGGCGAACGTGGCTCGCACGCCGCAGCCGCCTCAGGTGCTTGAACTGGGACCGGATGAACGAACTTCTCAAGCGATATCCCTTGCCGCGAGTCACCTTCATGCGCTCATGGCAACGCTTCCTGAGCGAACCTGTCAGATGAGGAACCGAGTGCGTCAATCGCGCACGCTCGGATCTGTGGGGGGAGGGGCTCGGTAACGACCCCTCCTACCCGGCCCTCAAGGCTACCCTCAAGGCCATCGCCTCGGGGCATCGCGCCTCACGCATCGACGAACTGTCGGGTAGGGCACTGGCGCGCGCACCTTTATTGGGCCACGTTTCCAGCCGCCCTCCCTAAAATTCCGTACGTCGGGTTTTCCCCGGTACGGCTTCAAGCTTCAGGCACCTCGCAGTTCGGCACGGAGCCTTCCGCAGGGTCGCCGAGGTCAAGGCCGATCCCGCCATACCCCCGAACGGACGCTGCGTTTGCTCCGCCCTTCGACGATGCCACTCGCCGGTTGATGCGTCGCCTCTGTGTGCGAAACCGCCGGTTGCAACATCGCCACCTGAGCCCAGAGGCCCTCGCTCCGGCCGGGTTATGTTGTCCCGGCCATCACCGCTTGTCGGCCTCATCCGCCAGTCTGGACGTCTCCGCCTCATTTCCCGGCACGACCGGTTATAGACGCGGTCTTTGACATTCGAGGATCATCCTGTCTGACCTCCAGACCTTCCGGACTTTCGCTGCGGTACTTTCGAGTATTGCCGCCTTCAATACGCCGGGAGCCCCGGTGCGTGCGCCTCAGTTTCTTCCGCACCGGCACTGGCCATCGGGTAGGGAGAAAACCCTTGGCAGCTCCAATTTATCCCGCAAATCAGCTTCACGCGGGAACGCCCTTTTCGACGCTTGATCCGTTCACTCTCGTTGCGGCCCTGCTCGTTGCTCGCCTTCCGGGCTGATCGCACAGGAGCGGCACAAAGGCCTCCCTGTCCCCCGAGGCTTTTACGTCCGGGCTTCCAGATCGCCGGGTCGCCCCGTGCGTCTGCCGGATATGACTACGGCGCCAAACTGAGAACTGCGCCGGCGGGACTCTCACCCGCTAGTACCGCAGCTAGTCTCGCTGCGCCCTCCCCTGGGCGTTCACACCCGCTTTCCCGCTGATCCCGGGGCGCCCGCCACTCGCCTCATCGCCGTGCCGCCTTCTTTGTCAAGGTGGTTTTTTCGCACCGTTTACCCCTTTTTTCGCTTCGGGCACGAAAGTAACACTTAAATAGATAATTGGGGCACACTAAAAGCACGCAAGATATGGATGGATATGGTATGGGGATTTTGACTTTGGGATTGTCACAAACGCGCGGGACTGCGCTCCGGCGCGCCCGCCGGCGGCGGACAAAGACGGGAGGTTCGAAATGCCCTTGACATTTACGGCACTGTCTCATAATCGCCCAGCGGCCCAGCGGCCCAGCGGCCCAGCGGCCCAGCGGCCCAGCGGCCCAGCGGCCCAGCGGCCCAGCGGGCAGCGACATGAGGTGCGCCCGGCGGGAGGCCGGCCCGCCTGACCCGGCCGCCGCCCCTCGAGGGCGCGCACACAAGCTCCTCTCCCCTTCATCCGGACTGACCGGCGGCCGCCTGGCCGCTCCGGCGGGCTCGCGCCGGGCCGCGTCTCCGTGGCGCCGCCCCGCCCGCCTCCCCGTCCTCGCGCTGCTGCTCGGCGCGCTCGGCCTGTTCGCGGCCGCGCCCGCCCAGGCGCAGTCCCAGATCTGGTCGGCGACGCTGACAGTCGATGAGGACGACGGGTATTTCGGCTGCGACAACAGTGAGGCCACCCAGGACAACTGCTCAAGCTCGAGCGTCTTGTCGGAAGATGAATTCACCTATAACGGGATCAACTATCAGGTCGGTGCAATCAATTGGGATTCAGCAACAAATTCTCTAGTCGCCGTCATCGTACGCAACCCACTCCAAGCAACGGAGGAAGTTATCACGGCTGCTTATGCTAAGCGCGCCTTCGGCGGCGCGTCGCTGACCGTCGCCGGAACACCGCTTGCCATCAGCGACTCCACTACAACTGCGACGGGCGACATCAAATGGTCGTACGATCCAGCCACGGACTGGACCGACAACCAGCAGGTCGCGGTGAAGCTGGCGCATGCCTCGCTGGGCCGCGCCGGCAGCATGTCCGTCGACGGGTTTCACCCAATGGGACCCGGACGCATGAAGATCGCCGAGGGCGCATCGATCACCTACGGCATCGTGATCCACCAGCCGCCGACCGCGGATCTGACCATCACGCCGCGACACCACAACGTCCGACCGGACGGCAGCGACTACCCCAACGTCGACAACAGCCTGCTCACGATCCACAACGGGGTCACCTGGAAAGCCGCCCCGCACCCCAACTACCTGAGCGGGGACTGGCAGCAGGCCAAATCGGTCGGGCTCACCGCGGTGGACGACAACGAGTGCAAGTCTCCGCCCGGCACCCGGTACTGGATCAGGCACCACGGCAGCGGCGGCGGTCCCGACTGGGGCGGGTGGGACCGGCAGGACCGGCACCATGGCCTGGTGATCTCGATCGAAATCATCGACGACGACTGCAAATATCTGGCCGCTTCCCCGGGCCAGGTGTCGCCGGAGGAGGGCGCCAGCGCGACCTACACCGTCCGCCTGAAGACGCCGCTCGAGGACGCCGCGTACATTTCCCCGCGCATCAGCGTCCCCGGCGACAGCGACCCCGGCGCGGTCACGGTCTCTCCCGAGCGGATCCGGGTCGAAGCGGGAGACACGAGCCCGAAGACGTTCACGGTCAGCGCCGGAAGGGACGCGAACTCCCGTAACGAGGTCCTGGTTGTCGACCACAGCGTCGACTCGCCGGAGGTCCCGGCGGATTACCTGGGCGGCCGGGTGACCGTCATTGTCCAGGACGAACAGAACGCGGCGAGGACGCACGAGCGCGACGCGCTGAGCGTGACCGGTCTTGCGCTCACGGCCGGTTCGGAGGCGGTGGCGCTGAGCCCGGCCTTCTCGACGAATGTGCTGTCGTACCGGGCGGAGGTCCCGGCGGGGACGGCGGGCGTGACGCTGGCGCCGCACTGGAGCGGCGGGGCGAGCGTGTTCGCGGGCTCGCGCCGGGGCGGGACGACCTTCACGCGCCCGGCGCGGGTGCGGCCCTCGGGCACGGCGGTCGCGCTGGCGCTGGCGCCGGACGGCGGCGCGACCGAGCTGTGGGTGATGGCGAGCGGCGGTTCGAGCGGCATGACGACCTACCGCATCGAGGTGACCGAGGCGCAGGCGCAGGCGCCCGAGGAACAGACCCCGCCGGAAGAAGAGGCCCAGACCGTGGCGGTAGAGTTCGGCAAGGTCCCGGAGGAGCATGACGGGCGGACGGCGTTCGCGCTGGACGTGCAGTCGGGCTCGAAGCCCGCCCCGGAGGCGTTCACGGTGACGGCCGGGAAGGTCAAGGGCGTGGAGCCGCTGGACCCGGTGCTGTGGCGGGTGCGCGTCAAGCCGGAGTCCTGGAAGGACGTGAAGATAGCGCTCGGCGCGGCGTCGGCGAAGGTCCGGGGTCCGGCGCGCATCCGGGTCGCGGCCGCGCGGGCGAAGGAGGGCAAGGACGCCTCGCTGGACTTCGCGGTGACGCTGAGCCGCGCGGCGTCGGGGCCGGTGTCGGTGGACTATGCAACCGAGAACGGCACGGCCACGGCGGGCGAGGACTACACGGCCGCGTCGGGCACGCTCGTCTTCGCGGCGGGCGAGACGGAGAAGACGGTCTCGGTGCCGCTGCTCGACGACGCGCATGACGAGGGCAAGGAGACGTTCACGCTGAAGCTCTCGAACCCGCAGGGGGCGTATCTGCGCGCGATGCACCGCGAGGCGAAGGGGGTCATCAGGAACGAGGACCCGCTGCAGCGGGACTGGCTGGCGCGCTTCGGGCGCGCGGCCGCGGCGGACGCGGTGGCGGCGGTGACGGCGCGGCTGGAGACGCCGCGGAGCGCGGGCTCGCACCTGACGGTGGGCGGCCAGCGCCTGTCGCTCGGGGGCCGGGCGCTGGCGGAGGCGCTGACGGGGTTCGCGCGCCGCTACGGCGCTCAGGCCCCGGCGGACGGCCTGCATGAGCGGCGCGGGCGGCCGGTGACCGGGCGCGAGCTCTTGATGGGCACTTCGTTCCGCGCGGTGCTTGGCGGCGGGGGCTCGCGGTTCACGGGCTGGGGGTCGGGGGCGTCGGTGTCGCGGTTCACGAGCGCGGGTCCGGGGCTTTCGCTGAGCGGGGAGGCGGCCACCGGGGCGGCGGGCATGGACTACGAGCGGGGCCGGCTGCTGACCGGGCTGGCGATGACCCACAGCCTGGGCAAGGGCGCGGCGCAGGGCTCGGGCCGGAGCTACGCGATGGGGAGTTCGGTCACGACGGTGCTTCCCTATGCGCGCTTCGAGTTCTCGGAGCGGGTATCGGCCTGGAGCCTTGCGGGGACGGGGTCGGGGAGGCTGACGCTGGACCTGGACGGCGACGCGGCTGCGCGCCACGGCGCGGACCTGTCGATGACGCTTGCGGCGGCGGGGGTGCGGGGCGAGGTGGTGACGGCTGCCGGCACGGGCGGGTTCTCGCTGGCGCTCAAGGCGGACGCGTACTGGGTGCGGACGGAGTCGGAGCGGGTGTCCGTGCCCGGGGTGGGGAACCTGGCGGCGGCGCGGGCGGATGCGAGCCGGCTCCGGGCGGTGCTGGACGGCTCGCGGGCGTTCACGCTGGGTGGCGGCGGGACGCTGACGCCTTCGGTGGAGCTCGGGGTGCGTCACGACGGGGGCGAGGGGGGCAGCGGCACGGGCATGGAGGTCGGCGCCGGAGTGGGCTGGGCGGACCCGTCGCGGGGCCTTGACGTGGCGCTCCGGGTGCACGGGCTTGCGGCCCATGCCGGGGAGGGCCACCGGGAATGGGGCGTGTCGGGGTGGCTGAGGCTTGTGCCGGGGGCTGCGGGTCGCGGCCTGTCGATGTCGCTCACGCCGTCCTGGGGCGCGGCCCCGGGCGGCTCGGAGCGGCTGTGGGCGATGCCGGAGGCTTCGAGGCTGGCTGCAAACGACAATGCGGCTCCATCCGGGCGGCTGGACGCGGAGGTGGGCTACGGCATGGCGGTGTTGGGCGGGCGCTTCACCGGGACGCCGAACCTCGGGTTCGGGGTGTCGGACACGGCGCGGGAGTACCGCATGGGCTGGCGGCTCGCCTCGGTGGCGTCAGGCTTCGAGCTCAGTCTCGACGCCACGCGCCGGGAGACGCCGGACGGCGACGGGCCTCCCGAGCACGGGGTGATGCTGGGCGGAACCGTTCGCTGGTAGGGGCGCAGCGGCTCTGCCCGGCCCCGTCGCGGACCGCGCGCACGGCGCGCCGCATCAGCCGGCGGCGCTGTTCCGTGGAATGTCTTGCGGGGGCGGCGACACCCGTCAATGCGCCTGTAAACAAAGGAATTGAGCCATGAACGGACTTGACAACGGCGGGGAGTTGCGCATGATCGTGCCGGAAGCCGGAAGCCGGAAGCCGGAAGCCGGAAGCCGGAAGCCGGAAGCCGGAAGCCGGAAGCCGGAAGCCGGAAGCCGGAAGCCGGAAGCCGGAAGCCGGAAGCCGGAAGCCGGAAGCCGGAAGCCGGAAGCCGGAAGCCGGAAGCCGGAAGCCGGAAGCCGGAAGCCGGAAGCCGGAAGCCGGAAGCCGGAAGCCGGAAGCCGGAAGCCGGAAGCCGGAAGCCGGAAGCCGGAAGCCGGAAGCCGGAAGCCGGAACTTCATTAGCGGGCCGTGGGCCTGACCCCATGGCCCCGTTCGCAAGCCGGGAGCGCCGCTCCCTGCTCCTCCCCGTCCTCGCGCTGCTGCTCGGGATGTTCTCCCCGTTCGCCGCCGCGCCCGCCTCCGCCGCCGCGCTGGTGAGCACCGTCGGGCAGACCGCGGCCGCCGGCGGGGGCCGGGTTTGGGCGAACCGGTGGCACGCCCAGGCGTTCACCACCGGGAGCAACGCGGCCGGCTACACGCTGACCAGCATCGAGGCGCGCACCAACCAGTCCGAGGACGCGCCCAACGAGCTCCGGGCGCAGCTTTGGTCGGACGTCACCGGCAACCCGGGCGTGAAGCTCGCCGACCTGACGGTGCCGGCCACCATCACGGCAAGCGGCACCACCCCCGCCAACATCGTCTTCGCGGCGCCGGCGGGCACCCGGCTCGCGGCGAACACTACTTACTACTTCGTCATCGGCGGCGCCGCGAGCCGGTCCCCCGCCACCAACAAGCAATTCCAGATCCTGAACACGGCCAGCGACAGCGAGGACAGCGGCGCCGCGGCCGGCTGGAGCGTCGACAACACGAGCCGTTTCGGCACGGGCAACAACGGCAACCCCCCGAGCGGCTGGTCGTCCTTTGATCAGACCCGGATGTTCCGCGTCAACGGCTCGGCCAGGGGGGCCGCGCTGTCCACCAACGCGAGCCTGAGCGGTCTGACGGTGAAGAGCGCGGCGAGCGCGTCGGGGTCGTTCTCGGCGCTCGCGCTGAGCCCGGCGACCTTCGCCAAGGCGACCCTCGCCTACACCGCCTCGGTGGCCAACAGCATCACCCACGTCAAGCTGACGCCCACGGTGGAGGCCACCGGCAAAGCCACGGTCAAGGTCGGCAAGGGCACGAGTCTGACGGCGGTGGGCAGCGGCTCGGAGAGCTCGGCGATCGCGCTCTCGGTGGGCGCCAACGCCCTCAAGGTCGAGGTCACCGCCGAGGACGGCACGACGAAGCGGACCTACACCGTCACGGTGACGCGGGCGTCGTCGACCACCACGACCCCGCAGGTGAGCTTCGCCTCGTCCACCTACAGCGTGAACGAGGGCGCCAGCGTCACGCTGACGGTGAACATCTCGCCGCAACTGGCCACGGCCAGCAGGGTTGCCGTCCTGGCGACGACCCCGAGCTCGGCCAACCCTCCCGAGGACTACACCTTCGGCGGGCTGACCGGGCGCGCGGGCTCGCGGATGCTGGCGCTGCCGGCCAACGCCACGACCGCGACCTTCACGCTGTCCGCGGTGGCGGACGGGACGACGGAGGGCGCCGAGACCGCGACCTGGTTCCTGCAGAAAGTCACCGGCGAGCCCTACACGGTGGTCCGCGCGAGCGAGAAGGCGACGATAACCATCGCCGACACCTCCACCGCCGCGCCCGCCTCCGCCAACGCGCTGGTGAGCAATCTCGGGCAGACCACGTTCACCACCACCCTCGCGATCGGCAGCAATCCGGTCGCCCAGAAGTTCACGACCGGAAGCGCCACCGCCGGCTACACGCTGGCGAGCCTCGAGATCGACTTCGCCGCCGCGGTGGGCACGCCGGCGAACCTGCGGGCGGAGCTGTGGTCGGCGACCAGCGGCGGCGCTCCGGACCAGAAGCTCGCGGGCCTCACGGTCCCGTCGACGGTCGGGGCGGGCGCGGCCGCCTTTGCCGCGCCGTCGAACACGTCGCTCGACGCGAGCACCTCGTATTTCGTGGTCGTCTACAGCAGCGGCGCCACCACCGGGTCGCTGCGGACCACGAGGACCAACAACGAGGATACGGGGAGCGCATCGGGCTGGAGCATCGGGGACACGCGCCACGGCCGTTCCGGCACTTCCTGGAGAACCAATACGATCGAGTTGAAGATCCGCGTCAACGGCGCGGTCAAGGGGGCCACCCAGTCCACCAACGCGAACCTGAGCGCCCTGACGGCGAAGAGCGCGACGAGCGCGACGGGGACGTTCTCGGCGCTCGCGCTGAGCCCGTCGACCTTCTCGGCGTCCACCCTCGCCTACACCGCCTCGGTGGCGAACACCGTCACCCATGTGAAGCTGACGCCGACGAAGGCGCACAGCGGCGCTTCCATCAAGGTCGGCAAGGGGACGAGCCTCTCGGCGGTGACCAGCGGCTCGGAGAGCACGGCCATCGCGCTGGGCGCGGCGGGCACCGACACCGCCATCAAGGTCGAGGTGACGGCGCAGGACGGCACGACGAAGCGGACCTACACCGTCACGGTGACGCGGGCGTTGGCGGCGCCCACCGGCGTGACCGTGACAGCGCACCTTGACAAGATCGAGACGACATGGACCGCCGTTCAAGGCGCCGGCTCGTACACCATTTACGTCGAAAGGGTCTCGACCGGGGTGTTGAGCTTTTGGGGTCAAGTCGCGCCGTACACGGGCGCAGGCTTGCCTGAAGAAGCCGGTTTCATCATCGCGCCCGGAGAAAAATACCGCGTCCGCATACGTGCCTGCCCCACCGGCGACTGGAGATTGACGGCAACCGGCTGCAGCGCACAAACCACCGCCGTGACCGCCACCACGCCGTCCAGCTCGCCGGCGACGCCGGCGAACTTCGTCGCGACCGCGGGGGACGACCGCATCGACGTCAACTGGGAGGCGTCGGCGGGCGCCACTGCCGGCTATGAAATCGGCATCGGCAAGGTTTCGGAGGGGGGGTTCCCGTCCTCGTGGGCCGTGACTTCGGCCACGGCCACGAGCAGCTTTTTGACCAAGCAAGGGGGGTTTGCCGCCAACGGGGTCGAGTACCAGCTCCGCATCCGCGCCTGCAAGTCCGCCGTCCCCGCCACGAATACGGGGAAGGGGTGCAGCGCCTGGAGCGCGACGCAGACCGTCACGCCGCAGGCGGCTTCCTCCGCGGACGCCCGGCTGAACGGGCTGACGGCGCACAGCAGCACCGACGGCAGCGATTTCTCCACCGCGCTGTCGATCGGCACTTTCGTCGCGGAGACCGGGAGCTACACCGCGTCGGTGGCGAACAGCGTCACGCACGTGAAGCTGACGCCAAGGACGGCGCACAGCGGCGCTTCCATCAAGGTCGGCAAGGGGACGAGCCTCTCGGCGGTGACCAGCGGCTCGGCAAGCGACGCCATCGCCCTTTCCGTGGGCGCCAACGCCATCAAGGTCGAAGTCACGGCGCAGGACGGCGCCACGAAGAAGACCTATACCGTCACCGTGACGCGGGCGACCGCGACCCAGTCCACCAACGCGAACCTGAGCGGTCTGGCGGCGAAGAGCGCGACGAGCGCGACGGGCACGTTCTCGGCGCTCGCGCTGAGCCCGTCGACCTTCTCGGCGTCCACGACCGGCTACACGGCGTCGGTGGCGAACAGCATCACGCACGTGAAGCTGACGCCGACCAAGGCGCACAGCGGCGCTTCCATCAAGGTCGGCAAGGGGACGAGCCTGACCGCCGTCACCAGCGGCTCGGAGAGCACGGCGATCGCGCTCTCGGAGGGCGCGAACGCGATCAAGGTCGAGGTCACGGCGCAGGACGGCGCCACGAAGCGGACCTACACCGTGACGGTGACCCGGGCGGCCTCGGGCACGACCCCGCCCGCCGCGACCCCCACGGTCTCGCTCTCGGCCCTGAACGACAACCCGGTGGTGGCGGAGGGCTCGGCGGCGACGATCGTGGCGACGCTGTCCGCGGCGCTCGGCAGCGACGTGGTCATTCCGGTGACGGTGACGCGGGGCTCGGCGGAGGCCGGCGACATCGGCACGCTGACCAGCATCACCGTCGCCCAGGGGTTCACCGTGGGCGCCGCCGACATCACCACGGCGCAGGACACCGACGCCGACCACGAGACCTTCACGGTCTCTCTGGGCACGCCGCTGCCCTCGTCGGTGTCGGCGGGCACGCCCAACTCGGTGACGGTGACCGTCCAGGACGACGAGGCGACCAGGGACAGCCTGGTCGGGCTGTCGCTGACGGTGGGCGGCAGCGCGGTCACGCTGAGCCCGGCCTTCAAGACGAGCACGACGAGCTACACCGGGACCGTGGCGGTCTCGGCCACCAGCGCCTCGGTCACCCCCACCTGGATCGAGGGCCACAACGTCGAGACGACGGTCGCCTCGGCGACGCCGGACTTCGACAGCATCCTGACCCAGCAGGGGTCCGCGCTCGCCTCCTCGGGCACGTCGAAGACGGTGACCCTGGCCGCGAGCGGGGCGACCTGGGTGTCGGTGACCGTCTCCGACGACACCGCGGAGACCAGCACCACCTACCGGGTGGTGCTCAACAAGCTCGCGGCGCCGTCGGCGGCGCCGACGGGCCTCGGCGTGACGGGGGGCGACGGGAAGCTGGACCTGTCGTGGACGGCGCCGTCGGGGACGGTGAGCGGCTACACGGTGCAGTACCGCCGTTCCGACGCCAGTTCCCAGAGCGTGACGGGCGACCCCGACACCGGCTACGCGGATGCCGGCCACAGCGGCACGGGCACGACCGCGGCGATCACGGGCCTGACCAACGGGGTCGCCTACACGGTGCGGGTGCAGGCCGTGAACGCGGGCGGCGGCGGCCCCTGGGCGACCGGCACGGGCACGCCCGTGGCCGCCACGACTGCCCCCACCGCGCTGACGCTGGAGGCCGGCGCGCGGCCCGGCGAAGGCGGTGCGGGGGTGTTCATCACGGCGCGGCTCAACGCGGCGGCGCCCACGGGCGGCACGGCGGTGACGCTCAGCGTCGGCAGCGCCAGCACGGCCACGGGCAGCGGCGCCGGCGCCGACTACACGCTGTCGGCGACGACCATCGCCATCGCCGCGGGGCAGACCTCGGGCAGGGTGACCCTGACCATCGTCGACGACGCGGTGGAGGAGACCGACGAGACGCTCGTGCTCAGCGCCGCGAGCACCAACCCCGTGCTGACCTCGAACACGCTCACGCTGAGCATCCAGGACAACGACGCCACGACCCCGGCGGTCTCGCTGTCGGCGGCGCCGAACCCGGTGGCGGAGGGCTCTTCGGTGACCGTGAGGGCGGATCTGTCCGCGGCGAAGAGCGCCGCTGTGTCGGTCCCGGTGACGCTGACGGCGGGCACGGCGGAGCCCGGCGACTTCGGTCCGCTGACGAGCATCGTCATCGCCGCCGGTTCCACCTCCGGCACGGGCACGATCACCACGGCGCAGGACGACGACACCGACGACGAGACCTTCACGGTGTCGCTGGGCACGCTGCCCTCGTCGGTGTCGGCGGGCGCGCCGAACTCGGTGACGGTGAGGATCGCCGACGACGACGCCCCGGGCAGGGTGCCGGCCGATGCCGGCCCGAGCGCGGGCCTGGTGCTGTCGGTGGCGACGGGCGACGGGTCGCTGGCGCTGACGTGGAACAAGCTGTGGGGGCCGAACCACAGCTACGAGGTGCAGTGGAAGGTGTCCTCGGCGCCGGACGCGGACGCGACGACGCCGGGCGACCCGTCGACCGGCTGGGTGGCGCCCGGGCGCGCGCGGGTTGTCAATGGCGTGCCCCAGACCTTGTACGCTACCGGCACGGCGTACACGATCGGGGGGCTGGCCAACGGCACGGCCTACGACGTGCGGGTGCGTCCGTTGGCCTATCCCCATGAGACCCCCGTTCGCTGGTCCACCGGCGCGGGCACGCCGCGGGCGCCGGCCCCGCCGGCGGCGCTGACGCTGGGCGTGGACCCCGTCGCCCTCGCGCATGGCGGCGCGGTGACGGTGACGGCGCGGCTGGACGCGCCGGCGAAGAAGGCGATGGAGGTGTGGTTCGACACCGCGGGCGACGGCGGCGCGGCGCGCTGGGGCCCGGACTGCGCCTGGGAGCACGGCACGGGCGCCCTGTTCGCCGCCGGCGAGCGGGAGGCGACGGTGAAGCTGTGCGCGACCGCGGCGGGCGCGGGGCGGACGATGACGGTGACGGCGGGGACGTACGACCCGGCGCTGACGGCGGCGGGCGTCAGGGTGCGGGTGCAGGGGCCGAACCCGCCGGCGGCGCTCGTCGTGGAGGCGGACCCGCAGGCCGTGGCGGCGGGCGGCACGGTGACGGTGACGGCGCGCCTCGACCGGCCGAGCGCGCCGGGCATGACGGTGCACCTCCACCTCAACGGCATCGGCGCGGCGTCGTGGGGCGCGTGCGGCGGGACCGCCGCCGCCCGGACCCTGCCCTCGCCGCTCGCCGGGCTTGCGACGGTGGAGATCCCGCCCGGCGGGCGGGAGGCGACGGCGGAGCTGTGCGTGCTGTGGGAGGCCGGGCCGCGCCTGGAGCTCGGCGCGTATGCCTACGCGCACGCGCCGCGGCTGGACGCGCCGAACCTGGCGCTGCCGGGGCCGGGGGGCCTGGGCCTGCGCGCGCTGACGGTGGCGTCGCCGGACCCGGCGCAGCGGGTGGCGCAGGGCGAGGTGGCGCTCGAGGCGAAGACCAGCAGCTACGAGGTGCGGGTGCCGCTCGCGGTGGAGCGGGTGACGGTGAAGCCGGCGGTGAAGTACGCGTCGGCGGCGGCGAAGGTGAACGGGAAGCCGGTGGACGCCGGCACGCCGGCGGTCGAGGTGGCGCTCAAGGAGGGCGAGAACCCGGTCGTCATCGAGGTGTC
The DNA here is from genome assembly GCA_965204505.1 of uncultured Binatia bacterium (SeqCode). Classification (GTDB taxonomy): domain Bacteria; phylum Desulfobacterota; class Binatia; order UBA9968; family JAJDTQ01; genus JAJDTQ01. The sequence continues at coordinate 50,935 of CBDBFB010000003.1, forward strand.
GGTGCCGAAGGTGCCGGCGGTGCGGAAGTACACCCTGACGGTGGTGCGGGGCGACGCGGCGAAGGAGACGGAGACGCGGGTGGTGGCGCGGCCGGCCTGCGAGGCCGGGGCGGGACCGCTGTGCGGGCTCGCGCTCACGGCCGGTTCGGGGGCGGTGGAGCTGAGCCCGGCGTTCGCGCCGGGGGTGACGTTCTACCGGGCGTCGGTGCCGGCGGGGACGGCGGGCGTGACGCTGGCGCCGCGCTGGGGCGGCGAGGCGAGCGTGTTCGCGGGCTCGCGCTGGGGCGCGGCGACCTTCACGCGCCCGGCGCGGGTGCGGCCCTCGGGCACGGCGGTCGCGCTGGCGCTGGCGCCGGACGGCGGCACGACCGAGCTGTGGGTGATGGCGGTCGGTTCAAGCGGCCGGAAGACCTACCGCATCGACGTGACCGGGATGCCGGCCGCGGTCGCGGTGTCGCTGGCGGCCGCCCCGAACCCGGTGGCCGAGGGGTCGCCGGTCACGGTGACGGCGGTGCTGGCGAAGGCGCTGGCGGCGGACGTGGCGATCCCGCTCACCGTGACCCGGGGCACGTCGGAGGACGGGGACCACGGGACGCTCGCGTCGGTCACGGTGCCCGCCGGCGGCACGTCGGCCTCGGGCACGATCGCGACGAACGACGACGGCGACGGGGACGACGAGACGTTCACGGTGGCGCTGGGCAGCCTGCCTTCGGGGCTGAGCGCGGGCGCGTCGTCCTCGGTGGAGGTGACGATCACCGACGACGGGGCGCAGCAGCAGCAGCAGGCGTCCTCGGACGCGGCGCTGAGCGCCCTGACCGGGAGCACGAGCGGGGACGGCGCGTCGTTCGACGGCGCGCTCGCGCTGAGCCCGGCGTTCTCGCCGGCGACCGCGAGCTACGCCGCGCGGGTGCCGCACGGCGCGACCCACGCCAGGCTGACGCCGACGGCGAACGACGCGGGCGCGGCGGTCAGGGCCGGCAGGGGGACGAGTCTGTCCGCGGTGGCGGCCGGCGGGTCGAGCGGCGCGATCGCGCTCGCGGTGGGCGACAACGCGCTCGCGGTCGAGGTCACGGCGGCCGACGGGACGGTGAGGACCTACGCGGTGACGGTGGCGCGCGCGGGTCCGCCGCTGACGGCGTCGTTCGAGGGGGTCCCGGCCGAGCATGACGGTGCGGCGGCGTTCTGGCTGAAGGTGCGCTTCAGCGAGGCGCTGGGCGAGGGCGCGGTGGCGCCGGTCCCGGCGTCGTTCGGGGTGCGCGCCGGCCAGGCGAGGCAGGTGGAGCGCATCGAGGCGGGCCTGTGGCGGGTGAAGGTGAAACCCGATGCGTGGCGCGACGTGACGGTGACGCTGGCGCCGCCGGCGGGCTGCGCCGAAGCCGGCGCGGTGTGCGCGTCCGGCGGGCGGGCGCTCGCGAACGCGCCGTCCGCGCGGGTCGGCGGCCCGGTGCGCATCCGGATCGCGGACGGCAAGGCGCGCGAGGGGAAGGACGAGAGCCTGGACTTCGCGGTGACGCTGAACCGGGCGGCGGCGCACGAGGTGTCGGTGGACTACGCAACCGAGAACGGCACGGCGACGGCGGGCGAGGACTACACGGCCGCGTCGGGCACCCTGACCTTTGCGGCGGGCGAGACGTCGCACACGGTGCGCGTCCCCATCCTCGACGACGCCATCGACGAGGGGAAGGAGACGTTCGTGCTCCGGCTGTCGAACCCGCGGGGGGCGTATCTGCGGGGGATGCACCGGGAGGCGACGGGGACCATCCGCAACGACGACCCGCTCCAGAAGATGGTGCTGTCGCGCATCGGGCGCACGGTGGCGGGGCAACTGACGGACGCGGTCTCGGGGAGGCTCGAGGGCCTCGCGCCGGGGGCGCACGCGACGCTCGCGGGCCAGAGCCTCGACCTCTCGAAGGCCGATGACGCCCAGGCGCTCGCCGAGGCGGTGACCGGGCTCGCCCGCGCGCTCGGCGCGGAGGAGACGGCGCCGGCGGGCGACAGCGGCCCGTTCGCGCGCCTCGGTCCGGGCGGCGGCTGGAACGACCCCGCCGCCTCGGCGCCCGGGCGCTCGGTGACGGGGCGCGAGCTGCTGCTCGGGAGCGCGTTCCACGTGGCCCCGCAGCGCGAGGGCGCGGGTCCCGGTCTCGCCGCGTGGGGGCGCGTCGCGCACGGGCGCTTCGACGGCGAGGAGGACTCGGACGCGGGCGCCACGCGCATCGACGGCGAGGTCCTGACCGGCACCCTGGGGGCGGACGCGGAGTGGGACCGCGCGCTCGCGGGCGTCGCGGTGAGCTTGAGCGAGGGCGACGGGACGTTCGACCAGCCCGGGGTGGACGAGGGCACGTTCGAGAGCACGCTCACCACGGTGAGCCCGTACCTGCGCCTGAAGCTCACCGAGCGGGTCTCGGCCTGGGGCCTCGCGGGCTTCGGCACCGGCGCGATGACCATCGTGCAGGACGCGCGGACGAATCCTGAGCGGGCGAGGACGGTCACGAGGACCGACTTGCGTCTGCGCATGGGCGCGGTGGGGGCGCGGGGCGCGCTGCTCGAGCCCGGCGAGGCGGGCGGCATGGACCTCGCGCTCAAGGCCGACGCGTTCCTCGTGCGCATGGACTCGGAGAAGGCGGCGAACTCCGCGGCGACGCAGGCCGGCGCGAGCCGGGTGCGCCTCGTGCTCGAAGGCGGGCGGTCCTTCGCGCTCGGCGAGGGCGCCACCTTGCGGCCCTCGCTCGAGCTGGGCTTGCGCCACGACGGCGGCGACGCCGAGACCGGGACAGGGGTCGAGGTGGGCGGCGGCGTCGCCTTCACCGACGCGGCCTCCGGATTCAGCATCGAGGCGCGGGCGCGGGTGCTCGCGGCCCACGCGGACTCGGGCTACGAGGAGTGGGGGATGAGCGCGAGCGCGCGGCTCGGCCCGGGCGCGCACGGGCGCGGGCTCTCGTTCTCGCTCTCGCCCACGCTGGGCGCGGCGTCGAGCGCGGCGGAGCGGCTGTGGGGCGCGCGCGATGCGCGCGGTCTCGCGCCGGACGGGGAGTTCCAGCCCGCGCGGGGCCTCCAGGGCGAGATGGGCTACGGGCTGCCCGTGCTCGGCGGGCGCTTCACCGGCACGCCGAACGCAGGCTTCGGGCTCGCCGACGGCGGCGCGCGCGACTGGCGCCTCGGCTGGCGGCTCACGTCCGCGGTGCCCGGCGACCCCGGCTTCGAGGTCAATCTCGACGCGACGCGCCGCGAGGCCGCGAACGACGCCGCGCCCGAGCACGGGGTGATGCTGCGGTCGCTGATCCGGTGGTGAGGGGCGGCGATGGGTTCGACCCTTGCGGCGGGCGGTATGCCCGGCCCGCCGCAAGGGTCTCATCAGGCGCGGGCGCCTTCCACAGCACCTTGCCGACGATGTGGACCTCGTCGGCCGGGCGCTCGTAGGTAAGCGTTGCGTAAGCGTTGCCGCTGGGGCACGTTGACTTTCAGCGAGAGTCGGGTGTGAACGCCCAGGGGAGGGCGCAGCGAGACTAGCTGCGGTACTAGCGGGTGAGAGTCCCGCCGGCGCAGTTCTCAGTTTGGCGCCGTAGTCATATCCGGCAGACGCACGGGGCGACCCGGCGATCTGGAAGCCCGGACGTAAAAGCCTCGGGGGACAGGGAGGCCTTTGTGCCGCTCCTGTGCGATCAGCCCGGAAGGCGAGCAACGAGTAGGGCCGCAACGAGAGTGAACGGATCAAGCGTCGAAAAGGGCGTTCCCGCGTGAAGCTGATTTGCGGGATAAATTGGAGCTGCCAAGGGTTTCTTGCCTACCCGATGGCCAGTGCCGGTGCGGAAGAAACTGAGGCGCACGCACCGGGGCTCCCGGCGTATTGAAGGCGGCAATACTCGAAAGTACCGCAGCGAAAGTCCGGAAGGTCTGGAGGTCAGACAGGATGATCCTCGAATGTCAAAGACCGCGTCTATAACCGGTCGTGCCGGGAAATGAGGCGGAGACGTCCAGACTGGCGGATGAGGCCGACAAGCGGTGATGGCCGGGACAACATAACCCGGCCGGAGCGAGGGCCTCTGGGCTCAGGTGGCGATGTTGCAACCGGCGGTTTCGCACACAGAGGCGACGCATCGTAAGCGGTGCGGCTGGGGCACGTTGACTTTCAGCGTAAGCGTTGCCGCTGGGGCACGTTGACTTTCAGCGAGAGTCGGGGGTGAAGGCCCAGGGGAGGAGCTCGTCGATGCGTGAGGCGCGATGCCCCGAGGCGATGGCTTTGAGGGTAGCCTTGAGGTAGGCGTACGGCTCGACGCCGTTCAACTTGGCGGTCTCGACCAGCGAGGCGATGCGGCCCCAGGCGGCGGCGCCTTCGTCGTGGCCGGCGAACAGGGCGTTCTTGCGGTTCAGGGCCAGCGGGCGGATGAGGTTCTCCACGCAGTTGGTGTCCATCTCGACGCGCCCGTCTTCGAGGAACACCAGCAGGCCGTCCCAGTGCCGGGCGATGTAGGCCAGCGCCTCGCCCAGGCGGGACTTGGCCGAGAGCCGCGCGCGTTGTTCCGTAAGCCACGCGCCGAACTCCTCGACCAGGGGCGCGGTCCGGCTCCGGCGTTCGGCAAGGCGGTGTTCGGCCGAGGCGCCGCGGATCCCGTCCTCGATGGCGTAGAACTCCGCGATCCGCCGCAGCCCCTCGGCCGCGATCCCGGAGCGGTCGCTGTCGAAGACATCGTGGACCTTCCGCCTGGAATGCCCCCAACAGTACGCCAGGCGCACCTGCCAGTCCGGGCCCGCAAGCCGGTTGTAGCCGGCATAGCCGTCCACCTGCAGGATGCCCTTGAACCCCTTGAGGAAGGTCTCCGCGTGCTCGCCGCCGCGGCCGGGAGCGTAGAAGTACACCACCCCGGGCGGGTCCGGCCCGCCCCAGCTTCGGTCGTCCCGGGCCAGCGCCCACAGCCACCCCGTCTTGGTCCTGCCCCGGCCGGGGTCGAGGACCGGAGCCCGGGTCTCGTCCATGAACAGCTTCCCCGACTGTCTCAGGCGCCAGGCCAGCCGGTCCACCACCGGCTTGAGGTGGAACGCCGCCGCGCCCACCCACCCGGCCAGCGTCGAGCGGTGCAGATCGACCCCCGAGCGGGCGTAGATCCGGGACTGGCGGTAGAGCGTAAGCGTAACGAACACCCCATCTTCCTAACCCCGAGTATGAGGGGGTAGGCTGGCCCTCCAACCAGAGGAAGGAGGGCAAGGCAATGGATGATGTCGAACGGGGTGTCGAGGAGGAGCTGGACCGGGAGGCGGCGGCGGGCGGGGATACGGAGGTTGTCCGGCCGCCGGCGACGGCTGGGGATCGGAGATGGACGGACGAGGAGAAGGCGCAGGTGGTCCGGGAGTGTTGCTGGCCTGGAGTGAAGGTGGGGGAAGTGGCGCAACGCCACGGGTTGTCGGTCAGTCAGGTGAGCGCATGGCGAAAGCTGGCACAGCGGGGCAGGCTGACGCCGCCGGGTTCGGGGGCGGCGGGAAGCCTGGCTGAGGCTGGGGCGGAGCGGAGCCAGGCAGGGGGCAAGGCTGGGGTGGCGGCGCCCGGGAGCGTTCCTGCCTTCGCCGAGTTGGAGGTGGTGGAGGAGACAACGGCGGTGGGTTCGGTGTCGATCGAGGCGCGGGGAGTGACGGTACGGCTTGAGGGAGCCATCGGCGCGGTGCGGATCGCCGAGATAGCCTCGGCGCTGCGGGGTCTGCGATGACAGCTCCGGGGTCGGGGACGCGGGTGGTGGTGGCGACGAGGCCTGTGGACTTCCGCAAGGGCCATGACGGGTTGGCGGCGGTGGTGGAGCAGGAGCTGGGACTGGACCCGTACAGCGGGGTGGCGGTGGTGTTCCGGCCGCGGCGGCTGGACCGGGTGAAGGTGCTGTGGTGGGACGGGACGGGGCTGGTGTTGGCGTCGAAGCGTCTGGAGCAGGGGCGGTTTGCGTGGCCCGGGGTGCGGGACGGGGTGATGCGGCTTACGGGGGCGCAGTTCGAGGCGTTGTTCGAAGGGCTGGACTGGCGTCGGGCGTGGGCGCCGCGGGTGCGGCGGCCGCGTACGGCGGCGGGGTGAGCGGAGGCGTTTTTTGTTGCTAAGTGCCTGATTTTGTGATACTATTCTTGTCATGGAGGTCAACCTCGGCAAGGCCGGTCTCTCATCCCTCGCGCCGTCCTTGCGGGCGCTGTTCGAGGGACAGCAGGCGGCCATGGAGGCGCTTCGCACCGAGAACGCTTCCCTCTCCGACCGCAACCACCATCTCGAAGACCTGAACCATCATCTTGAAGACGTGAACCGCCGCCTCGAGCACCTGGTGCGGGAGCTCAACCGGGCGGTGTACGGCAAGAAGTCCGAAAAGCTCCATCCCGACCAGTTGCAACTGGCGTTCGAGGACCTCGAAGCGGCCGTGGCCGAGGCGAAGGAATCCGCGCCGGCGCCGGCCAGGGGGACGCCTCGCCGGAAGCGTTCGGCTCCCGAGCGCAACATCGGCCATCTGCCCGCTCATCTGCCCCGGTCAGAGGAGGTGATCGAGCCCGAGAGCACGCAGTGTCCATGCGGCTGCGGCGAGATGACCCGCATAGGCGAGGACCGCACCGAGCGGCTGGACATCGTGCCGGCGCAACTCCAGGTGATCGTCACGGTGCGGCCCAAGTACGCTTGCCGGGTGTGCCAGGAAGGGGTCACCCAGGCCGAGGCGCCGGCGCACCTGATCGAGGGCGCGCTGCCGACCGAAGGGGCCATCGCCCACGTGCTGGTGTCGAAGTACGCCGACCACTCTCCGCTCTACCGCCAGTCCCGGATCTACGCCCGCTCGGGGGTCGATCTGCACCGCTCGACGCTGGCCGGGTGGGTGGGCGCGGCGGCGTTCCACCTCAAGCCGGTGGTGGACCGGCTGGCCTCGCACCTGAAGGGGTCGGGGAAGCTGTTCATGGACGAGACCCGGGCTCCGGTCCTCGACCCCGGCCGGGGCAGGACCAAGACGGGGTGGCTGTGGGCGCTGGCCCGGGACGACCGAAGCTGGGGCGGCCCGGACCCGCCCGGGGTGGTGTACTTCTACGCCCCGGGGCGCGGCGGCGAGCACGCGGAGACCTTCCTCAAGGGGTTCAAGGGCATCCTGCAGGTGGACGGCTATGCCGGCTACAACCGGCTTGCGGGCCCGGACTGGCAGGTGCGCCTGGCGTACTGTTGGGGGCATTCCAGGCGGAAGGTCCACGATGTCTTCGACAGCGACCGCTCCGGGATCGCGGCCGAGGGGCTGCGGCGGATCGCGGAGTTCTACGCCATCGAGGACGGGATCCGCGGCGCCTCGGCCGAACACCGCCTTGCCGAACGCCGGAGCCGGACCGCGCCCCTGGTCGAGGAGTTCGGCGCGTGGCTTACGGAACAACGCGCGCGGCTCTCGGCCAAGTCCCGCCTGGGCGAGGCGCTGGCCTACATCGCCCGGCACTGGGACGGCCTGCTGGTGTTCCTCGAAGACGGGCGCGTCGAGATGGACACCAACTGCGTGGAGAACCTCATCCGCCCGCTGGCCCTGAACCGCAAGAACGCCCTGTTCGCCGGCCACGACGAAGGCGCCGCCGCCTGGGGCCGCATCGCCTCGCTGGTCGAGACCGCCAAGTTGAACGGGGTCGAACCCTACGCCTATCTCAAGGCTACCCTCAAGGCCATCGCCTCGGGGCATCGCGCCTCACGCATCGACGAGCTCCTCCCCTGGGCCTTCACCCCCGACTCTCGCTGAAAGTCAACGTGCCCCAGCGGCAACGCTTACGGTAGAGCGGAGAGTGGTCGGCGTACTTCGACACCAGCACGTGGGCGATGGCCCCTTCGGTCGGCAGCGCGCCCTCGATCAGGTGCGCCGGCGCCTCGGCCTGGGTGACCCCTTCCTGGCACACCCGGCAAGCGTACTTGGGCCGCACCGTGACGATCACCTGGAGTTGCGCCGGCACGATGTCCAGCCGCTCGGTGCGGTCCTCGCCCATGCGCTCCATCTCGCCGCAGCCGCATGGACACTGCGTGCTCTCGGGCTCGATCACCTCCTCTGACCGGGGCAGATGAGCGGGCAGATGGCCGATGTTGCGCTCGGGAGCCGAACGCTTCCGGCGAGGCGTCCCCCTGGCCGGCGCCGGCGCGGATTCCTTCGCCTCGGCCACGGCCGCTTCGAGGTCCTCGAACGCCAGTTGCAACTGGTCGGGATGGAGCTTTTCGGACTTCTTGCCGTACACCGCCCGGTTGAGCTCCCGCACCAGGTGCTCGAGGCGGCGGTTCACGTCTTCAAGATGATGGTTCAGGTCTTCGAGATGGTGGTTGCGGTCGGAGAGGGAAGCGTTCTCGGTGCGAAGCGCCTCCATGGCCGCCTGCTGTCCCTCGAACAGCGCCCGCAAGGACGGCGCGAGGGATGAGAGACCGGCCTTGCCGAGGTTGACCTCCATGACAAGAATAGTATCACAAAATCAGGCACTTAGCAACAAAAAACGCCTCCGCTCACCCCGCCGCCGTACGCGGCCGCCGCACCCGCGGCGCCCACGCCCGACGCCAGTCCAGCCCTTCGAACAACGCCTCGAACTGCGCCCCCGTAAGCCGCATCACCCCGTCCCGCACCCCGGGCCACGCAAACCGCCCCTGCTCCAGACGCTTCGACGCCAACACCAGCCCCGTCCCGTCCCACCACAGCACCTTCACCCGGTCCAGCCGCCGCGGCCGGAACACCACCGCCACCCCGCTGTACGGGTCCAGTCCCAGCTCCTGCTCCACCACCGCCGCCAACCCGTCATGGCCCTTGCGGAAGTCCACAGGCCTCGTCGCCACCACCACCCGCGTCCCCGACCCCGGAGCTGTCATCGCAGACCCCGCAGCGCCGAGGCTATCTCGGCGATCCGCACCGCGCCGATGGCTCCCTCAAGCCGTACCGTCACTCCCCGCGCCTCGATCGACACCGAACCCACCGCCGTTGTCTCCTCCACCACCTCCAACTCGGCGAAGGCAGGAACGCTCCCGGGCGCCGCCACCCCAGCCTTGCCCCCTGCCTGGCTCCGCTCCGCCCCAGCCTCAGCCAGGCTTCCCGCCGCCCCCGAACCCGGCGGCGTCAGCCTGCCCCGCTGTGCCAGCTTTCGCCATGCGCTCACCTGACTGACCGACAACCCGTGGCGTTGCGCCACTTCCCCCACCTTCACTCCAGGCCAGCAACACTCCCGGACCACCTGCGCCTTCTCCTCGTCCGTCCATCTCCGATCCCCAGCCGTCGCCGGCGGCCGGACAACCTCCGTATCCCCGCCCGCCGCCGCCTCCCGGTCCAGCTCCTCCTCGACACCCCGTTCGACATCATCCATTGCCTTGCCCTCCTTCCTCTGGTTGGAGGGCCAGCCTACCCCCTCATACTCGGGGTTAGGAAGATGGGGTGTTCGTTACGCTTACAGCGTTGCGGCTGGGGCACGTTGACTTTCAGCGAGAGTCGGGTGTGAACGCCCAGGGGAGGGCGCAGCGAGACTAGCTGCGGTACTAGCGGGTGAGAGTCCCGCCGGCGCAGTTCTCAGTTTGGCGCCGTAGTCATATCGTAAGCGTTGCCGCTGGGGCACGTTGACTTTCAGCGAGAGTCGGGGGTGAAGGCCCAGGGGAGGAGCTCGTCGATGCGTGAGGCGCGATGCCCCGAGGCGATGGCCTTGAGGGTAGCCTTGAGATAGGCGTAGGGTTCGACCCCGTTCAACTTGGCGGTCTCGACCAGCGAGGCGATGCGGCCCCAAGCGGCGGCGCCTTCGTCGTGGCCGGCGAACAGGGCGTTCTTGCGGTTCAGGGCCAGCGGGCGGATGAGGTTCTCCACGCAGTTGGTGTCCATCTCGACGCGGCCGTCTTCGAGGAACACCAGCAGACCGTCCCAGTGCCGGGCGATGTAGGCCAGGGCCTCGCCCAGGCGGGACTTGGCCGAGAGCCGCGCGCGTTGTTCCTTGAGCCACGCGCCGAACTCCTCGACCAGGGGCGCGGTGCGGCTCCGGCGCTCGGCAAGGCGGTGTTCGGCCGAAGCGCCGCGGATCCCGTCCTCGATGGCGTAGAACTCCGCGATCCGCCGCAGCCCCTCGGCCGCGATCCCGGAGCGGTCGCTGTCGAAGACATCGTGGACCTTCCGCCTGGAATGCCCCCAACAGTACGCCAGGCGCACCTGCCAGTCCGGGCCCGCAAGCCGGTTGTAGCCGGCATAGCCGTCCACCTGCAGGATGCCCTTGAACCCCTTGAGGAAGGTCTCCGCGTGCTCGCCGCCGCGCCCCGGGGCGTAGAAGTACACCACCCCGGGCGGGTCCGGGCCGCCCCAGCTTCGGTCGTCCCGGGCCAGCGCCCACAGCCACCCCGTCTTGGTCCTGCCCCGGCCGGGGTCGAGGACCGGAGCCCGGGTCTCGTCCATGAACAGCTTCCCCGACTGTCTCAGGCGCCAGGCCAGCCGGTCCACCACCGGCTTGAGGTGGAACGCCGCCGCGCCCACCCACCCGGCCAGCGTCGAGCGGTGAAGATCGACCCCCGAGCGGGCGTAGATCCGGGACTGGCGGTAGAGCGGAGAGTGGTCGGCGTACTTCGACACCAGCACGTGGGCGATGGCCCCTTCGGTCGGCAGCGCGCCCTCGATCAGGTGCGCCGGCGCCTCGGCCTGGGTGACCCCTTCCTGGCACACCCGGCAGGCGTACTTGGGCCGCACCGTGACGATCACCTGGAGTTGGGCCGGCACGATGTCCAGCCGCTCGGTGCGGTCCTCGCCCATGCGCTCCATCTCGCCGCAGCCGCATGGACACTGCGTGCTCTCGGGCTCGATCACCCGCTCTGACCGGGGCAGATGAGCCGGAAGATGGCCGATGTTGCGTTCGGGAGCCGAACGCTTCCGGCGAGGCGTCCCCCTGGCCGGCGCCGGCGCAGCTTCCGCCGCCTCGGCCACGGCCGCTTCGAGGTCCTCGAACGCCAGTTGCAACTGGTCGGGATGGAGCTTTTCGGACTTCTTGCCGTACACCGCCCGGTTGAGCTCCCGCACCAGGTGCTCGAGGCGGCGGTTCACGTCTTCAAGATGATGGTTCAGGTCTTCGAGATGGTGGTTGCGGTCGGAGAGGGAAGCGTTCTCGGTGCGAAGCGCCTCCATGGCCGCCTGCTGTCCCTCGAACAGCGCCCGCAAGGGGGGCGCGAGAGAAGAAAGACCGGCCTTGCCGAGGTTGACATCCATGAAAAGAATAGTACCATAAAATCAGGCACTTAGCAACAAAAAAATGCCCCGCTCACCCCGCCGCCGTGCGCGGACGGCGCACCCGCGGCGCCCACGCCCGACGCCAGTCCAGCCCTTCGAACAACGCCTCGAACTGCGCCCCCGTAAGCCGCATCACCCCGTCCCGCACCCCGGGCCACGCAAACCGCCCCTGCTCCAGGCGCTTCGACGCCAGAACCAGCCCCGTCCCGTCCCACCACAGCACCTTCACCCGGTCCAGCCGCCGCGGCCGGAACACCACCGCCACCCCGCTGTACGGGTCTAGTCCCAGCTCCTGCTCCACCACCGCCGCCAACCCGTCATGACCCTTGCGGAAGTCCACAGGCATCGTCGCCACCACCACCCGCGTCCCCGACCCCGGAGCTGTCATCGCAGACCCCGCAGCGCCGAGGCTATCTCGGCGATCCGCACCGCGCCGATGGCCCCCTCAAGCCGTACCGTCACTCCCCGAGCCTCGATCGACACCGAACCCACCGCCGTTGCCTCCTCCACCACCTCCAGCTCGGCGAAGGCAGGAACGCTCGCGGGCGCCGCCACCCCGGCCTTGCCCCCTGCCTGGCTCCGCTCCGCCTGCGCCTCAGCCAAGGTTCCCGCCGCCCCCGAACCCGGCGGCGTCAGCCTGCCCCGCTGTGCCAGCTTTCGCCATGCGCTCACCTGACTGACCGACAACCCGTGGCGCTGCGCCACTTCCCCCACCTTCACCCCAGGCCAGCAACACTCCCGGACCACCTGCGCCTTCTCCTCGTCCGTCCATCGCCGATCCCCAGTCCTCGCCGGCGGCCGGACGACCTCCGTGTCCCCGCCCGCCGCCGCCTCCCGGTCCAGCCCGTCCTCGACACTCCGGTCAAGATCATCCATTGCCTTGCCCTCCTTCCTCTGGTTGGAGGGCCAGCCTACCCCCTCATACTCGGGGTTAGGAAGATGGGGTGTTCGTTACGCTTACGTCATATCCGGCAGACGCACGGGGCGACCCGGCGATCTGGAAGCCCGGACGTAAAAGCCTCGGGGGACAGGGAGGCCTTTGTGCCGCTCCTGTGCGATCAGCCCGGAAGGCGAGCAACGAGCAGGGCCGCAACGAGAGTGAACGGATCAAGCGTCGAAAAGGGCGTTCCCGCGTGAAGCTGATTTGCGGGATAAATTGGAGCTGCCAAGGGTTTCTTGCCTACCCGATGGCCAGTGCCGGTGCGGAAGAAACTGAGGCGCACGCACCGGGGCTCCCGGCGTATTGAAGGCGGCAATACTCGAAAGTACCGCAGCGAAAGTCCGGAAGGTCTGGAGGTCAGACAGGATGATCCTCGAATGTCAAAGACCGCGTCTATAACCGGTCGTGCCGGGAAATGAGGCGGAGACGTCCAGACTGGCGGATGAGGCCGACAAGCGGTGATGGCCGGGACAACATAACCCGGCCGGAGCGAGGGCCTCTGGGCTCAGGTGGCGATGTTGCAACCGGCGGTTTCGCACACAGAGGCGACGCATCAACCGGCGAGTGGCATCGTCGAAGGGCGGAGCAAACGCAGCGTCCGTTCGGGGGTATGGCGGGATCGGCCTTGACCTCGGCGACCCTGCGGAAGGCTCCGTGCCGAACTGCGAGGTGCCTGAAGCTTGAAGCCGTACCGGGGAAAACCCGACGTACGGAATTTTAGGGAGGGCGGCTGGAAACGTGGCCCAATAAAGGTGCGCGCGCCAGTGCCCTACCCGACAGTTCGTCGATGCGTGAGGCGCGATGCCCCGAGGCGATGGCTTTGAGGGTAGCCTTGAGGTAGGCGTACGGCTCGACGCCGTTCAGCTTGGCGGTCTCGACCAGCGAGGCGATGCGGCCCCAGGCGGCGGCGCCTTCGTCGTGGCCGGCGAACAGGGCGTTCTTGCGGTTCAGGGCCAGCGGGCGGATGAGGTTCTCGACGCAGTTGGTGTCCATCTCGACGCGCCCGTCTTCGAGGAACACCAGCAGACCGTCCCAGTGCCGGGCGATGTAGGCCAGGGCCTCGCCCAGGCGGGACTTGGCCGAGAGCCGCGCGCGTTGTTCCTTGAGCCACGCGCCGAACTCCTCGACCAGGGGCGCGGTGCGGCTCCGGCGCTCGGCAAGGCGGTGTTCGGCCGAAGCGCCGCGGATCCCGTCCTCGATGGCGTAGAACTCCGCGATCCGCCGCAGCCCCTCGGCCGCGATCCCGGAGCGGTCGCTGTCGAAGACATCGTGGACCTTCCGCCTGGAATGCCCCCAACAGTACGCCAGGCGCACCTGCCAGTCCGGGCCCGCAAGCCGGTTGTAGCCGGCATAGCCGTCCACCTGCAGGATGCCCTTGAACCCCTTGAGGAAGGTCTCTGCATGACCGCCGCCGCGGCCGGGAGCGTAGAAGTACACCACCCCGGGCGGGTCCGGCGTAAGCGTAACGAGCGCCCCATCTTCCTACCCCCGGTGAGTCGGGGGTAGGCTGGCCCTCCAAGTACAGGAAGGAGGGCAAGGCAATGGATGATCTTGACCGGAGTGTCGAGGAAGAGCTGGACCGGGAGGAGGCGGCGGGCGGGGACACGGCGGTTGTCCGGCCGCCGGCGACGGCTGGGGATCGGCGATGGACGGACGAAGAGAAGGCGCAGGTGGTCCGGGAGTGTTGCTGGCCTGGGGTGAAGGTGGGGGAAGTGGCGCAGCGCCACGGGTTGTCGGTCAGTCAGGTGAGCGCATGGCGAAAGCTGGCACAGCGGGGCAGGCTGACGCCGCCGGGTTCGGGGGCGGCGGGAAGCCTGGCTGAGGCTGGGGCGGAGCGGAGCCAGGCAGGGGGCAAGGCTGGGGTGGCGGCGCCCGGGAGCGGTCCTGCCTTCGCCGAGCTGGAGGTGGTGGAGGAGCCAACGGCGGTGGGTTCGGTGTCGATCGAGGCTCGGGGAGTGACGGTACGGCTTGAGGGAGCCATCGGCGCGGTGCGGATCGCCGAGATAGCCTCGGCGCTGCGGGGTCTGCGATGACAGCTCCGGGGTCGGGGACGCGGGTGGTGGTGGCGACGATGCCTGTGGACTTCCGCAAGGGTCATGACGGGTTGGCGGCGGTGGTGGAGCAGGAGTTGGGACTGGACCCGTACAGCGGGGTGGCGGTGGTGTTCCGGCCGCGGCGGCTGGACCGGGTGAAGGTGCTGTGGTGGGACGGGACGGGGCTGGTGTTGGCGTCGAAGCGTCTGGAGCAGGGGCGGTTTGCGTGGCCCGGGGTGCGGGACGGGGTGATGCGGCTTACGGGGGCGCAGTTCGAGGCGTTGTTCGAAGGGCTGGACTGGCGTCGGGCGTGGAGGCCGCGGGTGCGGCGGCCGCGTACGGCGGCGGGGTGAGCGGAGGCGTTTTTTGTTGCTAAGTGCCTGATTTTATGATACTATTCTTGTCATGGAGGTCAACCTCGACAAGGCCGATCTCGCTTCCCTCCCGCCCCCCTTGCGGGCGCTGTTCGAGGGGCAGCAGGCGGCGCTTGAGGCCTCGCGCGCCGAGGTCGCTTCCCTCTCCGACCGCAACCACCATCTCGAAGACCTGAACCATCATCTTGAAGACCAGAACCGCCGCCTCGAGCACCTGGTGCGGGAGCTCAACCGGACGGTGTACGGGCGGAAGTCTGAGAAGCTCCATCCCGACCAGTTGCAACTGGCGTTCGAGGACCTCGAAGCGGCCGTGGCCGAGGCGAAGGAATCCGCGCCGGCGCCGGCCAGGGGGACGCCTCGCCGGAAGCGTTCGGCTCCCGAGCGCAACATCGGCCATCTTCCGGCTCATCTGCCCCGGTCAGAGCGGGTGATCGAGCCCGAGAGCACGCAGTGTCCATGCGGCTGCGGCGAGATGGAGCGCATGGGCGAGGACCGCACCGAGCGGCTGGACATCGTGCCGGCCCAACTCCAGGTGATCGTCACGGTGCGGCCCAAGTACGCCTGCCGGGTGTGCCAGGAAGGGGTCACCCAGGCCGAGGCGCCGGCGCACCTGATCGAGGGCGCGCTGCCGACCGAAGGGGCCATCGCCCACGTGCTGGTGTCGAAGTACGCCGACCACTCTCCGCTCTACCGCCAGTCCCGGATCTACGCCCGCTCGGGGGTCGATCTTCACCGCTCGACGCTGGCCGGGTGGGTGGGCGCGGCGGCGTTCCACCTCAAGCCGGTGGTGGACCGGCTGGCCTGGCGCCTGAGACAGTCGGGGAAGCTGTTCATGGACGAGACCCGGGCTCCGGTCCTCGACCCCGGCCGGGGCAGGACCAAGACGGGGTGGCTGTGGGCGCTGGCCCGGGACGACCGAAGCTGGGGCGGGCCGGACCCGCCCGGGGTGGTGTACTTCTACGCTCCCGGCCGCGGCGGCGAGCACGCGGAGACCTTCCTCAAGGGGTTCAAGGGCATCCTGCAGGTGGACGGCTATGCCGGCTACAACCGGCTTGCGGGCCCGGACTGGCAGGTGCGCCTGGCGTACTGTTGGGGGCATTCCAGGCGGAAGGTCCACGATGTCTTCGACAGCGACCGCTCCGGGATCGCGGCCGAGGGGCTGCGGCGGATCGCGGAGTTCTACGCCATCGAGGACGGGATCCGCGGCGCTTCGGCCGAACACCGCCTTGCCGAGCGCCGGAGCCGCACCGCGCCCCTGGTCGAGGAGTTCGGCGCGTGGCTCAAGGAACAACGCGCGCGGCTCTCGGCCAAGTCCCGCCTGGGCGAGGCCCTGGCCTACATCGCCCGGCACTGGGACGGTCTGCTGGTGTTCCTCGAAGACGGGCGCGTCGAGATGGACACCAACTGCGTCGAGAACCTCATCCGCCCGCTGGCCCTGAACCGCAAGAACGCCCTGTTCGCCGGCCACGACGAAGGCGCCGCCGCCTGGGGCCGCATCGCCTCGCTGGTCGAGACCGCCAAGCTGAACGGCGTCGAGCCGTACGCCTACCTCAAGGCTACCCTCAAAGCCATCGCCTCGGGGCATCGCGCCTCACGCATCGACGAACTGTCGGGTAGGGCACTGGCGCGCGCACCTTTATTGGGCCACGTTTCCAGCCGCCCTCCCTAAAATTCCGTACGTCGGGTTTTCCCCGGTACGGCTTCAAGCTTCAGGCACCTCGCAGTTCGGCACGGAGCCTTCCGCAGGGTCGCCGAGGTCAAGGCCGATCCCGCCATACCCCCGAACGGACGCTGCGTTTGCTCCGCCCTTCGACGATGCCACTCGCCGGTTGATGCGTCGCCTCTGTGTGCGAAACCGCCGGTTGCAACATCGCCACCTGAGCCCAGAGGCCCTCGCTCCGGCCGGGTTATGTTGTCCCGGCCATCACCGCTTGTCGGCCTCATCCGCCAGTCTGGACGTCTCCGCCTCATTTCCCGGCACGACCGGTTATAGACGCGGTCTTTGACATTCGAGGATCATCCTGTCTGACCTCCAGACCTTCCGGACTTTCGCTGCGGTACTTTCGAGTATTGCCGCCTTCAATACGCCGGGAGCCCCGGTGCGTGCGCCTCAGTTTCTTCCGCACCGGCACTGGCCATCGGGTAGGGAGAAAACCCTTGGCAGCTCCAATTTATCCCGCAAATCAGCTTCACGCGGGAACGCCCTTTTCGACGCTTGATCCGTTCACTCTCGTTGCGGCCCTGCTCGTTGCTCGCCTTCCGGGCTGATCGCACAGGAGCGGCACAAAGGCCTCCCTGTCCCCCGAGGCTTTTACGTCCGGGCTTCCAGATCGCCGGGTCGCCCCGTGCGTCTGCCGGATATGACTACGGCGCCAAACTGAGAACTGCGCCGGCGGGACTCTCACCCGCTAGTACCGCAGCTAGTCTCGCTGCGCCCTCCCCTGGGCGTTCACCCCCGACTCTCGCTGAAAGTCAACGTGCCCCAGCGGCAACGCTTACGAACCAGCCCCGTGCCGTCCCACCACAGAACCTTCACCCGGTCCAGCCGCCGCGGCCGGAACACCACCGCCACCCCGCTGTACGGGTCCAGTCCCAGCTCCTGCTCCACCACCGCCGCCAACCCGTCATGGCCCTTGCGGAAGTCCACAGGCCTCGTCGCCACCACCACCCGCGTCCCCGACCCCGGAGCTGTCATCGCAGACCCCGCAGCGCCGAGGCTATCTCGGCGATCCGCACCGCGCCGATGGCCCCCTCAAGCCGTACCGTCACTCCCCGAGCCTCGATCGACACCGAACCCACCGCCGTTGGCTCCTCCACCACCTCCAGCTCGGCGAAGGCAGGACCGCTCCCGGGCGCCGCCACCCCGGCCTTGATCCCTGCCTGGCTCCGCTCCGCCTGCGCCTCAGCCAAGGTTCCCGCCGCCCCCGAACCCGGCGGCGTCAGCCTGCCCCGCTGTGCCAGCTTTCGCCATGCGCTCACCTGACTGACCGACAACCCGTGGCGCTGCGCCACTTCCCCCACCTTCACTCCAGGCCAGCAACACTCCCGGACCACCTGCGCCTTCTCCTCGTCCGTCCATCTCCGATCCCCAGCCGTCGCCGGCGGCCGGACAACCTCCGTATCCCCGCCCGCCGCCGCCTCCCGGTCCAGCTCCTCCTCGACACCCCGTTCGACATCATCCATTGCCTTGCCCTCCTTCCTCTGGTTGGAGGGCCAGCCTACCCCCTCATACTCGGGGTTAGGAAGATGGGGTGTTCGTTACGCTTACGCTCGTAGGGCGGGTAGTCGGGATGGGCGGAGACGAGGCGCAAGGCGCCTTCGGCGGTGAGCGCCTCGACGCGCTTGACCACCAGCCCCGTGCCGTCCCAGAGCACGAAGAGCTCGCCCGGGGCCGGGACGGTGCGCGCGGTGTCGACGAAGATGCGGTCGCCGTCCTGGGGCGCGGACCCGGGCGGCTCGGAGCGGCTGTGGGCGATGCCGGAGGCTCAGGGGCTGAGAGCGGCGGACGGCGATGCGGCCCGGTCGGGGCGGCTGGACGCGGAGGTGGGCTACGGCATGGCGGTGTTGGGCGGGCGCTTCACCGGGACGCCGAACCTCGGGTTCGGGGTGTCGGACAGCGCGCGGGAGTACCGCATGGGCTGGCGGCTCGCCTCGGTGGCGTCAGGCTTCGAGCTCAGTCTCGACGCCACGCGCCGGGTGGAGACGGCGGACGGCGGCGGGCCGCCCGAGCACGGAGTGATGCTGGGCGGAACCGTTCGCTGGTAGGGGCCGGCAACGCGAGCCCGCCTCGACAAGCCGGGCGGGTAGTCCAACAGCGGTTTCCTCACTGCCGGCTTCCCTCGGAGGGAGAAGGAGCAAGTCGACGAGAGGTCCTGGGAGAAGGACGGGCGGACACCTTCTCCCAGGCTTCCCGGCACTCGCGCCGATGACCGCCGTGAAAGACCCGCCCGATCCCTCGATAACGAACAAGGCATTGCTTCAGCCGGTTGTCGCGCCCCCCGGCGCCGCTGCCGGCCGGGAATCCCGGGAAAGGAGCATCCGCGATGACTGACGAGCAGACCCGCCTCAACGGCCGGGCTGGCGACGGCGCCATGAGCCGGCGCGCTTTCCTGACACGCGCCATGGCCCTGGGCGTTGCGGCAGCGGCCGGGTCCACGCTGCCCTGGAGCGCGGCGGCAGCCGCCTCGGCCGCGGACGACGACCTGTTCCTGATCGGGTTGGAGGAACACTATGCGGCTCCCGAGCTTCTGAGGCTTAACGGCATCAAGCTTCCGAATCCCAAGTTCATCGAAGTCATAACCGATGTGACCGCCGGCCGCATCGCGGCCATGGACCAGGCGGGCATCGGCATGCAGGTCCTTTCGGCGATGACGCCGGGCGCGCAGGAGCTGCCCGGCGCCGAGGGCGTCGATTTCGCCCGCGCCATCAACACCTGGATCGCAAGGGAGGTCATCCCGGCCTGGCCGGATCGTTTCCGCGCCTTCGCCGCGCTGCCGATGCGCGAGCCGCAAGCAGCCGCGGACGAGCTCGAGCGGGCCGTCCGCGATGACGGCCTGGTCGGCTGCATGACCTATGGAGCCATCGGCGGCAGGTTCCTCGACGACGCCGCCTTCGAGCCCGTGCTGGCCCGGGCCGAAGCGCTCGGAGTGCCCGTCTACATCCACCCGGCTTCTCCGTCGCCGGAGATCATGGACCTCTACTACTCGGGGCTGGGGGACGCCTGGGTCAGCAAGATCCTCGGCGGTCCGGGCTACGGCTGGCACCAGGAAGTGGCCCTGCAATGCCTGCGGATGATCGTCAGCGGGGTTTTCGACAAGTTCCCCGACCTCCAGGTCATCGTCGGCCACATGGGCGAAGGGCTTCCCTTCTACTACTGGCGGTTCGGAGGCGATCTGGCCAAGGCCACGAAAAGAAGGCTGAAAAAACCCGTCCAGCAGTATCTCCACGACAACTTCTGGATGACCACCAGCGCGTTCTTCCGCGGGGAACTGTTGACGCTGCTCCTGTCCGTGATGGGCGAGGACCGCGTGATGTTCGCGGTCGACTATCCGTTCGCCGGGAACAAGGCCGGCGCGGACTGGCTTCGTTCGCTGGACCTCCCCCGGCCCACGAAGGAAAAGATCGCGCACGGCAACGCCAGGAAGCTCCTCGGCCTGGGTCCGGGCTGATGGGACCCTCGCGCCCCGGCGCGACCAGCAGTCGGAAATGCTGATGAAGGCCACATGCTCCGGCGGGCCTGTCTGTTCCAGAATTTCCCACCGGCTCCCCCACGCCCAGGCGACTGCCGCCCACACTTCAGCAGCGGTGAGTGAAAGGTTTGCGGAAATACGAACCCAAGGTTTCATCTCTCGACCCTACGATATTCCCCGGCGGCGCCCGCATCACTGAAGGCGCCGGAGGGGCGGCGTTACAGCGAACCTCACGCCCGCCGCATCTCATCCTGCCTGCATGCGAGCCTGCGCCACTGCCTCGTCCGACCCAACAAGATCATCGATGCGGTCAGCTATCCGTTGCGCGGGCTCCCGAAGCTGCTCCACCGTCCAGTCCGCGGCGTACCCCTCCGTCACGTCGCCGGGCCGCGCGTGGTTCACCAGCCGCTTCGTCAACGACCGTGGCAGCATCAGTTCCCGCTCCGCCACCGTGATGAAGGAGTTGCGCAGCGCGTGAAACCAGAACTTGGCGCCGCCCGCCCGCCCGATGGCCTCGTAGTACGCCTGAAGCTCCTCCACGTGCCCCGACTCGCTTGACCGCGACGGGAACGCCCAGCCGTGAAGCTTCTCGGGCATCGCGTTGACCTCCGTCCGCCGCCGCGCCAGAATCTCCCCGAGTTGGCGCGTCACCGGCAGCTCCAGCGGTACTCCGGTCTTCGTCTCCTCCACCCGGAAGAGCCCCTTGTCCAGGTCCACCCGCTCCCACCGAAGCGCCAGGATCTCTCCCCGCCGCATCCCCGTGTAGAGCCCGAACAGGAACGCGTCCCGGCGCACCGGGTTCCCCACCACTGCCTCTATCCCCTTGCGCCAGCACGGCAGCACCTCCGCCGGTGACGATATCCGCTTCCTCGTCTTCCGGTGGTAGCGTCCCCCGCCCGCAAGCCATTGATCCACGGGGTTCCGAAGACCCTCAAAGTCCACGCACGGCCGCCGGTACACCGAGCGCAGGAACGACAGACACTGGTTGGCGGGCATCTCCCCGTGCCGCTCCGTGAGAAGCCGGAAGCGGCCCTCCACGTCCCGGCGAGTGATGGAATCGAGGGGGCGGGAGAGCCAGTCGCCGAGATACAGCTCCGCATACCGCCGATAGCCCCGCTCCGTGCTCTCGGCCCAGCCGTGGCCGGCCTTCATGTAGTCCTCGCACGCCTCTCCGAGCCTCGGCAGCCCCCGCGCCTCGGCACGCTCTCCCGCGGGGTCCTCGCCCGAGGCTGCGCGCCCCAGAAGCTCCTGCGCCCGCCGCCTTGCCTGGTCCGGCGTCATACGCCCGGCGCGGCCCACCACCACCCGCTTGTTGGGCGCCTTGCGCCCGCCGTCGCCCGCGCGGTAGTTTACAAGGTAAGCCTTTGCGCCCGAGGGATGCACGCGCACACCGAAGCCCACAAGCTTGTCGTCCCAGGCGATCCAGGGGTTGTCTTCGGGATCGAGAGAATCTACGGTCCTCTTGGTCAGGGTGAGCCTGACCCTGGCGGTGTTCTTTGCGGAGACGTGTCGTGTTTCCATCGGGGCATCATGCCAACAGTCAACCCGAAAGTCAACACAAGAGAAGAAAACGAGGCGCACTGGAGCACACCGCCGGCTTGCTTTGGCAGTATGTTTTTCATCGTGAAACCGATGAGTTATGTGACTATTGGCGATGACAACGCATGCTAGCGTGTCGGTGTCAAACTAGAGACAGGCGGGTTTGAAACCCGCCCGCAGGCCCTCACCCCGACCCTCTCCCAGAGGGAGAGGGGGGCCAGAGCCAATAGACCCCCTCTCCCTCTGGGAGAGGGTCGGGGTGAGGGCGCGACCCTAGGGGCGATGGAGCCATGAACAGACGAAGTTTCCTGCGGAGCCTGCTGGGAACCGCGGCCGCGGCCGTCTGGAACCTGCCCGCGGCGCTCCCGGCCGCGGAAACCCCGCAACGCATCCAGTTCGTCTTCGCCCAGGTGCGCTACCGCGGCGGCGACTGGGACCCGCGGCCGCGGGCCGTGACCCCGTTGATGGAAGAGCTCATGCGGCGGACCAGCGTGACGGCGGCCCTGGAGCGCCGGGTCGTGAGGTTGACCGATCCCGAGCTGTTCTCGTTCCCCTTCCTCTACATGGCCGGCAAGTACGACTTCCAGCCGTTCTCCGAGGAAGAGGTGCTGAACCTGAGGCGTTTCCTTTCGTTCGGCGGGTTCCTGCTGGCCGACAACACCCTGGGCCAGCTCGGCTACGGCTTCGACCGGCGCTTCCGCGCGGAGATCCAGCGGGTGCTGCCCGGGCGCGAGATGCGCAAGGTCTCGCTCACCCACGCGCTCCTGCGAAGCTACTACCTGCTCCGCCGGATCGGCGGCAGGGTGGCCACCAGCTCCTTCCTCGAGGGCATCCAGCTCGGCGAGACCACGCCGGTGGTGTATTGCCACAACGACCTGGCGGGTGCCTGGGAACGGGACGGCCTGGGACGCTGGAGCCATCCGTGCGTCCCCAACGGCGAAGAGCAGCGGCGCGACGCCTTCCATCTCGGCATCAACGTGATCCTCTATGCCATGACCGGCAACTACAAGCAGGACCTGATCCACGTGCCGTTCATCCGCCAGCGGCTCACGCAGTAGGACGACATGCAAGCGATCTCGGACATCGTGTTCGGCGGAGGGCTGCCGCCGTGGCTGGCGGCGGGCCTGGCGCTGGCGGCCGCGGTTTTCCTGGTGAACCAGTTCCGCTTCCTTCACCGGAGCCTGGGGCTCCGCAGGGCCTCGCTGCTGACGCTCCTGCGCGGCGTGGTCTACGCCCTGCTGCTGCTGTTTCTCCTGGGCCCCGTGCGCACCGTGGAGGACCCCACTTCGTTGCGGCGTCCGCTGGTGGTGCTGCTGGATACCTCCGAGAGCATGGGCCTCCCCTCCGGCGCGGGCGGCGTCAGCCGGATCGACTCCGCCAGGGAAGCCCTCGCCGCCGCCGGTCTGACCCGCGGGCTGGCCGGGAAGTACGATCTCAAGCTCTACTCGTTCGACCGCGAAACCGCTCCGCGGGACTTCGACGGGCTTGCGGGCGTGGTGCCGGCGGGCGATGCCAGCCGGCTGTTCGACGCCCTCGGGCACGTGGCGGAAAGCGAGCCGGACGCCGCCGGGGTCGTCGTCGTGTCCGACGGCATCGTCAACCCGGCCGATGCCCTCGACGATTTCCAAGGGCACCCCAGCCCGGTCTTCGCGGTGTCGGTGGGGCAGGCGGAGGGCTTCAAGGACCTTCGCATCGCCGGCCTGCGCACCCCCGAGCTGGCCTTTCGAGGCCGCGCCGCCACCATCGACTTCACGATTCAGGCTTACGGCCTGGCGGGCGCCCAGGTGCCGCTCTACTTCAACCTCGGCCGCAATCTCATCTCCACGCACCCCATCACCATCGACCGGGACGTCTACGAGAACCGCGTCACGCTCAACTACACGCCCCGGGAGCTGGGCGCCCACGCCTTCACCCTGACGCTGCCCGAGCAGGCCGGCGAAAGCATCGCCGGCAACAACCGCAAGGCGTTCCGGATGGAGGTACGGCGGGACAAGATCCGGGTGTTGACCCTGTCGGGTTCCCCTTCGTGGAACTACCGGTTCCTGCGCTTCGCACTCAAGCAGGACCCGTTCCTGGAGCTGGTGTCGTTCGTCTTCCTGCGCACCCCCAGCGACGTGGTGGACGTGCGCGAGAACGAGCTGAGCCTGATTCCCTTTCCCATCGACGAGATCTTCGTGGAGGAGCTCAAGAACTTCGACGTGCTGATCCTCGACGACTTCTCCTACCGCACCTACTTCAACCCGCTCTATTTCGAGAATATCCGGGACTTCGTCCGCGACGGCGGCGGCCTCGCGATGACCGGCGGCGCGCGCGCCTTCGACCGCGGCGGATACGACCAGACCGCGCTGGCCCCGGTGCTGCCCGTGAAGCTCGACGGGCGCGGAGCCTTCCGCACCGGCGTTGCCGCGCGCGCCGCGTTGACCCCGGCGGGCAAGGCGCACCCGCTGACACGGGTGCTCGCCGACCCCGCGGCCAACGAGGAAGCCTGGCGGGCGCTGCCGCCCCTGACCACCCTCAACGAGGTGGCGCGGCCCAACGGTGAAGTGTTGCTTTCGGCGCGGGCGGACGGACGTCAGGCGCCGCTGCTGACGGTGGGGCGGTACCACCAGGGGCGGACGCTTGCGTTCGCCAGCGACGACCTCTGGCGCTGGAACTTCGACGCCGTGGGCCGCAACCAGAACCCGCAGATCCATCTCAAGCTCGTCCGCAACGGCGTGCGCTGGCTGGCGCGGGAGCCCGCCTTCGACCAGGTGCAGATCCTGGCGGTGGGAGGCTCCCGGCGGCCGGGAGAACCCATCGAGTTCCGCATCCGCGTCCTGAAGGACGACCACGGCCCGGCCAGCGAACCGAACCTCCAGGTGGCGGTCACCGGACCGGAAGGCGAACGTTCGCCGCTTGAGGCATCGGCTACGGATCAACCGGGCGAGTACCGTTCCGAGTTCACTCCGCGCCTGGAAGGCTCCCACCGCATCGAGGTCCAGGCGTCCTCGTCGGGAAAGCCCCTGGGCAAATCGGCCGCCAATTTCCTCGTGGCCCTTCCTTCGGAGGAGAACGACGACGGACGGCCGCGGCCGGAGCTGCTGGCGGCGGTGGCGGAGCGCAGCCAGGGGATGTTCGCTCCCGCCGCCTCGCTGACCGACGCCCACTGGTCGGAGTTCGAGCAGTTGATGGAGCGGGCGGCGCCGTCGAGCATCGTCGCGCGGAGCCGGGTAGCGCTCTGGAACGAGCCCCTGCTGTTCACTTTCGCGGTGCTGCTGCTGGGGGCGGAATGGTGGCTGAGGCGCACCTGGGGGCTGGTCTGATATCGAGAGCCCGCGCCGCAGGAAACGAAGTCGCAGGGACGGGTTTCGAACCCGTCCGCGTCCGCATCCCACTGCCGGCCGATACGGGTTCCTAGTGTCGTGTCCCACGTAAATGTAGACAAATCTGCTGGTCTTTTTCGTCGTCGGCTGCGTTGCTCTTCCTCGCGTGGTAATGGCCACTGCTCGTCATCCCGCCTTGCCGACAACGAAAAATCCTGCGCATCTTTGTCAACATTTACGTGGGACACGACACTAGCGACTCTGGTGACGCTGGAGACACGCGCATGACCACACACGTCTTTTCCGGCAATCCGCTCGACCGGGGCGACGTGCAGCGCCGGGACGAGGATTGGCTCAGGGAGGCGGCCCGGGACCCCCGTTCCCGCTTCCTGCCGCTGTGGCAGCTCGACATCCTGCTGCGGGACGGGGACCAGGCCCGACTCGGATGGTTGAAGCCCGCCGACATCGAAAGGCTGGGGCTCGACGGCCCGCCGGTCTTTCTGGGGCTCATGGACGGCACCGCCCACTTCGCGGTGGACGTCTCCGCCGTCTCCGAGCCGCTGCGCGAGCTGAACCTGGAGGAGCCATGGAGCTTCGTCGAGGCCCGAGCTGCTGCCGCCCAACTCAAGCCGGAGGACGTGGGCATCCTGGCCCATGGCAAGTCGCAGGTGGACTGGCATCGCCGGCACCGCTTCTGCGGCGTCTGCGGCGCCCCCACCGAGCAGGGGCGCGGCGGCCAGTTGCGCAGGTGCACGAACTGCAACACCGAGCACTTTCCCCGCACCGACCCGGTGGCGATCATGGTCGTCACCGACGGCGAGCGCGCCCTGCTGGGCCAGTCCCGCGGCCGGCTCGCCCGCTCCGGGCGCTACTCCGCCCTGGCGGGCTTCATCGACCAGGCCGAGTGCATCGAGGAAGCGGTGCGCCGGGAGGTCAAGGAGGAATCCGGTATCACCGTGGGCGAGGTGCGCTACCACTCCTCCCAGCCCTGGCCGTTCCCCTTCTCCCTCATGATCGGCTGCCACGGCAAGGCGCTGACCACGGACATCGTCAAGGACGACGAAGAGATGACCGACGTGCGCTGGTTCTCGCGGGAAGAAGTGCTGTCCTCCCTGGCAGGCGAGAACCCCAACCTCAAGCTGCCCGACCCCGTGGCCATCGCCCACCATTTGATCCGGGCGTGGGCCGAGGGGCGGGTGAAATTGTAATTTCCGCGTAGCGGCCATAGTCCCCCTCTCCCCCCGGGAGAGGGCTGGGGTGAGGGTCCCCCGGGACCGCCGCCTCCGCCAGCACACAGGAGAGACCCATGTCCAAACCACGCATAGCCGTATTCTCGGGACCGCGCGCCACCATCGCCAACACACCGCCGCTCGTCACGAGCAACAAGGCGCGTGCAGCGGGGGAGCGGCAGCTCGACGGGCGGTTCGACCACCTGGTTCCGCAGCGCCTGCACGAGCCCGTGCGGGTGCGTATCGAGAAGTTCAGCGCGCACCCGCTGGAATCCGACGCCGCCGAGGTCTACCACGACGACGGGAAGCCCTACTACGAAGTGGAGCTGCACCCCGAGGACGGCGCATATCCCCTGCCCTACATGGCGCGCCGCGCCGACGGCTCCGGGGTCGGCACGCCGTTCGAGGACGGCGACCAGCGCGACGCGAGCATCGGCTACGGCGGTAGACAGTCGTACTTCCCCGATGCCTCGCGGCTGTTCGAGGAGATCGACCGCGGGCTGGGCGGGCGCGGCCACGACGGCGCGGCGAGCGAGCTGGACAGGCTTGCGGAGTTCGACTTCGTGCGCGTGCTCCCTCCGTCGGGCTACATGAAGCAGGGGGAGGTGGCCGGGCGCGACTTCTTCCCATACAGCCCCAGGCCCCTCGGCAAGTTCCCGCCCAACGCGGCCATGGCCCGCGCATTCAACGTCGTCCAGCAGACCATCGACTCGGGGCGCTACGACGGCTTCATCTGGCTGGAAGGCAGCCCGCACGTGGAGGAGACGCTCTACTGGTTGAGCCTGGTGCTGGACACCGACCTGCCCTTCGTGGGCATCTCGTCACAGCGTCCCCACGGGACCCTCGCCAACGACGGCGACCGCAACATCGTGGACGCCACGCGCTATATCGCTTCCGGGCTCGGCACCGGGCTGGGCGCGGTGGGCATCGTGGACGAGCAGATATTCGCGGCGCGCGCGTTCAAGAAGGGCGACGCGCGTCCGGGCGGCTACCGCGCCACCGGCGGACACGGCGGGGTGCTCGGAAGCGCCGGCCACGAGGTGCGCGTTTGGTACCGTCCCGCGTACCGGACCACGGGCGCATCCGCGCTTGCGGTGAAGGACCTACCCGCCGAGGTCACTTTCCAGGAATACGGCGATGACCCCGAGACGGTGAGCATCCGTATCAAGGACGACGACGGCTCGCTACGTGGCGACGTCATCGCGCCAGTGCACGTCGTGAAATACGGCCACTACATGGCCGAGGAAGACACCGCGGACCCGGAGGTGGAGGTGGACATCATGGCGCGCATCGAGCGCGGGCTGGCGCAGGAAGCGTCCGCGGAGCCCGGCGCGCCGCGTTTCCACGGGTTCGTGCTGGAGGGAGCGGCCGGCACCGGCTCCGCGCTCCACAGCCAGATGGCGGCACTCGCCATTGCCGCATGCAACGGCATGCCGGTGGTGCGGGTGAGCCGGGGCGACCCGGAAGGCGCCCTCCCCCCCAACCCCAACGACCTCACCATCGAAGGCAGCAACCTGGACGCAACCAAGGCCCGCGTGCTGCTGCGCGCCGCCATGCTGCGCCTGGGGCGTCTCCCCAAGGCCCGCGACCCACGCAACCCGACGGCGCGGGAACGCGAGGCGTCGGTGGCGGCGATTGCGCGGTACCAGGAGATATTCGACACGCACTGAGGGACGCTGGCAGGAACCGGGAGATTCAGCGCGAACTCGTCGATTCAACACTATTTCAACACCGATACCGAGGCTCATAACCCGGCGCAACCGTGTCCCTTGATGGCGCGGAATCGCGGTCCTCAAGGCCATTTTTTGGAAGACGCACTGGGCTGGTTCGGCTACACGCGCCTCTGTCGCCACCGAACCTGACCGACCTCTCATCGAGTTCGGCAACTGCATCCGCCGCCGCATGCCACCGGGGTATGTCACGTTTGACAGGATATGCCGGGACGGACAGTATGTCCACGGATGTTCGTGCACCCCATGAACCTTGGCCCACTGCCAGGCGATTCCCGTCGAGTCCCACAGGTAGGAGGGCGGAATAAACCGGAGTGAGCGATGTCGGGAACAGAGATCATTTTCGAAGTAAGCGAAGACGAACTGGACGGAGGATACTCAGCCAGTGCCTTGGGTTTCGGCATCCACACGCAGGGCGACACCCTGGATGAACTCCGCCGTAATGTCAGGGAAGCGGTGGACTGTTATTTCGACGAGGATACGGCCCGACCGCGCCTGATTCGGTTGCACTTCGTGAGGGACGAGGTGTTGGTGGCGTGAAGGTCCCGCGCGACGTAAGCGGCGCCGCCCTCCTGGCCGCGCTTCGAGTTGCGCCATCGACTTGTCTCCTTGTTTTTCCCGGTAGCGCCGGACCGATTCAGGAATCGGCCGGTTCCACGACACCCGTGGGCGCTGGATTCATCGGAACGTGGCCGGGTTGCGCCGCGACGCGAGCAAGCCAGGCGTTGACCGCCGGATAGTCCGCCAGGTCGAACCCGCCTTCGTCCGCCACGTGGGTGTAGGCGTAGAGGGCGATGTCGGCGATGCTCATGCCGTCGCCCCCGAACCAGTCCGCCGCGCCGAGGTGCCGTTCCATGACGGCCAGCGCGGCCCGCCCACCCTCCTGCTTGGCCGGGAGTTGGGCGCGTCGCGCCTCGGTCATCTCCACGTGTTGAATCCAGTGGCGCGCCACCGCGATGCAGGGCTCGTGACTGTACTGTTCGAAGAACATCCACTGCAGGCAGAGGGCGCGGGGGAGCCGGCCGGATGGCAGGAAACGCGAGCCTTCCGCAAGAAAGAACAGGATTGCGTTGGATTCCGCAACGAAGGTGCCGCCCTCCAATTCCAGCACCGGGACGCGTCCGTTGGGATTGATGGCGAGGAATTCGGGTGTGCGGGTTTCGCCGGTCAGGATATCCACCTCGACGCGTTCGTAAGTCCGGCCCAGATGGGCGAGCAGCAACCGCGGCTTGTAGCCGTTGCCGGAGAGATGGTTGTCGTAGAGTCGAAGCATGGACGTTCCGGGTGGATGGACGCCTTGACCGTGTTGCGTCCGGCAGGAACTGACGACTAGCGGAATTGCCGGAGGGGCGCAAGGCAGCACCGCTCCCGCAAATGGTCGGACAATGCGGCCGGGCGCGACCCCCGAGAGCTCCGGGGCACGGTGGCCAACCCCTCCATGCCGTCGGCGGAGCACGCTGCCGGAGGCTCGTACCGTGCCGATGACCGGGGCGTGTTGCGTGGGTGCCGCATCCCCTTCGGCGAAGCGGTCAGGCGCCAACCCATGGGTCGATCACTTCGATTCCGGTGTCCGAGAAATCGCTAACGTTCCGCGTCGCCACCGCCATGCCGTGCGAGCGGGCGATGGCGGCGATCTGGCAATCCGCTTCCGGGATCCGCCGGCCCATGCGGCGACGCACCGCGGCGATCTCCGCGTATGCGTGCGCCGCGCGGCTGTCGAAGGGAAGGATACGGTTGGCGAAGCCGGTCCGGAGCATCCGCTCCAGTCCTGCCGCCAATCCATCCCGGCGCCTGCCCGACGGCATGATTGCTATGCCGAAACGCAACTCCGCCTCGCTGACCGCCGTGAGGTAGAGGCTCGATGTCGCCCGGTCCGCGAACCAGGCGGCGATCACTCGATCAGCCGCCGGGCGCATCAACTCGGACAACACGTTCGTGTCGAGCACCACCATCTCCGCCGCCTCAATCAAAACTCGGCGGCTCGCGCATCGGTCCGCGCGGCGGCAGTTCGAGCTCCACGCCGCCGTAGGGCGCAAAGCACTCGCGGATGAAGTCGGCCAGGTTCTCCGGTTCCGGTTCCCCCCCGACCGCATCGCGCAGGATCAGCCGCACTTCCTCTTCCATCGACCGTCCGTTGCCCGCCGCCCGCGTCCGAAGGCGGGCTCTCACGTCGTCATCAAGATTGCGGATCGTGATGCTTGCCATGGCCATGACCTCTGTTCAGTCCGGACTCCACTCTACACTATGCTTGCGTTGCAAGCAATGACAGGCCGCGCTTCACTCTTGACTCGCCCGGTGCGTCTGCTTCGTGTCACTCCGTTCCGCAGTTTCGTTGGCAGGGTGCAATGCGCCGCTGCCGACGCTTCAGTCTGGGTCGGCGCACGGCCGACAGTGCTCGTGCCGGCGCCTGTGCAGGCCACCGTTGTCACCGCGCTTCGCACGGGCATCGACCCGAATGTCCTGGCCAGCGCCGACATCACCGTGCATTCCGGTTGCCGTCCGCGTCCGCTTCGCCGTCAGGCGGTCCGGCGGCGACCATGACCCGGTCCGGGCTGCTGTAAGTGCTTTGTAAGCGCCTTGTAAGTGGTTTGTAAGACAGCGACGCAGCGTGTAACACGGTGTAGGACGGAAAAGTTCGGGAATTATATACTTGACTTGATAGCCTCCCCAGTCACTCATTCTGATTCGGATCTTCCCACTCCGCACCCGATCGCTCCCTGTCATCACTTTCCTGCTTTTCCACTACAACCCGCTTGAGAACACTCCCCTTTTCAACCTCGAAAGCCTTTCCAACAACCTTGGCCCTGGAAAATTTGGCCTGCGACCTTGTGATTTCCACCACGCCTAACTCCGTCTCCTCCGCTCCAAGCCTTTCCCCCGTATCCGGGTCCACAAAAACCTCCCCCACGTCATACACCGCCAACTGATCTCCCGGCCCGAAAAAGACGTTCCCATAATTCAAAATCAAAGTCCCATCCTTCTGGACCGCGATAACCTTGATCGGGATTCGAGAAGTCACAAGAGCCTCAGCTATCCGAGACGCCACCACCCGTTGAACATCAGCAAAAGGGTCCGCACTAGCCGAAGCCTGTCTGATTCCCCCTATGGTAAAAGACCCTCCCTGCTTCACGGATGATTCCACCGTCTCTGCCACCACGATATTTCCTGTAATGACATCCGTGATCTTGATATCCACGGCCATCTCTGTCTCAACTTCACTGCTTCCAACCGAACCCAACACGGATCCTATCTGACCAGGAAGCAAAGAACCGAAACCCGATCCCCCTTGAAACTGAAATCCGCTCTTCCTAAAACCAAACTTCGTGATCGTCCCATATACATTGTAACGGCCGCCAGTCCTCTTCACCGTACACGAGCCATGCGTCCACCCGGCGGCCGTCCCAGCGGTAGCAGAGATGCCGGACCGGGACCGGTATCCCGACAACGTCCGGCCAGAACGCGGCCACGGCCTCGCCACCACGGTGGCGGACGCTCGGATAGACGATGCCGTCGCTCGCGTGGTTTTCGCGCAATTCCGCCGCCAACGCCTGTCCGGCGGTGTAGTCGCGGGGGTCGAGGGCTGCCCGGAAGACTTCCGCGCCGCGCAGGTCGTGGAGTTCCGCGTCGACGGGGCCGACCAACTCGCGGTAGTCCGCGGTGGCCGGTTCTTCGTCCGTCGCGGCCATAAAGCGCTCGAAGTGGTACACCGTCTCCGCCAACGCCACCTCGAAACGGTTGCCTGCGTAGTAGACCCCGTAGCCGCCATCGCTGAAACGGCTCGCCCGGTCTTTCGAGACGTGGCAGAATGATCCCATCACCCAACCGGCGCCCGGGCCGGACACTCGACGCGCGGCCGGCACCATACGGATAACGCCGGCATCGTCTCTCACCCGTGGATCGGTCTTGGCCTCCGCGTGGACGAGCAGTTCCCAGTCGGCCGGATCGGCGATGTCCTCGAACAGGTTCACCGGCGGATAGATGGAGCGGACGAGGCGATACGCGCGGCGCCAACGAACCCGGCTCCGGCGCGGGGTCACCAACCGTCGCGCTCCGCGTCGAGGTAGACCCGGACCGCCGCCAAGTCCGGGATGGAACCTGCCAGCAGCCGATCCAGCACCGACGTGCCGCCGAACGCACGGTTGGGCTTGCGCAGCCAGTCGTAGCCCCGCGACGGATCGCGGAACAGATGGCGGAGACTTTTGTGAATGCCCATCAGCATGGACAGACGCTCGCGAGTGTCTCGCGAGATGCGCGACGCCTCCACCTGCCCGACCTTCCAACGCGCGTAGGTCCGGGCCGCTGGATCGCCCAACAGAGTCCGCCCCTGGCGGTCGTTGAGCTGCCACCGCTCCAGCAAATTGAAGAAGGCGCGCAGCATGGCCGTGGTCTCACGGTCGCTAATCTCCGGCCAAGCAGCCTGCGCGTGGAGCGACAGAGGAACGGCTTTCGCCATATGGCGAATATAATGTAAATTATTGCCATTAGTCAATAGCTGTAACCGGGTCATCGCGCGTTCCCTCCCCTCTTCGGAGGTCCTATATTCCTTGTCGGCAAGTCTCCGGCAATCTATAGTGACGGCGTAGGAGGTGAACCATGAACAGCACTCTCCGCTTCAGCGGCGCCATCCCGGCCAACCTGCTGCCCTTCAACGAGGATCTGTCTTTCGACGAGGTCAACTACCGGAAACATCTCTCGTGGCTGGCCGCGGTGGACGGCGTCGACGCCATCGTCTGCAACGGGCATGCGGGCGAGGTGTCGTCGCTGGATCGCGAGGAGCGGCGCCGGGCGCTGGCCCTGGCCGCCGACGAGGTCGGCGACCGGGTGGACCTCATCTCCGGCATCTACACCGACAACACCCTGGAAGCCGCGGAGCTTGCCAAAGACGCCAAGGCCGAGGGCGCGGCCGGGCTCCTGATCTTTCCGCCGACGCTCTTCATGTGGGGCACCCGCCTCCGGCCCGAGATGGCAGTTGTCCATTTCGAAACCATCGCCGAGGCCACCGACCTGCCGTTGATCGTGTTCGAGTACCCGCCGGCAAGCGGCATCGGCTACGACCCCGACACCCTGGCGCGGCTCGCGGAGATCGACCACGTGGTGGGGGTCAAGGACTGGAGCAACGACATGGTGGCGCTGGAGGCCAACCTGCGCGCCCTGCGCGGCACCGGCCGGTCCGTGGCGATGCTGAGCAGCTACACCATGTCGCTGTTCGGGAGCTACGTACTGGGCGCCGACGGCTCCATCTCGGGCATGGGAAGCGTCACCGCCGATCTGCACGCCGAACTCTTCCGGGCGGTGCAGGCAGGAGACCTGGAAGCCGGCCGCCGGCTCAACGACCGCCTGGATCCGCTTGTGAAGGTATTCTACGCGCCGCCCTTCGTGGACATGCACAACCGCATGAAGGAAGCGCTGGCGCTGCTGGGAAGGATCGACAAGGCCGTGGTGCGCCCACCCCTCAGGCGTATTGGCGACGACGAGCGGGAGCGGATCCGCGGGGCGCTGCTGAAATCGGGGCTGCTCCTGCCTTAGGCCCTCACCCGACCTCCGGCCACCCTCTCCCAGAGGGAGAGGGGAAGACTTGGCCCTCCCTTGGGAGAGGGTAAATCTTCCCCCCTCTCCCTCTGGGAGAGGGTTGGGGTGAGGGGCGAATCGTCTACGACCAGCTATCCTGGTACACCCAGCGATCGAGGTTGTCGAAGTACTGGCGCCGGAGCATGAGGCTCATCTCCACGGCGCGGACGACGCGGTCCTGCGTCTCGGGGCTGGTGGCGTACTTGACGAGCAGCTCGAAGGGATAGTTACCGTGCTCTTCCTCGTCGTCGTGGATCTTCTGGTAGGGGCCGGTGACCCATTCGGGCACGGTGCCGGCCTCCAGGCTCTTGCCGATGAGGTAGTCGGCGACGCCTTCGCCGGCGAACGGAAAAGCGGCGATGCGCTCACAGGTCGTGGTCAGTGCCTCGAAACCGTTGAACATCGCCATCTGCGCGGGTACCGGCTTGTAGTCGTAAGGGACCGCCCCCTTGCTCTTCAATGCCTCCGAAAGATACTCCGCGTGGACGAACTCCTCGTAGATGGCTTCCGCCAGAATGGCCTTGACCTCGAGTTCCGGAGTGGTCTTGAGCCATGAGCCGAAAACCTCCGCCGCGCGCACCTCGTTGAAGAGCCGGCTCTGCATCACCTTGATGCGCATCTCGTCGGTGGTGAGCGGAATGTAGCTGTAGGCGGGCAGGTTGTCGTCCAGCCCCTTGCAGAACTCGGCGACGCGCTTCTGCACCTTCTTGGCGAATTCGTGACTGTCCATGAGCAACCCCTGTGCGGAAGTTTCCGGTACGGATTTGATGCGGGAAGTGATAACAACCGCCGGGGTCACCGTCAACCAAGCATCCGGCCCCACGGGCAATCGGGACCGCCGTGTCCAGGGAAGAGGAGTCTTTACCGCGGTCGTGGCGGCCGTCGGATCGGCCCTTGCTATTTCTGGCCGAGGAACCGCCTGTATTGGTCCACGATCTCCGGCGGGGCGGCGGCCATTTCCCCTATGATCCGCGAGACGTCCTTTCCCGAGCGCGGGGCGACTCGAATGCCCGAGCGCTTGGCTTTGCTGACGAACTCGGGACTGTGCAACGCCTTGAGAAAGGCTTCTTGCAGAACCGCGAACCGGTCCGGCGGGGTTCCCGGAGGAACCGCGTACAGGCGTAGAATGCTCCAGCCATGGATCAGGAAATCGGCCAGCTTCCGCTGTTTGGAGTTGAGCGTCAAGTCCTTCAACGTGGCTACGCCCGGAGGCGCTTCCGCTCCCGGACCTGTTCCGATGGCCAGGAACGGCCGGATGGTGCCGTTCTCGATGAAATGCCCGTAACGGTCCTGAACGAAATGGAGGGAGAGGTTCATCCCCTCCAGTTCCTTCCGTTCCAGCGCCGCCAGGATCCCGGTGGAGCCCTTGTAACCGGTGACGACCTTGACGTTGAGGCCGAGAGCGCGCTCGAACTCGCCCATGATGGCCGCCGACTGACCCACGCCGGTCGCGCCCACGGCCAACGGTTCCTTCCTCGTGTTCAAGTCCGCGAGCGTACGGATCGGCAGATCGCCGCGGACCCATAGCACTCTCGGCAGGGCCGGAAGGGAGGGATCACCCAACCACATGTACTTCCTGGGGTCGAACTTGGCCGCGGGATCTTCCATCAATGCCTGCAGGACGACTCCGGCGGCGAAGTTGACGATGGTAAGCCCGTCTCCCGGTTGTTCCGCGTAGACGCGGTTGGCGGCGATCAGGCTTCCCGCGCCGGGCAGATTTTGCACGACGATTCTGGGCTTGCCGGGCATGTGCAGCGGGAGGTGCCGGGCCAAGAGACGCGCAAAGGTATCGAACCCGCCGCCGGGGCTGACCCCGACGATGATCTTGATGGTCTTGCCTTCGTAGAATGGGGAGGCCCCATGTGCTGGCGTCACGGGGTTGATCCACAGGCACAGGACGGCGATGAGACCGAGCAGTGCTGCTCTGGTTGGTGCTACGGTTTGGCCGTTCATGAACACCTCCCTTGGCACGTGTTCGGAACACACGGAACCCTTTGAGTTTCAGGACACTACGATGGGGTCAGAACCATTGTCAACCGAAAGTGGACGCGGTCGGCCGCCCTCCGGCGCTTGGCCGGGAGCCGGCACTCGCTTCTGTTTGACACGCCCGAAGCATTCGAAATAAAGGGGAGCCATGGCCAACGAAGTCTTCGTCGACTCCATCGTGAACGAGATCATCGAGCCCGGGATCCAGCGCCTGATGGAGAGCCGCTACTTTTCCGAACTTCGAGAAGGGAAACTCTCGGTGCGGCGGCTCCAGGGTTGGTCGCTGCAACACTATCTGCACAACGTCGTGCTGTTGAAGGGCTTTGCCCTGTGCATGGTCAAGAACGCCCATGACAGCCGACTGTTCAACCACTTCTCCTACCAGTTCGAAGAGGAACGGACCCACCCGGACCTGGCCAAGCGCTTCGGGCTTGCGCTGGGGCTCGGCGAAGAGGACTTCGCCGGCGCCACGCCGGTCTTCGGGTGCCTGATACACACCAGCCGAATGATCCACGGCATGCTGCTGGGTTCCCCCGCGGAGAATCGGGTCGGAGCCCTGGTCGACGAGAGCATGGTGCGCCGATACTCGGAAGAGTTCAACATCCATGCTCGGAAGCACTACGGCCTTGGAGACCATGCGTGCGAGTTCTTTACGGTTCACATGGTAGCGGACCAGGAACACACGGCGCAGGCCTCGGAAGTCATCGCCCGCATGGCCGAGACGCCACGGGAACAGCAGTTGGTGCGCGAGGCCGCGCAGCATACCGTGCGCCTGAAACTGGGCAAGTTCGAAAGCATCTACGAGAGCTACGCGTAGCTCACGCCGCCGCTTCGGAACGAAGCCATGAAGATATACAACTTCGACCTTCTCGCGTATCCGCATGTGCCCATGGACATTCCGGGCACCCCCTTGCCCAGCAACCTGTTCGATCCAATGGAGGGCTGTCGCAACTACGAAGAGCACTTCTACGAGATGGAACACTGCGAGCAACTCGGCTTCGAAGGCGTGCTGTTCAACGAGCACCACTACAGCGCCTACGGCACCATGCCGTCGCCCAACCTCGTTGCCGCGGCGCTCAGCCAGAGGACCAGCCGGATCAAGATCGGCGTGCTCGGCAACGTCCTGCCGCTACGGCACCACCCGGTGCGGGTTGCGGAGGAGTACGCCATGGTCGACTGCATGTCGGGAGGCCGCCTGATCGCGGGCTTCGTGCGCGGCATACCGCCGGAATACCTCTGGTACAACGTCGACCCGAGCGAGTCGCGCGGGCGTTTCGAAGAGGCTTTCGAGCTGATCATGAGGGCGTGGACCGAGCCCATCTGGAGCTACCACGGCAGGTTCTTCCACCTCGAAAACTGCGCCACCTGGCCGCGGCCCGTCCAGCAGCCCCACCCGCCCGTATGGGTCGCCGCCCGCAGCGCCGAATCCGTCGAATGGTGTGCACGGCGCCGTATCCCCATCGCGCAGGTGTACCAGACCGCCAGCCAGATCGAGGATACCTTCGACTACTACCGCAAGGTCGCCGAGGATGAGGGTTGGGAAGCCGGCCCCGGGCAGTTCATTCTGTGCCGTCATATCCACGTTGGTGAAACGGACGAGAAGGCACGCGAAACAGCCGAACCGGCATTGCGCTACTTCTTCACGCTACTCAATCGAGGATTCAAGCAGACGGCCACCCCCGAAGGCGCCCGCGTGAGGGAAGCCCTCTACACCGAGAAGTCGTTCAACTACTTCCGTGAAGAGAACCGCCGGCGGCACGACTTCTCGCTGCTGAGCTGGGAAGACCTGGACCGGGTCGGCTATATCATCGCCGGGAGCCCGGACACGGTGGCCCGAAGACTCAACGAGCAGATGCGTCTCGTAGGCGCCGAACACTTCATGGGCATGTTCCATATCGGCAACCTGCCCCACAGCAAGGTCCTCGCGTCGCTCGACCTCTTCCACAAGGAGGTGATGCCGCAGTTGCAGTGAGCGGCGCGGATCCCGTCCCTGGAGCAACGGAGTGACGAACAGCGAGCGGATTACCGACCTGAGGACCCTCGACGACCTGCTCGAGCGCGAGTCCATGCAGGGATTGTGGGTCGGCGAAGACAGGCACATCGTCGAGCCGCGACCTTTCGGCGCTCCCAGGCTGTGGAAGTGGTCGAAGATCCGGGAGGGGCTGGACGCGGCCGCAAGGCTCGTGCCGACGAATTTCAAGGGCTCCCGCAGGGCCATCACGCTGATCCATCCCGACATCGGGCGCGGGACCAGCAACACGCTGGTCATGGCGGTGCAACTGGTCAAGGCCGGCGAGGCGGTGTACGCCCACCGGCACACCGCGGCGGCCATCCGTTTCATCCTCGAAGGCGGGGAGGACAGCTACACCATCACCGACGGCGAGAAGTGCGTCATGGAAGTCGGCGACCTCGTGGTTCAACCGAACTGGAGCTGGCACAACCACGTCAACGAATCCGACCGGGATGCGGTCTGGATCGACGCGCTCGACGTCGGCCTGATGGCCCACCTGCGCACGATGTTCCAGGAGCCGCACCCGGCCGAGGACGTCAGGCTCTTCAACAGCGCCACGGACACCACCGTTCGCAATCCCGGCAGCCTCTCACCTCCCGGCAGAAGCCCCAAGGGTTTCGTTTACAAGTGGCGGGAAACCCTACCGGCCTTGAACGAAATGCTCGCGGCAGACAAGAGTCCCTACGACGGGCGCTGCCTCGAATACCGGGACCCGGCCACCGGGGGACCGACATTTCCCACGTTCTCGTGCTGGATCCAGATGCTCGACCCGGGAGAGCAGACATCGCTGCACCGGCACACCGCCAACCACCTGTATCATGGCTTCCGCGGCTCGGGCGTCATCGACGTGGAAGGTACGGAGGTGGCGTGGGAGCAGGGAGACTTCGTGGTAGTTCCAAACTGGAGCTGGCACCGACACCGAAACAGCTCCGACGAAGAACCCGCCATCCTCTTCTCCGCCACGGACCGCCCTCTCCTGGAGATACTCGGGCTCTACCGCGAAGAAGCAGGCACCGGCAAGAGCTGACGCTGACCCGCCATCGTATTCCTCTGCGGACCCGTCACTGCGACAACTGCCGCCAGGGAACGATGTCGGCATCGGTGCGCTGCTGCGCCTGATCGCCGCCATACACGATGACCGGCCGCCCGGCGGCGTCCCCCGCCAGCTCGCGCCAGCGGCGCAGCGCCCGCAGCCAACCCGGAGCCACCGTTGCGCCCGACTTGATCTCGACCGGCGCCAGCAACTGGCCCTGCTCCAGAACCAGATCGATCTCCAAACCGGCGTGGCTGCGCCAGAAGAACAGGTTCGATTGTTTGCCCTCGTTCCAGCGCCGTTTCAGGAATTCGGTGATGACCCAGTTCTCGAACAGCGCGCCCCGTAGCGAATGGGTGCGCATTTGGGCGGCCGACTCGATGCCGATCAGCCGAGCGGCCAAACCAACATCATAGAAATAGAGCTTCGGTGTCTTTATTAACCGCTTGCGAAAGTTTCGTTGATGAGGCTGCAAGCGGAACAGGATGAAAGAAGCCTCCAGCACGTTGAGCCAGGAGCGGACCGTTTTCTGGTCGACGCCGGCGTCGTTGCCGATACGGGTCAGGTCGGCGAGTTGACCGACCGCCGCCGCGCACAGACGCAATACCAAATGGAAGGTCGGCAGATCCTGGATATTGCGCAGTTGCCTGACGTCGCGCTCGACGTAGGTGCCGAGATAAGCGTTGTACCAGCGTTCGGGAGCTGCGGGCATGTCGAAGATCGGCGGATAACCGCCACGCAGCAGCGCCTCGTCGAGGGAGTCGGGAAGCCAGTCGGCCGAGTGCAATTCCCGAGCCGAGAACGGCAACAGGTTGATGAAACCGACCCGCCCCGCCAGGGACTGGGTAATGCGCTGCACCAACCCGAAGTGCTGAGAACCGGTAAGCACGAACTGCCCCGGCGCGCGGCGCCGATCAACGACTCCTTGCAGGTAGGAAAACAATTCGGGGCAGCGTTGCGCTTCGTCGATGACCGCGCCTTCGGAAAACTGGTCGAGGAAGCGGCGTGGATCCTCCTGCGCAAAGCGGAGGAGGTCCGGATCCTCCAGGCTGGCGTATGGCTTGGCGGCGAAGACGGCCTTCGCCAGCGTGGTCTTTCCCGACTGGCGCGGCCCGACGACCGCTACGACCTTGAACTCTCGCGCCAGTATTCGAGCCAGCGGTTCCGCCTCTCGTGGGACCATGCCACTATTCTACAGCTCCCCGAAAACACTGCAAACCCGGAATTGAATTCCGGAATATCCGTAAACTTGAGTCATGAGTCCAGGGTCGATTCCACGAACAGGTCGTCCACCGCGACCGTCTTGTCCATCAGCCCCTGATCGTGGGAGTAGCCCATGAAGCGCTCCAGGTTGGCGCGATTGCGCCTGAGGCCGTAGGGCCAGTAGTCCAGTCCCAGCGTTTCGCGCTCTTCCTCGTAGAGGTGCCGGGTCCACACCAGGCTCGACCAGTTGGGGTCGGAGTAATACTCGAAGCAGGCCGCCTTGGCCTTCTCAAAGGCGTCGGTGACGCTCTGCACGGCGAAGGGATACTTCTCCAGCACCTCGTTCTTGAAAGCCACCACGTGCATGATCGGGTAGAATCCGTTCTTGCGGAAGTACTTGAGCTCCTCGGCCCGGGGGTCGCGGAACAGCCGGCGGATCTTCTCCGACCCGTCCACCACTTCGTCGGGCGGATGGGGCATCATGAGGGCGTCGATGTCGCCCCGCTCCAGCATGGCGCCGATGCTCTCGCCCTTCTCCAGGTAGCGCATGCTCACGCCTTCGAGCCGGATGGACAGGGCCTCGGGCTTGTCGATGACCCAGTTGACCTCGCGCCAGGGGACGTCGTACTCGCTCTGCAGGTCGCCCTTGGCGAGCACGGAGAGGGTGGTCTGGAAGGTGCTGAGCCCCACGGCCCTGCCGATCAGGTCCCTGGGCGACTCGATGCCCGCGTCCACGTTGACCCACATCTGCGACAGGCTGAACAGCCGCCGCGGGAACACCGGGATGGCCTTGATGGGCATGTCGCGGCTCTGGGAGATGAGGTACGACGACAGCGACAGCTCGCAGATGTCGAACTCGCCGTCCTGGAGCATGCGCTCGTGGCGCCGGGCGCCGTGCCGGAGGGGATGGGACTGGCCGATCTCCAGCACCTCCAGATCCAAGCCCTCGGCGGTCACGCTCCCGTCAAACAGCGGGACGTGTCTGTCGTAGTGGGACAGGGCCATGGTCAGTTTGGGGTCCGCCATGATGTCGCTTGTCTCCTTCCTCGCGTGGGTTGCGCCGCAGATTGAAACGAGACTATACACTAGCAGTATCGGCAGGGCCAAACCTGACCGGCGCCCGCGCCGCACAGAGGAGGGAAGGACATGGCCAGAATACGCTACGTCGCCGCCATGAGCCGCGATCCCGACGCGCTGGCGGGCTTCTACACCGACTACCTGGAGATGAAGGAGCTGGGGCGCTCGCCGGAGGGCGACGTCTCCCTTACCGACGGCCTCTACAACCTCACCCTGTTCCGAAAGCGGGAGGGGCTCGGCGAGCTCAGCACGCGCCGCGGGCTGCACCACATCGGCCTGCAGGTGGAAGACCTCGGCGAGGCGCGGGCACGTTATCAGAAATTCAACCCGCGGGGGCTGGTGGTGCGCGAGCCCGACGACATCCACCACGGCGCCATCCGCATCTTCGATCCCGAATGCAACCCGGTGACGCTGTCGGAGGAAGGCTTCGGGGTCGACGAGGAACGCCGGTTCCCGCGGCTGGCCCACGTGGCCTTCAACGCCCTGGACCCGGAGATGATCCTCAACTTCTACGTGCAGGTGCTGGGGCTCCGGGAGGTGGAGAGCAGCTACGTCCGCCGGCGCGAGGGGAAACTCAACCGCTTCTGCGGCGACGGCTCCACCAACCTCGCCATCCACCCGTTCTTCAGCTCCG
Source organism: uncultured Binatia bacterium (SeqCode) (assembly GCA_965204505.1). Classification (GTDB taxonomy): domain Bacteria; phylum Desulfobacterota; class Binatia; order UBA9968; family JAJDTQ01; genus JAJDTQ01. The sequence goes on from CBDBFB010000003.1 coordinate 91,969, forward strand.
CCGAAGGCCACGAGCGCCGCTTCGGCGTGAACCACATGGGGTTCCTGGTGAGCGACCTGGCCGGGAGCCTGGACGAGTTGGGGAGCGTGGTGACCGTCAAAGCCCGGCCGGCCAACCGCCCCTACGCGGAGTTCCGCTTCCGGGACCCCGAGGACAACGCCCTGGACCTGTCCCGGACCAAGGGCTGGGAAGTGGACGTCGACAAGTGGGAACGGGCCACCTGAAAAATAGTTCCGATACGACCTGATCGTCGTAAAATCGTTACAAATAGGCGTCATCTCTGAAAAGGGAGAACAAAATGGCCATCGAAGTCATAGATCTGATGGAGAAGGGGCGGAAGGACCTGAAGCGCGAGGTGGTGTTGAACACCAAGCGCTTCCACACCTGGGTGCACGTATACCGCGAGCCCGGCGACAAGGACGACATGCACTGCCACAACGCCGACCAGAGCTTCTACGTCATGGAGGGGGAGTGCACCATGCACTTCCCGGACGGCGGCAAGGCGGTGATGACGCCGGGCATGGTGGCGCTCATCCACGGCGGCGACTTCTACCAGCTCGAGAACACCGGCAACGGTCCGATGATCCTCATGGGCAACCGCTCGGGTCCGTCCGAGGACATCAAGCACATCAATCACGAGCTGCGAGTGGACATCAAGGATCTGCCCAAGGAAGACCGGGAGCGTATCGGCAAGGGCGGGCCGGTTTACGTGGACAAGGCCGGATAGAGGTGGCTCTCGACTATCTGCCCATCCTGGCGGAACACGCGGCCCCCAGGCCGCCGCGCAAACTCTACCGGGCACCCCGCATCGGCTGGCAACCTTTCAGCCGGCCACTGAACCAGATGCGCGTGAGCCTCGTTACCAGCGCGGCCATCCGCCAGACCAACCAGCGCGCCTTCACCACGGGTGGCGACACGAGCTACCGCCGGATCGTCGCGGATCCAGGAGTGGACGTCACCGTCGACCATCACTCTCCCGTCGGCGCGGACGTGCGCAGGGATGCCGAAGTGGTCTTCCCCAGGCAGGCGCTCAAGGAGCTGGCGGGAAAGGGCGTCGTCGGGAGCGTGGCCCGGGCGCACTTCTCCATCTATGGGGGCATCTCCGACCACACGGCCATCGCCGAGCAGTTGGCTCCCGAACTGGCGCGAAGGCTTGCGGCCATGCGCGTGGACCTCGCCCTGATGGTCCCCTACTGACCCTATTGCCACGAGACCGTGAGTCTCGTCGCCAACGTAGTAGAAGCCTCGGGCATACCGACCCTGCTGATCGGCACCGTGCGCGACATCGTGGAGCGGGTGAAGCCTCCGAGAGCGGTGTGCGTAGACAATCCCGTGGGGCGTACCTTCGGACGGCCGCGAGCGAGCCGCCGGCAGGAAGCCCTGCTGGCCGAAGCCCTGGGCCTCGCGCATTCGTTCAAGCGCAAAGGTCAGATCATCGACCTGCCAGGCAACTGGACCGACCGCGCAGGCGCCGCCTGGCAGGATATGGTCCGGCGGGAGATCCTGCGGCTTGAGAGAAGATGATCCTGCCCCACCCGGGCCTCCTGGATTCCCGCTTTCGCGGCTGTGTCAATTCTCTCCGTGGTTAACGGACATGGCTGTAGACCCCGTATCGTCATTCCGGCGAAAGCCGGAATCCAGAGGTCGGGAGGGGCAAACGGGAGTGATTCCCCGCCCCCTCCCTTCCTGGATTCCGGCTTTCGCCGGAATGACGATACGGGCCTACAGCCGCAGGACGGTGGGAGAGTCCTTCAACGCCTCGTACGCGCACAGCCCCACCGCCAGGTCCATGATCCCTAGGCCCTGAAGCTTGAACAGCGTTATCTCCTCCGGCGCGGTCCTTCCCGGGGTGTTGCCGAGGATCACGTCTCCCAGCTCGCACACGCAGTCCCACTCCAGCACCCCGTCTCGCACCGCCCGGAACAGGTCGCTCTCGTTGGCCTGCACGGTCGCCTTCGAGGTGACGCATACGCGCGCGGCCTGGCGGATGGTGTCGTGGTCGATCTCCTCGCGCACGCGGGTCTTGTCACCGTTGGCGATGGAGGTGACGTGCATGCCGGGACGGAGGCTCCGGCCTTCGAACACCGGGCTCTGCGCGTTGGTGGCGGTGATGACGATGTCCGCGCCCTCCAAGGCGGCCTCGGCGCTCTCCACGGCCGCGGCTTCTAGTTCAAGGGCGGCACGGATGCGGTCGGCGAACCGGACACGGTGCGCCGGAGTCGGGCTGAAGACCGTGACGGTGTCGACGGAGCGCACCGCGCACACCGCCTGGAGTTGGGTGAAGGCATGCTTCTCGCTGCCGATCACCGCCACCCGCGCGGCATCGGGCGGAGCCAGGTACTTGGCGCCGACGCCGCCGGCCGCGCCGGTCTGGAGCTCGTTGATGGCGCAGTCCTGGAACAGGATCAGCGGCTCGCCGGTCTCGACGCTGTAGAGGATCACGGTCTCGTGGTGGATGGCCCGGTCCCGGTCGGTCTGCAGGTAGGCGCCCATGGCTCCCTTGAAGGAGCCCGGCAGCACGCCGAACAGCATCCGGTTGGCGTGATGGATGCGCCGGCGCGGCAGCACCACGGCGGCGCCGCGCGAAGTTTCCGCCAGGGACTCCTCCACTGCCTCGATGGCCTGCGCCATGGGGATGATGGTCTCCACCGGCGTCTCTTTCAGGAACAGCATGGAAGGTCTCCGTCTGTTTGTGGGGTGCTCTGTCCGAAGTTCTCGACTGTTCGGGCCGCGGGCCTGGAGGCTGTCCGGGCCAGTCTGCCATCCCTTGAACTGCCCGTCCAGGAACGCTATTCAACACCGAGCGTCCCGCCTCACGAATGGTGTCGGCCGAGACGGGACACTCATCCGCTTGCCGGCTTCGGCGCACCGCCGAACAGGAGGAAACCCATGGCCATCAACGGTACCAAGGTCATCGACCTCGACAGCCATCTGGTCGGCGACGTGTCGAACTGGAAGAACTGCATCGAGGATGCATGGAAGGAGTATCTCCCCCGGCCGCTTCCGACCGCTCCCGACGAAAGGCGCAAGACCCTGGTGGGCACGCGCATCATGGTGGGCTCGGAGGTCACGCGGCAGAGCGGCGAGAAGCCCGTCTGGCACAAGGCCGAGGATCTGGCGGCCGGGGGGCGGGTGCGCAACCTCGACAAGGACGCCATCGACGTCGCGGTGCTGTCCCCCAACTCGCCCGCGCTGGACCTGGTATGGTTCCCGGACGACCCGCAACTGGCGGCGGCCTATTGCCGGGCGGAGAACGACTACATGCGGCAGTACGCCGGCGAGTTCCCGGAGCGCCTGCAATGGGCAGGCGTCGTTCCGTGGCAGGACGTGGACCTGGCGGTCCAGGAGCTTCACCGCATGGCGGACATGGGCAACCAGGCCCTCAACATGAAGGCGGTGCCGGTGGCCGGACGCCAGTGGTGGGACCCCTACTACGACCCCATCTACGCCGAGCTGGAGAACCTGGGCTGGCCCATCATCATCCACGACACCAAGCACGAGTCCATGGGCCAGGAACGGTTCGCGGACAACTTCTTCTTCTCCCACATGGTCGGACGCGTCTTCGAGTCCATGGTGTGCATGATGACGTTCATCTGCGGCGGCGTGCTGGAGCGGTTCCCGAAGCTGAACCTCGTGTGCCTGGAGACCGGCGCCTCGCAGATGCCCTGGTGGCTGGGGCGCATGGACGAGCACCACGAAAAGCTGCCGCACCTGGTGCCGTGGCTCAAGATGAAGCCGAGCGAGTACTTCATGCGGCAGGTGTACGTGGGCTGCGAACCGTTCGAAGACGAGCACTTCGAGCTGGCAGTGGAGATGCTCGGCGACGACAACCTGGTGCTGGCCACCGACACGCCGCACTGGGACTCCTCGCCGCCGGGCGAGGTGACCCGCCCCATCGTGGAGAGCGACAAGTTGACCGAGGAGAACAAGCGCAAGATCCTGGGCGAGAACGCGGCCCGGATACTGAATTAGCTGAACTGGCGTCCTTCGACTTCGCTCGGCAGACCTCGCTACGCTCAGGACGTATGGAGATCTCCCAACCACCGTTCGTCCTGAGCGTAGCGCCGCGCCAGCGGCGTGAAGTCGAAGGACCGGCATCCTCAGACAAACCAACCGGAGGTGAACCTTGGCCTATCAGACAGTCGGAAAGCCCATGCCCCGCATCGAAGGCGCGGATAAAGTCACCGGCGCCACGCGCTACGCCGCGGATCTGCCGATCCCTGACGCCCTGTACGCCAAGGTGCTGCGCAGCCCGCTCCCCCATGCGCGCATACGCAAGATCGACACCAGCAAGGCCAAGGCGCTGCCGGGCGTCCACGCGGTGCTGACGGGCGAGGACCTGCCGGAAGTGTACGTGGGACTGCGTATGAAGGACATGCCGGTGCTGGCCAGGGACAAGGTGCGGTTCGTGAGCGACCCGGTGGCCGCGGTGGCCGCGGATACGCCGGAGATCGCCGACGAGGCGCTGCGTCTTATCGAGGTGGACTACGAGGAGCTGCCGGGAGTGTATGATCCGCTGGAGGCGGTGAAGCCTGGCACCACCGCACTGCACGACGCGCCACGGGACTACAAGAATGCCCCGCCGCTGGCGGAGGGCGTGGACCCCGACCGGCCCAACGTCCAGTCCCACAGCATCTGGCAGAACGGCGACATCGACGGCGGCTTCGACAACGCGGATCGGGTGTTCGAGGGCACCTTCGCCACGCAACTGGCGCACCACGGCTACCTGGAGCCCCACTCGTGTACGGTAGCGGTGGATGCGTCGGGCAACGTCGAGGTGTGGGCCTCCAACAAGGGGCCGTTCGCGCTCAAGAACCGGCTGGCTCAGGACCTCGAAATCGAGCCCGAGAAGGTCAACGTCCACATCCTTTCGGTGGGCGGCGACTTCGGCGGCAAGGCTTCGATGATCGACACCCCGGTGTGCTACTACCTGGCAAAGGAGACCGGCCGGCCGGTGCGCATGGTCCTCACCTACACAGAGGAGATCGCAACCGCCGCCCACCGGCATCCGGCCATCGTCACACTGCGGGTCGGGGTCAAGAACGACGGCACCCTCACCGCCGTCGACGGCAAGGTCACGTTCGCGGGAGGCGCCTACGCCGCCTGGAAAGCCAACCCCGAGATCACGGTGCTGGGCGCGAAGCGATTGGCTAGCTACTACCGGATCCCGGCCATTCGCATCGAAACCGTCTGCGCCTACACCAACCAGGTTCCGTGCACCCAGACCCGCACTCCGGGAAGCCCGCAGATCGTCTTCGCGGTGGAGTCACAGATGGGTCAGATCGCCCGGGAGATGGGCATCGACCCCGCCGACTTCCGCCTGCGCAACCTGGTGGTCCCCGGCGACACCTCGCCGCTGGGCGCCAGGTGGGACGGAATCCTCGCCAAGGAGACCCTCGAGAAGGCGGTGGAGGCGTCCGGATGGCGCGCCGGCTCGCCCGGACCCAACCGGGGCCGCGGCATCGCGCTCTACGAACGCGGCGCCGGCGGCGGCAACGCCAACGCCGGCATCGATCTGGATGAAGACGGCACGGTCACGGTTCTCGTCGGCGTACCCGACGTGGGGCCCGGAATCCACACCGCGATCGTACAGATCGTCAGCGAGACCCTGGGCACCGCGCCCGAGACCATTCGCATCCGCGTCGAGGACACCGACAACTCACCCTGGGATCCCGGCACCGGCGGCAGCAAGTCCACCAACACCACCGGACACGCCGCCCACAAGGCCGCCCGGGAGGTGCACGAAATGCTCGTGGCGTGCGCCGCCAGGAAGCTCGGCTGCGAGCCCGACCAGGTGGGCCGGGTGGACGGCCGCTTCGCCGCCCCCGAGGGCGGCGAGCTGTCCTTCGCCGAAGTGGCCCGGGCCGCCATCGCCGAGGCCGGCGGCTCGTTCCACCACGACACGGTCTTCGCTCCCGAGGGCCAGCCGCCCATCACCTCGTTCGCGGCCCAGATTGCCGAAGTCGAGGTGGACCCGGAGACCGGCCAGGTCACGGTCACCCGCATGACCACCGCCCACGACTCCGGCCGTATCATCAACCACCTGACCTACCAGGGTCAGATCGACGGCGGCGTGGTCAACGGCGTGGGCTTCGCGCTGATGGAAGACAACCCCATGTCCGACGGCAAGATCACCACACTGAACCTGGGCGACTTCAAGCTCCCCTGCGCCAAGGACATCCCCAGGCTCGACACCGTGTTCGTCGACCAGGGCGAAGGCCCCGTCCCCTTCCAGGGCAAGGCCATCGGCGAGCTGCCCAACGTCCCCACCGCCGCCGCCATCGCCAACGCCGTGGCCGACGCCACCGGGGTGCGAGTGCACGACCTGCCGCTCACGGCGGAGAAGGTGTACGCGGCGCTGCACGGATCGTAAGATGTAGGAGAGGTGCCCCTGCCCCCTTCTGGGCTCAGGGGCACCTCCGTAGTCGGATTCTCGCAACCGGTATGTCGAATTAGCGAAAAGACGACTTGACTCCCCTGCCCATTATGGTAACGTATGAGTTACCATAGGTCAATGATCGGCATCAGAGAATATATCGACGCGGAGGGGCGCAGCCGTTACGCCGAATGGTTCCACGGCCTTGACGGGCGGGCCGCGGCCAAAGTCGCCATCGCCTTGGTCCGGATGGAGCAGGGAAACTTCTCCAATGTCAAAGGCGTCGGGAGCGGAGTCTTCGAATACCGCATCGACTTCGGTCCGGGCTATCGGATCTATTTCGGGAAAGACGGAGGTAAATGGGCCATCCTGCTTGGCGGCGGAACGAAACGCCGACAGCAAAGGGATATCGAAACCGCCCAAGAGCTATGGCGAGATTACAAAATGCGTAAGAGACGGGAGGATTAAATGGTTCTGACACGAGATTTCAAGGAAACCATCCGCGAGCGCGTTGAACAGGACCCAGCTTTTCGTGAAGCACTGCTCACGGAGGGGATCGAATGCCTGCTCGCAGGCGACGTAGACACCGGCAAGGCCGTCTTGCGCGACTACATCAACGCGACTATCGGCTTTCAGGACCTGGGCGGGCTTACCGAAAAATCTCCAAAGAGCCTCATGCGCATGTTCGGCCCCGGAGGCAACCCCCAAGCCCGTAACATGTTCGAGATCATCGGCCAGCTTCAGAAACGTGAGGGACTGCAACTCAAGGTTCATGCAGTCAGGTGAGGCGCATGTGGAGGGTCGACTCCAACGCCGCGGCCGACGCCATCGGCGCACACGTCTACGGCCTTCCGCTCACCGTGTTGGCCGAGACATAGTCGCGGATCAACTGCTTATACAGAGTCTGAATCCGCCGTGTGACAGGGCCGGCGCCTGATCTGTCTCCGATGGGCTTACCGTCGATCTCGGCCACCGGGGTCTGCGCTCCGAAGGTTCCGGTCAGGAACGCTTCCTCGGCACCGTAGGCCTCGTACAGCGAGTAGTTCTTCTCAAACACCGGAATGCCGTTGGCGCGGCACAGATCGATCACCTTTCGCCGTGTGACTCCGTTGAAGCAATGGTCGCCGGTAGATGTCCACACCTCGCCTCTTCGCACGATGAAGAAGTTGCAGCCGTTGGTGGTGTTCACGAACCCGTGGGGGTCGAGCATCAGCGCCTCGTCCGCGCCTGCCTGCATGGCCTGCAGGCAGGCGATCACGCAGTTGAGCTTCGAGTGGCTGTTGAGCTTGGGGTCCAGCGACGTGGGGAGGCCGCGCTCCTGCGCCACGGTCGCAAGCCTGAGTCCGGCTTCGTGCAGGCTCTCCACGGGCCTAGAGTGCTCCATGAGGATGACGACGGTGGGGCCGGAGCGCGAAAGCGCCGGATGCTGGAACGGCCTCACCTTGACACCGCGGGTGACCATGAGACGGCAGTGCACGTCGGTGGTCATGCCGTTGGCCGCGACCGTCCGCATCAACGCCTCGTGTAGCGCTGCCCTGTCCATACCAACGTCCAGGGAAACCGCCTTGCAGCTATCGTACAACCGATCCATGTGCTCGTCGAAGAACAGCCAGACGCCGTCGTAGAGCCGAAGCCCCTCCCACATGCCGTCGCCCAACAGGAAACCGCTGTCGTACACCGACACCTTGGCCTCGTCCCGGTGCACCAGGTCGCCGTTGATCCAGATCTTGATGTCCCGGTTGCGGGCGTCTTCTTCCGCGGCGTGTGCCGTGTGGTCGATAGACGGTGCGGCCATGGCCTTCAATCCAATTGCGGTTCCGGCAGGCGGAACGAGTTGTGGCCACGGAGGAAGTTCCGGGTGGCCTCTTCCTTTGGATAGGTCAGCACGTCGGCGGGAGCGCCCTGCTCCAGTATGATGCCGCCGGATAGAAACAGCACCCGATCCGCCACCGCGTATGCAAAGCCGAGTTCGTGGGTGACGATGAGCATCGTCATCCCTTCGTCAGCGAGCTCCTTCATGGCCTCGAGCACCTCCCCCACGAGCTCGGGGTCCAGCGAAGAGGTGGCTTCATCGAAGAGCATGATCTCCGGCTCCATGGCCAGCGCACGCGCGATGGCCACCCGCTGCTGCTGTCCTCCCGACAGCTCCGAGGGGTAGGCATCCGCCTTCCATTCGAGCCCGACCTTCTCCAGGTACTTTTGCGCTCGCCGGGCAGACTCCTCCGCGGCACACTTGAGAACGGTGCGCGGACCTTCCATGACGTTGTCCTTCACCGTCATGTGGGGGAAGAGATTGAAGTGCTGGAACACCATGCCGATACGCGTGCGGATACGGGCAAGCTCCCGTTCGGAGTAGCTCATCCTGCCGCCCTTCTCCTGTCCCACCGGGTCGCCGTCCAGGATGACCCGCCCCGAGCTCGGCATCTCCATGAAGTTGACACAGCGCAACATCGTCGACTTGCCGGAACCCGACGCCCCGATCACGACGATGACCTCACCTCTCGTCACGGTGAGATCGATGCCCTTGAGCACCTCCAGGTCGCCAAAGGATTTACGCAGGTCTTCCAGTCTCAGGACTTCGGACATAGCCCTACGCGCCGGATTTCAACCGCAGCTCGAAGCGTTGGACGAACAACGCCAAAGGGAAGATCAGGACGAAGAAGAGCAAGGCCACCGTCGTATACATTTCGATGGGGTTGAATTCAAGCGTCGAGATCTGTTTCGCCTTGTGCATCAGCTCACCGTAGGCGATCACCGAGGCCAGCGAAGTCATCTTCATCAACTCCACCGCCCGGTTCATGAACGCCGGTAGCATCCGCCGTATGGCCTGGGGCAGGACCACCCTGCGAAGCTGTTCGACGTAGCTCATGCCCAGGGCCTTCGCCGCCTCCCACTGCCCGCGTTCCACGGACCGGATTCCACCCCGGAAAATCTCGGCGGCAAAGGCGGAGGTATTTAGCGTCAGGCCCAGGGACGCCGCCGTGAACGCGTTGACCTCGAACGGCGAAATGATCGGAAACGCGAAGAAGAACCACATGATCTGGACGAGCACAGGCGTATTGCGAAACACCTCCACGTAGAGGGTAGCGGGCCAGTTGACGAAGGGGTTGCGGGTATAGCGCATGGCGCCGATAATGAGGCCGAGCGACAGGCCCAACGCCAGGCAGGTGGCGCCCAGAATGACGGAGTTTCGCAGTCCCAGCAACAGGAACGCCCAGTTGCTCGCGACCGCGGAAAAGTCGAACTGGTACCCCATGGGAACGAATACCGGACCGCTCTAGTGCGCCGCTTCGCCCGCCACGGTCAGGCGCCCTTCCAGGACCCTGACCAGGAGGGAACACAGGAAGATCACCACGAAATACATCAACGCCGCCACCGTGAACACCTCGAGCGCGCGGAAGGTGGACTGGGCGATGCTGTTGGCCTGATACAGCAGGTCGGCATAGGAGATGGTGCTGACGAGGGTGGTGGTCTTCATCAGCTCAATGGCGCGTTCGAGGAACGCCGGGACCATCCGCTTGACCGCTTGGGGCAGAATGATGCGGCGCAACGTCGCGTTGCGGTTCATTCCCAACGCCCGAGCCGCCTCCCATTGTCCGGCGTCGATGGAGACGATCCCGCCCCGGAACACCTCCGCGAAGAAGGCGGACGATTGCAGCGAGAACGTAAGGACAGATGCGCGGAAAGGATCGATCTCGATACCGGTCAGGATGGGAAGGGCGAAAAAGAACCAGAACAACTGCGCAATCGGCGGCGTGGAGCGGAGGAACTCGATCATGACCCCGACGGGTACCCGGACCGGCAGATTGCCGTAGAGCCGCAACAACGCCAAAAACAGGCCTAGGGGCACGCCGAACAATAGCGCCAACCCGGTGACCTTGAGGGTGTTGACCAGTCCCAGCGCCAGCAGGTCAAAGTCCCTGAGGACGACGAAAAAATCCCACTCGTAGCCCAAGAGTCAGTACGATCCCGGTTTGCGGGCCGGGGCGGAAACCCCGCTCCGGCCCGCAAACTCTACCAGTCTTCGCGACGGATGGCGGGCACCGTGGAAGGATCGACGCCGAAAGATACCAGGAACTCCTCGTACCACTTCTGCGTCTGACCGGTGTTGTAGTAGTAGGCGATGGCCGTGTTCACCCAATCCCGGAACGTCTTGTCCACTTCGCGGCGAACGCCAGCGGACGAAGCCGACTGGCGCACGGGCGCCGGCAGGACGATCTGGCCGCGGCCGATCTTCTGCCGCATGGAGATCAAAGGAGGATGGAACAGCGATACCGCGTTTACCCGCCGCGACTGGAATGCCGCCACCGATTCGCCGTTGGTGGGAAATCGCAAGATCTCGGCCTTGTCCAGGCGAGCCGACACGTATCTGTCCATGGTGGTGCCCTGTGTCACCGCCAGCTTGATGCTCTTCTTGTTCAGATCCTGCCACTTGGAAATCTTGAGATCGTCATCGGCAAGCACGGCGAGAGCGTAGAAGAGCAACGGCTGGGCGGGGAAATCAATGGCTAGAGCGCGCTTCGGCGTCGCATCCAAAACGAACATGACGTCGATCTTGTTCGCCTGGAGAGCCGACACCGCAGTACCCCACGTGACTTCCACCGGTTCGAACTTCACGCCCAGCGTCCCCGCCATGGCCTTTCCGATGGACGCACCCAGGCCGGTCCAATCCTTGGTTCCCGGCTTGTTGAAGAACCACGGCGGCGCCTGCGTCACGCCCACTCGAAGCGAGCCGCGCTTCTTGACGGCATCCCAGGTTGAATCCTGAGCCTGGGCCGGGGAGCCCGCACCAAGAGCCATGACGACTGCCAATGTACACGCCGCCACCAATGTGCCAATTCGATAACGCATGTTGTTCTCCTTGTTCGAAAAACTGATAGGCAGAGCCGTCACTGCTCGCTGGAAATTTGCAGGAGCAACTTACTAGACCGCGTGGTGGCCGTCAACTTGCACTCAGGCGAATAATGCGGGAAAAACAGGCGGACTCGCGTCAGCATCCAGCCCTTCTACCGGGCCACGGCGAAGCCCGATCCGGTCCGGCGCCGGCAAGCCCGACACGTACGGCGGCGCGGAACGCAATCGCCAGTGCCGCACGACCTACGTCAAGTTCGCAAGGATCTCCTCGTCGGCAGCCGCAAGGTCCACGGGCTTGCGGAAGGGCTGCGGCCAGTCGATACCGGTGGGCCAGTAGACTTCCACGGTGTTGCCGTCGGGATCGGCGAAATAGATGCCGATGGCGTTGCCGTGGCTGTTGACGTGCTGGATGGAGATGCCGCGCTCCACGAAGTCGCGGTGGAAGGCCTTCAACTCGGCGAGGGTGCCGCAGCGGAAGGATAGCTGCGTGACGATGCTCCCGTCGCCTTCCCTGCCGGGGCGCAACTGCAGCTCGTGGTGCTCCTGATGGCGCTCCTGGGCGGTCATGAACACGGTGCCGGTTTCGCTCTCGTCGCTGACGGTCAGGCCCAGCACGTCGCGGTAGAAGGCCTTGGAGCGCTCGATGTCGTGGACCAGCAGGCCCACGTGGCCCAATGATGAGACCTTCGGCATGTTGGGTTTCCTCCTGTCGGCTTCCCCTCCGGGCTGCTTCCGTCAGCCGTTGTAGAAGCGCTCGGCGTTGGCGTAGAGCACCTTGTGTTTCTGCGTGTCCGAGAGGTCCTCACGGGCGCTCAGCTCGTCGATGTCGCCGTAGAACTCGCCCTTGTGGCGCTCGTGGGGGTAGTCGGAGGCGAAGAAGATGCGATCCTCGCCCACGAGCTGCAGCACGGTGGGCAGGGTCCTCTCCTCCACCTCGCAACTGAAGTAGATGTTGCCGTCGCGCACGTAGTCGCTGGGGCGCTTGGTCAGCACCGGACACCAGCGCCTTCGTCGCTCGTAGTTCTCGTCCATGCGGTCCATCATGTAAGGGGCCCAGCCGGCGCCCGCCTCCAGGAAGGCGAAGCGCAGGTCGGGGAAACGCTCGAACACGCCCTCGGTCATCATGTCGGTGAACTGGATGAGCTGCGACAGCGGGTGCTCCAGCGTGTGGGTCTTGAAGAGGTTGTCGGAGTTGTCGATGCCGATGCGCTGACTCACGGCGCCGTGGATGGCCAGGCAGCAGCCGAGCCGCTGGGCTTCCTCGTAGAGGGGATCGAAGTCCCGGTGGCCGTAATGCTTGCCGGCGGCCGTCACCGACGGCAGCATGGCGCCGGGCATGCCCAGCTCCGTCACCGCGGCGCGAAGCTCGGTCACCGCTTCCGGTATGTTCTGGGCCGGGATCAGTGCCACCGCGCGCAGGCGCTCGCTGGCCTGCATGAACTTCTCGTGGACCCAGCGGTTGTAGGCCCGGGCGATGGCCGCGGCATAGTCCCGGTCCTGGATCATCCCGCTGGCAAGACCCACCGACGGATACAGGTAGGAAGTCTCGATGCCGCAGCGGTCGAGAAACTCCACCCAGCGCTCGGCGTTGGGATCGTCCTCCTCGGTCAGACGCGAGAAGCCGCGGACGAAACCGTCGACGCTTGGAAACAGCGAGTAGACGGTCCAGGGCAGTTGGTTGTAGGGCGGCTCGAAGAACTCCCTGATCTCCCCGGGATGCTCCATCACGTGGCCGTCCGCATCGACGGCGCGGTAGTTGCTCATCGTCCCTCGTCTCCTTCCGTAAACACTGCTGCCTGGAGGGCGACCGCCGGTCGCCCCTACAGTTGCCTGCTCGGACAGACTCCTGGGGCTTCCGCCCATCCTATTACCACGGCGGAACCTTGACAAGGACCGGCTCATGTGGCCTTGTAGGGGCGGGTTTCGGACCCGCCCTCATCCGACACACTCCTGGTCCCCGCGGCCACCAAAGGAGGTTTCTTTCATGGCTCCGCAGTACGCATCCAAGCTCATCTACGGCAACGAGGTATCGGACTGGCAGGAGCGGCTCAACACCGACCGTATGCGCCGGGAGCGGGCCGAGCGGGCCAAGCGGATCATGCGCGAGCACGGCATACCGGCGCTGCTGGAAGCCAACTCCGCCAACATCCGCTACCTCACCGGCCTCAAGGGGTTCAACTATCCCATGTGCCGCTACACGCTGTTCTTCGCCGACCATGACCCGATCATGTACGAGCACAGCGGCCACTTCCACCAGATGCCGGACCAGGCGCCCTGGATCACCGAGTGGCGGCCGGCGCGGGCCTGGCTCACCGCGGCCTGCGGCATCGAGGCGGCCAAGGACGAGGCCCGGCAGTTCGCCGCCGACATCCACGACGAGCTCAAGAGCCGGGGCCTCCTGGAAGAGAAGATCGGCTTCAGTGCCTTCGACGGCATCGCCCGGGAGGCCCTCACCAACGCCGGGGTCAAGAACCTGGTGGACTTCAGCCTGGTGATGAAGGAGATCCGCAAGATCAAGACCCCCGACGAGATCGATTGCCTCAAGACCGCCGCCGCCATCGTGGAGGGCGTCTGGTACAGCATCTGGGAGAACGCCAAGCCGGGCGTCCGCGACACCCAGCTTTCGGGTGTCGCCACCAAGGCAGGCTATGACATGGGCGCGGAGTCGGCGCCGCCGGGCGGCTGGCGCTCGGGACCCAGCACTTTCGACCGCGGCTTCCATCAGTCGAGCCGGCTCCTGCAGACGGGTGACCTCTTGTACGGCTCGCTATGCGGCCTGACCTATCAAGGGTACGCCACCTGCACCTACCGGACGTTCATCGTCGGCAGGAAGCCCAACGCCAAGGAGCAGGACTGGTACAAGCGGGTGAAGGACAGCGTCGACGGCGTCATCGACGCCATCAAGCCGGGCGCCACCACGGCCGACGCCGCCAAGCACTTCCCGCCGGCGTCGAGCTGGGGCTACAAGGAGGAATGCGAGGTGCTCGCCAGTGAGATCGGCCACGGCATCGGTCTCACCCAGGGAAGCACCAACTACGACATCCCGATCATCAACCGGCAGTGGTCGCTGAACTACCCGCAGGTGTTCGAGGAGGGCATGACCATCGCCATCGAGAGCCGAGAGGGCGAGACCCGCGTGGGCGGCGTGCGACTGGAGAACATGGTGGTGGTGACCAAGGACGGCGCCGAGATCATGGACCACTTCCCACGGGAAGAGATCCTGGTGGCGCCGCGCTAGTGTCCTGTCCCGGCCTTCGGCCACCCTCTCCCAGAGGGAGAGGGGTTGTTTTGATTACTCGGACAGGCTCCTAGATCGGAAAACTCAAAGGAGGAGAGACCCATGAGCGATTCACTCCGTTATTACGTGGCGTTCAACGGCGGGCTTACCGTCTACGAAAATCGCGGCGGTGGGCTGGAGGCGTGCGCCGAGCATTTTCCGGGGCAGACCGTGGACGGCCTGGCCGGCTCAAAGACCCGGCCCGAGCGTGTCTTCGCCGCCGTCCCCTTCGACGGCGCCTACCGCACCGACGACGCGGGAAAGAGCTGGAAGAGGGTCATCGAGGGCGACGCCCGCTGCTTCGCGGTGGACCCCGACGACGACCGCGTAGTCTATGCCGGACTCGGTCCCGTGCAACTCATGCGCAGCGAAGACGGCGGCGACACCTGGGAGAACCTGGAGAGCCTGCAGCAGATGCCCGAGGAGGTCCAGAACCAGTGGTGCGTCCCGGGACCGTACGTCGGTGTGCAGTTCCCGCACGTCTGCAACATCTTCGTCCATCCGGACGACACCAACCTCTTGTTGTTGACGCTGGAGCACGGCGGCGTCGTGCGCAGCGAGGACCGGGGCAAGACCTGGGAGGACGCCAGCAGCGGCATCGACTATCTCGACATGCACCACATCTACAACTACCCGGGCAGCAAGGACCGCTACTACGTGTCGTGTGCGCGGGGTTTCTTCCGCAGCGACGACCGCGGAAGACAGTGGCGCCGGGTCGAGGACGGCATGCCGTGGGGCTACACCGAGAAGTACAGCTACACCCACGACTGGTACTTCCTGCCGGGCGACACCCCGCGGATGATGGTGTGCGGCGGCCGCGGCTCGCCCGGGGTCTGGCGCGGCGAGAGCACCAACCCCCACGGCGTGATCATGCTGAGCGATGACGAGGGCGGGACCTGGCGCACCGTCACCAAGGGGCTGACCGAGATGATGCCGTACATGCCATGGACGCTGCAGCGCCACCCCGAGGACGCCAACGCGGTCTTCGTCGCCATGGGGGACGGCGCCCGCGGCTTCGGCTTCGATCCCAAGCAGCGCGGGCTGGGCGCCCTCTACGTCACCCGCGACCGCGGGGACTCCTGGGAGCCGGTGCTGCCCGAGCTTCCGTCGGTGCTGACCGCCTGCGTGACGGCGCAGTAGCGGAGCCGGAAATACCCAGCCTCGTCACCCCGTGCCCCGAGTCGAACTCGGGCAAGCTCGACCCGGGGTCCAGGGGCGGCGGCGCTGGGGCCGCCCTCGACGGAGCGCGCCGAATTGTCCGCGCGACTCTCGTAGCCACGCCGACCATGAAGAAACTCCAACTCAGCTTGGTCTCCTCCCGGTACGAACGCATCGCCCCGCTCCTCGACGGCACCGTGCCGGTGGAGGGGGCGGAGCTCGTGTGGACCCACTCGAACCCCTCCGAGACGTTCTGGCGGCAACTTCGGTTCGGCGAGTTCGATGTCGCCGAGATGTCCATGTCCTCCCTGCTCATCGCGAAGGCTCGGGGACACGACATGGTGGCAATCCCGGTGTTTCCGTCCCGGCGCTTCATGCACCTGGCCCTCTATGTCCACAAGGATTCCGGCATCGATCGGCCCGAGGAAGTGGCCGGCAAGCGTATCGGCGTGGGCGAATACCAGCAGACCGCGGCGCTGTGGGCACGCGGCACCCTGGAGCACGACTTCGGCGTGTCCCAGTACGGCGTAGACTGGTACATGGAGCGCAGCGAAACGCTGAGCCACGGCGGCGCCACCGGGTTCACACCGCCGGAAGGCATCCGTTTCCACCGGATTCCCGAGGACAAGAGCCTGATCTCCATGCTGGTCGACCGGGAGCTCGACACGGCCATGCTGCTCAGCACCTTCCACGCCGAGCCCAACGTCATCGACCGCTCCACCGGGGACCGCCGCGAAGGCGACGAAGATCTGGTCCGGCCGCTGTTCCCGGACATGATGGCCGAAGGCCGGCGCTACGTGGAGGCTCACCGGTTCGTCCCCATAAACCATTGCTATGTGATACGCGGCGACGTGCACGAGAAGCACCCCTGGCTCGCCTTCAACCTCCATGCCGCCTTCACCAAAGCCAAGGAACACTGGCTCCGGCAGTTGCCGCGCGCTATCCCGTCGGACCTTTTCTTCGGTCCGGCATATTTGGAACAGACGCGGTCCATCGTCGGAGAAGACCCCTTCCCCTACGGCATCAAGGACAACGCCGCCATGCTCGAGACTCTTGTCGACTACTCGTTCGAGCAGAAGCTCACGCCACGCAAGGTCGGGCTGGAAGAAATCTTCGCACCGAGCACGCTGGACCTTTGAGGCGGCGGCGCGACGCGCGCTGTCAGGGAATGACCCCATGCAAACGGCGATCTTCGGCAACACGGGCGAGAAGCATTCGCGAATCGGGCTCGGCTGTTTCTCCATGTCGGGCGCGTACGGCAAGGCAGACGACGCGGAGTCCATCGCAACCATCCACCGGGCCATCGACCTCGGCGTCACGCTGCTGGACACGTCGGCGAGCTACGGGCGGGGCCACAACCACCGGCTCATCGGCAAGGCGCTGCAGGACGGCAGGCGCGACAAGGTCTTCATCCACTCCAAGACCGGCACCATTCGCACCGGCGACGGCTCGTCGAAGGCGCAGGGCAGCGGCACGCCGGACCGGCTGCGCCAGGTCTGCGAGACCAGCCTCGAGAACCTTGGCATCGAGACGCTGGATGCGTTCTGCCTGTCGCGGGTCGATCCCACCGTGCCCATCGAGGAAACGGTGGGCGCCATGGCCAGACTCGTGGAGGAGGGCAAAACCCGCTTCATCGCCCTTTCGGAAGCCGCCGCCGGGACCCTGCGCCGGGCCATGAAGGTCCATCCGCTGGTATCGCTGCAGTACGAGTTCTCACTCTGGACCCGTGACGTAGAAGGCGGACACCTCGAGGCATGCGACGCACTGGGGCTGGGGCTGATGGCTTACGCGCCGCTCGGCTACGGCTTCCTGGCCGGGACGGTGGGCGGCCGCGACGCTTTGGAGGAAGGCGACACGCGCCACAAGTTCCCGCGCTTCTCAGACGAGAACGCCGCCGCCAACCGTGAGCGCCTGACTGCCATCCGCAAGGTCGCCGATGCCCATGGCGCGACGCCGGCGCAGGTCTGCATCGCCTGGGTGCTGGCCCGGGGCGGCAACGTGTTTCCCATACCCGGCTGCAAGCGGCGCACCCACCTGGAGGAGAACCTCAAGGCCCTGGACATCGCGCTCACGGCCGAAGACCTCGCCGCGCTGGATGCCGCGTTCCCGCCGGGCGCGGCCGCGGGCGACCGCTACCCGCCCGACGGCATGGCGCGGGTCAATCTGTAGGCCCTCATCCGGCCTTCGGCCACCCTCTCCCAGAGGGAGAGGGGTTGTGTTTGGCTACTCGGACAGACTCCTGGCAAACCGCGTTGCGGTGGATTCCCGTAGGGGCGACCGGCCGGTCGCCCCTGCCCCGCCACGGTCGGTTCACACGAATCGCCCACGGACCTCGCGACAAGTCGGTCACCGGAACGCCGGCATGACTTCCCGCGCGAAGAGGCGCATGGATTTCTTCACTTCCTCGTGCGGGAGGCCGCCGAAGTTGAAGTTGTGGGTCACGGTGTCGAAGTAGTAGTGGCGGCGGGCGTTGTTGATGATCTCGATGCACTGCTCCGGGGTGCCGTAGAGGTTGCGCCCGGTCTCCAGCATTCCGTCGAAGTCGTAGACATACCCCGGGGGCAACGGCGCCTTGCGCTGGATCCTCGAGATCGCCTCGTAGCGGTCGATCGCCCTCTCGCCGATCTCCCGGGCCGCCGCGGCATCCTCGTTGACGTAGGTACGCAGGTGGTACTGGCAGTGGTAGTCCTCGGGGTCGCGGCCTGTTGCCACGAGGCCCTCATGCCACGCCGTCACACCGGCGTGCACCTTGTCCGGCGGATGGGGATGGCCCACCGTCATGATGTGGTAGCCGTTGCGGCCGGCCCACCCCAGCCCCTCCGGCGAGGTGCCCGCCACCCAGATGAGCGGCAGCGGCTGCTGTACGGGCCGCGGGTAGAGCGTGATCTCCTCGAACCGCCAGAACTCGCCGGCATGGCTGAAACGCTCCTCGGTCCACGCCTTGATGATGATGTCGTGCGCCTCCTGGTAGCGCGCGCGTCCCTCCGCCTGCGGCACCTCGAAGACGCGGTAGTCCAGGGCCGTGTTGCCCAGCCCGATACCGAACTCCAGCCTGCCGCCGGACAGGGCGTCCACCATCGCGTAGTCCTCGGCCACCTGCAGGGGTTGGCGCACGCTCAGGATGGCGATGCAGGGTCCGAGACGGATTTTCGACGTCCTGGCCGCGGCCGCCGCAAGCATCACCGCCGGGTTGGCGACGAGGCCGCCGTAGCCCAGGAAATGGTGCTCGTTGAACATGAAGCACTCGAACCCCAACTCCTCGGCCAGCTCGATCTGCTCCAGCATCTGCTGGTAGTAGACCTCGAACGGCGGGTCCAGGTCCGGGAAATAGGTGGAGAGGATGTTGATGTAGAATCGCATGGGTCGTGCGGCGGTCCTCGGTCCGCCCGTTATAGCACGCGCCACCAGGGCAGGGCCAGAATACGGTCGGCAAGCCATTGGGCCTGGCGGCCGCCGTGTAGCAACAGGCCGCCGGCAAACCGTGGCGTGGGCGATTTACAAACCAACAGCCTTCGCATGCCTTAGCCGCGGAACGTGGGCATGACCTCCCTGGCAAGGGATTCGACCGTTTCCTCGTAGACGCTGCGGGCCGGTGTCAGCATGACACGCTCAACGCCGGCGTCCGCAAGCTCCTCCAGCCGGCCGATGCATTCCTTCGGGGTTCCCGCGATGGCGAAGCGGCGCACGAGGTAGTCCGTCACCAGCGCGGGGTCGGACCGTTCCTCCATGGGCCTGGACTGATCGAACGCGGCCATGAACTTCTGGATGCTCTCCATCTCTTCCTCGGGCACGGTCTCGAGGGTGGACTGGAAGTTGTGATGGGCGCGGTTGGCGAGGCGGCGGCGCACGATCTGGCGCGCTTCGTCCCCGTCTTCCTTGATGCACACCATGCCCGCCGCCAGGGTGGCGATCTCATCCGCCGAGCGCCCGGCCTCGGCCGCGCCCTCGGCGATGCGCGCCAGCGCCCAGCTCACCGCGCGGGGCTCCACGCCGCTCCCGAGGAACACGCCGTCGGCCACCCGCCCCGCAAGCCGCAGACCCTTGGGGCCTTCCATGGACAGGTACACCGGCGTCGGCAACAGCCGGTAGTTCACGCGCACGCGGCTGGTGGGCGTGACCAGCTCGCCCCCCTCCAGCAGCATGCGGATGGTGCGGACGCCCTCCTCGAACTCCTTGAGCCGGGTGGCCTTCCGGCCCATGGCGTACACCGGGCCGTCGCCGGTGCCGAGGCCGAGCACCGCCCGGCCGTCCGAGAGATCGCCCAGGGTCGCCGCCGTGCCCGCCAGCACCGTCGGGTCTTGATAGACCATGTTGCTCACCGCGGTCCCGAGCTTCAGCCGGCTCGTGACCACGGCGCTGCAGGCCAGCACCTGGAAGGGTTCGGGTGTGCTCAACTGGCTCGATCCCAGGAAGACGCCCTCGAAGCCGTACTGCTCCGCCTGCACGATGCGGTCCCGGATCCGCGTCACTTCCTTGAGACCGCCGTTGGGGCTGTGAAGGCTGAACTGCATCCGCATCGATGAACCCTTCCTCTCGTATCGGGGCGAAACTTGCGGTTTCGACCGGACTTTGGAAAGCTCCCTCAACTCCAGGCCCTCACCCGGCCTTCGGCCACCCTCTCCCAGAGGGAGAGGGGTTGTGTTTGACTACTCGGACAGGCTCCTGGGAGCACCGCCGCTCACGCAACGGAATCATATCACGGAGGAAACGACTTTGGGGAATCTCTCATTGACCCTGGCCACCGGCCCGTATGACCGCGTCGAAGCCATCGCCAAGGGGGAGGTGCGGCCCGAGGGCATCGACGGCACCTGCCTGCAGATCCAGTCGCCGCCCGAGATCTTCACGCGCATGATGAAGACCCGGGCCTTCGACCTGTGCGAGATGTCGCTGTCCACCTACCTCACCCGCCGCTCGCGCGGATCGTTCCCGTTCATCGCGTTGCCGGTGTTCCCGTCGCGGCTCTTCCGTCACGCCTACATCTACGTCAACCGCGAACAGGGCGTCACGGAACCCGCCGACCTGAACGGCAAACGGGTGGGCGTCCAGGAGTACGGGCAGACCGCGGCGGTGTGGATCCGCGGCATCCTTCAGCACCGGCACGGGGTGGACCTCGACTCGATTCACTGGGTGGAGGGCGGGGTCAACACGCCGCGGCCGCCGGACGACGACATGGACCTGCGGCCCGCCGGCGCTCTCGACATCGAGCCCGCGCCGGCGGACAAGTCCATCAACGACCTCTTGCTGGAGGGCAACATCGCGGCCTACCTGGGAGCGCGGCAACCGGACGCACTGGGCGCGCATCCCGGCATCGTCCGGCTCTTCCCCGACTATCGCCGAACCGAACGGAACTACTTCCGGGAGACCGGCATCTTTCCGATCATGCACGCCATCGTCATGCGGGAGGAACTCCACGTCGAACATCCGTGGATCGCCGAGAGCATGTTCAAAGCGTTCCAGGCGGCCAAGGCGTGGACGCTGAAGCACATGGGCTTCAGCGGCGCCATGATGTACATGGTCCCGTGGCTCAACGCCGAACTGGACGAGATCCGTGAGCTGTTCGGCGGCGACCCCTACCCGTACGGGGTGGAGGCCAACCGGGCCAACCTGGAGACGTTCATGCAGTACCTCGTGGAGCAGGGGTTCGTGGCGGAACCCAGGCCCGCCCTGGAGGACCTGTTCACTCCCATCGTGGGGTGGGCGGAATAGCGGCGGGCTCGGGAGAGGGGTGATTTGCGGCCTGTTTCGCAGGAATGGGGCAAGCGGGGCTCGGCTTGACACTCTCACGGCGGAAGGCGTACAAGAGTTCGAAAATATGAGCTATCGGGCCGTTCCGCGGACCCGAAATATTGTTCCGAAGGAGTCGTTATCATGAGCCATACATTGGAACAGTTCGCGGCGGATTGTCACCGTATCCTCAAGGCGGAGCCCGGTCCCGAAGGGCGCCAGAAGGTGGTTTCGCTGGTCGAAGAGATCTGCAAGGACGACGAATTCATCGCCGAGCACATCGAAGAGGAACAGCCGGAGCGCAAGGTCATCTACGAGGACCAGGAACTCGGCTTCTGCATCCTGGCGCACCACAACAAGGGCGCCAAGGGCAGCAACCCGCACGACCACGGTCCGGCGTGGGCCATCTACGGCCAGGCCTCGGGCGAGACCGAGATGACCGACTGGGAGAAAGTCGAGCCGGCGAGCGACGGGAAGAAGGGCAAGGCCCGCAAGCTGCGCACCTATACCCTCAAGCGCGGCATGGCTCACCTGTACAACGAAGGGGATCTCCACTCGCCCTGGCGCGCCGATACCACCAAGCTGATCCGCATCGAGGGCAGGAACATGGAGAAGGTAAAGCGCTACCCCTACGAGGCGGTCTCTTAGGCGTATCGCCCGATACGGCACATCCATCCCGGGAAGCGTTCCCCGGCAGCATAACCGGAGGTTAACGATGCGTACGAAATCCTTAGCGAGAGTCTCCCTGCTCGCCCTGTTGCTGGCCGTCCCGGTGTGGACCCTCACCGCCGCCGCGCCGGCCGACGGCAAGGAGGTAGTGATCCGCGCCATCTCGGCGTGGCCGCTGAGCATCGACGGCAACACCTGGTACAAGAACTACATCAAGGAAGTGAACAAGCGCGGCAAGGGCGTGGTGCAGATCCGCCTGCTGGGCGGCAACGAGGTGGCCTCCGCGTTCGAGCAGTTCCAGGCCCTGCGCACCGGCATCGCCGACATGACCAACTCCGCCCCCGCGTACTACGTCGGCGAGACCGTCGAAGCCGCGGCCGTGAGCCTGATCGCGCCCAAGAGCCTGGGGGGGTTCCTGGACGGCCTGCGCAAGAGCGGCGCCCTGGACATCATCAACAAGGCCTACCGGGAGAAATCGTCCATGCGCTTCCTGGGCATCACCGTGGCCGGCACCGGCTTCCGTTTCCTCATGGCCACGCCCATCAAGGACCTCGACGGCATCAAGGGCAAGCGCATCCGCGCCTCGGGCGCCCAGGATGCCGCCGCCATCCAGTATCTCGGAGGCTCGCCGCAGACCCTGCCGGCCAACGAACTGTACACGGCGTTGCAGCGCGGCGTGGTGGACGGCGCCTACCGCGCCCCCAACGACGCCTGGAGCTTCGGCGAGCACAAGGTCTACAAGGCCATGATCGCCACGCCCATCCAGTTCGCGCCGGGCGGCGTCTACATGCCTACGGGAAAGTGGGACAAGCTGCCGGACAACGTCAAGAAGGTGCTGGAGGGAACCATCGTGGACATGGAGCCCACGATCCTCAAGTACTTCCAGACCAACGACAACGCGGCGATCAAGCGGCTCGAGAAGAACGGCATGAAGGTCATCGAGGTGGACGACGCCGCCAAGAAGAGGCTCGGCGAAGCCCGCAACGCCTACTGGCCCGAGCTGCTCAAGCAATCGCCCAAGTACGGCGCGCAGCTCCAGAAGGCGCTGGCGCCCTACAACTGATCCGGGCCGTCCGGACCTGATTCACGGCGGCTGCCGGCCCGTATGACAGGGCGCCCGGCAGCCGCCGCCCCCACCCCCTCCATGCTGGATACGCTGAACCGCGCATTCGACAGGACGAACCGCGTGCTGGGCTACGTCTCCGCCGCGTTCGTCGTGACCATGGCGGTGACCGTCCTCTACGACGTGCTCGCCCGCATGCTCTTCGCCGCGCCCACCATCTGGGTCCTCGACATCAACGAATACCTGCTGGTGTATCTCTGCTTCGTTCCGGCCGCGTGGATCCTCATGAACGACCACCACGTGAAGGTGGAGATCGTCACCGCGCGGCTCACACCGGCATCGCAAGGCAGGCTGCGCATCGTCACCGACTTCCTGGGGCTCATCTACTGCGTCGTCCTCGCGTGGCAGGGCTGGGTGGTGGCGTGGCACGCGTTCGAGAACGGCTACCGGTTCTCCACCGCGCTCAACCTCCCGAAATTCCCGGTGCTGGTGATCATCCCCATCGGCGCCGCGTGGCTGGGCCTCGCCTTCGCAGTCAGAATCCTCACCGGATCGCGCGCGCACGCCGCGACGACTCCCGAGAAGGGAGGCATCTGATCTTCCTCGAGTGGTGGATCGTCCTGGTCATCATGTTCGGCGCCCTGATCGTGCTCATGGCGTCGGGCATCCCGATCGCGTTCGCGTTCGGCGTGCTGAACCTCGGGTTCCTCTACGTGCTGGTGGGGCCGGGAGCGGTCCAGGCCATCGCCCTCAGCAGCTTCACGAGCATCGGCACCTTCGCGTTCATCGCCCTGCCCCTGTTCGTGCTCATGGGCGAGTTGGTGCTCCACTCGGGGCTCGCCGCCCTCGCCATCACCTCCATCGGCAAGTGGCTGGGCAAGGTGCCCGGCCGCCTCGCGGTGCTGGCGGTGCTGGCGGGCACGGCGTTCGGCGCCGGCAGCGGCTCCAGCATGGCCAGCTCGGCCACCCTGGGCACGATCCTGGTGCCGGAGATGCGCAAGCAGGGCTACGACACCGGCCTGGCCGTGGGCACCCTCGCCACCTCCGGCGGGCTCGCGGTGCTGATCCCTCCCAGCGCGCTGATGGTCATCTTCGGCGGCATCAGCCAGCTCTCGGTGGGCGACTTGCTGATCGGCGGCATCCTGCCGGGGCTGCTGCTGGCGACGCTGCTGTTCGGCTACATCGTCATCGTCTGCACCGTCCGGCCGGACCTGGCGCCGGCCGTGGAGCTGGAGAAGGTGTCCTGGAGCGAACGCCTGAACGCGCTCCTGTACTTCCTGCCGCTGGTGGTGCTGGTGCTGGTCGTGCTGGGGTCGATCTTCATGGGCATCGCCACCCCCAGCGAATCCGCCGCCATGGGCGTGGCCGGAGCTTTCTGCCTGGCCGTGGCCTACCGGCGCCTGTCGTGGGAGATCCTGCGCAAGGCCCTGCTGGGGACCGTGGAGGTGTCGGGTTTCGCCCTGCTCATCGTCACCAGCGCCACCGCCTTCAGCCAGATCCTCGCCCATTCCGGCGCCGCCATGGGCCTTTCGATGTTCGCCACCGAGTTGCCGGTGTCGCCGTGGATCATCATCGCTAGCATGCAGATCGTGATCCTCATCATGGGCGCGTTCATGGAGCCCATCTCCATCATGCTCATCACCGTGCCGATCTTCTTCCCGGTGATCCGCTCCCTGGGCCTCGACCCTCTGTGGTTCGCCATCGTCACCATGGTGAACATCGAGCTGTCACTCATCACCCCGCCCTTCGGCATGAACCTGTTCGTCCTCAAGGGCGTCTCCCCGCCCGACGTCACCCTGGGCGCCATCTACCGCGGCGTCATCCCCTTCGTCCTCATCAACATCATCGCCCTCGCCCTGGTCATGCTGTTCCCGCCGATTGCCACCTTTCTGCCGGGGCTGATGCGGTAGGGCTCTTCGGTTTGTGCCGCTGGGCTACTTACACCTATTATTAGGGTAGGTGGATACGATGAACGAAAGTCTCGACATCCCACAAGACCGGCTCGCGGAGTTTTGCCGCGCCAACGGCATCGTGACCCTCGCAATTTTCGGCTCGGCATTGCGCGACGATTTCGGACCCGCAAGTGACATCGACCTGCTGGTCGAGTTTGCGCCCGGCCGCACACCCGGTCTCCGTTTTGTCGACATCGTTGATGAGTTGTCCGACCTGTTCGGCAGGCCCGTGGACGTGGTAACGCGTTCAGCAGTAGAGCGAAGCCCGAACTTCATCCGGCGTAAAGCAATCCTCGAATCCGCCCAAGTTGTCTATGCGGGGTGATGATGCCTATCTGCTCGACATGCTGGTGGCGGCACGCAAGGCCGCCGCTTTCGCGACGGAACTCACCTATCAGAGATTCGCTCGGATCGAGCTTCACCAAAAATGCGATCCTCAAGGTGTTGGAGGTCGTCGGTGAAGCCGCCTCACGCGACGGCCTTCCGGCATTTGGTTTAACCTCCTGCCGAGTCCGACAACTTTTTGCGCATCTATCACCGGCCCCTTGCCCAGCCGAGTAAGCAGTTTCCCGTTTGGTCGGAGGTCCTTGTAGTAGCGGAACCACACCTTCAGATCATCGCTAAAGTTATCGGTGAGGAAGAACGCATAGGGTTGGTAGGTTTGTTCAGGATCGTCTTGCAGCCTCAAGGCACCCCACAAACAAACGTCCCAATTCTCCCCCTCTGCTATACGATAGCTCCTTTCGATGAAGCAGAGCCCTCCACATTCCGCACACGTGAACCACCCCTGTTCGTCACGGTGGTCGTTCAACAGATCCACCAAGTTTTCTGCCTCCATCTGGTGGCCATTATCACGACATTGTACCAGCCAACCCATAGACACCTCATAGAACTTGTCCTACCGGACCCACAATCTGTCAAGTTTACGGGGGTTTAATGTTGATAATGAATGATCCGAGTGCCGCAGCACCTATTGACCAGATTCCCGCAATTAGGGCTACCTGAACTTCTCTAGCTAGCCATCTTTTGCCTTGAGGTCCTGGAACGAGGCGACCGCCCGATTGACAGCCTCTCTGACCTTGCCCATGTCTGACACCAAGTCGTAGCTCCAGGAGCCGAAACCACCGTCCGCGTTGACGGCCTGCACCCAACGTTGGGCTGCTTGTGACTTGACACCCGCCACGGGATCGTAGCCTTTGGTTTCCAGGATCAGGTAGCGGGCGGCGTCTCCGGTCAATCGGACGATAAAATCAGGGACGTACTCGTGTTGCTCACCATTGTGCAGGTAGGGGATCGCAAAGCCGAGACCAGCATTCTTGACGAACGAGTGCACGAGTTCGTGGGTGTCCAATCGGTAAGCGGCGGATTGCTCCCACTTCGCTGTATCCGGCACGACGGCGTTGATGTGGCTCTTGACGACGGGATAGGGCTCTCGTCGTGTCTCGAAGTCCACCTCGGCGGTTGACCCGGGACCGCGGGCGGTTTCGTAGCGTGGGAGCTCAGTCTCGGCTCCGTTGCCAGGGGCCGGATGAATGGCGGCAACGAGACGTTCGACGAGCCAACCGTACCAAGGAGACAGAAAGGCATCGACGTCTTTCGCTGGTTCTACTGGAATCACCTTCTCCTTTATGTATCGTTCCACAATAGCGGCAAGCTGGGTGAACAGTACGTGAGGAGGTGCGTCGCAACCTGGTTGCAGCCGGTAGTCCCGAGTCAGATCCCGCGCCATGTCAAATACCAACTGCTGCAACCGTCGATCCTTACGGTAGGGGTTTAGATCGACGCGTTCAATGTGTCCGGGACCCACGAGCGAAGGGCGGCCGGTGTTGCTCGGGAGGCCCGCTTTCATTTCCACCTCGGGTGGGATCTCCATGGGATCGAGCCGTAGCGGTGCGATGCTCTCCCAGTCCACCTTTACGCGATTCCTGATCGCTTGCGTGTAGCCCTCAACACGTGGGAACCGGATCTCGAAGTGTGCCTTCTCGGGCACGGCCCGTATTCGCCAAGTCTTCGGAGGAGGCGGCGCGCCGTTGTCTGGCGCGTTTTCCTTCAGCGGGACAATCTCGAACGGTACGCCAAAGATCTTGGCGACTTCTTCGCCGAGTCTGCCGTTTTCCCCTACGGCATAGCTGGATCGCCGCAGTCCGCGTCCGACCACCTGCTCGCAAAGCAACTGTGACATGAACGGACGAAGTCCGACGATATGGGTCACGGTGTTGCAGTCCCACCCCTCGGTGAGCATTCCGACGCTGACAATACATCTAACGTCCCGGCCAGGTGGATGAAGGGGCCGTTCGAGTTTCTTCGCCAGCGCCTCAAAACCTTCAGGATAGATGGGCCGTCCTTGTCCATCCCGTGGCCAGTCCGTCTTACCGACCGTATCCAGGGTCACACGCATCCAATGGTCCTCGTCGGACTTCGTCTGTCCGCTGTCGGATTCGCGCACGACTTTGGAGTCCACCCGTATGGTGCGGAGACTCCCGTTCACGTTTCGCAAACCATCGAGACGGGCGGGCGGAATCCCTACCGGCACCGTGTCCTCGGCGAGCCACTGGTAGATGACCTTGGCGAGCGCCGTGTTCTTGCACACGATGATGAACACCGGCGGTCGGCTTTCGCTGTCGCGTTTATTCCACTCCTCACGCAGTACTTCCCACAGTCCGCCCAGCATGGCGACGGGGACGTGCGCATACTTGAGCACGGCCTCGGGTTTCACGCTTCCCCGCCGACCACCGCGCTCCGCGGGAGTCAATCTCGGCAGGATCCAACGCCAGATGTTGAAGTACCCGGGAATAGGGCTACCGGTCGTGTCCCGAACCGCAAGCTGTGGAATCTTGACAAGGCCCGACTCGATGGCGTCGACAAGTCCGAAATCGCTGACGACCCAGGGGAAGGGCCGGTTTGCTTCTTGTCCGACTCGACCCAAGTAGTAAGGGGTGGCGGAGAGGTCCACGCAAAGGTTGATGCTTCGGTGCTTGTGGATACGATCAAGCCCGTCAACCCATACCGTCGCCTCCCGATAGAACTCTTCGCTGTCATCGGTCTCGCCAAACAGGTCCTCCTCACCCTCATCCGGCTCTGCACGCCTGAGCCGATACGCGTGATGCGCCTCGTCGTTCATGACGAGGAGATTACCCTTGCCGCCGATCTCGCGTCCCAGAACGCGGGCGATAAGCCTGGCATCGCTCTCGACATAGCGGACCGATTCCACGGAAACCGACCTGAGATTCCCTTGCCGGTCCCGTTGTTCATCACGAACAGCTATCAAGCCGGCCGTCACCTGCCGTTCGAGATCGGACAGGGTCAGGTAACGCAGCCCGCGGGCCGTGGTTGTCTTGGGACCGATACGAATGGTCTCTCTGGCGCGGACTTCTCGTCCGGTGCGAAGCACCTTGGCCGATTGGCCGCCCACCTGCGTGGTCTTCGGCTCGAACACGTGCCAGTTCGTGACCAGGACACGTCCGCGTGCAAGCTGGGGCATGAGGTGCGACGGGACGAGGTCACGCGTGCGGTAAAGGCTGGCGTCGCCGGCTTGCGGCTTGAGTTCCTCTAGCCGGTTCCGGATCGTTACATTAGGACATACGATCAACACCACGTCCGAGAAGCGGGCATCGCCGCGGGCCGCCACCTTGTTGAGAATGCTCCAGGCAGCGAGCATGCCCATGACGGTCGTCTTTCCCGTACCCGTGGCCATCTTGCAGGCGTACCGGCGAAAGGCCCGGAATCCGTCCGCCTGAGCCTCTTCGCCGGGCTCATCAAGCGGAACACGGATGCCCTGCAGGAAATCCGATCGCGCCTCAGTAAGAAAGACGATTGTCTCGACGGCTTCGATTTGAGCGAAGAACAGACGGTGCCGGCGTCCTTCCTGGCGCCAGTAACGCAACAACTCCATGGTCGTTCGGGTCACCCCGCCCTCGCCACGGAGCGCCAAGGGTCGCCATTCCGTGAGCTTGGCACGGACGCGGTTCACCAACTTCAACTCGATGGCCGTCCCGGTCCCCTGCTGCTCCAGTGATGGTTCGCTCCCCGGGCGTCGGTAGTAGTACATGGCGGGACGCCGGCCCGGACGCCTTTCCGGCGGATCATGCTCCGTGATCCACCAGTGCTCCCCCGGTTCGTCGAAGGGCGAATTCAAGATAGGTTCGAGAACTTCGTGCGGATTCATAGCTCGACCCCGAAAGCGCGGCAAATCGCGTCGAGCTTCTCGACCACTTCCGGGTGAATCTCCTCGGGAAGCATCAACGCTGCGATCTCGTGGTAGCGAGTGTATGGGAGACCGTGGAGTCCGGCAGCATCCAGCAAAGGACGGAGCAGTCGGGTGCGCGCCTTCGTGACGTTCAGGTACTCGTGTTCGCCGAGCGGGTCGCTCACCACCGCAGGAGGAAATTCCGCGCGCCAGTAGGCGAGCATATCCTGGACATGCAACGTAGCGGAGCCGGCTCCGACTTCCGCCTCGACGAAGCGGGCTAACGCATCCGGGTGAACAAGATAGCTTTCGATCTCGTAACGTCTCCAGCGAAGCCGCTGCAGACCCGTTCCCGTAATCTCGGTCTCCGGCACGGCCGGATGCGCATCGCCGTCACGCAGTTCAAGGCCGGGCAACTGGTCCCGCACGAGTTGTAGCGCCTTGAAATGATCTCCCGCTTTGATCCCCGGACGGCCTTCCTGCGCCTGGAATACCACAGGTTTCCACATCAACTCGTTGATGAGCAGCAGTTCCGCTCTGTGTTTCAATATCGCGGCCCAGGCACGCAGGATGTTGATGTCGGTGTAATCCTCGACATACAGAACTCCCGGGACCTCAAGCGCCTGCATCACGTCCACGTTACTGAGCACGCCAAGCGACGTGATGAGGCGGCTACGCTCCTCATTGTCAGCAACCATCCGGGGCTTGTTGAGTGTAACGCACAGCTCGCGGGGCTCGACGGAATTGATGATCACCTCCGAGTGTGTCGCAATCACGAGCTGCGATCGGTGCAAGGCGGCAACGGTGCGAAGCTCGTGGTAAATGGCGTCTTGCAGGATCAAGTGGAGGTGCGCGTCGGGCTCGTCCAGTAGGAGGACCGAACCCTCCCTCGTATTGAGGAACGTGAGCAACATCAGCACCTGTTGGAATCCGCTGCCCGCGCTCGCGATATCAAGCGCCATTCCACCTTCCGTCATCCTGTACTCGGCACGGATATACGGTCCGTTGGCATCAGGGATCAGCAGTTCATAGCCGAAGAGCTTCCCGATAGACTCCTGAATTGCGGCCCAGGCGGCATCATCGAGGCTGGCGACAACCAGCAGATTGCGCAGCACTTCACCCGGACGGCTCAGGCCGAGGATCTGCTCGACAGCGGCCGGCTGAAAGAGCCGTTCGTTGGTTTCCAATCCGGTCATCGGAGGCACGTAGACCACGCCGAGGTCCAGGTTACGTAGCGTATCAGCCGGCGCCTCAAGCTTGGGGCGGACATAGATCTGCTCGGTGCTGTCGGCGATAAGCTCCATCGTCACGGACCAGCCCGCGTCGTGCTGAATTTCGATCTCGATCTCCCCCCAATATTCCCGGTCCTTCCACATCAGATCGAAGCTCCGAAGGGGGACTGCGGCGAACGCCTGCCGAGCGATAGGTGCGCGAGTGTAACCTTGCCGAGGATTGAAATCGTTGAGCTCACGCCACCGCCGGAGGGCAAGGGACCACGAAGCGATGGCCTGAAGCACGGTCGTCTTTCCTGTATTGTTGGGACCGGCCAAGACCACGTGTCCCGGCAGACGAAACTCCACGTCTTCGAAACGCTTGAAGCCGCGGATGCGGACCGTCCGAATCACGCTTCTGCCTCCGAGAGCGGCTTGACGACCATCAGTTCGTTCCCGCGGTCATCGACCACCTTCACCGCTACCTGTCCGTGCTCACCCGCCTGGAACGGGGCGCTGACGGTCCCGGAAAGATGCGCCCACACACTGTCCTCGAATTCGCCCCGGAGTGACCGCTTGAGGCCCTCCCACGCCGACGTACGCGGAAAGAATGCCTGGCACACGTGGAAGCAGAGCCCGTTGTAGTCCGTGTCCAGGAACCAAGCCGGAACATCACTCCCCTGTCGATGATCCGAGTCCATCGCGACCGGGTCGAACACGTCGAGACCGAGAAGCTCGACCTGATAGCCTTGTGCGCTGGATGCTCTGATGCGCGTATCCGGCAGACCGCATACGGAGAAGATCTGACTCGACCGCAAGTTCTTGAGCAGGTCTCCCATCACCAGATCCATGCTCGCTTGTACATAGGTCGCTGGTACACCCACCGCCTGTTCACACTCTTCGATCAGACGTCGTGCATCGGGCTGTATGGCAAAGCCGATGACGTAGAGTTGGCTGTACACCTTGGCGTACGCCTCACGCGCCGCCTCGAATACCAGTGTATCCGAGACTGCGCCATTCTCCGGACCGAAGACGATGGCAGCCGTCTGCTCTCCGTAGCCTTCGATCAAGGCCTCGGCCGACAAGCTCATGGTCCGGGCGGGCGCGCGTACCTTGGATAGAGTAACCGTGTGACCGCCGCCGAGATGCAGTACGGGCGAATGCTGTAGAACCGCGATCATGCGATCCACGTGATTCGCGTAAGCGTCAACGGCGTAGGCGTCACCCGAGTCCTCCTTCCCGTCTGCATCCCAGTCAACGGGGGTAGGAATGGTTGCCTCGACACAGAACGGGCCGCTCACGCGAGTTATGCTGGCGTCGGCTTCCGGCCGGTCCATGAGCACTTCTTCCTTTACCGGTTCGTCGTTGGCGATGGATTCGAGGGTGATGTGCGGCACGATTCCGCCGACCTCTTCTCCCTTGGTGTTCTGTCTCCTTTTGTACTCAAAGCCTCCCGCCGGACCCCGTCCCGGTTCCTTGAGCTGATAGAACTCGAAGGTGCTGGTGAGCAGCCGCTGACGCGCGAGAGCGAGCGGGACTCGGGAGGTGTCGGTGGTGATCCAACGACGCCCCCACTTCTCCGCGCAATACGCCGTGGTGCCAGAGCCACAGGTAGGATCGAAGACGAGATCGCCCGGGTCGGAGGTCATGAGGATGCAGCGCTCGATGACCTTGGGATTTGTCTGGACCACGTACGTCTTCTCTTCGGTAAAGCTTCCGGTCAAGGTGTCCGTCCAGAGATTGCCCCGCTCCTTGTACGGAAAATCCGAGGCAAAACGCCGATACTGGAGGCTATTGGCAGCAACGTGTATCCGTCCTTCGGCGGCAAGACGTTCAAGCCCGTCGGGATAGTTGGGCTTCCAGTGTGAATTGGCCCCTGGATTATAGATCTTGTCCTCGAACGGGAACGGTTGAGGTTGCCCAGCGGCTCCCTGTGACTGCAAATTGTCGGGCTTGTACAGCCGCGCGTCCTCGGGCAAGGCAACCTCTAAGCGCTTCTCCGCTGCCGTCACACCACGATAGCTACCGTCCGGAAGCAGAACCCACCTCGCATTGCCTTCCCCGAGCACTATGGGTTGTTCCTCGAAGAGCTTTCTTACCTTCAGCCGTTCGGGGTCTCGTGCGTACCACAAGAGGAAGTCGCCCAAGGTCGCGAGGGTCTTGGTCTGAAACCCTGACGTGGTCTGAAAGCTGATCTGCGAGACGAAGCACTCCGGGCCGAACACCTCGTCGAGCACCTCACGGACGTGGTGCAGATTGGTGTCGGACATCTGGACAAAGATGCTCCCCGATGGATGGAGCATCTCCCGCGCAAGCAGCAACCGGTCCCTCAGATAGGTCAGGAAGGAATGGAGGCCGAGTTCCCAGGTGTCCCGGTATGCCTGGACCATTTCCGGCTCCCGCACCATGTGCTCGTCGTCGCCGTGGGTAACGTCACGCTTGCGCACGAACGGCTGGAAGTTTGAACCGAATTTCACTGCGTAAGGAGGGTCCATGTAGATGGTCTGGACCTGGCCTCCCAAGCCCTCGTACCCAAGCAGCGAGTTCATCACCACCAGCGAGTCGCCGAGGATCAGCCGGTTCACCCAACCGTTCTGGTGCTCATACGCCCTTAGCAATCGGTCGTGTATCGACAGGTCGCTTTCCCCGAAAAGATCGAACATGTTCACCTGACGATCGCGGGTATGTCCCTTCAGCGTCTCCAGGATCGCAGACGTAGACAGCCGCTCGTGCACGAACAACGGCAAAGTGGGCACTTCGAAGGAAAGCCGCTCGGCCTTTCCTGCCCAGTTGAGAAACGGCTTGGAGAGCGCCTTCAACGCTGCCGCATCTTCCCGGGCCGCGGCGAGTTCATCCTTGGCTTGGTTGAGATCCCCCTCAGAAATTTCCCCGTTGACGGAATCGACTATCGCGGACAACCGCGCAATGTGCTCCTCCAATGCGGCAATGCTCGCTTCTCCTTGCTCCCGGGCAGGATTCAGTCCGTCCCAGTCGAGTGCCGGGGACAGCGAAGAGTCGTAACGGTAGGCGACCGGCGGCTTCTTCTTGCGGAACTGCGCCTGCATGCCGATCTCGGGCCGGAGCAGCGCGCTGGCCTCCGGATGACCGTAACTCGTGGCGCTTCGTCCTTTGCGTTTTCCGCTCACTGTCTTTTTTTTGCCTGCCACGTCGACGTTTCTCCCTCTTTTTTTCTTCAAGTTAAGCTGTGCCCGTCTCGCCGTCAAACGTCTTCGGCCTGCCAGCCTCGTCCTGCCGTCGCGCCGACCGATTGCTCTTCTGCTACAGTTAACCACTATGAGCGATCGACCTCTTTCCGATCACGGTGACGCCGCTCACCGGTCCGTTTCGTTCGGACCCGGCCTGCCAGGAATTCCCGAACATTTGCTGCTGGCACATGCACGCGGCGAGGTCCTCTTCATTTGTGGTGCAGGTGTCTCGCGCTCCGCTGGATTACCCGATTTCCGCGAACTAGTGCGCGACGTTTACGGAAAACTTGACCGAAGCGTATACAACATCCTTACAAAGATCCCTCGAACAGACCCATCCAAAGAAGGACCGGATTGCTCCGAACTCGAAGATGATCAGGCAGCAGAAGTCAGGCGGTTCGTTGCCGGCGACTACGACGTGGTCCTAGGGATGCTTGAGCGCCGGCTGGACCGCGAGCCACACGGGGAGAGCAAGGTCAGAGGTACAGTAGCGGAAGTTCTACGCATGGCGGGCGACAAGCCGGCACGAATCCATTGGGCGTGCATGCGCCTCGCTGATCGTGGGACCGCCACGACAATCATGACCACCAATTTCGATCTACTGCTCGAAGCCGCCGCCAAGCGCCTTCGTTCTCCAGTGCAAACCTATGCGTTGGGATCGATCCCGAGACCCACGACACGCAAGGAATTTGCGGGAGTGCTCCATATTCATGGAGCCTTGGACCCGAATCCGGTCCGCACCTCGGATCTCGTGCTTTCAGACCAGGATTTCGGTGAATATTATCTGCGTCGGCGGATTGTTCCAGATCTCATCTACGACGCGGCACGTCTTTTCCACCTTGTTCTCGTCGGCTACAGCGCCAACGATCCGCCGATGCGCTACCTGCTGAACGCCGTCGCCGCGGACGGCTCCCGATTCAGCGATTTGAAGGAGCGATTTACCTTTGTTGGATCCGAGGAGATCGACCCCGTGGAATTGGAAGACTGGAGAACACGGGGCATCACGCCGATCCACTACAGCGCTCCGAGAGGGGATCATTCGATACTGCGTGACACGCTCGATCGATGGGCCGACCTCTCCGCAATCAATGGAAAACCCAAGGCCGTCGATGCGGAAGTAAGGCGAATCGTACGGAAAAACCGGACCGCCGCCCCGCAGGCTGATCGGGAGCTGTTCGATCACCTGTTTAGGCGAGGCCATGGAAACGAGCGTATTCGGCTTGCGGGTTTGGCATCGGTCGCAAAGGCCGAGCCTGGATGGCTGGACTCCATTATTGACACCATCTCCAAGAAGGCACCTACGACGGCGGCAGTCACACGTTCATGGGCAGGATTGAACGAGATGGACCGCTACCATGTCCAGATCATGACGGCGTTCCTGAAAAACCGCCTTGCGGAACCGGCGGTGATCGATTGGGCACTCAGACGAGGATCCGACTGGAATGCCACGCGCATTGCTTTAGACCAGATGCTAAACGACCACGGCAGTCCCACGGTGGCCGAACCCTACGCGACCTCGTGGCGCTTGATTGAGGAGAGCTTGCGCGACCGTCCAGTCCGGGACCATCCGGCAATGGTGTTTGTAGGCGTCCGCGATCGACTGAGCAAAGGTGACCGTTCGGGAGCCCTGGTTTCGGCGATTGTAGACCTGTTCGCCCCGCGTCTGGAGGTCAAACGTATTGAGGAAAGACCATGGTGGCCATTCGAACGTCCGCGACACCCCAAGACCTTCAAGGACGTTCTGTCGGCGGATGTTACGAGCGTCCGCTTGGGCAATCTGAGCGACTACGGCGACCTCCACATCGACAAAGTTTCGGATGTCGTGTTTCTGACCGAGCTAGCCAACGCTCTGGCATCCGCGGTCCAACGCGGGCTCGACATCGCCAACCGGATTTACGCGACCGATCAAGGTCGAGGAGTACCACCGGAAGATCCTGAGCGCGTGTATTTCGTTCGCCCCGCTGGTGACGGCAGTAGCTTCGGGACAGAATTTGGCGATGGCAGTGATGAGCCCGATCTCTTCAATGCCGGAATCGCCCCGTCCGTCAAGTTGCTTCACGAGGTTGTCCTTCGCATTGCCGATCTTGACTTACGGGCTGCCACGCCCTTCCTACAGAATTGGCGCCATTCGGTTTCGCACGTCCACCGGCGCCTTTGGGCTGCAGCGGCCCGGAACGCGCAGCTTGCTACCACCAGAGAGGTCGGTGATTTTCTGGCGACGCTGTCCGATCACGAGATTTGGGACTTGGAAAACTTCCCCGAGATCACAGAACTGATGGCAAGACGTATCCGAGAACTTCCCCAAGACGTTCAAAAGGGGTTTGTCCAGCGTCTGTACAAGGGTCCACCTCGCAAACTCTACGCAAGGGCTGCGCCTGCGGAGAAAGCCCGCCGGGAGTATTGTGCCGCACGGGAAGTCAAGCGAGTGGAAGTCGCGGGCGGTATCATACCGCCGACCACGCACAGATGGTTACTCGCACAAGTCAAGAGATTTCCCGACCTCCGAGACATGTCCCTGGACGGCGGGTTTTTCGACACACGGGTGTATCCGGCACCGAGAACCACGCCCAATACTCCATATGAAAACCTCCACGGAGAGGCCCGTCTGCGAGCGCTGAACGATGAGCTGGCACACGATGGAGTTCACTGGATCGACAGCGCAGCCAAGGATTGGCTCCAAAGGGACGTCAATGCCCCGCTTATTCTCTCGGATTTGGAATCTTTCACTGGCGCAGGGGAGGAGTTCCCTCGTGTATGGAATTGCTTCCTCTGGTCCCATTCGCCACCCCCTCCGAAGCCCCATGATGAACTACTACCCCAGCCACAAGATGAAGCAAACCGCCTCCTGCGTCTATTGACGAACCTCCAGGAGACAACGCTTGCGGAAGTTATCTGGGGTGTCAGCCACTGGCTCTTCAGTTGGCGTCGGTGTGTGATCAGATCAAAACATTGCTTGTCTGTGTGGTCGCGAGCGTGGCCTTTCGCTGTCGAAAAGACCAATACAATTGCCGAGGACACGGGAGATATCCGCTCCGGACAATCGGATGACCGTCAAGAGCCTCCTGATATCGACACCTTCAACTCACCGACGGGTAGACTTATCGAAGTCTTCATGACGGGTTGCCAATCCCTCAGCGACGACACGGGCTTCGTTGACGACGGCGGCCCGGGGCGACAGATGCGGGATTGCATCATCAGCGCCTCCGGTCACAGTGGTCTGATAGCGCGGTGCCGACTGGCGGAACGGCTGCAGTTCTTCCTGC
This sequence comes from uncultured Binatia bacterium (SeqCode), assembly GCA_965204505.1. Classification (GTDB taxonomy): domain Bacteria; phylum Desulfobacterota; class Binatia; order UBA9968; family JAJDTQ01; genus JAJDTQ01. The sequence goes on from CBDBFB010000003.1 coordinate 128,908, forward strand.
GCAAAGACCCCGCCTGGGCGAAGCAGTACCTGGTAGACCCATTGTTGGCCAATGACTTCCAGTCCATCGCACTTTGGCGCGTGGTTGCAAAACGAAGCAGTAAGGCTCTGCTTGGTCTCATCAGCGACCTCGATGTGCTCGCCGCCAAAGCGATTGAGAGGGCAACCGACCTCCACCTCGGTCAAAGCGCTCGGGAATCGCTAGTCGGCTGTCTCGTCATCGAAGTGTTGACAGCGTTCCGCGACAGAAGGGAACCCGTGGTTGCCGAAGCCCGTATCTCGCAAATGCTCCGATCAGGGGACTCTGAAACGCGTTTGTTTGCAGTCGGTGCCGTCGGATCTTTCCAAGAAGGGCTGGGACTGGAAGGACAGAAACAATCTGCTGAAAACCTGTTCCATACAGCCATAGTGCCGTTCTTTCAGAGAGTTTGGCCACAAGAGCAAGACTTGACATCACCCGACGTGAGCCGAGAACTTTCCAGCTTGCCGACAGCCGCGGGCGAGGCTTTTGCCGAAGCCGTTGCCGAGATCGAGCGTTTCCTTGTCCCTTTTGACTGCTGGTCCATGGTCGACTATGGGCTCTACGGCGAAGTTGAAACTGGAAGTGAGGTCATTCCGAAACTACAGCGGATAATCGACAACGACTTAAAGGCCCTCGCATTCTTCAAGTTGCTTACTTTGACGATTGGTGCAACGTACGAATCAATGGTGCCCTATGACCTGAGCGACGCTCTCGACCGGATTGGGACGTTGGCCCCCGATCTAGTCAATAGCCCAGAGTTTCGGAGACTATCCGCTGCAGCGCGGCGTCGGGACAAGACATGAGGGCGACGCAAGAAAGACAACATGCCGGTATCGGCCCGCCGCTTGTGACACGCCCTTCCGGTCCTGTTCCCAGAGCGTGCTTTAGCCTCCCGAATTCCCCTCGGGCACGAGTCTCCGCTCCGCCGTCTCACGCCCGACGAAGATCAATCCTTTATCGTCGTGCCGAAGTGCAGGCTTGAGAGGAAGTGCTGTGCCGGTTTGATGCAGTGCAGGTCGAGGTCTTCCCCTTCGACGGAATTCTTGTCGAAGAGTGGAACCATTCCGACTATTTTCTATCCAACTGACAAAAAGTCAGGTTTTTTTGTTGGTTGACTGACGAAAAGTCGCCCCCTTCAACGGAGACCACAACGACTTGGCTCCACCGTACGTCACTTGCGAGCGCCGACCTTCGGCAGCACCTCCTCCGCCATCATCGCCATCGAATCCAGGATGCTCTTCTGGTCAAGCCCGGCGAAATTCATGGAGAAGATGACGTAGTTGGCGCCGGTGTCGGCGATCTCCTGGATCTGCTCGATGCAGCGGGCGGGGCCGCCGACCATGAGCATGCGCTCGCGGTCGAGTTCGTCGTAGCCGCGGGGGCGGACGGACTTGCGCGCCTCGTAGTAGCGGCCCATGGCCGGGCGGGCGCGGCGGCGGGCGGCGGCGTCCGATTCGGCCACGTGGGTGTGGATGGTCTGGCCCACGTCCAGGGCGGCGGGATCGTGGCCGTTCCGGCTCAGGGTTTCCTTGTAGAAGTCCACCTTCCGCTTCACCTCGGCCCAGTCCTTGCAACTCGCGAAAGGGATGCCGAGGATGGGATAGCCGCGCTCGCCGGCGACCTGGTAGGAGCCCTGGCTCAGGGCGGCGAAGTACACGGGCGGAAGAGGCCGTTGGACCGGCTGCACGTTCAGCGACACGTCGTCGATCTGGTGGAACCGTCCGTGGTAGGACACCCTCCCCTCGCGCCAGGCCATCTCCACGACTTCCAGGCTCTCCACCAACAGGTCGCGGTTGTCCTCCTTGACGCCGAAGCCGACAAGTTCCGGCGGCGTGCCACGCCCCACGCCGAAGTCGAGCCGGCCGCCGCTCAGCACATCGACCATGGCGTACTCCTCGGCGGTCAACACGGGGTCGCGGTACGGCAGGAGCGCCACTGCGACGCCCAGGCGGATGGTGCGGGTGCACGTGGCGGCGGCTGACATGAGCACCGTGGGCGACGGGATGACGCCGTGGAAGTCGAAGTGGTGCTCGCCGAACCAGAAGCACTCGTAGCCGTGGGCCTCGCCCCAGCGGACCTGCTCCAGCATCCTCTCGTAGTAGGCCGTGAGGTCGAGATTGAGCTCCGGGTCGTCGTCGCCGATGATGAAAAGGCCGAATTTCATGGGCGCCTCTTTCGTTCGGGATTTTGAGCGTCTACTATAAGAATGGAACGCAGCGCGCGGCAAGCAGGCCGCGCCGCATGGAAAGCTCCTCTCATGAACGTGACACGCAGAAACTTGCTCTCTCTCGCCGGCGGGGTGCTGGCGGCGTTGGCGGCCGGTGTTGCCGGTCTCCTGCCCGTCCGCATTGCCCGGGCGGCCCCCGCCGACACCTCCCGGGCCATCGCGAAGTTCACCAAGGGAGCGACGCCGGCCCGGGGCGGCGTCCGCATCGAGGCGCCGGAGATCGCCGACAACGGCGGCTCCGTGCCGATCCGGGTCTCCGCCGACAACGCCCGGCGCATCGCCGTGTTCACTGACGGCAACCCCTATCCCGGCGTCGCCGTCTTCGCGTTCGGAAAAGGAGCGACGTCGGCGGCATCGACGCGCATCCGGCTGGCCCGGAGCCAGAAACTGTTCGCCGTCGCGGAGTTGGCCGACGGCACGTTTCGCATCACCTCCCGCCCGATCATCGTGACGGTGGGAGGGTGCGGCTAGGAGTCCGTCCGAGTAATCGGACTTGGGCGAGGTTAGGGGCGACCGGCCGGTCGCCCCTACGGGAGTCCACTGTAACGTAGCCCAGGCCCTCACCCGGCCTTCGGCCACCCTCTCCCAGAGGGAGAGGGGTTGTGTTTGACTGCTCGGAGAGACTCCCAGGGAGACGGTATGCAGAAACCCAGGCCGCGAGTGAAACTGCCGAAGTCGGTGGCGGCGGGCGTTCCCTTCACCGTCAGGACCCGGATCACCCATCCCATGGACACCGGGCTCCGCCTCGGCCGTGACGGCAAGCGGATTCCGCGCCGGATCATCAACCGGTTCACCGCCCGCTACAACGGCCTGGAGATTATCGCCGTGGATCTCGAGCCCGCGGTGTCCGCCGACCCCTACCTCCAGTTCGAGATGACCGTCCGGGGATCGGGCGACCTGGAGTTCGAGTGGGTGGATGACGACGGCTCCACCTACCGCATGAAGAGACGCATCGAGGTCAAGTCGTGACCTCCCGCAATCCCGGCCCTGAATGAGACGAATCACGAAACCCGCGGGTTTCGCGATGCTCGCGCTCGCTGTGCTCACCGTTCTTGTGGCCGCACGCGCCCAGGCCGCGGACCCCCAACGCGGCAAGGTCCTCTACCAGGAATGCAAGCGCTGCCACCAGGCCGGCCGCGGCGCCAGGCACCGGATTGGCCCGCACCTGAATGACGTCTTTGGCCGCCGCGCCGCTTCGCTGGCCAGGTTCCGCTACTCTCCGGCCATGAAGAAGGCCGGGGCCGGCGGGCTGGTCTGGACCGAGGCGACGCTGGACGCCTTCGTGGCCAACCCCCGGAAGCTGGTGCCGCGCTCGCGCATGAGCTACGCCGGGATGCCGGCGGCCGGCGACCGGGCGGACCTGCTGGCGTGGCTGCGCACCCTTTCGGCCGCCCGGTCCGGGCTTCCGGCCGCGGAACCGACCATGACCGTGGACGAGTTCGGCCTCGACCCGAAACTCCTCGGGGTCGCCGGCGACCCCGAATACGGCGCCTACCTGGCAAGCGAATGCATCACCTGTCACCGGCCCGACGGGGCCGACGAGGGCATTCCCTCCATCGTCGGTTGGCCGGTCGAGGACTTCGTGATAACTCTACAAGCGTACAAGCACGGCAAGCGGCGGCACCAGGCCATGCAGACCATCGCCAGGCGTTTGTCCGACGAAGAGATCGCCTCACTGGCCGTGTACTTCGGCAGACCGCTGTCCGGCCCGTGAAAGGAGGAGCCCATCATGAAACAGAAAAGGAACAACCGCGGCATGACCCGGCGCCGCTTCCTGGCTTCGACGGCCGCGGCGTCGGCGGCGCTGTGGGCGGGTCCCGTCCTCGGCCAAAGCCGGCCCCGGGTGGTGGTGATCGGCGGCGGCGCCGGCGGCGCCACGGCCGCGCGCTACATCGCCAAGGACTCGAAAGGTGCCGTGGATGTCATCCTGGTGGAGCCCACGCGGACCTACTACTCGTGCTTCTTCTCGAACCTCTACCTCGGCGGTTTCCGTGAGTTCGAGTCCCTCGGGCACAGCTACGGCACCCTGGCCGCGGCCTACGGCATCAATGTCGTCCACGACTGGGCAGTCTCGGTCGACCGCGACAAGAAAACGGTCGGGCTCGCGGGCGGCGGCAGCCTTTCCTACGACCGGCTGGTGCTGTCCCCCGGCATCGACTTCCGCCCGGGCTCGGTGCCCGGCTGGGACCTGTCCCAGCAGAACCGCATGCCCCACGCCTACAAGGCGGGCTCGCAGACCCAGCTCCTCAAGGCGCAGGTGGCGGCCATGCGGCAGGGCGGGGTCTACTGCATGGTGGCGCCGCCCAACCCGTTCCGCTGCCCGCCGGGACCGTACGAGCGGATCTCGATGGTGGCCCACGCGCTGAAGCAGTCGAATCCCACGGCGAAGATCCTGATCGTCGACCCCAAGGCCAAGTTCTCCAAGCAGGGGCTCTTCGAGGAAGGCTGGCAGCGCCACTACCCGGGGATGATCGAGCGGGTCGGCCCGGACTTCGGCGGCGACAAGGTGGAGGTGCGGCCGGCGTCGATGGAAGTGGTGATCGACGGCGAGGTGAACAAGGTGGACGTCTGCAACGTGATTCCGGCGCAGCAGGCGGGACGCATCGCCGCCGCGGCCGGCATCACCAACAAGGGCGGCTGGGTGCCGGTGGTTCCGCACACCATGCAGAGCCGGGCGGACGAGAACATCCACGTGCTCGGCGACGCGTCGCAGCAGGGCGACATGCCCAAGTCCGGGTTCTCCGCCAACAGCCAGGCCAAGGTGTGCGCCATGGCGGTGCGCGGCGCGCTCACGAAGTCCAAGGTGTTCCCGGCGCGCTTCTCCAACACCTGCTGGTCGCTCATCGCCACCGACGACGGCGTCAAAGTCGGCGCCTCCTACAAGGCCACCGACGAGAAGATCGCCAAGACCGACGGCTTCATCTCCAAGACCGGAGAGAGCGCGGAACTGCGCAAGGCAACCTACGAGGAGTCCATCGGCTGGTACGCCGGCATTTCCAAGGACATCTTCGGGTAATCATCGCACACGGACGGCGTGGCTGGCGCGTACAGGGCGCCAGCACGGAGTCGGGTTACGCCTTCGGCTAACCCGACCTGCACGCCGCGGCGGCTCCCGTAGGGGCGACCGGCCGGTCGCCCCTGCCCTCGCTACGTTCCGCCGACGCCTTGGCGGAGAACCTTCCCAACGATCCGTGCCGAAACCGCCATGGCCGTAAGCGCCAGGATGGCGGCTATGCTCACGGTCGACACGCCGGACAATCCGGCCCCCACCGTACAACCGCCGGCCAGGACGCCGCCGGTTCCCATCAACGCGGCGCCCGCCATGTAGCGGCCGGTCTGCCGCGGCCCTTCCAGGCTACTCCAGCGAAACTCGCCGGCGCAGACCGAGGCGGCGAGACTGCCTCCGATCACGCCGGCGGCAAGGCCGGTGCCGAACCCCGCGGGAATCGCGGTGGCCGCCATGGTCCAGAACAGGGTGTCGGCCATGGGCCCGGTGAATCCCAGGGACTGCAGCGGCACCGGGTCGAAGTCGTCCAGGAGGACATAACCGGTGCCGGCCCATCCCAGCGGCACCAGGAGCCCGATCACGGCGCCCATCACCAGGTGGCGCGGCGCCGCGCCCGAGCGCAGCGCCAGGACCGCAAGGGCGAGCGCCGGCGCCCAGGCCCACACCGCCCCGCCGGGCAGCGCGGTCAACGCGACCGTGCCGCCGGGATCGACGGTCAACCCGCCCAGCGTCGTGCGCAACGGCGCCAGCACCCCCTTCATCGTCGCGTAGGCGACGACCGCAAAGACCACCAGGACGAGAGCCGACCGCAAGTTGCCGGAGCCGGCGAGGACCGTGAGACGGGAGACGCAGCCCCCGCTGAGCACCATGCCGGCGCCGAACAGGGCGCCGCCCGCCAGCACCGAAACCACCGGCAGGTCGGGGGCCAGGAACCGGTGCGCATCGAAGGAGACGACTCCCGCGGCCGCCGCCGCCTGGGTCCCGGCGATGGCCAGGGCCAGTCCCATGGCCCAGACGCCGAGCGCCGGAAGGCATTCGCTCCACTCCCCCTCCAGGCTGCGCCGCAGGCAGAACCCGCTGCGCTGCGCGAGCACGCCGTAGACCGCGCCGAGCGCCAGGCCCAGCACGACCGACGCCTGAAGCGGGGTGAGGTACTCGAAACCGTCCATGCCTCCTCTTTCGTTTCGGGGTTCCAGCGTCTACTATGGAAATGTATCATGGCGTCCGGCAAGCCGCATCCGGCAGCCGCGGCCGGCGTGCCCCGACCCGCACAGAAGGGAGACGAACGATGAGCGACAACGTGGTCTCGACCCCGACCCAGGAACGCTGCGTCACCTCTTACGCGGCGCGCACCCAGTACAAGCCCGGCGTGGTCCATCCCGGCCACATCAAGGTCAAGGACGCCATCGACATCCACTGCCACGCCCACGCCGGCCAGCAGGACGCCCTGGACCTGGTGAAGAAAGCGTCACGGGCCGAGATGAAGGGGATCCTGTTCAAGTCCATCGTCGGCAGCGCCGGCAAGGCCGTCCGCGAGCTGCGGGACCACCTCGACGAGTGGGCCGCGGAGGAAGGGATCGCGCCGGTGGCCCTGTTCCCCGGCTACGTATGCGGCCGCAATGACGACCCGGTGTCGGCCGAGCTGGCGGAGAAGGCCATCGACGCCGGGGTCGTGGCCCTGTGGCTGCCGGTCTTCAATCACGCCAACACCATGCACATCGTGGGGAGCCGCCGGGAGCTCATCGAGCACGACATGAACGCCGAGGGCTGGATCGGCCCCCTGTCCTGGGAGAAGGCGCTGGAGCACGGCCGCTACAACCTCAACGAGTCGGGCGAGCTGAAGCCCGAAGTCAAGGACGTCATCCGCCTGTGCGTGGAGCGGGACGTGGCGCTGTTCTTCGGCCATCCCACCCACAGGGAGATCTTCAAGATCGCCGAGGAAGCGCACAAGGCCGGCCTCAAGCGGCTGGTCATCGACCACCCCTACAGCCCGTTCCTCGACGTGTCGGTGGAGCAGATGAAGGAGCTCGCGCCGCTGGGCGTGCTGTTCAACTTCACCTTCGACGAGATGTCGCCGCTTCTCGGCGTCGACCCGCAGATCATGTACAACACCATCCGCGAGGTGGGAGTCGAGCACTTCACCCTGTCGAGCGACGCCGGCGAGCCCCTGTTCCCCGACTCGGTGGAAGCCATGCGCCTCATCCGCGGCTACATGGAGGCCTTCGGCCTGACCGGGGACGAGCTCTACACGGTGTGCACCGTCAACCCCGCCAAGGTGGTGGGCATCGAACTGGATTGAAACTCGAAGGCCGGCGCGCCCTCACCAGCGGATCAGGCTTTTCAGCATCACCCCGTGCTCGGGCGGCGCGTTTCCGTCGGCGGGCTCCCTGCGCGTGGCGTCCAGGCTGACCTCGAAGCCGGGGTCGTTCGGCACCGCGGAGGTCAGCCGCCAGCCGATGCGCCAGTCCCGCGCGCCGCCGCCGGAGAGCCCGAACCCCGCGTTCGGCGTGCCCGTGAAGCGCTCGCCGAAGAGCGGCACTCCGTAGCCCATCTCGCCCTGGAGGCTCCGCGCCGCCTCGAACTCCCCGCCGCCCGGCGCGAGGTCGCGCGCCCGTTGCGCCCCCCACAGCCGCTCCGCCGCGCTCGACGAGGCGCCGAGGGTGGGCGACAGGCTGAACGAGAGGCCGCGCCCGTGCGCTCCGGGGTCGAGCCGCACCGAAGCGCTCACGCCCCACTCCTCGTAGTCCGAGTCCGCGTGGGCTGCGAGCATCCGCGCCTTCGCCTTGATGGAGAGGCCGGAGGCCGCGTCCGCGTAGCTCACGCCGCCGCCGAGCTCGACGCCCGTCCCGGTCTCGGCGTCGCCTCCGTCGTGGCGAAGCCCGAGCTCCAGCGAGGGGCGGACCGTGGCGCCTTCCCCGACCTCGAACGCGCGCCCGCCCTCCAGCACCAAGCGAAGCCGGCTCGCATCGGCTGCGGTGTCGGTCTCGCCCGAGACCCGCTCCCACTCGGTGCGCACGAAGAACGCGTCGGCCTTGAGCGCCAGGTCCATGCCGCCCGCCTCGCCGGGATCGAGCAGCGCGCCCCGCGCCCCGAGGGCGCCGAGGCGCATCGAGAGGTCGGTCTTCGTCACCTTCCTCTCCCGCGCGCTCCGCGTCGCCGTCGCCGTGCGCGCGTCCTGCGTAATCGTCATCGCACCCGTGCCCCAGCCCGCAAGCCCCCAGGCCGAGACCCGCTCGGTCACCTTCATCCGCGCATAGGGGCTCACCGCCGTCATCGTGCTCTCGACGCCGCCCTTGTCGACGCCGGGGTTGTCGAAGGTCCCGTCGCCCTTGCTCAGGGAGACGGCCACGCCCGCGAGCAGGCGATCCCACTCCGCGTCCGCGCCGAGCACGCCGGTCAGCACCTCGCCGCCGTCGATGCGCAGCCGCCCGGTGTCCGCCGGCGCCTCGCCGTCGAACCCGCCCGCCGAGACCCGGCCCCAGGCCGCAAGCCCCGGCCCGGAGCCCTCGCCCTGCGAGGACAGGTGGAACGCACTCCCGAGCAGCAGCTCGCGCCCCGTCATCGAGCGCGCGGCGGTGGTGGCGGCGGGCGCGTCCCACCCGCGGCCGAGTCCGTGGCGCGCGAACGGGTCGTCATCGTTCGATACCGGCGCATCGGATGCGCCGAACGCCCGCGCAAGCCCCGTCACCGCATCGGCCAGCGCCCTGGCGTCGCCCGCTTCGAGGTCGAGCGCCTGACCGCCAAGCGTCGCGTGCGCGCCCGGCGCAAGCCCCGCGAGCCGCTCGGAGACCGCGCCGGTCACCTGGCTCCCCACCGTGCGCCCGAACCGCGAGAGCCACATCCGCTGCAACGGGTCGACGTTCACGATGACGCCCGTCGCCTTGCCGTCGAGGATGCGCGCGCCCGCCGGGTTCGAAAGCGTCAGCGTGAACCGCTCCTTGCCCTCGTCCACCACGTCGTCGAGCACCGCCACCGAGACCGCGCGCGACGTCACCCCCGGCGCGAAGATGAGCGTCCCGCTCGTGGCCGTGTAGTCCTCGCCCGCCGTCGCCGTGCCGTCGGCCGTCGCCCAGTCCACCGACACCGGCGCCGCCGACCCACGGCTGAGCGTCACCGCGAACGCGATGGCCGCGTCCTTCCCCTCGCGCGCCTTGCCGCCCTTGACCTTGATGCGCACCGGACCCGGCACCGCTGCGCTCGCCGTGTTCGCGAGCACCCCCCCGGCGGCCGTGCACACCGCGCCGGCGGCCTCGCAGCCGCGCCCGCCCGCGAGCGTCACCGTCACGTCCCGCTTCCAGTTGCGCGGCGCGACCCGCACCCGCCACAGCCCGGCCTCGACCTGCTCCACGTTCTTCACCCGGCCCTGCGCGACCTCGAACGAGTTCGCCGCCGGCGGCCGTGCGGCCGTCCCCAGCGCCTCGCTGAAACGCACCAGAAACGCGAACCCCGTCCCGTCGTGCTCCCCGGGGACCTGCTCGAATGACGCCCTCAGCGGCCGACGCACCACGGTCTGGCCGCCTTCCTGTCCATTGGGCTTGTCAACCCTCTGGTCGCGCGGCGGGTCGGGGTCGAAGTACGATTCCTGCACCGTCACGCTCACCGACGGAACCGTGAGTCCGCCGTAACCGGAGTCGGAGCTGACGGCCTCATGGCTGATGGTCGCCGTGCCCGCGGCGACGCCGACGACGGTGAAGCGCTTGGCGTGGTTCCAGTCCGATGGCGTGAACGTGTGCGACGCGGGGCGGACGATGGCCGTGCCGGGCGCGTTGCTGGCGGGCGTGATCGTGACATCGCCTGCCGGCTGGCTGGTCAGCCTCACCGGATAGGAATTGGCCGCCTGCGGCGTCGACAGGGTCAGCTCCGTCGCGTCGAGCAGCACCCCGGTCCCGGTGGCGCGGGGCTCGACCATCGACGTGCCGGCCGTGTCGTTGTCGGCGATGGTGAGCGTGAGCCGCTGCGCCGTCAGCGCCGGCGTGGCGCTGCTGGCGTCGATCAGGATCGTCTCGTCCGCTTCGGCGACGTAATCGTCGAGCACGGTGAGCCTGGTGGCGGCGGCGGTGGCGCCCCGCGCGATGGTGAGAGGCCCCAGCAGCCAGACGTAGTCGGAACGGGCGGTGGCGGTGCTGCTTCCGTCCACCGTGAGCGTGACCGTCATGTCCGCCTGAGCCGGCTCCATCAGCGCGACGGTCACCGTCACCACCTGTCCCGCCTGCCCCGCGGCGGCTTCGGAAGGCGCGACGTCGGCGGACAGGATCAGGCCCGCCCGGGTCACCGTGACGGTGTAGGTCTTCACGGTGGTGCCGTCCTCGGCGGTGACCTCGACCTCGATGGCGTTGTCGCCCACGTCCAGGGCGATGGCGGCGCTCGCCTCGCCGCTGTTCACCGACGACAGGCTCCCGCTCTTGCCGACCTTCACCGTGGCGTTCGACTCGTTCACCGTCGGCGTGAGCTTCACGTGCGTGGTCGCGTATGGCACCGTCGCCGTGTAGCTCAGGGTGGACGCCGCAAAGCTCCCGATCGACACGCTCTGGTCGAACGCGCTCCCGTCCGTGCTCCCCGCCGCCGTCAAGGCGCTCAAGGTCGCGTCCGAAGAGGGCAGCATCAGCCGCCAGCGCTTGTACTTGCCCCCCACGTCCGCACCGGCGGTTGCCAAGGCGGTACACCCGGGGCTGTTGTCACCGCCCGCGACCGAACTGGCGGTCAACGCCAACTGGACGTTGTACTCCCTCCCGCTGACCAGAGAGGTCTTGATTTCCGTGTGCCGTTGGATCGAAAAGGGGTCGGGGTTCCTCCAGGTGCCGGTGATTTCGTATTCCTCCGAAGACGCCGGCACCAGGTAGCCCTCTATGCGGTCGCAGCCGTTGTACCTGGATTGCCACAGGCCGACCTGTCCCGACCAGCGCAGCAGGACGCCCCCCGTGTGCGTGCCCGCGTTCCAGGACACGGTGATCTTCCCGTCGCCGACGACCGCGTTGACGCCGGTAAGACCGCCGAACGACCCCGCCGCCGCGGCCCGGGTCACCGTGACGGTGTAGGTCTGCTTCGTGGTCCCGTCCTCGGCGGTGACCTCCACCTTGAGGACGTTGGCACCCACGTCCAGGGCAATGGCGGCGCTGGCCGTGCCGCTGTTCACCGACGACAGGCTCCCGCTCTTGCCGACCTTCAGCGTGGCCTTGCCGGTGTCCTCCACCGTCGGCGTCAGCTTGACGTGGGTGGTGGCGTTCGGCACCGAGGCGGTGTAGCTGAGGGTGGCCTTGGCAAAGGTCCCGAACGACAGCGCCGTGTAGGTGCCCCCGGCGCTGGTGGCGCTGGCGGCCGCCAGCGCGCTCAGGTTGGCGTTGGCGGAGGCGGCCGCGGCTCGCGTCACCGTGACGGTGTAGGTCTTCACGGTGGTGCCGTCCTGGGCGGTGACCTCCACCTTGATGGCGTTGGCGCCCACGGAAAGGGCAATGGCCGCGCTGGCCGTGCCGATGTCCGTGGCCGTCAGGTTCGTCCCCTTGCCCACCTTCACCGTGGCGCCGCTGTGCGCCGTCCTCGGCGTCAGCTTGACATGCGTGACGCTGTTCTCCACCGACGCGGTGTAGCTCTCGGTCGCCGGGACGAAGGTGCCGATCGACAGCGCGGTGGAGAAATCGCTGCCGTCGGTGCTGCTGTGCGCCGTCAGCCCGTTCAGCCGGGCGTCCGCGGAGGAAGCCGCTTGCGGCGTGACGGTCTGCGTCGCGCTCCAGGCGCCGCACCCCTTGCCCGTATTCGTGGCGGGGACGGCGGCCTTGCAGGCGCGGATGCGGAGCTGGTACTCGACCCCGTTGGCGGCAAACCCCCCTTGCTCAGGCAAAAAACTGCTCGTGGCCGTGGGCGAAGTTACGCTCCACGAGGCCGGGAACGTCCCCTCCGAGACCTTGCCGATGCCGATTTCATAGCCGGCGGTGGCGCCCGCCGACGCCGCCCAGATGACGTCGATACGGTCGTTCCCCGCGGTCGCGACGAAGTTCGCCGGCGTCGCCGGCAGACTGGACGGCGTGGTGGCGTTCACATTCCCGGAGTATCCGCTACAGTCGGTTGCCGATATGCGGAAGTTGACGGTGGGGCAGGCGCGCACGCGGACACGATAAGCGGTCCCGGTCTCAAGGGTGAAATAGCTGTCCTTGATTGCGGCCGTGGCCGTATGCGGCGCCTCGATGCCGAAAGCCCAGATAGTCCCGCCCGAGACCTTTTCGATGAGAAAACCGTACGAGACGGCGCCCGTAACGGCGGTCCAGCTCACGGCGATCTTGTCGGCAAACGCCTCCACGGTAAGGCCGGTCGGCACGGCCAAGGCCACCGTGCCGGCGTCGGACCAGTCGCTGTCGCCCTCGGCGTTGGTCGCCCGCACCTGCACCTGGTAGGACGCGCCCGCACTCAGGCTCGATATCGTCGCCGAGGTCCCGGTCTGGTCCTGGGGACCATTGCTCCAGTTGCCGCTGGTACCGATCCGGTAGCGCAGGTCGTAGCTCGTGATGGCCGGCTTGCCGGTGTTGGCCGGCGCGCTCCAGCTCACGCTCAGGCTCGTGGTCGAGGCCCAGGACACCGTCGGCGCCGCGGGCTTGGACGGCGGCTCGTCCACGTCGGTGATATTGATCGTCACGGGCACCGTGTCGCTGGCCGGGCCGTCGCTCACCTTGACGGTCACCGAGTAGCTCGACTTGGCCTCGTGGTCGTAGGTGACGCCCTGCTTGGTCTTGATCTGCCGGGACGAGGCGTCGAACGTGAACGAGGACGCGTCGGTTCCCTCCATCGTGTAGGTCAGGGTGTCGCCGGAGTCCTCGTCGGTGGCCGCCGGGATGGCATCGCCGACGTTGGTGTTCGCGGCGGTGTTCTCGGCCACGCTGCGGGTCAGCGACGTAGCGGCGAAGGAGGGCGGGTTGTTGGACGAAGCAGCCTCCCGCGTCAGTCTGATTATGTTGTTCGTCCTCGCGCCGTTCTCGGCGGTGACCTCGATCTTGATCCGGGTCTCGCCCACGGTGGCGAGCGCGATCGCGTCGCTCGCCGTGCCGCTGGTCACCGACAACAGGCTCTCGCCGAGCTTGGCCACCTTCACCGTGGCCTTGCCGGTGTCGGCCACCGTCGGCGTCACCTTGACGTGGGTGGAGCCGTGAGGCACCGTCGCACTGAAGGCGCTGAGGCTCGGCGAAAAAGCCGTGCTGAACGTCGCCTGGGTGGAGAAGTCCGAGTTGTCCGTGCTGCTGTGAACCGTCAGCGCGCTCAGTTTGTTGTTGGTGGACGCCGGCGGGTCCGGCACTCCAATGGTGAAGCGGGCGAAGCCGCCGCCGCGGATGTCATAGCCCCGGTCGGTGTTGTCCGGCTCCAGGTCACAATTAATGGTGCTGCCCGAGCCGCCGGTGCCTGTCCCGAGCTGGACGTTGTAACTCGCTCCGTTCTTCAGGTTGGAGATGGTGTACGACGTTGACCCGCTGGGCGTCTTTAATCCCCTGTCTGCTACATTGCAGTGGAAGGGGTTCTGCCAGCCCGGATTGGGGCTGGTGATCTCGTGCCACCTTATCAGGACGACATGCTGGGGACTGCGGCGCTGCCAATGGAGCTGGATCGCCCTGTCGCCGGTGACGTAGTAGATGTCGTCCGGCGGCCCGGTGTCCTGCGCCGCGGCGGGCGCGGCGGCGAGCAGGGACAGCGCGCCGAGCAGCAGCGCGGCGGGGAGCAGCAGGAAGCGGCGGGCGCGGGTCAGGCCTGCGCGGAGAGCCTGCCGAAAGAGCCGGACGGCGAGAGTCGGCCTCTGGCCAAGTGATATTCGCCCGGCACCCATTGTCAAGCTGCTGCTTGAGCTGTGAAGCTGCTTGGTCCGAATCATTGCGTCGGCTCCCGTGGCGCGCGTTTCCGCCACATCGTTCAAAAATTCGAGGATACTTCCTTCCCGACCCCCGCGTCAAGCTGAAAATCCGCATGACCGGGCTTGTTCAGAGATTCCCTAAAGTTCGGCGCCGACCGAACGATTAGTATTGCTGTAGGCGCCGGCCGGCCTTCGGGCCGGCGAGGCGCTTGCGGACGCGCGACGGACGCCGACGGGCGCGGCGCCTTCCAGCGCACGATACTTCTCGAACCCGGAGGTCGCATGAACGCTTCACTTCAAGACACGTCCCCTCTCGTCGGCATCGGCTTTCGCATTCCCATCGCCAAGTGGACGCTGGCCAACCTGCACCGATTCGACGTCCTTGAAATCACGGTGGACCACTACATCAAGGGCGGCGAATACGCGCGCAGGACGATCCGCGGCCTGGTGGACCGCATACCTCTGGTGCTGCACGGGGTGGGTCTTTCCATCGGCACGGACACGCCCCTCGACGAAGCCTACCTGGACGGGGTGGCGGAAGCCGTGGACGATCTCAAGGTCCCTTCCTACAGCGAGCACTTGGCATGGACCAACGTGCCGGGCATCGACATCGCAAACCTGCTGCCCGTGCCCAAGACCCGCGCGGCCGCGGACATGCTCATCCCCAAGATCCGGCAGGTCCAGGCACGTCTCCCGGTGCCGTTCTCCATCGAGAACATCTCCTACGTCTTCGATTTCCCCAACGCGGAGATGGGCGACGCGGAATTCTTCAACCTGCTGTTCCGCGAGACGGGAGTGGGCATGCTGCTGGACGTCGAGAACCTGTTCGTCAACTCCAGGAACCACGGCATCGACGCGGGGGCGTTCCTGGACCAACTGCCGGCGGGCGTGGTCACCGGCGTTCACGCCGCCGGCGGACCGCTGATCCGCCGGTCCTACCTCGACGTTCCGTTCCATGCCGACAACCACAGCCACCCGGTGCCGCAGCAGGCACTGGACCTGCTGGAGAGCGCCCTTGACCGTCAGCGTCCCGGGACGGTGATCCTGGAACGCGACAACGACTTCGAGGAGGGCGACGAGCTTCTCGCGGACGTAATGCGCATCCGCCGGCAGATCCGCGAGACCCCCGACGAAAGAAAGGACCGCTAGCGATGGACAGCCTCATTGACACCCAGACGAACCTGCTGCGTCACCTGACCAGCCACGCCTTCATTTTCGGCACCCGCGACCTCGATGCCGCGGCTCATGATCCGCAGCTCCGGGGCATGGACATCCGGCGGCTCCGGCTGGAAGCCGAGTTCTCCTACAACAAGCGGATGAAGCGCATCCGCCAGACTTTCGAACGCACCGCCACCCTGCTGGGCCACGGGTTCGAGACACTCCTGCGCGACTTCGCGGCCGCGTCGCCGCCCACCACCTACGAGCGTTACCCCGACGCGAGATGCTTCCATGACCATTTCCAGGAACGGAGCGCCCAGGAGCCGCCGACGCCGGCGTGGGCCGCCGACGTGGCGGCCATCGAGCTGGCGCTGGCCGCGGCCCGGACCCTCCGTCCCACGGCCATGGAGAGCGAGGCCCTGGCGGCGCGCCCGCAACCGTCGCCCGACTTGTGGTACCGCGCGCACCCGTGCGCGGTACCGGTGCGCTGTCGATATGACGTGCGTTGCCTGTTCGAACCCGGCCGGGCCGGCGAGCCGATTCCCCAACGGCCCGTGTCCCTCGTTGTCCTGGCCGCGCGCGGGCGCCGCCAGCCGCTGGTGCTGGAAGTCGCTCCGGAGACCCTGGCGCGGCTGGAACGTTCCCAACAATGGTCTCCCCTGGCCTCGAACGGCGCGGGGACGGACGACAACGCCCGCGTGAACCTCATCAAGCGACTCGCCGCCCAAGGGCTCGTGCTGGTGGACGGGAACGATTCCCGGGACGAGAACCGTGGCTGAGGACGGCACTGCCGCAGGCAAGCGTTTCGCACCCGCTGGCGACCCCGGTTCCGTGGATCAACGTGCGGCCGCAGACGTGCCATCATCGGATCAGGGCTTCTCTCTAGGGTCCATCCTCCGGCACTTGCTCGACAACAAGATGGTCTTCGGGCCGTTGGTGGCGGCGTCTTTCTTCGTCAACCTGCTGGGCTACATCTACCCCTTCGCCTTCCTGATCATCATCGACAGGGTCATATCCAACCGCGGCGCCGCCACCCTCGACGTCATCATTGTAAGCCTGCTGTTCTTCCTGGCATTCGAGGCCGTCCTTCGGGGCGCCCGCCACAAGGCCCTGCGCCACGCGGTGCGGGACATGGACCGCACGCTGCTGTCGAGGCTGGTCCGCCATTCCCTGGAGCTTCCGGCCTCCTTCTACCTGCGCAACACCGCGGTCGAGACCCTTTCCCGCATCGAAGAGCTGCAACACCTGCGCCGCTTCCTGACCAACGCCGTGGTGTTCGTCTTCGTGGACATCGTCTTCGTGCTGGCGTTCCTGGCCCTGATGCTCAACTTCAGCCTCGCTCTCTCGCTGATCATCCTGTGCTGCCTGCCCCTCTACATCGCCCCGGCCTTCGTGGTGATGCCGACCTTGCAGCAATGGACCCGGCGCACCAAGGGCAGCCGGCGGGAGGGCAACGAAGCCGTGCTCGACACCTTCAACGGCATCGAGACCGTCAAGGGGATGCACGCGGAACAGGCTCAGGAAGCCTTCCTGACGCAGCGGGTGGGCGAGGCCGTATCGTCCGAAGAGGATGCCCAGAACCTGCGCGAATCCATGACGCAGTACAATCAGTTCGTGAACCGCCTCGGCACCGCCGGGCTGCTGTGGTTCGGAGCGTCCATGGTGCTCGACGGGCAACTCTCGCTGGGACAGCTCGTGGCGGTCAACCTGGTGAACATGCGCTTCTCTCAACCGATGATGCGGCTGTGCCTGTTCGCCTACGATTTTTCCCGGCTCCGGGGCCTGGTGAGAGAACTGGGAGCGGTGCTCGACGAACCCACCGAGCGCCAGGACGGACACCTCGTCAGGCTTCCGTCCTTCAGCGGAGCGGTCCGGTTCGAGGACGTGCGTTTCCGCTATCCGGACGCGGACCGAAACGCCCTGGACGGGGTGACGTTCGAGGTCGAGCCCGGGGAGGCGCTGGGTATCGTGGGCCCGTCCGGTTCGGGCAAGAGCACCCTGGGGCGCCTGATTCTGAGACTCCACCTCGCCTCCGAGGGACGCGTGCTGCTGGACGGAACGGACGCCGCGGTCGTCGACCCGGTCTGGATCCGCGGCCACATCGGCACGGTGGAGCAGGACTACCCGATCTTCAGGCGCAGCATCGCCGACAACATCGCGCTCGGTTCGGGCCGGCAGCACATGGCGCGGGTTACGGCGGCGGCCAGGGCGGCTTGCGCGCACGAGCTCATCACCCGAACGCCCAAGGGTTACGCGACCCGGATCGGCGCCCGGGGCACGATCCTCTCGGGCGGCGAACGGCAGCGCATCGCGCTGGCCCGGGCGTTGTTCCATTGGCGGAGCCTGTTGATCCTGGACGAAGCCACCAGCTCCCTGGACAAGCAGGACGAGGCGCGCATTCAGGAGAACATCCGCGAGCTGGCCCAGGGCCGGACGGTCATCGTCATCGCCCACCGCCTGTCCGCTCTGCGGCACGTGGACCGCATCCTCTGTCTGCGGGAGGGGAAGATCGTCGAGCGCGGGACTCCGGCGGAGCTGGCCCGTGGGGCCGGGTACTTTGCCGAAATGGTGCGCACGGAAACGGAGCTGCTACGGAGCCTGGCCGGGGAGCGGCCGCCGATACTCCCCGTGCGGCAGAGAATGGAGGTAAGCAATGGATAGGTCGCCGCACGGGGAGGCAGGGGTCATCCCCCTGGCCGGACGGTGCTTGTGGCTGCTGACCCGCTACGCGGTGCTTCTCGCACGGTACGCGCTGCTGGCGGTACTGGCCGGCCTCTTGCGGCTGTCGCGTCCCTGACCGACGGTCGTGGATCTCGGCATCAAGGGCAGAAACGCGCTGGTATTCGGCGGCTCCCGGGGCGTCGGCCGGGCGGTGGCCGGAGCCCTCGCGGCCGAGGGCGCCAACGTGGCGGTATGCGCCCGCAAGGAGTGGGCGGCGCGAAGGGTCGCGGCCGAGGCCGCGGAAGGGAGCCGCGTCAGGGCCGCGGGCTACCCCCTGGATGCCTGGGACGAGCCGTCGGCCACAGCCCTGGTGGAGCGCGTCACCGCGGACTTCGGCGCCATCGACATCCTGTTCGGAATCGCCCGGCGCCCGCCGCGGGAAGACCGGCGCACGCTCTCCTGGAGGTCGCAGCTCGAAAACGGCTTCCTGCGCTTCAAGGCCGCCACCGAGACGCTCCTGCCCGGCATGCGGCGCCGCCGCTGGGGCCGGGTGCTGTGGATGGTTCCGTGGCCCGTGGCCCGCACCGGCATCGAGAAACATGTCCATTCGGTCACGAGCGCCGCGCTGCCGGCGTGGCTCCAGTCCGTCGCCGCGGAGGTAGCGAGCGAAAACGTAACCCTGAATGTGCTGATGCCCGAGCCTGTCCGCATACCCGTGGCCGCTGGCCGGCGCGAGGAGCCGCGTGCGGGCTTCCGTTCGGCCTGGGCGGACGAGACCCTTTCGGCCACCGAGGTGGCCGCGGTGGCGGCGTTCCTGCTCAGCGACCGCGCGCGCGGCATATGGGGGAGGACCATCGCGCTCGGCGGCAACAGCACCGTCTCGCTTCGACGGCGCGGCGAAGACAACAAGGCTTGACGGTCCGCGGTATCAGAAACCCTGCTCCAGGGTCCAGTTGGCGATCTCGATCCTGCGGGCGAACCAGACGTCGGAAAAGCCCTTGGCGTACTTGATGAACTCGTCGATGATCCTGGTGCGGTAGGGCACGCCCGAGACGAACGGATGCAGGTTGAACGCAAAGAACTTCGGCGCCCCCTGCTCCCCCTCCCAGTAGAGGTAGTCGAACTGGTCCTTCATGATCTGGAGCAGGTCCCGGGGCGTGCGTCCGCCGCCGTAGGTGGAGTAGTCGTTGCACCCCGGCACGTTGTAGGGCACCACCGCGATCTTCCGGCCCGCGGCCTCCACGGTGTAGGGGACGTCCGAGTTGAGCGGGTCGGCCCACCACACGAATCCCGCCTCGGCCACCAGCTCCAGGGTGTTGTCCGTGGATGCGTGACCGGGCGACAGATAGCCCGTCGGAGGCGCCCCCAGCACGTTCTCGAAAGCGGCCACCGTGTCCTGGATCGACTTGCGTTCTTCCTCACGGGTGTACATGAAGGCGTACTCGTGCTCGTAGCACTCCGAGGAGAACTCGTGCCCCTGGGCCTGGAACTCCCTGCACTCGTCGGGGAACTGCTCCACCTTCTTGCCGTTCATGAGGAACGTGACCTTGAGGTTGTGGCGCTCGAACATGTCCATGATGCGCCAGATGCCCACCCGGTCGCCGTACTCCCGCTCGGTGACCGCGGCCATGTTCTGCTTGAAGACGGCATTCTCCGGCGGCAGCGGATGGCTGACCCGCTGGAGCGAGCCCCGGGTGGCGTAGTTGTCCGGCCACACCTCCCACGGGATGATGAAGGTGACGCATATCTTGGCGTTGTCCGGCCACTTGATGGGGCGCGGTCTGGGCATGGTGAAATCTCCTCTCGTCTGATGATGCTGATATTCGGTGCGCGGGACGTGCGGCAAGAAACATGACGCAGCCCTCGAATATATAGCCAGTGCGGTTTCGTTGGGCAAACAGGCTCGTGTGGAACGGTGTCGCCGAAATCTGTTGATTTTCATTGGAACAGCGGTAAGAGTTACCGACAGGAGAAGCATCATGGCCGGCGGGGTGAAGATCGGCGTGAGTTTGGCGGCCGTCGTCCTGGCCGCGACGGTCGCCGGCGGTCCGGCTCACACCGCGGCCGTCGAAACCACCACGGCGGACCGGAAAGCATACGCGAAATTCGTCCGTGAATTTCGCGCGGTCGCCCGCCGGAACGGAATTCCGGGGGCACTCTACGACCGTGCCTTTCGCGGTTTGACCCCCGACCCGGAAGTCATCGAGAAAAACGACCGCCAGCCGGAGTTCGTGCTCCCGCCCTCCCATTACATGGCGCTGGTCGTAACCGACACACGCATCGAGGAAGGCCGCCGCAAGCTCGCCGAGCGCGCCGGCGACCTGGAGGCCATCGAACGCCGGTACGGCGTCGACCGCCAAGTGCTGGTGGCGATCTGGGGCATGGAGACGCTCTACGGTACCCTGCGCGGCAAGCGCAACGTCATTCGCTCGCTCTCGACGCTCGGCTACAAGGGCCGCCGCGCCAAGTTCGGCCGCACCCAACTGCTGGCGGCCCTCAAGATCCTCAAGGCCGGCGACATCACCATCGAGCGGATGACCGGGTCGTGGGCAGGCGCCATGGGCCACACGCAGTTCATTCCCAGCAGCTACCAGGCCTACGCGGTGGATTTCACCGGCGACGGCCGCCGCGACATCTGGGACACCCCGCAGGACGCGCTGGCGTCCACGGCCAACTATCTGCGCCGGAACGGCTGGCTCACCGGAAGGCCGTGGGGCCACGAGGTCGTCCTCCCGAACCGCTTCGACCAAGGCCTGGCCGGACGCAAGCACGAACGCACGATCCGTAAGTGGCAGCGCCTGGGCGCGCGGCCCGCCGACGGCAAGCGGTTTCCTTACCCCGAGGACCGTGCCTATCTCTACGCGCCCGCCGGCCCGGGCGGTCCCGCCTTCCTGCTACGCCGGAACTTTCGATCCATCATGCGATACAATCCCGCGCACAAGTATGCGTTGGCCATCGGCCATCTCGCGGACCGGCTGCGGGGCGAGGGCCGCGTCCTGACGTGGCCCGACGGGATCCGTCCCATGGCGGAACCCGACCGCAAGGAACTGCAACGGTTGCTTGCGGCCAAGGGATACGATATCGGCGAGGTGGACGGCATCCTCGGACCTCGGACCCGGGCCGCGGTGCGGGACTATCAGAAGAAGCAACAGCGCCGGGCCGACGGGTTCCCACGTCCGGAGCTGCTGGAGCTATTGCGGGCGAATTCCCCCACGCGGCCGTAGGGCAGCGGCAGGGGCAATGAGCCGGGCGCCCAAGGCCCTCACCCGGCCTTCGGCCACCCTCTCCCAAAGGGAGAGGGGTCAGCCACCCCTTCTCTCCCGCAGGGAGAGCGGACGACCCCCTCTCCCTCTGGGAGAGGGTTGGGGTGAGGGCGGCTGGGCGGGTCCGCCGTAACGCGGGTTGCCGGGCGACCGCAAGTCCGCAACAACGACTCGAACGGAGACTTGAACATGCCGATGGCAAAGCTGGACGGAGTGGACATCTACTACGAACGGCACGGCGCTGGAGAACCCGTGCTGTTCGTTCCCGCATCATGGTGGCCGTCGGACCCCTGGAAGCTGCAGGTGGTCCCCACTCTGAGCCGGAAGTGGGAGACCGTCATCATGGACTGCCGCGGGACCGGTCGCAGCAGCCAACCCGACGACGGCTACACCGTCACACAGTTCGCCGAGGACTGCGCCGCGCTGCTGGCGCACCTCGGCATCACCCGCTGCCATGTGGCGGGCTTCGCCATCGGCGGCCAGATACTTCAAGCCCTGGCCATCGCCCACCCGGACCTGGTGGCCACCCTCACCATGACAGCCACCGGCCCCGGCTCCCGCAACCTGGTCGGCGCGCCGCGAGAGGTTTCCCCGGAAACCCACGCCCAGATTCGGGAAATGGGGTTCGAGCAGTACATCAAATCCCACGTGGACAACGACGGGATGGCGTTCAACCCGACCTTCTATCACGCCAACCGCGCGGCGGCTGCCGCGCTCTCGGACGCTTTGTGGTCCGGCCAGTCTACCGTGGAAATGTTCCGCCGCCATGAGCGCGCGCGCCTCACCTGGGACGCCCTGGCCGCGGCGCCACAGGTCCGGGTGCCCACGATGGTGCTGTGCGGCGCGGACGACAAGGTGGAACGGCAGGGCAGCACGCCGGTGGACACGGCCCGGCGGCTCGGGCAGGCGATCCCCGGGGCGGAGCTGGCGCTCGTACCGGGCGTGCGCCACATGACCTTCTGGGACGGCACCGGCGCCATCGACGCGCTGGCGGACTTCCTGGCGCGTCATCCGATCGGATAGGCCCGAACCCTGGCCGGAGTTCCCAAGCTTGACGGATATGGCGCGCTAGCAGCGCCATATCCGTCAGAGCGGCACTGGAGAACCTGTTGCCCTACGTCGTCGCGGTGGATATCGGAGGCACCTTCACCGACCTTGTCGGCTTCGATCACGAAACCGGGCAGGCGAGGTACACGAAGAGTCCGACGACCTACCGCGATTTCGTGGAGGGAATCCTGGACTGTTTCGGCAAGGCCGACCTGGCGCCGTCCGAGGCCAAGTTCGTCAATCACGGCACCACGCTGGTCATCAATTCACTGATCGAGCGCCGCGGCGCCAAGTGCGCCCTGGTCACCTCGGCGGGGTTTCGCGACATCCTTGAGATCGCCCGGGCCAACCGGCCCGACCCGTTCGACCTGCACTACCGGCGGGACGAGCCGCTCATACCGCGAGAGCTGCGTTTCGAGGTGCCCGAACGGATCGACGCCAACGGCGACGTGCTGGTGCCGCTCGACACCGGTGCGGTCGAAGCTCTGGCGAAGGATCTGAAGCGGCTCAACGTCGAGGCGGTTGCGGTCTTTTTCATGAGCTCCTATCTCGACCCGGCGCACGAAGAACAGGCCGTAGCGATCCTGAAGAGGCGGCTTCCCGAGGCCTACGTCACCTGCAGCACCGAGTTGACGCGCGAATGGTACGAATACGAACGAACCTCGACCGTCGCCGCCAACGCGTATGTGGGGCCGCGGGTGAACACATACGTCCGCCGCCTGGAAGACGAGCTCCGCTCCAGTGGCTATGAAGGCTCACTGTTCATGATGGGGTCCAACGGCGGCCTGTTGTCGGTTGACCGCACCTGCCGCCAACCCGTCGGGCTGGTGGAATCCGGCCCCATCGGTGGCTGCATAGGCGCCGGCGCCTATGCGGAGGCCCTCGGCATCCGCAACGTCGTTGCCTTCGACATGGGCGGGACCACGGCGAAATGCGCTCTGGTGGAGAACGGCCGCTTCACGGTCGAGTCGGTCTACTACGTCAACGGTTACGTGCAGGGCTTTCCCATCAAGTGGCCGGTGATCGACATCGTCGAGGTCGGTTCCGGCGGCGGCTCCATCGCCTGGCTGGACGATCAGAACCGGCTGCACGTCGGACCCCAAAGCGCGGGCTCGACGCCCGGCCCGGTGTGCTACGAACGCGGCGGCACCGAGCCCACCGTCACCGACGCGAATCTTGTGCTCGGCCGGCTCAACCCCCACCGGTTCCTTGGCGGCGAGCTGAGCCTGGGAGTCGAATCCGCCCGCCGTGCCATCACCGCAAAGACCGCTGAGCCACTCGGCTACCGGGGCGAGGAGGGGCTGGTCCGGACGGCGGACGGCATCGTGTCCATCGCCACCGTACTGATGGCCGGCGCGATCCGCCAGGTTTCGGTGGAGCGGGGCCTCGACCCGCGCGACTTCGTCCTGTTCGCCTACGGCGGCGGCGGACCGCTGCACGCCTCCGCGCTGGCCCGCGAGCTGTCCATCCCGGCCATCGTCATCCCGCCGGAGCCCGGCAATTTTTCGGCCATCGGGATGCTGTTGGCGGACGCCCGTGTCGATACGTCGGAGACCCTCACCGGGATCCTCGACGACACCCTCGAGGCGGGCATGGATGCCGGCTTTCGCGGCATGGAAGCCGCCGCCGCGGAAGCCCTGCGTCGCGATTTCGGCACAACCGAGGTGTTTTTCGAACGCAAGGCGGAGATGCGCTATCTTGGGCAACGGCACAACATCCATGTGCCGATCACGGGACTGCGCGGCGTCAACGAAATGAGGAAAGCCTTCGAGCGCGACTATGAGCGCCGCTACGGCCACGCCGACTCGAAGGCGCCTACGGAACTCCAGGCCTTGCACCTGTCGGCCTTCGCCAGGCTGCAGCGGCCGGACATCACGAACCTGCGGCGCAGGACGTCGGCTGGCGCGGCATCGGATCCCGGAACCCGCAAGGTCTATTTCGGCGCCGGGGAGGTGATTGAAACCACGATCTACGACCGCGACGGGCTCGCGCCGGGATTTGCCGCCGAAGGCCCGGCGGTCATCGAGGAATACGGCTCGACGACGCTGGTGTGGCCGGGCGACCGTTTCGAGGTCGGGGGAATGGGCGAGATCCGCATCGAGTGCGGCCGGGAATGAGGACGCCGATGAGCAGGGCCACGACAATGCCGGACGCTCCGGCGCGGATCGACCCCATCACCCTCGAGGTGATCCGTTGCGGCGTCGTGTCGATCACCAACCAGATCGACGCCAACATTACGCGCACGGCGTTCAGTTCCTATGTCTACGAGTACAAGGATTTCGCCGTGGGACTGGTGGACGCCGACGGACGGCTCGTGGCCCAGTCCACCGGCGGCATGCCGCCCTTCGTCGCCGATGCCGTCGGCACCGCGGTGCGTGACGGCCTCGAAATCTACGGCCGTGAAAGGCTCTTCGACGGCGACGTGGTCGTCTGCAACCACCCGGCGGTGCAAGGACAGCACCTCAACAACACCGTCATGTACACGCCCGTCTACGGCGGCCTGGAGCGCACGACGTTGCTGGGATTCTTCGCCCTCAACGTCCACTGGATCGATATCGGCGGCGTGATGCACGGCTCCACCGACATCTTCATGGAGGGGCTCCAACTCCGCACCATCAAGCTCTGGTCAAAGGGCGAACCCGTGGAGGAAATCTACCGCATCATCGAGAACAACACGCGAATGCCGGTGGACGTCATGGGCGACATCTCGGCCCAGCTCGCCGGCTGTTTCCTGGGCCGCGACCTCACGCTCGCTCTCGCCGGCAAGTATGGCGTCGACACCTTTCTCGCCGCCGTCGACACGATCATGGCCCAGGGCGAGGCATCGTCACGCGCGCGCATTCGGGAGATCCCGGACGGCGCCTACGAAAGCGAAGCGTTCCTGGACGACGACTCGCTGGGCACCGAGCCCGTGCCCATCCGCGTCAAGGTCATCGTCGAAGGGGACGAGATGACCATCGACTTCTCCGGGCTCGCCGACCAGGTGCCGGGACCGGTGAACTCGGGGTACTTCGGCGGCGGCGTCACCGCCGCGCGGGTCGCCTTCAAGTACCTCATCGCCCCGCGCGAGCCCGCCAACGAAGGCGTCTTCCGTCCGCTCAAGCTGATCCTGCCGGAAGGCAAGCTCCTGAGCGCCCGGCCCGGCGCCCCCATGTCCAACTACTCGACCCCTTTCCCGACCGTCATCGATACGGTGATCCGCTGTCTGGAGGACGCGCTCCCGCACCTCGCCACCGGCGCCCATTTCGGAACGCATTCGGGATTCATGATCCACGGCCATTGGGCCGACGGAAGGCGCTTCCACGGACACGACAGCGGCCACGGCGGCTGGGGCGCGGGCGACGGGCACGACGGCGCCGGGCCGTTCCGCACCATGGCGCACGGCGATACGCGCCTGATCCCGATGGAGCTGCAGGAATCGCTGCTGCCGTTCCGGGTGTGCTCGCTCTCTTTGCGCGAGGACTCCGGCGGCCCCGGCAAGTTCCGCGGCGGGCTGGGCTTCCGGAAGGAGTACGAAGTGCTCCATCCCTTCACCCTCAACACCAACCTCGACCGCAGGAAATGCCCACCCTGGGGCGTACGCGGCGGAAAGGCCGCGCAACCGGGCTGCATCACCATCATCAGGAAAGCCGGCGAAACCGAGACCATGGGCAAGGCGCAGAACTGCAACCTTGAGCCCGGCGACCGCGTCATCCTCGAAACCGGCGGCGGAGGCGGCTGGGGACCACCGGAGGAGCGCGCCGTCGAGCTGATCCAGCGCGATCTCGACCGCGGCTACATCACGGCCAGGAGTGCGGTGCGCGACTATGACGTGCATATCGAGGGGGGCCGGGTGGTCCGCGGGTAACGTGGGACACTTCCATTTCCACCGTGGTGGTCCTGTTGTAGACTGCACACAACGGTTGAGCGCCTGCTCACAACCTCGGACGCTGGGAGAATCCGATGAGCACAGAATACACGATCGTGATCGAGAGGGATGAAGACGGCTACTGCGTAGGGAGTGTTCCCGCCCTTCCAGGGTGTCATAGCCAGGGACACTCCATCGACCAACTGCTGGAACGGATGCAAGAGGCAATCCGCCTTTGGATCGAGGTCAACGGAGGATTCTCCCGGCCCGCTTGAACTGGTCGGCATTCAGAGCATTGCCGTATGAGGAGCGGCGCCTGTCTCGAATTGGCCTTCACGCTCCTTGATCGTCTCAGCAGTTGATTCGGAGAGATTGCAGAACGTTCAGCCTTGCCTTCATCAACAGCACCCCGCCAACACTACTCGGCGGCTTCACAACGACTCGTCCCATTTAGCGGAACGCCGTGTGGTCCGCCGTGTGCCTTAGAGATGCGGACCCATGTAGGCCACCCGCAGCCGCTGAGACGGCCGCTGAACCGGCCATTCAAAATGAACTCGAAAAGCGCCCACGGACACTTTGCCGTGCCAGAAGCAAACCAGTGTGCCGTCACCATCAGGGTTTGGAAAGGTAAATTTCTGTTCTGCGTTCTTGCGCGTCGCCGATTCATCGGTGAACCACGCCTTGTCGCCGACAAAGTAGCCGTTAAAGACCTCCACTCCCTGCGTCGAAAGACGGCCAGAGTCGTCCATTTCCGCCATCAGTTGTTGTAGCACTGTCAGCAGGTCCCGTATTCTCCGACCTGCCGCTCGGCTGTACGGATGGCGAGATAGCACGCGTTCACAATAAATACCAATGTTTAACCGATCGAAGTCTTGTCGACACAAGGCGAGGAGCTCTGTCCATGTTCTCGGCGCAGGGCGCGAATCGGACAACTGTGCTACAAGTCCTTCAACTGACGTGTAGTTGGGGACATCAACCACCGTGAACGGGTCTTCGGGAATTCCATGGACGACTTTCAACGGATCTTCAGCGAAACGAACTGCAGTGCTACTAGTCGCACTAAGCGTTGCGGCCGATTTCGACACAAGAACACGGCGCGCTGCCTCCCCTAGCCCCAAATCGGTTACGTCATCGTCGCCGAACACAAACAAGTCATCGTCGATCGGTTGTCTGTCGTTTTCAATAAATGGCCCGGTGTTGACGAGCCATTGAAAGAACAAGCTTATCTTGTCTCTCGGCAAACCTCGAACAACGTCAGCAAGGGTATGACGACCTCCCACTGTAGTATTGGGCATTCCCCTTGCGCAGTACAACGCCTGCCTGAGAACCGGAAAGCGCTGACGCGCCTCAAGCAGTGCTTCCAGAGATGTAGGCGGCGCCGGGTCGGTCGCACAAGCGTCTGCCAGTGCCAACTCATTGATAAACACTCGCATGACCTAATCAGACCCAACCGGAGAGCGCTGCCAAATCACGTTCCGTCTGGTCAAAAAAACCATCGGGCCAATCGCTAACTGTACCGTTTCGGTCCATCGACAAAGTTGAGACGTTTCCAACGCGATCACCAGTACCAAAGAAATGAATAGCGACATCCTCCGGTGCAAGCAAGCCTTGCCGTACCGCGAGCCTAATACCATTGAGAAGATGATCACTGTGCGATTCTACAAATATCTGCAACCCGGCGTTGGCCATTTGTGCTAACAATCGACCAACCGCCGACTGCGCTCGCGGATGAAGATGGGCCTCGGCGCTGTCCACGATGACAACGGACCCCGTCCTCGCTGTGAGAACAGCTACTAACAACGGGAACGCATAGCTCAGGCCGAAACCAACATTCGCCGGTTTTGACCATGGGCTGGTCCTGCTCGTGCTAAAGGTCAATTGGACCGGCGAATCCGCTGCCAGCCGATCCGCATTGGCCCTTGCTCCTGGAAAGAGTTCGTTTAACCACGCGTCAATCTGCGACCTCACCGTCTCTCTGTCGTCCAGCGGGTGGCGTCTCGGCTCTTCAACCTCGTCGTCTGCGCACTCCAGGTACCAATATGCGCCATGTTCTCCCTCCACGCCTACGTCACCGGTGTTTTCCGAGGGCATTCTCGGTACCGGGTACGTTTCTCGTTCCCGGCCGCGACCTGCCCCGAGACAAATCATGTCTCGCAGACCCACAACCACCGGGGCACCGGCCAGGTCGACCGGCAACAACTTCGCGCTCCAACGACTCGCGTTCCCCTCCTTGACGTATTCTACTTGACCCACCCGGAGCAGTCCGCGAACGGCGAGTTCTTTCACGCTTGACAACTGCCAAGTGATCGTCTCTTCTCTTGTCGAAACACCTAGCCGAATCTCCTGTTCCGAAGAGTCGTAACGAACGACGTCACCCCCGCTCCCCAACGCAACGAAATCTCCATTCAACGGAAGCAAACTCCCGTGCGGGGCCATCCGTAGCCCCTGTGCCAGCAACAGAAGCGCTTGAAGAACGGTCGACTTACCGGCTGCATTGTAACCCGTTAGCGCGGTAAGCCGCGCACACGGCACCTCCAGCGCTTCGAAACACTTGAAATTTTCGAGACAAACTTTAGCGACCGTCACCGCGATCAATCTCCTTCCTGGAATTGCGAAAAGATACTCTCGGTCAACTGGAACCGCGTCTTCACCTGCCGGGTACTATTCGTCGAATACGTGACGGCGTGTTCAAAATCTTGATCCAGTACGAGTTTTGACACGTGACTACGTATTTCCCTCGCATTCCTCTCAATGACACGTTTCGGCACAGTTGACAGTGCGCACGACAGCACATCGAACAGCGAAATATTGATGACGGACCGGTCGTTACCTTCTTTCGCTAACGATTTACGAAAGGCGTGTGCCTCGAACAGTTTGAAATTGTTCCGCATTGAAAGCACGAATTTGGACGCAAGTTGCCCACGGCATGTTTCGTCCGTTGCGTTGAGGCGCTCAATCGCCTGCGCCAAATAGTCGTCCATATCGCCCTTGTCATAATTCTTCCAACCAAGAACAGTGAATGCCGCAAAACGGTTTATTGCTTCGCGATCACGCATGGTCCCGGCGTTCAGCGACCCACCCGTCGATTGAAGGAATTCAGGGCGGGTCGACATCTGGTACAACCAGCGAGTGCCATCGCCGTTGTAGATAGCATTCCGCATTTGTTGGCGTGTGAGTATTGATCCGCTATTCACACGTTCGAATATGTCCAACCTGGCTCGCTGCGGGGCATTCTTGTCCAAAATATAAAGAGTCAACTGCATATCTTCGACGCGTTCCCGTAGATGGATAGGAAGTTCAGAGTACGACCTACCGTTCAATGGGTGATCAGCCCCCAATCCGGTTAAAACCAATTCATCTGAAAGGAACCGGACAAAAGTAGTAAGCCGTTGAAGTCCGTCAACCACGACAATGCGGCCGTCCTTTCCCTCAGCGACGTACAGAACCGGAAGAGGGATACGCATGACGCAACTTTCAATCAACTTGGACTGCTTCGGCAACTCCCACACAAAATCGCGCTGAAAATCGGGAGCCATAAAAAACCGATTAGCTTTAATTCTCTTTACTACTTCCGCGACTGTACGTGTCTCCGGTCGGACCATGATGTCGTGGAGCGGGTAGTCACCGGCGTCAACGTCATCTACCGGATCGCCGAGACCTTCAATTTCTTCGGTGTCGGGCGACGTTGTATCCATTTTCATTATTCTTCCCTCAACAATGCGTCGTTAGAAAATTCTCGGATCCGCTGCTCCATCAAGACCGGGAAGCCCGTTAGTCCCAACCAACTGGCGAAGATCCTGCTTTGAGTGAACACTAACAGAACTGAGGATAATCGTGAAGCCACAGAGGGGCGTCATCCCAGCTCCACGTGGAAGGGATATTCCAAAGACTTCTTGAGGGAACTCGGACGCGGGCAGGTTTGAAACCCGTGCTCTCAGCATACGGAAGAAGCCGGAAACTTGCGCTACGCGTCGCCCCACACGTCGTGGGCGACTTCCACCATGCGGGCGAGCTTGGCCTCCTCGTCGGCTTCGGTGAGGGGGTTGCCCTTGACGGAGCTGGCGAAGCCGCACTGGGGGGCGATGGCGAGGCGATCGAGGGGGGCGTAGCGGGCGGCGTCGTCGATGCGGCGCTTGAGGTGGTCGGCGGATTCCAGCGTGGGGCCCTTGGTTGAGACGATGCCGAGGGCGACGACCTTTCCGGCGGGCAGGAAGCGCAGGGGCTCGAAGGTGCCCGCCCGGGGGGTGTCGTATTCGAGGAAATAGCCCTGGACGTTGATCTCGTTGAACAGCACCTCGGCCACGGGGTCGTAGCCGCCGGCGGCAGCCCACAGGCCCTCGCGGTTGCCGCGGCACTGGTGAATGGTGACGGTGACGTCGCCGGGCAGTCCTTCGAGGGTCTGGTTGATGCGCCGCGCGTACTCGGCCAGAACGGCCTGGGGACCGGAGCCCCAGGAACGGAACACGTCGTCGTAGGTCGGATCACACAGGAACGGGATGGCGACGTCGTCGAGCTGGATGTAACGCGCGCCGGCGTCCACCAATGCTGCCAGCTCCTGCCGGTAGGCGGCCACCAAGTCTTCCCAGAAGGCGTCGACGTCGTCGTAGGCTGAACCCAACACCCCGGGGTCCCCGCCGGCGAAGCAGTAGACCACCGGCGGCGCCGGGATCGTTACCTTGGGCATGGCGTCGGTGTTGGCCTTGAGGAACTCGAAGGCGCGCACCACGGCGCTGGGCCGCCAACGCACCCTGCCCTCGACCCACACCACGGTGAAGTCTTGCTGGCGGGCTTCCTCGTTGCGCCAACTGAAGGGTGAGGCAGCGCCCTGGCGGGTGGCGGAGAACCCGTCCCAGGTCATCATCAGCTCGCTGAACCAGCTCCGGCGGCGGAACTCCCCGTCGGTGGCCGAGCACAGGCCGACGCGCTTCTGCAGCGCGATGACGTCCCGGACGAAGCCGTCCTCGATGCGCGCCAGCTCCTCGTTGCCGTGCGGGCCGAGGTTGCTCTCGGCCGTGTCCGGCCCCAGGAGGCGCGCCCTGGCTTCCTTGAGCCCGATCGGGCGCAGGAGGCTGCCGACATGGTCGGCGCGAAACGGGGGCATCTCTCTGGTCGGCATGACGGGACGATCTCCCGCAGGAGCGACCGGCAGGCCGCCCCCTGCACGTCTCGTTCGGAGAGTTCGGTGCTTCCGCCGTCTCCCCGCGTTTCAACGACTACCGAACATCCAGACCATGGCGGCGGCTGAGCTTGTAGAAACCGCTGGCGATGAGCACGGTGCCGGCGCTGATGCCCAGGGCGAAGGCCGACAGGGTTCCGACCGCACCGTTCTCCCAGAGCTCCCAGATGACCACCGAGATCACCTCGGAGCCGGGGCTGTAGAGCAGCAGCGCAACGGACAGTTCCCGGATGGTGATGAGGAAGATATATATCCACCCGGCAAACAGGGCCGGCATCATCAGCGGGATCATGATCTTCCGGGCGATGTTGCCCCAGCTCGCGCCGCTGGTGGTGGCGCTCTCCTCCAGCTCCTTGTGGATGCCGATGAGGCCGGCGTGGCAGAACCGCATGGCGTAGGGCAGATAGCGGGCGGCGAAAGCGATGACCATGATCCAGATGGTGCCGTAGACCGGAATCGGAACCGTGAGGTAGGTCTGAAGGACGGCGACTCCCATGACGATGCCGGGAAACACCAGGGGTATCATGGTCAGCCGGTCCAGGCTCCAGCGCCACTTGATGGCGGAGCGCGTCACCAGCCAGGCGGTGATGAACGCCACGCCCACGCAGGCGGTGGCGGAAACGACGCTGATCGTGAGGTTGTTCATGATGGAGCGCAGGATCTTGTCATCGCTGAACGCCTCGACGTAGTTGTTCAGGGTAAACAGGGAGAGGGCCTCCCATGAGGGTACGATCAGGTAGGGCATGAAGCTTGCCCAGACGAGGGCGGTCAGCGGCAGGAGCTGGAGCGCCGGCAGACCCAACAGCGCCAGCCCGCCCAGCCAGCGCCAGCGGCCCAACTCCTTGCGCCGGGGCTGAAACCCCTTGCCGGTGATGGTGGTGAACCGGTGCGCGTGCTGGGTGACGCGATAATACGGCCACAGACACAACCCGACCACGCCGATGAGAAGCACGGAATAGGCGCTGGCGTTGCCGTACTCGGGAATGTAGCCCTCGCTCAACTCGAGGTAGATCTGGGTCGTCATGACCTCGATGCCCGCGGGCAGACCTACCAGGGCCGGGATCTCGAAGGCCTCCAGGCTGCGGATGAACGTCAGGATCAGCACCGACAGGACGCTGGGCGTGGCCATGGGGAAGGTGACCTTCCAGAACACCTGCCAATCGGTGCTGCCGGCCACCACCGCGGCCTCCTCCAGAGACGGATCCATGGAACGGAACGGCGTCGCCATGAGCAGGAAGACGATGGGCGTCCACAGGAATCCTTCCACCAGCACCATGCCGCTCATGGAAAAGATGTCGAAGATCGGACCGTACCCCGTAAGCCATCTCACCGACAGGTTGATGAACCCGGCCTCCGGTCCCAGCAGCAGGATCCAGCCGATGACCTTGATGAGCCCGGGCACGGCGAACGACACGAAGGCCGCCACGTAGGTGACCATGCGGAACGGCGCGTTGGTCCGCTCCGCCAGCCATGCCATCACGGTTCCGAACAACAGTGCCCAGAACGCGCTGCCCACGGAGAACACCAGCGAGTTCCACACCAGGGTTTTGAACTGCGCCAGGGACTCGAAGATGTTGAAGAAGTTATGGAACGTGAGCCCGATGATCCCGGAGTCCATGGACGGGACGAAGCTCGTATAGATGATGAAAACGAGAGGCGGGACGACAAGATACAGCAGCGCAAGCGCACAGGGGATGAACAGCCACAACGGATAGTCGCGGCCCGACTTGCTCGGACGCAAGATGTCGAGAAACGACCTGGAACCGCCGTTGGCGGTTCCGAGCCCCTCGATAGCTGCCGGGTCTCTACTCAAATGCCGAACTCCTTGACCGGCTATTCCGCCCCGTCCCGGTCATCCGGATCCGCCGCGCACACGGACGGGGGCAGGGTGGTGCCCTGCCCCCGTGTTTCACGGCCGTGAGTATGGTTTGAAGCAGAAGGTTACGTGTAGCCGAACGGAACGCTCGTCAGCCCCTCCGGCCGATGGAACGCAGCAGCTTGTTCCACTCCTTGAGCTTCCGGTTGTACTGCGCCGCGGTCAAGCCCCTTTCGGGATACACGCGCGGGAACGGGTAGTCCCTCCACGCCATCCCGTAGTGGAACTTCTGCAGGATCTTCTGGCCGTCGGTGAGGACGAAGTTGATGAGCAGCAGCGCGGCATGGGGATGCGGGGCGTTGCGGAACAACGAGGAGCCGCCGGCGTTGGTGGGGACCTCGTCGAGGGCGTTCCACCCCAACGGCGCTCCCTCGTGGATCTTCACCAGCGCGTGATTGCGGAAGACCGAAGGCGAGGCCAGGAACTCGCCGGAGATGATCAGGTCGCGGGTAGCCGTGCCCGAGATCTTCGCGAGCTTGATCTCCTGCGCCTTGAGCTTCTCGACGTATTCGCGCCCCTTGACCTTGAGCATGGTCCCGATCATCCGGTCGCCGGTGCTGAGAATGCTCATGACGATCTTGCCCTTGAGGGCCGGGTTCAGGAGGTCGTCGAAGCTCTTGGGCGCCTGTTCCTTGGTCAGCTTGTTGGTGTTGTAGCCCAAGCCGATGAAGGACTCACGGTCGGTGACCCACCATACCCCGCCGCTCTTGGCCTTGATCTGGTGCTCGTCCGGCCATCTCTTATGCTCCGGGCTGGTGTAGGGCATGGTGATGTTCGCCTCGCGGAACAACTGCATGATTCCGGGCGTGGTCTCGGTGGCGTCCGCCAGGTGTTTCCCGGCCTTGGCCTCGGCGAAGACCTTCGACGAGATGTCCTTGCTGCCGGCGCGGTAGACCTCGATCTTGACGTCCGGATACTTCTTGGCGAACCCGGCCCTGATGGTCTTCCAGGACTTGCCGCCGAGGGAAGTGTACCAGACCACCTTGCCTTCCTTCTTGGCGCCCTCGTGCAGCATCTTCTCGTAGTTGTCCGCGGGCCCGCCGTAATTCGCCAGCTTCTTGAGAGCGTCGCTCTGGCCCCACGCCGCGGACACGGTCAGGAAGAGAAGCGCGACGATCAAGTATAGTGCCTTCATAAGGATGTCCTCCTCTTGGGTTTGACTCCCGTACCTTGAGCTTGGCGCATGCGCAGGGACAATGCCCGTTCATGCACACAAGCCCCTTCTAGGTTAGGCCCAAGCCGATTGTCAAGCGGAGTGTTTTGCGCCAAGATGGGCGCCTCCGCGGCGTGTTCAGGTGTTCCCATCGATCCGAAGCCCGGCGCGCCGTCCCCCGGAGGGTCGAAAGAGATGCGCAAGGCATATCACCTCACGCTCCCGTTCATGCTGTTCCTTCTGTTCCTGCACGCCACGGGCTTCGCCGCCTGCAAGGAAGAAAGCTTCGTCAGCCGTCTGGTCCGGCCCGCGTACGCGGCCGCGCCCGACGCCACCCTGCACTACTTCGGCCACAGCTTCTTCCAGCTCGTCACCAGCAGGGGCACCCGCATCGTCATGGATCCGCTCGCGCCGGGCTGGTACCCCACCCCCGACGTCTCCGCGGACGCCGTCACCATCGGCCGGGAGCACGAGAACCACAACTGGTTTCCCATCGTGCGCGGCCGGCCGCGCCTGCTGCGAGGCCTGCGGGAAACCGCGGTCGGCTACGAGTGGAACGCGGTCAGGACCACGGTGAAGGACGTGCTGGTGTACAGCGTGCCCATCTACGTCTCTCGTCCCTACGGCGGGCTGTTCAAGGGCGCGGCCTTCGTCTACGATCTCGGCAGGCTGTGCGTGGCGCACCTGGGCGACCTGAGCCACGAGCTCACGCCCAGGCAGCTCAAGCAGTTCGGCAAGCTCGACGTGGCGCTGGTGCCCATCGGCGGGCGCACCACCATGGGGCCGCGCACGGCCCGTGCGGTGTTAGGCCAGCTCAAGCCGAAGATCGCCATCCCCATGCACTACCGGGACGACCTCGGTCGGGTGCGCATCTTCTCCGAAGGCTTCCCGACACGCACCGTGCCGGACGGCTCGCTGGCCGTCAGCAAGGCCGCGCTGCCCCGAAACACGGAGATCATCGTGCTGGGTTATCGGGGCGGACCGTTCTAGTGTCCTGTCCGGTTAAATCGCACGATAATCTGCGGGTCTTTTATGGACTGCAAGGGATTTTATGCTTTATTTATCAATGCGTTACGGTTCTCGGCAGAAGTACCGTAATGGTTCCGCAACCGGATTAGATCAATCCGCGGGCGGCGCGAGTGCACGCATGACCGCTTCCGGGTCGTGGTCGATCACTGTCAGCAACACCCGCGCCGCCCGGTCAGGAACCCGGCGACCCTGTTCCCAATCCTGAACCGCGCGCGCATCAAGCCCGAAGCGGTCGGCAAACTTCTGTCGGCTCAGCTTCATGCGCTTGCGCAGGGAAACGATTCTCTTCGCGGCGGGGTCGTCCACGATCCGGCAGGGCAACGCCGTCTCACCCCGCACATGGGCGAGAACCTCGCCCAGCGACGTCTCGATCTCAAGGCCGGTTTCGGTGCGTTCGGTCGTCATCCTTCCCATCCTTCCCGTTTGATCATCGTCACCAGCCGCGACAGCGCCTTGCGGTCCGTTGCCGTCAGATCGTCGCGCTCGACCTTTGCATAGGCCGTCAGCATGTAGACCGCCTCCGGGCCGGCATGCCAGAAGTAGACTGCGCGGATGCCGCCGCGCTTGCCCCGGCCGGAACCCGGCCAGCGCAGCTTGCGGATACCGCCCGTTCCCGGGATGACGGGCGCGGCCTCCGGTGCGGCGATGATCGCCGCCTCCATGTCGCTCCGGGCATCTTCGGACAGCAGCTTGCGAATCACGCGTTCGTACGTCCGGGTGGCATAGAGGTTCATTGAGCGGATATTTTGCGGCATTGCCGCAGGAATTGCAAACTTCTTCGGAAATCGGTTGCCTCCCCGTTCGCGTCGTTGTCGTCGGAGTGTGCAGCGATCTGCTATTGGATGAGCCCCTCGGCCTCCCCTTCCAGCACTGAGAGAAGGTCCCGTCGCCCTTGGACACCCGTACCGGCGGCTGGATAATACCTGAAGCATTTGCGCGAGCGGTTCCTGACAGACGCCGAGTTTCGCCAACGTATGCGTGCGCTGGTGGAAGCAGGAGGTGGGCAGCGCAATTACGGTCCAGCAAAGGCAGGAGGGAGGCGGATCTGGCCGGGGTGCGGCTTCATGACCTGCGGTACACCTTGTAGCAGGGCGTTGGCTCTGGAGATAGCCTGTCGATGATCGGGAAGCTGTTGGGTCACAGCAAGATCGACTAAAGTCGCTCAAAATTACCAAGCGAGCCGTCGACGGATTCAAACCCGCGGAGCGCGAGCGGGTTGTCTGGGATGACGATATCCCGGTGTTCGGTGTATCCGTCGGGATCGAAGGTGTAGGTGGTGCAGCCCGGCACCGGGGAAAGTCGAGGCGGGTGACGCTGGGGCGGTACGGGGTGTTGACGGCGGACGGCGCGAGGCGGCGCTGGCGGTCTCCCGGATCAAGAGTTGGCACGGGCTTGACAATATGAAGATACAAGCCTACCTGACCGCCGTGGCGATAAACGTCAAGCGGTTCGCCGGATTGTCCTTTGCATTCGGCTGGGCCGTGTGGAGCGACAGAACCTGGAGGCGCCAACGCCGGGTCATCGCCCGGCTGGAGCATGGCCCCATCCCGCAAGTCGGACCGCGCGCCTGGCAACCTCCCCAACAGCGTTCGCTACGCGCCGTACAGGCGAAGAAACTGTCCCACCGCCCGCGTCGCCCGGACCTCGATGTCTCTGTCGCAAGGCGAATCCACAACTCCCAGCAACCGCTGAGTCCGGGCATCTCCCAGGAGCAGCCCGACGAAGGCGTCTACGGCCTCGTTCGCGTCTTCGACATCGAGGAGACCGCGCACGCCGCATCGCTCCAGGTACCGGGCCAAGGTCCCGTGAATCGGGTTCCGGCACAACCTGGACAGGCTGCCCGCCAGCGACGGACCGGAGGACGCCTCGGAAATGGCCGCACGGTTGATCGCCACCGCGTGGTCGCCAAGAAGGTGGGCCGCGGCGGAGTCCTCGTAGCCGTCGTCCGCCCCGGAGGCGACGCTCCGCATTTTGCGGCCTGCTCGCCCCACCCGCGTTCATCGCCAATGGCTCGGCTCGGCACCTCGTGGTTGGCGGAGTCGGTCGACGAGTCGTGCGCGGCGGCCCACAGCAAGGCCGATGAGCGTGTCGGAGGTGATCACGAGATCAGGGCTAACGGGACTCCAGGCCGATGGCGGCGAGCCGCCCCGAGATCTCGCGGAGGCGAAGCCACTGCTGGTAGTAGAGGGGCAGCAAGGCGACTGATTCCGCAAACTGGAAGACATACATGACGACGGCGAAGACAGTGCCATACGCCAGGGTCTCGCTCGCCGCCGACCCGATGGAGAAGACCAGCAGGGCCACCATGAACAGCCAGACGATGCCGAAGTGCGCAGCTTCGAGATCGGAGAGCTTGATGTTCCAGCGCATCATGTCGCGCAGGTGCCGGCCGACGCGCACGGCGTCGGCGCTCTCGACAGCATCGACCTGCCGCTCGTGCTCGTCGTTCAGTCCTTTGTTGTAGCGCGTGGTCAGCCTGCTGGTAAGCGCGTGGAGAACCACCGTGGCGCCAATGACGGCGAGGCAACCGAGGAAGACCGGCCGGTTCAGCACGGACAGGATGAGGATCGTCCCGGCCAAGCCGATCATGCTGTTGATGAGGCCGGGGAGCGAGTTCTCGAAGAACTCGACGATCTCGCGGAGCATGCTGAGCCGCGCAGTCGTCGCCGACGTGGCGTTCCCGGATTGGCCCCCGACCAACTCCTCGCCCAGGCGCGCGTAGACTCGGGCGTACGCCCGGCTGTCCACCAGCCTCCGGGCAATCGCGAAGCCCATGCTCACGATGCCGAGTCCGGCGAACTCGTAGAGTCCGCGTGCCGAGCCCGCGAGGGCGCTGTCGATGGCCCGGCCGAGGACCAGTGGAAACAGCGTCCAGCCGGCGGCCTCCAGCACCACAAGGGTCAGAGTGACCGCGAAACAGCCCGCGAAACGTCTCAGGAGCGTGCGCACGGCGGCACCTCATAGCGCAGCCGGCGGCATCGTCGGGCCAGCAGCGTGCGCGCGTGCCGAGCCGGTGTCAAGGGGCCTCGCTCCGCGGCGCTGACGCCCTTGACGCCGGCTCGGCGCACGCTGGTCCAGTTTGCCCTTGACGACGATGCCCTCCCCTCCCTGACTGCCCTGTTCCCGCGGTTCGCGGATGTCGCCATCCCGCATCTCCTTCCATCGCCGTTTCCGTCATGTCCCCTCCGAACCTGCCAGCCGAAACGCCTCAACATGCGCACGCCGCAGATACAGCCACGCCCGCACCCGGTCTCCGCAATCGCCCGGCGGCCCCTCACCAACGGATGAGCGCGCGCAACATCGTGCCGTACGGGCGATACTCTCCTGGCCAGCAACGCCCGGGTGGAGCCCAAACACGGGTATGATATCACAACAATCTATTTTTTTAGTATCTTCGTTTTTAGCCTTATACCCCTTATCGGGTATTTCCTGCGATTTTTTCCTCGACGCTGCCGCGCCGACTGCGAGGCGAACAGCGCGCCGGCAGTTCGTCGTCCTCCTCGATGTTCCCCAAAGATGTCGGCAGTTTTCAGGAAAAACGCCGAAACACCCGAGTCCCCACCCTGAACCGCGCGTCCCTGCGCGCACGCCGCGCTAGGGCCCGGCGGGGGCGGGCATGCGGTAGCCGACGCCGCGCACGGTGACGATCCAGGAAGGGTTTGCGGGGTCGTCGCCGAGCTTTCGGCGGAGTTTTTTCACGAAGTTCCGCACCCGGTCGGGTCCGGCGTGCTCGCGCCGGCTCCAGGCCTGGCGCAACAGCGCCCCGTAGGTGGTCGTCCGCCCGGCGTTGAGCGACAGGGCGCGCAGCACCTCGTACTCGGTGGGCGTGAGCACGACCGCTCGCCCGGCCACGGTGACCCGGCGCTGGTCGTAGTCGATGGCGAGCTCGCCGAGCGCGAAGGGCTCGGGTCCGGCCTGTCGGCGCAGGGCGGCGCGGACCCGCGCGGTCAGCTCGGCGGCGGAGAAGGGCTTGACGATGTAGTCGGCGGCGCCGGCGTCGAGGGCGCGCACGATGTTCTCCTCGCGCCCGTAGGCGGAGATGAAGACGACCGGCAGGTCGGCGAGGCCGGGGGTCTCGCGCATGAGCTCGATGCCGTCGGTGCCGGGGAGCGCCAGGTCCAGGAGCGCCAGGTCGGGCTTCGCCGTGCGCACCAGGCGCGCCGCCTCTTCGGGATCTCCGGTCACGTGCGGGACGTAGCCCGCCGCGGAGAGCGCGTCGCGCACGAAGCGCAGGGTCTCGGGGTCGTCGTCCACCACCAGGACCGGAGCGGGTTCCTCGCGCCACCTGCCGCGGGCGCGGGGCGGGCCGGCCGCCGCGGCCTCCTCCGCCGCCGGCAGCGTGAAGGTGAAGCGGGCGCCCAGCCCGGGCCCCGGGCTCTCGGCCCGGATGCGCCCGCCGTGGGCTTCCACCAGCCCCCTGCAGATGACCAGGCCCAGGCCGAACCCCGCGCCCTCGCCGCC
Source organism: uncultured Binatia bacterium (SeqCode) (assembly GCA_965204505.1). GTDB lineage: Bacteria > Desulfobacterota > Binatia > UBA9968 > JAJDTQ01 > JAJDTQ01. Next base: position 168,658 of record CBDBFB010000003.1, read on the forward strand.
CGCTTCCGAGTAGCGCCGGAACAGGCGCGGCAGCCGCTCGGCCGCAAACCCCCGCCCTTCGTCCGCCACCCACAGGGCCACGAAGGCGCCCTCGCGCGCCGCCCCCACCTCGATGGGCGACGGCTCCGGAGAATGCCGCGCCGCGTTGGCGATGAGGTTGTTCAGCACCTGCACGATGCGCCGCTCGTCGGCCATCACCCGCGGCAGGTCCGGCGCGACCTCGATGCGCAGCGCCCGGCGGCCGCCCCCGCTGTCCAAAAACGTGCTCCTCGCCTGCTCCACCAAAGACGCCGGCTCCACCGCCTCGGGGTCCACCGAGAGAGCGCCCGCGTGAATGCGCCCGGCGTCGAGCAGGTCGCCGATCAGGCCCTGCATCTGGTCGGCGCCGCGGTCGATGATGCGCACGAACTGGCGCGTCTCGGCCCGCTCCAGGTCCCGCGGGGCGTTCAGAAGGGTCGTGGTCGAGCCCTTGATCGAGGCCAGCGGCGCGCGCAGCTCGTGGCTCACCATGCCCAGGAACTCGATGCGCAGCCGCTCGAGCTCCTCCAGAGGCGCCAGGTCCTGCATCGTCACCACCACGGACTCCACCTCCTCGCCCGCGCGGATCGGCGTGGCGTTGATCAGCACCCGGATGCTCGGCCCGGAGGGGACGGAGATCTCGATCTCGACCCCGCGCAGCGTCTCGCCGCTCTTCAGTTGCTCCAGGGTCACCTCGCGGCCGTCCGGGAGCCGCGAGGTGACCTCTCCCAAGAGGTCCGTGGGGGAGCGTCCCGCGAGGCCCAGCGCCTCGACCGTGCGCCGCGCCTCGCGGTTCACGGTCACGGGCTCGGCGGTGCGCGCGTCGAACACCACCACGCCCACCGGAGAGGTCTCCACCAGGGCTTCGAGGCCGGCGCGGGCTCTCTGCTCCTCGCGGTGCGCGCGCGCATTGGCGATGGCCGCGGCGGCCTGGGAGGCGAACAGCGCCAGCAACTCCTCGTCCTCGCCGGTGAACTCCTGATCCCCCTCCTTCTCGATCAGGTAGAAGTTGCCGACGTGCGCGTCCCGGTGGCGTATCGGCGCGCCCAGGAAGGTCCTGAGCGGGAGCAGGTCCCAGTCAAACCCCAGCGAGCGCACGAAGCCGGGGAAGTCGGCGAGCCGCAGCGGCCCCTCGAGGTCGCGGAGATGCTCGAACAGCCGCGGACCGTCGGGCCACGCGAGCGCGGCACGGTGCACCTCCCCGGTGATGCCGCGGGTGACGAAGTCGCGGGGGGCGCCGGAGCCGTCGATGGTGACGATCAAGCCGTCGCGCGCGCCGGTGAGCGCGCGGGCGCCGTCGACCACCTCCGTGAGCACGGTGTCGATGTCGAGACTCGAAGTGATCCGCCCCAGGGCCGCGCACAGCCGCGTGATGCGCTCTTCCGGAGCCCCGGCGGCACGCGCCTGTACGGCGCCTCTCTTCGCGTTGCTTCTCTTCATCGCTCCGCCTCCTGGGAGAGAATGCGGGAAAAAGTGCAGAAATGCAGGAAAAAATGCAAGAATACCCGACAAGGGTACAAAAGTAAATACGGAGGATACGATAAGGATAGGCGGTTTGTGATACCCTTTCACGGCTCTGGAGTGTCGCGGAGCGTGGAGGGTCCCGTCATGCTTGGAACGTTCATGGACTGCGGGTCGGAGGCGCATTCGCGGGGAGGGGCATTTCCGCGGCACGGCGCCGCACAAGCCGCGGCCTGCGAAAAAAGTGCCGTCAGGGACTTGACATCGGCGCGGGGTCCGTATAATCCGGCCCAGCGGCCCAGCGGCCCAGCGGCCCAGCGGCCCAGCGGCCCAGCGGCCCAGCGGCCCAGCGGCCCAGCGGCCCAGCGGCCCAGCGGCCCAGCGGGCGGCCCAGCGGCCCAGCGGCCCAGCGGCCATGAAGTGCGTCCGGCGCCTGGCCGGGGTGCAACGACCGGCCCCTTCGGCAGAGTCTCCGCGCAAGCCTGAGCCGCGCTTCGGGCGCTTCCGCGCCCGCCTCTTCCCTCTCCTCCCCGTCCTCGCGCTGCTGCTCGGCGCGTTCGGTCCGTTCGCCGCCGCGCCCGCGCAGGCGCAGACCGCGCTGGTGAGCAATGTCGGACAGACGGACGGCGGCACTCACGGTTTTACCAACCCGATTGCGCAGCAGTTCACGACGGGGAGCAACGTCGGGGGCTATACCCTGACGAGCATCGAGTGGGTCTTCGCCACCGCGGCGACGGATGCGACGAAGATCCGGGCACAGTTGTGGAATACCGGCACCGACGGCAGGCCGGGCTCCAATGAAGCCAATCTGACGGTTCCGTCGACCGTCGGGGCCGGCGCCGTCACCTTCACGGCACCGTCGAACACCGAGGTCAAGGAGAACACCTCCTACTACGTGATCCTCTATCAGTTCGGCGGCACCGCCGGAGGAACGTTGCGGGGGACGACCAGCAACAACGAAGACAGCGGGGGCGCTACGGGCTGGAGCATCGCGAACACGTCCTACAGCCATTCGAGTGGCACTTGGAGCGAGTCCGCCACGGACGTCAAGCTGAAGGTCCGCGTCAACGGCAGGGCGGGGGGGCGGCCTCCCGTCGCGCCGAAGAACCTGGATGCCGTGGCGGGCGATGCGAGGCTGGACCTGAGTTGGCAGGGCCCGGGCGTGCTGAGCAGGGTGACGGGCTACGACGTGCACTACACCTCGGCGGCCTCGGGCACGGTCGCCGACGGCGCGGCGGCATCCGGCAACGACCCCTCCACCGCCTGGGTGGCGGTCAACCGCGGCAGCGAGGCCGACCCGCCGGCGACCTCGCAGAGGATATCGGGCCTGACCAACCACACGGCCTACCGGGTGCGGGTGCGCGCGGTGAACGGCAACGGCAACAGCGCGTGGGTGACGGGCACGGGGACGCCCGCCGGCAGCTTCTCGGTCTGGTCGGCCACGCTGACCCCGAAGGCTTTGGGCACCGGCACGACACTGGGCTGCCTCTACGCCAGGCCCAGCGAGACATGCCCGCCGCCGGGCGGTCTCTCGGACGACACATTCACCCTCAACGCAACGACTTACAAAGTGACGGGCGTCGTCCTCGACGGTGGCGACAGCGAACTCAGGTTGTTTCTGAACAACACGGGCAAACCCTCGCTGAAGGCGCTGAAGTTCTGCGTCGGCTCGACCGGGTTCGCGTTGTCGTCCCTTACCGCGTTGCACGGCCGCCAGGCCAATTGGAACAGCGGCGGCCTCTCCTGGACCGCCGGCACCCCGGTCGGGTTGAGCATCGGCACCTCCTGCGCGTCCGGCCTGCGGCGGCTGGGGGCCCCCGGCGCGCCGACGGCCCTGACGGTGACGCCGGGCAACGCGCAACTGGCGCTGTCGTGGACGGCGCCGTCGGGGGCGGTGACGGGTTACGATGTGCACTACACCTCGGCGGCCTCGGGCACGGTCGCCAACAACGCGGCGGTGCAGACCGGCGGCTCGCCCACGGCGGCGACCGGCTGGGTGGCGGTGTCGCGCACCGGCACGACGGCCTCGCAGACGATCTCGAGCCTGAGCAACGGGACGGCCTACCGGGTGCGGGTGCGGGCGAAGAACGCCAACGGCGCCGGCTCCTGGCTGCACGGCACGGGCACGCCGCAGGCGCCGTCCACGGACGCGACGCTGAGCGGGCTGACGGCGAGCAGTTCGACGAGCCAGGGCGGCACGTACAGCGCGCTGACGCTGACGCCCTCGACCTTCTCGGCGACGACGCTGAGCTACACGGCGTCGGTTCCGAACGCGACGACGCACGTGAAGGTGACGCCGAGGGCGAACCACGGCTCGGCGACGCTCGGGGTGCGCAAGGGGACGACGGGCAATTTTGCGACCGTGTCGAGCGGCAGCGCGAGCGACGCCATCGCGCTCGGCGTGGGCTCCAACGCGATCACGGTGCGGGTGACGGCCGAGGACGAGACGACGACGAAGGACTACACCGTCACCGTCACGCGGCGGGCGGCGCAGACGCCGCCCGCCGGGACCACCCTGGTGAGCAACATCGGTCAGGCGGCTGGCGACACTAGAAATCTCGGCACTGCAGTGACGAGCCACGCCCAGGGTTTCTCAACGGGAAGCGCTTCCAACGGCTACACGCTGTCGAGCATCGAAGTAACGACGGGTGCCACTGCGACCACCAGTCAGCGCGCGACCATCAAGGCCGAGCTGTGGTCGGCCGCTCAGGGCGGCGGGCCGAGCACGAAGGTCGCATCCCTCGCGGTGCCGTCGACCGTGGAGGCGGGCACTGTCGCTTTCGCGGCGCCGTCGAACACCGTGCTCAAGGCGGGCACGACCTATTACTTCGTCGTGTACACGATCGGCGCCTTCAACATGCAATTGGCCCTAACGGCGTCGGACGACGAGGACTCCAGCGGTCAGTCGGGCTGGACCATCGCGAACGACCGCTATTTCGGTGACGACACACCGACTCGGGACGTTCACTTTATGAAGTCCCGCACGACCCTCAAACTCAAGCTCCGCGTCAAGGGCACGGTGAAGCCCTCACCCCCGGCCGCGCCGGCCAAGCCGGCAGTCACTGCCACCGCCACAGAGCTGGCGGTGTCGTGGACGGCGCCCGACGGCCACGGCTCGGCCATCACCGCCTACCACGTGCAGTACGCGGGGTCCGACACCAGCCTTACCATTACAAGCTGGCGCGACAACCTGACGGGGACCTCGACCACGATCACCGGGCTGAAGCCCGGCATCCAATACTGGGTGAGGGTGCGGGCCCGGAACGCCGTCGGCTGGAGCGGATGGTCGGTTTGGACGATACTCAATACGCCGACCACGGTGCCGGGCAAGCCCGCGGTGACGGTCGGGGCGCGCAACGGGGGCCTGGACGTCTCGTGGACCGTCGCCGAGACCGGCGGCACGGCGATCACGGGCTACGCGGTGCACTACAAGGAGACCACCGCCGCCGACGCGCCGGCCACGACCGCGAACGACCCCTCGACCGGCTGGGTGGCGGTCTCCCGCACCGAGACCGACCCGCCGACGGCCTCGCAGAGGATATCGAGCCTGACCAACGGCACCGGCTACGACGTGCGGGTGCGCGCCACGAACAGCGTCGGCGACGGCCCCTGGTCGGACACCGGACAAGGCACGCCGGCGCTCACCGTTCCGGCCGCGCCGGCCAAGCCGGCAGTCACTGCCACCGCCACCACACTGGCGGTGTCGTGGACGGCGCCCGACGGCTACGGCTCGGCCATCACCGCCTACCACGTGGTTTACGCGGGGTCCGACACCAGCCTCACCATAACGAACTGGCGCGACAACCTGCCGGGGACCTCGACCACGATCACCGGGCTGAAGCCCGGCATCGAGTACTGGGTGCGGGTGCGGGCCCGGAACGCCGTCGGCTGGGGCGAATGGTCGGGTTGGACGATACTCAATACGCCGACCACGGTGCCGGGCAAGCCCGCGGTGACGGTCGGGGCGCGCAACGGGGGCCTGGACGTGTCGTGGACGGCCGAGACCGGCGGCACGGCGATCACCGGCTACACGGTGCAGTACAAGGAGACCACCGCCGCCGACGCGCCGGCCACGACCGCGAACGACCCCTCGACCGGCTGGGTGGAGGTCACGCGCACGGAGACCGACCCGCCGACGGCCTCGCAGAGGATATCGGGCCTGACCAACGGCACCGGCTACGACGTGCGGGTGCGCGCCACGAACAGCGTCGGCGACGGCCCCTGGTCGGACACCACGCAGGGCACACCCGCCCTCCCCGCCGCGCCGGCCGGCCTGGAGGTCGGGGCGCGCAACGGGGGCCTGGACCTGAGGTGGGACGCGGCGCCGGTGGCGACGGGCTACGACGTGCACTACACCTCGGCGCCCGCGGGCAGCGTCGCCGACGGCGCCGCGGTGCAGACGGGCGGGTCTCCGTCGGCGGCGACCGGCTGGGTGGCGGTCAGCCGCGGCGCCGAGACGGACCCGCCGGCGGCGTCGCAGAGGATATCGGGCCTGAACAACGGCACGGACTACCGGGTGCGGGTGCGCGCGGTGGAGGGCAGCGTCGCCGGCGCGTGGGCGCACGGCACGGGCACGCCGGCGCTCGCGGTTCCGTCGGCGCCGGCCGCCCCGTCGGTCACGGCCCGCGCCACCTCACTGGCGGTGTCGTGGACTGCGCCCGACGACCGCGGCTCGCCCATCACCGCCTACGAGGTGCGTTACGCGGGAAGCGACACCAACCTCACCAATGTATACTGGCGCGACGACCTGACGGGGACCTCGGCCACGATCACCGGGCTGAAGCCCGGCGTCACATACTGGGTGAGCATGCGGGCCCGGAACTCCGCCGGCTGGGGCGGATGGTCGGGTTGGACGATACGCACGACGCCGATACCGGCGCCGAAGAACCTGGACGTCGCGGCGGGCAGCGCGAAGCTGGACCTGAGGTGGACGGCGCCCGCGGGGCCGGTGACGGGCTACGACGTGCACTACACCTCCTCGACCGCGGTGGCCGACGGCGCGGCGGTGCAGACCGGCGGCTCCGCCTCGGCGGCGAACGGCTGGGTGGCGGCCGCCCGCACGGGCACCGACACGACGCCCTCGCAGGCGATATCGGGCCTGGGCAACGGCACGGACTACCGGGTGCGGGTGCGGGCGAAGTTCGCCGCCGGCGACAGCGCCTGGCTTTACGGCGCGGGCACGCCGAACGCGACCGGCACCCTCTGGTGGGCGACGCTGAGCGCGAAGTCCCTGGGGTCGGGCCAGGTCGGCTGCAACAACGCCGTCACCGGCGCAAAGTGCAGTTCACCTTCGGTCCTGAGCGACGACGACTTCCGGGTCGGCGGCAGGGACATCTCGGTTTCGTTCATCCGCGACACGGGCACGGGCCGCAACGGCCGGCTGTGGGTCGGATTCTCTACTTCCAACGATGCGCTCAAGGCACTGAAGTTCTGCGCGGGCACGACCGCGTACGCCCTGTCGGGCATCGGGCTCGACCACTCGACTTCCATTCTCTCCGCCGCCCTCTCCTGGTCCGCCGGCAACACGGTCAACGTCAGCATCGGGAGCTCCTGCGCGGGCTCGGCGCCGGCCGCGCAGGTCCCCGCCGCGCCGACGAACCTGGGCGTCACGGCGGGCGACGGCAAGCTGGACCTGAGGTGGACCGCGTCCGCGGGGGCGACGGACTACGAGGTGCACTACACCTCGGCGCCGAGTTCGGGCCAGGGCGCGGTCGCCGACGACGCGGACGCCTCGGGCTCGAACCCGGCCGCCGCCTGGGTGGACGCGCGCCACGGCGGCACGGCGGCGTCGCACAGGGTCTCCGGCCTGGACAACGGCACGACCTACCGGCTTCGGGTGCGCGCGAAGAACCTCGTCGGCGGCGCCAGCGCCTGGCTGCGCGGCGCGGGCACGCCGAGGGTTCCGCCGCCGGCGGCGCCGACGGGCCTGGACGTCGTGCCGAGCGACGGCAAGCTGGACCTGAGGTGGACGGCGCCCGCGGGGCAGGTGACGGGCTACGACGTGCACTACACCTCCTCGACCGCGGTGGCGCCGGGCGCGGCGGTGCAGACCGGCGGCTCCGCCTCGGCAGCGAACGGCTGGGTGGCGGCTGCCCGCACGAGCACCGACACGACGGCCTCGCAGGCCATCACCGGCTTGAGCAACGGCAGGGCCCACCGGGTGCGGGTGCGGGCGAGGAACGCCGGCGGCGAGAGCGCCTGGCGTTACGGCGCGGGCACGCCGAACGCGGCCGGCACGGTCTGGTGGGCGACGCTCACGGCGAAGTCGTTGGGGTCGGGCCAGGTCGGCTGCGCCAACACCGTCGCCGGCGCGCGGTGCAGTTCGCCTTCGGTCCTGAGCGACGACGACTTCCGGGTGGGCGGAGCCGACATTTCGGTTTCGTTCATCCGCGACACGGGCACCGACCACCTCGGCCAGCTGTTCGTCGGATTCTCTACTTCCAACAATGCGCTCAAGGCGCTGAAGTTCTGCGTGGGCACGACCGCGTACGCCCTGTCGGGCATCAGGAGCGCCCACGATTTTGCCACTCTCTCCGCCGCCCTCTCCTGGTCCGTCGGCGACACGGTCTCCCTCAGCATCGGGACCTCCTGCCCGCAGGTGCAGGTCCCCGCCGCGCCGACGCGCCTGGACGTCACGCCGGGCAACGCGCAACTGGCGCTGTCGTGGACGGCGCCGTCGGGGGCGGTGACGGGCTACGACGTGCACTACACCTCGGCGCTCGCGGCCAGCGTCGGCAACGGCGCGGCCGCTTCGGGCAACGACGCATCGGCTGCCTGGGTGGCGGTGCCGCGCACCGAGACCGACCCGCCGGCGGCCTCGCAGACGATCCCGAGCCTGGCCAACGGCACGGCCTACCGGGTGCGGGTGCGGGCGAAGAACGCCAACGGCGCCGGCCCCTGGCTGCACGGCACGGGCACGCCGGTGGCCCCGCCCGCCGCGCCGACGGACCTGGACGTCGCGCCGGGCAACGCGCAACTGGCGCTGTCGTGGACGGCGCCGTCGGGAACGGTGACGGGCTACGACGTGCACTACACCTCGGCTGACGCGGGCACGGTCGCCGACGCCGCGGCGGCGTCGGGCAACGACGCATCCGCCGCCTGGGTGGCGACCGCCCGCAGCGAGACCGACCCGCCGACGGCCTCGCAGACGATCCCGAGCCTGGCCAACGGCACGTCCTACCGGGTGCGGGTGCGGGCGAAGAACGCCGGCGGCGCCGGCCCCTGGCTGCACGGCACGGGCACGCCGGTGCCATTGCCCGCCGCGCCGACGGACCTGGACGTCACGCCGGGCAACGCGCAACTGGCGCTGTCGTGGACGGCGCCGGCGGGGACGGTGACGGGTTACGACGTGCACTACACCTCGGCGCTCGCGGGCAGCGTCGCCGACGGCGCGGCCGCTTCGGGCTCGAACCCGGCCGCGGCCTGGGTGGCGGTGCCGCGCAGCGAGACCGACCCGCCGGCGGCCTCGCAGACGATCCCGAGCCTGGCCAACGGCACCGCCTACCGGGTGCGGGTGCGGGCGAAGAACGTCAACGGCGCGGGCCCCTGGCTGCACGGCACGGGCACGCCGGTGGCCCCGCCCGCCGCGCCGACGGACCTGAACGTCGCGCCGGGCAGCGCGAAGCTGGACCTGACGTGGACCGCGCCTGCGGGGACGGTGACGGGCTACGACGTGCACTACACCTCGGCCCCGGCGTCGGGCAACAACGCGGTCACCGACGCCGCTGCGGTGCAGACCGGCGGCTCTCCCTCGGCCGCGGACGGCTGGGTGGCGGTGTCGCGCACCGAGGCCGACCCGCCGGCGGCCTCGCAGACGATCTCGAGCCTGAGCAACGGGACCGCCTACCGGGTGCGGGTGCGGGCGAAGAACAGCGGCGGCGCGGGCCCCTGGCTGCACGGCACGGGCACGACGTTCCCGGCCGGCACGGTCTGGCAGGCGACGCTGAACGTGAAGGACGTCAGCGCCGGCGGCAACAGCTACCTCGGTTGCTACAATCAGGACGCCGCCGCGGGAAACAAGTGTTCGACGGCTGCGACGCTGACGGACGACGACTTCACGGTCGGCGGCGCGAGTCATTCAGTTTCCCTGATCATGGATCGCGTCATAAGCGGTCAGGACAGTCTTCTTGTCAACATCAACCCGTCGCCGGGCACCGCGGTCAGGGCCCTCAAGTTCTGCGTCGGCTCGACCGCCCATGCCCTGTCGACCGCCGGGAGCACGGGCAGTACCGCGTTCCTCTGGACCGGCACCGACGTGGGCTGGAGCGCCGGCGATGCGGTCAAGCTGAGCATCGGGAGCTCCTGCCCGCAGGGCAGCACGCCGCCGGCGACCCAGCCCCCCGCCGCGCCGACGGACCTGACGGTGACGCCGGGCGATGCGAAGCTGGCGCTGTCGTGGACGGCGCCGTCGGGGACGCTCACGGGCTACGACGTGCACTACACCTCGGCCCCGGCGTCGGGCAGCAACGCGGTCACCGACGCCGCGGCGGTGCAGACCGGCGGCTCGGCCACGGCCGCGGACGGCTGGCTGGCGGTCTCGCGCGGCGCCGAGGCCAGCCCCCCGACCGCCTCGCAGACGGTATCGAGCCTGAGCAACGGGACCGCCTACCGGGTGCGGGTGCGGGCGAAGAACGCCGCCGGCGCCGGCCCCTGGCTGCACGGCACGGGCACGCCGGTGGCGGTGACGATAGGGTTCCAGGAACATACCGAACTCCTGACCGAAGGCAGGACCGAAAACCTCAGCGTGGGCCTGAGCGCGGCGCTGCAGACGGACACCACGGTGGGGCTCCGGGTCGGCGACTCGTGCAGAGACGGGGACTACGGCAGGGCGACGGAGACCGACGACTTCACGCTCTCGACCAAGACGCTGTCGTTCCCCGCGGGGACGACCCGCAAGAGCGTCGCGGTGACCGTGGTGGCGGACCGGACCACCGAGGGCTTCGAGGACTTCTGCCTGGAGCTGGTCCCGCCGCAGGGGGCGCCCTACGCGCTGGGCCCGGACAACGCCGCCTGGCAATACCCGAAGGTCGCAGTCTCCCTGGCCGACGTCTCCCGGACCCCCGGCCTGAACATCTTGGCTCCCGACAAGCTCAAAGAGTCCGCCAAGGACAGGGTAGAGCTCCAGCTCGGCACGTCGGCGCCGTCGGGCGGCACGGCGGTGACGCTGAGCCTGGGCACGGGCACGGCGACCGAGACGACGGACTTCAAGCTGTCGTCGAAGTCGGTGACCATCGCCGAGGGCCAGCAGTCAGCGATAGTGACGCTCACCATCGTCGACGACACCGTGGACGACGATGCGGAGACCATCGTGCTGCAGGCGTCGAGCACGACCCCGACATTCACGGCGTCGCCGGTCACCGTCACCATCGTGGACGACGACCCGGCGGCGCTGACGACGGTGCGCCCGGCCAACGCCGCCGCGGCGCCCGGCCCGGAGTCGCTGTCGGTGACCTGGACGGCGCAGACGACGGGCGCCGGGCCGCACCCGGACTACGCGCCGGTCGTGGAATGGCGGCAGAAGAGCCCCCGGGGGTCGTGGTTCCGCAAGGCCTCGAACGACTACACTGTCATCTCCTCCCCCTACGTTATCGAGGACGGCTCCATCGTGGCCGGCGTCGCCTACGACGTGCGGGTCGGATTCCGGGCCTACGGCAAGGGGGACCCGGTGGCCGACCCCGACGGCGACCCCGTCATTGGCCGCACCGTCGGCACCTGGGTCTCTGCGGGCAGCGCCACCCCGAACTACGCCCCGCCGACGGCGCCGCGCAACGTGCGCCTCATCCCGGGCGACGCGAAGCTCACCCTGCTGTGGGAGGCGCCCGCAAGCTGGGGGAGCTGGGAGGCGGAGGACTTTCAGGTTCAGGCGAAGAGAAGCACAGGCGTCCCGCATTTCAGCAGCGCATTGGAAGGCACGAGGGTCGGTCGCTTCACACCCGATTCGACCAGCTTCGTATTCACTGGCGAGCAGAGAGGTGCGGCAGGCCTGGCGGAAGCCTACGACGTCACCAACGGCACCGCCTACGACCTGCGCATAAGGGCGATTAGCCAGCAGCCCGGCACCGACGGCAGCGAAATAAGCCATTTCCTGTACAGCCCCTGGACCGAGGTCGAGGGCACGCCGCAGGCGGGTCTGCCCGACGGGCCGACGTCGATATCGCTGAGCGTCAATGACACCGACAAGCGCCTCGCCGAGGGCGCCACGGCGACGGTGACGGCGACGCTGAACGCCGTGGCGCACAGCGCGACGACGGTGACGCTGAGCATCGGCGACGCCTCCACCGCGACCGAGGGCGCCGCCGCCGACTTCACGCTCTCGCCGAAGACGCTGACCATCGCCGCCGGGGCGAAGAGCGCCACGGCGACGCTGACCGTGCGCGACGACACGGCGGCCGAGACCGACGAGGTGGTGGTGATCGAGGCGGCGAGCGGCTCGCTGACCGGGGCCACGCTCAACGTCGCCATCGTCGACGACGACCAGGCCATCGGGGCGCCGACGGGCCTGAGCGTCACGCCGGGCGACGGCACGCTGGCGCTCGCATGGACGGCGCCGTCGGGGACGGTGACCGGCTACGACGTCGAGCACAAGGAGCGCTCGGCGCCCGATGCCGCGGCGACCGGCGACGGTACCGACCCCTCGACGGGGTGGGTGGCGGTCGCCCGCGGCACCGAGACCAGTCCCCCGGCGGCCTCGCAGACGGTCTCCAGCCTCACCAACGGCACCGCCTACGACGTGCGGGTGCGGGCGAAGGCGGCCGGCGGCAACAGCCTGTGGACCGCGGGGGGCGGCACGCCGAGCGACAAGGTGCTGGCGACGCCGGGGAACTTCGCGCTGGTGGCGGGCGACGGGGAGATGACGGCGAGCTGGGATGCGGTGGCCAACGCCGACCGCTACGTGGTGTCGTACGGCGTGGCGGGGTCGGGGACCACGCAGCAGGCCGAGGCGGGCGCCGCGTTGACCGTGACCATCGACAACCTGGTCAACGGCACCGCGTACGCCGCGACGGTCCAGGCGCTGGACTCGACCGAATCCTACAGCCCGAGCGCGCAGGCCGGGTGGCTCCAGGCGACGCCCGTGGCGGCGGCGTCCACGGACGCGACGCTGCTCTCGCTCACGGCATCGAGCAGCACGAGCGCGGGCGGGACGTATTCGGCGCTGGCGCTCACGTCCACGGGCGGCGGGAACCGGACGGCGACGGTGGCGTACGCGACGACGCACGTGAAGGTGACGCCGACGGCGAACCACGCGGCGGCGACGCTGGGTGTGCGCAAGGGGGCGTCGGGCAGTTTCGCGACCGTGGCGAGCGGCGCGGCGAGCGCGGCCATCGCGCTCGCCGTGGGGTCCAATGCCGTCACGGTGCGGGTGACGGCCGCGGACGGGACGACGGTGAGGGACTACACGGTGACCGTCACGCGCCAGGCGCAGGGGACGCCCGGCGCGCCGACGGGCCTGACGGTGGCGGCGGGCGACGCGAAGCTGGACCTGACCTGGACGGCGCCTTCGGGGACGGTGACGGGCTACGACGTGCACTACACCTCGGCCCCGGACAGCGGCAACAACGCGGTCGCCGACAATGCGGCGGTGCAGACCGGCGGCTCGGCCACGGCCGCGGACGGCTGGCTGGCGGTCAGCCGTAGCGGCACGACGGCCTCGCAGACGATACCGGACCTGGCCAACGGCACCGCCTACCGGGTGCGGGTGCGGGCGCGGAACGCCGCCCTCGCCGGCGTGTGGACGCACGGGACGGGAACGCCGGCGGCGGCGGGGCAGTCTTCGGACGCGGCGCTGCGCGCGCTGACGGCGAGCGCCAGCACGAGTTCGGGCGGGACGTACTCGGCGCTGACGCTGAGCCCGTCCTTCGACACGGCGACCTTGAGCTACGCGGCGACGGTGCCGCACGCGACGACGCACCTGAAGCTCACGCCGACGGCGAATCACGCCGCGGCGACGGTGGCGGTGCGCAAGGGGGCGTCGGGCAGCTTCGCGACCGTGGCGCGCGGCAGCGCGAGCGCCGCCATCGCGCTGGATGTGGGCGCCAACGCCGTCACGGTGCGGGTGACGGCCGAGAACGCCTCGACGCAGGATTACACGGTGACCGTCACGCGGGCGCAGTCCTCGGACGCGACGCTGCGCGGGCTGACGGCTTCGAGCGCGGAGAGCGCGGGCGGGACGTATGCGGCGCTGGCCATCGGGACCTTCTCGGCGGGCACCACGAGCTACGCGGCGGCGGTGCCGAATGCGACGACGCACGTGAGGCTGACGCCGACGGCGAACCACGCGGCGGCGAGGGTGGGGGTGCGCAAGGGGGCGTCGGGCAGCTTTGCGTCCGTCGCGAGCGGCCGGGCGAGCCGGGCCATCGCGCTCGGCGTGGGCGCCAACGCCATAACGGTGCGGGTGACGGCCCAGGACGCCTCGACGCGGGACTACACCGTGACCGTCACGCGCGAGGCTCCGGGCCCGCTCACGGCGTCGCTCGAGGGAGTGCCGGACGGGCACGACGGCAAGACGGCGTTCAGCTTCCTGGTGCGCCTGAGCGAGCCGGCGTCGAGGCTGAGCAAGCCGCCGCGCCCCGCGTCGTTCCGGATGCGCCAGGGCCTCATGCAGCGCGTCGAGCAGGCCGGGGCGTATCTGTGGCGGGTGTGGGTGAAGCCGGCCTCGCCGTCCGACGTGCAGGTGACGCTGGCGGGCGGGCGCGGCTGCGCCGAGGCCGGGGCGGTGTGCACGCGGGACGGGCGGGCGCTGCAGAACACGGTGAAGGCCATGGTCGGCTCCCAGCTCCGCATCTTCACCTGGTCGGCCTTCTCGGAGGAGGGGCGCGACCCGTACATCGAGATGGCGGTGCAGCTAAGCCGCATCGGCGGGGTCGAGCATACGGTGACGGTGGACTGGGCGACGGCGGACGCGACGACGCAGGATCACGTGCTGGTGGAGCCGGACCGGCGGGTGCAGCGCAGGATGGCGCTGGCGACGGAGGGCGCGGACTACACCGCGGCGTCGGGGACGCTGACCTTCGCGCCGGGCGAGTGGCAGAAGAACGTGAAGGTGGCCGTCCTCGACGACGCCATCGACGAGGGGACCGAGTACTTCCTGGTCCGGTTCTCGAACCCGCAGGGGGCGTCCCTGGCGCTGGGGCAGGAGGACCAGGTCGCCTACATCGGGAACGACGACCACCTGCAGGCGATGTGGCTCGCGCGGTTCGGACGCACGGTGGGGAGCCAGGTGACCGACGCGGTCTCGGAGAGGCTGGAAGCGGGGCTCTCTCCGGGGGCGCACGTGAGGCTTGCGGGGCAGCCCCTCGACCTGTCGCGAGAGGATGACGCCAGGGCGCTGGCCGAGGCCATGACGGGTCTCGCGCGGGCGTTCGGCGCGGAGGAGGCGCCGGCGGCCGGCGACCCCGGCTCGGGGGCCGGGGCAGGCTCGTTCGCCCGCCGCAACCTGTTCGGGGCGTGGGACGATCCCGCCGCCGCCACTGGCGCGCGCCCGATGACGGGCCGCGAGGTTCTGCTGGGGAGCTCGTTCCACCTGGCCTCGAAGGGCGCGGGCTCCGGCCCGGGTTTTGCCACCTGGGGCCGGGCGGTGCACGGGAGTTTTGATGGCGAGCACGCGGACGACACCGGCCGCACGGGCGTGGACGGCGAGGTGCTGACCGGCACGCTCGGGGCGGACGCCGAGTGGAGGCGCGTGCTCGCGGGCGTGGCGGTCAGCGTGAGCAAGGGCGAGGGCAAGTACGACAGTCCCGGGGTGGACAGGGGCGAGTCCGGCAGCATCGAGAGCCGGCTTACGACGGTGAGTCCCTACGCGCGGTTCAGGCTGACCGAGCGGGTGTCGGCCTGGAGTCTCGCGGGCTGGGGCACGGGCGACATGACCATCCGGTTCGACGGCGGCGGCATGGCCCCGATACGGACCGACATCGAGTTGCGGATGGGCGCCATGGGCGCACGGGGCGCGCTGCTGGAGCAGGACGAGACGGGGGGCATGGACCTGGCGCTCAGGGCGGACGCGTTCTTCGTGCGCACGGACTCGGAGAAGGCCGTGAACTCGGCGGCGGCGGAGGCCGACGCGAGCCGGGTGCGGCTGGTGCTGGAGGGCGGGCGGCGGTTCGCGCTCTCACAGACCGCGACGTTGCGCCCCTCGCTGGAGCTCGGGGTGCGCCATGACGGGGGCGACGCGGAGACCGGGACGGGCTTCGAGATAGGCGGCGGCGTGGCGTGGTCGGACGCGGCCTCCGGCCTCTCCATCGAGGCGCGGGCGCGGGTGCTGCTTGCGCACGCGGACTCGGACTACCGCGAGTGGGGTGCGAGCGCCGCGGCGCGGCTCGACCCCGGCGAGCGCGGGCGGGGCCTGTCGTTCTCGCTTGCGCCCGTCATCGGGTCCGCGGCGAGCGCTTCGGAGCGTCTGTGGGGTGCGCGCGACGCGCGCGGCCTCGCGCCGGGCGGGGAGTTCGAGGCGGCGCGGGGCTTGCACGCGGAGGCGGGCTACGGGCTGCCGGTCCTCGGCGACCGCTTCACCGGCACGCCCAATGTCGGTTTCGGGATGTCGGACGGCGGCGCGCGCGACTGGCGTGTGGGCTGGCGGCTGACCCGGGCTTTGCCGAACGACCCCGGCTTCGAACTCAACCTCGACGCCACTCGCAACGAGTCCGCGGGCGGCGAATCGCCGCCCGCGCACGAGGTGATGCTGCGCGCGGCGATTCGCTGGTAGGGGCGGCGCGCGGGCCGGGACCCGGGATTGATCGAATCAGGTTGCGCAGCGACTGTGTCAGCGGGCGACGGCGCCCGGTTGAACTTCCGCTTCGACTTCAAACCCAAGAGATACTCAAGGTGTCACCGGCCTGGTTGGTTCTGTCGGTACATGTCGCCCTTGATGCTGTTGTGTTGGTGCTGACAGACGGCTGGCGGTCGCGGGACGCTCCGTGATGGAACGCCACACCCAATTGCTGCTCACGGACCTTCTGATCCTCGGCGCCATCCTCCGAGAATGCAGGAAAATGCAAGAACACCCTGATAAAGTATAAAAGTAAAGACGAAGGATACGATAAGAATAGGTGGCTTGTGGTACCCTTTCTCGGCTCCGGTGTGTCGCGGGCGTGTCGCGGGCGTGTTACTCAGGAGGGTCCCGTCATGTTTGAGACGTTCATGGGCTGCGGGCAACCACGCAGCGCCTTCGTCTCCGCCTTGCGCGGAGTACGGGATCGATGGACGTCGAGGGTGCGGCGTGCGCCGGCCGCCGACGAGAGAGAGGGGATCATGTTTCGCAATCCAGCGTTGGTTTGTTCCGTCGCTTTCGCCCTGTTGCCCGTACTCGGCGGTTGCGGGGGTGGAGGGGGAGGAGGCGGTGGTCCGGTGGTCGTGCCGAAGCCGCCGCCCGCGTGCATCCCGACCCACGGGGGCGATTGCGTTGCGCCTGCGGTGTTCGAGCAAAGGGCGGACGCGCTCGTCGGTAAGCGGTGCGGCTGGGGCACGTTGACTTTCAGCGTAAGCGTTGCCGCTGGGGCACGTTGACTTTCAGCGAGAGTCGGGGGTGAAGGCCCAGGGGAGGAGCTCGTCGATGCGTGAGGCGCGATGCCCCGAGGCGATGGCCTTGAGGGTAGCCTTGAGATAGGCGTAGGGTTCGACCCCGTTCAACTTGGCGGTCTCGACCAGCGAGGCGATGCGGCCCCAGGCGGCGGCGCCTTCGTCGTGGCCGGCGAACAGGGCGTTCTTGCGGTTCAGGGCCAGCGGGCGGATGAGGTTCTCCACGCAGTTGGTGTCCATCTCGACGCGCCCGTCTTCGAGGAACACCAGCAGGCCGTCCCAGTGCCGGGCGATGTAGGCCAGCGCCTCGCCCAGGCGGGACTTGGCCGAGAGCCGCGCGCGTTGTTCCGTAAGCCACGCGCCGAACTCCTCGACCAGGGGCGCGGTCCGGCTCCGGCGTTCGGCAAGGCGGTGTTCGGCCGAGGCGCCGCGGATCCCGTCCTCGATGGCGTAGAACTCCGCGATCCGCCGCAGCCCCTCGGCCGCGATCCCGGAGCGGTCGCTGTCGAAGACATCGTGGACCTTCCGCCTGGAATGCCCCCAACAGTACGCCAGGCGCACCTGCCAGTCCGGGCCCGCAAGCCGGTTGTAGCCGGCATAGCCGTCCACCTGCAGGATGCCCTTGAACCCCTTGAGGAAGGTCTCCGCGTGCTCGCCGCCGCGCCCCGGGGCGTAGAAGTACACCACCCCGGGCGGGTCCGGGCCGCCCCAGCTTCGGTCGTCCCGGGCCAGCGCCCACAGCCACCCCGTCTTGGTCCTGCCCCGGCCGGGGTCGAGGACCGGAGCCCGGGTCTCGTCCATGAACAGCTTCCCCGACTGTCTCAGGCGCCAGGCCAGCCGGTCCACCACCGGCTTGAGGTGGAACGCCGCCGCGCCCACCCACCCGGCCAGCGTCGAGCGGTGAAGATCGACCCCCGAGCGGGCGTAGATCCGGGACTGGCGGTAGAGCGGAGAGTGGTCGGCGTACTTCGACACCAGCACGTGGGCGATGGCCCCTTCGGTCGGCAGCGCGCCCTCGATCAGGTGCGCCGGCGCCTCGGCCTGGGTGACCCCTTCCTGGCACACCCGGCAAGCGTACTTGGGCCGCACCGTGACGATCACCTGGAGTTGCGCCGGCACGATGTCCAGCCGCTCGGTGCGGTCCTCGCCTATGCGGGTCATCTCGCCGCAGCCGCATGGACACTGCGTGCTCTCGGGCTCGATCACCTCCTCTGACCGGGGCAGATGAGCGGGCAGATGGCCGATGTTGCGCTCGGGAGCCGAACGCTTCCGGCGAGGCGTCCCCCTGGCCGGCGCCGGCGCGGATTCCTTCGCCTCGGCCACGGCCGCTTCGAGGTCCTCGAACGCCAGTTGCAACTGGTCGGGATGGAGCTTTTCGGACTTCTTGCCGTACACCGCCCGGTTGAGCTCCCGCACCAGGTGCTCGAGGCGGCGGTTCACGTCTTCAAGATGATGGTTCAGGTCTTCGAGATGGTGGTTGCGGTCGGAGAGGGAAGCGTTCTCGGTGCGAAGCGCCTCCATGGCCGCCTGCTGTCCCTCGAACAGCGCCCGCAAGGACGGCGCGAGGGATGAGAGACCGGCCTTGTCGAGGTTGACCTCCATGACAAGAATAGTATCACAAAATCAGGCACTTAGCAACAAAAAACGCCTCCGCTCACCCCGCCGCCGTGCGCGGACGGCGCACCCGCGGCGCCCACGCCCGACGCCAGTCCAGCCCTTCGAACAACGCCTCGAACTGCGCCCCCGTAAGCCGCATCACCCCGTCCCGCACCCCGGGCCACGCAAACCGCCCCTGCTCCAGACGCTTCGACGCCAACACCAGCCCCGTCCCGTCCCACCACAGCACCTTCACCCGGTCCAGCCGCCGCGGCCGGAACACCACCGCCACCCCGCTGTACGGGTCCAGTCCCAACTCCTGCTCCACCACCGCCGCCAACCCGTCATGACCCTTGCGGAAGTCCACAGGCATCGTCGCCACCACCACCCGCGTCCCCGACCCCGGAGCTGTCATCGCAGACCCCGCAGCGCCGAGGCTATCTCGGCGATCCGCACCGCGCCGATGGCCCCCTCAAGCCGTACCGTCACTCCCCGAGCCTCGATCGACACCGAACCCACCGCCGTTGGCTCCTCCACCACCTCCAGCTCGGCGAAGGCAGGACCGCTCCCGGGCGCCGCCACCCCGGCCTTGATCCCTGCCTGGCTCCGCTCCGCCTGCGCCTCAGCCAAGGTTCCCGTCGCCCCCGAACCCGGCGGCGTCAGCCTGCCCCGCTGTGCCAGCTTTCGCCATGCGCTCACCTGACTGACCGACAACCCGTGGCGCTGCGCCACTTCCCCCACCTTCACCCCGGGCCAGCAGCACTCCCGGACCACCTGCGCCTTCTCTTCGTCCGTCCATCGCCGATCCCCAGCCGTCGCCGGCGGCCGGACAACCGCCGTGTCCCCGCCCGCCGCCTCCTCCCGGTCCAGCTCCTCCTCGACACCCCGTTCGACATCATCCATTGCCTTGCCCTCCTTCCTCTGGTTGGAGGGCCAGCCTACCCCCTCATACTCGGGGTTAGGAAGATGGGGTGTTCGTTACGCTTACGCTCGTCGACGGCTACGAACGGGAGGACGGATTCAGGAACCAGTGGGGCCTGGCGAAGACCGGCGCGGCCCGGGCCTACGCCAACATCGAGGTGTTGAAAGGCGCCGGCGTCGAGCCCGGCGCCGGGGTGACCATAGGGTTCCTCGACTCCGGCATCGACCTGGAGCACCCGGCGTTCGCCGGGAAGACGGTAACCGAACAGTTCCTGCCGGGGGCGGCGGACGAGACGGGCGGCGACGACGTCTCCCACGGAACGGCGGTGGCGAGCGTGGCCGCGGCCGGGAAAGCCGCCGCGTCCGACGCCGCGCCGGGGGTGGCGCGTGGCGCGGACATCGCCATGTTCGCCATCCCGTCTCCTTCGGTCGGCCAGGACTACATCCCGGCGTCCCTCGCCGAGCTGGACGGCTACGATGATGACTTGGCGTTGTATCTCGACACCGTTCTGGGCTGGCGGGACGGCGCCCGGAAGGTGGATTTCCTGAACCTCAGCTTCGGCGCCAACGGCATCATCGACAACTACACCGAGCAGCAACTCCGCCAGAACTTCGACAGCGCCATCGCCGCCATGGCGCGGGCGGACGCCGGCGAAAAGACCATCCTCGTCTGGGGGGCGGGGAACGCCCACGGCCAAGGCGCAACCGTCTGCGAGCCGCCGTCCCCCGATTGCGTCGGCGACGGGCTCGACGCGGTCTCGGTCGAGGTCTTTCCGGGCCTTGCCGCGCGCATTGCCGAGCTTCGGGGCCACACCGTCGCCACGGTGGCGTTGAGGGAGAGCGACGGGCGGATCGCCTCTTTCTCGAACCGCTGCGGCATCGCCGCCGCCTACTGCATCGCCGCTCCCGGGGAAGACATGGCGTTCGCCTATTTTGGACCCGATCCGGACACGGGCGAGGCGGTTCACACTTACGCCGCCGACGGAAGCGGGACGTCCCTGGCCGCGCCCATGGTGGCGGGCGGGCTGGCGCTGATGAAGCAGCTTTTCCGCGGCCAACTGTCCAACACCGAGCTGGTGACGCGGTTGTTCGCAACGGCCGACAAGAGCGGCGTCTATGCCGACACGGCCGTCTACGGCCAGGGCGCGATGGATCTCGGCGCGGCGACCTCTCCGGTGGGCGTCCTGGAGGTTCCGGGCGCAACTGCGGCGCGGGGCGGCTTGCGCCTTGGGGCCCTGCATTTCCGGCCCGGGCCGGCTTTGGGAGACGGGATGGCGCGGTCGCTGGGGTCGCGCGAGGTCATGGCGCTGGACGAGCTGGGAGCGCCCTTCTGGCGCCGTCTGGGGGACTTCACGGCGGCCGCCAAGGGGCTGCCGGTGGCGGCGCGGCTGCGCGGCTTCCTGGCGGCTAGGCCCGCGGGTCCGGCAGGCGCTCCGGGCAAGGCCGTATCCGGGCGCGAAACGGCTTCCTTGAGCCTCCGCGCCGCCCGTCTGGACGCCTCGGCGGAGATACGGGGCAGCCATCTCGCCTTGGCAGAAGGCGGGGTGAAGGCCACCGTGGCCGGGCGGAACGGCTTGTCCGCCGCCGGCTTCGCCACCGACGGGCTGACGGGAACGAGGTCCGCCGCCGGCGCCAGCCTGGGCTGGCGGCGGACCGGGTGGCCCGTGGGCCTTCGGGCCGGCTGGATGGCCGAGCGGAAGACCCTTCTCGGGAGCGTCGGCGAAGGCGGGTTCGGCGCCCTGGCCGCCGACACGTCTTTTCTGGGCGTGGACGCGGACACGGACCTGGGCGGATGGCGCATCGGCGCCAGCGCGGAGTTCGGCCTGGTGGCCCCGGCGGCGCGGGGCGGGCTCGTCACGCGCGTGTCCTCCCTGGCGACGAGCGCGTTCGCGCTTCACGCCGCAAGGGCGCTGGCCGGTCCGGGCACGGTGCGCCTTTCCGTGTCGCAGCCGTTGCGGGTGGAGAGCGGCCGGGCATGGTTGAGCTTGCCCGCCGCGCGGACCCGGCAGGGCGCGGTGCTCCACAGTGCGGCGCCGGCCGGCCTGGCGCCCGGCGGCCGTCAGCTGGACTTCGCCGGGCAATGGAGCGGGCGGCTGGCCGGGGGCGAGCTGCGCCTGGGCGCCGTCCTGAGCCTCCGGCCCGGCCATCGCCGGGCCGCGGATCCGGAATGGACGTTCCTCGGCGGCTGGCGCCGCGAGTTTTGATCTGCGGCGCCGCAAAGTTCCCCGCGCGGTTCGGGTGGCCGCCCCCGGGCCGCACCTTCGCACTGCGGGAGGAGAGCAATGAAGCGGTTCATCTCGAGTCTGGGCCTGATGCTCCTGCTTTCCGGTTGTGGCGGCGGCGGCTCCGGCATGGTCGGAGGCGTTCCTCCTCCCGCCGATCCCGATCCGCCCTCGGCCGACCGGGTTCCGCCGCCCGCGGCCCGGCCCATGGGCCTTCAGGCGCTGGCCGGCCCGTACGAGAGCGACGCCGAATACGGCAACGCGTGGGGCCTTCGCCAGATCGACGCGGCGACGGCCTACGCCAGGATCGCCCGGCGCGACGGCGCCGGGACGGCGCCGGGCGCCGGCGCACGTGTCGCGGTGATCGACGACGGGATCGACATCGACCATTGGGAGTTCGAACCGCGGCGGATCGGCATGACGGACCCCAGCGGTGCGGTTTCCGATCTCCCTCCCGGCAATCCCCCTCCCACCGATCCCGAGCCGCCCTCGATCGTCGGGCGTCACGGCACCGCGGTGGCGAGCGTCATCGTCGCGAGGCGCGACGGGCCGGTCCCGTCCGAACACGCGCGGCACGACTTCCATGGCGTCGCCTGGGGCGTCGACCACCTCCACATGACGGTGGTCGGCCTCGGTAGCGGGGACCCGGACCAAAACTACGTCGGAACCGATCCCGCGGAGGTAGACTATGAGGTCGGCTGGCTCGCGGCGCAGGTCTCGGAGTTGCCCTCCGGCGATTTCGTCAACATGAGTTTCGGCATCTCGGGGCTCACGGAGAACTACCTCGACGAGAGCTTCGGGCCGTCCTATGCGCCGGCGATCCGGTCCCTCGCGCAGCCGGACGCGGCGGGCGGCAGGAAGATACTCGTGCTCGCGGCGGGCAACGACCACGGTCACCGGTGCGAGGCCCCGGAGCCGAACTGCGTGCAGGGCGGGATCGATGCGTCCTCGCCCGGCCTCTTTGCCGGGCTGCCGGCGCGTGAGGCGTCGCTGCGCGGCCACGTGGTGGCGGTGGTGGCGACGGACCGCGAGGGGGGCATCGCGGTGTTTTCCAACCGCTGCGGGATTGCCGCGCAATGGTGCATCGCCGCGCCGGGCGACAGGGTGCCGGTGGCCGCGACCCACACGGACCCGGATACGGGCCGGACGACGCGCGGCTACGCCGAAGTGTCCGGGACCTCCCTCGCCGCGCCGTACGTGACCGGGGGCCTGGCGGTGCTGAAGCACTGGTTCCGGAGCCAGATGACGAACGAGGCGCTCCTGGCGCGGCTCTACGCGACGGCGCGAGTCGTGCCGGACGCGGTGGCGCCGGGGGGCTCGTGCCCGGCGCATCTCGACCTGGACGGCGACCGGAGCGCCTGCGAGCTCTCGTCGGTGTTCGGCCGCGGGGTCATGGACCTGGGGGCCGCGACCGCGCCGGTGGGCACGGTTTCCATAGCGCTGGGCGGCCGGGTGGCGGACCGCGGGGTGCGGGCGGTGGCGAGCGGGATCGTTTCGGGCCGCGCCATGGGAGACGCGCTCGGGCGCGCCCTGGCGGGGCGCAGGATCGCGGTGTTCGACGCCCTGGGCGCACCCTTCTGGACCGACGCCGCCGGCTTTGCGGCGGTCGCGGCGGGGCCCGGCGCGGCGGTGCGGCTGTCGGGCTGGCTTGCGTGGAGGGACGGCGTGGGCTCGGCGGCCGCCTTCGGCGCGCCCGGCCGCGTGCTGGCGGCGCTCGCCGGCCCGGCGGAGAATGAACTGGAGGTGAGCCTGGGCGGCCCGGAGAGCCCGCACCTGGCCCTTGCCTCCCGGCCGGTCGCGGCCAGGGCTCGTCTTTGGAACACGGTGCTGTCGGCATTCTCCTCGACCGTCTACGACCGCAATGCCGGCGCGTATGCCCTGGACGCCGGCACGCACGGTGTGGCCTTCTCATGGAGCCCGGCGGGCGGGCGGACAGGCCTTCGCGCGGGTTTTGTCCATGAGACGGCCACGCTGTTCGGCGCGGTGGCGGAGGGGGGCTTCGGCAGGCTTTCCTCGGGCCTGTCCTTCGTCGGCGCGTCGGGGGGCTTCGAGGCCGGCGGCTGGCGGATCGGGATTGCCGGCGAGATCGGGCGGGCGACGCCCCATGCCGAGGGCGGGATGCTGGCGGACGCCGGCGGGAGCGCCTTCAGCACGGCTCTCTCGGTGGAGGCCGCCCGCCCGCTGGCGGGCGGGACGCTGCGGTTCCTGCTTTTGCAGCCGCTACGGGTCGAGAGCGGACGCCTGGAACTGTCGCTTCCCATGGGCCGGACGCCGGAGGGCGCGGTGGCGCGCCGGCGGGTTCCCGTCGGCCTGGAGCCATCGGGGCGCCAGATCGATCTCGGCATGGACTGGACCGCGGCGCTCGCGCCCGACTCGGTGCTGCGGATCGGGGCACGGCTGATCCGCGACCCGGGCCACGTCGCCAGCCGGAACCTGGAGGCGGTCGTGTTCGCCGGCCTGCGCGTCCGGATGTAACGGCATGGCCGCCCGCGTCTGCATCGGCCGCGTTGCAGACAGCTTTGAACCGTCCATCCCATGTGAGTGATTCCATGGACTGCCTTGCCGGTCCGGAGTCAGGATTGCGCGCCTGGCCAGCCGGGGACGCTGTCCGGAGCGCCGCCGCCGTAGAGACGCACCGGACTGGTCTGGAGCGTTACGCCCAGGATTCCGCAAATGCTTTCGAAATCCTCGTAGACGCAGTCGTACCAGTCGTCATGCAGGCCGGTGTCGCGGTACCAGTCGCGCGCCTTGTCCCTTGCTTCGGCCGACAGTTCCTCGATCTCGTACACCGTGGTCTCGATGATGCGGGGCATGGGTCAATGGTCCTCCTGACACGGCCGGAAGGCCGTGCCCTCGATTTGCGGTTAACGAGTTTCTCGGGGTGCTTTTCGTGTGCCATGTGTGCTTTTCTGCGGTGAGGCGAGTCCACTGCCAGGGTCTCGTGTGGCGTTCGCGTCCGAGGTGATTCGGAAGTTGCAGGCGCCTGACATGTGATGGGCGATGCAGTCGAGGCGCCGCAGCGTTCAAGTGGAGTCGCCGCCCTGCAACCGGTCCTGGATCGCCTGGGCCTCCCTGGCGAGTTTTTCCATCTCTTCGCCGCGTCCTTCGCGGCTCAGTTCGTCGAGTTTGTGCGTTGCGAGCACATATGTGTAGCGGAACGTCCTCTCGATCAGCGGCGTGAGCGAGGCGGGGGCCGCACCGGCGCGGCCGCGGGCGACGTCGAGAATGTTCTTGCGGACGAACTCGGCGGCCGGGACGTCGTGCAGTTCGGCAGCCGCCTTGACCTCTTGCCACTCGGAATCGGAGAAGCGGATGCCTCTGGTCCGGCGAGCGTTGCCTCGCTTTTCAGTATGGCTATCGCTGGATTCGGGTTCGGTTCGATCGGTTTTCGTCACGCTTCGTCTCCTTCCCGCCTCCGGAATCGGACCCGGGGGCGGTTGACCTGCGGGCATGAGACCCATCGCCCCCTTACGGTCGTTACTACCAGATCGGCGGAAGCGTGGCGATTTCGGATTGTGGGAAGCCCGGATGTGGTTGCTGCGAGTGTTGTGGAGGGGCTCAATACCGCGCCCGAGCAGGAATCCCAGGGCCGGTATGTCGGCGAAGGCACCTGCATTTCGGGCGTGCATGGGCCGGGGACAAACGCAGCCGCAGGCGTCGAGGCGGCCATGGTGAGCGCATGTCGGTTGTGTATCGGTCCGTGTTTTCGGGGACGGCAAGCGTGTATCGCCCGTGTACCGGTGCAGGACAAGCGCAGCCACGCATGGTCGGGGGTAGGAAGGCTGTCGTGTATCGGTGCGACATACGCTCGATCCAACAAGGACGAGGCGTCGGAAGGCGATGGTTGCGCAGAAAGGCGTCGGCCATAGGTGCGCGAGGCGCACACCCGCAGCCCGCTGCGTGGGGTGTGAGAACCAGAGCCCGCGCAGGCGGTCAGGAACGAAGAAACCAGGGGTTCAAGCGACGGGGGGATGGGCGGCGGAGGACCCGGCGGAGGGGAGCCGCCACGGCGACTGAGTGGGGGTCAGTGCGGAGGAGCTGAGGGCAGTCGTGCGAAGCACGCTGCGGGAGGCGACGGCAGCGGCGTCCGCAGTAGTGCGGACACGAGTGCAGGACGTGGTGCGGAAGCGGGTGCCGACGAGCGTAGCGAGGCGGACGGCGCGAGTGCGGCGAGCTGCGCTGAAGGCACTGACGGCATGCGTGCGGAGCACGCTGCTGGAGGCGCGGACACCGGAGCAGGACATGATGCGGAAGCCGGTGACGGGAGAAGCGCGCACCGGCGCGAGGGATGCCGGGCTGGAGAGGCGAGACCGCGCAGCGGGCTCGACAGAATCCGTCACCGGCAATGGCGATTGAGTAGTGGTCACTGCGGACGGCGCTGATGGCACACGTGCGAAGCACGTTGCCGGAAGCACCGGCCGGGGCGTCCGCAGTGGTGCGGACACCGAGGACGGCGGGGAGTGGAAGCCGGTGACGGGGGAAGCGCGCACCGGCGAGGCGAAGGAGGAAGTACGGACCGGACCGACGGAGGGGGGAAGGCCCGCGTCGCCGAGTGGCGCAGGGGAGGCGCGAAGCGGGTCCTCGGCGACACGGGCCGTGGCGGGGGGTCCGTGCCGGAGGGCGAGCGCAACGAGGTGGACGGCGTTGAAGCGCGGCGAGTGTACGATGCGGGGTTGATGGGTGCGAAGCGCGCCGGGAGCGTCAGCGAGCGGCGGCGCGAAGGTTGTGCCTGGCGCCGACGGCACACGTGTGAAGCACGTTGCCGGAAGCGCAGGCAGCGGTGTCGGCGATGGTGCGGACACCGGAGGACGGTGGGTGCGGGAGCCGGTGTAGGGTGAAGCCCACACCGGCGACGCGGATGCGGAGGGGCATGCCGACGACGAGCGGAGCGAGGCGGACGGCACGGGTGCGGCGACGTCGCCGAAGGCGGCGAGCCGTGGGTCGGATACGCAGCCAGGCATGGCGTCGAAGTGACGCACGGGTCACGCCGTCTTGTGGGCAGGCGGAGCGCGGAGGGAGCGACCGGAGGTGCGAAGCGAACGCGAGCGCGGTGGGTGTTGTTGTTCGGGTGCACCGACAAAAAAGGGACCTATGGAGTCGAGTCCCTAATGCCACCTTCCTCCGGAAGTGAATCCATGGCGGCCTCCAGCATCCCGACCTCGCAGATTAGCGCATGGTGGACCCGGACAGAATCGGCAGCGACACCGCCGCACCCGCGACATTGGCGCTTGCCGTGGGAGTATTCGTAGAAAAATCCGTAGTCCGCGTCATTGTCCTGTAACGTAGCGACCGCATCGCGGAGGTCTACACACAACTTTGAAGAAGCGTCGATCATTGTCATTCCTCCCAGGGACTTGACTCTAACAAGTCCCACCAAAAAAAGGGGGGCGCGCCGCCGAAGCGACGCGCCCCCTCGGTGTACGGCCTATGCCGCCACCTTCTGGACCGGGATGCCGAGCTGCTTGGCCTTGTCGACGAGGTTGTCGGTGATGCCGCTGCCGGGGAAGGCGATGACGCCCTTGGGCAGGAGGTTGAGGAGGTCGTCGTTGCGGCGGAAGGGAGCGGCCCGTCCGTGGCGGTCCCAGTCGGGCTTGCAGACGACCTGGTGGACGCCGCGCTGCTCGGCCCAGCTTGCCGCGATGCGCTCGACGCCGGGGCCGCCGCCGTGCACCAGCACCATGTCGGGGTAAGGTTACGCATTCCCCAAGCCGAAAAAGTTGGGCAACTTCTTACATAAAATCAACCTGTTAGGAAGAATCCGATCTACCGGGTGCGAAACTGTTTAATGCCCAGGTACCATTTAGGCACCGATTCATTTCCGGGCCATGCGAACGAATGCGCTTCAATGACGGTAACCGTTCGGGCGTGCCGTGGAATCACGGAACCGAACGGTGACGTTGGCTGGCGCAATCGAGGAACTCCCTACTATCTCAGGGGTTCGCGAACCTCCGTCCTCCCGTATCTCCGAATCTCCACGGCTTCCCCGAACGTTTACCAATGACGTTCGAGCGTCCTCATGGCCTTCCCTCCCGTCCGGCCGTGCCGTCGTCCGACGTCGACAGCCGCCGCCGGGCGGCGGCCCAGTCGTCCAGGTCCGCGGCCAGGTCCCGCACCCGGCTCCCGAACCGGTGGAACGCCGGCCCTTCGCCGCTCACGCGGTAGCGGTCCAGCGTACGGGGCGAGAGACCCAGCCAGGCGGCCGCCTCCCTGGTGCTCAGATACTTCCTGTCGTTCCCGTTCATTCCTTTCCCTCCTTCCTCTTCCAGCTCCCACCCCCATCCGGCGGACGGGAGCAGAGCATCGGCGCATGGGCCGGACGTCAGGATCCCGG
This sequence comes from uncultured Binatia bacterium (SeqCode), assembly GCA_965204505.1. GTDB lineage: Bacteria > Desulfobacterota > Binatia > UBA9968 > JAJDTQ01 > JAJDTQ01. The sequence goes on from CBDBFB010000003.1 coordinate 196,717, forward strand.
CCCGGCATTCCTCCGCCATCCTGATGCGAATGGCCCGGGACTCTTCCGCGCTTGACTGGGCGGCCATCCAGGTACGGACCCGGTCGACCGTCCTGAGCCGGGGCGACGTTCCCCGGCGGAGCCTCCCCACCAACGACCGGTTGCCCACCGCCTCCGCGCCCAGCACCGAAGCCTTGGTTCCGGTCGCCTCCAGGAACGCCTCCACCTCGCACCGGAACCACGGCCCCAGCGGCGGATGCCCCATGCAGGCCAGGACGCGGTCCGCCGTGGACAGCCGCACCGAGCGCCCCCGGGCCTGGGCGAACACGAAGCCCGGGTCGCCCAGGGCTTCGACTCCGAAGCGCCGGGCGCTCACTCCGCGGCGCTCCCGCCAGGCCGCAACCGCGCGGCGCAGAAGCTCGTCCAAAGTGGCATTGGGGTGGCTGTCAAGCGCGGCCATGCGGCTCAACATAGGGGAGAACTTTGGGGCTCCGCCGGAACGATCTCACCCTGAAGGCCGCATCCCTGGCCATCGGCCGCAACAAGACCTACCTCCACCAGTACGTCGACCGGGGCATCCCCGCCGTCCTCGGCTACCGCGACACCGAGACCCTTGGCCGGATGCTCGGCTGCGACCCCTCGGAGCTGTGCCACGAGACCGTGCCGAAACGCAGGCCCATGAAGCGCAGGCCGCCCCGGATGCCGGCCGGGCTGCCCGGGGCACCGCTGGCGGCGATTCCGGAGGTCACGGTGGAGGTTTCCGCGGGGGCAGGGGCGGTCACCGAGGAGTTCTTCGACGAGACCGTCCGCTGGCACTGGCCGGAAAACATGATCCGCCACGAGGCCGGCGCCGAGCCCGGGGACCTCCGCATCCTGAGGGTCCGGGGGAACTCCATGGAGCCCGAGATGCGCGACGGCGACCGGATCGTCGTCGACGTCTCGCGCCGGCTCCCGGCCACGGGCGAGACTTTCGTTCTGTGGGACGGCAACAGCCTCGTGGTCAAGCATGTCGGCGCCGTACGTTCCGGCGGCACGGCAGACAAGGACGAACCGGCTCGTCTCAGGCTGATCTCCGCCAACCCGGACTACGCCCCCTACTCGTGCCTTGCCGAGGCCGCACACATCGTCGGCAAGGTTCTATGGGTGGTAAGGCGCGCCTAGGCGCGAAGGTGTTGATCGAAGAGCGTCACACACACGGTGTCAGGGACATCATGCTGACGAAAGGCGTTCGCGAGGTCGAGATTCCGGACGTTCGAAACCGCGGCGTTGTCCCGCTTCGCCGACCGTAAGGGGATTGAAGCTGCGGCATTGCGCGATGCGGTTCGCCGGGCCGGCAAGCCCCGTTGGGCTTGAACGCAATCCACTTTTCTCCGTGAATGAACCGGACCTCGGAGATCTTCCCGTGTGCCGGCGGCGGCGCTCAGGGCCAGGGCCGGCGCCACGGGCCGCGGATGCAGCCACGCCCGCACCCCGTCTCCGGTCTCCGCCACCACCGCCCGGCGCCCCCCTACCAGCGGATGGCCGCGCGCAGCGCCACCCCGTGATCCGCGTCGTCGTCGTTGGCGGGCTCACGCCTCGTGGCGTCGAGGTTCAGCTCGAACCCGTGGCGGCCCCGCACCGCCGACGTCAGCCGCCAGCCCATGCGGTAGTCCCGCGCCCCGCCGTCGGAGAGCCCCAGGCCCAGGTTCGGCGTGCCGGTGAAGCGGTCGCCGAACAGCGCCATGCCGTAGCCCAACTCCGCGTCCAGCCGGCTCGACGGAGTCGCGTCGCCGTTCACCGCCAGCCCCGACGACCCGGGCAGCGCCCACAGCCGCTCCGAACCCCCCGGGTCCACGCCGTAAGACGGCGTTAGCGACATCGACAGGCCCCGCCCCGAGACGGCCGGCACGAGCCTCAGTTGCCCCGACACGCCCCACTCGCCGTAGCCCTCCTCGGCATGCACCGCAAGACCGTGCACCCGCAGCGCCATGTCCAGCCCCCAGGACGGGTCCGCGTAACCCAGGCCGGCCCCGAACTCCAGGCCCGTCCCCGTCTCCGCGTCGCCCCCGTCATGGCGCACCCCCATCTCCACCGAAGGCGTCAGCGCCGCGCCGCTTGAGAGCGCGAACGTGCGCGAGCCGTCCAGCACCGCCCGCACCCGGCTCGACTCGCCACGCGCCCCCATGAGGCCCCCGAACTCCGACGCCGTCACCCGGTCGGACTCCGTGCGCACCCAGAACGCGTCCGCCTTGAGCGCCAGCGCAAACCCGCCCGGCTCCGGCGCAGACCACAGCTCTCCGCGCACCCCCGCCGCCGCCAGCGTCATCGACAGCTCCGTGCGGTAGTGCTGCGGCACGCTGCCGTCCAGGTCCAGCGTCAGCCGTCCCTTCCCCGTCCCCGCAAGCCCCCACGCCGACACCCGTTCGCTCACCCTGTACCGCGCATAGGGAAGCATCATCGTCGCCGTGCTCCCCAGAGCGTAGCTCCACCCCGCATCGCGCGCCGCTCCTTCGCCCAAGCTGTGCGTCATCGCCAACCCGGCGAGCCACCGGCCCCGCTCGTAGTCCATGCCCATGGACCCGGTCGCCGACTCGCCGCTCAGGCCCAGCCCCGGCACAGAGGCCGAGAACCGCGACACCGACGCACCCTGGCCCCAGCTCGTCAACCGCGGCCCTGCGCCGCTCCCGAGCACCGCCCGGAACGACGTCCCCGTCAACAGCTCGCGCGCGCTCATTGAGCGGGCGGTCGTGGCGGTGGCGGGGTCGTTCCACCTCCCGGCGAGGCTGTGGCGCGCGAACGGGTCGTCGTCCGCCGGCGTTGCCACCTCCGCGCCGAACGCCCGCGCAAGCCCCGTCAGGGTTTGCGCGAACGCGGCGCCGCCGCCCGAGGGGTCGAGCCTCTGCCCCGCCAGCGTCAGGTGCGAGCCCGCATCGCGCGGCGTCTCCAGCCGCGCCGTCACCGACGCCACCGCGTCCGACGCCACCATGCGCCCGAAGCGCGACAGCCACATCGCCTGCAGCGGGTCCGAATTCCGGATCAGGCCCTGGGTCTCGCGGTACCGCGCGGCAAGCGTCGCGCCCTGCGGGTTCGAGAAGCGCAGCAGGAAGTACTCCGTTCCCTCGTCGATGGCGTCGTCGAGGAGGGGCACCGCGAGCGTCTTCAGCGTCTCGCCCGGCGCGAAGGCGAGCGTGCCCGACGTGGCCGTGTAGTCCGCCCCCGCCCGCGCCGGCGCCGTTCCCGCCCACCGGCCCGCGCCGTCCGCCGTGGCGTAGTCGACCGTCACCGTCCGCGAGGCCGCGCGGTCGAGGCGCACCGTGAACACCGCCGCCTCGTCGCTCCCCTCCCGGGCCATGCTCCGCTTGGTCACGATGCCGGGGACGACCGCCGCGGCGGGCTGGTCGTTGTCGGCCACCGCCACCGTCGCGCGCGCGGCATTGCCGACCGTGTAGCCGCCGCCGCTGCCGAGCGCCGCCACGACGGCGCCGTCCGGCTCGTCCGTATTGTCGTCCACCGTCGCCACCGTGAACGCCGCCGCCGTCGTTCCGGCCGGTATCGTCACCGTGCGCGCGCCAAGGGCGGAGGCTTGTGCCACATCGCCGCTCTCGGTGACCGTCACCGAGACGCTGAGGTCAGACGCCGGCGCGGGCGCGGCCCTGAGCGTGAAGCCCGCGGGCGCGCCTTCCGTCACCGCACTGCCGGCGGCAACCGTCACCACCGGGGTCGGCGGCGCCGGGGTCCGCGGGCGGGCGCTCTCAATCTGGCGAAGCGCCTCGGCCACCTCCACCCAGCGGGTCCACCCGCGGTTGGCGAACCCTTGCGCCTCGGCCGCCGTCATCGCCGTGAGCGTGGCGTCCGACACCGCCTCCCCGAACGCCTTGAGCGCCCGGTCCCAGCGGTCGGTGTGCGCCTTCGCGTGCACCCACTGCGGGTCGTTGCGCCACTCGTACATCTTCGCAATCAGCGCCGCGTACCGGTGGACCGCGACCGCCGGCCGGTCCGTCTGCCCGAGCCCGGAGCCGCCCGTCGGGCAGGACTCCCCGATGCTGACCTTGACCTGGTTGTCGAGGGACCAGCCCATGTCGGAGTTCGACCAACTGGCCCCGTGCAGAGTGGGCGCCCCGACCTGAGTTTGGATGCCCGTCAAGGCAAGCGCCCGTCCGCCGACGCAGAAGCTCAGGGCCCTCAAATCATCGCCCACTGGGCCAGAGGCTGTGGTAATGCTGATGGCGAACACGTGGTCGTGCCCGTCCTTTATGCGGGTGAGGGTGTAATCCTTGCCACCGAGCGAAAAGTCATCGTCCGTCAGGATCGAAGTGGATGAGCACTTCGCGCCTGATTGGTTATTCCAGCAGCCGAAGCCGTCTTCAATGATGCCCGCAATCACGAGCGCCTTCGGAGTCAGGGTGGCCGACCAGACCGGAGCGGCCGCGTCGTTGTCGGCGACCGCCACCGTCGCGCTCGCCGCGGCGCCCACCGTGTAGTCGCCGGTGCTGCTCACGAGCGTCGCCGTCACCGAGCCGTCGGCCTCGTCCGTGGAGTCGTCCACCGTCGCGACCGTGAACGACGCCGACGTGGCGCCGGCCGGAATCGTCACCGAGCGCGTGTGGAGCGCGCGGCGTTCCGCGAACGTGCCGCTCTCGGTGACCTCCACCACCACGCTGAGGTCCGAAGCCGGCGCGGGCGCGGCGCTGAGCGTGAATTCCGCGGCCGTGCCTTCGGTCACGTCACTGCCCTTGGTCACCGTCACCACCGGGACGGACGGGGCCGTCTCGGGCGGGGTCGTGGTCGTGTCCTCGATGGTGACCGCGACCCCGGACGCGCTCAGCGCCACGTTCAACGACAGGTCCGCCGTCACCACGTCCACCGAGAACCGCTCGTCGTCGCCGTCGGTGTCGACGGTCGTCGCGATGGTGCCCGTTGCGCTCGTCGCGCCGGCGGGAATCACGAGGCGCAGCCGGTGCGTCGCGATGTCGTCATGCTCCGCCGTCGCGCGGGTCGCGCGCACCGGTATCGTCGCCTCGCCCGACGCCGCCTTCGAGAGCGTCGCCGTCACCTCCACCGCCTCGCCCTCGCGCACCGGGTTCGGCGTGGCCGAGAGCGTCACCGTCGGGAGGTCGTCCTGCTCCGCGTCCCCGGCGTCGTCGTTGTCGTCGATGGTGACCCCGGCCACGGTCAGGAGCGGCGTCAGGCCCGACGGGACAGGGCCGAGCGCCACCGCGAACGTCTCGTCGTCGGTGTCGTCGTCCTCGAGCGCGCGGACGTACGCCGAGCCGACCGTCGTCCCGCGCCGGATGAGGACGCTGCGTTTCTGGATGTACCAGTCGCCCGCCTCGGACGTGCCGGCCCCCGTCGTCAGCGGAAACACGATGTCCCTGTCCGCCGGCTGCGACAGCGTGACCGACACGTTCGCCCGGGTCCCCTCCTGCCCCGGTCCGCCCTCGCGCACCGTCTCCGGAGCCACCGAAATCGACGCCGTGATGGGGCCGCCCTTCTTGATGAGAATCGCCCGCGCGCCCGCGTAGCCCGGGGCGAGCGTCAAATCGACCACCACCAGCGTGAAGTCGCGGTACCAGAGCTCGCTGGGGTTCAGGTCCACGGTGACGGAGCCGCCCGAGACGACGCTCGTCGGGCCGGTGTACACATTGGAGTGCTTCCCGTACTCGACCGAGCGCACCGTCCCCGTGGCGGGGCCGGCCCAGGTGGGCGTCACCGTCACGCTGGTCGCGTCGTACGGGACGGTGGCCTGGCGGAGGTAATTGCTGCCGGGATATCGGGTGACCGTGACCGGGCTGCCGTTGACCGTGAGCGTCACCCCGCTCACCACGGGGTTGGCCAACCCCGGCGTGCCCGTGACGTGCACCCAGGGGCCGTCGCCGGCGGCGTTCACCGCGCGCACCCGCACCCGGTAGGCCCGGTCGTTGGTCAGCCCCGTAATTGTCCGGGTGGTCGCCGTGCCGTGGTTCGTGTCGAACCAGCCGGAGGCGGAGCCGCCTGGGTCCGCCGCGGCGTCGTCGTCGACCGTGGTCGAGGAGGTGTAGTGCACGTCGTAGCCGGTGACGGGCGAGCCGCCGGTCGCCGCCGGCGCCGCCCAGGACAGGTCCAGCCTCGTGTGGCCCGGCGCGGCGTCGAGAGCCGTGACCTCGCCGGGGGGCACCGCCGGCGTCGTCCCGGAGACGCGCACCCAGGGGCTCGAGCCCGCGCCGTTCACCGCCCGCACCCGCACCCGGTACGTCGTGACCGGCGTCAGGCCCGTGAGCGAGTCCGAGGCCGTCGTGCCGCTGTGGGCCGCGTTCACCCATTGGGTTGCGGGGTCGGAGCCGGAGGGAAACGCCGGCGCGTCGTCGCCGACCGTGGTCGAGCCGGTGTAGTGCACGTCGTAGCCGGTGATGGCCGAGCCGCCGGTGGCCGTCGGCGCGGTCCAGGCCAGGTCGAGCCGGCCCGAGCCCGGCGTGGCGCCCAGGTTCGTGGGCCCGCCGGGCGCGCACGCGGTCCCGATGCTGAGCGGAACCTTCTGCCCGGCGGACCACGCAAGGTTGGCGCCGGTCCAATCGGCCCGGTGGTCGCTGTTTGACAGGCTTGCCGATGAAAACGCGAACGCGGTCGGTCCGACGCAGAACTTCAGTGCCTGGAGGGCCGTATTGATGCCATTACCGGCATTGACCGCCAACGAGTTATCGGGAAGATCAAGGATAAAGGCGAAGCGATACGCGTCGCCGTCCACTGTAAAGTTGTTGTCAGTCAGCTGCGAATCGCACAGCCTCTGGGTATTGCAGCCAAAGCCAAAACCCGCGCCTTGATTCGACGGAGTGAGCTCCGCCACCCAGATGGTCTGCGCCTGGGCGGGCGCGGCGCCGAGCAGCGAGAGCGCGCCGAGCAGCAGCGCAAGCGCGGGGAGGAGAAGGAGAAAGCGGGCGCGGCGGCGCCCGGGGCGCGGGTCAGGCGGGGAGGAGTCTAGCCGGGAATGCCGGACGCAGTTCAGGCCGGCGGGCCGCTGGGCCGCTGGGCCGCTGGGCCGCTGGGCCGCTGGGCCGCTGGGCCGCTGGGCCGCTGGGCCGCTGGGCTATTATGAGGCAGTTCCGTGAATGTCAAGGGCATTTCGAACCTCCGGTGTCTCGGCGGCAAGCGTACCCAAGCGCAGCCCCGCCAGCGGAACACGACCGGAGTTTCGATATCACACCCGTGTATTGTTTGTGTGTGTTAATCAGCCTGGATCGTATTATTATTGCGTGCGAGATGTTGAAAATCCCCGGACCGTCCATGGACGCCCCAGGTGATGCAAGCATTTTCTTTGAACGGACGGCATGGCAGTCAGGTGCCGTCGTCTATCCGGCCTGTTGGTGCGGCAGTCAGTAGCCGCTGGCCCGTATGAGAGTAGTGCGGATCGGGTCCATCGCTTACGCGAGCTTGAAGGCTTTGCGGTGCGGAGCTGGCTTGCCCGATCCCGTCTCGTTGACCCGTTTGCCTTCTGTTCGCTCGGATCGCAGGACTCGATGCGAAGATCGACACACTGGAGAAGCAGGCCAGTGCGGAAGCGTGCCAGGACGAAGGGGGCGCGCCGCTTCATGACCGTCCTGGGGATCGGGCCGATCACCGCGATGGCGCTCCAGGCGTCGTACCACGGATAGAAAGCTTCCAGCGCGGGCGTGACTTCTCGGCCTGGCTCCGCGCCAGCACACCACTGGGGGCTGACCAGGATGGTGGCGCACAAACCGACGACGCCGACGGCGGTGGGGCCGCCAACCCGATGCCCCGCATCCTGTGGGCGCTGACGACGAAGGAAGAGAGTTCCCGGGTTCCCATCACTGCTTGACGAGACAGGCGGCAAGCCGTCGGGATGCAAGCAGGTCCGAGGACGGGTATGGGCGAACCGTCAACGAGACGGAATCGGGCGAACCAGCACCAACACGGCGGCCGCTTCGCGTCTACCCTGCGCCACGGCGGCCGCCAATGCTTCGCGCTTCCGGTCGCAAGGGTCGCCGTTCACCTCCGCGTCGCCGGCGCGGGTTCCGCATCGGCATCGTTGCCGGTGACGCCCTTCATGTTCACGATGCTGCCGGCCATGACGGCAACGTCCGCCCCCTTTCCGGTGAGGACGCCTGTGGCGGCGACGTCAGTCAACGTGTCGGTGATGACGATCATGGCGCGGCAGCTTGACCGCGGTGTCGACTGCACGTCGAAGCCGCTGGCCGCGTCGCTTCGCGGCCGGACTGCTTGCCGAGTCCGTCGTGCGGTCTCGCTCGGCTCGTCGCCGACACGGATCGGGGTCCGCTTCGCCTCGCCGGTGCGGGTCTCCTCCGTCACCCGCATTTGCACTTCTCTGTCCTCCAGTGTCCGCGCCTTTGCCCACGCCTCCGGCACAGTACTCCGCAAGACTGCCGTCAGTTCCCCCTGCACCGCCGCCACTCAATCGCCGTGGCGGCTCCCTTCCGCGAGCTTCGCCCGCGTCGACTCCCTTTCGTTGATACCCTCGAATTTGTCGTTCCTGACCGCGTGCCGCGGTTTTGGTTCTCACACGCCACGCAGTTGACTGCCTGTCGCGCCTTGTGTGCATCCGGGTGCGTTCCCCTTGCCCAGCCCAAGCTGGCCCCAACCGGCTTCCATCCTGGCCCCCGGATCAGTGTTCCCAGTGTTTGCGGGTACCCGGTCTACCCGACCCAATTTCCAAGGATTTGCAGAAAGAAACCGACGATGAGTGAAAGCAAACCCAAGCGTGCGCATCGATCGTATTTCTTTGCTTTTGCCACCTCATATTCGTTGGGTTTGCCTTCGAGCAGGAAGAGGCTCTCTCCATCTCTCCTCACGTCTGCGGGCAATCCGTAGAAGTACAACAGGACGACACCAAGAATATCGAGCCCGAGTCCGACGGTATTCACACAAGACGCCAAGTCCAAAGAGCAAAGCGCGGCCATACCTACCTCCGCTGATTGTGTGGACCTGTTCGTACAAGGCCGCGATGCCTCTCGAGTTCGCTCACTGAAGGACCCGCCTCGGCCAGTCTTTGGTGACCGCCTCGCGGTCGCACTCGATCTTCAGATGTGATCGTTGATCCCAATACCGGTGCAGCAACGGAAAGTGCGAGTTCAAAGCAGGTTCCTTGAAGTGACGAGAACGGGGATAACTCCACTGCGCCGAAGGTGCACGGCAACGCGTACTCCTACCGCCACTGAGGGGACGACCCGATAACGATCTCTCCTAACCGGTCCGCCCGCAGCCCCGGCGCGAAACCAAAACCGCGAACTGCGTCATCCGATTTGGCGCACGTGGCGAGAGCGTCGGTGTGCGGCCATCAAGTCGAGCCATTGGATGTCGAGCCCAGCGACGATTGCGGCCAAGGGCCGTCCCGGGATGGCCTTTCCATCTCCATTTGCTCACTTCGTGATGAGATGTGCGGTCTTTGTTCCACGCCACCAGTCCTCAACCTTTTCATACGACCATTCCTCCCCCAGCGGAATGGTCCCCCTTGGCCAAGAATTGGTAGAAGCCACATTCGGATATAGTATGTAATCGTGGCCCAGGCTTCGTGGTGGAGAGCCGACGTTCGCCCAAGAAGCCAGCATTGCCGAGATATGTGGCATGCTTCCATCGACGAATGGCTGAATTCCTACTGGAGCACCCGATGACTTCCTTCTTATTTCGCGAATAGTCTCACGGCGGCTACCCACTTGTTCACCGGTCCGTTTGTTGTATTCCAAGAACTGATCTCCGATACCATACAGTGCTCTTGGCATATATACGGGCATGTCTTGTGGCCATAGATGAGCCGACGAAACACTGATTGCGACAAGAAGTACGTCATCTCCGCCGACGGTCCCGTCTTTGATATACTTCGAGAATTTCTCGGCCTTCTCCTTGAGCGAACTCCGGATACGTAGCACGTACTGATCTGCTGGCGGATCCATCAGCTCACCAGCCACGGGCTCCGGAACCGAATCAGGAGCGCCTGGCTGGCCGGGCGAAGCGCAAACAGCCTCAATCCATATGCGGGACTGACACCCAGTCAAGAGAATATCAGGCCCGGGCTTCGGACACCGAATATTGAGCCCACGCCTTATCAGGGATACAGCCAAATACATTTCAAACCAGCGTTCATGCAAGTGTAGACGAAACTCAGATAAGAAATGCTTATCAGCATGCGGCTTGAACGTGCGCCACAGATCTTCACAACGGTCCTTTGCGACCCTGTGACGCTCTTCTTTGGCGGCCCGAATCAGCCTGTACGGGCGGCAGCTGTTCGAGGGCAAATCAGAGAACAATTCGCTCTTCATGAGCATGACCGCACACTCTCCAATTAGGGTACGGAACAAACAGTTCGGTCCTTCGTCTCAGGGGGCGCGTCAATACGACGCGTCGAAATCTCCAACCCGACCACGCCTTGCCGAGAAGGCGTCGGAACAGGTCGAGTTGCCCGGCGTCTCGACATGACCGTCGTAACGCACGACGAGCGCTTCGCTCGAAACCGTCCCTGATCCTGCCATGGGATGCAGCGGTTGCCTCGTGGTGTTGGTGCCGAATCTGACCGGGGGACCGCTCGGCACAACGGTCACCGCCCGCATCCTCGGCTGGCCGTTTCTCGACGGCGACGCCGTTTTCGGGGAGCGCGGGGACTGCATCATGCCGGATCGAAACTGATCCGTAGCCTGGTTCCGGTGGCGCGAGCGATCCTCTCCAGCATTTCTCAGAGCGGCCCGGTGAGGTGCTTGACATGAGGCGCGCCCATGCGTTCGAGACCGACCGTGGCGATCAACTCACAGATGCGCGCGAAGCGTGCACGGATCTCGTGGGGCAAGGCACGCAACTCCGCGTCCACGGCTTCGTTGAGGGTCACGACGGTCCATGGCATGTTCCGTCACCGTATCGCAAACTTGCTATGAACGCCACAGGAAGAAAGAAAACCTCTCGCGAGGCGGGGTGTACCGGACAGCCGACAACGACGCGACAAGACAATCACCGCCATTCGCTGCCACGCCTATGAATCGGGCATTTTGTCCCTTGCCCCAGGTTCGGAACCCGCGTATCCGGGTTTCATGGACATGCTCGATTCGTGTGAACAAGCGCCCGGCGGGAGGCGTCGGCCGTGGTAGCGTCGATCGGCAAGATCGCCTCTCCGTCGCAGGGCGCTAGTTACTGTAGAGTCGAGGACTGGCGCGCCAGCTTTAGGGTCCGGTGGCTTGTCCGTCGCTTTCGCTCCGGGCCTCAGTCCGGCTCCCTTGGCCGCGTTTCCAGTCCCCGCTCATCGAACCGTGCGTGCGGTTTTCCCGCACACGGCTCTCGGACGAGATCATGCCTTCGCCCACGGAAAGCGTGTCGCTCGCGGTGCAAGGCGGATGAGACCGTGCTCAGTCCAGAGCTGCTCGTACCCGTATTGCACATAATTACGGGCTCTCACCTTGTGCTTGCGACGCCGCCACTGGAGCAGCCGCTTGATAGCGTGCCTGTCGATCGCGGCATAGGCCGGCTCGACCTGGCCCAGGATGAAGTACTTTGACCACCCGAGCATCAGTCGATTGAGCCGTTCGGCCACGACCTCCTGGTCCAGGAGCCCATAGCGGGGTTCCGTTAGTTCGCTAATCCTGCGGCAGATGCTCTGGACGCTCGCCTTGCTGGGCCGGGTGCCGATGTAGCTCCCCTTCCCGTGCGGGCGGTAGTTGCGTCCAATCCGATAGCCAAGGAACTCAAACGAGTCCTCCGGCGCCCGGCAGCATCGGGTCTTCTCGGCATTGACCGTCAGTTTCAGCCGTTCCATCAGGTTCTCGACCACCGCCAGCATTTCCGCTGACGACGATTTGCCGAGCACAACCAGGTCGTCGGCATAGTTGACGACTTCCGCCTTGAAGCGCCGGGCATGGCCCAGCACCTTCCAGCCCAGTATGAAGCGGCGCATGTAGATGTTGGAGAGCAACGGGGAGATCGGAGAACCTTGAGGGGTTCCCTTCCTCTCGCGACGCGCCCGGTTCGTACGGCGTTTGCCGCCCTTGCCGTCGTCTTCTTCGACCGCCATCTCAAGCCACGCCTTAACCCAGCCCAGCATCCGCCCGTCGCTCACGCGCCGGGCGACGGACTTGAGCAGTTCGGCGTGCGGAATCTGGCCGAAGTAGTCCGTTAGATCCGCGTCCACCACCTCGCGGTGGCCCGTGTTCAACAGCCGGTGTACGCGCCTGACAGCATCATTCGCGCTCCGGCCCAGCCTGTAGGCATACTGTTCCGGTTGCAGGTCGGCCTCGAAGATCGGCGACAGCACTAGCATCGCCGCCGTCTGCGCCACCCTGTCCCGTATGCAGGGAATGCCCAGGGGCCGCAACTTCCCACGCTGCTTCTTTGGTATGAGAACCTGCCGGACCGCCTCGGGCCGATAGGTTCCCGCCTTCAGGTCCCGCCTCAGTTCCCCAAGCCACCGCTCCACGCCTTGCGCCTCGATGTCCGCTACCGTCTGACCGTCCACCCCGGCGGCTCCGCCATTGCGGCGGACCTCCTGCCAGGCGACCGCCATCACGTCGGCGCGCCACACCTTGTCGCTCAGTGAGTAGAACCGAAAGCCCGGGGCCTCCTTCGCTTTCGCATGTAGCGCCGTCTGGAGTCTCCGGACCTTTTCCGGGTCGGATAGGCTCTCGCCAGTCCCCATGTCCCTTCCTCCTTCCAAACGCTGCTCTCGAACCAAGGCCCCTTCCCTCCACCGGCATTACCCGGCTTCCGCGGTACTACGGACCTCTCCGCCACCCCGAACGGCCCGACCCATCCCTCGCGGGTTGTCGGTTGGCGCGTGCTACGCCACCGCCGGGGCTTCCCGTGTTGCGTCCATCCCCTTCTTCCATGCGTGCCGCCGCCAATACCCCGGCGGAACCGGCCGGTGCGTGTGTCGCTCGCTTCCCGGCCGATGGCAGCCTTTCCCGTACTCGAGGCGGGTCGGCTTCCGCGTTGCCAGTTTCGAGGCCTGCTCGGCGTTCACTCGCGTTGCGGCCCGCATGGTCGCTGAGCCGCCCAAGGCGGCCCGTTTCATCGGAGTGCTTCAAACCATGTCGTTACCTCCATCGTCCGCTCCGACTGCTACCGGCTGGAGCGACAGTTGCCGGGCGGGTCTCGCAACCCGCTAAGGGATGGCGCCTTGCACGGCGCACTCGAGCGGGACGGGTACTACGGGAAAGACGACCCCGCCCACAAGGAAGCGAGTGCCTGGGCCGGCCGGGGCGCGGAAGAGCTCGGGCTCTCCGGCCCGGTCGACTCCGATGCATTCCAGGCCATCCTCGAAGGCAAGGTTCCCGGCGGACGCCAGCTCGGCCGCAAGGATTTCGAAGGCAACATCCAGCACCGTCCGGGCCGTGACGTGACGCTGTCCGCTCCCAAGTCGGTGTCGCTCATGGCCATGGTGGGTGGAGACGAGAGAATCGTGGACGCCCACGACCGGGCGGTCGGCAGGACGCTGACGTGGATCGAGAAGAACGCCATCGAGACCCGGATGCAGGACCGGGAGACAGGGGCGATGGTCCGGGTCGGCGGCCAGAAGATGGTGGCCGCAACCTTCCGCCACGACACTTCCCGCAACCTGGACCCGCAGCTCCACACTCATGCGGTCATCGCCAACATGGTGCACGGCGAGGATCAGAAATGGCGCACGATGGTGGACGACGGGCTCTTCAAGGGCAAGATGACGATCGGCGCGATCTACCGGGCGGAGCTGGCGCAAGGGCTCCAGGATCTCGGGTACGGGATAGAGAAGACGCACCCCGACGGGCGGTTCGAGATCGCGGGTGTATCGCGGGAGGTAATCGAGGAGTTCTCGACGCGGCGGTCGGAGATCGAGGCGGCGATGAGAGAGCATGGCCTGGGCAGGACGGGAGACAACCCGCACCTGGCGGCGCGGGCCACGTTGATGACGCGGGCGGCGAAGCGCGACGTGGAACGGGGCGAGTTGCGCCGGTCCTGGGAGCGCCAGGCGGCGGAGATGGGGTTTTCGGCAGAGACCGTGTGGGCGAAGGCGCGCCGGGTGGAGCGAAAGCTCCCGGAGCCGGACCTGTTCACGGACCGGGGACAACCCGCCGCGGACGCGGCAAGCTGGGCGGTGGAGCACCTTTCCGAACGGCAGGCGGTGTTCGGCCACGGTGATCTCCTGGCGGCTGCACTGTCCCGGGAGCCGGGCGCGGTCACGACGGAGGCGGCGGAGCGCGCCGTCTCGGAGCTCGAGAGTGAGGGCGGACTGCACGCTGCCAGGGGTCTCGACCACGGCAGGCACTGGACCACGGACGCGGCAATAGGACGGGAGTCCGAGGCCATCGCGTTGATGTACGCGGGCCAGGATGCGGAGAAAGCGATCATGCGGGGCTGGATTGCGGAAACAAAACTCCACGGAGGACGTCTCAACGAGGGACAGAAGGAAGCGGTCAAGATGGTGCTGGCGTCGAAGGACCGTGTGGTGGGAGTGCAGGGCTATGCCGGAACGGGCAAGACAACGATGCTGAAACGTCTGAGGACGCTGGGCGAGAGCAGGGACTACCGAACGGTGGGCCTTGCGCCTTCGGCCTCGGCCGCACGCACCCTTGAGCGGGAATCCGGGATCGAGTCGGAAACGCTGCAACGGTTCCTCGCACGCAATTCGGGAGTCATCGAGGGCCGGGGCACGGTGAAGGGTCTTCGCCAGTTGCGCGCCTCGTTCTCGAAGACGGTCCTGGTGGTGGACGAGTCTTCGCTTGCATCGAGCGAGCAGATGAGAGGTCTTCTCAAGGCGGCAACCACGCTCCGGGCGCCTCGGGTGGTGCTGGTGGGAGACGAGAAGCAGCTCGGGGCGGTGGAGGCGGGCAAGCCCTTCGAGCAACTCAGGCGCGCGGGGATGCAGACCGCGGTGATGGACGAGATCCTTCGCCAGCGGGACATGGAGATCAAGGAAGCGGTGCGGGCGGGCTTGGCCGGTGAAGTCAGGACCGCGTGTAGAGTCGAGGACTGGCGCGCCAGCTTTAGGGTCCGGTGGCTTGTCCGTCGCTTTCGCTCCGGGCCTCAGTCCGGCTCCCTTGGCCGCGTTTCCAGTCCCCGCTCATCGAACCGTGCGTGCGGTTTTCCCGCACACGGCTCTCGGACGAGATCATGCCTTCGCCCACGGAAAGCGTGTCGCTCGCGGTGCAAGGCGGATGAGACCGTGCTCAGTCCAGAGCTGCTCGTACCCGTATTGCACATAATTACGGGCTCTCACCTTGTGCTTGCGACGCCGCCACTGGAGCAGCCGCTTGATAGCGTGCCTGTCGATCGCGGCATAGGCCGGCTCGACCTGGCCCAGGATGAAGTACTTTGACCACCCGAGCATCAGTCGATTGAGCCGTTCGGCCACGACCTCCTGGTCCAGGAGCCCATAGCGGGGTTCCGTTAGTTCGCTGATCCTGCGGCAGATGCTCTGGACGCTCGCCTTGCTGGGCCGGGTGCCGATGTAGCTCCCCTTCCCGTGCGGGCGGTAGTTGCGTCCAATCCGATAGCCAAGGAACTCAAACGAGTCCTCCGGCGCCCGGCAGCATCGGGTCTTCTCGGCATTGACCGTCAGTTTCAGCCGTTCCATCAGGTTCTCGACCACCGCCAGCATTTCCGCTGACGACGATTTGCCGAGCACAACCAGGTCGTCGGCATAGTTGACGACTTCCGCCTTGAAGCGCCGGGCATGGCCCAGCACCTTCCAGCCCAGTATGAAGCGGCGCATGTAGATGTTGGAGAGCAACGGGGAGATCGGAGAACCTTGAGGGGTTCCCTTCCTCTCGCGACGCGCCCGGTTCGTACGGCGTTTGCCGCCCTTGCCGTCGTCTTCTTCGACCGCCATCTCAAGCCACGCCTTAACCCAGCCCAGCATCCGCCCGTCGCTCACGCGCCGGGCGACGGACTTGAGCAGTTCGGCGTGCGGAATCTGGCCGAAGTAGTCCGTTAGATCCGCGTCCACCACCTCGCGGTGGCCCGTGTTCAACAGCCGGTGTACGCGCCTGACAGCATCATTCGCGCTCCGGCCCAGCCTGTAGGCATACTGTTCCGGTTGCAGGTCGGCCTCGAAGATCGGCGACAGCACTAGCATCGCCGCCGTCTGCGCCACCCTGTCCCGTATGCAGGGAATGCCCAGGGGCCGCAACTTCCCACGCTGCTTCTTTGGTATGAGAACCTGCCGGACCGCCTCGGGCCGATAGGTTCCCGCCTTCAGGTCCCGCCTCAGTTCCCCAAGCCACCGCTCCACGCCTTGCGCCTCGATGTCCGCTACCGTCTGACCGTCCACCCCGGCGGCTCCGCCATTGCGGCGGACCTCCTGCCAGGCGACCGCCATCACGTCGGCGCGCCACACCTTGTCGCTCAGTGAGTAGAACCGAAAGCCCGGGGCCTCCTTCGCTTTCGCATGTAGCGCCGTCTGGAGTCTCCGGACCTTTTCCGGGTCGGATAGGCTCTCGCCAGTCCCCATGTCCCTTCCTCCTTCCAAACGCTGCTCTCGAACCAAGGCCCCTTCCCTCCACCGGCATTACCCGGCTTCCGCGGTACTACGGACCTCTCCGCCACCCCGAACGGCCCGACCCATCCCTCGCGGGTTGTCGGTTGGCGCGTGCTACGCCACCGCCGGGGCTTCCCGTGTTGCGTCCATCCCCTTCTTCCATGCGTGCCGCCGCCAATACCCCGGCGGAACCGGCCGGTGCGTGTGTCGCTCGCTTCCCGGCCGATGGCAGCCTTTCCCGTACTCGAGGCGGGTCGGCTTCCGCGTTGCCAGTTTCGAGGCCTGCTCGGCGTTCACTCGCGTTGCGGCCCGCATGGTCGCTGAGCCGCCCAAGGCGGCCCGTTTCATCGGAGTGCTTCAAACCATGTCGTTACCTCCATCGTCCGCTCCGACTGCTACCGGCTGGAGCGACAGTTGCCGGGCGGGTCTCGCAACCCGCTAAGGGATGGCGCCTTGCACGGCGCACTCGAGAAGCTCGGCGACCGGGTTGTGCAGGTGGATAGGGAACAACTCGGGCTCGAAGCTGCCGAACGGTGGCTGAAATTGTCTCCCGAGCAACGCGCGGGGGCCGGGGTGATCGCGCCTACAAGGGCTCTGCGGGACGAGATCAACACGAGGATACGCGAGGAACTGATCGCGGAAGGCGCGGTCTCGGGACCCGCCCGCAAGGGCAAGAAGCTCGTGCCGAGGGGCCTGACTCGGGCAGAGATGGCCCGGGCCTCGAACTACTCGGCCGGCGACACGGTGATCTTCAACCGGCCGTACAAAACTCTGGGGGTGGAGAAGGGAGACGAGCGCGAGGTCGCGCGGGTGGACTACGACCGCAACACGGTCTGGCTGGACGGCGGCGGAGGGGATCCCCTGGCCTGGCGGCCGTACCGGATTGCCGCCGCCAAGGGCGGCGTGGAGGTCTACAGGAGCGAGGAGATGGAGCTTCGGGCGGGCGACCGGGTGCGGTGGACGCGCAACGATCCGGGCTCGGCACTCGTGAACGGGGAGACGGCAGAGGTGAAATCCGTCGAAAAGGAGGGGGTCCGGTTCCGCCTGGAGAACGGAAAGGAAGCCGGACTGGACGAAGACGACCCGCAACTCCGCCACATGGACCGGGCCTGGGCGGCCACGGTTCACTCTTTTCAGGGGAAGACGGTGGACCATATCGTCGCCGCAATGCCCGCCGGCAATCCGAATCTGACCAACCAGAGAGCCTTTTATGTCGCCATCAGCCGGGCGCGGGACCATGCCGAGCTGGTCACCGACGATGCCCGCAAGCTCTCCGAACAACTGGAAAGAGCCACCGGAGAGCGGATCTCGGCGCTGGATGGAGTCGCCAGAGAGGCCGCGCACGAGCCGGAGTTGGGCCTCGAACCGCCCGAGGAGCGGGACGCCGGCCACGTGGACCGCATCGATCGCGAGTACGAACCCGAGCTTCAGCCGGACGCGGGCCACGGTGGCGGGCATCAACCGGGGCATGAACTCGACTGGGAGGACGACCTGAAATCGCCGGAACGGAGCGCCGGACTGGACGCGGACGGTCTCGAACCCTGGGACACGGAACGGGAAACCGAACCCGAGGAGAACCGGGCGCGTGAGCCGGAACCCGAGCCCGTCCAGGAAACGACGCTCGATCCGGAAGAAAAGTTGCTCGACTTGGACCTCGAACTGTAGAGACTTTCCCTCCTTGCGGTCGACCCCGAGACCGTTGCCGGCGAGAGAAACCCATCGCCGAATCAATCCGGGAACCCTGGCATCGCCACCGAAGCGGGCTGGGGGATTCCACCACCCCCCCTCCCGCTCCCGGGCCGCCCGGCCCGCCGCCGTTCATACCCGTGCACAGCCTGTCGTTCGTCTGTCCGGTTGGGTTCCCCAGGGAACCGTGGTCCCGGCAGCGGATTCTCCAGCGCATCCGTCCGTATGCTCCGTACTCCCGCGCACGAGGGCGCTCACGCGGCGGGGTTCATGGCCTTGGGCATGAAAGCCTGCGACTGCGCCTCGTCTGTGCAGCCTTGTCGCGCCGGGGCTGTCATGGAAAAGTCGCTCCCGGTCAGCCGGCGGGCGCGACCGCCCGGACTGGCCGTAGGAGACAAGCTGGGAGGTTTCCGTCAGGCGAATGGCCTGCGTCGGAGTTTGCGTCGCACCTTCGTGCCGCCAAGTCCCTGAAATCGCAGAGATGTGTTCGGACCGGTACACGACCGGTACACGACCGCCATACAAAGAGCATACGCCTTTCCATGGTGCGAGGGGGGTCGAGGGGCTCGGACTGCGCACATGAACGCAGACATGGCACGTCAGGCACCACGGTGCGGCAGGTGTGGAAGAATAACGGCTTCGCCGTAGAGACGGAACCGCATGGCGAGACATCCGCGATTGGGGACGAAAAGAGGCGTAATATCAACGGGTTAGCCCGAGCGGCGCTTGAGCGGGAGGTACAGGTCAGAGAATACCGGGTCCGAATCCGGGACATGGGGCAGTTTCCGGCTTAGATGCACAAGGAAGCGGCCGTGGCGGTGCGAGCGCGGGTCTGGCGGCAAAGATTCTGCAGAGAACCGGGCGATGCTCTCGAGTAACTACGCTGCTGCCGGTGCGCCGTTGGGCATTTCTTCGTTGACGGCGGCCTGGACAAGCCGGTAGCCGAGAGTCCGGGCCTTTCGGTTGAGGTTGGCGAAGGTGCGATCGATGCGCCGCTTCTCATAGGCGTCCATGCCCTTCTCGACGTATTCCTCGCCCCGCGTCACCATCAGGTAGATGAGGCAGGCGAGCTCGCGCGCGGTTGCGGTGATGGCGACGGCCGCGTCCTTGCGGGCGAGACGGGCGCGGTGTTTGGCGCCGATGAAGGTCTGGCTCCTTCGCGCTCCCAAGGCGGCCATCCGAAGCGCCTGCGCGACCGGGTTGACCACCTTGGGCGCCCGGCCCGGCAATGGCTTGCCGCCGCTGATCCGGGTCCCCGGCGCCACCCCCAGCCAGGAGCAGAAGTGCTGGGCGGAAGGGAAGGCGGAGAAGTCCGGGCCGATCTCCGAGGCGATGGTCAGGACGGTTCCGGTGCCGACGGTCGGGATCGCGGTGAGGTCGACGCCCATCAGCTCGTGCAGGGCCATGGTCAAGGCCCTGTCGCCGGCCGCAGACTTCTTGCCTCCGGTGCGCGACAGCGTCTTCCAGCCTTCGCCGGACGATCCGTCACCAGAGCCTTCGTCCCCGGATGAGCTGCCGCCTGGCGGCGTCAGGCGCTCGATCTGCGCCGCGATCTGTCCCTCGCAGGCCTCGATCT
This sequence comes from uncultured Binatia bacterium (SeqCode), assembly GCA_965204505.1. Taxonomy (GTDB): domain Bacteria; phylum Desulfobacterota; class Binatia; order UBA9968; family JAJDTQ01; genus JAJDTQ01. Next base: position 216,372 of record CBDBFB010000003.1, read on the forward strand.
GCTGTTCGAGGAAGTCGTAGCGCTGCATGGCCTGCTCCAGCGCGAACAGGTGCTCCTCGCGCCAGGTGCCCTCCAGGCTTGCGGCGATCATCTCAACGCTGGCCTTGACCCGCCAGTTCCGGAACGACGCCAGACGCCGCGGGTCGCGCTCGCCGCCGATGATCGCCCGCAGGATCTTCTGTCCGGTCTCGCCCATGATGTCGGCCAGCACCGAGTCCAGCCGGACGTTCATCTCGGTCAGCGCCTTCTGCATGTGCTGCACGCAACGCGCGCGGTCCTCGATCAGCCGCTTCGCCTGCCGCACGTAGGAGCGGAGCGGGCACACCGCATCCCCGGGACGGAAGGCGCCCCGCAGAAGCCCGTAGGACAGCAGCTGCCAGATCCACTGGCAATCGAGCACGTCGCTCTTGCGCCCGGCGATCTGCTTCGTCATCCGCGGCGGCACCAGCAACACCTCGAAGCCCGCGCGCTCCAGCACCTCGTACACCGGGATCCAGTACACCGAGGTCGATTCCATCGCCACCTTCTTCACCCCGCACGACCCCAGCCAGGCCGCCATCGCCTTCAGGTCCCGTGTGAAGGCGTCGAACGACCGGACCGGCTCCGCACAGCGCTCCGGATCCACCGCCACAAAGTGACGGTCCTTGCCGATGTCGATCCCCGCGCAGTCCGGGTTCACCACCTTCAGACGCTCCGTCCTCTTGCTCTTCCGTGGCATCTCAAGTCCTCCCGCCTTGTGTTGTGCCGGGGAGGAACCACACGGCGAAATCTCAATCTCTCGAACGAGGTCGCGGCCAAGCCGCGCCATCAGTGACAAAAGCCGATCGTGGTTCGGGCCAAGCTCCAGAACGGGTGCCTGTGCACGCCATTGAACCGACGGCCTCGACTCCCCGGCCACCGTCACTTCACCGCATCACCGCCCCCCGGTGCAAGCCCCGGTTACTTTCGCGACTAAGCCGCCGCGTCGCGCGGGGGTGCCCGCTCCAGAGAACCGGGGCGGTTCCTCAGAGAACTTTCCCGTGTTACACCGTGTTTCACGTTGCGTCGCTGTAACACAAAGCACTTACAAGGCGCTTACAATCGACTTACAGCAGCCCGGACCGGGTCATTGCTGGCGGCCGTGCGGACGGCGAAGCGAATGTGGACGGCAACCGGGATGCGCCGCGCGAGGTTGGCGCCGGCCTCGACATTCGGGTTGATTCTCGTGCGGAGCGCGGTGACGGCGATGCTCACAGCCGGGGCGTCGAGTTCGTCGCCGCAACGGCGCCGTGGCGCTGCACCGGGCTCGAGCCGATGTTGATGGCAAACGCCGCCGCCGCGACCGTCACCGCCGAACCAGTGTCCGGCGAAGCGGCACGCGGCTACAACACTCACTCGACCGTTGCTGTCGGCAGTGGTGCAACATGTGCCGAACATTCCAGAAATCGTCAGTGAGCAGAGTGGTGCGGCCATGCCGTGACTGCATGCGTGGCACGCTGTCGTCGGAGTCGAGGCGCAGGATGTCTTCGAGGACGACACGGAGGTCGCGGAAACGCCGCAGCACCTAGTTGGCGCGAGCGACGGCGGGCACGGACGCGGCGGTGTTCAGGCGTGCGGACATGATGGCGGATCGTTTGCGGAAACGCGCGACGCTACGGTCGGCGGATGAAGGTCCGGCAAGAGGCAGTGCAGGGGTTGCACGCGCGGTGCGACTCGGCGCAGTTGCGCGTGGCCGGGCGTCTCGGCCCTGCGTTCTGTCTCGGGCGCTGCCGCTGTGGACGTGGACCTGATAGACCTGACCGACCGCCTGGAGCCTGCGCGTTTCGCGCAACTGTCCTGACCCATCCGAACTCTGAACCGGGCGTGTCCTGGGTGTTCCTCGAAACGCGGAGCACTTGTGCCGCGCCGTTCGCGACTGGAACAAGGGGAGGGTATGCGTCATGGCGAACAGAACGAAGATCACGGCGTCGAGGGCGCCCAAGGTGGGAAGCGCCGCGCCCGCGGTTCGGTCATTGGACTCGCCGAAGGCCCTTGCATGGTGCACGGTATTGCCGTATACCCGGACGGCATGGTCGTCCGCTCCATCCGTCACCGGGGACTGCGCGAACTGTTCGAGAAGGACTCGCCCCGGCTGCTGAAACAGGAACTGGTGGAGCGGGTGCGAGGTATCGTGACGGCGCTCGCCCTGGCCGAGAACATGGAGGCCTTCGTCCGCGAGGCGGCGCCGGGTTGGCGCGTGCACCGGCTGTCAGGCGCGCGACGCAACGAATGGAGCGTTTCGGTGTCCGCCAACTGGCGGATCACCTTCGAGGAGCGGGACGGCGGGATCGAGCGTCTGAACCTGGAGGACTACCACTGATGAGCAGCGACGGCATCAAGATGGGAATGACCCCTTCGCACCCCGGAGCCTTCATCCGGCTGGAAGTGATCGAGGAGTTCGGGTTGAACGTTACGGCGGCAGCGCGGATTCTCGGAGTGCGCCGGGCGACGCTCTCCGACCTGGTGAACGGCAACGCGTCGCTGTCGCCGGAAATGGCGCTGCGGGTCGAGAAGGCATTCGGCCTCAGCATGGACCTCTTGTTGCGGATGCAGGCATGGCACGACGCGACGCAGATGCGGGCGCGCGCCGACGAGATCGACGTTCAGCGGTATCAGCCTGCATGATCCGCACCACCCACCATCGCTCAATGGACGGCGCCTGAACCCGCTGACCGCTCCGGGTTCACATCCACGCCCTCCTCAGATGGCCGGGATACCTCGGCGGGGGCCACTGCTGCGAAGGAATCGGAATTCTGTGCGTTGGTACGGTTCACGGGGAGGAGGATGAAGCATGCAATTCGGTGAAATTCCAAGGGTAGGGTTGAGCGACATGTGGCTGACAGCAATGGGGGAATGGGTCGCAACAGCGTGGTGGGTGATTCCTGTCGTTCTCGGTGTGTTGATTCTGAACTGCTTCCCTGCCAAACGATGGCGTCGCTGGAGGTAGGGATCCCGCCGGGGTTTTTCGCGAAGACCGGGAAGGTGGCCAACCGAGCCTGTGCCGGATGCTTTCCGCCTTGGCGATTCGAAGGCACAGATTATCGCCGGTCTTTGAGTCGAGCAACCGCGTCTCGCTCCGGTCGAGGTCGACGTTCTCCCACCAGAGAGAGAGGATCTCCCCGCCTCGGCACCCGTCAGCATCAGGAGCCAGAGGGTGGTGATCGCTGCCGACAAAGCGAACCCCTCGCGTTTCGCGTCCCGCCCAAGTACCTCACCGCCGACGCGCTTCGCGAACGTGTCTCCATGATGGGACCGTCCGTGCCAGGGCCCAAACCCCGTTGAAAAAGGAGATGCAATGACGGATGAACCGACCCCTCGAACGAAACTGCCGAAGACGGTGTGAGCTTATGAACGATAATCCTCCACCTCCTCCCGACGACGCCAAAATGTGGCGGTACATGGACTTCACGAAGTTGATTTCCCTGTTTGAAGAGCGCGCACTCTATTTTTGCCGCGCAGATCGCCTCGGAGATCCGTTCGAGGGCTCCATTTCGCAAGCGACGCCACCAAATAATGCAATTTCGCATGATTTCGACGAGTTCGTTGATTATGGCCCATTTGATGTGGGTTTGCTTCGTAGCATCTCTTACGTGAACTGTTGGCATGGCGGCGACTACGAGTCCGAGGCCATGTGGAAACTCTACGCCAGAGAAAATCTACGCCAGAGAAAAGGACGGAGTCGCGGTCAGGACCACATTCGGTCGCTTTATGGAGGCCCTGATTGAAAGCCACCCAATTTGGGTGTCGAGAGTTCAATATCGGGACTATCGAAAAGACCCAATACCTTGGAGGAATGCAATTCTTCCCTTGTTCCACAAGAGGGTGAGTTTCGAGCACGAACGGGAAATCAGAGCCGTCATAATTTCACCTCCCTTGGAAGGCTCTCAGGGAGATTCAGATGGTTTCTACACTAAGGTCGATTTGGAGAAACTCATCGAAGAGATCGTCGTGGCGCCGTTGGCGGAAGATTGGTTTGCAAAACTCGTCCGCAGCGTAGCCAACCGTTACCATCTCGCTGATCGTGTGACCAAGTCGTCAATCGCTGATGGGGTAACCTTCATTGCCCAATATCCGGTTCCGAAAGAGTAATATTCGGTCACTCTGGATATCGCCGTCCAACGACAAGAGAGGGAAGCGAACGCTAAGAGGTTCACGTCGTCCTCCTGTGTTGGGTCTGGCCCGGTTAGACCGAAGTTCCTGGAAAAACAGCCTTCAGAAACGAGTTAAGCGGTTGATATCCAAGGGGAAATGCCTTTTTGGGCGCCCTCATGTGTTCCCATGTATATGGGATGATAGTCCTTGCATTTGCTCGATTTGCGCGCTATCTTCGTTGCCATGTACGTGGAAACCGTCCCCAACCGCAACTCTCCGCCCGCCATCCTCCTCCGCGAAGGCTGGCGCGAAGGCAAGCGCGTGCGCAAACGCACCCTGGCCAACCTCTCCGACTGGCCCCCAGCCAAAATAGAAACCCTGCGCCGGCTGCTCAAGAACCAACCCCTGGTCAGCCCTGAGGAGGCCTTCGACATCGTCCGCTCCAAACCCCACGGCCATATAGCCGCGGTGCTCGGTTCGGTGCGCAAGCTGGGCCTGGACCGTCTGCTTTCCACCGCTCCGTGCGCGGAGCGCGAGAGGGTGCTGGCGCTGATCTGTGCCCGTGTCCTTGCCCCGGTCTCGAAGTTGGCCACCGCCCGAGGGCTTGCCGAGGCCACGGCCAGGGACTCGCTGGCGCAGACCCTGGAGTTGGGGGAGGTCGATGAGGACGATCTGTACGCGGCCATGGACTGGCTGTTGGAGCGGCAGGAGGCCATCGAGAAGCGCCTGGCCAAGAGGCATCTTGGGGACGGCGCCCTGGTGCTCTACGACCTCACCTCGGTCTATCTGGAAGGCCGCTGCTGCCCGCTGGCGCGGCACGGCCATTCCCGCGACGGCAAGCGGGGAAAGCTGCAGATCGAGTTCGGCCTGTTGTGCGACTCAGACGGTCGCCCGGTGGCGGTGGAGGTGTTCGAGGGCGACACGGCCGATCCCATGACCGTGGGGGCGCAGGTGGACAAGCTGCGGCGGCGGTTCGGGCTCTCGAAGGTGGTGTTGGTGGGTGACCGGGGCATGCTCACCGAGGCGCGCATCCGTGAGGAGGTGGCGCCCGCGGGGCTGGACTGGATCAGCGCCCTGCGCTCCTCGGCCATCCGCCGGCTGGTGGAATCCGGGGCGGTGCAGATGTCGTTGTTCGACCAGAGCGATCTTATGGAGGTCCACTCCGAGGACTATCCCGGCGAGCGCCTGATGGTGTGCCGCAATCCGTTGCTTCAGGCCGAGCGGGGGCGCAAGCGCGAGGAGTTGATCCAGGCCACCGAACGCCTGCTGGAGCCCATCGTGGCTGCCACCGGGCGGGAGAAGCGGCCGCTCACGGGCCGGGAGCGCATCGCGCTACGGGTGGGCCGGGTGATCGACAAGTACAAGATGGCCAAGCACTTCCACCTCGACATCACCGACCACTCCTTCCGCTACACCCGAAACCCCGAATCCATCGCCCGAGAGGCCGCCCTCGACGGCCTCTACGTCGTGCGCACCAGCCTGCATGAAAACCAACTGGATGCCCAAAGGACGGTGCACGCCTACAAGAGCCTGAGCCGGGTGGAGCGCGCTTTCCGAAGCTTCAAGACCGTGGACCTCAAGGTCCGGCCGGTTCATCACCGCGCCCCGGACCGGGTGCGCGCTCATGTCCTGTTGTGCATGCTCGCCTACTACGTTGAATGGCACATGCGTCAGCGCCTCGCCCCCCTGCTGTTCGACGACCATGACCCCGCCGGCGCCCAACGATCCTCCATCGTGGCGCCCGCCAAAACATCCCCCGCAGCTCAGAACAAGGCTCGCACCAAACGCACCGAAGACGGCTTGCCCGTCCACAGCTTCCGCTCCTTGCTCGACGATCTCGCCACCATCGTCCAAAACCGCGTCGTCCCAAGGCTCCCCGGCGCCCAGCCCTTCGACCTGCTCACCCGCCCCACTCCTCTGCAACGTCAAGCCTTCAAACTCCTCGACGTACAACTCCAACGTTCCCAGTAACAGCACCTTGATCGCTTCGCTTTAGCCGTTATATCAATGCCTTGGCTCGCCCCCGGGCTGGAACTTCGGGTTAGAGTGCCCATCCGAACAAGGAAAAATAGATGTTCACTGAGTGACGCTGCCGCTAGAGGCGGATACGACTCGATGAGTTTAGCTGAACTGTCTATTGACCCGTGACCTCGGCAATCCTGCTTGCAATGCGGTTGGCGGCGGACTTGACGGGATCGTTGGCGAGATGGGCATAGCGCGCCGTGGTCTGGACCTTGTTGTGACCGAGCAGTTTCCCGATCATGGGCAGGCCCTCGCCGACCAGCAAACCGCCGCTGGCGAAGCTGTGCCGCAGGTCGTGGATGCGCAGGTTCCTGATGCCCGCGCGCTCGAGGATGAGGCGCCACGGCCCGTGCAGGAAAGCAAGATGGGTACCGCGCTTCAAGCCCGGAATCACCCAGGGGCTGTCTTCCCTGCGCTGAATGCCGCGCAGCACCGCGATGGCGGGATCGCCCAGGTGCACGACCCTGGCGCCGGTCTTCGAATCCGCCAGCCTCAACTCTCCCCGCTCCAGGTCCACGTATTCCCACTTCAAGGATAGAATCTCGCCGCTCCGGCACCCGGTCAGCATCAGCAGCCGGATGGCGGCGACAGCCGCGGGCGAGGCAACCCCCTCGCGCTCCGCGTCCCGCAGCGCCGCGCCGAGGCGACGGTACTCGTCATCCGAGAGGAACCGCTCGCGCTTGTGCTCGGGGTACTTCTTCACGAACCGGCAGGGGTTGACGCCCTCGGGGCGCATCTCCCAGACCTCGGCCATAGTCAGCATCCTGGAGAGGACGCCGAGCGTCCGGTTGGCGTGTCCGGGTACGGAGCGCATGTCGTGGTGGAGGGCCGCAACGTCAGCCCTGCCGATGTCGGCGATGCGGCGTCTGCCGAGCCGGGGCAATATCCGTTTCTCGACGATCTTGCGGTTGAGTGCGGCGGTGCTGGGCTTCAGGTGATCGGCAGCGTACTCGTCGAGGAAGCGCCGGGCGAGATCGGCCATGGTGGCGCCGCCGGCCTTGCGGGGCGTCTTCCCTTCAAGGTCGCGCCCGGTCCTGGCCAGCGTGACGATCTCGGCGGCGCGCGCCCGGGCGGCCGCCGGGGTGATGGGACCATGAGGTCCGATGGTGGCCTTGACCGCGCGTCCCTCGTGACGGTACTTGACGATGTAGACCTTGCGGCCGGTGGGATGGACGCGAACCCCGAAGCCCTTTATGTCGTCGTCCCAGACGACCCTCTCGCGTTCGGAGGGGGCGAGTGCGTCGACCATTCGCTTGGTGATTTTGGGCATGGCGGAGGTTTCCTTCTGTTTGATTCAGGAACCGTTTAGGTACCTACAGGGAGCGATTCGGAGGGTATTGTAGAGCATTTGCGGCGGAACTTCAACAGCATAACCTACTGAATAATCGTACATTTACGTATTTCTGTCGTTCTCTGCCGCGTCTATAAAAATAGTATGTCGGTGTACTTCTCGCGGACCTTGTCGAGGCGCTGGAAGACCGCGGCGGGCTCGCTCACGTCCTTGCCTCCGGTGACCGCGACGAGGGTACCTTCGGGCAGGTGCGCCTGGGTCTTGCGGTCCTTGCGGGCGCGCATGAAGTCACGGGCGTCGATGGCGGCGGAGGTGAGCTTGCCGGTCTGACTGGTGTGCGATCCGCTCCGGGGCCGCCATGTCTGGCCGGTGGCTGCCAGGTAGTCCTCAGCCGCAGCGTCGCGCATGCGCTCGAAGGCGTCGCGTCGCGCTGCGAGGTTCTGTGCCCGGTCGGTGATGAGTTCGAGCTCTCGGGACTTGATCTCGGAGCCGTCCTGCTCGTGCTGGAGGTCGCGGAGGCCGGGCATGAGGCGGTCTGCTGAGCGGTCGAGGCGCTGAGTCTGAGCGTCGATTTCCTCGATTGGCGACTTCCACGCCGTGCCGGAGGATCTGGGTGACTTAGGTTAACCCACCGATTTATATGCACTAATCCTGACTATTGACGAGCGAGAGACAGCCCTTGAAGATCTCGGTAGACTCGTCGATTCAACACTATTTCAACCCCGATGCCGGGATTCATAACCCGGCGCAACCGTGTCCCTCGATGGCGCGGAATCGCGAACCTCGATGTCTCTTTGGGTAGGCGCGCGGGGCTAGAGAAGTTTGACGAGGGCGACGATCAGGCCGCCCTGGGCGATCAGCGCACCGAACAGCCATTTCAGCAGGTCTGCCTTCACGGCCTCGATCTGCGCCTTGACCTCTGCGATATCCGCCTTGGTGGCGAGGTTGGCGTTGAGGAGGGCGACATGCTCTTCGGCGAGGGTCTCGGCCTGCTTCTCGGTGAAGCCGCTCTCGGTCAGGCGCTTGATGAAGCGATGAGTGTCGAAGGCGATGGCTTCGGCCATGCTTCGATCGTAGCAACTCCACCGGGGCGGGACAAGGATAATGGGTACTGGGGCAGTGCGTTATTCTCAAGAAACGGGGCAGAAGCCTCCGAGCATCGAAATGGGGGTGTTGGCCGACTCCTACCGCCTAAGCCTGATCTCGCTTTCCGTACCACCTACCTTCCAACTACATGTCAACTTTCCATTGTCTTTCGATCCTCCATTGCATTTCCAGGCCCTTTTTTGGTCATCCCAATCCTCCCGTTTTCGCGAGGTTGGCGTTAATGAGAGCGGGCGCGACGCTGCGCGGATTCGGTTCTCCTCGACCCGTTACGGCGTACTCAGCCGGAATCTCCAGGAACGGAACCCCGGCCTTACTGACAGCTTCCCGGTCTTCCTCAAAATCTCAGCCAGGTCCTTGCCTCCGGCGATGCCGTGGTTTGGCAGTGAGCAGATTCAGAATCCACAGACCGACAACGACAAGGATCACCCACCACCAAGTTGCAAACCATTCCCCTAGTGCTGTCAGGAACATGTCGCTCAACCCGACACGTTCCAGTTCGCCAAACCCTGCGCTTTTCATTTTTCTCTCCTGAATCGTCTTGTCCCCATAGTGCCTCCACGCCACCTTGGCCTTGAAGCCTCCACTGAACCGGCGCAAGGCTCTTTTATTAGACGACTTGCGTGGCACATACCACCGATGCCCAGGCATTCGTCCGCGAGGACATTCGGGGGGAAGGGACGCGGTCGGTCGATCTCGATGCGTTGATCGACAACGTGGGCGCCGGACCCTGCGGATCTTGGCTACGAACTTGCCGTGCCCCTCCTGGCGGGTGCTGGCGGCCTGCCGGCCTGTGGCGTTGCGCCACGCCTTCCGCAGTCTGCCGGAGAATGCAGGCGCCCACGGCGTCCGGGCAACGGCGCGGGTCTTGGCCTTGCCGTCGCCCGAACCGTCATCCGCGGCCGCGGCGGAGACATCCGGCTGGAGAACCGCGTCAAAGGCGGCTTGAGGGCCATGGTCGTTCTGTCCGGAAGCGGTGGCGGCTGATCGCGCGACGGCCACGGTGGCCGTGATCGCCCTGGCTTCCACCGCGTGTCACCGCCGTCCGCAGCAACGACACTGACACCTCGACCCCTCACGGGACAGCCCGACTCGCGTCACGGGTGCGGTTGGCCCTGCCGCCGGCCACGCGCCGCCACCGCGAACAAGGCCGACATGCCCGATTGAGCAATCTCGACACCCGCCCGGCTCGTCATCCGGACGCGGATCGGTCTCGCAGACGTTCGCATTCGCTGGCGTCCGTGTGGCGGAACCCGGCGAGAGCCAGCCAATGATGGGATTGTTGAAAAAGTCCGGGAGATATGACTCACTGCTACGGCATCCCGTGCCGGACTCGAGAATGCCACGAGGGCCGACAATGACGGGGGCGATCCGGCACGGCCGGGGCCGTCCGCCGCCTGAGCCCGAACCTCGAAACCGCCGACGGAGTGGCGAAGCGGCGACGCCATCGTCTCCATGCCGGAGACGACGCCCACGCGATGGGGACACTCCGCCCGGCCCGCGTACGCAACTGGAACCATGCATGCAACCGCCTTCCGCGCAAGCAGCCAGACGGCAGAGATCGGCGTAGCGGTGATCGCGCCTGTTCTGGCGCTTGCGGCACACCAGAGCATCGGCTGGGATCCGCCGGGACTTCTGGCAACGCTGTGGGCGCTCATCGCGGCGGCGGCGGCCGTGTGGCTCGCGAGCGCGAAGCGGGTGGCGGTCGATCCCATTGCGGAGAAGCTGACCGAGCAATGGCGGATCGCAGGGGTGCCGGTGCGCACCCGGACCGTGTCGGCGCGCCCGCGCCGCGTCGAGGCCCGTCCGCACTGGCAGCAGATGTACCGCGGCGGCCGCTCGCTCGCCTACGACCTCGTGCTGGTCGCGGAAGGCCCGGACCGGGAGGTCGCGCTCAAGCGCAACGTGCAGCGATTCCGCGGAGCGGAGAAGCGGCTTCGACGCGCGGCGGAGTCCCTTGGGGTTGGGGCCGCAATCCGGTGGAGCCTCGTGGCGCCGGACGTCGGGGACGAGCGGCGCGACATGGTGACGGTGCACGACGCGCCGTTTGCGCTCCCGCGCGCGTTCGCCGACTGGCGGCGATACATCTAAGCCATCCTGGATGCGGGGAGCATCGGCGAGGCGCGGTTCACTCTCACCCGGGAGCCCCCTGTGGGCGGGACCGGAACCGGGGAACGGGTCGTCTTCATCGCCCGCGGTCTTTCCGTTGCGCTTAACGTCAGGCGGAAGCGGGTCAGGAGGTCTGTATATGGCTCACAACATGTTCTGGGCGCTGCTGCTGACTGCAGTGGTCGTCGCGGCGCCGTCGGCGCGGGCGGACTATCAGGCGGGGGAACGGGCGTGGGACGCAGGATGTCCGGCCGCGGCGTTGACCCAGTGGCGGTTGGCCGCAGCAAGCGGCGACCGGCGGGCGATGCTGGCTTTCGGGCGGCTGCTCGTGCAGGGCCTGGGCGCGCCCCAGGACTACGTGGAAGCGCACAAGTGGCTCAGTCTAGCGGCCAGCCGGGGCGAAAAAGCCGCGTTGAAGGAGCGCGACGCCTTGGCCGCGAAGATGACTGCCGAACAGGTCGCGGCAGCACAGAAGCGGGCGAAGGCATGGCGGCCCGTCAAGGGCGGACTTGTCCCTGCAATGGCGGAACTCTTGATGCTGGGGGGAAAGGCGGCCTTATTAGCGGAAGATCTGCTGGGCAAGCTGATGGAAAGTCCAGAGAAGCTCGAACGCTTTGGGCGGGAGTTGCAGAAGCTGTGGGGCGGTGGCGCTGCCCCCGCTATCTCATTCAAGCCCAAGCCCAAATCCAAATGTGCCGGGGCCGCAAAAGGAACGCCGGGCTGGAAGGATGTTGCCAACAAGCCCGGCTGCCGTGTTTGGGCCGAGTGCTACGATCCTGACCGAACCGTAACCTGGTCCGGCATATGCTCCGGCGGCTTCGCAGACGGGCAGGGCACTCTCGAGGTGTCTGAAGGTGAGGGAACGCATACAGGGACCGGGACATACTCTAACGGCAAGGAGCATGGCCGGTGGGTCTGGCGCCTTGCCAGCGGGACTGTCGCAGAAGGCCCGCTTGTGGACGGTGAGATGCACGGCCGGTGGGTCTTGCGCTTTGCCAGCGGACAGGTCGAAGAAGGCCCCTTTGTGGACGGCAAGCGACACGGCCGGTGGAACGTACGCTTTGCCAAGGGGATTCTCGCAGGCCCCTTTTTGGACGGTGAGATGCACGGTCGGTGGGTCTTGCGCTATGCCAACGGGACTGTCGCAGAAGGCCCGCTTGTGGACGGCAAGCCACACGGCCGGTGGCGGGTGCGGCATCGCGACGGGACGCTCACGGAAACTGTATACGTGGACGGCCGGCCTGGATGCTAACGCAGCTTCTCCCGAAGCGCCTTCCCGGCCTTGAACAACGGAGCCTTCGACGCGGCGATGGCGACGCTGTCCCCCGTCCGCGGATTCCGTCCCGTCCGCGCCGGCCGGCTCTTCGTCGAGAACCTGCCGAACCCCGTGACCGACACCGTGTCCCCGTTCGCAAGAGCGTCCCGGATGACCTCGAATACCGAGTTGACCGCGCTCTTTGCCTGAGCCTTCGTCAGCGCGGCGCGGCCAGCAATCTCGACCGCGATATCGGCTTTCCTCATTGCCCCTTCCCTCCTGAACGGCATTCCTTCCTGGTGGACGGCGACAGCACGTCCTCGCGTTTTCCGTATCACTGCAATTGCGCTTAACGCCAGTCCCCTCCCGGCGAGCTTGCGCCGATCCATGGCTCGCCTGCATCCCATCCAGTGCTTTGTCACGCCCCGCTCCATCTCTTCCGGCGCTCATGCCCCCTTCCGGTCGGTCAGATCCACGGAGGCGTCGCCCGGAACAGAACGCAGGGCGAGACGCCCGGCCACGCGAAGCTCCGTCGCGTCGTCCCGCGGGTGCAGCACCTGCGCTGCCTCTTGCCGGACCTTCATCTGTCGACCGCAACGCCGCGCGTTCTTGCACCGCAAGTCCGGATGCCTGAACGTCGACGCGTCCGTGACCGCCGTCGCTTCCGCCAACCGGCGTCGCGGCGTCGCCCGTGCCGTCCTCGAAGACATCCTGCGCCTCGACCCCGACAAGAGTGTGCCGGGCATGTTGTCACGGCATGGCCGCACCACTCTGTTCACTGACGATTTCTGGAATGTCCGGCACATCTGCACCACCGCAGACAGCAACGGTCGAGTGAGTGCCGCTGCCGCGTGCCGCTCCGCCGGACACTGGTTCGACGGTGACAGCCCCGGCGGCGGTGCTTGCCGTCAACATCGGCTCGCGCCCCATGCAGCGCCGCGCCGCAGTCACGGTGACGGACACGACGCCCCGGTTGTGAGCATCGCCGTCACTGCGGTCCGCACGAGCATCGACCCGAATGTCGAGGCCGGCGCCGACATCACCGCGCATTCCGGTTGCCGTCCGCGTTCGCTTCGCCGCACGCGTGGCCCCGGCGAGCGATGGTCTGGTCCGGGCTGCTGTAAGTCGATTGTAAGCGCGTTGTAACTGGTTTGTATGACAGCGACGCAGCGTGTAACACGGTGTAGGACGCGTAGTTACTCTGGAGCGGGCACCCCCGCGCGACGCGGCGGCTTAGTCGCGAAAGTAACCGGGGCTTGCACCGGGGGGCGGTGATGCGGTGAAGTGACGGTGGCCGGGGAGTCGAGGCCGTCGGTTCAATGGCGTGCACAGGCACCCGTTCTGGAGCTTGGCCCGAACCACGATCGGCTTTTGTCACTGATGGCGCGGCTTGGCCGCGACCTCGTTCGAGAGATTGAGATTTCGCCGTGTGGTTCCTCCCCGGCACAACACAAGGCGGGAGGACTTGAGATGCCACGGAAGAGCAAGAGGACGGAGCGTCTGAAGGTGGTGAACCCGGACTGCGCGGGGATCGACATCGGCAAGGACCGTCACTTTGTGGCGGTGGATCCGGAGCGCTGTGCGGAGCCGGTCCGGTCGTTCGACGCCTTCACACGGGACCTGAAGGCGATGGCGGCCTGGCTGGGGTCGTGCGGGGTGAAGAAGGTGGCGATGGAATCGACCTCGGTGTACTGGATCCCGGTGTACGAGGTGCTGGAGCGCGCGGGCTTCGAGGTGTTGCTGGTGCCGCCGCGGATGACGAAGCAGATCGCCGGGCGCAAGAGCGACGTGCTCGATTGCCAGTGGATCTGGCAGCTGCTGTCCTACGGGCTTCTGCGGGGCGCCTTCCGTCCCGGGGATGCGGTGTGCCCGCTCCGCTCCTACGTGCGGCAGGCGAAGCGGCTGATCGAGGACCGCGCGCGTTGCGTGCAGCACATGCAGAAGGCGCTGACCGAGATGAACGTCCGGCTGGACTCGGTGCTGGCCGACATCATGGGCGAGACCGGACAGAAGATCCTGCGGGCGATCATCGGCGGCGAGCGCGACCCGCGGCGTCTGGCGTCGTTCCGGAACTGGCGGGTCAAGGCCAGCGTTGAGATGATCGCCGCAAGCCTGGAGGGCACCTGGCGCGAGGAGCACCTGTTCGCGCTGGAGCAGGCCATGCAGCGCTACGACTTCCTCGAACAGCAGATCGAGGCCTGCGAGGGACAGATCGCGGCGCAGATCGAGCGCCTGACGCCGCCAGGCGGCAGCTCATCCGGGGACGAAGGCTCTGGTGACGGATCGTCCGGCGAAGGCTGGAAGACGCTGTCGCGCACCGGAGGCAAGAAGTCTGCGGCCGGCGACAGGGCCTTGACCATGGCCCTGCACGAGCTGATGGGCGTCGACCTCACCGCGATCCCGACCGTCGGCACCGGAACCGTCCTGACCATCGCCTCGGAGATCGGCCCGGACTTCTCCGCCTTCCCTTCCGCCCAGCACTTCTGCTCCTGGCTGGGGGTGGCGCCGGGGACCCGGATCAGCGGCGGCAAGCCATTGCCGGGCCGGGCGCCCAAGGTGGTCAACCCGGTCGCGCAGGCGCTTCGGATGGCCGCCTTGGGAGCGCGAAGGAGCCAGACCTTCATCGGCGCCAAACACCGCGCCCGTCTCGCCCGCAAGGACGCGGCCGTCGCCATCACCGCAACCGCGCGCGAGCTCGCCTGCCTCATCTACCTGATGGTGACGCGGGGCGAGGAATACGTCGAGAAGGGCATGGACGCCTATGAGAAGCGGCGCATCGATCGCACCTTCGCCAACCTCAACCGAAAGGCCCGGACTCTCGGCTACCGGCTTGTCCAGGCCGCCGTCAACGAAGAAATGCCCAACGGCGCACCGGCAGCAGCGTAGTTACTCGAGAGAATCCGCTGCCAGGATCGCGGTTCCCTGGGGAATCCAAACGAGCAGACGAACGACAGGCTGCGCGCGGGAATGAACGGCGGTGGGCCGCCCGGCCCGGGAGCGGGAGGGGCGGTGGAATGCCTGCGCCCGGTCCGGTGTGCGATACCGGGGTCTTCGGATCGGTCCGGCGACAGGTTTCTCTCGCCGGCGACGGCCTCGGGGCCGGCCGAAAGGAGGGAGGGTGTCTACATTTCGAGGTCCATGTCGATCTCCTTTTCTTCCGGATCGAGCGTCGTTTCCTGGACGGGCTCGGGTTCCGGCCCACGCGAGCGGTCCTCCTGGGGTTCGGTTTCCCGGTCCATGTCCCAGTATTCGAGACCGTCCGCGTCCAGTCCGGCGCTCCTTTCCGGCGATTTCAGATCGTCCTCCCAGTCGAGGTCATGCAACGGTTCATGCCCCGCGTCCGGCTGAAGCTCGGGTTCGTACTCGCGTTCCATGCGATCCGTGTGACCCGCGTCCCGCTCCTCAGGCGGTTCGAGACTCAACTCCGGCTCGTGCGCAGCCTCCCTGACGACTCCATCGAGTGCCGAGATCCGCTCTCCCGTCGCTCTCTCTAGCTGTTCGGAGAGCTTGCGGGCATCGTCGGTGACCAGATCGGCATGGTCCCGGGCCCGGCTGATGGACACGTAGAAGGCTCTCTGGTTCGTTAGGTTCGGATTGCCGACGGGCATCGCGGCCACGATATGGTCCACCGTCTTCCCTTGAAAAGAGTGAACCGTGGCCGCCCAGGCCCGGTCCATGTGCCGGAGTTGCGGATCATCTTCGTCCAGTCCGGCTTCCTTTCCGTTCCCCAGACGGAACCGGACGCTGTCCTTTTCGATGGATTCCACCACCGCCGCCTCCCCGTTCACGAGTTCCGAGCCCGGATCGTTGCGCGTCCACCGGACCCGGTCGCCCGCTCGAAGCTCCATCTCCTCGCTCCTGTAGACCTCCACTCCGCCCTTGGCGGCGGCAATCTGGTACGGCCGCCAGGCCACGGGATCTTCACCACCGCCGCCCAGCCAGACCGTGTTGCGGTCGTAGTCCACCCGGGCGACCTTGCACTCGTCTCCCTTCTCCACCCACAGAGTCTTGTACTGCCGGTTGAAGATCACCGTGTCTCCCGCCGAGTAGTTCGAGGCCCGGGCCATCTCCGCCCGGGTCAGGCCCCGCCGCACGAGCTTCCTGCCCCGGCGGGCGGGACCCGAGACCGCACCTTCGGCGATCAGTTCTTCGCGGATCCTCGTGTTGATCTCGTCCCGCAGCGCCCGAGTCGGTGCGATCACTCCGGTCGCCGCGCGTTCTTTCGGAGACAGCGAGAGCCACCGGTCCGCCGCCGCCGCGCCGATGTCCTCCCGTTCCACCTGCACAATCCGGTCGCCGAGCTTCTCGAACGCGGTCCTGACGTCACCGGCCAAGCCCGCCCGCACCGCTTCCTTGAGCTCCATGTCCCGCTGGCGAAGGATCTCGTCCATCACCGCGGTCTGCATCCCCGCGCGCCTGAGTTGCTCGAATGGCTTGCCCGCCTCCACCGCCCCGAGCTGCTTCTCGTCCCCGACCAGCACCACCCGCGGAACCCGGAGCGTCGTCGCGGCCCTGAGGAGACACCTCATCTGCTCGCTCGATGCGAGCGAACTCTCGTCCACTACCAGCACCGTTTTCGAGAACGAGGCGCGCAACTGGCGAAGACCCTTCACCGTGCCCCGGCCTTCGATGACTCCCGCATTGCGGGCGAGGAACCGTTGCAGCGTCTCCGACTCGATCCCGGATTCCCGCTCAAGGGTGCGCGCCGCCGAGGCCGAAGGCGCAAGGCCCACCGCCCGGTGGTCCCGGCTCTCCGCCAGCGTCCGCAGACGTTTCAGCATGGTCGTCTTGCCCGTGCCCGCATAGCCCTGCACTCCCACCACCCGGTCCTTCGACGCGAGAACCATCTTGACCGCTTCCTTCTGTCCCTCGTTGAGACGTCCTCCGTGGAGCTTCGTCTCCGCGATCCAGCGCCGCATGATGGGTCTCCCCGAGTCCTGGCCGGCGTGCATCAGCGCGATGGCCTCGGACTCGCGCCCAATTGCCGCGTCCGTGGTCCAGTGCCTGCCGTGGTCGAGACCCCTAGCTGGGTACAGTCCGCCCTCGCGTTCGAGCTCCGAGACGGCGCGCTCCGCCGCCTCCGTCGTGACCGCGCCCGGTTCCCGGGACAGTGCAGCCGCCAGAAGATCCCCGTGGCCGAACACCGCCTGGCGTTCCGAAAGGTGCTCCACCGCCCAGCTTGCGGTCGCCGCGGCGGGCTGGCCGCGGTCCGTGAACAGATCCGGTGCCGGGATCCCCCGTTCCATCTCTCTCGCCTTCGCCCGTATCTCCAGCGCGGAGAAACCGATTTCCGAGGCCTGGCGCTCCCACGACCGCCGCAGTTTCTCCTTGTTCACATCCCGCTTCTTCGCGCGCGTCATCAACGCCGCACGATCCGCCAGCTTCGGGTTTTCCATCGAGACGCCCTCGTTCCGGGCCAGCATCGCCCCCTCGATCTCTGCCCGCCGTGTCGAGAACTCCTCCACCACCTCCCTCGATACCCCTGCGATCTCGAACCGCCCGTCCGAATGTGTCTTCTCGATCCCGTAGCCCAGGTCCTTGAGACCCTGCGCCAGTTCCGCCCGGTAGATCGCTCCCATCGCCATCTTGTTCCGGTATAGCCCGTCGTTCGCCATGGTCCTCCACTTCCCATCCGTGCCCTGGACCATGTTCGCGATCACGGCATGAGTGTGGAGCTGAGGGTCCAGGTTGCGGGACGTGTCGTGGCGGAAGGTCGCAGCCACCATCTTCTGGCCGCCGGCCCGGACCATTGCGCCCGTTGCCCGGTCCTGCATCCGGGTCTCGACGGCGTTCTTCTCGATCCAGGCGAGCGTCCTGCCGACCGCCCTGTCGTGCGCGTCTACGATCCTCTCGTCTCCACCCACCAGCGCCATCAGCGAGACCGACTTCGGCGCTGACAGTGTCACGTCCCGTCCCGGCCGGTGGTGGATCTCCCCGTCCTTGTCCTTCTTGCCCAGATGCGGTCCGTCCGGCACCTTGCCTTCGAGCACGGCCCTGAAGGTCTCGGGATCGACCGCGCCCGAAAGCCCGAGTTCCCCAGCTCCCTTGCCGGCCCAGGCGCTCGCTTCCCTGTGCACGGGATCGTCTTTGGCGTAGTAGCCGTCCTTCTCGTAGTAGGAGACACCCTGCGACGGCGAGGCGATCACGCCGATCGACGCTACCATCGCCCGCGCCTCCCCGCAGTCACACGTTTACCCGGGGTTTTTATGTCCATGAGGCCCGGATACGCGCTTTCCGGACCGGGAACAAGGGCTCAACAGCCCTGTTCACAGGCGTGTCGGCGAATGGCGGTGATTGTCTAAGTCGACTCTCACTATGGACACTTCGATGTTGGCCTTGTTCCAGCGCGCCAGCGGGTCATCGCCAAACCGCCAGCCAACCGGCATGGCCTTCCTCAACCCGAGGGCGGTTAGACGCTCGTCCTCCTGCTTCGTGACGACCGCAACAGCGTAGGCATCAATGACCGCCTGCATCTCATTTGGTGTTCTTGCATCCCAAAAGGCTGAAAACAAGACAGTAACTGGAATCGCATGCTCCACTGTCACCGTTTTCTGCGTCCATTCCTCGCGGGGGATATTGAGAGCCTCCGTGCTAGCGGGATGGCGCGAGTTCTTTCTCGCCTCGCCGATTGACCACACGCCACCAAATTTCTCGGCTCCAATTCGACTATCCCAGTTGTCTCTGAATGCCTTTTGAAGTCTGAAATTCTGGACATAGCGATCCGACTCAGACCAAGCTCTTAGCCCCGCTTGTAGTTGCAGGGCGTTGTCAAGCACATCGGGCATTAGAACCGCTTTCATTATCGACTGTTGGATGGTGACGGCACCGTCAAGGTTAAAACCGTGAAGTGGCCGCGGTTTGTAGATCGACGTCGGGTTTCGAGGTCGTTTTCAGCAGGTAAGGGAATCAGGCGGCAGTGGAAGGCTGACGGTGCGGATGAGGCCGCCGTCAGGCCGGCACGCGTTGGGCTCCGTCCGACTGACGGATGCCCTCCACGGGCGCGGTTGGTTTCGTCAGGGCTTCGATGCGGTCGGTCACTGCCGAATACACCTTATCTCGACCGCCGAATTGTCCAAGGAAAGTGGGAGCACACCTCACGTATTTCCCTCCCGCTATTCACGCTGCCCACCAAACGCGCCAACGAGCTGACCACGCACGAACACGCCGCCCACTTCCTCGTGACCAGGACCATAAAACTGTCCCTGAATGCTGTTGCCGGTCTCTGACATCCCGAATCCACCATTGCTCAAAGGGAGGTCATCCCAAGTGATGTCCCGGCAACACCACACTCTAGTCTCAAGATCCTCTAGATTGGACAACCGGACATCAACTTGAAACTCCGAAAAGTCCACTGTTATCTCTGAATTTCCCATGATTACTCGTCTACGTCCAACAGCACTCGCATTGGCACCGATTGCCACGCCTTTCCATACCGCGCCGCCACTAACGGGGTTAGTTCGCGTAGTCTTGCCAATTGAATAGACATCAGCATCCAGTGTCGCTATTCCTCCATGTTTGATTTCTCTCATGTTGAGAAAGTATGCATGGTGTTCCATCCAACCACCAAAACCTAGGTGACTAAAGGAATCCGCACTATTGTAACCAAACACAACATCAAGGTCGTGCCGAGCGCTCCCACTATAGTTGACGTCAAGGCCATTCTGCAGGGACTCGAAACTCATTCCTTGATCAACCGAGTCAACTGTCGGACCGCTGACCACCGGATTGGAAACAACTCCATACTCCGGTTGCCTACTTGAGGAGTCGGCTATACTCGCTTGAATGAACCTATTTGAAGCACCGACAACCTCGTGCATTGATTGCCGGATTTGCCCGTCATTCAGGCCACGAGGCACCACAAATGCCGGATGTAAAACAAAGGGAGTATAGCGACGATCGGACAAACGCATGTGTCCTGCGCCATCATTCAGCCATGTCCATCCGAATTTGTTAGGATTCCCGTCGACAAAAATATCCAAATGACCATCGCCGTTTACGTCCATAAGGCGAAGCCAAATAATCCATCTTCCCGTCGCGTCGGCTGCATACGCGATGTTTTGGCTTGTCGCATCCGAGAACGTTCTGTTACCAAGTCCGGAGATTACCTGTATATATTGGCCAGTATAGCGTTCCGTGGCTGTGCGGTTGACCACGATATCCTTGTTGCCATCGCCGTCGAGATCACCGACGTCGATGTCAACTACGGTTCCATTCGCATCGGGTAAGATTGTCCTGTTGGAATCGCTATATTCTCCGGAACTGTTGCCCCAATAGATTGCCGTCGAAGAGATTGCCGTCGAAGCGGCGTTGGACCTAAAGCTGTGTCCGCCAAGCAACAAGTCAGGGAATCCGTCGCTGTCCACATCAACCAGTTCAGCAGTATCTACGTACAACCTAGACGGGATAACGGTTGTGTTTCGTTCGAAATTACCGTTGCCATCGTTGATAAGAAAGTAGGGGCCGTTGAAGGCATCCATGACGATAATATCGAGATCGTCATCTTGATCGATATCTGCTGACGCTGCACCGTGATTAAAGCCACGAAAATCCTCCAGGCCTTCTGTTTGAATCAAACCGTTCTCTGTTGAAAGAAACAAAAACGGGGGTTCTTCCCTTGGGAATGGTGGTGCTGCAGGTCCATGTGTTGCCAGAAAAATATCTGGTTTGCCGTCTCCGTTGAAATCACCGATCAGTGCCTTTCTAGGGTTGAACACTTCCGGCACATTTCCACTGAAAAACTTTTGTGTGTTCAAGACAAAGTTGTTGTCAACATTTTCCCATATCTCAACGGGATTTGCCCGAGCAAAACAATAGGCGTCAGGCGAACAGACGGATCTTTGAGCAAGCGTGGAAGGGGAAAAGAAAACATCCTCATCCCCATCACCATCAAAATCACCGTATGCGATAGACGTGCCAGGGCCATTGCGGAAGGCCGTCCAGTTCGTTCGAGCTACCGACGCTTGGAGATCATGGGATGGCTTTGTGTAATCCACCGTTATCGGCGGTGGAGTGGTGGGCCGGTACGCGTTAAAGCTGCCCAGAAAACTCTCTCTCCCATTCTCCGTGGCGGCGCCGAACGTGCCCGCCACGGAACCCGGCGTTTCGGCGGACGAAGCCCCGTTGCTGAAGAACTGGCCACCCCATTTGCCGGTGAACGACTTGCCTTCGAACGCCATACTCGTATCGCCGTCGAAGAATCCGCTGTGAGAGGCACCGATATTCGCGCTTCCCAGCATCAGTCTTGGATTCCCGGGAAGCGTCGCCCCGTCTGTCTCAATGTCGTGTATGCGTCCTTCGATCGATCCCAACTCGCCGCCGTGACCAAAGTTGGCTGTGAGTGTTACGTCTGCCTCGAAGAACTCATTCTGCTGTTCCGTCGCGTTCGCGTACAATCCCGTCGCACGGTCCTCTCCGGTATACGTCGCCGTTCCCGTCAGGCCCGCCAGATTGTCCTGGACGAACGGATCGTTACCATCGGCAAACGCGCCGTACTCGTAGTCGTGGAGATTGGTCGCGTCGTCCGGCACATAGACCCAAATGCCGCGTGCCAGGTAGTCGGCGTCTGCATCCGTTGACCCTTCCGCCTGAAAATCTGTGTATACATCGACCCAGATGTCGCCGGGTTTCACGTTCAGGGACGTCTGTGTGGCTCCGTGTTTGCCGAACTCGACGTCGACTTCTTCCAGACTCCGGTAGAACTCGACACCGCCTTCGACCCGCTCGTACAGATGCGTCCCTTCGGGGCGATCGAGTACCGCTGCCACCCCTGTCGCTTCGGTTCCGGTCTTGGTACTCAGTAGTTCGTCGCCACTGTAGGACACAACGTAGCTCAACTGTCCATCGATCGCACTGACGTCGACGTTGAAGGAGTCAAGGGTAACGTGACTGCCATCAGCGTCGGAAGACTGCGTGACGCTGCCGGCTCTCGGGATGTTCTGAGCGGCTTCAGCGACTTTGTATTGTCGAATGTTGGCAGCAGTCGGATAGGCAGCTTGGTCAACGCCATCGCGCGGCGGCATACTTGGCACCGAGGCATTGAGGCCGACATCACTGCTGCGGCAACCGGAGGAGGTTATGGCCACCGTCATAAACAGCATGACGAGCAAAACTCGGAGTTTTTCTTCGCTCATTTCAGCTCCTGTTTTCTGACAAGTTGCTGCTTCATTCTTGTGGCGCGATGCAACACGGAACCGAGAAACAGGCAATCAGAGCGAGGTCGTTTTCGTGTTGCTTCGGGACATCGCGATGTAGTTCTCTTTACCGATGATTCTGCAACGGAATCGCCCGCAAATTGTGTCTCGGGCTTCAATGGTATGAAAAGAGATAAAATCTGTCAACTAGTCGAATTATCTTGGGAATCATTGCCTCAAAAAAGAAAGTAACCCGAAGAGGGTAAGAGGACTCCGGGAAGGAGCTCTGATGAAGAGGCTACGGATGAAATCGCTCGTGTGTTCTTTTCGTCAGACGGCTGTGTACCAAACCGCCACCGCTTTTCCCGAGGGGCAAACGCCATGAGGGGCTCGAACTGCGCACACGGTCGCAGATAGGGCACGTCAGGCAGTCAACTGCGGCAGGTGTGAGATCCTTAACGGGCGCCAGCCCGTCGGAACCGGACCGGCGTTCATCCGCAATGATGGTGAACCGTTCGGAGGTCATGCTGCGACAGCAAAGCCGCCGCGGCGTTTGAGCGGAACGATTGATCCGCAATACATGAGCGTTCCGCATCACCTTCCGGTCGCCAGACACAACATGACGCCGGGTGCGAAGCAACCGAGCGAGGGAGTCTTGCACACTTCGCACAGCACGACGTTCGATGCGGCTGCCGGGACCGATGCATCGGCCGGCGATCACCGCGTCGACGCGATTGCTTCCGCACTCCACGCGGAGGTCTGCCCGAAGCCGCGGTTTGCAACCGGCACGAGGCCGCTGCATGGTGAAGGGAACATGATGCCAACCAGGAGTCATGCTTCGATGAACGAGGTGACGTCATCCAGCGCGGTCAGTCGTCGCCGCCGGCCCGCATCGCCGTCCCCGCAACGGTGGGCGCAATGACGCCGGGGGAGTTCATCTCCAAGTGGCGCGTGGTCGAGCTCAAGGAACGCTCGGCGTCGCAGTCGCACTTCAACGACCTGTGCGCGTTGGTAGGCGAGCTGACGCCGACGGACGCGGACCCTTCGGGCGAGTGGTACTGCTTCGAGCGCGGTGCGCGAAAGGACAGCGGCGGCGACGGCTGGGCCGACGTGTGGAAGCGCGGCTGCTTTGCTTGGGAGTACAAGGGGCGGCGCGCGGACCTGGACGCGGCGTTCAACCAGCTGCGGCAATACGCGTTCGCGCTGGAGAACCCGCCGTTGCTGATTGTCTCGGACATGGCGCGGTTCCGCATCCGCACCAACTGGACCAACAGCGTGAGCGAGACGCACGAGTTCACGCTGGAGGACCTGGCGGACGGGGCGACCCGGGACAAGCTCAAGTGGGCGATGTCGGACCCGGAGCGGCTTCGTCCGGGGGAGACGCGACAGACCGTGACGGAGCGCGCGGCGGCGACATTTGCGGAGCTTGCGCAGTCGCTCCGGGACCGCGGCGACGATCCGCAGACGGTGGCGCATTTCGTCAACCGGCTGGTGTTCTGCCTCTTCGCAGAGGATGTGGGCCTGCTGCCCGACAACATGTTCACGCGGATGCTGGAGCAGGCGCGGCGCCGGCCCGGCGAGTTCGCCGAGCTAGCCCGTGACCTGTTCAGGGCCATGTCCGCCGGAGGCCGTGTCGGGTTCGAGTCCGTGGCCTGGTTCAATGGCGGACTGTTCGACGACGAAACCGCGTTGCCGCTGGACCGGGAGGGGATCGAGACGGCGCTCAGAGCTGCGGCGCTCGACTGGTCGGAGATCGACCCGTCGATCTTCGGGACATTGTTCGAGCGCGGCCTCGATCCGGACAAGCGTTCGCAGCTCGGGGCGCACTACACCGACCGTGATAAGATCATGGCCATCGTCGAGCCGGTGATCGTCCGTCCGCTGCTTGCGGAATGGGCAATCGAGAGGGAGAAGATCGCCGCGGCCATCGCCGGGGAGGACAGGGCCGGGCCGGTGTACAGGCGCCGGCGGAGCGGGTCCGTGAGGGTGCGCGCCTCGCAACGTCTGCTCAACGCGTTCCTCAAACGGTTGCAGGACTTCACGGTGCTGGATCCGGCCTGCGGGTCGGGCAACTTCCTCTATCTGGCGCTGCATGCGCTCAAGGACATCGAGCACCGGGTGAACCTCGAAGGAGAGTCGATGGGCCTCGAGCGGTCGTTTCCGGCGGTCGGCCCCGCGAATGTCAGGGGTATCGAGATCAACGCCTATGCAGCGGAACTTGCCCGCGTGTCGGTCTGGATCGGAGACATCCAGTGGATGCGGCGCAACGGGTTCCGGGAGTCGCGCGATCCGATCCTGAAGCCGCTGGAGACCATCGAGTGCCGCGACGCGATCCTCGCGCCGGACGGCACGGAACCGGGCTGGCCCGACGCCGATGTCGTGATCGGCAACCCCCCGTTCCTTGGCGATCGGATGATGCGGGGCGGTTTGGGGCACGAGTACACCGAGACCCTGCGCCGGACCTACAGGGGCAAGGTTCCCGGCTCCGCCGATCTCGTGTGCTATTGGTTCGCGAAGGCCGGGGATCTGGTGGTCCAGGGGAGAGTCGCTCGCGCCGGACTGGTCGCCACGAACTCGATCCGAGGCGGCAACAACCGCCCCGTGCTCGACCGGATCGTCTCCGACGGCACCATTTTCAACGCGTGGTCGGATGAGCCCTGGGTGATCGATGGCGCGGCGGTGCGGGTGTCGCTCGTGTGTTTCGCCTCGGAAGACGTGGACCTTCCCATCTCACTGAACGGCGGGGCAACGACTCGAATCCATGCCGACCTTACCGAAGTCGGCATCGACCTGACGGGAGTTTCGCGACAGGACAGAAATGGGGGAGTCTCGTTCCTGGGGGTCTACAAGAACGGCCCGTTCGACATCCCCGGCGACTTGGCTCGGCAGTGGCTGCGGCTCCCGGCCAACCCGAACGGCCGTGCGAACGCCGATGTTCTGAAGCCGAGAGTCAACGGCATGGACCTGACCCGACGCCCGGCAGGCCAGTGGATCGTGGATTTCGGTGAAGACATGGGAGAGGCCGACGCCGCGCTGTATGAAGCTCCCTTCGCGCACATTCTTGAACATGTAAAGCCGGTGCGTCTCGGCAGGCGGCGGGAACGGCACCGGCGGTTCTGGTGGCGGCATGGTGAAACCCGTCCGGGCATGTGGCGAGCGCTTGACGGCCTGTCCCGTTTCATCGCTACACCGACAGTTTCCAAGCACCGGCTGTTCGTCTGGCTGGAGGCGGGCATCTGCCCGGACCATCAGCTCATCGTCATCGCCCGCGACGACGATGTGACCTTCGGCATCCTGCACAGCCGGTTTCACGAGGCGTGGTCGCTCCGGCTCGGCACCAGCCTTGAAGATCGCCCGCGCTACACACCGACCACCACCTTCGAGACATTCCCCTTCCCGGACGGGCTCTCGCCGGATATTCCTGCCGCCCACTATGCAGACGACCCGCGCGCTACCGCCATCGCGGACGCGGCCCGGCACCTGGTCGAACTCCGCGACCGCTGGCTCAACCCGCCCGAATGGGTGGAATGGGTGGACGAGCCGGCGCCAGGCTATCCGAAGCGCCCGGTGGCCCGGGACGAGGCGGCGGCGAAGGAACTTAAGGCCCGCACGCTGACTGCACTCTACAATGCACGACCGCAATGGCTCGTCGACGCGCACGCGGCACTCGATGTCGCCGTCGCAGCGGCCTACGGGTGGGACGTGGAGACCTCGGACGATGAGGCGCTGAAGGAGTTGCTGGCCATCAATGCATCTGGGACCGATGGGTGTTGAACCCCGAAACCCAATGGGGTATCGGGGCGTGATGTGATGTCCTTGCCCGCCATGCCTTGCCATGCTATCCTTGCCCCACATTGCAGGACAAGGAGTAGCCATGACGATCACCTTGCGCGCGCTTGCCAGCGAAATCCACATGGACAAGAGCCACCTGCGGAAGCTTGCAATCCGTCTTGGTGTGCCGATGGAGCGGGCGCGCGACCCTGAGTGCCGCAATCAAGAAGTGCTGACTTTTGACGAAGACGGCGCAAACCGGATTCGGGAGTACCGGCGGGGATTCAGCAAGACGCCCGATGCAGCGCCGGAAGCCGGGCGCTCAATGCTCTACATTGTCCAGCTTGAGCCGGACAGAATGCCGGAACGAATCAAGCTCGGCATCGCCGTTTCGGTGGACAGCCGCCTTCAAGACTACCGGTGCGCCAACCCTCACGCGCACCTTCTGCATTCGTGGCCTTGCGAGCGGGCATGGGAAGCGGCGGCTATTGCAGCGATCACCAACGACCCGACGATCACCCACGTTGCCGGCGAAGTGTACGACGTGGCGCATCTGAGGATTATGCAGGACCGCGGCGACACGTTCTTTGAGCTTATGCCCGACCTGCGGTCAGCCGAGCCGGGCGGGGTAGCTGTCCGGCAGGGACATATCGCGCAACGCGCGCGACGGTGATAAAGTCGCCGCATGGCTTCCGACGCGACAGGACGACTCGTCAGTGCCGATCCGTGGACGTCTAGCTCAATCGCCGTCCTTAGCGATCCCGAAACTTTGGACTGACTCGCACGCTTGGTTGGGGAATTTCATATCAGCAAAGGAATAGCGGCGCGGAGACGGTTCTTGCACGGTCATGCCGGACCCCGACAACAGGGTTTCGATGCGGTCGGCCACGCGTTGCGCGGGCTCCCGGAGCTGCTCGACGGTCCAGTCTGCCGCATAGCCCTCAGTGATGTCGTCGTCCCGGGCGTGGTTGACGAGCCGCTTGGTCAACGGACGCGGCAGCATGAGGTCGCGCTCGGCCACGGTGATGAAGGCGTTGCGCAGCCCGTGGAACCAGAACCGTGTCCCCGCCGCCTTGCTGATATCGACGTGATGGTGGCCGATGCCCTTCAGGTGTCCGTCCGCGCTCGTGCGGGACGGGAACACCCATCCGTCCTCCCCCGTCTCACCGCTCTCCTCCCGGCGGCGCCCGAACACGGCAGCCAGTTGCCGCGTGAGCGGAAGCTCCAGCGGCTCCCCGGTCTTGGTCTCCTCCACGCGCAGGATGCGCCGGCCGAGGTCGATGCGCTCCCACCGGAGCGCGACCACCTCGCCCAGGCGCATGCCGGTGTAGGCGCCGATGGTGAAGATGTCCCGGTGGTCGGTGGAGAGCCCCACCGCTTCCACTCCCGCGCGCCAGCGCGGCAGCACTTCCGAAGGCGCGGAGATGCGCCGGCGGCGCTTCCGGTTGAGACGCCCGCCGCCGGCGATCCAGAGCTCCACCGGGTTGCGCAGCCCCTCGTGGTCGATGCTGGAGCGGCGGTAGATGGAGCGCAGCATGGAGACGGCCTGGTTGGCGGTGGCCCAACTGTTCCGTTCTGTGACGGCATTGAAACGGGCCTCGACGTCGCGGCGGTCGATG
Source organism: uncultured Binatia bacterium (SeqCode) (assembly GCA_965204505.1). Taxonomy (GTDB): domain Bacteria; phylum Desulfobacterota; class Binatia; order UBA9968; family JAJDTQ01; genus JAJDTQ01. Next base: position 243,783 of record CBDBFB010000003.1, read on the forward strand.
GCGTCGAGCGACCGGGTCAGCCAGTCGCTGAAGCACACGCGCAGGTTCTGGCGGTAGATCTGGACGGTCCTTGGCTTGCGCCTGGGGTTGGCCTCCATGTAGTCCTCGAAGGCCTCGGCCAAGGTCGGCATGCTGCGGGCCTCGGCGCGCTCTTCTGCCGGGTCTCCACCCCCGGCGGCCTTGCCCAGGCTCTCCTGGGCCATGCGCCTTGCCTGATCCGGGGTGATGCGTCCGAAGCGTCCGAGGGTGACGCGCTTGTTGGGGGCCTTGCGTCCGCCTTCTCCCGCGCGGTAGTTGACGACGAAGGTCTTGGCCCCCGAGGGCTGGACCCTGACTCCGAAGCCGGTGAGCCGGTCGTCCCATGCGATGAAGGGGCGGTCGGCGGGCGCGAGGGCCTCGACGGCGCGTTTGGTCAAGGTGGTCTTGACCCTGGCGGTGCGTTTTGCGGTGGCGGTATCCATGGAGCCATGGTGGCACGGCGCGCGAAAAAGTTCAACCCCATGTTCAACACCAGGGAAGAACTCGGGGCGCGGACAGGGGTGCGAATGACCGGTCAGCGTCTCGGGATAAGTAGCTCAACTCCTTTATTTATAGTACTTCCGTCCATTCACGCGCAACTCTGCGCAGATTGACAAATAAAAGCGTCGAGCATGTTGACGAAGCCCCAGAGCAGGCTCTCGCGCTCGTCCGCGAGTTGGGTGCCGTCGGGGCCGACGCCGCCCGCGAGGATCTCGAAGGCGGCGTGGACCGCGTCGAGTGCGTCTTCCTCGTCCCAGACGTCCCTGGAATCGAACTCGTCGGGTCCCGGGGCAGCGCCGAAGAGCTGAGCGTTTTCGCAGAATGCCGCCATGCTGGATTCGCCCTGGTCTGCAATGTTGTCGACTTCGTTTCTTTCCATGCTGTCCTCCTGGTGTTTCGGAACTTCGGCTCCAGCGCCGGGGCTGGCGTTGAGTACCCTGTTCGTTGCTTCCATCGCCTTCTCCTTTCCCGTATCGCCCGCCAGTGGAGGAACTCCCTCCGTCTTGTCCCGTTGGAGCACGGCCAGTCACGCGGGGCGGAGGGGCCCCGGGGCTGGGGAGCGCCGGAGCGAAGCGTAGGACCCCTGACGAAGGAGGGGGTTGACGCCGTGCTACGATGGGACAAGACGGAGGGAGGGCCTACTGTGGAGTACCGCCGGGTGCGTTGGTGGAGGCAGCCAACCGGGCGGAGCCCGGCAGGAACAGGCCGGGAGGTGCCGAGGGCTTGGCGGGCCACAGATGGTTCTCGCTCGGCAGGGAGACCGGGGATCGGGCCATGGGAGGGGAGAGGTGTCCTGTGGCCTGGGGGGAGGGGGCGCAGCGAAGGGAGGAATCAGGTGAGGCGGAACGAAGGTGGAGCCGAAGCTGGCCCCAATAGTCCGGGAGTTGCAGCGGAAGTGTTGCCGACGGGAACGGAGAGGAGGCCCCCTTCAACGGGCTCAGAACAGGGGGTGGGAGTCGAGGAGGGATTGAGCGACGTCACGGATGCGGCCGCGGTCGTGGACGCGCCGGGGTCCCCGGGGATCGTCGAACAGGTGCACGACGTAGAACACCTGGCCGGGCACGAGGATGTCGTCGTGGCGGTAGACGTTGCCGACGTGGTCGCCGTCGGCGTAGATGCGGGACTCGTGCGGGGTGAGCCGCTTGAAGACAAGGCGGTCCATCACTCGCCCCTCCGCGCAGCCAGGGCGGCTGCGGCCCAGGCCGCGGCGCGGGCGAGCACGTGACCGTGACAGGGCAGTGGGTCGCACCAGCAGGCCAGCCACATGCCGTCCAGTTCGGCGAGGTCTTCGAGCGTGACGATGCCGGAGCGGATGCGGAGCCAGAGACAGGCGCGGTATTGCGCGACGATCTGGTTGCGGGTTCCGTCGGGCCCGATGCGGAACATGTTGCCCCACCTGGTGCGGCGGTCGATGAGGACGGTGTTGTCGTGCACGTCCGTGTGCTCGAATATGTCGCGGAGCCGGGGTTCGTGTCTGAGGTTGATGACGGCGTCCATACTCTCCCTCCTCTCGTCAAGACTTCGCCCGCTCAGGCCCGCTCCTCTCCGGCTCCAGCGAACCGGAAGAGCGGCCCGAACCTTGCGGCGAGGACATCGGCGCCGAGCGAAGCGAGGTCATCGTTGAAGTCGCCGCCTTCCGGAACGATGACCGCGGCGGCGACGCCCGCCCGCGCGCAGCGCCGGGCGAGGCGTTCGGCGGCCCATGCGCCCTCGAAGTCGTTGTCGCGTGCGATGACGAGGCGGGAGCAACCGGGCGGGATGGAGAAGGAGCCGAGACTGCCGGCGGAGAGCGCGGCTGCCGCGGTGATCTCGGGCACGGCGGTGACAAGAGACAGCACGGTCTCGATGCCTTCGCCGACGAGGAGCGGAGCGACGCGGTCGGCGGGCGTTCCGAAGCGCACGGCACGGCCGCGGATGTCGCCGAGGGCCTTCCGGGGGGAGGCGACGCCGGCCTTGGCCGGACGGCGCGGATCGAGCCATGTGCGGTGCACCCCCTGCACGGCGCCGTCGTCGCCGGTGACGGCGGCGACAAGCGCGGGCAGGCGTCGGACCGCGGAGCCTTCGCGGTAGCGAAGCTCCGGATGGAAGCGCAGCGCCGGGAACCGGCAGCGCGCGAGGCCGCGGGCCCGGAGGTAGGCTTCCGCGTGGGTGCCGTCAACGGCGCGACATCCCCGCCAAAGCCGCCGCGCCGCTTCGGCGGCGTCGTAGTCGCCTGTATCGCCCGCGGCCGGCGAAGCCGGCAGGGCGAGGAAGGCGCGGGCTTCGGCAAGCGCCGCGCGGAGCGTCGGCGCACCCGTGCGGTGGCGGATGAGGTCGAGCAGGTCGCCGTGGGTGCCCACGGCTGCGTCGGTCCACTTCCCATGAATGCCGGGACCGTGCAGGCGGACGAAGAGGGACCGGCCGCGGGCGCCGTCTATGTCGCCCGCGACCCAGTATCGGCCCTGGCGGCGACCGTGGGGAAGGTGGCGCTGGCAGACCTCTTCGGCGCGCACGGCAAGCGCCGCGGCGACGACGCCAGCGGGGGACGGGTGGTCGTACATGGCGAGTTCTCCTTCTCACGGGACAGGACGCCCGGCGCCGGAGGGCGAGCGGGCCGAGCGAAGCGAAGGCGCGACGCCCGGAGGATGATTGCTCGGAACGGACAGCATAGAAAATGGGGCTGACGCACGAAGCGCCAGCCCCAAGGTGGGAGGAAACGAAGCGGAGGAGTATCAGAACGGGATGTCGCTGTCGTCCTGGTCTGCGGGTTGGGACGAGGTGCCGGCGTCCTGCATGGCCGCGTCGCCCGCCGCCATCGACGGGTCCGCCGCAGCCGGCGCGCCGTTGCCGTTGGGCTTGTCCAGGAACTTCACGCCGCCGCCCGGGACCAGCAGGATCTCGGTGGAGTAGCGGTCGCCGTCCTCGCCGGCCTTGGACCAGCGCCGGGTCTGGAGCTTGCCGTCGATGTAGACCAGCCGGCCCTTGCGGGCGTGCTTCTCGAGCATGTTGACCAGACCCTCCTGGAAGGTCACCACGCGGTGCCACTCGGTCTTGTCGACGCGCTCGCCGGTCTGCTTGCTGATGTACGATTCGTCGGTCGCGATGCTCATGTTGGCGACGCGGCCGCCGCTGGAGAGGTGATTGACGGTGACGTCGGCGCCGAGGCGGCCGATCAGTTCTACGCGGTTCAGTCCAAAGCTCATGGTAATTCTCCTTCCTGGTTAATGACGATGGTTGACTAGTGTCTGGGGACCGGAGTCCTCCCTCCCCGATCCCTTCCGTTCACTTCTCCCAGGCCCTCCTCTCACTCCGTTCCGGCCGTCAGCGCGGCGGTGACGGTGAGAGGATCTCCGCCTGCCGCATCCCGGGGGTCGGGACAGCGTATGGCGTGGTTCTCGTCGATGACGTCCTGGATGGCGCCGGGGTGGAGCCCGATCTCGGCCAGCAGGTCGCTGCCGGTCGGGGTTTCTTCGATGTCGAAATCGATTCCGGACATGGCCGTATCCTCCTTGGCTGCTTGCCTTGCCCGGAATGTGTGAGGGAGACCACCTCCCCCCTCTCCTCCTGGGCGTTCGCCCCGCGAACGCTTTTCCCCGGCTCCAGGGAAAGGCTCCGGTCCTTGAGATTGCCCTCGGGCGCCCGCAGGATCGCACGCAGCGGCGTCGCGCCCTGATCGGCATGGGGATGTCAGCCTCGACGGCGATATGGATGGCCGTTCAAGCGGCTCCCGCGATCGTTCTTCCGGCGTCCAGGGCCGGGCTCGAAAGCCGCAGTCAAGTGCCGCTGTATCCCGGCGCGGAATAGCGGCGGTCCGCAGCCTCGCCTCTCTGGCCCGGCCGGCGGCACGCTACTTCTCGGCGCAGGGCTCGCACCGAGTGCGCCCAGGCGTCGGAGGGTGCTTGCCGCATTTCACACACAGCCCATTCGCGCGCCGCTCGGCGGTCGGCTTCCCGATGCGCCTTGGGGGTTGCGCTGCCGCCGTTCGTTCCGGGCGGTAGCACAGGGGCCGCAGTAGGTCGCCCCACCGGTCGCATGCGCCGCGCATGTTTCGCACAGCCCGGCGGCCCGGCGCCTGGCCTCGGGATCGCGGGGCGGCTTCCCTTCGGCCCGGCGCCGGGCGGTGCGGGCATGATCGGCGGTGCTCGCGCGCGGGCGAACGCTTGCCGCACTTCGGGCACAGTCCCTGTGCGAGGCGCTCTGCGCGCGCTGGTGGTAGCGGTCGAGGTTGCGGCGCCGCTGCTTGTCGATGCCGGCTTCGGCCATGGCGGCCTCCTTCCTGCCAATCCGAAACGGACGAGGATGCCCCGCCCGCTGCCCCACCCACGAGTCGGGGACGGGCCGGCAGGACGTCCTCGGGATGCAGGGAGCCGGTAGCTCGACGATATGGCAAGAGGCCTCGTGGGCGCGCCCCCCGGACGGCTCTGGCCCGACGAGCGCCGGGGCGCTGGCGACGCGACGCGTTTCGGCGTAAACCACGTCAAGAGACGCGGAGTTGTTCGCCCGTGCGGGGTGCGGCCCGCAAGTCACCGACGAGGTGGCCAACCCGGGACTGTTGCCCTGTAATTGGCGGAGCGGCATCGCGTCCGGTGGGTGATCGGGGACCCGCAACCGAAGGTGCTGAGGTACGAGCGGCATGGCTGACAGGATGTGACGGCGAGACAGGCAAATCCGGTTGCGGAACGCTTCCACAAAATCCGGGAGCGGACTCAGGCAGCCTGTGCGAAAGGAATGAAATCCCAGTTGATTTCAATGCGTTACTGTCGTTTGGAACGCTGACTGGCGCTGGATATTCCTGGTAGCCCGCAGAAAGGTGTTCGTATGAACGAGAAGATAGCTATTGATGTCGTTGAGGGCGACGCCCTCGAGATCGACGCAGATGTCTTGGCACTCAAATACGCCCAACAGTACTACGGCGTTGATAAGCTTGTTGCCACGCGCCTCGTGCAAGCAGGCATCGAGAACACGCGAATGAAGCCGAGTATCGGCGGGTTTCGGCTGGTCCCCACCGATTCAGCCATCTCGGCGGAGAACGCTCTCTTTATCGGCGTCGTTGATCTCTATGATTTCGGATACCGGGAAATCCGAGAGTTCGCGAGCCGTGTTCTCTCTTCCTTGGCAGCCGCGCCGTCGGAGGTACGACATATAGCTGCGACACTTCATGGGGCTGGCTATGGTCTAGATGAAATTGAGTCATTCGAGGCGGAAATGGCGGGTTTCCTTGACGCAATCGGGAGCGGTAACGTGCCGAGATCACTTGAGAGAATCACCATCATCGAGCGAAATCCTGGCCGCGTAAAACGACTATTGCCTATTCTTGACGAACTGTATCCGGGCACGCCACCACGCAAGACCTCGACGACAAACCGGGAGGCTAGGGACGAACGTCTTCGTGCCGCAGGTCCTGCCGCAGACGCGAAGTCCCACGTCTTCGTTGCTATGCCGTTTACGCGCGAATTAGAAGACACTTACCATTACGGAATTCAAGAGCCAGTCCGAGCGGCAGGCTTCGTGTGCGAGAGAGCAGACCTTGCAGCGTTTGTAGGTGATGTGCTGCAATGGATTCAAAATCGAATCCGCACGTCGTCTCTTGTCATTGCTGACCTGACTGACGCAAATCCGAATGTTTATTTGGAAGTCGGCTACGCATGGGGATGTGGTGTCCCGGTAGTACTTCTGACCCAAGCTACAGCTCACCTGAAGTTTAATGTTAAAGGTCAGAAGTGCCTTGTATATGACAACATTCGGGAACTGGAGAAGTTACTTCGTGGTGAACTGCAGAAGTTACTTCGTGGTGAACTGCAGAACCTTCGTGCCGACGACACCATCTAACAATTGCCAGCAGAATCGCCGCATACAAATCCACGCCGCACATCCCGCGCCTCGTGCCCAAGCAGACAAGGGGACATGAGTGCCGCAGTATTGCGCCGCGGCGAGCGCGGACCGGCGCGACCCCGTGGCGGCGCGCTTCCTTGCACGTGATCCGGCCGTGGCCGTTGTCGTCCCAGCGTCGAAGGACTTCACGGGAAGGCCGGCGGCGAAACCGGGCCGGAGGGTTTGTTGCGGACGGCCGGTTACGAAGACCATTTCGGTGGAGTTGCAGCCGGAAAACAGCCCCTCCAGGGCGGCCGCTCGCCATGGTCCTGTTTGCACGTCCTAAGGTTGCGGTTGAGCCGCTAGCCCCCGCCCGGTTCAGTGCCGGGAGCCGTTGTCGCTCTCCGGGACCTCGGTACGCATGGAGCGGGCGGCGAGCGCAATCCATGCGTCTCTTGAGTGTCCGAGCCTGGCGTTCAGGCGGTCGCACAGCCGCTCGGCATCGGCGAGCGACAGGGCAATGAGGAAAGTCGGCACGTAGCCCGGCATGCCCTCGAAGACGATGCCGATCTGTTGGGGCTCGTCGCCGAGCTCGTAGCTTGGACAGAACGCGTAGTTCGGTTCGTCCGGCAGGGTCTGTGCAGTCATGCAATGCTCCCTTCAATGTGTGAAACGCCCCGGCCCCCCGGTGGCCGCACGGGGGTACGGCCGGCGGCGTTCCGGCTGTACGGACCCCCCGGCGGGCTGGGAGCGGGCGCGGATGACGGGCGGCCGGCCCCCGCGTGCGGTCGGCCGCCCGGCCATACGGATGACGCGAGGGCTCAGGCGGCGGGCGGCCAGCGTAGCGGGAGAATGGCGCGGACGGACGTCATCCATGACCGTCCGACCGCGCCCCGCCGGAGGCCCCCTCCGCCTTTTCATGCGTTGGAACGCACGGCACGGATCGCAGGGTTGCGCGGCAAGGCAGGGGCCGCCAATGCTCCTTCGGCATCCCGATTGCCCGCTCCTTGCTGAATCGGATAGGCTGGAGTTCTCCCGGAGAACTTGCGGGCAGGACGAACGATTGCGCGGGACGCGGACGCGCTCCGCTACGCCGACGCTGAGGTGTGGGCATACGAGAAAGAGGAGGAGAAATGGCTGCGGACCTGAAAGTCAGCGTGGAGAGAGAGATCGACCGGTTGAGGAAGGATCTGGCTGCGGCCACGGGACGAGTCGCCGCGTTGCAGGAGGAGATCAGGAGGCACGAGCTGGTCTACGACATGCTCGATGGACGAAAGACCGGCAAGAAGTCCCGGCGCGGCCGTCCCGAGGCTGGAGCGTTGAAACGGGGGCCGCGCGGCGCGATGATCGACTGGACGGCGGTTCTCGCGACTCTGCCCGACCGGTTCACGCTGGATTCCCTGCTCGCCCACGAGACGGCGGGCGAGAAGAATCGCGACTACCTCCGGCAGGTGGTCTCGCGGTGGTCGAAGGAAGGACGGACCAGGCGCACTGGCCGGGGCATGTACGAGAAGACCTGATTACGGAGAAACTGAACGGGACCGGCGAAGCCGCGCCTCGACCCGCCCATTCGCGCCGGCTGTCTCAGCGGTGCGCATCCGCGCATCGCCGCTGCCCGGACCTGGCTCGGCGGGAACGACTCGCATTTCAACGGTCGGCCGGTTACCCTGAGATACCGCTTTCCACACGTTTTCTACAGCGGCCGCAAGCAACGGAAGGACAATGAGATGGCGACAACCGCAAACCGCAAGAACGCGGCGCTCAAGGAGGCCATGACCAAGGCCCAGATCCTGGAAGCCCTGTCAGAATCGACCGGGCTCCAGAGGAAGGACGTGGCCTCGGTGCTCGACCAGCTCGGAGCAGTCATCGAGCGCCACGTCAGGAAACGCGCGGTGGGGACGTTCACGCTTCCCGGCCTGCTGAAGATCAAGGTGGTGCGCAAGCCCGCGACAAAGGCGCGCAAGATGATCTCGCCCTTCACGGGCCAGGAGATAACGGTGGCCGCGAAGCCCGCTTCGCGGGCGGTGAAGGTTCAGCCCCTGAGCGCGCTCAAGCGCATGACGGAGTAGGCCTGGAAGGGTTCACGTGGTGAGCCGGGAGAGGCGCAGGGCCATGATCCGGTGCAACCAACCCGAACTGAGTTTGCGCCGACCTTCACCTCGCAGAACTCGAGGTAGACTCCTGACAACCTGTGTTTCCGCCAAGAGAAGGGACTGTCGCGGTTCGGAGGCGCAGTTCAGGCTGACCGTCAACGGGGGAGAGCATGGAGAAGACGGGGCGAAAGAATGCGGCCGGTGATTGGTTGCGGGGAGAACTCTTCTCGCGTGCAGCTTCGATCGGCATGATTTACATGGCTCTAACGGGTTTCGGACTGGGATTTATGGTCCGGGGCATTGCCGTGTTCGACGGGTGGCCGGAAATTTTCACGGCGTGGGTCACGCTGGGTCTGATGGTTGTAGGGTTGAGTGCGCTGTACTTGTACTGCCGTCACCTCGGCGCTACATGGGGTCGCGGGCTGGCTGCGGAGCGTCAAGTCGGCGACCTCATCGAACACGCCGTAGCACAGCGCGGGTGCGCATCCGCGCACGACGTCAAGGGAGCGCTGGGCGGGCGGGGCAACGTCGATCATGTAGTGATGACACCAGCCAGCGTCTGGGTAGTGGAAACCAAGGCGTGCTGGCTGAGCAAGCGGAGGTTTCGTGCTGCGTTACGCCAGGTGGGCGACAATGTGCGCCGGGTTCGCCAACATCTCGGCACGTCTCTCCCCGTCCGCGGTGCGCTTGTGATCGCGGACCGCTCCAAGGACTCGCTGGAAATGGAACACGACTGGAACGGAGAGCCGGTCAAGGTCTTCGGTCCCAAGAAGTTCTGGAGTCTGCTGCGCCTGGAGAGCGAACCTGAGCACGACAACGCACAGCGTCCCGAGACAGCGACGACCGAAAGGATGGTGTGGAATCTCGGTTCCACGCGATACGCAGATCCGTAGCCGGTGTGTTACAAGGCGACCCAGAAGCCGTGGAGGTTCAGATAGGCGGAGGTGGCGAACTGCGGCAATAGCAGGAAGCTCCGTCAGCCGTAATTGTTCGCCCAGCGCTTCCGCACGCACCTGCGCTCAGACCTCTTTTCTGGTGTTGACATTTGGACTGACTGTTTGCGGCTCCACGCGTATAATACTCCCCGTGGAGCACGGAAGTGGCAGATCAACACACCTCGGGCAAAAACGCGGTCAGGGTCAACACTACCCTGGACCGCGTCAGTAAGAAAACATGAAGGATTCACGCACGGGAGAACCTCTATCGGTCTCCAAAAGAATCAAGGAGGCGACGAGTCCGGCCGCCGAACAGGTGAAGGGTGCTTCCACAAAGGTTGTAGACAAGACATCTTCAACCTTGGCCGAGAGTTCCGGCGCCGTCTCCCGGAACGTTGTCGACGCGGACGCAACGGTAGACTGAAGCACCCAAACGCTTCTGCTCTACAACTTGGAGGGCATCAAATGGCGAACAATGACGATTCAGATGAACAAGTCGAGTTTGACAACTGCGGTCTCCTTTCCAGTGATGATGTTCGTACTGGAGTAATCTCCGGGGTAAACTTTCCTGACACGGAGGTTACCTATGCAGTAGTAGAGGGTCTTGCCGTCTTTGAAGGTTGTATTGTTCTCGGTACAGTGGAGGAATTGGAAGCGGCATTAGAAGAGCCTGTGGATGCTGCGACACCTAAAGGTGTAGCAATAACGGGTGCTCGTTATCGTTGGCCAAACGCTGTGATGCCTTATCAGATCGCTCGAAATCTGCCTAAACAATATCGGATAACTGACGCTATTGCGCATTGGGAAGCGAAGACAAAGGTTCGCTTTGTGCGCAGGAATATATCAAATGCGGGCGACCATCCGAACTATGTGGTCTTTCTTCCTGCGTCGGGATGCTGGTCACGTGTCGGGATGCGAGGGGGCAAACAGGAAATTGGGCTTTCGGCACGGTGCTCGAAGGGCTCAGTGATCCATGAAATCGGGCACGCACTTGGGCTGTGGCACGAACAGAGCCGGGAGGATAGAGATAACCATCTCCAGATTCACTACGAAAACATCATTCCAGGGAGAGAGCATAATTTTAATCAGCACATCAGCGACGGAGATGACATAGGAACACACGACTTCAACTCCATCATGCACTATGGAGCGACCGCGTTTTCGAAGAACAAAAAACCAACGATAACAACAATACCACCGGGAATTCGTATCGGACAAAGAGATGGGCTTAGTAAGGGCGATATCGCGGCAATCGCAGCGATTTATCCTAACGCGTGACAGTTCAGAGCATAAAATCCTAGAATAGGATAAGCAAACTGCGGTCCACACCAGAAGATTGCTCGTCTTTAATGCACGGCGAAATTGTCTTGACTGCTGACAATCCAGCAATCAAGGATGCTATAGCTACGGTTGTAATAGAAGATTGTAGCGTAATTGACGGTGCGTCCATAGAAATCGGACGTTGCCAGCGCTCTGGCGTCGCTCACGACGGAAAATCGACCACTAGAATACCATTTGTTCTACATTTTGGTGAACTTGATCCAAGTCATCAGTACGGACTGCGCGCCCATGTAGGGCAATCCCAACAAACCGAGGTGCGGATCGGCGATAGCGTTTCGACCGAGAGTTATCCTGTCGCAGTGGACACCACCGACGAATTGCACATTATCAAAGTCCGTACTGTAAAATAGGATGGGCACTATTTCTGATAGTCGGTTCCGCCGACGTTGCTCCGGTTGGAAGCGACGCTGCCCATGACCGTTGCCTTGCGTAGTCTGGCAGACGTTGAGCACCAAGTCGTAGCGCGACGCGTCACGTCCCGGCAACCTCCCCACCCGCGCCATACACGCAACGAGTGGCCGTGACAAGCGGCATGAGCATCCTTCCTGTCGGACGCTATCGTCAACGCTGGTCAACGCCACGGTTCCTCCCAACAACAAGTTTAAGGAACCTCTGATCAATCACTTCAGGCCGACCCCGGGAGAAATGTGATAGAATGGGACGGGTAACGACGGGAGAAGGGGGTAGGAATGCGGCAAGGAACGTTATCGGAGGCGGGATTCGAGAAGTATCAGAAGAAGACGCGGAAGGAGAAGTTCCTGGAGGAGATGGAGCGAATCGTACCGTGGGGGAAGCTGGTGGAGGTGATCGAACCGTACTATCCGAAGCCAGAGGGAGCGGGGCGTCGTCCGATCGGTCTGGAGCGGATGCTGCGAATACACTTTGTGCAGCATTGGTTCAATCTTTCGGATCCCGGGGTGGAAGAGGCGCTGTACGACTCGCGGGCGTTGCGGCGGTTCGTGGGGATCGACCTGGGACGGGAGCCGGCGCCGGACGAGACAACGGTGTGCAAGTTCCGGCATTTGCTGGAGGAACAGGGACTGGGCAAGAAGGTGTTCGAGCAGGTGAATGAGTACCTGAAGGAGCACGGGATGGCGGTGAACCGAGGGACCATCGTGGATGCGACGATCATCCACGCGCCGAGTTCGGCGAAGAACCGCCGGAAGGAGCGGGACCCGGAGATGCACCAGACGCGCAAGGGGAACCAGTGGTACTTCGGGATGAAGGCGCACATCGGCGTGGACAGCCGGAGCAAGCTGATTCACTCGGTGGAAGCGACCGCGGCCAACGTCCATGATTCGCGGGTGCTGGAGAAGTTGCTCCATGGCAAGGAGAGGCGGGTGTGGGGGATTCGGCGTATTCGGGTCAGAAGGAGGCAATGGCCAAGGCAGCCCCGGAGGCACGGGACTGGACTCACGAGAAGGGGCATCGCTATCGGAAGCTCACCGAACGGGAGCGCGCCAGCAACCGCTACAAGTCCCGGGTTCGAGCCAAGGTGGAACACCAGTTCGGTATTCTGAAGCTCCGGTTCGGTTTTACCAAGGTGCGTTACCGCGGACTAGCCAAGAATGCTCATCGCCTGGTTACCGCCTGTGCGCTCAGCAACCTGGTGATGGCGAAGAAGGCCTTGTTGCGTCGATGCAGTGTGATCCCGAGGCCTCAGTACGCCTGACTGCCCCCGATGACCCCGACTCCAGCTCGAACTACACGTTGAACACCCCGATGGATGTCGAACTCCCCCAGTACGAACGACTATGGGGACCTTCCCCTCACGTCACCCGAACCTCAAGTCGGCCCGATCTCGATTATTCAGACCATCCTTAACTCATTCCTTGACGCCTCCCGGTTCTGACTGGAATCCGCCGCGCGGGCGGCCGTGTTGACTATGTTGACAGGCCGATTGACGGCGAAATTCGGAAAACGAAAGCCCTTGAAGACGTGTTTTCGAGGGCTTTCTGGTTGCGAGGCCAGGATTTGAACGTGCGACCTTCAGGTATGAGACTATGGATCGGTTCAGCCCGGGAAGGCCCATCGGCTCGGACCTCAGGTCGCCGTCCCGGCCGGGGCTTCGTCCCCGCCGTCCCCTCGGTATCCCGTGAGGATGTCGGCGGCGATGCTGTCGGATATGCGGACGGCGGACTCGCGCACCGACTCCCGCGCCAGGTGCGCGTACCGCGCGGTGGTCTCCACCTTCGTGTGACCCAGGAGCTTCCCGATCATGGTCAGTCCCTCGCCGAGCGCCAGCGCCCGCGACGCGAACGAGTGGCGGCAGTCGTGAAGCCGCACGTCGTCGAGCTTCGCGCTCATGCGGACCCGGTCCCAGGGGTCGTTCAGGTTCCGCAGGTGCGTGCCCGGCTTCTGCCCCGGAATCACGTGCGGGTTCCCCTCCACCCGCGGGATGCCGGCGAGCACCCGGGCCGCTTCCGGCGAAAGCGGCGCCACCCGCGCGCCGGTCTTGGAGTCCTCGAGCTTGAGCTCGCGCGCATCGAGGTCCACGTCCCGCCAGCGGAGCGTCAGCACCTCGTTCCGCCGCAACCCCGTGAGCAACAGCAGCCGGATCGCCGCCACCGCGTGGACCGACAATTCCCTCCCGGCCTCTGCCTCCGCCAGCGCCCGCCCCAGGCGCCGGAACTCCTCCTCGCTAAGAAACCGCTCGCGCCCGCGCTCGCGGTTCTTCACCAACAGCCGGCACGGGTTGCTCGCCTCCGGCAACTCCCCCCGGTCCTCCGCCGAGTTCCAGATGCGCGACAGCGCCTCCACCGTCCGGTTCGCCATCGACGGCGTCCCGCGCATGGAGTGGTGCAGGTCACTCACCCGCTTGTGATCCACCGCCAGAGCCGGAACCCTGCCGAGCCTGGGCAGCACGTGCTTGCGGACAATCAGCGTGTACATCTCCACCGTCCTGGGCTTGCACCGCACCTCGACATGCTCCTCAAGCCATCGGCGCGCAATCTCCCCCACCGTGGGTCCCTCGGCCAGGGCCGCCGCCGGCTCCGCCAGCGGCTCCTCACCCGCCTTGATCCGCGCGATGATCAGTGCCGCCCGCCTGCGCGCTTCCTCCGCCGTAACGATCCCGTGCCGGCCCACCGTCACCCGCTTCGCCGCCTTGCCGTTCGCGCGGGTCTGCACCACGTAGTACTTGCTCCCCGACGGATAGGCGCGGACCCCGAACCCCGAAAGCTCCGAGTCCCAGTAGACCGTGTCCTTCTCCACCGCCAGCGCCTCCACCGTGCGCTTCGAGATCGTAGCCGTGATGAGCTTCGCCATGGACCCGTGCCTCCCTCAGACCGCGCCCGGCGGCAGGATGTCCGCCCCGATGCTGCCCCCGACCCTGGCCGCCGAGACCTTCTCCGTGTCCCGCGCCAGGTGCGCATAGCGCGCCGTCGTCCCAACCTTCGCATGACCGAGCAGCGCCCCTATCATCGTAAGCCCCTCCCCCAGCGCCAGCGCCCGCGACGCGTACGAGTGACGGCAGTCGTGGAGCCGCACGTCGCCGAGCTTCGCCCGCTTGCGGAGCCTCATCCATATCGCATCGAGGTCCATGAGACGCTTTCCCGGTTTCCGCCCCGCGATCACCCACGGGTTGTCCTCCGTCCTCGGTATCCCCTCAAGCACCGCCTCCACCGCCGGCGTGAGCGGCACGCTCCGCCATCCCGTCTTGCCGTCCCTCAGCCGAAGCTCCCGCGCCGTGCGGTCCACGTCGTCCCACCTGAGCGTCAGGATCTCGTTCCGGCGGCAGCCCGTGAGCAGCAGGAGGCGGATTGCGGGTATGGCGGAGGGAAACACCGAACCGTCGGCTTCCGCTTCGTCCAGCACCCGCCCCAACTCCCGGTACTCCCCAGGCGTGAGGAACCGCTCGCGGCGCGCCTCCCTGTAGCGGCGCACCGACCGGCACGGATTGCGCCGCGGCGGCGTCATCCCCCAGGCTTCCGCCAGACGGAACATGTTCGCCAGCATCCCCACAGCCGCGTTCGCCCGGTAGGGCTTCTCTCTGAGCTTGTGGTGGAACTCCGAGACCTGCGGACGGTCCACCTCCGGGAGCCGCAGATGCCCCAGCTCCGGCACGATGTACAGGCGCAGGATGCGCCCGAACGTCTCCACCGTCGCGGGCCGGCAGTTCACCCTGACGTGGGCCTCCATGTAGCGCTCCGCAAGGTCCGCCACCGTGGGCTCGGATGCCACTGGCGGAGGTTCGGGCTCAAGCCCCTGCTTGATCCGGTCGATGGCCAGCGCCGCCTTGCGCCGCGCGTCGTCCGGCGTCAGACTCCCGTAGCGGCCGAGCGCGAAGCGCTTCGGCCCCCCGCCCGCACCGCGCGTCTGCACGCACCAGACCTTGCGGCCCGAGGCATAGACCCGGATGCCGAAGCCCGGCAGGTCCCGGTCCCAGACCACGGTGTCGCCCGATTCCACGGCGAGCGCATCGACGGCGCGCTTGGTGAGCTTGACGGGTTGGCGTATGGGCATGGGGCGATCTCCTCCGGTTTCGAAACCGAAACCCGAAACCGGAGAAAATGCTATCAGGACCGTAATCGAAACGCAACCCACTGAAGTCGCACGCCGGAGCGCAGGAGGTCATCCACTGGCGCCGCTTGACCGAAGGACGCAGGCGCCTGGGTCGTTCGGAAACGATGATAACTAACTGACTTATATGGGATTATTTCGGGACTGTCGTGGCGGGGCTTGACATGGCGACGCTTGTCCGCTACCCGAGGGAATGATGAGAATCAGTTGAGATCATTATATGATATATTGGTCTTTTTCGCCGTCGGCCGCGTTGCTCTTCCTCGCGTGGTGCCCGCCCACGGAGGGCGACCGCCGGTCGCCCCTACAAGTCATCGCGCCTTGCCGACAACGAAATCCTCCGCATCTTGTCATGCGATTTAACCGGACAGGACACTGGCTTTTGGGTTGACTGGCAAAACGATCCATCCTATTTTACGCGGATTCATCGGGACGGTTGTGCGGCTGCCGCCGGACGCTGTTCCGTCGCGTATCAACCAACTCAGGAGGTATTTCATGAGAAGTCCGAGACTCAAGGGGTTGCTGGTGGCGATCACGGTGGCGGCCATGGCATGGGCGGCGGGGCCGCAGCGGGCAAGCGCGGCGATGCCGTCGAGCATGGAGATCGGCGGCGCCAGCATCGGCGGCGCCTTCTACGTGGTGGCGGGCGGAGTGGCCAAGCTGCTCGAAAAGGAGCTGAAGATTCCCGTAACCGCGGCGGTCACCGAGGGCTCGCGTGAGAACGTGCGCCTGATCGAACGCAAGCAGATCTTCATGGGCGTCATTGCCTCGAACAACTCCTATCCGGCCTACCACGGGGTGTTGACGTACAAGAGAAAGTACCCCGTGGCCCTGGCGATGGGTCTTTACCCCAACGCCTTCACGCTCCACACCCTGCCCGGCAGCCCCATCAACTCCTTCGCCGACCTCAAGGGGAAGCGCGTGGGCGTGGGCACGGGCCGCACTTGGGACGCCTTCATGGTGCCGTTGATGAAGGCCCACGGCCTCACCTACAAGAAGGACTTCAGGCCCGTGTACGCGGGAATGAGCGACCTCTACACCCAGCTCGGCGACGGCATCATCGTGGCCATGCCGACCATGGTCTCCGGGCTGAGCCCGATCCCGGCGGCGCTGCGCCTGCACGCCGAGAGGGGCGCGCGCTACCTGCCGCCCGAGCCCCAGGCGGTGGAGAAGATGCTCAAGCAGTTCCCGTACATGACGCGGCAGACCATTCCGGCGAACACGCCCACGTTCGAGAAGGCCGTGGAGACCTTCGACATCGGCGGCCCGCTCCTCACGGTCCGCGCGGACGCGGACGAGGAGCTCGTCTACCAAGTCATCAAGCTGATTCATACGAACCTGAAGCAGCTCGCCGCCGACGTGCGCTATTTCAAGTACGCGGAGCTCAATCCGGCGGTGCTGACGACCCAGATCGGGGTCCCCTACCATCCCGGAGCCGTCCGCTACTGGAAGGAAGCCGGACTCTGGCCCAAGAAGTAGGCCGAATCATCATATAATAAAAATATTCGTATCATATGATAACGACAATGGACCGGCGGCGCCCGCCGTTCGAAGACCGGCCGGTCCATTGTCGCGGTTTCAGGAATGAAAACCGGCAGGAGGTGACTTCATGAAACGTACAGGACTGAAGACACTGTTGGCGGCAGCCGTAATCGCCGCCATGGCGTGGGCGTCCACGGCAAGCGCACAGAAGCTGCCGGCCAGCATGGAGGTGGGCGGCGCCAGCATCGGCGGCGCCTTCTACGTCATGGCCGGAGGCGTGGCCAAGCTGCTGGAGGACAAGCTCAAGATCCCGGTGACCGCGGCGGTGACCGAGGGTTCCCGCGAGAACATCCGCCTGATCGACCGCAACCAGGTCTTCATGGCGGTCATATCGTCCAACAACGGGTACCCGGGCTACCACGGGATCATGGGCTTCAAGAAGAAGCACCCGCTCGCGCCCGTCATGGGCCTGTATCCGCACAGCTTCGCGTACATGACCCTTCCCAACAGCCCGGTGAAGAAGTTCACCGACCTAAAGGGCAAGCGCGTGGGCGTGGGCACCGGCCGCACCTGGGACGCGTTCCTGAAGCCGCTCTACAAGGCCCACGGCTTAACCTACAAGGACATCAAGCCCGTCTACGCGGGCATGAGCGACCTCTACACGCAACTCGGCGACGGCATCATCGCGGCGACGCCGGGCATCGTCGCCGGCCTGAGCCCGATCCCCGGAGCGTTGCGTCTTCACGCCGAGAAGGGCGCGGCCTACTTCGGGCCTGAGCCGGACGCCGTGGAGAAGGTCTTGAAGGAGCTGCCCTACATGGCGCGGATCCGCATTTCCAAAGGCACACCGACTTTCGACAAGGACATCGACACGGTGGACATCGGCGGTCCGCACCTCTACGTCCGGGCCGACGCCGACGCGGAGCTGGTCTACAACGTCACCAAGATCCTCCACGAAAGCCTGGGCAACCTGGCGAGCGAGGTGCGCTACTTCCAGTACGCGCAAGCCGACCCCACGGTGCTCACCAAGGACATTAACGTGCCCTTCCATCCGGGCGCCGTGAAATACTGGAAGGAGTCGGGGCTCTGGAAGCGGTAGGCCGCACCATCACAAAGCTGCTGGCCATCGGACTGTCGGCGTACGCCGTCTGGAACGCCTTCAGTCCGTTGCCGCCGCTTCAGGAACGCAGCCTGTTCCTGCTGGTGCTGTTCGCCCTGGTGTTCCTGACCCAGGCGGTGGAACGCCAGCGGCCCGCCCAGGTGGCGGTGGACCTCTTCTGGCTGGCGCTCAGCCTGGCGACCTTCGGATACGTCTTCATCGAGCACGAGGAGATCGCCTTCAAGTCGGGGCTCGTCACCCAGACCGACCTGGTGCTGGGGGTGATCTGCGTCATCGTCGTGCTCGAGGCCACCCGCCGCATCGTCGGCTGGGCGCTGGTGGTGACGGCGCTGGTGTTCATACTCTACGTCTTCTACGGCCAGCACCTGCCGCGATGGGTGGGGGGGCACGGCGGCTTCGACCTGGACCGCATCGTCACCACCGTCTACCTGTCGGGCAACGGCGTCTTCGGCGTCGCCACCTACATCACCTTCAAGTTCGTGTTCCTGTTCGTCATGTTCGGCAAGCTGCTGGAAGCCACCGGCGCGCTCGCGTTCATCATGGAGTTCACCCGCTCGCTGGTGGGGAGGTACCGCGGCGGCCCGGCGATGATGGCGGTGGTTTCGAGCGGCATGATGGGATCGGTGAGCGGCAGCGCGGTGGCCAACGTCATGGTGACGGGCTCCATCACGATTCCGCTCATGAAGCGCGTGGGCTTCCAGCCCCACGTGGCCGGGGCGGTGGAGGCGGCGGCGTCCACCGGCGGGCAGTTCATGCCGCCGGTCATGGGGGCGGCGGCGTTCCTGATGATGCAGTTCCTGGCGGTGGACTATCTCCAGATCGTCAAGGCCGCGTTAATTCCCGCGGTGCTGTACTTCATCGGCGTCCTGGCGGGTGTATACTTCTACGCGCTGCGCTCCGGGCTCACGGGCTTGCCGAAGAGCGAGCTGACCAGCATCCGGGAGGTGATTCGCGAGCCCCAGGGGCTGACGTTCATCGCCGGCATCGGCCTGCTCATCGTGCTGCTGCTGTTGCGGATGTCGCCGGTCCAGGCGGTGCTGCGGGCCATGGCCGTCATCGGGGTGCTGGGCGTGGGCATCGCCGCCATCTCCATGTTCCTCCGGGACCGCCGCGGCTTCGCCTCGGCCGCGCCGAGAGGGGCCTGGACCGCGCTCAAGAAGGGCATCGACGTATTCGAGGGCACCGGCCGGGACTTCGTGACCCTGGGCACCGCGGTGGCCTGCGTCGGCATCATCATGGGCACCATCCTGATGACCGGCCTCGCCACGCGCTTCTCGGGTCTCGTGATCGGCATGGCGGGCGGCGATCTCACGATCATCCTGCTGCTCACCATGTTCGCCTCCATGATCCTGGGCATGGGACTGCCCACCAGCATCGCCTACATCATTCTCGCGCTCATGGTGGCGCCGGTGCTCATCAAGGTCGGCGTGTGGCCCATGGCCGCCCACCTGTTCATCTTCTTCTCGGGCATGCTGTCCATGGTCACGCCGCCCGTGGCGCTGGCGGCTTACGCGGGCGCTACCGTAGCGGGCAGCGATTTCTGGCGCACCAGTCTGTTCGCGGGCCTGATATCGCTCCCGGTGTACATCCTGCCCTATGCCTTCGTCTTCGGCACACCGATGCTTATGCGCGGCAATCCCGTGGAAATCATCCTGACCACGGCTACGGCGGCTGCCGGGGTGATCCTCAACGCCTACGCGTTGGTGGGCGACCTCAAGGACCGCACCGAGGCGCTCGAGCGGATCGTCGTGTTCGCGGCTGCCATCATGCTCATCGCCCCGAGCGCCATGACCGACATCATCGGCGTGGTGCTGGCCGTGGCTGGCCTGGCCCGTCCGGTGCTGCGGCGGGTTGCCATGGCCAACGCCACGGGCTGACCAGGAAAGCAACGGGGCGAGCGCTGCCCCGGAAAAGGATGGGCCGCCGGTTCCGGGCCCTTCGACTTCGCTTCGCTACGCTCAGGACGAACGGGAAATGGTTTCACGCCTGGACTTCGGGCTATACGCCAACAACCGCGCGTCGGTATTCCTGCCGGACTTCTCGATGGAGCGGCTGCTGGACCTGGCCGTGGAAGCCGAAGATCTTGGCTACCACTCCATCTGGGTGGGCGACAGCATGCTGGCCAAGCCGCGCTACGATCCCATCGTGACCCTGACGGCCATCGCCGCCCGTACCAAGTCCATCAGGGTGGCCACCGGGATCCTGCAGCCGCACCTCAGGAATCCGGTGGTAACGGCCCTGGGATGGGCGACCCTGGACATCGTCTCCAAGGGCCGTACCATCATGGGGGTCGGGCCCGGCGCCGGGCCACCGGAACTGCTCTCGAAGGAATGCGAGGTCGCCGGTTTCCCGCGCCGGGTAAGGGGCAAGGTCTTCGAGGAATGCCTGGAGGTGCTGAAGGCGCTGTGGACGCGGGACTCGGTGGACTTCGAGGGGCGCCACTACCACTATCGTGACGTATCGCTGGGGTACAAGCCGGTGCAGCAGCCCCATCCGCCCATCTGGATCGCCGCCGGCCACTACAACCCGGTGAAGGTCGAGAACTACCGCTACGGGCACTTCGTCGAAGCCAACGCGGGCAAGCATACCGGGCCTTTCGACCGGGTGGCGCGGCTGGCGGACGGCTGGCTGACCAACCACATCAGTCCGGCGGAGTACGCCGAGCGATATGCGGAAATCTCGTCCAGTGCCACCGAGCGGCACGGCAGGCCGCCGGGCGCCGTCCACCCCGCCATGAACTGCTGGATCAACGTGGGCCGCGACCGGCAGACCGCCCGCGACGAGGCGCGCGGGATGCTCGAGATCTACCACCGCATGCCTTTCGACGACGCGAGCGTGGACCGGTGGGTGATCTGCGGCACCGCGCGTGAGTGCATCGAGCGCCTGGAGGAGTTTGCGGCCGCCGGGGTCCGCACCATGCAGATCGTGCTCGCCTCGAAAGACCAGCCGGAGCAGATGCGGCGCATCGCCCGTGAGGTTCTTCCCGCCTTCAGCGGGTGATCGTGCGAACTCACCGGACAGGACACCACCGAAACGGGAACCCGTTGCCGTCTAACCGAATGAAGCAGTCCGTTTGAGCGGGGGAAGCGATTGAGGATGACGGAAGCTCTGCCGTATCCCCTCACCCTGGAAGATACGGAGAGAGATGTGGTGCGACGGGTCCGGGACGGGGATTCGGACGCCTACCGGCTCCTGGTCGAGCGCTACCAGGCGCGCATCCACCGGCTCGTCGGCAGACTCCTCGGCCCGGATCACGGAGACGTGGACGACGTGGTCCAGGAGGTCTTCGTCAAGGCGTTCTTCTCGCTGAGCAAGTTCCGGGAAGACGCGACGTTCGGCACGTGGATCACCCGCATCGCCATCAACCGCGCCCGGGACGAACTCAAGAAACAATCGGGCAAGGTGTCCCTCGACGCGGAACCCGGGGAGGAAGCGGTCCAGGGGCTTCGCGACCTTCTCTCCGCGGAACCGTTCCAGGACGAACGGGAGGACGGCCGCCCGGATAGTCCCGTCACCCTGCTGGTGGCCCGGACCGTGGCCGGCCTGCCCGATCGCTTGCGCGTCGTCGTTACCTTGAAGGACATGGAGGGGAACTCCTACCAGGAGGTCGCCGGTATCCTGAAATGTTCGGTGGGCACGGTCAAATCGCGGCACGCCCGCGCCCGTGAACGCCTGCGGCAAATGCTCGCTCCCCATGTATCCGAACTGGGTGGTGGCCTTCACCGTGCCGATGGGTAGGGAGGTGACTCGTGACCTGTGATGATTTCAGGCAATGGCTGGAAACAGCCGGCGCGGGACAGACGGAGAAGATCCCGGACGCACACAGGAAGCATGCCGAGTCGTGCCCGGCCTGCCGCGAACTCCTCCATGAGGAGCGGCGTTGGCTGCGCTTCTTCGCCGCCGCGCCGGAGCCGTCCCCTCGCCGGCCCGCGTGGCCCGGGGTCATGGCCGGAATCCGCGAGGAGGAGAGCCGGCGCGCATCCCTCAGCGATGCCTTGCTGTTGTTCAGCCGCCGGTTGGCTCCGGCGTTCGCGCTGGTGGTGTTGCTTCTGGGCGGCGTGGGCCTGTGGCGCGACATGCTGCCGGAGACCCGGGAGCAGGTGCCCGCATCCGTGGCCATGCTGGAGAATGGGGCGGAACAAGAAACCTTGTCCGCGGACGAACCCGACGCCGTGCTCATCGCATGGGTTGGAGATCGAGTTCCATGAAACGCAAAGCCTTTATCGCAGTGGTTGGCGTGTTCCTCCTGGGTTTGATGGGAGGCCTCCTGGTCGGGCAGGTCCACCCCGTGAAGCACCTGTGGGGACGGTCATGGCATGACTTCAGGGACGGCAAGGAACACCGCCGCGCCTCCAAGCATGGATCGAGCGGCCGGTACATCCGCATGCTGCAGAAGGAACTCGACCTCTCCGACCGACAGATGGCCGAGATCGGTCCGCTGCTGAGCCAGACCCGCCGAGACCTCTACCAGGCGCGGATCCGATCTCTCGAAGAAACCGACCGGATCATCATCGAGTTCCACGGCAAGATCAGGCCGGCCCTCGACGAGGCGCAGGCGCGCAAGCTGGAACGTCGTACCGACAACTTCCGTGAGTGGCGGAGGAAGAAGCGCGAGCGCATGATCTCCCGGCTGGAATCGCTGCGCGACGGCAACTGACGACACACTGGGAACCGGGCCGCGTCTAATCGTTGACAACACGATCCGGATCTAACCACTCACGCAAAAAGGAGAACCGCTAATGACGAATCGTAAACGTATGGCAGTGATCATGGTGCCCCTGCTCCTGGTGGGGCTCTCCGGGGGCGTCGCCTGGAGCCAGCAGGGAGAAGGGCGCCGGGGCGACGGTCCCCGCATCGCCCGCGCCGACGGCGGCGAAGAGCGAGGGAGACGGCACTGGCGCGGACGCCAGGGACGGCGCGGCCATGAGGGCCGGCACGGCCGCCGCGGCCGCGGGAGTGCGGTCAAGCGCATGACCGAGAAGCTCGAGCTGACCGATGAACAGGTCCAGAAGATCAAGGGCGTTCTCACCGACACGCGCAAGAAGAGAATCGGTCTGCGTGCGGACGTCCGCGTCGCCAACATCGAGCTCCGGGAGATGGTATCGCAGGAGACCGTGGACAAGGGTACGATCGGCGCCAAGGTGGACGAGGTCGCCAAGCTCCGGGGAGACCTGTTGCGGGCACGGACGGACGCCGCGCTGGCCGTGCGGGAGGTCCTGACCCCGGAACAGCTCGCCAAGGCGGAGGGCATGCTGAAACGCATGCTGAGGGGCCGCCGAGGCCGCCGGTAAGCAGCCCGCTCCTGCCAATATGGAAGAGGGTAGCCCGCAGGGGCTGCCCTCTTTTCTTCCGAATTCCCTCTCCAGCTTCCTTTCCCTGCGCTCCTCTCCTCGCTACGGTGAGTCCTCTCGCGGGTCGTCCCTTCCTGCGGACATGGTGCGGGACCAATCCCTGGCCACGATTCGCCAACCAGAACAAACCTTCCTGTAGGTAAGAAAACTTGTGTTTGAGGCCGAGACTGTTATATTTCGATGGTGGCCAAAACCCGGTCAGTTGGATCGGTCATACTGACCTGCGGGCGCCACAGGAAAGCGTGGTGGTCGATGCCACACCAGTCGCCCAGCCTCTGGAGACATGCATCTTGGACCCCGCCTTTCTACCCACCGATCACGGCGATGATGCACTCCGCCAACACCGCTGGCTCGAAACGTGCGGTGGGAGGGCTAAAAAAACCTGCTCCAGGAAAGACTCACCACTCCCAAGGAGCTTGGAGAGTTCTACATCGGGGCCGTCCGTGCCTATGAACAAGCGCTGGCTAGCCTTGGGCGACAAGCCGATCTGGTCTAACCGGTGCGTAACCAACTAGCTGGGCAAATACGGTGTAAACCGATGATGGCACGGGTCTTGCTGCTCCACG
Organism: uncultured Binatia bacterium (SeqCode); assembly: GCA_965204505.1. Lineage (GTDB taxonomy): Bacteria > Desulfobacterota > Binatia > UBA9968 > JAJDTQ01 > JAJDTQ01. The sequence continues at coordinate 267,501 of CBDBFB010000003.1, forward strand.
GCAGGAACTAGGCATTGCCGTGAGACGTATCGAGACACAGATCCGCACCGAGACCATCGAGCCCCACTTCATCGAAGCCGGGGAGAGATAGATGGCGAACGACTTGCCGACACCGCAGCAGGCATCCGGCGGGAACAGCCCATCCTCAAGCCGGGCGCGCACCGACCTCCGGGCAGTCCTTGATTCCGTGCTCGAAGGTTCCCGGTTGAATGGCCGTAAGGTGCTGCCTCTCCTGGCTGCCCTGATCATCGCCAAGTGGGACGCTTGCAACGGAGAACTCGAACTGCCGGCGTGGGGTCTACCACCCGAACAACACTTGGAGGCGTTGTCCGAAGCCCTGAAGAAAACGAGCGAAGGCGTCTCCCAGCGGGACTGCGCTGCTCACGAACTCCTGAGGTTCTCCTCGGACATCGAGTTCTATGTCTCCTTGGGCATCGACGAGAAGGCGGACATCTACCGAGGAATCCTCGGCTGGTTACGTCCCCTTGACCTCAGCACATCCGCAGACCGCCAATTCGCTGCCGACGCGTTTGAGGAGGTGCTGCGTCTTCTGGCTCCAGACCTGCAAGATGACTCGGACGACTGGGTTGACTTCATCACGCCCGAGGCGGTCGTCAACCTCATGCTTGAGATGGCCAACCCGGCACCCGGTGAGCGTATCTACGACCCCTACTTCGGCGTAGGCGAACTTCTGGCCGGGGCGGCACGCCGTTTGTGCGCGGCGGCGTTTGACTCCTCGCAGGGCCGGAATGCCCGACGGATCGTAATCTCCGGCGTCACGGCCGACTCTTTCATGTATGTGATAGGGCAGTGCAGATTGCTGCTGGCCGGTATCGATACCCCCGAACTCGATTTGGCAGACACAATGCCCCGCAATCGCTCGGCAGACCGCTTCGATTGCATCCTCGCGACGCCACCGTGGAGCGACTCACACTTGCTGGAGGACGCGTACCTGAAGCATGCGATGGAACACTTGAGCCCGGGTGGACGCGCCGTGGTCGCGCTGCCGGAGGGGCTGCTGTTCCGTGCCGAATCATCGGACCTGAGAAAGGCACTGCTGTCGGACTACCGCGTGGACGGCATGGTGTATTTACCGGCCGGCGCGTTCCAGCCGTATACGGACATTCCCGTGGGCCTGGTCCTGTTCTCCCGTGCCGCGCCACGTTCGGCCGTACGGTTTGCGAACGTCTCACCAATGGCCTGGGACGCAATCGTGTCGGACGGCTCCCCTGGACGTGACGATGGTCGGAGCAGGAACCACGGCTTCATCCACGAACCCGAGTTCAGTAACGAAGTCTCTGCCGTCATCGTGTCCGACGGAAGCGGAGCGCCCGCCATGCGTTTGTCTCGAGGCGCATTACTCCGGAATATCTCCGACCTCATCGCCCATCGCCGCGAACTGTCCGCGAGGGTATCTCCCGGCGTCGAAGTGTGGGAAGTCCCGGTGCGTGAGTTGGCCCTGCGCAGCCACGAGCTTGTCGCCAAGAGGTCGGGCAGCAAGATGCTGGACGCCGAGATCGAGCGGCTCGTGGCGGCGGAAACTTCACTGAAGGTCGAACCCCTGGAACGCGTTGCGGAGGTGTACCGCGGACTTCCGTACGATGCCAGCGTCACAACCGAACGCCGTGACCGGGGAGACATCGTGGCGGGACTGCTCCGAGCCGGCGACCTGATCGACGAAGGCAGGATAATCCGATCACCGTCCCTGTTCCTCACCAGCAAGGGGAAGGCACGCGTGCAGGAGAGCAACTTCATCCGCCATGGCGATCTGGTGGTCACCACCGCGGGTGCGGTTGGCAAGATCGGCTTCATCGAAGATGTCAAGGGTGCGGTTGGCGTGCTGGCCGCGGAGAATACCACGCTGGTCCGCACTCGCGAGGGGATCAGGCCGCAGTTCCTGGCCGCTCTGTTGCGGTCGCCCGCCTACCGTAACTGGTTGTCCGGCCATGCTACCGGCACGGCGTTTCGCAACCTGTCACTTCCAGTGCTCCGCACGCTGAAAATCCCGATACCGCCGAGGCCGCTGCAGGAGGCGATGCTTGCAGAACTCGCCGGGACACGTGCAGACGCGCTTGGCGTGCTCTACCGGATGCTGTCCGGGACGGCAAGTCACCCGGTGGCGGCCTGGCTGGAGACACCTTTGGCGGCGGAGTTGGCGGCCGGAGGAGCCGTTGGCGGCTCCGGTGGCATGGACAGGCTTGTCGAGGCAGCCAAGGGACTCCGCGGCATCGTCCTGCCTACGAGGGTGCGAACCGTCACGTTCGATGACGATGACGTCTCGATCGGCTTGTGGCTGGACGCGGCGAAGGGCGCGGCCACAGCCCTCGACGATATCGTCTCGATTCCTTCCGGCTCAGGACGGCTGGCCATTCTCCAATTCGCCCTGACGAGGCTGCACGAAGCTCTGAGCGCGCTCGGCTCGGCGGAAGGACGCACCGTCGAACGCCTGCGCTCGTTCACCCGCGCCATGATGGAACTCGCGGAACAGGAGGTCCATGCCATGCAGCGCGCCATCACCCTCGATATAGGCGTGGACCCGGCGGACATAGTCGTCGGGGTCACCAGCGAGGTCCGGCTTCGAGTGACCAACGCTTCGGACGTTCCATTGCGCAACTTGCGCGTCACGGTGCGAACGCCGGATGGAACGGGCACAACGAGCGAGTTCTCCTATCTGGCAGAGGGCGAGTGGCAGGACATCGCGTTCGCCGTCCAGGCCCCGGATGCGGCACATCCACTAACCGTTGCCGTATCGTGGCGCGGGCGCCGCCTCGATGGGAGCCCCGCACAGGGCGCGAGGGACGTCTCCCTGCTGGTGCGAGCGGCCGGCGAGGCAGTGGTTCGGGGCGATCTGGGCGCCAGTCCATACATCGTCGGAAACCCGGTGGACCGGCGGGAAATGTTCTTCGGTCGCGACGACATCATGCAACGCATCGAGCGCCAACTCGGAGGCCGCGACCAAGCCAACGTGATACTGCTCGAAGGCAACCGGCGCACGGGCAAGACTTCCATCCTGGGACAGATCGGAAAAACAGACATCCTCAGCGGCTGGGTCCCGATCTATTGCTCGCTGCAGGACACCGAAAGCCTCGCTACGGTGGATTGCTTCAGGCTGCTTGCCCGCTGTACAGGGTGGTCCCTCTACGATGCCGGCGTGGAGACGTGGTTTCCCGGCCTCCCGGCTCGCGACCCCGGCAAGCCGTTCAAGTTGGCCTTTCGCTCCGCGCTGACACAAGCCTTCGCCGGCGGCGACGCCTTCGAGACTTTCCGGCTCTATCTCTCCGCGGCGGTCGAGGCGGCGAGCCCGCGCCAAGTGCTGCTCATGCTCGACGAGTTCGACAAGCTCCAGGAGAGTATCGACGCTGGCATCGCCAGTCCGCAGGTCCCCGAAAATATCCGCCATCTGTTGCAGCACCAGCCCGGTGTATGCGCGATCATCACCGGCTCGCGCCGGCTCAAGCGGCTGCGCGAGGAATACTGGTCAGCGCTGTTCGGACTGGGCTATCGTGTGGGCATCAGCGCGTTGACGGAAGCCGACGCCCGGAGCCTTGTTACCGAACCGGTTGCAGGACGGCTGGAATACCTTCCACACGCTCGCGACCGTGTGGTGGAGTTGTGCGCCGGCCATCCGTTTCTCATCCAGTCACTCTGCAACCGGGTGTTCGACCAGATGGCCGCGAGGGACAACCGGACAGTCACGCTGGATGCAGTCGATCAGGCGGCAACCGAGATGGTGTATGACAACGAACACTTCCGGACGCTCTGGGACTACGCCGGCAGCGCACGCCGCAGACTCCTTCTGGCGCTCTGCGACCGTTTGGCGAAAGGATCGGATCCGGTCAACCTCAGTCTGCTCCAGATGAAGCTCCACGAGAATGGACTGCCTCTTCGCCGAGATGGCGAACTCGCCGACGACATCGACGAGCTTCGCGAGTTGGAGTTGCTCAAGTTTGATGGCGCCGAGCGCGGGGGCGTGTATCGGCTGGCCGTGCCGTTGATGGCCAAGTGGCTGCATATGAATGTGGACTTCGACGACCTCGTCGCCCGGGCCAGGGACGAAGCAGAGGATCAGCCGTGACAACCAATCCCTATCGCGTGTTCGGTCCCGAGCCTCCTCCCATGCTGGGGCGGGCATCGCTCATGCGAAGCATCGAGAACCATTTACTGAAGCCATCGCCCGATCACGTGTCGGTGGTGGGGCCTGCGCACTACGGGAAGTCCGTCCTGCTGCGCCACCTTGCGGATGCCCACCGGTCGGGATCGAGCCACTACCTGACCACCGGCTACATCGATCTCCGACACGACACTCCTGAGTCGGACGGCGCGTTCAAGCAATGCTTCGCGGCAGCGATCAGGGAAGCATTGCAGGCGGTCGGCTCCGATCTGTACGACTCGATCGACATCAAAGACGAGAAAATTCATGAGTTGCTTGGCCTCGTCTTTGAAGAGCTCGATGACAAGAGTATGCGCATGCTCGTCGTGCTCGACGGCTTCGACTACGTGCTTGCCGCTCCCGGCTTGACGCGCAATCTGTGGGACCAGCTTCGTGTGGTGGCGCAGAAACCCAGCCTCAGACTGGTCACCGGGAGCCGGCGTCCGCTACGGGAACTGTGCAGAACCGAGGAATCCAAGACATCCGATTTCTGGAATATATTCGACCCCGAGCCGGTGCGCGTCACCGCTCTCGGCGAGGCCGACTGGTCCGAGTTCCTGCAACCGCTACGGGACGCCGGCTGCGAATTCGATGAATCTGCGCGAAAGGAAGTCGCCAACTGGACAGGAGGCGTGCCGGTGCTCGTCTGCTCATTGCTCCGGAGACTGTGGGAGGACCACCGAGGAGAGCAACTCTCCAAGCCGGAGATTGACCGGGCTGCCGAAATGATGCTGGACGGACCACGCGAAGTCCTCGCCGCGCTGTGGGACGATTGCAATCACGAACTGCGCGCCGATCTTGGTGTGTTGAGTGCCGGTGACATACCCTGTACAGACTTATCCGAGGGTCGGCGCCGTACGGTGGAGGAGCGAGGACTGGGCCGCGCGTCGAGTAACCGCTTGCGCGCTTCCTGCCGCCTCATGCAGCGCTACGCGAAGGACCAAGAGCCAGCCCTCGCCGATCTGAACCGCCTTTTCGGTTCCGCCTCCGCCTTTGAAACGCACATTCAATCCTTGCTGGAGTTGCGCCTCGCCCAGATAAAGAGACAACGTTCGGATGGGGAACTCTACGCGTCCGTTAGCAACGCCATCCGCGACATCTCACCCGCACCGGAACAGGCCCTTACTTGGGTAAGGAACATCGCCAACCGAGCCCTGGTCCTCATCTGGAACGCCGAGCTTCCGCCGGACCGGACGCTTCCTGCGGAATGGCTTCAGGAGTGGCGTGGCAAGGGAGTGAACTTTCCCGACGATGGAGGCAAGCTGCCTCAGAGGGCTGGCCAGCAGTGCCACATCCTGCGGCTCGCCACCGGATCGGATCACACGCAACGACAGAGCAAGTACGTCACCAGGACCACCTATCTGTTGGTGGACCACTTGCGATCGGTCGGCGACTTCGGCCAGCATCGGTCGGACTTCCCGGAGACGAAGGCAACCATCGGCTTCGCGGCCGCCGCCGTGCTCGCAGCCATCTCACTAGTGGAATGCCTGACAGGTGATCTTGAGGCTTAGAATCACGTCTCTACCGACACGCGGTAGCCGTGGGCCTCCGTCGACTTCCTCGCATTACAAAGTGCCCTCTTGCCTTCCGATAAGCGGACATCTTGGTTTGGCCCGAAATGGCACTGTCGCTTCGCGTCATCACCCGGTTGTCAAACGGGCCACAACTTGTCTAGGTTGAACCGTATCACACCGATGTCCGACAACTTCGGCATTGTATGAGCACGCCTTCACCTTCGCCCGCCCAGGCCCCGCCCGCGTTCGCCGCGCTCCGGAACCGGGACTTTGCCTTGTTCTTCGTTGGCAACATGCTGTCGATGATGGCCGACAACATCGAGCACGTCATCAGCTATGGGATCGTTTACCAGTCGTTTCGCTCCGAGACCCTGCAAGGCTTCGCCGTCATCGGCCATTGGCTGCCGGCGCTGACGCTCTCGTGGTACTTCGGCGCGCTGGCGGACCGCTTCGACTGCCGCCGGGTCATGGAGTGGTCCCAGGCGCTGTTCATCTCGGTGAGCCTCGCCTGGGCCTTGCTGTTCTACACCGGCCGCCTGGAGATGTGGCACTCGGTCATCCTGTTGATGCTTCACGGCATGGCGGGCGCCCTGTGGAACCCGGCGCGCCAGCTCATGATCTACGACGTGGTGGGACCCGAGACGCTGCAGAGCGGCATCCGGCTGCTGGCCACCGGGCGTCAGTTGGGGATACTCTTCGGCCCCGCGGTGGGAGGCGGCGCCCTGTTGTTGCTGAAACCGACGGCGGCACTGTTGGCCAACGCGGTCATCTACCTGCCGCTGGTGATCTGGTGCCGGCTGGTGCCTTACACCGGGCACGGTTCCGGACGGCAGAGCACGAAAGGGACCTGGGCGGATGCGCTTTCGGCGCTGTGGGGCGCCTCGCACAACCGGGTCCTGCTGTCCATGATCCTGCTCGTGGGTTTCTACGCCTTCTTCGTGGGCAACGCGTTTCAGGCCCTGATGCCCGCCTTCGCCCTGTCCCTCGGCGCCGGCGATCTGAGCCTCGGCTACGCGGCGCTGTTCGCCGCCAATGGCGCGGGCGCCGTGACCGGCGGCCTGCTGCTGGAAGTGCTCGGGCTGCTGAGGGCGCGCGCCTCCACGGCGATGGTGCTGGCCATCTTGTGGTGTGGGGCGACGATCGCCTTTGCCACCGCGTCCCATTACGTGCTGGCTCTGCTGTTCCTGTTCACCGCCGGCATCCTGAACCTCGCGTTCCTCTCCATGGCGCAGACTCTGGTGCAGCTCGAGGCGCCGGTGAACCTGCGAGGCCGCCTGATCGGGCTCTACAACATGGCCGCCCAGGGACTGCGGACCTTCAGCGGCATAACCGTCGGCTTTGCCGGCGCGTACATCGGCATCAACTGGTCGCTGGGGCTTAGCACGCTGGTGGTGATGGTGATTGCCGCCGTCCTGTTCGTGATCACCGCGCGGGGAACGAAGACCGCGGAAACCGTCGCCGGCTGACCGGCGGCTCGTGAATCGACAAGGGAGGATTCCGTCGATGTCCAAACGAGTGAGTATCGAGATACCGGGCGTGCCCCACAACGCGCCCATCCCCATGGGAGCGAAGATCGGCAACATCGTCTATTCCTCGGGCATCTCCGGGCGTGACGGCGCCACCGGGGAACTGTCCGCCGACCCCGACAGGCAGGCCGAGGTGCTGTTCGAAAACATCCGCAAGTTCATGGAGCTGGCGGGCGGGAGTCCCGACGACATCGTGCGGATGACGGTGTACCTGAAAGAGGAGGAATACCGCGACGCCATCAACAAGCCGTGGCTCCAGATGTTCCCCGACGAGCACGACCGCCCTGCCCGCCACGCCATCAAGTCGCCCGTTCGCGGCAACATGCTGTTCCAGATCGAGGTGGTGGCGGTGCTGTAGCGGCGTTGCGACCCCGGTGAGATCTGGATTATTACCGATCTGTTCCGACGCGCGACGACAAGGGTGTGTTCGGCAAGGCGCGATGATGACTTGTAGGGGCGACCGGCGGTCGCCCCGTGTGGCGGGCACCACGCGAGGAAGAGCACTAGGCCGGCGCCGGCGCGGCCGGCGGTCTGGCGAGCACGAACCACACGGTCGCCACTACGGCGATGGCCAGCAGCGGGATGCTGCTAAGGTTCACCCACTCCCACCCGAAGAAATGCAGCAGCGCCCCTGACGACAGCGACACCACCGCCACGAAGGCGTAGTTGATGAAGCTCATGGCCCCCTGGGTCTTGTTACGCTCCGCCGGAGTGTAAGCCGTCGTAAGCAGCGATGTGCCTCCGGTGAACGCGAAGTTCCAGCCGACGCCGAGGAGCAGCATGGAAAGCCAGAACTCCATCACGCCCTCGCCCGAAAGCGCCACCCCGATGCACACGAGCTGCAATGCCACCCCGGTGAGGATGATGCGCACCTCGCCGAAGCGCTTGATCAGGGAACCCGTGACGAACCCGGGGGCGAACATGCCGAAGCTGTGCCAGCTTATGACGAAGGCGGTGTCGGAGAACTGGAAATCGGCCTCGATCATGGCGATGGGGATCGCCGTCATCAAAAGGTTCATGACCCCCTGCCCCATGGTGGCCGCCAGGGTGGCGGCAATGAACACCGGCTGCGCCATGATCCGGGGCAGGGAACGCTGGGCGGCGGCGCGCTCGCTCGGGGTGAGATTGGGAATATCGAGGAAGATCAGCACCAGGGCGATGAGCACCATGAGCCCTATGAGGAAGACATAGGAACCCATGAACGCGCCCGTTGCCAGGAAGTCTTCCCCCGTCGCGGCAAGGTAAGGGCCGACGAAGGCCGCCACCACACCTCCGGTCAGCACCAGGGAGATGGCCGTGCTCTTGAACTCCTGGGGTGCCGTGTCGGCCGCGGCAAAGCGGAAATACTGCCCGAAGGCGGCGAAGACGCCGTAGGTCAAGGCGGCGAGGCACAACAGCCAGAAATGCGCCTGGACGATGGCGACGAGGACCATGACCCCGGAGAGGGCGCCGATGCCGGCACCAATAATGAAACCGACACGCCGTCCGGTGAAGCGCATGAACATCGAGGCCGGCATGGTCGCAATGGCGGTGCCGACGATCACCAGCGCCGCCGGCGTGGTGGCCAGCGCCTTGTAGCCCATGGCCAGGGCAATGACCGGCGTGGTGGCGATGAGGAGCGTTCGCGAAGACCCGAACAGCATCTGGCAAATGGCCAGGACGAAGACGTTCCTGCGGATGGGGGTTTCGGTCGCCATACGCGCCCTACCCTACAGCAATTCATGACTCTGCGCCATCACGGCTCCAGAGCTCCCTTGATCGATGGGAATCAGTCGAAGACGGTGACGGAGTAGGGCTCCACGTCGATGAAGGCCTCGATGACGCTGGGGCCGTCGAGGCCGAGGCCCCAGCGGATGGCGGACTCGACCTCCTCGACGCTGGTGGCGCCGCGGCAGGGGACCCCGAAGTAGTGCGGGGGAGGGTTCACCCGGTGGCCCAACTCCACTCCCGAGAGCGGGAACTCCCTGCGTTCCTGCTTCACTTTCATCAGCCCCAGCCAGCCGTCGTTGAGGACGACGATGGGCACGGCGAGGTTGCGCCGCCGGGCCACGGCCAGCTCGCCGGCGGTCATCTGGAAGCAGCCGTCGCCTACCACCCCCACCACCGCTCTGTCCGGGTGGACCATCTTGGCGGCATAGGCGGCGGGCATGCCGAAACCCATGGACGACCAGCCGTTGGTGGCCAGCAGCGTGCGCGGCAGGTCGGTGCGCCACTGGGTGGCGATCTGGTGGGTGTGGGCACCCACGTCGTAGGCCAGGATGCCGTCGGCCGGAAGGGCCGCGCGCAGGACGTCGAGCACGTGATGGGCGGCGAACCGGCTCCCTTCCGGGCGGAGTTCCCGATCCAGCAGGTCGCGGTGGCCGTGCCACTCCTCCGGCGTCCAGTCGTTGGCCGCCGGCGGCAGGTCCTCCCATCCCCGCAACGCCCGATCGAGATCGCCGCCGCGGTTGAAGGCGAATTGGACGCGCGGGTCCGGCTCCGCGGGCGCGGTGTCCAGGTGGAACACCGGCGTGTCGCCCACCCACTCCTCGTAGTTGATCTCGATGGGGTCGTAGCCGACCGCGACGATCAGATCGGCCCGGTCGAGGATACGTTGCACGTCGGTGCGGCGGGCCCGCCCGATCACGCCGACCCAGTTGGGATGGCTCTCCGGCAGGCACCCCTTGGCGTGCAGGGTGGACACGAACGGCAGGCGGTGTTTCTCGATGAAGCGCTGTAGCGAATCCGCAGCCGTGCACCGCGTAAAGGTGAGACCGGTAATCACCAGCGGCCGCCGGCTGCGGGACAGCGCCTCCGCGAGCGCCGCCCGGGCCTCCTCCGTCACGTCCTCCAGCGCCTGCGCGGGAGCGGGCTCCGGCGCTTCGTCCGCCGACACCGCCACTCCCACGTCCTCGGGCAGGTCGAGATGCACGGGACCGGGCGGCTCCGCCGTTGCCAGGGCCAAGGCCTCTGCCATCCTTTCCGCCACGTTGTCCGCGCCCAGGGCGAAGGTGGCCTTGGTGAGGGGCTGGAAGAGCGTGTTGTGGTCGATGCGCATCTGGATCCTGCGCCGGAGCCAGGGGCTGGAGACGTTGCAGGTGAAGGCCAGCACCGGCGCGGAGTCCAGCCAGGCGCAGCCCACACCGGTGGTGAGGTTGGTGGCGCCGGGCCCCACCGTGGCGGCACAGGCGCCGGGCACGCCGGTGAGCTGGCCTACCGTGGTGGCCATGAAACCCGCCGAGGTCTCGTTGGCCGTCAGGACGAACTCCACCGGACTCCGGCCTAGGGCCTCGATCAGCGGCAGCACCGGGCCGCTGGGGATGCCGAAGACCCAGCGGACTCCGGCCTGCTCCAGCATGTGGACGATGGTCTCGACGTTGGTCATGGCGTTCCGGTTCCAGCTTCGAATCAGGTGCCCACCCGCACGGGGTCCAGCGCATCCTGAAGGGAGCGGATCATCGACAGGACGGTCAGGCGCCCGGTCCGCGGATTCTCCGTGGGGACGTTCTCGATGCGCATGTTGAGGCGGCCGAACTCGCCTTCGGCCTCCACTTCGTGACAGTTCCGCTCCAAGCCCGGCACTGCCAGAATCCGGATGCGCGTCTCGTCCGGCCCCAACCCTGCGAGACTCACGGCCGCCGACACGTTGACGTTGGCGGGAAAGGCCCGGCAGGCTTCCCGAGCGGTTCCGGAAAAGATCTCCTTCGGCTCGGCCAGGCCCGCCAGCGAGATGCCGTTCTCCACCAGATAGGGAGCGCCTTCAAGGCCGTGCGGCGGTTTGCGGGTGGTGATGGTGACGTGGGCCACTTCCCCCGCGCAGGCCGACTTGATGCCGTCGAGTGCGGCGATGGCGCCGGAGGGCAGCAGCAGCCGGCAGCCCGTCTCGCGCGCCCGCTCGATAATCTCGGGATGGTCCAGCAAGGCGCCTACGCTGATGACCAGGAGGTCCTTGCCGGCGTCGAACGCGCGGCGCGCGAGATCCGGCACCACCGCGCCGCCGGCCGCTTCCACCACGATGTCGGAACGGGTGATCAGCTCGTCGAGAGAGAGAAAAGGCACCGGCCGGCCCAGGGTGTCCAGGAACTCCCTGCACGAACTCTCCGTACGGCTGGTCACGCACGCGTCCGCGGCCACGGCCCCCGAATCGATGGCCTTCAACAGGCCTTTCCCGACGGCTCCGCAGCCCACGATTCCGATGGTCTTCATGAGTCGACTCCCTGGTTTCCTGTCCGGTCAGCGTACGCGACCAATATGCCAAATACATTTCGAAAATGTTACAAAGACCGCCTTGAGTGTGGTAACGTCGCCGCAGAATCGGGTGACATGAACGGGCCGCCAGGGACGCTCGGGGAATCGGCGCCCGGGGAATGTGGCGCCCAGGACGCAAGAGGGAGGACAGCATCATGAAACGTCTACGCATTTCAATGGTGGCATTGGCCATTGCGGGTTTCGTGGCGGCAACCGCCGGAACGGCCATGGCCGCCGGCAAATTGACCCTGTATTGCAGCCCGCAGATCGAGTGGTGCCAGCTCATGGTCAAGGAGTTCCACTCCTGTCCGGTTAAGTGACGTAGGGATGGCTGTAACTATGTGAATCAGGTATACTTTTTATCGATTTCTTGCGGTGCCGACTTGAACGCAACAGCGCTTTTGGGCGACCTTCAGGGCAGGAATCCCTGGAGGGCACGCCATGTACACCGGCAAGACGCTGTTCGCGCAGTTGATGGATTTTCTGCCTTGGACAACGTTCGCTCGTATCGTCGATCGCTATGGCGGGAACCGTCGTGTTCGCACCCTGGCGTGTGCCGAGCACTTTCGCATCCTGGCATTCGCTCAGTTGGCTTATCGGGAAAGTCTGCGAGACATCGAAGCCTGTCTTGCAGCGCAATCGGCCAAGCTCTACCACATGGGCATTCGCTCCACGGTCAGGCGCTCTACGTTGGCCGACGCCAACGAACGAAGAGACTGGAGAATCTACGCCGACTTCGCCCAACGGCTCATTGCACAAGCCCGCAAACTTTACATCCAAGAGGACCTTGGGCTGGATCTGTCCAACACCGTCTATGCACTGGACTCGACGACCATCGACCTGTGCCTGTCGTTGTTCCCGTGGGCTTCGTTTCGAAGCACCAAAGCAGCGGTCAAGATGCATACGCTGCTCGATCTGCGCGGCAATATCCCGAGTTTCATACATGTTTCCGACGGCAAGCTGCACGATATCAAAGTGCTCGATCTGTTGATTCCAGAACCCGCAGCGATTTACGTGATGGACCGCGCTTACCTCGACTTCAAGCGCCTCTTCGCACTTCACGAAGCCGGCGCGTTCTTTGTCACCCGAGCCAAAACCAATGCCGATTTGCGACGCATCTATTCCGCTCCAAGCGATCGTGTGCAAGGCATTGTCTGCGATCAGACCGTAAAGTTGTCGGGCTTCTACAGCCACAAACGTTATCCTCATTATTTGCGGCGGATTCGATTCAAAGACCCGGAGACATCAAAGACGCTCCTTTTCCTGACCAACCTGTTTGGTCCTCAGCCAAAGGTCATCTGCGAACTGTACAAGGCCCGCTGGCAGGTGGAGTTGTTTTTCAAATGGATCAAGCAACATCTGCGGATCAGGAAGTTTTACGGCACCTCGGAGAACGCCGTCAAGGTGCAAATCTGGACTGCCGTCTCCGTGTACGTGCTCGTCGCCATCATCAGAAAGCGGCTCGACCTCGATGTTTCCCTCTACACATTGTTACAGGTCTTCTCCGTCACCTTGTTCGAGAAAATCCCCTTAAACAAGGGGTTCTTCGATGCCGAAGACACTTCCTCCCAGGACATGTTGCATAAGCAATTGAATTTGTTCAATTATTGGACCGGACAGTAGTGAAGGAGTTCGAGAAATCCACCGGCATCAAGGTCGCCATGACCCGCAAGAGCTCCGGCGAGACCTTCGCCCAGATCAAGGCGGAGCGCCGCAATCCCAAGGGCGACGTGTGGTGGGGCGGCACCGGCGATCCGCACCTGCAGGCCGCCGAGGAAGGGCTGACCCAGGAGTACAAGTCACCTCGGCTGCCGGAGCTGCAGGACTGGGCGCGGCGCCAGGCCGAGCAGTCCGGCTTCAAGACGGTGGGAATCTACGCCGGTGCTCTTGGCGTCGGATACAACAGCGAGCTCGCGGCCAAGCACAAGGTGCCGGCACCGAAATGCTGGGCGGACCTGACCAAGCCGGCGTACAAGGGCCACGTCCAGATGGCCAATCCCAACTCCTCCGGCACCGCCTACACCACGCTGGCTACCATCGTCCAGGTCTTCGGCGAGGACAAGGGATTCGAGTTCATGAAGGGGCTGCACAAGAACATCAACCAGTACACCAAGTCGGGCTCGGCCCCGATCAAGGCGTCGGCCCGCGGCGAGACCACCATCGGCATCGTCTTCCAACACGACGCGGTGACCCAGGCGGTCAAGGGCTTCCCCATCAAGATCGTCTCGCCCTGCGAGGGCACCGGCTATGAGATCGGCTCGGTGAGCATCATCAAGGGCGGCCGCAATCCGGAAAGCGCCAAGAAGTGGGTGGACTTCGCCCTGGATCCGAAGATCCAGACCATGGCGGCGCAGGCCAAGGCGTACCAGGTGCCGTCGAACGCCAAGGCGACACCGCCGCCGCAGGCGCCGGACCTGAGCCAGATCAAGTTGATCGACTACAACTTCAAGAAGTACGGATCGTCGGCCGAACGGCGGCGGCTGTTGAAGAAATGGGACGACGACGTTTCCACGCTGCCACGGTAAACGTCTGACCCCGTTGAGGCGATGAATCGGCCCGCCGCGCTTTGGCTGGCCTTGGGATGGGGCGGCTTCGCGCTCCTCCCCTGGTACGGCGTGGAGGACGGGTTCTGGTCCTTCGCCTGGCTGTTCGATTACCCGGCCGGGGCCGATGCGGCCCCGGCCCTCCTACAAATACTCCTTTTCGGCCGCTGGTGGCTGGCACCGATGGTGCTGCCGCTGGCGGCCCCTCTGCTGGTGGTGCGGCGCCCGCGTACGGACCCCCTCTTCTCCAAGGTCCTGCTGGCGACAGGTGCCGTGGGCGCCGTCTTTTTCCTGGGTCAGGGCTTCCTGATCGGCATCGGCGGCTGGGAGTACGCCACTCTGGAGGGGCTGTTCGGCCCCCTCGGCGACCGCCAGTTCGGCATGGGCTACGGCGCCTTGTCGGTAGCGGCGGCGTTTCTCTTTCTGTTCGCCCAGGGACTCGCCGCGCGCGGGGCCATCAACGGCGACGGCTTCGTGGTCGGCTCCATCGCCCTCGTCATCGCGCTGGTCGCCGCCTTCATCTTCTTCCCGGTGGTCCGCATCCTGGCCAGCGCCTTCCAGGACAACGACTACAACTTCGTTCCCTACCTCTTCGTCGAGAAGCTGTTCAGCCACGACATCTGGGGCGTGGGCTGCCTGACCGCCAACGTCAACTGCGGCATCGCCTGGAACTCCCTGTTGATGGCGATCCTGGTGGCCGCCAGCACGACGGTTCTTGGACTGGCCTTCGCCCTGCTGGCGACCCGCACCGGCTTCCGCGCCAAGCGGCTGCTGCGCCTCCTGAGCGTTCTGCCGATCATCACCCCGCCCTTCGTCATCGGCCTCGCCATCATCCTTCTGTTCGGCGCGTCGGGCACGGTGACCCTGGCCATCGAAGCCATCACCGGCACGACGCCGGGACGCTACATCTACGGCCTGCCCGGTATCTGGCTGGCCCAGACCCTGGCCTTCACGCCCATCGCCTTCCTGGTCCTGATCGGAGTCGTCGAAGGGGTGAGCCCTTCGATGGAAGAAGCCTCGCAGACCCTGCGCGCCGGCAACTGGCGCACCTTCACCACCGTCTCGTTGCCGTTGATGCGTCCGGGCCTAGCCAATGCTTTCCTGGTGGGCTTCATCGAGAGCCTCGCCGATTTCGGCAATCCCCTGGTCCTGGGGGGCAATTTCGACGTCCTGTCGACATCCATCTTCTTCGCCATCGTCGGGGCGCAGAACGACCAGGGCCGGGCCGCGGTCCTGGCCATCATTCTGCTGGCCTTCACCCTGACGGCGTTCTGGGCCCAACATCGCTGGCTGGGACACAAGTCCTACGCCACCGTCACGGGCAAGGGCGACGCCGGCCTTCATGTCCCCCTGCCCCGGCGCGTGGTCTGGCTGGCCTACGGCTCGGCCCTGCCCTGGGCCGGTCTGACAGCGGTCATCTACTGCATGATCATGTTCGGCGGTTTCGTGGAGCTTTGGGGCCGGGATCACAGCCTCACCCTGCGCCACTATATCGACGCCTTTTCCATTACCACCGGAACAGGGGGCCTGGTCTGGTCGGGCGCGGCCTGGAACTCCTTCTGGACGACCATCTACATCTCCCTCATCTCCGCCCCCCTGACCGCGGCGGTGGGGCTGCTCACCGCGTATCTGCTGATCCGCCAGAAATTCGCAGGCCAGCAGGCTTTCGAGTTCGGCACCATGTTGAGCTTCGCGATACCCGGCACCGTCATCGGCGTGGGCTACATCCTGGCGTTCAACGTGCCGCCCATCGAGCTCACCGGCACCGGCATCATACTGGTCATCTGCTTCATCTTCCGGAACATGCCGGTGGGCGTCCGCGCCGGCATCGCCGCCATGACCCAGATCGACAAGAGCCTCGACGAGGCCTCGTTGACCCTGGGCGCCAGTTCCTTCGCCACCGTGCGCAAGGTCGTCCTGCCGCTCCTCCGTCCGGCGGTGATCGCCGCGCTGGTCTTCAGCTTCGTGCGCGCCATGACGGCCATCAGCGCGGTCATCTTCCTGGTCAGCGCCAACTATGATATGGCCACGTCCTACATCATCGGCCGTGTGGAGAACGGCGACTACGGCCTCTCCATCGCCTACAGTTCGGTGCTGATAGTGGTCATGGTGGCGGTGATCGTGCTGATACAATTGGTCGTCGGCGAACGGCGCATCGGCCGCCGAGAGGACATGAACGTCGCCTTCGGCGCGGGAGGAGCGGTGGGATGAACATCGAAGGACAGGCCGCCGCGGTGCGATTCGACGGCGTGAGCAAGCACTACGGACCGGTCGTGGCGGTCGACCGGATCTCCTTCGAGGTCCAGGCCGGCGACCTGGTGACCCTGCTGGGACCGAGCGGCTGCGGCAAAACGACGACCCTCCGCCTCATCGCCGGCCTGGAAATGCCCACCTCCGGCAACGTCTTCATCGGCGGCGACGACGTTTCCCGCCTGCCGGCCAGCGCCCGGGACGTCTCCATGGTGTTCCAGTCCTATGCCCTGTTTCCCCACATGACGGTGTTCGAGAACGTCTCCTACGGCCTCTCGGTCAGCGGCATCACCAAGACGGAGATACGGGACCGGGCCGAGGACGGCCTCAAGCTGGTGGGCCTTTCCGGTTACGGAGAGCGCCTGCCGAGCGAGCTGTCCGGCGGACAGCAACAGCGGGTCGCCGTCGCCCGCGCCCTGGTCCTCGAGCCGACGGTGCTGCTGTTCGACGAGCCCCTCTCCAATCTCGACGCCAAGCTGCGCCGCCAGGTCCGGGAGGAAATCAGGGAGCTGCAGCAGAGCCTCGCCCTGACGACGGTCTACGTCACTCACGACCAGGAGGAAGCCCTGGCGGTGTCGGACCGGATAATCGTGATGCGCAACGCGGAGATCGCGCAGGAAGGCGCGCCCACCGAGCTCTACGAGACCCCCCGCGACCTCTTCGTCGCCGACTTCATCGGCGACGCCAACGTTCTGGATGCCGAGCTGCTCAGCCGCGACGGCGGGTACGCGACTATCCGCGTCGGCGGTGGGATGGAGCTTCGTCTGCCTCACCGGGAGCTTCCCGTCGGTCCGGTCAAGATCGCGGTCCGGCCGGAAGCGGTGCTCCTGGAAACGAGCGAAGACGAGAGTGGATTCACCGGAACGGTGCTGAAGAGCACCTACGTCGGCAGTCACGTCGAGTACACCCTCGACACGGGGCTCGGGGAGATCTTTGTCGCCGACTACCGATTCGACGCGCCGGTCCCGGCGGGCTCCCGTGTCCGGATCGCGTTTCGCGAGCGCGGTTTGACGTTGCTGGAGAACCGCCCCTAGCCGGGCCTCGGGCTACACCCGCATGGATGACCAGGCGCAGGCCCATCGCCTCCGGGCGGCCAAGGACATCGCACGCGAAGCGGGCCGCACCGCGCTGGCCTATTTCCGCAATCCCGACGGGCTGGAGGTCATCGCCAAGGGCCGGCAGGACTTCGTGAGCGAGGCCGATCACGCCGTCGAAGCGCTGATTCGCGCGCGTCTTCAAGAGCTCTTTCCCGAGGACGGTTTTCTCGGCGAGGAGGGCGGGGCCGCCATCGATGACAAGAACGCCGGCATCTGGGTCGTCGACCCCATCGACGGAACCACCAACTTCATCAACCAGATGCCGGTCTGGTGCGTTTCCATCGCCTACGTGCTGCAAGACCGGATCGAGGTCGGCGTCGTATACGATCCCAACGCGGACGAGCTGTTCGCGGCGCGCCGCGGCCACGGCGCCTTCCGCGGCGAGACGCCGATGGCGGCCAGCGCCGCGGAAGGCCTCAACCAGGGAACCGTCGGCGTCGGCTATTCGACCCGGACCTCGGGCGCAACCGCGGTTGACAGCATCCGCCGCCTGTTGGAGGCGGGCGGGATCTACCAGCGCAACGGCTCCGGCGCCCTGATGCTGGCCTATGTCGGCGCGGGCCGTCTGATCGGCTACCTGGAGGCGCACATCAACGCCTGGGACTGTCTGGCCGGGATACTGCTGGTCCAGGAGGCAGGAGGCTGGACCAACGATTTCCTCGCCAACGACGGCTTGCTGCAGGGCAACCCCGTCATCGCCGCCGCTCCCGGTGTCGCGGACGCCGTGCGCGCCGTCGCCGGCTTCGACCCGCAGGCCAGGACGCCGGCCCGCCGCCGGTCCCCGGACGAGCGGTCGGGGCGCTAGGCCCTCACCCGGCCTTCGGCCACCCTCTCCCAGAGGGAGAGGGGTTGTATTTGATTACTCGGACAGGACACTAGACCGAAGTTCCAGCCCGGGGGCGAGCCAAGGCATTGATATAACGGCTAAAGCGAAGCGATCAAGGTGCTGTTACTGGGAACGTTGGAGTTGTACGTCGAGGAGTTTGAAGGCTTGACGTTGCAGAGGAGTGGGGCGGGTGAGCAGGTCGAAGGGCTGGGCGCCGGGGAGCCTTGGGACGACGCGGTTTTGGACGATGGTGGCGAGATCGTCGAGCAAGGAGCGGAAGCTGTGGACGGGCAAGCCGTCTTCGGTGCGTTTGGTGCGAGCCTTGTTCTGAGCTGCGGGGGATGTTTTGGCGGGCGCCACGATGGAGGATCGTTGGGCGCCGGCGGGGTCATGGTCGTCGAACAGCAGGGGGGCGAGGCGCTGACGCATGTGCCATTCAACGTAGTAGGCGAGCATGCACAACAGGACATGGGCGCGCACCCGGTCCGGGGCGCGGTGATGAACCGGCCGGACCTTGAGGTCCACGGTCTTGAAGCTTCGGAAGGCGCGCTCCACCCGGCTCAGGCTCTTGTAGGCGTGCACCGTCCTTTGGGCATCCAGTTGGTTTTCATGCAGGCTGGTGCGCACGACGTAGAGGCCGTCGAGGGCGGCCTCTCGGGCGATGGATTCGGGGTTTCGGGTGTAGCGGAAGGAGTGGTCGGTGATGTCGAGGTGGAAGTGCTTGGCCATCTTGTACTTGTCGATCACCCGGCCCACCCGTAGCGCGATGCGCTCCCGGCCCGTGAGCGGCCGCTTCTCCCGCCCGGTGGCAGCCACGATGGGCTCCAGCAGGCGTTCGGTGGCCTGGATCAACTCCTCGCGCTTGCGCCCCCGCTCGGCCTGAAGCAACGGATTGCGGCACACCATCAGGCGCTCGCCGGGATAGTCCTCGGAGTGGACCTCCATAAGATCGCTCTGGTCGAACAACGACATCTGCACCGCCCCGGATTCCACCAGCCGGCGGATGGCCGAGGAGCGCAGGGCGCTGATCCAGTCCAGCCCCGCGGGCGCCACCTCCTCACGGATGCGCGCCTCGGTGAGCATGCCCCGGTCACCCACCAACACCACCTTCGAGAGCCCGAACCGCCGCCGCAGCTTGTCCACCTGCGCCCCCACGGTCATGGGATCGGCCGTGTCGCCCTCGAACACCTCCACCGCCACCGGGCGACCGTCTGAGTCGCACAACAGGCCGAACTCGATCTGCAGCTTTCCCCGCTTGCCGTCGCGGGAATGGCCGTGCCGCGCCAGCGGGCAGCAGCGGCCTTCCAGATAGACCGAGGTGAGGTCGTAGAGCACCAGGGCGCCGTCCCCAAGATGCCTCTTGGCCAGGCGCTTCTCGATGGCCTCCTGCCGCTCCAACAGCCAGTCCATGGCCGCGTACAGATCGTCCTCATCGACCTCCCCCAACTCCAGGGTCTGCGCCAGCGAGTCCCTGGCCGTGGCCTCGGCAAGCCCTCGGGCGGTGGCCAACTTCGAGACCGGGGCAAGGACACGGGCACAGATCAGCGCCAGCACCCTCTCGCGCTCCGCGCACGGAGCGGTGGAAAGCAGACGGTCCAGGCCCAGCTTGCGCACCGAACCGAGCACCGCGGCTATATGGCCGTGGGGTTTGGAGCGGACGATGTCGAAGGCCTCCTCAGGGCTGACCAGGGGTTGGTTCTTGAGCAGCCGGCGCAGGGTTTCTATTTTGGCTGGGGGCCAGTCGGAGAGGTTGGCCAGGGTGCGTTTGCGCACGCGCTTGCCTTCGCGCCAGCCTTCGCGGAGGAGGATGGCGGGCGGAGAGTTGCGGTTGGGGACGGTTTCCACGTACATGGCAACGAAGATAGCGCGCAAATCGAGCAAATGCAAGGACTATCATCCCATATACATGGGAACACATGAGGGCGCCCAAAAAGGCATTTCCCCTTGGATATCAACCGCTTAACTCGTTTCTGAAGGCTGTTTTTCCAGGAACTTCGGACTAGAAGTTCATCTGGTACAGCATCCAGTAGACGGCGACGCCGGTCACCGACACGTACAGCCACAGCGGCAGGGTCCAGCGCGCGATGACGCGGTGCCTGTCGAACCTTCCCCGCAACGCCCGCACGACCGTGATCACCACCAGGGGAACGATGGCCGTAGCGAGGACCGTGTGGGACACCAGCACCCCGAAATACACCATCCGGATCCAGCCTTGCCCCTCGAAACGGACCGACCCCACGCTGAAGTGGTAGATGAGGTAGGAGGTCAGGAAGAGCCCGGAGCAGGCCAGCGCGGCCAGCATGCACCGCCGGTGCGCGTCGACGTTGCGCTGCCGGATGTAGCAGTAGCCGGTCAGGAGCAGAATCGCACTGACCGTGTTGAGCAATGCGTTCAGGTGGGGGAGCGAAGTGACGGAGAACAACGGAAGCGTTGGCCGGGGTCCAGGCCGGGACCTTATTGGGCCCCGGCCCGGACTCACGCGCCGCCTTGAAGTCAGGCCAGCTCCGGAATCAGCATGAAGATAAGGAATACGCAGAGAATCACGGGGATCACGGCGATCCACCAGATCACGAGCCTCTCGAACTTGAGGTGCATGAAGTAGATGGCCACCAGTGAGGCCTTCACCGCCGCCAGGATCACGAGCGAGGCGGCGATGAGCAGCTTCGGTATCGGCAGGAAGATGACCCCCACCTCCACCACCGTGAGGACGAAGAGCCAGCCGAATACGGCAAGGTAGTTGGGCTCCGCGTGTGCTTCGTTATGGGCTACTGTATCTGCCATGGATGGTCTCCCGTATCCTACAAGAGGTAGACGAAGGTGAAGATCAGAATCCACACGAGGTCGACGAAGTGCCAGTAGAGACCGGCGATCTCCACCACCGAGGCGTTGCCCTGGTGGATGCGGCCGCTCAGGCCTCCCAGCAGGATGACCGCAAGGTAGACGACGCCGCCGAACACGTGCATGCCGTGGAACCCTGTCATGATGTAGAAGGTGTCGCCGAACACCGGCGAGCCGTACTTGTTCGCGGAAATCGTCACGCCCTTATGGATGAGATGGTTCCACTCGTAGGCCTGCAACGCCAGGAACAGGGCGCCTCCGAGGATCGTAAGCAGCATGAATTTCCGGAAGTCCTGCATGTTGCCGCGCTTGATTCCGGACAAGGCCAGCACCATGGTCACGCTGCTGCAAATGAGCAGGAACGTCATGGCGGCGGTGAGGTTGATGCCCAGCACGTCGGCCGGCACCGGCCAGTCGGGCGCCGCTATGCGCATGATGCCGAAGGTCACGATGAGGGTCCCGAAGGTCATCGCGTCGCCGCAGAGGAAGATCCACATCCCCAGCTTGCCCCAGCTTTCGGGGGTGAGTGGAGACTCCGCGGGCTCTCGATGTAACGTCGCTGCCTCGCTCATCTAACATTCTCCTTTTCTTACGATATGAAGCCCGCCCTGCCTGCCTTCGCGCGCCCGGTGCGCGCGCGTGTAGCGATAGACGAGCCAGCCCACGCAGCCTGCCACGGTGGCGTAAGGCATCGCCATCAGGAACACGACGGTCCAGTTGAAGGCCTCCACCATCCGCTCGGTCTCCGCCGCGAGGCCCTCTCGCGTCCACGGCCCCAGGCCCGTGCTCACGGCCCCGGCGGCTGCCGCGGGCCACAACACGAACCGGCTGTCCATCGAAGGTTTGTTCATGCGCGCCGCCGGTCTCAATACAGGTACACGAGGCCGTAGAGCACCGGCCACAGCGCCACCACGAACATCCAGTACATGGTGCACAACTCGACCCCCGCGGAATGGCCCTCCGCGTAGCGTCCCCGCCGCGCGAGGGTCCACACCACGCCCACCCACGCCAACGCGCCGAGGACGTGAAGTCCGTGCAATCCGATGAGGGCGTAGAACGTCGAGCCGTACAGTCCGCTCCACATGGTCAAACCGAAGCCGATCAGGCGCACCCATTCGTATCCCTGGATGCACAGGAAGAGCGCCCCCAGGACCGCGGTTGCGAGGAGCCAGCCGGACAGCCGCACCCGGTCCCGCAGCCGCGCCGACAGCGACGCCCGTTGCATGGTCAGGCCGCTCGCGAGCAGCACCAGCGTGTTGAAACCCGTGATCCATACCGGCAAGCGCGGTTGCGAGGGCGGCGGCCAGACATCGCTGCTCAGCCGCAACACCAGAAACGCACCGATCAACCCGGCGAAGAACATCACTTCGGCGCCGATGAACATCATCAGCCCCAGTCTCGCGTTGCTGATCACCGGCTCCGGGCGGGAGGGCGGCGGCGGACCCCCGCCAAAGGCGGACGACGGCGCCGGCGTTTCCACGCCGTCGCCCTCCAAGACCCTCGCGGTCGCCTCCCGTGCCATCAGTGCTTCCCGTCAATGCCCCGTCCCGTTCATCCGCATACCCGGACAGGACCCCTCAATAGACCACCAGAAAAACCACGGTCGCCAGGATGTAGCTGACAGCCACGGCGCCGATCACCCATCCCAAGCGGCTGTTTCTCCTTCGATTACGGCTGTCCACTGTTGAATTCATATCAGATAGGTATCCTGTCCAGGGCCATGGCGACGAGCAAGAGCGGCAGGTAGAACAGCGACGCGAACAGCAGGTGCCGCGCGCTGGTAACCGACCTCAGAGCCGCCAGCCGCACCGCGTAGGCCAGAAACCCGGCCCCCAGCAGGATCGCCGCGAAATAGTATATCTCGCCCGCGAAACCGGTGAGGGTCGGCATCAGGCTCACCACCAGCAACGCCAAGCAATGGCTCACCGCTTGCCGGCCGGTGCTTCGCCCTTCCACGTCCACCACCGGCAGGAAGCGGATGCCGGCGGACAGGAAGTCGTCGCGGTAGAGCCGGGCGATGGCCAGGTTGTGGGGTATCTGCCACAGGTAGAGAATCCCGAACAGGATGCCGGCTTCCAGGCCCAGGGTGCCCTGCGCCGCGGTCCAGCCGACAACCGGCGGCAGCGCCCCGGGGACCGCGCCGATGAGGCTGCACAGGGATGATTTCTGCTTGAACGGCGTGTAGAGGAACAGGTAGGTCACCGAGATAATGGCGGTCAGCAGCGCGCTCAGGACGTTGACGGCTACCGCCAGCAACACCAGCCCGGAAACCACCAGAATGCTTCCGAACAGGACACACTCCAGCGGTTGGACCCTGCCTTCGGGGATCGGCCGGTGTCGGGTGCGCTTCATGGCGGCGTCGAGGTCCCGTTCGAGGGACTGGTTGAGGGCCAGGGTCCCGCCTGCCGCAAGGGCGGTCCCCAGGAGGGTGTGCAACAACACGAGGTAGTGCGGGACCGGCTCCGAGCCCATGTAGAAGCCTACCAGGGTGGTCAGCAGGACCATCAA
Source organism: uncultured Binatia bacterium (SeqCode) (assembly GCA_965204505.1). Classification (GTDB taxonomy): domain Bacteria; phylum Desulfobacterota; class Binatia; order UBA9968; family JAJDTQ01; genus JAJDTQ01. Next base: position 290,980 of record CBDBFB010000003.1, read on the forward strand.
CACGAGCCTCGGCTTGGTGAGCTCGACGTAGTCGAGCAGCTTTCGGCCGTGGGTCGAGCCGACGGCGTATGTCGCGGTTCGCGGGGTCACGCCGCGGACCTCTCGGGTACGGCCGGGGCCACCACCGGAAGGCGGGGCGGGCCGAGCAGCCGGAACGCCCATGACGTCACCACCACGCTCATGGCCAACAGCAAAGCGCCGACCACCACGTGGGCCGTGGTAACGGCAACGATCAGGCTCAAGTGCCAGTCGGCTCCGAACGACAGGAAGCGGACCGCATAGGACCCGACGCCCAGCGCCAGTTGCAGCACCAGGAACAGTCCCAGGCAGATGGCAGGCGTCCGGAACACCGGCAGATCCTTACCGAGCTGTAGCGTCCTCAACACGAGCAGACCGGCCTGTACCGCCACCACCAGCGCCATCACGACGTGAAGCGCCAAGGCTTCGCCGTTGTGCCGGATAAACGCTCCCAGCAGGCTCTGCGCATAGATCAGCAGCGCGGCGGAGAGACAGAACCACGGGAACATCGTCGAGCCGCCGGTCGCGGATGATGGACGAACCCCTCGCCACGAACGCGATGTGAACAGCGCCATGGCGACGATGAGGCCGAAGAACGCCTGGGCCAGGGCTGCGTGAAGGATCGCGAGATCCTGTTCCAGCAACACCACCCGAAGCCCGCCGACAACGCCCTGAACCGTCACCAGCAGCAACGCCGCGATGCCCAGCCAGCGCACCCAGGCCCGAAGCTCTTTCAGCCACAGGCACACCGCCAGCACCAGGGTGAGGAATCCGACACCGGACGCCACCAGCCGGTGGCTGTGCTCGTAGAACACGCCGCCTACCATCCCCGCCCAGGGGAACAGGAACATGTTGTGTCCGAAGGTGGTGGGCCAGTCCGGCACGGCCAAGCCCACGCCCTTGCTCGTGACCAGCGCGCCCACGAACAGCAGAAACAGGGTGGTCCCGGCGGTGGTCAGCGCCAACCGATGGAGCCAGGCGTTGGCCATCCCAGTATCCCGCCTCAGTGACCCGTCGCGGCGGCGGCGCCGAGCGGCCGGTGCTGGGGAAGCCAGTCTTCGTCCGCGTTCGGAACGCTGTACTCATACGGGCCGCGGTAAACCTGCGGCGCGGTCGCGAAGTTGCCGTGGGGCGGCGGCGAGGGTGCCGCCCACTCCAGCGTGTTGGCCTCCCAGGGATTGTCGGGCGCCTTCTCGCCGGCGAAGAGGCTATAGAGGAAATTCACCACGAACGGTATCTGGGAGATGGCGAGACAGAACGCGCTGATGGTGATGAACACGTTCATGTCCCCGAACTGCGCCAGGTACTCGTACTGCTGGGGGTTGTAGATGCGCCGCATGTGGCCGCCCACCCCCAGGAAGTGCATGGGGAAGAAGGTCAGGTTGAAGAACACGTAGGTGCCGATGAAGTGCACCACCCCCCAGGTATGGTTGGTCATGCGCCCGAACATCTTCGGGAACCAGAAGTAGATGGCGGCGAACATGGCGAAGATGATGCCGGCCACCACGTAGTGGAAGTGCGCGACGATGAAGTAGGTGTCGTGGATGAAGATGTCCACCGGGGTCGACGCCATGAAGACGCCGCTCAGGCCGCCGATGACGAAGTTGGAGACGAAGCCGATGGCGAACAGCAGGGGCACCGTGAAGCGGATGGAGCCGCCCCACAGCGTGCCCAGCCAGTTGAATGTCTTGATGGCCGACGGCACCGCGATCACCATGGTGGTGAGCATGAAGGCGGTTCCCAGCAGCGGGTTCATGCCGCTGATGAACATGTGGTGGCCCCACACGATCCACGAGAGAAAGGCGATGGCGATCATGGAGTAGGCCATGGCCCGGTACCCGAAGATGGGCTTGCGCGAGAACACCGAAAGGATGTCGGAGGTCACGCCCATGGCGGGCAGCACCAGGATATAGACCTCGGGATGGCCGAAGAACCAGAACAGGTGCTGCCAGAGGAGCGGCATGCCGCCCGCGGGCAGGAAGAAGTTGGTGGCGAAGACGCGGTCGAAAAACAGCATGCCCAGGGCCGCGGTGAGAACCGGCAGCGCCAGCAGCAGCAGGATCGCGGTGACGAACAGGGACCAGATGGACAGCGGCAGGCGGAAATAGGTCATGCCCGGCGCGCGCATGTTGATGAGGGTCGTGATGTAGTTGATGGAACCCATGAGCGAGGAGAAGGCCAGCACGAACAGGCTCAGGACCCACAGGTTGATGCCCCAGTTGACCCCTGTATACACCGCTGCTCCGGTGAGCGGAGTGTAAGAGGTCCATCCCCCGGAGGCAGCGCCGCCGACGACGAAGAAACTCGCGACCATGAGCACGCCGGCTACCGCTCCCACCCAGAAGGACAGCATGTTGAGCACCGGGAACGCCATGTCCTTGGCGCCGATCATGATGGGGATCAGGAAGTTGCCGAAGCCGCCGACCATGATGGGCATCACCACGAAGAAGATCATGATGGTGGCGTGCATGGTGAACAGCATGTTGTAGGTGCTCGGCGGGATGATCCCTTCGTACATGGTGGGCTCCGGCACCCAGCCGAGCCCCGGCACCTCGGTTTCCGGCCACGCGAGCTGCCAGCGGATCAGCATGGCGAGAATCCCGCCGATGATCAGCATGAACAGCCCCAGGAACAGAAACTGCCGCCCGATCATCTTGTGATCGGTCGAGAAGACATAGTGTGACCAGAAGCCCGCTGGCTCGTGGGCTGCGTGATCGGCGTGCGCCGCTGCTTCACTCATCCTTGATTTTCCTCCTCCGCTTTCGCGGACGCGCTCTCGCCGGAGGCCGTCCGCGAATCGGCGGGTTCAACTCTGATTCTGGTTTTCCTTGAGGAATTTCTCGTAGTCTTCCGGCGTGTGGGCGAACACCCATCCGAGCATGCCCGAGTGGCCGAAGCCGCACAGCTCGGCGCAGGGAAGCTCGTATTGCCCGGGCTTGGTGACCTCGAACCACACCAGGATGTTGCGTCCGGGGACGGCGTCCTGCTTGACCCGGAACTGCGGCACGAAGAAGCTGTGGATGACGTCCGACGCCTGGAGCTGGACGTGCACGACCTTGTCCACGGGGACGTGCAGTTCGTTCTCGATCCTGATGTCGTCCTTGGTGCCGAGCTTGCCGTCGGGTCCGGGATGGAACACGTCCCAGTTGAACTGCTTGCCGACGACCCTCACTTCATACTCGGCGGGCGGGGCGTAGATCTTGATCTCCCCCCAAGTGGAGATGCTCATGAAGGAGAGCATGAGGAGGATCACGGCGGGAACCACCGTCCAGGTCACCTCCAGGGCGGTGTTGCCATGCGAGTAGACCGCCTTCCTGCCTTCCCTCTGGCGATACATGATGAGGAAGGCCACCATCACGACCGTGACCAGGATCAGGGCGGCAGCGGTGATGTAGTAGATGAGATAGAACAGGTAGTCGATCTGACCACCATAAGTGGACACGTTCTCGGGCAACCAGCGCATCATGGCAAGTCAGGAGCCTCCCTCGTGGAATTCGCTCTTTGCTAACACAAGTACCCTGGCGTATCAAGGCGGCACGGCCGGATCTCGTACCCATCGGTGCGCCGGGCAGGGCTGGAAGAAGGCGCGCATCCAGGAAGAAGCGGCCCGTGCCGGCACAGGAACCCGGTGCGACAGGACGCTGGCGGCAACCGGCCCGGTCCGATATAAACCTCCGGGGATTCGGAGGTTCACGCGCATCGGAAGGAAGTACACACTTGCAGCCTCTCGTACCCTGGCTCCACATCATGTCCTTCAGCGTTTGGCTCGGCGCCAACGTGCTTTTCCTGGGTATGCTATTGCCCGCGAGCCGCACGTTGCCGCCAACCGAGCGGGCGAGTACGCTGCGCCGGGCCGGACGGGCCTTGAACGCCGTCGTCGTCGCCGTGGCGCCGCTGGCCGTGCTGTCGGGCCTGGGTGGCATTTTCCTTCCGGGAGCCTCCGCGCAGGTCACGCCCGGATCGGGCGCCTTCCTGTTGCTCGTGGTGAAAGCCGTTCTGACGGCGGTGATGGCTGTCAACCACGGGCTCCAGGCGTTCCGCTATCACGACTTTCTGGAACACCCCGGCGACAGCCGGCACCCCTGGACGCGTCTCTTGACGGCCAACGTGATCCTGGGAATCATCGTGCTGCTGCTCGGCCTGGGCATGCGCCGGGTGGCCATGTGACCGGGCGCGGGCGGGTTTGGTGGGGCTGTTGAAATCGATCCCCGGCTATGGCGGAATGGGCGAGATTGCCTGCCATGTGTTCGGAACGGACGGAAAAGGAGACTGAAGATGCCGATGAACGACCCCAAATGGACCAAGGTGGGCGATGTCGACACGCGCTATTTCGAGGCCGGCGAGGGCGAGACCGTGGTGCTCTTCTATGGCGGAAATTTCGGTTCCACGGACGGTTCGAACTGCGCGATCGCCTGGGACCGCAACTTCGACGGTCTGGCGGCGAACTATCATGTGGTAGCGCCGGACAAGCTCGGACAGGGCCATACCGGCAACCCGATCAACGACGACTACACCATAAACGCGGTCGTCCATCACGCCGCGGCCTTCATCGATGCCGTCGGTCTGTCCAACGTCCATCTGGTCGGGCATTCGCGGGGGGGCTACCTGGTAACGCGGCTGACGCTCGAATTCCCGGAACTCGTTCGCTCCTGCACCATCGTCGACTCCGGCACCCTCGGCCCCGGCGTCGGGCTCAACGAGATCGTTCATGCCCAGCCGCCCGACGAGCCGCTCAGCCGCGAGTGCCAGCGCTGGACATACGAGAAATACTCCTACTCCCCCGACCACATCACCGACGGCTGGCTCGATGCCGTGGTCGAAGTCGGCCGGCTTCCCAAGACGCGGGAAGCGGTCCGGAAGATGGAGGACGAGGGACTCAAGGGGGCCCTCTTCCTGCCCGAGTTGGCGCGTCAGAAGGCGGAGACCCTGCGCTGGATTCAGGACCGGAAGATGAAGCGGCCGACCCAGGTGGTGTGGGGTTACAACGACCCCACCGCGCCCCTGCGACAGGGCATTCCGCTTTACGAAATGATCGCCGCCGGCGAACGGCAGGCCTATTTCCACATCATCAACCGGGCCGGGCACTTTCCGTTCCGCGAGCATCCGGAACGTTTCAACGGGATCGTCGACGGGTTCATCTCCAGCCTGAACTGACGATGGCCACCGTCTTTCACCAGGGAGACATGACCATGCCTATGACCGATGCCAAATGGGCGGATGTCGACGGAATCCGCACACGTTATTTCGAAGCGGGCTCCGGCCCTCCCCTCGTCCTGGTGTATGGCGGAAATTTCGGGTCCGACGAGGCGGCATCGAGCGCCATCGTCTGGAACAGGAACTTCGACGCGCTGGCCCGGCACTTCCACGTCGTCGCGTTCGACAAGCTCGGACAGGGTCACACCGACAACCCCGCGAACGACGATTACACGATGAACGCCGTGGTCCAGCACGCCAATGCCTTCATCCGCACACTGGGGCTCTCCGATGTCCATCTCGCGGGTCATTCGCGGGGCGGCTATCTGGTCTGCCGCGTGACGCTGGAGCAGCCCGATCTGGTCGCGTCCTGCACGATTATCGACAGCAACACCTGCGCGCCCGGGCGCGGCCGCAACGACGTCGTGCATGCCGGCGCGCCCCGGCCTCGGCTCGGCCGCGAGTGCCAGAAATGGGTCTACGAGCACTACTCCTACAGCCCGCACCACATCGACGAAGCCTTTCTCGACGCGGCGGTGGAGGTGGCGAACCTGCCCAAGTTTCAGGAATCCGTCCGGAAGATGGAAGATGAGGGACTCAGGACCAGGATGTTCCTGCCGGGGCTGGCAAAGGACAAGTCGGAGATGTTCGCCTGGATCCGCGACCGCGGCATGGGGAAGCCGACCCAGATCATCTGGGGCCGCAACGACCCGACGGCGCCGCTGGAACAGGGTTATGCGCTGTTCGACCTGATCGCCGCCACCGAACCGCGCTGCCAACTTCAGATCATCAACCGCGCGGGGCACCATTCGTTCCGCGAGCAGCCGGAGATCTTCAACGAGATGCTACGCGGCTTCATTCAGGCTCTCTAGTGTGGCGGGTCATGAACCGAGAGGCGGCAGTTCCCATGAAACTACGGATCGAGCACGCGTTGATCGTGACCATGAACGATCGAGACCAGGTGATCGAGGACGGGGCCGTGGTGATCAACGGCAACCGCCTGGAGTACGTGGGGCCGGCCGACGGCTGCCCCCGCCAGGACGGCGACCGGGTCATCGACGGAAGCCGCTTCATTGCGATTCCCGGGCTGATCGACGCCCACAACCATTCGCCCGCCAACATCTTTCGCGGCCTGATGCCCGCGCGGCCGCTGGAGATCTGGCGCGCGTACTGGCGCGCCGCCCTGCGCGCCTGCGGCGATGAAGTGTTCTACATCAGCGCCCTGCTGGGGGCCATGGAAATGCTCAAGACCGGATGCACGACCAACGTGGACCACTTCTTCGGCAACCAGAACAGCCGCTATACCGGCGCCGGCGAGGCCATTCGCGCCATGCGCGACCTGGGGCTGCGGCACGTGGTGGCGCTCACCGTAACCGACCGCTCCTACGAGTCCACCATCCCCATCGAAGCGCCCAAGGGAGAGACCAGCGACGAAGTGAGCCGCATGACCAGCGCGGAAACCAAGGATACCCAAGGCTGGCTGAACGAGATCGAGGCCTTCATCGACGAACTGCACGACCCCGACCGTTTGACCACCTGCTGCCCCGGGCCCTCCGCGGTGCAACGCTGCACCGATGAGCTGCTTCAGGGCGTCGCCGCCATCTCGGAACAGCGCGGCCTCCCGCTGCACATCCATCTAGCCGAGACCAAGTCCCAGTCGCTCATGGGGCCAAGGCTCTACGGGACCACCCTGCTGAAGCACCTGGACGACCTGGGCGTGGTCAGGCCCAACCTGTCCACCGCCCATTCGTTGTGGATCGAGCCGGAGGACGTGGAGATCATCGTGGAAAGGGGCGCGACGCCGGTGCACAACCCCGCCAGCAACCTGCGGCTGGGCAGCGGCCTGGCGCCGATACCGGCCTTCCTCGCGGCCGGCGGCCGCGTCGCCCTGGGCGCCGACGGCGCCTGCTCCAACGACAGCCAGAACATGTTCGACGCCATGCGCCTGGCCGCCCTGATCCACAACACCCGCGACCACGACTTCAACCACTGGATCACCGCCCGCCAGGCCCTGTCCATGACCACCCGGTGGGGAGCGCGCGCCTTCGGCCTGGACTGCGGCGTGCTGGAGCCCGGCCGCCTCGCCGACATCGTCCTGCTGAAGCGTGACACGCCCGCGTTCACGCCGTTGAACGATGTGACGACTCAACTGGTGTTCTGTGAAAACGGCAGCTCCGTGGACACGGTGCTGGTGAACGGAGAGGTGGTGGTGGAAGGCGGCCGGCTCACGAAGATGGACGAGGCCGAGGTGCTGGCGGAAGTGAGCCGTCTCTACGAACCGCTACGCCCCGCGATCGAAAAGGAAATGCAGGACGCCGCGGTCATGGAGCCGTCCCTCTCCGACATGTACTTCCAGGTGTTCGGCTGAGGCGGAGAAACCCTCGTATGTCCTTCAGGTTTTCTTCGAGTGAAGCGCACGGTTTGAGGGCGGCGTGGGGGGCGTTCCGGAAATCCGTTGACGGCGGGCGGACGTAGCACCGATCAACGCCTCGGTTCGTGCGAAGTACAACGTCAAACGTCAGTACCAACCGTCTCCGGATTTCCGGAACGCCCCCCACGTCGCCCCTTCGCGCCCCGCCTGTCCCGGCTTCACTCGTCCTCGTACTGCTCCTTCAGTTTCGCGACCACCGTCGGGTCGGCGAGGGTCGTGGTGTCGCCGAGGGCCTTGCCGTCGGCGATGTCGCGCAGCAGCCGGCGCATGATCTTGCCGCTGCGGGTCTTGGGCAGCTCGGCCGCGTAGTAGAGCTCGTCCGGCCGCGCGATGGCGCCGATCTTCTTGGCCACGTGGGCGCGCAGCTCCTGCACCAGCTCTGGCGTGTTGTCGACGCCGGCGATGAGCGAGACGAAGGCGCAGATTCCCTGCCCCTTCACCTCGTGCTGCTTGCCGATGACGGCCGCCTCCGCCACCGCCTGGTGGTCCACCAGGGCGCTCTCCACCTCCATGGTGCTGATGCGGTGCCCGGAGACGTTCATGACGTCGTCCACCCGGCCCAGGAGCCAGAAGTAGCCGTCCGTGTCGCGCTTGGCGCCGTCACCGGCGAAGTACATGCCCGGGAACCGGCTCCAGTAGGTCTCCACGTAACGGTCGGGATCGTTGAACACGGTGCGCAGCATCGCCGGCCACGGCCGCTTGAGCACGAGGTAGCCGCCGCCGCCCAGCGGCACCGAGTTGCCCTGCTCGTCCACGATGTCGGCTTCGACCCCGGGGAACGGCTTGGTGGCCGAAGCGGGCTTGAGCGTGGTCACGGCCGGGAACGGCGTGATCAGCGGGTGTCCGGTCTCGGTCTGCCACCAGGTGTCCATGATGGGGCACTTCCGGTTGCCGATGTGCTCGTGGTACCACATCCACGCCTCGGGATTGATGGGCTCTCCCACCGAGCCCAGCAGCCTCAGGCTGCTCAGGTCGTGGGCGGCCGGGAACTCGGTTCCCCAGCGCATGAAGGTGCGGATGGCCGTGGGCGCGGTGTGGAAGATGGTGACGCCGTACTTCTCCACCATGCGCCACAGGCGGTCCTTGTCGGGCCAGTCGGGGGTGCCCTCGTACATCACCTGGGTCACGCCGTTGGCCATGGGGCCGTAGACGATGTGGGTATGGCCGGTGACCCAGCCGATGTCGGCGGCGCACCAGAAGACGTCGTCCTCCTTCATGTCGAAGACCCACTTGTTGGCCAGGTAGACCCCCAACAGGTATCCCGCGGTGGTGTGGACGATGCCCTTGGGCTTGCCGGTGGTGCCGCTGGTGTAGAGGCTGAAGAGCATGTCCTCGCTGTCCATCTGCTCGGGCTCGCACCACAGTGGGGCGCCGGCCATGAGCTCGTGCCACCAGTGGTCCCTGCCCTCCTTCATGACCGCGCCGGACTCGTTTCCCACGCGCTCCACCACCACCACGTTCTCGATGGAGGGACAGCTCTCGACGGCCTCGTCGGCGTTCTTCTTCAAGGGGACGATGCCGCCCCGCCGGTAACCGCCGTCGCCGGTGACCAGCACCTTGGCCGAGGCGTCGTTGATGCGGTCGCTCAGGGACTCGGCGCTGAAGCCGCCGAACACGACGCTGTGCACCGCGCCGATGCGGTTGCACGCGTGCATGGCGATCAGGAGCTCCGGCACCATGCCGAGATAGAGCGCCACGCGGTCGCCCTTCCGGACCCCGAGACCCTTGAGCACGTTGGCGAACTTGTTGACCTCGCGCCAGACGTCACGGTAGGTCAGCACCCGTTCGTCACCCGGCTCCCCCTCCCAGATGATGGCGGCCTTGTTCTTGCGCGCGGTTTGGACGTGCCGGTCGAGGCAGTTGTAGGAGACGTTGAGCTTGCCGCCGATGAACCACTTGGCCCACGGGCAGTCCCACTCCAGCACCTTGTCCCAGGTCTTGAACCAGTCGAGCTGTTGCGCCTGCTCGGCCCAGAACCCCTCCGGGTCCTTGTCGGCCCGTTCCCACACGCCCGGGTCGTTCAAATTTCCGGACTGCTTGAACTCGTCCGGCGGCGGAAAGGTCCTTCCTTCTTCCAACAGTACTTCGATTGCATCGTCAGCCATGATCCCTCCTTGACGAGCGCTGCCGGCGTCCCGGGGGCATGCGTACCGGAACGCCGCGGCGGAGCGGATTTCGAACTTCAACGGTCAACGGATCTTATGCAACGGCCTTCGGGTTCGCAACAGAAAACCCCTCGGAACCGAACCTACTCCGCGCTCAGCAACACCACCGCCATGGCGGCCATGGCCCTTCCCTCGCCGATGGAGCCGAGGCCTTCCATGGTGCCGGCCTTCACGTTCACGGCCGCCTCGGGCACCTCGATAAGCTCCGCCAAGCGTGCCCGGATGGCGCCGAAGTGGGGGGCCAGGCGCGGACGCTGGGCGATGACGGTGACATCGGCGTTGACGATGCCGAAACCTGCCTCCCGCATGAGCTCGAGCACATGGCCGAGAAGGCCTGCGCTCGAGGCACCCTCGAATGCCGGATCCGTGTCGGGGAAATGGGTTCCGATGTCGCCCTTGCCCATGGCCCCGAGCAGGGCGTTGATCAGCGCGTGGAGCAGCACATCGGCGTCGGAATGACCTAACAGGCCGGTCTCGTGGGGGACCCGGACGCCGCCGAGGATGAGCTCCCGGCCGGGCACGAGGCGGTGGATGTCGAAGCCCTGGCCGACCCTGTAGCCTCCGCTCAGAACCCCATCTCCTCTTGCAGCCAACGCTGGCGGTGATCGAGCAGAATAGTGGGGGCGTGGCTCCCCCTGCGCAGCACCGTCTGGTCCTCGCGCGCGACAATGAGTCCCTGGGCCAGCGACAACGAGCGCAGCACCCCGGAGCTCTGGGTCCCGGTGCTCGACGCCACCACGCGGCCGTTCTCCTCCTCGATGCGGCACCTCACGAATTCCTTGAGGCCGCGCGCGGTCCTGATGTCATGGGCCAATCTGGCGCGCACCACGGGCATGAAGAGCTTTTCATGGCCCATCATCTTGAGCAGGGCGGGGCGGACGTAGAGGATGAACGATACCAGCGACGAGACCGGGTTGCCGGGAAGGCCGAACACCGGCCTCGGGCCCACCCGCCCGAACGTCATCGGATGCCCGGGCCGTTGCGCGACCTTCCAGAACAGCATGCGCATGCCGGCATCGCCGAGGGCGTCCTTCACGTAGTCGTAGTCGCCCACGGACACACCGCCGGAGGTGATCAACGCGTCGCACTTCAACGCCCTTTTGAAGACACCGGCCAACCGCTTGCGGCTATCACGCACGATTCCAAAGGACTTGGGCACGGCGCCGATCTCGCGGACCGCCGAGGAGAGGGTGTAGCCGTTGCTGTTGACGACCTTTCCCCGCGCCGGCTTGTCATCCACCCCGATGAGCTCGTCGCCGGTGGCGATGATGGCCACCACCGGCCGCCGCCGCACGGTTACGGCGGCCTTGCCGATGGACGCCATGAGTCCGATGTCCGCGGCCCCCAGCAGCTTGCCGCGATCGAGGATCTGCTGGCCCTTGCCGATGTCTTCCCCCGCCGGACGGATGTGACTCCCCTTGCCATCGGTGCGGGACACGGCGACGCGGTCGCCGCGCATCTCGGTGTACTCGACGCGGATAACGGTGTCGGCGCCTGCCGGAACCGGAGCTCCGGTCATGATCCGGATGGCGGTTCCCGGTAGGACGCGCTTGCGCGACACCCCGCCGGCGGCGACCTCCCCTCGCACCGCGAGGGATGCCGGCGCGTCCGGCGAGGCGCCGGCCAGGTCGCTCCAGCGGACCGCGAACCCGTCCATGGCGGAGTTCGCAAACGACGGCACGTCCCGTCCCGAACGGACGTCCTCGCACAGCAC
>CBDBFB010000003.1:310000-1175679 GCA_965204505.1 uncultured Binatia bacterium (SeqCode)
GCCGCGATGGCGTTGACGATCTTCGGCGACTCGCCGTATTTCCTCGCCAACTCACCTCCGATGATGGCGTGTGAGCCTTCAACCTCATGGTCCACGGCCTTGCCGATGTCGTGCAGCAACGCCGCCCGCCGGGCCTGCTTCTCGTTGAGGCCAAGCTCGGCCGCCATGCTGCCACAGATGAACGCCATCTCGATGGAGTGCAACAGCACGTTCTGGGCGTAGCTGTAACGGAACTTCAGCCTCCCCAGGAGCTTGACCAGTTCGGGGTGGATGCCATGGACGCCGACGTCGAACACCGCCTTCTGTCCGGCCTCCTTGATGACGTCGTCTATCTCCCGCTCGCAGCGGCGAACCACCTCCTCGATCCGCCCCGGATGGATGCGGCCGTCGGAGATGAGCGTTTCCAGGGACATGCGCGCGATTTCGCGACGTATGGGGTTGTGACCCGAGATGATCACGGACTCGGGGGTGTCGTCGACGATCAGATCGATGCCGGTGGCCGCCTCCAGGGCGCGGATGTTGCGACCCTCGCGGCCGATGATCCGCCCCTTCATCTCGTCGTTGGGGAGGGACACGACCGAAACCGTGCGCTCGGTCACGAAGTCGCCGGCGAGCCGCGCGATGGCGAGCGCGATCATCTTCTTGGCCTCGCGATCGGCCTCCGCCCTGGCCTGCTCTTCCATGACCCGGATACGCCTGGCCGAATCGTACCTCGCCTCCTCGAACATCTCCCCCATCAGGCTCTTCTTCGCTTCCTCCCGGCTGATGCCGGCGACGATTTCGAGCCTTTGCTTGGCTTCGTCAACGAGACGTTGCGTCTCCATCTCCTTCTCGTCGACCGCCTGCTCCTTCTTCTCTATGGCCCCCTCTCGATTGGAAAGCCCGGTTTCCCTGTTCTCCAGGCCCTCCAGCCGTTTGTCCAGGACCTCCTCCCGGGCCAGCAAGCGGCGCTCCAGGGACTGGAGGTCTTTCCGGGTCTCCCGGATATCGTCCTCGAACTCGGCGCGCGCCTTGAGGACCCCGTCTTTCGCCTCGATCTCCGCATCCTGGCGGATCGCGCCGGCCTCCCTTCGCGCCTCCTCCAGGATACGCTCGGCGGTGTTCCGATCGAGCTCCCTCTGGAGCCGGCGCTGCTTCCGCCGGATCAGAAACACGCCGACCGTCAGCAGACAACCCACTACCAGACCCACGACTAATGATGTCCATGTAACCAAAACAAGCTACCTCCCGGAAGCATCGGAACGATGTAAGGGTCTATGCGCCAGCCACCTCCGCACAATCCCCCGCTTCACCGCACGAGATAACCCGGTTCTCCGTCACGATCATGTGCACGGGCAGGTCCCCCGGTTCCGCGGGCACCTCCTCCAGCACCTGGAATTCATAGGCCAGGGCAATTCTCGGCACCCGTGCATCCAGACCGGCCAGCAACCGGTCGTACCAGCCGGTCCCGCGACCCAGGCGGTTTCCGCTGGGGTCGAAGGCAACGCCCGGAACGAACACCGCCAGTCCCTTGGAACCGCCGCGGGGCAACGGCTGATTGCCGGCAGGCTCGAGGATTCCGTAACGGCCGGGAACCAGTTCGGCTTCGGACCGCACGCGAACGACACTCGAACAACCGTCCGTCACCTTCGGATAATAGAGGCGCTTTCCCGCCCCCAAGGCGACCCGGCCTATCCCGGATGTGTCAACCTCGTTGCCCAGCGGGCTGTAGAGCGCGAGGGCCTCGGCGGCCAGATAGACAGGAAGCGTCAGCGCGGAACGCTGAACGCTTTCTCCCCAGGCGCGAGCCAAGGCAGAGGAAAGGGAGTCCCGTTTCGCTAGAATCGCACCCCTGAGTGCCCGTTTCCTGTCCCTCATCAAGGACCTCATGATCAAGTCCCGAGCAAGGGCGCCAAGGGCGAGGTGTTGTCACGCCCGCGGCGTTCGACCGCATACGAGGGCGTGAGCGGCAGGAAGGCTTTCGATCACACGCCGGCTGAGAGTCTCCTCGAGGACAATCGATACCCGTGAGGTGACGGTTGGATCTCCCCCTCTTGAAATCCACTGTCTGCAAAGAACTCTCTCGGCCGGACCCGCTTCATCACGTCAATGAACTCCAAAGCCTGCATATTCCAGTTACCGAACGTCCAGTTACCGAATACTCCCTGTCCGCGCTCCTCGGCGCATGGTTCAGTATCTCATACAAATACATGCAAAGAAACAGGCGAAGTTCGCCGGGAACCCGCCTGCAACCATTCGTATCAGCCATCCTCCGACAAGGCCGTCTCCAACCTGTCGATAAGGCGGTCGACGCGGCTCGCCACCGCGTCACGATTCTCCTTGAGGCGGTGATACTCGTCGGCAATATTCAGCGCCACCAGCATGGCCACGCTGTACTTGCCCCGCGGGCTCGTCGACTTGCTCACCTCGTGCATCTTCGCGTCGACATATTCCGCCACCCTCCGTATGTGCTCCTCCTCGTCGTCGCTCCGGAGAGTGATCTTCTGTCCCAGGATCTTGACTTCGACAGCCTTTTGCATAACGCCTCTGTGCCGTCAGGAAAGATTCAGATTCTCGAACTGGCCGATGATCCTGTTCAACCGCTCCCGCAAGGCGGCCCGCTCGCGCTCGTACCGTTGGACCCGGTCGTTCAGGCTCTTGCATTGCGCGTCCCGTTCCTGCAGGCGCGTTTCCGCCTTGGCCTTCGCCTTCTTCATCCTCTGATGCTGCTCCACGAGCCGCTCCACCCGGAGCTCCAGCTGTTCGAGTTTGTCAAGGTCCATGAGACAACTAATGAACAAATCTTAAATTGATAGTTTAAGATTTGCCGGCTCCCGATGTCAAGCCGGACGAAGGCCCGCGGACTCACTCGAAAAACGCTTCCACGAACGCCTCCGGATCGAACTCCTGGAGGTCGTCGACGCCTTCTCCGACGCCGACAAACTCCACCGGGATCGCCAGCTCCTGCTGGATCCTCAGCACCACACCGCCCTTGGCCGTGCCGTCGAGCTTGGTCAGGACGATCCCGCTGACGCCCACGGCCTCCTGAAAGATCCTGGCCTGGGCGAGCGCGTTCTGGCCGGTGCCGGCATCGACTACCAGCAAGGTCTCGTGCGGCGCCCCTTCCTGTACCCTGCCGAGAACGCGGCGCATCTTCTTGAGCTCCTCCACGAGGTTGACCTTGTTATGAAGCCTGCCGGCCGTGTCGATGAGGAGCACGTCCGCCCCCCGCCTCTGAGCCGCATGCGCGGCATCGAACACGACCCCCGAAGGGTCCTGTCCCGGCGCGTGCTTGATGACCTCCGCGCCCGCCCGGCTTCCCCAGATCTCGAGTTGTTCGATGGCCCCGGCCCGGAACGTATCCCCCGCGGCCAGCAGCACCTTCCTGCTGTCCCGTTCCAACCGATGCGCCAGCTTCCCGATGGTCGTGGTCTTGCCGACTCCGTTGACTCCCACCACAAGGACGACCCACGGAGACTCCGAATACCGGCGGGCGCCCATGCCGCCCGTCTCCTTCAACAGGTTGGCGAGTTCCCGCCGCAACAACGCGGCCCCGCCGCCATCGCCGGCCCGGTGCGAATCACGGACGGTTTCCAGCAACCTCTGGGTGGCCTGTACGCCGAAGTCGGCGCCGAGGAGCAACTCCTCCAACGCGTCCCATTCGTCTTCCGACCCGGCCGCCTCCGCCAGGACCCTCTCGAGACGGCCGGTCAATGCCGCTCTCGTCCGCGACAAGCCCTGCCTGAGACGCGCCAGGAGCCCTGCGTTCTGGTTCATGGGAACTTGAGGAAGTTCGGTTTCCGGCTCCTAGACCATCTCCACGGACACGATCTTGGAAACCCCGGGATCTTCCATGGTGACGCCGTAAAGCACGTCCGCGGCCAGCATCGTCTTCTTGTTGTGGGTAATCATCATGAACTGCGACAGCCGCGTCATGTCCTTGACCACGTCGATGAAACGCTCGAGGTTGACGTCGTCGAGCGGCGCATCCACCTCGTCGAGGAAACAGAACGGACTCGGCTTGGTCATGAAGATGGCGAACAGGAGGCTCACCGCCGTCAGGGCCTTCTCGCCGCCGGACAGCAGGCTGACGGATTGAAGCTTCTTGCCGGGAGGCTGGGCGACGATGTCGACCCCGGTTTCCAGATAGTCGTTCTTGTCCGTCAGCGCCAGCGACGCCTTGCCGCCGTCGAAGAGCCTCGGGAAGATCGCCTGGAACTCCCGGTTTATCTCTTCGAAGCTCTGCTGGAACCGAAGCCGGCAGATCCGGTTGAGCTTGGTGATGGTCTGCTGCAGGAGCGCCATGGAACGCTCCAGGTCCTCTCGCTGCGCGGTCAGGAACCGGCTCCGCTCGGTCAGCTCCTCGAACTCGCCGATGGCCGCCAGATTGACCTCGCCCATGCGCTGGAGCCGGCCACGCAACTCCGCCACCTCCTCCCGCAGCCCGCCGGCAAGGGAAGACTCTTCGTCCGTCGCCGCGGGAATTTCCGCCAGCTCCACGCCGTACTTTTCCCGGGCATCGTCGCCCAGGTAGCCGAGCTCCATGGACTTCTCGCTCTTCGACAACTGCAGCCGCTGCTTGTCGTCCTGCCTGGCGTCGATGTCGGGACGTATCAGGTGAACGGCCTCCTCCACCTCCCGGAGACGGGCGGAGAGCCGGTGGTAATCCTCCTGGCGCGCCGCCACCTCTTCCTCGAGTTCCTCGAGCCGCCCCCGCAACGTCTCGACCCGTGACTTCGACTGCTCGCGCGCCGTACCCATCTCCAGGGCCTTGCGGCCCATCTCCGCGATCCGGGCCTTTCTCTCTCCGAGCTGGGCGGTGAGCGTTTCGCGCAGGTCCACCTTGTTCCCGAGATTCGACCTGAAGCTTTCCGCCTTCTCCTTCGCCTCCGCCCCCCTGACGCGGAGCTCGCTCAACCTGGCGTCCGCGGCCTGCAGGCTTTCCTCGGATTCGTGCCGCGTGCGCTGCAACTCCCGGAGACGGCCGTCCAGGGCTTCCCGTTCGCGCACGCTCTCGGCAATCGCCGCATCGCCGGCGGACACGGCCTCGTTCAGCCCGGCCACCTCGCCCGAGACATGGCTCAGCTCCCGGTCGATTGTCTCCAGATCCTGGCGGCGGCGGGCGACATCCCGGTCCGTGCGCAGCAACTCCTGCTCCAGGCGCACCGTGGTGACCGCCAGGTCGCGCACCTCGTGGGTCAGGCGCTCGCGTTCCGACTCCACCCGGTGCGACTCGCAGCGGATCTCGTCAACGCGTCCTTCCTGGCACCGCACCCGCTCTTCCCGCTCCACCACCTGTTGCTTCAGCTCCTTGACCTTGCGGCGCCTCGAGATCGGGTTCCCCTCCAGGCTCTCGGCGCTGCCGCCGGTGACCACGCCCATGGGATCGATCACTTCTCCGTCGAGGGTGACCAGCGAGTGGCTGAACCCGTTGGCGCGCCAAACCCCCAGTCCCGCCTCCAGGTCCTTGACCACCGTCACGTCGCCCAGCAGATAGTCGGCGACGTCCCGATAGCCGTCCTTCACCTCGACGAGCCCCAGCAAGGGGGCGATCACGTCCGGATCCGAGGCCATCGCCGGCGCGGCACCGTTGCGGCGTTCGAACCGGCGCGGAATGAAGCCGCCGCGTCCCGCCGATTCCCGCTTGAGGTACTCGATGGCCTCCACGCCTTCCTCGTGTCCCTGGACGATGACGTACTGAAGCCGTTCGCCCAACACCGCGGTCAAGGCCTTCTCCATCTCCTCGGGAGCCTCGATGACGTCGGCGACCACGCCGCACACCCCGTCCGAAGCTCCGTTGCTCTCATGCTTGAGCATGACCGCACGGACGCCCTCCTGATAGCCCTCGAAGTTTCTTTGCAGAGTCTCCAGCGAGCGCAGGATCGAGCGCGCCTCGTGCAGTTCCTCCTTGAGCCCCCCGAGCATTTCCTCATGCCCGTCCCGGGCCGACCGGGCCTCTTCGAGATCCGCTTCGGCCCGGCGCAGGCTTTCGCCCAACTCCGCCGCCCGCGCCCTGCATCCCTCGAGCTCCCCGGACACCCCGGAGCGCTGATCGCCCAGGGACTCGAGCTCCTGCTCGACGGCGCTGCGTTCGCCCTGTTTTTGCGCCAACTCGGCTTTCAGCCGTTGCCGGAGCTCTTCATGGGCCTGCCGCGCATTGGTGAGGTGGGAGTGGACGCCCATGCGGTCCACCAACAGGTCCTTCTCTCGCTCGACCTCGGTGTGAAGCTCCTTCATGCGCTCGCGCAGATCCGCCGCATCGAGTTCGGCCCGCTCCACGCGTTCGGCTTCGAGCGTGGAGAGACGCGTGAACTCTTCGCTCGCCTTGTCCAGCTCCGCAATGTCGGCGCACACCTTCGCCAGGCGCGCCCCGGTGTCGAGGACGTCGGCTTCGAGCCCTTCGGTAGCCTCCCGCAACTCGCCTTCTTCGCGCTCCAGAAACTCGATGCGCCGGTCCTCCCCCTTGACCTCGGCCCTGAGCTCGTAAAGCCGTTCCTGCAGCGATGCGATCTCGCCGTCGAGCACCAGCCGCGCCGTGCGGCTTTGCTCGCCTTCCGCCTCCCTCGCCCGGACGGTTGCCGTCAGCGACGTAATCCGGTCCTCGACGGCGTCCGCCTGGGCGCCCAGCGCGGCGATTTCCCGTTCCAGCCCCTGCTTGCGGACGGCCGCCCAACGAAGCTCCCTTTCCTTCAGTTGTTCCTGGAGATTGCGGTAACGCTCCGCCTTCTTCGCCTGAAGCTCGATCCTGTGAAGCTGCCGCTCCACCTCCCGGAGGATGTCGTTGACCCGCAGGAGATTCTGCCGGGTCTGTTCCATCTTCCTCTCCGCCGCCTGCCGGCGGCGCTTGAATCCGCTCGTGCCCGCCGCCTCTTCGATGATGCGACGGCGGTCCTCCGCCTTGGCGTTCACCAACTCCTCGACACGTCCCTGCCCGATGATCGAGTACGACTTGTTGCCGATACCCGTCCCCGCGAACAACTCGACGACGTCACGCAGGCGGCAAGGCATCCGGTTGATGGAATATTCCGACTCGCCGGAGCGAAAGATCCGCCGGGTCACGGCGATCTCGGAGAAAGCGCGGTAGTCGGCGGCGGCCGTGTGGTCGGAGTTGTCCAGCAGCGCGGTGACCTCCGCCATGCCGATGGGGGCCAGTTGCTCGCTGCCGCTGAAGATGACGTCCTCCATGGTCTGGCCGCGCAGGTACCGGGCGCTCTGCTCGCCCATGGCCCAACGCAACGCGTCGACGACGTTGGATTTTCCGCAACCGTTGGGCCCCACGATGGCGGTGATGTCGGAGGTGAAGTTGAGGACGGTCTTGTCCGCAAAAGACTTGAACCCGGAAATTTCCAGAGCCTTCAGCCGCATACGATGAGTCCCCGCGGTGGTGGCGTCCACGCCGTCCGCAACACGGACGAGACGCCGGTGCCCTGCCGATGCAGGGCGTCCAAGCAATTTTATTGCACAGGCGGGGACGATGTCAAGCAAACTTCACAACATGAAGTGATGGAATGGGACCCCCACCACAACATATTGGAGTTCGCTATTCCGGGTCCAGGGTGGTGTTCCAGTAGGAGGCGTCGACGGTGGAAAGGAACGGAAGCCATTCGCGGTACCGGACGTTCCCTCCCCCTTCCTGAATGAACGGGGTCCAGGTGGGTTTGTACGGCTGACGCAGCAGCTTCATCCTCGCTTCCTGGGGCGTGAGGCCGCCCTTCCGCCGGTTGCACGGGACACACGAGCACACGACGTTCTCCCACCGTGAAGTGCCTCCGCGCGAGCGGGGAATCACGTGATCGAGGTTGAGCTGGTGCCGTGGCAGCCTCCTGCCGCAGTACTGACAGGTGGACTTGTCGCGCGCGTAGATGTTGTACCGGCTGAACCGGACCTGGCGCTTGGGGACGCGGTCGTAACCTACCAACAGGATAACGCGAGGCACCCGGATCACGTGGTCTACCAGCCCCACGGTTTCCTCGTGAACCGACGCGGAGAGGTCGCTCCAGTCGTTGAAATCGAAGGTCTGGTATCTCTCGTTGACGACCTTGGCGATGCCCAGGTACAGAAGCGTGAAGGCGCGGCGGACCGAGGTGACGTGGATGGGGAGATACGAACGGTTCAACATGAGCACCTTTGTGTGCATCGGAGAACGGCCCAGCCGGCCCATGCCCGGACTCCCTGCCCGGCGTCTACCGGCATCCACCAAGGTCCCAGGTTGAATCACCCTGAGTTTATCGCCCTTCGCGAACGTCTTGTCAAACGCGTCCGGCCCGCTCCGCCGCCGCCACCTTGCCATTTGTCCTGGACTGGCCTATCCTGAAGGCGTCCTTCCCCCTTCGAGCGAGCTAGCGCCCTGACTCATGAGACGGATCCTCATCAACACCACTCCCCAGGAAACCCGAATCGCCGTGATGGAGGACAACGGCCTGGCCGAGTTCCTCATCGAGCGCAACCAGGAGAAGGGTTGCGTCGGCAACATCTACAAGGGACGGGTCGGACGGGTGCTGCCCGGCATGCAGGCGGCCTTCGTGGACATCGGGCTGGAGAAGGCCGCCTTCCTCCACGCCTCGGACATCGATTCGCCCGCGGGATTGCCGGTGACGGACAACGGAAGCGACGACGAGGTGCTGTTCGAGCCCGCTCCCGAGCAGGGCCGCCTCCGGATCGAGCAGCGACTCAGCCCGGACCAGGAGATCCTGGTCCAGGTCGCCAAGGACCCGCTGGGCATGAAGGGCGCCCGCATCACCACCCATGTGTCCCTGCCCGGCCGGTTCCTGGTGTTCATGCCCAACACCGGCCACGTGGCCGTCTCCCGCAAGATCGAGGACGAAAAGGAGAGAAAGCGGCTCAAGGAGATCGTCCAGGAGCTGGCGCAGGAGGATGAAGGCTTCATCATCCGGACCGCGTGCGAGGAGCGCAACAAGAGGGACATCCAAAGCGACGTGCGGTTCCTGACGAAGCTCTGGGACCGGATCCGCAAGCGGCTGGATTCCGCCTCGACCCCCGAGTTGATCCACCAGGACCTGGACCTGGTGCCGCGCACGATCCGGGACTTCTTCAATGCCAACACCGAGGAAGTCGTGGTCGACCAGCCCAGGGAGTACCGGCGCGTGGTCGAGTTCGTGAAGCAGTTCATGCCGCGCCTGCAACGGCGCGTGGTGCTGTACGACGAACCCGAGCCGTTGCTCGACCGTTACGAGATCGAGCGCAAGATCCGCAAGGCGCTGGAGCCCAAGATCTGGCTCAACTCCGGCGGCTCCATCCACATCGAGCAGACCGAAGCGCTCACCGCCGTGGACGTGAACACCGGGCGCTACGTCGGAAAGAAGGACCTGGAAGCGACCGTCGTCAAGATCAACCTGGAGGCGACGCGCGAGATCGTGCAACAGCTACGCCTGCGCAACGTCGGCGGGATCATCATCATCGACTTCATCGACATGGAACAGGCCGTCAACCGCAAGAAGGTCTACGACGCCTTGAAGGAAGCGGTGAAGCAGGACAAGGCCAAGACCAGCGTGCTGCCCATCTCCAGGCTCGGGCTCGTGGAGATGACCCGTCAGCGCACACGGGAGAACCTCGGCAACGTCCTGTTGAGCGCATGCCCCTACTGCGTCGGACGCGGCCGCATCAAGTCCCAACCCACCGTCGCGTACGAGATCCTGCGCGACATCAAGCGGGAGAGCGCCCAACTCCAAAACGGCAGCCGCATCACCGTGCACGCGCACCCGGGCATCGCCAACTTCCTGTACGACGATGCCAACGAAGGCCTGGAGGCCCTGGAGCGCGAGATCGACCGCCAGGTGATCATCAAGGCCGACTCGGCGCTGCACCAGGAGGCCTACGAGATCGAGACGGCGTAGGCCCTCACCCCGACCCTCTCCCAGAGGGAGAGGGGGGCAGAGCCAATATAGCCCCTCTCCCTCTGGGAGAGGGTGGCCGGAGGCCGGGTGAGGGCCTGCCCGGAACCCTGCGAGATCCTTCGATTTAATGTGATTGTAATGAAGGCGTAACACGAACCGCCGACGTCGCGTGGCGACATGGAGTGTAACAATCGGCGGTGCCATACCCGTGAGGTCGCCCATGCGCCCGGAACACACCGATCGGAAATACGAGGAAGAGCTCAAGTCCCTCCGGGACCGGATCATACAGATGGGCGGCCTGGTCGAGGACCAGATCGACCGATCCATCAAGGCGCTGGTGGACCGCGAGGCGGCGCTCGCCGAAACCGTCATCGAACGGGACGCCGAGGTCAACCAGATGGACGCCGATATCGACGAGTTGTGCGTCAGGCTGATCGCGCTGCATCAACCGGCGGGAAAGGACCTCCGGTTCGTGACCACGGCGCTCAAAATCACCACCGACCTGGAGCGTATCGGCGACATCTCGGTAAATATTTCCGAGCGTTCGCTGGAACTGATCCGCGAGGCGCCGCTCAAGCCCTACATCGACATCCCGCGCATGGCCGAGATTTCCCGGCGAATGATATCCGAGAGCCTCAATGCCTTCGTGCACGAGGACACCAACCTTGCGCTCAAGGTATGCCAGGACGACCAGGAGATCGACGACCTGAACGAACAGATCTTCCGCGAGACGGTCTCGTACATGATCAGCGAGCCCAGGACCATCAACCGCGCGATGAAGATCACCTTCGTTTCGAAGTACCTCGAACGGATCGCGGACCATGCCACCAACATCGCCGAGATGGTTATATTCCTGGTCAAGGGGACCAGCATTCGCCACGTCAAGGAAGTGCCCCGTTCCATCTAGGAGCCTGTCCGAGTAATCAAATACAACCCCTCTCCCTCTGAGAGAGGGTGGCTGAAGGCCGGGTGAGGGCCTAGTCTCATGGCGGACAAAATACTCGTCGTCGAGGACGAAGCGGACATCCGCAAGCTGATCTCGTACCACCTGCACCAGGAGCGTTTTCAGGTACTCGAAGCCGAGAACGGCGAAGACGCGCTGGACTTGGTGCGGAAGGAGACGCCGCGCCTTATCGTGCTCGACCTGATGCTGCCGGGCCTCTCGGGGATCGAGTTCTGCAAGATCATCCGTCAGACTCCCGAGACCGCCCAGACGCCGATCCTCATGCTGACCGCGAAAGCGGGAGAGGCCGACCGGGTTGTGGGGCTGGAACTGGGGGCGGATGACTACATCACGAAACCCTTCAGTCCCAGGGAGATGGTGGCGCGGGTCAAGGCGGTGCTGCGACGGACCGAGTCCCCGGCTTCGCCCGATCTCGCGGAGCTCTATGAGAAGGGCCCGCTGAAGGTCGACTTCACGACCTACGAAGTGCAGGTGGCGGGGAGGCCGGTCAAGCTCACCCTCAAGGGGTTTGAAGTTCTGCGCTATCTGATTCAGAATCGCAACAGGGTGTTGAGCCGCGACCAGATCCTGGACGGCGTATGGCGCTCCGACGTCTACGTGACGCCTCGTACGGTAGACGTCCACATACGAAGGATCCGGGAAGCGCTGGAACAGGACGATCGTAACCCCGAGTGGATCGTCACCGTGCGCGGCGTGGGCTACAAGCTGGATGAGAGATCCCTCGAGACATAGCACGCTGGCCAAGTGGTTTCTTGGCTACCTCCCCCTCGCTCTCCTCGTCCTCGTCGTCCTCTACTTTCAATACGCCAACACGACAGCGCCCCCGGGCGGCACCGGAGCATGGTTGTCCAACGCCCTGTGGATCGTCCTTCCGGCAGGACTGCTGGCGGCCGCGGTCTGGCTCCGGCGGGGACACAAACGCGTCGCCCACATGGTGGCCTTCTGCCGCAAGGCAGTCCTCGACAACCCCTCGAACAAGTCCCTGCCAGTGCAGCGCGGGGACGAACTGGGCGCCTTGGAGGAAAGCCTCAACGAACTGGCGCATACGCTCACCAGCCGCCTCCAGGACGTGACCGCGGAACGGGAGAAGCTCCAGTCCATCCTGAGTTGCATGATGGAAGGGGTGATCGTGCTGGACACCAACGGCAAGGTCATCCTGGTGAACCAGATGGCGCAGACCATGTTCAACCTGCCGGCGGACACCAGCGTCCGCGGCATGTCCACCGTCGAGGTGTCGCGCCACCCCGAGATGCAGGCCCTCATCCAGGAGGTCGTCGAAGGAGACAGCGGCCGGAACGCGTTCCATCGGGAGCTGACCCTCGGGGACGACCGCTGGTTCGCGGTCAACGCGGCGCGGCTGGAACACTCGCAACAGGACCTGCTCGGCTACGTCCTGGTGTTCCACGAGGTCACCGAGCTGAAGCGCCTCGAGCAGATCCGAGTCGATTTCGTCGCCAACGTCTCCCATGAAATGCGCACGCCCCTGACCGCGATTCAGGGATATGCCGAGACGCTCCTGCACAACCCGCCCGGGGACCCGAAGATGGCCAGGCAGTTCCTCAACGTGGTCGCGCGCCACTCCGAGCGCCTCGGCCGCCTCATCGACGACCTGCTAGCCCTGTCGGACCTGGAGATGGGCAACGTCAACGTGAGGATGGAGCGGGTGGCGACGCGGCCATTGCTGGAACGCGTGCTCGAGCTGTTCCGCGATCAGGCCGGCAAGAAACACATCCGTATCCGCGCCGACGCCGACGCCATTACGCCGGACCTCCTGGGCGACGAAGACCGCCTGCAGCAGTTGCTCATCAATCTCGTGGACAATGCCCTCAAGTACACCTCGGAGGGTGGAGAAGTTCAGGTCCGTGCCGGTATCGAGCCGCGTTCCGGCGCTGACGACCCGCCCCGTGTGGCGCTGACCGTTTCGGACACGGGTTGCGGCATCCCGGAGAAGGACCTGCCACGGCTCACCGAGCGTTTCTATCGCGTGGACAAGGCGCGTTCGCGGGAGCTCGGCGGCACCGGCCTGGGCCTCGCCATCGTGAAGCACATCGCCCATGCTCATGGCGGGCTGCTCAGTATCGAGAGCCAGCTTGGCAAGGGCACCCGCGTGACGGTGTGCCTTCCTGCCGCCGCCGGCGCCATCCCGCTGCCGGTCCCGGCAGCCGCGGGAAAGAGCGTCGTCGCCTGAGCCGCCGCCGGCTTCCTGTGGAAAACACGCGCACAACCGCGATTTTCCTTGCAAATGTGCCACCGTTCCCGTATGGTTGGCGGTTCTATCGCGTGTGTTCCGGCAACGGCGCGCGTCACCATGGGCCACTCACTAGGAGACAACAATGGATCGCAAGAAAGTCGGGATCACTGAAACCGTGCTCAGGGACGCGCACCAGTCCCTGCTGGCGACACGCATGCGCACCGAGGACATGCTGCCCATCGCCGAGGATCTCGACAAGGTCGGTTTCTGGTCGGTGGAAATGTGGGGCGGGGCGACCTTCGACGCCTGCCTCCGCTATCTCAACGAGTGTCCCTGGGAACGCCTCCGGCTGATCCGCGAGGCCATGCCCAACACCCGGCTTCAGATGTTGCTGCGGGGGCAGAACATCGTCGGATACCGCAACTACCCGGACGATGCCGTGGAGTCGTTCGTCGAAAAGTCCGCGGAAAACGGCATCGATGTCTTCAGGGTGTTCGACGCCATGAACGACGTCCGCAACATGAAGACCTCCATAGACGCTGTGAAGCGCACCGGCAAGACCCTGGAGGCCGCGGTGTCCTACACCATCAGCCCGGTCCATTCCCTGCAGTATTTCGTCGACTTCGCCGACCAGCTCGTGGACGCCGGCACCGACGTGCTGGCGGTCAAGGACATGGCCGGCCTGCTGTCGCCGTACGTGGCCCACGATCTCATCGGCGCGTTGAAGGAGCGGTTCGACATCCCTGTCCACCTGCACTCCCACTGCACCACCGGCATGGCCCAGATGGCCTACATCATGGCGGTGGAGGCGGGCGTGGACATCGTCGACACGGCCATCTCCACGCTCTCCCACGGCACTTCCCAGCCCGCCACCGAGGCCGTGGTGGTGGCCCTGAAGGGTACCCCGTACGACACCGGGCTCGACCTGCCGCAGCTCGCCGGCATCGCCGACTACTTCACCAAAGTGCGCGGCAAGTACAGCGAGTTCGAGAGCCCCATCAGCAACCGCGTCAACGCCGACATCGTCGAGTCGCAGATCCCCGGCGGCATGCTCTCGAACCTGGTGTCCCAGTTGCGCCAGCAGAATGCCGAGAACCGGCTCGACGAGGTGCTCCAGGAAGTCCAGGCCGTGCGCAAGGACCTCGGGTACCCGCCGCTCGTGACTCCCACGAGCCAGATCGTGGGTTCCCAGGCCACCCTCAACGTCCTCATGGGCAAACGCTACGGCGTCGTGACCATGGAAGTGCGCAACTACGTCATGGGGCACTACGGCGAGGCGCCGGGGACGGTGAGCGAAGAAATGAAGGCCATGGTCCTGGGCAAGAAGGACCCCATCACGTGCCGCCCCGCCGACCTGCTGAAACCCCGAATGGAGGAAGCCCGCAAGGAAATCGGCGACCTCGCCGCCAGCGAGGAGGACGTGCTCTCCTACACACTGTTCCCGGACGTCGCCAAGGACTACTTCGAGCGGCGCGGCCAGGAACAGGCCACCGCCACGGGCTAGGCCCTCCCGCCGTCCTTGCTGTTCGAGGGACAGCAGGCGGTGCTTAAGCCGTCGCGCGCCCAGGTCGCTTCCCTCTCCGACCGCAACCAACAAACGATTCCGGACCCGTCTATCGGTGTCAACCAGAACTGGGGCATTTTGTGTCAATCGCAAACGGCGCAGTTTCGCGGAGGGCGCGGGTGTTCCCGCTCTACCAGGCCATTCGCCATGCCACGCCCGCTCCGATGTCGTCCGGCCTCGGGGCATGCCCCGGATGGCGGCTGTGGAAGACCGAGACGATGCCCTCGCCCGGCCCCGCGGGCCGGCGGTGGGACCACCGGACGGTCACGGTCCGCGAGCTCGGGCGCAACGGAAACGCCACATGCCCGAACGTGCGCTCGCCGTCGACGCGCCGTCCCGACGGGAAGCGCAGGCGTCCGGTGCCCGCCTCCACGCGGGCCGGCTGCGAGACCGTGAGCCGGCTGCGGCGGCCGCCGTCGCGGTGCTCCAGGCTCAGGCTCCACGAGGAGATGAGCGTGGGACTGGCCTCGAACAGGGAGCCGGACCGGGTCCCGAGCCCCCGGGGCAGGTCGAGCGCGAGGGTCGCCGCGCCGGCGAGCGACCAGCGCCCGTCATCGTCGAGGGCGGCGCGGCGGCCGGCCTCGACGGCGAGCACCGACGAGCCCGCCTTGAAGGAGAACGCGCCCCGGGCGTCGCCGTCGAGCCGGCCCCGCGAGCGCGCAAGCGCGGAGAACGACAGCCCGTGCGACGCCGGCACACGCAGCCCCGCCCCGTCCTGTCCGACGAGCACGCGGGCGTCCGCGCCGTGGCTCAAGGGAAGGCAGCCCCAGCGCGGCGCGAGAGTGGCCAGCGCGGGACAGCCGGTTCGCGTAGCGGCGGCATCCTCGAAGCCCGGCACCGGGTCGACGGCGGCCGGGGCGGTCTCGATAAGCCATCCGGCAGGGATCCAGAACGGGGCGTTGCGGGCATCGAACGCGGCGATCTCGACGCGCGCGACGGCCGCAAGGGAATCGCCCCAGGCGGCGGGCGCGCGAAGCCGCGTCGCCGTGAGAGGCGCGTTGTTCCCGGCAATGCCCGTGGCAAGGCCCCCGACGGGAGCCAGCGCGGCCGCCGCGTCCAACACGCCGGCTCCGTACCGCGCCGAGGTGATCCCGTCGTGGTCCGGCTCCTCGTCCTCGTGGAGCCTGTCGTCGGCCGTGGCCATGAGCCGCTTCACGAGCTCGACATTGCCGAGCTGGCCCCGGAACCGCTCCTTCATCATGGCGAGCGTCGCGCTCACCACCGGGGCGGCGAACGACGTTCCGCGGTCGGTCACCTGGCCGGGATTGTACGGATAGTCCACGTCGTGCACCCCCGGCGCGGCCAGGCAGTAGTGTTCGCCGTCGGCGGCCGCGTCCCAGTCCGCGGGCAGCGCGCCGCAGAAGTGCGCGTACTCGGCGAGCCCCGCCCTTGCGCCGTCGAGCGCGGTGACGCCGATGTTGTGCCCGCGCAGGTCCGCGAAGCTGGAGACGATCTCCATCGCCTCGAAGCGCGCCCCGTCGCCAAGGAGGGTGCGCAGGTTCCCCGCCGCCCAGACGACCAGGGTCTTGTCCGCGTCCGGCGTCCGCGCCTGGGCGATGGCGCGCGCCGTGCGCGGCAGGGCGCGCCGGGCGTCGCGGTGCAGCCTCAGGAACTCCTCGCGGCAGGCCGGGCCGAACTCCGGGCCGATGCTGGCGCACGGGTAGACCGAGCCCGAGCTGATGTTGACGATGTCGACCGAGTTCAGCTTCGCGGCCACGGCCCGCGCCCAGACGCGGTCGAAGTCCTCCACGAGGCGTTCGCCCGACCCGGCGGGGTCGACCCGGCCGTGCAGTTCGGCAAGCGAACTCGTGGCGCCGATGGAGACATGCCGGGCCAGCAGCGCATCGCGCGCCTCGCCGTCGATGCCGGCGCCCGGGCGCCCATCAAGGTGGTCCATGAGCCAGGAGGACACGCCGCGCGCGGCGTCGAGGGGCGCGGCCATCGGCACGATTGCGACGTTGCGGCCTTCCTCGCGCCGTCCGGCCTCGCGCGCCAGCACCCCGGCGACCGCGGTGCCGTGCTCCGCCCCCTCCCGCTCGGGCGATGCCTCGACGTCGAGCGGCGGGATCTCGAACCATCCGGCGGAACCGCCGGCGATGTCGTGCACGAAGGCGCCGCCGCCACGGGCCGCCGGGTCGCTCTCGATGACCGCCCGCACCGCGGCCTGGAGGTCGTGCTCGCGCGAGTCCACGACGTAGATGCGCGACGGCGCGGCATTGGCCGGGTCGAGCCGGATGTCGGGCCGCCACCAGGCGAAGCTCGCGCCGCGGATGTCGATGCGGCCCTTGAAGACGGCCCTGGTGTGGTCGACCCCGTCGTCCTCGATGCCTACCCGGACGGTGTCCGCTGTCGCCCGGTGCCTGTCCTCCCCCTTGCCGCCGACCGCCTCGATTGCGAACTGCGGCACGCGCGCGTAGTCGGGAAACCCCTCGAGTGGCGCGCGCGGGACGACGCGCGCAGCGGGCGGCCCGGCCGGACCCCCGGGGACGCCGTCCGACGTGTTCAGGCCGCAACCGGAAAGCGCGAGGGCGCTCGCGAGGAGCAGGGCGAGCCTCAACCCTCCCATGCCGCGGCCGCCTGACGGTCCAGCCGACAAGGGCTGCCGCACTCCGTTCGCGGAAAGCGCAGCCATGGTCCTCCCCTTCCACTTGCTTTCGTCGTCCGCGGCCAACCGGGCGGCGGGCCCATTGAACCGGTCCTAATCCTTCTCGAACGCCTCCAACGCCGCCGCCTGCGAATCGTAGACCGGGATGATCCTGTCAAAGCCGCTGAGTTTGAAAACGCCGCGAACGCTTCCCTGAAGAGCGCATATGGCATACTTCTTTCCCGGCTCGTTGAATTTCCTTGCAATGGTCAAGACGACTCTCATGCCGGCGCTGCTGAAGAAGGTCACCTGCTCGAAGTCGAGGATCAGGGCTTGATCGGACGGATTGACTCCGCTTTTCAACATGCGCTCGAACAGGCCCGCGTTGTCGTCACTGACAAAACCCACGAGCATCCCGATCACGATCCCGCCCTTCCGGCCCCACTTGATATCGATGTCCAAGAGTTTCAACTCCTTTCGACCCGGACGGCGACCGAAACTCACGACTCACACTTGGATCGCCTACGGTATATCGGCCCCCACCCCCGGGAACTGGGGGCCATGCCGACGTTGTTCTTGTATACGGTGACGCAGCGTCGAGCATGATGCCGGACTTTCATCATGGCAAACTCCCGATGCGCTTCTTCGGGAGAGCCTCCCCGAGTATATGCCAAAGAGTCCGAATCGTCGTAGCCGTCCGGTTCCTTCGAGACCGCGTCCTCCATCTCTCCTAGGAGCCTATCCGAGTAATCAAACACAACCCCTCTCCCTCTGGGAGAGGGTGGCCGAAGGCCGGGTGAGGGCCTAGAAGATACTGAAGGGGAAGTACCGCCGGTTGATCCGCGCATGGGTCCCGTCGGCGAGAATCGCCGCCAGCGCAGCGTTCAACCGTTGGCGCAGGCCGTCGTCCTCCTTGCGCACCGCGATGCCGATCCCTTCGTCCAGGGTGTAGCCGTCTCCGACAAGAGCGTAGGCGTCCCCGCCCCTGGTCCTCAGCCATTCGTAGTGGCCGAGGCCGTCGCCGAATATGGCGTCCAGCCTGCCGCCGACAAGATCCCGGTAAAGATCGGCTCATCGCTCGGTCGGATCCAATGGAGGCGGTTGAAGACTACGCGGGAATCTGCGCCCGGTCACGGCGCCCACGATCCCCACGAGGATCACCGGCACGAGAATCGACACCCTCGAAAGGCGAAGGACGCCGAACGCCGATGCGTCGTTGTCGGTGAATGGATCACTGTTTCCGCCGCTCGCTGTAGCGCGCCCAACCCCTGCCCGTGAGACAGACGCGCACCAGGGGTCCGGGACGGCGCAGCAGGTTTCCCGTCGACTCCACCAGTCCCTTCGCCACAAGGTCGTCCAGCAGCTCCAGGGTTTCCGGGTCCGCGTTCAGGTTCATCATGAAGCGGGGTCCGGCCACCCTGTCGCCGATGGCCCTGAGCAGTTCTTCTTCCGCGTCGGTCATTTCCTGCTGCCGGTCTTGAACGGCCCGGGGCCTCCCGGCCTTCGACGTCAACCCCGGTCCGGTTGTCTCCGGCGCCGGGCCGAACAGGCGCCCTGGATTTCGTCAGCCTCGTTGTCCGCGCGCGCCTCACCCTTCTTGCGTGGAGGCCCGGCCGCCGCCAGGTGCGCGGGCATGGCAGGCGGGATCCCCCCGGCACCCGCCGGGGAGCGGAGAACCGAGTCTCCGCTACTCCACAATAGTCCACGTCCCGGAAGTGTCAAGAAACATCTGACATCAGGCACGAGGGAGTGCGGGAGCATTCCGTCTGGTTCCGTGGATGCAGGACATCCACGACCCAAGGGACAATCACCGCGTGCCGCGGTTTTGGGTCTTCACGCGTCACGCATACGCTTGCCCTGCCGGCGTTGGATCTGTTTCCGGTACTCAGAACTCCTTCAGCAGGTAGGCCGAGACTCCGCTGTCCCGGCTCTGGCTCTCGTGTTCCAGGCCGAAGGCGATTCGCGCGTTCCTTCCCACCGGCAAGCTGTACCCCATGGCATAACGCGTCGTTGGGGAGGCGCTCAGGTCGATGACCGTCCGCCGCCCCTCGAGAGACTGCGGGCGCCCCCGGTAGAACGCATCGACGAAACTGCTGCCGGTGGCAACGACATGGCGGAAGCGGGCGTGCCCGCCGCGCACTCCCGTTTCCTGGCGATGGCCTCGGCCGTGGACACCGCGCCAGCGTCGGCCTGGGCCGGGAGGCCGTCCACGGCTTCGAAGGCACCGGGCATCTTGAGGTCGGCGAGCATTCCC
Source organism: uncultured Binatia bacterium (SeqCode) (assembly GCA_965204505.1). GTDB lineage: Bacteria > Desulfobacterota > Binatia > UBA9968 > JAJDTQ01 > JAJDTQ01. The sequence continues at coordinate 329,391 of CBDBFB010000003.1, forward strand.
GTGGGTCTTCGTCAACGCCTCACTCCAGATAGCCCGCATCCCGGTAGGCCCTCAGGGCGCCCGGGTGCAGCGGTACCCCATCCAGTTCCAGCGCCCGAGGCCCTTGCGTGCGCAGAGGTTCGTAGAGTTCGTCCAGACCCTCGAACAACGGGTTGATCCGCGCCAGCCGCCCGGTGTTCCGCACCAGCGTGGAGACGAACGCGTAGACGAGATCCTCGTCCACTCGTTCGTGAGTGACCAGGACGTTCAGCACCGCGATCTGGGGAATGTCTTCGTCGACGCCCCGGAAGACGCCACGGCGCATAGTCACGCGCCGGTAGAACGGAACCTTCGACAACACCTGCTTGATCTGCTCCTCGCGGTACGGGACTACCTTGACCCGGGCTCGCTCGCTCAGGTCGGTCATCACGGCATTGGGAATCGGGCATTGGAACTGGATATCCACCTCCCCTGCCACCAAGGCGTCGGCTCCTTCGGGGAAGCCCATGTAGAGAGGGGTGAAGTCCGAGAACGGGATGCCCAGAGCGTCGCAAAGGGTGTGGACGTGCTGGGTCATGCCGCTGTCCCTGGCCCCCACCGCCACCCGCTTGCCGGCGAGATCGGCGATGTCCGCGATCGGCGAGCCGGCCAACGCAACAAAGAAAATGGGGCCGGCATTGGCCGGCGAAACCATCCGCAAGCCGATAGAATGGCCGAAGGGCGCCGCACCGCGCCCCGCCCGGGGGACCCAGTTGGATGCCATGAAGCCGAACTCGATCTCGCCCCGGTCTAGCCGGTTGGCGTTGTCGATGCTCGCCGAGCTTCGAGTGAGCTCGCAGCGCTCCTCCGGCGGGCGGGACTCGTTGAAGACCTCGGCAATGGCCATGCCCTGGGTGTCGAACGTGCCGCCGGTGTCCGCCGTGCCGATCCTGAAAACCATTGCAACACCTCCGTTGATTGGTTGCGCCCTTCCCGCCCCGCGCCGTCGAGGCTTGATGCACGATGATGCACGATGGCGGCACCCTTGTCATCCCCCGCTTCCGCCTTGACTCCCTTCCCTGCTGCCTCTATGACTCATGAAACCCATGCAACATTCCTGGCGCACGCCTGTCGTGGTTCTCATCTGCGGCACCCTGGTGATGATGCTTGCCTTCGGCATCCGCCAGACCTACGGCCTGTTCCTCACCCCCATCAGCGACACCCTGGGCTGGCCCCGCGGCATCTTCTCCTTCGCCGTGGCGCTTCAGAGTCTCATCTGGGGGCTGGCGCAGCCGCTCCTCGGGGGGTTGGCCGACCGCTACGGCTCCGGCCGGGTGGTGGCCCTGAGCGCGTTGTCCTACGTCGCCGGGCTCTACCTCATGTCCGTGTCCACGGACCCGTGGAGCATGACCTTCAGCACGGCCCTCCTCACCGGCGTGGCCATGAGCGGCACCAGCTTCTCCATGATCCTGGCGGTCATCGGGCGCGCCGCGCCGCCCCACAGGCGCGGCCTCTACCTCGGCATCGGCAGCGCCGGCGGCTCACTGGGACAGACCCTGGTGGTGCCCTTCGGGCAGGTCCTCATCTCCACCTACGGCTGGGTGGACGCGCTGGTGTTGCTGGCGGCAACAGCGGCGCTCATCGTCCCGCTTTCCGCGGCGCTGGCCGAAAAGCGGCTGGCGCCGGGAGCGGCACAGGCCGACCAGACTCCGTGGCAGGCCCTGGCGGAGGCCCGGCGCCACAAGGGATACCTGCTGCTCACCGCCGGGTTCTTCGTCTGCGGCTTCCAGACCCTGTTCATCGCCCAGCACCTGCCTCCGCTGCTGCTGGACAACGGACTGTCTCCCGCCCTGGGCGCCACCGCCATCTCGTTGATCGGCCTGTTCAACGTCATCGGCTGCCTGGGGGCCGGCGTTCTCGGCAACCGCTACAGCAAGAAGAACCTGCTGAGCCTGATCTACTTCGGGCGCGCGGTGGTGATGGCGGGCTTCTTCCTGTTTCCCATGACCCAGTTCACGGTGGTCGTTTTCTCCTCGCTCATCGGCCTGCTGTTCCTGAGCACCATTCCCCTCACCAGCGGCATCGTGGCGCAGGTGTTCGGCACCCGCTACATGGCCATGCTCTACGGCATCGTGTTCCTGGACCACCAGATCGGCAGCTTCATCGGCATCTGGCTGGGCGGGGTGCTGTTCGACTACACCGGCTCCTACGACCTGATCTGGTGGACCGCCGTCGGCCTCGGCGTGGCCGCCGCCATCATCCATTGGCCCATCGACGAGCGCGCGATCTCCAGGCCGGTCCCGGCCGCGGCGGCCGGCACGCCGGCTCCGTGACGGCGGATTCGCGCGCCGCAATCACCGAAAGGATTGGAGCAACGTGGCATTACTGATTCGAGCCGAAGACGCACCCGACATCATCACCATGGAAGAAGCCATCGACGCGGTGGAGGCGGGTTTCCGGGAACTCGGCGGCAACGCCGAGCTCAACGCCCCGCGCCGCAGGGTCATGACCCGGGAGGGGGCGCGGGTCAGCGTGCACCCCGGCGGCGTGCCCAGCCTGGGCGGCATCGGCGTGCTGGCCCACTCGGAGTTCGTGGCCACGTCTACGGAGAACCAGACCTACGATCACGCGGGGCGTCCGTGCGTGGTGCTGTTCGATACCAGGGACTCTTCCCTCAAGGGAGTCCTGGTGGGCCGGTTCGGCGTCACCGGCGTGCCCGCCACCCGCGCCACCCAGTTGCGCACCTCCGCCACCAGCGCGGTGGGCACCCGCCATATTGCGCGGGAGGACTCCGCGGTGCTGGGCCTTCTCGGAGCCGGCGCCGAGGCCCAGTACCACCTGCTGGCCTTCGCCGCCATCCGCCCGTTCAAACAAGTGAAGCTGTTCTGCCGCACCCCGGAGAGCCGCACCGCCTTCTGCGAGGAGATGCAACCGCTCGTGTCGTGCGAGCTGATCCCGGTGGACAGCGCCCGGAAAGCCGTCGAAGGCGCCGACGTGGTCCTCACCGCCACCAACTCCAACGTGCCGGTGTTCGACGGCTCGTGGCTTGAGCCCGGCGTCCACGTCACCTCCATCGTCGGCGGCAACGTCGGCCTCATGAACGCCGGCCTCATCAAGCAAAGGCGCCGGGAGATCGACGACGACACCGTGCAGCGCGCGGACGTCATCGTCGCCAACTCCCGCGAGCAGGCCGTGCAGGACCAGCAGGGGGACTTCTACGAGCCCGTGGAGAAGGGCATCCTGCGGTGGGAGCAGGTCGGCGACCTGAGCGACCTGCTGACCGGCGAGATCCCGGGCCGCACCTCGCCGGAGCAGATCACGCTGTTCAAGAACAACGCGGGACAGGGAGTGGCGGATATCGCGATTGCCAGCCGGATCTTCGAGTTGGCTGGCGCGAGGGAGATCGGGATCGAGTTCTGACGCATGAGTTGGAGATCCCCAGCCTGCGATTCCGTACCGTCAAGAGGTTCCCGTACCTGGTCTTCCATGTCGAGCGGGACGCGGAGGTCGATACCTGGCGCGTCTGTCAAAGGAAAGGCTGAACCTACGCGGCAGGTTCCGGCCCGAACCCCGGCGTCCTCCCCTCCAGCAGCGACCCCAGTTCTTCGGCGCGGAACTGGAGTCCCATGTAGAACGGGCCGAACAGCCCGTAGAGCGCGCTGGCCTCGTCGAAACGCATCTCGTAGATCAGCTTCTTGAAAACCACGGGATCGTCGGCGAAGAGATCGACCCCCCACTCCCAGTCGTCGAAGCCGATGGAGCCCGAGATGATCTGGGTCACCCGGCCGGCGTAGCCGCGGCCGATGAATCCGTGGTCCGCCATCATCCGTTGCCGGTCGGCGAAAGGAGCGTCGTACCAGTTCTTCTCCTCGCCGCGCTTCTTGTCCATGGGATAGAAGCAGACGTAGCGCCGGGCCGGGATGTCGGGCCAGAGCCGCCCCTCCATGGTCTTCCGCGCCTGGGCCAGATAGGCATCCACTTGCTCCTTCCACTCCGGCGTGCCCGGGGCGATGTCCTTCTCGCGCAGGGAGCCGTAGAGTTGGGCCGAGGCGCTGTAGAGCCCCAACTCCACCACCGAGAGATAGGACGTGGTCTGCTCCAGGAAGGGCGCCAGTTGGAGTTGCGCCAGCGCCAGCTCGACTTCGTTCAGGGCGTCGAACGAGTCGCGGAAATGGATGAGCATCAGGTCGCCCTTGTGGCCGAGCAGGGACACGAGGCCGGTGCGGCCGTTAGCGGTGTGCTCCATGGACTTGAGGACCGCCGCCGCTTCGTCGACGGCTCTCTGGCGCGGGGCCGGGGCCGCCGCGTTCCACTCCGGCCAGCGGATGCGAAACATCTGGTGCAGGACGCTCCAGCCCTCAAGGGTGAGGGGGACGGGGGGGAGTTGTTCGGCGCGGGCAGAGACTTCTTTGCGCCTGGAATCACCTTCGGACACGACGCCACCAATTAACCCGCTTCGGTGCACATTTCAAGCTGAAGCCGTCCCGGCTCTTACGGCCCCGGGGCTCGCTTACGACCGGGAACCGCATGGAAATTGACGGGCAGTGTCACTTTCCGAACTGTTATAGCCGTTCTTGAAACTCTAACGTATTCGAAAAAACCCGATGGGCACTTCCCGTTGTCACTGCCCTGACCACTTCCGACGATCTCAACATCGTCCTCCCTCCATTTTTCATTCTACGGGCCAAAATCACGGGCAAATTCATTGCCGGGCGACGATGGCCCTACTCTTGCATGATTATGGTACTTGCAGTTCAAAAACGTGCCAAAGGAGGTATCAATGGGGCTACTGAAGACACGCCCAACGGACGAACCGGATTGCCACACACTTGGCTGCATGATCGGGAAGAGCGAAGCCATGCGAAATGTCTTCGATCTCACGCTCAGGATCGCCGCCAGCGATTCGACTGTCCTCATAACCGGCGAGAGCGGCACCGGCAAGGAACTCGTCGCGCGGACCATTCACGACCGAAGCAGGCGGGCGGAGCAGCCGTTCGTTGCCGTCAACTGCGGAGCAATACCCGAGGACCTGCTTGAGAACGAACTCTTCGGCCACGTCAGGGGAGCGTTCACGGGTGCACAGAAGTCCCGATCGGGACGGTTCATGACCGCCAAGGAAGGGACCATATTTCTCGACGAAATCGGCGAGACCACCCCGAGGCTGCAGGCAAAGCTCCTGCGGGTGCTCCAGGAGCGCGAATTCAATCCGCTGGGAAGCGACGTGGCCATGCGCACCAATGCGCGCTTCGTCGCGGCCACCAACCGCGATCTGCGGGAAGCGATACCCGCGGGACAATTTCGTGAAGACCTCTACTACCGTCTGGCCATACTTTCCCTGGAGGTGCCGCCGTTACGGACGCGCCGGGAGGACATACCTCCCCTGGTAGAACACTTCCTGGAACACTTCAGCAGCGACCGCCGGCGCACCATCGCCGAAGCCGCGATGAACCGGCTGAAAGCCTACGACTGGCCCGGCAACGTGAGAGAGATGGAGAACCTCATCGAACGGTTGGTGACGCTGACCGACCACGAGGAGATTCGCGTGGACGACCTGTCGGAACTGGGAGGCGACATGCAGCCAAACTCGCGCGACACGACCCTGAACCAGTTCACGCTTCCGAGCGACGGCATCGACATCGACCTGTGCGTCCAACGCTTCCAGCGGGAAATGATGGTCCAGGCGCTCGAGCGTTGCCACGGGAACAAGACCGCGGCCGCCAATCTGTTGTGTCTGAACCGCACGACGTTCATCGAACGGCTGCGCCGTTACGGGCTGGGTCTGCTCATACCGAGGCGGTTGGCCTCGCCCAACGGACACATGCCCTGTGAACCGGACGACCCTTCCGGAGCGTCCTCGTGAACCCTGTTGCGCTCGAACAACGGGACCGCTATTTTCAAACTCATGGACTGGACACACCGCATCGCCGGCCTGGCCCTGGCCACCCTGCTCCCCGCCGTCGCCGGCGCGTCTACGCCCAAGGGCATGGTGGAGGTACGGGAGGAAGTCCTGGACAACGGCCTCAAGGTCCTCCTCCTGGAGAATCACCGGAGCCCCGCGGTCACCTTCCAGGTGTGGTACCGGGTGGGGTCGCGAAACGAGGTGGATGGCAAGAGCGGCATGGCGCACTTCCTGGAGCACATGTTGTTCAAGGGCACCGACAAGGTGGCGCCCGAGGAATACGCCCGCATCATCAAGAAGCACGGCGGCCGCTCCAACGCCTTCACCTCCCACGACGCCACCGTCTACCACGCCACCATGAGCCGGGAGACTATCGGCATCGCCGTCGAGCTGGAAGCCGACCGCATGGTGAACACCCGCTTCGAGGAAAAGTACTTCACGCCCGAGAAGAAGGTGGTTCAGGAGGAACGGCGCATGCGCGTGGACCGCCCCCGCGCCGCGCTGGCCGAGGTCACCGCCGCGATGACCTACGCGGTTCACCCTTACCGCCGCCCCATCATCGGCTGGCCGGAAGACATCCAGCGCATGACCCTGGAGGACATGAAGGCGTTCTACCGGACCTATTACTCGCCCAACAACGCCTTCATCGTGGCGGCGGGGAACTTCGACGGCGAGGAGATGCTGACGAAGATCCGTGATGCCTTCGGCAAGATCCCCCATGGCCCCGAGCCCCCGGAGGTGGGGCTCACCGAGCCGCCGCAACGAGGCGAGCGGCGGGTGCTTCTCAAGAAGGAAGCCCAGCTCCCCTCGCTGGTAATGAACTACCACGTGCCCAACGTCGGCCACCCGGACAGCTATGCGCTGGACGTGCTGGAGATGATCCTGTCGAGGGGCCGCACCTCGCGGCTCCACCGGGACCTGGTCTACGACCGGCGCATCGCCCGCTACGCCTGGGCCGGCTACCACCGGGTTTCCGTCGACCCCACCACCTTCAGCATCGGCGCCCAGGCCATGCCGGGCAAGGACATCACGGAGGTGGAGGCCGCCATCGACCATGTGGTGGCCGGGGTCCGGGACAAGGGCGTCACCAAGGCGGAGCTCGACAAGGCCAAGAACCAGGTGGCCGCGGCCTTCATCTTCGCCCAGGAATCCAACCGCGGGCAGGCCATGAGGATGGGTTTCTATGAGATCACCGGAGGATGGCGCCGAATGAACGAGTACCTCGGAGGCATCCAGGGGGTCACGGCCGCGGACGTCCGGCGGGTGGCCCGGCGCTACCTCGACAGCGACCGGCGTACCGTGGGGACCCTGGTTCCCCAGGCGAGGCAACGCTCATGAAACGCTGGCTGCCGCTCCTGCTGTGCTCGGTTCTGGCGCCGCAGGCCGCCGCCTCCGCCGCCATGAACGCGCACCGCGAGATTCTCCCCAACGGGATGGTACTGGTGACCTCGGAGCAGCCCGCGCTGCCCATCGTCGCCGTGCAACTGCTGGTCCGCGCCGGCTCCCGCTACGATCCCGCGGACCGGCACGGCCTCGCCAACCTCACCTCCCGGCTCCTGACCCGGGGCACCCCCACGCGCGACTCCATGGCCATCAGCGGCCTGGTGGAGGGCATGGGCGCCCACCTGAGCACCGGCTCGGGCCGCGAGCTGGCCACGGTGAGCCTGAGCATCCTGAAGAAAGACCTGGACACCGGTCTGGCGCTGCTGGGTGAGGTGCTGACGGCGTCGTCGTTCCCGGAGCGGGAGCTGGAGCGCATGAAACAGTCGCTCATGGCCTCCCTCCGGGCCAGGAAGGACCGTCCCAGCACCATTGCCCGCGAAGCGTTCCGGGCGGCGCTCTACCCCGACAGCTTCTACGGGCGCCCGGTGCAGGGATCGGAGGATTCCGTCCCCGCGCTTGACCGGAACGCCGTCGTGGACTTCCACCGGCGCTACTACCGGCCCGACCGGACCATTGTCGTGGCCGTGGGCGACGTCACTCACGAGGAAATCAAGCAGAAGCTCACCGCGGCCCTGGCGGACTGGCAACCGGGCGGCGGCGGGCCGGACGCGCCGGTGACGCTGCGGCAGCCCAAGCGGGCGCCCGTCAGTCTGGACCGCGATCTCTCCCAGTCCACCATCATCATGGGCCACGAGGGGCCGCTGCGCATGAACCCCGACCACTACGCCATCCGGGTGATGAACCAGATCCTCGGCGGCGGCGACCTGACGTCGCGGCTCGGGGAGGCCATCCGGAACCGGCGCGGCCTCGCCTACTCGGTCTACAGCTACTTCGTCGCCGGCAGGAACGCCGGGCGCTTTCAGATGGCCATGCAGACCCGCAACGAGAGCGCCCGGGAGGCCATCGAGGTGGCCAGGGCCGAGATCGAGCGGATGCGGCGAGACGGCGTCACCGCGGAGGAGCTCCGGGACGCCAAGAGCTACCTCACCGGCAGCTTCGCCCTGGGACTCGAGACCAATGACGACATCGCCGACTTCCTGGGTCAGGTGGAGCACCTGGGACTCGGGCTGGACTACGTCGACCGCTACCCCGACATGATCCGGCGGGTGACACAGGAAGACGTTCTGCGGGTCGCCCGCAAATACCTGCAGCCGGAGAAGCTCATCCTCGTCGTGGTGGGAAACCTCGAAAAGGCCGGCCTCCGGAACTAGCGACTTGTCGGCCGTTTCTCCCAAGGCCGCGCCGCCCAGGATCGGTCCCGTGCCGCTTTACGACAAGGCCCTCCACATAGTTCAGCGCCTCCGCGAGGCCGGACACGAAGCCTACCTCGCCGGCGGCTGCGTGCGCGACCGCCTCCTGGACAGGCCTCCCAAGGACTACGACGTCGCCACCGGCGCCACGCCGAAGGACGTCCAGGCCGTCTTCCCGGACACCGTCCCGGTGGGATCACGGTTCGGCTCGGTGGTCGTGGTATTGGAAGGGGATCCCTTCGAGGTCACCACCTTCCGCTCCGACGGCCCCTACGGCGACGGCCGCCGCCCCCTCCACGTCCGCTACGGCACCCTGGAGGAGGACGTCCGGCGGCGGGACTTCACCATCAACGCCATGATGTACGACCCGGTGGACGACCGGGTCATCGACCTGGTGAACGGCCGCGAAGACCTCCGCCGGGGCCTGGTCCGGGCCATCGGCGATCCCGGCGAGCGGTTCGCCGAGGACCGCCTGCGCATGGTCCGGGCCGTGCGGCTGGCCTGTGGCCTGGGCTTCGCCATCGACGGGCCGACGCTCGATGCCATCCGGACCCACGCCGCGGCCGTCACCGAGGTAGCCTGGGAGCGCATCGGCGCGGAGATCACCCGGACCCTCACCGAGGGCGGCGCCCGGCGGGGGTTCGAGCTGCTGGACGAGACCGGGCTCCTGGAGGTGATCCTGCCCGAGGTCGCGGCCATGAAAGGGTGCGAGCAGACGCCGGACTACCATCCCGAGGGAGACGTCTTCGTTCACACTCTGCTGCTGCTCCAGCACCTGGAATCCCCCACGGAGACCCTGGCCTACGGCTGCCTGCTGCACGACGTGGCCAAGCCGCCGTGCCGTGAGCCGGCCGGAGAGCGGGTGACGTTCCACGGGCACTCCGAGCTCGGCGCCGAGATGGCCACGGAGATCCTGCGCCGGCTCAAGCGCAGCCGCGCGGTGGCCGAGCGGGTGGCGTGGCTGGTGCGCTACCACCTTCGCTACACCCAGGCGCCGAAGATGCGCCTCAGCACCCTCAAGCGGTTTCTCCGGGAGGACGGCATCGACGAGCTACTGGAGCTCTGCCGCATCGACGCGCTTTCATCCAAGGGTGATCTGGGCTACTACGAATTCTGTCAGCAGAAGCTCGCCGAGCTGGGCGAAGCGGAGGTGCGGCCGGAGCCGTTGTTGCGCGGGCGCGACCTGATCCGGCTGGGATACGCGCCGGGTCCCTCCTTCTCCGCGATGCTGGGAGCGGTGGAGGAGGCCCAGCTTGAAGGCGCCCTCGGCACCCGGGAGCACGCCGAAGCGTGGGTGCGGGAACACTACCCGCTCGGCCGGGACGGCAAGACGTAGGGGCGGGTTTCAAGCCCGCCCGTGTCCGCGTTGCGCGGCCGGCATGCGAAGCGACAGGGAGGGAACGACGAACCATGAGCAAGGCGGCGAAACACCAGGTCATCGGCAAGTCCCATCAACGAGTGGACGGCGTGGTCAAGGCGACCGGCAAGGCCGTCTACGCCATGGACCTCGAGCTTCCCGGAATGCTCCACGGCAAGGTGCTGCGGAGCCCCTTTCCGCACGCGCGCCTGCTCCACATCGACGCCTCCAGGGCGGTGGCGCTGCCGGGCGTGGCGACGGTCCTTACCCGCGAGACCCTCGACGGCATGAACCCGTACTATGGTTCGGCCTACAAGGACCAGACCATCGTCGCGCTGGACAAGGTCCGCTACGCCGGCGACCCGGTGGCCGCGGTGGCGGCCGATGACGAGGCCGTCGCGGCCGAGGCCCTGACCCTCATCGAGACCGAGTTCGAGGAGCTGCTGGCGGTCACCGACATCGCCGACGCCATCGCGCCCGACGCGCCGCTGGTGCACGAGCAGGTGGCGGACGCCGACGAGCTGCACGGCCACGCCTACCGCGTACCCGAGGAATTTCGCGGCACCAACACCTGCTACGCCTACAACTACGCCCGCGGCGACGTGGACAAGGGCTTCGCCGAGGCCGACGAGATCTTCGAGGACACCTTCACCTTCCCGCAGATCCAGCACTACCCGCTGGAGCCCCACATCACCATCGCCCGGGTGGAGGACGGCCACGTGACGCTGTGGGCCTCCACCCAGGACCCGTTCACGCTGCAGCGCCATATCGCCGAGTTCTTCTCCATCCCCATCAACCGCGTGCGCGTCATCGTGCCGCACGTGGGCGGGGCCTACGGCGGCAAGCTGTCGGTGAAGAACGAGCCGCTGGTGGCGGCGCTGGCATGGAAGACCGGGAAGCCGGTGAAGATCACCCATACCTCGGAGGAGACCTTCCGCACCATCACCCGCCACCCCGCGCGCTTCCGCATCAAGACCGGCGTCACCTGGGACGGCAAGCTCGTGGCGCGGGAGTGCGAGGTCCACATGGGCACGGGCGCGTATGCCGACTACGGGCCGCGGGTGTCCCAGAAGGCCGGCTACCGGGCGCCGGGGCCGTACCGCATCCCCAACGTCAAGGTCAACGCCTACACCGTGTACACCAACGCCGTGCCCGCGGGTGCGTTCCGCGGCTTCGGCACCTTGCAGGTCACCTGGGCGTACGAATCGCAGATGGACATGATTGCCCGCAGGCTCGGCATCGACCCGGTGGAGTTCCGGGTGCAGAACCTCTTGAGGCGCGGCGATGTCTACACGAAGGGCGACACCCCCGTGGACTGCGACCTCGAAGCGGGGCTGCGGCGCACCGCCAAGGCGCTGGGCTGGGGCAAGAAGAGCCCGGGCAAGAACCGCGGCATGGGCCTGAGCTGCTGCATGAAGGACGGTGGCGGCACCTACAAGGTGGCGTCCGCGGCCGTCAAGATGAGCTCGGACGGCAGCGCCGTCCTGTTCACCGGCTCGGTGGAGATCGGCCAGGGCTGCCGCACGGCCCTCGCCCAGGTGGTGGCCGAGGAGCTGTCCCTGCCCTACGAAGCGGTCACCGTGGCCCAGCTCGATACCGATTCCACCCCTTACGACGCGGCCACCAACGCCAGCAGTTCCATGGTCATCATGGGCCTGTGCGTGGAGCGGGCCGCGGCCGAGCTCAAGCGGCAGTTGCGCCGGGCCGCCGCCAGGCTGTTCAAGTGCAAGGCCGACAAGATCACCTTCAAGGACGGCCACGTCCGGGCCGGCAAGGGCAAGCGCCTGAGCTACGAGCAGGTGCTCAACCAGTCCTTCGGCGCCAAGGGCGGCGAGCTGCTGGCCAAGGGCACCTACCAGGACGTCCACAGCAAGAAGGCCGTGCTGGGCTCGCCCACGACCTTCTGGGAAACGAGTTGGGGCGGCGCGGAAGTCGAGGTGGACCCCGACACCGGCGTGGTGAAGCTCCTGAAGTACGTCTCCACCGCCGACGTGGGAAAGGCGATCCATCCGCTCCTGTGCGAGGGCCAGGACGAGGGCGCGGTGATGTTCGCCATCGGCCATTCGCTGATGGAGGAGATGCAGTACGACAACGGCCACCTGCTGAACCCGAACCTGATCGACTACAGGCTGCCGTCCTTCCACGACATCCCCGACACCTTCCAGACCATCATGGTGGAAGAAGCCAACGGACCCGGCCCCTACGGCTCCAAGGGCCTCGGCGAAGGCGGCCTCATGCCCGTGGCCCCCGCCATCGGCAACGCCATCGAGGACGCCGTCGGCGTGCGCGTGCGCGAGCTTCCCATCACACCGGAGCGGATGTGGCGGGCGCTGCGGGGAGAGGGGTAGTCTAAGAACACGACCGCAAATTGATGGTGAAAAGTTCCGTGTCGCTGTAAGAGAAGGCCGCCGCCGAGTGCGTGGACGGGAGCCCCCTCAAGCGGCCGGCCCTACACCTTGACAGGAGATTGCAATTGAGGCAGGACTTAGGCGAGTTTAGCTAACATGGAGCATGGGATGAAACAGGTAAACATGCACGAAGCAAAGTCTCAGCTTTCGAAGCTCGGCCGGTTGGCCTGGGACGGCGAGGAAGTCGTGATTGCCAAGGCTGGGGAACCGTACTTGCGGCTGGAACCCTATCGGAAACGCGTCGGAGAGCGAGTGCCTGGAGGCTTGGAAGGAAAGATCTGGATGTCGCCGGATTTCGACGAACCCGACGAAGAGCTCATGGACCTCATGGAGAATTCAAAGATCTTTCCCGATGAGGACTGACGTCATTGCGTCTATTGCTGGATACGCACACGTTCCTGTGGTGGCTGATCGATGTCGCGAAACTGACGGCTGTAACCCGTACAGCAATAGCCGATCCCGGCAACGATGTCTTCGTCAGCGCCGTAACCGGCTGGGAGATCGCGGTCAAGAAGGCCAGGGGAAAACTGACCGCACCGGACAATCTCTCCGCGATGATCGAAAAGAAAGGCTTCCGGCACCTGCCCCTCACCTTTCATCACGCAGAGCAGGCGGGCAATCTACCCATGCACCATCGGGACCCTTTCGACCGATTCCTGATCGCTCAAACGCAGGCCGAAGGCCTCGTACTCGTCACTAGAGACACCCACATACAGCGGTACGCCGTTCGCACATTGAACGCCTAGTCCGAAGTTCCTGGAAAAACAGCCTTCAGAAACGAGTTAAGCGGTTGATATCCAAGGGGAAATGCCTTTTTGGGCGCCCTCATGTGTTCCCATGTATATGGGATGATAGTCCTTGCATTTGCTCGATTTGCGCGCTATCTTCGTTGCCATGTACGTGGAAACCGTCCCCAACCGCAACTCTCCGCCCGCCATCCTCCTCCGCGAAGGCTGGCGCGAAGGCAAGCGCGTGCGCAAACGCACCCTGGCCAACCTCTCCGACTGGCCCCCAGCCAAAATAGAAACCCTGCGCCGGCTGCTCAAGAACCAACCCCTGGTCAGCCCTGAGGAGGCCTTCGACATCGTCCGCTCCAAACCCCACGGCCATATAGCCGCGGTGCTCGGTTCGGTGCGCAAGCTGGGCCTGGACCGTCTGCTTTCCACCGCTCCGTGCGCGGAGCGCGAGAGGGTGCTGGCGCTGATCTGTGCCCGTGTCCTTGCCCCGGTCTCGAAGTTGGCCACCGCCCGAGGGCTTGCCGAGGCCACGGCCAGGGACTCGCTGGCGCAGACCCTGGAGTTGGGGGAGGTCGATGAGGACGATCTGTACGCGGCCATGGACTGGCTGTTGGAGCGGCAGGAGGCCATCGAGAAGCGCCTGGCCAAGAGGCATCTTGGGGACGGCGCCCTGGTGCTCTACGACCTCACCTCGGTCTATCTGGAAGGCCGCTGCTGCCCGCTGGCGCGGCACGGCCATTCCCGCGACGGCAAGCGGGGAAAGCTGCAGATCGAGTTCGGCCTGTTGTGCGACTCAGACGGTCGCCCGGTGGCGGTGGAGGTGTTCGAGGGCGACACGGCCGATCCCATGACCGTGGGGGCGCAGGTGGACAAGCTGCGGCGGCGGTTCGGGCTCTCGAAGGTGGTGTTGGTGGGTGACCGGGGCATGCTCACCGAGGCGCGCATCCGTGAGGAGGTGGCGCCCGCGGGGCTGGACTGGATCAGCGCCCTGCGCTCCTCGGCCATCCGCCGGCTGGTGGAATCCGGGGCGGTGCAGATGTCGTTGTTCGACCAGAGCGATCTTATGGAGGTCCACTCCGAGGACTATCCCGGCGAGCGCCTGATGGTGTGCCGCAATCCGTTGCTTCAGGCCGAGCGGGGGCGCAAGCGCGAGGAGTTGATCCAGGCCACCGAACGCCTGCTGGAGCCCATCGTGGCTGCCACCGGGCGGGAGAAGCGGCCGCTCACGGGCCGGGAGCGCATCGCGCTACGGGTGGGCCGGGTGATCGACAAGTACAAGATGGCCAAGCACTTCCACCTCGACATCACCGACCACTCCTTCCGCTACACCCGAAACCCCGAATCCATCGCCCGAGAGGCCGCCCTCGACGGCCTCTACGTCGTGCGCACCAGCCTGCATGAAAACCAACTGGATGCCCAAAGGACGGTGCACGCCTACAAGAGCCTGAGCCGGGTGGAGCGCGCTTTCCGAAGCTTCAAGACCGTGGACCTCAAGGTCCGGCCGGTTCATCACCGCGCCCCGGACCGGGTGCGCGCTCATGTCCTGTTGTGCATGCTCGCCTACTACGTTGAATGGCACATGCGTCAGCGCCTCGCCCCCCTGCTGTTCGACGACCATGACCCCGCCGGCGCCCAACGATCCTCCATCGTGGCGCCCGCCAAAACATCCCCCGCAGCTCAGAACAAGGCTCGCACCAAACGCACCGAAGACGGCTTGCCCGTCCACAGCTTCCGCTCCTTGCTCGACGATCTCGCCACCATCGTCCAAAACCGCGTCGTCCCAAGGCTCCCCGGCGCCCAGCCCTTCGACCTGCTCACCCGCCCCACTCCTCTGCAACGTCAAGCCTTCAAACTCCTCGACGTACAACTCCAACGTTCCCAGTAACAGCACCTTGATCGCTTCGCTTTAGCCGTTATATCAATGCCTTGGCTCGCCCCCGGGCTGGAACTTCGGCCTAGTGTCCTGTCCCAGGTAATTCTATACCGATATGCTTGTCTTTCTTGTCGTCGGCTGCGTTGCTCTTCCTCGCGTGGTGCACGCCCACGGAGGGCGACCGCCGGTCGCCCCTACATGTCATCGCGCCTTGCCGACCACAAGAAATCCGGCGCATCTCGGTATAGAATTACCTGGGACAGGACACTAGCGAGTGGGCTTCTCGAAGCTCAATTTCTCCAGCACCCGTACACCAAGCCGATAACCGGATAAACAGCGCACTCAGGAATACAATCCGCGATCTCCCGACCACCGAACCCGCTTCGCCACGAAGCCGGCGAAGGGTTCAATCTCCATCCTCGTGCTGGCTGCGTCAAGCGCCGCGAGATAGTCGTCCCTGTCCTCGACGCGGATCACCGTCCAGGGATAGCCGCCCGATGCCAGCATGACGTTCATGAGAAAGCGGGCTATGCGCCCGTTGCCATCCGGATAGGGATGGATGTAGCCGAACAACCAGTGGCCGAGCACGGCGCGCGCTGACGGCTGGGTTTCGTTTTCCAGCAATTCGAACAAGGCAGGCATGGCATCACGCACCGTCTCCCAGCGTGGCGGTACGTGACCGGACCCGCGTAGAAACACGGCGCTGCCGCGGTAGCCGGCCAGAGCCGACGCTGCGATCAGACCGGCCGCCACGAAGGGCTGGAACAGCTCGATATACCAGTTCCGATGCGCGGCGCGGACAAGTCTGCCCGGGTCGCCGCCGGCGATCACTTCACCGACCGTCTCCCTGACAAGCTGGAAGGCCTGCCAATAACCCCGCGCGGCCAGCGCGTCACGGCTCTGCCGGTCGCCCTCGTCGCGGTCCGGGCTCCAGTTGCCGAAACGAACCCGTCCGACCAAGGCAGGTGTCACGCGATAGCCTTCGATCGACAACGAGTGGTAGGCATCGCTCCGGTAGATTCCGTCCACCGCCCGCAGATAGGCGTTCCGGTCCCGCGGCAAGCCGGGGGCATCCGGGAATGCCGCGATTACCGGCTGCCGGCAGGTTTCCCACATGGCTTGCAGGCGCCCCACGATGGGCGCCGCTGCATGGCTCAGTACTCCGAATTTCTGTTGGGGCACGAACGGGTCGCCCTCACGCACGTCGTACCCCGCGGCTTTCATGGCCCGGAGAATAGCGTCAGCCGGCTCGGCCCGTCCGATCCGGCGGAAGGCGCCAGCAAGCCGTCCGGCGATGGCCGAATGGCCACCTTCAAGAAGACGTAGGAGCAGGTCGGACGCGTCACGAATTCCGGCGAGCACCACCTGCGCTTCCACCGGGTGGCGGGCGAAGAAGCCTTCGGGGACCTTGACCAACGCCGCTTCCGGCTTGAACAGACGGAGCCCGTCCTTTTCGCAAAGATCGGCCTCCGGCGGCATCTGCCTTTGTTTCAGGTCGTAAAGGGAGGTGCCGAAAAGAAGCTCGACCGTGTTGTTGGCACCCTTTGGAGCATAGACGATGAGCTGATGGGGGATGACGGTGTTTTCGGCATGCCGGAGCAACGACTCTTCCGGCGAGAGATGCCACCGGTCCTCGAACCGGGCAGTACAGTAACGGGTGCAAAACTCCCAGAAGGAGGCGAACCAGGGCGTCGTATCTCCGGAGTCAGTGCCCGGGCTGGATGAAATCAGCCATCCTTTCAGGACCTCGCGAAGAAAGCCGTTCCGTACCAGGCGCTCGCGATGAACGCGCGTCAACTCGTTGGAGCGGAAGACTCGCCTTCCCCTCCTCTGCAATTCTTCGAGCCGCGCGAGCGAGGCAGCAAGCTTGTCGTGTGGCGTGCCCATCTTCTTGTCCGCGCTTCTACAAGTTTATCGCGCAGTGTCATTGCAAGTATTTCGCGCCGCGCCAATACAAGTATATAGCGTTGTTCCGATACAAGTCAAAGTCGTATTGCCTGGCTTGGGTAGGCAAGTAGAGCGGGAGCAGCAGTGGCCGAGTCAGCCGGCGATCTTGAGGACCAGCGCCTTCGGCCCGGCACCGTGCCGGGCATACGCGCCCACCGGCAAGTGGTGAACCTGGAAACCCGTCTTCTCCAGGTGGGCGGCGATCCCTCGGCAACCCTCGGGCAGAATCACGTTCCGGCCTGCGACCAGCGCATTGCATCCCAGGCGCCGTGCATCATCCGCACCGACGGGATGGAGCCGAGTTACGTGGTGCTGGAGGTCTTTCCGCGCGGTCGGGTTGAAAGCGTCCGGAAGGAACAACGCGCTGCCGTCGCCCAGCGGGCACAGGCACGTGTCAAGGGGCCAGTCCCAGGCGTCGGACAGGCGCAGGGAACGGACCTCGCGGCCGAATGTTCCCGAGACGGCTTCGTGGGCTGCCAAGTCATCGTCCGAGCGGTATCCTGCGAACATCGTCCCGCCCACGGCCACCAGGTCCCGCTGGCCTTCGAAGCGGCAGCCTTCCGGGAGCGCCGGCATGGCGTAACCCCGGACCAGAAAGAAATTCTCCCAAGCATCGGCTTCGGGTCGCCTTGAGTCTTCCCGAAGCCGGCTTGCGACAAAGGAATCCTCCCACACGAAACCGCCGCTGGCCGCCAGCACCAGCCCGGGCATGTCCGGCCTGGGCTCCAGCAGGTCCACCTCTACCTCCAACTCGTCGCACAGGATGCGGTAAAGCCCGCGCCATTCGGCCATGACCGTGGATGCGTCCTCGCCCTCGGCGGGCTCGTAGTAGAGCGGCGGGCACATCAGGAGTTTCACCGTAGCCTCCCCGCCCTGCCCTCAGCAGCCGTTCTCGGGGAACAACGTGGCGACGTTCCCGCCCAGGAGCTTGCTCTTGGCCGCAGCGCTGGCCTTCACGGCCTTCACGATGGCGACCGCGTCGCCGAGGCGGTCGATGGTGGGGAAGTCGCTGCCCATCAGCACCTGGTCCTCGCCCACCATGTCCATGGCGAAACGGATCTCGCCCGGGCGCCAGAAAGGGGGCGCGGTGTCGATGAAGATGCGCTCCCGGAAGCGGTCGAAATAGCCCTGCTCTCGCTTGTCCCAGAAGGACGGGTTGAGGCGGTTCCGGAGCGCGAACCAGGCGCCGCCGAGATGCGTGAACACGAACCGTAGGCGGGGGAACTTCTCCAGCGTGCCGCTCAACATGAGCCGCACGATGTTGATGGTGTTGTCCATGGCGCGGCCGAGGTTGCGGGTGAGGTTGAACTCCTCCATGCCGTGGGGGTGGGCCAGCGGAAGCTCGGAAGACGGGTGGACGAAGATCGGAATATCCAGGTCGGAGACCAGCCGGTAGAACGGGTGGTACCGCTTGTCGTCCAGTAGCGCGCCGCGGACGTGGGTGTTGATGCCAACGCCGCGGAACCCGAGCTTCAGCACCGCGCGTTTGAGTTCGCGCCGCCCCCCGACCTCCAGCGCCGGCACGTGGGCCAGGGGGATGATGCGGCCGGGAAACCGCTCGGTGAGCTTGGCCATCTCGTCGTTGATGAAGCGCGCCGCCGGGACGTCGATCCAGTCCACCCAGCAGCCGACGTGGAGCACGGCCCGGTCGATGCCCACCCGGTCCATCTCATCGATCTGCGCGGCCATGTCCGCGGTCATGGCGGGCGGGCCGAAGAGCTGCACCCCTTCCCTGCGGATGGCGAGCCGGTCCGGTTGCCGCACGACAGTCTCCCCGGCGCGGATCAGCGGTTCCGGGTTCCGGTAGTGTTCCTCGGGCATCCAGTGGTGGTGCGCGTCGATGATCAGCGTCTTCGCCATGGCGTCTCCCCAAGCACCGGCGTCCTGTCCGGTTAATCCGCCCCCTTGCTCGGGGCAACGATCCAGATGCACACCAACGATAGCACACACAGGACGATGCCGATCCAGCAAGAGCTGGCATAGCTGCCCGAAATGTCGTGGAGGTAACCCGCCAGCCAGGGACCGACGCCCGCACCCATTCCGATGCTGAAAGCCAGAAAGCCGATGATCGAGCCGAAATGCTTGCCGTGAAAGATGTCGGCGGCGATGGTCGGATAGAGCCCCTGCCGCGACCCGAAACCCACGGCGAACAGCGGCGGGTACAGCGACACCACCAGGATCTCCGACATCCCGTCGAGGTTCAAAATGACCAGGATGCCGCCCACCAGGGCCAGACTGCCGATGGTGTAGGCCCGCTCGCTGCCGATCCGGTCCGAGAGCGTTCCCATGCCGATCATGGTGAAGGTGGTGAAGAAACCGGTGAGGCCCAGTACCCAGGCCCCGAACTCCCGCGAAAGTCCCGCGTCCACCATGGCGGCCACCTGGTGCACCAGCACCATGTGCACCGGGATGGCACCCAGCACGAACCCTCCGGCCAGCGCCCAGAACCGGTAGTTGCGGAGCGCCTCGGCGAGCGTCACGCCGCCCTCCCGCGCCCGGCGCGGACCTCCGCTTCCCTCTGCCGCGGTGGCGCCGAAATCCGGGAGCAGTCCCATGTCCTGGGGCCGGCGCCGCTGGAGGAACAGGTTGAGCGGCACCACCGCCGCCAGCATCACGCCGGCCAGCATCAGATAAGCGTTGCGCCAGCCCAACGCCCCGATCAGCCAGTCCGCGGCCGGCACCACCAGGAAGATCCCGACGCCGATGCCCGACGCCGCAAGGCCCATGGCCATGCCGCGCTTGCGAACGAACCAGTTGCTGATGACCGTGGCCTGCGACGTCATGGGCAGCGCGGCGAAACCGAGCCCGACGAGGAGTCCCATACCCAGGTAGTAGTGCCAGACGGTCTGGGTCACGGCGCTGACGGCGAATCCCGCCGCCATGAGACCGGCGCCCGCCGGGAACACGACCCTGGGCCCCAGGCGGTCCAGCATCTGCCCCCAAACCGGCGCGGAAACGGTCCATGCCACCGAGCCCAGGGTCAGCGCGCCGGCGGCCAACCCGCGGCTCCAGTGAAACTCTTCGAGAACCGCCACGAAGAAGAGCGCGAACGCCGCGCGGCACCCGAAGGCGGCGGCGACGGTCATGAACGAGATGCCCAGCACCACCCACGGGTAGGTGCGGTTGAGCCGCGCCGTGCGGGCGGAAGCGGGGTCGGCGACTGAAGCGTTCAAAAGGACGGACCCGTTCGTCTCGCGCAGAAACGACGTTACGACAACCTGGGGATGACCTCGTCGCTCAGGAAACGGATGACCGAGGCGTAATCCCTGCCGAGCTTGGCGAATGAGATCTGTTCGAATCCCAGGCGCTCGGCCTCGGCCGCCAGCTCCAGGATCGGCTCCACGCAGTCGGCCGGCCGGCCGGCGACGAAGCAGGCGCGCGGCATGGCATCGGTCACCAGCTCCCGAGACGCCTGCTCGATGGTCATGCCCGAATGCAGCGCTTCCCGGATGCGGTTGACCCGCTCGTAGTCGATGCCGATGCGCTCGAACTCCTCGGGGCTGTAGCCGAGAGCCTGGAGGCTCACCATGTGGTGGGCCGAGTACTTCTTCGCCTCGGCCAGTGCCAGCTCCGGTTCCTCCGACACCGCCAGGTTGATCTCGCACACCTTGCGCAGCTTCTTGTCCGGGTCCGTCGCGTGCGCCGCGGCGTCCGCCCCCTCCATGGCCTGCTCCAGCCTCCCCAACTTGTGCATGGAGATGAAGTACCCGCCCATGAGCACGCCTTCCATGGTCTCGCCCGCGATGGCCAGGAAGCGCGGCCCCACGCCGCCGCCGTAGAAGCGCACGGGCGCCGCCGGCGGGCGCACCAGCTCGATGTGTCCGCTGGGGTTCATGTGGAAGTAGTCGCACAGCGCCGGGAACTCGCCGAACCGGACCTCTTCTCCCCGGAAAAGCGCGCCGAGAAAGGCCACGGTCTCGCGCACCACTCGGAACGGCTTGCGCATCTCAAGGTACTGCGGCACCTGCCCCTTGCTGCCCTTGGCGATGCCGAGGCTGATCTCGCGCCCGTCCGTCAGTTCCGAGATGGCCAGCACGGCGTCGGCCACGTCGATGGGGTTGCGGAAGTAGGGGACCAGGATGGCGGTGCCGACCTTCAAAGGGGCGCGGGCGGCGATGGCGGTGGCGACGCTCAGCACGTTGCGGTAGCGGAGCGAATCGCTGAGCCAGACCTGCTTGAAACCCCTGGTCGCGCCCAGCTCGGCCAACTCCACCAACTCCCGCGTGGTGTAGTAGGACGCCGCCTGCAGCACGAACTGGAGCCCGAACTCCCCCGAGTATATCGCCATTCCGCTCCCCCTGTCGCCGTTGGCTTCCACTGGGGGATGTATAGGGATTCCGTTTTGGCGGCAAGCGTACGCGACGTTGGGGGGACTCGGGACGACGAACGCGGCACCCCGGCCTCGGATCAAGTCCGGGGCCGGGGTGCGGAGAACGGGTTGTTGGAGAACCTGCGCGGGGAGGAACGCTGGCTCAGGAACCGGCGGCGTGGCGTTCTTCCCGGAGCGCGGCGATCCGGTCCTCGATGGGGGGATGGCTGGCGAAGAGCATCCGCAGACCGCCCTTGCGGACGCCCGAGATCCCCATGGTCGCCAACTGTTCCGGCATGTGCTCCGGCTCCACGCTGCGTTGGAGCGCCTCGAGGGCGCCGATCATGTTGGCTCTGCCGGCAAGATACGCGCCGCCGGCGTCGGCCCGGTACTCGCGCCGGCGGGAGTACCAGGAGACCACCATGCTGGCCAGGATACCGAGAAGGATCTGCGTGACGATCACGGTGACGAAGTAGCCCATGCCGTAGCCCCCTTCGCCGTCCCTGTGGAGCGCGCGGTCCACCACGTATCCGATCACGCGGGAAAGGAAGATCACGAAGGTGTTGAGAACGCCCTGGATCAGGGTCAGCGTCACCATGTCGCCATTGGCCACGTGGCTCACCTCGTGGCCCAGCACGGCCGAGGCCTGTTCCGGCTTCATGGCCCGCAACAGGCCCGTGCTTACCGCCACCAGGGAGTTGTTGCGGCTCGGGCCCGTGGCAAAGGCGTTGGGCTCCGGGGAGTCGTAGATCGCCACCTCGGGCATGGCGATGTTCGCGGCCCGGGCGTAGTTCTGCACGGTGTTGACAAGCCAGATCTCGGTGTTGTTCCGGGGCTCATCAATGACCGTCAACCCCATCCATCTCTTGGCCGTCCACTTGGAGATGCGCAGCGAGATGAACGCGCCGCCCATGCCAAAGATGAAGGAGAAGATCAGGAGCGGCCAGAAATCGAGGCCGTATTGAAAAAGCAGCCACTCCAGGCCGAGTACGCGGAGCGCAACGGCCAGCACGAAAACTATCGCAAGGTTGGTGACCAGAAAAAGAAAAACGCGTTTCATGGACCTGCTTCCTTCCTCTCGCGAATGTCAGCCCTCAACGACAAATCTACAATGCAGACCCTGCCGAATCAATTTCACCAGGGCCTTCGTAAAATTTAATCATCCGTGCCGGCGAGTAAAGGGATCGCCCGTTCCGGCTATTGGATTTCTCGGACCGTAGGCAGCCGCAGCATGCCGTAGACGGCCATCACCGCCACCAGGAACCCGCCCATGGCGACGGCGACGGGAGCTCCGGCGTACTCGGCGACCGTGCCCGATATGGCACCTCCCAGGGGCATGAGGTCCCAGGTGAGGCCGAACAGCCCCAGCACCCGGCCGCGCAGTTCATTGGGAAGGTTCAGTTGGAGGATGGTGTTGATGGAGGTGAGATAGACCTGGTTGAAAAGCCCGAGCAGGAAGATCAGCGCGAGCGACAAGGAGAAGGAGGTCGAGAAGGCGAACAGCACGAGCAGCGCGCCGAAGGCCGCCGCCCCCGCCAGCACCTGCCACCCCCGGCGTCCCGCCTGCGCCAGGTAGGCCACCGTCAAGGTCCCCAGCAGAGCGCCCACGCCCGAGACCGACTGGAGCAGCCCGAAGCCGCGGGAGTCCACCAGCAGGATGTTCCGGGCGAAGACCGGCAGCAGGATCACGTAGGACATGCCGAAGACGCTGTTGAAGAACGTAAGCCCCAGCAGGCTGTAGAAGAGCTGGTTGCGGCGCACGAAGTCGAGGCCGGCGACGATGTTGCGCCACACGCCGCCCTGGGCAGGCGCAACCGCGGGGCGGGTGCGGATGAACGCCCACAGCGCCACCGCCGCTGCCGAGCTGACGAAACAGGCCAGGAAGGTTTCGCCGACGCCGAGCCAATAGATCAGCGCGCCGGCGAGCCCGGGCCCCACCAGCCGGCACGCCTGCCACACCGAGCTTCCCAGCGCCACGGCGTTGGCCAGCTCCTCCCTGGGCACCATCTCGGGCAGCAGCGCGTAGCGGCTGGGGCGGTCGAAGGCGCGCAGGAAACCCGAGTTGAACGCGAACACCAGCACGTGCCAGAACGCGATGCGCTCCGTCAGCACCAGCAATCCCAGCACCAGGTAGGCCAGTGCCAGCAGCGACTGCGTGAGCACCATGATGCGCCGCTTGTCGGCCCGGTCGGCGATGGCGCCGCCCACCAGAACCAGGGACACCCGCGGCACCGCGTAGACGATTCCGGCCACGCCCAGCATCAGCGGCGAATCCGTCAGCAGGAACACCAGCCAGGCCTGCGCCGCCAGCTCCATGTTGAGGGCCAGCACCGAGGAAAGCTGGCCCAGCCAGTAGTAACGGTAGTTCCGGTGGCTCAGGGCCGCGAACAGCCGGCGCAGCATGGACTCGGATTTCATGGGCGGTTTTGTTTCCGGAAGCCTTTTGGGTATAGAACTCCGTGGGCGCGCCGTCCACCGAGGATCGCTTTACGGAGAATCCATTGATGAAGGTGAGCCTTTTTACCGAAGTGCAGTGCCCGTCGGGAAGCGTTCCGGCGGAGTTGCTGGAGCAGTTCCTCGAGCAGGTCGAGCTGGCCGACACCCTGGGCTACGACGGCTACTGGATCGCCGAGATCCACTTTACGCCCAGCTTCTCGCTGCTGTCCGCCCCCTACGTGGTGTTGGGGGCGGCCACCCAGAGGACCCGCAACCTGCGCCTCGGGGTAGCGGTCAACACCCTGCCCGTCCATCACCCCATGCAGCTTGCCGAGCAGGCCGCCACCCTGGACGTGCTGAGCAACGGCCGCATGTGCTTCGCCGCCGGCGGCGGGCACCCCCACACGAGGGCCTACGAGTGCTTCGGGGTGGAGCACGAGCACGTGCGGGACCTCATGCGGGAGAGCATCGAGGTGATCCGGCTCGCGTGGACCCGGGACACCGTGGACTACGAGGGACGGTTTTTCCGGATCCCCGGCATCGTCGCCAACCCCAGACCCTTGCAGCGGCCCCACCCGCCCATCTACACCGCCGCCAGCTCCCTGGACGGGGTGAACTTCGCGGCGCGCATGGGCCTCAACCTCTTCATCCCCGTGCACGTGCGGACCGCGGAAGAGCTGCGGGAGTTCGCCGCCACCTACTGGAAGGCGCTCGCGGACCACGGCCATGACCCGGACGAGCACGAGCTGGGCCTGCTCCTGCCCATGCACGTGGGCGGCACCGCGGCCGAGGCCGAGGCCAGATCCGAGGCCGGGGTCATGGGCTACTACGACGTGATCCGTGAAACCCGCGGAAGCTACGCCGAATGGCTGACGGCTCGGGGACGGCCGCTGCCCGAACGGCTGCGCAGGAATGCCGCGGCCGGCGGCCTGAGCTTCGACCGGGTGTGCAGCGAGTTCGCCGCCATCGGCACGGCCGGCCGGGTGGTGGATCGGGTCGGCGACCTGGCCCGGGATACCGGCGCGGCGCACGTGCTGGCGTGGATGAACATCGGCAGCGTCGCCCACGACCATATCAAGGAATCGATGCAGCGCTTCGCCGAAGACGCCCTGCCGGCGGTGCGGGCGATCTAGTGTCGCGTAACATGTCACGGGTCCTGTGCCACCGCCCGCACCCGGACCGGTGCAGGTGAACGACAATGGACATCGACCCTCAGAAAGTGCTGTCGTTCACTCTACCCATCGTCCTGGCCGTCGTCGCCAGGATCATACGAGGGTGGAAGACGAGGCAGGAATATGCACTACGCTGGGTCACGCTGGCGCCGACCCCCGCGCCGCCATCGCCCGGGGACGTCCCCGGACCCGCGGACATGACCTCCAGCGGCGAACCCGTCGCCAACCCGACCAGGTTTTACTTCGTACTCCACAACTCAGGCGCCAACCCGCTCGACGCCGCCTCGATCGTCGAACCCTTGACATGGACCGCCCCTGGCAAGGTGCTCGACGCGAACGTCATCGAGACGCGGCCCGCGGTCAAGCTCGAGCTCGAACCCTCCGCTGACAGCCTCAAGATCACCTGGCGGCTGTTCAACCAGGATTGCAAGGCGTTGATCGAGGTGGTCTGCGACTGTGGCAGCGACACCGGCCGCGGCAGCATCGACGGGCAGATCCGGAACGTTTCCGAGATCAAGTCCCTGGAGTCCTCCTACAGGGACAAGGAGCAGGTCCGACAGGCCGTGAGGGAGAAGCTCGCCCAGGTACCGCGATTTCTCCGACGTTTCCAGTCGGAATGGCTGAACGTGTACCTCAAGCTCCATTCCAAGGACATGCTGTTTGCAGCAGGCGTCTTCTGTTGTGTTGGCGTCGCTGCCATTTGGGGAACGGTCTGGCTGGGTCTGGGCGGCGCGGTGTTGATCGTCATGGTCTGGCTGTTGCGCGATCCCGACTATGCGCTACTCCGACGTCTTTCCGCCCACAGGGCCCGGCCGCGTCTCGAATGATCCCGTCATTTCCCCGGCGCCGTCTCGCGCTCCGTGGAGCCTGGGAGCGCGCGCAATGTACGTCCGAGACGGCCCAGCATCAACACGATGAAGCCGGCGCTGACCGACACGGTAGCGATCAACAGCGAAATGCCCGCCTGTGTCAGGTGGAAGGTGCTCTGAGTCGTCAGGGCGGCCGACGCCGCGTATGCGCCGTACCCCGCGGCCACGGCGCCCCACCCGAACAGCACGCATGCCGCCAGCGCGACCATGGACCCGAACCTCACACAAAGCCGCCGGGGAGTCAATCTGGACCCGCTCCACCAAAGTTGCTAGTGTCCTGAAACGAAATACCGGAAAGGCCCGCATCGGCCGGTACATCCACATCGAGGCTTGAACACATGGCGGGAACGCTCGAAGGCATCAGGATTCTGGAGCTGTCCAGCTACGTCACCGGTCCGTCCGCCTCCATGCTCATGGCGGACCTGGGCGCCGAGGTCATCAAGGTCGAGGACCGGGAGCGTGGCGACCCCTTCCGGGGCTGGGGCGGCGGGACAATGTATTCGGCCACCTTCTGCAGCCTGAACCGGAACAAGAAGAGCATCACGCTGGACCTCCGCAACGAAGAGGGACAGGAAATCTGCCGCAAGCTCGCCGCCACATCGGACGTCCTCGTCGAGAACCACCGTCCGGGGGTCATGGACCGCCGCGGGCTCGGCTACGACACCCTTCGCGCGCTGAACCCGAAGATCATCTACTGCTCCATCTCGGGCTTCGGCCAGGAGGGGCCTTATCGCGACCGGCCCGGCTACGACACGGTAGGCCAGGGAATGAGCGGCCTTCTGAGCCTGCTGACGGATCCGGACGACCCCAAGGGCATGGGCATCTCCCTGTCCGACCACCTCACCGGGGTGTATGCCTGCTACGGCGTGCTGGCGGCGCTGGTGAACCGGATGATGACCGGCGAGGGGCAGATCATCGAGACCTCCCTGCTGCGGGCGTCGGTGTCCTTCACCGCCGAGAACTGCGCCCGCTACTTCGAGACCGGCGTCGTGCCCAGCCGGGCCGACCGCACCCGCACCGCCGGCGTGTTCGCCTTCGTCGACCGCGACGGCAGGCCCTTCGTCGTGCACCTGTCCTCGCCCAACAAATTCTGGCTGGGGCTCGTGAAAGTGGCCGGGAAACCCGAGTGGGGGGAAGACCCCCGCTTCGCCGAAAAGGAGGGGCGCACCGAACACCACGACATGCTGGAGCGGGAGTTCCAGACCATCTTCGAGCGGGACTCGCGCGACGTGTGGCTGAAGAAGCTCAGGGAGCACGACGTGCCCTCCACCCCGCTGAACAACCTCGAGGACATGTTCAACGACCCGCAGGTGAGGCAGTACGGTTTCCCCATCGAGGTGGAGCACCCGAAGATGGGAAAGGTGAAGCTGGTGGGAAGCGGCGTCAACATGAGCCGGACGCCGCCGGAGACCCCCACCCCGCCCCCGATGCTCGGCGAGGACACCGACGAAATTCTGCAAGGGCTGGGTTACGGCGCGGATGCCATCGAAGAGCTGCGCCGCCGGCAGGTCATCTAGCCGGGTACCCACCGTCCTCCATCCGGGGTCGGGTGGCTTCGAGACCCGCTTCCGCCCTGTTGACACGCGGCCGATCTTTTTTATTCTCTGCGTTGCTTGTTGCCTGCCAAGTCTGATAGTTAACGTAACGCTCTTGTAATACGGGCGTTCGGACGGCGGTTCCACCGATGGATCACGACCCATGCGGATGCCGCGCCGGCGCAAGGAAACGGACCAACAAACGGATGACGATGATGATGTACCATGCCAAACCCGCCGTCCTCGTAGTCGCGCTATCCATGCTGCTAGCCTCGTGCGTCTCCATCGAGGAACACGAGCAGCTCAACCGTGAGAAGCAGCGCGTGGAGGCGCAAAACGCAACGCTGACGCAGGACCTGCAGCGACGGGGAGAAGAGGTCACCAACCTCGAAACGCGGGTCGGGGAGCTTGCGCAAGACGTGAGCCGGCGCCAGGGCATGCTCGACCAAAGGGGACAGGAGCTCGCGGACGCCCGGCGGCAGATCAACGAGCTGACGGGCTCGCTCGCCCAGGTCCGGCAGGAGTTGGACACCGCCATCACCGAACGGCGCGGGACCGTGGAACGTTATCGCCGGCGAGTGGCCGCCTTGACGGCTGAAAGAGACAATACGCTCAAGAACGTCGACGACCTCACCGCCCAGCTCGGCCAAAGAGCCGCCACGGTGCAGGAACTGGACGCGAGGACCCGGGAACTGACCGGCGTCAGGGACTCTCTGGTGCGGCAGAACGCGCTCCTCACGGCGGCCAAGGCCGAGCTGGAGGAGAACTTCGCCGCCCTCGTGCGCACGCGGTCCGAGTTGACCGCGCGAGTGGAGGGGCTCGAGAACGAAGTCGCACGGCAGGACCAAGCCATCGTCACGATGAACGCGGAAACCGATCAACTGAAGGTGGCAAGACAGTCTCTGGAAACGGAGGTCGCCGGCCAGAAGGCCGCCCTGACACGGATGCGGCAGCAACTGTCGGAGATGACCCAGTCGCTGGACCAGACCCGTACGGAAAAGGAGCAGGCGCTGAGTGACCTCGCCGCCAAGGAAGAGGAGGCCGCTCAAAAGCTCGCCGCCCTCCAGACGGCCCGTGATCAAGCTGTCGCGCAACTCCAGGAACGACTGACCGATACCATGCGGTCATTCGAACAGACCCGTACCGAGAAGGACAAGGCCCTCACCGACCTCGCCGCCAGGGAAAAGGAAGCCGCTGAACGGCTCGCGGCCCTTCAGGCGGCGCGTGACCAAGCTGTCGCGCAACTCCAGGAGCGACTGACCGATACCATGCGGTCATTCGAACAAACCCGTACCGAGAAGGACAAGGCCCTCGCGGACCTCGCCGCCAGGGAAAAGGAAGCCGCTGAACGGCTCGCGGCCCTTCAGGCGGCGCGTGACCAGGCCGTCCAGCAACTCCGGGAACAATTGGACGAAACCACACAGTCACTGGACCGGACCCGCACGGAAAAGGACAAGGCCGTGGCCGATCTCGCCGCCAAGGAAAAAGCCGTGGCGGAACTCGGCACCGTTCATGAACGCGCCGTCAGGCAACTCCAGCAACAGCTCACGGATGCGACGGCTTCCCTGGAGAAGGTCCGGACGCAGAAGGATCAGGAGCTCACGGCCCTCACCGCCAGTCAGCAGGACCTCACGGATCAGTTGGGCCAACTGAAGGCGGGGCATGACGAGGCGACCACGCAACTGCGGCAGCAACTGGATGAGACCACGCGCATGCTGGACCGAACCCGTGGTGAACGGGAACAGGCGCTCGCCGCCTTGACCGGTGACAAGAAGGACCTCACGGAACAACTGGCCAAGCTGAACGCCGACCACGACACAGCCGCCAGGCAGCTCCGGGAGCAACTGGATCAAGCCACGCAATCGCTGAAGAAGGCCGAGAAGGAGAAGGAACAGGCTCAGGCCGAGTTGGCGGCCCTCAGACAGCAGATGGAGGAGCAGAGTCCCGCCGACGGTGAAGCCAAGCGGCAGCTTGAGCAACGGCTCGCGGAGACCGAACGTTCCCTGGAGAAGGTCGAATCCGAACGGCAACAGTTCCTGGGTGCATTGACCGCCGACAAGCAGCAGCTCGCGTTGCAGTTGACCGCATTGACCTCGGCGCACCGAACCGCGCTGGACCAGCTTGAACAGCGCCGGGCCGAGGTAGCCCGCTCCCTGGAGCAAACCCGCGCCGAGAAGGACAAGGCCGTGGCCGACTTGACCGCCAGGGAAACGGAAGCCGCGCAAAAACTCGCGGCCCTCACCGCCACCCACGATCAGGCTGCCGAGAAACTGCAACAGCAGCTCGACGAAACCAACCGTTCCCTGGAGCAAGTCCGTACCGAAAAGGAACAGGCCGTGGCGGACTTGAGCGCCAAGGAGCAGGAAGCCGCGCAAAAACTCGCGACCCTCACCGCCGCCCACGACCAGGCTGTGGCCAAACTGCAACAGCAGCTGGACGAAACCAGCCGCTCCCTGGAAGAGATGCGCACAGAGAAGGACAAGGAGCTGGACGATCTGGCCGCAAGGGAAAAGTTGACCGTGGAGAAACTGGCGGTCCTCACCGCCGCCCACGATCAGGCTGTCGCGACGCTGCAACAGGAGCTGGACGAAACCAGCCGCTCCCTCGAGCAGGTCAGCTCCGAAAAAGCCGACTTGAGCGCCAAGGAGCAGGAAGCGGCGCAAAAGCTCGCGACCCTCACCGCCGCCCACGACCAGGCTGCCGCGCAACTGCAACAGGAACTGGACGAAACCAGCCGCTCTCTGGAGCAGGTCCGCTCCGAACGGGTTGCGGCCGTAGCCGCGGTGGCCGCCAAGGAAGAGACGGCCGGACAGCTACGGCGAGAGCTGGATGAAACCCGCACGGCAAAGCAAAATCTGGAAGACAAGATGGGCGCGGACAAGAAACAGCTCAACGACAAGATCGCCAAACTGGAGGAAGCCCAGAAAGCGGTCGAGGGAAAGCTCGTAGTGGAGCCCTACTGGAAGTGGATCTTCGCCGCGGTGGTAGGCCTCGGAGCCCTCGGCTGGGGCTGGGGAAGATTCGAGCCCTAACCTCCGCCATTCCGACGCTGTCGTCCCCCTCCGCCGGGACGAGGAGGACGACAGCGTCCGGACGCTCAACCCTTGATTTCAGGCCATTCCTGCAGCAGCCTGCCGTAGCCGGAAATGCTGCACGAGAACCCCACCCTCGAAAGCATGAACCAGAGCATGGCGGGATTGCTCGCCACCACCGGCCGTGAGAGAGCCTGCTCGATCCGGTCCAGGACCGGCAGGGGATCCAGCACCGCGCCCTGGAAATAGATCGCCTCCACGTCCGGGTTCGCCCCCAGCGCCTTTTCCGTCAGCGCGTAGACATCCTCGGGCACCACGGTCATGGCGTCGCGATAGTCGTCAAAGGTGTCCGCGGGCGAGATCGCCTCGATGCCGCAATCGGCGAGATAGTCGCGAATCCGTTTGTTCATGACCTCGACGAAAGGAGTCAGCAACAACACCCTGGGCGTCGAGAGAGCCTTCAGGGCCTCGACGCAGGACTCCAGTGCCGTCGTCACGGGCACGTCCACGGCATCCTTCAACCTCGCCAGCAGTCCCTCATTGAGGACCTCCACCGGCGCCCCGCTCACGATGACGCCCCGCCAGCCGCGCTCCCGCGCCAGCCGGGCGGAGGTTTCCACCACCATATCGCCCGTGCCTGCAAGGCTCTCCAGCGATCCCCGGACGATTCCCAACCCCTCGAACTCCATCTCCACTTCCTTGGGAATGAACGCCTTGAACGGCTCGAAGTGGGGACTCGAGCTCGATATCGGCGTGACGAAACCAATCTTGACCGGATCTGCCATGGCTCCCCTCCTGTTCCTGGACCAGTAATCCTCTAAAACAAGCGCGCAGCAATCCAACTGCCGCCGATGAATGTTCCCAGGGTGCTCCCCAGATTCGAAAACACGACCACCAGCAGAATGCGGGAGACGGGGTTGCGCCAGAGCCCCTTGGGGAATGCCGTCACCACCTCCCCCATGGCCTCCAGGTCGGCCACCGTCGGCTTCTTCACCCACGCCTGCACAAGGCCCGACACCCAGCCGGCGGCGATGGTGGGGTTGAGGCTGGTGATGGGTGCGGCCACGAAAGCCGCCAGCACCGTAATCGGATGTCCCAGGGCCAGCGCGGCACCCACGGCCGCCAGCACGCCGTTGGCCAGCACCCAGATGGAGATGGACTCCAGCGAGTGGGCGGCGCCAGCGCTGTAGAATCCGTAACCGATGATCGCCACGATCAGCCCCGGCACCAGCCACTTCAGGCTCCTGGACCAGAACGCAGTGTCGGGCACGGTCTCAAGGGGGGCCAGCGGATGCTCCTCCTGAATCGCCCGCGCGATTCCCGGCACGTGTCCCGCGCCCACCACGGCCACGACCCGCTCCCCTTCCACCTCCCGGATCCTCTGCGCCAGGTAGACGTCGCGCTCGTCGATGATCGCTTCCTTCACGGCCGGAAACGCCTTGGCGAACTCCGTCAGGACATCTTCCAACCGGTCCTCCCGCTTGAGGTCGTCCACCGCCTCCTTGTCCACCTCCGGCTCGGTCACGGCGCTGGTGAGGAGCAGGGAGATCAGCTTCAGCTTGTTCCAGTAGCCGAGCCGCCGCCAGGTTCGCTTGAGCGTCACCTGGACGTCGCGGTCCGCCAGCACCAGCTCCGCGTCGCGCTCACGGGCCAGCCTGACACCCTCCAGCATGTCGGCGCCGGGCCGGACGCCGAGGCGGTCGCCGATACGCTTGTAGAACGCCGACATGATCAACTGACTCAGGAGGAGCGTGGCCTTGCCTTCCTTGATGACCTTGAAGACGTCCATCTTCCGCCACGCGTCGGGCCGCGTGAATGCCTCGTAGCGGCCTTGGCACAACTCCACGCAAATGGCGTCGGGGTCCACCAGTTCCACGGTCGTGCGCACGTCGTCGATGCTTTCCAACGAAACGTGCGCGGTGCCGACGAGATAGACCTCCCGGCCGCGGTCGTGCAGGCGCCGCGTGCGCGCCGGGAGCCCGGCGGGCGCGTGTGCTTCGTCCGTGTCCACGCGGGTCAAACCTGGGCCACCGGTCCGTCGTAGTTCCTGAGCCAGCCGATGAACTGGACGATCTGGTCGACCATATAGTCGTGGTAGGCCTTGCCCTTCTCGGGGGAAGCCTTGATGGAGGGGCTGAAGGAGCCCGTGGGCACGATCCGGCGCTGCTCGGTGCTGGTCCAGGGGATGTCGATGACCTCGTGGGGCGCGGAGAAGAGGTCGCCGTGGGACCACGGCGAGAAGTTCTTGTCGAAGTCCACCTGCGAGGTGGTCAGCTTATCCTGCTTGATCAGGTGAGGGTACTTGTACCAGCACTCCGAGACCTCCAGCTCTCCGCTGTGATGCTCCTTGGCTTCCTTGATCTCGTTGGCGATCTTCTTGGCGATCTTCACCGGGTCGATGACGGCGAAGAAGACCTCGGGCATCTCGAACTCCCGCAGGTTCTTGGTGGCCGCCAGCAGGCCGGGCAGGTTCGCGCCCTTGTGGCCGTTGATGATGAGGATCTTCCGGAAGCCGTGCTTCTGCAGGCTGCGGCTCATGTCCTGGATCACCGCCATCAACGTCTCGGTGCGGAGCGAGATGGTGCCGGGAAAGCCCAGGTGGTGCGGCGAGTCCCCGAACCACAGCGGCGGCGTGCACAGCGTCCCCGTGGCCCGGGCCACGTCTTCCGCCAGGGCGATGGCGATGAGGCAGTCCAGCCCCAGAGGCCCGGCCGGGCCGTGCTCCTCGGTGCTGCCCACGGGGCAGATGATGATGTCGGAGTCCTCGAGATAGGCCGCGACATCCTCCCAAGTCAGTTCCTGAAGCCATACCGAACCAAGTTGCGCTGTCATTGTCATTTCCTCCCTTTTTGGTGACTCGGGCACCCTCACCCCGACCCTCTCCCGGAGGGAGAGGGAGTCAAATTACCCTTCTCCCTCCGGAAGAGGGTGGCCGAAGGCCGGGTGAGGGCGCATCACTTGATGGCCAGCGGATTCGCGGGGGAACCCACCGCGCCGGTGACCGGCAGCGCGGGGGCCGCGAACATGAACTCGTAGCGCCCGTCCTCGGCGCAGTCGTCCGCCAACTCTTCCAGAAAAAATATTTCGCCCACCGTAAGCCCCATGTTGGGGATGCTGATCCAGTGCCACGGCTGGTTGGCCTCGCGGGTCTGGTTGGGCCGCACCTCCACCCCCCAGGTGTCCGTCGCCACCGCCGCCACCTCCCTGGCGTGAAGCCAATCGAGGGTCTCGAAGCCGAGCCCCGGCGCGTCCCCGCCCGGATAACCGTCCCAGGAGCCCGCGTCCAGCTTGGCCTTCATCTGGCCCGTCCTCACCAGCAGGAAGTCGCCGCGGCGCACTTCCACCTTCTGGCTCTTCATGGCGCGGTCAAGGTCGCGGTTGGTGATGGCGTAGCCGTCCTTGAGCCACTCGCTGCCCTTTGCCCGTGCCACGTCCAGCAATACGCCGCGGCCCACCATCTTGTCACGGGTCTTCTCGATGCCGTTCCTGGCGGCGCCGCCGGTGGTCACCAGGCGGCAGTCGTAGCCGTTGTACATGCGGTCTTCGTAGAAGATGTGCGCCAGCCCGTCCCACTGGGTGCCGGCCTGGAGCGGCATGATGATGACGTCGTCCGCACCGCGGATGCCCCGGTGATCCAGCACGCCGGAGTAAGCGTCGGTGCCGGTGCGGAGCATGAGGTGTATGGGATTGAAGCGGCCCATGGCCGGGTAGTTGCTCTTGCTGCCCTGCGGCCCGTTGGCGTCGAAGGCCAGGGCGAGGGAGAACACCCGGCCCTTGCGCACGAGCCGCGCGGCGTCGACGATGTCCTCGGGCGTGGTGAAGTTGAGGGTGCCGATCTCGTCGTCGCTGCCCCACCGGCCCCAGTTGCGCAGCCGCTTTGCCGCCTCCCGGATGACCTCCATGGTAAGTTTGCGCCTTCGGGTCGCCAAGCCTGCCTCCTCTGGTCCGCGGGTTGAAACCGTGTCGAGGATAACCTATGAATTTCCGGTATGTCGCACGCCGTCGACAACGGCAAGGGTCAGAAGGTGATGCTCGGCTTCGTGGTGCGACGCTGCGCCAGGGAACTCGGCCACACCCCCACCCCTCACGAGTTCGCCGCCTGGGCCAACAACCAGAGCCTGGACGGAGAACGCTACAACATCTTCGGCCAGGCCATCTCGGCCGAAGCCGCGAAGGTCATGCTGCGCCGGCTCGACCGGCTCGTGACCGTCCGCTCCCGCGAAGTCATCCTCGGCCAGCCCGATGTCCCTTAGCAACCTGCAAGGCGGTGAATCCCGGTGGGCGATCACCGGTCGCCCCTACCCGCAAACGGCTGCAGAACGGTCAATCCCGTAGGGGCGACCGGCGGTCGCCCTGCCCACGCTACGGCTGGTCGGTTCAGGAAGCCTTCCGCACCGCGTGGCTGATATCGATGTTGTAGAGCCTCGCGCCGTTGTCCTGCAGGATCTTGGTCTTGGCGGCTTCGCTCATGTCCTCGCGCTGCTTCAGATAGTCGCTGGAAAGGACCTCGCGGTCGCCGTGAGGCATGTCCGAACCGTAGACCACCTGCCCGTCGCCCACCAGTTCCACCACCTGGGGCAGCAGCGTGTCTTCCACTTCCGCGCTCAGGTAGAGGTTGCCCTGCCGCATGTATTCCATGGGCGCGAGCTTGGCCTTGGGAATCGTGTCCGGGAGGATATCGGCGAGGAAGTTCCCGGAGTGCCCGAACCGGTGATCCAGGCGATCCAGCATGAAATGGATCCACTGGCAGCCGGCCTCCAGGAACCCCACCCGCAGGGTCGGGAAACGGTCCAGCAGGCCGCTGTTAATCATCGAAGAGAAGCCGAGGAGCACGGGCATGAGGAACGCGTTGACGGACGAGGGATAGATGTGGGTGAAGAGGCCGCTCAGGGCCGGCGTGGCCCAGCCCACGTGGATCGCCAACGTCAGGTCCCGCTCCACCAGGGCTTCGTAGAAAGGCAGAAAAGCCGGGTCGTCGAGCAGCCGGTCCCCGATGGTGCCCAGCAGCATGACGGCCACGGCGCCGAGTCCGTGGGCCTCCTTGACCTGCTGCACCGCCCCCTCGACGTCATCGAGGTTCACCACCGCGGCCCACTTGAGCCGTTCGTGAGCGCCGATCTGGTCGCCCAGGAAGCGGTTGTAGGCGGTGCTCATGGCGGTCACGAGCCCCGGGTTCGCCGCCAGCGGATAGGCAAGGAACAATGTCGGATAGAGGACCTGGAGCGAGATCCCCTCCTTGTCCATGGCCTCGATCCGCTCCTTGACGCCGTGGATCTCCATGCTGCCGATGGTGTCGGACTTCTTCTGGGCGTGGGGCGTCTTCTTCCCCTTGTAGCTGGCCGGAGTGCCGAGGTTGTGGGCGCCGCGGCCGACACGGCGCGGGTACATCTGTTCCTCGATCATCCAGTAGACCATCTGGTCGACGGCCACCACGCGCGGGCGCTGAGCCCGGAACGCCGGATCGAAGTACTTGTCGCTGAACGTGGCTTCGCTTTCCTCTACGTGTCCGTCCGCATCGACCAGGTACATGAGTCACCTCCGTGTGTTGGGTCGGCCCCTCGGTCATCATGGGCGCGACCCCTCTGGATGTAACCCAAACGCACAGGGCAGTTCAAGGCTGCGACGGCGTTTATCGGCCGTGTCCCGTTGACACGGCGTCGAAAAATTCCTAGGGTGCAGGACTTTCCGGGCTGATCCTTCCGTTCACCGGAATACGTCACAAGGAGGGCAAGAAATGATACGACTGATTTCGAGTTTCCTGATCGCTCTGGTGGCCCTGGCCGGCGCCGGCACGGTTTTGGCGCAGAGCATGCCCACGGTCAGTATCGGTTCGTTCGACAAGCCGTCGTTCGGCCACACCACGGCCTCCCTGATCGAGGCCAACAACTTCGACAAGAAGCACGGCGTCGACCTCCAGTGGGCCTTCAAGAAACCACGGGCGGCCAACACCGACTTCGCCACCGGCCGGGACAAGATCACCATCGCCTCGGCGCTCCTGTCGGAAGCCAACCGCCGGCTCAAGGGCGTCAAGTCCGTCTACCTCTTCAACGTGCTCAACGGACACGGCGCGTTGTTGACCATGGACCCCGCCATCAACAGCATCGCGGACCTCGAGGGCAAGAGCCTGGGGGCGGTCACCGTGACCACCAACTACGCCATGTTCCGCTATTTCGCCCAGAAGGCGGGGGTCGACCTCGGCAAGGTGGACGTCCAGTCCACCAGCACCGCGGGCCTGGCCACCCTGCTGATGGCCAAGCGCGCCGATGCGGTGCACTTCTGGGAGCCCAATTACTCCAAGATGCTGGTGAGCAATCCCGGCAAGCTCAAGATGATCGAGTATTTCCACCAATGGCAGGCCATCCAGGGAGCGCCGCAGAGAGGCTTCCTCGGCATCGCCGCGCACGAGGACTGGATCGCCGCCAACAAGGCGCTGATCCCGAAGATCTACAAGGCCTTCGAGGAGCTGGCCAAGTGGCTGCCGACGCATCATGACGAGGCCGCCACCATCATCGAGAAGGCCGCCGGCGTGCCCAAGAAGGCGTTCCTGATGGCCCTTGCCACGGCCCGCTATCCCCTCGACGTGGTGCCCGCGGCGGAGATCGAGACGAACATCAAGGCCCTGTTCCAGGCCGGCATCGACAGCGGCTACATGAAGCAGATGCCGGACGACGGCATCATCTACCGGGGCAAGGTCCGTTAGCCGCGCGCCGTTTCCTTAATGGAATCCGACGCACCCCACACCGCGTTGTCTCCGGCGCAAGCCCGGGAGGCGTGGCACTCGCGCCTCCTGGGCCTCGTGGCCGCCCGGAAAGAGCCGATCATCTCGTTTGCCGTGATCCTGGCGTCCTGGCAGATCGCCTCTTTCTTCCTGCCCCCATACCTGATTCCCAGCGTCGGCGTCATCGTCGCCGCCTTCATCGAGATCGTCGTCAATATCGGCCTCTTGGGGGACGTGCTGATCACCATGGGACGAATCTTCCTGGGGCTCGTCCTGGCCTTCATCAGCGGCACCATCCTGGGCGTGTTCATGGGCTTCACCCAAACCGTGGAGAAGCACACCCTGCCGGTGCTCCACTTCATCATGGGCATACCGGCACTCTCCTGGGTGGTCTTCGCCATCATCTGGTTCAGCCACGTGGAGACCCGCATCGCCTTCATCCTGCTGGCCGGCTGCCTGCCCAACTTTTCCCTCATCATCCACGACGGAATCAAGAGCATCTCCAAGGAGTACCTGGACATGCTGCGGGCCATGCGCCCGACGAGGAAACAACTCTTTTCCAAGCTGATCCTGCCGGGGATGATCCCCGCGGTGCTTACGGCGTGGAAGGTGAACCTCGGCCTGGCCGCCCGCGTGGTCATCGTCGCCGAGCTGGTGGGCGCTACCCGTGGCGTGGGCAACAAGCTGCTGCTGGCGCAGGAGCTGTTCGAGATGCCCAAGGCCATCGCCTGGACCCTGGTGCTGGTAGCCTTCCTGCTCATCACCCAGCTCGTGATCCTCATACTGGAGCACAAGCTCTTGCGCTGGCGTCCGGCCAAGCAGGGAGGGATGGCCACATGAGCGCCGCCGAGCCGGTCGTCCGGATGCGCGACGTGAGCAAGGTGTTCACTTCGGTGGACGGCGACCGCTTCACCGCGGTGGAGAGCCTCGACCTCGAGGTGGGCAGCGGCGACATCGTCGCAATCGTGGGCAAGACGGGGTGCGGGAAGTCAACGACGTTCAACCTGCTCCTGGGACTGGAGCAGGCCACCACGGGATCCATCGAGCTCCTGGGACACGACCCCTACACGGAGTTCGACTGGTTCCGCTCCAAGCTGGGCGTCATCTTCCAGACCGACCGCCTGCTGCCGTGGCGCACCGCGCTGGAGAATGCCCGTGTCGGCCTGGAGATTCTCGAATACGGCGAAAAGGAACAGAACGACATCGCCACCCGGTGGCTGCACAAGCTGGAGCTCCAGGGGTTCGAAGACGCCTACCCCCACGAGTTGTCCGGCGGCATGCGTCAACGTGTGGGCATGGCCCGGGCCTTCTGCCTCTCGCCGGAGATATTCTTCGCCGACGAGGCATTCGGGCACCTGGATCAATCGACGGCAAGACGGTTGCGGGAGGTCTTCCTGGAACTTGTCTCCGAAACCCGCAAGACCTGCCTCCTCATCACCCACAACATTCACGAGGCCCTGGAGATCGGCTCACGCCTGGTGATCCTCGGCAGGCCCGGACGCGTCCTCGCCGACATGGAAACCCCCACCAACGCCACCCGCGCGGAAATGGCCGAGTTCGAGGACCGGGTCCTCGACATCATCGA
This sequence comes from uncultured Binatia bacterium (SeqCode), assembly GCA_965204505.1. GTDB lineage: Bacteria > Desulfobacterota > Binatia > UBA9968 > JAJDTQ01 > JAJDTQ01. The sequence goes on from CBDBFB010000003.1 coordinate 367,919, forward strand.
AACGAACGAAGTGGTCGGGTGAAGGTCAGGGGCGACCACCGGTCGCCCCTACGGGAATTCATCGCCGCCTACGGCAGGGGCGACCACCAGTCGCCCCTGCGAGAATTCATCGCCACGCAACGTGTAGGGGCGACCGGCGGTCGCCCTGACCGGATTCCCGCCGCGGCGCGGGACGCTACCCCAGCATGCGGTCCGGCAGCCAGAGCGAGATCTGCGGGAAGGCCACCAGGATGACGAGGGTGACCACGTCCATGAGGAAGAACGGCAGGATGCCCTTGAAGATCTCTTCAAGGCGCACCATTCCGTGGGCCGCGGCGTTCACGGTGTAGACATTCATTCCCACCGGCGGGGTGATGAGGCCGATCTCCGAGGTCTTGATCACCAGCACGCCGAACCAGATGCCGCTGAAGCCCATCTGGATGACGATGGGGAAGACGATGGGCAGGGTGATGGCCATCATCGCGGCCGGGTCCATGAACATCCCCAGGAACACGTAGAGCAGCAGGAAGCCGGTCAGGACCAGGTGGCGCGGCATGCCGGAGCTCACCAGGTAGTCCGCCAACCGCGGGCCGACGTTGGTGATGGCCAGGAAGCGGCTGAAGATGTAGGCGCCGATGATGATCGTGAAGAGCATCGTGGTGGAGGTGGCGGTGTCCAGCACGGTGTTGCGCAACCTCTCCCGCGAGAAAGCGCCCTTGGCGATCATGATCACGAACGCGCCGAAGGCGCCGAAGGCCCCCGCCTCGGTGGGGGTGGCGATGCCCAGGTAGATGGCGCCCATGACGACGATGGAGAGCGTGACGATGCCCCACACCCGGTACAGGGACAGGAGCTTCTCCCTCAACGGCGGCCTTTCCTCGAGGATGGGCGCTATTTCGGGCCGGAGCCGGACCCAGCATGAGATCATGCCCATATAGATCAGCGCGGAGAGGACCCCCGGAATGAAGCCGGCGATGAGCAGCTTGCCGATGGACTGCTCGGTGATGATCCCGTAGATGATCATGAGACCGCTGGGAGGGATCAGCGCCCCCAGGGTCCCGGAAGCCGCGATGGCGCCGGTGGCAAGCCGCTTGTCGTAGCCGTACTTGGTCATTTCCGGCAGGGCCACCTGGGTGAAGGTCGCGGCGGTGGCCACGCTGGAGCCGCAGGCCGCGGCAAACGCGGCGCAGCTCGCCGTGGTAGCCATGGCGAGGCCGCCGCGGACCCGCCCCAACCACTTGTGAACCACCGAGTAGATGTCCGCGCTCAAGCCGCCGTAGTTGGCGAACTGCCCCATCAGGATAAAGACGGGGATGGCGAAGAACGTGAAGTTGGCCACCACCTTGTACGGGGTCGTCCGCAAAAGACCGATGCCGGCGGTCCAGCTATCGGTGAGCATGACGAAGCCCAACACCCCGACCAACCCCAGCGACACGGCCACGTGAAGGCCGCACAGGAGCAGGAAGATCAGAAGAAAGACGCTGATGATCGCCAGGAACGTTGGGTCCATGTGATGCCTACCCCGGGGTTATGAGACTGCGAAAATGCTTCCAGGCGTCTCTCAACATCTGGATGGCGATGAGGGTGGCGCCGAAGGGAATGGCGAGCTTGGGCGGGTAAACCGGAATCTGCACCAGTCCGTCGGACGCCTCGCGGTATTCCAGGGCGGAGAGCCCGGCATGCCACGACTGCCAAGCCATCAGCACGAAAAACACCGCCGCGATCAGGAGCACGAACACCGCGAGGCCGTCCCCGACCTTCCCCGGCAGCCGCTGCGTCACCAGCTCCACGCAGATGTGCCGCTTGGTGAGCTGGACATACGCCAGGCTGAAAAAGACCACGAACACAATCAGGAACTCGGTGAACTCCAGCGTCCCGGGGATGGGACTCGAAAACACGTAGCGCCCGGTGACATCCACCGTGATCAGCAGCATCATGAAGAACAGCACGTAGCCGCTGATCTCGTTCAGGAAGGTCATAAACCGGGTCATCCAGGTCCGGTCGCCTTCGGGAGCCGCAAAACCCGGTGTTCCGGCGGATTCAAGAGTATCCTTAGATGGTTCCAAGACAGTCCGACCCCGTGACGGTGTACGGGGACGGCATCACCGCCGTCCCCGCAGCCGCGTGTTTTGATGGAAGGGGTTGCCCCCGCCCATGACCGGTGTTATTCGCCGCGAAATACGGCCAGGGTCTTCTTGCCCGGCAGGCCCAGCTTCTCCATGCTGGCCACCCAGTCCCCGGCGATCTTCTTGACGCCCGGGCTGTTCTTCCACTTCTCCCTGTCCGAGGCCGAGAAGTCGACGATCTTGACGCCCTTGCCCGCCAGGTATTTCTGGAACTTGGTGTCGTCGTCCTTCATCGCCTGGGCTTCCCACTTGCCGACCCGCTCACCCTCTTCCAGGAGGATCTTCTGGTGCTCCTTCGACAGGGAGTCCCACTTCCGCTTGTTGATGGTGAAGGTGTTGATTCCCGCGATGCAGCCCATCTCGATCTTGCTCATGTACTTGGCCACTTCGTAGGTCTTGAACCGCTGGGCCGCCTCGAAGGAGAGGATGCGCGCGTCGATGGTCTTGCGCTGCAGCGCCTCGTACATCTCGCCGCCGGTGGTGCTCACCGGAATCCCGCCGCCCGCCTTGATGGCCTTGGGGGCGATGCGGCCGAAGGTGCCGACCTTCTTGCCCTTGAGCTCCGCCAGGTTGGTGATGGGGTAGTGGGCCACGAGTTGGTAGCTCGCCGTGGCGGTCATGCCCACCACCACGTGGCCGAACTTGGTCAGCTCCGCGGTGGCCTCCGGAATCTGCGCAAGCACGCGCATGCCGCCGTCGCGCGACTGCACCGGATCACTCACGGCGAAGGGCAGCCCCGCCACCTGCAGCAGCCGGATCTTGTCGGAGAAGTAGCCGATGGCCAAGTCGGCCATGTCGGACGTTCCCAACTGCACCGCCTCCAGGGCCTCCTTGGCGTGCACCAGCGAGTTGGCCCAGAAGATCTGGACCTCGATCTCGCCGTTGGTCCTCTTGGCCACGCCGTTCTTGAAATGCACCAGGTAGTCGGCGCGCGGCGTGCCCGGGCGCGCGGACTGCGTCGCTACCTTGAGGATGATCTTCGATTGGGCGTCTTCCGGTATCGCCAACCCGGCAACGCACAACACCCCTGCCATCAGGAAGACCGCCAACGATTTCGATACTGCCTTCATGCTTTCCCCTTTCTGATTCCAGTACCCTATACCGTGACGCCGGTGCGTCATGGCTCAACATCGGCCGGGTGAGACACCCGGCCGGACTCACAGATTGAAAAACCGCTTCGCGTTGTCGCCCAGCACCGCCTGCTTGTCCTCCCTGGACATGTCGTCGCGCTCCACCACCTCCTCGATCTCGTGTTTCGCCGCCGGCAGGTCCACCTCGTGAGGATAGTCGGACGCATAGGCGAAAGCTTCGATACCCACCCGGCTCGCGACGTAGGCCAGGGTCTCTTCGCTGCCCTCGCATCCCAGCAGGATGCGGCCGCCCTTGAGATACTCCACCGGCCGCATCTTGGGCTGGTCCTCGGCGTCGAAGTAGTTCTCGTCGCGCACCATGCGGTCGATGAGAAAGTCGAGCCAGCCGCAACCGCCCTCCATGAAGGCGGCCCTGAGCTTCGGGTGCGTGTCGAACACGCCGTGGTAGATGAACGACACGAGGGCGATCATCAGCGGTATCGAATGATGCAGGACGTGAGAGCCCGTGAAGTTCGTGAACGTGTCCATTCCCATGCCGAGGTTGGAGCCGCCGTGAATGGCTATGGGGACCCCCAGGCGCTCGGCCTCCGCGTAGACCGGCCAGTAGCTCTGGTGCCCCAGGTGGAGCGGCAGTCCCGTGGACGGCAGCATGCCGCCGACGAAGCCCAGCTTGTCCACCGCGCGCCGGAGCTCCTTCACCGCCTCGGGCACGTCCTGCATGGGCAGGAGCGCCACCGGCCGCAGCCGGTCGCTCACCTTGGCGAACTTCTCGTGGATGTAGTCGTTGTAGGCCTGGCAGACTTCCACCGCGTAGCGCGGTATCTGGATGAAGCCCACCGAGAGCCCCTCGGTGGTGAACAGGACGGTCTTGTCGATGCCGGCCTGATCGAGAAAGGCGACCCAGTCCTCGCCGCTCCCCGGCATGTACTCGCTCGCGGTGACCCGCTCGTTGCCGGTGGTGCCGGCGTGGAGGGCGAAATGCATTCCGTCGATGGAAGGGAATACCCCCTGGCGGTCGCGGGCCGGGTTGGTGGCCTGCATCTTGATGCGGTCGCTCATGTAATCGGCCATGTCCGGAACCCACTCCACCACATGGCCGTCACAGTCCACTACGGAATAATCTTCATACGACACGACATTCTCCCAAACCGCCGGCGTGACGCGGCTCTCCCGCGCCCGCAAAGCTTATTCCTTGCCCAGGAATGCCGCAAGCGCCTTCTTGCCGGGCAGGCCCTGCTTCTCCATACTGGCTACCCAGTCCCCGGCGATCTGCTGGACGCCCGGGCTGTTCTTCCACTTCTCCCGGTCCTCCGCCGAAAAATCGACAATGATGACGCCCTTGGCCTTCAGGTACTTCTGAAACTTGACGTCGTCGTCCTTCATTGCCTGGGCTTCCCACCTGCCGGCCTTGTCGGCCTCGTCGAGAATGATCTCCTGGTGCTCCTTCGAGAGACCGTCCCACTTTCTCTGGTTGATGGTGAACATGGTGACGCCGGCGATACAGCCCATCTCGATGCGGCTCATGTACTTGGCGACCTCGTAGGTCTTGAACCGCTGGGCGGCCTCGAAGGAAAGAATGCGCGCGTCGATGGTCTTGCGCTGCAACGCCTCGTACATCTCGCCGCCGGTGGTGCTTACCGGGATTCCGCCACCCGCCTTGATGGCCTTGGGGGCGATGCGGCCGAAGGTGCCGACCTTCTTGCCCTTGAGCTCCGCCAGGTTACGGATGGGATCGTGGGCCACAAGCTGATAGCTCGCCGTGGCGGCCATACCCACGATGACGTGGCCGAACTTCGTCAACTCGGCGCGCGCCTCCGGAACCTGTTTGAGGACGCGTTCGATGCCTTGCCACGACTCCACCGGGTCAGCGACGGAAAAGGGCAGGCCAGCTACCTGCAGTAGCCGGATCTTGTCGGAGAAATAGCCGACGGCCAGATCGGCCATGTCCGCCGTCCCCAACTGCACCGCTTCCAGGGCCTCCTTGGCATGGACGAGAGAGTTGGCCCAGAAGATCTGGACGTCGATCTCGCCGTTGGTCCTCTTCTCTACTCCCTTCTCGAAGCGCACGAGATAGTCGGCCCGGGGAGTTCCGGGGCGGGCGGACTGGGTCGGAATCTTGAGGATGATCTTCGCCTGGGCGTCATCTGGAACCGGCGCTCCCGTAACGAACACGAACGCCGCCATCACGAAGAACGTCAACGATCTGGTTAATGCCTTCATTGCCTCCCCCTTCTGTTGTCAGTGGCCTGGACACCGAATCGGCACGTGTTTCGCCGCCGACACTATGCGATGCCGTAAACGGTTGTCAAGGGACGCGCAACGAAGCCGCGCACTTTCGCGGATACGTGCGCGGCTTCGTCGAGCTCTGCGAACGCTCTGCATCCACTCGGGTGAGCGATTCAGTTGGCCGGCACCCGCTCCTTGGGGAAATTCGAGGCCGCGGTGACGCCGCCGTCGCAGATGAGGTTCTCGCCCCACACGAAGCCCGAGTCGTCGCTGGCCAGGAACAGCATCGCCCTGGCCTGGTCCTCGGCCGTGCCCAGCCGTCCGGCCAGGTTCTTGAACTCCCGGCCCTCGGCGCCCTCGTCCTGGCCCACGGGCGAGCCGGAGCGGTTGGGGGTCAGGCAGTTGACCCGGATGTTGTACTGCGAGAGCTGCACGGCCATGCCGCGGGAGAGGTTGACCACTCCGCCCTTGGCCGCCATGTAGGCGATGGCGTCGGTGCGGCCGGAAAGGCCGGAAGTGGAGGCCACGTTGACGATGACGCCGCCCCTTCCCTGCTTGACCATCTGCTCGGCCACGTACCGCCCTACCAGGAACGGTCCCTTGAGGGTGACGTCGATGACCAGATCCCACTCCTCCTCGGAGATGCTGAAGATGGTCTCGTGGTCGGTGATGGCGGCGTTGTTAACCAGGATGTCGATGCCGCCGAAGGCGTCCACCGTGGCCTGCACCATGGCCTTCACGTCTTCGGTGTCGGCGACGTTGCACTTGGCGTAGATGGCCTCATGGCCGGCGGCCTTGAGGTCGCCGACGACCTTTTCGCCCCGTCCCGGGTCCATGTCCACGATGCAGATCTTGGCCCCCTCCGAGGCGAACAGATTGGCGGCCGCCTCGCCGATGTTGCGGCCCGATCCGGTGATAATCGCTACACGGTCCTTGAGCTTCATGCTTTCCTCCTTGCCCCACTACGATTGTTCGTTTCAGGGTCGTTTTGGTTTGGTACTCGTTCACTAGGACTTGTCGAGCATCCCCAGGAATATCTTCTCCGCGGTCACGGGCAGGTCCCTGATGCGCACGTCGACGGCGTCGTCCACGGCGTTGGCGATGGAAGGCGCCACCGGGATGAGCGAGGTCTCGCCGATGCCTTTGGCGCCGAACGGCCCGTTCTTGTGCGGCACCTCCACGGCAATGGGCGTGATCTCGTCCGGCATGTCGCCCAGGGCCGGCAGCACGTAGTCCACGAGGTTGGGATTCACCAGGATGCCGTTGTCCCACACCATCTGCTCGAACAGGGCCTGCCCCAGCCCGGTGATGGCGCCGCCCACGAGCTGCTGCTGGCAGCCCAGGGGCGTGATCACCCGGCCCACGTCCACCGCGGTGGCGTGCTTCAGCACCCGCAGCCGCCCGGTGTCCCTGTCGATCTCCACCTCGCTGCCGCCGGCGCCCACGAACCAGAACGAGGAAGTGGTCTTGTCGCCGGTGTCCGGGTCCACGGTGCTGGTCTTCACCTCGCCCCGGCCCACCAGCGTGCCGCCCTGCATGCCGAAGTGGTTGAAGAGCACCTCGCGGATGGTCAGGGCGTTCTCGCGGAAAAGGACTCTGCCGCCCTCCATGCGGGTTTCATCGAACGGCACTCCGTGCTCCTCGGAGACGAACCTGCGGAGCTGCTCGCACAGGTCCAGGGACGCCAGCTCCAGGGCCTTGCCCATGTGGAAGGTGGAACGGCTCGACGAGGTGGTGAGGTCGTAGGGCACCACATCGGTGTCCACCCCCAGCACCGAAACCTGCTCCAAGGGTATCCCCAGCGTGTCCGCCACGATGGCGGCCATGGCCGTGTCCGAGCCCTGGCCCATCTCCACCGTGCTGGTGAACACGTTGACGCTGCCGTCCTCGTTGAGCTTGATGGCCGCGCACGAGATGGACGGGGTGATGGTGGCCTTGATGAGCGCCGCCAGCCCCCTGCCACGCACCTTGGAGGGGTCGTCCGGCGCCGGCATGGGCTCGCCCCACTTCATTTCCTGGGCCACCTTCTCCAGACATCCCTTGACGCCGATGCTCCAGAGCTTCTCCCCGGTGACGAACTCGTCGCCCTCGTCGTAGATGTTCTGCATCCGCAGTTCGTAGGGGTCGCGCCCCAGCGCGTTGGCGATGATGTCCGTCTGCGACTCGCTGGCCCAGGCCGACTGGGATACGCCGAAGCCGCGGAAGGCGCCCGCCGGCGGCTTGTTGGTGTAGACCGACTTGGCGTCGATCTTGACGTGCTTGAACTTGTAGGGCCCGGCCGCCGTGTAGGCGGACTTCTTCGCCACCCGCGGGCCGATCTCCGCGAAGGCGCCGGTGTCCAGGAACACCTCGGCCTCCCTCGCATGGAAGCTGCCGTCGGCCGTAACGCCGGTCTTCATGCGGATGAACGCGGCGTGCTTGGTCACCGTGTAGAAGACCTCTTCGCGGCTCAGCAGTATCCTCACCGGGCGTTTGGCCTTCTGCGCCAGCGCCACGGTCAACGGCTCGATCTTGGGATAGACCTTGCTGCCGTAGCCCCCGCCCAGATACGGCACCATGATGCGGACCTTCGACACCGGCATCTTGAAGATGTTGGCGAGTTGGGTGCGCACCACGAAGGGGTTCTGGGTGGTGGACCACAGATGTACCCGTCCGTCCGGCTGGAAGTCGGCGATGCAGCCGTGGGGCTCCAGCGCTACGTGCTGGGTGGTGGGCAGGATAAAGGTGTCCTCGAAGATGTGGGCGCACTCCGCGAACCCCTGCTCGATATCCCCCTTGCGCAGCTTGAAGTGGGTGCAGACGTTGGTGTTCTCGATGGGCTTGAGCTCGGCCAGGTCGGCGAAGCCGTGCTCGGGGATGCGCACGGTCTCGTGCACCAGCGTGGCGTCCTCCTTCACCGAGTCGCGCACGTCCATCACCGGCGGCAGGTCCTCGTACTCCACGACGATGAGGTTGGCCGCCTCCTCGGCCGCCTCCCGGGTCTCCGCCGCCACCGCCGCCACTGGATCGCCCACGTGCCGGACCTTGTCCACCGCCACGATGGTCTGGTCCTTGAACACCGGCCCGTAGTAGGGCTCGATACCGGTTCCCCGGACCACGTCGTCCTTCGTGTAGACGGCCACCACCCCGGGGACCTTGAGGGCCTCGGATGCGTCCACGTAGCGGATCCACGCGTGGGCCACCGGACTGCGCAGGATGGCTCCCTCGCAGACCCCCGGCATCTTCATGTCCGCCAGGTACGCGGCGCGGCCCGTGAGCTTGGCCTGGTAGTCGAGCCGCTGTCCGTCCTGCGCGCTCTGCGGCCTCTCGCTTATCGCCATGACACGCTCCTTCGGAACATCACGCTATCCCTGGGCCACGTTTCGGATGGCCTGCATGATCTCCTGGTAGCAGCCGCAACGGCAGAAACTGCCGCCCATGTAGCTCTTGATCTGTTCGTCGTCGGGATGGGGATTCTCGTCCAGCATGGCCTTGGCCGTCAGCAGGAACCCCGAGGTGCAATAGCCGCACTGAAGCGCCCCGAACTTCATGAACGACTCCTGAAGCGGATGCAGCCGGTCCCCCTCGGCGAGGCCCTCCACCGTGGTCACATTGCGGCCGTCGGCGTCCACCGCCAGCACCGAGCAGGCGCTCACCGGCTTGCCGTCCACCAGGAGCGTGCAGGCGCCGCACACCTGGATGTCGCAGCCCAGCTTGGCGCCGGTGAGGTCCAGCTCCTCCCGAACCACGTCCAGCAGCGTACGCCAGGGTTCCACCTCCACCTCACAGGACGCGCCGTTGACCTCCATGGTGATGGCCTTCTTCATGCTGCTGGATCCCTTCCGTCGGTCTTTGGAATGGCACCGGCCCCCGGGTCCGTCCCTACCATGGAACCCGGCGCGGTGAACGAAACCGTCATTCCGGCGAAAGCCGGAATCCAGGAGCGGATGAAACCAGGGGTTCGCAGTGCCGCCCCGGACCCGCCCCTGGATTCCGGCTTCCGCCGGAATGACGAATGCGGGCGTTTACAGGCTATTGTCATGGGAATGACGACACGGGCTCAACCGTCCTCCTTCGCCCTCTCGTACACCCTTGCGGCCAAGCGCCGTACCAGCGCCGCCACCATCTCGCGCTTGTAGCGCTCGGAGCCGCGCAGGTCGTCCATCGGGTCACATTCCTCGGCGGCGGCGCGGGCCGCCTTGTGGAGATTGTCGTCGTTGAACGGTTGCCCCTCCAGCGCCGCCTCGGCGTTGCGCGCCCGCATAGGGGTGGGAGCCACGCAGCCAAGGCCGATGCGGACGTCGCCGCATGCGCCGTCCGCGGGGTTCACCGACATGCGCACGGCCACGCCGATGCAGGGCTTGTCCACCACCGAGCTGCTGGAGAACCGAACGTAGTCGATGGCGCTGTGGGCCGGCAGCGGCGGGATCACCACATGGGTCAGCACCTCGTCCTCCCCCAACTGGGTCTCGTAGTAGTCCACGAAGACCTCTTCCAGCGGAAGCGTGCGGCCACCGGAGGTGTTGGCGATGCGCACCGTGGCGTCGAGGGTGATGAACACGCACGGCAGATCGGTCAGCGGCTCTCCCGAGGCGATGTTGCCACCCACCGTGGCCATGTTGCGCACCCGGATGTTGGCCACGTCGTGCTCCAGCTCGCACAGCACCGGCAGGCGCTTCGCCAGCAGCCCGGACGTCTCGATGTCATGGTGCGTCACCAGGGCGCCGATGACCAGGTCGTCACCGGATTCCTCGATGCGGCGCAGCTCGTCGATCTTCTTGATGTTGATGAGCGCGTCGGGCTGAAGGAAACCCTGCTTGAGCAGGATCGTGAGGGAGCTGCCGCCGGCAAACACGCGCGCGTTGCCGCCGTATTGCTTGAGCAGGCCGCAGGCTTCGGCCACGGTGCCGGGTTCCAGGTATTCAAAGTGCTTCATGATCGCCGGGAAACGTTGCGAGCCGTTCGTCCGGAACGTGGCGTAGCGCCAGCGGAGCGAAGTAGAAGGACGCTGGTCACAGGTCCCTCAGATGTAATCGACCTTGTCGACGCCGGGCACTTGGACCTTCCGGTAGTACTCGTTGTCCTTGAGCGGCATGGTGGCGTCGATGCCCCACACGGCGGTGGTGCGCGGCGCCGGCGCCGAGGGGTCCAGCGTGGACATGGCCAGGTTGGGAACGATGATGACGTCCTTGTCCGGCTGGACACGCGTGTTGACGGCCCACTCCACGTCCACCGGATCGTGCACGTTGATGTCCTCGTCCACCACCACTACACGCTTAAAGCCCGCGCCGGTGGCCAGCAGCGCCAGGATGACGTTGCGCGCCTCCGCGTCATGCCGCTTGCGCATGGACACCACGGCGTGGTGCCGGAAGGTGCCGCCCGCACTGACGCTGAAGTCCTTCACCTCCGGGGTGATGGTGGACACCGTGCGGTAGACCAGCGCCGCGTTGGCGCACTCGATGAGGGTGTGGTTCTCGGTCACCGGCATGCCGGTGAGGCAAGTCTCGTAGATGGGGTTCGCCCTCATTGTGATGGCGGTGACCTGGATCACCGGCGCCTGCTTGCTCTCGCTGTAGGTGCCCGGGTACTCACCGTAGGGGCCGTCCGACACCCGCTCCCCGGGAACGGTCACGCCCTCGATCACCACTTCCGCATGGGCCGGCACGTCCACGTCGATGGTGTCGCACTTGGTCAACTGCACCGGCGCCCCGCGCAGACCCCCGGCCACGGCGAACTCGTCCACCCCGTAAGGGACCCGCGACTGGGAGCCGATGATGATGGCCGGGTCCACGCCGATGGCCGTGGCCACCTCCAGCCCCTCGCCCCGGTCCTCGGCCTTGAGGATCATGCGCCCGAGGTGGTGGTCCGGCGGCGCCCACAGCGACAGCCGGTCCTTGCCCAGCCGCAGCATGCGGTGGATGGACACATTGGGGATGCGCGTGTCCGGATCCTTGCCGATCTGGACGCCGATGGTGACGTAGGCGCCGCAGTCCTTTTCCGAATGGACGCAGATGGGAAGCTTGTCGAGGTCGATGTCGTCGCCGGTCCAGCGCACCTCCTTGACCGGACCGGTGGACACCATCTCGGAGGGAATGCGCGCCTCCTCCAGGGTCAGGTAGCGCTCCAGCAGCTTGTCCTCTGTGACCCCCAGTCCCAACGCCACCAGCCGCCGGGTGGCGTACAGCGCCCCGAGCACCCGCCAGTCGGGATGGTCCTTGACGTTGTTGAACAACAGCGCCGGACCGCCCACGTCGGAGCTCTTGCGGATCCCCGCGGCCACCTCGAAGCGCGTGTCCACCTCCCGGTTCACCTCCAGCAACTGCCCCTCGCGCTCCAGCACGTCAAGGAATTCTCTCAGGTCTTGATGCAATGTGGGTCTCCCGGTTACCGCTCCGCTTCCGTCGGCTCCCGGAAGCGCGAATCCAGTCTAATTACCAAAAGGTACCTGGGGAGTCTACCATTTGACACCGCCACCCCGTGGGAGTAGGGACAGGGCGCATGATCACCATCCGGGAGTTGCGGAAGGAGTTCATCGTCACCGACGGCAAGGTCGCCGCGATCAAGCGTCTCGACCTCGACGTGGAGGAAGGCGAATTCTTCGTCATCGTCGGCGCCAGCGGCTCGGGCAAGACCACCCTGCTGCGCTGCGTGGCGGGGCTCGAGACCCCCAACGGCGGCGAGATCCGCATCGCCGACCGCACGGTGTTCGGGGACGACCCGCCGGTCTGGGTGCCGCCCCAGGACCGGAACTTCGGCATGGTGTTCCAGTCCTACGCGGTGTGGCCGCATCTCACCGTGTTCGACAACGTGGCTCTTCCGCTCCGGGAAGGCGCCCAGAAGATCCCTCGCCAGCAGGTCGACGAGCGCGTGCGGAACGCGCTGCACATGGTGCAACTCGACGAGCAGACCGACCGCCCGTCCACGCTCCTGAGCGGCGGCCAGCAGCAGCGGGTGGCGTTGGCACGCGCCATCGCCGTGAACCCCAAGGTGCTGCTCATGGACGAGCCGCTAAGCAACCTCGACGCCCGCCTGCGCGAGGACGTGCGCGGCCGCATCCGCGACTTGGCCAAGCAGCTCGGCGCCACCGTGCTATACGTCACCCACGACCAGGTCGAGGCCATGGCCATGGCGGATAAGATCGCCCTTATGAGCCTGGGCGAATTGTTGCAGTACGGCGCACCCATGGATCTCTACCGGCACCCCAACTGTGCGGAGGTCGCTGAGTTCTTCGGTTCGGTCAACTGGCTGCCGGGCCGGCGCGTGGAGGCCGACCTGGTGGAAACCGGGATCGGCCGCTTCCGCACGTCCCGGGACACCGGCGCAAGCACGGAGGTGTTCGTAGGATTCAGACCCGAGTGCATTCAATACGCGGAGCCCGCCGCCGACAAGCAGGACAACACCTTTGAGGCGCGGCTCACCTCCAGCGTGTTCCTGGGAGACCAGTTCGTCTACGACGCGACCGCGGACGACACCCCGCTCACCGGCAAGAGCCGCACGGTGCCCACGACCCATGGTGATACGCTCTCGCTCCGCGTGATGCCCGACGACGTCATGGTGTTCGCGGCCGACGAGCAGAACACCACCTTCGTGAACTCCGTCGGCAAGCAGGCTTAGTTCAGAGCCCTGCCCACGATCACCCGGACCCTGCCGGCGGCCCATTGAACGCGTACAGGTCGTCCAGGGAATACCAGCCGTCCGCCCCGTCCTTTCCGGCGGGCTTGCGCCGCACGAAGTGGCGGCGTCCCAGGCTGGCGCCACGGCTGTTGGGATAGAGGGCCACCTTCCGTTCCATCTCGCTTTCCAGTCCCCTTGACGACTTCACCGAACCCCACTTGCACTCGCCGAGATCGGTCCAGTTGTCGTCGCGCATGCCTACGACGTCGATCTGCACATTGGCGCCCCAGTATTCGCCCACTTCGAAGCCGGCCGACACCCCCTCCGCGGCATAGATGAGGGGCAGCGCTTCCCGGCAGAGGTTCTCGAAGCAACTCCCGAACCAGGCATCGAGGGCAGGCGCGATGCGGTTCTCGAACGCGTGCGCCGGGCCGGCGCTTCGGATGACGCTGACGTTGGGGAATACGAACCGGAACCAGAACCGGAGGAGAGGGTCGTCCATGGCGAAGCGCACCTGCTTCGGATTCGATCGGATGCGGTCCAGCGGGTAGCGCCGCCGCAGGTAACCGAGTTCCACCAGTTGTTGGAAATAGTAGTGGAGGTTTCGTTCCGGCAACGCCGTGGCCGCGGCAATGTCTCGGGCGGTGCCGTGTCCGGACGCGACCGCGAACAGGATGGCGTGATAAGGAGCGACTTCGCGAAGCTCCTCGCGCAAAAGGAACGTAGGTTCATGGAACAGCGGGGCGAACTCGTCCAGGACATGCCTGCGGATGTTTTGGGCGATGGAGGCGGATTCGTCGAGACAGAGGAGGTATTGCGGCAGACCGCCAACAAGAAAATATGCGCGGGCGCGGTCCGCCAGTGACCAGCGTGGATGAAAACGGGCAGCCTCCAGGTAACCGAACGGTTGCAGGTGAATCTGCGCCGTGCGGCGCCCGAACAGCGGGCTTGCCTGACCCAGCACTTCCCGCTCCATGAAACCCAGGTACGAACCGCACAGCAGCAGCACGACGTTGCCGGCGCCCTTCCAGTGCCGGTCCCAGCACTGCTGCAACGTCGCGACAATATCCGGACTCGAAGCGGCGATCCACTGAAACTCGTCCAACGCCAGGACAAGCTTGGTTCCGGGCCGCGCTGCGGTCCACTGCTCGGCCACGGTGAGCAATGCCGCCTGCCAATCGGTAGAGCGAAGCTCCGCAAGCAGCGGCATGTCGAGAGCGGCAGCCGCCTGCTCCAGGAAGCCACGAACCTGCAGCGCGGCCGGCGACTGCTGCCCGAGGTAGTAAACGCCGGGCTTGGCCGCCATGAATTTCAGAATGAGCTCACTCTTGCCTACTCGACGCCTGCCGTAGACGGGGATGAACTCCGAACGCCTCGACACGAAGGCCCTTTCCAGGAGGTCCAACTCCGCGGCGCGCCCGATGAATTCGGCCATGTCCGCAGTGTATCGCCATCCGTGGATTTAGACAAGTCATGATTCGACAAGTCGTGTTTAGACAAGTTATGTTCGGACGACAACCAGGCCCTGCCGCGAGGGAACGCTTCCGCCAAGGAACGAAGAGTGCGGGCTCGTGCGGCCTGTGCCGCGACAGCCTTGCAATGGCCCGGAAATTGTGGTGCAAGGGTAACCCCTGTCAGGAAGTCAATACTGAAGGAGGAAACCGATGCTCGATGTCAAGCGCAACCACAGGTGGGCCGTCGCCCTGAGCGCGGCTGTCTGCTCACTGTTCCTCGTCGCGGGAGCCTACGCGGCCGACGCGCCCAAGACCCTCAAGGAGTTGGTGGAAGGTGCGAAGAAGGAGACCACCCTCAGGGCCATGTGGTCGTCGCGCAGCCTCAGCGGCAGCAAGGGCTTCTCGCACCTTGTCGGCGCCATGAACAAGAAGTACGGCACCAACATCAAGCCGCAGTTCACCCCCGGTCCCAGCATGACCAAGATGATCGGCAGGCTCACCCGGGAGAAGAAGGCAGGCCAACCAGCCAGCACGGACATCCTCTGGAACAACTCGGGCGGCATGTTGAAGTCCAGCCAGGTGGGGTTGACGCGGTCCATGAACTGGATGGCCTATCTGGACCGCCCAATGATCAAGGACGCGGGTTTCGACCCCGTGGCTCCGAAAGGCATTGGACTGGCGTCGGCGTCCACCCTCGTGGGCATCATGTACAACAGCGACGTCGTCAAGGGCGACGACATTCCCAAGAGCATGCACGACGTCCTCCATCCCAAGTGGAAAGGCAAGATCGCGTCCACGCCCTATGCCGCCGGGCTGCGTGAGTTCGCCACCCCGACCCTGCTGGGGAGAGAGGTGATGATCGACTACGCCAAGAAGCTGTCCAAGCACGTCGGCGGCCTCATCCGGTGCGGCACGGTGGACCGGCTCACCAGCGGCGAGTTTGCCATGCTGGTGTTCAGTTGCGGCGACCAGTACGTGAACCAGGCCAAGCGCGACGGACTCCCTCTGGGCTACTCGGTGGTGAACGAGGCGGTGGTGTCGCACACCCGCTACGGCGCCGTCCCGGTGCACTCCTCCGCGCCCAATGCCGCGGCCCTGTTCGTCGCCTACCTGCACAGCAAGGAAGGCCAGAAATGGATGTGGGAGGTCAACGGCTTCGACTTCCATCTCTACCCGGAGTCCCATGAGCGGAAGATCCTGGCCGACGCACGCGCCCGCGGCGCCAAGGTTGTGGTCAACTCGCCTCAGTGGCTGGGGAGCCAGAAGGACTACCGGAAGACCCGGAAAGAGATAGAGAAGATCCTGCAGGCCAAGTAGAGATCGCTCTCGCAGACGCCTGAAAGGGGGCCGCCGCCACGGCGGTCCCCTTTCACCCATGGACAGGCCCCGGAACCCCCGGTCCGGCGCGCACGCGCCGAACCCGCCACGGGCCTGTGAACCTCAAAACGCCGCGCCTCTATGGAAGCTGTCCTGAGACGACCCTTGCTCCGCGCGCTCCGGCCCAAGGCATCGCCCTGGATGCTGGGGCTGGCCATCGTGCCCATGTTCGTCATTGCGGTGCTGGTGGCGGTGCTGGTGTGGATCAGCTTCCAGACCGGTATGCTGGGCACCTCGGACGCCACGTACACGATTCACAACTACGGCGAGATCCTTGCCGATCCGTTCGTCGCCGAGGTCACCTACAACACCCTGATCTTCACCCTGGCCACCACGGTGGTGGCGCTGGCCATCGGCCTGCCCATCGCCTGGCTCACCGAACGCACCACCCTGCCCTACAAGGGGCTGGTATACACGATCATGACCCTCGGGCTGCTGATTCCGGGCATCTACACCGCCATGGGGTGGACCTTCCTGGCGCACCAGCGCATCGGCTTCCTCAACCGCTGGCTGGTGAGCCTGTTCGGGCTGGACGGAGGCCCCATCAACATCGCGACGCCTGTGGGCATGGGCTTCGTGCAGGGCCTCAGTCTGGCCGCGCTGGCGTTCATCCTCACCGCCCAGATGTTCCGTGCCATGAACCCGTCGCTCGAGGAAGCCGCCAAGATCCACGGCATGACCTTTTTCCAGACCCTGCGCCGGGTGACGCTGCCGCTGGCCTTCCCGGCCATTCTCGCCGCGGTCATCTACATGGCCACCATCGCCATCGCCACCTTCGACATCCCGGCCATCATCGGCCTCGGCAACCGCGTCTACATGCTCAGCACCTTCGTCTACCTCAAGACCAATCCCGGCGACGACGAGTTCCCCGAGCACGGCATTACCGCGGCCCTGGGCGTGCTGATGATCGGCGTCGCGGTGCTGCTCACCTGGTGGTACAGCTCGGTGCTGCGCCAGGGCCACCGCTACGAGGTGGTGACCGGCAAAGGCTACCGCCCTACCCTCATCGACCTGGGCAAGTGGGGGATGGCGGGCTGGGGTTTCATCGGGCTTTACATCCTTGCCTCCAAGCTGGTCCCGCTGCTCTTGATCGCCTACGTCGCGGTGACGCCCTACCTGGCGCCGCCGTCCTGGGCCATGCTCAACCGGGCGTCTTTGGCGGCGTTCTACAACATCGACTGGGACCTGGTGTGGCGCGGCCTGCAGAACACGGCGCTGCTGGTGGCGGTGGTGCCGACGGTGGTGCTGGTGGTGGCCTTCGCCATCTCCTGGCTCATCGTGCGCTCGGGTTCGCGCTACCGCTACGCCCTGGAGTTCGGGGCCTTCCTGCCCCACGCCCTGCCCGAGGTGATCCTCGCCATCGCCGCGCTGCTGGTGTCGCTGTTCGTGCTGAAGAACTTCATACCGCTGTACGGCTCGGTGTGGCTCATCGCCATCGTCTACATGGTCTCGCGGCTGGCCTTCGCCACCCGGGCGCTCAACAGTTCCTTGCTGCAGATTCACAAGGAACTGGAGGAGGCCGCCTATACCGCCGGCTTGTCCGCGGTGCGAACCTCCTGGAGGATCCTCGTGCCGCTGCTGCGTCCGACGATCCTGTCGGTGTGGATCTGGTCCGCCATCCTGGTGTACCGGGAGCTTACGGTGGCGGTGTTCCTCATCAGCCACGACAACATCACCCTCCCGGCGGTGATCTGGAGCTACTGGTTCTCCGGCGCCACCAACCTGGCGGCGGGCGTCACCCTGGTGCTGACAGCGGTGCTCACGCCGTTGATCCTGGTATTCTGGTGGTTCGGCCGGCGCTCGCTCATGCCCGAATCGTGACCGGGAGCATGGCGTCCTTCGACTTCGCTTCGCTACGCTCAGGACGAACGGATCCGAGGACAATCAAGCCGTTCGCCCCGAGCCCTTCGACAAGGCTCAGGACAGGCGTAGCGAAGCGAAGTCGAAGGACGCCAGCCATACCTGTCTGCCAGAGGAAGCCCTTGTGACGGAAAGAAGCATCGTAGGCGCACCGGTCCTGCGCGCCGAAGGCCCCGACAAGGTCACCGGCCGCACCCGCTACGCCGCGGACATCCCGCGTGACGGGATGCTCTGGGGCAAGATTCTCCGAAGCCCCCATCCCCATGCCCGTATTCGCCGCATCGACGCCTCCCGAGCCCGGGTGGCCCCGGGGGTCCGGGCCGTGGTCACCGGCAAGGACGTCCCGAACCATTTCATGGGAAAGCAGATCCGGGACCTGCCGGTGCTGTGCTGGGACCGGGTGCGGTACATCGGCGACCGGGTGGCGGCGGTCGCCGCCGACACGCCCGAGGCGGCGGAGGCAGCCCTGGACCTCATCGAGGTGGACTACGAAGTCCTGCCGGCGGTGTTCGATCCCGTGGCCGCCACCGAGCCGGACGCGCCGTTGCTCCACGACCACGTCGCCGGCTATGCCGGGGCGCCGCACGAGCGCCTGGCGACCGACGTGCGCAACGGGCTCACCCGTCTCGCCTGGAGCAAGGGCGACGTGGAACGGGGCTTCCGGGAAGCCGATATCACTCTGGAGCACACCTTCCGCGTGCCGGCCCGCCACCAGGGATACCTGGAGCCCCACGCCGGGCTCCTGGCCATCGATCCGGACGGCCGCATCCAGGTCTGGGCGTCCACCAAGGACCCCTTCCGCACCCGCCGGATGCTGGCCGACGCCATCGGCGTCGAGCACGCACAGGTGCGCGTCCACTCCGTGAACGTAGGCGGCGAGTTCGGCGGCAAGGGCGACGCCCGGGACCTCCCCATCGCGTTCTTCCTCGCGCGCCAGTCGGGGCGGCCGGTGAAGATCGTCATGACCTACGCGGAGGAGCTGACGGCCAGCAACCCCGACGAGGCCACGGTGGTTACCGTCCGCACGGGCGTGAAGCGCGACGGCCGGATCGTCGCACGGCGCATGAAGGTGTGGCACGCGGGAGGCGCCTACGGCGGCCTCAAGGCCAGCGCCTCCTTCGCCACCTGGCACTACGTCGGCGGCCTGTACCGGGTGGAGAACGCCTCGTTCGAGTTCCTGCAGATCTACACGAACACCACTCCGGGGGGCTATTACCGGAGCCCCGGCTCCATCCCCAACTTCTTCGCGCTGGAATCCCACACCGACCTCATCGCCCGGGAGCTGGGCATGGACCCGGGCGAGTTCCGGCTCCGGAACGTGCTGCGCGACAACGAGGAGGACGCCATCGGCAAGCGCCTGCCGGGCCTGCGGATCCACCCGGTGCTGTCGCGGGCGCTGGAGGCGGCGGACTGGCACGGCCGGCGCCCCGGCCCCAACCGCGGCCGCGGTGTGGCGATCTACGGGCGTCACATCTCCGGCGGCGTAACCGGCATCGCGGTCACGGCCGAGACGGACGGCACGCTCACGGTGCTGAGCCCCACAGTGGACCAGGGGACCGGAACCCACACCATACTGCGTCAACTGGTGGCGGAACGCATGCAGGTGGAGCTGGCGCGGGTCCGCGTGGTCACCGGCGACACCGACATCGCTCCCTACGACACCGGAGCCAGGGCCAGCCGGGTCACCTATACAGCGGGGCAGGCCGTGGGAAAGGCCTGCGACGGTCTGGAGGCCAGGCTCGCCGGCCACGCTGCCCGGATGCTGGAATGCGAACCATCCGAGGTGGTCTACGAAAACGGCGCCTTTCTGAATGGCGCCTTCCTGTTCCCCGCTGATTCAGGACAGGGTGTCACCCTGGCGCAGGTAGCGGCCCGACACCCGGACGACCGCACGGTGACCGTGGAGGAAGACTTCCGTTACCCGGACGAGGTCACCTACGTGTGCGCGCAGGTGGCGGAGGTGGAGGTGGACCCCGAGACCGGAACCACACGCGTCGAACGCATCGTCACCGCCCACGATGTCGGCACGGTCATCAATCCCGTCACCCATCAAGGCCAGATCGACGGCGGCGTCGTCATGGGCATGGGGCAGGCCGTCATGGAAGAGCTCGCGCTGGACAACGGCAAGGTCGTCAACGCCAACCTCGGCGAGTACAAGCTGCCCGGCATCCGCGACATCCCGGTGCTGGACACGGTCCTGGTGGAATCGGAAGGCGGGTTGGCGCCGCACGGAGGCAGGGCCATCGGAGAGTTCGCCAACAACGCTCCTCCGGCGGCCATCGCCAACGCCGTGGCCGACGCCGTGGGCGTAAGGCTCTTCGAGATTCCGGTAACCGCGGAGAGAGTGTACCGTGGGCTGACGGAGAAACGGTCGACGGGTTCGGGTGTCGCGCTTTCGCGGGAACGACGCCAAGGTGGTAACAATGACAGCCGGACATTGACCGGGCTTGCGGAAGGAGGATCGGGAATGCTGGAAGGCAAAGTGGTCGTGGTCACGGGCGGCGGCAAGGGCATCGGACGCCACGCCGCGCTCACCTTCGCGCGGGAGAAGGCCAAGGTCGTCATCGTCGACGTAAGCCAGGAATGGCTCGACAAGACCGGCCCCGAGCTGGGGGAGCTGACCGACGCCCTGGGGATCAACGCGGACGTGCGGGACGAGAAAGCGGTCCGGCGGGCATTCGACGAGGTGGTCTACCGGTTCGGGCACATCGACGTGCTGGTCAACGACGCCGCCATCGTGCCGCATTTCGCCTGGGGCATCCCCCGCTGGCCGCTGATCAAGGACATGGACCTCAGTTTCTGGGACAAGGTCATCCAGACGAACCTGGGCGGCACCTTCCTGTGCTCCAAGCACGCGCTGGCACACATGGAACCGCGCGGCTCCGGACACATCATCAATCTCTACGGCGGCGGCGGCACCACCCCGGGCGGCGCCTGCGCGTACGTGGTCACCAAGGACGCCATCTGGACCTTCAGCCGCTACCTGGCCGAGGAAGTGCGGGATTCCAACGTCTGCGTGGTCACTTTCTCGCCCCGGGTTGCCATCGTCACCGAGGAGGCGCCCGAGGAGGCCTATGGCCGGCTACCGAGCCCGGAGATCCTGGGTCAGGGGTTCGTGCTGGCCGCCCAGGTGCCCATGGAGGACTCGGGCCGTTGTTTCTACTATGAAGACGGGAAGCTCGTCCCTTCCAAGGACGGGCGGTACGATTGACGCGCCGGCCCCCAACGACCCGGCGCCGATGGACACGGCTCTAGCTCCCGCCCAGTGAGCCGTCGGCAGGACCCAGGGCGGCGACCATGTCCAGGTAGGAAGCGAGCCCGAATCGGCTTCCCATCTCCTCCCGCCAGATACCGTCCAGCGCCTGGCGTACGTCCAGGGTCAGCGCCTCCACGTGATCGCCGACCCGCCCGCTTCTCAGCTTGGACGATGAGCCTCCGGGCGGAAGGCCGTTGGCGGCGTTGCGGGCTGCACGGACCACGTGGTCGTCGAACCGCGATCCGTGGGCCTTCATGAACTCGATGGAAGACTGCCGCACCACCGCGTCCAGCAGATCGTCGTCCAGCGGACACCCGATGAACCGGGCGATGCGCCGAACCGTCCCCGGAACGTCCGCCAACGCGGGCTCATAGCCCAGCAGCAGCACGTCCTCCCGCCCGCGCCGCGGCCACCACGACGCCACGTGCTTCCAGTAACCGCGGTTCCGCTCGGGCGCCAGAAAGAAATTCCGGGCGTAGTCGTCCATGGCGATGGCCCCGGCCTCGAAGCGCCAACCCTCGTGGAAGTGATACATGGACACCAGCACGTCCCTGGGGTCCCGCACCATGGAGATGTAGCGGCCTCCCTTGGGGACGTCGTGCCAGCTCAGGTGGCTCTTGAAGCCCCGCGGCTCGGCCACCTGAGGGGCGTCAGGGTCGATGCCGAGGTCAAGGGCCAGCTCGAGCCACGGCACCACCAGGGTGATCTCCTCGAAGTCCATGGAGCCCCGGGTCCTGAGCCCGTGCACGATTTGCTGCAGCCAAGTCGTGCCGCACTTGGGAAACGTCGCGATGATGACGTCGGTGGGACGTGGGCGGAACGCCAGTGCGGCAGCCCGGCTGGCGGCGCTGCCGATGCCGCCGCGGAACGAGCTCATCTCGGCAATCGACCGCGCGCGCTTCAGGACGCGTGTCCGTGACCGCGTATCATCTTTCATTCGTCGGGAGCCAGCTCGATCATCGTATGAAGCGTACGACGACGGTTCCGGACGCTGCCGCGTCACCAGTCCTTGTTGATGAAGGCCAACAGCCGCTCGGCGCCGTCGCGCTCCTCGAACTGGGCGTTGAGGCGCCGCTTCATGTTGTCGACCTCGCCGCTCTGGAGCCGCTCGTAGAGCTGTCCGCGCTTGCCGAAGGGGGTCATCACCAGGTCCGCCGCCACCGCCAGCAACCGCAGGTGCTCCTTGGTGGTGGGGGCAAGGCCCCGGAAGTAGCGGTCCACCAAGGGCCCCAGCTCGCTCTCGGCCAGGTCCGAGCCGCCGCCGGTGAGCACCAGCGAACTGGTGAGCAGGTTCTCCATGTTGCGCTCCGCACGGTCCGACGCCTCGATGCTGTGAACCCGGTAGGAGGGACTGAGGAGCGGGGCCCAGAAGCCCCCGGCGGTCCGATACCCCCGGTTCTCAGCGATCTCGACGCAGTCGCGCTGGATCTCCAGGTCCTTGATGAAGGTCGCCAGCCCGATCTCCGAGTTGGGGGCCTTGTGCCGGCCCGACCACTCGGTGAGCAACTGCGCCACGCCGAGGAAAGTCTCCAGCTTGGTGATGAGGCGCACCATGGTGGCGTACTGGGCCCAGGTCTGGATGTTCCGGTGAAAGCCCGCCACCAGCTCCGGCGCGCGGTAGGCGAAGACCCGCTCCCAGGGCACCACCACGTTGTCGAACACCAGCGTGGCGTCGATCTCGTCGAACCGCGTCGTCAGCGGAAAGCGCTCCGGGTCGGCGTGCTCGGCGTAGAGGTCGCGGCAGATGATCGTGAGCCCCGGGGCATTCATGGGGATGGCGAAGGCGATGGCGTAGTCCGGCTCGTCAGCGCCGCGCGGGCGGATGGGATACACCAGCGCCTCGTCGGAGAGCGGCGCCAAGGTGGCGAGATTGCGCAGGCCCCGGACCACCGGCCCCTCCGAGGTCTCGCCGACGATGTGGAGAAACAGGTCCGGGTCCCGCTGCTCGCTCGCGCGCTTCGAATGATCGTAGAACTGGTCCGTGAGGGCGTGGGTCAGGCACAGGTCCCCGGCGATGCAGCGGCGGTAGTAGGCCCGGGCGTTTTCGCCCCAGCGCCTGTCCTGGGCGGCGAGCGTGTCGGCGAAGTCCAGCAGACCCACCACCAGCTCCGCGCAGAACTCCGGGTAACGCCCCATTTGGCCGAAGGTCTCCCGGGACCACAGTTCAATGTTGCGGCGCTTGGCCTGGAGCTCTTCCGCGTTCACCGGCGGCAGATAGCTGTAGGAGATGCGCTCGCCGTCCCGCTCCACCGTCATGGTGTCGCCGTCTTCGGCCGACGCCTGCCGGTCGTAGAGGTCCGCGAGGGTCTTGATGGTGCCGGTAAAGCCGGGATGGATGGTCACGTCCTCGATGCGCTTCCCCGCATGCCACACCTCGCGGCCGTCGCGCAGCGAGTCGATGTAGTTCCTGCCGGATCGAATGGCCATACCGTGATCTCCTGCCGAAACCCACCAGCCCCCGGCCTCGCGAATCCTTCCGATCGTTTTCGCGCCGGACGAGAAGCCGCTATGAAAGATGGGACGAGCCACCGCGGATGTGGGGATGCTTACCACAAGCCTCCCGGTCGTCATAACCGAGTTCCGGACGGACATCTCCGACCCATGATGAAATCGGCCTCCGGCCAAGGAGAGACGATGAGAAAGTCCGAACAGAAGAAACGTGCCGAAACCTTCGCAGCGATGCACGAAGGCAATGAACTTCTCGTCCTGCCCAATGCGTGGGATGCCGTCAGCGCGTGTGTCCTGGTGGAAGCAGGTTTCGCCGCCGTCGCCACCACCAGCGGCGGCTGTGCGTTCGCACTGGGATATCGCGACGGCGAGAACATCTCCCTGCGGGAGATGGCCGGTGCAGTGCGCCGTATCGTCAACGCCGTGCCGGTTCCGGTCTCGGCGGATATGGAAGCGGGCTATGGTCCCGCGCCGGAGGACGTGGCGGAAACCACACGCCGGACCCTCGGAGCCGGCGCGGTCGGGATGAACATCGAGGACGGCGACAAGCGCAACCCGGGACACCTTATCGAGTTCGCGGTGGCGGTGGAACGCATCCGCGCGGCCCGCGCGGTCGCCGATTCGGCGGGCGTCCCGATGGTCATCAATGCCCGCACCGACGGATTTCATTTTGGTGACGGCGACGACGTGTTTTCCGAGACGGTCCGCCGCGCCAACGCCTACCTGCGGGCCGGCGCCCGTTGTGCGTTCGTGCCGTTCATCAGCGACGGAGCATTGATCGGCCGGCTGGCCGCTGCCATCGACGGGCCGATGAACGTGCTGGCCGGCGCGAACACTCCGCCGGTTCCGAAGCTTCGCGATCTGGGTGTCAGGCGGGTGACCGTCGGCAGCAACCTTGCCAAGGCGGCAATGTCGCGGGTGCGGCAGGCTGCCGATGAGCTGCGTGGACCGGGCACCTTCGAGTTTGCCCGCGATGTTCTCACCCAAGCCGACATCCACCGAATCCTGACCCGCCCCGGCGGCCACGGAAAGGATTGAAGGCAGGGGGCGTCAGGCGCTCGCTAACCAACGGCCGGCGAGCGGTCGCATCACCAGTCCTTGTTGATGAACTCCAGCAGCCGGTCGGTACCGTCGCGCTCCTGGAACTGCGCGTAGGCGCGCCGCCGCTGGTTGTCCGGGTCGCCGCTCTGAAGGCGCTCGTAGAGTTGTCCGCGCTTGCCGAAGGGCGTCATGACCAGATCGGCCGCTACCGCCAGCAGCCTCAGGTGCTCCCGGGTGCTGGGGGCGCAGCCGCGAAAGTAGCGGTCCACCAGCGGCCCCAACTCCCCGCTGGCCAGGTCCGAGCCGCCGCCGGTGAGCACCAGCGAGCTGGTCAGCAGGCTCTCCATGTTGCCCTCGGCCCGGTCCGACGCCTCGATGCTGTGCACCCGGTAGGCCGGGGTGAGGCGCGGCGCCCAGAAGCCCCCTTTTGTGCGGTACGCCCGCGCCTCTCCCATCTCCACGCAGTCGCGCAGGATCTCCAGGTCCTGCACGAACGCGGCCAGCCGGAGTTGCGAATTGGGGTTCTTGTGCCGGCCGGACCATTTCGTCAGGAGCTGGGCCACCGCGAGGAACGTCTCGAGCTTGATGATGAGGCGGACCAGGGTGGCGTAGCCGGCCCAGGTCTGGATGCTCCGGTGAAAGCCAGCCACGAGCTCGGGCTTGCGGTAAGCGAAGATCCGGTTCCAGGGCACCAGGACGTCGTCGAAGATGAGCGTGGCGTCCACCTCGTCGAAGCGCGCGGTGAGCGGAAAGCGCTCCGGGTCGGCGTGCTCCGCGTACAGGTCCCGGCATATGATCTTCAGTCCTGGGGCGTTCATGGGGACCGCGAAGGCCAGGGCGTATTCGGGCTCGTCCGGGTCCCGCGGCCGGTTGGGATACACCAGGGTCTCGTCGGACAGGGGCGCCAGGGTCGCGAGGTTCCGGAGGCCGCGAACCACCGGCCCCTCCGATGTCTCCCGGACCACGTGGAGGACCAGGTCCGGATCGGACTGCTCGCTCACCCGCTTCGAGTGGTCGTAGAACTGGTCCTGCAAGGCATGGGTCAGGCACAGGTCGCCGGCGACGCAGTGACGGTAGTATTCCCGGGCGTTTTCCCCCCAGCGCGGGTCGTGGTCCGCCAACGTGTCGGCAATGTCCAGCATGCCCACCACCAGCTCCGCGCAGAACTCCGGATACCGTCCCATCTGGCCGAAGGTCTCCCTGGACCACAGCTCGATATTGCCGCGCTTGGCTTGCAGCTCCTCGGCGTTCAGCGGCGGCAGGTAGCTGCAGGAAATGCGCTCGCCGTCCCGCGCCACCGTCATGGTGTCGCCGTCCTCCGTCGAGGCCTGCCGGTCGTAGAGGTCGGCGAGGGTCTTGATAGTGCCGGTGAAGCCCGGATGGGTGGTGATGTCGTCGATTCGCTTTCCCGCGTGCCACACTTCGCGGCCGTCGCGCAGCGACTCGATGTAGTTCCTGCCGGATCGAATGGCCATTCCCTCTGACCTCCTGCCGGGACCCCGCCGGGAACGCCTCGGGCCCGTGAGTGCTTCCAATCGTTTTCGTGCCGGACGAGAAGGGGCTAAGAATGGTGGGACGGGCTCGCACCCGTTCCCGGTCCACCCGTCATGGCACCTTGGCTCAGAGACTTCATCGACAACCGCGTCTTCGGCCCCAACCACCGCTGGTGGGCCCTCTGGGTCGTCGTCATCTCCGTCTTCATCGCCACCACGGATGTCGGCATGCTTACCATAAGCCTGCCGGTGATCATAACCGAGTTCCGCACCGACATCACTTTCGCCGGCTGGATCGTCTTCGTCTACGCGCTGGTGACGGGAGCCCTGTACCTGCCCTGCGGCAGGCTCTCGGATCTCCTCGGGCGCAAGCTCACCTTCTCGGCGGGTTTCCTGGTCTACGGCGTGGCCTCGATGCTGGCGGGAGTGGCCCAGGGACCCTCGCAACTCATGGCGTGCCGCGTGGGACAGGCCGTGGGCGCCGCGCTGATGATGACCAACACCTTCGCCCTCACCGGCTCTCTTTTCACCGGCCCCGACCGGGGCCGCGCCATGGGCCTTTCCGGCGGCCTGGTCTCCGCCATCGGCTTCACGCTGGGTCCGGTGGTGGGCGGGTTCATCACCTTCACCCTGGGCTGGCGCTACATCTTCTTCATCTCCGGCACGCTGTCGTTCATCGGCTTCGCCGCCGCCCGTTTTCTCCTGTTGAACGACCGGACATCGGACAGCAGAGAGGCACGGACGCCCTTCGACTTCGCCGGCGCCGCCCTGTTCGCCGTGGGGCTCACGTTCCTGCTGCTGGGAATCACCCGGGGCGGGCTCGGCTACTGGGGATTCCCTTTGAGCGCGCTCTTCCTGGCCTTGTTCGTTTGGAGAGAAGCCACCTGCCCCTACCCCATCCTCGACCTCGGGCTGCTCCGCATCGTGCCCTTCGCGGTGGGCAACCTAGCCCGCCTGTGCACCTTCGTCGCCCTCAGCACCAATGAGTTGATGATGCCCTTCCTGCTCCAGCTCGTGCTGCGCATGGACCCGCTGGAAGCGGGCAGCCTGATGACCGCGACGGCATTGGTGCTCATGGTCGTGTCGCCTTCCGCCGGCTGGCTAACCGACCGCATCGGCTCCACGCTCCCCGCCGCCGCCGGAGCCACCGTGGTGGCCGTGGCCATGTACGCCATAAGCCTTCTAGGTCCGGAATCCGGCCCCGCCGAGATCGTGCCGCGGCTGGCCCTCCTCGGCATTGGCCTCGGCCTCTTCCAGACCCCCAACAACCACGGCCTCATCGGCTCCGTCCCACCCGAGCGGCTGGGCATCGCCTCCTCCGTCATCTCCATCATCCGAAGTGTGGGCCGCTCCCTCGGCACCGCCATCGCCACCGCCTTCGTCGGCATGCGGCTGGCGGCCGTCACCAACCAGTCCGCGCCCCAGGATCTGGCCGCCCTGAACATCGCCGACAGCCCCCGGCTTCTGGGGGCGTTCATGGAAGGATACGGGAACGCGTACACGACGGCGGCGTTCCTGGGGTTGAGCGCGCTGGCGTTTACGCTGATCGCGGCGGCGGGGAGAAGTCAGGCGGGCAGCGTCCGGAGATGACTAAAGTTCCATCCGTCGGAGCCGAACAGATAGACAGATGGCGAAACATTCTCGTCGCTGCTGTTCATCGCCGGGAGGGACTTTCATGGCCGACGAACTCGATCACCCCCATGACCGGCTGTTCCGCGCGGTCTTTTCGGATGCGGAGGAAGCCGCCGGCTTGTTGCGGACGGTCTTGTCCCGGGAACTCCATGACGAGGTTGATTGGAACACCCTGAAGTTGCTGGAGGGAACGTTCCTCGACGATGCTCTGCGAGAAAGCGAATCGGACCTGCTGTACGAGGTGGCGTATGGGGCAGAGGAAGAGCGGGCATGGCTGTACCTGCTCTTCGAGCATCAATCGACGCCGGACGCTTGGATGCGGTTTCGGTTGCTGAAGTATTGCTGCCGGATCTGGGAGGCGGGGATCCGGGACGCGCCGGGGCAGTCGGAACTGCGTCCCATCGTGCCGCTGGTGTTCTACCAAGGCCGGCGAGGTTGGAAGTACTCGACGGAGTTCGCGGATCTCTTTCCGGCCGGGGCGCGGGCATGGCCGTGGGTGCCGCGGTTCGAGCATATGCTGCTGGACCAGACGGATCTTGAACCTGACGGGGTGGAAGGGGGAGTCAAGGGCCGCATCGCGCAATTGTTGATGATGGCGGCCTATGGGCGACACGTGAGGCCAGCAGTGGATATGGCGGCGAGATTGCTGGGATCGTTGTCTTCGGGTGGCGGGGTGAACCATTTTCGTTTATTCATCAGGTACGTGGTGGCGACGCAGGATGAGGCGGATGTGCAGGCGTTCGACGCGGCACTACAACGCCATGGGCCCGAGCAGGGAGGCGAGATCATGTCATACGGCAGACAACTCCTGGAAGAAGGTAAACGACTCGGTGAGCAACATACCAAGGTGGAAATGGTCGAAGGCTTATTGAGAGCCGGCGTCACTTGGGAGGTCATCGAGGCCGCAACGGGTCTGAATGAGTCCCGGTTCTGGGAGATCAAGGAGAACTTGCCGGCGTCCGACAAGTGAACCCTCTGCGGGAGCCTTACGGTGTCCGGTCCTGTGGCGCTCCTCCAATCGCCAGCCGTACGCGCCGCCTGAACGCAGGGCGGCCAACGTCACCGTAAGTCCGGATGCGCCCATGAATTCCTGTCAACCCCGAGGAGCTTTAAGCAAATTCCCTGCCACATCCCGACGGCGCATATTTGGGTCGACCAATCTGCAAGATGGCGATACCATTGACAGGTGGAAGTAACCGTGTGACGAGGTGGGCCGTGCAACGACCAACACGAAACTCGAAGGCAGAAATCGAAATCGACAACGCACTGCTGAGAATGCAGTATCTCGCCCGAAACCAAACCTATACCGGCTGCGAGGTCAGGGAAGTATCCGGTCTGAAGACCGGAAACCCGTCCGAGCCCGCGTCACGCTGGAAGAGGCAGGGCAAGATCTTCGGTCTTCCTGCCGGCCGCACCAACCGCTATCCGGCGTTTCAGTTTGCCGACGGACGGCCACGGCCCGAGATCGAGAAAGTTCTCGATGCGCTTCCGGCATCCATGTCTTCTTGGCAAATCGCGTTCTGGTTTGCCTCTGGAAACGGCTGGATCGAAAACGACGCGACACCCCAGGAAGCTCTGCATGATATGAGCGGTGTCCTCGCTGCCGCGGCTGACTTGGCGTCCGACGACCTCGGTTGAGCCCTGGAGTTCTCGGTCCCGTATGGCTTCGGCGCGCTCCGTTGGTGCCCCTAGCGGCGGCTCCAGATCTCAATGCGGTCCAGCCCCCGACTTGTAACCAGACTCACGGCGCGAGGTGTCTTACACGCGACTACAAGTCCGTAGTCTTTATTGCCTCTCAGCCACATGTAAGGATATCGATCAGAGAGGCCAAACAGGGCCGCATGAAAAGAGCCGCACGACGACTCTATAAAGCGTTGCCGGAGCTCTGGTGGAAACTTGTCGCCTCTCTTGGCCCTGCGCGATACATTCCCGCTATCGATGAGGATTTTGAATGCGTCAGTGAGAAACTCGGGGGCGCCTTCAACGTCCTTGAGGTCAATGGTGGTACCACCGTCATTAGTCCGAAGTTCCAGCCCGGGGGCGAGCCAAGGCATTGATATAACGGCTAAAGCGAAGCGATCAAGGTGCTGTTACTGGGAACGTTGGAGTTGTACGTCGAGGAGTTTGAAGGCTTGACGTTGCAGAGGAGTGGGGCGGGTGAGCAGGTCGAAGGGCTGGGCGCCGGGGAGCCTTGGGACGACGCGGTTTTGGACGATGGTGGCGAGATCGTCGAGCAAGGAGCGGAAGCTGTGGACGGGCAAGCCGTCTTCGGTGCGTTTGGTGCGAGCCTTGTTCTGAGCTGCGGGGGATGTTTTGGCGGGCGCCACGATGGAGGATCGTTGGGCGCCGGCGGGGTCATGGTCGTCGAACAGCAGGGGGGCGAGGCGCTGACGCATGTGCCATTCAACGTAGTAGGCGAGCATGCACAACAGGACATGAGCGCGCACCCGGTCCGGGGCGCGGTGATGAACCGGCCGGACCTTGAGGTCCACGGTCTTGAAGCTTCGGAAGGCGCGCTCCACCCGGCTCAGGCTCTTGTAGGCGTGCACCGTCCTTTGGGCATCCAGTTGGTTTTCATGCAGGCTGGTGCGCACGACGTAGAGGCCGTCGAGGGCGGCCTCTCGGGCGATGGATTCGGGGTTTCGGGTGTAGCGGAAGGAGTGGTCGGTGATGTCGAGGTGGAAGTGCTTGGCCATCTTGTACTTGTCGATCACCCGGCCCACCCGTAGCGCGATGCGCTCCCGGCCCGTGAGCGGCCGCTTCTCCCGCCCGGTGGCAGCCACGATGGGCTCCAGCAGGCGTTCGGTGGCCTGGATCAACTCCTCGCGCTTGCGCCCCCGCTCGGCCTGAAGCAACGGATTGCGGCACACCATCAGGCGCTCGCCGGGATAGTCCTCGGAGTGGACCTCCATAAGATCGCTCTGGTCGAACAACGACATCTGCACCGCCCCGGATTCCACCAGCCGGCGGATGGCCGAGGAGCGCAGGGCGCTGATCCAGTCCAGCCCCGCGGGCGCCACCTCCTCACGGATGCGCGCCTCGGTGAGCATGCCCCGGTCACCCACCAACACCACCTTCGAGAGCCCGAACCGCCGCCGCAGCTTGTCCACCTGCGCCCCCACGGTCATGGGATCGGCCGTGTCGCCCTCGAACACCTCCACCGCCACCGGGCGACCGTCTGAGTCGCACAACAGGCCGAACTCGATCTGCAGCTTTCCCCGCTTGCCGTCGCGGGAATGGCCGTGCCGCGCCAGCGGGCAGCAGCGGCCTTCCAGATAGACCGAGGTGAGGTCGTAGAGCACCAGGGCGCCGTCCCCAAGATGCCTCTTGGCCAGGCGCTTCTCGATGGCCTCCTGCCGCTCCAACAGCCAGTCCATGGCCGCGTACAGATCGTCCTCATCGACCTCCCCCAACTCCAGGGTCTGCGCCAGCGAGTCCCTGGCCGTGGCCTCGGCAAGCCCTCGGGCGGTGGCCAACTTCGAGACCGGGGCAAGGACACGGGCACAGATCAGCGCCAGCACCCTCTCGCGCTCCGCGCACGGAGCGGTGGAAAGCAGACGGTCCAGGCCCAGCTTGCGCACCGAACCGAGCACCGCGGCTATATGGCCGTGGGGTTTGGAGCGGACGATGTCGAAGGCCTCCTCAGGGCTGACCAGGGGTTGGTTCTTGAGCAGCCGGCGCAGGGTTTCTATTTTGGCTGGGGGCCAGTCGGAGAGGTTGGCCAGGGTGCGTTTGCGCACGCGCTTGCCTTCGCGCCAGCCTTCGCGGAGGAGGATGGCGGGCGGAGAGTTGCGGTTGGGGACGGTTTCCACGTACATGGCAACGAAGATAGCGCGCAAATCGAGCAAATGCAAGGACTATCATCCCATATACATGGGAACACATGAGGGCGCCCAAAAAGGCATTTCCCCTTGGATATCAACCGCTTAACTCGTTTCTGAAGGCTGTTTTTCCAGGAACTTCGGATTAGTATGAACGCCTAGGCTCGCAAGAGCGCACCAAAAGCGTTCCACTGCATCCGCGTCAAAAAACTTATCGAGGGATCGGTCACGGGAAGTGGTCACCATCAATTTCTTTTCTGACGATATGTATTCGCGTACATATTGTTGATGTTGCTTCCACAATTCGTTGCCGTTCCAGGGAAGTTCAGCCACGTCAAGCCAACTTACGTGCTTTGCGTTCTGCCCTGAGAATTTCTTGAATTCTTGGAAAATCTGGACCGCATTGAGGTGACCTGCCTTATCTCCTGCACGTTCGCGGCTAAACGGTGTTAGGTATGCAATAGCGACCTTACTGCCCGTATTGTTACTTCTGAGGTCTTGCTCATACTTCCTTAGCTGGTCCGCTTCGGCCGAAGCGTCTGAAGTCTTGACCTCGATCCCGACGATACGGGACCTCGTTTTGTCTCTTATCGTTATATCGATTCGCCTGCCGCTCTCGGTGTCTCTCTCCTCTGGTTTGATCTCGGGGTCATCGGGCACACCCCAACAACTTGGCGCGACCAGCTTCCATACCTCATCAAACAATGACCGGTCGCCATTCAGACTTGCCTCTAGTGCATCCGCCAAGAATCGCGAGTGAAAAGGTTCGATACGCTTTGTGGTTTCGCCGATGCTTTTGAAGATATTCAAGTCTTCCATCCTCTCATACCTCCCACCATTCGCCGTCCTGCCTCCGGACGACGTTGTCGAAAAACTCTCCAAACCGGCCTGTCTCGAAGGAATGTATCGGGACCAGTATGCGTGGCGTCAAGGCAGCGGCAAACCGCTTGAGGTCCGCCACGGACGCATGGCCCGAAGTATGGATGGAACGACGGGGAATTCCGTTCCGTTCAAGCCACTTCAGGACCATGACCGGGCTTTTCTCCTTCAGATATCCGTCCCACATCGAATAGCTGAACCCTGCACCTTCCAGCACGGCCTGGAGGCCGCGGTCGTTCATCGCCATTGGGCGGAACAGCATGACGGCCCGATTTGCTAGGCCAGGCAAGTGTTCCGGGAAAATCCGGTTTGCCTCATGCCGGTCGCGATCATTGAACAGCGCCTTCTCCTTGATCATGATCCGCTGGCGGTGTGGAATGTAGACCCTCACCTCGTCCCAACTCGCTTGCGGGATGCGGTCCCGGCCCGTGGCCTCCAGCACGACGGCGGTGTAGAGGTCGATCAACAGCACCCGCCCCGTCCGCTTGGCGGCGCGGAAGATGGTCACCAGGCGGTCGATGTTCTGCGACGAGGTCCAGACAAAGTGGATGCCCCTTGTTTCCTTGAATGCCCGGACGAATTCCTGCTCCAATTCGTCCTCGGTGGCGAAGCCTTCGTCGGTCCCGGTCCGGCCGATGGTGGTTCCCTCCATCAGCAGCACGTCGATGTCCTTCGGCGGACGGGCGACCATCGCTTCGAACAACTTCCGCTTGCGCCCGTGGCCGCGGAAATCGCCGGAGTAGAACACCCGCTTCCCATCCGCCTCCACCAGTAGCGAGTAGGCATCGAACGCGCTGTGGTCCACGAGATACGACGTCACCCGGAACGGGCCGACCTCGACCGGCGTCCGGTGCGCAATGAAGTGCGGGGCGGCGAAGAATCTCCCGTTGGGAACATAGGCGCTCGCGGCCTTCATGACATTGTGCGCCGCCTCGCCTATGTAGACCGGAACCTCCGGGCGAACGTACTTGGCCAAACCGTAGTGGTCCAGGTGGGGATGGGAGATGAGCACTCCGAGCAGAGTTTCGTCCGGTTCCCTGAACCCCGGCACCTGCGGCAGCAGGCTCTCGTGCTCGTCTGGGTCGTCCGGCGCGTCGAGCGGAAGGCCGACGTCGAGGGCGATTCGTTTCCCCTGAGCCTCGATCTCGATACAGGTACCGCCGATTTCCTTCGTACCCCGATGAATACGGATCTTCACAGAGTCCCTTCCCGTGGCTCGTAACCCGCTGATTCGGGCTCTTGCCCGTCACGAGCAATATCCCAGTTAACCGCCCTGCCTGGTCTTCCGCTTCCGCTCCAGACCACAAATCCGGTCCAATTCCTCCTTTAGCTCCTGACCGCTCACCACCTTCATGCGACCCTCCTCAACGGCCTTCATGACCTCCCGTGCGTAGGCGGCATCGTATGCGTCATCGAGTCGCTCGATCTCTTCTTCGGAGAGTTGATCGACTTCTTCGTCGGAGAGTCTGCGGAACCCGTAATCCTTCCTGAGTATCCGGCGAATCTCGTCTCCATCGTCCGGAAGTTCCTCAGGAGGTATCCGTCCCTTCATGGCGATTTCTTGCTTGGGCCAACCGGCCGTTATCCTCGCCCGGTTGAATGTGGAGCGCCACCGCCCTCCACGGACTCGGCGCACTATCCCCTGCACATATTAATATATTCTATCCAGGCCGCGAGAAGTTTACTGAATGGCAAGGAAACCTACTAAACGACGGGAAGTTGACCAAGCAGTGCCGGGTGCATTACTCGTCTTCCCACGCATCGTCACCCCATGCATAGTCCCGTTCCGGAATCTTGAATTCCTGTTGCACGGGCGGGGCCTTACGGTATCCGGCTCCGTGGCGCTCCTCCAATTCCGTCGGCGACGGTCCATGGGCGGCCGCCAACTCACGTACTCGCCGTGGCCCCTCATCGTCGGGTTCCCAATCGCCGTCCAGCAACTGGGCTGGCGTACGACCGTTGAGCAGCTCCCGCGGACGGTGGAACCAACGACAAACGCCGACCTCGTCGTATGACCCCACGAGACCGCCCACGATAAGGGCAAGGAGGTGGAGACGGCCTGCGACCGCATCCGATGCGGTCCGTCGACCTGCCAAATAGCGGCGAGCACTGGAAACAGAGATTCCCACGAGCGCGGCCATCGACTCTAGTCCCAGAATGCGTTCGACCGCCTGCCACTCGGTCGGGTCGACTAATCTACGAGATGGCGAGACCACAGTGATCCATGAAGAAGTGTCAGGCTGAGGCGCGTACCCCCGAATCTACGGCCAACCCGTAGAACAGTTCCGCGTTCCGGTGCAGCACGCCGTGCTTGTCGTCGTCGGTGAGGCGTTCGTTCTCCACGATCTCGCGGATCTCGGACTTGCAGTAGTCGTTGTTGACCTCGTGGGGGAAGTCGCTGGAGAACATGAAGGGCTTGTTGCCCAGGGCCTCGATGGCGTGGTGCAGCGTGGGCTCGGTGCCCTCGCAGCCGACGAAGATGCGCCCCTCGGCGGCGTGGCCGCGGATGTAGTCGCTCACCGCCTCGCCGGGCTTCAACTGGATGAACTCGCCGCGGGGATCGTACTGGACATGGGTCTCCCAGCCGCGGTCGAATCGCTCCAGGCAGGTGTGGATCCAGGCGACGCCGCCTTCCATGAAGCCGACGCGCATGTTGGGATAGCGGTCGAACAGCCCGTTGAACACGAAGCCGGCGAAGCCGACCATCTGGCCGAAGGGGTGGCCGAGGCCGTTGATGGGGGCGTAGGGAGTCAGGTAGTCCATTCCCAGGCCCTCGTGGGCACCGCCGTGGACCCCGAGGCAGCAGCCCAGCCGGTCGGCCTCGGCGTAAACCGGCCAGTACTCCTTACCGCCCAGGTGGCCCTTGAGGCCCATGGAGGGGAGCATGGCGCCGCAGAAACCCAGCTCGTCGACGATGCGGCGCAGCTCCTTCACCGCTTCCTGCGGCTCTTGCATGGGGATCAAGCCGAGCCCCTGGAACTTTTCGCTGGCCTTCAGGTAGGTGTCGTGGAACCAGTTGTTGTAGGCTTGGCAGATCTCGATGGCGAAGTCGCCGTTGATGACCTTGCCCACGGCCAGTCCGCCGGTGGGATAGAGGACCGCGCGG
The DNA here is from genome assembly GCA_965204505.1 of uncultured Binatia bacterium (SeqCode). Lineage (GTDB taxonomy): Bacteria > Desulfobacterota > Binatia > UBA9968 > JAJDTQ01 > JAJDTQ01. The sequence continues at coordinate 403,301 of CBDBFB010000003.1, forward strand.
TCGATGCCCACGTCATCCATGAACTCGAGCCAGCCCGGCGGTCCCACTTGCCGGAAAGCACCGGGCACCAGGTCGTACAGGGTAGCGCTGTGGAGGTGGTCCAGCGGCGGGAAAAGCCTCCCCTTGCCCCGGAAACGGTCATGATACGGCGCCGGCATGTACTCCAGCAGCGCCTCCCAGTCCTCCATGACGTGCCCGTCGCCGTCAATGACATCCATCCGATTCAAGGCCATGTCCGTCCCCTCCCCTTTTCATGGTATCCGTACGTTACGGCGGAACCCATAAGGGGCGACCGCCGGTCGCCCCTACGGCTGCCCACAGTCCGCTGGCAACGCATCCCAATACGCCGCCCTTACGGTTGCCCGGACAGGCACCCCTGGCCAGGGTGTGTCTGCTGGTCCTACAGCCCGTAGAGCCGGCGCGCGTTGTCGCTCAGGATCTTGAGCTTGACGTCCTCGGAGAGGTCGCTGCGTTCCCGGAAGATCTTGATGGCGTCCACGTCGCTGGAAACGTCGGTGTGCCCGTAGTCGGTGCCGATGACCAGGCCGTCTTCGCCGCTCTCCTGCACGATGTAGGCGAGATCGTCGCTGTTCTCGCAGGTGACGAACATGCCGTACTCCGCCATGGGGTTGTCCGGCCACTCCCGTCCCAGTACCTGGCACCGTTTTTCGACCTCGCGAAGCATCCAGGGCACCCACTGGGCGCTGGCCTCGATGAAGCCCCAGCGCAGATCCGGAAACACCTGCGGGATCTCGCTCAGCAGAATGTCGCTGAAGGCTCCCACGGTGGGCACCCGGAAACGGTGGAAGTTGGCCGCATTGGACACCGGGTGGCTGCAGAGGTCGTTGAACCAGGGGCTGCCGTTGGCGATGTGGATGGCAATGGCCATGTCGAGGCGTACGGCTTCCTCGTAGATGGGGTAGAAATACGGGTCCACCAGGAGCCGGTTGCCTTCGTATGGCCGCATCAGCACGGCGCAGGCGCCGTGCTCCTTGCCGAAGCGGATCTGGTCCAGGGCATCGGACAGGCTGAGGGTGGGCGCCATACACGACCACCGCAGCCGGCCGTCCGACTGGGACCAGATGTCCGCCAGCCAACGGTTCCAGCTCCCGCACAACGCCACCTCCACCGGGGCGCGGTCCGTCACCTGCGTTATGAACATGGTGTTGTGCAGCACCTGGACGTCCACGCCGGTGTCATCCATGTGCTCCAGCCGGAGCCCCACGTTGCCCAGCTCCATGGACTCGTCGGCGTCGGCGAACTTGCGGCCCACCTGTTGCTCGCGCTGCCGAAGGGCTTCCTCCGAGAACGCCGGGAAGCGGAACCCCTTCACCTTGCCGTCCACCACCCAGAACTGTTGCCTGATGCCCGCCTCCTCCGGCGACGCCAGCGGCACCGGTCGGTACTGCTTCTCCGACCCCTCCAGGTAGTCCCAGGTGCGGTCGCACTCCACCACGTGGGCGTCCGCGTCAACGATCAAGGGCTTTCCGTTACCGTCTCCGCTCATGTTCTTGCTCCTTCGCCCGGCTTCCCGAGCCACACCGTCGCTCGAGGCCCGGGCGGGTTTGGTACCGGCGCTACAGCGCGTAGAGCCGGCAAGCGTTATCGCTCAGAATCTTGCGCTTCACGTCCTCGGTCAGATCCCTACGCTCCCTGAAAACCGTAATCGCGTCCACGTCGCTGGACGTGTCCGTGTGGCCGTAGTCGGTGCCGATGACCAGGCCGTCCTCGCCGCTCTCCCGCACTATGTATGGCAGGTCGTCGGTGTTCTCGCAGGTAACGAACAGCCGGAACGCTTCCATGGGGTTGTCCGGCCACTCCAGGCCGCGGGTCCTGAACCGGTTGCGGGCCTCGTGAAGTATCCAGGGCACCCACTGGGCGCTGGCCTCGATGAAGCCCCAGCGCAGCTTCGGGAACAGGTCGGGAAGCTCGCTGAAGAGCACGTAGGCGAAGCCGCCCACGGTGGGGATGCGGAAACGGTGGAAGAAGGCCCCCAGCCTGACCGGGTGGCGGTAGAGTTCGTCGAGCCAGGCACTGCCGTTGGCGATGTGCACGGCGATGGCCATATCCAGGCGGCTGGCCTCCTCGTAGATGGGGTAGAAGTAGGAGTCCACCAGCAGACGGTCGCCTTCGACGGGCCGCATCAGCACCGCGCAAGCGCCATGCTCCCTGGAGAAGCGGATCTGATCCAGGGCGTCCGCAATGCTCAGGGTGGGCGCCAGGCAAGACCAGCGCAGCCGTCCCTCGGAATGCGACCAAATATCGGCGAGCCAGCGGTTCCAGCTCCCGCACAGCGCCACCTCCACCGGCGCCCGGTCGGTCACTCGCTCGATGAACATGGTGTTGTGCAGCACCTGGACGTCCACGCCGGTGGCGTCCATGTGCTCCAGCCGGAGCCCCACGTCGCTCAATTCCCTCGCTTCTCTGGCGTCAGCGAACCTGCGGCCCACCCGCTCCTGGCGCCGCCGCATCTCCTCCTGGGAGAACAACGGGAAGCGGTTGCCCCGCACCTTGCCGTCCACCAGCCAGAACTGCAGCGTGACGCCCTCTTTTTCCGGCGCCGCCAGCGGCACCGGGCGGTACTGCCGCTCCGAGGGTTCCAGGTAGTCCCAGGTGCGTTCGGTTTCCAGCACGTGGGCGTCCGCGTCCACGATCAAGGGGTTTCCGTTAGCGTCGCCGCTCATGGCCTGCTCTTTTGAATGGCGTCCTGAGCGTAACGGAGCGAAGTCGAAGGACGCCATCCCCGATGATGGCAAACAACCGGAACGCGCTAAAGCGCGTAGAGCCGGCGCGCGTTGTCACTCAGGATCTTCCGCTTGACGTCCTCGCCCAGATCCGTCCGCTCCCGGAAGACACCGATGGCGTCCACGTCGCTGGACGTATCGGTGTGGCCGTAGTCGGTGCCGATGACCAGGCCGTCCTCGCCGGTCTGCTGCACGATGTACGGCAGGTCGTCGGTGTTCTCGCAGGTCACGAACATCCGGAACGCTTCCATGGGATTGTCCGGCCACTCCCGGCCCATGACCCTGTAGCGGTTCTCGACCTCGTGGAGGATCCACGGCAGCCACTGGGCGCTGGCCTCGATGAATCCCCAGCGCAGCTTGGGAAATACTTCGGGAACCTCGCTGAAGAGCACGTCGGCGAAGCCGCCCACCGTGGGGATGCGGAAGCGGTGGAAGGTGGATCCGAGCCGGACCGGATGGGTGTAGAGATCGTTGAGCCAACCGCTGCCGTTGGCGATGTGCACGGCGACGGCCATATCCAGACGGCTGGCTTCGTCGTAGATGGGGTAGAAGTACGGGTCCACCAGCATCCGGTTGGCGTCGAACGGCCGCATCAGCACCGCGCAGGCACCGTGTTCCCTGGAGAAGCGGATCTGGTCCAGGGCGTCCGGCATGCTCAACGTAGGCGCCATGCACGACCAGCGCAGCCGTCCGTCGGACTGGGACCAGATATCCGCGAGCCATCGGTTCCAGCTCCCGCACAGCGCCACCTCCACCGGCGCGCGCTCCGTCACCTGCTCGATGAACATGGTGTTGTGCAGCACCTGCACGTCCACTCCGGTGGCGTCCATGTGCTCGAGGCGAAGTCCCACGTTGCCGAGCTCCCGCGCCTCCTTGGCCTCGGCGAACTTGCGGCCCACCTGTGCCTGACGCCGCTGCAACTCTTCCTCTGAGAACGCCGGGAAGCGGAACCCCCGCACCTTGCCGTCCACCAGCCAGAACTGGAGCGCGGCACCGTCCTCTTCCGGCGACGCCAGCGGCACCGGGCGGAACCGCTTCTCCGACCCCTCAAGATAGTCCCAGGTACGGTCGCACTCCACCACGTGGGCGTCGGCGTCCACGATCAATGGCATTCCGTTGGTATCTCCGCTCATGGCGCGCTCCTCTTCATCGGTCTCACTGCCGGCCTGTTACGGACACGGGCGGGTCTGAAACCCGCCCCGACGAGCTTACGGACTGACGGACTGACGGACCTCCGGTAACGGATCCTTGCAGGCGTTCGCCCCTTTCCTTCTACTGCAACTCGGCGAAAAAGTCGTTCCCTTTGTCGTCGACGATGATGAACGCGGGGAAGTTCTCGACGTCGATCTTCCACACCGCTTCCATGCCCAGCTCCGGGTAGTCGAGCACCTCCACGTGCCTGATGTTGTCCTTGGCCAGAATCGCCGCCGGCCCGCCGATGGAGCCCAGGTAGAACCCGCCGTGCTTTTTGCACGCTTCGGTCACCTGCCGCGAGCGGTTGCCCTTGGCCAGCGAGATCAGGCTGGCGCCGTGGGACTGGAACAGTTCCACGTAGGAGTCCATGCGTCCGGCGGTGGTGGGCCCGAAGGAGCCGGAAGCATACCCCTCCGGGGTCTTCGCCGGCCCCGCATAGTAGACGACGTGGTCCCTGAAATAGTCCGGCAACGGCTCGCCCGCGTCGAGCCGCTCCTTGAGCCGCGCGTGAGCCAGGTCCCGGGCCACCACGATAGTGCCGTTCAACGAAAGCCGGGTCTTGACCGGATGCCTCGACAGGGTGGCGCGAATCTCGTCCATGGGGCGGCTCAAGTCGACGCTCACCACGGCGTCGGCGTCGTCCTCCTCCACGAAGTCCGGCAGGTACTTCGCCGGATCTGTCTCCAGCCGCTCGAGGAACACCCCGTCCCGAGTGATCCTGGCCTTGGCCTGCCGGTCCGCCGAGCACGAGACCCCGATTCCAACCGGGCACGAAGCGCCGTGCCGCGGCAAACGGATGACCCTCACTTCGTGGGTGAAGTACTTGCCGCCGAACTGCGCGCCCACGCCCATCCTGTGGCTGATGGCCTGAACCTTGGCCTCCAGGTCCAGGTCACGGAACGCCCGGCCGTGCTCGTTGCCGGCGGTGGGGAGGCTGTCCAGATAACGCGTGCTTGCCAGCTTCACGGTCTTGAGATTGAACTCCGCCGACATGCCCCCCACAACGATGACCAAGTAATAGGGCGGGCATGCCGCGGTGCCGATGGTCTTGAGCTGCTTCTCCAGGAACGCCAGCATGGACGCCTCGTTGAGCAGCGCCGGCGTCTGCTGGTACAGGACTGACTTGTTGGCGGAGCCCCCGCCCTTGGTGATGAACAGCAGCTCGTAGGCGTCCCCCGGAGTGGCGTAGATCTCCACCTGTGCCGGCAGGTTGGTGCCGGTGTTCTTCTCCTCGTACAGCGTGAGCGGCGCGAGCTGCGAGTAGCGCAGGTTGGTACCGGTGTAGACGTCGTAGACGCCGGCGGAAAATGCCTCTTCGTCGTTGGCGCCGGTGAAGACGTTCTCCCCCTTCTTGCCGATGACGATGGCGGTGCCGGTGTCCTGGCACGCCGGCAGCACCCCGCCGGCCGAGATGTTGGCGTTCTTGAGTTGCTGGAGCGCCACGAAGCGGTCGTTCTTCGACGCCTCGGGGTCGTCGAGAATGGCCCGCAGCTTGGCCAGGTGACCGGGCCGGAAGAGATGGGAAATGTCGCGGATGGCTTCCGCGGTGAGCTTCCGCAGCACCGCCGGGTCCACCTTCAGGATCGAGCGCCCGTCCACCTCGATCTCGGACACTCCCTCCTTGCCCAGGCCGCGGTACTCGGTGGTGTCCTCGCCGAGCTCGAAGATGGGCTGAAAACGGAACTCTGACATGGTGGGAAGTCTCCTTGATGGTCGAAATCGTCATTCCGGCGGAAGCCGGAATCCAGAGGCAGGGCCATAACGGCACACCGCCTATCCACCGCTGGATTCCGGCTTCCGCCGGAATGACGGATACCAAACAGCGCTGCCCGATTCACGCCGATGACGGGGCTGAGCACCGCTGCCTGTTCCCGTGGCGAATTATACCCAAACCCTTGACGCTAACGCAAAGTCACGTATGATTCGATTCCAACAATCATGGGCGCGACGCGGGTGGGGTGTATCACACCATACCAGGGGGTCTTTTCATCCATGAGTATTCGCGGCAACACGGCTATCGTCGGCATCGGCGAGACTCCGGTGGACCGCCTGGGCAGGCGCCCGGGCGAACCCCGCCGGACCATCCCGGAGTACCTGACCTGGGCGGCGCGTCTGGCCATGGAGGACGCCGGGCTCACACGCAAGGACTTCGACGGGCAGGGGCTGGCGGCCATCTACACGACCACCTACCTGCAACCCTTCTGGCCGGAGGAGAACGCTTCCATCCTCGGCATCGCGCCGGCCCTGTCCCTGGCCAACGCCAACGGCGGCGCCGCCACGGTGTCGACCCTGGGGCAGGCGGCCGCGGCCATCCAGGCCGGTTTGGTGGAGCGGGTCCTCTGCGTGGCCGCTTCGTGCACGTTCGTGGAGAACCACAACGGGGTCGAACCCCGGGAGGTGCGGGATCACGAGGTGCCCTACGGCCTGATGGGCGCCAACAGCGGCATCGCCCTGGTGATGCGGCGGCACATGCACGAGTACGGCACCACCCTGGATGCACTGGGGAACATCGCGGTCACCGCCCGCTACCACGCGTCGCTCAACCCCAATGCCTATCTCAAGAAGCCCATGACGCTGGAGGACTACAAGACCTCGCGGCTGGTGGCCGACCCCGTCCGGTTACTGGACTGCGTCATGCCGGCCAACGGCGGCAAGGCGTTCATCCTTACCTCCGCGGAAAGGGCCGCCGACATGCCGCGGAAGCCGGTCTACCTCATGGGCTTCGGCGAGCAGGACAACCCCAGCTACGGCCCCCGCACACACTCCGACGCGACGATCATGGGGATCAGGGATGCCGGCGCCCGTGCCTTCGACATGGCCGGCGTCACCGCCAACGACATGGACTTCGCCCAACTCTACGACGACTACGTGATCATCGAGATGATGCAGATGGAGGACCTGGGCTTCTGCGACAAGGGCGACACGAAGTACTTCGAGTCCACCGACTTCTCCTTCAAGGGGACGCTGCCGATCCAGACCGGCGGCGGCATGATCAACTGCGGACAGCCGTCCACCTGCGGCGGCATGATCCACATCCTGGAATCGGTCACGCAACTGCGCGGCGACGGCGGCGAGCGGCAGGTGGCGGGCGCCCGCGCCGGGCTCTGCACCGGCCTCGGCGGCCTCCCCTACGGCAAGAACCTCGGCTCCACCGCCGTGGCGATTCTCAGCAACGACAAAGGGTGACCCCCATGGCCGAAGCACAAACCGAACCCCGACGCCCCCTCCCGGAGATCACCGAGCTGACCGCGCCCTTCTGGCAGGCCACGAAGGAGGGGCGACTGGTGATGCAACGTTGCCTCGCCTGTGGCGCGTTGACCTGGTGTCCGCGTCCGTCGTGCGTGGTGTGCGGCGGCGAAGACCTCGAATGGGACGAGCTCAGCGGACGCGGCACGGTCTACTCCTTCACCATCATCCGTCAGTTGGCTGGCCGCGGCGCCCGCGCTTTCGAGAAGGACATCCCCTATGTCATCGCCTGGGTGGACCTGGAGGAAGGCCCCCGCTACTACACCAACATCGTGGATTGTCCGGTGGACGACGTGGAGATCGGGATGGAGGTGGAGGTGGTGTTCGACCCGGTCAGCGACGACATCAGCCTGCCCAAGTTCAAGCCCCGTTAGCGTTAGTAGCAGGACTGACCGGCCGGTCGCTCCCTGCATGTATCGTCCGCGCGGTCCATCGCGCCAGGCCCTCACCCCGACCCTCTCCCAGAGGGAGAGGGGGCAATATTCGCCCTCTCCCTCTGGGAGAGGGTCGGGGTGAGGGTGCTAGGCAAGCCAGCCCGGTTTTGGTAATCCACACCTATCACCCCCGACTCGGAGGACGTCATGCCAGTCATCGATGCCGATACCCACGTGGACGAGACCGAGGATACCTGGGCCTTCATACGCGACGGCGACGAGAGCTTGAGGCCCACCACCGCCTACCCCAGAGACCAGGACGCCAGCAACGCCACCATGCGCTACTGGATGATCGATGGCAGGCGGCAGATCCGCTTCGTGCGCAAGGACGAAGAGACCCACACCACCGAAGGGGCGCGTGAACTCAAGGACGTGAAGCGGCGCCTGGAGGACATGGACCGCATGGGGGTGGACTTCCAGGTGATGTACCCGACCCTGTTCCTGGTGGAGTTCACCGACAAGCCGGAGATCGAGCTGGCGCTCAGGCGCAGCTACAACCGCTGGATGGCCGAGCGCTGGGCCCAGTCCGGGGGACGGCTGCGCTATGTGATGCTGCCGCCCACCCAGAACATCGACGCCGCCCTGGAAGAGCTGCGTTTCGCAAAGGAGCACGGCGCCTGCGGCGTGCTCAAAAAGGGCGACCGGGAAGCCGGCGTGTGGGCCAACGACCCCTACTTCTTCCCGCTCTACGAAGAAGCCCAGAAGCTCGACATGCCCATCTGCTTCCACACGGGCTCGGGCGTGCCCGACTTCACGCCGGCGCGCGAGTTCACCTTCAGCCGCTTCTACCGCATCCTGCTGCCGGTGGTGCACGCGTTCCAGTCCCTGATCGTCCACGGGGTGCCCGACCGGTTCCCGGAGCTGCGCTTCGGCTTCATCGAGGCCACCGCCTCCTGGGTGCCGTTCGTGCTCTACGAGATCCGCCGCCGGATCGAGAAGAACCTCGAAAGACCCACCAGCGTGCTGCGCTCCACCATGGAAATCGAGGAGATGCCGGAGGACATCCTGCGACGGAACCGCATGTACGTGTCTTTTCAGGTGGACGAGGACCTGGACTACGTCATGCACCACACGGGGGACGACAACCTCCTGGTCGGCTCGGACTATACGCACAACGACTCCGCCCAGGAGATGGATTTCCTGGGCCTCCTCAAGCAGCGCGCCGACAAGGGCGACATCTCCCACGACGCCGTGAAGAAGATCACCCAGGACAACCCCAGCGCCTTTTACGGCATCTGAGCGCGGAACGGGAAGCTCGCCGCCGGGCGGTGACCGCGAGCAACGACTCCAGGGGAGGTCGAACGAAACCTTGGACCGGTCACGCCGGTTACGTCCCGGCGGGCGGCACATTAGGAGATCGGATGAAGGAATCCCCCGACAGGCCCCTGGCTGACGACGAGGTCGAGAAACGCCTGTTCCCAGGACCCGGCCTGCCCGGCGGCGGGCAACTCGACGTGCGCGTGGAGGTGTCGCCGCTGCACCCGGACCCGAACGTCCGGGAGGTGGCGCGCTGCTACAGACCTTACAACATCGACAGTTGGCACACCGAGTGGACCCGCATGGCCGAGAAGAACGAGGCCCTCGCCGCCGGGTTCGAGGGCGAGGGGCGCAACGTCACCGCCCACGACTTCTACCGGCGCGCGGCGGAATTCCACCGGCGCGCCCTGGTGTACATGCCGGAAGCCGACCCGCGCATGATGCAGAGCCACTACAAGCTCAAGGAGACTTTCGACAAGGCCTGGAACCTGGTGCCGCCGCCCTTCGAACGCGTCGAGATCCCCTACGAAGGGCACCTGCTGGACGCGCTGTTCTATCCGGCCCGGGGCAAGGCCGGAACGCGTTTCCCCGTGGTGTACAACTACGGCGGCGCCGACGGCATCCTGCTGCGCGGGCTCGAGGGCGATGCCTCCCAGTACGTGCGCCGGGGCATGAGCTTCATCGACGTGGACGGCCCCGGCCACGGCGCCACCCTGCGGGAGAAGAAGCTCTACGCGCCGCCCGATTCGGAGCGCGTGGCCAGGGCCGTCATCGATTACCTGGTGACGCGGGCGGACGTGGACCCCGACCGCATCGGCCTCCACGGCTCCAGCATGGGCGGGTACTCGGGACCGCGCTGCGCTACCGAGGAGAAGCGCATCAAGGCCGTGGCCGTGTGGAGCGGGGCCTACAACCTGGTCGACGACATCTTCGACTTCTACCCGCCCATCCAGGAGCGGCTGCGCTGGCTCATGGGCGCCGGGGACCTGGCCGATGCCCGCGAGCGCATCAAGGAGTTCACCCTGGCCGGCCGGGCGCAGAAGATCGAGTGCCCGTTGCTGGTGGGCTACAACCACGACGACCGGGTCATGGACCCGCGCGGCGCCGTCCGGCTGTATGAAAACGCCGTCAACGCGCCGCGGGAGCTGCTGGACGGGGTGGGCCATGGCGAGAAGCGCTTCGACCGGCGGAGCTTCATCGTGGACTGGTTCGCGAAACAGTTGGGGGCGTGACCGAGAACGCCATGCTTACGATCGACGCCGATGCCCACGTGATCGAGAACGAGGTGACCTGGGACTACCTGGAGGGCGCGGACCGGCGTTTCCGGCCGGTGCCGGTGTCCGCGGACATGCCCTCGGGCAACCGCGGGAACTTCTGGATCATCGACGGGCGGCTCATCGGCGGCCGCGACAACGTCGGCGCGGACACCCCACCGGAAGCGCGGGAGATGACCGACATCGACCGGCGGCTTCGTCACATGGACGAGATCGGCACCGGCGTCCAGGTGCTCTACCCTACGGTGCTCCTGCGGCCCTTCACCGAGCGGCCGGACGTGGAGCTGGCCCTGTGCCGTGCTTACAACCGCTGGCTCGCCGACATCTGGAGAAAGGCGCCGGAGCGGCTGCGCTGGGCGGTGCAACTCCCGGTGCTGAGCATGGAGGCGTCGCTGGAAGAGATGATCTGGGCCAGGGAGAACGGCGCCTGCGCGGTGTCGTTGCGCGGCGTGGAGACCCATCAGCCGCTTCACAACCCCTATTTCTTCCCGATCTACGAGGAGGCCCAGCGCCTGGACCTGGCCATCGGCATCCACGCCGGCCAGGGGAGCTTCGCGGTGCTGGACACTTTCGGCTCGGACAACACCTTTACCACCTCCAAGCTGACGGTGGTGGGGGCGTTCCACGCGCTGGTGCTGCACGGGATTCCGGAGCGGTTTCCGCAACTGCGCATCGGCGCCATCGAAGTCACCGCCCAGTGGCTGCCCTACGTGCTGCACGACCTGCGCCTGCGCTTCAAGAAGGCGGGCCGGCACCTGGATGACGACCTGCTCAGGACCCAGCGGCTGTTCGTGGCCTGCCAGACCGACGACGACCTGCCCTACGTGCTCGGCTACGGCGCGGAAGACAACCTCATGGTGGGCTCGGACTACGGCCACGCCGACAACGCCAGCGAGTTGCTGGCGCTCCGCGGCATCCGCGACAAGGGCGAGATCGCCGCCGAGGTGATCGACAAGATCCTCGCCCACAACCCCGCCCGCTTCTACGGACTGGCGGAAGACTAGCGGGATTCGAACAATGGCGTCCTTCGACGCGACCGGAGGAAATCATGCTGGCCATCGACGCCGACGCCCACGTTATCGAGACGGAGCACACCTGGGACTACCTGGAGGGCCGGAACAAGCGCTTCCGTCCGGTGCCCGTTACGCTGGACATGCCCGAGGGCGGCACGCGCAACTTCTGGGTGATCAACGGCAAGCTGATCGGCGGGCGCGACAACATCGGCCTGGACACCCCCAAGGAGTCCCGGGACATGGCCGACATCGACGCACGCCTTAAGCACATGGACGAGATCGGCACCGACGTGCAGGTGCTCTACCCGACCCTGTTCCTGCGGCCGGTCACGGACCGCTCGGACGTGGAGCTCGCGCTCTGCCGTTCCTACAACCGTTGGCTGGCGGATATCTGGGCGGCGGGCAAGGGGCGGCTCCGCTGGGCCGTACAGCTACCGCTCTTGAGCATGGAGGAGGCCCTGGACGAGCTGCGTTGGGCCACGGAGCACGGTGCCTGTGCGGTTTTCGTGCGGGGCCTGGAGACCCATCACCCTCTCCACCACCCCTACTTCTTCCCGCTTTACGAGGAAGCCGCCCGCCTGAACGTGCCCATCGGCATCCACTCGGGCATCGGCAACGCCGCGGTTTCGGAAGCGTTCGGCAACGACCCGTTCCGCACCGCCAAGCTCACGGTCATCGGCGCGGTCCACGCCATGGTCATGCGCGCCATTCCGGAGCGGTTCCCCGGCCTGCGCATCGGCGCCATCGAGGTGGCGGCCCAGTGGGTGCCCCACGTGGTCCGGGACATCACGCTGCGGCAACGCAAGGCCGGCGTGGAGCCCGACGAGGACCTGCTCCGGGCCAACCGCATCTACGTCGCCTGCCAAACCGACGACGACCTGCCCTACGTGCTGCAGCACGCGGGCGAGGACATGATCATGGTCGGGTCGGACTACGGCCACGCGGACAACGCCAGCGAGTTGCTGGCGCTCAAGGGCTTGCGCGAGAAGGGCGAGGTGCCGGCCCACGTCATCGACAAGATCCTGCACGAGAACCCCACGCGCTTCTACGGGTTGGCGGAGGATTAGGTGAAGATTGCGTCCTGAGCGTAGCGGAGCGAAGTCGAAGGACGCCATTCAAAGGAGACCCGCCGTGAGCGATTCATTCGACCTGCTTCTCGTCAAAGGAACCGTGATCAACCCGGCGGCGGGGCCGCGGCAGGAGCTGGACGTGGGCATCGCCGGCGGCCGCATCGCCGCCATGGAAAAGGGCCTCGCGCGGGAAGGCGCCAAGCAGGTCCTCGACGCCGGCGGCTGCTTCGTCACCCCGGGCCTCATCGACTTCCATGTACACAGCTACTGGGGCGTCAACCCCTACGGCACCGACCTCGACGCCGTGTGCGGTGCCAGCGGCGTCACCACCACCGCGGACGCGGGCTCGGCCGGCCCGGTGAACTTCACCGGGTTCCGGCACCTGGTGTACGAACGGGCGCGCACCCGCATGCTGGCTTTCGTGGCGGTGGCGCAGCACGGCGTCCTCAACGACCCCGGCGAACTCGAGAACATCGGCTTCGCCGACCCCGACAACGCCGCCCGCACGGTGCGGGAGAACCCCGACGTCGCCGTGGGCATCAAGATCCGCCTGCACGTCAAGTCGGTGGGCGAAAACGGCCGCGAGGCCCTGGGAATGGCGGTGGGGGCCGGAAACGCCAGCGATTCGCCGGTGATGGTGCACGTGGGCGACACCGGGATATCCATGGAGGAGATCGTCGAGACGCTGCGTCCGGGCGACATCGTCACGCACTGCTACACGCCGAAACAGCCGGCCATCGTGGATCCGGACGGCCGCCTTCGGCCTGCCGTCCTGGAGGCGCAGAAACGCGGGGTGATCTTCGACGTCGCCCACGCCAACGGGCACTTCGACTTCGACCTGGTGGCCCGGGCCATGGACCAGGGGCTCCACCCCGACATCATCAGCACCGATCTCCACCGAATGAGCGGCACGGGCCCCGTGGTGGACCTGCCCACTACCCTAACCAAGTTCCTGATGCTGGGACTGGACCTCGATGAAATCGTCGCCGACTGCACCATCAACGCCGCCCGCACCATCGGCTGGGAAGACCGGCTGGGCGTCCTGGAAGTGGGCCGGGAAGCCGACGTGGCGGTGCTGGAGTTGGTGGACGAGGAGACCGTCCTGGAGGACAGCGTCGGCAACCGGCGCACCCACGGACAACGCATCGCCGCCCGCCACACCATCCGCGCCGGGGTCCTGTAACACTCAGGGAAGGTTGGCGGGCGGTCCGAACGCCGTCAAGAGGCAAGGATACGCTGGCAGGTGAACCATGAGCGAATGGATCTTCCGCTACGATGGCTTCGACCCGGGCAAGCAGGGCCTGCGCGAGGCCCTGTGCACCCTCGGCAACGGCTACTTCGCCACCCGCGGCGCCGCCGAAGGGGGCGAGGCCGGCGACGTGCACTACCCCGGAACCTATCTCGCCGGTTGCTACAACCGGCTGGAGACCACGGTCGGCGACCGCGTGGTGGTCAACGAGGACCTGGTCAACCTGCCCAACTGGCTCCGCCTCCGGTTCCGCCTGGAGGACGGGCCGTGGTTCGAGCTCTCGGCGGTCGAGGTGCTGGCCTACCAGCAGGAGCTGGACCTCAAGAACGGTCTGCTGACGCGAAGGCTGCGGTTTCGTGATCCCCAGGGGCGCACCAGCTTCATTCGCAGCCGGCGGCTGGTGCACATGCGGCATCCGCACCTGGCGGTCCTGCGCTGGACCCTGCTGGCGGAAGACTGGTCGGGAAACGTCACCATTCGGTCCTCGCTGGACGGCTCGGTCATCAACGCCGGAGTCCCGCGCTACCGCCAGCTCAATTCCAAGCACCTGGAAACCCTGGAGAAAGGCCGCACGGGCGACGACGGCGTGTACCTCGTGGTTGAGACCAACCAATCGCGTATACGGCTCGCGCTGGCGGCGCGCACCCGGCTCTTCCGGCAGGAGGAGCGCGAGGAAGCCGCGCCCCGCACCATCGAGGAAGCGGAAACGATAGCGCAGGAGTTCGTCGTCCCGGTGAGGAAGAGGCAGGTGGTCACGCTGGAGAAGACGGTGGCCCTGTACTCGTCCCGGGACCGGGCCATCTCGGAGTGCGGCCAGGCCGCCCGGTCCGCGGTGGCGGCAGCAGGCCGGTTCGTGGAGTTGCTGGAATCGCATGCGAGGGCGTGGCACTCGCTGTGGCGCCGTTGTGACGTCGAGCTGCCCTCGCGGCCCGAAGAGGAGCGTATCCTGCGCCTGCACGCCTTCCACCTGCTGCAGGCCGCATCCCCGAACTCGGTGGACCTGGACGCCGCGGTGGCCGCCCGGGGACTCCACGGCGAGGCCTACCGCGGCCACATCTTCTGGGACGAGCTGTACTTCCTGTTCTTCTACATCGCCCGGACACCGGAGATCGCCCGGTCGCTGCTGTTGTACCGGTACCACCGGCTGGATGCCGCGCGCAGGGCCGCCCGCGAGGAGGGCTATGCGGGCGCCATGTATCCCTGGCAGAGCGGCAGCGACGGCACCGAGGAGACCCAGAAGCTGCACCTGAACCCCAACTCCGGTCGCTGGCTGGACGACAACAGCCACCGGCAGCGGCACGTCAACATCGCCATCGTCTACAACATCTGGCGCTACTACAAGACCACCAGGGACCGGGAATTCCTGTCCCGCTACGGCGCCGAGATGATCCTCGAGATCGCGCGCTTCTGGTCCAGTCTCGCGCGGCGGAACGAGACCACCGGGCGCTACGAAATCCACGGCGTCATGGGCCCGGACGAGTACCACGACATGTACCCGGACGCCGACACCGGCGGCCTGCGGAACAACGCCTACACCAACGTGATGGTGGTGTGGCTGCTGGAGCGGGCCTTCGAGGTGCTGGACCTGCTGGGCGAGAGCCGCCGGTCGGAGATCACCGAGGAGATCGGGCTCACGCCGGAAGAAGAGCAGACGTGGCGGGAGATGAGCCGCAGGATGACCGTGCCGTTTCACGGCGAAGGCGTCATCAGCCAGTTCGAAGGGTACGAGGCGCTGGAGGAATTCGACTGGGACGGGTACCGCGGGAAGTACGGCAACATCGAGCGCCTGGACCGCATCCTGGAATCGGAAGGCGACACCTCCAACCGCTACAAGGTGTCGAAGCAGGCCGACACGCTCATGCTCTTCTACCTGTTGCGCGAGGATGAGCTTCGGGCCATCTTCCAGCAACTCGGCTACAAGCTCGCCCCGGAGACCGTGCGCAAGACCGTGGAGTACTACACCGCCCGGACGTCCCACGGCTCGACCTTGAGCCGCGTGGTGCACGCCGCGATATCCGCGCGCACCGACCCCGGCATTTCGTGGCGGTATTTCACCGAAGCGCTGAAGAGCGACGTCGCCGACATCCAGGGCGGCACCACCCCCGAGGGCTTGCACATGGGGGCCCTGGGCGGTCTCGACGAGCTCCTGCTGGCCCGCTACGCCGGCATCGACACCATGGGCGAGACCCTGAGCCTCGACCCCTGCCTGCCGGAAGAGCTGCCCGCCCTGCGCCTGGCGATCGTCTACCGCGGACGGCGGGTCGGGCTCGACCTCACGCGCGAGCGCGTGCGCATCTCACTGGAAGGGGATTCGGCGGCGGACCTGGAAGTCGTGGTCCGATGTACGAAGCACTCTCTTCGCGCGGGCGATACCGAGATTCCGCTCACCCCGCACGCCCCCAGCCCCCTCACGCCTGGTACTTGACCTCGCCTCCGACCACGGTCATCTCCACCTTCAGGTCCTTGATGCGTTCCGCCGGCACCTCGAAGGGGTCCTCCGCGAGCGTCTGCGCGCCACGCGGATCCCCATGAATAGGGCCGGTACAACCACGTCAATCCACCGATCAGGGTTGACTTTCGACGCGACAATTTCTTATTTATCGCGGGTACGGCTCTAACCGGGCGCGCAGTCCGAAAGGGGGGTTTTCCGATGCAACTTGAAAAGCGTTTTCGCAGGAGTTCATTGAAACCGGTATGGACGCTGGCGGCGGGCGCCGCGTTTTTCCTTGGGGTGCTCGTTTCCGGTCCGGCCTCGGCAGCGTCCAAGGACCAGGTGGTGGTCTACCATGCCGGCAGCATCGATTCCCTCCACCCCTACAACCACAGCCTGGGTCCGGCCTACTCCATCTGGGAGCACATCATGGAGCCGCTGGTGCAGGTGGACGAGGAGCGTGGGGCATACGTGCCCAAGTTGGCGGAGTCCTGGGAGTTGAAGGGCAAGGAGTGGACGTTCAAGCTGCGCAAGGGAATCAAGTTCCACGACGGCACGCCGCTCACGGCGCACGACGTCGAGTTTTCGTTCAACCGCATCAAGACGGACAAGAACAGCCTGCAGCGGCGGCAACTGAGAGAGCTGGTGGAGATGCGGGTCGTGGACGACCACACCATCGTCCTGGTGACGGACAAGCGCAACGTCGTGTTCCTCGACAAGCTCAAGACCCGCTTCATCATGAGCAAGGCTGCCGCGGCGAAGTACGGCAAGGAAGTGGACAAGAACCCCATCGGCACCGGACCCTACAAGTTCAAGAGCTTCAAGCGCGACGGCGACCTCGTCCTGGAGCGCAACGACGCCTACTGGGGCTCTCCGAAGCCGCAGATCAAGACCATGGTGTGGCGGAAGGTCACCGAGGAGGCCGCCCGGGTCGCGGCCCTCGAAGCCGGACAGGCTGACGTGGTCAACGCGGTGCCGGCCCACGACGTGGAGCGTCTGAAGAGGAACCCCAGGATCAACATCAAGACGGTGCCCGGGGGGCGCATCTACTTCCTGGCCCTCAACCCGGCGTTCAAGCCCTGGGACAACAAGCTCGTGCGGCAGGCGGCCAACTACTCGGTGGACGCCTACTCCATCGTCAAGAACATCTTCGATGGCCTGGGTTTCGTGGTGGAGGGCGCCGCCGGGAAACAACACATCGGCTACGACCCCAACGCCAAGCGCTATCCCTACGACCCCAAGAAGGCCCGTGAGCTTCTGGCCAAGGCAGGCTACCCGGACGGCGTCAACGTAAAGATGTACTACTCCGCGGGACGGTATCCCAAGGACACCGAGGTGGTGCAGGCCATCGCCGCCCAGATGAAGAAGGGCGGTTTCAACATCGAGCTGATCACCCAGGAATGGGTGGTGTTCTGGGGCAAGTCCGGGGTCAACGGCGGCAAGATGCCCTTCTACTACATCAGCCGGGGCAGCGTCGTCGACGCGCACACGCACCTCGAGCAGTACTTCAAGACCGGCGCGAGCGTCCGTGTCGACTACAGCAATCCCGAGTTCGACAGGATCATGGCACTGGAACAGGCGGAGACCGATCCCGAGAAGCGTCTCAAGCTGCTGCACCAGTTGGGCCGGATCGTGAAGGAGGACTCGCCGTGGGTGCCGTTGTGGGTCCTGGCGGACATCTACGGCGCCGCCAGCAACATCGAGTGGAAGCCTCGTTCCGACGAGAGAATCCGTGCCTGGGAGATGACGGTCAAGTAGCAACCAAGTCCTCCTCCACGGTGGGGAGATCAAGGGTCAGCACTCCGTGGTTCAGGGTGGCGCCGATGCGCGTCTGGTGAAAGGGGACAGCTCAATGAAACTCGACGCACGTGTTCATGGAAGTTTGTGGAAGCGGACAGGGGCACTGGTCGCAGGCGCGGCGCTCCTTCTAGGCGTGCTCGCCGCCGGCTCCGCCTGGGCCGCCTCCAAGGACCGGGTGGTGATCTACCACGCGGGGGGCATCGACTCGCTCCATCCCTACAACCACAGCCTGAGCCCGGCCTACGGCATCTGGGAGCACATCATGGAGCCGTTGGTGCAGGTTGATCAGAAGGCCAACGAGTACGTCCCGAAGCTCGCCGAGTCCTGGGAGTTCAAGGGCAAGGAGTGGGTCTTCAAGCTCAAGAAGGGCATCAAGTTCCACGACGGCTCGCCCTTGACCGCGCACGACGTGGAGTTCTCGTTCAACCGCATCAAGACGGACAAGAAGAGCCTGCAGCGGCGACAACTTAGAGAGCTCGAGGAGATGCGCGTCGTCGACGACCATACCATCGTCCTGGTGACCAAGACGCCCAACGTCGTGTTCCTCGACAAGCTTCAGAGCCGCTTCATCATGAGCAAGGCGGCCGCCGAGAGGCTGGGCAAGGACGTGGACAAGCATCCGATCGGCACCGGGCCCTACAAGTTCGTAAGCTTCAAACGCGACGGCGACCTGGTGCTCGAACGCAACGACGACTACTGGGGCTCGCCGAAGCCGCAGGTCAAAACGATGGTGTGGCGCAAGGTGACGGAGGAAGCGGCACGGGTCGCGGCCCTGGAGGCCGGGCAGGTGGACGTCATCAACGCCGTGCCGCCCCACGAAGTGGAGCGCCTGAAGCAGAACCCCAGGATCACCATCAAGTCCGTTCCTGGATCGCGGATCTACTTCCTGGCCATCAACCCGGGGTTCAAGCCCTGGGACAACAAGCTGGTGCGGCAGGCCGCCAACTATTCGATAGACGCCGACTCCATCGTCAAGAACATCTTCGACGGCCTGGGTTTCGTGGTGCAGGGTGCCGGTGCGAAGACGTACATCGGCCATGACCCCAACGCCAAGCGTTATCCCTACGACCCGAAGAAATCGCGCGAGTTGCTGGCCAAGGCAGGCTACCCGGACGGCGTTTCGGTGAAGCTCTACTACTCCCAGGGACGTTATCCCAAGGACAGCGAGGTCCTCCAGGCCTTCGCCGCCCAGATGAAAAAGGGTGGATTCAACGTCGAGCTCATCTCTCAGGAGTGGGTGGTGTTCTGGGGCAGGTCCGGCGTCAACGGGGGCAAGATGCCCTTCTACTACATCGGCCGGGGCAGCGTCATCGACGTCCACACGCACGTCGAGCAATACTTCAAGACCGGGGCAAGTCCACGAATCGATTACAGCAACCCCGAGTTGGACAAGCTCATCGAAGCAGAGATGGCGGAAGCGGATCCCGGGAAGCGTGCGAAGATACTGCACCAAATCGGCCGTATCCTGAAAGAGGATTCCCCGTGGGTGCCGCTGTGGAACCTGGCGGACATTTACGGTTTCACCAGCGACATCGAGTGGGACCCGCGCTCCGACGAGAGAATCCGCACCTGGGAGATGGCGATCAAGTAGGGCGGGCTTCGAACCCGCCCGTGTAGGGCCCTCACCCCAACCCTCTCCCAGAGGGAGAGGGGGAAGAATCTGGCCACCCTCTCCCAGAGGGAGAGGGGCTACATGGATCTGGCCCCTCTCCCTCTGAAATAGGGGCTATAATCTGACCCCCTCTCCCTCTGGGAGAGGGTTGGGGTGAGGGCTCCCAGGAACCTGTCATGGAGGTGCGCGCATGAGAGCGGCGGTGCTGCTGGAAACCAACGCCCCCCTGGCGGTGGAAGACGTCGACATCGAGGGACCCAAGGCGCAGGAGGTGCAGGTCCGCATCGGCGCCACCGGCATCTGCCACAGCGACCTGCACAACATCAAGGGCGAGTGGGACAACCAGACCCCGGTGATCCTGGGCCATGAGGGCGCCGGCGTGGTGGAGGCCGTGGGTCCGGGCGTCAGCCACGTCAAGCCGGGCGACAACGTCATCCTTTCCTTCCGCGCCAACTGCGGCCGTTGCGAGAATTGCGCGCGCGGCATCCCGGTCCTCTGCAACGGCCACGATTCCCCGCGCCAGATGATGCACGACGGCACCGCGCGGGTGAGCCTCAAGGGGGAGCCGCTCTATATCTCGGCGCGGCTCGGCACCTGGGCCGAGCAGGTGGTGTGTCCGGCGGAGCAGGCCGTGCCGGTCCCCGGCGACATCCCGCCGGAGGTGGCCGCCCTCATCGGCTGCTGCGTCACCACCGGCGTGTGCTCCGTCACCAATGCCGCCAGGGTGGAAGCCGGCGACACCGTGGCCGTCATCGGCTGCGGCGGCGTGGGCCTCAACTGCATCCAGGGCGCCCGGCTGGTGGGCGCCAGCACGATCATCGCCATCGACATCCTCGACGGAAAGCTGGAATACGCCCAGGAGTTCGGCGCCACCTACAAGATCAACAGCGCGCGCGAGGACGCGGCCAAGCGCGTCCGCGAGATCACCGGCGGCGGCGTGGATTACGTCTTCGAGGCCATCGGCCTCGGACCGACGGTGGAGCAGGCGCTGGAATGCGCGCGGGTGGGCGGCACCGTGGTGGTGGTGGGGATGGCGCCCATGGACCACACCGCGTCCATCAACCCCCTGCGTTTGGTGCGAGAACAGAAGACCCTCACGGGCACGGGCTACGGCAACGCGCGGCAGCTCATTGACATCCCCAGAATGGTGGAGCACTACAAGGCCGGACGGCTCGACCTGGACCGGCTGGTGTCGCACCGCTACAAGATCGACGACATCAACGAGGGGGTCGAGCGGCTCAAGCAGGGAGAGGCGGCCCGGGGCGTGGTCGTGTTCTGAGGGCATGGCGGTGTTCTGAGTTTCACATGCGACACACCCCACGAGTCATGTCCATCGAGAGGGAATCATGCCCATCGCCAACGTCAGCGGCCTGAACTTCCACTACGAATTCCTCGGCGGCGGCGAGCCGCTGGTGCTGGTGAGCGGCACCGGGATGTCCGGCGACCACTGGAAGATCTTCCAGGTCCCCGAGCTGTCGCAACACTTCCGCGTGCTGACCTGGGACCACCGCGGCACCGGCCGCAGCGACAAGCCGGACGTCCACTACACCACCCGCATGTTCGCCGACGACTGCGTCAACCTGATGGGAGCGCTGGGGGTCGAGCGGGCGCACTTCATGGGCCACTCCATGGGCGGACGGGTGTGCCAGTGGATCGCCATCGACCATCCCGAGGCGGTCCACAGCCTGATCCTCTCGGGTTCGGGGCCCGGCACCTCCTACGACGGCCAGTACTACGAGCGCGGCGTTCCCTACCCCACCGCCGTCGAGATGGCGGAGAAGGGCCACGAGCGCTACATGGAGGACCACTTCGGCGGCGGCTTCATGTTCCCGCCGGAGTTCGTTCGCGACTACCCGGACAAGGTGCAGCAGTTCCGCGAAGTCAACATGACCCACTTCACTCCGCTACGACCCTATCTGCGGCACGTGGTCGCCCGCCAGGAGCACGAGACCCGGCACCTGCTGGACCGAATCCAGTGTCCCACGCTGGTCATCTGCGGCGCGGGCGACACCGTCGACGCCGCCACCGGCAGCCACGTGGAGTCGTCGAAGGTGCTCGCCGAGGGCATCGCCGGAGCCGAGTTCAAACTGGTGGACGGAGGCAACCACGGCTACCTGCGCCAGATGCCGGAGGTCGCAAACGCCTATTTCCTGGACTTTCTGAGACGTCATCCCATGTAAACGAGTAGGGAAACGAAAACCCAAGGGCCTGAACTGAAAGGAGCTATGACATGAGCGACGGCAGAAGACGGATCAGCCGACGGGACGTGCTCAAGGGCGGCGCGGCGTTGGGAGCCGCAGCCCTGATCAATCCCTCGCTGGGACAGTACGCGTACGCGGCGTCCAAGGACCGCGTGATCGTGTACAACTCCAGCAACATGGACAACCTGCACCCCTACGACCACAGTAGCGGCGCCATCTACGGCCAGTGGCAGCACATCATGGAGCCGCTGGTGGAGTTCAGCTACTCGCAGGCCAAGTTCATCGGCCGGCTGGCGGAGTCCTGGGAGTTCCGGGGCAAGGAGTGGGAGTTCAAGCTGCGCAAGGGCATCAAGTTCCACGACGGCAGCCCCCTCACCTCCGCGGACGTGGCGTTCTCCATCGACCGGATGAAGAACGACAAGAGGAGCTTGCAGCGGCGCTCGTTCCGGAACGTCCAGGAGGTTCAGACGCCCGACGAGCACACGGTGGTCGTCATCACCAAGAAGCCCTCGGTCACGTTCCTCTCCCGCGGGGTCCGCAACCGCTTCATCATGAGCAAGACCGTGGCGGACAAGTACGGCAAGGACGTTGACAAGCACCCCACCGGCACCGGCCCGTACAGGTTCGTCAGCTTCAAGCGCGACGGCGACCTGGTGCTGACGCGCAACGACGACTACTGGGGCGAGAAGCCGGCCATCAAGGAGATGGTGTGGCGCAAGGTGGTGGAGGTCAACTCGCGCATGGCCGGTCTCCAGGCCGGGCAGTGCGACGTCATGGACCGGGTGCCGGTGCACGAGGTGGAGCGGGTCAACCGCCACTCCCGGGTTTCGGTGCGCAGCGTGCCGGGCCTGCGGATCTACTTCTTCGCGTTGAACGTCAACTTCAAGCCCTGGGACAACAAGCTCGTGCGCCAGGCCGCCAACTACTGCGTGGACGCGGACTCCATCGTCAAGAACATCTTCGGCGGCAACGGCGAGGTGCTGCAGGGACCGGTGGGACCCCGCGTCTACGGGTACAACCCCAACGTCAAGCGCTACCCCTACGACCCCAAGAAGGCAAAGGAGCTGCTGGCCAAGGCCGGATATCCCAACGGCGTGGACGTCAAGCTGCACTTCTCGCCGGGCAAGTACTCGAACGACACCGAGTTGGTCCAGGTGGTGGCCAGCCAGATGTCCAAGGGCGGCTTCCGGGTCGAGATCGTGCCGCAGGAATGGGTGGTCTTCTGGGGCCGCGACGGCGTCAACGGCGGCAAGAGCCCGTTCTACTACATCGGCAGGGGCAGCGTGCTGGACGCGGATACACCGCTGTACCAATACTTCCGCACCGGCGGCTCCAAGCGCACCAACTTCAGCCATGCCGGATTTGACGCGCTGGTGGACGCCGAGCAGGCCGAGGCGGACGACGCCAAGCGGTTGAAGATCCTCCAGAAGATGAGCGAGGTCATCATGGAGGAAGCGCCGATGATCCCGCTCTACCAACTCTTCGACCACTATGGAGCGGCCCGCAACCTGGAGTGGACGCCGCGTCCGGACGAGAAGATCCTGGCGGAGGAGATGGGCGTCAAGGCCTGATGACCGATCCTCTGCGAACCAACAGAAACAGCCGCGCCGGAGACCCTGGCGCGGCTGTTTCTCGTTCGAGCGGGTAGATCGTGTCCGCGTAGAGACTCTCCGGCAGCGCCATCCTCATCCCTCCCTCTTTCCGGGACCGTACACCACCCGGCCCGGACGGGCTCCGGTGTGGTCGCCGTTCTCGATCACCATCTGCCCGTTGACGAACACGTACTCGACCCCCTTGGGATACTGCTTGGGATTCTCGAAGGTGGCCTGATCGGCCACCCTGTCGGGATCGAACACGACAACGTCGGCCCAGTACCCTTCCCGGAGAAGCCCCCGGTCCTTGAGCCCCAGCACCTGAGCCGGCAGCGAGGTCATCTTGCGCACGGCGTCGGGCAGGGTCAGCACCTTCTCGTCGCGCACGTAGCGACCGAGCACGCGCACGTTGGTGCCGAAGCTCCGCGGATGCGGCATGCCGGGGGACTTGAGGTTGAGGGCGCTGCCGTCCGAGGACACCGAGATCCAGGGCACCCGCATGACGTCCTGCACGTCCTGCTCGCGCAGGGTGTGGTGGATGCCGTGGATGAAGATGCCCTCGCCGTAGATCAGGTCGAAGCAGGTGCTGGCGGGATCCTGCCCGCGTATCTCCGCGATCTGGGCGATGGTCTTCCCCTCCCATGCGTGGTGCTCGGGCCTGTCCAGGCGCGCCGCCACGATGCCCTCCCAGCCGCCATGCTCGCTCACGTACTGGGTGAACTCGGGGTCGTCCATCACCCGCTGGCGGAAGCTCGGGCTCATGAACTCGCCGATGGTTTCCTGCACCGGCGCGTCCTGTACCCAGCGCGGGAACAGCCGCCGCCACGGGTGCTGCATGGCGGTGTAGGGGTATTGGTTGGCGGTGACGTCCAGCCCCTCGCGCCGGGCTTCCTCGATCTGCTCCACCACCTGCATGACCCGTCCCCAGTTCTCCTTGGAACGCATCTTCAGGTGGTAGACATGGATGGGGATATCGGCTTCGCGCCCCACCTTGAGCGCCTTCTCCAGCTCCTCCATGATGTCGAAGCCCTCGCTGCCCAGGTGCACGCCGTAGTAGCCGCCGTACCTGCGCGCCACCCGCGCCATGGACACCACCTCGTCCGGGTACTCCGGCCCCTTGGCGTGCCAGGCGGCGGTGAGGCCCAAGGCCCCCTGCTCCATGGCCTGGGCCACGTAGCCGTCCATGCGCGCCTGCTCCTCCGCATTGGCGGGCCGTTCCTTGAAACCCACCACCACCCGCTTGACCTGTTGCGGCGACACTCCTGAAGCCACGTTCATGGAGACCCCGCCCGCCTCGACCCGCTCGAAGTACTCGCTGAAGGTCGTCCAGTCTGCCTCGATGCCGTTCCGGCGCCGGTGCTCGGCCACGTATTCCTCGAACACCGGGCCCACCAGCGGCGCCACGGTCTGGCTCTCGCCGATGATATCCAGGGTCACCCCCTGGCGGATCTTGCTCTCGCCGTTGCCGTCCTTGATCAGCGGCTGGTCGCTGTGGGTGTGCATGTCGATGTAGCCCGGGGTCACCATCTTGCCCCGGACGTCGATGGAGCGCGTGCCCGAGCCCGGGTCCAGCCGGCCCATGGCCGCGATGCGGCCGTCCTTGATGGCCAGGTCGCCGTAGTACCAGGGGTTGCCGGCGCCGTCGATGATGGCCCCGCCGTGAAGCACGGTATCGAAAATCGCCATGGTGGTTGCTCCTCTCTGTGCGGATGAGCTCCGCGCGAAAAGGATGTCCGCAGACGGACGCCCGCGGACTCGTGCGCGCCTTATAGCATTCCTGCCATACGGACACAACGCGGCCCGGGCCCGCGGCCGTCCCGGTGGAAAAATTGGACGGGGTTGACTTTGCCGGGCCAATGTTGGGAGACTAGCGGAGTTTCCTGCCTTGGCGACCTGAAGCCGATAAGCCGTTTCGGGCCGCCGGTCTTGCTAAAGTCGCGCGCGAATAATCATTGCAGGCGCGAAACGGCGCTGTCAGGCCCACAACCGAGGAGGTGTTATCGTGGCCGAGGAACAGTTGTATGGCGACAACCCCATCGCACAGAGAAAGACCGACCAGTACAAGCGCGAATACGTGCACAGCTTCGTCCGGAAGTGGGACGAGCTCATCGACTGGGACGCCAGAGCCGCCAGCGAAGGGGATTTTTTCATCAACATACTCAAGGAACGCGGAGTCGAGCGCGTGCTGGACGTGGCCACCGGAACCGGCTTCCACTCCATTCGACTCCTGAAGGCCGGTTTCGACGTCACCAGCGCCGACGGCAGCCCCGAAATGCTGGCTCAAGCCTTCGAGAACGCCAAGGAGCAAGGCTTCATCATGAAGACCTTGCACGCGGACTGGCGGTGGCTGAGCCGGGACGTCCACACCCAATACGACGCGGTCATCTGCCTGGGGAACTCGCTGACCCATCTGTTCTCGGAGCAGGATCGCCGCAAGGCTCTCGCCGAATTCTACTCGGTGCTGCAGCACGACGGCGTCCTGGTCCTGGACCAACGCAACTACGACGACATCCTCGACGATGGGTTCTCTTCCAAGCACATCTATTACTACTGCGGCGACAACGTCAGCGCCGAGCCCGAATACGTGGACGAGGGGCTGGCAAGGTTCCGGTACGAGTTCCCGGACAAGTCGGTGTTTCACCTCAACATGTTCCCCCTGCGCAAGGACTACGTCCGGAAGCTCATGGGAGAGGTCGGGTTCCAGCAGGTGAAGACCTTTGCCGACTTCCAGGAAACCCACCGTGTGGAGGACCCGGATTTCTTCATCCACGTGGCGGAGAAGATCTACAAGAACGAGGAGCGCCCCGCCAGATTCGCGGTGGGACCGAGCTACTCCGAGACGGTGGAGACGGCACGGGATTACTACAACAGCAACGACGCCGACCGCTTTTACGCCACCGTGTGGGGCGGCGAGGACATCCATGTCGGCCTCTACGAGGGCGAAGGGGATACCATCTTCGACGCCAGCCGTCGGACGGTGCGGCGAATGGCCTCCATGATCGACTCCCTGGGGTCCACCACCCGCGTGCTGGATATCGGCTCGGGGTACGGCGGCTCCGCCCGATTCCTCGTCGACAACTACGGGTGCCACGTCGGATGCCTGAACCTGAGCGAGGTCCAGAACGCGCGCAATCGCGACCTCAACACCCGCAAGCAGTGCTCGCTGGCCATCAACGTGGTGGACGGAAGCTTCGAGCAGATTCCCTTGCCCGACGACAGCGTGGACGTGGTGTGGTCGCAGGATGCGATCCTGCACAGCGGTGACCGGCGGCAGGTATTCGAGGAAGTCGACCGTGTCCTTGCCAAGGGCGGACAGTTGATCTTCACCGATCCCATGCAACGCGAGGATTGTCCGACGGAAGTGCTGAAACCCATCCTGGATCGCATTCACCTGGATTCGCTGGGATCGGTCCCGCAGTATCGGACCACGCTGTCGGGCCTGGGCTTCGAGGAAATCGAGTTCGTCGATCTCACGCCGCAGCTCGCTACCCACTACGCGCGCGTGTTGGACGAGGTGCAGGCCAACCACTGGGAACTCCTGCAGGTCTGCAGCGCCGAGTACATCGAGCGGATGAAGGCCGGCCTGCAGCACTGGGTGGACGGCGGCAGCAAGGGCCATCTCCAGTGGGGGATTCTTCATTTCCGGAAGGTCTGAAGGATGAGTCAGGCAGGCGAGTCCGAGCGGCTCGGGGAGGTCCCGTATTCCGAGGCCGTGGAGGCGGTCAGGAGCTACTACAACAGCGATGCCGTGCGGCGCATCTACGATGCGTCGTACGGCGACGAACACCTTCATCTCGGCATCTACGAAAACGACGAGGATACGGTCGACGAAGCCAGCCAGCGGACCGTGGAGAGAATCGCTTCCATGATCCATGAGCTGGTCCCGAGCACCCGCGTGCTGGACATCGGCGCGGGCAACGGCGGGTCGGCCCGTTACCTGTTTCGCGATTACGGATGCCACGTGGCATGCCTCAACCTGAGCGAGGTGCAGAACGCCCGGAACCGGGACCTCAATGCCAGAGACAGGTGTTCCCTGGCCATCAACGTGGTGGACGGGAGCTTCGAAGACATCCCCGTCACGGACGGAAGCTTCGACGTGGTGTGGTCTCAGGACGCCATCCTGCACAGCACCCGGCGGCGGCAGGTATTCGCCGAAGTCGGCCGGGTGCTGCGCACGGGCGGGCAGTTCATCTTCACCGATCCCATGGTCGGTGAGCTTTGCCCTCCCGAAGCCCTGCAACCCATCCTCGACCGTGTCCACCTGGACTCCCTGGGTTCCCTCCGGGAGTACCGGGCGATGCTGTTAGAACTGGGCTTTCAGGAACTGGAGTTCGTCGACCTGACGCCCCACCTCGCCACCCACTACGGGCGGATCCTCGAGGGACTGTTCGCCGACGAGGAGGGCCTGACGAAACACTGCGGCGCCGAGCATGTCGAACGCGTCAAGACCGGCCTGCGGCACTGGGTGGAGGGCGGGAAACGGGGCTACCTGCAGTGGGGAATCGTGCACTTCCGGAAGATGTGAAGGCGCCCTAACTTCCGGCGATGGCCCCGACGATGAGCAAGGGTCCGCGCCGGATGCGACGCTCTCCTACCAAGCCACCGCCGTCGCCAGCCGCCCGCCGATCTCCGGCGAGTCGGCGGCGTAGCGGTATACCCGGAACATGCTGTTGGCCGGACCGCGGCCCTGGTAGTCGGCAAAGAACGGGCAGACGTACTCCCAGACGATCTCACCCGCCTGTGTGACCTCGAAGGCCCGCCCCATCTGGCCCTCGCAGATGAGGGTGTTGCCGTTGTCGAAGCGCTGGGCGCCGCTGATATTGGGGCTGAAGAACGTCCAGATGGGCGAACCCCGGTAGTGCCAGACGGTTTCCCCCGACTTCGGATCGAGCTCGATGACCCGGGAGAACGGGTTGTCCAGGCCGTGGATGCCGTTGGCGAAGAGCAGGATGTTGCCGTTGGGCAGCACCGTGCAGTCGTGCTGGTGGCCCCAGGTGGCGTCCTGATGCGACCACTTCACCTTGCAGGTCTCGCGGTCGATCATCATGATGGCGTTCAGGCGCCGGAAGCTCAGCATCACGCCGCCGTCGTCAAGGGGAAAACAGGCGTTGGCGTGGGCGAACTCGTCCCGGCCGCAGGAGTGGCAGAGCTCCCACCGGTCCAGGTCCAGGTCGCGCCACGCGTGCCATTCCCAGACGGTGTCGCCCGAGGGAGAGACTTCCCTCACGTAGTCGCCGTAGGTGACACCTTCGTGCTCGCTGCCGGGGTAGCCGCCCTTGATGCGCGGCTGGACATCCGCGGGCACCGGTTCCCAACCGATGTAGATGGTGTTGCCGTCGGGACGTCTGCGGAAGTCGTGGTGCTGTGCCGGGTCGGAGTACTCCCAGACCACTGCCCCGTCCCAGGTGTACTCCCGCAGCAGGCCGCCCTTGCCGCGCCAAAGCGGCGGCCCCGCGTCCTCCACGCGGCCGGCCCAGAGCAGGTTGCCGGTAGGCAGGAGATAGGCGTAGTTCCCGGGGCAGAGCGGGAACGACCACTCATGCAGGACCTCGCCGCGCATTCCGATGAGGTATGCCTTGCGGGACGACTGCGGGACGATGAGCGTGTAGCCCGGCATCGCCTTCGCCCTGTCGTAAACCAGCACGCCCATGTCTCGGTGTCTCATGGAGCCTCCTGACGACCTTCTCCACGCCCGGTATCCGTCAACCCATCTCCCTCCGGGAGAGGGTGACCGAAGGCCGAGTGAGGGCGCCCGACAATCCCTGCCGCTCCGTTCGCTGCCCTTGAGCGCAGGGTGCTCGAGCCGGGGACCCTCACCCCTACCCTCTCCCAGAGGGAGAGGGGGTCAGATTATAGCCCCTCTCCCTCTGGGCGAGGGTGACCGGTGACGGGTTCCAGCAAAGCTCTACGGCGCCGGCTCCTACCCTAACGGCGGCTTCCGGGCGTGCCATCCGGCCGCCTGCTCGTAGGCGTGGGCCACCTTCAACAGCGTCGGTTCCTGGAAATGGGGTGCCGCTATCTGCAGCCCGATGGGGAGCCCCTGGGAGGAAAAGCCGCAGGGCATGCTTACCGCGGGCGCGCCGGTGACGTTGAATGGGATCGTGCACAGGGTCCCGCGAGTGCCGCGGGCGTCCGCCAACGGGATCCGCCCCGCCGGAGTCTCCACGTAGCCCCGCTCGCATTCCTCAATGGTCTCGGCCGGCATGCTCACCGCCGGGCTCACGATCACGTCCACCTCCTCGAAGGCCCGGTCGAAGGCTTCGCAAATGAGGCGGCGGACCCGTTGCGCGGTGACGTACGAGTGGGCGGGCAGCGCCAGGGCGCGGACCTGCCGGTACAGCAGCTCCGGACTGTAGTCCCGCGGGCGGGTGCGAAGAAACGGCTCGGCCGGGGACAGGTTCTCGGCGCGCGCGGTCACGAGCTGCACCATCGCAATGTGCTCAGTGTACGGAACCGACAGCTCTTGCACCGACATGCCCAGGGACTCCAGCAGCTCCACCGCGTCGGCAACGGCCTCCTTGACCTCGTCCACCGCCAGATCATCGAAGTAGTCGCGGATGATGCCGACCCTGAGGCCCGCCACGCCCTGGTCGAGGAGAGCGCAGAAGTCCGGCACCGGGGCATCGCTCGACAGCGGGTCCTTCGGGTCGTGGCCGGCGATGGCCTGGAGCATGAGCGCGCTGTCCCGCACCGTGCGGGTGAGGGGGCCGAAATGGTCCGTGGAATAGCCGCCGGTGCCGGCGACGCCGCCGACGCGGCTCACCCGGCCGTAGGTAGCCTTGAGCCCCACGACGCCACACAGGGACGCCGGGTTGCGCACCGAGCCCGCGTTGTCCGTGCCGATGGACCCCAGAGCCAGGCCCGCGGCCACGGACGCGGCCGAGCCGCCGCTCGATCCGCCCGAGACCCGGTTCCGGTCCCAAGGGTTGCGGGTGGTGCCGTAGTAGGGGTTGATGGTGGTGCAGCCTGCAGCCCACTCGTGCATGTTGGTCTTGCCCAGGACCACCGCCCCGGCCTGCTTGAGGCGCGACACCACGGTGGCGTCCTCGTCCGGGACCCAGTCGGACAGGTGCTTGGCGCCCGCGGTGGTGCGGACGCCCGCGGTGGCGAGGCTGTCCTTGATGGAGACGGGGATGCCGTGCAGCGCGCCAACGTAGCGGCCCGCGGCGACATCGGCCTCGGCCCGGGCGGCGTCCGCCAGGGCCTGCTCGCGCGTCAGGGTAACGAAAGTGTTGAGCTCGGGATCGAGCCGGTCGATACGCTCCAGGTACGCCCGAGTCAGATCCACCGGCGAAAGCTCGCGTGCCTCGATCCGTCGCGCCGCCTCGATGATGGTGAGGTCCTCAAGGTCCATCAAAGGTAGCCCTGGTCCCTGCAGAACTTCTCCGCTCCCGTGTGGAGCGGCACGTCCAGGGGCGTGGCGTCGGTATCCTTCCACAACTGGTCGATGCCGGTCAGCGTCTCCCAGTAGATCTCGTTCTGGCGCTCCTTCAGCGCCGCACACACCTTGTAGACGTCCTCATCCGACAGTGAGGCCCGGGTGTACAGGGGCCAGCCGCCGTAGTCGATGCAGGTGTGTTCAGCCTTGAGATGGGGGTAGCAGCCCGCCGGCATGGTCACCGTGCGCCAGCCCAGGGCGTTGAGTCGCTCCATGGCGAAATCGTCCGGGGTGACGGGTTCCATGCCGCGCGACAGCGCGTCATCGAACCACAACACGAGGCCCTCGTCGAAGACCGCGTCGATGGTCTCGTCCCTGAGCGCCGCCATGCGCCGTTCGTCACCGGGGCCGCCGTTGAGTTGCAGGCTGCCGCCCCAGGACTCGAGGTCCGCCAGCGTGAAACCGTAGATTTCCAGGGTCTGGTCCAGCAGCACCCGGGTGGAGTGGGTGGCGTCCTCGCGGATGGAAAGACGCAACGGGTACTGCCGTTCCTTGATCTGCGAAAGCGAGGTCAACCCGGTGCGCGGGTGGATCATGAACACGAAGCGGTCCCAGGACGGATAGCAAGCCACCACCCGGAGCGGCAGCGGCTCCTCGAAGAGGCCGGTGCCCCGGTACGCCTGGGTCAGGAAGGCCGACGGGTTCACCATGGACATCTCCAGGTCTCCCTTGGCCACGGCGTGGGCGATGATGGGCGAGCCCGTGGACATGCGCAGCCAGGGGCGGAAGTTCTCCGCCGACCCGCTCCCCACCGATATGCACATGTCCCGGTTGCCATAGTACGGCTCGTTCGGGTCGCCGGCGACGTGCAACCCGATCTGCCACAGCATCAGGCCACGTTGAAAGTTCGCTCCACGCGGAAGTCGTTCCATGGCTGTCCTCCAATGCGATGATGTCCGGCAGCTATCCTAGCAGCCCTGCGCCCCGTGCCCAGCGGTACTTGGCGCCCAGTATCGCCACCGGCAGCTCGGTGGTGTAGGGACATCCGACGATGCCCCTTTCGTAGAGGTATTCCGAGGCCTCCTCCACCTGCACGTCGCCCACCAGAGACACCACCACCGGCTTCTCGATGCCCTTGTCACGGCCTTCCTGCACGACCCGGGCGCACAGCTCGGCGAACACCATGGGCGGGGTGATGATGGTGTGCCAGTAACCCAGGATCAGGGCGTGGATGCGGTCGTCCTCGAGGCCGAACCGGATGGTGCGCTCGTAGGTGGTGGGGGGCTCGCCGCCGGTGATGTCCACGGGATTGCCCGAGGCGCCGAAGGGCGGGATGAACTGCTTGAAGCCCTCGTCCAGGTCCTGGGGGAACTTCATGAGCGAGAGCCCGTTGGCCACCACCGCGTCCGACAGCAGCACCCCGGAACCGCCGGCGCCGGTGATGATGACGATCTCCTCGCCCTTGGGCGTGGGCAGCACCGACAGGCCCCGGGCGAATTGCAGCATGTCGTTGAGCGAGTAGGCGCGCACCACGCCGCAGGCCTTAAGGAGGTCGTCGTAGACCTTGTCGTCGCCGGCCAGGGCGCCGGTGTGGGAGGCCGCGGCCCGGGCGCCGAGCCGGGTGCGGCCGGCCTTGAGCATCACCACGGGCTTCTTCTTGGACACCCGGCTGGCCACCTCGTAGAAGCTGCGGCCGTCCTTGAGGTCCTCGGCGTGCATGGCCACCACCTGGGTGTTGTCGTCCTGCTCGAAATAGGTGAGCAGGTCGTCCTCGTCCAGGTCCGACTTGTTGCCCAGGCCGACGATGGCCGAGACCCCCAGCCGGGTGGAGCGGCTGAACCCGATGATGGACATGCCCACGCCGCCGCTCTGGGAGGACAGCGCCACCGGTCCCTTGACGTCGTAGGGGGTGCAGAACGTCGCGCAGAGGTTGGCGGGGGTGTAGTAGAAGCCGTAGATGTTGGGCCCCATGACACGGACGTTGTACTTGCGCGCCTCCGCCAGCAGCTCCGCCTGCATCTCCTTCTCGCCCACCTCGGCGAAGCCCGACGGGATCATCACCGCCCCCGGGATGCCCTTCTCCCCCACCTCGGTCATTGCGGCGGTACAGAACTTGGCCGGCACCGCGAAGATCGCAACGTCCACCTCTCCGGGGATGTCCTTGACGCTCTGGTAGCACTTCTTCCCCAGGATCTCGTCGGCCCTGGGATTGATGGGGTAGAGCTCGCCGGCGTAGCCGCCGTTGATGATGTTCTTCATCACCGAGTTGCCGATCTTCCCTTCCCCGTCCGAGGCGCCGATGACCGCCACCGCCCTGGGGTTCATGATGCGCTGCATGGCCGAGACGATCTCGTCGCGAGACGGCCGGTAGGGTTGGGGCTGCGCCGTGAAGTCCACGGTCATCACGCTGTCCACCGCGGTGGCGCCGCCGGTGTCCGCCAGCACCGGGTTGAGGTCCACCTCGCTGATCTCCGGGAAATCCCTCACCAGTTCCGAGACGCTGACGATGATGTCCGCCAGGGCCTCCCGATGCACCGGCGGTCCGCCCCGGACGCCCTTGAGGACTTCCGCCGCGGCCACGCCGTCCAGCATGGAGAGGGCGTCGTCGCGGGTGGCGGGCGCCAGCCGGAAGGCCACGTCGCGCAGCACCTCCACCAGCACGCCGCCGAGCCCGAAGGCCACCACCTTGCCGAAGCTCGGATCGGTGACCGCGCCGACGATGACCTCCACGCCCTTGCGGGAGACCTGCTCCTGCACCTGCACTCCGGCCAGCACCGCGTCGGCCTTGTAGGCGCGGGCGCTGCTCAACAGGGTCCGGTAGGCACGCTCCGCCTGCTCCCGGTCCGCCACCCCCACCAGCACGCCGCCGGCCTCGGTCTTGTGCAGGATGTCCTCGGAGACGATCTTCATCACCACCGGGAAGCCGATGTCCTCGGCCAGAGCCGCGGCCTCTGCCGCCGACTGGGCCACGCCTTCGCGCGGCAGCGGAACGCCATAGGCCCGCAGCACGGCGCTGCACTCCAACGGCGACAACGTGGTCCGTCCCTCGGACCTGGCTTCATGCAAGACCGCAAGGACTTGCTCCCGCCGATCGGTTCCCGATTGCATCGTGTACGGCCTCCCTCCCCGGTGGATGAACCCGACGGCTTCCCCGAACGCGCGACGGGCGGATCTCGATCTGGAAGAGTCTACCGAGTGAACGCGCCAGCGCTTCTCAGCGCGGCGATCTCCTCTTCGCCGTACCCCAGGACCTCGCTCAACACCTCGTCGGTATGCTCTCCCAGCAGCGGCGAGCGCTTGATCTCCACCGGCGAGTCGGAGAGCTTGATGGGGCACCCCACGTTGTACCACGGTCCCCGCTCGGGATGATCCACTTCCACCATCATTTCCCGGAGCTGGACGTGCTCGTCGTGGGCCAGGTCCCTGGTGCTCATGATCGGGCCGCAGGGGACGTCGAGATCGTTCAGGATCTCCATCAGCTCCCACTTGGTGTAGTCCCGGGCGAACTCCGCCAGAAGCCGCCACATCTCCGCCTGGTTGGCGCGCCGGACGTCTATGTTTTCGAAACGCGGGTCGTTGGCCAGCGTCTCGCCGCCGATGCGCCTGGCCAGGGCCGTCCACACGTGCTCCTGCACCACCACGTAGAGGTAATCGTTGGCCCCGCCGGGCTTGCACGGGACGGCGTTGCCCAGTTGCCCGCCGCCGGAGTCGTTGCCCGCCCGCGGCGTGAAATCCTCGAACTCCTGCACCGAGTACTCGGCCAGCGGGCCGCGCTCGATGCGTTGATGGTCCCGGAATTTCACGCGGCAGAGGTTCATGACGCAGTCCATCATGGCGCACTCGACGTACTGGCCGCGCCCGGTGCGTTCCCGCTGGAGCAGCGCCGCCAGGATTCCCGCCAGCAGGTGCACCCCGGTGCCGGAGTCGCCGATCTGCGCGCCGGTCACCACCGGGGGCCCGTCGAACATGCCGCTGGTGCTCATGGCCCCGCCCATGGCCTGGGCCACGTTCTCGTAGGCCTTGAACGCGGCGTAGGGCCCCTCGGTGCCGAACCCCTTGATGGAGCCCATGATCAGCCGGGGGTTCAACTCGTGCACCTTCTCCCAACCGAACCCAAGACGGTCCAGCACGCCCGGGCCGAAGTTCTCCAGCAGCACGTCGCTAACCTTCACGAGGCGGGTAAACACCTCCTTGCCGCGTTCGTTCTTGAGATTCACCGTGATGGAGCGCTTGTTGCAGTTCAGCATGGTGAAGTACAGGCTGTCCGCGTCGGGGATATCCGCGAGCTGCTTGCGCGTGGCGTCCCCCACGGGCGATTCGAGCTTGATCACGTCCGCGCCCAGGAAGGCCATGAGCTGGCTCGAGGTGGGACCTGCCTGGACGTGGGTCATGTCCAGGATGCGGATGCCGGAGAGTGCCTTTTCCATCATGTTCCCTGGTTGTCCGTAGGTCGGTTTACTTGTACATGGTCTGGCGCTTGGTGCCGGGCGCCCACTCGGCCGCGTCCACCCAGATGTTGACGACGGCCGACTTGCCGGAGACCTTCACCGACTCCCGCGCCCGGCGCAGCGCCGGACCGATCTCGCCGCACTCGGAGACCTCCTCGCCGTAGCCGCCGAGCATTTCCGCGAACCGGGAGAACGGCACCTCCCCCAGCAGGTTGCCGACGTTGCCGCGCTCCTCGCCGTACTTGGAGAGCTGGCCGTAGCGGATCTGGTTCATCGCCGAGTTGTTGCCGATGACCGCTATGTAGGGCGCGCCGAACCGGTTGGCGGTCTCCATGTCGAACGCGGTCATGCCGAACGACCCGTCGCCGTAGTAGCACAGGACTTCCTTCTCCGGGTGCACCAGCTTGGAAGCCAGGGCGAATCCAGTGCCGACACCGAGAGCTCCGAGGGCGCCCGGGTCCATCCAGTTGCCGGGAGCGCGGGGCTCCACCGCTTGGGCGCTGATGGTGACCACGTCGCCGCCATCGCCGATGTAGATGGTGTCCTCGGTGAGGAACTCGTTCAACTCCCAGGCCACCCGGTAGGGATGGATGGGGTTGGCATCGGACCGGAAAAGCGGCATGAGCTTCGCGGCGCGCTCCCCTTCCAGACCGCGGAGGTGCTCCAGCCAACGGGCACGGCCCTCGGCGCCGTTGTCCGGCCGTTCTCCGATCGCGGCGTGCACCGCCTTGAGTATCGCCCCGGGGTCGCCCACCAGGCCCAGCGACACGTCGCGGTTCTTCGCCACCGTGCGGTAGTCCATGTCGATGTGGACCACGGCGGCATCCGCGCGCAGCCGGCGGCCGTAGCCCATGCGGAAGTCGAAGGGCGTGCCGACGATGACGATGACATCGGCCTCGTTGAAGGCGTCGCCACGTGTGCGGTTGAAGTAGTGGGGGTCGCCGGGCGGCAGCAGGCCGCGCGCGGCGCCGTTCATGTAACAGGGGACGTTGAGCGCCTTGAACAATCCGGTGGCGGCCTCGTGCCCCCGGCAGGTCCACACCTGGGTACCCAGCAGCACCGCGGGGCGCTCGGACTTCACCAGCAATTCCGCCAATCTCTCGACATCCGCGGGGTCGCCGATGGAACGGGTCGAGGCGCGGTAGCGCCCGCCCTCCGGCACGATCACCTTGTCCGCCGGGACCTCCCGGTCGAGCACGTCCCGGGGAATTTCCAGGTAGCTCGGCCCCGGCGCCCCGGCAAAGCACTCGCGCGCCGCCATCGCCACCATGTCGGCGATGCGCTCGGTGGAACGCACGCTCGCCGAGAACTTCGTAATAGGGGCCGCGACGTCCACGTGAGGGAGATCCTGCAGCGACCCCATCTTGTGCTGTGTCAGAGCCCCCTGGCCGCCGATGTGCAGGACCGGGCTCTCCGAGCGGAACGCCGTGGCGATGCCGGTCAGGGCGTTGGTGAAACCCGGCCCCGCGGTGGTGACCACGCAGCCCAGCCGCCCCGTCTGCCGGGCGTAGCCGTCGGCCGCGTGCGCCGCCACCTGCTCGTGGCGCACATCCACCACGCGAATACCGTGGTCGATGCAGCCGTCATAGATATCGATGATGTGGCCGCCGCACAGGGTGAAGATCGTGTCCACCCCCTCGTTCTTGAGGGCCGCCGCCACCAGGTGACCGCCTGAGACAACGTTCTCGTCGCGGCTCTTCTGCGCCAGCGTATCCTCGGCCGTGCTGGAAGTTCGTTTGTCGGTCGAAACCCTTGCCATGGTTGCGTTTCCTTCGACGGGGCGCTTGCCGGCTGCATCGCCCTGTTGACGCCGCGCCCGGGGAGTGAAGTTAGTTAATCCCTGTCCGTCACGTCTGTCAATCAGGCTTGTCCGGGGGTTTGTGGTAAGATATTCAGTCGCGCACGGAGGGCTCGGCACATGGACCACAGGAATAGTCGAAAATGACCTTGACCATCACGCAGGTCGACGCTTTCACCAGCGCGCCGTTCGGCGGCAACCCGGCGGCCGTGTGCCTGCTGCCCGCTCCGGCCGACGCCGCGTGGATGCAGCGGGTGGCGCGGGAGATGAACCTGTCGGAGACTGCCTTTCTGGTTCGCCGCGAAGCCGGCGGATTCGACCTGCGCTGGTTCACGCCCGCCATCGAGGTCGACCTCTGCGGCCACGCCACGCTGGCCAGCGCCCACGTGCTTTGGGAGGAAGGACACCTGCCGCCGGGGGACCCGGCCGTTTTCCACACCCGCTCCGGCCGGTTGTCGGCGGAACTGCGCAGCGGGTGGATCGAGATGGACTTCCCCGCGGAACCGGCCGAGCCCGCGTCGGTTCCGGAAGGGCTGGCCGCCGCCCTCGGTGCCGAGCCAACCTACGTCGGACGGAACCGGTTCGACTACCTCGTCGAGGTCGACACGCAGGCGACCGTGGAGCGTCTCACACCGGACTACTCGCGTCTCGCGGAAATCGACACACGTGGGGTCATCGTCACCGCACGGGCGGACACGCAAGACATCGACTTCGTGTCGCGCTTCTTCGCGCCACGCACCGGCATCGACGAGGATCCGGTCACCGGATCGGCCCACTGCTGCCTGGGACCCTACTGGCAGTCACGTCTCGGCCGGGACAGGTTTACGGCACGGCAGGTGTCGGACCGCGGCGGCCTCCTTAACGTGGTGGTGCGCGGTGCGCGCGTGTTGCTGTCCGGTCAAGCGGTGACGGTCCTGCGCGGCCACTTGTTGGCCTGAGGCGCGAGTCCTGAAGGGTCACGAGTTGAGCACGGCGGTCTCAAGACGCGCGGCGAGACTTCCGAAGTCGTCAGGACATTTCCGTTTAATCGCATGGATACGCCGCGACGCCTCCTCTCCCAGAGCCTTACGACCACCGCCGGGGGATTCCGATAGTTTTCGCCGGACAACAAGCTTGTCGAAGTAGACCTCCTTGACCTGTATTTCTGCCCGAACATCTTTCCAATTCCACTCGACAGGCAGATCCTCCACGCCCGCCAGAACCCATGTCTCAAGCTCTTCCCAAGCATTCTCGGCGAATAGGATCTGGCCAACCTTGGGCTCTGACTCGATACGGTCGAGGCGCTTCCGTCGATTCGGATCTCCATCGCGGTCGATGCACAGAATGAATATATCCGTCTTTCCAGCGTATTTCCCCACTATCTCGGCAATGCGCTCTGGTTTGAGTGCCTCCCCGACACCGCCCAACAACGGGTCCTGACAAATCCTCACTTTGGCTCTTCCCTTGCCAATGTCCCGAAAAAGCCTCGTGAACAGCGGTTTCAGGATATACTGGTCCTTGCGGAAGTCTTCGGGGATAACCAGCACGTTCATTTCCCATCTCCGTCTGCTTCGTCGCTGTCTTCCTCAAATGCGAGCGCCGTTTCCATCCATCCTTCGCTAAGCAGTCGACCAAGCCCGCCGGGAGATGTCCTGAGTTGTCTAGCGTGGGGTAACTCCGCGACCGGGCGTATAATCGCGTCGCGCGAGTCTTCCAGACGGCAAACCACGGACATGTTCTCGAACGTGCTGTCGTTAGCGAGGGTCAACAGGTCGGGAGCATGGGTCGTTGTTACCACCTGGACATGGCCCTTTGCCGTCTGTCTTTCTATCAGATCGAGCAACAGTGCCAGCCGCCCCGGGTGGATGCCCGTGTCAATTTCTTCCAAGAAAAACAGCGCCGGCGTTCCTCTGCCGAGTAGCGCAGCCAATATGGCCAGGAACCGAAGCGTACCGTCCGACGCGCTGTAAGCCGACAACGGTTTTCCACCCGCCTCGATGATTCTGAGACTGACACGTTCGCTGGTTTCACGCGGAAACCCAAAGCTCTCGACCTCCATCGGAGTCAGTTCCCGCAGCCAGTCCGCCAGGATCGTCCCTTGTTCGTCGTCCGTGCAGATTGCTTGAAGTACTGTCGGCAGATTCTGTCCGAAGTCGCCCAACGTCGTCGCTCCGGGGAATGCCGGCTCGCGCATCCGCTGCGGGTCCAATTCCAGAAAGCGCATCCCTTGGAAAACAGGCAGTACCCCCATTTCAAGAAGCTTGCCGTGAGTAGTCAGGTCCTTCAAAAAGAATGTCTGGGCCAAGACGGGCTTGGAACCGCTGAGGAAATCCGACAGAGGACCATTCTCGCCCTCAAGCGACAAGCCGTGATCGCTGGTTGCCTTAGCCCGATAGACCCTCTTCGACTCCGTCCCGAGCTCCTCCTCCAACACAAGGAATCTGTCAGCGGCAAATGGAGTGAATTGTACCGTGATGGAGTAGAACGTCTTCCCATATTCCAAATCCAACTCGACATGAAGAGCAAACTTTGACTGTTCCAGGAAAGGATAGCGCGGCCCAAACCGTGTAACTTCGTCCGGCGCGCCACGAATGGGTTCCCACTCCAGTTGACCGCCGACCCCATGCTTTCCGCCTAGAATCTCCGCCAGCGTATAACCGCGAGCGATACCGTGAAGAAAGCGAAACGCGTCGCGGATATTGCTCTTGCCGCTCGCATTCGCTCCGACGATCACGGTAAAAGGCCCGACGCGCAGCGTTTCGTCAGCGAAGTTCTTGAAGTTGACCAGGCGAATGGAGGTAATCATCGGTCTTCCTCCGGTTGACTGTTCGAATCTTAGGGGTACCGCGTCTTGACTGCCTGCACCGAGGCACGAATCACTTGAAAAGTCCCACGTTCGTCGTGTGATGGCAAGTAGCGATCCGGCACAACGAGCAGACGAACACGCGGGGTAAGCGCTCAGGTCAGGCTGCCGATGGCCGCCTGGATCGCGCCCAGGAGCGGGGCGGGATAGACGCCGAACCAGATGACCAGCGCCGTGAGGCCGGCGAGCACGAGGCCCTCCGGAAGGGAGAAACGGCGGGTGGCGGGCAGTGGCGAGGAGGGGTCGTCGGGAGCCGACAGGTACATGGTGATGATGAGGCGCAGATAGTAGTAGAGGCCGATGACGCTGCTCACCACCAGCAGGATCACCAGCGCCCACAGGTCGGACAGCACGCCGGCGGTCAGGACGTAGAACTTGCCCACGAACCCCGCGGTCAGAGGGATCCCGGCCAAGGAGAAGAGCATCAGCGACAGCGCGCCGCTCACCCACGGGCGGCGCCAGAAGAGGCCCCGGTAGTCGCTGACCTCGTCGGCCTCCTTGCGCTCGTCCGAGAGCGCCGCGATGATGCCGAAGATGCCCAGCGAGGTAATGAAGTAGGCCACCAGGTAGTAGGTCACCGCATGGGACCCCTCCCGTGAGGCCGCGATCACCGCCACCAGCAGGTAGCCGAGGTGGGCGATGGACGAGTACGCCAGCAGGCGCTTGACGTTCTCCTGCAACAGCGCGAGCAGGTTGCCGAGGAACATCGACAGCACGGCGATGATCGCCAGCACGGTCGCCACCGATTCGTAGTCCAGCAGGCCGCCGTACTGGCCGTAACGGAGCAGCAGCGCCACCATGGCACCCTTGGAGACCGTGGTCAGATAGGCGGTCACCGGCGTGGGAGCGCCCTGGTAGACGTCCGGCGCCCACATGTGGAACGGCACCACCGCCAGCTTGAAGCCGGCGCCGATCACCACCATGCCGAAGCCCCCGAGCAGCAGCAGGGTCGGCTCCCGCGTCTTGCCCGCGAGCACCGAGTTCATGGCGGTGAAATCCATGGTGCCCAGGTCCGCGTAGATGAGCGCCATGCCGAACAGCAGGAAGGCCGCGGACGCCGCCGCCAGGATCAGGTACTTGACGCCGGATTCCAGCGCCGTGCGGGTGGTGCGGAGATACGCCACCAGGCCGTAGAGGGAGACGCTCAGGATCTCCAGTCCGAGGAAGAACGACACGAAGTGGTTGCTGGCGGCGAGCACGGCGCAGCCGAACGTTGCCAAGGTCAGCAGCAGGTAGAACTCCTCGCGGTTCCCGGGCGCGCGCTCCAGGTAGCCGTACGACAGCAGCACCACCACCATGGTGGCCGCCGACAGGAGCCCGATGTAGAAGAGCGCGAACGCGTCCATGGCCAGGAGCGGCGCCACCGGCGGCGCCGTGCTCGCGGCCACTCCAGGCAGCACCGCCACCGTCAACCCCAACCCAACCAGCGACAACACCACCGCGAGCCCATGGCTGCGCCGGAACGAGATCACCAGCATGAGCACCAGCGGCGTCAGGCCCAGCAGGACGATGGGGGTCAGTGCGCCGAATACGTTCACGGCCGCCTACCTCCATCCGGCGGTATCGACGTCATGGCCTTCGGACCCTGGACTTCCCTGGCCGGAGGGCGTGACGCCGGGGCCCGGGCCTTGTCGGCGAACTGCCGCATCTGCGCCAGCGCGTCGCCGGAGGTCGTCAGCACGGGCTGCGGATAGAGACCCAGCCAGAGAGTCGCGCCGATGAGGGATGCCATGATCGCCATCTCCCGGCCGCTGGTGTCGTCGAGCTTCCACTCGCCAGTATTGGCGCCGTAGTAGACCTTCTGCATCATCCACAACGAATAGACGGTGGCCGCCACCAGACCCACCGAGGCCAGCACCGTGAGCGGGACGTTGACCCGGAACGCGCCCAGCAGCACCAGGAACTCGCCCACGAAGCTCGCCAGCCCGGGCAGCCCCAGGGACGCCATGGCGAAGAACAGTCCCACGCCCCCCATCCGGGGCGTGACGGCCCACAGGCCGCCGAAGCGGCCGAGCTCGCGCGTATGGGTGCGGTGCTGGAGGTCGCCCACCAGGATGAACAGCGCGGCCGCGCTGAAGCCGTGGGAGAGCATGATGATGACCGCGCCCTGAAGGGCCAGCTCGTTCCACGTGAAGATCCCCAGCAGGACGAACCCCATGTGACTGATGCTGGTGTACGCCACCATGCGCTTGAGGTCAGTCTGCCCCAGCGCCAGCAAGGCGCCGTAGAGAATGCCGACCACCGCCAGGATCATGGCCACGAGCGCGAAGTCCGCGGCCGCCTCGGGGACGATCGTCATGACGAACCGCAGCATGCCGTAGGCGCCGATCTTCAGCACCAGGCCCGCCAGCGCCACGCTACCGGCGGTGGGCGCCTGCGTATGGGCGTCCGGCAACCAGGTGTGGAACGGAACCACCGGGAGCTTGACCGCGAACGCGATGAAGAAGCCCAGCATGAGCCACCACGCGGTGGCCTTCGACATGGGCGTCCCCACCAGCTCCAGGTAGTCGAAGGTCATGACCCCGGTGGACTGCCAGTGCACCACCACCAGCCCCAGAATCGCCAGCAGCATCAGCAGCCCGCTCCCCTGGGTGATGATGAAGAACTTGGTGGTGGCATACACCCGGTTCTCGTAGCCCCAGATGCCGATGAGGAAGTACAGCGGCAGCAGCGATATCTCCCAGAAGGCGAAGAAGAGGAACAGGTCGAAGGCGATGAAGACGCCTGACAGGGCGGTCAGGATCAGCAGCAGGTTGAAATGGAAGAACCCCACCGAGTGCGTGACCGAGTTCCAGGAGGTCAGCACCGCCAGCACGGTCAGGAAGCTCGTCAGCAGCAACAGCAGCAGGCTGAGCCCGTCCACCGCCAGGTGGAAGCTGATTCCCAACTGCGGTATCCACGGCTGCTTGTAGACCACGAGCCAGCCGCCCTGCCCTGTCTCGATACCGGTGAAGAAAACGCCCCAGGTGACCAGCAGCAGCAGCATGTGCAACAGCGCCGTCCCGAGCGAGATCCAGCGCGGCCACAGGTCGCTCCAGCGTCCCGCGATCCACGCCGCCAGTCCGCCCGCCAGGGGCATCAGCAGGATCCAGGCGACACTCATAGCAGGATCACCAGTCCCACCGTCGCCACCGCTCCCACGGCGATGCCGGTGGCATACCACCGCACCGCGCCGGTCTGGGTCAGGCTGACGACGAAGTGCAGCATCTCGGTGACGAAAGCCGTGGCGCGGTAGAAGGCATCGATGAAGTCGCTCTTGTTGACCCGTGCGCACCACAGGTAGGGCTGGACGAAGAGCGTGTCATAGAGCCGGTCGAAGCCCCAGCCGGAAAGCCACAGGCGCTCCAGCGCGGGCGCCCAGGGCAGCGCGACGATGCGCTGCATGTGGCGGGCAGGCCCCATCACCAGCACCCACACCAGGTAGATGCCGCCGATGGAGGCGGCCGCGGCCATGAGCTCGAACAGGAACTCGGTGCCGTAGCTCGCGTGGGCGCCGTGGAACTCGGGCAGCGCGCTGTTCAGGAAGTCGGAGAACAAGGTGAGCTTCCCCATGGTATGGGGCAGCTCGATGAAACCGCCGGCGACCGAAAGGACCGCCAGCACACCCAGCGGGATATGGACGCACGG
This sequence comes from uncultured Binatia bacterium (SeqCode), assembly GCA_965204505.1. Lineage (GTDB taxonomy): Bacteria > Desulfobacterota > Binatia > UBA9968 > JAJDTQ01 > JAJDTQ01. Next base: position 446,511 of record CBDBFB010000003.1, read on the forward strand.
ACCGGGCTGGTGGATCGGCAACAGCTTCTTCACCCACTCGGTGGCGTCCCTGAAGAAGGTCAGGAACACCATGCGGAACGTGTAGATGGAAGTGAGCAGCGCCCCCGCCAGCGCCCCGGCCCACAGCCACACGCCGCCGATGTCGGAGTTGTAGGCGTTCCAGATGATCAGGTCCTTGCTGTAGAAACCCGCGGTGACCACGGGGATGGCCGCCAGCGCGCCGCTGCCGATGAGGAAGCACCAGAAGGTGAACGGCATCAGCCGGCGCAGCCCGCCCATGCGGTACATGTCCTGCTCGTGGTGCAGGCACATGATGACCGCGCCCGCGCCCAGGAACAGCAGCGCCTTGAAAAAGGCGTGGATCATGAAGTGGAACAGCGCCGCCGACCACGCGCCCACCCCCAGGGCCAGGAACATATAGCCGATCTGGCTGATGGTGGAATAGGCCAGCACGCGCTTGATGTCGGTCTGCACCAGCGCCGCGAAGCCCGCCATCAGCAGGGTCAGCGCCCCGATCACCGCCACCAGCGCCAGCACCTCCGGGGCCAGCACGAACAGCGCGTGGGTGCGCGCGATGAGATAGACGCCCGCCGTCACCATGGTGGCCGCGTGGATGAGGGCGCTCACCGGCGTGGGGCCCGCCATGGCGTCCGGCAGCCAGGTCTGGAGCGGGAGCTGGGCCGACTTGCCCACGGCCCCTCCAAGCAGGAGCAGCGCCACCACCGCCGCCAGCGCCGAGCCCGGCTGGAACTGCTGGCCGGCCCGCTGCAGCAGCTCCTGTACGTCCAGCGTCCCCAGCTCCGCGAAAAGGAGAAACAGCGCCATCAGCATCGCCGTGTCGCCCACCCGGGTAACGATGAAGGCCTTGCTCGCGGCCGCGCCGTTGGCCTCGTCCCTGTAGAAGAAGCCGATGAGCAGGTAGCTGCACAGGCCCACGCCCTCCCAGCCGAGCAGCAGCAGCATCAGGTTGTCCGCCAGCAGCAGCGTGAGCATGGCGCAGACGAACAGGTTCATGTAGGCGAAGAAGCGGCTGTAGCCCTCCTCCTCCATCATGTACTCGACCGAATAGAGGTGGATGAGGAAACCCACGAACGTGACCACGAAGATCATCGTCAGCGAGAGGGCGTCCAGGTAGAAGGCGAAGGCGGGCCGGAAGCCGTCCACGTCCAGCCACACCCACAGGGTCTGGGTAAAGGCGGCCCCCGCGGGCGGCGCGGCCATGAAGCTCAGCCCCACGATCAGGGTCACCGCCGCGGACAGGCCGACCGAGCCGCAGCCGACGAAGGCGACCTCGGTACGCGAGAGGCGCGAGCCGGCCAGCATCAGGACGACAAAGCCCAGGAGAGGAAGCGCGGGTATCAGCCACAGCAGCTCGAGCATGTCATCCTCTCATGTGGCTCAGGGTATCGACGTCCAGGGTGTTGAATCGGTAGTAGATCTGCACCACCAGCGCCAAACCCACCGCTACCTCGGCCGCGGCCATGGCCAGGATGAAAAAGAACATGACCTGGCCGTCCGCCTGCCCCCAGTGCGCGCCCGCCACGACGAAGGCCAGGGCCGCGGCGTTGAGCATGATTTCCAGGGACAGGAGGACGAAGATGATGTTGCGGCGCACCAGCACGCCGGTCAGGCCCAGCCCGAACAGCACCGCCGCCAGCACCAGGCCGTGCTCCATGGGGACCGCGGCCATCAGGCTTCACCCTCCTCGCCGTCCGACGGCACCCGCCGGCCGAGATGGAAGGCTCCCACCAGCCCGGCCAGCAGCAGCATGGCGGCCAGCTCCACCCCCAGCACATACGGGCCGTAGAGGGCGGCGCCCACGCGCTTGACTCCCACCGCCGCCGGCGCACCCGCCGGTCCGGGCTCCACCACCAGCAGCACCAGGAACTCGACGAACAGGATCGCGCAGAGAATCGCCGGCCCGCGCCACGCCCGAGGTTGCAGCCATTGTTGTTCGCGCGCGGTGGCTTCGGCGCCGAGATTGAGCATCATGATGACGAACACGAACAGGACCACGATGGCGCCGGCGTAGATGATCACCTCCAGCGCCGCCACGAAGGGCGCCCCCAGCGTGAAGAAGATCAACGCCAGCGACAGCAGCGACACGATCATGTACAGCAACGCGTGCACCGCGTTGGAGCGGGTGATGACCATGGCGGTCGAGATGACCGCGATGGCTGCCGCAAGATAGTAGATCACGGTCATGGGAGCAGGCTCTTCACGTCGACGGGCTTGTCCTCGTTCTCCGACGCCCCCTTGTCCTTGCCGCTGATGGCCAGACCGGCGACCCGGTAGAAATTGTACCCGGGGTACTTGCCGGTGCCGTCGATCAGCAGGTCCTTCTTCTCGTAGACCAGGCTCTGGCGGTCGAAGTCGCACAATTCGAAATCGGGAGTGAGCTGGATGGCGTAGGTGGGGCACGCCTCCTCGCACAGCCCGCAGAAGATGCAGCGGGAGAAATTGATGCGGAACCATTCCGGGTAGCGGCGGCCGTCCTGCCGCTCGCCGGCCTGGAGGGCGATGCAATCCACCGGACAGGCCGCCGAGCACAGATAGCAGCCCACGCAGCGCTCGTCGCCGTCGGGGTCCCGGGACAGGATGATCCGGCCCCGGTAACGGGGCGGCAGGTACGGCTTCTCCTCCGGATACTGGACCGTCACGGGCCGTCGGAACAGGTGCAGGAACACCGTCCAGATGGTCCTCAGCATGCTCAACATCGGCGACTCCTCATGTCTTCAACAGCAGCAACACTCCCGCCGTCACCACCAGGTTGAGCAGGGACAGCGGCAAGAGCACCTTCCAGCCGAAAGCCATCAATTGGTCGAACCGCGGCCGGGGCAGCGCCGCCCGCAGCGTGATGAACACCAGGATGAAGAACAGCAGCTTCAGCCCGAACCACACGATGCCCGGCAGCACCGGCCCCATCCACCCCCCGAAGAACAGCGTCACGATCATGGCCGAGACCACCGTCACGCCGACGTACTCGCCGACGAAGAACATGCCGAACTTCATCCCCGAGTACTCGGAGTGAAAACCGGCCACCAGCTCGGCCTCGGCCTCGGGAAGATCGAAAGGCAGGCGATGGGTCTCGGCCAGACCGGCGATGAAGAAGATGGCGAAGCCCAGGAACTGCGGCACGATGAACCACACGTTCCGTTGCGCCTCGACGATCTCCCGCAGGCTGAAGGAGCCCGCCAGCAGCACCACCCCCATGAGCGAGAGGCCCATGAAGACCTCGTAGCTGACCATCTGCGCCGACGCCCGGAGGCCGCCCAGCAGGGCGTACTTGTTGTTGGAGGCCCAGCCCGCCAGCACCACGCTGTAGACGCCCATGGACGACATGGCGAGGAAGAACAGCAGGCCGATGTTGAGGTCGGTGACGCCGATGGTCTCGGTGATGGGTATCACCGCCACGGACATGAGCCCGGTGACGACGATGACCGCCGGCGCCAGGATGAACACCGCCCGGTCGGCGAACGGCGGGACCCAGTCCTCCTTGGTGAAGATCTTGATCATGTCGGCCAGCACGATGCCGAGTCCCAGCGGCCCCACCCGGTTGGGGCCGTAGCGGTCCTGCAGGAGAGCCAGGAACCGCCGCTCCAGCCAGATGAGCAGCGCGGCCAGGATCAGGGGCGCGTTGAGGACCCCCAGGACCACCACGATCTGCAAGACCACGTCCTTCACGTCACACCTTGCGGCACGGGCTCCAGGCCGGAACGTCGACGCCCTGAACCGCTATTCCCATCGGCACCCCGATGACACCGGAGGCCATCCCCGCGGACAAACGCGCCGGCAGCCGGTACAGGGCGCGGTCGAACTCGATCTCCACCAGCGCTCCCTCCTCCACCTCCAGGGTTCGCGCGTCTTCCGGGTTGAGCGCGGCGTAGGGCTCGGGACACCGCTCGGCCACTGCCGGCGCGGCCGCGCTCGATTCTTCCGAGCCGTATATGTGATACAGCGGCACCACCAGGAATTCCCCGTCCCGTCGCTCGAAGGGCGCCGGTATATCCTCGCTGTAGGCCGCGTCGCCGTTGGCGCCGGGCTCCAGGAGGCGTATTCCCGGGTCGCCGCCGGTCAGCGCGCCGCCCACTTCGGACTGGAACTTGTTCAGCGACTGCACCGAGTTCCAGCCGGGCGCCCAGAACCGCGTGATCAGCGCGGAGGGCGGCTGCTGGGGATAGCCCTCCATGGAGAACGCCAGCGGGGAATCGGGATCCGCCGGCGGCTTGGGCTCGTGGACGGTGACGTCGGCCTGCACGGCGGTGCGGCCGCTGGCGCGCGGCGACTGGCGCGGCACCTTCTCCCCGTTGACGCGGAAAGCCGCCGTGGGCAGGTTCTCCGGCAGCGGAGCGAACACCGGCACCGCCCGGCCCAGGGCGGCCAGAAGATCGTCCGGTGACGCCAGGGTCGCGAGCTCGTTGCGCCCGGCCGCCTGCGCCAGCTCCATCAGCCAGCTCCAGCCCGGCTTCACCTCCCCTTCCGGAACGAAGACCTGAAAGAAACGCTGGGCCCGGCCCTCGTTGCTCACCAGGGTCCCCTCGGTCTCGGCGAACGATCCCGCCGGCAACGCCACCGCGGCGCCCTCGGCGGTCTTGTGGGCGGAGTGGTCGATGGCTATCACTTGGGCCGACTCCAGCATCGCGTCCACCAACGCGCCCGGGGCCCGGCGATAGAGGTCGTTCTCAAGCACCACCACCGCGTCCACATGGCCGTCGGCCACCCTCTGGAAGGCCTCCGAGGTATTCATGGCGTTCAGCAGTCCGAGGCCGAAGCTGTTGCACTCGGGCGCCGTGAAGCACAGCTCCGCGGTCCGTTCCCGGCCCAGGGCCCGCGCCACCTGCGCGGCGGCGTCGATGACCGCCTCGCTGCCGCTGCCCGACCCGGATATGACAACCGGCCGCTCGGCCGCCCGCAACGCGCCGGCGACGGCCTCGGCCAGCGCGCGGTCGCCGTCCGCCAATCCCTCCACCTCCGGAGCGGAGTCGTCCAGCGCCCGGGCCACGGCGAACCCGAGCCGGGCGACGTCGTCGGGCGCGCCGCGGCAGATCGCCGTCGCCACCTCGTCCAGCTTGGTGGCGCCGGTGGCGGCGATGTAGAGGGGGCCCTTCCGCTGCTGCATCACCTCGCGCAGGGCCGCGTCGTCCCAACGGGGAATGCGCAGCCGCATGGCCTCGGTGCGGGGCGCCTGCCTTACCGCCTGGCGCACCGCCAGCGCCAGCCGCGGAGCGGTCTGGGTCACGTCCTCGCCCAGGATAAAGACCGCGTCCGCCGACTCCACCTCGCGCAACGACGGCGTCCGCACACGGGCGCCGCGCAGGGCGCGAAGCATGCGGGCCACCAGGTGGTCTTCCCCGGCCGCCATGCCGCTGAAGAAATTCCTCGCCCCCACCAGCGTGCGGAGCGCGAAGTTGGCCTCCAGCGACGCCCTCGGCGAGCCGATGCCGATGATGCGGGACTGCCGCCCGAGCAACGAGGCCGCCCGTCGCAGCGCCTCCGGCGCCTCCGCCGGCCGGCCGCGCAGCAGCGGCTGGCGCAGGCGCCGGTCGCCGTTGACGAAGTCGTAGCCGAACCGTCCCCGGTCGCACAGGAAGTAGCCGTTGACCTCGGCGTTGTAGCGGTTGAGGATGCGGCGAAGCCGGCCGTAGCGCTCGCCCGCGATGGTGTTGCAGCCGAGGCTGCAATGGGCGCACACCGACGGCGCCGTCTGCAGGTCCCACTTGCGCGTGTAGTGCCCCTTGAGCGTCTTGTCGGTGAAGACGCCGGTGGGACAGACCTCCACCAGGTTGCCGCTGAACTCGTTCTCCAGGACACCGTCCTCGTGACGGCCGAAATAGACGTGGTTGTGGGACGCGAAGGCGTCCAGGTCCTTGCCGTCGGCGTAGTCCCGGTAGAACCGCACGCAGCGGTAGCAGGTGATGCAGCGGTTCATCTCGTGGTTGATGAACGGACCCAGCTCCTGGTTCCGGAAGGTGCGCTTGCCGAAGCGGTAGCCGCGGTAGTTGTGGCCGGTCATCACCGTCATGTCCTGGAGGTGGCACTCGCCGCCCTCGTCGCACACCGGACAGTCGTGGGGATGGTTGCTCATCAGGAGCTCGATGATGCCGGCGCGGAACTGCGCCGCGTCCCTGTCCTTGACGGAGAAGCGCGCGCCGTCCATGGCCGGGGTCATGCACGCCATGACGATGCGGCCGCGCTGGTCGTTCTCGTCCCGGTACTGCTTGACCGCGCACTGGCGGCAGGCGCCCACCGAGCCCAGCGCCGGATGCCAGCAGAAATACGGCAGGTCCAGACCCTTCGACAGGCATTCCTCCAGCAGGTTCTTGCCGGGGTCCACCTCGTAGGGGCGATCGTCGACGTAGATGGTAGCCATGATCGTTACGCTGCGTCGGACTTAGTGTCCTGTCCCATGAGATCGCACGCCAATATGCTGGTCTTTTTCGCCGTCGGCTGCGTTGCTCTTCCTCGCGTGGTGCCTGCCACTGCTCGTCATCGCGCCTTGCCGACGACGAAAAATCCTGCGCATCTTAGCATGCGATCTCATGGGACAGGACACTGGGAATGAGCTTCTCGAAGTCCTCGCGAAAATACTTGAGCGCGCTCTGCAACGGCTCCATGGCGCCGGGCGCCAGCGCGCAGAAGGTATTGCCGGGTCCCATCATCCGGGTCTGCATCTCCAGCCGCTCCAGGTCGCCGGGCCGCCCCCGGCCCTCCAGCAGTCCCTGGAGGATCCGCGCCGTCCAGGGAAGGCCGTCTCGGCACGGCGTGCACCAGCCGCAGGACTCCTGGGCGAAGAAGCGTTCCAGGTTGAGCACCATGCCCACCACCGAGGTCTTGTCGTCGAGGACGACCATCAGGCCGGTGCCCAGCCGGCTGCCCGCGGCCTGCACCGAACCGTAGTCCATCTTGGTGTCCAGGTGCTCTTCCACCAGGAAGTCGGTGGAGGCGCCGCCGGGCAGGACGCCGCGGAAGCTGTAGCCCTCGCGCATGCCCCGGGCGCGACGCTCGAGGATCTCCCGTATGGTGGTGCCCAGGGGCAGCTCCCAGGCTCCGGGACGCCGTACCTTGCCGCTCACCCCGTAGATCTTGGTGCCGCCGTCCTCGCTGCGGCTCAGCCCGAGATACCACTGCGCGCCGTGGCGAAGGATCGGCGGCACGTTGCACAGGGTCTCGACGTTCTGCACGATGGTGGGCTTGCCCCACAACCCGCTCACCTGGGGAAACGGCGGCTTGGCCCGGGGATTGGCGCGCTTGCCCTCGAGGGCGTTGAGCAACCCGGTCTCCTCGCCGCACATGTAGCGGCCGGCGCTGGTGTGCAGGTGCAGCTCGAAGCTGTAGTCCGAACCCAGGATGTTCTTCCCCAGGTAACCTTTGTCATACGCCTCGGCCAGCGCCCGGGTGATGCGCTCGGCCGCCACCTTGTAGGCCCAGCGGAGGAAGATGTACCCGTTGGTGGCCTGGATCGTGTATGCCGACAGGATCATCCCCTCGATGAGGAGATGCGGGTTCCCTTCCAGGATCATGCGGTCCTTGAAGGTCCCGGGCTCCATCTCGTCGGCGTTGGCGATGAGGAACTTGGGCTTCGGCGCGTCGTCGCCCATGGGCACGAAGCTCCACTTCTGGCCCGTGGGGAAGCCCGCGCCGCCGCGGCCCCGGAGCCTGGAGTCGGTCACCTCCTTCAGGATGTCGGCCGGGGTCATCTCCTTCACGACCTTGCGCAACGCCTCGTACCCGCCGACCTTCTCGTAGGCCGCCAAGTCCAGCACGCCGCCGTCCGATCTCAGGTCCCCGGTGAGAGGCCTGTCCATGGATGCTCCGTTCGCCATAGTCCGCCTCAGGTCTCCGGCGGTTGCCGGTAACGGCCGAGTATCTCGTCCACCTTCTCGTTGTTCAGGTTGCGGTGCAGGTCGCCCCCCACCATCATGGCCGGCGCGCGGTCGCAGGTGCCGAGGCAGGCCATGGGGAGCAGCGTGAACTTGCCGTCGGCCGTGGTCTCGCCCAACTCCACCCCGAGACGCTCCTTGAGATGCGAGCGGATGTCCTCGTAGCCCATGATCCAGCAACTGACGCTGTCGCACAGGAGGATGACGTTCTCCCCCACCGGCTTGCGGAAGATGAGGTTGTAGAACGTGGCCACGCTGTCCAGCGCCTCCGGGCTCATGTCCAGGAGCTCCGCGACCTCCTTGAGGTGCTCGTCCGACACCCAGCGGTGACTTTCCTGGACGATCTTCAGCGCCTCCACGCACGCGGCCTGCGCGTAGTCGTAGTGGCCCGCCTCCTCCCTGATTCTTTCGCGCTCCTGTTCGGTCAGCATGGAACCCTCGTCACCCTTCGACTTCGCGTCCCGAGCGTAGCGGAGCGAAGTCGAAAGACACCATCTTTCATCGGTCGATGTCCGCCAGCACGAAGTCGATGCTCCCCAGTATCGCCAGCAGGTCGGGGACCATGGTGCCCCGGCTCATGAGCGGGATCATCTGCATGTGGGCGAAGGACGGCGTCCGGATGCGCACTCGGTAGGGAATGGTGCCGCCGTCGCTCACCAGCCGGTAGCCGTTGTTCCCCTTGGTTGCCTCGATGCCCATGAACGATTCCCCGGCGGGAATCACCGGCCCCCAGCTCACACTCAGGAAGTGGTTGATGAGCGTCTCGATGTCGTGCATCGTGCGCTCCTTCCGAGGCGGCGTCGTCAGCGGATGATCCGACTTGTAGTGCCCCGGGGGCATGTTCTTGAGGCACTGGTCGATGATCCTGAGGCTCTGGCGGATCTCCTCGATGCGCACCACCGCGCGGTCGTAGCAGTCGCCATTCCGGGCGATGGGAATGTCGAAGTCGAACTGGTCGTATCCCGAGTAGGGCCGCTTCTTGCGGAAGTCCCAGTCGAAGCCGCAGGCCCGCAGGCCCGGGCCGGTGACGCCCCAGTCGACGGCCTCCTCCGCGGTGTAGGCGCCGATACCCTGGGTGCGCGCCTTGAACAGGCGGTTCTGCATCACGATCTTGTCGTATTCCACGAGCCGGTCCGGGAGGTAGTCGACGAAGTCACGCACCATCGCCTGCCAGCCCTTGGGCAGGTCGTGGGCCACCCCGCCGATGCGGAACCAGCTCGGGTGCATGCGTCCGCCGCAAACCGCCTGGACGATGTCGAAGATCCGCTCGCGGTCGTTGAAAGTGTAGAAGACCGTCGAGAGGGAGCCCACGTCCTGGGCGAAGGTGCCGTACCACACGAGATGGCTGGCGATGCGGAAGAACTCGGACATCATCACGCGGATCACCTGGGCGCGATCGGGGACGTAGATACCGGCCAACTGTTCCACCGAAAGGACGTAGGCCAGGTTGTTCATGACCCCGCCCAGGTAGTCGATGCGGTCCGTATAAGGGATGAAGGAGTGCCAGGACTGCCGCTCCCCCATCTTCTCCGCGCCGCGGTGGTGGAAGCCGATCTCCGGCAGGCAGTCGACGATCTCCTCGCCGTCGAGCTGCAGGACGATGCGGATGACCCCGTGGGTGCCGGGATGCTGGGGGCCCACGTTGAGGAACATGAAATCGGTGCCCTCGTGGGTGCGCTTCATGCCCCAGTCCTCGGGGCGGAAACGAAGCGCCTCCTGCTCCCGGTCCTGGCGCTCGTCGGGAAGCTCGAACGGACCCATCTCGGTGGCGCGGGCCGGGTGCTCCTTGCGCAGAGGGTGTCCCTCCCAGGTGAGCGGCATGAGGATGCGCCGCAGCGAAGGGTGCCCGTCGAAGCGAACGCCGAACATGTCCCAGACCTCGCGCTCGTACCAGTTGGCCGAAGGCCACAGGCCCGTAGCCGTGGGTAGGGAGGCGTCGCCGTCGCTCACCGGCACCTTGATGCACAGGTCCTCGTTCCGCCCGTAGGAGAGCAGGTGGTAGAGGACGGTGAAATCGTTGTCGGGCTGGCCGTCCCGCTGCCTGCGGAAGCGCTCGTCGATGGCGGTGAGGTCGTAGAGCGTGCCGAAGGGCCGGTCCACTTCGGTCTTGAGGAACTTGAGGACCGCGGAAAGGCGTTCCCTCGACGTCCACAGGGTGGGGAACCCGCACCGGGTCTCCTGCGCCGTGAAGGCGTCGGCGCCGAAGCGGCCTTCGAGCTCGGTCACCACCGCGGGCGCATCACTCATGATTCGCACCCGTTGCACCGCCGCCAGGGGAAGGTCGCCATTGAACAGAGTTCCCTGGACTCAGACTTCATCCGGTGACCGCAGACTGGTGGCGTGAATGCGGTCGGGCCGCTTCACGTCGCGCATGGCGGGCAGCGGCACCCTTTCCACCCCCTGGGGACCCACCATCCAGCTCAGCGGCCGGCGTTCGTTGCCGACGGCCTTCTGCAACAGCGTCAACGCCTCCAGAAAGGCCCAGGGACTGGGCGGGCAGCCCGGCACGTAAACATCCACCGGCAGGATCTTGTCCACACCCTGAACCACGCTGTAGATGTCGTACATGCCCCCGGAGTTGGCGCAGGCCCCCATGGAGATGACCCAGCGGGGCTCCATCATCTGCTCGTAGAGCCGCCGCACGATGGGCGCCATCTTGATGAAGGGGGTGCCCGCGATGACGATCACATCGGCCTCGCGGGGGGTCCCGCGTATGACCTCGGCGCCGAAGCGGGCCACGTCGAACTTGCTCGTGAGGCTCGTGGCCATTTCCACGAAGCAGCAGGACAGCCCGAAATGGAACGGCCAGATGGAGTTCTTGCGCCCCCACCGGACCAAGTCCTCGAGGCGGGCCATGACCAGAAGCTTCCGTATGGCTTCGTCGAAGCCGCCCTTCTCAGGCTCGGCCGGCTTGGGCCTGGACAACGACCATTGCATGGGTGTCCCTCTATCCTTTCTCCCGACCGGCCTTGGCCATCCTGGGCCGGACCGGCTCCCAGTCGAGCGCGCCCATGCGGTACTCGTAGATCAGCGCCACCACCAGAATCGCCACGAACACCACCAAGCCCGCGTAACCGGGCCATCCCACCTCCTCGTACGCCACCGCGTAGGCGAAGATGAAGACGGCTTCGAGATCGAAGATCACGAACAGCATCGCGACGATGTAGAACTTGACGGACAGACGCACCCGCGCAGAGCCGGTGGAGACGATGCCGGATTCGTAGGGCTGCCCGGTGGCACGGTCCGAATGCCGTTCCCCAAGGACGAACGACAGTCCGATCATGCTCCCGGCCACCACGAGAGCAATCAGAAAGTACAGGCCCAGCGGCCAGAGCGTCTCGCTACCCATGATGTTTCACCGCGCAAAATTTGTTCAGGAAAGTCATGCCGAGGTTGGAAACGAAGCGTAGTATATGGGGAAAGGGGATGTCAACTAATCTCAATGGGCGCGTCTTCCCGTGTCTTTATGTTGTCTAACATAATGTTTATATACATAATAAGAAAATGCAGTTCCTTGATCGTCGCGAAGAGATGGGGCGGCTGGACAACTCGCTTTCGCGGCCCGGCGCGTTCGCGGTCATCTGGGGGCGCCGCAGGATTGGCAAGTCACGCCTGCTGATCGAATGGTCGCGGCGCCACGACGGCCTGTACACGGTTGCGGATCAATCGGCCCCGCTTGTGCAGCGACGCTACCTCGCTGAAGCGGTTGCGGGACGATTCCCCGGCTTCGCCGACGTCGAATACCCGGACTGGCGCTCGTTCCTGATGCGGATTGCCGCGGAGGCCGACCGCGCCGGCTGGCGGGGTCCGTGGGTGCTCGACGAACTGCCCTATCTCGTCGCCGCGGATCCCACTCTGGTCGGGGTGTTGCAGAACTGGCTGGACCGCCCGGAGCGGCGATTGGGCCTGGTGGCCTGCGGTTCGAGTCAGCACATGATGCACGGCATGGTACTCGACGCCGCCGCGCCACTGTACGGGAGGGCCGCCGAAGCCTTCCCCGTCGGCCCTTTGCCGCCCGGGCACCTTGCCGAGGCTTTCTCGTTCGAACATCCTGGCGACCTGGTGACCGCCTATGCGCTGTGGGGCGGCATCCCGCGCTACTGGGAGCTTGCCGAACCCTTCGGGAACGATATCGACACGGCGGTAGACACCCTGGTTCTCGACCCCGCGGGTCCGCTGCATGGAGAGCCCGATCGCCTGTTGCGGGAAGAGACCCCCCCAGCCACCGCGTTACGCCCCCTGCTGGACGCCATCGGCAACGGTGCGCACCGGGTCAGCGAGGTCGCCGGCCGTCTCGGCAAGCCTGCCTCCAGCCTGTCGAGACCGCTCGCGTCGCTCACGGAGATGGGACTCATAGGCCGCGAGACCCCGTTCGGAGCCAACCCCAAGTCGAGCAAGCGCAGCCTGTATCGCATCGACGATCCGTTCCTGCGCATGTGGTTTCGGGTCGTCGCCCCGCATCGGGCGGCCCTCGCGGTTGCGCCCCGCGAGACCCGGCTCACTTACTGGCGACGGTACCGGCCATACCTTGAATCCCTGGCCTGGGAGGAACTGTGCCGCATGGCCGTGCCGTTGCTGCACCGTTACGACACCGCGCTGGCCCGGCTGGGTCCATGGGAGCCGGCGCAAAGATACTGGCAGGGCAACGAGCCGGAAATCGACATCGTTGCGCGCTCGGTGGACGGGAAGCGGCTGCTGATGGGCGAGGCCAAATGGACCGCCCGCCAGCTCAACTCCTCCGAGACCGCGGCTCACTTCTCCGTCGCGGGTCTGCCCGGAACCGGGGACGCCGAGGTGTGCAAGGCGCTGTTCGTTCCAGAGCACGCAGCCTCGGACTCCGAGACCGGCATCCAAGTGGTAGACGCGGCCACGGTCATGGGCCTGCTTAAGTAAGGCGGCAGACTCAGGCCAAATGTATGGACAGGCTTCGGCCCGCGTGGTGTAGGTCCGTTTCAAAGACCCTGGCACTCATCGACTCGTTTTGAACACGCTAGCCCATGGGGCGGCGTTACCTACGATCACATCGAAATTCACGTCGATAATCACGGGAAGGAATCCGACGGCCTCCCAAGAAGACCCAAGCTCGACGCACTGGCAGGAACGGGAGCCTCAGTTGCTCCAAGCCTGAAGCGCCCGTGGCTCTGGGGCTACATTGCTACAGCAGCGCGTTGACCGCGCGCCACATCTTGTCAAACGACGGCGAGGATAGAATCGGATGGAATCGTTTCTCGATCCAGCAAGTCGGCGCTGTGGCTGGTGACGACGACTTGCACACGCTCGCTCGCCTCGCGCAGTACGTCTGTCAGGACTCCGGCGGCCGCAGGGTGAAGAGCCCCCTCCGGTTCTTCGATGCCGACCAGCTTTGCATTCCCCGATTCCGTGCCGATACCCTGATACAGCGCCACGAGCACGCCCAGCACCCGTAGCGTCCCGTCTGATACATTGTGCGCCAGGAAGCGCCACGGATGGGGGTCGCCGCGCACCTCCTGCCGAAACTCCAGGGTCAGCTTGGGTCCAACCGTCTTGGACTCCATGCCGACCGTTCCCGGGACGACCTTCGACAGGTATTGGCCGACCCTTGCAGCGGTCTCAGGGGAACGCGACTTGAGGTTGGCGAGAACACTCGCGATATTGCTTCCGTCCCGCTTGAGGAGGTCGCCAGGGTCCGGCGACTGCAACTCGCGGATCTGCTCTGGATTGAGGTTGTAGAACCCCATCCCGGGCAACGTATCGTAGATCGGTCGGAACGCTCGATACCCGGATGCCGGCAAGAGATAAAGTCTGTCACTTCCCCCCGTCGGCGGCGGATGGGAGATCGAGGTGGAAAGAAGCCGACCGTCGCCTATCCGGAAGAACCCCCTCTCCGGAGGATCCAAGTAATGGACAGTGCATTCCTCACGTCGAACGACATAACGGCCCTTCGGCCGTGCACCAATTTCGAACGCGTACCATCCAGTCGCGTTGGGCAACCGAAAACCCACGCGGATGCCGAAATGGTTGGGATGACCTCGGGAGCGACGGCGAACTTCGTTGATCCCTCCCCTCTCGTGCAGTGCGTGATCCGGAGAAAAGCGCAAAGCCTGAGCCGTAAAGCGTAGGGCATCGAGAAAGCTGCTCTTGCCTGACCCGTTGGGACCCACGAGAAGGGTGAGCGGCGTCAACTCGACGTCGCACGCGGCGATGCTCTTGTAGTTGCGCAGGGCGACACGGGGCTTGAATTCAGTTCGCACAGTCGTCCATCGGGAGTACCCCTCCCTCCAGGCGTTTCCGAGACCTGCCCGGTATGTGAAGTCCATACTCTCCCTGAGCGTCGTCGGCGCAGGCAAGGTTGACGCGGCCCGATTCCGGCTCAACCGCCTCCACCAGCCAGCGGCGTGACCGCACCTCGACGAGTTTCCCGACATCAGGGAGGCGTTCGGGTAGTAGTCTGGCAGTGTTTTCTAAGGGTGTTCTCTCCGCTCCTTCAAGCGGCCTCATTATCTTCCGCTGAGCTTATCAACCATGCGCGCGCGTTCCTGGTCCGACAGCCTGTCCGCCTTGTCCCACTCGGCGATTTGTTCGTCGCGGTAGTACTGTCTCTCAACGACGATTCCGGGTTTGAGCACGATCTCGCTGCCACGATCTTCCAGGATCAACACATCGCCACTCTTGATGCCAAGGCGCCTGCGCAACTGGGCCGGCAATGTAATCTGGCCACGACCGGACACAACCAATGTTTCATTCATCGGAAGCCTCTCTACCCTCAACGTTCGCAGCCGTGCGTTTATCATATCTGCGGAGATTCGGAAAAGCGGCCGGCCTTCCAGGCACGCCGCCGCAGCCGGACACATCCTCTTCCACGGGACGGCTACACGCGTCCTCGTCTGGCTCTCACACGCGAAGTGGAGTATAAGGACCAAGGGCCTGCTGTGAGCGAACCCGGCAGACACTTGGCAGAGAGACACATCCCATTTCACGGGGGGATGCCCAATGGGCTTGGCCTACGATGACCTGATCGAGCCGGTGATCGTCCGGCAGGAATCCAGGAGCCGGTTCTACTGCATGTGCGGGCGGACGAAGAACTTTCCGTTCTGCGACGGGTCGCACAAGGTGACCTCCATCACGCCCCGCGAGATCACGGTGGACGAACCGCGCACCATGGCCATCTGCGCGTGCTGGCGGTCGAAAACCCGGCCGTATTGCGACGGCACCCACGGAAAGCTGGTGGCGTCCAAGTAGCCCCAAGGGGGAAGTTACAAGGAGAACAGGCGCATGTACCAGGTGAAAAACCCCATCGAGGAGGCCAAGGCCAACCCGGATATCCGGCATCTTTCGTTGTGGCGGACGGACCTGACCTATTTCTGGACCATCAACTGCGAAGAGAACATGCAGGACGACATGCACTACCACGAGAACGACGACCACATCTTCATGGTCCTCGAGGGCCAATGCACGGTGCGGACGCCGGAGAACGAGTACGTCCTGAAGCCCCACGACATGATCCTGCTGGAATCGGGCAACCCCTACCAGCTCTGCAACACGGGCGAGGGGCGCTTGATCCTGTTCGGAGCAGGCAACTCGCAGGTCGACGGCAAGCCGCGCACCCGGGTGCCGAGGCGGCCAAGCCACATTCCGGTCCGGCAGCCGATCATCGCGTAGGATTCAGGCAGGCAAACACTTAAGGAGGACGACATGCTGAGATTACTGTCTTACGGCCCTTGACCGTACGCCCACAGGACAAGGCTTGTCCTGGCGGAAAAAGACATCCCGTACGATCTGGTGGAGTGCGACCTCAAGAACAAATCGGAGGAGCTGGTCACGCTCAACCCGTACGGCAAGGTGCCGGTGCTGGTGGACGGGGACACGGTGATCTACGAATCGGCGGTCATCAACGAGTACCTGGACGAAAAGTTTCCCGAGGTGTCGCTGATGCCCGAGGACCTGGCGAAACGTGCCGAGGTGCGCATCTGGATCGACTTCTGCAACACCCGGCTGCAGGCCGCAGCGGGCAACATCCGCCACGACCACGAGGTGGAGAAGAACAAGAAACGCCTGCGGGAGCACCTGGAGACGCTTGAAAAACGCATGGCAGGCCGGGACTACATCGTCGACGACTATTCGCTGGCGGACATCACGTACATCCCGTTCTTCACCCGGGAGGACTCCTATCGGACATCCATCACCGAGGACCTGCCCAACGTGAAGCGCTGGCGCGACACGCTGCTGGAGCGCCCGAAGGTGAAGTCGACGCCGTAGGGCGCAGGGCGTGGGGTCAATCCATTCATGAAAGGCTCCCCCGCACCGCCCCTCCTGGATTCCGGCTTTCGCCGGAATGACGGAGCAGGGCATGGGAATGATGGAATCGGGCTCCGGGACCGGAACACCGGGGCCGCCGAGTTGACGGAGAAGGTAGCCGGACTTCGGGCGCTGCTGCGGGAAATGGGCCAAGTGGTGGTCTGTTTCTCCGGCGGCGTCGACTCCGGCTACCTGCTGGCCGAGGCCGTGAACGCCCTCGGAAACAACGCCCTGGCGCTGACCGCTGTCTCCCCCAGCCTCGCGCCGGAAGAGGGCGCGGACGCCCGCGGCCTGGCCGAGAGCATCGGCGCCCGCCATCTGCTCATCGACTCCTACGAGCTCGACGACCCCCGCTACGCGGCCAATCCCGTCAACCGCTGCTACTTCTGCAAGACCGAACTCTACGGCAAGGCCATTGACGAGGCCGCGGCCCTGGGCATCGCCCACGTGCTGGACGGCTTCAACCTGGACGACCGCGGCGACCACCGTCCGGGCCGCAAGGCCGCGCGCGAGCGCGGTGTCCGCTCGCCGCTGGACGAGATGGGCTTCACCAAGGCGGACATCCGCGAAGCCGCCCGCCAAATGGGGCTCCGGGTCTGGGACAAGCCGGCATTGGCCTGCCTTTCCAGCCGCTTCCCTTACGGCACCGCCATCACCCCGGAGAAGCTCACCCAGGTGAACCAATGCGAGCGGACGCTACGGGAGTTGGGGTTCCGCGTCTACCGGGTCCGCTACCACGACGAACTGGCGCGCATCGAGGTGGCCCCGGACGAGATCGAGAGGCTGTTCCAGCCGGATGTCCGTGAAGAGATCCTGCGGCGTTTCAGGGACGCCGGCTTCACTTACATCAGCATCGACCTGCAGGGCTACCGCACCGGCTCCCTCAACGAGACCGTCAGGAAGCAGTAACGGGCGGGCTCTTACCGCGCATCGAGAATGGCGGACAGAAACTGTTGGGTGCGCTCGTTCCGCGGATTGCCGAAGATCTCGTCGGGGGTCCCCTGCTCCGCGATCTTGCCCTCGTAGAGAAAGCAGGCCCGGTCGGAGATCTCGCGCGCGAAGCCCATCTGGTGGGTGACCATCAGCATGGTGAGGTTGTGCTCGCTGTTGAGCCGGCGGATGACGCTCAGGACCTCGCCGATGACCTCGGGGTCAAGAGCCGAGGTCACCTCGTCGAGCAGGATGACCTTGGGCCGCATAGCCAGCGCCCGGGCGATGGCGACCCGCTGTTGCTGGCCTCCCGAGAGGCGCGAGGGATGCTGGTCCTTCTTGTCATCGAGTCCCACCATCTCCAGCAACTCCACCGCCCTCGCCTCGGCTTCGTCCTTACGGAGCCCCAGCACCTGCACCGGCGCTTCCATGCAGTTCTCCAGCGCGGTCATGTGCGGGAACAGGTTGAAGTGCTGGAACACCATGCCGATCTTGATCCGGTGCCTGCGCACGTGGGCGGCGTTGGCCTTGACCAGCGCGCCGTCCCGTTCCATGTGCGTAAGCGGCTGGCTGTCCACATAGATGACGCCGTCGTCGATTTCTTCCAGGGTCATGAGCATGCGCAGCACGCTGGTCTTGCCCGCGCCGGGCGGCCCGATGATGGACACCATCTCGTTGGCTTGAACATCCAGGTCCAGGGCATCCAGCACCGTGAGGGGCCCCATACCGCTTCGTCACCTTGCTGAAGCGCACCATGGGGCCGTCGTGCCCGAGGCTCGTGGGATAGGCGGACTCGGTCACCTTGAACCGTCAGGCATGCTTGCAGCCGTGCCCGGTTGGCACAAGCCGGTGAACCGCTGGCTGGAGGCAGTGCAGGGCGCTATACTTCCGCAAGCTGGAGGCCGGTGAACAATGCGAGCCCCAAGACGCAAACGCAACCGAAGGCGGACGATCCAGATTCCGCGCGAAATCGATCTGGATGGCCTAGCCAACCAGGTGGTCTATGAAGGAAGTGCGGAACACAAAGACGTTCCAAGCTTCGCCGGACAACCTCGCTTGCGCGCTGACGCTTCGTGCTGCCCGCGGCAGATAACGGACCGTGAAATGGTGTCCGGATGGCTGCGGTTGGCAGTTCGCCGAGGCGCTGTCGGCGCGCCTTGGGAGGGAGAATTCCCGCGTTATGTGTGGTACATGCACGGCGACACTGTCTTTGAGGCCCGGTTGGTGAACCGCGAGACCGGTTCGTACAAGGGGTATCCGCTGGACAGTGACGAATGGCCGAAAGGCATCGAGTCGCTGTATGCCGCAATTTAGCATTGATATTGATTGGGTGGATGCAGAAGGGGTCAGGGGACCGGAGTTGTCCGCGACCTGGGCTTCGCTGAAGATCAAGGCCGACGACTCGGTCGTGACCCGCGTACTGGATACTCGGGCACGGACCGTCCGTGATTTTGTCTACGTCCCGATCTATCCCTTGGCGGAGTGGTTGGCTACTAACTGGTGGTTCCTGACGCACGAGTTCGGAAGTCCCGCAAAGGGAGGGAATCCCGACTTCCATCGCCGCCATTCGCTCGGCGTCAACCGGGAAGGATACGCGTTCCCCAGCCTTGAGGTGGTTTCCTCCGGCTCTTGGACCCACCTGACCTGGAAACGGGAACAAAGCCCTTGGACCAAGGTAGAGTTCCTGGAACAGGGCGAACTGTGGATGGATAGCGACGAGTTTCGTGAACGTTGCGTTGATGTCATCGACCGGGTGATCCGACGGCTTATATCTATGGGCGTCGACGGCACCTTCCTCCAGGAAGAATGGGAAGCGATCCAAACGGCCGACGAGAACGAAGCACACTTCTGCCGAACAGCCGCCGGGTTGGGTTGGGATCCCTACGCTCTCGACGACCGCCAGTCCCACTGGGTGATCATGTTCGCAGACAGTCTGGGTAGGTTGCTGGGCGAAGCCGTTCCCGCCGTCAATGCAGAAGACCCGGACGAGGAATGGGTCGCGATTGCAGACGCGTTGTGGAGGACAAAGAAATACCGGGGCCTACCTTTACACCGCATTCTATCCTTGCGCCATGAAGCCTATCCCGAGGAAATCGCAGTACCATATTCCTTGGGCATCTTTCACGAACACCTTGAGTTTCTCCCTGACGCACAGCCTCGGGGTGTCGGGTACCCGTGGCACGCTGGGTACAACTGCGCGCGGCGGCTCCGCCAACACCTGAATCTGGACGGCCAACCATTGCCCACCATGCCGCACTTGGCGGAAGCTCTTGGCGAAGATGCCGGTTCAATACGGAAAGTAACCAGACCGCTGGCGGCCTCAAGCGGCTGGCCGGCGCTGGTAGACGGCATCATCACCCGTACGGACGACGGGAGCCCGGCGTTCGCCTTGCGGGCACTCCGAGGCGACAGCCAACGTTTCCACTTTTGCCGCGCCCTTGGGGAAGTCTTGCTGTCGCCCGACCCCGATACGCTGCTCACGAAGACCTACTCGGAGCGGCAACAGCGCAACCGTGCCTTCGCGGCCGAGTTTCTCGCGCCCGCTTCTGGACTACGGGACAGAATCCCGCACCCTGTCGTTGATGCCGACGACATCAGCGAGTTGGCGGCGGATTTCGGTGTTTCGCCGTACGTGATCGAGCACCAAGTCAAGAACCACCGAATCGCCCGCGTCTCCACGGCGGTGGATCCGGTGAGTTGATCAAACCCAGACTCCCTGCCCCAACCCAGTCGAACAGCGCAGTAAGCACCCCCGATTAGATCAACGATGCACTTCCTTCCGGAAGGACCAAACATCCCCGACGAGTTGCTCGAAGAACGCGACAACGGGCAGGTAGTTTTCTTGTGCGGCGCCGGGGTCTCGTATCCTTCCGGAATGCCGGATTTTCCGGATCTGGCGAAATTCGTCGTCGAACAACTCGGCGCACCCCCCAATGCTCAGTCGCAGAAGATGCTGTCGATGTGGGAAGACGAGACGATCCCTGCCGGAGCTCGTCCCTCCCTTGATCAGATATTCAACCTCACTCCTGTCCGGTTAAGTGACGTAGGGATGGCTGTAACTATGTGAATCAGGTATACTTTTTATCGATTTCTTGCGGTGCCGACTTGAACGCAACAGCGCTTTTGGGCGACCTTCAGGGCAGGAATCCCTGGAGGGCACGCCATGTACACCGGCAAGACGCTGTTCGCGCAGTTGATGGATTTTCTGCCTTGGACAACGTTCGCTCGTATCGTCGATCGCTATGGCGGGAACCGTCGTGTTCGCACCCTGGCGTGTGCCGAGCACTTTCGCATCCTGGCATTCGCTCAGTTGGCTTATCGGGAAAGTCTGCGAGACATCGAAGCCTGTCTTGCAGCGCAATCGGCCAAGCTCTACCACATGGGCATTCGCTCCACGGTCAGGCGCTCTACGTTGGCCGACGCCAACGAACGAAGAGACTGGAGAATCTACGCCGACTTCGCCCAACGGCTCATTGCACAAGCCCGCAAACTTTACATCCAAGAGGACCTTGGGCTGGATCTGTCCAACACCGTCTATGCACTGGACTCGACGACCATCGACCTGTGCCTGTCGTTGTTCCCGTGGGCTTCGTTTCGAAGCACCAAAGCAGCGGTCAAGATGCATACGCTGCTCGATCTGCGCGGCAATATCCCGAGTTTCATACATGTTTCCGACGGCAAGCTGCACGATATCAAAGTGCTCGATCTGTTGATTCCAGAACCCGCAGCGATTTACGTGATGGACCGCGCTTACCTCGACTTCAAGCGCCTCTTCGCACTTCACGAAGCCGGCGCGTTCTTTGTCACCCGAGCCAAAACCAATGCCGATTTGCGACGCATCTATTCCGCTCCAAGCGATCGTGTGCAAGGCATTGTCTGCGATCAGACCGTAAAGTTGTCGGGCTTCTACAGCCACAAACGTTATCCTCATTATTTGCGGCGGATTCGATTCAAAGACCCGGAGACATCAAAGACGCTCCTTTTCCTGACCAACCTGTTTGGTCCTCAGCCAAAGGTCATCTGCGAACTGTACAAGGCCCGCTGGCAGGTGGAGTTGTTTTTCAAATGGATCAAGCAACATCTGCGGATCAGGAAGTTTTACGGCACCTCGGAGAACGCCGTCAAGGTGCAAATCTGGACTGCCGTCTCCGTGTACGTGCTCGTCGCCATCATCAGAAAGCGGCTCGACCTCGATGTTTCCCTCTACACATTGTTACAGGTCTTCTCCGTCACCTTGTTCGAGAAAATCCCCTTAAACAAGGGGTTCTTCGATGCCGAAGACACTTCCTCCCAGGACATGTTGCATAAGCAATTGAATTTGTTCAATTATTGGACCGGACAGTAGTGATTCAACCTACTTCAGCAAGAATACCCCGCGGGCGAGGTTGATTACCTGATCTCGAAGCGACTGAAGACGCCGCGCGGCGCGAATTTGTCAACTCACGAGACGGTCCTTCGCTTGTCACGGAGCAGCGAAGGCAAGCCTCAGGTCGTCACTACCAACTTCGATCGCCTGTTCGAGAAAGCTGCCCAACAAAGAGTGAAGACCCATGTCGCGCCAGCGCTGCCCGATCTGACCAGGATGCAATCATTCGACGGCGTTGTCTATCTCCACGGACGAATAAACAACAGAATCAACCGTGGCGAAGGTCGCCAAAATCTAGTTGTCAGCAGTTCTGATTTCGGGCGGGCGTACTTGGCCGAGGGTTGGGCCACTCGTTTCATTCGCGCTCTGCTCGACCAGTATATCGTCGTACTGCTTGGGTATTCCGCCAATGATCCGCCGGTAAGGTACCTCCTTCAAGGCCTTCACGCTGGCGGACAAGGTCGTGGCGTTAGACTCTTTGCATTCGACTGCGGTGCACAGGAAGAAGTCCAGCATCGCTGGCGCGACAGTGGAGTCCGCGCCCTAGCCTACTCCTCCACGGACGACCATACGGCACTGTGGAGCACTCTTTCTGCTTGGGCGGACCGAGCAGACGATCCCTTGGCTTGGCGACAGACGGTCGTGGATCTCGCAAGAAGGGGGCCGCGAAACCTCTCCCCGCATGAACGTGGTCAGGTCGCCTCGCTCGTCAGAACTGACGTTGGTGCCAAGCTGTTCGCGGATGCCGATCCACCACCCTCCGGCGAATGGCTTTGTGTGTTTGACCCCCATGTCCGGTACGGTCAAATTGGTCGCGACCCTGTCGGTGGACAACCGGACTTTGATCCTCTCCTAGAGTATGGCCTCGACGACGACCCGGCTCGTCCGGCCAACTCCACGGTTCCGTTCGAGCCTCCTGGCGACGATCTGCTGGTCTTTCGGTCCGGGACCCTCCCCGCCGATTCGCGTACACGCCTCGCTGGAGTCGCTGGCGGGTCCATGGTTCCCTTGCCATCCAGACTGGCGCATGTGGCCCGGTGGATTGAAAAGGTTGCCTACGAACCTGTCACCGCTTGGTGGGCCGCAAGATACCACACACTTCACCCAGTTTTACTGAATGGACTGGAGCTTCGTGTCTCCCAGATTGATGGCGAACTGCCGAGCTTGGCCAAATCGACATGGAAGTTGTTGATCGAATGCCTCCACACACCGGGCCACCAGGGCCCAGTTAATCCGGCTTGGTACCGCTGGCTTCAACGCTGGCATCGCGACGGCTGGACCAACGGGGCGCTTAGGACATTCGAGCAAGTCACGAAACCTCATCTGACGAATCAGTTGCTCGGTGGTCTCAACCGCGCCCGGCCACCTGCCAAAGATTGGGGAAGCCCTTGCCAGACCGACATAGTCAGCTTCAATGTCGCGTTCCCGGCTACCCGCCGCGACCGCCCGGTCGTCTCGGAGGAGGCCCTGCCAGCCGTGTATCGGATTCTTCGTAACCACCTCGAGGTTGCTGCAGGACTATTGGCAGACATCGGCTGGCCCTACCTGAATACCACGACATTTTATCCAGAATCCGGCCCTGGCCAGAGTTTCCCAAGTCATGCGAGCGCATTCCTTCTCTGGTTCCGCCAACTGTTCGACGAAATGATCACGAAATACCCAGAACAGCTTCGAGCGGACATTGCGATCTGGCCAACAGAAGACCCCTTCTTCTTCAACAAGCTCCACCTTTACGCCTGGGTCTCCAATATCCTCTTCTCTGGGAAGGACGTCGCGGATGGATTGCTTACTTTTTCCGACGGCGCGTTCTGGGCAAGTGAATATCACAGGGAATTGCTGCACTTGCTCCGGAATCGCTGGCGCCACATTCCTATCGGCAAGCGCAGGCACTTGGAGAGACGCATTGCTGACGGCCCGTCAAAGTTGCTCCACGAGTCTGAAGAAGACTACGACAAAAGCCGCTCGTTCAGGGTCGCCACAAACCTTGGTTGGCTCAAGAAAAACGGCTGTGAACTTGGCAGGACAACACTTAATATCCTCCACCGACTTCGTAGCGTCGAGGAAGGTTGGCTTCCGGAATGCGACGAACGAGCTGACGCGAGTTACGACGGACGAGTAGTGGGTGTGCGAACCAAGCTTGATCCGGGTCCACTGGTAACTGCACCTCTCGGCCAGATCGTTCCACTCACCAAGGAGCACACGCGATCTTCCCGCACCGAACACACGGACTACAGGCCGTTCGACGGACTCGTAAAGCAGTATCCACGAAGGGCTGTTGCTGCGTTGAGCCTTGCGGCTTGGAAAGGCGATTACCCGGTTGGTTTGTGGGCTTCCACCCTGCGGGAATGGCCGCAAACAACGCCTCCGCGACTAGTCTGGCTCTTCGGGGAGCGGCTAGCCCGGCTTCCGTCGAGGATTGCACACGAACTCCGAGGCGCGCAGTTCCGCTGGATCCAAAACCATTCCCTCAAGATGTGTGCTGAGGATCAGCCTCGTTTCCTGCGCATCTTCGACAAGCTGGTGGAAGCCGTCTTTGAGGGCGACGCGTCAGATGCCGACGGCGAAACCGGTCAAATCTACTTCACCGGAGAACAAAAACATCTGTCCCCACGCACATTCGAACACGCGATGACTAGCCCTGTCGGCACGGCGACCAAGTTGTTACTTGATCTCTTGACCAGAGAGAAACCCAAAACGGAGTCAAAAATACAGGTAGACCTGAAGTCAAGGCTTGAACGGCTGACGGCCGCCCCCGATGAGGGGACTGATCACGCGGTCTGCATTATCGCCCGCCACCTACGTGGTCTTGACGATGTAGATCCGTACTGGTTACGCGCCACTGTCGTACCTTGGTTTGACCCGGGACATTCAAATGCTGAGCCTGCCTGGAACGGTTTTCTGCACGACAACGACTTGCCATCGCCGTCCCTGTTCTCGTTACTGAAGCCCCATTTCCTGAGTGTGTTCTCCCATGCGTGGATGTGGGATTGGTTGGAAGGGCCGTTTCTCCGCCTTCACGAGTTCCTCGTCCTGGCATGTTTTCGGCGACGGAAGAATTCCGCATACGTCTCTTACGACGAAGCTCGTTGTGCGCTTCAAGAAACCAATGACGCGGGGCGTGCGCACAGCATCGACTTTCTTAACCACACCGTGCTCCACGGCGACCCGAAGGAGTGGCGCCGCTTTGGCAAGCCTTTCGTAGAAAAGGCTTGTCCACGGGAGGACCGTTTTCGGACAGAAGAGACATCGCGTCGATTCGTGGACCTCGTGGAAAACGCCGGCGACATGTTCCCGGAGGTGGTGCGTACCATATCGCCATATCTGATCCCGATCCGTAAGGGCGGCCTGTTTGCCATTCCTCTAGGCCAAGGAGACATGGCGGCAGACGACGCCCCGGCAACGCGTTTCCCAGATGCCACGCTAGCCCTTATCGACAAGCTAGTTCCAGACGATCCCGACCAAGTACCTTACAAGCTGGACGTCGTCGTCGAGGCTATCGGGGAGGCAAAACCGAGTCTGCGGCAGAACAGCCGATGGCGTCGGTTAAGAGAAGTGGTCCTGCACCGCTAGTCTCGTAGGTGCAGAGAAATTCGTGGAGCGGCAGACATTTTCTAGAATGGCTCTCCACGATGCGCCGTTCGATGGGGCCCGAAGCCGCGACGACCGTTGACTACCTACTCTACTACTCTGTTGACAGCACAAAAGCATGTTGCTACGGGTAGCCGGTCGAATCGGTGGCGACACCGAAAACAGACAAGGAGGTTGCACTATGTTGCGTAGAATCGTGTTTCTTGCGGCGCTGCTGGCACTCGCCCTGGGCCACGCGCCAGCGAGCGCCGAAGACTTCTACAAGGACAAGACGATAAGGATGCTGGTGGGCTTCTCGCCGGGCGGCGGTTACGACACCTACACGCGCTACATCGCCCGCTACATCGGCAAGTACATTCCCGGAAATCCGACGCCGGTGGTTCAGAACATGCCGGGAGCGGGGAGCCTGATCACCGCCAACTACATCTTCAAGCGCGCCAAGCCCGACGGCAGGACCATGGGAGTTTGGAGTCCGGCGCTGATCTTCGCCAAGGCCATGGGCGACAAGAAAGTGCGGATCGAGCCGGCCAAGTACGAGTACATAGGGACGCCGACGGCCGACTCCGTGACCTGCGCCCTCATGGCGGCCTCCGGACTCAAGACGCTGGACGACGTGGTCAAGTCGGGCCGGGAGGTCACCATGGGCGGCACCCGCGCCCCCGGAAACACCACCGACCCCTTCCTGTTCCTCAACAAGGAGTTGGGCACCAAGTTCAAGGCCATCCCGGGATACGGCGGCACGGCCAAGATACGGCTCGCCATGGAGTCGGGCGAGGTCGACGGCGCGTGCTGGACCTGGGAGTCCATGAGGGTCACGGCCCGGGGCATGCTCGACGCACCGCCGGACAAAAGGATGATCCCCTTCATCACGACCAGGCGCTTCCAGGACCCCGAGGTGAAGGACATCCCGCTCTTCTCGGACGTCCTCAAGGGCGAGAATCTCGCGGCCTTCAACGCCTGGAACGGGCAGAACCAGATCACGCGGGTCTACACGCTGCCGCCGGGCACGCCCAAGGACCGCGTCGCTATCATTCGGAAGGCTTACAAGGCGGTGATGGGAGACCCGGCCTTTCTGGCGGAGACGAAGAAGGCCAAGCTCAACATCGCTTACGTCTCTCCCCAGGACATTGCGGATGCGTTGCACTCCATCAACAACATGCCGCCGAAGATCAAGGAATATCTTCAGATCCTGACAGGCTTCAAGAAGCCGAAGGCCTGATCCGGCGCCGCCAGGCAGCTACCGAGGCTGGATATGGGCGTGTAGGGGCGACCGGCCGGTCGCCCCTACCGGAGATCATCCCGCCGATATTCTCCGACGCGCCGACCTAGGAGCCCTCACCCCCCCTCTCCCAGAGGGAGAGGGGGCCAGAGCCAATATAGCCCCTCGCCCTCTGGGAGAGGGTGGCCGAAGGCCGGGTGAGGGGCTAGTCCGGCGCCATCCCCTTCTTCGTCAACTGCTCCACGGCGTCCGGCGTCTTCCTCAAACTCGCGAGACCCATGCCGGTGAGCACGTTGGGCGCCTTGGAGAACTGGACGTCGTCGTAGGGCACCACCTCGATACGGTTGCCCCACGGGTCGCGGAAGTTGAGCCGCTGGTCCAGGGGTTCGACGCCCAGACGGTCCAGGGCCTCCCGCACCGGGGCGCGGTCGTCCACCACGAAGCCGAAGTGACGCTTACCGTCGGCCTCCTGGGTCTTGCCGAGACTCAACTGGATGAACTGGTCGCCGAGGTCGATGAAGGCGTTGTGGTCGCTCCGGCCGCGCAGGGTGAAGTCGAAGATGGCGCCGTAGAACTCCAGCGCCTGATCCAGATCCCCCACCTCCAGCACCACATGGTTGATGCCCATGGCGCGGGCCTTCCTGGGCGCGTTCTCGCTCATGACCGCTCCTTTCCGTTTTGACGGCCGAACAGCCTGCCTGCGGTCTCAGGCCAGCGCCGCCTCGTAGGCGGGAGCCATCCGGCTCTCCAGGCCGTGCCCGGCCAGCGCCAGCTCGAACATTTCCCGGACGCAGGGGTCCTCGTCCTGGTACTCGATTTGGTCGCCGCCTTCCTTGACGCTCTTGTCGATGCCGTAGCGCTTGCGGAAGCGGTGTTTCTTGCTGCCCCAGCGCAGCGCGAGGTAGCGGGCGGGCGTGGTGCCGGCGTTGAAGTGCTGGTGGAACCACATCTCCGGGGGGACGATGACGCTCCCCTCGTGCCAGTCGAACCGCTGGATCGGCGACCCCTCCGGCCACATGAGCGAGTAGCCGGTGCCGCCGATGATGACCACGTGGGCGCCAGGGCCGTGGCGGTGCGCCTTCTTGTAGGTGCCCACCGGGAACTCGGAGATGTGCGAGCACATGGTGTTGTCGGACAGCTCGAACATGATGTTGCGGCCGCCGGCGCCGCGTTCCTTCCATTCCTTCAGCACGGAGCCGCGCACGTCGGGCACGAAGTTGGTCTCCCAGACGCGGCCGCTGTAGGACTTGCCCTGTCCCGAGAAGTATTGGTCCTGGGAATCGAAGCGGTCGGTGAAGGCGAAACCGTTGTTGAAGACGAACTCGTGGTTGTGGAACAGGTTCAGGACCAGCGGCGCGCTGGTCACCGAGAAAAGGCGCGCCGGAGTATCGCCGCTGCCGTTGAAGTGCTGCCGCCAGGTATTGAGGGGCGGCGAGAACAGGCTCCCCGCCTGCCACTCGAAGGTCTGCTTCCTTCCGCCCTCCTGCCATATGGTCGTGGCCCCCCTGCCGCTGGCCACGTAGATCATCTCTTCGAACAGGTAGCGCTCGGGGTGGAGGCTCTTGCCCGGCGGGATCTCGCAGATGTACGCGTCGTTCATGTCCCCGGTGCCGATGAGGTTGAGGTAGATCCCGGAGCCGCCGCGGCGCTCCCAGGGCTCCAGCGGCACCGCCCGGACGTCCTCGATGTAGTAGTCGCGGATGACCGGCAGGCCTTCCATCTTCAGCCACCGCTGGTAGGCGCTTTCCTGCTCGATGCTCTGTTCTTCCATGGCGTCCTCCGCCCTGTCTCGGTAGTCAAATCGTTGCGGGTAGGGGCGACCGGCCGGTCGCCCCTACGGGAGTCCACCTCAGAGCAGGGGCCTAGCCGGTGTAGTTCTTCAGGATCCACCGCGCGATCTCGTCGCGCCGGGCGAACCACACGTCCGGAAACGACTTGGCGTAGCGGATGGCCTCGTCGTAGAGCTTGCCGGTGGCCGGGAAAGCCATCTGGCAGTGCATGGCCAGGGTCAGCATCTTGGGATGGGTGGCCGACTCCTCGTAGAGGATGTCGAACTCGTCCCGGAACGCCTGCAGGAGGTCGCTGGCGCTCTTGCCGCGGCGGTACATGCCGGTGTCGTTCAGTCCGCTGATGGCGTTCTTGTAGGGGATCACGACCATGGTCTTGCCGGCCGCTTCCACGAGGTAGGGGACGTCGTCGTTGACCGCGTCGCCGTGCCAGGTGAAACCCTCTTCGGCCAGGAGCTCGAGGGTGTTCTCGGTGTGGCGCATGCCGGACGACAGCCAGCCGGACGGGCGGACGCCCACGAGATCCTCGAAGGTCTTCACGCAGGCGCGTATCTCCTCCCGTTCCTCGTCCCGGGAGAGCAGCACCAGTTGCACGTCCTCGGCGTAGCTGTGGGCCACGACCTCGTGACCGTCCTCGTGGACCTTCTTCACCGCCTCCGGATAACGCAGGGCGCAGAGCGCGTTGGTGTTGAAGGATGCCTTGACGCCGTACTTCTCGAGGATGCGCAGAATGCGCCACACGCCGGTGCGGCCGCCGTAGTCGTTCTCGCTGGCGGTGCGGAAGTCGTACGGGCAACGGACGTCCTCGGTCAGCGGGTTCGAGCCGCCCACGTGGCGCGAACGCCGCAGCTTG
The DNA here is from genome assembly GCA_965204505.1 of uncultured Binatia bacterium (SeqCode). Lineage (GTDB taxonomy): Bacteria > Desulfobacterota > Binatia > UBA9968 > JAJDTQ01 > JAJDTQ01. The sequence continues at coordinate 475,408 of CBDBFB010000003.1, forward strand.
GGGTCGGGGGTCTCGGTCCACGCTTCGAGGTTGCCGGCCAGCGCCACCGCGATGCGGGCATCGCCGGGCCAGCGGATGTCGAGCTTCGCGGCCCTGGAGAACACGTCGTAAAAGGAATCGTGTTGCGGAATCATGGGTTCAGCCCCCTTCGTTGTCGGCGAGACACTTCCTCACATCTGAGCCGCGACGCCGTTGCGCGCGCACTCGTCCTCGTACATCTGACGCAGGACCTTGTCCTCGTCCTCGAACTCGATCTGCTCCACGCCGCGCTCCTCGCCCTGCACCGCGGTGGGGGCGTGCAACGCCACGAAGCGGCAGGGCTCGGGACCGGTGTTGAAGTGCTGGTGCCAGGCGTTCAGCGGGATCGCGAAAAGGCTGCCGGCTTCCCACTCGAAGGTCCGCTTCCGGGCCTCGTCGTACCACACGGTGGTGGCGCCCCGGCCCTCGGCGATGAGCACGATCTCCTCGAACAGGTGCCGCTGGGGCGCGAGGCTCGCGCCGGCGGCGATCTCGCAGACATAGCCGTCCGCCACGCGCTGGTCCGAGAACGACAGGTAGGCGCCCTTGCCGCCCCTGCGCGGCCAGTCCCCCAGCTCCAGGGTGCGCACGTCCTGGACGTGGGAGCCGCTCACCACCGGCAGTCCTTCCGATTCGATCCAGCGGTCGTAGGCGCCGAAGCGGTCGCTCATGAACTGGACATAAGGATGGACCTTGAACTCCATGACTGCCTTGGTCGCCATGTCGAACTCCTTTCCCGGAAGGAATGGGCACAGGCTATCGAGTTTGGCGCGAGAATGCGAGCGTGGCCAAGGCGTGGAATTTTGCTAAGGTGAGCGCATGGAAACCAGCCAAAAAAGACCCCCGATGGCCAATGCGGTCCCGCACGCACTCGAGCACCACGGCCATGCGCGGACCGACGACTACTACTGGCTGCGCGAACGGGACAACCCCGACACCGTGGCCTACCTGGAGGCAGAGAACCGGCACACCAAGGACGCCATGGCCCACGTCGAGGCGCTGGAAGAAGCCCTGTTCGAGGAGATCAAGGGTCGCATCAAGCAGACCGACATGTCGGTGCCGTACCGGCGGGACGACTACTTCTACTACACCCGCTACGAGGAAGGCGGCGAATATCCTCTCTACGCCCGCAAGCGCGATTCCCTGGAGAACCCGGAAGAGCTGATGCTCGACGTCAACGTCCTGGCCGAGGGGCACGAGTTCTTCGCGGCGGGGAGGCTCGCGGTGAGCTCCGGGCAAGACCTGCTGGCGTACACCGAGGATACGCAGGGGCGGCGCATCTACACCATCCGCTTCAAGAACCTCGTCACCGGCGAGACGCTGCCCGACGCCATCCCCGAGGTGACCAGCAACATCACCTGGGCCAACGACAACCGCACCCTCTTCTACGCCAAGCAGGACCCCGAGACCCTGCGCTCGCACCGCATCTACCGCCATGTGCTGGGAACGGATCCCGCGGAGGACGTGCTCGTCTACGAGGAGGCCGACGACACCTTCTCGGCCCACGTGTTCAAGACCAAGTCCAAGCGGTACCTGATGATCGTCTCTTCCCAGACCCTGACCAGCGAGTACCGCTATCTCGAGGCCGGTGATCCTGCTGGTCCGTTCACGGTCTTCCTTGCACGGGAACGAGGACACGAGCACGCCGTGGACCACTTCGAGGACCGCTTCTTCATCCACACCAACCACGAGGCCCGGAACTTCCGGCTCGTGTCGACGCCCCTGGACCGGACCGGCAAGGAGCACTGGGAGGAAGTCATCCCGCACCGCCCCGACGTGCTGCTGGAGGGCTTCGAGGTGTTCCGCGACCACCTGGTGCTGGAGGAGCGACGGGACGGGCTCGTGCAGCTCCGGGTCATGCCGTGGGACGGCTCGGCCGAACACTACCTCGAGTTCGGCGAACCCGCGTACCTCGCGCGCACGAACGTCAACCTGGATTTCAACACCACGGTGCTGCGGTACGGCTACACCTCCATGACCACGCCCAGCTCCATCTACGACTACGACATGGTGACCCGCGAGAAGACCCTGCTCAAGCAGGAGGAGGTGCTGGGAGGCTTCGAATCGGCCGACTACCGGACGGAACGGCTTCACGCCGCCGCTCCGGACGGGGTCCGCATCCCCATATCGCTGGTGTACCGCAAGGGAATGGAACGGGACAGCCGCAGTCCGCTGCTGCTCTACGGCTACGGCTCCTACGGCCACAGCCTCGACCCCGCCTTCGGCTCCGCGCGGGTGAGCCTGCTGGACCGGGGCTTCGTGTTCGCCATCGCCCACGTCCGGGGCGGCGAGGAAATGGGGCGGGCATGGTACGAGGACGGCAAGCTGCTGAAGAAGAAGAACACCTTCACCGATTTCATCGCCTGCGCCGAGCACCTGGTGGAGCAGCACTACACCTCCCCGGAGCGGCTGTTCGCCATGGGCGGCAGCGCCGGCGGCCTGCTGATGGGCGCGGTGGTGAACCTGCGTCCGGAGTTGTTCAAGGGAGTGGTGGCGCAGGTACCGTTCGTCGACATCGTCACCACCATGCTCGACCCGGACATTCCGCTGACCACCGGCGAGTACGACGAGTGGGGCAACCCCAACGACCGGGGGTACTACGACTACATGCTGTCGTACTCGCCCTACGACAACGTCGCGGCGAAGGACTACCCGCACATGCTGGTGACCACCGGCCTGCACGATTCCCAGGTGCAGTACTGGGAGCCGGCCAAGTGGGTGGCGAAGCTACGGGCGACCAAGACCGACCGCAACCGGCTGCTGTTGAAAACGAATATGGAGGCGGGACACGGGGGCGCATCCGGACGCTTCAAGCGCTACCGCGAGATCGCCCTGGAGTACGCGTTTCTGCTGGACCTGGCGGGGATACGGGAGTAGGCGCGGCCGCACGCGTCGCCGTGGGTGGCTCCCTCACCCCAACCCTCTCCCAAGGGGAGAGGGGGCCATATCAGCCCTCTCCCTCTGGGAGAGGGTTGGGGTGAGGGCGACCCTCTACTTGTCCTCGTCGTCCTCGTCCATCGACATGGCCTTCAGGTGCTTGTCGATGGTGGTGTAGCCCTTCCACTGGTCCACCAGCCAGTAGCGGATGCCGAACTCGAAGCGGAGCTCCCGGGTCTCGCCGTCGCTGGGGTTGAAGTGCTGGTGGTGCATCATGCCGGGGGGGACGTGGACCGCGTCGCCCTGCTCCCAGGTGTACTGCTTGCCGCCGATCTCCGAGTACCCTGCCCCCTGGAGCGCGTAGAGGTACGCCTCCGGATGGGCGTGGCTGTGGCTCTTGGAGCGCGGCAGCTCCACGAAGATGGAGCTGATGGCCGCGGCGGTGGCCTTGAAGCCGTTGCGGTTGCCGCTGCGGCCCATGAGGAAATAGGTGGCGCCGTGCTTGGACTCGGCCGAGAGCTCGTGCTGGTCCTGGTGCATGGAGATGCGCCGGCCGTCCTCCTGCCAGTACTGGGACTCCTCCGGCCCGATGGCCCCCAGCGCCGCGGCGTCGTTGGCGCCGCAGTCGTCGAACTGGTCCATGCGGCCCATGTAGAGCGACGCCTCCAGGTGCCAGGCCAAGCCGGAAATATAACCCACCGGGACATCGCCGTCATTGAACAACTGGTGCTCGGAGCGGTAGGGTACGTGCAGGACGGTGCCCGGACCGAAGTCGTAGCGCTTGCCGTCCAGGACCATGAAGCCGGTGCCGCTCTCGACGTAGATGGCTTCCTCGCCGTGGCTGTGGCGCCCGGTATGCCAGCCCACGGGAATCTCGGCGCGCATCATCATGCTGCCGCCGGTGGGAAAGCCCAGCTCGGGCGCGATCATCAGCGCCGCCCTGGCATCCTGGCGTGTCTTGACCCAGTCGAACTCCTTGTGGCGCGCCACCCGGGGCGCGTTCTCCACGAACTCCTCGTTCCGTTGGGTCGTGCTCAGCCATTCACTGTAAAAATCACTCATCTCGATTCCTCCGCCGGGCCGTCCGGTACACGTCGCACGCTGGCTTGCTTGAGCCTTATTAGACGAATTCCAACGCGACCACAAGGAACGCGGAGCTTCGGTTGACATCACCGCCCGCTTCCAATACGATATTTGACTGCTCGTACAAAACCGACAAAATCCGCCGCCAATAGAGGTTGCTGCCGCAGTCCCTTCTACCTGTCCGGAACGATCAAGTTCACGCAACAACCGCGATGACACCCATGGAGGGCACCATTTCTCCATCAGTTCGTGACCGCGATTTAACTGGGGTCCGTGCACGGCAGTGGCGACTCGCGTACCGCGAAGCACTAAGCCCCTACCTTCTCCGGAGGACGCTGATCGTGGTCGGGCTGTACCTGGGCGCCTATGCCGCCATTTGTCCCCTTGGCGCCAATGAGCTGCCCTGGGACCAGCGCCTTGCCTATTTGGCCCTGGCCGCGGCCTTGTGTGCTCCCCTGTGTCACGCCGAGTACGTCGTGACGCTCTACCTGACGCGTTTCCGGTCTCCCCTTCACATCGCGCTGGCGGTCGTCGGGACCACGTTCGTAGCCACCCCGGCCTGCGCCACGGCCATATACGGCGTCGACACGCTCTTTCGTACCAACCTTCGCTCCTATGGTTTCGGCATGGTCTACCTGTTCATGGCGCTGTCGGTGGTATCGTGCACCGCCGTGATCCACTACCTGTTGAGCCAACGCGTCAGGCACGACCCCTCCGGCAGCCCGGAAACGGCCACGGACGCGAAGCCCGGTTCAACCCCGGCTCCCGACGCGAGCGCCGCGGGCGTCGGCGGCACCCGCCCTCAAACCGCCGAACCGCCCGCCAAATTCCTGGACCGCCTGCCCGGGAAGGTCGGCCATGACATCATCTATCTCAAGATGAGCGACCACTACGTGGAGGTTGTCACCACCCTCGGCCGCTGCGCCATACTGATGCGCTTCGCCGATGCCGTCGCCGAACTCGGTGATCGGGGACTTCGGGTCCACCGTTCCTATTGGGTCGCCTACCCTCACGTCGAAGGTTGGATAAGAGAAAACCAGCGTACGTTGCTGCAACTCACCGGCGGTCACCGGGTGCCGGTGAGCCGCACTTACCGGGGCAACGCGCGCTCCGCGTTGATGCGCCGCCAGCGTCCCGCCGGCACTACGGCCCGCAAGCCCGCCGAAGACCGCTGAGCCGGCGTTTCGAGGGCGCTTCCCGTGGCGGTCCGGGACCTCCATCCGGGGCCTCCTTCAGTGTCCCGAGGGCTTGGACCGCGCTTGACAGTCGTCGCGGGCGGAGTCTATATAGGAGGCTCGCTCGGAAGGTCATGCGGAACGTCAATGCCGTGGTGCGGTCCAACAAATGCTCCCGCCGGGCCGACCATCCGTTCATGAAATCCCACGGAAATGACGCCTAACGGCGTCATTTCGAGCACTTGGAACAAGTAGAGCCGCGTCCCGGCGGCAGCGCCGGGCGGGTATTCTTTCGAGTCAACGATCACAAGAAACCGCAAGGAGGTTAGAGAATGGCGACCAATCTGAAGTTCGGACTGTTGTTGCCCCATTTCGGGGATCAGGGATCGGCGGAAAAGTGCATTGAAGGATCGAAGCTGGCCGAGTCGTTGGGTTTTGACTCCGTCTGGGTCCGCGACCACCTGGTCTTCGAGCCCCACGGCATGGAGGGCACGGACAACACCCATATCGAGTGCGTCGCCATCCTGTCGGCGATCTCGTCGGTTTGCAAGAAGCTGATCCTGGGCACGGGAACGATGATCTCCCACCGGCACCCGATCCACCTCGCCCAGTGCATGGCGGCCCTGAGCGTGCTGGCCGACGGCAAGGTGATCATGGGCATCGGCGCGGGAACGTTTCAGCACGAGTTCGCCGCGGCGGGGCTCAAGAACACCCGCGACGACCGCTTCAACATGGCCAAGGTGAACTCCAACCTCGTACGGCGGCTGTGGGCCGGGGAGAAGGTCGACTACGAGGACGAGTACTACTCATTCACGGACGTCGAGCTGAAGCCCACGCCCTTGGCCCCCATCCCCATCTGGTACGGCGGCGGCACCCCGGCGTCGTGCCGGCGCGCGGTGGACTACTGCGACGGGTGGATGCCCGGGCGGATCCCGCTGGCGACGTTCCACAAGTGCATCAAGTACCTGCACAAGCTCTGCGACGAGGCCGGCAAGCCCATGGTCACCACCGGGGCCATCCCCATCACCAGCATCGCCAAGGACCAGGACACCGCGGTGAGCAAGGTCAACGCCCCCGGGCTCATCAACGAGGGCAACAAGAAGCCCACCTGGGTCAAGCCCGCGTCCGGGACCTTCTCCGAGCTCAAGGACATCGAGGGGCTGCTGCTGGCCGGCACGCCCGAGGACATCGTTCGCGATACTCAGCGTTACGAGGAGGGCGGCCTCGACCACATCGTCTACGACCTCCGGTTCCGCTACGAAGACTGGTACGAGCAGATCGAGCTGCTGGGCAAGGAAGTGCTGCCGGCGGTGCGCGCCTAGGAGACCGACCGGGCTGCCGGACGAGGCATGTAGGGGCGACCGGCCGGTCGCCCCTACCGGAGGTCGTACCGCCGGCACTGGTTGCAGCGCAGACCGGACGGCGGCTACGGGAGAACCACATGCAAACAGAGGACGTCACATTCTATAGCGAAGGCTACAAGGTTCACGGCACGGTCTATCTGCCGGACGGAGACGCGGGCAAGCCCTGGCCCGGAATCGTCCAGGGCCCGGGCTTCCTGGGGCTCAAGGACGCCAAGCACTACATCATGATGTTCGAGCGGCTGTGCGAAGCGGGGTACGCCTGCCTGTGCTTCGACTACCGCGGCTGGGGGCAGAGCGAGGGCCCGCAGAAGGGCTGGGTCATGCCTCCCTGGCAGGCGGAGGACATCCGCAACGCCATCACCTACATGGAGACCCGCGACGACGTGGACTCCGACCGCATCGCCACCTACGGGTCCGGCGGCACCGGCGGCGGCAACGCCGTGCTGGTGGGCGGCACCGATGACCGGGTCAAGGCCGTGGTGTGCTACCTCGGCGTCTGCAACGGCCGCGACTGGCTTCATTCCATGCGCCGCGAGTACGAGTGGATCGACTACCTCAAGCGCATCGAGGAAGACCGCCGGCAGCGGGTGCTGAACGGTTCCGGTGAACTGGTGGCGGCGCGGGAAGAGATCATGGTCCAGACACCGGAGCGCAAGACCACCAACATCAAGAAAGAGGTGGCATCCAAGATCCCCAACCAGATGCCGCTTCAGTGCGCCGACGCGATCCTGGACTACGCCCCGGAGGACGTGGTCCACAAGATCTCGCCGCGCGGCGTGCTGTTCGTCGCCGTGGAATACGACGCCACCACGCCCGAGGAGCATTCCGTCCGCATGTACGAGAAGGCCGGAGAGCCCAAGAAGCTGGTCATGCTGAAGAAGACCACCCACTACGGGGTCTACAACGACTACTTCGACCAGATCGCCGGCGAAGTGGTGGACTGGTACAACCGCCACCTGAAGTACGACCGCGTCGGCATCACGGAACCGTAGGGGTGACCGGCGGTCACCCTCTGCGACCGCCAACGCCCAAGGCGCGGGCTTGGTCTGAACCCTGCCTGCGCCACACGACGAGGAGCACGAAGAATCATGGGTAAATTCGAATTCGGCATCCGGGTGCCCAACTCGGGACCGCTCTCCAGCAAGGAGAACATCGTCAAGGCCGCGCAGAACTCCGAGGAGCTGGGCTTCGACACCATCTGGCTCCACGACCACGTGGTGTGGAGCTCGGAGATGCACCGGCACCACATCTCGTCCGGAGCCGCCGAAGCCCTCGACGACGCACAGGAGGCCAACTTCTTCGAGTGCATGACCACCATGTCCTACCTGGCGGCCAAGACGAAGAACATCCAGATCGGCGTGGCCTGCCTGGTGATGCCTCTGCGCAACCCCATCTACGCCGCCAAGCAGTGCGCCACCCTGGACCATCTGTGCGACGGACGGCTGCTGGTGGGCGTGGGGCTCGGCTCCAAGGCCACCCGCGACTCCAGCGAGTTCGACGTGTTCGAGGTGCCCATCAAGGGCCGCGGCAATCGCACCGACGAGTACATCGAGGCCATGAAGGCCATCTGGACCGAGCCCATGGCCTCCTACGAGGGCAAGTACCTCAAGTTCGACAACGCCGAGATCCACCCGAAGCCGGTCCAGAAGCCGCATCCTCCGGTGTGGGTGGGCGGCTGGATGGACCAGGCCGCGGTGCGGGCCGGCCGCTACGGCGAGGGCTGGATCCCCGGGTGGCTGTCGCCCAAGGAGATGGCCCGGGGCGCCGACATCCTCAGAAAGGCGGCGGAGGACGCCGGCCGGGACCCCGCCGGCATCAAGATCGCGGTGGAGAAGCTGGCGGCCATCGCCCGCACCCGCGACGAGGCCATGACCTTGGCGCTGCCCACCATCCGCGAGAGCTCCCACACCTATGAGCGCGACGTGGACAACATCCAGTTCGCCCTCGACCGCCACATCATCGGCTCGGTGGACGACGTGCGCCGGCGCATCGACGAGTTCATCGAGGCCGGCGTGGAGCACTTCGAGTTGAAGCTCATCTACCCGGACATGGACACCATGTACAAGGAGATGCTGCTCTGGTCGGAGGAGATCATACCGCATTATGTCTAGCGCCAAACCAACCCTCGTGGAGCTGCGCCTCGAGCTCAACGGCAAGGACGTGGCCGTGGAGTGCGAGCCGCAGCAGACCCTTTCGGAGGTCCTCCGAGGCCGCCTGAACCTCACCGGCACCAAGATCTCGTGCGAGGTGCAGGTGTGCGGAGCGTGCACGGTGTTGGTGGACGGCCTGCCGGTCAGCTCCTGCACCTACCTGGCCTACGAGGCCCAGGGACGCCAAGTCACCACCATCGAGGGCCTCGAGAGCCACGACCGCACGCTCCACCCCATCCAGCAGTGCTTCATCGACGAGTTCGCGTTCCAGTGCGGCTTTTGCACTCCGGGCATGATCCTGTCCGCCAAGGCGCTGCTCGACGAAAACCCCGACCCCAGCGACGACGAGATCATCCACCACATGGACGGCAACCTCTGCCGCTGCACCGGATACGTGCCGATCCTGAAGGCGATCCGCAAGGCGGCGGCGGTGATGAAGGAGGCGCGCGGATGAGCGACGACAAGGGCCGCGACTTCGAGGTGGTCAACCGCTCGGTGCCGCGCCGCGACGGCCGCGCCAAGGTGTCGGGCCGGGCGCTCTACGTGAGCGACGTCAAGCTCCCGGGCATGGCCTATGCCAAGGTGCTGCGGAGCCCCTACGCCCACGCCCGCATCGTCTCCATGGACACGTCGAAGGCCGAGGCCCATCCCGGCGTCTACAACGTGCTGCGGGGCGACGACCTGGAGGGGCTGAACCCCTACTTCGGCCACGCCGTCAAGGACCACCCGCTGGTGGCCATCGACAAGGTGCGCTATGCCGGCGAGCCCGTGGCCGCGGTCATCGCCGAGGACGAGATCACCGCCTACGAGGCGCTGGAATTCATCCACGTCGAATACGAGGAGCTGCCGGCGGTGATGGAGTCCCAGGAGGCGATGGACGCGTCCGCACCCCTGCTGCACCAGCGCCAGTTCGAGGCCGGCGCCCTGCGCGGTTTCGAGGGCGAGGTCACCGCGGGGCGGGGCACCAACCTGTGCCAGGAGCACCACATCAAGTGGGGCGACGTGGACGAGGCGTTCGCCAGGGCGGCGGCGGTGGTGGAGGGCGAGTACTACTTCCCCATGGCCTACGCCTACGCCATGGAGCCCTACGTGGCCATCGCCGAGGTGGGCGACCAAGGGGTCACCATCTACTCCTCGGCCCAGCACCCCTTCATGGTGCGCCACGACCTCAAGACCATCTTCGACATGCCGGTGAGCCAGATCCGCCTGATCGTGCCGTTCGTGGGCGGCGGCTACGGCAGCAAGTCCTACACCAAGATCGAGCCGCTGGTATCGGCGTGCGCGTGGAAGGCGCGGCGCCCGGTGAAGCTGCAGCTCAGCGTGGAAGAGGCCATGCTCACCACCCGCGGCGACGACGCGCTCACATGGATGCGCACCGCGGTGGACGCCGACGGCAAGATCATCGCGCGCCAGGCGAAGATCTACATGAACACCGGCGCCTACGCCGAGAACAGCCCGCTGGTATGCGAGAAGTCTTCCAACCGCTGCGTCGGCCCCTACGCCATCCCCAACGTCCGGATCGACAACCAGATGGTCTACACCAACACGGTGCCGGCCAGCTCCTTCCGGGGCTTCGGCTGCGCCCAGGTGACCATGGCCGGCGAGTCCCAGATCGACGAGTTGGCGGCGAAGATCGGCATGGACCCCTATGAGTTCCGCGTGCACAACGCGGCGCGGCCCAGGCAGGAGTTCTTCCCGGGCATGCGCCCCTTCGACGGCACCCTCACGCAGGACCTGAAGATCGTCGCCGACAATATCGGCTGGAAGGATCCGCTGCCCAGCGGCCACGGACGCAGCATCGGCTGCTCCGCCAGCGACGCCGGCGCCTATCCGCTCACCTCCACGGCCGTGCGCGTGCACGCCGACGGCTCGGCGTCACTGATGATCGGCAGCACCGAGCTGGGCCAGGGCAGCCACACCGTGCTGCCGCAAATCGTCGCCGAGGAACTTGGAGTCCCCTTCGACCTGGTCCGGGTGGTTTCCTCGGATACCGCCATCACCCCCTACGACCGTTCCACCGGCGCCAGCCGCACCACCACCCTCATGGGACGGGCGGTGCAGGAGGCCAGCCGCGAGGCCATGGAGCAGATGGTCCGCATGGCCGCCGACGTGCTGGGAGTGCAGGAGTCCGAGGTTCAAACGGTCCGCGGCGGCATCACCTGCGGCGAGGCGCGGCTCAACTGGTCCGAGGTGCTGACCCGCTACTACAGGCTCCCGGACGGCGAGGTCATCGGCCGCGCCTACATCCGCAAGGACGGGGATTTCGCCCAGTTGCCGGTGTTCTGGGAGGCCGCCTCCACCGGCATCGAGGTGTCCGTGGACGAGGAGACCGGCAAGGTCACGATGGAGAAGCTCGGCACCGCCGGCGACGTGGGGCTGGCCATCAACCCCGCCCTGGCCGAGGGCCAGGACATCGGCGCCGCCACCACCGGCATGGGCATCGGCATGTTCGAGGAGCTCGAGTTCGACCGCAACCAACTCCTCAACGGCAACCTGCTGGAGTACCGCCTGCCCCGCTTCTCCGACATGCCGCGGACGGTGAAGCTGGAGCTGGTGCAGAACCGCGACGGGGTGGGACCCTACGGCGCCAAGGGCGGCGGCGAGGCCTCCCTCAACTCGCTGCCGGCCAACATCGCCAACGCGGTATACAGCGCCACCGGCGCCCGGGTGCGCCGGGCGCCGCTCACCCCGGAGAAGGTCTGGCGCGCCATCCGGGAAGCCCGAGCCGCCCGGGGAGAGAACGAGTCATGATGCCGCTCAGACGCTTCGCCATCCACCGGCCGGCCGATCTCGGCGAGGCCGCGGAGATGCTCGAGCACTACGGTGACAACGGCACCCTGTACGCCGGCGGCACCGAGCTGCTGCTGGCCATGCGGCACGACCTGCTGCGCTACGAGCACCTGGTCGACATCAAGGCCGTGGCGGGCCTCGACGGCATCGAGCGCCGTGATTCCCACCTGCACATCGGCGCCGGCGCCACCCACCGGGACATCGAGCGGTCCGCCGTGGTCCGGGAGCTCTTGCCGGTGATGTCCGAGATGGAAGCCAACGTCGCCAACGTCCGCGTGCGCGCCACCGGCACCCTGGGCGGGAACCTGTGCTTCGCCGAGCCTCACTCCGATCCCGCCACGCTGCTGCTGGCACTGGGCGGCACCGCGCAGGCGCAGGGAAAGTCGGGCGAGCGGAGTCTCGCCATAGACGAGCTTCTCGCCGGCGCCTACGAGAACTCCCTCGCCCGGGACGAGGTCCTGACCGGCGTCGACGTGCCGTTGCCGGGACCGTCGCACCGCAACGCCTACCTCAAGTTCCAGGTCCACGAGCGGCCGTTGCTCGGGCTGGCGCTTTCCCTGGAACTGGACGACGGCGAGATCCGCGAAGCCCGCTGCGCGGTGGGCTGCGTTAGCCCCACGCCGTGCCGCTCGGAGGCCGCGGAAAGCCTCATCGCCGGCCCCGCGGATTCGCTGGAACAGCGGCTTCAGGAGGCCGCCGGCGCCCTCGCCGACGAAGCCGCTCTGACCGACGACCGGGAAGGCAGCGCCGAATACAAGCGCCACCTCATCGGCGTGCTGCTGCGCCGCGCCGCGAAGCAATGCCTCTAATGCGCGGTCGCCCTCACCCGGCCTTCGGCCACCCTCTCCCGGAGGGAGAGGGCTGATTTGACCCCCTCTCCCTCTGGGAGAGAGTCCGGGTGAGGGCTGCCGCTGTCATGCGTTTCTCCGCTCCGCTCATTCCCGGAAGCCTCATCAAGCGCTACAAGCGCTTTCTCGCCGACGTCCGTCTCGACGACGGCACGCTGGTGACCGCGCACTGCACCAACACCGGCAGCATGCTGGGCTGCAACGAGTCCGGCAGCCGGGTCTATCTCTCCGACCAGAGCGGCAAGGGCCGAAAGCTCGCCTATACCTGGGAGCTGATCCGGGTGGGCCGGACGCTGGTGGGGATCAATACGCTGGCGGCCAACCGGCTGGCGCGGGAAGGAATCGAAACCGGCGTCGTCAAGGAGCTGCAGGGTTACGAGCGCCTCCGGGCCGAAGTGCCGACACGGTCGGGGTCGCGCCTGGACTTTCTCCTCGAAAACCCGGGACAGCAGTGCTTTGTGGAGGTGAAGAACGTCACGCTGGTGGTGGACCACGTCGCCACCTTCCCGGACGCCGTCAGCGAGCGCGGCACCAAGCACCTGAAGGAGCTGATACGGCTGCGGCGGCAGGGCCACCGCGCCGTGCTTTTGTTCGTGATTCAGCGGGGACCCTGCCCCTCCTTCAGGCCCGCCGACGAGATCGACGTGGAATACGGGCGCTGGCTGCGGCGCGCGGCCAGGGCCGGCGTCGAGATCTATCCCTACCGGGCCAAGGTAACCGTCCGGGGAATTTCGCTCAAGGAAGCCGTTCCGTTGCAACTCTAGGATCTAGGAGGCCCTCACCCCGACCCTCTCCCAAGGGGAGCGGGAGACAGAGCCACTATAGCCCCTCTCCCTCTGGGGAGAGGGTGGCCGAAGGCCGGGTGAGGGCCTGGTGTCCCGTGGGGCAGGACACCAGGATGCGGTTCAAGGCGTCTCGCCCTCCGCGGGTCCGAGGGTTGCCGGTGTCAGAGCGGAGAATACCCCCACGAAGCTCCCGCTGCTGCCGTCGGCTTCGCTGAAACCGACATCGCTCAATCCGACGACCCGGCGGGGATTGCCGTCCGGGTCCGGGACGTTGGAGAACTGTCCGGCCCACACCCCGTTCGTATCCGTGACGTCCCGCTCGGGATGCGTCACCGTCACGTCGGTGTTCTCGAAAGTGCCATCCGGGTTGAAACGCGTCGGGCCGAGGCGCAGCTCGTAGTCCGTGGGCAATGCAACAGGGTCCGGGGTCCACCAAGTCACGAGGGGATACAGGTATTGACCCGGCTGAATCCTGATGTCCTCCGTACACCCGATGCAACCCTGAATGGTGCCGTCGGCGAAGTTGGCCCGGAGCTCGATGACGGCGCCGAACTCGGTGTGCTGGCTCACCCCGTCCAACTCGCCCCATCCACTGCCGTAATTGTACAGGTAGACACCGCCAATGCTACCCGCATAGGTGGCTTCGCCGGTTACCGGCATCTCAGGCGGGTTCGACGGATCGATCTCCGGACCGTCAATGAACACGCCGGTTTCGGCCTCTTCCGGGTTGCGCCGCGAAACCCCCGGGGGGAAGTGGGCCCACCACCCCACGGCCAGGTAATCGGCTGGATCCTCCACATCCCAATCTATGACCGCGTAAGCATAAAATCTCCCGTCGTGGCGATTCTGCGCCAGCAACCATTCGCGACTTGCAGTTCCCGGCACGACCGGTAGGGGACCGTACAGGGCCCACGTCCGCTCGAGGTCCATGGTACTGCTCAGCGTCCTGGTGCTTCCATCTCCGCGTCGCACCTCGATGCCGACCACCCCGTCCTTGAAGGTCGTCTTCGCCCTGAACCGCTTTTGCGTCTCGGTGAGTTCGACTTCCTCCATCCTCGGACCGCCGCCGGCGCACCCGGCCATTGCCACCAACAGGAACACGCTCGACAGAATCACAATCAATTTCATGGCGCTCTTCCTCCACGGTCCCGGAACACCCAGCCCGCTTAGGCGTTGCCGGTGCCGTAGTCCATTCCGGCCGGTCTCCTCCCAGGAGTCTGTCCGAGTAGGCAAACACAACCCCTCTCCCTCTGGGAGAGGGTGGCCGAAGGCCGGGTGAGGGCCTAGTGTCGCGTCCCGTGAGTTCCTGCCATAATTCGCTGGTCCTTTTCGCCGTCGGCTGCGTTGCTCTTCCTCGCGTGGTGCACGCCCACGGAGGGCGACCGCCGGTCGCCCCTACACGTCATCGCACCTTGCCGACGACGAAAATTTCTGCGCGACTTATGCCAGGAACTCACGGACGCGACACTAGCCGAGGCTCCTGATGAAACCGGTCACGGCCTGATTGAACTGTTCGGGCTGCTCCCGGTAGCAGAAGTGGCCCGCCTTGTTGATGACGTGCAACTGCGCGTTCTCCGTGCTGCCGGCGACGTAGTCGAACAGCGTGAGACCCCGCCGGTACTGTGCCGTCGGGTCGTTGTAGCCCCACACCACCAGGGTCGGCGTCTTGAGCCGCCCCTCCTGCATCCACTGGAGACACTCCTCCTTGTCGAGGACGAGGTTGCGCATGAACAGCTTCAGCCCCCCGCTGCTCATCGCGCGCACGGACTCCTGGTACTTGGGCAGCTCGGAGATCTCCACGGCTGCGTCGATCCAGCCCTCGGTGATGTGCCCGGTGCCGTAGGAGTAGTGCTCCACCACCCACCGCTGGCTCTCCCGGCTCAAGTACGGTTCGGGCCTCGCCGCCATGACCATCTCGGTGAGCGAGGGCCCTGGCGAAAGCGTCCCGCTGTCCACGATGATGCAGGACTTGACGATCTCCGGATGCAGCAGCGTGAGCCGGGCCACCAGGTAGCCGCCGCGCGAGTGGCCGCACAGGTGAACATCCTTCAGTCCCATGGCCTTGAGGAACCCGTAGGCGTGCTCTACAACGGCGGCGGGAGTATATTCCTCGTCGGTCTTCGGGTTGCCGGTATGCCCCTGGCCGAGCTTGTCCACGGCGATCACCCGGAACGACCCGGCGAGCGCGTCGAAGTTGAGCTCCCAGTCCAGGGCGCTGTCACAGGCATCGGTGGTGCCGAAGTGGCTGCCGTGCCACAGCACCAGCGGCTCTCCCGTGCCCTGCTCGAAGTAGCGCGTCCGGACCCCGTCGACGTCGATGAACTTCTCTTCGGTCATTGGCATGTCGTTGCCTCCTCGGGAAACGGCCCGTGGCCACGGATTCCGGATCGAGTCCGGGGCGAAGGTTTGCGTCAGCGCCGCAGCGCCATGAACATGAACACCTTGGCGGCTTCGATGACACTCTTGAGGGGGACCAGGTCGTTGTCCGTATGCTGGAACCGTGGGGCGCGGGAGCCGTAGTTGACGGTCTCGATTCCACGGACGTTGAGCAGTCCGGTATCGTTGGCCGCGGTGGAGAAGCTGTACTCCGGCTCCCGCCCCAGCATGGTCCGGATGGCGTCGCCCAGCGCCACCACCACGCCGGCGTCCTTCCCAACCTCGCAGGGATACATGAACTCTTCCTTCTCCAGCGCCACCTCACAGGGCTCGATGCTGCCGATGGCTTCGGCGATCTGGGCGACCGCGGCGTCGGCGTCGTCACCCGGCAGCAGGCGCCGATCCATCTTGATGCGGCACTCGCCGGGAATGGTGTGGGTCGACTTGGGGAAGCTCTCGATGGCCGTGGGCGTGAGCGACACGCGGCCCAGCTCCGGGTGGCTCTTGTCCTCGGGATAGGGCATCAGCGGCGCCAGCCTCTCCAGCACCCTGACCGCGCCGTCCACCGCGTTGACGCCGTCCCAGGGGCGGCTGCTGTGGGCCTGGCGGCCGCGGACGACGATGCGCACGTCGATGCGGCCCTTGTTGCCCAACTGAATCTCGGGCGGGCCGTCGATGAGACCCCAACCCGCGTCGATGGCGCCGCTCGACAGCACGTAGTCGAGGGATTCGTGCTTGCCGCTCTCGCCCGCGGTGCTGGTGACGAAATAGAGGTCGCCGGGCAGCTCCCATCCGCTCCGGGCGATGAGCTTCACCGCGCTCAGCATCGCCGCCAGGCTGCCCTTCTGCTCGCATGCCCCGCGGCCCCAGCCGCATGGCCCGTCGAGCCCGTAGGGCGCGCCGTCCACGATTTCCCCGGAGTATGGGTTGGGCATGGTGCTGGGCGCGGCGTTCATGGCGTACGAGACCAGCACCAGACCCGGCGCGGTTCCGGCGCCCGCCAGCCGCGCCGTCAGGTTGCCCATGTCGTCGATGGCGGCGTCGATGCCCTCCGCTTCCAGCTCGGGCCGCACCACATCGCGGATCAACGCCAGGACCTGGGGCTCTCGCTCGAGGAGCTCGGTCTGGGGGCTGGGAATTTGCAGGAGTTGCACGAGAAGGCGCCGGACATCTTCTTCGTCCAGGGCTTCCTCGATGCGTTGTCTGGTTTCGTTCGCGTCCATCACTGGTTCTTCCCGCCAAGATGGCGCCCTTCGGCTTCGCGGAGCGAAGTCGAAGGACGCCTCCAGCCTTCCCTACATCTCCACCTCGGTGCCCACACCCTGCTCCAGCGCCCGCCGGTAGACCAGGCTTGCGGCGGCCACGTCCTGGGCCGCGATGCCCACCGACTTGTACATGGTGATCTCGTCGTCGGTTGTGCGTCCGGGCTTGGCGCCCGCCAGCACCTCGCCGATCTCGCCGCGCACGTGGTCCGGGGCGATGGAGCCTTCCTCGACGGCCAGCAGGATGTCGCCGCACTCGGTGTTGATGGCGTCCAGCGAGTCGACGATCACCGTCGCCCGCTTGACCGTATCGCCGCCCATCTCCCGGTTTTCGGGCCGGTGGGAGCCCACCGCGTTGATGTGAACGCCGGGCTTCAGCCACCCGGCGTCGAGGATGGGCTCGGCCGCGTCCGTCACCGCGGTCAGGATGTCCGACTCGCGGACCACCGTCTCGGCGGATTCCTGCGGCTGGACCGGGAAACCCATCTCGTCCTCCAGCTCCTCCTTCACGTAGATCGCGTTGAGGCGCGACGGGCTCCAGATGAGCACCCGCTCGATGGAGCGGACCCGGCTGAGCGCACGGATGTGGGTGCGCGCCTGGGTGCCGGCGCCGAGTATTCCCAGCACCGGCGTCTCGGGCCGCGCCAGCGCCCTGGTGGCCATGGCCGATGCGCACGCGGTGCGGATGGCCGTGACATAGACCCCGTCCATCAACACCAGCAGCTTGCCGCTCTCGGCGCTGTAAAGGGAGATGGTGGCCAGGATCGGCGGCAGCCCCTCCTTGGGATTGTCCCGAAAATAGGAGATGATCTTGATCCCCAGCGCCCTCCCCTCGCTCATGAAGGCGGGCATGCTGGTGATGCGTCCGTGGATCTCCGGCAACGGCACCACCAGCCGCACGGGCATCACCACCTTGCCCGCGGAGAACTGGATGTGAGCCTGCTCCAGCGCGGAGATCAGCTCGTCGAGATCGAGAAGGCCCCTTACCTCGTTTTCGGAGATGACTAGCATGCGGCTTCCTTGCGTTTCAGGGATTGGCAGACGAAAGGGATGACATATCGGGCAATGCCGCCAATTGCAACGACGGCCACCGCTGGTGACGGTTTCCGGGCTGCCGGCATCGTTTCACTTGTTGGGCCGGTGGTGTATTCTGATGCACCGGACGAGCATTGACGGGCTGGAGGAGAACGCCATGAAGCAGGAGCGCATCGTCGATTCCATCGAACGGCTCAACCACGACATGAGCGAGAAGAGCCTCGAAGGCCACTGGAGCCTGGGACTGGAAGACCTGCCGCCCTATCCACTCACCAGCGTGCAGCCTTACCTGTGGCGCTGGGAGGACGTCCACGAGAGCATGATCCGGGCCGGGGAGGTGGTGAACCTCGAGCAGGATGCGGAGCGCCGCACCATCCGGCTCCTGAACCCGGGCATCCCCGGCGGCCACGGCACCACCCATACCATCCACTTCTCGTTCCAGTACGTGAAGCACGGCGAGTACGCGCGCGCCCACCGCCACACGGCGGCGGCCTTCCGCTTCGTTCTCCACGGCCGGGACGCCTACACCACCGTCAACGGCCAGAAGTGCGTCATGGAGGAGGGGGACCTCATCCTGACGCCCCAACTCACGTGGCACGACCACGTCAACGACTCGGGGGCGCCCATCATCTGGCTCGACGGCCTCGACATCCCGCTCACGCAGGCGCTGCATCAACTCTACTTCGAGCCCTACCACCAGGAGCAGCAGAACGTGGAGGCCACCAGCGAAGAAACCGCGGGTTTCTTCAGCCACGCGCGCCCCGCCATGGAACCGCCGCGGCAGTTCTTTCACTACAAGTGGGCCGACACGGCTCGCAGCCTGGAACAACTCAGGCGCAACCACGCGGGCCGGGACCCCTACGACGGCTACCTGCTGGAGTTCCTGAACCCCGTCACCGGGGGCCCCACCATGCCCACCGTCCAGTGCGCGGTCCAGCTCCTGGAGCCCGGCCACGAGACCCTGCCCCACCGGCACACCAGCACGGTCATCTACCACGTGTACCGCGGCGAGGGCAGCTCCATCATCGGCGGCCAGGTCTTCGAGTGGCGGCAGGGCGACTCCTTCGTGGTGCCGCTATGGAACCAGCACGCCCACGCCAACCACTCCTCGGACACCGACGCCATCCTCCTGTCCATGAGCGACGCCCCGGTGGTGAAGGCGCTGGACCTATACCGGGAAGCGAGCTGAGGCTGTTCGACAGTCCTGAATGGGGACCTGTCCGCAAGGCTGCCGCTGAATCACCTGCCATGCTCCCGCCGAATTACCGGTTGAAAACACGCCGAATTACCTGTTATATTTGCGCCGAATTACCGGTTGGCTAACTGGCCATGCGTACGAGGGCGCTGCTCCCGTGAACCACCTGCCTGCCGGGGTTGAATGATGACGTACCTGTCCCGGATCGTCGATGCGGAACTGGAAGAACTGCTGAACGTCACCGGCGCGATCCTCGTTGAAGGTGTCAAGGCTTCCGGCAAGACGGCCACGGCTACGCAGGCAGCGGAAAGCCAGGTATTGCTGGACATCGACGTCAATGCGCGGCGAATGGTCGGGGCCGATCCCGCAGCCATCCTGGATGGCGCGGCGCCGCGCCTGATTGACGAATGGCAACTCGAACCGGCCATCTGGAACCACGTCCGCAGGGAAGTCGACCGGCGTGGCACGCCCGGCCAGTTCATCCTCACAGGCTCTGCCGTTCCCGCGGACGACGCGACCCGCCACACCGGCGCAGGCCGTTTCGCCCGGCTGCGCATGCGCCCCTTGTCACTGTACGAAAGCGGACGTTCCACCGGGGTAATGTCGCTGAAAGCACTGCTGGAGGGTGAACCGCAAAGGGCGCAACGATCCGAGATGACGCTCAAGACCATCGCAGAGGTCGTATGCGCCGGGGGCTGGCCGGGCAACATCGGCAAAGGGCTGCCGCAAACCCTGCGCGCGAACCGCGGCTACCTTGACGAAATCCGTCGCGCCGACATATCGAGAGCAAGCGGCAAGACCCGCGACCCCAACAAGGTGGAGCGCCTCTTGCGCGCGCTGGCACGCAACATCGCCACGCCCGTGGCCATGTCAAAATTGACAGCCGACGTGGGCGGCGACGAACGCGCCCTGAACGCCGACACCGTCGCGGAGTACCTCGACGCCCTCGAACGCCTCATGATTGTGGAGAACCAGCCGGCATGGTCGCCGCACCTGCGCTCCCGTACGACGCTGCGGACCGCGCCCGTCAGGCACTTCGTGGACCCATCGCTGGCTGTGGCGGCGTTGCGAGCCACCCCGGAGCGTCTGACGGCTGACCTGGAGTTCCTTGGCCTCCTGTTCGAATCCCTGGTCATCCGTGACCTCCGCGTATACGCCCAAGCCGCAGACGCGCAGGTGTTCCACTACCGTGAGAAGGAAGGACTGGAAGTGGACGCGGTGGTGGAAGCAGCCGATGGGCGCTGGGCCGCATTCGAGATCAAGCTGGGTGAACGATGGGTCGAGGACGGCGCAAGGAGCCTGCGCAAGCTGGCCGAGCGGACGACCCACAGCGACCACGACAAACCGTCCGTGCTGGCGGTCATCGTGCCGAGCGGGTACGGCTCTGTCTCAACCGGGGACGTGGGCGTCATCCCCATTGGCGCACTGGGACCATAACCGCCCCATGGAGCTTGTCGTCCGTTCACTGAACGCCACGCCACATGGAATCATGCATCCATCAGCAGCTTCGCGTTGACGGTTCATCTTCTCAAACGGTACGATGCACGAATTCACACTAGAAGGAGGGTCTTCGCGGTGCGAAAATGGATGATTACCCTGATTACGGTTGTCTTGGTTGGGGCGCCGGCGACGCTGGCGGCCCAGGTGAAGATCGGCATGATCACGACCCTGTCGGGCGGCGGCAGCGCGCTCGGCGTGGCGGTGCGGGACGGCTTCAAGCTGGCGGTCGACCAGGAGGGCGGCAAGCTCGGCGGGACCGCGGTGGAGTTCCTGGTGGAGGACGACGCGCGCAAGTCGGGGAAGGCGCTACAGGTGGCCAACCGCTTCGTCAAGCGCGACAAGGTCGACATCATGACCGGGATCATCTGGTCCAACCTGGCCATCGCGGTGGTGCCGAAGGTGGTGGAGGCCGGCGTCTTCTACATCAGCCCCAACGCCGGGCCGTCGAAGCTCGCCGGGAAGGGCTGCCACGAGAACTACTTCAACGTGGCATGGCAAAACGACAACCTGCACGAGGCCATGGGGCAGCACGTGGCGCAGGAGGGATACAAGAACGCCTACATCCTGGCGCCCAACTACCCCGCGGGGAAGGACGCGCTGCGGGGCTTCAAGCGCTTCTACAAGGGCAACGTGGCCGGTGAGGTCTACACCAAGCTGGGGCAGAAGGACTACGCGGCCGAGATCGCCGCGCTGCGCGGCGCCAACCCGGACGCGGTGTTCTTCTTCCTGCCCGGCGGCATGGGCATCAGCTTCATCAAGCAGTACCACCAGGCGGGCCTGACCGGGAAGATCCCGCTGTTCGGTCCGGCGTTCTCCTTCGACCAGACCATCCTCGGGGCCGTCGGCGACGCGGCGTTGGGCGTGATCAACTCCTCCCAGTGGAACAAGGACATCGACAACCCGGCCAACAAGCAGTTCGTGGCCGCCTTCCGGAAGGCCTACAAGCGGCTGCCGTCGCTCTACGCCAGCCAGGGCTACGATGCCGCGCGTTTGATCGGCGGCGCGCTCAAGAGCACGGGCGGGAAGGTGTCCGACAAGGCCGCCTTCCGCGCGGCCTTGCGCAAGGCCGACTTCGAGTCGGTGAGGGGAAGCTTCAAGTTCGGTCCGAACCACCACCCGGTCCAGGACGTCCACGTCCGCGAGGTGGTGCGCGAAGACAAGGTCCTGACCAACAAGATCATCGGCAAGGCCTTCTCGAACCACGCGGACGCATACGCAGGCCAGTGCAAAATGTAGCGCCCTTCCACTGAACCGGTGTCCCGTTTCACGGACCGGTGAGACGGGACACCGGCGGCCTTGCTCCCGGAACTCGAACACGTCATTCCGGGCTTGACCCGGAATCCAGGAGGGGGGCGGGGCGAGACCGGACTCACGAACCATGTCCACGCTGCTGGTCCTCGAGCAGGTCCTGAACGGTCTGCAGTTCGGAGTGATGCTCTTCCTCATGGCCGCCGGACTGACCCTGGTGTTCGGCATCATGGGGATGATCAACCTCGCCCACGGCTCCCTGTACATGGTGGGCGCCTACGTGTGCGCCACCGTGTACCAGCTCACCGGCTCGTTCTGGCCGGCGCTGGCCGCCACGCTGTGCGCCTCGGCGCTGGTAGGCGTCGCGGTGGAGACGGTGGCGCTGCGGACCCTCTACAGCCGCGACCACCTCGACCAGGTGCTGGCCACCTTCGGCCTCATCCTGTTCTTCAACGAGCTCACCAAGATCATCTGGGGGCCGCGCGCGCTGTTCCTGGACGTCCCGGCGGCGCTGTCGGGTTCGGTGCAGATCATCCCGGGGGTGGACTACCCGCTGTACCGTCTGGCCATCATCGTCGTGGGCGGCCTGGTGGCCTTCTCGCTCTACTGGCTCATCGTCCGCACCCGCATGGGAATGATGATCCGGGCCAGCGCCAGCAACCGGGAGATCATCGGAGCGCTGGGGGTGAACGTGCCGCTGCTCTACACCCTGGTGTTCGGCCTGGGGGCGATGCTGGCCGGGCTCGCCGGCGCCATGGCCGGACCGGTGTGGTCGGTGGAGGTGGGGATGGGCGAGAACATCCTGATCCTGACCTTCGTGGTGATCGTCATCGGCGGCATCGGCTCGGTCCGCGGCGCCCTCGTGGGCTCCATCCTGGTAGGGTTCATCGACACCATGGGGCGAGCGTTCCTGCCGGTCTCCCTGGGACTCTTCCTCGATCCCGCCACCGCCAACGGCGTCGGCGCCTCGCTTGCGTCCATGTCCATCTACATCTTCATGGCCGCGATTCTGGTGTGGAAGCCCAGTGGACTGCTGCCGGTCCACGGCCGATCCTGATGCCTTGGGGGTCTTCCCTTCGTGGACACACGCGACAAGCCCGAAACCCTCTCCATCCCGGAAAGAGCCGGGGTGAATCCTAACATCCTCTCCATCCCGGAAATGGCCGGAGCGAGCCTGCCACCCTCTCCCTCTGGGAGAGGGCCGGGGTGAGGGTCGCGTGGCGCAAGCAGAATGTCACAAACCCCGCTACCTGCTCATGAACGACTCCTCTGAAACGGCAGCGCCCTCCCGACCGGCGGCAAAAGGCGGCAGGACCCGTCTTGCGACCGGGTGGCGAGCCGCGCTTCTGACCTGCGTCGCGGCGGCGCTGGTCGTGCTGCCGCCCGCGGCCGAGGCGCTCGACGAGTCGTTCGTCATCGGCCTCTTCACCCGGATCTTCATCTTCGCGCTGGCGGCGGTGAGCCTGGACCTGATCCTTGGCTTCGGCGGCATGGTGAGCTTCGGCCACTCGGCCTACTTCGGCGCCGGCGCCTACGTCGTCGGCATCCTGTCGTTTCACGCGGCCGGCGGTGAAGCGCCGGCGTGGCCGTTCTCTCTCCCGGTCATGGAGAGCGCCGTCGCGGCGTGGGCGCTGGCGGTGGCCGCCGGGGCGTTGCTCGCCCTTCTAGTGGGCGCCGTCTGCCTGCGCACCAGCGGCATGTACTTCATCATGATCACGCTGGCGTTCGCGCAGATGCTCTACTACTTCTTCGTCTCGCTGGAGCAGTACGGCGGCGACGACGGGCTGAGCATCGCCCAAGGGAACCGCCTTCCCGGCGCCGACCTGGAAAACGAAGCAACCCTCTACTACGTCTGCCTGCTCATCCTGGCCGTGTTCCTGATCATCGGCTGGCGCCTGGTGCATTCCCGCTTCGGCATGGTGCTCCAGGGCTGCAAGGAGAACGAGCAGCGGATGCTGGCCCTGGGATTCCCCGTGTACCGCTACAAGCTCACGGCCTTCGTCATGGCGGGCGCGGCGGCCGGGCTCGCCGGCGCGCTCATGGCCAACTACATGGGCTTCGTCAGCCCGGGCCTGATGCACTGGACGGTTTCCGGCGAGATCATGGTCATGGTCATCCTGGGCGGCATGGGCACGCTGGCGGGACCGGTGATCGGCGCCGCCGTGCTGCTGCTCCTGGAAGAGGTCCTGTCGGCCTACATGGAACACTGGATGATCATCCTGGGCCCGACACTGGTCCTGGTGGTGCTGTTCGCCCGCCGCGGCATCTGGGGCTGGTTTCAGAGAGGAGAGGACGCCGATGCCTGAACCGTTGCTCACGGCGCGCGGGCTCACCAAGGCGTACGGCGCCCTCAAGGCCACCGATTCCCTCTCCCTCGACGTCGTCCACGGCGAGATCCACGCCATGATCGGCCCCAACGGCGCCGGCAAGACCACCGCCATCCGGCAACTGTCCGGCGAGACGGCCTCGGACGAAGGCACCATCCACCTGGGCGGCCGGGACATCACCCGCAAGCCGGTCCACGAGCGCGCCCGGCTGGGGCTGGCGCGCTCGTTTCAGATCACCTCGGTGTTCGGCGGCTTCACCGCCGAGGACAACGTGGCCATGGCGGTGCAGGCTCACGACGGCCACTCTTTCCGGTTCTGGCGCGGGGCGCGCTCGGACCCGTCGTTGCGGGCACCCGCGCGCCGGACGCTGGAGCAGGTGGGCCTGGGCGGACGCGGCGGCGTCATCGCCCGCAACCTGGCCCACGGCGAACAGCGCCAGCTCGAGATCGCCATGGCGCTGGCCACCGACCCGGTGCTGCTCTTGCTGGACGAGCCCATGGCCGGCATGGGCTCCGACGAGGCCAACCGCATGGTGGCGTTGCTGGGCGGGCTCAAGGGACAAGTGGCGATCCTCCTGGTGGAGCACGACATGGACGCGGTCTTCGCCTTGGCGGACCGGGTCACCGTGCTGGTGTCCGGGCGCGAGGTGGCCACGGGCGCTCCGGACGTCATACGGGCCGACCCGGTGGTCCGGGAGGCGTACCTCGGGGAGGACGCGTGATGCTCGAACTGCAGGGCGTCCAGGCCTTCTACGGTCCGAGCCAGATCCTCTTCGACGTGAGCCTCCGGGTCGACGCCGGGGAGATGGTGACCCTCATGGGCCGCAACGGCATGGGCAAGACCACCACGGTCAAGTCCATCATGGGACTGGTGCGGCCCCGGGCCGGAACGATTCGGTTCCAGGACGCCGAGATCCACGGGTGGCCCAGCTATGCGGTGGCCCGGGCCGGCATCGGGCTCGTGCCGGAGGGCCGGCAAGTCTTTCCGAACCTGACCGTGCGGGAGAACCTGTTGGTCGCCGCCGGGTACGGGTCCGGCTCACAGGAGCCCGGTTCGAGCCCCTGGACCGTGGAACGCATATTCGAGATGTTTCCCGCGCTGGAGTCGCGCAAGAACCTGTATGGCCGCAACCTGTCGGGGGGCGAGCAGCAGATGCTCGCCATCGGCCGCGCGCTCATGACCAACGCCCGCCTGATCCTGCTGGACGAGGCCACCGAAGGTCTGGCTCCGCTGGTGTGCGCCGAGATCTGGCGCTGCCTGGAACGGCTCAAGGCCGTGGGGCAGGCCATTCTCCTCATCGACAGCAACCACGGCGCGCTGATGCAGATCGCCGACCGCCACTACATCATGGAAAAGGGCCGCATCACCTGGACCGGCGACTCCGCCGCCCTGGCCGCGGCCGACGACGTGAGGCAGCGGTACCTTGGGGTGTAGGGGCGGGTTTCAATCCGCCCCACGCGCCGTGGCGCCTGCGCCCATCACGACCGCCGGTCGCGGCTCTTTCGTATGAAGGAGCGCAGCCGGCCGCTGGCCGAGCCCTCCCGATAACGCCCCTTGACCGCATGGCGGATCTGGCAGCAGCCCGGGATGTCCAGGGCGGTGCCGTCGGTGCCCAGGAGCCAGCGGAACGCGCGGTCCTCGTAAGCCTTGCGCCAGCGCGGCGCGGGCCGCTGGTAGAGGCCAATCGATTCGCAATAACCCGCTGCCCGGGCTACGTCGCCGTGGGTGATCTGGTAGGGTCCCTTGGCGCGGTCGTGCGCGCCACCGTAGGGACGGAACGCCTCCAGGGGAATGTCGCGCACGGCCGGGGCCGCGCGGCCCTGCGTCAAGAGCTCATGGTCTTCCGGTAGCAGCGCGGTGCCCAGCGGCGACTTCGGGTGCACGAGGGTGTCGTCCCGTCCCTGCAGAACGTCGGCCAGCGTATCGAGGCATCCCTCGTGGAAAACCACATCGACGTCGGTAAACCAGACCCAGTCGGCCCGGCTAGCCTTGGCCGCGAGGTTTCGGCCGATGCTGCGGCGGAAGAGCCGCTCCTCGGGCAACGGCCGCCAACTCCACGTAACACCCGGCACCTCGATGCCCTCGAAGAAGCGCAGCACCGGCAGCACCGATTCGTCGCCGGGCGCGTGGTAAACCGTCATGGTGACGTCCAGCTTGTCGGTTCGGTAGTTGACGAGGGAGCTGAGCTGGTAGACGAGGAAATGCCCGTAGCGCCAGCAATGGCTCACGATCTCGAGGGAGAGCCGCCCGGTGCGCTTGGCCCTGGGCACCTCCGCCGGGTCCGGACCCCGGAACCACGAGGCCGGTAGCGCGCCGGTGGCGGCGAAGCGGTAGAACAAACCCGAGGCCGCGTCGACGAGTTCCGGCATTACCGGACTTCTCCCACGCGACACCGACCCCAACGCACCCGACACGAAACCCGATCCATTCGCCAAGCCCCAATACCTTCCGACACGGACTGTGACGACGCCCGCACGGGAAGTCAAGCCCACTCGATCGCGCTTGAACGCCCGTTCGCATTTCCCGTCATCTCCTACTACCTCGCTTGTCACTGTCTTGTGGTTGTAGTAGTTTCGAAGCCGATGGAACCCTACATCCGATCGACCGACATCACGCTGACGTTCACGCCCAAGAACAGGGACGCGGTCACCGCACTCAAGGATTTCCGCATCGAGTTGAACAGCGGCGAGTTCGTCTCCATCGTGGGGCCGTCGGGGTGCGGCAAGAGCACGTTTCTGAACGTGCTGCTGGGGCTGCTCAAGCCGGATCTGGGCGAGCTGGAGATCGGCGGCAAGAAGATCACCGGCCCGGGAGTGGAGCGGGCCATGGTCTTTCAGGAGTTCGGGCTGCTGCCGTGGCGGACGGTGCTCGCCAACGTGGAGCTCGGGCCGGAGCTCAAGGGCGAATCGGTCGCCCAGCGCCGTCCGAGGGCTCAGGAACTCATCAACCTGGTGGGGCTGACGGGGTTCGAGGGGCACTTTCCGCACGAGCTGTCGGGCGGCATGAAGCAGCGGGTAGGGCTCGCCCGGGCCCTGGCCACCGACCCCGAGGTGCTGCTCATGGACGAGCCCTTCGCGGCGCTGGACGCGCAGACACGGGACCTGATGCAGGCCGAACTGCTGCAGATCTGGGACAAGCACAAGAAGACCGTGCTGTTCGTGACCCACAGCATCGAGGAGGCGGCCTATCTGTCGGACCGGGTCATCGTGATGACCGCGAGGCCCGGGAAAACCAAGCGCATCATCAAGATCAACCTGCCGAGGCCCCGTGGCTACGAGATGCGGTTGTCGCCGGAGTTCAACGACATCAAGCTCGACATCTGGAACTCCCTCAAGGACGAGTTGAACGCGAGAGAGTGACATGGGATTCAAGGGACTGTCGGAACGCAGCGTGCGCTTCCTGCTGGGAGCCGGGGCGGTAGCGGGCTTCTTCGCGGTGTGGGAGTTCCTGCTGACCTACGTCTTCACCTTCAACCCGTTTTTCATCACCAAGCCGTCGCTCATGTGGGACGCCACCGGCGACCTGATCCTGAGCGGCGAGCTCTGGAAGGACATCTACGTCAGCGGCACGCCCTTCGTCTTCGGGTTTGCCGCCGCGGTGGCGGTGGGCATCCCCCTGGGCGTGGTCATGGGCTGGCGGCGCCGCGTGGCGTTCGCGCTGGACCCGTTCCTGACCGCCCTGTACGCCAGTCCGCTGGTGGCGCTGGCGCCGCTGCTCATCGTGATGTTCGGCGTGGGGGTCAAGGGCAAGACCATCCTGATCTTTCTCCTTGCCGTGTTCCCGTTCATCTTCAACGCCTTCGCCGGCGTCCGCTCTGTCGATACGCTGCTCGTCAACGTCGTCAGGTCTCTGGGAGGAAAAGAGCGTGACCTCTACTTCAAGGTGATCCTGCCGAGCACCCTCCCCTACATCGTGGCGGGAGCCAGGATCGCCATCGGCCGGGGCATCGTCGGCATCATCGTCGGCGAGTTCTACGCCGCCTCCGAGGGCATCGGCCACGCGCTGATCTGGTACGGCGACATGTACCAGCTCGCGCAGATGTTCGTGTGCATCCTCGTGCTGATGATCATCGCGGTGATCTTCACCGTGGGCCTGCGCAAGGCCGAGCTTACCATCGCGCCCTGGCGCACCCAGGAAACACGATGAACCGCTACCTGTCACAGTACCGCGAGAACGAGGAATCCATCCTGGGGTGGGGCTTCATCGTGCTGTTCCTGCTGGTCTGGGAGGCGGCTCCGCATATCGTGCCGCTACCCAAGGGGCTGGCGCTCTTCTTCACCACCCCGTACCACATCGCCCTGAGGCTCTTCGAGATGGCCACCTCGGGCGAGGTGGCGTTCCACTTCTACGTCAGCGCCAGCGAGTTCGTCATCGGCCTCGGGCTCTCCATCATCGTGGCGTTGCCCGTGGGGCTAGTGATGGGGCGTTTCTACACGCTCAACGCCATGTTCGACCCCTTCGTCACCGCCTTCAACGCCACCCCCCGGCTGGTGTTCCTGCCGCTGGTGGTGCTGTGGTTCGGCTTCGGCATCTGGTCCACGGTGGTGATCGTCTTCATCGGCGCGCTGTTCCCGCTCCTCATCAACACCTACGAGGGCGTCAAGAACGTCGACCGCGTGCTCGTCAACGTGGTGCGTTCCTTCGGCGCCAACGAGTGGCAGCTCATGAAGATCGTGGTGCTGCCCAACTCCCTGCCCTACATCATCGCCGGCCTGAGGCTCGCCATCGGCCGCGCCATCCTGGGGGTGGTGGTGGGTGAGTTCTTCGGCTCCGACCAGGGCATCGGCTACCTGATGGCCGCGGCTGCCGGCAACTACATCGTGGACGTGGTCTTCGCCGGCCTCATCCTGTTCATGGGCATCTCCCTAGTGATGACCATGGCGGTGAAGAAGCTGGAAGACCGGCTGAGCCGGTGGCGGCCGGAGCAGGTGAAGACGTTCTGAAGCCGCGTTGCTAATTGCTGGTTGGATGCGGCCCCCTGTGTTCCCGGCAATGCGGTTCAGGTGTACGGGCGCGTTTGAAACCTACTGTGCTGCTTTACCGAACAGCCTGAGCTACGGGATGCTGAACCATTTGCGTAGAACACGATGTTGGCTTGCCGGATCGAACTCACGCTGTATGTTATCACGGTCCGTTCGACCCAGCCGGGTCCAGTGCGTATCTCGATAGGCTCCACCCGTATCGAAACCGTTAGGCAGCGAAATCCCGATAAGGTTACTGATCAAGAACCGATCGTGAAAATCATCCCAAATGAACACCTCCACTTCGAGACCCACGGTACGTAGTGGCGCGGCAAGCACCTCACGGAACCGTCGCTCAAAGTAATCGTTGTCAGTCTGCATGGGAAACGACCTAGCCGGACCAGAGCCTTCATAGCAAACCCGATGGATTTCGATCCGTGGTGGTGGATTCCGGTTGCCCGACAGTGCAATCAGTGCTTCAAACTCGTGGTATCCTCGCCTCATCGGATCCAGATGCGGGTCGATGAACATCATTGAGTTCGAGCAGCGAAGAACCGGATCAAGGTGCTTCTGGTAGTCGGCCAGCGTGCGTGCCAGTCGCACCGAAGAGCCTCGCGCAGCCCACCACGAAGCGCGGGACAATTGGTCGATCCGCGCCACCAGAGGATCGTTGGCATACTTGGCCTTGACCGTACCGGTTACGATGATTCCGCCGCTGAAGGGCTCCGCGACATTGGTTGCTAGAGCCTCTGCACACCACGTCTCATCGTCGTCGAAGGAACCGGACAATACCGGTTTGTACTGAATCAGCCGACCTTGCTGGTACAATTTCTTGACCAGTTCCGTGCCTCGACGATGCCATGCACGATCATCCGACCGAAAGAGTTCGTGCCATCGGCCGTTACGTAGATTACGAACAAGGCCCTCCGTCAGCATAGTCTCACGGATCGTTTCGAGGCGGGCCGCACATTCTCCGTCGTTTGAGTATGATGTGACGTCGAAAACGTCCGGTGTGATTGCGTAATCGGCGAGCAGCGGCATTCAGAAGATCTCCCGCAGTCCTTCCTCAAAGAAGCCGCCAGGCCACGCCTTCACCAATTCCCCGCGCTCGTTAAGAGGCATTTCGCGGACGATGCTCTTCGGCCCATCGGGTTCGACGAAGAGCACTTGCACGTCATCCGGACAAACCGCAGGCACCCCTTCCGGCAGGTCACCGCTGCTCGTCTCCCTGATGCGACGCATGATGCGAAGCAGCAGATGCTCGCTGTGAGTCTCTATCAGGAAAGTATTGCCACCTTCCAGCGCGGATGCGACAAACACATCGCCCAATTCCGCCTGAAGGGCCGGGTGAAGGTGGATCTCGGGCTGCTCAATAGCGAGAAGGCTATCCTTCCAGGCGTAGGCGGAGACCAACACCGGAAGCACTTGGCTCACGCCGATGCCTACGTCGCGATGGCTCACTGGCGTTCCGGAGCGTTTGTCGATGAGCACCAGATCCTGGAGGGCTTCGCCGCGCGCGTCGACGATCTCCTGTGCCCACTCATTTGTCACGCCCTCTATATCCATGAGCTCGTCGACGAGGTACTCCACGTCAGCCCGGGAATAGGACTCTTCCTTAACGCCACGCTCGACTGCCTCACGGACTGCATCCAGCACCGACCACAAGTGCCTCGACCGGTCCTGGCCCTCAGCCTCGCTCAGCACCCCGTGCGCCAAGTCTTGCAGCGTTTCCCTGAGCTTGAACGCCAACTCGTCTGGTAGAGCGTCCCCAGGGAGCAACTCGCGAACTCGGAGTTCATAGGGCGTCTTCAGGCGGTCGGCATCACCGAGCCACGCGTTCACCCGCTGCCGGACATCCTCACGGGTACGCACCACGTCCCAGGTGTAGCCGCCGCCCGCGAACCAATTGGGATCATGATGTTGCGCGAACGCCAAGTGGCGAGGAGGATAGGATCGTAGCGGTCCGAGGTAGCGAAGTCGTCGGAGGTCATCCTCAACCGCCATCCCGAGACCGTCTATCAGCTCACGCAACGCCCTCGGCAAGAACAGCCGGGCCGCCCGCGCCAAATCTTCCCGCCGGCGACCGCGACTCACCGGCACTAGCGTTTCCCAACTCTCCCCTTCCGTTTCACTCCTGTCGGCCTCTTCCTCCACCCGAGGAAACAGACCTCGCCGTTTGGCTGTGACGGAGGGGACCAACGCATCCAGCACTTCGCCAAGCGCGGCGAAGTCTTCTGCCTGGAATTCCTCAGTTGTCGTAGCCAACATCAGGAGACCACGAAACAATTCGCGGAACACCGGATGGGTATGGTCGAGGCTATCAAGCCGCAGAAACCCCCCTAGCCGCGTGCTCATAGAGAGCAGCGGCACATCGTCCACTTCGAGGCTGAACCGCTCAAGGCGCACCTCCGTGCTGCTATCGAATTCCCGTGGGTCACTTCCGAAGAGGCCTTCTTGATTAGTCCTGATGGCTTCGCCGATAGACAATCCAACGGCGACCTTGCGCGCCGAGCGCAATAACGCTGCCACGCGCCCGGAGAGGCGGCACGGTTCAAGCTCGAAACCGAGTTGCACTGGTCGTTCCCACTCGCGCCGGTGTACGTACTGGCGAAACCCGCCCAAGTCGATGGATTCCCCTCCGATCTGGGTCCGCTGGATGTCCAGATCCCCGGTTTCAATGGCATGGTGGGACAGAGCCAAGGCGTGGAGAATGCTCGACTTTCCTGCACTGTTGGCACCGTAAATTACAGTGAGAGGTCGCAGCGGCACTCGCTGCGACGGACCGAACGCCTTGAAGTTGGCGACGTGAAATGCATCAACGGTCATTTGCCGTCACTTTCTACACCGATCTTCGTGAGAGTTACTCTATAACCAAAACCCATTAGCGTCCTCGTGGCGTTGCGGAGGTTGACCTTGCTGAAAAAGGGTAACGCCAGCTTTCCCGCCGAACGGCTGATGATCGCAAAACCAACCTCGTAGCGATCCCCGCGCGGATGCTCATCCGGCACTCCATCTCGATGTGACGGCCCAAGTTTCTTCCTAACCTCTTTGCGGAATTCCTGATCCTGAAGAAACAACGTTGCGGAGACGACGCCTTGCGAAAACAAATGGCTCATTACGTTAGACCCGCCATACCGCTTCACATGGAGAAGCGTCTGCTTCTTGATGAACAGGTCGCAGAATTCTATCTGGCTTGCCCCGCCACCGTACCGAATGTTTTTCCTATCCATCACGGCGACCAATTGATCTTGGCCTGCCACCGCTTTGTTGTACTCTTCCTCCGATCGATGGCGGTAGGGCGGCAACAAGTACTCGGTGGCCGCTAGCTGCGCCACATCATGATCAATCTGCTGGACAAACCGTCGCGCGATCCGATACCACCGACCACCGGTCAGAAGGAAGACATCATCTGAGTGGCGGATCTCGGCATATATGCATTGGTAGACGGACCATTTGTCGCGCTCGTAGCGACCGTCAGGGTCCAGGCAATAGACTGATTTGCGCCTCAACGTCTCCGGGGACAGACTCGCTGGATTACGAAGCGATTCAAAAAATGCCTGGAAGTGAATATCATCATACGTTTCAGCCTGTTCTGACGCCGAAAACCGAAATCCCCCCACCTGTGACCAATCGACCGGAACAGGCACTGCGAGCCACGCGTGATCGAGATTCTGTGCCACCAACCGTTCGACTAGTTGCTCATCCAATTCGCGCGCATGTCGGCTATCCCTGATCTCCGCAACATGATCGACCCACGGATACCGCTTGCGGTACTTTGTCTTCCGCCACTGTTTCAAGTACCGATCGAGTTGATCCGGAAGGTCTGCCAACTCCATTGCAATAGACGCGGTCAGAGCATCCATGCCAGCCATGTTTCGAGCGAGTGCTTCGTCCTCCGGCTTCCCTACAACAGCGCGAAGGATATCCTCCTCGACATTCAAGCCGAACTGCTCAATAGAACCGGCGCGACTGGCCTCCTCCCTCGTGTGCCGTGCGATCGCATCGAAGCTCTTCCGGTCGATGCTGCGAATACTCGAATCGTCGATTGAGTTCAGTGTAACCCGCAGGCCAAAATTAGGCTCCCAGATCCCTTGCTCCAACATATGTCGTCCATAGCCGAAGGTGGCCGCGAACCACCGGCCGGCGACGGGAAGTACCAGCACAGCCGCACTGCTCGCGCTCCGCAAGAAGACATCGGCGAAGTCTACGTACCCTTGGAAGAGACCGACCCATACTGGGGGAACCACACGGGAAGGCTTCACGAAAAGGGTTGCCCCATCATCGCCAACATGAATGGGAAAAGCGCGGACGCTATCCGTAGCCTCTATCGCATCCTCAGCTCGCTGAACTCGGCTCTTCAACAAGTAGATCGTCAGCGGCCGGACACGCGGCGTTTTCGTACTCGAACCCAACATTCTACACTCCCACTAGCGCCTTTTCCTGTTGTTCCATCTCCCGAAGAAGTTCCTCCATGTGTGCTTGACGCCACGCCGCGGTAAGTGACCCGTCGAATGCCCTTGAAACGAGCGTGTTGTACAAGTTGGCAAGTGTGTGTCGACGCTCCGACAGATGTACCTGTAACCTATGTTGTCTTTGCACCGCT
Source organism: uncultured Binatia bacterium (SeqCode) (assembly GCA_965204505.1). Taxonomy (GTDB): domain Bacteria; phylum Desulfobacterota; class Binatia; order UBA9968; family JAJDTQ01; genus JAJDTQ01. Next base: position 509,005 of record CBDBFB010000003.1, read on the forward strand.
GACTCGATCGCCACGACCGTATCGGGATCGGGAACTGGGATAGAAAAGTATTTCAGATCCGACGTGTCGAGTTTCCGAGTCCCGTGCCCAGCCACTCGAACGAGTGAAAGGAGACGGGATTTCGCAAGCACCAGCGACGCCCAAAGGGAAGCCCCAGAAACGGCCTCTGTCTTCGGTACTAGCACCTTCATGTCCTGATTGACTGTCGCCCGGCAACGGGTCAAGGCAACCGGAACGTCTCGAGCGAGGATCATACCTCTCACCACAATTACTGGGGCGTCGACCTCAAACAGAGTCAGCTTCGTCTCCTCAAGTGCGACCTTCGATATGTGATCCCTGCTATCCGTCAGAAAGTCCTTCTTCACATCCTTCGGAGTAATCCAAGGAATGTCGCCGCCCCAGTAGTGCGAGGTCTGTTTCGAAGGGGTCGCACCGCCGACAAGGTCTGCAACCGTGTAAAGTGGTCGACATCGTTCAGTATCAGTCCAGGATTCAGGAGCACCTAGTAAGCGTAGGAATAGGGCCGGCAGGAAATCGGCGCTCCTTGCGTCGGCTTCTGTGCAGAGGCGACGGACGTAATCGGCTTGGTCGAGGATCTCAACGATGCGGCGTTGTTCAGTTTTCGGTACCCACCGCATACTGATTTTGCGTAGGAATTGGAGATGCCTACTGTACCCACGTGACGGGATCTCTTGCGCCGAAAGGTAGTAGTACAGGTACCGGGGCTCAAAAATGGCCGATGGTTCGAGCACCTTCGCTCCATCCGCTCCAATGGCAAACGGAAAATCAACGTACTTAAACACTCGGGTGTGGTCGCCGAAAATTATGACCGGCAAATCTCCATCGTATGCTGAGACATCGTCGTCCGTATACCCGGCGATCAAATCGCCGCCCTGGTCGACCACCGGAAGGATCCCCGTCTTCAGGTAGTCTCTCCGCAAAATCCTCCGCTGGCCACCCGTTCGATCTGTCAGTGCCTTGGCGAACGGCAAGTTGTACACGAATTTAGGAGCATTCACGGGCCTTCGACCTCTTCTAACAAGCTCTCTAGACCTTCTGTTATCCTAGATTCGAGTCGAATAGCATTCCGAATCAAGTCGGCGGGGTCTTCGTCAGGAACCCTTTCAGCCACGCGCGGCTTGTAGCGGGAAGCAGCCAAATTGAAATCATTATCTACGATGGTCTCGAAGGGTGCCCACCAGGAACGCGGCTGCTCGCTGCTGGGGTGAAGCCAAGTCCCGGCCTCCGCACCTTGCTGGTCCTGAAACCGGGACGCCTTGTAGTCACCCCATGCTGCCAGCAAGCCCGGGACATCGTTCTCCTCCGGCGTTTCCGGGCGCCCACGTCCCTGGATCTTGTCAGGGTCATATCCGTCGTTTCGTACCTCATAGAACCACACCTGTTTCGTAACGGCCTGACCCTCTCCCGGCTGGGTTGTGGGACGGCGAAAGACTAGCACCGAGGTCTTGACGCCGGCGTATGGTTTGAAGACGCCGACCGGCAACGACACCACAGCCTGGATCTCGTACTCCCGAAGTAGCTTCTCACGGAGGTCCTTGTGCGCCTTGGTAGAGCCGAAAAGCGCGCCCTCAGGTACGACCACGGCACAACGACCTCCGGGCGCAAGGGACCTCAACATAAGTGCGAGAAACAGAAGCTCGCTCTTCTTGGACCTGGAAGGGAGATCCTGACGGATGGACTCAGCCGGGATCTGTCCACCGAACGGGGGATTGGACAGGATCACGGCGTACCTTCGGTTCAGGTCGTCTTCCGTCAAGCCACTCATCTCAGAAAGGACGTTGGCGCGCTTGAGGTTCGCGCGACGGATGCCATGGAGGACGAGGTTCATTGAAGCGATCCGCATCATCTGGCGCGACACGTCGGTGCCGTAGATGGAAGCCTCAAGTCGGGCCCAGTCTGGGATCTTCTCGCCGGCGCCCTTCCTGTACGTCTGGAGGTTGAGGATTTCCTTCTTCGCCTCCTCAAGTGTCTGCTCGCGCTGCTCCAGCCAATCCTCGCCGTAGATTGGGATCTCCTGAGGTTCCTCGCTGTAGCGAGCGAGGATGTGGTCCACCACATCGATGAGGAAGCCGGCCGTGCCGCAAGCGGGATCATAGACCGTGTCACCGAGATCCGGATCGACCATCTGGACCATGAAGGCACGGATCTGGCGCGGGGTGCGAAACTGCCCGTTGAGCGCCGACTGACCGAGGTGCGTAAGCAGGTATTCGAAAATGTCACCCTTGATGTCGGGGCCGAGCTTGCGGAAGTCGATGGAGTCCAACTCGTCGATGACCTGCTTCAGCACGTTGGGATCAACGATTTCCAGTACAGCGTCTCGGAAGTAATCAGCCACGTGAGGTTCGTCTTTCACCAAGGACGCCATGTAGGGAAACACCTCGTCTCGGACAAAGTTGCGGAGTGTGTCACCGCTCGTAAACCGCCACTTGGACCAGCGGAAACGGTCGGCCTGGCGCGGGAAGAGGCTGGCGCCGTTGCCGACTCCGAGGCGGCCACGAAGTTCGCGCTCGGACTCTTCTTCATCCAGGAGCTTCAGGTAGATGAGGTAGGAGATCTGCTCGATGTACGTGACCGGATTGGTCACACCCCCGGCCCACAGCACGTCTGTGATGTGATCGAGCTTGCGTCGCAATGTCTGGTCCATGGAATCCTCTTCAGCCAGCGGCCCTGAAAACGTCTTCGTTGAGCCGTGCGACCACATCCTTGAGACCCTCTTCTCCGAACAACTCCACCCCCTTGCCGGCGGCATCCAGGATAGACAGCGGCGGCTCGAAGAGATCGCTGAGGCTCACCTGCCCGGTGGCGATGCCGCGGTTCTTCAGAAGACAGAGGTACTCGGCCTGCTGCGGCGTGAGGGAACGCGCGACGAGCCACGCGCGAAAGGTCTCTTCCAGCTTCTCCTCGCGGCTCTTGATATGCAACCGCCCAAGGGCCGCGCGAATGAAGTCCACGAGGCTGCCACCCGGATCGCGGTAGGCGCGCCGCAGATTTTCCTCGTTGAAGTAGCGTTCGGGCCGGTTGAGGCGCCGCGCCAGTTCCTCTTCCTCGTTCGGTTCCAGCGACTCCTCGTCTCGCACCTTGCGGAGCAACAGGTCATCGGCGGCCTGGGAACGGATGGTCTCCTCCCAGTGGGTTACGTACTCCTTCTTGTCGACGCGCTCGCCCTCCGGGCCGACCTCGATGTAGGTGACGGCTTCAAGCCATTCGTCATCCAGGCCCAGCTCGACCAGTGGCGCGGGCGGCTCGGACGGAGGCGTGGGGCCGCCGGGCGCGCGTCCGCCGCCCGTGCCGTCGAACACGTCAGTGTCGCTGTCGTTGAAGTACTGGTGGTTCTTGAAGAAGTCGTAGATGACGAACTTCTGCTTCTGGATGTGGGGTGCGGTGCGCGTACCGCGGCCGCGCATCTGCTGATAGAGAATGGGGCTTCGCACGCGGCGACACAGGACCAGGTGCAGCACATCCCGGAAGTCGAAGCCGGTGTCGAGCATACCGACGCTGACCGCCACCATTGGGTAGGTCTCTGTCTTGAACTTCCGTATCAACGCGTCCGGGTCAGCCACGTCGGAGGTAATGACTTCGGCGTATCGTCCCTTGTGTTCGGCATGAAGCTCGTTCAGGTACTGGGCGAGACGCGCCGCGTGGTGCTTTGTGATGGCGAAGACGATGGCCTTGCCAGGTCCCGGGGCCTGGCCGGGCGCCAACTCCTTGTAGCTCTCCCACGCGAGCCGGTCGAACTCCTCCATCATCAGGCGGTTGCTCTCGGCATTGGTCCAGCGGCGCTCGAACTCAGCCGGGTCGTAGTGCTCGTCGTCGACGTCAGCCCCCTCCGCCACGATCTCGGTGATACCCGTTGCGAAGCGGTAAGGCACCAAGTACTTGTCGCGGAAGGCGTCTTTCAGCGGATACGAGATGTCTGGCTTGCCGGGCTCGCACTGGTAGAAATCATAGGTGTTGCGCTCGATGTAGCTCGCCGGCGTGGCGGTGAGGCCGATGTGAAGCGCGTCGAACCGTGTCAGAGCCGCCTGCCAGGAACCGTAAATGGAGCGATGACACTCATCCGCTATGACGACGTCGAAGTAGCCGGCCGTGTACTCGTCCACCCGGCCGATCATGGTCTGAAGCAACGCTACGGTAATCTGCTGCTCCTGCCGGGCCGAGCCGGGCCGCAGCCAGTAGCTCGGGTGCGCAGAAAGGATGTCCTGGATGGCATCGATGGCCTGCTTGGCGAGTTGTTCCCGGTCCACCAGGAAGAGTATCCGCTCGGCCCAGCCGGCATCCAGCAGGCGTTTCAGGTACAGGCACATGAGGTCGGTCTTGCCTGTGCCCGTGGGGAGCTCAATCAGAAAGCGGCGCTTTCCCAACTCGAACGCATGGTCAAGAGCGCGCATGGCTTCGGCCTGATAGGGTCGCACCGTGCGGGTCTCCCCTTGACGGATGTAGTGCTCCGGGATCTCGACCGTGGCCAGCGGTTTGCGCTGTGCGCGCATCTCAACGATGCGTTCCAGGTCCCGCCGTGAGAAGAAGCCGGCGATGGGGCGCGCGTCGTCGTTCTGGTAGTCCCAGAAGTAGGTCAGCTCACCGTTGGTCAGGAAGATGAAAGGCGCCCCCAGGGCCCTGGCATAAGGCAGCGCCTGCTGCTTGGCGATATAGGGGTTGATGGCGTTCTTCTTTGCCTCGATAACAGCGAGGGGACGCCCGCGCTGGTCGTAGAGGACATAGTCGGCCCTGCCTCGCCTGGGTTCGTCGCCTTCGGTTGTTTCGAGGACACAGACGAACTCGCCGATGACACGGAGATCTCCTTCGTCTGCCGGATCGAAGACGAGGTCGCTATACGCCGGATCGGGGTTGAGCGGCTTCAGCCGGATCTCACGGTGGCTCCAGGTGTCGTCGTCCGGTGCGACGGCCTTCGTGCTGGTGTACTTCTTGACCGAGAACTCCCCGCCCAGACCCGGATCGGAGCAGCCGCGGTGCCACACGAGAACCAGCTTGCCCTCGCGGCTGCCGCCCCGGTCAGTCCGGAAAAGACAGTACGAATCGTCAGGAATGGTGGGCTCCATGGAATGGCCTTCCACACGGGCCACGAAATGGTCACGCGTCAGGCGGACGTGGCCCGGGACAGTCTTCCAGCCGATTTCCCCCGCCGCCGTTCCCACCGACATGTCCGGGCCGAACGCCCCGGCCGCCGCCACGAGATTGTAGACCGGGGCGTGAGTCTCAAAGGGCCGCGCACGGGAGCGGTCAACATGCTCGGCTGTCTCTGGCGATCGCGCGGACGGCACCTCGGTGCCGACCATCGACTTGTCGGAGGGGTCCCAACCGGCCTGCCTCAACAACTCGTCGACAACGATGCGCGCATCCGCCTCGCTCTCACGCGAGCTCATCCCATACTCCTCGTCCACGATTCCATTAGTTTACGCAAGCGCCGTGCCATCATGCGCGCACCCCGTAGCGCTTCGTCCAGTTGGTGAAAGTCTGGTAGCTGGGCAGACCTACGAGTTGGGCCGCCTGAGTCTTGTTGCCCTGGGCCTCGTCGACGGCCCGTTGGAGGTAGTGCCGCGCCACTCCGGCCAAGACTTCCGGCAGGTCGAGGCCTTCTCCCAGCGGCTTCCCGAGGACCTCGCTCTCCGCTGTTCGCCCGGCCGCGGGCAGGAGCGCGTCACGGATATCCTCGGCCTTGAGCACCGGGCCGGGCGTCCAGAGGGCCGCCCGGCGCAGGGTGTTCTGAAGCTCGCGAATGTTGCCGGGCCACGGGTGTTCGTCCATAAGTTTTCTTGCGCCAACAGAAATTTTCTTCTCTACATAGCCGGGCTGCTCCCGACCTTCGCGGTTCACGAGGGCCAGCAGATGATCGACGAGCAGGGGGAGATCCTCACGCCGGTCCCGGAGCGGCGGCAGCCGGAGCACGGCAACCGCGATCCGGTGGAAGAGATCCTCGCGAAAGGCGCCCGCCACAACCTGGGAGAGGAGCGGCCGGTTGGCGGCGGCGATCAATCGCACGTCCACCTTGCGGCTGCTGGAGCTCCCCACCGGCAACACCTCTCCTTCCTGGAGCGCCCGGAGCAGCTTGACCTGCGCCGCTTTTGGAAGCTCCCCCAGCTCGTCGAGGAAAAGCGAGCCGCCTTGGGCCTCCACGAAGTGCCCTTTGCGGCGGGCCGCAGCGCCGGTGAAGGCTCCCTTTTCATGTCCGAACAGTTCCGACTCCACGAGCTCGGACGGGATGGCGCCGCAGTTCACCGCCACGAACGGTTTCTCGCGCCGGGGGCTGGCGCGGTGGATGGCGCGGGCAAACAGTTCCTTGCCGGTGCCGGTCTCGCCCTCGACCAGCACCGGAACCGAGCGGGGCGCCACCCGGCGCGCCCGGACGATCAGCCGCGTCATAGCCCGGCCCCGGTGCACGATTTCATCGAACTCCGGCGCCGCCGGAGACAAGCCGGCGCTGAGCCGCTCGAGTTCCTCATCCGGCCGGCGCAACAGATCGGGCAGGAAGTCGGCGGACATGTCGAACGGGACAGAGGCCGTCCGCACACCGTGCTGCCTGGAAGACTCGATCAACTCGGCGGGAAAACGCGTCTTGGCAAGAATGATCCACACCGCGGCCATGGCCGGGGTGCCGGGGCTCAGGTGAAACGCCAGGGACGTGTCCCCTGTCCCATCCGCAAGCGCCATCTCGCAGGCGCGTACGGCCGCCGCGTGGATCTCGCCGAACTCCGTGGGGCCGGTAAGGGTCTCGTACAGCCAGTGGAGATCGGCGCCTCCCGCGCGTTCTCGAAGCCATTGCCGGTATGAACGAACGGCATTGTGCCGGCGGTCCGTGATGAGAAACGCACGCTCGAAGCTCCGTGCCGACAGAGCCTGGGCGACGGGTCCGATGCCGACGCCGGCCTCTTCCTCGGGAGCGCGAAGATCCGTATGCCCGACCCACGTGACAAGGACTCTGGCCATGGCACTTACGGGAACTACAAGAATATTTACAAAAACACAAGTTAACTTGTTAGTCGGCCGGAACGCAAAAGGCCCGCGGAACGGCATCCCTGCGCCATCCCGCGGGCCTCAACGTGATTTCCCGGGGCACGCGGCACGCTGTCGGGCGCCCCGCCGGGAACGACGGTGGAAGGCGGAGACTACAGCGGCTTCGGCTGCAGGTAGTAGCCCCGTTCTCTCAGGGTCTCGTTCAGCAGGTCCCTGGCGACGAACTTCTCGACGTCGGGGAGGGGCTTGTCCTTGGGCCAGAGGTTCTTCGCGATCATGCGCTTGACGCGCGACTCGAAGAGGCTCAGGACCAGGGCCTCGGGCATGTCCGGGCCGTACTGGTCGAACACTTCCTCCCAGACCCCTTCGGCTTCCCTGCGGTCCTTCATGGCGAAGTACTTCTGGATGACGTCGACGGACCCTTCCTTGTTGTTCTTCATGTACTCGGCGGCTTCGGCCATGGCGTGGATGAACGCCTTGGCGGCCTTCCGGTTGGCCTTGAGGTAGTCGCTGTGGACCCAGAAGCTCCCGCCGATGCGGGGCAGGTACTTGCCGGTCTTCAGGATGACCTTGAAACCGGCGAGCTTCGCCTTGGCGGCGTGGGGGAAGGTGAGCAGGCCGGCGTGGATGTCGCCGTTGATCATGGCGGCGATCCGCTCGGCCTCGCCCCGGAAGCTGATGACCTTGTAGTCGCGTCCGGGCTCCATGCCGAAATTCTTGGACAGCACGATGTCGGCCTCATCGTAGTCGGCGCTGCCGGGCCGCCCCAGGCCGATGATCTTGCCCTTGAGGTCCTGCACCGACTTGATGCTGGCGTGGGCGGTAATGGTCCACTGGGAGATCAGCGACTGGCCCACCAGGTAGGTGATGGGCGCGCCCTTGAGCGCGGCCTGGGAGCCGCCGCCGGGGATCGGCACGAAGTCGATCTGCTTGGCGATGCCGGCGTTGAGCAGCGCCTTGCCGCTCATGCTGCGGTACTTGGCTTCGAGCCCGTACTTCTTGAAGATGCCCTGCTCCATGGCGATGTACGAGGGGATGTGGAATCCGCTCGCCGAGGTCGTCCGGCCCACGCTGATGCCGGTCATGTCCGCGGCGGTGGCGGCCGTGGCCGCCAGGGTTGCGATGCCGAAGGCCAACAGCGCCGCCGGCGCCGCCCATCTGTTCCTGAATTGCTTCATTTCGACGCTCCTTGTGGTTTTCTTCATCGCGAGGCGATGAGTGGCCGCACTCTATGACAGAGTCGTCTTGGTTTGCAAGCGGGCACCGAGGGGTTTCGGGCAACCCTCACCCCGACCCTCTCCCAGAGGGAGAGGGGGTTACAGGCTCGATGGGAGTTGCAGGCTCGATGGGAGTTGCAGGCTCGATGGGGGTTGCAGGCTCGATGGGGGTTGCAGGCTCGATGACGGAATTATCTACGGCCGGTCAGCGGCATAACGGCCAGACCTGGTACCAGGAGTCGCAACGGAAACGCGACTCGCATTGCTCGAGCTGGGAGCGGTACTGGCCGGCGGTGGCGGCCACGCTTCTCGCGGTGCGCTGGAGCTTTGGCTTCTTCTTCCAGGTGCCCCGGCGATAGCCGCCGCGTCCATCGTGATAGGCGAGGTAGAGTTTCTCGGCATCGCTGCGGGAGATACCGAGCTGGCGCCAGGTCTTGTAGTTGTACCAGCCGATGAAGTCCAGGGCGTCCTCCATGTCGGAGCGGCTGCGAAAGAGCCTGCCCCGCTCCGCCTGGTATTCGCCCCAGACCGGATCCTGGGCCTGGGCGTAACCCTTGGCCGACGACGGGCGACCCAACGGGATGAACCAGAGCCAGCGCCGGGGCGGCTTGGCGTGGCTGCGGTAGCTGGACTCGTGGCGCACGAAGGCCATGAGGATGTGCACCGACGTGCCCCACTTGCGCTCAGACTTGACCGCGTAATCGTACCAGTCCGGATACTGGGCGAAGACCTGGCAGATGTCCGCCTGGCGCTTCGGCGGCGGTGTTGCAAAGGAGCAACCCGCCACCCACGCGAGCAGGAGCACCACCAGCGCTGTCCGCGCTACCGACATCCATCTCCGCGGTTCCGGACCGCGGCCTGTCGATCCCACACGGGAACAGGCACGTTGGTGATCTTTCTCGTGGGGCATGACGCGGGTCCTTTCCACGGGAGTCTGTCCGAGTAGTCAAACACAACCCCTCTCCCTCTGGGAGAGGGTGGCCGAAGGCCGGGTGAGGGCCTAGCCTGTCAGGGAGACGCGGGCTCGCCCCGGAAGGCTCTTACCCGGACCAGGTGGGCGACGATGGCCAGGACCACGGCGGCGGCGCCCAGGGTGAGAGTCATGACGTGCGGGAAGATCATCACGAAACCGCCCGCCACCAGGAGGACGCGCTCCCATGCGACGGTCGCCTTGGAGATCCAGCCTTCGAAACCCGCGGCCAGGGCGAACAGCGCCAGCGCGGCCGTGGCGGTGGCGAAGACGATTTCGAAAAGGCTCCCGTGCATCAGCAGGCCGTTGTTGAAGACGAACAGGAACGGCAGCACGAACGCGCCGACGGCCAGGCGTATGCCGAGAAGCCCCACCACCATGGGGTTGGCTCCGGCCAGGCCTCCGGCAAGGAACATGGCCGGCCCCGCCGGCGGAGACATGGGCGCGATGACCGCGAAGTAGACCGCGAACAGGTGCGCGGCCAGCGGCGGCACACCCAATTGCACGGTCACGGGCACGATCATGATGGCCGTCAGGATGTAGGTGGCCGCCACCGACAGCGGCGCCCCCAGCACCAGGGACGCGATCATGGCGATGACCAGGGCCGGGAACAGGTAGCCGCCGGAGAAGAGCATCACCATGGAGCCGAACTTGCCGCCCAGGCCGGTGGCGGAGATGGCGGTGACCATGATGGCACCGGCGGCGATGGGCAGCGCCACGATGATGGTGGTGGTGGCGCCGGTCTCGAGCCCCTTGAGCACGTTCTTGATGAAGTCCTTGCGCCCCTTCTTCCGGATTACCGTAACCACCAGCAGGGTCGCGATGGCCACCAGCGCGGCCCGGATGGGGGTATAGCCTTCCAGCAGGACCCAGACGATGACCACCAGCGGCACGATGAAGTGGCCGTCCTCCTTGAGCACGTCCCACGCCGAGCGCTGGCCCTCGGTGGGGGAAGTGATCCCCATCTTCACGCTCTCCATGTGCACCTGCCAGAAGACCGTGTAGAAGTAGAGGCAGGCGGGTATGAACGCCGCCACGATGATCTCGACGTAGGGGATGCCGCTGATGTCACTCATCAGGAACACGGTGGAGGCCATCACCGGCGGCATGAACATGCCCCCCATGGAGGCCGACAGCTCCACCGCGCCGGCGAACTGGGGCCGGAAGCCGACCTGCTTCATCATCGGGATGGTGAAGGAGCCGCTGGTGGCGACGTTGGCGATCTGGCTGCCGGAGATGGTGCCGAACAGCCCGCTCCCCACCACCGCCACCTTGGCCGGGCCCCCGCGCGCACGCCCGGCCATGGCGTCGGCCAGGTCCACGAAGAACGCGGCGCCGCCCAGGTGCAGCAGCAACTGGCCGAAGAGCACGAACAGGATGATGTAGGTGGCGGAGATGTTCATCAGCGAGCCCCACATGCCCTGGGGGCTCAGGAACAGCACGTCGATGACTCGGTCGAAGGTCATGCCCGAGTGCCACCAGATACCGCCGAGGAGATTTCCCCAGAACATGTACGCCAGGAAGATCACGGTGACGAGCACCAGCGGCATCCTCGACACCCGCCGCACCCCCTCCAGCACCAGCAGGACCAGCAGGGTGCCGAAGATGAGGTCCCAGAGCGGCGGCTCGTCGATGAGGCTCAACCACAGCGTGATGCGCTCCAGGTTGAACATCATGTAGACCCAGATGGCGATGGAAATACCCGCCAGGGTCCAGTCCCACCATCCCACCCGCGTCTTCTTGGCCCCGGGCGAATAGACGATGAAGGAGAAGGCCAGGAGCCACAGCAGATGCGTCGAGCGGTGCTGAAAAACGTTCAGCTTGCCGACGCCAATGAGGAACACGTAGAGGTGGTAGAGCGAGTACAGGATGGCGAAGCCGGTGACGAGCTTGGCGGCAACGCCGGTGAACTGCCTGCGGCTCCCCTCGGCGTACTCCTCGTACACCTGGCCCAGGGTTGTCAGGAAGGACATGGGTTGAATGTGAACGGATATTGCCGGTCACGCACGGGAGCACCCGCCGCCGTTGCGCGACCAGGAGCGCGGAGCGTACGCGGGACAGGACGTCCCGCGTACGCCGCCATGCGCCGCTACTACATGGCGCCTACTTCCTTGAAGTACTTCACGGTGCCCTCGTGGAGGTTCAACGCCTCCGACGCCTTGTCCAGGGCGACGGTGTTGGCCTCGGTGAGGGCCACGAAGGACTTGTGCACGCTGATGAGGTACTTCTTGCTGCCGAAAATGGCCTTGGTGATGGCATAGGCCTGGTCGACGCTCATATCGGACCGGATGCAGACGATGTCGGCCATGCGCACTGTGTGCAGGGGCTCCTTGTTGACGAACTTGTAGCCGTAGCCGAAGTCGCCGGGGCTGTCGAGCTTCACGTACTCATACCCGAACTCCGCGCCGAGCTTGTCGATGGCTTCCTTGTCGAGACCCACCCAAACCATCTCGCGGTTGTTGGTGAGATCGACGATGCGGGAGCTCGGCTGCCCCCACAGGCCCCCCAGCCCCTCGATCTGGCCGTCCTGGAGCAGCTCCAGGGAGGGAGCGGAATACTGGTAATGGATCTTCGCGCCCCATCCTTCCATCGCCTTGAAGTTGGTGCCGTGCACCTTGGCGACGTCGTCGAAGACCATGTAGGAGCCGCTTCCCGGAGGACCCACCGAGATGCCGTCCTTGGCCTTCTTGGACACGTAGTCGCCGAAGGTCTTGAGACCGGACTTGGGGGTGGCCACGAACATGAAAAGGTCCGCGCCCCAGAAAGCCAGCAGGTTGAACTTGTACTTCTGCTTGAACGGGGCATTGCCGCGCAGGGCGTTGACCGCCATCCGCGCCGACGCGCCCACGGCCACTTCCGCCTTGCCGGTGCCGATCAGCGCCAGACCCGCTCCGGGACTCGACGTCGGCACGCTGACGTTGGACTTGGCGACGCCGCGACGTAGCGCTTCACCGACACCTTCCGCCTTCACCTGGAGCGTGCCGCCCGCGGGCGAACCCACCACCGAGATGTTCCACTGGGCGAACGCGCTCGACCCCAGCAACAGGGCCACCGCCACAACCAAGCTTGAGAACACGGCTTTTCGATTCATTCGAATACCTCCTGGGTTTTGTCGATTCGGCCTACTTATCCCATTTGCCGTGGAACATCAACTCTGGTTTCGCCCGGATTTGATTGGACAAACGGGCACGGTTCGGCTATCACATTCTACCCAACCATCACCTTTTTCAGGAGGAATATCCGATGAAACGATTCCGTTTTTCAACGCGCTTCGGCTTGGCCGTGGTCGCTGCATGCGTCCTGGCCCTCGGCGCATCGAACCCTGCTTACGCGGCCGAAAAGCTGATCGACAAGGTCCACTTCCTGATTCCCGGCGGCGCCGGCGGCGGCTGGGACGGCACCGCCCGCGGTACCGGCGAAGCCTTGACCAAGGCCGGCATCGTCGGATCGGCCTCTTACGAGAACATGTCCGGGGGCGGCGGCGGCAAGGCCATCGGCTTCCTCATCGAGAACGCCGCATCCAACCACGGCACCTTGATGGTCAACTCGACACCCATCATCATCCGCTCGCTGGTCGGACGCTTTCCGCACAATTTCCGCGATCTGACCATGATCGCCGGCACCATCGGCGACTACCAGGCCATCATCACCGGCAAGGACAGCCCTTACAAGAACTTTGCGGACGTCGTCGCGGCCTACAAGAAAAACCCCCGCAAGGTGTCCGTCGGCGGCGGGTCGGTGCCCGGGTCCCTGGACCACCTGTCCATCGCGATGGCCTTTCAGGCCGCCGGAGCCGATCCGACAAAGGTCAAGTACATCGCCTATGACGCCGGCGGCAAGCTGAACGCGGCCATTCTGTCCGGCGAGGTCGCCGCGGGATCCACCGGTTTCTCGGAGGCCGTGGGGCTGGCGAAGGCCGGCGAGATGCGCATTCTGGCGGTCACCGCCCCGGAGCGCGTGGCGGCGTTCAAGGACGCCCCGACCCTCAAGGAACAGGGAATCGACGTAACCTTCGTCAACTGGCGCGGCTTTTTCGCCGCCCCGGGCCTGCCGGAAGACAAGGCGAACATGTACCGCAAGGCCCTCGCGGCCATGTATGCCACGCCGGAGTGGAAGGCCGTGCGCGACCGCAACGGCTGGGTGGACATCCACAACTCCGGAAAGGACTTCGTCGCCTTCCTGGAGAACCAGGAGAAGGTGATCAAGACCTTGATGCAGCAGCTCGGCTTTCTGAAGTAACGTCCCGAATCAGCCGGGGCGCCCGTTCGAGGGCGCCCCGGCGTGTCTCCCGGTAGCGCGAACAGGAGCGGACTCATGACCCTCGAACGCGCCATCGCCCTGATCTTCATCGTCGTTTGCGTGGTCTACGGATACACGGCCTTCGTGGTCATGGAGGCCTCGATCCTTCCCTTCGAGCGCAACCTGGCGTTCCTGCCCAACGTGCTGCCCAAATGGTTGAGCGTCATCGGCGTGGTGGTGGGGCTTGCGGTGTTGATCCAGTCCCGTGCCGGGGCCGAGGGAGAAGGGGACCCCGACGGCATCGACACCGGCAACCTCCGGCAGTACAACCTGGGCCAGACGATTCTGCTGCTGGTGCTCATGGTGGCCTACGCGCTCCTGCTCCGACCCGTTGGATTCCTGACTACGACGACACTGTTCATCGCGGGCGGCGCCGTCATCCTCGGCGAGCGACGCTACGTGCTCCTGGTTCCGGTCGCCGTGCTGGCGGCGTTCCTGATCTGGTACCTGGTGCAGGAAGTGCTCGGCATTTTCCTCCGCCCCTGGCCCTGGTTCGTCTAGCTGGGGGTGCAACCGATGATCGAAGGAATCCTCACCGGTCTGTCCACCGCCTTCAGCATCCAGAACCTGCTGATGGTCATCGCCGGGTGCCTCATCGGCACCTTCATCGGCATGCTGCCGGGCCTGGGCCCCATGTCGATCATCGCCATCATGATCCCGGTGGCCATCCAGATCGGGGATCCGGCGGCCGCGCTGATCCTCCTGGCGGGAGTGTACTACGGCGCCATATTCGGCGGCTCCACCTCGTCCATCCTCATCAACGCGCCCGGCGTGGCCGGGACCGTGGCCACCGCATTCGACGGCTATCCCATGGCGCGCCAGGGGCAAGCCGGCAAGGCGCTCACCATCGCCGCCATCGGCTCTTTTTCCGGCGGAACCATCGGCGCCATACTGCTGATGGGGTTCGCGCCCGGACTGGCCACCGTCGCCCTGTTGTTTCACTCCGCCGAGTACTTCGCGCTCATGGTCGTGGGGCTTGCCGCCATCGCCGCTTTCGCAGGCTCCGGTCAGGTGGCCAAGGCGCTGATGATGACCGTCCTCGGCGTCATGCTGGCGACCGTCGGCGAAAGCGCACTGTTCAACGCGCCACGCTTCACCTTCGGCATCTACGACCTGCAGAGCGGCATCAGCTTCATCACCCTGGCCATGGCCCTGTTCGCTCTCCCCGAGGCCCTCTACCTCGTGCTCAACCCGAAGCGCTCGGAACGCGGCGGGGACGGCGGAAGCAAGATCTCGAACCTGCGGATCACCCGCGACGAGGCGAAGGAGATCGCGCCGGTGATCGGCCGCCAGTCGCTTCAAGGATTCTTCATCGGGGTCATGCCCGGGGCGGGGGCCACCATCGCATCGTTCCTCGGGTACGCGGTCGAGCGCAACATCGCCAAGGGAGAAGATCGGGCCAAGTTCGGCAAGGGTTCGGTCAAGGGTCTCGCCGCCCCGGAGACCGCCAACAACGCGGCCTGCACGGGCTCCTTCGTGCCGCTGCTGACGCTGGGCATTCCGGGATCGGGAACCACCGCGATCCTGCTGGGCGCGTTGATCGCCCTGAACGTCGCCCCGGGACCGCGCCTCATGGTCGACAATCCCTCGATCTTCTGGGCGGTGATCATCTCCATGTACATCGGCAACGTGGTGCTGCTGATCCTCAACCTGCCGCTGATCCCGTACATCGCCAAGCTCCTGGAGATCCCGCGCAACTACCTGATCCCGTTCATCCTGTTCTTCACCATGATGGGCAGCTACATCGGCCAGAACAACGCCACCGAGCTGCTGCTGCTCACCGGCATGGGGTTCGTGGCCACCATCATGCGCATGGCCGGCTACCCGCTGGCGCCGATGCTGATCGGCTTCATCCTCGGGCCTCTGCTGGAGGACAACTTCGCGCGCGCCATGAACCTCACCGACGGCATCAGCTTCATGTGGGAGCGGCCCATGACCCTGGCGCTGCTGTTCTTCGCCATCATCCTGATCTTCCTGCCGTCGATCCGGGCGGGTCTCGCCAGGCTCAAGGGAGATGAAGCCGCCCGGGGAGACTGAGGGTTGCGACGGGCATTGCCGTTGACCAGTGGCGCAAGCTCGAGCGGATCGTGGAGACGGCCTCGGCGATATGGGGCGGGGCGTAGGGGCGACCGGCCGGTCGCCCTACACGGCAATGCGGTGTAGCGCACGGCGGCCACGGCCGCCGGCATCACGCCGACGCGCGGGCGGTTACCGCCCCGGCGCGATGGCGGCCTGCCCGGCCTGAGGCCACGCGCAGGGCGCGCTCGCCTTGGAAAGGCGCTCCTCCAGGGACAGGCTCTCGTCCCAGTGGTAGGCGATGAAGCGCCGGCCGTTGATGCCATCGGACGCCTCGGAGGCGAGCCACACCACCGGCTTCTCCATGACCGGCGGCTGGATCAACTGGCTGCGGTCGTAGGGAGCGTCCTGGGGTATCAGGTTGGTGTTGGCCGGCCCGCCCGGTACCAGCACGTTGGCGGTGACCCCGGTCCCCTCCAGTTCCTGGCACAGGGTGGCCATGAAGGCTTCGTGGCCCGCCTTGGACGGCCCATAGGGCGAGCCCCAGGCCCGGTACATGGTGTCCAGGCTGGTGGTGACGCCGATGATCCGGCCCCATCCCTTCTCGATCATGTGCCCGACCGCGGCGCGCACCATGTAGAAGGGACCGGCGCAGTTCACCGCGAAAACCCGCAGCCAGGCCTCGGGTGACACCTCCCAGCACTTCTCGCGGAACTCGGACGTCAGGCCGACGTTGCGCGGGTTGGTGCCGGCGTTGTTGACGAGGATGTCCAGACCGCCCAGGTCGGAGATGGCCGAGTTCACCGCGCGCGCCGCGCCCTCCCAACTGCTTACGCTTTCCACGATGGGCAGCACACTGTCCTTGCCGGCCTCGGCGCGCACCTCGTCCGCGGTCCGGTTGACCCACTCCTCGCTCACGTCCATCATGGCCACGCGCGCCCCCGCCGCGGTCAGGGCGAACGTCATGCGACGGCCGAATCCGACGGGGCTGCCGGCCCCGGTCACCAACGCCACTTTTCCTTCCAAGGGTTTGTCAGCCATTTGCGGGCGCCTCCTCTTCGTCATTGTCACGGGCGAGCCGTGTGCCTCGGCAGGCATTCTGCAAGGGACACTACAGGAGTGGCCCTCAACATACAAATCGGCGCCAGGATACGACGACCACCTGCACGACGGCTTGTTCCCGTGAGAGCGACCGCTTGATCGTCTTTGGTCTTGCGGCGATTCGCTGACTCGGACCGGGCCAGGCCCTCACCCCAACCCTCTCCCAGAGGGAGAGGGGGTCGTTCGCTCTCCCTGCGGGAGAGAAGGAGTGGCTAGCTAGGGGGACGCTTCCAGCCGCGCCTCCACGAACGCCGGAGGGGGCTCCCTGCCGGCCGGCAATGGCCGCGCGCCGGCCGCGTCGAGCAGCCCCCGCAGGAACGCGTTCTGGCGTTCTCTGGCGGCCCACAGGGGCACGCCCCGGGTCATGATGGCGAAGAACGTGCGGCCGTACTTCCGCGTGTACGCGACGCCGGCCAGGGTCCCGATCCTCAACACCCGCACCGTCCCCGACTTGCCCACCACCGCTCCGCGATAGCGCGGCGCCTCCAGCCGGTCCCGCAAGGTGCCGGCATCGACGCCGGCCACCGGAAGCACGTCCGGGAAAGAGAGGCCGTGCTTGTCGAGAGTCCGTTCCAGGGCCGCGAACATGGCCACCGCGGCCCGTGGACTCAGTTGGTTGTTGCGGCCGTCGCCGGCGGAGTTGTCGATGACGATGGCCGAGCGGGGAACGCCGGTGACGCTTGCCCGCAAGATGCGCTGAACCGCGTCGGGACCGCCGATCTGGTACGAGAACTCGTGGAAGTTGTCGTTCGAGTAACTGTTGAAGTCCTTGAGGTGGCGCAGCAGCGGCGGCGAGGCGTGCACCACCAGCGCGCGCGGCGTACGATGCTCTTCCCTCTTCCGGCCCGCGCCGCGCCCGAAGCGGAGCAGGTAGTCGTCCAACGGCATGGATGCGCCGGGGAACAGCGCCCGGGTGACCACCGGCCAGCTATCGGCGGCCAGGCGGCCCGTCCATACACGCTTGAGCCTGCGCCCGGCTGGGTCGGGAGTCCAGTCGAAGTAGAACGGCCCTTCGACGCGGATCGCTCCGTTGACGCGGCGGATACCCTTGTCCCGGAGCGCCAGCAGGACCCGGAACGCGTTGGCGAAGAGGAAGTACGGATCGCCTTCCGCCCGCACCACCAGGTCCCCGTCAAGGGTCCCGCCGTCCACCGGACCCGCCGCCAGGAACCGCGTCCGAAAGCGCCGGTCCGGATCGAGCTTCGACAGAAACGCCAGCGTGGTGGCGACCTTGGTGACCGACGCGGGATGGTACGGGCGCGTGGAGTTCAGCGCCGCCAGCACCTTGCCGTTCTCCGCCCGCACGAAGACTCCGTGGTCCGCACCGACCTCCCTCCGCGCCAGGGCCTGCAGCGGAGGCTCGGCGGCGGACACCGACCCGGCCAGAAGGCAAACAGCTACGAATGCGAGGACGAAGGGACTGCGCATGGATTCACAACCCGGCTTGGAGCGGCGCGACGACAGCCCGGCGCCTTGCGGCCGCCGACCGGGGGGAGTATTCAGGAATGGCTACGGCAACGTCAAGGGATGATGTCAGGAGGACCACGACATGGGTGTTCTGATCGACGGCAAGTGGCATGAGGACGGTCAGGTACAGACCGATTCGCGCGGCAGCTTCGTCCGGGACGATTCCGTCTTCCGCAACTGGGTCACCGCCGACGGCGCTCCGGGCATCACCGGCGACGGGGGCTTCGGCGCGGAACCCGGACGCTACCACCTGTTCGTCTCTCCGTCGTGCCCGTGGGCGCACCGCACCATGATCCTGCGCAAGCTGAAGCGCCTGGAGGACGTCGTCTCCATGTCCAGCGCGGACCAGCCCAAGACCGCAGGCTGGTCCTATTCCGAGGGCATCGACGACCTCGGCCCAGGCGACGACGGCGTCTTCCGGCTGCACCAGGTCTACACCGCGGCCAAACCCGACTACAGCGGCAAGGTCACGGTGCCGACCCTGTGGGACCGCCGGCGCCGCACCATCGTCAACAACGAGTCCTCGGAGATCATCCGCATGCTCAACTCGGCGTTCGACGGCCTGACCGGCGCCGGCGAAGACTACTGCCCGGCCGACCTGCGCGCGGAGATAGACCGCATCAACGACTTCGTCTACGAGCACGTGAACAACGGCGTATACCGCGCGGGCTTCGCCAAGTCGCAGGCGGCGTACGAAGATGCCGTGAAGAAGGTCTTCCACGGCCTCGACACCATGGAGGGGTGGCTTGCCGAGCGACGCTACCTCGCCGGCGACCGTATCACCGAGGCCGACTGGCGCGCCTTCCCGACGCTGCTGCGCTTCGACCTCGTCTACCACGGGCACTTCAAGTGCAACCTCCGGCGCGTGCAGGACTATCCCAACCTGTGCGGCTACCTCCGGGAGCTGTACCAGTGGCCGGGAGTCCGGGAGACCTGCGACCTCGACAGGATCAAGGCGGGCTACTACGGCAGCCAGTCCCACGTGAACCCCACGGGCATCGTCCCCCTGGGTCCGTCCATGGATCACCTGGAGGAGCCGCATGGGAGGGAGGCGCTGCCGGCGGCGCGCTGACGCAAGCGCGCCTCCCGTTTGACTGGCGCCGCGGGAGCATCATAAACAGGAACCACACCAGCGACACAAGGAGACCGGTCATGAGCGAACGCGTATGGGATCGTTATCTTTCGGAACAGGAC
The DNA here is from genome assembly GCA_965204505.1 of uncultured Binatia bacterium (SeqCode). Lineage (GTDB taxonomy): Bacteria > Desulfobacterota > Binatia > UBA9968 > JAJDTQ01 > JAJDTQ01. The sequence continues at coordinate 528,259 of CBDBFB010000003.1, forward strand.
AAAGCGCACGTGGCGATGAAGCCGCCCAGGCCCATCGGCTTCGGCAAGAGGCCCGCCCTGCTCCTCATCGACCTCTACCGGTGGGTCTTCGGTGACAAGCCCGAGCCCGTGCTGGAGGCCATCAAGGACTGGCCCGGGAGCTGCGGCATGGCCGGGTGGAACGCCGTCCCCCACATCCAGAAGCTGCTGCAGACGGCGCGCGAGGTGGGGATTCCCGTCATCCACATTTCGGGCCTGCCCGAGGCCGGCGTCGACGAGTGGTCCTTCCGGCGGGACGGGGGAACCGCCAACCTGTCGGCCGAGGCCCTGGAGCGGCGGCGCACCAAGTTCGACATCATCGACGAGGTGGCGCCGCAGCCCGGCGAGGCGGTGCTGCGCAAGCTCTCCCCCAGCGCCTTCTGGGGCACGCCGCTGGTGGCGCACCTCAACCAGCACGACATCGACACCGTCATCGCCTGCGGCGAGAGCACCAGCGGCTGTGTCCGCGCCAGCGTGGTGGACGGCTGCACCTACCGCTTCCGCATGGTGGTGGCCGAGGAATGCGTGTTCGACCGCCACGAGGCGTGCCACGCCATCAACCTCTTCGACATGAACCAGAAGTACGCCGACGTGCTGCCGCTCGACGACATCGTGCAGTACCTGCACGCGTGGCGCGCGGAACGGCCGGCGGAGGCATAACCCACCCCGCGCCATCCGCCTTCCCCGTCATTCCGGCGAAAGCATGCCCCGTATCGGGGTACGGGGCATGCTTTCGCCGGAATGACGGGGCGGGTTTCTCCGGTTAGCTATTGTTCAGGTTGCTGGGCTGCCCGTCTTCCCGCAGCTTCACCCCGCCGTCGTTGGCGGCCTGGCGCAGGCGGTCCCACTCGTCCCTGAAGCCGTGGGTATGGCCGCGGAAATGCGGCATGACGTAGCGCGCGAAGAGCTCCAGCGAGCGGCGCAGGTTCTGGCTGCCGGTCCACTCGTGGGTGGTGAGCAGGAGGCCGCCGAAGCCGCCGGTCTCCTGCTGCATGTGCTCGATGTGGCGGATGGCGTCGTCCGGGGTGCCGATGATCCAGTCGCGCCTGTCCGCGGCCGAGCGCGCGGTGATCTCCGACGCCGGCTGGTCGGGATAGGACTCGTAGGGCCTCTTGAGGCCGATGGCGAAGAAATACTCCATGTCCCGGGCGATGCCCGCCTCCACATCCGCCCAGGCCTGCTCCCGCGTCTCCGCGAGATAGACGCTGGTGGCGATGCGCCAGTTGTCCCGGCTGGCGGTCTTGCCGTAACTGGCCGCAGCGGCCTCCACGGTCTTCCACTGCTCGGCGTGGGCGGGGTTGCGCCAGCGGTTCTTGCCCGCGGGGGACAGCAGCATCATGTCGTGCTTGCCGACCATATCGAGGCTCCCGGAGGTTCCCGAGGAGGCCACGGCCAGGGGCATGCGCGGCTGCTGGTACGAGCGGAGCTGCAGCCGCATGCCCTCGAAGCTCCAGAACTCGCCGTGGTGATCGATGGGCTCGGGCGACTCCAGCAGGCGCACGATGACGTCGACGGACTCGGCCAGCATCGCGTGGAGCTTCTCGTTGGGGAGGCCGAAGAGTTTCTTGTCGGTGACCAGCGCACTGGGCCCCACTCCGAGGATGGCGCGGCCGCGGGTCAGGTGGTCGAGGAAGGCCATGCGCTCGGCGACGTGGAACGGATGGTGGAACGGCGTGTTGATGACCGAGGTGCCGAGACGGATGCGCTTGGCGTGGGCCGCGGCCTTGGCCAGCGCCAGCTCCGGCGCCGGCATGTTCTCCCAGCCGCCGGAATGATGCTCACCGATGAAGAACTCGTCGAAGTCCAGCTCCTCGGCGTAATGGATGAGGGAGATGTCCCGGTCGAACGCCAGCGCCGGGTTCTCCGACGGGTCGTGGATCGGCATCATGAAAAAGGAGAACTTCATCGTTACACCTCGGCTTGCGTTCCTCTCGGACAGAATCGGGACTGAACCTCACGCCGTCCGGGCGGCCGCGAAATAGCCGCCGGTGATGGCTTCGTTCCACAGCTTGATGGCGGCCGGCGCCACGCCCTGCGGCAATCCGTCCTCGGCCTTCCAGAAACTGTGCACTCCCGCGCCCAGGTGGACAAGGTGAGTCTTCGGCGCCGGCTTCATGGCCGCGAAGGCGGGCAGGATCACCTCCTTGTAGACCTCCGGGCTGTGGTCCCGGCTGTCCTTGGTGATGACGAAAAGAAACGGCGGCAGCGGCGGCACGTCCGGCCGCGACAACTCGCGCGGATAGCCCCGGTAGCGTGCGATGAGCACGTCGGTCTCCTCGCCGTTCATGCCGAGCCGCTCGGCGCTGACCCTGGCGGCCTCGGTCAGAGAAGCCGCGATGTCGTGGGTGACGACGTATTCCGCCTTGAACTGCGGCCGCGCCCTGGCCTTTTCCCAGTTGTCGAGGATCTCCTCCATCAGCAGGGGCAACTGCATCAGCGCCGCCGGCCCCTGCTGCCCCAGCGCCTCGGGTCCGGCGTAGCGGGCCAGGTCACGCCAGGTGCGGATGTAAAGCTCGTTGAAGGGGTCGCTGCGCACGGCATCGTCGGTGCTCACGCGCTCGAAACCGGAAACCTTCCCCAGGGAACCGCTCCAGTTGTCGCGCATGGCTCCCACGTGGCCGAAGGGCGTGTGCTCGGTGGCCACCACGCCGGCAAAGTTGGGCACGCGCTGGGACAGCATGGAGACAAAGGGGCCGCCGGTGGAGTGGCCCTCGCCGTAGATGGAGAACGCCCCCTCGGGCAGGTGCCGGCGCATGGCCTCCTTCATCCCTTCCTCGAAGGCCACGGGCCACGCCGCCATGCGGTAGTAGAAGTTGGTGCCGGGCCTGGCCCGGGCGACGGTCCGGGTGCCGTAGCGCGAGCGCATGGAGACGTCGCGGGCGACCTCGTATTCGTCCCGCCCGATGGACTCGCCCTGCTTCCAGATGGGCGTGCGGACGCTGCCGTCCGGGTGGATGGTGTCGCCGGGCCAGTCCCGGCCGGCCTCGGAGAAGTTGAACCGGCCCGGAAACGTCCCGCTCAGGACCTTGAAGCCGAACTTGCCGGCGGCGACCATAGCGACGCTGTCCATGGTCTTGTAGTCGCCCGAGCCGCCGTGGAGCAGGAAGATCCCCACCTTCTTGCCGTCCGCCCCGCGTGCGATCCTGGCCTCGTCCCGGGGCTGGTAGACCATCATGCCGATGTCCCAATCCATGCCCAGGGACTCGATCCGGATGATGTCCCCCTCGACACTCACCGGGATGTCGGGCATGCCCAGCACCGCCTCGGAATCGCGGATGATCTGCTCGCGCGATACCGTCGCGGGCAATTCGATACGTGAACCGGTCATGGAAGTCCTTTCGCTGGCGAACCCTTCCCTGTCTACTACAGGGACGCTCCGCCCGCCACAAGCCTTGCAAACACGCCCCGCAAACGCCCCTGGCCGGCCCAGGGGAGCGCCGCGCGCCATCGTTTGACAAGGGTGCGAGAGCCGTCCACAAAGTTCATGGACAGGTCGCCGACCGGGAGTCCCAGCCATGTTCCGCTTCTCCCCCAACCCCAACAGCGCCGAACGCATCCGCTGGACCGACTGGAGTCCGGCCGCCTTCGAGCGCGCACGCGCCGAAGGAAAGCCGGTGATGCTCTTGCTGGGGGCCTTTTGGTGCGGCATCTGCCAGCGCATGGACGAGACGACCTTCTCGGACACCGAGATCATCGCGCTGTTGAACGCCTACTTCGTCACGGTGCGCGTGGAAGACGCCCAACGGCCCGACATCGACGTGCGCTACAACCGCAACGGCTGGCCCACCATCGTGTTCCTGAGCGCGGAGGGGGACTACCTGGCGAGCGTGAACTACCTGTCGCCCAAGGACTTCAGCGACGTTCTCGTGCGCGTCCACGTGGGGTACCAGGAACGCACGCCGGCCCCCGCGACGGATGCGCCCGTACACGACCCGACGGCCGGCGAACCGGTGTTGCGGCCGGAAGCGGTCGACGAAATCGCGGAGATCGTATGGAACCTGGCCGATCCCCTGCACGGCGGCTACGAGGCGGAGTGGAAGTTTCCCCACTGCAACGCCAGCGAGTTCCTGCTGGGCCGTTATGAAGCGACCGGCGATACACGCTACCTCAACCACGTGCGGCTTACCCTCTACAGCATGCGCCAGAGCAAGACCCATGACCCGGAGGGTGGCTTCTTTCGCTACTCCTCGAAGCCGGACTGGAGCGAGCCCCATCACGAGAAGCTCCTGTCCGACCACGCCGGCCTGCTGGACAACGCCCTGCACGTGTTCGAGCTCACTGGGGAACCCTTCTTCCGGGAACTCGGCGAGGAGATCCTGGACTACCTGGACCAGGGTTTTCGCGACTCCGCCGAACCTTATTTCCACGGCTGCCGCGACTACATCCGCATCACGCCGGGCCGCGACCTCCCGCCGGAGTCGGTTCTGCACAGGAACCGGGGCATGTTCTCCATCACCGATCCCTGGATGTACACGGACGCCAACGCCCGCGCCGTCTCCGCCTGCCTGCGTGCCGCCCGGACACTGGGACGCAGGGACCGCGAAGAACAGGCCCTGGAGACGTTGCGGTTCCTGCTGGAACGGTGCCGGGACGGCTCAAGTGGAATGGCCCACTATTTCGACGACGCGCCCCGCTTGCGTGGACTCCTCACGGACCAGGCGCTCATGGGACGCGCGTTGATGGATGGGTTCGAAGCCGCCGGCGACCCGGTGTTTCTCGAGCGCGCCGAAGAATTGGCCGGGTTCATCCGAACCAGGCTGAGAAACCCCGCCGGCGGCTATTTCGACATCGCGGAGAAGGGACCCGCGTTCCTTCGCTATCCGTTGACCCTCGTCAACGAGAACGGCGCAGCCGCGCGCTTCTTCCTGAAGCTCCACGACCTGACAGCGATGCCGGAACACCGGGACGCCGCCCTGTGGGCGCTCAAGTGCGATCACGGCGACTTCACGGACCACGGTGTCCACGCGGCGGAATACGGGACGGCCCTGGCGGAGTACACTCGCCAGGCCGTCTCCGAACCGTGAATGCGCGACATGCCTTGTCCTCGCTCCCCCGCCTGTATTCGTCATTCCGGCGAAAGCCGGAATCCAGAGGACGAGGCATATGCGACACCGCGGACCGTTACCTTGGTACCCTCCTTCCTGGATTCCGGCTTTCGCCGGAATGACGGTTCGAGCATCGGCGGGTCGTTTCATGATAATGGCGGAGAGAGCCAGCGTCGGCGTTTTGCCATCGCCGCGGGAATGTGGAATCATGTGGCGACTCCACTTGGAGGCCACCACGTGAACCTGACACTCGCGTACCACCCGGTGCGAGCCCTCCGGTTCGGCGCAACCACCCGGCTGGACGGAACCACCCTCGAAATCAACGCGGACGAGCTTCGCGCGCTTCTGCTCGAAGACGAGGCCCTCGCTGACGTGGCCTTCGAGCACGTTGCGCCGGGCGAGGACTGCCGGGCGGGGCCGGTATTCGACATCATCGAGCCCAGAGCCAAGGCGGCAGGCGACGGCCCGGATTTTCCGGGCATTCTCGGGCCTCCGCTAACGGCCGGCGAGGGCACCACCCATGTGCTCTCGGGGATGGCGGTGACGGTGCTGGACGAGCACGCCGCGGGCGGATCACGCGGCTCCATCGGCCGCGTCCTGGAGATGACCGGACCGGCGGCCGAGGGTTCGTGCTACTCGCCGTTGCACCACCTGGTGGTCGTCCCCCGGCTGGCCCCGGGAAAGGACGGGGCCACGGCTCAAAGGGTGAAGCGGGTGGCCGGGCTCAAGACCGCGGTCTATCTGGCCAAGGCCGCGGCCGGTCACACACCTGCCGATCGCCACACCTTCGAACCCGTGAATCCAGGCCCGCCGGGCCGTCCGGGAGTGCCCCGGGTGGCTTACGTGGGACAGATCTTCTCCCGCCAGCGCCGGGCGGAGTTGGACGAGCCGGTGCTCTACGGGCACAACACCACCGGGATGCTGCCCGTACTGCTGCACCCCGACGAGTGGCTGGACGGCGCGGTGGTGACCTCCTACTACACCTCCATGGGAGGCGCGGAGACCTACCTTTACCAGAACCATCCCATCATCACGGAGCTTTACAGACGACACCACGCCGGGGAGCTTAACTTCGTCGGCACGGTGGCGAGCATCGCCGGGTCGGACAACACCGACCGCGACCGCAACTGCCGCACCGCCGCGTCCCTGGTCAAGTGGGCGCTGAACGCCGACGCCGCGGTGCTGACCAAGTACGGCGGCGGCGTACCCCACGCCGACCTGGCCGAGACCGCCCGGCTGCTGGAGTCGGAGGGTATCCGCACCTCGGTCATGGTCTCGGACGTGTCGCGGGACCGCCGCGTGGAATCGGCCCTGCTGTTCAACTTCCCCGAGGTCGACGCCATCGTCTACGGCGGCGGCAACGACACCCGGTGGGAAGTGGCGCCGGCGGCGCGGGTCATCGCGGCGACGCCGGCCATCGGCGAGCTGCTGGCCGGGACGCGGGAGCTGGGCGCCATGAACGTGGCCGGCGTGGCCAACCAGCAAGGCGCGTCGCGGCTGCGGGCGGTGGTCTATTAAGGAATGACGTTGTTTCCGACAGGGAGGCCCAAGCCATGAGGATCGTCCACTACCTGAATCAGTTCTTCGGAGGAGTCGGCAGCGAGGAGGAAGCCAACAGCCCTCTTCAGGAGGCCGATGGGGCCGTCGGTCCGGGCCGCCTGCTGGAGCAGACCATCGGTGACGGGGCCACCGTGGTCAAGACGCTGATATGCGGCGACAACCATGCCGTGGAGCACCAGGACGAACTGGTGGCAGCGGTCGTGGAGCGGGTGCGCGACGCACGGCCCGACCTGTTCGTCGCCGGCCCGTGCTTCGACGCGGGACGCTACGGCATGGCCGCGGGCGCCCTGTGCAGCGCGGTGCAGAGCGAGCTCGGCATACCTGCCGTCACCGCCATGCACGAGGAGAACCCGGGCGTGGACCTCTACCGCGAGAGCCTCTACATCGTCGACTCCGGGAGGAACGCCGCCGGCATGAAACAGGTGGTCGAGCGCATGACCGGGCTGGCCCGGAAGCTGGTCGCCGGCGAACCCATCGGCACACCCCGCGAAGAGGGCTACCTGACCCGGGGCCTGATACGGGACCGGTTCGTCGACAGGTCCTCGGCCGAGCGGCTCGTGGACATGGTCCTGGCCAAGGTCCACGGCCAACCGTTCGACACCGAGATGCCCATCACCTCGTTCGAGCCCGTGGCCAAGCCAAGGGGCGTGGACGACCTCTCCAAGGCCAAGGTGATGCTCATCACCGACGGCGGCCTCGTGCCGAAGGGCAATCCGGACAACATTGAAGGAATGGCGGCCACTCGCTGGGGCGCCTACGACATCTCCCAAGCCGACGACCTCGCCGGCAAGGACTACGAGATCTCCCACGGGGGTTATGATCCCCGTTTCGTCCAGGCCGACCCCGACCGCCTCGTGCCTCTCGACGCCCTGCGGCAACTGGAGAAGGAAGGCGCCGTCGGCAAGGTCCACGACGAGTTCCTGTCCACCTCCGGCCTCTCCAACCCGCTCTCCAATACCCGGCGGCTGGGCCGGGAAATGGCGGAGAAGGTGAAACAGGAGGGGATCGACGCCGTCATCCTCACCTCCACGTGAGGCACCAGCACTCGCAGCGGCGCTGCGATCACCACCGAGCTCGAGAAGGCCGGCGTGCCGGTCGTGCAGATGACCTCCGCCCTCCCCATCGCCAAGATGGTGGGCTCCAACCGCGTCGTGCTGGGACACGGCATCGTCCACGTGGCAGGAGACGCGAGCCTGCCGGCTGACGAGGAGAAGGCGCTGCGGCGCAAGCTCGTCGAGGAGGCGCTGGATTCGCTGAAGGCGGAGGGGGCGCGGACTGAGCCGACGTAGGTGGGGCTTGAGGACGTTACCCTTCTTGCCATACTAACCATTTGATACGCTGACTCCGATGCAGCGGTTTGCCGTACGGTTCGCGGAAGCGAGGCGCAGCCGAACGGCACCATCTCGATTCGCCCTGGAACGAGATCCTTTCGGGAAGGTGAACAAGAAATGCTGAAACATCTTGAGGTGAACAACTTCAAGGCATGGCGAAAGCTCGACATGGAACTGGGTAAGGTTACCGGCCTTTTCGGCACCAACAGTTCCGGCAAGAGCAGCGTACTCCAGTTCCTGCTGCTGCTGAAGCAGACCAAAGATGCGACAGACCGCGGTCTCGTGTTGGACTTTGGCGGGCCGGGCCAACTCGTCAATCTCGGGACTTACGAGGCTATCGTTCACAGAGGAAGGAAGCAGGAAGATATCGACTGGGCACTGGATTGGGACTTCCCGGAGTCGCTGACACTCGATGTTCCGACCGGCCGCAAGAACGTGTACCAAGGCAACAATCTGCGGTTGAGCGCCAGCGTCGGACTGAAAGAATCACGTCCCTTGGCTCGCCATATCAAGTACCGGTTTCCCGACACTGACTTCGGCATCGAGCCAAAATCTGAGAACCCGGGCGTCTTCGACCTCGATTCGGCGCAAGGCAAACCTTCGTTCAAGTTCCGTCGCAATAGAGGAAGGCCACGCGACCTTCCCGGTCCGGTGAAAACGCACCGCTTTCCCGATCAGGCCCGAACCGACTTTCAGAACACTGGCTTTCTGAGCGAGTTCGAGTCCCGGTACGAATCGCTCATGGACAGCATCTTCTATCTCGGACCGCTTCGAGAGTACCCGCAACGCCAATACGGCTGGTCCGGTGCAAGACCCGATGGTGTGGGACCACGTGGTGAACGCACGGTCGATGCCATACTGGCGGCCACAATGGGTGGCGATAAGCTGAAGCTGCCCTCCGGGAAACTAAAGAGCACGCCATTTCAAAAAGTGGTTGGCTATTGGCTGGAAAAACTTGGCCTGATCCACAAGTTCCGCGTGGAGGAAATCAAATCCGGCACCAACCTCTACCACGCCTGCGTAAAAACGAACCGGACAGCCCTGAAACGATGCTGACCGACGTCGGTTTTGGCGTTTCTCAAGTGCTGCCCGTCCTGGTGCTTCTGTACTACGTCCCCGAAGGGTCTATCGTGTTGATGGAACAACCAGAGATCCATCTGCATCCGTCCGTTCAGAGCGGACTTGGTGATGTGATGCTCGAAGTGGCCAAGACGCGCGACGTGCAGATCGTTGTCGAGAGCCACAGCGAGCATCTGCTGCGACGCTTTCAGCGACGCGTGGCTGAAGAGAAGATCCCATCATCGGATCTGAGGCTCTATTTCGTGCACACAAATCACGGCGAGGCTGAGTTGAGTAATCTCCAACTCAATGAGTGGGGCGAGATCGAAAACTGGCCGGACGAATTCTTCGGCGATGAAATGGGTGAAATTGCGGCTATCAGCACAGCCGCTCTGGACAGACGGATCAAAGCGGAGGGACGGATCGGAGCCTCGAAATGAGGCCCGATGTAGTAGTCGATACCAACGTCGCGATAGCCGCCAACGGGCGCCACACGCACGCCGACCTGGCATGTCAACGGGCATGTATCAGAGAACTGTTGGAGGTTTGCCGCGGAAGGCGGAAGCTGCCCTCCTCAACGCAACGGACAGCGATTGGAATGCGCACGAGGAGTTGACAAGGCGGCTGGGTGTGACGGTCCACCAGATTTGTCCACAGCACGCCACAAAGGGATAGGTGGTCGGTGAAACGTCGTCTTTCTTCGCGATGACCAATGCTCAAGTACCCAAAAACGCCTTATTGGCCATACTCACCCGCATGTGCCGGCGACGAACTCCATACGGACCCGACCCGCTTTGCGGGAACACCTGTCGTGGTGACTGAGAAGTTGGACGGCGGCAATACGCTTCTCCACATGGGCAAGGTGTACGGGCGTAGCGTTTCCACACCTTCAGTCGCCAAATGGATGGCCATGGTCCGGAAACACCATGCCTGGAAGGTCACTGAACCGGACGTATTTCTCTATGGCGAGGACATTTATGGCGTACACAGCATCGAGTACGGCCCCGTCCCAGAGAACGGAACCTTCTACGCCTTTGCGCTTCGTTGTGCGGACGGGTCGTATTCTTCGTTCCAGGCACTGGTGGAATACGCGCAGAAACGCGACATCCCGGTGGTCCCCCTTCTATTCGAGGGTTCGTTCGACTCAGTGGACAACATCCGGAATTTCGTCAACCGTGCTCACGCGGATCCATCCGTTCTAGGCGGTGCAAGGGAAGGCGTGGTGATCAGGTTGGCACGGGCTTTTCCAGCCAGCGAGTTCCACCTCAATGTCTGCAAAAGCGTTCGCGAGGGCCACGTCCAATCCGATGAGCACTGGTCAAAGCGTTGGAAGCCCTGCCGCATCACGCGAAGCTAGCCACCTGGGATAGCGACGAAGGTCGCCAAGAAGGCGAGCCTTGGACACTGCACGGTGAGATGGTGGTCAGCCGCTGGCGGGCTCGAGACGCGCGAGCACACCCGGCTGCTCGTCACTCAGAAGGTAGACGTATCCATCAGGGCCGACCCGGACGTCCCGGATGCGGCCAATGGTCCGCTCCAATATCCGTTCTTCGCGCACCACTCGTTCTCCGTCCAGCTCGAGCCGCGACAAGAGGCGGAACCGGAGCGCGCCCACCAGCAGGTTGCCGCGCCAGCCGGGGAACTTGTCGCCGTCGTAGAAGGCCATTCCCGAGGGGGCGATGGACGGCGTCCACTGGTAAAGCGGCTGGGCCATGCCCTGCTTGTGGGTCCCTTCGCCGATGCGCGTGCCGATGCCGTAGTTCCTTCCATAGGTGATCACCGGCCAGCCGTAGTTCACGCCCGCCCGGATGATGTTGACCTCGTCGCCGCCCTGCGGGCCGTGCTCGTGGGTCCAAAGCTCGCCGGTCCACGGGTTGATGGCCGCGCCCTGGATGTTGCGGTTGCCGACGGTGTAGATCTCGGGCATGGCCCCGGCCACCGACCGGAAGGGGTTGTCCTGCGGCACGTCGCCCTCCTCGGTGAGACGGATGACGGAGCCGGCGTGATTGCCGAGGTCCTGCGCGCTCGGGCGGTTGCCCCGATCTCCCAGTGTCAGAAACACGTGACCCTTGCCGTCGAACACCACCCGGCCACCGAAGTGGCGACCGCCAAAGGACTTCGGCAACGCCCTGAACAGGACCTGCACGCCGGTGAGGCGGTGGCCGTCGAGCCGCCCGCGGGCGAGTTCGGTGCCGTAGCCGCCGGCGCCCCTGCCGGCATAAGCGAGATAGACCAGCCGATTACGCGAGAAATCGGGATGTAGCACCACGTCGTGCAGCCCGCCCTGCCGCCTTTCCGTGACCGCGGCGGGAAGTCCGGAGATGGGAGTGGGGTCCAGCGTTCCGTCGGCGGCCACGTACCGCAGGCGGCCGGCCCGTTCAGTGACCAGCATCCGTCCGTCGGGCAGGAATGCGAGGGACCACGGGCGCTCGAGCCCGCGGGTCAGGATACGAACGCGGACGGTGTGCCGCTCGGTCCGCTCCACGGTGTCCGCCATCAAGAGTCCCGACCAGCCCAGGATGACCAGAAGAGCACCCACGGTGACGCGGGGAAACAAGCGGTATGACCATGTACCGATCATCGTCTACGCAAACCTCGGTTAAAGAGGCCGTCTCTATCTCATTAGACGGGACAGGTTCCGTCCACGTTGTGCATCACGGCAGGCAATGCCAACCATGCAGATCTAACATCATGTGTTGAATTTGCACGGTTGGCCAGCGCCTCGTCGTCGGTCAACGCGATCTCCCCTCACGCCAGTAGCGCGCTGTCGATGTTCCGCGACGCCTGGTCACGGCATCACCATGCCGCCGTTGACGTGCAGCGTGACGCCGGTGACGTAGTCGCTCTCGTCGCCGGCGAGGAAAAAGATGCCGTCGGCGATCTCCTCGGGCATGGCGGCGCGTCCCATGGGCAAGGTGCCGGACAGCGCGGCCCACTCGTCCGCATCGTACTTGCCGCGCACGCGGTCGGTGCCGGTGAGGCCGGGGGCGATGGTGTTGACGCGGATGCCGTGGGGCGCCAGCTCCGTGGCCAGGGACTTGGAGAAGGCGATGATGGCCGCCTTGGAGGCGGCGTAGTGGGTCCGCTCCGCGCCGCCGGTGATGCCGAAGTTCGAGGCGGTGTTGACGATGGTGCCCTGCCCCGCCCGCTTCATGGGCGCGATGACGGCCTGGGAGCACAGGAACGTGGTCTTGAGGTTGAGGTCGAGGCACTCCTTCCATTGGGCGGCAGTGACCTCGTGAATCGCGCCCTTGTGGAACGTGCCGCCGGCGAGGTTCACCAGCACGTCGATGCGGCCGCAGGCGGCCAGGACTTGTTCGAACGCTGCCGTGACCTCCCCCTTTTGCGTCAGATCCGCCTGGATGAACTGCCCCTCCGCCGGCTTGGCTTCGAGGAGCGCCAGCGTCGCCGCGCCCGCGTCCGCGTCCCGATCCAGTATCACCGGACGGTAGCGTTCTTCGCTGAAACGCAGCACCGTGGCGCGACCGATGCCGCTGGCGCCGCCGGTCACTACAACCACCTTGCCGTCCATCACGAGTTCCTTCTTTTCCAAGCCGCACGCGCCTGCCGGACCGTCCGGCGGCGCTATTGCATGATCGCTCCGCCGTTGACCACCACGGTCTGTCCGGTGACGAACTTCGCCCGGTCGCTGGCGAGGAACACCGCCGCCTTGGCCATGTCCCGCGGCTGGCCGATACGCCCCAGCGGGATCCTGGCGGCGCTGGCGTAGAGTTCCTCTTCGGTCCTGTGGCCCCTGGGTTGAGCGGTGTCCGACACGCCCGGGCAGATACAGTTGACGGCGATGCCCGAGGGCGCCAGCTCCAGCGCGAGGCTCTTGGTGAAGCCGATGATGCCACCCTTCGAAGCCGCGTAGTGGGCGCCGTTGTCCGCCCCCTGGAGTCCCCGGCCGGAGGTGATGCTGATGATGCGCCCGCTCCGCTGCGTGAGCATTTGCGGCACCACCGCCCGGCTGCACAGGAACGTGCCGAACAGGTTGGTGCCGATGACCCGTTCCCACTCGTCCTCGGGCATGTTCGCCACCGTGTTGGTGGGGTAGATGCCGGCGTTGTTGACCAGGATGTCGACCTTGCCGAAACGGTCCAGGCAGGCACGCACCATGGCCTCGACGGAGTCTTCCCGCGATACGTCGGTGGCGTGGGCGAGGGCGGTGCCGCCGCCCTCTTCGATCTTCCGTCGCACGGCGTCGGCGGTTTCCTCCCGCAGTTCCGCCACCACCACCCTCGCGCCTTCTTTCGCCATGGCCAGGGCAATGCCCTCGCCGATCCCCTGCCCCCCTCCGGTGACGATGGCCGTCCGGCCTTCGAGTCTGCGCATAAGAGTGCTATTTAGAACCTTCGCCCTGCGTTGGCAACACGGTCCGTGGACATTGCCCCGCCCCTCCTGGATTCCCGCTTTCGCGGGAATGACGGAGCAAGGGGGCGTGAGCGGCGCCACGTGTCAACCGAGGAGAATCCGGCGAAATGGACACGGCAGTCCCGCTCGACATCCGCAACGTCTCGTACTCGGCGGACCGGCATACGATCCTCGACTCCATCGACTGGACCGTCGGCCGGGGCGAGCACTGGGTGATCCTGGGACCCAACGGCTCGGGCAAGACCACACTGCTCAAGATGGCGTGCGGCTATCTGTGGCCCAACCAGGGCGGGGCCGTCTACCGCAACGGCAGCCGGCGGGTGGACCTCCGCGAGCTGCGCAAGGGGATCGGGTGGGTCACCGCCTCGCTTACCCCTCAGATTCCCGGCCGGGAGCGGGCGCTGCGGACGGTGGTGTCGGGGAAGTTCGCCCAGATCGGCCTGCTCGAGATGTCCACGGTCCGCCCGGACGAGGAAGACTACGCGCGCGCCGAGGCCGTCATGGAGCGCATGGGATGCCTCCACCTGAAGGACCAGGGGTTCGGCACGCTCTCCCAGGGAGAGCAGCAGAAGGTCCTCATAAGCCGGGCGCTGATGACCCGCCCCTACCTGATGTTCCTGGACGAGCCGTGCGCGGGGCTGGATCCGGGCGCCCGGGAAGGCCTGCTGGCGGCGCTCCAGGAACTGGGCCGTACCAGCGACGCCACCGCACTGGTCTATGTCACCCATCACATCGAGGAGATCCTGCCCGCCTTCGAGAAGACCCTGGTGCTCAAGGGCGGCCGGGTGTTGCGGTCCGGCGCCACGGACAAGGTGATCACCGAGACGCTGCTGCAGGAGCTCTACGACACCCCGCTTGCGTTGAGGCGAAGCAACGGTCGATACTGGACGGTCGGGGCTGAAGGGAGGAAGCATTGAAGGTCGTCACGTGGAATCTGAACTCCATCCGCGCGCGGGAGGAGCGGTTGCTTGGCTGGCTCTCGCGCCAGAGCCCGGACGTGGTCTGTCTGCAGGAAACCAAGGTCACCGACGAGCAGTTTCCCCACGAGGCATTGAAGGAGCAGGGCTATCACGCCGCGGTGCACGGCCAGAGGACCTACAACGGCGTGGCGATCCTTTCCCGCGCGCCCATCGAAGACGTCCGCGTCGGTTTCGACGACGGCGCCGACGATCCGCAGGCGCGCTGCATCTGCGGAATGGTCCAGGGCATCCGGTTCATCTCGGTGTACGTCCCCAACGGATCGACGGTGGAATCGGACAAGTACGTCTACAAGCGCGAGTGGCTGGAGCGCCTGTTCGCCTATCTCGACAAGACCCACGCGCCGGGCACGCCGCTCCTGATCTCGGGTGACTTCAACATCGCGCCCAACGTCGCGGACGTGGCCGAGCCGGACGAGTGGCGCGGCACCGTGCTCTTCAACCCCGACATGACGGGGGTGATGACGCGACTGCAAGACCGCGGGCTCCAGGACGTGGTGCGGATGCACAATCCCGAGCCCGGGCTCTATTCGTGGTGGGACTACCGCCAGCTCGCGTTCCCGCGCAACCAGGGGTTGCGCATCGACCACATCCTCGCCACCCCGGAGCTGGCATCGCGATCAACCTCGGCTGGCGTCGACCGGGACGAGCGCAAGGGCTCGAAGCCGTCGGATCACGCGCCGGTGATGGCGGAGCTGGACTGGCCGTAGGCCCTCACCCGGCCTTCGGCCACCCTCTCCCAGAGGGAGAGGGTTTGTATTTGATTACTCGGACAGGCTCCCAGGATTGACGTGTGTTCGGATGATGCGGGGGTCCGCCGGCTTGCCGGGGACCCCCGCATCACGTTTCAGTCGGTTACTTCTTGCGGGGCACCGCCGCCCATGCCTCGATCTCGATGAGCATGTCCTGCAGGTCGATGCCGACGCCCCGCAGCAGGGTAGCGGGGCGGGGATGGGCGCGCAGATCGGGCTCGTGCTCCTCGAAGAACGCGTACATCTCGTCGCGCATGTCGAACACGTCCTCGCGCCGCGTGAGGAAGTAGCGGATCATGACGATGTTCTTGAGCTCGCCGCCCATCATCTCGAGGTTGTCCTTGATGTCCTGCCAGGCCTGACGGGTCTGCTCCTTGATGCCGCCGACGACCTTGCCGCGGCCGGTCCGCTCCTCGCCGGGCTCCCGGCAAGGCGCATCCTCGAACGGGTCGCGTCCGGTGGAGCCGGAAAGGAACAGGATGTCCACGTCGCCCCTGGTGCGGAAACCGGTGGCCCAGTTCATCCTCTCCTTGTGGTAGTGCGGCCAGAGCGTACCCCAGTCGTACTCCGTCTTCTCCGCTTCCTGCCGTTTCACGGCCTCTTGGTTGGTTGGCATAGTGATGCACCTCCTTGTGGTTTGATTTGATACTTCGGAATGTCTGATTTCGGACGCCGGGACGCCCCTATCCCAGGCCGACGAAAGGAATGGTTATGCCCTCGGTGCGCTCGATATAGCGAACGAACCGGTACTTGTACTCCGCCAGATCGACGTTGGGGCGCGGGATCTCGCGATGGATGAGGCTCTCCTCGACCTTGCACACCACGTAGTGGAGCCCCTCTCCCGTCACACCGGTTAGTCCATGTTCCTTGAACCCCTCGATATCGTCCACAGTGACGGCGTTCTCGATCCCCGACGCTCGGGCGATGGCGGCAATGTCCGTGTTCCCGGCGGTTGCGGTGGGCTCGCTCATGGTGCTGCCGCTGTAGACCTCGTTGTCGAACACGAACACCGTCAGGTTGGCGAGGTTGAGATTGCCCAGGGTCGGGAGATTGAACAGCGACAGCAGCACGCTGCCGTCCGATTCCAGCACGATGACGCGGCGGTGCGGCAGCGCCAGCGCCAGTCCCATGCCCACCCCGGTGGCGCACCCCATCATGCCCACCAGCAGGTTGCCCTCGTGCTGCGACAGGTGGAACCACTCGATGCGCTGGCCGCTCTGGGAGGAGAGCACCAGTTGGTCGGTCATCAACGGCGCGATGAGCTCGAGACAATCGCGCCGGATCATCGGGCGAACTCCCCGGAGAAGATCAACGCGGCCGGCGCCCGCATGGAGTCGCTGACCCGCTGGGCGTCCCTGATGTGCCGCTCGAGATTGTCGGCGTTCTCGATGACGCGGTATTCGAGCCCCAGCCCTTCGAGGGTGGGGATCATCCGCATGCCGATGGTGACGTAGAGGAAACTGTTGCGTTGGTCCGCGAAGCTGCCCAGAAAGCCGATGAGCAGCAGGATCGGCACGCCCATCTGCTTGCCTACGGTGAGGAGCGAGTAGGCGGAAACGTAGGGTCCCGTGCTCTCCATGTAGCAGGCCACCCGCTTGCCGCCGAGGGCCGCGCCGGCGGCGATGGTGATGGCCTCCTGCTCGCTGGCGGCGGCTACCATCTGCACCGTGCCGTCCTCGCGCAGGAGCGGCAGGATCTGGCTCAGCCGGCTCTCCGGCAGGTAGGTCATGAAATCGATGCCCACCGCCTTCAAGCCGTGGACGATCTTCTCAGCCAGTACGGGTTCCATGAGAAGCTCCTGGCTCGACGGCTACCGGCTCCAGTTGCAGATGGTCGCCGCCGACAGCGCGTAGATCTGCGACGCGCGCACGATCTCGTCGATGTCGATCTGCTCCGACCGGGTGGTGAAGCGGCCGCCGCCGAGGCCGAACTTGCAGGCGGGGATGCCCATCTCGTTGTAGATGTTGGTGTCGGTCCAGATGCTGGAACGGAAGGTGTTGACCGGTGTCGTCTCCTTGCCGAACAACTCCTGGTGGGTGCTCTCGATGACCTCCACCACGGGTTCGATGCCCTTGGCCTCATAGCCCATCTTCGACGTGTACATCTCGATGTCGTACTCGTAGCCGGTGGCGTCCATCACCGTGCGTAACTGCCGCTGCACCTCCATGGGCCGGAGCTCCGGCGGAATACGCACGTCCACGTAGAGCGAACAGATGCCCGGATGGTAGTTGGGCCGGTAGGGCGCGCCCCCCTGGACCGCACCCAGGTTGACCTTGGGAATGATCGGGCCGTTGGCCGACTGGTACACGTGGTTGGCCTCGAACTCCTCGGCCCAGGCATCCACCGCCTGGGCCACCCTGGACATCTTGAGCACCGCGTTGTGCTCCTCGGGCGGCTCCTGCTCCCGCGTGACCCCCCAGGCCGCGTGGGGATTGCCGAAGGTGTCGATCTTGAACTGGGCCACGCCGGCCTGGGTCCAGACGATGGACAGGGCCGAGCGGTCGGCCACGATGGCGTAGTCGGACTGGACGCCGTAGGTCAGCAGGTGGCGCGTGCCGGTGCCTTCGCCGCGGTAGAGCCCGGACTGGTACGGCCCGATGGGGGTGCGGGAGATCTCGCCGGCCACCGCCGCCAGGATCAGGTCGCCCCTGATCGGCACGCCGCTCTTCTTGAGCGCCTTGCCGGCCACCATGAAGGCCGCGAGACCCGACTTCATGTTGGAGGCCGCCAGGCCGAACACCTTGCCGTCCCGGATGGCGCCCTGGAGCTCGCTCTGGGGCTCAAGCTCCCGGCACAGCATGAGGTCGTCCTCCTGACCGGTGAAGCTCGTGTCCATGTGGCCGTTGATCATCAACGACACGCCGCCGCCGCTGCCCTGGAGCACTCCCACCGCGTTCACGCGGTTGGGATCGATCTCCTGGCGGATGGGCTTGAGGCCGTTGCGCCCGTACCAGTCGAGGATGAACTCGCCGATCTCCTTCTCCGAGCCGGTGGGGCTCAGGATGTCCACCAAGTCCCGGGTGAGCTCGGCCAGCTCCTGGCCGTCGATGTGCTGGAGGATGCGTTCCTTGGTGCTGCTGTCCATGTTGTCGGGTGTGTTGGCGCGGGCTAGCTCTTGCGCTGCTTGTCTATCTTCATGATGGGCATGACCCCGCCGACGTCGACCTTGTAGAGGTCCTGGAGCAGCTCGTGGGTCTCCTCGGCCTGCTTGGCGATGGACTCGATCTCGTCCTCGGTGAGATTGAACCCGTACTCCTTGTCGATCTCGCGAATCCGTTCCTTCACGGCCGTTCCTCCGATCTGCGACTGTTCTGTCAGGGGATCGCGCGTGGCATGAGCCTGTGGCTCTTGAACCGCTCGTAACACGCAGGCCCTACAGATTCAACAACTCCTCCGCGTTCCCGCCCAGGATCCTCGTTTTCTGCTTGTCCGTGATGTCGGACCTTCCCTCGATGCCGGAGACCGTATGCGGGTACTCCGAGTCGAAGTGCGGGTAGTCGGTGGCCAGGAAGATGCGGTCCTCGCCCAGCTCCTTGATGGGCGTGGCGAGGTCGCGCTCGTCCGCCTCGCAGGTCACGTAGCAGTTGCGCTTGATGTACTCCGACGGCGCCATGCTCAGGTGGCCGGTGAGCTGGGGGAAGTCCTTGGCCCACTCGTAGTCGTCGTCCATCCGGTGCATCCAGAAGAGGATCCACTCGGCGCTGCACTCGAAGAACACCACCTTGAGGCGCGGGAACTTCTCGAACACGCCGCCCAGCACCAGCGCCACCAGCGCGGCGGTGCAGTTCATCACCCGTCCAACGACATGGGTCTTGTAGAAGTTGTCGAACCGGTCGGTGAGGTCGCCGTTGCTGTTGGGATGGCAGAAGAGCGGGACGCCGAGATCCTGGACCGTCTCGTAGTACGGATAGAACACCGGATCGTCCATGTTCCGCGACCCGACGTAGGGCGCCAGATGGGTGGCCTTGAAGCCCAACTCCTTGACGCAGCGGGTCGCCTCGTCCGGCATGGCCTCCGGGCACCCGGCGGGAGCCATGGCGCACGGCAGGAACGTCTCCTCGTAGCCATTGACCAGGTTCGCCACCCAGTCGTTGAACGCCCGTGTCAGGGCGGCGCCCAGCCGTCCCTGGTTCTGCGTGGCGATGCTGATGCCGGTGGGGAAGATGATCTCCTTGTCGATCCGCTCCGCGCGGATGTCCTCCAGCCGCCGCGCCATGTCGTAGCCCCCCACCTGACGCTCGGCGATCTCGCCCGCGCGCCAGTTGATCTTGGGGTCGTAGATGTAGGGGTGCTTGTGGGTGGCGATGCCCTGGGGATTGAGGGGCTCCAGGGAATGGATGAAGCGGGTCCCGTGGCTCCTGCCCTGGTCGTTGGCCTTCCGCGGCGTGAACTGGGCAAACGGCTCGTCGAGCCTGTACACCTCGTCCATGAAGTATCCCTCGCGCAAATGCGAGTCGAGATCGATGATCATGCGTGATCCCTCCGTTTCAACAGCGGTCAGGAAGGGAGACTAACACCCGGTCAGGGTGGCGGCAAGGTGACGGGGTTCGGGGCCAACCTCCTCGGACAGGACACGGGTGGGACCGGCGTCAGGTGCATGGCGAGCCGGCATCCCTGTCGCCGCTAACCCCAAAACCACACCGGGAACGTCAGCGTCTTGATCCGTCGGGCGACGCTGCGAGCGGAGGCGGGGAACCATGCCAGTTCCCTGCCGGCGCCGTCGCGGGACTGGGCTGAACGGGTGTGGACGCCGCGCAGACCCAAGGTCTTGGCCCGCGCGCCAATGGATTGGCAACGACCATGCGGCACAACCGTGCCGTCCCTGTCCAAAGGATATGTGGCCGGCAAGCCGGCCGCGCGGACCCCCGTCCGGGTGTGCACGTCGCAGACGACCTGGCGGCGCGGCAACGTACAGCCGACAAGCACCGGTCCGGTGTCCTCCCGCAGGTCTTCCGGCTCATACGGCCAGCCTGCAATGAAGGCGCGAAGATTCAAACGCGCCGTCACCATGTCTTCGTTGAGATAGAGCGCCGGAAAACTGTCAGGCGGGTTCCAGCGGCCCCCGTGTTGCCGGGCGAAGTCCGGGCCCAGCGGATCGAACCATGCCGGATCGGCCACTCGCCACCACACGTGGGCGTCGAGAACCGTCTCGCGCACCAACCCCGTGGTCACCCGTGCACCTGCTCGAACCGGAACATATCGCGACATGCAGCCAGCAGCCTGTGCGTATCGCCCCGACCCAGCAATTCCGTGAGGGACACTCCCCCGAGCACCGGGACCGGCCTGCGTACCACCGCTGGTATCCGGTCCCGCTTGATATGGCGCACCAGCAGATCGGTGGCGGCAGCCAGATCCGCGACGGCTTCGGCGCGCTCCGCCGGCGCGCCGTGCCGCAACCACTTGCCGAACGCTTGGCGGCTCACGCCGAAGAGTCGCGCGGCTTCCGCCTGACTCAGATCCCAAGCCTCAAGGGTGCGCGCGAGGGATTCACCCGCGCGACGACGAGCCAGACACTCGGCAAAACGATCCAGCCATGTGCCATCCTGTCCGTAAGCCGCGAAAAGCTGCTCGGCCGCATCTTCGGGATGTAGACCCTGGGTCATCGTCTCCGTAGTCATGCTGCAACTCCTGAAGCAACCATATGTCAATCGCAACCTTTTGTCAATCTTATTGCAGCCGTATCACGCCTTCTCCGGTCTCCAGGTAGCGCAACAACCCGGACCTCACCTGCGGCCAGCAGCCTTTCTTGCAGGCCGCCTGTTCGACCAGGCGATAGTTGTCCACCGTGCTCCGTTCGAGAAATCCTTCCACTTGCAACGCCGCTGCCAGCGACCAGTCCTGCCGTCGGCGGGCGATGTCAAGCAACTGCTCCACCAACTTCCAGGCGATGCCGGGTGAATGCTCCAGGGTCTGCCCGAAGCCCCGGTAGATCCAGTGCACGGCCCGATCGTAGTCGTTGCTCGCCGACAGGGCATCGACCAGATCGACATAGTTGTCGCAATAGGGCAGCTCGGCGATCATCAGCTCGATCGCACGATGCTCCTCGCCGGCCTCACCCAACGCCCGCCGCGTGTACTTCAATAGCTGCTCCCGACGGTACTTTTCCGACGACCAGCGGTCACGGCCAGCGGGCTTGGGGCTGGCCGCCAGCCGGTTGCCGAACGCTTCCGCGACCTCGCGCCAGTCGGCCGGCTTCATCTGGATATCGTCGACCGGCGGCGTCAGCCCCTCCAGCAAGCAGTACGAGTCGTTCAGGAGCTTGTCCCAGTACCAGATCATGCGCTCCGCGGCCGGGCGTTTGGTCTTCCCCATCGCGGCCAGCACCACGGCCAGGCAATCCCTGATCTCGCCGGCGGTTTCCCCTTCGTCGCCCGATTCCTCGACCTGGGTGGCGCCAAGTTTGAACAATTCCTCGCCCAGCTTCAGCACCGCCTCGTGATGCCCGTCGTTCAGCAGCTTCTTGAGTTGCTCTCGAATCGGAGAGTAATCCGGCGTATGGCCGTAGTCGCGCCAATAGTCCTGCCAGCCTCTCTCGCTTGCGGTCTTGCGGATCTGCCGGCGCAGCCGCGCCACGATCCAATCCCGAGCCTCATCGGTGAGCGGCCCCGCCAGGGGCAACGTATGGAAAAGCGACGGATCGACTGCGAACCGATCCATGGCCCACTCAACGAGCTGCGCCTTGGTCAGAGCGTCGAGGGCGGCGCGCGTCTCATCGGGATCAAAAGCCTGCTCCGTGCCCAAATCTTCCCCCAAGCCAAGACCCCGCGGTGTCGCGTGTTGGCACGATTTGAATCGTCCGATAAAATACCGGAAATGGAAGATATGGAAACCGCCTCCCAGGCCCTGTCGCTGGAAGCCAAGTGGCTCCAGGAGTTCGCCGTCGTGGATCCGTTCAACGACACCGCCCTGCGCGGGTTTCTGTCCACCAGGCCGGATCACCGGTACGGGGCGCTGGCCGTCACCCACGTGAACGAGGAGCCCGCGCCGCAGCTCGTTTTCGCCACGCCGAAGCTCCACTACCCCTTCGACCGGCAGGGCAAGTTCAACTTCCCGCCGGTCCGTGAGATCGAGGTCTACGAGAAATACGACGGCACCAACGTCCTCGCCTATGCCTATCACGACGCCCGAGGGCGCCGTTACCTCACCTACAAGCTCCGTCTCTCCCCGGTGTTGCGGAACGGGCGGTTCGGCGCGTTCCTGGACATGTGGCGGGAGATGCTGTTGCGCTATCCGGTCATTCCCGAGTTGGTGGGGATCAACGGCTGCTCCCTGGGCTTCGAACTTTACGGCCGGCGCAACACCCATCTCATTCTCTACGAGGAACCCCTGGACTGCGCGTTGCTGTTCGGTGTCGGCGACGAAGGAAAGCCGCGGTCGCCGTCGGTGCTGGAGGCCCGGGGCGTTCCGGTGGCGTCCCTGTACGGCACGCTGGCCGCGGGGAAGGACCCGGTGGCGGAGTACGCTGCGATCCGCGAAAGAATGGAGAGCGGCAACCGGCCGGCCGAGGACGGCAAGATCACCGGCGTCGAGGGCGCCGTGTGGTACGTGCGCACGCACGGCGACGACACCGTGCTGTTCAAGTGCAAGCCCGAGTCCGTGGAGGAAGTGCACTGGGTCGCCGGCATCAACAAGGCCGCGGTGACCGCCACCTGCTGGAACCTGTTCGAGACCCAGGACGAGCTGACCTACGAGACCCTCTACCCGCTCCTGTCGGAGGAGTACGCCGACGATGAGATCGAGCGGTTCCGGACCTGCATCGACGAGTGCATCGCCGAGGTGCGCGAGGAGATGGAGTTCAAGAGCCGGGTGCTGGCGGAGTACCGCCAAGTGGGCATCAAGCTGTCCGAGAACAAGGCCGAGGTGATGCGCCGCCTCTCCGCCAGGTTCAGGAAACAGGAGATGAAGAAGGTCTTCACCCTTATCGCCCTGGACGAAGCCCGCCGCTCGTAGGGCGGGTTTTGAACGTCTCAACCCGCCGCGCCGGCATTTGCCATTCCCCAACCCGTGGCCTAAGGTCTGGCCCATCGTGACCGACGTTGCCACGCACCACGATGTTCCCCGGGCCGGAATGCTCGCCACGGTCCGCAACCGGCGCGGCGTGATCGCGGCCGTCGAGCCGTTCGACGGCGATTCGGGACGGCTGCACCTCGTGCACCTGGAGTACCAGGACGACGCCGCGCCGTCCGCGGAGCGGTTGCTGTGGGAGCTCGAGCCCAGGCGGGACCTCGACCAGCCGCTGGCGCTTCCGCAACCGGACGGCGACGACGCCATGCCGCCGCGCGAGTTCGACGCGCTGCTGCGGGCCGCGCGATGGACCGCGCTGTCGCCGTACCTCGACCCCGACGGCGCCGGACCACTCGAAGCCAGGCCCCTCGCCAGCCCCTTCCACGGCGCCGTGCGCGTGGAGGACTACCAGCTCATGCCGCTGTTGAAGGCCCTGCGCATGCCGCGGGTGAGCCTGCTCATCGCCGACGACGTGGGCCTCGGTAAGACGGTAGAGGCGGGTTTGATCCTCACGGAGCTGCTGCTGCGCCGCCGCATCCGCCGGGTGCTCGTGCTGACGCCCGCTTCCCTGCGCCAGCAATGGCGCGACGAGTTGTGGGAGAAGTTCTCGCTACGGTTCGAGATCGTGGACCGCCCGGGCACCGAGCGCCTGCGCCGCCGCCTCGGCATGGACGCCAACCCCTGGACTTCGTTCAGCCGCATCGTCGCGTCCTACCACTACCTGCGCCAGCCCGACGTGCGCGAGCAGTTCCTCTCCGCCTGCCGCACGCCACCCGGTTCCCCGCATCTCCCCTGGGACCTCCTGATCGTGGACGAGTGCCACAACGCGATGCCGTCGCCTTTCGGCGAAGACAGCGACCTGTGCCAGACCGTGCGCCTCGTCGCCCCGCGCTTCGAGCACCGGCTGTTCCTTTCCGCCACGCCCCACAACGGCCACACGCGTTCCTTCACCGGCCTGCTGGAGATGCTGGACCCCGTGCGGTTCACCCGCACCAGCGAGATGACCCCCGCCATGCGCGGCCGCATCGAGGACGTGGTTGTGCGGCGGCTGAAGCGGGACATCAACGCAAGGGGCAAGAGCGAGAACGTCCCGCGTTTCTGCAACCGGCGCCCGCCGCTGGCCCTGCCCCTGGCCGTGGACGGCCGGGAGGCAGCGCTGACGCATGCGTTCGACGCGTTTCGGTCCGCTGTGCGACGGATCATGGCCGGCGGCACGAAGCAGCGCCGCCGGGCCGGGACCTTCGCCGTGGAGATCCTGGGCAAGCGGCTGCTGTCGTGCCCCACCGCCTTTGCCGAGTCGTGGCGCCGGGCGAAGCAGGGGTTTGCCGACCCGGAGGCAGCCACCGAACGGGATCTGAGCGCGCCCGAACGGGCCTTGCGCCAGGAGACCGGCGACGACCGGGAGACGCAGCAGCGCGAAGCCACGGCCTCCACCGTGGTCGGCGCGTGGCTCAAGAATTTCGCCGGCGACGTCGAAGGCGAGATTCACTCCATCGAGAACGCCCTCCTCGCCCTGGGCTTCGATCTCGACGGCGCCCCCGTCACCGAGCAGACACCGTCGGCGGACGCCCGCTTCGATGCCCTGGCGGCATTGATCGAGCGCCTGCTGATCACTCCCGGCGCGTCCGGCGCGTTCCGCGACGACGAGCGCCTGATCGTGTTCACCGAATACAAGACCACTCTCGACTATCTTGCCCGACGGCTGCGGGACCGCTTCGGAGCCGAATGTGTGTGCACCCTGTTCGGCAGCGGCGGCGCGGACGGCATGAACGAAGCCGACCGGGAAAACGTCAAGGCCGCCTTCAACGACGCCGACCATCCGGTTCGCGTTCTGGTCGCCACGGACGCCGCCTCCGAGGGCCTGAACCTGCACCGCACCGCGCGCTACCTGTTGCACTACGACTGTCCGTGGAATCCCTCCCGCCTGGAACAGCGCAACGGCCGCCTCGACCGCTACGGGCAGGGCCGGGACGTCGCCGTGCACCACTTCGTCAGCGACAGCGATCCCGACCTCCGCTTCCTCGACCACGTGATCCGCAAGGCCGACGAAATCCGCGAAGACCTGGGCTCCGTGAACGAGATCTTCGACCGGGCCGCGCACCGGCGCCTGATCCTGGGCGAGGATGCCGCGCGGGTTCAGGCCGATCTCGACAACGGCATCGACGCCGCCCTCGGCGACACCCTCACGGAAGCCGATGCCGCGGTATCGACGAGCGACGGTTTCGGCGACGCCGTCTCGCCGGACGTGCTCGCCGCGGAGATCGACCTCGACCCCTCGGCCCTGGGCGACACCCTGGAAACGGCCATGGGCGCTGCCGGCGCAGGACCCCAACTCCAGGCGGAAGCGACTTACGTTTTCCGCGTGTTGCATCCCGACCTCCCCACTTGGCGCGACGTCATCGACGAGACCGTGCGCCGTCCGGCCCTCGCGGGCACCCTGGGTCCGATGCCACGGCTCGCCTTCAGCACGGAGCCCTTCATCGAGCGGCTCGGAAACCTGAGCGTGTTCCGGCCGCGGCCGGACGTGATGCTCATGCACCTCGCCCATCCCCTGATGCAACGGGCGCTCGGGGTCCTCACCCGCCGCCGCTATCCGGGCGAGCAACAGGTGTCCCGCTGGACCGTGCGCGTGGGCGAGGTCCCGAAAGACGCGGAAGCCCTCGTGCTGCTCAGCATCGAGGAACTAGCGGTGAACGACCTGCGCGAAACCTTCCACCGCTGGGTGCGGACGCTGGCGTTCCCGGTGCGGAACGGCGCCCTAGGCGAACCCTTGCATCACCTCCCCGCGTCAAAGCAGCGCACGAACGGCAGTGAGACGACCACCGAGGACCGGGCTGCTGCCGCCGAGGCCCTCGAAGACATTGGCCCCGACCTGCAAGGATGGCTGCGCCAGTACCGGAACGGACTCACCGAACGCCTGCGCGGCCAGCTCGAAGCCGACGGCGCGAACGCCCGGTCACGCGAGGACGAACGCTACCGGCAGCGTCAGGGCGAGGTGTCGCAACTGATCGAGCGGTCCACCGTGGACCGGCTCAACCGGGAGATCCGGCAACTGGACGCCGAACGGCGACAAGGCCAACTCTTCGACGAGACCGGCCTCCTCGCCGAGATCGAACAGTCCATGGAAGCAAAACAGGAGGAGACCAGGCGCCGCCAACAGCACTACGCGGACATCCGCGACCAGTTGCAACAGGAACGCGCCCGCATCCTGGAACGTCTCCTGCCCGCCCGCTACTCCCTGGCCGGAGACGCACAGGTGTTCCCGGTGACGTTGGAGATTCGGTTGCCGGAAACGAGCTAAGGTGACATGGCCACAGGTGCTGGAGACAAGGAAACTTCCGGCTATGAAAAGCCTCTGGATGGAGAGCTGCCAAACCGTGGCACGGTATCCGGCTACGAGAACAGGGTCAGAATCCTCGAAGAACAGGCGGAACGTGACGGACATCCACTCAGTCGGCTTTCCAGGGCCGCCTTCCTCGAATTTATCGAGAGGAATCCACGCATGAGACGCGGACGCCTCGTGCTCATGGAAAACGGGAATCTCCGTGCGGTCTGGAAAGGCAAGAACAGCGCACACGTCGCGCTTCAGTTTATCGACAGTCGGACGATACAGTACGTCATCTTCAAGCAACGCGAGCCTTCAACGCCGGTTTCCAGAGCAAGCGGGCGCGATACCATGGAGGGCATATCGAATCAGATCTCGGCCTTTGATCTGGATGATATCCTATACACATGACCTCCGGGACGCCTTCCCGGGCATACCAATCTTGGATCCCAATCAGGTCGGCCACGGCGGAACCGGCCAACCGACTTTCCGTGGGCACGACTAATCAAGGCCCAGTCGGGACTTGGCATCCGTCAACGACACTTCGCTCCCCTCGTCCAGGTCTGCCAATCCTTTAACGACCGCCCGCATGAAAGCGCGCTCGTCGTCGGCCGCCTCGAACTCCTCAATGGACTGGACAACAGCGACGCCACGGCCCCTACTGGTCACCAACACCGGACGCCGGGTTTCCGTGGCATGTCTCACTACCCGGCCAGGGTTGGTTTTAAGGTCGGTCAGCGGAACGATATCCTGAGAAAACTTCATCCGGTGCTCCATCCAGGTCCATTAACTTGTCCAACAGTAGATGCTGTCTAATGGCCTGTCAAAACCGAGGGCTTGCCCTTGGTTGAATTTCGTCTTCCATCAGACGAATAATGATCAGCCATGAACCACGGTCTACCCGGCTGGGAGGACCTGCGTCACAGCGGCCTGCTGCTGGACGCGGCTCGGCTCGACGCGCTCTCTCGAGACCTGCCTGCACGTCTCGACGATTACACCGAGCAGCAACTGCGGCGGCGCGGCGACGCCCTCCTCGACGGCAGCGGCGAGATCTCGCCCTTCGTTGCGTTCGTGCTGGAGCGCGTCTGCGGCTTCATCGGCGCCACGGGCACGTGGGTCCGTGGCAGCAACGTCTCCACCGCCTGGAGCCGCCGCGCGGTCACCGGCGAGATGGTACGGCCCCGCCACCTCTGGCAGGGCCGCCACGGCGCAACGCTTCCGGTATTCCTGGACGACGGCAAGCAACTGGGCAGGGGTCGGAGCCGCCGGGTCGTGAGCTAGGCCCTGGGGTGGCTTCGAGCGGGCAGCCAGCGCCTCGCGCTCCTGACCAACGGCCGCCAGTGGCGGCTCCTGTTCGCCGGTCTCGACTACGACGCTTCGTGTGAATGGGACCTGGAGCTGTGGTTCCAGGAAGGCGCGCTTGCGCCCCAGGTCACCGCGCTGCGCGCGCTGCTGCGTCCCGACCTCTGGACCCCGGAGACCGAAGGGGGCGACCCGCCGCTCCTGCAGGCCATTCGCGATACCCGCAAGGGGCAGGCGGAGTTGTCGGAGGTCTTGGGCGAGCGCGTGCGCGAGGCGGTCGAAGTGCTCATCCAGGGACACGGCGACGTGCTGAAGGAGCAGTGCGCGGACGTCGATCCCGCCGACATCTACCGCGCCGCCTGCCGGGTGGCGATGCGGCTGGTCGTGGTCCTCTTCGCGGAGGCCCGTGAGCTGCTACCGCGCGAGAACACGCTTTACCACGAGAGCTACGGCCTGAACGGTTTGCTGGAACGGTTGCAGCGAGACGCCGCTCACGGCGTCGCCATGGATCAGGGCCACGGCGCCTGGCCTCGTGTCCTCGCGCTGTTCCGCCTGGTACGGGACGGCTCCCACTTCCCCGACCTGCCGGTGACCCAGTACGGCGGCGAACTGTTCGCACCCGGCAGCGACGGGACCGACGGCGTGGCGCGGGCGCTGGCCGTGTACGAAAACGCGTGCTTCGACGGCGAGGCCATGCCCGACCGGGACGTCTACAAGATGTTGCGCCTGCTCACTCGGACCACGGTCCGCATCCGCCAGGGACGCGGCAGCATCCGGACACCCGTCCCGGTGGACTTCTCGGACCTGTCGTCGGAATACATCGGCGTTCTCTACGAAGGATTGCTGGACTACGAGCTGAAGACGGCTCCGCCCGGGGACCCGGTCATCTTCCTGGCCGCGGGCGATCATCCGGCGCTGCCCCTCTCCCGCCTGGAAGACATGGACGACCGCGCCCTCAAGGCGCTGTTCGAGAATCTGAAGGACGCCCCCAAGGGAGACGAAGACGCGGCAGAGGATGTAGAGGATGACGGCGCCGACGAAGCGAACGCCGGCGACGATCCTGGAGAAGACCTCGATGGCGACGAGTTACCCTCGGATGCCCGGGACGCCGAGACGCCCTACGTCGCGGACAGCTCGGAGGCGCGGCACCTAAGCCGCACCCGGGCGGAAACGTGGGCGCGCCGCGCCGCGCTGGTGGCCGGGCTGGTGAGGAAGCCCCGCGGCAAGGCCCGCGCCGAGGCTTTCGAGGACCAGCTCCGCGCCAGGGCGCGCCAACTCGTCTCCCGCGTGGTGCTGCCGGGCGAATGGTATCTTGTGCGCTGGGGCGGCACCCGCAAGGGGCGGGGCACGTTCCACACCCGCCCCGGTCTCGCCGTCCCCACCGTGCAGCGCACCCTGCGCCCGCTGGCCTTCAACCCGCCCGTGGCCCGAGGGAAGCTCGACGCGGACGCGCCGCCGGCCCGCTGGACGCCGAAGCTGCCCGAGGAGATCCTGGGTCTTGCGGTATGCGACCCCGCGTGCGGCTCCGGCACCTTCCCGCTTGCGGCGTTGCGCTTCCTCACCGACGCGCTTTACGCCTCGCTCCAGCATCACGACCGGATCAAGCCGGACGGTGAACGTGCCTTGGTGCGTCTGCTCGGCATCCGCGACGGAGACGACACGGCCGAGGACAGCCTTGCCGACGAACTGATCCCGTGCCGGCCGGAGGACGACGAGTTCGAGCCGCGCCTCAAGGCCGTGCTGCGCCGCCACGTGGTGGAACGGTGCATCTACGCCGTAGACCTCGATCCCCTGGCGGTGGAGCTTTGCCGGCTGTCGCTCTGGATCGAGACCATGGACCGCACCCTGCCGTTCGGCTTCCTCGACCACAAGATCAAGTGCGGCAACGCGCTGATCGGCGCATGGTTCGACCAGTTCCGGCACTACCCGGCCATGGCCTGGAAGAACCGGGAAGGCGGCGACAAGGGCCACAAGAACGGCGTCCATTTCGAGAAGGAGGCCCGCACCAGGGCCATCAAGGCATTCGTCGAGAAAAGGCTCAAGCCCGACCTGAGATCCTTCCTGCAAGGCGCGAACCTGGACCTGTTCCGCGAAGACCTGCTGGAAAAAGCCGCGGCCGCCCATGGGGACGCCATGGCCGTCCTTGCGAGCATCCATGCCCTGCCGGTGCGGAACGCGGACGAGCGGCGGAACCTCTATCGCGACCGGTTCCTGGGCTCACCCGAATGGCGCTCGCTGAAGGACGCCATGGACCTGTGGTGCGCCTGCTGGTTCTGGCCGGCCGGCCTCATCGACGTTGCCCCGCTGCCCACGAGCTTCGCGGAACCGCCGGCCGAGACCCGCGCCGTGGCCGAGCGCGTCGCCGCGGAGTTGCGCTTCTTCCACTGGGAGCTGGAGTTCCCGGACGTGTTCCGGGAGAAGGACGCCGGATTCGACGCGGTCCTCGGCAATCCTCCGTGGGACATCGCCAAGCCCGTCTCCAAGGAGTTCTTCTCGAACATCGATCCGCTCTACCGCTCCTATGGCAAGCAGGAAGCGCTACGCAAACAAACTGCCTACTTCGAGGACGAGAGCGTGGAGAGCGACTGGCTGGATTACAACGCGCGTTTCCGCGCCCAGTCCAACTTCACGAGCCACGCCGCCAGCCCCTTTGGCGACCCCGAGGAAAACGACAAGAGCGCGGATCGATTCTCCATTGTACTGGGCAACGAGAACCGCGAGCTTCACGACCGGTGGCGCGAGGCGCGCGACCGCACTACCGGTTTCGTCGACCCGTCGCATCCGTTCCGTCATCAGGGATCGGCGGACGTGAACCTGTACAAGCTCTTTCTGGAAGCCGCCCACGCGTTGTTGAGGCCCGGCGGACGGCTGGGCTTCGTCGTCCCCTCGGGCCTCTATTCGGACAACGGCACGGGCGCGTTGCGGCGCCTCTTCATCGAACGCTGCCGGTGGGAGTGGCTGTTCGGCATCGAGAACCGAGACAAGGTCTTCCCCATCCACAGGAGCTACAAGTTCAACCCCGTCATCATCGAGAAGGGCGAGGCCACCGAAGCGATCCACGCCGTCTTCATGCGCCGCAACCTCGACGACTGGGAACGCGCCGAGGACCTCGCGACCCCCTACACCCGCGAGCAGGTCGAGCAGTTCAGCCCCAGGAGCCGCGCCATCCTGGAGATCCAGTCGAAGCGCGACCTGGAGATCCTCGAAAAGATCTATGCCAACTCCGTCCTCCTCGGCGACACCGGCCCCAACGGCTGGGGCATCCGCTACGCCACAGAGTTCCACATGACCAACGACTCCCACCTCTTCCCGCCCCGCCCGCAGTGGGAAGCGAAAGGCTACCGGCCCGACGAGTACAGCCGCTGGCTTCTGGGCGACTGGCGGCCCATCGAGGAGCTATGGGAAGAGCTCGGCGTCGATCCGTCCCGGCCCGAGCCGGTGGAGGTGGAGCTTGAGGAGTGGCTGTTCGACGCCAGCGCCGGGCCGGAGCGGAGGGAGGCCGAGGCGCAGTTCGTACATGGGCATTGGCTGAAGCCGGGGGATGTGGCGAAGACGGATTGGCGGGTGCGGTGTACGAAGTCCCCACATGACCGCCTGGCAGTTCCACGAGCAGAGATACCCGCAGGTGTGATTCTCTCACGGGAAGCAGAGGTCTGGATACGGGAAGGCTGTATCGGCGATTTGGCACTACCATTCTACGAGGGTCGGATGATTGGTCCGTGCGACTCTAGTCAGAAGGGTTGGGTCAGTGGCAAAGGGCGGCGGGCAATTTGGCGACAGTTGCCGTGGGAAAACAAGAGCATTGAGCCGCAGTATTTGATGTCGCGAGGAGCCTACCGGTTAGGGATTGACCTCAGCAGAGCACTCAAACCTGTGGTGATGGACATCGCGTCCTCTACGAATACGCGGACGATGATCGTGGCGGCAGTCCCCGATGTGCCATGCGGGAACAAAACGCCGACCTTGGCCCCTTCGTCTCAAGACGTAGCGCAGAGCATAAACTTTGTCGCAGGCGCAGCAAGTATCACTGTCGACTGGATCGCTAGGCGGCGTCTGTCGGGAACTACTCTCAACTGGCACATTCTCGAATCGCTAGCGATGCCGTCGCCTCGTTCTTTCGCAGATGATCTAAGCACACAACTGTCCCGAATGCTGCTTTCGGGCATACCCTTCGCTTGCGATTGGTTACGGTTCTCACCCACCGCAGTGAACCAACACCCCCACGCCTGCTCCCCACCGGAGAGACTTCGTGCCTTGGCGATGATGGATGCGGTCGTTGCGGTGCTTATGGGATTGTCGAAGGCCGATCTACGGCATATTCTAGCAGAGTGTGATCTCCCCTGCGGTAGTACCGAGGAAACCAATCCGAAAGGGTTCTGGCGTATCGACCGCGACAAGGACCCCGAACTGCGACAAACTGTCCTGACACTGGTCGCCTTTCACGACCTTGAATCGAAGATCCGCGCCTGCCATGACAGGGACAGGGGAATCGAAACTTTTCTTGCTCAGAACCACGGTGAAGGCTGGATGCTCCCTGAGAACTTCCGCCTTTCCGACTACGACCTCGGCCACGACGAACGTGCCCAACAACCGCAGCCCGTGGCAAGCCGCCTCGGCCCCCGCTTCTATGACTGGCAGCTTGTTCAGAGCGCCGACGAGTCATGGCGCGAGTGCCACCTGCACTCCCGGAATCTCCTCGGCACGCACGGCTACGCGACGCTTCTCGTCGACCTGATCGAGCGCCGCATCGCGGACGGCGACGACTACCTCGACTTTCTGACCGACAGCTTCACGCGTGAACTGCTTGGGGAAGACGGCTACTTGACCGCGCTGCTGGAAATCCGCGCCCGAAAGCTCCTGTATGAGAACGCCTACTGGAACATGGTGGCCGACCTCCTCAACAGCGGCCACCTGAACCAGAACGGCTACGGTCAACTGCTCGACAAACTCCACACCCGAAAACTCATCGACGACCTCGACTACCGCCGCCGGGGTGGACGAGACGCCCCAGCGCGAGCGGACGAACCCCAATCGGCAGTAGCCGAGCAAGGAGCAGACTACGACGCAACCCCCCGTCCGAAAGACGGACAAAACGACCTGTTTGACTGATCCCCCGTAGCTCAGCCGCTCGCCCCGAACGAGCACGTCCCTTCTCAGTCACAGCCAAGAGAGTCAGGCGACCTTCGAATACGCAACCTCGGCGGTGCCCATGTGGCCGGATTGTATGCTATACTTGTATATCCGTTGAGAGGGGGAGCCGTCATGCTCGCGATCAGATTGCCCGCCGATGTGGAAGCCCGCCTTGATGCGCTGGCGAAAGCCACGGGGCGGACCAAGACCTTTTACGCCCGTGAGGCCATCCTTAAGCACTTGGAAGACCTCGAAGACTTGTACCTGGCCGAACAGCGCCTGATCGAAAGCCGCGCCGGACGATCCGAAAGCCTGCCGCTTGAAGAAGTGATGAAACGCTATGGCATGGAAGGTTGAGCTTGACCGTGGCGCTGTGCGCGACCTGGACAAGCTCGATCGGCAAACTGCCCGGCGTATCCTCGCTTTCCTCCATGAGCGTGTCGCGAGACTGGATGACCCGCGCACCATTGGCGAAGCCCTCAAGGGATCCGATCTCGGCGAGTTCTGGAAATATCGGGTTGGCGACTATCGTGTCATCAGCAGCATTGAGCACGAGGTCTTGCGCGTCCTGGTCATAAGGATCGGTCACCGCCGGGAGGTGTACAGATAGCTGGACGGACACCAGGCTACCAAGGAACCTGAAATTCTCGCCTCTGACTTGCCTTCCTGTTTATTGTGCATTACAATGTAATGCACAATAAAGGAGCTTCAACCATGGCTGCCAATCAACTTGTCCAGGCTCGCATCGACGGAGCGGTGAAAGAAGAGGCGGCTGCCGTGCTGGCCGCGATGGGGCTTACCGTTTCCGACGCGGTGCGGCTGCTGCTGACCAAGGTTGCGCAGGAAAAGGCGTTGCCGTTCGAGCCGCTGATTCCGAACCCCGTCACTATCGAAGCCATGAAGGAGGCCCGCAAGGGCGGTCTGCCCCGGTTCGACAGCGTAAAGGCCCTCATGGACGATCTCCATGAGGACGATTGAACGGACCGGTCAGTTCAAACGCGACTACAAACGTGTGGCCAGGGGCCGCCACGGACCGACTCTCGATGGTGATCTGGTGCCTGTCCTGGTCGCCCTCGCCAATGATCAGCCTCTGGAACCTCGACACCGCGACCATGCGCTCACCGGCGACTGGAAGGATTACCGCGATTGCCACGTGAAGCCTGACTTGGTGCTGATCTACCATAAACCCGATGCCGGCACTTTGCGCCTCGTCCGCCTCGGTTCCCATTCGGAACTCGGGCTCTGACTGTCCGCGGATGTCTTCCACGGCTCCCAGGGTCTTCTAAGCGACCGGTAATTTGATCAAGGACGCGTCATGGCCCTGAACCCCGTCGCCTACACCGAGAACGTCGTCCGAAGCTTTCTCCGCTACCAGCTCACCGCGTACCCGTTCGCCGACCCGGGTCTGTACGCGCAGATGCGCGACCTCCTTTCGCTGGACGAAACGCGTCGCTCGCCGCTTCTGAAGGGGCCTTACGTGAGCCTGTCGCGGCCGTTCCGGGAGGGCGCGGCCGTGGATGCTCTGGTCGCCGAAGGGCTGCTCCATCCGCACCTGCGGGAACGCATTCCCGCGGGGATCAGCCACCTGTACAGCCACCAGGAGCGCGCGGTGCGCGCCATTGCGAAAGGCCGCACGACACTGGTGTCGACCGGCACCGGCTCCGGCAAGACCGAATGCTTCCTTTACCCCATCGTCAGCCGGTGCCTTGGCTTGCGGGACGAGGGTGAGCCGCCCGGCATCAGCGCCGTGATCGTCTATCCGATGAACGCGCTCGCGGAAGACCAACTCAACCGCCTGCGCGGGCTCCTGGCCGGCACGGGGATTCCGTTCGGAATTTACGTCGGCAAGACGCCCGAGCACGAGAACGAGGTCGCGGGGGTCCGATTGCGCCCCGGGTCGTCACGGGCGGACTACGAAGCACGACTTGAGCAGGCGCGGCGGGCAGGCAGTGGCGAGACTGTCTACCCGGCGGAGGAAGTGTGCTCGCGTGAAATGATGCGGACGGCGGGCAGGCAACCGCGGATCCTCCTGACCAACGTGAAGCAACTCGAGCTGCTCCTGACCCGCCAACAGGATGTCGAACTGTTCGCCGATGCGCGGCTCGACTTCCTCGTGTTCGACGAGGCGCACACCTTCACCGGCGCCATGGGTGCGGAAACCGCCTGCCTGATCCGGCGGCTGCGCGCATTCTGCGATGTCGAACCCGGCCACACCACCTGCATCGCCACCTCTGCGACCATCGTGGACCGCGACGACCCGGAGACCGCGCGCAACTTCGCGGCGCGGATGTTTGGTGTCGCCCACGACGCGGTGGCCACCGTCGAGGAGGATTACGAGCCCGAGGTCTGGTCGGGGCCGCGATCCAAACCGCCGGCGCCGGTCGAAGACACCGCCGTGATTCTGGATCGCTGCGTCCACGCGGTGGAGGAAGAGAGCGATTCGGATGCAGGCGTGCGGGCGGCGTATCGCTCGCTCTCGGGGCAAGAACTGAACGGACCGCACTCGGAGGACTGGCCGCTGGCGCTACACGACGCGCTCTCCCGCAACGAGCTGGTCTTTCGGCTGAACGAGGAACTGACGACGCCCAAGGCCCTGGATGAGTTGCCCGGGGCGCTGGAGCAGGAAATCGGGCGACCGGTGACCGAAGCCGAAATCCTCGCCTGGCTCACCCTCAGTGGGGCGGCGCGCCGGGACGGTCGTCCCCTCTTGCGGCCCGTGGTCCATTGCTTCGTGTGCGGCATCGGCGGGGCCGTGGTCTCGTTCCCCGAGGACTCCGAAGGTCCCAGACTTTGGCTTGCGGCCGAGGACAAGGCAGCTTTCGAGGAAACGCAAGAGCACGCCCATTTCGCCGTCACCACGTGCACCACTTGCGGTCAGCATTACTACGTGACGTTTCTCAAGGATTTCGAGTTCACCAAAAGGCAACCCAGTGGCGGCGAGGCGGGCGCGACGGGTTCATGGTGGGAACCCTTGGACGAGGCCCACGGCGGCCGGCGCGTCGTTTTGATTGACCATCTGATCGGTACCGACGATGAAGAAGACGATGCGCCGCCCCACGCGCGCACCAGCCCGCTCCACTTCTGCCGGCACTGCGGCGCCGCGCACCCCCAGGCGCGGGACCGTTGTCTTCACTGTGGAAAATCGGACACCACGGTCCAACTCTTCGCGGTTCGCCAAAGCAAGGACCATCCCGGCTGGCTCACGAGTTGCCTCTCGTGCAAATCCGCCGGCCGGGCGTCGGGCAGCTACTACCGGGAACCCGCCCGGGCCGTGCGGGCCATCAATGTCGCGGACGTTCACGTTCTGACCCAGGACATGGTGCACCACGCGGAGCGCCAGCGGCTGCTCGTGTTCTGCGACAATCGCCAGGACGCGGCGTTCCAGGCCGGATGGATGAAGGACCACGCGCGGCGTTTCCGGCTGAGGGCGCTGATGGCAGAGGGCATCAAGGCACACCCTCGCTCGGTGGGCGACCTCGCATCCCATCTGGACGACCTCCTGGAGGCGGACGCAACCTTGTCCCGCGCCTTGATTCCCGAGGTCTGGCAAGTCGCCCGGCGCGAAGGAAGCGGGGGCCGTCATGAGCATGAACGACGGAAGTACCTTCGCTTCCAGGTGCTTCGCGAGGTAGCCCTGTCGCCCCGGCAGGCCCTGGGTCTCGAGCCCTGGGGACGCATGAAGGTCGAGTACGACGGTTTGGACAACTACGCGCCCTGGATCCAGGAGCACGCCCACGAATTGGGCATCTCGGCGGAGCACCTGCGCGAGGGCGTGGCGAGCGTGCTGGATTACCTGCGACGCAAGCGCGCCCTTCATGACCCTGAGCATGAGATCTTTACCAAGCACTGGATGGACGGCGACCGGGAGATCCAGCAGGGCTACCTGCCGGGCTTTCTGTCTCCCAATGCCACGAAACTCCGCCGCGAACCCCAGGAAAAGACCAGCCTCGTCACGCAATGGCTGAGCAGTGGCGGCGACACGACGCCGCGTCAGATCGCCAAGAAGTGGGGTGTGGCATCGGACTCCATCGAGTCGTTCCTGGAAGGCCTGTTCGCTTACCTTGTCGAGAGCCGGCTCCTGGTGCCCGTGCAACTCAAAGGTTCCAGGGGCAAACCACTGCCCAACGTCAGCGGGGTCTACCAGGTGAACGCCGACAAGCTGCGGCTGACTCCCAACCGGGGCGTCCGGCGCTGCAAGAGCTGCCGGCGCACCACGACCCGCGACCTGCCCTACGACCGCTGTCCGGCGTGGCGTTGCGACGGCCTTCTCGAATGGGTGCCGGAGAACAGCGACAACTACGACCTGCAATTGCTGGACGGAGCGTACTCCATGCTGCGGCCGGAAGAACACACGGCCATGGTCCCGAACGACGAACGCGAGCGCCTGGAAAACCGGTTCAAGGGAACGTCGGACGCGGTGAACTGCCTTGTCTGCACCCCGACCCTGGAGCTTGGCATCGACATCGGCCAGCTCGACTCCGTGCTGATGCGCAACGTGCCGCCGCTACCCGCCAACTACTGGCAGCGGGCCGGGCGGGCCGGCCGGCGCCACCGCATGGCGGTGGACGTCACCTACTGCAGGCCACTTTCCCACGACCGGGCCTACTTCGCCGATCCGCCGAAGCTTCTCACCGGCCGGATCGACCCGCCCGCCTTCAACCTGCGCAACGACCTGATGATCGCCAAGCACGTGCATGCCACCGTTATCGCCGACCTGTACCGCTACGGCCGGGACTCGGACCGACCGGAAACGGAACGGAACGGCATACAAGGAATCTTGGCCCGATGTCTTCCCAGGCGCGTGGAACCGTACCTGTTCGACGGCGGGGAACTGCGCAACGGACCGTTCGACTTCAACTCGCTCCGGGAACTGGTTCTGGAAAATCTCGAAGACCTGACCGACCACGCCGTCCGGGTCTTCGAGCAGGGGTGGCCCGAATCCGACGCCGGCGTTACGACACCCGCGGCGCTACGCGCCCACGTCGAGGATTTTGCGGAGAACCTGGAGACCGTTGTTGCTCGTTTACGGCGACGCTTGGGGTGGGCCACGGGCCAGATCAAGCGGCTGAACGAGTTGCGTGAACGGAGAGGCACGCTTCAGCCCGACGAAGAGGCATTGTTCCGTCGTTGCGACAGTTTCATCAAGCGGCTCAAGGGAGCCGACAGGCGGCGCAGCCACGCCGAGGGCCACGACGACTCCAACACCTTCAACGTGCTGGCGGCGGAAGGTTTCCTGCCCGGCTACGGCCTTGAAGTCGGCACGGTGGTCGGTTGGGCGGAGATCCCCTTCTGGCGTACCGGCGCCATGGACTTCAACCTGCCGAGGCCTCCCGCCACCGCCTTGCGGGAGTACGTCCCCGGGAACCTGATCTATGCCAACGGTCACCGCTTTGTCGCGCGGCGGTTTCACCGGGAGATCGGCGAAGGACGGGACGAGATGCCCTGCTATGAAGTGTCGGCGGAACGGCAGGCCGTCAAGCTGACTCGTCCGGGCGCAGGGGCCTCGATGGATGGACGGATCGTGACGACCATGGAGATCTGCGACGCCGATCTGGTCCACACCTCCCACATCTCCGACGAAGAGGATCTCCGGTTTCAGCTCGCGGTGGCGGTCTATGGCCTCGAACTCGGCCAGCACAATGGAGGTCGCGCGTACCGCTGGGGACCGCAACAGCTATTGCTGCGCCAAGGCGTGCGGATGCGGCTGGTCAACGTGGGAGCGTCGGCCGCCATCAAGGGGCGGGGAGCATTCGGGTACCCGGTTTGCACCGTCTGCGGCCAGAGCGTTTCGCCGCTTTCCTCCGTGCGCCAGCGCCAGGAGTTCGTCAAGTCCCACGAAGAACGCTGCCGGCGCAAACCCGGAGACATCGGCTTCTATACCAACGTGACCGCGGAAGCTCTTTCCCTGCCCGGGTGTGACGACGCGGAAACCGCGTACAGCGTGCTGGAAGCGTTGCGTATCGGAGCCACTCAAGTGCTGGACATGCACATGGACGACCTTCAGATACTCGTGATCGGCCATGTGGAGCGGGAGGACGTGGACGCGCTGCTCTGGGACCCGATGCCCGGCGGCTCCGGTCTTCTGGAACGCCTGTGCGAGCGTTTCGGTGAGATCGTGGCGGCGGCCCGTGAAGTCGTCGCCAACTGCCCGGCCATGTGCGCCTCTTCCTGCATCGACTGCCTCCAGACCTTCCGCAACGCCTACTACCATCGTCACCTCGACCGTGCGACGGCTCGGGATCGCTTGGGCCAGTGGGGGCCAAGCTTGACTTTCGAGCACGACATTCCTGCGCTGCAACCCGACGAACGAGCTTCTGATGACGCCGTGCCGGTGAACGACGCGGAAACCAAACTGCGCCACTTGCTGATAAGGGCCGGGTTCGGCGAGGGAATCCGTAACGAGCAGCTCCGGCTGGACCGCGCGCTGGGGACCACAACGCCGGACGTCATCTACCGCGGTGAGGATCACGAGCCGGACGAGGGGGTTTGCATCTACCTCGACGGAATGAGCCGCCACATCCACGGAAACCCTGCGACCGCCGAGCGCGACCGTACGATACGGGATTGGCTGCGCAACCACGGTTACGAGGTGATCGAGATCCCCGCCAACGAGCTGGACGACGTAGACGCCATGGTGCGCCACCTTCGACGGTTGGCCGGTTATCTCGGGATGCGGGAGGTTCGGAACCGGTTGCGCGACGACCGTTCGTGGTTTAACGGCGCCACCGAGGCGAGCCGGCCTGTGCTGCGGCTGGTGACGCCAACGGCCGAGACGCGGTACGTCAACTGCGTTCCGCTCGTTCCGTTGACGGCCGCCGCAGGGGCGTTCGGCGATCCTCAAACCGTGCTCGACGATTCGCAGTGGGAGTGGGTGGAAGTCCCTACGCAACGCCCGCTACGTTCGGGGATGTTCGTCGCCAAGGTAGTCGGGCATTCGATGGAACCCATGATCCCGGACGGCGCATACTGTCTGTTCACCAGTCCCGTGACCGGCACCCGCCAGGGGCGCACCGTGCTCGTTCAACTGCGCGAGGAGGTCGATCCCGACACCGACCTTCGGTTGACAGTGAAGCGATACCGGAGCGAGAAAACAGCCGACGAGGACGGCTGGCGACACGTCCGAATCGTGCTTGAGCCAGTCAATCATGAGTACTCTTCCATCGAATTGACGACGGAAGACGAGGAAGCCGTGGCGGTATTGGCCGAGTTCGTGGAAGTCGCCGCCACGGATCCGCCTGTCAACTGAATCGGGGACGCGCCCGCACCGCGCCCGGTTCCTTATAGTAGCGCGCTCCACCGTTTCCGGGTAAACGCCCCGCGACTCTCTCCTTGACACCCCGTATGGCGGAGCCCACAATGGGATGCAACGCCATGCGATCCGCGCTGCTGTCGGGCGGATCGGACGATCGGACGTTGACCCAATGATCGAAGTGCTGGTGACCTACCCGGGTCTGGTTTTCATCGGACTGTCGCTGCTGGTGGTCGTCGATACGGTGAGCGGGAACCTGCCTCCGGCAGCGCTGGTCCCGTTCGCTCTCGGCACGGTGCTGGCGGTGATCCTGCTGTGATTCCCTTGTCGAGAAACGCCTCGGGTGAGCCGCCGGCGCGGGTCACCGCCGCGGCGGTCTTCCTGGCCGTCCTTTTCGCCACCGGGTCCGGCTTGACGCAGAGCCCGCCCGAGGGTGAAGACACGCCCGCGGTCCCGTTCCTTCGCCAGGGGACGATTCAGGAGGAAGAGTTGCCCATTCCCCAACGGCGACCGCCTCCGCTAAGCGCGCCGACCGTGCCTCCGGAAAATCCGCGGGTTCGGCCACGACCCGCCCCTGCCACGGTCGAGACTCCCGCGTCCACGGACATCGAGGCTGTCCGCGCGGCTTTCGAGAAACCCGACGGATCCTACGAGTTGCCGCCGCTGGGGCCGGCCGACGGCACGGCCCTGCCCCAGCGAAATGCCTCCATGAAGCTGTTGCAGCAGGGCCGGGCGCTCCTGCAAGGGGTAACCTACAAGGCCGCGCTGGCCCGGTTCGAGCAGGCCGTCGGCATTGACGCCACCAATCCCTACAGCCACTACTTCATCGCCCGTGCCCACTATTTCCTGGAGAACTACCGCGAATCCCTGGACTTCCTGGACCTGGCGGAATTGAGGCTTGCGGCCGACGCACGCTGGCTCGCCGAAGTCCATGTCCTGCGAGCGCGCAACGCCGCCGCCCTTGGATTCCAGGGACAAGCCGACGTCAACTACGTCCGTGCTCTCCGCCTCGCGCCGCGGCACGTCTTTGCGCTGGCGCAACTCATCGCCATCGACGCGGTCGGCGACACTCGCGAGAAACAGTGAAACCGTTGCGTCAGGGTGAAGCCCGGCGGAGTCCGCGCTTCGGCGGAGTCACGGCGCGCCGTCCGACGGGGCCGGCAGCTTGTAGATGAACGTCAGCCGAACGGTCAAGGGACCCGAGCCCGCACCGTCGGGCACGGCGTCGTAGGGCGCCGATTCCCTGACGTTGCGAAGAGCCTCCACGTCGAGGACGACGAAGCCCGATGACTTCACCACCTCGGCATTCTGAAGTTCGCCGTTCCCCTGGACCGCGAAGGCCAGTTCGACGGTCCCCTCCTGACCCATTCGCCTGGCGAAGCCGGGATATCTCGAATTGCCCCTGATCTTCTGCCGGACGGCTTCGACGTACTCCCAGTTCCCGGGGTCGTCCGCCGACAGCGGCTCGGACCGGGTGATCCGGACAGGGCCGGTTTCGGCTGCCTCCAGCGCCTCCTGATCACGGGACCGTTGGCGCTGCCGGACTCGCGCGATGGCTTGGTCGATGGCCGACGGCGGCTCTTCGGCGCCGCCCGGTGCAACCTCCTCCGGGTCGGGAACGGCCGGCTCTTTGGGTTTGCTGAGAAGTCGTGAGAGCGCGTCGATGCGCTTTCGCACCATGCCGGCCCCGGCCTCGTGACCCATTTGGGTGTAGACTTCCAGGGCCCGGTGGTAGGCCTTCAACGCGTCCAGAGGCTCCCCCTTGAGGAGCTGGACCTCGGCAACGTTGTGCAGCGCCAGCGCCAGCGGCAGCTTGTCGCCTAATCCCTCGGCGAGGGCGACAGCGTCGTCGAGCTGAATCAAGGCCGCCGGATAGCGCTTTGCCCGGGCGCTCCCACGGGCCTCCAGGATCTTCTCGAATGCCTGCTTCTCCGCGTCCGGCGGCGGCGACGCGTGCTGCTCGGCGTACGCCGGCCCGGTCGCGAGCCACGCCAGCATCAGTACGAAGCGCGTCAGGCGGCGGGCCGGCAACGGATGGCGATGGGTCATGTCGTCCCCGTCTCGTGCCCAGCGCTAGTGCTCGCCTCGCCCCAATGCCTCCGACCGCTCGGCCGCCTGGATCACCGCTTCCATCACCGTGGCGCGAAAGGCGCCCTGCTCCAGGGCGAAAACCCCCGCCGCCGTGGTCCCGGCCGGAGACGTCACCGCGTCCCGCAGCTCGGCCAAATGCTCCTTTGCGTCGCGTGCCATCACCGCCGACCCGTAGACGGTCTGGAGTGCCAGCTTCAAGGCCACGTCCCGGCTCAGGCCCATCTGAACGCCTCCCGCGGTCAAAGCCTCGATGAAGAGAAAGACGTAGGCCGGACCGCTTCCGCTCAAGGCCGTCACGGCGTCGAGATGGTGCTCCTCGACCGCGACCGCGAGTCCGACGCTGGAAAAGATCTCGCCCACCTTGTCGAGGTCCTCGTCCTTCGCCCACCGGCCCCCGGAATACGCGGAAGCCGCCTGCCCCACCAGACACGGCGTGTTGGGCATGACCCGCACGACGCGGGCGCCCTCGGGAAGAAGCCCCTCGATGCGGCTGATCGGAACCCCGGCGGCGATGGAGACCCACAGCCTGTTGTCCAGCGAAGCCCCGGCGAGGTCCCCCAGCATGCCGTCCATGACCTGCGGCTTGACCGCCAGGACCACGATATCCGAGAGCGCCACGAGCCCGGCGTTGTCCTGCATGAATCGGACGCCGGTCTCCTCCGCCAACTCTTTTCCCAAGGCTTCGATGGGATCGCTGGCGGCAACCTGACTCCGCTCCACGAGGCCCGCCCTCAGGATCCCCTTGATGATGGCGCTGCCCATCTTTCCGGCACCGATGAAGCCGATCTTGTCTTCAAGCATGAGGCCTCCCTGCGGCCATGCGCGAACCGTGGCCGACCAACAACCTTCCGAGCGTATTCGAGAAAAGGAGTGCCGCCGGCACCCCCTCCCGGGGGTGGCCGGCCGGAACAAGCCGCGGCTACACCGTCTTGAGCTGCACCGTACCCTTGGCAACCCCGCGGATATACCCTTCGAAGCCCTGGGGTGAGAAGGTCCAGGTCAGCCACAGCGGCTCGTCTCCGTCGTTGACGAACCCGTGGTTGGTCCGAGGCGGTATGAACACGACGGAGCCCGGCACGATCTCCGCGGTCTCGTCTCCGACCGTGGCGGTGGCGCGGCCGCCGATCACGAAAAGGATCTCTTCGGCCTCGTCGTGCGAATGCAGCGGAATCTCGCTGTGAGGATCGACTTCCTGCAGGCCCATGGAGAACTGGCGGGTCTCCGTCGTGCCGGGCTCGACGCACGGGTAGAGGGTGCGCGGCGCCTCGCCC
Organism: uncultured Binatia bacterium (SeqCode); assembly: GCA_965204505.1. Classification (GTDB taxonomy): domain Bacteria; phylum Desulfobacterota; class Binatia; order UBA9968; family JAJDTQ01; genus JAJDTQ01. The sequence goes on from CBDBFB010000003.1 coordinate 571,747, forward strand.
TCGATGCGTACGACCTCCGCGTCGTCCTTGTTAAAGAAGTACTTCATGGCGTCCTCCTCGGGTTCCGGGCGGCGTCGAGTTCGTTGTGGACGCGTGGAGAGATGCGACCGGGAAAGCGTGCTAGTAGCTCTCCTCTTCCGTGTCCGCCGTCGGGAGCCGGCGAAGAGTCCGATCATCGTCGAAGCTCTTCATCATGCGGGTCTCTTTCTCCAACTCCTCCTGGCAGCGCACGCACAGGCGCGTGAACGGCATTACCTTGAGCCGGCCGACGCCGATCTCCTCGCCGCACTCGTCACAGATGCCGTACGAGCCCTCGCCGAGCCGGAGCAGCGCATCCTCGATGGCCATCAGCTTCGTCCTCTCGCGGTCGTTGAGGATCATGTTGATCTCGCGGTCGCGCTCGTCGCTGGCCAGATCGTAGGTGTCGCGTCCCTCGTCCTTGGAGCTTTCCACCTCGTACTTGAGGCGATCCGGGATGTCGTCCAGGAGTTGCCCCTTCATTTCGAGAAGGGTCTCCCGAAACTTCTTCAGTACGTCTTTCCTCATTTTTTCTCTCCTGAGAAGAGATCCAATTTTCCACTAATCGAGAGCGGAGTCAACCACGGAATGACGGGCCCGGCCGGCCCCGTCGCAGGCGACCGAGGTATGCTCCAGGCCCTCACCCCAACCCTCTCCCAGAGGGAGAGGGGCTATAATCTGACCCCTCCTCTGAGAGGGAGTTATAATCACCCCTTCTCTCCCGCAGGGAGAGCGAACGACCCCCTCTCCCTCTGGGAGAGGGTTGGGGTGAGGGCCGCTAGGAACCGAACTCCACGATGTCGACACCTTGCGGCACGTCCAGCTTGAAGAATGACGGATCCAGCCCTACCCCGCGGCGGACGTTGCCGAAGCGGAACGTCCAGCGGTTGCCGCCGCCGTCCTCGATGAGCACCTCGCGGATATCATAGTGGTCGCGGTCGACGGTCAGGCGGACCTCTCGAACCCCCGCGCTGGGCTTTCTGGGAGAAAGCCTCAGGCGGTGTCCCTTGCCGTCGGATTCGATCAACTCGGCCCGGAAGTCCCGCGACAGGTCGCCGATGCCGAGCAGGAAGGAGAGCGGCAGGTCGGATCGGAACACCGCGCCAAGCGCGGTCTTGATGACCTGGCGTTCGGCGGGTTGATAGAAGTAGAGATGCTTGCCGTCGGACAGCACGAACTGGCCGGCGGGCTCGCGGTAGCGCCACAGCATCCTCGCCGGCTTGCTGAAGAAAACCTGGCCGTCGCCGTCGACACGCCGGTTCAGGGTGCGGTATTCGGTGATCTGGCGAAAATCCGCGCTGTAGTCCCTGGTGGAGTCGTAGCGCCGCTGTATTTCCCGGACCACCTGCTGGGCGTCTTGCGCGCGCACACCCGGCACCGGCAACACGGAGGCCGCTACACAACCCACCACACCCAGGATGGCGGCGTAGACGCGCCTCATCGGGAACCGGCCCCGCTGCCGGCGTGGCGTTTCAGTCCTGTTCTCTTCGTCACCGCGCCTACTCCTCGATCTTCTGCGCCAGGACCTCGCGCGGCTTGGCCCCGTCCGCCGGCCCCACCACGCCGTCCCGCTCCATCTTCTCGATCATTCGCGCCGCCCGGTTGTAGCCGACCCGCAGGCGCCGCTGGATCATCGATATGGATGCCTGCCGCGTCTCGGTCACCACCGTCACGGCCTGGTCATACATCTCGTCGTAGTCATCGTCCATGCCGCCGAATTCGTCGCTCCCTGCCGCCGCGGCCTCGAGAATCTCCGGACGGTACTGAGGCCGGCCCTGCTGCTTGATGAAGTCGGTGACCTTGCGCACCTCCTTGTCGGAGACAAAGGGGCCGTGGAGCCGAATCAGCCGGGCGGTGCCGGGGGGCAGAAAGAGCAGGTCGCCGTTCCCCAGGAGCTGCTCCGCGCCCTGGCCGTCCAGGATGGTGCGCGAATCCACCCGGGAAGTCACCTGGAACGACACCCGGGCCGGGAAGTTCGCCTTGATCAAACCGGTGATCACGTCCACCGACGGCCGCTGGGTCGCCAGCACCATGTGGATTCCGGCCGCGCGCGCCTTCTGTGCCAGGCGCGTGATGTGCTCCTCGATGTCCCGGCCCACGGACATCATCAGGTCCGCCAGCTCGTCGATGAGGATCACCACCCGCGGCAGCCGCCCGTGCTCCAGCTCCTCGCCGCCGTCGAGTCTGCCGCCGACCTCCATCTCCTCGTCCGCGTCGGCGTTCCGCGTCTTGTCCGGCGGCGGCTCCCGTTCCAGGATCCGGTTGTAGTTGTCGATGTTGCGCGCGCCCTTGTCGCGCATGAGCCGATAGCGCCGGTCCATCTCTTCCACGGCCCAGAACAGCGCCGCCCTCGCCTCCTTGGGATCGGTCACCACCGGGGTCAACAGATGCGGCAGTCCCTCGTAAGGCGTCAGCTCGAGCATCTTGGGATCGATCATGATGAAACGGACGTCGTCCGGAGTGGCCTTGTACAGGATACTCAGGATCATCGAGTTCAAGGAGACCGACTTGCCCGTGCCGGTGGCGCCGGCCACCAGCAGATGCGGCATCCGCGCCAGATCCGTCGCGAACGGCCCCCCGGCGATATCCTTGCCGAGGGCCAGCGTCAGCATCGAATCCGAGTCGGCGTAGGAGGGGTCTTCGAGGATGTCTCTCAGATAGACCGTCTCGCGCCGGGTGTTCGGAACCTCGATGCCGACCACGGACTCGCCGGGGATCGGCGCCAGGATGCGGATGCTGACGGCGCTCAGGGCCATGGCGAGATCGTCCGCCACGCCCACGATCCGCCGCACCATGACACCGGGCGCCGGGCGGAACTCGTACACGGTGATGACCGGCCCGGGCCTTACCGCCAGCACCTCGCCCTCGATGCCGAAGTCCTGGAGCTTCCGCTGCAGCATCAGGGAATTGGCTTCGAGCGTGCCCTTGTCGATGCTGGTCTTCTCCTTCGGCGGGGAATCGAGAAAGGCTGGCGACGGCAGCGTGTAGCCGTCGGCGATCTCGGGAAAGACGAACTGCTCGGTTTCGCGCCTGCTCCGGGCCTTGGCCTTCTTGCGGCGCGCCTTGGGGGGTTCCTTGGGAACCTCCTCTTCCAGGACGATGGGCGGCGCCTTGAACTCCCGCTCCTTCTTGAGGTTGGCGGGAGGCTTCCCCTCCACCCTGCGCCAACCGGAGGTGACCCCGGCGCCCAGAGTCGAACGAAGCCTCCGGTGGGCTCCCGCGAGCTGGCCCCACCAAGCCAGCATGGAGGTCTGGGACAGCAGCATCGCCGCCGCCATCAACAGGAAGACTGTGATGACGCAGGTCCCGGCATAGCCGAACATCTGGGTCAGGAACTCCCTGGAAAACCCACCGAGGACGCCGCCGCTTTCCCGCGCCAGGTCCATCTCGTGGACGAGACTCACCAGGAGCGCCAGGCCCCACACCAGCACGCCGTATCCGAGGACCTTGAGGATACTGGGCCTGCCGGGATCGCGGCGGAACAGGCGGAAGGCCAGCAACAACAGGATGACGGGCAGCAGCCAGGCGATCACGCCCAGCCCTTGCAGCAACGCGTCCGCCATGTAGGCGCCCACCAGTCCGCCCAGGTTGATGGGGTCCGGGGAACCCGACGGGACGTTGAAGGAGCGGTCCATGGGGCTGTAGGAAAACAGGCTGAGCACGGCGAAACAGGCGGTGACCAGGACCACCGAGCCCCAAAGTTCGCGATTCAGTCGAGAGCCTTTCTGCATGAGTCCCTACATCTCCATGATATAAGGCACGATCACCGGCCGGCGGTGCAGCCTCTTCTCGAAGAACTTGCGCAACGACCTCCGTATGCCTTCCTTGAGCTCGGCGGAGTCGGTGCGCATCTCCACACCGCAGCCGTCGATGTACTCCCGCAGCGAATTCCTCGCCGTGCCGAGGACCTCTTCCTCTTCCTCCGAACGCATGAAGCCCCGGGCCAGCAGGTCCGGGCCCGCGGCCACCTCGCCGGTGCGCTGGTGAACCGCCATGGCCACCACCACGAGTCCGTCCTCGCTCAGGTGCCGGCGGTCCCGGATGACGAAATCCTCCACGTCGCCGATGCCCTTGCCGTCGACGAAGACCCTGCCGGTGGCCACCGGCTCCACGCGCCAGGCGTCGTCCGCGGTCAATTCCAGCGCGTCGCCGTTCTCCAGGAGAAAACAATGCTCCGCCGGTACGCCCACGGCGCGCGCCAGCTCGACGTGCTTGCTCAGTTGCCGGAGCTCTCCGTGCACGGGAACGAAGTAGCGCGGCCGGGTGAGCCGGATCATGGTCTTCAGCTCTTCCTGGCTGGCGTGCCCGGACACGTGAATCTCCGAGGTGCGTTGGTAGTGGACGCGGGCGCCCCGCCGGTAGAGGTGATCGATGAGGTTGCCGATGATCTTCTCGTTTCCGGGGATGAACCTCGCCGACAGCACCACGGTGTCCTCCGGCTGGATCCTGATGGAGCGGTGCTCGCCGAAGGCCGCGCGGTGCAGGACGGACAGGGGTTCCCCCTGGCTTCCGGTGGTGAGGAAACAGAGCTGGTCGTCGGCGAAGTCCTGCCAGCTCTGGCTGTCCGTCATGACGTCGTGCGGCAGGCGGAGATAGCCCAGGTCCGCGGCGATGCCGGTGTTGTTGATGATGCTCCGGCCGCTCAGCACCAGCTTGCGTCCGAAATCGGCGGCCAGCTCCGCCACCTGTTGAATGCGCGGGATGTGGGAGGCGAACGTGGCGATGAAGATCCGCCCCGGACTGGACCCGAAGACCCCCCGAAGCCCTTCCCCGACCGTGCGTTCCGACGGCGTGCTGCCCGCGCGCTCGACGTTGGTGGAATCCGAGAGCAACAACAGGACGCCGTTGTCCCCGTAGGCCGCGAAACGATGAAAGTCGAAGCTCTCGCCGCCCACGGGGGTGTTGTCGATCTTGAAGTCGCCGGTGTGCACGATGCAGCCCACCGGCGTCTCGACGGCCAGGCCGATGCAGTCCACGAGGCTGTGGGTTACGGATATCCCCTCGATCGTGAAAGGACCGAGCGTGAAACGCTCGCCGGGGACGATTTCAACGAGATCGACGGACTCCTCGATCCTGTGCTCGCGCAGCTTGTGGCGCACGAAGCCCAGGGTGAGGCGGGTGCCGTATACGGGAACCCGGCAGCGCTGGAGGACGTAGGGCAGCGCGCCGATGTGATCCTCGTGGGCATGGGTCAGGACGATGGCGCCGAGGTTCTTCCCCTGATCCACCAGGTAGCTGATGTCGGGGATCACGAGATCGACGCCCAGGAGCTCGGGGCCGGGGAACATCACGCCGCAGTCGACGGCGACAACGGCATCGCCCCACTCCAGCGCCAGCATGTTGCAGCCGAACTCTCCTAGGCCTCCGAGAGGCACGACCCTCAGGGACTCCATCTAGACCTCACGGCCCGTGGCAGGCGGTAAGCCCTCGGCACGCCACGTCGCGGCGCTCTCGCCGGACCCCGCACCGGGGCGTGCCAGGTTCGCGCCGATGGCCTCCCGGACCCGCTGCATCTGGCGGCGGGAACGATCATCCGCGTCGTCGGAAGGAATCGCCTCGCCGATGACGACCTCGACGGTCCCGGGCTTGAGACGCCAGTCTCCCCGCCTCATCAGCAAACCGGAGCCGTTGATGGTGACCGGCACGATGGCAACGCCTGCCTTCTCGGCCAGGCGAAACCCGCCTCGCTTGAACGGCAGGAGCTGTCCGTCCATGCTACGGGTGCCTTCGGGAAACACCACTACCGATATCCCCTTCCCCAGCTTCTCGCAGGCGGTCGCCATGGCCACCGCCACATCTTTCGATCGGGTGCGCTTGACGACAATGTGCTTGGAGGCCCACAGCGCCCAGCCGAAGAACGGGATGCGGAGCAGCTCCCGCTTCGCCATCCACCGCAGTTGAAACGGCCCGAGCGCCCGCACCAGCACCGGTATGTCGATGTTGCTCTGGTGATTGGCCATGAAGATGTAGGTCCGTTCCGGGTCCAAACGCCCGACCTGGCGGACGGTCAGCCCCACGCCGCCGGTCTTGAGCACGCACCACGACCAGAACCGGAACATCGGATAGACGCGCCTGCCGTCGGGGTCCACGAGCCCGACGGCGATGATGGGAATGCTCTGGAGAATGCTTCCAAGGACGATCAGGGCCAGCTTTAGCGTGTACATGCTGTTGGCGGCGTGTATACCCGTGCCTGTTGGCGGGCTCAGGTCCGAGCCCGTTTCATTTTAGGGGATCCGGGCGGCGAATGCAATTTTGGGGAGGTCCGCGCGGGCGCCGCCAAGGGGCATCTACAACTCGATCTTCTCCGAATACAGCCCCTTGATGAAGCCGGCCCTCTCGAGCTGCCCGAGAAGATCCAGCTCGAGCAGCCGGCGGGGATCGAGTTCGCGGGCGCGCGGATCGGTGACCGAGACCGCGTCGATCAGCGCCTGGAGCGCCTCGGCGTGCGGCAGCGGCAGCGGCTCCAGCCCATGGGCGAGCCAGTTGTAGGCCTCGCGGAGGGAAGTCCCCCGAGGCAGGGTCACGTGCTCTTTCATGATGCGCATGCTGTCGGCGCGTTGGGTGAGGAAATGCTGGACGCCGTTGAGATAGGCCATCAGGAAGCGCCGCAGCGCGTCGGGGTTGCGGTCGGCAAAAGACCGCGAGGTAACCAGCAGGTCGTTCACCAAGTTGACCTGGCCGATGTCGAGCACCTTGATGCCCACCCTGTGCGCCTCAGCGGCCACCTGGGGCACCAGCGGCGCGCCCTGGACGATGTTGCGATAGATGGCGGCCATTCTTTGCGGCGAAAAGCCGATGGGAACCATCTCCACGTCTTTCACCGGGTCGAGCCCCGCCCGTCTGAGGACCACGCGCGCGATCAGGTCGGACTTTCTGCCGAGGTTCGACACGCCCACCTTCTTGCCCTTGAGCTGCGCCAGGTGATCGACGTAGGAGGCCACGCCGAAGCGATAGTTCTCCGGCCTCACGTGGCCCCCGAAGAACACCAGGTCGGCGCCTTCACCGGCGGCCTCCAGCGCGGGCAACACGTCCTCGGAGGAGACGAAGATGTCGACCCCCAGAAGGGACTGCACGCCGCCGGTGGCGGCTCTGTCGAGGTAGACGGCGTCGAGGTCGAGACCGTACTTCGCGAAGAAATGCTTGTCCCTGGCGATGGAGGTAACGATGGTGCCCGCGCCGAAGCCCGCGTAGGCGACCCGGACAGGCACCCTTTCGGACCCCGCGGAGAGCGAAACGAACGTCAACACCGCAAGGAACGCCGCCGCCAGCGAACTCAGGAATCCGGAGAGCATGATCCCCCTCCCTTCGCGATGGACATGGGCGAGACAGCCGTATCCTGTCCCATCGGCCATCCTATAGCCGGAATCCGATCCGGTCAATACGGTCTAACGGGACGCCGAAACGATCTCGGCGAGCATGTCGATGAACAAGGGGTGGTCGTTGAGCGCGGGAGCCCGGTAGAAGCCCATTCCCAGTTCTTGAGCTCTCTGCCGGGCGGCGACATCGAGGTCGTAGAGGACCTCGACGTGGTCGCAGACGAAACCGATGGGTACCACGATGACCGCCTTCTCACCCGCTTTCGCCAGTTCCTCGATGACGTCGCTCACGTCGGGCTCCAGCCAGGGGTCGCGGGGGTTGCCGCTACGGCTCTGGTACGCCAGCGTCCAGTGGGTTCGCCCGAGACTTTGGGCCACCCGCCGCGACGCCTCCCGGAACTGGGCGGTGTAGGGCGAACCGTCGGCCATGGACCGTGGGATGCTGTGGGCGGTGAATACCAGCGGGGCATCCCGAAAGGACTGCGGCATCTCGCCGGCGGTGGCGGACACGCGGTCGGCCACGGCCTGGATGAACAGCGGATGGCGCGACCAGGCCCGGGCATACTCCACCGCGGGGGCGCCGACCGTCATGGCCTCGCGGGCGGTTTCCACGGCGCTGATGTACCGGCCCCAGGATGCCTCGGCCTGGAACGCGGAGAGGATGATCCCAAGCACCCGCCGGCAACCGTCCGCCGCCAGCTCGGCCAGAGCCTCGTCCAAAAACGGGCGCCAGTTGCGCATTCCCACGTAAACCGGGACGGACGCTCCGCGCCCCTCCAGCCGCCGGCGCAAGGCATCGGCCTGTGCGCGGGTGAACTCGTTCAGCGGCGAGCGGCCGCCGATAAGCTCGTAGTGACGCGCCACCGCCTCGAGGCGCGCCGGCGGGATGCCCCGCCCGGCGGTCACGCGTTCGAGGAACGGGCGGATCTCGCCGGGACTTTCCGGACCGCCGAAGGCGATGAGGAGGATCGCGTCAAAGGGGCTCCGGATGTCGCCGGCCGGACCCGGCGTCTCCTCCGTTGATGGATCGTGGGTCATGAACGCCGGGAAGCTGCTGAAGCAGATCGAATGAAACGGCGGCGGGTGTCACAAGCCCTGCTGACGGCAGCGGCGCGGGGCTACCACTCGATACGGATACAGACCTCTTCCCCCCGCTCCTCCACCGGAAGCACCGTCAGCGGGTCGCCGCCCTTGGGCAGCACGCACTCTCCCGAGTCGAGATCGAAGCAGTAGCCGTGATTGTCGCAGCGCACCTTGCCCGCGACGATGGGACCGTTCATGAGGTCCGCGCTCTCGTGCGGGCAATAGCGGGAGAACGCGAAATAGCCGTCGTCCACGCGCGTGACAACGACGGGACGCCCGTTCAGGTCGACGGCCTTCCTTTGCCCGGGCTCCAGCTCTCCGGCCTGCGCCACTGGAATGTACGTGATTCCCACACAACCTCCCTGAACGCGACACGGGCGGACTTGAAACCCGCCCGTGTCTTGAACTTCAGTGTCCTGTTCGCGTCCGCGCGGGGCCCTCACCCGGCCTCCGGCCACCCTCTCCCAGAGGGAGAGGGGCAATTTGACTCCCTCTCCCTCCGGGAGAGGGTCGGGGTGGGGGCCTAGGCGGCGGCCGCGCGGGACGGGGCGTAGGCGGAGCCGCGCAGCACCTGCCCCGGCAGGTCGCCGCTCAAACGGCCGTCCTCGTAGATCACGCCGCCGTTCACCACCGTGTAGTGGATGCCTTCGGAGCGCTGGATCAGGCGCTTGGTGCCGGCGGGGTAGTCCTCGGCCCACTCCGGCTCGTAGGCGCGCACGGTCTCGGGGTCGAACAGCGTCAGATCCGCCGCGTACCCCGGCCGGATGAGCCCCCTGCCCTCGAGGCCGTAGACCGAAGCCACGTGAAAGGTGAGCTTGTGCACCGCCTCTTCCAGCGTCATGAGGCCCCGCTCCCGGACCCACAGGCCCAGCAGCGTCGTGCCGTAGCCGAAGTCGGCGCCGTAGAGCACGTGGGCGCCGGCGTCCGAGGTGCCCACCAGGACGTAGGGGCTGCGCAGGATCTCACCCATGGCCTGCGCGTCGCCGCCCGTGTTGGCGTTCTGGAAGGTGGTCAGCAGGCCCTCATCCAACGAGAGGTCGAGGAGCGCGTCCACCGGATCCTGGTTGCGCATGGCCGCCATCTCGGCCACGCTCTTGCCCTCGTAGCGCTTGTTCTCTTCCTTGACCACCTTCTCCACCTGCACGATGTCCCAGCGCCGGTGGAAATTGGTCATGCGCTCGGTGGCCAAGTCGGCGCGCAGCTTCTCGCGGGTGGCGGGATCGGCGAACGCCTGCTGGCGCACCTCCACCGGCAGGAACATGATGTTCTTCCAGTTGGGGAACTCGTCGAAGAGCTGGGCGTTCTGCAGGTTGAAGTGCCGCACCAGGGGGACCGTCTGGGTGAGGCCGTAGGCACGGTAGCCGTCACGGAAGATCCGCGACACCGCGTCCAACTGCTCCTGCCACAGCGTCGGCTCGGCCCAGCGGTGATGCACGCTCTGCCAGATGATCGGCCGCTGCGTGCGGCTCGCCAGGTCGTAGTAGTTGTCGAAATGCTCCATCTTGTTGCGGCCGAGGATGGTCTCGATGATGCCGCTGTTGAGCTCTCCGAGCACGTCGCACAGCGCGTAGAGCTCGTCGTCGTCCGCGAGGCGGCTCGCCACGGGCTTGCCGTCTTCCCGCATGTGCCGCTCGTTGCGGTTGGTGGAGAACCCCAGCGCCCCGGCGTCCATGGCGTCCCGCACCAGGCCCTTCATCTTCTGGACTTCCGCGGCCGTGGCCTTGCGCTCCACCGACTCCTCGCCCATGACGTTCTGCCGCACCGCGATGTGCCCCACCAGGCCGCCGGCGTTGATGCCGAGCTTGCCCTCCAGGGTGTCGAGATACTCGCCGTAGCTGTGCCAGCGCCAGGTCACGCCCTTTTCCAGCGCGAAACGGGGAATCGCCTCCACCCGCACGAAGCTCTTGACCAGGGCGTCCTCGCCGCCGTCGTCCACCGGCGCCAGGGCCAGCCCGCAGTTGCCCATGACGATGGAGGTGATGCCGTGCTGCGGCTCGGAGGTGCCGTACGGATCCCACAGGATCTGCGCGTCCATGTGGGTGTGGTGGTCGATGAACCCCGGCGACACCACCAGACCGGTGGCATCGATGGTGCGGTCCGCCGACCCCTTGAGGCGGCCAACCTCGGCGATCTTGCCGTCCTTCACGCCGACATCCGCCGTGTGGGACGGCAGTCCGGAACCGTCGGCCACGCGGCCGCCGCGTATCAACAGATCATATTCCATGGACAGGTCCTCCTTGAGTCGCAACGCCTGGAAGGGAGCAGCCGGACGGAGTGTCCGCCGCAGCCTTTCTTCGCGGAATGCAGCATATTGAATCACGTGCTCAAGCGCAACCGTTTCACGCTGTACCGCGTACGCCTCCGTCCGAGTCACTTCAGCCCCTAGCGCGAATCCGGGAAGAACGAACGGGGTAACGCAGGAAACCACTACCGCTGTGACCCCGGATGTCACAGAAGGTGGTAAACTGGAGTGGACCAGCAACCAATCGTCCGTAGAATGAATGCTCGGTTTGACCTGTCAATGGGATCGGTGCGTTTCATGGATTGGTCAGCACCGTCGGATTGGGGAACTTTGCCGGAAGTCTGGTGACCTCAAGATGCGGTCGGAACGCCAAGGGAGTCCCGGCGGATACGAGTACTGCCTTGGGACGAAGGATGGCGGGTGTTCTTGACGAACCCAATTAATGTATGTACAGAAATGAGGTGGATTGAGTTCGACGAAGCTAAACGCGACGTCACGCTGAGGGTCAGGGGGCTGGATATGGCCCGGGCGGGGGAAGTGTTCGAAGGGTCCACATTGACGGTTGAGGACGACCGGCGGGATTATGGAGAGCACCGTTTCATCACCGTCGGCTTTCTCGACGGGGCCATGGTGGTGGTTGTCTGGACGCTCCGCAGCGACGCCCGCCGGATCATCAGCATGAGGAAGGCCAATGAACGGGAAAGAGAACTCTACTACCCGCGATTTTGACCCGGATGCCGCACCGGATCTGTCCCGCGACGGTTGGCCGGAGAAGTTCGCAAGGGCCACGGTGCGCCGCGGGCGACCGCGGGTAGCGAGACCCAAAACGGCGATCACGATCCGGCTTTCGGCGAATGTCCTCGACCATTTCAAGGCGGACGGTCCTGGATGGCAGACGCGGATCGATCAAGCGCTTCAGGAATGGGTCGCGACACACCGCCGCACCTGATCTTCTCGATCAGCCACACTTTCCAGCCGGAGTCGCCCGCCCGATGCCGGCGCCATCAATACAGCGAACAGGAGCAACCATGGATCTCAAGGTGGTAGGACAACCGATCGGACGCGTGGAGGGTCCGGACAAGGTTTCGGGGCGGATGGTTTACACGGCGGACGTGGACGCGCCGGACGCGCTCTGGGGGAAGTGCCTGCGCAGCACCATGGCACACGCCCGGCTGGCGCGCGTGGACGCATCGCGGGCACGACAGGTGCCCGGGGTCCGCGCGGTGCTGACCGGAGAGGACGTGCCGGATTTTCGCGTGGGAATCAGCCTCCAGGACCTGCCGGTGCTGGCGCGGGACAAGGTCCGTTTCATCGGCGACAAGATCGCCGCGGTGGCGGCCGACACCCCCGACGCGGCCGAACAGGCGCTGTCGCTGATCGAGGTGGAGTACGAGGAACTGCCCGCCGTCGCCGACGTCGAAGATGCCCTGGCCGACGGCGCCCCGGTGATTCACGAGGGGCTCGCCGGCTATGCCGGCGTGCCCGGCCGGCCGGACAACCAGCCCAACGTCCTCTCCCTCCATGAGCACACGGCCGGCGACGCGGCGCGTGGGATGGCGGAGGCCGAGGTTGCCATCGAGCACATCTTCCGCACTCCCGGGGTGCACCAGGTGTACCTCGAACCCCACGCCACCGTGGTGTCGATAGACGACGGGCGCATCGACGTTTGGGCGTCGTGCAAGGCGCCGTTCCGGCTCAAGAAGATGCTGGCCGCGCAACTGGAACTGGAAGAGGAGAACATCCACGTCCATGGCGTGGCCCTGGGCGGCGACTTCGGCGGCAAGGGCTCACAGATGGACGTGCCGGTCTGCTACTACCTCTCCCGGGCCGCCGGGCGCCCGGTCAAGATGGTGATGAACTACACCGAGGAGCTCATGGCCGGCGATCCGCGCCACCCCTCGGTTATGCGCGTCAAGCTCGGGGCGAAGCGCGACGGGACCCTGGTGGCGCTCGACAGCGACATCTACTTCGACAGCGGCGCCTACTCGGGCTTCAAGCCGTCGGAAATCGACGGCTCGTACGTCGTCAACGCCTACCGCATCCCCAACTACGCCATCCGCACCTACAACGTCTACACCAACGGGGTCCCGGGCGGTTACATGAAGTCGCCGGGACAGCCGCAGGCGGTTTTCGCCATCGAGTCGCTGCTGGACATGCTGGCCCGGGATCTGGACCTGGATCCGGTGACGATACGGCTCAGGAACCTGATGCAGGACGGCGACGTGCTGCCCAACAAGCGGGGGATGGAAAAGATCCGCTGTCGCGAGACCATCGAAGCCGCACTGGCGGCCGCCGGCTGGCACGGAGACAAGCCGGGCGACGACACCGGCCGGGGCATGGCCCTGGGCTTCCGGCACACCGGCGGCAGCGGCACCGTCAACCTGCAAGTCTCGTGCAACTCCGGCGGCGAAGTCACGGTGCTGACCGCGATTCCCGACATCGGCACCGGCACCCACACGCTCCTGCGGCAGATCACCGCGGAGCTGCTGACCGTGCCCGCCGAACAGGTCCAGGTGGCGCGTGGCGACACCGATACCTTCGACACCGACGCCGAGCCCGGCGGCAGCAAGATCACCGCCATGGTCGGGCGCGGGCTGGTGGAGGCCGTGGAAGAGCTGCGCGACAGGGTCACCGAGGCCGCCGCCCAGGCCCTCGGCTGCAAGGCGGACGAGGTCACCCTGGCCGACGGCCGCTTCAGCGCCGGCGGCGCGGCGCTGGCCTTCGCGGACGTGGCGGGGAGGCTCATCGCCGAAGATACGGACCTGGCGGTACGCAAGTCCTACCAGCCCCAGCGCTCCCCGGTGCCGGCGTTCTTCGTCCAGGTGGCGGAGGTGGCGGTGGACCGTGAGACCGGCACCGTGGACGTGAAGAAGGTGGTGACCGCCCACGACGTCGGCACCATCATCAACCCGCTGGGCCACCAGGGGCAGATCGACGGCGGCTTCGTGCAGGGCTTGGGCTACGCGGTAATGGAGGAGATGGTCAAGGACGGACCCCGGGTCACCACCCTGAACCTCGGCGATTACTGCGTGCCGTGCGTGAAGGACCTGCCGCCGCTGGAGACGGTGCTGGTGGAAGACCAGACCGGGCCCGGCCCCTACAACGCCAAGGCCATCGGGGAAATGAGCATCGTGCCCACGGCGCCGGCCATCGCCAACGCCGTGGAGGCGGCGGTGGGCGTGCGCATCCTCGACCTCCCCATCACCGCGGAGAAGGTGTTCAACGCGTTGCGCGAGCGGTGAGCCTCCCGCCTAGGACTTGGGCCAGGACGTAATCTGCGACTCGCGGCGCAGCTTGCTCCTGTCGTAGGTTTCCCAGTGGATGAAGTCAGCAACCTTGCGGCGCGGCTTGGCTTTGGGCCAGTTTCGGGCGCGGCCCACGGGGACGACCCAGAGAAGACGGAGCGCCCTGGGAACCTTGAACAACGCCCGCAGCTCGGGCTCCACTTCCTTGCGGACCGAGACCCACACCGTGCCGAACCCCATGCCGGCGGCAACGAGCATCATGTGCTCCACCGCGTTTGCCACGTTGGCCTGAAACAGCTTCTCCCTGTCGGACGGCTGGCGCGTGGTCAGGTACACCCGTTTGGTGCGCGCATCCCCGCATGCCAGGATCAGGGCGCTCACGTCGCCCACGTAGTCTTTCTTGAGCCCCTTGTAGTGCACCGGATCTTCCAGCTTGCGCTGGTTCCACTCGTTGGAGTAGATCTGCCGGACCTTCCTCATCTTGGCCCGGTCCCGTGTCACGATGAACTCCCAGGGCTGGCTGTTGGCGCCGGAGGGAGCCAGGCGCGCGGCTTCGAACATGAGCTGGAGCTGTTCGTCGGTTATCCGCCCGCTCCTATAGACACGCACGCTGCGCCGGGTCGCCATCACTTCCAGTAGTTCCTCTGCCTCCACCGTGTTCTCCTTGCGGCCGACGGCCGGCTTGTTCCCGTACAAGATGGCATCCTTCCCCACCCTGTGTTAGTGTCCTGTCCCACGAAATCCTGCGCATCTTTGTACACCTGTTCGTGATAAACAACACAGACAGTAACATGGTGAACGTCGTCGGAATCGTTGCCAAGTACGGTGAAGAGAAGGCCGAGACGCTCATGCGGAGCACCATCCCGTGGCTCGAGGGCCGTGGCATGGAGGTGCTCGTGGAGGCCGAGTTCGGCACCACCGGCGGCCGGGTGGCGCAAAAGGCGGAGATGGCCGAGCGCGCCGACCTGATCATCGTATTGGGAGGAGACGGCACGCTCCTGAGCATCGCCCGCCTCGTCGAACGGCCCGAGGTGCCCATCGTGGGCGTGAACCTCGGGGGCCTCGGCTTCATCACCGAGATCGCCATGGACGAGATCGAGGAGGTCCTGGCCAGCACCATCGCGGAGAACTACACCATCGAGAAGCGCATGACCCTGAACGTGAGCATCTCGGGCCGGGACGGCGTCCGCAGCCTGAGGATACTCAACGACGCGGTCATCACCAAGGGGGCGCGATCCAAGATCATCGACCTCGAAACCTACGTGGGCAGCGACTACCTGTGCACCTACCGGGCCGACGGGCTGATCATCTCCACGCCCACGGGCTCGACGGCGTACTCACTGGCGGCCGGCGGTCCGATTCTCCATCCGGCCATGGGAGCCATCATCCTGTGTCCCATCTGCCCCCATACCCTCACCACCAACCGGCCCATCGTCATCGCCAGCGACGCCAGGATCCGTTCGACCCTGAGGTCCGCCGGGGACACCGTGGTGCTGATTCCGGACGGCCAGGAGGGGATCCTGCTTCACAACGGCGACCGCGTGGAGGTGCGCCGCCACAAGTCGCCGGTGTCGCTGGTGCGGGTGCCGACCCGTTCCTACTTCGACGTGCTTCGCAGCAAGCTCAAGTGGGGTGAACTATAGGCGCGGGGTTCAACCCGTCCGCGTCCGCATGACCGGAACCATCCGCAAGACCTGACCCGTCACGCCAAGGGTCGTCGCCATGCTGCAAGAGCTCCGGATAAGCAACATCGCCGTCATCGATCACGTCGAGTTGGAGCTGGGTCCCGGGCTCAACGTCCTGACCGGAGAGACCGGCGCCGGCAAGACCATCGTCCTCGCCTCCCTCGGCCTCCTCCTGGGAGCCCGGGGCTCCGCGGACCTGATTCGCGAAGGAGCCGACGAGGCGGTGGTGGAGGCGCTGTTCACCGACCTGCCGGCGGCCACCCGCGAGGCTCTGTCCGCCGCCGGTTGCGAGGATGAGGACGAGCTGGTGCTGAAACGCGTGGTCACGCGCGGCGGCCGCAACCGGATCTACGTCAACGGCAGCCTCGGCCCGCTGTCCCTCCTGTCGAACATCGGCGCCGGCCTCATCCACATCTACGGGCAGCACGAGCAGCACACCCTGCGCCGCACCGAGACCCATCTCGCGCTGCTGGACGCGCACGCGGGCCTGGAAGCCGATGCCGCCGTCATGAAGGAACGGTTCGACGCGTTCGCGGCCGCGTGGAAGGAGGTGCGCGAGATCGAGGAAGCGCTGGCCGGCAAGGCCCGTGAGGAAGCCTTCCTGCGGGCGCAGGTGGAAGAGATCGAAGGGGCCGGCCTCGAACCCGGGGAAGACGAGGCGCTGCGCCGCCGCCGGGAGATCATCGCCCATTCCGAAAGGCTCTACCAGACCTGCAGGGAAGGCGAGCTGCTCCTCTACGAAGGCGACAACGCCCTGGCGGGCGAATTGGGCCGTTTCATCCCGCGGCTTCGGGAGATGGCGGAGATCGACGAGACGCTGGCCGACGCGGTGACGCTGCTGGAAGGTTCGGCCGCGCAACTGGACGAGGCAAGCACTCTGATTCGCCGCTACGCGGACAAGCTGTCCTTCGACCCGCGCGAGCTGGAGCGGATCGAGGATCGCCTCGCGGAGATCGAGCGGCTGAAGCGCAAATACCGCGCATCGGTGGAAGGGATCCTGGCTCTGGCGGAACGGGCGCGCGAAGACCTCGCCGCGCTCGAATCGGGCGAGGAGGACCTCGCCGGCCTGACCCGGCAATTCGAAGCGGCGCGGGACGCGGCGTGGAAGACGGCCGGGGAGCTGTCCCGGGCGCGGCAACAGGCCGCCGGCAGCCTCGAAACCGCCATGGAGCGGGAGGTGGGCGAACTGGGCCTCGCGCAGACGACCTTCGAGGTCCGGTTCCACCATCGCGGCGCCGCCTCGGACGACCCGCCTTTCGTGGTCGAGGGCGCGAGGATCGCCGATGACGGCGTCGACGACCCCGAGTTCTACTTCTCACCCAACCCCGGAGAGTCCGTCAGGGCGCTGGCCAGGATCGCGTCGGGCGGGGAACTCTCGCGCCTCATGCTCGCCCTCAAGTCGCTGGTATTGACCCGCGGCGAGATCCCCACCCTGCTGTTCGACGAAGTGGATGCCGGGATCGGCGGCAGGGTGGCCGAGATGGTGGGCAAGAAGCTGGCCGGCGTGGCGCGGTCCCACCAGGTGATCTGCGTCACCCACCTGGCCCCCATCGCCGCGCTTGCGGATCTCCACCACGCGGTGGAGAAGCAGGTGTCGGACGGCAGGACCTTTACGACGGTCAGGAAGCTCGACGAAACCGACAGGGTCCGCGAGCTGGCGCGCATGCTCGGCGGCGCGGAGATCACCGCCCAGGCGGAACGGCACGCCGCCGAGATGCTCAAGACCCACGGACGCTTGTAGGGGCGACCGGCGGTCGCCGCATTTGACGGGCGCGCAGGAAGGGCGGGACCGGACACCAGCGCTTGCCACCGGGCCGGTCCATCCGTTATGCTTCATCATCGACTGGGCGGTTGCGGAACCTTTACGGGGCCGTGGCCTTTTCGATTCCCGGGCGTGGGGCCGTAGCTCAGCTGGGAGAGCGCTTGAATGGCATTCAAGAGGTCGCCGGTTCGATCCCGGTCGGCTCCACCACCAAGCCCCGGAGACCGGAGGCGCTGTGTCGCAACGTCGTGCATCGGAAGGAGGCGTCTTCACAGACTACGACCTGGATCCGAACTACTACGATGAGATGTTCGGAACCGACGGGAATGCCCGACCAGCGTGCAAGCGCCTCAACGAGGCCTTGGCGGAACTCGCTCCCGAGGATCTGACCAGGCTTCAGGAAGGCGTCTACCGCCACTTCCTTCACGAAGGCATCACCTTCACCGTCCTCGACGCCGAACGGGCCACCGAGCAGATCATTCCCATCGACTGTGTCCCCAGGGTCCTGACCGGAGCCGAGTGGGACCACATCGAACGGGGACTCAAGCAGCGCCTTGCGGCGCTCAACCTTTTTCTGAAAGACGTCTACCACGACGGCCGGTGCCTGCGGGACAAGGTCGTCCCCATCGATCTGGTGCTCGGCTGCCCCCAGTACCGCATGGAGATGCGCGGCCTCAAGGTTCCGCACGATGTCTACGTGGCGGTGTGCGGCACCGACATCGTGCGTACCAACGACGGTTTCGCGGTCCTCGAGGACAACCTCCGGGTTCCTTCGGGCGTCTCCTACATGCTCGCGTGCCGCAACGCCATCAAGGACGCCTTCCCGAGGCTGTACCGGGCCCACCGGGTCCGCGAAGTGGCGGACTACGCCGAGCGCCTCTACTCCACCCTCGCTTCCCTGCGCCCGTCCCTGCAGGACCCGCAGGTCGCCATCCTGACCCCCGGCATACACAACTCGGCGTACTACGAGCACGCCTTTCTCGCGGGCGAAATGGGCATCCACCTGGTGGAGGGCCAGGATCTGGTCCTGCGCGACGGTGCGCTGCACATGCGCACGACGGCGGGGCTGCGCCGCGTCGACGTGCTCTACCGGCGCATCGACGATGACTATCTCGATCCGGTGATGTTCCGGGGCGAATCGGTCCTCGGAGCGGCCGGCCTGTTCCACGCGTACCGCACGGGCAAACTCGTGCTGGCCAACGCGCCCGGCACCGGCGTGGCCGATGACAAGAGCCTCTACTCGTACGTGCCCGCCATCATCCGCTATTTTCTCGGTGAAGAACCGATACTGGCCAACATCGAGACCCATCTTTGCCGCGAGCCCGACAGCCTGGCGTACACCCTTGAGCACCTCGAAGAGCTGGTGGTCAAGGAAGTCGGCGGATCGGGCGGCTACGGGATGCTGGTGGGTCCCCACGCCTCCGCCGAAGAGCGCGCGACCTACGCCGAGCGCGTGCGCGCCGATCCGGCGAATTTCATCTCTCAGCCGGTGCTGGCCCTGTCGCGGGCCCCGTGTTTCGTCGGCGGCGCCATCGAGCCGCGCCACGTCGACCTTCGCCCCTTCGTGCTGCAAGGGAGCGACGAGCAGCATGTGGTTCCGGGCGGGTTGTGCCGCGTTGCGCTCCGCCGCGGCAGCCTGGTGGTCAATTCCAGCCAGGGCGGCGGCTGCAAGGATCTGTGGATCCTGGAGGATTGAGGTCCGGATGATGCTGGCACGGGTCGCCGCCGAGTTCTACTGGCTGGGCCGCTACGTCGAGCGTATCGAGCACACCGCGCGACTTCTCCGGTTCCAGCTCGACCGCCTCGCCGATCGGCCGGCGGACGAGCTGACCCTGGGTTGGCAGGCCGTGTACCGCATCCTCGGACAGCCCCCGGTGGGGAAAACTGCGAGCGGCGACGACGCCGAAACCGTCGTCATACCCGACGCCTACACCCTTGCGGGGGAACTCGTGGAAGAGCGCGCCAACCCGGATTCCCTGCTCTCTTGCTGGGAGCACGGACGGGAGAACGGCCAGCGCGTGCGGGCGCAGTTGCCGCTGCCGGTGTGGACGTGCCTCAACCAGGGCTACCTGTGGATCCGGGACAGCGACTTCAGCGCGGCGTGGTCGGAGGCGCCGGCCGCCCTGGTGAACGAGGCCATCGACCGGCTGCGGCTGTTCGCCGGCGTCGTCGACGCGGCCATGCCGCGAGACGAAGCCTGGCGCTTTCTGGAGCTCGGCCGCTTCATCGAGCGGGTGCAGCATCAGGCCGTGCTGCTCGCGTCCTGGATCGAATTCAGCCGCGAGGAACACGCGGCCAACGCGCTGTCCTGGGCCGACCTGCTGCGGGTGTGCGGCGCCTACGAGGTGTATTGCCGGCGCCACTCGACGAACGTCGACCGCACGGAAGCCCTCAACCTGCTTGCCCGGGACCCGGAGCTTCCGCGCTCGCTTCGCTTCTCGGTCCACCGCATAGAGGAGCTGCTGACGGGCATCGATCCCGTGGGCGCCCGTTATCCTCTGGCACCGCCCCATCGGATGGCGCTACGCCTGACGGCCGCCGTCGAAATCGGCAACAACGGAGGGTCGGACGAGACCGACGCAGGGGGGTTCTTCCGCTCGCTGGAAGACGAGAGCCGAACGCTCCATCACCTGACCATGGCCGCCTACGTAACCCATTCTCCGCCGCAGGGGCTCGCGAAGTGATCGTCAGCTATGCCATCGAGCACACCATGCGTTTCGAGTACGCGGAGGCCGCGCAGGACTCGGTGATGACGCTTTACGTGTGCCCGATACGAGACCGAGCCCAAGTGCTGCGGGAATTCGACGTGCGCACCGACCCGGACGGCACCCTGTTCGAGTTCATCGATTCCTTCGGCAACACCGGCCACTTCCTGGACCGCGCTCATACGCACGAGCATCTTGCCGTCACCGCCCGCTCCATCGTGGAGGTGGGGCCGTTGGCATCGACGCCGGACCGGCTCACCGACGGCGCGTGGGAGGCGCTTCAGCGCGCCGCGGAGACCGCCGAGCTCTGGCCGATGGTTCACCCCAGCCACTTCGTCGCCTGGACCCCTGCCCTGGAGCAGTTCAAGGAAACGCACGGTCTCGCGCCGGGCGATGATCCGCTGGCAAGCGCAAGAGATCTCTGCACCACGCTCCACCGGGTGTTGGACTACGCCCCGGGCGAGACCCGGGTCGATTCACCCATCGACCGTATCCTCGAGACCGGACGCGGCGTCTGCCAGGACTACGCCCACGTCATGGCCGCCATCCTGCGCGGCTGGGGGATCCCCTGCCGCTATGTGTCGGGATACCTGGGACCGCCCGCCGGCGGAGTGGCCGAGTGCGAGAGCCACGCGTGGGTGGAATGCTGGCTGCCGGGCATCGGCTGGACCGGATTCGACCCGACCAACGACACCGAGGGAGACGAACGCCACATCCGCGTCGCGGTCGGTAGGGACTATGCCGACGTCCCGCCGACCCGTGGCATCTTCCGCGCCGCCGCCGGCTCGAGGCTGACGACCGAGGTGCTCATCGAGCGAATCGCGGACACCGGCTCGGACGCAGGGGCACCACCGGCCTGAAGGAGAAAGGCATCAAGCTCCCATCAACCGGAAGCGCCCGCCTTCCCAGCCCGGGAACACCACCCCATCTCCAACTCGACCGTATCTTCGTTACCACATCGGGTATGTGTTATGCGATAATAGCAAACCTTGTTATCTAACCGGGAAGCACTTCAACGCAAACAATTCAAGGGAGGTCTATCGTGACGCTTGCGGATGTACAGAAACTGATCTCGGACAACGACGTGCGGCGGGTCGATCTGCTGGTAACCGACCTCATCGGCCGCTGGCAACACTGGTCGATACCCCCTTCCGGGGTCAAGGAGAGTCTCATCGAGCGCGGCCAGGGCTTCGACGGGTCCAGCCTGCGGGGCTTCCAGTCCATCGACCAATCGGACATGCTGCTGGTACCCGATCTCGACTCCGCCCGGATCGATCCGGTGGAACGGGAACCGTCCCTCAAGCTCATTTGCGATGTCGTGGATCCGGTCAACGGCGATCGCTACACGCGCGACCCGCGCTACGTTGCCACCAAGGCCGAGGAACATCTTGCCGCCTCCGGCATCGCCGACAAGGCGTTCTTCGGCCCCGAGCTCGAGTTCTTCGTCTTCGACAACGTACGGTTCGGCCTCAAGCCCAACTCGTCGTTTCACATCGTCGACTCCGACGAGGCCGACTGGAACTCCGCTCGGGAGGAGGACGACCGCAACCTCGGCTACAAGATCCCGCCCAAGCAGGGCTATTCCCCCATTCCGCCGTTCGACCAGCTCGCGGACCTGCGCTGGGAGATGGCGGAGAAGATGGGCCAGGTAGGCATGGATTTCGAGGTCCACCACCACGAGGTGGCCACCGGCGGCCAGGGCGAGATCGCCACCCGCTTCCAGACCCTGCGCCGGAAAGCCGACGAGACCCAGTGGTACAAGCACATCGCGCGCAACGTGGCCAGGGCCCACGGCAAGACCGCCACGTTCATGCCCAAGCCCCTGTTCGGGGACAACGGCAGCGGCATGCACGTGCACCAGTCGCTGTGGCTCGGCGACACCCCGCTCTTCTATGATGCCGGCGGCTACGCCGAGTTGTCGGAGCTGGCGCGGCACTACATCGGCGGCCTGCTCAAGCACAGTCCGTCCCTGCTGGCCTTCTGCGCCCCCACGACCAACTCCTACAAGCGCCTGGTGCCGGGCTTCGAGGCCCCGGTCTACCTCGCCTACTCCGCGCGCAACCGCTCCGCGGCGGTGCGCATCCCCACCTACGAGACCTCGCCGGCCAGCAAGCGCATCGAGTTCCGTCCGCCCGACCCCTCCGCCAACACCTACCTGGCGTTCTCGGCCATGCTGATGGCGGGGCTCGACGGCATCCGCAACCGCATCGACCCGGGCGATCCCACCGACGCGGACATCTACGAGCTCTCGCCCGAGGAAGCGGCCAACATCCCTTCCGTTCCCACTTCCATGGAGGAAGCGGTGGCGGCCCTGGGTGCGGACCATGACTACCTGTTGGAGGGAGGAGTCTTCACGCAGGACGTCATCGACCACTACATCGCGTTCAAGGAGCAGGAATCAAGGGATGTTTTCCTTCACCCCGTCCCGGCGGAGTTCTTTCACTACTACCACATCTAGTGCCCGACCGGACGAAGGGTGCGGTGACGAGTACCGTTACGGACCTTGGGTTTGCGGACTAAATCGACCAGAACGGAGGTGCCGCTGACATGAGCAGACACGGGATTTCCACGAGGGGTTCCTTCCTCGGCGGGCATTTCGGCCGCCTGGCCATCGCCGGCGGACTCGCCGCCGCGTTGGGTTTCTTCTGGTTGGCCACCGCCGCGCAAGCAGCCGTGGACAAGGAGCTGCAATTCGTCCTGAACACCTTCTCGTTCCTCATCTGGGGATGCCTGGTGATGTGGATGTGCGCGGGCTTCACCATGCTGGAGTCGGGTTCGGTGCGCACCAAGAACGTGTCCATGATCTGCCTCAAGAACATGGGCCTCTACTCCATCGCCGGGATCATGTACTTCTTCATCGGCTACAACCTGATGTACGTCGACGTCGGCAGCGTCATCGGCAGCTTCACGCCCTTCTACGGGCCGACGGGCGAGGAAATCGCCTTGCTCGGCGCCGACGACAAGGCAAAGGCGGCGGCCACCGAGGCGGTCCTCAAATCGTCGGACTATTCGACCATGTCGGACTGGTTCTTCCAGATGGTGTTCGTGGCCACCACCGCGTCCATCGTCTCCGGCACCTTGGCCGAGCGCGTCAGGCTCTGGACCTTCTTCGTCTTCATCGCCCTTCTGACGGGCATCATCTATCCCATCGTCGGCGCCTGGACCTGGGGCGGCGGCTGGCTGGGCGCCATGGGGTTCAAGGACTTCGCCGGCTCCACCATCGTCCACTCCACCGGCGGCTGGGCGGCCATGGCGGGCGCCATCGTGGTGGGAGCCCGGCGCGGCAAGTTCCGCGCCGACGGCAACGTCAAGGCGACGCCGCCTTCCAACATCCCCATCGTCACCCTGGGCGTCTTCATACTGTGGTTCGGGTGGTTCGGCTTCAACGGCGGGTCGCAACTGGCCCTGGGCGGCGCCACGGACGCGGTGGCCATCAGCCACATCCTGGTCAACACCAACCTGGCCGGAGCCGCCGGCTTTCTGGTGGCCCTGGTGATCGAGCGACCCTTGCTGGGGCGCATCGACCTGATGGCGGGCCTCAACGGCGCCCTGGCGGGCCTGGTGTCCATCACCGCCGGGCCCGACTTCGTCACCCACTTCTGGGCCGTGATCATCGGCGCCGTCGGCGGCGGCATCTGCGTGGCGGGCCTGCGGCTTCTGGAGGTGCTCAAGGTGGACGACGTGGTGGGGGCGATTCCGGTGCACCTGTTCGCGGGCATCTGGGGAACCCTGGCGACCTGCATCGTGGCCGGCGGCCACTTCGGCGTTCAGCTCCTGGGAGTGGTGGCCATCGGCGTGTACGTGTTCGTGGTCTCGTGGTTGCTCTGGATGGCGCTGAAGCAGGTCATGGGAGTGCGGGTTTCGCAATCGGTCGAGGATCTCGGCCAGGACGCCGGCGAACTCGGCATCGAAGCCTACCCCGAGTTCGTGGTCATGCCCGATCCCGACGACGCCGACGCGGTTCGCGGCAGCGACTGAGCGGGAACGGCGCCGGCGTGGTGCGCATACACCCTCTCCCGCTGGGAGAGGGTGGCTGAAGGCCGGGTGAGGGCGCCTCGACCACACTACCCCTCCCGGTCAGGCTTGCTGCCCGTCGGTGGGGATGGTGATCCAGAACTCGGTGAAGACCCCCGGCTCGGACTCGACCCCCATGACGCCGCCGTGCTGGGCCACGATGTCCTGGGACAGGGAGAGGCCGAGCCCGGTGCCTTCCCCGGTGGGCTTGGTGGTCACGAAAGGCTCGAAGATCGTCTTGATCATGTCCTGGGGGATACCGGGCCCGTTGTCCCGGATCCGGAACTCGGCCTGGTTGTCCTCGCGCTTGCTCGCCAACCGGATACACGGCTGATAGTCGCCGTCCGTTTTCCTGGCCCGCTCGAACGTCGCCTGACAGGCGTTGGTGATCAGGTTGAGGAAAACGCGGCTCAGGTCCTGGGGCACCACCTCGATCTCGCCCATCTCGCCGTCCAGGTCCTCTTCCCAAGTCACGTTGAACTGCTGGTCCTTGGCACGCATGGCGTGGTAGGCGAGATCGGCGTACTGCTTGAGCAGGGCGTTGAGATCCACCGCGCGGCGTTCGCCGGATTGGCCGCGTGAATGCTCCAGCATGCTGTGCACGATGCCGTCGGCCCGCTTGCCGTGCTGGTTGATCTTCTGGAGATTCGCGGTCAGGTCGTCGAGGATCCCCTCGATCTCGTCGCGTGCGTCCTCGGGAACCTGTTGGCGCACCTCGCCCAGGACCTCCCGCGCCTCCTCGATCAGCTCGCCCGACACCTCCGAGAAATTGTTGACGAAGTTCAGAGGGTTCTTGATCTCGTGCGCGATGCCGGCGGTCAACTGGCCCAGGGACGCCAGCTTCTCCTGCATGATGACCTGGTGCTGTGCGGTCTTCAGGTCCTTGAGCGTCTGTTCCAGTTCGGCGTTCTTCTCCTGCAGCTCGTCCGCGAGCTTCTCCACCAGATTGAGCCGTTGCACTTCCAGGGCGTGGCGCCGGAACACTTCCAGCGCCTCCGCCATGTCGGTCACCTCGTCGTTGCCACGGACTTCCACCGGAACCTCGAGGTTGCCTTCGGCCATGGAACGCATGGAGTCCGCCAGGCCGGTCAGCCGCCGGATCAGGTAGCGGCCGACGAAGATCCACCCGAGTGCGACAGCGGCGATGCCGTTCAGGAGATTGAGGACCACCAGCACGATCATGCCGGTGTTGACGGCCGACGTGGAAGCCTGGCTGGCCTCCTCCGCCTCGCGGTCGGCTACCGCCACCACCCGGTCCATGGCCGCCAGCAGCCTGGCGGCGGTCCCCCGGTTCTCTTCGATGTAGCGGGCCTCCGACTCCGCTTCTTTCAGGATGGCTTCCTGCAACCCGAAGATCCCGTCGGGGCCCTGTCCGAGGGATTTGAGCCGCTCGAACTCGAAGTCCAGCATCCGGGTGGGGGCGGCGTGGGATTCGGACGATCGAAAGGCGCGCTCGAACGAACCCACGGCCGCGTTGTAGCGCTCCCGCAGCGGCTGAATCAGCGCCCGTTCGTTGACAACCGCGGCTTCCGCGAGCAGCCTCGCGGCAAGGTTGGCCTGGGTATGCAGCGTCAGCAGATCGCGATAGCGCACCAGTTCCGCATAGGAAGTGCGTTCGGCCGGAGGCACCGGCTGGTCGCCGATCTTCCTCAGGCCGGTGGCCAGGAAGAACGCCTGGTCGTCGATCTCCGGGACCAGCACGCGGTCGATCTGGCGCGTCATCACCGGGATCTCGGCCTCGCGGGCGTCCAGGTGGCGTTGGAGCTCCCGTCGGTGCGAAGACGATTTCTCGATCTTCTCCAACGTCGTGGTGAGGGCATCGGAGAGGGAACGGAGCCTGCGCGCCTGCTCCTGGTTCTCCAGGGACTCGTGAAGCTGAAGCTCCCCGATCAGGTTGTTGAGCAGTCCCTTGTCCTTGTCGATGGCTGCCTTGACTTCGGCGAGCTCCGCGGCGGACGAAGCGGAGACGAGGCGCGGCGCCGCGTTGACGAGAGCGGAGCTTTGCTGCGCCGCGCGGATGGCCGCCACGAGACTGGGAACGCTTCGTTCGGTAATGTGGCGTTGCGAGTTGCTTACGACCCGGAAGGACAGCAGCGCCACCGCGCTGGCGGCCAGCATCAGCACCACCCCCAGGCCGAAGGCGCCGTACATCTTGGCGCCGAGGCCGATACGCCGGCTCTCGATGCGTTTGACGATGTCCGCGAAACTCAAGGCCGCTCCAAATGCCGGATCGAACGAAACCGCTCGGAGTCGTCGATCACGGTCAGGTATACCCGGTCGGAACCCTGGTTGTCGGCCTCTCCGTAGAGCAGCAGAAAGCCGCCGAGGTCCATGGTGCCTGCCTTCTGAAGGGCGCTGATGAACCCCTGGCGGGTGGGTCGCGCTCCCGCCCGCTGCAGCGCCTCCACCGCCACGCGGCCGGTCAGGTATCCCTCCAGGGAAACGAAGCCGGGCTCGGCATTGGCGGCAACGGTGCGAAGGGCCTCATGGTACCGGGCGACGACGGGAATCCAGCGGTCGTTGGGAAAGGGGACCACCTGGGTGACGACGACGCCCTTGCCCGCCGGTCCCAGCGCCCGTGCCAGCGCCGAGCTGCCGACGAAGGAAATGTTCACGAAGATGGGGTTGAAGTCCAGGTAGCGGCACCACTTGATGAAGGTGGCCACGGGCTGATAGGCGCCGACGATGATCACCGCCTCCGGGTCGCCCAGCCTGAGGTCCAGCACCGCGGATTTCACGGCCCGGGTGTTGCGCGGATAGGTGGCTTCCGCGACCAGCGCCATGCCGCGCCGGTGAAGCGCCTGGAGGGTGCCGGAAAGCCCCGCGCGGCCGTACGAGTCGTCCTGGTAGAGGATGCCGATGCGCGTCACCCCAAGGTCGCGCGTGAGCCGTTCGACCATCTCTTCGGTTTCCTGGTAATAGGAGGCGCGCACGTTGATGACGGTGGGCCGCTTGCGCGCGTCGCGCAGGAACTCCGCGCCCGTGAAAGCGCCCACGTAAGGCACCCCTGCTTCCGTGGCGATGGGCTCGGCGGCCTTCGAGGTGGGAGTGCCCACCGCGCCGATCAGCGCGAATACCTGTTTCTCGCCGATGAGCCGGTTGGTGTTGGCGATGGCCGCCTCGGGCTCGTAGCGGTCGTCGAGGGTGGTGAGGCTCAAATGCCGGCCATGGATGCCGCCGGCGCGGTTGGCCTCCTCGAACGCGGCCGTGATGCCCACGCGCATCCCCTCGCCCAAGGCCTTGGCCGGCCCGCTGAGGGCGGAGGACTGGCCGAACATGACGGTGCCCGGACTGACGCCCGGCGTGACCGAGCCCGGCGGCAGCGTCTGTGCGGCGGCCCCCACGGCGGTGGCCAACGATGTGATCCCCGCGAGCAGTGCCACGACGGCGAGCCGTGTAAACCCGTTCACGAACTTCAGCATCTGGCGTTGGGTGGTTGTGCCATCCGGCTGTATGGCACGGTTGGTCAACTCCCGTGATAGCGCACCGCCACGCAAGTGATGTCGTCGGACTGCGGATTGTCGCCCGCGAATTCCCGCACGTGGTCGAGCACGAGCGAAGTCACGCCTTCGCAGTCGGCCTGGTCGATCCCGGCGAGCAACGAGTCGAGACGTTCCTCACCGAACTCCTCCGACCCCGGGCCTTCGGCCTCGGTGACGCCGTCGGTGTACAGGAACAACGTGTCGTCGGCCCGAATCTGGAGAGTATCGTGGTTGAAGGCATGGCCGGGGAGCACGCCTAGGGCCACGTCGCGCGTGGTGGGCATCGGCACCACCTCGCCGTCCTTGTGGACGAGGCGCGGCGGATTGTGCCCGCCGTTACAATAGTGGAAGGCGCCGCTGCGGGTATCGAGGACGCCATAGAAGAGGGTTACGAACATGCAGTTCTCGTTGTCCTCGGACAGAAGGTCGTTGACGTAGCGCAGGCACTCGTCCGGCCCTCCGCCCTCCAACGCCCGGCTCCGCAGGAGCGTACGGCAAGCCATCATGAAGAGCGCGGCGGGAATGCCCTTCCCTGAGACGTCGCCGATGGCCACGCCGATTCTGTCTTCGTCCAAGGTGAAGAAATCGTAGAAGTCGCCGCCCACCTCCTTGGCCGGGATCATCAGGCCATGGGTCTTGTAGTGGTCCGTGGAGGGAAAGCTCCGGGGCAGCACCGACGCCTGCATGTCCCGGGCCACGTCCAGCTCGTGGCTGAGAGCCACCAACTGGTCCCTGTTGGACAACGCCTCGCGCACCAGCGCCAAGTGCTTCAGGGTCTTGTCGATGGTGATCTCGAGATCGGTGAAATCGATGGGTTTGGTGACGAAGTCGAACGCGCCGCGGTTCATCGCGGTGCGGATGTTGTTCATGTCGCCGTAGGCGGACACGATGACGGAACGGACGTTGGGCTTGGTCTCGTTCAGTTGCTTCAGCAGCGCGAGGCCGTCCATCACCGGCATGTTGATGTCGGAGATGACCATCGAGATATCGTCGTCTTCGTCGAGCTTGTCGATGGCTTCCTGACCGTTGTGCGCAAAGTCGAAAACCAGCTCGTTCCGGCGGATGCGCCGGCGAAACTTCTGACGCACGAGCGCCTCGAGGTCCACCTCGTCGTCTACGACCAGGATCTTGATGGGCTCACCGTCGAAGGACGATGCGGCCTCGGAAGTTATTTCTTCGCTTTCTTCCATCTCAACCGGCATTGATCGCGTCCTGGCGTGTGGGGTGAATCGCCAGGATTTCGCTGAAACCGCTGATCTTGAACACTTCGGCAATGTGGTCTCGCATGGCACAGAGGACGATCTTTCTGCCGCCGGCCTGGAGTTGCTTGGCCGCCAGCAGCAGGACCCGGAGCCCGGCGCTGCTGATGTATTCGATGTTCTCGAAGTCCACCACCAAGGACCCTTTGCCTTCCTCTATCAACTTGAGGAGGGCCTCCTGGAACGGACTGGCCGTACTGCCGTCGATACGGCCCGTGGGGATGACCACAGTGGTGTCGCCGTCCGTCTCCGTGCTGAGATCCAAAACGCTTCCGTTTGCCATCAACTGTCTCCTTTCACAGGTGCGCGCAGAGTAATGCGATTGAACCCGTCGGTACGCTCGTAGTCCGGATTCGGGAACAGGGCCTTGGTCAGGAAAACGCCGAGACCGCCGATGGGGCGGTCGTCGATCGTGGCATGGATATCCGGTACGGCCGCTTCCTCGAACGGGTTGAAGGGGATGCCGGTATCGTATAGCTGAGCGACGATTTCGTCATCCTCGATGCGCAACTCCACCCGGAGCTCCTGGCGCTCGACGTCCGCGAAACCGTACGAGATCGTGTTGGTCGCCAATTCGTCCAGGGCCAGGCTGAGATTGTGGACCTGCGAATCCGAGAGCCCGTTGGCCTCGCCAAAGCGCGCCACTGCCGCCGCCAGTTCCTTGAGCGCCGATGAGAGCTCAGGCTCGAGGTCGAGCGAGAGCCGCGGAAGGGCTGCCTTCATCGGAGCCATCCCAAACGACTGATGTGAATCATACCGGAATTCGGCATGCTGTTGACCGACCGGTGGAGAGTGCTACCAAACCGCCGCCTCCGCGCCCCGGGCACGAACATCTCAGGTCGGTCCGGCGGACCTTCGGAGGTCCCATCCCGGTCTTGTTGCTCCTCGCACTTCCCGCAAGTTACACGCCGAATGATAGTCGAACACGCGACGCCGTGTCAACAACCGGCGGGGCGGACCGCTACTGCCGCGCACGGTCCCGCACCCACCGGAACAGGGGCTTGTCCGGGTCGCCGATCTCCTCGACCGACCGATACAGGTAGGCCTGCCAGCCGACCCTCGGAAGGCCGCTGAACACCATCAGGTTCAAGGGATACGCCTCGCTGTCGGTGCAACGGCGGAAATCGTCCCGGAAAAGAAAAACCGGCTTCTCCCAGGCAATGGCCATGCCCAGCTCGACCATGACGCCCTCGTCCGGCGGGCAGCCGTTGACCACCGCGAAAAGACCGTCCGCGGCGCGTACGTCGCTCAGGTCTGCCTGTCCGATGCGGTATGCCCAGCCGGCGTCGGCCTTGTCCACCTGGTTGTTGCGCGCGAACGGCTCCCACACCTCCAACCCCAGCGCTTCCAGCGCCGCGGTGAGCGCCGCCAGCGGGCCTGCCCGCAGTTGCGACGAGAAACCGTAAGGATTGGCCAGATAGAGGGTCTTCTTGGAAGTCATGGGCTGGACCTGCAGGGCCGTGGACTCGTTCATCGGAGCATCATGAACGTCGATAGAGGTAGAGTGACGATCCGTGGATCGTCCAGCGTTCCGGAATAGTCTTGAGTCACGAGAATCCCGAAAGGCGCATTGTTCAAGGATTTTTCCAGGAACGAACGTATTCCCAAGGTATCCCGGAACGGATCGATCCGTCTCTGGTACTTGACCTCGACCGGGATACGCGTACCGCCTACCGTTAGTACAAAGTCAACCTCGCGGTCCGTCCCTCTCTCAGGGAAGTGCGCCACGTCCAGGCCATGTATCGTCGACGCCACCGATCCAAAGATACTCTCGGCCAAGTGGCCGGCCATCGTGGTCAACTCCGGGCGTTGTGCCAAGTCGTCCGGCACCAGGGGTACGTGTTCCTGGAGCCAACTCGCCCTCAGCCCGTGGTCAACGAGGCAGAGCTTTGGACTGCCCCGCCTGCGCTTAAGGCGGATCTCCAGCGGGAGGACCAACCGCACGAGCAACGTGTCTCCGAGGAACTTCAGGTATTGGGTAACCCGTTGGGAACCGATATTGGCCCCCAGCGAGAATCGGGCTTCTTCCGCCAGAGTGGCCATGCGCGGAGTCTGGCCGGCATACCGGCAAACCAGCCGGAACAGTTCTTCAAGGAGGTTCGGATCACGCTTCCGACCTCTCTCACCTATCCTCAAATCGTGCTGAATGACCCTCTTGATCACCGTTTCGTTGAGATGATCCGCCAACTGGGCAAACTCTATTTCCTTCTCGCGGTGCACAACGGGATAGCCGCCACGTTCCGCGAAATGCCTGAAGGCGTCTTCACGGACCTGTTGGTGCCTAAGCCCGTGGTCCCTCAAGTCGATCCAGAATCCCTTGTCCAGGAGATCGGCCAACCCGTTATCCTTGAGAAACGGCTCCGGGGTGGGATAACCACGCAACGCCCCGATCTCGGTCAGCGAAAGCACGCCTGCTTCGATGGTGTTGATTCTTCCCGCGAGGCTGTCTCTTCCCAGTTCGATCCTTAGCGCCGAACTCCCGGTAACCACCACCTTGACGGAAGCGTTGTCGACCAATGACTTGAGCTGTGCGTCCCACCCGTCAAGGTTTTGGAGCTCGTCAAAGAAAAGGTAGGCCGGCGATCCGGCTTGGGCCAGGGTATTGAACCGTCCTGGCGTGATGCGCCGCTCGAACCAGTCCGAAATCCGCAGGATGGGTTCCGGCAATCTCTTCAACGTGCCGAGATCGTCGAACTGGACACGGACAATCCGCCGCGGGTCCACGCCCTCCTGAAGCAGATCTTGAATGATCTGAAACTGTGCCGTGGTCTTTCCGATTTGCCGTGGTCCTCGAACCACGACAATCGGCGCGACGTGAGCACTCAGACGCCGGCGAATCTGGCCCACCAGGTGGCGTTGTGTGGGTGGCTGCACCGGCATCGCCTCGCCTTCCCACCACGGATTGAAACGCCGCAGATTGTCCACCAGGGCGTTCGGAAGGACGGAGTCGGCGAAAATTGTCGGTCGGGACACGATCACGGTTCCTCAAGGAAGACCACCTACAGACTACGAAACACAGCCACGACCGGCAAGAAGGCAAACCGAGGCATTTGGTTCACCGGCCGGACGTTGCCGCATTGAGTATGTAACGGCTCGGGCGCTCCGTACACTTTGGCTCACCGCATCGCGGGGCCGGCTCAGAGGTCGCCCTCGTCGCCCCGGGCCCGGGCGGTGACCGCCAGCAGCAACACCATGATCGCCAGCAGGAACGCGCAACTCAGGCCCAGCGACCATTGTATGCCGATGACGCCGCCGGCGATGCCCACGGTAATGCCGCTGAAGGTGCGCAGACCCAGCCCGGACATGATGAACAGGCCGATCAACTGGCCGCGCAGGTGGGCCGGCGAGACGAGCTGCACCAGGGTTTGCGACATGGTCAGGTAGGCGAGGTTGAGGAAACCGGCGGCGAACAGCAGAGCCACCGCGAGATAGTAGTAGGGCGTGAACGCGAAGCAGCCCAACGCGACGCACCAGAGCAGCGCCAGGACGATGGCGGTGCGCGCCCGCGCCTGGAGGAAACCCCGGCTCTCCAGCAGGATGCCGCTCACGAAGGCGCCGGCGCCGTTGGCGGCGAGCAGCACACTGTACCCCGCCTCGCCCACCCCGAGGTTGATGGCGAACCCCGGCATCTGGGCCTGGAAGGCATTGCCCACAACCAGGGACGATGCCCCCACCAGGCAGACCATGGACACGATGACACGGTTGCTGCGGGCCTCCCTCAGCGCCTCCAGGGCCCGAGCCCAGGTCACCCGGCGCGCCTGCACCTCGTGGGCGCGGCGTCCGGTATAGGGAACCCGCGACAGCCACAGGGTCAGGGGAATGTAGAACAGCGCGTTGACCACCAGACCCCACGCCGCTCCCAGCCCCCGCATCATGAACCCGCCCACCGCCGGTCCGGCGAGGATTCCCAGTTGCCGGCTGGTGGCGCTCAGGCGGACGGCGCTCTGGAGGTGCTCCGGACCCACCATGTCGTGGAGGATGAGCTGGCTTCCGGGGCTCCACAGGACGCCGGCGACTCCGTGCACCACCAGCAGCGCACAGGCGTGCCAGACCGTGAGCGTGCCGGTGACGATGAAGTACGCCCAGGCGATGGTGAGGACGAAATAGAGGATCATCGCCCATTGGATGACCCGGCGGCAGTCGAAACGGTCCGACAGCAGGCCGACGTACCACGACAGCAGCAGGAACGGCGACCAGTGGCTGATGACCGCGAACCCCTGCAGTTCCTCCCACCGAAACAGGTCGTAGATCACCCAGTAGCTGATCACGTGCTCGATGTTGTCGGCCATCATGGCCAGCATGGTGTACGAGAAGTAGGCGCGGAAGTGAGGTTGCCGGAGCGCGCCGAAGGACACTCCGGACTGCTTCACGTCCTTGAGGGACGTGCCGCCCGGGGCGTCGTCGGCCCGTGCATCCGGCTGGGTGGAGGAGGATTGCGGCACGGTGGCAGTGTGGCACGAAGCCCGGCGCCCGGACAAGTTCCGGGGCCGCCGGGAAGCTCTCCGTCCCGGCGTCAACACTGTTGCCATCCGGCGGCAAATTGTGGTACAGAAACACCTATCCACGGCGGCCTTGCGCCGCAACACCGCAAATACGCGAAACTTTTTGCATAAGGAGACCACAATGAAGAAGCTGGTTCTTGAGAGCACCGCCCCGTTCCAGGGTCTGTGCGAGCTGGTGGCGTACAACGAGGGCCTGTTCGAGAAGGAAGGGCTGGAAATCGAGTTTGCCGATCGCGGTCCGGGCGACAAGAACACCCATACCGAAGTCACCGATCCCAAGGGCGCGGACCCTCACGCGAGCCACGGCATGCTCTTCGAGCAGGGCAAGGCCGACATGTACAACGCCTGCGAGTGGGGCAACTACTGCCGCGTCCAGGACTCCGCCGTCGATGCCGGACGGCAGATCGGACGGCGCTCCATCATCGCCTACGCGGGACTGGTGGTGAGGCCCGATTCCGAGGTCTACACGGCCCAGCAACTCGCCAACAAGCTCGTGGGCGTGCCGTTCTACTTCGGCACCCACTACCTGACCCTGCACATGCTCGAGGGCTTTCTCACCCGTGACCAGATCAAGCTCTGTCAGGCGCCGCGCGGCTCCCGTTACCGCCTGGAGTCGGTGATGAAGGGCGAGATCGAGTCCACGCCGCTGACCGAGCCTTACCTCACGCTGGCGGAGAAGAAGGGCTGCCGCATCGTCGTCTCGGCTTCTCTCCACGGCACCGAGGTGGCGTCCGAGAATGTCGACGCCGAGACCTACGCCATGTTCAACCGCGCCGTGCGCGAAGCCGTGCGCCGCGTCAACGCCGACAAGAAGAAGTACATGCAGTACTTCATCGACTACCACAGCGACGATCCGGAGATCGCCGCCATCCGCGCGGACGAGCTGCGCGACAGCCGCATCGTGGTGGTGGACCCGGCGCCGATCCCCGCCGAAGAGCTGGAGCGCACCGCCGCCTGGATCAAGAGCTGGGGCATGCTGGCCGAGAACGAAGCCGCTACCGAGCTGGTGAACCTGGACGTTCAGCAGTCGGCCCACTAGAAAAAGTCAACGCTCGCGCCCTCCGGGACGGGTCTCGAGAGGCCTGCCCCGGGGCGGCATGAGAACGGCGACGAACTTCAACGCAATCGGGGAGCCCCGCACGGGTCTTCCCGATTTTGTTTTCCAAAGAGCCTCACGGCCTATCCGGGGGCGGCTTGAAACCTCGCCGGACACTGACAACGAGCCTGATCCTGGCGGTCCTCTGGTCCGTCACGGTGCATGCCCTGGGACAACCCGCGAGCCATGTCTCCGACCGGGCTTCCCGTTCCACCACGACCGGAAACATCGCCGGAACCGTACGCTTCTCGGGGACACCGCCTCCGCCCGGCGTCTTGAGGGTTCACAAGGAACAGGCCTTTTGCGGCTCCATGATTCCCGACCAGGGCCTTGTCGCGGCCGCGGACGGCGGTCTGCGGAACGTCGTCGTGACCCTGAGCGGTCCGGGCCTCGACGGACGGACCGGTCAACCTCTGAACATACAGCTCGACAACATCGGCTGCCGCTTTGCGCCCCACGTTCAGGCCGCTCCGGTGGGCAGCCGCCTGCTGCTTCTGAACAGCGACGTCATCCTCCACGACGCCCACGCCCGGATCGGACCCCGGACCCTGTTCAACGACGGCATCCCCCGCTGGCGCCGGGTGACCAGGACCCTCCGGCAGCCCGGCCTCGTGAAGATCATCTGCGAACTGCACCGCGCCTGGATGAGCGCCTACATCGTGGTGACGCCGAACCGTTTCTTCGCGGTAACCGGCTCCCGCGGCGGCTACACCATCGGCGGGGTCCCCCCGGGAAACTACCAACTGCGCTTCTGGCACGAGAGATTGGGTGAGGTATCGCGGCGGGTGGAAGTGAGCCCGGGGACGACGACGCGAAAGGACATCATCCTGCCCAACCCGTGAACCCCGAGGCCGTCAACGTGGACGGAACCCCCGCCCTAGGGCCTGGAGGGGATGCTGTCCCGCAACCGCCGCACGCCGGCGGCGGCGCCCCCCGGCGCCTTGTAAACCGACGACCCGGCCACCAGAAGCGTGGCGCCAGCCGCCACCACCCGGGCGGCGTTGTCGGGGCCGACGCCGCCGTCGATCTCGATCGCGGTGTCGAGGCCGCGTTCGTCGAGCATTCGCTTGAGGCGGTGCAGCTTGTCCACGCTGCTCTCGATGAAGCTCTGGCCGCCGAATCCGGGGTTCACGCTCATGATGAGGACCTGGTCCAGCTCCGGCAGGATCTCGTCCAGGGTCGCCAGCGGCGTAGCCGGGTTGAGCACCACTCCGGCCTTGCTGCCCAGCGACTTGATCTGCTGCACGGTGCGGTGGAGGTGCGGGCAGGCCTCCTGGTGGACCAGGAGTGTGTCCGCGCCGGCCTTGACGAAGTCCTCGACGTAGCGCTCGGGTTCCACGATCATCAGGTGGACGTCCAGCGGAAGCGAGGTGCTGCGGCGGGCCGCCTCCACCAGCAGCGGTCCGATGGTGATGTTGGGGACGAAGCGGCCGTCCATCACGTCCACGTGGATAGCGTCCGCGCCCGCCTCGTCCACCTCGGCGATCTGCTGCCCGAGAATGCAGAAGTCGGCGGAGAGAATCGAAGGAAGGATCTTGACGCTCTCAGCCACGGTCCGACGCCTTCCGGCACTCCTCTTCAACGGCCGCGAGCAGCTTGTCGAAGGCATCGGAGAAGAGCCTCACGCCGTCCTCCAGGAGCTTGTCCGTCACCTCGGTCATGGACACCCCCTCCCGCTCCAGCGCCCCCATCGTCTCGGCCGCGCCTTCGACGTCCTCCTCGAGGCTTTTCCGGGTCTCGCCGTGATCCCGGAACGCGTCCAGCGTCGCCGGCGGAATGGTGTTCACCGTGTCCTCGCCGATGAGCTCGTCGACGTACATCACGTCGCGGTAGTCCGGGTTCTTGGTGCTGGTGCTGGCCCACAGGAGCCGCTGGGGACGGGCTCCCTTCCCCGCCAGGGCCTGCCAGCCCTCGCCCTGCATGATCTCCTTGTAGCGCTTGTAGGTGAGCTTGGCGTTGGCGATGGCCACCTTGCCCTTGAGCGCCCGGAGGCGCTCCTTCGCCGCCTCATCGTCCGCGCCCTCGATCCGCTTCTCGATGGTTTCGTCCACCAGCGTGTCGATGCGCGAGATAAAGAAGCTGGCGACGCTGGCGATACGGGCCACGTCCAACCCGTCGGCGGCGGCCTTGGCCAGGCCCCGGATGTAGGCCTGGGCCACCTGCTCGTAGGCTTCCCGCGCGAACAGTAGGGTCACGTTGACGCTGATGCCCTCGCCGATCAACTGCTCGATGGCCGGCACTCCCTCCGGCGTGCCGGGCACCTTGATCATCAGGTTGTCCCGCGACACGGTGTTCCAGAGCCGCCGCGCCTCCGCCACGGTGCCCTCGGTGTCATGGGCCAGATATGGCGACACCTCCAGGCTGACATAGCCGTCGCGCCGCCCGGTCTCCTCGTAGACCGGCCGCAGCACGTCCGCCGCGTCCTGGATGTCGCGGGTGGCGATGGCTTCGTACACCTCCTTGGGGTCGGCCGATCCATCCCCGCCCATGCGCGCGATCACGTCGTCGTAGTCGTCGCTGTCGGCAATGGCCTTCTCGAAGATGGCCGGATTGGAGGTGACGCCCTTGAGGCCGTCCTCTTCCACAAGGCGTTGCAGTTCGCCGCCGGTCAGCAGTTTCCGCTGTATGAAGTCCAGCCACACCGACTGCCCCTGCTCGCTCAGTGCCTTCAAAGGGTTCATGTTTCCTCCCAGGTCAGCGTCCTGTCCAACACCCTCACCCCGACCCTCTCCCAGGGGGAGAGGGGTTCATTGCAGCCGTTCCCGGAAACGGAGACCTACCGCGCGCGGGCGAGCTGCTCCCTGGCCGCGGCGACCACGTCGTCCGCGGTAAAGCCGAACTTCTTCTGGAGGTCCTTGAGAGGCGCCGAGGCGCCGAAGGACCGCATGCCGATCTGGTGGCCGCCGATACCGGTGTACTTGGTCCAGCCGAACACCGAGGCCTGCTCCACCGACACACGGGCGGTCACCTCGGGCGGGATCACGCTGTTGCGGTAGTCCTCGTCCTGATCGTCGAACAGCTCCCAGCAAGGCATGCTCACCACCCGGGCCTTGATTCCCTCCCCGGCCAGGATCTCATGAGCCTCCACGCACAACGACACCTCGCTGCCGGTGGCGAGCAGCAGCACGTCGGGCGCTCCGTCCGGCGCATCGGCCAGCACGTAGGCGCCCCGGGCGACGCCGGCGGCGGGCGCGTACCGGGTGCGGTCCACGGTCGGCAATGCCTGGCGCGTCACCACCAGCACCGCCGGCTCGTGGTGCAGCTCCATGATGACCTTCCAGGCGGCCTTCACCTCGTTGGCGTCCGCCGGCCGGATCACCATCAGCCCCGGCACCGCCCGGAGCGAGGCGAGATGCTCCACCGGCTGGTGCGTCGGACCGTCCTCCCCCACGCCGATGGAGTCATGGGTGAAGATGTGGATCACCGGCAGCTCCATGAGCGCGCTCAGACGGATGGCGCCGCGGGCGTAGTCGCTGAAGATCAGGAACCCCGAGCCGTAGGCGCGCACCTTCACCAGCGCCATGCCGTTCATGACCGACGCCATGGCATGTTCCCGGACGCCGAAGTGCAGGTTGCGTCCGTCCGGGCTGTCGGCCGAGAAGTCTCCGGCGCCGTCGAAGGTGAGCCGGGTCTTGGTGGACGGCGCCAGATCGGCGGCGCCCCCCATGAGCCACGGGACGTTCTGCGCCAGCGCGTTCAGCACCTTGCCGGAGGCGTCGCGGCCCGACACTCCCTTGGGGTCCGCGGGGAACTCCGGCAGGTCCCGGTTCCAGCCCTCGGGAAGCTGGCGGTGCTGCATCCGGTAAAGCTCGTCGGCAAGCTCCGGATAGCGCGCCCGATAGTCGCCGAGGCGCGCGAACCAGGCGTCGCGCAGGGACTTGCCGCGGTCTCCCGTCCCCGCGCGGAAATGCTCCCGCACGCCGTCGGGGACGTGGAACTGCGCGTCCTCGGGCCAGCCGTAGCGCTGCTTGGTGAGCTTGACCTCCTCCACTCCCAGGGGCTCGCCGTGGGCGCCGCTGGTGTCCTGCTTGTTGGGCGAGCCGTAGCCGATGTGGCTGTCCACGATCACCAGGGTGGGCCGGTCCGTGGTGTCCCGAAACGTGCGGAAGGCCCGCTCCAGCATCTCCAGGTCGTTGGCGTCGCCCACCCGCACCACGTTCCAGCCGTGGCCGAGGAAACGGGTGGCGACATCGTCGGAGAACGCCAAGGCGGTGTGGCCCTCGATGGTGATGCGGTTGTTGTCGTAGATCCAGCACAGGCTGGACAGCTTCAGGTGGGCGGCCAGCGAGGCCGCCTCGTTGGACACCCCCTCCATCATGCAGCCGTCGCCGCACAGCGCGTAGACGTCGAAGTCGACGAGATCCTCGAACCCGGGGCGGTTGTAGCGGCTCGCCATCCAGCGCCCGGCGATGGCCATGCCCACGCTGGTGGCGACCCCTTGTCCGAGGGGTCCGGTGGTGGTCTCGACTCCGGAGGTCCAGCGGTACTCCGGGTGGCCGGGACAACGGCTGTCCAGTTGGCGGAACTGCTTCAGGGCCTCCAGCGGAACCGAAAGAGAGCCCAGGGTCTCGTAGTCCTTGCTGACCGCCTTGACCCCGGTCAGGTGGAGCATCGAGTAGAGCAGCATGGACGCGTGGCCCGCCGACAGCACGAAGCGGTCCCGGTTGGGCCAGATGGGGTCGTCGGGATCGAAGCGCAGAAAGCGCTGCCACAGGCAGTAGGCCACCGGCGCCATGGCCATGGGCGTCCCCGGGTGCCCCGAGTTGGCCTGCTGAACCCCGTCGATGGACAAGGTACGGATCGTATTGATGCAGAGATCGTCGAGATTGGCGTCGCTCATGGACAAAGAACTCCGTGAATTCGTGACCTTCCGCGGTATGGGACCCCTGTTTCAAGTTTGCCAGATGATCCCGACCGCATACAACGCGCGAGGGACCGTTTTCGGCCGGTTTTCCGCGGATTGGTTGGATTTTGGCCGGACAACGGATATTCTCCGGGAATCTCCATGGAAAACTTCACTCCGGCGGAACGCGAGCGGCTCGCGCCCTTCTTCACCAACGTGGACCGGCCGGTCTTCGGGCTGAGGCTGCCCCAGGAGGTGGCCGGCGCGCTCTTCTCCCGCTACAGCCGATCGGCCAGGGATCTCCGGCGCACGTTCCTGGACGAGTTCCTCGGTGACGCCGACCTCGCGGTGGTGTTGGACAACCCGGGACCCGCCGGCGGCGACGATCCGGCGGTGCGCCGCGCGCGCGCCTTCTATGACCGCGTCCTCGTCGGTTACGGCGACGACTCGGTGGCGCAGCTCGGCGGCGCCCACGTGGCCTGCGAAGGGATCTCCAACGTGGCCGCCAAGTACCTCGAGGACCCGCGCATCGGCATCGCGCCGCTGGAAAAGTCCACCCGCTACGTGCGCTTCGACCGCAAGGACCGGGACGGCCGCCACCTCTACTTCGTCGAGCCGACCCTGGCCGAATCGAGGCACGGCCGGGACTATATCGAGGTCATGGAGCTCCTGTTCGAAACCTATTCGCGGCAGATGGAGCCGATGATCGAGCACGTCCGCAAGGCCGTTCCGCTGGAGGACACGGAGCTGCGTCACCCGCGCACGGGCGACACCGTCACCTACGCCGAGGCGCGGCGCGACGGGAAGCTCGCCAAGTGGGCGGAGACCGCCTACCGCTCCACCGTACGCGCCCATGCCTGCGATCTCCTGCGCGGCTACCTGCCGGCGGCCACCCGCACCAACGTCGGGCTGTTCGGAGTGGGACAGGCCTTCGAGTACCTGCTGTCGAAGTGCTACTCCAGCGACCTCGCCGAGTTTCGCAACCTCGGAACCGCCATCCACCAGGAGCTCGACACGCTGATCCCGTCGTTCGTGAAGCGGGCGCAGCCGAGCCTGTACCTCTCCGAGACCTTCGACCAGACCCGCGCGCTGGCCTCGGAGCTGGTCGCCGAGCCGGTGCGGGAGGGGCCGGCGGTGACTTTGGTGGACTACGACGAGCAGGCGGAAGAACGGATCATCGCCGCCGTCCTCTATCCGCACACGACGCAGCCGCTGTCGCAGTTGAGGGAACTGGCGGCGCGGCTGCCGGACGAACGCAGGCAGGAAGTGCTGGACACCTACATGAAGGGCCGGCGGCACCGGCGCGAAAAGCCCGGCCGCGCGCTGGAGCAGGTCTATTACACCTTCGACATCATCGGCAACCTGGGCGCCTACCGCGATCTGCAAAGGCATCGCCTGCTGAGCCAGGAACGGCAGGACTTCACCACCGTCCACGGCTACGACACGCCGCCGGAGATCATGGAGGCGGGGTTCGGCGAAGACTTCCGGCGCTGCATGGAGCGCGCGGCCGAGGTCCACCAACGGATCCGGGAGGACCATCCACGGGAGGCCCAGTACGTGGTCCCCTTCGCTTACCGGACCCGATGGTACATGAAGATGAACCTGCGGGAGGCGGTGCACATCGGCGAGCTGCGGACCATGCCGCAGGGCCATCCCGACTACCGCACCATCACGCAGGAGATGTGGCGCCGGATCGGCGCGGTGCACCCCAGGCTGGCGAGCTACGCCAAGTTCATCGACTGGAAGACCTACCGCCTGGGGCGGCTCGCTTCCGAGCTTCGCACCGAGTTCAAGAAATCGGGCCGCCGGTAAGGGGGCTCAAACAGGGGCCTTCCATCAGGGCGGGCTTCAAGTCTGCCCGCGCACGGCGCGATGCGGGCTTGGGGCCGGCTCCCTACGCGGCTTCGGCCGGGGCGTTGGCGCGCGCCCTGACCTTGCGTTCCTTCCATTCCACAAGGCCCCGGCGCAGGTAGCTGGGCTCGATGCCCAGAACGCCGCAAACGGACTCGAAGCCGAGGAAACGCTCGTCGTCCGTGGCGAAGATCCATTCCTCCGCTTCCCGGTAGGCTGCCTGCTTCTTGGCAGTCCGGGCGAACAGGTTCTTTCGGTAACATGCGAGACCATCCTCGAGGATGGCGAGCAGCAAGTGCTTCTCGGGCTCGATGGGCGTCTTCCGCTGGACCGTGTCCGCGTACTGGTCGACATCCACGCCGTCGGCGTCAAACAGCGTCGCGGCATCGAAGGCATCGGCCGTTCCGCGCTCTTCCGCCGCGTTGCCGGACTCCCGGCCCCCGGCGGCAACCTCCGTGACTTTCGTTTCTTCCCTCATCGTTGGTACCGTCCGTTCTATTAGACCGCGACCGGTTCCCTATCCAACGCTCTATTCCCTTTTTCCTAATGAAAAATGTAAGGATCTCCCCCTATACTGTCAAGCCGTTTTTCCGCGAGCTGCCAAAATATTAATCACATTTTTCGACGAATTATTCGCTTTTAGCGATGAATAGTGCCTGGCGCCGTTTTGTCATCGCGGTTGCGCTTCCTGCCACGCACCAGTAAACCTTCTCGTTATCGTGTCCCGAAAGCTCTTCTACGGCTGGTACATCGTCGGCGTCGGCTTCATCTGCTACCTGACCTCTTCCTTTGCGCTGTCCAGCACCCTCAGCGTGTTCATGAAACCGCTCACCGCGGAGTTCGCCGTCTCCCGCGGCGTCTTCTCGTTCATCCGCAGCGGCGAGGTCATGCTCTCCTCCGTGGTGGCGGCCCTGGTGGGTCCCCTCATCGACCGCAACGGCGCCCGCTGGCTCATCGTTACCGGGGCCCTGGTGGCGGCGACCGGATACATCCTGCTGAGCCAGGCCCTGGAGTTCTGGCAGTTCATGGTCGTCCGATGGCTGCCGGTCACCGTGGGCGATACCCTCATGGGCTACATGGTGATCAACGTGATGATCGCGCGCTGGTTCATCCAGAAGCGGGGCCGCGCCATCTCCATCGCCAACATGGGCAACGGCATCGCCAAGGCCGGCATCCCGCTGGTGGCCGTGTGGCTCTTCGTGCTGGTGGGATGGCGCAACACCTGGATGGTGTTCGGCGTGCTGACCCTGGCCATGGTGGTGCTGCCGGCCTTCCTGCTGGTGCGCCGCAGCCCGGAAGACATGGGGCTTCAGCCGGACGGCGCGCTGGCGCCACCGGAACCCGCCCCCGGCGGGAGTCCGCGAGCGGGAGCCCTCGATGTGCACGCCGCCGATGTCCAATGGACCCGGGGCGAGGCCGTCCGCACCAGCACGTTCTGGCTGCTGGTCATCACCTACGGCACCGTCACGTTCGGGATCATCGGGCTGAACCTGCACATCCATCCCTACATTACGGACATCGGATACTCCCCCGAGGTCGCCTCCACGGTCATGGGGATGATGGCGCTGACGCAGACGGTCGGAAACGTTGTCTGGGGCGTGGTCGGCGAACGTATCGACGTGCGCAAGGCGGCCGCCGCCCAGTTCCTGCTCCAGGCATGCGGCCTGTCGCTGGCTCTCGCGGTCACCGGCCTCGCGCCGGTCTCCCTGGGATTCCTCATCTACGGATTCGGCCTGGGCGGAATCCTGGTGATTCGAGAGCTGCTCTGGGCCAACTACTTCGGCCGCGTCTCCCTGGGCCGGGTGCGCAATCTGGGTATCATGATCACACGCACCGGCACGACGGTGGGGCCGCCCTTCTTCGGCTTTTTCCACGACTACACCGGCAGCTATTCCCTGTCGTTCGGTGTTTTTATCGCGGCGCTACTGCTGTCGGCGTTACTGGTCCTGGCCGTCCGTCCGCCGCGCAAGGCGGAACCCGTGGCGCACGGGGAACTCCACTAGAGGCCGCGGCACCGCCATGGCGCACCAGTCTAACCGCCCGTGGGTCATCGCCGGAGCCGCTTCCCTGACCTTCGGCTTCATTCGCGGCCTGCATACGTCCTTCGGCGTCTTCTTCGTGGCGCTCCTGGACACCTTTCACTGGAGCCGGGGAGTCACCGCCGGGCTTCAGACCGCCAACCTGGTAACCGACGCCCTCGTATCGCCCTTCGTCGGACGGCTCACCGACCGCCTGGGGCCGCGGCGCGTGGTGGTGGCGGGCAGCATCGTCCTGGCCGCCGGCCTGCTCCTGTGCAGCCAGGTCGCCACCGCGTGGGAGCTCTATCTCTATTTCGGGGTGGTGGGGTCGCTGGGGTTCGCCACCGCCGGCGTGATCCCCCACGTCGTCGTGGTCTCGGAATGGTTTCCCACCCGGCGGGGCCTCGTCCTGGGCATCGTCTACGGGGCGGTGGGCATGGGCACGCTGGTCCTTTCGCCGCTGAGCCAGTGGCTGATCTCCCTGTGGGGCTGGCCGCGGGTGTTCCAGGCGCTGGCGGCGGTGATCCTCATCCTGATCATACCGCTGGTGTTGAGCACCTACCGTCCCAGCCCTGCCAGTTCGCGAGAGCCGTCGGGCACCGCTACCGGCGCCGCCCGGACCGGCGAGTGGTCGACTTCCCTAGCCTTGAGGAGCCTGCAATTCTGGAGCCTGTTCGTCTCGCGGATGCTGGGCTCCATCGGGACCATGCTGATCGTCACCCACCAGGTCGCCCACGTCGTGGATATCGGCTACAGCCACATCTGGGCCGCCGGGGTCTTCGGCGTCATGGCGTTCGTCAGCGCAGGAGGACGCGTGGCCTTCGGCTACCTGGCGGACGCCCTCACCAAGACCGCAGCCTACACCCTCAACATCGCCTGCGCGGCCGTCGGCGTCCTGGCCCTCACCCTGGCCACGGACACCTCGAACCCCTGGCTGCTCTACGTCTATGTCGGCGGCTTCGGCATCGCCTTCGGCTCCCGCGCCGTCATCCTGTCGGCCATCACCGCGGACATCTTTGCGGGCCGAGGCTTCGGGACCATCTTCGGGTTCTCCGTGATGAGCGTGGGCGTCGGCGGCGGCCTCGGGGCCTGGATGGGCGGCGCGCTGCACGATCTCACCGGCGACTACTACGTGTCGTTCACGGTGGCCAACTCGCTGCTGCTGGTCTCGGTGCTGGCGGTGTGGATCACGGGCCTCGACCGGATGCGCCGGTTCGACCAGCGGCTGTGGCCCTAGTGTCCTGTCCGGGCAAAGATTGACTCCTACGGGGTCATTGCCTAGTTTTATTGTTCTTCCTGAAGGAACCGAGCCCGCGCTCGCCGCACCCGTTCGCAGAGAAGAAGATCATGAGCCAAATCCACCCCGGGTTGCTGGACCGCCGTGACCCCTGACTCCACCCACCGTCCGAGGACGCAGCGGGTCTTCTATGGCTGGTACATCGTCGGTGCGGCCTTCCTGGCCAACATCTCCTGCGCCTTCTTCCTTTCCAGCACGCTCAGCGTCCTTCTGAAACCCATCACCGCCGATCTCCGCGTGTCCAGGGGCATCTTCTCGCTGCTGCGGTCGGGCGAGCATCTCCTGTACGCCCTCATGGCGCCCTGGGTAGGGGCCAAGCTGGACCAATACGGACCGCGCCGCATGATGGTCACCGGCGCCGTCCTCTCGGCCGCCGGCTTTCTGCTGCTGGGGCACGTGCAATCCTTC
The DNA here is from genome assembly GCA_965204505.1 of uncultured Binatia bacterium (SeqCode). Taxonomy (GTDB): domain Bacteria; phylum Desulfobacterota; class Binatia; order UBA9968; family JAJDTQ01; genus JAJDTQ01. The sequence continues at coordinate 616,573 of CBDBFB010000003.1, forward strand.
CTGGAGTTCGCTTCCGTGCGCGCCACCGTGATGGCCGTCGGCCATGCCCTGGTCTGCTATTTCGTGGTGAACGTCACGGTGGCCCGGTGGTTCGTCCGGAAGCGGGGGCGGGCGGTGGCCCTTTCCCACCTGGGGCACGGCATCGCCAAGGTGACCATCTCCCTGGTGGTGGCGTGGCTGCTGACGTTCATCGGGTGGCGCCAGGTCTGGACGCTGTTCGGCGTGCTGGTGATCGTGCTCGCGGTCGTCCCGGTGGCCATCTTCATGCGGCGGAGCCCGGAAGACATGGGACTTCATCCCGACGGCGTCGCCCTGGACGAGCCGCCGGAGGCCGGGGGCCGGACCCGGGAACGCGGAGGGAGCCCGGCGGACACGCTGGAGCCGGAAGTGCGCTGGAGCCGAAAGGACGTCCGCCGCACCTCCACCTTCTGGCTCATCGTGCTGGTTTTCGGCATGGTGGACATAGGCGTCACCGGCCTCAACCTCCACGTGGTCTCCTACGTGTCGGACCTTGGATTCACCCTGGTCCAGGCCGCTTTCGTCATGACCGTCATCGCCGGGACGCAAACCGTCTCGGGGCTCCTGTGGGGGTTCGTCGGCGAGCGCCTCAGCGTGCGCAAGATCATCTCGTTCCTGTTTCTGATGGAGGCCGCCGGCCTGTACGTGGCGGCCAACGCCCACGAACTCTGGACCATCTACCTCGGCTTCTTCTTCTATGGCCTGGGGCTCGGCGGCGTACAGGTGCTGGAAGAGGTGATGTGGGCCAACTACTTCGGCCGGATATCGCTCGGCACCGTGCGCGGCGCCTCCCTGCAGATCGTGCTGCTCTGCGGCGTCTGCGGCCCGCCGTTCTTCGGTTTCGTGAACGACTACGCCGGCTCGTACACGATCTCCTTCTACATGTTCATGACCATGCTGCTGATTTCGTCCGCGCTGACGTTGACGATACGGAGGCCGCGGCACCCGGCAGGGCTTGAAACAGCGCGGTAATCATCCGGCGAATCGAGGGAATGCAGAACTCCGCAAGACCCAGGCTGTTCTACGGCTGGTACATCGTCGGCACCGGCTTCGTGGTGCAGCTCGCCTGCCCTTTCTACCTTTCCAGCACCCTGGGCGTGCTGCTCAAGTCGATCACCGCCGACCTCGGCGTCTCCCGGGGGACTTTCTCGCTGATGCGGTCGCTGGAGCTGGTGGCCTACGCGGCCGTGTCGCCCTGGGTGGGTTCTCTGCTGGACCGTTACGGGGCCCGCCGGCTCATGGTCATCGGGGCGCTCATCTCCATCGTCGGCTTCTTGCTGCTGGGATACGCGCGCAGCTTCTGGGAATTCACCGTGCTAAGGGTGGGGCCGGTGTCCATCGGCCACGCGCTGGTGTGCTACTTCGTGGTCAACGTCACCGTCTCCCGCTGGTTCGTGAAGAAGCGCGGCCGGGCGGTAGCCATCGCCCACCTGGGTCAAGGCATCTCCAAGACCACCATTTCCGTGGTGGCGGCCTACCTGCTCACCGCCATCGGCTGGCGCCGGGTCTGGATGCTGGCCGGGGGCCTGGTGGTGGTCCTGATACTGATCCCGGCAGCGGTGTTCATGCGCCGGAGTCCCGAGGACATGGGGCTCCACCCGGACGGCGCGCCCGGGCCCTACGGAGCGCAACCCGCCTCGAATGCCGACACTTCCCGTCGCATCCCGGTGTCGGCCGACATCACCTGGACCCGCGGGGAAGCGGTGCACACCTCCACCTTCTGGCTCATCACGCTCATCTTCAGCACCGTCGACCTCGGCATCGCCGGCTTCAACCTGCACGTGTTCTCGTACATCTCCGACATGGGCTACTCCAACGCCCAGGCGGGGATCGTGGTGATGGTCCTGGCCGGAACCCAGCTCGGTTCGGGACTGTTGCTGGGGTTCATCAGCGAGCGCATGAGCGTGCGCAAGGCAACGGCGTTGAGCTTCGTGATTCAGGCGGCGGGACTCGTCACGGCCATGCAGACCGGCGGACTGACGGGGCTCTATGCGGCCTTCTTCCTCTACGGCTTCGGCCTAGGCGGCGCCCAGGTCCTCCAAGAAGTGATGTGGGCCAACTACTTCGGCCGGCTGTCCCTCGGCACCGTGCGGGGCCTCAGCGTGCCTATCCTCCTGCTCTTCGCCGCCGCCGGCGCCCCCTTCTTCGGCTACCTCTACGACCACACCGGCAGCTACGACCTGTCCCTGACCCTCTTCATCGCCGTCCAGGTCGTGTGCGCGGGACTGACCCTGCTCATCAGGCGGCCGGTGAAGCCAAACAGGCCCGGGGACTCGACCGAGGCGCGTTGAGAGGTTGTGTTCAGGCAATTGCGGTTGGCGCTTCATCGCTTTCTCTGTAGAGGTCTACCCGTCACGGACACAAACTCAAACGGCTTCATGAGACGGACTAGCGGACGTTATAAAAAAAACGATTCTTCCTTAAAGTAATGTCCCGGGTCGGCGATAGAGATATGTGAGGGCGGATGCATACGCGCTCAAACACTCACAAAGGAGGAGTAAGAGATGCAAATGCCGGGACTTTCCGAGAATAGTGGGGCCGTGGCGACTGCGTGGTTGCTTAATCCCGACTACGAGGACCTCGACCTCGAGGTTCATGGCTGTGGCTGTGGCTGCGGTGGTGGGTGCGCGTGCAGCTGCAGCTGTAGCTGTTCCTGCTCGTGCGACGACACAGGTGCCAACGGAGACGACCATGACGATTCCAGTGCGGACGACGATTCCAGTGCGGACGACTCCGGTGGCGGCGACGAGAACTCAGCCGTGAGCCAGTGCGTAGACGAACTCCAGACCGCTTCAACGGTGGGGGGCGTCTCCGGCGCGATCGGCGGTGCGGTTGCCGGATCGATAACCGGCCCAGGGATGGCAGTTACCGCTCTTGCTGGTGCCATAGGTACTGCAACCACCGCGGTTATCGCCACCGCCATGACCAGCGAAAGCTGCAACGCGGTCGCATCCGACATTGTTGAAGGGTTGTTCGACTGAGCTACATCGTTGGGAACGGCGTCGACCGCGTGCGACGCTGTTTCCAACCCCCAGCCCATGATATTCCCGATGACCCACACACTATCCTTGGCACGGACGAAACAACCGCGTCATACGCTGACACCGCATGGGGGACGGCGATGAGAGTAAGCCTTTTGGGAGCCTTCCGAGAACGAAAGGGCGACGAAGACCGTTTCAGCAAATGGCTTAGAGTCTTGAAAGCAACATACGGCGCGGTCCTGTTTGGGTCCGTGATCCTGATATTGTTGTCTGCTTGGTACGTCGGTTACGAGGGCCGGTCTCTTGACCATGTCCTGGTCCGTGTGATGTTTCCCTCGATCATCATGTTGCTGGTTCTCGGTTCAAACGTCGCAGTGCGTCGTATGGGCCGAACGGCCCCGGTGTCCGCTGCTGCAACCGCTTCATGTCTTTCCCTACCAGTGGTACTGAGCGCGTCGGTTTTGGCTTTCTTGGTCGTGGCGGTACACGCAACAGCATTACTCGAGGGCTGGGACCTCCGGGACATGCTGGTGTGGTGGCGCAGGGCTCTCCTCATCCTCTCAGCCGGTTGGCTTCTCCTGTACGCTGGCGAGAAAACCGTTCATGTCCTTCGCTCCAGGTCTGTGAGCGGCTTGGCCGGAAGGTGATCAAACACCGTTCTCGAGGTCGATTATGCTCCTGCGATTGATAACCCTCTTGTTGATCTTCACCTGCCTTTCATGGCGCTTCCCCGATGGCCATGCGGCAGAGATCCTCACCACCCATCCTTCACTTCGCGCAACGCCGTTACCCCGGCTGATATCCGCAAGAGAGTTCTACCGACGTTCGTACAAGACCTGGTGGCATCAGATCTCACCGAATGGAAGGCGGCTAGCCTCGGTCTCGATCGACATGGGCAAACTGTCATTCCAAATTCGTACTCTGGACGACGGACGCGACTTCCTCATGAAGGATCTCGGAGGGGTCACGAGCTTCACCTGGACTCTCGACAGCAGACACGTGGTGTTTCGTCGCATCGTAGACCGACGCGGCAACCGGCACCTGTTCGTGGGCGACACCGATTCGCCCGGGAAGACCTCGCGCGACATAACACCATTCGACGGCGTGGACGTCAGATCCTCTTTCGTCCTCCTCGGGAACCCCGCCGCGGTGCTCGTCACGATGAACTTGCGTGACCGGCGGTCATATGACCTCTACCAGATCAACCTCTACACCGGTGAACGTAAGTTGCTGGCTACAAACGATGGCAACACGGCCGATTGGATCGTCAACCGCAACGGTGAAGTGTTGGCCCGAGTCCAGAAGACGGCAGACGGTGCATGGGACATCCAAGCCATACGACCCGGTGGCATGTGGGAAACCGTCTTGAACGGAACATTCCGGGACACTGCAAGGTATCACTCGAATCTCCTGGAAGACAACACGACCGTCCACGTTCAAACAAATGCCGGACGGGACAAACAGTCAATCATCGGACTGGATCTTCGCACTGGCACGGAAGAACTGATCTTCGGGGTAGCCGACAGCGACGTGTCGAGCCTCTGGATCGATCCCACCACAGACAAACCGCTGATTGTCCAGTATTTCGACCCGCTTCCTCGCTACCACTTCTTTGACCCGACACTGCAAAAGGACCTGGAGAGATTGATTGGGACGGCACCTATTCTGTACAGCATCTTCAGCGCCAGTCTCGACCATATGCGCCTCTTGCTCCGGGCAGAAACCGCCCGGCAGGCTCCTTCCGTATACCTCGTCGATCGCCGATCAGGCACGAAAGAGCTTCTAGCAATCCACCCCATGAACGCGTTTGCAGACGATCTGTCCGACATGCGGCCGATCCAGTTCGTAGCGCGGGACGGACTGCGGATCAATGGTTTTCTCACCCTGCCCAACGGTACCGACGGAAACCGCCTTCCCACGGTGGTCAAGGTTCACGGCGGGCCGTGGATGCAAGACCAGTGGGGTTTTGATACTCAGACACAATTCCTCGCCAACCGCGGCTACGCGGTGCTGGCAGTGAACTTCAGAGGTTCGACAGGGGTTGGCAAAGCGTTCATGGAGAAAGGGCGCAAGGAGTTGGGCAGGAAAATGCAGACGGACCTGATCGATGCTGTGGACTGGGCCATTGCACAGGGGCATACCGACCCGGATCGGGTCGCCATCTACGGGCACAGTTACGGTGGATACGCGGCCTTGATGGCCATGGCGCAGACACCCCGAAAATTCGCCGCTGGCATTAGCGTCATGGGGGTAACCGATCTGGCCCTCCTTATAGACGACTCTCGTTCAAACCCTGAAAAGTTCGCTTGGTGGCTCCACTTTGCTGGTGACACAAGCGATGCCGCCGATCATCGCGAACTCGTCCGGCGTTCCCCGGTCACCCATGCTTCACGAATCCAACGCCCGCTGTTGCTCTTTCATGGGGCCAAAGACACTCGCGTTTCAAAAGAGCACTTCGACCGGTTGCTAGTCCGAAGTTCCTGGAAAAACAGCCTTCAGAAACGAGTTAAGCGGTTGATATCCAAGGGGAAATGCCTTTTTGGGCGCCCTCATGTGTTCCCATGTATATGGGATGATAGTCCTTGCATTTGCTCGATTTGCGCGCTATCTTCGTTGCCATGTACGTGGAAACCGTCCCCAACCGCAACTCTCCGCCCGCCATCCTCCTCCGCGAAGGCTGGCGCGAAGGCAAGCGCGTGCGCAAACGCACCCTGGCCAACCTCTCCGACTGGCCCCCAGCCAAAATAGAAACCCTGCGCCGGCTGCTCAAGAACCAACCCCTGGTCAGCCCTGAGGAGGCCTTCGACATCGTCCGCTCCAAACCCCACGGCCATATAGCCGCGGTGCTCGGTTCGGTGCGCAAGCTGGGCCTGGACCGTCTGCTTTCCACCGCTCCGTGCGCGGAGCGCGAGAGGGTGCTGGCGCTGATCTGTGCCCGTGTCCTTGCCCCGGTCTCGAAGTTGGCCACCGCCCGAGGGCTTGCCGAGGCCACGGCCAGGGACTCGCTGGCGCAGACCCTGGAGTTGGGGAGGTCGATGAGGACGATCTGTACGCGGCCATGGACTGGCTGTTGGAGCGGCAGGAGGCCATCGAGAAGCGCCTGGCCAAGAGGCATCTTGGGGACGGCGCCCTGGTGCTCTACGACCTCACCTCGGTCTATCTGGAAGGCCGCTGCTGCCCGCTGGCGCGGCACGGCCATTCCCGCGACGGCAAGCGGGGAAAGCTGCAGATCGAGTTCGGCCTGTTGTGCGACTCAGACGGTCGCCCGGTAGCGGTGGAGGTGTTCGAGGGCGACACGGCCGATCCCATGACCGTGGGGGCGCAGGTGGACAAGCTGCGGCGGCGGTTCGGGCTCTCGAAGGTGGTGTTGGTGGGTGACCGGGGCATGCTCACCGAGGCGCGCATCCGTGAGGAGGTGGCGCCCGCGGGGCTGGACTGGATCAGCGCCCTGCGCTCCTCGGCCATCCGCCGGCTGGTGGAATCCGGGGCGGTGCAGATGTCGTTGTTCGACCAGAGCGATCTTATGGAGGTCCACTCCGAGGACTATCCCGGCGAGCGCCTGATGGTGTGCCGCAATCCGTTGCTTCAGGCCGAGCGGGGGCGCAAGCGCGAGGAGTTGATCCAGGCCACCGAACGCCTGCTGGAGCCCATCGTGGCTGCCACCGGGCGGGAGAAGCGGCCGCTCACGGGCCGGGAGCGCATCGCGCTACGGGTGGGCCGGGTCCTTGACAAGTACAAGATGGCCAAGCACTTCCACCTCGACATCACCGACCACTCCTTCCGCTACGCTCGAAACCCCGAATCCATCGCCCGAGAGGCCGCCCTCGACGGCCTCTACGTCGTGCGCACCAGCCTGCATGAAAACCAACTGGATGCCCAAAGGACGGTGCACGCCTACAAGAGCCTGAGCCGGGTGGAGCGCGCCTTCCGAAGCTTCAAGACCGTGGACCTCAAGGTCCGGCCGGTTCATCACCGCGCCCCGGACCGGGTGCGCGCCCATGTCCTGTTGTGCATGCTCGCCTACTACGTCGAATGGCACATGCGTCAGCGCCTCGCCCCCTTGCTGTTCGACGACCATGACCCCGCCGGCGCCCAACGATCCTCCATCGTGGCGCCCGCCAAAACATCCCCCGCAGCTCAGAACAAGGCTCGCACCAAACGCACCGAAGACGGCTTGCCCGTCCACAGCTTCCGCTCCTTGCTCGACGATCTCGCCACCATCGTCCAAAACCGTGTCGTCCCAAGGCTCCCCGGCGCCCAGCCCTTCGACCTGCTCACCCGCCCCACTCCTCTGCAACGTCAAGCCTTCAAACTCCTCGACGTACAACTCCAACGTTCCCAGTAACAGCACCTTGATCGCTTCGCTTTAGCCGTTATATCAATGCCTTGGCTCGCCCCCGGGCTGGAACTTCGGGCTAGTGGAACTTCGAAAAGGAGACGCTTCGGTCGACTATTTCGTTTTCCCGAAAGAGGGGCACGAAATAATGAGGACGGCCAACAAGCTTAAATTCGCGCGACGAGTCGAACGGTTCCTGGCACGGCATCTAGGTGGCCGGGCCGAACCGCTGAATTGAACCCGGGGTTCGCCGCGGAGCTGGGCACCAACGCCTTAGGGCGAGTAGGTCTTTCCCTTGCGGTCGGTGATGAAGAGCTCCGACGGAAGCTCGGTGCCTATGCCCTTCTTGCGGGCGGCCTCGTAGAGGATGCGGGCGGTGGCGGCGAACTGGATGCCCATGCCGGTGTTGTTCTTGAAGACGATGATCTCGTCGTCGTTCTCGCGGCCGCGGCACTGGCCGGTCAGGAGCTCGCCCAGCTCGTGCAGGTCCTCCTCCTTGATGAGGCCGCGCTCGATGCGGGGGAACAGCTCGGCCTGCTTGTCGAGAAAGACCTGCCTGCGGAAGCCCACCACGATGAGGCCGGCGCGCTCGATCACGGCGTCGTCGAGCTCGTGGCGCGACAGGTAGCTGTCGCCCCCCACGATGCTGTTGACGAAGGCGCCCTGCTCGAGCCACTCGCCGTTGATGACCGGGTCCACCGTGTTGGTGGCGGCGGTGACGATGTCGCTTCCGCGCACCGCTTCTTCCGCTGAATGGACCGGCACTATCTCCACTCCCGCCTTCTCGGTCATCTCCTCGGCGAAGCGCTCGCGGTTGGCGCGGGTGGGGCTGAACACCTTGACCTTGTCGAGCTGGCGCACCGCGCAGGCCGCCAGGAGCTGCGTCTTGGCCTGCTCCCCGGACCCGACCAGGCCCATGACCCGGGCATCGGCGCGGGCCAGGTGCTTGGCGGCCACCCCGCTGGTGGCGCCGACGCGGAAGATGGAGATGAAGTGGTCGTCCATGATGGACAGGAGCGAGCAGTCCTCCATGTCGAAGAGGAAGACGAGGCCGACGTAGTCGCCGGGGTAGATGCGCCTCTTGGTGCCGGCCACCTCCTCTTCGTCCGAGAAGGTAGAGTCGATACGGAGGCCCATGGACTTCATCCCCGGCACGAGCCCCATGATGTTGTTGAAGTAGTACTGGAAGCCGGGTTTCTTGCCCGGCGCCTGCACCCGGATGCGGGCGCGGGGCGAGTTCACCGCGCTGCCCTCGCCCATCTCCCGGTAGGCCTGCTCGATAGCGTCGATCTCGTCCGCCATGGGGACGAGGTCTTCCAGTTGTTCGTTTTTCAGTACGAGAACCATGTGTCTCCTCAGTCGTCATGGGCCGGGCGCACGCGGCACAGGGATGACCGGTGCGGCAGCGAGCCGCTGATGGGGTCCCGGTGCTCGGCGTCCACGAGCCCGTTGGGATTGGCTCCGAGCTGGTCAAAGGGATCATACCCCGGGAGCTCCAGGTCCCGGCACGCCTGCCACCAGCCGTGCTGCACGCAGACCACGCCGGGGATGATCCGCCGGGTGAGGTTCGCCCGCACCTTGACCGCTCCCTTGGGGGTCTCCACCATCATCCATTGCTTGTGCTCGATGCCCTGCTCCCCGGCCGTATCCGGGTGCAACTCGGCGGCGGGTTCCGGCGCCGCCTTGCGAAGGCTGGGCAGAGCCCGGTGTTGGCTGTGGATGAAGGTCGTGAACTTGGCGTTGGTCAGGACCAGGGGATACTCCGCGGCGACATCCGGCCGGCTCTCGGGGCTGACGGCCGGCTCATGGTATTCCGGAAACGCGGCGAAGCCGTGTTGCGCCAGCCGGTGCGAGTAAAGCTCCACCCGGCCGGACGGGTTGCTGAAACCCTTCGGCCTGCCCTCGTCGTCAGTGTCGGCGTATTTCCGGTAACGCCGCGGGCTCTCCAGGGTCACCCCGCCCGGTTGTGCCCTGATCTCGTCCAGGGTCATGCCCGTGGGCTCCAACTGGTAGGCAAAGGCCGCCTCCACGTCGCCGCCCCAGAAATCGCCGGCGAAGCCCATGCGTTTGGCCAGCTCGAACACCACCCAGGTGTCCGAGCGCCGCTCCGCCAGCGGCTCCACGGCGCGCCGCCGGAATTGGACGTGGGTGCGGGCATCCACCCGGTGGCGGAACCCGCCCGCGAGGTGGTCCATCTCCAGGAAGCTCGTGGCCGGCAGCACGTAGTCGCAGAGCTGGGCCGTGGGGGTCATGAACAGCTCGGTGGCCACTCCCAGGTCCAGGGCGCAGAGGGCCTTGCGGCCCCGCGCCGGATCCCCGTTGGAGAGCACGGTATTGGAGCCCAAGTTGATCAGCGCGCGGACCGGATAGGGCCGGTCTTCCAGGATGGCGCCGTAGACGTCGTGGGCCGCGCACGCGCCTACGGTCGACGGCGGACCCAGCGGTTTCTCGTCGCGGCCGATACGTTTGGCCGCCGCCTCGGCGGGAAGGAACTCCTTGCCGTCCACCGCGCGCAGCGGCGCCATGGGCAGCATCAGGTTGCCGCCCGGCGCGTCGATGTCTCCCAGCAATGCGTAAAGGATGGAAATGGCCCGGCTCGTCTGGCTGGCGTTGGTGTGCTGACCCACGCCGTTCCACATGAACATGCTGACGGGCCGGTTGTCGCCGAGGATGCGGGCCGCTTCGCGGACCTTGTCCGCGGGGACACGGGTGACGCTCTCGGACCGTTCCGGGGCGTGGGACGAAGCCAGCCGCGCCAGCGCGGCGAACGCCGGTTCGCACGAGATTGTGCCGCCGCCGTTCGCTGACACGCCAAAGCTTCCCAGCAGCGCCGGCCGCATGTCGGCCGCGTCGCTGGTGCCAGCGTGGGAGTCGTCGCTCACGGCCGGCCTGTTGGCAGCCGCCGGCTGGAGGCCGTCCGCCTCGAAGGCTTTGGCCCCCGGATCGTACACCACCGCCCGCTCCGAGGCTTCGTCCCATATCACGTAGCGCTCGGCACTGCCTCCGGCAGCCACGTCCGCCTCGGTCAACGGCTCTCCGGTGTCCGTGCGCAGCAGGAACGGGCCGTTGGTCCAGTCGCGCACGAAGACCTCGTCGTATAGTCCCTCCTCGATCATGACGTGGACGAGCGCCAGGGCCAGCGCCCCGTCGGAGCCGGGGCGCACCTGAAGCAGCACGTCGGCCTGGCTACCGATGCCGATCCTGCGCGGGTCCACCACCACGGTCTTCATGCCGCGCTTGCGCGCCGTGACGATGTCCTGGGCCAGCATCAACTGCGTGGAGCTCGGGTTGTGCCCCCACAGGAGGAAAGCGCCGCTGTGAAGCACGTCCGGGGACGGCTGCGGCACGCCGAACGTGTAACTGAAGACGGTGTCCTTGTGCCAGTTGCAGACGTGGGTGGTGGAGACCGAGTTGGGGCTGCCGATGCGGTTCAGGAGGCGCGTCGACCACTGGTTGACGTCGTCCACCGAGGTACCGCTGGCGGTTCCCCTCGCCATGGCGATGGCCTCGGCGCCGTAGCGCTCCCGGATGCTCAGCAGGCGCGCGGCGATGTCGTCCAACGCCTCGTCCCAGTCGACCCGTTCCCAGCCCGGGTCCGCCGCGCCCTTGGGGTTCGTACGGCGCAACGGGTAGTCCAGGCGCTCGCCGTTGTAGACCAGCTCCGGGGCCGCCTTGCCCTTCACGCAGATGGCGCCGCCGTTGGGATGGTCGTGGTCGGCATCGAGCCGCGTCACCCGGCCGTCCTCCACCGTGGCAACGGTGGCGCAGTGGGCGGTGCACAGCACGCAGTAGCCCCGTACCTTTTCGATTTGTGGTTCCGTCATCATGTGGTTGACCCCGCCGATCCGGTCTTGCCGTGGGTTGCGTTCGCGGGTGGGTTTGGAACCCGCCCCTGCAAGTCGCCGAAGCCGGTCAATCGCGGTTGGGAACGCCGATGAAGCCGTCGCCGCAGCCGGCCTCGTGGGCCGCCCAGCCGCCGGCCACGCGCCCGCTGAAGATGGACGGCCCGAGCATCGTACCTTCGAGGCCCGCGCGGCCGTTGATGTGCCCTCCGGCCATGCCCGCCACCTCGCCCGCCGCGTAGAGGCCCGGAACCGGCTCGAAGTGCTTGTTCAGGACCCGGCAGCGTATGTCGGTCTTCACCCCGCCGAAGTTCTTGCGCGCCAGCGGAAAGATCTGAATGGCATAGTAGGGCGGCGTGTCGAACTTCTTGGACAGCTTGAGCGGCTTGCCGAACTCGGGCTCCTTTTCCAGCCCCTGCTCGCACGCCTGGTTGTAGCGTTCCACGGTTTCGAGGAAGGTGGGGACGTCCACCTCCATGGCTCTGCCCAGCTCCTCCAGCGAGTCCGCCTTCTTGATGAACGGGGAATTGTCCAGCAGTTCCTGGACCTTGTCCCGGTCAACCTTGTCTCCGGCGCGGTAGTAGGGGTCCGCGATCTCGATCTTGGCGACGATGGGCGTGTCCACCACCGCCCATGCGTGGCGCGGCTCCTGGGCCATCAGCGCGGGCGTGGCCGAGTTGCCCCCGGACAGGGCCTCGTTGTGGAAGCGCCGGCCCTGCTGGTTGATCCAGATGTAGCCGGGCGCCTGGCGGAAGACCAGGCCGCGGCGCCCGTTCGAGTCGCGGTAGTCGGGGGTGGCGTAGACGTAGAACCAGATGTGGTCCATGTGGGTCAGGTAGCCGCCGGCCTGCCGCACCAAGCGGTGCCCGGTGCCCGTGGAGCCGCGGCCGGAACCCTCCATCACCTTGTTGCCCTTGAGCCCGGGGTTGGCCTCCAGCACCATGTCGAGATTGGAGTTGAAACCGCCGCTGGCCACCACCACCACCTTGCTGTCCACGTCCACGGTCTCGCCGGTGGCCGCGTCCTTTGCCAGGAAGCCCGTGACGCGTCCGTTCTCCTTCTTGAGCTCCGTGACCTCCGTGTTGGCGACGATCTCGCCGCCGCGCTCCCGGAACGCCTCGATGAGATGGGTCATCAGGCCCAGGCCGCTGCTCTGGGAGCGGGTCCAGCGAATGACCGTGTTGCCCTCCTGCTGCTTCATGTCCACCCACTTGACGCCCATGCGCTCCGCCCAGAAGTAGAGGTCGTGAAGCGAGTGCTCGATGTAGTAGCGCGCCCAGACCTCGTCCACCGAGGGGCCGCCCCACTTGACCCAGTCGTTGAAAGCCAGGTCCGGGGTGTCGACGATGCCGTTCTCCTTCTGGATCGGCGTGCCCACGATCAGGCAGCCGCCGCCGGAGATGATGGCGGCGCCGCCCAGGTCCGGCGCCTTCTCGAAGGCGATGGCGCTTGCGCCGGCGTCACGGGCCTCGATGCCCGCGGCGATGCCGGCCCCGCCGGAGCCGACGATGGCGATGTCAGTGGTGTAACGCTTGACCTGAGACATGTGGCTTGCCCCCCTGAAAACGCGATTCGGGATAACCTACTCCCTAGCGCGGCGGGGGGTCAAGCCGGTGGCGGAGGGTGGAGGAAGAGCCGGGGGACCGATGGTCTTCAGGAGAAACGGCGTGGACCGGCGGCGGGAAAGTCCGGGGCGCCAAGGCCCACTCGTCGAGGCAGTGGCGCTCACAGGAGCCCTTCCCGATTGAAGCTGAAGAAGCGGTCGTGCCCAATCACCACGTGGTCGTGGACCCGCACGCCGAGCACCTCGCCCACCTGCCTGAGACGGTGGGTGATGTCCACGTCCTCGCGGCTGGGGGAAGGGTCGCCGCTGGGGTGGTTGTGAACGAAGATGACCCCGGCGGCGGACTCCCGGATCACCGGGTTGAAGACCTCCCGGGGATGAACCACCGAGGCCGTGAGGGAGCCTTCCGAGATCTTCACGTCGCGGATCTTCCGGTTCCGGTTGGTCAGCAGCACGACGTAGAACGACTCCCGCTTGGCGTTGACGCACCGGGGCCGGAAATGACGGAACACCTCCTCCGGAGAGCTCAGCACCTGGCCGGCCTCGCACCGGACATCTTCCCGGCGGCGGCCCAACTCCAGGCACGCCTTTATGCGCGCGGCCTTGGCCCGGCCCAGGCCCTTCAGGCTCGTCAATTCCGCGATGGAGGCGTCATCGATGCCGCCGAGACCGTCGAACCGCATCAGCAGCATACGCGCGTGGTCCAGCGCGTTCTGGTTTTCGCCGGCGCTGCCGGTCCCCAGCAGGATCGCCAGCAGCTCGGTCTCCGTAAGGTGGTCGGCCCCCCTATCGAGAAGCTGTCGGGTAGGGCACTGGCGCGCGCACCTTTATTGGGCCACGTTTCCAGCCGCCCTCCCTAAAATTCCGTACGTCGGGTTTTCCCCGGTACGGCTTCAAGCTTCAGGCACCTCGCAGTTCGGCACGGAGCCTTCCGCAGGGTCGCCGAGGTCAAGGCCGATCCCGCCATACCCCCGAACGGACGCTGCGTTTGCTCCGCCCTTCGACGATGCCACTCGCCGGTTGATGCGTCGCCTCTGTGTGCGAAACCGCCGGTTGCAACATCGCCACCTGAGCCCAGAGGCCCTCGCTCCGGCCGGGTTATGTTGTCCCGGCCATCACCGCTTGTCGGCCTCATCCGCCAGTCTGGACGTCTCCGCCTCATTTCCCGGCACGACCGGTTATAGACGCGGTCTTTGACATTCGAGGATCATCCTGTCTGACCTCCAGACCTTCCGGACTTTCGCTGCGGTACTTTCGAGTATTGCCGCCTTCAATACGCCGGGAGCCCCGGTGCGTGCGCCTCAGTTTCTTCCGCACCGGCACTGGCCATCGGGTAGGGAGAAAACCCTTGGCAGCTCCAATTTATCCCGCAAATCAGCTTCACGCGGGAACGCCCTTTTCGACGCTTGATCCGTTCACTCTCGTTGCGGCCCTACTCGTTGCTCGCCTTCCGGGCTGATCGCACAGGAGCGGCACAAAGGCCTCCCTGTCCCCCGAGGCTTTTACGTCCGGGCTTCCAGATCGCCGGGTCGCCCCGTGCGTCTGCCGGATATGACTACGGCGCCAAACTGAGAACTGCGCCGGCGGGACTCTCGCCCGCTAGTACCGCAGCTAGTCTCGCTGCGCTCTCCCGCGGACGGTCCTCCATCGGCCATTGATTGATTCGTGCCATCACAGTCCAAAGCAACGTAAGCGGCAGGCTCCGTGCCCGCAAACGCGCGAATGCACGCACACAACCAGGTGCGACATGGGTTCGCCTGGCTGCTTGCCGCTTAGGGGTATATTTCGGCGCTTGCGCGGGGAACTTTAGCGGTTTGCCTGAAAAAGACGCGAGGCCCGGGTCGATGATGGGTCTACTCCCGGTCGAAGGTGCCGCTCTTGCCGCCGCTCTTGTGCATGAGACGGATCTCGCCGACGGTCATTTCCCGGTCCACGGCCTTGCACATGTCGTAGATGGTGAGGCCCGCCACGGACACCGCGGTGAGCGCCTCCATCTCGACACCGGTCTGGCCGGCGATCCGGACGGTGGCCTCGACCTCGACAGACGGGGGTGTTTCGCGGGGAGTGAGCTGGACCTCCACGCCGCTGATGTTGAGCGGATGGCACATGGGAATGAGCTCGGAGGTCTTCTTGGCAGCCATGATGCCGGCGATGCGCGCCACCGCGAGGACGTCGCCCTTGGGGATCTGCCCCTCGGCGATGGCCGCCAGGGTGCCGGCTTGCATGGTCACGACCCCTCGGGCCACAGCAACGCGCCGGGTCACGTCCTTGGCGGTGACGTCCACCATCCTGACCCGCCCCTGCTCATCGACGTGAGACAACTTGGCCATCATCGGTCCTCCGAACCGTCTCCTCTCCCATTGAGAGAGGGTCGGGGTGAGGGCGCTCGCCCACCCGCAGTTGCGCGCCAGTGTATCTTCCGCAACCGGGAAAGCAAAGAGGAACGGCGCCCTCTACCTACAAGGGAGACGGCCCGTATGGTATGAACGCAATCATGGCAGACCAGACTCATTATCGCGTCATCATCCTCGGTTCCGGGGCGGCCGGGCTCACCGCCGCCCTCTACACGGCCCGGGCCAACCTGGAGCCGCTGGTGGTGGAAGGCACCCAGCCCGGCGGCCAGCTCACCATCACCACCGACGTCGAGAACTACCCCGGCTTCCCGGACGGCATCATGGGTCCGGACATGATGGAGCAGTTCCGCAAGCAGGCGGAACGCTTCGGCACCAGGATCGTTTTCGGGGACGTGAGCGCCGTAGAGCTCGGCACGCGGCCCATCGCGCTCACGGCGGACAAGGAGCGCTACACCTGCGACGCCCTGATCATCGCCACCGGCGCCACCGCCAAGCTGCTGGGACTCGAAGCCGAGAACCGCTTCATGGGACACGGGGTCTCCGCCTGCGCCACCTGCGACGGCTTCTTCTTCAAGGACAAGGAGCTCATCGTGGTGGGCGGCGGCGACACCGCCATGGAGGAGGCCACGTTCCTCACCAAGTTCGCCAGCAAGGTCTCCATCGTACACCGCCGCGACCAGCTCCGGGCCTCCAAGATCATGCAGGACCGCGCCCGGGCCAATTCCAAGATCGACTTCATCTGGGACACCACCGTGGAGGACATCCACGGCGACCCCCAGGACGGAGGCGTCACCGGCGTCACGCTGAAGAACCTCAAGACCGGCAAGGACGAGAGCTTCGCCTGCGACGGCGTCTTCATCGCCATCGGCCACCAGCCCAACTCGCAGCTCTTCGAAGGCGCCCTGGTGATGGACGAGCTGGGCTACATCAAGACCCACGACGGCACCAAGACCACGCTGGAGGGCGTCTTCGCCTGCGGCGACGTCCAGGACCGCATCTACCGCCAAGCCGTCACCGCCGCCGGCAGCGGCTGCATGGCCGCCATCGACGCGGAGCGGTTTCTCACCGAGCTGGAAAGCGGCGGCTGAACGGTACGCGTCGCACGGCGCTACTCGCCGTATGCATCAATCCCGCGGATCAGGCTGTGTCAAAACTTTCCGTGGTCATGGGCATGGCATAACATCCGTTATCGTCATTCCGGCGAAAGCCGGAATCCAGGGGTGGGAGGGACAAACGAGACTGATTCCACGCCGACCCCTGGATTCCGGCTTTCGCCGGAATGACGGTACGGGGCGTCCCTGCCATTCCGTATCCAACCACAGTTTTGACACAGTGTGGGATGCGGGAATCAGGGGATGGCGATCGGCCGCACCGGGATTCCCCGCTCCTCGAGATAGCGCTTGCACTCGCCGATGGTGTACTCGCCGTAGTGGAAGATGGAGGCGGCCAATGCGGCGCTGGCGTGGCCTTCGGCGAAGCCGTCGTGGATGTGCTCGGGATTGCCGACCCCGCCGGAGGCGATGACCGGTATCGTGACGCGGTCGGAGATGGCGCGGGTCAGGGGCAGGTCGTAGCCGTCCTTCGTGCCGTCGCGGTCCATGCTGGTGAGGAGGATCTCGCCGGCGCCGTACCCGGCCATGCGCTCGGCCCAGTCGCACGCGTCGATGCCGGTGGGCTTGCGGCCGCCGTGGGTGAATACTTCCCAGTGGTCCTGTACCTGTTTTGCGTCGATGGCCACCACGATGCACTGGCTGCCGAAAGTTTCGGCCGCTTCGCGCACGAACTCGGGGCGCGCCACCGCGGCGGTGTTGATGGAAACCTTGTCGGCGCCGGCCTTGAGCAGCCTGCGGATGTCGGCGTTCTCGCGGATGCCGCCGCCCACGGTCAGGGGCATGAAGATCTCATCGGCGGTCCGCGCCACCACGTCCAGGATGATGCCGCGCTGCTCGTGGGAGGCGGTGATGTCCAGGAAGCAGAGCTCGTCGGCGCCGGCCGCGTCATAGGCCCGGGCCACCTCCACCGGATCGCCGGCGTCGCGGATCTCCACGAAGCGGATTCCCTTCACTACCCGGCCGGCATCGACGTCGAGACACGGGATGATGCGCTTAGTGAGCATCGTCTCCTCCAGTCGCCGCCATGGCTTCGGCAAGTGAAAAGGCGCCGTTGTAGAGTGCCCGGCCCACGATAACCCCCTCGATGCCTTCACCCGCATGATTGGCCAGCGCGCGGATGTCGTCCAGCGAACCGACGCCGCCGGAAGCGATGACCGGGACGCCCACGGCCCGGGCCAACCGGACGGTCTGCTCTGCGTTGACGCCGGACCCCGTGCCGTCGCGGCTGATGTCGGTGTAGATGATCCGCGCGGCGCCGTCTCCCTCGCACCGTTGCGCCAACTCCACGGCATCCATCGCGGTGTCGGCGCGCCAACCCCGCACCGCCACCCTCCCCTCCCGCGCGTCGATGCCCACCACCACCCGGCCGGGAAACCGTTTGCACGCCGCCCGCAAAAAATCCTGGTCCTCGTACGCCTTGGTGCCGATGACCACCCGGTCCACGCCCGCGCCCATGGCATCTTCCACCGCTTCGAGGGTCCTCAACCCTCCACCCACCTCCACCGCCACGCCGGATTCGGCGCAGATGGCGGCCAGCTCGTCCAGGTGGACCGGATGGCCCTCCACCGCGCCGTTGAGGTCCACCACGTGAATCATCCGGGCGCCCTCTTCCACCAGGTGGTGGGCCGCATCCAGGGGCCGCTGGTAGTACACCGTCTCCCGGTCCATGTCGCCCTGGTACAGGCGCACGCAGCGCCCGTCCTTGATGTCGATGGCAGGTATGATCAGCATGTCGCCGGGCTTCTCCTCGTCCGCGACGTCCGATGGCGCCGTGTAGGGGCGGGTTTCAAATCCGTCCGCACCAAGCCACACCCGCGGACGAGGCACTCGGTGCCAGTCACGCCGCGGCCCCGTTCTCGGCAAAGCGCCCGAAGTTCTCGAGGATACGCAGGCCGATGGCCTGGCTCTTCTCGGGATGGAACTGGCACGCGAAGAGGTGGTCGGTCGCGATGCTGGAAACGAAGGGCGTCCCGTGGGCGGTGACCGTAGCCACCACGGACTCGTCCGCGGGCGCCGCGTAGAACGAGTGCACGAAGTACACCTGCGCGGCGTCTTCGATGCCCTCCAGAAAACGCGTGGGCTTGCGGATCTCGATGGCGTTCCAGCCCATGTGCGGCACCTTGAGATCCTCTGAGGCGGTGAATCCCAGGACCTTCCCCGGCACCAGCCCGAGACCTTCCGGCCCGCCGAACTCCTCGCTCTCGTCGAACAGCAACTGCAACCCCAGGCAGATACCCAGAAACGGCCGTTTCCGGCGCACCACGTCGCGGACCACATCCACCAGCCCGAAACGCCGAAGATTCTCCATGCAGGCGTGAAACGCCCCCACGCCCGGCAGCACCACCCCACGGGCGTCGGAAATGCGGCCGGGGTCCCGTGTTACCTCCGCCTCGAAGCCCACCCGCTCGATCCCCTTCTGCACGCTCCGCAAATTACCCATGCCGTAGTCGACGACCGCGATCACTTTGATTCCTCCAGGCTCCCCCCCTCCGCCCCTGGATTCCCGCTTTCCAGGCTGTGACAATACTCTCCGTGGTTGCAGACATGGCACCGACGCCTGCTATCGTCATTCCGGCGAAAGCATGCCCCGTACCCCGATACGGGGCCGGAATCCAGGAAGGGCGGCGCGGGGGATCACTCTCCGGTTTGCCCCTCCCACCCCCTGGATTCCGGCTTTCGCCGGAATGACGATGCGGGGCGTCCCTGCCATTCCATATCCAACCGCAGTTTTGTCACAGCCTGTTTCGCGGGAGTGACGGAGGGACGGAGATGACCGAAGGCGCCGCGCAGGCGCCTTCGAAACCCGTCCCTACAGGCTCCCTTTCGTGGAAAGCACCCCCTCGATCCGCTCATCCAGCCCCGTAGCCCGGTCCATGGCGCGAGCGAATCCCTTGAAGCACGCCTCGATGACGTGGTGCGGGTTCTCGCCGTGCTGTACGTCCATGTGCAGGTTCATTCCCAACTGGTTGACGAACGCCTGGTAGAACTCGTGCGGCAGGTCGGTATCGAAGGTCCCCACCCGTCCGCCGCGGATCTTGACCCGGTAGGCCAGGTACGGCCGCCCGCTCAGGTCCACCACCACCCGCGCCAGCGCCTCGTCCAGCGGCACCGTGGCCTCGCCGAACCGGCGGATGCCGTGCTTGTCCCCCAGCGCGTCCTTGAACGCCTGGCCCAGGGTGAGCCCGACGTCCTCCACCGTGTGGTGGTAGTCCACATCGAGATCCCCTACCGCCTTGATCGAGACATCGAACAGGCCGTGGCGGGTGAAGATCTCCAGCATGTGGTCGAAGAAGGGGATGCCGGTGCTCACCCGAGCCTGGCCCTTGCCGTCGATATCGACGACGGTGGTGATGTCCGTCTCCTTGGTTTCGCGGTGAACCGTTGCAGTTCGTCCCATCTGTCTCTCCTAACCGTGTGAGGCGCCCTTCGACTTCGCTCCGTTACGCTCAGGGCGAACGGAGGGTGTCATGCTTCGCTCCGCTGCACCTGTCCTGATCCTGTCGAAGTGCTCAGAGCGAACAGAGGGTATTTACGACAGTCGCCTCCACTGGCCCGTGACCTGCTCTCAACTCGTCCCCAGCCGCACCTCCATGGCCCGGGCGTGCTCGTGCAACCCTTCCCGGCGCGCCAGGTGGATGACGGCCGGCGCCAGCGCGGCGAATCCCGCGGCCCCGGCGCGCACGATGCTGGTGCGCTTGACGAAGTCGTAGGCGCCCAGGGGCGAAAAGAAGCGCGCGCTCCCGCCCGTCGGAAGCACGTGATTGGGGCCGGCGACGTAGTCGCTCAGGGGCGGTGTGGCGTAGGCGCCGACGAAGATCGCGCCGGCGTTGCGCACCGCGTCCACGCACTTCTCCGGCTGTCGCACCATGATCTGTACGTGCTCGGGCGCCACGGCGTTGGTGATGTCCACCGCTTCCTTGAGCGAACGCGACACCATGATGGTGCCGAAGCGCCGCAGCGCCCCCAGGGTGATGGCCTGCCGCCGGGTGCTCTTGAGCTGTTCCGCGATGGCCGCCTGCACCTTCCGGGCCGTTGCCATGGACGGGGTGACGCACAGCGCCGCCGCCAGCTCGTCGTGCTCCGCCTGGGACAGCATGTCCGCGGCCACGTAGCGGGGATCGGCCGAGCCGTCCACCAGCAGCAGCACCTCGCTGGGGCCGGCGATGGAGTCGATGTCCACCTGCCCGAACACCAGCCGCTTGGCCGCCGCCACGTAGACGTTGCCCGGTCCCACGATCTTGTCCACCCGCGGGATGGTCTCGGTGCCGTAGGCCAGCGCCGCCACGGCCTGAGCGCCGCCCACGCGAAAGACCCGGTGGGTGCCGGCCACGCGCGCGGCCGCCAGCACCAGCGCGGCCTCCGCCTGGACCGGGGTCGTGACCATCACTTCCCGGACCCCCGCCGCCACCGCCGGGACCACCGTCATGAGCACCGTGGACGGATAGGCGGCCTTGCCGCCGGGCACGTAGGCGCCGGCCCGCTCCACCGGGGTGATGCGCTGGCCCAGCTCCAGCCCCAGGGGGTCGCTGTAGCGCCAGCTCTTCTCCAACTGCCGGCGGTGAAACCGCTTGATGCGCGCCGCCGCCAGGCGCAGTGCCCGGAAATCCTCCCTGGAAACGGACCCGTACGCTCGGTCCATCTCCTCCGCCGACACCTCGATGCGGGACCGCTTGAGGGTGATGCCGTCGAAGGACTTGGCGTAGCGCACCAGCGCCCTGTCCCCGTGCCGGCGCACGTTCTCGATGATCTCCGCCACCCGCGCCTCGACGTCCCGCTCGATCTCGCCGCGCCGCTGCAGGATCCGGTCCAGGGTCTTCCTGAAACCGGGATCCGTGGTCTTCACGATGTCAATCGTCACGGTCCACCCTTCGTATGTCGGCGCCCAGGCGGGCGAGCTTGCCTTCGATGTCCTCGTACCCCCGGTCCAGGTGGTACACCCGCGACACCTCGGTCACGCCCCTGGCCACCAGGCCCGCCAGCACCAGGGAGACGCTCGCCCGCAGGTCCGTGGCCATCACCGGCGCGCCGGAGAGTTCCGCCACCCCCCGGACCGTGGCACGGTTGCCGTCGAGGGTGATACGGGCGCCCATCCGGTTCAGTTCCTGGACGTGCATGAACCGGTTCTCGAAGATGTTCTCGGTGATGACGCTGGCGCCGTCCGAGACCGCCATCAACACCATCATCTGCGCCTGCAGGTCCGTGGGAAAACCCGGATACGGGAGCGTGGCCACGTCGGTGCCGCGAGCCCTTCCATTGCCCGTCACCCGCACCCCGCCCGCTTCCCTTTCCACCCGCGCCCCGGCCTCCCGCAGCTTCGCGGTGAACGCTTCAAGGTCTTCGGCCCGGGCATCCTCGATCAGCACGTCGCCGCCGGTGAGCGCCGCGCCCACCATGAACGTGCCGGTCTCGATGCGGTCCGGGCTCATCTCGTGCGACACGCCGTGAAGCTCGTCCACCCCTTCGATCCGGATGACCTCGCCGCCCGCGCCGCTCACCCGGGCGCCCATCTCCGTCAGGACGGCGGCCAACTCCGCGATCTCCGGCTCCTGGGCGGCGTTGCGGATGACCGTCTCGCCGCGCGCCAGGGTCGCCGCCATCATGAGGTTCTCGGTGGCGCCCACGGAGGGAAACGCGAGCGGGATCGCGGCGCCCCGGAGCTTCCTGGCCCGGGCGTCGACGTAGCCGTGGTCCTGGCTTATGACCGCGCCCATGCGCTCCAGCCCCTGGAGGTGCAGGTCCACCGGCCGCGAACCGATGGCGCAGCCGCCGGGCGTCGACACGCGGGCTTCGCCGAAGCGCGCCAGCAGCGGCCCCAGCACCAGAAACGAGGCGCGCATGGTCTTGACCAGGTCATAGGGCGCCTCACGCTCATGGACCTTGTCCGCGGTAAGCTCCAGGCGTCCGTCGGCCACCACGTCGCGCTCGATGGTCACCCCTAGGCGCGACAGCAACCGCAGGGTGGTCCTGACGTCACGGAGCGCCGGCACCCTGCTGTAGGAGCACTTGTCCGCGGTCAGAAGGCACGAAACGAGCACCGGAAGAGCCGCGTTCTTCGACCCTCCGAGAGGCACCGCGCCCTCCAGAACCGTTCCGCCCTCGATGACGATGCTGTCCAAGACCCTCGACCCCGTTCCCCGTATCAGACCCTGCCCGCCGGCATCCGTTCCGCCGTCACCACCCGGGGAAGCCCGGCGTAGTCCCGCCGCACCCGGACCCGGTGGAACCCGGCCTCGGCATCGAACAACCGGGAGACCGCGCCGCCCTGCTCCGCTCCCACCTCCACGGCCAGCAATCCGTCCTCGCGGAGGTGTCGCGCTCCCTCGCGCACCAACCGCCGGTAAAAACTCATGCCGTCGGCGCCGCCGTCCAGCGCCAGTACAGGTTCCCAATCGCGCACATCCCGCGGCAAGCCGCCGATCTCGCCGCTGGGAACGTAGGGCGGATTCGACACCAGCACCTCGAACCGTTCGGTCAACCCGTGCACCGGGGCGAACAGGTCACCCCGCAGCCACCGGATCTTCCCTTCGACGCCATGCCGCGACGCGTTGTCACGGGCGACATCCAACGCCGGTGCGGAAACGTCCGTGGCCCAGATCTCCGCCTCGGCACATTCCCTGGCCAGACAGACCGCGATGGCGCCGCTGCCGGTGCCGATCTCCAGCACCCGGCACGGCCCCGTGCGCGAAGCCAGGAACTCCAGCACCGCCTCCACCAGGTGCTCGGTCTCCGGCCGTGGAATGAGCACGTCCGGCGTCACCCGGAAATCCAGGGACCAGAACTCCCGCGTCCCGGTCATGTAGGCCACGGGCTCGGCCCGGAGCCGTCGGGAAACCAGGCCCTCGAACCGTTCCGCTTGGGACTCCCGCAACTCGCGCTCGGGGTCCCGGTAAAGATCCTCCCTCGACCACCCGAGTGTTTCCATCAGGAGCAGCTCCGCGTCGAGCCGGGGGATACCCACACCGGCCTGCCGGAGCCTGCCGGTGGCGCGCCTCAGGACGTCCGTGACGTTGCCTGTCGTTTGAGATTCCATCGGATCACGCCGTGGCCTGGAGCGCTTCCGCCTGGTGGTACGTGATCAGACCGTCGATCAGGTCCTTGACGCCGCCGTCCATGACCTGGTCCAGCTTGTAGAGCGTCAGGTTGATGCGATGGTCGGTCACGCGACCCTGGGGGAAGTTATAGGTGCGGATGCGCTCGCTGCGGTCGCCGCTCCCCACCATGAGCTTTCGCGAGGCCGCGATCTCCGAGCGCTGCGCCTCCTGGTTCTTCTCCAGGAGCCGGGCGCGCAGGATCTTGAGGGCCTTGGCCTTGTTCTTGTGCTGCGACTTCTCGTCCTGGCATGAGACCACGATGCCGGTGGGCACGTGGGTCATGCGCACCGCGGAGTCGGTGGTGTTCACGCTCTGTCCGCCGGGACCGGAAGAGCGGAACACGTCGACGCGAAGTTCCCTGGGATCGATGTCCACGTCGACGTCGTCGGCCTCCGGCAGCACCGCGACGGTCACCGCTGAGGTATGGATACGGCCGGAGGTCTCGGTCACCGGCACCCGCTGGACCCGGTGCACGCCGCCTTCGAATTTGAGCTGGCTGTAGGCCCCCTGCCCTTCGATGAGCGCGATGATCTCCTTGAACCCGCCCAGGCCGGTGGGATTGGAGTTCAGCACCTCCACCTTCCAGCCCTTCTCCTCCGCGTAGCGGCTGTACATGCGGAAGAGGTCCGCGCTGAAGAGCGATGCCTCCTCCCCGCCCGTACCCGCGCGGATCTCCAGCAGGACGTTCTTGCCGTCGTTGGGGTCCTTGGGCAGCAGCAGGATCCTGAGCTGCTGTTCCAACGCCTCCTGCCTCTCCTTCAACCCGGCGAGCTCCTCCGCGGCCAGTTCCTGGACCTCCGGATCCCCGTCGTCCAGAAGCTCGCGGCTGTCCCGGACCTCCTGGTCGAGCCGGCGCCACTCGCGGTAGCAAGTCACCACCTCGGCCAGGTCCGCCCGCTCCTTGGCGACCCGGGAGTACTCCTTGCGGTCCTCCAACAGCTTGGGGTCCGCCAGCAGGTCCTCCAGCTCGTCGTAGCGGCTTTCTACCTCGGCCAGTTTCTCCAGCATGCTCACGGTCTTGTCCGTACAAAAAAAGCAAAGGGGCAAAGGGAATCCGAGCCACCCTTTGCCCCTTTGCCGAAAGAGCCGGTCAGGAACATTCCCTCAGTCCTTGATACCGTATCTCCTCTTGAACTTCTCGACCCGGCCGGCAGTGTCGAGGAGCTTCTGCTTGCCGGTGTAGAAGGGGTGGCAGTTGGAGCAGATCTCGGTATGGATGGACTTGGCGGTGGAGCGCACGTCGAAGGTGTAGCCGCAGGCGCAAACCACGCTGACAACCCTGTATTCGGGATGAATGTCCGGTTTCATCGTAGACCTCGCTGAATCAGGAGTTTATAGCATGAAGCCCCTGCATCTCCAAATCTCCGGACACCCTGCAAAGCGTGATCAGGGACCTAGTGTCCTGTCCGAGTAGTCGATCCGTGGTAGGGGCGACCGGCCGGTCGCCCCTACGGGAGTCCGCCGCCGCGCAGGCTCCTAGTTGCCGAACTCCCGCAGCACATGCCGCGCGATGACCATGCGCATGACCTCGGAGGCGCCCTCGGTGATGAGCCGGCTGCGCTGGTCGCGGAACCACAGCTCGATGGGGAGGTCGGTGGTCAGTCCGACGCCGCCGTGGATCTGCAACACCCGGTCCACCACCCGGAAGGACATCTCGTCGGCGAACACCTTGACCATGTAGCCCTCGTTGCGCATGTCCTCGCCCTGGTCGTACTTCCAGGCCGCGTGGTAGACCATGAGCGTGGCGGCGTGGAGCTCGGTGTAGGAGTCGGCGAGCTTGAACTGGATGGCTTGGCGCTCGGCCAGCGGCTTGCCGAAGGTGACGCGCTGCTTGGCGTACGCGGCGCCCATCTCGATGGCGCGGCGGGCCACGCCGATGGCGCGGCCGCCGTGCTTGAGGCGGCCGATGCCGAGCCACTTCTGCCCGAGCTTGAAGCCCTCGCCTTCCTCGCCGATCATGTTCGCCGCCGGCACCCGGCAGTCGTCGAACACGATCTCGCACGGCTCGTAGCCCATCATGGTCTTGTACTTGGCGGTGATCTTCACGCCCGGGTTGTCCATGTCCACCAGGATGCAGGAGATGCCGCCGTGGGAGCCCTTCTCGGGATCGGTGGCCACCATCACCTGCGCGAAGTCGGCCTCGTCCGCCTCGGTGATGAAGCGCTTGACGCCGTTGATCACGTACTCGTCGCCGTCGCGGACGGCGCGGGTGCGCATGGAGCCCGGATCGGAGCCGGCGTCGGGCTCGGTCTGGGCGAAGCAGGCGCGCTTCTCGTCCCGCAGCAGCGGGTAGAGGTAGCGATCCTTCTGCTCCTCGTTCATGGCGTAGAGCACCGGCCGCACTTCCGGGCCGAAGATGCTGCGGCCTCGCGAAGGGATCGCCACGGAGCGGGCCACCTCCGCCCAGATGATGACCTGGGCCAAAAGGCTCAGGCCGGCGCCGCCGAAGTCCTCCGGCACGTCGAGCATCCAAAGGCCCATCTCCCGGGTCTTGGCCTCGAAGCGCTCGCGGTACTCGGGCTTGAGCGTCACGCCGTCCCGGCACTCCATCTCCACCGGGATGAGCTCCTGGTCGACGAACTTCCGGACGGTGTCCTGAAGCATCTGCAATTCTTCGGGTAGTGCGAAATCCATGAATCTTTCCTCCTTGAAGTGCCGCCTCCGCCCCACCTGTATCCCGGCTTTCACCGGAATGACGGATCCCGACAACGGACTTGCCGCGATCAGCCGTGGTTGCTCAGAAACGGGATCAGCACCGCGGCGAGCTCGTCGGGTCTCTCCTGTTGCACGTGATGCCCGGTCCCGGGAATCTCCACCAGCGTCTTGTTCCTGAAATAGTCGACCCGGTTGTAGCGGGGCGACTCCTTGTAGCCCGAGTCGGCTCCGAACACCAGCAGCGTCGGGCAATCGATGCGCTCGATAAAGGCTTTGACCTGGGTTTCGGAGAACGACGAGTACGACGGGTTGCGGGCGCGCGGATCGTATTTCCAGACCCAGCCGTGGGGCGTCAAGCGGGTCCCGTGGCGCGCCATGTGCATGGCCGCCCGGTTCGGAACGAGCGGGAAACGCCTCACGATGGCGTCGGCGGCCTGGCCCACGGTGGCGTAGTAGGTCAGTATCGTGTCGGAACCGTCGTCCTTGGTCCAGCGCCCGAACAGCTCCGGCGCCTCCTGCTCGGTCCGGCCGTAGGGGCCCGCGGCCTCGATGATCGCCAGCCGCTTGACCTTCTCCGGCAGGGCGCCGGCGAACACCACCGCCATGCTGCCGCCCAGGGAATGGGCCACCACCGTAACGGCGTCCTTCTTCAGGTGCCGGAGCAACCCCACCACGTCCAGGACGAAGTCTTCGTGCCGGTAACCCCGTTCCCGGCCGACCCAGCCGCTGTCGCCGTGACCCCGAAGGTCCAGGGACACCACGTGGGGCAGGGTGAAACCCGCCTTGTCGAAGGACTCCCACAGGAAGTCCCAACTGTGGCAATGGTCCCGGTTGCCGTGGATGAAGACGCAGGTCTCCTCGCTCGGGTCGCCGCTCTCCAGGTAGTGGACCGTGGAACCGTCCACCTCGAAGGTGCCGTCACGAAAGCGCGACAGCAGTTCCGTCATCCCTGACTTCGACATGGTTGATTACCGGCCGGCCGACCCCTACCGCCCCACCTCCGCGATGCCCATCTGGTTGAGCTGGCGCCACCCCGTGCTGCTGTCCTGCAGCAGCCGGTCGGCCTCGTCCGGGCCGTCGGTGAAGGGATAGTAGTTGGGGAAACGGGGCGCCGGCAGCTTGTCCCATCCCGACAGGATCGAGTCCGTGAAACGCCACGCGTAGTCCACCTCGTCGGAGCGGGTGAACAGCGACGCGTCGCCGCGCATGGCATCGAGCAGCAGCCGCTCGTAGGCCTCGGGGGAGCGCTGCTCGAACGCCTCGTAGACGAAGTCCATGTTGACCCGCGCCAGGTTGATCTGCATCCCGGGGCGCTTGCAGGCGAAGGAGAGGCTGATGCCCTCCTTGGGCTGGATCCTCAGGATGAGCACGTTGGCGCTGGCCGCGGCCATGGCGAGGCCGTCCGTCGCCGCCGAATCGTGGAACAGGCGCAACGGCGGATGCCTGAACTGCACCGCGATCTCGGACACCCGGTTGCGCAGCCGCTTGCCGGTGCGCAGCAGGAACGGCACCCCGGCCCAGCGCCAGTTGTCGATCTTGGCGCGCAGAGCGACGTAGCTCTCGGTGACCGACAGCTCGTCCACCCCGTCCTCCTGCCGGAAGCCCTTGACCACCTCCCCCTTGAGCTCGCCGAACCCGTACTGGCCGCGCACCGTGTTCGCGTGCACCTCCTCGGGGGTGGCGTAGGGCACCAGCGCCCGCAGGAGCTTGACCTTCTCGTCGCGGATGGATACCGGCTCCACCGCCGCCGGCGGCTCCATGGCGATGAGGCACAGCAGTTGCAGCATGTGGTTCTGCACGATGTCCCTGAGCGCCCCGGCCTTGTCGTAGAACGCCCCCCGGCGGCCCTCCATGCCCAAGGTCTCGGCCACCGTGATCTGGACGTTCTCCACGTACTTCTGGTTGAACAGCGGCTCGAAGATGGCGTTGCCGAAACGGAAGCTCAGGATGTTCTGAACGGTTTCCTTTCCCAGGTAGTGGTCGATCCGGTAGATCTGGCTCTCGTCGAGGATGCCCGTAACCTCGTCGTTCATCTCCCGGGCGCTCTTGAGATCGTGTCCGAAGGGCTTCTCGATGATGACGTGCGACCACTGCTCCTCGTCGGGGTCGCGGATCAGGCCCGCGGCCTGGAGGTTGTAAATGATGGGCGTGAAGAACTCGGGGGCCACCGAGAGATAGAACAGCCGGTTCCCGGGGAGATCCCGCTCGGCATCGAGCTCGTCCAGGCGTGCCTTGAGCTTCTGGAACGACTCCACGTCGGTGTTGTTGCCCGGCTGGTAGTGGAGCGCCTGGAACAACGGGCTGCCGGCGTCCACGTCGCCGAAGTCCTGGCGCATCTCGCCGATCATGCGCTCGCGGTACGCCTCGTCGCTCATCTCCGTGCGCGAGAAGCCCACCACCGCGTACCGTTCCGGCAGGTAGCCCTCCTGCTCGAGATGGTACAGCGCCGGGATCAGCTTGCGCTTGCTCAAGTCGCCCGAGGCCCCGAAGATCACCACCGTCAGGGGATCACGGGCGCGGAAGGAGTTGTCCTCCCTGCCCGCGCCCCTGTCGCCGCTGATGCGCACCGAAGCCTGAATGTCGTCGCGAGAATCCATCGGTGTTCTCCCCGGGAGGCGAAACGCCCCGAAACGTACAAGTAGCGCGAACCCTGGGCGTTGTCAAAAACGGGCCGTGGCGGTACCATCTCTCGAAACCATGATCGAATTCGAAGGCAGAGCCATCCCGACAACCCTCGACGAGGTCGCCGATCCCCGCAGGGCCGTCCTGCTGGTGTGGGACATGCAGAACGACCAGGCCGGCAGCTCGTTCAACAAGGACGAGTTCCTGCGCACGACGCCTCCCCTCATCGCCGCGGCCAAGCGCGCCGGGGTCCGGGTGGTCTACGCCTTCGCCACCCCCTACCCGTGGCGCGACGAGGCCCCCGCCATGATCCGCCGTGCCATGAAGGACCAGGGCGTCAGCCATCCGGGCGAGCTCGGACCGCGCCGCACCCGCGGGAGCTTCGGCTGGCAGCTCATCGAGCCCTTCAAGCCCGAGGACGACGACGTCCTCATCGAGAAGCACCGCCCCACCATCTTCCTCGGCACGGAGTTCGAGCAGTTGCTGGGCAACTGGAACAGGGACACCGTGGTGGTCGTCGGCTGCCGCACCGACGCCGGCGTCGAGGGCAGCGTCCGGGACGGGTACTACCGCGGCTATTCCATGATCGTGGTGCGGGACTGTGTCGGAACCAACCGGGAGAACGCCCACCACGACGCGCTCCGGCGCATGGAACGTTTCGCCGACGTGGTGGATTCCCGGCAGCTCCTCGATATCTGGAACGCCTCGGCCGACCGCTCCGACTGACCCATGCCGCGAGGCACCCTGACATACGGCGCCTTGCTCTTGATCGCCGCGAGTCTCTCCTCGCCCGCGCCGGGCGCGGCCTGGGAGAAGCTTTCCTGGAACGCTCCCGCCGTCCGCAAGAAGCCGCCGCCCGACGTCAACGCCCTCGCTGTCCTCGACCGCGACAACGCCTACCTCGGCACCGCTGACGGGCGCCTGCTGCACTGGGACGGTGCGCGCCTCAACTCCGTCGACCACCCGGCCAAGGTGAGCCCGCGGAAGTTCGTGGTGAACGCCGCCGACGATGTCTGGGTCTTCGGCGACGACGCCTTGTCGCTCCACTACGACGGCAAGGCCTGGACCCGGCTGGACAATCCCCTGTCCTGGCGCAAGCCGTCCCAGGGACGGCTGTGGGGCGCCGGCTGCGCCGCGCCCGACCGCTGCTTCGCCGGCACCCGCGACGGGCGCCTCATCGAGTGGGACGGCGGCAAGTGGCGCGACGCCAGGAGCCCGGTGGAAACGGCACGCATTCACGCCATGCAATTCTCCTCTCGGCGCGCCGGCTGGATGGTGGGAGACGGCTTCTTCGCCCGCTGGGACGGCAAGGACTGGAAGAAGGCCGACATGAAGGACGTCCCGCGCATGTACGATCTGGCCGTGGTCGGCGACGACTTCGGCTGGGCGGTAGGGGACCATGGCGCCCTGTTCGCGTATGACGGCGCCGCCTGGACGAAGGCGGAAGTTCCGGCGGCCCTCTTCCGTCTGCGCGCCATCGCCTGCGCCTCCCGCACCGATTGTTGGGCGGTGGGAGAGGCCGGGGCGGTTTTCGGCTGGAACGGCGAGCGATGGCAACGGAAGCGGCTGGGGACGACGGACCGGCTCACCGCGGTGGCCGTGAGGAACGGCACGGCGCTGCTGGCGGGCGACCACGGCAGCCTCTTCCGGCGCGCCGCGACGGTACCGGCTGCGGCCCAGCCGCCCGAGGCGCCATGATCCGGTTCGGCTCCCTCTTCTATCTCCTGCGCCTCGGCCCCCGGCGCCTCCTGGGGCTGGTGCAGCACCTGCCCAGCTTCGGCAAGCTGTTCTGGCGCCTGTTCAAGGACCCGCGGGTCGGCTTCAAGGCCAAGCTGCTGGCGTTGAGCGTGTTCGCCTACCTGATCCTTCCCACCGACCTGATGCCCGACTTGCTCCCCGCCCTGGGGCACGTGGACGACATCCTGCTGCTCTTCCTGGGAGCCAAGGGCTTCATCGCGCTGTGCCCGAGGGAGGTGGTGCAGGAGCACGTGAAGCGGATCGCCGAGGGGCGGTAGGAGCTGTCCGAACCATCGGATGGTGGCGATGGCGGGGGCGACCGCCGGTCGCCCCTACGGGATCCCCGATGGAGCAGGGTCGCTATCGGCTGGTCGCCCTGCGGGGTCCACGGTAGAGCAGGGTCGCTATCGGCTCCTGAAGTCGTTGTCCCAGATCTCCCGTAGTCCGGCCATGGCCGCCTCCGGCAGAGGGCCAGCGCCGGAGCACGCGACGGCCTCGTCGATCTGGGCATTGTTGGAAAACCCCACGAGGACGGTGCCGACCTCGGGCTTCATGAGCGCGAAGCGTATGGCCGCTTGAGGAAGTGACTCCAACCCGTGGTCCTTGAGAAAGCCCAGTTTGTGGGCCCGCGCCACGTCAAGCTCGTAGTCGGATCCCGCGGAGAGCGGCTCGCGGCTGGTGCCGCCGCCTGACTCCGGAGTCGGACTCAAGACCCCCGCGGCCAGCACCCGTATTACCACGACCCCCATGCCCTGAGCGGCGGCCCGGTCGATGACACGGCGGTAGTTGAGGGCGCTGAAACCATCGGGCACGGACCGGCCGGCGCTG
Organism: uncultured Binatia bacterium (SeqCode); assembly: GCA_965204505.1. GTDB lineage: Bacteria > Desulfobacterota > Binatia > UBA9968 > JAJDTQ01 > JAJDTQ01. Next base: position 647,713 of record CBDBFB010000003.1, read on the forward strand.
GGATTGAGCAGGTTGTAGTAGGCCTGGAAGGAATCGAACTCGCCGCTGTCCACCAGCGCGTCAATGGCCTCGACGTCGCCCAGGCCGGTGAACCCGAAAAATCCGACCCGTCCCCAGTCGCGCAGCCGCTTGAATCCTTCGATGACACCCCCCGGCCCCAGCACCTCGGCCGGCGTCATGCCGAAGCGCCCGTCCTCCCGCCTGTTGACGAGCCGGGTGTGGAGCTGCATCAGGTCCACCGAGTCGCGTCCCAGGCGGGCAAGCCCCTGGTCGGCGTGGGCGACGGTGGCCGAGGCGATGTCCCCGAGGGCGTCGGATTCGAGGCGGACCTTGGTGGAGAGCACGATCTCCTCGCCGATCTCGTCCAGCACCCGGCCGAGGTTCGTTTCCGACTTGCCCTCCCCGTAGGCCCTGGCCGTGTCGAAGTAGTTGATACCCAGGGAGAGCGCGTGCCGCACCGCATGGAGCTGCTCGTCATGGCCGTCCCGGGTCATCAGGCCGCCGACGTTGCCGCAGCCGAAACCGATCTCCGAGACCCGAAGCCCCGTCCTACCCAGCATCCTGTATTGCATCGCACCTGCTCTCTTCCAGTCGACAACAGTGTATCATGTCCGCGGTGCAAGGATCTGAATCATGTGACCGTCCGGGTCCCGAACGTAGATGCAGCGCGGATCACCCTTCCGCCCGCTCACGGCGATCCCCGCCGCTTCGAGGGCGGCCTTCACCTCCTCGTAGCTGCCCGACTCCACCTGAAGCGCGATATGGTTGAGATCGCGCCCGGCGGACTCGGACGCCGGCCGGCGGCCTTCGAACAGCCCCACCTGCTGCTGTCCGCACCGCAGGAAGACCCGGCCGTCGTGTTCGTGGGCCACCTCCATGCCGAGGAGGTCCACATAGAACTGCCTGGCCCGCGACACGTCCTCCACGTGCACCACCACGTGGTCGACGCCGGTGGCCTTGATCCTGAGAGTACCCTCTCCCATGCCGAAACCCTCCGTTCGCACACGATGTACGTTGACTATTTCGACATGAAATGACAAGCAACCGAAAAACTCAAGGTGTCGTTCTATTACCATGCCGCTCGAACTGAGCATGATCTGCGCTCCCTACGACCGCGCCCGGGCATTGATCGAGGGAGCGGTTAAGCCGGAGGGCATCGACCTCCGGGTCCACGTGGACGCCGATGACGTGAACCGCCACTTCGGCGGCCACGAGGGCCGCTTCGACGTGGCCGAGTTCTTCACCGGGCGCTACATCGTCGACCTGCCCTTCAAGACCCTGGGCTTCACCGCCATCCCCGTATTCGTCAAGCGGATGTTCCGGCACTCCTACATCTACGTCAACACGAGCGCCGGCATCACCGAGCCCGCGGACCTAAACGGCAAGCGGGTGGGCATCCAGAGCTGGTTCACCACCACCGCCCTGTGGGCTCGGGGCATCCTCGCGGAGGAGCACGGCGTCGACCTCGAGTCCATCACCTGGGTGGCGGGACGGCCGCCGGAGAACCCTCACGAGTGGTCGCCGCCCGACTGGCTCAAGCTGGAGGTGGTGGAAGGATACGGTGAACTGCGACAGATGCTTCTGACCGGTGCCATCGACGCCATGATCACCACCGCCACCCTGGCTCCAGAGGATCGCCCGCGGGTAGACTTCCTGTTTCCCGACTACGCCCGGCGTGAGCGCGAGTACTACCGCAGAACCGGCTTCTTTCCCATCCAGCACACCCTGCTGATCCGGGACTCGGTGCTGGAGCGCCACCCCTGGGTGGCCCGCAGCATGTTCGACGCCTGGCAGGAGTCCAAGCGCCGCTGCTACCAGTGGCTGGAATGGCAACGCGTCCACCAGACCGGCCTCTGGTACCGGGCGTTGTGGGAAGAAGAGCGCGAGGCAGCGGGAGAAGACCCCTACCGCTGGGGTTTCAGGGAAACGCGGGCCGAGGTCGACAAGATGCTGGAGTACGCCCAGCAGCAGGGCCTCACCCGGGAGCGGTTCCGGCCCGAGGACATGTTCCATCCGACGATGCTGGTTACGTAAGAGTCTGTCTGAGTAGTCAAATACAAACCCTCGCCCCCCGGGAGAGGGTGGCCGAAGGCCGGGTGAGGGCCGCCCGGCAGCCCTGTCTCTCCCATGTGCCGGCACCCTGTTTGCTCCGGGCACCCTCACCCCAACCCTCTCCCAGAGGGAGAGGGGGTCGGATTAGCCTTCTCCCAAAGGGAGAGGCCCAATTCTTCCCCTCTCCCTCTGGGAGAGTGGGTCGGAGGGCGTGGTCGCTATGCGCCGCTACATGCTGTAGAAGGCCTTCGGGTTGTCGTAGAGGATCTTCTCCACCACCCGCGCGGGGATGTCGTCGCGAGCGCGGAGCTTGGCGGCGACGTTGTCCTCGAAGGACTGGTCGAGATGGCCGTAGTCGGAGCCGATCATGATGTGGTCCTCGTGGATGTAGTTGAGCAGCATCGGCAGGTCTTCGTCCACCTCGCATACGACCCACATGCGGCACTCCTCGAACAGTTCGGGTCCCGGCGGGGAGTCGCCCGCCTTGGTGCGCCTGAGCTGGTGCAGCAGGTACGGCACCCAGGAGGCGCTGGCCTCGACGTAGCCGAACCGCAGGCCGGGAAACTGCTGCGGGATCCGGTTGGCCACCAAGTCGCGGAAGGCGATCAGCGGCAACATGCGCAGGTGCGGCAGCGTATGGCTGACGCGCACGTCGAACACGCTGGAGATGGCCGGCGAGCCCGCGCCGATGTGGATGCAGATGGGGAAGTCCAGCCGGGCCGCCTCCTCGTAGAGCGGAAAGAAGTAGGGCTCGGCCAGTGAGCGGTCGCCCTCGATGCCGCGCATGTTCACGCCCACCGCGCCGTGCTCCTTGGCGTAGTGCAACTGCTTGATGGATTCCTCGATGGAGGTCAGCGGGAACACGGCGGTCCAGCGCAGGCGGTTGTCGCCCTGGGCCCAGACGTCGCCCATCCAGCGGTTGTAGGCGCGGCACAGCGCCACGTCGAGGTCCACGTCCTCGGTGAGACGGACGCCCCAGAGAGTCGAGTAGATCACCTCGGCGTCCGCGCCACGCTTGTCAAGAGCCTCCACCCGGGCTCGCGGATCGGTCAACTGCCGGACCGCCAGGTCGATGTCCTGGCGGGTCCACTGCCGCTCCTGCTCCGCCGGGGTGCTGAGCCGGGCGCTGCCCTTGCCCACGGACTTGGGATAGATCTGCCCGTCGATGAGCCAGAAGGCGTTGGAGTTCGCGTACTCGGTGTCGGTGGGAGCCTGGAGCAGGATCGGCCGGCGGTCGTACATGTCCTTGTCCATGTACTCCCAGATGTCCGCCGATTCGACGATGTGGGTATCCGCGTCGATGAAGCCGTTCATGTCTGTCTCCTTTCTGGGGCCAGAGGCCCTCACCCCGACCCTCTCCCAAGGGGAGAGGGGGAAAGCGCTGCCGGTATGCGGGGTTTTACGGCAGGTCCGGTGCTCTTCCCGTCCACGGCGACGCCTGTTCATAGGCATGGGCCACCGTGAGCACGGTATCCTCCCGAAAAGCTCCTCCCGCGATCTGCATGCCGATGGGCACACCGTCGTTCGAGAAACCGCAGTTGATGCTCAGCGACGGCAGCCCGCTGACGTTGTGGGGGATGGTGCACAGTGTCAGGTAGTTCCCGTCGCGACCCTGGAGCGGCTGCTTGCGGCCGTCCACGGTGACGTAACTGCTCATGGACTCGTCGATGGAAATCGCCGGCACCGGCGAGGTAGGGGACAGGATCACGTCCACCCGGTCCAGCGCCTCGTCGAAGCCGTCGCAGATGAGCCGGCGGATGCGCTGGGACTGGTTGTACATCCCTCCGGACACCGTCAGCGCCTGGATCTGCGTGGACAGCATGCTCGGGCTGTAGTCCCGGGCGTGGTTCCGCAGGTAGTACTCGGCGTCGGCGGTGCTCTCCACCCGGCTGGCGCAGAGTTGCACGGCGGGGACCAGGTCCATGTGGGGAACGGTGACCTCCTCCACCGTCATCCCCAGGGAACGGAGAAGGTCGAGGGCGCCGGAGAAGGCCTGCATGACCTCCTTCGAGGCGAACCTTTCGAAATATCCCTCCAGGATGCCCACGCGCATGCCCTCCACGGACAAGCCCAGCGCCGCCGCGTAGTCCGGCACCGGATCCCGCGAACTGAGCGGGTCCTGGGGGTCGTGCCCGGCAATGACCTGCATCATCGCCGCGCAGTCGGCCACCGAGCGGGTCAGCGGGCCGAAGTGGTTGGTGGAGTAACCGCCGGTGCCCGGCACGCCGCCGAACACGCTGATGCGGCCATAGGTGGGCTTCAGGCCGATGATGCCGCACAGCGAGGCGGGATTCCTGACCGAGCCCGCGGCGTCGGTGCCGACGGTGGCCATGCACATGCCCGCCGCCACCGCCACCGCCGAGCCGCTGCTGGAGCCGCCGGGAATCCGGTTCCGGTCCCAGGGGTTGCAGGGGGTGCCGTAGAACGGGTTGATGCCGTGGCTGCCCTTGGCCCACTCGTGCATGTTGGTCTTGCCAAGGCTTATCGCGCCGGCCTCCCGCAACCGGGTCACCACCGTGGCGTCGAAGTCCGGCGTGTTGTCCGACAGCGCCTTGGCGCCGGCGGTGGTGCGCACCCCGCGGGTGGCGAGGTTGTCCTTGATGGAAACGGGAATGCCGTGGAGCGGCCCGCGGTAGTTGCCGGAGCGGATCTCCTTCTCCGCCGCGGCCGCCTCCTCCAGCGCGCTCTCGGGAGTGGGCGTAAGAAATGCGCTCAGGAGCGGGTTCAGCCGCTCGATCCGCTCCAGGTGGAGCTCCGTCAGCGCCACCGGAGAGACCTGGCCGTCACGGATCTTCGGGGCCACGTCGCTGATGGTCAGGTTCGCAAGGTCCTTCTCGACCATTTGGAATACCTCCGGAGAGACTAGGAACCTACTGTCGGGTGTACTCCCGTAGGGGCGACCGGCGGTCGCCCCTGCACGGACAGACCATAGTCGGATTAGCGAAGCGTAATCCGACAGCCGTCACAGACCATAAAGATTCTTGGCGTTCTGCCCCAGGATCTTGTCGATGATGTGGGGCGCCACCTCGCCCTTGTTCCTGAGCACGCGCAAAGCCTCGATCTCGGCGGAGCGGTCGGCGTGGCCGTAGTCGGTGCCGATGACGAGGTTGTCCTCGCCGCCGTACCGCAGGATGGTGGCGAGGTCGTCGTCGGTCTGACAGGCCACCCACACCCGGTTCTCCCGCAGCACATCGTCCGGAAAGTCCAGCCCTTGTCGCTCGGAGAGCCGCATGAGGTCATGGATCACGTATGGCAGCCACTGCGCGCTGACCTCGATGAAGCCGAACTTGAGGCCCGGGAACTTCGCCGGGATGCCTTCCATGATCAGCGAGTGGAAGTCCCCCACCACCGCCAGCTTGAAGCGGCGGAAACCGGCGGTCGCCGGAAACATGTCCTGGTAGGTGAAGCTGGCGATGCCCGAGTGAACGCAGGCCGGCAGGTCGAGCCTCGCGGCCTCCTCGTAAAGCGGAAAGAAGTACGGGTCGGTGAGCTGCTTCTCGCCTTCCAGCCCGCGCATCATGAAGCCGCAGGCGCCGGCATCCCTGGCGGAGGCCAACTCGGCCAGGGCCTTGTCCATGGTCAGGAACGGCAGCAGCGCAATCCAGCGAAGACGCCCCTTGGTTCCCTCGCAGAGCCCGGCCAGCCAGCGATTGTAGCTCCTGCAGAGCGCCAGTTCCACCGCCGGCTTCATGGTCACCGGACGGAGGAACAGGGTCGGGTAGAGCACCTGGACGTCCACCCCCAACTCGTCCATGTGCCGGAGCCTTGCCTCCACGTCGCGCATCTCCCGCGTTTCCGGAGTGGTGTCCAGCCCGACGTTATGGTTCTTGGGCTGCAGCCGACCGTCCACGAACCAGTACTCGGCCCCGCGCTTGGGCATCCGGTCCCACTTGTCGCGCATCTCGGCCTTGGTGTACTGCCGCTCCGACACGACGACCTCGGGCCGGAAGCCCTCTTCCGACTCCTCCAGGAAGTCCCACGTGTGCGGATTCTCCAGCACGTGGGCATCGGCGTCGACAGTGAGCATGGCGGTTTCCTTTCTTCCGTCCGTTGCCTGCCCGCGGGCGTGCGGGTTTGAAGTCCTTTGGTCCGTAACCCACTTCCTGCAATTGGCCGCCACGGGACCCCCGAACTCCCGGAATATAGCACGCACGGCGGCAACGGTCACGGTACCGCACGCGCCGGTACTGCCCCTGTTTGAATGTGGAAGGCTTGGCGATTCAACAAAACTAAAAGGGGACCTCCACCAAATTTGGTGAAGGTCCCCCGAATTCACGCTCACGATGTCTGGTCCTCTCGGTGGGCGTGGCTTGACTCTTTAGTTGCTATCTATGAAGCCTTGGCACTCGTATCTTTCATCAAGGAATCCAGGAGATCTTCATCCATCAATGCAACGGCTCGCCTCGATACCATCAAGGCCACTGAGAAGCTACGCAGGAAACCCATTCCGACCAACGCCGTAGAGTTAGACGACAGGGTGGCGAGCCCCGATAGAACCTTGGAGTCAAAGGAAACATTGATGGGGGATAAGTCCTGCTGAACGGTTCGGCCATCCGCCACGGTCGATGGTACTTTCAGGCCAGTGGGGGGGGGGGGGGGGGGGGGGACCGGAGCCCGCCGCAAGGAGCATTGACCGGCATGCGGTTGACCGTAGGCCTTATGCCGGTGGACGGCTGAGGCAGGCGGCAACCCCCCGCAGTGCTGCTGGAGCGGCTATGTTCTCGACGATCCCCCGTTGCGTAGACCCCATTTTCAAAACGGTTAGGTCCGTGAAAGTACAACCAGCACTCCCAGTCCTTCTCCATGACGTCAGTGTATTGGCGCCATCCAAGGCATAATCGCCGGTCCCACGCAACCTGGACGGGCCCTGGTTGCGCGCCTGATGCCTAGTGTTTGGTTGGCGGTATTGCGAGAGAAATGACCATCCTGTCGGTGATCCCCCGCTTAATCTTCCGGAGGGAGAATATCGTCCGGAATTATTGCGTCAGCCAGGCTCAGGATCTTAGGGTCTGAGACCCCGAAGTAATCCGCGTGGAGTATGCGAAGTAATCCGCGTGGAGTATGATCTGGGCAATCATCAGCTTGAAGTGCCTCGGAGTACGATCTTCTCCCCGCAACATCAGTCGAAATCCCGAATCCGGAGAAAATGTGCCACGGACTATCTCCTGCTCTCCCTGCATGGACTGCCTCTCTGGTTGCGGCGGATCATTGTCGGTCTTGAGAGGCTCCTTTAAATCCCTGTCGTCGCCTTCACTTGTGGGATCAACTTCATTGTCGTCGTCAGGTACTTGTTGAGCACCTTGGATGCCAGCAAAACTCAAGGTACTTTTGTAGTACCTTATTACGAGCTTGGCGGCACTTTCAGCGTACCGAGGTTCAGGTCGATCAAGAACCAGGTAACTGAACAGTACATTTTCCTCGATGCCTCCATCGACGCCGTCAGTGCCGTACTTGTTCCAGAGTTCCAAGTAAATCTTCGGAGACAAGGCTGCACGACGGATGGCCTCCCTTTTTTCATCCGAGTCGGTGGGGTCAACAATTATCCGCTCGGCGTCTTTGGTAAGCCGGTACTTCCTCCTCTCTACCAGTCCAAAGCTTCTAAGGGCTGCAATGTTTCCTAGAAAGTGCCCTCCCGTCGGACTCATGCCCCAAGCCTTACCTACGGCTGATTTGTTGACCTCATGTAACTTGGCGTGACCGTAGAGTTGCTTGGCGTAGGCTATAGCCTTCTTGAGATCAATCCCAGGATAAGCCGGACTTCTCGTTCTCCCTACCCCTAGATCCTCACCGTTGGTTGATTCTTCCATAGTATTTCCTCCCTAAAAGTTAAATTAGAAAGAATCTAACCAGCGAACGGAACTTGTCAAGGGGACTGCAAGGGATCATCCGATAAAAATAGCAGGATCCATTTATTTGGGCCCACTCCAGTGTCTTCAAGTGCACGAGATCCTAGTGGGATGCTTTACATTTCTTTTTTTATTCTAAGGAGACAGAAATATATTTGAATATCAACCTGCTTATTCCCTCTAATCTGCTCCCCGTGGCGGTAGTCGTCCCGTTCCCTGGCTACCCGCTCCCCGGTGATGGAGTTGTCCCACCCACCGTAGCCAGGCACTCCCGGGTGAAGTCGTCGATGACGCAGAGCACACGGAAACGCCGGCCGTCCACTAGGGCATCAGAGGCTAAGTCCACACCGACCAGCGCTGGTTGACCCCTCACGGGATCGTCATAAGCGCCCGAGTCCTGAGCGCCGCTTGCGACCGCCCCGTTTGCGCACCACCAACCGCTCCTCCTTGTAGAGCCGGTAGAGCTTCTTGCGGTTGAGATTTGTGGGCCAATGGCCTACAACGGACTCATGGACTTCGAGTGGGACGATGCCAAGAGCGATGATTGCTTTGCCCATCGCGGCTTCGATTTCGCTTACGCCGTGCGCGCATTCCTCGATCCGAACCGGATCGTTAGGAGGAACCGACGCTGGGACTACGGCGAGGACCGATACCGGCTGCTCGCCGCGATAGAGGGCAGAGTATCGTCTTGATATACACCATGCGCGATTCAGCCATCCGCATCATCTCGGCCCGCAGGGCCAACAGGAAGGAGGTTCGGGAATATGAGCACAAAGCGCGTGAGGATTGATCCAGCCGATCCACGAAGCCTGCCCGAAGGGAGGATCGATCACGCGGTAGTGGACAGCGCCACCGAGGCGGACCTCGCCTCGCAGCAGCGAGAGGACGACGCCGAGGCGATGCGCGACATGGCCCGGTTCGCACGTCGAGTTCGCCGGCGCCTAGGGCTTACGCAGGTGGAGTTCGCGCGAAGCATTGATGTGTCGCACGAGACAGTCCGTAACTGGGAACAGGGTAAGCGCGGCCCCACGGGTGCCGCCAGAACCCTGCTCCGGCTTCTCGACAAGGCACCGGAGGCGGCCTTGCGGGTGCTGAACTGAAGTGCCGCCCTTCAGGCGCGGCGATTTGCTCGCTGTTGCCGCACTCCCGGCCGCCTTCTGTTGTCGGTGCCTTCGCCCCGATGTGTCATCATTGATCGTCGATCTCGCTGGACGACGCCTCAAGTTACACGGCCAAGTTTGAATCCCGCCCTCACATCGGCGGCCGGCGCTCGAACCAGCGGGCATGCTGCTGGTAGGCGTAGCCCACCCGCAGCAGCGTGGACTCGGCGAAGGCCTTGCCCCAGAACTGCATGCCCACCGGCAGCCCGTTGGAGTTGAAGCCGGAAGGGATGGCCAGCGCGGGGATGCCGGCGAGGTTGGCCGGCGACGGGTAGTCCGGGCGCAGCATCTTGTTCACCGCGTCCAGGCCGTCCAGCTCCGAGGCCAGCGGCGCCGCCGTCGGATTGGTGGGCAGGGCCATGACGTGGACGTCGCGGAACACCTCGTTAAACTCCCGCCTCAAGCGGCTCCGCATCCGCTGGGCCTGGATGTAGTCTCCGCTGGTGGACACCGCGCCGATGAACAGCCGCGCCCGGCGGGACTCCGAGGCTTCCCCGGCCATGGCCGCGTCCATGTCGGCCCGGCAGATGTTGTAGAACTCGCAGGAGTAGAGCAGCCCGTTGGCGATGGTGGCGTACTCCATGCTCGGCACGGTCACGTCCCGGACCTTGGCGCCCAGGGACTCGAACGCCGCCAGCGCCTGGTCCAGGAGCTCCAGCACTTCGGGGTCGGTTTCGATGAGACCAAAGTAGTCACGCGGCACGCCGATGACCATGCCGGCCACCCCGGCCTTCAGGTCCGCGCTGTAGCCGGAGACCTCCACTTGGCTGCAGGTGGGGTCCCTGGGATCGAAGCCTGCCAGGACCTGAAGCATGTGCGCGAGGTCTTCCACCACCCGGGTCATGGGGCCCGCGGTGTCCAGCGACCAGCCCAGCGGCGCCAGGCCGGCGCGGCTGATCCGTCCGTAAGTGGGCTTCAGGCCGGATATGCCGCAGTAGGACGCTGGGTTCCGGATGGATCCCGCGGTGTCCTCGCCCATGGAGCCCATGCACAGTCCGGCGGCGATGCCGGCGCCGGAGCCCGTGCTGGAGCCGCCGGGCACGTGGTCGAGATTCCAGGGGTTGCGGGCTCCCTTGACGCCGCCGGGAAGGCCGCTCATGTTTAGCTTGCCGAGCATCACCGCCCCGGCCCCGCGCAGCCGGCGCACGGCCTCACAGTCCTCCCCCGGGCCGGGGGGCTGCGGAATGCGCACCATCGAGGGCGCGCCCGCGACATCGTATTGATCCTTCACCGCGACGGGAATCCCGTGGAGCGGGCCCCGGTAGCGGCCGTTCCGAATTTCCTGCTCCGCCGTTCGGGCCTCCTCCAGGGCGCTTTCCTCCATGAGGTTCACGTAGGCGCGCAGGTCCCCGTCCAGGGCGTGGATGCGATCGAGGTAGGCCTGCGTCAGCTCGACCGGAGAGACCTCGCCCTTCTGCAAGCGCGGCGCCATGCTGTCGATACTAGAAAAACACAAATCCGACATGTCCGTTCCTCGCTGTTCCCGAACCGCCGCCCCTACCGGTCCTCGTCCGTCTCGGGCCGGAAGACCCCGCCCACCTGCTCGCCGGCCAGGTTGATGGAGTGCAGCTTATCCAGGCTCTCCATGTAGGTCTCCAGCATCGGGATGAAGCGCGCGCGATCGCTTTCGGCCATCTCCAGGCCGGCCCGGCGCAGCAACCGGTTCAACGTTTCCTCGGTGTGCTTGTCCATGACGAACCTCCCGTTCTCGGCAATGTTGTCCGGCGCGTCCTCACCCCAAGTCGCCCCACAGCAACTGGACGGCGCAGACGGCCGCCACGGCCGCGGTCTCGGTGCGCAGGATGCGCCTGCCCAGCCCGATCATGTGGAACCCGTGGTCGGCGGCCCTCGACGCCTCCTCCTCGCTGAAGCCGCCCTCCGGCCCCACCATCACGAGCACGGAGCGCAAACCGCCGTGCTCCTCCCTGAGGGAGGCGAGCCCCCGGCCCGAAGGGCCTTCCCAGAACAGCAGCCTGGCGTCGCACTGCCAGTCCCGCGCGAGCACCGCGTCGAACCGGTCCGGGTCGCGAATCTCGGGGATCCGGGTGCGCCCGGATTGCCTCGCAGCGGCGGCGGCGATCTTCTCCCAGCGCTCGCGGCGCTTCCCGCCCTTGTCGCCGTCGTACCGCGGCACGGTATGCGACGAGAAGAACGGCGCCACGCACGCCACCCCCAGCTCCGTGGACTTCTCCACGATCCAGTCCATCTTGTCGCCCTTGCCCACGGCCTGGGCCAGGGTGACGGCCAGAGGAGACTCCCGCTCCGGGCGATAGGACCGTACCACGGTCATGGCCGCAACTCCACCTTCATAGGCCCGGATCAGGGCCTCGTGCTCGGTCCCGGCGCCGTCCCACAGCAGCACCCGCGCGCCGGGGCGCAGGCGCAGGACCTTGCGCATGTGGGCGAGCTCCTCGCCCTCCACCGTGGCGGCGCCGTCCCGCACCGCGTCCGGCAAGACGAGGAAGCGCGGAAGGCTCATGACACCTTCCGGAGCAGCAACGTGCTCCACTCCTTGCTGTCCTTGCGCCGCACCAGGCGGAAACCACGAAAACGCTGCCTGACCGGCGAGACGTGGTCGTGGAGCAGACCGGACAGGATCAGCGAGCCGCCTGCGTCAACGCACCGGCTCAGCGGGCCGGCCATCTCCAGCAACGTCTCCAGGATGATGTTGGCCACCACCAGCGGAAAGCGACGCCGCAGCCGGCCCACGCTGGCGTCACTCAACGTCACCGCGCCGTCGATGCCGTTGAGCTGGAGATTCGCCCGGGCCGCGTCCAACGCCACGGGGTCGTTGTCCAGCGCCAGCACCTCGCCCACGCCCAGACGGGCCATGCCGATGGCGAGGACGCCCGACCCCGTGCCCACGTCCAGGGCTTTCCGGGGCACCGTCTCGGCGCAAAGCTCGTCGATGAACTCGAGGCAGCAGCGGGTGGTGTCGTGGGTGCCGGTCCCGAAGGCCATGGCGGGCTCGATACGGACCACGTGGCGGCGGCTTTCCTTCGGATGTACCCAGGGCGGCGCCACCAGGAAACGCCGGCCGATCCGTTGCGGCTTGAAGTGGGCGCGCCAGGCGTCGTGCCAGTTCTTGTCGGCGATCACCCGCCAGCGCGAGCGGCCCAGCACGCACTCGGGGAAGATGTCCCGAAGGCCGCGCAGATAGCGGCGGACGGCGGGTTTCAGGACCGTGTCGTCAACCGTGCCGGCAAAGAACGCGCGCAGGGAGCGGTCGCCGCAGACGACACCCGTAGAGCCCTGCTCCACCAGGAAGCTGGATATCGTGTCCTGCACCGGGCCTTGAGCCTGGACGGAAAGCTCGAGCCAGCCGTGAGACATGCCCCCTTTATGTCACAGGCCCGGCGGCCGGGGGAAGAAGGCTCGCATTTCCTTGTTGCTTGCGTTCGACCCGTTGATACAATGGGAACATGGTACCCGGCGAAATCGGCCATTTCCCCGCGTGCTACAGCCCGGACAACGCCGCGGACTTCTCGTACACGCCGGACCGCATGGCGGTCTTCGAGGAAGCCGGCCGCTTCCGGCGGGAGTTCGAGATCGCCCCGGCCACGGCGGACTCCAAGAGGATAGACCTTCTCCTCATCGACGTGCAGCGCGATTTCTGCCACCCCGAAGGCACGCTGTACGTCGGGGGCCGCGGCGGACAAGGCGCCGTCGAGGACAACCGGCGCATCGCCGAGTTCATCTACCGTAACCTCGCGCGCATCACCAACATCCGCTGTACCCTGGACAGCCACAACAACTTCCAGATCTTCTTCCCCTGGTTCTGGGTGGATTCCCAAGGGGAGCCCCTAGCCCCCCACACTCTCATCACGGTCGACGGACGCGACGCCAAGCGGCTGGTCAACACCGACCCCGTGGGCAATGTCCTCAAGGAGGACGTCAACCCCAACCCCGCCATCACGTCCTGGGTCACCGACAAGGGCTACGACTGGCTGGTGGAGCAGTGCCGCTTCTACAACCGCGAGTTGGCGGCGGGCGGACGCTACACGCTCTACCTGTGGCCGCCGCACTGCCTGGTGGGAAGCCCCGGCCACACCGTCACCGGCGTGGTAGACGAGGCCCGGACGCTGCACTCCCTCGCCCGCGCCTCACAGTCCTGGGAGGAGATCAAGGGGACCCACCACCTGACGGAGAACTACTCGGTGCTGCGTCCCGAGGTGCTGACCACCTGGGACGGCGGCGTTCTGGCGGAAAGAAACGTCCGGTTCTACAGGACCCTGGTGGAGGCCGACGCCCTGATCGTGGCCGGACAGGCGGCCAGCCACTGCGTCAAGAGCACGGTGCAGGACCTGATGGAAGAGATACAGCGGGACAACCCATCACTCGCGCAAAAGGTCTACCTCATGACCGACTGCATGTCGTCGGTGGTGGTACGGACCGAGAACGGCGACATCGCCGCCGACTTCACCGAGTCCGCCGAGCAGACCCTGGACGAAGCCGCGGCCGTCGGCATGCACTTGGTGCGGTCCACGGACCCGATGGAGAGCTGGCCGGGGATGTGAGCGGCGAGGCGCGACCGTCCGCATACCGCGAAGATGCCCGTATCGTCGACGATCAACTGATTTAGAACTCCTCCAGGTGCTGCTTGACCCGCTGCAGGAACCGGGCTCCGATGGCGCCGTCGACGACGCGGTGGTCGGCGGACAGAGTCATGGTCATCATGGGGCGGACGGCGATATCACCGCCGTCGGGGACTACCCGCGGGGCAACACGGCCCACGGCGAGGATGCCGCTTTGGGGCGGGTTGATGATGGCGGTGAAGCTGTCGACGCCGAACATACCGAGGTTGGAGACCGTGAAAGTACCGCCCTGGTAGTTGGCTGGTGTCAGCCTGCGGTTCTGGGCTTGGGTTGCCAGTTCACGGCTGCGGAGCGCCAGCTCCTCCAGGGGAACCTTGTCGGCATTACGGATCACGGGCATGACGAGGCCATCGTCCACGGCAACCGCCATGCCGAGGTTCACTTCGCCGTGCTGTTCGATTCCCTTGTCCGTCCACGACGCGTTCATGGCCGGTGATTCCGCCAGAGCCAAGCCCACGGCCTTCAGGATGAAGTCGTTGACGGAAGGGACAGGCTGCGTTTCCTGCTGCTTCAACGCGTCGCGCCGGGCCTCGACGCCGGTCATGTCCACCTCCATGCTGAGGTAGAAGTGCGGCGCGGTCTGCTTGCTTGACGCCATGCGTTCGCCGATGAGGCGGCGCATGCGGGTGAGGGGGACAGGGGTAGCGGCGCCAGCTTCCGCCTGAGGGTTTGGAGCCAGGGACAGCACGTCGCGGGCGACCACGGCGCCTTCCGGTCCGGTACCGTGCACATCGGCCAGATCGAGACCCTTCTCTCTCGCCAAACGCTTGGCGGCGGGGGATGCGAGGGTCCGGCCGTTTCCGGAAGCGGTCCCGGCTCCCGTCTTTGTGGTCGACCGCGGCCGGGGTGCCTTGCGCGCCCGCGTCTGGCGGCGGCCCCCGCCCGATGGCGAGGGTGTTTCCCGTTGCGGAGTCAGTGACTCGCCCGGCTCGACGATAAGCGCGATGACTTGTCCGACGGGGATGTCATCGTCGGGCGATGCGGTGACGCGGGCGAGAACTCCAGAGGCGGGCGCCTCAACCTCCACCACCGACTTTTCGGTCTCGACCTCCATCAGCATCTCGCCCTTGCTGACGGAGTCCCCTTCCTGCTTGAACCAGCGCACCAGGCGGCCCGTTTCCTGGGTCGCCCCCATGGCCGGCATGATGACATTCACCGCCATCGCGCTTCGTTCGCCAGAGATAGCGTGGTTGGAGGCCGGGCAGGAGCCACGGGCACGCGGTCCCCTGCCCCGGCAGCGGGATCACTCGTAGGCGACGCCCGGAATCGGCTTCTCCAGCACTTCCTCGAGGGTGGTGGCGCGGGACCACTGCTCGGGGGGCCGGCTCTCGCCCTCCCAGCCGATCTGGTCCATGGAGGCATAGAGCTCGATCTGGAAGCCGTCGGGGTCGGTGAACTCCACTCCCGGATTGCAGCCCGGACCCCTGCGGCCTTCGTACAGGATGGGCACGCCCTTCGCTTTCAGGAAGTCGCGGATCTTGAACAGCTCGGTGACGCTCCCCACCTCCAGGGCGAAATGGTTGAACGCCACCTGGTCCGGCTCGGGCTGTCCCTTGTTGGACTTGGACGGAAAAAGGGCGACGGCATGATGGTCCGCCGCGTTCCGGAGAAAGACCATGCCGCGCTCGTTCACGTCGGACACCTTGAAGCCCATGATCTCGGTCCAGAACTTGGTGCTGCGCTCGAGGTCGCTCACGTTGAACACCACGTGTCCGATCTTCTTGACCTTGATGGGTGTCGTTTCCTCACTGCTCATGTTCGTCTCCTTTCCAAACCCGCACGAGACCTTAGAGCCCGTGTCGGTGTCGTCTTCTAGTCAATGTGAACGAAGGCCCTGGCCCAGTTGTGCGGCGTCAACGTGTGGCCCTGTCCGGTGACGTCTTCGGCAAGGAACACGTCGCCGGCCACAAACGTCCTCGAAGTACCGTCGCCCACCCCGATCTCAGCGGAGCCCGACAGGGTGATGCAGTACTGGCGGCGCGGCGCGTTGTGAAAGTTCCCCAAGTGGGTGGCGGGATCGTTCTTTAACACCAGACCCGTGGCCGGCAGGGTCTCGAAGAAGTGGCCGCTCTCGGCGGTCATGTCCAGGTCCTCGAAATGGGACTGGCCGTCGTCTCCGGTGAACAATCGAACGAACTGCACGGTGAACCTCCTTGTGCCGGAATGCGGCGCGGCGCGTCCTCCTTTGTACGCCTACAAGCAGGGTTAGATCAATCGGTGGACAGGCCACGGGGACCGGCGGGCGCCGTGTGCTATACTCGCCGCCATCCGAAACGGGGAGGCATCCATGCGACTCAACGACAAGGTCACTATCATCACCGGGGGCGGACACGGGCTCGGGAAGGCGTACGCCAAGCGGTTCGCGGAGGAAGGGGCGCGGGTCGTCATCGCCGACATCGACGGCGCGGCCGGGGAAGCCGTTGCCGAGGAACTGAACCGGGCGGGTCAGGCGGGATGGGGCAGGGCGACGGACGTGACGAAGTACGACAGCATCGAGGGCCTGGTGACGGAGACCCTTGACCGGTTCGGGCGTATCGACGTGCTCCTGAACAACGCGGCCATTTACGTGACCCAGGAGATGTGGATGGGGCGGGTGGAGGACTGTCCGCTGGATGAGTGGGACCGGGTTATGGAGGTGAACCTCAAGGGCGTCTTCATGTGCTGCCGCGCGGTGATTCCCGTGATGAAGGAGCAGAAGTCCGGCAAGATCATCAACATCGCTTCGGGCACCTTCCTGAACGGCACCAGCAACATGCCCCACTACACCAGTTCCAAGGGCGGGGTGGTCGGGCTGACGCGGGTGATGGCCCGGCAACTCGGCGACTGGAATATCAACGTCAACTGCATGACCCCCGGCTCCACCATGAGCGAGGACGTGATCACGGACGAGATCCGCAAACGGCGGTCCGACAGCGCCGTCCGCCGCGCCTTCAAACGCATCCAGATCCCCGAGGACGTAACCGGCACCGCGCTGTTCCTGGCCAGCGCCGACAGCGATTTCATGACCGGGCAGTTGCTGGTGGTGGAGGGCGGCGGGATCATCCACTAAGCGAGGAATAGGAGAGGGGCATTCCCGTGCGGAAGACCTTTGCATAATCGAGGTTGAATGGGCAAGGTTAACGAAAACGGTCGTTGAGATAGTCCAGGGAAAGAGACGAGATCATCCCAGACAGGAAGCCCATATGACAAAGCAGCTCAGGGTCATTGTCGAGAAGCACAGCGACGGGTATGTAGCCTATCCGCTCGGACTGCGAGGCGTTGTCGTTGGCCAGGGCGACACCTATGAAGACGCTCTTTCCGATGTCAAGTCTGCCATCACGTTTCACATCGAGACGTTCGGCCCTGACGTGTTCGACAGTGACTCGCCAGCCCTGGAAGTCTTCATTGCCGAGGCGGGAATTACCCTCTAGATGGTGCGTATTCCTGCTGATGCGCCCCTTGAACGGGTCATCAAAACATTCACGCGTCTGGGTTTCCGTCTTGTGCGACGAAGCAACCACATCGCCATGGTAAGGGAGGAGCCGGATGGCACGCACACTCCTTTGACCATGCCTGCCCATCGCCGCGTCAAGCGTTCAACGTTGCGTCTCATCCTGTCGCAGACAGCGATACCCAGAGACGCCTTTCTGAAGGCGTACGACGACGGCTAACCGATCGTGAGAGAGTCCTTTCCCCCTCTCCCACCGTCGACTCCCGTATCCCACACCAGCTTGAACTCCCCGCACGATTCGCCGATCTCGCCCCGAGCCCGTTCCGGCGGGTAGCCCAGACAGTTTGAGACGTAGCGCACGCCGTCGATGACCCGGTCGCGGTTGCGGTGCTGGTGCCCGTGGACGTGGACGACGGAGCCCAACGCGCGGAGTTGGGCCTCGATCCGTGTGCTGCCGGCGACCCGGCTGAAGTTGAACCGGACGGCGCGGCCGGTGCGTGGAGGCGGCGCGGCCGGTGAGCGGAACATCACCTCCCGCCTGGGCAGGAAGTGGCTGAACGACACGACCGGCGCGTCGTACTCGCGGCCCAGGTGGGGCTCGTTCATGTCAAGAAAGTGATCCGCCACGGACAGCCGTTCCGGCCACCGGGTCAGGACTTCATCGGCCCACATGGACAGGCCTGGGTCGTCGCCCTCCCTGGGAACGTACAGGCTCTCCGGACCCTGCTCCGGCTTCACGTACCATGAGAACAGCGGCACCACCCAGGCTCCGGGCTCGTCGGAGCCAGAGGCGACCCTGGCCGGGTCCGTGGCTACGCCGAGGTCCGTGCAAAGGCGCATGATCTTCCCGAACTTGGCCACGGAGTCTCCCTGCTCCCCGCGCCGGAGCCAAAGCTCGTGGTTTCCGGGAACGAAGAAGACGTGGGCGAACTTCTCACGGAGTCCTCGGAGAACCCGCGCCAGCCTGGCGAGGTCGTCGGTCACGTCTCCCGCCAACAGCAGCGTGTCACCCTGGTGTTCCCGGCCGGAGAGGCCCTGTATCAGGGTCATGTTCTGCGGGTAGTCCGCGTGCACGTCGGATATGGCGAATATGCGCATGGCGGGTCTCCGGACAGCTCCTTCACCCGCCTTCATACCAGTTCCGTCTTGTGATCCGTAGGCGCCTTGGATATGATCCGGTCCGACCGGTCGCGCAGCGGATTCCATGAGCGAGGAAAGCATCACCCACCGCCCGAGCGAACTGCTCGCCGCCCTCAAACGGGCCGGCGTCAGCGTCGTGGTCTCGGTCCCAGATAGCTGGATCGGAGTCTTCATGGAGAAGGTCGACGAGGACCCCGACATGACCCTGATCCGCGCCACCCACGAGGAGGAGGCCCTCTCCATCTCCTGCGGCGCGCGGTTGGGCGGCGCGCGCACGGTGCTGCTGATCCAGAACGTGGGCCTCCTGACCACGGGTGCGGGCATGGTGTGCCTGGCCCAGCGCTACCAGTTTCCTGTCCTCATCCTGGCCTCGTATCGCGGGTCGCCGCGGGACCCGGTCTTCTATCACCTCCCCAAGGGGCGGGCGACGGAGCCGGTGCTGCGGGCCTACGGGCTCTCCTATGCCGTGGCCCAACCGGACCTGGCCATTGGCCCGCAGGTGGAAACGGCCGCCACCTTCGCCGAGGAGGGCTCGGCGCCCTTCGTGCTGCTGTTGGACAGCGAGGACATCCGCTGGTGAGCGACTCACCTCCGACACGCGAAGCCTACTATCGGGTGCTCGCCGAATGCGTGTCGGCCGAGACCCTGGTGGTAACCTCCCTGGGGAACGCCTCCTACGTCTGGTCCAACGTCTGCGACCGCCCGGAGAACTTCTACCTGGAAGACGCCATGGGGCTGGCACTGCCGCTGGCCCTGGGCCTGGCGGTGGCCCAACCCCAGAGGAGGGTCGTCGCGGCGGAAGGCGACGGCGGCCTGATGATGCACCTGGGGACCTTGATCACCGTGGGGTCCGTGGCTCCACCGAACCTCACCGTGCTGCTGGTGAACAACAACATCCACGCGGCGTCCGGGGGTCAGCCGCTCACCAACACGGAACTCGACCTCGCGGACCTGGCCCGTTCAGCCGGCATCGGCAAGGCAGAGGGCGTGGCCTCCCTCGAAGCCTTCCGTACGCTCCTGCCGCCGGCCTTGACAGAGGACGGCCCCTCCTTCCTGGTGCTGGCCACGGAACCCGACATACCGCCGGTGAAGCCGGCGTTTCCCATGAACCCGCCCGCGATGAAGCAGCGTTTTATGGATGCCATCGGGGCGCCGCGCTACGTGCCCGCCATGTTCCGCACCTGAATCTCCAGCCATCCGAGCAAGGGCCTTCTCGGCCGCCGAAACATGTTGACAGGGTTCCGGCAAAGGCGTCTAATCGGGCCGGGTTTCAGCGGGAACCGGCGAGTTTCCGGGATTTACGCGTGCGGGCGCCTCCGCGTGGTGCCCCGAGAGGAGGAGCGAAGATGAAGCGAACCGCCTTGATCGGACTATTCGTAGCAGCGGCTTTGGCGCTGTTCTGGAGCGGAGCCGAACACGCATCCGCCCAGACAAAGTTGAACATGGTCGGCTCATGGCCGCCGGGCGTCTCGTCCGCGGCCGATGTCGGCATCCGCTACATGGAAGAGGTGAACCGGCGCGCCAACGGCAAGGTCGTCATCAACTTCAAGGGGGCGCGGGAGGTGGTGCCGACCTTCGACCAGCCGGAAGCGCTGGTGCGGGGCGTTTTCGATGTCTGGTACGGCGCCCTGAACTACTGGGCGGGCGTGGTCAAGCCGGGATACGTCACCGAGCTGTCGCCGCTGGAGCCTCCCGACGGCGGGCCGGGCAACGCGCTGCACGACTTCATGGTGAAGATGTACGAGAAGCAGGGTGTCCGGTACCTGGGCGCCTTCTCGGGCGACCGGAACACCGGCAACCATTTCATGTCCACCCAGAAGGAAGTATCGAGCCCGGCCGACCTCAAGGGCATGAAGATCCGGGTCCCGCCGCTGACGCGCTTCTTCGTCAAGGCGGTGGGCGCGGAGCCCGTGACCCTTCCGCCGTCGGAAGTCTACCTCGCGCTTGAGAGAGGCACGGTGGAAGGGTTCACCTGGCCCTACTATGACGGCTTCACCAACTTCGGCTGGCACAAGGTGACCAAGTTCCTCATCGGCCACCCGCTGTACCGGGACGGCATCGGCATCGCGGTGAACCTGAAGAAGTGGAACAGCCTGTCCAAGGACGTGCAGCAAGCCATGCTGGATTCCGTCGCTCCGGTCCAGCGCTGGTCCGCCGGGTGGATGTCCGCGCACCAGGCATACCAGTTGGCGGCCATGAAGAAGGCCGGCATGAAGGTCATCAAGTTCTCGGACGCCGAGGCGAAGAACTGGGCCAAGACCTCCAACGAGGCGCTGTGGGCGCACTTCAAGACCGTGATGAGCGCGGCCGACTATGCCGCGGCCAGGAAGCTGATGGGATACAACTGACGGCTCACACCCCTGCATGACGGCCGGCAAGAAAATCACCCGCATCTTCGACTGGCTCCTGGATGCCGGCGCTGCGCTGTCCGGCGCCCTCTTGGTGGCCGTCATGCTCCTCACCTCCGTCAAGGTCTTCTTCCGGTACGGTCTGCGGGAGGGCCTGCTGGGGGTCGACCAGATCAGCGGCACGCTGCTTGTCTACATCGCCTTCCTGGGCGCCGCCTGGGTGCTCCGGCGGGAGGAGCACGTGACCATCGACCTGCTGGTCACCCGGCTCGGAGCCGCGACCCGCCGCCGGCTGACCTGCGTCAACTCCGTCATCGGCGCCCTGATCTGCCTAGTGGTGGCCTACTACGGTACCGTCGAGGCGGTGACGTCCTGGCAGCGGGGCATCCTGATCCCCGCCGAGATCGAGATCCCCCGGGTCATCAACCTGGGAGTCATTCCGCTGGGCTGCTTTCTCCTTTCCCTCCAGTTCATGAGACGGGCCCGGCGCGCCCTGGACGACAGCGCGCCGCCCGCCACCGCCGACCCAGGCCACTGAGGTGAGCGCCCGTGGAATGGTGGGCCTACATGTTCTTCTTCTTCGGCGGCCTGACCGTGCTGCTGCTCACCGGACTGCCGGTGGCCTTCGCCTTCACGCTGGTGAACATCATCGGCGTCTACGTCTTCTGGGGCGGCACCATCGGGTTGCAGCAGCTCGTGCTCAGCATCGACAGCTCCATCTCCACCTTCGTGCTGGTGCCCGTGCCCATGTTCATCCTCATGGGGGCGGTGATGTTCCATTCCGGCGTGGCCTACAAGATGATCGACGTGCTGGACGAGTGGCTGGGGCGCATCGCCGGCCGGCTGTCGCTGCTCGCGGTGGGAGCCGGCGCGCTCTTCGCCACCCTCACCGGAGTGGCCATGGGTAGCGTGGCCATGCTGGGCTCCACCCTGGTGCCGGACATGGAGAAGCGCGGCTACAGCAAGTCCATGTCCTACGGGCCCATCCTGGCAAGCGGCAGCCTGGCGATCATGATCCCGCCCACCGCACTGGGCGTCATCCTGGCGAGCCTGGGCAAGATCTCGGTGGGCAAGCTCCTGGTGGGCATCATCATCCCCGGCCTGATGCTGGCCGGGGTCTACGCCGCCTACATCGTCATCCGCTGCACCCTCCAACCCTCCCTGGCGCCCGCCTACGACGTGGCGCCGACTCCCCTGGGGCGCCGCATCGCGGACACGTTCCGGTACGTGGTGCCGCTGGTGTCCGTGATCGTCATCGTCATCGGCACCATTTTCTTCGGCGTGGCCACCCCCACGGAGGCCGCCGCCGTCGGCGCATTCTTCTGTTTCCTGCTGGCCATGGCCTACGGCAAGCTTACGTGGACCGTGACCAAGGAAGCCGTGGGCACCACCACATCCATCGCGGTGATGGTGCTGATCATCCTCACCGGCTCCGCCGCCTTCAGCCAGGTCCTCGCATTCACCGGCGTCACCTCCGGGATCACCAATCTCGTTGTGGATCTGCCGGTGCATCCCATCGTCATCCTCATCCTGATGCAGGTGGTGCTGGTGTTCCTCGGCATGTTCATTGAGCAGACCTCCATCGTGCTGGTGACCATCCCGATCTACATGCCCATCGTCAACGCCTTGGGATGGGACCCGGTATGGTTCGGCGCCATCATGCTCCTGAACCTGGAGCTGGCCACCATCTCGCCGCCCTTCGGGCTGTCGCTGTTCGTCATGAAGGGGATCGCGTCGCCCGGCACCACCATGGGCGACATCTACCGCGCCGCCCTGCCGTTCGTGGGGCTGAACCTTGTGGTCATGGCGCTCATGATCATCTTCCCCGCGCTCGTGCTGTGGCTGCCCAGCCTCATGAACTGACCCTTCCGCCCGTTACAACCCCTCTCCCTCCGGGAGAGGGGTGCCCGCTTGCTCCGCGTCCGAAAAAAACAGCGAAGCCGCGTTAAAGTTTCCCCCGGTTCCGGCGATTGATCCATATAGGCGCCGGGACGCCATGGACCCGGCATGATCCAAACGTCTTGCGCGAAGGAGGTACACAATGCGCAAAGGTTCGAGAGGCCGTCGGCCGTGGGTGTTGACCGCCGCGATATTGGGGGCGTTCCTGTGGGCCGGGTTCCCGGCGTGGGGCCAGGGCATCTTCATCAACGAAGTCCACTACGACAACCGTGGCGCGGACGCGGACGAGGGAGTGGAGGTCGCCGGTCCGGCCGGCACCGACATGAAGGGATGGAGCCTCGTGCTGTACAACGGCAAAAACGGCAGGCCGTACCGGACCATCCCCCTGGAGGGCACCATTGCCGAACAGCAGGGAGGGTACGGCACGGTATCGTTTCCCATCAACCGCATCGAGAACGGCGCGCCGGACGGCATCGCGCTGGTCAACCCGAACAAGGAAGTGGTTCAGTTCATGAGCTATGAGGGCGGCTTTACCGCGGCCTCGGGACCGGCCGAGGGCCTCGCGGCCACGGATATCGGCGTGCGCGAGTCCAACTCCACGCAGACCGGCCACTCGCTCCAGCTCAGGGGCTCGGGCAATGCCCTGGCCGACTTCACCTGGCACGGACCCAGCCGTGCCACCCCCGGATCGGTCAACGCCGACCAGACCTTCGTGGCCTCCCCCGGGGAAACCACCGGCGAAGGACGGAGCTCGTCCGAGCCGGTGGAGGTGGTGAAGGAAAGCCGCTGAGCCGGGTTCTTGCCCGGGCTTTGCCGGAGAAGCAGGCTTCCCGTCCCTGGGCGGGGAGCCCCTTCTTCACGGGCTCCGCGCCGCCGGTCATGCCTCGTCCTGAGCCACGACCGCGCCGTTCGCGCCATTGACGCGCTGCCTTCCTTTCAGTAACGTTGTACGTCGACAAGCGGTCGAGAACCACGTTCGGAAGGACAGGAAACATGGCAAAATTTCGCATACAGCCGCACGGCAGACTTCAGGAATGGGTGGCGGAGGAGTTGGGATATTTCAAGGACGAGGGGCTGGACTACGAGTTCGTCTTCGGTATCGTTTCGCAGCAGTCCGAGAAGCCCAAGGAAGTCCGCCACGGCGCCCTCGAGGACATGAAGGACGGCCGGGCCTGCGACGTGAGCTCGGCCTGTCACTGGATGGTCAACGTGGCAGCCACCGGACAGCACGGCCGCATGTGGGGACACGCCTACTCGGTGACGCCCTCGGGCATCTTCGTGCCGCCGGAGTCCGAAATCCGCAAGCCCCGCGACCTCGCCAACGTGGAGATCGCGGTGGGCTATCACTCCGGGAGCCATTTCTCGGCCTTGCAGGCACTGGAGCCGATCCTCGACTCTTCGGAGGTGAAGCTGCAGTTCGCCGGTCGACCGCTGGACCGCATGGCGCGGCTGCTGGAACGCGATGTTGCGGCCGGCAACGTCTTCGGCGCGCCCATGTACGTGCTGGAACAGCAGGGGTTCCGGAAGATCGTCGATACCACTTTCATGATCGGCTTCCTGCTGGAGCCGGACGCCGACGAAGAGGACACCAGGAAGTACTTCAACGCGCTGCAACGCGCCCAGCGCGACATCGACATGGAGCCGGAGCGGTACCGGCACTACCTCCTCAGGGAGATTCCCAAGCGCTACCACGAACTGGTGGACGTCAGCGCCATGGGAGTCGGCGAGCGCATGGTCTTCGAACCCTACACACGGGAAGTGTACGAGAAAACGCACCGTTGGATCGCGACGCGAAATCTCTTCGACGGCGACACACCCCTGGATGAGCCCTACGAATCGGCGGTGGTGCTTTAGCGATAGCCCTTCCAACCAACGACAGGAGGCGGTCATGGCCATCAACGCTCGACCCGTTGTTGAATCGGACGCCGACTACGCCCTCATCGACTCCGACGCCCACGTGGTGGAGACCGAGCGGACGTGGGAGTTCATGGACCCGGAGGACGAGAAGTACCGTCCGGTATTGGCGGCCCACCCCACGGACCCTCACTTCCAGTGGTGGATCATCAACGGACAGGCCCGGGGCTTCCGGTTCGTCACCCTCACCGAGGAAGAGATGGCCGAGCGGTCCCGCGAGCAGGGCCGCGACCTCGTGACCCCCATCGGCTCCCGGGAGGACGACGTCGAGCGGCGGCTCCGGCACATGGACCGCCTGGGAATCGACACCCAGGTGCTGTTCCACACGCTGTGGACCGTGCCCACCACCGACCAGCCGGAGGTGGAGCTGGCGCTGTGCAAGAGCTGGAACCGCTGGGTGGCGGACATGTGGGAAAGGGCCAAGGGGCGCTTGCGGTGGTGCACGGTGCTGCCGTTGATGAGCATGGACGCGTCCCTGGAGCTCTTGAACTGGGCGCGTGACCACGGCGCGGTGGGGGTCTCGATCCCGCCGATCCTGGGACGGCGGCTCGTCATCGACCCCTATTTCCATCCGCTCTGGGAGGAGGCCCAGCGCCTCGACATGGTCGTCGCCACCCACATCGGCAACGGCAACCAGGACATCATCGACATCACCCGCCCTGCCTACGACCCCAACGCCTTCGGCCTCATGCGCTTCCGCCTCCTGACCGCGGGCTCGTGCGAGGGACTGATCGAGAGCCAGCTTCCGCTAAAGTACCCCGACCTCCGCTGGGCGTTTATCGAGGCCGGCTCCATGTGGCTCCCCTGGATGCTCCACGAGGCCAAGCGGCGCAGCCTGCAGCGCGGCACCCCCCTGCCCGACGACGTGCTCAAGGAGTTCAACATCTTCGTCACCTGCCAGAACGACGGCTCGAGCCAGATGGACGCCCTGCGCATCATGCAGCAACGGACCGACATCGACGAGGAGTCGAAACGCAAGATCCTGCACGACAATCCCAAGCGGCTCTGGCGGCTGTAGGGCGCCGGACCGACGACGATTCTCCTGTCACGGGCGACGCCCCGCGGCGGCCGCCCACTGCTACGGAGGTACCCCATGATGTGCCGATTCTCTTTCGGGCTGATGACGGTCGTTGCGTGCATCGCCTTGTTCGCGTCCGCCCCCGCCGCGCAGGACTCCTTTCCCTCCAGGGACATCAACCTGGTGGTGACCTACTCTCCCGGCGGCGGCTTCGACTCCATCGCCCGCGCCATCGCCAGGAGCATGACAAAGGGCATGCCCAAGGGCCTGAACGTCATCGTCAAGAACATCACCGGGGCGGCCGGGGTGCGGGGAACCACCTCGCTGTACCGGTCCAAGCCGGACGGCCATACCATTGCGCACCTGGACGTGCAGGGACTGATTGGGAACCAACTGCTCCGGGGCGGCAAGGCCGGCTACGACATGGGCAAGATGACGTGGCTGGCGCGGGTCGGCTTCGAGCCGGTGGGCATCATGGTAAACGCCAAGTCCGCCTACCACACCGTCGACGACCTCAGGAAGGCCAAGACCATCAAGTGGGGCGTGCTCGCCATCGGCGGCCCCATCTGGCAACAGAGCTTCGTGGCCGCCAAGGCCCTGGGTATTCCCTTCAGCGGCGTGGTCTCAGGGTACCGGGGCAACAGCGAGACCATCCCTGCTCTGTTGCGCGGCGACTTTGACGCCATCGCCACGGTTCCCGTGTCACCGGCCGTCCTTCCCCTGCTCAGGACCAAGGAGCTCAGGGTCCCCGTCGTTCTCGGGAAGAAAAGGTACGATGCATTGCCCGACGTGCCCACTGCCAAGGAGGCCACCGGAACGGAGTTCCTGATCGGCGTAATACGCGCCATCGCCGGACCACCGGGCTTGCCGTCGGACCGGGCCAGGGTCCTGGAACGGCTGCTCGTGGACGCCATGGCCGACACCGACTACCGGAACTTCCTGAAGAAGTCAGGACAGCCGCTGGTGCCGGGCAATGCCGCGGAAACGAAGGATCTCGTGGCCCTCGCCCAGCAGACGGTGGAGAAGTACAGCGCCGCCATGGCCAAGGCCATGGGACGGTAGGGGGCGACCGGCGGTCGCCCTTGCGGGGGTCACCGAGGCTGCCGGATCAAAGGCGGGTCGTCTCGATCTCAAGACCCAGAGCGTGCTTCCCGGCCAGCTCGTAGGCGACTTGGCGCGCCTGCAAATGCTGGCTGATCACGTGCAGGTCCTGGAAATGGCGCTGGATGATGTTTCCCTCGTAGATGACCGTGGTGCCGGAGACGTTGTAGAGTTGCTCCACCGCCTGCACCGCGACCCGGATGCAGTGGGTCGTCGCCAGGCGTAACGTCACCCGCCGGTCCAGGGTGAGAGGCATCTCAGACGCGGCTTCGGCCCACAGTGCACGCACGGCGTCACGCAGATAGGCCCGACCGGAGGCCAGCGCGGCCAGGGTCTGACCCACCGTCGCCTGCACCGCCGACTGGTCGCGCAGCATGGCCTGCATGTGGTGGGGCGTCTTGGCTCCGGCCAGTTCCATGAAGGCGTCCAGGCACGACTGGGCCGCCCCCAGGGCGAGGGCGGCGTCGCCGCAGGCGAACAGCAGGACGGGGGAGATCCGGTATAGCGGACCGGGCTCCACCACCGGGGCGCCTCGCTGGCGTACCGTGCGCTCGGCAGGCACGAAGGCGCCGTCCACCGCGAAGTCGTGGGTGCCGGTGCCGCGCATGCCGCGGACCTTCCAGGTATCCAGCACCTCCACCTCGGCCGCGGGCACGAACAGGAACTTCTGCACCGGCTCGCCGTTATCCGGGATCCACGCCCGGGCGGCGAACCATGACGCGTGCCGGCAACCGGAGCTGAAGCGATGACGCCCGGTGACCCGGTACCCGCCCGGCACCGGCGCCGCCTCCGACGTAGGCATGGGAGTGTTGGCCACCACGCAACGCGGCGTGTCGGTCCAGATCTCTCGGGCGATCTCATGGGGCATGTGCGCCGCGTAAGTGGCGAAGATCGAGCACTGGTTGACCACCCACGCGGTGCTGGCGTCGGCCTGGCCCAACTCCCCCAGGACCTCGACGTAGGACGGCAGGTCGATTTCGACGCCCTCCAGGGACTCCGGCAGCGCGAGCTTGAACAGCCCGGCGTCCGCCAACTCGTCGAACAGCGCCCGCGGCAACTCGCGCTCAGCCTCGGTCTGGTCGGCGCAGGAGCGGATGGTGGGCGACAACGCCTTGGCGGCGTCCAGCATGGGATGGTTTGGGGATGACATCATAGCCCTTGAACAGCACGGATCAAATCTTCGCCCAGCTTGTTCCACTCATGCACGGGTGTCAACTCAGCATGAGCCGGGGCAGGGTCAGCACCAGGGCGGGGAAGACGATCATGACCGCCAGATTCAACATATCGAGAAGCACGAAGGGAAAGCAACTCTTGTAGATCTCCACCATGGGAGCGTCCGGCACGACCCCCTTGAGAACAAACAACTGAAGGCCGAACGGCGGCGTGGTGTTGGCCACCTCCATGTTCAGCAGCATCAATATTCCGAACCAGATGGGATCGAAGCCGAGCTGCGCGGCCAGCGGGAAGTAGATGGGCACGGTGATCATCATGATGGAGATCTGGTCGACGAACATGCCCAGAACCAGCACGATCACCATCATCAGCACCAGGATCACCACCGGCGGCGCCTGGAACCCCGCCACCATCTCCACCAAGCCTCGGCTGGCTCCGGTGAACGCCAGCACCTGACTGAAGGCGTTGGACGCGAGGATGATCATGAGCACGACGACAGAGACGCGCACGGTGCTCATTACCGACAGGACCACCACTTTCCACGTGAGGCTGCGGTACATGGCCGCCACCATGGCCGTGCTGAGTGCCCCCAGGGCCGCCGCCTCCGTGGGCGTGGCCACGCCGATGAAGATGACGCCCAGCACCATGAACACGATGAGGCTCAGGGGGGCCAGGTGCAGCAGGCCCATGAGCTTCTCGCCGGTGGACACGCGTCCGACGTCGTAGACCGGCGCCGAGTCTGGACGCATCTTGGCCCGGACGATGATATAGAACGCGTAGAGGGCGGCCATGAACAGCCCGGGGCCGATGCCGGCGATCAGCAGCTTGGCGATGGAGATCTCCGCGAGGCTGCCCAGTAGCACGCCCATGGCCGTGGGCGGGACAATGGCGGCGAGACCGCCTGCCGCCGAGATGGGGCCCACGGACATGAGGTAGCTGTAACCCCGGCGCCTCATCTCCGGCACCAGCGTCGTTCCCAGCATGGCGGTGGTGGCCATGCTGGAGCCGCTCAGAGTGGAGAACAGGGTGCCGCCGCTTACCGCCAGGAGGCTCAGCCGCCCGGGTATGCCGCCGATCCACTTGTCCAGGGCATCGAGGGTGCGCACCGCGAGCCCTGATCGGAACATGATCTCGCCCATCAAAATGAAGAGCAGCACCGGGGCCAGCACGAAGCTCGCCAGCGTCGCGAAGGCGCTGGTCACCATGAGCCGCAGCGCCGGCAACCCGCCCATGAACAGGAAGAGACCGCCGATGTTGATCAGGAGGAAGGCGAACGCCACCGGCGTGCCGGCCACGAAAAGGACCATCAGCACGGCGAGCATCAAGATTAGTACTTCGTACCACTCCATCTCGTGCTCAGAGGGAATCCTGGCCTACGGGACCCGATTCGTCAGGGATCGGTTCGCCCCGGCGCAGCATCCCGACGTTGTGCCAGGCCTGGCGCAGGAACTCGATGACCAGCATGGTACTGCCGACGCAGATAGGAAGAATGAGCGGCCAACGGTACACCCGCCACGCCTTGAGCTCCGCATGGCCGCCTAGGTAGGACTCCCAGGTTTCCCAGGCGCCTTCCCACGCCATCACCACCGCGCCCGTTGCCGCCACCAGCGACACCACGAGGCCCAAGGTCAGGCGCACCCTGGGCCGGAGCCTCTCCACCACCAGCTCCACGCGCGTGTGCGCATGGTCGCGCAGTACCCAGGGGGTCCCGAGGAAGGTGATGTAGACCAGCGAGTATTCGGTCAGATCCACCGCCCAGATGGTCGGGCTGTTGAAGAAGTAACGCGCCACGATTTCGTAGATCACGGAGAAGGTCACCGTGACCACCAGGAGCCCCGCGAAATAGGCGAGTCCGTTCACGAGCGAGTCCCAGGCTCGCTCCAGAGTCTGCCCGAGTTGCGACATGATGAGGTTCGAATTTCCCCTGCCCGGGCCGTCCGCGGCGCGCGCGGACGGCCCGGCGGGTTGTTCAGTGCATGAGGCCTTTCGTCGCGAAGAGATGCCTCATTTCTGTTCGAAACGGCGCGCCATTTCCCGGACCTGCTTGCCGTATTGCGGCGAGACCGGAACGAACTTCTTCCAGGCGGACTCGTACGCGATCTTGCGCAGGCGCTTGGAGTCTTCGGGGGAAAGCTCGATGATCTGCATGCCGTGCTTGGTCACCAAGGTATTGTGCTCCGCGTCGATATACTTGTCGAAATGGGCCGGCCCCCACTTCTCCGTTTCGATGACGGCGTCGGTGAGGAGTTTCTGCTGCTCCGGCGTCAGCTTGTTCCAGGTCTTGAGGTTGAAATACAGCCATGTGCGCACGGTCCAGAAGAAAGGCTTGATGATGCAACAGATCTGCTCGTAGAACTTGGCCCCCAGGGTTCCGATGATGGGAGAGAAGTACCCTTCTACCACACCCCGCTCGAGGCCGGCGTAGAGGTCCGAGTACGGCATCCGGATCATCGAAGCCCCGATCGACTCGGCAATGGGCAGGTAGGTGGGCGTCCCGCGAAGCTTCATGCCCTTGAAGTCGGCGAGGCTCTTCACCGGCTTCTTGGTGAAGATCGCGTAGCCCACCAGACCCGAAGGCAGCCCCAGGAGCTTCACCCCGGTCCTTTCCTGCTGGATCTTGTCGAAGAAGTCGATGACACCGCCCTTGCGCATTTCGCTGACCGGGCCTTCGAAGTAGTCGAGATAGACCCCTTCGGCCATCTTGTCCGTGAAGTACGCCCCGGTGCTGCTCAACACGTCCAGCGTGCCGCGCTGCACCAGGCTCAGCATCTCGAAAGCGGGGGCGATCTCGGGACCGCCCTTCCATCTCACCTCGATCTTGCCGCCGGACATCTTCTCGACCCGGCGCTTGAAATCCCAGAAGCCGTCATTGAAGACGTAGTCCTTCTTCCAGGCGGTGGCGCCGTTGAGCACCAGATCCGCCGCCGGCGCCGTGGTCGCCGCGAACATTGCCAGGGCGAAAACAGCGACTGTATAACGAAGCGCCAGTCTCATAAGCCTTGCCTCCTTCGCATCATTTTCGGCACGTCATTGGTCCTCGAGCTTCCGTGCCATTTCCCGGATCTGCTTGCCGTACTCCGGGGAGTTGGGCAGGTACTTCTTCCACGACGACTCGTACGCCATCGCGCGAAAGCGCTTGGCCTCGTCGCCCTTGAGCTCGTGGATCTTGAGACCGTGCTTGTTCACCAACGTACTGATTTCCCCGCCGATGTAGTCGTTGTAGAAGCCCGTCGTCCACCCTTCGGTCGCGATCATGGAGTCCGTCAGGACCTTCTGCTGCTCCGGCGTGAGCTTGTTCCACTTGTCCAGGCTGATGTACATCCACGTGCGCACGGTCCAGAAGTGCGGCTTGAGCATACAGCAGACCTGCTCGTAGAGCTTCGTCGACAGGGTGCCGATGACCGGAGCGAAGTATCCGTCCACGACCCCCCGCTCCAGGGCGTTGTAAACGTCGGGCCACGGCACCTGGATCATGGTAGCCCCGAGGGCCTGGCCCAGGGGCAGGTACGTGGGCGTGCTGCGCATCTTCATGCCCTTGAATTGGCCGATGCTGGTCACCGGCGTCTTGGTGAAGATGGCAAACTCCACCGGCCCGGAGCTGAGCCCAAGGAGCTTCACTCCCGCCCGTTTCTGAGTCACTTCGTCGAAGAACTTGGTGACGCCGGCTTTGCGCAAGTCACTGGTGCTGCCGACGAAGTACTCCAGGAACACTCCCTCCGGTATCTTGGCGGAATCGTAAGCGCCGGCGCCCCCCAGGACATCCAGCACCCCACGTTGCACGAGGCCGAGCATCTCGAAGGGTGACGAGATCTCGGGACCGCCCTTCCATTCCACCTTGATCTTGCCGCCGGAACGTTTTTCGACCTGACGCGAGAACTCCCAGTAGCCGGCATTGAAGATGTAGTCCTTCTTCCAGGCGGTGGCGCCCTTGAGCACCAAGTCGGCGGCCGGAGCGGCCGTCGCGACGAAAAGACCCAGAGTGAAGAATACAACGATACAGCCAAGTGCCCTTCTCATGGATTCATCCTCCCCTTCAACGGTTCGTTGGTTTCAACCGATCGTTTGCCGTTGTCAACGGCTTTCCAGCTTCTGCGCCATCGCCCGGATCGTCTTGCCGTGCTCCGGCGATTCCGGCACGTATTTGTTCCACGCGGACTCGTACGCCATCTTGAGGTAGCGCTTGGCCTCGTCCCCCTTGAACTCGATGACCTTCATGCCGTGCTGCTTCACCAGCGTATCGATTTCCTTGCCGATGATCCCCGCGTAGAAACCCTGCGCCCAGTCTTCGGTGGCCACGATGGCGTCGGTGAGGATCTTTTGCTGCTCCGGGGTCAGCTTGTTCCAGGTCTTCATTCCGATGTAGAGCCAAGTGCGCACGGTCCAGAAGTGCGGCGCGATCATGCAGCAAACCTGCTCGTAAAGCTTCGTCTGGAGGGTCCCGATGGCCGGAGAAAAGTACCCCTCCACCACGCCGCGTTCGAGCGCGGGGTAAAGGTCCGCCCACGGAATCCGTATCATCGTCGCCCCCAGGGCCTGCCCCATGGGCAGATAGGTGGGCGTGCTGCGCATCTTCAGGCCCTTGAAGTCGGCAATGCCCTTCACGGGTTTCTTGGTGAAGATGGCGATGCCCACGGGACCCGAGGTCATTCCCAGGAGCTTGACAGCGGTCTTCTTCTGGCTCAGATCATCGAACCACTTGGTGATACCCGCGTTCCGCAACACGGCCGGGGTGCCGATGAAGTACTCGGGAAAGACCCCTTCCATGTACTTGTCCGTATAGTAGGCGGCGGAGCTTCCCAGGACGTCAACGACGCCGCGCTGCACCAGGCTCAACATCTCGAAGGCCGGCGCGATCTCGGGTCCCCCCTTCCACTCCACCTTGATCTTGCCGCCGGAGAGCTTCTCGACCTGCCGCGTGAACTCCCAGTAGCCCGCATTGAAGACGTAGTCCTTCTTCCAGGCGGTAGCGCCCTTCAGCACGAGGTCCGCGGCCGGCGCCAGCCCTGCCGTGAACAGGCCCAGGGTCATGCAAGCAACGATACAGCGAAGTGCCGTCTTCATCGGTTTGTCCTCCTTCTGTCGGTTGGCAAGGTCCGTGCCCGATGCCGGGCCAGACTAGTCCGAAGTTCCTGGAAAAACAGCCTTCAGAAACGAGTTAAGCGGTTGATATCCAAGGGGAAATGCCTTTTTGGGCGCCCTCATGTGTTCCCATGTATATGGGATGATAGTCCTTGCATTTGCTCGATTTGCGCGCTATCTTCGTTGCCATGTACGTGGAAACCGTCCCCAACCGCAACTCTCCGCCCGCCATCCTCCTCCGCGAAGGCTGGCGCGAAGGCAAGCGCGTGCGCAAACGCACCCTGGCCAACCTCTCCGACTGGCCCCCAGCCAAAATAGAAACCCTGCGCCGGCTGCTCAAGAACCAACCCCTGGTCAGCCCTGAGGAGGCCTTCGACATCGTCCGCTCCAAACCCCACGGCCATATAGCCGCGGTGCTCGGTTCGGTGCGCAAGCTGGGCCTGGACCGTCTGCTTTCCACCGCTCCGTGCGCGGAGCGCGAGAGGGTGCTGGCGCTGATCTGTGCCCGTGTCCTTGCCCCGGTCTCGAAGTTGGCCACCGCCCGAGGGCTTGCCGAGGCCACGGCCAGGGACTCGCTGGCGCAGACCCTGGAGTTGGGGGAGGTCGATGAGGACGATCTGTACGCGGCCATGGACTGGCTGTTGGAGCGGCAGGAGGCCATCGAGAAGCGCCTGGCCAAGAGGCATCTTGGGGACGGCGCCCTGGTGCTCTACGACCTCACCTCGGTCTATCTGGAAGGCCGCTGCTGCCCGCTGGCGCGGCACGGCCATTCCCGCGACGGCAAGCGGGGAAAGCTGCAGATCGAGTTCGGCCTGTTGTGCGACTCAGACGGTCGCCCGGTAGCGGTGGAGGTGTTCGAGGGCGACACGGCCGATCCCATGACCGTGGGGGCGCAGGTGGACAAGCTGCGGCGGCGGTTCGGGCTCTCGAAGGTGGTGTTGGTGGGTGACCGGGGCATGCTCACCGAGGCGCGCATCCGTGAGGAGGTGGCGCCCGCGGGGCTGGACTGGATCAGCGCCCTGCGCTCCTCGGCCATCCGCCGGCTGGTGGAATCCGGGGCGGTGCAGATGTCGTTGTTCGACCAGAGCGATCTTATGGAGGTCCACTCCGAGGACTATCCCGGCGAGCGCCTGATGGTGTGCCGCAATCCGTTGCTTCAGGCCGAGCGGGGGCGCAAGCGCGAGGAGTTGATCCAGGCCACCGAACGCCTGCTGGAGCCCATCGTGGCTGCCACCGGGCGGGAGAAGCGGCCGCTCACGGGCCGGGAGCGCATCGCGCTACGGGTGGGCCGGGTGATCGACAAGTACAAGATGGCCAAGCACTTCCACCTCGACATCACCGACCACTCCTTCCGCTACACCCGAAACCCCGAATCCATCGCCCGAGAGGCCGCCCTCGACGGCCTCTACGTCGTGCGCACCAGCCTGCATGAAAACCAACTGGATGCCCAAAGGACGGTGCACGCCTACAAGAGCCTGAGCCGGGTGGAGCGCGCCTTCCGAAGCTTCAAGACCGTGGACCTCAAGGTCCGGCCGGTTCATCACCGCGCCCCGGACCGGGTGCGCGCCCATGTCCTGTTGTGCATGCTCGCCTACTACGTCGAATGGCACATGCGTCAGCGCCTCGCCCCCCTGCTGTTCGACGACCATGACCCCGCCGGCGCCCAACGATCCTCCATCGTGGCGCCCGCCAAAACATCCCCCGCAGCTCAGAACAAGGCTCGCACCAAACGCACCGAAGACGGCTTGCCCGTCCACAGCTTCCGCTCCTTGCTCGACGATCTCGCCACCATCGTCCAAAACCGCGTCGTCCCAAGGCTCCCCGGCGCCCAGCCCTTCGACCTGCTCACCCGCCCCACTCCTCTGCAACGTCAAGCCTTCAAACTCCTCGACGTACAACTCCAACGTTCCCAGTAACAGCACCTTGATCGCTTCGCTTTAGCCGTTATATCAATGCCTTGGCTCGCCCCCGGGCTGGAACTTCGGACTAGTATCGGAGTTGAAGAGCTGTCAAGGGCAATCTGCCCGTGCCGGAACCGCGGGACGGATTTGCTCCCGGACGGCGTTTCGGGGTATCGGTATGGGCGCACAGGACAAATGCTCGACTTCGCGGCATACGGGCGCAATCCACACGGGAGGA
The DNA here is from genome assembly GCA_965204505.1 of uncultured Binatia bacterium (SeqCode). Lineage (GTDB taxonomy): Bacteria > Desulfobacterota > Binatia > UBA9968 > JAJDTQ01 > JAJDTQ01. The sequence continues at coordinate 682,607 of CBDBFB010000003.1, forward strand.
AGTCATATGGGCACGGTCGAAGAGAAGATCGGCGCGGACTATCTACGCCTCCTGGCGGCTAAGCAACGCCTTTCGGTCATGGAAAGCGAAATCAAGAAGATGATCAACAACCTCAACCTAGCCGTCAGCGTGTTGAGCGGGGAGGAGACCGGCCACTTCGGCGACGACGGCAACTACCATGTCCACAACCGCCCTCACAGCGGTATCCCCCATCGGCAGTTGACGCTGCCGACTCTTGAGGAGTTGAACAAAGTCGTCGAGTACCGGAAACAGGCCAGGGAAGAAGTCGACACCCTGAACAAGCAGTTCAAGGAGTTGGAGGCGCGGCTTTAACCCGAGGAGAACGGGGTTGGGGGAAGTGGCCAGGGACAGAATCGAACTGCCGACACGAGGATTTTCAGTCCTCTGCTCTACCGACTGAGCTACCTGGCCAGAGACAAAAATATGTCCGAAAATACGGGGTGCGTCAACTAAGTCCGGCGCCCACGTTTCGCGAGGTTCTTCGATGACACTGCTGCTCAGCAATGAAGAGATCGACGGGATACTGACCATGGAGATGGCGCTGGACTGCGTCGAGCGCTCGCAGCGGTCGCTGGAGGCCCAGGAAGCGGTCAACAGCCCGCGGGTGGACACGCTGGCGCCCACGACCGTGGGCGAGACCAAGGGAGTCTACAGTCTCAAGGCCATGAGCGGGCTCTGGCCCGACGAGGGCATGGCCGCGCTGCGCATCAACAGCGACGTGCTGATCTGGCCGGAGGTTGCGGGCAACGTCAGACGTGACCGGCTGCCCTCGGCCGACGGCCGCTGGAACGGCCTGATGCTGCTCTTCAGCATGGAGACCGGCGCGCCGGTAATGATCTGTCCGGACGGCTACATCTCGCGCATGCGGGTGGGCGCCGCCAACGGGCTGGCGGCCCGCTACCTGGCGCGGGAGGACGCCTCGGTCATGGCGCTGCTGGGGACCGGCTGGCAGGCCGGCGGGCAGTTGATGGCCCACTGCGCGGTGCGGCCCATCGCCGAGGTCAGGGTGTTCAGCCCCAACCCCGCCAACCGCGAGCGCTTCTGCCGGGAGCTGGCGCCGCGCGTCGAGGCCCGTCTCACGTCGGTGCCGTCCGCGGACGACGCGGTGGAGGGAGCCGACCTGATCGTTACCGGGACCAACTCCATGGAACCCGTGCACCGGCGCGAGTGGCTGCGGCCCGGCGTCCACTACAGCGCCGTCAAGGTCCAGGAGATGGATTACGACTTCCTCGACGCCATGGACCGCGTTTTCCTGTTCTCCAGGAACCCTGCCAACATCCGCCCGCAAGTCTTCCGCACGCCCGCCGTCGAGACGCCGGAAGGCACCGGAGGTTGGTGGTCGGAGCGCGACACACCGCTCTGGGAGCGGATCCAGGAATTGCCGCAGGCCATCATCGGCGCCGCCAAGGGCCGGCAGTCGCCGGACCAGACCACCGCCTTCGTCAACAACGTCGGCCAGGGCCTCCAGTTCGCCGCGGTGGCCCAGCGGGTATACCGCGAGGCCGTGGCCAAGGGCGTCGGCCGCGACATGCCCACGGAATGGTTCACCCAGGACGTGCACCCGTAGGCCCTCACCCGGCAACCCTGCCTCTTCCCATCTACCGGCACCCTGCCTGCTCCGGGCGCCCTCACCCCGACCCTCTCCCAGAGGGAGAGGGCCAATTCTTCCCTTCTCCCCTTGGGAGAGGGCGGCCGGAGGCCGGGTGAGGGCCTACCGCTCATCCTCGTACCAGTCGTCGATTGAGAACTCCTTGCCCAGCCCGCGTTCCCGCGCCAAGGCAACCGCCTTGCCGCCCAGCGCCGCGAACTGGGCGCCGAAACCCACGTTGTTGCAGAAGAACGTGATCTCCCGGTCGTTCTCCCGCGAGCGCGCCTGTCCGGCGATCACCTCCCCCAACTCGGCATACTCGTCCCAGGGGACGTTCTTCTCGAACGGCGCGAAGCGTGGCGCGAGGGTCTCGCGCAGCACCGGCGGAGCGAAGTTCAGTCCCTCGTTGCAGCGCCCCTCGCGCATGCTCAGCACCGTGTAGTCGGCGCGCGCGAAACACCCCTCGTCGATGTCGCGCCCGGATATCGAATCGAGGTGAACGCCCGGACCGAGCCAGTCGCTGAAGAAGACCGGATCGATGGTGTTGGTGCACACGACAATGACGTCAACGTCCAGAGTCGCCGCCACCGGGTCATCGACGGCCGCAGCGTCGAGGCGAAGATTCTGTCTTGCGTTCTCGGCGAAGCGCTCGCGGTTGGCGGGAGTGGGGCTGAACACCTTGACGGATTCGAGCTCGCGGACGACTCCGAGTCCCATCAACACGCCCTCGGCGAGCCAGCCCGAGCCGATGACGCCGACCCGCGATGCGTCGGCGCGGGCCATGTACTCGGCGGCCACCCCGTGCGTGCCGGCGATGCGCAGCTTCTGGAGACAGGCATCCTGGACCACCGCCTGGAGGTCGGCGGTGTCCAGGTCGAAGATCAGGTCGAAGGCGAGGAACTTGCCGTTCTTCTTGGGCACCTTGTCGTATCGCCGGTTGTCGCCGATGCGGGGCCAGCGGTGCAGGTCCGGCAGGACCCGCATGCCCACCGAGCCGAAGGCCGGAACGATGCCGTCCATGGTGCGCAGCTCCACGAAGGTGCCCGGTTCGGTGGTCTCGGCGAAGGTCTGGCTCCGGGTGCGGGTGACCGCCGTCCCGGCGGCAAGCCCGCGATAGGTCTCCCGCATGACCTCCACCGCCATCTCCGGCGAGATCAGTTCCTGCACGTCGCTGTTGGTCAAGAGAATCGGCATCATCACCTCCCGTCAGGACCCTACCTTCTTGCGTCTCGTTTCGGAATTGCGGTATTGGTGCGGTCTTTCGACAGATCTCGATCCGTGCCGCGGCACGGCCCACTAGAGAACGGGAGGACCCTCCGATGATCATAATCGACGCCGACGCGCACGTGGAAGAGTCTCCGGCGACCTTCAGCGATGACTACCTGGACCCGGCGTTCCGCCAGCGCAGACCTCAGGTGGTGAACTCGGAGGGGCGACTCTACTGGCGCGTGGAGGACCAGATCTACCCCCGCCTGTTCGGACGCGGCTGCCACAACATGGGGACCCCGGCCCATCACGAAGGACAACGCTCGTTCTACACGGCGTCCAAGCCGGAAAGCATCGAGAGCATCGAGATCAGCCATCCGGAGGCCCGTCTCAAGGACATGGCCGACGAGGACCTGGGCGTGCAGGTCATCTACCCGAGCTTCTTCCTGGTCCATCCCCTGGTCGACGACCCCGGCCTCGGCGCCGCCCTGTGCGGCTCCTACAACCGCTGGCTCGCGGACACCACCGGGTCGACGGACCAGCTCCACTGGGCCGCGGTGGTGGACCTGGACAACGTCCCGGCCTCGGTGGAGCAGGTGCGCGAAGCCAAGCGCCTGGGAGCGGTGGCGGTGATGATCCTCGGCACCGTGGGCGAGCGCACCCTGGACCACCCGAGCTTCTTCCCGTTCTACGAAGCGCTGGCGGAAGAGGACCTGACGCTGGCGGTTCACGTGGGATGGTCGTGTCCGCCTCTCAGCAACATGTACGACCACCTCTACCCGGGCACCATCATCCCGTTCCTGGTGCCGCTGCTCATGGGGTTCACGGCCATGATCACCGGCGGCGTGCTGGACCGCTTCCCGAACCTGCGGGTGGCGTTCCTGGAAGCCGGCTGTCTCTGGGTCCACTTCCTCATGGACCGACTAGGGCACCGGTTCGCCTTCACCAACCGCTTCGGCAAATCCATTCCCGAGGCCGCGCCCCGGGCCGCCGTCTCCCCGGCCGAGTACATGAGCCGCGGCAACCTCTTCCTCAGCACCGAGGTGGAGGACCCGCTGCTGCCGCAGGTGCTGGATCTCGTCGGCGACGACCGTGTCGTCTTCGGCTCCGACATGCCCCACGGCGACCGCGACCGCTTCGCGGTGCGGGAGTTCAACAAACGGCAGGACATCAGCGAATCGGCCAAGGAGAAGATCCTCAACGCCAATCCGAAACGGCTCTACGGCATCTGACCGCCCGACAGCCGGCCACGGCGACCCGCGCGCGAAGACGGGGAGGTCACCATGCCCACAACACGCCTTCATATAGCGGAAGGTAGAGATAGACCACCGCGATGTGCAGAAAGGCGGCGCACGCGGCCGCGGCGCTGACCGCGGCGACCCAACCGACACGCGCTTCCAGCCGGTAGTACGCCAGCACCGCCACGGGCAATCCCCAGCGGAAACCGGCGAGCAGCACCAGTACGAAGAACACGGCGATCCATGCGAACGCGGCGCGGGCGCGCGCCGTGTCCTCGGCGTTCGACCCGTCATCGCCTGCGACCGCGGACCTCCAGCGCAGCACATCGCTCACCAGACCCCAAACCGCCAGCCCCAGGCCGGCGAACCCGATAAGCAGCGGGAACGTGGCGGTCTCCGGCTGCCACTCGAGCGCGGTGAGCACGATCCAGGCAAAAAGCGCGGCCACCACGCCGCCAAGCACGATCTCGCGCGCCGGTGTCATGGCCGACCCACCCCCCGGCGCACCGCCACCAACACCACCAGCGCCATGACCGCCATGCACCCCAGCGGAATGGGCCGGACGAGGAAGGCCGCGCCGTAGCTCGACAGGGAGATGACCAGGTTGTTCTCGGCCAGCGGACCCAGGATGAAACCCACCAGCAGCGGCGCCCGCGCCCAGTCGAACCGCATCATCAGGTAGCCCAGCACCCCGAACGCCAGCGTGAGAACGAGGGTGTAGGGGTGGGGATAGGCGACGTACGCGCCGAACAGCACGAACAGCATCAGCGCCGGGATCAGCAGGTTGCTCCTGAGGAAAGCGATGCGCGCGGCCGGCCGCGTGATGGCGATACATACGCCGGTGGCCAGCAGGTTCGACAGCACCAGCACGATGACCATGGAGAAGCTCAACGAGAGCTTCTCGCCCAGCATCTCCGGGCCGGGATTGATGCCGAGGATCAGGAACGCGGCCAGCAGGATGGCGGAGGTGGCGCCGCCGGGCACGCCGAACGCCAGCAACGGCACCAGCTCTCCGCCCGCCGATGAGTTGTTGGCGCTCTCGGGCGCGATGACGCCCTTGATCTCGCCCTTGCCGAAGCGCCGGCGCTCGGCGCCCTCGGCCCCCTGGACCGCCATCCCGTAGGCGTAGAATGCCGCGGCGGTGCCGCCGATGCCCGGGATGGCGCCTCCCACCACGCCCACCACGGCGCTCCGCACCACCAGCCAGCGGTTCGCCAGGCACGCCCGCAGGCCCGGCCGGAACCCCTCGCCCATGTCCACGTGGGTGCGTTCGGCGATGCGTCCGCGGATGGCCAGGGACACCACCTCGGGGAGGGCGAACAGGCCCATGATGATGGGCACGGTCTGAAGCCCGTCGAGCAGGTAGTCGGAGCCGAAGGTGAACCGCGCCACCCCCAGTTGCGGATCCTGCCCGACGGTGCCCAGCCAAAGGCCCAGGACGCCCGCCATCAGCCCCTTCACCGGCTTCGCGCCGCTCAGGAAGCTGATCATGAGGATCCCCAGCACCACTAGCATGAAGCGCTCCGGCGCGGCGAATGCCAGCACCACCGGCTGCAAGGCCGGCAGCGCCATCAGCAGCACCAGCGCGCCGATGATCCCGCCCACGGCGGACACCACGAAGGCCGCGGTCAGCCCGCGCGCGGCATCGCCGTTGCGCGCCATGGGGTAACCGTCCAGGATGGTGGCGGCGGCGCTGGGGCTGCCGGGCACGTTGAAGAAGAACGCGGGAAAGGTGTTGGAGGTGTGGACCGCCGACACCAGCGACAACATGATCGCGAACGCCACGAAGGGCGACAGGCTCCACACGAACGGGAGCAGCAGCACGATGCCGAGCACCGCATTCAGGCCCGGCACCGCGCCGAAGACGAGCCCCAGCGCAACCCCCAGCAGGATCCCGCCCAGCACCGGCAGGGTGAAGGTGATGCCGAGGGCCTCGAGGAAGGCCTCAAAAGCCATTTCGCCGAAGTGTCCCGCGCCACGGACGCGGGACACTCACTTCAACGGGACTACTTCAGCAGGACCTTCAACCGGTCCTGTATGTCCGCGGGAAGGTTGAAGACCGAGAGGATCAGCTTCTCCGCCTCCGCGGCGTTCAATGTGTTCAGCACGAACCCCTGGTCGGTGGCGGTCTTCCGGAACTCGGGGTCGGCCATCATGTCCGCCATGGCCTTCTTGAGGATGGCGGCCGGCTCCGCCGGCAGTCCCGGCGTGGTCGCGAACGGCCGGCTGGCGCTTAGAAGGCCCGAGAACGCCACCCAGGCGTCACGGTCCTTGGGGTCGGCGATGGCATCCACGAATTTCGGGAGCGCCGCGACCTCCGCCTTGAGGGAGTCCGGAGGCGGCGCGCCGCCCATGGACAGCACCAGCTTGATGGTGCCGTCCTTGTGCATCTCGCGGGTCGCCGTATTGACCCTCACCGCGGACCCCGCCGTGGACACGCCGTCCACTTCGTTCTGCTTCATGGCCAGCGCCATGGGGTTGTAGCCCTTGTAGCCCGGTACCAGCCGGATGTTGAACTTGCCCGCCCGCTGCAGGAACTTGGGCGCCTGGGTCAGCAGCGAACTCGGCCCCGAGGCGCCGACGCGGATGGGCTTCTTGGTGGTCTGGAAGTCCTTGATGGTGCGCTCGGGTCGATCGGTGCGGAGGGCGAAGATGTAGTGGGCCCCGCCCACGCTGCCGAGCCAGGTGAGCTTCTTGAAATCGATGTCCTTGATGCCGCCGGTGAGGCTCCGCACCACCATCGGGCTGGTGAAATGGATCAGCGACAGGCCGTCGGGCTTGGCCTTGTAGACCGACCTCAACCCGATGACTCCGCCGGCGCCCGGTTTGTTGTTCACGATGGCGGCCGGGTTGCCGGGTATGTGTCTGGGCAGGAACTTGGCCGCCAGCCGCGACATGCGGTCGTAGGTGCCGCCCGTGGAGTAGGGACAAACGATGGCGATGGTCTTGCCGGCGTAATAGTCCGCCGCTCCCGCCAGGGAGCCGGTGAGGACCAGTGCGGCGACGGCAACGAAACACGAGAACATTGCAATGCGCAGGTGCGTCTTCATCGAAACCTCCTGTGTGATCGTACCGGTCGAGATGTGCCCAGCACTATCGCACCGCCCGGCGAACTGCAAGCGCAAGGCCACTTGCACCCGGACACCCCGGGTGGAGCCGCGTGGGTGGCTATTTCAGATCAGGATCGAGCGCCCGCCCGCCTGCGGTCCAGCGGGATATAGGTGGGCCAGCCCCCGGACAGGATGGTGTCGAGGGAACGGGTCGCCTGTCCGAACCGGATCCGGTAGATCCACATGTTGGTCAGCACCCGTTCGATGAAGATGCGGGTTTCCCAGCTGGGGATGCTTTCGATGAACAGCAGCGGATCGTTCCGGTAGTCGACCCTGCGCTTCCAGTCCCGCAGCTTTGCCGGACCACCGTTGTAGGCCGCCAGTGCGTAGAAGAGGTTGCCGTCGATTTCCTCCCGGGAAAGCAGGTAGCGGAGATACTTCTCTCCCAGGGTGACGTTGAGCACTGGTTCCAGCAGCTCCCGGCGCTGTGCCCCGCGGTACTTCCGGCCGGCCATGACACCCGCCGTGCGCGGCATGAGCTGCATCAGGCCGCGCGCCCCGCGGGAGCTGCGGGCGCCGGCGCGGAACTTGGACTCCTGCCGCATGACGGCGAACAGGAAGGCGCGGTCGAGGGTGTAACCGCCGTCCGGCTCCCACACGGGCAGGGGATAGAGCGCCGCGTCCACCGGAACGCCGGTACGTTGCAGAAGACTCTCGGCGGCACGGTACGACAGGTCGGCCAGGCCCGATTCGGATGCCAGGGCCAGGATCACGAGCGCCAACCGGGGCGACATGCGGTGGGCGAACCGTCGCAACTCGGTGCCCGCCCGCACATGCTCCCCGGCCTGAATCAGGGCGAGGGCGCGGCGCACGGGCCGCATTCCGAGCAGGCCGTCGAGATCCGCGGCGCTCAACTCGCGCATTGCAAAATCGAGCGGCGGCCGCTCGCCCAGGGCGGTGATGGCCAGCAGCCCGTAAAAGGTCCGCGGATGCCGCGCCGCGGCCTGCAGCATGGGGAGCACGCGCCCCGCCTCGCCGGCCTCCCGGTAGGCGCGGCTGGCCCAGTAGCCGCCGGCCGATACCAGCCACGGGGTCACGGCCCTCGACTCCGCCAACGCCCGGAAGAGCTCCGCGGCATCGCGATGGTTCCCCAGCCGCCAAGCCGCCAGGCCGCCCCACCAGTATGCCAGCGGCACCCGGGCACCCGAGCGCGCGATCGCCCGTCTTGCAACTTCCAGCGCCTGCTGGTCCCGATCCCAGAAGTAGTATCCCCTGGCGATCCAGGCCAGGTTCTCGTCGAAGCTCACGGCATCCAGGACACGGACATGGTGCGGCTGCTCCAGAAAACGGAGGGCCTTCGTCACGGAGCCGCCGGACACCAGCTTCCGGATCTTCCTGTGAACCTGACGGATCACCGGCCGGCGCGCGCGGGAACGGACCTCGACCTCCGCTCCCTTCTGGCGACGGCCGTTGGCGCTCCGCAACGTCACGGGCACCGGGTCGGACTTGAGCTCGGGTACCAGCACGGCCCGGACGGGCTTTTTCGGCGACTTCCAGCCCTCGGGTTGCCGCTTCTTCGCCAGGCGGTAGACGCGCCGGGCGCCGGGATGGTCCGCGTACACGTTCATCCAGGTCCACAGTTCGCCGTAGGACGAACGGTAGAGGGTGGGGTGCATGAGGCGCTGGAACCGGACGTGACCCATCAGCAGCGGATCCCGGATCCACTTGATCAAGGCATCGGCCTCGTTCCAGTGCCCGTCCTTCTGGAGTGCGAAGATCTTTCGGTACAGGGCGGCGTCATGCCTGGACAGCAGCCTCGGGAGATGGGCCGTACGGCGCTCCACGGCATCGGACGCGCGCAATGACGCCGTCTTGAGTGCCGCTGACGTCTCCGCGGCCGCGGACCCGGCCACAAGCCAACTGCTCATGCCGAGCAACAGCGCCGAAACCGCCGTGACTGTTACCGCGTGTCTCATCGTAGCGAAACGACCGTTTTCCCCGCTCCATCCAGAGCAAGCGCCCTACCTACTCCTTTTGAGCACAGGTTTCAAGCGTCCCGAACATTTTTGCGAACGGCCGTTATCCTATTTTTCGCCGCTCCGCCACGACCGCGCCAGGCCCTCACCCGGCCTTCGGCCACCCTCTCCCAGAGGGAGAGGGGTTGTATTTGATTACTCGGACAGGCTTTTAGTCGAGGGCCCGCAACCGCCCCTCCACACGGGGAGCGACGACTCTCCGGGCAGTGATGTATTCGATCACCTGGGTCGTCATCAACGTACCGGCCCGAGCGTCGATGAGCCGCCTCCGGCCCGCGAGGACCCGGTAGCCGTCGCCGCCCCGGGCCATGAAGTCGTTGGTGGCAACGGTAAATTTCGCGTCCGGGTCAAGCGGCATGCCGCCGCGACGGACCTCGATCACCCGCTTGCCCGCGGGCCGGCGGGGATCGTAGATCACCTCGATCCCGGAGACCTGAGGAAACCGCCCCGCGGTCTTCTCGATTCCGCTGAAACCGTTCTCGAGCGCCGTGCGCAACTCGGCGCCGGACAACTCCAGGAGCACGGTCTTGTTGCCGAACGGCAACTCGCTCAGCACGTCCCGGCGGGTGAGGGTCGTGCCGGGCGGATAGACCCGGTTGGCGCGGATGCCGCCGCCGTTGGTCAGCGCGACATCGGCGTCCACCGCCAGGCGCATGGCATCGGCCACGAGATTGCCGATGGCCGTCTCCCGCGTCCGCACCGCGGAGCGGCGGCTGTCGATCTCCGTCTCGGTGGTGCCGATCTCGGCGTCGAGCTCCCGCGACAGCCGCTCGCCATAGGCGCGAACCGCCTTGGCCAGGGTCGGGTCGGGGTCCACGCGGCCGGTGTGTACGGCGCGGAAGGCCGGACTCCAGACGAAACGCTTCCTGCCGCGGGACTCCACCTCGTCCAGGGTGAGGTCGATGACGGTGACCCAATCCGCCTGTTGGGCCGACTCGGCGAACAGCGCCCGGCCGTCGTAGTCCAGCCGGAGCCGGTGGTCGTCTCCGCTGAGCAACACGTCCACCGCGCCCTGTCGCAAGAGGGCCTCGTCTTCCACGGCATCGGTGTGGGCCAGCGCCACGACCAGGTGCGCACCGGCCGCCCGCAGCGCCGCGGCCTGGGCGGAGGCCGCCTCGAGGACCGGGGTGAACCTGACGCCGCCTGGGCTCGATTTCACCGCGGTGCCGACGGTCGTCAGGCCGAAGATCCCCACCTTGAACCGGCCTGCGTCGACCGTGATGGAGGCTGCCGCGCCGTCGATGATCTCGCCGTCGGTGTCGATGTTGTTGGCGCCCAGAATCGGAAACTTCGCCTCGGAGAACCGTTGCTTCGCCACATCCGGACCGAAATCGTACTCGTGATTGCCGATGGCCATGGCCGTCAGGCCGATGCGGTTCAGCAGGTCGATCATGTGGGCGCCCTTGTCGATAGCGGACATCAACGAGGGCGAGATGGCGTCGCCGCCGAAGGTCACGAGGACATGGGGCCGCCGCGCCCGCTCCGCCCGCACCACCGCCGCCAACCGCGCGATGCCGCCCTGGCCGTCCTTTTCCTCCATCCGGTCCAGGTCGTTGAAATGAACGATTGTGAGTTCCACCGGCTTGGCGAGACCCGGGCTGCCCGTCATGACGATAACAGCAAGCGTCAAGACCGCCCTGATCAGCGAGATCCTCAACGTCGCATTTCTCATGGTGATCCCCCCTTCCCTTCCTTTCGCGCGATTCCACCGCTTCTTCAGGACCGCGTTACGGAAAAATGAGACAACGGAATCTCCGGCGTGTCGCCGGATGCGTGGACGATCCGGGCCGTGGAGGCGCTTGCGGGCACCGGCGTGCCGGCCAGCCTTACAGCTCGTCGAGGGCGCGGGATTCGTGCCAGCGCCGGCTGAGGATCAGCTTGCCTTCCCGCGATTGCCGCTTGCGGAAGCCCAGCAGGTGGAACAGCTCGAGCACGAACCAGCGGGCGATGCGCGGGTTGACCACCAAGGTGCCGGGTTTGTCCGGAAATCTTCGTACCCCCGGCAACGCCGGCAGGAGCCGCTCGACGCGCAGACGGCGCAGCCACCGCGCGACCCGCAGCCAGAACGGCCGCACCGGCCGGACCAGGAAGAAGCCGTCGGTGCCCTGTCCCTGGTAGAGCGGCATGAGGATCTGCCCGGTCTCGCCGGCGTGGATCGGTCCGCCGCGGTCGCGCGCGAGGATCTGTCCGCGCTCCACGGGCTGGAAGTTGCTGAACCCGGGCCGCATGACGAACTCATCGCCTTCCCGGATCACGTGATGGTAGCGGACCTCCACCACCGGCGGGATATCGGCCTCCGTGGCCGACGTACCGCCGTCTTCCGTCGGCAGCGGCAGGTCTTCGGCACGGATGCAGCCGGCGGTCGCCAGCACCGTCCGGATGGCCGCCATGTGCATGCCCACCGCCTCCGGCGCATCGTTCTGTCCGCCCTCGAAACCCACGGCGACGTGTCCCTCGTCTCCGAGATAATTCAGGATCGTGCTCTCCAGCCGTTCCTCCAGCCCGAGCACCACCGGAGCGCCCATGCGGAAGGCGAAGCGCCGGTTCAGCAGGGTATCGCCTATGACCACGAAGGGGGTGCCTGCCGCCGAGGTGGTATGCAGGTCGAGACAGACCACCGGCCCCCGGCGCCGTGCCAGCTCCACGTCCAGGAACTCCAGCAACTCGCGCTGTTCCATCTCCTCGGAGGTCGCGCCCTCGGACGGGCGGCTGCCTCTCAGACGCGTGACCCGCTCGTGCGACCACGCGCGATTGAAGTCCTCGTCGATGTAGCGGCATCCCCGGACAAGCGCCGCCCGGTTGCCAGCGAAGCCCACGAACGACCCGCGGAACGGGACCCTGACCGAGCGCAATTCCTGGAGCATCCGCTCCAGGGCCCGCACGCCGGCCGGCTCGTTGCCGTGCATGCCGCCGATGCCGACCACGAGCGGCCCGTCGTAGTCGCCGCCGTAGCTGCCCAGCAGCCGCGGGAAACGGCGGTCCGGGGCCGAGGATTCAACCGCCATCCGTCCCAGACTCCCCGGCAAGCTGCTCCAGCAGCCGAGCCGTGAGCTGGAGGATGTCGCTCTCGGTGACGATCCCCACCAGCCGGTCTTCCTTCACCACCAGCAGATAGTCGCTCTGCGCCTCCCGCATGCGGGCCACCGCCTGCGTGACCGTGGCCTCCGGCACGATGGTGACGGGATCGGGCTGCATGACCTCCCGCACCGGCACCGGCTCGCCGTCGGTGTCGGGCGCGGCCGGAGCCCACTGCCGCAGGGCCTCGAAGCACGAGAGCAGGCCCGCCACCTTCCCTTCCTCGTCCTCCACGGGCACATGGCGGATGCGGCGCCAGTCCATGAGCCTGATCACCAGGTCCATGGGTTCGTCCGGGTGGACCGTGATGAGGTCCGTGGTCATGAACTCCTCGATGCGGAGGGCGTGGGGCTTGCCGCCGCGGCCCTCCTCGACTTTCGCCAAGGGCCATTCGTGCACCGGCGTTCCCTCCCATTGCCGAGTGACCGTCGCCGCGGTGAGCGCGCTCAAGAGCGCATCCTGGGTGTCCGTCCCCTGCATGTCCGCGAGCGAGCGCAGCATCCACGACGCGCCGTTCTGGCGCGACGCCACCCGCTGCTCGATGACCCCCAGATAGCGGTCCACGTCCGCGGAGTCGAGGCCGGCGGCGCGCAGACCCTGCCATGCCAGCGGCAACAGCTCGCGCCGGACCAGGTCGTCCGCGGGCGCCGTGGTGCCGTCCACCCAGGTGAACTGCGCGCGCAGCCCCCGCTGCGCCGCCGCCAGGAAGTTGGCCTCGGCGTCATGGAAGGGCATGGTCGCGGCCAGGTCGCCGTATGCCTCCTGTCCCCCCCGGAGCATTCCCAGGAAGAAGGCGGCATTGGCCACCTCGTCCAGGATCGTGGGACCCGAGGGCAGCACCCGGTTCTCGATGCGGATATGCGCCTTGCCCTCGCCGACGCCGAAACAGGCGCGGTTCCAACGGTAGACGGTGCCGTTGTGGGTGCGCAGAGCGGGCAGCGTCGGCAATCCTCCTCGCGCCAGCACGTCCAGGGAGTCCTCGTCCAGGGAGGCCCCCAGCAAAACCCGGAAGCGCGCGAGGTCTTCCCGGATCAGCTCCAGGATGGACTCCCGCACCCACTTCTGGCCGAAGCTCACGCGGGCGGCGCGCTCGCGCATGTGGTGGCCCGCCCGGCGCGTGTCGATGGACTGCTGGAACAGCGGGATGCGGGTCTCGCGCCACAGCCGGCGGCCGAACAGGAGCGGCGAGTTGGCGGCCGCCGCCAGCAGCGGCGCGGTCATGAGCTGCGCCAGGTTGTAGCACTGGGCAAACTCCGCCGGCTCCACCTGGTAGTGCACCTGAAAGCTCGTGCAGCCGGACTCCAGCATCACCGAGTCGTGCCGGATATTCAGCTCGTCGGCCCCTTTCAGACTGAACTCGTAGTCGCCGCCGCGGAGCTGGGTGAGCACCTGGTTGAGCGCCCGATAGCGGGGCCTGGGGGCCATGTGCGCCAGCGCCAGGTCGGACTTGCGAAGGGTCGGCAGGATCCCAACCAGCACCACCTCGGCGCCGTGTTCGTGTGCCGCCTCCCGCAAACGCTCCAGCGTGGAGTCGAGCTGACCCTCGAGCCGGCTGAGGCAGTCGCCCTCGAACCTCAACGGATCCAGATTGATCTCCAGGTTGAACAGCCCCAACTCGGTGGTGTAGTGGGGGTCCGCCACCCGCTCCAGCAGCTCCATGGCGAGCATCGCCGGGCGCCGCGCCGCATCCACGAGGAACAGCTCCTGCTCCGCCCCGATACGGTGCACGCCGGACTCGATCATGCCCTCGTCGAGCATGCGCTCCAGCGCCTGCACGTCCCTCAGGAGGTGCGATATGAACGAACGCAGTTCGGCGGCGTCCTCGTCGCGTTGTACGTCCTGGCTTCCCACGGGGTTGGTTCCTGACTGCCGATTCGTCTCAAGCCGGCCGGCGCGGTGAAATGTTCGCGGGGGAATACGCAGGGGCGTCGGCGGGCGCTCCTACCCGCATGCGCTGACCAGCCAGAATCCCGGTAGCATAGCACCAGCGCACCAGATTTGCAGGTTGCCTACGACCATGAACACGGACATCGACTCCCAACGCGAGACTCTTGCTTGCATACTTCCATTTATCATGATAATTGGAAGCATATGTTCCAGCGCGCGCTCATTTTGCCGGAGTCCGGGACAGAGACGTTCTTCCTCTGGGGGCCGCGACAGGCCGGCAAAAGCACCCTCCTACGACAATACTATCCGGACGGATACTGGATAGATCTTCTCAAGACCGAGGAGTACCGGCGCTATGTGACACAACCTGAGTTGTTGCGCCAGGAGTTCATGTCCGGAGAGCCAAGACCTGGGCGTCAAATCGTCATCGACGAGGTCCAGAAAGTCCCGGCCCTGCTCGACGAAGTCCACTGGCTGATGGAGAACCGGCGGCTGAACTTCGCCTTGTGCGGGTCAAGCGCGAGAAAGGTGCGGCGCGGCGCCGCCAATCTCCTCGGCGGCAGGGCCGTACGGTATGAATTGCGCGGTCTCACGTCAGCCGAGTTGGGAAGCGAGTTCGACCTCCACCGGATGCTCAACCATGGCTATCTGCCCAGAATGTACGAGGCAAAGCAGCCGACGCGCCTTCTGAACGCATACATCGCCGACTACCTCAAGGAAGAAGTGGCAGCGGAAGGCCTCGTGCGAAACCTGCCCGCCTTCTCCGGTTTCCTCGACGCCGCGGCGTTGAGCGACAGCGAGATGGTGAACTTCTCCAACGTCGCCCGTGAATGCGGCGTATCCAACCACACGGCCAAGGGCTATTTCGAGATCCTGGAAGACACGCTGCTCGCACGCTGGCTCCCCGCCTACCGCAGGCGTCGGAAGCGTCGCGTCATCGCGGCCCCCAAGTTCTACTTCTCGGACGTCGGCGTGGTGAACCGCCTTGCCCGCCGGGGCGAGTTGACGCCCGGATCGGAGCTGTACGGCAAGGCGTTCGAGAACTGGATCTTCCACGAGCTGTCGGCGTTCGTCTCCTATCGCGAAGTCGACGAAGATCTGTCGTATTGGCGGCTTCCCAGCGGCATCGAGGTGGACTTCATCCTCGGGGACATGCGACTGGCGGTGGAGGCCAAGGCCAGTCCCAGGATCACCCGCGACCACTTGAAGGGGCTGCGTACGCTCAAGGAGGAATATCCCGACGTCCAACGCCGCATCGTGGTCTCTCTCGAACCGCGTGCCCGCCGCACCGATGACGGCATCGACATCCTGCCGGCAAACACCTTCGCCGAGGACCTTTGGCGCGGAGAAATCGCGGAATAGCTCCCGGAACGGCCGATCAGCCAACCCTCATAGCAGGCTCTTGCCGCCGAAGCGGCTCTTCCACCGCTCTATTTGCAGGCTACCCACCCCCCGGCGGCAGCCCCCGGAAAGAGCAGGCCGCGGGTGTGTCGAGCGATCATCAGGTCCTCGTCGGCGGGAATGACCCGAACGGTGCAGGGGCGTCGAGGGACGCTGATGGTGCCGGCATGGATGTGGTTGCGCTCGGGATCAAGCTCGATGCCGAGGTGGGCGAGTCCCTGGCATACCTGACGACGGACCGGCGCAGCGCGCTCGCCGATGCCGCCAGTAAAGACCAGTGTATCCAGCCCGCCGAGGGCGGCGGCGAGGGCGCCGATGTGCTTGCGCACCTGGTAGCAGAAGAGATCCACCGCCAGCGCCGCTTGCGGGTTGCGCGCACGCGTATCCAGCAGGGTCTTCATGTCCGGGCTCAGGCCGGAGACGCCCAGGAGCCCGCCCTCGCGGGTCACCAGTCGTTCGATCTCGTCCGGGCCCCAGCCCCGCGCGCGCATCAGGTGGATGAGGACGCCGGGGTCGAGGTCGCCGCTGCGCGTTCCCATCATGAAGCCGCCGGCCGGGGTGAAGCCCATGGTGGTGTCCACGGGCGCGCCATCGCGCAGCGCCGCCATGCTGGCGCCGTTCCCCAGGTGGGCGACGATGACCCGGCCGCGTGCCGCCTCCCCCAGTGCGTCCAGGACATATTCGTACGACAGGCCGTGGAATCCGTAGCGGCGCACGCCCTCCTCCCACAGGGCGTCGGGCAGGGCGAAACGCTGGGCCAGTTCCGGCATACGCCGGTGGAAGGCCGTATCGAAGCACGCCGCCTGCGGAAGATGAGGGAAACGCGCTACCACGGCCTCGATGCCGGCGACGGCGCCGGGCAGATGCAGCGGCGCCAAGGGGACGAGGGCGCGCAGGTCCGCCAGCAGACGCCCATCCACCCGTTCGGGAGCCGAGTGGTCCGCGCCGCCGTGCACCACCCGGTGCCCGACGGCACCGGGCTCCGGCAGGCGCAACCGGGCGGCTGCGCCGAAGACCGCGTCCACCGCCGCCTCATGGTCGAGGAAGTCCTCCTTCCGCTCCAGGAGGAGGGACCGGCCTCCATCTGCACTACGCACCCAGAACAGCCCTTCCGCCAAGCCGATGCGCTCCACCGCGCCGGACACCAGCAGCTTCTCGCCCGCGGTTTCCGCCTCGTAGAACGCGAACTTGAGGGAAGAGGAGCCGCTGTTGAGCGACAGTATGGAGAACGCCGGATCCACTCCCATCAGCGGGACCAGGTCCAGTTGCGGATCTCCGGCAGGTCCTCGCCGTAGCGGGCGATGTGCTGCCGATGGTCGATGAGCTTGTCGCGCACCGCCTGCTTGGCGTAGGCGGCGATGTTTCCCAGCCTGGGGATCCGGTCGACGACCGCCTCCACCAGGTGGAAGCGGTCCAACTCGTTGAGCACGGTCATGTCGAAGGGGGTGGTCGTGGCACCTTCCTCCTTGTAGCCGTGGACGTGAAGGTTCGCGTGGTTGTTGCGCCGGTAGGTGAGGCGATGGATCAGGTAGGGATAGCCGTGATAGGCGAAGATCACCGGCCGGTCGGTAGTGAAGAGCACGTCGAACTCCCGGTCGCCGAGCCCGTGGGGGTGGTCCTCCGCGTGCTGCAGCTTCATCAGGTCCACCACGTTCACCACGCGGATCTTCAGGTCGGGAACGTGCTCGCGCAGCAGGTCCACCGCCGCCAGGGTCTCGATGGTCGGGACGTCGCCGCAGCACGCCATGACCACGTCCGGCTCCGAGCCCTGGTCGGTGCTCGCCCATCCCCAGATGCCGATGCCCGCGCTGCAGTGCTTGACCGCCGCGTCCATGTCCAGCCACTGGGGCTCGGGCTGCTTGCCGGCGACGATGACGTTGACGTAGTCGCGGCTGCGCAGGCAGTGGTCGGTGACCGAGAGCAGCGTGTTGGCGTCCGGCGGGAAGTAGACCCGGATGACATCGGCCTTCTTGTTGACCACGTGGTCGATGAAGCCCGGGTCCTGGTGGCTGAAGCCGTTGTGGTCCTGGCGCCACACGTGGGACGACAGCAGGTAGTTGAGGGAGGCGATGGGACGCCGCCAGGGAATGTCGCTCCGGGTAGTCTTGAGCCACTTGGCGTGCTGGTTGAACATGGAATCCACCACGTGCACGAACGCCTCGTAGGTGGAGAAGATGCCGTGCCGCCCGGTGAGCAGGTAGCCTTCCAGCCAGCCCTGGCAGGTGTGTTCGCTCAGGATCTCCATGACCCGCCCGTCAGGAGACAGGTGGTCATCCTCCGGGATGGTGTCCGCCATCCAGGCGCGGTCGGTGACCTCGAACACGGCACCGAGGCGGTTCGACGCGGTCTCGTCCGGACCGAACACGCGGAAGTTCCGGCTCTCCAGGTTGCGCCCCATGACGTCCCGGAGGAACCCCCCCATGACGCGGGTGCTCTCGCCCACGGTCCCGCCGGGCCGCGGCACCGCCAGGGCGTAGTCGCGGAAGTCCGGCATCCTCAAGTCCCTGAGCAGGAGTCCGCCGTTGGCATGGGGGTTGGCCCCCATGCGCCGCATCCCCTCGGGGGCCAGCGCCGCCAGCTCAGGCACGGGCCGTCCGGAGTCGTCGAAGAGCTCCTCCGGCCGGTAGCTCCTCATCCATTCCTCCAGCAGCCTCAAGTGGTCCGGCTTGGCCGTCAGCTCCGCCAGGGGCACCTGGTGGGAGCGCCAAGAACCCTCGGTCTTGAGCCCGTCCACTTCCTTGGGGCCGGTCCAGCCCTTGGGGGTACGCAGGATGATCATGGGCCAGCGCGGACGGGTTGTGACGCCGGCGCCACGCGCCTCTTGCTGAATGGCGCGTATCCGGGCCGTGACCGTGTCCAGGGTTTCGGCCATGAGCCGGTGCATCGCGGGAGGGTCCGAGCCCTCCACGAAGTGCGGCTCGTAGCCGTGACCCACGAACAGGCTCTCCAGTTCGTCGCGGCCGATGCGCGAGAGGATCGTCGGATTCGCGATCTTGTACCCGTTCAGATGGAGGATGGGCAGCACCGCGCCGTCCCGCGCGGGATTGAGGAACTTGTTGGAATGCCAGGCTGCCGCCAACGGGCCGGTCTCGGCCTCGCCGTCGCCCACCACGCAAGCGACGATCAGATCCGGGTTGTCCAGGGCCGCACCGTAGGCGTGCGAAACCGCGTAGCCCAACTCGCCTCCCTCGTGGATGGAGCCCGGGGTCTCGGGGGCCACGTGGCTGGGGATGCCGCCGGGGAAGGAGAACTGTTTGAACAGCAGCCTCATCCCAGCCTCGTCTTGGGACACGTCGGGATAGACCTCGCTGTAGGTCCCTTCCAGCCAGGTGTTGGCCACGAGCCCGGGCCCGCCGTGGCCCGGGCCGGCGACGTAGATGACGTTGAGATCCTGCTCCCGGATCACGCGGTTGAGATGCGTGTAGATGAAGTTCAGCCCGGGGGTGGTGCCCCAGTGACCAAGGAGCCGCGGCTTGACGTGGGCGGGGGCCAGCAGCTCCTTCAGCAGGGGATTGTCAAGAAGATAGATCTGCCCGACGGACAGGTAGTTGGCGGC
The DNA here is from genome assembly GCA_965204505.1 of uncultured Binatia bacterium (SeqCode). Classification (GTDB taxonomy): domain Bacteria; phylum Desulfobacterota; class Binatia; order UBA9968; family JAJDTQ01; genus JAJDTQ01. Next base: position 701,665 of record CBDBFB010000003.1, read on the forward strand.
ACGCCAGTAGGCGTGGAGCGCCTGCAAGTCTGTTTCGGGAAAGCCTCCGGACATGAGCTACAGCAGGCTCTTGCCGCCGAAGCGGCTCTTCCACTGCTCGATGACCTCCTTGTTGTAGACGTTGTCCGGGACTTCGCCGCGGAGCGCGGTGAGGACCGAGCTGGTGGCCCAGACCACGCCCGGGTGGAGTCCGCTGCCCTTGTTGGAGGAGACCATGTGGGGCGACAGGATCACCTTGTCGCCGAGCTTCCGGAGCGGGCTCTCCATGGACAGGGGCTCGTCCTCGAAGACGTCGAGGACCGCGCCCGAGATGACGTCGTTTTCCAGCGCCTCGGCGAGGTCCGGCTCGTTGCAACAGTAGCCGCGCGATGTGTTGATGAAGATGGCGTCCTTCTTCATCTGCGCGAACTGCTCCTTGCCCATCATGTGGCGGGTCTCCTTGGTGAGCACCACGTGGAGGGTCACCACGTCGGACTCCCGCAGGAGCGTTGCCAGGTCCACCTTCTCGACGCCGGCCTCGGCGAACTTCTCGTCGGGCACGTAGGGATCGCAGGCGATCATGCGCATGCCCCAGGGCTTCATGAGCTTGGCGACGCGGGTGCCGATGCGCCCGAGCCCGATGATGCCCAGGACGATGCCCGGGTAGCCGTCCATTTCGCGGGACCCCAGGTAGGTTCCCTGGTGGCTCGGGTCGCGCCACTCGCCGCCCGACTTCAGGTGCCGGTCACGCTCGCGCGTGCGCTTCAGCATGGTGAGCATGCCGGTGATGGTGCCTTCGGCGACGCCGCCCCAGTTGGACTCGGTGGGCGCGTGGCAAACCATGATGCCCATCTCCGTGGCCGCGTCCACGTCCACGTCGTCCACGCCGATGGTGTACTTGGCCACCACCCGGAGGTCCTTGGAGGACTGCATGATGGTTTGGCTGATGGGAGAGCTGCGGATGGACGTTCCCACGAGCGCATGGGCGCCCTGCGCCATGCCGACCATCTCCGCCTCGTTGTCCCCCTGAGGCGTGTGCCAGCCCGCCTTGCCCAGCACCAGCTCGCAGCCGTTTTCCTCGAGCTTCCTGTGGGAGTCCCCCTTTTCGTCGTTGGGAGCGAATATGAACACCTTGGCTTTGGCCATTGGATTCCTCCTGTATTGTCGCGCCGATCTCGCGGCCTGTCGAAGGTTGTATTGAGCTACGGAAGTTAATATGACCCGGCCGGACAGGTCAACCAGCGGCCTGCAATGCGGACACCTGGCGGCGGCGTAACCGGCGTGTCCGCCTTACCAGTGCCGCCCGAGCGTCACGGAGATGGCGCCCGACACCACCAGCAAGGTGCCGAAGACCACCGCCGGCGTCGTATTCTCGACTCTGCGCAGCACGATGCTGGCCAGGAGCACGGTCCATACCGGCGAGGTGGCGGTCATGGGCGAGACGACCACCGTCGGGCCCGCCGCCAGAGCGAAGAACAGGAGCAGGATCGCCAGGGTCTCGCAGGTGCCGGAGATGGCGAGGGGGAGTATCGCCTTGCGGTGCCAGACGATGGGGTCCCGCGGCAGCGGCAGCGCCAGGTAGGTGGTGAAGCAGCCCAGGGAGACGATCCCCACCAGCGCGGCGAAGAAGAACGGCTCGTCGGCCAGGAGCATGGCGTATCGCCGGATGGGATGCACGGTGGAGGTCATGACGGAGGTCGCCACCGGCAACAGCAGGTACCAGGGACGAAAGTTGGGAATCTGCTCGTCCATTCTCCATGAGGTGAGCGCCGTGCCGCCGACGATCAGCAACACGCCCGCGAGATTGAGGGCATTGGTCTGCTCCCCCAGCACCGTGACGCCGATCACCACCGTGAGCATGGGGTGCGTATTGCGCAGCGTGACGGCCCGGGATACACCCACCTTGGAGATGGCCAGGTAGTGGCAGGTCCGCAGCACCGCCTGCAGCAGGCCGGTGGCGGCCACCAGGTAGAGCGCCGGGCCGGGCACGGCCGGCACCCCCTGGGTGATCAGCACGATCGCGGGCAGCCCGACGGCGTGAATCGACAACGAGAAGAGCGTCGCGGTATTGGGTGTCGAATACCGCATCCCCCACCGGGCCGAGATGTTCGACGTGGCGTAGGACAAGGCGGTGAGGAGCGCGAGCAGTTCGGCGGACATCTCTTTCCCAACGGACGCAGGCGAGCAAGGAACGGCATCGGCGTGGCGCACCGGAGGCGATGCCGCTGTTTCAGGGCCTATCCCGGATGAAGGGAAAATGCGAACACTCCACGGGAAGAGCTGACGTTCGACCACTGACGGAATATCGGGCTAAAGGCGGCGGAAGTTGACACCGCACGCCGGTCATGGCAAGTCAGCACTTCGCATTCCGGGCATTCACGACTGCCTGAAAGAGGCTTCATGAGGATCACATGTGGGAAGCGTCCATAGAGGCGGCGGAGAAGCTCTTTTCCCTCGGCCCGCTGCTGGCGATGCTGGTGATACTGCCCGTCGCGCTGATCTCGGGCCTGATGCCCGGGGGGAACCTGCCCATCGCGGTGGTGCTGCTGGGGTTCGCGGGTTACATCGATCCGTGGATCACAGTGACCGCCGTGGTCTTCTTCCTGGCGGCCAGCGACATCACCGAACCGGTGCCCTCCATCCTCATGGGAATTCCCGGCGCCCGTTCGGCCCAGGCGACCATCCTCGACGGCTACCCGCTGGCGCGCAGGGGCTTGGCGGGAGTGGCCTTGGGCGCCAGCTACATGTGCACGCTGGTGGGCGGTATCGTGGGCGCGCTGGCGCTGCTGCTGTCGCTGCCTGTCTCCCGTGAGCTGCTGCGGCTCTTCGGGTCGGCCGAGTTCTTCCTGCTGTCGCTCCTGGGGCTCATGTGCGTGGCCATCGTCAGCTCGGGAGCGTTCGTCAAAGGCATGCTGACCGCCTGCTTCGGACTCGCCATCTCCATGATCGGCTTCTCCGTCATCGGCGGCAACGTCCGTACCACCTTCGGCGTCGACTACCTGTGGGACGGCATCCCCCTGGCCCCGGTGGTTATCGGCCTGTTCGCCCTGCCCGAGGTGGTGGACCTGGTGGTGTCCAACACTCCCATCGCCCGTGAACGCCTGGAGACCATGCTGAAGGAGGCGGACCGGGACGTCTACAAGGGCATGAAGGAAGCCCTCAACAACAAGTGGCTGCTGGTGCGCTCGTCGCTCATCGGCACCTTCGTGGGGATGATGCCGGGCATCGGCTCCTCCGGCGCCCACTGGATCGCCTACGCCCAGGCGCGCCACACCGAAAAGGGCGCCATGGAGAGCTTCGGCAAGGGCGACGTGCGCGGGGTCATCGCCGCGGACTCGGCCAACAACTCGGTGGACGGGGGCGTGCTGATTCCCACGGTGGTGTTCGGCATACCGGGCAGCGGCGGCATGGCCATCCTGCTGGCGATCCTGGTGCTGTCGGGGGTCCAGCCGGGCCCGTCGATGCTCACCGAGCACCTGGACCTCACCATCAGCCTGGTCTACACCATCGTGCTGGGCAACGTCATCGTGGTGCCCATCATGCTCTATTTCGCGCCTTACCTGACCCGGATCGCGGCCATCTCCCCCAACATCCTCGCGCCCATCATCATCGGCCTGGTGACCCTGGCGGCATTCCAGGCCACCTATTCCATGGAGGACCTGGGCCTGGTGCTGGCCTTCGGCGTGCTGGGCCTGTTCATGAAACGCTACGGCTGGCCGCGACCGCCGATCCTCATCGCGGTGGTGTTGGCGGAGATCGTGGAGAAATACCTCTGGCTTTCGGCCAACAGCTATGGCTGGTCCATGTTCGCACGCCCGCAGTTCCTGTCCATCATCGTGGTGATGATACTGGTGATGGTGGTGAGCCTGCGGATGCAGCAGGGCGCCAGGCGGGCCGCGACGGAGTCCACGGGCGAGGCGCAGAAACCGGGGCTGGACGACGACTGATGGATGGAGGCGAAAACATGAGCGCGGGCAACGAGCCGACGGGAACTGCGCGGCGCGGCTTCTCGGTGGAGGTGGTGGGGGAGATCATCCTGCTGGCCATCGTAGGATCGTTCTTCCTCTATATGTTCATCGAGTCCTTCGGCTGGCCCGAGGGCTCGGCCCTGATGCCGCGCATCGCCATCGCGCTAGGCACGCCGTTCTGGGTCGCTCGCCTGATCACCCTGGTCCGCAGCACACGGGAAACCTCGTCGGAGATGATCATGGACCTGGGCTTCCGCACCGGCGAAGACCCCCGGGGCGAACGCATGCGTTTCGTCCGGATCTGCCTCTTCATCGTGGGCCTCTACGCGGCCATCTGGCTGGTAGGATTCCACATCGCCCTCCCGCTGGGGATCTTCCTCTACACGCTGATCTACAGCCGCGCCGGATGGCTCTGGTCCGCCGTCCTGGGCCTCCTGTTCCTGGCGCTGATCGTGGGCGTCTACGACAACTTCCTGAACGCCACCTGGCACGACCCGCCGCTTCTCAGGCTTTTCTGGGGATAGCGCCAAACGCAAAACGGCCATCCGCCAGATGACGGATGGCCGTTCGTTGTGGATCGCTGAAACCCCCTGAGAACCTACGCCACGGAGGGCTTCCCGTAGGGGCGACCGGCGGTCGCCCTGCCCTACTTGAGACCCATCAGCCTCTTGAGGAGCTTCTCGCCGTCGGGCGTGAGCGACTGGTAGCGCTTGAGGCCCTCGTTGAAGTCTTCCGCCGTGCCCAGCGCGACCTCATAGCCCGCGACCCCCGCCGCCTTCAGGAAATCGGCGTCCTTCGTGGTGGACTCGAAAGCCTTCTTCCAGACGTTGTAGACGTCATCCGGCACGTTCGGCTGAAGCACGTAGATCCGGCTGAACGTGTTGAACCTCTGGGCCACGAGGAAAGCGTTCTGCTGCTCCTCGGTGGACTTCACGACCTCGAAGAGGTGCGGCACCTTGGTGGCGCCGAGCTTGCCCAGCCAGTCCTTGGAGGGCTCCTTTTCCCACCAGAAGATGGGCGCCACCTTCTTGTCGGTGATCCACTTCGGAAACAGCCGCGGCACGTTCTCCTCGACGCAACGGTCGACGCCTTCCATCTCGTCACGGTCGAAGGCGGCCATGATCTCGGAGGTTCCGCCGTAGCCGTAGACCATCTTGATGGGACCGCCCATCTCCATCACGAACTGGGGCCCGATGCCGAAGGCCGCGCCCGGGGCGTTGCCGCCGCTGGTTATGGGCTTGCCGCGCTTGACGAGATCCGCGTACGTCGTGCCCAGGCTGCGGCGCACGCACCAGATGCGCGGAACCTCGCCCGCGCTGGGGCTTCCGAGCACGCGCACGGTCTTGAGATCGAAGTCAGGCACGTCCTTGCCCGCCAGCTCGCGCTGGACGAACCGGGGGTGGAGCAGTCCCAGGGTCATGCCGTCGGGCTTGGCCTTCATGGCCCGGCGCAGGCCGCGAAGCTGTCCCGCTCCCGGAACGTTGCGGACGATGAAGGACGGGTCGCCCGGCAGATACCTGGCCACGAAACGGGCCACCAGCCGGGAGAACGTGTCGTAGCCGCCGCCCGGGGCCGAGCCGACGATGATGTTCACCGGCTTGGACTCGAAGAGCTTCTTCAACTCCGCCTCGGAGCGCTGCGCCCACGCCCCGGAGGGGACCAGCAGCGACAGCGCCACCACCGCGGCGAAAAGACCGCCAAAGACCCTAAGCGACCGGCTCTTTCTCTTTAACGCCTCTGAAAGCATGAAAACCTCCTTCGCCATGTTAGTTTACGTAAAGACAGCCCTCATAAACCAGCCGACAGGCTAACACAAGCCCCCGGCGTGAAAAAAGCCTTCTCGTCCAGCTATCACGCGCGCGGCGCGGTCAGGCCCGCCCGGTAGAACAGGGACAGTACCAGGCCCAACACCAGCATCCCGATGAGGCTCATGTACATGCCGCGATAGCCGACCAGCGCGATGACGCCTCCGGAAAGGGCCGATCCCAGTCCCGAGCCCATCGGAAAGGCAATGGAGAAGGTCGCCATGGTGACGCCGCGGCGCTTAGGGTCGCCCCGCTCCATGGCCAGGGCCAACGTGGTGGAAACCCCCAGGGCGTAGCCGAAGAAATACAAGGCTCCGGCGATCATCATCACGACGACGTCGGCGGCCAGCAGCACCAGGGCGATGCCGGCGATCTCCAGTACATAGCTAACCGCCACCGCGGGCGCGCGGCCGACCCTGTCCGACACCCGGCCGAGAAGAGGCCGGCCCACGACGCTGGCCAGTCCGATGGCCACGAAATACCAGCCGAGGCTGTCTATGCCCACCTCCCGGGCATAGAGGACGATGAAGGAGTTGAGGCCGGACCAAGGCAGGTTCATGCAAAAGAGCAGGAAGGCGGTAAACAGGATGCCGCGGTCGAAGTAGGTCTTGTGCCGGGCACCGGAACTGCCCGTGTTCACCGGTGCGGCCGCGGCCGGAGCCGTCCCCCGGCGCACCCCGCGGCCGCATACCTGGGCCAGCAGCGCCGCCAGCAGCGCCGTGGCGCTGGACACGACGAACACGGCGGCATAGCCGCCCGCGGGAAGCCCGATGATCCACAAGGCTGCCGGGGGAAAGAACAGCGAAGCGCTGCTTTGGATGCCGGAGTAGTAGCCGCTGGCTTCTCCCCGCCGGTCGGTGGGCACCACCGCCGCCAGGAACGCGTAGCCGCTGGTATTGATCCCGGCCCAGGAGAAGCCGCGAAGGATGTTGGCGGTAAAGGCGCCTTCGACGTTGGGGACGACGAAGATCAGCACGGTCAGGCAAAGACCGATGCAACTCAGGCTGAGGACCCGGATCTCTCCGCCGGAGTCCACCCAGGTGCCCACCAGCGGACGGATCACCACGCTGGTGGCGCTGAAGCAAGCCAGCAGCAGGCCCACCGCGAAAGGCGAGCTGCCCAGGTGATCCAGGTACAGGGGCAACGTCGGCGTCAGCACCGCGTGATGCCCGTAGGCCAGGAACTGCGACGCGCTCAACAGGATAAACGTGCGCGTCCAGAAGCTCGGCTTGGCGGCCTGGTCGGGCATCAAGGTTCGGTGGTGCGGCCCGGGGTCGTGGTCAACTGCAGCGCTTCACCCAGGAAAGGATCACGTCGTTGGTCAGTTCCGCGTCCTGCCAGAAGAACCCGTGAGTCTGCCCTTCCAGCACCTTGAGCTCGGCGCCGGGAATGCGGTCGGCCAGCACCTGGGCCTGGGCCACGTGGTTGCTCCCCACGGTGTCGCCGTCGCCGATCAGCACCATGGTCGGGCACTTCACGTCCTGGAGGCGGTGGGTGCCCTCGAAGCTGTGCCGCGCCATCACCAGGTGGACGAACTCCGGCAGCTTGGCGTGAGTCTCCCAGGCGAGCTGGTAGAATGCTTCCACCTCGGCGCCGTGGCTGGACCGGTAGTCCGCGGTGAAGAAGGTGTCGGAGTCGACGATCTCGTCGCGGACGAACTTCTCGAAGCCCATCTCCACCAGCTCGTAGACGAGCTGGTGCGGCAGGCCGGGAACACAGTCCGGCCCGGCCCGGCCCGCGGTGCCCGAGCCCGCGGCCGCCATGATCAGGCTCTTGATGCGGCCGGGGAAGTTCTGGGCCAGCGACAGCGCGATGCGTCCACCCATGGAGTGGCCGATGAAATGGGCCGACGGACAGTCGATGTGGTCCATCAGCGCCACGATGTCCATGGCCATGAGCTCAATGGTGTAGACGCTCTGCTGGGCCACCGAACGCCCGCAACCGCGCGGGTCATGGAAGATGAGGTTCAGCTCGTCGGCCAACGGCATCTGCGAGGGCTTCCACACCTCGCCGGAGTAGGCCGTGGAGGGCACGAAAACAAGGGCCTCGCCCTGTCCGTGGGTCTCGTAATAGAGGTCGACGCCGGTGGCAAGCTTCACGTTGGGCATGGGTTCGGTCCTCCTTGAGCGGGCGGGAAATCAGCCTTCCGGTTCTCCGTCGGCGGAACTGCCCCTTCTTACACGGAATCAATCCTTACCGCTAACGGCTTGCCCCGGGCGTCTTGACAGGTATCCTCAATTTAGACATATGCACTGTTCACACGCTCACGCCGCACGCCTGGAGGGAGCGGACGGCGTGACTACCGGCATCTCTGATCGAGTCGAGACATCAACATGGGCAAGGCGCTGATCATCGCGGAGAAGCCGTCGGTGGCCTCGGACGTGGCCAGGGCCCTGGGCGGCTTCAAGCGGCACCAGGACTACTACGAGAGCGACGACTACGTGTTGTCGTCGGCGGTGGGGCACCTGCTGGAGCAAATTCCCCCGGAGGGGAGCGAGGCCAAGCGGGGCAAGTGGAGCTTCGCCAACCTGCCGGTGATACCGCCCTACTTCGACCTCAAGCCGATCCAGAAAACCGCCTCCAGGCTCAAGACGCTGGTCAAGCTGATCAAGCGCAAGGACGTGGATGAGCTGGTGAACGCCTGCGACGCCGGACGTGAAGGCGAGCTCATCTTCCGCAATATCGTGCGCCACGCCAAGGCGAAAAAGCCCGTCAAGCGGCTGTGGCTCCAGTCCATGACCCCCGACGCCATCCGCAACGGATTCGTGAAGCTGCGCGAGGACGATGAGATGCAGCCCCTGGCGGATGCCGCCCTGAGCCGCTCGGAGGCCGACTGGCTCGTGGGCATCAACGGCACCCGGGCCATGACCGCCTTCAACTCCAAGCCCGGCGGCTTCTACAAGACCACGGTGGGGCGGGTGCAGACGCCCACCCTGGCCATCGTGGTGGAGCGCGAGGCCGCCATCCGGGACTTCAGGCCCGAGCCCTACTGGGAGGTAACCGCGACGTTCCGGTCCGAGGGGGGCGAGTACCAGGGACGCTGGTTCGACGAAGCGTTCCGAAAGAAGGACAACGAGCCCAACGCCCGGCCCGAGCGGATCTGGGACCAGGCAGCGGCCGAGGCCATCCGCGAAAAGTGCCTGGGCAAGGAAGGCGGCGCGACGGAGGAGAGCAAGCCCACGCGCCAGGCGCCGCCGCCCCTGTTCGACTTGACCAGCCTTCAGCGCGAGGCCAACGCGCGTTTCGGGCTGAGCGCCAACCGCACCGTGCAGATCGCCCAGGCGCTGTACGAGCGGCACAAGGTGCTGACCTATCCACGCACCGATTCGCGGGCGCTGCCGGAAGACTACGTGAGCACGGTCAAGGACTCGCTCGGGATGCTCAAGGGCACGGACTACGCGCGGTTCGCCGACACCATCCTGGAGCAGGGCTGGGTCAAACCCAACAAGCGCATCTTCAACGATGCCAAGGTGTCGGACCACTTCGCCATCATCCCCACCACCGAGGCGCCCAAGCGGCTCAACGACATCGAGCAGAGGATCTATGACCTCGTGGCCCGGCGCTTCCTGGCCATCTTCTACCCGCCGGCGGAGTTCCTGGAAACCACCCGCATCACCCGGGTCGAGAACGAGCCCTTCAAGACCACCGGCAAGGTCATGGTCAAGGCGGGCTGGCTGGAGGTCCACGGACGGGACAGACAGGGCGACGAGACGCTGGCGCCCCTGCGAGCCCAGGCCGCGGAAGGCACGGGGACATCCGTAAGGGCCGAAGCCGCCGAAGACACCCCGGCACCGGTCGACGACGCCGGCGCACGGATCGACCAGGGCGCCGTCACCGTCAGAACCCTGGATGCGGAGGTCAAGCCGAACGAAACCCGCCCGCCGGCGCGGTACACCGAGGCCACGCTGCTGGGCGCCATGGAAGGCGCCGGCAAGCTCGTGACCGACGAGGACCTGCGCGCGGCCATGGCGGGCAAGGGACTCGGCACCTCCGCCACCCGAGCGTCCATCATCGAGGGGCTGCTGGACGAGGCTTATCTCATCCGGGACGGCAAGGAGCTGCACGCCACTTCCAAGGCGTTCATGCTCATGGAGCTGCTGAACGGCCTGGGCGTCCGGGAGTTGACCAAACCGGAGCTTACGGGGAACTGGGAGTACCAGCTCTTCCAGATGCAGGGCGGCAAGAAGAGCCGCGACGAGTTCATGGGCGAGATCGCCCAGATGACCCGGCAGATCGTGGACCGCGCCCGGCAGTACGAGCACGACACCATTCCCGGCGACTTCGGCTCCCTTTCGGCACCGTGTCCCAGGTGCGGCGGCGAGGTTCACGAGCGCTACCGGAACTACCAGTGCGTCAACTGCGACTTCAGCCTGCCCAAGATCCTGGCCGGGCGGCTGTTGAGCGCCGAGGACGCCTCGGCCCTGATCGAGCACGGCCAGATCGGGCCGCTGCAGGGATTCCGCAGCCGTCAGGGAAGGCCCTTCGCCGCCGTGCTGAAACTGTCCCCCGAGTTCAGGATCGCCTTCGACTTCGGCAACGAGTCCCGGAACGGCGACGGTGAAACCGAGCCGGGCGCGGATTTCACCGGCCAGGAACCTCTGGGACAGTGCCCCCGGTGCGCCGGGCGCGTGTTCGAGCTGCCCATGCGCTACGTCTGCGAGAACGCCGTGGGCGACGCGCGGACGTGCGAATTCAGCTCCGGTAAGATCATCCTCCGGCAGGAGGTGGCGCGCGAGCAGATGATCAAGATGCTGAAGGAGGGCAAGAGCGATCTCTTGCCGAGCTTCGTATCGTCCCGCACCGGCCGGCGGTTCAAGGCGTTCCTGGCGCTGCAGGACGGCAAGGTGGGGTTCGAGTTCGAGCCGCGACCCGCCCGCAAGACGGCCGCCGTGACCGCCCGCAAAAACCCTGCCGTCAAGGCGGACTTCTCGGGTCAGGAACCGCTTGGGAAATGCCCGCGGTGCGGCGGCCGGGTGTTCGAGTGGGACTCGCAGTACGTGTGCGAGAAGTTCCAGGCCGAGAAGAAGCCGTGCCGTTTCAAGGCCGGCAAGGTGATCCTGGAACAGCCCCTGGAGCGCGCCCAGATGGCCAAGCTCCTGGCCGAGGGAAAGACCGATCTCCTGGCCGGTTTCGTTTCCTCCAAGTCAGGCCGGTCGTTCGCCGCCTGGCTCACCACCGACGACGACGGCAAGGTTACCTTCGAGTTCCCGCCGAGGGAATAACCGCGGCGATCCGCTTTACGCTCCTCCGGACAATCGCGGCGAACCGGTCCGCGGCCGGCGCGGTCAAGGCATCCCGAACGTGGCGACGCGGTCCACGCGGCACTCGAACAGCACCCGCTTCTCGTCGATGACGGGATCCCTGAGCCCGTAGGGCGGCTCCTGGCCCGTGTACTTGGTCCACATCCGGTCGATGTGCTCGCCGGCCCTCTCGCCGCCGGGCTCGCCCTCGCGGATCTCGTTCACCACCGTCGCCTTGATGCTCATCCAGTGGTACGGATTCTGCGGGTTCACCAACAGCAGCGTGATGCGCGGGTTCTTCCGGATCCAACCGCACTTGGCTCGGTGCGAGGCCGTGTTCACCAGCACCTTGTCGCCGTCGTAGTCGAACCACATGGGCGTCAGGTTCACCCGCCCGTCCGGACCCGTGAGCCCCAGCGTCACCGTGATCGGCATGTCCAGCAGTTGCTTGTAGGTGGGGTCCAGGTCCTCCAGGCTCGCGGCCTTCTTCCTTTCGCCGATGGCGAACTGTCCTTCCTGCAGACCCCCGGACACGTCCTTGAACTGCGCTACGGTGAATTCCGCCATGGATGCCTCCTCCAGGATGATTGGGATGGTTGAAATCGCTCGTAGTGACCGGAACATGGGCGACCGCCGGTCGCCCCTACACGTCAATGCGCCTTGCTGGCAACCAAATCCCCTGCATCTTATCGTGCGAATCAGCCGGACCGGACACCAACCCTACGGGAAGTCCCGGATAGCCTTGAAGGACGCTTCCGGGTTGGCGAAGAAGTAGCTGTGCCGCTCGCCGGGCAGAATCACGAGGCGCGCGCCGGGTATTCCGTTGGCCAGGATGTCCGCGGAGGTCCGGTGGTCCATGTCGCTGGTGACGCTGCGGTCGTCCTCCCCCACCAGGACCAGCGTCGGCACCTCGATGTCCTTGAGCCGGTGGCTGGTGTCGTGCCCCTGGCGGGCGATAACGTGGCGCAGGTAGAACTCCGGCGGGCACGGGTTGGCCATGCGCACGTCAAGATAGGCCTGAATGCGCTCCGGCTGTTGCTTCGCGAAGGCGTCGGTAAACCCCACCGCCACCGAGCTGTCGCTCACGTAGCGTTCGTAGCCCATCTCCACCATCTCCTTGGCCAGCTTGAGTGGGATCCCCTTGGTGTTGGGGAAGGACGCGCCGCTGGACGCCAGGATCAACTTGCTCACCTTCCCCGGGTGGTCCAGGGCCAGGAGTTGCGCCACCCGGCCGCCCATGGAATGCCCGCACACCACCGCATCCCTGGCGCCCACGTGGTCCATGATCGCGGCGATGTCGTCGGCGAACATGTCGGTGGTGTAGGGGATCGACGGCTTTCCGGAGCGCCCGGTGCCGCGGTAGTCGGAGGTGATGCACATGTGGTCCCTGGAGAACTCCGGCACCGGGTACATCTTCCAGACCTCGCCGTCGCAGGCGGTCTCGCTGATGAACACGAAGGGTCGTCCCTCGCCTGTCACTTCGTAGTAAAGATCTACGTCATCGCGTTTCAGGAACGGCACGATTGGAACCTCCCGGTATTGATCTCGGACCGCCGGGCCGCTGCGCCCTTGCGGGTGCGGTCCACGGACACGGCCGCGACAGCGCCCTCACGAAAGCCCGTACAGGGCCACGGGGTTGTCCTGCAGGATCTTCTCCGCCTGGCGGCCGGTGATGAACCCCTCCTCCCCCATCTCCCTCAACACGCTCAACGTGCGGATCTCCGCGGACTGGTCCGCGTGGCTGTAATCGGTCCCGGCCACGAGGTTGTCCTCGCCGCAGTGCTGGATGATGTAGGGAAGGTCCTCCACCGTCTGGCACGCCACGTAGAACCGCGACTCCTTGAGCAGGTTCTTGGTCATGTCGAACGAGAACATCCAGCGGGAACGCTCGTGGCGCGCCCGCAGTTCCGCTAGCGCGAACGGCACCCACGAGGCCATGGCCTCGATGAACCCGACCCTCAGCTTGGGAAACTTCGCCGGCACCTCCGCCATGACCAGGGAGGTGAAGGCGTCGATGACCGGGGCGGTGATGTTCTGGAGGCTCAGGATCGTGGCGTCAGCGTCGGTGAGGGCCGGGTCGCCCGTGCCGGTGTGGACGCATACCGCCATGTCGAGGGCCTCGGCCTCCTTGTAAAGCGGGAAGAAGTAGGGGTCGCCGGCGCGCTTGTTGCCGCACTCGATTCCCTTCTTCATCCACCCGCAGGCGCCGTTCTCGCGGGCGAAGCGCATCTCATTCACCGCCTCGTCCATGTCGCCCATGGGCAAAAGGCAGACCCAGCGCAGGCGGTTGTCGCTGAGCTTCCACCGGTCCGCCATCCAGCGGTTGTAGGCCCGGCGCAGCGCGTGCTCGATGTCGTCACGCGGACTCCAGCGCAGCAGGAACGCGGTCGGATAGCACACCTGGACATCGATGCCGAGTTCGTCCATGTGGCGCAGCCGCGCCGGCACGTCCAGCAGCTCGCGGGTCTCCACCGTCGTTTCCGTACGCTTGTCGTCCCTGATCCGCCGCACCAGGAAGCGCCCGTCCACGCACCAGTAGCGGTTGTACCCCTGCGGCTGCGTGCCGCCCGAGCTGGCGGGGTCCTGCATCACCGTGACCGGGGTGTAACGCCTGTAGGCCTCGTCGATGTAGGCCCAGGTATCCTCAGTCTCGTCCACGTGCGCGTCTGCGTCGATGACCGGCATGGCGCCCAAGATAGGACCCGGAAAGGACAGGTGTCAAGCATTCCCGCCGGGTTCGTGTTCCGTCCCGGTCATGGCGACAGGTTCAAGGGAACAATTGCAGATCACGGTCCAGATGATTATAGTGGAACATTTGATTTACAATGTCGGTACGGACGCCCGTTACGGAAGTGGACTTCGGACGGCATCAGGCTTAGGCTATGAATAACTCCCCCGGAGGCGAGCAGTCCGGACAAACGGGCCGGACAGCTCTTGCCCGTGAAGTTTCGCAGGAGAATCATCAATGGGTACAACCTACGTTGACGTCACCATCCGGAATCCCGCGGACCTGCAACGAAGCTGGACCGGGAAATTCCTCGTCGACACCGGGGCATTCGACTCGCTGGTGCCGGGGCGGCACCTTGAAGAGATCGGACTTCAACCGAGGGGACGACGCGACTACGTACTCGCGGACGGTAAAGCCGTGGTCCTGGACGTCACCATCGCCGAGATCGAATTCGAGGGAGAAATCGTGGGTGGCACGGTGGTTTACGGCGAAGAAAACGCACAGCCGCTGCTCGGCGTCACCGCGCTGGAGTCCGGCGGATTCGAGGTCGACCCGCGTAGTGAAGAGTTGAAGCGGTTGCCGGCTGTCTTGCTGAAGAAGCTCGTCGCCTGAAGCAATCCGGCGAGATCACGACGTCTCCAACACCCTCCCGCTCCGTATCACGTGCACCGGAGCCCGGTGTTCGCGCAGGGCTTCGAGCACGGACGGAGCCTCCAGCACGACCATATCCGCCGGCGCGCCGACCTCCAGACGCAGGCCGTCGAGACCCATGGCGCGGGCGGCGTCTACCGTGATCATGTCGTACAGGCGTTCCATGTCGTCCTCCGTGGTCATCCACAGGAGGTGCGAGGCCAGGAACGCGACTTCCAGCATGTTGTTGCGGCCGAAGGGGTAGTAGGCGTCGGAGACATCGTCCTGGCCCAGGCAGACGACGACGCCCGCGGCCAGCAACTCGCGCACGCGCGCGTGAAGCGGTCCGGTGTGGGGATCGGTGACGACAGGCATGCGGGCCTGCCGCAGGAGCGCCGCCAGCTTCTGGAAATAAGGCTCGGGGTAGAGCGCCATGGCGCGGGCGTGGTGCGCCAGGACCCGTCCCTGCCAGCCGGTGTCGATGGCGGCGACCGCCATCGTCTCCAGGGTGCGCAGGCCGGGGTCGCCGGCGTCGTCCACGAGCATGGAAACGGGCCTGTCGTTGGCCACGGCGATCTCGAACATCCGGCGCACGTGCTCCCGCGCGGCGGCATCCGTGTACTCGATCCACGGGATGCCGCCCACGACGTCCGCGCCCAGTGCCACGGCCTCGCCCACCAGTTCGGCGGCGCCGGGCTCACGCACCACCCCGTCCTGGGGAAACGCCACCACCTGCAACTCCACGATGCCGCGGAACTCCTCCCTGACCTGCAGCAACGCCTTGACGCCCTCCAGACGCGCCTTGGTATCCACGTCGGCAAACGCCCGGATGTGGGTGTTGCCGTACACCGCTGCGGCACGGAGCGCCCGTCTGGCGTTTTCCACGATCCAGTCCTGACTGTACGATTCCTTGACCCGCGACGCCGCCTCGATGGCCTTCATGGCGCTGCCCATTCCTTCGCCGTGGTAGGCCAGCAGGGACGACTCCTCGTCCAGCCGCTGCAAGGTGTAGACCTTGTCGAGATGCAGGTGGGGATTGACGAAGGGCTCGGTGACGAGCCCCCCGGCCGCATCCAGCACGACCGCGGCCGACAAATCCGACGATTCCTCGATGACCTCGATTCGTCCCGCGCGCACGGCGATGTCGTACAACGCTTCCGGCCGGCGCCGCAGCCGCGCCCTCCGTATCAGGAGATCGGATGGTCCGTTCATGGTTGCCCCCGGTGGGTTCGGATTGCAGGGCAAGTTTCGGCGATATCCGACCAAAATCCAACTGAAATGGACCCTCCACGGGTTTCGTAGTAGAGTCCCGGCGGGACCACGGAAGAGGCCGGCGCCGATCCCGAGTCGGAGAACGCCATCCCTCGCCGATGCGAACCATGATCACCCTGACGAGAGTCATCCCCAACCGTTACCGCGACTCCCTGTCGCTCATGCAGCTCTCCGCCCGGGCGGCCGAGACGGCGGGCGTAGACGCCGCGGCCGTGGTGATGGCGACCGACGGCAACCGGGCGCTGTTGCGCGACGCGGGTCTCTTCGCCGGCGAAGCCGATGCCGGGGCCAACGACATGCTGGTTGTGGTCCGGGGTGACGGCAGCGAGATCATCGAGCAGGTCTTCGCCGCGCTTGAAGAAGACTTGAACCGGGCCACGCCGGCATCCGGCGCCGGCGCAAGCATGAATGCCGCGCTCCCCCGCAGCCTGGCCATGAGCCTCGAAGGGGCGTCCGGCAATCTGGCGCTCATCTCGGTGCCGGGCGAGTACGCGGCCGCCGAAGCCCTCAAGGCCTTGCGGCTGGGGCTCCACGTCATGCTGTTCAGCGCCGGCGTGTCCGAGGCGGACGAGGTGGCGCTGAAACGGTACGCCAGCGCCAACGGCCTGCTGGTGATGGGTCCCGACTGCGGCACGGCCATCATCAACGGCGTGCCGCTGGGCTTCGCCAACGTGGTGCGGCGCGGTGACATCGGCTGCATCGGCGCCGCCGGCACCGGCCTTCAGGAAGTGACCACGCTCATCCACCGTTACGGCGGCGGCCTCTCCCAGGTCGTGGGGACCGGCGGACGGGACCTCTCCCGGGCGGTCGGCGGACTCTCCACCTTGCAGGCCCTGGACGCTCTGGCCCGGGAACCGGCGACGCGCGTCATCGCGCTGGTCTCCAAGCCTCCGGACCCGGAGGTGGCCGCACGGGTACTCGAGCGGGCCCGGCGCGCCGGCAAGCCCGTGGTGGTGAACTTTCTCGGCGCGGCCCCGGACGCCCCACCGGCGCCGGGCCTGGTCTCGGCGCGGACACTGGAGGAGGCCGCCCGCGCGGCGGTGGCCCTGTCCCAAGGCGTTGCGTCCTCACGGGACACCGCGCCCGAACACCGGACCCAACCGGACGACAGGCTCGCGGACGCAGGCAGCCCAAGGACACCCGGCCGGCGGTTCATCCGCGGGCTCTATAGCGGCGGCACGCTGGCCGCCGAGGCGGTGCTGCTCATGCGCGAGGCGTTGGGGCCGGTCTACAGCAACACTTCCATGCCGCCATTCCTGGATGATATCCGGGAGAGTCAGGGGCACGCGGTGGTGGACCTGGGCGACGCGCGGCTGACGCGGGGACGTCCGCATCCGATGATCGATCCGCGGCTGCGCGCCGAACGCATCCTGCGTGAAGCCGCCGACCCGGAGGTGACCGTGATCCTCCTGGACGTGGTGCTGGGTCATGGCGCCCATGACGATCCCGCGGGCGCCCTTGCACCTGTCATCCGCGAAGCCGCGCAGGCAGCGAAGCGGGCCGGCAAACGGCTCTCGTTCGTGGCATCCGTGTGCGGAACCCCTGACGATCCCCAGAACGCGCCTCAACAGGAACGCAGGTTGGAGGACGCGGGTGTGATCCTGGGCCAGAGCAACGCCGAGGCCGTCCGGATGGCGTTGGAGCTTGCGCGCGACGAGGGGCACGAATAGGCAGTGTGGTGTCTGATTCATCAGGTGAGGATATCGACAGCCGAGTGCAGGGAGCCATGATCGAGCACTTGTTCAGCGATGAGCTCCGGGTCGTCAACGTCGGCCTGGATGTCTTCGCTGACTCCATCAGCGCCGCCGGCGGCGCCGTGCAGCGAACCGATTGGCGTCCGCCCGCGGCCGGAGACAGGGAGGCCGGCGCGGCCCTCGCCTCCCTGGTGAACCTCCCGGAGGTAGAGAAGGGCAACGACCGCGCGTTCGCCGCCTACCTCGCCGCGCAGCCGGTGCTGGAGGGCATCGGCACGGCAAGGGACGCTGTCCCCGGAATGGGCGAGCGCATGATCCTCCACGCCGGTCCGCCGGTAGCGTGGAAGCGCATGTGCGGCCCCATGCAGGGGGCGGTGACAGGGGCGATCCTGCTGGAAGGGTGGGCCGGCGACGCGGACGGCGCCCGGGCGCTGGCGGCGAGCGGCGGGATCGCCTTCGAGCCGAACCACCATCACGCCTGCGTCGGCCCCATGGCAGGGGTGACGAGCCCGTCCATGCCGGTGTGGATCGTGCGCGACGCCGAGCACGGCCACGCCACCTACTGCAACCTCAACGAGGGGCTGGGGAAGGTGCTGCGCATGGGCGCGTACGACGGGGAGGTGCTGGAGCGGCTCCGGTGGATGGAGCGGGCGCTGGCGCCGACGTTGAAGGCGGCGCTGGAACAGCGTGAAGGACTGCCGCTCAAACCCCTCATGGCGCAGGCGCTGCACATGGGCGACGAGGTGCACAACCGCAACGTCGCCGCCTCCTCCCTGCTGCTCCGGGCGCTCCTGCCGGCGCTGCTGGAGAGCACGGCCCGCGTCGCCGAGACCGTGCGCTTTATCACCGGAAACGACCACTTCTTCCTCAACCTCTCCATGGCCGCCTGCAAGGCCATGCTGGACGCCGCCCATGGCTTTCCGGGAAGCAGCATGGTCACCGCCATGGCGCGCAACGGGGTGGAGTTCGGCATCCGAGTCAGCGGCACCGGGGACGCCTGGTTCACGACTCCGGCACCGCGCGTCCGGGGACTCTTCTTCGCCGGATACGGCGTGGAGGACGCGGCCCCCGACCTCGGCGACAGCGCCATCACCGAGACCGCGGGCATCGGCGGCTTCGCCATGGTCGCATCGCCGGCCATCGTGAAGTTCGTGGGCGGCCGCGCCGCCGACGCCCTGCGCGCCACCGCCGAGATGGGGCACATCACGCTGGGAAGGAACCCGGCGTGGACACTGCCGATCCTGGACTTTCAGGGCGCCCCGGCGGGCATCGACGTACGCAAGTGCGTGGACACGGGCATCGCGCCGGTCATCAACACCGGCATCGCCCACCGCGAGGCCGGCATCGGTCAGATCGGCGCGGGGGTCACCCGAGCGCCGCTGGCATGCATGGAACAAGCGGTCACCGCCCTGGCCCAACGGCTTCGGGAGGACGGCCGGCTCACAACCCGACAAGGAGTCCTCTCATGAACGTAAGCGCATTCAAGGTAGGGATGGGGGCCCCCGACGATGTGTCGGAAGCGCGAAAGCTGCTGGACGCGGGGGCCTTCGAGGCGCGGCACGTGGCGGCGATCCTGGGCAAGACCGAAGGCAACGGCGGCGTCAACGACTACACCCGGGCGCTGGCCACCCAGTGCTTTCAGTTGCTGATCGCGGAGAAGTCCGGTCTCACCATGGACGACATCGCCAGGAAGGTGCCGATCATCTGGTCCGGGGGCACCGAAGGGTTGATGAGCCCCCACGCCACCATCTTCGTGAAGAACCCGGACGGCGAAGGCGGCGGCAAGGGCAAGGGCTTCACGGTGGGCACCGCCTACACCCGCGACATGACGCCGGAGGAATTCGGCACCATGGCGCACGTGCAGTCCGCCGCCGAGGGCGTGAGGGCGGCCATCGAGGACGCCGGCATCGAAGACCCCGCGGACATCCACTTCGTCCAGATCAAGACCGGCGCCCTTACCACCGAGCGGATCAAGGACGCCTACTCGCGCAACGCCGGCGTGGTCACCACCGACACCTACAAGTCCATGTCCTACGCCCGGAGCGTTGCCGCCCTGGGCATCGGCATGGCCACGGGCGAGATCGACGAAGACGCCGTGAATGAAGCGACGATCGGACAGGATCTGGACGTCTTCTCCGTCGTGGCCTCCGCCTCCTCCGGCATCGAGCTGATGAACTGCGAGGTCATCGTCCTCGGCAACTCGGCACGCTCCACCAGCGACCTCTTCATCGACCACGCGGTGATGAAGGACGCCATCGATGCGGCTGGGGTGCGCGAAGCTCTCCGCAAGGTGGGCCTCCAGGTCAACGGCGAGTTGTCGGAACGCGACCGGGACCGATTGGTGAACGTGTTCGTGAAGTGCGAGCCGGATCCTTCCGGGAGCACACGGGGCCGCCGCCATGTCATGTTCGAGGACTCGGACATCAACTACACCCGGCACATCCGCGGCGCGGTGAACGCGGTGGTGGCCTCGGTCACCGGCGACACCATGTGCTACGTCTCCGCGGGCGCGGAGCACCAGGGTCCCCCCAGCGGCGGCGTGGTGGCCGCGCTTGCGCGCAAGGACTGACGGCAGCGCACGCGTCGCACACACTCAACGGAGGCCTGTCATGACACAACGCGAACCCTACGGCAGCAGCAAGGGCTTCGGGCAACTGGGGCACATCGACATACCGGGCGGTGGGCAGGTGGTGGTGCAGGGGGACTACGCCTACGTCGGACACCTGGAACCGCCCCACGGCACCTCCATCGTGGACGTTTCCGACCCCCGGAACCTCAAGGTGGTGTCCCACGTCGAGGTCCCCGAGGGGACCCACTCGCACAAGGTCCGGGTCCACGGCGACGTCATGCTGGTCAACAACGAACGCTACGGCGGCGTGGCCAAGAACGGTTTCGAGGGCGGCCTCAGGATCTACGACGTGGCCGACAAGGCCAGGCCCCGCGAGATCGGCTTCTACCGGGCCGCGGGCACGGGCGTCCACCGCTTCGATTTCGACGGAGACTACGCCTACTTCTCGCCGCAGGTGGAGGGCTACGTCGGCAACATCATGATGATCCTGGACCTGAAGGACCCGGCCCGGCCCGAGGAGATGGGGCGGTGGTGGATGCCCGGCCAGTGGACCGCTGGGGGCGAGACCCCGACGTGGCCGGGCGTCCGGCACCGCTGCCACCATCCGCTACGGCTGGGCGACCGGCTCTACACCAGCTACTGGCACGGCGGCTTCGTCATCCTCGACATATCGGACATGTCCCGCCCGCGGAGGGTCGGCGGCCTCGACTGGAGCCCGCCCTACCCCTGCCCCACCCACACGGCGCTGCCGATCCCTCAGACCATCCAGGGGCGGCGGCTGCTGGTGGTCACCGACGAGGAAGTGGTGGACCGGCTGACGCCGGCGCCCAACGCGTTCATGTGGATCGTCGACATCACCGAGGAGACCCAACCCGTGCCCATCGCCACCTTCCGGGTTCCCAACGACGAGCCGTTCAACCCCGACGAATGGTTCGGCTCCCATCAGCCGCAGGAACAGGTCCAGGGCAACACGATCTTCGTCACGTGGTTCGCCGGCGGGCTCCGCGCGGTGGACATCAGCGACCCCTGGAGTCCGCGGGAGATCGGCTACTACATGCCGGAGCCCGGCCGAGGGGAGTCCATCGTCCAGAGCAACGACGTTTTCCTCGACCGTTCCAGCGGTCTGCTGTACCTGCTCGACCGTCTGACGGGGCTCGATATACTCGAGTTTACCGGTTGACCGGCGGGTAGCCGGCCGGCGGAAACCCTGCTTGACAAACTTTCGGCGTTGCGAGTAACGTCGGGCCGTTTTCCGGGCACCCAACGAATCTTCAGGGACGTATCGAGGAGGTATCGCCATGAAGTACGCAAAGGGTTTCGTACCGGGCCTGATCCTGACCGTAGCGCTGGCTTTCTCCGGCTGGAACCCCGCCGCGGCCGACACCACCACTTTGAAGCTGGCCACCTATGACCCCAAGACGGCCGTCACGCTGTCCTCCATCCCCAAGTTCGTCGAGCTGGTGGCGGCGAAGTCCAAGGGCAAGCTCAAGATCGACTGGATCGGCGGACCGGAGATCACCCCGGGCCGGAAGCAGCCCGCCGCGGTCCAGAAGGGCGTGCTGGACATGAGCGTGGCGTGGGCTTACGTGCTCCACGTCAAGGCGGCACAAGTGATGCACCTCTCCCAGCTCACCCCGGCGGAAGAACGCAAGAGCGGACTCTACGACTTTCTCGTGGAGGAGTTCGCCAAGAGCGGTTTCCGTTATCTCGGACGGACCACCACGGCAACCCCCTACGTGCTCGTCTCCACCAAGAAGGCCGAGAAGCCCGAGGATCTCAAGGGCCTCGGTTTCCGCACCTCCGGGATCTACGAGCCCATCATCGAGCGCGCCGGCGGCCGCAAGGTGCGGGTGGCCAGCCCCGAGGTCTATTCCGCGCTGCAACGGGGCCTCATCGACGTCAGGCCGGCGCCCATGGGCACGGTGGTGGACGGCAAGCTGTACGAGGTCCTCAAGTACTGGGTGGGACCGGGCTTCTTTCCGGCGCAGAACACCGTGCTCTGCGTGAACCTCAAGAAGTTCAACAGCCTGCCCGCGGACAGCCGGAAGGCGCTGGTGGATGCCATGGCCGAGGTGGAGAACGGACTCCTGAGCGCGAAGAAGAAGGAGTTCGCCGCCGCCTGGGCGGTGGCGCAGAAGAACGGCATGGTGCGCAACGAGTGGCCCAAGGACGTCACCGACAGTTTCTACGGCGACGTCATGAAGAAGTCGTGGGAACGTGTCGAGAAGGGCCTGGGCAAGGAGCTCATTGCCAAGATGAAGCCGTTGATGGGCGGATGATCCACGCGGAGAGCTGACACGGAAGGCATTCCCCGGGTCGCCGGCGACGACCGGACCGCCCTGGGGAATGCCTTCCTGTTTCCATTCGAGACAAATTGCCGGCGCGACCATCGCGTCGTTCACGAGACATGCGGGGTTAGCTGCGGTGAAGGTCTTCTTCACGAAACTCGGAGCCGCGTGGGACCGTTTCCTCGACGTCTCCCTGGTGATCTCCGCCGCCGCGGTGGTCCTCGCTTCCCTGCTCACCCTTTCCGACATCACCAGCCGGCAGTTCTTCGCCTCGGCCCAGGGCTGGGCCATCGAAATCGCGGAGTACTGTCTCCTTTACCTGGCCTTCTTCGGCGCCGCCTGGCTCTTGCGGGAAGACGGCCACGTCAAGGTGGAGGTGGTGGTGGAGGTCTTGAGCGCCAGGAACCAGGCGTTCCTGGGCATGGTCACCTCGGTGGTCGGGGTGCTGGTGACCGGAGTGCTGGCCTACTTCGCCACCAGCACCACCATCATGGAGTACATGGCCGGCACCAAGATGTACGAGAGCCCTCTCAAGCCCCCGCTCTATCCCCTGCTGATCCCCATACCCATCGGCGCGGCCTCGCTGTGCATCCAGTTCATGCGCAGGACCTGGGGCTGTTACCGGCGCTGGCAGGACCCCGGCACGGGAACGGAAGGCGGGGAATGAGACCGCGGTGTCCCGCGTGAACCCCTGACGCCATGGATTGGCCACTCCTGCTGCTGATCTTCTTTTCGGTCATCGTCGTGCTGCTGATGACCGGGCTGCCCATCGCCTTCGTGTTCATGCTGGTGACCGCCGGCGGCGCGCTGACGCTGTGGGGCGGCGCACCGGGCATGGAGCTGGTGGTGCTCAACATGCAGACGGCGCTGTCCACGTTCACGCTGCTGGCCATCGTGGAGTTCACGTTGATGGGCATGGTGATCTTCCACTCCGGCATGGGCACCACCATGCTGAGGGTGCTCGGCGACTGGCTGGGGAGCATTCCCGGACGGCTGTCCATCCTGGGCATCGCCTTCGCCACCCTGTTCGCCACCATGAGCGGCTCCTCCCTGGCCAGCTCCACGGTCATGGCCACCGTGCTGACCCCCGAGATGGAGAAGCAGGGCTACAAGAAGCCCATGAGCCTGGGTCCCATCCTGGGCGGCGGCGGACTCGCCATGATGATCCCGCCCAGCGGCCTCGCCATCATCCTCGCCGCCATCGCCAAGATCTCGGTGGCCAAGATCCTCATCGGCGGGGCGGTTCCCGGCCTCATGCTGGCGATCCTCTACATGGTCTACATCGTCACCCGGGCGACGATACAGAAGGACCTGGCGCCGGCGTACGCGGTGGAGCGGCCGCCGCTGGCGCGCCGCGTGCGGGACACCCTGCGGTACGTCGTACCGCTGGGCCTCATCGTCTTCCTCACCCTGGGCCTCATCTTTCTCGGCGTGGCGACTCCCTCCCAATCCGCGGTCACCGGCGCCCTGGGCGCCTTCATCCTGGCGGGACTCTACGGCAAGCTCGACTGGAACCTGGTGGTGGTGTCGCTCCGGGGCACCGTCCGCGTGTCCACCATGATCCTGATGATCTTCGCCTCCTCCGCCACCTTCAGCCAGATCATGGCCTTCGCCGGCATCACCCGGGGGCTCAGCGGCTTCGTCGCCGGCCTGGACGTGGCGCCCATCATGATCATCATCGGAATGATGATCGTCGTGCTCATCCTCGGCATGATCATGGAAGTGGTGACGATCTTCATGGTCACCATTCCGATCTTCCTGCCGGTGGTGGTGTCCCTGGGCTTCGACCCGGTGTGGTTCGGCCTGCTGATGCTCCTGAACGCCGAGATGGCCCTCACCAGCCCGCCCTTCGGCACCAGCCTCTTCGCGGTGAAGGCCGCGGCGCCGCCCGACACCACCATGCGCGACGTCTACCTCTCCGCCCTGCCCTTCCTCGCCTGCGACCTCGTGGTGCTGGTCCTCCTGATCGTCTTCCCCGGCATCGCGTTGTGGCTGCCGAACATGCTGTGAGGGGCAATTCCGTTGGATGGCGCCGTTCGCCCTGAGCGTAGCGAAGCGAAGTCGAAGGGCGAGACTCCTCCGCGAGTGTCACATGCACGGCGGGTCACCACACGGGAGAAAAGCCCATGAACGACCACAAGATCATCCTGGCGGGAACGCTGCTTGTTGCGGCTACGGAGCCCGTGCTCAAGGACCGATTGATCCGGATCCGCGGCGACCTCATAGAGAGCGTCGAGCCCGTGCCGGCCACGCCGCCGGAGAACTCCGGCGAAGCTCTCGTCATCGATGCGCGCGACAAGGTCGTGATCCCGGGCCTCGTGAACACCCATTGCCATCATACCGAGGCCTTGCAGCGGAGCCTCCGGGACCATGTGCCCTTCGAGCTGTGGCTGCCGGAGAGGCGCGGCATCGAAGACATCCTGGACCCGGGTTACGACGAACTGCTGGCGGCAAACCACATCGCGCTGCTGGAAAACCTGAAGCACGGGACCACGACCGTGCTGCATCACCTGTCGCGGCGGGGCGCCATCGACCTGGAGGAAATCCGCGCGTGCATCGACGCGGCCGAGCGCATCGGCGTCCGCACCTTCATCGCACCATCGATAGCGGACGCGGGATGGCACCGCGTGGTGCCGGAGCGGAAAACGTCGGCCGAGGCCCTCGAAGAGCTCCGGCGGCTGGAACAGGCGCTGGATTTTGTGGCCAGCGGACCGAAGACCGTCAACGGCGTGGTCGCGCCCAGCTCGCCGCACACCTGCACGGACGACTTCCTGAGCCGGTGCCTGACCATGGCCGAGGACAGGGAGCTGCTCATGCACACCCACTTCCTGGAAACCCGGGTGGAAGCCACCCAGCGGACCGCCGGCGGTGAACCCACGGTGGAGCGCGCTTCACGGCTCGGCCTGCTCCGGCCCGAAACCTCCCTGGCTCATGCCGTGCACCTCACCGACCGGGAGCTTGACCTCCTCAAGGACAAACAGCCGGCGGTGGTCCACAACCCCTGCAGCAACGCCAAGCTCGGCAGCGGCATCGCGCGCATCCGCGAAATGCTGGACCGGGGCATCACCGTGGCCCTGGGCTCGGACGGCGGCGACACCAGCGACGGCTATTCCATATTCGACCAGATGAAGATGGCGGCGCTGATGCGGCGCCCGAGCGAGCCCGACTTCAACACCTGGATCACCGCGACGGAGAGTCTGGCCATGGCCACCACCGGCGGCGCCAAGGCGTTGGGGCTGCGAACCGGCAGGATCGCGCCGGGCCATCTGGCCGACATCTGCATCCTGAAACCCGGCACGCGGATGTGGCCGGCCGCGGACCTGGCGCAGGCCCTCGTCTATTCCGAGAACGGCAGCAGCGTCGACACCATGCTCGTGGGCGGCGACGTCGTGTTGGAGAACGGCGAGAGCCCTCGCATCGACGAGGCCGCGCTGGGCCGTCAGGCCGGAGAACTGGCCGACAGGGTCGAGCGGGCGAGAAGCGAGAGGGCTGCCCACAGACTCACGCCGGACGTCGCCGAACGCCTCCGGGCCGCGGAGAGAGAATACCGCGAAGCAGCCTCGGCGGTCACGAAGTAGGGGGGTGGGCGGCAGCGTCGGTGATGCCGGCCACATCTATGTCGAAGTGAAGCACGTCTTCCCGCCTGCCGAGCTTGGAGTAGAGCGCGACCGCCGGTTCATCCACGGGGTCGGCCCGCACGATGATCATCCAAGCCCGGCGTTCGGCCGCCAACTCCTGAAGATGGCGGATCATGCAGGTCGCGACGCCCTGCCGCCGGTTCTCGGCGCGGACCGCGAGATCGTAGATGTAGATCTCGCTGCGCGCCTGCTCGAATTTTTGCAGTTCATAGGCGGTAAGCGCCCCTGTCAGCCGGTCCTCGGCATCGAACGCTGCCAGCGCAATGAAGTGGTCCTTCGCCAGCAACCGCTCGATATAGTCATCGTCCGGCTGACGGGCTCGATAGGTCTCCGGTGCTTCAAATGCGTCGCCGAACAAGTCGAGCAAACGCCGAAAGAGCGCCGCATCGCCACCGGTCAGGCTTCGCACACGAGTCTTGATGGTCATGTCGTCTCTCACTGGTTGCGGTCGGAAAGAGTGACCGCCACGATCTCCGACTTGAGCAGGACGCTGCAGCCGGGGCAGTACCAGCGCTGAAACACGTACTGGTGGCCGAGCAGGTCCATCAGGGGGCCGGCCTCGGTGGGCGCGGCGCCGCCCACTGCGCAGGCATCGCGCCAGTCCCGGTCGCTCTCGCACAGAAGGTGGCCGCAGCGGGTGCAGCGGACCCATGAGCGGCCGTCCACGTCGCAGATATCCAGGGACTCCTGGAGAGGATGCCGGACCGCGTCGGCCCCCGCCACCGGAGCCTCGGACACGGCCGGAGCGCGGGTGACGGCGGCCTGCCGCCGGCTCCTGAGCGCGTTGCGCTTCTCCCGTGTGGCGTCCGCGTCCACACCCTTGCCGTCGGCCAGGACCACGCCGTAGATGGACTCCGCGGCTTCCCGCGACACCAGGCCGTCGACCACGTCCTCGGCGACACTGCCGGGCTCGCGCTCCAACGGGTCGCCGTAACCCCCGCCGTTGGCGCACCTGAGGTACAGCAGGTCGTCGGCGTTGAGCCGGAGGTCGCGGTAGCCCAGCAGGTTGTGGGTGCCGCCGGCCTCCGGCAGTTCGTCGGGAAGGGTCTTGGCGGCCACCGCCTTGCGCACGTCGCTGTCCTCCACGTGCACCAGGATGCTGGGCGCGCCAGGGTGTCCGCCGTAGATGCCGAACCCCGAGTTCCTCAGGCCGGCGACTCCCAGGGCGACGATCTGGAGCTTCGCCTCCGGAGCGTCGTGGGTCATGAGCAGCGATTCCTCGCCGGCGCCGCCGCGGTACTTGCCCGCTCCCGCGCCGTCCTGGAGGTGGCGCCGGTAGAGGTACAGCAGCGGGAAGTTGGCCTCCACCCACTCGACGTTGTGCACGGTGGAGGGCCGGCCCATCTCGATGCCGGCGGTGTTGATGCCGTCGCCCCAGGAGCGCGCGCCGATGCCGCCCAGGCCCACCAGCGTCGACACGTAGTAGCCGCCGGTCTGGTTCACCCCCGCGTGGCGCGCCAGGCGGGTGCCGAGGGTCTGGGCAGTGACCTCCCTGGACCACTTCTCGCTGGTGCCGATCATCTGGATCAGCGTGCTGCCGGCCAGGAAACGCGCCACCGCGCCGCCGGAAGTGGTGTTGAGCGACACCGGCGCCGGGTAGGTGGGGTTCACGATGGTGCCCTCGGGCGCGATCACCTCCATGACGCGGAACAGCCCGTGGTTCTTGGGGAGGTCGTAGCCCAAGGTCTGGAGCAGCGACTCGAAGCACGCACCCACGGTGGCGTGATAGGGGAGGTTGATGCCCACCGGCGCCTGCCGGTCGGTGCCGGTGAAGTCGAAGGTCAGGAGGTCCCGCTCCTTGGTGAGCTGCACCTGCATCTTCCACAGTTTGTCGCCGGCTTCGATGTTGCCCTGGGCGCGCCAGACCCCGTCGGGCACCTCCAGCAGACGCCGGCGCAACACGCTGGCGGTGTGGTCGAGCATCTCGCCGGTGACCTTCTCCATGAGTTCCACGCCGTAGTGCTGGTAGAGTTCCTGCATCCTGGCCCGGCCCACGTTGTTGGCGGCGATCTCGCACTTGAAGTCCAGGCCCACCATCACCGGCTGCCGGGTCATGTTGGTGATGGTGTCGAACACGTCCCGGCGGATCCTGCCGCGCTCGATGAGCTTGAGCCCGGGGATGCGGATGCCCTCGTGGCAGATCTCGGTGGCGCCCGGCGAATTCCCGCCGGGGGACATGGCGCCGACGTCGGCCACGTGCACGAAGGTGGCGCTCCAGCCGATCAGCCGCTCGTCCACGTGGATCGGCGAGACTACGTACATGTCCGGCTGGTGTATGGCCGCCAGGTAGGGATCGTTGATCAGGAACATGTCGCCGGGGAATATCCCGCCCTCGTCGGTGAAGCGCTCGATGATGCGGCGCACCGCCACCCCGGCACAGCCCACGTGCCAGGCCATGGCGTCGCCCGCGCACAGGACGTCGCCGTTGGGCTGGTAGAGGCCGGCCAGGTAGTCGCGCATCTGGGTGGTGTTGACGGTCCCTCCGACCCGCTCCAGAGTGGTGCCGATCTCCTGGGTGATCTGGTAGAGCCGGTGCGAGAGGATCTCGAAGGTGACCGGATCGACGGACATCTTGGGTTCAGCCATGGAACGCTCCTTGATTCGCGGTCCCGCAAGCCTTGGCCGCTGCGCCTTGCGCGGCACGCACCGTCAGACCTCCACGTGCATCCTGATGTTGCGGTATTCGTCCATCACCGCGGTGTCGCCCGGGCCCACGACGATGGTGGTCACCGGGCTCTCGATGATCGCCGCGCCCCGGATCTCCATGCCCGGCTTGAACCGCTCGAAGTCGTAGATGTCGGCGGGCAGGAAGTCCCGTTCCTGCTCGAAATAGGCGTCGCGCTTCCCCTTGCGGGCGTCGCCGGGGTCGGCGGCGCCCATGGCGTACCGCTTGATGTTGGGGTGCTGTATCTTGCCCACCGCGCGCAGCCGGAAGGTGATGATCTCCTTGCCCGCCTCCCGGTAACCCGACCCCGGGCCGTAGGACTTCTCGTAGAGATCGTCGAAGGCCTGGTCGAGCCACTGGAAGTCCTCCATGCCCAACTCGTCGGTGCCCGGCCGCAGCTCGGCGTTGAGCTCGTGGCACTGGAAGCGGTAGCGCATGTCCAGGCTGCGGATGACGGCGGTCTCCTCGCCCGCGAACCCCATCTTCTCCAGGTCCAGGCGGGCCTTGTCCAGGAGCCCCGCGAAGGTCGCGTTGACGACCTTGGGATCCGGCGGATAGACCAGCCGCTCCGCCTTGCCGTACTCGAACACCACGTCCGAGGCCAGCAGGCCCAGGCCGCCATGGACCGACGACGTCATGGGCACCACCACCTCCTTGATGCCCAACTCCGCGGCGTACCGGCCGCAGTGCACCGGTCCGGCCCCGCCCTCCACGAACAGCACGAAGTTCCGCGGATCGTGGCCGCGCTCAACCGTGGCCCGCCGTATCAGGTCCGCCATCTGCGCGTTGGTGATGCGGTAGAGCCCGCTGGCCGCCTCGGTGAGGCTCATTCCGAGCGGGTCCGCCACCTTCTCCCGGATCGCCCGCTCCGCCGCTTCCCGGTCGAGCCGCATGCGCCCGCCCAGGAAGTAGTCGGGGTTCAGGTACCCCAGCACCAGGTCGACGTCGGAAACCGTGGGCTCGGTGCCGCCCAGGCCGTAGCTCGCCGGCCCCGGCTGGGCGCCCGCCCCTTGGGGTCCCACCTTCAGGAGCCCCTTCTCTTCGTCCACCCAGCCGATGCTGCCGCCGCCCGCGCCGATGGACTCCACCCAGATCTTGGTGGCCAGCACGGCGTGGCGCAGGATCACCGGGCTGTAGTTCTTCTCGATGCGCCCGTCCCGCACCAACCCCACCTTGAACGTGGTCCCGCCCATGTCCGTGACCAGGATGTTGGGCTCGTCGATCTTGTCGCAGAAGTACTGACCTCCCACCACGCCCGCCGCCGGCCCCGACTCCACCAGGCCCACGCCCCGGCGCACGCACGCGTCGCTGTCCAGCACGCCGCCGTAGGCCTGCATGATGAGCGGCGCATTGTGCAGCCCCTTGGCCGCCAGGGACTCGCCCAGGTTGGAAAGATACGACGAGATGGTGGGGCCGATGTAGGCGTTGAAGATGGTGGTGATGGTGCGTTCGTACTCGCCCAGGTAGGGCGCCACCTCCGAGGAGAGGCTCACGAACAGGTCCGGATGCCGCGCCTTGATGACTTCCTCGATGGCCCTTTCGTGGCTGTCGTTGGCGATGGACCACAGCAGCGAAACGGCCACCGCGGTGACCCCCTCGGCCACCAGCCGGTCCACGACGGCCGCGGCCTCGTCGAGGTCCATCTCCACCACCACCGCGCCCTTGTAGTCGACCCGCTCCTTCACCTCCCCTATCAACGTGCGGGGCACCAGCGGGTCCGGCTTGGTCAAGGCGTAGAAATGGGCGGTCTCGGCCTCCGTGAGCCCCTCGGTCATGCGACCGCGCATCATGTAGATGCTGTCGGCGAAGCCCTTGGTGGTTATCAGCCCGGTCTTCGCTCCCGAGCGGGTGAGGAGCGTGTTGTCCCCCACGGTGCAGCCGTGGAAGAACAGCTTGGCCGTGTGCAGCAACGCCTCCTCGCCGGTCATGCCCAGGTGCTCCGCGGCGTTGCGCACGGCGTTGAGAACGCCCAGCGCGAAGTTGTCCGGCGTGGACAGCGACTTGCCAACGGTCAACCCGCCGGCCTCGTCCACGACCACGCAGTCGGTGAACGTGCCGCCGATATCCACCCCCAGGTTGTACTCCATGTCGCTCTCCGTGACTTCGAATCGTGTCCTGTTGTCGGGTCACCGCCTGATGGCGGCGTACTGGTCGGGCCTCCGGTCCGTGAAGAAGATCCAGTTCTTGCGCTGGCTCTCCAGCAATTCGAGGTCCAGGTCCGCCCACACCACGTCTTCCTCGGTAGCGCTGGCGTGGGCAACGACCTCGCCGCGCGGGTTGATGATCAGGCTCTCGCCGAAATAGAACTCGGGCGCCCCGCCCCGGTCCACGCCCACCCGGTTGGGCGCCGCCACGTACATAACGTTCTCCACCGCCCGCGCGCACAGCAGCATCTCCCAGCGCGAACGCGCCCGCTGGGTGCTGGTCACGGGCACGCACAGAAGCTCGGCGCCGTTCAGCGCGGCGCAGCGGGCCGGTTCCGGAAGGTTGCGGTCGTAGCAGATGTTGAGGCCGAGCTTGACGCCCATGTCCGTCTGCACCACCGGGAAGCCCAGGTCCCCCGGGCGGAAGTAATACTCCTCGCTGCCGCTGGTCCCCACCAGCCGCCCAAGGCCGCTGGGGATCGTGTTCTTGCGATACTTGGTGAGCCGCTGTCCGTCGCGGCCGAACACCACCGCGCTGTTGTAGTAGTGGTCCCCTTCCCGCTCGAAGAACGGGTAGACCAGCGCCAGGCCCGCCTCCCGCGCGATGTTCCGCGCCTCCGTCACGGACGGACCGTCCTCGGGCTCCGCCAGCCGGAAGAACTCCGGGTCGTTGGTGAACGCGGGGTAGATGGTGCTGGCCACCTCGTGAAAGCAGACAAGGTCCGCGTCCGCGGCGGCCGCCCGCTGCGCCAGCCGGCGGACCGCGGCGATGTTCTCCCGCCAATCCACGTTCCCGCTGAACTGCGTGACCGCCACGCGCGGCATGGCTACCTCCCCGCCGGAAGGTCCGGCGTCTTCTTGTACCATCCCGCGGCCCGCTCGTAGGCATGACCCACGCGCAGGACCGTCTCCTCGTCGAAAGGCCTGCCGACGATCTGCATGCCGATGGGCAGGCCCGAGGGAGAGAAGCCGCAGCACACGCTGAGGGCCGGCAGCCCCGTCTGGTTGAACGGGATCGTGCACAGGGTGAAGAGGTTGCCGCGGCGGTCCGAGAGCCTGACCTCCCGGCCGTCGATGCGGGCGGAGCCCCGGTCCAGCTCCTCGAGAGTGGGCGCGGGGAAGGAGATGGTAGGGACCACCATCACCTGGACGCGCTCGAGGGCCCGCTCGAATCCCTCGTAGATGAGCCGCCGGACCCGGTGCGCGGTGTTGACTTCGCTGCCGGAGATCAGCAGCGAGCCGATGAGGTTCCTGAGCATCCCCGGGCTGTAGTCCCGGGGCCGGGTGCGCAGGTAACGGTCGTGGTCCGGCATGTCCTCCACCCGGGCGATGCAGGCCTGCACCGCCGGCAGAAGCTCCATATGGGGGATCTCGACCTCCTCGGTCTCGACGCCGAAGGAAGGCAGGAACCGCACCGCCTCGGCGAAGACCTGCCGCACCTCGTCGAACATCAACGCGTCGAAGTAGCCCCGGACAAGACCGGCCTTCAGCCCGCCGACCCCGCTCGTGAGTTCGCGCGTGTAGTCCGGCACGGGTACGTCGGCGCAATACGGATCCTTGGGGTCGGCTCCGGCGATGCAATTGAGCACCACCGCGCAGTCCTCCGCGGTCTTGGCGAGGACACCGAAATGGTTGATGGAGCCCGGCCCGGTGCCGGGCACCCCACCGCTCAGACTCACGCGTCCGTGGGTGGGCTTCAGGCCGGCGATGCCGCAGAGAGCCGCGGGGTTACGGACCGAACCGGCACTGTCGGTGCCGATGGACGCCAGGCCCAGGCTCGCCGCCACCGCCGCCGCGGAGCCGCCACTGGAACCCCCGGTGACCCGGGCGGTGTCCCACGGGTTCCGGCTGGGGCCGTAGAAAACGTTATTGGTGTGGCTCGACTTGGCCCATTCGTGCATGTGGGTCTTGCCGAGGATGACCGCGCCCGCGTCCTTGAGCTTGCTCACCACGGTGGCGTCTTGGCCGGGCATCCAGTCCGCGAGGGTCCTGGACCCGGCGGTGGCGGGGACGCCCTTGACCGCGATGTTGTCCTTGATGGAGACGGGGATGCCGTGCAGGGGCCCACGATAGCGGCCGGCTGCGATCTCCTCGCCGGCCCGCTCGGCCGCGGCAAGCGCCTGTTCCTTCATCACGAACGCGTAGGCGTTCAACACCGGGTTCAACCGCTCGATCCGCGCCAGCGCGTATCGGGTCAACTCCACCGGGGACACCTCGCCGCCGCCGATCCCGTGGGAGGCTCGCGTAACCGTCAGTCTTTCAAGCTCTTGCTCGTCCATCTGGCCGCGTCCATGGGGCCGCGCGTCGGCCGCAGGAACAAGTTGGCTATACTCGCGAGCCCGTGGAAAAATCAACCCCGCCGATCGCGGCACGGACGGGCGCTGGTGAACGTTGACACTCGAAGAAGGCCGGTGATATGAGGGCCGTGTTTCGAAGGGGGGGCCACGTCCATGATCGAGCGGGATGACAGCGGTTACATCCTCAAGATCGCGTCCCATTCCCCGTCCCATCCCTGGTGGCGCATCACCGACGAGCTCGCGGAGGGCCTTGGCGGCTATCGCGAGAAGCCGGGACCGATATCGAGCGTCGGCGTCTTCACCGGCAAGTTCGGCCTCGGGTCGCTGGAGAATCCCAAGACCGTGGGCGCCGGAAGGGCCGACGTGGGCATCACCAACCCACCGGTGAACGCCGGGATGGCCACCGAGGGAAAGGGGCTGTTCAACGCCAGCGTCGGCGAGTTGAGAGCCATCGCACGATTCCCGGAACCCGACTACATCTTCTGGCTCGTGGCCGAGGAGCTCGGAATCCGTTCCATGGAGGACATCGCGGCGCGCAAGCCCGCCATGACCCTGGTGTCGGGCCGGGTGGGACCGACGGGGCCGGACACGCTCACCTGGACGGTCGAGCAGGTGATGAAGTGGTACGGCTTCAGCTATGAGGACGTAAACTCCTGGGGCGGACGCGTCCTGTTCCCGGGCCCCGCCGTCGTCGGCGTGCCCATGGTCAAGCGCGGCGAGGGAAACGCGGTCTTCCAGGAGGGAGTCCACGACGAATCCTGGGAAGAACTGGCCGAAACGCGGCCCATGCGCGCCCTGCCCCTGGACCCGCGGGCCGTGGCCCACATGCAGCAGACCTACGGCTACGACCCGGCCATCATCCCCGCGGGTCGCCTCAAGGGAATCGAGCGCGACCTTCTGACCCTGAGCTTCGGCGGCTGGCTGCTGTTTTGCCGGTCCGATCTTCCGGAGGAACTCGCCTATCTGCTGGCGCGGACGAGCATGGAGCGCAGGGACCGGATCGCCGCCCCCTACAAGGACCTGCCGCCTCATTTGAGGGACATCGAAGTTCCCATCACGCCTGAACACTTGTGTACAGGCTGCGTGGTGCCGCTGCACCCGGGGGCCGAACGCTACTACAAGGAGTTCGGCTGCCTGTGATTCAGTGGCATCCCCAATCCGAACCCGGATCACCGCAACCGGCAAGGGGCAATACATCCCCCGCACGCCGGGCAGCCGGTTCCAGTTCCGAACCTCGGAGCGTCTGAGAATGCCGGTAAGCGACCTGCGTGACTGGATCGACCGTATCGACGCCCTGGGCCAGGTCCGGCGCGTCAACGGCGCCGGCTGCGACGAGGAGATCGGCGCCATTACCGACCTCTACATGGAACGGGTGGGCCGCCCCGCACTCCTGTTCGACGACATACCCGGCTATCCGCCGGGCTTCCGGGTGCTCGCCAACGTCACCACCGCGCCCGAACGGATCGCCGCCGCCCTCGACATTCCCCAGGGCCTGTCGCTGAGGGCGATGGTGGAGCATTGTCGCCGGTTCCACGGCGCCCTGCCGGGAATCAAGCCCCGGGAGGTGGACTCGGGTCCGCTTCTCGAGAACGTGGCCACCGGCGGGAACATCGACATGCTCCGGTTTCCTACCCCCAAGTGGCACGAAGACGACGGCGGCCGCTACCTGGGAACCGGGTGCGCGGTGGTCATGCGCGAGCCGGACTCGGACTGGGTCAACGTGGGCTGCTACCGGGTGGCCGTCCACGATCACAACACCCTGGGCATCATGATCACCGGAGGCAAGCAGGGGCGCCTCATCATGGAGAAATATTGGCGCCGGAACGAGCCCTGCCCTGTCGCCGTCTCCTTCGGTCACGATCCGCTGATCTACCTGATGGCCGGACTCCACGCCGCCGCCGGCGTCTGCGAATACGACGTGGCCGGGGGAATACGCGGAGAGCCGGTGGACGTCGTTCGCGGCGCGGTCACGAGCCTGCCGCTTCCGGCGAGCGCCGAGATCGCCGTGGAGGGCCACATCCCGCCCGGGCGCTTCGAGCCCGAGGGCCCGTTCGGAGAGTGGACCGGTTACTACGCGGGAGGCCGGGAAAAACAGCCGGTCATCGAGGTGGCGTCGCTGATGCACCGGAACGACCCCATCATCCTCGGCACCCCGCCGCGCAAGCCGCCCAGCGACGACACCTATATTTCCAGCTTCCTCGGCAGCTCGGCCGTCTGGGAACAGATGGAAGCGGCGGGCGTCCCCGGCATCAAGGGCGTCTGGAACCACGAGGGCTGCGGCAGCCAGATGTTCATCACCGTCGCCATCGAGCAGATGTACCAGGGTCACCCCAAACAGGCCGCCATGGCCGCCGCGGGCTCCTACGCCGGCTCCTACCTCAACAAGATGATCGTCGTGGTCGACGACGACATCGATCCCACCGATGCGGACGCGGTGTTGTGGGCGATGTGCACGCGCGTGGACCCGGACTCGGATCTCGACGTCGTCCGCAACTGCTGGAGCAGCCCCCTGGACCCCATGGCCTACCCCGAGGATCGCAGGAACTTCAACAAGAGGATGCTCATCGATGCCTGCCGGCCGTGGAACCGAAGGGATACGTTTCCCAAGGTCGTGGAGGCCGGCGTCGAGCTGAAGGAGCGCGTCCGGAAGCGCTGGCCCGACGTCTGCGACGTCTGACGTTGCAACGGTGCGGCACCCGGTCGTGCACCACTTGACCCCCTCCCCCGTATGGGCTGTATTGAGCCCACGGAGCGAACCACATGGCTGACGACTATCGCGTAATCGGCACTCCGGCGGTGCGCCCGGACGGCGCCGAGATGATCTCGGGGCAGGCGGTGTACGGGCCGGATGTGAGCCAGCCGGGGATGCTGTGGGGCAAGATCCTGCGCAGTCCGCTGCCCCACGCCAGGATCCGGTCCATCGACGTGGAAAAGGCCCGCGAGCTTCCCGGGGTCACCGTGATTACGGCCCAGGACGTCCCGGACCGGCGCTACGGTTACGCCATCGAAGACAACCGGATTCTCGCGGCCGACAAGGTGCGCTGGGTCGGCGAGCCGGTGGCCGCGGCCGCGGCGCCGAACGAGGAGCGGGCGCTGGAGGCGCTCTCCCTCATCGACGTGGACTACGAAGAGCTGCCGGCCGTGTTCGACGCCGCGGAGGCGGCGCGGGACGGCGCACCGCTGATCCACGAGGAGCTGGGCCCGGCCCGGTCCGTGTACCTGGCGATGTGGGAACCCGTCCCCGGCACCAACATCATCCACCGGTCGACGCACCAGCGCGGCGACGTGGAGGCGGCGTTGGCGCGGGCCGACTACGTGTTCGAAGACACCTTCCACGCAAGCCAGATCCATCACAGCTACATGGAACCCCATGCCGCCATGGCCGCGGCCCGGGGCAACACGGTGACGGTATGGACCTGCAGCCAGGAGGTGTTCCAGCTCCGCACCCTGCTCGCCGCGCTGTTCGCCATTCCGGAAAGCCGCATGCGGGTGATCTGCACCAAGGTCGGCGGCGGCTTCGGCGGCAAGATCGACCCGCGGCTGGAGCCCGTGGCCGTGGCTCTGTCGCTCCACAGCCGCAAGCCGGTGAAGATGGTCATGACCCGGGCGGAAGAGTTCACCGCCACGGCCGGCTCCACCCCCGCCACGGTGACGGTCAAGACGGGCGTCATGAAGGACGGCACCCTAGCGGCACGGGACATCGGCTTCCTGTGGGACACCGGCGCCCACGCCGAGGGCCTGGCCCCCAGCAACCGCGCCATGAAGGACGGCGTCGGCCCCTACCGCATCCACGACATCCGCGTCACGTCCACCCTAGTCTACACCAACAAGATGCGCGGCACCCAGTTGCGCGGGCTGGGGGTGCCCGAGGGCGCCTTCGCCATCGAGTCGCAACTGGACATGATAGCCGAGCGCCTGGGCATGGATCCGCTGGAGCTTCGCCTGAAGAACATCCTCGAGGAAGGCGACATCAACTCCATCGACGACGTGGTGCAGAGCATCGGGCTCCGGGAATGCCTCCAAAAGGCGGCCGACGAGATCGGTTGGGGCGCGCCCAAGCCGAAGAACGTGGGCCGCGGCCTCGCGGTCGTCGCCAAGTCCCCCACCACCCACTCCAGCATCTCCAGCGCCTACGTCCAGTTCAACGAGGACGGCAGCGCCCAGGTGCTGACAGGCGCATCCGAGATCGGCCAGGGCATGTCCGTGGTGCTCTGCCAGATCGCCGCCGAGGTGCTCGGGCTGCCGGTGGAGGCGGTGGGCATCTCCAGCGCGGACACCGGCACGACGCCCTACGATCGCGGCACCTATTCCAGCCGGGTGACCTTCTACACCGGCATGGCCGTGAAGATCGCCGCCGAGGACGCGAGGACCCAGCTCCTGGAGGTGGCATCCAGGATGGTGGAGGTTCCGCAGAGCGATCTCGCGGCGGTCGGGCAGCGCGTGGTGTCGCCCGGACACCCCGAGGTCTCGCTCACTTTCGGCGAAGTCCTCGAACGGGCTCATACCAGCGAGCGGCCGATCCTGGGCAAGGGCTCCTACGGCGGCAAGGGCGACTATCCGACGCTGCCCCACAAGGTCCGGCGCAAGGAGTACGTCCCCGGCTGGAAGTACGCGGCGCAGGCGGTGGAGGCGGAGATCGACGAGGAGACCGGCATCGTCCGCGTGCGGCGCATCGCCTCGGCCCACGATGTGGGCAAGAGCCTGAACCCCGTGAGCGTCGATGGCCAGATCGTGGGCGGGGTGGTCATGGGACTGGGCTACGCTCTGCACGAACGGCTCCAGTTCGACCAGGGGCGGGTCATCAATCCCTCGTTCATGGACTACAAGATACCGTCGAGCCAGGAGATCCCGGAGATCACGCCCATCGCGGTGGAGGTGCTGCTCCCGGAAGGTCCGTTCGGCGCCAAGGGCATCGGCGAGTTGGCCATCGTGGGCATCGCGCCGGCCATCGGCAACGCCATCTACGACGCCTTGGGAGTCCGTCTCAAGGAACTGCCGCTGCATCCCGAGAGGGTGCTTGAAGCCGTGGAGGGTCAACGGAAGGGCGACGGCCGGTGAAGGATCGACCATGGAATGCAGACTGATCCGACCCGCCGACCTGGACGAAGCGCTGGCGGCGCGCGAAGAATACACCCATGAGGCTCTGCCCATTGCCGGGGGGCAATCCCTGCTGGTGATGATGCGGAACCGGCTGGTGACGCCCGCGGCCTTGATCGATCTCGAGCCCGTGGAAGCGCTTCGCGGCGTCGAGGTGAGCGCCGCGGGCCTCTCCATCGGCGCCATGAATACGTGCTGCCAGTTGATCGCTTCGCCGGTCCTGAGCGAAGAGGTCGCCGTCCTGCCGGCGGCGGCACGGCAGGTAAGCTCCACCGCCGTGCGCAACCTCGGCACCATCGGCGGCAACGTATGCCA
The DNA here is from genome assembly GCA_965204505.1 of uncultured Binatia bacterium (SeqCode). Classification (GTDB taxonomy): domain Bacteria; phylum Desulfobacterota; class Binatia; order UBA9968; family JAJDTQ01; genus JAJDTQ01. The sequence continues at coordinate 739,994 of CBDBFB010000003.1, forward strand.
CAACGAGCCCGGCGCCGACCTGCCTCCGGCACTACTGGCGCTGAACGCCCGCGCCGTGCTGCGGAGACGCTCCGACGCCCGTGAAGTCCCGCTGACGGAGTTCTTCACGGGGTACTTCGAAACCGTCCTGGACCCCGATGAGATCCTCTGCCGCATCGACGTCGAGCATCCACCCGCGGGAGCGGCCGGGGTCTACCTGAAGCACGCCATCAGTCCGGAGGACCTGGCGTTGGTGGGCGTCGCGGCCGTGGTGGTGCCCGACGGCCGGCGCGCCCGCCGCGTGGCCGAGGTGCGGATCGGCATCGGCGGAGCGGCGCCGGTTCCGCTACGGGCCGCCAGGGCGGAGGCGGCCCTGAAGGGGGCCGTGTTGGACGAGCAGGCGGCGCGGGCCGCCGGAGAGATAGCGGCCACCGAAGTGGACCCCCCTTCCGACCCGCACGCAAGCGCCGATTACCGCCGCAAGATGGTGTCGGTCTTCGTTCGTCGGGCTCTGCTCCAGGCGGCGTGCCGAATCGAGGAGAACGGTCGTGGCGTTGCTTGAGCTCAAGGTCAACGGCGAGGAAGTCCGGGTGGAAGCACCCGACACGGCGCTCCTGCTGGACGTGCTGCGCGAGCGTCTGGCGTTGACCGGGGCCAAGCGCGGCTGCGAGACCAGCCACTGCGGCTGCTGCACGGTCCGCATCGACGGCATGGCCGTCCACAGTTGCGTCGTTCTGGCAGCGCGCTGTGCCGGCAAGGAGATCGCCACCGTCGAAGGGTGTGGCGACGGCATGGAGCTCGACCGCCTCCAGCGCCTGTTCCTCGAACACGGCGCCGTCCAGTGCGGTTATTGCGGTCCGGGAATGCTCATGGCCGCCCACGCCCTGCTGGAACGGAATCCCCGGCCGACGCTCGACGAGGTGAAGAAGGGGTTGGACGGCAATCTCTGCCGCTGCACGGGGTACACGCCCATCTTCGACGCGATCATGGCCTACGCCCGCGGTGAGTAACGCACAGACCACCATCCCCACATCCGCCGGAGTCGCCGTCGCCGGGGTGATGGTGGCGGTGTTTCTCTTCGCCATCGACGCCACCATCGTGAGCAGCGCCATGCCCACGGTGGTCTCCCAACTCGGCGACATCGACCTCTACAGTTGGGTCTTTTCCGTCTACATGCTCACCTCGGCGCTGGCGACGCCGATCTTCGGCAAGCTCTCGGACCTTTACAGCCGGCGCACCCTGATATTGCTGGCTATCGCCACCTTCGTGCTGGGCTCGGTGGCGTGCGGCGCGGCCCAGACCATGACGCAGCTCATCGTCTTTCGCGCCGTTCAGGGCATGGGCGGCGGCGCCGTTTACGCCCTGGCGTTCATCATCGTGGGCGTGGTCTTCCCGGTGGAGCAGCGGGCCCGGATGCAGGGCATGATCGCCAGCGTCTGGGGCGTCGCCTCGGTGCTCGGCCCGGCCGGCGGCGGGTTCATCGCGGAGTACTGGGACTGGCGCTGGATTTTCTGGATCAACCTGCCCCTGGGAGCCGCGGCCGCCGGGCTCATCATCGCGGGGTTCCGGGAGCAACGCGCCGAAGGCGCGCGCCGGTCGCTGGATCTGGCGGGCGCCGCGATTCTACTGTCGGCGCTGATGCTGCTGTTCTACGGCCTTCTGGTGGCCGCCAACCAAGTCGACCTCGTCACCGCCGAGTCCATCTCGGTGGTGGTGGGAGTCGTCGTGCTGCTGGCGCTCTTCATCATCATCGAAGGAAAGACCCGGGATCCGCTGCTGCCCATCGCGTTGTTCCACATGCCCAGCTACAGCCGGCCCACCTATCTCAGCCTGCTGGCGGCCATGGGGATTTTCGGAATTATCGGGTTCCTGCCTCTGTACGTCCAAGGCGCCCTGGGCGGCACCGCCACGCTGGCCGGGCTGACGCTCCTGCCCTTGAGCGTGGGGTGGACGGTCGGGAGCCTGACCTCCGGCCGCATCACTCCCGTCTGGGGCTACCGCAAGGTCTGCGCAACGGGCATGACCCTGATGGTCGCGGGCTACATCCCCTTCATGCTGCTGGAAGAAGCCGGCGGCATGACCGTGATGATCATCGCGGTCAGCGCCGCCGGCACCGGCATGGGCATGGTCAACGTCACGGCGCTGGTGGCCGCCCAGAGCGCGGTGCCTTTCCGGAACCTGGGCGTCGCCACCTCCACCCTCATGCTGTTCCGCACCATCGGCGGCGCCCTCATCCTGAGCATCATGGGCAGCATCCTGCTGCAGCGCATGAACGCCACCTTCACCGTCATCGCCGCGGACCTGAAGGCATCGGTGCCGCAATCCGTGCTCGAAAAGCTCCTGAACCCGCAGAACCTCCTCGACCCCGCCACCCGCGCGCTGATCCCCCCCGACCTCATGCCCTCCCTCATCGGTGCCCTCGTCAACGCGCTGTGGTGGGCATTCCTCGTGGGACTCGCCGCCGCGGTGGCGGGTCTCGTTTTGAGCTGCTTTCTGGAGAGCAAAGGGAGAGCTTGAACGACTTGTCGTCCTTGGTTCGGCAAACCTTAGGGTCATTGACGATCGGATTTCGGGAGGTCGCGGCAAATGTATGGGGACTTGATACGGGTTGATAACGACACGATGCCGGAAGTCCTGCAGCGCCTGTCGCTTGGCGCAGGGGTTTCGGACGGGGGAATTTCGGAGGCTGAGCTACAGAACCTTCTGTTCCAAACTCCCCAGGCTCTGCCGCTGGCTGCTATTGACACTGCCTATGCCGATGCGATCCCGGTGTGCAAGGAATTGAGGACGCCATCGGGGCAAGTGGACGCTTTGTACGTCAATCGGCTGGGCCGACTTACGATTGCGGAGTTTAAATTGTGGCGCAACCCGCAGGCTCGACGCGAGGTGATCGGCCAAATCCTGGACTACGCGAAAGACCTTGCGTCGTGGAGCTACGAAGACCTGCAACGGGAGGTGTCAAGAAGGCTCGCCAAGAACGGCAACGTACTCTACGACTTGGTTCGGGAACACCACCCGGACGTAACCGAGGCGGACTTCGTCGACAATGTGTCTCGCCACTTGAAACGCGGCGAGTTTCTGCTGCTGATTGTCGGCGACGGCATCCAGGAAGGAGCGGCCAACATTGTCGATTTCGTGCAGCGTTACAGCGGCCTGCACTTCAATCTGGCAATGGTCGAGGCGGCCCTCTACCGCAATCGGGACGACCACCTCATTGTTCAACCGCGTGTCTTGGCCAGGACGGAAATCGTGCAGCGCTTCGTAGTGGAGGGTGGTTTGGTCGAGGACATGGCCGCAGTCAGTGCCGAGGAACAGCAGGACACCTTGTCGGACCAGGAAGAACAGAACCTGCGGTTTTGGACTGCGGTTCTGCGGGACTATTCGTTTGCAGACGTGACCGTGGATGTTCCTCCTCCTGCAAAGGACGCGGCGTTGTATGTGAGAGTACGCAACTCTGGTTTTGGCGATTGGGCTTTGACATTCAACGGATACCTGTTTCGCCGCACCCCCACCATGGGGTGCTACCTGACGGCCCGCAAAGACCAACCGCGTGCCGTGCGCATCCTGGATGGTATCTGCGCGAACCTGGAGGAATGGCGGAAGGCGGGTCTCGGGGATGACTTGGAGTACTGGGAGAACGCCCAAGGTCGCCCGAGAATCGGGTTTTGGCGGCAAGGCAGTCTGTCTTTCCTGACTGAAGGCGAAGACAGTGCTGAATTTCGCGATGCCGTCGCATGGATGCGGGAGCACCTCGACCGCTTGGTGAGCGGATTGCATCCGAGCATTCAAACAATGCTGGCAAAGGAACGATGATCCGCCTTTGAGACGTGCGGCATGACGATGAGAAACCCGGAGAAAGCGTCACGACAGAGACGGTTCACGCCTCGCAGCCGTTCCGCGTGGCGAAACTGGTTACAAAAGAACCACGCTGACATCGAAGACGTCTGGGTCGTCTTCTACAAGAAGAACACTGGACATCCGACGCTGAGCTACAACGACTCGGTCGAGGAGGCCCTGTGCTTCGGCTGGATCGACGGCGTCAGGAAACGTGTCGACGACACCCGCTACATGCACCGGTTCACGCCGCGCAACCGGGCAGCGCCTGGTCCGAGTCCAACAAGGAGCGCGTTGCACGCCTCATCGAGGCGGGCTTGATGACGACCGCCGGACAACGGCTCATCGACCAAGCGAAACAGAAAGGCGCGTGGATTCATTCCTCGGGACCAGCGCCGGTACCCGAGATGCCGGCCGAACTGACGTCCGCGCTGGACGCCGACCGTGGCGCCCTCGCTAACTTCAATGCTCTGGCCCCATCCTATCGCCGTCAGTTCATTACTTGGGTTACTGTCGCCAAGCGCCCAACTACCCGAGCGAGACGCGTGGCGAAAAGCGTTGAATGGCTGCGTCGAGACGAGACGTTGGGGATTCGGTAGGGTATTGGGAGAACTGCGATCATGCGATTTCGGGCCAGCGGTATCGACTACGGACCCCAAATTTATGCTTCGGCCTATCTCTTTGACGTCGCATTTGAAACGAGTGCGGGAACGCAGTTCTTGCTTCCCTTCAATCCTGTGGTCTCAGATTTGCACCGTCCGCCGTCAGTTGCTTTCTTTGGCCTCAACGCCTACTGCGCCGAACCGGACTTCGCCGCTGCGAAGAAAGAGCCGAATTTCGCTGCATGGTGTCAGGAGAGTTACAACCAAAAGCTGTTCAGTGTCATGGACCAATGGAAATCGGGACTTGGTCCTCAGCACCAAGGACCATTCTATTTCACGAACTTTGTCAAACTGGTTCTAAAGGAAGGTCTGTTCATGACCGCGAAGGCCGTCGAAGACAGACTATCTCGACATCCTGACTGCGCCCGGCTATTCGAAAAGTTGGCAATTGACGAAGTCGAGCAATTGAAAGCCAGCGGCTGCGACATGTTCATTTGTTTTGGTTGGGCAGTGTATAACTAGATGTGTCCGGTCGCCCAAGCAACAGGCGTCGCGCTTATACGAGAACGCCACTTTTCGAGGTATTCTCGGAAACATACAGAGGCTCTAATCAATCCCTGATTAATTCATCCACTCCTTGAACTTGACAGCGTAGCTCTACCCCGAAAGTAATTCCTCCAACGCGTAAAGCGTCTTTTGCGGAATCTGTTCCAGCGGGTAGTAGCGGGTCACGATATCCAACGCCGCTTGATAGTCGGTCAGATTCAGGTAGCGGAGGAGAAAACGCACGTCGTCTTCATCGCGGAACTCCTCGCCCAGGCGCATCGCGAGACACTTCATCGCCAACAGATACTCGGGGGCCGCTGTCAGGACGCGCAGGTGGGACGACTCCAGGTATGGATGAAAGTCGCCCTTGTCGCTCAAGTAGCCCTTGACCGCGTCATTGAGCCAGTCGGGGGGTAATGCAGACGCTGCGGCAATGCGTCGGGCCGCATCCCGTACCTCCCGCGCGGGTCTGAAGAAGGCGTCGATATCCTTGGTCGATCGCCGGGCGTCGAATACCAGGCACATGACCGCGCCTCCCACCAAGTAGACTTCTCCGGTGATCCCCTTCCGGCACAATTCTTCATTCAATCGGTGGAACAGCCGTTCGATGTCGCGTTTGGAGTACTCCACGAGTTAAACCGGGCTAGACCCGCTGGCCGACGCTGCTGTCGACAAACAGATTCCGTCGCCGGAACGGAGGCGGCGAGACTGTCAGCAGGTACAAACGCAGGCTTTTCAACGAAGAAGCGAACCAAGGCCTTTCCAACGGCGGGACGGCACTTGTCCAGCCAGGGACAACGGTGCCCTTCGACGTTGCAACGTACTCGATCATGGCCGCGAGGTAGTTCGCTTCGAAAGGCGGAAGAACGACTTCCGGTGCATGCCGGACGGCCTGCTCGAATTCCTTCCCGTTCAGCCTGCCGAACAAGTCATGCAGTTCGGCAAATGTGTACGAGCGCGCTTGGGAACGGGTCACATGCCCCCGACACAGAGCCTGAAACTCTTGTTCCACGGGTGGGAGCACCAGGTTCAGCACCCAATTGGACACGTCCATGCCGGCGCTCGCCGCCCTCTCCTGGATACGCGCCTTGTCTTCGGAGCTGATGCGGATTTGAAGCTGTTGATTCTTGCCCACTATTTGCTACTGTAGCAACCATGGCAGTTGTGTCAATACATCGTATTGACGTTCGGGCATGAGCCATGTCCTATGTGGCAACTCGACGAGCACCTCGTCGTCACGTGGCCCGTGGTCACCGAAACCCGTCACCTTCTACGTTGACCTTCCCGACACTCTTGTCTATGCTCCAACGCAGCCCGAAGGCCACCCTTGCAGCACCCGACCGGAGGAAACCAGTGACCAACACGTCCGCCGCATTCACCGAAGAGACCCTCGACTTAGCCGGCACAACCGTGCAACTGCGACGCGGAGGCTCGGGAGAGCCGTTGCTGATCCTCCACGGCGAGCTGGGCGTGCCCGACTGGCTGGAGGCCCACGAGCTTCTGGCGCAGCACTACTCCGTGTGCGTTCCTTCCCTGCCGGGCTTCGGCGCTTCGTCGTTTCCGGACTGGCTGATGTCGGTACGGGACCTGTCCGCCTGGGTCAACTGGTTCGTCCGCGAATGCGGCCTGGCCACCCCGCTCAACGTCGTCGGCTTCTCCATGGGAGGATGGATCACGGCCGAGTTGGCCACTGCCAACAACGGCATCTTCTCGAAGATGGTCTTGGTAGGAGCGGCAGGCCTGAAGCCTCGCGAGGGGGAGATCTGGGACTACTTCCTGAACTCCGCCAAACAAGCGTTCCAACAATCTTTCCACGACCATGAGTCCGCACAGTACCTGAAATACTACGGCAGGGACTGGACTCCGGACGAGGCCGAACAGGTAGAGACAAACCGGGAGGCGGCCATCCGCTACCTCTGGCGTCCCTACATGCACAGCGTTACGTTGCCCGACCTGCTCCCGGCCATCGCGACCCCTACCCTTCTCGTATGGGGCAGGCAGGACGGCATCGTGCCCGTCAGCAGTTGCGAGATCTATCAAGAGGGAATATCGAATGCTCAGGTGGCGGTCATCGAGGACTGCGGACACATGCCCGAGATGGAGAGGCCGCAGGACTTCGTCAACGCCGTGCTTGGATTCTTGAAAGGTTGATGGCGTCAGGACACGCCTTGGCGGACTACAGGCAGCCAGTCGACTGGCGTTGAGATTCCCCTGCTCCACGGGGCCGGGGGCAACAGGGAGTGAAGCACGATGTTCATAGGCCACTTTACCGAAGAACCCTGGCAGAAAGAGGACTGGCCCGTGGAATGGGGGTCGGGCGTCATGGCGGTGAGCAACAGCGAATACGACCCGGTCCGCGCCGCCAACCTTTACCACCGCTACATCGACGAGAAGCAGTACGCCGAGGAGATGGGCTTCGACGGCATCATGGTGAACGAGCACCACAGCGCGCCGTTCTGCATGAACGGGGTGGCCAACGTCAAGGCATCCATCCTTGCCCGGGTCACCAACAAGGCCAAGATCCTGCTTCTCGGCAACATCCTGCCCATCCACGACGATCCCCTTTGGCTGGCGGAGTCGCTGGCGATGATCGACGTGATCTCCCGGGGCCGCCTGATACCCGGCGTGGTCCGGGGCGGCGGCAGCGAAAGCCTGACGCACAACATCCCGCCCCACTACAATCGCGAGCGCTTCGAGGAAGCCCACGACTTCCTCATCAAGACCTGGACCACCCCCGGCCCGTTCCGCTGGGAGGGCAAGCACTTCCATTACCGGTACGTGAACCCCTGGGCGGTGCCCTATCAGAAACCGCACCCGCCCATCTGGGTGCCCGGCACCTCCAGCAGGGAGACGGTAGAATGGTGCGCCCGGCACCGCTACCCCTACATCATGCTGGCCAGCCAGATCGACCTGACCCAGCAGATGTACCAAGTCTACTATGACACCGCCCGGGAAGTGGGCTACGAAGCCGGGCCGCAACACCTCGGCTTCATGTTCTTCTTCCACGTGGAGGAAACGGAGGAACGGGCCATCGAGGTGGGGCGGACCTTGACCCAGGGGGTACGCAGCCCCTACGATCCCGGCGCCCAGAGGCCCAAGCCCTGGATCGCCGGCCCTCCGGGCATCGCCACCAAGAGCGCGCGCATGCTCCGGCGCCAGATGACGGCCGCGGACTCGTCCGGCCGCACCCGCGCGGGAGCCAGGGCGACCTTCGAGGACCAGGTGGCCACCCACGGCATGGTCGTCGGCACCCCCGACTCGGTCATCCCCAAGGTGCGCTACATCCTTGAGCAGCTACGGCCGGGGACCATCATCTTCCGCACCGGCGACGGCGCCATGGACCACGAGTCGCAGATGCGGACTCTGAAACTCATGGGCGAGGAGGTCATGCCCAAGCTCCGGGAGATCGCCGACGAGCTGGGCCTTCCCGGCCCCTACGACATCGATCCCATGACCAACGAGCCCGTGACCGCCATGGCCTCATAGAGGTCACGGCCGCGAGGTAACCCATGTTCATCGGCCACTTCACCGAAGAGCCCTGGCAGGTCGACAACTGGCCCGACGAGTGGGGCACCGGCATCCACAAGGTCAGCAACTCGGAGTACGACCCGCAACGCGCCGCCAACCTTTACAACCGCTACCTCGACGAGAAGGTATACGCGGAAGAGGTGGGGTTCGACGGGCTCATGGTCAACGAGCACCACAGCGCGCCCTTCTGCATGAACGGCGTCGCCAACGTGCAGGCCTCGATCCTCGCCCGCATCACCACCAAGGTGAAGATCCTGCTGCTGGGCAACATCCTGCCCATCCATGACGACCCGCTGTGGCTCGCCGAGCAACTCGCCATGATCGACGTCATCTCCCGCGGCCGGCTGATTCCCGGGATAGTGCGCGGCTCGGGCGGCGAGAGCATCAGCCACAACATCCCGCCCCACTACAACCGCGAGCGCTTCGAGGAAGCCCACGACTTCCTCATCAAGACCTGGACCACGCCCGGGCCCTTCCGCTGGGAGGGCAAGCACTTCCACTACCGCTACGTGAACCCCTGGGCGGTGCCGTACCAGAAACCGCACCCGCCCATTTGGGTGCCCGGCACCTCCAGCCGGGAGACCGTGGAGTGGTGCGCCCGGCACCGCTATCCCTACGTCATGCTCTCCACGCAGCTCGAGCTCACCCGCGAGATGTTCAAGGTCTACTACGAGACCGCGGAGGAGGAAGGCTACCAGGCCGGCCCGCAGCACCTGGGCTACATGTTCTTCGTGCACGTGGAGGAGACCAAGTCGAAGGCGATGGAAGTGGGACGCACGCTGACCCAGGGGGTCCGGAGCCCCTTCGACCCGGGCGTCCAGCGTCCCCTACCGTGGATCATGAGCCCGCCGGGGCTGAACAGCCGAAGGGCCGTGGCCCTGCGACGCCAGATGACGGCTCCCGACGCCACCGGGAAGACCCGCGCCGGCGCCCTCGCCTCCTTCGAGGACCAGGTGGCCACCAGGGGCATGATCGTCGGCACCCCCGACGAGTGCGTCGAGGGCATCCGCTACATCATGGAGTACCTGCGCCCGGGCATCATCATCTTCCGCACCGGCGACGGCGCCATGGACCACGAATCGCAGATGCGCACGCTGAAGCTCATGGGCGACGAGGTCCTGCCGGCCATGCGGAAGATCGCCACGGAACTCGGCCTCCCCGGGCCGTACGAAGTGGACCCCGTGACCAACGAGCCCGTGGCCGCGCTGGCGTCGTGACGCGGCGGGCTAGCTCTCGACTGGCTGGAGCCCAAGCTCAAGCCGCATGCCTAACGCGGCCGCGGCTCGTTTCAACGTATGCAGGGTCACTCCTTCATTCTGTGGGTCCAGCAACCGGTCCAGTTGTGATCGGCTGGTTTCCATGCGCTCGGCCATGCGCGCCTTGGAGAGATTTTGTGCCTTCATCGCCTCTGTTAGCTTGTAGGCGAGAACAACCTTGATCGCATCATTCTTCACCTCTTCGTAGACGCCGTCTTCCCGCAGCAGACGCTCAAGCGTGGAACCAGCGCCCGCCTTCGTGTCATCGGCCATGGTGGTACTCCTTCATTCGACTCTCTGCGAGCCTCAGCTCTCTGAGTGGTGTTGACCGAGTTTTCTTGATGAAGCCGTGCAGAAACAGCATCGTGGGTCCGGATATTGTAAAGAATACCCTGGCAATTCGTCCGCCTGTCAGATTGCTACGCACTTCGTACAAACCCGGGTAGCCTACGAGTGACGTGCAAAGTGGTGGTCCGCACGGCCAGCCGAACTCGACTGCCATAAGATCCCGGCCAATCGATCGGCGGTCCTCCCGAGAAAGTGCCCCAAGCCAATCACGCACCGGCTCACGACCACTGGCTTGGCGGTAGAATCGAGCGGCTATGCGCTTCGGGGGCGCTTCGGAAGGACCACCACCCGAATGTACCACACTTGGTACATCTTGAGCAAGTTGCGGAGAACGGTTGGCGACCGTCCAAGGGAAGTTGGGGAAACCACATGCAAAACGGCAACTTCAACGCGCTGGTCATCGGCGGTGGAGTCAACGGGCTCTCGGCGGTGTATCACCTCGCGCGCTTGGGCGTGACCAAGCTCGGGCTGGTGGAGCGGTTCTCGATCGGGCACGAGCGGGGCAGCTCGCACGGCGCGGCGCGCATTACGCGGAGCGCCTATGCCGCGCCGGAGTATGTGCGCCTGATGCAACGGGTGCACGCGGAGGAGTGGCCCCGGTTGGAGAAGGACGCCGGCACCCGTCTCGTCCACCCGAACCCAGGGCTTTTCGCCGGAGCTCCCTGCGAGGGTTTCAACAGCTACATCCGCGCGGTGGAGCAAGAAGACGCGGACGTAGAGGTGGTCACGGCGGACGAGGCACGCCGGCTCTACCCGCAGTTCAAGCTGGAGGACGTCGAGCGAGTGTTGCTCGACCGGACCGCGGGCATCGTCGCCGCCGGCGACACCATGGAATCACTCGCACGGCTGGCGCGCGCGAACGGCGTGCGCATATTCGAGAACACCGTCGTTCACGGGCTCGATCCGGGCGCGGAGCCCGTCACTGTCGAGACCAGCGCCGGGGTCCTCAAGGCGGAGTGCCTGATCGTGGCCGCGGGCGCCTGGGCGGGGCAGTTGCTGCCGTTCCTCAAGCCCAGGCTCGCGGTCGCCCGTCAAACGGTGGGCTACTTCGTGCCCCCGGACAACATCGACGACTACCGGCCAGGCCGCTTCCCGGTGTGCATGTACATGGGAGAGGAAGAGAACGACGTGTTCTACGGCATGCCGGAATTCGGCCGCACCGGCGTCAAGTTGGCCCGCCACGTCCGGTACGGCAGGGATGACGATCCCGACGACCCGCCGGATTCCGTGGCGCAGTACAGGATCGACGACCTGAACCGCTTCATGGCCATGTTGTTCAACGCAAGGGATTGGACCCTCGCCGGCGCCGAGCACTGCCTGTACACCGTTTCCCCGAACGAGGACTTCATCATCGACCACCATCCCGAAAACCCGCGCATCGCCATCGGCGCCGGCTTCTCGGGCCACGGGTTCAAGTTCGCCCCCCTCAGCGGCAGGTTGCTGGCTGAGCTGGCGTGGGAAGGAAGATTCTCCATACCCGAGGCAGAGACCGCGCGACGGCTTTTCTCGCTCGGAAATAGGGGTTAATGCGCCTCCAGTCTTGCTTTAGTCACATGGCTGCTGTATAGTCGTCACTTGACGGTTAGGAGCGTTCAATGAAGCCTGAAGCCCGATCCCAATCTGACTTGACAGCGGGCCGTCGCGAGAGCGAGGTGACGCGGGTTGCCCGTCTTCTCGACCTCGATGAACCGGACACCCTGAGCGATGTCCAGTTTGCAAGACGTGTTTCCCGTGGCTTTTCTGCGCGATCCGTAACGGCACTCGCTACCGTCCTCGGCACCAAGCGCGTGGTTGGACCCGTCGTCCCCGAAGCCACGCTCAGGCGCGCCCGCAAGGCCAATAAGCGACTGTCCAGGGAAATCAGCGAAAGGCTCTACGAAGTCGGACGGGTCGTCGATGCGATCAGCCACGCCTACCACGATGATCGAGACGCCATCGAGGAGTTTTTGAATCGCCCGCATCCATTGCTGGACGGCGAAACGCCATTCGACATGGCGCGGTCCAGCTCCGCAGGCGCCGAAGCGGTGCTCAATCTGATTCGACGCGCCGAAGCCGGGGTCGCCGTCTAAAAATCGTTCGTTCTTTTAAATACCTTATATTCCGGCGGATGCATGGAAAACAAACAAAGCATCCGCCCGACAACTCCTCGACGCCTGCCCGATACACTGCGCGCCTACCGTATCGGTGATCCAGCAGGACTGTACCCGATTTGGAGTCCTGAAGGGGCCAAACTAGCATCCGCGAGATGGCACGAAGCTGGTTCCGAAGTGATCTACACTTCCGAGAACTACTCAACCGCCATGCTCGAACAACTCGTCCACTGGAACGGGAGACCGCCAAGCAACCAGCATTTCGTCGAAATCACAATACCCAAAGGAACCCGATACGAGGTGGTCACGCCACAGAATTTCCCGGAATGCCTCAACTCCGACGGCGAAGCGGCCCGTCGATTCGGGCGCCAATGGTATGAGGAGCGCCGGAGTGCGCTACTGATCGTCCCTTCGGTTGTCGCCCGGATGGAGCGCAACATCGTCATCAACTGTCGGCACCCGGATTCCGTGAACATCAAGGTCGGTCTGGAAACGCCTGTATGGTGGGATATGCGCCTCTTTCCCGCAGAGTAATACACGGCCTTGACGGCAGATCTTCCCGAGAGGGAGTCACGCTGCTCATGACGTGAAGTCAATCTCGTACAGGTCGTAGTGCGACTTGTGCATGCCCAGACGGTCGTAAGTCTGTCGGGCGACGGCGTTCGTGCGCTCCACGTACAGCCGTATGCCGCAGACGTCGCCACGGCTGCCCGCGAGGCTCAACACATGGTCGTACATTGCACGGTAAACGCCTCGGCGCCGCCAGCCGGCATCAACATAGACGCTCTGAATCCACCAGAAGGTGGCGTTGCGCCAATCACTCCACTCGTAGGTGATGAGCAGGCTTCCCACTACGGCGGCGTCCGCGACTGCCACGAGGTAGAAGCCCTTCTCCGGCGCCTCGAACACGCCGGCTACGCCCTGCCGCAGCGTTGTGGCATCCAGCTCCTTGCCCTCGGTCTCCAGGGCCATCGCCTGCTGAAACGCTGCGATGCGATCCATGTCCGCCAAGGTTGCCGTTCGTATGCGTAGGTTCGTCATTGGTCTCTATCCACGGAAAAGCGCATCAATCCCCCTCCAACAACGGTTTCAGCACCGGCCAGACGTTGTCCAGCAGCAGCGGCTGGGCCCTGGCGTTGGGATGGATGCCGTCGCGCTGCATGAGCGTGTCGTCGAGGGCGATTCCTTCGAGGATGAACGGCACCAGCGCAGCGCCGGTCTCGGCGGCGACGTCGGGGTACATCCGGCGGAAGGCCGTGGTGTAGCGCGGCCCCAGGTTGGGGGGCATCTGCATGCCGGCGAGCACGGGTCTGGCGCCGGCGGCCAGGACGGCCCGGCTCATGGCCAGGAGGTTGGCGCGGATCGAGGCTACCGGGTAGCCCCGCAGGCCGTCGTTGCCGCCCAACTCGACGATGACGATGTCGGGCTTGTGGACTGACAGCGTCTTGGGCAGGCGCGCCAGCCCGCCTACGGTGGTGTCGCCGCTGATGCTGGCGTTGACCACGCGGTGACGCGCCCCCAGGCGCTCGCGAAGCAGCTCCACCCAGCCGCGTTCACCCTTCCCGGTTTGAAGTCCATGGGCGGCGCTGATACTGTTTCCCATGACCAGCACGGTCTTGCCCGTGTCCGAAGCCGGCGCGTGTCCAGTCGCTGCAACAAGCGCGGCCACGACCAGGGAACCCCGCAACAGTCCAATCAGAAGAGCCGGCGACCGTCCCATCGAGAAACCTCTCATGTCAGGATGCATATTGCGGGCCACGGCCGTGGTCAAGCGGGTACCCACCTCCGACGGCGACTTGACCATCCTGGACGGCATCGATCTCGCGGTCGACGCCGGCGGACAGGTGGCCGTGGTGGGTGAATCCGGCTCGGGCAAGACCACGCTGCTCAGCATTCTGGCGGGCCTCGACCTGCCCACCAGCGGCGACGTGTGGCTGGACGGCGACAAGATCACCGCGCTGGACGAAGAGCAACGCGCCCGGGTGCGCGCGCGCTGCGTCGGGTTCGTGTTCCAGTCCTTTCAGCTCATCGACAGCCTCACCGCGCTGGAGAACGTCATGCTGCCGCTGGAACTGCGCGGCCAAAGGCGGGCGCGCGAAGACGCCCTGGGGTTCCTGGAGCGCGTGGGCCTGGGCGCGCGCACCACCCACTATCCGCTCCAGCTCTCGGGCGGCGAGCAGCAGCGCGTGGCCATCGCGCGCGCCTTCGCCTCCGGTCCCAAGGTGCTCTTCGCGGACGAGCCCACCGGAAACCTCGACACCGCCACCGGCGGCAAGGTCGCCGACCTGCTGTTCGAGCTGAACCGCGAGGCCGGCACCACGCTGATGCTGGTGACCCACGACGCCGCGCTGGCGGGTCGCTGCACCGAGGTCATCACCCTGGACGCCGGGCGCATGCAGCCTCCGCCGGAGGCCGCGCCATGAGCCTGTCGCTGGCGCTACGCCTCGCGCTGCGCGACTGGCGCGCCGGGGAGATGCGGTTGCTGCTCGCCGCACTGCTCCTGGCGGTGGGCGCCGTCACCGCCGTCAGCCTGTTCGTTGACCGTCTGCAACGCGCGCTGGTGGCGGAGTCGGCGACGCTCCTGGGAGCGGACCGCGTCATCGACGCCTCACGCGCGGTGCCGCAACGCTTCCGCGACCTCGCCGCCGCCCGTGGGCTCGCCGTGGCCGACGTCGTCCGTTTCCCGTCCATGGCGTCCTCGGACGCCACCGGACGCAGCCGACTGGCCAGCGTCAAGGCGGCGACCCCGGGATATCCCCTGCGCGGCACGCTGCGGGTGGCCGACGAGCCCTTCGGCCGCGGCCGGCGCACCGACGGCCTGCCGGCCCCGGGCGAGGTCTGGCTGGACTCTCGCTTGTTCCCGGCCCTGGGCGTCAAGGTGGGCGACACCGTCTCCGTCGGCTACGCCGACTTCACGGTGGCCGCCGTGCTGGCCTCCGAGCCGGACCGGGGCGGCGGCTTCCTGGGGTTCGCGCCGCGGCTCCTGATGCGCGCGGAGGACCTCCCGGCCACGCGGGTGATCCAGCCCGGCAGCCGTATCCGCTACCGCCTGTTGCTGGCGGGCGGTGACGACGCGCTGCGCTCGCTCCACGACGCCATCCGCGACGACCTGGCACCCGGCTACCGCTGGCGCGACGTGCGCTCCGCCAACGCCCGCATCGACAGCGCCCTGGAGCGCGCGGAGAGCTTCCTGCTGCTCGGCGGCCTGTTGACGGTGCTGTTGGCGGGCGTCGCCGTAGCCTTGAGCGCCCGTCGCTACGCGCGACGGCACTACGACCACGTGGCCGTGCTGAAGACCCTGGGCGCCACGCCGGCGCAGGTCCAGTGGGGCTACATTCTCGTTCTCCTGATCATCGGCGCGGCGGGCGCCTTGACCGGCCTGCTCCTGGGCGCCCTGGCCCACTTCGGCATCGTTGCGGCACTCCGCGGCTTCCTGCCGGTATCGCTGCCGCTGCCGGGGGCGCGGCCCGTGTGGGTGGGTCTTCTCAGCGGCTTCATCTGCGTGCTGGCGTTCGGCCTGCCGCCGCTCCTGCGCTTGCGCGGGGTTTCGCCCATGCGCGTCATCCGCCGGGACCTGGCGCCGGCAACGGCCTCGGCGTTGACCTACGGCTGCGCCGCCGTCGGCGGCCTGGGCCTGCTGGTGTGGTACAGCGGCGACGCCACGCTGACGGGATGGGCGCTGGCCGGAGCGGCCGTGACCGTCACCGTGTTCGCCGGGCTGGCGCTGGTCCTGCTGCGCGGCGGACGCGCCCTGGGCATGCAGGCCGGCAGCGTCTGGCGCCTGGCCCTGGCGGGCCTGCACCGCCGCCACCGCGAGAACGTGGGACAGATCGTGGTCTTCGGCGTGGCCGTCATGCTGCTGCTGATCATGCTGCTGGTGCGCACGGCGCTGATCGACGAATGGCAGGCACGCATACCGGAGCGCGCACCCAACCAGTTCGTGATGAACGTGGCGCCGGCCGAGGTGGACGCGGTCGAAACCCTGCTGAAGGCCCGCGCCGGCTACGACGGCAGGATGTTCCCGATGATCCGCGGCCGCATCACCGCGGTCAACGGCATCGCGGCAGCGCAGTGGCAGCGGCAACGGCGTGAGCGCCGGGAAGAACCGGACGACGAACGGGATGGCCCCGGCGGCCGGAGCCGGCCCGGAATCCTGCGCGAGCGCAACCTCACGTTCCTGGCGGACCTGCCCGCCCACAACGTCGTGGTGGACGGCGAGTGGTGGTCCGCCGGCGCCGCTCCATCCGCGTCGCTGGAGGAAGAGTACGCCGCGGCCCTCGGGCTGGCGCTGGGCGACTCCCTGACCTTCGACGTCGGCGGGCTGCCCTTCAGCGCCACCGTCACCAATACCCGGAGCGTGGCTTGGGACAGCCTGCAGCCCAACTTCTTCGTCATCCTGTCGCCGGGCGCGCTGGACGGGCAGCCCGCCACCTACATGACCAGTTTCCACCTGCCCTCGGAACGAAAGGCGTTCCTCAACGAACTGCTCTCCCACCACCCCACCGTCTCGGTCATCGACATCGACCAACTCATCACCCACCTGCGGCGCATCATCGCCCACGTCGCCCAGGCCGTGGAGCTGGTGCTGGCGCTGGTGCTGTGCGCCGGGTTGCTGGTGCTGATCGCGTCTATCCAGTCGAGCCGGGACCAGCGCCTGAAGGAGTTGGCGCTGCTGCGTGCCCTGGGCGGGACGCGGCGCCTCATCACCGGCGCGCTGGTGGCCGAGTTCGCGGCGCTGGGCGCGTTCGCCGGCATCGTCGCCGTGGTCGGCGCGGAGATCACCACGTTCTCGCTGAACCGTTTCGTTTTCGAACTCCCGACCGGCCTGCATCCGCACATCTGGCCGGTGGGGCCGCTGTTCGGCCTCTTGATGGTCGCCGCCGTCGGCTACCTGGGCACGCGCAAGCTCGTCCGGACGCCGCCGGCCACCGCCCTGCGCGAGGTGTGAAGGCTCCACGCACACACGGCGTCAAGGCTCCCGGTGTCCCGTCCGCCGGCACGTGTGCTAAGATTCACGGTATCCCGTCGCTGTCGAGAAGGAGCACAACCATGATGGAGCCACGAATGGCGCGCATCTTTCGCGGGCTCGCGATCTGCTTCTGGCTGCTGGCAATCTCGAACTTCTCCAAGCCCCTTCAACTGACCGAGCACAGTGGCTTCGTTCTGTTCGGGACCCGCCTGGCGGGCGGTGACAGCGTGTTGTGGAGCCTCGTGTTCGGCGCCTACCTGGTGGTCTACGGCCTGGGCCTTTGGTACATGAAGCGCATCGTCATCGGGATGGCGCACGCCTACGCCCTCTATGTCGTCGTGAACCTGTTCCTTTACTGGAGCAACAACCCGCCGCCGTCGGGCGCCGACGTAGTGCTGGCGGCCATGTATTCCCTGATCGCCGTGGCCGTGTCGCTGGGCTCGGCGGTGCTGCTGAGCGTGCACCGCAAGGAACTGGGATAGGAAGACGGCCGCGCCTTGATCTAACCTCTCTCCGACGAGGTCTTTCTTGCCGAGCATCACCGCATCCGACGGAACCCGGCTCCACTACGAAGAGTGCGGGGAGGGCGTCCCCATCGTGTTCGTCCACGAGTTCGCCGGCGACCACCGGAGCTTCGAGCCGCAGGTGCGGTTCTTCTCGCGCTCCCACCGCTGCATTGCCTTCGACGCCCGCGGCTACCTGCCGTCGGATGTTCCCGAATCGCCCGAAGCTTACGGTCAGGACATCGCCCGCGACGACGTCGTGGCCGTGCTCGACGGCCTCGACCTCCGGGAGGCGCACATCGTGGGGCATTCCATGGGCGCCTATACCGCGTTGCACGTGGCCATCCACCACCCCGAACGGTGTCTGTCGGTGGCGGCCATCGGCTGCGGCTGGGGTTCGAATCCGGACGAACGCGAAGAACGGGCGGCCATGTGCACGGACATCGCCCGCATGTTCCGCGATGAACCGATGGCGGAGGCAGCGGCCAAGTACGCCCGCTACCCCATGCGCAAGGCCTTCGAGGCCAAGGATCCGCGGGGATTCGCCGAGTTCGAGAGGCAGCTCGCGGACCACTCGGCCACCGGCCTGGCGCTCACCATGTCGCGGGTGCAGGGGCTGCGCCCTACCCTGGGGGACCTGGAAGCGCCGTTGTCGACGCTCGAGATCCCGTTGCTGGTCATCGTCGGCGACGAGGACGACCCATGCCTCGACGGCAGCGTATTCCTCAAGCGCACCGCTCCCATGGCAGCGCTGATGGTGGTCCCGCGCTCGGGACACACGCTGACGCTGGAAGAGCCGGCGGCCGTCAACACGGCGCTGGCGGAACTGTTCAGCGCCGTCGCGGACGGCGCCTGGATGGCGCACCGGAGGGAAAGGTGAGTGAGCCGGTATCAGCCGCCGACGGCGTACGCGTGACCGTCGCGGAAGGCGTGGCCGAACTGCGGCTGTGCGCCGGCGACAGCCGCAACGCCCTGTCCGCCGCCATGTGGAAAGAGTTGCGGCGCTTCGCCAAGAGCGTCGCGGGCGATCGCGCGGTCCGGGTGATCCTGCTGGCCGGCGACGAGACGGTGTTCTCTTCCGGCGCCGATATCCGGGAGTTCGCCGCTCTTCGGGCTCCCGGCGCCACCCGCGCCTACGACGACCTGGTGGAGAGCGCGCTGCGCGCCCTGGAGGCGGTGCCGCAGCCGACCCTCGCCTGCATCGCCGGCCCGTGCGTCGGCGCCGGAGCGTCCCTCGCCTGCAGTTGCGATCTCCGGCTCGCCGCCGACGATGCCTACTTCATGGTGCCGGCGGCGCGCCTGGGCCTGGGCTACGATCCCCGCGGCATTGCCCGCTTCGTGCGGGTGTTCGGAGACTCGGCGGTTCGCGGCCTGCTGCTGGGCGGGCAGCGCTACGAGGCACGCACGGCCCACTCCCAGGGTGCGGTGCATCTTCTGGTGGAGCGGGGAACGGTGCTGGCGGAAGGCCGCCGCTTGGCCGGCGGCATGGCCCGGAACGCGCCTCTCACCGTGGCCGCGGCCAAGGACGCGTTGGCCGCCTTGGCCGGAGGCGACCGCGACAACGAAAGGCTCCGCCGGCTCGCCCTTGAAGCGGACGCAAGCGCGGACTACGCCGAAGGCCTGGCGGCGTTTCAGGAAAAGCGCAAACCCGAGTTCCGAGGGCGATAGCAGTCGTGCCTTGCAGTGGATGATCGAGGCCTATCCGGCCTCTGCCGTCTTTGGAAGTCTCAACAGAATCGTCTTGATGTCGTTACGGATGATCTTGAGTTCGCCGTCAATGCGTTCAAACCGGTTGTCGACACGTTCAAACCGCTCCTTTTGGTCCGCGATGCTGGCGTCCAGCTTGCGGTCGATCCGCCTGAGAAGCGTCTCGTGTACGTCGATACGAGCTTCCAGCCGGTTGATCTCGGGCGTCACCTGGGCATTGATGGCCCACAGGCCCAAGGCGCCCAAGGCTGCAACCACCGTCACCCATGCCGTGATTGCGCCGGCATATTCCTTCAGGATTTCCATGCTCCGCCCCTTCATTGGAAGATATCCTACAAGGGATGTATCGGTCGGTCAAATATTTTCCTTAGCGGGAAGGTCATGAACAACCGCAACCTCATCCATGCCCTGTATGGCGCCAGGAACTCGGCGGACCCTGTTTTCCTGCGGCCGGGCCGCGCCGCTCTTTCCACGGGCGCGGCGCGGGACGCCGTCGACAGGGCCGCTGCCGCCCTGACCGCTTGCGGGGTGAGACAGGGCGACCGGGTCTCGGTTCGAGTGGAGAAGTGCGTCGAGGCCGTGCTCCTGGCCCATGCGTGCTTCAAGCTCGGAGCCGTCCTGCACCCCATGAACACCGCCTACACGCCGCGGGAGGTGGATGCGTTGCTGGCGGACGCGCGCCCTGCCCTGCTGGTCTGCGACCCGGACGAGACAGAGACGTTCACCGAACCCCGGCGGCAAGGTTTCCGGGTGGAGGGGCTGCGCGGCGACCAGGGCTCCTTCACCGATCTGACGCACGCGTCCGAGCCCGTACCCGCGGCGGCGGACCTCCCCGACCACGCCCCGGCCGCGCTGCTCTACACCTCCGGCACCACCGGCCGCCCCAAGGGAGCCCTGATCACCCACGGCAACCTGGCGTCGAGCGCCCGGGCGCTGGTGGAGGTGTGGCAACTGGGCCGCGAGGACGTCCTGATGCACGCGCTGCCGGCCTATCACGCGCACGGGCTTCTGACCGCCATCAACGTCATGCTCACGGCCGGCGGCGCTGTCTGCTTTCTCGACCGGTTCGAGGCCGGCAGCGTGCTGCGTGAGTTGCCCCGCTGCAGCGTCATGATGGGGGTGCCGACGCACTACGCGCGGCTGTTGAAGGAGCCCGGCCTTGCCGCCGCGGCCAAGGGCGCCTTCCGCCTGGCCATCTCGGGCTCGGCACCGTTGCCGCCGGACACCGCCGACCGGTTCCGGCAGGTTACCGGCATGGAAATCATTGAACGGTACGGCACCACCGAGGCCGCCATCATCACGGCGATCCCGCCGGGCACCGCCGGACGGCGCGGCTGGGTGGGCTGGCCGCTCCCCGGCGTACGGGTCCGGGTCGCCGGCGAGGAGGGACGCTTCGAATCCGCCGCCACCGGCGTATTGGAGACCCACGGACACAATGTCTTCGCCGGCTACTGGAACCGGCCCGAGGAGCGGGCGTTCACCGACGACGGCTGGTTCGTCACCGGCGATATCGCGGAGATCGACGACCAGGGCTGCGTCCGCATCCTGGGACGGGAGACGGATGTCGTCATCTCCGGCGGGCTGAACGTCTACCCCAAGGAGGTGGAGGACGCGCTGGACCGCTCCGGCACCGTCGCCGGCTCCGCCGTATTCGGCGTCCCGCACCCGGATTTCGGGGAAGCGGTTGCGGCGGTGGTGGAATCGCCGGCTCCGGCGTCGTTCGACGAAAGCGCCTGCATCGGCTATCTCAAGACGGAGTTGGCTTCATACAAGGTGCCGAAGCGGATCATCGCCGTGGAATCCATCCCGCGCAACGAGCTCGGCAAAGTAGCCAAGGCGGCATTGCGGGAGCGGTATCGCGACCTCTTCAACCCGGCGGAGGACGTGCCAAGCGCTTCGTCGTCCGAGAGGCGTGGAGACGACGGGTAGAGAGGGTTTCAACCCGCCGGCGAATCGAGCGCCACCGGCCCACGCGCCATCAAGGAGAAAAGCGACATGGACCTGCAGCTTCAAGGAAAGACGGCTGTCGTGACCGGCGGCAGCGAGGGCATCGGCAAGGCCATCGTGGAGGCGTTGGCGCGGGAGGGCGTGGACGTGGCCACTTGCGCGCGGCGGGCGGGGCCGTTGGAGGAGACCGCCGCGGCGGTGGCAAAGGCCACCGGCCGCAGGATCGTCCCGATTCCGGCGGACCTGACCAACGATGACGCCGCCCACCGGTTCATCCACGTCGCCGCCGAGGCGCTGGGACGCATCGACATCCTCGTGAACAACGCGGGATCGGCGCCCGGCGGGCTCATCGAAAACCTCACCGAGGAGGAATGGGCCGGGGCGCTGCAGCTCAAGTTCATGGGATACGTCCGCTGCATGCGCTACGCCCTCCCCATCATGCGCGAGCAAGGTGCCGGACGGGTCGTGAACCTTATCGGCAACGACGGCGTCAAGACGTCCTACTGGGAGATCGCGCCGGGAGCGGCCAACGCGGCCGGCCAGAACCTGACCAAGTCGCTGGCCGGCCAGTACGGGAAGTACGGCATCAGCTTCGCCGCGGTGAATCCCGGGCCGGTGCGCACCGAACGCTGGACCGGCCTGGTGGAGGCCATGTCACGGGACATGGGCCTGAGCTACGAGGACGCGGACCAGCTTGCGCCGCGATCGATCCCTCTGGGGCGCATCGCCGAAACCTCCGAGGTGGCCAATCTCGTGGTGATGCTGGCGTCGCCGCTTATGCACTTCGTCAACGGCACCATGATCGAGATCGACGGCGGCCAGGAAAAGGCGTTGATGGACCGATCCCGTGACCGCGATTGACGTGCACGCGCACTTCGTGCCGCCGGCCGTGCTGGACGCGTTGGCCAGCCAGGGCGCCGACCTCGGCATCGCGCTGGTGGAGAAGGCCGGCGGGGCCCGTTGCTGCCGCTTCGACGACGGCCTGGAAGTGCGTCCTTTCCTTCCCGGCCTGCTGGACCTTGATGCGCGCCTCGCGGAAATGGATGGCCAGAGAGTCCAACGGCAGATCCTCTCGGTATGGACCGACATCTTCGGCTACGGCCTCGACGCATCCCGCTGCGACGCGTGGCACCGCATCCTGAACGACAGCCTCGCCGAACTGAGCGCGGCCCGTCCGGAACGCTTCTCCTGGATGGCCTCGGCGCCGCTGACCGACGCCGCGGCAGCGGCGCGCGAGCTGGAGCGCTGCGCCGGCAACGGGGCGGTGGGCGTCATCGTAACCGCCAACGTCGACGGCCGGAACCTCGGCGAGGTCCCCCTGGACGAGTTCTGGAGCGCCTGCGAGACCCTCGACGTGCCGGTCTTCGTGCACCCTTCCCTGCCCCAGCCGATGCCCCGGGCCGAGAAGTTCAGCCTCAACCAGACCTGTGCCTACACGCTGGATACCACGCTGGCGGCGGGCTCCATGATCATGAGCGGCACCCTGGACCGTTTCCCGAAGCTCCGGCTGCTGTTGTCCCACGGCGGCGGGAACCTGCCCTACCTCATCGGCCGTTTCGACCGCATGCACGCGGCCGCCGACGGCAACGTCACCGGAGACAAGGCGGTCGATCCGCCAAGCGCCTATCTGCGGCGTTTCCTCTACGACAGCATCCTGCACAGCCGGGATGCGCTGCTGTTTCTCGGGGACCTGGTGGGTTTCAAGCGCATCCTGCTGGGCGGCGACGCGCCCTTTCCGCCCGGCGACCCGGACCCGCTGGGGAGCCTGGAGAGAGCCGGACTCGACCGGGACGCCATCGACCTCATAGCGGTCGCCAACCCCCGAAGGGAGTACCGCCTGGACCGATGAGCCTGGACCGGCAACGCTTCAACCGCGAGCTGATGGACTTCCTGGCGGCGTCGCCCACGCCGTTCCACGCGGTTCACGAGATGACCCGGCGGCTGGCGGAGGCAGGCTTCCAACACCGTCCGGAAACCCAGCCCTGGCACCTGGAGCCCGGTGGACGCTACTTCACCACCCGCAACGACTCCTCCATCATCGCCTGGACCGTGCCCGCGCGCGCCGCGCTTCCCGATGGCGGGCTTCGAATGGTGGGCGCGCACACGGACTCGCCCTGTCTCAAGGTCAAGCCGCAACCGGAGCTCGACAGGAACGGATATCTCCAGTTGGGCGTCGAGGTGTACGGGGGAGCGCTGCTGAACCCATGGTTCGACCGGGACCTGTCCCTGGCCGGACGGGTGAGCTATCTCGACCGCGGCGGCGCCCTCGCGCACGGCCTCGTGGACTTCAAGGAGCCGGTGGCGGTGATCCCCAGCCTGGCGATTCACCTGGACCGGGAGGCCAACGAGAGCCGCGCCATCAACGCCCAGACCTATCTCCCGCCCGTGCTGGGCGGACGGGGCGGCGATTTCGACCTCAAGACCCTGTTGCGCCAGCGGCTCGAGGCGGACGCCGGCGCGGAGGTCGGCCAGGTCCTGGACCACGAGCTGGTGCTCTACGACACCCAGAAGCCGGCCTTCGTCGGCCTGGCTCAGGAGTTCATTGCGTCGGCGCGGCTCGACAACCTGCTGAGTTGCTTCACGGGGCTCAGGGCGTTGCTGGACGCGGGAGGCGAAGCCGGCGCTCTGCTTGTGTGCAACGATCACGAAGAGGTGGGAAGCACCACGGCGTCCGGAGCCCGGGGTCCCATGCTGACCCAGATGCTGGAACGCCTGCTGCCCGTGCCGGAGGACCGCAACCGTGCCCTGTCCCGTTCCATGCTGATATCGGCAGACAACGCCCACGGCGTCCACCCCAACTTTGCCGACCGGCACGACGGCAACCACGGTCCGCTGCTGAACCGCGGGCCGGTCATCAAGATCAACGCCAACCAGCGCTATGCCACCAACAGCGAGACCGCCGCGGCCTTCCGGCGGCTGGCCGCCGACGAGGGAGTGCCGGTGCAGACCTTCGTGGTTCGCAGCGACATGGCGTGCGGCAGCACCATCGGACCCCTGGCGGCGGCCGAGACGGGCGTGCGGACCGTGGACGTGGGAGTGCCCCAGTGGTCCATGCATTCCATCCGGGAACTGGCGGGCACGGCGGACGCGTTCAACCTGAGCCGCGTGCTGCGGCGTTTCCTTGATACGGCGAGCATCGACGCGTGACGGGCGACGCCTCGGATCACAAACGTTGTCCGCGCGGCCGGCGTCTGCCGGCGTATCGTTACAACAGCTTGAGGTATGAGCCGGCTTCGCGAGCCGGCTGTCGCTGCGGGGACACCTGTCTCGCGCCCGCCAAGCCCTCTCCAAGGGCGGAAAGGCTCTTGAGGAAGCGCGCGGCGTTGCGGTTGTTGTATCCGTTCTGAGTCAGGACCGCATACAGACTGATCTGTGACCGCAGCCAGTTGTCCCTGATTCGGACCAGCCGCCCCGACTCCAGATAGGCGTTCACGAAGCCATTCCAGCCGAGGGCCATTCCGGCCCCGGCCGCCGCCTCGTCCAGCACCTGCTGGTAGCTCTCCAACGGTTCCACCGGCGCTTTCGGAAGGTCGCAATCATGGGCCTGGAACCACGTCGTCCAGGTGGCCCAGGACTGGGTGAATTGGGCAAGGTCCAGCCGCGGCACATTGGACCAGTATCTGGGGTGCCTGCCGAGCACGCGCTCGAACCGCCTCACGAAGGAAGGTGAGCCGACCGGGACGATTTCCTCGTCCAGCAGCTTCACCGCGCTGGGATCCGTCGGCGTGACCGAGTGTTCGAAGACGATGTCGACCCCAGCGGGCAGCAGCAGGTGCAACATGTCGTAGTCGCCGTTCAGAACTCGCACATGGGCGTCGCCGCCCATGGACCGCTTGAGCTCGCCCAAAGCGGGCAGCAACAGGAAATCGGAGATCTCATGGGTGCAGGCGATGATGACGCTGCCGGTCTGCGCACGAAGCCCGCGGCCTGCGGCGTGCAGGCTCTCCAACGACGACTTCACGGCGACGTAGTAGTCCTCTCCGCTTCGGGTGAGAACCACGCCTCGACCCTGGCGCTGAAACAGCTTGTCGCCCAGCGCGGTTTCAAGATTGCGAATGTGACGGCTGATCGCCGACTGCGAGGTATTCAGCTCTTCGGACGCGCGTATCACGCCGCCGAGACGGGCAGTGGCCTCGAAGGCGATCAGCGAGCTCGTGGAGGGAATATTGAACCGGAAATCACTCATACCATATAGGATATCAAGTTTTCCGGTATTACAAACAGGGAAGTCTACGATCGTATCGATCGGTTCGCATCAGCCGCAAACCGTAGAAACGGGGGCGTTCCTGCCGGAAATTTCACGGTCGTCGTACCCGTGTCAACCGACGGTTGCACCGCTGCTGATGCTCGTGAGACCCTCCGAGCCGTCGGTGACCACGTCGACCACCGTAGGCCTGCCCTTTCGCAGCGCTTCCCCGACCGCGTCCCGAATATCGCCCGGGTTCCGCACGCGCACGCCCTCGGCGCCGAAGCCACGGGCGATGGCGGCGAAATCCGTGTCGTTGAAGGCGGCGGGCGAATCGCCTCCCAGATCACCGGTGGCGATCATGCTCAGGGCCGAGTTGTTCATGACCACGAAGACAACGGGGAGGTCGTATTGCACCGCCGTGGCGATGACGTGCACCGACATGGAGAAGCCGCCGTCGCCGCTCACGCTCACCACGGGCCGGTCCGGATGCACGAGCTTGGCCCCCACCGCGGCCGGCGCACCCCAGCCCATGCCGGCCAACCCGCCGGGCACGAAGAGGGTCCCCGGCGCCTTGGTCTTGAAGTAGTGGGCCATCCAGACGCGGTTGCTGCCGGCGTCGAGGGTGACGATGGCTTCCGGGTCCAGCTCCTCGTTCAGATCCCCGACCAGCCGCTGGGGCATGATCGGCACCGCGCCGGAATGAAGCGCGGGGCTCTCGAAGAACTTCTCGGCGCGCTTGCGCTCTTCGAGCCGCTGCGCGGCCTGCAGGTCCCTTGTCCGAAGACCCTCCCCGCCCATCTGAAGCAACTGCTTCAAGACCGCCTTTGCGTCGCCGATGAGAGAGACCTCCACCGGGTAGGACCACCCCGCGTTCCGGGGTTCGATGTCGATCTGGATCAGCTTCTGCCGGTTTGCGTCGATGAGGAGCTCGCTGTTGGTATCGTTGGGGGCGAGCCGCGACCCCACGACCAGGATCGTGTCCGCTTCCCGTACGACGCTGTTGGCGATCGGTTGTCCGTAGCGGCCCATCATGCCGAGGGCGAGAGGATGGTTTTCGCGGAACGCGCTCTTGCCGTTGTAGGTGGTCGCCACCGGACTCCCCAGGAGCTCGGCCATGGCGACCAGCTCGCCGTACGCCTTGGCGGCGTGCACGCCGTTGCCGGCGATGATGACAGGCCGTTGCGCCGCGCCAAGCAGCTCGATGGCGGCAACCAGCTCCTCTGGGGACGCAATGGTCGGCGATGCCCGGAGCCAGTGTCCGGTCGGGTGAACCCGCGGCGGCTTGTCCGGATCCAGTTCGCCGGCGATGGCTCCCTGCCGCATCACCACCGCCGTCGGTCCCGGCCGTCCGGTGACGGCGTGCTTGATGGCCATCTGAAGGCCCAGCACGGCTTCCTTGGGGGTGGCGGCGAGAACCGAGAACTTGGTGATGCCATCCAGCAGGTTCCTGAGGTCGAACGCCCCATAGCTGCCCCAGCCGCTGGCATTCCTGGGGTTCAGGGAGAAATCGCCGCCTTCGGTGGTGTCCGCCAGCACCACCATGGGAGAGCCGGCCAAGTGCGCCTCCAGGGTGCCGAACACGGCGTTGGTGCCGATGAACGCGCCCTGGCCGAGGACGACTCCGGGCTTGCCGGTGAGGCGGCCGTAGACGTCCGCCATCACCGAAGCCGACTGCTCGTGCCGGACCAGGATAGGCCGCACCCGGTCGGCGTGGCCGGACAGCGAATCGAAGATGCGCATGGCGCTGCCGCCGGGGATGCCGAAGACGAAGCCGATGCCTGCTTCTGACAGGACTTCGCAAATCTTTTCGTGTGCCTTGATCATCGAACTCCGATGACTTTCCCTTGCCGCCGTGGCGACATGACAATCCGTTCAGACAGTAGCCGCCATGAGCTGCTGCATCCGCGGCACGACGGACGTGCTCCTTGCGTCGACGATTCTCATGGGCCTAGACTCGCTGTTGGGTTTTGTTAGCGAAGAACGCGCTGTTTTGCCATCGGGAGCGCGACGGTAAGCCCCTTACATCGTGCACGGGGCACGAAGGGCCGCTGCCGCCTCCTTGTTGCCTGAAAGGAGGAGACTCAGTGCAAGCCGCAAACGAGAAATTCGTGGATGTAGAGGGCATCCGCACGCGCTACTTCGAGAAGGGAACCGGCGAGAACGTGGTGTTGATCCATGGCGGCGTCTTCGGCTCCAACGACGCCGCCGACTGCAGCGTGGACTGGGCGCTCAACTTCGACGCCCTCGCCCAGTGGTTCCACGTCTACGCCCTGGACAAGCTCGGACAGGGGCTGACGGACAACCCGCCCACGGATGCCGACTACACTATGTCCGCCACCACTCGCCACGCCATCGGTTTCGTCGAAGCCCTCGGCCTGGGCGGCGTGCATGTCGTGGGCCACTCCCGCGGCGCCTACGTAGCGGCGCGCATGACCCTGGAACGGCCGGACTTGGTGAGGTCCTGCATCCCGGTGGACACCAACACGCTGGCCCCCGGCTTCGGACGCAACCACATCGTCTTCGCCGACACCCCCGAGCCGCGGCTCTCGCGGGAAAGCCAGCGCTGGGTGCTGGAGCGCTACTCCTACAGCGGCGCCCACGTCACCGACGACTGGCTCGACGTGGTGACCGAGATGGCGCAGTTGCCGAAGTACCAGGAGAGCGTGGAGAAGATGATCACCCAGGGCCTGCGACAGAGCCTGTTCCTGACCCGGCACTCGATCGAGAAGGGCGAGACCCTGGGCTGGATCCGTGAGCGGGGCATGGGGAAGCCCACCCTGCTCGTGTGGGGCTACAACGATCCCACCGCCACGCTGTCACAGGGGATGCGGCTGTTCGAGCTCCTGTGCATGCGGGAACGCCGCTCGCGCATGCACATCATCAACGAGGCCGGCCACTTCTCCTTCCGCGAGCACCCCAAGGAGTTCAACGAGGTGCTGCGGGGGTTCATCGCCAGCCAGGGGCGGTGAGCCCTACGCGCCCTGGGAGCCCTCACCCCAACCCTCTCCCGGAGGGAGAGGGAGTCGGATTAGCGGTCATCCCAGAGGGAGAGGGATTAGCCGCCATCCCAGCGGGAGAGGGGACAGAGCAATATAGCCCCATCTCCCTCTGGGAGAGGGTGGCCGGAGGCCGGGTGAGGGCCTACCTTCCCAGCCATTGAAGCAGGACTTCCTGTGGAGCGGCCACCACGCCCTGCGGCCAGGGGATGCTGAGGGTGTAGTGGAACACTCCCAGGAGCACGGCCAGGGCGAGCGCGGTATAACCGAGAGAGAGCCGCCACCCGGCGCGGGCCCGGAGCGCCAGGTAGAGCCACATGAAGAGCGGCACGCTCAGCAGGAAGCCGATCGCCCAGATGGACGCCAGCAGCCCCAGTATCCAGCCGAAGATGTCCGCGGCCCGGCGCGCGATGAGTTGCCCCGGAACGCCACGCTCCGCTTCCAGGTCCATGATCCGGGCCGATCCTCCTTCGGAGACCCGGAACAGGTCGAGGAACAGTTGCGCCGCGCACATGCCGGCCGCCGACAACCCTACCACAAGGGGGAAGAGCCGGGCCTGGTCCGGCCACCCGCGGGCGGTCACGACTCCGCTGAGCACCAGAACCAGGATGGCCAGGCTGAAAACCGCCGGGACGCTGAGGTGGAACCGGAACCGCCACCGTGCAGCCGTGGGCGCGGGCTCGTCCGCGGGCATGCCCGTCCGGGTCCACCTTTGGCCGTAGACCAGGCTGGCGACGATAAGCGCACCGATCACGAGCACGATGGGGCGCCAGAGCCAACTCACCCCGTAGTGGCTGGCGGCGATGAAGAAGTAGTTCTCCAGCACGCTGCTCAGCACCAGCCCCAGGATGAGCGGCGGCCTGGGCCAGCCGAAGCGCTTCATGAGCCATCCGAGAAAGCCGAAGGACAAGAGCAGAATCAGGTCGCCGAAGTGACGCTTGGCCTGGAACGCCGCCAGGAACACCACCACGATCACCAGCGGCGCCAGCAGGTGGACCCGGACGTTGGCGAGCCGCGCCAGGTAGTTGGTGAGGAGCAGGCACAGGCCGGTGCCGAAGATGTTGGCGATGGCGATGCTCCAGACCATGGTATAGGTGACGTCCAGGTGCTTGGTGAGCATGTCCGGACCCGGGCTGATGCCCTGGATCAGGAACACCCCGAGCAGGATGGCCATGGCGGCGCTGCCGGGAACGCCGAAGGCCAGCGTCGGAATCAGCGAACCGCCTTCCTTGGCGTTGTTGGCGCTCTCCGGCGCGATGACGCCGCGCACGTCGCCCGTGCCGAAGGAGTCCCGGGCGCCGCGCTCGGTCTGCACCGCGTGCCCGTAGGCGAACCAGTCCACCACCGCGCCGCCCAGACCCGGCGTGGCGCCCACCCACACCCCCACGGCGCTGGAGCGCAGCACCAGGAACCAGTGGCGGAAGGCGTCCCGGATGCCCACGGTCACGCCCCTCAACGCGTCCCTGGGCACGTCCGCGATACGGGTGCCCCGGATCACGAGGTCCACCATCTCCGGAATGGCGAAGATCCCCAGCGCCACGGGCACCAGCGGCACCCCTTCCCAGAGGTAGAGCTGGCCGAAGGTCCAGCGCATCTCCCCCACCTGGTAGTCCATGCCCACCATCCCCACCATCAGCCCCAGCGCGCCCACCACCAGCCCCTTGAGGGGCGCGCCGCCGCTCAGCACCGCCACCATGGAAATGCCCAGCATCCCCATCATGAAGAACTCCGGCGCGCTGAAGGCGAGCACGATGGGACGGAGAACGGGGATGGAAACCGCGAGGATCAGCGCGCCGAAAAGACCCCCCATCATCGACGCCATGTAAGCGGCGCCGAAGGCCCGGCCCGCCTCGCCCTTTTTGGCCATGGGATGGCCGTCCAGGATGGTGGCCTGCGACGCCGCGGTGCCCGGCACCCCGAACAGCACCGACGGGATGGTGTCCGACGTGGTGGTCACCGAGATGAGCCCGATCATCACGGCGAACGCACTCAGGGTGTCGAGGTCCAGGGTGAACGGCAGCAGGATGGCGAGGCCCACGAGCCCGCCGAGGCCGGGGATGGCGCCCAGGGAGAGACCCATGAGGACGCCCAGGACCAGGAAGGCGAGGCTACGCGGGATCACCTCGGCGACACACGGACAGCCGAAGATGTTCTCCACCGCGGTGAGAGCCGCTTCCCACATGGGTTCCCTTCCCTTGAAATTCCGGTGCGATTTCTCTAGTGTCGTGCGTCACGGAGTCTTGCAGTACCAAGTACTATCATATCGGAACCTACCAGATGAGGACGGAACATGGGCATCGCAGCCATTGATCATTGGGTCTTGGTGGTCAAGGACCTGGAAGAGACCTTCGCGTTCTACCGCAAGCTCGGCCTTGACGCGGGCTGGCAGGA
The DNA here is from genome assembly GCA_965204505.1 of uncultured Binatia bacterium (SeqCode). GTDB lineage: Bacteria > Desulfobacterota > Binatia > UBA9968 > JAJDTQ01 > JAJDTQ01. Next base: position 770,879 of record CBDBFB010000003.1, read on the forward strand.
ACGTCCCAACGGCGGCAAGCGTCCGATCATCCGCATCAGCGAGACGCAGAAGCTGAACCTGTACGTGGTGGACCGCTACACGACGGAGAGCCCCACGCACGCGCCCAACTACGCCACCGGGAACGCCGACTTCTGCCTGCGCTGGGAAGGAACCGTGCAGGAAGCCCGGGACTTCCTGGAGCAGGCGGGCATTGCCGTCATCTCCGGTCCCGTGGCACGCACCGGTTCCGAAGGCGTCGGCACGAGCCTCTATGTCCGCGACCCCGACGACAACCTGATAGAGCTGATGACCTACGGCGACCCCGCGTACGCCTAGTAGGGGCGACCGGCCGGTCGCCCGCACGGTGCAGGTTGCCAACCATCGCAGGGGCGACCGGCCCGTCGCCCCTGCCGGCGCTACGCCGCCTCGGGCCGGGGTCCTACGGTGATGGGGCCCGGCTCATAGAGGGGCTGGTCGATTCCGGACTCGTCCACGTCGAGCTTGTAGAGCCCGATGGCGTTGTCCATCAGGATCTTCTTGCGCTCCTCCGCGGAATCCACGTCCTGCAGCGAATGGGTCCGGCACCACACCGACTTCGGCCACGTAGTGGTGCCGTGCGGGTAGTCCACCGAGTACATGATCTTGTCCACGCCGATCTCGTCGCGGCTGCGGATGCCGTGGCGCTCGTGCCAGAAGGTGGCCCACATGTTGGTCCGGAAAACGTCGCTGGGTTTGCGCGTGAGGGAGGAGTTCTCGGCAACCTTGCGTTCCTCGAACTCGTGGTCCAGCTCTTCCAGCAGGTAGGGCAGCCAGCCCACGCCGCTCTCCACGCTGATGGTCTTGAGCCTGGAAAACTTCTCGAACACGTCTGAATAGAGGATGTTGGAGACGATCTCCATGTGGCTCACGAACGTCATGGAGACGCCCAGGGCGAACTGCGCGCTCTTCTCCAGGGACTCCCAGGGGGGCAGGGCGGGCAGCGCGGTGGAGTGCAGGCAGATGGGCACGTCCAGGTCGCAGCACGCCTGGTAGACCGGGTACCAGTAGGGATCGTTGAAGTGCTTGAGCCCCAGGATATGGGGGGCGCCGTGCCACACCAGCGCTTTGTGGCCGCGCTTCACCGCGCGATGGATCTCGGCCACGCACAGGTCCACGTCCCACATGGGGGTGACGCACTGAGCGATGAACCGGGGGGTGACGTCCTGCCACTCTTCGATGAGCCAGTCGTTGTAGGCCTGTATGCAGGCCAGCCGGAAGTCCTCGCTGCCTTCCTTCTGGAAGTTCTGGTTGGTGATGCCGATGATGTTGGGAAAGAGCACCGAGGCGTCCAGCTCTTCCTGGTCCAGGACCTTCAGGCGCTCCGAAACCTCGTACGTGGAGCGAGGCACGTCCTCCCACCTCTTCACGTTGGGGTTGACGCCGGAAACGCGGGCCAGCCCGCCGAATCCCTTGGCGTTGCCGCCCAGGGACCAGGTCTGGGTGCCGTCCGGCAACTCCACGATGTGCGGGATGTCATCACCGAACTTGGCCTTGGACATCCTGTTGGTCCAGACATCCGGCGCCTCCTGGATGTGATCGTCCGCGGAGACGACGCCGTATTGCATCTTGAGCGTTGCCATGGCTCTCCTCGCCGTTTCGCTGTGTCGAATCTACTAACGCCCCTGATGGCTGTCAATCCGCATCGCCACGACGGTGGATCGTAACACGGCTTGACAAACGAAGGACAAGTGAAGGACAAGTCGTCGGGAAGAGTTCAACAACATACGCGCAACGGAAGGAGGACAACGATGGCGTTTCTTTGCAAGTTCCTCGTGGCTTCGATGGTGCTCGGATTTTTTGCGCAGGCCGCGCTTGCCGACGAATCCGTCTACAAGGGCAAGCAGGTGGTGATCGTCGTGTCCGCGGACGCGGGCACGTCCTATGACCTCTACCCGCGGACCGCCGCGCGGCACCTCTCGAAGCACATTCCCGGAAACCCCAGGATCGTGGTCAAGAACATGCCCGGCGCCTCGGGCATGGTGGCGGCCAACTGGCTCTACAACATCGCCAAGAAAGACGGGCTCACCATGGGCGCGATCCACCGGACGCTGCCGCTGACCCAGGCCCTGGGAGTGAAGCAGGCGCGGTTCGACCCGGTGAAGTTCAACTGGGTCGGCACGCCGGTGCAGGAGACCGCCTCCTGCTTCGTCCGGTCCGACAGCAAGTACAAGACCGCCGAGGACCTGGTCAACGCCAAGGAGCCGGTGAAGATGGCGGCCACCCAGCCGCGCTCCGACATCTTCATCGTGCCCCTGATGCTCAACAACGTCATGGGCGCCAACATGAAGGTGACCTCCGGGTACCGCGGCATCATGGCCACCGCCCTGGCCGTGGACAAGGGCGAGGTGGACGGCATCTGCGGCTGGGGCTACGCCTCGCTGCGGGCGCTCAAGAAGGACTGGTTCGAGAAGAAAGCCATCCGCATCCTGGTGCAGGTCGGGCGCGAGAAGCACCCCGGCCTCAAGGACGTGCCGTTGGCGTCAGACCTGGCCAAGGGAGACAAGAAGGCCATCCTGGAGGTCTACAACAAGCAGCTCTCCGTGGGACGCCCCTGGACCATGCCTCCCGGAGTGCCGGCGGAACGCGTGGAGACCATGCGGCAGGCGTTCGCCAAGGTGATGAAGGATCCGGCCTTCCTCGCGGACGCCAAAAAGGTGCGGATACAGATCAACCCGCTCCACGGCAAGGAGCTGCAGACGCTGGTGGCGCAGATGGTGGATATACCGGACGCAAACAAGCCGGTGCTGAAGAAGACCTTCAACTACTGAGCACATTATGACGTAGGGGCGACCAGCCGGTCGCCCCTACACGCAAACGTCGTCTTTCCAACCACACGCCGCGTCAGTTCAGATCGAACAGCCGCTGCGCGTTCTTCCTTAGGATCTTCTCCTTCACTTCGTCGGACAGGTCCGGGTGGTTCCTGAGATGGTGCAGGTTCTCGGGGAACTCGTTGTCCCAGTGCGGGATGTCCGAGGCGTAGACGAAGTGGTCGGCACCCATGTAGTCCACCGTGGCGGCCAACTGGGACTCGCCGGACTCCAGGCTGAAGTACATGTTGGACTCCCGCACCACGTCGCTGGGCTTCTGCTTGAGCAGCGGCATCTCGTGGGCGCCGCGCTTCTCCCAGTGCTCGTCGAGCCGGTCCATGTAGTAGGGAAGCCAAGTGGCGCCGATCTCAAGGAAGGCGATCTTGAGCTTCGGGAACCGCTCGGTGATGCCCTGGCAGACCATGCTGGTGAACTGCAGCAGGATGCCGGCGGTGAAAGCGTAGGAGTGGACCTCGGCGAAGGTGCTCAGGATGGAGGCCCCTAGCTCCCGTGACGTGTTGCGGGTGCCGTGGACGCCGAGCACGACGCCCTCCTCCTCGGCCGCCTTGTAGATGGGATCGTAGTAGGTCTCGCCCAGGGCAATGGGCAGCCCGGTAGGCAGGATCTCGAAGCCCTTGAGGCCGAGCTCGTTGACCGCACGCCGTAACTCCTTGGCCGCCTCCTCCGGCGCTCTCATGGGCAGCACGCCCACGCAGCTCAACCGGTTGGACAGGGCGTTGTACTCCTTGGCGAAGTGCGTGTTGGCGGCCTTGGTCACGGCCACCTGGTAGGGCACCTCCTGGTTCTTGGCGATGTTGCCCGAGCCGGTGGGGAAGCAGATGGCCACCTCCATGTCCTGCTTGTCCATGAGCGTGTGCCAGCGCCGCACCTGCTCCTCGGGCGACAGGCCTTCCCAGTTCACGGACATCTTGAAGCCGTTGAACAGGTTCGGGTCCCAAGGCTGGTCACCCGGCCACAGCGGCGTCGAGCGCTCGTTCCAGGGAGCCTCCAAGTACTTGCGGATGTCCGCCTGACGTTCGAGGACGTGTCCGTCCGTATCGACACAAGTCGCGCTACCCATGGTTCCACCTCCGTTCGGGTTTGGGTCCCCTGTATTGCGTTTTGACCTCGTTTGTCAATGAGCGTACAAGTGGGAAAGGAGGTCCGAACATGTCCACCGAAGCATATCGTACCGTATCCAAATGGCTGGCTCCGGCCGTGCTCTGCGCGGTGGCCGCGCTCGCCGGATCCCCTGCCCTGGCGGCGGACGCGAAACCCGTGAGCGAGTGGGGCAAACGCGGAGACCTGGTGGAGCCCAACTCCGAAATGGCGGTGGCGTACGTCGACGGGAAGATCTACGTCGTGGGCGGCTACCCTTCCACCCGGGTGAGCGTCGACACCGTGCAGGTGTACGACGTGGCGACGGACAAGTGGGCGCTCACCACGCCCTACCCCACCACCATCAACCACGCGTCGGCGATAGGATTCGACGGCCTCCTCTACGTCATCGGCGGGCAGACCAACGCCGGCGGACGGAGGGAGCGGTCCCGCTACACCGACGCGGTCCACGCCTACGATCCCAAGACCGGGAAGTGGACGCCGCGGGCGCCGATGCCCACCGAGCGCAGCGCCATGGCCCATGACGTCATCGACGGAAAGTTCTACGTGGCGGGAGGCCGTCCGCCGCAAGGGCACGACTTCGCCGTCTACGATCCCAAGGCGGACAAGTGGACGACGCTGCCGGACCTGCCCACCCAACGCAACCACACTACCGCCGCCAACATCGACGGGAAGCTCTACGTGGCCGGAGGGCGTTTCGGCGGAGGCTTCCGCAGCGAGATCACCCCGGCCCTGGAAGTCTACGACCCCAAGACCAACCGGTGGGCCACACGGCGGCCCATGTCCGAAGCTCGTGGCGGGCTCAACGGCATTGCCGTGGAGGGCTGCTTCCACACCTTCGGCGGCGAGCATCCGTCGGCGGGTCCGTCGGGCGTGTTCCCGCACCACGAGGTCTACAACCCCAGGACGGACACCTGGACACGCCTGCCCGACATGCCCATCCCGATCCACGGGGTTACCGGCCTAGTCTATCTGAACGGCTGGATTCACCTGCCCGGCGGCGGCATCCGGCGCGGCGGCAGCAGCGGCACCACGCACCACCAAGTCGTGCGCACCAATATGAAGTGCCGTTGAGGGCCGGCGCCGCCAACCCGGCGACCCCTGACGGAGGAAGCCCCGGCAGACGCACGCACCGGCAAATCGTAGCCATGAACGAGTCGGCGCCGCACTCCGTTCGCTCCGGCACGGCCAAGACCTGGTCCTCATGGTCGGCTACACGGTCTTCAGCCTGTGGATCATCGGGCAGCCCATCGTGGAAGTGTGAGGAAGAAAAAAGGGGCCTCTCTTTCGAGAGACCCCTTTCGTGCCTGTTCCGACTTCCCGGCGAGCCCTGGCACCCTCACCCCAACCCTCTCCCAGAGGGAGAGGGGGCAATATTCGCCCTCTCCCTTTGGGAGAGGGTGGCCGAAGGCCGGGTGAGGGCCCAGACTCAACCGGCGTTGTGCTCGGTGGCCTCCGCCTCGCCGGCTTCGCTCAGCACCGGGACCTTGCGCCCCACCGCCTTGGCGGGCAACGGCACCGTCACCTCGATCACGCCGTTCTTGTAACGGGCCTCGACCTTGTGGGCGTCGACGCCGTTGGGAAGCCGCACCGCGCGCTCGAACCTGCCGTGGAAAGTCTCCTTGTAGTAGTGGTCCTTCTCCTCGACCCTGCGCTCGCCCTTGATGGTCAGGACTCTGCCTTCCACCTTGATGTCCAGGTCCTTCGGGTCCACTCCCGGCAGATCGATCCGGAAGACGTAGTGTCCGTCTTTCGCGTACGCGTCCATCGGAGGCGTCCAGCCGGCGTCCGGCTCACGGCGCCCCAGGAATCGGTCGAGTACGGCATCCAGATCACGATGTCCGCCAAATACGAACGGATGCCATCTTGTCACTTCATGTCCCAACATGTTCCATGCCTCCTTCCTTGAACCCTTTGCAATGCTTTCCTGAATTCTGTGGAGCTCCTTGTCGCAAAGAAAAGGTAAGCATCGAAACCGGCAGGGTCAACGGTATGCCGCGCGGTTTTTTCGTCGTCCGTCGCACTACGACATCGTTGACACCGCGGTTCGGGCATCCCTATAATGCGGCCCGTTTCGTTCCGAACCCACAACCGCAATTGAGGAGGGTGCCATGAAGAGGATTCTCGCCGCCGTGATCGCCGCCTTCGGCCTGATCGTATTCGCCAACTCCGCTTACGCCGATTTCCCCAACCGGGACGTCACGATTCTCGTGCACGCCTCGCCCGGAGGCGGTTTCGATGCCATCGCCAGGGCCCTGGGCCGCTACATGAAGCCGTTCATACCGAAGAACGTCGACGTCATCGTCAAGAACGTCGTCGGCGCCGGCGGCATCACCGGAACCGTCGCCATGTACCGCGCCAGGCCCGACGGCTACACCATCGGCCACATTTACGCGGACGGGATGCTGGGAACCCAGATGATACGCAGCAACGTCGGCTACGACATCGACAAGTTCACCTGGCTCGCGGTGGTGAGCTCGCAGGAAGCGGAGGCGTTGCTGGTCCGCAAACAATCGCCCTACCGCACGGTCGAGGACCTGCAGAAGGCCAAGCGGGTGACCTGGGGGGTCGAGGGCATCGGCATCGCGCGCTGGGTCCACGCCTTCCTGGCCGCCAACGAGTTGAAGATCCCGTTCGACGTGGTAGCCGGCTACGGCGGCACCGGCGAGACGCTGCCGGGCCTGCTTCGGGGCGACTTCGACGTGTTCACGCAACCCATCGACCACCCCTCCACGCTGCCGTACATCCGCTCGGGCGAAATCGTGCCCATCGTCAACTTGGGCGAGAGCCGCGCCAAGAACGCCCCGGACACGCCCACGGCCATCGAGCTGGGCTACAAGAACCTGATCGTGAAGGTGTTCCGCGCCATGGTCGGGCCTCCGGGGCTGTCCAAGGACCTCCACAAGAAGTGGGAGAGCCTGTTGTTGAAGACCATGGAAAGCAAGCCGTACAAGGATTGGGCGGCCTCCTTCGGCATCCCGCTGGTGCCGGGGAACGCCGCCGCGGCGGCCGGCGACATGAAGGTGTTCGTAGACCTCTACAGCAAGTACCGTCAACCCATGCTGGACGCGCTCAAGAAGAAATAGCCGCGTGTACGCGGACCGCGGGGTGCCGGAAGGCACCGCTGCGCGGGCCGGGGAGAAGATTCGTCATGATGGTCAATCCTTACAACGATTCGCAGTTGATGCTGGCACTCCAGTTCGACCACTCGCGGGTGGCGGGCTTCTTCGCCGCCCACTGGGGCAACGAGGAGTTCGACCGCCCGGAGCCGTATGCGTCGGTGGTGCTGGCGGCCCAGGAGCACGACCACGGCTGGTGGGAATGGGAGATGAGGCCGTCCACGCTGAACGACAAGAACTTCCCCATGGACTACCACGACGGCAGCTTCAAGTTCCTCGGCCAGCTCCGGCTCGACTTCTACAGGAACGTGGTGGACAACGTGCTCCAGCGGGACCGCTACGCGGCCATGCTGATCGCGATGCACGGGGTGGCGCTCATGAACGCCGGCTACGGCAAGTACACCCATCCGCCCGATCGCACGGCCGACCCGCGGGTACGCGCCTACGTCGACCACCAGGAAGAGTTGAGGAAGCGGCTGGCCGCCGAGCTGGCGCAAACCGAAGAGTTCGGGGAGTACACCTCCGAGGAGCAGATCTGGACCAACTACGACTACATCGAGGTGTTCGACCAGCTCGCCCAGTACGTCTGCAACCGCTATCCCCTGAACAGCAAGAAGCGGAAGCTGGGCCCCAGCGACACGCTCAACGACGTGGACGTACCTACCAGGAAGGGCGCGCCTCCCGTGCGCATCCACATCGACACCGTGGGCGAGCACCGCGCCGTCCTCGCCCCCTATCCGTTCTCGGTGGACCCGCTGGTGTTCAGCTTCCCCGCCCGGCTGGTGCCGAACCGGCGCTACGACGGTCCGGATGACTTTCTGAACGAGTTCTACCGTGCGGAGCGGATCACCGTAACCCACACGCTCTGTTCGAACTGAGAAGACTTGGCGAACCGGACGGGGAACCCCGTCCGGTTCGTTCGGAGGCGGATCAGGAAGCGGAGAGCAGCCGCACGCCGTAGAGCCGGGTCTCCGGCAAATCCAGCTTCTCCCACGCTTCGCCCGCGTCGTGGCTGGCGTACACGGACCCGTCGGTGTAGCCGATGACCACCGTTTCGGGATCATCCGGGTGCACCGTGACGCAGCTCGTCATATGGGCGTGCCCGTGGGGCAAACCGCCTTCCAGCTTGCGCCACGTCGCCCCGCGGTCGTCGCTGCGCAGGATGGCGGACTTTGCGCCTCCCAGCTCCTCCGAGGTGTCGCGGCTGAAGCGGATGGTGTTGTAGGGTCCTGGACGGACCGTGCGATGACCCTTCCAGGATGTCGGACCGTTCTCCGCGGCGCCCAGAAAGATACGCTCCGGTACGTGGGGGTGGATGTCGAAGGGAATGGCGTAGGAACGCCCCATGTCGTATTCCAGCTTGCGCCAGGAGGCGCCGCCATCGTCCGTGCGGTAGGTGCCGATGCCCGTGGTGGCGTACAGGGTATCGAGGCTCGCGGGATCACGCATCAACCAGTGCACGTCCCGGTAGACCCGGCCGTCCTCGTGGGCGCCCATCTGGTAGGGCAGCACGCCCGACGGATCGTTGACCGCCGGGTACGCCGCGTCGCTCCCCGGGCCGCTGATGTCCTCCCATGTTTCGCCGCGGTCGCGGCTCCGCACCACGCCGCCCTCCTCGACCCCGACGACGATCTCGTCCGGCACCCGGCCGTCCAGCACGATGCAGCGGATGTGCGGCGTGTGGGGCGGCGGCGGAAAGGTCCAGCGGGTGTAGTCCTCGAGCTTCCGAAAGGCCGTGAGCTCGCGGAACGAGCGGCCGCCGTCCTCGCTCACGTAGACAGCGGCCGGCAAGGTGCCGACATAGATCTCGCCGGAACGCGTGGGATGCGGCTGCATGGTCCAGATGTCCCGGTAGTCGAGGCCGCCGGACGGAATCCATTTCCAGCTTTCGCCGCCGTCCTCGCTTAGATGCACCTCCGTGCTGGTGGCGGCATACAGCCGGTCCGGATCCCCCGCGTCCCGCACCACCTCCCGCAGCACCTCGCCCACGAGCACCCGATCCAATACATCCACCTGCCTGGAGCGGCCGTCCCAATGACAGCGGACCAGGTTGTCGGCGGTCAGCAGAAACATCTTGAGATCTGAGCTCATATCGTTCCCTCCATTGTCTCCAGAGCCATCTGCCGGTCGGGCGACATGCTCACGATCTCGCCAACCGGGCGTTGGCATGTGATCCGGTACGTATAGTGATCAACCATCTTGGGCCTCCAGCTTCCATCGCCGAAGGGAATGTCGGAGGGCAGCCGGCAGTTGATCTGGCTGCCGAGCGGCTCGAACCGCCTGAGCGCGGCCTCGAACCGGCCCTCTTGTGGTGCCGTGGCCCGGCAACGGGCCGGATGGATGGTGGTCGCAGCAGGACTCGAACCTGCGACCTCTTGCATGTGAGGCAAGCGCTCTAGCCGACTGAGCTATGCGACCACTGTGGGACCTTGACGTTTACCACCTCAGGGAGCGGGTTTCAACAACGCCGTGACGACCTCGGGTGGATCACTCCCGTTCCTTGTGCCGCTGCTTGATGCGTTGGTTCAACGACTGCAGGATGCCGGCGTCGACAGCGGCGATGACGTCCACCGCGGCATCGAGATCCCCCTCCGCGATTCCCGCTTTCCTTGCGTCCGCAAGGCGCCGGTCCACTCAGGGGTCGCAGTTCCGCGTCATGGCGACGGCGAGGCCGAGGAATATCTTCTCGCGCTCGCTGAGGCACTCGACGGCGTGGGCGTCACGGTAGAACTGGCGGAAGTCTGCCTTCTTCATGAGTTTCCTCCTGTCGGCGCCAGGATCATCCCGGCAGCGGCGCGGGCGACGCACTCAGCCCTTGGCCATCTCCAGGATCTCGCCGTAGTGGGCGTCGCTCACCGGAACGAAGGAAAGCCGGCCCAGACGGAACAGGTCGAAGCCTTCGAGCCTGGGGTTGAGCTTCATCTCGGCCAGCGACACCTCGCGCTTCAGCGCCTTGCCCACCTTGATATCGAACACCAGCAGCCTGGGGTCGTCCTTCTCGGGGTCGGCATAGGCGCCGGTGGTGGCGGTGCCGAGGCCGACGCAAACCCGCTCGCCGCCGGTGTGGTAGATGATGCAACGGTCGCCCTTCTTCACGGTCTTGAGGTGCTTGAGAGCGAGATTGTTCTTGATGCCGTCCCATATCGTGCTCTTGTCCCGCTGCAGGTCGGCAAAGGAATAAACGCTGGGTTCGGTCTTCAGCAGCCAGTTTGCCATTGAATCCTCCTCGTTGGGGTCGTCTTGAAATACTGCAATCGGCGCCACGTGGCAACATACCGCCCCGCCTCCGGGGTGAACCGAACGCGGTCCTTGTGATAAGTTTGCAGCCATGGCATCCACCGCGCGCAAGAAGAAACCCTGGGATCGACCGCTGCTGGGCGCCCACATGTCCATCGCCGGCGGGGTCCACAACGCGCTGCACGCCGGCGACAGCGTGGGCTGCGAAGCCATCCAGATATTCACCAAGTCCTCGCGGCAGTGGGCGTCGACTCCTCTGACCGAGGAGGACGTCCGCACGTTCAAGGATACGCAGAAGGCCAGCGGCATCCACACGGTGGTGGCCCACGACTCCTATCTGCTGAACCTCGGCGCGCCCGACCGGGAGCTGCGGCAGAAGTCCGTCGCCGCCTTCGTCGACGAGATGGAGCGCTGCGAGACCCTGGGCATCCCGTGCCTCATCGCCCATCCCGGCGCCCACACCGGAGCCGGCGAGCGGGTGGGCCTGCGCACCATCGCGCGTTCCCTGGACGCGGTCCACCGCCGTTGCGCGGGCTTCAAGGTGCGCGTCGTGCTGGAGATCACCGCCGGCCAGGGCACCAACCTGGGCTACCGCTTCGAGCACATCCGCAACATCATCGACAGCGCGAGGGACAGCGACCGGCTCAGGGTGTGCTTCGACACCCAGCACGCGTTCGCCGCCGGATACGACATCCGCACCCGCGAAGGCTACGAGCGGACCTTTACGGAGTTCGACGAGACCATTGGCGTCAAGCTCCTCGCCGCCTTCCACCTGAACGATTCGAAGAAAGAGCTTGCCTGCCGCGTAGACCGCCACGAGCTCATCGGCAAGGGCCACATCGAACTGGAGCCGTTCCGCCTGCTGATGAACGACAAGCGTTTCTTCGGATTGCCCATGTGCCTCGAAACCCCCAAGGGCAAGGACCTGAGGGAGGACCGGGAGACCCTGGAGCTGTTGCGGTCCTTCCAGGACGGCGCATGACGGTTCCCGGCGCCCGGGAGGCCGCGACCGCGCCCCGCCGCGCATCGTTGATTCGAGAAGCGAAGCGAGTTAACCTGCGGAAGTTGGTTTCCACACGAGCCCCGGATTCCCGGCACATTGGGCTTCAAGAAAGCGAGGCCGCTTGTGAGCAGGCAAGGTCGTACCGAAAGTGACGACTTGGTGCGGTATTCCAGCAGAACTCACCTGACGCGCAGACAGGTTGTGGGTGCCGGGATCGTCGCGGTGCTGTTCCCGCCCTGGCTCCACTCTCCGCGCCCGGCCGACGCGTCCGCCGTCCGGGGAATCGGACCCGACGGCGAGATCGTGCTGGGGGTGTCCGCCGCCTTCTCCGGCCCTTCCCGCGGCTTGGGCACCGAGCTCTACCGCGGCGCCAAATCGTACTTCAACCACGTCAACGAGAACGGTGGCGTCAACGGCCGCAAGATCGTCCTGAAGCTCTACGACGACGGCTACCAGCCGGATCCCTGCGTCGAGAACACCGTCAAGCTGATGCTGGAGGACCAGGTCTTCCTGCTCTTCGGCTACGTGGGCACCCCCACCGTCACCCGCGTTCTGCCGATGTTGAAGAAGTTCCAGGCCCAGCGGGTCTACCTGTTCTTCCCCTTCACCGGCGCCCAGCCCCAGCGCGAGCCGCCCTACGGCGAGTTCGCCTTCAACCTGCGGGCATCCTACCGCCAGGAGACCGCCGGCCTCGTGAACAACTTCATGCGCATCGGCCGGGAACGCATCGCCATGTTCTACCAGGCCGATGCCTACGGCCGCAGCGGTTGGGCGGGCGTGCGGGCAGCCCTGGCCAAGCACGGCGTCGAGATGGTCGGCGAGGCCACGTACCGCCGGGGGTCGCGGTTCACCGGCAGCTTCCGGGCACAGGTGGAGATCCTGAAGAAGGCCTCTCCCGACGCCGTGATCTGCGTCGGCGCCTACGCCGCCTGCGCCGGCTTCGCCCGCGACGCCGTGGACCTGGGCCTGCGGGTCCCCATCGCCAACCTCTCCTTCGTCGGCAGCGAGAACCTGCTCAACCTGCTGTCGCAAAGGCAGGACGACCCCGATGCCTACGCCCGGTACCTGGTGAACTCGCAGGTGGTGCCCAGCTACGAGGACACCTCGATCCCGGCCGTCAAGGAGTACCGCGAACTGATGGCGCGCTACGACCCCCAGGTGCCCGAAGAGCTGGTGAAGGAGGCCTACAAGCCGTTTCCCCACAGCTTCGTGAGCCTCGAAGGGTTCCTGGATGCCAAGTTGCTGGTGGAGATTCTCCGGCGCCTCAGGGGCAGACCGGACAGAAGCGGCCTGGAGGAGGCCGTCTTCTCGGTGCGCGACTACGACCTGGGCATCGGCGAGGCCGTGTCCTTCGGGCCGGAGCGCCGGCAGGGGCTGCAAAAGGTCTACTACACGGTCGTCGAGGGGGGCCGGTTCGTCACCCTGGACGACTGGAAAGCGAAGTTCGGGTGATCATGAAGATCAGGAAGCTCTTTCAGAAGACCCAGTTTGGCATCTTCGGGCTTTTCGGCCTGATCGTGCTGTCCACCTCGGCGCTGACCATCTACACGGTGCAGACCCACCTGTCGGCGGAGTACGAGAGCAACAGCCGCAACATCGCCAAGACCATCGCCGACGCCAGCGTGGACATCCTGCTCAACCGCAACCTCGCCACGCTCCAGTCGCTCATCGACCAGTTCGTGGAGATCCAGGGCATCCGCTACGTCTACATCACCAGCGACAACGGCGAATACCTGGCGCACACCTTCGTTCCCGGCATTCCCGAAGCGATCCTGGAGAGCGATCCGTTCGAGACTGCCACGGTCAAGCGGACGCTGCCCGGAATGGGCGAGTTCGTGGAAGTGGCCAGCCCGATCCTGGCAGGGTTCGGCGGCGTCGTGCACGTGGGCATGGACCTCGACACCATCGGCCTCAAGATCCAGCGGGCCATCGGCCAGCAGGTGTACCTCATCTCGGTCCTGCTGGTGGTGGGAGTGCTGGGGGCAATCTGGTTCGTCAATCTCGCCGCCAAGCCATTGGGGGAACTCCTGGCCTTCGCCGTGAAGTTGGCCAAGGAGGAGGACGCCGACGGCGCCGGCGACGAGAAGATCCTCGCACGCAACGACGAGGCCGGTGAGCTGGCGCGCCTGCTCCTCCACGTGGCGCAACGCAGGAACGGCACCGAAGAGCCGCCGTCGACGGAACGGACCGGATAGCAGGCAACGGGAGGCGCCGCGGGTGCGTATCCACAGAGTCGCCATCGCTTTCTTCTGCACCATGCTGCAGATCTGCTTCGGGACGGTCTACGCCTGGAGCTTCTTCCAGACCATGCTGGTGCGCCAGTCCGGTTGGACCCACACCGAGACCGCCTGGGCCTTCAGCATCGCCATCTTCTGCCTGGGCACCTCCGCGGCCTGGGCGGGCTCCGCGCTGGGACGGCTGGGGCCGAGGCGGCTGGCGCTGACCGGCAGCTTAATGTTCGCCGGCGGCTACGTGATCGCCAGCGCGGCGCTGTGGCTGGATTTCCTTCCGCTCTTCTACGTGGGGTACGGCGTCATCGGCGGAGCCGGCATCGGACTCGGCTACGTGACCCCGGTGGCGACGGTAGCCAAGTGGTTCCCGGACATGAAGGGGCTGGTCACCGGCATCGTCGTGATGGGTTTCGGGATAGGCGCGCTGCTCCTGAGCAAGGGGCTGGCGCCGTTCCTGGTAGTGCGCACGGAGGGGGATCTGTCCCTGGTCTTCCTGTGGCTCGGCATCGTATTCGCCGGCATCCTGATCCCATGCAGCCTGGCGTTGAGCGATCCCGTGGCGTCCGCGAAGACTTCCGGCGCGCCCGCGGCGCAGGCCGACGCCGCGGAGCCGGACTCCACCCTGCCGTACCTCAAGTCCGGCCAGTTCATCATCATGTGGACCGTGTTCTTCTTCAACATCGCCGCCGGCATCTCGGTCATCAGCTTTCAGTCGGAGCTGTTGCAGGAGGTCTGGGGTCTGGCCGACCCCGCCGTCGAGCCCGCGGTGCTTGCGGAGTACGGCGCCACGCTGATCGCCGCCAGCTCCGTGTGCAACGGCGTCGGACGGCTGTTCTGGGGCCTCCTGTCGGACCGCATCGGCCGGGTCAAGGTCTTCCGCATCCTGCTGGCCAGCCAGATGGTGGTGTTCGGGGTGCTCATGACCGAGGAGAACCCGTGGGTCTTCTCCGTGCTGGTCTGCTACGTCCTGCTCTGTTTCGGCGGCGGCTTCGCCACCATGCCGCCCTACATCCTGGACGTCTTCGGCACGGAGAAGATGTCGAAGATGTACGGCGTGGTGCTGACCGCCTGGGCGGCGGCGGGAATCTTCGGCCCGCTCTACGTCGGATACCTGAAGGACTCCTACCCGGATCGGGCGGTCATGTACTGCTTTCTGATAGGAATCCTGATGCTCGCCGCCGGCTACCTGTTCTCTTACCTGCTGAACGACGGGCGCCTGCGGCTCGGCCGTCCGACGCTGGAGACCACGCTTCAGCAATACGGAATACCGGTTCGTAGCGCGGGATGAGGAAACCATGAAGTTCTACGACTGCAGCACCGCGCCGAGTCCGCGCCGGGTGCGCATCTTCATCGCCGAAAAAGGGCTGGACATCCCCACCGTGCAGGTGGACCTGCGCAACGGCGAACATCTCTCGGACACGTTCCGCGCGCTCAACCCCTGGTGCACGGTGCCCGTCCTGGAGCTCGACGACGGCACCGCCATCAGCGAGGCGGTGGCGGTATGCCGGTATCTGGAGGACGCTCATCCCGAGCCTCCGCTCATGGGCGTGGACGCCCGGGACCGGGCCGTGGTGGCCATGTGGGAGCACCGTTTCGAGATCGACGGCTTCCTCGCCGTCACCGAGGCGTTTCGCAACGCCGCCAAGGGACTGAAGGGACGGGCGCTGACCGGCCCGGGGAGCGTTGCGCAGATCCCGGAACTGGTGCAGCGCGGACGCGCGCGGGTGGAAAGTTTCTTCTCCGCCCTCGACGCCCGGCTCGCCCACCATCCCTTTGTCGCGGGCGAGCGCTACACCATCGCCGACATCACCGCGCAGGTGGCCGTGGACTTCGCCGGCTGGATCAAGATGGGCCTCCCGGACGAGTGCCGCCGCGCCGCCGAGTGGTACCAGCGGGTCAGCAGACGTCCCAGCGCGGCCGCGTAACTCAAATTCGAGAGACTCACGACCCCGGCCACAGGCCGAAGCTCTTTTCGTCGGGAATGAAAGACTTGAGAAGGCCGTCCTCGACTCCGGCATCCTGCGCGTCGCCATTGAGGATGCCGAAGAAAAAGATGTGCAGCATCTGTTCGATGAGGGGCCGAAGGGAGGGGTCCCGCCTGGGATTGTACCAGGTGTAGATCCAGTTCATCATGCCGAAGAGGGCCAGCGCCGCCACCCGCACGTTGATTTTCGCGGAATGCTCGTTCCGCTGAAGCTCCTCCACCATGTCCACCAGGGCCTTCACGTAACGCCGCTTGAGATCCAGGATCCGCCGCTCGTAGTCCGCCGTCAGCGCGGTGTCCTCACGGGACATCACCTTCATCTCGTCCATGTTGTGCAGGAAGAAGCCCAGATGGTTGTGGACGAACAGCGCGATCTTCTCCCGCGCGGACTTCCCGGATTCCTGTACCTTGCCGGCGTTCTCCAGCAACGTCACGAGGCAGCGTTCCTGTATCAGGCAGAGCAGCTCTTCCTTGGTGCGGAAGTAGTAGTAGAGGCCGGCAAGGCTCATGCCCGTGGCGCGGCTGATGTCGCGGATGGAAGTCCCGTCGAAACCCTTCTCCGCAAAGATCCTCGCGGAGTGCTCGAGGATCTGCTGCAGTTTCTCGTCGTGGTGGGTGGTGGGCGACCCTGAATCGTTCGGCATCAGCACGGATCTTGTCAAATAGGGTTTTCGAAGTCAACGAAACGGCCGCGCGTCGGACCGTCCCCGCGGTCGAATTGAATCGCCATACCTCATGGTGTATAGCTGCCCGTTTGTATGGATATGGAGTTCGAAAACATTACCGTTGAAAGGGACGGGTTCGTGGCCGTCGCCGCCCTGAACCGTCCCAAACAGCTCAATGCCCTCTCCTACGGGCTGTGCAAGGATCTGTGCGAGGCCTTTGAAAAGCTTGACGCGGACGACTCCGTCCGTGTGTTCATCATCACCGGCGGCGAACGCGCGTTCGCTGCCGGCGCCGACATCAGCGAGATGGTGGAGGCGACCCCGTTCGGCGGCGGCAGAGCCCACGAACGGCTGGCCTTCAGGGACCGCCTCAATCACCTGTCCAAACCCGTCATCGCCGCGGTCAGCGGCTTCGCCCTGGGGGGCGGCTGTGAGCTGGCCATGAGCTGCGACATCATCATCGCCTCGGAGTCCGCGGTCTTCGGACAGCCCGAAGTCAACCTCGGCACTATCCCGGGTTCCGGAGGGACCCAGCGGCTGACCCGCCTGGTGGGCAAACACAAGGCCATGGAGTTGGTGTTGACCGGCCGGTTCATGGACGCCGAGGAAGCGGCGCGGTGCGGCCTGGTGAACAAGGTCGTGCCGGCGGAAGTGCTGCTGGACGAGGCCAAGGCCATGGCGCAGACTATCGCCGGCAAGCCGCCCGTTGCCATCAGGCTCGCCAAGGAAGCCATCCTCAAGGCGGCCAATACGCCCCTGGACGAAGGTCTGGCCTTCGAGCGCAAGTCCTTCCAGATGCTGTTTGCCTCCGAGGATCGAAGAGAGGGCATGCAGGCGTTCCTCGACAAGCGCAAGCCCGAATTCAAGGGAAAATGAGCTACGAAACGATCCTCTACGAAAAGCTCGACGGCGTCGCCACCATCACCCTGAACCGGCCCGATGCGCTCAACGCGTTCACCGCGGAGATGAACCGGGAACTGCTGGACGCCCTCAAGGACGGCAGCCGCGACAAGGCGGTCCGCTGCTTCGTCCTGACCGGCGCCGGCGACCGCGCGTTCTGCGCGGGGCAGGATCTCAAGGAACGTTCGCCGGACCGGAAGGGGTCGCTGGGAGAATCCTTGAGGTCCCGCTACAACCCCATCATCCTGGCCATCCGCCGGACCGAGAAGATCGTCCTTTGCGCCGTCAACGGCGTAGCCGCGGGCGCGGGATGCAACCTCACCCTGGCCTGCGACCTGCGCATCGCCTCGGAGAACGCGCGCTTCATCGAAGCGTTCGTGCGCGTGGGGCTGGGCCCGGACTGCGGCGGCAGCTATTTCATGCCGCGGCTCATCGGCCTCAGCAAGGCCACCGAGCTCTTCCTGCTGGGAGAGCCCCTGAACGCGCAGGACGCGCTGCGCTACGGCCTGGTGACCAAGGTCGTACCGGCGGCGGAACTGGCGGAGGAAACCCGGGCGGTGGCGGAACGGCTGGCGCGCGGACCCCGCAGCGCCGGCCTGATCAAGCGGACTCTCAACCGGTCCATGTACGGCGAGCTCGCCGCACAGCTCGAATACGAAGCGTGCACCCAGGAGATCGCCGGCCGCACCGCCGACTACGACGAAGGGGTCCGGGCCTTCATGGAGAAGCGCACGCCGGAATTCAAGGGAGAATAGCTTCCGGGCCGGACCCGCGGGCTTCGCCGGGAAAATCGACCATGATCAACGAGAACAGGATCGGCGTGATCGGCGCCGGCACCATGGGAGCCGGCATCGCCCAGGTGGCCGTCCAGGGCGGCTTCGAGGCGGTGGTGTACGATATCGCCCAGGAGTTCCTCGACCGCGGGCTGGGGAGGATCCGCGGGTTCATAGAGCGCAGCCGGGAAAAGGGCAACATCGACGAGGACCAGGAAAGGCGCATCCTCTCGCGCCTCAAGGGGTCGCTGGCCCTGGAGGACCTCGCCGACGCCACCCTGGTCATCGAAGCGGCCACCGAGAACCTCGAGATCAAGCGGGAGCTGTTCCAGAAGCTGGACGCCACGTGCGCGGCGGAAACGCTGCTGGCCACCAACACATCCTCCTTGTCGGTGACGGCCATCGGCGGCGCGGTGAAGGACGCCTCCCGCGTGCTGGGCATGCATTTCTTCAATCCCGCGCCGCTCATGGCGCTGGTGGAAGTGGTGCAGGGCGAGCTGACCAGCGACGCCACGGTTGCCAAGGCGGTGGACATCGTCGGGAGGTTCGGCAAGACGCCCGTCCGCGCCAAGGACACCCCCGGGTTCATCGTCAACCGCATCGCCCGGCCGTTCTACAACGAGGCCCTGCGCATCCTGAGCGAAGGGGGAGTCGACGTCGGCACCGTGGATCGCGTCATGCGCGAAGCGGGCGGCTTCCGCATGGGTCCCTTCGAGCTTCAGGACCTCATCGGCATCGACATCAACTTCACCGCGACCGAGACGCTCTACCGGGCGTTTTTCGAAGACCCGCGCTTCCGGCCGAGCCCCTTGCAGCAGAAGCTGTACCTGGCCGGCCACCTCGGACGGAAGACCGGGAAGGGTTTTTACGACTATGGGTCCTAGTCTCGCGATCCTGGGCGACAACCGCATGGCGGAGGACTGGTTTCGCCTGGCCCGGGACGGCGGCCTGACCGTCCATCGATACGCGGGCGCCGCCGAGGTGGACCCGGCGACGGCGGTGGTGGTGGATACCCTGCCCCACGGCCTCGAAGCCAAGAAGCAACTGCTGGAAGGTCTCGACGGCGCGGTGCCGGGCGCGTCCGTGGTTCTGACCTCGTGCCTGCGCTGGTCCGCCACCACCATCGCCTGCTGGAGCCGGCGGCCGGAACGCGTCGTCGGCTTCGCCACGTTCCACCCCCTGGCGCAGCGCGACATCATCGAGCTGGCGCGCGGGCTCGATACCGCTGACGAGACGGTCCGGGCGGCCGAATCCCTGGTGCGCGGTCTGGGCAAGGAGAGCGCCCTGGTTAAGGATGCGCCGGGCCTCGTGTTCCCGCGGATCCTGAGCCTCATCATCAACGAGGCGGCACGCGGCCTGGACGAGGGCATCGCCACCGCCGAGGAGATCGACATCGCGCTGAGGCTGGGCACCAACTACCCCCAAGGACCGCTCCGCTGGGCCGACGAGATCGGTCTGGACGAAGTCCTCGCGGTCATCGAGGGACTCCAGGAAGAAACCGGCGACGACCGCTACCGGCCCGCGCCGCTGTTGAAGAAGCTGGTGGCATCCGGCCGGCAGGGCGAGGCCGTGGGGCGGGGGTTCCACGAACACGGGGAACCAGGCGACGACGCCGCTTGACCGTCCCGCGAAAAAATCGGAACATTCGATTCGAAACGCGCCATCGCGGCGCAGGAAAGGCGCAACATGCCCGAAGCCGTTATCGTCGACGCCGCCCGCACCCCCATGGGCCGCTATGGAGGTATCCTCAAGGATGTCCGGCCGGATGACCTGGCGGCGCACGTCATCGCCAAGCTCATTGCCCGGAACGGGATCGACAAGGAGACCATCGAGGACGTGATCCTCGGATGCACCAACCAGGCCGGGGAAGACTGCCGCAACGTGGGGCGCAACGCCTCCCTGCTCGCCGGCATCCCCGAGTCGGTGCCCGGCGCCACCGTCAACCGCCTGTGCGGTTCGGGACTGGAGGCCGTCAACCAGGCCGGAAGGGCGGTGGGGGCGGAAGAAGGCGACCTCTTCGTGGCCGGCGGCGTGGAAATGATGACGCGCGCGCCGCTGGTGATGCCCAAGGGCGCGGTCGCGTTTGCGCGCGGCGACGTCACGGTCTACGACAGCGTGCTCGGATGGCGTTTTCCGAACCCCCGCATGGGCGAGCTGTACCCGCTCATCAGCCTGGGCGAGACCGCGGAGAACGTGGCGGAGAAGTACTCCATCGACCGCCCGCAGCAGGACGCCTTCGGCCTCAGGAGTCATCGCAACGCGGTGGCGGCCCAGGAAGCCGGGCGGCTGGACGACGAGATCATCCCCGTGTCCGTTCCCCAACGACGGGGCGACCCGGTGGTGCACGAGCGGGACGAAGGCCCGCGGGCGGACACCAGCCTGGAGCAGCTTGCGGCGTTGAGACCGGCGTTTGTCAGGAACGGCACCGTGACCGCCGGCAACTCGTCACCGCTTTCCGACGGCGCCGCGGCGTTGCTGGTCGCCTCCCGCGAGCGGGCGGAGGCGCTGAAGCTGAAGCCCATGGTCCGCATCGTCGCTTCGGCGGTGGCGGGGGTGGATCCCGCGTTCATGGGCATCGGACCCATCCCGGCCAGCCGCAAGGCGATGGAACGGGCCGGGCTCACCGCCGACCAACTGGACCTGGTGGAGCTCAACGAGGCCTTCGCCTCCCAGTCGCTGGCGTGTGTCAAGGAGCTCGGCCTGGATCCGGACAAGGTCAACGTGAACGGCGGGGCCATCGCCCTGGGGCACCCTTTGGGTTGCAGCGGCGCGAGAATCATGACAACGTTGATCCACGAAATGAAGCGCCGCGGCAGCCGTTACGGCATGGCTACCATGTGCATCGGCGTGGGACAGGGCATCGCCACCATCGTCGAGCGGGCGGACTAAGGATCCCGCCAGATCCTACATATGCGCTGGCAAGACGGCGGGGCGTGCGATATGTTGTTTTTTTGACAGGTTCCCGTTCCCGGAATGAAAGGGGTTTCATCCCGGAGTCGCGCCGGACCCTGAATACGGCGGAGCATGAGAAGCAAAGCGTCCAGACTCCTGGTTCTCCTGTCCCTCGCGGCGGTGCTCGTGGTGGCGGTGGTGGCGGGAGTGGAAGCGTTGCTTGAGAACCGCAAGGAAACCGTTCGCCGGAGCATCGAAAGCGCCCTCGGGCGCGCCGTGGCTTTCGATTCCATCAGCCTGAACTTCCTCGGGAGTCCGGGGAGCCTCGGCATCACGGTGACCGACCTGCGTGTGGCCGACGACCCGCGCTTCGCGGCGACACCGCTGGTCCAGGCCGACCAGCTCACCATCACACTGGGGTGGCTGTCCCTGCTCGCGGGCAAACCGACGGTGTCCCACGTCGTCCTTCACCGCCCCGAAATACAGATCATCCGTAACGAGTACGGCGACATCAACTTCCTGACGCCCACGCAGCCGCTCGGCACCCTCTTCCGCTCGGCCCATCGAACCGCAATGGCAGTTCACGCCAGCGGCGGAAAGCTCTACTTCATCGACCGTTCCGCCGACAAGCCCGAGGAGCTCCGCCTGCACGACCTGGCCGTGGCGCTCCAATGGTCGCGGGAACCGAGTGTCTACGTCGACCTATCCGGCGCCATGGCCCCAGCCGGAGAGCTGCCGTTCTCGTTGACCGGCACCGTCGGAACGTCACGGCCGTTGCCGGAGTGGGCCGGGAACGCCGTGGACCTGAAGCTGCGGGCGGCGGCCGTGCCACGGGTCCTGGTGGCGCGGGGCTGGAAGTCGATCGAGAACCACCTCCCCTCCTATTTCCGCCCATCCGGCCCGATAGCGGTGAACGCACGAATCTCCGGAACGCTCGAACGTCCCCGGGTGTCGGAGATGAACGTGACCGGGGCACTGTTCGGCGCCGTCACCAACAACGCCCGGCTCGCCGGCGACCTCGACTTCTCCCGGGCCCTGTCCTGGAGCGGGGGCCGCGTCAAGGCCGAGCTGCAGCTCGGGCCGGTGCGCATCGACCAACTGCGGCAGATTCCATGGGTGGACCGGGTGGTGCCGCCGGGGCTGGCGGTGCATCAAGCCATGACCCTGTCCAATCTGGTCGAGGGAACCTTCGACGACCTCAGGATCGACACGTCCGTCACCGCGGACGCCAACACGCTCCAGTACGGCAGATGGCTCGACAAGGCGCCGGGGGTGGCGGCCCGTCTCGCCATGAAGACAAGGGTGCGCGACCACCGGGTGGTCATCTACGAGTCCGAGGCACGGCTCCATAACGGCCGGGTGGTGTTCTCCGGCTCCGTCGACCAGCACCCCGAGCAGGTGGTGCGGCTGCGTCTCAAGGCCGACGGCGTGGCATTGGCGGGATGGGAGACCCTGGTGCCGGCGGCGGCCGGCTACAAGCTGGAAGGCACCCTCAGCGGCGGACTGTCGCTACGGCACAGGGCGGCCCCACGGAACGAGCCCCCGACGCTGCTGGGAAGCCTGCGGCTTGCCGACGTCAACGTCATCGGTCCTCCGGGAAAGCGCGGGACCATCCAGGGACTCCAGGCGCAGTTGGAGTTCCGCGGCGAAGATGTCGAGATCCGCAGGCTTGAGCTGCGGTCGGGACTGTCGGATCTCCAAGTCCGCGGACTCCTGGTGAACCTGAGCCGCCCGACGCTGCACTACAGCGTGCAGTCCGACCTGCTCAACGTGGCGGACCTCACCGGTGACGCCAAATACCGGGCGGATTCCTTCAGCAACGTCGCGAGCGAGGGATCGGCCGACTTCGCCAAGGGCGTCCTGTCGGTCAGGGGGTTCGTTTCCTCCAGCAACGGGCGGCTCAAGGGGATCGCGTACCGGAACCTTCAAGGGCGCGTGAACTGGACCGGTGGCAACCTGAAGGCCGACCAGGTGGCGGTCGAGACGCTGGGAGGCAAGATCCGGGGGCACGGCACGTTGACGAGCCGGAACGGCGAGGCCTTCGACCTGGAGTTGAGCCCCACGGCGGAGCGCCTGGAGCTGGGCAGCCTGCTGCCGCTGCTCCCCGCCACGGCCAAGGACTCCATCAACGGCCGCATCAGCCTCAGCGGCCGCTTCCGGAGCACCGGCAAGGACTGGCCGGCTATGGTCCGCAACCTCAGTGGACACGGGAGCGTGACGTTGGACAGGGGAGTCCTTCACAGGTTCAATCCCGTACGCGGCGTGCTGGCGGCCATGGACGCCGTGGAAGGGATCGACAGGATCGACACCGCCGGTCCGGCGTACCTGTCGTTGGTGCGGGGCGACCGTGCATCCTTCGAGCTCATCGAGAGCACGTTCACCGTCGACAAAGGCCGTATACAGAGTGACGACCTTCTGCTGATCTCGGACGAGTACAGTGTCGTCGGAAGTGGTTGGGCAAACCATGACGGTGAGGTGGACCTGCGGGCGACCCTGGTGTTGTCGTCCGCGTTCTCCCACGACTTGAGCGGGCGCTACCGCAACGTCCGCTATCTCTTCGACGCCGACGGCATCAGCCTGCCCTTCCGGCTCAGCGGAAACATTCCCGACGTCTCCCTCGAGCCCAACGTCGCGCAGCTCACCCGCTACATGTACGACCGGCTGGCCCAGGAAAGGCCGTCGAGGTCCGACGACGGCGAGGCGGCCAACCTGTGGGACAAGCTGGGACGAGGCTTCCGCGAGTTGCTCCGCTGAGCCCCCGCCCTGCCGATTCGCCATCAAGCCTCACGACGGGAAACGCCGTCGCACTTTTACCATGGACGTCAACGAGATCTACCTCCGGGTAAGCCGGCGCGACATCGCGTACATCAAGTTCATCGTCGAGTCCTACGAACTGCTGGGCATCATCCGTACCGTAGACCCGGCAGAGGCCGTCATCGTGCTACTGGTGCTGGAGGATTCCCTTCCACTCGCTCGTGAGGTGCTGGCCGCCCTGGCCGATGAAGTGGACCTCGATGAGATTCCGCGTCCCGCCGGCCAGGGCGACGACTGGCTGCTCGCGGAGCTGGCCACTCCCGGACCGCACGCCGGCGAAAACGCATGACCCGGAGCGCTCCCCTCCACCGTAGCTCAAGCGGCCGCACACCACCCCGATGAACGATCCCTCCGCCCTCAAGCCCCGCATCCTCTCCTTCATGCTGTCCAGACCGGGCCACCGCTTCAGCCTGCGGGAGATCCGGAAAGGGTTCGGCAAGCCGGCAAGGGAAACGGTGGTCGACGCGCTCAAGGAGCTGATCCACGAGCGCAAGGTGATCCGTCTCCACAAGAACCACTACGCCCTCGCCAAGGCCGCCAGCGTGGTGTCGGGGGTGGTGCAGGGGCATCCCGACGGCTTCGGTTTCGTGGTGCCGGACCAGAAGGGGATGGAGGACATCTACCTCAGCCGCCGGGAGATGCGGCGGGTGATGCACGGCGACCGGGTGCTGGTGCGTCCGGAGAAGAAGCGCCACGGCGACAGCCAGGGCCACGTGGTGGAAGTGCTGGAGCGGGGACAGCGCCGCATCGTCGGCGTGGTCCAGACCGACGGGGACCGTGCCCTGGTGGTGCCCATGGACCCGCGCATCGCCCCCGCGATCCCCCTGTCGGCGTCGGCGGCGGTCACTCCCGGCCAGGTGGCGGCGGTGGAGATGACCCGCTACGGCGGCGGCTATACGCCTCCGGAAGCCCGGCTCGAGCGGCTCCTGGGATCCCCCGACGATCCCGAGGTCCAGGCGCAGGCGGTGATCTTCCGCTACGGCCTGGCCGACGAATTCCCGGCCGAGGCCCGCCAGGAGGCCGCGCGCCATGGTGCCGCCCTGAGTTCCACCGACCTCGGCGGACGCCGGGACCTGCGCGGGCTGACGACCTTCACCGTCGACGGCGAGACCGCCCGCGATTTCGACGATGCCGTGAGCATCGAGAAAACCGCGGCGAAGAGCTACCGGCTCTACGTCTCCATCGCCGACGTGGCCGCCTACGTACCGCGAGGCTCCGCCCTGGACGGCGAGGCCTACGCCCGCGGCACCAGCGTGTACTTCCCGGACCGCGCCCTCCCCATGCTGCCGCCGGCGCTGTCCAGCGGCATCTGCAGCCTCAAGGCCGGAGCCGACCGGCTCGCCCGGACGGCGCTGCTGGAAATCAACCGCAAGGGAGAGGTGGAGCGGACAGAGCTGTTCCGCTCGGTCATCCGCAGCGATGCCCGGCTCACGTACACCGAGGTCGGGCGCATCCTCGTAGACGAGGACGCGTCGGTCATCGAACAGTACCCGGAGACCATCGAACATCTCAGGGCCATGGAGGAGCTGACGCACATCCTGATGGACCGGCGCCGCGCCCGCGGCAGCCTCGACTTCGAGCTGCCGGAGACCGAGATCCTGCTGGACGACCACAACATGCCCACGGACATCCGGCGCGCGGAACGCACCATCGCCCACCGGATGATCGAGGAGTTCATGATCGCCGCCAACGAGGCGGTGGCGGGTTACCTGCGGGAGCGGAAGTTCCCCTGTGTCTACCGCGTCCACGAGGGGCCCGACGAAGACACCCTCGACGCCATCGACCCCTTCCTTTCCACCCTGGGATACCGCCTGCACCGCGGCGGCGAGAAGGTCTCGGCCGCGGAAATCCAGCGCGTTCTGGAAGCGTGCCGCGGCAAGCCCGAGGAGCGGGTGCTGAACCGGATGCTGCTGCGCTCCATGAAGCAGGCCGTCTACGATCCCGAGAACATCGGCCACTTCGGCCTCGCCTCCGGCGCCTACCTCCACTTCACCTCGCCGATACGCCGGTACCCCGACCTCATGGTGCACCGTCTTATCGATCAGGCCCAGACGGACTCCAGGCTCGCGCCGCGGACACGGGAAGAGCTCGCCGCCTACCTCCAGGAGGCTGCCGACCACAACTCCGCGCGGGAGCGCCTGGCCATGGACGCGGAGCGCGAGATGGTGGACCTCAAGAAGGCCCAGTTCATGACCGGCAAGATCGGCGAGGTGCACACCGGCGTCATCACCGATCTCACCAACTTCGGCTTCTTCGTGGAGCTGGACCGCTGGTTCGTGGAAGGACTGGTGAGCCTCAGGTCCCTGGACGACGACTACTACCGCTATTACGACACCGCCCATC
The DNA here is from genome assembly GCA_965204505.1 of uncultured Binatia bacterium (SeqCode). Taxonomy (GTDB): domain Bacteria; phylum Desulfobacterota; class Binatia; order UBA9968; family JAJDTQ01; genus JAJDTQ01. The sequence goes on from CBDBFB010000003.1 coordinate 796,785, forward strand.
TCATCAAGGGCCAGAACCACGGCCGGAGCTTCCGCATGGGCGACCCGGTCTCCGTCCGGGTGGTGCGGGTGAAGCTGTTCCAGGGCGAGATCGACTTCGAGCTGCCGCGGCTGTGAAACATAGGCCGCCATGCAGCGATAGGTTTCAAAGCCCTGTTATTTGGGCAAAGGCGGGCACCGGCAGTGAAGTCCTTCACAACAAAACTCATGGCGCTGCTGCTTTCAGGCCTGCGGGAGGATGCTTCCACTCTTTTGCCTTGTTTCCTGACACGTTGTGGCGCTCCAGGAATGCGCCGATGTCGTCGATTTCGAGAAACGCGATCGAAGCCTGCGGTTGTCCATAGGTGTGAAAGACTTGCCTGATGTGAGCATCGCTCCGGGGCCAATAGGCATTGCTCCCGCCATACTGTCCGTTGTTGGCGACAACCACGAGCTGGAACATGTGGTAATGCAACGCCAAAGCCATCTGGTCGAAAGTCTTGACATCCTTGTTGAGTGCCGGAATGGCCAGGGTATCCGACTCATTCCTGAGATCCGAAGCAAGGCCGAGGTCTGTCGCGTCATAGCAGACGGCCGCTGTCAGCCAGACAGGCGGGACCGTCTTCGCGTCGTGCCACGGATAGCCGATCAACCACTGGCACGGCCGGAAGCCTTGCAGGATATGAGTACCGCCTCCGTTAAACACCTGCTCTTCCGGGGCAAGATACGCCTTCCCCTGCCGGCGAGTCTTGATCTGCAGCCCGTAGGCGTTCGACCACTCCGGGATAACCCAATAGGCCGAGTTGACCAGCGGCTTCCCGGCTAGAACTTCTTCATAGGTCAACCCCGTGAGGATTAGCGCCCTGTGGGCCCGTGCGAAAGGCACCAGATGAGTGAACACGTCATTCGGGTGCACGGCGAGCTCTGGTAGAATCAGCCAATCGAGCCGCCCTTCGCCTCCCTTGTGTGTCTCCCGCAGCGCCAACATGCGTTCCACGGCCGCCAGCGCAGCCGACAGGTGATTGCGGTGTCTACGCCGTATCGCGGCCCCGTTGAGAGCTAAATCTGTAGGCTTGAAATCCTGAGCCGACGGTACCGCGGTCTGAACCACGCAGGCACGCAACGATCTCTTCGCGCTCGTCGCAGTCGGTCGATTGGCCAGCATCGGTAGGATCAGCGTGCCGGTAGCACTGCCCCGGCGCTGCTCAAGATCGGCAATCCTCCGGTCAATATGCCTCTTCGCCTCTCTGATTCCCTGCTCGACCCAATCAAACCCCGTCGGAGCACGGCACCCCGGCCAGCGTAGGAGGGTCAGGAGGAATCCTTCTATCCAGTCCGAAATCGGAAGCCAATCGTCCCCGAAAGCCGGCTGCCCACTGTAGAGGCCGTACAACCGCTGGTACCAATGGTTATAGGCAGGGCGATAGGAAGACTCATTCTCTTTCCAACTTGTCCTGCGGACGGGACGCGTGAAGTCCGGCTGCCCCGATAGGATGAACCGTAACAGGAACCCGAGTTGGACACGCCAACGCTCTTCATCTTCGCACCACGGGGGTGGCTCGTAGAGGGAGCCCGACGGATCGGCCCGACTCGCCACAATGCGCAATTCCTCAATATCAGCGATCCCGAGATCCTCTTTGAGTGTCAGTCGCACCTGGACCGGAGTAATCACTTCAAGTGGAGGTTTCTGTTCCACCCACTGATCGAGGAACGCCATCGCGAAGCGCAGGACGGAGAGTTCGTTACGGAGTGAGCCGGTCGGATGAGCGCGCAGGACTGCCCCAGCCAAGGTGCCAGCGGCTCCGGCCGAACTACCAGCCGTCCTGCACAGATCGTCACGCACTCGCGCCGAAAGGTCGTCGAAAAGCGGAACCTGCGTTTCGGCGTCGATGAGCTCGAGAAGAAACGACGGATCCCGTTGAGCAAGCTGCCGCTTTCGCGATGGATTAAGGCCGGGCCGCGTTAACTCAACGGCCCGCGCTCGGTCTACGAACGCACGCCTGGCGAGAACCGCAAGCGTCGCGAAATCCGAACTCCCGAGGCGGTCTCCTTCGCCACGCAGGAATCGGATCATCTCCCGGTAATGCTGGGTTTCCGGTCCCGTTCCCGTGCGCGCGACGGGCGCTCGCGCGGGGTTGTAGGCGGCGAGGAACAACAATGCCTGCTGTCGGAGGTACCAAGGAATCGTCGGCCCGGGCAAAGCCACTAGGCGAGCGGCCTCACTCAGGAGCTCACCCCGGTAGGATTCAAGATCGATCCCTGATGGGAGCGATTCGGTGTCCGGCACGAAACCCGTCTCCGTGGCCCCTGCGCGCAGGACTTCAGCAAGGCAATACCACGCGACTCGCCTCGGGGCGTTGCGACGGCCTCCCCTCTCGGTGAACGGGCGAAGCAACGAAAGGACCTCGCGCAACAACTCCAAATCTGGCCAGAGATCGAGGCCGATCCGGAGCAGGCGGACGTTCGATGGGTCATCGATCCACCGTTGTACTAGACCCAGCGCAAACACCCTCACGTCTTCGTCTAGTTCGCGCCGCGTGCGCGCCACGCGCAGTCGCCCGCCAGGCGAAGTATCGCCATTTTCGACCTCAGACTCCTCCGGCGTGTCGTCATTCTGGAGCAGCGGCCTGATGGAACGGAACGTGATTCGATATCGAGCAGCGCCAAATCTAGCGACCGTTTCGTCCCGCACATCCGGAACTGGAGAGAGTCGCCAGCCACTGTCGTCTCCCACGCTCAGGGCTTCCTGCGCGCGCATCAGGCCTTGGATGGCATCGAGAATCTCCTCGCCCCCGAGTGCATCGAACCCCCCGGACACCGCCGACTGGATGCGCGCCATCTTGGCACTCTGCCGCACCAACGGTGCTCGGTCACCTCCCAGCGCCGCAACCTGGGTTTTCTCCGGCGCCAACGCGAGGTCACTCGCGGTCTCCTCCAGTGCTTGGTTTAGCCATGTGGTAACAGTCATCGCTGGCTCATTCGACGAGTCGTCCGAGTCGGGATCGATCGCGATCAGGACCCGCAAATCGTCGACATATCGGCATGCGTCGGCCAGCAGCACCCCGGGAACGATCTCTGTTCCGATCGCCGCGCGCAACGCTTCGTCAAACGACAGTAGCACGACGTTCGCGAAGAAACCGGAGGCGACGAGGCCCTGCGGTAGCGCTACCCGCGTGAAGTCCTCAAGCTCAATTTGTTCGGCGTACCTTCGGACTTCTCTTTCGTCACCGGAGTGCCAGCCCCAATCGAGGAGAGACGCTGACAAGGAGAAGAAGGCCGGGTCGTCGCCGTCGCGGCGGACTGAGTCGATTGCCGCAGAAAGCATATCCGGGCGGACGCGGTCGTAGAACTGCCGCAGGTCCGCATGAACCACGTAGACACGCATTCCCTCGACTGACGGGATCGCCTCGGCCGCAACCTCCGGCCGGGAAAGGAACGCTCGATAGTCCTCGTAATATGCACGGTAGAGCTTGGCTGATCCCCACCGATGACGCAGTTCGCCACCGATAGCGTCGCAAAACAGGCGGTTACCGTAGGAAACCACTTGTTTTCGTGCCTCCTGATCACGTACCGGCCGCCGCGAATCCCCTTGAAGCGTTTCGACCCGATCGGCAAGACAAAGCATCAGCGCCGTCGCCACCACCTGGTCGGCCAAGCTGACGTGAGCCAGCGGCCGTAACGGTGTCGAGTTCGCCCCCTTCTCGGCGGGTTCCCACGCTGCTCCACGCACTCTCCAGCGTTGGTTCTTTGGCGCGGGTACGATGCGCAGGGGATCATTGCGCCAGAACTCAGAAGCGTGCAGACGTTCTCGTAGTTCTCTGAGAAACGAAGGCAGGTTCACAGCCGCGCGATCGAGGGCAAGGGTGTCCGAGAACCAGTTGTGGTAGCGGATATATGAAGCGGTCTTTTTCCAGGCCTGAACGAGGACATACTCCTCCTGGAGCAACTCCAGACGCGGTTCGAGCTGATCCGGAAACACGCCTCAGGCCCCCAACACCTCGACCAATTCCGCGATAACCTGAAACTCACCTTCGTCCGCGCCGGTGAGCACGATCGGCGCAAAGTCAGGGTTGACGGGGTTAAGAAAGATTGTCTCGTGGCGCCAGGAGTCGTCCTCCATCGCCTTTTCGCTCTCATATCGCTTGACCGTGTAGCGTTGATCGGTTTCGGGATCGGTGGCGTTACGAAGTTGGACGAGCACTGTTTTGCCTTGGCGGGTACCGTGGACCGGAGCGCGGAAGAGGCACCAAGCACCGTCGGGGATCGCGGGCTCCATGGATTTGCCGACGACCTGAGCGACGAACATGCCCTTCCGCAACCGGCGACCCGGCTCGACAGCGACCCATTCGAACTGATCATCTTCGATGTGCTGCGGATCGCTGAAGCCGCCGGCTGCCGCCTTGAGGGGGACGAGCGGCACACAGTTGACGTAGCGGTCCTCTAGCGTCGGCTCGACTGTGTGCGGTCGAAGCGGACGCACGTTCGCCCTCTTCTCCGATGCTGCATTCACCCCCGATCTCGTCTTGAACGCTCTAGGCCAGCCACCGTGGACTTCGATGACTTCGTCAATCTCCGCCATAGCGCGGATAGTCTCGCCAAGAGCGCCGACAATCTTCCGGTAATGGGCGACATCTTCGTCTGTGAGCTTGCGGCCTTTTCGATCCTTGAGCCATTTGTGACAGACTTGGTAGCCGCCGATTTGGAACTGCCAAACCTCCTCGGACACCCCCTCGAAGCCGATCGTGCCGTCCTTCATCGCGCGGTGACCCTCGCGGGCGTTTGTCTTGCGGGCGTTGAGCCAAACGGTACCGTCCGACCAGCCAACGCGTCCGACTTCTGGGCTCCGGGGGCCGGCGTAGCCAACGAGGGGTTTGCCAAGTTTCGAAGATTCGAGCAGGTGAAGCGTAAGCAGGTCATGACCGGCCTCTGCTAGATTCCGGAAGAGATTGACATTTCCAGGCAACGGCACTCGAGGGAAGTCGAGCTTAAGCTGGCCCTCATAGCGACTCCGGTAGCTCGGACTGTGGAACACGCTGTAGATGTATGCAACGATGTCCTCTGGGCCGAAGTTCTCCCGAAGGTCGCCGCAGCCATCACTCAGGAATCGCAGTTCAGTGGCGGCTGATACCTGCTCGGCGAACCCCAAATCAATATTTGGCGTGCGGCCATTCTTTCCCTTGCCCCAGCGGCTGAAGAGTGGCGTAGCTGCACTTCCAACCCCCGGATAGAGGTAAATGGGGAAAAGATAACCTCGCTCGCGTGTTCGGTTAGAAACCATCGAGTCGTCGGTAATCAATCGCGTAGCTAGTAAGTGTTTCCAGCTATTACCGATTGACTGCCTACATGTCATCAGGCCAACATTCTCGCCCGCGAGCATGTGCCCCATGACATCGGCGCGGGGACGGCATAGGAAGCCACGCGATTCGCCGGTATAGTATGTGAAGCGGACGTCGAAAGGCCGATAAAGAATCGGCACAACGTCGTCCTCGGACGGCCCGGCCCGACGGAGGTCTTCCTGCGCCCACGCGATTTTCCAGTCTTGTGCGTCCTTATCCAATTCAAATTTCTGCCGCACCTCTTCCGTACCACCTACCGCCACCTCGGACACGACCCGCCAGATCTCGCCCGGCGACCATTGCACTGTCAGGGCGTCTCTTGCAGTTACAATCCCAACGGAATTGATCGGAAAGACATCGATCATCGAACGCCACCTGTCATATTCCCCAGTTCCGCCGTTGCCGATCTGCTTGAAGAGAAAGAAGGCCGTGCGAGGCTCCACATTCGCCCAGTTTGAAATCGCCACGTCGTGAGCAAATAGCCAGTCGTATTTGAACGCCCTTACTCCCCAGCATTCTGCATGGCGCACACGAGTAACGGACACTTCGTGCCCTCCTGTACGAGACATCTTGACGAAGAGACCGATGGCGACTCCCTGTTCGATGTCGAATATATTCTCGTCCTTGCGGCCGTCGAACGCTACATCCTTCTTGTTCACGTTTCCATGCAGATCGAGCATGAACAATTGATCGAATGATGTTAGAAGTGCCCATCGCATGCCGCGGAAGGTGGGGTTGTCGAGGTATCCGTGATTCGTGATGAACCCGTGAACCCCGCTTCCAGCCTGCTCCAACAACCGATGGGAGAGCCGCGTGAAACGCACGTATAGGTCGTTCAACCACTTCGGGTTTCGTTCACGTAGGGATTCCCCGCCGACCTTGAAGTAGCTCAACGTGCTTTGGCCACTCTGGAGATCTCGACCGCGCATGAGAGCCGCGATCCAGTCACCCCCGCGACCGGCCTCGCCCAAATACGGTGGATTCCCGATCACGACCGTGAGCCGTTGCTTCCGTTTGATCTCGTTGACCGCCTCGGCCTCGTGCGCTAGAGCGGGCAGGAAGTCGAGCGTAAGCTGCTCGTCTCCCGCAGGTTCCAACGCATTTGTAAGGTACACCCGTGCGCGCTCGTCGCTTTCGAAGCGGTACCCCGTTTCGTAGAGCTTGAGTCCGATCTTAAGATGCGCGATGGCGTAGGGCGCCATCAAGAGTTCGTAGCCATGCAGGCGTGGCAGCAAATCCCTCGGGACGTAGTCGTTCCAAAGCGCTCGAATCTTCTTGTCGCCGTGGCCCTGTGCCTCCCACTTCTTCACCATCGTCCCGTGGATGAGGTCGATGACCTCCACGAGAAACGTACCTGTGCCCGTGGCAGGGTCGAGGATCTGGACGAAAGCCTGGTTGGGCGGCGTGCCCTCGGGGATATCGATGCCTTCGCACCGCTTCGCCATCTCGCCCCAAGTGGTAGTGTCGGCGAGGCCATCCTTTAGCCGGAACTCCGTCCGCAGCAACTTATCGACCGAACGCACTATGTAGGAGACCACCGGACGCGGAGTGTAAAATACCCCGCGGCTCACCTTCTGCTCCTTGTCGTACGCAGCGAGGAAGTGCTCGTAGAAGTGGATGACCGGGTCTTCCTGGGGGTTGCGATCGCCGAAGTCGCGGACGACGGCCTCCATTTTTGCTTCGTCGAGAAGTTCCACGACGTCGGAAACGCCGAGTTCATCGAAATCGATGCCTGCGCCGCCGGCTTTGCCTCGTCGTCCGCCAACGCGCAGGAAGGTCTCCATCATTTCCCGAAGGAACGGGTTTGTACGCATGTGAGCGGCCAAGTCGTCAGCCGTGCGCCGCACGGGGTCGGTGATGCGAGCAGAAAGCAGACCGTAGGCGATGGTCTGAGCGTACATGTCGGCGAACCCGGCCTTGTCCAGGTCCTGGATGAGCGCGGTCTTGAAGGCATTCATTAGCTGGGTGAGCGTCCCGGACTCAGTCTCGATGTCCAGCGTAGTCCGGATACGGTCTCGGATCGCGCGAGCCAGCCCGGCGAGACTCTCGGAGAGCTGCTTCGAGGTGCTGATGACCTCACCGTGACGCAGTGTGAAGGCAGCGCGCCAGTGCTCGCGCCAAGCGTCGGTGTCGGCGGCGTCGGCGGGCCACGTAAGATGAGCGGTCAACTCGCTGGCCACTGCATCAAGGTGGAGCGGCGTGTCTAGATTATCCCAGCCGAGCACCTTGAGCGTGGGCAGGTCATCACCATCCTGAGGTTTCGAGAAGTGGGCAAAGGCGATGCGACGCTCCGCACCTTCGCCGTAGTTGGAAACAAACAGCAGGTCGTCGGCGGCCCAGGCCTGCCTCTCGGGATCGTTAGACGAGGCGCGCTTCTTGACCGCCACTTGGCCGAGGATACGGCGCAGCGCCACCACGGGAAGGCGCTTCGGCTCGAACTTAACGAAGAAAATGCCCCAAGGCTGGCCCGGCACGAGTGGGCGCAGGCGCTTGATCTCCTGGATCTTCGCCGCACTCTTCGCGTCGATCCCGAGTTCCTCTGCTGTGTACTCGAAGGTCAACTCCTCAAAGTCGTCCGACTCGATCGGCCAGCCGAGTTCGTCGCGCAGGTAAGCAACGAGTTGGTCGAAGCGGCGTATGCGGGCAAGGAGTTCGCGATGGTCGGCGGGCAACGGGTCAGCCCTCGTTCAGCTCCATCCAGCAGCGTAGCCGCGGCTTGACGCCGACGGGGGCATCCACGCGCTTCAGGTAGCTGTTCTTGATGTGCGCTTCGATCCGCTTACGGATATCAAGGAGCGTGTTCTCCTCCGTATTGCAACGCCGGGGCGTCTCGGGCTTCGAGCGGATACTCGCGACGATCTCGCCCGGCTCCTCCACGATGACTCCGCGGTCGATCTCGTAGAGATACCAACGGGTGGTGCCGGCCTCCTCGGTGAATTCGTTTTTTTCCTTATCGAGAGCGGGGAGCGCGTAGCAGAGAAAGACACCACGTACGCCCTTGGCCGGGCGCTTGCGGCCGCTGAAGACCGCACCAGGGAGACGAACGAGACGCGCCTCCAGTTCCGCGTTGGCTTGGAGCAGGGCTTGGTATTCAAGTTGCATGTCCTCGACGGCCGTGCGCGTGCCCTCGTACGCGTGGTTGAACTCCTTAAGCGCCTCGTAATCGTCCTCTGGAGTCAAGAGCTTCTTACCCTCGATGCCGAGCGTGTTGGAGATCAGGAGCGTCTTCTGCGTAACCCTCGTGTAAAGCGAGAGGATTTCGTTCAGTTCCTCAGGCGGGAGAAAGTTCCAGAACCAGACGTTCCCGCGAGAGGCGGCTGCTTCGGGATGGTCGGCTACGAATCGCTTCTCGATCTCGGGACTCATGCGGCGGTCCACCCGGCCGATTCGCTGCATTAGGCGCACCGGGTTCCAGTGGATGTCGTAGTTGATCATCCGCGCGGCGTCCTGGAGGTTGAGACCCTCGGAAAGGACATCGGTGGAGATCAGGACGCGAATCTCATCACGGCCCTGATTGGCGATCTCCGAGGATGAAAGGCCATTGTAGTAAGGCGCGAAGCGCTGGATGACGTCTGCGCGGTTCTTCTTGGTGGCACTATCCACCTGCTCGACACCCTCCGTATCCGCCTCGTCCAGGTACCGCTTGATGTAGCGTGCCGTATCGGCGAACTCGGTGAAGATCAGGATCTTCTGGCCAGCCAGCGTCTTCGATTTGAGGAGGCGAATGAGCTTCTGAAGCTTGTCGTCGTGCTTCGGCTCGAATTTCCGGGCCTCGTCCAGGAACTTCACGATCTGGTCGAGGTCAAGGAAGGTTTCGGACATCATCTCTTCGACGTTGTACTCGGCCCGGTCGAGGGGCTCGACCGCGTCGAGCATTTCCTGGGGGATAACGTCTTCGTCGTCCGCTTCCATCTCTTCCTCGCCCCATAGTTCGAACTGGCGCTGGACGACGTAGCCTAGAACGTCGGCGTTCTGCGCCTTCCAGCGATCGAGGCGCTTCTTTTCGGCATCGCTCTCGCTGTGCACTTCAAGGAAGGCCAGTAGTTTCCTGAGGAGGCGGTCACAGGAAAGCTCGAAGGCGGCGACGGAACTCTCAAAGCGCTTTAGGAAATTGGTCCGGATGAGGCCGACCACCTGCTTCTGGCGGTTCTCTTCGAACGGATCGATGTCCTTGTCCGGACCCCGGTACCAGTGCAAGGGATAGTACATTGGGAGCGTGAAGAGCGGGTTCTGCTTTGCGAAGGCCTTCTCGAACAGGTCAAGCATCCGCCCATAGGTCTTCCGGATCGAGTACTCCGCCACCTGAGGGTCGTTGCGCTGAGGGAAGGCGGTCGCGGTGCCGTGCTCGCGAATCTGGCTCTCGCGGGCATATGCGCGGCTGCGCTGGACCACGAGTTGGCGAAAGATTTCGTCGGTGAAGAGAATCTCCTGGGCTTCGGCCATGTGCTCCGCGGCATCCGCCTCGTCCTGCCCCATACGGCTGCGAAGCGTCCGTTCCATCTGGTTGAAGTGCGCTCGCAGGTTGTTGACGCCGATCGTACGCGCGAAGTAGGCCTCATCGCGACGGGTGAATAGCTCGGTCATGTGGCGGAAGTCGCTCAGGCGGTTGTTGATGGGCGTAGCCGTCAGCATGAATAGGGTCTTGGGGCGTTCCGCGTTGTCGAGCAGCTCGAACAGGCGATAGTAGCGCGACGGTTCGGCTCCCCTATCGGGATCGCCTTGACGGCCCGGATTGCGGAAGTGGTGCGCTTCGTCGATGAGGACAACGTCGGCCAGTTCCGCGATGCGTTGGAAACGCTCCGGGAAGTCCCTCTTGCGTCCGAGATCCGTGTGGCTGAAAACGGCCAAGTTGCTGAAGTCCGCACCACCGCCAACGCCGCCGATGTGTGGCAGGAATTGACGCAAGTGAGGCTCCCATACACCTTCGTTGGCCGCCTTCGGTGCGAACAGCGCGACACGCTTGCCCTCGTGAAGGATGAGCCGCTCTATCAGCATCAACCCGACGAAGGTCTTGCCCAGACCCACTCCATCACACAGGAACGCACCGCCGTGTTGCCGGGCAATCTTCATGAGCGCCCAATATGCCTCCTTCTGGTAGCGATCAAGGTGCCGGAACATGCGCGACCGTGTCTCGTCCCACTCTGTCGCCGTCAACTCATGTCCCCGGAAGAACTGCTGCAATGCCTTCGCGTAGACATCGAACGGCGAATACAGGTGGGTATGACGTGTGATCGTCTCGATGACGGCCTCGTTGACGTCACTCGCTTCGTTCCAGTGCGTCTCGAACCACTCCTGGAGCTGCGCGACCTCGCGCGCGCTCTGGATCTGGACGTTTAGCTCGATGTTCTTCGTGAGACCCGGCCGAGTGAAATTGCTGGACCCTACCAGCGCCTGAGCTCCCACGACTTCAAGCTTTGCGTGCGTGATGTATGCCTTGGCGTGAAATTTGTCCTTGTCGTAGACACGGAACTCTATCTGCCGGGAGCGTATCGCTTCAAGGATCTCAGGGACCCCGCGCAAGAAGGGGTTCGGCTCCTTTTCCTCCTCGATGCTACCGTCAAGCTTGTCGATCGCTTGCGCCCGGACCGCTTCGAAAATGGCCTTCCGTGTCCGATGCGTCGTCTCCGCGCCCATCAAGATCCGGATTTTGTCGAGCCCCTGCCATTTGCCGTCGAGGGTTAGCAGGGCGCCCATCTCGAAGTATCCGGTCGCGATGTCGAACGCCTTCGCAATGCTGGCCCACTCCTCCAAGTATCGGAGTCCGGTCCAGCCGGAGACACTATTGTCGACGATAAAGAGTTCGCGGCCCTTGGAGTCAACGGTCATGAGGTGACCTTGATTTACCCTTCCTTCTTGTGTGTGAGAACGCTGCACGTGAACCTCAGACAACGACAGGCTATCGCGGTCAAGGGTCCCCCCTTACTGCGCCAGTCGCTTGCAAAAAAGAAAAAATGGCTTACATTAGCGCTTAATACAACCCATTGGATGGTCTCCCAAACGGGACATCGGCCTCCGATTCAAGAAAAGTACAGGGACGCCTTTGTGCGTCCCTGTACTTTTTTTGGGACCCGTATGCCTGACGAAGATCTGACACATCGTTAACGCCACCGCGTCAGGGTATTGGTAAGACAAGCGCGAAACCACTCGCGTTGATCTGGTTTGCCTCCCGGTCAACGCGCCGTGGTCACCAGCACGATGCCGATGACCACCAGCACCGTCCCGAGGACGGTGGTCCGGGTGACGCGCTCCATGTCCCGGAGAAAGATTACGGTGGCCAGCAGGATCCACATGGGCAAGGTCGCCGTGATGGGCGCGATGACCAGGACTTCTCCGCTGTTGAGGGCATAAAGGATGCCCGCGCCGCCCAGCGATTCAAAGGCGCCCGCCCACACGAACGCCCACAGCGCCCGCCTGTCCCAGATGTAGCGTTGCGCCAGCGGCGGCACGGCCTGGGCGATGCCCACGACCAACAGCCCCACCACCCCCATGACCGCCGCGAAGAACAGCGGCTCGGGGGTGAGCGTCAACGCCGCCCGCCGCAAGGGGAAGGCGACACCGGCCAGGAACGCCGCGGTCATGGGCAGCAGGACGTACCATCGCGAAACCTCCATGCGCGCCTGGGCGCGCTGCCAGGAAATCGCGGTAATGCCCGCGATGACCGTGACGTTGCCGAGGAACACCCTCGGCCTCAGCACCTCTCCCAGCAGCGTGACCGCGATGAGCCCAGCCCAGAAGGGGTGGGTGGCGCGCAGGGGGCCGGTGCGCGCCGCGCCGATCATCTGCATGCCCTGGTAGGTGAAGTGGCGGATGAAGGGCTGGAAGATCCCGGCGATGACGATCAGCCAGAGGGCGGTCCAGTGCCACGACGGCACTCCGAGGATCACCACCGGGATACCGAACATCACGGACATGGCGATCAGGGACACCACCGTCACGGTGGCCGAGTTGGAATACCTCATACCCTTGCGGGCCAGGACAAAGCTCAGGGCATAGAGGATGGCGGACAGGATGGCGATGAGCTCGGGAGGCATGACGGCGAAGTCCGGTTAGTGGCTTGTAGCGATGATGGTAATGGTTCCGGCGACCACGGCGAGTGTGCCCGCCACCGACTTCGCGTTGATCCGTTCCACGCCGCGCAACACCACCAGGGTCAGGAGCAGGGTCCACAAGGGAGAGGTGGCCACCAGGGGAGCCACCGCCACCACCTTGCCCATGCTCACGGCGATGAGCGAGAACAGCGACGCCGCGGTCTCGAAGGCTCCCGCCACCACGAACGGTAACACGGCGCGCCGGTCCCAGGCGATCCGGTCGCGCGTGCCGCCCGCCGACATGGAAACGGCGAGACACACGGACGCCACCGTGGCCAGCACGGCAGCGAAGAAGAGCGGCTGATTCGAGATGTCGAGGGCGTAGCGCCGCACAGGGAACGCGATGCCGGCGAGGAACGCCGCGCTCAGCGGGAACAGTATATGCCACCAGCGGTAGCTGGGGGTGCCGCGGTCGGGACTCCAGGATATGAGGATCGTCCCGGCCACCACCAGCACCGTTCCACCGTCGGGTAGGACGCTGGCGCGCGCATCCTTAGGTGGAGGCTTGTCCGCTCCCGCTCTTTCGATCGCGGGTGGGTGCGCAGTTCCACCATAGACCACGTTTCCAGCATCCCCCCTGAAATTCCGTACGTCCGGTTTTCCCGGGTACGGCTTCAAGCACCAGGCACCCCTTCAGGAGTTCGGTACGGCGTCTTCCGCGATACCCGCCACGGTTAAGGCTGACCCGGCCATGCCCGTGCAGACACCCGCGTTTACGCCGTCCTTCGACCGTGCCGCATATCGCCGTGGAGGCCGGTTTCTGTGCACCGGCAGACCAGCCATACGCCACACGGTCACCTAGGCCCAGAGGTCCTCGCTCAGGGCCGGTTATGTTGTCCAGCCCGTCAACGCTTAATCGACCTCATCCGCCAGTCAGGAGGACTCCGCGTCCTTTCCCGTTATCCGGTTATGGACGCGGTCCTTGACATTCAAGGGTCACAACATCCTGTCTGTCCTCCTCACCTTCCGGACTTTCACCGCTGAACTTTCCCGGATTGCCGCCGTCTGTACGCCGGGGGACCCGATGCGTGCATTCCTCAGTTCCTTCCGCATCGGTTCTAGCCATCGGGACGTCATGAATCCCTTGGCATCCACCAATTACCCCCACAAGTCAGCTTCGATGCGGGGAACGCCGTTTTCGACGCTTCGGACGACTGTTCGCTTTCGCTACGGCCCTCCGGTTTGCTCGCCCTCCAACTGACCTGGACCAGAAGTGAACAATCTCTCACCCGGCCCACAAGGGCTTTTACTTCCCTGCTTTACAGGCAGCAGGTCGCCCTGTTGCCTGCGGGATATGACTACGACGCCAAACTGAGAATTGCGCCGGCGGGACTTTCGCCCGCGAGTTCAGCAGCTAGTCTCGCTGCACCATGACGCCCGGCGTCAGACTCTCCCCCAAAAGCGCCACCGACCATGCCGCGCTCCAGAGCGGGTAGGTGGTCCGCAACGGCTGGCTGCGGGAAGCGCCGATCCTTGCCACGCCGGTGAAGGTGAGGTAGCTCGTGCCCGTCTGCATGACTCCCAGGAGCACGAAGATCAACACCGCAAGCCGCGCCACCGCGGGAACGCCGCCGGTGGCCAGCACGGCGCACCAGAGCAGCGTCATCCGGACTACCATCGCTACGCAGGTGGCGGTGAGGGGCGTGGAGTAACGCAACCCCAGCCGCGAGGAGACCGAGACCGACGCGTAGGCGAAGGCCGCCATCAGGGCTATGGCTTCCGCGGGCACCGGAGCGGGGATCCTCGGCCGCGCGTCACTCCGAGCCCGACGCCGGCCGCGGGCTGGCCGCGCCCGGCGCAAGCCAGCGGGATGCGAGGTCCGCCACACCGACGCCGGCATCCGGGGCCGTCAGGCGCAGCAACCTGTCCACTTGCGGGAGGTCCACGGTCATACGCGGGTCCAGCAGCACCAGGTAGTCGTCGTAGAGCACGGCCGCCAGATCGGGCGCATACCCGAACACCCGATCGAGCATGGCCAGGGTCTCGCTTCGGTGGCCCTGCAGGTAACGGATCGCCTCCCGGTGGGAGACCAGGAACGTCCTCAATGCGTTGCCCTTGTCACGAAGGGTGGAGGCCATGGTCTCGATGCTGATGGGGAACGGATCTGCCGCCACCTCCGGCCAGTCGGAGACAGGCAGGAAACCGCGCTCCCTGGCGACGAAGTCGAACGGACGCGGCAGCAGCGCCGCGACCGCGGAACCCGCGGTCAGACGGTCCAGCGCGTGCTGATCGGTGTCCACCGGTTCGAGCCGCACATCTGCGCCCAGCTCCAGGCCGGCGCGGTCCCGCAGCGTCTCCGCCAGCGGCGCGGTCTCGGCGATGATGCCGCGGCACGCCAGCGCCTTGCCACGGAGGTCCCCGAGCGCCCGTGCCTCGGGCGCGGCCATCAGCAGGTAGGGGCTGCTGTTCATGCAGGAGCCGATGAGCCGCGTCGCGCCGGTACGGAGGAAATGCTGCAGCGACGCCCGTCCGATGACGAGGGAAAGGTCGGCTTCGCCCGCCGCCAGCGCCTGGTTGCGCTCGTCCGTGCCCTGGACGTGGTCCCAGGACAGCTCCAGCCCGCGGCGCCGGTAGATGCCCCGCTCGATGGCCAGATAGCCCGTCGGGTCGCGCGCCACCATCTCGTCCCCCTCGCCAAGAACCCCGTACAGGACCCTTAGCCGCGTCAGTTCCATCATGCCTCCCCGGTTTCCACCCCCCGGACCGGCCACCTCCCACGCGGCCTCGTCCGGCGGAACTTGACGATACTGTCTCAATTCGAAGTGAGGTGAGTCTTGACAAGTGAAACCGAAGGGCTTCAAGAAAAGGCCGACTCAGGCGGCGGTGCGCTTTTTGACGAGATCCTTGAGCTTCTTCGCGAAGGCCCGGTCGACGTTCTTCCCGAATTCAGCGGGCCGGTCCAGGACGCGAAGGAGCCGAGGCTTTAACTTGGGATCCTCGGCCACGACGGTGAGAAGGGCCGTTAGGCCCATCTCGATCCGCTCAAGGCGCTCGGCCAGGCGGTCGTGCTTGGAGTCGGGCGTTCGGCCCGGTTCCAGCAACTTGAGTTTTTCGTTGGTCATAGGGTCCTCCTTACGGTAACATCCCTTCAATGGAAACTACTCATTCAGAGGTGGCAAATGAGCAAAGATACAAAACCAACGTGTATTCCGATTGGGTTCTGGAATTACCCCGTAGCCGAAAGCAGACCCATCCTAAACATCCCCGTCTCCACAGAAACGGCTCATCAAGAAGTTCGGCGAGACGGGGAACGCCTTGAGAGCGTGGCAAGCCCGGACGAGTCCAGTGGAATCGCAGAGAGGATATCCCTAAGAAGTTCCTAAATGTCTGGAGGGTTATAGGTATAGCTATCCAGGATTTCCTTCAAGGACGAGATCGGCACAACATGGGCTAGGCCGCTGTTCTCTTCAAAGATCACCCTGGTGCTACCTGTTTGCTTGCTCACGGCTTCATCGCGGCTAGGTATGAAGCCGGTATTCACCCCCAGCAGGAGCGGTCGCGTAATTTGTTGGGTTTCTTTGATAGCAGCGCTCTGCGGTCTGAGGACGACGGGACCCCCGCTGCTACCGGGGAAGGCTGGGGCATCAATCAGGAATGTTTCCGAGTGCCCATGCAGCCAGTCCTGGATTCTGGCAACGGCCCCTTGACGAACAATTGGGTAGTTTCTTTCTTCTCCCAATAGTCCCAGTGGGAACCCCAACACAAAGACTCCGTCTCCCTCCGAGATTTGACGCACTTGGTCACTTGAAGGGATTCCGCCATGATCGGTAAATGAGTCGCCCCCAATTGTTCGGTCCTTCACAAGATCACAATCCACCACGAGCGGCCTCACCGCAACGTCTATATCTCCCGGGTGCGGGCTCCACGGGGCCTGGGAGACATTGTCTATCGAGCATACCTCTAGGGATTCCGTGGCAGGGTGATCGAAGCGAACATGAGTTACATCCGCGTCGATGACATGCTTATTTGTGATCAGGAAATGGGTGTAGGTATTTTGGCCCCTTATCTCATCGACATAGTGGGAATATAGGAAGCTGGTCCCAACGTGCGCAAAAGACTCATCAATCACCACACCTAACGAAACTACGGCCTTCAGGTATCCTGCGGGAAGTAGGGCCATAATCATACGTCTCCTTTCCTGGGTTGAGGGGAGAACATCGGGGGCGGCTGGCGGGCCGCCCCCACCTTCACTGCTTCTTCTTGATCCTTGAGAGCCAGTTGTTCGGCGGTTTCCCCGGCGTGAACTGCCCGTCCTTGAGCTTGGGTAACAGCTCGCCCAGTTCGGCGCGGATATCCGCCACTTCCTCGGCCGTCACGATCTTGTTCTTATCGAAAACTTTGCTCGTGGTGGGCTTGACCTTCGGGGGTCCGTTCATGTTGTTTTCCTTCCTTGGCGGCGGTATCCTTGGCCCATGAAACGGTACATGAAGCTGATCCTGTTGCTACTGGACACGCCGAGCAACAGACCACCCGCCGATTCTCCCCACCGGAACTGGAGGGGTACACCGACGAGCAAGTCCACTACCACGTTGGCCTATGCGGCGAAGCCGGATATCTCCACATCGAGAAAGCTCCAAGCATGGGCAGTCTCTTCAAGCCTTGCTACCTCATCGACAGCATGACATGGGAAGGCCACGAGGCTTTGGAGCGGCTGCGCAAGCAGGGCTAGTTACTCTGCTTCCTTCTCCTGTTTCCTACGTTCGCGCTCGATCTCTTCCAGTAGTTCCGTGCAGCCCTTGTCCACGGCCACTTGCCTGAGCGCCTCGACCTGCCCCTTCAGCCGCGCCAGTTCCTGCGCGTGTTTGCCCCCACCGGACATGAAGAAGAAGCCTGGCGCGACCAGGAGCAGGGCCGCCGTAGCGGCCACGCTGGCGACAGCGGCTGTCGTGGCTTCGGCGGACTGAGCCGCGGACACCTCCTGTACTCTCGCGCCGATCCTCGTCAACTCCGTTCGGACCCGTTCGCAACTGTAGTTTCCGTAGACATGTGGGGACACGTAGGTCCCCTGGATGTTCTCGGGTGCCGGGACGCAGCCGGTGGCCACCACGGTGATCAGAGCCCATGCGACGATCTTCATCAGCGTTTCCCTCCGAAACCAGCGGCCAAGTCATCGCGCTCCAGTACACCCGCCATGTACTCATGAGAACGCCCCGCGAAGATGCCAGCGACCAGTCCTTCATCGCCGAAATCTTCGATATGGGTAAACTCGTTGCCTCTTACCTGGACAGCGTAGTGGAGGTCGCCGTCACCCCAACGTGTTCCTGAACCGGACCTCCCGGGAGTTACTCCGGCGGGCCAACTCTCCATCTGGGTGAAGCCCAAGGCGCCGGCTAGGTGGTCGAGGTTGACGGTTAGGGCCGCGGCGCTGCCGACCACCTCGTTGCGATGAGTAAGGCCAATGAGGCGTCCGCGCCACGTCACGTTACCTCTGAGCGAGAAGTTGTTGGCCAAGTCTCTGGAAGGGGTAAAGCCCGCCGCCCATGGTTCGATATCACCCAGGACTCCAGTGGCACCGAAGCAAAGGAGAACGTCTATGCAGCCCTGAACCTGATATCGTTCCCTTGCCCAGTCTCCCAACGACTCGGGGTCGTACATGTAGCGCAGAATCACCACGTCAGCCCAGAAGATGATGTAGGGAGCTGCGTCAGGCTGGGCAATTGGGACGGGAACCATCAGTGTGCTTTCTTCATCGGATTGATCAAAATGGCCATTGAAGCCGAGGGAGTGAATCAACTCATGGACGATGATCCTGAGTCGAGATTCTTCCGAGTACCCACGCATTGCGGTGGTATCCAGGAAAACCTGCGACCACTGTGCCCCCGAAACCGCCATGCCTGACCAACTTGGGTCGTATGGTCCCACCCATGGGCGCCGCCATGTGGCGTTGGCGGACATCTCGATACGGATTGTTCCAGCCGCGGGGGTGTTCCTGGACGAGTAGTAAGGGTCTGGATCGAGCCGAATCTGGAAGTCGTTGGGCAGGGCCGTGTTGAGAATCTGGATGGACTTCAAAACCAAGTCCCGGAGCACCGGCCCATGATCGCCGATCTGAACGACTGGCGGCCGGGTGAAGCGACGCGCAATATCCGACCTTGCCAACATGCCCCTCATGTTACTGAGGTGGGTGTAGTTGGGTGCGAGTCGGCCATATTCAACCGTAAGGCCATCCTGATTGACCGAAGTGACAGACGCCCCCGCCCCGACGAAAGGCAGACCGACTAGGCGGTAATCGGACCCCACATCTTGGAACCTGTAGTTCTGGATGATGGGTGCTTGCAGTTCCTCCGGCTTCGGAAGGCAACTGGCCAGGAGCAGGGCCGCGACGAGCGCCCCGAGGGCGCGGATCACTTGCTACCCTCCTTCGGCCCCTTCGCGGCTTCTTCCATGGCCTCTTCCGTCGTCATGCCCTGGGCCTTGTAGCGACGGAAGGCTTCCCATGCCTTCTCCCAACTCCCCCACGCCCTTGCGGCCTCGGGAATGCCGGCGTCAGGGACCGGAGTGCAGGACGACAGACCTACGACCAGCAGGAGAGTCAGAACGAGAACACGCACCATGACACACCTCGTTGAGACCCTGGTGGCCCCCGATGTAAGTCTGGTGTGAGTCGCGTTGAGCGTGGCGTCCGCTGTCTCGCCGCAGCCCGGCAGGATTGCCGGGCCATTGCTACCACCGGACGAGGTCCTGATGTTCCGCTTATTCACCCTGGCGTCGGGAGCGACCCGTAGCCGTGAACGGGCTGTTCTATTGGGCGGTGACCCGACACAGGGGGCCTCGCCTCAGTGGTAGCGATGCCAACCCTACGCCCTGGACCGGGTCGGCGTCAACCGGATTACACAGATTTGTGTTACACAAATTTGTGAGACGCCCTCGATTTGTGCTATGCACTTCTGACAAAGGGCATGCGGGGGAGGCCCCCGAGGTGCAGTGCCTCCGGGGGGTGGCGAACTCTGCCCCGTGTGCCCTTGAAGAGAAACCCAGGGGGCCGGGGGGGTGCCTCTCAGAGGCAGGTCTTCACTCGACCGCCAGCCCCTCGGTGCCTCGGCGCGATGGAAATGGTAGAATTCAGACAGAAAGGAGGGACAGAACATGGGAAGCAAAGAGACGACCGGCCCACCGCGCGACCCCGTTGCCGCAGCGGTTCGTGCTGTCAAGATGGCGACGGGTCAAATCCCCTCCGAGGGGCCTCCCAAGACCCGCCAGACATTCATTGTTGATGTTAAAAACATCAACAATGTGGTATACTTAGGGGATGAACAGGCTGAGTCTGAAGAAGCGGATTCAAGTCCTGAACCTCCTGCTGGAGGGCATGGGCGTGAGGGCGAGCGCCCGAGTCGCGGAGGTCATGCCGAACACGGTCATGTCCTTGCTCCGCCAAGCGGGGAGGGCCAGCGCGGCCTACCACGACAAGCACGTAAGAGGGGTCGAGGCCAAGCGGGTTGAGTGCGACGAGAACTGGTCCTTCATCTATGCCAAGCAGGCCAACGTCGGGCGCGCCAAGAAACCGCCCCCAGGGGCCGGCGACACCTGGACGTGGGTCGCCATCGACACCGACACCAAGCTGATCATTTCCTACTTGGTAGGGGGCCGCGGTCAGGCCCCCGCAAAGACCTTCATGGGGGACTTGGCCAGTCGGCTGGCGCCCGGTCGGGTGGAGATCACGACGGATGCACATCACGCCTATCCGCCAGCAATCGAGGATGCCTTTTCGGACCCTGCCCAGGTGGACTACTGGATCTCGTCTTCCAACAGCATCGTGGAGCGCCAGAACCTAACGATGCGCATGCACATGAGACGCTATGCCCGCAAGACCAACGCCCACTCCAAGACTCTCGAAAACCACATCCACGCCGTCAACCTCTACTGCCTCTACTACAATTGGTGCCGCTACCACGAGACGATCCGTTGCACGCCGGCCATGGAGGCCGGGCTCACGGACACCCTGCATGACGTGGGGTGGATCGCGGAACTGGCCGATTGACGGGGAATGAGGTTCCCGTGCTGAGACACATCCTCATCGGCCTACTGGCCCTCCCGGCCGCGGCGTGGGCCGAGTGCATCGACCTCACGGGCCAGTACCACTGCCAGGATCCCGAGGGCAGGGATCAGGACTTGGCCGTGGAGTTCGTCCAGCAGGCGGACGGGGTTGTCGTGAACACCCTGGACGGTGCCGGCGCGACCGTGGAGAGCCGGAAGATCTGGACCGATGGGGTATTCCGTCCGTACACGAAGGGCGTCAGGGCCGCGGCCACCTGCGACGCCAAGCGGCTGCGGCGGGTGCTCGTGAGTAGCAAGCGCACCGTCGAGCCTTCGGACCCCCCGGTGAATGCCATCATCCTGGACTACAGCAGAGGCGCGGGCGGGGACTTGGTCATGGTGTACTCGAAGGGAAGAGTGCGCATGGGTGCCCTAGAGGTCGTGGGGGCGGATCGGGAGAGGACGAGGACGTGCCGGCGGAGGTGAAGGCGGGGGTTGATCCCGTCGCTCCAGAAGGGCAAGGTACATCCGAGGCAAACAGCCTACAGGGGCATGTACAAGGAGGCGTCCACATGGGCTACTCTGCGAAAGCCATTGCCAACTACTTTATTGTCAAATACGGCAAATACGGGTTGTCGCCCCTGAAGCTTCAGAAGCTCGTCTACATCGCGCATGGGTGGTACTTGGCCCTCAGCGACGGCGAGCCGTTGATCGACGACGAGTACGCTGAGGCTTGGCAGTACGGGCCGGTGTTCCCGTCTCTATACTACGAGTTCAAGGACTTCGGCCCCAAGCGCATCACCCGGAAAGCCGAGGATGTCACATTTTCAGACGATGAGGATGTGGAGTTCTTTGTCCCGGAGATACAAGGGGACGATGACAGAACCCGCAAACTCCTAGATAGGGTATGGGACGTCTACCGCAAGTTCACGGCTGGACAACTATCTTCCCTTACTCATGCAGATGGGACCCCCTGGCACCAAGTGCGAAGGGAGTCCCCGGGCATGAGGAATGTCCACATCCCTAACGAACTGATTCGCACGCATTACGAAGAGAAGATGGCGCCCCGTAGCTGAGTTTGACGAGATTCAAGAAGAAGTAGACCGTCATGGCTCCCGCGCCGGAGGGCACGATAGGACTCAGGGTAGCCTACTTCGAGAGCGGCTCGCGGAATACGGGGCCAAGATTGCAGCGAACGAACGGCACCTCACCCTGACATGGACACTAGCTGGGGTCATCTTTGCTGGGATAGTGGGCGCGGGAGCCTTTGTTGGCTTCTCTCTCAGGGGTGACCTGCAAACAGTCAGGAGGGACGTCGACCAGAAGCTCGAGATTATAGTTGACTCTAACGAGGAACTTAAAGAGCAGATCACAGAGGATCGCCAACGCATCCAGGATGATCTGAAGACATACGCAGAGACTATTAATAGGGAAGTGAAGCGGGAGGTAGGTCGGGCCTTGGATGCTATCGAGAGACGCTCCCGTTCGGAATAAAGGTAGGGGCGCTGACGAATGGGTTCCCGTTGTTCTCCCGACAAGCTCGGGACAACACTTGGCGGTCGGTGTCCCAAGCGCCGGCCACCGCCTCATTCTCCAAAGAACATCGGGTACAAGACCTTTTCGCTGACCTGCCATAATTCGACGAACTGACCGTCCATCTTGAGCTTGCAACTAAGGGTTTCACGGTCCCACTCATACGAGATGGCGCTCGTGGACTCGTATTTGTGAGTGTCTTTGTACCGGTCAATTCTTATGTTCTCGCCATCTCTTGTGAAATCGACAAACCGGCCCGGGACATTGTACCCCCGGGCCCCTTGTTGAGGATCTGAGTCAGGTGGCCAATCTTGTATCTGGAAAGTCGGGGATCCCTCTTCCGATCCCTTCAAAACAAATCTCCGACGCGACCACCCTACCTCGCCCATTGCGTCAACGTCATCTTTGACGATCCTCTTGAGGTCCTCGAAAATGGAGTCCATGCGGCAACGAGCACGAGCCCTTACCCAATCTGTTTCGTCCTGCATCGTGTTCTCCTTCCAGCGCCCAACCTACCATGCCAGAGCCCTTCCCGGTAGTCCTTCAATTTGAGGCCCCTCCCCCTCCAGCGTATCACGGTCTAGGGGCGGAAATCGGCCCGGATTTCAAAAGACGACAGTGCCAACTTGACACCACCATAGCGAAGGTGTACCGCCTTGCATAGAAGGGCCGGGCCGGCTCGACACCGTCGCACGGTCGATTCGGCGAGTCCGGAACCCGAGCTCGACAGTCGCAAGGAGGCATGCCATGACCATCGCATTGTCCCACGGCGGAACCACGATTTATTCATCCCCTTCCCGCTCCGAGGAGGTCTGGGTAGGCACCCAAAAGGGCATCGCCGTGCTGGAACGGAAAGCCGGCGGCAAAGGGTGGAGCGTCGCCCGTCACATGCTCCCGGACAAGCACATCAGCGCCATACACCAGGAACCCGAAAGCGGGTTGTTCTTCGCCGGAGCGTTCCACGGCGGGCTGCACGTGAGCGCCGACCAGGGCGCCTCCTGGGAGGCGCGGGAGAACGGACTCACCTCCAACGACGTCTACAGCGTCGCCTCCTCCAGGAACAACGGGGGCACCCGGCTGTACTGCGGCACCGAGCCCGCGCACCTGTTCTGCAGCGATGACCTGGGCGGGCACTGGACCGAGCTGCCGGCGCTGCGGTCGGTGCCCAGCGTGCCCGACTGGAGTTTCCCGGCGCCGCCTCACATCGCCCATGCCAAGCACATCAACTTCGATCCCCACGACCCCGACACCGTGTACGTGAGCGTGGAGGTGGGCGGACTGCTCAGGAGCACGGACCGCGGCGAGTCCTTCGAGCAGCTCCACGGCATCTATGAGGACGCGCACCGGCTGGTGATCCACCCGGAAGACGGCGACCGGTTGTACGTCGTCACCGGGCGCGGGTTGTACGTGTCCCTCGACGGCGGCAAGAACTTCGAGGAATGGTTCTCCCGCCCGTCGGAAATCGGCAACTATCCGGACGGGTGCGTGCTCCATCCGCAACGGCCCGACCTGATGTTCCTGAGCGCGGCCGAGTACAGCCCGGGACAATGGCGCAAGACCGGTTCGGCCGAAGCGCGCATCTCCCGCAGCAAGGACGGCGGGAGCACGTGGGAGATCCTGACCAACGGGCTCCCGCACCGGCTGCAGGCAAGCATCGAGGCGCTCTGCCTGGAAGCGGCCGGCGACGACGTCTCGGTCTTCGCCGCCACCACCAACGGGGACGTCTATGGCAGTGACGACGCCGGAGACAACTGGTCGGTCATCGCCAGCGGGCTGGCGCCCATCTCCAAGGACGCCCACTACAAGGATCTGCAGGCAGCGTAGGGGCGGTGTTCGGAAGAACCGCGCTCCGGAACGAGGCAGGGCGCCATCTCGCGGCCCTGCGCTCGCGCGGATTCGCTTACCGGAGACGGATGCTCCGGAAACAGGACAGGAATGATTTGAATGAAGTTCGGGCTACTGGTTGATTGTCACGTACGCAAGGACCAGGGACAGACCCTGGCCTTCGACGAAATGTTTGCACAGATCGACGCCGCCGAGGCCATGGGGCTGGACTCCATCTGGATCGTGGAGCACCACTTCCGGCCCCATGCCTCCGTCCTCTCTTCCTCCATGGCGGTGGCGGGCGCCGTCGCCGCGCGCACCGAGCGCGTGCGCATCGGCACGGCGGTGCAGGTGCTGCCCTTGGGCAACCCCCTGCGCATCGCCGAAGAGGTGGCCTCCATCGACCACATGAGCCACGGGCGGTTCGATTTCGGCGTCGGCCGGAGCAGCATCCCCAAGTTCTACGAAGGCTTCAACATCCCCTACTCGGAAAGCACCGCACGGTTTACCGAATCGTTCGAGATCGTCATGCGCGCCTTCACCCAGGACACCTTCTCCTTCGAGGGCGACTACTACTCGTACCACGACGTCAGCATCTCGCCGCGGCCGTTGCAGAAGCCGTATCCTCCGATCTACATGGCCGTGCGCACCCCCGAAGGGTTTGCCGCCACCGCCCGGCGGGGGTTCAACGTCGTGCTGTGGTTCATGGGCGACTACTACGAGGACCGCCTGCAGATCTACCGCGACGAGTGGCGGGCCGCGGGCCACGCCGGACCACCCGAGATCCACGTGCGCGTCCCCATCTTCATCGCCGAATCGGAAAGCCTGGCGCGGGAGACGCCAAGGGCCAGCGTGGAGCACGACCTCCACCGCGTCATCGCCGAAGCCACCGCCATGAACGCCGCCGACCGCGTGGCCCAGGCTCGAAGGTACTTGGAAGACTACGACGAGTTCCTGCGCAACCGCGTCATCTTCGGCTCACCCGAATCGGTCATCGAGCGCATCCAGGGGTTCCGCGAGCGCATGGGAATGACGGGACTCA
The DNA here is from genome assembly GCA_965204505.1 of uncultured Binatia bacterium (SeqCode). Taxonomy (GTDB): domain Bacteria; phylum Desulfobacterota; class Binatia; order UBA9968; family JAJDTQ01; genus JAJDTQ01. Next base: position 821,560 of record CBDBFB010000003.1, read on the forward strand.
TCGTGGACGTAAACCACGGCGGCCAGATCCCGCACGAGCAGGTCATCAACTCCATCCGGCTGCTCACCGAGAAGGTGGTGCCGCGGCTGGAAAGGTCCGTTTGATTGTCCTCCTAACCTTCTTTCCCTGCTATAAAGCACAGGCCATCATCCCCGCAATCCTACAAACTCCAAGAGTTGGTCAAACTCACCGCGGTCCGCTTTTCTCAAGGCGTCTATGTAGGCGTCGCGGCGCGCGTTGTCGGCTTGCAGGTCGAAGCCGCTCGCCCATTCGATGGGAGGGTGGTCAAAATAGCGCCTGAGAAAGAGATCAGCCGCTATGCGGGCGTGCCTACCATTGCCATTGGGGAACAAATGTATCTCGACCATGCGATGATGAAACCGCGCCGCCGCCTCCAACGGAGTGTAGACACCGAGTTCTGCCCAAACTCGGGCGTTGCCCAAGAGCATGCGGAGTTGCACCGCGATGTGAGCTGGGTCGACACCGATATTCGTCTCGCGCAGCCGGAAGGTTCCTGCCCAATCCCACACATCGCCAAATAGCCGTTTGTGGAGCGTGCGGACAAAATCGTCGTCAAGGATATCGCTGCCTCTTTGCCGACCGAGCCAGAGCAAGCCCTGTTGGATGTTGGCCTGCTCCAACTCATTCAACTCGCCGCGTGTCGTGACATGGCGGAACTTCAAGCCGGTCATCTCATCCGGACCGAGGGGCGTTGCACCTTCGGGTTCGTCGGACGTCATTGCTGGTCCCAAAAGTCCGGCGGCATGTCGTGGACGAGCCTGTCAGCCAGTCGCTCCACCTCCTCAACGATCTGCTCGTTTGTCAGCGATTGCTTCTCCAAGGCCATATGGGAACTGGTGCGGCGGACGATGCCTTCCGCCTTTGCACGTGCTTGGACTCGCAAACGATCGCGAATCTCGCCGTGAGCCGGCACAATGGCATAGACGAAGCGCCCATCAAGCGAGTCGGCCAGTTTTTCCATCTGCCTGATGGTTATGCCACGCTCCCGCTCCTGACGCTCCGCCTGATAGATCGCGGCCTTGGTCACTCCGGCGCGGCGGGCAAGTTGCGGCACGGACATCCCGAGCGCCTTGCGCATGGTGGTCAGCCATCCTTCTGGAGGTATCTGCAGGCCACCGATCTGCCCGACGGCCCTGTCAACCATCCGCATGTATTGCCGTTTGACCGTTGCCTTCACGCTCATGAGTGAGTCACCTCCATCCATCCTTAAAGGATATAGATATATATCCTTTATGCCGATAAAAGGAAAGAGAAATCTATATTTATCTATCTAAGCCAGATAGGTATCGATATACTTTTGCCCCGCGAAATGCAGGAATGGGAAGGGTCCGTCTACCGACAGACGTTCAGAAACGTTACGTTTTCGCGGCGTATGGATGCTCGAACAGGCGCCCGTAGCCGGCGACCTCGGCCTTGACGCGCGCCAGGCCGAGGCCGGCCCACATCATGGCCTGCATGCTGGTTACCACCGTTGTGCCGAGGTCCCGCTCCAGGCTGTCGATGATGGCGACGCTGGGCATGAGGGCGCCGGTAATCCAGATGCCGTCGGCGGCCGGAGTGGAGAGATAGAGATCCTTGGCGGCGTGGTAGATCTCCGCCAGGGGCATGGTAGAGACGCCGTAGCGGCGCGACATGGCGGCTTCGTCGGAGGGCCACAGGGAGCGGGTGGCCGCCACCTCGATGCCCGCGTGCCCCACGTACTCGGCGAGCAGCCGGTGCATGACATCGTCGAAAGGCGTGAGCATCACCACGCGGGCCATGCCCAGGGCCCGCATGGCGCGGATGCAGGCGCCGATGTCCGTGGCAAAGGGTATGGCGGTCTGGCGCGCCACCTCGGCCAGAAGCTTCTCTTCGAAGCCCCACCCCCGTGTCACCACCAGCGGCACCCCGGCCTGGATGATCGAATCCACCCGCCGGTCCTCCAACTCCTTCACCGCCGCGTCCATGCGGCTCACCGCGTCGTCGTACTGCTGTTGCGTGAGCTGGGTGACGTGAAGCGACGTCATCACGATGGTGACCCCGTCGGGGGCCATCAGATAGAACTCGTAGCCGTTGTTCTCGTGGCCGGGACTGGGAGTTACGAAACCGATGCGCGCGCGCCAGCCGTAGGTCGCCCCGGTGGGTGGTTTCAGTGCCATGCCGGCCTTCCTACAGCCCGTACAGCCGCCTGGGGTTGCCGTCCAGGATCGCGTCCTTGTCGGCATCCGAGATGTCGGTGCGCTCCCGCAGCATCCGCGCGGCAAAGCGCTCCCGGTCGCCGTGGGGCATGTCCGTCCCCATGACGATCTGTCCCTGCCCGACTTCGGCCATCACGTGCGGCAGCAAAGAATCCTCGATCTCGGCGCTGAAGAAGAGGTTGCCCTTCTCCACGTAGTCCATGGCCGGCAGCGCCTGTTTCGGCACGCACTCGGGGATGAACTTGAGCAGCAGCTCGCCCTGGTTCTCGTAGCGGTGCTTCAGCCGGTCGAGCATGAAGGGCACCCACATGCAGCCGGCCTCGAGGAACACCACGCGCATGGCCGGGAACCGGTCCAGGATGCCGCCGGCGATGAGCGAGGTGCACGCCATCAGCACCGGCATGTGGAAGGCGATGACGCCCGAAGGATAGATGTGCGAGTAGAGGTTGTTCACCGACGGGCAGGACCAGCCCACGTGGACACCCAGCGCCAGGTTGTTTCCCTCCACCGCCTCGTAGAAAGGCAGCAGCGCGTCGTCGTCCAGCAGCCGGTCTCCGGCGGTTCCCAGCACCATGACGGACACGGCTCCCAGCCCCGCTGCCTCGTTCACCGAGCGCACGGCGCCGTCCACGTCGTCGAGATTCACCACCGCGGCCCACTTGATGCGGTCGTTGCCGCTCAACCGGTCACCCAGCCAACGGTTGTAGGAGTCGCACAGAGCCGTGGCCAGGGGAACGTTGTCGGTCAGCGGATAGGCGAGAAAGAGCGTCGTGTAAACCACCTGCACGGCGATCTCTTCCTCGTCCATGATCGCGAGCCGCTCGGGGATGTTGGTCAGCTCCTGGCTGCCGACGCTGTCCACCTTGCCCACCGAGTGTTTCGCCAGCTCGCCGTTGATGGTCAGGGGCGTGCCCAGGTTGTTGCAGCCCCGCCCTACCCGGCGCGGGAAGAGCTGCTCGTCGATCATCCAGTAGGCCATGCCGTCCACCCCCACCACCCGGGGCCGCTGGCCGCGGAAATTGGGGTCCAGGTACTTGTCGTCGAAAGTCTCCAGGCACTCTTCCACATGGCCGTCAGCGTCTACACAGTCCATTTCTAACCTCCATCGTTTCAGGGTAACATTGCCCGAGTGTCCCGTCTCCGAGCACGCGACACCCACCAACATTGAAGGCACCACGGTAAGTTGTCAAGCATCCTGTGGCGGACGAATACGGAGCCCTGTCCATGAGCACACCCGAGACGGAAGTAACCAAGCGACTGGCGCAGTGGGTCTGCGAGTCGGATTTCGACACCGTCCCCGATGCCGTGCGCGGCGAGGCCGCGCGCACGCTCCTCAACTGGATGGGCTGCGCCGTCGGGGGATCGGGCCACGAATCCGTGGACATCACGCTGCGAGCCCTGGAGCCCTTCATGGGACAGCCGCAGGCTTCGGTTCTGGGTCGGACGGAGCGAGTCGACGTGCTGCACGCGTCGTTGCTCAACGGCATCGGCTCCCACGTGTTCGACTTCGACGACACCCACCTGCAGACCATCATCCATCCCGCGGGGCCGGTGGCCTCGGCGCTGGTGCCGCTGGCCGAGCACCGGTCCGTGTCCGGCAGGGAGTTCCTCCACGCGCTGGTCCTCGGGGTCGAGGTGGAGTGCCGCATCGGCAACGCCGTCTACCCGGACCACTACGACGTGGGCTGGCACATCACCGGCACCGCCGGGATCTTCGGCGCCGCGGCCGCCGCCGGCCGCCTGCTGGGACTGGACGTGCAGCGCATGTGCTGGGCGCTGGCCGGGGCCGCCACGCAGGCCGCGGGACTGCGGGAGATGTTCGGGACCATGCTGAAACCCTTCCACATCGGACGGGCGGCGCAGAACGGCCTCGCCGCCGCACTGCTGGCCGCCGAGGGACTCAGCGGCTCCGAGCGCGCCATCGAGGCGCCGCGCGGTTTTGCCCGGGTGCTGTCGACGAAACAGGATTACGCCGCCATCTGCGACGGCCTCGGCGAAAGCTACGAGACCTTGCTCAACACCTACAAGCCCTACCCCTGCGGCGTCGTGATCCACCCCAGTCTGGACGCTTGCATCAGCCTGAAGCGCCGGCACGGCCTCACGGGCGAGGAGATCGAATCCGTGGAGCTGCGGGTCCACCCGTTGGTGCTGGAGCTCACCGGGAACAAAACCCCGCAGACCGGCCTCCAGGGCAAGTTCAGCGTGTACCACGCGGTGGGAGCCGCGCTGGTGCTCGGGCGGGTCGGCGTCGCCGAGTTCACCGACGAGGTGGTGCAGGATCCACGGGTCACCACCGTGCGCGACCGGGTCTCCGCGGTGGTGGACGGGAATATCCGGGAAGCCGGCGCCGTGGTCACCATACAGCTCAAGGACGGCCGTGCCGTGGAGGAGGTCGTGGAGCAGGCATCGGGAAGCCTCGAGTGCCCGCTCTCGGACGAAGACATGGACGCAAAGGTGCACGCTCTCGCGGACCCGATGCTGGGGAAGGCGGCGGTTAGGGAGTTGATATACGCCTGCCGGAACGTGGCAGAGCTCGAGGATGCGGGCGCCCTCGCTCGCGCGGCAGTGCCGAAAGAGTAGCCCGGCAGGGTTGCGAGCACCCTCACCCCAACCCTCTCCCAGAGGGAGAGGGGGCCGGACGCTGCGCTGCCGCACAGAGGGAGAGGGGGCCGGAGGGCGGCGTCGCCGCACAGAGGGAGAGGGGGCGGAGGCTGCGCCGCCGTACAGCGGGAAGTGGAGGCCACGTCGCGGCGCGAAACTTCCAGGGAGAATCCCATGTCCGATCGCTACGACGTCATCATCGTCGGCGGCGGCTCGGGCGGCTGCGTCGCCGCCGCCCGGCTCAGCGAAGACCCACGCCGCAGGGTGCTGCTGCTGGAGGCCGCGCCGGACCCGCAACCGATCCCGGAAGCCATCCGGTTGGCCAGCGCCCGCGATCGCGTATGGCTGGAGACCCCCTACGTCGACATGGTCCCGGTCGTGCGGCCCGTCGACGGCAGCCCGTTCCGCTCCCTGGCGGGAAAGATCATGGGCGGGGGCTCGTCGGTCAACGCCATGGCCTGGGTGTGGCCGACCCGGCACGACATGGACCGATGGGTGGCGGCGGGAAATCCCGACTGGTCCTGGGAAACGGTCCACGAGGTCCTGAAGCGCATCGAGGCGGACCAGGATTTCCCGGACGACCCGGACCACGGTCGCGCCGGGCCGGTCTACGTCAAGCGTCCCTTCAGCCTGGATTCGGACCTGTCCGCGGTGGTCCGGGCCTGCATCGACGGCGCCGTCGAAATGGGCCTGCCGCGCCTCCCCGACACCAACATCCCCGACCCCGTCGGCGTAGGACCGGGGGTCTCCAACATCAAAGACGGGGTGCGCCAGTCCGCGGTGGTGAGCCATCTCGACCCGGCGCGGGGGCAGCCGAACATCACCGTCAAGGCCGATGCGCCGGTGCTGGGGCTGACCCTGAACGGCAGCCGCGTGGACGGCGTGCGCTACGAGAAGGACGGCCAAATCCACACGGACACCGCGGGCCAGGTGGTGCTGGCCGCGGGTGCGTACCGCACCCCCCAGGTGCTCATGCTGTCGGGTATCGGCCCGGCCGCCGAGCTGGAACGGCTGGGCATCGAGGTGACGCACGGGTTGGAGGGCGTCGGAGGAAACTTCCAGGACCACGCCGTCGTCCATGTGACCTTCGAGGCCGCCATGGACTTCGAGGTGGCGTGGACCCTGTCGAGGCTTCGCCTCATGGCACGGACTTCCCCGAGCGTGGATCACGGCGACTTCAGCGCTTCGCTGCGGCCGCCCACCAGGATCGAAGGCGTAGGCACACTTCTGCCCTTGTCCGTTCAACTGCTGGAGCAAGGGGCGTCGGGACGGATCCGCCTCCCCAGCCTGGACGCCAGGGATTTCCCCATTGTGGAGACAGGACTGCTGGAAGACCCGAAGGACGTGGAGAAGATGGTGGCGGCCATGGAGTTCCTCCGGGACCTTGCCCGGACCTCGCCGATGCGCGAGTTCTACGGAGCGGTGCGCAACCCGGCGCCCGACGAGGACTGGGCGGCCTTCGCCCGCTCCACCTACGACAGCTACCACCACGCCTCCGGCACCTGCAGGATGGGGCCGGCGGAGAACCCCGCCTCGGTGGTGGACCAGCGCCTGCGCGTCCACGGGCTGGACAACCTGTGGGTGGCCGACGCCTCGATCATGCCCGAGGTCACCCACGCCAACACCAACGCCACGGTCTACGTGATCGCCGAACGGCTGGCGGAGTTCCTGGGCAGCGCGGGGTAGTGTCCTGTCCCACGTAATTCTTTACCAATCTGCGCAGGATTACTTGTTGCCGGCAAGGCGCGATGACTTGTAGGGGCGACCGGCGGTCGCCCCTTGTGGCGGGCACCACGCGAGGAAGAGCAACGCGGCCGGCGGCGCGGTGCGGGTACACGGTCGTGGCGCCGCTACCAGTTCCTGTGCGAATATGCCCTTGAAGGCCGTCCGAAGGAGGAACCCATGTCCGATCACTACGACGTCATCATCATCGGCGGCGGCTCCGGGGGCTGCGTGGCCGCCGCGCGGCTGAGCGAGGACCCACGCCGCAAGGTGCTGCTGCTGGAGGCCGCTTCCGATCCGCGGCCGGCGCCGGATAACGTGCGGCTGGCCAGCGGCCGGGACCGCCTCTGGCTCGAGAGTCCCCACATCGACACGTTTGCCGTCGAGCGGCCCATCGACGGAAGCCTGTTCTACCCCATGGCCGGGAAGATCATGGGCGGGGGCTCGTCCGTCAACGCCATGGGCTGGGTGTGGCCGCTCCGCCACGACATGGAGCGGTGGGTGGCGGCCGGCAATCCCGACTGGTCCTGGGACACGGTCCATGAAGTGCTGAAACGCATCGAAGCGGACCAGGACTTTCCCGACGACCCCGACCACGGCCACGCCGGAGCGGTTTACGTCAAGCGCCCCTTCGGCCTGGACTCGGAGCTCGCCCCGGTGGTCCGGGCCTATATCGACGGCGCCGCCGAGATGGGCATCCCGCGCCTGCCCGACACGAACCTCCCCGATCCCGTGGGCGTGGGCCCGGGGGTCTGCAACATCAAGGACGACGTGCGCCAATCCGCGGTGGTGAGCCATCTCGACCCGGCGCGAGGGCGTCCCAACCTCACCATCAAGTCGGAAGCGCCGGTGCTGGGCCTGACGCTGTCGGGCAGTCGGGTGAATGGCGTGCGCTATGAGAAGGACGGAAGTGTCCACACCGACACCGCCGGCCAAGTGGTGCTGGCGGCCGGCGCCTACCGCAGCCCGCAGGTCCTGCTCTTGTCGGGCATCGGTCCGGCCGCGGAGCTGGAGGCGCTCGGCATCGAGGTCACCCATGCGCTGGACGGCGTGGGCAGGAACTTCCAGGACCATGCCTCCATCCACATGACGTTCGCGGCCGCCAGGGAATTCGAGGTGGACTGGACCCTGCCGAGGCTCCGGCTCATGGCCCGAAGCTCCGCCGGCCTGGACCACGGCGACTTCAGCGTCACCCTGCGCCCGCCCACGAAAATCCAGGACGTCGGCTCTCTGCTCCCCCTCTCCGCGCAACTGCTGGAGCAAGAGGCGCCCGGGCGAATCCGCCTCAACAGCTCCGACCCCAAGGACTTCCCGGCCGTCGAGACCGGGCTGCTGGAGCACCCCGCGGACGTGGAGAAGATGGTCGCCGCCATGGAGTTCATCCGCGACCTGACCCGGACCTCACCCATGCGGGAGTTCTACGGCGAGTTGCGCAACCCCGCGCCGGACGAGGACTGGGCGACCTGGGCGCGCTCGACCTACGACAGCTATCAACACGCCAGCGGCACCTGCAAGATGGGGCCCGCCGGCGACCCCGCCGCGGTGGTGGACCAGCGTCTGCGGGTCCACGGGCTGGACAACCTGTGGGTGGCCGACGCCTCGGTGATGCCCGAGGTGGTGCGCGCCAATACCAACTCCACGGTGTACGTGATCGGGGAACGGTTGGCGGAGTTCCTGAGCAGCGCGGCGTAGCCGGGAATAAGGAAGGAACGGCAGGATCAGGGTCATTGGGGCGCCCTCACCCGGCCTTCGGCCACCCTCTCCCAGAGGGAGAGGGCCGGGGTGAGGGTGCACGGACACCCGCGGAGGCCCGTCAATGATCTATTGCTCGGTGAGATCCAGCAGGATGCCGTCGGGGTCGGCCATGGCGTACTGGCCGATGACGCAGCCCTCCAGGTCCGCCCGGGTCATGGCGCCGAAGCGGCCGGCGTCCAGGTTGGCGGGCGCCGACTCCGGGTCGGTCTCGCTCAGCTCCTCGATGTCCTTCAGGGTGCGCTCCAGGTCTTCCACGACGAAGCCGATGTGGTCGAGACCCTCGCGCATGCCACGGTACAGGGCGTTGTTGCACGGGCGCACCAGCAACTCCACCTTGCCGTCGGTGACCCGGAAGCTGCCGTCGGGTCCCGGCGTCTCGCCGACGTCCAGCTCGAACACGTTGTGGTAGAACTCCGCGACCCGCTCGGGGTGCTTCGAGCGGATGGAGATATGGCCGATCCGGCGCGGCTGGTCCCAGCCGTCCTCCAGATAGCCCTCCCGGACCTTGGCCACGCCCTTTTGCGAGATGTCGTACTGGGTGCCGCAAGGGTCGGTGCCGCGTGAGACCGAGAACGGCACGTGGAGAAGGCTCTTGGCGACCAGCAGGTCGGGATAGTCGTTGCGCATGCGCTCCAGCACCACCGGTATCTCCTCCACCTCGAAGCCGAAGTGATCCAGCCCGGACTGGTTCCCGGGATGCTTCTGGAGCATGGCGAAGCCGATGACGCCGTCGCTGATGTGGCCGCGGTTGGGGTTGTAGTTGCCCTTCTCGTCGGTCATGCCGGTGGTGATCTTCCTCATACCGAAGATCGTCTGGTAGAACCGTGCCATGCGGTCCCAGTTCTCGGTGTTGAGGGCGATGTGCCGGATACGCGTCTTCATGGTCGACCTCCCGCTCCAGTCGTGTGAGCCGCTGGGGACGCCACCGGGATCGAACATTTCGGCGCGGGTGTCAAGCCCGGCGCGCCGAGCCCAACTCCCCTGTCCCACCCCTCGCCCGTTGTGTTATAAGGCAACGATTCCAGCATGGAGGACTTCAACGCATGAAATTCTGCACCTACGACGACAGACAGGCGGGGGTGGTGGCGGACGGCAAGGTCTATCCCGTGGGCGCGGCCATGGTTGCGGCCGGGATCCTCAAGGACGGCTACACCATGGTCCAGGTCATCGAAGCGATGACCGGCAACCCGGACGCCCCGGCCTGTGTCGACGAATGCGTCCGGTCGGGTGATGCCACGCCGCTGGACCAGGTGACCCTGCGGGCGCCCATCGACAACCCTACCTCGCTGTGGGCGGCAGCGGCCAACTACATGGACCACCGGAAGGAGATGGAGACGCGCATGGGCGGCGGCCACCAGGAGCTGCCCGACAAGGACGACCACATGTCGCAGGACTTCCTGAAGCCGGTGTCGTCCATCATCGGCCCCGGCGGCACGGTGATCATCCCCAAGGTCTCCCACGACGTGGATTTCGAGTGCGAGCTGTGCGTGGTCATCGGCAAGACCGCGCGCAAGGTCACCGAGGAGGAGGCCCTGGACTACGTCTTCGGCTACACCATCTGTTGGGACATCAGCCAGCGGGACCCCTGGGGCCGCGGCAAGCAGAACACTCGCAACATCCGCAAGGGCTTCGACACCTTCAGCCCGGTGGGGCCCTGGATCGTCACCCGGGACGAGGTCCCCGAGCCCCAGGACCTCTCCCTGAGCGCCTGGCACAACGGCGAGCAGGTCATGACGGCCCACACGAGCGACATGATCTGCGGCGTCCGGGACCACATCCGCTTCCTGTCGAGCGTGGTGACCCTGAGGCCCGGCGACCTGATCACCACCGGCACGCCGGCCGGGGTTCACACGCTGCTGGACGGCGACAAGCTCAGGGGCGAGATCGAGAAGATCGGCGTAATGGAACTGAACGTCAAGGTGGATGCCTGAGAGAACGAAGAGGAGGTAACTCATGAAAGCGATCGTCCGTGTCACCGGTGTGTTCTTCTTCCTGGCAGCCTTCGCGCTGGCGGCGGCGCCGGCACAGGCCGACTTCCCCAGCAAGAACATCAACTGGGTGGTGCAGTTTCCGCCGGGCGGAGGCTATGACGCCATGAGCCGGGCGCTGGCCCGCAGCCTCGACAAGTATCTGCCCAAGGGCATTCGCGTCATCGTCAAGAACGTCACCGGCGCGGGCGGGCGGCGCGGCGCCATCTACCTGTACCGGTCCAAGCCGGACGGCCACACGGCAGGGCTCCTCGACCTCCTGGGCCTGATCCCGCCCACCATCACCGCCGCGAAGAACCCCGGCTACGACCTGAACAAGTACCAGTGGATCGCCCGCATGGGGAGCGACGCCTATACGATCTTCGTGTCCGGAAAATCCCCGCACAAGACCCTGGACGACCTCAAGAAGCTCGACCGCCTGCCCTGGGGCGTCGAGGGGATCGGCACCGGGCGATGGCTGCCGTCCTACCTGGCGGCCAAGAACCTGGGCCTGCGCTTCGACCTGGTGACCGGCTACCGCGGAACCGGAGACAGCGTGCCCGGGCTGATGCGCGGCGACTTCGTCACCTGGCTGAACCCGAGCGAGCACTCCACGGTGGGGCCGCTGGCGAAGGACGGCCATCTCCGCTGCATCGTCCACCTGGCGGCGCAGCGTTCCTGGGCCTGTCCGGACACGCCCACCTCCAAGGAGCTGGGCCTGGGATACCTGAGCAGCATCCTGCGACTGGTGGCCCTACCCCCGGGCGTCCCTCCCGACCGGGCGAAGAAGCTGGAGGAGATCGTGGTCAAGGCCATGAATGACCCGGTGTTCACGGACTGGGCCAAGAAGAGCGGCGTCCCCATCGACCCGGGCGACTCGGCGGCTGCGGTGAAATCGGCCAACAACGTGGTCTCCCACGTGGAAAAAGAGGCGGACGCCATCCGCAAGGCACTCAAGAAGTAGTGCGGCAGGCGCCCGGCTCCGCGCGGGCGGCGATAACCGAACGAGGACGACATGCCGGGTGTAATCGACGCTGACACGCACATATCCGAGTCGGAGGGGATGTGGGAGCTCATGGAGCCTTCCATGTATCCCCGCCGGCCGGTGATGACCGAGGTGCCGGACGATACGCTGTACGCGGACATCAACGTCCTGTGGCTGATCGACGGCAACCTCTTTCCCAAGCCCGCCGGCCGGGGCGGCTTCCGGCTCGTGACGCCGTCCCGCTCCAAGGCCCAGGGCCGGCGCCAGGACGTGCTCATCGCCTGCCGGGAGATCACCGACGTGCCGGCGCGGCTGGCGGACATGGACAAGCTGGGCGTGGACGTACAGGTCATCTATCCGACCCTGTTCCTGATCTACCTCACCGACGACCCGGAGCTGGAGACCGCCCTGTGCCGCGCCTACAACGACTGGATGGCGGACGTGTGGTCCAAGTCCGGCGGGAGGCTCCGCTGGGTGGTGGTGCCGCCGCTGCACTCCATGGACGCCTCCCTGGAGGAGATGCGGAAGGCCAAGTCCACCGGCGCGGTAGGGGTCTCACTGAGGGGACTCGAAGGCGACCGCAGCGTCGCCGACCCCTACTTCTTCCCCCTCTACGAAGAGGCCGAGAAGCTCGACCTGCCCATCTGTATCCATACCGGATCAGGCTCGCGGACCCTGCTCAACCTGTTCGACCTGGCCACCAGCTCGGTCTTCGGCAACCAAGTGGTGGTGCCCCTGTTCGCGTTCCGGGACCTCATCGCCAACCACCTGCCGGCACGGTATCCCGGTCTGCGTTTCGGCTTCATCGAGGCCAAGGCGAGCTGGATCCCCTATCTCATCCACCTGCTGCGGCGTGAGTCCCGGGCCGTGAACATGGGCGGCCGGAGGGGCATACAGCGGCCCAGGTGGAAGCACGACAGCAACGTGGAGTTGTTCCAGGACTACCGCATCTACGTAGCCTGCGAGGCGGACGAGGACCTGCCCTACCTGCTCAACTACACCGGCGAGGACAACCTCCTCATCGGCTCGGACTACGGCCATACCGACCCCGCCAACGAGCCGCGCCTGGTGGACGTGATGCGGGAGCGCGAGGACGTCCCGGCCCGCGTCGTCGAGAAGATCCTGGCGGACAACCCGAAGGCGTTTTACGGGCTCTGATGGAGGGACCGCCCGACGGAGCCGGACGCGGCCCCGCATGGCGGGCGCGAGCGCGACGGGCCTTGCCGGCCGGGCGTTCGGAGGAGGCGCCGCAGTGGCGGATTCGCAGGAGAACATGGGTGAACGGGCGGCGCGGGAGGTCGGCGTGCTGCTGGGCAAGTGCGCGGCGGGGGAAGCGGAGGTCGCCACCACCTACTTCAGCCGGACGCGGCCCAGGGAAGACCACATCCGGTTTCTGAGACAGCAGACCGGCCGGGAGCTGACCCGCGTGTACCAGTTGGGCGGCCTGCTGGCCAATCAATTGGGATGGCTGGGGGTCACGGTGGACCGGCACACCTACCTGGAGACCCTGGAGAAACTTCACGAGGAAACCAACCACTACGTCATGTGCCACGACGTGCTGGCGTGGTTCACGGGCGAGCAGCCCTTCATCGGCGAGCTGCGCCGCTACGACATCTTCAATCCCGATCCGACCCTCCCCGAAAACGAGGCCAGCATCCGTTTGTCCCGTGAGAAGAAGGCCATCGCGGACGAGCTGGCGGCGGAGGGGGCGCCCTGGGCAGCCCTGGTGGGGGACGAAGGGGTGCTGGAGGGCGGCGGCTCGGGCACGTTCTTCGCCTTGAGCCGGATCAAGGGCGGCGAGCTCGAACGGCGGGTGGCCGAGGCCATGAAAGTGGTCCTGAACGACGAGTTGCGACACGGCGCCGACCAGTTGGAACGCTTCCACGACCTCGAGTTGACGGAGGAGGACCTGGAGCGGATCAAGGGATACGTCAAGCGTCACGGCGACGCGCGCGTAAGGTTTCGCAACGCCCAGTTCAACTATCCCGTCAGCGAGCAGCGCATGCGCGAGATCGAAGCCGGCGAGATCGAGCCGTTGTACGTCTGGCAAGAGGTCGCGCGGAGCGAGCCGTGACTTAACCCCCGAGCCGCTCCCATGGATGAACAGGGCCGCGGGCACATGGCACACGCTTTCGTCGGCGACTTGGCCGCAAGGATCGAGAATCTCAAGGCCGAGGGCCTGTTCAAGCAGGAGCAGGTCATCGCCTCACCGCAACAGGGCGAGATCACGCTTGAGAACGGCGCCGCCTGTGTCAATCTTTGCGCCAACAACTACCTGGGGCTGGCCAATCATCCTCGGCTGATCGAGGCCGCCACGCAGGCGTTGCGCGAGTACGGGTTCGGGATGTCGTCGGTCCGGTTCATCTGCGGCACCCAGCTCCCCCACAAGCGGCTGGAAAAGCGCCTGAGCGACTTCCTGGGGATGGAGGACACGATCCTCTTCCCCAGTTGCTTCGACGCCAACACGGGTCTGTTCGAAAGCCTCCTCGGCCCCGAGGACGCGGTCATCTCCGATGCGTTGAACCACGCTTCCATCATCGACGGCGTGCGCCTGTGCAAGGCGCAACGGTTCCGCTACGCCAACATGGCCGAACTGGAGGCTCGGCTCGTGGAGGCGCGGGAAGCCCGCTACCGGCTGATCGCCACCGACGGCGTATTCTCCATGGACGGGACCATCGCCGACCTTCCGGCCATCTGTGACCTGGCCGGGAGACACGAAGCGCTGGTCATGGTCGACGACAGCCATGCCGTGGGCTTCGTCGGCGCCACCGGCCGCGGCACGCCCGAGCACTGCGGCGTCGGAGGGCGCGTGGACATCCTCACCGGGACGCTGGGCAAGGCGCTGGGCGGAGCGGCCGGCGGCTATGTCTCGGCGCGCGCCGAGATCGTCCAATGGCTGCGTCAGCGCGCGCGCCCCTACCTGTTCTCCAACACCCTGGCACCGGTGATCGCGCACACGAGCCTGAGCGCGCTGGACCTTCTGACAGGTTCCACCGATCTGCGCGACCGGCTGTGGCGCAACGCGCGCCACTTCCGCTCGGAAATGACCGCCCTGGGGTTCGAGCTCCTGCCCGGCGAACACCCCATCGTGCCGCTGATGCTGCGCGACCCGAAGCTGGCGCAGGCCTTCGCGGACGGACTTCGCGAACGAGGCGTGCTGGTGACCGCCTTTTCCTTCCCGGTGGTCCCGCGGGGGCAGGACCGCATCCGCGCCCAGATGTCGGCGGCCCACGACATCGAAGAGCTGGACCGCGCCATCGCGGCTTTCGCCGAAGTGGGGCGCGAGCTTGGTATCATCGAATAGCGGCGGAGGAACCAACATGTACTCGCTGACAGGACACACCGCCATCGTCACCGGCGGCGCCAACGGCATCGGCCGCGCCACCGTCCGGTTGCTGGCCGAAGCCGGGGCGAACGTCGTCATCGCCGACATCAACGAAGAGGCCGGCTCGCAAGTGGTGGAGGAGCTGACGGCACAGGGCGTTGCGGCGCTGTTCGCCAAGACCGACGTGACCCAGGGCGCCCACGTGGACGCTCTGATCCAGGCTACGACGGCGCGGTTCGGGTCGGTGGAAATCCTGATGCCGTTCGCCGGAATCGGGCTGGAGAAGCTCGCGCTGGAGACCACCCGCGAGGAATGGGACCGCATGATCTCGATCAATCTCACCGGCAGCTTCCTGGTCATGCAGGCCGCCGGCGCGGTCATGGTAAAGGCGGGCTACGGACGAATCGTCGCGATGGCCTCCATCTCCGGGATGCGGGGAGGCACCGGGCGCACGGCATACGGCGCCACCAAGGGCGCGATGATCACCATGACCCGTGTCATGGCCCTGGAATGGGCGGAAACCGGGGTGACCGTAAACGCGCTGGCGCCCGGCCCCGTCGACACCGCGCTGACGCGCAAGATGTACGACGACGAAACCCGCCGCGCGTATGACCGGGCCATTCCCATGCGCCGCTTCGCCCTGCCGGAGGACGTGGCCCACGCGGCCCTGTTCCTGGCGTTGCCGCAGTCCGGTTACATCACCGGCATCACCCTGCCGGTGGACGGAGGATTCACCTCGAGCGGGGTGATCAAGCGGAGCTGAGCCGAGAAGCTCTCCCCGGCGGGCTATAGATCAAGAACCGCGGCCCCGCAAGCGACCGGGATGCGCTCTCCGGAACCACCAGGGCGGATCGTCAGAGATTGTAGAAGGCCAGGCCGTTCTCGCGCAGGATCTTCTGCTTGACGGCCTCGGAGATGTCGGTGCGTTCCCGGAGCTCCTCGATTCCGGTCTCGCGAGCCTCGGCATGGGGGATATCCCCTTCGATGAGGATCTGGTCCTCCCCCACCAGATCGATTACTTGCGGCAGGAGCGGCTCCTCCGCCTCGCAGGTGACGTACACGCGCCCTTCCTTGAGATACTCGCTGGGGAGTTTCTTCGAACGGTTGCCGAGCATCGCCACCACCGGATGGTAGTGGTCCATCCGCCCCACCATGTACGGGATCCACTCGGAACCCGCCTCCAGGAAAGCCACCCGAAGCTTCGGGAAACGGTCCAGCACCCCGCCCCCCAGGATGCTGAAGAATCCCATCAGCACCGGCAGCGTGAAGCTGAGGATAAGTGCGGCGTAGGGGTCCTCGCAGGTCTGCGTCAGGCCCGGCGCGCTCCAGCCCGTATGGATGCAAACCGGCAGGTCCACCTCGCAGGCGGCGGCATAGAAGGGCGACAGGTCAGGGTGGTGCAGCAGCCGCTGGCCGGCGCTGCCCCCGATCATGAGCCCCACCGCGCCCAGCTCCCGCGCCCGACGGACCTCCGCTACGCAGGCATCCGGGTCGCGCATGGGAATCACCGCGGCCCACTTCAAGCGCTCCGGTCGCTCGGCGCAGCGTTGCGAGATCCAGGTGTTGTAGCTCCGCATCAACGCCGCCTCGAACCTCGCGTCTTCGGTAAGGCGGTGGAAAAGGATCGAGGAATAGATGACCTGGATGTCGATGCCGAACGCGTCCAGGTCCTTGATCCGCGCGTCGATGTCGGTCAGTCCCTGGCTGCCGATGTTGAAAATTTTGTCCCGGGCGAACTTCATCTCCAGCGGGGTTCCGCTGAAGGTCGTGCCCGAACCCCACAACCGGGGATGGATCTGCCCGTCGATGAGCCACCAGGCATCGATGTGGGAGTGAGTTGCCAGCCCCTCCCCGCGCACCACCAGCGGCCGCCTGTCGCGAAACTCATCGTCCAGGTAGTCCCACGTCTCCGGCACTTCCATGACATGGGAGTCCGCATCGACAACTCGGGCCTCTCGCATGGGTATTCCTCCCGTGGTCTATTGCGATCCCCTTTCAACACCGTCCGCCATTGGCAAACTCGAGCTTCGTGCCGTACTACTGCCTTCCAACGCGGTCTGCGCAACCACCAGCGTCACCGCCTCATCGCCGGCCGCGGCCCATCCGTGGCGCATGCGCGCGTCGAAGTGGACGGACTCGCCGGCGTTGAGCTCAATGATGCTGTACGGCTCCATATAGAACCTCACCGACCCCGTCACAACGTAGACGAACTCCTCCCCGGTGTGGGCGTGCGCCGCGGCCACGACGACCTCGTCCGTCGCCTTCGCGACCGTGACCACTCGGGGATGCAACGCCTTCGTCGACAGTTCACCGCTCAGCACAAGGGCCTCGCAGTCCGCGCTTCCGAGCCGGTGGCCCTCACCTAGCCGGTTGACGGTCCGTGATCCGTGGGCGAAGGTCGCGAAGCTTCCGCCTTCGAAGAACTCGGCCAGATTCAGGTCGAGGCCTTCGCACAACCGGACCAACACGTCGTAGTTCGGGGATGTCTGGTTGTTCTCGATCTTGGAGAGGGTGGAAACGGCTACGCCCGTCTTGCCGCTCACGGTCGAAAGGGTCCAACCGTTCTCCCTTCTCAGGCGATGCAACGCCGTCCCTACATTATGTGAACGTTTGCGGCTGGGCATAGGTTTCCGACCAATAACGATTATTTATAGGAACATACAAGCTTGTCCGACGCAACTATGAATTTTCAAGGAACATCTCTTGTCGGCGCACGACGATCCGGCTCCTTTAACTCCGGTGCGGGTGTCGTGCTAGGATACCCCTTTGGCGGGCGGACAAGAATGCCAACGGATGGAAGTGCGTCGGTCCGCAGGGGAGGACGGGAGGACTCATGAAACTCTACGGTTACTTCAGAAGCTCGGCGTCCTACCGGGTGCGCATCGCGCTGTCGCTCAAGAACATCGACTACACCCTCCAGCCGGTCCACCTGCGCCGCAACGAGCAGCGGGCGTCCACCTTTCTGGAGCGCAATCCCCAAGGCCTGGTCCCCGCGCTGGAAGACGACGGCTCGGTGCTCACGCAATCCCTGGCCATCATGGAGTATCTCGATGAAAGGTTTCCGGAGCCGCCCCTTCTACCGCCGGCACCGGTGGACCGGGCGTGGGTCCGGGCAATGGCCCAGGTGGTCGCCTGCGACATCCACCCGATCAACAACCTCCGTATCCTCCAGTACCTGGAGAACGACCTGGGCCTGGACGACGACGCGAGAGCCGCATGGGCGGCGCGCTGGATCGACGAGGGCTTTTCGGCCATGGAAGCCATGCTCAAGGACGATTCGCGAACCGGCACCCACTGCTTCGGGAACCAGCCGACGCTGGCGGACATCTGTCTCGTGCCCCAGGTGTTCAACTCGCGCCGCTTTGGTGTCGACCTCGCCCGCTACCCGACCCTTGCCCGGATCCACGAGAACTGCATGGGATTGCCCGCGTTCGCGGATCAGGCCCCCGAACGGCAACCCGACGCCGAATGACCCTGACGCCTCATCGGCTGGCGGCTTCGGCTGCCTGCGCCGCCGGCGTGGCGCTGGCCGTGGCGCCGGCGCCCGCCGGGTTGCCGGCGGAAATCCTGCCCGCGGCCGCGGTCGCGGTGGTGTGCATCGGGCTGTGGGCCACCGCCGTCATACCCGAGTACCTGACCGCGGTCATCTTCTGCTTCCTCGCCGTGACCGTGGCCGCCGCCCCGCCGGACGTGGTTTTCGCCGGTTTCCAGTCCACCGCGGCGTGGCTCGTGTTCGGCGGGTTGATCATTGCCGCCTCGGTGCAGGCCACCGGCCTCGGCGCCCGCATCGCCACCGCCGCGGTCGGCTACTTCGGCAGGTCCTACCGGGGGTTGCTCTGGCGTATCGTACTCACCGCTGCCCTCATGGGCTTCATCATGCCTTCCAACATGGGCCGGGTGCTCGTCATGCTGCCGATCTTCCTGAACCTGGGGGAGCGGCTCGGGTTCGGTCCGGGCAGCAAAGGCCGTACCGGCGTCACCCTGGCCGTAGCGGCCGGCAGCATCTTCCCGAGCTTCGGCATCCTGACGGCGGCGGTGCCCAATGTCGTGCTCCTGGGAGCGGCCGAGAGCATCCACGGAATCGAGATCACCTACGGACAATTTTTCCTGTTGCATTTCCCGGTCATCAGCATCGTCAATATCGTGGCGCTCCCCTTCCTGATCGCGGCCCTTTTCCCGGCCCGGCTCGAACCGGCTCCGGCGCCGGCCGCAAGTGCGCCGTGGACGGCGGCCGAACGCAACCTGGTACTGATCGTGTCCGTGACCCTGGCGCTCTGGGTCACGGACCACTGGCACCGGATATCTCCCGCCTGGATCGCCCTGGGAGCGGGCATCCTCTGTCTGCTGCCGCGCCTGGGATGCATCCCTGCCACCTCCCTCACCGGCAAGGTCAATCTCGGTCCGTGGCTCTTCATTTGCGGCATCATCGGCATGGGATCGGTGGTGGTGCATAGCGGATTGGGCGGCCTGCTGGCCGGCTGGCTGCTGGACAGGCTCCCCATGCAGCCCGGCCACGACCTCTCCAATCTCGCGGCCATGAGCGCCGTGGGCATGATCATCAGCATGGCCACCACGGTCCCGGGCGAACCGGTCATTGCCGCCACCCTGGCCAGGGACATCAGCGCCGCCAGCGGCTGGCCGGTGGCCACCGTGCTGCTGGTGCAGGCCGTCAACTGGTCCATGGTGCCCTTCCCCTACGAGCTGCCGCCCATGGTGGTGGCGTCGCGAATGGCCGGGATGGGGATCGGTCACGCCACCCGCCTGCTGCTGGCCCTCACCCTGCTGGCATGGGTAGTCACGTTGCCGCTTCATTTCGTCTGGCTCCGACATCTAGGATACTTCGCAGGGTAGGATACTTCGCAGGGTAGGATACTTCGCAGGGTAGGATACTTCGGAGGATAGGCTACTTCGCGGGTTGGGATACTTCGCGGGCTGAAACGGGACGAGGATGAGCTGGGAGACCGGACTCTACACTTTCGCCGTGGTGCTGTCGGCCGCGAGCCTGCAGGGAATCACCGGGGCCGGCATGATGATCCTGTCGGTTCCGCCTCTCGTGGCGGCGATGCCGGCTACCGTGGTGGTACCCGGCATCGTCCTTCTCTACCTGCCCTTGGGCACCGCCCAGATCATCCAGCTCCGCCGCGACATCGACCGGCGGCGCCTGGCCACCCTCCTGCTGAGCTCCGCCCCGATGGTTCCCCTGGGCGCCCTGGTCCTGAGGGAGGTGGACACGGTCACGTTGCAGCGGGGCATCGGGTTGCTGATGATCGCGCTGGCGCTGCTGTTGCAGGTGAAACCCGGGCCTCCGTTCTCGCGGGAGCTCGCGCCCTGCGTCGGCACCGGCCTGATCGCCGGCTTTCTCGCCGCCAGCACCTCCGTGTCCGGCCCGCCGCTGGTGCTGTTCGGTCTCAAGCAACGCTGGGAACCGGCCCGCTTCCGCGCCACCCTGATCGCCTACTTCCTGGTGATCTCCGCGTTCTCCCTGCCCTTCTACTGGGAGATGGAGCTGCTCACCGCCTCCGTCTGGTGGTTCGTGCTCTACGGCCTGCCCGGCATTACCCTCGGGTACTTCACCGGCGCATGGCTCCGGGCGAGGGTCTCGGTGGCCGCGTTCCGCTGGCTCGCCACCGGCGTGGTGGTAGCCGGCGGCCTCGCCGCGGCCCTGCTGTGAGGGAAAACGCGGATCCCGGAGCCCCGGATTCACGGTTGACAACACCACGGTGCGTTGGTAGAAGCGCCGAATCACCCGAAGTCGGGTGCCCATCGTCAACCACTCGAAGGGAGAGGGAATATGCGAAATCGTTTACGGACCACTGTCTTGGCGCTGTTCGTCGCCGGACTGGCCCTGTGCCTCGCCACCACGGCGTTGGCGCAGAAGAAGACGCGTATCAGCATCGGCACCACCGAGACCATGGAGACGCACAACCCGTACGGGGACAGCGTCGCCCTGCTCTACGGCATCTACACCGAGCTGAGCGGCCCGCTGTGCAAGTTCGACTGGGAGAACGGCAAGTGGGTGCCGGGACTGGCCAAGAGCTGGACGGTCGAGGACCCCAACAACTGGGTCTTCGAGCTGGACCCGACCTACACGTTCCAGGATGGCTCGCCGGTGACCGCGGATGACATCGTGCACTCCTTCTGGCGTGTCCTGAACGACCCCCAGACCAAGCAGATCGCTTCGGTCGCCCGCCCGGTCAAGGAGGCCACCGCAATCAGCAAGCACAAGGTGCGGGTCACCACCAAGAAGCCCACCGCGCCGCTCCTGGACTTCCTCTGCGATGCACTCATCATCACCAGCAAGAAGGTCTATGACGAGCACGGCGCCAGGACGGCGGACAGGAAGTTCCACTACGGCGGCGGCCCCTACGAGTTGGTGGAGCTGGTGCCCGGACAGCGCATGGTCACCCGGAAGCGCCCCGATCACCCGGCCGCCAAGCTGAACCCCAACGCTCCCGACGAGATCGTGTTCAGGGTCATGCGCGAGGCCGAGCAGCGGGTGGCGGCGCTCTTGAACGACGAGGTGCAGATCGCACAGCTCATCCCGCCGCATCTGTTCAAGACCGTGGACAGCTCCCCGAACCACAAGATCGTGAAAGTCGACTCCGTCGTGATCATGTTCCTGGCCATGCAGCCCAAGCCGCCCTTCGACAAGAAGGAAGTGCGCCAGGCGGTGTGTCACGCCATCGACCGGGACAAGATCATCAAGACGCTGCTTCAGGGGCAGGCGACACGGCTTGACGGGCCCCTGGGTCCCGGCCAGTTGGGGTACAACCCGAACCTGAAGACCCGTTACACCTACGACCCCAAGAAGTCGCGTGAGCTGCTGGCCAAGGCCGGCTACCCCGACGGCGGCGTCGAGGTGGAGCTGCAGACCCCTGTCGGCCGCTACGTCCTGGACAAGCAGGCGACCGAGGCCATGATCCCGATGCTCAACGCGGCGGGCTTCAAGGCCAAGCTGCGGACGCCGGAATGGCCGACCCTCTGGGCCAACGTCCAGAAGGGCAAGGTGCCGTTCTTCTACATGGGCCGTGGCGGCGTCGTTGACCCGAGCTCGGCGTTCCACCAGTACTTCAGAAAGGGCGGCTCGCCGCGGATCGGCTTCTCCCATCCCGACATCGACGCGGCCCTTGACGCGGAACAGCAGGAGTTCGATCCCGAGAAGCGGAATCAGCACCTGACCCGCGCCATGGAGTTGATCACCGACATGGCGCCCGCCTGCTTCATGTGGCGGCAGCAGTTCCTGTGGGGCATGAGCAACAAGGTCGATTATCAGCCCCTTGCCGATTCCCGCATCTACGGCATGGACATCAGCGTGAAGCCGTAACGGGACGGGCTCAAGCGAGCGAAGAGGAGGGGCATGCTTCCGGGCTTTGGGAGCATGCCCCTCTTGATTTGGGAACGGGGGAGCGGTTGCGGAAGACCCGGCACCGGCCCTCACCACGAGAAGAGCAGCCAGCATGGAGGCATTTCATGAAACCCCGATTCCGCGGCATCTTCATTCCGACCCTGACCACCTTCCACGATGACGGCGAGGTGGACTTCGACGTGCTCGGCGAGATGCTGGAGTTCAACATCGACGCCGGCGTGCACGGGCTGTTCGTCCTGGGTTCCACCGGCATGGGGCCGGCCATGACCACGGAGCAACGCCTCGCCACGGCGGAATTCGTGATGGAGCGGGTGCGCGGACGTCTGCCGGTGATCATGCACGCCGGCGCCGCGGACGTGCAGACCACCTGCCGGCTGGCTCAACACTCACAAGGCCTGGGCGTGGACGCGGTAGCCGTGGTGCCGCCGTACTACTACACCGACCACACGCCGTGGGAGATTAACGCGCACTACAAGGCGGTGGCGGCCGCGGTCAACGGCACCCCGCTGTTCCTTTACGACAACGTCAAGTACTCGGGCTGGGCCTTCACTCCGGCAACGGCCAAGGCTCTGCGGCAGGAAGTACCGTCGCTGTGCGGCATGAAGGCGAGCTACTACGGCCAGGGGCCGCTGATGGGCTATCTGGAGGCCATGCCGGAGGACTTCGCGGTCATGTCGGGCAACAGCATCGACCTGCTGCCGGCCACGCCCCACGGGTTGAGCGGCGCCATCCCGCCCCTGACCAGCGCCATCCCGGAGATCTGCGTGGCCCTGTGGGACGCCCTGGAGCGGAGAGAGACTACGAGCGGGCGATTCCGCTGCAGAAGAAGGCGGACGACTTCGGCCGCGCCGTCGGCCGGCTGGGCCAGCGCTTCGGGCGCGGGGCTTCAGGATCAAGCGCTACCCGCGCTGGCCTTCCGAGGAGCTTACCGAGGAAGCGATGCAGGCCGTCGCCGACGCCATGAAGGCCACCGGCGTCTGACGGCCCGCGCGGCGGACAGCTTCAGGCCTTCTTTTCGGCGGGGGCGGCCTCCGGCGGCTCGAGGTCCCAGCCCTGGGTGGACATGTCCATGATGATGCCGTGAGGACCCCGGACCTTCTGCTCGAAGTAGAAGCTGTGGTGCGACCCCACGGTGTCGCCGAGCAGTTCAGCCTCCGTCCCCTCCAGCCTGGCACTAGCCTCCTTGAGGTCGTCCACCTGGAACCCCA
The DNA here is from genome assembly GCA_965204505.1 of uncultured Binatia bacterium (SeqCode). Classification (GTDB taxonomy): domain Bacteria; phylum Desulfobacterota; class Binatia; order UBA9968; family JAJDTQ01; genus JAJDTQ01. The sequence continues at coordinate 844,687 of CBDBFB010000003.1, forward strand.
TGTGATGGAGCCCCTCGTAGCCGGCCCCTCCCACCATGTCCGCGGCCTCGTCCGAAGGATAGTTGAGGAAAGCGAAGTTGATGTGTCCGTCGGAGAGGAACACGCCCCCGCCGCGAGGCGAGTCCGGCACCTTCTTGACGAACTTGAGACCGAACACCTTCTGGTAGAACGCGGCGGTCTTTTCCGGGTCCTTGGTGGCGATGGCGATATGCCTCAATCGTGCCATGGTTCCTCCCCTTCTCTTTCGTGCGTGTTTTCGGCTCGACCGGACGCGGTCACTCGACCCCTTCCATGGCACGGCCGATGCCGCCGAGAAACACCTGCCAGAACTCCAGCGACTGCCGCGCGGCTTCCAGAATACCCTCCCACTCGACATCCGTCGTGGCGTAGTTGGCCAACAGCTCCATGGTCTGCCCCTTGTGGTCGGTATCGGCCTCGCGGTGCAGCTTGAAATTGGGTAGCTGCTCCAGGGTCAGCCCGAGGTCCTTGGTCCAGCGCTCCTGGGCGCGGGTCTGGTGCGCCCCGCCGGGAATGATCGGGTCCAGGTTGACCCTCTCCAGCACCGCCACCCCGCCGAGCCCCTCCAGCCACGACAGGTTGAAGGCCAGCCAGCTCCAGCCGCAGATGGCCGCTCGGGTGGTGGGCAGCGGCTGCGCGTGGTGCACCTCGTCGGCGCTGAGGCCCACGGCCTCGCCGTGCCGCACCCACAGGGTGTAGTGGTCGGAGCCGCAACGCGGGTCGAACAGCATCTCCTCGGTCTCGTGGGCGAGCAGCTCCTTCTTGACCTCCATGTGCGGACAGCGCGCGATCAGGTAAGCCCAGGCCGAGCGCCGGCCACGCACGAACAGCCCGAACTGCTGCGCGATGATCTGCGCCCGCCGCGCGGTCAGCCGCGTGTCGTAGAACTCCCGGACCTCGGGAACGGTGAACGTGTCCCGGGTCAATTGGTTCAGCGCCTCGTCGTACCGTGCTACCGTCGCATCCATCCCGCGTCTCCTTCCAGGAGCCTCTCCGAGTAATCAAAACAACCCCTCTCCCTCTGGGAGAGGGTGGCCGAAGGCCGGGTGAGGGCCTAGCGTCCCGCGTCTGCCGGTATGCGCTCCATGGCCTCCAGCACGCCGGCGCGATAGATGGTCATGAGCTCCATGGATTCCTTGACGGCGCGCAGCGCCTTGTCCTGCAGCGGGCCGGTGGCGTGCTTCTCGAGATCGGGCAGGAACATGTCGCTGTGCTCCTCGTCGGCCTGGGAGTGGACGTCGAAGTTGGGCATCTCCTTCATCTTGAAGCCCATGTCCTCGCTCCAGCGCCGGCCCATGCGGGTGGAGTGGCCACCGCCGTGGTCCCCCAGCAGGCGGTCGTCGTTGGCCCACTCGGTCACCGTCAGCGCCGCCAACCCCTCCAGCCAGGGCTTCTCGCGGGTGATCCAGCCCCAGGCGTAGAGCACCGCGCGGGTGGTGGGAAGTGGGTCGGCGTTCAGGATGTCCTCGGGCTGAAGCCCCACCAGCCTACCCTGGTTCACGATCAGCGTGATGTGGCCGTGCTCGCTGAACTCGTCCTTGATCACCTCGCCGTACTCGTGCTGCAGGATCTTCTGCTTAACCGACCAGACCGGGCAGTTCCCGGACACGTGCGCCCAGCAATCCCGGCGGTGGCGTATGAAATGGGCCAGCTCCCGGACGATCACCTGGGCGCGCAACGGCGTCTGTTTCAGGTCGAAGTAGCGGGTCACGACATCGGAAGCCGAATGCTCCCGCACGATATCGCCGATGGCCTTGCGCCACTCGTGAACTTCCATGGTCGATCCCTCCGGACTCGTGTCGTGGAGCCGCGACACCAGTCAAAAGCCGATGGCGCAGCCGTCCTTGCGCGGGTCCGACGCCCCCATGAGGACGCCGCTCCCGGGCTCGACGGCGACGGCGTTGGCGCCGCCGAGCTCTCGGGCGCACCGGACACTATGCTGTGTCCCCGCGCTTCCAGCCCGCTCACCGCGTCGCCGGAGAACTCCGGTTCCAGCGACACCTCGGCGCCGGACAGATGATTGAACCGGGGCGCGGCCAGGGCTTCCTGCACCGTCATGCCGAAATCCACCACGTTGGCGATGATCTGGCTTTGGACCTGCGCCTGTACGTGGCCGCCCTTGAGCCCCACCACCAGCACCGGCTCTCCCCCCTTGCAGACCATGCCCGGCATCAGCGTGTGGGCACAGCGCTTGTGCGGACCGAGGCAGTTGGGATGTCCGGGGTCCAGACTGAACATGTGCCCCCGGTTCTGGAGAATCATGCCCGTGTCCTCGACCGCGACGCCCGAACCGAAGCCCATGAACAGGCTTTGGATGAAGGAAACCCGGTTGCCCCGGCCGTCGGCGACGGCGATGTACTCGGTGTCCCCCGAAACCGGCGCCGCGGCCACGTCCACGGCCGCCCGGGCCGTCGACAGGCCGTTTCTCATCGCCGCCACGCGCGGCTCGGACACGAGGTCGGCGCAGCTCACGGTCATGCTCCCGCGGTCGGCGAGATACATCTCGCGGTCGGCGAAGGCGTGCTTCTTGGCCTCGATGAACAGATGCAGGTAGTCGGCGCCGTTGTGCTCCAGGGAGGCAAGCTCGTAGCCCTCGAGGATCTTGAGCATCTCCAGGGCGACGAACCCCTGGGTCGCCGGCGGCAACTGGTAGACTTCGTGGCCGCGATAGGAGACGTGGATGGGATTGACCCATTCCGAAGCGTGCTCCTCGAGATCGCGCATGGTGAAGGCGCCGCCCAGCTTCCGCGAACAACGCACGAGCTTCTCGGCCACCTCCCCGCGATAGAAGGACTCCGCGCCTCCTTCGGCGATGCCGCGCATGGTCCGGGCCAGATCCGGCTGCCGGAACACCTCTCCGGGCGCCGGCGCGCGGCCATCGACGAGATATCCCGCCGCGGCTTCCCGGTTTTTTCTCAGCTTGCCCTCCAGATTGCGCCATTCATGACTGGTGAAGGCGCTGACCGGGAACCCCTCCTCGGCGTAGCGGATGGCCGGGTCGAGAACTTCCCCGAGGGTGCGCGTGCCGTGTTCCGCGAGCAGCACCTCCCAGCCGTGCACCGCGCCGGGCACCGTCACCGAGTGAATCCCGGTCTGAGGGACCTCGTGGAGCCCTTGCGCGCGGAAGGACGCCGCATCGGCCCCGTAGGGTGAGCGGCCGCTGGCATCGAGGGCCTTGACCTCGCCCGTCTCCGCCACGTAGAGCAGGGCGAAGGCGTCGCCGCCGATGCCGATGGACATGGGCTCCAGCACGCCCAGCATGGCCGCGGTGGCGACCGCCGCGTCCACGGCATTGCCGCCCGCGGACAGCACCTGGACGCCCACCAGCGAAGCGAGGCGCTGGCTGCTGGCGACCATCCCATTCCTGCCCATCACCGTACCCATGATGCTCCTGAAAGCCTGTGCCGAGCGCGGTCGCGGCCCTTAAGCCGCCCGGTCCTCCGGCACCTCCATCATCGCCGACCCCAGCGCTCCCCGGTACGCCCGGTCCAGCGCCAGGCAGTCCCGCGCCGCCCGGATGATGAGGGCGCCGGTGTCGGCGTCGCGCACGTACTTCTCGAACACCGGGTCGAACATGTCCGAGTGGCCGATGTCCGCGGTCATGTGGAGCTGGGTGTTGGCGTCGAGCTTCTCCACCGAGCCGACGATCTCGCGGGCCTTCTTCATGGCCATGCGGTGGGTGAAGCCGCCGCCCTTGACGATCTCGTTGTTGTTCTTGCGCTCGGTGGTGTGGTTCACCATCAGCGCCTCGATCCACGAGCGCGTGGAGCACAGGTGGAACCACGCCCAGAACGCCGCCCGCGCACCCGGCAAGAGGTTGGCCTCGTCCGTGGCCCCGGCCATGTCATCGTCGGTGAGGTGGGCCGCCCCCAGCCGCTCGTCGAAGATCAACTCGTCCTTCTCGTGCTCCCAGATGGCGCGCTTGACGTCCAGCGGCGCCTTGGCCGACGACGCCGCCCAGCAGTCCCGGCGGCTCTTGATGTAGTGGGGATAGTGGAGATCCAGGACGGCTTGGCGCGCCGGCGTCAGGCGGACGCCGAAAATGCGCCGGTACTCGGCGCTCTCGAAATGGCGGTTCACCATCTCGTCGATGACAACACGCGCCTTGGACCACTCGCTCATGAGAACCTCCGCTCCGGACCTAGCCGCCGCCACGAGACCCGCGGCACGGGCGGGTTTGAAACTTGGCCTTGTAGAGTTTCCCTACCGCCAACCGCCCGTAACTAACTGAAAACTATGAAGTAAAATTCCTCTCTTGAAGGACCGGATGATGCCCTAACGAACAATCAACACATGGTCAACACGGCGTGTCCACCGCCTCTGCGCAAGCTTAGCATTGCCCGGCGCCTTGTGGCGCTGATGCGCCGATTCAGCACCATAGCCGATCTCGTACCGGGGGTGCCGAAGTTCCATGCCGCCTAGGTTTCCGATCACAGTAGGCGCCGGGTCACGCACACGGCTGTGACGCGCAATCGGCAACCATCGCGTCCTCTGTCCGAACGAAGCAACCGTGCTCCCTTCCAGCCCGTCCGGGCCTACTCCGTCATGCGCTTGAGCCCGCTCAGGGGCTGAACCTTCACCGCCCGCGAGGCTGGCTTCGCGGCCACCGTGATCTCCTGGCCGGTGAAGGGCGACATCATCTTGCGCGCCTTTGTTGCGGGCTTGTGCACCACCTTGATCTTCAGCAGGCCGGGAAGCGTGAACGTTCCCACCGCGCGTCTCTTGACGTGACGCTCGATGACCACTCCGAGCTGGTCGAGCACCGAGGCCACATCCTTCTTGTTGAGCTCGGTCGATTCGGACAGGGCGTCCAGGAGCTGTGTCTTGGTCATGGCCTCCTTGAGCGCCACGTTCCTGCGGTTGGCGGTTGTCGCCATCAATTTGTCCTTCCGTCACTTGCCGCCACTGTAGAAACCGGTATCTCAAAGTAGCCCACCGGCCCTTGAAAAAGCGAATCGTTCCCGATGGGCCAAGGGTCGTGGTCTGGGCAGGGGTGATGTGCGGATGCACACCGTTGAAAACGAGTTGGTACGGTTGGGGTTATGTACCGCCGCCAGAACTCGATGGCACGTACTATCGGCAGTCCGAAGAGTCGACCATGGTGGCCTGACTCACACTAATCCGTCTCCGGTAAACCCGGGGGCGGTTCACCTTCGTACAACGCCCGGCCAGTTAGCAGGAGATTCAATCCTTGGCGATTTTGTCATTAAGCCTGCCCTAGACGGCTTTTCGAATGCGGACATGCCCCAAATCGTCGAGCGCGGTTTTTGGCAACTGTTCGCCACCGGTGAGATCGAGCAGCCGCCGCGCAGGGTGATCTGAACCGAGCAACGCCAGCAACTCGCCAGCAGCGTGGCGGTGGCGGTCGGCAAGGTGATAGACGCCTAGCAACAGCAAAGCGCGACTCTCCGCCGAGTACGCAATCCGCTCCATCACCGCGACCACGGCGTCGACCCGTCCGTGTCTCGCAAGTAGAACGCAAGCAGAGGCAGCCAGAGGTGGCGCCAGTCGCAGAAGAAACTCCGCGGTGATCGCATCCAGAATGTCGCTTTCGACGACATCCGCTCGACTCAAGGCGTCGATGGCGTCGACGTGGACCCGTCGGGGCTGACCGGGGAACGATCGAGCCCATATCTTTTTGCGAATCGCTGGGCCGCAGCATTGCGCAGCAGTGTTAAGCGCGGCGATGCCGAGCCTGCGATCGTCCGTGCGCTCGGCTCGAAACAACAAGGCTTCCCCGATGTCATCCGAAAGGCTGCCGTAGGCAGCAAGCCCGACTATCGCCTCGCGTGCGATCGGATAGGACGGCGGTTCATTGTGAAAAATGTCGACGTCCGACCATTCATCGTCGGTCAATCGGAGGAGCACGCTCTGATGATCAGGATGGGGCCGAGCCGTTAGGATCCTGACCAAGCTGCGTCGAACCCGGCTACTTGGATCGGCTGTCAGCTCAAGAATGCGCTTTGGCAGCGGATTTGGCGGTGAGCTTGCGAGATAGGCGAGGGCCACCACGCGAGCGTCCGCTCGCCTATGGCCAATCGCGAGCCACACAAGCTCGTCTTCCTGGATGCAAATTGCGGTCTCGGCGGCAGCCTTCGCGAGTTGATGGTCCTCGGTCTCAACAAGCCATCGCCGAATCGCCGCCGAAGGAGCGGAACCGCTAGCGATCATCACCGGTACGATCTTGTCAAGGACAATGGGCGGCACCGTCTCCGCAGCTTTATCCAGCAGGGACAGAGCCGTCTGGCCGACTGGGCGCGGAGGTTCTTCGTTGATGGATAGGGCCTGGAATATCTCCTTGCCAGCACCCGGAATCGACGCTAGGGGGGCCGCAGGCGCCCCGTGCGTCTTGCTGGAAATTCCGTGACATGCCGCATGCATATCCACTAGGATGTGGACGAAAGATGCCGGTTCGGTAGATAATCGCTCAAGGCAGAAGGCCAGCGTCTTCGGGGATGCCATCAAGGCGCAATAGACCAGCGCAGCGCGCAAGCTATCGTCATCCGGATTCGAAAGGATCCGCTGTTCAAGGTCGGTGGCGAGCGAAGCTTGCCAATGCTCGCGCGCCGCTTCCCAGGCATGTTCTTCGTCGCTGCTCGCCCGCGTGACCGCGATGACCGCTCGAAGCTCCTCCGGCGAGACCGGCCCGCTCGTACTTGAGATATCCTCTGCCCAGGCACGGCCCAGCTCCGATCTCCGAGGATGTTTTGCCAAGGTCCTCCAGTGGCCAACCGACCTGACCTTCTTCACATAAGCTGCGACAAAAACGCCGGCGGCATAGCCGTCACCTTCGTGCTGCCATTGATAGGCTTCCCAGTACGCTTCATCGTATTCCCCGTCCGTGATCGCGCGCCATCGCTCCCTCCCCTCCCGCTCATAGGACCGACTAAGGCCCGCAAGTTCATCAAGTGCCGCATCAACCACCTCTTCATAGCCATCAAGGTCCCGCACAGCCCCGGCTGCCACCGCGCCCGCATTTATGTTGAATCCGGCGGCGACCATCTTGCGCGCTGCCGCAACAAAGGCCGGCGTGAGGCCGCTCGCGATTCGATCAAGTTCGTCTGCAAAGCCATCGGGGAAGCCGTCCCGGTCCTGCAGCAACTGCTCACGAACGAACCGATCAGCGATTATGAAAGACCGTGGATCTGCCGAAACCTGCGCGTACCACGCATCATCGAAAGTCGGTGCCTCCCAATCGTCAAGGAAGAATTCACCAAAACGCCGGATGCCCTTGATGAACCAGCGTGCAAGCTCTGACAGGGTCGATTTCTCCGTGCCCACATCGGACGCCAGTTGCAGCACAGATCGGAAATCGGCTCGTGGATCAACTAAGGTCTCTTCGAGCCACTCATCGATCACTGAACGACTGGCGCTGTCGGCCTCGCATTCCGCATCAAGACTTTCAATGCCGGCGATGAGATCGGCGATTGCCTTGAGCGATCGAGCTGCCGTCTCAAGCGCCCAATCTCGCTGGGAACTGCCGACTTTAGTTAAAGCGGAGATCAGTGACATCAAGGCGGCTTCGCTTCGCCCCCAATTCTCTTTGATGAATTTCTCAAAGCCCGCGCGGACGCTTGGATGCGAGAAGCTAACTGTCCGGCTGGGCTGGCGTAGATGACGCGCGGCGACGAGCCGGTTCACCAGCTTCTCCAGCCCGTCGATGAAAGTCGGATCGATGGTCCGCAGTTGCCGGTTGAGGCTGGCTAGCTGATCGCGGTCGAACTGCGATCTCGCCACTAGCAGTGCCCATATGATCGCTGACGCGCCGGTTCGGTCGCTTGCCCTCAAGCAGGAAACGACCACGCCTTCCACAGCGGTGCGATGCGCCAGTGCAAGAATGCGGCGGAAGAAGGCAGGGTCAACCTCACTCGGTTCCGGGCCGTCAGCCATGTGGGTGAAGAACAGGTCGACTTCGAATGTGTTTCGAGCGCGCCCAGAGCGTGCGTTCTGAAATCTAGCGCTTTGGCTTGCAGCTCTGTCGCCAACACCTCGAGACGTTTGTCGTAGATGTCTGCGAGTTCACCATCGCGATATTCGTTTGCGTCTAGCACGACCGTCCAAGGCTCGAGGCCCTCGCGAGCCTCGGCCTGACCGAGCATATCCGTGCGCGAAGTGACGACGTACTGATGCCGGGCATGCGCCTCGCGCAACAACCGGGGGAGCTGCTCGGTCCAGGCCTCGGCACCGCCCCGGAGGCTATACTGCCCCCACGGATCCTCAATGTAGAAAAGCTTCGCTCCGGTGTCGGCGAACGTTCGTGTGCTCGACGGGCCATTGTTGACATTGACCCGAATGATTTCCGGCGCTGACGGTCGCTGTCGTGCCTGATCGACGAGCGCCAGCGCCGTCAAGGTCTTGCCTGTACCTGACGGGCCGGTGATAACAAGAGCGTTCTTGCGTTCGAGCAGATCCCCCATGGCCTGGTAATTCGCTGGCGGCACGAACGACTCGAGTTGGGGGGCGCTCGCTAGATAACCACCACAGCTGCGAATGACACTCACTAGGTCGTCGTACGTCCACACGCCTGGGCCCGTTCCGCGCATTCGGCAAAGTGCCGCCTCCCTCAGCTGCGCACGACATTCCACTTGCCGGCTCTGGGGCACCCGCAGAAGAGAGCCGAGGATGTTGTTTATCTCCAGATCCAGGAAGTGCTCGCTGAGACCACCCCAGATGGCGATCCGGCCCTCTGGTTCATGGGGTAAAATCGCTGACAGGCGGGCTGGTACGATCTGCTCCTCCGGCCATTCCTCCAGGCCGCGGACCAGCAGGTCGCGAGCCTCCCCGGTGGCGTCGGCGTTGGTGATTAGCAAATAGCGCGAGCCAGGATCGTCAAGAAGGTATCTGGCCGGCTGACGGATCGTACCGTGTTTAAGCAGTGCTTTGAACTTGGCAATCGACCAGGGGCCACTGTTGCGGAGCTTCACCTGCACGACGAGCTTGTAGCCCGCCGCCATACTCGCGCTAGGCTGCACCCGGCCCGGAGTAGCCGGTTCGAGGTCCGACTCCAGATCTTCGTCGTTAGCGGGCTCGAGTGTGATCTGGGTCGCCGACTTCTTGATCAGCATCAACTGCAGGGCTACCAACACTGAGACGTCGAGCTGGTACTCGAAGCCGTCGAGTGCTGCTTTAGCCCCGCCTGCTACAGATGTTGGGGCTGGCGTGTTCAAAACCCAGCGCTCAGCGATGATGATCGGTCAAGCATCGAATTATATAAAATAGTTTATTTCGGTTTCTTCGTAAGCGGATTAGCCTCGTGGGTCTCTTTGGCGTTCCTTGCCCAGGACAGGGATCCCCCTGGAGGCTCACCCTGCAGGCCAGTAGATGCGCCGCAACGGCAGTAGTCTTCGCGTCTCGGCGTCGAGAGCTTCGTAGTTCTCGGCGAGGGTCTCCACCAAGCCGTCGAGATCCAACAGCGTCACCAAGACATTCGCCCGTTCCGCCTCGTACTTCGCTTCCTTGCTGAATCCCCCCGTGCTCACGTAGAGACCCTTGTCGTCGACATGACGGCCGCCGACAAAGCTCCGGATCCCCGGCGCGTCCACCTGCCCGCCCCGGTGCTTGACCTCCACCACGATCCTCGGGTTCTCGAACCCGAAACCGTCCCGCGACGCCACGATGTCCTTTCCGCGGTCAGAACCGCGGGGGGATATCCGGGTCTTGTACCCCATCGCCCGGAGCATTCCGGCGACTAGCGACTGCATATCCTCCCAATCCAGCCCGATGATGCGGTCCTTGATGAACTCGATGCTCCTCGATTCGAGGTCCTCCAGGAGCAGTTTTTCTTCCTCGTCCGCCGTCGCCCTCTCCTCCGATGGACCCTCCTGCTCCCCACTACCGGCTCGCCAGACGTCCTCCTCGGCCGTCTCGGGCAGCCGGAACAGCGTCAGCGTCGATCCGAACGAGTTCTTCGTAGCCGTCGTTAGCGCGTCCCGGGAGACCTCCTTCGCCCCCCATTCGACTGGACGAACGTTCGGATAGTCGGGATCGAATTCGACATCAAACACGTACTGTCCTACCACCTTGCCAACCGCGTAGACCCGTCTCGTGCGGTCGTAGCTGACCACGCCGTCGCCCGACTGCATCTCATTGGAGAAGCGGTACAGCATCCCGCCAGCGTTTGCGTACCACCCCGCGGATTTACCCGGATACTCTTTGCGCAACTCTACGACAAGCGCGTCCCTGGACTCGAACCGGCGAAGGTCTCTTACGTCGGGCCACCCGATGCCGACAAGGCTCTTATCGATAAACGGCTGGAAAAGGCTGCCGTCGCTTTCCGCCCGGACCATCCACATCGTCATCTGTCGTCTTTCCTCTTCTTGTTCTACCGATGGCCTGATCCACGGATTATGTGGCATCCAGGCCCAGGCGCGTCGTCGGTGCCGACGACGTCCACACCGACCATGTATTGACCTCGGGAATCAGTCATAACACTATAACTTTGGCACCATGAACTGTGGACCGCTGAGCGTTTTCGATCCTTGGCGTAAGCATACTGCAAGCCGGTTCATTCCCGTCTGTGCGCGCTGCAGCGTGGCTCTGTCGACTCGGGACCAGATACTCAGCGACTAGAACCTCCTGGCGGGTATCTTCACCGTCACCGTCTGTGTCGATCCAACCACCGAAATTCTTCCCTACGTTCGCACGGTTCGCCTGTGAACTCGGCTTCGACTTTGATGCCGTAAAGCACATCCTGGGCGAACGCTGGGAAGGCCAAAAACCCACGGTTGCTGCTGCCAGTAGTCGGGTCATCGCTCGGCGCTGCTTCACAATCAACACGATCTTGACCTCTACCCCTTATAAGCGGAACAAGTTTGGAGATCTTTCGTCAAGGAACACCACCGAAGTTGGTTGCCACACAACTATCCAGTTTGCGATGCAAAAGCGAAATCAAGGTAAAGTAGTCCGCTGCATCGTCTTCACCCTTCCACAAGATCTTCGGCTCGTGAGCGCGAGGATTCCGGATAGCCCCAAAGCAACCCTTCAACAGAGCCGCGAACCCTTTGTGCTCACTCTTCTCTGTTTCGGTCTGCAGCGTGTTGAACGCGAGAATCGGTTGGTTGACCGAGAAGACCTGATCCACTAACAAAGCACCATCCCCATCGACTCCTGATTCCTCTCGAATTCGTTGAGCTAGCCCTTTAGTCGCTTCGAAGACCGCGTGAAAGTAATTGTCCTGCATGAGTTCGGCGCGGCAATACTTCAACACCTGTGGATGGATACTCCGGCCCTGAAACTTGGCTTGTATCGTGTTTGCTCGTCGTTCTGCTTCAGTGAGTGTCTGCGCCGCCTGCCGTTGCCGGAACTTCCCGTCCGACCCGTACTCAAGTCCCGAAAACGCCAAAACCTTGTTCAGTTCTCCGCGGTGGTTTTCAAACTCTTCGTTCCTGCCAACAAATCGGGCAGGAACAAGGAAGGCCTGAACAAAGCCGAGTATGTGGTTGGGAGACTTATCCCGGCTCTGGATGTCCAAGAACACCCAATACAGCCTGCGCCACTTCGTGGATTCTCCCGAATTGTCCCGCAGTCCTCGACTGCCCAGCACACGAGAAATATCCGTTCCCGAGCCGCACTCACCCAGCACTTTGGCAAGTTTTTCAATCTGCCCTTCTGGCATGCATTCGATTTTGCTCATGATCTGTGGCCCTTCAGACTTCCGTTCTAAATCTGGCATAATGGGCCCGTTCTCCATCAACGGTCCCGCGACCTGCCATCTTCCGCTCAGGCCGTACCACGCCCTAGGTTTCTTGAATCGCCTCCCGTTCCTCGAGACGGTCGCGGGCCTCGACGACTCTGTCCGCGAGCGTGCGGAGCGTATTCCTCGCCCACCGGCGCACCTTCGACCTCGGGTGTTGGTCCCGTAGAGTGGTCAGCGGCGCTTCGTAGAGCGTGTAGTAGCTCGTTACCGACCCCGACCAAGAAAACGTGAAAATGTTGTGAGCTGCCGCCCGCAGTACCTCATCCCGGTCGCCAAACTCATCCAACAGTCGAGCCATAACCGGATGCAGCGATCTCTCGGAAATCTTGACATCGTAGCTCCTGAAGAATGGCGTCATGGTTGCCACGAACGCGGGAGCACGCTCCGGATGGGCGTGACACCAAGCAAACAGCGTCTCTTCAGGCAGGTAGAGTGAGGTGGTCCCAGTTCGTAGGACATGATGGCGGCCGAGATAAGGTGTATCCTGATCGGTCATGTGTTCTCACCCTTTAGCCCAACGAAGTCACAGTTGTCGATTCTGCGGTACACCGTCACGCCACCACGGCTCCCGTGGAGTAGCCGCCGGAGCTGTCGGGGAAGGACGAAAATTCGTATAGTACGAGGTGGCGATGTTCCTCATAACCGCTGGTCGCGGTTCCGTCGGAGAGGAGTACCCGATGGCAGTGTCGGAACGCCGCTAGTATTGCTGCCCGCGACCAAGGGGTTAAGCGCGTGTTGGACGGACCCGGGACAGACATGACCGGTGCCCGTATGTGCTATATTGCATCCGATTCGGCGTCACAAGTGCCGGACGATGCGGGTTTGGTCGTGTTGGTACACCCGAATCGTCACCGAGGTGCCGTGTTGACCATGTGTCGATTGTTCCTGAGCGAATCATCCGGTCCTTTAAGAGGAGCAGTTTACTTCTTTGTTTTCAGCAGGTTATGGGCGGCAGGTGTAGGGGGAAACCTACGTGGCCAAGGTTTGAAACCCGCCCCGGCATGGCCGATAATCAAGTCTGACTGAAACGCGTAAGGGGGAGAGGGCGTGAGCATATCAAGGATTATTTTGATCATGCTGGCGGCGGTGGTCGGGATGGTCTTGCTGGCAGGAGGCTGCGTCCTGAACGGGTACAACCGCGCTATTACACTGGACGAGGGGGTCAAGAACCAGTGGGCGCAGGTGGAGAACCAGCTCCAGCGGCGCTTCGCGCTGATCCCCAACCTGATAGAAACCGTCAAGGGCGTGGCCAAGCAGGAGGAAAAGATCTACCTGGGAGTGGCCAACGCGCGCAAGGCCTATTTCCAGGCCGGCACGGTCAATCAGAAGGCCCAAGCTGCCGCCGGCTTCGAGCGCGCGCTCTCCCGGCTGCTGGTCCTGCGCGAGCAATACCCTCAACTCAAGTCCAACCAGTCCTTTCTGAAGCTCCAGGACCAACTCGAAGGCACCGAGAACCGCCTGGCGGTGGAGCGTAAGCGGTTCAATGACAGCGTCACCGCGGTGAACACTTTCGTGCGCAGGCTGCCGGGGCGCTTCTACGCCGGCCTCGCCGGGGTGGAGAAGGCCGAGTACTTCCAGGTAGAGGAAGCGGCCAGGGAAACCCCGCGGGTGAGCTTCTGAGCTTGCCGGCCATTCGCGCCTTCAAGGGGTGGTGGGCTGGTTGCCAGCCTACTGCCATTCCGCCGCAAAATTTGACTTATTTAACTTGATTTGTTAGACTTTCTTGTGAAAGGAGGTTTCACTTGGAAGTCTGGCTCGTCATAGCTTTGTCCATCGCCGTCAGCCTCACCATCGCCGCACTGCTGCAGTACTGATCCCGCGTCCGCTACAGCGGCTCGACCCGCACGGCGCAGAACTTGTACTCGGGAATCTTGCCGTAGGGATCCAGCGCCGGGTTGGTCAGCAGGTTGACCGCCGCCTCGGCGAAACAGAAGGGAATGAAGACGCATCCGTCGGGGACCGCGCTGTCGGCCCGCGACCTGATCTCGATGACGCCCCGCCGGGTGGATACGCGGACGAACTCCCCCGGCGACACGCCCAGGCGGCGCAGCTCCCCGGGTGACAGGTTGGCCACCGCCTCGGGCTCGAGTTCGTCCAGCACGCTGGCGCGCCGGGTGATGGCGCCCGTGTGCCAGTGCTCCAGTTGCCGGCCGGTGCTGAGGATCATCGGGAACGCCTCGTCGGGCTGCTCGTCGGGGGGGATTATGTCCACGGGCACGAGCCTGCCGCGTCCGCTGGCGGTGGGGAAGCCCTCGCCGAACACGACGTCCGCCCCCGGCCGGTCCGGCGCCGCGCACGGATAGGTTACGGAGCTTTCCCGCTCCACCCGCTCCCAGGTGATGTGGTCCAGGGACGGCATGACGCGCTTCATCTCCGCGAAGACGTCGGCCGGCCCGGTGTAGTCCCAGTCGAGGCCCATGCGCCGCGCGATCTCCTGGACGATCCACCAGTCCTGCCGCACGCCGGCCGGCGGCTTGAGCGCTGCCCGGCCCATCTGCACCTGGCGGTTGCTGTTGGTGACCGTGCCGTCCTTCTCCGGCCAGGCCGAAGCCGGCAGCACCACGTCCGCGTGAAACGCCGTCTCGGTCAGGAATATCTCCTGCACCACCAGGTGCTCGAGCTTGGCCAGGGCCTCGCGTGCGTGCTGGACGTCGGGATCCGACATGGCCGGGTTCTCGCCCATGATGTACATGCCCTTGATCTGCCCGGCGTGCACCGCGTCGACGATCTCCATCACCGTGAGGCCGCGGCGCGGGTCCAGCGCCATGTCCCAGACTTCCTCGAAACGCCGGCGCGTATCCGCCTCCTCCACCGAGCGGTAGTCGGGATAGAACATCGGGATGAGGCCGGCGTCCGACGCCCCCTGCACGTTGTTCTGTCCGCGCAACGGATGCAGCCCGGTGCCGGGCCGGCCCACCTGGCCGGTGACCAGCGCCAGGGCGATGAGGCAGCGCGCGTTGTCAGTGCCGTGGATGTGCTGCGAGATCCCCATGCCCCAGAAGATCATGGCGGCCCGGGCGCCGGCGTAGAGCCGCGCCACCGAGCGGAGGGTCTCGGGTTCAACGCCGCAGATCTCCGACATGGCCTCGGGCGTGAACTCCGCCACGTGCCGTTCCAGCTCCTCGAATCCGTCGGTGTGGGCTGCCACGTAGTCGCGGTCGTAGAGCCCTTCGGCGACGATGACGTTGAGCAGCGCATTGAGCAGCGCCACGTCGGCGCCGGGCGTGAACTGAAGCATCCGGGTGGCGTGGCGCCGCAAGGCCTGGCCGCGCGGATCCATCACGATGAGCTGGGCGCCGCGTTTGGCGGCCTGCTTGAAGTAGGTGGCCGCCACCGGGTGGTTCTCCGTGGGGTTGGCGCCGATGACGACAATGACGTCCGAATCCTCGCAGGCGGTGAAGGGCGCGGTCACGGCGGCGGAGCCGATGCCCTCCATCAGAGCCGCCACCGACGATGCGTGGCAGAGGCGGGTGCAGTGGTCCACGTTGTTGGTGCCCAAGCCCGTGCGCACGAGCTTCTGCACCAGGTACGCTTCCTCGTTGGAACCCTTGGCGGAGCCGTAACCCGCCAGCGCATCACCGCCGTCCCGGTCCCGTATCTCCCGCAGGCCCGCGGCCGCTGCATCCAGCGCCTCCTCCCAGGTGGCCTCGCGGAAGTGGCTGTAGGGATTTGCCGGATCCACGTCCACCGAGGCATCCTTGGGCGCATCGTCACGACGAATCAACGGCACGGTGAGGCGGTGCGGGTGGCTGACGTAGTCGAAGCCGAAGCGGCCCTTGACGCACAGGCGGCCGCGATTGGACGGACCGTTGCGGCCCTCCACCGCGACGATGGCGTTGTCCTTGACCCGGTAGTCGATCTGGCAACCCACGCCGCAATAGGGACAGACGCTGGGCACCTCGGCGAGGGCCTCGCGCTTGTCCACCCCGGCCGCATCCACCAGGGTCACGGGCATCAGGGCGCCGGTGGGACACGCCTGCACGCACTCGCCGCAGGCCACGCAGGTGCTGTCGCCCATGGGGTCGTCGAAGTCGAAGACGATCTTGGCGCCGGCGCCCCGGTGGGCCATGCCGATGACGTCGTTCACCTGCACCTCGCGGCAGGCGCGCACGCACAACGTGCAGTGGATGCACGCGTCCAGCGCCACGCGCATGGCCGGATGGCTGGCGTCGGGCGCGGGCGCTTCACGGGTCGGGAACCGGCTGTCCGTGACCTCCAGCCGCTCGGCCCACTGCCACAGACGCGAGCGCGAGTCGTGGGCGACGTCGCGCCCGGGTTGGTCGGCTACCAGCAGCTCCAGCACCATCCGGCGCGCGCTTTGGGCGCGCTCGCTGCCGGTGCTCACCTTCATGCCCGCGGCCGGGCGCCGGATGCACGAAGCGGCCAGTACGCGTTCCCCCTCCACTTCCACCATGCACGCGCGGCAGTTGCCGTCGGGGCGGTAGCCGGGCTGAGGGTCGTAGCACAGGTGCGGCAGCGTCGTGCCGTGGCGCTCGGCCACCTGCCAGATGGTCTCGCCGGCCGCCGCCTCCACCTCATGGCCGTCGAGGGTGAACCGTAGGGGCCCGCTCACGACAGCTCCTCCCGGAAATACCGGTACGCGCAGCGCACGGAGTTGGGCGCCGCCTGGCCGAGGCCGCAAATGGATGCGTCCGCCATGGCGTCGCCGAGGGCTTCCAGCAGCGGCTCGTCCCACGAGGGCCGCTCCAGGAGCGCCGACGCCTTCTCCGTTCCCACTCTGCACGGGGTGCACTGGCCGCAGCTCTCGTGCTTGAAAAAACGCATCAGGTTCCGGACCACGGCCTTGACGTCGTCCTTGTCGCTCAACACCACCACGCCGTGGGAGCCGACGAAACAGCCGTGCTCCTCCAGGGAGCCGAACTGGAGCGGAAGGTCGGCCATGGAGGCCGGCAGCATGCCGCCGGAGGCGCCGCCGGGAAGGTACCCCTTCAGCCGATAGCCCGGCTCCATGCCGCCGCAGTGCTCATCGATCAACTCGCGCACGGTGATGCCGGTGGGAGCGATCTTGACGCCCGGCCGCGCCACCCGGCCCGATACCGAGTAGGCATGGAGGCCGGCGCCGCCGTTGCGGCCCTGGGCCGCGAACCATTCCGGCCCCTTCTCCAGGATGTCCCGGACCCAGTAGAGGGTCTCGACGTTCTGCACCAGGGTGGGACGCCCGAACAGGCCGGTCTCCGCGACATAAGGCGGCCGGTGCCGCGGCAGGCCGCGCTTGCCCTCGATGCTCTCGATCATGGCCGACTCTTCGCCGCAGATATAGGCTCCGGCGCCGCGGCGCAGATGCACCTCGACGTGCGCGTCCAGGCCGGCTTCCGCGAGCCTGGGCAATTCCCGCGACAGGACCTCCCGCACCTCGGCGTACTCGTCCCGCAGGTAGATGTAGACGGCCTCCGCTTCCACCGCCCACGCTGCCACCAGCACGCCCTCCAGGAACCGGTGCGGATCGCTCTCCATGAAGTAGCGGTCCTTGAAGGTGCCGGGCTCGCCTTCGTCCGCGTTCACGGTCACGAGCCGAGGGCCCGGATAGCCACGCACGATCTGCCACTTGCGGCCGGTGGGAAACCCGGCGCCGCCCAGGCCCCTGAGCCCCGAAGCCGATACCTTCTCCACCACCTCCTCGCGGTCGAGAACACCGCCGAGGCATTCCTTGAGCAGCGTGTAGCCGCCCTCCGCCAAGTATTCCCCGTAGTCCTGGTAGGCCGGCAACTCGGCCTCCACTTCCCTGCGCCGGGCCAGGGCCGCCACGTCGTCAACGGTAGCCCGCACCACGGTGCGGCGTCCCACCCTGGCCACCGGGGCGCGGTCGCAGCCGCCCATGCACGGTCCCGGCACAACCCGGACGCCGTTGCCGACCGCGTCCGGCAGGCCCTCCAACAGCCCCTGTGCGCCCACCATCTCGCACACAAGTCCGTCGCACACCCGCACGGTGAGATCCGGGGCCGGAGCCGCGTCCTCCCGGGCGACATCGAAGTGGGCATAAAAGGTGGCCACCTCGTAGACCTCCGCCAGGGCCAGGCGCATCTCGTCCGCCAGCGCCGCCAGATGGGCGGCCGAAAGGATCTGGTAGCGGTCCTGAATGCGGTGAAGGTGCTCGATGAGGAGGTCCCGGCGGCGCGGCCGGTCCCCGAGCAACGCCCCCACCTGCTCCAGTGCCTGCGGATCGACCTGCCGGCCCCTGGGACGGTTCCGGCCCCGGCGGCGGCCGGAGCCGGGGTGCGCGCGCCGCGGCGCCGACGGTTCCTTAGCGGCCATGTGCCCAGGCTCCGTCGTGGCTCGCCGGCAGGCCGAGCTCCTTCAGCCTGGCCTCGGGGATGCGGCCGCTCTCGTCCCACCGCCGGGCGCCGTAGTAGTCGCGGATCATGGCCTGAAGCTCCTCGGCGGTGAGGCGCGTGCCCCGGGCCACGCCCGTGGCGAGGGATTCCGTGAGCACCCGGGGCGGCAACCCGTCATCCTCCGGCCGCCAGCCCTCGCGCTGGTTGAACCAGCGCTTGAGGGTGTGGATGCGCTCCGCGGCGCGCCGCAGCTCGTCGGCGCTGTAGTCCCAGCCCGTGACCTTGGCCAGGAGGTCCGCCGCCTCGGCGTAGAAGTCGGTGAAGCAACGCCGCAGGAACTTGCACAGGATCAGGGAATCCTGCGCCGCGGCGAAGTCTTCCGAGGCGGCCACCAGCGCGCCGCGGCCCGGCTCCGAGCTCAACCGGTCCACCGCGCCGGAGAAATCCGCCTCGTAGGCGCCGGAGCGGTTGTGGCAAGCGCCCCGGGGGCTCACGGCCAGGCCCAGCGCCATGGTCTTGAGGCTCCGGGGCTCGTATCCCGGCAGCTCCAGCCCCTTCACCTGCATGGCCCAGTCGAGGGAGCCGTGGCCCAACGCCAACGCCGCGCCGCGGGAGCCCTCGGCCAGAAGATCACCGACGCCCCGGCGTTCCGCGATGGCCGGTATGGCCGCCAGCACCGCCTCGGCCGAGCCGAAGCGCAGGTCGCCGGCCTCCGGCAGAAGCCCCTGCTCGACACACTCCATGGCCCAGGCCAGCGTGCCGCCGGTGCTGATGCTGTCGAGTCCGTGCTCGTCGCAGAGCCGCGCGGCCTCCAGCACCGCTTCGGGGTCCTCGAGGCCGCACAGCGGCCCCAGCGCGAACAGGGTCTCGTATTCCATGCGCTGCTCGTTGCCGGACAGCGACTTGAACAACCGCTCGCAGCGGATGGTGCAGGAAGCGCAGCCGTGGCGGCGGCTGAAGCTGTTCTCGGTGAGACTCTCGCCGCTGAGGCCTTCGGCCGCCGCGAAGGTCGGCTGCTGGAAGTTGCGGGTGGGGAGAGCCCCCAGGCGGTCGAAGGCCGCGAGGTTGGCCACCGTGCCGATCTCCCGGTACTTGGCGGTGTGCTCGCCCAGGCTGCGCCGCCTAAGGGCGTCCGCCGCAACCGCCACCCCCTCGGGGTCCGCCACCGAGACCCGCGCGCCGCCGGACAACGCCACGGCCTTGAGGTTCTTGGAACCCATGACCGCGCCCACGCCGCCGCGTCCGGCATGCCGGCCTTCGTTGCTGATGGTTGCGAAACGCACGCCGTTCTCGCCGGCCGTGCCCACCGCGGCCACCCGCACTTCGCCGCCCAGCTCCGCGCGGATCGCGGCCTCGGCGCCGGCCGCGCTGCGCCCCCAGAGATGGCGGGCGTCCCGCAACTCCACCCCGTCGTTGCCCACGAACAGATAGGACGGGGCCCGGGCCCGGCCGGTGATCACCACCGCGTCGACGCCCGCCGCCTTGAGCGCCAGCGCGAAGTGGCTCGACGACAGGGAGTCCGCGATGAAGCCGGTCAGGGGCGACTTCGTCACCACCGCGTACTTGGCGGTGGTGGTAAGCCCGGTGCCCGCCAGCGGCGCGCTGGCGAGAATCAAGGGGTTGTCCGGCCCCAGGGGTTCCACTCCCGGCGGCGCGAAGTCATAGAGCAGGCTCGTGCCGAGGCCGATGCCGCCGAGAAAGGCCCGAAGGCGGCTCTCCCCGGTCTTCTGCCAGTGGTGCCGGCGCGTGCTCAGATCCACGTGCAGCAACCTGTCGTGAAACCCGTGCACGGTCATCCTCCGGCATCGCTGGACATGATGAGGAGCCGGTCCCCGGGCTCCACCGGCCGGCTGGCGTCCCGAACGAAGTCCCGCCCGTTCAGGTTGCACACGTGGCCGGCGGTGAGGCCGTCCCTCGTCTCGGTGATGACGGGACCGACCAACGCCGGAAGCTCCAGGGCCAGCGCGGACAGCACCTGCGCCAGCGTGGCCGGCCGCGGCAAGTCGAGCGAGACACGGCTTGTCCGTGCCCGCAACCGCGCCACGCCCAGAAGCTCCACCTCGCAGCGGTCAGGCACCGCGTCCATGGCCGTCCGCTCCCAACGCGCAAGGGCGGCGGCGTAATCTTCCGGGGCGTTCATGTTGAAGAAGCTCGACCCGTCGGGATCGACGGTCCGGATCTCGTCCTCCTCCACCTTCAGGGTGCGAACCTTGTCGTAGAGGAAGACCGGACGCAACTCGCCACGCTCCAGTTGCCCCTCCAGCAAGGGCAGCACCGAACGCCGGTACACCGCGTGCAGCGGTTGCGGGCGCCCTTCCCAGTTCGGCACCACCACGTCGTGGCCCGGGAGCCGTGACGTCAGGTGGGAGACCAGGGGAAGGGAGAGGAACGGCACGTCGCACGACGCCACGAACGCGGCGGCGCTGCCGCATGCCCTGAGCCCGTAGACAATGCCGCCCACCGGACCCTGGTACGCCACGTCGTCGCGCACAAGCGTGACCGGCAGTTCCGGCAGTTCCTGGCCCGGCGCCGCCACCACCACGACGTCCGGAAAGAGGAGCCCCAGCCGGCGCACCACGTGCACGATCAGCGGCTCTCCACCGAACGGCAGCATGGCCTTGGGCGTGCCCATGCGGCTGCTCTTTCCACCGGCCAGTATGACGGCCGAACCGACCTTGTCCGTATCAGCGTCCATTTCCAATCGTCCGGCTCCAAGCCCGCGGGCGGTTATTGACCGCACCCGGCGGAATCCAACTGAATGATTCCACGATGGTGTCACGAGCACAAGCCGGATACGCGGGTTGAAGGCAGGTATCGAGTCTCGTCGGCGGGGCTGCTCCAGCACCTTCCGCGCCTGGATTCCGGCCCCGTATCGGGGTACGGGGCATGCTTTCGCCGGAATGACGATACGGGACGTCCCTGCCACTCCGTATCCAGCCACGGTCTTGGCACAACCTGTCGCGCGGGACGTTTCAGGGCAGCGTCAGGAACTGAGCCTCTGCCGCATTTCCTGGAGCGCCTGACGGAAAAGGTCGGGGTCCTTGGACAGGGCGGTCTTGTAAAGGGCATAGCGTTCGTGCCCCGCCCAGCGGCCCCACTCGGCGGGGGTCACGGGCACGCCTGCCCCTTCGCTTCGCGCGGCCACCGGATCGGGCACCGAAGCGGCGGCCCACGCATCCGGGTCCAGTGCCGGGCAACGCTCGGCCGCGACGCCGGCACGGGCCATCGCCAGCGCGGCGAGGAACGCGGCGAACACTTCCTTCTCCTCGTGGTTATCCACGGGCAGATGACACAACGCGCGGCGCTCCTCCAGGCTGAAGGCGCGCCAGGTGCTCAGCGACACCCGGACCCCGGCGAGGTCGAGCTTCATCCTGACGTGGAACGGCACCCGTTCCAGGGCGGGATAGAATTCCGCCTCGAATTCGAACCGGTAGAACATACGTGATCACCGCCGGAACACGGGGCTTCCGCTGCACCCCGGCTCACTTGAACGCCTGCGCCCGGGTGCCTTTCAGGAAACGGATGCCCCACACCATCAGTATGGAAACCATGAAGTTGGCGAAAGCGACCATGAAGGGGACCGTATAGTTGCCGAACACGTCGTGCAGGAAGCCGCCGAGCCATATTCCCACGGCGCCGCCGATGCCGATGCTCATGGTAAAGTACCCGTAGATCGCCCCGAAGTCGCGGCCCAGGAAAACGTCGGCGGAGATGGCGGAAAGCACCAGCGCCCGGGACCCCTGGCCGAGCCCGTAGCAGGCCGCGTACGTATACAACAGCACGGGGTAAGCGGTGCTGTCGGCTGCCACCAGAGCCAGTATCCCCACCGACGAAACGGCCTGTACCAGCGTGTAGACCATCTGGTGGCTCAACACGTCGGTCAGATAACCGAAGAGGACCCGGCCGAAGATGCTGAACAGCCCCATGAGGCCCAGGACGGAAGCGGCGAAGAACGGCGTGTAACCGATATCCACGGCATGGGCCACCTGGTGGTTGGTGATGATCTGGTTGCCCATGCTGGCCACCACCCGCGACACGAAGAGCAGCCAGAACATGGTGCTGGTCAACGCCTCCCAGACCGTCCACTCCCCTTCCACCGGTACGCGCCGCTCCGCCCGTTTCCGCGGCGCGGGCGTGTCACGGGGCATGAGAACGCCCGAAGGCAACACCACGAAGAGAAAGGCCAGCACCCCCATGCCCACGTAGGCCAGCCGCCAACCCCAGATGTCGACGAGGAGCTGCGCCACCGGCAACAGGGCGGCGATCCCGAGGCCGCCGCCGGACCAGGCGAGCCCCATGGCCAGGCCCCGGCGCTTGCTGAACTGACGGGCGATGATGGCGACATGAGGCACCATGCCCATGAGGCCGAGACCCAGCGCGGTGACCACCCCCACCCAAAGGTAGAGCTGCCAAAGTGACGAGACCGTGCCGCTGAACGCCAGCCCCGCGGCCAGCAGCAGCCCGCCCAACACCAGGGTCTTGCGGGACCCCCAGCGGTCCACCAGGGAGCCCGCCAGCGGCATGGAGAAGCCTTCCGCCAAAACCGATATGGACAAGGCCGTGGCGGTGACCCCGCGGGACCACCCGAAGGCATGGAGGAAGGCGACATAGAACACCGCGTAGGTGCCGCGGATACCGCGGTTGAAGCCCATGTGGAGAAAGCCCAGGGCGACCTGGCCGATACGCCGCGCGTTGGTGGTGGAAGTTTGAATTTGTCTACCCCTTGCGCGAAACCGTCATTCCGGCGAAAGCATGCCCCGTACGCCGATACGGGGCCGGAATCCAGGGCAGGGGGAGGAATGGTGCAACCTCGCCCTGCCTTCCGGATTCCGGCTTTCGCCGGAATGACGGTTCCGCGGATTACAGGAACTCGTCGGTCCAGGCGTCGTACCGGTCCTGGCCCAGCACGAGCTTCATCAAGTCGGGCGGCGCTGCCCTTTCCTTGAGGCCAGCAGGCGGCCGGCCAGCGCGCAGGTGCTCGTAGGACGCTTGCAGGGCCTGCACCGCCACCTGGAACGGCATGTGGCCCTGGAGGGCGATGCGCACGCCGTTGGCGGCGAGAAACTCCCGGTCATGCAGCTCCGGCGGCGTGGTGCCCAACACCACCGGCAGCGAGGTCATGGCATGGATGGCGGCGACCTGCTCGCGGGTCCGGACTCCGGTGAAGAAGACGCCGTCCGCGCCCGCCTCCTCGCAGGCCTTCACGCGCTCCGCCAGCGCCGCCTCCCCCTGCGCCGGCAGCACGCCGGTCCGGCCCAGGATCACCAGCTCCCGGTCCGACCGCGCCGCCGCCGCCGCGCGCATCTTGCCGGCGAACTCCTCCAGCGAGATGAACTCGTCGCGCTGCGCGCCGAAGCCTCGCGGCAGCAGCGTATCCTCGATGGTCAGGGCCGCCACGCCGGCCGCCTCCAGCTCCTCCACCGTCCTCATGACGCTCAAGGCGTTGCCGTAGCCGTGGTCCGCGTCCACCATCAACGGCAGCCGTCCGGCCCGGACGATGCGGCGCGCCTGCTCCGCGAGCTCCGTCAGCGTCAGCACGACGATGTCCGGCGCCCCCAGCACCGTGGCGGAGGCGACGGAGCCCGCCAGCATGGCGATCTCGAAACCCGCGGCCTCGGCCAGCCGGGCCGATACCGGATCGAAAACGGAAGCCGGGTGATAGCAGCCGGAGTCCTGGAGCAGGCCGCGGTAGTGCCGGCGGCGTTCGGTGACGGTCACGGTGTTCTCCTAGTGTCCTGTCCCACGTAATTCTTTACCGAGATGCGCCGGATTTCTTGTGGTCGGCAAGGCGCGATGACTTGTAGGGGCGACCGGCGGTCGCCCCATGTGGCGGGTACCACGCGAGGAAGAGCAACGCAGCCGACGACAAGAAAGACAAGCATATCGGTAAAGAATTACGTGGGACAGGACACTGGTGTTGCGTGCTCCGCCGAGCCCCGGACACCACGCCGCGGTTCAACGATCAGCGGGACATGACAGTGGGTTTCAATCGCAGAAAGTCGTAGCGGTCGCCCGATACGACGCGCACCTCTTCGACCCGGACCCCCTTGAGGACGTTGAGCGGGACGCTGACTCCCGGTGTGCCCAAGGCCCACACCTTGCGGTAAAGGTCCGCGAGCCCCGCAACCGGTGTGCCGCCCACCCCCGCGATGAGTTGCCCGGGCTCAAGGCCCGAGCGCGCCGCCGGCCCTCCCCTGGATACACGACGAACCATGACGTGTCCACCCACCTCCTCCATCTGCGCGCCCAGCCACGGCCTGCGCCTGGCGCCGGAGCTGCCCTTCTGCGCGAGGTCCGACAGGATCGGCTTCAGCAGGTCGATGGGAACGAACATGTTGCCGGGCACCGGTTGGCCGGGAATCGCTTCCGGCACCTGGAGAGAGCCGATACCCAGCAGGCTGCCGCCCTTGTCGATCAAGGCCGCGCCGCCGAAGTTGGCGTGATGGGGCGCGGTGAAGATGGCGCGCTCCAGCAGGTACTCCCAGTAGCCGGCGAACTCCCGGCGCGAAACCACGTAAGCGCCCTGCCCCGACGGACCGTTCCCGGAGTAGCTCAGGATCAGAACCTCCGCGCTCCGGCCCAGGTTCTCCGACAACCCCAGCGGCAAGGGCCGGACGCCCCCCGACACGGATCGGGCCCGCAGCAGGCCGAACCCCGTGGCATGATCGTAACCCAGGATCCGCGCCGGCACGGTCTTGCCGCGGGAGTCGGTGACGTCCACGTGCGACGCCTCCAGGACCAGGTAGCCGATGGTGAGGACGAGGCCGTTGGAGTCGATGAGGACGCCGCTGCCTTCCCGCAACGGACCGAGGGAAGCGGCCGTGCGCGCCCCCGGGCGGCACCTCCGCGCGGACCTTCACCACGGCGTCGAGGGTCTCGGCGGTGAACTCCTGGCCGGCGACATGCGCCGGAACCGCCAGAGCGAGAACGAGGATGACGAAGAGACCTCTCCTGATCATGGGACACCTCCAGGCCGGCCCAAGCTGGAGCCCGCCCCCGCAGCGCGTTCCGGCTGCACGGGGCGGACCCTTGCCTTCATCTTACCGCTTAACGTACCCGCTGCGAAGCGTTCGACCCCGCTACTGTGTTACGATACATGACCGTGGGCGCCTTCCCACGAACGTCACCGGGTACTCGACACACCATGCCGGCAAAACCACGCATCGGCGTCAGCAGTTGCCTCCTGGGCCATCGGGTCCGCTACGACGGCGGCCACAAACGCCACCGGGCCGTCACCGACACGCTGTCGCGCCTCTTCGACATCGTCGCCGTGTGCCCGGAAATGGAGGTGGGGATGGGAGTGCCGCGTGAGCCCGTGGACCTCGTCGGAGACCCCAAGGCGCCCCGAATGGTGGGACAGCGCTCCGGCCGGGACTGGACCGGGATCATGCGGCGGTACGGACGCCGGCGTGCGGTGGAGATCGAGAGGCTCGATGTGTCCGGTTTCGTTCTCAAGGAGGGTTCCCCGAGTTGCGGGCCGGACCGGGTCCCGGTCCTTTCCGAGTCCGGCCGTGATCACGGCCCGGGCAGCGGGCTGTTCGCCCGGGCCCTCGCCGATGCCGTCCCGTTGCTGCCCGTCGAGGCCGAAGACCGCCTCGACGACGCGCCGCTGTGCGAGAACTTCATCGAGCGCGTCCACGCCTACCGGGAATGGCGCTCCTGCACGCGAGGCCGACCGTCGCTGTCAAGGCTCATGGACTTCCATGCCTCCCACAAGCTGGCCGTGCTGGCCCACAGCGAGCGGCACCTGCGGCTTCTGGGGCGGCTCCTGGCCGAGGCCGGGGAAAGCCCGCCGGAGACCGTAGCGCTGCGCTACGGCGCCGCCTTCATGGAAGCGTTGAAGCAGCCGGCGACGAGGGAGACCAACACCAACGCGCTCCAGCACCTGAGCGGCTTCCTGTCGGGACGCCTGGACCGTGACAGCCGGCAACGGCTTGCGGCGATGGTGGACGACTATCGCCTGGGCCGGGTCCGCCTGTCCGCTCCCCTGGAGCTCATTCGGCGCCACGCGGTCGAGCATCACGCCGAGTACGTCCTGCGCCAGAGCTTTCTCGGCGCGCACCGGATGCCCGGACCGTAGCCGTGAACCGGGCGCCCTCACCCGGCCTTCGGCCACCCTGTCCCAGAGGGAGAGAGGCTAGTCACCCCTTCTCTCCCGCAGGGAGAGCGAACGCCCCCCTCTCCCTCTGGGAGAGGGTTGGGGTGAGGGCCGCGCTAGCGCACGAGCAGGACGGGACAAGCGACGGATTCGAGGACTTCCTGCCGATGGGGTTCGTCGAGGGCGGGACAGTCGGCGGCCATGACCAGCACGCCGGCACCCGATTCGCTGGCCAACTGGCAGACCTCAGGGGCGCGGGGACGGGCGCCGTAGAGGAACCTGGGGGCGACGCCCAGGGTTGCCAGCCGGGCCTCCACCTGCCGGCGCAACCCTTCGGCGTCGGCCGCATCGTCGGCGAGCACGAGCACGGCGAGCCGGCCCTCGTGGGCGCCAAAGACCCTGAGTCCGGCCTCCAGGGCGCGCCGGGAGCCGGCGCTGCCGTCGTAGCATACCAGCGGGACGCCGGCGGCTCGCGTTCCCGGCTTCGAGATCAGCACCGACCGCGGAGCGCGCTCGGCCGCCGCCCGCGCGGTGCGGTCGAGCCGGGGGCTGCCCCAGGGCAGGCGGTCCCCGGAGCCCAGGATCAGCAGGTCGCCGCTGTCCGCGGCGTTCAAGACCTCCACGTCCACCTGGCCGCAGGTGGTGCGGAACGCGTACGCCACCCGGGCTCGGGCCGCGGCCGCCGCCACCGCCCGCCGGGCGGCGAACTCCTGCGTCCGGGTCTCGGCTTCCAGGGCGTCGGCCGTGAAGTCCCGCACCCTCCCGGTCGGCAACTGGATCTCCCGGCCCACGGGCAATCCCGCCAGCCGCACCAGGTTGATGTCCTGGACAAAGACGCCTTCCAGCTCGGCGTGCAGCCGCGCCGCCAACCCCGCCGCCTCTTCCAGGGCGGCGGCGGCAGCGGACAGGCTTTCGAAGGCCACCACGATCCGGCGGACATCGAAACCGGGCTCGGGCCGGCTCATGACGATGCCTCCTTGTCCGGCTCGCCGGCGGCGGTGAAGTCCCGGGCGTTGCGGGCGAACTCCAGCAGCGTAGCCTGCGCCCGGCCGTTGACGCTGCCGGCGGGAAAGTTTCCCTCGGCGCCGGGGGCGCCCGCCGCCACGCCTGTCAGGAGCTCGATGCCCTGGTCGATGGTCTCCACCGGATAGACGTGGAATCTCCCCTCGGACGCCGCCTCCACCACGTCCCGGCGCAACATCAGGTGCTTCACGTTGGACGAGGGAATCAGCACGCCCTGGCGCCCGGTGAGGCCGCGCGCCGCGCAGATGTCGTAGAACCCCTCGATCTTCTCGTTGACACCGCCGATGGCCTGGACCTGGCCGAGCTGGTTGACCGACCCGGTGACCGCCAGGGACTGGCGGATGGGAACTCCGGACAGGGCCGACAGGAGCGCATAGAGCTCGGTGGACGACGCGCTGTCGCCGTCCACGCCGCCGTAGGACTGCTCGAAGACCAGGCTGGCCGACAGGGCCAGCGGATGGTGGCGGGCGAAGCGCGCACCGAGAAAGCCCGAGAGGATGAGGACGCCCTTGGAGTGGAGCGGCCCGCCCATCTCCACCTCCCGCTCGATATCGAGCACCTCGCCCCGACCCAACCGCACCCGGGCGGTAATGCGGCTGGGCTTGCCGAAGGCGAACTCGCCGAGCTGCAGCACCGAGAGGCCGTTGACCTGGCCCACCGCTTCGCCGTCGGTGTCGATGAGCAGGGTGTCGCGCAGGATCTGCTCCTGGCTGCGCTCGCGTACGCGGTCGGCCCGTCGGGTCTTCGCCTCGATGGCGCGCTCGACGTCCCGCGCCGCGATTTCGCCGCTGCCGTCCTGGCCCGCCCAGTAGTCGGCCTCGTAGAGAAGGTCGTCGATGGCGCGCAGGCGAAGGGTCAGCCGCTCCGAATCGGCGGCCAGCCGCGCCGCCTGCTCGATCACCCGCGCGGTGGCCTCCCTGGAAAGCGGCCTCAGCCCCTCGCGGCGGGCGGTATCGGCGATCATCCCGGCGTAGCGCGCGGTGTTGCCGTGGTTCCTCGGCACCTGGTCGTCGAAGTCCGCCGCCACCTTGAACAGCTCCGGGAAGTCGGGGTCCGCCTGGCTCAGCAGGTAGTAGATCGTGGGATCGCCCAGCAGCACCACCTTGACGTCCAGAGGGACGGGTTCCGGTTGCACGGTGACGGTGTTGGCGAAGCCCATGGCCTCGGTCAGCCCCTGGATGCGTATCTCGTTGGACTGGAGCGCGCGCTTGATCTCCTCCCAGATGATGGGCTGCATGAACAGCTTGCGCGCGTCCACCATCAGGTAGCCGCCGTTGGCGGCATGGAGCGCGCCGGGTTTGACAAGGGTGAAGTCGGTGGAGAGGGCGCCGAACTGCGCCATCTGCTCGATGCGGCCGATGACGTTGCCGTGGGTGGGCAGGTCCTCGTAGATCACGGGCGCGCCCTCGAGCGCGCCGTTGTCGACGATGACGTTCACCTGGTAACGGCGGAACACCCGCGGACCGCCCCGTACGGCCGCCGCGCCCTGTTGCGGATCCTGGGGCTCGGGCGTGCGAAACTCTTCGGCGTTCTCCAGCAGGTCCGCGCGCACCTGCTCGATGTAGTCGATGACGTCCGGAAGATCCTCGTAGTCCTTGTTCAGCTCCTCGATGAACTGCCCCACCGCGTGGCTGACGACTTCCTGGTTCAGGCCGCGCAGCCGCTCGCGCCTCTCCCGGTCCCACTGCGGAACCTTCTTGAGGATCTCCTGGAGCTCCTTCTCCAATTCCGCGATGTCGGCGCGCACCGACGTCTGCGTCTCCTCGGGCCACTGGCGGAAGGCTTCGGGGTTCACCACCTCGCCCTTGGCGACAGGCGCCAGCGCAAGCCCCGCGGGGGTGCGGATGAGCCCGACGTTGCGGGCCTTGGCGCGCTCCTGCAACTCGTTGAACGCGGCTTCCTGACGCTGGCTCAACTGCGCCTGCAGGGCCTGGGCTCGGGCCTGGTAGTCCTCGCTCTCGAAGGCCGCGGGAATGGCGGCGCGGAGCTCTCGGATGAGCTGCTCCATGTCGCGGCGCAGCCGGCAACCCCTGCCGGCCGGAAGCCGCAGCGCCCTGGGCTTGTGGGTCTCCTGGAAATTGTGGACGTAGCACCAGTCGGGCGGCGCGGGCCGCGCCGCCGCCGCCTGCTCGATCTGCCGCCGGACGAGCGGGTATTTGCCGGTGCCCGGGGCGCCGTGAACGAAGATGTTGTAGCCGTGGCGCCGGATGTCGACGCCGAAGCGCACCGCGTCAAGAGCGCGCTCCTGGCCGAGGTCGTCGGACCCGTCCGCCGTTTCGCCGGCAGACGGCAGTTCCCCGGGGTCACACTTCGTGTAAAGTTGATCCGGCGGCAGGGGTTCCGGTAGTCGCATCACCGCTCCATGGTGGGTCGCGGAGACGGTCGCAACCGCTCAGTCCGCCCCGTGACTCATGATTCCGTACAGGTACAGCTCCAACTGCGGGATGTCCGTCGGATAGTCGGGCGCCACCCGTTTGCCGAAGTCCAGCAGGCTGCCCAACTCGACCGTCTTCAAGCCGGTACGCTCCTCGACCCCGGAAAGGCCGTCGAAACCCGTCACCCATTTCACCTTCAAGGTGTTCTCGAACGCGTCGGTGGTGGCGGTAATGTTCTCGTCGCCGGTGGTGCGGTCGATGACGCTCCTGTCGAAGAAGTCGAAGGCGATCCTGAACGACCGTACCCCCTCGCGCAGGCGGTTGAGGAAGCCGTAGATCAGGTCCTCGGGCAGGTACATGGTGTTGCCTTCCCAGATGATCAGGATGGGGGCGCCGAGGTCGAATCCCGCCTTCGCCAATTCCGCGGGCAGATCGGCCTCCAGGTAGTTGCACGAAATCCCCGCGCAGGGGGTCATGCCGTGGCCTTCCAGCACCTTCCCCTTGAACGCCAGCACAGCAGGCTGGTCCACGTCGCAGAAACGCACTCCCTCGTCCTCAAAAACGTGCGGCCGCATATCGAACCCCGAGCCGAGGATGACGATCTGCCGCATGCCCCTCTCGATCTCGCGTCGGATGATATCGTCGAACAACGCGGAGCGATAACGGACCAGTTCCACCCCTTCGGGGAGCAGCGCAAACACCTGACCGATCTTCTGTCGAATTTCGTCGTTGACGAACCACTCCGCGTAAGGATCCTTGAACAGCGGATGTTCCCGATCCTTCTCCTGCTCGCGGATGCCCGCGATGAAGAATGCCGTCGCGCCTACTTCGTTGATGTCCGACATCTTGTCCTCCCGTTGGTCTGCTTCGAAGAAATGGTGGAACAATCCGATGACTACGAGAAAATTCTAGACCGTTCCACGTTGCCGCACAAACGCGCGCAAACCCTGCTCACAGGCACTCGATGAAGAACAGTGCCCAGGGTCCGAGGCCGATCTCCTTTGCCTTGGCCGGGCGGCTACCCGGCGGGTCGAAGACCAGCCAAAGGGGGCCGCGATCCCCGATGCCGAGGGGCCGGCCGTCGGCCCGCGTCGCCACGATCCAGTCGCGCGCCTTGACATCCGCCTCCGACAACCTGAAGCGGAATCCGTCGAGCGCCAGTACATCGAGCGCCCTCCCACGGCAGCCCGCGGCGTTGAGGACGTCGGCCAGGCGGGGACCGGTCGCGGTCTTGGGGCCGCCCCAACTCTTGTCGTCGACGCGCACTTCCGCGACGCCGAGACCCTCGAGCATCGGACGGTCGAACACGAACGCCTTGTCGAAAGGGCGCTTGTGATACTTGAAGAACACGTCGCGGCGCTCATCGTAGGCGGGCCGGTTGGTCTTCGCAACGCTGCCCGCGACGGTCAGCACCACCGGCCCCGCGACCTTCTCTGCTGCCTCGACCGGCCCACGAACAACCCCCCACACCAGGACGATGATGCCAACGGCGACGACCTTCTTCATGCAATCCTCCCTGTCCCACGCCCGGGTGCCCGCGCGCCTTGTCGTTCCCCCCGGCCATCAACGCCCCCTGTTCGTCAAGGCCGCCATGGCAGCCGCACAAACCCGTAGGCGCTCCGGACCACACCTCCGTGCATCACTCATATCCCGGAGGCGAAACGAAGCTTCGATAATGCTGTTCGAGCAACCGCGCGAAATGAATGCAAGACAGGTCAGCGTACTGCGGGCCGATGATCTGGATGCCCACCGGGAGCCCTTCGCCGTCGAGTCCGATGGGCGCCACCGTTGACGGCAGGTACGCGAGGTTGGCGTAGCCCGGCAGCGAGACCTGGTTCATGAACGGCTGCATGGCGCCGTCCACCGGCACGGAGCGTTGATACGGCGGCGTGGGGTCGTGACGCATGGCGGTCGATACCGTGATGGGGGCCAGCAGCAGGTCGTAGCGCCGGAAGAATTCGTGCCACTTCCACCGTATCCGGTGCCGCGCCTCGTCAAGCCAGAGCCAGTCCAGGTGCGGCAACGTCATGCCTTGAAGCATTCGCGCCCGCTTGCCGTCGTCCCCGGGCGCGAGCTTCTTCCGTTCTTTCTCGTTGGCGGCGAACTCGTCGTCGGTCTGCCGGCCGGAAGTCGCGGCCCGAAGCAGCACGTCGAAGACACGGTGGGAATCGGCCGCGTCGAACCCCGGCCTGGCGCCGGCGCCCACCTTGACCCCGTTGTGCCGGAGAAAGCGGGCGAGGGCTTGGTGCAGAGCGCGGATCTGCCGCGACGTGGGCACGGTCTCGTCGTCGAGCAGCAGCGCTACCCGGTATTCTTCCAGTTTCTTCTTGCCGGGCCTGGGCAGAGTAAGCCGGAGTCCGGCGGCGTCGATCTCGTCGGGCCCGGCGATCACCGAGAGCAGCAGCGAGAGATCCCCCGCGCTTCGCGCCAGCGGCCCGATGACGAGCATGTCCAGGGGCGCCCGGTTGGCGCCCAGGGCGTGTCCGTCGGTGGGGCAAATGCCCTGGGTCGGCTTGTGCGCGAACAGGCCGCACCAGGCCGCCGGGTTGCGCACCGAGCCGGCAATATCGCTCCCCATCTCGAGGCCGGTCAGCCCTGCCGCTAGGGCGGCCGCCGAGCCGCCGGAGGAGCCGCCAGGGGCTCGTTCCGGATCCCAGGGGTTGCGGGTGGTGCCGTAGATGTCGTTGAAGCTCTGGGCGTCGGCCAGCCAGATGGGGACGTTCGTCTTCCCGAAGATCACGGCGCCGGCATCCCGCAGGCGCTTGACGGAGAGGGCGTCGGCGCGGGCGACGTTGTCCCGCCGTGCCGGCACTCCCCACGTGGTCGGCAATCCGGCCACGTGGAAGGAATCCTTCACGGTCATGGGTACGCCGTGCAGCGGCCCCCACCGCTCGCCCCGGGCCAGTGCCCGGTCCGCCTCCCGGGCCCGCCGCCGCGCCCGCGGAACGTCGGTGGCGACGATCGCGTTGAGGGTCGGATTGAACCGATCGGCCCGCGCCAGATAGTGGTCCAGCAGCTCGAGGCAGCCGATCTTGCGGCGGCGGATGAGACTCGCCAGACGTGTTGCCGGAAGAAAGGCCGGGTCGGTCATGTCCCGCCTACGACAAGTGCTTCCTGAAGAAGGCCACCGTCCGCTCCCATGCGAGCCTGGCGGCGGCTTCGTCGTAGCGCGGCGTCGAATTGTTGTGGAAGCCGTGACGCGTGCCGGGATAGACATGCGCCTCGTACGACACGCCGTTGGCCTTCAGAGCGGCGTGGTAGCCCGGAGCCTGCTTGTTGATGCGCGGATCGTTCTCCGCGTAGTGGATCAGCAGCGGCGCCTTGACCTTGGCAACGTCGTCGGCCGACTTCGGGGCGGACCCGTAGAACGGCACGCCCGCATTCAGGTCGCTTCCCATCCGCACCGCGAGGAAGTTGACCACCCCGCCGCCGAAGCAGAAACCGGTGGCGCCCAGCTTCCCGTTGGACAGCTCGTGGGCCTTGAGATACCTGGCGCTGTTGAGAAGGTCCGTGCGCAGCTTGCCGCGGTCGAGGCTCCTCTGCATCTTCTTGCCGTCGTCGTCATTGCCGGGATAGCCGCCGATGGGCGAGAGGCCATCCGGCGCCAGGGCGAGAAAGCCCGCCACCGCGGCCCGCCGCGCGACGTCCTCGATATGCGGGTTCAGGCCCCGGTTCTCGTGAACGACGAGAACGGCGGGAAACGGGCCGGCCCCGACCGGCTGGACCAGGTAGCCGCGCATCTTGCCGGAGTTGCCGCCGGGCGAATCGTACGTGACGTACCGCGCCTTGATGCGCTTGTCGGTAAAAGAAATCGTCTGCGCCCTAGCATAGCGCGGCAGCATCGCCTCCGCCATCGCCAGCGCCGAGCCGCCGACAACCACGAGGGCGGCCGCGCGTCGAAGGAACTCACGGCGCCCCATGTTGCTGTGGCAATACTCGTCGTACAGGTCGTAAACCTGCGGATCGATTAGATGCTTGTCCATCGGGGGCCTCCCTTCCTGCCTTGGGGCTGCTCCAGCACGGCCTTAGAAATGCTGCCGGCGCTCGCACGGTCAGGCAACCCTGTCCTGTTTCCCGAGCACATTTTATGGCGACAAATCCAGAATGCAACCTGAAGGGGGCGCCCGCGGCCCCGCTACCTCATATCGGCGGCCTGCTGTTCTCGCCGTAGCCCGTCAGCTCCACATACCCCTGCCCTATCCGCACGCCGCTCTCGGATTCGACCCGAACCGAGCCCTCCCAGTAGAACAGGTCCGGGATGAGTGCGCTGCGGTTCTCCTGATCGGCCAGCCTGGGAGTGATGACGGCGCGGATGGCGGCATCAGGGATGTCGAGAATCCAGCCGGCGGGATAGGGGGCGCCGGTGGCCGGGCTGGTCCATTGGCCGGTGGGGTTCAGTTTCCACTCATCCCGCTGCAGGTAACGGACGGCGCCGGCGGCTTCCACCAAGGTCGCGCCGGCGTAACGGGTCCCACCATCACGGTTTCTGAGCAGGTAGAGCATCACCTCGCGGCCGTCGTCGAGCTGAAGGCTGAACCAGTCCCAACCCTGGGTGTCCTGGCCGAGCTGGTTGGAGCCGAATTCCTTGTCCATCCAGCTTGTGCCGTTGACCTCCCACTCCTCTCCTTCCAGGCTCACCGTGCCGCTCGTGGCCATGCGGGTGAAGCTGTAGTAGTGGCTGGCTTCGGTGGCGCCTTCCCCTTTCCGGCTCAGGCCACCGGGGCCCTGGAACACCACCGGCTTGAGGGGGCGGGTGGACAGGCTGAAGCCGAAGGACTTCCCGGCGTCGGCCATGGTGAAGTCAAAGCCGTGGCCGTTCCAGCGGAGCTGCCATTCATCCGGCGTGCCGGGAGGCCCGACGCTCCAGGCCAAGCGGGGATCGGGGTGACGGCCGAAGCCGCCCAGGAGCGGCGCCGCCCGTACCACCAGTTCGCTGAAGCGGTGGCGGCCGGTGTCCAGTTCTGTGAGGGCGGCGTGGCCCATGATGACGTTGTTCGCCGCCCAGGCGGAGCCGGGCCGCGGCGCCGCCCGCGACATGCCGATCCGGAAGAACGTGAACTGAAATCCGAACCGTCGGGCGGGCTTCTCGGCGGTGCGCAGGTGGCCGGTGAAGTACCACCACTCGGTCTTGTAGCCTTCACGAGCCCAGTGGTCGCGTGGAAACGACCAGACGTAATCGTGTTGGGCCGGGGTCCATGCGTGGACCGCCACGCCGGCCCAGATCATGACGCCGACAGCGAGAATATACGTAGCCGCACCGGCGAGGCGCGGGCTATGCCTCGGTGTCAACATCCTGTCACTTCAGCACTTCCCAGCGGCCACCTCGGGCGGGCCCGATACGCTCGATGAGTTGCAGTTCCTTCAGTCTGGCGATGTTCTGCTCTGTCTTTCGGCTGGAAATCCCAATCTGCTGTGCCAGCTCGAATGCCGACATGTGAGGATGCTGCCGTAGTAATTCCAGGATCTGCTGCTGGTTGGAGGTCAGCCTATCTCCGACCTTTTTACCGACCTTTTCTCCGACCTCTCTCCTCGACATGCGTTTTGCCTCGGCCTCACCGAGCGCTGCAAACAAGTGCTGGGGGTTGGCGCGGAAGGTCACCATCAAACCGGACATGCTGCTGTCATAAAGGGGTGGATCAATACCATGCTCGCGGCACTCGCGATTGATCTTCTCGATGCCGCGACCCCAGGCTTCGATGTAACCGGCGCGAAAGAAGGCACCGGCGATGAGTGGGTTATAGGGCGCTGAGGGATGCTTGCCGAGAAGCCGTTCAAGTGTCCAATCCTGCGGTAGCTGCCCGGAGTTCCACAGCACTATCTTGTCATCGTACACACTGATCTGGATCGGTATCCCGCTGCTGTAGTCTTTATGGACCACGGCATTGAGCAGCGCTTCACGCACGGCCGGATAAGGGAACAGGAACTTCTCCAGCCGCTGGAGACCTTCATAGCTGATGTACGCTTTCAGGTACTTGGAGAACATGAGATCAAGCGTCTTCTCCGCCTGCATGAAAAGGTTACCGTGGATCTCGTCTTGATACCGCAAATCGTCATCGGTTACGAAGAAGCCGATCTTGATGTAGGCGCCGCTGACATGGCGTTCCGGGTTTTCGGAAAAGAGCAGGGTCGCCGCCCGCTTGAAGTACTGCCCGTCTCTGAGTTGCAGATTTTCCAGCAAGGACCCATTCGCGTCGCGTAGCGCCTCTTCACTAACGCGCCTGCTTTCCGTGGCCTTGGTCCTGAACAACCGGAATGCGTCCTGGCTGCAATCCGCGACGTCGAACCCAGGCACGGGCGCGTCATCCCAATGTCGCCCCTGCCTCCGCATCAGGAAACGCTGGAGCGCTGCTCCCTTCAGTACCTGCTTGGTGCTGCCGCTGCGATAGTGGTATTCGCCCTTGTAACTGATCGGACTCGGATAGGGCTCGACGCGGATTTCAACCAACTCCTTACCCGCTTCCGTCACCAGGTTCACCGCGACCATGATGCCGAGGAGGTCCCGTACCTTGTTGGGCAGTTCCTCCAGCAATCTCCTGGCATCATTCACGCCGACGGCCACTCCCTTGTCATTGCGTCCAATGACCAGCACACCTCCCTCGGCATTGGCAAAGCCGCAGATCCAGCGCAGATACTCGTCGCGCCAACTCTGTTTCCATTCGGTGTGCTGGGCTTCCTTCATACAAGCCGAGTCCTTCCGGTGAGCAGTTCCTGCATCATGCCCTGGTAATGGATCATGCCGCCAGGGAGTTCAGTCCCCTCAAGGGAAGCGGCAGCGACAAGCTCGCCGTCGATTCTGACCGGGAATGGCGATCTTCACGGTGTCTTCTCCAAGTAATCGCGTTCGAGCCTGTCGCTGAGCCGGCGCATAAATTCGGGCAAAGCGGAAAGCGCGGGGTCCGGAAGCTCCATGCCTAGGTAATGCGTTGCGATCCACGCCGCTTCCTGTGCCTGCGCGTGGTCACGGGTACGCTTGACGGGTTCGCGGTCGGGTCGCTCCGAAACCCAAACCTTATGTAGCGCAAAAGCACGTGGATCGACGCACCAGCATCGAAGCGGGATGCCGTCTTCGCCGATAACGACGCCGTTCACCTTTGGCGCGTTAACGAGCCACTCGAGACCCTCGATGCCGACCCCGACCAGATCCTCAGGGTTGGTGCCAACGCCCATAGCCACAAACGGGTCTTGGACTGGACGGATCAGATCAACCATGAAGCCTTCTCGGTTGACGGCACGAAATAAGTGACCACGGCTGCGCTGAAACGAGCGGTCGGCACGTCTGAGATAGCCGATTACACCT
The DNA here is from genome assembly GCA_965204505.1 of uncultured Binatia bacterium (SeqCode). Taxonomy (GTDB): domain Bacteria; phylum Desulfobacterota; class Binatia; order UBA9968; family JAJDTQ01; genus JAJDTQ01. Next base: position 881,486 of record CBDBFB010000003.1, read on the forward strand.
GAGCGGTGGAAATCTTTAACCGCTAGGCTCAGACTTTGGCGGGCATCCCATAGGAGGTCGACGTCGACGGTCGCGAGCAGATCGCTTGTCAGGTGAACGCCCGCCAGAGCCTCGTAAAGGAAAAGACTGTTCGTGCCGACGACGAAGATGTTCTGCCCGAGAACCTGCGCGGCCGCGAGGTGACGGAGAATTCGGCCGGTGAGGCGCGGAACGCGGTTTAGGCGAAGCGCACGGTTTACGGGCGCCATCTCTCTGAGACGCGCGTATAGCGCGTGGAACCGTTTCCGCTCTGCGTCACGGCCGCTGCGGAACGTGCGGTAAATTTCCTCGGTCTCGTCGGTCTTTCGGCCAAGCGAGATTTCGCTGCTGGCCTTTTTTCGGAGTAGGTAGACGTGTCCCTTCCGTTCGACCCACCGCATGGAGCCAACGAAACGCTGGGCGAGCTCGGCCTTTGACTCTTCCCATGCCTCGAAGGTCTGGACCACATCGACGAACTGACGTCTTTGGGCGTTGTTGAGCTCTGCGAGCATGGCCTACCCTACTAGTCTGTATTAACGCTAGTTTCCACTGTAAGTGGAGATTTCTCAAAGTGTAGAGGAATTCGGGGAGTGTTGCAAGTAAAATATTCGTAACCTATTGATATAAATATGGTTCCCACTTTAAAGATCGATTTCGCCTAAGCAAGGGGAAACAAGCCGGAAACCCGTTGAGTTGGCACACCCGTTAAGGGGGGAAACCGGTTCGGCGGAGACCATATCCCAATCGCGAGATCGCGCCCTTCCGCTCACGCGTCCGCATGACACAACTCGTTGGCCGGCGTCCGGCTGGCCTTGAACGCCGGGTAGAGGCTTGCCAGCACCGCAGCGCACACGATGGCGAGGGCCTCTCCGGCCAGCGGCCACCACGGCCAGGTCCACTCGATGCTCCACCCGAAGTAGCTCTTCTGGATGACGAAGATCAGGATCGCGCCCAGGCCGATGCCGCCGGCGAAGCCCAGCGCCAGACCCAGGATTGCCATGGCGGTCCCCTTGCTGACGAACAGCAGGAACACCTGCCTGCGAAAGGCGCCCAGGGTGCGGTAGAGGGCGATCTCGCTGGCCTTTTCCTGCGCTACCACCAGCAACGTCAGGGTGATGGCGCAGGCGGCGATGATCAGGCTCATGACCTGGAGGATCCGGGTTACCGCGAAGGTCTGGTCGAAGACGCGGAGAATGTCCTCCTTCAGGTGGCGGTTGCTGCGCACTCGCAAGGAGCCGCCCGGATGCCGGCTTTCGATGCCCGCCGCCACCGCTTCCGGGTCCGCGCCCGGCCTCAGTTGAAGCGCAATGCTGGTGAGGTCACCGGGACCCAGGGTTTCCGCCATGAGGCCGAGATCCATGGTGACCGAGCCGCCCTGCGTGTAGTCCCGGTAGATCCCCGACACCGGCAGGCGCACCGGTCCCTCCGGGCCTTCGATCTCTACCGTATCCCCCACCGTGACCGACGCGCCCGAGGACAGCGGCTCGCCGATGAGGATACCGCGCTCCCGTATCGCGCGCCCCACCACATCCCCGCCCGACAGAAGCGCCAGGCGCTGCCGCGCCGCCGGACGGCCGAGGTCTACGCCCACCACCGCCACGCGCCGGCCCTCCACGTCCCGGAACAGGCGGCGCAGCGGACCGACTCCCTCCACGTCGGGCCTGCCCGCCAGCCGCTCCACGAGTTGCGCGCTCAGGGTCGCGTCCGTCCCGGACCGCGCTCCGACGGTCGCGGTCACGAAGACGTCGGCGGTTAGTGAACGGTCCACCCAGCGGACCAGGGTCTCGCGGAAACTCTCCACCAGCAGGGTGATGCCCACCAGCAGGCACACGGCCATGGCCAGGGACGACACCGAGAACGAGGTGTTGGCCAGGGTCGCCCCGAGGCTCCGGACGCCGTAGCGGAAACCGAAGTCAGGGACCCGGACCCGCCCGGTCAGGCGCTGGACCAACCACGGGGCGAGGAGCGGCAGGCACAGCATCACGGCGGTGGAAAGAACGAATCCCGTGAGCCGCCAGCGCCAACCGATCAGCCAGTACCACGCCAGCGCCCCGACGACGAGCGCGAGTCCGAGACGGAAGAGCACACGGACGCCGGCCAGCGCCGCGGACTGCGCCGGCAAGGTATCCAGCAGCGTCCGCGTGTCCCTGCGCCACACGTCCAGGGCGGGCAGCAAGGTGCCGCTCAAGGCGCCTCCCAGGCCCGCGAACACGGCCAGCGCCAGGGTGCCGCCCGAAACCTCCAGCGACTCGATTTCCCGGAGCATGTAGACATTGGTCAGGGTGGAGCTCACCGCTTCCAGGTTCCAGACGGCGGTCCAGTAGCCCGCGAAGATGCCGATGACCACTCCCACGACCCCGAGCAACGCGGCCTCGCCGAGGATCAGGGCCAGCACCTGGGCCGGGGTGGAACCCAGGGAGCGCAGCACCCCGAACTCCCTGCGCTGCCACACCAGGCAGGCGCGCATGCTGCTGAACACCAGGAACGTGCCCACCAGGAGGCTGACCAGGCTCATGGCGGTGAGGTTCAACCGGAAGGCGCCCAGGAGCTGCCGCGCTTGGCCGGTGCGCTCCGCCGGGGTCACCGCGTCCGCCCGGCCGCCGAGCCGGTCCTCGATACGCGCCGCCAGCGCCGCGAGGTCGGCGCCCTCGGCGGCGGTCACGCCGATGCGGTGCAGGGTCCCGGCGCCGCCGAACAGGGACTGGGCGCCGGCGATGTCCATCACCAGCGCCCGCCGGTTTCCGGGCGCTCCCCAGTGCTCGAAGTCGATCAACGCCCCGAGCCGGAGCTCCCGCACGCCGGCGCCGTCACGGACCTGGAAGCGGTCGCCCGGCACCCATCCCATGGTCCTTGCCAGCTCCGGGGCGGCCGCCGCCCAGCCGCGCCCGCCGACCGCCGCCGCACCCGGCGCAAACCCCGAAAGCGCTTGCTGAAGGTCCGGGGCGGGCGCCAGCAGATCGACGCCCAGAAGCCGCGCGAACGTGCCGGGCCGCCCCTCCACCGCTACCGTGGTCTCGAAGACCGGCCAGGCGGCGGCCACCCCCGGGGTGCCCCGGACAAGCGGGTAGGCCGAGTCTGGAAGAGTCCCGCCCTTGCCGGTGACGACGACGTCGGCGGCCCCGCCGATAGTCCGGACGCCGGCGGCGAACGAAGCGACGGCGCTCTGGTTGAGGATGCGGATGCTTATGACCGAGGCCACTCCCAAGGCAACCCCCAGCACGGTCAGCGCATAGAGCACCGGGTTGGTGCGCCAGTGGGCGGTCACGGTCCTGTAGAAATAGCGTACCATCACGCAAGGGCGCCCGGTTCCGGCTCCAGGATGCCGCTGTGGAGCCGCAGGATGCTGTCCGCCATGGCCGCCAGCTCGCGGCTGTGGGTGGCGTAGACCAGCGTCGCCTGCTCCTCCGTCACCATCCGCACCATGAGGTCCATCACCACCTGGCCGCTGGCGTCGTCCAGACTTCCCGTGGGCTCGTCGGCCAGCAACAGGCGCGGCCGCCGCAACAGCGCCCGGCAGATGGCCACGCGCTGCATCTCGCCGCCGCTCAGCCCGGCCACGGGATCGTCGGCGCGGTCGGGCAGGCCCACCCGTTCGAGCAGGGCAGCCACCCGTTCCCGGAAAGCGCTTTCCCGGGTGCCGGCGATGAGCTCCGGCAGGGCGACGTTGTCCCGCACCGTCAGGTGCGGAAGGAGATGGAACAACTGGAAGACGAACCCGATCTCGCGGCGGCGGAGCCGGGTCCGGGCGGTCTCGTTGAGACCCTCCAGGGGCGTGCCGCGCACCGCAACCGATCCGCGGGTGGGCACGTCGATGCCGGCCGCGAGGTGGAGCAGCGTGGACTTGCCGCTGCCGCTGCGGCCGACGATGGCCACGGTCTGGCCCGAGGCGATCTCGAAGGAGACGTCGCGCAGCGCGTAGCGCTCCGCGGAGCCCGCCCCGTCGTAGACCTTCGAGACGCCAGCGAAGGTAAGCGCGGCCGCGTCCATCAGCGGGCGCCGAGCACGTGACGCAAACCCTCTTCCAGGGAGCCGTGGCGGAACGCGTAGCCGGAGTCCAGAAGACCGGCAGGCTTCACCCGGGTACTGGCCAGCAGCAGCGCATCGGCCATCTCGCCGAACGCCAGCCGGGCCGCGAAACCGGGCAGAGGGAACAGCGTGGGACGCCGCAGCACGCGGCCCAGGGTCTTGGTGAACTCGCGGTTGGTCGCGGCGTTGGGAGCTACCAAGTTCACCGGTCCGGCCGACGATTCGGCAGCCAGCAGATGGGCGATGGCCGCCACGGTGTCGTCCAGGGTGATCCAGCTCATGTACTGCCGGCCGTTGCCGATGACGCCTCCGGCGCCGAGCCTGAAGGGCGTCAGCATCTTGGCCAAGGCGCCGCCGTCCTTGCTGAGCACGACCCCCAGCCGGGCATGGGCCACCCGGATACCTTTTCCTTCCGCCGCTTCGGTGGCCGCCTCCCACTCGCCGCACACCTCGGAGAGGAAGCCGGAGCCGGCCGGGCTCTGTTCGGTGAGCTCCTCGTCGCCGCGGTCGCCGTAGTAGCCGATGGCCGAAGCCGACACCAGCACCCGCGGCGGCCGTTCGAGCCCCGCCAGGGTCGCGGCCAGCAACGACGTGCCCTTCACGCGGCTCTCCCTGATGCGGCGCTTCTTCTCCGCGGTCCAGCGCCCGGTGGCGATGTTGTCCCCGGCCAGGTGGACGACACCGTCGAACCCTTCCAGCGCGTCCGGCTCCAGCACCCCGGCCTCCGGGTCCCAGCGAATGTCGCCGACCCCCGGCGCAGACCGGCCCAGCCGCGCCACCTCATGGCCGCCGCCGGCGAGAAACGGGACCAACGCGCTCCCCACCAGTCCCGTCGCTCCGGTCACCAGAATCTTCATCAGCGGGCCTCCCTTGTACAACCTCTTTTTTGCCATGATAACATTTACGACCGGCCTTCATAGAACCGCGCGCTGTTTGACTTACCTGACAAGTCTCCTTAAATCGTTCGGTGAATGGGACTTCGAGAATTCACCCCCCTCCTATGCTTTCCGTCCTGTTAAGGCGATGCTGGACAGTCTGCTGAAAAACGTGGAAGCGCGCACCGGTTACTTCGGCGCCTACGGCGGCGCGTTCACGCCGGAGATCCTGCGCACGACCCTGGACGAGTTGGTCGCCGCCTTCGAGGACGCGCGCAGGGACCCGTCGTTCTGGGAGGAGTTCCGGACGGTCATGCAGACCTACTCGTGCCGCCCGACGCCCCTCACCCCCCTCAGGAACCTGAGCGAGGCCTTGGGCGGTCCCGCCATCTACATGAAGCGGGAGGACCTCAACCAGACCGGCTCCCACAAGATCAACAACGTCATGGGCCAGGGGCTGCTGGTGGCGCACATGGGCAAGAAGCGCGTCATCGCCGAGACCGGCGCCGGACAGCACGGCGTCGCCACCGCCACCATGGCGGCGCGGCTGGGGCTCAAGTGCACCATCTACATGGGCGCGGTGGACGTGGAGCGGCAACGGCCCAACGTCTTCTGGATGGAGCGGCTCGGTGCCGAGGTGGTATCGGTGGAGGACGGTTCGGCCACCTTGAAGGACGCCATCAACCAGTGCCTGCGGGACTGGGCCTTCTCCATGGACGACACCCACTACGTATTGGGGACCGCCTGCGGGCCGCACCCGTTCCCGCAGATGGTGGCATGGTTCCAGCAGATCATCGGGCAGGAGTGCCGCGAGCAGATGCTGGCAACCACCGGGCGCCTGCCGGACCGGGTGTACTGCTGCGTCGGCGGCGGCTCCAACGCCACCGGCACCTTCCTGGGCTTCCTGGACGACGAGGAGGTGGAGCTGGTCGGCATCGAGGCCGGCGGCGAAGGGCTGGAAACCGGGCGTCACGCCGCCCGTTTGGCGGGCACGGACGGCAGCCCCGGCGTAGCCCAGGGGTACAAGACCTACTTCCTCCAGGACGAGGAAGGCCAGATGCGCCACACCCACTCCGTGGCCGCAGGGCTGGACTACATCGGCGTGAGCCCGATCCTCGCCTGCCTGCGGGAGAGCGGACGGGTCCGCTACGAGGCGGCCACCGACGGCGAAGTGCTGGAGGCGTTCCAGACGCTCCTGCGCCGGGAAGGCATCATTGCCGCCCTGGAAAGCGCCCACGCCGTGGCCGGCGCCATCCGCGAGGCCCCGGGCATGGGCAAGGACAAGACCGTACTGCTGACCCTTTCCGGCCGCGGCGACAAGGACATCTTCACCATCGCCGAGGCGCTCAAAGACCCCGGCTGGCAACGGTTCCTCGAACGGAAAGCCGGCCGTTGAGCCTCCGGACCTACATACAAAGCCGGTTGGGCTCGCGTAGGATCCTGCTGATGACCCACGTCATCGTCGGCTATCCGTCGCTCGACGTGAACTGGCGGATGCTGGAGCGGATGGAGGGCGCGGACGTGGATCTGGTGGAGCTCCAGATGCCCTTCAGCGAGCCCATCGCCGACGGGCCGGTGTTCGCCCGGGCCAACCAGGAGGCGCTCAAGCAGGGCCTTTCCACCGACCAGTACTTCGACTTCATGGCGCGGGCCACCGAGCGGTTCGGGTTCCCTCACGTGATGATGGGCTATTACAACACCGTGTTCCGGCTCACCCACCGCACCTTCTGCGAGCGGCTGAGGGCGGCCGGGGGGGCGGGCTTCATCGTTCCCGACCTGCCCATCGAGGAGTATCACGACCTCTTCCCGTTGAGCGAGGGCCACGGGCTGACGCCGGTGGCGCTGTTCACGCCCACCAACACCGACGCGCGGCTGGCCGAGATCGGGCGCCACGGCCGCGGTTTCGTCTACGGCGTGGCGCGGCGCGGGGTGACGGGCAAGCGCACCGACCTGAAGGCCGGCATCGACGCCCTGGTCGCCCGCTACCGCGCCGCCGCCGACGTGCCCCTTGCCCTGGGCTTCGGCATCGCCGGCGGCGGCGACTTGCGCGAGCTTCACGGAAGCTGCGAGGTCGCCATCGTGGGCTCCGCACTGCTGGAACACTGGGAGAAGGGCGGCGAGGACGACTACAGGGACTTCCTGGAGGAGCTGCAGAAGGCGCGCTTCTGAGCCGTAGGCGAATCACCCGCGGACCCGAACCATGAAAGCGGTATTCATCCCTGAAACCGGCGGCCCTGAGGTCCTGACCTACGGCGACGTTGCCGAACCCGCCATCGGCGCCGGCGACCTGCTGGTCCGGGTCAAGGCGGCGGCGCTCAACCGCCGGGACCTGTTCGCCCGCGAGGGCAGCCACGGCGTCAAGCCGCCGCTGCCGCATGTCCCGGGTCTGGAGGTCGCCGGCGAGGTAGTGCGGACCGGACCCGGGGTCACCGCCTTCAAGATCGGCGACCGGGTGCTGGGGCGCTGCCGGAGCGGCGGCTACGCCGAGAGCGCTCGCATGGAAGCCGCCGACGCCTACCCCTTCCCGGCGTGGATGTCATTCGAGGAAGCTGCCTGTATTGCCATTCCCTTCGGCACCGCCTGGCGTATGCTGGTGCGCCGGGCCGAGTTGAGATCGGGCGAGGACCTGCTGGTGATGGCCGCGGGCAGCGGCATCGGCAGCGGCGCCATCCAGCTCGGCAAGATGCTGGGAGCGCGGGTCATCACCACCGCCGGCGCGCAATGGAAGCTCGACAAGGCCGCCGAGCTGGGCGCCGACGCGGGCATCAACTACAAGGAGTTCCCCGAGTTCAGCAAGAAGGTCCTGGAGCTGACCGGCGGCGAGGGCGTGCACGTGGTCTTCGAGCACGTTGGCGCGCCGGTGTGGCGGGAGTGCTTCGCGAGCCTCCGGCGGGGCGGCCGCTTCGTCAACTCCGGGGTCACCGCCGGCCACCGGGTGGAGCTTCACCTGGGACAGCTCTGGACCCGCCAGTTGACCCTCATGGGCACCACCATGCGGCCGCGGGACGACATGCCCGCGGTCATGACCCTGGTGCGCGGCGGAAAGCTCCGCGGCGTGGTCTCCGAGGTGCTGCCGCTGCGCGAGGCCGCCCGCGCCCACGAGCTCATGGAGCGAAGCGAGTTCTTCGGCAAGATCGTGCTCGTCCCCTAGGCCCTCACCCGGCCTTCGGCCACCCTCTCCCAGAGGGAGAGGGTTTGTATCGCTCTGGCCCCCTCTCCCTCTGGGAGAGGGTTGGGGTGAGGGCGGCTAGCTAGTTACTCGGACAGGTTCCTGGAAGGGATGCGGAAGATCATGCGGTTCGGGATCATGGGGACCGGCGGGGTCGGAGGTTACTTCGGCGGGCTGCTGGCCCGGGCGGGGCTGCCGGTGTGCTTCATCGCCAGGGGCGGCCATCTGCAGGCGCTGAAGGAACACGGCCTGGCAGTGGAATCGGTGGAGCCCGGCGGGTTCAACGTGCGCGACGCGCTGTTCACCGACGACGCGGCCGAGGCCGGGTCCTGCGACGTGATCCTCTACTGCGTCAAGACACCGGCCAACGATACGGCGATTCCCTTCATGCGGCCGATGATCGGCCCCGATACCGTGGTCATCTCGCTCCAGAACGGCGTCGACAACGGCGAGTTGCTGGCGCGCGAGTTCGGCGAGGGCCGGGTCATGGAGGGAGCCGCCTATGTCTTCAGCACCATCGCGGCACCGGGGAAGATCCACCAGACCGCCGGGCCCCGCAAGATCGTGTTCGGCCGCCTGGGCGGGGGCGGCAGTCCCAGGGGCGAGGAGATCGCGGGCGTCATGCGTGAGGCCCAGGTCGACGCCCGCCTTTCCGAGGATATCCGCATCGAGCTGTGGAACAAGTTCATCCTCATCTGCGCGGTGAGCGGCATGACCGCGCTGACCCGGCGACCCCTGGGCGACATCCTCGGCTACGACGGCACGGCGCGCATGGCGCGGGAAGTGATGCGGGAGGTCTACCGACTGGCGCTGGCCATGGGGATTCCGCTGGAGCCGGAATCCGACGCCGCCAACTACCGCTTCATGGCGCAGCAGGACCCCTCCGGCAAGGGGAGCATGTGCCATGACCTGGAGGCGGGACGGCGTCTCGAGATCGACTCGCTGTGCGGCTACGTGTCGCGCATGGGCCGCGTCTACGGCGTCGCCACCCCGCTCAACGACTACCTCTACGACACGCTCAAGCTGGAGGACCTGCAGGCGGTGAGACGGTCGACGGAAGGAACGGCATGACCGCTCTCCGTCAACACACCGCGACGGTCCCCGTGGACCGTGGTATGCAGGTGTCCGCGGTGGTGGCGGAACCGGAAGGCTACCGCGCCGGCCGGACCGACGTCATCGTCCTCGCCCACGGCGCGGGCACGGACATGCACCATCCGTTCATGACCTTCTTTCACGAGTCGCTGGCACGGTCGGGCTGGCTCTCGGTGAAGTTCAACTTCCCGTACAAGGAACTGGGCCGCAAGGCGCCCGACCCCGCCCCCCGGCTGGAAGACACCTTCGAGCGGGTACTGGCCCACGTGCGGGACACTCTTCGCCCGGCGCCGGGGCGGCTCTTCATCGGCGGCAAGTCCATGGGCGGCCGCATCGCCGCCAACGTCGCCGCTCGGGAGGCGGACGCCGGGGAACAGGATCTGGCGGGGCTCGTCTTCCTCGGCTACCCGCTGCACGCGCCCAAGCGCCACGACCGGCTCCGGGCCGACAACCTCGTGAAGATCGCAGCACCCATGCTGTTCGTGGAAGGCACCAACGACCCCTTCTGCCGGCTCGACCTGCTGGACGAAGTGCTAAAACGGGTCCGGGCGCCGGCCCGGACCCACATCATCGAAGGCGGCAACCACGACTTCCGCGTCCCCAAACGCCTGGGCCGCGAGGCCGAGGACATCTGGCGGGAAGTGGTGGAAACGATCTGCCGGTGGCGGGCGGGTTAGGCTACGTTACGGTGGACTCCCGTAGGGGCGACCGGCCGGTCGCCCCTACCATCGCCACAACTTGACTACCTGGACAGGCTCCTAGGCCGGCTACTGCGCGGTCTCCTTGCGCCGGGCGGTGTTGGTGACGATGGGCTCTACCGGCACGTCGCTGTGGTAGCCGCGGTCGCCGGTCTTCACACCCGCGACCTTGTCCACCACGTCCATGCCCTCCACCACCTTGCCGAACACCGCGTAGCCGAAGTCCCGGGTGCCGTGGTCCAGGAACTCGTTGTCCTTCAGGTTGATGAAGAACTGGGAGGTGGCGCTGTTGATGTCCGACGTCCGCGCCATGGACAGCGTGCCGCGGGTGTTCTTGACGCCGTTGTCGGCCTCGTTCTTGATGGGCGCCCGGGTCTCCTTCTGGTTCATGTCGGCGGTAAAGCCGCCGCCCTGGATCACGAAACCGGGAATCACCCGATGGAAGATGGTGCCGTCAAAGAAACCGGCGTCGACGTAGTCGAGAAAGTTCTTCGCCGTGATCGGGGCTTCCTCGGTAAGTAACTCGATCGTGATGTCGCCCATCGACGTTGAAAAAATCACCACAGGTCTGTCTCCTCCCTCTGCTGTTGGGCCGAACGCCGCGGCGCCCAGGAATAAAACGATGGCCGCTACAAGGCACTTGAGTGCCGTCCCGAAGTGTCTCAAGGAATACCTCCTGGCATGGGTTAACGTCTATGCCTCGACTTGGCCCGCGATGCGGGCGAGGACCCACTCCACCACCCGCGGCTTGCCCAGAACAACGTCGAAACGGCGGTCGCGAAGGTCCTTCCCTACCCTCTGGAAGCTCACATAGCGACCGCCGGCCTCCTCCATCAACACCTTGCTGGCCATGGTGTCCCAGAGTCGCAGGTCGAAGTCCACCATGGCTCCCACCGAGCCCTCCAGGGCCAGCGCGTGGCCGAAGCAGTCGGTGTAGGTGCGCACCGCGGGGTGCGCCTCCATCAGCGCGTCGAACACGTTCGCACGGCCGGCGCTGACGAACTGCTGCCGGTCGCCGATGCCGATGATCTCCTTTTCCAGAGGCTCGTCGGCGCCCAGGTCCTCCAGCTTGATATCCTCATCGTTGCAGCGGGTCCCGAGGCCCCTTGCCGCGCTGTAGGTCCTGTCCAGGCCCGGCAGGTCGATGATCCCGAGGACCGGGTCTTCGCCGTGGAGCAGGGCCAGCAGCGTACCATACAGCGGCACGCCGTGCCGGAAGCTCTTGGTGCCGTCGATGGGATCAATGACCCAGGTAAGGGCCCGGCCACCTCCGGTGTCGGAGAGCTCTTCGCCGATGATGCGGTGCGCCGGAAAGCGCAACGCCAGCAGGGTCCGGGCCTTCTCCTCCACGGCGATGTCCACGTCCGTCACGAAGCTCCCGTCGGCCTTGGACCGGTGGGTGAAGCCCTTCGTAAGCGCGGATTCGATGAGGGCCCGTGTCTGCCGGACGATGCCGCGGGCCTCGGACAGCAGCTCCCGCAACTCCCCCGCCCCGGGTGCGCCGCTCACGCCGAAACCCTCCCCGCGCAACGCGCCGTGACCTCCGCCGAGCCCATGGGCCGAGTATACACGTTGCCCAGGACGCAGGGAAACGAGGACCGGACCGGCACCGGCGCCCATGGGAGACGGTGGACGGGCGGCGGTGCCGCTGTTAGGGTTACCGACGGCGGTCCGGGCTGCCGGATCGCGACAGGGAGGACTTCATGGACCACAAGATCTTCGCCATAACCGTCGGCATCGCCGAGAACTGGCGCCCCTCCCCAACCACGACCCCGAGATCATGCAAGGCAAGCGGATGATACGGGTGGCCTGAGAGGCGTCGGGGGTGGCGACCCAAAGCCCGGCGGTCCGCCGAATCGGCGTCATCTCGGACACCCACGGGCTGGTGCGGCCCCAGGCCGTGGAAGCCCTCCAGGGGTCCGACCTGATCATCCACGCCGGCGACATAGGCAAGCCCGAGGTGCTGGAGCAGCTTCGCTCGCTGGCGCCGGTGGCCGCGGTGCGGGGCAACGTCGACCGCGGGGCCTGGGCCGACGAAATCCCCGAGGAACGGACCGTCGAGGTGGGCGGCGCCCGCATCCATGTGGTTCACCACCTCAAGGACATGGCCTCGGAGCCGGAAGGCTGCCGCATGGTGATCAGCGGCCACTCGCACATGCCGTCCATCCAAAGGCGCGACGGCGTCATCTACCTCAACCCCGGCAGCGCCGGGCCGAGGCGCTTCACCCTGCCGGTGGCGGTGGCGACCGTCCGGTTGAGCATGCGGAGCCTGCGGCCGAAGCTGCTGGAGCTCGCGGTCTGACGCGCCGGGGCACGGACCCGGCATGCAACACGTAGACAACCTCATGGACCTTCAGGAGGCGCTGACAACCACGCGAGAGGCCGTGCACCAAGCCGGAGAGAAGCTCCTCTCCTACTACACGTCGCAGTACACCATCGAGCAAAAGAGCGGCGGGAACCCCGTCACCACCGCCGACATCGAAGCCAACACCATCCTGCGGGAAGCCCTGCTGGGTGCGTTCCCCGAATCCGGCTGGCTGTCGGAGGAATCACTGGATGACGGCAAACGGCTGCAGCGGGAGTGGGTATGGATAGTCGACCCGCTGGACGGAACCGTGGAGTTCATCAAGGGGATCGACGAGTTCGCCGTGTCCGTGGCCCTGGTGCGCGGCGCGACGCCGATGGTGGCGGTGACCTACAACCCCGCGACCGGGTGCATGACCCATTGCCGTCGCGGCTCCGGAACCTTCCGGAACGGCGGGCCCGTGCGGGTGTCGGAACGCCCGCGGCTGGAGGGAGCCACCGCGCTGGCCAGCAGGAGCGAAACCCGCAGAGGCCTCCTCGCGCGGTTCGAGGGAATTCTCGAGATCACGCCCACGGGCAGCATCGCCCACAAGCTCGCGGAGTTCGCCGGCGGACAGGCCGACCTGACCGTGAGCCTGGCGCCCAAGAACGAATGGGACGTATGCGCGGGGGTGCTGCTGGCCGAGGAAGCGGGCGCCAGGGTCACGGACCTGGACGGAAAGCCCTTCTCGTTCAATCAGGCCGACACGTTACGCAACGGCGTGATCGCCGCCAATCCGGCACTCTACCCCGAGCTGTTCCGCCTGGTCGCCGAGCGCAGGCGCTAGCCGTCGTCTTCGGGGTCGGTTTCTTCCGGGTCGGTGACCTCGCGCAGCAACTCCAGGGCCTCCTCGGCTTCGTTTTCCGGCACCTGGATCACCGCGGCCACGCCGGCCGAGCCGAAGCCGCCCCACAGGGGGGCCACCGGCAGCAGGGTCAGCGCGGACTCGCCCTGCACGACGTAGGTGATGCCGGCGCTGTCCAGTACGGACTTGACGACCGCCAGGGTGGACACGTCCACCGTCCGAAAGACGTCGACATAGTTCACGGCAAGGGTCCTTCTTCCGAGGGGTTCACGGCCTCTCCGGCGATGTCCAGCACCAGCTTCGTCACCGCGACACGGCCGCCCAGGCACACGTCCACGTCCCGGCCGGGCTGCCGCGGGCGCTGGTGGTACACCGCGTCGTAGACGAACGCCCCTTCTTCCTTCCGGTAGGCCACTCCCAAGGGCCCGGTGTCGAGGGCGCAGAACGCCAGGTCAATCGCGCCGTCGGTGGGCGGGTGGGGCAGGTTCACGTTCCAGAACTCGCCCTGGGCCAACTCGCCGGCAAGAATCCTCTTGAGCACGGGCGCCGCCCGGCGACGCGTGACTTCCCAGTCCACCGCCCGCCCCTTGGCCACGTACTGCGAGATGGCGAGGGAGCGGCAGCCCAGCAGCGCGGCCTCGCGAGCCGCCGCCACGGTGCCCGAGGTGTAGACGTCGGCGCCGAGATTCGCGCCCCGGTTGACGCCCGACAGCACCCAGGACGCATCCGGCGCGATCTCCGTGAGCCCGATCCGGACGCAGTCCGCGGGGCTTGCCTGAACGCCGTACCATCCGTCATCGGTGCGCTCCACGTTGATGGGCCGGTCCGTGGTCAGCTTGTGGCCTACGCCGGACTGCACCTCCGCCGGCGCCACGACCACGACGTCGCCCCATTCGCGCACGGCCCGCTCCAGCACCTCCAGGCCGGGCGCGTCGATGCCGTCGTCGTTGGTCAGCAGGAACTTCACGGGCTACATCCGCTCCAGGGGCTGGATGCCGAGGATGTTGAGGCCGCTACGGAGCACCTGCTTCACCGCGGTGAAGAGCAGCAGCCGGGCCTGCGCCTTGCCGGCCTCCTCTCCCTTGACCCGGAGGACCGCGTAGCTGGCATGCAGGCCGCGGGCCAGCTCCAGCAGGTAGTTGGCCAGCACCGAGGGCTCGTACAGGCGGCCCGCTTCACGCAGCACGTCCGGGTAGCGGGCCACCAGGCTCACCAGTCGGTGGGCCTCGGGTTCCACCAGCGGGGCCACGCCGGCATCCGGGTCCGGAGCGAGGCCGCAGTTGCGCAGGATGCCGGCGATGCGCGCGTGGGCGCTCATCAGGTAGGGGCCGGTGTCGCCGTCGAAGGAGATGGCCAAGTCCCAGTCGAAGCGGTAGTCCTTGATGCGCTGCTTGGAGAGATCCGCGAAGAAGATGACCGCGATGCCCACGGCCTCGGCCACGGTCTCCTCGTCCTCGAGATCGAGCCGTTTCTCGATCTGGCCGCGCATGTACGCCAGCGCCCGGTCCCGCGCCTCGTCCAGCAGCTCTTCGAGGTAGATGACGTTGCCCTTGCGGGTGGACATGCCCTGCACCAGCCCGAAGTTCACGTGCACGCAGTCGTTGGCCCACGGGTGGCCGAGCAGCTTCAACACGGTGAAGAGCTGCCGGAAGTGCAGCGACTGGCCGCTCGCCACCACGTAGACGATGCGGTCGCAGCCGTAGGTGTCGTGGCGGTACCGGGCGGCGGCCACGTCGCGGGTGAGGTAGAGGGTGGTGCCGTCGGCCTTCTCCAGCAGGGCCGGCGTGTCGATGCCCTCCGCCGAGAGGTCGATGATGAGCGCCCCTTCCGACACCGTGGCCAGGCCCTTGGCGCGCGCTTCCTCGATGACCGCGTCCATCTTGTCGTTGAAGAACGACTCGCCGGTGTAGGAATCGAAACGCACGCCGAGCCGCTCGTAGATCCGCTTGAAGTAGTCGAGGCTGGTGTCGCGGATCCTGCGCCACAGCGCCAGCGCCACCTCGTCTCCGGCCTCCTGGCGGCGGAACCATTCCCGCGCCTCCTCCACCAGCTCCGGCGCGCCGTCCGCCTCCTCGTGGAACTTGACGTACAGGCGGTTGAGGCTCATGAGATCGTCGGCGTCCTCGGGCCTTCCGAACCGCTTGAGACCCACGATCTGCCTGCCGAACTGGGTCCCCCAGTCGCCCACGTGGTTGATGCCCACGACCTTGTGGCCGAGGGCCTCGAAGATACGCACCAGCGCGCCGCCGATGATGGTGGAGCGCAGGTGGCCCACGTGGAAGGGCTTGGCGATGTTGGGGGAGGAGTAGTCGATGGCGATGGTATGGCCGGCGCCGTCCTGGGAACGGCCGTACGCCTCGCCCGCCGTCACTGCCTCCCGCAGCACCGCCTCTGCGTAGCGCGTCCGGTCCACCGAAAGGTTCACGTAGCCGCCCAGGGCCTGGGCGCCACGCAACAGCTCCAGGTCTCCGGCCGCCTTCTCGGCGATCTCTTTCGCGATGGCCGGCGGGGCCTTGCGTAGCTTCTTGGCGAGGGTGAAGCACGGGAACGCGAAATCGCCCATGTCCGGCTTGGGCGGCACCGTGAGCATGCGCTCCACCGCGTCGCTCTCGAGCTCCGCGTGCCGGGCGATGACCCGGGCCGCCTCCCCGCGGAAATCCTCGACCCTCATGACGCGATCCGTCCCCTGGTTCCCGTCGACATCATTTCACCGAGTCTAACACAAAGGCGGACGCGTGAGCAGCTTGCTCTCCTGGACAAGCACCGTGCTTTTCGAGTATCTCTGGCTTCGCGAGTCGCCCGCGCGATGCATTCATGTGCATTCAAAGGAGCAGACATGGCCAAGACGAACAAGCGTGAGAAGAAATTGAAGGACTCGGTCCGTGACGGCGCCGGGGCGGCCGTGTCCCGGCCGGAGAAGATCGACGACAAGCGTTACGAGAAGGAGCTTCTCAGGCTCCAGATCGAGCTCGTGACCATGCTCGAATGGATCAAGCAAGAGGGGCTGAAGGTGGTGGTGCTGTTCGAGGGTCGCGACGCGGCGGGCAAGGGCGGTGTCATCAAGCGCATCACCCAGCACCTGAGTCCCCGGATGTGCCGCGTCGTGGCGCTGCCCGCGCCCACCGAGCGCGAGCAGACCCAGTGGTACTTCCAGCGCTACGTGCCCCACCTGCCGGCGGCCGGGGAGATGGTGCTGTTCGACCGCAGTTGGTACAACCGCGCCGGCGTCGAGCGGGTCATGGGCTTTTGCACCAACGAGGAATACCAGGAGTTCCTGCGTAGCTGCCCGGAGTTCGAGCGCATGCTGGTGCGCTCCGGCATCACGCTGATCAAGTACTGGTTCTCGATCTCCGACGAGGAACAGGAGCGGCGCTTCCAGAGCCGGCTCAAAGCCAAGCACAAACGCTGGAAGCTGAGTCCGATGGACCTGGAATCACGGCGGCGCTGGGTCGACTATTCGAGGGCGAAGGACGAGATGTTCGCCCACACCGACATCAAGCAGGCGCCGTGGTACGTGGTCGAGGCGGACGTGAAGAAGCACGCGCGGCTGAACTGCATGAGCCACCTGCTGAGCCTGATCCCCTACCAGGACCTGACCCCCGAACAGATCAAGCTGCCGGAACGAACGGATGCCGGCGCGTATGTCCGCCCGCCCATAACGGACCAGACCTTCGTCCCCGCGGCGTATCCCTGAAACGAAGGACACTGGGAGCCCTCACCCCAACCCTCTCCCAGAGGGGGAGGGGGTCAGATTATAACCCCCTCTCAGAGGAAGGTCAGCTTGTAGCCCCCTCTCAGAGGAGAGGTCAGATTATGACCCGCTCTCAGAGGAGGGGTCAGATTATAGCCCCTCTCCCTCTGGGAGAGGGTGGCCGAAGGCCGGGTGAGGGCCTAGAACGCCAGCGCCACGTGGCGGCTGAAGCGCTCCATGGAGGCGAGGACCTTGTCCTGCTTGAGGCCGCCGAAGTGGAAACACAGGCCGATGTGGTTGGGGCCCACCACGTCGATGATGACCTTGAGGTGCTCGATGCAGGTGTCGGGGCCGCCGAAGACGCCGCGGTTGTCCTGCACCATGGCGTCGTAGGCCAGGCGCGCGTAGATCTTGTCCAGCATGGGCACGCGGGCGGGGTCGAGGCGGACCTCGTCCAGGGCGAACTCGCGCCAGCGGTGCCACGCGTCCTCGACTTCGGCGCGGGCCTGGCCGTCGTCCTCGCCGACGTAGATCGGGTACATGACGAAAACGTCGTGGTCTTCCTCGGAGTAGCCCGCTTCCCGCAGGCTTTCGAGGTAGACCTCGATACGCGGACGCTGCTCGGCGTTGCTGCCGATCCACGGCAGCGTCATCAGGTGGTAGCCGTGGCTTCCGATCATGCGGAAGTTGTCCAGGTCCCGGTTGGCGGGCACGTAGATGGGCGGATGGGGTTGCTGGTGCGGCCTCGGCCGCACGGTCATGCCGTGGTAGTTGAAGAACTCCCCGTCCCACTCCACGGTCTCCTCGGTCCACGCCATGCGGATGACGTCCAGGGCCTCCACCAGCCGCGGCTGCGCGGTAGGCCAGTCGTGTCCGTACACCTCGTACTCGTGGGGGCTCATGCCCCGGCCGGCGCCGAAGAGCAGACGCCCGTCGGAGAGGAGATCGAGCATGGCGTAGTCCTCGGCGATCTGCAGCGGGTGGTGCATGGGCACCAGCGATACGGCCGAGCCGAGCTGGAGCCGCCGGGTGCGCTGGGAGGCCGCCGACAGGAGCATCTGCGGACTGGGCATCATGCCGCCGAACAGGCGGAAGTGGTGCTCGGTGACCCAAAGGCTGTCGAAACGCATGTCCTCGGCGGCGTCGATCTGCTCCAACCAGCGGGCGTAGAGCTCGCGCGAATCCCCGTCCAGCTCGGGAACATAGGTGTTGAGCAGGTAGTATCCGAACTTCATGGCTGTCCTTCGTCTTTCGGCATAACAGCGCCCTTCGACTTCGCTTCGCGAAGCCTGTCCTGAGCCTGTCGAAGGGCTCAGGGCGAACGGAAGGTTTCGCTCCGCTACCCGCTACCCGCCTCCGAACGGGGAATCTCTTCCCCGAGCCGCGCTTTCAAGGCGTCCAGGGTCGGCTCCACCGGCTGTAGTTGCTCGGGCGACACGGTAACGCTGGCGACCTGCTTGAGGCCGTGGCCGGTGATGTTGCACACGACCATGTCGTCGGCGCGGATGACGCCCTCCCGCCGCAGCCGCGCGGCCGCGGCCAGCGACACTGCGGCCGAGGGCTCGGCAAACACTCCGGCCAGACGGCCCAGCAGGTCCTGGGCCTCGAGGATCTCACCATCCGGCAGCCCCACGCCCGTGCCGTTGCTGGCCCGCACCGCGCGCACGGCGCGCAGCCCCAGCGCATGAGGGTTGCCCACCCGGATGCTCTCGGCCACGGTGTCTCCCGCCGCCACCGGCTCCACGGTGGCGCTGTTGGTCTTCAACGCCGCGGCGATGGGAGCCGCGGCCTCGCTCTGGGCCGCCACCAGCCTGGGGAACCGGTGCACCCAGCCGAGGCCGTGCAACTCCTGGTAACCCTTCCACATGGCGACGAGGCCCGCGCCCCCGGCGGTAGGGTGGATGATCCAGTTGGGCACGTGCTCGTCCAGTTGATCGAACAGCTCGAAGGCGTAAGACTTCTTGCCCTCGTTGCGGTACGGGTTGGTGGACAGGCAATCGTACCAGCCGAACTCCTTGACCGCCTCCCGGTAGAACGGTCCGATGTCGTCGAGACTCCCCTCCACCGTCACCACCTCGGCGCCGCAGGCGACCGCCTGGGTCACCTTGGCCGCATCGGTGCCGGCCGGCACCATGACGACGCTGCGCAGCCCCGCGGCCGCGGCGTAGGCGGCCACCGACGCGGCGGCGTTGCCGGTGGAGGGCACTGCCACGGTGTCGAAGCCCAGCTCCACCGCGCGGGAGATGCCCACGCTGTTGCTGCGGTCCTTGAGGGAACCCGTGGGCAGCAGCGTGTCGTTCTTGACGTAGAGCCGTTCCATCCCCAGGTGCTCGCCCAGACGGCGGCAACGCACGAGCGGCGTGTAGCCCTCGCCCAGGGACACCACCGAACCGCGGCTCTTCACCGGAAAGAAATCGAACCAGCGCCACAGGGTGTCGTCGGCACTGGAGCGGATGATGCGCACGTCGGAGCGGGTGAGATGTCCGAGGTCCATCCGGACCTCCAGCACGGCTCCGCATGCGCCGCACGTGAAGGTGTCGTCGGTCACCGCCTCCCAGCCGCACTGCGGACAGCGTAGGGCCGCGATCCTGCCCATGACCCCCTCAGGCTCCGGCTTCCCGGACGTCCTCCCACAGCACCTCCACCGGATGAAGCGCCCGGCGCCCGGTGAGATGCTCGATCTGCTGCCGGCAGGAGATCCCCGAGGCCACCACGCGCGCGTCCTCGGGGGCGGCCTCCACCGCCGGCACCAGGCGGCGGTTGGCGATGGCCACCGACACGTCGTAGTGTTCCTTCTCGAAGCCGAAGGAGCCGGCCATGCCGCAGCAGCCGGAATCCACCTCGCGGACCTCGTGGCCCGCCTCCCGCAGCACCGAGACCGTGGGCGCCATGCCCACCAGCGCCTTCTGGTGGCAATGGCCGTGCAGCACCACCGGCGGCCTGGCGGCGCCGCCGTTCTTCACGGCGCCCGCCGCCTCGTCGCGCATCAGCAGCTCCTCGATGAGCAGCGTGTGACCCGCCACCATGCGCGACGGCTCGTTGCGCAGGAGGTCGGGGTACTCGTCCCGGAGCGTCAGGATGCAGGAGGGCTCCAGGCCCACCACCCTCACTCCCTGCTCCACGTGGGGCAGCAGCCGGGCGACATTCCAGGCGGCGTGGTCCTTGGCGTCCTGCAGCATGCCCTTGGAGATCATCGGGCGGCCGCAACAGCGCCGCGGCACGGTCATCACCCGATAGCCGAGATGCTCCAGCAGGCGGGTGGCCGCCACCGCCACGTCCGGCGTGTTGTAGGTGTTGAAGGTGTCGTGGAACAGGATCACCGACCCGCGGGCGCCGCTTCCCGCGGCATCGCGCTTGTTCCACCATGTCTCGAAGTTGTTGCGCGCGAAGCTCGGCAGCGGGCGCCTGCGGTCGATACCCAGGAAGCGGTCCAGGAACCAGCGGTTGGCGAAGCTGCCGTTGACCCGGTTGGCGACCGGCGCCAGCAGCGAGCCCCAGCGGCTCAGGGCGCCGATGCGCCCGAACAGGCGGCTCCGCAGCGGGACGCCGTGGACCTGCTGGTAGTGGTGCAGGAACTCGTACTTGAGCTTGGCCATGTCCACGTTGGAGGGGCACTCGGCCTTGCAGCCCTTGCACTCCAGGCAGAGGTCCAGCACATCGTGGAGGCGCTCGCCGGTGAACTCGGAGCGCGGCACCTTGCCCGACAGCACCGCGCGGAAGGCGGTGGCGCGCCCGCGGGTGGAGTGCTCTTCCTCCAGCGTCGCCATGTAGGACGGGCACATGGTGCCGCCCAGGGTCTTGCGGCAGGCGCCGGTGCCGTTGCACATCTCCACCGCGGCCACGAAGCCGCCCTGGTCGCTGAAGTCCAGCATGGTGTCGGGCTGCCAGGTCTTGTAGGAGGTGCCGTAGCGGAGCGAGTCGGTCATGGCCGGCGCGTCCACGATCTTGCCGGGGTTCATCAGGTTTTGCGGGTCGAACAGGCGCTTGACCTTGCGGAACTCCTGGTAAAGCTCGGGGCCGAAGAGCTTCTCGTTCAGGTGGCTCCGGGCGAGGCCGTCGCCGTGCTCGCCGGACATGGCGCCGCCGAACTCCATTACCAAGTCGGAGATCTCGCAGGAGATCTGCGTCATCTTCTTCACCTCGCCCGCTTCCTTGAGGTTGATGAACGGGCGGATGTGCATGCAGCCCACCGAGCAGTGGCCGTAGTAGCCGGCGCGGACGCCGTGGTTGCTAAGGATGCCGCGGAAGCGCTTGATGAACTCGGGCAGCCTCACCGGGTCCACCGCGGTGTCCTCGACAAAGGCGATGGGCTTCTTCTCGCCCTTGACGCCCAGCAGGAGCCCCAGCCCGGCCTTGCGCACGCCCCAGATCTGCTGGACCTCCCGCGGCTCGTAGGCCAGGGAGGCGGCATAGCCCATGTGATCGCGCTTGCGGATCACCTCCAGCTTGTCGACCTTGTCGCGGACCTCCTCCAGGGTGTCGCCGTCGTACTCGACCATGAGGATGGCGTCGGGGTCGCCCTGCACGAAGCCCAGCCGCTTGGACTGCTCGATGTTGTTGCGCGCCAGGTCCAGGATGGGTTTGTCGGTCAGCTCCATGGCGTAGGGGTCGGTGGCGAGGATGGCTTCGGACACCCCCAACGCGTCCTGGAGGTCGTGGAAGTGGATGATGTCCAGGGCGGTGAACTTGGGCTTGGGCACCAGCCGCATCTTCGCTTCCACCACGCACGCGAGAGTGCCCTCGGAGCCCACGATCAGGCGCGAGAGGTTGAACGGCTGGTCCTTGGTGAACTCGTCGAGGTTGTAGCCCGAAACCCGCCGCATCAGCTTGGGATAACGCTCCGCAATGAGCCTCGCGGCCGATTCCACCAGCGGCGGGAGCTGCTGGTAGATGCGGCTCTCCAGCCCCTTCCCCGCCTGCCGCGTGGCCAGGGTGTCGGCCGAGAGATCGCCCAGCACCGCCTCGCTGCCGTCGGCCAGGAGCACGGTCAGCTCCAGCACGTGGTCCAGGGTCTTGCCGTAGACGACGGAATGGGCGCCGGACGAGTTGTTGCCGATCATGCCGCCGATGGTGGCCCGGTTCGAGGTGGAGGTGTCCGGCCCGAAGAGCATCCCCATGGGCGCCACGTGGGAGTTGAGGCCGTCCTGAACGACCCCGGGCTGGACGCGGGCCCAGAGCTCCTCCCGGTTCACCTCCAGCACCTGGTTCATGTACTTGGAGAAGTCCAGGACGATGGCGTGGCCCACGGTCTGGCCCGCCAGCGAAGTGCCGCCGCCCCGTGCCAGCACCGGCACCCGGTGGCGGTTGGCCACCTCGATGACCGCCTGCACGTCGCCCTTGTGTCGCGGGATCACCACCCCCACCGGCTCCATCTGGTAGATGGACGCGTCGGTGGCGTAGAGAAGCCGCGAGTAGTGGTCGAACCGGACCTCGCCCTCCACCCGCTTGCGGAGCTCGGCCTCGGTTTCCTGGTAATCCTGCACTTCGCGCGCCATGGGAAATGCTCCTCGCCGCCACCCCGTCACGAACGAAGTGGCGATGGCTCAGGTATCCTTGCCTCCACGGACAGACTCAGTCGATGGGATCGTATCGCTTGACCACGGCCCGCGCGCCCTGCAGAGCCCGGGCATGCGTCTGGATGGCCTTGTGGTCGTCACTTTCGCGATAGCGATCGATGTCTTCCTGGCTCTCCCACTCCGCGTAGGAGATGTATTCTCCCGGAGAATCGGTGCACTTCAGCAACTGCTCGGACTTGCAGCCCGGCTGAGCGAGCATGCGCGGGCCGCAGTCTTCCTTCCAGATGCGCTCCGCCTCCGCGGCCTGGCCGGGGTCGACATTGACGTGGATCAATCTGACAATGGACATTTCAGTTTCTCCTCCTTGCAATAGGTCTGTTACCGTTTATTGCACCTCTTGGGTATACCGCAAGCGATTCGGATGCTGGTGACGGCCTGCGTTCAGGTCGCGAACCGTAGCTTGACGCCACACGCAGCCGAAACTTTCGTGAGCGTGTCGAGCCGTGGATTTCGCTGGCCGGACAGCGCGCGAGACAGCGCCACCCGATCCAGCTTGGCCTCACGCGCCAGCGCCGACACGCCGCCCTGCGCCTCGGCCACGTTGCGAAAGGCTTTCATGAGCAGGCGAGGGTCATCGCCCATCTCCTCGATCGCGGCGTTCAGATAGGCAACAATATCCTCCGGTGTCTTGAGATAATCGCTCGCCCTATGTTCTCTTGTGGGCATTTCTTTTCTCCTGTCGATACGCTTGCCAGCGAGTTTGCGCCATTGCAATATCGCGGGATTGGCGATTCTTGGTTCCAGCGCCCAGCAAGATCACGATCTCCTCACCATCCTGCCCGTAGTACAACCTGTATCCAACGCCGAAGTCGATCCGCACCTCGGATACACCCCGCCCTACACTCTTGTGATCCCCAAAGTTCCCGAGCTCGATTCGATCGATGCGTGTCTGCACACGAGCCCGCGTTTCGGGTGACTGCCGCCGAAGCCATATATCGAAGTAGTCAGTGCCGTCTTCCGAAACGTAGTGCAGTACGACCACAAGAGAACCTGTAGTCGATTGGCTACAGATTGTCAAGTCTGGTTCGCAAACCTTACGACTGCGTGTGGTCTCGGGCTTCAAACCTGCGCGCGGTCATGATCCAGCAATGTCCTTGCCGTCCGGAAGACGTCGTGGAACATGGGCACCGTCAGCTTGCCGGTGAAGGTGTTCTGCTGGCTGGGGTGGTAGGAGCCGAGCAGGGTGAGGCCGTCGCCGAGCTCATGTCGGCTTCCGTGGCCGAACCTGGGGCGCGGCCGGGGGAGCGCTTCGCCTGCCTCGGCCGCGGCCTTGAGGTAGGAGTCGAAGGCGATCTTGCCAAGGGCGATGACCACCCTAAGGCGGCGGAGCAGCCGGAGGTCGCGGACCAGGTAGCCGCGGCAGTTGTCGAACTCGTCGCGGGCGGGCTTGTTGGCGGGGGGCGCGCAGCGGACCGCGGCGGAGATGTAGCAGTCGGTGAGCTCCAGGCCGTCGTCGCGGTCCAGCGACTCGGCCTGGTTGGCGAAGCCGTGCTCGAAGAGCGCGCGGTAGAGCCAGTCGCCGCTGCGGTCTCCGGTGAACATCCGGCCGGTGCGGTTGCCGCCGTGGGCGGCGGGCGCCAGACCCACGATCAGGAGCCTCGCGGCGCCGTCGCCGAAGCCGGGCAGAGGCCGGCCCCAGTACTTGTGGCCATGATAGCGGCGCGGCGGATTGGCCGCGGTTTCGGCCCGCCAAGCCACCAGCCGGGGGCACCTTCGGCACCGGATCGCCGCCCGGTTGACGCGCTCCAGGGAGTCCTTTTTCATACGCGTCCCGGCATAGCGCATCGGCCGCCCGCGCGCCACCGGGGGAGCCGCGCCGAGGGGTTGACGCGGCCTGTCGCAAGGCCTCGGGGATGGCCCGAAAACCCACCTTGACGCGTCCGAGCGCGTTTTGCTATACCGCCTGAAAACGCAAGGAATTTGCGTTCCTCTCGCCAAGGAAAAGGGGATCCCCATTGCCGCAATTTGACGTTCTCGTTATCGGTGGTGGCGCTTCCGGTCTGCGCGCGGCCATTGCCGCCAAGCGCGCCGGCGCGTCGGTGGCTGTGCTGAGCAAGGTCCATCCGCTGCGAACCAACTCGGCGCTGTCCCCGGGGGGCCTGAACGCGCCCCTGGGCAGCGACGACTCCGCGGAAAAATTCGCCCAGGATATCAGAAACGCCGGCGACGGCCTGTGCGACACCGAAGCCGTGAATATTATGGCGACGGACGCGGCCCGGGAGGTCATCTGGCTCGAGCGCGTCGGCGTGCCCTTCAACCGCGATGCCGACGGGCGTATCGACCGCCGCGGGCTGGGCTCCAGCAGCGTCCATCGCGCCGCGTACGCGGACGACCGCACCGGGCACATGGTGCTGCATGTCCTGCACGAGCAGTTTCAGAGAGAGGACATCTCTTGCTTCAGCGAATGGTTCGTCACGTCGCTGATCCAGGACGGCGGGGCGTGCACCGGAGCGGTGGCCCTGGGGCACCGGAGCGGCCAACTCGAAACCTTCGCGGCCGGCGCGGTGGTCCTCGCCACCGGCGGCGCCACCCAGTTGTACCGTCCGTGCACCTCGGCCGTGGGCACAACCGGCGACGGCCTCATGCTGGCCTACGACCTGGGCGTCGGGCTGGTGGACATGGAGATGGTGCAGTTCCATCCCACGGTGTACAGCGCGGACCGGACGGCGCTCGTCAGTGAGGCGGCCCTGAGCGAGGGCGCGCAACTCGTCAACGAGTCGGGCGACACGGTGGTGGATGCCGCGGGGTTGTCCAGGGCGCAACTCGCCGCGGCGGTCCACAAGGCAGGCCACAACGGCGGCGGACCGGTGTCTCTCGACCTTCGCCCGGTGGCGGACCTGGCGTCGCGCTTTCCCGGGGCGCTGGAGGTGGTCAAGGCCATGGCCGGGATCGATGCGTCCCAGAACCCGGTTCCGGTTCAGCCGGTGGCGCACCGGCCCATGGGCGGCATCGAGACCAACGCGGCCGGCGAGACCTCGGTGGCCGGGCTCTACGCCGTCGGCGAGTGCGCCCACAACGGGCTCAACGGCGCCGGTCGGCTTCCCGGCAACACCCTCACCGAAGCGGTGGTGTTCGGCAAGCGGGTGGGGGAAGCGGCGGCGGCCCACGCCAAGTCGGCGGGCGCCAGAGAAGCGGCCGGCTCCGCCGCGCGGGACAACGAACGGCTGGCGGAGATCACCTCCGGAGGCTCCTCCGGCGACACCATGGGCACCATCCATCGCGAGTTGGGCGAGCTGATGAGCACCAACCTCGGCGTGACCCGCACGGAGGCGGGACTGGCCGAGGCCCAGGACAAGATCCGCGCGCTGCAACAGCGCCACGCCGCGCTTCGCGTCAACAACAAGTCGCGGATCTACAACTATGCGCTGGCGGGCCATATCGAGTTGGGGAACCTCCTCAAGCTGGCGGAGGCCACGGCGCTGGCGGCCCGAGGCCGCGCCGAAAGCCGCGGCGCCCATCTCAGAAGCGACCATCCGGAGAAGGACGATTCGAACTGGAAGGCGCACACCGTTGTGCGCTCGCAGGACGGCGTACCGAAGCTCGATACGCGGGCGGTATCGGCATAAGGGCGGGCGCCGCTGTTCGCCCGCTCGCGCGCGAACGGAGGCGGGAGGCATCTGCCAAGGAGGTGACCCATGGAAGTGACCTACAAGATCAATCGCAAGAACCCGGAGAACGGCGGCGAGTCGGGCTACGCCACCTACCAGGTGGACCTGCCCGAGGACGCCACGGTCCTGGACGGGCTCCAGAAGATCCGGGACGAGCAGGATGATTCCCTGGCCTTCCGGGCCTCCTGCTGCCAGGGCACCTGCGGCGAGTGCGCGGTGCGGATCAACTACAAGGCCCAGTTCACCTGCACCACCCGCATCGGCGACGTCACCAAGAAGGCCCCGGAGGTCCAGTTGGATCCGGTGCGCAACATCCCCGTGATCAAGGACCTGGTCTTCGACATGGACCGCTTCTCCTGGGACAAGATGGCGGCGATGAAGCCCTGGATGGAGCCGGACGACGAGTTCGCGCCCACCGAGAACGTGGTGTCCGAGAAGGACATGGCGGACGTGCGCAAGACCATGAGCTGCTACCAGTGCGGCCTGTGCGACGAGGGCTGCGCGGTGCTGCCGGTGAACTTCGACTTCCTCGGGCCCGCCGCCCTGGTCAAGAGC
This sequence comes from uncultured Binatia bacterium (SeqCode), assembly GCA_965204505.1. Lineage (GTDB taxonomy): Bacteria > Desulfobacterota > Binatia > UBA9968 > JAJDTQ01 > JAJDTQ01. The sequence continues at coordinate 907,943 of CBDBFB010000003.1, forward strand.
TACCGCTTCGTCATGGACCCGCGGGAAAGCGGCGCCCAGATGGAGGCCCGCATGAACGTGGTGGAGCAGCCCCAGGGGCTATGGGACTGCGTCCACTGCTACGAGGCCAACGGCAAGTGCCCGCGCGGGCTGGCGCCGTCCAGCAAGATCATGGAGATACGCGACGTCGCCTTCAAGGAAGGCATCAAACACGAGAAGGTGGGGCGGCACCACGCGAGCTTCATCAACTCGGTGAAGGAGACCGGCTGGCTCGACGAGCGCAAGCTGGCCATGGAGACCGAGGGCCTGACCAACATCGGCGGCCTCATGAAGCTGCTGCCGACGGCGGTGCGCGCGATGCGGCGCGGGAAAATGCCCGGCCGCCACGAGAAGCGCCCGGGGGCCGATCAGATCAAGCGCATCATCGAGAAAGCGGAGGACTCCAAGTGAAATACGCGTTCTATCCCGGATGTGTGGCCAAGGGCGGCTGTCCCGAGCTTTACTCCGCCGCCGTGAAGGTGGCCGAGAAGCTCGACATCGAGCTCGAGGAGATGACCGACGTGTCGTGCACCGGCGCCGGCTGCATGCCGACGCAGCTTTCGGACCCCATCAACGCGCGGACCTTCGCCAAGGCCGAGCAGATGGGACTTCCCATCATGACCATCTGCAGCACCTGCCAGGGCGTCTTCAGCCAGGCCAACCACCGGCTGCAGGACCCCGAGTACCGGGAAGAGATCAACCGCGAGTACCTGGCCGAGGAAGGGCTTTCGTACCAGGGCACCACCGAGGTCACGCACATGCTGTGGGTGCTGTTCGAGGACTACGGCATCGAGAAGCTCAAGACGCTGATCCAGCGTCCGCTGAACGGCCTCAAGGTTTCCCCGTTCTACGGCTGTTTCCTGCGCCGGCCCGGCAACATCATGGTGCCCACCAAGGAGGTGGGCGGCCGCCGGACCTACCTGGAGGACCTCACCCAGATCCTGGGGGCGGAGAACGTCGACATCAGCGGCAAGACCAAGTGCTGCGGCTTCCCGATCCTCACCGCCAACGAGGAGGCGTCGCTGGGCATGGTGTCCAAGCACGCCGGCGAGTCGAGTCAGAAGGGCGCCGACTGCATGGTGACCCCGTGTCCGCTGTGCCATCTCAACCTCGACGGCAACCAGCCGAGAGCCGAGGGCCAGACGGGTGAGAAGATCGACCTGCCGATCATCCATCTGCCGCAGCTCGTGGGGCTGGCGCTGGGGTTCGACCCCGACGAAATGCAGCTCGGCCGGCACATCGTGTCCACCAAGGCGGTCAACGACAAGATCGACATGCTCACTTAGAGGATGGGCAAGGACGAGTACAAGCCCAATCCCGTCAGCCTGGCCCGGGAACTGTTCAAGTTCCGCAAGGGGCAGCGTCCCTTCGGCTACTACTACGCCGTGAAGGTCCGGCTCGGCCACGCGTGGGTCGAGGACGAGACGGCGCTGGCGGAGATCCTGTCCGGCATCGACGAGCTGGGCTACGAGGTGGTCCGGAAGAAGCAGTGAAGCCACACGCGAAAAGGAGCGCGGACACGGTCGAATCATGAACAGCATAGCAATCGACAACAAGAGAACCCTGCGGCAGGACACCTGGTGGGTGGAGCCCATGCTGGTGGTGCTGGGTCTGGGCGCCTTCGCCGTCTACTCGACCTGGGCCGCGCTCCAGAACGGCAACTACTACGCGGCGCCGTACCTGTCGCCCTTCTACTCGCCCTGCCTTGCCATCAACTGCGAGCACGTGAGCGTGCCGCTGTTCGGGTCGTGGTACAACTGGTCGCCGGCGATCCTGATCCTGTGGATCCCGGGCGGCTTCCGCCTGACCTGCTACTACTACCGCAAGGCCTACTACCGCTCCTTCTTCTGGTCGCCGCCGGCCTGCGCGGTGCGGGACGCGGCCAGCAGCTACTCCGGCGAGACCCGCTTCCCGTTCATCCTGCAGAACGTCCACCGCTACTTCTTCTGGGCGTCGCTGCCGATCCTGGCGTTCCTGTGGTGGGACGCGATCATCGCGTTCAACTTCGGCGGCAGCTTCGGCATCGGCCTGGGAACGCTGGTGCTCATCGCCAACGCCGCCCTGCTGTCCCTCTACAGCTTCTCCTGCCACTCGTGCCGGCACCTGTGCGGCGGCGGGCTCAACAGCTTCAAGGCGGCGCCGGGACGCTACAAGGCCTGGGGCATCGTCACCAAGCTGAACGAGAAGCACATGCAGATCGCCTGGACGAGCCTCGTGTGGGTGGGCCTCACCGACGTCTACGTGCGGCTGCTGGCCCACGGTGTGATCCAGGATCTGAGGATCATCTGATGGCCGGCGAGAGCTACGAGACGCACGACTACGACATCGTAGTGGTGGGAGCCGGCGGCGCCGGGCTGCGGGCCGGCATCGAGGCCCACGACAAGGGCTGCAGGACCGCCATCATCTGCAAGTCGCTGCTGGGCAAGGCCCACACGGTCATGGCCGAGGGCGGCATCGCCGCCGCCATGGGCAACGTCTGGCCGGAGGACAACTGGAAGGTGCACTTCCGCGACACCATGCGCGGCGGCAAGCTCCTGAACAACTGGCGCATGGCGCAGATCCACGCACAGCAAGCGCCGGACCGGGTGCTGGAGCTGGAGGAATGGGGCGCGCTCTTCGACCGCACCGACGAGGGCCTGATCCTGCAACGCGACTTCGGCGGCCACCGCTACGCGCGGCTGGCCCACGTGGGCGACCGCACCGGCCTGGAGATGATCCGCACGCTGCAACAGCGCGCGGTGACGCTGGGCATCGACGTCTACATGGAGTGCAATATCCAGCACCTGCTGATGAGCGACGGCCGGGTGAGCGGAGCGGTGGGCTACTGGCGCGAGAGCGGCGAGCTGATCGTGTTCAACTGCAAGGCAGTGGTGCTGGCCACCGGCGGCTCCGGCAAGTGCTGGCAGGTGACCTCCAACTCCTGGGAGTACAGCGGCGACGGCATGGGCATGGCCATGGAGGTGGGCGCCGACCTCATCGACATGGAGAAAGTGCAGTTCCACCCCACCGGCATGGTCTGGCCGCCCAGCGTGCGCGGCATCCTGGTGACCGAGGGCGTGCGCGGCGACGGCGGCACGTTGCTCAACTCCGAGGGCGAACGCTTCATGTTCAACTACATCCCGGAGTTCTTCAAGGCGGAAACCGCGGACAACGAGACCGAGGCCGACGCCTGGTACCAGGACAAGAAGAACAACCGCCGCACGCCGGACCTGCTGCCCCGGGACGAGGTGGCCAGGGCCATCAACGCCGAGGTCAAGGCCGGCCGCGGGACGGAGCACGGCGGCGTGTACCTGGACATCGCCAACCGCCGCGACTCGGAGTACATCATGCGGCGGCTGCCGTCCATGTACCACCAGTTCAAGGAGCTGGCGGACGTGGACATCACCAAGGAAGCCATGGAGGTGGGGCCCACCTGCCACTACATCATGGGCGGCGTCCGGGTGGACGCGGACACCTCCGCCACCGCGGTACCGGGCCTGTACGCCGCAGGCGAGGTGGCCGGCGGGCTGCACGGCGCCAACCGGCTCGGCGGCAACTCCCTGTCCGACCTGCTGGTGTTCGGGCGCATCGCCGGTGAATCGGCCGCGGACTACGCCCTGGGCGCGGAGGCGGCGGCAAAGGCGGATCCGGCCGAAGTGGACCGGGTCACGACGCTGATGCTGGAGCCCTTCACGGACCGCGGTGACGAGAACCCCTACGCCATTCACAGCGATCTCCAGCGCACCATGCACAACCTCGTCGGCATCATCCGCACCGAGAGCGAGATGCTGAAGGCGATGGAGGAGGTCGCGGCGTACAAGGACCGGGCCGAGCGGGTGAAGGTCGAGGGCGGCCGGCGTTTCAACCCCGGCTGGCACCTGGCGCTGGACCTGCGCAACCTGTTGGCCGTGGCCGAGGCCGCTACCCTGTCGGCCCTCGAGTGCAAGGAAAGCCGCGGCGGCCACACCCGGGACGACTACCCCGACCCCGACCCCAAGTACGGCAGCGTCAACGTCGTCACCCGCAAGCAGAACGGCGCCATCTCGGTTTCCCTCGAACCCCTGCCCGAGATGCCCGAGGAGCTCAGGAAGATCGTCGAGGAGCAAGTTTGATGTCTGAAGCAGCGGTCGCAGGAAACGGTGGCGAAGCGAAAATGCGGGTCTGGCGCGGCGACGCCGGCGGCGGAGAGTTCAGGGACTACACCGTGCCGCTCCAGGAGGGCATGGTGGTGCTAGACGTGATCCACAGCATCCAGGCCATGCACGCCGGCGACCTCGCCGTGCGCTGGAACTGCAAGGCCGGCAAGTGCGGCTCGTGCAGCGCCGAGGTCAACGGCAAGCCGCGGCTCATGTGCATGACGCGCATGAACACGTTCGAGCCCGGCGAGACCATCACGGTGGCGCCCATCAAGACCTTCCCGCTGATCCGCGACCTCGTCACCGACGTGTCGTACAACTACGAGAAGGCCAAGACTGTCCCGCCCTTCAAGCCCAAGCCCAAGGAGGCCGATGGCACCCGGCGCATGTACCAGGAGGACATCGACCGGGTGCAGGAGTTCCACAAGTGCATCGAGTGCTTCCTGTGCCAGAACGTCTGCCACGTCATCCGGGACCACGACGACAACAAGCCGAGCTTCGCCGGGCCGCGTCTCTTCGTTCGGGTGGCCAGTTTGGAGATGCACCCGCTGGACACCGACGACCGGCTGGAGTTCCTGCGCAAGGAGGCCGGGCTGGGCTTCTGCAACATCACCAAGTGCTGCACCGAGGTCTGCCCCGAGCACATCAAGATCACCGACAACTCCATCATCCCCTTGAAGGAACGCGTGGTGACGCGGTTCTACGACCCCATCGCACGGCTGCTGGGGGCGCTGGGCGGCAAAGGCTCCTGAGGCTGCACGCATTCGCATGCAGGACACCGGTGTCCTCTCTCAAAAGCAGGTTTATGAAACTGCGCAAGAAACTTGTCGTTGGCAAGGCGTAACGAACCCGTCATTCCGGCGAAAGCCGGAATCCAGGGGTGGCGAGGTCGAAGGGTTCGCCCTACCCGATCCAACCGCGCCTCTGGATTCCGGCTTTCGCCGGAATGACGGGTTCGGGCATCACAAAACGGTCGCACGGCATGGAACTGTCGGAACGAGTAGCGCTGGTCACGGGCGGCGGCACCGGCATCGGCAAGGCCGTGGCGCGGGCCATGGCGCAGGAGGGCGCCAAGGTCGTCATCGCGGCACGCGACGGGGCCAGGCTGGAATCCGTGGCTCAAGAGCTTGAGGCGGAGGGCCATTCGGTCCTGCCGATTCCCGTCGACGTCAGGGACAAGACCGGCATCCACGATTGCGTAAGCACGATCCGCGACCGCTGGGGCCGGATCCACATCCTGGTGAACAATGCCGGGACCTCGGGGATGACGCCCATGGATGACGCCGACGATGGTCTGTGGCACGCCATTGTCGACACGAACCTGACCGGCGTCTACCTGCTGACCAAGGAAGCGCTGGGAATCATGAGCGGGGACGGCGACGGCCGCATCATCAACATGTCCTCGGTGCTCGGCAAGTTCGGCGTTCCCGGCTATGCCGCTTACTGCGCCAGCAAGCACGGCCTCATCGGCTTCACCCGGGCGCTGGCGCTGGAGCTGGTGTCACGCGGCATCACCGTCAACGCCTTGTGTCCCGGCTGGGTGGACACGGAGATGTCCCGCGCCGGCATCGAGCAGATCGCCGCGCAACAGGGAACGGACCCCGAGTCGTTCAAGCAGCAGGCGCTCGCGGGCGTGCCGATCCGGCGGTTCCTGGAGCCGCAGGAGATCGCCCGGTTCGCGGTGTACCTGGCATCGGACAAGGCGTCCGGCATTACCGGACAGGCTCTCAACATCTGCGGCGGGCAGACCATGGTGTAACCTATGACGATCCCGGAACTAGAGGCCATAGCCAAGGAAATCAGGGTCGACGTGATCCGCATGCTGGTGGAAGCGGGCTCCGGCCACCCGGGCGGCTCGCTGTCCTGCACGGACATGGTGACGGCGCTGTACTTCCACCAGATGCGCCACCGCCCGGACCAGCCCGACTGGCCGGACCGGGACCGGTTCGTGCTCTCCAAGGGGCACTGCGTGCCCGCGGTGTACGCCGCCCTGGCCCGGGCCGGCTACCTCAAGCGGGAGGAGACGCTGAGCCTGCGCAAGCTCAACAGCCGCATGCAGGGACACCCGGACCGGCACCGCTTCCCCTACGTGGAGGCTTCCACCGGCTCCCTCGGACAGGGCCTGTCGGTGGCCGTGGGAATGGCGCTGGCCGGAAAGACCGGCGGCAAGGACTACCGCACCTACTGCGTCATCAGCGACGGCGAATGCCAGGCCGGACAGATCTGGGAAGCGGCCATGTCCGCGCCCCGCTTCAAGCTCGACAACCTCTGCGTGCTCATGGACTACAACCACATCCAGTTGAGCGGGGTGACCGACGAGATCATGAGCCTGGAGCCGCTGCTGGACAAGTGGCGCGCCTTCAACTGGAACACGCTGGAGATCGACGGCCACAGCTTCCCGGCTATCCTGGAGGCCCTGAAGGCAGCGGAGCAGCATCGCGACGGCCCCACCATGATCGTCTGCCAGACCGTCAAGGGCAAAGGGGTCAGCTTCATGGAGAACCGCTGGGAATGGCACGGCAAGGCCCCCAGCCGCGAGGAAGGCGACCGCGCCATCGAAGAACTGGTCAACGGCGGATAGGGTCGCCGGGCTGGAGACTCCCTTCGTGGCGTTCGCCCAATGGACGGGCGCCATGCCGGCCGGGGCGACCGCCGGTCGCCCCTACGGGTATTCGCACCTACCGCCCCACAAGGGCGATCTCGGGTAGGGGCGACCGGCGGTCGCCCCGAGGCATCCACAGCAAGGAAGATCAAATGAGCGCAACCGCAACACGCGTCACCTTCGGCGAGACCGTCACCCGGCTGGCCGACGACAATCCGGACATCGTCGTCCTCGACGCCGACCTCCGGAAGTCCACCATGACCGACGAGTTCTCGCGCAAGCATCCCGAGCGCTTCTTCGACGTCGGTATCGCCGAGGGCAACATGGTGGGGGTCGGCGCCGGCATGGCCCTGGCCGGCAAGATCCCCTTCATCTGCAGCTTCGCCTGCTTCGTGGTGGGCCGCTTCGAGCAGATCCGCATGGCCGTGGCCTACAACCGCGCCAACGTCAAGATCGTCGGCACCCACGCCGGCATCGCATCGGCGAGGACGGCTACAGCCAGATGGCCACCGAGGACGTGGGCCTCATGCGCACCCTGCCCAACATGGCCGTGGTGCAACCGGCGGACGCCATCGAGACCCGCGGCGCCGTGGAGTACATCGCGCAGCACGACGGCCCCGTGTTCCTGCGGCTCACGCGCCAGAAGGTCGCCGACGTCAACGGCGAAGGCTACGAGTTCCGTTTCGGCAAGGCCGTGGTCCTGCGGGAAGGCGCGGACGTTTCGCTGGTGGGAACCGGCGCCGTGATGGAGAACGTCCTCAAGGCCGCCGACCTGTTGGCCGAACAAGGCATCAACGCCCAGGTCGTCAACATCCACACCATCAAGCCCATCGACACCGAGTTCATCGAGTCGGTGGCGTCAACCCACGGCAGGATCGTCACAGTGGAAGACCACGGCATCTCCGGCGGCCTCGGCAGCGCCGTAGCCGAAGCCGTAGCCGAGCTCGGACGCGGCCGAGTCCGGCGCGTGGGCGTCACCGAGTTCGCCGAATCCGGCGATACCGAGGGACTCTACGGGAAGTACGGACTGTCCGCCGAGCACATCAGCACGGCGGCGGTGGAGTTGATGGACTAGCCCGAAGTTCCTGGAAAAACAGCCTTCAGAAACGAGTTAAGCGATTGATATCCAAGAGGAAATGCCTTTTTGGGCGCCCTCGTATGTTCCCATGTATATGGGATGATAGTCCTTGCCTTTGGTGGGCTTGTGTGCTATCGTCGTTGCCATGTACGTGGAGACCGTCCCCAACCGCAACTCCCCGCCCGCCATCCTCCTCCGCGAAGGCTGGCGCGAAGGCAAGCGCGTGCGCAAACGCACCCTGGCCAACCTCTCCGACTGGCCCCCGGCCAAGATAGAAACCCTGCGCCGGCTGCTCAAGAACCAACCCCTGGTCAGCCCCGAGGAGGCCTTCGACATCGTCCGCTCCAAGCCCCACGGTCATGTCGCCGCGGTGCTCGGTTCGGTGCGCAAGCTGGGCCTGGACCGTCTGCTTTCCACCGCTCCGTGCGCGGAGCGCGAGAGGGTGCTGGCGCTGATCTGTGCCCGTGTCCTTGCCCCGGTTTCGAAGTTGGCCACCGCCCGAGGACTTGCCGAGGCCACGGCCAGGGATTCGCTGGCGCAGACCCTGGAGTTGGGGGAGGTCAATGAGGACGATCTGTACGCGGCCATGGACTGGCTGTTGGAGCGGCAGGAGGCCATCGAGAAGCGCCTGGCCAAGAGGCATCTTGGGGACGGCGCCCTGGTGCTCTACGACCTCACCTCGGTCTATCTGGAGGGCCGCTGCTGCCCTCTGGCGCGGCACGGCCATTCCCGCGACGGCAAGCGCGGCAAGCTTCAGATCGAGTTCGGCCTGTTGTGCGACCGCGACGGCCGTCCGGTGGCGGTGGAGGTGTTCAAGGGCGACAGCGCCGATCCCATGACCTTGGGCGCGCAGGTGGACAAGCTGCGCCGGCGGTTCGGGCTCTCGAAGGTGGTGCTGGTGGGCGACCGGGGCATGCTCACCGAAGCGCGCATCCGTGAGGAAGTGGCGCCTGCGGGGCTGGACTGGATCAGCGCCCTGCGCTCCTCGGCCATTCGCCGGCTGGTGGAATCCGGGGCGGTGCAGATGTCGTTGTTCGACCAGAGCGGTCTTTTGGAGGTCCGCTCCGAGGACTATCCCGGTGAGCGTCTGATGGTGTGCCGCAATCCGTTGCTTCAGGCCGAGCGGGGGCGCAAGCGCACGGAGTTGCTCCAGGCCACCGAACGCCTGCTGGAGCCCATCGTGGCTGCCACCGGGCGGGAGAAGCGGCGGCTCACGGGCCGGGAGCGCATCGCGCTTCGGGTGGGCCGGGTGATCGACAGGTACAAGATGGCCAAGCACTTCCACCTCGACATCACCGACCACTCCTTCCGCTACACCCGAACCCCCGAATCCATCGCCCGAGAGGCCGCCCTCGACGGCCTCTACGTCGTGCGCACCAGCCTGCATGAAAACCAACTGGATGCCCAAAGGACAGTGCATGCCTACAAGAGCCTGAGCCGGGTGGAGCGCGCCTTCCGAAGCTTCAAGACCGTGGACCTCAAGGTCCGGCCGGTTCATCACCGCGCCCCGGACCGGGTGCGCGTCCATGTCCTGTTGTGCATGCTCGCCTACTACGTCGAATGGCACATGCGTCAGCGCCTCGCTCCCCTGCTGTTCGACGACCATGACCCCGCCGGCGCCCAACGATCCTCCATCGTGGCGCCAGCCAAAACATCCCCCTCAGCTCAGAACAAGGCTCGCAGCAAACGCACCGAAGACGGCTTGCCCGTCCACAGCTTCCGCTCCTTGCTCGACGATCTTGCCACCATCGTCCAAAACCGTGTCGTCCCAAGGCTCCCCGGCGCCCAGCCCTTCGACCTGCTCACCCGCCCCACTCCTCTGCAACGTCAAGCCTTCAAACTCCTCGACGTACAACTCCAACGTTCCCAGTAACAGCACCTTGATCGCTTCGCTTTAGCCCTAATATCAATGCCTTGGCTCGCCCTCCGGCTGGAACTTCGGACTAGCGGTTGTGCGAGGCGGCTCCGGCACTTCAACTTCATGCGACTCGAAACCGTCGCGGGCGCCCTCCAGGTATGCACGGGCATCGTCGAGCCCGGCCATGACTTTGTCGAATGCCGGGGACATCTATTCGGACGCGGCTGAAGGCTCGCTGCGGTCTCCCTCGGCGGACCCTTCTTCACCTTCACTTGACGGCGCTTCACCATCCGCGGCCTGGGCCTGAACTTCTCCCTCCGGCTCATCCTCCGACACCACCTTCACCTTGATGCTCGGCATCACTTCCGGACGCAGGCGGATGGGGACCTCGTAGTCGCCGACGTTCTTGATGGGGGCGTCGAGGACGATCCTGCGGCGTTCGACGTCGTAGCCCTGCTCCTTGAGCGCCTTTTCGATGTCCATGGTGGTCACCGAGCCGAAGAGCCTGCCCTCCTCGCCTACCTTGGCGGTGAACTCGAGGGACACCCCCGCGAGCTTGTCGCTGATGCCTTGGGCCTCCTTGGTGAGGCGCTCGCGGCGTTGGGCGATCATGCGCTGCTCGTGCTCCAGGGCCTTGAGGTTCTTGCTGTTGGCCAGCACCACGAGGCAGCGGGGCAGCAGGTAGTTGCGGGCGTAACCGTCCTTGACCTTCACCACGTCGCCCATGTGGCCCAGGTTTTCAATGTCTTCCCTCAGAACGACTTCCATCGGATCTCCTTCAGGTCAGGCCCGCGGTACGCCGCTTGAGGCGACGGAAGTCGCCCCACAGGTCGAAGAACCCCAGGCCGATGACCAGCACCGTGAGAACCTGCTCGAAGACGATGAGCAGGTATCCCAGCACGCGAAAAAACATCGGCACCTTCTTGTGATGAAAATAGTACGCGACGATGGCAAGGCCGTGGAAGAAGTAGAACACGGTGCATACGAAAACCACGTTCACCGCCAGCGCGCGCAGCAACCCCCCCAGGGGCAGAAAAAGCGCCAGGCTGGGAACCAGCAACAGCCACACCATGTGATCCGGCGACTTCCATTCCTTCAGGTCTCCGGCCTTGAAGAAAAACGAGCGATACTGCGGGAACTGCCACGACAGCAGCCCCAGGTTCACCAGCACCGCGACCCCGATGGCGAAGAAGATCATCGCGGGCAGCATCTGGACGAACAGCGCCGCCATCTGCTCCGCCTGCTCTCGCAGGAACTCGATGGTTTCGCCGGACAGGCCCATGCGCTGGTAGACTTCCAGGGTCGCGAGAACCTGGGCGTGGGCGCCGGCATTCAGCGTCGTCCACAGGGTCGAGAGGGAGCCGGCGAACGCCGTCGCCGTCATCAGCATGACCGCCACCGTGCAGATGGCGTTGCCGCTCACGATGGCGGCAATGGACCACCCTCGCCCGAAGGAAAAGAACAGCAGGAAGGTCACCAGCGCGAAGACCAGGTAGGCCGCCGCGGCTTCCAGGCCGGCCATGGCGAAGACGAACACCACCGCCGCCGCCGGCAGCACGAGCCCGGCCTGCTTCCCCGCCCTGACGCCCACGTACAGGGCCGGGAAGATCACCAGCGGGAGCACGGCCAGACCGGCCACCGGCACCCTCAGCCCCGCGAAGAAGAGCAGCAGGGTGGCGGCCAGGCCCAGGCCGAACCACTTCAGCGTGTCAAGCCCTTTCATAAACAGACCCGTCGCGGCCCGCCCACGGCGGGAAGGTCCCGCAATTTGCCGCGCATTTGCATGTCACAGGCCGCCAGGCGGGGGACGCCGGATCAGAGCTTTACGGTGGTATAGGGGAGTAACGCTACCAGACGGGCCCGCTTGATTGCCTTGGACAAGCGTCGTTGACACCAGCAACAGGTCCCGGTGATGCGGCTCGGTGTGATCTTGCCGCGCTCCGTCATGAACCCGCTGAGGAGCTTGGTGTCCTTGTAGTCGAAACGAAGATCCTGGTTGGCGCAGAAGCGGCACACCTTGCGGCGCGACATGCCGCGCCGGCGAGGTGGCGAATCATGATCTTCCGAGCCTCTTCTCCCGCGATATTCTGCCATCTTTACCTGGTGTCCCGCTCTTCCATCCGTCCGTTCCGCGCTCTGAAGCCGCTAGGCTTCAGAGCCTTCCTGGACTTCCTTGGGTTCTTCCGCCGGCTCGGCGGCCGGTGCCGGTGTCGATTCTGATTCCGGTGCCGAGGTCGATTCCGGCTCCGGCGCTGATTCCGGCTCCGCTGCCGCCGCCGGTTCCGGTTCCGGCGCGGGTTCGTCCGTCCGCGCCAGGGACAGCACGTCCTCGTCCAGAACCACGGTCATGCAGCGCATGACCTCGTCGCTCAGCCGCATCAGCCGCTCGAGCTCCTCGCTGGTTCCCGCCGAAGCCTGGTACTGGACCAGGTTGTAGAAGCCCCTGCCCTGCTTCTCGATGGGGTAGGCGAGATCGCGCATACCCCATTCCTCGAAATGCGTAACCGTTGCGCCTCGTCCTTCCAGAACTCCCCGGTACCTGTCACAGAGCTCCTTGTTCTTGCCGCTGTGAACCGGGTGGACGATGAAAAGCGTCTCGTAATGGGTTGTTTCTTCAGCCATAATCGTCGGGTTTTCTTAACACAGGGGTGGTCCCTTTACAACCTGCGGGCTCACACCAGCAGCGGCGCGATGACCAGCGAAACCACCGACATGAGCTTGATCAGGATGTTCATGGACGGGCCGGAGGTGTCCTTGAGCGGATCGCCGACGGTGTCGCCGACCACCGCGGCCTTGTGCGCCTCGCCGCCCTTCTCCTCGTCCTGCAGGTCGCCCCGCTCGATGTATTTCTTGGCGTTGTCCCAGGCGCCGCCGGCGTTGGACATGAGCAGCGCCAGCAGCACGCCCGAGACCAGGGCGCCGGCCAGCGTCCCGCCCAGCGCCACCGGGCCCAGCGCGAAGCCCACCACCACCGGCACCACCACCGCCACCAGCCCCGGCACCACCATCTCCTTGATGGCCGCCCGGGTGGAGATGTCCACGCAACTGGCCGCGTCGGGCTTGACCCCCTCGCGGCCCTCCAGCAGGCCGGGGATCTCGCGGAACTGCCTGCGGATCTCGTCGATCATCCGTCCGGCGGCCCTGCCCACCGCGGTCATGGTCATGGCGCCGATGAGGTACGGGATGAGGCCGCCGATGAACAGGCCCACCACCACTTCCGGCGAGGTAACGAGAATCTGCAACGGCTCCCGCCCGGCGGCTGCAAGCTCGGTGTCCACGGTCCTCGTGTAGGCCGAGAACAATGCCAGCGCGGTCAGGGCCGCCGAGCCGATGGCGAAGCCCTTGCCGATGGCCGCCGTGGTGTTGCCCAGCGAATCGAGCCCGTCGGTGATCTTGCGCACCTCGGGGCCCAGGCCGCACATCTCGGAGATGCCGCCGGCGTTGTCGGCAATGGGGCCGTAGGCGTCCACGCTCATGGTGATGCCCACCGTGGCCAGCATGGCCACCGCGGCGATGCCGATGCCGTAGAGCTGGGCCGCGCCGTAGGAAACCCAGATGGCGATGGCGATGACCACCACCGGCGCCGCGACGCTCTCCAGGCCCACGGCCAGGCCGTGGATGATGTTGGTGGCGTGGCCGGTGCGGCTGGCCTCGGCGATGCGCTCCACCGGCTTGGCGGAGGTGTAGTACTCGGTGATGAGGCCGATGAGGATACCGCCCAGCGAGCCGGCGAGCACCGCCCAGAAGACGCCGATGGTGACGCCGTACGCGAGTATGAGCACCAGCGCCGCCGCCAGGAACAGCACGGTGGTGAGGATCGTGGCGCCCCGCAGCGCCGACTGCGGGTCGATCTTCTTGAAGATGTGCATGGAATAGATGCCCACCACCGAGGCGATGAGCCCCACGACGGCCAGGATCAGCGGCAGCGCCATCAGGGTGGCCCGGGAAGCATCGGCCCCGGAGGAGAACAACCCGGCGAGCCCTGCCGTCGTGATGGTGCTGGCGATGGCGATGGACGCGATCACCGAGCCGACGTAGGACTCGAACAGGTCGGCCCCCATGCCGGCGACGTCGCCGACGTTGTCGCCGACGTTGTCCGCGATCACGCCCGGGTTGCGCGGGTCGTCCTCGGGAATACCCGCCTCGACCTTGCCGACCAGGTCGGAGCCCACGTCCGCGGCCTTGGTGTAGATGCCGCCGCCGACGCGGGAGAACAGCGCGATGGAGCTGGCGCCCATGGCGAAGCCGCTGATGTACTTGGCGTTCTCCGTGTCACCGTAGAGCAGGAACAGGATGCCCACGCCCAGGAGTCCGAGACTGGCCACCGACAGGCCCATCACCGAGCCGCCCTTGAAGGCCATGAGCAGCGCTTCCGCCTGGCCGCCCTCGGCGGCCGCCTGGGAGGTGCGCACGTTGGCGCGGGTGGCCGCCTTCATGCCGAGGAATCCCGCGACCACCGAACAGATCGCGCCGGCGAAGAACGCCAGCGCGGTGTCGACCCCGAGCTGCCATGCCAGCAGCAACGCCACCACCACCACGAATATCGAAAGAACGATGTACTCGCGCTTCAGGAAGGCCATGGCTCCTTCGTAGATGGAGTCGCTGACCGACTGCATGCCCGCATCCTTGACTCCGACCTTGATGATGCCCCGATACGCCGCGTACGCGATGATAAGCCCCACCGCGCCCAGTATCGGCGCCCAAACCGCCAAACCATCCATAACGCCCCTCCTCTATTGAGAAGCCTGCCCGGCCAGCCCGGAATCTACCGCGGGGCAGGCTCCTGTCGATTGAAATCTTCCATGGCCCGCACCGGGCCCTTCAGTACGATTGCTTCCAGCGCCTCCTCGGCCCGGGACAGGACGTCCTCCAACGATTGCTGCTCCTCGCCCGAGAACCGGCTCAGCACGTATTCCACCGGGTCCATCCCCGCGGGCGGACGGCCGATGCCCATGCGGAGCCGGACGAAGTCACGGTCGGCCACATGCTGCAGGATCGACGCCAGGCCCCGGTGTCCGCCGGCGGAGCCGCCGCAGCGGATCCGCAAGCGCCCGAAGGGCAGGTCCAGGTCGTCGTAGGCTACCACCAGGTCCGCGCCCCGGACCCGGAAGCGACGCAACAGGGCCGCGGCCGCCACGCCGCTGTTGTTCATGTAGGTCTGGGGCTTTGCGAGCACCAGGGACTCCCGCTCCCACTCTCCCCGACCCACCAACGATTCGCACCGGTCGTCGCCGATGCGAACCCCCCTGGCTTCCGCGATGCGATCCAGCAGCAGAAACCCGAGATTGTGGCGCGTGCGCGCGTATCGCCGGCCCGGGTTGCCCAGGCCCACCACGAGCTTCACGCGGCTACCCTGTTACGGAACCTCGACGGCGTGGAGGACTCCCGGACATCGGCGACGCGCGTGGAGATCACTCGCTGGTCTGTCCCGCGGACTCCGCGGCCTGTTCCCCGGCCGCTTCCGCGGTCTCCTCCGCCCCCTCTTCGGCCCCCTCCTCCGCCAGGGTGGAGACCGTCGGCGCCAGCACCGACACCAGGGTCAGATCCGGAGTGTGGTTGACCACGTCGGGCGGCAGGGTGATGTCGCCGGCCTTGAGCGCGTGACCGATCTCCAGGGGAGAGACGTCCACTTCTATCTGCGCCGGGATGTCCATGGGCAGGCACTCGACCTCCAGCTCCCGCACGATGGGCTGCAACACCCCTCCGTGAACGACGCCCTCGGCCCGCCCCACGAAATGAAGGCCGACCATAACGGTGATCTTCCGCGTCACGTCCACCTCGTAGAAGTCGATGTGGGCGACGGCGTGGGTCACCGGGTGATACTGCACGTTCTTGATGAGGACGAGCCTGCCGTCGAGACTGTCGGCGGCGGACTTGAACCGGAGCACATGAGAGCCCTCCAGGCTGCCGACACGGCTCCTGAGATCCCGGCCGTTCACCTGCATGGCGACGCCGTCGGTCCCGCGGCCGTAAACGACTCCCGGAAGGATACCGTCGCGCCGCAGGCGTCCCGCGTCGCGCTTGTTGCCGACCTGCCTGGTCTCTACCGGAACTTCTACCGTTTCCAAAACCTGAACCTCCTGCGGAACTGCCGCGAATACCGTGAACGCGGTCGATCAGAAAAGCGAGCTGATGGACCTCTCCAGGTGGGTCCTGCGAATCGCCTCGCCGATGAGAGGCGCCACCGACAGGGGCTTCAACTTGTTGCATCTGGCCATCTTTTCGCTCAAGGGAACGGTGTCGGTGACCACCATCTCCTCCATCGGCGAGTCGTTGATCCTGTCCAGCGCCTTGCCCGAGAGGATGGCGTGAGTGCAGCAGCCGATGACCTTGTTGGCGCCGGCCCGGACCAACGCTTCGGCCGCCATGGCGATGGTCCCCGCGGTGTCCACCATGTCGTCGATGAGGATGGCGGTCTTGCCGTCCACCTCGCCGATGATGTTCATCTCCTCCACCACGTTGGCGTCGGCGCGGCGCTTGTCGATGACCGCCATCGCCACGTTCAGCTTGGTGGCAAAGGCCCGCGCGCGCTGGGCGCCGCCCGCGTCCGGCGACACGACGGTCGATTTCTCTCCGCCGACGCGGCTCTCCAGGTAATGCAGCAGCACCGGCGACGCGTAGAGGTTGTCCACCGGGATGTTGAAGAAGCCCTGTATCTGGCCCGAATGAAGATCCATGGTGAGCATTCGCGCGGCGCCGGCGGTGGTAATGAGATCCGCCACCAGCTTGGCGCTGATGGGCACCCTGGGGGCCACCTTACGGTCCTGCCGGGCGTAGCCGTAGTAGGGGATCACCGCGGTCACCCGCTTGGCCGAGGCGCGCCGGAACGCGTCCAGCATGATCAGCAGCTCCATCAGGTTGTCGTTGCCGGGCGCGCAGGTGGACTGGATCACGAAAACGTCGCAGCCGCGCACGTTTTCCTTGATCTCCACCCGGATCTCGCCGTCGCTGAACGTCTCCACCAACGCTTCCCCCAGCGGGATCTCGAGACCGTGGCAGATATCGCGCGCCAGCGGGGGATTGGAATTACCCGCGAAGATTCTCATTTCATCGTGCAACGATCCCATGTCATCTACCTGTTGCCGTGAGAGAAAGCGCCAGTGCCGTCGTGCCATGTCGGCCACGGGCGGGTTTGAAACGCGCCCCTGCACCGGCCTGTCAAGGAGAGAGCTTGGCTGGGCGGGAAGGATTCGAACCTTCGAATACCGGATCCAAAATCCGGGGCCTTACCACTTGGCGACCGCCCATCCCGTCCCGTCGGCGTCCGCGTGTGCTGTCCGGGAACGGCTAGCCGTCATCCCGGTCCTGGCCCGCATCGCCCGTTGTAACTTCCCTGTATGCCGCGATAATCCTTTCTTCGATCATCCTGCGCGTTTCGCTGTTGAGCGGGTGCGCCACATCCTTGTAGGTGCCATCCCGGCGTTTCTTGCTGGGCATGGAAACGAACAGACCCGAGGTGCCGCGAATGACCTTGAGGTCCCGAACCACGAAGCAGTCGTCCAGGGTGATGGTCACATAAGCCTTGAGCTTATCCTCCTCGACGGGAAAGACCTTGACTTCCGTGACCTCCACAGGGACCTCCTTTCCGTCCGGAGACGGATGGCGCTGCCCTTATGTCAGCGAAAAAGCCAGATACGCGCGAACGTCTTTTTCGCCGTCGAAGCCCGCGAACGCTCTCTTGGCATCCGCCTCGTCAGCGAATACCCCGAAGACCGCGGAGCCGCTGCCGGACATCAGGCTGCCGAGCGCGCCCTCCCGGTCAAGGCGTTCCTTGAGGCGGGCAATGCGCGGATAGCGGCCGATGGTTACCGTCTCAAGGTCGTTGACCATGACCGGAGCCACTTCGTGAGGAGTGTCCAATTTTCCGATCAAACTATTATTCCTGGACGATTTTGTCAACTTGAACCGGAAGTTGCGGTAGGCCCAGGCGGTGGATACCGGCAGGTTCGGAAACAGCACCACCATCGCGAGCCGGGGCAGCGGTCCCGCCGGGCTCAGCTCCTCGCCGATCCCCCGCGCCCGCGCCGCCTCGCCGCGGATGAAGAACGGCACGTCGGCACCCACCGAAAGCGCCACCGCCATGAGATCTTCGGTGGACAGGCCCGCGCCGAGCAGTTCGTTCAACCCGCGCAGGACGGCGGCGGCATCGGTGCTGCCGCCGCCGAGGCCGGCACCGATCGGAATGCGTTTCCGGATGGTTATCGCGACGGGGTCGTCGCGGCCGGTACGTTCATGGAAGGCCCGCGCGGCCCGAAAGACGGTATTCTCCTCCCCCAGGGGAAGGTCGGGGGCGTCGGCGTGGACCGTCACGGACTTCGGAGGCCTGTCGACCCGGGTGATCTCGACCTCGTCGCCCAAGCTGATGGGCACCATCAGGGTATCGAGCAGATGATAGCCGTCGTCACGCCGGCCCGTGATCCGGAGGTAGAGATTCACCTTGGCGGGCGCGAATAGCTTCATGCCCTCAAGGCTTGATCAGCGCCTTGGTCGGAAACAACTCGGGCACCTCGCCTCCCACCGCGCGGATGCACTGCTCGGTCTCGTCGAGCGAGAAGACATGGCTCACCATCTGCTCCACCGGGAAGCCGGTGGTTTCCATGAGCCGGAGGGTGGCGTCGATGGCGTCGTTGTCGCCGGTGTAGGTCCCCTGCACGCAGATCTCGCCCCATACGAGACGGTCCATGGGCATGGGGGTGAGGGTCTTGTCGCCCGTCAGCCCGCCGAGCACGAGCTTGCCCTGGCGCCTGAGACACTCCACCGAGGTGACGATGGCGGCCGGGCTGCCGGAGACGTCGACGGCGACGTCGCACATGGCGCCGCCGGTCTCCTCGCGGATCACCTCCGCGACATCCTCCTCTTCCACGTTGATGGTGCGGTGCGCCCCGAACTTCTCGGCCACCTCCAGCCGGCTCTTGTCGCGCCCGATGCCGGCCACGAAGATACGCGCGGCGCCCGCGTGGCTCGACGCGAAGGTGCAGGCCAGCCCCTGCTGGCCGGGACCCTGTATCAACACGTAGTCGCCCATCTTGACGCCGCCGTGACGCAACGCCCACTGGAAGCCGTTGGCCATCACCGCTCCGACCAGGGCCGCGGCTTCCGGCGGCAGGTCGTCGCTGATGCGGGTCAGCAGCGCGGAGGGTGTGATGTACAGATATTCGGCGAAACCGCCGAAGAGATGCGGCGGATCGGCGGACGACATCCGCGAGCCGTACGCGGCGCGCTGCTTGCAGAAGCGGTCGCCGCCGCGGCGGCAGTCCGCGCACCGGCCGCACCCGAGGGACCCCTTGATGATCACTCGGTCGCCTTCCTTGACGCCATGGATCTGCGCCGCCCGGGCGCCGAGCTTGTCCACCCGGCCGAGGATCTCGTGGCCGAGGATCATGGGCAGGGGCAGGTTGAGCTTGCCGGTGTAGTACTTGTAGTCCGTGCCGCACACCCCGCCCATCTCGACCTTCAGGAGTCCGCCGTCCGCCGGAATGTCCGGCACCGGGTACTCCCGCACCTCGATCCTGCCGTACTCCACCAGCGTCGCCGCTCTACAGGTTTCGCTCATAAAGCCTCGCTGCTTCCCCGACTCCGGCCAACGAGACGATCCCGTAGGGGCGACCGGCCGGTCGCCCCTACATGCCTCGCCCGGCAGTCCAGGGTCTGCACCTTCCCTATCGCATTCCAGTCCACTAGGGCTTGATCAGCGCCTTGGTCGGGAACATCTCCGGGATCTCGCCGGCCACGGCCTGGATGCACTTCTCGGTGTCCTCCAGCGGGAACACGTGGCTCACCATTTCCTCCACCGGGAACTTGGTGGCCTCCATCAGGCGCAGGGTTGCATCCACCGCGTCGTTGTCGCCGGTGAAGCAGCCCTGGAGCTTGATCTCGCCCCACACGAGCTTGTCCATGTGGACCTCGGTGATGGTCTTGTCGCCGGTGAGGCCGGCCAGCACCATGGTCCCCTGGCGGCGCAGGCAATCGATGGAGGCGAGGATCGCCTTGGGGCTTCCCGACACGTCCACCACCACGTCGCACAAGGCGCCGTCGGTCTCTTCCCGGACGACATCCACCACGTTCTCTTCCTCGACGTTGATGATACGGTCGGCGCCCCACTTCTTCGCCAGCTCCATGCGGGGCAGGTCCCGGCCGATGCCGGACACGAAGATCTTGGCAGCACCCGCGTGCTTCGAGGCCCAGGTGCACGCCAGCCCCTGCTGGCCGGGACCCTGGATCAGCACGTAGTCGCCCATCTTGACGCCGCCGCGCCTGAGCGCCCACTGGAAGCCGTTGGCCATGACCGAGCCGATGAGGGCCGCCGCCTCCGCCGACAGGTCCTCGCTGATCTTGGTCATCAGCACATCCGGGGCCAGGTAGAGGTAGTCGGCGAAGCCGCCGAACAGGTGCGGTGGGTTGGCGGAGGTGGTGCGGCCGCCGTAGTTGGTGCGGTTCCTGCAGAAGCGCTGCGCGTTGCGCCGGCAGTCGGCGCAGCGGCCGCAGCCGATGGCGCCCTTCATGATCACCCGGTCGCCTTCCTTGACGCCGTGGATCTTCTCCGCCTTGGAGCCGAGCTTGTGCACCCGTCCCAGGATCTCGTGGCCCAGGATGATGGGAAGCGGCAGGTTGATGCGGCCGTGATAGTACTTGACGTCCGAGCCGCACACACCACCCGCCTCCACCTTGAGAAGCCCGCCGTCGTCGGGGATGTCGGGAATAGGATATTCCCGGATCTCGATCTTGTCGGGGGCAAGCAGGGTCGCTGCTCTGCTGGTCTCTGCCATCGTGTACCTCCTTGATCAGCCCATTTTGTTCCTACCGTTTCACGCGACCGCCCCTCCTCGCCCGGATTCCCGATTTCGCGGGAATGACGAAGAAAGGCGCTCAGTTGATACTCAGTCGATATAGTCCTCCACCCGGATCCGCTCGCGAACCGCGTCGGGTACGGCCAGCCGCTTGGGGAAGTCTTTCCTCTTCTTGGTGGCGTCGATCACCATCTTGGCGGTCGTGCCTCCCTGGCCGCTCGACGGGTCCGTCTCCGAACCCTGGCAACGGGGAATGATGAACGTGTCGGTGTCCGCCTGCACGCGGTTGGCCACCGCCCACATGACGTCGCGCTCGTTGTAGACGTTCACGTCGCCATCCACGACGATCACCAGCTTGAGGTAGAGGTCGGTGGCCATGGCCGCCATGACCGCGTTGCGGACCTCGCCGTCGGAGCGCTTGTCCAGGGAGATGTAGCAGTGGAAGCGGCAGTTGCCCGAGGGCGGCATGTGCACGGCCCGGGTGCCGGCGGCCACCGCCTTCACCGCCCGGAAGATCGCCGCCTCCCGGGGAATGGAACCCATGAGCCGTTGCTCCGAGTGGCCGGTGAAGATGTCCTGGTAGAGGGGCTTTTCCCGAAGCGTCACGCCGGTGATCTCCGATACGTGATTCCTGCGCACGCCCACGGCGTGGCCGGTGAACTCGCCGAAGGGCCCTTCCTCCTCGCGCACGTTGGGCAAAATCCTCCCCTCGAACACCATCTCCGCGTGGGCCGGGACCTCGAGGGGAACGGTCTCGCACCGCACCAGCGGCACCGGCCGCTCCATCATGCCGCCGATGACATCGTACTCGTCCACGTCGAAAGGCGCCAGCGAAAGCGCACCGATGGCGAAGGCCGGATGGACCCCCACGATGAAGGCGATGTCCAGCGGTTCGCCCCTCTCCTCGGCGTTGCGCGCGCAGCGCATGAGGTGCATGCCGGGGGCGAGGTGCATGCGCAGGCGGTTCCGCTCCACCATCATGGCGCGGTTGAAGCTCAAATTGCGCACCCCGCTCACGGGGTCCCGGGCGACGACGATGCCCGCGGTCACGTAAGGGGCGGTGCTGATATCGAAGTGGGTCAGCAGCGGGATCTCGCCCAGGTCCACGTCCGCCCCCGTGCGCACCACCGCCTTGACCGGACCGTCCTTCACCAGCTCCGGCGCGGCGGGGCTGCTCTCCCGCCGCCGGTACTCCTCCACCAGGTCGTTGGCGTCCACGCCCAGCGCCATGGCCAGGCGATGCCGGGTGGCGTGGAGGTTGGTGATGACGGGCATGGAGAAGCCCTGCACCTCGTGCACGAACAGGGTGGGATACCGGTCGGACGACTCCAGCTCCATGAGCAGGCCGGTGACATCGTGCTCGGGCCGCACCGGCTTGCGGATGTGCAGCAGTTCCCCGGGGCCCTCGCCTTCCAGCCGGTCCATGAACGTCCGCAGGTCCATCATACGGTTTTCTCCGTGCGCTCGCGATCAGCCGGTGCCGAACAGCCGCTGCGCGTTGCCGCCCACGATCTTGTCCTTGTCGGCCGGGTCCAGCCGGATCCTGTCGATGATCTCCAGCGGCCTGAGATCGCCGATGCCGAAGGGGCAGTCGCTGCCCAGCAACACGTGGTCCGCTCCCACCTCCGCGATCAGGAACTCCAGCACGTCCGTCTCGAACACGATGGTGTCGTAGTAGAACCAGCGCAGCACGTCCCGGCCCATGAGCGCGGTGGTCTTCTGGATGTCCGGCTGGATCTCCCGGCCGCGCGTCATGCGGCCGAACTGGTAGGGCAGGAACCCGCCGCCGTGGCAAAGGATGATCTTGAGGTCCGGGAAGCGGTCCAGCACGCCGCTGAAGTACATGCTGGCCACTCCCACGGTGGTGTCGGCCAGGAGGCCCACGATGTGGGTAAGGAAATACTTGCCCAGCCGCTCGATCCCCAGGGGGTTCAGCGGGTGGATGATCAGGGGCACTTGCATGCGCTCGGCGGCCTTCCAGAAGGGATCCAGCCCCGGGTCGTCGAGGTTGGCGCTGCCGATGCTGGGGCCGATCATGGCGCCCATGAGGCCGCACTCCTTGACAGCGTACTCCAGCTCCTCGGCGGCCCGCGCGCCGTCCTGCAACGGCACCGTGGCGGTGCCCCGGAAAAGCCCCTCCCTGTCGCCGTCCGCCAGGGCCTCGCGCATGGAGTCATTCAGCATACGGCTCCAGTTCACCGCCTGCTCCACCGGCAGCGTGTAGCCCACGATGTCCATCCACACGGACAGGATCTGCCGGTCCAGGCAGGTGTCCCGCACCGTGTCGATACGCCTGGACAGGTCCGTGGCCGGCGCCAGGATGGGCCGGGCCAGCGGCCTCTCCGGCCCTCCCAGCCGCAGACGCGGTCCTTGCGGGGTTTCCTCCCCTACCTCGACGCCGAAGGACGAGCCGTCCTTGCGGAGCCGTTCGATCACCGCCGGCGGTACGTAGTGAGCGTGACAGTCGATGTTC
Organism: uncultured Binatia bacterium (SeqCode); assembly: GCA_965204505.1. GTDB lineage: Bacteria > Desulfobacterota > Binatia > UBA9968 > JAJDTQ01 > JAJDTQ01. Next base: position 930,874 of record CBDBFB010000003.1, read on the forward strand.
ATGTTGTTGCCTCGGTGATGCGTAACAGGGTCAGGACGCTCGGGCTCAATTCTTCAAAAATCTGACCGGCATGGGCATGCTGAGGATGTTCAGGCCCTCGGTCTTCTCCACGTGGCGGATGAAACGGTACTTGTTCTCCACCTCGTCCATGGGATACGGCGGCACCTCGCTGCGGGACGTCTCGACCTTGAGCCCGATGAAGGCGGCATCCCCGCCTTCGAGCGCTTCGGAGAAGACCGTGCGCAGCTCCTCCGGGCTCGCAGCCCACGACGCCCGGCGAATTCCCGCCGCCCGCGCCATGTCGACAAGGTCCGTGCCGGCGCCGGTGGCGGTGTCGATCTCGCCCGAGGCCTCGTAGACCTCGTTGTCGAGGACCACGTGGGTCAGGTTGGGCGGGTTCTTGCGGGCGATGGTGGGCAGGCTGCAGAGGTTCATCAGCAGCGAGCCGTCCCCGTCGATGGCGACGACCTGCCGGTGGGGCAGCCCCAGGGCAACTCCCAGGGCGATGGACGAAACCAGCCCCATGGTGCGGACCCGGAAGTTGCCGTCCCCCGGCCGGCACGCGTACCACTCGACGGTGTTGCCGCCGGCGCCGGTCACCACCAGGGCATCCCCGGCCAGGTCGGCCATGACCTTGAAACACTCGATGCGCTTCATCGATCCGTCCGCGCCGTCGCGTTATTCCCCGGGACGTCGCCGCCCCAGCACGTCCTTGGTCAGCAGCACGGCCACCGGCCGCTTGTAATCCTGGGTCAGCACCTGCGTCCGCTTGATAAGTGTCCTGGCCTCCTCCGGGTCCCGCAGGGTGAAATGGCGGATGCCGAGAGCGTCGAGAACCGGCTGGGTCATGGCGCCGTTGGTGCTGAAGGAACGGTCGCCCACGTCCCCGGCGAAGTAAACGAGGAGCAGTAGCGGCAGGTTGTATTGCAGCAGCGTGGAGACGATGCCGTTGACGCTGTTGAACAGCCCGCCGTTCTGCATGATCATCGCGCACTTCTTGCCGACGAGATAACCGCCCGTGCAGATGCCGATGCCTTCCTCTTCCCGGCACAGCGGCACGTGGGTGATGTCCGGATCGGCCGCCACCCGCTCCAGCAGCGCGTGCAGGTTGATGTCGGGCAGGGTCGCCACCATGTCGACCCCGGCCTCCTTGAGCCCTTCGACGATCATTTCCGGCCCGGGATGGCCGGTCACGTGACGCTTCTCCGTTCCATTTCGAAGTCTGAATATCACTTTTTGCACCAGTGGCGTCAACCGTTCCGATGCACACCGGCCGGTCTCCGGACACCCTTCCCGGGCCGAGTTGCGGGGACCCCGGCTATTGGCTACGTTTTTAATCAGGGGCGCGTGTTGGCGGGTCCCTCAAGCCCGCGACCCTCGGACCAGGTCGACCGGTTAACCGAGGTGGTCGCCAAGGAGCTGTAATGCCGTCAAGCAGTCTCGTCCCCACGGACCACGAGGTTTACCTGGACCACGTGGGGCTGTTCGTCCCCGACTTCGACGCCTCGCCGCGCAGGCTCCAGGAGCTGGGCTTCTCGCTGACCCCGTTCGTGGCCCACATGGCCAGCACCGAACCGGGCGTCGCCCCCACGCCCAGCGGCACCGGCAACCAGTGCGCGATCTTCGGCCAGGGCTATCTGGAGATGCTCGGCCCCACGGTGGACACGCCGCTGTCGCGCCAGCTCCGGGCGCAGCTCGACCGCTACCCGGGATGGCACCTGATCGCGTTCGCGGCCAACCACCCCGAGGAGAACCACGAGCGCATCGGCCGGGACGGCTTCAGGCCGCTGCCGCTGGTGCGCCTGGCGCGGCCGGTGCCCACGGACGCCGGCGAGGAGACCTGCCGCTTCTCGGTCATCCGGGTGCCGCCGGAGGTCATGCCCGAGGGGCGCATCCAGATCGTCACGCACCACACGCCGGAGCTGGTGTGGCAGCCCCGCTACCAGCACCAGCCCAACGGCGTCGCCGCCCTCACCGGAGTGCTGGTGTGCGTGGACGACCCGCGGGAGACCGCCGAGCGCTTCTGCCGCTTCGTCGGAGTGGAGCCGGTGGAGAAGGCCGGCACCTGGGAAATGGGGCTCCATGAAGGGCGGGTGGTCTTCATCGGCGGCCAGCGCTTCGGCGAGCGTTACCCGGACCGGGAGCTGCCTTGCACCCCCTACATCGCCGAGGTGTCCATGCGCACCGGCGACCTGGCCGCCACCCGCCGTTACCTTGACGGGGCCGGCATCCGTTACGAGACCCCGGGCAGCGACGCCGTGCGAGTGCCCGGCGCCGAGGCCCTGGGGGCCGCCTTTCTGTTCCATGAGTCACCGGAAGGAGGCATCCGTTGAGCACGGACAAACGCTACGACTACGACCTGTTCACCATCGGCGCGGGCTCGGGCGGCGTGCGCGCCAGCCGCATGTCGGCCGCCTACGGCGCGCGGGTAGCGGTGGCGGAGGAACGCTACCTCGGCGGCACCTGCGTCAACGTCGGCTGCATTCCCAAGAAGCTGCTGGTCTACGGCTCGCACTTCGGCGGCGACTTCGAGGACGCCGCCGGCTTCGGCTGGACCGTGGGCGAGCGCGCCTTCGACTGGCCTTCGCTGATCCGCAACAAGGACCGGGAGATCGCCCGTCTCAACTCGATCTATCGCGGCCTGCTGGAAAGCCACGGGGTCGACCTGTTCGAGGCCCGCGCCCGGGTGCTGGACCCGCATACCGTGGAGGTCAACGGCCGGAAGGTGACCGCGGCCAACATCCTCGTGGCCACCGGCGGCTGGCCCACGGTGCCCAACGTCCCCGGCAGGGAGCACGCCATCACCTCCAACGAGGCATTCCATCTCGCGGAGATGCCCCGGCGCGTGGTCATCGTCGGCGGCGGCTACATCGCGGTGGAGTTCGCCGGCATCTTCAACGGCCTCGGCGCCGAAGTCACCCAACTCTATCGCGGCCCGCTGTTCATGCGCGGCTTCGACCTCGACGTCCGGACTACCCTCGCCGACGAGATGCGCAAGACGGGCATCGACCTGCGCTTCGACGCCGACATCGCCGGCATCGAGCGGAACGGCGGGAACCTGCGGGCGACCCTGAAGGACGGCCAGACGCTGGAAACCGACGCGGTGATGTTCGCCACCGGCCGGCTGCCCAACACCCGCGGCCTGGGCATCGAGGAGACCGGCGTCGAGCTTGCCCGGAACGGCGCGGTGGTGGTGGACGAGCGCTACCGCACCAACGTCCCGTCCATCTGGGCCCTTGGCGACGTGACCGACCGGGTCAAGCTCACCCCGGTGGCCCTCGCCGAGGCCATGGTCTTCGCCCGGAACCTCTTCAAGGGCGACGTCGGGGCCATGCACTACCGCAACATTCCGTCCGCGGTCTTCAGCCAGCCGCCGGTGGGCACGGTGGGCTACACCGAGGAAGCGGCGCGGGAGAACTGCGGGGAGGTGGACATCTACCGGGCGGACTTCAGGCCGCTCAAGCACACGCTGTCGGGAAGGGACGAGAAGACGATGATGAAGCTCATCGTCGAGCGCGCCGGCGAGCGGGTGGTGGGCTGTCACATGGTGGGGGCGGACGCCGGCGAGATCATCCAGGGAATGGCCGTGGCCGTGAACTGCGGTGCCACCAAGGCCGACTTCGACCGGACCGTCGGGATACATCCCACCGCCGCCGAAGAGTTCGTCACCATGCGAGAGCCCGTGGCCGCGGGCTAGCTAGTCCCTGCCAAGGTGGCGACACCCAAATCATCACTACCATGAAAACAGGCGCGCTGCCCGCACCCGTCATTCCGGCGAAAGCCGGAATCCAGGGGCGGGGTCGTGGCGGCACTCCGGACCGTTGCCCCTCCCCTCCTGGATTCCGGCTTTCGCCGGAATGACGGGTGTGGTGTCGAATGACGGGTGAGGGCATGGGTGTACGGGTGCAATGACGAAGATGCGCAAACTTGGATGGATTCTGGCGGCTTGCCTTGCGCTGCTGTTGAGCGCCTGCGGTGAGAAGGCTGAAGAGGTGACGGGGCCGGACCCGGCCCGAGGGAGACGGCTTTACCTCGCGACCTGTATCGTGTGTCACAACACAGATCCGAGCAAGCCGGGCTCCCAGGGTCCGCCCGTCAAGGGATCGTCATTGGAATTGCTGGAGGCCAAGGTCCTGCACAAGCGTTATCCGCCCGACTACAAGCCCCAGCGGACGACCAAGGCCATGCCCAACTACCCGCAACTGAGGAAAAGAATTCCCGATATCGCTGCCTATCTGGCGCAGCCGTAGCCTCCTACGCCATCGCCAGAAGAATCCAGAAGATCGCGGTAAGGACCAGGCCGCTCCAGATCACGCCCGGAATGGACGTCAGGAGCTTCTTGGTGCCTCCCCCGGCATTGCCCACCAACGCGTTCAACTCGACGACCGCGATGATCACGAGAGTGACGATCCAGTAAACCGCCACGCCGCCGCCGTACTCGCCGTGCGGATAGTGGCTCGCCGCCCCCATGAGGAACAGCATGGGGATGGAGAACAGGGTGTTGGTACGGGAGGCGAAACCGGCCCACTGGCCCTTGCTCGCCGCGTCCGGAAGCGCCTCTCCCCCTTCCGCCACCTTGTTGGCGGAGGCGATGACCACCTGCTGATTGGGCCAGATGACCAGCCACACGTTGAGGAACATGATCGTGCCCATGGTGCCGCCGATGGTGATGGCCATGCCGTAGCCGATCACGAAGAAGTCGGCGCCGAACTGCCCCAGCTTGATGAGCCACATGAGAATGCCCGCCAGGAAGGTGAACATGGCACCCCAACGGAACCACCAGAGGGCGCGCGGCACGAGCTTCTGGATCGCTCCGCTGCGGGTCGAGGCCTCGGTCTCGGCGAAGAAGGGCGTCTGCACGAAGTTGAAATAGTAGAGCAAGCCGATCCAGGTGACACCGGCCAACAAATGTACCCAACGCAGTAAAAATTCAACGAGCTCCATCAAGCACCTCCTGTAAGCTGTTTCCCGTAGTGTTTCCCGCAGAGTGGAATTTTCGCATTATAGGCCGTAACGGGCCGCGCGGTCAATGAAAACTCCCGTGACCGTGCCGTTCACTCCTCCGCGATGCACACCTCCGCGATGAGCGCGCTGAACTTCTCGTACAGCTCCCGGAGCCTGGCCTTGTAGTAATCCGCGTTCTCGTCGGGGCGGGCCGGGTCCCATTCCGAGACGTGCCGGCAGTTCTCGTTCACCATCACGTTGGCTCCGTCGCCCCCGACGTAGTAGGAGATCTGGTCTCCGGACAGATGGCGCCGCTCCGACCGCAGGGCCACCTCGTAGGCGCCGCGGGGATGCTGCTTCCCGCCCTTCACCCGCATCTGGTAGTCCTCCAGCGACTCCCGCAGGGTCTCGGTCCGCTTCAGCCGGGACAGTTCCAGGCGATGGCCGGCGATGTCCTCGCGATAGCGCTCGTAGAGCGCCGGGATCTCGTCCTTGCGGCCGTCGAACAGGAGACCGAGCGCCTCCTGAAGCCACTCGCGCCGATAGCGCTCGAGTCCGCGCGAACTCAGGTCGGCGCCGGCCACGGTGATGTCGCCCTGCTCATCCAGCAGCGCGTAATCGTCGGGCCCGTGGCAATACACCGCCCGGTACCGCGCCAGCGGCAGCTCGACCTTCCAGGGCAGCGACAACGACGCCTCGGCCAAAGCCTCCTCCGCGCCGGGCTGGGCGTCCCGGGGAACGAAGTAGACGCCGCCGGCATCCACCGCGACGACCCGATGGCCCAGCTCGTCGAGCCGCGCCGCCAGCCGGCGGACAAGCTCTCCGACGGCTTCCGTCACCTGGTCGGCTACACGGGCATCGTTGAAGTGGCCTCCGGCGAAGGCCAGGTAGTCCTGGAACCCCTCCAGCAGCACCTTGCAGCCCGACCGGACCGTGGCGACGAAACGTCCGTCGTCCCCCGCGGGAGCCGCGTCATGAGTCTGCCCGTCAGGGTCGCACAGGTTCCGGAACCCGCGCAGCAGTTCCGGGAAGAGTCCCAGCTCGTCGGCGCCCGGGCGGCCGGCACCCGTCAGCATGACGGCCGGGTAAAGCGCCGTGACATCGCAGCGCACCACCGGCCGCGACACGCCCCGGACCTTGACCTCCGCGTATTTCCGCGCCGCCGGCTCCGCCGGTGCGGGCTCGGGAATGGAATGGCCCCGCGCAAGGTACTCCCGGAGCATGAGGCCGTCGATCTTCGCCGGGTCGTCGACCAGGGCGGTGTCCTGGTAACGGCACGGAAAGATCCGTGCCTGGACGTAGTGGGCCGGCGAGAGCGCCTCGGATATGGCACGGGTCTCGCGCACGTCGTCGAGGGCGTAGCGGAAAAGGGTGTCCGGGTCGTTGTCGAAGTACCAGCTCGCCTCGGCGCCCGGGATGTAGGTCCTTTGCGGGGCGGCCACGCCGAAGTGGCGCGCCACGTCCTTGAGGCCGTTGCGCTTGAGCTCCGGGTTGGCGCGGCTATAGCGCTGCGCGAGGAACCACGTGTCGATGACGTGGCGCCCGTGGATCTCGTAGTTCCGATAGGGGATGACACGCTCTCCGATGTGAAACCGCGCCTGGCGGTGCCGGATCGCGCTGCCGTCCCTGCCCATGGCCAGCTCGACCCGATGCCGCCGGGCGCGCGCGTCAAGATACGGAAGATCGAAGCGAAAGATGTTGTGACCCTCGATCACGTCCGGATCGCGGGAACGGATCTCCCGAACCATCTCCGCCAGCATCTCCGCCTCTGAGTATTCCCTGCCGGATATGAGCCGCTCCCAGCCGCTGCTGTCCGACATGGCGATGGCGGTGATGCGGTCGCCCTCGCGGAGCGGATTGGGAAACTCGAACCCGGACGTGCGGTAGACCTCCAGGTCGATCTGCATGCGCAGAAGGCGCTGGAAGCCCATGCCGAGGAAATGCGTCGTCCCCGACCACAGGAAGTACTGCTGCACGACGTCGCGCACGTACAGGTATGGAACACCCGGAGCGCCCAGGCTCCTGCCGCTCCGGCGCTGGAGCCAGGAGGCCGCCGACTCGAGGCTCCGAACGTCGGAGAAGCGGGCCAACCGGCGGAACCGACCGGTTCCGGAGAGCGGCTCCATCCGGCACTGGCCCCGCCATCCCGCGAGCCTGTCCTCGGAGGTCAGCCACAGAAACGGCTCGAACGGCACGGTCTTGGAGGTCAACGACGACGGCGTCCTGGAGAAGAGCCGGACATGGTGAGCCCCTTCCAGCTCCACGCCCACCACCTCCGCCGTCGTGTCGCGGCCGTACAGCACCGGTTCGTATTGGCGGGTGGAGTCGCCCATGATGGATCGGGTCGTGGCGCCCCGTGCCCGTGAGGGGGCAAGATGACGAAGGGTGGACCCAACGGACTTTCTAACAGATCCCGTCCGCGACGGTAACGCGGAGGGGCTGCTTGCACCCACCGCGCACATCCCCTGTGCCCGGACACGGGCGGGTTTCGAACCCGGCCCTGCTGGTGCTGTCATCGACAGATGTGCTAGAGAAGAATCATGGTCACTGACGCCGTCTCCCATATCCGCCGTCCCCGTCTGCGGCAACCCTTCCTGATCCTGTCCTTCTCGGGTTGGAGCGACGCGGGGTCTTCGGCCACCTCGGCGGTCCGCTACCTGATCGAGCAGCTCCTGGCCTCGGAGCTGGCCAAGATCGACCCGGAAGAGTACTACGACTTCTCGGTACAGCGGCCTCACGTGCGGCTGGCGGACGGACGGCGGGAGATCGAGTGGCCCTCCTACGACTTCCATTACTACAAGACCGGAAGCGATCTGGAACAGGATTTCATTTTCGCCTCCGGGGCCGAGCCGCACCTCCACTGGAAATCTTTCGCCAGCACGGTTCTGGATCTGGCACGCCAGTGGAAGGTCGCCCGCATCATCACCCTGGGAGCCCTTCTCGACGAGGTGCTCTACACCAAGCCGGTGCCGTTGAACGGATTCTCGTCGGACCCGGAGTTGATGAAGCAGTTGGACTTCACCCCGTCGCGGTACCAGGGACCCACCGGCATCGTCGGGATCCTGAGCGATACCTTCCGCAAGGAGGGCGTGCCGCACGTGAGCCTGTGGGCGGCGCTGCCGCACTACCTGGCGCCTTCCCCGAACCCGCGCGGGACCCTGGCGCTGGTCTTGCGCCTGACCCAGTGGCTCGGGATCCGTATCGACACGAGCCCGCTGGAACGCGCCGCGGGCGAGTTCCAGAACAAGGTGAACGACGTCGTCAACAGCGACCCGAACCTGACGGCTCTTGTCCGGGAGCTGCAGAAGCACGAGTTCGAGCAATAGCGGAGGGAAGATCCATGCGGAAATCACCTTGGTTGTTTGTCCTTTTGGCGGGAACATTCCTTATCGCGGGAATAAGTGTCGTCGCGGCCGCGCAGTTCGACAAGGTCATCGAGGAACGCCAGAAGCTGATGAAGAGCATCAGCGCTGCTGGCAAGGCCATGCGGTCGGCCACGGACGCGGCGGGGGTGGCCGCCGGCGCCGACGAACTGGCCGGATTGCTGGCCAAGATCAACGCCGACGCCTTCCCCAAGGGAAGCTCGGACGGCTCGCGCGCCAAGCCGGAGATCTGGGAGCAGTGGGACAAGTTCGCGGCAGCGGCCAAGGACGCCGCGACCCTGGCGCAGTCCATCGCGGCCAAGGCACGGGCGGGCGAGAACACCGCCGAGCTCGTCAAGGGCTTCGGCAGGAGCGCCTGCGGAAGCTGTCACCGGCCGTTCCGGAAGCCTAAAGAGAGATAGCCAACCCCGCGTCCGCATGATCACGCAGCACGTCGGGGAAGCGGCCCTCCCGGACCTCGAGGCGTGGGCCAACGCCATCATCCGCTCCGAGGACGACACCGTGAAGGCGGTGGAGTCCTATCATGACGCGGACTCCAACACCTACGTCATCCGCCTCACCCGGGGCGCCCGGGTGCTGCTCTTCCGGCTTTCCGAAGCGCAGGTGCACACCCCCGAACGCGAGCCCGAGTGCGAGAAGACCCTCCGCAACCGGGTGAAGGAGGTGCGCCGCCTGCTGGGACGGGCCGGATGAACCGGCCCGGTTGCGCGTCCTCTACAGCCCCGCCGCCATCTCTTTCGCGAAGTAGGTGAGGATCAGGTCGGCGCCGGCCCGCTTGATGGACAGCAGGACCTCCGGCACCACCGTGCTCTCGTCGATCCAGCCGTTCTGGGCGGCGGCCTTGATCATGGCGTACTCGCCGCTCACGTTGTACGCGGCGGTGGGATGACGGAAGCGCCGCTTGACGCGGGAGATGACGTCCAGGTACGAGAGCGCCGGCTTCACCATGACGATGTCGGCGCCTTCCGCGATGTCCGCCTCCACCTCCCGCAGCGCCTCGTCGCTGTTTCCCGGGTCCATCTGATACGAGCGCCGGTCGCCGAACTGCGGAGTGGATTCCGCGGCCTCGCGGAAAGGACCGTAGAAGCCCGACGCGTACTTGGCCGCATAGGCCATGATGACCACGTTCTCGAAGCCCTCTGCGTCGAGCGCCGCGCGGATGGCTCCGACCCGGCCGTCCATCATGTCGGACGGGGCCACCACGTCGGCCCCGGCCTCGGCGTGGGAAAGAGCCTCCTTGGCGAGCAGATCGAGGGATGCGTCGTTGTCCACCTCGCCGTCCTCGACGACGCCGCAGTGGCCGTGGTCGGTGTACTCGCACAGGCAGACATCGGTGATCACCAACAGGTCCGGTGTCTTGTCCTTGATGGCCCGTATCGCTTCCTGCACCACGCCGTGCTCGTGGTAGGCCTCGGAGCCCATGGCGTCCTTGGTCTCCGGGATGCCGAAAAGGATCACGCCCGGGATGCCGAGATGCCAGACGTTCTCGGCCTCCCGGGCCGCGCGGTCCGCCGAGAGCTGCGATACGCCCGGCATGGAGGTGACCGGCTGCTCCCGGTCACGCCCCGGACAGACGAACAACGGGTAGATGAAGTCCCGCGGACTCAGCGCGGTCTCGCGCACGAGATCGCGCAACAGTCCGGTTCGTCGAAGCCGCCGCGGCCGGGTAACGGGAAATGCCATGCTTGCCTCCTGGGAGCCGACGCCCCGGTGGATTCCCGTAGGGACGACCGGCCGGTCGCCCCTACCCTCACTGCGATTCGATCAGCCGGCCGAACCGGGGTCCGTCGCCGAGCAGTCTACCAGAGCCTCTATCAAGCCCGCCACGGTGTATTCGCTGGCCGTGACGTCCACTTCCAAGCCACGTTCACGAGCGGCGTCGCTGGTGACGGGGCCGATGCATGCCACCCGGACCCCCTCTCCCAGGGGCCGGGCGGCGACTGTATCGAGCAGATCCACGAAGGCGTTTACCGTGCTGGGACTCGTGAACGTGACCCAGTCCACCTGCCGCAGGATCTCCGCCAGCCGCCGGGCGCCGTGCCGCACGGGCTCGTTGCGGTAGGCCTCCACCACGGTCACCAAGGCGCCCCACCGCCGCAGGGTCTCCGGGAGCACGTCCCGGGCTCCGGCGACCCGCGCGAGGAGGAAGCGCTTTCCCCTCACCCGGTCCGGCTCCAGCGCCGCCAGGATGCCTTCCGCGCGATACTCCTCGGGAACCAGGCTGACGGCGAGGCCGCGGTCTTCGAGCAGTCGAGCAGTCCGCGGTCCGATGGCGGCGATATCGAGCCGTCCAAGGTCTTCTAGGCGCCCCAGGGCCGCGCAACGCGACAGGAAGTGCCCGACGCCGTTGACGCTGGTGAACACCAGCCAATCCTGCTCCGCCAGGCCGCGGATGGCCTCGTCCAGCGTCTCGTTGTTGTCCAACGGCAGGATCTCCACCGTCGGAAACACCACCGGCCGCGCGCCGAGAGCTTCCAGGCTGCGCACGAAGGCGGCGGCCTGCTCGCGCGGCCGGGTGATCAGGATCCGCTGTCCCGCCAGCGGCGCGCCGACGGATTTCACCGGCGCCGGCATCGGCGAGTCACTCACGACCGGACCTCCCCCAGCACCGCGCCGGCCCCCTCGTCCAGCAGCCTTTCGGCAAGCTCGACCCCGAGGGAGGCAGCAGCCGCGCACGCCCCCGAGATCTCGCCCCTGAAGAGCCTCTCGCCGGTGGCCTCCGCTACCATCCCCGCCAGCGTGACACCGGCCGGTCCCGCCACCGCCCGCGCTCCTACCGGCACCTGGCAACCCCCTTCAAGGCGCCGCAGAAACGCCCGCTCGGCCTCCACCTCCAGCGCCGACGGCTCATGGTTGAGAAACCGCAGCCGCTCCACCTCGTGGCGCCGGGTCTCGAGCCCCAGCGCCCCTTGCGCAACGGCGCTCAACCATGTCTCCGGGGGCAGTGCCTGCGTGGCCTCCCGCTCCCGGCCCAGCCGCTTCATCCCCGCCAGGGCCAGCAGCAACGCGTCCACCTCGCCGCGCTCGAGCTTGGCGAGCCGCGTATCCACGTTGCCCCGTATGGGCACCACCGCCAGGTCCGGGCGCTGGTTCAGCACCTGCGCGCGCCGGCGGATGCTCCCGGTGCCCACCCTGGCGCCGGCCGGCAACGCGGCGAGGCTGTCGGCGACGTGGCTCACCATGACGTCCCTGGGATCTTCGCGTTGCGGCACCGCGGCGATGGCCAGTCCCTCGGGCAACTCCGTCGGCAGGTCTTTCATGGAATGAACGGCCACGTCGATCGCCCCCTCCAGCAGCGCCTCCTCGATCTCCTTGATGAACACTCCCTTGGCGCCGATCTGCTCGATGGGAAGGTGCCGGAAGCGGTCGCCGCTGGTGCGGATGGTCACGATCTCCACCGTGGCCCGCGGGTCATGCTCACGGATGACACCCCGCACCCATTCCGCCTGGGCCAGCGCCAGCGGACTGCGCCTGGTGCCGATGCGGAGCTTGTTCATGTCACCACCGTCAGTGTCCTGTCTCACGAATCGTCCCGGTCCGGCCCCGGCTCCTTGTCCAGGTCGAACAGCACCCTGACGGTATCGTGGTAGGCCGCATCCTCCTCGGGCCGCTCCTTGAGCCGCGTGAGCGGTCCGTGGAGAATCTTGCTGATCATGGCCGAGGTAAGGTCCTCGATGGCCTTGCGCTCCCGCTCGGAAACGTCCTTGAGGTTGGAGTCCAGCGACTTCCTGAGCTCTCGCTCCCGGATCTCCTCGAACTTCCGCCTCAGCGCGATGATGGTGGGAACCTGATCGAGGGAAGTGAACCACTGATAGAAGGTCTCCACTTCCCGGTCGACGATGAGCTCTCCCTTGTCCGCCTCGCTTTCCCGCCCGCGCAGGTTCTCCTTTGCCACGTCGGTGAGATCGTCGATGTGGTAGAGGTACACGTTGTCCAGGTCATTGATGTGGGGGTCGAAGTTCCTGGGCACGCCGAGGTCGATGAGGAACATGTTCTCCTGCTTTCTCTCGCGCAGCACCTCGGCCGCGGTCTCGCGCGTGATGAGCGTTTCGTCGGACTCCACCGACCCGATGACGACGTCGGCCAGCTTGAGGTAGCGCGTGTAGTCCTCGAAACGGATGGGGCTCGCCTCGAAGCGGTCCGCTAGTTCCACCGCCTTCTCGAAGGTCCGGTTGGTGATCATCAGGCCGTGCACGCCGGTCTCCACCAGGTGCCGCACCAGCGACTCGCCCATGGCGCCGGAACCGATGACCATCACGGTCTTTTCCTCCAGCGTGTCGAAGATGCGCCGGGCCAGATCCACCGCCACCGAGCCCACCGATACCGGCCGGTTGGCGATGCCGGTCCCCTGCCGCACGCGCTTCGCCACCGAGAATGAACGATGGAAGAGACGGTGCAGGATGCTGCCGACGGTGCCGGCCTCCTGCGCGATGGAATAGTACTCCTTCAGTTGCCCGAGGATCTGGGGCTCCCCCACCACCATGGAGTCCAGGCTCGACGCCACCCGGAAGACATGCCGCACCGCGCTCTTGCGGGCGTGATGGTAGAGCTGGTCTTCGGCGGGGTCGATGCGGACCCCGGGCTGGTTCCTGAGGAAGTCCCCGATCTCGGCGAAACCGGCGCCGCCGTCCCGGGCCACGGCCACCACCTCCACCCGGTTGCAGGTGGACAGGATCACGCCCTCGTCCACCGAAGGCAGGGCCACGAGGTCGTGGAGCGAGCCGTTGAGGCGTGTGGCGGGGAACGCGAGCTGCTCGCGGACTTCCACGGGAGCGGTCCGGTGGTTCAGGCCGACCACCACTATCTGTCGTCCCGCCTCACTCAAAGCGGCCTCCGTGGCGGCTCAGGAACAACGCGTCCCCCCAGAGAAAGTAGCCCAGGACGATCAGGAAACCCGCGATGGTCCACACCGCCGCCTTCCTGCCGCGCCAGCCGGCGGTCAGGCGGCCGTGGAGGAGGATGCCGTAAAGGAGCCACGTCAGGCCGGAGGTGATCTGCCGCGGGTCCCACGACCAGTAGGTGCCCCACTGCGCATGCGCCCACACGCTGCCGGTGAGGATGCCCAGGGTCATGAACGGAAAGCCCCACACCAGGAAGATCTTGTTGAGGCGGTCCAGCGTCTCCAGGGCGGGCACGGCGCGGCTCAGGCCGGTCATGCGCTTGTTCTTGAGCTGGCGCCGGAGCAGCAGGTAAACGACGCTCACGGCGAACGCCAGGGCGAAGACCGCGTTGCCCAGCAACGCCAGGGTCACGTGCAGCGGCAGCCAGTAGGTCAGCAGAGCCGGCGGCGTCTCCAGCCCGGGATCCCCCAGGGCGATGGAGCGCAGCGACATCAGGAAGGCCAGCGGCGCGACAAAGCCGCCCAGGATGGGAAGCCGGTACCGGAGCTGCACCGTCAGGTACACGCCCACCATCAGCCACCCGTAGAAGGACAGCGTGGCATGGGTCTGGGCCAGCGCGGGGAAGCCGGCCTCATGGAAGAGGAGCGTAAACTTGGCCGCGTGGCCTATGAAACCGGCCAGCAGCAGGCCCTGCCCCGCGCGGGAGAAGGATTCCCGCGGGGAGAACAGGTACAGGATGAAGGCGCCCGTCGCCAGAAGGTAGAATGCCGCCGTGGCCTGGAGAAGGCTCTGGTACATATGCTGCGGCCATTATATCGCATCGGCCGCATATGCCCTAGTCACCCCTTCTCTCCCGCAGGGAGAGCGAACGACCCCCTCTCCCTCTGGGAGAGGGTTGGGGTGAGGGCAGCTAGGATCGCGTCCCGGGTATGCGGAGACGCTGGCCGGCGCGGATCCGGTGCCTGTTGCGGATCGCGTTGGCGCGCTGAATGGCGGCCGGCGACACGCCGTAGCGGTCGGCGATGGCGGAAAGCGTCTCGCCCCGCCGCACGAGGTGGTAGAGCCGCCGCTTCTTCACCACCCTTTTCTTCGCCCGACTCGCGAACGACTTGTCCGGGATCTCGAGCCGCTGGCCTACCTGCAGGCTCCGGACGCTGGCGAGGCCGTTCACGGATTGAATGACGCGCACCGATGTACCGTAGATCTGGGCGATGTCCCAAAGCGTGTCGCCCCGACTGACCACGTGGTACGAGTCGTTCCCCTGACGCGGACGCTCCACCACCCTGGCCGGCTGCCGCCTGACCGGCGGCGGCGCGCCCGCCTTGACTGACGACTTGCCGGGGATCTCGAGTCGCTGGCCTACGAGCAATCGATGGGCGCTCCTCAAGCCGTTGACGGACTGTATGGCGTGCGTCGAGGTGCCGTAGATCTTGGCAAGCTCGGAGAGCGTATCGCCGCGGCTGACCACGTGGTAGGGGAACGTCGGCATCGGACCCATGTTGGACAATGCGGTGCGGAACCGATGGCCCTCCTTCTTGGGCGCCTTGAGCCGATATCCCTTGGGCAACCACGACGCTCGGCGGCTCAGGGCGGGATTCCACTTGAGGAGCTGGGCACGGGAGACGCGACTGTGACGAAGCAGCGCGGACACCGCAACCCGCCGGTGGAGGCTGATCTCGTCGAAGTGCACCAGTTGATCGAAGCGGACGTGGGGCAGGTGCCGCTCGACCTCGCGCATGATGTGCACCGCCGCCAGAAACTCCGCGTAGAAGTTCTTGGACGCGAACTTGAAAGTACGCCCGCGATAACGCCGGATGATGGTGACGATGTCCCGGGTGCCCACTCTGCGCACCGCCCGCTTCATGCCGGCGCGCCCGTGGTTGTATGCCGTAACCGCCAACGGCCAGGTCTTGAGCTCCCGGTAGTTCTCCTGCAGCAGACGGGCGGCCGCCCGGGTTGCCTCCAGGGGATCCCTGCGCTCGTCCACGAGCCGCGTCACGCGCATGTATCGACGTCCGGTTCGGGGCATGAACTGCCACATGCCCACGGCGCCCCGGAACGAGCGCGCGTCATTTCTGAAAGAGGATTCCACCAGCGGCAGGTAGACAAGCTCCAAGGGGAGTTGGCGGGCGGCAAAGATCTTGCGCATGTGTTCCATGTAACGCCCGGATCGCCGCACCCCGGCCGTGAAACGCTCGCTGATCCCCCGCTGTACCTTGATCCGGTGCGACGGGATGCCACGCCGCACGAGTTGCGCGCGCACGGAACGGACCACCCGCCGTGTACGCGCCCGCGAGCCCTCCTTGACCTTCACCACCCGGTGTATCTTCGACATGTCCTTGGGGTCGAAGAACACCAGCTCGTCGGAGTCGTAGTCGAGAAAGATCGCCTTCCAGAATTCGACGGCGGGCTCGAGCCCCTTGGGTATGGCGAACGGGTCCTTTGCCGCCGAAACGGCGCCGCGCGCCAGCGCTGACGGGGCGTACGGCAGACCGGTGAAAAGGAGAAAAAGAAGACTGGCGAGGACGACGAAGCAGCGTGTCACGCAGAACTCCTTTAAAAGCATCGGCTTAGGGTACCCGCAGTAAACCTTTTTGTCAACTTTGCCGTGCACCTTGCGGAAAAGGGGCTTCACAAGGCTTATTCGCCATAGAAGCTGCGCGCGTTTTCCTCCAGAATACGGGCCTTCGCGGACTCCGAAAGGTCGCCCCGCTCCCGCAGCAGGCTTACCGTGCCCTCGGTCCGGTCTCCGTGGGGGTAGTCCGAGGAATAGAGCAGTTTGTCCTCGCCGATTTCCTCGACGACCCTGCCCAGTCCGGGCTCGTTTCCCTCGCACCCGAAGAAGATCCGGCCCGAGTCCAGCAACTCCCGCGGCCGTTGCGAGATCACCTCGGCGGCGCGATAGGAAGGGCTCTCGTAGTGCTCATCCATTCGCTCCACGTACGACGCCACCCAGTTGCAACCCCCTTCCAGAAAGGCGAAGCGGAGGCGCGGATAGCGTTCCATCAGTCCCGTGCACAGCACGCTGGTCAATCCGGCCATGATCGGGAACAGGCCCGCGAGCACGCGGGTGGGAAAGAAATGGGCGAACAGGTCGCTCACGCCCGGAAACTCGTAGCTGAAGTGGACGGCGACGGGCAATGCCGCGGCGTCGGCCGCGGCGAAGAAGACCTCGTGCTCGGGATCGGCCAGCGCCCGCGGGCCTACCGTGCCGTTCACCATCACGGCGGACAACCCGAGCTCCCGCATGCGCGCGACTTCCCGGGCCGCTCCGGCCGGGTCGGCCAGACACACGAGCCCGACACCCTTCAGCCGTTCCGGGGCCTCCCCGCACACCTCCGCCAGCCACGTGTTGTACGCGCGGCACACCGCGTTGCCCAACACGCCGTCGGTCCAGGAATTGATGTGCAGGAGATAGCTCGGATAGAGGTACTGGACGTCGATGTGTTCCTTGTCCAGGTCGGTGAGCCGTTCCGCTACGTGGGAGAGCACCTGGCTGCCCACGGACGCGCGGCGGCTCATCCCGACCTTTCCACCCGGAGGGGCGGCCGTGCCGGGGTTTCGTGCCCCGGGTTGTCCGGGACGGCGATAGCGGGTCGAGCCGTCGGCGACCCAGAAGCTGTGGCCCTCGTCGTCGGTGAGGAGCCGCGGCCGGTACGCGCGAAACCCGGGGTCCATGTATTTCTCGAATACGGCCTCGGTCTCGAACAGGTGGCCGTCTGCGTCAATCACCATGATTGGCAATGGATTCGGGCGGGAAACGCGACGCGGAGCGGGGAGTCGTCCAACGCCCCGCCCCACTCCAAAGATTCGCGCTATTCGAACTCGAAGGGTATCTGTGTCGGCCCGTAGCCCTGCCAGTACTTGCAGGTCTCCGGGTCGTAGCGGCCCTGCAGGAAGCTGCCCGGCTTTTCCGCGCGTACGATGATGGCGACGGTGCGATCCTCGCCGCTCTGCTCGGCATGGATCTGCCACGGGCGCACGAGATCGATCTTGCCCGGTCCCACTTCGGCGTTCTCGGTCTTCCGGACTTCCGCGTAGTCCGGCTTGGAACCGTCGTCCAGCCGCTCGTAGCGCTCGATGGTCTCGCGACCGTCCAGAACCCCGTACAGCGTCCAGTTGTGCGCGTGGTCGTGGATGCTGGTGCGGGTTCCCGGCGCCTTGACGAGCCCGTTGATGACGAATCCGTGGTCCGGATCCTCGTAGAGGAGGAGGTTCTGGGCCCGCTGGGCGCCAGCGGGCGGGGTCAGCCCGCCCTGATCGCAATCGGGCCACTGCTCGGACTGCGCCTTGACGCTGGGATCCGCCAGCAGCTCGCTGAGAAGGGACCCCATCTTCTCCCACCGTCTGTCGACGTCAGGTTCGTCCGTATGGAGCTGCCGGATGTCCGCGATGAACCGCTTGGCGGCCGAGGTTTCCGTTTCCTGCGTCGGCATGGGACGTGCGCTCATGGGTATCTCCTCCCTTTGGCTGTGACCGGTGGCCCAATCGGTCGAAAGTATCCGAGGACCGGACGCGGTGTCAACCGGATACGACGCCCTTGACGAGTTGCACCCGGCTGGTGTCGCGTAGCTCGTCGAACCGCTCCTTCTCCACCTCGAAGTAGTGGGGTTGCGCGGAGCTCTTGAGGATATAGTGGTCGCCCTCTTTCGGGGATACGACCGTATGCGTGACGGCGGATCCCGTCTTCGTCTCGATGACGTACTCGAGGATGGGCCGTCCGGCGTCGAAACGCGCCTTGCCCTCCTTCGAAAGCACCTCGCTGAAACCGACCCCGGCCACGCGCTCCACGAGCTCCTTCACCGGCCCGGCGTCGGTTTCCTCGTTCTCCCGCAGCCCTTCGACCTGAAACCCGCCGTCCCCGGCCTTCAACGCGTAGACCCCCAGATCGATGCGGGCGATGTCCTCCACCGCCGTCTTCAGGACCTCCGTGTCGTACCACGAGCCCGCGTCCGGTGGAGCGTCGAAGGCGTTGAACTCGATGGCATGGGTGTGCTCGTCGCCGTCGAGACGCGCGTGCACCTTGCGGAATCCCGGCGACGAGCCGAGGAAGACGTCGCCCAGGACTTCCGTCCCCTTGAGGAACCGCACCCGCCGCTCGAAGTCCTCCTCGGTCACCCGCAACTGTCTGGCCGCCACCAGGGTCCTTCCCACCGGCCAGGACCGCCTGGCCTTGAGCAGCTTTTCGGTGAACTCATCGAACTTCGCCGACGCCACCGGAAAGTCGCCCTTCCCGGAAAGAACCCAGCCGGCGTCCTTGCGCGCCAGACGCAACGGCGCGTCCCCTTTTCGCTCGATGGTCACGGCGTCGGCGCTCTCCAGGTCCAGGGCCAGCAACGGCGCATCCGCCTCGACAGCTCCCGGTTCATCTCCCTGGAAGTTGACCCAGGCCACCAGACCCGCCTGCAGCACCAACAACAGCAACAAGAACTTGGCCGATCGGCTCACGCGTAAAACCTTTCCCCTCCGGAAGCCCTTCCCGCTTCCGGCCGCCCGCTCCAAGTGAGAGAGCCCAAGTCGTCAGGCCGCCAGCATCGTGTGGTAGCGGTCCCGCAGGCGACGCAGATGATAACGATGGGCGCCGTAGATCAGCGCCAGGCCCACCAGGACGATGCCGTAGTTCAGGTACTCCCAGAAAGCCTTCTGCTCGCGGGTCATGGGCACCAGCGTCCGGGCGAAGTGGGCGCGGCTCCGAATGGACAGCAGCGCGCGGTCCTCCAGGGCCCAGTCCACCACGTTCTCCAGGAACTGCAGCGAGTTGACGAACCGGTCGTTGTTGGCGGCGCGGGAGAGCTGAAGCGTCTGGTCGGTGAACGCTTCGTTGGAGCCGACGAGAATGATCCGGGCGGACTCCGGCGACTTCTCGATCATGCCGGCCACCACCGGCTCCTCATCCTCTCCCGTCTTCTCCGCCGCCTCGCCGTCCTGCGGCGGCGCCGGTTTCTCTTCGCTGCCGTCCTTGGCCAGCAACGGCGAGTCCTTGCCCGCGTAGTAGGAACGGAAGGTCCCCTCCACCACCGCCCCCAGCACGTGCCCCTTGGCCGGGCCCTCTTTCTCGAAGCCCAGCTTGGGGTGGACCTTGAAGTCGGGATGAACCTTGAGGGAGCTCGATAACCACGACGCCTCGGAACTCGTGAGCAGCGGCGTGGCGCGGGTGCCTCCGGCTTCGTCGTCCGGAAGCGTCAGCGGTGAAGCCCAGCTCAGGGTCAACTGGGGCAGCCTGGCGGTCATGGGATTGGCCTGATTGAGGCCCTCGCCCCTGATGTCGACGAAGTAGGGATAGGGCACGAGCTGCAGCTCGCGCACGGTGAAGGCGCCGGCCTTCCGGTTCACGAACACCGGGAAAGGCTCGTTCCGGGGATCGAGCACCAGCGTCTTCCGCACCCTGAACCCGTAGTGCTCCAGCAACGGCTCCAGACCGGACGTATACCGGGCGGCGGCCAGGCCCGCGGGGGTGCGCGACACGGTATAGGGCGACGTCAGCAAGGCCACCGAGCCGCCCTTCATGAGGAATTGATCCACGGCGAAGCGCTGCTTCGGCGTCAGCTCCTTGGGAGCCGCCAGCAACAGCAGATCCACGTTTTCCGGCACCAGCCCGGACTTGAGGTCCACCTCCGCGATGCGATAGTTCCCCCTCAGCCTCTGCAGTACGAACCGGAACAGCCGGGGCGGCGGCTGGAAACGCGCTCCCTGCTGCCGCGGCTCCGGCGGCGGGGTGTGGAAACCGACGGTCTTGATGAACCCCGGGGCGAACCGGCGCAGCGCCGACTCCACGCTCCGCCTGGCGGCCTCCTGGTTCAGCTTTCCGGGCAGGGGCACCTGCACTGTGCTGCCGTTGTTCTTCATGACCATGTAGAAATAGAACCGTTTCGGATCGAAGGGGCCCGCCGCCATGGGGCGGAAGCCGTACTGGTCGGCGAGCTGCTTGGCCACCGCGGCGCCCTTGGCCTCGGGATCGATGATCTCGTACCTGAACTTTCCCTCCGACTCCTCGCGGAGCTCCCCCAGCGAGGTCACCAACTGACGTCTGAAGGGCGCGATGGACTTCGGCAGCTTTTCTTCCGGCGAGATGTAACCGCGGAACTCCACGGGTTGATCGATGCCGGCGAACAGCGCGCCGATGTCCTGGAACCCGTACAGCACCTTCTTGATGCCCCGGGCGAGGTCGTACTCGAGGTTCCGCAGGCGGATGTCGGTTCCCGTTCGGCCGCGCTTGATCTCGATCAGGTCCGTGAACCGCAGCACCTCGTGCTTGTCGCCGTACTGGAGCAGCAAGTCGAAGTACGAGTTCACCAGCGAGGTCTGGTAGCGGTCTTCCGTCCGGAACGGGATCGGCCGGATGCCGTAACGCTGGTTGGCTTCCTCCTCGAGATCGGGCTCCTCCCGGGGATCCACGAACTCGGCGCGCACCCGGCCGCCGCTGATGGACTCGATCTCACGAATGGTGTCGCGGATCCGGGGCACCAGCGGCGCCAGCACCGGGTGGGTGCGGGCGCTGAAGTAACCTCGGATGAGCAACGGCTCCCGCAACTGGGCGACGAGGTCCCGGGTCGCCTGGGAAATGGTGTAGTCCCTTCCCTCGGTAAGGTCCGCGCGCACGTCGAGTCCGCGGTGGAGCCAGAAGTTGGCCAGGACGAAGTTGAACACCACCAGCGCGGTCACGGCCCGCCACGCGCGGTGGCGCTGCTTCTGCCCCTCCCGGGACCAGCGCAGCCGTTCGAGGGAGTAGACGTTCAAGGCCAGAAAGACGCCGACGACGCTGACGTAGTAGTAGATGTCCCGGAGGTCCAGGACGCCCCGGGTAATGGACTCGAAGCGGACGCCGGTGGCCGCCAGCCCCAGGTATTCGGCCCACTGGACGCCCACCAGGAAGCCGAACGTCAGGGACCCCAGCAGGTAGAACACGAAGCCGATGACGGTGGTGAGGATGAGGCTCGCGATCTGGCTCTCGTTCCGCGCGCTGATGTAGAGGCCGATGGAGCAGTAGGCCGCCGCCAGCAGCAGCGACGCCGTGTAGGCCCCCACGACCGGGCCCCAGTCGAGGCCGCCCATGAAAGAGACGGTCACCGGGACTCCCAGCGTCAGCAGCAGCGCCACCGCCACCAGGCCCAGACACGCCAGGAACTTGCCGAGCACGAGATGGAGCGTCCTGACCGGCATGGTGAAGAGGAACTCGAGGGTTTCCATGCGCCGTTCTTCGCTCCACATCCTCATGGTCAGGGCCGCGCTCAAAAAGATGAGCAGGATCGGCATCCACTCGAACAACGGCCTCACGTCGACGATGTTGCGCGCGAAGAACTGCTCGACCCAGAAGAAGATGAACAGGCAGACGGCCGAGAACGTCCCCAGGAAGATGAACGCCACCGGCGACGAGAAGTAGGTGGAGAACTCCTTCTTCGTGATGCTCCAGATGCTACCCGTCATGGCCGCCCCCCTCCCCCACCTCGCGAAACACGCTCTCGAGGGTGCGCGCCTCCTCGCTCATGCGATAGAGATCCCAGCCGCGCTCCACGGCCTCCCTGGCGACGCTGGGCGCCACCTCGTCCATGGGAGCGTCGAGCTCAAGGCCGTAGCTCTCCCCGCGCGGCCCCTCGGCCGGGACGATCCCTGCCACCCCCGGGATCTCCCGGAGCCGTTCAGGCGCGTCGTCCGACGGATTGCCAAGACCCACCACCAGCCGGTGGGACTGCTGCAGCTCGCTCAGCCGGGCATCCACCGCGATGCGTCCCTGCACCATGATGATCACCCGTTCGCACACCGCCTCCACCTCCTGCAGGATGTGCGTGGACACGATGATGGTGGCGTTCTCGCTCAGCCCTCTCACCAGCGACCGCATCTGGAAGATCTGCGTGGGGTCGAGACCGTTGGTGGGTTCGTCGAGGATCAGGATCTCCGGCTCGTGCACGATGGCCTGGGCCACTCCCAGCCGCTGCTTGTAGCCCTTCGAGAGCGTCCCGACCGGGTCCAGCGCCCGGTCCAGCAGCCACGTCCGCTCCAGCGCCCGCCTGAGGACGGCCGGGCGGCCGGCGCGCGGGACTCCCCGCAGGTCGGCCACGTACTCGAGGTAGCGCACCACCGACATGTCCGGATAGAGCGGCGCGTTCTCGGACAGGTAGCCCAGCTTGCGCTGGATGCTCAGGCGCGCTTCCGATAGCGGCATGCCGTCGATGACCACCGATCCCTCGGTGGGCTCGATGTAGCCGGTGAGCATCCGCATGATGGTGGTCTTGCCGGCACCGTTGTGCCCCAGAAGACCGACCACCTCCCCCTTCCCGATGGAAAAGGAGACGTCGTCCACCGCCACCAGATCACCATACTTTCGGGTGAGACCCTCGACCTCGATCAAGCTGCATCCTCCCGGCGGGTACTTTTCGCGGGTTTCGGAGCGAGATTGAAATTTTTAGCAGATCAGGTGGCGGGGTGCGAGTCGGGGACTCAGTACGTGCTGGTCCGGCGGCTTTTCATCTTGACACCCTCGAATTCCCTTGTTTTGTCCTCCGGTTCGGTGATCAACAACACTATTTCTTTGCCAACCGTATCGTCCAGCACAGCCGCCACGGGCTTAATCCCGGGCAACGAAATCAAGGCCGACGGAAGTTCCCGCAACCCAAGTCGCACCTTTCCATGTTTCCACTTGTTGTCCAGCATCATTTGCTCTGAAAATTTCGTCGAACTGGGAGGAACCGGCCTCGCCACATCTCGGGCCCGGTAGTCATTTGACAAGGCCCTTTTCTTTCGCCAACTCGGCCGCCAGTTGTTCGGAGCGGTCGAGAAAGTCCAGCATAGCGTCGAGGTTCGTCAAATAGTGCCGCCACTTGCCGTGTCCATCGAACTGTTCCCAAGCATATCGCTTGCTCCACAGCCCGACATCCTCATCAAGATAGGCGCAAAAGTCGCTCAAGGTATCCAGCCTTCGATTGGGAGGCCCCTTTGGACGTTCAGGTCTTTGAGTGCTGATAAACGCGAGGAGAGTCACGTTCCTTTCGGCCATGGCCTGCCGGTACAGTACCTCGAGCCGATTCAACAGTTCATGAGGCAGCTGCTCAAGCAATTTCCTCAAGTAATGGCCTTGGGCTCCACGTTTCCTCGGCTCGATGTGATGCAACGCCAAAAGGCATTTCAATCTCAGTTCAAGTGCAACACCAAGGTTGAAATGGCTGACCGTCTTGAGCGACTCCCAAACGTCGTGCTTGCGCCACCCGGTAGCGCCGCCGATAGGAGAGGGATCGCCCTCTTTGGCCCCCAACTCCTGTATCCGAGTTCGATCAGCCAAGCGGACTCCGTGAACGCCTTGGTGTCCGCCAAAATTCTGATGTACTGGTCACTATTCATTTCTATGAAGATAGAACGGGGCAGTCGGTAACGGACGGACGCTGGATAGCCAATCAACTCTTCCTATCGTTGGCTGGATGTTCTGCGCAGGTGACGAAGCCGAGTCGTCCGGCGCCTCCTTCCTTATAGACTGAAGAAGGCTTATCAACTGGTTCCTGGCGAATGCGGGGGTGGCTTCGTGGTCCAGCCAACGAACCGCGACTTCCTCGGCTTGGGCAAACTGCTTGGCCTTGTAGTGCAGCGAGGCCGCGCTTACCGCAGAGATGCCGAGCGTCCGCGTTTTGGACGCATCCAGGTCGGCAAGGGCACTTACCTCAGCATCGGCGGCACGGGCATACAAGTCGAGAGCGTCTTGCTTCCGACCTTCGCGCAACGCCACCTGTGCGTCTGAAGCCAGACGCTCACTCACCTCGTGGTGTTCGATCCAGGACATTGTGCCCTTCGTCACGGAGTTCAAAGTTTGGCCAACAGGATCAACCGTGCCCTGGTGTCGGTGGTCATGCTATCCGTCTTCGATGCTCAGATCGGGACTTCCGTCAGTTCCCCGGGCCGTATTTCTTCAATGGCCGTTCGGATTTCTTCCGTCCGATGTTGTACTCTGGGCCACGCCGTGGAAAGCAGCACTACAATCGCCAGCCTGTTGCCAGTGAGATTCTGCTGATATCGCATGTTCTGGTCTGTGGTCACGATCACCTCGTACCCTTCCTCCTCGGCTTTGCGGATCAATTCTCCGTTTTCCAGCAACTCCCACCCCCTCTCGGCCGATCTGTCGACCGAATGTTCCCGGAGATGGTTTCGAAGAGGCGCCGGCGTGCCATGGTCGAACAGGATCTTCATACCTGGGCTATTGTCTTGAGCTGTTCCGCTTCGTGGTTGAGGACAGCCGCCACTTGCCATTCCTTCACCTCGGGAAACCACTCGAGGAACTGTTTGACCGTGGCGCCGCTCTCCAGGTTCTCGAAGAGAGCGTATACCGGTACTCTTGTTCCGGTGAACGCCCAGCCTCCGCTGATTTTGCGGGGGTTGCGTTCGACCGCCGGACAGGTCTTCCAATCGGTCATGAAGTCACCTCCTCTTGTGTCGCCGGGATTTTCGTTCGCGGGTTGCGGTCGCTGAACGGCCCCAAAGGGCCGCATAGCTGACGTGACTTGGTCAGGCGTCAGCATTGGGGTGGATTGTGGCGTGGCCCCGTTTGCGGACTTCACTCAAGACAGTCTGACACAAAGCCCTTGAGGTGGACAACAAGGGAACTCAAGGATCTGGAACTTTCGATCACATATGGATGAATCTTCCCTTCAGGAACCTCTTGCATACCAGACTAAAGTCTGGCATGACATCCTCATGGTACCTTTCACTCCACCGGGAGAAACCCGGGAAAAGGTTTACCGGTTCGTGCGCAGGCGGATCCTGGAGGAGCTTCCTCCGACGGTGCGGGAGGTCCAGGAGGCGTTCCGGTTCAAGGCGGTGCAGACGGCCCGGGAGCATCTCGAACGCCTGGTAGCCGAGGGGCGGCTGGTCAAGACATCCGGGAAATCAAGGGGTTATCGCCTGCCCCGGGAACCCGGGACGCTGTTCGTCCCCCTTTTGGGGAGGGTGCAGGCGGGTGGGCTGCGGGCGGCCATCGAGGAATGCGAGGGTTATCTCCCGGTGCAGTCGCGGGGCTCGGAGGATCTGTTCGGGCTCCGGGTCCAAGGTGAAAGCATGTCCGGGGCGGGCATCCTTCCGGGCGACATCGTTGTCGTGCGGCAACAGGCGGAAGCCGCCTCGGGGGACATCGTCGTGGCCCTGGTGGGCGACGAGGCCACCATCAAGAGGCTCCGGCTGCGCCGGAACGGAATCGAACTTCATCCGGAGAACCCGGCCTTCGCGCCGATCGTTCCGAGGGCCGATGAGTTCGCCATTCTCGGCAGAGTGGTGGAGGTGAGGCGTTATCTGGAAGGGTGAATGCGCAGGACGGTTCGGGCACGGAATCCGGGACGACGCCTTTCCGGCGCCCGGGCCTTTGCCTTTTGCGGGACACGGAGAACTTTCATGGACGTTTTCGCCGAAAAGAGCCACGAGCGGATGCCGGTTCCGGCCCACGCGTGGATGCCGGCTTCGAGTGCTGCCCCTGTCGCGCCGCGGCGCCGGCCTGTTCGCGAAGCCCCAAGGGCCTGGAACATGTCCCTGCTGGCGGGTCGTCTCACCGAGGTCTCGGACTCGGGCGCTACCCCTGCCCTCACGGCCGCCGCCGCCCTGATCCTCCAGGCCCAGCAACGCGGCGAGCCCGCGGCGTGGGTCGGCTTCGGCAACTCGATCTTCTTCCCGCCGGATCTGGTCGAGTGGGGCATCGATCTCGACGCCTTGCCGGTGGTCCGCGTCCCCGACGCCCTCGCCGCGTCGCGGGCCGCCGACCAACTGCTGCGCTCCGGCGCGTTCGGGCTGGTGGTGCTGGACCTGAAAGCGCAGACACAAATGCACGTGGCGGTCCAGAGCCGCCTCGCGGCGCTGGCCCGGAAGCACCATGCGGCGCTCATCTGCCTCACCCGCAAGAAACGGGGAGCGCCGTCGCTGGGGCCGCTGGTGTCGCTGCACGGCGAGGGCCGCATCACGAGGGCCGCTTTCAGCCGCTTCGACTGGGAGATCCGCGTCGTCAAGGACAAATGCGGCGCACCGGGATGGAGCCACACGGAGTCGTGCCGTGGAACGGATGGCCTGTGTTGACGTTGCGGCCTTTCCCCTGCAACTGCTGCTGCGGGACCATCCGGACTGGAAGGACCATCCCGCCGCGGTGGTGGACCGGGACAAGGCCCAAGGGGCCATTCTCTGGGTGAATTCCCCGGCGCATGCCACGGGCATCCTTCCGGGCATGCGCTACGGCGCGGGGCTGGCGCTTTCGCGCCATCTCCGGGCGGACGTCATTTCCCGCTCGGCCATCGACAAGGCCGTGGCCGGCCTGGTGCCGCGGCTGCGGCGCTTTGCCGCCGAGGTGGAGCCCTCACGGGACGAGCCCGGAGTGTTCTGGCTCGGAGCCTCGGGCCTCTCCCTGCTCCATCCCCGCCTGGAGGAATGGGCCGGGCTCATCCACCGCGACCTCGCCGGCGCCGGCCTCCGCAACGCCGTGGCCGTGGGGTTCTCCCGTTTCGGCAGCTATGCCGCGGCCAAGACCTGCGACCGGATCACGGTCTTCCGGACGCCTGAGGAAGAGCACCACCATGTCCGCGGCGTTCGCCTGGACCGGCTCGATTTCGCGCCCAAGGTCCGAGACCTGCTGGCCCGGCTCGGCATCCACACCCTGGGCGGCTTCCTGGACCTGCCGGCATCCCAGGTGCGCTCGCGTCTCGGACCGGAGGCCCACCGGCTTCACCGGCTGGCCGCGGGAGACCTGTGGAGCCCGCTCCATCCCGAGTTGACGGCCGAGCCCACCGCATCGAGGGTGTTCCTCGACTACCCGGAGAGCGACCACCGGCGGCTGACGGTCCTCATGGAGGACTTGCTGGAGCCGCTGCTCGCCGCGCTGGAGCAGCGCCACGAGGTGATGACCATTCTCCTCCTCCACCTCCGCCTGGACGACAGGTCGGAGAGGGCCGAGACCCTGCGGCCGGCCCGGCCCACCCTGGACCGGACGCAGATCCTGGATCTGCTGCGGCTTCGCCTGGAGGCCACGGCGCTGACGGCCGGGGTGACGGGAATCGTCATGGAGGTCCGAGGAACCTCGCCCGACGCCCGGCAGGGAGAACTTTTCCACAACGCCTCCGCCCGCGACCGCGACGCGGCCAACCGCGCCCTGGCGCGGCTGCGGGCCCGGTTCGGCGACGGCGCGGTCCTGCGGGCGCGACCGCGGTCCGGGCACCTTCCGGAAGCGCGCTTTGCCTGGGAGCCCATGGAAACCGTGCCGCCGCCGAGGCCGCGCCGGGTCCGGCTGCGCCCGCTGGTACGGCGTTTCTTCCCGAAGCCCGTACCGCTCAGGGACCCTGCACCGCCTGCGGCCGACGCCGAGCCTGTGGTTGCCGAGGCCCGAGCCGGCGATGATCGAACCGCGAACGTCCGCGCTCGCAACGATCGAATGGAACACGCCCGAACCGGCGACGGCTTCCTCTCCCGGGAGAGCGCCGGCCCCTACATCATCTCCGGGGGATGGTGGGGCTGCGGTGCCGGGGTGCACCGCGAGTACCACTTCGTCCGCGCCGGCGAGGGCCCCTGGCTGTGGGTCTACTACGATTCCAGGCGGCACGGCTGGTTCCTGCACGGGAAGGTGGAGTAAGGACCATGGCCGCGCAATCCCGGGCGCCCGTGTCCTACGCGCCTCTCTACTGCAAGAGCCACTACTCGTTCCTGGAGGGGGCGAGCCATCCGGAGGAACTGCTGGAGCGGGCGGCGGAGTTGGGGATCGGGGCCCTTGCCCTGACCGACCGGGACGGCGTCTATGGGGCCGTGCGCGCCCACGTGAAGGCCCGGGAACTGGGCCTGCACCTGATCGTCGGCGCCCGGATGACCGCCGCCGACGGCTCCTCCATCCTGCTGCTGGCCGCCGACGGCACCGGCTACGCCCATCTCTGCCGGCTCATCTCCGCCGGGCGTCTCCGCTCTCCCAAGGGAAAGAGCGTCGTCGAATGGCGCGAGGTCTGCGCCCACGCCGGCGGGCTCGTGGCGCTGTGGGGCGGAGAGGAGAGCCTGCTGGTGCGGGAGCCGGAACCGGCGTTTGTCGCCCGGGACCTCCGGGACGCCTTCGGCGACCGGCTCTACGCGCTGGTGACCCGCCACCGCCGGGCGGACGAAGCGCCGCGGGAGCGGCGGCTGCGGGAGCGGGCACGGCGCTACGGCATCCCCACGGCGGCCGCCGCCGAGGTGCTCTACCATCACCCCTCGCGGCGCCGGCTGCAGGACGTCCTTACCTGCATCCGCCACGGCGTTCCGCTCGCCGGCGCGGGACGTCTGATCAAGCCCAACGCGGAGCACGACCTGAAGTCCCCGGCCATGTTCGCGGCCCTTTTCAAGGACGATCCGGACTCGGTCGCCCGCACCCTGGAGGTGGCCGCCCGCTGCGAATTCTCCCTGGACGAACTCTGCTACCGCTACCCTTCCGAGGAGCTTCCGGACGGGAAGACCTCCAGGGAATGGCTCCGGGAGATCACCTTCGAGGGGGCCAGGGAACGCAACGGCGGCAGCGTTCCGGAAAATATCCGCGCACAGCTCGAGCGGGAGCTTCAGGTCATCGGGGGACTCGCCTACGAGGGCTATTTCCTCACCATGTGGGACCTGGTCCGGTTCTGCCGGCAGAACGGTATCCTCTGCCAGGGACGCGGCTCCGCGGCCAATTCCGCGGTGTGCTACTGCCTCGGCATCACCGCCGTCGATCCGGTGCAGATGGGCCTGCTGTTCGAGCGGTTCATCTCCATGGAACGGGCCGAGCCGCCCGACATCGACCTCGACATCGAGCACAACCGCCGCGAGGAGGTCATCCAGTACCTCTACCGCAAGCACGGCCGCACCCACGCCGCCATGGTCGCCAACTTCATCCGCTACCGCGGACGTTCCGCGATCCGGGACGTCGGCAAGGTCCTGGGGCTGGCGGAAACCGCCCTGGACCGCCTCAGCAAGCTGGCGGGCCATTTCGAGAGCGTGGACCCGCAGTTCCTCGAAAACGCCGGCTTCGATCCGCGGAGCCGGGTGCATCAGGATTTCCTCGGGCTGGTGGCGGAGATCCAGGACTTCCCCCGCCACCTGTCCATTCACCCCGGCGGGTTTCTCCTGGGCCACAAACCGGTCCGTGACCTCGTCCCCATCGAGAATGCGACCATGCCCGACCGCACGGTCATCCAGTGGGACAAGGAGGACCTGGAAAGCCTCAAGCTGTTCAAGGTGGACCTGCTCGGACTCGGCATGCTGACTGTCGTCGACCGGTCTTTCCGTCTCATCCGGAAACACTGGGGCAGGACCTTCTCCCTGGCCACGATTCCCAGGGATGATCCCGAGACCTACGCCATGATCTGCAAGGCCGATACGGTGGGAGTCTTCCAGATCGAGAGCCGCGCGCAGATGTCCATGCTGCCCCGGCTCAAGCCGCGCGAATACTACGACCTCGTCATCGAGGTCAGCATCGTCCGACCGGGACCCATCGCGGGAGGCATGGTGCACCCCTACCTGCGCCGCCGAAACGGCGAGGAGGCGGTCACTTACCCCCACCCTTCCCTTGAGCCGGTGCTCAAGAAAACGCTGGGAGTCCCGCTGTTCCAGGAGCAGGTCATGCGGCTGGCGGTGGTGGCGGCGGACTATACTCCGGGCGAGGCCGACCAGCTCCGGCGCGACATGGCCGCCTGGAGGAGGTCGGGAAGGATCGAGCGGCACCGGGAGCGGCTCATCTCCCGGATGGAGGCCAAGGGCATCGGCACAGACTTCGCCACCCAGGTGTTCGAGCAGATCCGCGGCTTCGGCGACTACGGCTTCCCCGAAAGCCACGCCGCCAGCTTCGCCCTTGTCGCCTACGCGTCATCCTGGCTCAAGCGCCACTATCCGGCGGCCTTCGCCTGCGCGCTGCTCAACGCCCAGCCCATGGGCTTCTATGCGCCGGCCACCATCGTGGACGACGCCAGGCGGCACGGGGTCCGCGTGCTGCCGGTGGACGTCCGGCACAGCGGCTGGGACTGCACCCTCGAAAAGGGAGATGGAGAGCTCCTTGCCCCTGCCGTACGGATCGGCATGCGCTACGTGAAAGGGCTCAGGGAAGCGGACTGGCAGCGCATCGACAACGCCCGGCGCGCCGGCCCGTTCCGGTCCGTGACCGATTTCGCCTCCCGCACCGGGCTGCGCCAGGACGTCCTCGACCGCCTTGCCGAAGCCGGCGCACTCTCCTCACGCAGTCCCCGGCGGCGTCAGGCCCTCTGGCAGGTCCGGGGAGTTCACGCGGCCGGGGCCGATGCGACACGCGGACGGCCAAGACCCGGAGCAAGGATGCAGGGACTCCACGAGGCCGGAAGGGACGCCCTGCCCCTCGAAACCCCCGAGGCGCCGGTGCCGTTCGAGCCGCTGAGCGATCTCGAGTCCATCGTGTGGGATTACCGGACCACCGACCACAGCCCCCGTGGCCATCCGCTGACCCATCTGCGCCGGCAACTCGCCGCCCTAGGGCTTCCCGATGCCGCCACCGTGCAGCGAATGCCCCACGGCCGCCGCGTGGACTACGCCGGCATCGTCATCTCCCGCCAGCGCCCCAGGACCGCCCGGGGCGTCATCTTCATGACCCTCGAAGACGAGACCGGCTTCGTCAACGTCATCCTGTGGCGCGACGTCTACGAAAGATTCCGGATCGCCACCAAGACCCTCTCGTTCATGGGCGTCAGCGGCCCCTTGCAGAGCGAGGCCACCGTCGTCCATCTCGTGGCGGAGTCAGTGTGGCAGCCAAAGCTAGGCACGGAGCCGGTGCGTAGGAAGAGCAGAGATTTTCAGTGAGCAAGCACCCGTCGCACGCTAATTCTTGGGAAAGTCGAACAGCACTTCGTTGCCCCGGGCATAGCCCACAGTGGGCCAAGTGTCGGTATCGAACCCGAGATGGAGCACCCCGCATGTTGGCAGGTTGGGGATCGGACGCGGCCCCAAGTGATTGGCGAGCTCGGTCAACCCGGGGTTGTGGCCGAACAGCATCAGCGTAACCACCGAGTCATCCGAGTTGCGAATCACATCGAGCAACTCGACGACGCCGGCGCCATAGAGGCGTTCTTGCACCACAATGTCCTTGCGTGGGTAGCCAAGCTTCCTGGCAATGATCCGCGCAGTTTCCAGCGCCCTCACCGCAGGACTCGACACGATCAGATCGGGCCTGTTCCTGTGCCGCGCAAGTCGGGCACCCATTTCCGGGGCATCCCGTTCGCCCCGCTTGTTGAGAGGCCTTTCACGGTCGTCGAGACTGGAATCCTTCCAGCTCGACTTGGCGTGCCGTATGAGGATCAAGTCCTTCACGAGGATCCGGCTTCTGTTTCCCGTCTCGCTTGAGTTGGCTTCGGGTAATCGTGGAATGACTCAACCACTATTCGGCTCCACTTCGAGTTCCTCCTCGCTTATTCCATTCTCGATCAAGTAACGTCTCATACGGTTGAGGAACGCTTCTGCCCGTTGGTACTCCTGAATTGTTTCTTCGCGGGAGAATCGAACATGCACGCTGTAGTCCGCCATCAGT
Organism: uncultured Binatia bacterium (SeqCode); assembly: GCA_965204505.1. Taxonomy (GTDB): domain Bacteria; phylum Desulfobacterota; class Binatia; order UBA9968; family JAJDTQ01; genus JAJDTQ01. Next base: position 962,526 of record CBDBFB010000003.1, read on the forward strand.
CTATCATCCAGGCTCCCTCCGAGTTCCCTGGCCCACTCCGGTTCGACCTGACCCGTTCGCACGAGATGCAATCCAAACATCCGCCTTACTGCGGCATGACTCGACGGTCCCATGTCGTGAACAAACAAGGCGGCTTTGGCTGCATGGAAAATTGCATAATAGGACCGCGATACCGAGTCTTCCCGATAATCGGATCGCATCAAAGTCTCCGCCGCACCCAGAGACCGCACAGCGAGCCGCCACTCTCCGAACAACATCGGCCTGTTCACAGCACCGATACCCCGTGGCGCTCTACGGCATCTCTATAAGGAGACTGCAGGGCTTTCAGTCGATCCCACTCTTGTTCGGTGTACGCCATGATCGAAGGAACCGCCCACGAAGTCACGGCCAAGTCGTAACCAATGTCCCGCAGTGGCCGTTTAAGGTCGATGGCGTCGTCCCGGACGACGACGAGTATGTCGAGATCACTGTCTTCTCGGGCGTCGCCACGGGCTTTGGAGCCGTAGACAAGCATCCGTAACACCATTCCCGGGTGTTTTTGGACGAGCGCCTCGCGGTACTGGTCCAGCCACTTCTGTTCGTCTGGGTGGAGTTTGAGCACGGAGTCAGACCTTTGATGTCGGAGGTAGCAGATTGGGATAAAGCCGACCTCCGGTCAAGTCCACGGTCAGGCCACCGAACGGCGGCCCGATTCCGGCAGAGCCGGCTGGCTGAACGGGCGATCGTGGCGCAGGCTCGGGACGCGCTTGCGAACACCGGCGACGCTCTCAATGTCCACGGTGGCGACGATGGTGCCGGGTTCGTCGCCGCCCTCGGCGAGGACCTCGCCCCAAGGCGACACGATGAGCGAGTGGCCGTAGACGGCGCCACCGCCGGGCACCGGGCCGACGGAACAAGGGGCCACCACCACGGCGCCGTTCTCGATGGCGCGGGCGCGGTTCAGCACGTGCCAGTGGGCTTGGCCGGTCTTCTTGGTGAATGCGGCAGGCACCGCCAGGATCTCGGCGCCTGCCTGAGCCAGCGTGCGGTAGAGGTGGGGAAAGCGCAGGTCGTAGCACGTGGTCATGCCGAGGCGTCCCCAGGGAGTATCCGCCACCACCGCCTGCTCGCCGGGACTGACCACCGCGGACTCGCGGTAGCGCTCGGTCTCGGACAGGTCCACGTCGAACAGGTGGATCTTGTCATAGCGGTCGCGGACCTCGCCCTTGTCGTCCACCAGGAAACCGCGGTTGATGAGCCGGTCTCCGGGACCGTCCACCGCCACCGACCCGATGAGCATCCATGTGCCGGCATCGCGGGTGAAGGCGCGAAGCGCCTCCAGCACGGGGTGGCTCGCCTCGGGCGCGGCCGGGGGTTTGAGCACGCCGTTCTCGGTGGCGAGGCCGCCGCAGAACTCAGGCAGGCACACCAGCTCGGCGCCCGCCGCGACCGCTTCGCCGGCCAGGCGGCATGCGGCGTCGATGGCCTCGTCGAAGGTCGCCAGGGCCGGTGTCTGGACGCAGCCGATGCGCACTTCGCGTGTGGTGGTCATAGGTTCGTCTCCCTGTGCTGTGACTCTGTCCAAGTCTAGCGCTTTGGCAGGAAATTACGAAGCACGCGTGAGCCGGTCGATGAGTTCGCGGTGCTGCGGGTAGCGCCGGATCAACTCGTCCCTCCCGGGCATCTCGAAATCGGCGAAGTCGAAGCCGGGGACGCAGGTACAGCCTACCAGGGCGTACCCCTGGGTGCCGTCCACGGAGGCGCCGAACAGAGACCCTCCGGGAACCAGCGCCTGAAGGCACTCGCCCGCCTCGGGATCGGAACCCATGCTGATGGGCGAGTAACGGCCGGCGGCATCAATGACGTGCACGGTGAGAGTCGAGCCCGCAAAAAAATGCCACAGCTCGTCCTGCTTGATGCGGTGGAGCGCGGAGAACTCTTCGTCCTGCAGCAGGAAGTAGATGGAGGTACCGAGGTTGCGGGGACCGTCGTAACCTTTCAGCGCCTCGCCCGATACTGCGGCGGCGGATCGATAGACCTCCTTGAAGTGTCCGCCTTCGGGATGCGGTTTCAGATCGAGGTGGTTTATCCAGTAGGCGGCGTCACGCACGGAGTACCTCTCGGGGATGTCTCCCCAGCCTGCTCCGGTCTGGATTCCGGCTTTCGCCGGAATGACGGTTCCGCGCAGGCCACTACGATCGTACAGCTCCCGCATCGCGCAATGGCCGGCGCCACAGCGCGAGGTCCCCGCCGCCGTCGTGACGGTATCGCTCGACAGCTTCCGGGTCGAGGGTAACGCCGAGTCCGGGGCCGTCGGGCGGGCGCATGAAGCCGTTCCCGGGCTCCAGGGGTTCCCGGAGAAGGCTGCTGCGGAGGGGGTTCTCGTTGTAGTCGAACTCCATCACCGCGCTGTTCTCCAGTGCGGCGGCCAGATGCAGGCTGGCGGCCAGGGCGACGCCGTCGCCGTAGGTGTGGAGCGAAATCGGAAGACCCTGTTCGGCGGCCAGTGCGGCGATGGTGCGCACCTCGCTGATGCCGCCGGCGCGGGCGACGTCAGGTTGCAGGATGTCCACCGCGTCCCGCGCCATGAACGATTCGAACCCGAATCGGGTATGCAGGTTCTCGCCGACGGCCACCGGGACGCCGGTACGGGCCTTGAGCTGCGCGTGGCCGGCCACGTCCTCCATGAAGAGCGGCTCCTCCAGCCAGCCGATGCCGAGCTTCTCGAATTCCGCCGCGGCGGCCACCGCCACGTCCAGGCCGTAGCCCATGTTGGCATCGGTCATGAGCGGGAAGTCGGGTCCCAGGGCGGAACGCACGGCGCCCACGATCTCGATGTCCTGGGCGAGGTCGAAACCCACCTTGATCTTGATGCCGTGAAAACCCCGTTCCGCCAGCTTCTCGGCCTTCTCCACTGCGGCTGCTGTTTCCTCGGGATACAGGGCGGTGGCGTAAACCTCCACCGGGTCCCGGCGCTTGCCGCCCAGCAGCTCGTACACCGGTACGCCCTTCACCTTGCCGGCGATGTCCCACAGGGCGATGTCCACGCCGCTGAGGGCCACCACTCCGACGCCCCTGGAGCCGAAGGCGCGGACCCCGGCGCGGAAATAGGCCGTGTCCCAGACCTCCTCGATGGCCAGGGGGTCCATGCCCACGAGCAGCGGCTTGAGCACGTGGGTGACGATGGCCTCGATCACGAGTCCGTTGCCGGAGCACGAGCCTACACCGGTGATTCCCTCATCGGTGTGGATCTCCACCAGGAGCCCGTAACGATGGGTGCGCACACCCGTACGGCTTTCCACTTGGCCTTCAACGTCGAGCGGTGCACGCAGGCGCAACGTCTTGATGTCGGTGATCTTCATTCGAATCCCAAGCCCTTCACGATGGCGCCCTTCGACTTCGCTTCGCTCAGGGCGAACGGCATGTTGCATCGGGGGCCATGAACCCAAAGTTTCAGAGTTCAACCGTTCGCCCTGAGCGAAGCGAAGTCGAAGGGCGCCAACCAGCTTGACACCCCGGTGCAGGGTCTCATAAACGTACTGCAGAGACATCACACGAGGTCCGGTTGATGCAACCCATCCGTCCGGACCTCCTCCTCGAAGGAGCCTACTTGAGCAGACCCACCGTAATCGACGCCGACGGGCACGTGCAAGAGAAGTATATTCGCTGGGAGGACTACCTGGAAGAGCCCTACCGCTCCCAGGCGCCGCGGGTGGTGAAGGACAACCGGGGAGTAGACTTCCTGATGGTAGAGGGGAAGCTCTGGCCCAAACCGTCCGGGCCCGGCGTGGGCAACGTGGGGGCGGGCTACAGCCGCCGCCCCCAGCCCACCACCGGCATGGAAGACCCGGTGCAACGGCTCAAGGACATGGACCTGGAGGGCATCGACACGGCAGTGCTGTTCGGCACCAACGTGTTCCTGAGCCTCGCCTACTACGAGGACGCCGACAACGCCTGCGCCCTGGCCCGGGCCTACAACAACTGGCTCGCGGAATATTGCAGCGAAGACCGGGACCGCCTCAAGGGGGTGGCGCTGGTGCCGATCCAGGAGCCGCAGGAGGCGGTCAAGGAGCTCACGCGGTGCGTCAACGAGCTCGGCTTCGTGGCCGCGGGCACGCCGGCGCACTCCACCGCGGGCGGGAACCTGGACAATCCCGAGTTGCGGCCGTTCTTCGCCGCCGCCCAGGAGTTGGACGTGCCGGTATGCATCCACGTGGGCGCGGGGCGGCCGGCGGCGGGTACCGAACGCTCCACCAACGCGTTCTTCAACCACGTCATGACTCACCCCTTCGAGCAGATGATCGGCTGCCTGTGCATCGTCGCCGGAGGCATCCTGGAGGAATATCCGAGGCTCCGGGTGGCTTTCCTGGAGGCCGGCGCAGGCTGGGTACCCTACTGGATCGAGCGCATGGACGAGCACTACGAGTACATGCAGCCGGCGGTGCCGTGGCTCAGGAAGACGCCCGGCGAACACATGCGCGGCGAGCAGGTGTACTATTCGTTCGAGCCGGACGAGCGGACGCTGCCGTTCGTGCTCGACTTCGTGGGGCACGACCGGCTGGTGTTCGCGTCCGACTACAACCACGGCGACTGCAAGTTTCCGCACACGGTGAGCTCCATGCTGGAGCGCCAGGACCTCCCGGAGGGCGCCTTGAGCCGGATCATGTGCGAGAACGCGCGGCGCCTCTATCGCCTGTAGCCGGGTGGCCAAGCGAAACGGGAACGCACCCGTAGGCTCGTTCGAAAAGGGCAACCGGCACGACACCCAGGAATTCGGAGAAACCATGCGAGGCAACAAGGTCTGTATCCCGGCGCCGCACAAGCTCTCGGTGGGGCGGGACGTGCTGGAGGAGGCGGGCTGCGAGCTGGTGCTGGGGAAGGACCAGGACGAACACCCCAAGCACCGCTACACCGAAGACGAGCTGGTGCAGTTGATCGGCGACAGCGACGCCGTCTGGGCGGCGCAGCGGGACTTCATCAGCGGCGCGGTGCTGGCCCGGTGCCCGAAGCTGCGGGGGGTCATCAAGGCCGCCATCGGCTACGAGACCATCGACGTGGAGGCGGCCACCGAACTGGGCATCCTGGTGTGCAACAGCCCGGCGCGGGAGAACTTCACCGGGGTGGCCGAGGCCACCGTCGGGCTCATGTCCATGCTGTTCAAGCGGCTGGTGCACAACCAGCAGCTCCTGCGCGAGGGCGGCTGGAAGCGCAACGAGCACCGCGGCAACCTGATGGTGGGCCGCACCATCGGCATCGTCGGCGTCGGACGGGTGGGCAAGGAGGTGGCCAAGCGCCTGGGCCCCTGGGAGATGCGGCTCATCGGCTGCGATCCCTACATCACCCAGGAGTCGGTGCAGCACCTGGAGGTGGAGTTGGTGTCGCTGGACACGGTGCTCCGGGAATCAGACCTCGTGACCCTGCACACGCCCCTTACCGCGGAGACGCGCGGGCTCGTCACCCTGACCGAGCTGAAAAAGATGAAGCCAACCGCCTACCTGGTGAACACGTGCCGCGGCGGCGTGGTCAAGCAGGAGGACCTGGTGCAGGCGTTGAACGAGGGCGTCATCGCCGGCGCGGCCGTGGACGTGTTCGAGGAAGAGCCATTGCCCATGTCGGACCCGATCCGGCAGGTGGACCCCGAGCGGCTGATCATGACGCCGCACATCATCGGCACCAACCCGCAGTCGCAGGTCTCCGGAGAGCGCATGGCAGCGCAGAGCATTCTCACGGTGCTGGCGGGCGAGGCGCCGGAGACCGTGGTGAACCCCGAGTGCGTAGACGCCTGGCGCGAACGGTTCGGCGCCCGTTAACGGCCAACCGGAACCTTGGGCGCGTCGCTCCGGAGGGCAACCGTCGCTCCGGGGGGAACTAACGGTAGGGACGACCGGCGGTCGCCCCTGAACGGATTGGAGGAAACCCGTGTCCGACAGGGAAACCATCATCGAGGAGATAGACGAGGAAACAGGCGTCGCCTGGATCACCCTCAACCGGCCGGAGCGGAAGAACGCGCTGAGCCGCAAGCTGCTGGCGGAGCTGGCGGACAGCCTCAAGACCCTGTCGGTGAACGACAACATCCGCTGCATCGTCACCACCGGGTCGGGCAACGCCTACAGCTCGGGGCTGGACCTGTACGACCTGCGGGCGTCATGGCAGGGGAAGCGGCGGCTCTACGAGGGCGGCTCGGCACGGGAGATCGTGACGCTGCTGCGCCAGGCCCCGCAGGTCACCGTGGCCGCGGTCAACGGCTGGGCCCTGGGCGGCGGGCTGGTGCTGGTGAACGGCCATGACCTGGCCATCGCCGCGGACACCGCGCAGTTCGGCATGCCCGAGATCATCCGCGGGAGCTACGGCGCCACCGCCACGCCCACCCTCTTCCGCAGCGGCATCCCCTTCAAAAAGGCCTTCTACATCCAGCTCACCGGGGAAAACCTGGACGGGGCCGAGGCCGAGCGCCTGGGGCTGGTATCCAAGACCGTGCCCGAGGAGGAGCTGATCCCGTTCGTGCGAGAGTTCGCCGCCACCATCGCCACCCGTCACCCGTCGACCCTGGAGCACGCCAAGATCGCCGCCTACACCGCCATGGACCTGGACAACAGCCGCGGGCTACTGGTGGACGAGATCATCTCCCACCGCATGCGCGTGTACACGAACCCGCTGAACGACGTCGAGGGTTACCTCCAGTCGCAGAAGGGCGGCGGCAACGTGGGCTACGAAAAGCCCGACGCGAAGAAATCGTAGGGGCGGGGTTCAAACCCGCCCGCGTCCGCCTCGCGCCGTGGCCGAGCAGGCCACCGGCGCAGGAGTCTGCATGTCGAACAACGAGCCCGACAAACCCGGCAGCGCCCCCCGGCTTCTGGAGGGCTATCGCGCCCTGGACCTCACCGACCGCAAGGGCCAGATCTGCGGCCGCTTCCTGGCCGACCTGGGAGTGGATGTCGTCAAGATCGAGCCGCCCGGCGGCGATCCGCTGAGGCGCCAGCCTCCTTTTGCCGGCGAGACCAGCCTGCCGTTCGCCCATCTCAACGCCAACAAGCGCACGCTGGAGCTCGACCTCCAGTCGCCGGAAGGCCGGGACCGGCTGCGGGCGTTGGCGGCCGAGACCGACATCCTCATTGAGAGCGGCGCGCCCGGAGAGCTGGCCGCCCTGGAGCTGGACTACGACCGCCTGAGTGAAATCAACCCTCGCCTGATCATGGCCTCCATCACCGGCTTCGGCCAGTGGGGCCCCCACAGCGGCTTCGCCTACAACGACCTGGTGGTGTTCGCCATGTGCGGCCTGATGTCCATCTCCGGCGATCCGGACAGGCCTCCGTGCGCGCCGCCCGAAACCCAGGCCTACTACTTCGGCAGCCTGGTGGCCGCCCTCGGCATCGTCGCCGCGCTCCACCGCCGCGAGCGCACCGGAGCCGGCGACTGGATCGACGTATCCATGCAGGAGGCCCTGGCCACCCAGGAGCACATGGTCCGGCTCTACGCCAACGAGCAGGAGATCCACCACCGCGCCGGCAGCCAGCACCAGCACGTGGCGCCGGCCAGGATCTTTCCCTGCCGGGACGGCTACGTGTACATGTATGTCAGCCGGCAGCACTGGAAGAAGTTCCTGGAGATCTGGCCCGACCATCCGAAGGAATTCGAGGCGCCGGAGTACATGAACAACCTCTTCCGGCGCTCCCACGCCGACGTCATCAACCCCGCGGTGACCGAGTTCACGCGGCGCTACACGTCGGAGGAGCTGACCCGCCACCTGCAATCCAACCACATCCCGTGCCTGCCGGTGAACCGGCCGCTGGGCTATCTGCGGGACCCGCACGTCGAAGGCCGCCACTTCGTCCAGGAGGTGGCCTATGGAGACGGGTCATCGCTGGTCCAGCCGGGCCTTCCCTGCCTGCTCAGCGGATCGCGCCCTCGGGTCACGTCCCCGCGACCCGTTGCCGGCGATGGGCAGGATGCCTGGTCGGAGCCGAGGAGGGCCGGCGCGGCCGGCGCCAATGGAGCCCCGCCGGCGGCGGCCGCTCCCGGGGATTCGGATGCCGGCGGCCAGGGCCTTCCGCTTGAGGGCATGCGCGTGCTGAGCTTCGACCACGTGCTCGCGGGCCCCTTCGGCATGATGATGCTGGCGGACCTGGGGGCCGAGGTCCTCAAGGTGGAATCCAGCAAGGGCGGCCTCGACCCCTTCCGCTTCTTCGGCACCGGGGACGATCCCAACGCGTCGCCCCGGTTCCTGGAGTTCAACCGCAACAAGCGCTCCATCGCGGTGAACCTCAAGCACCCCGAGGGTCCGGGCCTGATCCGCGAACTGGCGCAGCACTGCGATCTCGTGCTCGACAATTTCGCGGTGCGGGTGATGCCCGGCCTGGGACTCGATTACGACCACCTGGTGGAGCACAAGCCGGATGTCGTCACCATCCGCATGCCCGGGCTCGGCACCACCGGCCCCAGAAAGGACTCCCTTACCCTGGGCACCATCATCACCGCCTTCACCGGCTTCACCTCCCTGTGGAACGAGTCGGCTGAGGTGGACCCGCCGGTAGGGTCCGGGACGGTGCTGCCGGACTACGTGTCCGGGGTCATGGCGGCGATCCTGTCGGTGTCGGCAACCCTCTACCGCCGGCGCACCGGGCGCGGTTTCGCCATGGACCTGGCCCAGGCGGAAGCGGCCGCGTTCCTCATCGGCGCCGGCATGATGCAGGCGGCCAACACCGACACCGAGCCGGTTCCCGTGGGCAACCGTTCTCCCTACCACGCGCCCTACGGGATCTACGCCTGCAAGGGCGACGACCGCTGGTGCGTCATTGCCGCCGAGGACGACGCGCAGTGGCGCAGCCTCGCCGCGGCCATCGGGCGGCCGGAGCTGGTCAACGACATGCGCTTCACGACCACGGCGGACCGCCTCCGGAACCGGGATGCGCTGGACGCCATCATCGAGGAATGGACGCGGACGCGCGACCCCCACCAAGTCATGAACCGATTACAGACGGACGGGATTCCCTGCGGCGCGGTTCAGAACGGCGCCGACCTCGTGACCAACGATCCGCACCTCCAGGCTCGCGGCTTCCTCGGCACTCACGACAACCCGCGCTTCGGGCGCCTCACCCTACCCTGCCTCCCGATCCGCTTCGCCCGCACCCCCGTGGAACAGGATTGGGTGTTCCCCGAGCTGGGCCGGGATACCGACCGGACCCTGCGTGACGTGCTCGGCTACGACGAAGAACGCATCCGGCGGCTGCGTGACGACGGGGCGCTGGAGTGACGTAACCGGCGCCACTTGGGAACCGTCATTCCGGCGGAAGCCGGAATCCAGGGGGGCGGGGTCGGGGCAGCACTGCGGACCCCTCGCCCCTCCACCTCTGGATTCCGGCTTCCGCCGGAATGACGGGGGGGCGGGGCGCCGGCGTGGCGCTCTTACACCTGCAGGCTGTAGCGCCTGGTGAGGCGGTGGAACAGCACGGCCAGGACCACGGTGCCAGCGGTGACGCCGAGGCTGAAGGCGGCCAGGGTGCTGACGTTGCCGTTCTCCCACAGTTCCCAGATGATCACGGCGATGACCTGCGAGCCCGGGCTGTAGAGCAGCAAGGCCACGGACAGCTCCCGGATGGTGATGAGGAAGATGTAGATCCAGCCGGCGAAGAGCGCGGGCAGCATCAGCGGCACGACGATCTTCCAGGCCACCTGGCCCCAGGTGGCGCCGCTAGTGGTGGCGCTCTCCTCCAGTTCCCGGTGGATACCCAGGAGACCCGCGTGGCTGAAGCGGATGGCGTAGGGAAGGTACCGCGGCACGAACGCCAGCACCATGATCCAGATGGTGCCGTACACCGGCAGCGGCACGGTCAGGTACATCTTGAGGATCGCCACGCCCATGACGATGCCGGGAAACACCAGCGGCAGCATGGCGAGCTGATCCAGCCCCCAGCGCAAGCGGATGTTGGTGCGTGCCACCAGCCATACGGTCACGAAGGCCAGGAAGATGGACCCGGTGGCCGAGGTGAGGCTGATGGTGAGGCTGTTGATCACCGACCGCAGGATGGTGTCGTTGCTGAAGGCGGTGACGTAGTTCTCCAGGGTCAGGTTCCCCAAGGCCTCGATGGAGGGCGCCTGGAGATAGGGCACCAGGGACGACCACGCCATGGCGACGATGGGCAGCAACTGGAGGCACGGCAGTACGAGCAGCACCGCTCCGCCCGCCCAGCGCCACCGGCCCAAATCCTTGCGCCGCGGGTTGAAGCCCTTGCCGGTGACCGTGGTGAAACGGTGGGCGTGTTGCGTGACCCGGTAGTAGGGCACCATGGCCAGCGCCACCAACGCGATGAGCAGCACGGAGTAGGCGCTGGCGTTGCCGTACTCCGGCAGGTAGCCGTCGGTGAGCTGCAGGTAGATCTCGGTGGTGAACACCTCGACGCCGGCAGGGATGCCGATGAGGGCGGGGATCTCGAAGGCCTCCAGGGTGCGGATGAAGGTGAGGATCAACACCGACAGCACGCTGGGCGTGGCCATGGGCAGGGTCACCCGCTTGAACACCTGCCAGTCGGTACTCCCGGCCACTACCGCGGCCTCCTCCAGCGCCGGATCCATGGAGCGGAACGGCGTGGCCATGAGCAGGAAGACGATGGGCAGCCAGAGGAAGCCCTCGGTGAGGATCATCCCCTCCATGGAGAAGACATCGAAGAAGGGGCCCATGCCGGTCACGGAGCTGACCCCGACGTTGAGGAACCCCGCCTTGGGTCCCAGCAGCAGGATCCAGCCGATGACCTTGACGATGCCCGGTATCGCGAACGACATGAACGCCGACACGTAGGCCACCGCGCGGAAAGGAGCGTTGGTGCGCTCCGCCAGCCACGCCATCAGCGTGCCCAGGAGCAGCGACCACAGTGCACTGCCGGACGAGAAGACGAAGGAGTTCCAGGAGAGGAGGGCGAAGTCCGAGAAGGACTCGAAGATCTCGAGGAAGTGAACGACGGTGAACGCGCCGACGTCGGCGCCGCGTTCCACCGTCAGGCTGAAGTAGCCGATGAAGAACAGCGGCGGCACCACCAGGTAGAGCAGCACCGCCGCCAGCGGCACGAACAGCCACAGCGGATATCCCCGGCTCCGGTTCCTCAGGCCCGTAAGGATGGCTATGAGTTGCAAGACGGCTCTCGATGGACGGGCCGGGAAGCGCCTCGCGCTTGCCCGGCCCGTCATGCGTGAGGGGTCACGGCGCTCGGTGAGGTTCCGTGAACCCGTCAGATCAGGAGCGGTGCTCCGAGGCCGCTACTTCCGGCCGATGGTGGTGAGCGTCTTGTTCCACCTCTTTTCGGTCTTGAGGTACTGCTCGCGGGTCATGCCGGCTTCCGGATACCACCGCTTGAAGCCCGGGTCCTTCCAGGCGCTGCCGTTGTGGTGCTCCTGAAGGATCTTCTGTCCCTCGGGGCCCAGCACGAAGTCGGCCATCAGAAGGGCCGCGTGCGGGTGCGGCGCGTTCCTGGAGATGGCGAAACCTCCGGCATTGGCCACCACGGCTTCCAGCGGCAGCCACTCGATGGGCGCACCCTTGGCGATGGCGGTGACGGCGTGGTTCCTGAAGGTGCTGAACGAGACTCCCACCTCGCCGGACACCACCATGTCCAGCAGCGCGCGACCGGAAACCGCGTGCAGGCTGATCCCCTGGCCCTTGAGCGATTCGGCGAACTCCTTGCCCTTGATGTGGATCAGGGCGCCGATGGCCCGTTTGCCGCTGGAGGTCGTGGCCAGGCCGATCTTCCCCTTGAGGGCGGGATTCGCAAGATCGCCGAACCCCCTGGGGACGGCGTCGGCCGGAATCGCCTTCTTGTTGTAGGTTAGGGACATGTAGGATTCCCGGTCCGTGGCCCAGAAAACCAGCCCCTTGCCGGCGGAGTGCCTGGCCACGTCCGGATACGTGCTCAGCCGCGGCGAGGTGTAGGGCGCCAGCAGCTTGGCGTCGCGCACGATCATCAGGGTCGGCGGCGTGGTCTCGAGCACGTCGAAGATGTGCCGGCCCGATTCCGCCTCGCCGAAGACGCGCGGCAGCAGCCGCTTGCTGCTGCCCCGGAAGGCTTCCACCTGGATGCCGTACTTGTCACCGAAGGCCTTGGCCAGGGCCTTGTAGTTGGTACCGGCCATGGACGTGTACCACACCAGCTTGCCTTCCTTCTTGGCCTCGGCCAGGAGCTTCTGCTCGCGGTCCTTCCCCTGGTACTTGGCGGCCAGCTCCGTCACGCTGGCGGCATTGAGCGCCGGCGCCCACGCCAGCACCGCGGCGACGATCAGACCCGACAGAGCACGTAAACCGTATCTCATGGTATTCCCTCCTCTTGAAGACGAGCTCCGATCACAGTGTGGCGAGCGGCCGGGGCGACCGCCGGTCGCCCCTACGGGATTACACCGCGACATTCCGGCCACTGTACGGGCGACCGCCGGCTGGCGCCACGGGATCACACCGCGACGTTGCGGCGGTTGTAGGGGCAACCGGCGGTCGCCCTTGCAGGATTACGGCACAACGTAGGCTCCTATCGCGTTACGGTTCGTAGGACAAGTTGGAACGCACCAGGTTGCTGATGCGCCCGTGCATGGGATTCTTGAGCTCCTCGCCGATGTGGGCCATGGCGCCGAGGGTGCGGCCGATGAGGGCGAAGGCCTTGGCCATCTGCCACTGGAGCCCCATGTCCGAGGCGATGGCGGCGATGGCGCCGGTGACGTTGATGGGGAGGCCCCGGTTGTGGCGCGCCTCCGCGGCCTTCTTGATCTCTTCCAGCAGATCGCAGTAGCGCCCGCGCACGCCGGTCTCGGCGGCGATCTCGTACAGCCGGTCGGCGCGGGGGTCGCCTTCGGAGTGGGTGGCGTGGCCGATGCCGGCGATACGCTGCTTGCGGATGGCGTGGTCTTCCACCACCCCCTGGGCGGTGGTCGCCAGATCGGCGCCGTCGCTTCCCAACGGCAGCGCGTCCTGCAGCATCTTCGCGCAGTACTCGGACGAGCCCAGGTGGACGCTGCCGGCCCCCAACAGCGCGGCGGCTACCGCCCCCTGAATGGCCTCGGGCGCCGTCGACACGGTAAAGCGGGCGGCGATGATGTTGCCCACCATGCCGTGCTCCACCAGCACGTTGAGCAGCGCGTCGGTCATGCGCCCCTCGTCCTCGCTGGGAATGCGCCCCACCAGCATCAGGAACGTCATCTGTCCGAAGCTGAGCTTGCCGAGGATGTCCTGGGTCATGTCGATGTTGCGGACCAGCACCCGGTGCAGCTCGGCCTTGCCCAATCCGGTTACGATCTTGGTCTTGTCGTCGCTCATCAAGGTCTCCTTTCACACATCCCCGCTTGGGGACATCACCACCACGTCCGTGAAGATCCGCCCGTATCGATACCGATGATGCAGTCCTTCGCTTCGGCCATGCCCGTTCTTCCCCCTGATTGCGAAGTAACTGCGAGTAGCTAGCGCGTCTGGTCCCCGGATTCAAGGGATCGCCGCGCGAGGGTCGAGGCCGCCATGCTTCCCTCATCGCGCCCCGTTCAGTTCATCACAAGGCCGCCGTTGACGTTGAGCGTGTAGCCGGTGATGTACGTGTTCTCGGGGCTCACGAGGAAGTAGAAGCCCTCGGCGATGTCCTCCGGCTGGCCGGTGCGTCCCATGGGGATCAGCGGCTTCCAGGCCTCGCGGGACCCGGGGGCCGCGTGAGCCAACACGCGAGGCGTGTCCGTGGGGCCGGGAGCGACGACATTGACCAGGATGCCGTGGGGCGCCAGTTCCTGGGCCAGGGACTTGGTGAAGCCCAGGACGCCGGCCTTGGCGGCCGAGTAGGGCGTGCGCAGGGCGCAGCCGGTGAGCCCGTAGTTGGACGCGGTGTTGACGATGCGGCCGCCGCGTTGCTCCATCATGACGGGAGCCACCTCGCGGCAGAAGAGGAAGGTGCCCTTGAGATTCACGTCCAGCACCTCCCGCCACTCGGCCCAGGACAGGTCCTCCACGGCTTTCGTGTGGATGGTGCCGCCGGCCAGGTTGCAGAGGATGTCGATGGAGCCGAAATCCTCGCGAACCTGCGCCACCACGTCCTTGATCTCGGCCGCCCGTGTGACGTCGACGCCGTAAGCCCGCGCCTGCGCCCCCGCGGCGGTCAACTCGCCCACGACCCGCTCGGCCCCCTCATGGTCCGCGTCGGCGATGGCGAGGGCGATGCCGGCCCGGGCGAAACGCAACGCGACGCAACGGCCGATACCGTTGGCGCCGCCGGAAATGATGGCCACGTCGCTCAATTTCGGCTCCTTCTAGAGAAAATCTTCCAGCCGCACCTTGCCCGCGCCCATGGGCTGCAGGCGGTCGAACTCGAACCGCCGCGCCGGGTCGCATTCCGGCGGCTTGGTGGCGTCGATCATCACCTTGCCGCCCACGCGGTGCCAGCCGGGCGCGCCGGGCTTTCCCATCTCCGCGCACGAGGGGTCCATGGCGTGGATCTTGGCGCCGGGTATGGTGATGATGTCCTCGGCCGCGTTGACGCGGGTGGAGATGGCCCAGAGCACGTCGGCGTAGTTGAATATGTCCACGTCCTCGTCCACGGCGATGGCCACCTTGGGGTGTTGGTACTCGCTGGAGAGCGCGGCCATGAGCACGTTCCTGGCCTCGCCGTAGTAGCGCGCGTTCATCTGCACCACGAGGCCGAATATGCCCGGCAGCACGAGTACGTTCTTCACCTGGGCGCCGCCGCCCACGCTCCGCACCCGCCGGAGGATCTGCGCCGACATGGGCACCTTGTGGTAGACGCACCCTTCCACCTCGGCGCCGTTCTGGATGTTCTTGAAGATGGCGTCGCCGCGCATGGTGACGGCGTTGACCTGGAACACCGGGTTTTGCCCCGCCCCCGCCAGGTAGTAGTCCTGGAACTCGCTGAACGGGCCCTCCTCCTCGCGCACGTGGGGGAGGATCTCCCCTTCCAGCACCACCTCGGCCTGGGCCGGCACCTCCATGTCGATGGTCTCGCACTTGACCATCTCCACCTCTTCCTGCAGGAGCCCCGAGGCGATGGTCAACTCGTCGCGGCCGTAGTCCGTGGTGGTGGCGGCGGCGAAGTAGTACATGGGGTGGTGGCCGATCATGAAAGCCACCGGCATGCCCTCGCCCTTGGACTCGTGCTTCTGGTAGTTGGCCCAGCCGTGGCGCGGGTAGAGCAGGATACCGGTCTTGCGCGGTCCCTTCATCTGCAGGCGGTGGAAGCTCAGGTTGCGGTTGCCCGTGTCCGGGTCCTTGGAGATCATCAAGCCGGCCGAGATGAAAGGGCCGCCGTCGCGAATGCCGCACTGGTGGATCGGCAGCTTCGTGATGTCCACCTCGTCGCCCTTGAAGACGCGCTCCTTGACCGGACCGGAGGACACGATGCGGGTGGTGCCGGCCGTCTGCGTGCGCCGGACGAACTCCGGCACCATGTCGTTGCGGTCGACGCCGAAGGCCAGCGGCGCCAGCCGCACGTCGCCGGGCGCCTGCCCGAGGCAGCGCCAGCCCGGGAAGCCGTCGAGGTTTTCGAACAGGAGCGCTCGTTCACGGGACTGCCACAACAGCGCCCCCATCTGGGTCCGCGGGTCCACCGGCTTCGAGATGGTGTCGAGCACGCCAGCGTCCCGCAACTGGTCGATCCAGGTGCGTATGTCCTTTTTCATTGGCTGTTTCGTCGTTGGGAAACATTGCCGTCCGGCGCGCGAACCGCGCCGGACGGCAACTAGTGTCGTGTCCCGCGAGTTCCTGCGACAAGTTGCGTGCGGGACACGACACCGGGTCGGTCTATTTCTTGCGCGCCAGCAGCGCGGGGATGTACTCGTTCTTGAGCCAATCCCACCCTGGTGAGGGCTGGAGCAGGGTCTTGGTGATCTTGTCCGCGTCGGGACCCTTGATGTAGTCGAGCTTCAGCCCGAAGATCTTCTCCCACTCCTTCACGTACACCGGATCGGAGTACATCTTGTCGAACGCGGCGCGGATGGCTGCCACGCGGTCCGCGGGCGTGCCGGGAGGCACCACCAGCGTACGGTTCAGGGTGCGCAGGGTGGGACCGGTCAGCTTGTACGCTTCCCAGGCCGGGCCCGAGGGGGCCTTGCCCTTCACCTGCCTGTAGACCTCCTCGAAGGTCGGGATGTCGGTGCCGGGAGAGCGGATGACCTTCCCGTCGGGGGTCAGCACGCCACCCTGCCAGATGGCGATGGCGACCCCCTCCTGGATGGAGGAATAGTACCGGCCGCCGCTGCCGAGCACGTGATGCAGCCCGGTGCCGCCGACGTAGGAGACCTCTCCCGACAGGAACGCCAGAGCCATCTGGGCGGTGCCGGGGTAGCCTACCGCGAAGGTGTAACCCTTGATGCCCAGCAGGTCGAGGCCGATGGCGTCGTTGAGGAAGGACGACCCGGTGATGGAGCGGCCGGAAACCGCGATCTTGGTGGGATCGATCTTGGTCAGCTCGACCCCGGTCTTGACCTTGAGGAAATCCCGCACGATGGCGGCGGAGGCGCCGCTGGTGGAGTAGATCGACGGCATCTTCGTCAGGTCGAAGTTGGGCTTGGGCTCCTTCAGGACCGAACTGCTCAGGTGGGTCGTGCCCATGATCGACCAGGTCAGGCCGTCCTTCTTGGCCTTGTGGTGGATGTAGGCGCCGTGAATCAGGCCGGACGCTCCGGGCATGTTGATCTTGACCACCTTCTTGGGCATGCCCGGAAGGTACTTGCCGATGCGGCGGGCGATGAGCCGGCCTTCGGTGTCATGACCGCCGCCGGGCGAATAGCCGGAAAGGATCTGGATTCTCTTGCCCTCGGTGAAGGCATGCGCCGAGCCCAAGGCGAGAACCCCCAGCAGCGCACAGCACACGAACAACAACGACACTCTGCGTAGGATCATGAGATTCCTCCCTTTCGAGAATGGATGGGATACCCTCTCCGTTCACCCGGACGTTACTTGGCGCCGACGAACTTGCGGAGATGGGTCTGCCACTCCGCGGGCGCCATGGTCTCGTCGCGGATCCTGGAGGCATCCTTCGGCGACACCAGCACCGGAGCGAGCTTCTGTCCGAAGACCCTCTCCCAGTCCTTGACGAAGCCCGGGTCCTTGGCCATCTTGCCGACCGCCTCGCGCAACTCCCCGACCTTGGCTCCGGCGATGCCCGGAGGCAGCACCAGGGTACGGGTCAGGTTCGAGATGCCGAGCCCGATGGCGCGCCACGCTTCCCAATCGGGCCCCGAGGGCTCCTTCTTGTGGACCGCCTTGTACACCTCGTGCAGCGTGGGGACGTCCCCCTTGACCGTGGCGGACCGGGCGATGCTGCCGTCGCTCTTGAGGATGCCGCTCTGGTACATCGGGAACACCAGACCGCGCTTGTGCAAATCCACGAAGGCGCCGCCCCCCACCAAGTGGGCGTCGCTGGCCACGAAGTAGCTCACCTCGCTCCGTTCCATGGCGGCCCTGATGGGTGAGGTCCCCCCGTAGGCGCACACCGCAGTGTACTTTTCGATACCCAGAAGCCGCAGGGCCAACTGCCCGCGCAGGCACGAGGAGCCCTGCTTGGAGCGGCCGGCCACGACGATTTTCGAGCGGTCGACCTTGGTCAGCAGATCGTTGGCGTTCTTCGCTCCGAGAAAATCCCGGGTCAGATGAACCTGAATGCCGGCAACGGACCAGATGATCGGCATCTTCAAGAGATCGTACTTGACCATCTCCGGCGGCGCCAGCACTGCCTGCATTCCATGGCTGCTGCCGAAGAGGCCGATGGTGTTCCCGTCCGGCTTGGCCCGGTTGTAGACGTAGGACGACATGATCATGCCGCCGGCTCCGGGCATATTCTGGACCAGGACCTTCGGGTTTCCGGGCAGGTACTTGCCGAGGTACCGCCCCATGACGCGGGCCTCGATATCATGGCCTCCGCCGGGCGGATAGCCGATCAGAATGGTCACGTTTTTAGCCGCCGCCGTTGTCGCCAAAACAGCGAAGGCCAGAAGAAAGAACAGGATGCACCAACTCGTCAGTGTCGATCTCTTCATGATCCGTTTACCCCCTCAACAGCAGCAGAAAACGCCACTGAAACCTTCATTCACCATCGTTCCGAGCACACGAAGCCCGGAAACGCAAACGGGCCGAGGACTCCGTGCACCGAGATCCTCAGCCCGTCTGTTCTTGACGGCCGCTCCTTGCGGAACCGACCTGCGTCAGGAGCATAGCCGGGGCGAACCCAGCGGCGCTCCTTTCGCACAAAAACCTATTTCTTCTTCGGAGCGGGTATGGTCAGCTTCGCCTTGGCCAGCGTGTTGCCGTCCCCGTCCACCAGCATGACCTCGTGGTCGCCGGGCTTCAGCAGGCGCTTGATGGTCCGTCCCCGGATACCCCACGTCGTGGACACCATGCCCTTGTCGTCCGCCTTCTCGACGGCAGGCTTCGCGAGGAAGCTCACGTCCGACAGCACGCCGCCCATCATGGTCCGGACGCCGACCTCCTGGCCCGCCTTCAGGCCCGAAGCGGAGATCTTGACCTGCAGTCTGCCCTTCTTCACGCCGCCCACGTCCACCATGAGCTTCGCGCCCGCCATGGCGATGGACGACATCAGGAACAACGCTCCCAGGGCCACTGCCAATCCGACTAGACTCTTCCTTGCCATACGTACCTCCCTTTGGTTATTTCTTCCGCCGATCCAGACGGCTCCTTTTATACGTAAGCCTTGCGGCAAATGTCAAGAGCCCCCTTGAGCGAAATTTTACCCCACCATCAGATGGGAACGAGACTCGACAAGTACCTTTCAACCAGCCCCAGAATGAACTCCTGCGGGCCGTTAATCAAGCCCACCGGCCACGGGATGTGCAGCACCATCTCGAAGACGCCGATCATGAACACCATCATCACCACCATGTAGGTCACCGCGACCTTCCACGTCTCGCCCGCCTGAAGGCCCAGGTAGAGGAGCAGGAAGAGCGGCACGCTCAGGATGAACCCGATGACCCAGATGGACAGGTACAAACCGAAGATCCACGCGAAGATATTGATCGCGCGCTGGATCACCACCGCCACCGGAACGCTGCGGTCCACCGGCAGGTCCATCATGCCGGCGACGTCCTCGTCCGCGTCCTTGCCGCGGAACAGGTCCAGGCCCAGTTGCAGGAAACACAGCACCATGGTGGGGATGCCGATGGTCCAGGGGAACAACCGCGCCTGGTATTGCCACTGCTTGGCGGTCGCCACCAAGCCTATCATCAGCAGCAGGACGAAGACGGTGAACAGCGCACCCGGGTTTGCCTTAAGCTTCATCGCCGCCCCCGCTCTGCTCGCGCTCGACCTGCGAATCGCGCATCTTGGCCAACTCCTGCTGCTTACGCGCGTTGCGAATGCCGTAGTACAGGCTGGCGACGATGAGCACCATCACGATCATCACGATGGGGCGCATCATCCACGTGGCGCCGTAACGGCTGATGGAGATGAAGAGATAGTTCTCGATGATGCCGCTCAACACCAGCCCCAGGATCAGCGGCGGCCGCGGCCAACTGAACCGCTTCATGAACCAGCCCAGCACCGAGAAGAACAGCAACGACCACAGGTCCCCGTAGTGCCGGGTGGCCTGGAACGAGGCCAGGAACACGATGACCACCACCAGCGGCGTCAGCAGGTTGATGCGCACCATGGCGATCTTGGCCAGGGTGTTGGTCAGCAGCATGCAGGCCACGGTGCCGAAGATGTTGGCGATGGCCAGGCTCCAGATCATGGTATAGGTGACCGCCAGGTCCTTGGTGAGCATGGCCGAGCCCGGGGTCAGCCCCTGGATGGTCATGGCCCCCAGCAGCAACGCCATGGAGGCGCTGCCGGGCACGCCGAAGGCGATGGTGGGGATCAGCGCGCCGCCCTCCTTGGCGTTGTTGGCCGCTTCAGGGGCCAGCACGCCGCGCACGTCGCCGGTGCCGAAAGTCTCGTTGGCGCCCTTCTCGGTCTGGATGGCGTGGCCGTAGGCGAACCAGTCCACCACCGAGGCGCCAAGCCCGGGGATGGCGCCGACGAAGACGCCCACGACGCCGCAACGGAGCACCAGGAACCAGTTGCGGAAGGTGTCGCGGATGCCGATCATAACACCCTGCAGGCGCTCCTTGGGCACGTCCGCGATGCGCGTGCCGCGGATGGTCAGGTCGACGATCTCGGGGATGGCGAAGATGCCCAGCGCCACCGGGACCAGCGGAACGCCGTCCCAGAGGTACAGTTGCCCGAAGACCCAGCGGAGCACCCCCGTCTGCGGGTCCATGCCGACCATGCCCACGCACAGGCCGATGGCGCCGGCGATGAGCCCCTTCACCGGCGCGTTGCCGCTCAGCACCGCCACCATGGAGATGCCCAGCAGCCCCAGCATGAAGAACTCCGGCGAGCCGAACGCCAACACGATAGGACGAAGCACCGGGATGGAAAGCGCCAGGATCAGCGAGCCGAACACGCCGCCCAGCAGCGACGCCATGTAGGCGCCGCCGAAGGCCCGCCCGGCCTCCCCCTTCTTGGCCATGGGGTGACCGTCGAGGATGGTGGCCTGGGATGCAGAGGTTCCGGGGACGCCGAAGAGAACCGAGGGGATGGTGTCGGAGGTGCTCGTCACCGAGATCAGGCCGATCATGATGGCGAACGCCTCGAAGGAGTCCATGTCGAAGGTGAAGGGGAGCAGGATGGCGAGCCCGACGAGGCCTCCCAGCCCGGGAATCGCCCCCAGGGCCAGACCCATGAGCACGCCGATGAACAGGTACATCAGCCGGGTCGGGACCAGGAGGTTTTCGATCGCCATGGTGGCGGCTTCCAGCATACGGACTCCCTTCTGCCCCTTCGAAAATCCACAGGGATATATCGAGGTCTGGGAACGCTGTCAAGGCAACGGTTCCGGCTGCCGCGCGCGCCGGACCGGCTCCCGTTGCGGGTTTCGAGGAAAAGAACTAGTACGACGGATATCGTATGTCTTGAGCTCGGGTAGACTGCCCGCGCCGACGGGTTCGCGAGGGCGAACCTCTCACCTCCCGGAAAGGATCGTCACCATGGGAAACCTGGGAATCTGCTTCGTCAATCCGGCTCCGCAGATCGAGCCGGGCTACGTCACGGCCATGGCGCGGAAATGCGACCAGGCGGGACTTCATTCGTTCTGGACCATCGATCGCATCGCCTATGACAACCTGGAAGCCTTGACGGTGCTGGCCGCGGTTGCAGGCGCCACCGAACGCATCCGGCTGGGGACATCGGTGTTGCTGTCGGCGCTGCGCCACCCCGCGCTGCTGGCCAAGACCGTGGCCACCCTCGATTTCCTGTCCAACGGCAGAGTGACCCTGGGCATCGGCTTCGGCAGCCGTGAGAGCGACTTCACCTCCGTGGAGGTTCCCTGGGAACACCGGGGGAGCCGGGCGGCGGAGTCGCTGGCGCTCATGAAACGGCTCTGGACCGAGGAGGAGGTGGAGCACCACGGCCGCTTCTTCGACCTCCACAGCACCCGCTTCGGCCCCGCGACCGTGCAGTCGCCCCACCCTCCCATCTGGATGGGCGGCGGCGCCGAACCCGTCCTGAAGCGCGTCGGGCGGCACGCCGACGGCTACATCTGCGGCAGCAACGCGGTGCACGACTTCGATTCGGTGTGGGAGAAGATCAGCGCCCATGCGCGTGCCGCCGGCAGGAATCCGGACGACATCGAGAAGGCCGGGCTCACGTTCATCGCCATCGACGACGACAAGAGCAAGGCGGTGGAGGCGTGCGAGAACTACCTCATCCGCTACTACGGCAAGGTGCGGATGGACGTGGAGAAGTACATGCTGGTGGGGAGCGCCGACGCCTGCGCCGACGGCATCAACCGGATCTTCGCCGGCGGCCTCCAGACCCTGATCATCGGCCTGGCCATCTCCGACCTGGCGCAACTGGATACGTTCGTGGAGAAGGTGCTGCCACAGGTACAGGGTTAAGGACTCCCTCTCCCTCTGGGAGAGGGTCGGGGTGAGGGCCAACAGGCACGCCGCTTGCGGCCCCTCACCCGCCCTTCGGGCACCCTCTCCCAGAAGGAGAGGGGTTGGATTTGGGACGGGTCGAGGGGTGATGCTTGCTCTCTACAGCGGCGCCGGGTCCTCGAAGTTCTTGGTGTAGGGCAGCTTCTCCGCGGTCTGGCCCACCTCGGACATGTTGCCGAGCAAGAGCGCGGTGGAGTCCCACGAGCCCGTGGTCAGGGCGTTGCGGTGGCCGTCGCTGATGTCGAGGTCCATGTCGCTGCCGTCGGGCAGGCGGACCTTCTTGGCGTCGAGGTCCACCGTGAACTCCGCCTGGGGGTCGGAGGACTCCACCAGTGTCATGAGCTTCCCGATATCCTCGGAGGAAACCATCACCGTGGGCATGCCCAGCAGCACGCTGCTGCCGGCGAAGATGGGGCCGAAGGACTCGCCGATGATGGCCCGGATACCCCAGCGGTAGAGGGCCTGCGGGGCGTGCTCCCGCGACGAGCCGCAGCCGAAGTTGCGGTTCACCACCAGCACCTCGGCGCCCTGGAAGCGGGCCTCGTTGAAGGGGTGATCCACGGGATTGCCGCCGGAATCATAGCGTTCGTCGATGAACGGATACTCGCCCATCCGGCTGAAGGTGATCTCCTTGAGGTAGCGGGCCGGAACGATCCGATCGGTGTCGATATCGTGCCCGCGCACCACCATCGCCCTGCCGCTTACCTGCCTGATCTCGCTCATTCCGACCTCGCTCAGTTGTATTCCCGCACGTCCACGACCTTGCCGTTGAGGGCGGCCGCAGCCACCATGGCGGGGCTCATCAGCAGGGTCCGCCCTTCCGGGCTCCCCTGGCGGCCGATGAAATTGCGGTTCGACGACGAAGCGCACACCTCCCGGCCCTGGAGCTTGTCGGGGTTCATGGCCAGACACATGGAGCACCCGGCCTCCCGCCACTGAAAGCCGGCCTCGGTGAACACCCGGTCGAGCCCCGCCGCCTCCGCCTGTTTCTTCACCTCCACGGAGCCGGGCACCACCAGGGCGCGCACGCCGGAGGATACCTGCCTTCCCTTGGCGACCCGCGCCGCGGCTACCAGGTCCGAGAGCCGTGAGTTGGTGCAGGAACCGATGAAGGCCACGTCGATGGGAGTGCCGAGGATCGGCGCCCCCGGCGTCCAGCCCATGTGCTGGTAGGCCTTCTCCACGGTCTTGGGGTCTTTCAGCTCTTCGGGGCGGGGCATGTTCTCCAGCACGCCCACCGCCTGTCCGGGATTGATGCCCCAGGTGACCGTGGGCTCGATGGCCGAGCCGTCGATGTCCACCACGTCATCGTAGCCGGCGTCCGGGTCCGACGCCATGGAGCGCCAGTACGCCACCGCGCGGTCGAAGGCCTCGCCCTTGGGCGCCAACGGCCGTCCCAGCAGGTACTCGAAGGTGGTGTCGTCGGGGTTGACGTAGCCCACCAGGGCGCCGCCCTCGATGCTCATGTTGCAGACGGTCATGCGCTCGTCCATGTTCATGGCGTCCAGCACGGCGCCGCCGTATTCGTAGGCGAATCCCTTGCCGCCGCCGACCCCGAGGGTGCGGATGATGGTCAGGATCACGTCCTTGGCGTGCACCCCGAGGGGGAGGCTGCCGTTGACATTGATGCGCCGCACGTTGAGCCGGTCCATGGACAGGGTTTGGGTGGCCAGCACGTCGCGGACCTGGCTGGTGCCGATGCCGAACGCCAGGGTCCCGAAGGCCCCGTGGGTGCTCGTGTGGCTGTCGCCGCAGGCCAGGGTCATCCCCGGCTGGGTCAGACCGAGCTGCGGGCCGATGACGTGGACGATGCCCTGCCGGTCGCTTCCCAGGCCGTAGAACTCGATGTCGAAGTCACTGACGTTCCTTTCCAACGCCGCCATCATCGCCTCGGCCTGCTCGTCGGCGAAGGGCCGGACCTGGGTATCGGTGGGGATGATATGGTCCGCCGTGGCGAAGGTCCGCTGCGGATAGGCGATGGAGAGCCCGCGCTCCCGCATCATATCGAAGGCCTGGGGCGTGGTAACTTCGTGAACCAGGTGCAATCCGATGAAAAGCTGGGTCTGTCCGGTGGGCAACGTCGTCACCGCGTGGGCATCCCAGACCTTGTCATAAAGGGTACGTTCGGACATGGGTCGATTTCTCCTCGGCGGGAATGATAGCCAGCGACCTTGGGTAATTCAAGCGAAGGCCCAGCCAAGCCCCTCTCCCTCTGGGAAAGGGTGACCGAAGGCCGGGTGAGGGCGTCGCATGTCCCTCCCGTTCCTTGTCTTATGCAACGGGCTGCTTGCGCCGGGCACCCTCACCCCGACCCTCTCCCAGAGGGAGAGGGGGTTGGCTGTTGGTAGACCACTTCTACCAAGAACAGGCCCCGTGCCGGGGCGGTGGCGCCGGCCCGTTTGCGGTCGCGGCTCTCGATCAAGCGGACGAAGTCCTCCGGTTCGCGCTCCCCCAGGCCGGTCTCGACGAGTGTTCCGACGATGTTCCGCACCATGTGGCGGAGGTATCCGGTGGCTTCGATGCGATACACCCAGTGGTCCTCCCATGGGTACAGCTCGTTGCGGTAGATCCGCCGGACCGCGGTGGCGGCGGCGCAGCCGGCGGCGCGGAAACACGAGAAGTCGTGCTCGCCTTCCAACGCGGCCAGCGCCTCGCGCATGGCGTCGACGCGCAGCGGCCTGGCGACGTGCCACGAATAGCGGTCGTTGAACACCGAACGCCACGGATGGTTCCACAGGCGGTACTCGTAAACGCGCTTTGTCGCGTCCCTCCTGGCGTCGAAGGAGGGGGGCGCGGCCTCCGCCGCCTTCACCGTGATGTCGTCCGGAGTGAGGGCATTGAGACTCCGCTGGAGGCGCGCGAGATCCCGGCCGTCGGGACACGTGAAATTGGCCACCTGTCCCAGCGCGTGGACACCCGCGTCGGTCCGTCCCGACCCCTGGACGCGGACCCGCTGCTTCAGCAGCACGGCGAGCGCATCCTCCAGGATGCCCTGGATCGTCGCACCACCAGGCTGAACCTGCCATCCGCGGTAGTCGGTGCCGTCGTACTCGAGGGTCAGTCTGACGTTCATGCCGTAGACCCGTCCCAAACCTAAACCCTCTCCCTCTGGGAGAGGGTGGCCGGAGGCCGGGAGAGGGGGTCGGAGGGCGTGGATCCCTCCACCCCTTCTCGCTACGATTCGATGACTCGGACAGGACCCTGGATGCCGGCAGGCTCGTCAGTGGTAGTCCCGGATCAGGATCTCGGCGATCTGCACCGCGTTGAGGGCCGCGCCCTTGCGCAGGTTGTCGGCGACCACCCACAGGTTGATGCCGTTCTCCACGGAATCGTCCTCGCGGATTCGCCCGACGTAGGTGGCGTCCTTGCCCGCCGCCTCGGTGGCCAGCGGGTAGTCGTTGTTCGCGGGGTCGTCCTGGAGCAGCACGCCGGGAGCCTCCCGAAGGATGGCGCGGACGTCGGCGGCCGACAGCTTGCTCCGGGTCTCGACGTTGATGGACTCGGAGTGGCTGCAGAAGACCGGCACGCGCACGGTGGTGGCGGTGATGCGGATCTCCGGGTCGTCCAGGATCTTGCGCGTCTCCTGGACCATCTTGACCTCTTCCTTGGTGTAGCCGTCGGGCAGAAACTTGTCGATGTGCGGGATGCAGTTGAACGCGATCTGGTGCGGGAACTGCTCGCACTCCACGTCCTGGCTGTTGAACAGCGCGGCGGTCTGCTTGCCGAGCTCCTCCATGGCGCGCCGCCCGGCCCCGGAGACCGACTGGTAGGTGGACACCACGATGCGGCTGATGCCGGCGGCGTCGTACAAGGGCTTCAGCGCCACCACCATCTGGATGGTGGAGCAGTTGGGGTTGGCGATGATGCCCCGGTGCGCGTGCTCGGCGATCTTGCCGGCGTTGACCTCCGGAACCACCAGCGGGACGTCGTCGTCCATGCGGAAATAGCTGGTGTTGTCGATGACCACGGCGCCCGCGTCGACGGCCGCCTGGGCGTAGCGGGCGCTTACCGATCCTCCCGCCGAGAAGAGCGCTATATCGGTGTCCTCGAAGGAATCGTCGTCCAGCACCTCCACGAGGAGCTGACTGCCGCAGAAATCGAGGCGCTGGCCGGCGGACCGCTCCGAGGCCAGCAACCGGAGGGTGTCCACCGGAAACTGTCGCTCCTCGAGGATCTTCCGCATCTCCTCGCCCACCGCTCCCGTGGCTCCCACCACGGCGACGTTGTATTTCTCCTTGCGCATCATGTTCACGTCACGCCGCCCGGCTGGCGGCGATCTCCTGCCGCACGCGCTCGCCCATTTCCTTGCAGCCCACCACCGCGGCCTCGCCCTCGGCGATGTCGAGCGTGCGGCAACCCGTCTCCAGCACCCGCTCCACCGCCTGCTCGATGCAGTCCGCGGCGGCGCCCTGGTCGAACGAATGACGCAGCATGAGCGCCACCGTCAGGATGGTGGCCAGCGGGTTGGCCTTGTCCTGGCCGGCGATGTCCGGGGCGCTGCCGTGCACCGGCTCGTACATACCCACCTTGCCGCCGAGGCTGGCCGACGGCAGCATGCCGATGGAGCCGGTGAGCATGGCGGCCTCGTCGCTCAGGATGTCGCCGAACATGTTGGTGGTGACGATGACATCGAACTGCCTGGGGTCGCGGATGAGCTGCATGGCGCAGTTGTCCACCAGCACGTGGTCGAGCTCGACGTCGCCGTAACCCTCCTCGTCGCGGACGCGCGTCACCACCTTGCGCCACAGCTCGGTGGATTCCAGCACGTTGGCCTTGTCCACCGAGGTCACCCGGCCCCGCCGCCTGCGGGCGGCGTCGAACGCCACCCGGGCGATGCGTTCGATCTCCGGGGTGGTGTAGACCAGGGTGTTGACGCCCCGTTCGCTGCCGTCGGGCTCGGTGGTGACGCCCTTGGGTTGCCCGAAGTAGATGCCGCCGGTCAATTCGCGCACGACCACGAGGTCCGTCCCCTCCACCACCTCGGGCTTGAGGGTCGACGCCCGCGCCAACGGCGCAAACAGCTTGACCGGCCGCAGGTTGGCGAACAGCCCCAGCTCCTGGCGCAACGCCAGCAGGGCCCGCTCCGGACGGATGGAATAGTCCAACCCGTCCCACTTGGGTCCGCCCATGGCGCCCAGCACCACCGCGTCGCTGGACTTGGCCATGGCCAGGACCTCGTCGGTCAGGGGTTTCCCGTGGGCATCGATGGACGCGCCGCCCACCAGCCCCTCCTCCACGTCGACGGCGAAGCCGAACATGTCGCCCGCCTGACTCAGCACCGCCATGGCTTCCGCCACCACTTCCGGGCCGATGCCGTCGCCCGGAAGCACCGTTACCTTGTGACTCATGGACCCCCCTCTACCGAAGCCTGCCGGTGGCGCTTGCGATACTCCAGACGGTTGAGAGCGTTCACGTACGCCAGCGCGCTCGCCATGATGATATCCGTGTGGGAACCTTTCCCGGAGATGTTGACGTCCTTTTCCTGGAGCATGCACGACACCTCGCCTTGGGCGTCGGTGCCGCCGGTGACGCTGGAAACCGAGTAGCGCCGCAACTGCGCGCGGCTGCCGGAGATCTTGGCGATGGCTTTATAGCACGCATCCACCACCCCGTCACCCGTGTCGTGGGCCATCTTCTCCTCGCCGTCGACACGCATGCGCACGGTCGCCGACGGCACCGCCGACGAGCTCGAGGCGATGTTCATGTACACCAGCTCGTAGCGGTCCGGCTGGCTCGGTATCCTCAGGACCTCGTCCGCCACCAGCGCCTCGATGTCCTCGTCGAACACCTCCTTCTTCTTGTCGGCGAGCTTCTTGAAGCGCTCGAACGCGCGGTTGACCTCGTCCTTGTTGAGCGAGAACCCTAGTTGCTGCAGCCTCTCGCCGAAGGCGTGCCGGCCGGAGTGCTTGCCCATGACCAGCCGGTTGCCGGTGATGCCCACGGTCTCGGGTTTCATGATCTCGTAGGTGAGCTTCTGCTTGAGCACGCCGTCCTGATGGATCCCGGCCTCGTGGGCGAAGGCGTTGTCGCCGACGATGGGCTTGTTGAGGGGCACGGTGATGCCGGTGACCTGGGACAGCAGCCGCGAGGTGGGATAGATCTGCTCGGTATGGACGCGCGTGTCGAGATTGAACACCGGCTGGCGCGTCTTCAACGCCATCACCACCTCTTCCAGCGAGGTGTTGCCGGCGCGCTCGCCGATGCCGTTCACGGTACACTCCACCTGCCGTGCCCCGTTGGCCACCGCGGCCAGGGAGTTTGCCACGGCGAGGCCCAGGTCGTTGTGACAGTGGGCGCTCCAGGTGACCTTCTCCGAGTCCTCGGTGTGCTCGATCAGGTACCGCACCAGCTCGCCGAACTCCGACGGGATAGCGTAGCCGGTGGTGTCCGGGATGTTGAGGGTCTTCGCTCCCGCCCGGATAGCCTCGCTGAACACCTCCACCAGAAAGTCCCGGTCGCTGCGCGAGGCGTCCTCGGCCGAGAACTCCACGTAGTCGAGATACCTTCTGGCGTAGGCCACGGCCGTGCCGACGGATTCCATCACCTCGTCCCGGGACATGCGGAGCTTGTGTTTCATGTGGATGTCGGAGGTGGCGATGAAAGTATGGAGCCCGGGCTTGCGCGCTCCCTCCACCGCCTTGACGGCCTTGCGGATGTCGCCGTGCTGCGCCCTGGCAAGACTCAGCACGATGGGCCGCTTGACCGCCTTGCACACCTGCACCACCGACTCGAAGTCACCCGGCGACGACGCGGCGAAGCCGGCCTCGATCACGTCCACCCCCAGCTTGTCGAGTTGACGGGCGATGAGGACCTTCTCGTCGATGTTCATGCTGGCCCCGGGCGACTGCTCGCCGTCCCTGAGGGTCGTATCGAAAATGTTCACGATGTTCCTGGAGCCCATGGTCTTCCTCCTCAAAAAAAGAAACTCCCGCTGGAGGCCCGGCGGGAGTTTCGGTGATGCAAGCTGAGGTTTGTTTCGATCAGGCTTGTAGCAGCGCCTGCTCTTCCCTCCGTCGCTTCCGCATGGCGAGCAGCCATAACAGGGGACCCGATAGGGTGTACGTTAATAACGCCGAGAACAGCACGATCTGCCACATAGCGATGGTCAGTATAATGACTGCCAGCGCGGAAAGCAACAACCATATGGTGCTGCGCTTCTTCAGGTGATGCTGCTTGAGGCTCAGGTAACGGAAATTGCTCACCATCAGGCCCGCCAGCGCGCAGGCGATGGCGGTGAAGACCACGGGCTTGCCGGCGGTGTCCTCGAGGCCCAGCATGGAATGCATGAAGATGGTGGCGGCGATCATGGTCGCGGCCGCGGGGATGGGCAGCCCGGTGAAGTAGCTTTTCTCCACGGCCGAGGTCTGGACATTGAAGCGCGCCAGGCGCAACGCGCCGCACACCGCGAACAGCGCCGGCCCGAGGCCGCCCCAGGTTTCCCACGGCGCCAGCGCGAAGACGTACATCAGCACCGCCGGCGCCACGCCGAACGAGACCACGTCGGCCAGAGAATCGAACTCGATGCCGAACTGACTGCTCGTATGGGTGAGCCGCGCCACGGTGCCGTCCAAGCCGTCCAGCAGAAGCGCGGCCAGGATCAACACGGCGGCGTGGTGGAACTCGCCCTTGAAGGCGAAGAGGATCGCGAAGATTCCGCAGAAGAGATTGCCCGCCGTGAACAGGCTGGGCAGAAGGAAGATGCCGCGCCGCAGCCGGTTGGCCGAACCCCTCCGCCGCAGGCGATTTCGCTTGCCCTTTCCCCGCGGGATCAGCCGGACCTTCCGGAACGGAGTGTCCCTGGTGTCCTTGTTCTCGGGACGTTCCAACTTACAACCTGGCGACGATCGTTTCCCCGCCGCGGACGCGCTGGCCGGGGGCTACTTCGATCTCGGCGTCTCCGGGCAGGTGAAGGTCCACCCGGGAGCCGAACATGATCATGCCGAAACGCTGGCCCTTCCGCAACGAGTCTCCGGGATTGACGTAGCAGACGATCCGGCGCGCGAGAAAGCCGGCGATCTGCACGATGCGCAGCGTCCTTCCGGCATCGTCCACCAACTCGACGGCGTTGCGCTCGTTCTCCTCCGACGCCTTGCCCTTGTACGCGGCGAAGAAATGGCCCGCCCGGTAGCTCACGTCCGACACCTTTCCGTTCATTGGGGCGCGGTTGATGTGCACGTCCAGGGGCGAAAGGAAAATGCTCAGCCGGCGTCCTTCGGCGCCCGAGGGCTCGCCGACGTCCACGACCTTGCCGTCCGCGGGCGATACCACCACCCCTTCCGCATCCGGGGGCACCCGCTCCGGGTCGCGGAAGAAGGCCGCCACGGCCGCCGCAACCACCAGCAACGCCGTTCCGGCCGCGAACCAGCCCACGGCCATGGCTGCGGCGGCCAGTCCCAGCGCGGCGAAAACGAACCGATGGCCTTCCCTTGCGATCCTGATGGCAGTGCTCCCCTAGTTCTTGCTCTTGTCCACGAGCCGGTTCTCGGCCAGCCACGGCATCATCGAGCGGAGCTGCTCGCCCACCTGCTCGATGGGATGGCTGCGCGACGCCTGCCGCAGCTCGTTGAAGTTGGGCGATCCGGAGCGGTGCTCGTTCATCCACTCGTCCGCGAACCTGCCCGACTGGATGTCCGCCAGGATCTCCTTCATGATCTTGCGCGTGTCGTCGCCGACGATGCGCTTCCCGCGCGTGAGGTCGCCGTACTCCGCGGTGTTGCTCACGGAGTAGCGCATGTTGGCCAGGCCGCCCTCGTAGATCAGGTCGACGATCAGCTTGACCTCGTGACAGCACTCGAAATAGGCCATCTCCGGCGGGTAGCCGGCCTCCACCAGGGTTTCGTAGCCCGCCTGGATCAGCGAGGTGAGACCGCCGCAGAGCACCGTCTGCTCGCCGAACAGATCGGTTTCGGTCTCGTCCTTGAAGGTGGTCTCGATGACCGCCGCGCGGGCACCGCCGATGGCCGCGGCATAGGCCAGCCCCACGGGCCGGGTGTCTTGGGACGGATCCTGGTGAAGGGCCAGCAGGCACGGCACCCCCCTGCCCCGCTCGAACTCGCTTCGGACCAGGTGACCGGGACCCTTGGGCGCCACCATGAAGACGTTGACGTTCTCGGGGGGCACGACCCGCTTGAAGTGGATGTTGAAGCCGTGTCCGAAGGCCAGGTAGTTCCCGGGCTCGAGGCCGGGCTGGATGGCCTCCCGGTAGACGTCGCCCTGGAGCTCGTCCGGCAACAGGACCATGACCACGTCCCCGGCCCGCACCGCCTCCGCCGTCTCCATCACGGTCAAGCCGGCGTCCGCCGCCTTGGCCCAGGAGGCGCTGTCGCGGCGGAGCCCCACCACCACGTCCACGCCGGAGTCGCGCAGATTGGTGGCGTGCGCGTGCCCCTGGCTGCCATAGCCGAGCACGGTGACCTTGCGATCGCGGACACGGCTCAAATCCGCGTCCTGGTCGTAGTAGACCTGCATGTTGAACCTCCGTGTTATGTGCTAACCAGCGGCGCTTGTCCCGAGTCCCTCACCCCGACCCTCTCCCAGAGGGAGAGGGGGGAAGATTTACCCTCTCCTCCAGAGGGGGGGGACTTCCCCTCTCCCAAGGGAGGGCCCATTCTTCCCCTCCCCCTCTGGGAGAAGGTGGCCCTCCTCCCGTCCCAAATTCGACCCCTTTCCCCTTGGGAGAGGGTGGCCAAAGGCCGGGTGAGGGCCTACGCGGATTCGCGCGCGATGGCGATCCGGCCGGTGCGGACGATCTCCTTGATGCCCATGGGCTTCAACAGGCCGATCACCGCCTGGATCTTGGCGGAATCTCCCGACACCTCGATGGTGTAGGTCTGCGGCGTCGAGTCGACGATTTTGGCGCGGAAGATCTGTGCGATCCGGATGGCCTCGTCCCGGTTCGCCTGCTTGGCCTGGATCTTGACGAGCGCCGTTTCCCGGTCGATGTGGTCCTCTTCGGTCAGGTCGACGACCTTGAGAACCTCGATGACCTTGTTGAGCTGCTTCATGATCTGCTCGATGATGACCTCGTCACCGGAGGTCACGACCGTGATCATGGAGACGGTGGAATCCGGAGTGGGCGCCACCGAGAGACTCTCGATGTTGTAGTTCCGCGCGCTGAAGAGGCCGGCCACGCGCGCGAGCACACCCGCCTTGTTTTCGACCAGAACCGAGATGATGTGTTCCATCCGCCAAACCCTTACGCCGGCAGGACGGCGTCCACATCCTCTCCCTTTTTCCGCGAGCCCTTGCGCGTGGTCTTCATGTGCGGCGGATCTTCCAGCACCATCTCGTGATGCGCTCCGCCGGCCGGGATCATCGGATAGCAGTTCTCGAACCGGTCGATGGCGAAGTTCATCAACACCGGACCCTTGTGCTTGAGCCCCTCCTTCAACACCGACTCCACGTCCGAGGGACCGTCGGAGTGGAGACCGAGGATACCGTAGGCTTCCGCCAGCTTGACGAAATCCGGGATGGCGCCGAGGTCGCTGGAGGCGTAGCGCCCCTCGTAGAACAGGTCCTGCCACTGCCGCACCATGCCGTGGAACTGGTTGTTGAGCAGGATGATCTTGACCGGCAGCTTGTGGATCGCCGCCACCGCCAACTCCTGCGGGTTCATCTGGAAGCTGCCTTCGCTGGTGATGCAGAGCACCGTCTTGTTGGGGTACGCCTTCTGCGCGCCGATGGCCGCCGGAAACCCGAAACCCATGGTGCCGAGCCCGCCCGAGGTGAGGAAGGTGCGCTGCTGGGCGCCCCGGAAGTACTGCGCCGCCCACATCTGGTGCTGACCCACGTCGGTGACGACGATGGCCTTGTGCTTGGTGAGCTCGTAAGCCTTCTCGATGACGTACTGCGGCTTGGTCTCCTTCTTGCCTTCCTGCTGGTAGGCGAGCGGATGCTGGGCCGACCACTCGTTCACCTGCTTTTGCCACGGCCTCCGCTGCGCCTTGACGCTGGCCGGATTGCCGTCCATGGAGCTCACCACACCCATCAGCTCCCGCAGCACCGTCTTCACGTCGCCGACGATGGGGATGTGGGCATGGACGTTCTTCTTGATGGAAGTGGGGTCGATGTCGATATGGATGACACGGGCCCGGGGCGAGAACTCCGACAGCTTGCCGGTCACGCGGTCATCGAACCGCGCGCCCACCGCGATGAGAAGGTCCGCCTCGTGCATGGCCATGTTGGCGCAGTAGGTGCCGTGCATGCCGAGCATCCCCATGCACAGCGAATGCGTTCCCGGGAAAGCCCCCAGCCCCATGACCGTCATGGTCACCGGGATCTGCGTCAGCTCCGCGAACTCCCGGACCTCGTTGGCCGCGCCGGAGAAGATCGCGCCGCCGCCGACGTAGATGACCGGCCGCTTGGCCTTCATGATCTCGCCGGCAGCCTGCTTGATCTGGTAGCGGTTGCCGGTCACCGTGGGGCGGTAGCCCCGGATGTCGACCTTGTCGGGATAATGGAACTCGGCGGACTCGGTGCTCACGTCCTTGGGGATGTCCACCAGCACCGGACCGGGACGGCCGGTGTTGGCGATGTAAAAGGCTTCCTTGATGGTGGCCGCGAGGTCGGCGACATCCTTCACCAGGACGTTGTGCTTGGTGCAGGGCCGGCTGATGCCGATGTTGTCGGCCTCCTGGAACGCGTCGTTGCCGATGAGGTTGGTGGGGACCTGCCCGGTGAACGCCACCAGCGGCACCGAGTCCATCATGGCATCCTGGAGGCCCGTGACGATGTTGGTCATGCCGGGACCCGAGGTCACCAGCGCGACACCCGCCTTGCCGGTGGCCTTGCCATAGCCCTCGGCCATGTGTATCGCGCCCTGCTCGTGCCGGGTCAGGATAACCTCGACGTCCTTCTGCTGGTGCAGGACGTCAAACAGCTTGAGGACCACTCCGCCGGGAATGCCGAAGATCGTCTTCACTCCCTCGCGCTTGAGCGATTCCACAAATATTTCCGACCCGTTCAACTTCATGGTTTCTCTCCCTGGCTCTCCCCAGCCCGCCTCAACTCGCCGACTTGTACTTGTCGAGAATCTGCATGATCTTGTCCTTGCCGACGAGCTTCAGCTTCTGGATGCGTTTCTTCTCCATCTCCTCTTCCGGTGACAAGTAGCCTCTGTCATGCAGGTCCACCAACCGCTTCTCGTATTCGAGGTGTTCTTCATAGTATTTACGCAGTTCCGGGTCCTTATCCAAGACAGAGGCAATCATTCGTTCCTCTCTCTCCTCCATTGGACGACCTCCTGATCGTTGGTTTGGGCAAGCGGTAAAATTTATCCAACGGCCGGATTTTTGTCAATGCGCGGGCACCGCTCGGGTGCACGACATGCTACAGCTCGACGTTCCCGGAAGTCATCGAATCGGTTGGGAGGATGGAGCGGGT
This sequence comes from uncultured Binatia bacterium (SeqCode), assembly GCA_965204505.1. Taxonomy (GTDB): domain Bacteria; phylum Desulfobacterota; class Binatia; order UBA9968; family JAJDTQ01; genus JAJDTQ01. Next base: position 996,837 of record CBDBFB010000003.1, read on the forward strand.
CGCGGGAGGATGTGTGGACAGGGGTGCTTGACAAACCTCCTTATTGATAATACAAACCTCGCTATTGATACTATCCTACCAATAATGTTTGAACTCAGAAAGAGGACTGTGCGTAGGCCAATCAGGATCAACGGCTCCACGGGAGAGACGCGGTTCGGACGTGCCCTCTCGCCTCTGGGCAGTGGCGTGGCCGTCCAACTTGTTTGGGCAGGTACCCTCACGACCCTGCTGTGGGTCGTCGCGGCCTGGGCGATGGGGTGGCTGCCATGACAACCGCCTTTGCCCTCCACGACGTCACCCTGGGATACGACCGCCATCCGGCTGTGCATCACCTGACCGGCAGCTTTGCAACCGGTTCGTTGACGGCGCTGGTCGGCCCCAATGGGTCAGGAAAGAGCACTTTGCTCAAGGGACTGATGGGACTCCTGGCGCCTCTTGACGGCCGCCTGGAACGCAACGGCCTGCGCCAGAGCGATATCGCCTATCTGCCCCAGCAGGCAGAGATTGACCGCAGTTTCCCGATTTCGGTGATCGAGACGGTGTTGCTGGGTCACTGGCAGACGATCGGTCTGTTCCGCCGACTCACGCCCACCCTGCGGCGGCAAGCCGAGGAAGCGCTGGTGGCTGTAGGTCTCCGTGACTTCAGTCGACGGCCGATTGCCTCCCTGTCGGCGGGCCAGTTTCAACGGGTCCTGTTTGCCCGCATGCTGTTACAAGACTGTCCTGTCATTCTGCTCGACGAGCCCTTCACGGCCATCGACACCAGGACCACGGCCGACCTTCTGAGGGTGGTGGTGAGATGGCATGGCGAAGGACGAACGATTATCGCCGTGCTGCATGACCTCGACCAGGTACGGGAGAGTTTTCCCGACACCCTGCTGATTGCCCGGGAGCCCGTTGGCTGGGGGGCGACCACCGATGTTCTGCGGGCAGAACATCTCTTCCGGGCGCGACAGATGGCGGAGGCGTGGGACGACCGTGCGGAGGTCTGCTGGCGAGGCGTTGCCTGATGGACATCCATGCCGCTCTGATCCAGCCCTTCATCGAGTTCGGGTTCATGCGCAGGGCGCTGGCGGCTTGCCTGGCGCTCAGCCTCGGCTGCGGCCCGGCGGGCACTCTCCTGGTTCTGCGCCGCATGAGCCTCGTCGGGGATGCCTTGAGCCACGCCGTGCTGCCGGGTGCGGCCATCGGGTTCATGATCGCCGGGCTCTCGCTCGTCGTCATGAGCTTCGGCGGCTTCATCGCCGGCCTCGTCGTGGCGGGGCTGTCCGGTCTCGTGGCGCGTGTGACGCCTCAGCGCGAGGATGCCAGCTTCGCCGCCTTCTATCTCATTTCACTGGCGCTCGGGGTGCTCATTGTCTCCACCCACGGCAGCAACGTCGATCTCATGCATGTCCTGTTCGGAACCATTCTCGCTGTCGACGATGCGTCCCTGCTGCTCATTGTCTCGATCGCGACGCTGACTCTTTTCATCCTGGCTGTCATCGGACGCGGATTGGTCGTCGAGTGCTTCGATCCCGGTTTCCTGCGCGCCGTGGGCGGCCCCGGCGCGACCGTTCACTTCGTATTTCTGGTGTTGATCGTCATGAACCTCGTCGCCGGGTTCCACGCCCTCGGTACGCTGATGGCGGTGGGTTTGATGATGCTCCCGGCCGCGGCCGCGAGATTCTGGGCCGGCGAAGTTGCGACACTCACGGCCACAAGCAGCGCCATCGCTTTCGCTTCCGCCTATACGGGGCTGCTGCTCTCTTACCACGTAAACCTTCCGTCCGGACCGGCCATCATCCTGGTCGCCGGAGGCGTTTACATCGTCTCGGTTGTCGCGGGTCCGCGCGGCAGCCTGTGGGCGCGGTTCCTGCCGCGCCGCCATCTTGAAGCTTAAATCCCACAAGGAGGATCCAAACCATGCATCGCTTTTCACGCCGCTTGTTTCTTGCCGCGCTAGTCACCCTCGCCGTCGCCGCGCCGTCTCCATCCTGGGCAGCCGACAAGCTCAGGGTCGTTGCCACCTTCACCGTTCTCGGAGACATGGTGAAGAACGTCGGCGGGGAGCACGTCGCCCTCACCACGCTGGTCGGGCCGGACGGTGATGCCCACGTCTACGAACCGACTCCGGCCGATGCGCGCGCGCTGGCCGAAGCGGACCTCGTCTTCGTCAACGGCCTTGGCTTCGAAGGCTGGATCGACCGGCTCGTCAAGGCATCCGGCTACAAGGGGCCGGTTGTCGTGGCCAGCGAAGGAATTGCCTTGTTGAGAACAGTAGAAGAGGATCACGGACATGGCCATGACCACGGCCACGGCGAGGGCGAGTTCGACCCTCACGCCTGGCAGGACCTCGTCAACGGACGCCTCTATGTGATCAATATCGCTAGTGCGCTTGCCGCGGCCGATGCGACTCGTGCCGACGACTACCGCCGCCGTGCCGCGGCTTACGATCGCGAACTGTTGGCGCTGGATCAGGACATCCGCCACCGGCTCCACGACGTCCCCGCGGAACGGCGCAAGGTGATCACCTCGCACGACGCGTTCCAGTACTTTGGGCGCGCCTACAGCATCGGCTTTCATGCCCCGGTCGGTCTCAGCACCGAAGACGAGCCGTCGGCGGGCGAAGTGGCCGCTCTTATTCGCCAGATGCGGGATGAGGGCATCCGCACATTGTTCGTCGACAACATCACCGACGCGCGCCTGATGCAGCAACTCGCCCGTGAAGCCGAGGCCGTCGTTGGCGGCACGCTCTACTCGGACTCGCTTTCCGGTGCCGACGGTCCGGCGTCGACCTATCTCGACATGTTCCGCCACAACGCGGACGAAATCGTCAAGGCCTTCACGAACTGAGCGGGGGCCGTGTTGCAGGGAGGAGAGAGGACATGTTGATCAACACCTCACCGCGCAGCCCGAATCGCCAACGGGTTCGGCATATCAAGGAGGCATTGCGCGCAGCGCTGAGCCTTCCCGACAGCACGACGGTTACGGTCACCGAGCTGGCATGTCTCGAAGAGGGCTGTCCGCCCATCGAGACCGTGGTTGGCCTGCTTCGGCCCGATGCCCCGCCGCTGCAACACAAGCTTCACAAAACCACGGACGCCCTTGACGCCGAAGACCTGGTCCAGGTCTGCAAGGCGTGGGGGTTCGACGTCCAGGCTCCAGTACTCGTACCTCTGCTCCAGGAGAACTAGATATGGACACGCCACAAAAAATACCTGTTTCCATCCTCACCGGCTTCCTCGGCTCCGGCAAGACGACCCTGCTCAACCGGATCCTGAGTGAGGAGCACGGCAAGCGCATTGCCGTGATCGAGAACGAGTACGGGGAGGTCGGCATCGACCAGGCGCTCGTCATCGACGCGGACGAGGAGGTCTTCGAGATGTCGAACGGCTGCATCTGCTGCACCGTGCGCGGAGACCTGATTCGCGTGCTCGGCAATCTCATGAAGCGCCGCGACAAGTTCGACTACGTGTTGGTGGAGACCACGGGGCTCGCCGATCCCGGCCCGGTCGCTCAGACCTTCTTCATGGACGACGAGATTCGCGAGGAGTTCTCGCTTGACGGGATCGTCACGCTCGTCGATGCCGCCCACATCGAGCAGCAGCTCGGGCGCAGCGACGAGAGCACCGAGCAAGTCGCGTTCGCGGACGTCCTCGTTCTGAACAAGACGGACCTCGTCAACGGCGAAGCACTCGACAAGCTCGAAGCCCGGCTCCGGGGCATGAACCGAATGGCGCGAGTCGTGCGCAGCGAGCGGGCGAACGTCCCCGTCGACACCGTACTCAACCTCGGTGCCTTCGACCTGGACCAGGTGCTCGAGCGCCGTCCCACCTTCCTCGAGCCGGAGTATCCGTTCGAATGGACTGGGGTCTATTCGCTCGATATCGGCCGCTACGAACTCAGCCTCGCCGACGGACCGGATCCGGCGATGTCGCTCGTCGTCGTGTCGGACCAGAGCACGGATGACGCCGCCCTCCGCGAGGGTGCGGAGTGGTGTGTGCGGCGGTACGCCGAACCCGCGGAGACCGTTTGCCCGGGGGACGTGATTCCTGTCGGAAAGCATGTGAACCTCCCGCTCGATTCCCCGGGGCGCAAGTCGTTCTTCCTGGAGGTCGATACGCAGGTGCGGATCGCCCTCTACACCCAGCACACCGCGGAAGAGTTCGACCTCCAACTGATGAACGCGGAAGGAGCGCCAATCAGTCCAGATGTCGAGCGCACCTGGGTCGCGCAGCACGAGCACGACGACGAGGTGGGCTCGATCTCTATCGAGAAGGACGGCGACGTCGATCCCGAAAAGCTCAACGCCTGGCTTGGCGAACTGCTCCGTGACCGCGGGGTGGACATCTTCCGAATGAAGGGCTTCATCAGCCTCGCGGGTGAGTCGCGTCGCTTCGTCTTCCAGGGGGTTCACATGCTCTTTGACGGCCAGCCGGATCGTCCGTGGGGAGACTCGCCCCGGCGCAATCAGCTCGTCTTCATCGGCCGCAACCTCGATGAGCAGGGCATGCGGCAGGGATTCGAGGCATGCCTGAGTTGAGTGTCGACAGCCCAACGGGTGTTCTTCGCCGGGGCTGGTCCGCGGCGGTCGGCGACTACGCCATCGCCGGCGGCTGGACCCTCGGCGGTGAGGCCATGGTGGTCAGTGACGTCGCGGGTAGCGTCTACGCGTTCGACGGCAAGTCCGGCGCAACCGCCTGGGCGCGGCAGGGGGCTCATGAGGGCGGCGTGCTCGCGATGGAGATCCACCCAAGCGGAACCGCATTCGCTACGGCCGGCCAGGACGGCCGAGTCCTTGTCTGGGATGTCGCCGAAGGTCAGGTAAAACAGGCCATCGACGTCGGCAGCGGCTGGGTGGAGAACGTGGCGTGGTCGCCGGACGGCCAATGGCTGGCGGCCTCCTGCTCCCGGCAGGTCCGCGCGTATGGTGCGGACGGCGGAGAAGTCTGGCGATCCGATGATCATCCCAGCACCGTCAGCGCCATCGCCTGGTCTGCCGCGGGGGAGCTGGCGACGGCCTGTTACTGTCGAGTGGCGTTCTTCGACGTCTCCACTGGGGAGCTTCGCCAGAAGCTGGAATGGCAGGGCTCCCTGGTGTCGATGGTACTGAGCCCGGACGGGGATATCGTGGCCTGCGGCAGCCAGGACAACTCGGTGCACTTCTGGCGTCGCTCCACGGAGCAGGACTCCATGATGTCAGGATACCCCGCCAAACCGTCGGCCCTGGCTTTCGATGACACCGGCACCCTCCTGGCCACCGGCGGAGGCGAGGCGGTGACGGTCTGGAGCTTCCACGGTCGTGGTCCCGAAGGCACGCGCCCCGGCGTTCTGGAACATCATGATCAAATCGTTACAACCCTCGCCTTCGCCCGCCGCGGGATGCGCCTGGCCTCGGCAGGACGGGATGGCGCCGTAGTGGTGTGGTCGCTTCAGAGGGATGGAGAAGGCCGTCCTGTCGGGACCGCGGTTCTGGCGGACATAGGGGCGGGACTTTACTGGCGGCCAGACGGACGCGCGCTTGCCGCGCTCGACGCCCGCGGTGGCGTGACGGTTTGGCGGACAGGATGAACATCTCCCTCTCCCCTTGGGAGAGGGTCGGGGTGAGGGCCTCCTAGAAGGCCGCGGGGCTCTTGGCCACGGCGTCCGGAGGGCGTATGTAGCAGGGGTTCAGCGGCTCGGCCGCCATCGCCGGAGCGGCGCGGTACTTCTCTCCGGCGATGCTCGCGACGGCAAAGGCAGTGCACGGGAACTCCGCTCCCGCGGTCACCCGGGCGTCGCCGCCGGCGCACCGCTCGATCACCTCCGCGTAAGCCTGCGCGCCCGGGCCGACGAAGATGCACGGGCCTTTGCCCAGCGCGTCCACCCGCCGGACCATGGACTCCGGCGCCTCCAGGCAATCCTCGATCAGGCATTCGAACGCCGCCGCCGTGCGGCGGTAAAGGGCGCCGTAGACCTCGCCCTTGCGCGCGTCCAGCATCGGACATATGAGAGTCGTGCCCTCCGCTCCGGGCACCCGGTACGCCGCGGCTTCCAGGGTGCGCACCCCGACCACCGGCGTATCCGAACCGTAGACCAGGCCCTTGGCCGTGCTGATGCCGATCCTCAATCCGGTGAACGAACCGGGTCCGACGGCGACCCCCACCAGGGACAGGCTCGCAAAGTCGGTGCCGGCCCGTTGGAGCACCTCCTCGATGAGCGGGATCAACCCCTCGGCGTGGTTCGACCGGCCGGGCCGGCGGTCCCCTGCCTGCATCGATTCCCGTACGCATTCGGCCGCGAGCCGGCCGCCGTCCACCACCGCGGCGCTCAGCAATGCCGTCGACGTGTCGAGTCCGAGTACCTTCATCAGCTTCCGAAGATCCGCGCAAGGTCGTTGTAGAACGCGTAGACCATGACGAAGAGCAGCACCACCAGGCCCATCTGCTGCGCCCACTCCCGCTGCCGGACGGCGAGGGGCTTCCCGCGCACGGCTTCGATCAGGAAGAACAGCAGGTGTCCGCCGTCCAGCATCGGTATCGGCAGCAGGTTCAGGACCCCGAGGTTGATGCTCAGCAACGCCAGCAGGAACAGGTAGTCCGCCAGCCCCCGCCGGGCCTGCTGTCCCGCCAACTGGGCGATCATCAGGGGGCCGCCGAGATTCGCCGTATCGACTCTTCCGACCACCATCTTGACCAGGACCTCCACCGTCAGGAGCGAGAGCTCCACCGTCCGGGTCACCGCCAGCCAGCCCGCCGCCAACGGATTCTTCCTCTCCACCTCCACGGCTCCGGCGCTCTGAATGCCGATCAGCCAGGTCTCCTCGGGCTCGCCCATGAGATTCCGAGTCTGCCCCCTGGTGGGGCTCAGCGTAACCACGAGATCCCGGTCGCCACGGACCACGCCCAGGTCCAGCGGGCGGCCCTGGCTGGCCCTGACCTCGCGGGCCAGCTCGTCCCAGGAACGGATGGGAAGGTCGCCCACCACGACCACCCGGTCGCCGGCCTCGAGGCCGGCGCCGGCCGCCGGTGAGCCGGGCTTGACGCCGCCGATCTCGGCGGTGTGGTAGGGAATGCCGAAAATCAGGAACACGCAGAGGAACACCGCCATGGCAAGCAGGAAATTCGCACCCGGCCCGGCAGCCACGATGGCGGTGCGGGCGGCCAGGCTCCGATGCGCGAAGGACCGCTCCCGATCCTCGGAGTCGACCTCCTCGCCGGGATCCTCGCCCACCATCTTGACGTATCCTCCCAGCGGAACGGCGCTCACGCAGTATTCCGTCTCGCCGCGCCGCCGGATCCATACCTTCGGGCCGAAACCGATGGAAAAGGTCAGGACCCCCACGCCTGCCTTCTTGGCCACGAGGAAGTGGCCCAGCTCGTGAAGGAACACCAGCACGCCGAAGGCGACCACGGCGGCGACGATCATGTAGATGACGTCGATCACCTTGCCGATCCGTTTTGCTGAACGAGTTCCCGGGCGAACCCCCGGGCCCATCGATCGGCCTCGAGGACCTGCGTCAGGCTTCTCGGCTTGACGGGCACGTGGGCGTCGATGGTCTTGCGGCTGATCTCATGGATCTGGCGAAAGCCGACCCGGCCGTCCAGGAAGGCGGCCACCGCCACCTCGTTGGCGGCATTCAGAACAGGCGGAACCGTGCCGCCCTTGGCCAGCGCTCCGTAGGCGATGTCCAGCGCCGGATAGCGCCGGCTCTCCACTTTCAGGAAGGTCAGCTCCCCCTCCCTGGGCAGGTTCAGCGGCGCCAGCCCGGAATCGAGCCGCTCGGGATGGGAAAGCGCGTAGGCGATGGGAATGCGCATGTCCGGTATGCCGAGCTGCGCCATGACCGCGCCGTCACGGTAACGCACCATGGAGTGGACGATGCTCTGGGGGTGGATCATCACCTCCACGTTCTCGGCGGACACGCCGAACAACCAGCGGGCCTCGATCACCTCCAATCCCTTGTTCATCATGGTGGCGGAATCGATGGTGATCTTCGGACCCATCTTCCAGGTGGGATGTTGCAGCGCCTGGCCGATGGTGGCGCGGCGCAGCTCCCGTAGCGGCGTCCGCAGGAACGGCCCCCCGGACGCGGTCAGGATGATCTTGTCGACGTCCGTGCGCCGGTTCCCTTCGAGGCATTGGAACACCGCGCTGTGCTCGCTGTCCACCGGCAGGAGCCGCACCCGCCGCTTCCTGGCCTCCCGCACGAAGAGCTCGCCGGACATGACCAGGGCCTCCTTGTTGGCGAGCCCCACGTCCTTGCCCGCCTGCACCGCGGCGAAAGTCGGCACGAGTCCCGCGCCGCCGACGATGGCGGCCAGCACGAAGTCGGCCGTGGGCTCGGTGGCCGTGGCCACCGCTCCTTCCTCGCCGTGGACGATTTCCACCCTGCGGCGGCCAATGAGCTTGCGCAGGGCGTCGACGTCCTCGCGGTCCTTGACGCTGACGATGCGCGGGGCGAACTCCGTGACCTGGCGCGCCAGCAGTTCCAGGTTGCGCCCGGCCACCAGCCCGCTGACCTTGAAGCGCCGCCTGAAAGTCCGGATCACGTCCAGGGCATTGACCCCGATGGTTCCGGTGGACCCGAGAATGACGATGGATTTCATGATGACAAGAACCGCAGGCAGTAGGTGCTGAGGACTCCCGGGAAGATGAGGCTGTCCAGCCGGTCCATCAGGCCGCCGTGGCCGGGAAGGATACCGCCCGAGTCCTTGGCCGCGAAACCCCGCTTGAGCAGCGATTCGAAAAGGTCGCCCACCTGAGCGATGACGACGATGGCGAGCGAAAACACCAACACCGCACCCGATGGCAAGCCCAACAGCCACCAGCCCGACAGCCACCCGGCCGCCACGCCCGCCACGGTGGCGGCCACGGACCCTTCGACCGTCTTTCCCGGGCTGACTGAAGGATACAACTTTCTTCGGCCCAGGGCCACACCGGCGAAGTAGCCGGCGCTGTCGGCCGAGAAGACGACCAACAGCACCCAGAGCACCCACTGGTATCCGCTACGGTAGAGCAGCGCGAAATGCGGGAACAGGTAGCCCAGGTAGACGGCGCCGGCCAGCGCCAGACCGAGCCGGCGGTAGCGTTCCTCGACCGCGCCGCCGGTAAAGACGAACACCGTGAACAGGCCCGCCACGACCAGCGGGAGGTAGCCCGACAGTCCAGGCACCACGAGGGTCAGGGACAGCAGCATGCCGGCCGCGATGCCCGTCGCGCGCACTCCGCCATGGTCCGGAAAGGCCATGCGGAAGTATTCATGGAGCGCGACGAAGGTGAGGGCCTCGATGAACGCCGAGAAAAGCCAGATGCTGTCCACGACGATGATCCCGACGACGAGGGGGATCCCGGCCAGCGCGGTCAGTACCCGGGTGCGCATCTCAACCCTGCAGCAGTTGCTCGTCCGTCTTGCCGAACCGGCGTTTTCGGCGCTGGAACTCCAGCAGCGCCTTGACGTACTGCTGCTCGGAGAAGTCGGGCCAGAGAGTGGGCGTGATGTACAGCTCGGTGTAGGGTATCTGCCAAAGGAAGAAGTTGCTGATGCGCATCTCCCCGCTGGTGCGGATCAAGAGGTCGGGATCCGGAATGGGTCCGGTCTCCGTGTTGGCGGCAATCATGGACTCGTCGATGTCCGCGAGCTCGCACTGCCCGGCCTTCACCTTCCGGGCGATGTCCCGGACGGTCTTGACGATGTCGCCGCGGCCGCTGTAGCTGAGGGCCAGGATCACCGTAAGGGCGGTGTTGTTGCGGGTGAGGCGGATGTTGCGGTCGAGGACCCGGCGCACGGAAACGGGCAGGCGTTTGCGGTCGCCGATGGCCACGAGGCGGACTCCTTCGCGCATCATGCGCTCCCGCTCGACCTCCAGGTAGTTTTCCAGGAGGCCCATCAGCCCCTCGACCTCGTCGTGCGGCCGGTTCCAGTTCTCGGATGAAAATGCGTAGAGCGACAGGTAGCGAATGCCGAGGTTTCGGCTCAACTCCACCGTGGTCCTGACCGACGCCGTGCCTTCGCGGTGACCCTCGATGCGGCTCTTGCCCCGGAGCCTGGCCCAGCGTCCATTGCCGTCCATGATGATCGCGACATGGGTGGGCAATCGGTTTTTTTCTAGCCCGTAGAGCTCCATTCCGGAAAGATTGAAAGGAAGGCCACTAAACCTCCATGATCTCCTCTTCCTTGGCCTTGAGGAAACCGTCTACCCTGCCAACGAACTCCGCGGTAATCTTCTGGACGCGATCCTGGCCCTGCTTCACGTCGTCCTCGGTGATCTCCTTGCCCTTCTGCATCTCCTTCAACCCGTCGATGGCGGCGCGCCGGTGGTTTCGCACGGAGACACGGAAGTCTTCCGCGGTTTTGCGTACCTGTTTCACGAGCTCCTTGCGACGCTCGCCGCTGAGCTCCGGTATCGGCACCCGGATCAGTTTGCCGTCGTTGGACGGGGTGAGGCCGAGGTCGGCCTTCAGGATCGATCTCTCGATGTTGGCGATGGCGCTCGGATCGTATGCCTGAATCGTCACCAGCCGGGGTTCCGGGACCGCGATGGTGGCGATCTGGTTCAGCGGTGTCTGGGTGCCGTAGTACTCGACCGTCACCCCTTCGAACAGGGAGGCCGAAGCCCGGCCGGTGCGCACGCGTCCCAGCTCCCGGCGCATGGCCGCCAGGGTCCTCTCCAACTCTTCCTCGAAATCGCTGTAGAAGGCGTCGTCCATCTTACACCTATGGCCTTGCGGGCGGGGCGCGTCATCGGTCGCCGACGCCCACCAGGGTGCCGATGGGCTGACCGCTTACCACCTTGCGGATGTTGCCCCGCTCCATGACGTTGAAGACGATGATGGGGAGCTTGTTGTCCATGCACAGCGAGATGGCGGTGGCGTCCATCACCTTGAGCTCCTTGCTCAGCACCTCCATATGGGTCAGCTCCCGGAAGAGCTTCGCGCCGTGATTCTTCAGCGGATCCGTGTCGTAGACGCCGCGAACCTTGGTGGCCTTCAGAATCACCTCGGCGCCCACCTCCATGGCCCGCAGGCTCGCCGTCGTGTCCGTGGTGAAATAGGGATTGCCGGTTCCGCCCGCGAAGATGACGACGCGATGCTTCTCCAGGTGCCGCACCGCGCGCCGGCGGATGTACAACTCCGCCACCTGGCGCATCTCGATGGCCGACATGACCCGGGTCGAGACGCCGATCTTTTCGAGTGCGTCCTGGAGGGCGATGCTGTTGATGACCGTGGCCAGCATGCCCATGTAGTCGGCGCTGGCCCGGTCGATGCCGTGGTCGCTGGCCTCGGCGCCGCGCAGGATGTTGCCGCCGCCGATGACCAGAGCGATCTCACAGCCCAGCTCGTGGACCTCGCGAATCTCCTCCACGAACCGCGTGACGGTGGCCGGATCGATGCCGTACTGGCGCTCCCCCGCGAGGACCTCCCCTGTGATCTTCAGAATGACCCGCTTGTATCTCAGCTCGACGGCGGTCATTCGATGGGGTCCTACTCCCTCATCCCCTCGCCTACGGTATAGCGAACGAAGCGCCTGACCCGGATGTTCTCGCCCAGACGGGCGATGGCGTCCTGTACCAGGTCCCCGACCCGGCGCGTAGGCTCCTTGATGTAGGCCTGCTCCATGAGACAGGCATCCTCGTAGAAACGCTCCATCTTGCCGTCGACGATCTTGGCAAGCACGGGCTCGGGCTTTTTCAACTCTTCCGCCTGCTGCCGGTAGATGGCCTTCTCCCGCGCCAACTCTTCCTCGTCGACTTCCTCGCGCCGGACATAACGCGGGCTGGCAGCCGCGATCTGCATGGAAAGGTCCTTCACCAGAGCCTGGAATTCTTCGGTGCGAGCCACGAAGTCGGTCTCGCAGTTCACCTCCAGGAGGACGCCGATCTTGTTGCCGCCGTGGATGTAGGCGCCGACCAGGCCCTCGCTGGCCTCACGCTCGGACTTGCGCGCCGCCAGCGCCAGGCCCTTCGCCCTCAGGTGATCCACCGACTTCTCGAAGTCGCCCTCGCATTCGACCAGGGCCTTCTTGCAGTCCATGAACCCCGCGCCCGTTTTGTCCCGCAACTGTTTGACTAGACTCGCATCGATGGCCATGCCCGTTCAACTCCCCGCCACGGTCGGCACGTCCGTGGATTTCTCTCCTTCGGAATCTTCCTCACCGGACTCCGGCGCCTTGGTCTCTTCCGATGCCGCCGGCGCCGGCACAGCCGGTGCCGCGGCTGCCTCCGGTGCCACCGCGGCTTCCCCTGCCGTTGACGGCGCCGCCTCCGGTGCGGCGGCTTGTTCCGCTACCGGTTCCGGCGCTACCGCCGGTTCCGGCGCCGCTACGGGTTCCGGCACGGCCTCGGCCTCCGGCTCGGCTGCTGCCTCCGCGGGTTCCGGCGCCACCGTCTCCGAACCCTCCTCGGCCGGCTCCTCTTCCGAAGCGGCCTCGGCCTGCGCGGCTTCCGCCTCCATCCTCGCCTGGTCGCACAGCGCCTTGCCTTCGTTGACGGCTTCGGCCATCAGGGTGCAGAAAAGCCGGATGGCACGAATCGCATCATCATTGCCGGGGATCTTGTAGTCCACCAGGTCCGGGTCGCAATCCGTGTCGATGATGGCGATCACCTTGATGCCAAGCTTCCGCGCCTCGCGCACCGCGATGGCTTCCTGCCCCGGGTCGATGATGAAGACGGCGTCCGGCAGCTTCTTGATGTCCTTGATCCCTCCGAGGGCGCGCTCGAGCTTGGCCTGTTCCCGGCTGTGCGAGAGCATTTCCTTCTTGGTCAGCGCCTCGACGATCTTCGGATCGTTGGCCATCTCCTCGAGCTTCTTCAGCCGGTCGATGCTCTGGCGAACGGTCTGGAAGTTGGTCAGCGTGCCGCCCAGCCAGCGATGATGGACATAGGACATGCCGCAGCGTTCCGCCTCTTCGCGAACCGAATCCTGCGCCTGCTTCTTGGTCCCCACGAACAGAACGTGGCCCCCGCCCATGATCAGGTCCCGAACATGGGCGCAGACGTCCTTGACCATCCTCACGGTCTGCTGCAGGTCGATGATATGAATCCCGTTGCGCGCCCCGAAAATGTAGGGCTTCATCTTGGGATTCCAGCGACTGGTCTGGTGTCCGAAGTGGACACCGGCTTCCAGAAGCTGCTTCATGGATACATCGGTCATAACGCCAGAACCTCGAATTTTACGTAGCTCGCCATCCTCTTGTCCTGTCTTTCAAACTTGGTGTCGCGACACCGGGGATCTTGCTCGTTGTGCGCTACCGGGAATGGAAGAAAGCAACGATGGGCTATTAGCAAAATTGGCACCGCCACGCAAGGGAACTCCGGGGGCCCCGTGTCCTGTCCCACAACTACGGGGGAGAGGACACTAGGTGTTCATGGACTCCAGGAATTCCTTGTTGCTCTTGGTGCCGTGGAGCTTGTCGAGAAGAAATTCCATGGCCTCGACGACGCTGAGTTGCGACAGCACCTTGCGGAGGATCCAGATGCGGTTGAGGTCCTCCTTGGGGATCAACAGCTCTTCCTTGCGCGTGCCGGACTTGTTGATGTCCACGGCGGGAAACACGCGCTTGTCCATCAGCCGCCGGTCCAGGTTGATCTCCATGTTGCCGGTTCCCTTGAACTCCTCGAAAATCACCTCGTCCATGCGGCTCCCGGTGTCGATCAGCGCCGTGGCGATGATCGTGAGGCTGCCGCCGTCCTCGATGTTCCGCGCCGCGCCGAAGAACTTCTTGGGCTTGTGCAGCGCGTTGGAATCGACACCGCCGGAGAGGATCTTGCCGCTGGGCGGCACCACCGTGTTGTAGGCCCGCGCCAGCCGGGTAATGCTGTCGAGCAGGATGATGACGTCCTTGCCGTGCTCCACCAGGCGTTTGGCCTTCTCGATCACCATCTCGGCCACCTGCACGTGGCGCGTCGCCGGCTCGTCGAACGTGGAGCTGACCACCTCGCCGATCACCGAACGCTGCATGTCGGTGACCTCTTCCGGCCGCTCGTCGATGAGCAGGACGATGAGGACCGCGTCCGGATGATTGTGGGCAATGGCCTTGGCGATGTTCTGCAACATCATCGTCTTGCCGGTCCGTGGCGCCGCCACCACCAGGCCGCGCTGCCCCATGCCGATGGGCGTCAGCAAGTCGATGAAGCGCGTGGTGTACTCGTCCGCCTGGTGCTCCAGCGTGATGCGCTTGTCGGGATAGAGCGGGGTGAGGTTGTCGAAGAGGATCTTGTCCCGGACGTTGTCCGGGTCGCCGTTGTTGATGGTCTCCACCTTGAGGAGGGCGAAATACCGCTCGCCGTCCTTGGGAGGCCGGATCTGGCCGGAGATGATGTCACCGGTGCGCAAGCCGAAACGCCTGATCTGGCTAGGAGATACGTAGATGTCGTCCGGGCCCGGGAGGTAGTTGTAATCCGGCGCCCTCAGAAAGCCGAAGCCGTCGGGCAGGGTTTCCAGCACGCCCTCGCCGTAAACATAGCCGTTCTTCTCGGTTTGCGCCTGCAGGATGGCGAATATCAGGTCCTGCCGCCGCATGTTCGCCGCGCTCTCGATGCTGAAACCCTTGCCGATGTTGGCCAACTCGGCGATCTTCTTGGCCTTGAGCGAGCTCAGGTTCAAGCCGTTCTGATGCACGGGCTCGGCCGTCGAAGCGGCGCGGCTCCTGCGAGGGCTTGGAGCCGTTTCGCTCTTGGTCTCGACTTCTGCTGCGGAGCGCGTTCGTACATTAGCCATAAGACTTCCTTTCAATCACGCTGTCGGCGGCCTGTCGAAACTGGACAGGTGGCGACTGCGAAGCAGGACCCCGGATCGATTGGTAGCAATGATTGATAAACGGATTGGTCCGAAATGGTCAGAAACGACTGGGTCAAGGCACCTGGCCAGCAGTCTAGATACTAGGTGATGCCGGCAACTTTGTCAAGCACGCCTCGGCCGGGTTCTCGGACACGTCACGGCCCAACACCCGGCGGGCATGAACGATATCCTCCTCGATCTGTCGCACGAGCCCTTCCACCGACGGAAACTTCCGTTCCTCCCGAAGCCGTTCCACGAAGGATACCCGCAGCCGGCGGCCGTACAGGTCCTCGTCGAAGTCCAGTATGTAGGTCTCGATGGTTCTCGGACCCGAACCGAAAGTGGGGTTCACTCCGACGCTGGTGACGCTGTGCAACCGGCGCCCACCGGTCTCAACCCACGTGGCATAGATTCCGTTGGCCGGCACCACCTCGGTCCTGCTGTGTACGTTGGCCGTAGGGAAGCCGAGCTCCCGGCCCCGTTGATGCCCCTTGACGACAGACCCCGAAACGAAATGGCAACGTCCGAGCTGCCGGCGTGCCGTATCCACCCTGCCCTCTTCCAGCAATGCGCGGATCCGGCTGCTGCTGACGGCGTGATCCGAATCCGCCACGACCTCGATCACCTCGACATCCATCCCCGCGGCCGGTCCCCAGGCCATGAGATCCTTCACCGTGCCGGCCCTGTTCTTGCCGAACCGGAAGTCTTCTCCCACCCACAGCCGCTCCACGCCGAGGCGGACCAGATACCGTTCCACGAAGTCGCGCGGCGACAACGCGCAAAAGCTCGGCGTGAATCGCTGAATCACGACGCAGTCCACGCCGGCGCGCTCCAGGAGCGCCAGCTTGTCCTTGCGCGCCAGGATCAACCGCGGCGCGAATTTCGGCGCGAGGATCTTCGCCGGATGGGGTTCGAACGTCAGGACCACGGCGGGTCCTCCACGCGACCGCGCATCTTCGATCACGCGGCGCAGCAGGTCCTGGTGCCCCAGATGCACGCCGTCGAAGTTTCCGATGGTCATGACGGAACGAACGAGGGGGTGCTTGAAGTGCCGCAGAATCCGCATCTTGTTCCTGGAAGCTGCCCGTGCGGGCTTGACAGGAGCGGGGCAAGAACCCGTCCTTCACTCTCGCGCAGGAATTCACGTGGTCGGGATCAGGTGTCCAGGGATCGAATCTTCTCTCGCGCCTTCTCGGCTTCCTTGGATTGAGGGAACCGATTGATGACTTCCTGGAGAAAGAGCCGTGCATCGACACGATTCCCCAGCTCGGCAAACGAGTAGCCTATCTTGAGCCATGCCGCGGGGACCTTGTCGCTCTTGGGATAGTCCTTGCGTACCAGGTCGAATTCCACGATGGCCTGGTCGAAGTTCTGGAGAGCATAATAACTTTCACCGATCCAGTACTGTGCATTGTCCGCCAGGTTACTGTTCGGGTGTTTTCCCAGGAACTTCTTGAACTGTTCGATGGCGCCGCCATAGTCGATGGCGCCGCGATCGTCCTTCTTGCGCAACCACTTCCACGCATCCTCGTAGTCACGCTGCGCTGTCGCCGCCGCGCCTTGGGCCGCTGTCGGTTTGACCGCCGCCGTTTGGGTGGCGGCCGCCGCCGGTTCCTTGGCCGCGGTAGCCGGGGGCACCCCTCCGGTCTTTAAAACGGCGTCCCGCAGCAGCCGCAGCTCATCCTCCCGCACCTTGAGCAATTCCCGCTGGCTCTTCACCTCCGTTTCGAGGGCCACCAGCCTGCCCTGAAGCTCCCGCATGTTTCCCGCACCAACTCCCGGACCCGCTCCGCTCCTGATTTCCTGCACCGCTCCCTCGGCCGCGTTCAAACGGCTGCGCATGGCGTCGACCTCGGCGCGGGTATCCGCCAACTGCTTGCGAGTCTTGTCGAGCTCCTCTTTCAAGCCGTTCAGCACGGCCCACTCGCGCTCCGTCAACGGCGCCCGATCGTAGGGCGCGGGCGCGGCGCGATATTCCACGGTGCAGCCCCAGGCTGAAACCAGCATGACGACGGCCGACATGGCCCAGGCAATGATTCGCATCGACATTAGCCCTCCCGCGAACGGGGAACCGGCGGGCGAATACGGCCAGCAGCTTGTACGGTACAGGCCGCGGGTCGCCTGTCCGAGCGAGCGGAACTCTCTACGAGGACGGCTTTTGAGTCCGAACGACGAAATGCGCACGCCGGTTCTTGCCCCAACACTCATCCGAATTCACTCCGCAGACCGGGAGTTCCTCACCGTAACTGATGGTAGTAAGGCGATCCGGAGCATTTCCCAGCGTAACGAGGTAGTCCTTGACCGCCTGAGCCCTTCGGGCACCCAAGGCAAGGTTGTATTCGTTGGTGCCCCTGTTGTCCGCATGACCTTCGATCTCGACCGAGACGCCAGGGTTCTGCTTGATCCAGTCGGAGTTGCGTTGCAGCACGTCGCGGGCCGCATCCCCCAGCTCGGAGCGGTCGAAGTCGAAGAAGATGTCCACCAGCGCACCCTCTTCCGGAAGCGTGCCTTCCTGATGGGCGGTGAGGCTGTCGGTGCCGGTGGTCTTGACTTCGCCCTGCTGGCCGGCGTCCTGCGACAGGGTGCCCTCCGTGATGTCGCCCTGGGCGGGACTGCCCGCGGTGGCCGACGGATCCGTCGCCTGCTCGCCCGGCTGGGGCGGCGCCGCGCACGAAACGAGCAACAGGAGAGACAGGGAACAAGACAGCAGGACAAGCGCTTTTGTCATCATCCGTTTACTTTCTTACCTTCCCCAAGGCTGGGTTGGAACGACTCGACAAGGATAGGTCAAAGGAACAAGGGTATGCCCGAATCGTATGCCCGAATCGGGCTCACGGTAGCCGAGGTGACCACGACGGATGTGTATCATCTGCCGTCGAGCCTGTCAAACGTCGTTGACTCTCGCCATCCCGGCGCATCGTATAGATTCGACGGGAACCGGTGCGGTCCGAGGTAAAGGCGATGAACCGGCCATCCGGCGACCACGACGGATCTTCGTCGTTATGGCGGTTGGCGGTGATCATGCGATGCTCGCTGCCGTCCGCGCGAATCGTGAATATGTTCATGACGCCGTTCGCCCTTCCCGTGAAGGCGATCAACTCGCCGGCGGGCGACCAATCGGGCGACTGGTTGTAGTTGCCCTTGAACGTCAGCCGCCGGATCTTCCCGGTGGCGAGCTCCACGACGTAGATCTGCGGGGACCCATGGCGGTCGGACACGAAGGCTACCCTTCGTCCGTCCGGCGACCAGGTGGGAGAGATGTCGATACTGGCGTTCCTCGTAAGCCGCTCCACGATGTGGCCCTTGCGGTTCAACAGGTAGAGGTCCTGATTGCCCTGCCGCTCCAACGGCGTGGCCAGATACCGCCCGTCCGGCGACCACCGGCCGCGCAGGGTCAAGCCGTTGCCGGTGGAGATCGGCGTCTCTCGGTTGGTGTCGAGGTCGAATCCGAGCACTTGCGGCTTGCCCGTCTTGAAGGAGAGAAAGACGAGTCCCTTGCCGTCCGGGGTCCAGGACGGGAACAGATTGATGGTGCGGTTGTTGGTGACCTTCTTCTTGTCGGTCCCGTCCAGATGCGAGACGTATATCTCCTTGAACCGGTCCCTGCCGGTGGACACATAGGCGATCCTGGTATCGAACGGACCGCGGACGCCGGTGAGCTTCAGGATGATCTCGTCGACGAATCTGTGCGCCATGCGCCGCGCGTCGCGGAGGCTGCCACGGTATGTCTTTCCCAGGATCGGCGCCTGACGGAATACGTCGTGCAGCCAGAATTCGAACCTCACCTGGTCGCCATTGATCCTGAAGCCGCCCTTGACGAGCCCTTCGGCTCCGATGGTCGCCCAGTCCCGATAGTCGAATTCGCCGAGCCGGATCCCGGTCCGCTGGGGATGCTCGATGTAGGCGGATCGGTCGATGATGCTGAACCAGCCGGACCGGTCCAGGTCGTCCGCGATCACATCGGCGATGCGCTCGGAAAGGCGCTCGACGTCGTCGGGGATACCAAGGTTCTTGAGCGGGGAAACCGCCATGCGGTAACGCTCGGCGCCCGGACCGACGATCACACCTCTGATCTGCGCCTGAACCGTCGCCGGCAACAGCCAGCAAAGCATCAGTCCGGTGACGATCCATGCGGTCCCTCGACGCCGGCCCTTGCCGGAATCCGATCCGCCGGCACGCTGTTGCGGTGGCGGTATGTTCCGTCCTCCCATGGTCCAGGAATCCCCTTCGCTCACGTCGAGCACCCCGTGCGCCGCCAATGTCCCATCCCGACTAGCCATCCGAAGAATCGGGCCGGAAGATCAGCTCGACCTCCGCGAACTCTCGCGCGTAACGGGCCGGAGGCTGTGGCAACGGGCTCGCCCCCCGCACCGCTCGGACCACGGACTCGTCGTAGGACCGATCCCCCGAGGACTTCAGCAACTTGAGCCCGAAGATCTCCCCGCCGACGCTCACCCCGAACCCCACCGTTACCTCGAGATCCGTTCGTCTACCGATCCACGTCCACCGCTCCTTGATCCGATCGAGCATCTCGTTGCGGTAGATTACGAACTCCATTGCCCTGACGAGGCCGCCGCCCCTGCCCGGGCCGCCGCCCACGCTTCCCGACCCGGCCGCGCTCTGCTTGTCCCGGGCCTCACGCTGCAATCGAGCCCGCTCCTTGGCCGTGGCCAGGGCGTCACCGATCCGCCTTTCCTTCAGCCTTCGGACCAGTTGCGCATCCTTGCCCGCCTTACGCTTCGGTTTCGGCGCCTTGGATGTCTTCTTGACGAGTTTCTTGGGACTCTTGCGGGCGGGCTTCTTGCGCTTGACGACCTTCTTGGGCTTGACGGGTTTCTTCCGCTTGACGACCTTCTTCTTCGGCTTGGCCGGCTTCTTCCGCTCGACAACCTTCTTTTTCGGCTTCTCGGGCGGCTTCTTTACCTGCTCCTTCGCCTTTGGCGGCGGCGGGACCTTCTTGGGAGCCTCGACGGTCTTGGGCGGGTCCGGGACGGCCGGTTCGAGGGCGACCTCGTCCAGCGGGTCTTCGTCGAGCGGAGGGAGTGCCTCCGGCGCGGCCGGTTTCGCCTCTTGCGGCTTGGGGCTTGGGGGTTCGGGCCGCGGCGCCGGCATGCTTCCCGCCACGAGATCCACCGTGTACACGGGAATGGGAAGCTCCCGGCGCGCGGTGCTCGCCGGCACCACCAGCAGCGTCAGAATCAGCACCAGGTGGAGAGCGCCCGAGAAACAGACCCACCATCCCAACCGATTGGCGCCCGACCCGCCGAACCCGCGCCGAGGGTCTCCCTTTCCGGGAAGGGCGTCTCGCAAAATTCGGAAAAGGTCGCGCAACATGGGTTTTCCGAGGCTCCCGGGAACACCCCTCACTGGTCCGGCAAAGGCTCGGCCATCATGCCGAGTTTCTCGATGCCGGCCCCCTTGATCTCGCTGATGGTGGCGACCACCACCCCGTAACGGACGTCGCGGTCCGCCCTCAGGTAGACAGGTTTGTCAGGATCCAGTCTCCGGTTGGCGCGCAGCTTCGATCCGAGCTCGGCCGGGGTCATCTCGTTGTCGTTCAGATAGACGCTGCCATCCGCCTTGACGGTGACGATCAAGGGCGACGCCTCGCCGGCCACGGGGCTGGCCTTGGCCTGCGGCAGGTTGACCTCGACGCCCTGCTGAATGATCGGCGCGGTCACCATGAAGATAACCAGCAACACCAGCATCACGTCCACGAAAGGCGTGACGTTGATGTTGGACAACGGCAACTTGTCCTGCCCCTGGCTGACGTCAGCCGCCATCGCTCAGCCCTCTCGGTAGGTTACAGGCGCCCCATTACTTCTTCGTGAAGTGACGCTCCGCAATGTTGAGAAACTCCTGAGTGAAATTCTCCATGTCCGTGGTCAGCACCCGGATCTCCTGAAGGAAGTGGTTGTAGGCGATCAACGCGGGGATCGCCGCCACCAGCCCGGCCGCGGTGGCGATGAGCGCCTCGGCGATTCCCGGCGCCACCGCCTGGATCGTCGACGACCGGGTGACGCTGAGCCCGCGGAACGCGTTCATGATGCCCCACACCGTGCCAAAGAGGCCGATGAACGGCGTCGAGCCGGAAGTCGTCGCCAGGAAAGTCAGCGTCCGTTCCAGCTTCGTCAACTCCACGTTGGCGGCGCGCTTCATGGCCCGCGCCACGTTGTCCACCCCGCTCAGGTCGGTGGTGAGCCCCTCCTGCTCCACGGCGTTTCGGCGCGAGAACCGGAGCAGTTCCTCGTATCCGGCGACGAAGACATGCGCCACCGGGCTGGCTTCCAGTTCCTGGCTGGCTTCGTGAATCGAGGCCAGGTTGCGGCTCTCCCAGAAGATCTCGATGAAGCGGGCCGACTGGATCTTCGCCTCGCGTACGTGCCTGTACTTGAAGAGGATGACGCCCCAACTCACCACCGAGAAGAGGATCAGCAGGTACAGCACCAATTGGACAACCGGACCTGCTCCCAAGACCAGGTCGAGGATGCCTTGTTGCTGCATACCCATGTTAGTCGGGCTGAACCACTAGCTGGTAGATCGAGAAGTACGGCATCAAACCCCTGCCATCTTGAGATTTTATTTTAATCGCAGTACCTAGTCAATTGGCCTCGCCCGACGAACTCATGCTTCGCAGCGTTTCAGAGCTGCCCCTGGAGGGCAAAACCGTCTTTCTGCGGGCGGACTTCAACGTGCCTCTCGACGGCGGGATCATCACCGAGACGCATCGCATCGACAGCGCGCTGCCGACGATCCGCTTCCTGCTCGAAAAGGCCTCCCGGCTCGTCATCGCATCCCATCTGGGCCGTCCCGGCGGGAGCCCCGACCCCCGGTGGAGCCTCGCGCCCGTGCGCAGTCACCTCGAGCGCAGCCTGTCCCGCGAGGTGAAACTGGCTCCCGACTGCATCGGCTCGGAGGTCCGGCGGCTGGTGAAGGGAGCGAATCCGGGGAAGGTCGTGCTGCTGGAGAACCTCCGGTTCCACCCGGGTGAAGAGACCAACGATCCGGCGTTCGCGCGATCGCTTGCGGACCTGGCGGACGTCTACGTGAGCGAGGCCTTCGGCGCCGCGCACCGCGCCCACGCGTCGACCGAAGGCATGGTCGGCCACTTCCGGCAAAAGGGGGCGGGCTTCCTGTTCCGCGAGGAGGTCGAATACCTGTCCCGTGTCCTGAGCGCGCCGGAGCGGCCCGTAGCCGCCATTCTGGGAGGCGCCAAGGTCTCCGACAAGATCGGCATCCTCAAGAACCTGATGCCGCGGGTGGACGTCATCGTGGTGGGGGGCGCCATGGCCTACACTTTCCTGAAAGCCCGCGGCGTAGCCGTCGGACGGTCCCTGCTGGAAAGGGGCTCCCTTGGCCTGGCCGGGGACATCCTGAACGAGGCGGAGCGATCCGGAGTCCCGCTGGTCCTGCCGGTGGATCACGTCGTCGCCGAGAACGCCGACGCCGGCACCCATGGCGTGACCCGGGACGCAAGCATCCCCGAAGACCGCATGGGGCTCGATATCGGCCCGAAGACCGCCGCCCTGTTCGCGGACAGGCTGACCGGCGCGGCCATCGCGCTGTGGAACGGCCCCCTCGGGCTCTTCGAGCGGGAACCGTTCCATCACGGAACCGTTTCGGTGGCTCGGGCGCTGGCGGCCTCCGGCGCCACTACCGTTATCGCCGGCGGAGACACGGTGGCGGCCGTGCGGCTTGCCGGAGCCGCCGACACCATGACCCACCTGTCCACCGGCGGCGGCGCCGCGCTGGAGTTTCTCGAAGGCAGGACGCTCCCCGGCGTCCGGGCTCTGGAGGTCGTGAACCCCCTGTGACAATGGCAAAACGCACGGTCATAGCCAACTGGAAGATGCACGGGAGCCGCACCGAGGCCCGCGCCCTGGCGCGCGGCGTCCGGCGCCTGCTGAACAACCGTTTCGCCGCCGTCGAGGTGGTGCTGG
The DNA here is from genome assembly GCA_965204505.1 of uncultured Binatia bacterium (SeqCode). GTDB lineage: Bacteria > Desulfobacterota > Binatia > UBA9968 > JAJDTQ01 > JAJDTQ01. The sequence goes on from CBDBFB010000003.1 coordinate 1,019,516, forward strand.
CGCCGCCGTTGACCTCGCTGGAGGTCGTGCGGCAGGCCGTAGAGGGAAGCCGTCTGCTCCTCTGCGCCCAGAACCTCCACTGGCAGCCTCAAGGCGCGTTCACCGGCGAAGTGGGGGCGGACATGCTGCGGGACGCGGGTTGCAGCCATGTGATCGTGGGCCACTCCGAGCGGCGCCGGCTCTTCGGCGAAACCAATGCCGAGTTCGGACGCAAGGTCGCCGCCGCTCTCGACGCCTCCCTCAAGCCGGTTCTCTGTATCGGCGAGACCCTGGAACAGCGCGGCGGCGGACGCACGTGGCGGACCCTCTCCGCGCAACTGTCGGGCGCATTGAAGCGCATGCCGAAAAGTGTTAGTGGTTCTCTGACGGTGGCTTACGAGCCGGTCTGGGCCATCGGCACGGGAAGAAACGCGACCCCGACGCAGGTGATGGAAGCCCACGGCTGGATCCGGCGGGCGCTCAAGCGAAGGTTCGGAGCCTCCGAGGCCGCGCGTATACCCATCCTCTACGGTGGCAGCGTGAACCCCGGGAATGCGCCCGATCTGGCTCGTGTCCCGGAAGTCGATGGAGCGCTGGTGGGGGGCGCAAGCCTGGACCATCGAAGCTTCGCGGCTATCGTAGGCGCTTTCTCGGAGCAGGAAGGCTAACGGACAGCATGATCGTCCTGGTGACAACGGTTCACATTGTGGTTTCCCTCGGCCTCATCGTCGTGGTGCTGCTGCAGACCGGCAAGGGCACCGACATGGGCGCCGCTTTCGGCGGGGGGTCGAGCACGACCGTGTTCGGCAGCAGCGGAGCAGGCAACTTCCTGACCCGCATGACCACCGGAATGGCCGTCGTGTTCATGCTGACCTGCCTGACCCTGGGGTACTTCACCGAGCGGGGACCGGTTACGAGTGTCTTCGACACGGTGGTGCCGAGCGCCCAGACCGGTGACGCGCCGGCGGCGCAGAGTCCGGAGGAGCCGGCGCCGGCTTCTCCCTGAAGCACGCTCACCCTGACGTGCGAGGATGGCGGAATAGGCAGACGCGCTAGCTTGAGGGGCTAGTGCCAGCAATGGCGTGGGGGTTCAAGTCCCCCTCCTCGCACCACAATCCTTTCATTGTCGTTGTCACCCGGCGGCCCTCACCCCAACCCTCTCCCGGAGGGAGAGGGTTGATTTGACTCCCTCTCCCTTTGGATTTGACTCCCTCTCCCTCTGGGAGAAGGCTGACTTGACCCCCTCTCCCTCTGGGAGAGGGTTGGGGTGAGGGTCTTTGGGGTGGGGGTCCCCGCACACCCGGGCCGTCAGTTCACGGCGCGGGCGAGGTCGTAGAGCGACGTCACGAGGAAGGCGCGCAGGAACCAGACGATGAAGATGGCGACGATCGGAGACATGTCGATGCCGCCGAAGGACATGGGAAGCGCCTGCCTGAGCCGGTCCAGAACCGGATCGGTGAGGTTGCACAGCATGCGCACGATGGGGTTGTAGGGATCGGCGTTGACCCAGGAGATCACCGCGCGGCCCACGATGATCCAGACGTAGAGCGTAAGCACGGTATCGAGAAGCCCCGCCAGGGCCCCCATAAAGTTTCCTGCAACAAACATGTTCCGGGACCTCGTCGCGCCCTACGCGGGCACGCTCCTGGGGCCGAACAGCGCGGTGCCGACCCTTACGAGCGTCGACCCCTCGGCCACGGCTATGTGGTAATCGTGAGTCATTCCCATGGACAGCTCCTCAAGCGCGATGTTGGCCAAGCCGAGCTCGTTCACCGAATCGCGGAGATCGCGAAGCCTGCGGAAGTAGGGGCGGCTCGCTTCCGGATCCGCGTCCAGCGGCGGCACGACCATCAGCCCCCTCACCCTGACGCGGGAAAGGCCGGACACCTCGCGCAAGAGCGGCACCAGACCCTCCTCGGCCACTCCGGTCTTGGACGCCTCCCCGCCAAGATTGACTTCCACCAGCACGCCGACATCCCGATCCTGTTCCTGCGCCTCCCGGTCCAGGACCCGCGCCAATCGAGCATTGTCCAGCGACTGGATGAGCGAGAAAAGGCCCGCCGCCGCCCGCGCCTTGTTCCTCTGGAGATGCCCGATCAGATGCCACTCGGCATCGCCGCCGACGAGTTCCTTCTTAGCCTGGGCCTCCTGGACGTAGTTCTCTCCCAACAGGTTCACGCCGGCCTCGACCGCGGCCCGTACGGCCTCCGCAGGCTGCGTCTTGGTGGCGGCGAGCAGCTTGACCTCCCGGGGATCCCTGCCGCTCCGATCCGCGGCATCGGCGATCGCTGCCATGACCTGTTTGCAGTTGCCCGCGATGTCGACCATGAGTCCGCTGCATCCCCGCATCCGAATCGCCGGACGCGTACGCGCCGGGTGGGGCGCCTGTATCACTATACCACAGGACCGAGTGTCGGGCGGACCGTGCCTGGTGTTCTGTCCCACGTAGTTCTTTGCCAAGGCGGCTGCGTTGCTCTTCCTCGCGTGGTTTCCGGTCCTTACCCCGCGGCCCGCGGCCTGTTAAACTCCCATGCAACCGCTCCCGTACAACCATGAAAACGCTTGCCTGTGGTGTCTGGGTCTTTCTGGTCTGCCTGTCGTCGGCTCCGGCGCACGCTCTGACGGGAGCCGAGACGCGGTTCGGGCGGGCCTACCGTCACTACTCCGAAGGCGCCTACGCGCGGGCGCAACCCCTCTTCCGGAGCGCACTGGGCGATTCCACCCTGGTGCTGGGAGACTACGCCCTCTACTATCTCGGACGCATCGCCGCCGAGAGGGGAAATCACGAGGAGGCGCGGAGCTACTTCACGAAGTTGAAGAAGTCGTACCCCGGGAGCGTCTGGTCCGTTGAAGCCTCCTTCGCATTCGTCGAGATCGACCTGGCGCGGAGCCGCTACGAGGCAGCCCGCCGGCGCGCCGCCACGCTCAGGAAGACGGCCTCCGGAAGGGCGTCCCGAGCGCGGGCCTCGTACTACCTCGGCCAGGCCCACGAGGGCGTGGGCAAGGACCGCAAGGCATACCGGTACTACCAGGAAGCGCGCCGGCGGGGGCCCCGCTCCGATTGGGCCAGCCGCGCCCGGGAACGGGTCCGGGAGCTTCGCCGGAAACACCCCAAGAGCCTCGGCCTGGGCAGCGGCGACGCCATGCTGCGGGAAGCCAAGCTGCTTCGGCGAGAACGGGAGTACCCCGCGGCCGCCGACCTCTACCGGCGCATCCTCCGCGAAACAAACTTCCGCCGGCTGTCGCTGGACGGGCTCGCCGAGGTCTACCGCAAGATGCGGCTCCGGGATGAGGAGGAGCAGATCCTCCGCCGGTACGTCCGGCACTATCCGCAACGCGCCGACGCCGGCAAGGCGCTCACCCGGATCGCCATCATCCAGTGGAACCGCGACGACAATGCGGGAGCCCTGAAGACCCTGCGCACGTTCCGGAGAAAATATCCCGGGCACCTTCGCAGGCGCTTCGCCGTCTACATCACCGGCCGCATCCATGAATCCATGGGACAATTGGACGCGGCGGTCCGCACCTACCGGCTCCTCTTCGCCAAGGAGCATCGCTTCAGCAAATTCCGCAACGACGCGGCGTGGCGCCTGGCATGGATCCACTACCTGCGGTCCGACTACCAAGCGGCCAGGGCCGCGTTCCATGACCTCGCCCGCAGGCGCGGCACCTACAGGCCGGCGGCCGCCTTCTGGGAGGCTCGCACCGCCGAGAGGCTGAAGGACGCCGCCGGCGCCGCGCGATTGTACCGGCGCGTGGTCCGGAAGGACCCGGACTCCTACTACGCGGTCCTGGCATCGCGACGGCTCCGGGCGCTCGGTATCGCCGTCCCCGACCCTGCCCCACCCGGGGGCTCCCGGCAAAAGGCCGGCACCCCGCGACTGGGCGAGCGCGCCAGGTTCCATCTGGCCCGTGCACGCGCGCTGACCCGGCTCGGGCTGAACCATCTCGCCCAGCCCGAGCTGGACCGGGTGCGCCGGCACTCCAAGCGCACCACCGCCCTCAGGCTCCTGCTCATGCGCGAGTACGCTCGCAGCCACGCGCACCACCGCAGCCTCTCTCTGGCGCTGCAGTCACCATCCTCTCCCGAAACGCTGCGGCTCCGATATCCCCTGGCATACTGGGACACCGTACGGCGGCACGCCGCCGACGACGGCCTGGACCCCTACCTGGTGTTGTCGGTGATGCGGCGGGAGAGCCGTTACAGGCCGCGAGCCGTGTCCCCCGCGGACGCATTCGGGCTCATGCAGTTGATCCGCGAAACCGCCGGCAGCGAGGCGTCGAAGCTGGGGCTTCCGGAGCCCGAAACGCGGCAGCTCTTCGATCCGGAACTGAACATCAGGCTCGGCGTGCACCACCTCAAGGGGCTCCTCGAACATTACGCCGGCAGCCGGGCCAAGGCCCTGGCGGCATACAACGCCGGCAAGGACGCGGTGGCCCGCTGGACCCGCGACCTCGCCTCCGGCGACGACGTGGAATTCATCGAGCGGATCTCCTACCGGGAGACGCGCCGATACGTGAAGGCCGTGCTGCGGAACTACCACGACTACCGGACCCTTTACGGCGACGTCCCTGCCGAAAGGCCTGTGCGGGCAAACGGATCGTAGCCCCGCAGCCACTCCTCCGGTGGACAAATCCCTGCCGTTCTCTATATTGACCGGATGACTCCCCGAGCAGCAGGGACCTGTGAACCCGCCGAGATCCTTTCGACCGGCGACCGCGCCACCTGGAGCGTCACGGCTCCGTCGATCCTGACTCCCCGGCGACGCGCGCCGGACCGGGTCGCCGCCGGCATGGTCAGGACCCTGTTCGACCGTCCCCGCTGGCTCGAGCCCTGCCACTTGTACGACGAGCGAGGGTCGCTCCTGTTCGAGGAGATCTGCGAGCTGCCCGAGTACTATCCGACCCGCACTGAGGCGGCCATCCTCGAGCGCGAGGCCGGCACCTTGATGAGCCTGGCGCCGGTGGAATGCATCGTGGAGCTCGGCGCTGGCTTCTCGAAAAAGACCGTCCATCTGCTCAAGGCGCTGAGCCGGGCACGGGGCCGCGGCACCTTCGCAGCGGTGGACGTGAGCGCCACCGCGCTCATGGCCTCCAGGAGCATGGCCGAGGAGCTGTTCCCCGAGCTCGCCTTCACCGGACTCGAGGCCCGCTTCGAGGACGCCATCACCAGCATCACCCCGGACATCCCCAAGCTCGTGGTTTTCCTGGGCAGCACCATCGGGAACTTCACCCCCACCGACATGCTGCACTTCTTCACGCACCTGTGCGACCACATGGGGCCCGACGACTACCTGCTGCTCGGGGTGGACCGCATCAAGGAGCCGGAAATCATCGAGCCCGCCTACAACGACTCCCGCGGCGTCACCGCCGCCTTCATCCTGAACGCCTTCACCAACGTAACCCGCGCCACCGGGGCCGGCTTCCAGCCGGAGAAAATCGCCTATCGCAGCGGCTACAGCCGGGTGCGGGAACGGGTGGAGATGTACGGGGTCGCCACCGAGACCCACCGGGTGGAGTTCCCCCGGCACTCGGCGTCCTTCGTCTGGGAAAAGGGTGAAGGGATCCTGGTGGAGACCAGCCGCAAGTTCGACCCCGACGACCTGCAGGTGCTGCTCCGCTCCTTCGGGCTCGATAGCCTGGGCCATTGGACCGATCCGAAACAGTGGTTCTCCCTGCTGCTTTTCCGCCGGAGCGTCCAGCCGGGCGGGATGGAGCCGAAATGAAGAAGATCCCCGATGCCACGCCCGCGTACGATCTCACCGATTCCCGCTTCTGGGACGAGAAGGACCTGCGTTCCGAGGTCGAACGCGTCTTCCACCTTTGCGCCGAGTGCCGGCTGTGCGTGAAGTTTTGCGGCAGCTTCCCGAAGCTCTTCGACGCCATCGACTCGTACTGCACCGAGGAAGAGTTCGCCGAAGTGGACTCCACCAAGCTGAAGGCCGACGATGTGGACGAGGTGGTGGACCTGTGCTTCCAGTGCAAGCTCTGCAACATCAACTGCCCCTACACGCCCGGCGACCACGGCTGGGCCATCGACTTTCCGCGCCTCATGGCCCGCGCCAAGGCCCAGCGCGTGAAGAAGCACGGCGTGTCCTTCACGGACCGTGTGCTGGGGAGCCCCGACCTGGTGGGCAAGCTCGGCTCGGCCACCGCGCCCATGGCCAACTGGGGCAACGAGAACCGGGTGCACCGGCTGTTCATGCAAGGCGCCCTGGGCATCCACAAGGACAAGAAACTGCCGTCGTTCGCGTGGAAGACCTTCGCCTCCCGGTTCCGCGCCGCGCGCCGCGAGCCCGAGGGCGAGCCGGCGGCGAAGGTCGCCTACTTCGCCACCTGTTTCGTCAACTACAACGAGCCGGGCATCGGAATGGACACGCTGGAGGTGATGGCCCGGAACGGGGTGGACGTGGCCCTTGCCTACCGCGAGTGCTGCGGCATGCCGTCCTGGCACAACGGCGACATGGACAAGGCCGTGGCCCAGGCGCAGCGGAACGTCGAGTTGCTTACCCCATACGTCGAGGAAGGCCGGACCATCGTCGCCACCAACCCCACTTGCTCCATGACCCTGCGCGACGAGTATCCCCGCCTGCTGGGGACCCCCGAGGCCCGCAATGTGGCCGAGCACACCACCGACCCCACCGCGTTCCTGGCCTCGCTCCACGCCGAGGGCAAGCTCAACCGGGACTTCAAGACCGGGCCGGGCAAGGTCGCCTACCACATGCCGTGCCACCTGCGCGCCCAGCGGCTGGGCAACAAGACCAGCTCCCTGCTGTCGCTGCTGCCGGACACCGAGGTCACGATGATACAGGCCTGCTCGGGCCACGACGGCACCTGGGCCATGAAGCGCGAGAACTTCGAGGCCTCCATGCGATGGGGGCGGCAGGCGTTCAGGGGCGTCGCGGACGCGGACGCGCCGGTGGCCTGTTCCGACTGCCCCCTGGCCGCCATCCAAATCGAGCAGGCCACCGGCAAACACCCGCTCAACCCGCTGCAGATCCTGGCGAAGAGCTATCGCGGAGAAGACGATTGGGATTTGTGATTGGTGGTTTATGGTTTTATGGTTGATGACCACGTAACGTACCCGTCATTCCGGCGAAAGCCGGAATCCAGCCCCACCTCCTGGATTCCGGCTTTCGCCGGAATGACGGGTGTGGACAGTTGCAGGTTGTTTTTCGTCGAAGGGAGCGAACATGACACGAGCACGGATCTTATGGACCATGGTGGCCTTGTGCCTGGCGCTGGGCGGCGGCAACGCCCTGGCCGCGGACTCGGCCGAGCTCAAGGCGCTGCACGAGGCGGCCAAGAAGGAAGGCAAGGTGCTGATGGCGGCGGGCATGCCGCCCAAGGCCCTCAAGGCCCTGCAAAAGGGCTTCAACAAGCGTTTCCCGGGGGTCAAGGCGAAGGTCATCCCCTCCACCGGTTCCAACGCCGCGAGCCGGATCCTCACCGAGACCAAGGTCGGCAACGCCACCATCGAGGTGGCTCAGACCACCACCGCCTCGGGGCAGCCGCTGCTGGACGCCGGGCTGGTGCAGCAGGTCGACTACGCCAAGACCTTCGGAGTGCCGCAGAAGGGAATCCTTTTCGAGAACCGTTTCGTCCCCTGGTTCGACCTGGTGTACGTGATGGCCTACAACACCAAGAAGCTCTCCCGGGACCAGGTGCCCACCACCTGGGAGGGCATGGCGGATCCCAAGTGGAAGGGGCGCAAGCTCGTATTGATCGCCCGCGGTCACCCGTTCCAGTACCTGCCTAAGGTCTGGGGCGAGGAAAAGGTGCTGGACCTGGCCACCAAGCTCAAGGCCCAGGAACCTATCATGACCCCGCGAGGCGGCGCCCAGGTCATCGAGGCCATCGTCTCGGGCCAGGCGTTGATCGGCCCCATCCACCTGAACCGGGTGCTGACCGCGAAGGTGCTCAAGAAGGCCCCCATCGACTACGTCTGGCTGAACGTCACGCCGGTGCTGAACTTCTACTCCTACGCGGTCAACAAGGTGGCCAACCCCAACGCCGCGAAGCTGATGGCCGGCTGGCTTGCCACGCCGGAGGCTGGACAGATCATGGAGAAACACTCCTTCCGGGCGTTGACCAGCCTGGAATCGCAGAGCGAGACCGGCAAGCTTCTGGCGGCTTCGAAGTCCCGCGTCGTACCCACGGCCACCACCGTGAAAATGGCGCGGCAGGAGAAGGTCTGGCAGAACAAGCTCCGCAAGATCTTCGTGGGCAAGTAGCAAGCAGGATGGCGTGAGGACGGCCCGCGCGAGTCGCCGACCCGCGCGGGCCGCGCTACGTCTCATCCCGCTATCGATATGCCCCCCGACAAAGCCATCAGCGTCAAACCGTGGTCGTGGGAGACCATCGCCTCGCGATTCAACGAACGGTCAATCCTGTCATGGGCCACCCTGCTGGTGGTGATGTGGCTGGTGCTGGCGCCCGTGGCGATGGTGGCGTTGACGTCGTTCCAGGCCGAGCCCCTGGCCCACGTCGCCGAATACACCATCGAAAACTACCTGGAAGTCTACCTCGATCCCGGCACCTACGAACTACTGTCCAACACGCTGCTGTTCGGCGCCGGCGCCATCGCCGTGGGGTTCTTCTTCGCCTTCCCACTAGCATGGCTGGTGGAACGCACCAACACACCGGGCCGGAACATGATGTACGGCCTCATCCTGATCCCCATGGCGATCCCGCCGATGATTTCGGCGCTGGGGTGGGAACGCCTGCTGGACCCCAAGATCGGCCTCATCAACATCGTGCTGCGGGGCCTGCTGGGCATCGAGGGCGACGAAGGCCCGCTCAACGTCTTCACCCTGTTCGGCATGTCCTTCGTCATGGGCCTTTCCATGGTGCCCACCGTGTTCCTGATCCTGGCTCCCTCCATCCGCAACCTCGACCCGGCCTTCGAGGACGCGAGCCTGGTGTCGGGCGCCACCTGGTACGCCACCTTCCGCCGGGTCACCCTGCCGCTGGTCTATCCGGCGTTCTTCGCGGCCCTCATCTGGTTCTTCATCATCGCCATCGAGGCCTTCGAGATCCCCGGCGTCATCGGCCTCCAGGCCGGCATCCTGGTGTTCAGCACCAAGATCTTCTGGGCGGTCCACCCTCCCACCGGCGACCTGCCGGACTACGGCATCGCCAGCGCCCTGGCGGCCTTCGTGCTGGTGCTGAGCGCCATCCTCGTCTACTTCTACCTCAAGGTCCTCGGCACCGGCGAGAAGTACACCACCATCACCGGGCGGGGGTACCGCCCGTCCATCATCGACCTGGGGCTCTGGCGCTGGGCCGGGACCGCGTTCTTCAGCGGATACATGATCCTCGCCATCGTCCTGCCGGTCATCGTGCTGGCCTGGGGCAGCCTGCTGTACTACTACCAGCCGCCGTCCTGGGAACTGGTGGAGCAGTTGTCGCTGGACAACTACTACACGACCTTCGAGGACGAGGACTTTCTGGGCGTCTTCTGGAACACCGGCGTGGTGGTCTTCACCGCCGCCACGGTCACGGCGGTCATCTGCACCGTGGCCGCGTGGATCGTCGTCCGCTTCCCGGGACGGCTGAGCTCGGTCCTCAACCTCGCCACCTTCACGCCCATCGCGGTGCCGTCGGTCATCATCGGACTGGCGCTCATCCTGGTCTACCTGTCGATCCCCATCGGCCTTTACGGCACCATCTGGATCATCGCCATCGCCCACATCACGCGCTACCTGTCCTACGGCTCGCGCACCATGATCGCCTCCCAGGTGCAGATCCACAAGGAGCTGGAGGAGGCCTCCTACACCTGCGGCGCGTCGTTCCGCACGACCCTGAGGAAGGTCATCATGCCGATCCTGCTGCCGGCTCTGGTAAGCCTGTGGCTGTGGGTGGCGCTGCACAGCATCCGCGAGCTTTCGGCCGCGGTGCTGCTGGCGTCGTCCGAGAACACGGTCATCAGCACCCTCATCTGGACCCAGTACCACGAGGGCGAGGTGGGCGTGGCCTACGCCCTCTCGGTGATCCTGATCGCGGTGTCGTTCGTCATCGCGTTCGCCGGAAGACGCCTGCTGAGCTTGCACGACCATCTGCGTTGAGCAGCCGAGAAAGCCGGACCGTTTTCACCGGCGGCGGGAGCCGGAAATACCACCACGAGGATGCCCATGAACATCACCCTGAACATCGAAGAGCGCGCGCCCTTCGCCGAAGGAGCCGACTTCGGCCCCGCCGGCGCCTACGAACGGATCAAGGGACGGGCTAGGTTCGCCATCGACCCGCGGCTGACCGCCAACCGCGACATCGTGGACCTGACGCTGGCGCCCGCGGACGGCCGCGGCCTCGTGGAGTACTCGACGGAGTTCTTCATCATCAAGCCCGTGGACATGAACCGCGGCAACAAGCGGCTGCTCTACGACGTCAACAACCGCGGCAACAAGCGGGCGCTGCAGTTCTTCAACGACGCCCCGCCCAACAACGATCCACGCATCGCCGAGGATGTCGGCCACGGCTTCCTGATGCGCCGGGGCTACACCGTGGTGTGGTGCGGGTGGCAGGGAGACCTGCTGCCGGGAGACGGACGCCTGACCATGGAGCTGCCCGTGGCCGCCGGACCGGACGGGCCGGTCACGGGACCTCTGCGGGCGGAATTCATCATCGAGGAGCCCGGCGTGACGACGGTGTCCGTGGGCGGCCACGACTACATCCGGCCCTGTCCGGCCGTGAACCCGAGCACCGATGCGGCCACCCTCACCTGCCGGCGGTTGCAGCAGGACGCGCGCGAGCCCGTCCCCGCCAGCGACTGGCGATTCGCCTCCGTGGACGCGGCCGGCAACGCCTGGCCGTCGGACACGAGATGTCACTTGCCCGGGGGCTTCCGGCCCGGCTGGATCTACGAGCTCATCTACACGGCAAAGGACCCGCTGGTGCTCGGGCTGGGGTTCGCCGGCGTGCGCGACCTGCTCGACTTCCTGCGCTACGCCGACGAGGACGCGGCCGGACAGGCCAACCCGCTGCGCGAAGGGTCGTCGGGCATCGAGAAAGCCTACGGTTGGGGCCGCTCCCAGAGCGGCCGCTTCCTGCGCGGGTTCGTCTACGAGGGGTTCAACGTCTCGGACAGCGGCCGGCGCATCTTCGACGGCGTGTTCTCCCACGTGGCCGGCGGCGGGCGGCTCAAGCTCAACTACCGCTTCGCCCAGCCCGACCGCTATCCGCGCCAGCACGAAGACCACCTCTATCCGTCCGAGGAGTTCCCCTTCGCCTACGGCCGCACCGAAGACCCGTTCACCGGCGAGCAGGACGCGGTCCTGAAACGGCCGGAAACCGACCCCGTCGTCATCCACACCCAGACCGCCACCGAGTACTGGCAGCGGCGCGGCTCCCTGGTCCACACCGACCCCCGCGGCAACGACCTGCCGGAGCACGAGAACACCCGCGTCTACCTGCTCTCGTCCCTGCAGCACAACGACGCGGCCGCCGCGTTGGAAGGCGGCGTGCCGCGATACCCGCTGAACCCGCTGCCGGCCAATCCGATCCTGCGCGCTCTGCTGAGCGCCCTGGACCAGTGGGTCGCCGACGGCGTCACGCCTCCCGCAAGCCGCATCCCCACGCGCGCCGACGGACGGCTCGTCACCGGCGACGCCTTCCGGGCCGGTTTCCCGGCCGTGCCGGGAACCGCCTGTCCCGAGCCTCACGCGTTCTACCACCTGGACCGCGGGCCGGACTTCACGAACGGCGTCATCTCCCGCGAACCGCCGGTGGAGGACCGGACCCGCGAGTATCCAGTGCTGGTGCCCTCGGTGGACGCCGACGGCAACGAGAGCGCCGGCGTGCGAGTGCCCGAGGTATCCGCGCCTTTGGGGACATACGCGGGCTGGAACCTGCGCAAGGACTCGGAGGTGATGGCGGGTATCGTCGGCAGCGCCCTTCCCTTTGCGGAAACGGAGGAAGAGCGTGCCGCACAAGGCGACCCGCGGCCATCCATTGAAGCGCGTTACCCGTCCCGGGAGGCGTACCTGGATGCAATCCGCGCGGCGGCCACGACGCTCGTGGAAGACCGTTTGCTGCTGGGCGAGGACGTCGAGCGGTGTGTGGCAGCGGCGGGAAGGCGCTGGGACGCACGGCAGGAATCGGTGTCCAGGAGCGCTTAGGCCGCAAGAAGGTCCGGTTGTAGGGGCCGGGTTTCAAACCCGCCTGTCTCTAGTTTGACACCGACACGCTAGCATGCGTTGTCATCGCCAATAGTCACATAACTCATCGGTTTCACGATGAAAAACATACTGCCAAAGCAAGCCGGCGGTGTGCTCCAGTGCGCCTCGTTTTCTTCTCTTGTGTTGACTTTCGGGTTGACTGTTGGCATGATGCCCCGATGGAAACACGACACGTCTCCGCAAAGAACACCGCCAGGGTCAAGCTCACCCTGACCAAGAGGACCGTAGATTCTCTCGATCCCGAAGACAAGCCCTGGATCGCCTGGGACGACAAGCTTGTGGGCTTCGGTGTGCGCGTTCATCCCTCGGGCGCAAAGGCTTACCTTGTAAACTACCGCGCCGGCGACGGCGGGCGCAAGGCGCCCAACAAGCGGGTGGTGGTGGGCCGCGCCGGGCGGATGACTCCGGACCAGGCAAGGCGGCGGGCGCAGGAGCTTCTGGGGCGCGTAGCCTCGGGCGAGGACCCCGCGGGAGAGCGTGCCGAGGCGCGGGGGCTGCCGAGGCTCGGAGAGGCGTGCGAGGACTACATGAAGGCCGGCCACGGCTGGGCCGAGAGCACGGAGCGGGGCTATCGGCGGTATGCGGAGCTGTATCTCGGCGACTGGCTCTCCCGCCCCCTCGATTCCATCACTCGCCGGGACGTGGAGGGCCGCTTCCGGCTTCTCACGGAGCGGCACGGGGAGATGCCCGCCAACCAGTGTCTGTCGTTCCTGCGCTCGGTGTACCGGCGGCCGTGCGTGGACCACGAGGGTCTTCGGAACCCCGTGGAGCAATGGCTTGCGGGCGGGGGACGCTACCACCGGAAGACGAGGAAGCGGATATCGTCACCGGCGGAGGTGCTGCCGTGCTGGCGCAAGGGGATAGAGGCAGTGGTGGGGAACCCGGTGCGCCGGGACGCGTTCCTGTTCGGGCTCTACACGGGGATGCGGCGGGGAGAGATCCTGGCGCTTCGGTGGGAGCGGGTGGACCTGGACAAGGGGCTCTTCCGGGTGGAGGAGACGAAGACCGGAGTACCGCTGGAGCTGCCGGTGACGCGCCAACTCGGGGAGATTCTGGCGCGGCGGCGGACGGAGGTCAACGCGATGCCCGAGAAGCTTCACGGCTGGGCGTTCCCGTCGCGGTCAAGCGAGTCGGGGCACGTGGAGGAGTTTCAGGCGTACTACGAGGCCATCGGGCGGGCGGGCGGCGCCAAGTTCTGGTTTCACGCGCTGCGCAACTCCTTCATCACGGTGGCGGAGCGGGAACTGATGCTGCCACGGTCGTTGACGAAGCGGCTGGTGAACCACGCGCGGCCCGGCGATGTGACGGAGGGGTACGCCGCGGACTGGACGGTGGAGCAGCTTCGGGAGCCCGCGCAACGGATAGCTGACCGCATCGATGATCTTGTTGGGTCGGACGAGGCAGTGGCGCAGGCTCGCATGCAGGCAGGATGAGATGCGGCGGGCGTGAGGTTCGCTGTAACGCCGCCCCTCCGGCGCCTTCAGTGATGCGGGCGCCGCCGGGGAATATCGTAAGCGTTGCCGCTGGGGCACGTTGACTTTCAGCGAGAGTCGGGGGTGAAGGCCCAGGGGAGGAGCTCGTCGATGCGTGAGGCGCGATGCCCCGAGGCGATGGCCTTGAGGGTAGCCTTGAGATAGGCGTAGGGTTCGACCCCGTTCAACTTGGCGGTCTCGACCAGCGAGGCGATGCGGCCCCAGGCGGCGGCGCCTTCGTCGTGGCCGGCGAACAGGGCGTTCTTGCGGTTCAGGGCCAGCGGGCGGATGAGGTTCTCCACGCAGTTGGTGTCCATCTCGACGCGCCCGTCTTCGAGGAACACCAGCAGGCCGTCCCAGTGCCGGGCGATGTAGGCCAGCGCCTCGCCCAGGCGGGACTTGGCCGAGAGCCGCGCGCGTTGTTCCGTAAGCCACGCGCCGAACTCCTCGACCAGGGGCGCGGTCCGGCTCCGGCGTTCGGCAAGGCGGTGTTCGGCCGAGGCGCCGCGGATCCCGTCCTCGATGGCGTAGAACTCCGCGATCCGCCGCAGCCCCTCGGCCGCGATCCCGGAGCGGTCGCTGTCGAAGACATCGTGGACCTTCCGCCTGGAATGCCCCCAACAGTACGCCAGGCGCACCTGCCAGTCCGGGCCCGCAAGCCGGTTGTAGCCGGCATAGCCGTCCACCTGCAGGATGCCCTTGAACCCCTTGAGGAAGGTCTCCGCGTGCTCGCCGCCGCGCCCCGGGGCGTAGAAGTACACCACCCCGGGCGGGTCCGGGCCGCCCCAGCTTCGGTCGTCGCGGGCCAGCGCCCACAGCCACCCCGTCTTGGTCCTGCCCCGGCCGGGGTCGAGGACCGGAGCCCGGGTCTCGTCCATGAACAGCTTCCCCGACTGTCTCAGGCGCCAGGCCAGCCGGTCCACCACCGGCTTGAGGTGGAACGCCGCCGCGCCCACCCACCCGGCCAGCGTCGAGCGGTGCAGATCGACCCCCGAGCGGGCGTAGATCCGGGACTGGCGGTAGAGCGGAGAGTGGTCGGCGTACTTCGACACCAGCACGTGGGCGATGGCCCCTTCGGTCGGCAGCGCGCCCTCGATCAGGTGCGCCGGCGCCTCGGCCTGGGTGACCCCTTCCTGGCACACCCGGCAAGCGTACTTGGGCCGCACCGTGACGATCACCTGGAGTTGCGCCGGCACGATGTCCAGCCGCTCGGTGCGGTCCTCGCCTATGCGGGTCATCTCGCCGCAGCCGCATGGACACTGCGTGCTCTCGGGCTCGATCACCTCCTCTGACCGGGGCAGATGAGCGGGCAGATGGCCGATGTTGCGCTCGGGAGCCGAACGCTTCCGGCGAGGCGTCCCCCTGGCCGGCGCCGGCGCGGATTCCTTCGCCTCGGCCACGGCCGCTTCGAGGTCCTCGAACGCCAGTTGCAACTGGTCGGGATGGAGCTTCTCGGACTTCTTGCCGTACACCGCCCGGTTGAGCTCCCGCACCAGGTGCTCGAGGCGGCGGTTCACGTCTTCAAGATGATGGTTCAGGTCTTCGAGATGGTGGTTGCGGTCGGAGAGGGAAGCGTTCTCGGTGCGAAGCGCCTCCATGGCCGCCTGCTGTCCCTCGAACAGCGCCCGCAAGGACGGCGCGAGGGATGAGAGACCGGCCTTGCCGAGGTTGACCTCCATGACAAGAATAGTATCACAAAATCAGGCACTTAGCAACAAAAAACGCCTCCGCTCACCCCGCCGCCGTACGCGGCCGCCGCACCCGCGGCGCCCACGCCCGACGCCAGTCCAGCCCTTCGAACAACGCCTCGAACTGCGCCCCCGTAAGCCGCATCACCCCGTCCCGCACCCCGGGCCACGCAAACCGCCCCTGCTCCAGACGCTTCGACGCCAACACCAGCCCCGTCCCGTCCCACCACAGCACCTTCACCCGGTCCAGCCGCCGCGGCCGGAACACCACCGCCACCCCGCTGTACGGGTCCAGTCCCAGCTCCTGCTCCACCACCGCCGCCAACCCGTCATGGCCCTTGCGGAAGTCCACAGGCCTCGTCGCCACCACCACCCGCGTCCCCGACCCCGGAGCTGTCATCGCAGACCCCGCAGCGCCGAGGCTATCTCGGCGATCCGCACCGCGCCGATGGCTCCCTCAAGCCGTACCGTCACTCCCCGCGCCTCGATCGACACCGAACCCACCGCCGTTGTCTCCTCCACCACCTCCAACTCGGCGAAGGCAGGAACGCTCCCGGGCGCCGCCACCCCAGCCTTGCCCCCTGCCTGGCTCCGCTCCGCCCCAGCCTCAGCCAGGCTTCCCGCCGCCCCCGAACCCGGCGGCGTCAGCCTGCCCCGCTGTGCCAGCTTTCGCCATGCGCTCACCTGACTGACCGACAACCCGTGGCGTTGCGCCACTTCCCCCACCTTCACTCCAGGCCAGCAACACTCCCGGACCACCTGCGCCTTCTCCTCGTCCGTAAGCGTTGCCGCTGGGGCACGTTGACTTTCAGCGAGAGTCGGGGGTGAAGGCCCAGGGGAGGAGCTCGTCGATGCGTGAGGCGCGATGCCCCGAGGCGATGGCCTTGAGGGTAGCCTTGAGATAGGCGTAGGGTTCGACCCCGTTCAACTTGGCGGTCTCGACCAGCGAGGCGATGCGGCCCCAGGCGGCGGCGCCTTCGTCGTGGCCGGCGAACAGGGCGTTCTTGCGGTTCAGGGCCAGCGGGCGGATGAGGTTCTCCACGCAGTTGGTGTCCATCTCGACGCGCCCGTCTTCGAGGAACACCAGCAGGCCGTCCCAGTGCCGGGCGATGTAGGCCAGCGCCTCGCCCAGGCGGGACTTGGCCGAGAGCCGCGCGCGTTGTTCCGTAAGCCACGCGCCGAACTCCTCGACCAGGGGCGCGGTCCGGCTCCGGCGTTCGGCAAGGCGGTGTTCGGCCGAGGCGCCGCGGATCCCGTCCTCGATGGCGTAGAACTCCGCGATCCGCCGCAGCCCCTCGGCCGCGATCCCGGAGCGGTCGCTGTCGAAGACATCGTGGACCTTCCGCCTGGAATGCCCCCAACAGTACGCCAGGCGCACCTGCCAGTCCGGGCCCGCAAGCCGGTTGTAGCCGGCATAGCCGTCCACCTGCAGGATGCCCTTGAACCCCTTGAGGAAGGTCTCCGCGTGCTCGCCGCCGCGCCCCGGGGCGTAGAAGTACACCACCCCGGGCGGGTCCGGGCCGCCCCAGCTTCGGTCGTCGCGGGCCAGCGCCCACAGCCACCCCGTCTTGGTCCTGCCCCGGCCGGGGTCGAGGACCGGAGCCCGGGTCTCGTCCATGAACAGCTTCCCCGACCCCTTCAGGTGCGAGGCCAGCCGGTCCACCACCGGCTTGAGGTGGAACGCCGCCGCGCCCACCCACCCGGCCAGCGTCGAGCGGTGCAGATCGACCCCCGAGCGGGCGTAGATCCGGGACTGGCGGTAGAGCGGAGAGTGGTCGGCGTACTTCGACACCAGCACGTGGGCGATGGCCCCTTCGGTCGGCAGCGCGCCCTCGATCAGGTGCGCCGGCGCCTCGGCCTGGGTGACCCCTTCCTGGCACACCCGGCAAGCGTACTTGGGCCGCACCGTGACGATCACCTGGAGTTGCGCCGGCACGATGTCCAGCCGCTCGGTGCGGTCCTCGCCTATGCGGGTCATCTCGCCGCAGCCGCATGGACACTGCGTGCTCTCGGGCTCGATCACCTCCTCTGACCGGGGCAGATGAGCGGGCAGATGGCCGATGTTGCGCTCGGGAGCCGAACGCTTCCGGCGAGGCGTCCCCCTGGCCGGCGCCGGCGCGGATTCCTTCGCCTCGGCCACGGCCGCTTCGAGGTCCTCGAACGCCAGTTGCAACTGGTCGGGATGGAGCTTTTCGGACTTCTTGCCGTACACCGCCCGGTTGAGCTCCCGCACCAGGTGCTCGAGGCGGCGGTTCACGTCTTCAAGATGATGGTTCAGGTCTTCGAGATGGTGGTTGCGGTCGGAGAGGGAAGCGTTCTCGGTGCGAAGCGCCTCCATGGCCGCCTGCTGTCCCTCGAACAGCGCCCGCAAGGACGGCGCGAGGGATGAGAGACCGGCCTTGCCGAGGTTGACCTCCATGACAAGAATAGTATCACAAAATCAGGCACTTAGCAACAAAAAACGCCTCCGCTCACCCCGCCGCCGTACGCGGCCGCCGCACCCGCGGCGCCCACGCCCGACGCCAGTCCAGCCCTTCGAACAACGCCTCGAACTGCGCCCCCGTAAGCCGCATCACCCCGTCCCGCACCCCGGGCCACGCAAACCGCCCCTGCTCCAGACGCTTCGACGCCAACACCAGCCCCGTCCCGTCCCACCACAGCACCTTCACCCGGTCCAGCCGCCGCGGCCGGAACACCACCGCCACCCCGCTGTACGGGTCCAGTCCCAGCTCCTGCTCCACCACCGCCGCCAACCCGTCATGGCCCTTGCGGAAGTCCACAGGCCTCGTCGCCACCACCACCCGCGTCCCCGACCCCGGAGCTGTCATCGCAGACCCCGCAGCGCCGAGGCTATCTCGGCGATCCGCACCGCGCCGATGGCTCCCTCAAGCCGTACCGTCACTCCCCGCGCCTCGATCGACACCGAACCCACCGCCGTTGTCTCCTCCACCACCTCCAACTCGGCGAAGGCAGGAACGCTCCCGGGCGCCGCCACCCCAGCCTTGCCCCCTGCCTGGCTCCGCTCCGCCCCAGCCTCAGCCAGGCTTCCCGCCGCCCCCGAACCCGGCGGCGTCAGCCTGCCCCGCTGTGCCAGCTTTCGCCATGCGCTCACCTGACTGACCGACAACCCGTGGCGTTGCGCCACTTCCCCCACCTTCACTCCAGGCCAGCAACACTCCCGGACCACCTGCGCCTTCTCCTCGTCCGTCCATCTCCGATCCCCAGCCGTCGCCGGCGGCCGGACAACCTCCGTATCCCCGCCCGCCGCCGCCTCCCGGTCCAGCTCCTCCTCGACACCCCGTTCGACATCATCCATTGCCTTGCCCTCCTTCCTCTGGTTGGAGGGCCAGCCTACCCCCTCATACTCGGGGTTAGGAAGATGGGGTGTTCGTTACGCTTACCCTCGTCCGTCCATCTCCGATCCCCAGCCGTCGCCGGCGGCCGGACAACCTCCGTATCCCCGCCCGCCGCCGCCTCCCGGTCCAGCTCCTCCTCGACACCCCGTTCGACATCATCCATTGCCTTGCCCTCCTTCCTCTGGTTGGAGGGCCAGCCTACCCCCTCATACTCGGGGTTAGGAAGATGGGGTGTTCGTTACGCTTACGGAATATCGTAGGGTCGAGAGATGAAACCTTGGGTTCGTATTTCCGCAAACCTTTCACTCACCGCTGCTGAAGTGTGGGCGGCAGTCGCCTGGGCGTGGGGGAGCCGGTGGGAAATTCTGGAACAGACAGGCCCGCCGGAGCATGTGGCCTTCATCAGCATTTCCGACTGCTGGTCGCGCCGGGGCGCGAGGGTCCCATCAGCCCGGACCCAGGCCGAGGAGCTTCCTGGCGTTGCCGTGCGCGATCTTTTCCTTCGTGGGCCGGGGGAGGTCCAGCGAACGAAGCCAGTCCGCGCCGGCCTTGTTCCCGGCGAACGGATAGTCGACCGCGAACATCACGCGGTCCTCGCCCATCACGGACAGGAGCAGCGTCAACAGTTCCTCGCGGAAGAACGCGCTGGTGGTCATCCAGAAGTTGTCGTGGAGATACTGCTGGACGGGTTTTTTCAGCCTTCTTTTCGTGGCCTTGGCCAGATCGCCTCCGAACCGCCAGTAGTAGAAGGGAAGCCCTTCGCCCATGTGGCCGACGATGACCTGGAGGTCGGGGAACTTGTCGAAAACCCCGCTGACGATCATCCGCAGGCATTGCAGGGCCACTTCCTGGTGCCAGCCGTAGCCCGGACCGCCGAGGATCTTGCTGACCCAGTCGTCCCCCAGCCCCGAGTAGTAGAGGTCCATGATCTCCGGCGACGGAGAAGCCGGGTGGATGTAGACGGGCGCTCCGAGCGCTTCGGCCCGGGCCAGCACGGGCTCGAAGGCGGCGTCGTCGAGGAACCTGCCGCCGATGGCTCCATAGGTCATGCAGCCGACCAGGCCGTCATCGCGGACGGCCCGCTCGAGCTCGTCCGCGGCTGCTTGCGGCTCGCGCATCGGCAGCGCGGCGAAGGCGCGGAAACGATCCGGGTAGGCCGGGATGACCTCCCTTGCGATCCAGGCGTTGATGGCGCGGGCGAAATCGACGCCCTCGGCGCCGGGCAGCTCCTGCGCGCCCGGCGTCATCGCCGAAAGGACCTGCATGCCGATGCCCGCCTCGTCCATGGCCGCGATGCGGCCGGCGGCCACGTCGGTGATGACCTCGATGAACTTCGGATTCGGAAGCTTGATGCCGTTAAGCCTCAGAAGCTCGGGAGCCGCATAGTGTTCCTCCAACCCGATCAGGAACAGGTCGTCGTCCGCGGCCGAGGCGGCTGCCGCCGCGCTCCAGGGCAGCGTGGACCCGGCCGCTGCCGCAACGCCCAGGGCCATGGCGCGTGTCAGGAAAGCGCGCCGGCTCATGGCGCCGTCGCCAGCCCGGCCGTTGAGGCGGGTCTGCTCGTCAGTCATCGCGGATGCTCCTTTCCCGGGATTCCCGGCCGGCAGCGGCGCCGGGGGGCGCGACAACCGGCTGAAGCAATGCCTTGTTCGTTATCGAGGGATCGGGCGGGTCTTTCACGGCGGTCATCGGCGCGAGTGCCGGGAAGCCTGGGAGAAGGTGTCCGCCCGTCCTTCTCCCAGGACCTCTCGTCGACTTGCTCCTTCTCCCTCCGAGGGAAGCCGGCAGTGAGGAAACCGCTGTTGGACTACCCGCCCGGCTTGTCGAGGCGGGCTCGCGTTGCCGGCCCCTACCAGCGAACGGTTCCGCCCAGCATCACTCCGTGCTCGGGCGGCCCGCCGCCGTCCGCCGTCTCCACCCGGCGCGTGGCGTCGAGACTGAGCTCGAAGCCTGACGCCACCGAGGCGAGCCGCCAGCCCATGCGGTACTCCCGCGCGCTGTCCGACACCCCGAACCCGAGGTTCGGCGTCCCGGTGAAGCGCCCGCCCAACACCGCCATGCCGTAGCCCACCTCCGCGTCCAGCCGCCCCGACCGGGCCGCATCGCCGTCCGCCGCTCTCAGCCCCTGAGCCTCCGGCATCGCCCACAGCCGCTCCGAGCCGCCCGGGTCCGCGCCCCAGGACGGCGACCGCATCTTCGTCGACACCGCGCGCACCGTCCCGGCCCCGGGCGAGCTCTTCGTGCTCTGGGACGGCACGGGGCTGGTGGTCAAGCGCGTCGAGGCGCTCACCGCCGAAGGCGCCTTGCGCCTCGTCTCCGCCCATCCCGACTACCCGCCCTACGAGCGCCCGGCCGACGAGGTCCACATCGTCGGCAAGGTGCTGTGGAAGGCGCCCGCGCCTGATGAGACCCTTGCGGCGGGCCGGGCATACCGCCCGCCGCAAGGGTCGAACCCATCGCCGCCCCTCACCACCGGATCAGCGACCGCAGCATCACCCCGTGCTCGGGCGCGGCGTCGTTCGCGGCCTCGCGGCGCGTCGCGTCGAGATTGACCTCGAAGCCGGGGTCGCCGGGCACCGCGGACGTGAGCCGCCAGCCGAGGCGCCAGTCGCGCGCGCCGCCGTCGGCGAGCCCGAAGCCTGCGTTCGGCGTGCCGGTGAAGCGCCCGCCGAGCACGGGCAGCCCGTAGCCCATCTCGCCCTGGAGGCCCCGCGCGGGCTGGAACTCCCCGTCCGGCGCGAGACCGCGCGCATCGCGCGCGCCCCACAGCCGCTCCGCCGCGCTCGACGCCGCGCCCAGCGTGGGCGAGAGCGAGAACGAGAGCCCGCGCCCGTGCGCGCCCGGGCCGAGCCGCGCGCTCGCGCTCATCCCCCACTCCTCGTAGCCCGAGTCCGCGTGGGCCGCGAGCACCCGCGCCCGCGCCTCGATGCTGAATCCGGAGGCCGCGTCGGTGAAGGCGACGCCGCCGCCCACCTCGACCCCTGTCCCGGTCTCGGCGTCGCCGCCGTCGTGGCGCAAGCCCAGCTCGAGCGAGGGCCGCAAGGTGGCGCCCTCGCCGAGCGCGAAGGACCGCCCGCCTTCGAGCACGAGGCGCACCCGGCTCGCGCCGGCCTGCGTCGCCGCGGAGTTCGCCGCCTTCTCCGAGTCCATGCGCACGAGGAACGCGTCGGCCTTGAGCGCGAGGTCCATGCCGCCCGCCTCGCCGGGCTCGAGCAGCGCGCCCCGCGCCCCCACCGCGCCCATGCGCAGACGCAAGTCGGTCCTCGTGACCGTCCTCGCCCGCTCAGGATTCGTCCGCGCGTCCTGCACGATGGTCATCGCGCCGGTGCCGAAGCCCGCGAGGCCCCAGGCCGAGACCCGCTCGGTGAGCTTCAGGCGCAGGTACGGGCTCACCGTGGTGAGCGTGCTCTCGAACGTGCCCTCGTCCACCCCGGGCTGGTCGAACGTCCCGTCGCCCTCGCTCAAGCTCACCGCGACGCCCGCGAGCGCGCGGTCCCACTCCGCGTCCGCCCCCAGGGTGCCGGTCAGGACCTCGCCGTCGATGCGCGTGGCGCCCGCGTCCGAGTCCTCCTCGCCGTCGAAGCGCCCGTGCGCGACGCGCCCCCACGCGGCGAGACCGGGACCCGCGCCCTCGCGCTGCGGGGCCACGTGGAACGCGCTCCCGAGCAGCAGCTCGCGCCCCGTCACCGAGCGCCCGGGCGCCGAGGCGGCGGGGTCGTTCCAGCCGCCGCCCGGACCGAGGCGCGCGAACGGGCCGCTGTCGCCCGCCGGCGCCGTCTCCTCCGCGCCGAGCGCGCGGGCGAGCCCGGTCACCGCCTCGGCGAGCGCCTGGGCGTCATCGGCCTTCGAGAGGTCGAGGCTCTGGCCCGCGAGCGTCGCGTGCGCCCCCGGCGCGAGGCCCTCGAGCCTCCCCGAGACCGCGTCCGTCAGTTGCCCCGCCACCGTGCGCCCGATGCGCGACAGCACCATCTTCTGGAGCGGGTCGTCGTTGCGGATGGTCCCCGTCGCCTCCCGGTGCATCCCCCGCAGATACGCCCCCCGCGGGTTCGACAGCCGGAGCACGAACGTCTCCTTCCCCTCGTCGATGGCGTCGTCGAGGATGGGGACGCGCACCGTGTGCGACGTCTCGCCCGCCGCAAAGGTCAGGGTGCCCGACGCGGCCGTGTAGTCCTCGCCCGCCGTCGCCGTGCCGTTCTCGGTTGCGTAGTCCACCGACACCTCGTGCGCCGCCGCCCGGTTCAGCGTCACCGCGAAGTCCAGGCTCTCGTCCTTCCCCTCGCGCGCCTTGCCGTCCGCGATCCGGATGCGCACCGGGCCGCCGACCCGCGCGGACGGCGCGTTCGCGAGCGCCCGCCCGCCGGACGCGCACACCGCGCCGGCTTCGGCGCAGCCCGCCGGCGGCGCCAGCGTCACCGTCACGTCGCGCCACGCATCGGGTTTCACCTTCACCCGCCACAGGCCCGCCTCGATGCGCTCCACCTGCCTCGCCTGGCCGGCGCGCACCCCGAACGACGCCGGGACCGGCGCCACCGCGCCCTCGCCCAGCGCCTCGCTGAAGCGCACCTTCAGCCAGAACGCCGCCGCACCGTCATGCTCGGCCGGGACCCCCTCGAACGACGCCGTCAGCGGCGGACCCGCGCGCGCCACCGTCACCGCGTAGGTCCTCACCGTCCCGTCGGCCGCCGTGACCTCGACCGCGAGCGCGTTGTCGCCCACCGCGAGCGCGATCGCGCCGCTCGACCCGCCGGCCGCCACCGCGGACAGACTCGTCCCCCTGCCGGCCCTGACCGCCGCGCCCGCGTCGTTCGCCGTCGGCGTCAGCCTGGCGTGGGTCGCGCCGTGCGGCACCCGCGCGGCGTAGCTCGCGGTCGCCGGCGAGAACGCCGGGCTCAGCGCGAGCGCGCCGTCGAACGACGCGCCGTCCCCGCTCGTGCTCCCGGTCAGGGCGCTCAGCGCCGCGTCCGAGGACGCCTGCTGCTGCTGCTGCGCCCCGTCGTCGGTGATCGTCACCTCCACCGAGGACGACGCGCCCGCGCTCAGCCCCGAAGGCAGGCTGCCCAGCGCCACCGTGAACGTCTCGTCGTCCCCGTCGCCGTCGTCGTTCGTCGCGATCGTGCCCGAGGCCGACGTGCCGCCGGCGGGCACCGTGACCGACGCGAGCGTCCCGTGGTCCCCGTCCTCCGACGTGCCCCGGGTCACGGTGAGCGGGATCGCCACGTCCGCCGCCAGCGCCTTCGCCAGCACCGCCGTCACCGTGACCGGCGACCCCTCGGCCACCGGGTTCGGGGCGGCCGCCAGCGACACCGCGACCGCGGCCGGCATCCCGGTCACGTCGATGCGGTAGGTCTTCCGGCCGCTTGAACCGACCGCCATCACCCACAGCTCGGTCGTGCCGCCGTCCGGCGCCAGCGCCAGCGCGACCGCCGTGCCCGAGGGCCGCACCCGCGCCGGGCGCGTGAAGGTCGCCGCGCCCCAGCGCGAGCCCGCGAACACGCTCGCCTCGCCGCCCCAGCGCGGCGCCAGCGTCACGCCCGCCGTCCCCGCCGGCACCGACGCCCGGTAGAACGTCACCCCCGGCGCGAACGCCGGGCTCAGCTCCACCGCCCCCGAACCGGCCGTGAGCGCGAGCCCGCACAGCGGTCCCGCCCCGGCCTCGCAGGCCGGCCGCGCCACCACCCGCGTCTCCGTCTCCTTCGCCGCGTCGCTGCGCACCACCGTCAGGGTGTACTTCCGCACCGCCGGCACCTTCGGCACCGACACCTCGATGACGACCGGGTTCTCGCCCTCCTTCAGCGCCACCTCGACCGCCGGCGTGCCGGCGTCCACCGGCTTCCCGTTCACCTTCGCCGCCGCCGACGCGTACTTCACCGCCGGCTTCACCGTCACCCGCTCCACCGCGAGCGGCACCCGCACCTCGTAGCTGCTGGTCTTCGCCTCGAGCGCCACCTCGCCCTGCGCCACCCGCTGCGCCGGGTCCGGCGACGCCACCGTCAGCGCGCGCAGGCCCAGGCCCCCCGGCCCCGGCAGCGCCAGGTTCGGCGCGTCCAGCCGCGGCGCGTGCGCGTAGGCATACGCGCCGAGCTCCAGGCGCGGCCCGGCCTCCCACAGCACGCACAGCTCCGCCGTCGCCTCCCGCCCGCCGGGCGGGATCTCCACCGTCGCAAGCCCGGCGAGCGGCGAGGGCAGGGTCCGGGCGGCGGCGGTCCCGCCGCACGCGCCCCACGACGCCGCGCCGATGCCGTTGAGGTGGAGGTGCACCGTCATGCCCGGCGCGCTCGGCCGGTCGAGGCGCGCCGTCACCGTCACCGTGCCGCCCGCCGCCACGGCCTGCGGGTCCGCCTCCACGACGAGCGCCGCCGGCGGGTTCGGCCCCTGCACCCGCACCCTGACGCCCGCCGCCGTCAGCGCCGGGTCGTACGTCCCCGCCGTCACCGTCATCGTCCGCCCCGCGCCCGCCGCGGTCGCGCACAGCTTCACCGTCGCCTCCCGCTCGCCGGCGGCGAACAGGGCGCCCGTGCCGTGCTCCCAGGCGCAGTCCGGGCCC
This sequence comes from uncultured Binatia bacterium (SeqCode), assembly GCA_965204505.1. Taxonomy (GTDB): domain Bacteria; phylum Desulfobacterota; class Binatia; order UBA9968; family JAJDTQ01; genus JAJDTQ01. The sequence continues at coordinate 1,044,731 of CBDBFB010000003.1, forward strand.
CAGCGCGCCGCGCCGCCGTCGCCCGCGGTGTCGAACCACACCTCCATCGCCTTCTTCGCCGGCGCGTCCAGCCGCGCCGTCACCGTCACCGCGCCGCCATGCGCGAGGGCGACGGGGTCCACGCCCAGCGTCAGCGCCGCCGGCGGGGCCGGCGCCCGCGGCGTGCCCGCGCCGGTGGACCAGCGAACGGGGGTCTCATGGGGATAGGCCAACGGACGCACCCGCACGTCGTAGGCCGTGCCGTTGGCCAGCCCCCCGATCGTGTACGCCGTGCCGGTAGCGTACAAGGTCTGGGGCACGCCATTGACAACCCGCGCGCGCCCGGGCGCCACCCAGCCGGTCGACGGGTCGCCCGGCGTCGTCGCGTCCGCGTCCGGCGCCGAGGACACCTTCCACTGCACCTCGTAGCTGTGGTTCGGCCCCCACAGCTTGTTCCACGTCAGCGCCAGCGACCCGTCGCCCGTCGCCACCGACAGCACCAGGCCCGCGCTCGGGCCGGCATCGGCCGGCACCCTGCCCGGGGCGTCGTCGTCGGCGATCCTCACCGTCACCGAGTTCGGCGCGCCCGCCGACACCGACGAGGGCAGCGTGCCCAGCGACACCGTGAAGGTCTCGTCGTCGGTGTCGTCGTCCTGCGCCGTGGTGATCGTGCCCGTGCCGGAGGTGGAACCGGCGGCGATGACGATGCTCGTCAGCGGACCGAAGTCGCCGGGCTCCGCCGTGCCCGCCGTCAGCGTCACCGGGACCGACACAGCGGCGCTCTTCGCCGCGGACAGATCCGCCCTCACGGTCACCGAAGAGCCCTCCGCCACCGGGTTCGGCGCCGCCGACAGCGAGACCGCCGGGGTCGTGGCGTCGTTGTCCTGGATGCTCAGCGTGAGCGTGTTCGAGGTCAGCACGGGGTTGGTGCTCGCGGCGCTGAGCACGAGCGTCTCGTCGGTCTCCTCCACCGCGTCGTCGACGATGGTCAGGGTCACCCTGCCCGAGGTCTGCCCCGCGGCGATGGCGATGGTCGTCGCCGACAGCGTGTAGTCGGCGCCGGCGCCGCTGCCCGTGGCCGTGCTGGCGCTGCCGACGCTGAGCGTCACCGCCGTGCCGCCCGTGGGCGCCGCCGCGTTGAGCCGCGCCGTGATGAACACCCCCGCACCGCCTTCGCCGGGCCGCGCGCCGGCCTCCAGCGTCAGCGCGGTGGGGGCAGTCGTGGCGGCCACGGGCGTGCCCGTGCCGGTCGCCCAGGGGCCGCCGCCGCCCGCGTTCACGGCCTGCACCCGCACCGTGTAGGCGACCCCGTTGGTCAGGCCCGTGATCGCCGCGGTCGTGCCCGTGCCGCTGTGGCCGGCATCCGCGTAGCCGGTGTCGGGGTCGCCCGTCACGCTCTGGGAACTGGCGTCGGAACGGCGGTACTGCACCGTGTAGCCGCTCACCGTCCCCGACGGCGCCGTCCACGACAGGTCCAGCTTCCCGTCGCCCCCCGTCACGCCGAGGCCCGTCGGCGCCGCCGACGGCGCCGCGAGCTTGTTGAGCACCACCCGGTAGGTGGTGCTGGTCTCCGCGGTGTCGTCGGAGACGGTCACCGACACCCAGGTCGCCCCGCTCGCGGCCAGGGTCACCGTCTTCGACGTGCCCGAGGAGGCGAGCGCGGACCCCTGCTGGGTCAGGATGCTGTCGAAGTCCGGCGTCGCCGAGGCGACCGTCGTCTCGACGTTGTGGCCCTCGATCCAGGTGGGGGTGACCGAGGCGCTGGTGGCCGAGACCGCCACGGTCCCGGTGTAGCTCGTCGTGCTCGTCTTGAAGGCCGGGCTCAGCGTGACCGCGCTGCCGCCCACCGTCAGCGACAGCCCGACCAGGCTGTCCCTGGTCGCCTCGTCGTCCTGGACGGTCACCGTCACCGAGTTGGGCGTGCCCGCCGACACCGACGAGGGCAGCGGCGTGCCCAGAGAGACCGTGAAGGTCTCGTGGTCGGCGTCGGTGTCCTGCGCCGTGGTGATGTCGGCGGCGCCCACGGTGAACCCCTGGGCGACGGTGATGCTGGTCAGCGTGCCGATGTCGCCGGCCTCCGCCGAGCCCCGCGTCACCGTCACCGGAATGACCACGTCGCTGCCGAGCGCCGCGGACAGCGTCGCCACGATCGTCGCCGCCGAGCCCTCCGCCACCACCGGGTTGTCGTTCAGGGCCGAGAGCGAGACCGTGGGGGTCGCGGCGGGCGGGGTCGTGCCCGAGGCCGCCCGGGTCACCGTCACGGTGTAGGTCCGCTTCGTGGCGCCGTCCTGCGCCGTGACCTCGACCTTGATCGCGTTCGCGCCCTCCGAGAGCGCGATCGCCGTGCTCTCCGAGCCGCTGGTGACGGCGGTCAGGCTCGTCCCCTTGCCGACCTTGATGGAAGCGCCGCTGTGCGCCTTGGTCGGCGTCAGCTTCACGTGCGTGATGCTGTTCGCCACCGACGCCGTGTAGCCGGTCGTGGACGCCGAGAAGGTCGACGGGCTCAGCGCGAGCGCCGAGAACGTGCCCGTCGCGCTCGTCGCGCTCTTCGCCGCCAGACCGCTCAGGTTCGCGTTGGTGGACTGGGTCGCGGTCGCCCGCGTCACGGTGACGGTATAGGTCTTCTTCGTGGCGCCGTCCTGCGCCGTGACTTCGACCTTGATGGCGTTGGCGCCCACGGAAAGGGCGATGGCGTCGCTTGCCGAGCCGCTGGTCACCGCCGAGAGGCTCGTCCCCTTGCCGACCTTGATGGAAGCGCCGCTGTGCGCCGTCCTTGGCGTCAGCTTCACGTGCGTGACGCTGTTCGCCACCGACGCGGTGTAGCTCCCGGTCTCCGCGACGAAAGTGCCGATCGACAGCGCGGTGGAGAAATCGCTGCCGTCGGTGCTGCTGTGCGCCGTCAGCCCGTTCAGCCGGGCGTCCGCGGAGGAAGCCGCCTGCGGCGTGACGGTCTGCGTCGCGCTCCAGGCGCTGCACCCCTTCCCCGTATTCGTGGCGGGGACGGCGGACTTGCAGGCGCGGATGCGGAGCTGGTACTCGACCCCGTTGGCGGCAAACCCCCCTTGCTTGGTCAAAAAGCTGCTCGTGGCCGTGGCCGAAGTCACGGCCCACGAGGACGGGAACCCCCCCTCCGAAACCTTGCCGATGCCGATTTCATAGCCGGCAGTGGCGCCCGCCGACGCCTCCCAGTTGACGTCGATGCGGTCGTCCCCCGCGGTCGCGACGAAGTTCGCCGGCGTCGCCGGCGAGCTGGACGGCGTGGTGGCGGTCACGGCGGTGGTTTGTGCGCTGCAGCCGGTTGCCGTCAATCTCCAGTCGCCGGTGGGGCAGGCACGTATGCGGACGCGGTATTTTTCTCCGGGCGCGATGATGAAACCGGCTTCTTCAGGCAAGCCTGCGCCCGTGTACGGCGCGACTTGACCCCAAAAGCTCAACACCCCGGTCGAGACCCTTTCGACGTAAATGGTGTACGAGCCGGCGCCTTGAACGGCGGTCCATGTCGTCTCGATCTTGTCAAGGTGCGCTGTCACGGTCACGCCGGTGGGCGCCGCCAACGCCCGCGTCACCGTGACGGTGTAGGTCCGCTTCGTCGTGCCGTCCTGCGCCGTCACCTCGACCTTGATGGCGGTGTCGGTGCCCGCCGCGCCCAGCGCGATGGCCGTGCTCTCCGAGCCGCTGGTCACCGCCGAGAGGCTCGTCCCCTTGCCGACCTTGATGGAAGCGCCGCTGTGCGCCTTCGTCGGCGTCAGCTTCACATGGGTGACGGTGTTCGCCACCGAGGCGGTGTAGGCGAGGGTGGACGCCGAGAAGGTCGACGGGCTCAGCGCGAGCGCCGAGAACGTCCCCGTCGCGCTCGTCGCGCTCTTCGCCGTCAGGGCGCTCAGGTTCGCGTTGGTGGACTGGGTGGCCCCCTTGACCGCGCCGTTGACGCGGATCTTCAACTCGATCGTATTGGTTCTCCAGGAAGTGCCGGAACGGCCGTGGCGCGTGTCCCCGATGCTCCAGCCCGATGCGCTCCCCGTATCCTCGTTGTTGGTCCTCGTGGTCCGCAGCGACCCGGTGGTGGCGCCGCTGCTGTAGACGACCACGAAATACGAGGTGCTCGCGTCGAGCGACGTGTTCGACGGCGCGGCAAAGGCGGCCGCGCCCGCCCCGACCGTCGACGGGACCGTGAGGCCCGCGAGCTTCTGGTCCGGAGCGCCGCCGCTGGTCGCCGACCACAGCTCCGCCCGCAGGTTCGCCGGCGTGCCCACCGCGGCGGCGAAGTCGATCTCGAGGCTCGCCAGCGTGTAGCCGGCGGTGGCGCTTCCGGTCGTGAACTTCTGGGCGACCGGATTGCTGCCGATCGCGAGGGTGGTGGTGAACGTGGTCTGCCCGAGATTGCTCACCAGCGCGTTGGCGGAGGCGGGCGCGGCGGTGGAGGTGTCGGCGATGGTTATCGTCGCCTTCTCGCTCGCGCGGACCACCGTGTAGGGCTCGCCGGTGACTTTCTGCAGGAACCAGGTCGCGGTCTCGGCGCCCTCCGTCGTCCCGTCCGCCACCGCGGACAGCGTGAAGGTCGCGGTCGTGGCGTTGGCCGGCAGCGCCAGCATCCGCGAGCCCGCGCGCCCGGTCAGCCCGCCGAAGGTGTAGTCCTCGGGAGGGTTGGCCGAGCTCGGGGTCGTCGCCAGGACGGCAACCCTGCTGGCCGTGGCCAGTTGCGGCGAGATGTTCACCGTCAGCGTGACGCTGGCGCCCTCGTTCACGCTGTAGGTGGACGAGGCGAAGCTCACCTGCGGGGTCGTGGTGGTCGACGACGCCCGCGTCACCGTGACGGTGTAGGTCCGCTTCGTCGTGCCGTCCTCGGCGGTGACCTCGACCTTGAGGGCGTTGGCGCCCACCGAGAGCGCGATCGCCGAGCTCTCCGAGCCGCTGCCCACCGCCGTCAGACTCGTGCCCTTGCCGACCTTGACCGTGGCTTTGCCGGTGGCCTCCACCGTGGGCGTCAGCTTGACGTGGGTGATGCTGTTGGCCACCGAGGCGGTGTAGGCGAGGGTCGCCTTGGCGAAGGTCGCCGGGCTCAGCGCGAGCGCCGAGAACGACCCCGACGCGCTCGCCGCGCTCTTCACCGTCAGACCGCTCAGGCTCGCGTTGGTGGACAGCGCGGCCCCCCTGGCCGAGCCGTTGACGCGGAACATCCGGGTCTGATCAAAGGACGACCAGCCGCTCGGGGGGTTGCCGTTGTTGCCCGTGCCGAAACGGCTCGTGTTGTCGACGCTCCAGCCGGCCGCGGCGCCGCTGTCCTCGCTGTCGCTGGCCGTGTTCAGGATCTGGAATTGCTTGTTGGTGGCGGGGGACCGGCTCGCGGCGCCGCCGATGACGAAGTAGTAAGTAGTGTTCGCCGCGAGCCGGGTGCCCGCCGGCGCCGCGAAGACGATGTTGGCGGGGGTGGTGCCGCTTGCCGTGATGGTGGCCGGCACCGTCAGGTCGGCGAGCTTCACGCCCGGGTTGCCGGTGACGTCCGACCAAAGCTGCGCCCGGAGCTCGTTGGGCGCGTCCTCGGACTGGTTGGTGCGCGCCTCGATGCTGGTCAGCGTGTAGCCGGCCGCGTTGCTCCCGGTGGTGAACGCCTGGGCGTGCCACCGGTTCGCCCAAACCCGGCCCCCGCCGGCGGCCGCGGTCTGCCCGACGGTGCTCACCAGCGCGGCGGCGGAGGCGGGCGCGGCGGCGAACGGGGAGAACATCCCGAGCAGCAGCGCGAGGACGGGGAGGAGCAGGGAGCGGCGCTCCCGGCTTGCGAACGGGGCCATGGGGTCAGGCCCACGGCCCGCTAATGAAGTTCCGGCTTCCGGCTTCCGGCTTCCGGCTTCCGGCTTCCGGCTTCCGGCTTCCGGCTTCCGGCTTCCGGCTTCCGGCTTCCGGCTTCCGGCTTCCGGCTTCCGGCTTCCGGCTTCCGGCACGATCATGCGCAACTCCCCGCCGTTGTCAAGTCCGTTCATGGCTCAATTCCTTTGTTTACAGGCGCATTGACGGGTGTCGCCGCCCCCGCAAGACATTCCACGGAACAGCGCCGCCGGCTGATGCGGCGCGCCGTGCGCGCGGTCCGCGACGGGGCCGGGCAGAGCCGCTGCGCCCCTACCAGCGAACGGTTCCGCCCAGCATCACCCCGTGCTCGGGAGGCCCGCCACCGTCCGGCGTCTCCCGGCGCGTGGCGTCGAGACTGAGCTCGAAGCCTGACGCCACCGAGGCGAGCCGCCAGCCCATGCGGTACTCCCTCGTGCTGTCCGACACCCCGAACCCGAGGTTCGGCGTCCCGGTGAAGCGCCCGCCCAACACCGCCATGCCGTAGCCCACCTCCGCGTCCAGCCGCCCCGACCGGGCCGCATCGCCGTCCGCTCTCAGCTCCTGAGCCTCCGGCATCGCCCACAGCCGCTCCGAGCCGCCCGGGGCCGCGCCCCAGGACGGCGTGAGCGACATCGACAGGCCCCGTCCCGCCGCCCCCGGCACAAGCCTCAGCCACCCCGACACGCCCCATTCCCGGTAGCCCTCCCCGGCATGGGCCGCAAGCCCGCGCACCCGGACCGCCACGTCAAGGCCCCGCGACGGGTCCGCCCATCCCACTCCGGCGCCGACCTCCATGCCCGTGCCGCTGCCCCCCTCGCCCCCGTCGTGACGCACCCCGAGCTCCACCGATGGCGTCAGCGTCCCGCCGCCACCCAGCGTGAACGCCCGCGACCCGTCCAGCACCGCCCGGAGCCGGCTCGCGTCCGCGCGCGCCGCCGCCAGGTTCCCCACCCCGGGCACGGACACCCGCTCCGACTCCGTGCGCACCCAGTACGCGTCCGCCTTGAGCGCCAGCGAGAACCCGCCCGCCCCGGCGGGCGTCACCACCTCGCCCCGCACCCCGGCCGCCGCAAGCGTCATCGACAGGTCCGCGCCGTGGCGCGCAGCCGCGTCGCCGTCCAGGTCCAGCGTCAGCCGTCCCGACCCCGTCCCCGCCAAGCTCCAGGCCGACACCCGCTCCGAGAACTCGAAGCGCGCGTAGGGAAGCACCGTCGTGACCGAACTCCCCATCGCGTAGCTCCGGCCCGAGCCCTGCGCCGCGCCCTTGCCCAGGCTGTGGGTCATCGCCAGCCCGGTCAGCAGCCGGCCCCGCTCGTAGTCCATGCCCGCCGCCCCGGTGGCCGCCTCGCCGCTCAGCGAAAGCCCCGGCGCCGCGCTCGTGAACCGCGACACCGACGCCCCCGACCCCCAGCCCGTGAACCGGGAGCCCCCGCCGCCAAGCACCGCGCGGAACGAAGTGCCCATCAAGAGCTCGCGCCCCGTCACCGGCCGCCCGCGCCGCTCATGCAGGCCGTCCGCCGGGGCCTGAGCGCCGTAGCGGCGCGCGAACCCCGTCAGCGCCTCCGCCAGCGCCCGGCCCCCGAGCGACAGGCGCTGGCCGCCCACCGTCAGGTGCGAGCCCGCGCTCCGCGGCGTCTCCAGCCGCGCCGTCACCGCCGCCACCGCGTCCGCCGCGGCCGCGCGACCGAACCGCGCCAGCCAGTCCCGCTGCAGCGGGTCCTCGTTCCTGATGACCCCCTTCGCCTCGCGGTGCATCGCGCGCAGATACGCCCCCTGCGGGTTCGAGAGCTTCAGCGTGAACGTCTCCTTGCCCTCGTCATGCGCGTCGTCGAGCAGCGCCACCGAGACCGTCTTCTCCGTCTCGCCCGCCGCGAAGACGAGCGTGCCCGACGCGGCCGTGTAGTCCTCGCCCGCCGTGGCCGTGCCGTTCTCGGTTGCATAGTCCACCGACACCGGCCCCGACGCCGAGCGGCTCAGCGTCACCGCGAAGTCCAGCGAGGCGTCCTTGCCTTCCTTCGCCCGCGCGGCCGCGACCCGGATGCGCGCCGGACCCCGGACCTTCGCCGACGCCGCGCCGAGCGCTATCTTCACGTCCTTCCAGGACTCCGGCTTGACGCGCACCCGCCACAGCACCGGGTCCAGCGGCTCCACGCCCTTGACCTTCCCGGCCGTCACCGTGAACGCCTCCGCAGCGGGCTTCGAGCCCGACTGCACGTCCAGCGCGAACGCCGTCCGCCCGTCATGCTCCTCCGGGACCTTGCCGAACTCTACCGCCACGGTCTGGGCCTCTTCTTCCGGCGGGGTCTGTTCCTCGGGCGTCTCCGCCGTCTGCGGCGGCGGCTCCTCGCGCACCTGCGCCTCGGTCACCTCGATGCGGTAGTCCGTGGTCGTCAACCCCGGTTGGAGCACCGTCACCTCCAGCCTGGTCGGGCCGTCCGGCGACAGCGGCAGCGCCGCCGCCGTGCCGGAGCCATGGACCCGCTGCCGCGACAGAAGCGTCAGATGCGGCGCCGGCCGGCGCGAGCGCGCCCACACGGTCGGCGCGGCCGCCGCGCCCCACGACGGTTCCAGCGACACCTCACGGGTCCCCGCCGGCACCTCCGCCCGGTACGACGTCACCCCCGGCGAGAAGGCCGGGACCAGCGCCACCGCCTGCGAGCCCGCCGTGAGCGCAAGACCGCTCAACGGACCGCCCGCCGCCGCCGTCTGCGGCGCCGCAGCCCCGACCACCTCGACGCGGTACGTCGTGGTCGTCCCCTGCAATCGCTTCCCCGAACCGTCCGGTTCGAGCACCGTCACCTCCAGCCTGGTCGGGCCGGCCGACGACAGCGCCAGCGCCGCCGCCGTGCCGGAGGCGTGAACCTGCGCCTGCGCCAGCATCGCCGCTGGCCCTTGCGAAACCAAAACCACGCTCGGCGAGCCGCCCAGCGCGGCCTCCGCGCCCCAGTGCGGCGCCAGCGTCACGCCCGCCGTCCCCGACGGGACCTCCGCCCGGTACGACAGCACATTCGGCGAGAAGGCCGGGACCAGCGCCACCGCCTGCGAGTTGGCCGAGAGCGCAAGACCGCTCAGCGGACCGCCCGCCGCCGCGCGCGCCGCCGCCAGCCGCTGCCTCTCCGCTTCCGCGGCCGCCTCCGCCGCAAGCCGCGCCGCCTCCGTCTCCGCGTCCTCGTGGTTCGTAATCGTCAGGGTGAGCTCGGCAGCGCCCTGGTAGGTCAGCAGGCTTGTCCGCCTGCTGCACGTCGGGCAGTTCTCTACTTGCCTGCCGGTGTACTGAATGCCCGCATGGTCCGCCCTGACGCCGATGTCGATCGTCTCGCCGGAGTCCTCGTGCGGGTCGTCGACGACGTGAATCTCGAAGCTCGCGCTCCGGCTCCCCGAAGGGATGTGCAGCAGGTTCGCGGCCTGGACGGTCTCGGAAGACGTCCTTCCGAACCAGCCTTTGCCCTCGTTCTGCACCGGCCGCCTGTAATCGTCATATTCCGGACCGGCCGGTACCGGCGTGCGGTAGTCCTCCCCCCAGGTCGCCGTGCCGCCGAGGTTGACGGTCACATTCACGCCGCCGTCAAGCGCCGGCTCGGGCAGCGTGACCGTCACCGTGACCGGCCCGCCGCCCTCGCGCGGCGCGCCGCTGGCGCTCAGGGTCGGAGGTTTGACCGTCGCGGCCGGCGCCGTCAGCCTCACCCCGACCTGCTGGCCGTCGCTCCATTGCGGGTTGACGCTGGCCCATCGGCCGTGGGTCGCAACATCTGTACCAAAGGTTACCCGCGTAGGGCCGAGATGCAACTCCAGCCCGGCAAGGCGCACCTGTTGTGCCGGGTTCGGATTGAGGGTGATACGCACAAGATTATGGGCAGAAAAGTAATTGATACTCCGGACTCGATAGGTCACACCGTTGTACTCGAAATCATCGTCCGTGAGCGCCACGGAGCAGTCGGTTTGGGTAGCCCGACCGGCGTCGCAGCCGAGACGCCCGGCGTCCTCATCGACTGTCAGCGTCGAGCTCCAGACGGCGCCGACGGCCCCCGGCCAGCCCGGAGGATTGGCGTAGGGCACACCGGGGGCGGGCATCTCCAGACTCACGCGAACCCGGCCCGACGCGGGCAGCGCGCCCAACCAAGAGTAGCCGTTTGCGCCTAAAGAGGCGTCTTCGACGCCATTCCGGTAGACGGAGAAACCGCCCACAGCGCCGTCCGCCAGCGGCCAGCGCGTGCTGCCGACAACCAGCGTCGCGCGCTGCGCGATGGCAGCGGGGATGTTCCGATCCAACGCGATGTCGATCTGGTTTCGTCGAGTACCCGAGAAGAGATAGTTCGTATGCTGGAGAACCGCGACCCGGTAGGTCTGGCCGCCATAGCTGAAGCTGTCGTCCGTCAGCGCACCCCGGCAGCGATAGGTTGTTGAGACGAATCTCGGCTCCGTGCAACCGCGACCGACAATGTGACCGAAATGAGCCCGTGTGTAGTCGTAGTTCTGCACATCCAGCATGGCGGACCAGATGGTGACGGTATTCTGCGCCTGGGCCGGCGCGGCCGCGAACAGGCCGAGCGCGCCGAGCAGCAGCGCGAGGACGGGGAGGACGGCGGGGCGGCGCCACGGGGACGCGCCCCGGCGCGAGACCGCCGGAGCGGCCAGGCGGCCGCCGGTCAGTCCGGATGAAGGGGAGAGGAGCTTGCGGACGCCCCATCGAGGGGCGGCGGCCGGTTCAGGCGGGCCGGCCTCCCGCCGGGCGCACCTCATGTCGCTGCCCGCTGGGCCGCTGGGCCGCTGGGCCGCTGGGCCGCTGGGCCGCTGGGCCGCTGGGCCGCTGGGCCGCTGGGCCGCTGGGCCGCTGGGCCGCTGGGCCGCTGGGCGATTATGAGACAGTGCCGTAAATGTCAAGGGCATTTCGAACCTCCCGTCTTTGTCCGCCGCCGGCGGGCGCGCCGGAGCGCAGTCCCGCGCGTTTGTGACAATCCCAAAGTCAAAAATCCCCATACCATATCCATCCATATTTTGTGTGCCATCAGTGTGCCCCAATTATCTATTTAAGTGTTACTTTCGTGCCCGAAGCGAAAAAACCACCTTTCGCCGAGCGGGGAAGTGAGTTTTGATAGGGGTATTTGGCGGGAGGGAAGCGATGACGGACCTGGAATCACGGGGAGCGGGAAGCGATTGGTGGGAGAGGCAGGTGTGGGGGAGGTACGGGAGGATGTCGGCGATGGAGTGGATGTGGCTTGGCGGGGGAAGGCGCCGGGCGTCGAAGGAAGAGAGGGCGGAGATGGTTGCGGAGTGCTGCCGGCCGGGGGCATCGGTGGCGGCGGTGGCTCGGCGTCACGGGGTGTGCGGGGAGAGCCTTCGCCGCTGGATTCGGGTTGCGGGGCGTGCCGTGGAGGTGGAGCGGGCGGGGGCGCGGCCAGTGCCGGCGTATGTTCGGCTGGTTGTAGAGGAAGGGGCAAAGACCCTCTGGCGGCGGGTTGCCGACCGTCTGGCCGAGTGCGGCCCGGAGATGCGCCCGCAGAAGACCACGGTGGTCTATTGCAAAGACACCAACCGCAAGGGGGACCACCCGACGGTCGCGTTCGACTTCCTCGGCTATCGTTTCCAGCCAAGGCTTGCGGCGTGGCGCGGAGGGTTGTTCGGGGTCTCGTTCCTTCCGGCTGCCAGCCCGACCGCGCTCAGGGCGTTTCGCCGCCGCGTGCGGCAATGGGGCTTGCGACGGCGTAGCGACAAGGGGCTGCTCGATCTTGCCCGCATGTTTCTTCGCGAAATTGCAGGGTGGATCGGCTACTTCGGTGCGTTCTACAAGTCGGCCCTCTATCCGACGCTTCGCCTGATAGACGCCCACTTGCATCGATGGGCAACGAGGAAGTTCGAACGCTTCCGACGACGACCGCGTCAGGCTCGTCTCCGGCTAGCCAGAATCGTGAAAGCGGAGCCGTGGCGGTTCGCCCATTGGCCCCTGTTGTACGGGAAGGGCCGGACGCTGGGAGCCGTATGAGTCGAGAGGCTCACGTACGGTTCCGGGAGCGCGTTGGGGGTGAGATTCCCCCGCGCGACTCGATGCCCGCTCTACCGCCAGGCGCAGATCTACGCCCGCTCGGGTCTCGATCTTCACCGCTCGACGCTGGCCGGGTGGGTGGGCAAGGCGGCGTTCCACCTCAAGCCGGTGGTGGACCGGCTGGCTTGGCGCCTGAGACAGTCGGGGAAGCTGTTCATGGACGAGACCCGGGCTCCGGTGCTCGATCCCGGACGGGGCAGGACCAAGACCGGGTGGCTGTGGGCGCTGGCCCGGGACGACCGCGGTTGGGGCGGCCCGGACCCGCCCGGGGTGGTGTGCTTCCATGCCGCGGCGGCGAGCACGCGGAGACCTTCCTCAAGGGGTTCAAGGGCATCCTGCAGGTGGACGGCTACGGCGGCTACAACCGGCTTGCCGGCCCGGACCGGCAGGTGCGGCTGGCGTATCTGGATGCACGCCCGGCGCAAGGTTCACGAGGTCTTCGAGAGCACCGACTCGAAGGTGGCGGCCGAGGGCTTGCCGCGGATCGTGGAGTTCTACGCCATCGAGGCGGAGATCCGCGCCCCCAGGCCCTCACGAGAAAGAACGCCCTGTTCCCGGGTCATGACGAAGGCGCCACTGCCTGGGGCCGCATCGCCTCGCTCATCAAGACCGCCAAGTTGAACGGGGCCGAGCCCTACGCCTACCTCAAGGCGACCCTCGAGGCCATCGCCTCGGGCCATCCCGCCTCGCGCATCGACGAACTGTCGGGTAGGGCACTGGCGCGCGCACCTTTATTGGGCCACGTTTCCAGCCGCCCTCCCTAAAATTCCGTACGTCGGGTTTTCCCCGGTACGGCTTCAAGCTTCAGGCACCTCGCAGTTCGGCACGGAGCCTTCCGCAGGGTCGCCGAGGTCAAGGCCGATCCCGCCATACCCCCGAACGGACGCTGCGTTTGCTCCGCCCTTCGACGATGCCACTCGCCGGTTGATGCGTCGCCTCTGTGTGCGAAACCGCCGGTTGCAACATCGCCACCTGAGCCCAGAGGCCCTCGCTCCGGCCGGGTTATGTTGTCCCGGCCATCACCGCTTGTCGGCCTCATCCGCCAGTCTGGACGTCTCCGCCTCATTTCCCGGCACGACCGGTTATAGACGCGGTCTTTGACATTCGAGGATCATCCTGTCTGACCTCCAGACCTTCCGGACTTTCGCTGCGGTACTTTCGAGTATTGCCGCCTTCAATACGCCGGGAGCCCCGGTGCGTGCGCCTCAGTTTCTTCCGCACCGGCACTGGCCATCGGGTAGGCAAGAAACCCTTGGCAGCTCCAATTTATCCCGCAAATCAGCTTCACGCGGGAACGCCCTTTTCGACGCTTGATCCGTTCACTCTCGTTGCGGCCCTACTCGTTGCTCGCCTTCCGGGCTGATCGCACAGGAGCGGCACAAAGGCCTCCCTGTCCCCCGAGGCTTTTACGTCCGGGCTTCCAGATCGCCGGGTCGCCCCGTGCGTCTGCCGGATATGACTACGGCGCCAAACTGAGAACTGCGCCGGCGGGACTCTCACCCGCTAGTACCGCAGCTAGTCTCGCTGCGCCCTCCCCTGGGCGTTCACACCCGCTTTCCCGCTGATCCCGGGGCGCCCGCCACTCGCCTCATCGCCGTGCCGCCTTCTTTGTCAAGGTGGTTTTTCGCACCGTTTACCCCTTTTTTCGCTTCGGGCACGAAAGTAACACTTAAATAGATAATTGGGGCACACTGATGGCACACAAAATATGGATGGATATGGTATGGGGATTTTGACTTTGGGATTGTCACAAACGCGCGAGACTGCGCTCCGGCGCGCCCGCCGGCGGCGGACAAAGACGGGAGGTTCGAAATGCCCTTGACATTTACGGCACTGTCTCATAATCGCCCAGCGGCCCAGCGGCCCAGCGGCCCAGCGGCCCAGCGGCCCAGCGGCCCAGCGGCCCAGCGGCCCAGCGGCCCAGCGGCCCAGCGGCCCAGCGGGCAGCGACATGAGGTGCGCCCGGCGGGAGGCCGGCCCGCCTGACCCGGCCGCCGCCCCTCGAGGGCGCGCACACAAGCTCCTCTCCCTTCTTCCCGGACTGACCGGCGGCCGCCTGGCCGCTCCGGCGGGCTCGCGCCGGGCCGCGTCCCCGTGGCGGCTCCTCGGTCTCCTCCCCGTCCTCGCGCTGCTGCTCGGGGCGCTCGGCCTGTTCGGGGCGGCGCCCGCCTCCGCCGACGTGCTGGTGAGCAACATCGCGCAAACCCAGACATTTCAAGTCGCGCTGGGCCCGCAGTCCAATGCCAGGGCCCAGCAGTTCACGACCGGGACCGGCTGGGGCTACACGCTGAGCAGCATCGACATCAAGTTCCACACGGCGGTGGGCACGCCGGCGAACCTGCGGGTGGAGCTGTGGTCCGCGCTCACCGCCGGCAATCCGAACAAGAAGCTCGCGGACCTCACGGTCCCCGCGACGGTCGGGACCGGCGCCGTCACGTTCGCGGCGCCGGCGAGCACCGTGCTCAACGGGAGAACCAAGTACTTCGTGGTCGTCTACCGGACCGGCGCAACCACCGGGCAATTGGCCAAAGCGAGCTCCGACGCCGAGGATGCGGGTGCCGCGGCCGGCTGGAGCATCGCGAACGGCGACCATCGTATCCCCCAAGGGGTAACGAGTTGGATCGCCGGCCAATCGTCCCTGCAAATCCGCGTCAACGGCAGGACCGTGCCCTCGCTGGGTCGCGCCGGCAGCATGTCCGTCGACGGGTTCCACCCGATGGGACCCGGACGCATGAAGATCGCCGAGGGCACATCGATCACCTACGGCATCGTGATCCACCAGCCGCCGACCGCGGATCTGACCATCACGCCGCGACACCACAACGTCCGACCGGACGGCAGCGACTACCCCAACGTCGACAACAGCCTGCTCACGATCCACAACGCGGTCACCTGGAAAGCCGCCCCGCACCCCAACTACCTGAGCGGGGACTGGCAGCGGGCCAAATCGGTCGGGCTCACCGCGGTGGACGACAACGAGTGCAAGTCTCCGCCCGGCACCCGGTACTGGATCAGGCACCACGGCAGCGGCGGCGGTCCCGACTGGGGCGGGTGGGACCGGCAGGACCGGCACCATGGCCTGGTGATCTCGATCGAAATCATCGACGACGACTGCAAATATCTGGCCGCTTCCCCGGGCCAGGTGTCGCCGGAGGAGGGCGGCAGCGCGACCTACACCGTCCGCCTGAAGACGCCGCTCGAGGACGCCGCGTACATTTCCCCGCGCATCAGCGTCCCCGGCGACAGCGACCCCGGCGCGGTCACGGTCTCTCCCGAGCGGATCCGGGTCGAAGCGGGAGACACGAGCCCGAAGACGTTCACGGTCAGCGCCGGAAGGGACGCGAACTCCCGTAACGAGGTCCTGGTTGTCGACCACAGCGTCGACTCGCCGGAGGTCCCGGCGGATTACCTGGGCGGCCGGGTGACCGTCATTGTCCAGGACGAACAGAACGCGGCGAGGACGCACGAGCGCGACGCGCTGAGCGTGACCGGTCTTGCGCTCACGGCCGGTTCGGAGGCGGTGGCGCTGGTTCCGGCCTTCTCGCCGGGGGTGAAGTCCTACCGGGCGGAGGTCCCGGCGGGGACGGCGGGCGTGACGCTGGCGCCGCACTGGAGCGGCGGGGCGAGCGTGCACGCGGGCTCGCGCCGGGGCGGGACGACCTTCACGCGCCCGGCGCGGGTGCGGCCCTCGGGCACGGCGGTCGCGCTGGCGCTGGCGCCGGACGGCGGCGCGACCGAGCTGTGGGTGATGGCGAGCGGCGGTTCGAGCGGCATGACGACCTACCGCATCGAGGTGACCGAGGCGCAGGCGCAGGCGCCCGAGGAACAGACCCCGCCGGAAGAAGAGGCCCAGACCGTGGCGGTAGAGTTCGGCAAGGTCCCGGAGGAGCATGACGGGCGGACGGCGTTCGCGCTGGACGTGCAGTCGGGCTCGAAGCCCGCTGCCGACGCGTTCAAGGTGACGGCCGGGAAGGTCAAGGGCGTGGAGCCGCTGGACCCGGTGCTGTGGCGGGTGCGCGTCAAGCCGGAGTCCTGGAAGGACGTGAAGATAGCGCTCGGCGCGGCGTCGGCGAAGGTCCGGGGTCCGGCGCGCATCCGGGTCGCGGCCGCGCGGGCGAAGGAAGGCAAGGACGCCTCGCTGGACTTCGCGGTGACGCTGAGCCGCTCGGCGTCGGGGCCGGTGTCGGTGGACTATGCAACCGAGAACGGCACGGCCACGGCGGGCGAGGACTACACGGCCGCGTCGGGCACGCTCGTCTTCGCGGCGGGCGAGACGGAGAAGACGGTCTCGGTGCCGCTGCTCGACGACGCGCATGACGAGGGCAAGGAGACGTTCACGCTGAAGCTCTCGAACCCGCAGGGGGCGTATCTGCGCGCGATGCACCGCGAGGCGAAGGGGGTCATCAGGAACGAGGACACGCTGCAGCGGGACTGGCTGGCGCGCTTCGGTCGCGCGGCCGCGGCGGACGCGGTGGCGGCGGTGACGGCGCGGCTGGAGACGCCGCGGAGCGCGGGCTCGCACCTGACGGTGGGCGGCCAGCGCCTGCCGTTCGGGGGCTCCGGGGCCGCACCCGGCCTGCCGGCGGGCGCGGCGTGGTGGGAGGACCCGCACGCGGGGGCGCAACGGGCGATGAGCGCGCGGGAGCTTCTGCGCGGCACTTCGTTCCGCGCGGTGCTTGGCGGCGGGGGCTCGCGGTTCACGGGCTGGGGGTCGGGGGCGTCGGTGTCGCGGTTCACGAGCGCGAGCCCGGGGCTTTCGCTGAGCGGCGAGGCGGCCACCGGGGCGGCGGGCATGGACTACGAGCGAGGGCGGCTGCTGACCGGGCTGGCGATGACCCACAGCCTGGGCAAGGGCGCGGCGCAGGGTTCGGGCCGGAGCTACGCGATGGGGAGTTCGGTCACGACGGTGCTTCCCTATGCGCGCTTCGAGTTCTCGGAGCGGGTGTCGGCCTGGAGCCTTGCGGGGACGGGGTCGGGGAGGCTGACGCTGGACCTCGACGGCGACGCGGCTGCGCGCCACGGCGCGGACCTGTCGATGACGCTTGCGGCGGCGGGGGTGCGGGGCGAGGTGGTGACGGCTGCCGGGGCGGGCGGGTTCTCGCTGGCGCTCAAGGCGGACGCGTACTGGGTGCGGACGGAGTCGGAGCGGGTGTCCGTGCCCGGGGTGGGGAACCTGGCGGCGGCGCGGGCGGACGCGAGCCGGCTTCGGGCGGTGCTGGACGGCTCGCGGGCGTTCACGCTCGGTGGCGGCGGGACGCTGACGCCTTCGGTGGAGCTCGGGGTGCGTCACGACGGGGGCGAGGGGGGCAGCGGCACGGGCATGGAGGTCGGCGCCGGAGTGGGCTGGGCGGACCCGTCGCGGGGCCTTGACGTGGCGTTGCGGGTGCACGGGCTTGCGGCCCATGCCGGGGAGGGCCACCGGGAATGGGGCGTGTCGGGGTGGCTGAGGGTTGTGCCGGGGGCGGCGGGACGGGGCCTGTCGATGTCGCTCACGCCGTCCTGGGGCGCGGCCCCGGGGGGCTCGGAGCGGCTGTGGAGGATGCCGGAGGCTTCGAGGCTGGCTGCAAACGACAATGCGGCTCCATCCGGGCGGCTGGACGCGGAGGTGGGCTACGGCATGGCGGTGTTGGGCGGGCGCTTCACCGGGACGCCGAACCTCGGGTTCGGGGTGTCGGACACGGCGCGGGAGTACCGCATGGGCTGGCGGCTCGCCTCGGTGGCGTCAGGCTTCGAGCTCAGTCTCGACGCCACGCGCCGGGAGACGCCGGAGGGCGACGGGCCGCCCGAGCACGGGGTGATGCTGGGCGGAACCGTTCGCTGGTAGGGAACGGCAACGCGAGCCCGCCTCGACAAGCCGGGCGGGTAGTCCAACAGCGGTTTCCTCACTGCCGGAGGGAGAAGGAGCAAGTCGAGGAGAGGTCCTGGGAGAAGGACGGGCGGACACCTTCTCCCAGGCTTCCCGGCACTCGCGCCGATGACCGCCGTGAAAGACCCGCCCGATCCCTCGATAACGAACAAGGCATTGCTTCAACCGGTTGTCGCGCCCCCGGCGCCGCTGCCGGCCGGGAATCCCGGCACCGTCTATGGACGCCCCCGGTGATGCAAGCACTTTCTTCGAACGGCATGGCATGCGGTCAGGTGCTGTCGTCTATCCGGCCTGTTGGTGCGGCTGTCAGAAGCCGCTGGCCCGTATGGATATACGCGGATCGGGTCCATATCGCTTACGCGAGCTTGAAGGCTCTGCGGTGCGCAGCTGGTTTGCCCGATCCCGTCTCATAGACCGTTTGCCCTTCCGTATTGGGGCGGTCGTTGTCAAGCACGCGCTTTAAGCGTTTCCACGACCCCCGTGTAGTCCGTCGCCAGGCTCTCGCTTCCGTCCGTGGTCAGCGCAAGGGCTGCCGACTTCATGCCTTCCGTATTGGGGCGGTCGTTGTCAAGCACGCGCTTTAAGCGTTTCCACGACCCCCGTGTAGTCCGTCGCCAGGCTCTCGCTTCCGTCCGTGGTCAGCGCAAGGGCTGCCGACTTCATGCCTTCCGTATTGGGGCGGTCGTTGTCAAGCACGCGCTTTAAGCGTTTCCACGACCCCCGTGTAGTCCGTCGCCAGGCTCTCGCTTCCGTCCGTGGTCAGCGCAAGGGCTGCCGACTTCATGCCTGGTCCAGCACGATTCCCGAGTGCCGATCTTACTTCCGTATTGGGGCGGTCGTTGTCAAGCAGTAAGCGTAACGAACACCCCATCTTCCTAACCCCGAGTATGAGGGGGTAGGCTGGCCCTCCAACCAGAGGAAGGAGGGCAAGGCAATGGATGATGTCGAACGGGGTGTCGAGGAGGAGCTGGACCGGGAGGCGGCGGCGGGCGGGGATACGGAGGTTGTCCGGCCGCCGGCGACGGCTGGGGATCGGAGATGGACGGACGAGGAGAAGGCGCAGGTGGTCCGGGAGTGTTGCTGGCCTGGAGTGAAGGTGGGGGAAGTGGCGCAACGCCACGGGTTGTCGGTCAGTCAGGTGAGCGCATGGCGAAAGCTGGCACAGCGGGGCAGGCTGACGCCGCCGGGTTCGGGGGCGGCGGGAAGCCTGGCTGAGGCTGGGGCGGAGCGGAGCCAGGCAGGGGGCAAGGCTGGGGTGGCGGCGCCCGGGAGCGTTCCTGCCTTCGCCGAGTTGGAGGTGGTGGAGGAGACAACGGCGGTGGGTTCGGTGTCGATCGAGGCGCGGGGAGTGACGGTACGGCTTGAGGGAGCCATCGGCGCGGTGCGGATCGCCGAGATAGCCTCGGCGCTGCGGGGTCTGCGATGACAGCTCCGGGGTCGGGGACGCGGGTGGTGGTGGCGACGAGGCCTGTGGACTTCCGCAAGGGCCATGACGGGTTGGCGGCGGTGGTGGAGCAGGAGCTGGGACTGGACCCGTACAGCGGGGTGGCGGTGGTGTTCCGGCCGCGGCGGCTGGACCGGGTGAAGGTGCTGTGGTGGGACGGGACGGGGCTGGTGTTGGCGTCGAAGCGTCTGGAGCAGGGGCGGTTTGCGTGGCCCGGGGTGCGGGACGGGGTGATGCGGCTTACGGGGGCGCAGTTCGAGGCGTTGTTCGAAGGGCTGGACTGGCGTCGGGCGTGGGCGCCGCGGGTGCGGCGGCCGCGTACGGCGGCGGGGTGAGCGGAGGCGTTTTTTGTTGCTAAGTGCCTGATTTTGTGATACTATTCTTGTCATGGAGGTCAACCTCGGCAAGGCCGGTCTCTCATCCCTCGCGCCGTCCTTGCGGGCGCTGTTCGAGGGACAGCAGGCGGCCATGGAGGCGCTTCGCACCGAGAACGCTTCCCTCTCCGACCGCAACCACCATCTCGAAGACCTGAACCATCATCTTGAAGACGTGAACCGCCGCCTCGAGCACCTGGTGCGGGAGCTCAACCGGGCGGTGTACGGCAAGAAGTCCGAAAAGCTCCATCCCGACCAGTTGCAACTGGCGTTCGAGGACCTCGAAGCGGCCGTGGCCGAGGCGAAGGAATCCGCGCCGGCGCCGGCCAGGGGGACGCCTCGCCGGAAGCGTTCGGCTCCCGAGCGCAACATCGGCCATCTGCCCGCTCATCTGCCCCGGTCAGAGGAGGTGATCGAGCCCGAGAGCACGCAGTGTCCATGCGGCTGCGGCGAGATGACCCGCATAGGCGAGGACCGCACCGAGCGGCTGGACATCGTGCCGGCGCAACTCCAGGTGATCGTCACGGTGCGGCCCAAGTACGCTTGCCGGGTGTGCCAGGAAGGGGTCACCCAGGCCGAGGCGCCGGCGCACCTGATCGAGGGCGCGCTGCCGACCGAAGGGGCCATCGCCCACGTGCTGGTGTCGAAGTACGCCGACCACTCTCCGCTCTACCGCCAGTCCCGGATCTACGCCCGCTCGGGGGTCGATCTGCACCGCTCGACGCTGGCCGGGTGGGTGGGCGCGGCGGCGTTCCACCTCAAGCCGGTGGTGGACCGGCTGGCCTCGCACCTGAAGGGGTCGGGGAAGCTGTTCATGGACGAGACCCGGGCTCCGGTCCTCGACCCCGGCCGGGGCAGGACCAAGACGGGGTGGC
The DNA here is from genome assembly GCA_965204505.1 of uncultured Binatia bacterium (SeqCode). Lineage (GTDB taxonomy): Bacteria > Desulfobacterota > Binatia > UBA9968 > JAJDTQ01 > JAJDTQ01. Next base: position 1,065,132 of record CBDBFB010000003.1, read on the forward strand.
TGTGGGCGCTGGCCCGCGACGACCGAAGCTGGGGCGGCCCGGACCCGCCCGGGGTGGTGTACTTCTACGCCCCGGGGCGCGGCGGCGAGCACGCGGAGACCTTCCTCAAGGGGTTCAAGGGCATCCTGCAGGTGGACGGCTATGCCGGCTACAACCGGCTTGCGGGCCCGGACTGGCAGGTGCGCCTGGCGTACTGTTGGGGGCATTCCAGGCGGAAGGTCCACGATGTCTTCGACAGCGACCGCTCCGGGATCGCGGCCGAGGGGCTGCGGCGGATCGCGGAGTTCTACGCCATCGAGGACGGGATCCGCGGCGCCTCGGCCGAACACCGCCTTGCCGAACGCCGGAGCCGGACCGCGCCCCTGGTCGAGGAGTTCGGCGCGTGGCTTACGGAACAACGCGCGCGGCTCTCGGCCAAGTCCCGCCTGGGCGAGGCGCTGGCCTACATCGCCCGGCACTGGGACGGCCTGCTGGTGTTCCTCGAAGACGGGCGCGTCGAGATGGACACCAACTGCGTGGAGAACCTCATCCGCCCGCTGGCCCTGAACCGCAAGAACGCCCTGTTCGCCGGCCACGACGAAGGCGCCGCCGCCTGGGGCCGCATCGCCTCGCTGGTCGAGACCGCCAAGTTGAACGGGGTCGAACCCTACGCCTATCTCAAGGCTACCCTCAAGGCCATCGCCTCGGGGCATCGCGCCTCACGCATCGACGAGCTCCTCCCCTGGGCCTTCACCCCCGACTCTCGCTGAAAGTCAACGTGCCCCAGCGGCAACGCTTACGTCAAGCACGCGCTTTAAGCGTTTCCACGACCCCCGTGTAGTCCGTCGCCAGGCTCTCGCTTCCGTCCGTGGTCAGCGCAAGGGCTGCCGACTTCATGCCTGGTCCAGCACGATTCCCGAGTGCCGATCTTACTCGCGTGCTCGAACGCGTCGGAACGGTTCGGCAACAGGGCAAACGACGCGCATCATCGGGAACCGCGTCCCGGCGAGGGACACCGATGGATCGTGTACGCCTTCAAGCGCCGCGCATTCCTGCTCCGTAAGCGGTGCGGCTGGGGCACGTTGACTTTCAGCGTAAGCGTTGCCGCTGGGGCACGTTGACTTTCAGCGAGAGTCGGGGGTGAAGGCCCAGGGGAGGAGCTCGTCGATGCGTGAGGCGCGATGCCCCGAGGCGATGGCCTTGAGGGTAGCCTTGAGATAGGCGTAGGGTTCGACCCCGTTCAACTTGGCGGTCTCGACCAGCGAGGCGATGCGGCCCCAGGCGGCGGCGCCTTCGTCGTGGCCGGCGAACAGGGCGTTCTTGCGGTTCAGGGCCAGCGGGCGGATGAGGTTCTCCACGCAGTTGGTGTCCATCTCGACGCGCCCGTCTTCGAGGAACACCAGCAGGCCGTCCCAGTGCCGGGCGATGTAGGCCAGCGCCTCGCCCAGGCGGGACTTGGCCGAGAGCCGCGCGCGTTGTTCCGTAAGCCACGCGCCGAACTCCTCGACCAGGGGCGCGGTCCGGCTCCGGCGTTCGGCAAGGCGGTGTTCGGCCGAGGCGCCGCGGATCCCGTCCTCGATGGCGTAGAACTCCGCGATCCGCCGCAGCCCCTCGGCCGCGATCCCGGAGCGGTCGCTGTCGAAGACATCGTGGACCTTCCGCCTGGAATGCCCCCAACAGTACGCCAGGCGCACCTGCCAGTCCGGGCCCGCAAGCCGGTTGTAGCCGGCATAGCCGTCCACCTGCAGGATGCCCTTGAACCCCTTGAGGAAGGTCTCCGCGTGCTCGCCGCCGCGCCCCGGGGCGTAGAAGTACACCACCCCGGGCGGGTCCGGGCCGCCCCAGCTTCGGTCGTCGCGGGCCAGCGCCCACAGCCACCCCGTCTTGGTCCTGCCCCGTCCGGGGTCGAGGACCGGAGCCCGGGTCTCGTCCATGAACAGCTTCCCCGACCCCTTCAGGTGCGAGGCCAGCCGGTCCACCACCGGCTTGAGGTGGAACGCCGCCGCGCCCACCCACCCGGCCAGCGTCGAGCGGTGCAGATCGACCCCCGAGCGGGCGTAGATCCGGGACTGGCGGTAGAGCGGAGAGTGGTCGGCGTACTTCGACACCAGCACGTGGGCGATGGCCCCTTCGGTCGGCAGCGCGCCCTCGATCAGGTGCGCCGGCGCCTCGGCCTGGGTGACCCCTTCCTGGCACACCCGGCAAGCGTACTTGGGCCGCACCGTGACGATCACCTGGAGTTGCGCCGGCACGATGTCCAGCCGCTCGGTGCGGTCCTCGCCTATGCGGGTCATCTCGCCGCAGCCGCATGGACACTGCGTGCTCTCGGGCTCGATCACCTCCTCTGACCGGGGCAGATGAGCGGGCAGATGGCCGATGTTGCGCTCGGGAGCCGAACGCTTCCGGCGAGGCGTCCCCCTGGCCGGCGCCGGCGCAGCTTCCGCCGCCTCGGCCACGGCCGCTTCGAGGTCCTCGAACGCCAGTTGCAACTGGTCGGGATGGAGCTTCTCGGACTTCTTGCCGTACACCGCCCGGTTGAGCTCCCGCACCAGGTGCTCGAGGCGGCGGTTCACGTCTTCAAGATGATGGTTCAGGTCTTCGAGATGTTGGTTGCGGTCGGAGAGGGAAGCGACCTCGGCGCGCGAGGCCTCAAGCGCCGCCTGCTGCCCCTCGAACAGCGCCCGCAAGGACGGCGCGAGGGATGAGAGACCGGCCTTGCCGAGGTTGACCTCCATGAAAAGAATAGTACCATAAAATCAGGCACTTAGCAACAAAAAACGCCTCCGCTCACCCCGCCGCCGTACGCGGCCGCCGCACCCGCGGCGCCCACGCCCGACGCCAGTCCAGCCCTTCGAACAACGCCTCGAACTGCGCCCCCGTAAGCCGCATCACCCCGTCCCGCACCCCGGGCCACGCAAACCGCCCCTGCTCCAGACGCTTCGACGCCAACACCAGCCCCGTCCCGTCCCACCACAGCACCTTCACCCGGTCCAGCCGCCGCGGCCGGAACACCACCGCCACCCCGCTGTACGGGTCCAGTCCCAGCTCCTGCTCCACCACCGCCGCCAACCCGTCATGGCCCTTGCGGAAGTCCACAGGCCTCGTCGCCACCACCACCCGCGTCCCCGACCCCGGAGCTGTCATCGCAGACCCCGCAGCGCCGAGGCTATCTCGGCGATCCGCACCGCGCCGATGGCCCCCTCAAGCCGTACCGTCACTCCCCGAGCCTCGATCGACACCGAACCCACCGCCGTTGGCTCCTCCACCACCTCCAGCTCGGCGAAGGCAGGAACGCTCCCGGGCGCCGCCACCCCGGCCTTGATCCCTGCCTGGCTCCGCTCCGCCTGCGCCTCAGCCAAGGTTCCCGCCGCCCCCGAACCCGGCGGCGTCAGCCTGCCCCGCTGTGCCAGCTTTCGCCATGCGCTCACCTGACTGACCGACAACCCGTGGCGCTGCGCCACTTCCCCCACCTTCACTCCAGGCCAGCAACACTCCCGGACCACCTGCGCCTTCTCCTCGTCCGTCCATCTCCGATCCCCAGCCGTCGCCGGCGGCCGGACAACCTCCGTATCCCCGCCCGCCGCCGCCTCCCGGTCCAGCTCCTCCTCGACACCCCGTTCGACATCATCCATTGCCTTGCCCTCCTTCCTCTGGTTGGAGGGCCAGCCTACCCCCTCATACTCGGGGTTAGGAAGATGGGGTGTTCGTTACGCTTACCCTGCTCCCGTGGTGACTGCCGATGGGGTGAGCCGCGCCTATGCCGCCCGAGCCGCCATCGCTTCCTCCCGCGTGTAGCGGAACTCGGCGCCGTCCCGCCACATCCGGTGAAGCACCACGCCGATACGCCGGGCGAGTGCAACGGTTGCGCGCTTGTTGCCCCGCTGCTTCGCCAGACGCAGCGCCCAGGCCTTCAGCCAGTTCGGCCCGGCGCGGTGCAGCATCACCGTGGCGGCTTGATACAGCGCCGTACGCAACCCTGCATCGCCGGCCTTGGTGATCCGGCCCACTATATCCTTCTCCCCGGATTGATCCCGTCCCGGCGTCAGCCCCACCCATGGACCGACATCCTTCGATCTCCGGAACCGCTCGGGATCGTCGATTGCGGACACGAAGGTCAGGGCTATCACATGGCCGACGCCGGGCATGGTCATCAGCAGGCGGCACACCGGATCCTGCCTGGCCAGACTCCGGACCAGCTTCTCCAGCCCAGCCAGCTCGCCGCGCAGAGCGGCCCGCGCCCGCAGGATGGGTTCGGCCGCGGCTTCCAGCCTCTCGTTGCCGGCGATCAATTCCCGGACACGGGCCTCGTAACGGTTCCTGGAGACTGTGCCCAGCTTCAGGCCAAAATTGCGCAGCACCCCGCGCAGCGAGAGTTCCATGTTGATGAGTGCATCCAGCACGGATCTGCGCGAGCTCAGAAGCGCCCGCATCTCCTGTGACGAAACCGACTTGCAGTGCACTGGCCGGAACCAGCCCATCTGCAGCAGCCGCGCGATGCCCTCGGCATCCCGGCGATCCGTCTTGATCGGCATCGCACTCAGCGCGGCCTTCACCTGCCGGGTCTCCATCAACACCGACTCGAACCCAGCCTCGCTCATCCCCTTGTGAAGCCATTGTGACAGAGGACCCGCCTCAAGGCCGATCACAACGTTCCCGGGAGGCAGCGCGCGCAGGAACGCGATGACCGCCTCAGGCGTGCTCGCCACCCGCGCCTCCGTCACGATCTTGCCCTTCTCCCCGACCACGCAGATCGCCGTGCTTGCCAGCGATACATCCAGCCCGATATAGATATCCATGTCGTTGCCCTCTCCTTTCTAGGATTTGGGGCGCGCCTTCCGGCAAGACCCCGTGAACACACTACTATGGGTGTGCAAGGGCAACGACACCTCAATCCCCGCCGTCACTACAGACTCCCACGGTTCCGTTTGGAGCCGAGCCCCAATACGGCATCTTACTTACTCGTTCTCCGTCCTGCCCACATCCCCGACGGCTCCCGCGTCCTCGCCGTTTCAGGCGGCGGCCGCGGGGATTCGGTAACTCTCCTTCTTGGTCGTCAGCGCCCAGACGATCCGCGCCATTCGGTTGGCCAGCGCCACCGCGACCAGCATCCTCGGCTTGCGCGCCAGCATCCTGGCGAGCCAGGGATCGATGGTCGCACCACGCCGAGCCGCCCAGCGGACCACGGTCATGGCCCCCGTGATCAACAGCCGCCGGAGGTCGCGCTGGCCCATCTTCGATGTCTTCCCCAGCCTCGGCTTGCCGCCGGTGGTGTGCTGGAGCGGCACCAGGCCGAGCCAGGCGGAGAAGTCGCGGCCGCGCTGGAAGCTCTCCATCGGCGGCGCAAACGCCTGGAGGGCCATCGCCGTGACCGGCCCGACCCCCGGTATCGTCATCAGTCGCGCGGCCTCTTCGTCCTGGCGCGCGCAGGCATGGAGATCCGTCTCCAGCCCGGCGATCTTCTCCTCGAGCTCGGCGACCTGAGCGAGCAGAAGGCCGCCCAACTCCCGGACCGGCGCCGGCAGCCCGGAGTCCGGATCCTCCACTGCCCGCGCCAGCCGGCCGACATGGGCCGGCCCCTGCGGAGCTGTGACGCCGTACTCCGCCAGGTGACCTCGCAGAGCGTTGATGGTCTGCGTGCGTTGGCGCACCAGCAGGTCCCGCGTGCGGAACAGCATCCCCCGGGCCTGCTGCTCTTCGGTTTTCACCGCCACGAAGCGCATGGTCGGGCGCTGCGCCGCCTCGCAGATCGCCTCCGCGTCCGCCGCGTCGTTCTTCTGGCGCTTCACGAACGGCTTCACGTAGATCGGCGGGATCAACTTCACCTCGTGGCCCAGCCGCAGGATCTCCCGTCCCCAGTAGTGAGCGCTCGCGCACGCTTCCATCGCCACGGTGCATCCTGGCTGCGAGGCAAGAAAGTCCAGCACCTTCTCACGGCTCAGCTTCTTGCGGAAGACAACCCTCCCGTCAGCCCGGGCGCCGTGCAACTGAAAGCTTCTCTTGGCCAAGTCGATCCCGATGATGCTAACCTGTTCCATGGATGTCCCCTCCTTCGTCGTGGCGTTATTGTTACTGCCACCTTGGCACATTTCGATGCCGTCGGGAGGGGGCGTCCATTCCATCGCTTACAAAAAAGCTCCTTCAAACACCGATTCCCGCGCTGCGGAACATCCTCAGGTCCTTGATCCCGCTCCAACATGGGGACGGTGCTTCAGGAGGCGGCCGGCAGCGCCCGGGCGCTCACGGGCCCCGGCGTGGACGACCGCATGCCAGGCTCGGCGCGCCGCGGGAACCCTCCGCCCCGTAGTCCACCAGACCCGGGACCGCCGCGTCATGGCCCTGGTTCGCAGCCGCCTCCCTCGTGAAGATGCAGTGATGAGATCATCGGGCCGGACACGCCGGCGGCGGGCTTCAGCGGCGCGTCGTCCCGCCCGACGCCTCCGCCGGACACCGGTTCGACGGTAACGGTCAACGGCGGCCGTGCTTGCCATCGATATCGGTTCGCGCCGCGTGCCGCTGAGCACCGCCGCCAGCGCCGGCTATTTCCACCTGGCCGACGATCACCTGGTGTCTGAGGCGGAGCGCGCCGGCTGCCTCATTGCCGAAGCAATGGCCCTTGGACCGCTCCGCATCCGGCGGCTGACCGTGCCCGCGACACCGAACTCGCTCCGAATGGCGCCCGACGCACTTTCTTCCACGTCGCGCGGGCGGCACTGCAACCATCGCTGCGCCTGCCGCCGGCAGCGCGCTCCGCGAGCCCCCGCGGTTCTGTCCCTCCGACTGTCTCCGCCACCGTGCAGCTTCCATGCAACGGCCATGAGCAGCTCGCACCTGAAACTGGACTTGCTTTCCTGACACTGCTTCCTATGGTGACGCCCGCAGGCCGCGTGACGGGTCCGGAACCGTTCCATCGCAGGCGCGGCGAACGCTGACGCTCAGGCGCCGCCAGGGCTAAACGTGGGAAGTCCCGCGGTTTGTTCGTCCCGGTGCGATCAAGCCCGATACCGGCGGGCGCTTACGCCTTGCGGCGTCATTTTTCTCACACCCGCCGCACCGCCCACAACACCTTGCCGAGGATGTGCGCGTCCTCGGCGAAGCAAGAGTACGGAGCGTAGTCGGGGTTGGCGGAGATGAGCCTCAGGCGGGGCGGTTCGTCGTCATCGACGGCATCGCCGCGCGCGACCTCCACGTGTTTCACCACCAGCCCGATGCCGTCCCAGAGTACGAAGGTCTCGCCCGTGGCCGGCAGCCGGCGCGAGACGTCGACGACGATGCGGTCGCCGTCGCTCAGCTCCGGCTCCATGGAGTTCCCCCGGACTCTCAGGATGCGGAGGCTCTCGGGGTCGGCGCCGGCCTCGTGGCGGACCATGTTCTCCGGCCAGTGCCACAGCGCGGTCTCGGAGACGAACTCCTCGGCCAGCGTCCCGGCCCCCGCGGAAACCTCCACCGTGACCTCCCGGACCGCCACGAGCGGCGCTCCGGGGAGCGCGGCCGGCATCCGGGGAGGCCTGCGCTTCATGGGCCTGCGCTTCGGCACCGCCTCGTGGCGCAGTTCCGAGGGGTCGCAGCCGAGCATCTCGCCAAGGGTCTCGCTGTCGCGGTAGGCGAGGACGGCGGGGATGCCCCGGTCCACGTACTGGTGCAGGTAGCTCCTGTTGCGGCCGATGGCCAGGGATGCGGCCTTGAGCGTGAGGTCGTTCCGGCGGAGCAGGTCCCTGAGCCTCAGCCGGACCGGGTCGCGCCGGACCGCCTCCCTCTGAGCCTTGTCGTCAGGTTTCATCGGTTTCCCTTTCGTGGCGCCGCCGCCAGAAACATCGAGAAAAAACTTGCCATATTGCAGCGCGGATAAGCGCACACTCACGCGCCCTTGCCGTTATTTGTAGGTTATCCACGATCAAAACCTATTGTCAAGCGCAAAATTCTCGCCTATGTTGGGCCGCATGGCAGCGCTTGACACCCACCCCGACGCCCCTCTGGACGACCTTCTGCGCCGCGCGGTCGCGGCCTGGCGGGAGCGCCGCGGAGTGAGCGCCCGGCGCTTCGGTGCCGAGGCTCTGGGGGACCCGGATTTCGTGTCCTCGCAGGAGCGCGGGCGCTCGGTGCGGCTGGTCACGGCGGACCGCGTCCTGGCCTACATGGGGCATCCGCCGCTGGGTCCGGGGTTCCGGCGGGAGGTCGAGGCGTTCCTGGAGGCGACCGGAACCAAGGCTTCGGTGCTGGGCGCGGAGGCCGCGGGCAACCGCTCGCTGGTGGGGAGGCTGCGCAAGGGAGCCTCGCCGAGCCTCAGGACCGTGGATCGGGTTCGGGCCTGGATGGCCGTCCATGCGGGGGCGGAAGAGACGGGCGCCAAGCGCGCGAGGATTACCGAGGAGAACCTGTTTGCCGAGGCCGCGAGGCCCGGCTCGTCCACGGCTCCGCCGCTGCCGGCCGGGGCCGGGATCAACCTGGAAGAGGAAGGAGGGGAAGGAATGAACGGGAACGGCACGAAGTACCTGAGCACGAGGGAGGCGGCGGCCTGGCTGGGCCTCTCGCCCCGGACGCTGGACCGCTACCGCGTGAGCGGCGAGGGGCCTGCGTTCCACCGGTTCGGGGGCCGGGTGCGGTACCTGGCCGCGGACCTGGACGACTGGGCCTCGGCGCGGCGGCGGCTGTCGACGTCGGACGACGGCACGGCCGGACGGGAGGGGAGGCAATGAGAGCGCTCGAACTGCTGAAGTGGACGCTCCTGGCGTTCGCCTGGACGCTGCTGAGCGCGGACCCGGCATGGGCCACTTCGGACACGACCTTCGCGGGGCCGCTGGGCACGGTGACGAACATCGTGTCGGGAACGGGCGGGCAACTCGCCGCCGCGCTCGCCGTCGGGGCGGCCCTGGTGGGCTCGGTGCTGCGTTTCAACGCGGGACAGCTTGCGGGCGCGGTCGGCGTGGGCATCGCGGCCGGGGCCGGCACGGGCGTCGTCACGGGGCTCGTGGGCTCGGCCATCATATGAGGGCTGCCGATGAGCGACGTGGCCCGACACACGATTCCCTCGCGCCTGGACGACCCGGAGCGCTGGCTCTTCTGGACGCTGGACGAGGCGGCGGTGCTGCTGGGACCGGCGGTCCTGGGGCTTGCCGCCAACGCGTTCGTGACCGGGCTCGTGGCCGGTATCGGGGCGTGGGCGCTGCTGCGCCGGGCGAAGCGCGGGGGCGGAGCGGACATGGCGGTCTGCGCCCTCTACTGGTTCCTGCCGTCCTTCGCGCTGGGGCTCAAGGGCGCGCCGCCGAGCCACGTGCGGCGCTTCATCGGATGAGGAGCCTGCCATGAGACGGGAACTGCTGGACGGGGAGAGGCGCCGGGTGCGCGACGGGCGGGCGGTGCTGGCAGTGCTGCTGGCCCTCTCGCTCCTGGCGAACCTGGGCCTGAGCATGGGCCTGGCCTCGGTGGAGCGCATGGCGGTGCTGATCCCGGCGGTCACGGGGCCTTCGTGGGAGGTGGGCACGAGCCGCGCCGGGGTCCGCTACCTGGAGGACATGGGACGGACCGTGGCGGTGACGCTCCTGACGCTCACGCCGGAGAACGCCGAACACGTGCGCGAGGCCGCGGCGCGGCTGAGCCACGCCTCGGCCCGGGGCGCGATCGGGTCGTGGGTGGCGGCGGAGGCTCGCCGCATGGAGCGGCGCGACCTTGCCACGGCGTTCTATCCCGAGAGGATCGAGGCGGACCCGGAGGGGTTGACGGTCACGGTGGCCGGGGAGCTCGCGGCCTGGATCGGGCGCGAGCCCGTGTCGCGGGAGCGGAAGCGCTACCGCCTGGCGTTCCGCGTGGACGCGGGCCGGATAGGCCTGCTGCGCTTCGAGGAACTGGAGGATCAGAGATGAAACGAACGAAGGCAACCCGCCGTGCGAGCGGCCGCTTTGCAGGCTGGACTCGAAGAATCTTCCACACTGCGCCGATCCCGGCGCTCATGTGGGCGGCGCTGCTTTTCTGCATGCCCGCCCCGGCTCCGGCGATGCAGGTCCTCGACGCCGTGGACCACGCGGAGCTCGAAGCGGAGATCTCGGACCGGGCGGTGAGCCGCATTGCGCTCGCCGGCGACCGGATCGCGCGCATCATACGGGGGCCGGACGGCTTCGTGGTGGAGCACGACGCGGCGAGAGGAGACGTCTACCTGCGTCCCGGGGACGCTCCGGGCGTTTTCCCCGGTGGCTTTGCCGCTCATGAGCCGCTCACCCTCTTCGTCGGGACGGCCGCGGGTTTCACCTACAGGCTTGCGTTGACGGTGGCGGAACGCGGTTCGGCCCAGATCCTGATCCGCAATGCGGCCACGGCATCCGTGGGGGAACTCGCCAGGCGGGCCGACGGGCGCGTGGGAGCGCTGGTGACCCTCGTGCGCGCGGTGGCCCGGCGGGAGCCGCTTCCACGGTACGCGATCGAGGCAGTGGCCGGAAAGCCGGACGCGGACGGTCCAGCGGTCATCGAGACCTGGCGCGGGCCCCGGTTCACGGCGCGGGTGCTCGAAACGGAGGCGGGATCGGGTCCGGATGCCGGAGACCTGGCCGGCCGTCTTGGGCCGGACACGGCCGCGGTCTGGGTAGGTCCGCCGGGAAGCGGTCCCTCGGGAGGGCGGCTCGTGGTGGCGGTGGCGGATAGTTTCGGGAGCGGACCCGTGGAGGGAAGACAATGACGGCTGGCGGGAAGACGCGGATGGACCCGGAGACCCGGCGGAACCGCCAGAGGCAGTTGCTGCTGTTCTCCGGGTTGGCGGGGGCGGCATTGGTCGTGTTCGCGGTGTGGATCTCGGCCGGCGGCGGCGGGGGGCCGGCGCCGCCGGGCGGGGTCGAGGCGGAGCTTGTTGGGGACGAGACCGCGGAGGCGAGCTGGGTGCGGCGCTCGGAGGGGCGCATCGGCGAGCTGGATGCGCGCCTGCGGGAGGCGGAGACGCGGGGGCGGCGGTTCGAGGAGGAGAACGCGCGGCTCAGGGCGCGCCTTCTGAAGGACGCCGAGGACGGCCGGGCGATGATCGACGGGTTGGCGTCGACCATAGACGCGTTGACGCGCCGGCTCGAAGCCCCGGCGGAATCCCCGGTCGAGGAGGTCCGGCCCGGTGCGGTGGACGTCCCTCGCGAGGGTGCCGCGGCAGCCGGGCCGATGATCCAGGAATTCGAGAACAGGGCGGGTCCGGCGGCGGCCGCTGCCGGCGTCCCCGCCGGACCCCGCCGGCTGGAGTCGTGGCTCCCGGCCGGCTCCTACGCGGACGCCGTAGTGCTGGCCGGAGTGGACGCCTCCGCGGGCGTGAGCTCGCAGGGCGATCCCCGGCCCGTGCTGCTTCGGCTCACCGGCCGGGCCCGGAGCGCGGCCGAGGACGGCGAAGCGCTCGAAGCGGACGTGGCGGGCTGCACGCTCACGGGCGCGGGTTACGGAGACCTCTCGTCGGAGAAGGTGTACGTGCGGCTCAGGACCCTGACCTGCGCGGGGCCGGAGCCCCGGACGGTGATCGAGACGGAGGTGGCGGGCTTCGTGGCCGGCAGCGGCAAGGCCGGGGTGAGGGGTCCGGTGGTGAGCCGCGAAGGGGCGCTGGTGGAGAAGGCGTTCCTGGCGGGGCTCGTCTCGGGCGCCGGCGAGACCGCCGCCAACGTGCTTCAGGCCCCTGCCGGCGGCGCCGGTGAGGACAGGGCCGCGAGCCTGGCCGGTCTCGGCCGGGCCGGCCTGGGCGCCGGGGCGGGTTCGGCGGGCCGCCGGGTGGCGGACTACCTGATCCGCCGCGCCGAGCAGTACCAGCCGGTGATCCAGCTCCAGACGGGCACGCGGGTCACGGTGGTCTTCATCGAGGGCGCGCGGTTGGACGGGCGCGGGGACATCGGGAGCGGGAACAACCATCGGAAGGCAGGCAAATGAGAACACGAACGACGATTCATCGGTCAAACGCATCGGGACGGCAGGCCGTTCCGGTGCTGTTCGCGGCGGCCCTGGTCCTGGGCGGCTGCTCGGCCACGCACGTGGGCGACGCCTGGCAATGCCCGGTGGCGCAGGGCGCGGCGTGCACGAGCGTGGCCGACGCTGATCCGGCGGTGAAAAAGGAGGAACAGGCCCAAGGGCCTGTGATTCTCGAACTGCCGGGAGTCGACGTTGCCGGCGGGTCGGGCGCTACGTGTGCGGAGAACTGCGATCCTCTCGCCTGGCTGGAGAAGTGGCTCGGCATCCCCGAAGAACCCGTTGACGGCACCGTGGAACCGTATTCCGCTTCGGCAGCCGGAGACGGTCCGGACGCGGGAGACGGAGGCTTGCGCACGAAGGAGAGCATCGCGCGCATCTGGATCGCCCCCTTCGTGGACGCCAACGGGGTCTACCGCGAGGGTCACTGGGTGCGGACGGTGCTGGAACCTGCGCAGTGGAGGCTCCGGTGATCGACAGGCTCAGGGACCTGCTCGCGGGGCCGGAGGCGCTCCAGCCCTGGACCCTCCCGGCCCTGCCCACTCCGCTCGTGGACCTGTCGGGTAGGGCACTGGCGCGCGCACCTTTATTGGGCCACGTTTCCAGCCGCCCTCCCTAAAATTCCGTACGTCGGGTTTTCCCCGGTACGGCTTCAAGCTTCAGGCACCTCGCAGTTCGGCACGGAGCCTTCCGCAGGGTCGCCGAGGTCAAGGCCGATCCCGCCATACCCCCGAACGGACGCTGCGTTTGCTCCGCCCTTCGACGATGCCACTCGCCGGTTGATGCGTCGCCTCTGTGTGCGAAACCGCCGGTTGCAACATCGCCACCTGAGCCCAGAGGCCCTCGCTCCGGCCGGGTTATGTTGTCCCGGCCATCACCGCTTGTCGGCCTCATCCGCCAGTCTGGACGTCTCCGCCTCATTTCCCGGCACGACCGGTTATAGACGCGGTCTTTGACATTCGAGGATCATCCTGTCTGACCTCCAGACCTTCCGGACTTTCGCTGCGGTACTTTCGAGTATTGCCGCCTTCAATACGCCGGGAGCCCCGGTGCGTGCGCCTCAGTTTCTTCCGCACCGGCACTGGCCATCGGGTAGGCAAGAAACCCTTGGCAGCTCCAATTTATCCCGCAAATCAGCTTCACGCGGGAACGCCCTTTTCGACGCTTGATCCGTTCACTCTCGTTGCGGCCCTACTCGTTGCTCGCCTTCCGGGCTGATCGCACAGGAGCGGCACAAAGGCCTCCCTGTCCCCCGAGGCTTTTACGTCCGGGCTTCCAGATCGCCGGGTCGCCCCGTGCGTCTGCCGGATATGACTACGGCGCCAAACTGAGAACTGCGCCGGCGGGACTCTCACCCGCTAGTACCGCAGCTAGTCTCGCTGCGCCCTCCCCTGGCGTGCGTGGGACGAGGGGAGCGAGCTATACCTGAACGCCGGGAGTTGCGGTTTCCTGCTGGAGCTGCCGCCCTTCGTGGGCATCGACGAGGGGACCCTGGAAGCGCTGGCGGGCACCCTGGCCGACGCGGCGCCCGAGCGCGCGGTGGTGCAGATCGTCCACTGGACGAGCCCGCGCTACGGGGCCGCGGTCGGGAGCTGGGCCGAGCCGCGGCATCGCACGGGCGGGGTGCAGGCCGGGATGGCGGCGCGGCGACGGGCGCTCTTCACGCATGCCGGCTGGCGTCCGCTCCACCCGGGCGGGCCTCCGTTCACGCTCAAGGACTGCCGGGTGTTCCTGGGGTGCTGCCTTCCGGGCGGCCCGGGGCCCGCGGCCGAGACCGCGCTGGGCGGTTTCCGCCGGGCCCTGGAAGGCGCCTTCGCGTCCGCCGGGGCGGAGGCGCGACGGGTCGACCCGGACACGCTCCTGTCGCTGGCCGCCGAGCTCACGGCCCCGGACCCCGGGGGAGAGCACGACGGGGAACTCGACCGCCCCAGCCGCCGCTGGTCGCCAAGGGATCCGATCCACCTTCAGTGCGCGGCGCCGGGCCGCGCGCTTACCGTGGCGCCCGCTGGGCTCGTCTTCCACGACCCGGACGGGACCGACGTGGCGGTGCGCGTGCTCTCGGCGCGGGCCTTCCCGGAAGTCTGGCCCGGGTGGCGCGGCAACGCGCTCATCGGCGACTTCCACCGCGACTTCCTCCAGCCCGGCGCCCCGGTGCTGACCGCGCTCACCGTGATGATGGGCGACGCCGCGGACGGCGAGCGCGCGTTCCTGAAGTCCGCGCGCGCCACGCAGCAGGCCGGCACGGGCATCGCGCGCTACCTCCCGGGCCTTCCGGAGAAGGCCCGGGACTGGCGCTTCGTCACCGAGAGGCTCAAGGAGGGCGAGCGGCTGGTCAGGGCCTGCTACACGATCGCCGTCTACGCGCCCCTGGACGCCATCGACGAGGCCGAGCAGGCGGTTCGGGCCATCTACCACGGCCAGGGCTGGCGCCTGGGCGCGGAGCGCTACGCCCACCTGCCCGGCTGGCTCGCCTGCCTGCCCATGGTCCCGGCGGGAGGGCTCGACTCGGACCTGGCCCGAATGGGCCGGATGAAGACGCTGCTCACCTCCTCCGCCGTCAACCTGGCGCCGGTGCACGGCGAGTGGCGCGGCCAGGAAGCCGTCCGCGATGCGCCGCCGGCGCTCCTCCTCATCGGGAGGCGGGGCCAGCCGGCGGGCTGGTCGCCCTTCGCGAACGAGGCCGGGAACTACAACGTGGCGGTGACGGGCAAGTCGGGATCGGGCAAGTCCGTGCTCATGCAGGAGCTGGTCTCCGGGATCGCCGGCGCCGGCGGCGAGGCCGTGGTCATAGACGACGGGCGTTCCTTCCAGCACACCGCCGAGGCCCTGGGCGGCGCCTTCATCGCCTTCGGCAAGGACCCGGCCCGGCTGAACCCCTTCGCCATGATCGACGCGGAGGCGGCGGCCCGGGACAGCGACTACCGCGAAGAGTGTTTTGCGATGCTGGCCTCGGTGATCGGCCGCATGTGCCGGCGGCGGGGACGCATCGACGACATCGAGGCGGCGCTCATCGACGAGGCCATAGCGGGCGCGTGGGAGGAGGCCGGGAACGGCGCCGACCTGGGGACCGTGCAGAGCCGGCTTGAGGCGGCGGGCGACCGGCGCGCGTCGGACATGGCCCTGGCGCTGGGGCCGTGGCGGCCTGGGGGCGCCTTCGGCCGGCTCTTCGAGGGGGGCGAGACCCCTGCCCTGGACTCCGCGCTCACCGTCTTCGAGCTGGCCGAACTCAAGGGCCGGGGCGACCTCCAGGGCGTGGTGCTGATGCTGGTCATCTTCCTCGCCACCCAGCGCATGTACCACGGCCCGCGCGCGCGCCCCAAGGCCATCGTCATCGACGAGGCCTGGGACCTCCTGTCCGGAGAGGACAGCCGGGCTTTCCTCGAAGGCGCGGCCCGGCGGGCGCGGAAGTACCGCGGCGCGCTGGTGACCGGCACCCAGAGCGTGAACGACTACTATGCGAACCCGGCGGCGCGCGCGGCCTGGGAGAACTCGGACTGGGTGATCTTCCTGGCACAGAAGGACGAGTCCGTGGAGCTCCTGAAGCAGGAGAAGCGCATCCACTGCGATCCCGGCATGGAGCGGGCGCTCAAGAGCCTCGCCACCGTGGACGGGCGCCATGCCGAGCTGCTGCTGCACGGCCCGGACGGCTGGCGGGTGGCGCGGCTTGCGCTCGACCGCTGGTCGACGGCGCTCTACTCCTCGCGCGGGCCTGCCTTCGCCGAGGTGGAGCGGCTGAAGGACGAGGGGCTCACCACGGAACAGGCCATCGACCGCATCGCCGGGGGCGGGGCGGCGGGCGCACACGAGGAGACGCGATGAACGCACGGAATGGCGGACGAGGGCGGTCGCGGACCGCGATGGGTGAGGACCGATCCGGAGAACGGCCCCTGAGCTGGCCGGGGGACCCGGAGTCGGTGACGGCGGAGGCCGTCGACTTCGAGGCCCTGGCCCACGTGCTGGCCAACACCTGCCGCCGCGGCGGCAGGCTCTCGCGGTTCCACTCCCTGGCGGTCCACGCGGTGCTCGTGAGCGAGGCGGTGGAGGCCATGAGCGGACACGGGACCGGAGACAACCGGGAGGCCGCGCTCCACGCGCTCCTTGCCGACGCGAGCGTCGCATGGCTGGGACCGGCCGGCGACGCGGACTCCCAGCGCGGCGCCGAGCGCTCGAAGCGGCTCCGGGAGACCGTGGACCGGGCCGTGCGCGAAGCGGCCGGGCTCCGGGGGGAGCCCTCGCCCGAGGAGGCCGAACTGCTGCGCTTCGTGGGCCGCATGGCCGAGGCGGCGGAGGACCGGGACATTGCGGGAGCGCGCGAGGGCGCGGTTTCGGCGGTCGCTTTCCCGCCGCTCCCCGGCCGGATACGGACCGTGGAGCCCGGCCGGGCAGCCAGGCTCTGGCTCGACCGCCTGGGCGAGTTGAGAGAGCCTCGGGATGCCGCGGAGAGCGGCGCGGCGCCCTTCCCCGGAGAGGCCGGGCACGGGTCATGAGCACGTGGGAGACCCTGGGGGCCGCCCTGTTGGTCGCCGCGGGCGTGGCTGCGGCGGTGTCGGCGGTCACGGTGCGCACGGTTCTGGAGCGGGTCCCCCGCACCGGGAGCGTGCGGCTCGCCGAGCTTGCGGCGGACTACATGGCGAGGGCGGCCCGGGAACGCGGAGACCGGGACGAGGCGGCGGAAGCCGCCCGCGGTTGGGCCAGGCGGCTTGACGAGGCGCTGGTCCGGACCTCGGCGCGCCATCGCGTGGTGCTGCTGCCCGCTCGGGCGGTCGCCGCGGGCGCGGAGGATTTTACGGCCGAGGTGGAGGCCGCGATGCGGGCGGCAGCGCGGGAAGAAGGTCCCAAGGCGGGCCAGGAGACGAAACGATGAGGAGGAACGCGAATGCCCCGGGAGACCCGCCGGGACGGGGCAACAGGCTTCTCTTCTGGGCGGTGGCGGCGGCCTTGGTGTGGCTGGCCCTGGCCTCGCGCGTCTACGTCAATGCGAGCTGGTCGGACGGAGCGTGGGGCTATGTCCTGCTGCCGCTCCGGGGCGCGCCCGGGAGAGGCGACGTGGTCGTTTTCGACCCTCCGGAGGCGCTGGGTTCTCCGGTCCCGTACCTCAAGACCGTGCGCGGCCTGCCGGGAGACCGTGTCGGGGTGGACCGCAAGCGCCGCGTCCGGGTGAACGGCAGGGTCCTGGGCGTCGCCAAGACACATGCCCTTGACGGGCGTCCTTTGGCGATGGCCCGTCCGGGGGTGATTCCGCCGGGCCGCTACTACGTTCACGCCGATCACGTGGACAGCCACGACAGCCGCTACACGGAGATCGGGCTGGTGGAGCGGGAACGCATTCGTGGCCGCGCCCTGGCGCTGCCGGACATTCCGTGGCTGGGCCTTGAAGGACCGCTCGTCAAGCCCGAGGAGATGCATCCGTGAAGCGGCGAAGCTTCCGGACCCTCTTCCTGCTCGCCGCGCTCGGCTTCGCGCTGGCGCTCATGGCACACGCCTCGGCAAAGGACCTCGGGGTCCGCGGCGCGGTATGGCCGGTGGCCGAGCCCGACCTGCTCGCGCAGATCGAGGCGCGCCTTGGAGAGCTGGAGGCGTCCGGGGAGATGGCCCGCATGCGCCGCGAGGCCGTGGAGCGGGCGCGGCAACGGATCGAGGCGCCGGCACGGATCGAGGGCATCGCGGCGGCGCGCGTTCGCCGCACGCGGCTCTTCGATCCCTCCATCACCGTGGACCGCGACATCCGGACGGCGGACGGGACCCTGATCGCGGCCCGCGGCGCGCGGGTCAACCCGCTCGACGCCCGTCCGCTGACCCGCGATCTGGTCTTCATCGACGGGGCGCGGCCCGTGGAGGTCGCCTGGGCGCTCGGGCACGGCCGGCCCGCGAGGATCGTGCTCGTGGCCGGCCGTCCGCTGGAGCTCATGCGGGTCCACGGGCGGCCCTTCTTCTTCGACCAGGGCGGCCGGCTCTCGGAGCGGCTGGAGCTCCGCGCCACGCCGTCGGTGGTGGCGGCCGAGGGGTCGCTGCTTCGGATCACGGAAGTGCCGCTTGAGGACCGGACGGGCACGGTGAACGCGGAGGGGAGGCCATGAGGCGCGGGATAGTCATCGGCGCCGTGCTGGTCTTGGCCAGCATCCTTTTCACGGGGACCGCGTCCGCCCAGTCCTGCACCGGGCGTTTCGTGAACCCGGTCACGGACGTGTGCTGGGAGTGCCTGTTCCCGATCTCCATCGGGCCGATAAGCATGGGCAGCGCCGCGGGCGCCCCGGACACGCCCAATCCCGCATCCCCCATCTGCTTCTGCGGCAGCCCGATCCCGCGTGTTGGGCTCTCGCTCGGGGTGTGGGAGCCTGCGCGGCTCATCGACGTGAGCCGCGCGCCCTGGTGTTTTCCCAACCTGGGCGGCATGACCGTGGACCCGGGCCTGCCCGCGGGCCGGGGCCGCACGGCCTCGTCAGGCGGCGACGGCGCCTCGGGGTCCACGTGGCACGCCCACTACTACGTCTACCCGCTTCTCTCGTGGATCGGGGCGCTGCTCGATTTGGGTTGCCTCGAAGGGGGCAGTCTGGACATCGCCTGGGTCTCGGAGCTCGACCCGACCTGGCGGGACGACGAGCTGTCGTTCCTGATGAACCCCGAAGCCGCGCTGTTCGCGGACCTGCCGGCCCAGGCGGCCTGCGCCGCGGACTGCGCGGCCGCCTCCACCGGGCTGCCGCTCGATCCGCTCTTCTGGTGCGCGGGCTGCCAGGGCGGCATGTATCCCCTGACCGGCAACGTGGCGGCCCACGTCGGCGGGGTCCAGGCCTCCCTGCTCGCGGCCCAAAGGCTTGTCTTCCGCCTGCACCGGCTGCTGCTCGCGTGGGGCACCTCCGGGACGAGGGCGCTGTGCGGGCGCTACACCATGCCGGTCATGAAGAAGTCCCAGTACCGCTGGCAGATGACACAACCCGTGCCGGCCACGTCGCCCCTCACGGGCTGCAACCCGACGGGGCGGTCCTCGGTGCTCTGGGAGGCGCTCCGTGAGCTTCCCGTCGCCGGGGAGAATTTTGGGTATCTGCTCTGGCGCAAACGGAACTGCTGCCTGCTCTGAGGATTCCAAGATGGACCGCTACCCGCTTTGCCTCGCCGTTGCGGCGCTCGTCTGTGTGTTCGTCCTGGCGGAATGGCGCGGTTTGGCCAGAGCCCAGGAGCCGCCTTCGGACGTCGCGCGCGACGTTGTCGATCAAGTCCTCCGGAACTCCAAAGAACGCCTTGGCGGCGGTCTGGACAGGTGGTCGCGTTCGGTGATCGAGCGCGCGCTGGAACGCGCGGGACGGAATGCCTCCGACGGGTCCGCTCCGCTCCCGGCCGAGAGCCACGCGGGCCGCTTGTCGGCGGACCTCTCCGGTCGTGACGGCGGTCCCGAGGTGATCGTCTTCATGAGCCTCTCGGCGCCGGCGGAGAGCTGGCGGCAGTGGAGCCGCGAGGCGGCGCGGATCGGCGCGCCGCTGGTGCTGCGGGGTTTCGGTCCCGAAGGGCTGCAAGCCACCGTGAAGCGCATCGGACCGTATCTGGACCGCGAAGGAGGCGCCGCCATCGACCCGCGCCTGTTCCGCCTTTTCGGCATCACGGCGGTTCCCGCGGTCGCGGTGGTTCCGGGCGGGGTTCCGCCTTGCCGAAGCCGGGGTTGCCTGTCGGACAAGGTGCCGCCGCACGACCGGGTCGCCGGCAACATCGGCCTCGGGGCGGCGCTCGAAGCCGTCGCCGCCGAGGGCGGACCGGGCCGCGCGGCCGCGAGGCGCCACCTGACTGCGTTGAGAGGGAAACTCCCATGAACAGCCTATGTGGAATGAGAATGAAGGTCGTCATCGTGAGCATTCTTGTGGCCGGGCAATTCGCCTCCGCCCCCGCAGAGGCGGAAGACCCGAAGGCGGCGGCCCGCGCCGTAGGCCAGGCGGGCCGTGCGGCTGCGGGCGCCCTGGCGAAGGACGCGGGTTCGGTCGCCAAGGTGCCGGGCTATGCCGGAACGAACCTGCCGGAGCGGGGCATGAGGGCGGACGACCTGGAGCCGGCGGCGAACCGGGTCCTGGCCGACCCCGCCGATCCCGGCGGCCGGGCCGGGCGGGCGGTGATCGAAGGCGCCGCCGTGCGTCCGGACGGGTCCGTCGAGGCTGGGGACCCGATCGTGCAGCGCGGGGACGGGATCGAATCCGACGCGCGCTCTCCCGCCTGGAAGGCGGACGGGCTCGCCTCAGGATCGGTGACGGGCTGCGGCGCCGGGGTGGAGGACGCCGGAGCCGGCGGCGCTTGCGGCTCGGTCTCCTGGTGCGTGGGCGCCGATTGCGGAACCGCGGCGTCCCGGGCCAACACCGGGTTCATCGAGTCGGCGGCCCGGCTCAACATGGTGCTCGAGCTGGGCGGAGAGGAGTTCGACCGCGAGAACCTCCGGTTCTTCAACGGCGTGCGCCGCTCCTGCCGCATCCGCTGGGGAGGCCTTGCCGATTGCTGCAAGGACTCGGGCCTGCTCGTCGGTCTTGCCGACTGCACCGAGAAGGAGCGCCGTCTGGCCGAGGAGCGCCACGCCGGGAACACCCACTACCTGGGCAGGCGTTGCGCGAGGCGGGTACTGGGGGTGTGCATCCGCCGGGAACGCTCCTGGTGCGTGTTCGGCTCGAAGCTCGGGCGCATCCTCCAGGAAGCGGCCCGGAGCCAGCTCGGCATCGGCTGGAGAAGCTGCCGGGGTTTTACGGTCGAGGAGATGGAGAGCATCGACTTCGAGGCCGTGGACCTCTCCGAGTTCACCCAGGACCTGGTGGACGGGTCGCGCGAGCCGTCCATCGACCTTCCGGAAGCGGGCCGGGCAGGCGCGGTTATGAGGGCGCGCGTCCGGGACTTCTACAGCAGGAAGAAATGAGCGGGTCATGAACATCGTGTACGTCCTTGCCCTTTCCTGCCTCATCTGGTTTCTCCCCGCGCCGTCCTCGGACGCGCGGGAATGGCGGCCGTGGTGCGGTTCTCCAGCGGCCTCGGATGGGGACCCTTCGCCGTCGCTCGGCTGGCATTTCTACTGCGACAGAGATCGAGAAGACGCGGAGGAGGATGTCCGTGCCAAACAACCGCCTGCCCAGCCCACAAGCCCCATAGAACGCATTCTCAAGATGCGCCAGGCACTGGAGGAGGCCCGGGCGAAGGCCGTCCTAGATCCGAGCGCGGAGAACGTCGCGGCCTACCTCCACCTCCAGCAGGAAGCCCTGCAGCGGGCCGCGTCCTTCTCGGACGCCTTCCGCCGCACGGTGTGGGGGAACCCGGAGCTCGACTACACGCTCAGGCGTCCGGTGGGCGCCCTAGCCAAGCGACTCTGGTCTGACGAACGGCGGGGGGAGCGCGCGGGCGTCCTCGCCCGGCTCGGAGAGCGCTACGGGCTCATCTACCTCGGGAGCGCGCAATGTTCGGCGTGCCGCGTGTTCGGCCCGCTCCTGCGCGCCTTCGCGCTCCGGCACGGGCTCGACGTGCTCGCGGTCTCGTTGACCGGCGAGCCGCTCGAAGGCTGGCCCGAAGCGGTGCCTGACCAGGGCCGTGCCACGCGGCTCGGGCTCAAGGCCAGGGTCGTGCCCGCCGTCTTCCTCTACGACACGCAGACGTCAAGGGCTCTGCCGGTGTCCTTCGGCGTGGTGGCCGAGGACCAGCTCGCCGAGCGCATCTTCGCGCTCACCTCGCGGGAGGTCGGAAATGATTACTAGACACGTGAACTTGAGAATATCGATGGCGGCCCGGGCATTCGCGGCGGCGCTTGCGGCGGCAGGGCTCTGCTTGGCGCCGTCCGTCCACGCGGACGTTCTCTCGGAGATGGAGAACTTCTGGAGGGGCGCGGCGGTGAACACCACCGGCCCTACCGCGTTCGACGGCCAGGCATCCGGCCACTGGACGCTCGGCAACCTCTACCTGCGCGCGCCCGTGCGCCAGGAGCCCATCGCCACGGTGAGCCTGCCGTCCTTCCGTGCGGGCTGCGGCGGCATCGACGCCTTCGCCG
Source organism: uncultured Binatia bacterium (SeqCode) (assembly GCA_965204505.1). Taxonomy (GTDB): domain Bacteria; phylum Desulfobacterota; class Binatia; order UBA9968; family JAJDTQ01; genus JAJDTQ01. Next base: position 1,087,015 of record CBDBFB010000003.1, read on the forward strand.
GGTCGTTCTCCTTCATCGACTCGGACCAGTTGGTGGCCTTCGGCCGCGCCGTGGCCCAGAACGCCGCGGGGTTCGCCTTCGAGCTGGCGCTGGAGACCATCTCGCCGGTGATCGCCGAGACCATGTCCAAGCTCAGGGCCCTGGCGCAGTGGGTGAACAACCGGAACCTGGACTCCTGCGAGACCGCGCAGGCCCTGGTGGGGGCGGTGTGGTCGAGGAACGACCGGGCGAGCGCCGCCATCTGCGCGGCCGTGGGAACACGGCAGGGCATCTTCTCGGACTACGCGGCCGCGCGCCACGGCTGCGGCTCGGACGGCAAGCGGAACTCGACCCTGGCCGCGGCCTCGGGACCGCTCCGGGACCAGGTGCCGGTCAACGTCAACTACGCCTGGCGAGCGGTGCGGGCGTCGGGCTTCCTCGGCTCGGACCGGGACCTGGGCGAGTTCGCCATGTCGATCTCCGGGACGGTGATCGTCACGGCCCCGGTCTCGGACGCGGACGCTTCCGGCCCCCGGGTGCGCGTCCTGGAGCCCCTGGCGCTCGACCGCCGGGTGACCGAGGTGTTGATGGAAGGAGGCGGCGACCTCCCGGTCTACCGCTGCGACACCGCGGCCGACTGTCTCAACCCCACCCTGGGGCGGCTCGCCGTGCCCGCGGCGCGGGGCTTCCGGGACCGGGTCGCCGACCTGCTGCGACGCCTGGTCGATGCCGTCCGCACGGACACGGCGCCGCCCGCCGACGCCCTGGCGCTCGTGAACCTCACCACCCTCCCGGTCTACCGGGTCGTGAACACCGCGGCCGCCTACCGGGGCGCCGTGGTGGAGCAGGAGTTGGACTCCCTGGCCGAGGCGGTGGCGCTGGACGTGCTCCAGGTCTGGATCTCGGACCTCCACCGGACGGTCGTGGAACGCGCCGGGACGCTGGACATCGCGGACGGCGACCAGTTGGAGCGTTGGCGCGAGGGGTTGCGGCGGAACCGGTCGGCCCTGGCGCGGCACCGCCACGAGGGGCTTCAGCGGTTCAACACGGCCCTGGCCGTGGTCGAGAAGCTGAGGCTCATCGAGACCGAGCTTGCCGGAGCGCTGTCCGCGGACCTGCGCGCGGCGCTCGCCTTCTCCCGCGGCGCCAGCGGCTCGCGGTAGCGGCGTCGCCGTCAGGAAAGAACGGCCGTGTACGAACTCTTCACCCTGGGCGGCGGGACCTACCTGGTGGACCTCCTGAACGCGGTGGCCGCCATCACCGGCGGCGGCGCCTTCGTGACCCTGGCCCACCTGGCCGGCGTCGCCGGGCTCGCCTGGGCGCTCTTCCGCACCGCCTTCGGGGGCTCGTGGAAGGACAACGCGAAGTGGATGCTGCTGTTCATCGCGGTCTGGGGCGCCATGGTGGTGCCCAAGGCGACCGTGCGGGTGGTGGACCGGCTGGACCCGGGGCTGGCGCCGGCGGTGGTGGCCAACGTCCCCATCGGCCTGGCGCTCTTCGCCTCGGTGACGAGCCAGGTGGGCGACGGGCTTACCCGGCTCACCGAGCAGGCCTTCTCCCTTCCGAACGATCTCGCCTACGGCCGGCACGGACTCATCTTCGGCGCGAGGCTCGCGGCCGAGGCGACCCGCATGGAGGTGACGGACGCGGTGTTCGCCCGGAACCTCCGGGCCTACGCGCGGCAGTGCGTGTTCCACGCCCTCCTCCTGGGCCACATCTCCGCGGACGACCTCCGCGAGAGCACGGACGTCTGGCGGCTCGTCACCGCCACAGGATCTCCGTCCGCCGGGGCGTCTCCCGCGCGCATGGTCGAGTACGCTACACGGGGCGCTTCCTCCGCCACCGGCGCAACTACGGTGGACCGCCAGATCGTAACCTGCGCCCAGGCCGCCACGCGCCTGAACGCGCTCTGGACGGCCGAGATCGCGAGGGCTTCCGGCATCTTCGGCCGCAGGCTCTTCCCCGGGGCGGCAACGGAAGCGCTGGCCCGGGCCGAGCTCATGGCCGCCCTGCCCGCTGCCCACACCTACCTCATCGGCGCGTCCCGGACCGCAGCCGAGATCCTGCGCCAGCAGATGGTCCTGAACGCGGTCCACGACGCCAGCGAGCAGTGGGCCTCGGAGGCCGGGAACGCGGCCGCTCTGAGGGCCTACACCGAGGCCCGGGCCGAGACCCAGACCGTCTCGGCCTACCGGGCCATCGGCCGCCAGGCCGAGACCTGGGTGCCGATGCTCCGCATCGTGTTCGAGTGCCTCTACGTGGGCGCCTTCCCCATGGCCGTGCTGCTCATGCTGACGCCCGCGGGCGCGGGGATCTTCCGCTCCTACTTCTCGGGTCTCGTGTGGCTCCAGAGCTGGGGGCCGCTCTACGCGGTCCTCCACCGCATCTCCATGGGCGAGGCCGCGGAGCGCATGAGCGCGGGGGCGCTCATGCCGGGCGGCGACATCGGCGTGTCGCTCGTCGCTCAGGCGGGAATCCAGGCGGTGGCGTCGGACGTGGCGGTGATGTCCGGATATCTCTCAATGTCGGTCCCGTTCCTGGCTGCCGCGCTCGCCTACGGGGTAGGGAGGGCCACCGCGCTCGCGACCTCGGTCTTGGCGGTAGGCCAGGAAGCGGCGTCCTCGGCGGCGCAGGAGGGCACGACGGGCAACGTCTCGCTCGCCAACACCCAGGCCGACACGCACCGCTTCGCAACGGTCGAGGGACACCAGGTCCGTACCTCCTTGCACGCCGACACCGGCCGCTACACCGGATACGCCCCCGGGGGCGCCGGCTTCACCGTCACGAGCGACGGCACCGCGGTGGTGGACGCCGGCTCCGCCACGAGCCGCATTCCGGCCGCGGGGATCAGGCTCTCGGAGTCCCTTGCCGCCAGCCACGAGAACCGCGCGGGCGCCGCCCGGGAGCAGGCCCGGCACTGGTCGGCCGAGGCCGCCACCGACTCGGCGGCCATGGTCGAGCGGTTCTCGCGGGACGTCAACACCGGCGTCGCGCATTCCAGGGGCGTGAGCGAAAGCGAGAGCCAGAGGGTCCAGAGCCTCGAATCCCACTACGAAAAGCTATCGGAGGCGGGCGCCATCTCGAAGGAGCAGGCGGCCGCTCTCACGAGCGAGGCCAAGGCCGGCGGGGGCTTCGACTTCATCGTCAAGTTCGGAGCGGACGGGTCGGTGAGCTGGCGCGGCCACACGATCGGCCGCGAGGCCTGGAACCGGATGACCGACTACGCCGAGCAGCAGAGCGTGCTCGATGTCTGGTCGCGGGTGGCCGAGGCCTCCCGGCGCTACTCCGCGGCTTCGGGCGAGAGCGAGCTCAGGAGCCTTGAGGAGAGTTTTGGGTCGAACCTGACCCGGATGCGCCGCTTCGGCGAGCAGGAGGCGCTTAGCCACCGGGAAGCCGAGAGCTGGAGCAGGCAGGCGGCGGAGGTGCGGAGCCGCGCCCGGGCCATCGACCGGGAGCTGGGCCAGCCCTTCTTCACCTGGCTCACCGCCCGCACCGGCGCCGACGGGCGCGAGGTCGGCGTGGCCGGCGCCATGCGCCTCGCCTCGCCCCAGACCCCGGAGGACGCCGAGGAACTCCGGGCGCACGCCGCAGCCTTCATCGCGGAGCGGTTCCCGGCGCCGGGGGGCCCGGACCCGGCTTCCGTGCCGGACATGGCGGACTACGAGCGGGACCGTGAAGGAATGCGGGAGACGCACCGTGGCGGGACCACCGCGGCCTGGGCGGAGTGGTCGGGCTGGGCCCGGGACCACGGGCGCGGCGGCCATGAACGGGGAAGCGTCGGGAGACGGGCCGAGGGCCTTCGCGCCGAGACCGACACCGAACTCGACATCCGGGAGGCGGAACGCGAGGCGCGGGGCGGCGCGGCGGAAGATCGCAGCGAGAGAGGACGCGCAAGGGTGGCGGCCGAAACGGACAGGCCTTTCGGCGAGCACGCCGCCGAGTCGGTCCCTCTGGTGGGCGAGTGGCTGGCCGGCAAGCTCTACGGCACGGCGCGGAACGCGGCGCCGGACGCGGGCGGGAAGAAGGAACGCGCGGACGGCGGTCCCATGGGCCGCGGCGACGTGCCCGGGCCGTGACAGACACGGGTGCGGCAGGCGGCGGAAACTCTTGACGGGAGGATCGGACGATGTTCGGCAAGGCGACGCTACGGGGAGGCCAGACCCTGCTCCACGACGTCCACATGTGGGGTCAACTGGTGCGTTGGGAGATCATCGGCTTCGTCCTCGTGGCCGTCCTCTTCCCCACCACGGCGCTCTACCGCACGACGACCGCCTACGAATGGCGCATCGTCGGCATGGGGACCCTCGCCGAATTCAAGCTCTCGATCGGCTACTCTCCCCGCTCGGGCCAGATGCACGAGTGGCGGGAGGGACGGAAGACGGCGACGAGGATCGTGGACGTTGCCGCGGACCCGAGAATCGAGCGGATACGGAAGCGCATGCTCAAGACGGTCTACTCCAGGGCATGGGCGGGCGCGGCATGGGGAGCGGGAGGCATGGCGCTGTGCACCCTGGGGTTCTGGTTGCTCGGGCGGCGCCTGGCGCGGACCCGGCGCGTGCGCGGCGCGGAGATGGCGACCGCGCGCCAGCTCCGAAGGCGCGTGCAGCCGTTCTCCATGCGTCTTGCGGCGGCCCTGTTCCCGGCCGCACGGCGGGCGTCCTGCCGCATCGCCGGGATACCCTGGCCCGGGCGCGCCGAGACCCAGCACACCATCGTCTCGGGCACCACGGGCTCGGGCAAGACCGTGCTGATCTCCGACCTCGTCGCCCAGGTCCGCGCTCGGGGGGAGCGCTGCATCGTCTACGACAAGATGGGGACCTATACGCGCTCCTTCTTCGATCCCGCCACGGATGTGCTCATGAACCCCCTGGATGCCCGCGCCCCGCGCTGGTCGCCCTTCTTCGAGGCCAGGACGCCGCGGGACTTCGACATGATGGCCGCCGCCCTGATCCCCCAGCAGAAGGACACCGTGGACCCGTTCTGGGTCACGGCCGCAAGGCAGCTCTTCTCCAACGGAGCGGGAGTGCTCTGGACGCAGAACGTGACCGAGAACCGGAGGCTCGTCGAGGACCTGCTCAAGACCGAACTGTCCGAGTTGGCGGAAGCCATGGAGGGCACCGTTGCCCAGTCCATCGTGAGCCCGGACAACCCCAAGACCGCGCTCTCGGTGCGCGCCATGCTGACCGCGCACCTGGGAGCGCTGGAGTTCCTCCCCGACACGGGCGAGCCCTTCTCGATCCGCGACTGGGTGGGCCGAGAGGACGAGACCGGCTTCCTGTTCCTGACCTCCAGGGGAGACCAGCACGCGAGCTTGAGGGGGCTCATCTCGACCTGGCTGGAGATAGCGGTCAACGCCCTCCTCTCGCTCCAGCAGGACGGCTCGCGCCGGATATGGATCGTCCTGGACGAGCTGCCGACGCTCCACCAGGTGCCGAGCCTCCAGCCGGGCCTTGCGGAGTCCCGGCAGTTCGGCGGCTGCTTCGTGCTGGGGATACAGGTGTTCTCGGCGCTCCGGGACATCTACGGGAGGAACGGAGCGGAGACCATCTCCGGGCTCTGCGGCACCCGTGTGGTGCTGTCCGCGCCCGACCAGGAGACCGCGCAATGGTCGGCGGAGAGTCTGGGCCGCGGCGAGGTGGAGGAGTACACGCACGGCATGAGCTACGGCGCCAGCACCATGCGGGACGGGGTCTCGCTGACGCAGCACCGCCAGATGCGGCCGCTGGCGCTGCCGTCGGAGATCATGCGGCTCGACAACCTCCACGGCTACCTGAAGTTTCCCGGCCCCTTCCCGGTCACTTCGATCCGGCTGAAGTACGTGAAACGCCCGGCTTCGGCCGAACGGTTCGTGCCGCGGAAGGATGCGCCGCAGCCGGACGGGAATCAGGCCGCCTCGCCGGAGCGGGACCGCGATATTGCCGCCTCCCCGCTGCCGGCAGCGGACGCCGGGGATGCAGCGCGTCCGCACGGCTCGAAACCAGAGACGCCCGAGCCGGACAAGAGCGAGCCCGCGGCCAGGCCGGCACAGGCGGTGGCCGCGCCGCACCCGGAACGCAACGGCAAGGCCGGCGGGCGGAACCCGGGGCCGGGCAAGGGCCTGTACTGATGGTCGTCTCGATCGGCGCCGTCGGCTCGCCGGCGCAGGGCGTCTCGTACTGTAGAGTCGAGGACTGGCGCGCCAGCTTTAGGGTCCGGTGGCTTGTCCGTCGCTTTCGCTCCGGGCCTCAGTCCGGCTCCCTTGGCCGCGTTTCCAGTCCCCGCTCATCGAACCGTGCGTGCGGTTTTCCCGCACACGGCTCTCGGACGAGATCATGCCTTCGCCCACGGAAAGCGTGTCGCTCGCGGTGCAAGGCGGATGAGACCGTGCTCAGTCCAGAGCTGCTCGTACCCGTATTGCACATAATTACGGGCTCTCACCTTGTGCTTGCGACGCCGCCACTGGAGCAGCCGCTTGATAGCGTGCCTGTCGATCGCGGCATAGGCCGGCTCGACCTGGCCCAGGATGAAGTACTTTGACCACCCGAGCATCAGTCGATTGAGCCGTTCGGCCACGACCTCCTGGTCCAGGAGCCCATAGCGGGGTTCCGTTAGTTCGCTGATCCTGCGGCAGATGCTCTGGACGCTCGCCTTGCTGGGCCGGGTGCCGATGTAGCTCCCCTTCCCGTGCGGGCGGTAGTTGCGTCCAATCCGATAGCCAAGGAACTCAAACGAGTCCTCCGGCGCCCGGCAGCATCGGGTCTTCTCGGCATTGACCGTCAGTTTCAGCCGTTCCATCAGGTTCTCGACCACCGCCAGCATTTCCGCTGACGACGATTTGCCGAGCACAACCAGGTCGTCGGCATAGTTGACGACTTCCGCCTTGAAGCGCCGGGCATGGCCCAGCACCTTCCAGCCCAGTATGAAGCGGCGCATGTAGATGTTGGAGAGCAACGGGGAGATCGGAGAACCTTGAGGGGTTCCCTTCCTCTCGCGACGCGCCCGGTTCGTACGGCGTTTGCCGCCCTTGCCGTCGTCTTCTTCGACCGCCATCTCAAGCCACGCCTTAACCCAGCCCAGCATCCGCCCGTCGCTCACGCGCCGGGCGACGGACTTGAGCAGTTCGGCGTGCGGAATCTGGCCGAAGTAGTCCGTTAGATCCGCGTCCACCACCTCGCGGTGGCCCGTGTTCAACAGCCGGTGTACGCGCCTGACAGCATCATTCGCGCTCCGGCCCAGCCTGTAGGCATACTGTTCCGGTTGCAGGTCGGCCTCGAAGATCGGCGACAGCACTAGCATCGCCGCCGTCTGCGCCACCCTGTCCCGTATGCAGGGAATGCCCAGGGGCCGCAACTTCCCACGCTGCTTCTTTGGTATGAGAACCTGCCGGACCGCCTCGGGCCGATAGGTTCCCGCCTTCAGGTCCCGCCTCAGTTCCCCAAGCCACCGCTCCACGCCTTGCGCCTCGATGTCCGCTACCGTCTGACCGTCCACCCCGGCGGCTCCGCCATTGCGGCGGACCTCCTGCCAGGCGACCGCCATCACGTCGGCGCGCCACACCTTGTCGCTCAGTGAGTAGAACCGAAAGCCCGGGGCCTCCTTCGCTTTCGCATGTAGCGCCGTCTGGAGTCTCCGGACCTTTTCCGGGTCGGATAGGCTCTCGCCAGTCCCCATGTCCCTTCCTCCTTCCAAACGCTGCTCTCGAACCAAGGCCCCTTCCCTCCACCGGCATTACCCGGCTTCCGCGGTACTACGGACCTCTCCGCCACCCCGAACGGCCCGACCCATCCCTCGCGGGTTGTCGGTTGGCGCGTGCTACGCCACCGCCGGGGCTTCCCGTGTTGCGTCCATCCCCTTCTTCCATGCGTGCCGCCGCCAATACCCCGGCGGAACCGGCCGGTGCGTGTGTCGCTCGCTTCCCGGCCGATGGCAGCCTTTCCCGTACTCGAGGCGGGTCGGCTTCCGCGTTGCCAGTTTCGAGGCCTGCTCGGCGTTCACTCGCGTTGCGGCCCGCATGGTCGCTGAGCCGCCCAAGGCGGCCCGTTTCATCGGAGTGCTTCAAACCATGTCGTTACCTCCATCGTCCGCTCCGACTGCTACCGGCTGGAGCGACAGTTGCCGGGCGGGTCTCGCAACCCGCTAAGGGATGGCGCCTTGCACGGCGCACTCGAGCGCGATGGATACTACGGGCGCGACGATCCGGCGCACCGCGAAGCGAGCGCCTGGATCGGCCAAGGCGCCGAAGCGCTCGGCCTGGGCGGCCCGGTGGATCCGGACTCGTTCAGGGCAGTGCTGGAAGGCGAGGTGCCGGACGGCGGCGGCCGCAGGCTGGGGCGGCTGGACAAAGACGGCAACCGCATCCACCGGCCCGGCCGCGACCTGGCCTTCTCCGCTCCGAAGTCCGTGTCGCTCGCGGCGCTCGTGGGCGGCGATGAGCGTGTGGTCGCCGCCCACGACCTCTCCGTGCGCCGCGCCCTCGGCTGGTTCGAGAGGAACGCCGCGGAAACCCGGATCAGGGACCCGGAGACCGGACGCCTGGTCCGGGTCGGCGGTCAGAAGACGGTGATCGCGGGGTTCAGGCACGACACCTCCCGCAACCTCGACCCCCAGCTCCACACCCACGCGGTGGTCGCGAACATGGTGCAGGGCGCCGACGGCCGATGGCGCACCATGTCGAACGAGAAGCTCTACACCTCCAAGATGCTGATCGGGGCGATCTACCGGGGCGAGCTTGCGCGCGAGCTGTCGGGACTCGGCTACGGGATCGAGAAGACCCATGCCGACGGACGCTTCGAGATCGCGGGCGTGCCGAGGCGGGTGATCGAGGCGTTCTCGACCCGGCGAGCGGCCATCGAGGCGGCCATGGCGGAACGCGGCCTCGGCGATACGGCGGCCGACCAGCGCCTTGCCGAGCGGGCGGCGCTGATGACCCGGGCCGCGAAGCGCGACGTGGACAAGGGCGCGCTCGGGACGGTCTGGCAGAGGCAGGCGGCGGACCTCGGGTTCGACGCGCATGCGCTGGTCTCGGAGGGCGTGTCCAGGACCGCCGGCAGGGATGTGGAGCGGGAAACCGGCGGACCGGAGTTCCTCGGAAAGGACCGTCGGGAGGCGGCGGACCCCGCCCGCGAGGCCGTCGCCTGGGCCGTGGCGCACCTGGCTGAGCGCGAGGCGGTGTTCGCGCGGACCGACCTGCTCGCGGCGGCGATCGCCCGGCAACCGGGCGCGGTGGCGATCGGCGAGGCCGAACGCGCGGTCGCGCTGATGGAACGCGATGGCGCGCTCCACGCCGCCAACCTCCCCGTGCCGGGCGAGTCGCTCACGACCGACAAGGCCCTGGCGGACGAGAAAGAGACCGTCGCGCTGATGGAGCGGGGCCGGGGCGCATCGAGGCCCGTCATGCGGAGCTGGATGGCCGGGCCGCTGCTCCACCGGGGACGCCTCAATACCGGCCAGCGCGAGGCGGTGAAGACGATCCTTTCCTCTCGCGACCGGGTCGTGGGCGTCCAGGGCTATGCCGGCACCGGCAAGACCACCATGCTCGGCCGCGCCAGGGAGCTGGCCGGGAAGTCCGGGTACCGCACCATCGGCCTGGCGCCGTCGGCATCGGCCGCTCGCACCCTGGGGGCCGAGGCGGGCATCGAATCGGAAACCCTGCAACGCTTCCTCGCCCGCTACGACGGCGTCGCCCACGGCCGGCTTTCCCGAAAGGGCGAGCGCGGGCTCCGCGCCGCCTTCGGCAAGACCGTGCTGGTGGTCGACGAAGGCTCTCTCGCCTCCACCGTCCAGGCCAGGGACCTGCTCCGGATCGCCAACACGCTCCGCATTCCCCGCGTGGTCCTGGTGGGCGACGAGAAGCAGCTCGACGCCGTCGATGCCGGCAAGCCCTTCGCGCAGTTGCAGCGTGCGGGCATGGAGACGGCCGTGATGGACGAGATCCTGCGCCAGAAGGACCCCGAGCTCCGGGAAGCGGTCGAGGCGAGCCTCGGGGGCGACATCAGCCGCGCCTTCGAGAAGCTCGGCGGCCGCGTGGCGGAGGTCAATCCCCGGAACCTCGCGGGCGCGGCCGCCGCGCGGTGGCTGAGGCTCTCCGAGCAGGAGCGCGAGAACACCGGGCTCATGGCGCCGAGCCACGAGCTGCGCCGGGCCATCAACGGACACATCCGCGAGCGTCTGGCCCGCGACGGCGTCCTCCGGGGCCCCGCCTTCGAGGGCGAGCGGCTGGTCTCCCACGGCTACACCAACGCCGAGAAGACGGTCGCCGCCAACTACGCTCCCGGCGATGTCGTGGCGTTCCACCGCGACTACATGAGCCTCGGGGTGGCGAAGGGAGACGAGCGCCGGATCGCCCGCGTGGACCACGGCATCGGCACGGTGTTCCTGGAGGGTCCGAAGGGAGAGGAAGTGCCGTGGCGGCCGCGCATGGTCGGAGCCGGGCGCGGCGCCGTCGAGGTCTACCGCGCCGAGAGGATCGAGCTCCGCGCCGGCGACCGCATCCGCTGGACCCGCAACGACAACGCCCTGGGGCTCGTGAACAGCGGCGTGGCAGAGGTCGCTTCCGTCCGTGGCGGCCGGATCTCCTTCCGGCTCGAGGACGGGCGCAGGCTGGAGATGGGGATGCTTGATCCCCAACTCCGTCACCTGGACCACGCATGGGGCGCGACCGTGCACGGGTTCCAGGGCCGCACCGTGGACAACGTGATCGCGGTAATGGAGGCCGGACATCCCCACCTCACCACCCGCAAGACCTTCTACGTCGAGATCAGCCGGGCGCGCCACGGAGCGGAGATCGTCACCGATGACGCCAGGGTTCTCCGCGAACGGCTGGAGGCCGTCACCGGAGAGCGGATCGCGGCGCTGGAAGCGGTCGAGCCGGCCATGGAAAAGTCCGCGGCGAAGGAAGGCGCCAGGGACAGAGGCGCGGAGGTCGGAGCGGAAGGAGCGCACGCGCCGCCCGATGCCGATCCCGGCCGGGACCATGCCAGGGAGTCGCCGGCTACCCCGGAACGGGAACCGGAGAAGGTCCGTGAGCGCGGGTTCGAGATGGAGATGTAGCGCCGATCGCCAATCCGGCATCGGCGCTCATTCGACGATCCCGATCAGGCGACAGCCGTCTCTATCGGGCAGGGGCCTCCATGTCCGAAGCCTGTCGCGTTGGAACGTAAACCGATCCCCAGGGGCCGTGGGTGAGGGAGTCTATGGTCATGTGACCGCAGCCGCCATCGAGTTGTTCCGGTGACTCACCGGAACGGACGTAGCGGAGCATCAATGCCTTGCACTGGCAAGCGACCAACGCTCGACCATTCTCTTTAGTTCCGGAAGCTGGACAGGCCAGTCGTGCAGGGTAGCAGGGTCGAAGTCGGCGCCGTTCGGCCAGATCAGAGTATGGACTTCCGGATCGATTCGGACCTGGTTGAAAAGGGACGGATCACGAAGGGGACCGAACAGTTCGCCCTCCAATACGGTCTGGAAATCTATGACCTGTTCCGTCCCGTCGTCGAAGCGAACTCGAAGCGTGTACGGCGCTTCAACATCAAAGGAAATCACGCGATAGATGGGGTGACTCATCGGCGCCTCGCTCATTGCAGAGGGTCTATTTTCAGGAGCATCCGCCCTGATTGCAATCGCCGCCAGTCGGTCAGCAATTCCTCGTGGTGCAATTCCGCCCAGGCCTCGACCAGACGTTGCTGCCGTCTTGGCAATTGTCCTGCGATCAACTCAATGGTGTCAATGGCGTACACGGCGACGGCATCCTGGTGGTAGGCGTGGAAATGGGGACGGTTGTGAACACCGGGAGGCTCGACGTACATGCGTATGATGATGCCGAAAAACCGGCAGATTTCAGGCATCCGATTTCTCTGGGATCGTTTCCGGCTTGGACAGGACTTCCTCGACCAACTGGAACTCCTCCGCGACGCTTCCGCAAACATGTTCGAAATGGGCCGAGTACGTCCCGTGTTCCCGCAGTGCCCTGTCCGCCAACTCAGCCGCCTCGCTACCGGCCGCGTGGGCGCGGTTCTTCGACCTGATGAGTTGAACGGTCCTGAGGCCCTCGAGTCTCCGTCCGGGAACGAGCAGACGCTCAATGAGCACCAAGCTCTTTTCGTCGTTGCCGAAAGTCAGGTTTCTTTCTCCGAGTCGGTCCCGGAGAAATTTGACCTGGAGTCCCTCGACGATCAGTTTTGAAAGGTCTGCAAACGCCTCGGCCCATTCATCGCGGCTCGTCGTGCGAGGTTTGGTGATCCGTTCAAGCAGCGTTTCGTCGCGTGGTTTCCACCAGCCCGAATTGGACTGAAACCATCGCCAAAGGGTGTGGCGAATATCTTGTAGCGGATCCGCAAAATCCGTCCGCGCACCTTCGAAGTCGGTGGTGAGCGCCCTTCGCGAAATACCGCTCTTGGGTTTTTCGTTGAAGCTCTTCCAGTACAGCTGTTCCTCGTAAGGAAGCCGCCGGAGGTCACGGATATACGCGTGGACTTGCCCCGCTTCATTGACGTCATAGCGGCGCAGCGTCCATGCGCCACGACAGTGAATGTCTCGGTCGTGCACCTTGTACTTGTCGGTGTCGCCCTTGTATTTCAACAGCACTTCCGGTCTGAAGAAAGCGGGCGACAACTCGATGGGCAGCGAGTTTTGGTCGGGCCTCAGAGTAGTTGGTGGTGGCTGACGGGTCGGTCGATATGGTCGCGACGCGTTGATTCCGCCAATCATCCGCCAAGAATTCAACGTACCGTGGCGCGGCCCCATCGTCTCGGTGTCCTGTGATCGAAGAGAACAGGTCGGTCCTCGGACGGGCGGGGCGTACGATTTGCACGCCCCTCGTATATCCCGCATGCCCTTCAACCACCCTCTGTCGGAAAAAGAACGACTGGTTGCCGATGACTCTCCTCTCATCGCCGTCGGGCCATCGGGTGAATGTCCTGGGGTTGAACACGGAGAAGTCGAACAAACGCACCAAAGCAGAGTTTGAGGCGGTCAGATATTCCTCCAACGGTTGGCGCTTGAAAGAGACCAGTGTGATGCCGTGCGTCGGTTCCCTGCGGGTGATCGAAACCACGTGGTCCCAGTCCCCTTGGTCGTCGAACCGGCAGTAGGCGTGTTGTTCGGGGCGCCAGAGCGTGCCGGTGAGATGGATGTACTCCTGCCAGATCTCCAACTGCAGCCGGTCGTTGTCGTTCATGCCCTCGATTTCCCGTAAAAAGACAAGCTGGCGACTCTCGCGGAGCGTTTGGGTACTGTCAATGGGGTCATTTCGTTCAATCCAGACATCGTCTCTTCCGCCGCCCCACACGTAGCTGGCCAAAGAGGAATAGGGGTGTGAGTCCCAGTTCAGCAGGTCGTCGTAATCGACGGGCGTCAGACTATTCTCATCAACTACCACTGCATGGACGAAGACATGGAGCCCCGACGCATATATGATCAGTTCATCTTCTTCCGCATTTTCCAACAGCAAAGCGAGATGTGGCTGGGCGGTTATCCATGCCCGGTACTGCTCATTGTTTGTCGGCAGGGTAACAAGCGGGGCGATACGCTCGATCAGTTTCTTGTGTTCATAGCTGGGCATTTCGGCATTTCGTTTGCTCTCGGCTCAACAGCGATATCCAGTTTCCCATGAAGCCATGACTCCGTCGTTCTTGTCCGATGTGATTTGTCCCATTTCACGGGTCTCATTCAGCACACCAGGTTCCCGCGATTTGCAGCAAGAAGCCGGGAACCAGGAGAAATAACCCATACCAGCCGCGGCGGGATTGGCGCCCGTAGCGCCTCTTGCAGCCGCCGATACAGAGTCCCTCCAACCCGCCAGCTAAAGATGACCTTCCGAAGACTGAGAACGAAGAGAGGACGCCAACCTTGTCGGTAGGTGTCCGGCCTTCTTCGATTCAAGCAAGACGAAACGGGCAGGAACGCAAGAAAGTTCCCCGACGCCGATCGGGGGTCAACTTTCCTCCGCTTCATCGTCGAGTCCGAGCGTCCCGTCCTGCAGGCTCCTGGCGTGTTCCACCGCCCTTTCGAAGTCTTCCAGCCTGTCGAGTTCTACCAGTTCCTGGCGCTTGAGATAAGCAAGCACGTGAACACCCCGGAAGATCGTCTTGAACAGTTCGATCAGTTCAGGCGTCAGGCGGCCTTCGTCAAGGTCGAATGCCTCGGCGGCGGCGCGTGCCGAGGCGTTGCGCACGAACGTGCCGGGCGTCACTCCGGCCTTCTCGGCAGCCTCGATGACGGCGTCCCACTCGCGTTTCGTGAACCGGATAGAGCGCTGGAAGCTCTGGTTCGCCATCTTCAACTCCCCTTTGGAAGCACGGTCCCGGCCTCTCGTGGGCTCGTTGGAGGGCATGCCGGAGCGGTTTTGCAAGATTGTTTCCAGCTCGCCCCGGGCGGCCTCCTCCCGACGGAGGCCGGTGTGTTTGCGGCGTGTTTTTCCGTGTTTGAACCGTGCAACGCACGGTTCTCTGGAGCGGGCACCCCCGCGCGACGCGGCGGCTTAGTCGCGAAAGTAACCGGGGCTTGCACCGGGGGGCGGTGATGCGGTGAAGTGACGGTGGCCGGGGAGTCGAGGCCGTCGGTTCAATGGCGTGCACAGGCACCCGTTCTGGAGCTTGGCCCGAACCACGATCGGCTTTTGTCACTGATGGCGCGGCTTGGCCGCGACCTCGTTCGAGAGATTGAGATTTCGCCGTGTGGTTCCTCCCCGGCACAACACAAGGCGGGAGGACTTGAGATGCCACGGAAGAGCAAGAGGACGGAGCGTCTCAGGGTGGTGAACCCGGACTGCGCGGGGATCGACATCGGCAAGGACCGTCACTTTGTGGCGGTGGATCCGGAGCGCTGTGCGGAGCCGGTCCGGTCGTTCGACGCCTTCACACGGGACCTGAAGGCGATGGCGGCCTGGCTGGGGTCGTGCGGGGTGAAGAAGGTGGCGATGGAATCGACCTCGGTGTACTGGATCCCGGTGTACGAGGTGCTGGAGCGCGCGGGCTTCGAGGTGTTGCTGGTGCCGCCGCGGATGACGAAGCAGATCGCCGGGCGCAAGAGCGACGTGCTCGATTGCCAGTGGATCTGGCAGCTGCTGTCCTACGGGCTTCTGCGGGGCGCCTTCCGTCCCGGGGATGCGGTGTGCCCGCTCCGCTCCTACGTGCGGCAGGCGAAGCGGCTGATCGAGGACCGCGCGCGTTGCGTGCAGCACATGCAGAAGGCGCTGACCGAGATGAACGTCCGGCTGGACTCGGTGCTGGCCGACATCATGGGCGAGACCGGACAGAAGATCCTGCGGGCGATCATCGGCGGCGAGCGCGACCCGCGGCGTCTGGCGTCGTTCCGGAACTGGCGGGTCAAGGCCAGCGTTGAGATGATCGCCGCAAGCCTGGAGGGCACCTGGCGCGAGGAGCACCTGTTCGCGCTGGAGCAGGCCATGCAGCGCTACGACTTCCTCGAACAGCAGATCGAGGCCTGCGAGGGACAGATCGCGGCGCAGATCGAGCGCCTGACGCCGCCAGGCGGCAGCTCATCCGGGGACGAAGGCTCTGGTGACGGATCGTCCGGCGAAGGCTGGAAGACGCTGTCGCGCACCGGAGGCAAGAAGTCTGCGGCCGGCGACAGGGCCTTGACCATGGCCCTGCACGAGCTGATGGGCGTCGACCTCACCGCGATCCCGACCGTCGGCACCGGAACCGTCCTGACCATCGCCTCGGAGATCGGCCCGGACTTCTCCGCCTTCCCTTCCGCCCAGCACTTCTGCTCCTGGCTGGGGGTGGCGCCGGGGACCCGGATCAGCGGCGGCAAGCCATTGCCGGGCCGGGCGCCCAAGGTGGTCAACCCGGTCGCGCAGGCGCTTCGGATGGCCGCCTTGGGAGCGCGAAGGAGCCAGACCTTCATCGGCGCCAAACACCGCGCCCGTCTCGCCCGCAAGGACGCGGCCGTCGCCATCACCGCAACCGCGCGCGAGCTCGCCTGCCTCATCTACCTGATGGTGACGCGGGGCGAGGAATACGTCGAGAAGGGCATGGACGCCTATGAGAAGCGGCGCATCGATCGCACCTTCGCCAACCTCAACCGAAAGGCCCGGACTCTCGGCTACCGGCTTGTCCAGGCCGCCGTCAACGAAGAAATGCCCAACGGCGCACCGGCAGCAGCGTAGTTACTCGAGAGCATACACGACAAACACGGAAAAACACAGTTCAATGATTACAGGAAGATAGGTGTCACACAATCCGTGTTACAGGCACCCATCACGAGGGAGGTGTGGGATGGCGGGAAAACGGCGGGAAGGCGCATGCAAGCGCAGACATGCGACGACGGCACCAACGGTGCGTCGGGTGTGAGAACCAGAGCCCGCGCAAGCGGTCGGGAACGAAGAAACCAGGGGTTCAAGCGAAGGGGGGATGGGCGCGGGAGGACCCGGCGGAGGGGAGCCGCCACGGCGACTGAGTGGCGGTCGGTGCGGAGAAGCTGAGGGCAGTCGTGCGAAGCACGCTGCGGGAGGCGACGGCAGCGGCGTCCGCAGTAGTGCGGACACGAGTGCAGGACGTGGTGCGGAAGCGGGTGCCGACGAGCGTAGCGAGGCGGAAGGCGCGAGTGCGGCGAGCTGTGCTGAAGGAACTGACGGGATGCGTGCGGAGCACGGTGACGGAGGCGCGGACACCGGAGCAGGACATGATGCGGAAGGCGGTGTCGGCGGCGCCCGTGCTGGCGGCGCGAAGCAGGAAGAACGGACCGGACCGAAGGAGGGGGGAAGGCCCATGTCGCCGAGTGGCGCAGGGGAGGCGCGAAGCGGGTCCTCGGCGACACGGGCCGTGGAGGGGGGGTCTGTGCCGATGGCGAGCGCAATGAGGTGAACGGCATTGAAGCGCGGCGAGTGTACGGTGCGGGGTTGAGGCGTGGGAAGCGCACCGGGAGCGTCAGCGAGCGGCGGTGCGAAGGTTGTGCCTGGCGCTGACGGCACACGTGCGAAGCACGTTGCCGGAAGCGCAGGCAGCGGCGTCAGCGGTGGTGCGGGAGCCGGTGTGGGGCGAAGCCCGCACCGGCGACGCGGATGCGGAGGGGCGTGCCGACGACGAGCGAAGCGAGGCGAACTAGCCGGGCAGCGAAGCTCGATGCATGGCCGACCGAATCTTTTCCTTGATCCTTTCGACTTCTTCGGGGTCCAGCTTGCGCCCCACAGGCGTCCCCTTGCCGAAGATCGGGTGCCGCGACATGAACCTCTCGAAATCCCACAGATCCAACCGCAACACCACGGCCGCGGTCACGAAGTCCTGTTCTGTGCAACCCCAGTCCTCCAGTAGACGAAGCAGTCGATTCCTGTCGTCAGGACCAAGATTCAGTTCCACAGCGTGTTCCATGAGTTGCCCTCCGTCCTTCCTTTCGAGCATGCATGCCGTCACGTCCAGGTAGCGGTCGGTGACTGCCTCCGTGTCGGGTATCCCGGCCGGCGGCAGACAACATTCCCCGAACGGGAACAGGTCTCTGGTTGCGATTGTATACGGTTCTCCAAAAAAAGGGGGGCACGCCGCCGAAGCGACGCGCCCCCTCGGTGTACGGCCTATGCCGCCACCTTCTGGACCGGGATGCCGAGCTGCTTCGCCTTGTCGACGAGGTTGTCGGTGATGCCGCTGCCGGGGAAGGCGATGACGCCCTTGGGCAGGAGGTTGAGGAGGTCGTCGTTGCGGCGGAAGGGAGCGGCCCGTCCGTGGCGGTCCCAGTCGGGCTTGCAGACGACCTGGTGGACGCCGCGCTGCTCGGCCCAGCTCGCCGCGATGCGCTCGACGCCCGGGCCGCCGCCGTGCACCAGCACCATGTCGGAGTGAAGTGTACGATTTACGACGCTAAGCCAGAACGCATATTTGTTAAATAATTCGGAATGTTAGAGTTTATCCCGAACCAGGGGGACGAAGCCGTGAAGTCTTGGGTACCATTTAGGTACCATTTTGTTTCTAAGTCATGCGCGGGCTTGGGCGCGGTTGCGATCCTCGTCGGCTTGCAATCCGGTCGACCACACGGACACCCGAAGTCCGGGAGCACGCTCCTTGTCAGCCGGCGGAACCCGCTTTCGGCGTGATCCGGGGAGAGTCGTCACGCCCATGACCCACACTACCCGCGGTACTGCAAGGCATCGCACGCAATCAACGACGTTTAGCGGGAATCTTGCACCCCGCAGCTCATCTCGCTTCCGACTCCCGTTCCGTATCGATCAGATTTGAAAATAGGCTGTAAAGAGCACCATCATCAAACTCCTCGGAGGTTCGGTGGGAGCGCGACACAGCCGGTGGCGCTTCCAATGGTTCGTCCGGGAACTCTGCCAGGCGTTGACTGATAATCGCCTTCAGCCCGTCTGTATCTCGACCCGTAATCCGACCCAACACCTGTATATATTCCAGCTGTTCCGAAAGATCTTGTTCCGAGTCAAGTTGGTCTACCGCACCATTTGTTTCCGCAAGTTCATAATCAATCACAGGCTCCAGCGTCTCTTGTACATGTCTTGATATCATTTGTTCCATATGAGCGTAGATGCTCTCCACGACAGGAACTAAATCCTCTGTTGGTAACTCATCTTCCAGGACTTCTATAAGCCGCATTTCTATGGCCGCGAGAAGGTCCCCCTTCAGTACGTGATCATCGGGCACAAGACGATTGACCTCCCAGTGGAGTCCCGGAAGGGATGGCCCGTCGCGTCGGCTTACGAGCACCAAGGCGCCATCTTGCAACATTTCCAGTGCTTTGCGGACGAACACTTCCTCGTTCGTCCATTCCCACCATTCCAGCAAAAGCCCAACTCTATCGGAAAGGGTTAGATCATCGAACCAGTGGGCACCACCTCCAAAGTCCTTGCTTCGTCTCTGAGACGGCGTGTTCTCGATAACTAACGCGAACTCTTGAAACTGTTTAGCAAACGTCGACAAAATCTCTGGGTGTGTCTTAAAGCGATCCCTGACATGAGACCACAGTTGGTTCGCCCAATCGGCTCGCGTCGCGCCGGTCGGCAATAGTTTCAGGAACTGAATATCGATGAGATAAGCCTTCAAATAGTCCCGGACCGATGGGTTTACGAAACTCACGGTTTTGTCCGAAATGGATACGAAACCTGATTCCAGTGAACGTAAAGCCGTGTTGAAATCTCCTGGGTGTGCTGGTTGCCCGTAGTAAGCGGAGACCGACCGGTGTAGATCGGCGAAACTCGCTCTCAACTCGTCAATCTCTTCGCCGCCCGCCCGCCCGAAATAAAGGCATACCAGAAGATTCTGGCACTTCATCGGTAGTGCTCGAAATGGTTTATCCCAAAGGAGCTCGGGGTCTTCAAGGGCTTGATAAACGTACGCCGGATATTCGCTCACCGTCACCTTATCGAGGCATTCACTAGACGCGTACGCAATAACTCGTGGATTATAGTTTCTGTGATCGATGATCTTTGTCAGCCATCGGCCCTGCATGAGGGCAGCAAAATGGCCGGTCGTCAGGTGTGAGACCGATAGATGATTAAAAAGGATGTGAGCTCTTATTTTACGGTTGTAGGTTCGGACGTCGAGGATATATTTCGAGAGTTGCATCTGTGGGTCGTCAATGTAGTCAGAAAGGAGACGCGCTTCCTCGAATATATGAGCGCGTGTGGTCAGGATAAAACGCGAATTCGGGGATCTGCGGACCCTTCGCACAAATGTCGCGAGGGTCGAGTCGCGCTGGAGTAGTGTCTGGTGATCAAGTTCTATCCGACCAAGGAAATCATCAAAATAGAAAACCGTTCGGGTGCTGGTATCGACCTTCGAAAAGCCATCCTCAAGGGAGTTGATTGCGTAGAAACTCCACTGCTCTTTGAGATAGTGGTAAGCGAGCATTTTTGCAAGCGTTGTTTTCCCCACACCCGGCGGGCCGGATATGATCAGAATTCGGTGATCTTCGAGTTGCGCTATCGCGTCATCGTAACTAGGGTTGTGTACGTACACGCGAAGTTGCTCAAGAAGTTCGTCTTCGGTTGCGGCGCTAAATGCTTCAATACCAGAGTGGAGAATACGCTGAAGTACGGCAGTACTGGATAACCATAGTTTGATATGGGACTTCTCTATATCGGGATGGCGTCTTATTGCGCTGTTGATATCCTCTCTTCCCCAAACGTCCTCTGGTTGCTTTAGGTTCTGGCCGAGAATCTTCCCGAGCTCGTCACTCTTGGGCGGCGTGAGAGAGTGTGACGTGAGAAAAAGGTAACGTCTCGGCTTCAGTTTTTCTACCTTCTTCACTTCTCTTCGGAGAGCGGACTTCAAATCCGAAAAACTTGATCGCCAATAATGCTTGCATTGAAGAACAGTGGACTCGTCGCCCTTCGAGTGACGTCCGTCGACGCCGCCATCTGGACCAGGGCCAAAGGCCGAAAATCTCTTGCCGGTTTCCGCTTGAACTAGATCTCGGCATAACTCTTCGAAGTCAATGGCAGACAAATTTTCTAAACGGGACATTACCTATGCTCTGTATGTCTTGTGGTCGCTAGGTTTTTCGCAACTTGCAACAGGATACACGTTGTCTGTAACTGTCTTGAGGGCACTGTCCGCAGACGTGCCATATGCTTAGCGTCCGACGTCGGCGTTTAAGACCGGTCGCTCTTCTCAGACGTGGCAAAGGCCGACCGGTTTCAGTTTTCTTCAAATTGGCGCCGCGAAAGAGAGGGCGTCAGATATATTCGTCGACGTCGATCTCTCCAGTCGCCTCAAATTTCCGCTCCTTCACCTGCTGAAAGCGTCGTCGTGCATTCTCTATGTCATGCGCTTTGGCGTCACCCAACACCATGGGAAGCCAACTTACCCATTGGCCGTAATCCAAGGGTGGTGCCGATATTTTTAGCTTCCTTAACCGCGTCGCAAGTCCAGCCGCCCTCCCTTTCGTTGAAGAAGACATGACACCCATAATGGATTGGTCCAATCTCCCTAGGAGTTCCTCCATCTCTGGCGCTAGCGCTTCCAATTGCCCCTTGGGTGTCAGCTGCCTGATCATTCCCGACGTGGCGATCGCTATTCCCCACACACAGATCGTCAATATCCCGGCATACTCTGGAAATCCGAGATCCCAATTCCTTGTAAGTCCGTCCGGGTTTGAACAGCGAGCTATGGTTACTACAGCAACGGCGCTGCAAAACACAAGAACAACAACACGAGTGACCGCCGGGTGATCAAATATGGCACGTAAATACCAAGGTATTTTAGTGGGCGCTTCTAAACGTTGTGTTGCTGGACGCAGTGGGTTTCAAGCTCAAGGTGACTATCACAGCGTGGACAGTACCAAGTATCCCATCCCTCAAAAGACGCCTGGCATCCGAGTATTGACTTATGCCCATCGTCGAAGCATCGGGTGCAAAGCCAATGAGGAGGAGTCTCGTTATCCGGTGTTGATGGTGGACTGAAGGCATAGACGAACATCCCTCGCTGTACCCGCACAAGTCGATACTTCTTCTTCTCAGTGGACCACTCTTCCAAGGTTTTCAGTCGTTCTTCTAGCTCTGCGATTTCCTTGAGTTTGAGTCGTTGACTCTCCATTGCCGAAAGCGCAGCAGACTGCGCACTGATGATCTCTGCGGTGAGCGAACGAATCGCCGTCTCCCTGTCTGTGTCCTTAGAAGGAACTAGAAGGCTTTTTCCAAGGTCGCCGATGGTCTTAACGATGTTGAGGAATGTTTGAAACTCTTCCATGTTCGCGCTACCCCCCTACTCGTGCATCATTAGAGAGTGTAGGATGTGCTGAACGGCTTTTCAAACGGCCGCAAGTTCCACGCCCACGAGCTGAGTGACATCCGTCATGCGGCGCTGATGACGCGCGCGAGGAAGCGGGAGGTGGACAAGGCAGAGCTTCGGCGATCGTGGGAGCGCCAAGCCTCGGAAATGGGATTCTCGGTGGTGGCGATACGGGCCAAGGCCAGAGAGGCGGAGCGTGAACTCCCGGCGCCGGACCTGTTTTCGGATCGGGGACAGCCCGCGGCGGAAGCGGCAAGCTGGGCGGTGGAGCACCTTTCGGAGGGCCAGGCGGTGTTCGGCCAAGGGGATCTTCTGGCCGCGGCACTCGCCCGGGAGCCGGGCGCGGTCACGGTGGAGGCGGCGGAACGGGCCGTCTCGGAGCTTGAGAGTGAGGGCGGACTGCACGCTGCCAGGGGTCTCGACCACGGCAGACACTGGACCACGGACGCGGCAATAGGACGGGAGTCCGAGGCCATCGCGTTGATGCACGCGGGCCAAGCCTCGGGCAAGGCGATCATGCGGGGCTGGGTCGCGGAAACCAAACTCCACGGAGGACGTCTGAACGAGGGACAGAAGGAAGCGGTCAAGATGGTTCTCTCGTCGAAGGACCGGGTGGTGGGAGTGCAGGGTTACGCGGGCACGGGCAAGACGACGATGCTGAAGCGTCTACGGACGCTCGGCGAGAGCCGGCATTACCGGGCGGTGGGGCTTGCGCCTTCGGCGTCGGCCGCGCGCACCCTTGAGCGGGAATCCGGAATCGAGTCGGAGACGCTGCAACGGTTCCTCGCCCGCAATGAAGGCATAATCGAGGGCCGTGGCACGGTGAAGGGTCTTCGCCAGTTGCGCGCCTTGTTCTCGAAGACGGTCCTTGTGGTGGACGAGAGTTCGCTCGCATCGAGCGAGCAGATGAGGGATCTCCTCAAGGCCGCGACCACGCTCCGGGTGCCGCGGGTGGTGCTGGTGGGTGACGAGAAGCAGCTCGGGGCGGTGGAAGCGGGCAAGCCCTTCGAGCAGCTCAGGCGCTCCGGGATGCAGACCGTGGTGATGGAGGAGATCCTTCGCCAGCGGGACATGGAGCTCAAGGAAGCAGTGCGGGCGGGCTTGGTAGGCGAGGTTCGAACCGCGTTCGACAAGCTCGGCGACCGGGTTGTGCAGGTGGATAGGGAACAACTCGGCCTCGAAGCCGCCGAACGATGGCTGAAACTGTCTCCCGAACAACGTACGAGAGCCGGGGTGATCGCGCCGACTCGGGCGCTGCGGGACGAGATCAACACGAGGATCCGCGATGAACTGATCGCGGAGGGCGCGGTCTCGGGACCCGTCCGCCGGGGCAAGAAGCTCGTGCCGAGGGGCCTGACCCGGGCGGAGATGGCCCGCGCCTCTAACTACTCGGCCGGAGACACGGTGATCTTCAACCGCTCTTACAAGACTCTCGGGGTTGAGAAGGGAGACGAGCGCGAGGTCGCGCGGGTGGACTACGACCGCAACACGGTCTGGCTGGACGGCGGTGGTGGTGATCCCGTGGCCTGGCGGCCGTACCGGATTGCCGGCGCCAAGGGCGGAGTCGAGGTCTACAGGAGCGAGGAGATGGAACTCCGGGCGGGCGACCGGGTGCGGTGGACGCGCAACGATCCGGGCTCGGAACTCGTGAACGGGGAGGCGGCGGTGGTGGAGTCCATCGAAAAGGAGGGAGTCCGGTTCCGCCTGGAGAACGGAAAGGAAGCCGGACTGGACGAAGACGATCCGCAACTCCGGCACATGGACCGGGCCTGGGCGGCCACGGTTCACTCTTTCAGGGGAAGACGGTGGACCATATCGTGGCCGCAATGCCCGCCGGCAATCCGAATCTGACCAATCAGAGAGCTTTCTACGTGGCCATCAGCCGGGCCCGGGACCATGCCGAGCTGGTCACCGACGATGCCAGGAAGCTCTCCGAACAGCTAGAAAGGGCAACCGGAGAGCGGATCTCGGCGCTCGATGGAGTCGTCAAAGAGGCCGTGCACGAGCCGGAGTTGGGTCTCGAACCGCCCGAGGAGCGGGACGCCGGCCACGTGGACCGCATGGAACGCGAGTACGAACCCGAGCTTCAGCCGGACGCGGGGCGTGAACCGTTGCATGACCTCGACTGGGAGGACGATCTGAAATCGCCGGAACGGAGCGCCGGACTGGACGCGGACGGTCTCGAATACTGGGACACGGAACCGGAACCCGAACCCCAGGAGGACCGCTCGCGTGGGCCGGAACCCGAGCCCGTCCAGGAAACGACGCTCGATCCGGAAGAAAAGGAGAACGACATGGACCTCGAAATGTAGACACCCTCCCTCCTTTCGGCCGACCCGGAGGCCGTCGCCGGACCGATCCGAAGACCCCGGTATCGCACACCGGACCGGGCGCAGGCATTCCACCGCCCCTCCCGCTCCCGGGCCTTCCGGCCCGCCGCCGTTCATACCCGTGCGCAGCCTGTCATTCGTCTGTCCGTTCCGATTCTCCAGGGAACCGCGATCCCGGCAGCAGATTCTCCGCACTCCTGCGCATGAGGGCGCTGACGCGGGGGTGTTCAATGCCGGGCGCAGGCATGACCGGACCCGGGCCTCGTCCGGGCATCCTTGTCGTGCCGGAGCTGTCTTGGAAAAGCCGCTCCCGGTCAACCAGCGGGCACGAGCGCCCGGACCAGCGTAGGATACAAGCTGGAGGATTTCGCCAGGGTGAATGGCCTTGCGTCGCTTTTGCGTCGCAGCCTGGAGTCCGCCAAGTCCTTGAAATCGCTGGCGTGTGTTTGAACCGGTACACGACCGGTATACGCCCGTGTTACGGAGAGAACACGCCTTTTCCATGGTGCGAGGGGGTCGGAGGGGCTCGACCTGCGCAAGGGAGCGCACCCGGTCGCAGACAAGGCACGACAGGCACCACGGTGCGTCGGGTGTGGAAGAATAACGGCTCCGCCGTAAAGACGGAACCGCATGGCGAGACATCGGCGATTGGAAACAAAAAACCACGCAATATTAAATGGTTAGCCCGAGCGGCGCTTGAGCGGGAGGGAGAAGTCAGGGGATACCGGGTCCGAATCCCGGACATGGGGCAGTTTCCGGCTTACATGCACAAGGAAGCAGCCCTGGCGGCGCGAGCGCGGGTCTGACTGCGAAGATTCTCTCGAGAACCGGGCGATGCTCTGGAGAATCGGCCGATTTCCTGGAGAATCTTCCCGTGTTACACGCTGCGACGCTGGTAGAGTCGAGGACTGGCGCGCCAGCTTTAGGGTCCGGTGGCTTTTCCGTCGCTTTCGCTCCGGGCCTCAGTCCGGCTCCCTTGGCCGCGTTTCCAGTCCCCGCTCGTCAAACCGGACGTGCGGATTTCCCGCATCCGGCTTTCGGACGAGATCATGCCTTCGCGCTCGGAAGGCCCATGGTCCGCCGCGTTAGGTGGACGAGGCCGTAATCGTCGTGCAGCCTCGGTTCCGGGAAACGCACGAATTTTCCGGACTTCACCTTGTGCTTTCGACAGAGCCACTGGCGGAGCCGCTTGACCGCGTGCTGATTGACCGCGCTATAGGCTGGGCTGACGTGTCCGAGGCTGAAGTAGTTTGCCCATCCGGTGATGGTCCGGTTAAGGCGTCCCACAACGACCTCTGACGCCAACCGTCCGTAGCGGGGCGTTGTCATCACGCTGATCCTGCGGCAGATGCTCTGGACGCTCGCCTTGCCGGGTCGGGTTCCAATGTAGGACCCTGTACCGGTCGGGCGATGAATGCGTCCGATGCGGTAGCCGAGGAACTCAAACGCTTCCTCCGGGCACCGCAGGCATCGGGTTTTCCGTTCGTTCACCGGGAGCTTCAGACCCGCCATGAGCTGCTCCACCGCCGCCAGCATGTCCGCCGCCGGGGCTTTGCCGAGCACACAGAGGTCGTCGGCGTAGTTCACGATTTCAGAACGGAAGCGCCGGGCATAGCCCAGCATCTTCCAGCCCAGCACGAAACGCCGCATGTAGAGGTTGCTGGCCAGAGGCGAAAACGGGGAGCCCTGCGGGGTTCCCTTCCGCTCCTTGCGCGCCCGGTTCGTGCGGCGCTTGCCGCCCTTGCCGTCGTCCTCCTCCACCGGCATTTCCAGCCACGCCTTGATGAGCTTGAGCATCCGTCCGTCGCTGATGCGCCGGGCGAAGCTCTTCATGAGCTCGGCGTGCGGTATCTCGCCGAAGTAGTTGGACAGGTCGCAATCGACCACCTCGTTGTGCCTCCTGTACAGGAGACGCCAGACACGTCTTACCGCGTCGTGGGCGCTCCGCTCCGGCCTGTAGGCGTACTGCTCCGGTTGCAGGTCCGCTTCGAATATCGGCTCTAGCACCAGCACCGCCGATGTCTGCGCTACCCGGTCCCGTATGCAGGGGATGCCCAATGGCCGGAGCTTGCCGGGCTGTTTCTTCGGGATAAGGACCTGCCGCACCGGCTTCGGTGTGTACGTCCCATCCTTCAGTTCCCGCGCCAGTTCCCCAAGCCAGCGCCCCACGCCGTATGACTCGATAGCCGCGAAGGTCTCTCCGTCCACCCCGGCAACTCCACCGTTACGGCGGACCCGCCTCCAGGCTTCAGCGAGAAAGTCCTCGCGCCATACCTTGTCGATCAGCGCGTGAAAACGCCGCTCGGGTTCTTCCTTAGCTTTCGCATGCAATACGGTCTGGAGTTTCCGGACCTTCTCCGACCCTGGTAGGCTCGCGCCAGTGGTCATGCCTTCCTTCCTTTCCGTATCCCTCTCGAACCAGGGCTCCTTCCCTCCGCCGGCATTACCCGGCTTCCGTGGTACTGCAAGCCCCTCCGCCACCCTGCCGGCCCGGCCTGCCCCTCGCGGGGTTCCGGTTGGAGTGTGCGCTCCACCGACAGGGCTTCCCGTGTTGCTGCCATTCCCCTCTTCCATGCGTGCCGCCGCCACTACCCCGGCGAGATCGACCAGTGCATCCATCGCTCGCTTCCCGGTCGATACCAGCCTTCCCCGTGTATAAGGCGGGTCGGCTCTCGCATCAGTGGTTTCGAGGCCTGCTCGGCGTTCACTCGCGTTGCGGCCCGCATGGTTGCTGAATCGCCCAAGGCGATCCGTTACATCGGAGTGCTTCAGGCCATGTCGTCACCTCCATAACCCGCTCCGATTGCTACCGGCTGGAGCGACAGTTGCCGGGCGGGTTTCGCACCCGCTAGGGTATGGCGCCTTTCCACGGCGCGCTCATACAAACCACTTACAAGCGCTTACAATCGACTCACAGCAGCCTGTAGCGGGCCATTGTCGGCAGTGGTCCCGCGGACGGCGAAGCGGACACAGACGGCAACCGGGATGCACCGCGCGAGGTTGGCACCGGCCAGGACATTCGGGTCGATGCCCGTGCGTAGCGCGTGACGGCGATGCTCGCAGCCGGGCGTCGAGGCCCTCGCCGCAACAGCGGCGCGGCGCTGTACAGGGTACGAGCGGATGTTGATGGCAAGCACCGCCGCCGCGACCATCACCGTCGAACAGTGTCCGGGGGAGCGGCACGCCGCTACGACACTCACTCGACCGTTGCTGTCGGCATTGGTGTGAGATGTGCCGGACATTCCAGAAGTCGTCAGTGAACAGAGTGGTGCGGCCATGCCGCGACGGCATGTCCGGCACACTGTCGTTGGAGTCGAAGTGCAGGATGTCTTCGAGGATGACACGGACGTCGTCGAAACGCCGCGACGCATGGTTGACGGAAGCGACATCGGTCACGAGCGCGTCGGCGTTCAGGCGTCCGGACATGATGGCGGATCGTTTGCGGTGCGAAAACGCATGGCGCTACGACCGGCATGGAGAAGGTAGTGCTCACCGCAGACGAAACCGCCCTGATTCGCTACCTTGGACAACAAGCGGCGGGCCCGCGCCATGCCTTGACGCTACCGGCGGACCACGAGACGGTCGCGACGTTAAGCCGTCTTGTAGAGAAGGGGCTGGCTGAGTCCGCGGGGTTCGTGCAGCGCACCGGTGGAAACGAACCGCTCCGCGTGTGCCTGACCGGGAAGGGTTAGGTGAAGTTTCGTGGCTTGAGGGGGTCGTGAGGACAAACTGAGGAGGGAACGGACGGCTATCGAGGCCGCAGGCCTTACACTGGAGAGGTGACCCCTGCGGCTTGTCACCCTCAGGAATTTGTGCTGCGTAGTGGTGCTGGTACTCCTCGGGCTACGGGCATCGTCGGCGGGGCCTTCGTCGGCGCGGATGTCGTCCAACGGTGTGGGCTCGGCAGCGTGCCTACGCCGGTGCCATCTCGCCGTAACCGGCGATGACGATGGGCCCATTCCGCTCCTCAATGCGTGCTGTACGATCTAGACCCTGCCCGGAGGGGTTGTGTGGGCACGCCGAAGACCGGCAGCGCTACGGTCGAACAGGAAGTGAGGCCGAAGGGTGGTTGGACAGGGCATCGCGACACGGATAATATTCCTAACGAAAGCTGTAATCCATAGCGGAGCGTGTCACGGCAGGGCCGTTTCGCGCCAAACGGGCAAGGATGGCCACCGCCACAGAAATACGCAACGAAAGCCTTGAACGAACGCTGGACCGGATCCGCGCGGACGCATCTTCCCCCTTCGACAGTGGACGCCGGTTCGAGCGGTTGATGAAGCAGTACTTTCGCGTCGACCCCGTGTACACAGATCAGTTCTCGGATGTGTGGCTCTGGTCCGAGTGGGCCGCAGAACAGCCGAGCTTCGCCGCACGGGATCTTGGCATCGACCTCGTGGCCGCCATGCGCGACGGCGGCTACTGCGCCATCCAGTGCAAGTTCCACGCCCCCGACAGCCGCATCACCAAGGCCGCCCTCGATTCTTTCATCGCTGCGTCGGATCGCGATCCCTTTACCCGGCGCATGGTGGTGGACACGGGCGCCGAATGGGGACCCAACGCCCAGCGCACCATCGACGGCCTAAAGCCGCCGTGCCAGGTGATGCGGTTCAACGATCTGGCGGACCGGCCCATCGAGTGGCCGGACCTGGATCGCGACGAGCCCGAAGCGCTGGAGTGGCACGCAGACAAGTTCGACCTGCGCGCACACCAGAGAGCCGCCTTCGATGACGTGGTGCAAGGATTCGTCGACCACGACCGCGGTCGGCTCATCATGGCTTGCGGCACGGGCAAGACCTTCACCGCGTTGCGCATCGCCGAGGCCGTGGCTGGCGTTGGTGGTCGGGTGCTTTACCTGGTTCCCTCCATCGCGCTGTTCCAGCAGGCCATGCGCGAATGGGCCGAGCAGCGCGCCCTGTTGCACCGCTACATCGGCATCTGCTCCGATGCGCGGGCTGGACGGCAGGACGAGGACGCTTCCTTCCTGGAACTGGAAATCCCCGTCACCACCGACCCCGCAGCCATCAGCGAGGCGCTCGGGCACACGTCACTGCAGGAATTCACCGTCGTCTTCTGCACCTACCAGTCGCTTTCGCTGGTGGCCCAGGCCCAGGATGCCGGGGCGCCACCCTTCGACCTGGTATTGTGCGACGAGGCGCATCGGACGACGGGCGTGGACCATCCCGAGGACAAGACCTCGCCGTTCGTGTTGGTGCACGACCCGGAGCGTATCCGCACAGCCAAGCGTCTCTACATGACCGCTACGCCGAGGCTCTACACCCAGAGTGTCAAGACCAGGGCTGCGAGTCACAGCGTCGAGGTGTTCTCCATGGACGACGAGAACACCTATGGCCCGGAGTTCCACCGGCTTCCTTTCTCGCGGGCGGTGGAGCAGGGCCTCTTGTCCGACTACAAGGTCGTTGTGCTCGCTCTCTCCGAAACCCACGTGGACAAGGCGTTGCAGGCTCATCTGGCATCCAGCGGCGGCGCCATCAACCTCACCGACGCCGCGCGGATCATCGGCTGCTGGCGCGCCTTGCAGAATCCGGAGAACCGCAGACCCGAGAACGGACCCGTCCAACCCCTTCGACGCGCCATCGCTTTCACCAACACCATCCGCTCTTCACGGTCGCTGACGGAACACTGGAGCGGCATCATCGAACAGGCCGCGGCGCTGCTTCCGGAAACTGAACGCTCCCAGGCCCTGCGCTGCGAGACGCAACACGTGGACGGTCAGCATCATGCCCTGGAGCGCAAGGCCCGCATCGAGTGGCTCAAGCGCTCGGACGAAGGAGGCGCCTGCCGCATCCTTTCCAATGCCCGCTGCCTGTCCGAGGGTATCGATGTACCCGCCCTCGACGCCGTGCTGTTCATGAGCGAGCGCAAGAGCACCGTGGATATCGTTCAGGCCGTGGGGCGCGCCATGCGCAAAGCCGAGGGCAAGACGTACGGCTACATCGTGTTGCCGGTGGCGGTCCCGGCTGGAGAGGATCCGGCTCGGGTGCTGGACTCCGGCAACGCCTTCGACGTAGTCTGGAGCGTTCTGCGGGCGCTTCGCTCCCACGACGACCGGCTCGACGCAGAGATCAACCAGATCGACTTGAACCGGACGCCTACCAACCGCATCATCTTCACGCGAGACGGGCTCGACGTGGAATCAGCCGAGGGGGCGCCGGAGCTGCCTTTCCCTGTCTTCGACTTCCCGCCCGAAGCCATATACGCCCGCATAGTGGAGAAATGCGGCGACCGGAAATACTGGGAGAGTTGGGCCAAGGACGTGGCGGCGATCTTCACGCGCTTGGTCACCCGCATCGGGGGTCTATTGGAGAACCCCGAAAACGACACGTTGCGTCAGTGGTTCGGGGCGTTCCACGAAGAACTTAAGGCCTCCATCAACGAGTCCATCACCACTGACGGCGCCGTCGACATGATGGCGCAGCATATCCTGACACAACCGGTGTTTGAAGCGCTGTTTGTGGGCTACGACTTCGCCAGCGGTAATCCGGTGGCGCGGGCGCTGGATGCATTGCGGGCGGATTTCGGAGAGTTCGGCCTGGAGAACGAAACCCGCGATTTGGAGGGTTTCTACGAGAGCGTGCGCCTCCGGGCGCGGGGCCTCGACAACCCGGACGCGCGCCAGCGGGTGCTCATGGAGCTCTACGAGAAGTTCTTCGCCACCGCGCTCAAGAAGGACGCCGACCGGCTCGGCATCGTCTACACGCCAGTGGAAGTGGTGGACTTCATCCTGGCCAGCGCCGCCCAAGCGTTGCGAACCGAGTACGGCCGTTCGTTGAGCGATGACGGCGTGCACGTCCTCGACCCGTTCGCCGGAACGGGCATCTTCCTGGTCCGGTTGCTGCAATCGGCCCTGGTTCGGGATGCCGACCTCGAACGTAAGTACCACGAAGAGTTGCACGCCAATGAAATCGTCCTGCTCGCATACTACATCGCCGCCATCCATATCGAGGAAGCATTTCACGGACGCAAGGAACCCCGGGATAACGGAGCCAGCGGGGACTATGAACCTTTCGGCGGCATTGTCTTGACCGACACCTTCAACCTGCACACTGATCGCACGGGCTTTCCGAGGGCTTGGTTGCCGGACAACAGCCAGCGGGTAGAGCGCCAGCAGCGGCTGCCTATCCAGGTCATCATCGGCAACCCGCCCTGGTCCGCAGGCCAGAAGAGCTCCGCCGATGACAACCCCAACGTGGACTATCCCGAGCTCGAACGCCGCATCGTCGACACCTACGCCGTGCGATCGACGGCGACGCTGAAGACCAGCCTCTACAATAGCTACAGAATGGCCATTCGCTGGGCTTCCGACAGGATTGGAGATCAAGGTGTGGTCGCCTTCGTCACCAACGGGTCTTGGCTCTACGGCCACACGGACTCCGGCGTGCGCGCCTGTCTTGAGGAGGAGTTCAACACGGTTTACGTGGTGAACCTCCGAGGCAACGCTAGAACCTTGGGTGATCGGCGAAGAGCCGAGGGGCACAACATTTTCGGCCAAGGTTCCCGCGACCCGGTTGCCATCACGATCCTGATCCGTAACTCGGACGGCGGCCGAGGCCGCTGCCGAATCTACTACCGTGACATCGGAGACTACCTGTCACGCGAGGACAAACTTACCGCCCTGCGTAGATGGGGTTCCATCGCGGGCATCGACGACTGGGAGGAGCTTCGGCCCGACCAACACCACGACTGGATCGAACAGCGTGACGAGACGTTCGCCGGGCTCTACCCGATGGGGTCCAAGGAGGCGAAAGCGGGTCGAAGCGGCCCTGCGATCTTCAGGCTGTACAGCAATGGTTACAAGACCGGGCGGGATGCCTACGTGTACAACTTCTCCCGTACTAATTGTGTTGAGGGCGCACGCCAAATGGTGGGTGATTACAGCGACGCTTTACGGGATCTCATGGTACACGAAGCGGATCCCGAGTACACGGTCGATGATGCCGTGGGGCGTCACGCTTCGAATATTCACTGGGATCAGAAGTTGAAGGATCGAGTTTGGCGGCGAATCGCTGCGGTTTTCTCCGACTCTCACGTTAGACCGATTACTTATCGGCCCTTCGTGAAACAGCACTTGTACGCAGATGAACACTTCGCCCAGCGTCCAGCGTTGAACGAGCATATCTTCCCCATGTTTGAACCTGGGGCAACCTACCGCCAGATCTCGGGGCAACGCGCGATCTGCGTTCCCGGCGTGGGCTCCACCAAACCCTTTTCCGCGTTGATGGTGGACACTATGCCTGACCTTCATTGTGTCGCATTCGGCCAGTGCTTCCCCCGCTACCGTTATCAGCGCCGCCACTACGAGCAGGGCGAACTGTCCTATGACGAGCATCTGGCCAACGGACCCGACGATCTGGAGCGTATCGACAACATCACCGAAGCGGCCCTGAACGCCTTTCGCGAACGCTACGGCGACGACCCGGGCATCAATAAGGACGCCATCTTCGATTACGTGTACGGCGTGCTGCACTCGCCCGCCTACCAGCAACGTTTCGCCAACGATCTCGCCAAGGCACTTCCACGCGTGCCCATGGCGAATGACTTCCACGCCTTCGCCCGAGCGGGAACTGCGCTGGCAGAATTGCACCTCGGCTACGAGACCTGTCCCGAATACCCGCTGGATCTCGTGCCTGTTCAGCCCGGCACCCTCGAATCGCAACACTTCCGCATTGGCCAGCGCGCCATGCGTTTCGCCGACGACTCCCGGACGATTCTGATCGTAAACGAGCACCTCCGCCTGGAGGGCATTCCGCACGAGGCGCACGAATACTCCGTGAACGGGCGCACCCCGCTGGAATGGTTCATCGACCGCTACCGCATCACCCGCGATCGGGAGAGCGGCATCATTAACGACCCCAACGGCTGGTTTGACGATCCGCGCGACCTCATCACGGCAATTCGTCGCATCGTGCACGTCAGCGTGGAAACCGTCCATATCGTCGCAAGGCTCCCTGACCCTTTCGCCGGAGAGGACTGCGATCAAGGCGGTGGACCGTCATGACAGTCGACGAGGTCAAGACGATGGTAGCGTCCGGCGAATCCGAGACGCTGGAGTTGAAGAGCACCACCAAGTTGCGTCGCGAGGCCACCAGAACGGTCTGTGCGATGCTCAACCAGCAGGGCGGCCAGGTACTGTTCGGCGTCAATCCGAAGGGCCACGTGCACGGCCAGCAAGTGAGCGACCGAACCATTGAGGAACTGAGCGCTGAACTGCGACGCATCGACCCACCGGCGTTTCCTTCTGTCGAGCGGATCCCGGTGACCACCGACCGGGCGGTCGTCACGGTCCGCGTGAGTCCCGGCGCCGCGAAACCCTATCGGTATCTCGGCGAAGCCTACCGGCGGATGGGCAACGCCACTGTTGCCATGTCCGCGGAGGAATACAACCGCATACTCTTCGAACGCATGCACAGCGAACAGCGCTGGGAGAACCAACCTGCGGTAGGATGGACGGTGGAGGATCTCGATGAGGCCGAGATCCTTCGCGCCCTCGAAGAAGCCATTCGGCGGGGTCGACAAGATGATCCAAGGACCAGAGAACCAATGGACTTACTCCGCGGTGCGGGTCTTCTGGTGGATGGCGATCTGTCGCGGGCCGCGGTCGTGCTGTTCGGCAAGCAGGAACGCATCGAGGCCGACATGACCCAATGCCTGCTGCGAGCTGCTCGTTTCAAAGGACTCGACCGTAGCGGGTTCCTCGACAACCGCCGGTTTCGTGGCAACGCCTTCACGCTGCTGAGCGCAGCCGAACGTTTCTTGCGGGACAACAATCCTGTTACGAGCCGGTTCCAGGCTGACCGGTTCGCCCGAATCGACGAGCCCCTCTACCCGCCGTTGGCCGTCCGTGAGGCGTTGGCGAATGCGTTGTGCCACCGCGACTACTCCTTGGGCAGCGGATCAGTGGGTTTGGCCATCTATGACGACCGCCTGGAAGTCACGTCTTCGGGGACCCTCCATTTTGGCTTCACGCCCGCAATGCTGTTCGAGCCCCACGAGTCCCTGCCCTGGAACCCTCTCATCGCCGACGCCTTCTACAAGCGGGGCATCATCGAAGTGTGGGGGCGCGGCATTCACAAAATGTCAGAAGAGGCGGTTGCCGGGGGTCTGCCGCCGCCAGAGATAGATGATGCACGAGGATGCGTGACCGTACGTTTTCGACACGGCAAGCCAAACCCGCCACACGTTCACCTCACCACCCCTCAATCGATGCTAGGCAAGGTTGCCGACCTCACAGAAAATCAACAGGCGATTGTTGGGCTACTTCACCAAGGCGATCAGCCTTTGGCATTGCGCGAAATCCGCGCGCGGCTGGCACGGCCGGATATCCGGCGACTGAGGGAAGACTTGGCGTCCCTCAAAGCGAAGGGATTGGTGGCAACCACAGGTCGTGGCCGAGGTGCTCGCTGGAAGCGATTGTAAGACTGGATTCTGGCTTATTCCGGCCAATTCCGGCTGATTCTGGCTCATTCCGGTAATTGAAGCCCCAACTCGAAGGTGTTTACGCCATGTTCTCGGAGAGCCCTAACTGCTTCTGCAATCCGGTGGTCGAGAGGTGGTTCAAAGCGTTCCCTTTGCGGGGCCGTGGGTGATTCATGCAGAAAAATTGCAGGAATTGCCACTTCCTAATGCATCAGTGACGAAAAGCGGATGGAGATTGGAATTTTGCTTCTTGGTCCAAATATCTCCGGGTCAAGATAGACGAAACCGTGCTTCCGCTTTCCAAATGCTGGAAGGGCGTGTGGCCCTATGATCCTCGTCCTGCAGTTGTTCGGAGTCGTCTACTTAAAGATCGCGACGACTGTTTTTTCCTTGAGTACCACGAAGGCATCTCATTCGAGACAGCGGAGGAAATGTTCCTGCTGAAGAAGGACCATCGGCAACCCAAGAGGAGCTACTATCTTACGTTGGCGGGATTGATCCTTACTGTCTTTATGCTCTTGGCTACTGTTTCTGGCTGTTGAGGTTACCCATGGGTGTCGTAGAAGATGTTGCAAAAATCGTCGGCTCGGCAGTCTCGGCTGTCCAGTGTAGGCTTCGGCTCAAGGTGGAACTCGGGCCAGTAGAAGGTCGAGGGGATGGCTGTTGGTGGATCATAATTTCGAACCAAGGGAGATGCCCAGTTACCTTTGTCCAAATGGACTGGTCAATCGGTTCGAGATGGAGACGGCGGCGTCAATACGTGGGCATCAAAACGTACATTCAGTATCATACGCAATCCGTCACAGTTCCTCCAGGCCGAACCTTGGAGGCCTCATTTTTCGCGACTGCTCTTCCTCATCGGCTGAAGTCATTGCCAGGCAAACTCGCGGATCTCCATGGGCGGATTCACACAGCGGATGGAAGGTTCTTCCTGTTCTATCCCGGTGATGAGTTGATTTGCGTGGTTCGGGGCCTACTAGGTGACAGCAGCGATTCAGCCTGAGGCCGCGCATGAATTGTCGGTTGACCCTATCCAATGACAATATATCTTGGCGCAATGAGAGTGTATCATTTTATCAACCAAACCTTTGGTCTTGAGGATATAAAGGAAAGTCGCCTGAAGATCGCGCGAATCTCGGAACTTAACGACCCTTTCGAGTTCGCAGCGGTGGATTTGTCTGATACGGACTTTAGGCGGGACTGGGAGTCCATGAAACAGAGTATGTCTGGCGACTATGGCATTCTTTGTTTCAGTGGCAACTGGAACAACCCAGTCTTATGGGCGCATTACGCCGACAGGCATAAAGGCCTGTGTCTGGGATTCGACATTCCCGATGAACTTCTCAAGCAGGTAGAATATACCGACAAGCGCGTACGATGCACCGAGTTTATCGCTCGCAGGTACGCGCAGGCCGACCAACGCATGAGCGAGTTCGACAGCTTTGTGGGTAGGGCCACAACGCCCACGGAAGCTAAAGCTCGACAAGACAGTTTCATCAGACGATCAATCCGCAAGGGGAAGTATTCAGATCCGGAGAGTCTGCGTTTCATGGACCAAGTCCTGGCCACAAAATTCTCCCACTGGCGCTACGAGGACGAATATCGATGCTTCGTGCAACTGACGAAAGAGACCGAAGGATTGCAGTACCAGCCCTTCTCGGAAGAACTCAAGCTCGTTGAAGTCATCGCGGGAATTCGTTCCTCTGTTACTCGAGAAGAAATTGACAACGCCTTGGGAACAAGGGCTGGCAGTGTAGCCGTTAGCAAGGTTCATGAGTCATACAGCGATTTCGCCGTAGAGAAGGACGAAAGAACTAAGTTTTAGGGCCTATGCATGCCGCGCTAGAGAAAGGCATCTTCGCCGGCGGCGGGCTTGCCGTGGAGACTGAGCACCTGCTGGGTTCCGCGTTTCTCGCGGGGCCGGTGCGTACGGGAGGCTGTACGATCGGCCACGTGGTCGCGGACGAACTGGTTTGCGACGCGGAGAACCTGCAGGTGCCGACCTGTTCGCGTTCATGGGACGCTGCAGCGGTCTCCATTCCACAGATCTGACAGTAGTCGCCTCACCCGGCAACCTCCGCGATCCTGCTTGCAATGCGGTTGGCGGCAGACTTGACGGGATCGTTGGCGAGGTGAGCGTAACGGGCCGTGGTCTGGACCTTGTTGTGACCAAGCAGTTTCCCGATCATGGGCAGCCCCTCGCCGACCAGCAAACCACCGCTGGCGAACGAATGCCGCAGGTCGTGAATACGCAGGTTCCCGATGCCCGCGCGCTCCAGGATGAGGCGCCACGGCCCGTGCAGGAAGGCGAGATGGGCGTCGCGCTTCAGACCGCGAATCACCCAGGGGCGGTCTTCTTTGCGCTGAATGCCGCGCAGCACCTCGATAGCGGGATCGCCCAGGTGCACGATCCTCGCGCCGGTCTTGGAGTCGGGCAACCGCAACTCGCCCCGGTCCAGGTCCACATCCTCCCACCGGAGCGAGAGGATCTCCCCGCTCCGGCACCCCGTCAGCATCAACAGCCGGATCGCGGCTACCGACGCCGGCGAAGCAAAACCCTCGCGCTCGGCATCCCGCAGCGCGGCGCCGAGGCGGCGGTACTCGTCGTCGGAGAGGAATCGCTCGCGCCTGCGCTCGGGGTACTTCTTCACGAACCGGCAGGGATTGACTCCCTCGGGACGCATCTCCCAGACTTCGGCCATGGTCAGCATCCTGGAGAGGACGCCAAGCGTCCGGTTGGCGTGGCCGGGAACGGAGTGCATGTCGTGATGAAGGGCGGCGGCGTCAGCCCTGCCGATGTCGGCGACGCGGCGCTTGCCGAGCCGGGGGAGGATGCGCTTCCCGATGATCTTGCGGTACAGCTCAGCGGTGCCCGGCTTCAGGTGACCGGGAGCGTATTCGTCGAGGAAGCGCCGAGCGAGGTCGGCCATGGTGGCGCCGCCTGCCTTGCCGCGGGGCGTCTTCCCCTCAAGGTCGCGTCCGGTCCTGGCGAGAGTTACGATCTCTGCGGCGCGCGCCCGCGCCGCCGCCGGGGTGATGGGGCCGTGGGGTCCGATGGTGGCCTTGACGGCGCGTCCCTCGTGACGGTACTTGACGATGTAGACCTTGCGGCCGCTGGGGTGGACACGGATACCGAAGCCCGTGATGTCGTCGTCCCAGACGACGCGCTCGCGTTCTGCGGGCCGGAGGGCGTCTACCGCCCGCTTGGTGATTTTGGGCATGGTTGATGTCTCCTTTGCATCTCGATTCGGGTACCGTTTAGGTACCGCCAGGGAGCGAATCAGAGAGCATTCTAGCCCATCGGTGACGCAAGGTAAAGACCTTAACCCACTGGAAATACGTCTATTTGTCTATCCGTGGCGCTTCATGCCGCAGGCAAAGAAATAGTATGTCGGTGTACTTCTCGCGGACCTTGTCGAGGCGCTGGAAGACCGCGGCGGGCTCGCTCACGTCCTTGCCTCCGGTGACCGCCACCAGGGTTCCCTCGGGCAGGTGCGCCTGGGTCTTGCGGTCCTTGCGGGCGCGCATGAAGTCACGGGCGTCGATGGCTGCGGAGGTGAGCTTGCCGGTTTGGCTGGTGTGCGATCCGCTGCGGGGCCGCCATGTCTGGCCGGTGGCTACCAGGTAGTCCTCGGCCGCAACGTCGCGCATGCGCTCGAAGGCGTCGCGTCGAGCTGCGAGGTTCTGTGCGCGGTCGGTGATGAGCTCGAGCTCGCGGGACTTGATCTCGGAGCCGTCCTGCTCGTGCTGGAGGTCGCGGAGGCCTGGGATGAGGCGGTCGGCTGAGCGGTCGAGGCGCTGAGTCTGGGCGTCGATTTCCTCGATTGACGACTTCCGCGCCGTGCCGGAGGATCGGATTACTTAGGTTAACTCACCGATTTATATGCACTAATCCTGACTATTGACGAGCGAGAGACAGCCCTTGAAGATCTCGCTAGACTCGTCGATTCAACACTATTTCAACACCGAAGCGGGGATTCATAATTCACAACCCGGCGTAACCGTGTCCCTCGATGGCGCGGAATCGCGAACCTCGATGTCTCTTTTGGGTAGGCGCGCGGGGCTAGAGAAGTTTGACGAGGGCGACGATCATGTCATGAAGGTGTCCGGCGTGTGAGGGGGCCACGCCTGCGTGATAGAGACTCGATCAGCGCGCGTGAACGCCCGACAATGACATTGCTCCTATTAAGCCATGCCGTCCACGACTGGCCCGCAGAGTGATTGACCGAGGTGTGGTTCGGGAGCTTCTGGTACATGGGGAAATCGTCCGTGAATATCTCGGCTCCCGGCTGGATGGAGTAGTCTATGATGGCGAACACGGTGTCCTTGCGAACCGCGGGGAGCGAGGTGACGCTCACCTTGTTGCTGTCCCGGTCCTTAATGCCGACCACCGGGGTCTTGGTGGTTGTCCACTTCTTCGGCTTCTTGTTCTTATGCTTGTTCTTCGCCGACCCGCCCATGAAAGTCTCGTCGACTTCGACCGGCCCCTGAAAGTCCTTGGGGTCCTCGCGGAACGCCTGCCTGATCCGGTGGGCCATGAACCATGCGGTCTTTTGCGTCACGCCGAGATCCCGGTGTAGCTTCATGCTGGACACGCCCCCGGCCATGAAACGGCTCTTGTATTCCGACGGAAGACCCGACACAGGACCTCCAGTGGATGCTTGCGTGGCAAGGTCTATACGAAACTGGAGGGCGCTATCAAGGAAATTCGTGGCCGGGCGCTGGGCGACCCCAAGGATGCGGATGCTGCCCCGAGCCTACTTGAGTGTAATGGAAACGTCAGCTACCCGCATCAGTATTTGGATGGCGCCGACAGCAAGGAGCAGGGCGGTAATAATTCCGCCGATCCAATACATCCTATTCTCCACCTTGCGCAGGCGCTCCTCAATCTTATCGAGCCTGGTGTTAAGGCTGTTGAGTGCTTCCCTGATCCAAACCAACTCGCCGGGGCGGTCCGGGGTGGTTTCTGGCTTGCCCTCGGGTAGGGTATCGCCGCTAGCTGCCATTGGCTTCCTTCTTGGCGGGTATCCACTCCCAGAGGTTGGGGTCGGCGCGACCCCAATAGCCCGTCACGGGCATGACGATACCGGACGCCAAGTTCTCCGTACCAAACCCGAGCTTTTCAGCAACATCCTGCGATGTCTCGCCGGTCGTCGAAACAAAAAAAGCCCCACGCTTGGCATCGATGTGCTGACCGGGGTAGTGCTCCTGGAGGCGCTGCCTAACGAGGCTTTGGTTGGAGATGTTGAAGGCGACAAAGACTTGCATGACCGTGGGGATAGATCAAACCTGACCCCCTGTCAATCCACAACCAGGAAGGTCACACAGCGCCGTGGCCGGGCGTGGGTTGCCGGGCCACTGCAAGCACCACAACGGAGGTTGGAGTGTTTCCGCGTATTCGCCTAGGCTCCGGGAGCGACCCATCGCCGCGTACAAGGCTGTTGTATTCGGCGGATGACCTGACTCGGGCCTCCGCAGGGTGCTTGCGCAAGGTGGGAGAGTAGGGGAATGAGGGGCAGGCTGTCAAGTTCGTTGATGAGAGTCGGAGAGATGGTGCGGTGCATAGATGCGTTCCGGGACGACTTGGGCGCCATAGGCCGGCAGGCCAAGCCGTTCTTTGCCGGCCTCCGCCTCATGACGACCGGCCGCGAGAAGACGTCGCTACCAGGTACGTTTGGGCTGGCAAAGAGTCCCCCTCAAAACGGGAAAGGATAGAACCATGAAGAGCGACCTGTATCTGAAGGTAGTGTTGACGGTGATCGCCGTCGCCCTTATCGCGCTGGCCTTGCAGGCGACTCAGCCAGCATTCTCTAGGAGCCATCACCTGACAAAACTTCAGGATACAACAATCGGACGCCTCCAGCTTATTCTCCGCGAGATCTGTAGCAACGGGAACCCTTGCTATGTCAAGGTTAAGAACCTCCCTTGACCGAGCCCTCCCCGACAGAAACGCATCGGGGCCAGCAGATGGCGGTCTGCTGACCCCGATGGTCCGCAGGGTGCTTGCGCAAAGTGCGAGAGTAGGTGAGCGGGGGTGCGCTGTCAAGGCTGCGCTTGCCCGCCTTCATTGGTCGAGGGCTCGTCGCCTTCGCCGTGGTCGCTGGCTGGCTGACCGGCTGCATGAGTCATCCGGTGTCATCCACGCAGACTAGTTCTTCGTCTCCAGCGGCAAGTCCTGGCGTCACGACTATGTCATGGGCGAGAGGAAACAGGCGTTCTACCCCGGGGGCACGCAAGTCAGTGCGTCCTCGGGACG
Source organism: uncultured Binatia bacterium (SeqCode) (assembly GCA_965204505.1). Lineage (GTDB taxonomy): Bacteria > Desulfobacterota > Binatia > UBA9968 > JAJDTQ01 > JAJDTQ01. The sequence goes on from CBDBFB010000003.1 coordinate 1,127,694, forward strand.
CGATTTCGATCGTCGGATTATCTCCTGTGACGAGACTCTGATATCCACACTCTCGTGAGCCCCCCGTAACTATCTCCACTCGGCGTCTGCCCTCGCTCGTCCTCGATCGATGACGGGAGTTACCCAAGCAGGCTCAACCCCGGAGAAATGCCGTATGGCACGCCGTACAACTTCGGGCGGGTCAAGACCCGGAGGAACCAAGGCTTCCAATGCCTTCGCAAGTTCTTCGTCCTTGGCTGGGTTGCTGGTTCCCACGTGCGTGAACGAATTCCTAGCTCGGTGAATGTTCCGGAACGGTTTCCACCACTCCGTCTGAGTGGGTTTCGGCCTTCCGGTCAAAACCGGCAAGCAGTCTCGCAGTGTTTCTATGAGGTCCCTGGGTCCACCTACTGGCCGTGCATCTGCATCTAGCTTGTCGAACATAACTTCTTGGCTGAATACCTCGACCGCCGCGACAGCACTATACACAGCGAGAATCGCCGCCTCCATGAAGTCCAGTCCTATTGTTTCTACTGTATCGTCGATCAGTTCGTCGTCCGTGTTGCCCAACAGGCTGTACAAGATCGACGCTCGGCGCCAGTGGTACGCAGCCGAATGAAGATGCAGTGCCTTCATGTTCGGTTTTTGAAGGCGCGAGGCTCGCACACGCGGCACCTGTTCGAATAAGGCGTTGAAAAGGTGCAGAAACACCCTTCTACCACCAAGGTTGGGATGATCCCCCGATACGGCAATCGGTCGATTTGGATCGCACGAAAGCTCAGCTATCCGTGACCGTACATCGCAAGACTGTGCACGTTGCTCTTCCTCGTTCAGCTTACGCAGGTGCGTCACGTCCGCCGGTGGCCGAGGTGGCAGCTTGAGATTCTTATACATCGGCTTCCAACGAGCACCGCGTTCCCAAGAACTCACTACGGCCAAGCTCTACAGCTCCCGGCGAGTGTTCCCCAGGATGCGGAACTGCACTGCATCCCCTTCCACGACACACCACGCATGTGCTTCCCAGGCAGCCGTGAACGGCGTAGAACTGACTACCGTGGGGCGGCTGCTCTAGCTCTGCAAGCGGACCACCACCGCCATCACGTCCTTGCGCTGAATGTCGTGGCGACCACCAAACTCTTTCACGCAGCGGCCCACGTGGACACGCGGCGTTGGATAGCTCCCGATGGGCCCACACCATCTGGCTGCCGCCAACAAACTGGTGAGTTCGCGCCGTTGGGATACCTACCCGCCAGCGACCTGCCGCAACGATCCTGTTAGAGGGTCGCGATGCACACGCCATGGCCGAGAAGAGTCGGAGCATCGATTGTACTCCAGAGCATTCGCTACAAAATGAGCTGCACCAACACTGCCCCCGAGATTGAAACTAATAGCGCTACTATGATCCCCCAACGAATACGCTCGTCCGCGTCGTAACGCCGTTTTCCCTGTCCTAGTGCGAAATAGCATGCCGGAAACGCCCTAACCCGCAATCTGTTCAGCCCCGTCATAACAAAAGCTGTGACGATGCTAAGGGCCACAAAAAAGAACATCATCGTGGATTCCGAAGCGTCTCTAAGCGACACGAACTTGAGCGATAGTTCCCCCAATACCCACCAAATGCCAACATAGGTACAAATTGCGACAACACTACCAAATGGAAAAGTTGCTTGTGCAAAAGGTGAATACCAAGGCTTGGTGCCTTCTATGACATCCACGATTCCGTCTCTTATCGTTGAATCCAGTCGATCTTCTGCTTCAATATGAATGCGGATCATACCATGTAGAAGTTGCTGGTCTTCAAAGTCAATACTTGCGTACGGCCTACTGCCACGAGACGACGTAATGAACAGCGCCTTAATCCTCTTTGTCGAAGGGTTATCATATGATAGTAGTTCTTCCCAGTCATCGAATTGACGGCTTATGTCGTCTGAACAATCCACAGATACGGTAACAACACCGTCGTCTTTTGCCAGCAACCTCCAGAGCTTATCGAGATCAGCCGTCTGCACAACGAAGGCGTGGTTGCGTGTTGTCTGAATGGTTTCCTTCACTCACTTTCCTTTCGGGCGTACAAGCTCATCGCTTCGATAAACAAAAATGCTGTAGATCACGACCGAGTGACGGTTGAACGACAAGGTCACTTATCCCGACCCACATTAGCCGTTGGACTCGGCGTCCGCCGTGTGGTGTCAAGAGACATCGCCGCCACCCTTCCGTCCAGCCTTCATTCACAAGTGAATTGCGCCTTCAGCCTCGCGAAGAAGGAAACCCAATGTCGCGTCACTTGTCATGCGGCTGCCGTAGGCGGAAGACGTACGGCGAGCGGGGTCGCGGACATAATCGGAACCGGATGCGTCCTGCATGGCTCGAATGTCTCTGAAAATCTCGGCCACATCGTAACCGAAGCGCGCCGCATGCTCGTCTCGCACGATCCAGACTTCGGCAATTATGGGGTCAGTTTGTATTCTCTGCACGGTCAGTCTCCATCAACTCGCTGGGTGTGCATATGACCGAGGGCTCGTAGCCCGACTGTCTGCACACATGCTCGATCTGGGATCGCATTGCGGCATTGGCGATATGCCGGAAGTTCCATGTTACCAGATAGTCGACGCCATTCGTAACCGCGATGGCGATGCGCGCGGCGTCGTCGGCAGCCCGGCGCGGAAGCGGACCAAAATCCAGCAGTTTCTGGGCCAGATCCTCGGCGTCCGGGGTCGCATCAAGAAGCGTCACGCCCTCGAGCGCCATCATGCAAGAGTGGGCCGTTTCCATGTCGCCCGCTCTAGCGTCCGCGACGACAAGCGTTGATGCGACCAGCGCGAACCTCCTTGAGGCGTGCTCCCACCACTCGCGCGTTATCTCTTGGTGCGCTGTGACGACAACATCGCGGGATGGTCGTGAGATAACTGACAACGGATGTTTCGATGCACGCTGTCGGTTTCATTGTGCTGGCGTCACTTCTCGAAACGCCGTACAGGCATTCGGCGGTCAGGCAACGTACTTCTCAGGATCGCCGCGATTCGCCGCGCGGTATCGGTGAAATGCTGGACCTCATCTTGCTGTAGGGGCCGGTCAAGAACATCACGCTCGCGGTACGAAAGCCACTTCTTCAAGACTTGATAGCCGCCGAGATTGTACCTCCAGACGGCGGCAGGGACGCCGCGCCAGAAGGCGCGTTCATTGAGATACACGTCGAAGGTCGTGGTTCCAAATACGGATACGGCAGCGCCCAAGGCCGTACGCTCTTCTTCTGTATAGGGCCGCTCGACTGCGCGCCCTTGGCCGGGCATCACTGCGGCACCTTGGCCGTAATGGCCCCAACCAGCGGTGACAGCGAAATCCTTGCCCATCATGTTACGTCCATCCGTCGTGGAGGGAACGGCTATGGCGGCAAACTCAGGGCGTAGCGGGCCTTCTGTCACGCCCGGAGCAGACGCGGCAGGATCGAGCAATACCGCAAGTTCTCGGCCTCGCGCCGCTGAATCGGCTAGTGTTGCCGCCGATACGTCAGCGTCACCGTCCGGCCAGCCGGGCAACGGTATACGCGGCCATTCCATTCGCAACGCTCCCGCGTTGGCCGTACGGTAGGCAGGATCGTGGAGCACAGCGAGAACATGGTGGAACAGGTCTTCCACGTTCATGCCAAGCCCGTCTAGATAGCGTTGCGCCGCGTTACTTAGGTTGGCGCGGAGGGCTTCCCCTTCGGCCCCAATGCTGTCATCTCGGAGCCATGCAGGAAACATGCTGGTCCCGCGTTCGATCAGGTGTCGAGAGGCGAGATGTTTGGTGAAACAGGCTTGTGGTTCCTCGGCTCCCCTCCGCAAGTGTTGCGCTGCGGAGAGCCATAGATTTCTCCCGAATACATGCTTGGGATAATGAGGGCTTTTTCTGCGCAGGAGCTTCGTATCCGCCTCCCAGTAGAGCCAGCGGTCATCGAACGGCCGGTAGGCGTGGCGGACGAAACCGGCCTCATTCGGCCCTCCGCGCGCAAGCAGCGCGTTGCGGACTGCTGGAGCATTGAACCCTGCGGTGTTCGCCATCACAAGCGGGTAACGCCGCGTGATGTCCTCATGGCTCAGGTGCGCATCGAAATATTCGGCCACGCGTGTCCGGAGCCGGTCGAGGTCTGTGTCGATGAGGAACGCGTCGCGCCCTGTTTCAGACCCCTGATACCAAACCGGAAACAGCTCAGTCAGGGCTGGCCAGTCGAACCAGTCGGCGCTCACTGCGGTTCGACTAAAGGGGAGACCGAGTGTCAGGACAGGCTCGATGCTCTCGTAAAGCCTGCTTGGTTCCGTCTCTTCCGTCGCGGTCAATTCCTCGCGCTTGGTCTGTCCCCACAAATGCCGAAAACCGACTCCATCGGCGGGCTTGTGGTCCCCCTTGCGCACCAGGGTCGCGATGGCTGTACCGACCTGTATCCCGACCGGATCGCTTTCCGTCGAAAACATGCTCGGATCGGGCGATCCATCGGGCGCAACCTTGCCGGTCTTGTACTTGTCGCCGTTCAGGCAGTCAATTCGGACCGCATCGAACGCCTCAAGGTAGCGCTCCCGCATTCCGGTGAACGACAGTCCATCGAGCCATGAGTAGTTGGAGATGAAGCACACGACGCCCTGGCCCGTCTTCTCTGCAATCCGCCGTTCCGCCATGCGGAAGAAGCGGACATAGAGGTCGTTCAGCCCCTGGCCTTCGGGCCTCCTCACGTGCTTGGTCGTCCGGTAGGCTTTCGATAGTTCCCTTTCCTCGTCCACCGCCATACCCGCGAAGCCGTTGTATGGTGGGTTGCCAAGGATCACGAGGATCGGCGTCTCGCGCTTCACCCGCTCGGCGCGGTCGCGTTCTTCCTCCAGTTCTGGGAAAGGCAACGGCTTGGTCGTTCTCGGTTCCCATCCGGTCAGCGCGTTGGTTAGAAAGACCCCGGCACGCTCCGTTCCGTCATCGGCCAGCACTGCGTCAAGTTCCTGTAAGGCAAGGCCGACCTGCAAGTGGGCCACAACAAACGGCGCAGGCATGATTTCGAAGCCGAACACACGCTCCATTGCTGCCCGCTTCACCCGGGCGCCCGAGAGCGCGCCCACGCCCCGACCTTCCAGATTGGCGGCAATCCGGCGCAGAACCTCGGCCAGATAGGCCCCGGTGCCGCAGCATGGGTCGAGCACATAGACGTTCTCCGCCGCCAATCCCTCCGCGATGCCGAGATCGTCCTTGAGCGCCTTGTCCACACGCGCGACCATGTAGCGGACCACTTCCACCGGCGTGTACCAGACACCCAATTGCTTCCTGAGATCGGGGTCGAAGGCTTCCAGGAACGGTTCGTAGAAGTAGGGCACAGCCTCGCCCTCGTTGAACCGGGTGAAGAAGGCTGGACGGTCCACGCGGTCGAGAGCGGCGGCCGTCCAGTCCAGAACTTCGACGAGACCGAGCGGCTGCAAGCGGCCCGGATCGGATATCTGCTGAAACAGCGCACGAAGGACCGGCGCGCGAAGGTGCCAGACTGCTTCACGCCAACTGAACCGTCCGGGACCGTAGCCACCTGCGGACAGCGGCCCGTTGTCGGACTTCGTACCACGCGACCACAGCACCCACGCGGAGAAGATTCCGTAGAACAGTGTCTGAAGCAGCGTTGAATGGAAGAAGCGCGCTCCCTTCTCCCCCTCGAAGCGAACGCCCAGCGCTTCCTCCAGAGCGGAACGCACAGCCCTGAGCGACGGCGTATCGCCCGCCGCCTCGACGCGCGCCAGCCCGTCGCGGGCATAAGAGGCCAGCAGCCATGCGAGATCCCTGGGTTCGGCAAGAGCGGCCTGGTGTGAGAGTGCCCGGCCGAGATATTCGCCGAGCCTTGCACCAGCGTCGCGGGCGAAAGCGCGCGGCTTCTCCAGTTTCCGGTGGAAGTCCTCCGCACTGTCCGCCAGCCGGAACGTTTCCAACTTCTCCAACCGGCCCGCCGCATCCTTGCCCACCAGCACGAAGTCCCGCGTGTTGGTGACAAGCACCAGGCCGTAGCGTTGCCAATAGCGGCTGACCTGATCACTCTGCGCCGTCAACCACGTGTCGTCGTCCACGGACTTCACTTCGACAACGCCGCGCTCCGGCGTCTGACCCCCACCCGGCCTGCCGCGCTGCGCCTGCTTCGCCGAGTAGAGGCCGAAATCAGGATGGCCTGCACCCTGGTCCGCAGGTTCGCCGACACAGAACACTTTGGGCTTGAGCGCCGCACCGACGGCGTTGAGCAAGTTGGCCAGCGGTCCATAGCTGGAGCGCTCGCCCGTCGCGCCGCCTGATGCGCGTAACCGTTCAAGGTCGGCAAAGTACGTCTCAACGGCCGTTGTCAGCTTCACATTCGTGCCCGTCACCTCGTCGTCCCTGTCGTTCAACCCGGCAACTCATTGAGGCCAAGCTTGCGTATCCATAAGGTCGGGAACCCATCAAGCCGGAATCTGTTCCGCAGGCTCTTCGCCGTTGCACCACCCGGTCAGTGTCACACCACCGGCGCGGCGAAGCAACTCGACGACACCGGTCCGGCATCATTGGGCCGCGATATCGGATTTCCTCACTGTACGGTGAAGGGACGGCTTTGCACTGGAACTCCTATTCCCGTGGAGCCTACCTGGCCGATCTCGTCGGTGATATAGAACCAAGTTCAGTGATTGGAAATTTGAGCCCCGTCCAGGATTGAGCATAAATCCCGCGACATCGCGGCATGCCGGGCGATCCAAGCATCGATAGAATATGGCTGCTGACATCCTGTTTGAGGCCAAGCGCACCGGGTTGGCCAGTGTCCTGTTTGCGATCCTGCAACCGCGCCGTGCCAGGGCGGTATCGGTGAACGCCGAAGCGGTCCGGCTGCTGTTCGGTTCACGTTCCACCGACATATCGTTGGGCGATGTGGAAAAGGTCGATGTAGCGGTTGGCTGGCTCCATTCCGGCGTCCGGATCCGCCATTCCGCGTGCAACTCGCATATCTCGGGCTTGCCCCGAACCGCCGCATTCGCCCTGGCCGATGCGCTCGAATCCGCAAGACATGAGTGGTGGCGCCGTAAGCTTGCGCCGCAACTTGAGAGGCTCATTCTCGTGCATGAACGGTTGGCGGCACTGGCTGATCCGCCCAAGTACCTCACCGCCGACGCGCTTCGCGAACTTGAGGCCGAGGTGAAAACGGTCGCCGGCGGGTTCCCAAAGCAGTGGCCGAGAGCGCTGTCGGATGCTCCCGAGATCCGCCTGCTGCGGGACATCCGCGGGTTTCTGGATGCGCCCGGCGAGTTCCGGGCAAAGGCCAACGAGGCGTTCATCGTCGACGAGCTGGCCCGCTCCCGAGAACTCTTCGACCAGGTCGAGTCTCACCCGCTTACGGAAGAGCAACGCAGGGCGGTCGTCATCGACGAGCAACGGAACCTCGTGGTCGCCGCAGCCGGTAGCGGCAAGACCTCGGTCATCGTCGCCAAGACGGGCTGGCTTGTCCGAAAGGGGTATCGCACACCGTCCGAGCTTCTGCTGCTCGCCTTCGCCCGAGACGCCCGCAGGGAGATGGAAGAGCGGATGGCCAAGCGTCTCGACGCCGCAATCGCGCGCGACGTGACGGTGCGGACCTTCCATGGACTCGGCATGGCGATCATCGGCAAAGCCGAAGGAAAGCGCCCTGCGCTCGCCGCGACGGCGGAGAACGACCGGGCGCTGTTCGACCTGCTGAAGGGAATCGTCGCCGATCTGCTCGCCGACCGCGAACTCTCGACCACGCTGCATGAATGGTTCCAGGAGGGGTTCGCGCCGTACAGGAGCGAGCACGAGTTCAGAAACTGGAGCGAGTACCACGACTACATCCGCAAGTTCGACATCCGCTCGCTCAAAGGAGAAACCGTCCGCAGCTTCGAGGAATGCGAGATCGCGAACTTCCTCTACCTCAACGGCATCGCCTACCAGTACGAAGCCCCCTATGAGCACGATCTGGCGACATCGGAGAAGCGCCAGTACAAGCCCGATTTCCATCTTCCGGAACACGACATCTACATCGAGCACTTCGGGATCGATGCCAAGGGGAACACTGCGAAATTCGTTGACCAGGGGCAGTATCTCCGGGACATGGAGTGGAAGCGCGCGGTCCATGCCGAGCACGGCACCGTCCTTGTCGAAACCTTCAGTCATGAACAGGCCGAAGGCCGGTTGCTCCGAAACCTGACGGAGAAGCTTGCGGCCCACGGTGTGACGCTCTCACCGATCCCGCGCGAGGACGTGTTCGCGGCTCTCGAACGACAGGGGCGGATCGATCCGTTCACTCGGCTGGTGGCGACCTTCCTGCAGCACTTCAAGGGCAGCCGGCTGTCCCTTGCCGAGATCACGAAACGCGCCGCCGCTCACCGGGACTCGGAGCGGGCGCAGGCGTTTCTTGCGGTGTTCCAGCCGATATTCGAGCGCTACCAGGAAGCGCTTGCCCGCTCAGGCGAGATCGACTTCCACGACATGATCAACCGGGCGACCGATCTCGTGGAGGCCGGACGTTATCGCAGCCCGTTCGGATACATTCTGGTTGACGAGTTCCAGGATATCTCGCCATCCCGGGCGCGGCTTCTCAAGGCGCTGCTCGACAGCTCGCCGGGGTCCCAACTGTTCGCGGTCGGCGACGACTGGCAGGCGATCTACCGGTTCGGCGGCTCGGACATCGCGGTCATGCGGGAGTTCGGGGACCATTTCGGCGCGTTCGAGCGCATCGATCTCGAAACCACGTTCCGTTGCGCCGACCGCATTGCCGCGGTCGCCACCGATTTCGTGCTGCGCAACCCGGCGCAGATCCGCAAGACGGTCCGCACGACACGGAATGCGGACAGGCCCGCGGTATACGTTGGGCTCCCAAGCCAGGACCTCTCGCTTCTGAAGGAGGCGCTCGACCGGATCGCCGAGGATGCCCGCCGGCACGAGGGAACGTCGGAAGTGCTGTTGCTGGGCCGGTACCGGCACCTGCGGCCCGGCAATCTGCAGGCCCTGCCCAAGCAGTATCCGGGACTTCGCTTCACCTGGATGACCGTGCACCGCTCGAAGGGTCTGGAGGCCGACTATGTGGTGGTCCTCGATCTGTGTTCGGGAAAGTACGGGTTTCCTGCCGAGATAGCCGACGATCCGCTGCTCGATCTGGTGCTGTCGGCGCCCGAAGCCCATCCGAACGCCGAGGAGCGACGTCTGCTCTACGTTGCCGTCACCCGGGCGAGACGACAGGTCTTCCTGCTTGCCGACGGTGGCCCGCCGTCGGAATTCGTGACGGAGTTGATCGATGGCGGATACGAAGTCGAGGTATTCGGCCGTCCGCCGGAGGCCGACGTATCCTGTCCGCGATGCACCGGCGGACGGCTGGTGCGCCGCGAGAACGGCCGCGACGGGAGCGTATTCTACGGCTGTTCAAACTATCCGCTTTGCGAGCACACGGCACGTGCCTGCCCTCGTTGCGGAAACGGCCTTCCCGTCAGGTCCGGCGACGCCTACCGCTGCCGTGACTGCGGCGGGACCATCGAGGCCTGTCCGGTGTGCGACGGCTGGTTGAACCCCATAATGGGTCCACACGGCCGCCTTCTCGGCTGCTCGAACTTCCCGGCTTGCGATTACACGAGAAACCTGCACCAGTCGAACGGACGCGGGACGGAGCCTAACCGCGCGAACTTCGAACAGCGAAGACGGCACTGACGCGCAATACCCTTCGTCCCGCTTACGAAATTCTTGCTTGCGGCCACGCTCAACGCTTTTCGCATTTGAATAGATCGGTCGGCTTTGCCCGCTCCGTGCCCGGCCATGCCAACCGGACGCTCGGCGGCCTCTCCCGGATGCTGACCATGGCCGAGATCTGAGAGATGCGCCGGAAGGCGCCAATCCCTGCCGGTTCGTAAAGAAATACCCGAGCGCAGGCGCGAGCCGTCCTCTCGGACGATGAGTACCGCCGCCTCGGCGTCGCGCTGCGGGACGCGGAACGCGAGGGTTTCGCTTTGTCGGCAGCGATCACCGCCATCCGGCTCCTGATGCTGACGGGGTGCCGAGGCGGGGAGGTCCTCTCTCTGGTGGGAGAACGTCGACCTCGACCGGAGCGAGACGCGGTTGCTTGACTCAAAGACCGGCGATAATCTGCGCCTTCGAATCGCCAAGGCGGAAAGCATCCGGCACAGGCTCGGTTGGCCACCTTCCCGGTCTTCGCGAAAAACCCCGGCGGGATCCCTACCTCCAGAGACGCCATCGTTTGGCAGTGAAGCAGCTCAGAATCAACACACCGAGAACAGGAATCACCCACCACGCTGTTGCGACCCATTCCCCTATCGCTGTCAGCCACATGTCCTCAACCCCTACCCTTGGAATTTCACCGAATTGCATGATTCATCCTCCTCCCCGTGAACCCGTACCAACGCACAGAATCCCGATTCCTTCGCGGTAGTCTCCGCCGAGGTATCCCGGCCATCTCACCTCGTTCCCGCAACACGTCCGTTACCGCAACATGTCCATGTCCAGGTACAGCCGCTCCCACGGCTTCGCACCGCTCGCGACGGGGTCTCGGACAGTTGATGACGGACCACACGTAGTTCAGCCAACGTTCCTCTGTAGCGGGCAACCGAAAATGTCCCACTTTTGAGGAGGGCGTGGATGCGAACCCGGAGCGGTCAGGCGCCGTCCATTGAGCGACGGTGGGCGTTGCGGATCATGCAGGCTGATACCGCTGAACGTCGATCTCGTCGGCGCGCGCCCGCATCTGCGTCGCGTCGTGCCATGCCTGCATCCGCAACAAGAGGTCCATGCTGAGGCCGAATGCCTTCTCGACCCGCAGCGCCATTTCCGGCGACAGCGACGCGTTGCCGTTCACCAGGTTGGAGAGCGTCGCCCGGCGCACTCCGAGAATCCGTGCTGCCGCCGCAATGTTCAACCCGAACTCCTCGATCACTGCCAGCCGGATGAAGGCTCCGGTCGGTCAAGTCTAACAGGTCCACGTCCATAGCGGCAGCACCCGAGACAGAACGCCAGGGCCGAGACGCCCGGCCACGCGCAACTGCGCCGAGTCGTACCGCGAGTGCAACCCCTGCACTGCCTCTTGCCGGACCTTCATCCGCCGACCGCAGCGTCGCGCGTTTTCGCAAACGATCCGCCATCATCTCCGCACGCCTGAACGCCGACGCGTCCGTGCCCGCCGTCGCTCGCGCCAACTAGGTGCTGCGGCGTTTCCGCGACCTCCGTGTCGTCCTCGAAGACACCCTGCGCCTCGACTCCGACGACAGCGTGCCAAGCATGCAGTCACGGCATGGCCGCACCACTCTGCTCACTGACGATTTCTGGAATGTCCGGCACACCTTGCACCACTGCCGACAGCAACGGTCGAGTGAGTGTTGTAGCCGCGTGCCGCTTCGCTGGACACTGGTTCGGCGGTGACGGTCGCGGCGGCGGCGCTTGCCATCGACATCGGCTGGCGCCCCGTGCAGGGCCGCGCCAGGGTCGCGGCGACGGACTCGACGCCTATGCTGTGAGCATCGCCGTCACCGCGCTCCGCACGGCATCGACCCGAATGTCGAGGGTGGCGCTGACCTCGCGCGGCGCATCCCGGTTTCCGGCTGCATTCGTTTTCGCGCCTGCGCGGCCGGCGGCGATGACCCGATCCGGACTGCTGTAAGTCGATTGTAAGTGCTTTGTGTTACAGCGACGCAGCGTGAAACACGGTGTAACACGGGAAAGTTCTCTGAGGAACCGCCTCGGTTCCCTAGGGAATCGCCCGGTTCTGTGGAGAATCTTCGCAGCCAGACCCGCGCTTGCGACGCCACGGCTGCTTCCTTGTGCATGTAAGCCGGAAACTGCCCGACATCCCGGCTTCGGACCCAGTATTCTCTGACCTGTTCCTCCCGCTCAAGCGCCGCTCGGGCTAACCTGTTGATATAACGCGTCTTTTCATCCCCGATCGTCGATGCTTCGCCATGCGGTTCCGTCTCTACGGCGGAGCCGTTGTTCTTCCACACCCGACGCAGTTGACTGCCTGTCGTGCCATGTCTGCGCCCGGACGCGCAGTCCGAGCCCCTCGACCCCCCTCGCACCATGGAAAAGGCGTATGCTCTTTGTATGGCGGTCGTGTACCGGTCGTGTACCGATCGTCTGGTGGTCGTGTACCGATCGTGTACCGGTCCTAACACATGCCTGCGATTTCGAGGACTTGGCGGATTCCAAAGTGCGACGCAGAGTGCGACGCAAGGCCATCCTCCTGGCGGGAATCCTCCTGGCGTATTTCCTGGGGGTAATCCGGGCGGTCGCGCCCGCTGACGGACGAAGGGCGGCTTTTCCATGACAGCCCCGGCGCGACAAGGGTGGGCAGACGAGGCGCGATCGCAGGCTTGCATGCTCAAGGCGATGAACCCCTCCGCATGAGCGCCCTCGGGCCGAACGGCCCGGGAGCGGGAGGGGGGCGGTGGAGTCCCCCGGCCCGCTCCGGTGGCGATGCCGGGGTTCCCGGATTGATCCGGCGACGGGTTTCTCTCGCCGGCGACGGCCTTGAGGCCGGCCGCGAGGAGGGAAGGTTTCTACAGTTCGATGTCCATGTCGAGCTGCTTTTCTTCCGGATCGAGCGTCGTTTCCTGTACGGGCTCGGGTTCCGGCCCGCGCGAGCGGTCCTCCTCGGGTTCGGTTTCCCGTTCCGGGTCCCAGGATTCGAGACCGTCCGCGTCCAGTCCGGCGCTCCGTTCCGGCGATTTCAGATCGTCCTCCCAGTCGAGATCATGCCCGGGTTGATGCCCGCCCCCATGCCCCGCGTCCGGCTGAAGCTCGGGTTCGTACTCGCGATCAATGCGGTCCACGTGACCCGCGTCCCGCTCCTCGGGCGGTTCGAGGCCCAACTCCGCCCCGTGCGCGGCCTCCCTAGCGACTCCATCCAGCGCCGAGAGCCGCTCTCCGGTGGCCCTCTCCAGTTGGTCGGAGAGCTTGCGGGCATCGTCGGTGACCAGCTCGGCATGGTCCCGGGCCCGGCTGATGGCCACGTAGAAGGCTTTCTGGTTGGTCAGATTCGGATTGCCGGCGGGCATTGCGGCCACGATATGGTCCACCGTCCTGCCCTGAAAAGAGTGAACCGTAGACGCCCAGCCCCTGTCCATGTGGCGAAGTTGCGGGTCGTCTTCGTCCAGTCCGGCTCCCTTTCCGTTCTCCAGACGGAACCGGACTCCCTCCTTTTCGATGGATTCCACCACCGCCGCCTCACCGTTCACGAGGTCCGAGCCTAGATCGTTGCGCGTCCACCGGACCCGGTCGCCCGCCCGAAGCTCCATCTCCTCGCTCCTGTAGACCTCGACGCCGCCCTTGGCGGCGGCAATCCGGTACGGCCGCCAGGCCACGGGATCACCACCACCGCCGTCCAGCCAGACCGTGTTGCGGTCATAGTCCACCCGTGCGACCTCGCGCTCGGCTCCCTTTTCCACCCCGAGGGTCTTGTACTGCCGGTTGAAGATCACCGTGTCGCCGGCCGAGTAGTTCGATGCCCGGGCCATCTCCGCACGGGTCAGGCCCCGTGAGACGAGCTTCTCACCCTGGCGGGCGGGACCCGAGACCGCGCCTTCCGCGATCAGGTTCTCGCGTATCCTCGTGTTGATCTCATCCCGCAGAGCCCGAGTTGGGGCGATTACTCCGGCCGCCGCGCGCTCTTCGGGAGACAGTTTCAGCCACCGTTCGGCGGCTTCGAGCCCGAGTTGTTCCCTATCCACCTGCACAACCCGGTCGCCGAGCTTCTCGAACGCGGTCTTCACCTCGCCCGCCAAGCCCGCCCGCACCGCTTCCTTGAGCTCCATGTCGCGCTGGCGGAGGATCTCGTCCATCACCGCGGTCTGCATCCCGGCGCGCCTGAGTTGCTCGAAAGGCTTGCCCGCCTCCACCGCTCCGAGCTGCTTCTCGTCCCCGACCAGCACCACACGCGGCACCCGGAGCGTCGTCGCGGCCTTGAGGAGACCCCTCATCTGCTCGCTCGATGCGAGCGAAGATTCGTCCACCACCAGGACCGTCCTCGAGAACGAGGCGCGCAACTGGCGAAGACCCTTCACCGTGCCCCGGCCTTCGATGACTCCCGCATTGCGAGCGAGGAACCGTTGGAGCGTCTCGGACTCGATTCCCGATTCCCGCTCAAGGGTGCGCGCCGCCGAGGCCGAAGGCGCAAGGCCCACCGTTCGGTAGTCCCTGCTCTCGCCCAGTGTCCTCAGACGTTTCAGCATCGTCGTCTTGCCCGTGCCCGCATAGCCCTGCACTCCCACCACACGGTCCTTCGACGCGAGAACCATCTTGACCGCTTCCTTCTGGCCCTCGTTGAGACGTCCTCCGTGGAGCTTGGTTTCCGCGACCCAGCCCCGCATGATCGCCTTGCCCGAGGCTTGGCCCGCGTGCATCAACGCGATGGCCTCGGACTCCCGCCCCATTGCCGCGTCTGTCGTCCAGTGCCTGCCGTGGTCGAGACCCCTGGCCGCGTGCAGTCCGCCCTCGTGTTCGAGCTCCGAGACGGCCCGTTCCGCCGCCTCTACCGTGACCGCGCCCGGCTCGCGTGCGAGCGCCGCGGCCAGAAGGTCTCCATGGCCGAACACCGCCTGGCGTTCGGAAAGGTGATCCACCGCCCAACTTGCCGCCTCCGCCGCGCCCTGTCCCCGATCCGAAAACAGGTCCGGCGCCGGAAGTTCACGCTCCGCCTCTCTGGCCTTGGCCCGTATCGCCATTACGGAGAAGCCGATTTCCGAGGCCTGGCGCTCCCACGATCGCCGAAGCTCTGCCTTGTCCACGTCCCGCTTCCTCGCGCGCGTCATCAGCGCCGCCCGGTCCGCGAGCTTCGGGTTCTCCATCGACACGCCTTCGTTCCGGGCCAGCATCGCCCCCTCTATCTCCGCCCGCCGCGTCGAGAACTCCTCCACTACCTCCCGCGACACCCCCGCGATCTCGAACCGCCCGTCCGAATGTGTCTTCTCGATCCCGTATCCCAGGTCCTTGAGACCCTGCGCCAGCTCCGCCCGGTAGATCGCTCCCATCGCCATCTTGTTCCGGTAGAGCCCATCGTTCGCCATCGTCCTCCACTTCCCGTCTTGTCCCTGCACCATGTTCGCGATCACGGCATGAGTGTGGAGTTGAGGGTCCAGGTTGCGGGAGGTGTCGTGGCGGAAAGTGGCGGCCACCATCTTCTGGCCGCCCGCGCGGACCATCGCTCCGCTCGCCTTGTCCTGCACGCGGGTCTCGACCGCGTTCCGCTCCACCCATGCAAGCGTGCGTGTCACGGCCCTGTCGTGTGCGGCCACGATCCGCTCGTCGCCTCCCACGAGCGCCATGAGAGAGACCGACTTGGGCGCGGACAGCGTCACGTCCCGCCCCGGACGGTGGTGGATCTCCCCGTCCTTGTCCTTCTTGCCCAGATGGGGACCGTCCGGCACCTTGCCTTCGAGCACGGCCTTGAAGGCGTCGGGATTGACCGGGCCCGAAAGCCCAAGCTCCTCGGCCCCCTTACCCGCCCAGGCGCTCGCTTCCCTGTGCGCGGGATCATCCTTCGTGTAGTAGCCGTCCTTCTCGTAGTAGGAGACGCCCTGCGACGGCGAGGCGATCACGCCGATGGAGGCTACCATGGCCGCCTCCCGATCAGTCGCTGCATTCGAGTATCTTGCTTGTCCATGAAGCCCGGATACGCGCTTTGCGGAGGGGTAACAAGGGCTCAAGAGCCCTGTTCACAGGCGTGTCGGCGAACGGCGGTGATTGTCGTTTGTCCGGGCAGTATCTTGTCAAACGATGCCGGCAACTGCGCCAGGTTCGCAGGTATCCTTGCCGAGGCCTGCCGGGGCCGCAAAGGCAGGGCGAACGGGACGTGATCCGAACCCGCACTTCCCCGCACCGGCATCGAAGTATGCTTCCGCCGTGCGAACCGATGAAGCAGTCGCTGAAGGAATTCCCTCACCTCGGGACATGTCGCCGAACTGCAAGCGTTCCGGGAGCCGTGTAGATTCGGAAAGGACTGTGTCGCGAACCGCTGCGACAGGAGAGAGTTCTTCGGTTCGAGACCCACTCAGCAGCCACGACATCAAGCCAAATTCCCGGCTGGCCGCCCTTGCCGCAGAACCGGAGCGCGAACGCCCTCCCGCGCTCCTCGCCGGCACATGTGGAAGAGCTACAGGCGCACTACGAGGTTATCGGGCGTGTGCGCGGCGAGAAGTTCTCGTTCCATGGGTTGCGGGAACTGATGCTGCCACGGTCTCTGACCAAGCGTCTGGTGAATCATGCACGGCCTGGTTATGTGACCGAGGACGACGCCAAAGACTGGACGGAGCAGCTTGGGGAGCCCGCCCGGCGGGTCGCCAACAGGTTCGACCAGTTGATGGGGCCGGACATACCGGTAGCCCGAGTCACTCGCCCGCCAAGTGAATTGCAGGGGCGTGCGAGGGGAAAGCGGCAATCCATCCGAATCGGTGCCCTCACGGTACGGCACGATGGAAATCTTCTCTGTACGTCGTTGCAGGCTCGCCCCCGTTCCGCACCTTCATCAGTCCAAGACCAACGGTCCGTAGGGTCACGGCTCCAAATCGGGAGCTTACCGTGTTATTGTTTGATCATTACAGTTAAGTGCCCATACACTTAGCAATAGAGGTTGCCATGTCAACTCCCATGTGCAAAACCGGCGAACGTGTTGGCGGTGGTTTTGCTGGTCACCGTAGTGGAGACGGAGGTGGAGGTAGGCTGCTCCAGCCGGTGGGCCCAACGCATGATTTACGTCGCCCTTCCCGGCATGGGCTGGGCACCGGTGGATTAAAACGTTGTAGGCAGAGTCGCACAGTTTATTGGTTTCTGATCGCCATCACGACATCTCCAATATTCACGATCAACACCACCTCCGCGGAGACCGTTATCACACGCATGGCAAGGCGGTCGCCGAGCTCTCTCCAACGGCTCACCGAGGGAATTGGCCCGGGCCTAACAAGTTCGGTTCGCCTCAATCAGCTTTATGAGATCCCTGTACCCCCATCCGAATTCGACGCGGCGGTGTCGGGGGCGCCGAACCTGGCTGACCTCCGAGGACTTCTGAACAGGGGCCTCAAGAACGACGAATGGAAGAAGACCTGTGACGGCGCGGCTTGGCACCTGCTAACTTTTTTTCGACACCTCAAGCACAAATCGATTGACGATTGGAGGGCACTGCGCCGAGGAAATCCAGAGGACATTCAGGGCTATGAGTCAAAAACCGCCGGAAATATCAAGGAGGATTTCCGCGAAATCATGGAAATCTACGACGACAAGTGTCTTGAGTCGCCTACACTCGATGCACTTACCGCAAACGACCGAGCGACAGGCGTACTTCTTGACGGAAACGTGCCCTATTGCACCGTAACTAGGGTCTCCCAATACCACATTCTAACAGCGCGGCACTGTCTCTTTCGGCGGGGTCAAGAAAGGCGCTACACCATCACGGCATTCCTCGACAACCCCGACCGCAAGTGGACGATGTCCCGCCTAAGCCAAGGCACTGACAACAAGAATATTGCTTCCCTAGTCCAGCGAGGCGATCGGTATTTTAGGAATCCCAAACTACGTGACGCTTGGGACTTTGATATACTTGAGGTCACCAAGGGAAGTTTGTCTGGCGCCACAACTCCGTTCGCCTCGAGTGACGCCAAAACAGGCGAAACGATCCGTGTTCTTGCCCACAACAATTATGTTCGCGCATACCTCCATATAGTCAATGGGAGCGCTCCGTCGTGGCAAACGGCAATGCGCTTCGATACTCAGCAATCGTGCCGGGCGCAGTTGTTTAAGTACAGCAATGAAGAGCACAATCAGGCCTGCCTCATTCACGGGTGCCAGACGGCGCCGAGTGGAAGCGGCGCCGCCGTGTTGCAACATGGGAAGATCGTCGCCGTACACATAAATGAAAACGGTGAAAAGGGTTGCGCGTCGGCGCTTGAGTTCTTGGGAAACAGGGGGGTTCGGAAATGGACTGGGTTCGAAAAGTTCAGAAGCGCTGTCTTGGACGGAGAAAAACGGCATTTGCAATCGTCCTCTGGGTCGCCCTAACAGCAACTACCGTTACACCTTTATCCGCTAGCGACGAACAGCTAACCGGTGCCCTACTCGACTATTGCCCAAAGTCGCCGGCCACCGGCGAGACGTTCCAAAAAGCTGTGAAAGTCCTGCTTCTCGGCCTAGTTCAGCCCTTCGGCGAGGAAATCGTCAAACGGTCTTTCAACTGGCTGTCTAAAGCCCTGAAGGACGCGCAGGCTGGTCCGAAATGGCTGTCGGCTGTCCGGACTTCGGGTCATTTCTACAAAAGGGACAAGAACAAGCCAAAGCTTGACGCTCGATGTCTCGTAGTTGCTCGTGGCAAGCGCGGGAAACAGGACAAGAAAGCGCTTTTGAAGGATTCGTTTTGGTCGGCCAATATGTCACTTGCGAAAACCCTTGCACTTAAAGCCCCGCCATCCTTCTACTTTGAGGCTGAGATCATGCCTCATCCCGGGAAAGAGCCCACGAGATTCGCGTTAGTTCCCCGCGAGGTGTGCCTTTACCAACCCGGAGATCTGAAACCTTCTGGCGATGGCAGGTACAGCATCACGGTAGGAATTACGTTCACTCACGCGCCTTTTGTGAGCGCGGAGAAAGGCACACTGCTTGGCTTTTCAGCATTTGAGTTCACCGGGCTTGAACCAAGCACTAATACGTGCACACAGGCTCCTCGAGGCTCTTGGAATCAACTTCCTCCAAACTCTTCGGCAGAGTCTCTCGGCCTGGTCAATATCGAAGTGTTAGTCTTTGAAACTGGAACTGACTCAAGCGTGCTTCAGGTCATTAGGCGCAAGGCCGACGAGTTGCTGTCCTTCGGACTCCAGTAACCGTAAGACCGCAGGCAACGTGCTGCAGCGTTTCTGGAGTTGCCCGTCCCGCCTTTCAAGTTCACGGCGACGCCGACCATGATGGCAACGTCCGTCGATGCGCGTGTACCCCGGGTACACTTTTTGCCACGACCTGTGAGACCGAATTTCGAGGTTATCAGTCCTGCTGAATTGGGCATCCAATAGGGTTTGCATGAATTGCGTCGAGCGCGTGTTTAATGCCATAAGAGATTACTATGCCTGTATTGGCACGATATGTCAGGGGCGTCTCAGCGCCCTGGGTGTCAACAATAGATTCAGGTTCAAATCTGAATCCAGATACAATCGATGCAACACGATAACTGTTTTTGGATTTCCCCGCTTCACTGAATACTACCGGACCTCCTGAGAATCCGGGATTGTTATGACCGTCCAAGAGTAACACCGTTTGGTCCCCTTGGAGTATCGCCGAAAGTATAGCCTTCTTCACAAAAGGAACTGGGAATTGGCGATTGAGATCTCCGGTTATGTCGTTCATCACGGTCGCAATACCATATGGGAAGCCGAGGAAGTATACTTCTTGACTAAGGACGATTCCCTCTGTTGTAGGTTCCAATCGCAAGCCCGGAGATAGTTGCACTGGCGAAGACAGAACGCAAATATCTGTGTTATTCGAGCCGTAGCCTACGCACTTCACGTCGAGATACTTCCATTTCCCATCATGGAACAGTTCCACTTTCCCCGAGCGAAAACCGTCGAGAACGTGCTTTGCGGTGCAGATATACTGCTTTCTGTCAACATCTATCGTAAAACAAGAACCACTGCTTTTTCCCCATTTGATTTGAAATACTCTATGAATAACGTTAGCTGTTATCATTGGAGTTCATCCGTAACTACACGCTACGCACCGGGCCTTCCGCCTCTTGTCCAACTCCTCAAAACTCCTCGCGTGTGGCCTCTATCTCCCGCACCACCTTGACGTCTCCTGACCCACGGGTCACCCAAACTGCCGCAGTCTGACGGACTCGATACCACTAGGCTCCCGTTTCCGACCAGTTGCGCACCCGGCCCCCTTGCTTGTATTCATGAAGTATTCATGAAGATAGCGGCTCCGCTGAAAGGGCGAGCCCGCGTGGCCTCCAGGCATGCCAGCTTCGTCTTGGCCTCCTTGTGTTCCATCACCAGCCGGTCCACTTCTTCATGCTCCTCGCGTGTGGTCATCGGGTGTTCCTTTCTCGGAATTTTATCACAGGAGGCAGCCATGGGACAGGTCAGCTCAAGCACGGGGGCCGGACACTCTACAATCAGAACGCACCTTTCCGGGAGGTCGTTGGTGTCGTGATGCCGACGGTGTGCTCCGGCTCGAGGATGAGTTCGATGGCAAGACCCGGCACGACGAGGGCCGCTACTCGGCCCTCAAGTCAGAGGTGGCCATCCACGCCGGCCGGCATTGGGAGCTGATACTCAGGAGGCGGGGTACGTCACGTGAGGTAAAGCCCATTATGGTACGGGTTCTGAACTCATTGGCCAGTTCGAATAGAGGAAACGCTCCCCGAGAATGAAAGGGCTGGTGTCGTTCAGTCCCGGATAGCAGTTGTGTGGACTCCATGAACCTGATGACAATTGACGCCAGGCGCCGTCACGCCTATGAAACGGCCATTTCGGGCTTGTACCCGGTCGGTAAAGCGTGTTTCCGGGCTTCATGGACATGCAGAAACGGCAAGAACGAACGCGTGAGGCCCGGGTGGTAGCCTCCATCGGCGTGATCGCCTCGCCGTCGCAGGCCGTGTGCCACTACCGGCCCGACGGTTACTACTCAAAGAACGATCCGGCTCATCTGGAGGCGAACGCTTGGGCGGGCAAGGGGACGGAGGAAACTGGGCCTTTCCGGTCCGGTCGATCCCGACACGTTCCAGGCGATCCTTGAGGGCAAAGTGCCGGGCGGCCCGCACCTGGGCAGGTGCGGCAAGGAGGCGGAGATCGCGGCGACGGTTCGATGACTCAGCGGACAAAAAGTGCCCTGCGGACCGTAACGACGCTCATGGCGCGTCCGGTCAAGCGCGACGTGGACAAGGGAACGTTGCACGAGGTCTGGGAACGCCAAGCGCAATCGCTCGATTCTCGCCCGAGCCGATCATGGATCGGGCCGCGGAACGAGAACCAGAGACCTCGACCTAGGCACCGGCAAACCGGGCAGCTCTGCTTGCTGGCCGGGAATACTTCGTGACCGACGCGGTGAACTGGGCGGTGGAGTACCTGTCGGAGCGCCAGGCGGTGTTCTCCCATGCGGATCTGTGGCGGCCGCGCTATCCGCCGAGCCTGATCCTGCCACGGTCCAGGAAACGGAATGGGGAGGGGGTCGAGGTCCTGGAGCGGGACGGACGGTTGCACGGAGCGGGCCGGCAAGGACGCGGGCTGAGCGGATCATGCGCCGCTGGATGGCGACCGCGAAGCTCCACCGGGGCCGCCTCAACGACGGCCGGAAGGAAACGGTCAAGATCGTGCTCTCGTGCAGGGACCGGGTGGTGGGCGTCCAGCAAGCCCGTGAATCTCCACGCCTGTGTTCTTGCCGAGCACGGGGGCGCGTCGCAATTTGGCGTCAGGTTTCCCAAGCCCATGTATAGTGTCCTTGACATAGTGTCCTTGACGCCCCTGGAGCACGGCTGGGCAGTCGAGGCACCCCCGGTCCGGGCCTGCATCGGGATGCGTGGCGTGTGAGAACCAGAGCCCGCGCAGGCGGTCAGGAACGATGAAATCAGGGGTTCAAGCGAAGAGGAATGGGCGTCGGAGGACCCGGCGGAGGGAAGCCGCCACGGCGATTGAGTGGCGGTCAGCGCGGGAGGTAGTGAAGGCGGTCGTGTCGAGCACACTGACGGAGGCGGGAGCAGTGACGCTGACACAAGTGCACTGGGTGGTGCGGAAGCCGGTGACGGGCAACGCCCGCACCCGGCGACGCGAACGTGGAACTGCGACGGCGAGAGTAGGGAGCCGGACGGCATGAGCGGGGCGATGTCGCCGAGCCGAGCTGACACTCAACCGGTTCGACGTGAACGGGTCCGGCAGTCGAGCGGCGGCACGATCATCGACATCACGGACGTGTTGGCGGGTGCGGCCGTGATCGTCGTCGTCAGCACACGGCGGTTCAGTGCTGAAGGAACTGACGGCGGAGCTGACACCGAGGGCGGAATGATCCGGAAGCCGGTGACGGGCGAAGACCGCGCGCGGCGACGCGAACTCATTGGTGAAGCTTATGGCGCTTTCTTGGGGTTCGTGTAGTCGAAGCGCTCTTGGGATCAATCAGCGCCATACGTCATGGCAGGTCTTTTGGCCGTCAGCGTTCGGTTACCTTGATGGTTGCACCCTCAGCCATTTCGATGAACTGGCGATCGAAGGTCAGCATGGCCTCGCACTGCGCGGTAGCACCGAGATGCAACGCATCGGCAAAAACCATACCGATTTCAGCGCGGTCGAGCGCTTCCGGGATCCGGCGACACGGATGTGGACTGGCGATGCTCACGACGAGCGCAGCGAAACGGACGGCGTGATTTGCGCCGCCCTCCGTCCGACACAGTCGAGGCATCCCGTTTACAGGCCGTCTTGCTTCAAGATATGATCGCCTCCTGCCGTGGTGGACGCACGCCGGAGTCGGCATGTGCGATCACGCGCGGAGTACTTGCCAGCCTTCGAGCTGGGTCTGGAGGTTTCGAGTATGGCTCGAAGCATGTTCTGGGCGGCACTGCTGACGGCAGCAGTCGTCTCAGCGCCTTCGGTGTGGGCGGACTATGAGGCGGGACAGCGGGCGTGGGAGGCGGGACGTCCGGACGTGGCGCTGACCGAGTGGCGGTCGACCGCGGCAAGCGGCGAACTGGTCCCTGCGATGGCGGAACTCGTCATCCAGGGGTTGCACGTATATCGGCTGGTCAAGCTGATGGAGGATCGGGAGAATATCGCACGCGTTGCGCCGGAGTTACAGAAGTTGCTGGGCAGGATGGTCTCGGGGCTGTCCGCTGATGACCTGTCGAACAGGGACAACGCGGAAATCTCCCTGGGCGGCCTGACGGCGGCGGAGCGCGGCCGGCTGTCGGATCTTCTGAAGAAAGACCAGGGGCTGCCGGAACAGACGCGGGACGCGTTGTCCGATGCCCTGGGGGTGAAGGGCGCTGCACCCGCCGTCGCATTGAAGCCGGAATGTGCCGGGGCCGCAAAGGGAACGGCGTGCTGGAAGGATGTTGCCAACAGGCCCGGCTGCCGTGTTTGGGTCTACCACCACATTCCTAACCAAACCGTAACCTGGTCCGGCACATGCTCTGGCGGCGTCGCAGATGGGCAGGGCACTCTTGAATGGTCTGGTGGAGGCGAGGAAACGTCCACAGGTACCGGGACACTGTCCAGCGGCAAGAGGCATGGTCGGTGGGTCGTACGCTATTCCGACGGGGCTGTCGATGAAGGCCCTTACGTGGACGGCAAGAAACACGGCCGGTGGGTCATGCGCCTTACCAACGGGACGGTCTCCGAAGGCCCCGTTGTGGACGGCAGGCAGCACGGCCGGTGGGTCGTGCGCCAAGCCGACGGAATTGTCCAAGAAGGCCCCGTTGTGGACGGCAAGATGCATGGCCGGTGGGTCGTGCGCCAACCCAATGGGACGGTCAGGGAATTTCTATTCGTGAACGGCAAACGGAAGTGAACCGTGGCAAGACACCCGAAAACGCGACTGGTCGGGAGACGGCCTTGGTAGCCTCCATCGGTGAAATCACCTCTCCGTCGCAGGTCGCGCGCTACTGCGGGAGGTGATCGAGGAGTTCTCGACGCTGCGGTCTGGGCTTAGATGCGGCGATGGCGGAGCGCGGCGTAGACAGGACGGGTGACACCCCCTGACTGGCGGCGCGGGCCAGGCTGACGACGAGGACGGCCAAGCGCGACGTGGGAAACGGGACGAGTTGCTCGACCAGCATGCATCCAGGGGCCTGGATCACGGCAGGCACTGGACGACGGACGCGGTGATGGCGCGGGGGTCCAAGGCCATAATGCACGGTCGGCGAGGGAGGACGTAGTGCTCGATGAAAGGCGCAAGGCCGCCGGAGCGCGGGTCCGGCGCATCGTTCTAACTGCCGCGGCCGGTCTGCTTGCGGTCCTTCTCGTTTCCCCGGCGGCGTCGCAGGAGGCCATGGACGTCAACGTCTTCATGGAGTTCCGCGTCGTCCCCGGCGGCGATTCCGTGAAGCGGCTCCGGGGATGGCTACGCGCGGGCGGCGACCCCAATGCCGCCATCGACCCGCACGGCGCCACGTTCGTGCACTACGCGGCGGTGACCGGCGACTGGGCGGCGGCCCACGACAACGCCTACATCCAGCTCCTTCGCGAGGCCGTCGCGCACGGGGGCGATTGCAATGGACGGAACGCCCATGGCGAGACGCCCCTCCACTACGCCGCGGCCGGAGGGGATCACACCCCGGGTCCGGTGGCGGTGAGGTTCCTGATCGAAGAATGCGCGGCCGGCGCGAATGTCCAGAACGATCGCGGCGACACGCCGCTGCATGCCGCCTTCCTGGGTCTCGTGGACGCCGCGAGGGCGACCATGATGCCGGTGGGGGTGCCGAGGCACGGGGGCGGGCTGCGCAGGGACGTGATGCGGGCGCTGCTGGAAGGGCGCGCCGATCCGAACATCCGGAACGGGAACGGCGATACGCCGTTGATGCTGGCCGTGAAGGAGGACTCCGTCCAGTTCTCCAAGGAGTCCCAGGTGAGCCTGTTTCTCCAGTACGGCGCCGACCCGAATACCCGCGACAACCAAGGCGCCACGCCCTTGATCCGGCTGTTCGTGGACGAAGACGGCGGTCGTGCGGCAGCGGCGAGCGCCCCTCCTGATGTGACGGTGAACCTCGTCGGCCTGCTTCTGGATGCCGGCGCCGATCCGTGTCTGGCCGACCGTGGTGGAAAACTGCCCATCGACCACGCGCAGGACGGCTCCGACGCCTGGCGTCTTCTGCGCCGGGCCGGTAGCAAGTGCGCCCGGGGCGCTTCCGCCGCCGCAGCCGCTACGGAGGACGCACTCGGTCTCAGCCGCGACGACCGGCGGCGGGTGCAGTCCGGGTTGAAGGAAGCGGGTTTCGATCCGGGAGCGCCGGACGGTTTCTTTGGCCCGCGGACGAGGGCGGCGTTGCGTTCGTGGCAAGCGGAGAAGGGGATCGAAGGGACCGGTTACTTGACACGCGAGCAGGCCGATGCACTGATCGCGGCAAGCGGGACGGGACATGGGGAGAAGGCCGAACGCAAGACACGGGCGAGAGTTGGATGTATTGATCTGACGGGCAGGTATTACTGCCCGGCTTCGCGGGAAGGTCAAAATAATATGGAAGTGACCTTATCTCAAAACGCAGATAACCTCATGGTACATGCCATATTCTTGAAGAAAAACAGCACAGGAAAAGAGATCGGTGTTAAAGAAGCAACGGACACCGATATAATCGACGGCCGTTTTCATCCGGAGAAGGGAGAACGATACAGTAGCGCTCTGAGTTGCAATTCGCAGAGATTGAGGAAAGTGCTGGTCAGTGTGTCCTCCAGGCCGGATCAACCAAGAAACGCTATGATCGTGGACTACCGCCTCGACGAAAAGGGAAATTTGGCGCGCACTGTCCACAAGGGAAGGATTCAGGGAAGTGACCTGGAAAGTGTGACTCTTGGTGAAAGTCTGTCAGCAGTGACTTGCCAAAGGAAATGATGGATCGGAAAAGTGAAATGTAGTTACTTCCGGTCGGAAATTCGCTCGATTGACAACGCCGCACTTACTGATGTTCCACCTATTCACTCCAGGCGCCGCACCTACCCGTCGACCCATGAAAGAGGTTCTATATTTCGGCGGTGACCCAACATGTCTTCTAGAAAGTTCAACTCGAAGTAAAGAGCTATGGAAAAAATCGGATCGCTGTGCAGCATCGCGGGTCTTGTTATTGCTCTGCTGACACGATATCCAGACCACAGCGCAATCATCATCACGGCAGCGGCATTATTTGTGTTCCTTGGCCTTGGTTTCCTAAAGAACTTCAAGCGGCCTCTCAATGAGGATGAAGCGAGGGTCGAAGAATTGCGCCTACGGCTGCGGGCCGATTTTGTAGAGAAGCATGCTAGGTTGATGATTATGGGCGGCTTCCTTCTTTCCGTTCTAGTCGTCCTAGGCTTAATAGATGCCGCACTCCGATGGTTCCCCTGGTAATCTCCATTGTTCTCAACTTCCTCAACACCATGGATCACTTTGCAGGCTACACCTTGATGCGGGTGGTGTGAGAACCAGAGCCCGCGCATGCGGTCGGGAACGGCAAGACCAGAGGTACAAGCGAAGGGGAATGGGTGCCGGAGAACCCGGCGGACGGGAGCCGCCAGGGCGATTGAGTGGCGGTCAGGGAGACCGTACTGAAGGCGGTCGTGCGGAGCAAGCTGCCGGAGGCACGTGCACTGGGGCGGACACCAGTGCAAGGCGTGATGCGGAAGCCGGTGTCGGGCGAAGCCGGCACCAGGCGACGCAACGCGGAGGGCGATGCCGAAGACCAACGTAGCGACGCGGACGGCGTGAGCACGGCGATGTCACCGAAGGCGGCGAGCCGAGTTGCGCACCCAACCTTTTCGACGAGACTGGCGTGGCGGTCGGGCTGCTGCGCCACTCATCGACATCACCGACGTATTGAGCGGCAACCATGATCGCGGTCGTGACTTGCACCCGGCGGGCATTGCCGTCACGGTCGAATGCCCGGCACGAGTGCCGTCGGTCTGGTCGACGTCTAGGCGGGGGTTGTTTTTCGAGGACGCCGGCACGGGTATCAACGCACGAGGTCAATGGGACGCCAAGAGGTTACGCGGACAGGGTGCCAGCCGCACGGGCGGTTGCGGAATCGTCCGTGTTGTGGTTGGTGCCCGTTCTTGAAGCTTCAGGGATATCGCCATCCGAACCGCGTCGTCCGGCGTCATCTCTTCGATGTGCGACAGGTTGATGGGTTCTTCTTCCAGTCCCTTGACAATCAGGCGCACCCTGTCCTAACGTCTGTCTTGCGATCAACTACGCGGAGCCCGTGTGTCGGGTCATCCGCCGAATACAAGAACCCTCGCACGGGCACGGGGTCGCTCCCTGTGCCTTGGTGAATACGCGGAACCTCCACAACTCCGTTGTAGTTGGTCGCAGGCGGAAGTATTCCGAGGAGAAATTGACGTGATAGCTGGCGGACAGCGGTACCGTAGAGCCGTGGGACAGACGTACAACACCAATCCCACAGAACACATCCGACTGGTACCGCTTCACCCTGCACACCCCCCACAAGGTCAATTTTCACCTTACGGCAGTGGGGAGTCGTCCGTCTCTGTGCTTGTACAACGAGTCAGTGGGGAACTTGATACCTCATGCTGTCAACCTGCGGTGTTCCACCAGGTCATCGGTAGGAGTTGGAAATGGGCTTTCCCCTGATGGTCGTTTCCTGCCGGGCACATACTACGTCCGGATACGCGCGTCCGGAGGGAGAGCGGACTATCTCCTCACCTACGGCGTTGAAAGTCCGCGTGTGCACCTGTCGACAACGAGGCTGTCGTTGTCCGAGGGTGACGATGGCACCTACACGGTAAGACTCGGCTCGCGACCCTCGGGCACGGTCACGGTGCAACTGGCAAGCGATAGCCTCGCCGTGACGGTCTCTCCAGCGACCCTGACCTTCACGACCGGCGACTGGGACAGGCCGCAAACGGTCACCGTACGAGCAGTGCGGGACCCCGACGCCGACGACGAAACGGCGACGCTTAGCCACCGGGTGACGGGTTACGGCAGCGTGACCGACGGCGGCACTGTGACGGTCAACGTGAACGACACGGACACTGGTCTGACGTTCGGACCGGCATCGGTCGCCGACCAAAGGTATGTCGCTCGCAAGACAGTGACGACCATGACGCTGCCAGCGGCGACCGGTGGAAAGGGGCCGCTGAGCTATACCCTGACACCCGCGCTCCCGGCGGGCTTGAACTTTGATCCGCAGACGCGGGCTTTGTCAGGAACCCCGACCACGGCGAGGCCCGCTCGGACGTACACCTACACGGTCACTGACGCCGACGGCAACACGGATAGCCTCTCCTTTTCCATCGAGGTGGAGGAAGCCGACGAGAGTCCAGCGTTCGAGGCTGGAACTACCATTGCGGACAAGTTCTACCGTTACGCCCACGCGATTGCGCTGGAGATTCTGCCGGCGGCGGCCGGCGGCAACGGGCCGCTGAGCTATACCCTGACGCCGGCGCTGCCGGCGGGCTTGAACTTTGATCCGCAGACGCGGGCATTGTCAGGAACCCCGACTGCGGTGACGGCCGCTCGGACATATACCTACACGGTTACCGACGCCGACGGCGACATGGACAGCCTCTCCTTCACCATCGCGGTGGTGTCTGCAATCGCTGTGGCAGTGACGCCTGCGACGCTGACCATTCCAGAAAATGGCGGTAGGGCGACTTACAACGTGAAACTGTCGGCGCCTCCAAGTGCAGGCGTGACGGTGACGCTCACCAGCGCCCCTCCGAACGTTGTAAGGGTAAGTGAGCGGGCGTTGACGTTCACACCGGAGAACTGGAACACCGAGCAGACTGTAACGGTTACCGGGGTGAACGACGACATCGATAACCTGGGCAACAAACGCGTGGCAGCAATCATCCATCGGGCCAGCGATGGCCAGATCCTCGGGTCTGTCGAGGTCACGGTGACTGACAACGACGACCGGGGAGTGACGTTCTCGCCGCGGAACCTCCTTAGGGTGAACGAGGGCGAAACCGGGACCTACACGGTGAAGCTCAGAACGCAGCCCACGGGCAACGTTACGGTGAAGCCGAACCCGCACCCGTCGTCGGACGAGGATTCCGCGTTCTTGACGTTCACACCGGCGACGCTGATTTTCACGACCGCCAACTGGAACAGGGCGCAAACGGTTATCGTGCGAGCGGTGCCAGACGATACTTTTGGGGCCGGCAAGAAGAGGCTTATTCATCTTAACCATAGGGCAACCGGCTCCGACTACGGCGACCGCAAGGTGGACGGGCCGGTCATCCAGATAATTTACTCCGGTCAGCATGTGAGTAAGCCGGCGGGGATGACGCAGTCGATAAAAAATACGATACGACGAGGCCTGCCGCGCATCTTCGGCAGCCCGCAAAAGGTTATCGGTAGGGACCGTTTCGACGGAAGACCAGGCGGAATTGGCGTCCGTAACTTCCAGAGTGCAGGCGGCCCGACGCTCACCGTGGGCGGTCAACCGATAACGCCCGGCGGGGTCACGCTGGCGGTCGCGGCGTCAGACGCCGGTTGGCGCTCGACGCCGGGCGCCGACCCTGAGGGCGAGTACTGGCGGTACCGGAGTCTGGATGTTGACGAGTTGTTCCGGTCCAGCGCGTTCGAGCTGATTCTCGGCGCCGCGGAGGGCGAGGCGCAAAACGGCGCGTTGTCGCAATTGACGCTGTGGGGCCAGGGCGATTTTCAGTTCTTCGACAGCAAGCCGAGCGCAGGGTTGCGCTATGACGGCAACCTCAAGGCGGGATATCTCGGGGTCGAGACGCGGTTCGACGAACGATGGCTTGCGGGCGCGGCGGTGTCTCGAACCAAGGTCGTCACCGACTACGCCCACCCGCAGGCCGACGGTGGCCACGAAGACGGTCAACTGGATTTGACCTTGACGACGGCCTACCCCTATCTGCGGCTTGCATCCGACTCACGCAGCGAGTTCTGGCTCCTCCTGGGCCTGGGCTGGGGCGAAGTCACGAACCAGCGTGTTGAAGCGTCGGCGCGTGAGAGCAGTAACGCCAGGACGTTCATGGTCGCTGGCGGCGCGCGCCGGGCGTTGACGACCAAAGGGGGCGTGGACGTGGCGCTTCTGGGTGATGCGGGATACGGGTATCTGAAGAGCAATTCCGGGCCGCAATTGATCGATGACCTCTCGATCGGTTCGGGGCAGGTGCGCCTGGGCGTCGAGGGCTCGTACACCGTTGCATTGGAAGGAGGCAGCAGCTTGAAGCCGTTCGTGGAGGTGGCGGGGCGCTACGACCGCGGCGACGACCATGACGTCGGCCTCGAGATTGTAGGCGGGGTGTCCTGGGCCGATCCGGCCCTGCGCTTGGGCGTGGAGGCGCGCGGGCGGGTGATGGTGCTTCACTCGGCGGATAGCTATCGGGAGTATGGCGCGAGCGTAGCGGCCAAGGTGTCACCTGGGATAGGCGGCGAGGGTCTGTCGCTGTCGTTGTCGCCGCGTCTGGGCGCAGTGACCGACGGCGCGGACGCGTTGCGACGCGACGATGCGTTCCGGCATGCGATCTCTTCCGACAGCAAGGCGATGTCGCTCAACGCGCGGGCGGGATACGGCATTCGGGATAGGCTGATCCGGGGCCTGCTGACACCGTTCGGGGAACTCGATCTCCAGGAATCAGGTAGCCGAAGGGTGCGCATGGGACTGCGCTTCGAACGGTCGGGCTCTGGCTTGGGCGCGCTGAGCCTGGAGCTTTCCGGCCAACGACGCGAGGCCGGCGACAGTATTCCGGAATACCGCATGGGCCTGACCGGCCGGTTGCGGTTCTGATGCGGCGTTGCGGGCGTTGACCGGAGTCCCTTCTACACAAGAACGGATGCCTGCTGCCGAAGCAGCGGAACCTCCGGCCGGTGCCACACAGCTCCCCACCCGAGTATCGTCACGCTGACGATGAGGGTCCGCAACGCCGTGTGACGATGGCTGCGCCGTTTGCGGATTAGCAGGTGAGAGGTGCATTGCCCACCTCTCAATAGACGAGAGGAGGATAGGTCACATGTCTAACACAAAGGCGAACTCGGCGAAGGATGCTCTAGAGTGGATGGAGAACCAACTTGGAGGCAAGGGCGGTAGGGTACTCTTTCGGGGCCAAAGTCGCGTTTGGAGTACCGTCAAACCGTCGATTACTCGTGACGATCGCGAAACCAGTAGTCAAATGTGGGCTATCTGCCGTCGGTTCTATTCAAGTGCTGCCGGAGTTACGGGATACGCTATCGAGAAGGGACATGATCGACTTGCTATTCTGCAACACTACATTCTTCGGTCTCCGGTAATCGATCTCACGGGCACACCTAAGGTTGCTCTGTATTTTGCGTTACAGGGGGCCGAGTTGGGACAAGAATGCGTTGTCTATTCCGTTGAGCGAAACAAAGCTGAGGTGTCAGGTGTTGTCTTTTCCGACCACTTCTTCCTCGCTCTTCCTCTTGACGAAGGCGGCCTTCAACATCGTTGGTTGAAACAGGATGGATACTCCGTAGGCCCGGAGAATTGGGCGGATCCAGAGGTGGTACAGAACTTCGACATGTTGAAGCTGAATGGTATAAGCTGCATGCGGTTTGTCAAACAGCGCGATGACGGCGAACTGGTCAAGGACCTTGGCGATCTTGAGAGTGTAAAACACGACCCGCTGGCCTTGAGGGTTCGTGGTGCAGTGAACGCCATCGCCAAGTCCCTAGGCTCGTTGAGCCCCGGTGTTGAACAGATATTGGAGGCTACGAGGACCCGCGATCCAGATGCGGAACTGGCTGCTGATATTGATAATTTAATGGCCATGGCGAAAAACCGCGGTTGCGTGGACCTGACGGCTAGACTAACGGAGATTAAGGCGGCATCTGAAGGGGAGTATTGGGATACCAGTTGGGTTGCAGCGCTTTCTGCGATAGAGACAAAACTGAAGGGCAGTTAGTGGACAATCACCGGGAGGCCAACAACGTGCGCGGCAGCTTGTTCCCCGACTCCGTCGGGTTAGGGCGCTGACGAGCGCACCCGTAGCCGCTGGTTTCGAACTTGGCGGGCATTCCGTCCCTCTTTCTACGTCCTATAACGCCAATGGGACTTGAACAGACCTGATTTGTGCGCTGCCCGTCACGCACTACGAGCCCATCCGGACTGCGTAGACGCGCCGCCGACGCGCTCGGCCTTGCAGCCGGAACGCGGCAACCTGCCAGAGACGCGCTACGATATCTTCTGGAGCAGGGGCTGGATATCGACAACCAGCGTGTGTCGTTTCGGCTGCAGCGAACCCTCGCACACGACCGGTTTCGAGGTCAGGACGAACTGGCAAGGGAGCCGGGATTCAGGGCAACATGGACGGCCCCAGGTGACGTTGCCGTCCGCGCATTCCGCGTTTCCGCCGGCGCAGACACACTTCCCTCGGGAACGGCCGCGTTCATCAGG
This sequence comes from uncultured Binatia bacterium (SeqCode), assembly GCA_965204505.1. Lineage (GTDB taxonomy): Bacteria > Desulfobacterota > Binatia > UBA9968 > JAJDTQ01 > JAJDTQ01. The sequence goes on from CBDBFB010000003.1 coordinate 1,159,681, forward strand.
GCTTCGATACGGTCGGCCACACGCTGAGCGGGCTCGCGGAGCTGCTCGACGGTCCAGTCGGCGGCGTAGCCCTCGGTGATGTCGTCGTCGCGGGCGTGGTTGACCAGGCGCTTGGTCAACGGGCGCGGCAGCATGAGGTCGCGCTCGGCCACGGTGATGAAGGCGTTGCGCAGCCCATGGAACCAGAACCGTGTCCCCGCCGCCTTGCTGATATCGACGTGATGGTGACCGATCCCCTTCAGGTGTCCGTCCGCGCTCGTGCGGGACGGGAACACCCATCCGTCCTCCCCCGTCTCACCGCTCTCCTCCCGGCGGCGCTCGAACACGGCAGCCAGTTGCCGCGTGAGCGGAAGCTCCAGCGGCTCCCCGGTCTTGGTCTCCTCCACCCGCAGGATGCGCCTTCCCAGGTCGATGCGCTCCCACCGGAGCGCGACCACCTCGCCCAGGCGCATGCCGGTGTAGGCGCCGATGGTGAAGATGTCCCGGTGGTCGGTGGAGAGCCCCACCGCTTCCACTCCCGCGCGCCAGCGCGGCAGCACTTCCGAAGGCGCGGAGATGCGCCGGCGGCGCTTGCGGTTGAGACGCCCGCCGCCGGCGATCCAGAGCTCCACCGGGTTGCGCAGCCCCTCGTGGTCGATGCTGGAACGGCGGTAGATGGAGCGCAGCATGGAGACGGCCTGGTTGGCGGTGGCCCAACTGTTCCGTTCGGTGACGGTATTGAAACGGGCCTCGACGTCGCGGCGGTCGATGGCGTCGAGGGAGCGGGTCAGCCAGTCGCCGAAACACACGCGCAGGTTCTGGCGGTAGATCTGGACGGTCCTTGGCTTGCGCCTGGGGTTGGCCTCCATGTAGTCCTCGAAGGCCTGGGCCAAGGTGGGCATACTGCGGGCCTCGGCGCGCTCTTCAGCCGGGTCTCCGCCCCCGGCGGCCTTGCCCAGGGTCTCCTGGGCCATGCGCCTTGCCTGATCGGGGGTGATGCGCCCGAAGCGTCCGAGGGTGACGCGCTTGTTGGGAGCCTTGCGTCCGCCCTCTCCCGCGCGGTAGTTGACGACGAAGGTCTTGGCCCCCGAGGGCTGGACCCTGACGCCGAAGCCCGTGAGCCGGTCGTCCCATGCGATGAAGGGGCGGGCGGCCGGTTCGAGGGCCTCGACGGCGCGTTTGGTCAAGGTGGTCTTGACCCTGGCGGTGCGTTTTGCGGTGGCGGTATCCATGGAGCCATTGTGGCACGGCGCGCGGAAAAGTTCAACCCTACGTTCAACACCAGGGAAGAAATCGGGGCGCGGACAGGGGTGCGAATGACCGGCCAAGGTCTCGGGATAAGTAGCTCAACTCCTTTATTTATAGTGTTTCCGTCCATTCACGCGCAACTCCGCGCAGATTGATAGATAAAAGCGTCGAGCATGTTGACGAAGCCCCAGAGCAGGCTTTCGCGTTCGTCCGAGAGCTGGGTGCCGTCGGGGCCGATGCCGCCCGCGAGGATCTCGAAGGCGGCGTGGACCGCGTCGAGTGCGTCTTCCTCGTCCCAGACATCCCTGGAATCGAACTCGTCGGGTCCCGGGGCAGCGCCGAAGAGCTGAGCGTTTTCGCAGGATGCCGCCATGCTGGATACGCCCTGGTCTGCAAGGTTGTCGATTTCGTTTCTGTCCATGCTATCCTCCTCGTGGTTCGGAACTTCGGTTCCTGCGCCGGGGCTGGCGTAGTGGTCGCTGCCCCGGCGCGCATCCTGCCTTTTCTCTTTCCCGCCAGGACGGCCGCTGGTCTTGAATCGACTTGCGCTCATGGCTACCTCCATGCCGTGGTGCGGCCGTCAATCATGTACTTCGCCCACGCCGCGGCCCTTGCCAGCACATGCGCGTGGCACGGCAGCGGATCGCACCAGCACGCGAGCGTCTTGCCCGCCAGCTCGGCGAGTTGGTCCAGGCGGACTTCCTCGGCCTTGATTCGCCGCCAGAGATCCGCCCGGTACTTGGCGACGACTTCTGTGCGCGAGCCGTCCTTTCCGATCCGGAACGGGTTGCCCCATTCGCTGTGCCGGTCCACCAGTACGGCGTCTCCCAGCTTTGCCCGTTGCCTGAGATTGACCACCTTGCCTGTCGTGACTTCCATCGCCTTCTCCTTTCTCGCATCGCCCGCCAGTGGAGGAACTCCCTCCGTCTTGTCCCGTTGGAGCACGGCTGGTCACGCGGGGCGGAGGGGCCCCGGGGCGGGGGAGCGCCGGAGCGAAGCGTAGGACCCCTGACGAAGGAAGGGGTTGACGCCGTGCTACGATGGGAGAAGACGGAGGGAGGGCCTACTGTGGATTACCGCCGGGCGCGTTGGTGGAGGCAGCCAACCGGGCGGAGCCCGGCAGGAACAGGCCGGGAGGTGCCGAGGGCCTGGCGGGCTACAGCCAGATCGCCCAACGATCGTTCTCCTTCGGCAGGGAGACCGGGGATCGGGCCATGGGAGGGGAGAGGTGTCCTGTGGCCTGGGTGGAGGGGGCGCAGCGAAGGGAGGAATCAGGAGAGGCCGGAACGAAGGTGTAGGCCGAAGCTGGCCCCAATAATCCGGGAGTTGCAGCGGAAGTGTTCAGAACAGAGGGTGGGAATCGAGGAGGGATTGAGCGACGTCGCGGACGCGGCCGCGGTCGTGGACACGCCGGGGCCCCCGGGGATCGTCGAACAGGTGCACGACGTAGAACACCTGGCCGGGCACGAGGATGTCGTCGTGGCGGTAGACGTCGCCGACATGGTCGCCGGTAGCGTCATAGATGCGGGACTCTTGCGGAGTGAGCCGCTTGAAGGTCACGCTGCCCATCACCCGGCCCTCCTTTCGGCCAGCGCGGACGCGGCCCAGGCCGCGGCCCGGGCGAGCACGTGTCCGTGACAAGGCTGGGGGTGGCACCAGCAGGCCAGCCACATGCCGTCCATTTCGGCCAGTTCTTCCAGGGCGATCTCGCCGGAGCGGATGCGCCCCCAGAGATCGGCGCGGTAGCGCGCGATCACTTCCCCGCGCGTTCCGTCACGCCCGATCCGGAACCTGTTGCCCCACCTGGTGCGGCGGTCGATGAGGACGGTGTTGTCGTGCACGTCCGTGTGCTCGAATATGTCGCGGAGCCGGGGTTCGTGTCTGAGGTTGATGACGGCGTCCATGGTCTCTCTCCTCTCGCCGGGACTTCGCCCGCTCAAGCTCGCTCCTCTCCGGCTCCCGCGGAGCGGAAGAGCGGAGCGAACCTTGCGGCGAGGACGGCGGCGCCGAGCGAGGCGAGGTCGTCGTTGAAGTCTCCGCCTTCCGGAACGATGACCGCGGCGGCGATGCCCGCCCGCGCGCAGCGCCGGGCGAGGCGTTCGGCGGCCCATGCGCCCTCGAAGTCGTTGTCGCGGGCGATGACGAGGCGGCGGCAGGCGGGCGGGGGCGAGAAGGAGCCGAGACTGCCGGCGGAAAGCGCAGCGGCCGCGGAGATGTCGGGCACGGCGGTGACGAGCGACAGCACGGTCTCGATGCCCTCGCCGACGAGGAGCGTAGCGACATCGCCGGCGGGCATGCCGAAGCGCACGGCACGGCCGCGGATGTCGCCGAGGGCCTTTCGGGGCGAGGCGACGCCGGCCTTGGCCGGACGGCGGGGGTCGAGCCAGGTGCGGTGCACGCCGAAGACGGCGCCGTCGTCGCCGGTGACGGCGGCGACGAGCGCCGGCAGGCGGATGACGGAGGAGCCTTCGCGGTAGCGAAGCTCGGGGTGGAAGCGCAGCGCCGGGAACCGGCAGCGCGCGAGACCCCGGGCGAGCAGGTACTTCTCCGCGTGGGTGCCGTCGATGGCGCGGCATCCACGCCACAGGCGCCGCGCCGCTTCCGCGGGATCGTAGTCGCCTGCATCGCCCTTGGCCGGCGAAGCCGGCAGGACGAGGAAGGCGCGGGCTTCGATCAGTGCCGCGCGAAGCGTCGGCGCGCCCGTGCGGTGGCGGATGAGGTCGAGCAGATCGCCGTGGGTGCCCACGGCTGCGTCGGTCCACTTCCCGGGCGTGCCGGGGCCGTGGAGGCGGACGAAGAAAGACCTTCCGCGGGCGCCGTCTATGTCGCCCGCGACCCAGTAGCGGCCCTGGCGGCGGCCATGGGGAAGGTAGCGCTGGCAGACCTCTTCGGCGCGCGCGGCAAGCGCCGCGGCGACCGCGGAGGCGGGGGACGGACCGTAGTGCATGGTGGTTCTCCTTCACGGGACGGGACACCCGGCTGCGCCGGAGGGCGAGCGGGCCGAGCGAAGCGAAGGCGCGACGCCCGGAGGGGTGGTTGCTCGGGACCGGCAGCAAAAGAAAAGGGGCTGACGCACGAAGCGCCAGCCCCAGGGTGGGAGGAAACGAGGCGGAGGAGTTCAGAACGGGATGGTCTCGTCGTCGACGTCCGCGGGCTGGGACGAGGTCCCGGCGTCCTGCATCGCGGTGTCGGCCGCCGCCATCGACGGGTCCGCCGCAGCCGGCACGCCGTTGCCATTGGGCTTGTCCAGGAATTTCACGCCGCCGCCCGGGACCAGCAGGATCTCGGTGGAGTAGCGGTCGCTGTCCTCGCCGGGCTTCGACCAGCGCCGGGTCTGGAGCTTCCCGTCGATGTAGACCAGCCGGCCCTTGCGGGCGTGCTTCTGAAGCATGTTGACGAGGCCGTCCTGGAAGGTCACCACGCGGTGCCATTCCGTCTTGTCGACCCGCTCACCGGTCTGCTTGCTGATGTACGACTCGTCGGTGGCGATGCTCATGTTGGCCACGCGGCCTCCGCTGGAGAGATGGTTGACGGTGACGTCGGCGCCGAGGCGTCCGATCAGTTCTACGCGGTTCAGTCCAAAGCTCATGGTAATTCTCCTTCCTGGTTAATGACGATGGTTGACGAACGTCGAAGGACCGGAGTCCTCCCTCCCCGGCCCCTTCCGTTCACTTCTCTCAGCCCTCCTTTCACTCCCTTCCGGCGCTCAGCGCGGCGGTGACGGTGAGAGGATCTCCGTCGGCCGCATCCCGCGGGTCGGGACAGCGTATGGCGTGGTTCTCGTCGATGACGTCCTGGATGGCGCCGGGTTGGAGCCCGATCTCTGCGAGCAAGTCGCTGCCGGTGAGGGGTTCCTCGAAGTTGAAATCGATTCCGGACATGGCCGTGTCCTCCTTGGCTGCCTGCCTTGCCCGGACTGCGTGAGGGAGACCGTCTCCCTTCCTACCGGGCCTTCGCCCGGTGGACGCCTTTCTCCGGCTCTAGGGAGAGGAACCGGCCCGGCGGATGGCCAGCAGGCGCTCGCAGACAGCACGCGGAGTCATCGAGCCCAGGTTGATCACGGGGATGCCGGCCTCGGTGGCGATGCGGACCGCCATTCCGGTTCCGCCCGTGACCGTTCCTCCCGGCGTCCAGGCCACGACGGCATCGACGGGACGGCCGAGACCGACGCCGAGGATGGCCGCGTTCCTGGCGTGCAGCTTGCGAACACCGGGCGAGCAGCGGTCCCAGGCGGGATGCAGGCGGGCGGCGATGGCCAGGCAGGATTGGAGCTCGGCCGGCGACGGCACCCGGCAGTCCGGACCCGCGCACCCGTTGTAGCCGGACCAGGGCAGATGGAGCGTCCGTCGACCGGCCGGCGTCCCTTGGGCGAACGCACTGTCGGCCCCGGCCGCGCCACCGGTGTTCAGATGCCATCCCTGCCGCGCGAGCCATCCGGCCATCACGGTCATGGCGGTCAGAACGGAGGGCGGCGTGGTGCGGGCTCCGATCCCGGCGTAAGTCAAAGTGCTCATGTCGTGGTCCCCCCTGTGACGGTGCGAAGCCGCGCCTCTCTCTGCGCGTCTCTCTCGCCCCTCCCCCGCTGTCCTCGAACGCTGGCCGGCAGGACGTCCGAGCGGACTTGAGACGGCGCCGGGATTCGGGCCGGGTGGGAGTCAAAAAGGGGGGATCGATCATGGACGGCCGGTTCAGTGCCGGGAGCCGTTGTCGGTCTCCGGGCCCCCGGCGGCCATGGAGCGGGCTGCGAGCGCGGTCCAGTCCTCTCTTGAGTGTCCGAGCCTGATGTTCAGGCGGTCGCACAGCCGCTCTGCATCGGCTAAGGACAAGGCAATGAGGCAGGTTGGCACGTAGCCCGGCATGCCCTCGAAGACGATACGGATCTGCTGAGGCTCGTCGCCGAGCTCGTAGCTTGGACAGAACGCGTAGTTGGGTTCGTCCGGCAGGGTCTGTGCAGTCATGAATGCTCCCTTCGGTGAGTGAAATGCCCGCCCCCCGGTGGACGGCCAGTGACAGGTACGACGGCTGTCCGGCGGTACGGACCCCCGCGCGGCGGACGGCTGCCCGGCAATACGGATACGCGACGGGCTCAGGCGGCGAGCGGCCAGCGTTGGATGACGCGTTCGAGGAGATCGGGGCCGGGGGCGAAGACGCGCGTGCGCCACGAGACGATCTCGACCGTGCAGCCCATGCGCTTGAGGACCGCGGTGTCGGTATCGACCGGTCCCTCGATCTCCACCCGGTCGGCGCCCATGATGCGGCGCCTGGCGAGCCGCCAGCCGTTGGCGAGCGCGAGCGCCGCGCCGCGTCCCATGACCGCCTCGAAGGCTTCGGCGCCGGTCATGGCGGGACCCCCCGCGAGGCCGAATGCGGAACGCACGGCGCGGACCTGCTCGAAGTCGAGTACGCGCCCGATGAGCGCCTCGCCATCGTCCGTCCTGAGACGCCGCACCCGCATGTTCTCGGCGGGCAGACGGTCCCATACCGGCAGCAACAGGCCGGCTGCGAGCCAGAACCGCGATTCCTTGTGCGACGGCAGGCCGGCGATCTCGTCCTCCCAGAGCGTCCTCCAGTCGGCTTCGGCCGCTTTCCGCCAGTTCGAGGCGTCGAGTTCGGCCTTCTCCATGGTATCCCGCCCGGCGGGACGCAGCAGCCGGACGCGCTCCTGCACGCCGCCGTCGTCGAACAGACCCGACGGCGCGGGAAGCACGACCGCGGCCCGGTTGGACCGGGCATTCACCACCAGAACCGGCCCGTCGTGCGTGTCCTTGCCGATTTCGAGCGCGGCGTCGGCAGACGTGGGCTCCAACCTGTCGCGGCGCACGATCTCTACGAGCTCGGTAGCCGCTCCGCTGCCGGGATGCCGGTACAGCGTCTCCCGGCCGGCGGCGGCCAGGGAGTCGGCCCTGACGGTCTCGACGCCGACCTCGTAGGTGCCCGCCTCCATGGCCTGTTCGATGCCCGCGGCGATGCGGTCTTCCAGTTCCGCAAAGAGCTGGTTCTGCTCGTCGATGGGCAGCGCCAGGAGCCTGTTCAGAAAGCGCGGCATGGGCGGAAGGTCCTCCTTGAGCGAGCCCTCCCAGGTGAGCTTCAGGCCGGTGGCGTCCTCGAAGCGTTGAAGCGGCCAGTCGGCGATGTCTCCGCGCCAGAGCGCCAGGTAGAACCGCCTCAGGGCGGCCTTGGCGTAGAGGCTCTCCAGGTTGTCGCTCTCGCGGAACAACGTGGCGTCGCTCCCTCCCATGGCGGTCTGGGAATCGCGCTGCCCGCGGGTGATGGCGCCCAGGCTGTCCAGTCTGCGCGCGATGGTGGCGATGAACCTGCGCTCGCCCTTCACATCGGTCGTGACCGGCCGGAAGAGCGGCGCCGAGGCCTGGTGCGTGCGGTGGGTGCGCCCGAGCCCCTGGATCGCCTGGTCGGCGCGCCAGCCCGGCTCCAGCAGGTAGTGGACCCGGCGCTCGGTGTTCGGGCACGAGAGGTCAGCGTGGTAGCTTCGGCCGATGCCCCCGGCCATGGAGAACACGAGGATGCGCTTGCTCCTTTCCATGAACGCGGCGGTCTCCACGAGGTTGGCGGATGCCGGCCGGCCGCGGAGCGCCAGGCGCTCGCCGCCCGCGTCCGAAATGCGGAGCACCCTGCGGGAGCGGCCCGTGACTTCCGCCACGGCCTCGTGGCCGAAGTGCTGGACTACCTGGTCCAGGGCCGAGGGCACCGGCGGCAGGGACGCCAGTTGCTCCAACAGCGCGTCGCGTTGCGCGAGCGCCTCCTGGCAGAGGACCGGATGGCCCTCGGCGTCCACCGCGGGGCGGCTCATGAGGTTCCCGTCAGCGTCGGTGTAGGGTTCCTGTAGCTGCACGGGAAAGGCGTGGGCCAGGAAGTCGAGGACGTGCTCGCGGGGCGTCAGGTCGATGCCCAGGTCGTCCCATTCCGAGGCCGGTATCTCGGCGATGCGCCGCTCCATCAGCGCCTCGCCCGTGGACACGAGCTGGATGACGGCCGAGCGGCCGGCATCGAGGTCGGCCTGGATCGCCCGGATCAATGAGGGGCACTTCATCGCGGTCAGCAGATGCCCGAAGAAGCGTTGTTTTGTGCTCTCGAAGGCGCTCAGTGCGGCCGACTTCGCATTCTTGTTCAGGGTCGACTGTCCCTGCATGATGCCCGTGGCCTCGAGCGCCGCTTCGATGTTGGCGTGAATGACCTTGAACGCGCCGGCATAGGAGTCGTAGATACGCCGCTGCTCCTCGGAGAGCTCGTGCACAAGGATGTCCACCTCGACGCCGTGATAGGCGAGTGCCCGGGCCTGATAGAGACCCAGGGCCTTGAGATCCCTCGCGACTACCTCCATGGCGGCGACCCCTCCTGCTTCCATGGCTGAAACGAAGTCGGTCCGCGTCTCGAACGGCGTCTCGCCGGCTGCCCAAAGCCCCAGACGGCCGGCATAGGCCAGTCCGGGTACGGTCGTGGCGCCGGTGGCGGACACGTAGGTGATCCGGGCGTCGGGCAGCGCGTTCTGCAAGCGGAGGCCAGCGCGGCCCTGGGCGGACGGCTTCACGTCGCCGCGCGCGCCCTTGCCTCCGGCCGCGTTGGCCATGGCGTGGGCCTCGTCGAAGACGATGGCGCCGTCGAAGGCATGGCGGTCGTCCTCGTCGGAGCCACCGGCGAGCCAGTCCACGATCTGGTCGAGCCGCGAGGCGCGCCCCTGGCGGGACGGCGAGCGCAGCGTGGCATAGGTCGTGAACAGGATGCCGGTGGAGTGCGGGATCTCGTCCCCCTGGCGGAAGTTCCCGAGCGGGATCACGTCGTCGTCGCGGCCGCCCAGCGCGGTCCAGTCGCGGCGCGCGTCTTCCAGCAGCTTGTCCGACTGGCTCAGCCAAAGCGCCCGTTTCCGGCCGCGGAGCCAGCCGTCGAGGATGACGGCCGCGACCTGGCGTCCCTTGCCGCAGCCGGTGCCGTCGCCCAGCATCCAGCCCCGGCGGAAGCGTACCGGCGCCGACAGGGTCTCGCCCTCGTCCGTGAGGGCGGCCTCGCCCTGGTCGTCGTCGCTGCACCGTTGGACGGTCTCCCATCCGGAACCGATGCGGTAGCTTGCGGCGAGATGGCCCTCGTGGGCGTGACCCGCCAGCACCACGCTTTCGAGCTGGGCGTCGGACAGAAGACCGTCCGCGACGATGCGTTCCGGCAGCATGGGGCGGTAGGACGGCGCCGGGTGCGGGACGGCGGCCATTGCCGCGGACTGCACCAGGGGCGTCGGATGCGCGGTTGCGCTCGGAATCCGGAAGGCGCTGGGCCGCCAGGGCTCGTAGGGGCCGGAGACTGTGCCGCCCGCGTCCGTGGTGGAGTCCACAGGGCCGGTCTCGACGGCGAGTTCGGACACCGCCCCCCAGTCCTGGGCCGGCGCGGATGCAGGCGGTGTGTTCGATGCGTTTTTTCGCTTCGAGGGGCGCGGCGTGGCCGTGTTGCCGAAGAGGTCCCGGCCGGGTGCGCCCGTGATGGTGCGGACTTCCACGGGCAGGCGGGGCGGAACCCCGGCGATGACGGCGTCGAGCAGCTCGGCGGCGTTCTCGGCGCGGGCGCCGGGATCGACGTCGATGCCCGGCTGCCCCGTGCGGTCGAGCACGGTGAGCCTGGTGTCGAAACCCGTGCCCCGGCGCGCGTAGACGCGGCCGTCGACGGCCATGGTGAAGACGACCCGGGCGGGCGGATCAAGCTGGCCGAAGGCGCCGCTCCAGTCCGAATCGCCGGGAACGCACTTGGCGGAGGTGACGGCGGCGAGCCGGCCGCCCGGCGGTAGCATGGAGAACGCGGAGCGCAGGTGCCGGAGGTCGGCGTCGTGGCGGATGCGGTGGACGCCCGGCGTCGCCGAGAACGGCGGGTTCATGATGACAACGGTGGGCCGGGCGCCGGGCAGGCGGTCGGCGGCGTTCTCGGCGTTCACGCCGGTGACCAGGGTTTCGGGGAACAGGCGGCACAGGAGAGCGCGGCGGACCTCCGCTATCTCGTTCAGGTGGAGGTTCCCGGCGGCTTGCCTCCCGAGCGCGCATTCCGCCATCACCGCCAGCATGCCGGTGCCCGCGGACGGTTCCAGCACGACGTCGCCGGGCCGGATCGCCGCGGCCTGGAGCGCCGCGTAGGCGAGCGGCAGGGGCGTCGAGAACTGCTGCAGGCGGAGTTGCTCTTCGGAACGCTTCGTGTGGGACGGCTCCAGGGCGGCCACGGCCTCCAGCATCCTCAGCATGGCGGCGGGTCCTTCCGGGCCGGCGCCGGCGTGGCGGCGCATGGCGCGGCCGTGGCGGCGGATGAACAGTACGACCGCGGCCTCGGCGGCCTCGTAGGCGTCCTTCCAGACCCAGGCGCCCCGGGCGTCCGTGGCGCCGAAGGCGCGCGTCATGGCGTCCCGCAGGGTGGCGGCGTCGAGCGGCCGGCCAGTCTCCAGCACCGGCAACAGGGTTGTGGCGGCGGTGAACAGAGCGTCATGGGCGGAAGGCTCGGAGCCCGGGGCGGCGGGGACGGAAGGAAGGGTGCGGGGAACGGGAAGGCGTGCGGACGCGTCCGCCGCCGTATGGGCGTCGAGCATGGATCTCTCCCTCCTGAAACTGCGTGAGAGTGCCGGGGCGCGGCGTGGGATGAAGGAAAACCTCCCGCGCCGCGCCCGCGGCCTGACTTCGACCGGCTGTCCGGCCTCCTCGCGCTAGGGAGCGGACGCGCGGAAGATCAGGCGGGGGCGGTGGTGGGTTTCGGGGCGTTCCGCCGTTCGGCCGCACGGGCGCGGCAGGCGTCCATCAGCCGGCGGTACTCATCGAGGTCGAGATCGGAATTGCCCCGGACGAGGAAGGCCAGTTGGGTCGTCATGAGGCGGACTGCGGGGTCTTCCCGCTGATTGCCGCCCTCGTGGATGACCTGCGTGCATGCCTGGTGGATGGCGCGGGCCACGCCTGACGGGTTCGACGCCCCCGGATCGACGATGGCCAGGGCGTCCTTGTGGCGGTCGTAGCCTTCGGGAAGGTCGGGAAAGCTCATTGGCCGGCCCTCCGTACGCGGGCGAGGAGGTTTTCCACCATGCCGGCATCGGCGCCGCAGGCTTCGCCCCAGCCGCGGATGTTCGCCTCGAAGTCGTCCAGGGACCCGAGATGCTGGTCGAACAGCGGATTTTGGTCGGTCGCGGCGAGCACGCAGTTGCCGGAGACGGCGATGCCGGTGATGGCCGGGCTGGTCATGGGTTCGAGACCCAGGAGCCAGCCCAGGAATGCCGCGAACATGGGCGAGAGGTCCCGGCCGCGGCGCGGGTCCATCGGGTGCATGGCCGGCGGCGGGCCGGCGGGAGACTGACTGGTCATAGCAAGCCCTCCCGTCTGAAGCTGAAGAAACGGTCGTGTCCGCAGACCACGTGGTCGTGGACCCGGATTCCCAGGACCTCGCCCACTTGCCGGAGCCGGTGGGTGATCTCAACGTCCTCGCGAGAAGGGTTCGGATCTCCTGTCGGGTGCCCATGGCAAAAAATAACCGAGGCGGCGCTCTCCCGGATGACCGGCCTGAATACCTCTCGAGGGTGAACCACGGAGGCCGTCAGGCTGCCGGTGGAGACCCGGTGATGACGGATCAGCCTGTTCCGGTTGTCCATCATCAGCACGTCGAAGTGTTCCCGGTACTCGTTGACGTACCTGGGCCGCATGTAGCGGTAGGCCTCTTCGGGAGTGCTGACGATCGGAGCGTCTGAGTGCAGGGAGGCTTCGGCTTCGAGGAGTTGGCGGCCCAGGTCGAACGCGGCCTTGACCCTGCCGGCCTGTGCGGCGGTGAGGCCGTGGCGCCGCAGTTCCCGGAGCGTCATCGAATCGAGGTCGAGCAGGGAAAGACCTGCGACCTTGGCTGTCCCGTTCGCGCCGATCAATGCCTCGATCGGGTTCCGGATATCCATGAATGCCTCCTTGTGACGGGATCAGTGCGGATGGAGAGCAACGGCCGCTCCCGCGCCCCGGCCGCTCCGCGCGGGGCGGGTATCCGGGGGGAGAGATGGATTGCGGCCGTCCGGCTCAGGTGGCGGCTTGGGCGGGATCGCCCAGAACGACCCGGACATCGGGTCGGGAGATGGAGATCTCCACCTTGCGGCCGTTGGGAACGAGGTGGAGGATCTCCCGGCGGACGGTCTCGGCGATGGAGACCTCCAGGGCCGAGTCCTCGCTGCACAGGAGCCTGGTGGCGATGTGGAGCGCGTCTTCGTCGAACCGCTGGGCCTGAGTGCTCCAGCTGTCGGCGTCCGCGTCATCGGAGGGGGAGAAGTAGCCCCGGCGCAAGAGCTCCGCGAGTTGGTGCGGCTCCACGTTGCTGTCCCTTGTCACGAGCGGCAGTGTGTCGCCGACCCAGCCGCAGTCCTCGCCCGCGAAGGCGAGGTCGGCGGGGAGATTGAGCGTGCGGCCGGGACCTCCGGCGCTCCTGACCGAAAGCGTCATGCGGATCGACGCAGGACGCGGCGGCAAGGGGGTCCCGGTTGGCTCGTTCTGTCCGGGCAGTGGGAAGTCCCGGAGCGGCCGCGTCTTGCCGTCATCGGTGCTGATCTCGGTGTCGATGCCAGTGACGCGGTCGAGGCGGTCATGCCACTCGTAGCCTTCCAGGCGCCTGTCGGCCCTCGAAGAGCCTCTCCGCCAGGCCGGCTTGCTCTGCCGCGCGCCACAGCGCCTGCGCCTCGGGAGGCTCGGGATCGAAGTCCACGACCAGCGCGTCGGGGCCGGCGGGCACGGTCCTCGGCGGCTCCCGCCAGTCGTCGATGTCGGCGATGGAGGGACGCCAGGGACGGAGCACCTGGGGAGGCGGCGGAAGCTCGATGCCGGCGTCGCGCGCCCGGCTCCAGTCGGCGAAGGCCGGACGTGGCTCCGGGTCGGCGGCCATGGCCCGGTAGATCGCCAGGCGGGCGGCCTGGCGCAGCTCCTCCAGAAAGGCGTTCTCCACGGGTTCCCGGCGGGCGGGCAGCAGCAACTCCAGCCCGGGGCAGTCCACGACGTCGGCGCGGACCGACCATATGGCGCCGTGTACCGTCTCGACCGCAGGCAGGCGCACGGGCACGGTCAGGCCGAAGAAGTTCAGGTCGGGTTCCATGTAGCTCTGCCTGCGGTTCCGGTAGACCCCGAAGGTGAGTCCGTTCCATGCCTCCGCGTGGACGGAGCCGTCGAGAAAGGCCCGGCGCTCAAGCGTCTCGCCTTCGAACGTAACCGGAAGCGGGTAGTGGCGCGCCGCGTTGGCGAGCGCGGCGCGGATCATGTCCGCGGACTCGGCGGCCTGGAACTCCACGGTCGTGCCGGATGGATACGGCGCGCCGTCGTCGGGCCGGACCAAGGCATCGCTCCGGCCGGTGAAGTGTTCGGGCTCAAGGTCGACGGACCAGCCCTGTCCGGCATGGCCGTCGTGCGTGCGTGCGCGCGAGGATATCCGGCAGCCCCGGTGGGCGAGGCTCAGGATTCCCATGCCGGCGGCGTCCTCGCGAGCCACGAGCTCATCATTCCAGCCGTTCTCGCCGAAGCTCAGGAGGACGGCCGGGTCCTCGATGCCGGCGCCGTCGTCGGTGATGCTCACCGCAAGGCGTGGTTCGGACGGCTCGGGCGTCTGGCGGGCGGGCTTGGTGAGTGTCTCCACGGTGACTCGGACTCGGGTGGCTCCGGCGCGGCGCGAGTTCTGGAGGGCCTCGATGAAGATCTCGATCGGACGGGACGCCCAGAACTTCGTGACGCGCTTGAGCGCACTCTCGTGGACCCGGGCGCGGATGGTCGCCCCGGGCGGAATGGCGGTGTGTGTCATGTGCGGTCTCCCCGGATTGGGTGGGACAAACAAAAAAAGCCCCGCCCCGCGGTGTGCGGGACGGGGCGCATTCGGGCCGGAGGGCGGTTCAGACGCCGCGCAGGAACTCGGGGATGTCGAGTCCGTTGCCGTTGTCATGGCCGTTGGCGGCGACGGGCGCAGGATGGTGTTCGGCTACCGCCGGGGTCTCGACGGTCTCGGTCTCGGACACCGGATGCGGCGCGTCGGCGCGCTCCGGTTCCACGTGCTCCGGGGCGCGAGCGTCCTCCGGTTCCGACAAGGGTTCCGGGCCGGCTACGGAGTCCGTTGTGTCGGCGGGCGGCGCTGCCTCCGCACTCGCATCCTCGGCGCCGGCACGGCCCGCGTCGAACGCCTTGAAGCCCGGCGGGGTCCAGGCCAGCGCGGCCGCGTGGGCGTCCGCGGTGACGCCCAGCGGAGGGCTTCCGGCGGCGAAAGCCTCCTCCATCGCCTTGGCGATCGCGGGCTTCTTGCTCTTGGCCCGCGCCGAGGCCCATGCCGGTCCCAGGGTCTCCCTGGCGATGTCGAGGATGCGGCCCTTGTTGATGCGCGACCACAGCATGTCTGCGGTCGGACGCACGTGGCTTGCGAAGTCGATGTCGAGACGGGCAATGGTGGCTTCGAGTTCGGGACGCGCCTGGGGCTCGAAGGCCAGTTGGCCCTTCACGGTGCGCGCCACCGAGGCCGCGAAAAGCCGCTGCTTGTCGTCCTGTGGCAACGCGCGGAGCGCTGCGAAGGACTCGCCGCCGTCCTCGATGGTCAGCCAGTCGAGCGGCAGGCTGGAGCGGTCGGCGAGCATCTCCTCGCCCGGGCTCCAGGCCCCGAATTCCTCGTCGTTCATGCGCAGGGTGGGCCGGTCGGGGGTCTCCCGGACAGCGATGTCGAGCGGATGCTCCTGGTAGCCGTGGGTGAACACGGCGCGGCCGAGCTGGAACAGCATGAGATCGAAGGCGGCCTCGAAGTTCTCCCCGAGATGCGCCTTGACCAGTGCCGTGCGGATCGAGCGGAGATCGTCGGAAAGCCCGATCCCCACGCCCGCTTCCTTGCGCGCCTCGGCCTGCGGGTCCGCAGGCGAGGAGATGGGCGCGGAGATCGCGGGTCTCCGGACCCGGTCGTCGCTATCGCCGTTGTCGGCGTCACTGTTGTCGGGCGAATCCGCCGGCTTGGGCATGTCCTCGGGACGGACCAGGCCCGGGATGATCTGGAGTTCGCCCCTCCAGTCGATGGTGGCGATGGCGCCCGCCATCGCGCAGTCCTCCGTCCGGAAGGTTGCCCGGGCCTCCACGGTCGCGTTGATCTCGCAGGTCCGGGTCTCGATGGCTTCGGCTTCCCGTTCGAGATCCTCGGTCCAGTCTTCCTCGTCGAGGTTGGTGAGTTCGTCCTCGCGGGTGTGCAGGCGCTCCAACTCGGCGGTCTCCGCCGCGGTCGGGGCGGATGGCTCCGGGGAGATGCGCCCGTAGCGGGCGATCTCGGTCCAGTCCACCTCCGGTGCGGCGGTCGCCCAGCGCCAGCGGGTCTGGAGGTCCTTCACGGTCTCGCCGAGCTTCGTCATGGCGAGCTTCTGCAACAGCACCGGGTCCTCCAGCCAGATGCCGCTCTCGTCCTCGGCGGCGAAGAGATCCCGCAGCACCGGCCCGCCCGCGGCTTCGTAGTCTTCGATGCCCACGAAACGCGCCATGGAGGAGTTGGCAGGGACCCGCTCCTCGGTCAGCATGCGCTTCACCTGCCAGGCCGCCGGACGGTAGCCCTGGCCCGCCACCTCCTCCCAGACTGCCATCTGGCGGGCGTGATCGGTGGTGACGGTGAAGGCCTTGAGCGTCTCCAGGTCGATGTCGCCGGCCCGGTAGGCGTTGAGCAGCTCGGGCGCGGCGTTGCCGAGCCGCAGGCGCTGTTCGACCAGGCGCTCGGAGGTGCCGAAACGCGCCGCGATGGCCGCCGCCGTGACGCCGGATTCGGTGAGCTTCGTGAACGCGATCA
>CBDBFB010000004.1:0-492384 GCA_965204505.1 uncultured Binatia bacterium (SeqCode)
CGGCGGCGGCTCCTCGCGCACCTGCGCCTCGGTCACCTCGATGCGGTAGTCCGTGGTCGTCAACCCCGGTTGGAGCACCGTCACCTCCAGCCTGGTCGGGCCGTCCGGCGACAGCGGCAGCGCCGCCGCCGTGCCGGAGCCATGGACCCGCTGCCGCGACAGAAGCGTCAGATGCGGCGCCGGCCGGCGCGAGCGCGCCCACACGGTCGGCGCGGCCGCCGCGCCCCACGACGGTTCCAGCGACACCTCACGGGTCCCCGCCGGCACCTCCGCCCGGTACGACGTCACCCCCGGCGAGAAGGCCGGGACCAGCGCCACCGCCTGCGAGCCCGCCGTGAGCGCAAGACCGCTCAACGGACCGCCCGCCGCCGCCGTCTGCGGCGCCGCAGCCCCGACCACCTCGACGCGGTACGTCGTGGTCGTCCCCTGCAATCGCTTCCCCGAACCGTCCGGTTCGAGCACCGTCACCTCCAGCCTGGTCGGGCCGGCCGACGACAGCGCCAGCGCCGCCGCCGTGCCGGAGGCGTGAACCTGCGCCTGCGCCAGCATCGCCGCTGGCCCTTGCGAAACCAAAACCACGCTCGGCGAGCCGCCCAGCGCGGCCTCCGCGCCCCAGTGCGGCGCCAGCGTCACGCCCGCCGTCCCCGACGGGACCTCCGCCCGGTACGACAGCACATTCGGCGAGAAGGCCGGGACCAGCGCCACCGCCTGCGAGTTGGCCGAGAGCGCAAGACCGCTCAGCGGACCGCCCGCCGCCGCGCGCGCCGCCGCCAGCCGCTGCCTCTCCGCTTCCGCGGCCGCCTCCGCCGCAAGCCGCGCCGCCTCCGTCTCCGCGTCCTCGTGGTTCGTAATCGTCAGGGTGAGCTCGGCAGCGCCCTGGTAGGTCAGCAGGCTTGTCCGCCTGCTGCACGTCGGGCAGTTCTCTACTTGCCTGCCGGTGTACTGAATGCCCGCATGGTCCGCCCTGACGCCGATGTCGATCGTCTCGCCGGAGTCCTCGTGCGGGTCGTCGACGACGTGAATCTCGAAGCTCGCGCTCCGGCTCCCCGAAGGGATGTGCAGCAGGTTCGCGGCCTGGACGGTCTCGGAAGACGTCCTTCCGAACCAGCCTTTGCCCTCGTTCTGCACCGGCCGCCTGTAATCGTCATATTCCGGACCGGCCGGTACCGGCGTGCGGTAGTCCTCCCCCCAGGTCGCCGTGCCGCCGAGGTTGACGGTCACATTCACGCCGCCGTCAAGCGCCGGCTCGGGCAGCGTGACCGTCACCGTGACCGGCCCGCCGCCCTCGCGCGGCGCGCCGCTGGCGCTCAGGGCCGGACCGCTGGCGCTCAGGGCCGGAGAGGGGGCCGGCGCCGTCAGCCTCACCCCGACCTGCTGGCCGTCGCTCCATTGCGGGTTGACATTGTTCCGTTGGTAAGTTTCAGTCTGGCCGAAATCACCAAGGGGCAACCGCGTATTGCCGAGATGCAACACCAGCCCGGCAAGCTTCGCGAATGGTCCCGGTGTGACGGACATCAGAAACCGATTAGTGGAAGAGATGTGAGATAACTTGTAGATTCGATGGGTCTGACCGTTGTACACGAAGTCATCGTCCGTGAGCGCCGAGGAGCAGGGTACTTGCGTAGCGGCCGTTTCGCAGCCGTAATAAATGCCGTCCTTACCGACTGTCAGCGTCGAGCTCCAGACGGTGTTCCGCCCCGCGCCCGGGTCGACGTAGGGCACACCGGGGGCGGGCATCTCCAGACTCACGCGAACCCGGCCCGACGCGGGCAGCGCGCCCAACCAAGAGTAGCCGTTTGCGCCTAAAGAGGCGTCTTCGACGCCATTCCGGTAGACGGAGAAACCGCCCACAGCGCCGTCCGCCAGCGGCCAGCGCGTGCTGCCGACAACCAGCGTCGCGCGCTGCGCGATGGCAGCGGGGATGTTCCGATCCAACGCGATGTCGATCTGGTTTCGTCGAGTACCCGAGAAGAGATAGTTCGTATGCTGGAGAACCGCGACCCGGTAGGTCTGGCCGCCATAGCTGAAGCTGTCGTCCGTCAGCGCACCCCGGCAGCGATAGGTTGTTGAGACGAATCTCGGCTCCGTGCAACCGCGACCGACAATGTGACCGAAATGAGCCCGTGTGTAGTCGTAGTTCTGCACATCCAGCATGGCGGACCAGATGGTGACGGTATTCTGCGCCTGGGCCGGCGCGGCCGCGAACAGGCCGAGCGCGCCGAGCAGCAGCGCGAGGACGGGGAGGACGGCGGGGCGGCGCCACGGGGACGCGCCCCGGCGCGAGACCGCCGGAGCGGCCAGGCGGCCGCCGGTCAGTCCGGATGAAGGGGAGAGGAGCTTGCGGACGCCCCATCGAGGGGCGGCGGCCGGTTCAGGCGGGCCGGCCTCCCGCCGGGCGCACCTCATGTCGCTGCCCGCTGGGCCGCTGGGCCGCTGGGCCGCTGGGCCGCTGGGCCGCTGGGCCGCTGGGCCGCTGGGCCGCTGGGCCGCTGGGCCGCTGGGCCGCTGGGCCGCTGGGCCGCTGGGCCGCTGGGCCGCTGGGCCGCTGGGCCGCTGGGCCGCTGGGCCGCTGGGCCGCTGGGCGATTATGAGACAGTGCCGTAAATGTCAAGGGCATTTCGAACCTCCCGTCTTTGTCCGCCGCCGGCGGGCGCGCCGGAGCGCAGTCCCGCGCGTTTGTGACAATCCCAAAGTCAAAAATCCCCATACCATATCCATCCATATTTTGTGTGCCATCAGTGTGCCCCAATTATCTATTTAAGTGTTACTTTCGTGCCCGAAGCGAAAAAACCACCTTTCGCCGAGCGGGGAAGTGAGTTTTGATAGGGGTATTTGGCGGGAGGGAAGCGATGACGGACCTGGAATCACGGGGAGCGGGAAGCGATTGGTGGGAGAGGCAGGTGTGGGGGAGGTACGGGAGGATGTCGGCGATGGAGTGGATGTGGCTTGGCGGGGGAAGGCGCCGGGCGTCGAAGGAAGAGAGGGCGGAGATGGTTGCGGAGTGCTGCCGGCCGGGGGCATCGGTGGCGGCGGTGGCTCGGCGTCACGGGGTGTGCGGGGAGAGCCTTCGCCGCTGGATTCGGGTTGCGGGGCGTGCCGTGGAGGTGGAGCGGGCGGGGGCGCGGCCAGTGCCGGCGTATGTTCGGCTGGTTGTAGAGGAAGGGGCAAAGACCCTCTGGCGGCGGGTTGCCGACCGTCTGGCCGAGTGCGGCCTGGAGATGCGCCCGCAGAAGACCACGGTGGTCTATTGCAAAGACACCAACCGCAAGGGGGACCACCCGACGGTCGCGTTCGACTTCCTCGGCTATCGTTTCCAGCCAAGGCTTGCGGCGTGGCGCGGAGGGTTGTTCGGGGTCTCGTTCCTTCCGGCTGCCAGCCCGACCGCGCTCAAGGCGTTTCGCCGCCGCGTGCGGCAATGGGGCTTGCGACGGCGTAGCGACAAGGGGCTGCTCGATCTTGCCCGCATGTTTCTTCGCGAAATTGCAGGGTGGATCGGCTACTTCGGTGCGTTCTACAAGTCGGCCCTCTATCCGACGCTTCGCCTGATAGACGCCCACTTGCATCGATGGGCAACGAGGAAGTTCGAACGCTTCCGACGACGACCGCGTCAGGCTCGTCTCCGGCTAGCCAGAATCGTGAAAGCGGAGCCGTGGCGGTTCGCCCATTGGCCCCTGTTGTACGGGAAGGGCCGGACGCTGGGAGCCGTATGAGTCGAGAGGCTCACGTACGGTTCCGGGAGCGCGTTGGGGGTGAGATTCCCCCGCGCGACTCGATGCCCGCTCTACCGCCAGGCGCAGATCTACGCCCGCTCGGGTCTCGATCTTCACCGCTCGACGCTGGCCGGGTGGGTGGGCAAGGCGGCGTTCCACCTCAAGCCGGTGGTGGACCGGCTGGCTTGGCGCCTGAGACAGTCGGGGAAGCTGTTCATGGACGAGACCCGGGCTCCGGTGCTCGATCCCGGACGGGGCAGGACCAAGACCGGGTGGCTGTGGGCGCTGGCCCGGGACGACCGCGGTTGGGGCGGCCCGGACCCGCCCGGGGTGGTGTGCTTCCATGCCGCGGCGGCGAGCACGCGGAGACCTTCCTCAAGGGGTTCAAGGGCATCCTGCAGGTGGACGGCTACGGCGGCTACAACCGGCTTGCCGGCCCGGACCGGCAGGTGCGGCTGGCGTATCTGGATGCACGCCCGGCGCAAGGTTCACGAGGTCTTCGAGAGCACCGACTCGAAGGTGGCGGCCGAGGGCTTGCCGCGGATCGTGGAGTTCTACGCCATCGAGGCGGAGATCCGCGCCCCCAGGCCCTCACGAGAAAGAACGCCCTGTTCCCGGGTCATGACGAAGGCGCCACTGCCTGGGGCCGCATCGCCTCGCTCATCAAGACCGCCAAGTTGAACGGGGCCGAGCCCTACGCCTATTGCGCCAGGTGAAGCCCTGGAGAGGAGGATGCCATGAGCTGAAACCTTTCGAAGCGATCCAGCGGGTTCGACTCCCGTCCGGTAAAGGCGCAGCCCGCCAGCCGGAAGCGAGTCTTGCGCGGCGAGCGGCAACGCCCGTCGCGAAGCGTAGACAGCAGGTGACGAAGCGGCGGAAAAAAAAGCCTCGAAATGGGTAAACCGATGACGCCTTCATTGTTAAGCGGGTGGGGGCAGTACCGGAAGCGCCGTGACTGGCGAGGCGCAACGGGTCGTCCGGGGTCGTGGACCGGCGCAGAGTCACGGGACGGATCGCCAGGGAACCTGGGAGGTCCTGCCCTTGCCCGTGGGCAAAGAAGCTGGAGAGGGATGGCCAGCGTGAAATCCAGACCCCGGTCCGTTGCCGGCGCCTGCGCGGCGGCGGGAGCGCCCTCGGGCGGACACGAACCCCGGCAGGCAACAGCCCGCGGAGCCGGCTGGCGAAAACAATGAGCCGAAGGACATGCAGGGGCAGGAAGTCGTAGCGCCTTGATAGTACCGTGGAAGGCGGGGAACCGTGGCCGTCGGGACCCGCTGGAGGGAAGCGGGGCGCCATCTGAACAGACCCACTGATGGGAAACGCTGGAGGAAACCCTGAGTTCCACCAACACGTACACGAAACAGCAGTGGATAGCCGAACAGGCGAGGGAGCATCCGGAGCGGGTGTTCACGTCCCTGCACCACCTGATCGACGGCGAGTGGATGCGCGAAGCCTACCGGCGGACGCGCAAGGATGGGGCAACGGGCATCGATGGCGTAACGGCTGCGGACTACGAGAAGGACCTTGAGGCCAACCTTGACGGCCTCCTGGAACGGATCAAGTCGGGCCGCTATTTCGCGCCGCCGGTGCGCCGGAGCTACATCCCCAAGGCGGACGGCACGAAACGGCCTCTGGGCATCCCGACGCTGGAAGACAAGGTGGCGCAACGGGCAATCCTGATGCTGCTGGAGCCGGTCTATGAGACGGACTTTGTGCCGTGCTCGTACGGCTTCCGGCCCGGGCGGTCGGCCCACGATGCCTTGAACGCACTGCGAAAGGGCATCATGGAGCAGCGCCAACGGTGGGTGATCGACGCGGATCTGAGATCGTACTTCGACTCGATCCCGCACGGCCACCTGAGGGCCTTCCTCGACCTGCGGATCAAGGACGGCGTCGTAAGGCGCATGATCGACAAATGGCTGAAGGCAGGGGTGCTCGAAGAGGGCACCGTGCACAAACCGGTCGCTGGCACTCCCCAGGGCGGGGTGATCTCGCCGATGCTTTCCAACATCTTCCTGCACCATGTGCTGGACGAGTGGTTCGAGAAAGTGGCGAAGCCACGCTTGTACGGAAAGTGCCAGTTGGTGCGTTTCGCCGATGACTTTGTCATCGCCCTCGAAGACCGCCACAGCGGCAAGCGTCTGCTTGACGTGCTGGGCAAGCGTCTCGGTCGATACGGGCTCACGCTCCATGAGACCAAGACGCGCCATGTGGACTTCCGCCGGAGACGCCCATACGGGCGTCACTGGATGGCGTCGGCCACGACGTTCGATTTCCTCGGCTTCACCCACGTGTGGGGGCGGTCGAGGCAAGGCAAGGACGTCGTTCGCCAGATTACGGCGAAGGGCCGCTTCGCCCGTGCGCTGAAAGCGGTGCACCAGTGGTGCAAGAGATGCCGGCACCTGCCGGTAAAGGCGCAGCAAGACTATCTTGCACGGGTGATCCGGGGCCACTGCGCATACTACGGTCTGACGGGGAACGGCAAACGTCTGGAGCGGTTCCGCCAACAGGTCGCCCGCATCTGGCGAACGTGGCTCGCACGCCGCAGCCGCCTCAGGTGCTTGAACTGGGACCGGATGAACGAACTTCTCAAGCGATATCCCTTGCCGCGAGTCACCTTCATGCGCTCATGGCAACGCTTCCTGAGCGAACCTGTCAGATGAGGAACCGAGTGCGTCAATCGCGCACGCTCGGATCTGTGGGGGGAGGGGCTCGGTAACGACCCCTCCTACCCGGCCCTCAAGGCGACCCTCGAGGCCATCGCCTCGGGCCATCCCGCCTCGCGCATCGACGAACTGTCGGGTAGGGCACTGGCGCGCGCACCTTTATTGGGCCACGTTTCCAGCCGCCCTCCCTAAAATTCCGTACGTCGGGTTTTCCCCGGTACGGCTTCAAGCTTCAGGCACCTCGCAGTTCGGCACGGAGCCTTCCGCAGGGTCGCCGAGGTCAAGGCCGATCCCGCCATACCCCCGAACGGACGCTGCGTTTGCTCCGCCCTTCGACGATGCCACTCGCCGGTTGATGCGTCGCCTCTGTGTGCGAAACCGCCGGTTGCAACATCGCCACCTGAGCCCAGAGGCCCTCGCTCCGGCCGGGTTATGTTGTCCCGGCCATCACCGCTTGTCGGCCTCATCCGCCAGTCTGGACGTCTCCGCCTCATTTCCCGGCACGACCGGTTATAGACGCGGTCTTTGACATTCGAGGATCATCCTGTCTGACCTCCAGACCTTCCGGACTTTCGCTGCGGTACTTTCGAGTATTGCCGCCTTCAATACGCCGGGAGCCCCGGTGCGTGCGCCTCAGTTTCTTCCGCACCGGCACTGGCCATCGGGTAGGCAAGAAACCCTTGGCAGCTCCAATTTATCCCGCAAATCAGCTTCACGCGGGAACGCCCTTTTCGACGCTTGATCCGTTCACTCTCGTTGCGGCCCTGCTCGTTGCTCGCCTTCCGGGCTGATCGCACAGGAGCGGCACAAAGGCCTCCCTGTCCCCCGAGGCTTTTACGTCCGGGCTTCCAGATCGCCGGGTCGCCCCGTGCGTCTGCCGGATATGACTACGGCGCCAAACTGAGAACTGCGCCGGCGGGACTCTCACCCGCTAGTACCGCAGCTAGTCTCGCTGCGCCCTCCCCTGGGCGTTCACACCCGCTTTCCCGCTGATCCCGGGGCGCCCGCGGGCGCCCGCCACTCGCCTCATCGCCGTGCCGCCTTCTTTGTCAAGGTGGTTTTTTCGCACCGTTTACCCCTTTTTTCGCTTCGGGCACGAAAGTAACACTTAAATAGATAATTGGGGCACACTAAAAGCACGCAAGATATGGATGGATATGGTATGGGGATTTTGACTTTGGGATTGTCACAAACGCGCGGGACTGCGCTCCGGCGCGCCCGCCGGCGGCGGACAAAGACGGGAGGTTCGAAATGCCCTTGACATTTACGGCACTGTCTCATAATCGCCCAGCGGCCCAGCGGCCCAGCGGCCCAGCGGCCCAGCGGCCCAGCGGCCCAGCGGCCCAGCGGCCCAGCGGGCAGCGACATGAGGTGCGCCCGGCGGGAGGCCGGCCCGCCTGACCCGGCCGCCGCCCCTCGAGGGCGCGCACACAAGCTCCTCTCCCCTTCATCCGGACCGACCGGCGGCCGCCTGGCCGCTCCGGCGGGCTCGCGCCGGGCCGCGTCCCCGTGGCGCCGCCTCGCCCTCCTCCCCGTCCTCGCGCTGGTGCTCGGCGCGCTCGGCCTGTTCGCGGCCGCGCCCGCGCAGGCGCAGTCCCAGATCTGGTCGGCGACGCTGACAGTCGGTAAGGACGGAATTTATTACGGCTGCGAAATCGCCGCTACGCAAGTACCCTGCTCCTCGGCGCTCACGGACGATGACTTCGAGTACAACGGTCGGACCTATCATATCCGCCGGTTATCTTACATCTCTTCCACTAGTCGGTTTCAGATGAGCACCGATCCGACACCACGCGCGAAGCTTGCCGGGCTGGTGTTGCATCTCGGCAATACGCGGTTGACCCTTGGTGATTTCGGCGCTGAAGGACGTTACCAATGGACGGGTGTCAACCCGCAATGGACCGAGGGCCAGCAGGTCGCGGTGAATCTGGTGGTGCCCTCGCTGGGCCGCGCCGGCAGCATGTCCGTCGATGGGTTCCACCCAATGGGACCCGGACGCATGAAGATCGCCGAGGGCACATCGATCACCTACGGCATCGTGATCCACCAGCCGCCCACCCTGGATCTGACCATCACGCCGCGACACCACAACCCCCACGTCGACAACCGACTGCTCACGATCCACAACGCGGTCACCTGGAAAGCCGCCCCGCCCCCCAACTACCTGAGCGGGGACTGGCAGCAGGCCAAATCGGTCGGGCTCACCGCGGTGGACGACAACGAGTGCAAGTCTCCGCCCGGCACCCGGTACTGGATCAGGCACCACGGCAGCGGCGGCGGTCCCGACTGGGGCGGGTGGGACCGGCAGGACCGGCACCATGGCCTGGTGATATCGATCGAAATCATCGACGACGACTGCAAATATCTGGCCGCTTCCCCGGGCCAGGTGTCGCCGGAGGAGGGCGCCAGCGCGACCTACACCGTCCGCCTGAAGACGCCGCTCGAGGACGCCGCGTACATTTCCCCGCGCATCAGCGTCCCCGGCGACAGCGACCCCGGCGCGGTCACGGTCTCTCCCGAGCGGATCCGGGTCGAAGCGGGAGACACGAGCCCGAAGACGTTCACGGTCAGCGCCGGAAGGGACGCGAACTCCCGTAACGAGGTCCTGGTTGTCGACCACAGCGTCGACTCGCCGGAGGTCCCGGCGGATTACCTGGGCGGCCGGGTGACCGTCATTGTCCAGGACGAACAGAACGCGGCGAGGACGCACGAGCGCGACGCGCTGAGCGTGACCGGTCTTGCGCTCACGGCCGGTTCGGAGGCGGTGGCGCTGGTTCCGGCCTTCTCGCCGG
This sequence comes from uncultured Binatia bacterium (SeqCode), assembly GCA_965204505.1. Taxonomy (GTDB): domain Bacteria; phylum Desulfobacterota; class Binatia; order UBA9968; family JAJDTQ01; genus JAJDTQ01. The sequence continues at coordinate 9,169 of CBDBFB010000004.1, forward strand.
GGGTGAAGTCCTACCGGGCGGAGGTCCCGGCGGGGACGGCGCGCGTGACGCTGGCGCCGCACTGGAGCGGCGGGGCGAGCGTGCACGCGGGCTCGCGCCGGGGCGGGACGACCTTCACGCGCCCGGCGCGGGTGCGGCCCTCGGGCACGGCGGTCGCGCTGGCGCTGGCGCCGGACGGCGGCGCGACCGAGCTGTGGGTGATGGCGAGCGGCGGTTCGAGCGGCATGACGACCTACCGCATCGAGGTGACCGAGGCGCAGGCGCAGGCGCCCGAGGAACAGACCCCGCCGGAAGAAGAGGCCCAGACCGTGGCGGTAGAGTTCGGCAAGGTCCCGGAGGAGCATGACGGGCGGACGGCGTTCGCGCTGGACGTGCAGTCGGGCTCGAAGCCCGCTGCCGACGCGTTCAAGGTGACGGCCGGGAAGGTGACGGGCGTGGAGCCGCTGGACCCGGTGCTGTGGCGGGTGCGCGTCAAGCCGGAGTCCTGGAAGGACGTGAAGGTTGCGCTCGGCGCGGCGTCGGCGAAGGTCCGGGGTCCGGCGCGCATCCGGGTCGCGGCCGCGCGGGCGAAGGAAGGCAAGGACGCCTCGCTGGACTTCGCGGTGACGCTGAGCCGCTCGGCGTCGGGGCCGGTGTCGGTGGACTATGCAACCGAGAACGGCACGGCCACGGCGGGCGAGGACTACACGGCCGCGTCGGGCACGCTCGTCTTCGCGGCGGGCGAGACGGAGAAGACGGTCTCGGTGGCGCTGCTCGACGACGCGCATGACGAGGGCAAGGAGACGTTCACGCTGAAGCTCTCGAACCCGCAGGGGGCGTATCTGCGCGCGATGCACCGCGAGGCGAAGGGGGTCATCAGGAACGAGGACCCGCTGCAGCGGGACTGGCTGGCGCGGTTCGGTCGCGCGGCCGCGGCGGACGCGGTGGCGGCGGTGACGGCGCGGCTGGAGACGCCGCGGAGCGCGGGCTCGCACCTGACGGTGGGCGGCCAGCGCCTGTCGCTCGGGGGCCGGGCGCTGGCGGAGGCGCTGACGGGGTTCGCGCGCCGCTACGGCGCTCAGGCCCCGGCGGACGGCCTGCATGAGCGGCGCGGGCGGCCGGTGACCGGGCGCGAGCTCTTGATGGGCACTTCGTTCCGCGCGGTGCTTGGCGGCGGGGGCTCGCGGTTCACGGGCTGGGGGTCGGGGGCGTCGGTGTCGCGGTTCACGAGCGCGGCGCCGGGGCTTTCGCTGAGCGGCGAGGCGGCCACCGGGGCGGCGGGCATGGACTACGAGCGGGGCCGGCTGCTGACCGGGCTGGCGATGACCCACAGCCTGGGCAAGGGCGCGGCGCAGGGCTCGGGCCGGAGCTACGCGATGGGGAGTTCGGTCACGACGGTGCTTCCCTACGCGCGCTTCGAGTTCTCGGAGCGGGTGTCGGCCTGGAGCTTGGCGGGGACGGGGTCGGGACGGCTGACGCTGGACCTGGACGACGACGCGGCTGCGCGCCACGGCGCGGACCTGTCGATGACGCTTGCGGCGGCCGGGGTGCGGGGCGACATCATGACGCCCGCCGGGGCGGGCGGGTTCTCGCTGGCGCTCAAGGCGGACGCGTACTGGGTGCGCACGGAGTCGGAGCGGGTGTCCGTGCCCGGGGTGGGGAACCTGGCGGCGGCGCGCGCGGACGCGAGCCGGCTCCGGGCGGTGCTGGACGGGTCGCGGGCGTTCACGCTGGGTGGCGGCGGGACGCTGACGCCATCGGTGGAGCTCGGGGTGCGTCACGACGGGGGCGAGGGGGGCAGCGGCACGGGCATGGAGGTCGGCGCCGGAGTGGGATGGGCGGACCCGTCGCGGGGCCTTGACGTGGCGGTTCGGGTGCGCGGGCTTGCGGCCCATGCCGGGGAGGGCTACCGGGAATGGGGCGTGTCGGGGTGGCTGAGGCTTGTGCCGGGGGCGGCGGGACGGGGCCTGTCGATGTCGCTCACGCCGTCCTGGGGCGCGGCCCCGGGCGGCTCGGAGCGGCTGTGGGCGATGCCGGAGGCTTCGAGGCTGGCTGCAAACGACAATGCGGCTCCATCCGGGCGGCTGGACGCGGAGGTGGGCTACGGCATGGCGGTGTTGGGCGGGCGCTTCACCGGGACGCCGAACCTCGGGTTCGGGGTGTCGGACACGGCGCGGGAGTACCGCATGGGCTGGCGGCTCGCCTCGGTGGCGTCAGGCTTCGAGCTCAGTCTCGACGCCACGCGCCGGGAGACGGCCGACGGTGGCGGGCCGCCCGAGCACGGGGTGATGCTGGGCGGAACCGTTCGCTGGTAGGGAGCGCAGCGGCTCCGCCCGGCCCCGTCGCGGACCGCGCGCACGGCGCGCCGCATCAGCCGGCGGCGCTGTTCCGTGGAATGTCTTGCGGGGGCGGCGACACCCGTCAATGCGCCTGTAAACAAAGGAATTGAGCCATGAACGGACTTGACAACGGCGGGGAGTTGCGCATGATCGTGCCGGAAGCCGGAAGCCGGAAGCCGGAAGCCGGAAGCCGGAAGCCGGAAGCCGGAAGCCGGAAGCCGGAAGCCGGAAGCCGGAAGCCGGAAGCCGGAAGCCGGAAGCCGGAAGCCGGAAGCCGGAAGCCGGAAGCCGGAAGCCGGAAGCCGGAAGCCGGAAGCCGGAAGCCGGAAGCCGGAAGCCGGAAGCCGGAAGCCGGAAGCCGGAACTTCATTAGCGGGCCGTGGGCCTGACCCCATGGCCCCGTTCGCAAGCCGGGAGCGCCGCTCCCGCCGCGTAGCCTCCCCGGCGCGCCTTCTCTCCGGTTTCGCCGCCGCCGCTGGCGGGCGCGCCCGCAAGCTCCCATCCCGTTCGTCCGGATTGCCCCGCGGCGGCGCGGCCGCTCCGGCGGTCTCGCGCCGGGCCTTGTCCCCGTGGCGCCGCCTCGCCCTCCTCCCCGTCCTCGCGCTGGTGCTCGGCGCGCTCGGCCTGTTCGGGGCTGCGCCCGCCCAGGCGCAGACCACCGTCTGGTCGGCGACGCTGACAGTCTCTGAGGACGGCGGGTATTTCGGCTGCGACCCCAGCTTGCCCAGCAACGAAGGCAAGTGCCCCCAGGCGCTCACGGACAATGAATTCGAGTACAACGGTGTGACCTATCGAGTCCGAAGCATACTTTGGAACAGTACTGGTAGCCCAAAGCGGCTAACGCTGTACCTCGTCACGCAAACACAGTTTCCCGCTGATCCCGGGGCGCCCGCCACTCGCCTCATCGCCGTGCCGCCTTCTTTGTCAAGGTGGTTTTTTCGCACCGTTTACCCCTTTTTTCGCTTCGGGCACGAAAGTAACACTTAAATAGATAATTAGGGCACACTGATGGCACACAAAATATGGATGGATATGGTATGGGGATTTTTGACTTTGGGATTGTCACAAACGCGCGAGACTGCGCTCCGGCGCGCCCGCCGGCGGCGGACAAAGACGGGAGGTTCGAAATGCCCTTGACATTTACGGCACTGTCTCATAATCGCCCAGCGGCCCAGCGGCCCAGCGGCCCAGCGGCCCAGCGGCCCAGCGGCCCAGCGGCCCAGCGGCCCAGCGGGCAGCGACATGAGGTGCGCCCGGCGGGAGGCCGGCCCGCCTGACCCGGCCGCCGCCCCTCGAGGGCGCGCACACAAGCTCCTCTCCCCTTCATCCGGACTGACCGGCGGCCGCCTGGCCGCTCCGGCGGTCTCGCGCCGGGCCTTGTCCCCGTGGCGCCGCCCCGCCCGCCTCCCCGTCCTCGCGCTGCTGCTCGGCGCGCTCGGCCTGTTCGCGGCCGCGCCCGCCCAGGCGCAGTCCCAGATCTGGTCGGCGACGCTGACAGTCGATGAGGACGACGGGTTTTTCGGCTGTTCCAACGGAGAGGCCACCCAGGACAACTGCTCAAGCTCGACCGTCTTGTCGGAAGATGAATTCACCTATAACGGGATCAACTATCGGGTCGAGTCATTCTATTGGGATTCAGCAGCAAATTCCCTAGAAGTCACCATCCTCCAAGAAGGAAATACCAGCCCGCTCCAAGCTACCCATGTTAAGTCCGCCTTCGGCGAATTCGCGGTGCTGACCGTCGCCGGAACACCGCTTGCCATCAGCAACGCCGCGACAGCTCTGTCGGGCGGCGTAAAATGGCGGTACTATCCAGCCACGGTCTGGACCGACGGCCAGAAGGTCGCGGTGAAGCTGGAGATTCCGGTGAAGTCGCCGTGGTTGTGGCCGGACGGGACCCGGCATCACGACAAGAACCAGATCTGGTCCACCACGATGGCGGCGAAGGCCCTCGAGCCGACGCGATGGGGCACGGACTCGTCCGGCTGCAGGACCGGTGTGTCGGGGGGCACTTGCCCCCTCGCGATGGGCGCCAACAGGTTCACTTACGCGGGCAATACCTACACCATCAGCGATTTCTATCACCGCAACGGCACTCTGTTCGCGGGCTTGAGCTCGGGCAGCGCCGCCGCGATCACCGCTGCAAGGTCGCTGATGCTGATCGTCAAGTATCCCGCTGGCGCCGAAAGGCGGTTCCCCCTGAGGAATCTGACCGCCAGCGGTTCTTCGGCCACCGCCTCCTGGCCCGTCGACGACATGCGCTGGGGCTCCTACGGTCATCCACACCCCACCGACCCACAACGAAACCCCGCCGTGTGGGCGAGCAACTTCGCGGTGACTCTGGCCGTGGTCGAGGTGCCGGAGCCTGTGACCGTGACCGTGACGAGTCCGGCGGCGCGCACGCACACGGTGACCGTGTCGGTGCCCACGGCGGTCACCCGGCAGACCATCATATCCTTGGGCACGTACGGCAGGGTCGGCAGCCGTGTGTGGACGGACCTGAGGGATCCCGACCTGGTAAGCCATTGCGATCCGATGGATCCGTTGGACCCGGCCACTCGCGCGGTCATAGAGAACCCGGATCGCAAGTATCCGATGGCCTACATCCAGGCGGGGCAGCGGAGCACCACGTTCAACCTGTGCCTTCTCGGAGTCCCGAAGGACGTGGAGAACCAGATAATGACAAACCAGGTCACCGTGTACCTGCCGCGGGGGAGGTCGTCGGTGACGTACGACATCAACGTCGGCAGCGCCTACGGCGGCGGGTCCGGGACCGCGGAGTACGAGGGCGGCGAGGGGCCGGGCTCCGGCGGGGAGGAGGAACGCGACCTGCTGACGGCGGTCTTCGAGGACGTGCCGGAGGAGCATGACGGCACGGAGTTCGCGATCCTGGTGCGTCTGAGCGAGACGGTGGGGAGTTTCAGCCGGTCGCCGCGCTTGTGGTCGTTCGCGGTGACGCAGGGCCGGGTGACGGGCGTGGAGCAGATCGGCGCCGGGCTGTGGCGGGTCACGGTGCGGCCGGCGTCGCCGAGCGACGTGACGGTGACGCTCGCGGGCGGACGGGACTGCGACGACGAGCCGTCGGGCGCGGTGTGCACGCCGGACGGGCGGGCGCTGTCGAACACGTCGAGTGCGAGGGTCGCGGCGGGTCCGCAGCAGCAGCAGGAGGTGTTGGTCACGCCGGAGCCGGCCGACGTGCGGGTGGTGCCGGGCGACGGCAGCCTGACGGTGAACTGGACGGCGGTGGCGCACCCGCGCGTCGCTGCGGAGCGGGTGCAGCACGCGCTGCGCTGGAGCCAGGAGGCGGGCGTGTGGGCCAACCCGTCGGGCAACAACGGCGTTGCCGTGGAGGCCGGCGTGAACGGCTACACCATCACCGGGCTGAGGAACGGCGTGGCGACCGGGGTGTTCGTGCGCGCCTTCGTGGGCCGGCTCCGGTCGGAGCGCAGCGAGCACTCGAGCGGGTGGGTCCGTGTGAAGGGCGAGTCGACGACGCCGCGGGCGGCAACCCAGACCGTGGCGGTAGAGTTCGGCAAGGTCCCGGCGGAGCATGACGGGCAGACGGCGTTCGCGCTGGACGTGCAGTCGGGCTCGAAGCCCGCCCCGGAGGCGTTCAAGGTGACGGCCGGGAAGGTGACGGGCGTGGAGCCGCTGGACCCGGTGCTGTGGCGGGTGCGCGTCAAGCCGGAGTCCTGGAAGGACGTGAAGATAGCGCTCGGCGCGGCGTCGGCGAAGATCCGGGGTCCGGCGCGCATCCGGGTCGCGGCCGCGCGGGCGAAGGAGGGCAAGGACGCCTCGCTCGACTTCGCGGTGACGCTGAGCCGCTCGGCGTCGGGGCCGGTGTCGGTGGACTATGCAACCGAGAACGGCACGGCCACGGCGGGCGAGGACTACACGGCCGCGTCGGGCACGCTCGTCTTCGCGGCGGGCGAGACGGAGAAGACGGTCTCGGTGCCGCTGCTCGACGACGCGCATGACGAGGGCAAGGAGACGTTCACGCTGAAGCTCTCGAACCCGCAGGGGGCGTATCTGCGCGCGATGCACCGCGAGGCGAAGGGGGTCATCAGGAACGAGGACCCGCTGCAGCGGGACTGGCTGGCGCGGTTCGGTCGCGCGGCCGCGGCGGACGCGGTGGCGGCGGTGACGGCGCGGCTGGAGACGCCGCGGAGCGCGGGCTCGCACCTGACGGTGGGCGGCCAGCGCCTGTCGCTCGGGGGCCGGGCGCTGGCGGAGGCGCTGACGGGGTTCGCGCGCCGCTACGGCGCTCAGGCCCCGGCGGACGGCCTGCATGAGCGGCGCGGGCGGCCGGTGACCGGGCGCGAGCTCTTGATGGGCACTTCGTTCCGCGCGGTGCTTGGCGGCGGGGGCTCGCGGTTCACGGGCTGGGGGTCGGGGGCGTCGGTGTCGCGGTTCACGAGCGCGGCGCCGGGGCTTTCGCTGAGCGGCGAGGCGGCCACCGGGGCGGCGGGCATGGACTACGAGCGGGGCCGGCTGCTGACCGGGCTGGCGATGACCCACAGCCTGGGCAAGGGCGCGGCGCAGGGCTCGGGCCGGAGCTACGCGATGGGGAGTTCCGTCACGACGGTGCTTCCCTACGCGCGCTTCGAGTTCTCGGAGCGGGTGTCGGCCTGGAGCCTTGCGGGGACGGGGTCGGGACGGCTGACGCTGGACCTGGACGGCGACGCGGCTGCGCGCCACGGCGCGGACCTGTCGATGACGCTTGCGGCGGCGGGGGTGCGGGGCGAGGTGGTGACGGCTGCCGGGGCGGGCGGGTTCTCGCTGGCGCTCAAGGCGGACGCGTACTGGGTGCGGACGGAGTCGGAGCGGGTGTCCGTGCCCGGGGTGGGGAACCTGGCGGCGGCGCGCGCGGACGCGAGCCGGCTCCGGGCGGTGCTGGACGGGTCGCGGGCGTTCACGCTCGGTGGCGGCGGGACGCTGACGCCATCGGTGGAGCTCGGGGTGCGTCACGACGGGGGCGAGGGGGGCAGCGGCACGGGCATGGAGGTCGGCGCCGGAGTGGGATGGGCGGACCCGTCGCGGGGCCTTGACGTGGCGGTTCGGGTGCGCGGGCTTGCGGCCCATGCCGGGGAGGGCTACCGGGAATGGGGCGTGTCGGGGTGGCTGAGGCTTGTGCCGGGGGCGGCGGGACGGGGCCTGTCGATGTCGCTCACGCCGTCCTGGGGCGCGGCCCCGGGCGGCTCGGAGCGGCTGTGGGCGATGCCGGAGGCTTCGAGGCTGGCTGCAAACGACAATGCGGCTCCATCCGGGCGGCTGGACGCGGAGGTGGGCTACGGCATGGCGGTGTTGGGCGGGCGCTTCACCGGGACGCCGAACCTCGGGTTCGGGGTGTCGGACACGGCGCGGGAGTACCGCATGGGCTGGCGGCTCGCCTCGGTGGCGTCAGGCTTCGAGCTCAGTCTCGACGCCACGCGCCGGGAGACGGCCGACGGTGGCGGGCCGCCCGAGCACGGGGTGATGCTGGGCGGAACCGTTCGCTGGTAGGGAGCGGCAACGCGAGCCCGCCTCGACAAGCCGGGCGGCTAGTCCAACAGCGGTTTCCTCACTGCCGGAGGGAGAAGGAGCAAGTCGAGGAGAGGTCCTGGGAGAAGGACGGGCGGACACCTTCTCCCAGGCTTCCCGGCACTCGCGCCGATGACCGCCGTGAAAGACCCGCCCGATCCCTCGATAACGAACAAGGCATTGCTTCAACCGGTTGTCGCGCCCCCGGCGCCGCTGCCGGCCGGGAATCCCGGCACCGTCTATGGACGCCCCCGGTGATGCAAGCACTATTTTCGAACGGCAGTAAGCGTTGCCGCTGGGGCACGTTGACTTTCAGCGAGAGTCGGGGGTGAACGCCCAGGGGAGGGCGCAGCGAGACTAGCTGCGGTACTAGCGGGTGAGAGTCCCGCCGGCGCAGTTCTCAGTTTGGCGCCGTAGTCATATCCGGCAGACGCACGGGGCGACCCGGCGATCTGGAAGCCCGGACGTAAAAGCCTCGGGGGACAGGGAGGCCTTTGTGCCGCTCCTGTGCGATCAGCCCGGAAGGCGAGCAACGAGCAGGGCCGCAACGAGAGTGAACGGATCAAGCGTCGAAAAGGGCGTTCCCGCGTGAAGCTGATTTGCGGGATAAATTGGAGCTGCCAAGGGTTTCTTGCCTACCCGATGGCCAGTGCCGGTGCGGAAGAAACTGAGGCGCACGCACCGGGGCTCCCGGCGTATTGAAGGCGGCAATACTCGAAAGTACCGCAGCGAAAGTCCGGAAGGTCTGGAGGTCAGACAGGATGATCCTCGAATGTCAAAGACCGCGTCTATAACCGGTCGTGCCGGGAAATGAGGCGGAGACGTCCAGACTGGCGGATGAGGCCGACAAGCGGTGATGGCCGGGACAACATAACCCGGCCGGAGCGAGGGCCTCTGGGCTCAGGTGGCGATGTTGCAACCGGCGGTTTCGCACACAGAGGCGACGCATCAACCGGCGAGTGGCATCGTCGAAGGGCGGAGCAAACGCAGCGTCCGTTCGGGGGTATGGCGGGATCGGCCTTGACCTCGGCGACCCTGCGGAAGGCTCCGTGCCGAACTGCGAGGTGCCTGAAGCTTGAAGCCGTACCGGGGAAAACCCGACGTACGGAATTTTAGGGAGGGCGGCTGGAAACGTGGCCCAATAAAGGTGCGCGCGCCAGTGCCCTACCCGACAGTTCGTCGATGCGTGAGGCGCGATGCCCCGAGGCGATGGCTTCGAGGGTAGCCTTGAGGTAGGCGTACGGCTCGACGCCGTTCAGCTTGGCGGTCTCGACCAGCGAGGCGATGCGGCCCCAGGCGGCGGCGCCTTCGTCGTGGCCGGCGAACAGGGCGTTCTTGCGGTTCAGGGCCAGCGGGCGGATGAGGTTCTCGACGCAGTTGGTGTCCATCTCGACGCGCCCGTCTTCGAGGAACACCAGCAGACCGTCCCAGTGCCGGGCGATGTAGGCCAGCGCCTCGCCCAGGCGGGACTTGGCCGAGAGCCGCGCGCGTTGCTCCTTGAGCCACACGCCGAACTCCTCGATGAGGGGCGCGGTGTGGCTCCGGCGCTCGGCAAGGCGGTGTTCGGCCGAGGCGCCGCGGATCCCGTCCTCGATGGCGTAGAACTCCGCGATCCGCCGCAGCCCCTCGGCCGCGATCCCGGAGCGGTCGCTGTCGAAGACATCGTGGACCTTCCGCCTGGAATGCCCCCAACAGTACGCCAGGCGCACCTGCCAGTCCGGGCCCGCAAGCCGGTTGTAGCCGGCATAGCCGTCCACCTGCAGGATGCCCTTGAACCCCTTGAGGAAGGTCTCCGCGTGCTCGCCGCCGCGGCCGGGAGCGTAGAAGTACACCACCCCGGGCGGGTCCGGCCCTCCCCAGCTTCGGTCGTCCCGGGCCAGCGCCCACAGCCACCCCGTCTTGGTCCTGCCCCGTCCGGGGTCGAGGACCGGAGCCCGGGTCTCGTCCATGAACAGCTTCCCCGACCGTCTCAGATGCCAAGCCAGCCGGTCCACCACCGGCTTGAGGTGGAACGCCGCCGCGCCCACCCACCCGGCCAGCGTCGAGCGGTGAAGATCGACCCCCGAGCGGGCGTAGATCCGGGACTGGCGGTAGAGCGGAGAGTGGTCGGCGTACTTCGACACCAGCACGTGGGCGATGGCCCCTTCGGTCGGCAGCGCGCCCTCGATCAGGTGCGCCGGCGCCTCGGCCTGGGTGACGCCTTCCTGGCACACCCGGCAGGCGTACTTGGGCCGCACCGTGACGATCACCTGGAGTTGCGCCGGCACGATGTCCAGCCGCTCGGTGCGGTCTTCCCCGATCCGGGTCATCTCGCCGCAGCCGCATGGACACTGCGTGCTCTCGGGCTCGATCACCCGCTCTGACCGGGGCAGATGAGCCGGCAGATGGCCGATGTTGCGCTCGGGAGCCGAACGCTTCCGGCGAGGCGTCCCCCTGGCCGGCGCCGGCGCGGATTCCGCCGCCTCGGCCACGGCCGCTTCGAGGTCCTCGAACGCCAGTTGCAACTGGTCGGGATGGAGCTTCTCGGACTTCTTGCCGTACACCGCCCGGTTGAGCTCCCGCACCAGGTGCTCGAGGCGGCGGTTCACGTCTTCAAGATGATGGTTCAGGTCTTCGAGATGGTGGTTGCGGTCGGAGAGGGAAGCGTTCTCGGTGCGAAGCGCCTCCATGGCCGCCTGCTGCCCCTCGAACAGCGCCCGCAAGGGGGGCGCGAGAGAAGAAAGACCGGCCTTGCCGAGGTTGACATCCATGAAAAGAATAGTACCATAAAATCAGGCACTTAGCAACAAAAAACGCCTCCGCTCACCCCGCCGCCGTACGCGGCCGCCGCACCCGCGGCGCCCACGCCCGACGCCAGTCCAGCCCTTCGAACAACGCCTCGAACTGCGCCCCCGTAAGCCGCATCACCCCGTCCCGCACCCCGGGCCACGCAAACCGCCCCTGCTCCAGACGCTTCGACGCCAACACCAGCCCCGTCCCGTCCCACCACAGCACCTTCACACGGTCCAGCCGCCGCGGCCGGAACACCACCGCCACCCCGCTGTACGGGTCCAGTCCCAGCTCCTGCTCCACCACCGCCGCCAACCCGTCATGACCCTTGCGGAAGTCCACAGGCATCGTCGCCACCACCACCCGCGTCCCCGACCCCGGAGCTGTCATCGCAGACCCCGCAGCGCCGAGGCTATCTCGGCGATCCGCACCGCGCCGATGGCCCCCTCAAGCCGTACCGTCACTCCCCGAGCCTCGATCGACACCGAACCCACCGCCGTTGGCTCCTCCACCACCTCCAGCTCGGCGAAGGCAGGAACGCTCCCGGGCGCCGCCACCCCGGCCTTGATCCCTGCCTGGCTCCGCTCCGCCTGCGCCTCAGCCAAGGTTCCCGCCGCCCCCGAACCCGGCGGCGTCAGCCTGCCCCGCTGTGCCAGCTTTCGCCATGCGCTCACCTGACTGACCGACAACCCGTGGCGCTGCGCCACTTCCCCCACCTTCACCCCAGGCCAGCAACACTCCCGGACCACCTGCGCCTTCTCTTCGTCCGTCCATCGCCGATCCCCAGCCGTCGCCGGCGGCCGGACAACCGCCGTGTCCCCGCCCGCCGCCTCCTCCCGGTCCAGCTCTTCCTCGACACTCCGGTCAAGATCATCCATTGCCTTGCCCTCCTTCCTGTACTTGGAGGGCCAGCCTACCCCCGACTCACCGGGGGTAGGAAGATGGGGTGTTCGTTACGCTTACGCTGTGGGCGATGCCGGAGGCTCAGGGGCTGAGAGCGGCGGACGGCGATGCGGCCCGGTCGGGGCGGCTGGACGCGGAGGTGGGCTACGGCATGGCGGTGTTGGGCGGGCGCTTCACCGGGACGCCGAACCTCGGGTTCGGGGTGTCGGACAGCGCGCGGGAGTACCGCATGGGCTGGCGGCTCGCCTCGGTGGCGTCAGGCTTCGAGCTCAGTCTCGACGCCACGCGCCGGGTGGAGACGGCGGACGGCGGCGGGCCGCCCGAGCACGGAGTGATGCTGGGCGGAACCGTTCGCTGGTAGGGGCCGGCAACGCGAGCCCGCCTCGACAAGCCGGGCGGGTAGTCCAACAGCGGTTTCCTCACTGCCGGCTTCCCTCGGAGGGAGAAGGAGCAAGTCGACGAGAGGTCCTGGGAGAAGGACGGGCGGACACCTTCTCCCAGGCTTCCCGGCACTCGCGCCGATGACCGCCGTGAAAGACCCGCCCGATCCCTCGATAACGAACAAGGCATTGCTTCAGCCGGTTGTCGCGCCCCCCGGCGCCGCTGCCGGCCGGGAATCCCGGGAAAGGAGCATCCGCGATGACTGACGAGCAGACCCGCCTCAACGGCCGGGCTGGCGACGGCGCCATGAGCCGGCGCGCTTTCCTGACACGCGCCATGGCCCTGGGCGTTGCGGCAGCGGCCGGGTCCACGCTGCCCTGGAGCGCGGCGGCAGCCGCCTCGGCCGCGGACGACGACCTGTTCCTGATCGGGTTGGAGGAACACTATGCGGCTCCCGAGCTTCTGAGGCTTAACGGCATCAAGCTTCCGAATCCCAAGTTCATCGAAGTCATAACCGACGTGACCGCCGGCCGCATCGCGGCCATGGACCAGGCGGGCATCGGCATGCAGGTCCTTTCGGCGATGACGCCGGGCGCGCAGGAGCTGCCCGGCGCCGAGGGCGTCGATTTCGCCCGCGCCATCAACACCTGGATCGCAAGGGAGGTCATCCCGGCCTACCCGGATCGTTTCCGCGCCTTCGCCGCGCTGCCGATGCGCGAGCCGCAAGCAGCCGCGGACGAGCTCGAGCGGGCCGTCCGCGATGACGGCCTGGTCGGCTGCATGACCTATGGAGCCATCGGCGGCAGGTTCCTCGACGACGCCGCCTTCGAGCCCGTGCTGGCCCGGGCCGAAGCGCTCGGAGTGCCCGTCTACATCCACCCGGCTTCTCCGTCGCCGGAGATCATGGACCTCTACTACTCGGGGCTGGGGGACGCCTGGGTCAGCAAGATCCTCGGCGGTCCGGGCTACGGCTGGCACCAGGAAGTGGCCCTGCAATGCCTGCGGATGATCGTCAGCGGGGTTTTCGACAAGTTCCCCGACCTCCAGGTCATCGTCGGCCACATGGGCGAAGGGCTTCCCTTCTACTACTGGCGGTTCGGAGGCGATCTGGCCAAGGCCACGAAAAGAAGGCTGAAAAAACCCGTCCAGCAGTATCTCCACGACAACTTCTGGATGACCACCAGCGCGTTCTTCCGCGGGGAACTGTTGACGCTGCTCCTGTCCGTGATGGGCGAGGACCGCGTGATGTTCGCGGTCGACTATCCGTTCGCCGGGAACAAGGCCGGCGCGGACTGGCTTCGTTCGCTGGACCTCCCCCGGCCCACGAAGGAAAAGATCGCGCACGGCAACGCCAGGAAGCTCCTCGGCCTGGGTCCGGGCTGATGGGACCCTCGCGCCCCGGCGCGACCAGCAGTCGGAAATGCTGATGAAGGCCACATGCTCCGGCGGGCCTGTCTGTTCCAGAATTTCCCACCGGCTCCCCCACGCCCAGGCGACTGCCGCCCACACTTCAGCAGCGGTGAGTGAAAGGTTTGCGGAAATACGAACCCAAGGTTTCATCTCTCGACCCTACGATATTCCCCGGCGGCGCCCGCATCACTGAAGGCGCCGGAGGGGCGGCGTTACAGCGAACCTCACGCCCGCCGCATCTCATCCTGCCTGCATGCGAGCCTGCGCCACTGCCTCGTCCGACCCAACAAGATCATCGATGCGGTCAGCTATCCGTTGCGCGGGCTCCCGAAGCTGCTCCACCGTCCAGTCCGCGGCGTACCCCTCCGTCACGTCGCCGGGCCGCGCGTGGTTCACCAGCCGCTTCGTCAACGACCGTGGCAGCATCAGTTCCCGCTCCGCCACCGTGATGAAGGAGTTGCGCAGCGCGTGAAACCAGAACTTGGCGCCGCCCGCCCGCCCGATGGCCTCGTAGTACGCCTGAAGCTCCTCCACGTGCCCCGACTCGCTTGACCGCGACGGGAACGCCCAGCCGTGAAGCTTCTCGGGCATCGCGTTGACCTCCGTCCGCCGCCGCGCCAGAATCTCCCCGAGTTGGCGCGTCACCGGCAGCTCCAGCGGTACTCCGGTCTTCGTCTCCTCCACCCGGAAGAGCCCCTTGTCCAGGTCCACCCGCTCCCACCGAAGCGCCAGGATCTCTCCCCGCCGCATCCCCGTGTAGAGCCCGAACAGGAACGCGTCCCGGCGCACCGGGTTCCCCACCACTGCCTCTATCCCCTTGCGCCAGCACGGCAGCACCTCCGCCGGTGACGATATCCGCTTCCTCGTCTTCCGGTGGTAGCGTCCCCCGCCCGCAAGCCATTGATCCACGGGGTTCCGAAGACCCTCAAAGTCCACGCACGGCCGCCGGTACACCGAGCGCAGGAACGACAGACACTGGTTGGCGGGCATCTCCCCGTGCCGCTCCGTGAGAAGCCGGAAGCGGCCCTCCACGTCCCGGCGAGTGATGGAATCGAGGGGGCGGGAGAGCCAGTCGCCGAGATACAGCTCCGCATACCGCCGATAGCCCCGCTCCGTGCTCTCGGCCCAGCCGTGGCCGGCCTTCATGTAGTCCTCGCACGCCTCTCCGAGCCTCGGCAGCCCCCGCGCCTCGGCACGCTCTCCTGCGGGGTCCTCGCCCGAGGCTACGCGCCCCAGAAGCTCCTGCGCCCGCCGCCTTGCCTGGTCCGGAGTCATCCGCCCGGCGCGGCCCACCACCACCCGCTTGTTGGGCGCCTTGCGCCCGCCGTCGCCGGCGCGGTAGTTTACAAGGTAAGCCTTTGCGCCCGAGGGATGCACGCGCACACCGAAGCCCACAAGCTTGTCGTCCCAGGCGATCCAGGGGTTGTCTTCGGGATCGAGAGAATCTACGGTCCTCTTGGTCAGGGTGAGCTTGACCCTGGCGGTGTTCTTTGCGGAGACGTGTCGTGTTTCCATCGGGGCATCATGCCAACAGTCAACCCGAAAGTCAACACAAGAGAAGAAAACGAGGCGCACTGGAGCACACCGCCGGCTTGCTTTGGCAGTATGTTTTTCATCGTGAAACCGATGAGTTATGTGACTATTGGCGATGACAACGCATGCTAGCGTGTCGGTGTCAAACTAGAGACAGGCGGGTTTGAAACCCGCCCCTATACACTCCCCACTCCCGCGGCGTGGGTTCGGACTATTCGCCGCCCACCATCTCGGAAGTCTGCTCCGTGGCCATGACCACGGACTTGACCTCGCTGTAGTGCTCCACCGCCTCGTTGCCGTGCTCCTTGCCGACGCCGCTCTGCTTGACGCCGCCGAAGGGAAGCTCGTCGTAGATGATCTGCGCCGAGTTGACCCAGGTGTAGCCGGCGTCGAGTTTCTCGGCCGCGTACATGGCCTTGTCGACGTCCTGGGTCCACACCGAGGAGCCCAGCCCGAAGATGGAATCGTTGGCCAGCGTCAAGCCCTCCTCGAGGTTCTTGATTCGCACCACCGGCAGGGCCGGACCGAACACCTCGTCGGTCAGCAGCTTGGAGGTGGGGTCCACGTCCACCACGATGGACGGGTTCAGGAAGTTGCCCTTGTCGAATTCGTCGCCCTTGGGGCGGTCGCCGCCCACCAGCACCTTGGCGCCCTTCTGCACCGCGTCCTCCACCTGCTCCTCCACCTCCTCGCGCTGTCCATTGGTGTGCAGCGGTCCGAGCATGGTGCCCTTGGCGAGGCCGTTGCCCACCCGCAGCTTGCGCACTTTCTCCACCAGTTTCCCGACGAACTCGTCGTAGATCTCGTCGTACAGGTAGAGGCGCTTCACCGCCAGACAGGCCTGGCCGCAGTTGAAGAACCGGCCCACCGAGGCCGCGCTCACGGCCCGGTCGATGTTGGCGTCACTGCACACGATCATGGGGTCGCTGCCGCCCAGCTCCAGGGTGACCCGCTTGACCTCCTGGGAGGCCACTTCCATGATCCGCTTGCCGGTGTCGGTGGCGCCGGTGAAGCCCACCTTGCGGATGACCGGGTTGCGCAGGATCTCTTCGCCCACGGCGCCGCCCGGCCCGGTGACCATGTTGATGGTGCCCTTGGGAAGCCCGGCCTGCTGCACCAGCTCGACGCAACGGGTAGCGGTCAGCGGCGTGGTGCTGGCGGGCTTGATGACCATGGCGTTGCCGGCGAGCAGCGCCGGTCCCACCTTGTTGCCCATCAGCGACACCGGGAAGTTCCACGGCACGATGGAGCCCACCACGCCCATGGGCTTGTGCATGATCAGGCCGTAGCGGCCGTCGGCGAGCTTGACGTAGCCGCCGCGCAGGGTCTTGGCCATGCCGGCGTAATGCTCCAGGGTGTGCGTGAAACGGCGGATCTCCAGCACCGATTCCCGGTGTGCCTTGCCCTGCTCCTTGGTAAGCAGCTCGGTCAGCTCCTTCTCGTTATCCAGCACGAGACGCGCGGCCTCGGACAGGCACTCGCCGCGCTTGGAGGGGGCGAACTTGCCCCATTCCACCGCCGCCTCTTTCGCGGCCGCCACGGCCCTCTGGACGTCTTCCGCCGTGCCCTTGGGAACCGTGTCCACCAACTCGCCGGTGGCCGGGTTGTAGATGGATGTGGTCTCGCCGCTTGCGGTATCCGTGTACTCGCCTGCAATGAACATCTGCATGGGACGAACTCTCCTCGTGTATGAATTGATTTGCAGCCCGCGGGACTTGGCCGGAAATTTGCTTCTTGAACGGGTGAAGGATCCGTCTCGGCGAAGCTTCGCCAGTCTGAGGCTAGGGCAGAATGAACCACGTTCGGCGAAACCTGTCAAGGAAACCCCTTGTTGATTAGGGTAGCCGCGCCTTGTTGACCGGATCAGGCAGTTTTTGTATTGAAAGGTTCAAATAGGAAGGGTCGGTAGATGAACGTCGATATTTCGGCAATCGCCATCATTGTGTCAGTGGTGGTGTCGGCGGTGGGCGTCGGGGTGGCGTTGGGCAGGATGATACAGGGCCTCCGCAGAGACCTGTTCAGGGAAATGGACATCCGTTTCGCCCACGTGGATCATCGTTTCACAGAGGTGGACCGGCGTTTTGTCGAGGTCGGCCAGCGTATTTCCGAAGTGCGTGAAGAAGTGCGCGACGTGCGTGAAGAAGTGCGCGAAGTGCGACAAGACGTGACCAGTCTCCGCAAGGAGATGGGCGAAATGCGAGAAGAGATAGGCGTCCTGCGCGAGCGCACCAGGCAGGCCGCCCCCGCGTGAGTCCCGAGTGCGCCCGCCGGCATTTTACTTCGCACGTCAGAACGGTGACCGGGTCTCCTTGCCACTCATTTCCACGTAGACCCTCTCCGAGGTCACCGGCTTGCCGTCCAGGCAGTCCTTGAGCCAGTCCACGACGATGGTGCGCGCCGCCGGGTTGCGGAGCGAGTGGCGCTCGCCCTCGTAGACGTAGAGCACCTTGGGGCAGGTGGCCTCGTCCACGACCTCGTAAGCGTACTCGATGGGACAGAGCTCGTCGTCCTCGCCCGCCACGACCATGTAGGGACATTGGATCCTGGCCGCCACCCCCTCGAGGGTCAGTGTCTTGCAGAACTCGTCGAACTCCGCCTCGTCGTCGTAGCCGGACATGTACATGTAGTTGAGCTTGAAGGTCGGCGCGGCGGTGTTGAAGATGGTGTACTGTGTGGGCTCCATGCACACGCCCACCACCGCGCAGGCCTTGAACTCGGGCACGGCCGCGGCCATGCGCGTGCCCCAGTAGGAGCCCATGCTGGAGCCGTAAACGGCCGCGCGGTCGCCGTCGATCTCGGGGCGGGTCTTGAGAAAGGCGTAGGCCGCCTTGGCGCCGTCCTCGCAGTTGGAGGCGGTGCAGGTGATGCCGCGCTCGCGGGTCTCCCCCTGCCCCGGCCCGTCGATGGAAAGGACCGTCAGCCCACGCTGGAGCAACGGGTCGCCCATTAGCGGATTGTCCTCCTTCACCCCGTCCATGCCCGGCTGATAGAGGATGCAGGGGAACCGCTCTCCGGGCGCCGGCTTGTGCGGCAAATGCAGCAGCGCCGCCATCTTCCCGCCCGGCACCGGCAGGTCCACACGCTCGATGGGATGGTCCGCGAAGCGAATGTAGCGGTCGTAGCAGTCCCGCTTGCTCTCCGCCCAGGCCATGCGCTTCGGGTTTCCGTCCTCGTAGATGCCCCACTGGGCGGCGGTGTAGTAGGTGGCCGCCACGTAGTAGTGTTCGCGCGCCTCCACGGTGTGCCCCAGCGCCTCGGCGGCCCGTCCCCTCTGTTCGCGGCCGTGAGCGGCGCGGGAGAACTCGCGCGGGAAATCGGTGAACTTCTGCACCCGCTGGCCGATACCCCGCAACTCCCCGGCGATGCCCGGGCCGCAGTTCCGCAGCATCTTGTGCGAGCGTCCCTGGTCGAAGTCGAGGCCGCTCACCTTGATGACCTGATCGAGTATCCAGCGTTGCTCCTGCCAGCGTTTCATCTTCCTCTCGGTGCTCGCACGCATGGTTGTGTTCTCCCTCCTCGATCGCCGGGGTGTCGGCGGACTTTGCCGCGCCCGCCGGCCGGACGGTCCTTGACCCTTTCGAATGGGTCTATATACAATCACCCTGCCCTGGACAACGGGGTGCTTGCAGACGGGCGCCCTCACCCCGGCCTTCTCCCGGAGGGAGAGGGGGACAATGGGTACAGACCGGGTACATGGTTTACGTTGGAATCGGCGGGTTCCGGTGAAGTTGCGATGACGCGGATCAAGACGGACGTAGTGCTCGAAAAGCGCATCGCCGCGCTGGAGGCGGCCCCGCTACGATGGTGGGCCGGGGAGGCCATTTTCTACATGGGGAACCGGCTCCTCGAGCTCCCCTACACCTCCTACTCCGGCGGCGCTGTGGAGAAGGCCATCGCGCACCTGAGGCTCCGCAACGAAACCTTCGGCAACCCGTTGACCGAAGCACGCATGGCCGAGATCGATGCCAACATCCACGTCGAGCCTTTGCCGGTGGACTACCGGAACATCACACCCGTCTCGCCGTACTCGGGGTGAAGCGTCCGCCGCATCCGACCCCGTCGGCTGCCGGAAGCGGGACTTCCGCGCCTTCCTGGCGGCGGCCCTGCTGTGCCTCATGGCGGGAACCGTGGCGGCGGCCTCCCTGGACGACGAGTACGTGACCTGGGAGCGCCACTGGGCGGTGACGGACACGAAGTTCGAGATCTCAGCCAAGCGTTTCCGCCTCAACAAGAACCTGCGCCACCCGCGTCCCGTGATCCTCATCCACGGCCTGCTGGTGAACAGCGGCTTCCTCGACTACGGCCGGGCCAGTCTGGCCCGATACCTGGCGGAGGCGGGGTTCGACGTCTGGAACCTGTCGCTGCGCGGCACGGGCCGGAGCCTCAACCCCCTGGGTTGGGGCAACAAGCCCTGGACCCTCGACAACATCCTGAACGATGACTTTCCCGCGGTCCTCGAATACGTCAGGAAGACCACCGGCGAGGCCGAGGTCTTCGTGGTGGGCTACGAGCTGGGCGGGGCTCTGGCCTTCGCCCACGCCGGCACTGTCCCGGAACACGGCGTGGCCGGTATCGTCGGCATCGCCTCACCCATGTCCTTCGACAGCCCCGAGCAGGACGGGCTCGACATCCTGCTCAGGCTGGACCGCAACCCCACGCTGCGTAACGCGCTGCTCTACTGGAGCTCATCCGGGCTGAACCGCTACCTCTTCCTGCTTCCCGGGCTCAAGGACGTGTTCTACAACCCCAGGAACATGGACCCGACGGTCGCGCAGCAGTTGCAGGAGACCCTCCTGATCCCGGTCAATCCCGGCGTCCTGGATCAACTGACCACGATCGTCGACAGGGACGAGTTCGTGTCCGCGGACGGCTCCGTGAGCTACCGCGATGGGTTGTCCAACATCCGCGTTCCGGTGCTCCTGGTAGGAGGCGCGGCCGACCCCATCGCACCCCCGGAAGCGCTGAAAACGGTCTACTCAGAGCTTGCCTCCGAGGACCGCGACCTCATGATCTTCTGGTCGGACCCCGAGGAGGACACCCGCTACGGGCACTTCGACCTGATTCTCGGAAGGAACGCCCGCAAGGAGGTCTTTCCGCTGATCCGGCGATGGCTCGAGTTGCAAGATAGACCCTAGGACCCTCACCCCAACCCTCTCCCAGAGGAAGAGGGAGTCAGATTAGCCTTCTCCCAGAGGGAGATGCCCAATTCTTCCCCTCTCCCTCTGGGAGAGGGTGGCCGAAGGCCGGGTGAGGGTCTAGGCCCTAAGGTTTGGCTGCCCGGTGCCGACTATTCGTTCATGGGCGGAACGACGGCGATCGCGGCACTGGAGCTGGTGCGCGCCCTTCTCCTCTTCGTTCTCGGGTCCTGCCTCGGCAGTTTCCTGAACGTCTGCATCACCCGGCTCCCCGCCGGCGAGTCGGTCCTCGTGCCCGCGTCCCATTGCCGTTCCTGCCACCGGAGGCTTCCGCTCCGTGCCATGGTCCCCCTTGCGAGCTACCTCCTGCTGCGGGCACGCTGCATCCATTGCGCCGCCCCCATCTCTCCACGCTATTTCCTGGTCGAGTTGGGTTCGGGCGCCCTGACGCTCGCGTTCTACCGCCGGTTCGGCCCCGGACCGCCCCTAATCGCCCGGCTTTCCTTCGCCGGCGCGCTGCTGGCGGCGGCCGTCATCGATTTCGAGACCGGCATCATCCCCGACGTCATCAGCGTCTACGGCACGGCCTGGGCGTTCGTTCTGTCGTGGTGCGCCCCCGCCTTCTCGATTCGGCCATGGCCGTCGCCGCTGAACTCGCTGCTGGGCGCGCTGTTCGGCGCCGGGGTCCTGCTGGCGACTGCGCGCGGCTACCGGGCGGTGACCGGAAGGGAGGGCCTGGGGGGCGGCGATGTCAAATTGTTGGCGATGATCGGCTCCTTCGTCGGCTGGGAAGGGGTCCCGGGCATTCTGTTCCTGAGCGCCCTCACCGGAACCTTCTGCGGCATCGTGCTCATGGTCCTGCGAAGGGACGTGTCGCTGACCACGCCCCTGCCGTTCGCCCCGTTCCTGTGCCTGGGCGCCCTGTTCCGGACACACTGAAGACGGGTACGCCGATGCCGCAAGCGCCGAACCCGACCGCCGGATTCTCGTTGCTGGGCCAACTGGTCACCCTGGCCCTGGCCGGAATCATGCTCGCCGTCGCCGTGCCGGGCTACCTGAAGGTAATGCCACGGCATCGCCTCAACGGCGCGGTGCGGCAACTCACCGGGGATCTCATGTGGGCGCGCATGAAGGCCATCCAACGAAACAACCGGCACCGGATCTTCTTTCTCGACGACCACCGGTACCGGATCCTCGACGACACGGACAACGACGGCGCCGCCGATCCCGGCGAATGGACGCTGACCAGGGACCTGCGGGACGACTACCCGGACGTGGTGATGACCTCCACCAACAATCCGGTCTTCAGTCCCAGGGGTACCGCCAGCAGCCTCGCCACCATTACCCTCAGCAACGCCGCCGGCGCGAAGCGCATCAGCATCAGCATTGCCGGCCGGGTGCGGATCCGGTGAAGGGAACGGGCATGGAGCGGCGGCGTCCGTCCCGCGGGGGTTTTTCCATGATCGAGCTGCTCGTGGCGATGGTGATCCTGTCCACGGGCCTGCTGGGCATCGGCCGTCTCGCCGTCGGCGTTATCGAAGGCAACCTCCAGAGCCGGGACCACGGGGTCGCCACCCTGCTGGCGCAGGACCGGATCGAGGCCCTCAAGGGACTCGGCGCCGGAGGCGTGGCGCCGGCCACGGAGGGCTACGGGACGCTGCCCGGTTTTCCCCGCTTCAAGCGGGTCACCGACATCCGGCCGGGCGTGCCGGAAGGCGGCCTGAGCACCGTCACGGTAACGGTGTACTGGGAGCGCGACGCGCGCTCGGTGGCCCTCCGGACCCTGCTGGACCGGTGATGCCGCGCTGGTTTCGAACACCGCCGGCGGGAGGGCAGGGCGCCCGCGGGTTCACCCTCCTCGAGCTGCTGGTGGTCCTGGCGATCCAGGGAATACTGCTCGCGGCCGTGGCCACGAGCTTTACCGGCCAGCTCACCGCCGACGACCTGCAGGAACAGATCAGCGCCATGCAACAGAACGCCCGGGCGGCCATGACCATGGTGATCCGGGAAGCTCGGACCGCCGGATACGATCCCGCGCGGGCCGGGTTCGCCAGGCTGACCTACGACCCCGCGCGCCTGGTTATCGCCGCCGACCGCAACGGCGACGGAGACCTGGGCGACGCCAACGAACGGGTCGTCTATTTTCACGACAGCGACGGTCTGAAACTCAGGCGCGACACCGGCGGCGGAGGGCAGCCCCTGGCCGAGGACATCGAGGGGTTCGCCGTGGAATACCTCGACGCCGCCGGCAACGCCACGACCGTGGCGGCCCGGATACGGCAGCTACGGATCAGCATAACCGCCAGGACGAGCAGGCGGGACCCGCGCTACCCCCGGAACGGCGGCTACCGCACGCACACGCTGCGCTCGGTCGTGACGCCGGCCAACCTGGGGTTGTGACCGCGGTTGCCTCACTGCTCCCGGATTCCGGCACTGCTCCTGGATTCCCGCTTTCCAACCCGTGTCAAACCCATCCCCCTCTCCCTCTGGGAGAGGGTCGGGGTGAGGGTCCGGGTGAGGGAGCCTCGGGGGCCCTCACCCGGCCTTCGGCCACCCTCTCCCAGAGGGAGAGGGTTTGGTTTGGGACGGGTCGTCGGGGGGCGGGACCAGGACGTATTCGCAGCCCTGCTTCTCGGGCAACTCGCGGAGTTGGGCGATGACTTCCTCCACTTCCCGGCGGGAGTAGAACAGTCCGACGGTGCTGACCTCGCCGTCCGGCCTGTGCTCCTGCAGGTAGAACTTGTCCACGGGAGCGCCTTCAGTACTTCGGGGTCTTGTAGCCGACGCGCTTGCGTTCCTTCATGAAGGCCTTGAACGTGGTGCGGTGGCTGCGCACGTTGTAGGGGCAGACGTCAACGCACAGGTGGCAGTACTCGTCGCGCAGGCGGGAGTACGGGTAGCACTTCTCCAGGTCGATCAACCAGCGCTTGATGCCGTCGGTGACCACGTGGTCTTGGGGAATCGCGTCGCCCGGACAGTTCTGCATGCACACGTTGCAGTTCATGCAGAAATCCTGGACGCCGAACTCGCGCGGCTGGTCCACGTCCAGGGGCAGATCGGTGGTGACCATCCCGGGCCGGAAGTCCGCTCCGTACTTCTCGTTGATGAGGCTGCCGTGCCGGCCGAGCTCGCCGAACCCTACCTGGTAGAAGACCGGGATGGCCTGCACCTCCCGGACGCCGTTGTGATGAGCCCAGGCGGGATAGCCCAGGTCGCGGATGTAGGCCGCCAGCTCGGTGGACAGGTCGGAGCACGCGGCGTAGACCCTCATGGCCTCTTCCTCCACCGCGTCCGCGCCCTCCAGCACCTTGTCGTAGTCCTCGGAGATGCAGGCCGCGATCACGAACTCGTGGGGAACCTCCTCGCCGAGATCGACCATGGACGGCGTCAGCCGGCAGACCCCCACCAGGTCCGCCCCCAACTCGCGCGCCTTGGCCTTGATCCGTGCGGTCATGGCGGCCCGGTCCGTGACCTCCACCCGTTGCGGATTCACCGGGCCGTCGCGGAACTTGGCGTTCTCCACCCATCGTCGGGTGTAGGCGTTCACCTTTTCCGAACGGCTGGCGTAGTGAGGCACCTCCTCCAGCCCCATGTCATGAACCATGGAGGCCAGCACCGGGTCGGCCATTCCCTGCATTCGTCTGGGTGTGGTTCCACGCATGTGACACTCCTGTCCGGGACGGCGCAGCCGTTTCCACACGACCGCCTCACCGTTCCTCCGCCCCGCCCACCGCTACCAGAAGCGGCACCCGGATGGCAACACCGGCGCCCGTGGCGGCCGGTTGGGAAGCCGTCTCTTTCTCGTGTAATAATATCCTGCAAAGGCGTGGGATGCTGCGTTTCGTGACCATCGAGGGGGGAGACGGGTCGGGGAAATCGCGACAGGTCGGCCTGCTCGACGAGTACCTGGAAGCTCGCGGCATGCCCCGGCTGCTGACCCGCGAACCCGGGGATACGCCGCTGGGAAAACAGCTCCGGAAGCTCCTCCTCGAAGGCCGCCCCGAGTCCCTCTCGGACGAAACCGAGCTGTTCCTGATCCTGGCGGACCGCGCGCAGCACGTCCGCGAGGTCGTGAGGCCCGCGCTGAAACAGGGCAAGCTGGTGGTGTCGGACCGTTACGCGGATTCGACCCTTGCCTACCAGGGCCACGGCCGTGGCATGGACCTGGAGATGCTGCGGCGGTTGAACCTCGTGGCGACGGGCGGCACCATGCCCGAGCTCACCATCGTCCTGGACTGTCCCGTGGAGGTGGCGCTGGCCCGTGCCGCCGACCGGCAGGACGGCCAGGGAGCGCGCGAGAACCGGTTCGAGGCCGAAGGGATCGCCTTTCAGCGCCGGGTACGCGAGGGTTTCCTCGAGCTGGCGGAGGCGGAACCGTCGCGTTGCGTGGTGGTCTCCACCGCCTGTCCGGCGATGGAGACCCAGGAAGAGATGCGGCGGATCATCGACGAACGGCTTCACGCGGACGGCGAGAGGCGGGACATGAAGTGATGCTGCGGTTCGAGGACATCGCGGGCCACCGCGGGCAGATCGAGCTCTTGCGGCGCGCCGTGGCCCGCGACCGGCTCCACCACGCCTACCTCTTCGTCGGCCCGGAGGGCACCGGAAAGAGGACCGTGGCCACCGCCCTGGCGGCGGCGGTTCAATGCCCCGAAGGCGACGCGGACGGCTGCGGCGAGTGCACGAGCTGCCGGTGCATCGACGATCGCAACCACCCGGACGTGCACTGGCTGGAGCAGCGCAAGGGCAAGCGCGACATCACCATCGAGCAGGTGCGGGAGCTGCAGCGGCAGTTGGCGCTGCACCGCTTCAACGGAAGGAAGAAGGTCGCCATCGTCGACCCTTTGACGCTCATGAACCTGCACGCCCAGAACGCGCTGCTCAAGACGCTGGAAGAACCGTCGGACCACTCGCTGCTGATCCTCGTCACCGAGAGCACCGGCGGCGTCCTTCCGACGGTGTTGTCCCGCTGCCTGCAGATCCGGTTCTCGCCGCTGACGGTGGAACAGGCGGCCGCGGTCGTGGCCCGGCGCAGGGATGTACCCGAGGACCGGGCGCTGCTGCTGGCCGCGGTGAGCTACGGCAGCCTCGGCAAGGCCCTGGCCAAGGACGACACCGAGGGGCTGGACCGGCGGCAGGAGTGCTTCCGGCGGCTGTCGGCGCTTTCGCCCGGCGACATGCGCGGGATCACGGCGCTGGCCGAGGAGATGGGCGGCGACCGGGAACAGGCGCTCAGGTTCCTGGATTGGGTCAAGGGGTGGATGCGCGACGTCATGGTGCTGCAGGTCACGGGCTCCGCCACGACGGTATACAACCGGGACCTGCTCGAGCCGCTCCAGCGAGCCGCCGCGGCCGGCCGGGTGCAGCGATCGACGGCCGCCCTGGCCGAGATCGACAACGCGACCAGGGCCATTCACCGGAACTACAACCGGCGCATGGTTCTGGAGGGCTTCATTCCCATGCTATTGAATTGAAGGGACCGGAAGGGACTCCGGACAACGCCATGGACCGCATGTACTTCACCACGCCGATCTACTACGTGAACGCCCAGCCGCACCTCGGGCACACCTACACGACCATCATCGCCGACACGCTGAAACGCTACCACGGCATGCGGGGCAGGGACGCGTATTTCCTCACCGGCACGGACGAGCACGGCGACAAGATCGCCCAGGCGGCGGCCGAGGACGACGTCGACCCCAAGGCGTACGCGGACCGCATCAGCGCGCTGTTCCGCTCCACCTGGGACACCTGCGGCATCGCCTACGACCACTTCATCCGCACCACCGACGACTACCACAAGGCCACGGTGAGCCGGATCCTGCAGGAGATCTACGACGCCGGCGACATCTACTTCGGGGAGTACGGCGGGTACTACTGCTACGGCTGCGAGCGCTTCTTCACCGAGAAGGAACTGCTGGGCGGCAAGTGTCCGGACCATCAGATCAAGGCCGCCTACATCCAGGAGAAGAACTACTTCTTCCGCATGGGCAAGTACCAGGACCGCCTCCTCAAGCACCTGAACGAGAAGCCTGGGTTCGTCACGCCCCAGCGGTATCGCACCGAGGTGCTGTCGCTGCTGCGCGAGCCCCTGGAAGACCTGTGCATCTCCCGGCCCAAGAGCCGGCTGCAATGGGGCATCCCGCTGCCCTTCGACGGCAACTACGTGACCTACGTGTGGTTCGACGCCCTGATCAACTACGTCAGCGCGCTGGAACACGAGGGTGGGGATTCCTTCGACGCCTACTGGCCGCGCTGTAACCACATCATCGCCAAGGACATCCTCAAGCCTCACGCGATCTTTTGGCCCACCATGCTCATGGCCGCGGGGCTGCCGCTCTACGACCGGCTCAACGTCCACGGCTACTGGATCATGGACAAGGGCAAGATGTCCAAGAGCCTGGGCAACGTCATCCGCCCCCTAGACATGAAGGAACGCTACGGCATGGACGCGTTCCGCTACTACCTGCTGCGGGAAATGGTGTTCGGCCAGGACGCGACCTTCTCCATGGAAGCGTTCGTGAACCGGATCAACGCCGACCTCGCCAACAACTTCGGCAACCTGGTGAGCCGGGTGCTGGCCATGCAGAAGCGGTATTTCGGCGGCGTGGTCCAGCCCATGGGCAGCGGCAAGCGGCCGGAGGACCGGGAGCTCAGGGAAGCCTTCCTGGCGGCAGCGGCCAACGTCGACTGGCACATGGAGGAGATGGCGTTCCACCGGGCCCTGGAGTCGATCATCGAGGCGGTGGACAAGACCAATCAGTACATCGTGCAGACGGCCCCGTTCACCCTCGTCAAGGACCCGGACCAGAAGCCCCGGGTGGGCGAGATCCTGCACCACGTGCTGGAGAGCGTGCGCCTCACCGGCGACCTGCTGGCCCCCTTCCTGCCGGAGACGGGCGCCGCGGTGCGAAGGCTCCTGGGACTCCCACCCAGCGACACGTTCGAGGCCGAGTGGGGCGGCTCCTTCCCCGAAGGACACCAGGTCCAACCGCCGGAAATCCTCTTCCCCCGGATCGAAGAGACGGAAGACGGCGGCGACGGGAGTCGCTAGCAGGACACCCGCACCAGTGGCCAGAAAAATGCCCGTCATCGATCCGAAACCGAGCCTCCGACCCCCTCTCCCTCCGGGAGAGGGTTGGGGTGAGGGTGGCGGGCGCAAGCACCCCGTTGAGCATGTGGCGGGGACGGTTCGCGCGATGACGGGAATCCAGGTGTGGGGGAACGGCCGATGAATTCCCGGCCTCCGGCGCTCATCGACACCCACTGCCACATCCAGACCGCAGAGTTCGATGAAGACCGCGACGAGGTGTTGGCACGGGCCCGGGAGGCGGGCGTCGACACCCTGATCGTCGTCGGCGGAGCGGGAGACCTCTCCACCAACGAACTGGCGGTGCGCCTGGCGGAAGAGCACGAGGGCCTCTACGCCACCGTCGGCATGCACCCGCACGACGCCAAGGACGTGGGCGCGGAGGACATGGACCGGTTGCGCGGCCTCGCCGGGCATCCCAAGGTCGTCGCCATCGGCGAGACCGGCCTCGACTTCCACTATGACCACTCGCCCCGCCGGGTCCAAAGGGAAATGTTCGAGCGCTTCGTCGGCCTAGCCGTGGAGACACGGCTGCCCGTCGTCGTGCACAACCGCGAATCGGACCGCGAGGCCGCGGAAACGATTCGCAGCGGCGGCGGCCGGCTGGAAGGAGTGATCCACTGCTTCACCAGCGACGCCGAAGCGGCGCGGACATTTCTCGACCTGGGCTTCTACCTGTCCTTCTCGGGTATCGTCACTTTCAAGAACGCCGAAGCACTGCGCGACATCGCCCGCTGGGTGCCGCCGGACCGGCTGCTCATCGAGACCGACGCGCCGTTCCTGGCGCCGGTGCCCAAGCGCGGGCGGCGCAACGAACCGGCTTACGTGGCGTTCGTGGCCGAGACCCTGGCCTGGGTCCGGGGAGTCGAGGTCGAGGAAATCGCCTGCACCGCCAGCCGCAACGCCCGGACACTGTTCAGGCTGCCGCCCGCCGGCATCACACAGGCATCATGATCGACGGGGAGACTAAACTTCTGGGAGTGCTGGGCTGGCCGGTGGAGCATTCCATGTCGCCGGTGATGCACAACGCCACCATCAAAGCGGCGGGTCTGAACGCCTGCTACGTTCCTTTACCGTGCCCGCCCGAGGCTCTGAGGGAGGTCATCGCGGGCCTGCGCGGCTTGGGGTTCCTCGGCGCCAATGTCACCATCCCGCACAAGCAAGCGGTCGTCGAGCACCTCGACGGGCTGAGCGAGGAATCCCGCTTCACCGGCAGCGTCAACACGCTCTACTGGGAGGGCGACCGGCTCATCGGGACCAGCACCGACGCCACGGGCGCCGTGCTGAACCTCCGTCAGGCCGGCATTGAGCTGGACGGCATGAAGGTCACGATCCTGGGAACCGGCGGCGCCGCTAGGGCGCTGGCCTTCGCGCTGGCCCGGGGCCGTTGCGCGGGGGCGGGGGGCGGACAGGAGACCTTCCACCTTCCCGAACTCAACATACTGGGCCGGGACCCCGAAAAGGCCGGCAGGCTGGCAGGGGACATCGCCGCAAACAGCGCGGCGGGCACCGCCGTCCGCTCCAGCACGCTGGCGGAGTTCACCGCACTCGGAAGCGGAGCCGACCTCGTCATCAACTGCACCTCTGCCGGCATGGCTCCGGACATTCAGGGGTGTCCCATCGACCCCGCGCCCCTCGAGCCGCGCCACGCCGTCTACGACATCGTTTACCAGCCACGGGAGACCGTGCTGCTCGGGGAGGCAAGGCGGCGAGGGTGCCCGACGGTGGAGGGCATCGGCATGCTGGTGCACCAAGGCGCGGCGTCCTTCCGCACCTGGTTCGGCCGAGAGCCGGACACGGAGGTCATGTTCAGCGCCCTCGGGCCCTTCGGCTACGGCTGATCACGTGGCCGGGAGCATCACGCCGGATGCGTCGGTGATATCTTCCTGTGCGAAGGCGTGGAAACCGGGAGAGGAAGAGCGAAGGAGACATGTAAAAGGTCTTTATACTCCCTCAAAACATGTAAAGAAAATGGTATGATCTTTACATGTCCCGCCGGAGGCGCTAAGAAAGCGGCGTTTCCTTTACCTGAAGGCACCCATGTTGGCATCGCCCTCTTTGCTTCCCCTTCTGCCCCCCTCCACCAATCTGGAAACGGTGCCCGTGCTCAAGGCCCTGGCTCTGGCCAACCGGGCACTAGCCGAGCTCAAGGGACGCGCCGCCAGCATCCCCAACCCCGCAATTCTGATCGACACCCTCTCCCTGCAGGAAGCCATGGCCAGTTCCGAGATCGAGAACATCGTCACCACGCAGGACGAGTTGTTCCGGGCGACCCTGTTTCCGGAAGCTTCCGGGTCAGCCGCGACCAAGGAGGTCGCGCGCTACAGCGCCACGCTGAAACTCGGTCATGAACGGCTGCGCCAGATGAAAGGCATCATCAGCAACAATACGCTGATCGAGATGTTCCGCCTGCTCAAGGGCGTCGACGAGGGCTTCCGAGTCACGCCGGGCACGGTGCTAAGAAACGAGACGACCGGCGAGACCGTGTACGTCCCGCCCCAGGATCGGCGCGAAATCACCGAGCACATGTCCGCCCTTGAACGATTCGTCAACGACGACGAGGCATGCGGGCTTGACCCCTTGATCAAGATGGCGTTGATCCACCATCAGTTCGAGAGCATCCACCCTTTCTCCGACGGCAACGGGCGGATCGGCCGCATCCTGAACGTGCTGTACCTCACTCGCGCGGGACTGCTGGATGCCCCCATCCTCTATCTCAGCCGCCACATCATCCGCAACAAAGCCGACTACTACCGGCTGCTGCAAGCGGGACGCGATGACGGTGCATGGGAGAATTGGGTGGTGTACATGCTGCAGGCCGTAGCGGAGTCGTCGAAAACCACCCTGGAACTGGTCGAGGGCATCGCGCAACGAATGGCCGACGTCAAGCTCCGGCTGCGCAAGGAACTGCCACGGCTCTACTCTCAGGATCTGTTGAACAACCTGTTCCGCCATCCCTACACGCGGATCGAGTTCGTGAAGAACGACCTTGGCGTGTCTCGCCTGACGGCCGCGAAATACCTTGGTGAACTGGCAAGCCACCACTTCGTGCAGAAACTCCGGGCGGGGCGAAGCAACTACTACGTCAATACACCCTTGGTGCAGATGTTCCTGGACGTGTCCGGGCGGCGGTAATGCGTCTGGTGGCTTGGCGGAATAATTGCCGGAATGGCTGTTGCAGCCGGGATTGCGGGGGCGATGGTCAGGTTCTTCGTGTAAGGGGAGCTGCAACGGCCAACAGCGGGTAAGCCTTCCACAAGGGTGGCGGACACGCAAAGGGGGGAGGACTCGTGTCCTCCCCCCTTTTTTCTGAGCCTAGAAGGAGCTCGCTGCTCCTAGTAGTCTTCCGGCATGGCCGGGGCAGCGGGCTGCTTCTTCTCCGGCTTGTCGGTGATCATGGCCTCGGTGGTGATCAGCAGGCCGGCCACGGACGCGGCGTTCTGCAGCGCCGAGCGCACCACCTTGGTGGGATCCAGGATCCCGGCCTTGATGAGGTCCTCGAACTCGCCCTTGGCGGCGTTGTATCCGTAGGCCCCCTTGCCCTTCTTGATGGCGTCGACCACGACGGACGCGTCCGCGCCCGCGTTGGTGGCGATCCAGCGGGCGGGCTCTTCCGCGGCGCGCTGGACGATGCGGACGCCGAAGGACTCGCTCTCGGGCACATCAAGGTTCTTCAGAGCGGCAGCCGCCCGGATCAGGGCGACGCCACCGCCGGCCACGATGCCTTCCTCGACGGCCGCGCGGGTGGAGTGCAATGCATCCTCGACCCGGGCCTTCTTCTCCTTCATCTCGATCTCGGTGGCGGCTCCCACCTGGACGA
The DNA here is from genome assembly GCA_965204505.1 of uncultured Binatia bacterium (SeqCode). Taxonomy (GTDB): domain Bacteria; phylum Desulfobacterota; class Binatia; order UBA9968; family JAJDTQ01; genus JAJDTQ01. The sequence goes on from CBDBFB010000004.1 coordinate 40,048, forward strand.
CGGCCACGCCGCCGGCCAGCTTGGCCAGCCGCTCCTGCAGCTTCTCACGGTCGTAGTCCGAGGTGGTTTCCTCGATCTGCGCGCGGATCTGCTTGATGCGGCCCTCGATGTCGGCCTTGCCGCCGGCGCCCTCGACCACCGTGGTGTTTTCCTTGTCGACGATGATCTTCTTGCAGGTGCCGAGATCGTTCAGGGTGACGTTCTCGAGCTTGATGCCGAGCTCCTCGGCGATCATCCGGCCGTTGGTGAGGATCGCGATGTCCTCGAGCATGGCCTTGCGGCGGTCGCCGAAGCCAGGGGCCTTGACGGCGATGCACTTGAAGGTGCCGCGGATCTTGTTGACCACCAGGGTCGCCAGGGCCTCGCCCTCCACGTCCTCGGCGATGATCAGCAGCGGCTTGCCGCTCTTGGCGATGTTCTCCAGCACCGGCAGCAGGTCCTTCATGCTGGAGATCTTCTTTTCGTGGATCAGGATGAAGGGCTCGTCGAGGATCCCTTCCATGCGCTCGGGATCGGTGACGAAGTAGGGGGAGAGGTAGCCGCGGTCGAAGCGCATGCCTTCCACCAACTCCAGGGTGGTTTCCAGACCCTTGGCCTCCTCGACCGTGATGACGCCTTCCTTGCCCACCTTGTCCATGGCGTCCGCCAGGATGTCGCCGATGGTCTTGTCGTTGTTGGCGGAAATGCTGCCGACCTGGGAGATCTCGGAGCGGTCGCGGGTCGACTTGGACAGCTTCTGCAGCTCGGACACGACCTTCTCCACGGCCTTTTCGATGCCGCGCTTGATCGCCATCGGGTCATGACCGGCGGCGACGATCTTGAGGCCCTCGCTGAAGATCGCCCGGGAAAGGACCGTGGCCGTGGTGGTGCCGTCGCCGGCCACGTCCGAGGTCTTGCTGGCGACCTCCTTGACCATCTGGGCTCCCATGTTCTCGAACTTGTCCTCGAGCTCGATCTCCTTGGCGACGGTCACGCCGTCCTTGGTCACGTTGGGGGCGCCCCAGGATTTCTCCAGCACCACGTTGCGGCCCTTGGGGCCCAGGGTGCAGGTAACGGTGTCCGCGAGGATCTTGACCCCTTTCAGGACCTTCGCCCTCGCCTCCTCACTGAATCTTACGTCCTTCGCAGCCATTTTCGCCGTACCTCCTTATTCGACGATCCCCAAGATGTCGTCTTCCCTCATGATGAGGTGCTCTTCGCCGCCCAGCTCGATCTCCGTGCCGGAATACTTCCCGAACAGGACCTTGTCTCCCGCCTTGACGTCGAGAGCCACCACCTTGCCGTCCTCGCGCCGGCCCGAGCCCACGGCCACCACCATGCCCTCCTGGGGCTTTTCCTTGGCCGTGTCCGGGATGATGATGCCGCCGGCCGTCGTCTCCTCCTCGTCGAGCCTCTTGACGATGATCCTGTCGTGCAAAGGCTTCACTTTTGCCGCCATAAGAACCTCCCTTTGAGAGTGAGATGATGAGATTTGAGCGCGAATTTAATCACGATTATCTTGCAGTCAAGGGGTGTCCGGGGTAATTCCTGAGGTATTTCTTAGGGAGGTGACGCAACGTGTTGAAAATCTGGGGAAGGAAGACTTCATCCAACGTGCAGAAGGTGCTGTGGTGCTGCGGAGAGCTGGAAATCCCGTTCGAGCGCATCGATCTCGCCGGAGAGTTCGGCGGGAACCGCGAGGAGCCCTACCTGAGCCTGAATCCCAACGGCGTGGTCCCCACCATCGAGGACGGCGACTTCGTCCTGTGGGAATCCAACAGCATCGTCCGGTACCTTGTCAACAAGTACCAGGGCGGCAGGCTTCTGCCCGGCACCCCCGAGGGTCGCGGCAACGCCAACCGCTGGATGGACTGGCAGTTGACCACCCTGAACGCGTTCATGGTGCCGATCTTCTTCGGCATCGTCCGCACCCCCGAGGCCGAGCGCGACCCCGCCGCCATCGAGAAGGCGGTGGCGGCCGCCGTGCCCAAGTGGGAGATCGTCGAGCGCTACCTGGAAGGCCAGAATTTTCTGGCCGGCGATTCCTTCAGCATCGGTGACATCCCTGTCGGCATCTGGGCCTACCGTTGGTTCAACATGGCCATCGACCGGCCGTCGATGCCCAACGTGGAGGCGTGGTATGGCCGGCTGTGCGAGCGCCCGCCGTATCAGGAGCACGTCATGATCCCGCTCTCGTGAGCGGGATCAGAGCCCGATACCGCATACTAGCCCGGAAAGCCTGCTCCGCGCGAGCGGAGCCGTCGTGAGGGCGTGTTTCATGCTCCCCCGTGCTCGCATGTCACCCGCACGGAAATGAATCGGAAATGACCCAGAAACGAGAACAAGGGACGGGATTTATTTGACAATAAAAACAATTAGTTATATAATTTAGATTTGAAATGAATCAGAAATGATCCGGGAAATGGCGTCCGTAACCGTCAGCCGCTACACAATACCACAGGGGTGGATACGCTACGACTCCGCAGCCGTTTTCGAGCTGTTGGTTCAGGCAAAGACCGCCGGCGGCGTCCTGAATCGAATGCCGTATCTGCCCCAATGGATCGAGCAGGTCCACGAAGAACAGCTGCGGTTGGAAGCCGCCGGCACCTCGCGCATCGAGGGCGCCGAGTTCACCCAGCGTGAACAGGAGGAAGCCCTCGCTCCCGACTTCCCCGAACTTGCCGGCTTGACTCATTCCCAGCGGCAATTGCGGTCCGCCGATGCCACCTACCGCTGGGTGCGTTCACTGCCGGCCGATCAATGGGTCACAAGGGAACTCATCCTGAACATTCACCGGCGCATCGTCACCGGCTGTGATGACGACCATTGCGAACCCGGGGCGTTGCGGCCCGACGGATGGAACGTTACCTTCGGCACGCCGCTGTGTCGCGGCGTCGAGGGCGGGACCCGGTGCGGAGTCGCCTTCGACTCGTTCTGCTCAGCCATCGCCCATGAATACCGGCAGCACGACCGGATCATCCAGGCACTCGCCGCCCACTACCATATGGGCTCTATGCACCCCTTCGGCGACGGCAATGGCCGCACCGCTCGGGCACTGGAAGCATTCATGCTGCGGCAGGCCGGGGTCAACGAAATGGTGATGGTGAGCCTGTCCAACTACTACTACGAGCACAAGGAGGAGTATCTGGGAGCGCTGTTCGCCTCCCGGCAAGCGGACCATGACCTGACTTTCTTTCTCCGGTTTGCACTCAGGGCCGTCGCTGACAGATGCAACGCCGTTGCCGCGGCAATCACTGCCCATCACAAGCGGACCCTGTTCCGGGAATTCGCCCGGTCGTTGTTCGGACAACTGCGTAGTCCCCGCCGCCGGGTGCTGGCTGACCGCCAACTAGGAATTCTGGAGATTCTGGCGGACCGCGGTTCAATCAGCCTGGATGACCTGTTGGATAGAGTCGTGGACCACTACGATGGGCTCAAGCACCCCATTCGGGCCACGGTGCGAGATCTCATGGAGTTGCTTGATCTGTCTGCCATTACAGTTGACGACGAACGCGTTTCCGCCAACCTGGACTGGCCGCAGCAGTTTTCAGATTCGGAATTGCTGGCGCGGTACGAAAGCATGCCGTCCGCCGCATCGGCCAGGAGTCCGGCCACGGCGGAGTTATCCCAGCTATTGGGCCGCCGTCGCAGGCTTGGCTGGTATAGGTATAGAGATAAGTGATTCTCCTAGCACGGACTGAGTTTACGGATTTCAGAAAGAACTTCATCTACACTGTTGACGATAAGCTTGCGCGGATGCACTCGGCCGCCCGGCCAACGGCAATTGAAATTCCATGTGTCTCCTCGTACGTGCTTCCTAACGTATGCTGTAAACTTACAGAAACACAGTGTTATTTCGCCGCCTCCGGTCTCTCTGCTGCTCGTACCGATTTCGACATCGGGCCATTCTTCTTCGGCTCGCTTCGCCAATCCTTCCAAATGAACGCCCACCGGCCCATGCTCGCATGCCACGAACGGTACTCTTGGTTTCGTTGTCATGGTTCAAAGTGCCCAACTGAGTTCAACACGATTGGAACTCGACATTCTTCCATCATTTGATTTCCGCTTTGGAGACTGCTGGCGCATAGCAACATAGCGGTTGCCGAATCCCTCCACAAGCACGACAACGAGTGCCGTTTCTTACGCCGGAGGCGGTAGGTGCTCACACCCCACGCATCGATGGTGCCTTCCGGCCAGTGTCCGCCATCACGCAATAGCGCGGAAACATCCGTAGGTTCAGAGCCTTACGGCCTACCCCGTCACGCACCGCCAAGCGGCTTCCTCGAAGAAACGCCGTCGCGACCGCTTCCTATTCTGACCGCTGGTTGCGCGGCCCAACAAAAGGAGCTGCAAGCCATGACCGACGAACCCAAGTCCACCTTCGCCAAGCGTGTCCACGCCGCCAAGCCCCGCGCCAAAAAGTACGATGTCTGGGATGACGTGATCTCCGGCCTCGGCCTTCGCGTCGGCACCAGCGGGCACCGCTCGTTCTTCCTGCGCCGCAGCGTGCGCGGGCGCATCCACTCGGCCACCATCGGCAGCGCCGAGACCCTGACCGTGCCCGAGGCACGGCGCGAGGCCCGCAAGCTCCTCGCCACCTTCATCGACCCGGCAAGGAAGGACAACGACCTCAGAACGCCCGGCTACCCCATGGACGCCTTCGCCGGGGAGTTCCTCGAACGCTACGCCCGGCACTGGAAGCCGAGCACCTTGGCGGACAGCACCTATATCGTGCGCAAGCAAATCCTTCCCACCTTCGGCCATCTCACCGTAGACGCCATCACCGCCGAGCACGTCAGGGACTGGTTTGCGTCCATGGCTGACCGCCCCGGCACCGCCAACCGCGCCATGCCCGCCCTTTCGGTCATGATGCGCATGGCCGAGTTGTGGGGATACCGACCCCACAACTCCAACCCCTGCAAGAACACCCGCCGCTACCGCACGGAGCCGAAGGAGAGGTTTCTGACGGCGGACGAGATGGCCCGGCTCAACGCCGTGCTCACCCGCGACGAGTTCTATTGCCCGCATGTCGTCGCCATCATCCGCCTGCTGATACTGACCGGGTGCCGAGCCGGAGAAATTGTCTCCCTCGAATGGGATTGGATTCGCGGCAAGCGCATCCACCTTCCCGATTCCAAGTCCCGGCCGCGCACGGTCTGGCTGTCGAGCACCGCACGTGCGGTCATCGACGCCATCCCGCGCTACAGTCCCGATTGCCCGTTCCTGTTCCCTGCGCGACCACCAACGCGGCACATCGACAACTTCGAGCACCAATGGCATCGCATCCGCAACGAGGCAGGCTTGCCCGGCTTGCGAGTTCATGACTTGCGCCACAACTGGGCTTCGGTAGCCGCCATGAATGGCGTGGACATGGTGACCATCGCGAAGCTGCTCGGTCATGCCTTGGTAGAGACCACCGAGCGTTACGCCCATCTTTCCGACCAGTCCGTTACGGACGCCGCCGACCGGGTTTCGAATCGTATCCACATGGCCCTAGCCGGAAGGGACGCGGAGCACGAGGGAGGAGCACATCATGCCCACCGTTGACCTCACCCCGCGCCTGGCCCGCCAAAGCAGGCCTGGCAACAGAGACACCATCCTGTTCGACAGGAAACTCCCCGGCTTCGGGCTTCGCATCCATCCATCAGGCCGGAAGGTCTGGATCGTGTAGGCGCGCATCGAGGGACGGAGCCGCCGCATCGTCATCGCTCGGTACGGCGAGATGGAGCTTGCCGACACGCGCCGCCGCGCCCGCGAGATCCTCGCCCGCATCCGCGCCGGCGAGAACCCCGCCGAGGAAATCCGCAGGGAGAAGGAGACCCCGACCTTCCGCGCCTTCGCCGGGGAGTATCTGGGGCGCTCGGAACCGCACTGGAAACCGTCGGGGCGCAAGACCGTGCGCATCTATCTCAAGGCCCGCATCCTGCCCGCCTTCGCCGCGATGCCGCTGGACCGCATCGGCCCCGAGGACGTGGCCGCTTGGTTCGACGCGGCCAGCAAGGACCGGCCTGGCGCGGCCAACCGCGCCCTCGAAATCCTGCGCGCGATGATGTTCCGGGCCGAGGAGTGGGGATTGCGCGAGCGCGGCAGCAACCCGTGTGTCGGCATCAGGAAGAACCCGCGGAACAACATCGCCCGGTTTCTCGACGTGGACGAGCTGGCGCGCCTCGGTTGCGCGCTCGACGCCCGCGAGCCCCGATGGCCCGAGGCCGTCGCCGCGATCCGGCTGCTGGCGCTCACCGGATGCCGCCGAAGCGAGGTGCTCAATCTGCGCTGGCGCGATGTCGGCAGCGACGCGCTCAACCTTAGCGACTCCAAGACCGGCCCGCGCGCGGTGCCGCTCGGCGAGACCGCGCGGGCGCATATCAAGACGCTGCCGGGTCTTCGCGATCCGGATGGGTTGCTGTTCCCGACCTACGCGCACGGGAAGGGCTGCCATCCCTTGCGGAACTGTTGGCGCACGGTGTGCGCGGACGCGAAGCTCGGAAGGCTTCGCCTTCATGACCTTCGGCACACCATCGCCAGCCAAGCCGTGATGTCGGGCGAGAATCTTCCCCTCGTGGGCAGGTTGCTTGGGCACCGGCGGCACCGGACCACCGCGGGCTACGCCCATCTCGCCGACCGCCATCTGGCCGAGACGGCAGAGAAGGTGGGGAGACTCATTGCCGACTCCATCGGCCTCGACCAGCCGTCGCCTGGCAAGCCCTTGCGAGTTCGATGACCTCCTCTACCCCGGAAGACGAGAGCATCGTGGCACGGACAGGCTCTGCAAGGATGCGGGAGGAGTCCGCCGCTCGCTTTCCACGAGCGTTCCCTGTCCATTCATCGGCCCCATCTTTCGCGCGCCCCGTGTGCTTGTAGTGTCCGCATCACCTCCTGAAAGTTGTTGACGCTTCCCTCTGTCATTTCCATCCCGAATCGGGCTGCTCCCAGAGGAGTTAGGCTATCTCCGGTTCTCGCATTGACCTTTGCGCCAGCAGCGAGCAAGGTCTTCACCGCTACCGCTTGGCCCCAGCGTGCCGCCCGGTGAAGGGGAGTCCACCCATCATTGTTTTTGGCGTTCACGTCCGCGCCAGCAGCGAGCAAGGCCTCCACCGCTCCCGCCTGGCCCCTAGCTGCCGCCAAATGAAGGGGTATCGCCCCAGTATTGCCTTTTGCGTTCAGGTCCGCGCCAACAGCGAGCAAAGCCTCCACCGCTCCCACTTCGCCCCTGAGCGCCGCCAAGTGAAGGGGCGTCAACCCATCGTTGTCTTTTGCGTTCAGGTCCGCGCCAGCAGCGAGCAAGGCCTCCACCGCTCCCGCTTCGCCCTCGAGTGCCGCCCAGTGGAGGGGAGTAACCCCATCTTTGTTTTTTGCGCTCAGGTCCGCGCCAGCAGCGAGCAAGGCCTCCACCACTCCCGCTTCGCCCTCGGCTGCCGCCAAGTGAAGGGGAGTAACCCCATCTCTGTTTTTGGCGTTCAGATCCGCGCTTGCAGCGAGCAAGGCCTCCACCGCTCCCGCTTCGCCCTCGGCTGCCGCCGAGTGAAGGGGAATGAACTCATCTTTGTCTTTAACGTTCAGGTCCGCGCCTGCTGTGAGTAAGGTCTTCACCGCTCCCGCTTCGCCCCTGGCTGCCGCCAAGTGAAGGGGCGTCGCCCCAGTGTTGCCTTTGGCGTTCATGTCCGCGCCAGCAGCGAGCAAGGCCTCCACCGTTCCCGCTTGGCCCCTGAGTGCCGCCCAGTGGAGGGGAGTAACCCCATCTCTGTCTTTGGCGTTCATGTCCGCGCCAGCAGCGAGCAAGACCTCCACCGCTCCCACTTGGCCCTCGAGTGCCGCCGAGTGAAGCGGCGTCGCCCCAGCGTTGCCTTTGGCGTTCAGATCCGCGCCAGCAACGAGCAAGGCCTCCACCGCTCCCGCTTCGCCCCTGGCTGCCGCCCGGCGAAGGGGTGTCCACCCATCTTTGTCTTTGGCGTTCACGTCCACACCGGCTGCGAGCAAGATCTTCACTGCTCCCGCTTCGCCCTCGGCTGCCGCCCGGTGAAGGGGAATGCTCCCAAATTTGTCTTTGGCGTTCAGATCCGCGCCAGCAGCGAGCAAGGCCTCCACCGCTCCCGCTTCGCCCTCGGCTGCCGCTAAGTGAAGGGGGTCAACCCATCGTTGTCTTTGGCGTTCAGGTCCGCGCCAGCAGCGAGCAAGGCCTCCACTGTTCCCGCTTCGCTCATGCCTGCCGCCAAGCGAAGGGGTGTACTCCCATTTTTGTCTTTGGCGTTCACGTTTGCACCAGCAGCGAGCAAGATCTTCACCGCTCCCGCTTGGCCCCTGACTGCCGCATGGTGAAGGGGAGTCCACCCATCCTTGTCTTTGGCGTTCAGGTCCCCGCCAGCAGCGAGCAAGGTCTTTACGGCCTGCACAAGCGGCGTTATCAATCGTCGAATCATCGCGTCTATCTTCTGGTTCCAGATGAATCAGGTTCCCGGCCGCATCGACGGGCAATGCGTGTTGAAAGAATATGCAATGGCCCGAGGCCCTGGATCAAGGAGTCTCGCTGAAGGCAGCCGCGTCGAAGCATCCCGTCCCTGCCGGGATTGTGCCGTCGGACACATGCCGCTCGGATTGCATAGGCGCCAGACCGGCTGACTGTTGGAATAACGGAGCGCTGGTGCCGCCGCGAGCTTCTGCATCGACGCGCTCTTGTTTACCTCCCGGTAGCCGACCACGGCGGCGGTCCGTTGCTTGACAACAACAGCCGCGCCGCCTGGACCTGGCAGAACTGAATCCAGCACTCGCCGCCCCGCCAACGTTCGCCTGCCCCAATGAACGTCCAATCCAAGTGTCGCGGCCTGTGCAGCGTGGTAGTAGCGGGTGTAACCGCACCGCCGCCGACAGTGCGGGCCGTGTAGTGTGCCGGCCCGTGCGCATGTCCTCGCCCTTTGACTTTTACCTCGTGCTTCCTATAGTGACGCTTGGAAGCCGCGCGGCGGTTCGAGAACTGTCTCCGCAAGTGCGCGGCGGGCGCTGCCGCTCAAGCGCCACTCGGGCTAAATGCCGCTTGCACAACGGCGTTCATCGCCCGAGCGTTTGAGCAGTCAGGAAGCGGGTTCACGACGCCCTGCGGCGTCTTTTTTCTCACACCCCACGCACCGCTACACCAAAGGCTCTTGCCCCGGTCCCGGCCAAGGATTCCCGTTCAGAAAGGCTTTGCGGTGTTCCAGCGCCGGCAGTCGGCGCCGGATACTTTCCAGATAGTCGAGGTCGATGTCAGCCAGCACCAAGTCCGGTTCGGTGTCGGCCTCGGCGATGACCTTGCCCCACGGATCGACGATCATGGAGTGTCCGTAGGCGTCCATGCTGGCGGGGTGCTGACCGGTCTGGTCCGGGGCAATGATGTAGACCTGGTTCTCGATGGCGCGGGCGCGCAGCAGGGTTTCCCAGTGTGCCTGGCCGGTGGGGACCGTGAATACGGACGGCACGAAGATGACCTTGGCGCCAGCGACGGTGAGACGGCGGTAGAGCTCGGGGAAGCGGAGGTCGTAGCACACTGACAGCCCCATGGGGCATAAGGGGGTGTCCGCCACTACGACGGCCTCGCCGGGACGGCGGTACTCGGATTCACGGATGGGATCTTCGCCTTCGATGTCGACGTCGAACAGGTGGATCTTGCGGTACTTGGCGATGATCCCCGTGTCCGGGCTGATGAGCACGCTGGTGTTGTAGGCGCGGCCATCGGAGCCGGCCGCCTCAAGAATCGACCCGGCCAGCAGGAACAACTCGAGCTCCGCGGCCAAGGCGCTCATCCTTTCCGTCGACGGGCCGGGCACCGGCTCGGCGTTGGCTGCGGTGTCCCTGCCGCGTCCGCGCCAGTTGAACACTTCCGGCAAGACCACGAGTTGTGCGCCTTCGGCGTGGGCTCGGCGGACCCACCCTTCGGCCACCCGAAGATTGGCTTCCTTGTCGGAGGTAGCCAGCATCTGGACGGCCGCAGCAAGAAATCTCACGGTTCTATCCTCTCACTCCTGATTCAGGACAGCCCGGTTCGTTTCTGCTACCCGTTAGCCGAAAAGTCAACTTTCTGATTCTGAGGAGGTATGATGACAATCCGAATCAAAAAGTGCATATATGTGCGTATTGGGAGGGCACTGTGGGAAAAAGGCCGGCTGGCCGGAGTAACCGGACAAGAGAGAAGGACAAAGCTATGGGACCGTATCCCGCACTGATCGACGGCAAGAAGGGGGCCTACGGTGTTACGTTTCCCGACCTGCCTGGCATCGTCGCCATGGGTAAGACCGTCAACGAGGCGATGGTCAACGCCGAGGAAGCGCTCCGCGACTACGCAATCGAAGCGGAAAAGGATGGTGAGACCATTACGCCGCCAAGTGACCGGCGGCGGGTGGGCGGCTGACTTTCGGGTACCCTTGTACCGCCAAGGGATGGTAACATAGGGACATGGCCAGAAAGGCTTCAGCCAAGGACAACCTCCAGGAGAACCTGTTCCGGGAGCTTCGGAGCTTTGCGGAAGAGTGCGGGATCGAGGTTCGGTGCGAGAAGCTGTCGCGCGACTTCGGCTACCGAGTGCGCAGCGGCGGTTGCACGGTCAACGGGAACAAGTGGGTGATCGTGGACCGGACGCTTCCGGCCCGTGAAAGGCTCGACCTGCTGGCGGACGAGATCAGGGAGTCGGTGGGTGGGCAAGTGGAGATACCGGCCAACCTGCAGCCGTTCCTGTAGGCGGAAGCCTCTCTGTGGTGCCCCGCCGCAAGCCCTGGATTCCGGCTTTCGCCGGAATGACGGAGCCGCGGGCGCCCTCACCCCGACCCTCTCCCGGAGGGAGAGGGGGGCGGAGGGTGCCTATCCTGCTTACTGCATGAAGAAGCCCAGCGAGCCGGTGCTGTAGTCGAGCAGCGGACCCCAGTAGACCCCCAACACCACGGTCAGCACCATCAGGGCCCCCAGCAGCGGCACCGCGCTCGCGGTGGTTGCCACGGGACCGTCCTCGGGACCCGGGTCGTCCAGGAACATGGTCTTGGCGATGCGCGCGTAGTAGTAGAGCGAGATGACCGTGTTGAGGAGCGCGGCCACCGCCAGGATGTAGAACTCGCCCTCGATGATGGCGGCGAAGAGCAACAGCTTGCCGATGAATCCCGCCAGCGGCGGTAGCCCCGTGAGCGAGAACACGAACACCGCCATGCACACCGCCGGGAACGCCGCCCCCCGATAAGCCAGCCCGCGGTAGGCGTCCATGTCCTCCCGGCCGGTGGCGTTGGCCACCACCATGACCACCAGGAAAGCCCCCAGGTTCATGATCAGGTACACCACCGCGTAGAAGAGCATGGCGGTGAGGCCGTCGTTGTTCAGGACCACGAGCCCCATCATGATGTAGCCCGCGTGGGCGATGCCGGAATAGGCCAGCAGGCGCTTGACGTTGTTCTGGTTGAGGGCGGAGAGGTTGCCCCAGGTCATGGTGACGATGCTGACGGCCACCAGCAGGTCGGTCCACTGGATCGCCGAGAACGCCTGGAACGTCCAGTTCCCCTCCTGCCCCAGCGTGGACACAGCGGGGTAGAAGAAGCGGATCAGGATGGCTACCCCGGCGGCGTTGGACGCCACCGAGAGGAAACCGGTGAAGGGCGTTGGCGCGCCCTGGTAGACGTCCGGCGACCACATGTGGAAGGGCGCGAAGGCCATCTTGTAGCCGAAGCCGGCGAGGATGAAGACGAAGGCGATGAACAGCCCGGTCTGGTTGCCGTCCCCTTGCGCCATGGCCGCGTTGATGGCGGCGTAGTCCAGGCTGCCGGCCATGCCGAACACCCAGCTCATGCCGTAGATCATGGTGCCGGAGGCAACCCCGCCGTAGATCAGGTACTTGAGCGCGGCCTCGGCGGAGCGGCGGTTGTGCGGCAGCATGCCGGTGAGGATGTAGGAGGTCAGGCTCACCAGCTCCAGGCCGAGATACGCCATCAGCAGGTTGTTGCCCGAGGCCATGAAGAACATGCCGAAGCCGCAGGTCAACAGCACGATGTAGTATTCGCCCAGGTGCACCTGCTTGACCTCGCCGGATCCGATGGACATCCAGATGGCGGCGATCAGCGCCACCAGGGTGAGCACCTTGAAGAACAGGGCGAAGTTGTCCAGCGCCACCATGCGGTGGAACAGCAGCGTGGGCTCCGTGCCGTAGAACTCCACGGTGGCGCCCAGGGCGATGAGGCATCCGGCCAGGCCCACGTAGGCCATCAGCCGCTTGTTGGCCACCACCAGGTCCAGTATCGTCAGCAGGACGATGGTTCCCGCCAGGACGATCTCCGGATGGAACAGCTTGAGGCTTGCGAGGTTACCGAGGTCCATGGTGCGCTACGACAGGTGCGAGATCACCATCTGGTTGATGTTGTTGAGCGAGGCCTGGAGCAGGTCGAGCACCACGCGCGGGTAGACGCCGACGATGACCACGATGGCTCCCAGCGGGAACAGCGTGAAGATCTCGCGGCCGTTGATCTCGGGCAGATCCCGGTACTTCTCGTTGGGCGGCCCGAGATAGACCCGCTGCATCATCCACAGCATGTAGCCGGCGGTGATGACGATGCCCAGGGCGGCGACGATGGTCAGGGCATGGTACTTGGGCCAGGCCCCCAGCAGCACCAGCACCTCGGAGACGAAACCCGAGAGCCCCGGGAGCCCCATGGAGGCAAAGAAGGCCAGCGCCGTAAAGCCGGCGTACACCGGCATGATGCCGGCAAGGCCGCCGAAGCCGTTGATCTCGCGGTGATGGGCGCGGTCGTAGATCACGCCCACGAGCAGGAAGAGCATGGCGGTGATGGTGCCGTGGTTGAACATCTGCAGCACCGCTCCGTTGATGCCCTGGCTGTTGAAGGCCGCCATCCCCAGCATGACGTAGCCCATGTGGCTGACACTGGAGTAGGCCACCAGCTTCTTCATGTCGGTCTGCGCCATGGCGCAGAGTCCGCCGTAGACGATGTTCCACGCCCCCAGCGCCGCCAGGAACCAGAACGCCAGGTCGGCGGTGGCCACCGGCAGCATCGGGTAGTTGATGCGCAGGATGCCGTAGGTGCCCATCTTGAGGAGGATGCCCGCCAGGATCACGGAGATGGCGGTGGGCGCCTCCACGTGGGCGTCCGGCAGCCACGTGTGGAACGGGAAGGCCGGGATCTTGATGGCGAAGCCGATGAACAGCGCCATCCACACCACGTGCTGGAAGCCCCAGCCCCACACGTTGAACGGCCACATGGCCAGCGGCTCGGTGCCGTAGAGGTTGCTCCGGTCCATGAGCTTGGTCATGTCGAAGGTGTTGGGCTCGGAGTAGAAGTACAGCGCCAGGATGGCCACCAGCATGAGCACGCTGCCCAGCAGCGTGTAGAGGAAGAACTTGATGGCGGCGTACTCCTTGCGCGGGCCGCCCCAGATGCCGATGAGGAAGTACATGGGAAGCAGCATGACTTCCCAGAACACGTAGAAGAGCACGAAATCCAGCGCCACGAACACACCGGTCATGCCGGTGTCCAGTAGCAGGAACAGCGCGAAGTAACCCTTGACCCCCTTGTCGATGCCCCAGGAAGCGAAGATGCAGAGAAACGACAGCAGCGCCGTCAGCAGCACCATGGAGACGCTCAGGCCGTCGACGCCGACGTAGTACTCGATGTTGAACGCGGGGATCCAGGGAGCCCGCTCGACGAACTGCATGGCCGTGGTGGTGGTGTCGAAGTTGGCGTAGAGCCAGATCCCCAGGAGGAGCGGCGGCACCGTGGCCGCGGCCGACACCCAGCGGATGAGGTCGTGGCGGTCGCTCGGCAGGCACAGCACGACCAACATCCCGGCCAGGGGGATGAAGACCATGTAGCTCAGCACATGTTCGGTCATTTTCGCATCTCTCCTATCCGAATCTCTCCGATCTGACTCAGCTCCAGTAGCGCAGCTTGACGATCAGGGCGACGACCACGGCTCCCACCACCACGTAGAGGTAGCTGTTGATGTTCCCGGTCTGGACCCGCCGGAAGTTGTTGCCTATCGCGAAGGTCACGTTGGCGACGGCGTTGACCAGCATGTCGACGATGTAGTTGTCGAACAACCCGTTGAACCAGGCAATGATGGTGGTGAGCTTGGCCGATCCGTCCACGATGGTGTCGATGATGTAGCGGTCGAAGGCCGCTCCGATCCGGGCCAACAACAGGGTGCCGCCGACGAAGACGAACTGGTAGACCTCGTCCACGTAGTACTTGTTGTAGAGCAGGCGGTACGAGAACCCCTTGGCCTCGGGCGACTCGTCCCGCGACGGCGTCCGCAGGTAGTAGAGGAAATACGCCAGCGCCACGCCCACGGCGGCGGCGATGATCGACACGCCCATGACGCCGATCTCCTCCGCCACGGAGTGGTGCTCGTGATGGGCGTGGATCACCGGATCGAGCCAGTGGTCGATCTGGCTGCCGCCCATGAACGCCGGCAGCCCGATGTACCCTATGACGACCGAACCCGCGGCGAGGATCCACAGCGGGTAGGTCATGATCTTCGGCGACTCGTGCAGGTGTTCCTGCACGTGGTGGTCGGCGCGGCACTCGCCGAAGAACACCATGAAGAACTGGCGGAACATGTAGAAGGCCGTGAGGCCCGCCACGAACACCGCCACGCCCCACAGCACCTCGTTGTGGGTGGCCCAGGCCTGCCACAGGATGGCGTCCTTGGAGAAGAAGCCGGCCAGGAACGGCGTCCCCGCGATGGCCAGCACGGCGATGGCGAAGGTCCAGAAGGTCGCCGGCATCGCCGTCCTCAGGCCGCCCATCTGCCGCATGTCCTGCTCTCCCTGCATGGCGTGGATGATGCTCCCGGAGCCCAGAAAGAGGCAGGCCTTGAAGAAGGCGTGCGTCAGCAGGTGAAAGATGCCGGCGGCGTAGGCGGCCACCCCCATGGCCAGGAACATGTAGCCGAGCTGGCTGATGGTCGAGTAGGCCAGCACCCGCTTGATGTCGGTCTGGGTCACGGCGATGGTGGCGGCGAGAAGCGCGGTGGCGGCGCCGACCACGGCGACGATCCCCAGGGTCACGGGAGCCGCGGAGAAGAGCACGTTCAGCCGCCCGATCATGTAGACGCCGGCGGTCACCATGGTGGCGGCATGGATCAGCGCGCTCACCGGCGTCGGACCCTGCATGGCGTCGGGGAGCCACGTGTACAGCGGGATCTGCGCCGACTTGCCGGTGGCGCCGATGAACAGCAGCATCGTCGCCGCCGTCACCACGCCGATGCCCCAGATCTCCATGTTGGCCAGCAACCCCACATGCTCCTGGATGCCGCGGAACGCCAGCGTCCCCTGCCCGTGCTGCGTCAGGCTCCAGTAGAGCAGGAAGATGCCCAGCACGAAGCCGAAGTCGCCGATGCGGTTGACGATGAAAGCCTTGTTGCCGGCGCGCGTGTTGGTGTGGTCGGTGTACCAGAAGCCGATCAGCGCCCACGAGCACAGCCCCACGCCCTCCCAGCCCACGAACATGAGCAGCAGGTTGTCGCCGGTCACCAGCAGCAGCATGGAGAAGGTGAACAGGTTCAGGTAGGCGAAGTAGCGCCACATGGAGCGGTCGTCGTGCATGTAGCCGATGGAGTAGAAGTGGATCAGCCCGCCGATGCCGCTCACCACCAGGATCATGATGGCCGACAGGGGATCCACCCAGAAGGCCACGTCGACGCTGAACGAGCCCATGGGGATCCAGGTGTAGAACTGGTCGATGAGGAACCGCTCCTTGGCCGGAAGGGCAAGGAGCCGGCTGAAGGCCCACAGCGAGAACAGGAACGACAGGGTTACCGGGGCGCAGGCGATGAAGGCCACCATGCGCTTGCCCGCGCGCTCCTGGATGCGCGCGCCCAGCAGGCCGTTCACCGCCGCGCCCAGCAGCGGGAATATCACGATCCAACGCAGGAAATCGGTCTGAACGGGGTTATCCATGGCAACTCGTGAAGGCGGCTAGTCCTTGAGCGTCTCGGTGGCCTCGACGTCGATGGTGCTGAAGAGCTGGTAGATGGCGAGGACGATGGCCAGTCCGATGGCGGCCTCGGAAGCCGCCAGCATGATGATGAACACGGTGTAGATCTGGCCGTCCACCTGTCCGGTGCTGAAGTGCGAGAACGCGACGTAGTTCAGTCCCGCCGAGTTGAGGATCAGCTCCACCCCGAGAAGAATGGCGATGGCGTTGCGCCGGGTAAGGACGATGTAGATGCCCAGCGCGAACAGGATGCCCGCCACCACCAGGTAGTGTTCCAGTCCGACGTTCGTCAACGTTGCAGCGTATGCAGCCATCTCGCGAAACTCTTATTCCTTGATTTCCTTGCGCGACAGCGTGATGGCGCCGATGAGGGCCACCAGCAGCACCACCGCGGCGATCTGGAACGGCAGCAGGTAGTCGCCGAGGAAGAGGTTGCCGATCACCGCCGTGGTGGGCGCGAACGCCACCTCCTTCACCTTTACCCAGTCGGTCTCGCCGATGGCGTAGACCAGGATGCCCAGGAACACGACCACGGCCACGAGCGCGGGAATGCGGCCCACCGTGCGGTTGGTGATGTCGATGTCGCTGATCCGGTGGGTCAGCATGACCGCGAACAGGATCAGCACCAGGATGCCGCCGACGTAGATCAGCACCTGCACCGCGGCCACGAAGTCGGCGCCGAGGAACACGTAGAGCCCGGCCACGCCGCCGAAGGTGCCCAGCAGCGAGAACGCCGAGTGCACGATGTTGCGCGAGAACGCCACGATGCAGGCCGACCCCACCACCACGAGGGAAACCAGATAGAAGATGAGAACGTCTATGGAAATCTCCATGATCAAAACCACCCTTTAGATGGGAGGACGAGCGGCCCGCAACAAACGAATCGGGCCATCAGAGGTTTGCGCCGCGGCGGTGGGGCCAGGAGCCTGTCCGACGAGATAGTCTCGCGAATCCTGACGTGGCCGGCGGTCCGTCAGTTTTCCGGCTCGGCTATCTCGTCCATGTACGTCTTTCCGATATCCACCTTCTGAATCATCCGGGGTTCCGTCTCCCCGCCCTTCTTCGGCTTGTACAGAGGCACCTTCTCGGTGACGAAGTGCCGCACAAGACCGGCGGGATTGTTGCACGCGCCCTCGAACTCCTGCGTGTGACGGATGGATCCCGTGGGGCAGGCCTCCATGCAGAGCCCGCAATACATGCACTTGCAAATGTCGATGTCGAACAGGGTGAAGTCGCGCTGCTTCGTCTCGGCGTTCATCTCGATGCCGATGGCGATGCAGTTGATCGGGCACACCCGCTCGCACGCCAGGCAGCCCGTGCAGATGTCCATGTCGACCTCGAGGATGCCGCGGTAGCGCAGCGGCAGGGTCGCCTGCACCTGCTGGGCGATGCGGTCGGGGTACTGGACGGTGGACGGCTCGCGGACGAAGTGCGAGAAGGTGATGGTCATCCCCTCGAAGATGCTCCGCACCGTGTCCCTGACGTTCTGACAGTATTCGATGATTCCGTTCATGGCGTTTCCCCGGGCCGCCGTGGGTCGTTTCCCCTATACGTACGGCTTGAGATAGAGGGTGGGGCGCGAGTGCATGATCTGGTAGACCACCCGCCAGATGAAATAAAGCACGATGAGACACGAAACCGCCAGCGTGGCCATGGTCAGGGCGGTGTTTCCCTCGGGCCAGATCACCAGCAGCACGATGGTGCCGAACAGGCAGATGAACGACATCGGCACCATGTACTTCCAGCACATGGCCATGAGCTGGTCCACCCGCACCCGCGGCAGGGTGCCCCGCACCCACATGGCGACGAAGGCCCAGAAGTAGGCCTTGACGAAGAAGACCGCGAACTCCAGGACGCCCTTGAGCAGCGGGTGCTCGGCCATGGTGACGCCGAAGATCGTCGCCGGTATCTGCCAGCCGCCCAGGAACAGCGTCGCCGCGATGGCGCCGATGACGTACAGGTTGCCCCACTCCGCGAAGAAGAAGAACAGGAAGCGCATGCCGCTGTACTCGGTCACGTAGCCGGCCACCAGCTCGGACTCGGCCTCGGGAATGTCGAAGGGCGTGCGGTTTCCCTCGGCCAGCGCCGCGGTGAAGAACAGGAAGAAGGCCACCAGGGTGAAGGGGTTGTAGAAGATGAACCAGTCCCACGGCGCCCATCCCTGGGCCTTGATGATCCCCTGCATGCTGAGGGTCCCGGACAGGAAGATCACCGTCAGCACCGCGACCCCGGCGGGTATCTCGTAGCTGACGATCTGGGCGGCGGAGCGCATGCCCCCCAGCAGCGACCACTTGTTGTTGGAAGACCAGCCCGCCATCAGGATTCCCACCACCACCAGGGAGGTGATGGCCAGGAGGTATAGGATGCCGATGTTCAGGTCGGCGGGTATCAGCCAGCTTCCGAAGGGGATGACCACGAAGGCGCCGAGGAACCCGGAGAAGACGATATAGGGCGCGAGCAGGAACAGCTTCCGGTCGGCCGACGCCGGGATGATGTCCTCTTTCTGGATGTTCTTGACCCCGTCCGCCAGCCACTGGAGAATTCCCTGCGGGCCAACCCGGTTGGGCCCGACCCGCGACTGCATGCGTGCCCACACGCGCCGCTCCAGCCAGCTCGTCACGCCGGCAAGGGGCGCAACAAAGAACGACAGCACGGCAAAGGCCACCGCCACCGCGGCCAGGGCATAGCCCAGCGCCGCAGGGACGGCACCCGGCAATAACGTCGCGATCAGGTCTTGTACGGTGAAATCCATCGGCACTGCCTCGGTGACATTAGCGGTCGATCTCGGGGGCGTCCACGTCGAGGCTCGCGATCAGCGCGATGAGATCGGCCACCATGATCCCCGGGCTGATCTTGTCGATGATGCTCATGGCGGTGAACGAGCCGGTGCGTATCCTCACCCGGTAGGGATACTCGCTGCCGTCGCTGACGACGTAGTAGCCCATGTCGCCGCGCGGCGCCTCGATGCGCACGTAGGTCTCGCCGGCGGGCGGCTTGAACTTGCGCGCCACCTTGGCGACGGCCGGCCCGTCGGGCATCTTGTCG
The DNA here is from genome assembly GCA_965204505.1 of uncultured Binatia bacterium (SeqCode). Lineage (GTDB taxonomy): Bacteria > Desulfobacterota > Binatia > UBA9968 > JAJDTQ01 > JAJDTQ01. The sequence continues at coordinate 59,022 of CBDBFB010000004.1, forward strand.
AGGCACTGGCGCAGGATCTTGCAGCTCTCCATCAACTCGCGGATGCGCACGTAGTAGCGGTCGTAGGAGTCCCCCAGGGTGCCGCGCTCGCCGCGCCCCACCGGCACCTCGAAGTCGAGCTCGGGATAGACCGAGTAGGGGATGTCTCGGCGAATGTCCCACTGGACGCCGGACGCCCGCAGGTTGGGACCCACGAGGTTGTACTGGAGCGCATCCTCCTTGGAGATCACCGCGACGTTGGCCAGCCGCTCGATGAAGATCTTGTTGTACGACAGCAGCCGGTTGTACTCGTCGACGATGGGCTCGAAATGGTCCAGGAAAGCGGTGATCCCCGCGCATGTCTCCGGCTTGATGTCGTAGCCGACGCCGCCGATGCGGAGGTAATTGTAGGTGAGGCGGGCGCCGCAGATCTCCTCCATCAGGTCGTTGATGCTTTCCCGCTCCCGGAGCGCATGCAGGAAGGGCGTAATGGCGCCGATGTCCTGCCCGAAGGTCCCCACCGCGATCAGGTGGCTGGCGACGCGGTTGAGCTCACAGGCGATCACCCGGCAGTACTCGCCCCGGGGCGGCACCTCGACGTTGCCCAGGCGCTCCGCGGCCATGCAAAAGCCCTGGTTGGCGAACATGGCGGCGAGATAGTCGGCGCGGTCGGTGTAGGGAACATAGCCGTGCCACGTGCACTTCTCGCCGATCTTCTCGATGGAACGGTGCAGGTAGCCGACGTCGGGGATGGCCTCGTTGATGACCTCGCCGTCGGTCTTGACCACGAACCGCAGCACGCCGTGGGTGCTCGGATGCTGCGGCCCCACGTTCAGGGTCATGTCTTCTGTGTGCAGGCCGGTGCGTTCGGCAACCTCAGCCATGATGTACTTCCTTCGTCAACGACACGGACACGGGCGGGTTTGAAACCCGCCCTGCAATTCGACCGCGGCAGTCTGCCGCGACCCGTCTAGCGCATGTTCTCCGGCACCAGCGGCTCGCGCTCGGTGCTGATGCCGTCGTACTCTTCCTGCTCCACGAAGTCCTTGCGCAGGGGATAACCCACCCAGTCCTCGGGCAGCAGGATCCGCCGCAGGTCCGAATGCCCCTCGAAGACAACTCCGAAGAGATCGAACACTTCGCGCTCGAACCAGTTGGCGACCTTCCAGACGTCCTCCACCGTGGCGATCCGCGACGCATCCCGGTCCACGTCGGCCTTGATCACGATCTGCTGCGGAGGCTCGTACGAGTACAGATGGTAGACGACCTGGATGACGTTCTCCGTGGGCAGATCCACCGCGGTGAGGTCGGAGAGCACGCTGAACTTGAGCGCGTCGTCGTCACGCAGCGCCAGGCACACCTCCCTGAGGTTGGCCGCCCCAACCTTGAAGAACGGATCCAGACACTCTTCATCGAGGTCCGACACGCCGCCGGGGCAAAGCTCGCTCACGCGCTCGAATATCTCTTTTGCCGTCATTTCGTCGTACCTGCCTGGTGACTGTCCGTCGTGAGTCGCCTAGCTCTTCACCCACTCCAGGTCGCCCTTGCACCAGTCGTAGATGAGGCCCAGGAACACGATGAGGGTGAAGACGGCGATGGCGCCGAACGCGAACAGTCCCGCGTCGTTCTGAAGCCAGTCGCGGAAGACGACCGCCACCGGGAAGATGAAGGCGATCTCCACCTCGAAGATGATGAAGATCAGGGCGATGAAGTAGAACCGGACGTTGAAGTTGACCCACGCGCTCCCGGAGGCCGGCTCGCCGCACTCATAGGTGGAGAGCTTGCGGAGCTGCGGATTGGAAGGCCGCAACAGTCGGCCGATCAACAGGTTCACCCAGACGAAGGCCGCACCCAACAACGTGAATACCAGCACGCTGGCGAAGTCAAAAAGCATGGTTCCTCGGGTAAGATAAAGAAATCAATAACCTTTTACGGTCGGTCCCTATATACACACAAAAGCCCTTGCCGGTCAACAAACCGGCCCCCGCGCCCCGCCGGCATCCTTACACTGCCCAACCATTCCTGTTACCTTATCCCGTGGCCGGCGTCGACCGGCACGACACGGGAGAGATTAAACGCCATGGCAAGAGTAAGCATCACCGTCGCCTGTTGGGACTATGACCGGACACGCCCCCTGCAGGAGGGCCGCGTGCCGGTGGAAGGGGTCGACCTGACCTACCTGCCGTTCCGGGTGGAGGAAACCTTCTGGCGCATGCTGCGCTACCAGGACTTCGACGCCGCCGAGATGTCCATGGGCTCCTACATGATGTCCCGGGACAAGGGCACGCCCCGGTTCGTGGCGATTCCGGTGTTCCCCTCCCGCGCGTTCCGGCACTCCGGCATCTACATCCATACCGGCTCGGGCATCAAGGAAGCCGGCGACCTGACGGGCAAGCGGGTCGGCGTCCCCGAGTACCAGATGACCGCGGCCATCTGGCAACGCGGCATCCTGCAGCACGAGTACGGCGTGGATCTCGAGAAGGTGAACTGGTTTACGGGCGGCGAAGAGACGCCCGGACGGGAGGAAAAGCTCCGTCCCGACCTGCCCGAGACCCTCTCCATCACCCCCATCGGTCCGGGCCAGACCCTCTCCTCCATGCTGGAGAACGGCGACATCGACGCCCTGATCTCGGCGCACATGCCGTCGCCTTTCGTGCGCCGCTCGCCCAGGGTGGCGCGGCTGTTCCCGGACTTCCGCTCCGTCGAGGAGGACTACTTCCGCAAGACGGGGATCTTCCCCATCATGCACACCGTGGTCTTCCGGGAGGACGTGTACGAGCGGCATCCCTGGGTGGCACAGAACCTCTACAAGGCCTTCTGCGAGTCCAAGCGGCTGTGTGCCGAGGCCATGTACGAATACTCGGCGCTCAAGTACATGCTGGCCTGGTCCATCGAGCAGATGGAGAAGGAGAAGGAGGTCCTGGGGCCGGATGCCTGGGCCTACGGCCTGGAGCCCAACCGCCATGTCCTGGAGACGCTGGTGGGCTACGCCCACGAGCAGGGCCTCACCAAGCAGCGGCTCGAGGTGGACAGCCTGTTCGCGCCCAGCACGCTGAACGAGTTCAAGGTGTAGCGGCGGGGTTCAAAACCGCCCGTGGGCGAGGCCGCAGCCTGTCCGACCGACCAGCTATCGTAGCGAGGACGCCATGCCCGACCCCGACAAACCCGACGCCCAAGCCCCCGCCACGGAATCAAGGGATTCCGCCGGCGACCCGGGCGCCTCCGTCCAGGAGGTGAAGTGGTGGATCGACACCGGAACCAAGCACCGGCCGGAATCCGGTGAAAGAGCCCCCATCGGCGTGATCGAGCGCTGGGCCTTCGAGCTGCTGAAGGACTACCGCCAGGAGCGCGCGCTCCAGAACATCGTCGACATCAACGGCCAGGTCATGCGGCAGCTCTCCGATAACGAAGACCGTTGGGTGTACGTCTCCCTGGGCGTCGGCGAATTCCCCCAGAAACGCCTCAACTACATCAAGGACGCGCTCAGGATCCCGCGCTACGCCCGCGCCCTGGCCATCGACGCCGGCTACTCCGTCCGCATCCTCATCACCGGCAACCCCCCGGGCGAGAAGGTCCTGGACATCAACTTCACCGAGGCCCCGTCCCTGGACTACTGGACCAACGGCGAACTCATCGAGGAGCAGATGTTCCGCTCCATCGACGACGCCCTCAAGCGCCTGCGGAACTCGATTCACGGGTACCTGCGGAAGAATTCGACCGACACGCAAGCATAGTAGGTCGCAGCCGTGGTCCAACGAAGAACAGGGAACGGAACATTGTAGGCCACATCAAATCGATTTGGTATGGTACTCTGCGGTCGTTCACGTGACTCACTACTCACTCATGCGGACACACGACTGAGAATCTTGCGCTCGAGATCGCCCGTGGATTCGAGCGAGGAAACCATTTCCCCGCCCACATCTGACAGCCGTGCAAGATCCAGCCGTGGGATCTCGGCCTGATCTTCAAAGACCAGTATGGAATCGAACTTGAGATGGTGCCGATGAAAGTGTGACAGTATGATCGTCGTAAGTCGGGCCTTGTCTCGGTTCGGAACTCCGTAGAGGAACAACGGCCGTTCATACTGTCCGTCTATCCTGTAGTCCACGGGGTAAGCTTCGGGATTCGGTAGCCCTTCCGGCAGATAGTCGGCTTGTATCTTGTCCTGGTCGATCACGCTTTTCAGGAAGTCGGAGAGGTCATCATAGAAGGTCGACTTGACATGCGATCGGGAAAGGAATGTTAGATCGTGGATTCTCGTCAATGCTTGCCCGAAGCGGAAGATGGCCTCGGGCAGCCGCTCGACAGGAACATCCACATGGAATACGCCGCCATCCTGCTTGATTCCAGTCTCGCCGACAATGCGTTCTATCAACTCGCCCCGCGTGCCTTCCAGAAACGAGTCGATATCGTGGTCATAGCTGAGGTGCGTGAGAGTATGTCCGCTATCCGACAGGCGTATTCCCCCCGTACCCGCTTCCGAGACATGAATGGGGAAGCGGTCACCGTCGGGAAACTCGAAGTGCGTACGCAACATCAGCGCCCCGTCGGGCCGTTCCGCTAACTGAACGTCCTCGCACAGCCGTTCGCACAACAACTGCTGCAGCGCACTTGCATTGATAGGCATCACAGTAACCTCGGCTGATCGTGGACGGCGTTAAGTCCAACAACGTAAAAGTCGTCGATCAAGCAGGCTAAAGCGCCCTCCAGAGTTCTGTAGCGTTGTGTTTCTTCCGCTTCCCGTTCCGGCTTCATCCCGGCTGCTATTGCTCTTTCCGTCGCCCGGTGAACGTGGGTTCGATAGAGTATGTCGCCGTGTTCGTGCGCTGGGCCGTTGTAGCGGGCCAAAGTGAGTCTGGAGCCATCCAGGGCAACGTAAACGATTCCACAGGAAAAGTCTGAAAGATCCGACAAGCCCTCGCGCTGGTATATCTCGAAGCGGAATTCCTCACCGCCCTCGCCGGCGGCCACGAAAGATCGTTGCCTGTGAACGGGTGCCGCAGTCGGTTTTTCCAGCCATCGCGAACTCGGATTGGATACCCTCTTGCGCATCGAACGAAGGTGAGCCAATTCTTCGTCCGTATACAGCCGCTGTACCATCCCTCAAACCGCGTCAGCCTCCGGCGGCGCCGCGCCGGATGGTGCCGGGGCGCATGGGGAAGGGGACGGAGCTGGTGATCTCCAGGCCGTAGCCGGACAGGCCGACGAGGTTCTTGGGGTTGTTGGTGACGAGCTTGAGCTTGCGGATGCCCAGGTCTCTGAGGATCTGGGCGCCGATGCCGAAGTCGCGGAAGCTCCTTTCCTCCCTGGCTTCCGCGGTGCGCAGGCCCTTGCCTTCGGGCTGGAGATAGAGCAGCACGCCGGCGCCTTCCCTGGCGATGAGTTCCAGGGACTGCTTGATGACCGAGCCGGTGTCGAAGAACTCGAAGCCGAAGACGTCGCCGGGAAGGAACTTGGTGCACACCCGCACCAGGGTCTCGCGGTCCTCGGCGATCTCTCCCTTGATGAGCGCCAGGTGCTCGCTGCTGTCCACGTGGGTGTTGTAGACCACCGCCTTGAATTCGCCACCGTAGCGGGTGGGCAACCGGGTGCTGGCGACTCGGTGGATCAGCGAGTCGTGCTTGAGGCGGTACTGGACCAGGTCCGCGATGGTGCAGATCTTGAGGTCGTACTTCTCGCCGAACTCCTCCAGGTCCGGCAGCCGCGCCATGGTGCCGTCGTCCTTCATGATCTCGCAGATGACACCGGCGGGCTTGAGCCCCGCCAGCCGGCAAAGGTCCACCGAGCCCTCCGTCTGGCCGGTGCGCACCAGCACGCCGCCGTTCCGGGCGCGCAGCGGGAAGATGTGCCCGGGCGTGCAGAGGTCGCCGGGCTCGGCGTCGTCGGCGATGGCGGCGAGGATGGTCTCGGAGCGGTCGGACGCCGAAATGCCGGTGGTGACGTTCTTGACGCCGTCGATGGAGACCGTGAAGGCCGTGCCGAAAGGGGCCGTGTTGTCCCGCACCATCATGGTGAGGCCGAGCTGAGCGACCTTCTCCTCGGTGAGCGTCAGGCAGATCAGGCCCCGTCCCCAGGTGGCCATGAAGTTGATGGCGTCGGGCGTAGCCAACTCCGCGGCCATGGTGAGGTCGCCCTCGTTCTCGCGGTTCTGGTCATCCATGAGGATGACCATCTTGCCTTGACGGATGTCTTCCAGGGATTCTTCGATACTCGCTACGGGCATGGGTTCCTAACTTAACATTTCGATAACCGGTTGACGACTTGTATGCTTGTGTGGTGCGTCACACTAGAGGCCGCCGCTCATCTCCGCCACCACCGACCGGGCTGCCGCAACCGGGTCGTCCGCCCCGGTGATGGGCCTGCCGACGACGATGTAGTCGATGCCGGCGGCTACGGCGTCGCCGGGGGTCATGACCCGCTTCTGATCGCCGGCCTGCTGGCCCGCGGGCCGGATGCCCGGCGTCACCAGCATGAAAGAGTCGCCGCAGGCGCCACGGATGTCCTGGGCCTCCTGGGCGGAGCAGACCACGCCGGCGAGGCCTGCTTCCTGGGCCATCCCGGCCATCCGCACCACCTGGGTGCGAACGTCTCCCTGCATCCCCAGCGCTTCGAGGTCCGGCCCGTCCAGGCTGGTGAGGACCGTCACGCCCAGCACCGACGGCCGCCGCAGCCCTTCCTTCCCGCACACCTCCTCCACCGCCGCGGCCGTCTGCCGCATCATCTCCCGTCCGCCGGAGACGTGAATGTTGAACAGCCTGACCCCGAGCCGCGCGGCTTCCACGGCCGCGGACGCCACGGTGTTGGGGATGTCGTGAAACTTGAGGTCGAGGAAGACCTCGCCGCCCAGGTCGTGGATCGCGCGGACGATGTCCGGCCCGGCGTTCACGAAGAGCTGCTTGCCGACCTTGAGCATCCCCACTTCAGGCGCCAGCAGGGTCGCGAGGGACCTCGCCTTGGCCGGGTCGGCCAGGTCCAGCGCGACGATCAGGCGCTGCTTCACCGAAGATGCCGCCGCGGTCATGGCCGTCCGCCGTCAAGGGCCGCACCGATGCGTTCCACAGCCTCGTCCACGGGCACCTCGGAGGTCGTCCCGTCGCCGCGCCAGCGCAGCTCCACGTTGCCCTTGGCCAGCCCCTTGGCGCCGATGGTGACCCGTAGCGGGACGCCCACCAGGTCGGCGTCCTTGAACTTGACCCCCGGGCGCTCGTCGCGGTCGTCCAGCAATACCTCATGTCCGGCGTCGGTCAGGCCCTCGTAGATCCGGTCCGTGACCTCCTGGATGGGGGCCTCCTTGTAGTTGAGAGGCAGCAGCTCGACGGAGAAGGGCGCGATGGACATGGGCCAGATGATGCCGTCGGCGTCGTTGTTCTGCTCGATGGCGGCGGCCATGAGCCGGGTGACGCCGATGCCGTAGCAGCCCATCTCCATGACCCGTTCGTGTCCCTCGGAATCGAGGATCGTCGCGTTCATCGCTTCGCTGTATTTCCGGCCGAGGTAGAACACGTGCCCTACCTCGATGCCGCGGTACTCCTCGATGATGCCCTTCTCGCAGCGCGGGCACCGGTCCCCTGCCTTGACCAGGCGCAGGTCCGCGAAACGTGCGGGCGTGAAGTCCCTGGGCTGGCTCACGTGGATCGTGTGGGCATCGGCCTGGTTGGCGCCGATGACGGCCCCGCTCATGCCCCGGACGGCATGGTCCGCCCACACCTCCAGGGGCAGGTTCATGGGGCCCAGGAAGCCCGGCGGCGCGCCGACGGCCTCCATGACCTCCTCCTCGTCCGCCATCTCCACCGCGATGGTGTCCAGGAGATTGCCCAGCTTGGTCTCGTTGACCTCGTGGTCGCCGCGCACCAGCACCGCCACGAGCCCCCCGGCGGGCTTGCGGTAGATCATGGTCTTGATGAACCGCTGCGGGGGAATCTCCAGGAACTTGGAGACCTCCGGGACCGTCTTGAGCCCGGGTGTGGCCACGGTCTCGGGCGCGGCGCCGCCTTGCTCCCTCTCCCCCTGCGACAGGGTTGCGCCCTCTTGCCCCCTCTCCCCCTGGGAGAGGGTTGGGGTGAGGGCCGCCGCGGGCAGACGCGACTCCGCCTTCTGCACGTTGGCCGCGTAGTCGCAAAAATTGCACGTCGCCAGCGCGTCCTCCCCCGACTCCGCCAGCACCTGGAACTCGTGCGACAGGCTGCCGCCGATGGCGCCCGAGTCGGCCTCCACCGCGCGGAACCGGAGGCCGCAGCGCGTGAAGATGCGCCGATAGGTGTCGTACATGTTGCGGTACTCGCGCTCGGCGTCGTCCCTGTCCAGGTGGAAGCTGTAGGCGTCCTTCATGATGAACTCGCGCCCGCGCATCAGGCCGAAGCGCGGACGCACCTCGTCACGGAACTTGGTCTGGATCTGGTAGAGGTTCATGGGGAGCTCGCGGTAGGAACGGACGTCCCGGCGCACGATATCGGTGATCACCTCCTCGTGGGTCGGGGCGAGACAGAAGTCCCGCTCGTGGCGGTCCTTGAAGCGCAGCAGCTCCTTGCCGTAGACATCCCAGCGGCCGCTGTCCTGCCACAACTCGGCCGGCGAGGTGACCGGCATCAGCAACTCCTGAGCGCCGGCGCGGTTCATCTCCTCGCGCACGATGGCCTCGATCTTGCGCAGCGTGCGCAGCGCCAGCGGGAGAAAATCGTACACGCCGCGGCTGACCTGCCGGATCATGCCGGCGCGCACCAGCAGCCGGTGGCTGACCACGTCGGCGTCCGACGGCTCTTCCTTGATGGTGGGTATGAAGGAGGTTCGCCAGCGCATGCGATCACTTATAGGAAGCGCCCCGGAGGCTGTCAAATGACATCCCGGATCCCATCCGGGATGTCACCCCGGGCTTGACCCTGGGTCCGGGAGGGGGCGGAGGGGCGGTATGCGCAACGGATCACGTCGGGGGGTCCGGCCCGCCCTCACCCCGGCCCTCTCCCGGAGGGAGAGGGGGTCGGAGGGCCCCCAAGCGGATCCTCGGAGAAAGCCTCCAGGGGCGTCGCGACACTCACGCGAAACAGTCGCCGGGCGATGGCCTTGACGTCGTCGAGGATGGCGTAGAGGCAGGGCGTGAGGATCAGCGTGAGAACGGTGGCGAAGGCGAGCCCCCAGACCACGGAGATGGCCATGGGCGAGAGGAACCGGGCCTGGCCGGTGGCGAAGAACGCCAACGGAACCAGGCCGCCCACGGTGGTGACCGTGGTCAACATGACCGGCCTCAGGCGCACGACGCCGGACTGGATGATGGAGTCGTACGCCGACGTGCCCGTTCTCCGGCTGCGGTTGATGAAGTCCACCAGGATGAGGGAATCGTTGACCACGACCCCCGCCAGGGCGACGAAGCCCAGGATGGACAGGAAGCTCAGGTTCTCGCCCATGACGAGATGGCCGATGACGACGCCGCCGAAGGCGAAGGGAATCGCGGCCATGACGATGAACGGCTGTACGAACGATTTGAACAGGGAGCCCAGGACGAAGTAGATGACGAACAACGTGATCAGGGAGATTTGCGGCAGGGCAGCCAGCGACTCCTCCATCTCCTGCCGTTCACCCTTCACCACGACCCGCTGCCCGGGGTAACGCCGGCCGACGTCGGCGAACTGGCGTATCAAGGCGTCGGTGGCCTCCACCACCGTGGTCTTCTCCGCCTCCACCTCGGCGAAGACGCTCAGCGTCCGCTTGCGATCGTCCCGGTTGATCTGGCTCGGGCTGATGCCGGTGCCGATGTCGGCGACCTCGCGCAGGAAGACCCGCTCGCCGGAGGGCAGCGTGAGCTTCATCCGCGACACCGTGTCGACGTGGCTGCGCTGGTCTCGGGGAAACCGGACGACGATGGGCACATCCTCGTCTCCGCGTTGGATGCTCGAGGCCTCGACCCCCTGGATACCCTGCTGCACCTGGCGGGCGATGCCCCTCACGTCGAGGCCCAGCGTGCGCCCCTCCGGCTTGAGGCTGATGCGGAGCTCCTCCTTGCCCGCGACGAGGTCATCGCGGATGTCCCGTACCCCGGGCAGCGTCGCCAGAAAGCCCTTGACCTCTCCGGTCAGGCGCCTGAGGCTTTCGAGGTCCTCGCCGATGATCCGGGCCTCGATATCGGGGCCGCCGGGACCGGCCTGGAGACCGAGGAACTGGAGCTTGGTGATACCCGGTATCCGCTCCATCTTCTCCCGGAGGTCGCCAATGACCTCGGCCGTGCTGCGGCCGCGGTCGTCGTTGAGCTCCAGCGTGAGCTGTCCCACGTTGCTTCCTCTCACCACCCGGTTCACGTCGAGGAAGGCCACGCCGATGGTCGTGGACAGGGATTTGAGCTCACCGGGAGGCAAACCCAGCGCGATCTCTTCGGCCTGAACGGCCAGCGCCTCGGTATCTTCCAGCTTGGCGTTGGGCGATGTCTCGAAGTTCACGAAGAACTGGCTCGACTCGAACTCGCGAAACAGCACGAAGGGAACCCGGTACTGGGCCGCCGCAGCCAGCAGAACGCTGCCCGCCACGACCAGGGTCACCGCCACGTAACGCCAGCGGACCGCGACTCCCAGCAGCTTTTCATAAGCATGGCGCAGGCTCGTGAACCCCGTGCGCTGGCCGCCCACGTGCAGACGGCGAAGGCCGCCCAGCCGCTCGCGACGGCGCAGCCGGGTAAGCCACAGACGCTCGCCGCGGCGCACCTTGTTGGCATAGGCGGGCGTGATGACGTCCGAGAGATGCGACGGCAGGATGAACAGCACCTCCAGGAGCGAGAGCAGCAGCGCGAAGGTCACCACCCATGGGAGAGGCTCCATGAAGAAGCCCATGGTGCCCGGGATCAGCAGGAACGGGACGAAGGCGGCGACGGTAGTCATCACGGTGGTGACCACCGGCCAGGCCACCTCGTAGGTGCCCTGGAGGGCCGCCTCCTTGGGAGGCAGGCCCTGCTCGACGTAGCGGTACACGTTTTCGGTCACGATGACGGCGTCGTCCACCAGGAGGCCGAGCACCAGGATCAGGCCGAAGGCCGAGATCATGTTGAGGCTGATACCGTAAACCGACATCAGGACCAGGCAGCCCAACACCGCGAACGGAATGCCGAGGGAGGTCATCAGGGCGATGCGGCCGCGGACGAAGACACACAGCACCGCCAGCACGATGGTCAGCCCGATGGCGCCGCTCTCGCCCAGGGTACCCAGGCGGTTTCGGATGAACACCGAGAAGTCATTGAAGATTCCGACGGAGACGGTCGCCGGCAAGGTCGGGCGGATTGCCGCCACGGCGTCGCGCACGCGTTCCGCGACGCTGATGGCATCGCCGCTCGCCTCCTTGACGACCACGAGGTTGAGCGAGGGCTTGCCGTCGAAGCGCGCGAGCACCGTCGCGTCCTCGAAGGACTCGCGCACGTCCGCCACGTCCCCCACCGTAAGGGCATGTCCGGTGTCGGTGGAACGAAGGATCATGCGCTCCACGTCGGCTACGCCCCCGGCCACGCCCAGGGTCCGCACCAGGATTTCGCCCCGGGCGGTCTTCAGCGCTCCGCCGGGCACGTTGCGGTTCTGGTTGGCGACGGCCGCGCGGATTTCGTCCAGGCTCAGCCGGTACTGGTCGAGCCGTCCCGGGTCGATCTCGATGAGGATCCGGCTGTCGCGGATGCCGAAGACCGACACGGTGGCGACCCCCTCGACACGCCTGAGCTGATCCCGCACGTCCTTGGCGACCTCCCGCAGCTCCTGCTCGGGTATGTCGCCGCTCAATGCGACCGTGATCACCGGGATAGTGGACAGGACCTCGCTCACCCGTGGCTCTTCGGCCTCCTCCGGCAGTCCGACGACCCGGTCCAGGGCGGCGCGCATGTCCCCCAGGGCGCGGCTCATCTCGGTGTCCGACTGCATCCGGAGGCGGATCTCGGATTGGCCCTCGCGAGAGCTGGAAAGCATCTCGTTCACGCCGTCGACGTTGCGGACCCGGTCCTCGATCCTCGCGGTGATGAGCTCCTCCACCTCCTCGGGTGAGGCACCCGCGTAGACGGTATCGATCCGGATCACCCGGCGGGAGAAGTCGGGGAACAGCTCTCGCTTGAGCCGCAGGTAGGACACCACCCCCGATATGATGATCAGGAGCACCAGAAGGTTGACGATGACGGGGTTCCCGATGGAGAACTCGATCAGCTTCTTCATGAGGACAGGTCCCGGCGCGCGACCACGCGGATGCGGGCGCCGTCCACGAGCAGGCGCTGTCCGGCGGTCACGAGGAGCTCCCCGGGCTCAAGGCCCGCCGCGATCATGTAACGCGAGCCGAAGCGCCTGGCGATGCGCACCGTGCGCCGCACGGCCCGGTTCGAGTCAGGGTCCGCCACGAAAACGGCCGCCTCGCCGTCCTCGAAGATGACGCTTTCCCGCGGGATCAGGATGGCGCCCGGATAGTCCCGCACCGGGATGACGGCGCGCGCGAACATGCCGGGGAGAAGCTTGCGGTCCGGAGTGTTGGAAAGGAGAATCTCCACCGGGAACGAGCGCGTCTCCCGGTCCGCCCGCGGGCCGATGTTGGCGACCCGCCCGGTAAATCCCTCCTCCAGCCCGCGCACCCGGACCTCGGCCACGATCCGGGGGTCGAGCCGGTGGATGTCGCCGGCCGGAATGCGCACGTCGAGTTTCACGGTCTTGACGTCGGCCAGCCGGAAGAGTACTTGGCCCGGCGCGACGCGCTCCCCCAGCGTCACGTTCTTGCGCGCGATCACGCCGGCAAAAGGCGCGCGGATCTCGGTATCCCTCAGGGTTTCCCGCGCCTGCTCTAGCTGGACGTCGGCCAGGGCCAGATCCGCCCGGGCGATGGAGTGCAGCGCTTCGGTCTCCCGCTCCCCGCTTCGGGCCGATTCGAGTTCCTCCTCGATCCGCCGCCACGCCAGTTCCTGGCGTTCCGCCTCCTGGCTGGAGACCAGCTCCTTCTTCAGAAGCTTGGTGAGGCGTTCGTGCTCCGCTCGCGCCAGCCGAAGCTGCTCGCGGTTGAGCCGCACCAGCTTGCGCTGCCGTTCGATGTCCACCGCGGCCTTGCGGACCCGCGCCTTCGCGCTGGCCACCTGTGCCGCCGCCTTGCGCACGGCGATCTCGAAATCGGTGGAATCCACCCGCGCCAGCAGCGCCCCGGCCTGCACCACGCTGCCGAGGCCGACGTTCCCGGGTATCCCGACGATGCGGCCGCTGACTTCCGCGCCGACAGGGCCCTCGCGCACCGCGGCAACGGTGCCCAATGCCTCGATCCGGTGCACGAAATCAGCGGCCGCCACCGCCGCCGCCTCCACCGGCACGGGTGCGGCCTGCGGTTCGACAGGGGGCTTTTCCTCCACGTCGCTGATGACGTACACGCCCACGGCGGTGACCGCGCTAACCAGGAGGATGAGCAGGACCGAGACGGCGATGCGGATCTTCATCCCAGGCTCCTCATGACCAACCGCGTAAGGGCTTCGGTCATCTCCTCCAGGTCGAACGCCTGCTGGTCGTAAAGCCAATGCAGCGCCAACCCGTCGACGCACGCGAGGATGTGCTCGGCCGCGAGCCTGGGGTGTTCGCAGTGGAAGAAGCCGCCGGCGACTCCCGCTTCGACGACCATCGTCAGGTCATCGATGGAGGACTGGTAGGAGTCCCGCAACTGCATGCGCATAAGGCTTTGCTGCTCCGCCCGGCCGGCCTCGGCCCAGACGTCGCAGAAGACGTAGAAGAAGGGCTCCCACTGGCGGAAACTGACAAGAGCCGCGGCCAGAAAACGCCGGATGATCTCCGGGGGCTCCTCGATGCCGTGCAGCTCCGCGGCGTAGTATTCCTTGAGCTTGGCCAGCATGTAGCCGTGGAGCGCCTGCAGGAGCTGGTGCTTGCTCTCGAAGTACTCGTAGATGGTCCCCTTGCCGATGCCGGCGGCAACCGCGACTTCCTCCATCTTCGAACGATGGAACCCCTTCTGGGCGAAAACCGTCATGGCCGCTTCGAGTATCTCCGCGCGCTTGCGCTCCTTGTCGACAACGATGGGCATGCTCTCAAAACCTGTAAGTCACGAGTACCATTTCACGAGCATCGTTTAACCTTGACCGGCTGGCCGGTCATTTTAAAAATACACCGGCACACCTTGCAGGTCAATGAGCCAAGCACCGATTTGACGGTTACTGGTCGTCGGCGACGTGTTCCGAATCCGGGTCCTTCCGGTCCCCTTCGGGGATGATCAGGAGCCGGCGGAAGGCACCCTGTCCGAGGCTCTTGGTGGTGAGCCAGGGATCATCCTTGAGGGCGAGATGGACCACGCGGCGGTCGCGGGCGCTGAGGGCGTCGATCCCCTGGGTCTTGCGGCTGCGCTTGGCCTTCTCGCCCATGCGCAGCGCCATGTCCTCCAGGGATCTGACACGCCTTCCACGGTAGTCTTCGGCGTCGACGATGGGCTGCGGAACGCCCGCGCCGACCTTGTCCGCCACGATACGGCTCAGGATGTGCTGGAGCGACTCCAAGGTCTGACCCCGGCGGCCGATGAGGAGCGCGCTGCTGTCGCCCTGAACATCCAGCACAAACTCCGAAGCGCTCGTCCCCGGCTTGACCACCACCGCCGCATCCACCCCCATCAGCCGGAGGATCTCCGTGAGCACCTCGACGCTGACTTTCCGGACCTCCGCGGACCGCTCATCGGTCTCCGCGGGTTCTTCAGCGGGTTCTTCATCCGGCTCGCCGTCGTCGGGTCGATCGACGACCGCTGCACCTTCCGCCGGCTCGGCCTCCGCCGGCTCGTCCGCGGGCGCCGCGGCGGCCTCCGTCTCCCCCGTGTCCTCTTCCGGCGCCACCGCCACCGCCTCCCGAATGGTGGCCCGGACCCGCGCGTTCTGGCGGCCGAAGCCGAGCAGGCCCATCTTTTCCTCCGCCAGAATGTCCAGCGAGACCTTGTCCCGCTCGACGCCCAACAGGTTCAGTGCCTTGGTGATGGCTTCGTCAAGTGTTTCTCCTTCGGTTTCGACTTGCTTCATCACAAACCTCTCCTCCACGGGGCGCCGCGACGGAACAGCCGCCCCTCAGCGCTCTTTCCGGTTGATCATGTATTGCTGGACGATGCTCAGGATATTGTTCACGAACCAGTAGATCGTGAGTCCCGACGGGAAGCTCACGAAGATCACGGTGAAGATCAGCGGCATGAGCATCATCATGCGCCGCTGGTTGGCATCGCCGATGGCCGGCGACATCCACTGCTGGATGAACATGCTCGCGCCCATGAGCAGCACCAGCACCGGAACGCCGACATCAAAGCCGAAGGCCGAGAAAGGGAGCGATTCCCAGTCCGGGCGGGACAGGTCCTTGATCCACAGAAAGCCCGCGTGACGGAGCTCGATGGGGGTCAGCAGCGCGTTGTAGAAGCCGATGAAGAAGGGGAACTGCAGGAGCATGGGCAGACAACTCCCAAACGGATTCACCTTGTTCCGCTTGTAGAGGTCCATCATCTCCTTGTTGAGCCGCTGCTTGTCCTCGCCGAACTTGTCCTTGAGCCGCTGCATCTGCGGCTGCAGCTTCTGCATGCGCTTCATGGAGACGAAGCTCTTGTGCGTCAGCGGCCACAGCAGCAGCTTGATGATGAGCGTCAGCAGGATGATGTCGAGACCGTAGTTCCCGGTGTAGGTCTGGAAGAAATGCAGCGCCTGCAGCATCGGCACCGAGATGAAGGCGAAGTAGCCGAAGTCGATGGACTCCTCGAGACCGCGATCGAACGACTCGAGCAGGCTGAGCACCTTGGGGCCCATGAAGAGCCGGTAGCGCGCGCTGCGTTCCGTGCTCGACAGCACCCGGCCGCGCGTTTCCAGCGTGAACCCCTGGTCGCGTCCGGTGGCGGGCACCACCGCCGCGTCCGCCTCGACGCCGTCGGCGGGGATGAGAGCGGAAACGAAGTAGGTGTAGCCGAAGCCGGCCCACGAGAGCGGAGCGTTGAGGTTGATTCGTGCCTCGATGTCGCCCGGCCACTCGCGGGTGATCTCCCCCTCCCGCAGCGCGATGAGCCCCTCGAAGATTCCGTCGCCCTTGACGCCCTTGGCCTCGCCGCCGGTGGTAAGAAGCAGAACGGCGCCCTGCGCCGACCCTCCGATCGACACGGCCACCTCCACCAGGTAGCTGGAACCGTTGAAGGTGAACTCCTTGACCACCGGACGGCCCGAAGGCGTCGAACCGGAGAAGGCGATCCTGCCGTCGCCGCCCGCCTGGAGGTTCAGGTCCGTGCCCTGGATCTCATAGACGATCCCTTGATCGGTGCCGGAGGGCGTATCGTCGAGGCGCAGTCCCAGGGGATACTCCATCCCCGGTCCGGGGGAGGCCATTTCGATCAACGGGCTGTCCGCGGCCACGCTCGCACGGTACCGTTTCAGGCGGAAGCTCTTGAGCCGAGCCCCCTGGTTGGTAAAGCGCGCGATGTAGTCGGGTGTCTCCACCGTCACGTCCCGCACCGGCACCACCGCGGCCGGCTTGACCGCCTCGGCAGCGGGAGCCGGGGAGGGCGCCGCGGGCTTGGAGGCCGCCACCGGCGGGACGGCGGGCTGCCTTTCGGGCTTGGCGGCCGTCTCCTTCGGCGGCGGCTCCACGGGCGGATAGAGGCGCCGCATGTACTCCTGGTAGAGGATGATGATGAGGATCGAGATGACGACCGCTATGAAGGCTCGCTTTTCCATGGATCCCTACGGAACCGGGTCGTACCCCCCGTCGGTGAGCGGATTGCAGCGCAGGAGCCTCCAGGCGCCGAGGCCGAGCCCCTTCAGGACGCCGTGACGGCGAACCGCCTCCAACGCGTAGGCGGAACACGTCGGATAGTACCGGCAGGTGCGCGGCAGCAGCGGCGAAACGAACCGCTGGTAGGCCCTGATGGGGATACTCACGGCGCTACGGAAGATCGTGGTCATGGCGTCACCGGGACTGTGTGCCAGCATGGCGCCGGAGGCCGGGGCCGATGGCCTTGCGGAGCTCCGCGGTCATGGCCGAGTAACTCAACTCCCCCGCTCCTCTGCGGGCAATGATGACCGTATCCTGGTCGGAACGAAAGTTCTCCCGTCCGCGACGGAAGAACTCGCGCAACCCCCGCTTCACGCGGTTGCGCACGACCGCGTTCCCCACCTTGGAGCTGACCGTGACTCCCAGCCGTTTACCCAGATGGTCGTTGTCTCTTCGGATGATGATGAAGTGCGGCGTGTAGAACTTCCTGCCCTTTCGGGACAGTAGCAGGAACTCGGAACGTCTCGTCAGGCGGGCTTCCCTGGGGAAACCCTCGCAGACACCGGACAACGGCCCGTTCCTAGGTGCGAGGACCCTTCGGTGGGATGACGACGGTCAACCGCTTCCTTCCCTTGGCCCTCCGCCGCTTCAGCACATTGCGACCGCCGGGGGTCTCCATTCGCGCGAAGAAACCGTGGGTTCTCTTTCGCCTAAGATTGCTCGGTTGATAAGTCCGTTTCATTTCCGCACCTTCATTCTTCGGTCACATCTTTCAAGCATACGGGGGGTGGCTTGTCAATTTGTCGAAGGCGACGCGCGAAGGGGGGACCGGACGACCTGCGGACGTGACACACCGTCGGGTACCAGACTACCGTCGGAACCGCGCCGATCTTGTAGGACGAAAGCCCATCTGCCAGAATTTGGCTTGGGAAAGGAGAGTGAAGTGTGAATCGCCGTTCGTGGCGTCAGGAGGGAAACAGGATGAGTCAAAACTTCGAAAAGGTGTTTGAACGTGATCGTCATCATTGCCGTTATTGTGGCCGTTACATGCTCGTCGACTTCGACACGTTCATGATGGTTCAAGAAGATCATCTTGTGCCCAGAAGCCGCGGAGGTCAGGATGAGCCTGACAACATCGTGACGGCTTGTGCGGTTTGCAATCTCTTGAAGGGTAACTATTGCCCGCCAGAAGTCAGCCCATCGCGCCGTGACGAATACATCGCCGAGATCCGGAAACACATCATGCAGCGCCGAGCCGAGCGAATGGGAGATTTTACGTCGTGGACTGGCCCTGCGTGACTTGCGGGGGCTGTGAGTTCTAGAGACAGAAGGGAGCAGTCCATCAGAGGCCGCCCATTTCCGCGGATCGCTGCAAAGCAACTAGCTAGTTCAACGGACGGACTACCCCCGGCCAGTTGACGTGCGGGTGGGTCCCCCCGGCTACGTTGACAATTTGTGGCAGTGAGTTCAAAGGTGTTTGCAATCACAGCTTGGGCGAATCATGAACAAGCTGAAATGTGACATATGCGGAGAGCAGGAAGCTCAGATCCGCCAAGTCACCCGGAGCTATGGATCCGGGAAGAACCTGCTGGTGATCGAAGAAATTCCGTTGATCTCGTGCCCTCATTGCGGTGAGAGCTATTTCACTGCCGAGACGCTTCATGAGGTCGAACGGATAAAGCTTCATCGGAAAGGCTTCGCGGAGACAAAGCCGGTGTCCGTGGCAAAGTTCCATCAGGTGGCCTGACCCCTGCTGCCGACCACCCTCTCAACCCCTCCGGCAGTTACCTCCTCCCGATTCGCTTCTCCTCAGTCCGCCTCCGCCCTCTGGGTGCGGCCCATGAGGTCGCGGACGGCCTGAATCGGGGCCTTGTCCTCGTAGAGGACGCGGTGCATCTGCTCCACGATGGGCATCTCGACGCCGTGCCGTCGGGCCAGGAGGTGGACGGTGCGGGTGTTGCGGACGCCCTCGGCGACCATGCGGGTCTCCGCGACGACTTCCGCGAGCCGGCGTCCCTGGCCGAGCTCGAAGCCGGCCTTGCGGTTGCGGCTCAACTGGCCGGTGCAGGTGAGGACGAGGTCGCCGAGCCCCGGGAGGCCGGCGAGGGTCACCGGGTCGGCGCCCATCTTCACGGCCAGACGGGTCATTTCGGCCAAGCCGCGTGTGATGAGCGCAGCCCGGGCGTTGTGCCCGAGCTCCAGCCCGTCGCTGACGCCGGCGGCGATGGCGATGACGTTCTTGATCACACCACCCATCTGGACACCCACCACATCGGTCGACGAGTAGACCCGGAACTCGGGGGAGCCGAGGCTTTCCTGCACGTCGCGCGCCACGCCGGGATCGACGCTCGCTACCGTGATGGCGGCCGGCTGCCCTTGCGCCACTTCCAGGGCGAAGGTCGGCCCCGACAGGAACGCGTGCCGCCGCGGGTTGCCCAGGACCTCCGCCAGAACATCGCCCATGGTCATCAGGGTCGACTCCTCGATTCCCTTGGAGCCGCAGACGACGATTGTGTCGGGCGCCACGAACGGCGCCGCCCGGGTCATGACTTCGCGGAGGAAGTGGGACGGGGTCACGCAGATCAGCAGGTCGCGACCGGCGGCCGTGGTTTCCAGGGAAGGGGTGACCTGAAGCCGGTCAGGGAGCTTGACGTCGGGCAGGTAGATGGAATTCTCGCCGCCCTCCCGGATACGAGCGAGGGTTTCCGGGGAATGGCACCACAGGACGACGTCCTCGTGCTTCCTGCACAAAAGCACCGCCAGGGCCGTGCCCCAGCCGCCCGCGCCTATGATGCCGATGGACATTTCGGGAGTCCGCGACGGCGCCCCGCACCGCCTGGATTCCCGCTTTCGCGGGAATGACGGATTAGAAACCTAACCACCATTTCGCACTAACACTAGTACCGTATTCGGGGACTCTGTTGCGACGAGTCTAGCTGTCGTCTTCCGCCAGCCGGGCGAGGGAAACCACGCGCTCACCGTTGTCGAGGTCGATGAGGCGGACACCCTGGGTGTTCCGGCCGATGACGCGGATGTCGCCGATGCGGAGCCGGATGATCTTGCCGCCGTCGGTGATCAGCATCAACTGGTCCTCGTCCACGACCTGCTGCACGCCTACCACGCGACCGGTCCGCTCGGTGGTCTTCATGGTGATGAGGCCCCGACCGCCGCGGCCCTGGGCCCGGTACTCGTCGATGCCGGTGCGCTTGCCCATGCCGTTGTCCGAGACCGTGAGAATCGACGCGCCGGGATGCAGCACCTCCATGCTCACCACGGCGTCGTCCTCCTCCAGCCGGATGCCGATGACGCCCATGGTGTCGCGGCCCATCGGGCGGACCTGCTCCTCCTTGAAGCGGATGGACTGCCCGTCCATGGTGGACAGCAGGATGTCCTGATCGCCGTCGGTGAGGCTGACCTCGATGAGCGAGTCGCTCTCGTCCAGCGCGATGGCGCGGATGCCGGTGGCCCGGGGGCTCGAGTAGGCCATCAGATCCGTCTTCTTCACCAGCCCGTTGCGGGTCGCGAATATGATGTAGCGGCCCTCCTCGAACTCCCGCACGGGCAGGAACGCCGAGACCTTCTCGCCCTCCTGGAGCTGCAGCAGGTTCACCACCGGCCGGCCCTTGGCGGAGCGGCTGGCCTGCGGCACCTCGTGGACCTTGATGCGGTAGACCTTGCCGATGGTGGTGAAGAACAGGATGTGGGAGTGGGTGGAGGCGACGAACAGGGACTCGACGAAGTCCTCGTCCCTCGTCGTGGCGCCCACCTTGCCCTTGCCGCCGCGGTTCTGCGCGCGGTAGAGCGTGATCGGGTTACGCTTGATGTACCCCTCGTGGGACACGGTGACCACCATGTCCTCCTCCACGATGAGGTCCTCGATGGAAATCTCCTCGGCCTTGTCGACGATGGCGGTGCGGCGCCCGTCGCCGTAGGCCTCCTTGATCTCCCGGAGCTCGTCCACGACGATGGCGTAAACCTTCTGCTCGTCGGCAAGAATACCACGAAGCTCCGCAATGGTGGCTTCGACGGTCCGATACTCCTCGATGATCTTGTCGCGTTCGAGCCCGGTGAGCCGCTGCAGGCGCATCTCCAGGATGGCCTGCGCCTGGGCCTCCGAGAGCTGGAGGCTGGGGTCGGGCACCTGGGTCGGGGCGAACGCGCCGGCCATGAGCCCCTCCTTGGCGGATCGCGGGTCGGGTGACTCCCGGATCAGCTTGATCACCTCGTCCAGGTAATCCAGGGCGATCCTGAGGCCTTCGAGGATGTGCAACCGCTCCTCGGCCTTCCTGAGGTCGTAGGCGGTGCGCCGCGTGACCGTTTCCCGGCGGTGCTCCAGGAACGCTTCCAGGATCTCCATCAGGTTCAGGAGCTTGGGGCGGCCCTCGATGATGGCGAGCATGTTGACGCCGAAGGATTCCTGCAGGCTCGTGTGCTTGTACAGGGCGTTGATGACGATCTGCGGCACGGCGTCCCGCTTGGGCTCTATCACGATGCGCATGCCGTCGCGGTCGGACTCGTCGCGGAGGTCGGCGATGCCCTCGATCTTCTTGTCGTTGACCAGGTTGGCGATCTGCTCCAGGAGCCGGGTCTTGTTCACCATGTACGGGATTTCGGAGACGATGATCTGCTCCTTGCCCGTACGCTTGACGGTCTCGGTGGACACCCGCGCGCGCATCTGCACGCTTCCCCGCCCGGTCTTGTACCCCTGGCTGATGCCCTCGCGCCCGTGGATGAACCCTCCGGTGGGAAAGTCGGGGCCGGGGATGTACTCCATCAACTCGTCGATGGTCAGTCCGGGCCGCTCCACCAGCGCGATGAGGCCGTCGATGACCTCGCTCAGGTTGTGCGGCGGGATGTTGGTGGCCATGCCCACGGCGATTCCCGACGCCCCGTTGATGAGCAGGTTGGGAAGCCGCGACGGCAGCACCGACGGCTCCTCCAGGGAGTCGTCGTAGTTGGGCAGGAAGTCGACCGTCTCCTTGTCTATGTCGGCGAGCAGCTCCTGCGCGATGCGCGCCATGCGGATCTCCGTGTAGCGCATGGCGGCGGGGGGGTCGCCGTCGATGGAGCCGAAGTTGCCCTGCCCGTCCACCAGGCAGTAGCGCATGGAGAAGTCCTGGGCGAGACGGACGATGGCGTCATAGGCGGCGGCGTCGCCGTGGGGGTGGTACTTGCCGATGACGTCGCCCACCACCCGGGCGGACTTGCGGTAGGGGTTGTTCCAGTGGTTGCCCATGTCGTGCATGGCGTAGAGCACGCGCCGATGCACGGGTTTCAAGCCGTCGCGCACGTCCGGCAGCGCCCGCCCCACGATGACGCTCATGGCGTAATCCACGTAGGACTGACTCATCTCGTCCTCGATGTAGACGGGTACCTTCTGTTGTCTTGTTCCGGCTTCCATGAGTCAGGACTGTCGGTCAGGTCGGGTGAGGCCCTGACCCTCACCCCGACCCTCTCCCAGAGGGAGAGGGGTCAGAATTGCCCCTCTGCTGGAGGGCGGCAGGCTCCTAGATATCCAGATTGCGCACCGTCAGCGCGCGTTCCTCGATGAACTTCCGGCGGGGCTCCACGTGGTCTCCCATGAGGGTGGAGAAGATATCGTCGGCCGCGACGCCGTCCTCGATGCGGACCTGCAGCAGCACCCGGGACTGGGGGTCCATGGTGGTCTCCCAGAGCTGGTCCGGGTTCATCTCGCCCAAGCCCTTGTACCGCTGTATGTACTGCCCCTTCTTGCCCCGCTCCATGACGAAATCGAGGAGGGCCTTGTGGGAACCGAGCTCGCTGGCGCGCACGCCGTCCGCCGGCGCCTTGGCTTGTTCGCCATCCTCCAGGATGAAAGGCGAATGTCCGGCGCCCAGCAACTCGCCGTGGAGCCGTTTGAGCTCGCGGTATTCGGGGCTGGTCAGGAAATCCCGGTCGATGACGGTACGGATGCCGCTGCCGTTGGAGCGGGTCTTGCAAACCAGCTTGCTGCAATTGTGCTCAGGGTCGAACTCCACCTCGCTGCTCATCGGCCCGACTTCCGGCGCCAGCAGATTGACGTAGGAGGCGAGGTCGCTTGCGAGCGCCTTCACGCCGTCTTCGTCCCTGAGCCGCTCGGGGTTGAAGTCGGCCTGCAGCAGCAACCCCTCGATCAGGGCGCGTTCCTTGTGCTTCCGGGCCATGAGCTGCAGCAGCTTGTCCATCCGCACCACCTTCTTGACGAAGGCCTGGAGCGCCGCGCCCTTGACCTCGCGAGCGTGTCCGTTGCCGTTCCCGTTCACGTCCGCGGCCCGCAGGCGCAGGTTCTCGGTGCCCTTCTCGATGAGGTAGTCCTCGAGGCTGTTCTCGTCCTTCAGGTAGCGTTCCTGCTTGCCGCGCTTGACCTTGTAGAGGGGCGGCTGGGCGATATAGAGATAGCCCTTCTCCACGAGGTCGGGGATCTGGCGGTAGAAGAACGTCAGCAACAGCGTCCGGATATGGGAGCCGTCCACGTCCGCGTCGGTCATGATGATGACCGTGTGGTAGCGGAGCTTCTCGGAGTTGTAGTCGTCCTTGACGCCCGCGCCCAGGGCCGTCAGCAGCAGGCGGATTTCCTGGGATGACAGCATCTTGTCGAAGCGCGCCTTCTCGACGTTCAGGATCTTGCCCTTGAGGGGCAGGATGGCCTGGTTGCGCCGGTCACGCCCCTGCTTGGCCGAGCCGCCGGCCGAATCACCCTCCACCAGGAAGATCTCGCTCAACGCGGGGTCGCGCTCCTGGCAGTCCGCCAACTTGCCGGGCAGCGATGCCGAGTCCAGCGCGCCCTTGCGACGGGCCAGCTCCTTGGCCTTGCGGGTGGCCTCGCGCACCCTGGCGGCCTCGATGCCCTTGGCGGCGATCTTCTTGGCGTCTCCCGGATGCTCGGCGAAGTAGGTCGCCAGCCGCTCGTTGATCAACGCCTCGACGATACCCTTGACCTCGCTGTTGCCCAGCCGGGTCTTGGTCTGGCCCTCGAACTGGGGCTCCGGCACCTTGACGCTGATGACCCCGGTCAGGCCCTCGCGGACGTCGTCCCCTTGGAGGTTGTCCTCGTCCTTCTTGAGCAGGTTGGAGCCGGTGGCGTAGTTGTTAATGGTACGCGTCAACGCCGCCTTGAAGCCGCTCAGGTGGGTTCCGCCCTCGGTGGTGTTGATGTTGTTGGCGAAGGAATAGACGGTTTCGCTATAGCTGTCGTTCCACTGCAAGGCGATCTCGACATCGGTGCCGTCCTTCTCGCCCTGCAGGTAGATCACCTTGGGATGAATCGCCGTCTTGACCCGGTTCAGATGCTCGACGAACGATACGATGCCGCCCTCGTAGAAGAACTCGTGCTTCTTGTCGTTGCGCTCGTCCTCGATGAGGATGCGCAGGCCGCGGTTCAGGAACGCCAGCTCCCGGAGCCGCTGGGACAGCAGGTCGAAGCTCAGGTCGACGGTTTCGAACACCGTGGGATCCGGCTTGAAGGTGATGCGTGTCCCCCGTTCCTTGGAGGTGCCCGTTTCCTTGAGCGGCGCCAGGGGGTCGCCGCGCTCGTAGGCCTGCTCGTACACCTTGCCGTCGCGCTTGATCTCGACCTCGAGGTGCTCCGCCAGGGCATTGACGACGGACAACCCGACCCCGTGCAGTCCGCCGGAGACCTTGTAGGCGCCCTTGTCGAACTTGCCGCCGGCGTGCAGCTTGGTGAGCACGACCTCCGCCGCCGGCAGCTTCTCCGTGGCGTGGATGTCAACCGGAATGCCGCGACCGTTGTCGACCACGGTGACGCTGTTGTCGATGTGGATGGTGATCTCGACGCGGTCGCACTGGCCGGCGAGGGACTCGTCGATCGAGTTGTCGACGATCTCGTAGACGAGATGATGGAGACCCCGTTCGGCGGTGTCTCCGATGTACATGCCGGGGCGCTTCCGGACAGCTTCCAGCCCTTCGAGAACCTTGATCTTGTCGGCTTTGTAGTCGGACCCGGAAGAAGCAGCCATTATTTCAAAGTGGTTGCGGCACCCTTCGATGTCTGTGAATCATGGAGCGCGTTCGGTAGAACACCGTGCATGTCGAATAATAGCATTTGCCGGCCCTGAATGCCAACCGGGCGGGACCTGGACGGGTGGCCGCGGGCTCATTGGAAGGCCGCGCAAGGCGGCTGTCGATCAGTTCGGCACGAGTGCGTGCGGCGGCTTCGGGGTCAGGCCCCGGGAGGCCGGAGGGCGGACCCAACGTCCTCCCGGGGCCTGACCCCGAAGCCGCGATGACCTGTAGGGGCGACCGGCGGTCGCCCCATGTGGCGGGCACCACGCGAGGAAGAGCAACGCAGCCGCCATCCGATTTCTCGGACAGACTCCTAGTGTGTGACCCCGCTCCGGCGCGGTTCCGATACGAATATGGCGATGTTGGCCGTCCCCATCGCCAGCACGACCGCCAGTGCCTGCCACGCGGTGGCGTAGGAGCCGGTGGCGTCGACAATGTAACCGAACGCGGGCGTGCCCACCACGGTGCCGAGGGCGTTGATGGAGATCATCAGGCCGAGGGCCATCCCGGCCCTGGACTGACCGGCGATCTCGCTGATCAGGGAATAGGATACGCCCTGATAGCCGATCATGGTGAACCCGCCGAGGAAGGTCAGCGGAACCAGGATGAACGGCGACACCCCCCGGTCGAGGGCGCTCAACGCCGTGCACAGGAGCACGGAGATCACGCCGACGAGCACCAGCACGACCTTGCGCCTGCCGCCGTAGAGGCGGTCGCTGACCGTGCCCCAGCCGATGCGGCCGAGGACAGCTCCGCCCTGGGTGACCGACAGCCATTGGCTGGCGTGGACGGCGGAGAACGCCAGTCTCTCCTTGAGGAACAACGGCAGATAGGTGAGCAGCGACATCTGGCCGATGAGCAACAGGGCGGTGCCGCAACTCAACGCCAGCACGCTCCTGATGCGCAGCGTCCCGCGTCCGGCGGTGCCGGAGCGATCCCCGCCGGTCCCGTCGGCGTCGGCGGGCTCGCGCCAGAGAAACCAGAAGAGCAGGCCGAACAGCACGTTGACGATCCCGAAGCCCGCCAGTGTCGCGCGCCAGCCGAACAACGCCGCCAACGGCGCGCCCACCAGAGCCGTCACCACCCCGCCGCCGGGAACGCCGGTCTGCTTGATTCCCATGGCGGTGGCGCGGTGGCGCCGGAACCACATCAACACGCCTTTGGTGGAAGCGGGGTTGAGGAAGCTGTAGCCCAGACCGGTCAGAAGAAAGCAGGCGAAAGCCCAACCGAAGGACCCGGTCGACGAAGCGAAAATGACCGCCGTGCCCGCGCCCACGTGGCCGATGAGGGAGGCCCGCCGCACGCCCAGCCGGTCGCTGAACCACCCGGCGGTGAACGCCCAGAACCCGGCCGCCGGCCATGCCTATATAGAACGCGGTGAAGAACAGCCCCACCTGGGCGCGGGTGAGGCCCAGCTCGTCCTGGTAGAACGGCGCGAAGGTGTTGATGCCGTACTGCGCCGAGGCCCCGATGACGTGGGTAACGGTCACCAGGGCGAGAATGGACAAGGGGAAAGAAGACATGATGCGAATTGACCCGACAGGACACTAGTGTCGCGTTACGGTGAACTCCCGTAGGGGCGACCGGCCGGTCGCCCCTACCATCGCCACAATTCGATTTCTCGGACAGGCTCCTGGGCGCCGATGCCCCCGCCGGCGCCTCCCGCTGGAGGGGGGTCGGTCTACTTGTCCGTTGCTCCCAACTCGGCGGCGGCCCTTAGCGCCAGCAGGTAGCTCCGGGGACCGAATCCGGCGACCTGTCCGACGACGACCTCCGAGATCAGGGAGGTTCTCCGGAACTCCTCGCGCTTGTGGATGTTGGAGAGGTGGACCTCGACGATGTTGGAGAGGTGGACCTCGACGGGGAGCCCGCACGCGGCCAGGGCGTCCCGCACCGCGACGCTCGTGTGGGTGTAGGCGCCGGCGTTGATGACGACGGCGTGGAAGCCTTCCGCGCCGGCCTGCTGGATCCAGGTGACCAGCTCGCCCTCGTGGTTGGACTGGCGCGCATCCACGGCGACCCCCAACTCCGCGGCGAGGGCGTCCAGGCGGGCGTCGATATCCGCGAGGGTCTCACGTCCGTAGATCTCCGGCTCGCGGGAGCCAAGCAGGTTCAGGTTCGGTCCGTGAAGGACCAGGATCTTGGTGTCAGGCATGGTCGTCCTTCGACTCCGCTTCGCTACGCCTGTCCTGAGCCTTGACGAAGGGCTCGGGACCGACGGTGGCGGTGTCGGCCTCCAGGCAACTTCTCAGGATCGAGCAGACGTCAGCTCGCGGACGATCTCGGCGGCCGAGAACCATTGAAAACGGGTGCTGCCGATTCCTTCGCACAGCACGAACTTGATCTTGCCGGCATGGGATTTCTTGTCCAGGGCCATCCCCGCCACCAGGTCCTCCAGGGCGATGTCGTCCGGTACGCGCCACGGCAGGCCCGCCCGGCGCACCAGCGTCTCGATGCGCTCCAGCTCGGCGGCGCTCAGCAGGCCCTGGCCCGCGGACAGGGCGGCCGCCTGGATCATGCCGATGGCCACGGCCTCGCCGTGGAGGAACCGTTCGTAGCCGGTGAAGGCCTCCAGCGCGTGGCCGATGGTGTGGCCGAAGTTGAGGATGGCGCGGCGGTCCTCCTCGCGCTCGTCCTGCTCCACCACCGCCGCCTTGATGCGGCAGGAAACCGCGACGGCTTCCTCGACCGCCGCCGCCTCCATGCGCGTCAGCGCGTCCATCTCCTCTTCCAGGAAGCCGAAGTAGCCGGCGTCCTGGATGACGGCGTGCTTGATCACCTCGGCCATTCCCGCGGCGAACTCGCGTTCCGGCAACGTCCGCAGCGTCTTCATGTCGATGACCACCAGCCGGGGCTGATGGAAGGCGCCGATGAGGTTCTTGCCCTGGTCGTGGTTGACCGCGGTCTTGCCGCCGACGCTGGCGTCCACCTGTGCCAGCAGGGTCGTGGGGATCTGCACGTAGCCGACGCCGCGCAGGAACGTGGCCGCGGCGAACCCGGTGATGTCGCCGATGACCCCGCCGCCCAGGGCGATGAGGGTGGCGCCGCGGTCGAAGCGGTGCTCCACCAACGCGTCGTAGATCAATCCCAGGGACGCCGTGTTCTTGTGCGCCTCGCCCTCGGGGATCAGCACCAGCGCGGTCTCGTAGCCGGCATCCCGCAGGGACTCCCGGAGCTCTTCCGCGTAAAGGCCGGCCACCGGCGGGTTCGACACGATGCCCACGCGGCCGCCGATGCCCTGGGCCTTCATGAATTCGCCCACCCGGGAAAGGAGCCCCTCGCCCAGTTCGATGGGATACGAGCGCTGTTCCAGATTGACGGTTACGGTCTGCATAGCTGCTCTCGGATACGCTCTACCACCTGTTCCACGGTAAGGTCGTCGGTGTCCACGGCGACGTGGGCTTGGGCATAGATGTCTTCGCGTTGCGCCGAAAGCTCCTCGATCCGCCTGAGCCTGTCGGCACCTCGCAGCAGCGGGCGGTCGTCGGTCTCTCCCACGCGACCGAGAACGGTCCGCGGCGACACCTTGAGCCAGACCAGCCGGCTGCGCTGTTTCAGCAGCTTCAGGTTGTCGGGGTCCACCACGGCGCCCCCGCCCAAGGCGATGACCTGCCCCGACCCTTCCAGCACCTTCCCGAGAGCCGCCTTCTCACGTTCCCGGAAGTAACCCTCGCCGCGGCTGGCGAAGATCTCCCGAACCGCGCATCCCTCGTCTACCTCGATGACCGCGTCCAGGTCCACGAACGACCAGCCCAGGGGCTGCGCCAGTCTCCGGCCCACCGCGGTCTTGCCGGCGGCCATGAAACCGGTCAGAGCGATGTTCTCGTATTCCGTAATGACGCGGCCTCAGAGACTCTTGATCTGGTCCAGGTAGCCGTCGTAGTTGCGGCTGATTTCCGCCAGCGAGTCGCCGCCGAACTTCTCCAGGAACGCCCGCGCCAGCTCGAAGGACACGATGGCCTCGCCGATGACGGCCGCGGCCGGCGCCGAGCAGACATCGGAGCGCTCCACCGAGGCGTCCTCGGGCTGCTTGGTGTCGAGGTTCACCGACTGGAGCGGGCTCATGAGGGTCGAGATGGGCTTCATCGCCACCCGCACGACCAGCGGCGCGCCCGTGGTCATGCCGCCTTCCAGCCCGCCCGAGTTGTTGCTGCCGCGATAGAAGTCGGTGGGCTGCATCCGCGGCCTGGCGTCGGAGATCATGCCCTGCGGGTCGAAGAATATCTCGTCGTGCACCTCGGACCCCCGCCGCATGGCGATGTCGAAGCCCCGTCCGATCTCCACCCCCTTCATGGCCTGGATGCTCATGAGGCTCTGGGCCAGGCGGCCGTCGAGCTTCCGGTCATAGTGGACGTGGCTTCCCAGGCCCGGCGGGACGCCGGTGGCCACCACCTCGAAGACACCGCCCAGGGTGTTGCCTTCCTTCTTGCACTCGTCGATGAGGGCGATGGCCTTCTTCTCGGCTTCCGGATCCGCCATGCGCACCGGGGAATTCTCCGCCAGTTCGTAGATCTCGTCGTAGCTCTTCCCGTCCACGTCCGCCTGGATGCCGCCCAGGGAGCGCAGGTAGCCCCGCACCTGGATCGAGAACGGCTCGATGAGCTGCTTGCAGAAGGAGCCCACCGCCACCCGCGAGACGGTCTCGCGGGCGCTGGCGCGTTCGAGGATGTTGCGGATGTCCGAGTGGCCGTACTTGAGGACGCCGGTGAGGTCCGCGTGGCCCGGACGCGGCTTCTTGACCGGGATCGCCTGGCCCTCGTCCTCCGCGTACGGGGACATCTTCTTCGTCCAGTTCTTCCAGTCGCGGTTGTCGATGCCGAAGGTGACCGGCGAGCCCAGGGTCTTCCCCCACCGCAACCCGGAGCGCACCTGCACCTCGTCCTTCTCGATGAGCATCCGGCCGCCCCGGCCGTAGCCCTGCTGGCGCCGCCACAGATCGTGGTTGACCTTCTCGATGTCGATGTCGAACCCCGCCGGCACCCCCTCGATGATGGTCGTGAGGCACGGGCCGTGGGACTCTCCTGCCGTGAAATAGCGCAACATGTTCCACATCTTAGCCCAAATGTGCGGCTCCGGCCAGCGTCTGCAGAGGCCCGCAACCGTCAATCCCGCAAGCAGGCCGTGTCGATACTGCGATCGGATACGGCATGGCAGGGACGCCCCGCTATCGTCATTCCGGCGAAAGCCGGAATCCAGGACGGGTGGGGCAGGGAATCACTCCCGTCTGCCCCTCCGCACCCCTGGATTCCGGCTTTCGCCGGAATGACGATAGCGGGCGCGGTGCCATGTCCGTAACCACGGAGAGTTTTGACACAGCCTGGAAGGCGGGAATCCAGGGACACAGGGAGAGCAGGTAGCGGCCGGGTCGGCGCTACTCGGCAGTTTCGAGCCTCAGGAGGGCGCGTTTCAGCGCGGCTTCAGCCGCCACCAGCGCTTCGTCGTCGGCGTTGTCGCGGTCATCGAGAGTGCGTTCGGCGCGGGCGCGGGCGTTCTCGGCGCGGGCGGTGTCGATCTCGTTGGGGAACTCGGCGGCGTCGGCCAGCACGGTGACGACGTTGTCCAGCACCTCGGCGTAGCCGCCGGTGAGGGTGATGACCGAGTTGGCGCCGGACTTCTTGTAGCTGAGCTGTCCGACGTCCAGGGTGGTCATCAGCGCGGCGTGGTCGGGCAGGATGCCGAGCTGGCCCAGGGGACCGGGCGCGGTCAGCTCGTCCACCTGCTCCTCGAGGACCAGGCGGACCGGCGTGACGACTCTCAGTGAAATGCTGTCGGCCATGACCTACTCGGCTTGGAGCCTGCGTCCCTTCTCGATGGCGCTCTCCATGGTGCCGACCATGTAGAAGGCCTGTTCCGGGAGATCGTCGTGCCGGCCCTCGCAGATGGCCCTGAAGCCCTCGATGGTGTCCTTGAGCTCGACGTACACGCCCGGCGTGCCGGTGAAGACCTCGGCGACGTGGAAGGGCTGCGAGAGGAAACGCTGCACCTTGCGGGCGCGCGACACCGTCAGCTTGTCTTCCTCGGAGAGCTCGTCCATGCCCAGGATGGCGATGATGTCCTGGAGGTCCTTGTAGCGCTGGAGGATCGCCTGCACCTGCCGCGCCACCTGGTAGTGCTCGTCGCCCACCACCCGCGGGTCCAGGATCCGCGACGTGGAGTCGAGGGGGTCCACCGCCGGGTAGATGCCCAGCTCCGCGATCTGCCGCGACAGCACCGTGGTGGCGTCGAGATGGGAGAAGGTGGTGGCCGGCGCCGGGTCGGTCAGGTCGTCCGCAGGCACGTAGATGGCCTGCACCGAGGTGATGGAGCCCTTGCGCGTGGAGGTGATGCGCTCCTGCAGCTCGCCCAGGTCGGTGGACAGCGTGGGCTGGTATCCGACGGCGGAGGGCATGCGGCCCAGCAATGTCGAGACCTCCGAGTTGGCCTGGGTGAAACGGAAGATGTTGTCGATGAAGAGCAGGATGTCCCGCCCCTCCTCGTCGCGGAAGTACTCGGCCATGGTCAGGGCCGACAACGCCACCCGGGCGCGGGCGCCCGGCGGCTCGTTCATCTGGCCGTAGACCAGCGTGGTCTTGTCGAGGACGCCGGATTCCTTCATCTCCAGGTAGAGGTCGTTTCCCTCGCGGGTGCGTTCGCCGACGCCGCCGAACACGGAGTAGCCGCCGTGCTTCATGGCCAGGTTGTTGATGAGCTCCATGAGGATGACGGTCTTGCCCACGCCGGCGCCGCCGAACAGGCCGACCTTCCCGCCGCGGGCGTAGGGCGCCAGCAGGTCCACCACCTTGATGCCGGTCTCGAAGGCCTGGACCTCGGTCTCCTGGTCGACGAACGGCGGCGCCTCGCGGTGGATCGGGTGGTGCTGCTCGGCTTCCACCGGCGGACCCTCGTCCACGGGCTCGCCGACCACGTTCAGGATGCGCCCCAGGGTCTTGTCGCCCACGGGCACGCTGATGCCGGCGCCGGTGTCCATGGCGTCCATGCCGCGGACCAGCCCCTCGGTGGAGTCCATGGCGATGCAGCGGACGGTGTTCTCCCCCAGGTGCTGCGCCACCTCCACCACCAGGTTCCACTCCCGGTCGTCGATGGCCTCGTTGGTGACCTTGATGGCGTTGTAGATCGGCGGCAGGTGCCCGTCGGAAAACTCAACGTCGATCACCGCGCCCAGGACCTGAGTAATCTTCCCCATCTGCATAGCGTTTTCGTCCTTCCCAAAAATTCGTCAACCGAGCGCTTCCGCGGTGGAGACCACTTCCAGCAGCTCCTTGGTGATGGCCGCCTGCCGCGCCCGGTTCATCTGCAGCGTGAGGGCGCTTATGAGGTCGGAGGCGTTGTTGGTGGCGGACTCCATGGCCGTCATCCGCGCGCCGTGCTCGCCGGCGTTGGCCTCCAGAAGCGCCTGGTAGACCTGCACCTCCACGTTCTTGGGCAGCAGGTTGGAGAGCAGGTCGCCGATGCTGGGCTCGAGCAGGTACTCGGTGAGGTGCTGCTCCTCGTCCACCTGCGGCGGCGCCACCGGGATGATCCGGGCGGCCGCGGGAACCTGCGACAGCGCCGAGCGGAACTGGCTGTATACGATGTAGGCGGCGTCGGACTCGCCGTTCAGGAAGCGCCCGATGAGGCGGCCGGCCGCGACCGAGGCGAGCTCGTCCGGCGACGCGTGCCAGGTCACCGGACCGTCGTCCATGGCGCCGACGCCCCGGCGGCGAAAGTACTCCGAACCCTTGCGCCCGACGAACCGGAAAGTGACCTCCTGCTCTCCGCGGCCGGCGCGAAAGTTGTCGGCCAAACGGATCACGTTGCTGTTGTAGGCGCCGCACAGGCCCCGGTCCGCGGTCACCAGCAGGACATCGACGCGCTTCTCCTCCCGCTCGATCAGCAGGGGGTGACTGTCCTCGGATACCCTCGCCGAGAGGTTCGACAACAGCTCGCGCATCTTTTCGGCGTACGGCCGCGCTTCCACCGCGGCGTCATGGGCCCGGCGCAGCTTGGCCGCCGCCACCGCCTTCATCGCCTTGGTGATCTGTTGCGTGTTGCGGACCGAGGAGATCCGCTTCCGTATGTCCTTGAGAGAGGGCATTTACAGCTACTTACGCTTCGAACCGCTGGTTGAATTCCTGCAGCGCCTTCTCCGCCGCCGCCTTGTTGTCGTCGTCGATCTGGCCCTTCTCGACGATGGCCGGCAGCAGATCCGGGTGCTGCGACTCGACGAACTCGAACAGCTCGTTCTGGTAACGGAGCAGGTTCTCGGGCTCGATCTGGTCGACGAAGCCGTTGGTGCCGGCGTAGATGACGAGCACCTGCTTCTCGACGGGCATGGGCTGGTACTGCCCCTGCTTGAGGAGCTCCACCAGCCGGCTGCCGCGGGCGATCTGCCGCTGGGTGGCCGCGTCCAGGTCCGATCCGAACTGGGCGAAGGCCGCCATCTCGCGGTACTGGGCAAGGTCCAGCCGGAGCCCGCCGGCCACCTGTTTCATGGCCCGGATCTGCGCGTTGCCGCCGACACGGGAAACCGACAGCCCCACGTTGATGGCGGGACGGACGCCCGAGTAGAAGAGGTCGGACTCGAGGTAGATCTGGCCGTCGGTGATGGAGATGACGTTGGTCGGGATGTAGGCGGAGACGTCGCCCGCCTGGGTCTCGATGATCGGCAGGGCCGTCAGCGAGCCGCCGCCCTGCTCGTCGCTCATCTTGGCCGCGCGCTCCAGCAACCGGGAATGCAGGTAGAAGACGTCGCCCGGAAAGGCCTCGCGGCCCGGCGGGCGGCGCAGCAGCAGGGAGAGCTGCCGGTAGGCCACCGCGTGCTTGGAGAGGTCGTCGTAGATGGCCAGGGCGTGGCCGCCGTTGTCGCGGATGTGCTCGCCCATGGTGCAGCCGCTGTAGGGCGCGATGTACTGGAGAGGCGCCGACTCCGAGGCGGTGGCCGCCACCACGATAGTGTAGTCCATGGCGCCGTACTGCCGGAGCTGGTCGACCACCTGGGCCACGGTGGAACGCTTCTGGCCCACGGCGACATAGATGCAGGTCACGTCGCCGCCCTTCTGGTTGATGATGGTATCGAGGCAGACCGCGGTCTTGCCGGTCTGGCGGTCGCCGATGATCAGCTCCCGCTGGCCGCGGCCGATGGGGATCATGGAGTCGATGGCCTTGAGACCGGTCTGGAGCGGCTGCATCACCGGTTGGCGCTGGACGATGCCCGGGGCCTTGAGCTCGATCCGGCGGCGCTCGGTGGTCTCGATGGGGCCGCGGCCGTCGATGGGCTCGCCGAGCGGGTTCACGACCCGGCCTCTCAGCGCGTCGCCTACCGGGACCTCGACGATGCGGCCGGTGCGGTTGACGCGGTCGCCCTCCTTGATGAGGTGCGACTCGCCGAACAGGGCCGCGCCGACGTTGTCCTCCTCGAGGTTGAGCGCCATGCCGAACACGTCGTTGGGGAACTCCAGGAGCTCTCCGGCAGCGGCGTTGTCGAGACCGTAGATGCGGGCGATGCCGTCGCCCGTGGACAGGACAGTACCGATCTCCTCGACCGTTACGCCCTTGTCGTAGTCCTCGATCTGCTTCTTGATGATGCTGGTAATTTCGGCGGTGCCGATCTCCATGGCTCTTCCCCCTGCTAATACGTCCGCTCGAAGCTCTTCCTGAGAGTCTGAAGCTGAGTGCGCACGCTGCCGTCGTAGACCTTGCCGCCGACCTCGACGATGATGCCGCCGATGATGCTCGGATCGACCTCCTCGGTGAGCATCGCGGTCCTGCCGGTCATTTCGCCCACCACCGCGACAAGGCTGTTCCGCTGTTCCTCGCCCAAGGCTTGGGACACCGTGACCTTGACGTTCACACGCCCTGCCGCATCGTCCAACAGCCGGTGGTAGTGATTCACGATGGAAGACAACCCATCCAGCCGGTCCCGAACGACCAGCAGCGAAAGGAAGTTGGTGGTCAGGTCCGACAAGCCCAGGTGACCCGCCACCTCCACCACGATGTCCTTGCGGCGGTCCTGGTCGAAAGCGGGGTTTCCCAGCACCTTCTTCAGGTCGGGGTCCTCGTACGCACCGAGGAAGCCGTCCACCTCGGCGCCGATGGCCTCCTCACGGCCGGCGGCGAGCTCGAACACGGCTCTTGCGTAACGGCGGCTCAGCTTTCCTTCGATCATCGGTTACAAACCCGGAAACAGGCGGGTTTGAAACTTGGCCGCGTAGAGTTTGTCCTACCGCCAACCGCCCGTAACTACCTGAAAACTAAGAAGTAAAACTCTTCTCTTGAAGGACCGGATGATGCCCTCACGAACAATCAACACATGGTCAACACGGCGTGTCCACCGCCTCTGCGCAAGCCTGGCATCGCCCGGCGCCTTGTGGCGCTGATGCGCCGATTCAGCGCCATAGTCGATCTCGCACCGGGGGCGCCGAAGTACCATGCCGTCTGGGTTTCGGACCACAGTAGGCGCCGGGTCACGCACACGGCCGTGACGCGCAATCGGCAACCATCGCGTCCTCTGTCCGAACGAAGCAACCGTGCTCCCTTCCAGCCCGTCCGGGCCTACTCCGTCATGCGCTTAAGCCCGCTCAGGGGCTGAACCTTCACCGCCCGCGAGGCTGGCTTCGCGGCCACCGTGATCTCCTGGCCGGTGAAGGGCGAGATCATCTTGCGCGCCTTTGTCGCGGGCTTGCGCACCACCTTGATCTTCAGCAGGCCGGGAAGCGTGAACGTTCCCACCGCGCGTTTCCTGATGTGACGCTCAATGACAGCTCCGAGCTCGTCGAGCACCGCGGCCACGTCCTTCCTCTGGAGCCCGGTCGATTCGGACAAGGTGTTCAAGAGCTGGGTCTTGGTCATGGCCTCCTTGAGCGCCGTGTTCTTGCGGTCTGCGGTCGTCGCCATCCCGTGTGTCTCCCTCCGTTGCTTGCCGCCATTATGGAAACGATATCCGAAGGTAGCGGATTGGCCGTTAAAAAGCGAATCGTTCTCCGACATCGCCAGCCTCCGTTGCGGTGACCGCGATGTACAGAACCGGTTCCGGGCTCCGGCAGGAGGAGCCGCGGGGACGGCCGCTTGAACGGGCCGGAAGGCCATGACGCCCCCGGGCGCGAGGTTGAGCAACGCGTCGCTGCGCCGGAACGACCCGGCCGGGCCATTACCGGTCGAGGGCGCTGTCATCGCCGTCCGAACCCATCGCGTGCGTGATCAGGTGGTCGGTAACGTCGTGGAAGTAGATCTCGAGTTCAGTCTGAAGCCGGCTGAACTCCGGCCACACCACCCGGTGGAAGGCGCGCTCGCGGGCGCGAACCACGACCGTCGTGCGCCGTTGGCGCGCATAGCGGTAGGGACGCACGCCGTGCTTGCGGCAGACCGCAACGAAGAGGCTGACCGACCACGTGTCGGGCAGCGTGAACTGGAGTTCGACCTCCGGCTCGCGGTCCCCCTCCGGACCGCCCAGGCGGCCCTGCAGCCGACCCATCGCGGCCCCGGCGGCGGCCCGCTCTCCCGGGGAGCCGGCGCCGCGGAACAGCGCTTCCACCTTGGCGAGCTTCGCCCTCAGTTCCTCGTCGTCGACCATCGCTTGTCACCGGATGGAACCGGGCGTCCGACAGCGCCGTCGAGACCCATGCACGGGACCGCGGCAGGGCAGCGTGGTCGCGGCCGACGGACGCCGGTTCTCAACGCGTTGTTGCAGCAGTTGCTCTGCTGTTCCAGCAGTGCCAGCTCCGTTTCCATCGCCGCGGCGGCAAGATTTGTTGACAACGCGCGGGCGGGGAACACGCGTCCCTCGTCCGCGCCCACGGCGGCCGTTGCTTCGCGGCGTTTGCCAGCAAAACGAAACAACCATTTGCCGCAACACTAG
Source organism: uncultured Binatia bacterium (SeqCode) (assembly GCA_965204505.1). Lineage (GTDB taxonomy): Bacteria > Desulfobacterota > Binatia > UBA9968 > JAJDTQ01 > JAJDTQ01. The sequence continues at coordinate 95,556 of CBDBFB010000004.1, forward strand.
TGACCATCGGCGGGACGTTCCACGAGCCGGACGTCGAACGACAGGAACCGGTCGAAGAGCGCGGTCTTCCGCCAGGATCGGGCATCGAACATCTCCTGCAGCAACCGCCATTCGAGCAGCCCGAACCAGCGCAACGGTCTGAGAACGCGTCCCGAAAACATCGTGCGCTCCGCATTCCAGTGCATGTTCGCCACCGAATCGTCGCGAACCGCGCAAAGCGTGGCGAGCGTGTCCACGCTCTGCCACTCCCCGGCCATATGGGAGAGGCCCCACAGGATCACGCCCATGTCGTCCTGCGGCCACCTCCCGGGCAACCCGCGAGGAAACGTCTGGATGAAGCGCCAGAGCTCGGCGTGCCAGAACGCGTGCCGGAACAGGATCGCCTGAAGCGCGCCCCGTCTCCCCGGCCCCAGCATCTCCCGCCCCAGGGGGGTTACCTGGCACAAGCCCACCCGTCCCTCCAGCAGCCCCGCCATGTCCAGCAGCCGATGCAGCAGATGGAGCTCCCATACATCGCCCTCGCGAAACGCCTTTCCCATGCGGAAATGCTCGGTCGCCTCCATCCCGGGCCAGGTCATCGACTCGCGCATCGCCGCAACGGCATCCCGCCCGAAGTTCCCCTTGCCGGTGAGCCGCAGCCACCCGTCCCTGTCCACCCGATCGAGCACGACCAGCGTATTGCGCACGAATGCCGACTCACCGAAAGCTTCGTCCGGAAGGTCGGCCGCGAGTCTGAGCGTGCGGTTGGCGGCCGACGGCTCGGCGCGAAGCGCTTCGACGCTCCCCGGTTCAAGAAGCCTCCACACCGGGTCCACCCCGCCGGGCCACTCCGAAAGATCCGTCCTCATCGTGGTCTCCGCCACGGATCATACATCACGGGTGCAGCCCATGAAAAACGCAAGCCGGGCATGGCTCCCGATGCTTTCCGAGACACTCTCTGGCGCCGCCAGGGCAAGGTAACCGCCGGCTCGCCCGTCGCTGCGTCCCGTCACGGACCTCGCCGTCACGCTCGACAGCGATACCACCGGAGATCACGGCCGCGCCTTCGAGGCCCTGTGACCAACAGTTCCAGGATTCCCGCGCAACCCCCCGGTGATCCGGCCTGGGACTCGTACTGGACGAAAAGTAGAAGGGCCAGCCTCCGGCGGGGGGCGGCCGGACGGTCCCGAGAGAGACCGCGCCGCGCCGACTTCCCGCCAACGGAGGTTTGCGCATGTCCCTACCCGAGAAGATTTCTGCGGACTACACGCTGCGCCCGAGCGATCTCGCCAAGGTGCTCGCCCTCCTGGTCGAGGCGCGCCAGCCGACCATTGTCTGGGGACCGCCCGGAGCCGCCAAAAGCCAGATCGCCCAGCAGATCGCCGCGGCCACGAACCGCCAGTACATCGACGTGCGGGCGCTGCTGCTCGACCCCGTGGACCTGCACGGCATCCCATGGCGCGACAGCGCCAACCGCACACGCTGGGCGCCGCCGGTCTTCCTGCCGCCGTCCAACGATTCCGGGCGCTGGCTCATCAACCTCGAAGAACTGTCGTCCGCGCCCCCGATGGTCCAGGCGGCGCTCTACCAGTTGGTGCTCGACCGCAAGGTCGCCGAATACGAGCTGCCCGAGGGCGCGGCGCTCATCGCCTGCGGCAACCGGGAGACGGACCGCGGCATCGTGCACCGCATGCCGACCCCTCTGGCCTCGCGCTTCGTCCACCTCGATATCCGCGTCGACGCGGAGGACTGGCTCCACTGGGGAGCGGCCAACGGCATCGCGCCCGAGGTGCTGTTCTTCATCACCTACGAGCCCGAACTCCTGCACCGGTTCGACCCTCGGTCCAACGAGCGCGCCTTCCCGTGCCCGCGGACCTGGGAGTTCGCAAGCAACATCGTCAAGTACCGGAACGGCCTCGAACCCGCGGTCGAGCGCACGCTGTTCCGGGGCGCCGTGGGCGAGACCGCGGCGGTGGAGTTCTCCGCGTTCCTGAACGTCTGGCGCGAACTGCCCCATCCGAGGGCGGTCCTGAACGACCCCGAGAACGCGGACATCCCGGAGAACGCGAGCGCCCAGATGGCGCTCTGCGGCTCGCTCTACCGGCTCGCGAGCGACGTCACCGTGGACCCCATCGTCACCTTCGCGCAGCGGCTCCGGCGGGAGGTCGGAGAATCCCTGGTCGGCGCCTGCGTGCGCCGCGAACCGGCGCTCCAGCACTCGCCCGCCTTCATCCGCTGGGCCGCAACCAAGACCCAGTGAAGGAGGAAACCATGCACTGGTGGTGGATAACCTACTATCCCGCGGGCGACGCGCCCTCGCACGATTACGCCGTGCGGGCACGCAGCGTGGAGGCCGCCAAACGGAAGCTCGCCGCCGCAATCCAGGTCCCCTTGTGGACCCTCAGGTAGCCCCGAAAGGAGGAACCCATGGACTTGAACCGCGACGCCATGCTGGTCGGCCTGCACATCACCGCCTGGTCCGGCCGGCTCTACGACCGCGAGGCGAGCGACCACGTCGCCGTCCAACACGACGCCAGCACGAGCGCCGGGCGCTACAACAAGCGGCTTCTCCCCAAGGCGGCCCTGGCCGCCATCAACGCCGTCATGAGCGAAGCGAGGACCCGGCACTACGCCAACACCCTCCCCTGGGACGACAAGGGCTCGCGGCTCCTCACCGTCGCCAACTACGAGCAGTACACGGAACTCATGGACGGGCTCCGCGAGAGCCTGGTGCGCCAGCGCGCCCGCTTCATCGAGGACTACGACCACTACGTGGAGCAAGCCCGGATCGACCTCGGCAAACTCTTCCGCATCGAGGACTATCCCTCGAAGGACGAGCTTCGCGGCAGGTTCTCCATCCACTACCGCATCACCGCGGTGCCGGACGCCGACCACTTCATCGCCAGCCTCGCCTCGGAGGACACCGAGCAGGTGAAGCGCGACATCGAGCGCCACATAGAAGAGCAGCTCCACTCGGCCGTGGGCGACCTCTACCGGCGCCTGGCCGAGGCGGTCGAGCGGGTCTCGGAGCGTCTGGACGAGGACGGGGACGGCAAGCCGCTGGTGTTCCGGGACACCATGATCTCCAACATCCGGGACCTGGTGGACGTGGTTCCCCGGCTCAACATCTTCGGCGACCAGAGGCTCGCCCATCTCTGCGAGCAGGTGAAGGACAGGATCGCGGGAGTGGAGCCGGACTCGCTGCGGCCGTCCAGGACCTTCGACCCCGCGGCCCGCGACCGGGTCAAGCGCGACGCCGACTCGCTGATGGAGCAGTTCGCCGGCTACTTCTCTCCGCCCGCACCCGCCCGGGAGGTCGCGTGACCTCCCGGGGCGTGCTCGGGGAATCCGCGCTCCGGGTGAGCGACTGCGTGACCGAGCTGCTGCGGAAGCAGCCATTCTTCGGGAGCCTCGTCCTGAGGCTCCCGCTCCGCGCCGATCCGACACGCAAGACGCTGGCGAGCGACGGACAGGAGATCCGCTATTCCCCGGGCTGGGTGGCGGAGACCGACGCCCACCTGATCGAGACCGCCATGGCTCGCGTGGTGATGGCGTGCGCCTTGAAACACCACACCCGCCGGAACGGGCGGGACCCGGAACGCTGGCAGACGGCCTCGCAGCTCGTCACCCACGCGTTGCTGCGCGACGCCGGCTTCACCCTCCCGCCCGACGCCGAGGCCTGGGAGGACCTGAGCGTGGAGCAGGCATACGACCGCCTGCCGGAATCCGGGGACGGCGGTTCCGGCGACGACGACAACGACTCCCAGGATGCCGGCGGCGCGGGCGACGGCGCGGCCGGAGAGCCCGCTCCCGGCGGCGACGGCGATGAATCCGGCGACCCCTCCGGAGACGGTCAGGACAAGGACGACGAGGACGATGGTGACGATGCGGACAGCCAGGACGGGGACGGCGCATCCGATGCGCCGCCGAGCCACGATCCTTCCGGCACCGGCGAAGTCATGGACGCCGGCGCCCGCGCAAGCGACGGCTCCGATCCCGGCGAGGCGCCCATGGACCTCATCGCCGAGGAGCAGGCGTGGGACGAGGCCATGCACCAGGCACTCAGCATCGCCAGGGCCGAGGGCAAGGCCCCGGGTGGCGTCGCGGAGACGGTCCGCAACGCCCACACGACCACCCTCGACTGGCGGACGCTGCTGCGCCGCTACATGACCGACGCAGCCAAGCGCGACTATAGCTGGCGCGTTCCCAACCGGCGCTTCATCGACTCGGGCCTCTACCTGCCCTCGATCCACTCCGAAGGCATCGACACGGTCGCCGTCATCATCGACACCTCGGGTTCCGTCCCGGCCCAGACCCTGGCCGACGTCTGGACGGAACTGCGCGAGGTCGTTGACGAGATCCGCCCCGAGAGGATCATCGTACTCCAGGTCGACGCCGCACTGCGGGACGCGGCCGAGTATGCCCCCGACGACCTTCCCGAGGAGATCGCGCTCAAGGGCCGGGGCGGCACCGACTTCCGGCCGGGCTTCGAGTGGCTCGACGAGCAGGGGATACAGCCAACGGTATGCCTCTACTTCACGGACATGGAGTGCTCCAGCTACCCCGAGACCGAGCCTGCTTTCCCCACCATATGGGTCAATTGGGGCCCGGCTCCATCGGGGTGGAACCGCGAGCCCTGGGGCGAGCGCATCGACATCGGCGCCTGATGTCCGCGAGAGATGCGGGACGCTGCCCGCCGCAGGGGAGGCATGAACATGACGATGACATTCAAGACCCAGGACGGCAGCCCGGCCCGAACCAGCTGGCGCGCCCGGGCCATCGTGCTCGGCGGACTCGGCTTCGCCGCCGTCTACACCACGGCGGCGCTCGCGCTCGGCGCGGGCGCCAAGCACATCGGCCCGCTCTGGATGGGGGCGATCGCCTGGGCCTTCGCCACGAGCCTCGCAGGTGCTCTGTGGCGGGGGTTCCGTCACCGCGACTGGTCCGCGTTCTCCCGTTACGAGCTGCCGGAAGACGACGGCGAATTGCACGAGTTCACTTTCAAGACAGGGCGGTATTCCTGGCTCCGCGATATGGAGGACGAACTGCTCCACGACGACCATCACATTCGTTGATCCATTAACGGCGACCGTCCTGTCAGCCGGGCCCGGGCGCTCCGGCCTCCACCGGCGCGCCGTGCGCCGCCAGGAGGTGGTGGGCAACGGGGCGGGGCGAGTCCCGGGGGTCCGAGAACGGACTCCCCCACGTCACCCCCCACGGAGGTCGCCGCCATGCCCGACACCAACATAACCGAAGAACACCGCCGCGCGTTCGAGGCCCTGACCAGCGGCCGGTTCCAAAACTTCTGCCTCGTCTCTTGCTTCGTTGACGGCGAACCAACCGCGGCCATCGCCGCCGTCAACATCACTCCCCCCGCTGAAGACGGCGGCGAGCCGGAATATCTCATCAGTCCGCTCTTCATCTTCCCGACCGGGGCGATGACCCTGACCGACCATGACGGGAGGGAGGCATGAGCGGGAGCCCTCCACGCCGTCGGCCCGCCGACGACCTTCACGTCCCGCCCGAATGCCGCGAGTTGATCCGCCGCGGCGCACTTGTGTCGGTCAGTGTCTCGGGCGGCAAGGATAGCCAGGCGATGGCCATCCTGCTCGCCCGGATCGTCCCCCGCGACCAACTGGTGGTGGTTCACGCCCCGCTCGGCGAGGTCGAGTGGCCGGGCACGATCGAGCACATCCAGAACACGATCCCCGCCGACGTCCTGCTGATATTCGCGCCCGTGGCGTCGGGGAAGATCCTGCTCGACCAAGTTGAGGCGCGGGAAAAATGGCCGGGAATCCAGCAGAGATGGTGTACGGCCGAACACTATGGTGAGCTCACCATAGAAGCCGCTATGGTGACAAGATCACTATGGAGAGTAAGATCGCTAAGGCCCTGACATCACGGGACTTCCGGCAATAGTACTTTCCATAGTGCTGTGGTCTCCTTCCACTCAACTGATTCGGAAAGGAGATCGACATGCGACCAGAGACCAAGCTCCGTTTGCCAGCCAGGGCGCTCAGAAAGGGGTCCGCGGAATGCCTCGCGGAGTTCAGAACACAGCTGCTTCAGGAGAAGCACTGCGCCGAGACAGTTGTTAGACGCCTGTGTGCGGCTCGGCACTTTCTCGTCTGGCTGGAAATCGCAGGGATCCAGCCAAGCGCGGTCGACGATGCTGCAATTCGTCGGTTTCGAGACCATGACTGCATGTGCCCACCACGTGAGGGGTGCAGTGGTCTCTACAAGTTGCATGCCCCCCGTCCGCAAAAAACAATGGCCGGGGTTCATCGCTTCGTTCGCTTTCTCGAGAACTCCGGCCGCACAGCGCACCCTGGGGAACTTCAACAGGGATGCCGCCTCGTGGAAGAGTTCCAGGAATGGGCCTCTGCACAGGGGCACACGCCGAACATGCTCGTGACCTATGGCCACCGTTCGCGCCATCTTCTCATCTGGCTGCACCTGTCCCGCATTCCAATGAAGGCCCTCACGGTGGAGGTGCTGGGGCGCTACTTTGAGCATGACTGCCTGTGCCCCGGCATCTATGCTCGCTTCAAGAACTCAAGGGCAGGCGCCGACACCGTTTTTGGGGTCAAGAAGTTTGTAAGGTTCCTTGCGGCGCGCGGAACGGTTCCGGACGCGCACCTTGTGCGCAAAAAGCCGCTGAATCCCAACCTGCGACGTTTCCACACCTGGCTGCGACAGCACCGCGGCGTCTGCGAAGCTACGGTTAAAGAACATGACCGAGAGGTTACCGTACTCGTTGGCGACCTTGGCGACGACCCGACCAAGTACGATGCCGCGCTTGTGAGGCAGGTTCTGCTCCGTCGGTTCGCCAATGCCTCGGCAGCACGTGCGCGAGCGTTGACGTCCGCCATGCGGATGTACCTGAGGTACCTGTCTTCGACCGGTGATTGTCCAGCGTCCCTTGTCGGAGCCGTTCCAAGAGCGGGACTGTGGAGCTTGGCCACTTTGCCGCGCTACCTTCCCATGGAAGACATCGAGAAGGTGATCGCTTCCTGCAACCGCGGCCAGCCGGTCGACATTCGCAATCGCGCGATCCTCCTGCTTCTCGCAAGACTCGCCCTTCGTGCAGGCGACGTTCGTTTCCTTCAACTGAACGACATCGACTGGACCAATGCAGAACTCCATCTCCGGGGCAAATCGAAGCGTTCCGTACGGCTGCCTCTTCCCCAGGACGTGGGCGACGCATTGCTGGCATACATTGAGACGGCGCGTCCCCGGGTGCCGGAACCTACAGTTTTTCTCCGTTCGCGTGCACCCCATCGGCCCTTCGCCTATTCCACGACAATCTCCCGATTGGTGCATTTCGCGCTGAAACGGGCCGGGGTGGATAGCCCAAGCGGACGAGGCGCACACATCTTCCGCCATTCAGCGGCGACCCACCTCCTGCGGTCGGGCGCGTCCCTGGAGACGGTCGGCGCCCTGCTTCGACATGAGACATCCTTCACCACGCAGATCTACGCCAAGGTCGACCTGCCCATGCTGCAACAGGTGGCGCAGCCATGGATGGGAGATCTCCGATGACCATGGTCGAACATGCGGAACGCTTCGTCGGGCTGAAACGCCATGTCGGCCTCAGGTATCGCTCTCAAGGCTGGGTTGTGCGAGGGTACGCGCGATACGCCGCGGAGCATGGCGATCAGTTCATCCTCAGCGCTCGAGTGATCGAGTGGGCGGCGAAAACGAGCTCCATCCACTTCGCCAGGGAGAAGCTGCGACAACTTCGGGACTTCGCCCTGTGGCTGCGGGCCGAGGACGAACGTCACGAGGTGCCGCCGCGGCATGTCTTTGGCCGCCCGCAGAGAGTTCGGCCGACTCCATACCTCCTTACGCCGACCGACATCGAGCGGTTGATGGACGCAGCCCTTTCGCTCCCGCCGGCGGACACGATCACGCCTCATACCTGCCGCTTCGTGATCGGCCTGATGGCGGCGACCGGACTGCGGCGCTCGGAGGCAGCTTCGTTGCGGTTGACCGACATCACTCCCGAAGGATTGGTCATTCGCCAGACCAAGTACCGCAAGAGCCGCCTTGTCGTGTTGCACGACACCGTACGGGAAGCGCTCGATCGCTATCTTGAGATTCGGAACAGCCACGGAGGCCTGGACAACCACTTGCTCATTCTCTGGACGGGCAATCCTCCGACACGGGAGTACCTTTCCACGATGTTCGTCAAACTGGCCCGACGAACCGGCCTCAGGGGGAAAACGGGAGAGCCCGGCCCTCGGCTCCACAGCCTCCGTCACACGTTCGCGGTAAGAGCGCTCGAGCGGGCAAGTCTCCCCGATCGCGACAGCGTCAACAGGCATATGCTGGCTTTGAGCACCTACCTCGGTCACAGTTCCGTTGCGAACACCTACTGGTACCTCGAAGCAACGCCCGCCCTGCTCAAGTCCGTTGCCGGTGCGGCCGAGGAAGCATACACGGGGAGGGCCTTGCTATGACCAGCCTGGCGCCCAACCTGTCGAAGTTCCTCAACGAACACTTGCCGCGCGACCAGCGAGTCAGTCGGCATACCATAGTGAGTTACTCCCTGGCGTTCGAGTACTTCGTCGCCTTTGCCGCAAAGAGGCTGAAGAAACGCCCGATCCGGTTGACGGTCGAGCAACTGACCGTCCCGCTGATCCTTGACTTCCTTGACGGACTGGAGAAGGAGCGGGACAACTCCGTTCGCACCCGAAACCTCCGGCTGGTGGCGATCAAGTCGTTCTTCCGCTACCTGGAGTTCAGAGCTCCCGCTTGCCTCGAACTTGCACAACAGGTCCACGCGATTCCAGAGAAGCGGTTCGACAGAGGTGTGGTCAAATCCCTCGCCCTTGAGGAAGTACAGGCCATCCTCGACGCGCCCGACACCAGAACGGCGAACGGTGTACGGGATCGTGCGATGCTCTTGCTCACCTATGCCGCGGGACTGAGGGTGTCGGAGCTCGTGGGACTGAAGTTGGAAGATCTCGGGCACAACCTGGAAACCGTTCACGTAGTGGGAAAAGGACGGCGAGAACGTGTGCTTCCGATGTGGGGAATCGCGAAACCCCTGTTGAGAGAGTGGCTCGCGATCCGACAGAACGGCCCGGACCAGCACCTGTTCCTGAACAGCCGAGGCAGGAGAATGACCCGGCATGGCTTCGCGCATCGTCTGGTAGTTCACGTCACCACGGCAAGCCGGAGAGTGCCGTCGCTGGTCGGTAAGCACGTGAGCCCGCATGTCCTCCGGCATTCCTGCGCCCTGCACACTCTGGATGCAGTGAATAGCGACCTTCGGAAGGTGTCGATGTACTTGGGGCATGCCAGTCTCAGGTCTACCGAGACGTACGTGCGGGGAGACCCGATCGAACGACTGCGGGTGCTCGCGGCCAGGGTTCCGCCTCAGCTCCGGAAAGGCAACTTCAGGAGCCCTTCCGATCCGCTCCTGGCCATGCTGGGACGACTCAAACGCCTGTAACTATGGAAAGTGCTTCGGCCCTGATGTCAATGATACCGGGGCCTTGGCACTTCTACTCTCCATAGTGATCTTGTCACCATAGCGGCTTTAAGCGCGGCCCGATCGAACGTGAACTTCGCCGCTACCTGAAGGCCCATCCCCGCTTCGAGGGCCGCCTGGTCAACGCCATGGGATTGCGGCGCGACGAGAGCGCCGATCGCGCCAAGCGTATTCCCTGGAAACGCAGCGACCGCAATTCCCGCGCCGGGCGGGAATGGTTCGACTGGTTGCCGATCTTCGACCTGACCGCCCAAGACGTGTTCCGGGTCATCCGCGAAGCCGGCCAGTCGCCGCACTGGGTCTATGCACAGGGGATGTCCAGGTGTTCTTGCAGCTTTTGTATTTTTTCGCCCCGCCGGGAGTTGCGCCGCGCCGCCGAACTCCGACCGTCGCTCTATCGGAAATACGCCGCGCTGGAGAAGCGCATCGGCCACACGCTATCTCCGTCGGGCGTTACGCTTCCGGAATTGACCGGCATTCCGGTCGATCCCGCCGCCGGGACGCTCGACGTGTCCAACCAGCCCCGCGTCGAAGGCGGCGGACGGCCATGAATCACCCGTGGCGACACGAACGCCGCCCAGAGCCGGAGCCTGGGCCGAGGCCGAGCGGCGGGACAAGGCTGGAGAGAGCCGTGGCCGCACCCACCAACCCCCAAGCAAGGAGGAACCACATGAACGATCCCGTAACCACCCACGAGCCGGCGATTCGCCCGATCCCGCTCGACAGGCTGTCTGTCTCGCCGGAGAACGTGCGCAAGACGCCGCCCGATGCGGCCGCCGAGGCCGAGCTGAAGGCTTCCATCGCGGCCCTCGGCCTTCTCGGGAACCTCGTCGTCCGAAGCGAAGGCTCCGACGGCGGCTACGCCGTGGTCGCGGGCGGCCGCCGCCTTGCGGCACTGAAGGCGCTCGCCGCGGACGGCGTGCTCGACACCGCGCATCCCGTGCCCTGCCTGGTCGTGGCCGGCGATGCCGCGCCCGCGGAGCTGTCCCTTGCCGAGAACGTCATACGCATCGCCATGCATCCGGCCGATCAGGTGATCGCGTTCACGAAGCTGGCCGAATCCGGCGTCACCGCGGCGACCATCGCGGCGCGGTTCGGCACGTCCGAGCGCCTGGTCCAACAGCGCCTGCGGCTCGGCAACGCCGCGCCCGAACTGCTCGACGCCTACCGGGCCGGCGACATCGACCTGGAGACGCTCAAGGCGTTCACCGTCACCACCGATCACGCCCGCCAGATGGCGGTCTGGGAGCAGGTAGCCTACCAGGGCTACCGCCAGTCCCCCTGGGAGGTGAAACGCCTGCTGACCGAGGAGCGCATCCAGGCGAACTCCGGCGTGGCCCGCTTCGTCGGCATCGAAGACTACGAGGCCGCGGGCGGGGTGGTACTGCGGGATCTCTTCGCCGCGGAGGACGAGAGCGGGACCTGGTTCGAGGACCCCGTGCTCCTGCAGAAGCTCGCCGTGGCGAAGCTCGGCGAGACCGTGAAGGACCTGGAGACCCGCTGGCGCTGGGCAACGGCCGTGCCGGGGGTCGACTGGATGGAGATCGCGCGTTACGGGCGCATCTCTCCGCAGCCCGCGGAACCGACCGAGGAGGAGACGGCCGAGATCGAGCGCCTGAGCACCCGTGAGGACGAGCTCACCAACCTCGACGAAGACGAGTGGACCGAGGAGCTCGCAGAGGAGGCCGAAGGCATCGAGACCCGGACCTGCGAGATCAACGCGGCGATCGAGGCTCGGGCGACCTTCCGGGCGGAGGACTACGCGATCGCCGGCGCCATCGCCACCATCGACCGGAACGGCGAGCTCCAGGTCATCGGGGGCCTGGTCCGTCCCGAGGACATGCCGAAGCCGGCCGATTCCGGCGACAGCCCTGGCGGCGACGCGGGTGACGGCGACGGCAACGACATCGCCCAGCCGTTCCAGAGCCCCGCGATCTCCCAGCCCATCGCCTCGCCGCCCGATCCAGAGGCCCAGGCGCGCAAGGAGGCCGGCGTCGGGATCGGGCTTTCGGACGATCTCCGTTCGATCCGCACGGCACTGGTCAAGGCGCATCTGGGTAACGACTTCGAGGCCGCCTTCGACCTCATGCTGTTCCAGCTCGGCCGCGCCCTTTTCACCCATCGAGACCATGCCCATGCGCTCGACATCGCGGTCCGGGAGACCCCCGACCGGCCGACGATGCGCATGAACGACGAGGACTTCGGTTCCTGGAGTCCGGGCGAGGCGATGCTCCCCGACCGCTCCGACCTGCCGCTGGACTGGCTGACCGTCAAGGACGACGGCGAGTCCTTCGCGGCGCTGCGGGCGTTGCCGGAGGCGGACAAGCAACGGCTCTTCGCGGCCTCGGTGGCGCGCACGGTGCAGGGCCAGTTGGCCTTCGAGCCCCAGGCGCGTCCCGAACTGGAAGCCACCATAGCCCGGCTCGACATCGACTTCGCGGCCCAGGTGCGCCCGACCGCGGACATGCTGTGGTCGCGCATCGCCAAGGCCCGCATCCTGGACATCGCCAGGGAGACCCTGGGACCGGCCTGGGCCTCGGCGCGGGCCAAGAGCAAGAAGCCGGCGATCGCCAAGGCGATGGAAGAGGCCTTCGCCGCCGGCAGCCCTCCGCTGGGCGTCACCGCAGACGCCCACGCGGCCGCTCTCGCCTGGACGCCTCCCGGCTTCGCGGCGTTCGACGCGGGCCGCGCCGGCGTTGAGGACGGCGGTGCGGAAACGGGGGCGGACGCCGAGGCGCCGGGCTCCGCGGCCGGTCCGGAACCGTCGCCGGAACCGGAAGGCGCCAACGCCGCCGCGTCCACGGGCGACGGGATCGATCCCGCGGCCGGCGACGGCAGCCAAACCGGCGAAGCCGACGGCCCGGACGCCGAGGCTCCGGGCGTCCCGACGCCCCCGGAGATCGTCGACGACATCGAGACGCCGGACGCGGTCCCCACCGCCAACGGCAGCCCGGAGGCGATCGCCAGCCATGCCGGCAGGGTCAACGGCCACGACGACGGCGAAGGGCTCGGTCTCCCCGAGTTCCTGCGCAACGCCTGATACCGCCCTCCGGCCACGGAAACGCCCCGCCCCGCACACAGCCGGGCGGGGCGTTTCCGTTTCTCTCATCCCAATGGAGGTTCCGCATGACACACGCCGAGATTCCGCCCGGCGCGACCATCCGCGCCCGGGTCCACGACAGCGCGCTCAAGCGCGTCACGAGGTTCTTTGCATCCACTCTCTACGATATCTTCACCGAGACTCTGCAGAACTCACGCAGGGCCGGCGCCACCCGCGTCCGCGTCACTGTCGCCGCCCCCCTGGCCAGCCCGCCGACTGCGCGCCCGAGCCGTCCGAAACACGCCTGACCGTGACCGTCACCGACGACGGCGCCGGCATCGAGGACCCCGCGGTCCTGCTGAGCTTCGGCGAGAACGGCTGGAGCGACGAACTGGTGGCCCGCGAAGACGCCGCGGGCATGGGAATTCTCAGCCTCGCGCACCGCGGTTGCCGGATCGCCTCGCGGGCATGCATGCCGGACGGCCATGTCGGACATGGCTGGTCGGTCGATCTTGAGCCCGAACACTTCATGGGCCGGAGCGACGCCCAGGTCCGCTACGACGACAGCGCCCCCTATCCATACGGCACCGCCGTGCAGTTCGAGGCCACCGAGTCCGCCGACATGATCCGCGCCGCGATCGCCAGTGCGGCGCGCCACTACCCGCTGCCGGTCACGTTCGAAGGCGAGACGCTGGAAAGCAAGGCCTTCCTCGACGGCGCCATCCACGCGGAGGACTGGAAGGGTCTGACCTTCGGCGTCTACCGGGACCGCAGGCGCGGCTACCTCGAGCCCGACCTCAACTTCTTCGGCCTGACCGTGCCCGTCCAGCTGCCGATGGTCGAGACCGTTCACCGCGGCATCTGGTCCGTCCGCGCCGACGTCGTGGACTGCCCCGGCCTCGAACTGCTGCTGCCGGCGCGCCGGGAAGCCGTCGAGAACGCGTTTCTGGCCGAGGTGCGCGAGGCGGCGCGCCTGGCGGTCTACCGCGCCATGGCCGCCGACTCCGACCCGCGTCCCGCCTTTGCCGACTGGAGCCGGGCCCGCGACGCAGGCATCGACCTCGCGCCGCCGCCGCAGGTCCTCCGTCCCTGGCGGCCCGCCATCGCCGACATAGACGACTGGCGGGACCCGCCCAAGCTGACGCTGGCCGGCCCCGATGCGCTGGTCATGACCTGCGACCCCGAGCCGCCCGAGGCGCAGGCGCTGTCGCGCGCCGCCGAGCGCGCAGGCTTGGCGGAGGGGCTTTTCGAGGCCGACAAGCGCCTCAACGGCTACGGCTGGTACGACCGGCTCGACCGCGTCACGGGCATCGACACCGAAGTCACCGACGGCGACGGCAAGACGTGGCGGCTTCACGAGTTCCCCGTGCCCGAGCGGACGGCGGCCGCCGCCGCCCCGCTGGCGCCACGTCCCGCCGCCATTCGGATGGCCCTTGCCGTCAAGACCGCCCGCGCCCGGAGCATCACGATCGTTCTCCCCGCCGACCTCGCCTTCGCGGGCGAAGCCTGGGAGTGGGTCTGCAACGCGCTGCCGCTGGTCACCGCGGACAGCGCCCTGGAACCGCACCGGCTCGCGGAACTGCTGCACGCCGCCTTCTTCTCGTTTTCCGACGATGTCGACGCCGACAGCCGCGAGACCCAGGCCGCGCGGTTCGACGAAGAGGCGCTCCACATCGCCACCAGGCTCCTGTGCAGCGAGGATTCAGCGCTGGAACTCTCCATCGCCGAGACCGTCCGGCGGGAGCTCTTCTGGCTCGTTCCACGCAACCGCACGGTGGAGATTTCCATCGCCCGCCCGGACATCCGGGTAGTCCTGGGCGATCCCGCCGACGCCGCAACCTGAGCCGGACGGCCGCCGCTGCGCGTTTGCGGGCGGCCGGCATTCCACCCCTCCCGACAGAATCGCCCGGCGCCACCCGGAGCCCCGTCAACGATCACACACCGCCGTCAGATTTCCGACTCCGCCGGGACGGAAACCCGGCTCATCACGGTCGCCGGTCTTGAGGACGCCGGGATCGTCCTTGCATCGGCCGACCCCGGCCCGGGCGCCCCGGAACCGGGGTCTGCCGATGCCCCGATGCCTGAACCGCCCCCACAGCCACGACCCCGCTGCGACACCTGCGCCGGGAAGCGATTCCCCGGCACTCATTTTGCACTACCCGATCCCCGATGGGGCCAGAGGCCGGATCGGACGGCTCCGGCCGGGAAAGAGGACGCCATGGAACTCCAGAACCCGATGGAAGCACTGATCGGCACGAACGGGACAGTCAAGGTCACAGGTCTTTCCCTGCTCGACCTCGACTCCATGACCGTCCGGGAACTGCGGCGCCACGGACTCACCGCGGCGCAGGCCGGGAGAATCAAGGCGGCGTTCGAGCTGGGCCGGCAACTGCTCGAAGCCGAGTCCCGAGTGCACGAGAACGCTCCGATGGTCAGCAGTCCCGAGGGGGCCTACCGCTACATGAGGCCGCGCTACCTCAACGAATACCGCGAACACTTCGACGTGCTGATGATGGACACCCGGAACAGGCTGATCCGCCGCCATCGGGTGTCCACGGGCAGCCTTACGGCTTCCGTTGTTCACCCCCGTGAGTGCTTCAACCCCATCATCCGGGAGAGCGCCGCTTCGGTCATCTTCACACACAACCACCCCAGCGGGGACCCCACACCCTCGCGCGAGGACATAGACATCACCCACCGGCTCCGGCAGGTGGGCGAAGTCCTGGGAGTGCGTGTCCACGACCACGTCGTCTGCGGGCACGACCGCTTCTTCAGCTTCAACCGGGAGGGCTTGCTATGACCAGTCAGCATTCCGCCGGCCCGCCGCCGGCCACGCATCCGATGGACCCGCGCCGCGGCCGGGACCTCTCGCCCATGTTCAGCGCATTCCTTTGCTGGCTTCTGGATATCGAACCCATGACCAGCCCGGCCATCACTAACATCGCCGTCTCCGGCAACTGCGTGCTGGCCGCGACCGACCAAAACCCGCTGTTCGACCAGCATCTCGGGTCCCTGGACGACTTCGAGGCGAACGTCCGCGGCTGGGGCGAAGCCTGCGGCGCCGATGCCGGCATGGTCGAAAGGCTCGTCGCCCGCATGAGGAGGACAGACCGATGAGCTTCCCCGAGCTTCCCGAAGACTACGACCGCCACAAGGACGCACTTGCCATCGTCGATCCCGGCGCGGCGAACCCGTCCGGCGTGGCCCGCGCCATCCACCAGGCATGTACGCAGGTGATCCACGAGGGCGGCAACCAGCGGGAGGACCCCGCCGTCCGCCTCATGACCACGCAATTGGCTTTCCTCGTCCAGGGCAATTCCGATCTCGACCTCGATGAGTACCGCCGGCTGATGGACGCCTGCCGAGCCCGTGCGGCCGAACGAAGGGACGCCCCCAGCCACAACGCCACCGCCCCCGCCTGATCCTCCGCACATCTGCTCCACGCCGCGAGGAGCCCGGGCAGCCGGTCGAAGTCAGGCCGCGGGCGCGGCGCGGGAGGTTTTCCTTCATCCCACGCCGCGTCCCGGCACTCTCACGCAATTCGATCCAGGAGGGAGAGATCCATGCTCGACGCCCATACGGCGGCGGATGCGTCCGCGCGCCTTCCCGTTCCCCGCACCCTTCCTTCCGTCCCCGCCGCCCCGGGCCCCGAGCCTTCCGCCCATGACGCGCTGTTCACCGCCGCCACAACCCTGTTGCCGGTCCTGGAGGCCGGCCGGGCGCTCGACGCCCCGACCCTGCGGGACGCCATGACACGCGCCTTCGGCGCAAGCGATGCCCAAGGCGCCTGGGTCTGGAAAGACGCCTACGAGGCCGCCGAGGCCGCGGTCGTGCTGTTCATCCGCCGCCATGGCCGGGCCATGCGCCGCCACGCCGGAGCCGGTCCGGAAGGACCCCTCGCCATGCTCAGGATGCTGGAGGCCGTGGCCGCGCTGGAGCCGTCCCACACGAAGCGCTCGGAAGAGCAGGTGCGCCTGCAGCAGTTCTCGACGCCCCTGCCGCTGGCCTATGCGGCGTTGCAGGCCGCGGCGATCCGGCCGGGAGACGTCGTGCTGGAGCCGTCGGCGGGCACCGGCATGCTGGCGGTGATGGCGGAATGCGCACTCGGGAGCCGGGCTGCGGGGAACCTCCATCTGAACGAGATCGCGGACGTCCGCCGCGCCCTCCTGTGCCGCCTGTTCCCCGAGACCCTGGTCACCAGCGTGAACGCGGAGAACGTCGCCGACCGCTTGCCCGGCGCCCGGCCCACCGTTGTCATCATGAACCCGCCGTTCTCCGCGACGCCGGGCGTCCACCGCATCCGCCACGACGCCGACCTCCGGCACCTGCGCTCCGCTTTCTCCATGCTGCCGCCGGGCGGCCGGCTCGTGGCCGTCACCTCGGCCAACTGCATTCCGGGCGATTCCGACTGGGATGCCGCCTTCGGACTCCTCGATCCGCCCGCCCGCGTCGTCTTCACCATGGCCGTGGACGGCCGCGTCTACGCGCGCCGGGGCACCGGCTTCGACACCAGGCTCACCGTGCTCGACCGCACGGACCAGGCCGGCGTCGACGTCGATCCCGGCGCCCGCGCCGAGAACGCCGCCGAGCTGCTCGACGCCGTCATCGCCGGGGTTCCGCCCCGGATGCCGGTGGAAGTACGAACCATCGGGGCAGCGCCCGACCGGGACCTCTTCGGCCACGCGGCCATGCCGCGCCCGTCGAAGCAAAAGACCGCGTCCACCGTATCCGCGCCAGCGCATGACTGGGGATCGGTGTCCGAGCTGATCGTGGAGACCGGCACGGCGGAGGTTGCCGCAGACGCCGGCAACTCCGTCTCCGGACCCTACGAACCCTGGCGGCCGGGCGCCTTCCGGATTCCGGGCGCAACCGCGCATCCGACGCCCCTGGTGCAGTCCGCGGCAATGGCCGCCGTCCCGCATCCGGCGCCATCCTACCGCCCCTTGCTGCCGGAACGCGTCGTGGCGGACGGCCTCCTGTCCGACGCCCAGCTCGAAAGCGTCGTGCTGGCGGGCCAGGCCCACGAGGGCCATCTCGCGGCGAGCTACCGCATCGGCTCCGGCTGGGAGACCGTCCAGCGCTGCGGCGACGAGGACCAGGACGAGGCCGCCCTCACCGACGAAGGCGAGACCCTGTCGGTGCCGGTCCGCTTCCGCCGCGGCTGGATGCTGGGCGACGGCACCGGCTGCGGCAAGGGACGCCAGGTGGCGGCGATCATCCTCGACGGCTGGCTCCGCGGCCGGAAGCGCGCGCTTTGGCTGAGCCAGTCCGACAAGCTCCTGGAAGACGCGCGCCGCGACTGGACCGCCCTGGGCGGACGCGAGGACGACGTGGTCCCCCTCGGCAACTTCCGCCAGGGGGACGAGATCCCCCTCTCCACCGGCATCCTGTTCACGACCTACGCCACGCTGCGCTCGCCGTCCCGCCAGGGGCGGGCCTCACGGCTTGACCAGATCGTAAGCTGGCTCGCCGGAGGACCCGACGAGGACGACCGCCATGCCTTCGACGGCGCCATCGTCTTCGACGAGGCCCACGCCATGGCCAACGCCGCCGGCGGCAAGGGCGCGCGCGGCGACGTGAAGCCGTCCGCCCAGGGACGCGCAGGGCTGCGTTTGCAGAACGCGCTACCCGACGCCCGGATCACCTACGTGTCGGCCACCGGCGCCACCACCGTGCCCGGACTGGCCTACGCCGGCCGTCTGGGGCTGTGGGCAGCCGGCGAAACGCCGTTCGAGACGCGGATCGACTTCGTGTCGGCCATGGAAGCCGGCGGCGTCGCCGCCATGGAGGTGGTCGCAAGGGACCTGAAGGCGCTCGGCCTGTATCAGGCCCGCGCACTGGCCTACCACGGCGTCGAGGTGGACATCCTCGTCCACGAGCTCTCCGAGGAACAGCGGCGTATCTACGATTCCTATGCAGGCGCGTTCAAGGTCATCCACGCCAACATCGAAGCAGCGCTGGAGGCCACGGGCATCATGCAGGAGGGTTCCACTCTCAACAAGAACGCCAAGTCCGCCGCGCTGAGCGCCTTCGAGAGCACCAAGCAGCGCTTCTTCGGCCATCTCCTGACGGCCATGAAGTGCCCTTCGCTGATCCGCGCCATCCAGGCAGATCTCGACTCCGGCCGGTCCGCCGTCATCCAGCTCGTATCCACGGGCGAGGCGCTGATGGAGCGGCGCATCGCCGAGATACCGGCGTCGGAATGGGACGATCTCGGCATCGACCTGACGCCCCGCGAGGCCGTCCTCGACTTCCTGGCCCACGCCTTTCCCGTGCAGTTGCAGGAACCCTACACCGACGGCGACGGGAACCTGATGAGCCGTCCCGCGGTCGACGCCGAGGGCCATCCGGTCCTCTGCCAGGAAGCGCTCGCGCAGCGCGACGCGCTCCTGGAGCAACTCGCGTCCCTGCCGCCGGTGCCCTCGGCCCTGGACCAGGTGGTCCAGCACTTCGGCCACGAGGCCGTGGCGGAGGTGACAGGCCGCTCCCGCAGGGTACTCCGCATTTCGGACGCGGGCGGCGAACGCCTGGCGCTCCGCAGCCGGCCGGCATCCGCCAATCTCGCCGAGACGGCCGCGTTCATGGAGAAGAGCAAGCGCATCCTCGTGTTCTCCATGGCCGGGGGCACCGGGCGGAGCTATCACTCGGACCTCTCGTGCCCGAACACCGAGCGCCGGGTCCACTACCTGCTGGAGCCGGGCTGGCGCGCCGATCAGGCCATCCAGGGACTGGGCCGCACCCACCGCACGCACCAGGCCTCGGCGCCGCTCTTCCGGCCGGTCACCACGGACGTGAAGGGCGAGCGGCGGTTCATCGCCACCATAGCCCGGAGGCTGGACAGCCTGGGCGCCATCACCCGCGGGCAGCGCGATTCCCAGACCGCCATGGGCGGCAGCGACGCCACGCTGTTCCGCGAGAGCGACAACCTGGAGAGCCTCTACGCGAAGGCGGCCCTGAGACGGTTCTACCTGGCGCTCTGGCGCGGAGACATCGCCGGCTGGCCCCTGCAACGCTTCGAGGAGGCCACCGGCCTGAAGCTCACCTGGGAAGGCTCGCTCAAGGAGGACCTGCCGCCCATGCCGCGCTTCCTGAACAGGCTCCTGGCCCTCCCCATCGACGAGCAGAACCAACTCTTCGCGGAACTGGAGGACCGCATCGCCGCCGGCATCGAGCAGGCCATGGAGGCCGGGACCTACGAGGTCGGCGTCGAGACCGTGCGGGCCGACTCCCTGGCAGCCGCCGGCCGGGAGACGCTGTACACGCATCCGGGCAGCGGAGCGGCAACCGAGCTTGTAGAGATCGTGCGCCGGGACAGGTTGGAGCCGACGTCGGCGGACGCAGCGCTCGAAATCGGCAAGGAGACGAACGGCGGTCCGCATCTGGTGGTCAATGCCAAGTCGAACCGCGCCGCGGTCGTGCTTCCGGCGCCGTCCGGCCTGTTCGACGACGGCGGGGTGCAGGAGCGCGTCCGGCTGCTGCGTCCCGCCGGGCAGGATACCATGGCGAAGGCCGAGCTCGACGCCTCCAACTGGCGGAACGCGGCCGAAGCCGAATGGAGGACGCTCTGGGAGGACGAGATCGCCGGCCTGCCGTCGCATCGCGAATCGCGGTTCTGGCTCGCGGCCGGTCTGTTGCTGCCGGTCTGGGACCGTCTGCCGGCCGAGAACATGCGGGTGCGGCGTCTCAGGACCGACGACGGCGAAGCGCTTATCGGCCGCGTGCTCGATTTCGAGCAGGTCCGCGCCGTGCGTTCCGCATTCGGGCTCGCGGGCGGTCCCGCCATGACCGGCGCCGAAGCCTTCGAGGCGGTCATGGGACGCGGCGCGGCCCTCGCGCTTGCCAACGGCTGGCGGCTCGCACGCCGCCGCATCATGGGCGCCGACCGGGTCGAGATCGAGGGACCGGTCGATACCGACACCGCGGTCCTCAAGCGAATGGGCTGCACGGTCGAGATCGTCTCGTGGCGCACGCGCGTCTTCGCTCCGGGCCCTGATCTCCTCGAACGCGTCATCCAACGCTGGCCCCTCGCCGCCTGAGCCCGTCGCGTATCCGTATCGCCGTCGGCCGTCCAGCCGGCAGCCCGTCATCCACGCCCGCGCCAGCCCGCCAGGGGGTCCGTACAGCCGGAGTGCCGCCGGCCGCAACCTCCTGCGGCCACGGGGGCGGGGCGTTTCACTCACTGGAGGGAGCATTCATGGCTGCACAGACCCTGCCGGAGGAACCGAACTACGCGTTCTGTCCAAGCTACGAGCTGGGCGACGAGCCCCAACAGATCCGCATCGTCTTCGAGGGCATGCCGGGCTACGTACCAACCTGCCTCATTGCCCTGTCCCTGGCCGATGCAGAGCGGCTGTGCGACCGCCTGAACGCCAGGCTCGGACACTCAAGAGAAGATTGGACCGCGCTCGCAGCCCGCTCCATGGCCCCCGGGGGCCCGGAGACCGGCAACGGCACCCGGCACTGAACCGGCCGCTCCACGATCGATCCCCCTTTCCAACTCCCCCCCCGACTCGAATCCCGGCGCCGTCTCAAGCCCGCCCGGACGGACCGCCCGCGTTCGAGGACAGCCGGGGGCGGGCGAGAGAGACGCGCAGAGAGAGGCGCGGCTCCGAACCGTCACAGGGAGGACCGGGACATGATCACTTTTACGTACGCCGGCATCGGAGCCCGCGCCACGCCGCCCTCCGTTCTGACCGCCATGACCGTGATGGCCGGCTGGCTCGCGCGGCAGGGCTGGCATCTCAACACAGGCGGTGCGGCCGGGGCCGACAGTGCTTTCTCCCACGGTGCGCCGGCCGGCCGACGGACCCTGTACCTCCCCTGGCCCGGCTACAACGGGTGCGCGGGGCCGGACTGCCGGGTGCCGTCGCCGTCCGAGCTCCAATCCTGCCTTGCCATCGCCGCCCGCCTCCATCCCGCCTGGGACCGCTGCTCGCCCGCCGTCCGCAAGCTCCACGCCAGGAACGCGGCCATCCTGGGCGTTGGTGTCGGCCGTCCCGTGGATGCCGTGGTGGCCTGGACGCCGGGCGGAACGGTCACGGGCGGAACCGGAATGGCCATCCGCATTGCCACCGACGCCGGCATACCCGTGCTGAACCTGGGCTCGATGCCTCCGCGTGCTGTCTGCGAGCGTCTCCTGGCCATCCGCCGGTCCCGATTCTCTCCCTAGAGCCGGAGAAAGGCGTCCACCGGGCGAAGGCCCGGTAGGAGAGGGAGACGGTCTCCCTCACGCAGTCCGGGCAAGGCACGCAGCAAAGGAGGCACGGCCATGTTCGGTAACAATTTCGACCTTGAGGACACCCTGACCGGCAGCGACCTGCTGGCCGAGATCGGGCTCCACCCCGGCGCCATCCAGGACGTCATCGACGAGAACCACGCCATACGCTGTCCCGACCCGCGGGATGCGGCCGGCGGAGATCCTCTCACCGTCACCGCCGCGCTGACCGCCGGAAGGGAGTGAAAGGAGGGCCTGAGAGAAGTGAACGGAAGGGGCCGGGGAGGGAGGACTCCGGCCTCTCGACGCTCGTCAACCATCGTCACTAACCAGGAAGGAGAATTACCATGAGCTTTGGACTGAACCGCGTAGAACTGATCGGCCGCCTCGGCGCCGACGTCACCGTCAACCACCTGACCAGCGGCGGCCGCGTCGCCAACATGAGCATCGCGACCGACGAGTCGTACATCAGCAAGCAGACCGGCGAGCGGGTCGACAAGACCGAATGGCACCGCGTGGTGACCTTCCAGGAGGGTCTCGTCAACATGCTCGAGAAGCACGCCCGCAAGGGCCGGCTGGTCTACGTCGACGGCAAGCTCCAGACCCGGCAGTGGTCGAAGCCCGACGAGAGCAGCCCCCGCTACGCGACCGAGATCCTGCTGGTCCCGGGCGGCGGGGTGAAGTTCCTGGACAAGCCCAACGGCAACGGCGCGCCGGCTGCGGCGAACCCGTCGATGGCGGCGGGCGACGCGGCCATGCAGGACGCCGGCGCCTCGTCCCAGCCCGTGGACGACGACATCCCGTTCTGATATGGATTGACCCTGTCAAGTTGCTACAGGGTAGTTGAGATCCTCCCCCCTGGAAGTGTCGGGGTTGGGGCGCGGCCGACGTTCGCGACGGTGGATCACTCTGATATCCGTGGGTTGGTTACCACCTGACTTCACTTCGTCGCGGAGCTGCCTCACTCTGAAAACGTGGGTTCACCAGTCCTTTTGGGACCGGCCCCTCACAGAACGGCCGAGGGTTCTCCTCACCGGCCGACCACGCCCCGATCCCGACACTCCTCTTGCTTCATGTACTCACCGGACCGATACGCGAGCTCAAGCCGCGGCGCGGGACGCGTGCGGCAGGCCGTTGACCTCGCGTGCGATGGCCCAGATGAATCCGACCAACTCGCGCGCCACCGCCGTGGTGACGTAGCACTTGTTCTTGCCGACCTGATACAGATGCAGGTAGCGACCGCACAGCCGCTTTTGCGCTGCCCAGGCCAGCGCCTGCACCGCCTCCGGCGCCACGGACGCCTTCTGCCTCATGTACTTGGTCTTGCGTGCCGGGAAGCGATAGCCCCAGGCCGACTCCACCAGCAGCCGGCGTACATGGCCGTTGCCGGCCTTGGTGATCGCACCCGGGCGCCGCCGGTCTCCCGAAGAGCGTTCGCTCGGCACTAGGCCGAGGAAACTCATCAACTGCCGCGGCGAGTCGAAGCGGGTGAGATCGCCCAGTTCGGCCAGCACCGTGATCGCCGTGATCCGGTTCACGCCCCGCAGACTGATCAACGCCTCGACCGTCGGACGTAGCGACCACGAAGCCGCCGCCTCAAGCATCTGCTGCTCCACACCATCCAGGCGAGCCTGCGCCTGCTGCACCGTGTCGACGTATTCCTGGAACACCACCTGCTGAACCGGTTGCTCAAACGCCTGCTGCTCCAACCAGCCAAAATACGGCTTCGTCCAACGGCAACGCCCCGGGAACACCCGCTCGTGGCGCAACAAGAAAGCGCTCAGCCGCTGCCGGGCCTTCTGCTGTATCGCCAGCATGTCCTCGCGTGCGCGCGTCAGATCCCGCATCGCCTCCTGATCCTCGTCCGGCACCCACACTGGCGTCAGATCGCCCGAACGGTGCAGGCGCGCCAACGCCACGGCGTCGCGGCGATCCGTCTTCACCCGATCGCCCGGCTTGCGCGGAATCAGGCTCGGCGCCACCACCGCGCAGGCGTGACCGCTTTCCACGATCTCCCGGTACACCCCGTATCCGCATGGCCCGGCCTCGTAACAGAAGCTCAGCAGCTTCCCATCCGGGCTCAGCCGGCCGATCAAACGCCGGAGCGACCCGCGTTGATTGCGAATCTCGCCCCGGTACACCGGATCCTGGCGGCCCGGTTCCGCGATCGCAACCGCAATGGAGTCCTTGTGAACGTCCAGTCCTACGTACGCGCTATACTCCGTCATGGCCTGCCCTCCTCAATAGTGGCTCTTTCTCACGGTTCCAGCGTCGAGCATAAACCACCTCGCCCGAGTCGAGGACCAGGTCAATCCATGATGTCTGATACTCCTCCGCTTCGTTTCCTCCCACCCTGGGGACCGGCGCCTCGTGTGCCGGTCCCTTTTTTTGCAGCCTGTCCCGAGCAAGGACCCTCCGGGCATCGCGTCCTCGCGTCGCTCGGCCCGCTCGCCCTCCGGGGCAGCCGGGTGTCCCGTCCCGTGAAGGAGAACCGCCATGCACTACGGTCCGTCCCCAGCCTCCGCGGTCGCCGCGGCGCTTGCAGCGCGCGCCGAAGAGGTCTGCCAGCGCTACCTCCCCCACGGCCGCCGCCAGGGCCGCTACTGGGTCGCGGGCGACATCGACGGCGCCCGCGGCCGCTCCCTCTTCGTCCGCCTCCACGGCCCGGGCGCGCCCGGGAAGTGGACCGACGCGGCCGTGGGCAGCCACGGCGACCTGCTCGACATCATCCGCCACCGCACGGGCGCGCCGACGCTCCGCGCGGCGCTTGCCGAAGCGCGCGCCTTCCTCGCCCTGCCGGCTTCGCCGGCCAAGGGCGATGCAGGCGACTACGACGCCGCCGAAGCGGCGCGGCGCCTGTGGCGGGGATGCCGCGCCATCGACGGCACCCACGCGGAGAAGTACCTGCTCGCCCGGGGGCTCGCGCGCTGCCGGTTCCCGGCGCTGCGCTTCCACCCCGAGCTTCGCTACCGCGAAGGCTCCTCCGTCATCCGCCTCCCGGCGCTAGTCGCCGCCGTGACCGGCGACGACGGCGCCGTCTTCGGCGTGCACCGCACCTGGCTCGATCCCCGCCGTCCGGCCAAGGCCGGCGTCGCCTCGCCCCGAAAGGCCCTCGGCGACATCCGCGGCCGTGCCGTGCGCTTCGGCATGCCCGCCGGCGATGTCGCTACGCTCCTCGTCGGCGAGGGCATCGAGACCGTGCTGTCGCTGGTCACCGCCGTGCCCGACATCTCCGCGGCCGCAGCCCTCTCCGCCGGCAGTCTCGGCTCCTTCTCGCCCCCGCCCGCCTGCCGCCGCCTCGTCATCGCCCGCGACAACGACTTCGAGGGCGCATGGGCCGCCGAACGCCTCGCCCGGCGCTGCGCGCGGGCGGGCGTCGAGGCCGCGGTCATCGTCCCCCAGGGCGGAGACTACTGCGGTAGGAACGCCGGTTGCCCGGCGCCCCCCCGCTCAGATCCGGACGTGCCCGCTAAGGCATCCGGCTCCTCCCTTGGGTACCGCCCCGCATGGCGCTGACGGCAAATCGTTTGTCCGGCCACGGGTGTCGGATTTCCAGCCTGGGCCAGTGAGCCACCACATGGCGTGCGATGTCGGCCCAGTTCGAGCGGTCCTTCTGCGACCGTCGGCGTAGCGTTCGCAGCCACAGCCGCTTCAGGCGGGTGGCAAAACGGTAGAGGTATCGGTAGCTGGTCGGGACCGCATAGTAGTTGAGCCATCCGTCGAGCACCTTCCCCAGCCATCTCGCCATTGCTTTGGGTTTGCAATGCATCCGTCTGCGTAACCCCTCCTTGATCCGCTTCAGTGTCCGGCTCATCCGTTTCGCAACCGGCTTGCGCCCCACCTGAAAGCGCCCCAGTCTGTTCTCCGTGCAGTAGTGCGTGAAGCCCAGGAAGTCCAAGGTCTCCGGTCTGCCCTGCCCTCGTTGCCGATGGCTTTTGACGGCAAACCGCCCGAACTCAATGAGTCGGGTCTTGTCGGGGTGCATTGCCAGTTCAAAACTCTCGAACCGCTCCTTTACGGCACTCAGGAAGCGCTCCGCGTCCCGCTTGTGCTGAAAACCCACCACGAGTCGAGTAGCCGAGGGGAATTTCACCCCTCGGCCCTCCCAGAACCGGACGTGAGACTCTCGCCTCATCCGGCTCCTACCCTCCAGCCTCAGACACCGGCTCCTCCCATCTCTGGTTGGCCTCCATCCTTGGCCAGAGGGTCGGGTCCCTTCGCTCCGCCCGCATTGCCGGGCTTCATCGCTAATACGGACCCGTCCGTCCCTGTGCTCCGCTTCGGTACTCGGCTCCTTGCGGTTCTTCCGCTTGGAGGTCTCCCTTGGCATCGGAGCTCCAGGTTCCCACGTTCCGCACAAGAGCCTCTCGCTGGTCTCACGCCGCCTTCATGCCGGTCGCCGCTCGGCCAGTCAGCAGGCACCCTCCGAGCTCCATCCCAGACCAACGACTGGAGCCTGGTTTCGGCGACATCTTTACGCTTTCGACACGTCATCAACGGTTCACTTTCGTTCGTCTTACCAGCGCACACCTGACGGGTGATTCCCGCCTTTTCCGCAACGCTCACCACCCCGGTCGTTGAACCGGAGCAGCTTGCGGTGGTTTGGACCCTGGTCCTGCAACCCGAGTCCGAGGGGCCTTCCCTCATCTCCTGTGCAGCAAGGCGCTTCAACTCGGCTCTGCTACGTCATCAGAACCTCCTCTCGTCGCCGTCGTGGCGCACCGTCATCGGCGTACCGCACGATGACGGTGTCGCCTCTGACCTCGCGGCTGCGCCATTTCTTCTGGAACCACAGGTCGAGGACGTAGTGCAGGTAGACGTTCGCCAATACCGGCGAAACCACCGAGCCTTGAGGCGTTCCCCGCAGATCGTCCCGCCACTCTCCAGCTTCGTCGGGTAGGACGCTGGCGCGCGCATCCTTAGGTGGAGGCTTGTCCGCTCCCGCTCTTTCGATCGCGGGTGGGTGCGCAGTTCCACCATAGACCACGTTTCCAGCATCCCCCCTGAAATTCCGTACGTCCGGTTTTCCCGGGTACGGCTTCAAGCACCAGGCACCCCTTCAGGAGTTCGGTACGGCGTCTTCCGCGATACCCGCCACGGTTAAGGCTGACCCGGCCATGCCCGTGCAGACACCCGCGTTTACGCCGTCCTTCGACCGTGCCGCATATCGCCGTGGAGGCCGGTTTCTGTGCACCGGCAGACCAGCCATACGCCACACGGTCACCTAGGCCCAGAGGTCCTCGCTCAGGGCCGGTTATGTTGTCCAGCCCGTCAACGCTTAATCGACCTCATCCGCCAGTCAGGAGGACTCCGCGTCCTTTCCCGTTATCCGGTTATGGACGCGGTCCTTGACATTCAAGGGTCACAACATCCTGTCTGTCCTCCTCACCTTCCGGACTTTCACCGCTGAACTTTCCCGGATTGCCGCCGTCTGTACGCCGGGGGACCCGATGCGTGCATTCCTCAGTTCCTTCCGCATCGGTTCTAGCCATCGGGACGTCATGAATCCCTTGGCATCCACCAATTACCCCCACAAGTCAGCTTCGATGCGGGGAACGCCGTTTTCGACGCTTCGGACGACTGTTCGCTTTCGCTACGGCCCTCCGGTTTGCTCGCCCTCCAACTGACCTGGACCAGAAGTGAACAATCTCTCACCCGGCCCACAAGGGCTTTTACTTCCCTGCTTTACAGGCAGCAGGTCGCCCTGTTGCCTGCGGGATATGACTACGACGCCAAACTGAGAATTGCGCCGGCGGGACTTTCGCCCGCGAGTTCAGCAGCTAGTCTCGCTGCACCATGACGCCGGCGCTCAACCACTTGATGATGAGCCTGATGACCCGCTTGTCCCCGATGCGGTGCTCCAGGAACCGGATCAGCCAGTCCCTTGACACGTTGTCGAAGAATGCGCGGATGTCACAATCCACCACCCAGTTGATCTTGCGCCGTTTTAACCCGACCGTGAGCGCATCGAGCGCATTGTGCGGTCCACGCCCTGGCCGGAACCCGTAGCTGAACCCCAGGAACTCCGCCTCATAGATCGGCGTCAGGATTATCTCCGTCACCGCCTTCTGGACTATCTTGTCCTCGATGGCCGCGACGCCGAGCGGTCGTGTGCCGCCATCAGGCTTCGGTATGTTCACCCGCCTTGATGGCGTCGCCCGGTACGCTCCCGAGTGCACGCGGTCGTGAAGGTCGGCCAATCGGCCTTCCAGCCCTTCCTCGTACTCCCGCCACGTCACGCCGTCCGCGCCTGCCGCAGCGTCTTTCTTCAGTTCGAAGAATGCCCAGCGCAGCGCATCAACCGTGACATGGTGAAGAAGCGCCGTCAGACGCTCCCGTGGTTCCCGTTGAACGAATTGCCGTATCCGGTCAGCCGCCTGTGTCACGCTTTCCCGGTCCTGCGCCCGGCGCGTGCTTTGGCTTCCCGGATTCCCCTTGGGCTCGGTCCTTCGCTCCATCGACTCCGCCGGGACCACGGCCCCTTTGTTCGCCGACTTCTCAGCTAATATGACCGAGTCTGACTTCTCCATGCCGTGCATCATCGGTTACGGATTCCTCCTTTCTTCAGCGACCCCGCCACGACAGCGGGATGGCATGGAGACCTCCCAGGTCCCGGTGCTGTGCGTACGTACGTGCCTGGGTTCTTAGACACCGCGGGATTCCAGCCCCCCTCGCCATATCGGTGAGCTGGATGCTGCCTTCGGCCCATTGAAAAGCCTCGGCATCCCGGACACGTCTCTTTCGGTGCTCAATAGCCCCGCCCGCACGCGCCCCTGTCAACGCTTAACCCCCATCCTCACGGATGACGGCCCATGACTCGGGGTGGAAGTGGTGGCTTGCCTTTCTTTCCCGCCGGACTTTCACCGGCTGCACTGGCACCAGTTTGCCTGGCGCACTCAACGACGACCTCGCTTCGCTCGGCGCCGATGTCCTCGCCGCAAGGTTCGCTCCGCTCTTCCGCTCCGCTGGAGCCGGAGAGGAGCGGGCCTGAGCAGGCGAAGTCTTGACGAGAGGAGGGAGAGTATGGACGCCGTCATCAACCTCAGGCGCGAACCCGCGCTCCGCGACATATTCGAGCACGCGGACGTGCACAACAACACCGTCCTCATCGACCGCCGCACCAAGTGGGGCAACATGTTCCGCATCGGGCCCGACGGGACCCGCAGGCAGGTCGTCGCGCTCTACCGCGCCGACCTCTGGGAGCGCATCCGCTCGGGCGAGATCACGTTCGAAGAACTCGCCGAACTGGACGGCATGTGGCTGGCCTGCTGGTGCGATCCCCAGCCTTGTCACGGACACGTGCTCGCCCGCGCCGCGGCGTGGGCCGCAGCCGCACTGGCCGAAAGGAGGGGCGGGTGATGGGCAGCGTGACCTTCAAGCGGATCACCCCGCACGAGTCCCGCATCTACGACGACGACGGCGACCATGTCGGCGATGTCTACCGCCACGACGACATCCTCGCACCCGGCCGCGCCTACTACGTCGTAGTTCTGTTTGAAGATCCCCGCGGACCCAGGCGCGTCCACGACCGCGGCCGCATCCGCGACGTCGCACAATCCCTCCTCGATTCCCACCCTCTGTTCTGAACGCTTCCGCTGCAACTCCCGGATTATTGGGGCCAGCTTCGGCCTACACCTTCGTTCCGGCCTCTCCTGATTCCTCCCTTCGCTTCGCCCCCTCCGCCCAGGCCACAGGACCCCTCTCCTCTCCCCAGGCCCGATCCCCGGTCTCCCTGCCGAGCGAGAACCATCTGTGGCCCGCCAAGCCCTCGGCACCTCCCGGCCTGTTCCTGCCGGGCTCCGCCCGGTTGGATGCCTCGTCCACCGCACCCGGAGATACTCCACAGTAGGCCCTCCCTCCGTCTCGTCCCATCGTAGCACGCCGTCAACCCCCTCCTTCGTCGGGGGTCCTCCGCTTCGCTCCGGCGCAACCCCGCCCCAGGGCCCCTCCGCCCCGCGTGACTGGCCGTGCTCCAACGGGACGAGACGGAGGGAGTTCCTCCACTGGCGGGCGATACGGGAAAGGAGAAGGCGATGGAAGCAACGAACAGGGTAGTCAACGCCGGCGCAGAAACCGTAGTTCCGAAACACCAGGAGGACAGCATGGAAAGAAACGAAGTCGACAACATTGCAGACCAGGGCGTTTCCAGCATGGCCGCATCCTGCGAAAACGCTCAGCTCTTCGGCGCTGCCCCGGGACCCGACGAGTTCGATTCCAGGGACGTCTGGGACGAGGAAGACGCACTCGACGCGGTCCACGCGGCCTTCGAGATCCTCGCGGGCGGCATCGGCCCCGACGGCACCCAGCTCGCGGACGAGCGCGAGAGCCTGCTCTGGGGCTTCGTCAACATGCTCGACGCTCAGACCCAGCGCCTCGACCGCTCAGCCGACCGCCTCATGCCCGGCCTCCGCGACCTCCAGCACGAGCAGGACGGCTCCGAGATCAAGTCCCGCGAACTCGAACTCATCACCGACCGCGCACAGAACCTCGCAGCGCGACGCGACGCCTTCGAG
The DNA here is from genome assembly GCA_965204505.1 of uncultured Binatia bacterium (SeqCode). Taxonomy (GTDB): domain Bacteria; phylum Desulfobacterota; class Binatia; order UBA9968; family JAJDTQ01; genus JAJDTQ01. Next base: position 125,801 of record CBDBFB010000004.1, read on the forward strand.
CGGATGCGCGACGTTGCGGCCGAGGACTACCTGGCAGCCACCGGCCAGACATGGCGGCCCCGCTCAGGCTCTCACACCAGTCAGACCGGCAAGCTCACCTCCGCAGCCATCGACGCCCGTGACTTCATGCGCGCCCGCAAGGACCGCAAGACCCAGGCCCACCTGCCCGAGGGAACCCTGGTGGCGGTCACCGGAGGCAAGGACGTGAGCGAGCCCGCCGCGGTCTTCAACAGGCTCGACAAGGTCCGCGAGAAGTACACCGACATGGTGCTGGTACACGGCGGTGGCCCCGGCGTCGAGCGCATCGCGGCGAGTTGGGCCGAGCAGCGCGGCGTCCACCAGGTCGTCTGCAAGCCCGACTGGGACCGCCACGGACGGGCCGCTCCCTTCCGCCGCAACGACGACCTCCTCAACCTCCTGCCCAAGGGCGTCATCGCCTTCCCCGGCAGCGGCATCACCGACAACCTCGTCGACAAGGCGAAGCAGCTCGGCATCCCGGTCCAGAAGGTGGCGGCATAGGCCGTACACCGAGGGGGCGCGTCGCTTCGGCGGCGTGCCCCCCTTTTTTTGGAGAACCGTATACAATCGCAACCAGAGACCTGTTCCCGTTCGGGGAATGTTGTCTGCCGCCGGCCGGGATACCCGACACGGAGGCAGTCACCGACCGCTACCTGGACGTGACGGCATGCATGCTCGAAAGGAAGGACGGAGGGCAACTCATGGAACACGCTGTGGAACTGAATCTTGGTCCTGACGACAGGAATCGACTGCTTCGTCTACTGGAGGACTGGGGTTGCACAGAACAGGACTTCGTGACCGCGGCCGTGGTGTCGCGGTTGGATCTGTGGGATTTCGAGAGGTTCATGTCGCGGCATCCGATCTTTGGCAAGGGGGCGCCTGTGGGGCGCGAGCTGGAGCCCGAAGAAGTCGACAGGATCAAGGAAAAGATTCGGTTGGCCATGCATCAGTCTTCGCTGCCCGGCTAGTTCTCAGCGTCCTCCTTGAACTGAAACGTCCTGCCGCACACACGGCTCGCCGCCTTCGGCGACATCGCCGCACTCGCGCCGCCCGCCTCGCTCCGCTCGTCGTCGGCGCGCCCCTCCGCATCCGCGTCGCCGGTGCGGGCTTCGCCCCACACCGGCTCCCGCACCACCGCTGACGCCGCTGCCTGCGTTTCCGGCAACGTGCTCCGCACGTCTGCCGTCACCGCCAGGCACAACCTTCGCGCCGCCGCTCGCTGACGCTCCCGGCGCGCTTCGCACGTCTCAACCCCGCATCGTACACTTGCCGCGCTTCAATGTCGTTCACCTCATTGCGCTCGCCATCGGCACAGACCCCCCTCCACGGCCCATGTCGCCGAGGACCCGCTTCGCGCCTCCCCTACGCCACTCGGCGACGCGGGCCTTCCCCCCTCCGTCGGACCGGTCCGTCCTTCCTGCGGCGCGCCGCCGGTGCACGCTTCCCCCGTCACCAGCTTCCACTCCCCGCCGTCCTCGGTGTCTGCACCACTGCGGACGCCCCGGCCGGTGCTTCCGGCAACGTGCTTCGCACGTGTGCCATCAGCGCCGTCCGCAGTGACCACTACTCAATCGCCATTGCCCGTTGACGGATTCTGTCGAGCCCGCTGCGCGGTCTCGCCTCTCCCGCCCGGCATCCCTCGCGCCGCCGCTCGCTGACGCTCCCGGCGCGCTTCCCACGCATCAACCCCGCATCGTACACTTGCCGCGCTTCAATGCCGTTCACCTCATTGCACTCGCCATCGGCACGGACCCCCCGCCGCGGCCCATGTCGCCGAGGACCCGCTTCGCGCCTCCCCTGCGCCACTCGGCGACATGGGCCTTCCCCCCTCCGTCGGTCCGGTCCGCTCTTCCTGCTTCGCGCCGCCAGCACGGGCACCGCCGTCACCAGCTTCCGCATCATGTCCTGCTCCGGTGTCCGCGCCTCCGTCACCGTGCTCCGCACGCATCCCGTCAGTTCCTTCAGCGCAGCTCGCCGCACTCGCGCCTTCCGCCTCGCTACGCTCGTCGGCACCCGCTTCCGCACCACGTCCTGCACTCGTGTCCGCACTACTGCGGACGCCTCTGCCGTCGCCTCCCGCAGCGTGCTTCGCACGACTGCCCTCAGCTCCTCCGCACGGACCCCCACTCAGTCGCCGTGGCGGCTCCCCTCCGCCGGGTCCGCCGGCGCCCATCCCCCCGTCGCTTGAACCCCTGGTTTCTTCGTTCCTGACCGCTTGCGCGGGCTCTGGTTCTCACACCGGACGCAGCTAGCTGCCGGTGTAGCCGGGCGTGCGCCTGTCGTGCATTCCCGTGCGCTCTCGACGACACGGGACGCCGGGCACATGCCGGACCGAGTGTATTCTCCAGAGCATACACGCCGTCTTCGCACCCCTGCCGCCCTAGGGCTGCGCATGTCGCGCAGCGATCCCACGATGTATTCTCTTGCGTCGCAGAATGTGTTACGGCGTATTACGTGTGTAACCTTATTGTAGTCGCCTGAAACACGGCCCGAACACGCCCTGCCGAGGCTCGCCGCCGGCAAGCGGTCGCCCCACCAAGGCGCTCGGCGACAGTCCTGGCGGGAAGGTTGCGAAGGGTCTCAACGACCTCGCCGGCTTCCCGGTTTCTACCGCAACCGGGACACCGACGGCCTGTTTCAGAGCACGGAATGGACACGGAGTGGGCCGTGGGTCGGCCTGGAGAGGGCAGAAAAGGATAAGAGGATGGCGCAAAACGATCGCGGAAATCCGGGAACGGGGAGCAATCCGGCCGGAAAACGGAGCGATGCGCGGCAGCCCCGCTCGATCCGCTTCTCCGATTCCGAGTGGCGGCTGATCGAGAAGGTCGCCACTCGGCACGGCGTTCCGGTTGGAGAGCTGGTCCGCGCCGGGGCGCTCGCCATCGCCGAGGACCGGCTCGGCGAGGATACTCCGGCCACGTTGACGCCCGGACACCTGGCGCTCATCGAGGCCACCTACCGCTCGGTCTACATGATGGCCACGCTCAAGCGAGACGAATTGCTCGACGCCGAACGGCATGAGGAACTCCATCGCTTGGTCGCAGCGGCCCGCAAAACGATGGCGGAGACCATGGACGAAGGGCCCGGAAGTTAGTTTGCGTAGATTCGACGATCCGTCCCTGGGTACGGCAAGCGGACTGACCGCTTTGCACTAATTCACCACGATGTTACCTTAAACGCTGTTCTGCTGCAGGCTAGCGCAATCCGGCGAAAGGGGGTTCCGGTGGACCGCGTCGACTATCAGCCTTTACTGATTCAGGATTTGGTAACTTGGAACAGAAACGGGGAACTTGATCTCGCCCCGTGGTACCAACGCCGCGCCGTCTGGACCACCGCACAAAAGGCTTACCTCGTAAACACTTTGTTCGAGCGAAAGCCCGTGCCAACCCTGTATTTCCGTCACGCTATAGATCTCGACGCCGACAAGACTGTCCGCGAGGTGGTCGACGGCCAACAACGGATCCGCGCTGTACTCGAGTATCTCGCCAATGAGTACGCGGCACGCCACCCTCAACATCCCCGTCGACTGGTTTATTCGAAACTTACCCGCCCACAACAGGAAGCTTTCCGCGAGACTGCTCTCTCCGGCGGTTGGTTACTTGGCGCTACAGACCAGGACGTAATTGAAGTCTTCGGCCGCCTGAACTCCGTATCCAAGACCCTAAACGCATCTGAGAGTCGCAACGCGAAGTATGGCGGCGAGTTCAAACAATTCTGCTTGCGGCACGCCGCCAATCGCGTCGCCATGTGGCGTGACCTCAACATTTTCACCGCGAATGACATCGCCCGAATGTTGGAGGTCCAATTCCTCGCTGACTTGTGCCTCAATCTCATGCATGGCCTAAGCGACTACAGCGCCGCCAGACTCAACAACCTCTATAAAGATAACGATGACGAATTCGAAGAAGCGGACTACATTGAGCGCCGTTTAGAGCGTTGCTTCGCACGCGTGGCCGAACTCCCCAAGGACGCCATTTTTGACACGATATTCCGCCGGCAACCAGTTTTCTTCTCACTAATTGTCGTTCTCGACAGCCGTAAGAGCCTTCCCGCCAGCAACCGACTTGCCACCGTCCTTCGTGAGGTCGACGCCCGATACAACTCTGACGTCCCGCTGCCTGATCGGCCACCTAGCGACGCAGCGTTCTACGAAGCCTGCCGAGCTAGCACACAACGCTTGAAAAACCGCCGTACGCGTCACGACTATATCGCGTCTTTTCTGTAGGTCCCGGCATGTCACCTAGCCTGCGCCCACAGCTTCGGCGCACTCTCACCGCCACGACCGCGGCTCTGGAACTGACAGACCAATTGGACCAGCCTGTCAATTTTCCCAAGCACTACATTGCCGAACTAATTCTCCTCCGGATTTTTGCATTTTTCGAATCGGTCGTGGAGGAAATAGCCTGCCGACTTGTCTGCGGTGCCTCATACTGCGACGGAAGCAAACCTACTTTGTTGCGAAATCGGCCAACGCGGAGCAACGAGAAGGCGCTTCAGGCGATGCAGAGTTACAACAGGTCGGAGCCACGGTACCGATTGCGATGGAACCAAGCCAAGGAAATTGCGGACAACCTAGAAACCCTGTTTCCAGAAAACGAACATTTCGTAGCGACGATCCGCAACCACGGGCAATTGATATCGGACCTGCGAAAGGTCCGAAATCACATCGCACACCGGAACCAGGGCACTTATAAGAAGTTCCAGGAAGTTGTCCTTCGGAGGTATGGAGCAAGGATTCCAAGTATGACGCCAGGGCGCATGTTGGTTTCGCATCGCTTTTCCCCCAACTTGGTGGAAGAATGGAGTAGAGCTGTTCAGATACTGACTAAGGCCGCTATTCGAGGTTGACACACCCGGTCGCCGTAGAAGGAATGGTGTCCGAGAGGATGGTTGTAAGGCTTCAGACGGCGACGGAATGCCCTTGGTCACTGCTCGGTTTGGCACACCACGCCCACTTCCGTTCTATACGAGCTACACCGGCGTCAAGAAGAAAGCTGTCGTGAAGCGGCGGCTCTCACGGCGGCGGCGGGCTGTTCTTCCCGCATCCGGTCAGTTCGACCCGACTCTGTCCGATCCGCTCCCCTTCCCGTCCTCCACCCGGACAGAGCCGTCCAGGCAGATTCGGGAAGAGCGGGAGATCGCCCAAAACGGAACAAGACGGTGCCTTCGTGGACGAATGGAAACTCGAGACGGTTTGCCGTAGCTCTCTTTGCAGAAACGACAAACCTCCTCAACAATTCGAAAGGGGTCGCACCGCAGCTAGCCTGAGAACTCGCAAGCCCTCATCTGGAAGCGCATAGCGCCCGGAAATGGAGGAATGGAGACGGCGACAGGCCTCGCTTAGAGTTCGAGGTCCATCTCGATGCGCTTGCCGCGGGCGGGCGGCTCGGGTTCCGACGCCCTGTCCCGGGACGTTGCCGGCTCGGTTTCCCTCTCCAGGGAAGGCGGCGCGGATTCCTCCGGGCTCTGCCATTCCCTTTCGGGCAACGCTTTGTCGTCCTTTTCGCGCTCGCGTTGGATCGCCTCGCGGATGCCTTCGAGCGCGGAGATGCGTTCGCCGGTGACCGATTCGAGACGTTCCCTGAGCGCCTGCGCATCGTCGGTGACGAGTTCCGCGCGGTCGCGCGCCCGCGAGACCTCCACGTAGAACGACTTGGCTGTGGTCAAGCGGGGGTGTTTGGCCTCCATGGCGGCGATCACGTTGTCCACCGTGCGCCCCTGGAAAGCGTGCACGGTCGAGGCCCAGGCGTGATCGAGATGGCGCAGTTCCGGATCGCCCGGGGTGAGGGTGAGCTTGCGGCCCTCCTCCAGCATGAACGTCACCCGCCCGTTCCCAACGCCCAGAACGTCGGCCGTGCCGCTGTTGACCAGTCCGAGTCCCTTGTCGTTGCGGGTCCAGCGGATGCGGTCGCCGGCGCGAAGCTCGATGGTCTCCGCTGTATAGACTTCGGCGCCGCCCCGCCGCCCGCCGATCTCCGATGGCTTCCAGGCAACGGTCGAGCCGTTGGGACCCTCGAGATGTACGATTCTTTTCTCGTGATCGACGCTTTGGACGCGCCGCTCGTCGCCCTTCTCAACGCCGAGACGCTTGTACGGGCGGTGGAAGGCGACCACGTCGCCGGGCGTGTAGTTGGAACTGAGCGCCTTCTCCGCGTTGGTGTAGCCTTTCGAAACCAGCCGCTGGGTCTGCAGGGCCGGCCCGGCGATGCGTCCCTCGCGGGCTAGGCGCTCGCGGATATGGGCGTTGATTCCCTCGCGCAGCTCGTGGCTCGGGGCCATCACCCCGGTGCGCTCGCGCATCTCCGGCGAGAGCCTGAGCCAGCGCGCCGCCACCGCGCCCGCGATGTTGTCCGGGTTCACTTCCGCTACATTGCCGCCCAGCTTGTCGAAAGCCTTGCCGATCTCGCCCGCAAGGCTCGCCTCGACGGCGGCCCTGAGATCGGGGTCGCGCTGGCGCAGGATCTCGTCCATGACCGCGGTCTTCATGCCCGCCTGCTGCAACTGCGCGAAGGGTTTGCCCGCGTCGACCGCGTCCAGTTGCTTCGCGTCGCCCACCAGCACGAGCTTCGGCACGCGCAGTTCGCTCGCGATCCGGAGCAGGTCGCGGGCCTGGACCGTGGACGCAAGCGACCCCTCGTCCACCACTAGCACGGTCTTCGCGAAGGCGGCGCGCATATCCTTCGCGCCCTTCTTCGTGAGTCTGCCTTCGGCCACGCCCGCGTTCCTTGCAAGGAACCGTTGCAGGGTCTCGCTCTCGATCCCCGACTCCGCCGCCAGCGTCCGCACCGCCGACGCCGATGGCGCAAGCCCGACCATGCGCCAACCCTTCTTCTCCGCCAGCGCCCGTGCGCGGTCGAGCATCCGTGTCTTCCCGGTTCCGGCATACCCCTGAACGCCCACCGTGCGGTCCTCCCCCGAGAGGATCAGCTTCACGGCTTGCTTCTGTCCGGCCGTGAGCGGTCCCTTGCGGAGGTGCCGGTCCACCGTCCAGCCGCGCATGGGCGCCTTGCCCCGGCGCTCGCCGCTTCGCATCAGCGCGATCGCCTCCCGTTCCCGGGCCACCGCCTTGTCCGTGGTGAGACCGCCGCCCCGCCCGAGGGCCGGCGCATCGTGCAGGCGGCCCTCGCGTCCGAGTGCGTCCACCGCCTGCTCGATGGCCTCGATCGACGCCGCGCCCGGACTGTACGCGAGCGCGGCCGAGAGCAGATCGTTCTTCGTGAACACCGCGCTGCGCTCGGAGAGATGGGCAAGAGCCCAGTCCACGGCCTCGCGCGCGGGGCCGGACCTCGCGGTGAACTCGAAAAGGTCCGCTTGGGGCGCCGCCCCGGAAGGGCCGTCCCTGCCGCCCGGGTCGAGCCCCTGTTCCATGGCCGCATCGACCAGCGCCTTGGCGTCGAAGCCCAAGTGAGTTGCCTGTCCGGCCCAAGTCTCGCGCAAAGCACCCCGATCCACATCGCGCTTGCCCGCACGGGTCATCAGCGCCGCGCGCCTGGCAAGGTGCTGGTTCTCCGCCGTCCTGCCAAGGCCCCGCTCCTCCATCGCCGCCTCGATCTCGGCACGGCGTGTCGAAAATGCCTCCACGGTCTCGCGCGAGACCCCTGCGATCTCGAATCGGCCGTCCGAATGGGTTCTCTCGATCCCGTATCCGAGCTTCGTGAGTTCGCCCGCGAGCTCGCTCCGGTAGAGCGCCCCCAGAAGCATCTTCGAGGCGTACAGGCTCTCGTTCGCCATGGTGTGCCATTTGTCGTCCCGACCGAGCACCATGTTGGCGATCACCGAGTGTGTATGCAGAGCGGGATCGAGGTTCCGTGAGGTCTCGTGCCTGAAGGTGGCGACTACAGTCTTCTGATCGCGTACGCGGACCATGCGGCCGCTCCCTGTGTCCTGCAACCTGGTCTCGGCCGCGTTCCTCTCGAACCAGTCGAGCGCGCGCCCAACCGCACGGCCGTGGGCCTCCACGATGCGCTCGTCGCCGCCGATGAGCGCGGCCAGGGAGACGGACTTGGGCGCGGAGAACGTCAGGTCACGGCCGGGACGGTGGTGGATCGCGCCGTCCCCCATCCTGCGGCCGAGCCGTTGCCCGGAGCCGTCCGGCACCTCGCCCTCCAGCACCGCCTTGAACGTGTCGGGATCGACCGGCCCTTCGAGGCCCAACTCGGCCGCTCCCCGGCCCGCCCAGGCGCTCGCCGCCCGGTGCTCGGGAGAGTCCTTCGCGTAGTATCCGTCCCTCTCGTAGTAGCCGGCGCCCTGGGACGGGCTCGCCACCGCTCCGATCGACGCGACCATCAGATCCAGCGCCCGTAGTCGCCCTTGAGCCGCCCGCGGCCAGCGGACTCCGCAGAGCTCTCCTCCCCGGTGACTGTCTCCGCACGACGTTCCCTGGCCGCTTCCGACCCTGTCGGCCGTTGGCCTTTCGAACCGGACGGATGGTCCGCCGATGGGCGCGGCGCGGCATCCGCCGGCGGCAGGGCGGGCGCGCGCGCGGCGGGCAAGGCATCCGGCCGTGCCGGCCCTTTCGTCTCGCTCCGGGGAGCCCGCAGGTCACCCGCGGGATTGATCCCACTCCGCTCCAGCAATGACTCAAGTTCCGTCTCTGGCGCCACCAGGAATGCCATCCGCGCCCGGTCGGCGCCGCTCCCGCGCCAGCCGGCGACGGGTCCGTCTCCGCCCGGGAACCCCACGGGGTGGTACGGCCCTGGCATCTGCTCAGGCCGCGCCAGGGAACTGGACCGGCCCGGCGGCGAAGGCCGCGCCGCCTTGGGCGCGCGAAGCCACAAAAACCCGACGACAAGACCCGTACAGGCGCCCAGAAGGGCGCGGTCCGCGGCCATCGACAGGAGCCGGTGCCGCACCACCCAGGCCTCGCCTATGGTCAGGCCGTAACGCGACCGCCGCACGGTCCGGCCGTCCGCCGTCCAGTATTCGGTCCGCGCGGACTGGTCGAACCCCGTCGCGATCATCGCCTCCGCGAGCGTGACCTTGCCAGTGGCATACCAGTCGTGGGCCGTGGTCTCGATCACGAACGCGATGGCGGTCACCAGCACGGTCATTATGGCCGCGGTGGTCGCCACGGCCCGTACCGCCGTCCACAGTCTGGCGAAAGAGTCATTCATGCGTCTTGCTCCGGCGCCCGTCGCCGTCCGTGGCGGAAACGGGTTCAAGGTTTTACTGGTGCATCACAAGGTTAAACCTGAAGCAAGGTTACGGAAACCACTTTCGGTCGCGGGTTTCCTTCACTTTCCCGCACCAGCCGCGCAGGCGCGCGCCTGCGCGCGCGACGGTGCGAAATACAATTTCGGAGGTGTGTCAGTTCGGAGGGGTGTCCGCCGTCACATGGTCGATAAGTCCCGTGAAGGCCGAGATGTCGTCGAGATAGTAACGCCACTTTTTCTTCTCAACATCTTCCCACGCATAACGTTTCTCCCATAAACGGGCCTTGTCGTCGAAGTCCCGGAAGAAGTTCATCAGACTTGAACTGTCTGTACGTTTCGGACGTTGCTTCAGGGACGTAAACGGATCATTCGGTCTGGGCGCAGTTTTTTCCTGGGTGATGACGGCCACCCAACTCATGGGTTTCGTTTTGAAGATTTCATCGAATGTAGAATCGAGCTTCTTCCGCTCCTTTCCAGGCAGCTCATCATGTAATGCGGCAAGGTGGTGAACTTTCTTGTGGGTGAGCTTTTCGCGCAAAAGAACCATCTTGAGCATCAATTCAAGGGCCGTCCCAAGATTGAAGTGCGAGACCTCCTTCATCGACGCCCACATGTCGCGATTCATGCGCCATTCCATCCCAGGGACAGGGGCTTTGCTGTCTCTGCATAGACCATAGCTCCTGATTTCCGATTCGACATGCACAGCGGCGGTCTTGAAATCGTGGATCATGTTGTGGAGATGGCGAAGTTCGGCGGTCTTCATGTTCGTTGGCATTGCTTGCCTCCTTTCTGTCATCGTCAGTTTGGGATTGAGAAGGGGATAGTGCTAATCTCAGAGCAAATCCTCTTTGTTTCAACTTGCCGCCGGAACCAACTGGACCTGCAGAGGCAGCCGCCCTGCGGGCATGGCACACAATTTCTCACTCGCGAACTTGGATTGTGCCATATCCGCAGTCTGGAGGCCGACACCTTAGTCATTACCTGCCGGTGATTCGCCCGACAATACCGGCACGACTTCGGAGATATTCCGGCTGATTCCCTCGGTTTCGAGAGATAGCGCCGTAGATCCCCGAGCTACCAGATTGGCAGGACTTTCTCCGGGGGAGTTGACCCGTTTAGGTGTCCACTAAACGGATCAACTCCAGTTTGGAGGATTTGCTCCTCTACGCCGGATGGTGCCACACTGTTCAAGTCGTGCAGTCCCCAGGCAGGTGGAACGGGAGTGACCTGTGCCGCGGTTCGCGGCAACGGAGATGATGGATCACGTGGCGGGAACGAACAAGAAGCTGACAGCCGCAATCGAGGCGTATCTCACCGACCTCGGACGGGTACGCGCATCGGGCGGCGCGACCGGGGAGCGATCAATCTATGGGCCGCTTGCCAATCTCCTTAACGCTGTCGGAGGCGCGCTCAAGCCGTCGGTGTTCTGTGTGGGCGAGTTGGCCGATCAGGGCGCAGGGCATCCCGACTTCGGCCTTTACGCGGTGAGCCAGGTGCAGAAGGGTCGACCAAAGGGCGGCCAGGTTCCAGAGCGTGGCGTAGTCGAGGTGAAGGCCCCCGATGACGACGCTTGGCTCACGGCGGCGGGCGATCAAGTCAGCCGGTACTGGAAGCGCTACCGTTCGGTGCTGGTGACGAATACGCGGGACTTCGTGTTGGTGGGCGAAGACGGGGCAGGCCGTCTCGAGAAGCTGGAAACGTTCCGGCTGGCGGATAGCTTGGAGGACTTCTACCGCCAGTTGGAGAAGCCGCGTATCTTCGCTCGTAATGTTGGCCTGGGCCTCGGCGAATATCTTTGCCGCGCACTCTCATATCAAGCCGCTCTTTCGGAGCCCAAGGACTTGGCTTGGCTGCTCGCTTCCTATGCGCGCGACGGGCTGGGGCGCGTCGAGGCGACGGGTGATTCGCCATCGCTCAGGGTGGTGCGCTCGGCCCTGGAGGAAGCCTTAGGCGTTCACTTCGAGGGCGAGAAGGGCAAGCGCTTCTTCCATTCAACGCTGGTGCAGACACTTTTCTATGGCGTCTTTTCTGCCTGGGTCCTGTGGTCGCGCAGTTTCAAGTCCGACAGCGGGGCGCATTTCGAGGGCGGCTACCGCCCCAAGCAGTTCAGTTGGCGCGAGGCGGGCTGGCATCTTCGAGCGCCGGTTCTGCGGGTGCTGTTCCAGCAGATATCCGATCCGGTGCAACTGCAATCCCTCGGTCTCGTCGAGGTATTGGACTGGACCGCCGGAGCGCTTGACCGTGTGGATCGAACGGCCTTCTTCTCCCGATTCAACGAAGGCGAGGCGGTGCCGTACTTCTATGAACCGTTTCTCGAAGCCTTCGACCCCGATCTCAGGAAACAATTGGGTGTCTGGTATACCCCGACGGATGTGGTGCGTTACATGGTCACCCGCGTAGACAGGGCGCTTAAGGACGACCTCGGTATCGCAGGGGGATTGGCCGCGGAGAACGTCTACGTCCTCGATCCTTGCTGCGGTACCGGCGCCTATCTGGCCGAAGTACTGCGACGCATCGCGGCTAATCTTGACGGACAGGGATTTGGGGCCCTGGCGGGTGCTCGGCTGAAGCAGGCGGCATTGGGCCGTGTGTTCGGCTTCGAGATCATGCCGGCTCCGTTCGTCGTTGCCCATTTGCAGGTCGGGCTGACCATGCAAGACCTTGACGCGCCGATGGCGGACGATGGGACCGAACGGGCAGGGGTGTTCCTCACAAATGCGCTGACGGGGTGGGAGCCGAGGACGACCAAGCCCTTGCCATTCCCGGAACTCGAAGAAGAACGCGACCGGGCGGACCGCGTGAAGCGGGAGACGCCGATCCTCGTGATCCTCGGCAATCCGCCCTACAATGGCTTCGCAGGCATGGCGGTAGACGAAGAAAGGGAATTGTCGGAGTCGTACCGGTCGACAAACCAGGTCAGAAAACCAGAGGGGCAAGGGCTGAATGATCCCTATGTCCGCTTCTTCCGCATGGCGGAACGGCGTATCACGGAAAAGACCGGTCGGGGCGTGCTCTGCTTCATTTCCAACTACTCATGGCTCGACGGCCTGTCCTTCACGGGGATGCGAGAGCGCTATCTGGAGGCGTTTGACTCGATCCGCATCGACTGCCTGAACGGTGACAAGTACAAAACCGGCAAGGTCGCACCGGACGGCTCACCCGACCCAAGCATCTTCTCGACGGAGGGCGATCCGGTCGGCATCCAGGTCGGAACCGCCATCACGACTCTGGTGCGCAAAGCGGACCACAAACCCGCCGATACGGTGGGCCTCCGGAACCTCTGGGGCCAGGCGAAACCGGCGGAGCTGAACGAGACAGCCGAAGCGGAAGCGGATAGCCTGTACGAGCAGATCGAGCCTGTCCTGCCGCTTGGTCTTCCCTTCGTGCCAACCACGGTGAGCGGCGACTGGTTCGACTGGCCCACGTTGCCGGATCTGTTCTTGAAGTCGTTTCCTGGCGTCAAGACTAGTCGTGACGGGTTCCTCGTAGATGTGGACCTCGACCGACTGCGGGCACGCGTCGCCGATTATTTCGACGCGGCGTTGAGCCATGAGGAGATTGCGTCACGCTATCCGACAGTGATGAAGACTTCGGCGCGATTCGACGCCCGCTCTGTGCGTGACGCGTTGTTGAAACGTGGCGGGCCGGACGAAGGCGGGTTCATCCGCTTCACGTATCGGCCGTTCGACAACCGCTGGCTCTATTGGGAGGAAGATAGTCGACTACTTGACCGGCCACGACCCGACTACAGGCCGCATGTCTTCGAGGAGAATTTGTGGCTGTCAGCCGCGCAGCATCTCCGGAAGGGGGAAGAGGACCCGCAAGCGTGTTCTACGACGCACATGAGTTGTCTGCATCTGATCGAGCGTACTGCATTGATGTTCCCGGCATGGCTCTGCGCCGACGCTCTGGATACGACGGGGGTCAAGGGCCGCCCAAATCTGTCTGATCCGGCTCAGTTCTACCTGCAGCGTATCGGCGCGAGCGTCGAGGATTTGTTCCATCATGTTCTTGCCACGTTGCACGACCCGGTCTACCGAGCGACTAACGCAGGCGCCTTGAGGATGGAATGGCCCCGGATACCCCTTCCGGGCTGGCGCAATGGCGGCACCGTGAAAGGGGCGGCAAATATGCTCGCAGAAACCGCGACACGGGGTCGCGACTTGGCACAGATGCTGGACCCGATGCGCCCCGTTCCGGGCGTCACAGAGGCTCCGCTACGGCCGGAGATCGCCTCCCTTGCAGTTCCCGCCACGATCAACGGGCAAAACATGAAGCCAGTTGACTTCTCAGTGACGGCTGGCTGGGGACATTTCGGAACGGGCCAAGCCATCATGCCCGGCCAGGGCCAAGCTGTTGAGCGTGCCTTGGCGCCCGAGGAACGCGCGGCAATGTCAGACAGCTTGTCCGTTCTGGGCAATACGACCTTCGACGTGTACCTGAACGGCAACGCCTTCTGGCGCAATGTTCCCGCCGCCGTCTGGAACTACAAGCTCGGTGGCTACCAAGTGCTTAAGAAATGGCTCTCCTACCGCGAGCACCCCATCCTCGACCGGCCGCTCGACCATGAAGAAGTTCGCCACTTCACGGATACCGCCCGACGTATCGGGGCGATCATATTGGAGACCGCGCCGAAGAAGCGGCCTTAACGCTTGCCAGCGGAAGCGCTCGACTGGCTTGTACCGTCCATGCTTGCTCAAGAATCGTACGCAACCAGTAGGCTCGATCGGCTGTTCATCGCCGAACTGCGGGCGTTTCACTCCAACTTCGACGTGGCCCCAGTGCCTGTCGAGCAGGAATTGAGGGCTGGAGCGATTGGCTGGATCGCGACCTTCGCACCGAAGGCGATCAGCCTCCGCGGGAAGGAAGAGCTTCGGAAAGTTTCAACCGCGGCCCGAGACCGAGCCGACTTCAGGCATTTCGGCTGGTACCGAGTTCCCTATCTGGATGTGGCCCAGTATTCTTTGGACGGTGACAACTCGAACTTGTCGACCGTGATCGACAATATAGATCACCACAACAGTTCCTTGCGCTCCTCCCTACATGGACCATTGGCATTGATTGCCCCGAGGCTCAGCCTTGACGACAATAACCTTTCCGGCCGGATGGAAAGCTGCTTCAAATCCAGTTCCATGTATAACGATAGCCTAATGTGCATATTTGTGGCCCTCAACGATAACCAAGAACGAAAGCTGGCCTTGATTAGGAAATGGCGGACGATGAACAGCCTCAGCCCACAAGACATCAAGCTTCTGGATCTCATCCTTACCGGCGGACTCATATCGAACGCGTTGATTGCGGACGGGTTTTCTGCGGTTCTTCGATACATTTTTTGCCGTTTTCTGGATCCCGAAGTATCCAAAGCCCTGCCCGGACAGCAACTCGATTTACTCCCCGACAGCGAGGAGTGCCCAGTTTGGCAAGAAATGGCAGCTCACCCCTTGGTAGGCTCGTTGGTTTCGGCGAAAAGGACGTGACTTTCGGCGAAAAGGACGTGACAAGGGCAGGTTTTACAGTACATACCGATCCCTTTGGAGTCACGGAGACGCTGTCCGCCTCAAGCCTTGCGGCAATGTCAGGAAGGGGCGAGTGTCAAAGTGTTGACCTTTGCGTTGGTTGCTGAAGTCGGCGACCAGCATTAACGTTCGCCCACGCGATTGGACCGTTGGGCAGTCTGAAGGAATTGGCCTGAACCCTCCGACCAAAGGTTTCTGCGGCTGACTGGCCACCGCCGACCCTCCGGCATGCCGTTGATTCAATCAATAGCTGAATCTGTACTGACGCGGCAGAACAATCCTGTGACCGGAACGTATCTCGGCGGACGGTCTCTTCTGGCCGCCACTCGGCGTCAACACCTCGATTCCCCGTTCCGTTTCTAACGCCTTAAGGACAGTAGTGAACTGTGCCTGCGTCGCGGCCATGTCATCGGCCAACAAAGCAAGGAGCGCGTCCACTGTAGGTTCCGAACCTGGATCGAACTGTGTCAACCGACAAGGCAAGTCCGCCATCAGGGCGTTGTGAATTCGCCCTTCGTCCGACTCGTCGAAGCCGAAATCAATAGGAATCTGATTCTCCCAGTTTGGCCTGAAACCAAGCATGTCCAGTCCCGCCTCACCTTGGGTCACGGATGCGTTCTTTATCGCCCAGTGTGCCTCGTTCATCACCAACCGGGACCGTGGAAGCTTGGAGTAGTGAACCAACCACATATCACGGCCCGCGTCCTCGGAACGGAGAAAGAACCGAGACGCAAATTTCGACCCCACATTCTCTTTGAACAATTTGCCCAAGAGCCGGCCCGCAAAATATCGGCCGGCCTGGGCGTCCCGTTCCTTCAGAAGCGCCTGAAGGTGATCGGCGGTGAGTTCCGAAGGAGCCATCGCCGCCAGAAAGCGGGCGCTATCATTCATGTAGTCGTAAATTGCACCGAAATTGTAAGTTACAATAACCTCGGATCTGGGCAGGGATTGATAGATCAAGCGGACATCACGGTTGGGCGCATCGGTGTAGCCGCACTGATCCAAGAGGAAGATCGATCGGCCGGCAGAACTCCACGCCGAAATCTGCCGAATGATTGTTGGAAGTGCGTCCGAGGAAGCGGACTGCTGGATGGTAATGGAGTCGCGCAGGTGTTGACGGAGCTGGGCTGCACCGATGGTAGCCCTTAGGTAGTCGATTGCATTCGAGTCATTGTCGACGAAAAAGAACTTGGCCTCGATTCTGAGTGGCTTACGACGGCCGGCATTCACCCGTGCTTCGGCGCGTCTTACAGCATCGATCATGACCAACGGCGAGCCGGGTCGGAAGGCCCCCTCACCACGAAACAAGCCGCCGCCTGCGAAGGAATCGACCAGCGCAATACGAAGGACGTCCATTTGCGGGACAGCGCAGACCACATCGAAATAGCGGTCAAGATAGGCCTCCAGCAGACGCAACTTAGCGTCCGTATGGGATTGGATGGTTGGCGGCTCAGCGCCGGGCCGCCAAATAAATTGGCTGTTCGCAGGCGCCATCTTCCTGGCCTTTTTCGAAACCGTATGGGAAACCGTCGTGCAGTTCGCCATCAAGGATACGTCCTCCCGCTTTCGATGTTCTCCCTCCCCACTGCTTAAAGAAGAACTCTACTCCCTGATGTGCACACTGGTCGCGTACCTCGCGGGCCCAGTTCACATCCATTGGGCGGGCACCAGGCCCGCTCTCGCCGCCAACGATCACCCAAGCAATACCAGACAGGTCTATGGGGCCGATCTTCCCGAGAAGCGGCTCGACCGATAGAAACCGTATGGTTGCATTGGCGCGTTTGAGGTGTGCTACGCGTCCGAGCCTATGTGAATCCTCAACGGAGACTCCAATCCAGATGTGCCGCGGTACTGGGTTGTCTGGGTACCGTCGGTTGATGTAGTTGGCCAGCCTGGAACTGCGCTTGGTAAGGACCTGAAAGATATGCTGGTTGGCCCTCTCCATCACATCGAAGACCTGATCAAGGTACGCGTTGGGAACTCTCTTGTGGAATACATCGCTCATGGAGTTGACGAAGATCATCCGGGAACGCCGCCAGTGCACCGGTTGCAATAGCCGTTCTGGTCGCAAGGTCAGGTCGAACCCGCGCTCATAGGGATGGCCCGGGACTCCACGGAAGCGCTCAGCGAAACGCTCGGCATAGCAATGATCGCAGCCAGGGCCAATTTTGGTGCAACCGGTTACAGGATTCCACGTAGCATCAGCCCACTCTATTGCAGTCTTGTCAGCCATGGCCCCTCGAAAATCGAAGCTGCTACAGTGCCGTCCGCCACGTAGTCTGTAGGTTGTCCTCTCTGGGTAGAGAAAAGCCTGAGTTCGGGCGTGATCGACGGAGCAACGGTATTTGACGAACAGCGATGAAGGTCTACGCGGCAGCGATTCTTCCTACCTTGATTGTCTGTTCCAGGTGCCGCGACCGTGCAAGGTCGAAGGCCAACTGCATGCCAAGCCAAGTCTCGGGCGTGGAGCCAAACGCCTTCGACAGGCGGTAGGCCATTTCGATCGAAACGGAAGCCTTCTCGTTGACCAGATTGGAAAGAGTCTGACGTCCGATACCGAGCCGCTTTGCGCCTTCGGTCACGGACAAACCCAGCGGTTTCAGGCAGTCTTCACGCACGATGGCGCCGGGATGTACGGGATTATTCATTGTCACGGGGGCACCTCCTAGTGGTAGTCCAGATAATCGACGTCCACGGCGTGGCCATCTTCGAACCGAAATGTTACCCGCCAGTTGCCTGAGACGGACACCGCATGGTGTCTCCGCATGCGGCCCTTGAGGGGGTGCAGTCGAAAGCCTGGAATATCCATTCCCTCCGGACCAGTGGAGCGGTCTAGGGCCGTCAGGATGCGCAAGAGTTTTTGCACATGCTCCTGAGCCAACTTCGGCGAACGGCCCTGCTCATAGAGCTCTCTCAAGCCACGATGCCGCAATTTCCTGATCACTTGTCTAGTGTATAGTGTCGATTGACATCCGTCAATAATCAGGAAGAGGAAGATGTACGATGGAACGGTTTGTGTCGCTATCGGCAACCCGTGGATCAGGCAGGGCATCAAGGGCCGGCGCGTACGCCGTGAGTACAGCGTGCGCGTCCATGACCACGCGCGGGCACGCGGCGCAGCCATGATTGATGAGATGTCGGGATCAACGTTCCGTCAGTTCGTCGATGCGGTCTGCGATCCGCTGAGCGGGCTCGCGAAGCTTCTCCACGGTCCAGTCAGCGGCGTACCCCTCGGTCACGTCATTGGGCCGGGCGTGGTTCACCAGCCGCTTCGTCAGCGACCGCGGTAGCATCAGCTCACGCTCCGCCACGGTGATGAAGGCGTTCCGCAACCCATGGAACCAGAACTTCTCGCCGCCCGTTCGCCCAATGTCCTCGTAGTGCGCCTGAAGCTCCTCCAAGTGCCCCGACCTGCTCGACCGCGAAGGGAACACCCACCCGCGTAGCTCCTCTGGAACGGCCTCCCTCGCGGCCAGCCGCCGCGCCAGGATCTCACCAAGCTGGCGCGTCACCGGCAGCTCCAATGGAACACCGGTCTTGGTCTCCTCCACACGAAACAGCTCCTTCCCCAGGTCCACGTCCTCCCAACGGAGCGCCAGCACCTCTCCCAGCCGCATCCCCGTGTAGAGCCCGAACAGGAACGCGTCCCGGCGCACCGGGTCTCCCACTGCCGCCTCGATCCCTCTTCGCCAGCACGGCAGCACCTCGGCCGGAGACGAGATCCGCTTCCTCCTCTTGCGGTGGTACCGTCCCCCGCCTGCAAGCCACTGCTCCACAGGGTTCCGGAGACCCTCGTGGTCCACACAGGGCCTTCGGTACACCGAGCGCAGGAACGACAGGCACTGGTTGGCGGGCATCTCGCCGTGGCGCTCGGTCAGGACCCGGAAGCGGCCCTCCACGTCCCGGCGGTTGATGTTGTCCAGACGCCGCGAGAGCCAGTCGCCGAGATACAGGGCCGCGTACCGCCGATAGCCCCGCTCCGTGCTGGCCGCGCGGCCGTGGCCGGACTCCATGTAGTCCTTGCACGCCTCCCTCAGCGTAGGCACCGAACGCGCCTCCGCCCGCTCGTCCGCGGGATCTCGCCTGCGGCCACGCGCCCCAGCAGCTCCTGCGCCTGGCGCCGGGCCTGGTCCGGGGCGACACGGCCGAAACGGCCCACCACCACGCGCTTGTTGGGCGCCTTGCGCCCGCCGTTGCCAGAGCGGTAGTTTACAACAAAAGCCTTGGCGCCCGAGGGATGGACACGCACACCGAAGCCCGAAAGCTCACGGTTCCAGAACACCGCCTCCCGGTCTCCCGCCGGGAGCGCTTCGACTGTTCGCCTGGAGATCGCTCATCTCCCTTTCCCTTCGCTACTTCGGCAGGATGTCCGCTCCGATGCTCTCCACAACTCTGGCCGTCGAGGCCTGCACAGAGTCCCACCCCAAGTGTGCGTACCGGGCCGTCGTCTGCACCTACAAGCCATTTCGAATCGATCAGAAAGAGCACAACAGGAAGATAGACGACGAAATCGTTGCCGAGATCAGGCGCTCTCGTCTCGTCGTAGCCGATTTCACTCAAGGAGACGACGGAGCGCGCGGAGGTGTGTACTACGAGGCCGGTTTTGCACACGGACTCAACATTCCGGTGATCTTTACTTGCCGAAAGGACGTATTGAACAAGATCCATTTCGACACTCGCCAGTACAACCATATTGTCTGGGAAACACCAGTCGAATTGAGACAACGCCTTGCAGCGCGTATTTCGGCTGAAATCGGAGATGGACCCGGCAAAGAGACGTAATGGCGTACGTCGGGCTGATCCCCACTTGACGGGCGGCGGCAGTCTTCAAGAAAGGTACGCCGGCTCTTGGGCGTATCGGCTCGGCTATTCGACGTCGGAATGCCCTCGCGGCACCACCACGAGATTCGCGGTAACTTCCGCCACGCCGGGGACGGCCTTGACGATTGCCACCACGCCTTCCACTGTAACCGACGAGGAAACCATGCCGGACACCGTCACCGTGCCGTTGTGCGCCTTCACGTCGACGGGCAGTTCACGGTACGGGTCGGACTGAAGCAGGGCCGCCTGGGTCTTCCTGGCCAGCGCGAGGTCTTCGAAGGCTTGCTTGGAGGCCTCTGTCTCGGCAAACGCCGCGAGCCGGGCGGTGGCGCCGATGATCTCGCTGGCCGCGTCCACGCCCATGCCGAGATTGAGCACCAGGTGGTACCGGGTCGGGTCCTGCCAGTCGTGGCCGAACAGGGACATGAGCCGCCGGCTGCGGGCACGGTCGGCGTGCTCGAGCTGTCTGCGGATGGCGCCTTCGTCCTGCGCGGGGCGCAACCGGAGCAGGTCGATGCGCAGGTCCATGGAGCCGGTCAGGAAGACCTTGAGCACATGGGAGACTCCGGGAAGGAGCTCGTGTCCCACGTGGCCGTGGTAGACCATCGGGCCGGCCTGAGCCATCTCGCACATGGCGGCCTGGAGCGCGATGCGGTAGGGCCGCAAGTCCTGCAGCCACTGCTCCCACCAGTGCGGCGCCTTCTCCGTGATGTCGTCGAGCTTGGCGCGCGGCACCCCGTAATGCGGCAGCGTGGCCGCCAGGTCCTGCCGTCCCACGCACTTGTAGCCGAGGGACCGCGCGACCCGGTTGGCAACTTCCTCCGCCCCGTGGATTCCTTCGTAGATCATGATGATCGCCATGACGAATCCTCCTTCCCAAGAGGGACGCGACACCAGACCATGCTTGACCTCGCACATTCAGCATACTGCTGGGACGGCGAATGGGCAATGAAGAGAGTTTCCAATGAGACATGAGGCTGACGGAGGAGGCGGAATCCAACGAGAGAATGAGCCCGAAGTCTGTGGGTGGGGGAGAACGGGAGGATGATCGTGGCAATGAGTCTTGAGAGGGTTACGCACGGTCCGGCGTCAGGCCGCCGTGGTAGCCGGGGCTTCGTCCCCGCCGTCCACCTGGTATCCCTTGAGGATGTCGGCTGCGATGCTGTCGGATATACGGACGGCGGACTCGCGCACCGACTCCCGGGCAAGGTGGGCGTACCGCGCGGTGGTCTCCACCTTCGAGTGACCGAGGAGCTTCCCGATCATGGTCAGCCCCTCGCCGAGCGCCAACGCCCGCGACGCGAACGAGTGGCGGCAGTCATGAAGCCGCACGTCCTCGAGCTTTGCGCTCCTGCGGACCCGGTCCCAGGGGTCGTTCAGGTTCCGCAGGTGCGTGCCCGGCTTCTTCCCCGGAATCACGTGCGGGTTCCCCTCCACCCGCGGGATGCCGGCGAGCACCCGGGCCGCTTCCGGCGAAAGCGGCGCCACCCGCGCGCCGGTCTTGGAGTCCTCGAGCTTGAGCTCGCGCGCATCGAGGTCCACGTCCCGCCAGCGGAGCGTCAGCACCTCGTTCCGCCGCAACCCCGTGAGCAACAGCAGCCGGATCGCCGCCACCGCGTGGACCGACAATCCCTTCCCGGCCTCTGCCTCCGCCAGCGCCCGCCCCAGGCGCCGGAACTCCTCCTCGCCAAGAAAACGCTCGCGCCCGCGCTCGCGGTTCTTCACCAACAGCCGGCACGGGTTGCTCGCCTCCGGCAGCTCCCCCCGGTCCTCCGCCGAGTTCCAGATGCGCGACAGCGCCTCCACCGTCCGGTTCGCCATCGACGGCGTCCCGCGCATCGAGTGGTGCAGTTCGCTCACCCGCCCGTGATCCACCGCCAGAGCCGGAACCCTGCCGAGCGCGGGCAGCAGGTGCTTGCGGACGATCAGCGTGTACATCTCCACGGTCCTGGGCTTGCACCGCACCCCGACATGCTCCTCAAGCCACCGGCGCGCAATCTCCCCCACCGTGGGGCCCTCGGCCAGGGCCGCCGCCGGCTCCGCCAGTGGCTCCTCCCCCGCCTTGATCCGCGCGATGATCAGTGCCGCCCGCCTGCGCGCTTCCTCCGCCGTCACGATCCCGTGCCGGCCCACCGTCACCCGCTTCGCCGCCTTGCCGTTCGCGCGGGTCTGCACCACGTAGTACTTGCTCCCCGACGGATAGGCGCGGACCCCGAACCCCAGAAGATCACGATCCTAGAAGACGGCGTCCTTGCCGGTTGCCGCCAAGGCGCCGATAGTTCGTTTGGTGAGTTTCTGATCGCTCTTCGCCGACATCGCGGGACTCCGTTTTTTCCGCTACCAGGCTGGCATTCGTCCCGGTCATGCGGCGATCTCGCGATCGGGGCAGCGGCGTTTACACGTTTTCCCATGCCAGGCACTGACGGGCTCGGTGTTTCCTTCAGCGCCACCTGGAGGTGTCACTGCTGGACGAGGCGCCGCCGGGCCGGACGCCAGTGCGCACGGTGGTGGTGCAGGAGAGGCAACGGCAAGAGGTCTACGAGCGGGTCCGCGCCACGGTAACGGATATACGCCAAGCCTACCTCGTGTATCCACTGGTGGAGGAGTCCGAGAAAATGCCGATGGCGGCGGCCGAGACCATGGCGCGGGAACTGTCCCGGAGCGCCATGCAGGGACTTCGCCTGGGCTTGGTCCATGGTCAGATGCCCGCTGCCGAGCGAGACCAGGTGATGCGGTGCTTCCGGCAGGGCGAGGTCCAGGTGCTGGTGGCCACCACCGTCATCGAGGTCGGCATCGACGTCCCAGGTGCCACCCTCATGGTCGTTGAGGACGCCGAGCGTTTCGGGCTTGCACAGTTGCGCCAGCTCCGGGGCAGGGTAGGGCGGGCCAGCGACGAATCCCACTGCGTCCTGATCCACTACGGCACCCGGGACGGCGACTCCCGCTGCCGGCTGGAGTCACTGGAGCGGTCGGCCGACGGGTTCGAGGTGGCCGAGGCCGACCTGCGGTTCCGCGGCGCGGGAGAGATCCTCGGCCCCCGCCAAGCCGGCTTCCAGGGATTCCGTGTCGCGCACCTCGTGCACGACCACGAGGTCCTTCAGGCGGCGCGCCGCGAGGCCCGTGACTGGCTCTCACATGATCGGCGACTCCGGACCGAGACGTCCCGGCGAATCCGGGAAGTGCGGTGGCAGCGCTGGGACGACGGCCTGCAGTTGGGGGCGTGGGCCGACTGAGCGGGATAGTTCAAATCCCTGTTCCTGCGCGGCCACCAAGGTGTGTGGCGAGGAAGGTTTCCAGACGCCGTGCGAACTCGACGCGGTTCTCCTCCCGACGTATGAGGTGCCCGTCGTCCGGGAACACCAGATATTCGACCGGGATGTCCTTCTCGCGAAGCTTCGCAACGAATCGGTCCGAGTGTTCCTTGGAAATCGTCCTGTCCTCGGTGCCGTGGACAATCAACAAAGGCCGTTCGACGCGGTGGGCATAGGTGATGGGGGATCGATCCGTGAGCTCCTCTTTCGCGCCAGTGGCGTCCAGAGCGTTGGCGAAGCGGTTCCACCAAGCCCCCAATCTCCCACCGCGGGAAAGGGTACTAGCCAGAGCAGCCATATCGGAAAAACCCGCCACGCTGACGCCGGCAGCGAACTTCCTTGGCGTCCTGGTCATCGCGACGAGTGTTGCGTAACCGCCGTAACTGTGGCCGAGAATGGCGATTTTCACGGGATCCGCATATCCCTCCGCGATGGCCCAATCCACCGCGTCGATCAAGTCATCTTGCATCTTCCCTCCCAACTCCCCGTACCCTTTCTCCATGAAGGATTTTCCGAAACCGCGCGATCCCCTGTAGTTGACCTCGAGCACGGCGTAGCCTCGGTTGGCCAGGAATTGGGTTTCCCGATCGAATCTCCAATCGTCCCGCATCCAGGGACCGCCGTGGACCTTGACGACCAACGGCAAGCGTTTGCCGTCGGCGCCCTTCGGAAGAGTCAGATAACCGCTGATTGAGAGCCCGTCCCGCGCATGGAAGCCGATGGGACGAGTGGGCGACAGAATATTCTCGTATCCCCTTAGCGGATGGCGGGCGAGGAGTTCCTTCGTTCCAGACCGTCGATCGACGAGGTAGGTGGATGGGCCGGACCGGTCCGTTTCCGTGCGGATCGCGAGGCGTGTCTGGTCCATACTGCCGTTCACGATGACATTGGCCATCGGTCCCGATCCCAATATCTTCTCCAGATCGTCCCGTAGCCTGCGGTCAAGGTAATGTTGGCGGGGGAGGGCATCGTGATATCGGATTACCACGGGTTTGTACGCCAGGATGTCCATAAAGTAGCCGGATATATCCACATTCGGCCTTTCGAAGAGCACTTCCTGTTCGCCCGTGTCCAGATCCAGCATCATGAGCACGGTTTTGTCCAGCCCCCCATTCGTCAGCATGTAGATTTTGGAACTCTCGTGGGGGATGTACTGGGCGATGTCGATGATGTCTGTGTATTCGCCGGTCAACAGCGGTGACCGGCCGGCCTCGACGCCCTTTCGGACACTCCATGCCCCAGCGGTACCACGTTGGAGCAGGCCCAAGATGTCGCCTCTGTCGCTTACAATCCAACGTGAAGTGTCTCCGTGGTTGATTGCCCGCAACGTGTGCATACCAGTCCTCAGGTCGATTTCGTATAGGTCGTAGACCTCGCGGGTGCGTAGATTCGCCTCCACCAACACTGAATCGGGTTTGGCTGGCGGGAGCAGAATGGACCGGATGTTTACCCCTTCGAAGGGCAGGAGGTCGCGGGGCTGCTTCTGGGGGGAGTTCGTGTCGGACAAAAACGGGTGGATGTTTATTCGGGGCCTAACGATGGCGGACAATAGCAGGTGCCTGCTGTCGAGTGCCCACTGGAACGTGAGGATCCGCACGCGATGATTCATCGTGACCGTATGACCGTTTTCCAGCATCCGAACGCGGAGCGTGGGTCTGCCTTTAATGCGTTCTGTCCAGGCTAGCCTTGTTCCGTCGGGAGAAAGCCGGTGTCCCCGGCTCTCGTTGCCGCCGGCATAGAACTCGCTTGCGGGAATCAAAGGAGGCAAGTCCGCCTCGCGAAGAGACGGATGAGTAGCCGAGATTTCCCCTGCGTCACCCTTGGAAGAGGTTGTGATACACAGAGTCAGGAGCAAGACAGCCGCGAGTTGCTTCATGGTCGACCTACACTTTTGGCTTGGTCGGGGTCGCATTGCGTGTTCCGCTGAGAAAAATCGTACTTCCGAATACGCCCCCGGCGAGATCGCTGAGCAGGAAAGTCGCGGTCGCGGCCACGTTGCGCGTGGGAAGAGTCTGGTCGGCGCGCGACTGCGTGGAGCTCCCTAGAGCCTCCTGGTTTCCGGAAGTAGCGTGGGATCCGGTGTTCCTTGAAATCGGGGCCGGCCGCAGGATGTTCGCGGTAACGTTGTCCTTGGCAACGTTCACTGCGATGGACTCTAACCATGCGGACAGCGCGGCAGTCGTGACGGAGTGAAGTTCTCGTTCTAAACGGGTTCCAGCGGCAGGCCACGGGATCAGCCAGAGAATTCGGCCCCATTGCCGGTCCCGCATGCCGGGCTGAAGCGTTTCGGTCACCACCTTGAAGCGAAGGAACCCCCTGTCGAGTAGGGTTTGCCAACCCCCCGGCGGCAATACGTTCCTGTCCTCCAATACCGGACGCCGAGAGACCCCGAACAATATGTCGATTGCTCCGAAATCGTCGACGATGCGCTTGATGAGGACGTTGGTCGATTGCGCGTCCCAGGCGTCGATCCTGTAGCCCTTGGCCCTCACGCCGCTGTTCTCCGCCGCCTCTGAAGCAACCTTCTGCGCCGCCCACTTCTTGCGGGCGCAGACCGCTACCTCCGTCCCCTCGGCCGCCAGTGCCCCTGCCACGGCGCGGCCAATGCCCCTGGAGCCCCCGAATACCAGCGCCCGCCTGCCCTTGATGCCGAGATCCATGACAACTTGAGAGTTTAGCTTCGGGCTTGAGAAGCGTCCAAAGCTTGACTACGCGTTCCGTTCGTCACGCTGCACCATGGCCCTCAGGCTGATGGGGTGTTCCGGGTTCAACTCCCTGAAGCCGGACATGGAAAGCCACACCCTCAAGAGGTGGCGACCCGGTCCATTGCCGTCCGCGGAGAACTGTGTCCGGGTATGCAAGACCACGTGGTTGTTGAAGTACTCGATGTCGCCCGGTTTGAGGTCTACTCTTAGGGAAACACGGTCGGCCACATCGTTGAATGCCGCCAGCGCATTGTTCTGAGCCGGAGTCAGCTCCGGAACTCCGGGAAGGCCACGGGCCCGCTTGATGTGGACTCTGTAGGCGCAGGCATTGAAGAGACCGTTCGTGACGTTCAGGAAGGGCAGGCGGGTCCACTGGCCACCGTGGTCGGGATGCGTTCTGTGCAGCGCCATGTGGAAGGGTTGGGTGAGGACTCGCAACTGGTCGGGGCATTCCTCTCTCATGACATTGTAGACGGTGACGGCGCTGGCGAACTTGCGGGTTCCGCCCTCGGAGGCGGTATTAACGCACAGGAAGCCGATGACGTCTTCGAGGTCGGCGTGGAAGGGGAGCTCTGCGGTGGCGCGAAAACCGTAGCGTCCTTTGCCCTTTCCCTGGGACTCAGCGCGCACATGGGCGAGCTTGACGCCTCCGGGCTGGTCCATGGGGGTGCCGAGTTGGCGGCTCAGGGCCATGAAGGCCGGCGCCACGCCTTCCTTGCCGAGTTCCTTGACGGGCAGGCCCCGCAGGATGCGGAAGCCTAAACCCGATTTGAGCTCGCGCACGGTCTTCTCGATCTCGGGCGTGAGAACGGGCAGAGGAGGCGTCTCCCGTGGTTCTTCGGTCCCTCTGGTTTCCCTCACCACAGCCAGCAACTCCGCCAACTCCCGTCCGGTGAAAGTGTGGCGCCAGGCTTCGGTACCGGCGAGGTCGTCGGGCTTCCATGCCGCGGGGTCCAGTGCTTTGGGCAGTTGTTCCATAATACCGCTCCTGTAGGGACAGCCTCGATTGGTTCGGTCGTTTTACTTCTCCCGGAATGCATCCTGCCTATAACCTCGTAGCGGCTGCAACACGTACTCGATGAGGCGCTGCTTGCCGAGTATGACCGCAGCTTCGGCGGACATGCCGGGCAGGAGCTCGATCTTTCGGCCCTCGATTTCCATGTAGGTCTGGTCAAGATCGATGAGGGCCTTGAACATGGGGCCGGCCGCTACGCCGGGGGGCGGAGCCCCTGGACCGCCGGTCTGTGCGCCAGCGTTCACCGCGTCCCTGCCGATGTGGCTGACGGTGCCCTCAATGGCGCCATAGCGTCGGAAGTCGAAGGTGGCGACCTTGAGGGTGACCCTCTGGCCGGGCTTGATGAACCCGATGTCGGCGTTGGCAACAAGAGCCTCCACCCGAAGACCGGCATCCCTTGGCACGATGACCATGAGGCGGGCGCCGGGCTCCACCATGCCGGCTTCGGTGTGGACGGCCAAGTCCTGAACCACCCCGTCCACCGGCGAAAGCAACGTGTGCCGGGTGCGGTGCTCCCGGGCCTGGCGGATGTCCTGGCGCAGGACGATCATCCTCTCCCGGACGGTGGCGAGGGTGGAGCGGCGCTCCCGGTAGAACTCCGAGACGGTTCCTTCCTGCTGGGCCTTGAGCGCGGCCAGGGAGGCCCTGGCCTGTACCAGCTCCTGCTTTCGGAGCGCCATGTTGCCTTCGAGCTCCACCAGTCGCTCCTGCTCGTCGAACAGGTCGAGCCTGGAGCTGTGGTTCTTGCGGTAGAGCTTCTCCTGCATGGCGGTGCGCTCGCGCAGGATGGGCAGGAGCTTCTCGTACTTGGCAATGCCCGCCCCCAGGGTGCGAAGCTGAGCCCGGCGTTCCCGGAGCAGGCCGTCCAGCTCATGGAGCCGTGCGCGGTGAGCAGCGATCTGGTCCTTCAGGAGCTTCCGGTTGATGGCCACCATCTCCTTCGGGGCTTCCCGAGGGGCTCGGAAAGGCTTGTCCCCTCGCCATCCCAGGAGGGCTTCGAGCCGGGCGGCCTCCACCGCCTTGATGCCCAGCTCCGAGGTGTGCTTGGCGATCTCGGCCTCCACCAGGGTGGTGTCGAACTCGATCAGCACCTGCCCCTTCCTGACCGCGCTCCCTTCCTCCACGGCAATACGCTTGATCTTCCCCTGCTCGAACGACCGGATGGTCTTCACCTGCCCCTTGGGGACGATGCGTCCCGGGGCCACCGCGGAGAGCTCCACCGCGGCCATGGAAGCCCACGTGAGGGTCGCCGCCAGGAAGACGCAAAGCGCCACCAGCAGCAGGATATCCGCACGACGCCTCGGTCTATCCATCCTGTGCCTTCAGAGGGGTCTGAGCGGCCGCCGCGCCCTCCGTCTCCTCGGGCAGGGCGATGAGGCTCTTGATGTTCTCGGTCTCCCGGTACACGAGCCGGGCAAAGTACCCGCTGCCCTGGACCAGCTCCGCGGGGGTGCCCTGCTCTACGATCCTGCCCTGGTCGAGACAGATGATGCGATCCGCGTTGCGCAGAGCGGAGAGGCGGTGGGCGATGACGATGACCGTGTGGTCCCGGCCCAGGGCGCGGATGTTCTCGTGGATCTGCGCCTCATACTCCTTGTCCACCGAGCTCGTGGCCTCGTCCAGGATCAGCACGCTCCGGAAGTGGAACAGCGCTCGGGCCAGGGCGATGCGCTGGCGCTCTCCCCCGGAGAGAAGCGCGCCCCGGGCGCCGATGCGGGTGGCGTACCCCTTGGCCGTCCGCGAGATGAACTCATGGGCGCAGGCCGCACGGGCCGCTCCGATCACTTGCGCTATGTGGCGTTTGCCGGGCTCCAGGGCGATGTTCTCCGCGATGCTCCGCCGGAAGATCGGATAGTCCTGCTCCGCATAGCCGATGTGGCTCCGGAGCCACGCCGGGTCGAGGATGACGGCATCCGCCCCGTCCAGCAGCACACGCCCCTCGGTGGCTAGATGGAGCCTCTGTATAAGCCGGGTGACGGTGCTCTTGCCCGAGCCCGAGGGACCCACGATACCCAGTGTCTCTCCGGGCTTCACCTCGAAGCTCACCCCGTCCAGGGCGTAGCGCTCATTGTCCGGATACTGGAACCGCACGTTGTCGAAACGGATGTTTCCCTTGAAGGCCGAGAGCTTCACCAGGTGGCCGCCCTCGCGCTCGGTGGCCTCGTTCAATACCGTTCCAACTTCCTTGATCAAGCCCCGGAGCCGGGAGAAGTCGTAGGTGAATATGCAGAGCCGCATCATGGGCTGGGAGAAGCGCATGTTCACCAGGTTGACGGCCACCAACTGGCCCAGCGTGAGCTGCCCGTCCAACACCATGGACGCTCCGAACCACAGGAGACCGGCGTTGGCGAAACGGTTCACGAACTGGTTGTACTGGGTGGTGGACTCCCGAAGGGTCTGGGTGTCCTCCTCGGAGGATACGGCCGCGTCCACCCGCTCGGTGAGAAAAGCTTCCTGGGCCTGTTCCTCGTGCATCCCTTTCACGGTCTCGATGCCCCCTACGGTGTCGAGCACGGCCTCGTTGCTCTCCCGGCGGCTGCCCTTGGTCTGTTTGGTCCACTTGCGCAACGTGGGCAGGACCGCGAAAGCCGGGGCGATGTAGAAGGGCAGGGATGCCAGGAGGATCAGCGAGAGGGTGAGGCTGAAGTTCAGCATCAGGGCAAGGAACACCAGCACGAAGATCACGTCGACGAACACGAACACCACGGCGTTGGTGAGGAACCGGCGCAAGTGCTGCAACTCCTCGATCCTCGACAGGGTCTCCACCGGGGTGTTCCGGAGGTAGAAGGAGGCGGGCAGTTCCAGGGAGTGGCGGATGAGCCTGGAGAGAAGCGAGCGGTCCATGTCCCGAACCGCGTGACGAAGCGCCCTGTGCCGCGCGGCCCGCAGGACCGCCTCGAAGGCGAGGAACAGGAGCAGGCTGACGATGATGACGTCGAGGGTGGCCGCGCCCCGGTTGGATATGACCTTGTCGATAATGATGAGGAAGGCGAACGGGTAGAGGTAGCCCAGGAGGTTCACGAAGAACGAGGTGGCGATGAGCGGGCCGAACACCGCCTTGTTGTCGAACATGTGCTCGGCAATTGAGCGGAGCGTGAAGGCCCGGTCTTCGGAGTCCGGCGTCTTGGCCTGCAGCGCGACCTCCTCGCCCCACTCCTCCATGAACACCGAGCGCCGGATCGTTCGCGTATTGCCGGTGCGGTGCTCGACCAGGTAGACGTGGTCGTCGTCCGCGGCCGCCACGAGCCCGAAGCGGCCGTCCCGGCGTTGCACCAAGGCGAGTCCGGTCAGGTGGCGCCAATCCTCGGGCGCCATGGACTTGATCTCCAGAGACAGGCCGGCGTGTTCGGCGCAGCGCACGGCGGTCCGGAGGTCGAGGGAGGATTCCTGGCCGAGATCGGCCAGGATTACGTCGCGGCTCGCGCGGAGGCTCTCTTCTCTGCAGAGGTACAGAAGGCAGGCTGCTGCCGATGCCGGCGGGTCGACGACCGCCTCCACTGGCGGTCCGGGTCCGCTGGAACCGCCTGACGGCTTTGCCGATGGACCTGCGTGACCGCCGCCGCGCTCACCGGTGGGTTCGTTCGTGGGCGTCATGGGTGCGCACCAGCACGAGACCCTGCTCCTCAAGGTGGTTGATCAAGGCCTTGTGCGCTGCTGCTGGAGTGTTCGGAACTATTTTCGGGTCGAGCCGGGTCCACTCAGCAGATCCTTCCATCAGCGTAAAAGCTTCCGGCGCCACCACCATCACTAGGGGACGGCGGCGTCGGCGCGCTGCCAGCACGGCAACATGCACCTGCCTCCGCTCCACCGCTTCTCCGCTCCGGGCGGGCTCGAACAGGGGCCGCACGTCGTGCGTGCAGCTTACCAGCAACGCGCACGGGTGGGCGCGGTACCATGAAGACCCAGGCTCTTCTGGACATCCGGCCTGCGCCTCGTCCTCCATCGCCGCGGGTCGCAGCGTCCGGGATCGGGCCAGCGCCAGCTCTACCGCGGCCACGTCTGCCGCCCATGCCGGCATGGTCGGTCTGTGAGCCCAGTTCTCAAGGAAATACTCGAAGAAGCTCTTGGCGTCCGGATACCGCTGGTAGGTCTCGGGCGGGTGCGCCGACGCGTACTCACGTGTGATCGTCGAAAACCCTTGACCCAAGAGCCCGGCCGTCCGCTCGAAAGATTGGCGGAGTTTGCCCATCCGCTTCTTGTAGGAGAACTCCGCCTCTAGCCGAAGACGCCCGAGGTCCATGCCGGCAAGCTCCGGGTCCTGAGTTGCGGACTCCAACTCCTCGGTCCCGAAGATGAATGCTGCGCTCGTCATGTGGCGCAGCAGCATCGTCTGCCTGTCAATGAGTCGTTGCATGGGTTACCGTCGAGGCTCTCGTGGCGGCGGCCCTTGCCACCTGCTCCCGCAGGCGCGCTACGTCCGCCAGAAGCTCGTCGCCCTTCTCGTAGTCGTTGTCCCGCTCCAGGATGATGGTCCGCGGCTGCTGCCGCCGGAGCGCGTAGCCCAGGATGTCCAGCGCCTGCTCCGGCACCTGCCGGCTGTGGTTGTCCGCGTAGAACGGCGTATCCAGATACGGCCGGCGAACCAACGGTCCGCCGGCCGCGTGCACTCCCGTAACTACCCCCTCCGGCATCGCGTCTAGAAACCCACGCGGGTCAACCCCGTGGTTGTGGGAGTTCACGAACAGGTTCTCCACGTCCAGCAGCATCTCCATCCCTGTCTCTCGGAACAGCAGGTTGAAAAACTCCGAGTCGTCCATCTCGCTGTCCGGGAAGTCGAACACGTAGGAGATGTTCTCCAGCGAGAACGGCACCGGCAGGCGGGACTGCACCTGCTCGATCTTCGGGATCAGTATGTCCGCGACGGCGCGAGTCTTGGGCACCGGTAGCAGGTTGGCCAAGTCGATGTCCGGAACCTTGGTCCAGGCCAGATGCTCGCTGTAGGACGGTACCTTAAGGTCCTCCACGGCCTCGCACACGCCGTCCAGGTACTCGTCGTCCAGAGGCACGTCGGTGCCGATGGAAAGACCCACCCCATGCAGCACCAGCGGTATCCTGTCCACCAGGTTCCGGATCGCCCGACGGGTATAGTCGCCGCCCCGGATGTAGTGGTCGACGGTCACCTCCAGCACGTCGAAACGGTGCAGGTTGGCCAGCGTCCACCTAGCGATGGGAACCCGGAAGCCGATCCCGATAAGGGGTGTTGCATTTGAGGACGAAAGGCTCATTTTTGTTTAGTTCGCGTTTAGTTCTTCTCTAAGCTCGTCCATGGTCTTGCATTCCTCACTCTCATCACGACGGTCCTTTCCATCCAATATTGCTTGAATGATAGTGACTTCCGGAGGGGCACCGCTAAAGAAACCACCTAGGACAGTCCCACTAGCAGTACCGTAAACTTGCGCTTCGCAGGTTGCTGTTGCTTCGCTCAAGGCCATAGCGTCGCCACGTTTTCCATCCTCTGTGTCGATGTGATTTTCTGCGGTATCCGCTGCTGCTTGGTTATCGGCGATGGTCTCGGCGATTGCATCGTTGAGTCCTTCGTCCTGGGTATCCTCAGCGTCGTCGCATCCACAAGACTCGCAAGCGTCACAGCTATCACATCCGCAGTCACACCCGCACCCGCACCCGCACCCATGGACCTCCAGGTCAAGGTCGTCGTTTCGAGGGTCGAGCACCCATGGTATGACTATGGAACCGCGCTGAAGGGCGTCACGCTGAAGGGCGTCACGCTGAAGGGCGTCACGCTGAAGGGCGTCATTATCCAACTGCATCTTGGCACCCCTTTCCTGGGTACCAAATAAAAAAAGGTACCCATGTCAATTGGGTACCCGCTTCTTGGGTACCCGCTTCTTGGGTACCCGCTTCTTGGGTACCCGCTTCTTGGGTACCCGCTTCTTGGGTACCCGCTTCTTGGGTACCCGCTTCTTGCAAGACTATCATGCACAATTCAGGGCTGTCGTCAAGGGCACGATCATCATGGTGCAGGGCGGTTTGATTCTTCGAGGTTTTTTGAACAATCCCTTGCGCACTTTCAGAACAAATTCGCCTTGTGGCAGAGGGGCGGGCGAGGTCTGAGGCCCGGTCCTCTGGAGTTGTCGTTCGTAAGCCTCCTGTGGGGTGGAGCCTGCAAGGGCGGAGTGAGGCCGTTGGGCATTGTACAACTCAAGCCTTTAACATCCTCAAAACCGGCAAGAACAAGATCCAGTACGAGTTTCATCCTGGTTCGGTCGCGAACTCAGTGTCCACGGGGTGGTGGAGAAGGGGCTGGGGGTTGTGCGATGGACGTGGCGAGGGGACTTGCAGGAGCGAGCTCTGGAAGTGCCGCTATGGATGTTCGACCATCTGACCTGTCTGTCTGTGCGTCTTCGGAAGCGTCCGCAAGTCGATCTGGCAGCGCTTGATGCACCGAAGCGGAAACCCGTGCGCGACGCGGGGGCTTAGTCGCGAAAGTAACCGGAGATTGCACGCGGGGTAGCGATGCGGTGAAGTGACGGTGGCTGGGGGAGTCGAGGCCGGTTGCTCCCACTGGTGTGCACAGGCACCCGTACTGAAGCATGGCCCGAACCACGATCGGCTTCAGTCACTGATGGCGCGGCTTGGCCGCGACCTCGTTCGAGAGATTGAGATTTTGCCGTGTGGTTCCTCCCCGGCACACCACAAGGCGGGAGGACTTGGCATGCCACGGAAGAGCAAGAGGACGGAGCGTCTCAGGGTGGTGAATCCGAACTGCGCGGGGATCGACATCGGCAAGGACCGTCACTACGTGGCGGTGGATCCGGAGCGCTGTGCAGAGCCGGTCCGGTCGTTTGATGGCTTCACACGGGATCTGAAAGCGATGGCGGCATGGCTGAGATCGTGTGGGGTGAAGAAGGTGGCGATGGAATCGACCTCGGTGTACTGGATCCCGGTGTACGAGGTGCTGGAGCGCGCGGGCTTCGAGGTGATGCTGGTGCCGCCGCGGATGACGAAGCAAATTGCCGGGCGCAAGAGCGACGTACTCGATTGCCAGTGGATCTGGCAGTTGCTGTCCTACGGCCTTCTGCGGGGCGCGTTCCGGCCCGGGGATGCGATCTGCCCGCTCCGCTCCTACGTGCGCCAGACGAAGCGGCTGATCGAGGACCGCGCGCGTTGCGTGCAGCACATGCAGAAGGCTCTGACCGAGATGAACATCCGGCTGGACTCGGTGCTCGCCGAGATCATGGGACAGACCGGACAGAAGATCCTGCGGGCGATCATAGGCGGCGAGCGCGACGCGCAACGTCTGGCGTCGTTCCGGGACCGGCGGGTCAAGGCCAGCGGTGACACGATCGCCGCAAGCCTGGAGGGCACCTGGCGCGAGGAGCACCTGTTCGCGCTGGAGCAGGCCATGCAGCGCTACGACTTCCTCGAACAGCAGATCGAGGACTGCCAGGCGCAGATCGCGGCGCAGATCGAGGGCCTGACGCCGCCAGGCGGCAGCCCATCCGGGGACGAAGGCGCTGGTGGCGGATCGGCCGGCGAAGGCTGGAAGACGCTGTCGGGCTCCAGCGGCAGGAAGCCCGCGGCCGGCGACAGGGCCTTGACCATGGCGCTGCACCAGATGATGGGCGTCAACCTCACTGCGATCCCGGCCGTCGGCATCGGAACCGTCCTGACCATCGCCTCGGAGATCGGTCCGGACTTCTCCGCCTTCCCTTCCGCCAAGCACTTCTGCTCCTGGATGGGGGTGGCGCCGGGGACCCGGATCAGCGGCGGCAAGCCATTGCCGGGCCGAGCGCCCAAGGTAGTCAACCCGGTAGGGCAGGCGCTTCGGATGGCTGCCGTGGCAGCGCGAAGGAGCCAGACCTTCATCGGCGCCAAACACCGCGCCCGTCTCGCCCGCAAGGACGCGGCCGTCGCCATCACCGCAACCGCGCGCGAGCTCGCCTGCCTCATCTACCTGATGGTGACGCGGGGCGAGGAATACGTCGAGAAGGGCATGGACGCCTATGAGAAGCGGCGCATCGATCGCACCTTCGCCAACCTCAACCGAAAGGCCCGTACTCTCGGATACCGGCTCGTCCAGGCCGTCGTCCAAGAAGTACCCAACGGCGCTCCAGAAGCAGCCTAGTTACTCGAGTGCGCCGTGCAAGGCGCCATCCCTTAGCGGGTTGCGAGACCCGCCCGGCAACTGTCGCTCCAGCCGGTAGCAGTCGGAGCGGACGATGGAGGTAACGACATGGTTTGAAGCACTCCGATGAAACGGGCCGCCTTGGGCGGCTCAGCGACCATGCGGGCCGCAACGCGAGTGAACGCCGAGCAGGCCTCGAAACTGGCAACGCGGAAGCCGACCCGCCTCGAGTACGGGAAAGGCTGCCATCGGCCGGGAAGCGAGCGACACACGCACCGGCCGGTTCCGCCGGGGTATTGGCGGCGGCACGCATGGAAGAAGGGGATGGACGCAACACGGGAAGCCCCGGCGGTGGCGTAGCACGCGCCAACCGACAACCCGCGAGGGATGGGTCGGGCCGTTCGGGGTGGCGGAGAGGTCCGTAGTACCGCGGAAGCCGGGTAATGCCGGTGGAGGGAAGGGGCCTTGGTTCGAGAGCAGCGTTTGGAAGGAGGAAGGGACATGGGGACTGGCGAGAGCCTATCCGACCCGGAAAAGGTCCGGAGACTCCAGACGGCGCTACATGCGAAAGCGAAGGAGGCCCCGGGCTTTCGGTTCTACTCACTGAGCGACAAGGTGTGGCGCGCCGACGTGATGGCGGTCGCCTGGCAGGAGGTCCGCCGCAATGGCGGAGCCGCCGGGGTGGACGGTCAGACGGTAGCGGACATCGAGGCGCAAGGCGTGGAGCGGTGGCTTGGGGAACTGAGGCGGGACCTGAAGGCGGGAACCTATCGGCCCGAGGCGGTCCGGCAGGTTCTCATACCAAAGAAGCAGCGTGGGAAGTTGCGGCCCCTGGGCATTCCCTGCATACGGGACAGGGTGGCGCAGACGGCGGCGATGCTAGTGCTGTCGCCGATCTTCGAGGCCGACCTGCAACCGGAACAGTATGCCTACAGGCTGGGCCGGAGCGCGAATGATGCTGTCAGGCGCGTACACCGGCTGTTGAACACGGGCCACCGCGAGGTGGTGGACGCGGATCTAACGGACTACTTCGGCCAGATTCCGCACGCCGAACTGCTCAAGTCCGTCGCCCGGCGCGTGAGCGACGGGCGGATGCTGGGCTGGGTTAAGGCGTGGCTTGAGATGGCGGTCGAAGAAGACGACGGCAAGGGCGGCAAACGCCGTACGAACCGGGCGCGTCGCGAGAGGAAGGGAACCCCTCAAGGTTCTCCGATCTCCCCGTTGCTCTCCAACATCTACATGCGCCGCTTCATACTGGGCTGGAAGGTGCTGGGCCATGCCCGGCGCTTCAAGGCGGAAGTCGTCAACTATGCCGACGACCTGGTTGTGCTCGGCAAATCGTCGTCAGCGGAAATGCTGGCGGTGGTCGAGAACCTGATGGAACGGCTGAAACTGACGGTCAATGCCGAGAAGACCCGATGCTGCCGGGCGCCGGAGGACTCGTTTGAGTTCCTTGGCTATCGGATTGGACGCAACTACCGCCCGCACGGGAAGGGGAGCTACATCGGCACCCGGCCCAGCAAGGCGAGCGTCCAGAGCATCTGCCGCAGGATTAGCGAACTAACGGAACCCCGCTATGGGCTCCTGGACCAGGAGGTCGTGGCCGAACGGCTCAATCGACTGATGCTCGGGTGGTCAAAGTACTTCATCCTGGGCCAGGTCGAGCCGGCCTATGCCGCGATCGACAGGCACGCTATCAAGCGGCTGCTCCAGTGGCGGCGTCGCAAGCACAAGGTGAGAGCCCGTAATTATGTGCAATACGGGTACGAGCAGCTCTGGACTGAGCACGGTCTCATCCGCCTTGCACCGCGAGCGACACGCTTTCCGTGGGCGAAGGCATGATCTCGTCCGAGAGCCGTGTGCGGGAAAACCGCACGCACGGTTCGATGAGCGGGGACTGGAAACGCGGCCAAGGGAGCCGGACTGAGGCCCGGAGCGAAAGCGACGGACAAGCCACCGGACCCTAAAGCTGGCGCGCCAGTCCTCGACTCTACGAGAGGGTTTGCTGGATGAGATTCCGAGGCCTGAGGGCACCTGCCGGTTCTTTGATCGCGCCCGATTCGGTTACAGACGTACCATCTGTCAACCAGGATCAGGGAGGCGATCATGGGTTCATCTCACAAGGAACCAAGGCAACTGGTATTGTTCGGTTCCGCGAGGCGGGACGGTTCCGGGAACACGCCGCCATGGCGGAGTCTCCCGGCTCAGACACGGCAGAAGGCCGTCGGTCTGCTGGCAAGGTTGTTCATCGAACATTGCCGGACGCCAGCGACGGACGTGACCGCACAGACCGCCGGTCCTCGACCAAGGGAGGACAGTGATGTCTGAGAAGATCGAACGCCATCATCTGGAGCGTAAGGCCATCGTGTACGTGCGCAGTCCTCCGCCCATCAAGTAACGCACAACCGGGAGAGCCGAACGCTGCAATACGCCATGCGAGAACGGCTGAGGCAACTCGGCTGGCCGCGGATCGAGATCATAGACGACGATCTGGGTCGTTCCGCTTCGGGTAGCGCGGAACGGGAGGGGTTCAACCGGATGGTGGCGGAGGTGTGTCTTGGCTAGGTGGGCGCTGTGCTGTCGGTAGGGCGTGTCGCACCTGGTGCCCATTGGCAACCGTTCCGAGATGCCGTGCAGCCGAGCGGCTCGCCGTTGCGCTTGGCGCCTGAAATGGCGGATCTCTGCGTTTCTCAGCCGTCCGCCATCCCTGGTTATCCGGATCGGCACGGCCTCTCGGGGCGCTTACCCGACATGCATGCGCTGATTGACGCCCTTGTTGCATTCAAGCCGCTTGCGTTTCGCTTACGGTAGGAGCGAAATCCTAAAGACATCTCAGCATTTCCAGTCAGTTAGAGGGGGCTTGCTCATTCGCGTCCAAAACGGTCGGAGAGCGGGCCGAAAACGATCTGACCGAGGGCGAGCCCGAGGAGCATGGCCGTGATGACGAACTGGACGTCGTTCCGGCGCGGCGCACCGAGGTCGTGACCTATGGCCGGCAACGCCGGCAGCATCGCGTCGGTAGTGAGCGCGGGGAGCGACATCAACAGGGCGACGAGGGCCAGGAACTCGCCGGCACGAAGCGGGGTCGTGCGACTCAATCTTCCTCCCCCGGCGTCACGAACGCTACTCCTTCCCCAGAAACCACGTCGCCAGGTTGTTGAAGTCCTCCGGCTGGTCCAGCCATATGAAGTGGCTGGCCTTGTCGAAGATGTGCATCTGGGCGTTGGGGATGCTCTTGTAGAGGTCGTAGCCGGGGTCGATGCCCTTGTTGGAGTTGCGCCCCCACATGACCAGGGTCGGGACGCCGATCTTGTGCACGTGGTCGCGGATGTGGGCGCCGTCGAAGTAGTACATCTCGCTGGCGCCCCGCATGCCGTTCTTCTCCCAGTACTCCTTCCCCTTGTGCTTCATGTAGAGGTCGTTCCAGCGGGCCGACAGTTCCATCAGGTGGTCCAGGTACTCCTCGGTGACCATGTCCTTGTTGTAGACGAAGGCTCCGACGTACTTGCGGAGGCCCTCCCGGGTGTTGGTGAGCCCCTCCTTGGGCATCATGGTGCCGGGCTCGAACACGTCCTTGAAGTAGGGCAGGTCGCCGCTGCCGTCCACCTCCACCTGCTGGCCGTCCACCTCGATGACCTGCCGTCCCTCGCCCGGCTTGCGGATGCCCGACCCCGCGGTGCTGCCGCTGTCGACGAGGATGAGCTTCTTCACCAGGTCCGGCCGCTTGATGGTGATGTAGGTGACGATCCAGCCCCCCTGGGACTGGCCGATGAGGTTCACCGGCGCCAGGTCCAGGGCCTCGATGAAGCTGATGACGTGGTCCGCGCGCACGCGCACGTGGCCCAGGTCGTCCAGGTTGCGCGGCGGGTCGGTTTGTCCGTGCCCCAACTCGTCGATGGCATAGACGTGAAGGTGCTCGCCCAGCGGAACGATGTTCGGGTACCAGCGGTAGTTGCCCATGCCGATCTCGTTGGCCCCGCCGTGGCACATGACGACACGCTCCGGGTTGGATTCGCCGGCCTCGATGTAGTGGGTCCTGTAGCCGTCCGCGGTGACGAAGCGGCTATTCCACTTGTCCGGGCTGTTGAAGATGGTTTTCCGTTCCATTGACTAATCCTCCCCCTTGGTAACGAACCAGAGCACCAGGTCGTTGAAGTCCCGGACCTGGTCCCACCAGCAGAAGTGGCTGGCCTTGTCCAGGATGTGCATCTGCGCGTTGGGCATGCGCTTGTAAAGCTCGTATTGCGGATCGATGCCCTTCACCGAGTTCTTGCCGGCGATGAACAGCGTCGGGTTCTTGATGCGGTGCACGTGGTCGCGGATGTGCTTGCCTTCGAAGAAGTACATGTCGTGGTGGCCCTTGACGTCCTGCCTGTCCCAGAACTGCTTGCCCCGGTGCTCCAGGTAGAAGGCGGTCCAGCGTTTGGAGGTCTCCTCCAGGTAGTCCACGTACTCGTCGGTGACCATGGAGTGGTCGTAGGCGAAGGTTTCCGTGTACATACGGATACCCTCGCGGGTGTCCAGCAGCCCTTCCTTGGGCAGCATGGTGCCGGGCTCGAAGATCTTCTTGAAATACGGCAGCTCGCCGCCTCCCGTCCGGATCTTCTCCCCGTCGATCTCCTGGACGTCGCCGACATCGTTCTCTGCGCCGGTCTTGAAGCCCGACCCGGCGGTGCTGCCGCTGTCCACCAGCACGAGCCTCTTCACCAGGTCCGGACGGGTGATGGTGATGTAGGTGACGATCCAGCCGCCCTGGGACTGCCCGCACAGGTTGATGGGCCCCAGCCCCTTTTCCTCGATGAAGCGGATGACGTGCTCGGCGCGAACGCGCACATGCCCCAGGTCGGCGATGTCCCGCGGCGGGTCGGTGAAGCCGTGCCCCAGTTCGTCGACGGCGAAGACGTGGAGCTTTTCCGCCAGCGGGAGCACCGTGGGGTACCACCGGTAGAGCCCCGCACCCAGCGCCGCGCTGCCGCCGTGCACCAGCAGCAGCCGGTCGTTGGCCGGGTCCCCGGCCTCGATGAAGTGGGTCTTGTAGCCGTCGATGGCCTCGTCGTGCTTCTTGTACTTGTCGGGGCTGTTGAACAATGTCTCCACTTCGTTACCTCCTCCGGGTTCCGGGTCGTGCCGATGGGAGCCTGTGTTGCGGTGGTCCCCACGGGGGGCGACCGCCGGTCGCCCCTACAAAGCCGGTTTCCCTCACGTGCTTCTAGTGTCGTGTCCCACGTAAATGTAGACAAATCTGCTGGTCTTTTTCGTCGTCGGCTGCGTTGCTCTTCCTCGCGTGGTAATGGCCACTGCTCGTCATCGCGCCTTGCCGACAACGAAAAATCCTGCGCATCTTTGTCAACATTTACGTGGGACACGACACTAGTTCCGCAGACCCTCCGGTAGGGGCGACCGGCGGTCGCCCCTGTTCGCGTTACTCCTTCTCGATGAACCACTCCATCAGCGCATTGAAGTCCTGCCACTGGTCCAGCCACAGGAAGTGGTTGGCCTTGTCGAGGATGTGCATCTGGGCGTTGGGGAATAGCTTGTAGAGCAGGAACCCCATGTCGAGCCCCTTGTTGGAGTTCTTGCCCCACACCACCAGCGTCGGCGTCCGGATCTTGTGCACGTGCTCGCGGATGTGCTTGCCGTCGATCTCCAGTTGGCGGCGCTGGCCGGCCAGGGTCTGCTTGGCCCAGTACTTCTCGCCCCTGTGTTCGTCGTAGAGCCGGCTCCACCTGCCCGACAGCTCCATCAGGTGGTCGAGGAACTCCTCGCTGACCATGGACTTGTCGTAGAAGAACGCGCTGGCGTACTGGCGCACGCCTTCCCGGGTGTCGGTCAGTCCCTTCTTCGGGCGCATGGTGCCGGGCTCGAACAGCACCTTCTGGTAGGGCAGCTCCTGGGTGTCGCCGGACACCGCGACACCGTCCACCTCGGTGGTGGTGGTCTGCAATGACTGCACCTCCGCGGGCCGTCCCGCGGTGCTGCCGCTGTCGATGAGGATCAGCTTGCGGACCAGGTCCGGCCGCAGGAGCGTGATGTAGGTGACGATCCAGCCGCCCTGGGACTGGCCTGCGAGGTTGACCGGGCCGAGGTCGAGGGTCTCGATGAAGTTCAGCACGTGGTCCGCGCGCACCCGGATGTGGCTCAGCTCGTCGAGGTTCCGGGGCGGGTCGGTGTAGCCGCTGCCCAACTCGTCGATGGCGAACACATGGAACTTTTTTGCCAGCGGGATGATGTTGGCGTACCAGCGGTAGCAGCCCATGCCCACCTCGATGGCGCCGCCGTGCACCAGCACCAGCTTTCGGGGGTTTCCTTCCCCGGCCTCGATGTAGTGGGTCTTGTAGCCGTCAACCGTGGCGAACTGGCTCTTGAACTTGTCGGGACTGTTGAACAGGGTTTCCATGGAGATGCCTCCTCGGGTGAGTTGCATCCCCATGCATAT
This sequence comes from uncultured Binatia bacterium (SeqCode), assembly GCA_965204505.1. Classification (GTDB taxonomy): domain Bacteria; phylum Desulfobacterota; class Binatia; order UBA9968; family JAJDTQ01; genus JAJDTQ01. The sequence goes on from CBDBFB010000004.1 coordinate 166,861, forward strand.
TATTTCGGTAGGGTCGAGGCAACCGGTCGGGTTTCGGCGGATGCGCCGAAGCCGGTCAGGAGAAAAGGGTCAAGGGAAGAAGACCAGCTTCACGAGCAAGGCAAGAACGGCAGGGGCGAAAGCCAGCTTCAGAACCGCCATATCGCGCTTCAGCACGTTGACGTCTTCCTTCAAGCTGACGATGTCTCCCTTCATCTCCGCCTTGAACTCGGCGACGTCCTGCTTCGTCTCCGCCTTGAACTCCGCGACGTCCTGCTTCATCTCCGTCCTGAATTCGGCGAAGTCCTGCTTCATCTCCGTCCTGAATTCGGTGAAGTCCTGCCTGATCTCGGCTTTGAACTCGGCGAAGTCTTGTTGGCTGGCGGCCCTGAACTCGGCGAAGTCCTGTTGGCTGGCGGCCTTGAATTCCGCTAGGTCTTGCCTTGTAGCGAGGTTTTCGGTCATCGGGATCACGCCCGCGGCGGCCCTGGCCTTCTCATCAGGAGCACCGGCTGCAACCAGGGCATCGTAGACTTCCGTAACAATCAAGCTCATCAGGTCGCCTCCAGACGTGCCCGGCGCCTGATGCCAATGCACGATCCATAGCACCAGGAAACCGCGGCGATGTCAAGGTTTTGTAGCAAACGATCAACTATGGATCCGACTCTCTCCACATAAGACACCTGTCGGCACCCTACGGGGACTCTTTAGCGTTTCTCACGTGTTTCCCATCCTTCTTCATCGCTACGGCGTCGGCGGCGCATCTTGACACCGCGGGGTCTTTTTGTTGCTCTACGGGCGGAGTCCCCGCGAGGAAACTCAACGAGTCATGCATCCGCGACTACCATGAGAATGGCCCGCCAATGCCCGAACCCGTCATTCCGGCGGAAGCCGGAATCCAGAGATGGGGTGACGGCGGCACAGCGGGTCTCCGAAGTGCTATTGGCCGGCTGCTGGCCCAGCCCGGGGAAGGCGCGTGGCTTGCTGGTTGGATTGTTGCTGCTCAGTGCCTGTGCCGGGAGCGCCGCCGACCGGAACTTCTCGCAGTATCCGGGCTTCGCCGAGTATTTCGCCGCCAACCCCCCGCAGGGAGCCGCCGCGCCGGCCGACCAGGCGTTGGCCCGCCGCCACGCGCCCCGCTTCCACCTGCCCGCCGGCCACGAGGGGCCCATTGATTTCTACCGCGACTACATCGCCCACGGTTACCTCGTGACCGGCGACGGCCTCCGCATCGACAGCCCCACGCCGGCGGACTTGAACCTCCACCGTGACGACGTTCGAGCGGAGTTCACCCACGTGCCGGACGGCTCCAAGCCGCGCCCGGTGGTCTACGCCGCGGTGGAGCGCACCGACCTGTGGGCGCCGCCGGAACCGGGAAAACCGGCTGAACAGTTCACGGTCGTCACCTATCACCTGGTGTTCCGGGTGAGCGGGCTGCCCGCGGCGTTGCCCTTGTACCAGGCCCTGCCGCTCCGGCTGGTGGCGGATCTGGACGACTGGCATCAGCTCGACCACTACACTGCCGTGTTCGTCGTGCTGGATGCCGGCGAGCGTCCTGTCGCCCTGACCCTGCAGCAGCACAACTACCTGCGCACCTACCTGGTGGGAGAGTCGGTGGAGCTCGAGCCCGACGGCCGCTTCGACATCGACGTGGCCATCCGCTCGAACGAGCTTTACCCCCACGTTCCCGGGCGGACGGCGCGGCGGGCCGTGCGGTTTCTGGACCATGACGCCAGGGCCTTCATGATGGGATTCGGCAAGCGGCCGATGATGTCGGCGGACGACATCACCGACCCGGACCGCACCGTCGACTACGAGCTCGCGTTCCTGCCCGGTGCCGACGCCTTCTACTCCTTCCACGGCTTCCTCGGCGAACGGCGCCGTTTGCCCGGTCGCGACGGCCCGCCCGGGGCCCGCTACAACACGCTGCCCGGACTCAAGCCCCTGCCCGCGCAAATTCTCGACGGCTACTGGCGCGAGGGCGACAACGGCGATTGGGCGCGGTACCAGGACGCCCGGGACAACGGCTCCGGCCCTGCGGGTTTCGCCCGTGCGCAGGCGGAGGTATTCCATCACAACCTTGCCTGTCTGCGCCGTGAGCGCCGAGGGTGCACTTTGGAGTAGCGTATGGCGAAGGAGACGTGAACAGCGTCGCGGGCGCGCCCCAGGCTCTCACCCGGCCTTCGGCCACCCTCTCCCAGAGGGAGAGGGGTTGTGTTTGACTACTCGGACAGACTCCTGGTGTCGTGTCCCGTAAATTCCTGCGCAACTTATCGCAGGAATTTACGGGACACGACACTACGCCTGAAACGCCGTCGCCACCACCAGGTACAGCGTCGTCCCCAACAGGTCGTTGAAAGCGGTCACCAGGGGGCCGGCGGCGACGGCCGGGTCGCGGTTGAGCTTGTAGAAGATGATGGGCTGCACGGTGCCGATGCAGGCGGCGGCGGTGACGGAGATGACCATGCCGATGAGGACGGCGACCGACAGGTTGAGGATGTCCGGAGTGCCCATGTTGATGAGGTAGCTGGCGGCGGCGGTGATCAGGCCGCAGCTTGCGCCCAGGGCGAGGCCGGTGGCGGCTTCGCGGGCGATGACGGACATGATGCGCTGGAAGGACAGGGTGCCGAGGGCGATGGCCCGCACCACCAGGGTGGACGACTGCAGGCCGACGGCGCCGGCGGTGGCGATGATGACCGGCAGGAACGCCGCCAGCAGAGCCATCTTCTCGAAGGTGGCCACGAAGACCTTGGAGATCACCAGCGCCACCACCAGCCCCAGGAGCACCGTCGTCGCCACCCACGAGAAGCGTTCGCCGACGCGCTTGAGCACGGAGTCGTGGGTCAGGTTGATGGACTCGGTCTCCACGCCGGCGATGGCGTAGATGTCCTTGCTTGCTTCCTCCTCGATGACGTCCACCACGTCGTCGATGGTGACGCGGCCGACGAGCCGTTCCTGACCGTCCACCACGGGGACGGAGACGAAATCGTACTTCTGCAGGATCCGGGCGACCTCGTCCTGGGGCATCTCCAGCGGCACCGAGATCACCGGTCGGTCCATGATGTCGGCCACGGCTTCGTCCGGACTTGCCAGCACCAGGTAGCTCAGGGGCAGAATGCCGGTGACGTGCCTTTCCACGTTGACCACGAATACGTCGTGGACCTCGGGCACGTCGTCATGGGCGCGCCGGATGATGCCGATGGCCTGCTCCACGGTGGCGTACTGCGGCACGGACACGTACTCCGTCTGCATGATGCCGCCGGCGGTGTCCGAGGGATGATCGAGCAGGTCGCCGATCTCTTCCGCCAACTCCGACGGCATTTCCGCCAGGACGCTGGGGGTGCGCCCATCCGGCAGGGCTTCGAGCAGGTCGGTGGCGTCATCGGTATCGAGCTCCTCCACCAGCCCGGCGAGTTCCCGGTCCGAGAGGTCCTCCACCAGCTCGTCGCGCACCGCCGGCGTGACGAGGCTCAAGACCGCTGAGGCCGCTTCCTGGGGGAGCAGGCGGAACACCCGCTGCTGCACCCCGGGCTCATCAAGCTGGTCCAGGAGCTCGGCGACGTCGGCGGGGTGAAAATCGGCCAGGAGTTGGCGCACGTCGTCGTAGCGGCCCAGCCCGGTCATCATGACGATGTTCTCGAGCGCCACGTCGCGCGGCAACAGGCCCGGCGATGCTTGCTCGGGTTGGTCCCGCGAGGGTGTATCCGGAGTTGGATGCTGCATCTCGGTTCAGTGGACCGGGACGGCCAGTTTCGGGTGCCGGAGCACCTTGCGGGGCCTCCCGCACAGTGTCAGGTATAGCCGCAACACGTTAAGATCGCGTTAAAATTCTTCCTATCGCCGGGGCAAAAGCAAGGGAAGGAAATTTACTTGAAACCTCGTTTGGCTATAATGGTCGGCGTTCCGCAGTTGGTGGAGGGGGAAACGGACGATGGCGAGTTACGACTACGACCTGGTTTGCATCGGCAGCGGACCCGCGGGCCAGCGCGCCGCCGTGCAGGCGGCCAAGGTGGGGAAGAGGGTGGCGGTGGTGGAGAAGCAGCGCTTCGTCGGAGGCATCTGCATCGACAACGGCACCATCCCCTCCAAGACCTTTCGCGAGGCGGTGCGCCGGGTCTACTCGCGGCCCGGGCTTGAAGTGATGGATCCGTTCGCCGCCAGCGGCAGGAGCCGGCCCACCATGCAGCAGTTGGTGGGCCACGTGCACCGGGTGATCCAGCGGGAGATCGCGGTGGTGGACGACGCCCTCACCCGGAACGACGTCAAGATCCTTCACGCACGCGGCGAGTTCGTCGACCCGCATACGATCCGCCTGGAGGCCGAGGGGGAACGTCGCGTCATCACCGCGGACAACGTGCTGATCGCGGTGGGCACCCAGCCGGGAGAGCCCCGCGGCATGACCCCCGACGGCCGGACGGTGATCACCTCCGACGACATTCTCGGCATCGAGGACCTGCCGCAGACCATGGCGGTGGTGGGGGCGGGCGTCATCGGCATCGAGTACGCTTCCATGTTCGCGGCCCTGGGCGTGCGTGTCACGGTCATCGACGCGCGCGAGCGCCCGCTGGAGTTCATGGACTACGAGATCGTCGACGAACTGATGCACCAGCTCCGCAAAACCGACGTCACCTTCCGCTGCGGCGACGCGGTGGAACAGGTGGAGATCGTGGAGACCCCCAAGCGGCAGGGGCTGCTGAAGCTTCACTCGGGCAAGTTCCTGGTGGCCGACGTGATCCTCGTCTCCGCGGGCCGGCAGGGGGCGTCGTCGACCTTGAATCTGGAGGCGGTGGGGCTCGAGGCGGACGAACGCGGCCGCCTGCACGTGGACGAGAATTTCCGGACGCCGGTGGAAAACATCTGGGCGGCGGGCGACCTCATCGGTTTTCCCGCCCTGGCCGCCATGTCCTCGGAGCAGGGCAGACTGGCGGCCTGCCGGATGTTCGGCGTGGACGCTGAGCCCATCGGCCACCACTATCCCATCGGCATCTACGCCATCCCCGAGCTTTCCTCGGTGGGGGCCACGGAAGAAGAGCTGACAAGCAGGAAGGTCCCCTACGAGACCGGCGTGGCGCGCTACAAGGAGATCTCCCGCGGCATCATCCTCGGCGACGACTCCGGCATGTTCAAGATGCTCTTCCACCGCGACGACGGTCGTCTCCTGGGCTGCCATTGCATCGGCAGCGGCGCTACCGAGCTCGTCCACGTGGGACAGGCCGTGCTGGGGCTGGGCGGGGGACTGGACTACTTCCTGAAGACGGTCTTCAATTATCCCACGCTGGCCGAATGCTACAAGACCGCGGCTTTCCACGCCGCCAACAAGATGGCTCTGGTGAGTCAGGCCAAGACGTTCATCGACGAAAACGAGTCTTCCTGACGCGCCATCGGCCGCGTCATAACGGTCCGCGCGTAACAGAACGTCAACGAACACTTCCCGGTTCCGACGCAACCGCGTCACCATGCGAACATACTGACACGTTACCTTGAACGGCGGAGAATCCGGTCCGAACGACCGGATCTCGTCCGACGCTTGTCCAGGGGTCGGACGGCTCATGGAGGTGGCAACGTGTTGAACCCCACGAGGACGCGGATCTACCGTACGATATGGCTTTCCGACATCCACCTGGGGTTTCGCGGCTGCAGCGCCGCGTCCTTGCTGGCCTTCCTACGTTCGGTGGAATGCGAATTTCTCTATCTTGTCGGTGACATCATCGACATCTGGTCCGTGAGGAAACGGCCGTTCTGGCCCCAGGACCACAACAACGTTCTTAGAACGATTCTCGGCAAGGCCAAGTACGGCACCAAGGTGATCTACGTGCCCGGCAACCACGACGAGATGCTGCGCGACTATGACGGGATGGACTTCGGCAACATCCAGATCGTCGACCGTATCGTTCACCGCAAGGCCGACGGCAAGCGTTTCCTGGTCATCCACGGCGACCAGTTCGACAGCGTCGTGCGTTCGTCCAGGGCCATCGCGCTGCTGGGCAGCCACGCGTACGATCTGCTGCTGGGCATCAACACGCGGCTCAACCTGATGCGGCGCAAGCTCGGGCTGCCCTACTGGTCCCTGGCCGGCGCCATCAAGCACAAGGTCAAGAACGCCGTGCGCTACATCAGCAACTTCGAGGCGGCGGTGGCGTTCGAGGCCGCGCGTATGGGCGTCGACGGGGTCATCTGCGGGCACATTCACCGCCCTCAGATCGTTCCCTTGAACGACATCACCTATTGCAACTGCGGCGACTGGGTGGAGAGCAACAGCGCCCTGGTGGAGCATGGCGACGGCAGGCTGGAGCTGTTGCAGTGGCGAGACACGCAGCACATCGCTGGCGGCGATCAGGCAACGGCCTGTGAACCGGTGCCGTTGCTGTCCGACGACGGCGACGCCCACCACCGGAACGAGGCACGCGCCGGTCTCTGACGCCCCCGAAGTCCCGCCTGGCCGGGGGGTCCGCATCTGGGATCAGGGAGCCAGCCAACAGCTCGGCTCGACCGGTTCCAGCAACGCCACGAACCGCTTCGTCCACTCCAGCCACGTGTGTCGGCGCGCGTATGCGACGCAGTCGTCCGGATCGAGTTCCAGGGCGCCGAGGACCGCGGCGCGAAGATCGTGGTCCAGCACGCCGGTCTTCCCGTTCTCCACCACGTCCAGCGGTCCGGTGACCGGGAAGGCCGCCACCGGCACGCCGCAGGCCATGGCTTCGAGCATGACGAGGCCGAAGGTATCCGTCAGGCTCGGGAACACGAAAACGTCGGCGGCGGCCACGTGGGCGGCGAGATCCTCGCCCAGTTTCTGTCCGACGAACCGGACGGCCGGGTACCTGGAACGGAGGCTCTGCAGGTCCGGACCGTCTCCCACCACGTACTTGGTCCCGGGCAGGTCGAGATCCAGAAACGCCTCGATGTTCTTTTCCACGGCCACCCGTCCCATGTACATGGCCAGCGGCCGCGGCCCCGGCAGGAACGACTTGGGACCCGGCTTGAACAGGTTCGCATCGACGCCTCGAGCCCAGATGGCGAGGTTGCCGAAACCCCGTTCACGGAGGTGGTCGGCAAGGGAACGGGTCGCCACGAAGGTGCGGGCCGCGCGGCCATGGTACCGCCGCAGATAGCCGTAGGACCAGCTCAAGGGGAACGGAATCCGAGCCCGAAGGTATTCCGGGAAGAGGGTGTGGAACGACGTGGTGAAGGGGACCCCGTCCCGGCGGCAAAGGGAGCGGGCGGCGTGTCCGAGGGGTCCCTCGGTGGCTATGTGGATGGAGTCGGGCCGGGACTCGCGCAGTATCCTCCCGACCCCTCTCCTCGGAAAGAGCGCCAAACGGATGGACGGATAGCTGGGGCAGGGGAAGGTCGTGAAATCCAGGGGCGTTACGAAGACCGTTTCGTGCCCCAGCTCCTCCAGTCGTGCACGGGTCTGCTGCAGTGTGCGCACGACCCCGTTCACCTGCGGTTCCCAAGCGTCGGTGACGACCGCGATCTTCATGCCGATGGCCGATAGCTTGGCACGCGATCGTTAAGAACAGGTAAAGGCGGGGTCACGTTTCGGTCGCGACCGGGGACCCGTGGGCTCTTCGTCGCGTGTTGCCGCCACGGAGGGCGACCGCCGGTCGCCCCTACAGGTTGTCGCGCGTTGCCAGGCTGGCATTGAGGATGTCGCCGTGGAGATCCACCGCGGTGAGCCCGCAGTAGGCCAAGTCGTAGCCGGCGCGCACCTCGATGCCGTCCTCCAGCAGCCGTTGCAGCACCAGGCGCCGGAAGCTTCCGTGGCCCATGACGCCGCCCTCGTGCTCCTTGAGGTCGGCCTCCTCGTGGGTGGAGAAGTAGACCGCCTGCTCGCGCGTGAGGCCGTAGTGGGTGGTGAGGGCCTTGAAGAAGTCCGCCGACCAGTATCCGGTCTGCTCTTCGGTGGCGCCGGCGGCGTAGAACTCGGCCACGGTTCCTTCCCACAGCATCGTGCGCTTGAAGTCGATCTTGGCGCGGAACTCGGCCAGCATCGGGGCCAGGTACACCTCGTCTTCCTCGATCCCCAGTGCCCGGGCGGTCTCCAGCACCACGTGAATGTGTCCCGGGGGCTCGGGATGCAGCAGCTCGTCGGCGAGCTTCCGGGCCATGGGCGCCATGAGGTCGCGGTTCCTGCGGAAGAAGGCGATGTGCTTGTGGTAGGACGCCGCCTCCACCGTGTTGATCTCGATGGTGTACGAGGCCCAGTTCTTGAAGAACGTCCGCAGCGCGGCGCGCGGCAAGCTTCCCTCCATGAGCTGAACCATGAAGGACGACCCGGTCACGCGCTCGCGCCACCGTTGCGCCACCTTCCGGTAGTGCTCGTCCACGTAGGCCTTGGCGTCGGCGGGCTTCATCGCGGGAATGATCATCTGCGTTCCAGTCCTTTCAAGCCCGGCGGGGAAGGACGAGGGTGCATTGTCCCACGAGGATTCCCCGTCCTTCCTGATTGGCGCCTTCGAGCTCGCAACGGAGCCACGGGTCGGCGCGGTCCGGCGACTTCTCCACCGCACGCGCGGCGAACCGCATGGTGTCGCCTTCGAAGGTTGAGTAGGTGTGCCGCACGCTGAGCTTCCGCAGCATGCCGCGCGGTCCGACCCAATCGGTCAGCATGCGCATCAGCAGCGCCTGCCGGTAGGCGCCGCTGGCGATGAACGTACGGAGTCCGGCGTGTTCGCGCACCCAGTCGCGGTCGTAGTGGAGCTGCTGGGTGTTCTCCTGGAGCCCGGCCCAGCGCACCGTGTCGATGACGGTCAAGGGGCCGTAGTCGCGGGACACGAGCTTCGCGCCCGCTTGAACGTCCTCGAAGAATCTTTGCGCTTCCGTCGTCGCCATGTTTTCGGGTTCCGCCTCAGATGACGCCCGTCTCCGCCAGCGCCTCGTGCTCGTCGGCCGAGTAGCCCAACTCGGCCAGGATCTCGCGGTTGTGCTGCCCGAGAGTCGGCGCGGAGGCCATCTCCTGTCCGCGCACCCGGGCGACGGCACCGCGCGGGAACGGGATGCGCCCGAAGCGCGGGTCCTCCGCGTCGACGAGGTAGCCGCGGGCCGTGAGTTGCGGATCGCCGGTGAGATCCAGCGGCGTCGAAACCGGCGAGGACGGGAAACGCCGCCGTTGTCCTTCCTCGACGATCTCCGACTTGGTGAACCGTCTTGACCAAGCCAGCACCCGGTCCATGATGAAGTCCTTCTTCTCGCGTTGCACGTCGTCCGACGACAGCGAGGGGTCGGCCATCAGCTCGGGGTCTCCCACCCACTCCGTGAACTTCTCCCACCGGCCCGGCCGGTTGATCTGGCTCACCACCCAGTGGCCGTCCTTGCACGGCAGCGCTCCGGAGATGGCGGTGATGTTGCCGCGCGTGCCCCGCCGCTCGGTGCGGGTGCCGGAGAAGGTGTATTCCACCATGGCCTGCTCGACGAAAGTCTCCAGGCAGTCCTGCATGGAGATCCGGACGCGCTGGCCCTGTCCGGTTCGCCGGAGCACGTGAAGGGCGGCGGCCGTTCCCATGGCCGCCTGGATGCCCGTGGCCAGGTAGATCATGTGGCCGCCCAGGAGCGTGGGCCGCCCGTCGCGTTGCCCGGTGAGCGAAAGCAGGCCGGAGTGGGCATAGGCGCACAACTCGTCCTCTTCCTCCTCCACGTCCGTCCGCACCAGGTCTGCTTTCAGCGTCGCGCCGTCCACGGGCAGCCGCCGGCTGGTCACCACGGCGTCGGCGCTCTCCAGCAACTTGAGGAAGACCCGCGATCCCGTGGAAGCCTCCAGGTCGAGGGAAAGGCTGCGCTTGCCGGCGTTCAGGAAGTGGTGGAAGGTCCCCTGTTCCAGGTCGGGTGCGTCCCCCAGGAACGGGCCGGTGCGGCGCACCGCATCCCCGTCCACAGGGTCGATGCGGATGACATCATGGCCCGACTCCGCGAGAAGGCGGGTGGCGTAGGCTCCGGCCAGGGCTCCGAGGTCGATGATGCGCAACGTCAATCCTCAACCTTTCGTTCCGGGAACAGCGCCACCGTGTGGCGCCGGGTGAACACCAACTCGCCATCTCCGTTGCGCACCTCCTCCATCTGCGTGACGTAGATCCCTACCCCCATCTTCCCTTCACGGGCGGTGATATCGACGATATGGCTCTGACAGGAAAGCGGCTCGCCCAAGTGGACAGGCTTGAGCCACTCGGTCTCGCTGCCGGCGTTGCGAACGTTCGTATAGGTCGGGGGGACGGGAAGCTGGCGGCGCACGTCGACGGTGGATCCCTTGCCGTCTTCCGGCTCCTTGAGGCTGAAGGGCGTCCAGCCCACCAGGATGGGCGGCAGGAGACGCCCCCGGTAGCCGGCCGAGCGGGCGAAGTCATCATCGACCCACAGTGGATTCGCATCGCCCGTGGCGTCCACGTAACGTCGGACATCCGAAGCGCTCGAGGGTACCAGCGTGCGTATCGGGCTCTTCTGACCAATACAGCCGCGCAGCTCGTCGGTGATGATCGTTTCGGCGGATTCGTTCATGGGAGTGTCAAGTTGCGGTTGTCCGCGGGAGTGGCATGGATGCGGCGTTCCGTTCGGTCCGAGGACATTACACTAGGGCCCCGCAGCCGGCCAGTTCCGTCAACTCGCTCTCGGGGAGTTCCAGCCATTCCTGAAGCACCTCCCGCGTGTGTTGCCCGAGGACCGGGGCCGGCGACGCCGGCGGCAGGGAGCTTTCGGAAAACTCGACCGGCAGCGCGGTCGTCAGCATCGAGCCCACCTTGGGCTCGGCCATTGTCTTGTAGGCCTTCGACGGTGCTCCGTCCTCCAGCAGGTGGTGGACCCGGCGCATTCGCGTCGCCGGAACACCGACCCGGTTCAACCGCTCCTCCACCTCCACGCTATCGAGCCGGCTCGTCCACGCCTCGATGCGCTGGTCGATCTCGTCGTGACGGCGCATCCTTCCCGACACCGTGGCGAAGCGGGTGTCGTCAATCAGACCGGAGTCCGGGACTCCCTCCTCCACGGTCTCGGCGAGCGCGCGCCACTGCGCGTCGTTGTGGACGCTCACGGCGCACCATTCATCTTGTCCCGCGCAGCGATACGCTCCCTGCGGCGCAAAGCGGTCCGAGCGGTTACCCATCCTCTCCGGGTTTCGCCCGTTCGCCGCGCTGAACAGAACGAGCGGGGCGATCATCGAGACGCTGCACTCGAACTGACCCATGTCCAGATGGATGCCGGCGCCGGTGGCCTTTCGCTCGGTCAATGCGCCGATGACGGCGTAGCAGGTGTGGAGCCCGCCGATGTAATCATTCCAGGAGTTGGAGATGGCCGTGGGCGGGTCTCCTTCGGCGCCGGTGACCTGCATGAGTCCCGCGTATCCTTGCAGGTTCATGTTCATGCTGGTCCAGTCGCGGCGCGGGCCGCTGTTGCCGTACCCCGACATGCTCGCGAAGATCAGCCGAGGGTTGTATTCCCTGAGCGTTTCGTATCCCAGCCCCAGGCGGGACATGACCCCCGCGCTGAAGTTCTCCACCACTACGTCCGCGGCCGACGCCAGCCGCCGGGCGATGTCACGCCCCGCCGGATGTTTCAGGTCGATGGCCGCCGAGCGCTTGTTGCGGTTCGTGTTCAGGTAGGAGGCGTGGCGCCCGTCGGGGTGACGGTAAGACGACGGCCACGGGAAGTCCGGATGCTTGCTGCTCTCGATACGGACCACGTCGGCTCCCAGATCCGCCAGCAGCCGAGTACAGAAAGGCGCCGCCAGCACGTGCCCGAAGTCGAGGACGCGGACTCCGGACAAGGGGGCGTCACCGACCTGTCTTCCAGCGTCCTCCATGGCACTGGCAACTATGCCCCAGAGAAGGATAGTGTCAAGCCGGACGCCGGTCGCGTTTGACCCGGTGAAAGTTGACAGGCATCCGCCATAACCCTATATAATCGCCACCGAAACACCGCACACATTGGACGGTCACGGGCAAGGGACCATACACGGGATGAATCGCATGAATGAATTCGTCGACGCCGAACAGGGGTTGCTGGGCCGCGAGATCTTCGTCGCCCAGGACATCTACGAGCAGGAACTGGAGCGGATCTTCGCCCGCTGCTGGCTGTTCCTGGGCCACGAGACCCAGATCCCCAATCCCAACGACTTCCTCGCCACCTACATGGGCGAGGACCCTGTGCTGCTGTGGCGGGGCGGGGACGGGAAGGTGCGGGCGTTCCTGAACATGTGCCGGCACCGGGGCAACCGGGTGTGCCGGGCGGACCAGGGCAACGCCAGCTCGCTCATGTGCACCTACCACGGCTGGTGCTACGGCAACGACGGCAAGCTCATCGGCGTGCCCGGCATGAAGGAGATCTACAGCAACGAGCTGGACATGAGCCAGTGGGGGCTGGTGGAAGTGGCCCAGCTCGATACCTTCAAGGGGCTCATCTTCGCCACCTTCGACCCCGACGCGCCGCCGCTGCTGGAATACCTCGGCGGCCAGGACCAGGAACTCAGCTTCATGTTCGACCGCCGCGCCGGCGGCACCGAGGTCATCGGCGGCGTGCACAAATGGGTGATGAACGCCAACTGGAAGTACGCCGCCGACAACTTCTTCGGCGACGACGGGCACCATACGGTGACCCACGCGTCGGTGCGCCGCGTTCCCGTGGACGTTCGGTACTACCCGCAGACTAACGACGATGCGCGCCCCGATACCGACCGCGGCCTTTCCCGGGTCGCCGAAGGCATTATACGGGACTATCACGAGGAGCATTTCGACGAGTTGATCGAACGCGTCGGCGCCGACATGGCCGAACGCCCCGGGCTGGTCACCACCGTGTTTCCCAACCTGTCGCCCAACTTCAGCCGACACATGATCCGGGTGTGGCATCCCAAGGGTCCGGACAAGACCGAGATCTGGTCGTACTGCGTGGTAGACAAGGACGCGCCCGACGACGTCAAGACCGCCATGCGCCTGCACCTGACCCAGACCTTCGGCCCGGCCGGGAACCTGGAGCAGGACGACATGAACAACTGGATCCAGTGCACCGACACGGCGCGCGGGGTCATCGCGCGGCGCTACCCACAGAACATCCAGGCCCATCTCGGACACGAAGACCGCTGCCCGCCCATCGGCGGCGGCCGGCGCCTGCGGGCGTTCTACTCCCGCTGGGAGATGATGATGAACGCCGAGAACTGGGACGGTGTCGACCTTGAGACGCGGTACTGGTGACGGCCCCGCAAGCGACCGGCGGACAGGGCACCACGGCAAGGCGGAGGCAACGTGACCGATCACGATCTTTGGCATGAGATCAACGACTTCCTCATCCATGAGGCGCGGCTGCTGGACGACCGCGCCTTCGAGGAGTGGCTGGACCTCTTCACCGACGATATCGTCTACTGGATGCCGGAGCGGACCAATCCGTGGGAAAGCACCGATCCCGCGGACAGCGTGTCCAAGCCCGGCGAGCTGGCGCTATTCGAGGAGACCAAGGAGACGCTGCGCACCCGGGTGGCCCGTCTCGCCACCGGCATGGCGTGGTCGGAAGTGCCGCCGTCCCGCACCCGCCACTTGGTCACCAACGTGCAGGTGGAGCCCGGCGAGAACGATTCCGAGTTGCGGGTCCGCTCCTACTTCATGGCGTACCGGACCCAGCTCGAGCACAGCCAGGACGTGTTCGTGGGCGAGCGGGACGACGTGCTGCGAAGGGTCGGCGACCAGTGGAAGATCGCCCGCCGCACCATCGTGCTGGACCAGGCGGTGCTGCAGTCGCCGAACCTGAGCATTTTCTTCTAGGAGCCTGTCCGAGTAGTCAAATACAACCCCTCTCCCTCTGGGAGAGGGTGGCCGAAGGCCGGGTGAGGGCCTCTAGGGGGTGCGGGATGAACCAGTTGAACGATCTCGTGGATACCCAACAAGGGTTGCTGGACCGACGGATCTTCGTCTCCAGGGACATCTACCAGCAGGAGCTGGAGCGGATCTTCGCCCGCTGCTGGCTGTTTCTCGGCCACGAGACCCAGATCCCCAATCCCAATGACTTCCTCGCCACCTACATGGGCGAGGACCCTGTGCTGCTCTGGCGAGGAGCGGACGGGACGGTCCGGGCTTTCCTCAACATGTGCCGCCACCGGGGCAACCGGGTGTGCCGGGCGGACCAGGGCAACGCCAGCTCGCTCATGTGTACCTACCACGGTTGGTGCTACGGGAACGACGGCAAGCTCATCGGCGTCCCCGGCATGAAGGAGATTTACAGCGGCGAGCTGGACATGACGCAGTGGGGGCTGGTGGAAGTGGCCCAGCTCGACACCTACAGGGGGCTCATCTTCGCCACCTTCGACCCCAAGGCGCCGCCTTTGCTGGAGTATCTCGGCGGCCAGGAGCAGGAGCTCGGCGTCATGTTCGACCGGCGCGCCGGCGGCACCGAGATCATCGGCGGCGTCCACAAGTGGGTGATGAACGCCAACTGGAAGTACGCCGCCGACAACTTCTTCGGCGACGACGGCCACCACACCATCACCCACGTGTCCGTGCGCGAGGTGCCCGTGGACGACCTGTCGTACCCCCGCACCAACGAGGAGCCCCGCCCCTATAGCGACGACATCGGCTTCACCAGGGTCGCCGGCGGCGTCATCCGGGACTACCTCCTGGACCACTTCGACGAGGCAGTCGAACGCATCGGCCCCGACCTCGCCCAGCAGGCCGGCCTCGTCACCACCGTCTTCCCCAACGTCTCGCCCAACTTCATCCGGCACATGATCCGGGTCTGGCACCCACGGGGCCCGGAGAAGACCGAGATCTGGTCCTACTGCGTCGTCGACAAGGAAGCGCCCCCGGAGATCAAGACCGCCATGCGCCGCCACCTCACCCAGACCTTCGGCCCCAGCGGCAACCTCGAGCAGGACGACATGAACAACTGGGAGCAGTGCACCGGCACCGCCCGCGGCGTCATCGCCCGCCGCTACCCCCAGAACATGCAGGCGCACCTCGGCCACGAGGAGAAATCCGGCGCCTTCGGCGGTGGCAAGCGCCTGCGCCAGTTCTACGCCCGCTGGGCAATGATGATGGATGCGGAGAGTTGGGGGGAGGTGGATCTGGAGACGAAGTATTACTGAAGGTCGTTCGCGATGGTTGCGACGTGGTCCTGCCTTGCCTGAACCACCGCGCGCACCTGCTTCAGTACCAGGAACATCCGCGCGGGGTTGCTGGGGAAGCTCGCAAATCCGAAGCCTTCGTACCACGCTTTGCGGCGCGCGAATGCTTTCTCACCACCGTCGGAGATGACGTCGAGGAGGATGGCATGGCAGCCCGCCACATCGGAAACCACGCATGCCTTTTCGAAGACGTGGTGCATGAGGATACCGCCCAGACCTCTGCCCTGCGCTGTCTTGTCCACTGCGACCTGCCCCAGGAAAAGCACCGGGACCTCCCCATGGTCGGGCGCTCCCCGCAGGCGACGCTTTAGCTCGTCCACATTCATCATGCCCATGTTGATTGCATGGTAGCCCAGGATTCGCGCACTCTCATCTTCGACGGCGACATAGACGCGGGTCATGTCGTCCTTCTGCTGCTTCCTGGCACTCAGCTTCACACTCAGCTTCAGGTAGTTGTTCATACGACTGACACCGCAGTCGAAATCGGCGCGGTCATGCCGCGCCGGATCGAAGCGCTCGATTCTGAGGGCCGATGGTTCAGTCGGCATGAATCACGCGCGCACGGTAGTTTCGAGCTGCCTCAAGAGCGCGCGCGGTTGGAGCGGGTGGGGCGTCGAGGGCCGCGGCGAACACCTCGGCATCCTCTTGTGTCAGAACATGCCGAGACTGCAAGTCAAGCACACGTGTAGCCTCGCGCTCGATCGCTGCGCGCAAGAACACTGACTTGTCCACCGCCAGCGCGAGAGCGGCACGCTCGATGAGGCTCGCCAGCCGGTCATCGTGGCGCACCTGAGTTGTCCTGGTCTGTTTCGCCGAAGCTTTTGACTCGGTGTCCAAGTTCAACATGACCTTCCCCTTCCTGATCTTTACATGTAATGCGATTCGCATTACATGTAAAGGGCTGTTCGGTTCCAGGAGTCGACACCCCCGGTCCTGCAAACAATTCACCTGACTTGTCGAAAAGACTGGAGCCACCCGCCGGACTCGAACCGGCGACCTACTGATTACGAATCAGTTGCTCTACCATCTGAGCTAGGGTGGCCACGATGGGACCGCGTCAAGGGAAGGAACTGCCAATCTAACAGCCCGGCGCGCGTGTCGGCAAGCGGCGTGCCCGCGTATTGAGGACGGCGAACGGGTTACGTTGCCTCGGGAATTGTTGGATCTTCAGAGGGGCGGTTCAGTTCATGGTGGTGCGTCCGGCCACCGCATCCCGCAAACCCTCCAGCAAGCCTTCCAGCCGCGAAACCTTGTCGGACAGAGCGCCCATGTCACGGTGCAGCATCCACAGGAACGCCAGAACCGCCACTACGCCGCCGATGCAAATATACTCGGTGGGAACCATGCCCTAACGCTATGGCACGGGTTGCCCCGTGTCAAGGTTCTTGATCAGACGATTGGAAATGTTGGAGCCCCCGCGGCACTCGAACAGGAACCTGCTGATTACGAATCCGTTGCTCTACCGCGCCGCCATCCGTCCCCCCTCCACGGGCAGGTCCGTGCCGGTAATGTAGTCGGCCCATTGGGACGCCAGGAACAGCACGGGGCCGACGAAGTCCTCGATTTCGCCTTTGCGTCCGAGGGCGGGCGGGGTGAATTCGCCGGCGGTGTGGTCGGGCTCGGGCCCTTCGCTGGCGCCCTTGGCGATGGCCTCGTACTCGTAGATGGTGGTGAGGCGGTTGGGGGTGAAGCCGGGGCTGACGGAGTTGACGTTGATGTTGTCCCGGCCGAGCTCCACGGCCATTTGCCGGGTGAGCATCACGACGCCGCCCTTGGCGGCGCTGTAGGCGGAGCCGCCGGCGGTGCCGCGGTGTCCGGCGATGGAGGCGATGTTGACGATCTTGCCGCCGCCCTGGCGTTTCATCACCGGCGCTACGTGGCGGGTGGTGAGGTAGGCGGCCTTGAGGCAGATGTCCAGCACGAAATCCCACTCGCCGGGCTCCATCTCGATGATGGTCTTGGGCGGGTAGATCTGCACGGCGGCGGCGTTGACCACAACGTCGATGCGGCCGAGCCGCTCCACCACCCCGTTCACCATGCGGGCCACGTCGGCGTCGTCGGAGACGTCGCAGCAGGCGGGAACGGCGTCCACCTCTCCCGTGAGCTTGCCGATGCACTCCAGGGCCTTCTCTTCCCTGAGGTCGTTGATGGCCAGCCTGGCGCTGTGGTCGGCGAAGCCCTGCGAGAAGGCGGTGCCGAGCACGCCGGCGCCGCCGGTGATGAGAACCACTTTGTCCTTGAGTCCGAGATCTCTCATTGAGTTTCTCCTGCCTTCCAAACGCCCGCGGGGCGGGTTGGAGAGCGTGGTGCTTCGCGTTTCCTACCGCTGCGCCGCCCGGAGCTGCGGGACGGCCCGTAGCGACTCGACGTGGGCAAGGGCCTCCGCACGGGTCACTACCGTGGCGTACTTGCTGTTCATCTCGTAGAGGTTCACGAGGTGCGAGAACTGCGAGCGGTCGAAGGTGCCTTCCTCCACCACGAACACGGGGAAGCCGTAGGAATAGCCATCGATGACCGTGGAACGGACACAGCCGGAGGTGGAGGCGCCGGTGACGATCAACGAGTCGATGTTCTTGCGCGTCAGGTAGGTGATCAGATGGGTGCCGAAGAATGCGCTGGCCCGCGCCTTGTGCACCACCCACTCGTCCTTGCGCGGACGGATCATCTGCGGGAACTGCACCGCCAGGTCGCTTGAGGTGGTGGGCTCCGCGGCGCGCTTGGTGGCGTTGCCGAAGACGGCCTTGAAGTCCGGATCGCTGGTCGAATAGACGACCGGCACCTTACTCTTGCGGCACGCGACCAGGAGCTTGCGGATGTGCGGCAGCGCCTGCCACGCGGCCTTGCCGCAGCTCGACCGGAACTCGTCGATGGCGTCCAGGGTCTCCATCGGCTTGGTTCCGGTGAAGGCGGTGATGACGTCGATGATCAGCAGCGCGGGCCGCTCGCCGAAGGGCTGCTTGCCCTTGTAGCCGGCTTTTTCGTAGATCCGGCGGTCGTACTCGGGGACGATCTCTTCCCAATCTCTCATGGTGTGCCTCCTCGTGGGCTGTAACCATATACCAAACGGCGGATGACACTCAAATGTGGGGTGGTGATGCCCCCCCTGGCCCCCTTCTCCGGACCCCGGAGCCTGCCCCGGACCCGATCCGGGGTCAAGCCCGGAGTGACGTGGAGGTGATTCGGGACGACACGGAGGTCGTGGGGGGTGACGCGGAGGCATTCCGTTACGGCGTGAAGGTGAACCGTAGCGCGGCCAGCATCTCCCGCGCCGCGGCCGCGGGGTCGGGAGCCTCCGAGATGGCGGAGATGAGAGCTATGCGCGTGGTGCCGTGGGCCTTGATCTCGGGGAGGTGGTGCCGCTTGATACCGCCGATGGCGAAGACCGGGACGGACGCGGCGTCGGTGACGGCCTTGAGCGCGGTGGGTCCCTGGGGGTCGCCGAAAGCCAGCTTGGAGGCGGTGGAGTAGACGGGGCCGAAGAGGATGAAGTCGGCGCCGGCTTCGGAGGCGGCTCGCGCTTCCTCCACGGAATGGGTGGAGACGCCGATCTTCCGGTCCGGGCCGAGTAGTTCCCGCGCGACCTTGACCGGCAGGGCATTTGCGGCGAGGTGGACGCCCGTCGCCTCCGAAGCCAGCGCCACGTCCACGCGGTCGTTGATGAAGAGCTCGACGCCGTAGCGGTCGCACAGCCCCTTCACTTCCCCGGCCAGCTCCAGCAGCGCCGCGCCGCCCAGGTCCTTCTCCCGGAGCTGCACGGCCCGCACGCCGCCCTCCAGCGCCTGCTCCAGCACCCACGTGAGCTCGCGGCCCCCGGTGGTCTTGCGGTCGGTGACGAGATACAGGTCGAAGTCGATGGATCTCAACGGTCTGCTGTCCGATCGAGGTCGAAGTCTACGGCTTCAGGGACGGCTGTCTGAAGGCCGCGCCCTCGGTCAGGTGAGTAGCCCCTCGATGGGACTCGACGCGGTGGCGTAGAGCTTCTTGGGAATGCGGCCGGCCAGGAAGGCCTTGCGCCCGGCCTCCACCGCTTGCTTCATGGCGTCGGCCATGAGCACCGGGTCCCTGGCGCCGGCGATGGCGGTGTTCATGAGCACGCCGTCGCAGCCCATCTCCATGACGATGGCGGCGTCGGAGGCGGTGCCCACGCCGGCGTCCACGATCACCGGGATGGACACGTTCTCCTGGATGATGCGGATGTTGTAGGGGTTGCGGATGCCCAGCCCCGAACCGATGGGCGCCGCCAGCGGCATGACCGCGGCGCAGCCCATGTCCTCCAGCTTCTTGGCGGTGACCACGTCGTCGCTGATGTACGGCAGCACGGTGAAGCCGTCCTCGACCAGCAGCCGCGCGGCCTCCAGCGTTCCCGGCGTGTCGGGAAACAGGGTCTTCTCGTCGCCGATGACCTCGAGCTTGACCATGTCGCCGACGCCGGCCTCCCGGGCCAGGCGGCACGTGCGCACCGCTTCCTCCGGCGTGTAGCAGCCGGCGGTGTTGGGGAGGATTGTGAACTTCTTGGGATCGAGGTAGTCGAGCAGGTTCTCCTGGTCCGGGTCGGTGACGTTGACACGCCGCACCGCCACCGTGACGATCTCCGCGCCGGAGACCTCGATGGCCCTGCGGGTTTCCTCGAAGTCGCGGTACTTGCCGGTGCCGACGATGAGCCGGGAGCGGAACTCTTTCCCGGCCAGGCGCAGGCAGTCGGTGGCTGCCGCTTCGGTTGCTTGGGCTGTGGATTGGGTCATGGCTCTATCCGCCGCCGACGAAGTGAACGATCTCCACCTCGTCGCCTTCCTTCAACTGGGTCTCGCCGTGCGCGTCCCGGGAAACGACCTCGGCGTTGAGCTCCACCACCACGCGTCCGGGCCGGATCTCCAGGTGCTCCAGGAGCTCTGCGACGCTGATATCCGGCGCTACCTCGCTGTCCTTGCCGTTGATACGGATGACCACAGCAGACTCCTCCGGTGGGAGTCTTATAGAATACTAGCTAACGGGCTCCGACACTAGCGCGCCGCGGCGATCTTGATCTCCAGCACGCCGATCCCCTCGACCTCGCCTTCCACCTTGTCGCCGACGTTGAGGAAAATGGGCGGTGTGCGGGCGAAGCCCACGCCCGAGGGTGTTCCCGTGCTGATGATGTCGCCTGGCTCCAGGGTCAGGCCGTCGGACAGGTGCTCGATGGTCGTGGGGATATCGAAGATCATGTCCCGGGTGTTGCCGTCCTGCATGGTCTCGCCGTTGACGCGGCACTGCAGCCGGATGTTCTTGGGGTCGGGCATGGCGCTCTTGTGCACGAGGCTCGGCCCCAGCGGGCAGAAGGTGTCCAGGGACTTGCCCTTCCACCACTGGAGATGCGCGCGCTGCAGGTCGCGGGCGGTCATGTCCAGGCAGACGGTGTAGCCGAAGATGTAGTCGTTGGCCTTGGCGCGGGGGATGTTGCGGCCCTTCCGGCCGATGACCACCGCCAGCTCCACTTCCCAGTCGATCTTGCTGGTGACCGGATGCGCCAGCAGCCGGCCCTGGTCGCCGATGACCGCGGTGGCCGGCTTGGTGAAGAACACCGGCACCTTGGGCGTGTCGAGCTGGACTCCCCGTGCGCGCACGCCTTCGTCGATGTGTTCCTGGTAGTTGACGCCCAGGCAGATGACGTTCTTCCGGGGCACGGGGATTGGCGACAGCAGCCGTACGCGATTGCGTTTCACCAGGACTTCCGCCTGCGCCAGTCTGCGGATGCCCTTGGAATCCAGCCCCTGGACGTACTTGGCTGCCTGCTTTGCCGTGTTGACGGCCTTGGCGCCCGCCTCGATGAAGGCCTGCATGCCGTCCAGATACGAAGCGGTGGTGCCCGGGAGATAGCGCTTGCTGACTTCCCGGAGGTCGACAATCTGATCGTCCTCGATCATCATTCCGAGGCGGGTGTTGCTGCGAAAACTGTAGGTGACGAAGCGCATCGACGAACTCCTCCTCCCTTCGGCCGAAGCCCTTGTGGCTCTGGGACGCTCTTTTGAAGATCCGTGTGGACAAGCGTTCGGAAAAGAACGCCATATCCTCATAGGAGAAGCGCCGTACCGTTGTCAAGCCGCCGCCGGCTCCCGCCCGTCGCGTCCTGAAATTGCATGGCCCGGTGGGTGGTGGTACCTTTTTGAATGTGAAGAAAGCCAAGGGACAGCGCACCGTCATGGAGGTGGGAGACCGCGTACTGGTGAAAGGCGACATGCGCAAGCAGGTCATGCTGGTGGCCAGGGTGGAAATCCCCCACTCGACCCAGAAGGTCTTCGTCACGCGGTCGGGGGGCGACTTCACGGTGGGCCTCAAGCTCTGGAAATCGGACTATACCTGGAGCGAGAAGAACCAGATGTGGGTGTCGAAACGTTGACGGCCTCGCTGACGGTCATCTCCTGGTGCTGATGGATGGCGCAAGACCTGGAAACGCTCCTCGGGGGCCTGCGCGAGGGCAAGGGGCCGGCCATCGTCCTGCTCCACGGCGACGAGTTCCGCGTGCGCGGGGCGAGCCGGGCCATCCTGAAGCTCGTCGCCCCTGATTCGGACCAGGGCCTGGGCGTTTCGACGTTCGACGGCCGGGCCGCGTCCTGGGCCGAGGTCGAAGCCGCCCTCATGACCCCCTCCCTGTTCGTCTCCGCCTGCACGGTCGTGGTGGAGAACGTTCCCTGGTTCGCTCCCTCCGAGCGCAAGGCGGAACCCGCGGAACCGTCGGACGACGAGAAGCCGGTTCCCGGCATTCCCAAGGCGGAAGAGCCGGGGAGGGTCCTCCGACTCCTGGAGCAGGGGCTGCCGGACGGTACCCGCCTTCTGCTGTTGGCGCCCCAGGTGGACAAGCGCGGGCGCGCCTACAAGCAGTTGAGTCGCCAGGGCTGCGTCGTCGACCTGTCGGTGGAACGGGACCGGAGCGGCCGCATCCGCCGCGAATCCCTCGTCGCCTTTCTCGACCAGCACCTCCGGCGGGCGCGCAAGGGAATCGATCCCCAGGCCCGGGAGGCGTTGCTGTCCCGCTGCGGGAACGAGCTTTGGGGCGTCCACCAGGAGATCGAGAAGCTGCTGTTGTACGTGGGCGATGCCGAGACCGTGGACGTGTCCGCCGTCGAGGAGATCTTCACCGACCAGTCGGAGAGCTGGGTCTTCGACCTCACCGACTCCCTGGGGCAAAAGGACGCAATCGAGGCCCTGGGGTTCCTCAGGCGCCTCATGGCCGACGGAGAGTATCCGCTGCGGGTTCTGGGCGCCATCGCCAGCCAGGTGCGCCGCCTCGTGAGCGCCCGGCAGCTCCTGGACAATGAGCTGGCCCGAGTCTGGCGCCCGCGCATGTCCTACACCGAGTTTCAGCAGCGGATTCCCGCCGACACCGAGGGCCTCCCCACCAGGAGCCCCTACGCCAACTACCTGACGCTCCAGCGAGCGGAGCGGTTTACCCTTTCCGAGCTCACGGGGTTTCTCCGGCTGATGCGGGAAACCGACGCCCGCCTCAAGTCGTCCGGCCACCAGCCCCAGGCCGTGATGGAGGGGCTGATCCTCGAAATGTGCCGCCCGTGAGCGGGTAGAGCGTTCCGCCACAACGCACACCGGATTTCCGTTCCGCCGTTAAAGATTCCGTCGCCGGCGCCGATTTCTAACCTGTGCGACGGATTTCGGTTCCATTGACGGCGCTTCTGCTGGCGGCGTTCCTTTCCGGTTTCCTCGTCCATCTCCTGTACGAGCGCTGGAGCGGAGCGGCGCCGTGCGTAGAGCCCGTGGCCGGCGCGCCGGCTTCCGTGGCGGCGGATTCGTCGCCCTCGGCTGAATTCCCGGTGGTGGACGTGATGGAAGTGGAGCGGCTCCAGGAGTTATCGGGCGTGCTGGCGCGGGTGCGGGGCCGGGTCTACCGCGTGGGGCACTCGTCCAAGAGCAACACCTACTTCCTGGACTTCGGCCCTTCGCGATCCGCGTTCACCGCAGTCATCTTCTCGTCGGCGGTGGACGCCTTCCTGCGCGAGGACGCTCATCCCAGCCGTTTCCAGGGGAAAGAAGTGGAACTGACCGGACGCATTAAGGACGATCCCAAGTACGGGCTCGAGATGATCCTGGAGAGCCCGGAGCAGATAAGAGAGATGCCGTGACCCAGGGCGAACCATACGGGTGGGGTTCAAACCCTCCCGTTCAACGGCGGTACCGATACACAGTCATGCGTCTTCGGCGACCACCTCGACTTCGTTACGGAGAGCTTCGCCAAAGTGGGACACATCTAAGCCTCGGCTCGCTGTCCTAGGTCCGGTAGTCTTTGCCGGCACGAATTCGATGACGGTGTAGCTCGGGGCAGGCCGGCAGCCCGCGAAAGTGAGGTAGTCTCGGTTTTTTGGACTCGACAATCGCTAGGAGAGTACCCGGCAGGTGGTCCAGTCCATCACGGAAGTGAGGTACATGACGCGGCCATTGTTTCTACGCAAGATGGCGTTGACAAGTTCTGTCAACTATGTTCACTAGTGAACATCCCGGCACGGAGAGTCTGATAATTGCTTACTCGGTGGTCTACTCATACCGCCATCCGCGCGAGGCGCGAGGCGCTCGGTCTATCCCAAACTGATCTCGCCAACAGGCTTGGGGTCACTAAGTCACTGCTCAGCCACATTGAATCCGGCAAGCGGCAGCCGACCCATGTTCAGATGCTGCTCCTGTCAGAGATACTCGGAATGCCTCCTGATTTGCTTGTTCTAGGGTCTGGCAGGCTGCCTGAGGATGTTCAGAATGCTTTTGAGGCTAGGGCAGCAGAGGCAGTTGCCGCGGTTCGTCAACGTACCGAGTCACAGGCTGTCGCTTACCCCAAGGTGCCTAGTGTCGTCCCTCTGCCGAAAGTCACTCGACCTCCAAGACGAACCCGACCACTGCCGGAGCGACTGGATGTCCGTAAGACGTCGTCTTCCTATCGGGCACACAGCTACCACACGAAGATGCCGCCGGAAGCAATACGTCCCTTTATTGTCTCGTTCACCCGACCTGGCGAACTCGTGTTCGACCCGTTCTGCGGCTCCGGGATGACTGGTGTCGCAGCTCTAGTGGAAGGGCGCCAAGCTATTTTGTCGGATGTGTCGCCTGCGGCAGTTCATATTGCCCGGAATTACACGACACCATGTGATCCCGAGGCCTTCCTAGCGGCCGTCGGCGCTGTGGAGAAGGCAATGAAGCCGACCATCGCTTGGCTTTATCGCCCGGTCGGCACCGACCGTGTCGTCGAATACACGACATGGAGTGACGTCTATCGATGCGCCTCCTGCCGCGGCCGCATGCTGTATTGGGACGTTGTCCAGAAGGCCGGGAGTACCCACGGCAACCGGCTCACCTGTCCGCGGTGTGGGGCGGAGAACAGCAAGACGGAACTAGAATGGATTGGCGAGGATCCGGTTCGAAGCCACACGTCGCAAGGATCAAGCCGAATTGACACTCATCCACCGACGCGTGAAGAACTCGCCTTGATTGAAGAGGCGGACAGAAATCCAATCCCCTACTGGACCCCAAACGTCGAGTTCGGTGCCGAGCGGGAGATGTGGCGAGCTGCGCACCGGGCAATGCACATCACCGATGTCAATGGCTTTTTCACCCGCCGTAACCTTTATGCGCTAGCTGCGCTACGGCATGCCATTATCGGTGTTGCAGAGGGGCGAGTCCGCGAAGCGCTTCTCTTCGCTTTCACGGCCTCTGTGAATCGGGCATCTCGCCGTTACCAATGGAATGCCAAGCGCCCGACCAATGTGATGACCGGCACGCTCTACATCTCGTCGTTGCGCTACGAGTGGAATGTCTGGAGCTTGTTCCGTCGCAAGGCGGCTGATGTCTTGCGCCATTATCAGAGATTCCCCGAGGTTGACGTTTCCGCAGAGGTCTTTCAACGCTCTGCGGCTGAACTCGACTGCATGCCCGATAGGTCGGTTGACATGGTGTTCATGGACCCGCCCTTCGGATCTAACATCTTCTACGCAGACTCCTCACTGCTGTGGGAGGCGTGGCTCGGCGACCTGACCGATCCGGCAGCGGAGATCGTTGTCAACAAGCATCGTGCCCTGGCTGCAGGAGGTAAGACCATCGAGCATTACAGGGACCTGATGAGTCGATCATTTGGCCATGCTGCGCGTGTCCTCAAAGCGGACGGTCAGGCAGTCCTCGTCTTCTCGAACACCAACAACGATGTCTGGGATGCAATTCAGAAGGCTCTCGGTGACGCTGGTTTTGAAACCTCACGAGTGCATTTGCTTCACAAGGGTCAGCCTTCGATCAAGGGGGTGAAAGGCGTTACCGGTCAGGAGCACGTCACAACACTTGATTTGGTCCTCTGCCTCAAGAAGCGCAAAGTGCAAAAGCAGATGGAGGTGCCTTTTCCGCCGCCTGCTAGCCTCATCGATCGGGTAGTTCGAGACAACTTGACCGATCCGGCATCTCCTGGTGGCCGTCGTACTGACGAGGTGTATTCAGCGGTCGTTCGCGCCATCGTCGAGAGCAACTACTCGGTTTCCGGCATCAGCATGCCGGGGATCGTCGCTCGCTGCATGGAATTGGGTGCTACCGAAATCGATGGGCGGTGGACTCTGCTAGGATCTCCGCGGGCAGTGTCGCCAACGGATTTCGTAAGTGGATATTTGGCCGATCCCAATAGGCGCCTGCAGAGTACCGGTAGTGTGCCTCCTAACGAACCTATGGGCCGCCAGCGTGTCGCCGGGGGCCGAAACAGCGCTTTCTACCTTGCTCATAGCTATCACACAAAGGTACCGCCGGAAGCAATCGAGCCCTTTATCAAGCACTACACCGAACCCGGCGATGTCGTCCTTGACCCTTTCTGTGGCTCCGGCATGACGGGTGTCGCAGCAGCGCTATGCGGTCGCCGTGCGATCCTCAATGACCTTTCTCCTGCGGCGGTCCATCTCACGTGGAATCACACCCGACCCTGTGAACCGCAGGCCCTGGCAGATGGCTTCGCTGCAGTTGAGGCGCGTGTCGCCGAACGGTTCAATGCCCTTTATCAAACCACGCATACCGACGGAACATGGGGATACGTTTACTGGACACTCTGGAGTACAAGATATCGGTGTCCGGTTTGCACCCACAAGTTCCTGCTCTGGAATGCTGTGGATCGGAAGTCGGGCCGCTTAGGCAATTCTATCGATTGTCCAGGCTGCAAAGAAAAGCTGCGGCGGTCTTCCCTCAAGAGCCTTGGTTCCGAACCCGCTTGGATCGCGTACGCAACACAGGACGGCAAACGCTTCGAGAAGGCCCCTGATGCCGAGGATCGACGACGGGCACTCGAGTTTCGGCGCGACACAATCGACGCATGGTATCCGACTACTCCGCTGGCGGCAGACCGCGAGATGTACATCCGTTGCGCTCTCCAGCTACAGGAAGTTGGATCGATCGCCGATTTCTATACGGCCCGCAATTTGGAGGCTCTCGCCTTGCTGTGGCGGGAAATCATGGCAGTGACCAACGATCGGGTCCGGCGCGGGCTCGCGTTCGCGTTCACCAATACGGCATGGCACGGCACAAGAATGCGGCGCTTTAATGCTCGCGGCGGTCAGAGGCCACTTACCGGCACCCTCTACATTCCTCAGTTATCGTCGGAAGTAAACGTCCTTGAAGTAATGCGCAACAAGATCAAGCAGCTACAGCGCTACTACCGAATTTATCGTCCGCACGGTGCCGAGCTGCCGGCCATACTGCTCGGTAGTTCCACTGATCTCAACGCTATTCCAGCGGGATCCATCGACTACGTTTTCACCGATCCGCCGTTTGGTTCCAACATCTTCTATGCCGACTGTAACCTCATTTGGGAGTCGTGGCTCGGGCGACTTACGGATTCTGCAAGAGAAGCCGTCGTCAATCGGTCACTCTCGCCCAACAACGGCGGCAAGTCTCTGGCGACCTATGCCGAGATGATCAGCGGAGCCATGGGTGAGGTTAGCCGAGTCCTGAAGCCGGGTGGCTGGGCAACAGTCGTGTTCCACAATACCGATGCCGATGTCTGGCAGGCGATCCGAGACGCCGCGGACAGCGCCGGCTTTGCCTTCCACGAAGCCGCCTCTCTCGACCGCCGACAGCAAAGTCATAAGGGCTACAAGGGCCGATCCGAATCTGAAGACGTCGCCCATTTCGATGTCGTGTTCAATCTGCGCAAGTCCAAGCGATTGACGGAATTGGCGTTATCCAATGGTAGGGATAGCGTCGACTTGCCTGCGCTGGTCGCGACCGTCGCCCGCGACCCCCAGATCATGCGCCGCGGCCTCCAGGGCATTCACGCAGAGGTAATGCGCCGCCTCGCGTCCGACGGCAGCACCATCTTTGTCGACTACGCGGATGTGCGCGGTGTGTGGGATCGGATCAAGGACTCGTTCATGGGGCAGTGAGCAGCACCCCCAAGAGTCCATCTAACGACGACACAGGATCGCGTTCGGTAGGGCGCAAAGGCACTGCGCCGACCCCATCGGCGTTCACTATATCTGCCGGCCGTGTACGGCGGTCGCCGGTGCGCTCGAAGAACACAAAGTCGGTGCCGGGATATACGACGAAGGCGGTCTTCAGGCCTGAAATTGCGTCCCGGTAGGTATGCATCTTGTACAGATCAGCGCGTTTGTATGTGGCTGGATCATCGTCAGGATCACGCTCTCCAGCGTCGAAATGATCGAGGCGGTACTTGGCGTCAAAGACGTGCAGTGCCGCGCCGACTCGCAACGTCACGTCCGGCCGCAGTGGCGTCGAATAGGCCGTGCCACTAGCGCGACGGAAGGCTGGGTTAAACCCGATCTCCAGGTCAGGGCCAAGGGCGGTCGTAACTCCAAGAAGCAGGCTCTCGCCTAGATCGTCTCGCCGGATAACCGGCCGTTCAGCTGGCGTACCTCCTGTGATGGCGCAAGTACGCTCAAGGATCTTCACGAAGGCCCAGTACTCGTAGAGCGTCGCCATGTCCCGGCCCTCGAGTAGCCGTGTCGTCTGTACGTCTCCTCGCGGAAGTGAAACGTGCCTGGTCAAGTCGTTCCAGAATTGGAACACTTCTCGATACCCATCCGCCTTGGCTAGCGCTTGGCTCGGAGCCCGAAAACCTACCAACCGGCTGGCTTCAGCAACAAATGGGGCAGACGCCACGGGTTCCAACAGGGCCAGCATCGTCCGGCAATCGGATTTGAGACTGTTATGAAGTCTTGGGTGATCGATGAAGCGATAGATGATCCCCAGGCATTCACTAATTGCATGACGGATGAAGCGATTCTCCGGTGTGTCTAAGGATAGTCGCCCGCGTGGCGCGTCCACGCGTACAGGAAAGTGTGGTTGCGTCGGGGCGCCAAACGTCAGCTTCTGCGCTAGACGACCCTTTGCAATCTGGATGCCCTCACGCAGGGGCACCAGTCGTTCGAGCTTCGAAAAGATCGATTGAATCGCCCACTGATCGAGTCCGCGTACCCGATTCACTGGCACCAACGACCGTTCAGACTCGAAGCGCCGCGTCGGATTCCGTTCGATTACGTGAAGCCAATCCTGGAGCCGCTTCCCTGCTGGCTCGTGCAGCATCATCTGGCGTAAGAGCTGAAGTTGATGATAGGGCACTGGTGATACATGCGTGGAGTCGGGCATGCTCGCGAAACCTGTTGGGGAGCGCCACCCGAACACCAGTGTCGCGGATAGTGCGGAGACCTCCTCGAGAATACGGGACACCCCTTCAGTCCCAACCTTGTTCGAGGCCACCTCTATGCCGACTCCTACCAAAGAGGTCCGGCCGACAAAGTTGCGGAACGAAAGGACAGCCAGGTCATCTCGCAGGAACTCGCCACCAAGGTCGATAATGCGCTGCTGATCGACATTAGACGGTGCCTTCTCGAACTCCAGCAAGTATTCAACTTGTTCCATGAGCATGACGGACGCTCCGGGGAGCGCAATGCTCGGTGGGTGATCGTCGCGGCGGACTCGGTAGGTGAAGGCACGGACCGACGAAGGCAGCCGGTGCTTGTCACTTGAAGAAAGAGACGAAACCAAAACTCCTGAGTGATTCCAACATTTCAACCGCGCGCCTAAAAGCCCTCGGTAGCCGGGCCTCAGCGGTCGGATTGAAATCATTGAGACGGACATCCGATGCCGGACGCACTAAATCGCGCAGAAAGGCGCATAAGTTCGCCAACGGAGCTTCTAGCTTTGCTCGGTTGCCCGTCAGCCGTGGCAGGACCTTCTGCAGCACCGCTGCATCAAGTGCCCGCACCCATTCGGTATCTGTCGGGTCTTCAGGAAGAAGGGCATCATAGAGCTTCATGAACAGGCCAATCTCGTTGGCAGCTCGATAACCAAGATGCAACCGTGCCTCTTCGAGGATCGCATTTAGTGTCATCAGATGTTCGTGGGCAGCAGTCGGAATGTCCGCGTAGTCGGCACCTTAGGGCTGAAACCATAGGTCGTCTCATCGACGTTGACAGTGCCGGTTACGACCAAATTGGTCGGTAGGGCGAGCGATGCAGGCACTGGAAGCGTCTCCGTCGAGCCGTCCGGGTTTGCAAGGGTCGTTTCCATCGTGTTCTTCGAACGATGGAGGGGCACCGACTGCTGACTAATCGAGCCGTCATCTGCTATCCGGCGACTTTCGGAGCAGGCCAACCAATCCGAAAAATAGTGTTCTACCCGCGCGAGATTCATCTCGTCCAGCAGCATAAAATGTCGAAGTGCCGAGGGCTTCTCATCAGTTGCGTGAAGCGTCTGGCCAGCCCGTAGAACCAAGTCAAGGGCCTGTGTTGACTCATACCGCTCCGTGATAGGGTTCACGAAACCTAAGATCGATTGATGGTCGGTCCAGTCTGGACGCACCGCAACAAGAGCAAAACGCGTTGGGTCAGGCGGGCCTTTGGTCGGCATGAACACGAAACGGTCGTCGGCGGCAGGACGGACCCTTGAAGCCGATCCGGTCGTCGGCGTGGTGCTATAGTACTCAGCGACTAGCTCAGCAAGTTTAGACTTACCAGTGCCGCTCACGCCGGCCAGAATTACAAAGGGCTTAGTCAGAAGCGCTGCCACGTAGCGGGCGATCAGATCTGGATCAAACGGAAATCCCTGACTACGGCAATAGTCGACAATCGTTGTCACACTTGGCTGCGGGACTGTTTCTTGAGCTTCGTCTGCCGACATATCACCTCGCAGGATGGCATCGTGGCTATAAAGATAGGAGGGCAAGGCGTCGGGTCTCATCGTCACGATGTTGGCCTCGCCAAAGTTTGCCTGTTTGGTCAGCCTATGCATGCCATGGTCGTGCCCCGCTTGTATATCTGCGATTCTCACCTGAACCGAAGGCGAGCCACCGGAGCCGGTTTTTTCCCTCTTTTTGGTCCAGTTCTCAAGCCAACGGCGGTCATACGCGACGATCGCATCTTGGTCGCGCGAGTATCCGATTAGGAGGTCGACCGCGCCATCCGTGTCGAAGTCGGCCACCATTGATGGCCCGTTGGTGATCTGGATGCGGAACTCATCGGCGTCCCGCACCGTTGGCCCACCGCCACCATGCGTGATGTCGAAGGACCAGAGACGATAGAACCGGTCCTGGCCATCGACATACCATTGAATCTGTATGGGGTTCGTCGACGAGGTAGGCGCACGTGTACAAACATAGCCAGCGCTGTCGAAACCGGCCAGCATATCTCGATTGTCGTTCAGCGACAGGACCATAGCGCCCGATCGCCTTCATTCATGTCAAACACGCCTTCGTTCGCCATGTTGAGTTGCGCGGCCAACTAAACGCTTTCGCTTACTCTATCAAAGGCGAACTGCGATTGAAACCTCGAGGCCCTTGAGCGGTTCAGGTCGCTTCATGCCCCGCTCGGCCGGTGGACAGGAACCTTGCAGTCAGCGGAGTGCAAGACCTGTTCAGTTCATCTCTTTAGAGGGGTTAGGGTTGGCCCTCGTATAGTCTTCGAAGCGTCGCCGAGCGGGGGGCAGTCACGGGCCTTGGCACATTGCTCCGTGGGTCGTCACCAGCAACCAATCCTGCGGTGGATGTTCTGGGGCAAGCCGCCGTACTTTGGCGGTGGTGAGGTTGAGGGCGCAGGTTCGATACTGCCTCCGCAACCAGCTTAGCCAGCACATTGATGTTTAGGTGGCCTCTACTTCGCCGGCATTGGCCATTGACGTAGATGTCGAGACATTGTCGATACGGGGTGTCCGGCGAACGAGGTGACGGTGCTTCAGCTTCTGATGCTGACCGGGTGCTGGTACAAGAGATCCTGACGCCATGTTAGGAGGGCGTGACTCTCGACGTCGGAGAAATCCCGCGGCGGGACGGGAAGACCGGGACGCGCTTGGTGGGGAGGCTCCGGGAGGCTTTCGAGGACGGTGAGCGAGAGCTATGCGAGGTAAGACCGGGCATCAGGAGCAGGTCGAGCGATCCGGCGCGCAGGATGGTCCGCACCCGGCGGTGGGTGGTGTCGTAGAGGCGGTTGAAGAATTCGTTACGCGGAACTCAAGATAGTTGTGCGCGGAGGGGTGGGACGAGAAGAACCGACTCGTATCTTGACTACGGGCGCAACGGTGTTCTCCGTGGTTTGGACTCGACCACTCCGGGCTCTAGGGAGTCAGACGCGAACAGCTCGGTCAATGACCATACCTTGACAAACAGCTGTTTGATGGACCAAGACGTGCGGGATATAGTAGACTCCGTTGACGAACGAGCGACGTAGGCCTGCCCCCGTTGGCTATCCCCACTTCAGTTTTACTCCACTGCCATCCTGTCCTACGCCTTGGAACACCGATGCCGGGAATCCGGGAATATCTGATGGCTGAAAGCAATGGCTATGAGTGACATGACAGCGATGGACGATGTGAATGAAGCAGACGTTGCGCCAGGTGCGGAGGTGGTGCCTGCTGTTACGCTACTGAGAGAGGTCAAGTATGTCCAGAACGTTGGGCGTTTTGAAAAAGGCCAGTCGGTTGCCGAGGCGACCTTCGGTTCTTGCACGCTTGTTTTCGGAGAAAATGGCTGGGGTAAATCAACACTTGCCGACCTGCTGCGCTCGCTGACGACGAATAATCCCGACATTGTGATCGGTCGAAAAACGCTTGCGGGCGGTCCGGAACAACAAGCGGTCGTGCGCTTCGGGGATCAGAACACTGTGTTCAAGGATGGGGCCTGGACCGGAATCAGGCCGCGCATCGCCGTGTATGACAGCGTTTTTGTCAACGAGAACGTGTTTTCCGGGGATGTCGTCACCAATGAACACCTAAAGAATCAGTACGGAATGGTCGTCGGCGAGGAAGGTGTGCGCCGCGTGCGGCGAATCGTCGAACTGGACAACGAAAACCGTGAGAACAATGGCCAGTTGCGGGTCGTCGAGGCGGAGATGGACGGCATCGTGAGATCTGTCGGGCCGGAAGGGATGACGCGCACGGAGTTTCTGGCCCTTGAAGCAGTCGCCGATGTCGATGCGAAAATCGAGGCGAAGGAAAACGAAGCGCAGCGCGTGAGCCGCGCGAAGGAGCTGAAGGGTGCCGGTGAGCCAAGTGTTTTGCCTGTACCCATGGAAACCGAGGAATTCAGGAAAAGCCTGCACAGCACGATCGAGGGCATCGCGGAAGCTGCGGCCATGGCCGTACGCGCGCATATCGCGAAGCACGAGGAAAAGAGCAGCGGTGGCGCGATGACCCACGAAAGCTGGCTGGAATGCGGGACGGCCTTTGTCGATGCGGACGAGTGCGCGTTTTGCGGTCAGCCGCTCGATGACCGCACCCTTGTCGATTCCTACGCGGAATTTTTCAGCGACGCCTACAAGGCGCTAGCTGCGGATGTCAAAGCCAAACGGGACACCTTTGGACGGTATGAACAGGGAGAGTATCGGACCCGCGTGGAGGAAATCGTTGGGCAAAACGAGACACGGTGTGCCTATTGGAAAGAGATGGGGCAGATCGAAGCGCCGGTGATGGAAGGTGTCGAGGTGGTGATCGAGGGAATTGAAGCGGCCGCGCGGCTGCTCGATGTCGTGTTCGTCTCGAAGCAAGGGAACCTGACCGAGGCGGCGGCGGGGGGCGATGTGGAGGCCGCAATCACGGCTTGGGACGAGGGTCGCAAGGAGATTGTCCGCCTGAACGGTGTCATCGAAGCCCATGTTGCAGAGATCAAGACGCTGAAGGAGTCAGTTGACGAAACGGACCTGCCGCGGCTTCAAAAAGAGCTAAAGACATTGCAGGCTGCGAAGCGGCGACACGAAAGAGAGACGGGCGCGGTCATCAAAAAGCTGAAAGGACACGAGGCGACAAAAAAGCGCATCGCGAAGGAGAAGGCGGACGAAAAGAAGGAACTGAACGAGCACGGGCGCGTAATCACAGGAACCCTTGGGAAGACCATCAATTCGTACCTCGGCCGCCTGAACGCGGGATTCAAGATCGACTACCGAGAGCCGAACTATCAGGGCAAAGAGCCTGCCGCGAGCTACCAGATCCTGATCAATGACGTGCCAGTGTCGCCCCGCAGCGCGTCCGACAACCTTGCAGAGGCGAGCTTCAGGAACACCCTGAGCGCGGGGGATAAATCGACCTTGGCGCTGGCGTTGTTCCTCGCGAAGCTCAACGCCGATCCGGCACTGGGCGAGACGATCGTGGTGCTGGACGATCCGTTCACGAGCCTCGATAACTTCCGGCGGCAGTTCACGGTTATCGAGATCAGGAAACTGTGCGGCCGGGCTGCGCAGACGGTTGTGCTGTCCCACGACAAGAATTTCCTGCGGTTGCTGTGGGAGAAAATCGAGCAGAGCAAGATCAAGTGCATCGCGATTCAAACGGGCGCGCCTGGCATGATCACGATCGCGCCCTACGACATCGAATCGGAGACGCGGCCTCGGCATTTCACAGAGCGCATGAAGATTGAGGAATTTGTCGAGGGCGAGCCGCACGAGGCGGGCTACATTAGGACGCGGCTTCGGACGGTCTGTGAAGACTTCTATCGGCGTGGCGATCCCGGGTTGTTCCACGAGGCCGCGAGCCTAGAGCAAATCATCCGACTTCTTGACGATGCGCCCGAGGACCATCCGTACAAGGGTGTCATCGAGAACCTGCGTGACATCAACGAATACTCGCGCGGGGAGCACCACGCGGAGGTCGAGGACGATCCGAGCGGTGAATCATCGGATGAGGAATTGAAGGGCTTTTGCCGCCGAGTTCTGGATCTCACGCGCGGCATGTGATCTGGAGGCACTTCGTTTCCCGCCCCTGATGTCTTGATATCGGGGCAGATGCTCGGAGTTGAGGTGGTGATAAGTGCAGGGTAAGAGCCCTTGATTTCCCAGAATCCAATTGACCCCAGTGAGCGCCGTATGGCGGGCCACGGCGAGCGCTTGAGGAGAATGCGGGTAGACATTGCCGGATTGGAAGGGAGGACGTACGCTGTACGATCGGGTTTCAAGCCCGCCCGTCCCCGCCCCGGCACTCCTGTTGCGGTTTCTTGGATCGCCTCGCGCTTTCCGATAAGCTACGCGCTTATGGAGAGCCAGCCAGAGGGACGCTGCATGGTGTGCGCCAAGGTCGTACCGCTGAGTGGCGGCATCTGCCAGCCGTGCAACGAGAAGATTCGCGCCCAGGCGCAGGGAGCCCAGCGGGACATCCGCGACCGCTCCGACCGGGAGTTGCGCAAGCACGGGGGCAAGCCGGAGAAGTAGAAAGCCCGTTCCCGTCGCTCACCCTGCCTGGACGCCCGCTTCCGCGGGAATGACGGGCTCGGAGGGCGGCGTCACTCCCGCGCGAATGATAGGGGATCCAGGACACTTCGAATCCATCGGCAACCGCCTGGGATTCCGCGAGACACCTTCGGGCGACGACGAGTTGAACCTGGTCTGGCGCGGCGGCCGCTTCCCGGCCCTCCTGTGCCTCGGCATCGCCTGTTTCCTGCTGTTGCTTTCCTTTCCGGTATTTCTCGCCATCCGCGCCCACGGGCTCGACAGCGCGGTGGGGAACCTGTGGTACTTCCCGGCCATGAACGTGGTGCTGTTCGGGGTGGTGGCGTTCCTGTTGACCCTCAAGCGGACGATACGGATCGACCGGCGCGCCGGCAAGGCCCACCTGTCCCGCACCAGCCTGTTCATGCGGCGCCGGTTGACGCTGGAGTTCGACGAGGTCCGGGCGGTGAGGGTGGCCGACGACCAGGTCTACAGCGGTTTCGCCGTGGCCGGCTCCACGGCCGGGCAGAAGTCCTTCCCGGCCCGCTCCCTGCGCTTTCTGCTCCCAGGTTCGCAGTCGGTGCTGCTCGACCGGGGCGGCGGCAGGCGGCTCGACGCGCTCGCGGAGCGTATCGGCCGCTTCATGGACAAGCCGGTGGAGGTGGTCCCGCGAGGAAGTCCGGCGGCCTCCGGCGGGGGTTGACCGCCCACCGGATTCTTCCTATAAACAGGGCGTCGTTCGGGTATCTTCACGGACCCCGCCAGTCAATCAATCTCACGATCGGAGACGGATTTTCATGGACAAGAAGATCAAGTTTCGCGTCAACGGGACGGAGCACGAGGTAGAGGTGCCCACCAACCGGCTGTTGGTGGATCTGCTCCGTTACGATCTGGGCCTCACCGGAACCAAGGAAGGCTGCAGCGTGGGCGTGTGCGGTGCGTGCACGGTGTTAGTCGACGGCGAGATGGTGAGTTCGTGCCTGGCGCTGGCGGTGTTCGCCGACGGCCACGACGTGACCACGGTGGAGGGGCTGGCCCAGAACGGCGAGTTGCACCCGGTGCAGCAGAGCTTCATCGCCTACGGCGGTTTCCAGTGCGGCATCTGCACCCCCGGCCAGGTGGTGGCGGCCAAGGCATTGCTGGATCAAAATCCCAGGCCCAACGAGGAAGAGATCAAGGACTGGATGATGGGCAACCTGTGCCGCTGCACCGGCTACTACAAGATCATCGAGTCCATCGAGAAGGCGCACGAGTTCGCCAAGTAAGGGGTTGAGGAATGATCGCTTTTGACTACCGCACTCCCGGAAGCCTCGAAGAGGCCTACGCGGACCTGAAGGAGCTCGGCTCCGACGGCAAGATCATCGCCGGCGGCACCGCGCTCGTGATCATGATGAAGCAGCAGCTCCTGCAGCCGAACTGCGTGATCAGCCTGCGCAACGTC
This sequence comes from uncultured Binatia bacterium (SeqCode), assembly GCA_965204505.1. Taxonomy (GTDB): domain Bacteria; phylum Desulfobacterota; class Binatia; order UBA9968; family JAJDTQ01; genus JAJDTQ01. Next base: position 203,003 of record CBDBFB010000004.1, read on the forward strand.
GCGGGGCTGAGCGACATATCGGAGAACAACGGCAGCGTGCACATCGGCGGCCTCGTGAGCCACGCCCACCTGGATGCGTCCGACGTGGTGCAAGGCAAGCTTCCGGTGCTGGGCGCGACCTACCACCACGTGGCCACGCAGCGGGTGCGCACCATGGCCACGGTGGGCGGCGGGCTGGCCCATGCCGACCCCAACCAGGACCCGCCTCCGACCTTCATCGCCTTGGGCGCGAGCTTCGAGCTGGGTTCCGCTGGCGGCACCCGCTCGGTGGCGGCCGAGGACTTCTTCAGCGACTACTACGAGACGGTGCTCGATCCCGAGGAGATCGTCACCGGCGTGAGCGTGCCGCTCATGGCAGCCAACAGCGGCGCCGCCTATCTCAAGTTCCTGCCGCGCTCGGCCGACGACTATGCCACCGTCAGCGCCGCCGCGGTGGTCACCCTCGACGACGCCAAGTCCACCATCCAGGACGTCCGCATCGCCATGGGCAGTGTCAACACCACGCCCGTCCGCGCCACGGCTTCCGAGGACGTGCTCAGGGGACAGCCGGTGAAGCCGGAGGGCCTGCGGGAGGCTGGCGAGAAGGCCAAGGAGCACACCGACCCGGTCAGCGACTTCCGCGGCTCGGGATCCTACAAGACGCAGATGGCCGCGGTGTTCGTCAGGCGGGCGCTGGAACAGGCCATCGCCAACGCGTCCTGAGCAACGGAGGAAACGAGTGAAATTCAGTCAAAGCGCAACCGTGCCCGCGGGCCGCGAGCCCCTGTGGCAGCTTCTCATGGACATCCCCAGGGTCGCCACCTGCCTCCCGGGAGTCCAGGACGTCGAGCAGGTGGACGGCGAGACCTACCAGGGGACCCTGAAGGTCCGCGTCGGCCCCATCGCATTGAGCCTGCAAGGCAAGATCGTGCTGGAGGAAAAGGACCAGGACGCTTGGCGCGCGGCGCTCCGGGCCGAGGCCGAGGACCGGCGCGTGGCCGGCGCCATGCGCGGCAAGTCCACCATGGAGCTCAAGGAGCTGAGCGCCGGCGAAACCGAGTTGACCGTGGAGACCGACGTCAACATCCTCGGCAAGATCGGCGAGTTCGGCCAGCCCATCATCCGCAAGAAGGCCGACCAGATGCTCAACACCTTCATCGACAACATCAAGAAGGAGTTGGCGGCGAACTAGCCCCAATCCGTCATCCCAGGGTTCCCACCCCGTCATCCCGGGCTTGACCCGGGATCCAGAGTTGAGCGAACGGGCGGCCGGTAGATGCAATTGCTACCGGCCGCCCGTTTTGCGTCTGCTCCCCGATTTGCCGGATAAAGACTCTGTTCCATGCAACATATGCAGTTGACAACTGACTTTGTAGCGGTTAGTTACTGATGGTATATCAGTTGTCAACTGCATATAATCATGTTGTTCACGTACCCCCAACTGGATGATGACGAGAAACGAGTAGAGGCCGCTACGGCCCGGATACGGGCCGATCTGCGTCACTACGTCGTCACGGCGCCACGCCGCTGGACGGGTCTGTTGGCCCGCATGACCCGGGCTCGCGCTCTCATGGCCTCCAACAGCGTGGAGGGCATCAATGTGTCCGATGAGGATGCCATCGCCGCCATCGACGGTGAAGACCCGGCAAACACCGACCGCGGGACGTGGCGGGCCGTCGTCGGCTACCGCGAGGCGATGGACTACATTCTCCAGCGTCGGCAGAGCCCGTCATTCACTATCACGGAGGACGTGCTCCTGGCCGTCCACTTCATGATCTGCCAGTCGGACATGGCGTCACATCCGGGTCAATACCGCCCTGGCTGGGTCGGTGTCAGGAATACCAAGACGGGTGAAGTGGTGCACGAAGGGGTGGACCGTGACCAACTGGAGCCGCTTATCCATGAGCTGCTGGACTACGTGAACCATGCTGAGGTCGATTCCGTCTTTCTGCGCGCGGCCATGACGCATCTGAACCTGGCGCTGCTGCATCCGTTTACGGATGGCAACGGGCGAACGGCCAGATGCATCCATACCGCGGTGTTGGCTGGCGACGGGATTGTGGCGCCAGCCTTTTCTTCCATCGAGGAGTACATCGGGCACAATCAACAGGACTACTACAATGTGTTGGCGGAGGTCGGCGGCGGCGCATGGAATCCACGGCGCAATGCCAAGCCGTGGGTTCGCTTCTGCTTGGCTGGCCATTACCGGCAGGCACAAACCCTTCTTCGCCGGACCCGAGAGTTGGAGAGGGTCTATGCGGAGCTCATGAACCTGGTGGAGTCCAGAGGGTTTCCTGAGCGCACGGCCATGGCGCTGCTCCAGGCAGCCTTCGGCAGCAAGGTAAGGAACGCGTCGTATCGAGTGAGTGCGGATGTATCCAACAATCTTGCCAGCCGTGATCTGAAGACGCTCGTGGATGCGAACCTCCTTGTTTCGGAGGGCGAAAAGCGGGGTCGCTTCTATACGGCGGCCCCAACGGTGGCAGAAATTCGCCGGAGGTTGCGCCTCCCGAGGCCGATCGACGATCCTTTTGACCCAAACGGGCAGCTTCAGATCTCCACTGGTCAGGCAGACCTTTTCCCTGCTAACTGACTTTGATCCGTGAACCGGAAGCCCGCGCTCGGATGATCCGCTGATACGTGATCCGATAACCTACGCAATCAAGGACAACATGTCGTCGTGGATGTTGCGCCAGTCCTGGGCAAGGTCGATACTCCGGGCCTGAATTGAAAAGCCTTCCAAGCGAACGTCTGCCGTCACCCGTGCGTCAACCACGGGGTAGAGAAGTATCCCTTCGTGCGTCGGCCCCGGCAGCTCGGTGGCCTCGCGATTTCGCAGGTAAGCCAGGAGTTGGTAGAGATGGGCCGACCGCATTTTCGGTTCTCCGCCGTACTGGCTCCGCAACGCCTCGCGGTAGAACTTTGCATCCATGATGATCCGCCGATCGTGTCCTTCGAGAATAACGTCGGCCTCCATTCGCGGAATCCTGAACTGTTGGTTCTCGGGCGTCCCTTTGTCATCCCACTTGATCCCGCGCCCGCCATGGTTGACTCGGTAGCGGTTCTGCTCGCGCCGATAGAACTCGATGATGAAGTCCTCGTATAGCTTGTCCATCCGTTCTTCGCTGAAGCCGGTGAATCTCGCCTCTCCGGACTGTTCGTCAACCAGCAACTGCTCGTGAATGAGCCTGCAGACGGACAACAGGAAACGATAGTACCGGCGGTTGCGGTCGAGCTGCACCTGCTGGAACAGCCGGCGATTCAACCGCACCACGGTCACGCCGTCCAGCTTCGTATAGGCATTCCGAACCTCGGCACGCACGTTCGAGTCCAAGTCTGGAAGTCGCAGGAGGGACCTAAGCGTGGAGCGCAGGATACGGTTGTGCAGCACGTCGTGGGACAGCTCCTCGAATTCGCAAGTGACCTGTCCGCGAGCGCGTAGCGCCCGTTTTACTGTCTCGCCCACGGCGATCTTCCCGCGGATGCCGGCGAGGTCCTCGCGCACTTCCCGATAGCCGCGGTCGACGCCGCTGCGGATCAACCGAAAGGTCCCCTCTGCCAACACCTTGCCCAGGAGATCGTGTAACCTTTCCAGCCCGTCCAACTCCTCCAGCCGCACCACGTCCCGCTCCTCGACATGGCTCCATGCGTAGCACAGGAGGTAGTAGACGTTGGCGATGGGAATCTTTCTGTCCGTCACCGGCGCAACTCTTCGACCATTCTGTCCACCTGCTCGGGCCGGTCGAACCAGTACTCGCGCAGCAGGGGCGCGATCTGCGTATCGATGATGCCCAGGTACCATTGCTCGTTTACCGACTCCTTCTCCTTGGGCACGAAGTAGCTGTGTCCGATCTGGAAGCCGGGGCCGAGGTCCTTGTCTTCACGGATATGCTCGTTGAGGGCCGACAGGTTCCGGTCTATCCGGTCCACGAGGGCCTCAACGGCGGTTTCCAGCAAGAATTCCCGGAACTGTCTGGTGCCGAACGCGGGCTCAAGCGTCTCGAACGCGAACCGGCGGCGCAGTGCGTAGTCGACAATTGCCAAGGATCGGTCGGCGGTATTCATGAGTCCCAGGATGTGCACGTTGTCCGGGACGCTGAACCGCTGTCCCGCATTGCCATAGGTCAACGCGATTGCATGCGCAGGGCCGCGCTTGTCCGCTTCGATGAGCATGAGCAACTCCCCGAAGATCCTCGACAGGTTGCCTCGGTTGATCTCGTCGATGATGAAGACAAAGGGCGTCTCCGGCTCCTGCTCCGCACGCTTGCAGAAGTCGAAGAACACCCCGTCGCGTAACCTGAAACCGCCGGTCTCCGTTGGCCGCCAACCCTGAACGAAGTCCTCGTAGGCATAGGACTGATGGAACTGCACCATCTCGACGGGCCGTGAGTCCTTGTGCTTGATCAGGCACCACGCGATTCGCCTCGCAATGAACGTCTTGCCGACTCCCGGCGGCCCCTGGAGGATCAGGTTCTTGCGGAGTGTCGTAGAGTCGAGAATGCGTCGGAACTGTGATTCCTCGACAAACAGGTCGGTAAGCGCGGTCTTGATGTCGTACGGTTCCGGGCCAGGCGGGAGCGGAACTACTGTATACGCATCAATCAACTGGAAGGCCTCCCGCAGCCACTTCTTGAAGCGTGTGAACCGAGTCAAGGTCTTGATAGTCATCGGCTCGGCCAAGGTGACCGGCGGATTGCACGGGTGCCACTCGACCTTCCGGAGGTTCCGGTATTCCGTTCGCTCGGGGTGGTGCGCATAACCACCGGTCACCGTTCCCCATCCCAGAACGACGGAACGTCCTTTCTTCGCGATGAGGATGTCGCCGATCTTCACTTCGTGCACGAATTCCCACGCGGCGAGTGAATGGTTGCTGGGATTTTGCCCGCGGCCGTTGTCTATCAACGCCTTGTGGATGGAGTCCTTGGAGTCGTATTCACCAAGATCACCGAGTTCGTCGTACCCGATGGCCGCAAACCCATTTTCGTGAAAATCTACCCACAAGCGCGCACCTCTGCCCGCCCCGATGCCCCACACGTCCGCCGTGCCGAAACGGTCGCGGTACCACTGCTCATCGCTCGACGGCGACGGTGGCGGATCGTCTTGCCAACGGTCTTTCAAGGGCGGCTCGTAGAAGTATATTTCCTCACCCGGACGCTCGTCTTGAAGCCGTCTGACTACCGCCCGCAGTGCCTTGTCGAGGTCGATGAGGTCCATGCCTTCTATGGCGGGCGTTTCGCCGGATTCGGCTGAAAAGGCTTTGACGATGGCCTTCTTGTGGCTTGGCGAGACGATGGATTCGAACGCGTCCGGAAACAACAGGAACAACAGGGCATGGCGGAACGGCCGCTGGCGGCCCTCTGTGTGACTATCGACCCACTTCGCGAAAACCCAGGAATCACTCAGCAGCGATTCCCGGTCCTGGAGCGAACGTGAACTCCAGTCGAGCATCAGGGTGATGATGAATGTGAACTGACGCCATTGTTGTCCCAAGTAGGCCATGCCTGGATAAACGAGCCCTCCTTCCAGGACGTCGCCCAATGCCCAGTGATCTTCGGGCAGCGCCGCTCCTGACGACTCCCAGACCGTCCTGATCTTGTCGAGCTTCGTTGCGCCTTTCACCCCGCTGACGATCAGGAAATACAGCCACGTCATTTCCGCCCACAGCCGCTTAGCCTCCGGGGACGCGGGCTCAAGTTGGCGCCGCAGCTTGTCATCGAACGAATCGTTTCCTGTGTCGGGACGCTCGACGAAGTGGGTACGGAGTTGCTCGAAGCATTCCCGGGTCCAGAGCCGCTCGTCGGTGAACACCGAGCCGCCGTTGAGCAGACATCGCTGCTTCCATTGATCGGCGGCGTCGAGGATGAGAGCGGCACGTTGCAGTCGACTCATGGGATCTCCTTGCAGTAACGATTATCTTTACATTCCTAAGGGATTGTGTCCGGTGTCCGCAATGGAGGGGCAATGGTTGTAGTGTCCGGACGCGGGCGCTCCGGCTCTCCTCTCGCCGCTTTCAGCCCGATCTGATAACGTCGTTGGGCAGGGCCCATGAATCATTCTGAATTGAACTCGGGTGTATCGTTGGAGGTCGGAACGGATCAAAGAGGGGACAATTTTTCAGCCAAGCTGCGGGAGACGATCCGCCGGGAGTGCGCCGGGAGCGGACCGTCCGGCTTCGTCCGGGTGGAAACCGTGATCCCTTCCACGGATGCGCTTGTATGGCTGCGGGCGCAGGTGCCTTCCGCCACCAGGATGTACTGGGCCGACCGTGATGGCGGGGATGAAGTGGCCGGTCTCGGCGCCGCGGATCTCCTCGCGGGTGCGAACTCGGACGGCGCCGACTTGCTGTTCGAGCGGTTGCGACGTCGGCTTGAGGGCGGGGAAACGGCGGCGAGGTACTTCGGCGGCATGCGTTTCAACGGCCAAGGCGGTTCGGATGAAACTTGGCGGGACTTCGGTAGCTACCGTTTCCTGCTGCCGCGATTCGAGTTGAGCCAACGGGGTGCGGACAGCGTGCTCGCCTGCCAGTGGCTGCGCTCGGCCGATGCGGCCGACGACCTGATGAGGGAGGTCGATGCATTGGTCTCCCCGGTCCCCGGGGCTGTCTGCCCGCACCCGGTGGCCACCGCTCGCGAGGACCTGCCGGACAGCGCCGCATGGGACGCTGCCGTAACGGACACCCTGGATCTCGTTTCCAAGAACTCCGTCGGCAAGGTGGTCCTGGCCCGGAAATCGATCTTCGGGTTTGCGGCGGAACTGGATCCCTTGGCCTGCCTTCAGGCCCTGTTGCCGGCAGCGGAGCACTGCTACCGGTTCTGCTTCGTGCCGGCTGCCGACCGGGGATTCCTCGGGGTGCCGCCCGAGCGGTTGTACCGCCGGGAGGGGCGGCGCATCCTGTGCGACGCCATCGCCGGCACACGGACGCGCGGCGACGGCGCTTCCCTGGACCGGCAACTGGAACGGGATCTCATGGGGAGTGACAAGGAGCGGCGGGAGCAGGACTACGTGGTCCGGGGAATCCGGGAAAGTCTGGCGCCTCTGTGCGGCTCGCTGAACGCAGGCGCCGATCCGTCGGTGGTGAAGCTGCACCAGTGCCAGCATCTCATGAGCAACTTCGAGGGCGTGCTCCGGGACGGCGTCGGCGACGCCGAGCTGTTGAAGACGCTGCACCCGACACCGGCTGTCGGCGGTTACCCCACCGATCGTGCGGTCAGGGAGATCGAGAAGCGGGAACCCTTCGACCGTGGCTGGTACGCGGGTCCGGTGGGCTGGGTAGGGCGTGACAGCGCCGAGTTCGCGGTGGCGATCCGCTCCGGGCTGGTGGAGGGCTCTGCGCTCTCGGTGTTTGCCGGCGCGGGAATCGTCGCCGGCTCGGTGCCGGGGGAGGAGTGGGACGAGCTGGACTACAAGATCAGCCACTTCACCCAGGCCCTGAACCTTCCGCGATGACCCAAGCCCCCAACCTGAACCACCTGTGGGCGGCGCTGCTGGTCGAGGAGCTCGTCCGCAACGGCGTCGACACGTTCTGCATCGCTCCGGGATCGCGCAGCACGCCACTGGTGGTGGCGGTGGCGCGAAACGATCGGGCTCGGGCCATCGTCCACTACGACGAGCGCGGGACGGCTTTCCATGCCTTGGGATACGGGCGCGTGACGGGAACACCGGCCGCGGTCATCACCACCTCGGGCAGCGCCTTGGCCAACGTGTGGCCCGCCGTGGTGGAGGCGTCGCTGGAGCACATCCCCCTGCTGGTGCTGAGCGGCGACCGGCCCCCGGAACTCCACGACGCCGGCGCCAACCAGACCATGGACCAGGTGAAGTTCTTCGGCGCGTACGTGGAGTGGTCGGCGAACCTCCCGTGCCCTTCCACCGACATCGATCCGGCGGTGGTGCTGACCACCGTGGACCAGGCGGTGAGCCGCTGCAGCGGGCTGTCCGGGGGCGCGGTCCACACCAACTGCATGTTCCGGGAACCGCTGGCCCCCACGGAGCAGGGCGGGGACTTCGAAGCGTATCTGGAACCGGTGCGGTCATGGCGCGACGGCAGCCACGCCTACAGCCGTTACGACCGCGCGCCGTCCCGCCCCGATCCGGAGATGCTGGCAGAGGTAGCGGAGCTGGCCGCGCGCCGTCCTCGCGGCCTTCTCGTGGCCGGCCGGCTGGCCGATGCGGAGGCGCGCGCGGCGGTGGCCGGTCTCGCCGACGTGCTGGGCTGGCCGCTTCTTCCCGACGTGACCTCGGGGCTCCGGCTGGACAGCCGGCCCGGCACCGCCGTGCCCTACCACGACGTCCTGCTCGGCTCGTCCGAGTTCATGCGACGCCATCCCATCGAGGCCGTGATCCACCTCGGCGGTCGGTGGACCTCCAGGCGGCTTCCGGACCACCTGGAGGCGGCGCCGCCGAAGGACTACGTGGTGGTGGACGAGCACCCGGACCGCCAGGACCCCATTCACCGTGCCACCAGGCGGTTCCAGCTCCCGGTGGCGGAGTTCTGCAGGGCCTTGAAGGCCGTGGTCGGGAGTCCCCGAGGGGCGGGAGATGCAGTGAACGCCCCCGTGGCCGGGGAAGCCGGCGGGGCGCCGGACGCCGGCTGGCTCGCGAGCTGGCAGCGCGCCTCCGAACACGTCGGGGGACGCTTCGACGAGCTGTTCTCGCGGGACCGGGCCTTGAGCGAGCCGAACGTCGCATGGCTCGTGTCGCGCCATATCGGCGCGGGAGAGGGGTTGTACCTGGCGTCGAGCATGCCCGTCCGCGACGTGGACACCTTCGGCTGCGCGGGACCGGAGCCGCCCGTCGTGGCGGCCAACCGGGGCGCCAGCGGCGTCGACGGCACCATCGCCACCGCCACCGGATTCGCCCGTGGCCTGGGGAAATGCGCCACTCTCATGATCGGCGACCAGGCGTTTCTGCACGACCTGAACTCGTTGAGGTTGTGCCGGACCCTCGATACCCCGTTCGTCATCGTCGTGTTGAACAACGACGGCGGCGGGATATTCTCGTTCCTGCCCGTCGCCCGCTTTGGCGACGTCTTCGAGCGCTACTTCGGCGCCCCCCACGGCATGACGTTCGAGCACGCCGCCACGTTGTTCGGTCTGGAATACGCGCAGCCGTCCTCGGTAGACGAGTTCGTCGGCGTCTACGAACAGGCCCGGCACCGGAGCGGAGCCACCGTCATCGAGGTACGGACCGGGCGCCGGGACAACTACGACCTTCACCTGAGCCTGCGAAAAACCGCTTTGGAAGGACTGTAACCGTCTCGACTTGCCCGCCCGCGCGTCGACCAGGCAATGTGCAAGTACACTTGACACTCCGTCCAAGGGGCATCATGATGGGAGTGGTGTACCTCAGCGTGCTCAAGACGGTGATGGCGAAGAAGGGTTACCAGCGGTCCGACGTGGCCAGGGCCGCGGGGGTGAGCCGCCAGGCCGTTTCTCTCTGGTTTACGCAGGATGACGATTTCCAAAACCTGCACGTTGCCAATCTCCTGAACTTGAGTGATGGACTCGGTGTAGACCCGGCCGAATTCCTCAAACCGCTCCCCGGTATCTCGGATCCCGCCACTGTACGGCGGCTCTACGCAGAGTTCTGCTGGGATCGCTCATACCCTGACATCTATAGCTTCCTGGTCGCGTTGGCCGGATCACGGCCGCGTGCGGTCGCGCGGTTCATCGAATGTCGAGGCATCTACGAGGCGGCGGCGGTCCTGGGCATGGGGGTATGGCGCGCATACCGCGGAATCCGCAAGCATCTGGCTCCAGCGAAGCGCGAGGAGGTCGACACCGTATGGAAGGTTCATCACGATTTGACCCGTCTCTAGCGGATCGGGTCCTGTCGCCGCCGCTGCTGGCATCTCTCAGGCATGTCTTCGCACAGGGAATAAGCGATTGTCTCCTCGTTGGCGGCACCGCGTTGGCCGGCTTCTATGCGGCGCATCGGCGGTCGGACGACCTCGACCTGTTCACGGGCAATGCCGTTTCGTTCAGGCAAACCGTTTTGGCCGTTCGTTCCCTAAGGTCCATCGGAGTCGAGTTCGATGAGAGGAGTGGAAGCAACCAGTACTACCGGGCCGTCTGCGGTCTCGAAGATCTCAGTTTCACGGTGGACGTGGTTCTCGACGAGCGACTCCTTGATATCGCCGAAACCAACGCCGCCGGTGGCGTCGTCGTGGCCGGTTTGCCGACCCTCTTCGCCATGAAGGCGGCGTCGCTCGTTTCGAGGTGCAGCGAAAAGGACCTCTACGATCTTCTGTGGTTGTTCAAAGCGTATCCCGATAAAGAACTCTCGGACCTTATTGACCTTGGGCGGACCGTCGATGCCGGGATGAACGGTGAGGCCCTCGTCTACAGTATGGGGAGTGTCGAGTTGGAGCGTCAGGCATGCGAATTCGCCGTGGAATTCGGCGTCTCCGCGGCCACGGTATTCGCAAACATAACGGCGTTCCGAAGGGATCTCCTGAGAGCGGTCGACCTCCACCTTTCTTCCGGGTCGAACAGCACACTCCGCGACGTCGTCCGCCGAATAAGAAAACTGTAAGTCTCGTTTCGCTGTCAAGCCGCCGGACCGTCCGCCGGCGTTCAGGAGTTCAAATTGCCCGAGTCGCGTCGACTTCATTACGAGATCCGTGTTTGCGGCAGAGACGCGGACCACGGGTTCGTGCTGCTGTTCCTTCACGGCTTCATGGGCTCGGGGCGGGACTGGACGGAGACGGTGGAGGCGTTGCCGGACTGCCGGTGCATCCTGGTGGATCTTCCGGGCCACGGGCTGAGCGCCGGCTGCCCGGCCGGCCTCTATCCGATGCCCGAGACAGCACGCACGTTGCTGGCGGTGCTGGACGACTTGGGCGTAGGGCAGTGCGTGCCGGTGGGTTACTCCATGGGCGGGCGGCTGGCGCTCTACTTGGCGTTGACCCACCCGGACCGTTGCCGCGCCTTGGTCGTGGAATCGGGGTCTCCCGGGCTGGCGTCGGAGCAGGAACGCGAACGCCGGCGGAGGTGGGACGAAACCAAGGCATCAGAGTTGGAATGCGAAGGACTCGACGCTTTCCTGGAAGACTGGTATCGGCAACCGCTGTTCCACTCCATCCGCGGTGACGAAACACGCTTCGCCGGGCTGATGGAACGGCGACGGCAAAACGACCCGGCGGGCCTCGCCCGTTCCCTCCGCTCCATGGGCACGGGCTCCCAGCCTTCGCTCTGGCCGCTCCTCCCTGGGATACCGTTTCCGTGGCTGGCCTTGGCCGGCGAGCTCGACTCCCGCTACAGAAAAACCATGCAGGATATGGTAAGCCTCTCCGAAAAGGGCAGGCTCGTGATCATCCCGGACGCGGGCCACAACACGCATTTCGAGAACCCCGAAGCGTTCTCCCGCACCCTGTGGGAGTTCCTTGTCTCCCGCGGGTGAGACCCCGCGGGGATTGTCTTCGAAACCAAACGGAAGCTAGAGGACAGCCATGATCGAATGGACCGAGGCGGGGCAGTACACCGACATCAAGTACCACAAGACCGACGGCATCGCGAAGATCACCATCAACCGGCCGGAGGTGCGCAACGCCTTCCGTCCGCTGACGGTGGAGGAGATGATCCAGGCGCTGGACGAGGCGCGCAACGACCCCACTATCGGCGTGGTGATCCTCACCGGCGAGGGCAAGGAAGCGTTCTGCTCCGGCGGCGACCAGAAAATTCGCGGCGATTCCGGCTACAAGGACGCGGCCGGCGTGCACCGGCTGAACGTGCTGGATTTCCAGCGCCAGATGCGCAGTTGCCCCATGCCCGTCATCGCCATGGTGGCGGGTTACGCCGTGGGCGGCGGCCACGTGCTGCACGTCATGTGCGACCTCACCATCGCCGCCGACAACGCCATCTTCGGCCAGACCGGCCCGCGGGTGGGCTCCTTCGACGGCGGCTACGGCGCCACCTACCTGGCACGCATCGTCGGCCAGAAGAAGGCGCGCGAGATCTGGTACCTGTGCCGGCAGTACAACGCCCAGGAGGCCCTGAACATGGGCCTGGTAAACGCGGTGGTGCCGTACGAGCGGCTCGAGGAGGAGACCGTCCAGTGGTGCCGCGAGATCCTCGCCAAGTCGCCCATCGCCATCCGCTGCCTCAAGGCCGCGTTCAACGCCGACTGCGACGGCCAGGCCGGTCTGCAGGAGCTGGCGGGCAACGCCACCATGCTCTTCTACATGACCGAAGAGGGCCAGGAAGGGCGCAACGCCTTCGTCGAGAAACGCCAGCCCGACTTTTCCAAGTTTCCCAGGCGTCCCTGAGCCGGCCGCGAACGACAAGGGCACCCCGTGGCACAGGACACGCGCCCCGAGCCGCCAGGCGCCGTCGCGGTCTGGATCCTGGCGGCAAGACCCAAGACCCTCTGGGCCTCCATCTCCCCGGTGGTCATCGGCATCGCCATGGCCTTCGGCGACGGCGGGTTCCACGCGCCTGCGGCGCTGGTGGCGCTGGCGTGCTCCGTACTGATCCAGATCGCCACCAACTTCGCCAACGACCTCTTCGACTACCAGAAGGGCGCGGACACCGAGGCCCGGCAGGGGCCGATGCGTGTCACGCAGGCCGGACTCGCAACCCCCGGCATGATGAAGCGCGGCATCTTCGTGGTGCTGACGCTGACGCTGCTCGGAGGCCTGTACCTCATCTGGCGTGGCGGTTGGCCGGCCGCCCTCATCGGCGTCTTGTCAGTGACGGCTGGGTTGCTCTACACCGGTGGCCCCCGTCCCCTGGGGTACCTGGGCTTGGGCGACCTCTTCGTGCTGATCTTCTTCGGCCCGGTGGCGGTGGCCGGGACCTACTACGTGCAGGCCCTGACCGTCAACGCCACGGTGATCATCGCCGGCCTGGCCCCGGGCCTCCTGTCCGTGGCCATCCTCGCGGTCAACAACCTCCGCGACGCGGATGAAGACCGCCGGACCGGCAAGCGCACGCTGGCGGTGCGCTTCGGCCCGGGCTTCACCCGTGCCGAGTACATCATCGCCGTAGCGGTGGCCTGCATACTGCCGCTGGTGCTCTACCTCGACTCGGGACAACACCCTTATTCGGTCGCCGCCGCCGCTGTGGTTGTGGTGGCCCTGCCCGCATTCCGTCGCCTCTTCACTACCGAAGGCCCGCTCCTCAACCCCGTCCTCGCCTACACCGCGCGCCTGCTCTTGCTTTACAGCGCCGTGTTCTCTATCGGTTGGATTCTGTGACCCTATCGAGCTGCCGGATCTTTCGATATCGCCTGCCGTTGACGGGGCCGTTGCCGCTGGCGGGGGGCGTGATTCACGAGCGCAGGGGCGTGCTGGTGCGGATCGAATCGGATTCGGGAGCCGCGGGTTGGGGGGATGTGGCGCCGTTGCCGGGGTTCAGTCGGGAGACGATCGACGCGGCCGAGTTGGAGTTGACGGCTTGGGCGGAGCGCTTGAGGGGGGTGGAATACGATCCACGGGGAGACAGTCTGGAATCGTGCCTGGAGTGCGAGCCGGCCCGGGCGCCGTCGGCAGCGGTGCGGTTCGGGATCGAGACGGCGCTGGCGTGCGTGTCGCGGCGGTTGGTGGATGGGGCGGCGGCCGAGTTGACGAGCTTCGACGGCAAGGTCCCGATCAACGGGTTGCTGGCGGGTTCCCGCGAGCAGGTTCTCGCGGATGCAAGGCGGCTGCGGGACTCGGGTTGCCGGGCGGTCAAGCTCAAGGTGGGCAGCCGGCCGGTGGTTGAAGACGCGGAGCTTACCCGGGTGGTGCGTGACGCCATTGGCGACGGCGTGGCCCTCAGGCTCGATGCCAACCGGAGCTGGACCCTGGAGCAGGCAGCGGCGTTCGGCCGGGAGATCGGCAACAGCGGCGTGGAATACCTGGAGGAACCGTTGCGCGAGCCGGAGCACCTGCGAGAATTCTTCGATGCCACCGGCATTCCGGTGGCGTTGGACGAGAGCCTGCTGGATCTCCGGCCGGACGATCTCGAAGGGCGCCCTGAGGTCGGCGCCGTGGTGTTGAAGCCGACGCTGCTGGGCGGCCTCGCCAGCGCCAGGCAATGGGTGGCCAAGGCGGCGGCGTTGAACATCCGCCCGGTGGTGAGCAGTTGCTTCGAGAGCGGCGTCGGATTGCTGGCGCTGGCGGAGCTCGTCTGGGCTTCCACGGGAGACACTGTGCCCGCGGGCCTCGACACCTATCGTTGGCTCGACGCCGACGTGGTCGAGCCGCGTATTCCGTTCCGCGCCGGTGCCGTCGAGTGGAGCGAAGCCGCGGCCCGGGCGCATCGCATCGACGAATCGAGGCTGAGCGAGATTCGGCATGACTGAGATCCGCTGCCCCCTGGAAGAAGCGGCCGAGCGCCACGCTGACCGGCCCGCGATCGTCAGCGGTGCGCGTGTCGTCTCCTACGCGGAGTTCCACCAGCGCGTGGCGCGGGCGACGGCGGCGCTGCTGCGGGCGGGATGCAACCCCGGCGAGCGCGTGGCCATTCTCGCTCCCAACAGTCCGGACTACCTCGTCTGGTTGCTGGCGATCCTGCGTCTGGGGGCGGTGTGCTGTCCCATGAACACGCGACTCCCGCACCGTACGGTGGCGGACCTTCTGCGCCGCGTGGACTGCCGGAAGCTGGTAGTGCAGGACACGGAGCAGGAGGGAATGGGGGATTTGACCGGCGACGTCCGGATCGTGGAGGGCCGCGACCTGACGTCCGGCGAAGAGTCCACGGGCGCGGCCGCCCAGGGTTGCACCATGCCCCTCGACCGCCCCGCCACCATCGTGTTCACCTCGGGCAGCACCGGCACCCCCAAGGCCGTGCTTCACTCCTACGGCAACCACTACTACAATGCCCTGGGCTCCAACACGAACCTGTTGCTTGCTCCCGGCGACCGCTGGCTGCTGGACCTGCCGCTGTATCACGTGGGCGGGCTCGGCATCCTGTTCCGGTCCCTGCTGGCTGGCTCCACGGTGGTGATGCCCGACCGGGGGGAGCCCCTCGACGCGGTGCTGGGCCGGTACGAGGTCACGCACCTGTCGGTGGTGGTGACCCAACTGCACCGGCTTTTGCAACAACCCGAATCCGTGCGCTACCCTTCGCTCCGTTACATCATCCTGGGCGGCAGCCCGGTGCCGCTGAAGCTGCTGGAGCGCGCCGCCGCCCGCGGCCTGCCGGTGTTCGCCAGCTACGGCTGCACCGAGATGGCCTCGCAGGTGGCCACCACCGGGCCCGGCTCCACCACGGCCCAGCGGCTCACCTCGGGGAAGCTGCTGCCGCACCGCAGGCTGCGTATCGGCGAAGAGGGGGAGATCCAGTTGGCCGGAGAGACGTTGTTCATGGGCTACGTGGACGGCGGCAAGGTGCGGCGGCCCCTGACCGGCGACGGCTGGTTCGCTACCGGGGACCTCGGCAGGGTCGACGAGAACGGGTACCTGACGGTCATCGGCCGGCGCGACAACCGGTTCTTCTCCGGCGGCGAGACCATTCATCCCGAGGAGATCGAGCGCGTCCTGACCGATCACGACGGCGTCCAGCAGGCGGTGGTGGTACCCATCCCCGACGAGGAGTTCGGCCAGCGCTGCGTGGCGTTCGTGCAGCCGCGCGGGAGTTGCCCCGACGGTCCCTCGCTGGCGGAGTGGCTGGGGCAGACCCTGCCGCGTTACAAGGTGCCGGACGCGTTCTACCAGTGGCCCGAGACCGACGCCCATAATTTCAAGATCGACCGGGCACGGTTCCGCCGGCTGGCGCTGGACGGCCCGAGGGTCCCGTTGGACACTAGGATGAACAGGGAGCGCAGGAATCCGTGAAGGTTCCCATAGGCCGGCGGAAGGAAGGAATCACATGAAGGCAGCGAGGCGGGGGACAACGAAGCCGGCGGCGCGCCGGGACGACGACAAGGAGCTGTTGTCGCTGCTCCGGCGCATGTGGGTCATCCGCGCCTTCGAGGAGAAGGTATCGGGGCTCTACGCGGCGCGGGAGATCGTCGGGCTGCTCCACCTCGGCATCGGGCAGGAAGCCGTGGCCGTGGGTGTGTGCGGCCTGCTCGACGTTGACGACGTGGTCTACGGCGGCCACCGCTCCCACGGGCACGCCATCGCCAAGGGCGCGGACGTAAACCGGCTCATGGCCGAGCTGGCGGGCCGCGTCACCGGCTACTGCCGTGGCAAGGGCGGGTCCATGCACGTGGTGGCGGCGGAAACAGGTTTCGTCACCGCCAGCGGCGTGGTGGGGGGCACCGTACCCCTGGCCCTGGGCGCGGCCTTCGCCGCCAGGGAAAAGGGCGCCGGGCGCGTGGCGGTGGTGTTCTTCGGCGACGGCGCCGGCCAGACGGGTCCTTTCCACGAGTCCCTGAACATCGCCAGCCTGTGGCAGCTTCCGGTGATCTTCGTGTGCGAAAACAACGGCTACGCCGAGTTTACGCCGCTCTCCGCGCACACCAGGGTGGAGCGGCTGGCGCAGCACGCCGGCACCTACGGCATCCCCAGCGCCACCGTGGACGGCAACGACATCCTGGCGGTGCGCAAGGCCATGGGCCGGGCCGTGGACAACGCCCGCGCCGGCAAGGGCCCGACCTTCGTCGAGTGCCTGACCTACCGGCTCCGCGGGCATTACGAGGGCGATCCGGGCAAGTACCGGAAGCTTTCGCAGTTGGCCGACTGGAAGAAGAAGGACCCCATCGCGCGCTTCACGCGGGTGCTGAAGCGCCGGCGCGCCGCCTCCGTCAAGGACTTCGAGACGGCCGAGAGCGACGCGCGGGCCTTGGTGGAGGCAGCCGCGGATTTCGCGCTGTCGTCTCCCTGGCCGGAGCCCGAGGAAACCGCGACGCAAGTGTGCGCGTGAGGTGGACATGCCGGAGTTGAGCTATCTGGAAGCCATCCGCTCGGGACTGCTGGCGGAGATGCGGGAGGACCCCTCGGTCTATGTCCTGGGCGAGGACGTGGCGCTGGGAGGCCCCTTCGGGGTGACCCAGGGGATTGCCGAGGAGCTGGGCGCGCACCGGGTGGTGAACACCCCCATCAGCGAGGGCACGGTCATGGGGGTGGCCATCGGCGCGGCCCTGTCGGGCCTGCGCCCGGTGGTGGAGATCATGTTCGTGGACTTCATCACCCTGGCCATGGACCAGCTCGTCAACCACGCGGCCAAGCTGCACTACATGTCCGGCGGGCAGCTCAAGGTCCCGCTGACGGTCCGGGTCCAGTGCGGCGTCCAGGGCAACATGGGCGCCCACCACTCCCAGAGCCTGGAGTCGTGGTTCCTGCACGTGCCGGGCCTCAAGGTGGTCATGCCGTCGAACCCGGCCGACGCCGAGAGCCTCATGCGCTACGCCATCCGCGACGACAACCCGGTGCTGTTCATCGAGCACCGGGCGCTGTATTTCTCCCGCGCCGAGGCGCCCGAGGGCGGCAGCGGCCTCGCCATGGACCAGGCGGCGGTGCTCCGGGAAGGCGACGACGTGACGGTGGCCGCGGTCTCCAAGATGGTGGGGCCGGCCCTGGAGGCGGCGGAGGCATTGACGCGCGAGGGGGTTTCCGTGGAGGTCGTCGATCTTCGGAGCCTGGTTCCGCTGGATGTCGCCACCCTGGTGGAGTCGGTCAGGAAGACGTCAAGGCTGATCGTGGTGCACGAGGCGGTGGAGCAGGGCGGGGTGGGCGCGGAAGTCGCCGCCCGGGTGCAGGAGCAGGCCTTCTACTACCTCGACAGCCCCGTCCTGCGAGTCGCCGCCCCCAACGCCCCGGTGCCGTGTGCCCCGCCGCTGGAGAATGCCTTCGTCCCCGACAGGGAACGGATCGTGCAGGCGGTGCACCGGGCGTTGAGTGATCAGCCCGCTTAGATTCTCACCAGGCTCTCCTTTTCATAAGGAGAGATTGCGGCTAGACTCTCCTTTCCAAAAGGAGAGTCTGGTTTGCAGGCGTCACAGAACATCTTTCGGCTGGTGCTGGCGGAACAACTCGCTGGTTCTTTGCAATCATCGCCTCCCGCTCACACTTCCCGTCGGGTTTACGGGCTCACCCGGTTTCCCGCCAAAGCGACGGCGGTGGTCGGCATGCGTCGGGCCGGCAAGACCACGTTTCTGCACCAGTTGCGGCAAGAGTTCATGACGGCGGGCGGCGCTCCGTCCCGGGCTCCCTACGTTTCGTTCGAGGACGAGCGGCTCGCCGGCCTGGAGGGACGCCATTTGGATTTCCTCCTGGACGAACACCAGCGGCTTTCGACGGCGGAACCGGACCGTTCCCCCGTCATGTGGTGCTTTGACGAGATCCAGTTGGTTCCCGGCTGGGAACGCTTCGTGCGCCGGTTGCTGGATACGGAAGCCGTGCAGGTGTTCGTCACCGGTTCTTCAGCCGCGTTGTTGTCGCGCGAAATCGCTACGGCCCTGCGCGGACGGGCTTGGCAGGTGCTCATTCACCCGTTCGGGTTCGAAGAAGCCCTTCGCCACCAGGGAACGGAGCTTCCCGAGCATGCAGCGGTGCTGTCTCGACGCGAGCGCCTGCGCCTGGAGCAGAAGTTCGCGGCGTGGCTGGTTGCCGGTGGGTTTCCGGAAGCCCAGGGACTGGAAGCCGCGCCGCGGCATCAGTTGCTGCGGGACTACGTTGACGTGGCGGTGCTTCGCGACGTGGTGGAACGTCACGGCGTAGGCAACGTCGTTGGGCTCCGGTGGCTCGTTCGTCAGTTGCTCGGGAACGCCGGCGGGTCTTTCAGCGTCGAGAAGTTCCACGCCGCGCTCAGGTCCCAGGGAATTGCCATCGCCAGGGATACGGTGCACCAGTTGCTTGGTCACCTCGAAGACTGCTTTCTTGTGCGCACCGTGTGGATGGAGTCGAATTCCGAGCGCCAGCGCATGACGAATCCGCGCAAGGCGTATCCGGTGGATGCCGGTCTGATTCCCGTCTTCGACCGCACGGGCCGGGCCAACATCGGACACGCCCTGGAAACCGCGGTGCTGGTCGAGTTGGAACGGCGGCGGCGTGAGGTAACCTATGTCCGCACCCCACAAGGATACGAGGTAGATTTTTTGGCCCGCGAGGCGGACGGACGCCGGGAGTTGTTTCAGATTTGTGCCGACGCGTCCGAGCCCGTTACCGCACGACGCGAGCTGCGAGCCCTGATCGCCGCGGGTGAGCAATATCCCGATGCGGGTATGCGGCTGCTGACCCTTACCCGCGACGGCCTTCCGGACTCACCGCCGGGCGGCGTGGTGGCGCAAACGGCGTGGGACTGGATGCTGGATCGCGGTGATCCGGCCTGATGGAGCCTACCGGTGCAGCCAACTCGGCTTGCGTTTCTCCACGAACGCCTGGACGCCTTCTTCCACGTCCTCGGTTTCCAGCAACTCCTTGAGGTAGATCTCCTCGGAGCGGGCGAGGGCGGCGGAGAGCTCCTTGAGGCCGATCTCCCGCAAACCCCGGAGGGTGATGCGGAGCACCGCGCGGCTCTTGTCCAGCAGCTCGTTCCGAAGCTCTTCCAGCGCCTGGCCGAGCCGGTCCCGGGGCACGACCCTGTTCACGAGCCCGATGGACTCGGCTTCCCGAGCCGACAGGCGGCGGCCAGTGAGTATCATCTCCGCGGCCCGGTGATAGCCGATCTGGGAGGAAAAACGCGCCAGCGCCACCGGCGGAAAGCAGCCCACGGTAATCTCCGGCGTCGCGAATAGGCTCTCTTCCGAGGCGATGACCAAGTCGCAGGATGAGGCCAGCTCGCATCCGCCGCCCAGGCAGACGCCGTCGACGACGGCGATGGTTGGCTGGCGGAGGTTCATCAGCTTGCGGATGACGCCGTGCACGAGGTCGAGCATCTCGGGCACCTGTGAGCGGGTGTGGTCCTTGACGTCAACGCCGGCGGAGAAGGCGCGTTCGCCCGCGCCGCTGATCTCCACCAGCTCCACCCCGCCGTCCCGGTCCAGTTCGTCGAGGATCCGCCGCAACTCCCGTAGCAACGCCAGGTTGAGGACGTTCAGGGGCGGCCGTTCGATGACCACGGACGCCACCCCGCCGGTCTTCTCCAGTAGAATTCCTGCCATCATATCCTCCAGAATCCCGCCGCCGTCCCTGGATTCCCGCTTCGCAGGCTGTGACTCTCCGTGGTTGCGGGCATGGCACCGACGCCCGCGATCGTCATTCCGGCGAAAGCCGGAATCCAGGGGGTGGGAGGGGCAAACGGGAGTGATTCCCCGCCCCGCCCTTCCTGGATTCCGGCTTTCGCCGGAATGACGATCCGGGGCGTCCCTGCCATTCCATATCCAAGCGCAGTTTTAACACAACCTGTTCCGCGGGAATGATGGGGTCGGGGCCTCGCATCCGTACTGGACGCTAGAACTGGAACACCAGCGACTTGATGGTGACGGGGACGGTGCCGGACGGTTCGAGCACCCGGCCCAGGTCGATGAAGTCGAAGTCCCGCAGTGTGACGCCGTCCAGTGCCAGCACGTCGCCCTCGAGCCCGAAGTCCTGTTTGAGAATGGTGCCGACGAGGCCGGCCATGTCGTGATCGAATACCATGTAGATGGGCCGTTTCCCCGCCACGGTTTGCGCCAGCCCCTCCAGCAGGCCGCGGCAGAAGGCGGCGATGCGAAACGCCGCGGGCGGACCCTGCCACAGGAACACAAGGGCCACCTCGGCTTCGCCCTCCACGAGGTCGAAGGCGCTGAAATGGTTCCGGATGGCCAGGGCCATGGCGGTCGGGTCGATGTCCCCGTCGAGATCCACCGGCGGCCGCAGCACCTGGAGGTTCTTGCGCGGCAGCAGCCCGTCGTCGGAGCGGTAGATGGTGTTGCCGGACACCTGTACGGTATGTTGCGCGGCGCCCATGACCGTGGCCCGGATGCACTCGCGCGCGCTCACCAGGCTGGCGGGCAGCGCGCCGTCGTCGATGCGGCGCCGCAGCGCCTTCCCCAGGGGCGCCCCGAGGTCGCCGTGGGACTCGTGCTCCTGGCCGTATACGTATTCGCCGACGCCGCCGGAAAAGACCACCGCGTCGCATTCGCCGCCGTGGTCCAGGGGAGGGCTCAGCCACAGCCGCTCCACCTCCGGGGCGGCGGCGTCGCCCCGGACCAGGGTCAGCACCACGTCCGCCATGTGGCCGGCCAGGCGTTCGATGTCGGCGGAATCCGCCATGTCTCCGACCTTCCAGTCCAGCCCCACATGGCTCGCCAGGGCCTGGCCGCCGGGCTCCAGCACCGTGATGGCTCCGTTGCCTTCGGTTGCCAGCAAGCGTCCGCCCACGTGGAAGGCGGCGGTGCCGAGGACCCGTCCCCGGTCCGCGAAGGCCAGCTTGGTGGTGCCGCCGCCGATGTCGATGTTGAGCACGCGGCACTTCTGTTCAGCGGAGAATGCCACGGCGCCCGAGCCGTGGGCGGCCAGCAGGGCCTCGAAGTTGTGGCCGGCGGTAGCGCACACGAAATCTCCCCGCTGGTCGGCGAAGAGGTCGGCGATGGCCCGGGCGTTGTCCCGCCGTATGGCCTCGCCCGTCAGGATGATGGCCCCGGTGTTGACGTCATCCGGGGTGAGCCCGGCCTCCTCGTACGCGTCGTCCACGAGACGGCCCAGGGCCTCGTCGTCGATGCGCTCGCGGTTGGCCGTGTAGGGGGTGAAGCGGATGGGGGAGAGGTAGAGCGTCTTGCGCTCGGTGACCACGAAACGGCTGGACAGCTCCCGCCCCAGCCGCCTGAGCACGAGACGCGAGAACAGGATCTGGGAGGTCGCCGTGCCCACGTCGATGCCGACGCTGGTCAGGGTGATGGTGTCGAGCTTCCAGAGAGGGTGGTCTTCCTCTTCCTCCGGCGCCCCGTCGTGGTCGTGGTCGTCTCCGATGTCGTGCATGGTTCGACGTTCCCGGCGCCCCGGACCTACCAGCGGATGGAGGCTCGCAGGCCCAAGCGGTGCTCCGTCGCTTCGTAGGGCCGCTCACGGCGCGTTCCCTGGAGCGCCAGATCGAACGAGGAGACCATCCGCAACCGCGCGCCGGTACGGTACTCCTTCGTGCCCCGACCCGACAGCACGAAGCCGGTATAAGGCGTCAGCACGCCGCGTCCTCCGAACGCGGACAGGCCATAGCCTACCTCACCGGTCATGCGCATGGCGGCGTCCGCCGAACCCGTCGCGGTTCCCGCGAGGCCGTGTTGCCAAAGCCGGTCGACACCGTTTTGGAGCAGGCCCCAGGAGGGAGCGAGGCTGAGCGAGAAACCCCGGCCCGAGGTTCCCGGATCGAGGCGCAACGACCCGCCGGCACCCCACTCCTCGTGGTCTCCCCCGTGGGCTACCAGCATCCTGCCACGGCCCTCCACGGTGAGCCCCAGCGACGGTTCCTGGTATCGCAATGCGCCCCCGATCTCGAAGCCGGCCCCGGTTTCACCCGCGCCGCCGTCGGCGAGGACGCCGAGCTCCAGCGAAGGGGTCAGCAGCCCGCCGGAGTCGAACCTCCGGGTGTGCCGTCCCTCCAGCGCCAGCCGCAGCCGGTTCACGGTCGCGGTGACCTCATCCATGTTTCCGGAACCGTGGACTTCGGCTCGGGCCAGCGCGCCTTGGCCCTTCAGCGTGACCGCGGTCTCGCCGCCGGGCAACAGGTCGCTGCTCGAGTACACGGTGCCGTCGGCGCCCAGCGCCCCCGACCACTGGGTCAAGTCGCTGGTGTGGGCATCTTCCGAGTCATCATGGTTCACGCGCACCCGGCCCCAACCGTGTCCCGCCATGGCCCACACCCGGACACCCGAATCCAGCATCCAGCCAACGTAGGGGTTGAGGCTCGTCAGCGTGGTTTCATGATCGCCTTGCCTGGGCTCGACGCCGATCCGTTCCGTGTAGTCGAGGGTTCCCTTCGAATGGGAAAGGGACAGGCCGGCTAGCAGGTTGCGCTTCAACAGCACGTCCGTACCGAGATGGCCGCTCACGACGCTGCCTTCCCAGTCGACATCGGCCGCGCCGCCGGAGAGATCCTGATAGTCGCCGCTGCCCCACAGCGCCAGGCCGCCCGGCCCGCTGCCGAACGCGTTGAGCACGAAGGACGAGCCGCCGAGAAACCGTCCCAGGTCGATCCGGCCTTCACCGATGGCCTTGCCGCTGTCGGCCAGCGCGAGAAGCGCGTTGGGATTGCCCCCAAGGCTCAAGCGCGCCGGGAGCGCTTTCGATCCCGAGAGCCGCGAGTTGACGCGATCGCTCACCGCGTTCGAGGTGCTTGACAGGACCGCGCGCGCCACCGCCGGCAGCAGGACGCGGTTGACTCTGGCGACCCGTTCGCGGGGCGGCGGATACACGCCGGGGTCGGAGCGGCCCAGCAACGCCATACCCACCGTGTTGACGTGTTCTCTGTGCATGTCGTCGAGTGTCGGCGACTGACCGGAACCGGGATAGTGGGCACAGTAAGGGCTGGACGCATCGTCGGTGTTATCGTCGCCCGTGGCGACGCGCCTGAGGCGGCAGTCGAGAGACTGCCACCAGGCGCCGACGCTGTCGAAGTTGCCCGCGCCGTAGATCCCGCGCGCGGTGTCGTTGACCTGTCTCTTGGTCTCCGGTTCGAGGTCGGCGTAGATGTTTCGAGCCGAGGCGGTCTCTTCCTGCGTCGCCGTGGAGCCGTGCAGGGCGAGGACTCTTTGAGTCGGGTCGAGGGCATCCCACCAGCGCATCGCCGGGGCAATGTCCGGTGGGTACACGCCGGGATCCATGCGTTCGAGCAGGGCCTGCCCGACCTCGTCCACTCGGGCCTTTTCGGCATCGCCGAGCAGCGGCGTCCTGCCCGAGCCCGGGTAGTGGGCGCAGTAGGGACTGTCCGGATCGTCGGTGTTGCCGTCGCCGGCGGCGACGCGCCTGAGGCGGCAGTCGAGTCCCCACCACCAGGCCCCGACACTGGCGGCCTCGCCGTCGCCGTCGATGGCCTCCGCGGTGTCGTTGACCAGGCCCTTGGTCTCCGCGTCCAGGTCGGCGTAGGGGTTCGCGGCAGCGGTCCTCTGGTCGGCGGTCGGTTCGTCGCCGTGCAGGGCGGCGGCCCTCTGTTGAGGGGTGAGTTCATCCCACCAGCGCATGGCCGCCTCGTCGTCCGCCGGCGGATCGTCGGTCTGCGCGTGAGCCTGACCCGGCAGGCCAAGGGGAAGAGCGACAAGCAGCGCGAGAAACAGGAAGGCAGACAACGAGCCGAGCCGTTGTCCGCGGCGGTGTCCGGGATTCTTTTGTGTCAATGTGTCGATCTCCGGCGGAGGTTGGTCGCTGTCGGTCAGTCGATGAAGCTCCCCTCCGCGTCCGGGAGGTTGCCCTGCTCGCCCGGCATGTTGCCGTGCTCGTCCGGGAACAGGACCTTGACCGCCTCGGCGCCGCCCACGCCGGTGCACCACGGCACCATGTTCTTCATCCGGCAGGTAATTCCGCGTCTGGCCAGTTCGTCCTCGAAGATCCGGTGGATCTCTGGGTCCTCGTCCTCGTACTCCACTTGGTAGCCGCCCTTCTTGCCGCTGACCTCGCCGGTGCGGAGGACGGTGGATTCCTGGGCCTGCCAGCGGCTGACCGCGTACTTGCGCGACAGGCCCTGGTTCATCACCAGGTAGGTGGCCGGCGTCTCGCCGACGTTGAAGTGCTGGTGCAGCCACAGGCCCTGTCCGGCACCCGAGAGGTAAAGGCTGCCTTCCTTCCAGTTGCAGCGGACGCGCTCCTCGTCGCCCCGCTGGGCGAGCACGTAGCCCTCGCCCTCGATGATGTAGAGGTGCGCTCCCGGGCCGTGGCGGTGGGACTTCTTGTAGTAGCCGGACTCGAAGCGGGACACGTGGGACTCCATCAGACCGGAGCCCATGACCATGAACGCATTGGTGCCGCCGCCGCCCCGGCTCTTCCACTCGTACAGAGGCAGCTTGCGGATGTCGGGGATGAAGTTGGTCTCCCACACCCGGCCGCGGTAGAGCTTGGCCTCGGCCGTGAAGTAGTCCGGCTCGCCCTGGAAACGGTCGTCGAAGTCGTAGTTGTTGTTGAAGATGAAATGCTCGCTGTTCCACTGCCGGAAGATCTGCGGCAGGTCGGTGACGGAGAACCACCGCGCCGGCTGCGACAGGCTGGCGTTGAAGAACTGGTGCCAGGCGTTGGTGGGGGGCACGAAGTAGCTGCCCGGTCCCCACTCGAAGGTCTGCTTCTCGCCGCCCTCGCGCCACACCGAGCAGGAGCCGTGCCCCGACACCACGTAGATGGCCTCGGTGTACATGTGCCGTAGCGGCGCGGTGTAGCCCCCCGGGGGCAGCTCGACGACGTGCTCGTCGCCGCCGTTGTCGCCGTCCAGGTAGCACAAGGCGCCCTTGACCCCGTCGCCCTTGCGCGCCCACGGGCCCACTTCCACGGCCTTCATGTCCTCGATGAAGACGCCTCCCACCAGCGGCGCACCCTCGCGCTCCCGCCACTCGGCATAGGAATCGACGCGCGTAAGCGCCGGCTGTTTCTCCGGGTCCAGGGGTTTCGTGGGTATCGTCACGGCGCCACCTCTCGTTGGTTTGGTGCCAAACGGTATGCGATAACAGGACGTTGTTGTCAATCTGACCGGACGGTTCCCGTCCCTCCGTCCCCCTTATCCGTCACCCCGGGCTTAACCCGGGGGTCCGGGGGCGTCTTGTCTCCGAGTCCCGGTCGCCGCGCGCGGTACGGAGACCGTACGGGCGGGCTTACAAACCGCGGGCCATGGGCGTTACAAATGGCGGGTCAACACCGTTGCAAATGGCTGGTCGCGTAGGTTTTGGACGCGGCGGTGACCACGGAAAGGAGCAACCCATGCCTGGCCCTCTGAACGACGTCCGTGTGGTGGATTTCACTCACGCCCTGAACGGCCCGTTTTGCACCATGCTGCTGGGGCACCTGGGAGCCGAGGTCATCAAGATCGAGCCGCCCCAGGGCGACAACTTCCGCCGCTCCTGGATGGCGCCGGACGCGGGCAAGGACGGCTACGAGTTCCTGTGGATCAACGTCAACAAGAAGAGCGTGGTGCTGAACCTCAAGAGCGAGCGCGGCGTCGAGTTGGCGCGCGGGCTCATCGCCCGCGCGGACGTCCTGGTGGAGAACTACCAGAAGGGCACCATGGAAAGGTTCGGGCTGGACTACGACTCCATCAAGGATCTCAACCCGCGGCTGATCTATGCCTGCTCGCGCGGCTACGGCGAATGGGGTCCCTACGCCGACTACGGCAACACCGCGGCCACCAACAACAGCATGACCGGTTGGACCCACACGGCCTGGGAGTACGCCGGCGCCAAGGGCACCAAGTCCCTTGGCATCGGCGACGAAGCCGCCGGGGTCAGCATGACCGTGGGGATCCTTGCCGCGCTCCACGCCCGCGAGCGCACCGGCGAGGGCCAGCGGATCGTGGTGTCCATGCAGGAGGCGGTGCTGGGCTTCATGGTCAGCTCCATGCACGAACACTTCACCGGCAACATGGTGGGCAACACGCCCATGCAGGTGGCCGACGGCTACTTCACGCTACGGATTCCCCACCTGGATGACACCGGGTGGAGGCGGCTGACGGAGAGGATGGGGCGGCCCGCGCTGGTGACGGATCCGCGGTTCACCGACGTGGCGGCCCGGCGGGAGAACAAGGACGAGTTGGACCGATTGGTACGGGACTGGGCTCGTACCCACACCCGGCAGGAGATCTGGGATGCCGTGCGCGACGTCGGCTACTTCGGCGCGCCGGTGTTCTCCAAGGCCGAGGTCCTGGACGACCCCCACATCAAGGCCCGCAACGCCTTCATCCAGCGCGACCATCCCACCGCCGGCCCCACCACGCTGCTGGCGCCGTGGATCCACATGTCGCAAACGCCCGCGTCTATCCGCAACGACGCGCCCGCCATCGGGCAGCACACCGATGAGGTGCTGGAGGGACTGCTGGGACTCACGGAGGCAGAGTTGGCGAATCTGCGCGCGGACGGGACGATCCGTTGAGGCGCGGGTAGGGGCGACCGGCCGGTCGCCCCTACGGGACTCAGCGTAGTGCCCGCCCACGGCTGTTTCCCAGGCCATGCGGTGCCGGAATCAGTCTTCGGTTGTCCGCGTCTTGTCCGGGAACTCGCACAGGTCGGCGATGACGCAGGTCGGGCACTCGGGCTTGCGGGCCTTGCAGACGTAGCGGCCGTGCAGGATCAGCCAGTGGTGAGCGTCTTTGCGGAACTCCTCGGGTGTGAGCCGGGTGAGGCGCGTCTCCACCTCCAGGGGGTTCTTCCCCTTGGCCATGCGCGTGCGGTTGGCGACGCGGAAGATGTGCGTGTCCACGGCGATGGTGGGCTCGCCGAAGGCGGTGTTGAGGATGACGTTGGCGGTCTTCCGGCCCACGCCGGGGAGCTTCTCCAGGGCCTCCCGGGTGCGCGGCACTTGGCCGCCGTGTTCCTCGATGAGGATCCTGCAGGTCTTGATGATGTTCTCGGCCTTGCTGTTGAACAGGCCGATGGTGCGGATGTAGCGCTTGAGCCGGGCGACGCCCAGCTTGAGGATCTTCTCGGGGGTGTTGGCCACCGGAAACAGCTCGGCGGTGGCCTTGTTGACGCTCACGTCGGTGGCCTGGGCCGACAGCACCACGGCGACCAGCAACTCGAACGGGTCGACCCAGTCCAGCTCGGTGGAGGGGCTCGGGTCGCGCTCCTGGAGCCGGCGGTAGATGGCGGTGCGCTTCTGCTTGTTCATGTCGCTGTCATGTTGCCTGCCACGGCTGGGTCAGGGGATGTATTTCTCATCCTGCAGGAAAAGCTCGCTCGGAATCTCGGTCCCGAACCCCTTCTCCTTGCAGCGACTATAGATGAGATGTGCCACGGCGGTAAACTGCACGCCGTCTCCCCGCAGCACGAGCCCGGTGATCTGGCCGGCGGACGTGCGTCCGGGGTGGTTTCCCGCGATGACGTCGCCCAGTAGCGGCAGCTTGTCCCAATCGATGGAAGTCGGTCGCGTGTACTGGTCTTTCCCGTGCTCGGGGATCGCTTCGGCGCCGCCGATGGCATACCGCATCCAGCGCCGGCCGTGGCGGTTCATGGTCAGCACGTCGCAGCGTTCCCAGCCGGCGATCTCCAGTTCGACGTCAGAGACGTTGCTGACGAACTGGCCCGGCTCCAGCCAGTCGGCCATCACCACCGGGTCCTTGGAGTTGGTGGCGATGTAGACGATGTCCGCGCCGTGAACCGCCTCACGGGCGGAAGGAACCGGCACGATCTCTATTCCCGCCTCCTTGGACATCTGCTCCGCGAACTTCTCCTTGTTGCCGGGAGTCGGGCTGTACACCTCGATCCTTTCCAGGTTGCCGAGGGCGGCGAAACAGTGAGCGGCGCCCTGGGCCTGCCAACCCGTGCCGATGAGCGCCATGGTGCGCGAATCCTTCCGGGCCAGGTGTTTCGCGCCCACCGCGCCGGTGCCGGCCACCCGGAACTTCTGGAGATAGCCGTCGTGGATGATGGCCAGGAGCTCGCCGGTGCGGGAGCTGTAGACGAAGATGAGGCCGCAGAATCTCCCGTCCGTGCGGCCGGGCACCCGTCGCTGGAGCGTTCTGCCGTCCTGTTCGAAGTAGGTGATGATGTCGGAATCGATGCGGTCCGTGGTGACGTCCAGCTTGGCGATGGCGCCGCTCAGGGAGGTGAAGGAGTGGTGGGTGGGGTCGCCTCCACCTTGGGGGAACCTTGG
Organism: uncultured Binatia bacterium (SeqCode); assembly: GCA_965204505.1. Taxonomy (GTDB): domain Bacteria; phylum Desulfobacterota; class Binatia; order UBA9968; family JAJDTQ01; genus JAJDTQ01. Next base: position 231,540 of record CBDBFB010000004.1, read on the forward strand.
GTGTTGGCGGTAGTCGTCGGGGTCCCTCGGCGTGAAGACCCGGTACGGCGGCGCATTGACCGCGCCGCCGGTGGCCAGCTCCAGCGCCGCCAGTTCCAGCGCGTCGTTCACCTCCGACGGGGCGAGGACCTTCTCCACGGTGGGATTATCGATGATGAGCGTCATGCAACCTCCTTGGGGTGTCGCGGGGCCGCCGTCAGTCGCGGTGCCCCACCCCTCGGGTCCAGGGTCCGATGAGCAGGGCCGTGGTGATTCCGGCGGCCCCCACCAGGGCCAAGAGCAGCCACGGCACATAGGCGTGGCTGTGGAAGTGGTCGACGAGAGCGCCGGCCACATACGGACCGACGACACCTCCCCACATGTAGAAGAAGCTCATGCTGCCGCGGATGGTGCCGAAACGGCGCCGCCCGAAGTAGTCTCCCACCGCGGCCCATATGACCGGTATCGATGAGTCCAGCACGCTGAACAGCGTGGCGAACAGCAGCAACCCCCAGAGCGTGGTGCTCCACATCAGGACGAGGACCGCAATGAAGGAAAGCACCATGCACCAGGCCACCAGGCGTACCTTGTTGGTCTGGTCGGCAATCCATCCCATGATGAAGTGCGCCACGATGTTCATGCCGTTGAACCACGACAGAGGAAGCGCCGCGGCGAGAGGCGTCAGGCCCTTCCACTCCATCAGGGGCACGAAGTGCACGATGACGGTGGTGTAGGCGGCGGTCCGGGTGGTCATCCACAGGACGAAGAGCCAGAAGACCGGGGTGCGCATGGCGCGGCCGGCCGCGTAGTCGGACTCGCCGTGGGTCTCCGTCCCGCCATTCTCCGCCCCGTCCTCGCGCTCCCCGGGCGGCGGGTCGGAAGCCGCCGCCGTCTCCGAGGATATTTGCAGACCCATGCTCTCGGGGGACCGGCGAATCCTCAGGGCCAGCGGCGCGGCCACGAACAGGAACACGCATCCGGCCGTGAACGCGGCCGTCCGCCAGCCCCAGAAGTGGACGGCCACCGCCAGCAGGACCGTGACGACGGTTCCGCCCACGGGCATGGCGGCGCTCAGGCAGGTCAGCGCCCGCGCGCGGTAGCGCTGGAACCAGTTGACGGCCAGCACCGCCGGAGCGTGCACGAAACCCGCCGTGAAGGTCAGGGAGATGACCCCGACGTAGATGATGAGGAAGCTCGCGTAGCTGTCGACGAAAGAAAAGAGAATGTAGCCGGCGCCGCACAACAGCGCCGCGGTGAGTATCACGGGCTTGGGGCCGAAGCGGTCGATGAGGTAGCCCGCCAGCGGGCCCTCGATGGCGCCCTCGGCCCGGGCTAGGGAGAAGGCCAGCGAAGTGGCCGCGTGGGTGATGCCCAGCTCTTTCTGGATGGGCAGGAAGTAGACGGTGAACCCGAAGCTGTGAAGTCCGCCGCCGATGGTCCGGATGATGGCTGTCAGCCCGATCATCCGCCAGCCGTAGTAGAGGTCCGACAGCCGGCGGCGAAGACCCTTGGTCGAGAGCAAGCGGATTCACCCGCCGGGCGGCCCGCCGCTCGACGTCCGTTTCATCGTCAAGCGCGGCAGGCCGCCCGTTCGGAGTTGCGTTACTTCCCGGCTTCCCGGAGCGCCCGCAGCACGTTCTCGGGGCTCAGCGGGAGCCTGCGCACGCGCACGCCGGTGGCATTGTGGATGGCGTTGGCGATGCAGGCCATGGGCGGCACCGAGCCGATCTCGCCCGCCCCCTTGGTGCCGTAGGGTCCGGCGCCCGGGTAGCCCGATACGGTGATGGCCTCGATGCGCGGCAGCATGTTGATGGTCGGCATCAGGTAGTCGACGAAGGTCGGGTTGAGGGTCCGCCCGTCGCTGTCGTGCACCACCTGCTCGCACAGCGCCTGGCCCAGGCTCATGGCCGCGGCGCCCTCGATTTGCCCCTCCACCGCCTTGGGATGCACCACGAAGCCCACGTCGTGCACGGCCACGTACTTCAACACCGTCACGTTGCCGGTGTCGGTGTCCACCTCCACCATGGCGGCGTGGGTGGTGAAGGGCTGGGAGCTGCCGGTCTCGCGCTCGTGGGCCTGGGAAGCCTTGGAATCGAAGTAGCCCCGGCCGATGACATCGCCGATCTCGTTGTGCCCGGCGTTGCACACCGACGCCAGCGACACCGACCGTGACGGCGCCCCCTTGACCTGGATCTGCCGGTCGACGATCTCCAGGTCCTCCGGGCTCGCCTCGAGCTGTCCCGCGGCCATGCGCAGGATCTGGTCGCGGGCGTCCTCGGCCGCCAGCTTGACGGCGTTGCCGGACACCAGCATCGAACGGCTGCCCACCGTGCCCGCGTCCCACGGGCTCGCGTCCGTGTCCACGTTCAGCACGGTGACGTCGTCGGTGGGGATCCCCAACACCTCGGCGACGATCATGGGGATGCCGAACCGCGCCGCGGTGCCGTAGTCCACCTTGCCGATGTGCACCGTGGCGGAGCCGTCCTCGTTCATCTTGACCACCGCGCCGCCGCCGGGGCCCGAGCCCTCGATCCACGCGCCGGTGGCGAAGCCGATGCCCTGGTTCTTTTCGAGCTTGACCTTGCCCCAGCCGATCTTCTCCTTGGCGAGGTTCAGGGTCTCGGCCAGCGAGCTGTCACGCAGCTTGGGCACGCCGACGATGCTGTCGCCCTTCTCCGGCACGTTCTTGAGCCGGAACTCGATGGGGTCCATGCCCAGCTCCGCGGCGATGGAGTCCATGTGCGATTCCATGGCGAAGGTGGCCTGGGGGCCGCCGGGTCCGCGCACCGGGCCGCACACCTGCTTGTTGGTGTAGACGGTGAAGCCGTCCATGTGGATGTTGGGCAGGCGGTACCAGCCGCCCACCATCTGGGTGCAACGGCCACCGGCCTGGTTGCCGAAGCCCGAGTAGCCGCCGGCGTCGTACACCACCTTGCCCTGGCGCGCCACCAGGGTGCCGTCCTTCTTGGCGCCGCTCTTGATCCAGATCTTGCAGCCGGAACGGATGGTGGTGGAGATGGTCTCCTCGGCCTTGTCCATGACGATCATCACCGGCTGTTTGGCGGTGAGCGCCAGCAGCGCGCAGATGGGCTCCAGCGCGGCGCTGGAGGTGACCCCGCTGCCCTTGCCGCCGAAACCGCCGCCGATGTCGGTGGAGATGACCCGCACGCTGTTGAGCGGCAGACCGGTCAGGGCGGCCACCTCCGTGCGCACCGGGAACGGCGCCTGGGCGTTGGCCCACACGGTGATGCGGCCGTCTTCCTCGGGCCGAGCCGCGGCGATGCGCGGCTCCAGGTACTGCGGGTGGATCATCCTGGTCTCGTAGACCTCGTCCACCACCACGTCGGCTTCCGCCATGCCGGCCTCGGCGTCGCCGATGTTCACCCCGGTGTAGCCGCAGACGTTCTTGACCTGGAGGCCTTCCGGCAGGTTCTTGGGCAGCGGCATGTCCTCGTGGAGGGTGGGCGCCGACTCCAGCATGGTCTCTTCCGGATCCACCACCACCGGCAGCGGCTCGTAGGTCACCTTGATCTTCTTGAGCGCTTCCTTGACCAACGCCTGGCTGTCCGCCGCCACCGCCGCCACCGGGTCGCCCATGTAACGGACCTTGTCCTTGGCGAGGATGTAGCGGTCGATGTAGGAGCGGCCGTAGCGCACGTCCGGCGCGTCCGCCGCGGTCACTACCGCGCGCACGCCGGGAATGGCCTTGGCCTCGCTGGTGTCGATGCCGACGATCTTGGCGTGGGCGTACTCGCTCCGCAGCACGCCGCCGCTGAGCGCGTCGGGCAGATTCAGGTCGATGCCGTAGATGCCCTTGCCGACCACCCGCTCGACCCCGCCCATGCGGGGCATGTCGGTTCCCAGGACCGTGTATTCAGCCTTTGCCATGGGTCCTAACTCCTTCCATCCTTTCAGGACATTCGCCCGGGGTCCACGTCGCGGTGGAACCCGCCGGGGGGCGACCGCCGGTCGCCCCTACCGATTCGGTTCCTACGCCATCCGCTTGGCGGCCAGCTCCACCGCGTCGAAGATCTTGGTGTAGCCGGTGCAACGGCAGATGTTGCCGGAGATAGCCTCCTCGACCTCCTCGGCCGTGGGGGTCTTGGTGCGGTCCAGCAGCGCCTTGAGGGAGACGATGAAGCCCGGCGTGCAGTAACCGCACTGCACCGCGCCGGTGTCGATGAAGGCCTGCTGCACCGGGTGCAGCTCCTCGCCGTCGGCGATGCCCTCCACCGTGACCACGTCGGCCCCGGCGGCATCCGCTCCCAGCACCACGCAGGAGTTCACCGGCTTGCCGTCCATGATGATGGTGCAGGCGCCGCACTCGCCCGTGTTGCAGCAGAGCTTGACGCCCTTGTAGCCCAGCGTGTCCCGCAGGAAGTCCACCAGCGCGGTGGACGGCTCCAGCTCGGCCGTGTGGGTCTTTCCGTTTACCGTCAGTGTGATCTCCAGGCCCATCAGGCCACCTCCTTGCCGGTCAACGCTTGCCAGCACTGTTCCAGCCCACGGCGCGTCAGCGCGTCGACGATCCAGCCGCGGTACTCGCCGCTGCTCCGCTGGTCGGTAATGGGACTCGATTCGGAAGCCGCGCTCGCTCCCGCTTCCTTCACCAGGGCGGCGTCCAGCGCCTTGCCCGAAACCAGCGCCTCGGTCTTGGGGGCGCGGATGGGCGTGGGCGCCACCGCTCCCAGGCCGATGCGGACGTCGTCCAGCCCGGTCTTGTCCGCGTTGGCGGCGGCCATCACCGCCACTCCCACCATGGCGATGTCCATGGGGCCGCGCACCGCGTGCTTGAGGTACACGGCGTGGCTTCCGTCGGCGGGGAAGGGCACGTTGATGCCCGTGAGCAGGCCCTTGGAGCCGAGGCTGGTCTCGCCCGGCCCCTTGAAGAACACGCTGAACGGCTCGGTGCGGGCGCCGTCGGAGAACGTCACCTCGGCCTCCGCCTCCAGCACCAGCAGCGGCGCCAGGGTCTCGCCCGAAGGAGAGGCCCGGCAGATGTTGCCGCCGATGGTCGCGGTGTTCCGGATTTGCAGCGAAGCGAACTGGTGCGCCGCCGACCACAGGAGCGGCAACCGCTCGCGTACCAGGTCGCTCTCTTCGAGCTCGTGGATGGTGGCCAGCGGGCCGATGCGGACGCCGCCGTTGCTCTCGCGGATGGCGTTCAGGTCCGGAATGCGCTTGATGTTCACCAGGCACCCGGGCTCGTCCTGGTACTTGATGTCCACCATCACGTCCGTGCCGCCGGCGATGACCTCCGCCTGCTCGCCGTGCCGGTCGAGCAGCGAAAGCGCTTCGCTCACGGTCTTGGGTTCGAAGTAGTCCATGGGGTGGGTGCCTCCCTGTGATTGGTTCCCCGAGTCTGACGCTTCTCTTAGCCCAGTCGCATGGCGAATGGCAAGACGCGCGGAGCGCGACGCCGACCCGGGACCCGTCATTCCCGCGCAAGCGGCTGTCTCAATTCTCTCCGTGGTTAACGGACATGGCACCGACGCCCGCTATCGTCATTCCGGCGAAAGCCGGAATCCAGGAGGGAGGGGGCAGGGAATCACTCCCGTTTGCCCCTCCGACCCTTGGATTCCGGCTTTCGCCGGAATGACGATAGCGGGCGTCCTTGCCATTCCGTATCCAACAGCAGTTTGACACGGCCTGGCAAGCGGGAATCCAGGGAGCGGGGCAGGGCCGGGAAGGCGTAGCGGTCAAGTGCCCCAGGGTTCCAGTTGTCCGGCGGCAGTGTTATTGTCGTGGCGGGTCGTCGGCGGACTTGGTCGGTGCCCTTGGACATTCACTTGGGAGGAACGGCCATGGCGAAGGAAAGCACGGAGTACCGGGAGCACTGGGGCAGGGAAGGGTTCGCGGGGACCGGGGTGAACGTCGCTCGAACGCACCACAGCCCCGACTTCATTTCCGTCACCGGCCCGCACGTCCCGCACCGGCTGAACGTCGGCGCCGTGGCTCTGCCGGATCGAGACGATGCGGCAGCGCTGGCGGTCCCGATCCACACGGGCCGCACCGGTGTTCAGCTCGGCGTTTCCGGGCGCACCCAACCCATGCCCTTCGTGCTGTCCAACGTCGAGGCCGACGAGGTGCATTTCGTGCACGAAGGGGAGCTGGAGTTCCGCACGGCCTACGGCACTCTCACCGGGGAACCGGGCGACTTCGTGGTGATTCCGCGCGGCATTCCTTACCGCGTCCGCCCACAGGCAGGCACGAGCCTCTCGGTTATAGTTGAAACTCCCGGAGCGGTCCGCTTCGAGCCGTCGCCCACGTTCGGCACCGGGTTGCGGCGCGCGGTGATCGGCGAGGACGAGGCCCAGGACGTGGAGACGGTACTGCTGCTCAAGTCCCTCGACGGCGTCACCCGGTACGTCAAGCCGACGAATCCATTGGCGACCCAGGCCCTCCTGGACGGACCCAGCCCGGTGTGGAAGCTCAATCTCAGGGACGTCCCTACCGATCCAAACGGTCCTCCCGTTCAGTTCATCACCTCGCCCGGCCGGGACGAGCTGTTCTACAACCTGAGCGCCCGCCACAAGCGCCGGCCGCCCATCCACAACAACGTGGACTACGACGAGCTGATCTACTACTTCGAGGGCCCGGGCGCGTGGGGCGGCGTGAGCGAGCCGGGCATGTTGACCTGCGTGCCCAAGGGCGTGATGCATCACGGGCCGTCCGAGGACGTGCCCGAGGGCTACTACGCCTGGATGCTGGAGTCGCGCTGCACCCTGCGCCTTACCGACGCCGGTGCCGCTGTCGCGGAGCTCATGGAGACCGATCTGTACGGCCCCCACGTTGCGGGCGGGAACGGCAAGGCCAACGGCCGGTAGGCTGTAAAGCCGTTGCGTTGGCGTCCCCGACGTTCCCTGGACCGGGACGGCGGCCTGTCCTCCCTGGCCGTCCGTGACTTCCGGCTGCTCTACATCGCCCTTTTCGGAACCTCGGTCAGCTACCAGCTCCAGCGCACCATCGAGCTCTGGCTGGTCTACCAAATCACCGGCTCCCCCCTGTTGACGGGGTTCACCGGCTTGGTCCGCGGCTTGGCCACGGTGGTATTCCAACTGGCCGGAGGAGTCGTGGCGGACCGCATCGACCGGCTGCGGTTCGTGATCCTGGTCCAGGGCGTGAATGCCCTGATTACCCTGTCGCTGGGAACGCTGGCCCTCACCGGCCTGATCCAGGTGTGGCACATTTACCTGGCGGCCTTCGTGAACTCGACCCTGACCACCGCGGCCGAACCGGCGCGGACCGCCATGATCCCCGGGCTCGTGCCGCGGGAACTGCTGGTCAATGCCTTCGCCCAGGTCGCGTCCGTGCGCAAACTGTCGCAACTCGTCGGCCCCGCGGTGGGCGGTATCCTGATCGGCGCCGCCGGCTCCGGATGGACCTACGGGGTGGCCTGCCTGATCTATATCGTGTCCGTCCCGATCATGGTCTGCATGCGCTACCAGTCCGGGCCCCTGGACCGGGAGCAGCCCCCGGTAAAGAGCCTGCTCGAGGGGATCGACTTCATCCGGCGCAACTCGCTGATCGTCGTGCTGCTGGTGACCGAGTTCGCGGCGGTCTTCTTCGGCAGCTACCGCGCGCTGCTGCCGATCTTCGCCGTGGCCATGGGACTCGGGCCCGAGGGCCTTGGCATCCTGCTGGCCGCGCCGGCGCTGGGCTCGCTCCCTGGCGTGGCCGCGATCATGTGGCTGGGGAATATCTCCTACAAGGGCCTGTTCATCGCGTTCAGCGTCATGGCCTACGCCGGCTGCCTTTTCGGGCTGGCGTTCTCGACATGGTTTCTCGGATCGGTGGCGATCCTGTTCCTGGTGGGTGTTTTCGACGCCCTGCAAGCCGTGGTGCGCCAGGTCGTGATCCAGGCCCGCACCCCGGACAACCTGCGAGGGCGCGCCGCGAGCTTCCAGCGCATCCTGGGCGTAGGCGCCCCCTCCCTCGGCGAGGCCCATTCCGGCGCCATCGCCGCGCTGATCGGCGCGCCGTGGACGCTGATGGTGACGGCGGCGGTCTGTATCGGGCTGACCGCGGGGCTGGTGGTCAAGCGGCCGGATCTGCGGGATCGGGATTTGTGACGCCGTTTCGATTGGGCGTTTGATTTCCCGTGACACTGACGAGCCAGAACGACGATGGTACAATGGAAGCATAGATCGGCAACCACGTTGCCGTTTGTCCCGAAATCTGTCACGGAAAGACTTCACCACCGGTATGCAAGTGCGGGCGGCGGCGATCTTCGACTGTTTGCCTTGGATTTTGAATCTGCCGCGCGTCTTAAAGTCATGCGGGAGGCGTCGCTATGAGTAAAGAACCATTCGTGAGGTTGCGTCTAGTCGGAGCGCGCTACGATGACCATTCTGTACCGCTAGAATTCTTGAGGGATATCGCCGTATTGGAAGAAATGATCGTCGAAGTCGCTAAGTTCATGTTTCTTCGGGATAATCCAGACCGGCAGCGGTCGCCCCGTGGATTCACTAAGGACATCCGCCTAGCGCTTGCGACGATTAGTCCCGGAAGTACAGCTCTGGAAATCCTACTTGTCTCGGAGCCGCCGACTTTGCTTCCGACCACCAACCAAGCGTACTTCGGGAAGGCACGTGATCTGATCATCAGTGCGATTGATGCAGCAGAACACGAAGACCCCCTTCCACAGGAACTGCCGGAGACGACCCTGAGCTACTTCGATAAGGTCGGTAGAAGCCTCAAAGACGGCGAAGCTATCGAATTCGACAGTCCGGACCATAAGACCACGGCTACGCTCAACAGAGAGATTCGACGACGTTTGGTCCTTGCATCGTCCAAAGTGAAGGAACTCACCGAGGAGATAGCCATTCGAGGCACGGTTCCCGAGGCTGATCAGGACGATATGACTTTCGAGATTCTGTTGGCTGATCGCCACAAAGTACAGGCTCCGGCCTCGCCACAGCATCTCGACACGATTCTCAGGGCATTCAACGGTTATGTGGACGGAATGCACGTGCTCTTTCAGGGAATTGGTCGCTTCAGTCGCAACGAGCAACTAGTCGGTTTTGATTCGATCGAGCACTTGAGTATTCTCGACGCGCTAGATGTTGGTGTACAGATCGATGAGTTGAGGTTGTTGGAGGATGGGTGGCTTGACGGAGAAGGACTAGCGCCCCCTTCGGATGGCCTCGACTGGCTGTACAGCGCGTTCGATCGACACTATCCCGACGAGGTGCCGTTACCGCACCTCTACCCTACAGAAGGCGGTGGCGTTCAGGCCGAGTGGTCCCTAGGTCCAAACGAGGTCACGTTTGACATTGACCTCGCCACCCACGTGGGCGAATGGCATGTACTCGACACGGAGTCCGACGTCGACAGCCAACGTACGCTGAACTGTGACAACAACGACGATTGGACGTGGCTGGTCGCGGAGATCGAGGCCATGATGTCGGGCAACGTATGACACCTGATACCTTACTCCTCCGGCAGATCAATCCACGCTGGATACGAGAAGGAAGAGTCACGTCGCAGGCGTTTAAGCCGACCGCAAAGGACAACAAGAGACTGTCCGTGCATGACGGCGACCAAACGACAGCCGAGGAGGCGTATCGTCGCTACACCGAACAACTAGGGTTGACCTCGTCTGGCGTCATGGCCGTGACAGTCCAAGAATGCCAGAAACAGAGTTTACCAGTGACGCCCGATCCGGAGCCGTTCCCGGAACATGTCGTAATCGATTTCGTTTCGTACTCCAACGCGCAGATTGAGGCGAAGGCGAAGCAGTTGACAAAGGCGGCTCGACTGCGGGACTGGCTTTATCAGAGGGACGACCAGTAAGCATGCCGCTATTGGGCACCAGAGGCCATTCGGACTGTCCGTATACAGGAAGCTAAAACGTACCTAACGCAACTCCGGCTTCCTCTTATACCATCCCGCCGCCTGCTCATAAGCGTGGGCCACCTGGAACACCTGGTTTTCCCGGAAGCACGCCCCGACGATCTGCAACCCGATGGGCAGTCCGCCGTCCGTGAACCCGCAGCACACGCTCAGCACCGGCAGGCCGGTGACGTTGAAGGGGATGGTGCAGCGGGTGCCGATGCTGCCGCTGGGGTGGCGGAAGGGGATGCGGCGGCCGTCGATTTCGGCGAAGCCCTGCTTGCATTCCTCGATGGTGGGGGCGGCGATGCCGACGGTGGGAGCGACGATCACTTGCACGTCGTGGAGGGCCTCCTCGAACTCGCGGCAGATGACGCGCCGGACCCGCTGGGAAGTGACGTAGGTCGAGGCGGGTATGGTTAGGGAGGCGATGTTGCGGTGCAGCAGTTCGCGGCTGTAGTCCCGGGGCTGTTTACGGATGTAGGGCTCGTGGGCGACGAGGTTCTCGCACCGGCTGGTGGCGGTTTGCACCGCGGGGACCATATCCATGTGGGGTATGGTGACGTCCTTGACCTGCATGCTCAGGGCCTCCAGGGCGACGAGGGCGTCCCGGAATGCCTTGTCGACCTCGTCCACCATGAGTTCTTGAAAGTAGCTGTCGACGACGCCGACTTTCATGCCGGCGACGGCGGCGCCCAGGCTTTCCGTGTAGGCGGCCACCGGCTCGGCTGAGCATAGGGGGTCGTTGGGGTCCTCCCCGGCGATGGCCGCCAGCACCAGCGCGCAATCCTCCACGGTCTTGGTGAAGGGGCCGAAGTGGTCGGACGAGAAACCGCCGGTGCCGGCTACCCCGCCCCACCGGCTTACCCGGCCGTAGGTGGCCTTGAGGCCCACGGTGCCGCACCAGGCTGCCGGGTTGCGCACGGAGCCGGCGTTGTCGGTGCCGATGGAGACCGGGCACAGGTCGGCGGCCACCGCGGCCGCCGAGCCGCCGCTGGACCCTCCCGGCACGCGGGTCGTATCCCACGGGTTGTAGGTCGTGCCGAAGTAGGGGTTCATGGTGGTGCCGCCGCCGGCCCACTCGTGCATGTTGTTCTTGCCCAGGACGATGGCTCCGGCCTCCCGCAGGCGGGTGACCACGGTGGCGTCGAAGTCGGGTTTCCAGTCCGCGAGGATTTGGCTCCCGGCCGTGGTCGGGTAGCCCTTGACGGCGAGGTTGTCCTTGATGGACACCGGCACGCCGTGCAGCGGGCCGCGGTAGTTGCCGCCGGCGATCTCCTCTTCGGCGCGCCCGGCCTCTGCCAGGGCCTCGTCCTCCATGACGGTGCTGTAGGCGTTGATCACCGGGTTGAGGCGCTTGATTCGCTCCAGGTAGCAGGTGGTGACCTCCACCGGCGAGACCTCACGGGAGGCGATACGCGGGGCGAGGTTCGCGATGGTGAGGGTTGTGGGGTCCAGATCGGGCATGGGGTTTCCTTTCCCTGACTGTTGGAATGGCGTCCTTCGACTTCGCTTCGCTGGCGCTCCGCTACGCTTAGGACGAACGGCAAGAGGCTACCACACCTTTCGTTCCGATCCCTTCGACAAGCCTGTCCTGAGCTTATCGAAGGGTCAGGACCAACGGGAAATGGCTGTCACACCCGTTCGTCCTGAGCGTAGCGAAGCGAAGTCGAAGGACGCAAGTCAGTCGAGGTCCGCGCAGGCCGGGATAACCTCGCGCCCCCAGAGATCCATGACTTGGTCGAACACGCCCATGGGGGGCGTCAGCAGCACGTGGGAGACACCGGCCTCCGCCAGCGCACGGACACGCGCCGCGCACTCATTCGGCGTGCCGGCGATGGCGAAGCGTTGCAGCAGGTAGTCGGTGATGAGGGCGGGGTCGGCCCGTTCCTCCAGCGGCTTGCTGATGTCGAAGGCGGCCATGAAGCGCTCGACGCCGGCGCGCTCGTCCCGTGGTACGGTTTCCATGGTGAAGCGGAAGTTGTGATGGGCGCGGTTGGCCAAGCGGGCGCGCACCAGCTCGCGGGCCCGGTCGCCGTCCTGGTGGACGCAGATCATCCCCGCCAGGGCGATGTCGATGTCGGACGGCTCGCGTCCGCCTTCCCTGGCGCCGTCGGCGATTCGCGCTTGCGCCCACTCCAGCACGTCGATGTCGAACCCGGTGCCCAGCATGATGCCGTCGGCGTAGCGTCCGGCCACCCCCAGGCTCCGCGGTCCCACCGCGGCGACATAGACGGACACCGGCAGCCTGCCGGCGTTGAGAGCAACCGCGCCGGCTCCTTCCCGGCCCCGCGGCACCTCGATAGAGCGTTCCTGGAGCAGCTCGCGGATGGTCGCCAGTCCGGCCGCGAATTCGGTTAGTGGCGTGGCCTTTCGTCCCAGCCGGTAGGTGGAGCCGTCGCCCGTCCCCAAGCCGAGGATTGCCCGGCCGCCGGAGAACTCGTTGGACGTGGCCGCGGACAGGGCCAGGGTCGTGGGGTCGCGGTAGGCCATGGTGGTGGCGGCGATGCCGAAGCGAAGGCGCTCCGTTCGCAGCGCGCACACCGTCATGGCCTGGAAACCGTCCAGGTTGTTCAGGTGGCCGTCGGCGAAGAACAGGGCGTGGAAGCCCAGGGCTTCGGCGGCGACAGCCCTGCGCGTGATCTGGTCGGCGTTGCGAGCGGGGGAATGAATGGAGAAACGCACACATGACTCCTTGCAGGGAGGTGCAAAGGATCGTTGGGGCGGGTTTCAGACCCGCCCGTGCATCGGACCGGCGGCCCGGGGCGGGCCTTTACATGGCGAACAGCCGCATGGCGTTGCCGCCCAGGATCTTCTCCTTGTCGTCGGTCGAGATACCTTCCAGCTCCTGCACCATCCGCACCGTGCCTTCCTTCCAGGTGCCCGACGGGTCGTTGTGCGGGTAGTCGCTGCCCACCGTCAGGTTGTGGTCCTTCCAGAAGTCGCAGGCGTAGCGGATGGAGGTCTCGGCCGCGAAGGCCGACACCCAGATCTGGCTGAAGAACTCGCTGGGGGTCTTGCCCAGCTTCTTGCGGGCGTCGGGGTCCATGTCCAGGCGGTTCATGAGCCAGGGCACGAACGCTGCCGACCCCTCCACGAAACAGATGCGCAGGTCGGGGAACTCCTTCAGGGCGCCGCGCAGGATCAGGCTGCCCATGTCGACGATGTAGCGGAACGGGAACGCCAGCAGGAAGGGCAGGGCGTTGTTGTCGGCTTCCAGGAAGAGTTGCTCGATGCCCACCAGCGCCGGGTTGGGATGGCCTTGGCGGTCCGACGCCGTGTCGTGCACCAGGATCGGGACGTCGAGCTGGCACACCTTGTCGTAGAAGGGCCACAGCCGCTCCGCTCCGAGGTTGGCGTCCTCGAAGCCGCCCATGAACTTCACCGCCTTGAGCCCGAGCTGGTTCACCATCCGGTCCAGCTCCTTGCAGGACTCTTCCACGTCCGGCAGGAACACCCAGCCGACGCCGATGTAGCGCTCGGGATGGGCGCATTCAGCGAGGTCCCGGGCCACCGCGTCGTTGTAGCGCCGGGCCAGCTCGCAGCCCAGATCCCGGTCCCAGGTGTACAGCAACTCGCGGTTCTCCGGGATGAGCACGTGCTTGTCGAAGCCCTCGAAGTCGGCCTGCGCCACCCGGGTGTCCAGGTCCCAGCGCCCCTTGGGCGCCTGGTCCTTGATCAGCGTGCCATCCGGCAGCACCGACTTGACCTCGTCGCCGTTGCGCACCACGCGCGGCGACTCGGGGTACTGGTCGCTGATGCCTTCCAGGAACTTCACCGGGAAGTAATGAGTGTCGCAGTCGATGTACATGAGCCGTCCTCCGTTACGAATACGTGAAGATCGCCCGCCCCAGGATCTTGCCTTCCTCGAGGTCGGCTACCGCCTCGTTGACCTGGTCCAGGCTGTAGCGGCGTGTCACCAGGTCGTCGAGCTTGAGCTTGCCTTCCCGGTACCAGCGCACGAACGTGGGGAAGTCGCGGTCCGGGAGGCAGTCGCCGGCGTGGGTGCGGGTGAAGTAGCGCCCGCCGGCGAAGAGGTTGGTGTTGATCAGCGGTGTGGCACCCGGGGGCGGCAGGCCGATCAGAAGGGCGGTGCCGCCGCGCTCGAGCCCGGGCGCCCCGGTGCGCACGGAGCGCAGGATCTGGTCCTGGGTGGTGGGATGCCCTACCGCGTCCAGGGCGTAGTCCGCGCCGCCGCCGGTGAGCTCGGTGATGGCCTCTACCGGATCCACCTTGCCGGCGTTGATGCAGTGAGTGGCGCCGAAACCCTTGGCGAACTCCAGCTTCTCGTCGTCCAGGTCCACGGCGATGAGCGGATAGGCGTCCACCACGGCCGCGGCCGCGATGGCGCACATGCCGATGCCGCCCACCCCGTAGACCGCCACCGACTGCCCCGGGCCCACCCGCAACGTGTTGATGATGGCGCCGGAGCCGGTGGTGACCGCGCAGCCGACGACGGAGGTCACCTCCGTGTCCACGTCGTCGTCCATCGGCAAGACCACCCGCTCGGACGCCACCAGGTGCTCGGCCCAGGTGGACGCCGACGCCCAGATGGACTGTTCGCGCCAGATGGCCGGAATCGGCGGCCGCATGTTGAGCGCGTGGGAGACGGGCGGCAGCGGCGACTCCGGGGCGTTGCGGTCCACCCAGGTGGTGAAGACATGGTCACCCTCCTTGACGTGGGTGACGTCGCGGCCCTTGGCCACCACCACGCCGGTGGACTCGTGGCCCAGGAGCGCCGGCAGCTTGGAGCGCTGCTCCTCCGGCGAGCGCTGGATCTGGTGGAGCTGGGAATGGCAGATGCCGCTGGCGAAAAGCTTCACCAGCACCTGATCCGGAGCCGGGTCCGGAAACGTGACCTCGTCCACCACCAGAGGCTTGCGCGATTCGACCAGGATTGCGGCACGGGACTTCGTAGGCATGGTGGTTTCCTTTCCGTCGGACGGCCCGCAGGGCCGCGCCGGCCTGGGGCCGTGTCGCCGCATGGTAGGCGGCTTCAGCAATTTCGTGACTAGTTGCCGGCGGGTGGTTTGTCAAGGGAACGCGGGCGGGGTTTCCGCTGGTTCCGTGGCCGAAAAGGTGGTATCCACGACTACGGAATTCAGTGCCCCGTCATCAGAAATCGGGAGGTAGCGATCATGTCGATTATCGATGCCGACGCCCACGTCGTCGAGTCCGAGCACACTTGGGACTACATGGAACCGGCCGACCGGAAGTATCGCCCGTTGGTCGTCAAGCCCACCGGCGAGGGGGGCGGCGAGTACTGGTTCATCGACGGCAAGATCCGGGGACTGGTGCGGATCGTCATGACCGCCCAGGAGCTGGGCGAGGTGGCGGACCGCACCGGCCGTGTCATGTTCACTCCCCAGGAAACGCGCGAGATGGAGAACGTCGAGGCCCGCCTCAAGCACATGGACGAGCTGGGCATAGACGTCCAGGTGCTCTATCCCACGATCTTCATCGAGCAGGTCACCGACAAGGCCTCGGTGGAGATCCCCCTCTGCAAGAGCTACAACCGTTGGCTCGCCGACCTTCACAGCCGGGGGAAAGGACGGCTGCGCTGGATCTGCGTGCTGCCGCTGCTCGACATGAGCACGGCCCTGGAGGAGCTGGAGTACTGCAAGCAGAACGGCGCCTGCGGGGTCTTCATGCGCCCCATCGAGGGCCATCGCCTGCTGACCGATCCCTACTTCTACCCGCTGTACGAGAAGGTGAGCGAGCTGGACATGGCCGTGGGCGTTCACGTCGGCAACGGCAACCCGCAGGAGCTGGACCTCGTCTCCCAGTACAACGGCGGCGGCAGCTTCTGGAAGTTCCGCATCCCGGTCATCGGCATGTTCCACTCGGTGATCATGGGCGAGATCCCGAAGATGTTCCCCAAGCTCCGCTTCCACTGGGCCGAAGCCGCGGCGCTCTGGGTCCCCTACGTCGTCAAGGATCTCCAGCGCCGCTGGGGCGCGCAGAACAAGGACCTGCCGGACAACATCCTGAAGGAGTACCGGCAGTACGTGTCATGCCAGACCGACGACGACGTGGACTACGTCCTCAGGTACTCGGGAGAGGACAACATCGTCATCGGCACCGACTACGGCCACAACGACCAGTCCACCGAGATCGAGGCGCTGCAGAACCTGAAGGAACTGGGCAGCATCACCGAGCCGCAGTACGAAAAGATCGTGACGCAGAACCCGAAGGAACTGTTTGCATTGAACTAGGTATCGGGAAGGTTGCCCGCGTCGCGCGGACAGCGGCCTACACGACAGTCGATTCCCGTAGGGCCGACCGGCCGGTTGCCCTACACGCGCTACTCTGCGGTGGAATTCCGGTAGGGGCGACCGGCGGTCGCCCCTCAGCGGCAGGCTAGTCAGCCTCGGTACGCACGCGCCAGCGCTGGTAGTTGGACTGCCCCGCGTCACAA
The DNA here is from genome assembly GCA_965204505.1 of uncultured Binatia bacterium (SeqCode). Classification (GTDB taxonomy): domain Bacteria; phylum Desulfobacterota; class Binatia; order UBA9968; family JAJDTQ01; genus JAJDTQ01. The sequence continues at coordinate 247,771 of CBDBFB010000004.1, forward strand.
GGCTCCAGGGTCAGACGCCGTATGAGATGCACCGGCCGGCCGCCCCCTCCCTCGCGCGACTTGCCGCCCGCCACCGTCACGCACAGCTTCGGCGCGGCCTTGGCAACGATCGTGCCGTCGGCCGTCATCGAGAAGCCCTGCCCCGGAGACCCGTCACACTTGGCCAGCCCGAGCCGGGCACCCGCCTCGGCCGCAGCGGTCATGCACACGTCGAACCCCGGCATGTGGAACCGCCCCACCTTGATGGCGTCGCTGTCGAACCCCTGGTCAACGCCGATCTGCCCCTGATAGCTGTAGCAACTGTGGGCCTGAAGCCCCCTGTCGGGCTTGGCGCGCTGCTTGTAACCGCGAATGTCCAGGCAAAAACCCCGCTGGTCGTCCAGCCGGTCGACGAGGAGCACCTCCACCACATCGCCCGCGTATGCCGGGCCGGCAAGCGGAGCGCCGGCGAGCATGGCCACCAGAATGAGTCCAAGGGTTTTCATGAGGCCTCCGTTCGTAGACAACGCGTTCAATTTTTCGAGCTTCAGCAAACGTGCGGACGCACCTTTACGCTGATTAGACGCGGCGAGGTTCCTCCCCGAGCTTCAGCAACCGCGCCGCCGTGCCCCCGAGGATATCGTTCTTGACCTGCTCGGCAAGGTCGAGGCCCCTGACCGCTTCGATGTATTCGCGGATGGCCTGGTTACCCTTGCCCCCCTGGGTGCTCACGCCGGTGAAGTTCTGCGGATAGTCCGTGGCGAACACCAGCCGTTCCGGCCGGATGCCGAGCAACCCGCAACGAAAAGCCGTGATTCCGCCTTCGAAACCCGATAGGTCGAAGTAGAGCCGGTCGAAGTATTCCTCGAACGGATGTTTCAAGGTGCCGAACCGGTGCGCCATGGCCACCAGCCGGTCCTTGAACGCGGCGATGCCGCCGCCGAAGTGCCCGATGATGAAGTCGATCTCCGGGTGGCGGTCGAGCACGCCGCCGGCGATCAACCGTATGGTGGCGATGGTGAGGTCGATCTCCCTGCCGATGATGCGCGGCAGATCGTAGCCCTGGATCGAATCGTAACCCTTGGGCACGAGCGCCGGGTGCACGAAGATCGGAACGCCGAGCCGCGCGACCCGCTCGTAGAACCGGTCCAGCTCCGACGCATCGAGAAAGAGGCCGCCCACCTGCGAAGTGATGGTGACGCCGTGGAGCCCGCGCTCCAGGACCGCCCGATTCAGCTCGTCCAACGCCGTGTCGCCTTCGAGGACGGGCGCATGCGCCAGCCCCACGAACCGCCCGTCGTACCGTCGTTCCAACTCAGCGTAACTGTCGTTGATGACCCTGCAATCCTCGAGACTCCCGTCCCACCCCAAGTGGCAGGACACCACCGACACGTCCACCCCCGCCTCGTCCATGTCCCGAAGCTGCGCATCCGCGTCGTAGAGCTTCGAGTGAAGCGTCATCCGCGGCACCCCGCCCTCGGTGGCCACGGCGACCTTGTCGGAGTAGAGACCCTTCTCTCGGGCCAGCTTCTCGGGCACGTAGTGATGCTGGAAGTCTATGACCACAGGTTAGCCCATTGAGCGAAAGCCGAGGAGCACGCGTAGGCTCTCCTCGACCTGTCGCATGATTGCGTCGGAGGCTCGCCCCACCCGCTCGATGAGGTATTCTTTGTCCAAGGTGATGATCTGCGACACGTTTATCACAGACGCCCGTGGCAAGCCTGTCCCTCGCCGGGCAAGGGAGACATTGCCAGGCGCCTCAGCCAGTCTGAGGTTGGAGGTGATGGCCAGCGCGACCACGGTCCGAATTTGGCTTCGGTTGAAGCCGTCGGATTGAACGATCAGAACAGGGCGGCGGTACCCGGGCTCTGATCGCCCCGGAACCGGTAAGTCCGCCCACCAGATCTCACCACGATTCACCACTCGTCCTCGGCGGGCAACGAGAGGAATTGGAGGGCCTCGAGCCGTTTGTCGAGCATGGAGATCGAGGGGTCTTCGCCGTACACGGCGTTGAGCCGTTCAGTCAACTGGTCGCCAGCGTGCCGTGCAACGAACTCACCGACGGCCTTCGTGTAGAGCTCGCTCCGGGACATACCGAGGTCCTTCGCCGTACGCTCCGCGGCTTCGAAGACCTCGTCTCGAATGGATATGGCCGTTTTCATAATGCTGGAGTATGACGCAGGTTATACTCCTCGGCAACCTGTGTGGTGATGACGCTCGCGATTGACCGGCAACCCGTGGACGTGGGAATATTGCGCCATGGAATCCGGCACGGCCATCATCCCCAGCACCTGCTGGGAATGCAGCGCCCACTGCGGATCGCTGGTGACCGTCGAGGACGGGCGGGTGACCAAGGTGTCGCCCTACCCGGAGCACCCGGCGTCGCTGGGGGCGTTCTGCGTGAAGGGGATACGGGGGTTGCCGGAGTTGACTTACCATCCGGACCGGGTGCTGTATCCCATGAAGCGCACCGGGCCGCGGGGCGGGGGACGGTGGCAGCGGGTGTCGTGGGACGAGGCGTTGGACGAGATGGCAGAGGCGATGCTGGCGGTGCGGGAGCGGTACGGCCCCGTGGCGTTGTGCGGAGCGGTGAGCAACGCGCATTTCAGCCGCGGGGTGATGCTGGCGTTGCTCCTGCGCGCATTCGGGTCGCCCAACTGGATGATGAACCAGGACCTGTGCGGCGGGTGCCGGGCGCTGAGCGACCGGATCACGGGGCTGGCCATCAGCAAGGGCGAGGACATCGACAACACCCGTTGCGCGCTGGTCGTGGGGCGGAATCCTTATGCGGCCGACCCGCCGCAGTGGCAGGCTCTCAAGCGCGCCAAGGCCAAGGGGGCGCGCGTTGTCGTGCTGGATCCGGGCGAGACGCCGGCGTCCACCATGGCTGACCTCTGGCTGCGGCCGCGGCCGGGCACGGATGCGGCCATCGGGCTGGCGATGATCCACTGGCTGGTGGAGCACGGTCGCTATGACCGCGACTTCGTGGAGCGCTGGTGCCACGGCTTCGACGCGCTGGTGGAGCGGGCGGCGCAGTACCCGGCCGAGCGCGCGGCGGAGCTCACCGGGGTGCCGCGGGAGGACATCGAGAAGGCGGCGGAGTATTACGCCGACGGCCCTTCCTGCTTCGTGAGCGGGCATGGCATCGACGCCTTCAGCGCCGGCGTCCAGACCTTCCGCGCGTTCCATTGCCTTGTGGCCATCAGCGGCAACCTGGACCGCGAGGGCGGCAACCGGCGCGTCAAGAAGCCCGCGGGGTTCACCAACTACATTGAGGTGCTGCACAAGCCCGAGTTCCGGCTGCCCCTGGAGGTGGAGAACCGGACCATCGGCGCGGACCGCTTCCCGCTGTGGGCGGGACCCGAGGGGTGGCAGACGGCGTGCCACAATCCGTCGGTGATCGAGGCGGTGTTAAGCGGCAAGCCCTATCCCGTGCGCGCCATGTACGTCAGCGGCGTGAACATCGTGGTGACCTATCCCGACACGCAGAAGACCCTGGCGGCGCTCAAGTCCCTGGACTTCCTCGCGGTGGCCACGCACATGATGACCCCGACGGCCGAGTACGCGGACATCGTGCTGCCCAAGACCACCGGGCTGGAGGACGAGGAGGTGTCGCTGGAGGGGTCCGGGCCGTGCCTGAGCCTCATCCAGCCTGCGGTGGAGCCGCTGGGGGAGGCGCGCGGCGACTTCCGCATCGCCCATGACCTTGCCCGGCGCATCGAAACCCGGGGGCTCACCGAGGCGCGGCGTTTCATTCCCTGGGAGACCAAGCGCGAGTTCAACGAATTCCTGCTGGGCGACTGCGGCGTCACCGTGGAGCAGATGCGGGAGAAGGGGTACGCGAACTTTCCGTTCACCTACGGCGATTTCGAGAAGGCCGGGTTCAAGACCAAGACCGGCAAGGTGGAGCTCTACTCCGAACGTCTTGCCGAACTGGGGCTGGACCCGCTGCCCGACTACACGCCCACCCGCGCCGAGCGCGAGACCCCTGCGGTGCGCAGCGCCTACCCTCTGACGCTGCTTACCGGGGTGCGGGAGCGCACCTACCACCACTCCCGGTTCCGCGACCAGGGCTGGGCGCGCAAGGTCTCGCCGGACCCGTGGCTGCAACTGCACCCGGAGACGGCGACGCGGTACAGCCTGGCGGAAGACGACTGGGTATGGGTGGAGACCGCCGGCGGCCCGGGCCGCTGCCGCCTGAAGGTCCGGGTCACGGAGGCGACCCTGCCCGGGGTGGCACGCACGGGCATGGGGTGGTGGTACCCGGAGGCCGAAGCGCCGCACCGGGGCGCGCTGGAGGTGAACATCAACGCCGCCATGCGCTATGATGGGCCGTGGGATCCGGTGACGGGGTCCGCGGATACGCGCGGGCTGCCGTGCCGCATTGCCAAGGTCGAGCGCTTGTGAGAAGAATGCGCCCCTTGATTTCGCTTCGCGAAACCTGTCCTGAGTTTGTCGAAGGGCTCAGGGCGAACGGCGTTTGGAAAGCGCGGGTTAGGACCGCGGAGGAAGAACCATGAGTAACCGAAACAGACAACCGGCCGTGCTGAGTGAACCCGTCGTGGACCCAGCGGCCTGGACCGCGGAGGATCTGGACGCCGATCAGAGCTGGATCTACCAGTTGACCGGAAGTGATATCGCGGAGCTGGATGCGGCCGTGGCGCGGGTGGAGGAGCGCGGGCTCGACACTATGGACATCAGCCGGGACGACTTCGTGCTACCGACTCTGGGCGGCCGGCTGGACGACGTCGCCGACGAGGTAGTCAACGGTCGCGGCATAGGGCTCATACGGGGCGTGCCGGTGGATCGCTACAACCGCGTTCAGGCGGCCATCGCCTTCTGGGGAATCGGCACCTTCCTGGGCGTTCCCGTCTCCCAGAACGCCAAGGGACACCTCCTGGGCCACGTGGCCGATCTAGGCTCGCACTCTCTCAAGAACCCGAAGCATCGCGGCTACCAGACCCACGACATGCTGCCGTTTCACTGCGACTCCAGCGACGTGGTGGTGCTGATGTGCCTTCACCCGGCCAAGTCCGGCGGCTTGAGCCGTTTCACCAGCGCCCTCAACGTCTACAACGAGATGCTGAAACGCCGCCCCGAGCTGGTGCCGGAACTGGCCGCCCCCATCTACCGCGACCGGCGCGGCGAGATCCCGGTGGGGAAGGACCCGTGGTGGCGGCTCCCGGTGTTCAACTTCTACGAGGGCTACCTGACCGTGAACGTGGGCGGCACCTACATCCGCTCGGCGCAACGTTTCGAGGAGTTGCCGCGCCACTCCGAGGCCCTCAAGGAGGCCCTGGACCTCTGCAGCCACCTCTGCGACGAGCTGTCGTACGACATGGAGTTCCTGCAAGGAGACGTGCAGGTACTGCACAACCACGTCACCTGCCACTCGCGCACCGAGTTCGAGGACTACCCCGAGCCCGAACGCCGGCGCAACCTGCTGCGCCTGTGGCTTGCCACCCCCGAAGGGCGTCCACTGCCGCCGACGTACCGCGACCGTTACGGCCATCTGAACGATGGCGAGCGGCCCGGAGGCGGCATCGTCGTGCCGGGAACCGTGTACACGGCGCCGTTGTATCCGGAGTAGGGAGAGGGGCTAGTACGGCCGGCAGAGGCGGTCGCGGCCGCCCCAGATGTCGATGCCGCCGGCGATGACGTCGCGGGCTTCCATGGTCAAGGGGTCGCCGGCGGCCACGTAGGGGGCGCCGGGGTAGCCGATGAGTTGCAGCTGGTCGTAGGCGCCTACCACGCGGTCGGCCGCGGGCAGTTCCACGACGATGTCGCGGTTGCCGGTGCTGATCACGGCGTCCGCCTCCTTCTCGTAGTAGAGCAGCGGAGCGTCCGCGCCGTCCTTGCCGCCGTACTCGTAGGTGACGAGGACGGTCTTGATGCCTTTCTCCTCGCAGCCTTTCACCGTCAGCATGACCTCGATGAAAGCGTTGCCCGACCCGGTGCGGGTGATCAGGGCGGCGTCGGCGCCCAGGGACATGGCCACCCGCACGGCGTTGTGGGCGGCGATCTCCTTTTCGCGGGAGGTCTCGAAGCCGATGCGCTGGAGGATGACCCCCGCGCATCGGTAGCGCTTGTCGCGCAGGAGCCCCAGCACTAGGGGCTGGTGTTGCCAGTTCCAGGTGATGGGGTGGTAGCTGACGGTGCGGATGGTGCTGGGGGTGATGGCGCCGTCGGTCAGCTCGTTGGGATGGATTACCGTGGACAGCGATTCTTGCACCGGGAAGCCGTAGTAGGCGACGTTGGACGGCCGGTTGTCGGGTTCGGTGAACACGCCGATGATGACCACGGCGCACGGGAGATCGTCTCCGGCGGCGTCGGGGTCGTGGATTTCCATGCTGTCGGGCGCAAGCCCCGTGGTGGTCTCGGCCAGGCGTAGCGCCGTGCCGAACTCCGCATGCTGGATGGCCTGATGCGCCTCGTAGGCGGACAGTCCGTCCTCCAGGTCCAGGGTCATGACCAGGTTGTTCAGGGAGCTGAACGGAGTCATGTCGGCGCCCGGTCCCCACATGTCCAGGATGGCGCTGCGCTGGGCGGTGGTGCCGGTGCGGACGGTGCCCTCGTAGGCGACCGCGGTGACCAGCGCCATGCCCGACAGCCGGTGGGTGCGGCCTTGGCCGACGGGGGCAACCGGCCCCAGGATTCCTGGAAATACCTGTCCGGTGCCGGAGGTCTTGATGCGCGGCTCCACCACGTCGCGGATGCCGGTGACCCGCGCCTTCTCGCCGGGGCGCACGACGTCGAAGGCGGCGGAGCGCACGCGGGGATCCTGCTCCGCCAGGGCGGCGAGCGCGTCGGCGTCCACCTCCAACGCGCCGGAGTCATAGCGCGTCTCCCGGCCGAGGCGGATCTCGCGCACGCGGTACTCTGCCAATTCAAGGGCTGTCATAGTTGATTCCCGCGTCCGTCATTCGCGCGGAACGGGCTGTGTCGTGTGCAAGCCCATTCGCCCTGGGAGAGGGTGGCCGAAGCACCCTCACCCCAACCCTCTCCCAGAGGGAGAGGGGGTTTCTTGCCATTCCAGAGGAGAGGGGGTTCGCTGCCATTCCACGCCGGCGTCAGTGCATGTGCTGGCCGCCGTCCACGCTGATGGACTGGCCGGTGACGAAGTCGCTGTCGTCGGAGGACAGGAAGATGACCGTGCCGACGAGGTCGTCCGGGTACTGGTCGCGCTGGAACGCGCGGCTCTTGCGCCGGTTTTCCAGTTGCTGGGGGGTGGTGACGCCGTCCTGGTTGTCGCTCGATATGGTGAGGCCGGGCATGATGGCGTTGACGCTGATCCCGTCGGGTCCGATCTCGCGCGCCAGCGCGCGGGTGAATCCCAGCACGCCGGCCTTGGAGGTGACGTAGTGCAGGAACATCGGCGTCCCGCCCAGGATCGTGCCCGAGGAGATGTTGATGATCTTGCCCTTGCCCTGCTCCTTCATGGCCGGATAGACCGCCTGCACGCACAGGTGCAGGCCCTTGACGTTCACCGCCATGACCCGGTCCCACTCGTCCTCGCCGATCTCCATGAAGGACTTCTTGGTGAGCGCGGTGTACAGGGCCGCGTTGTTCACCAGGACGTCGATGCGGCCGTAGGCCTTCAGCACCGCGTCCGCCATCTCGCGGGTCTTCTCGGGGGATGCCACGTCCACCGCCACCGGGATGGCGTCGCCGCCGTCCTTCTTGATCTCCTCCGCCACCTGGCTGGCGGCCTCCACCTGGATGTCGGCTACGGCGACCTTGGCGCCTTCCTTTGCCAGCCCCTTGGAATAGGCGCGGCCGATGCCGACGCCGCCGCCCGTTACGATCGCCACCTTACCGTCCAAACGCATGGTTGAATCCTCCTTTGATTGTGCCTGTGTTCCCCGCCCGCACCCAACCTGGATTCCGGCTTTCGCCGGAATGACGGATTCAGGAAATGGTAGGGATCTTCGTATCAGATAATGCCCTGCCTGTTCCCTACAGCCCATACAACTCCACCGCCGTCTTCCACAGCACCTGCTCCACGTCTTCTTCCGAGATGCCGCACTCCCTGACGACCTTGATCCTTGCCGGGTACAGCGGCTCCGGCACTTCGATGCACCTCCACGTCGGCGACCAGTCGGTGCCGAACATGATGCGGTCCGCGCCGATGGTCTCCACCGCCCGGCGCAGGTGTTCGGCCGTGGTGGAGGTCGTATCGAAATACACGTTGGGGTTGCGCATGGCAACGATCAGCGCCGATTCGAAGTAGTGCTGGATGGCGCGCCCCATCTTGGTGAGGACGATGGGGACGTCGGGATAACGCCCGGCGATCTCGTCCACGTAGATGGGGTCGGCGTAGTACATGCGGCCGGGGAACTGGGTCCAGCCGGTGGCGATCAGCAGCGGCACTCGGTAGTTCGCCAGGGTCTCCATGATGGGCCGCAGGTCGTCGGCGATCTTGACCGGATGCGTCTCTGTGGTGAAAGGGCCGCCGTGGGATTCGCCGATGCCCTTGAAGCCCAGCCGCTCGATGCGGTCCGCGATCTGCGCCGGCGCGGCCTCGCGCAGCGCTGGCGCGTTCTCCCACACGCCGTTCCCCGAATAGTCCTCGCCCAGGCTCGCCAGCCCGTACAGCCGGTCCGGATACCGCGCCACCGCCGCCGCGGTCTTCCCGTCCTTCTCGTCCGGGCTGTCGCAACTGCCGGTGGTCATGATCAGCGCCTTGTCCACGCCGTACCGGTCCATGTCGGCGATCAGCTCGTCCACGTAGTCCACCAGCGGCTCGGTGTCCCGAGCCCGGTACAGCTCGGGATGGTTGCGGCGGAAGCCTATGAGGTCCGGGATGCTGCGTATCTTGTCGCGCAGGTCCCGGTAGGCGGGCGGCCCGAAGGGATGGCAATGGACCTCGACGATCATGCGCGTCCTTCGCTGTCCGCCCGCCTCAGCCTGGAGGCGGTCACTGTTTCGGCACCAGGATGCTCCTCAACCTGGCCATCAGCTCGGCGTCGAGCTGGAAGAACTCGTTCACCGCCTCGGCGACCCGGGGGCCGGGAATGGGGTTGATGATGAGCCTGGACTTCTTCGCCTCGGCCAGCAGTTGTGGGTCCTTGAAGGTGTCGGCGAAGGCCTTGCGCAGGAGTTCCACGCGGTCCTTCGGCGTGCCCGGAGGCAGCGAGAAGGCCCGCAGGATCTCGTGGGCGTTGCGGCCCACCACGCCGGCCAGTTGCCGCTGCGCGTCGTTCTTGGCGTATTCCAGGAGGTTCGGGACGTTGGGGAAACTGGGGTGCCTTCCGACGCCCACCTGGATCACGAAGTTCAGCTCTCCCGCGGGGATCCGCTTCGGCCAGTACGAAAAGATGACGTCGGGGCTCCAGCAGCCGCCCATGACCTCCCGCTTCTCGATGGCCAGGCGGATCCTGGCGGCGCCGCCGTAGCCCTCGATCAGTTGGAGGGGAACCCCCGTGATGTTTACGAGCAACCTGGGAATGTCCGAGATGGAGCTGCCCGGTCCCATGCCGCCGAGCTTGAGCGGCTTCTTGGCCGCGAGCCATTCGTCCATGTTGGTGATGCCGCTGTCCTTGGCCACGATGCACGCCGTGTAGCTGGGCTTGGGGACGGTGATCCAGTTGAACTTCCGGGCATCGAACTTGACCCGCTTGTTCCCCAACACCTGCTGCAGCACCAGGGTCCCCACCCAGTGGCCGATGGTCAGGCCGTCCGGCTTGGCCTTGTTGTACATGTAGTTGGCGGCGATGAGGTTGCCGGCCCCGGTCATGCTGGTCACCAGCGTCCTGGGAGTCCCGGGTATATGCTTGGGGAGGTGCCGGGCCACCAGCCGTGCGTAAGTATCGAAGCCCCCGCCAGGGGCGGAGCCCACGATGATGCGGATGGTCTTGCCCTTGTAGAAATCAGCGGCGGCCGCCGCGGTGGCGGTCATGCAGACGAAGGCAATGCCCAAGGCAAGGGCGATTCGGAGCACGGAAACACGATTGGGTCGCATGGTCTTTCCTCCTGTGTAACGCAACGGCGTCGACCGGCCCTCAGGCCGGAGATTTCGGTTCGTCAGGCATCACGAGCCGGCAGTGTACGGCTTCCGCCAGCAGATCGGTGATCAGGAACGCCTCCTGCAAGTCGCGTCCGCGGGCGACCGTGCCGTGGTCCCGCAGGATCACCACCGGGTGATGGCGCAACTGCTCGGCCACCGGTGCGGGGTCCGCGACCGTCGGGCCGTCGTGTGGGATCACCGGCACCCGGCCCAGACTATACTCCTCTTCGAAGCTCAACGGTACGAATTCGTCGCGGCCGCGGCAATAGGCGATGATCTCCGCCGGATGCACGTGGACCACCGCCCGGGCGTCGGTGGCCGCGTACACGGCCAGGTGGAGCGGGGTTTCGCTCGAAGGGCGCTGCTTTGGATTCAAGGCCTTGCCGCGAGCGTTGATCTCGACGACATCCTTCGTGCTCAGGAACCCCAGCGCGGCGTGCTGACCGGTGATCAGGTAGCGGCTCCGGCCGTAGCGGCAACTCAGGTTGCCGCCCCAACCGCTCACCAGACGGCGCTCGAACAGCTTCTCGCCCCATCGGATGATCTCGGCACGCGATCCTTTCGAACGCTCCGGCATGGCTCCGTTCAGTCCTGCCTGACGGACTTCCAAGAAATTTGTACGGGCGCCCTTCGACTTCGCTCCGCCACGCCTGTCCTGAGCCTGTCGAAGGGCGCCATCTTGCTCGGCGGCAATTGATCAGAGTTTCCCTAATACGAAACCCGCGGTTCGCCAAATCCGCGGGTCAGAGCCACTCCACCGCCTTGAGGGCGATCGCCATGATCCGCTCCTCGGCGTCGCGGAACGACGGGTGGCGGAAACCCAGCCTGCCGGTGAGGCATTCGTCCGAGACCGCCAGGATCGCTCCCGCCCTGGCGTTCCGAACCTGGGCCACGGTCAGAAACGCGGAGGTCACCATGTCGATGGCCGTGATCCCCTCCCGCTCCAGGCCGGCTAGTAGTTCCGGCGTCTCCCGGAACAGCGCATCGGTGGTGAATACCCGGCCGTGGTGCACCGGAACCCCGAGGCTTTCGGCCGCCCGCGCGAGCGCCTCCACCACCCGCGGGTGGGGGAGGGTGGCGAAGTCTTCCGGGACGTAGCGCGGGCTGGCGCCGTCGCCGCGGACCGCGCCGGTGGTGATGACGATGTCGCCGAGCTTCACCGCCTCCTGAAGCGAGCCGCAGCTCCCCACCCGCACCAGGGTCTCCACTCCGCCGGCGCACAGCAGCTCCGTGGTGATGGCCGACTCTGCGGCGTAGCGCCCGCCGTTGCCCACGGTGACGCGGTGGGAGCCCAGCGAGCCCGTGTACATCTCGTGGTCCTTCGAGGCGAAAGCCTTCCGAGGCGCCTCCAGCGCGCGCCGCAGCTTCGCGGCGCGGTCCCGGGGGCCGGGAACCAGCGCGACCCTGCCGAGACAACCGGGCTTGAAACCCAGCCGGGACAGCATCTTCTCCGCGGTGATGTGGGGCTCGCTTCTCATGGCTCCGTGCCGGCAATCCCGGGGGGCACTTCCACGCCGCGGCCGAGCCGCAACAGCAGCAGCTTGAACCCGGCCACGTCCCGGCCGAGGGTGCGCCGCACGGCCTCGGTGTAGATCCGCGCTTGGTGGCGGTAGTCATGCATGATTCGGTCGATGTCGCCGTCGGTCACCTGGTCGGTCTTGTAGTCGGCCACGTACAGTTGCCCGTCCCGCTCGTAGACCACGTCGATGACGCCTTCCATGATCTGCCCGTTCCAGGGCATGACGAAGTGCATCTCCCGCCCCAGGATTTGCGCGGATCGCAGCTCGTCGTAGACGGCGGACTCGGTCAGGGTGGTCCAGATGTCCTTCAACTCCCGGGCGACGGTTTGCTGTCGCGCTGCCGGGAGGTCGGCGCCATGTCTGGCGATAGCCTGGTCGAGGTCTTCCTTGACGCGGTTGGTCTCGAAGTCCCAATGTTCCAGCACCCGGTGGGCCAGCGTGCCGAGCATCCGCGCGGCGTCGCGCTCCAGGCCGCCGCCGCGCGCTCGGTCCGTGTCGATCTCTTCCACCTCGCCGGCGGCCTTGAGGCGGGTAGGAGTGAGGAACAGAGGGGTCTGGCGGCGGGTTTTGCAGTCATCCCATCGCCGGTGCCACATCTCCTCGTACCAAGTCCAGTCACCCGCATCCTGCGCCGCTTTCCGCCGGCCGCCTTTTGCCGCGCCATCCTCCACCACCACTTCGACTTCCATCTCACCCGTGCCGCAAGGGACAATGCCCGGCCCGGCCTGCGCGAGGCTGACGCCCGTCGCCTCATCCAGCATGGACAGCAGGCTGTCGCTCCGCGCCTTCACCTCGCCCTCGGAGGCGAAGGAAATCACCAACCGTTCACGCGGCCGGGTCATGGCCACGTACAGAAGCCGGCTGCGTTCGTACGCCTCCCGGTCGCGACGTTTCGCATCGAGAAAGACGCCGGCGAGGCTCGATACCTCTCCGATGCGCAGGCCGGCCAATCCCGTGGCCCAGTCCCGCCGCACCTCGACCTCCGGGGAGCGGTTGCCGCCGGTGCCGCCCAGGGCGTCGACCAGCACCACCATGGGGAACTCCAGGCCCTTGGCCCGGTGGATGCTCATGATCCTCACGGCGTCCAGGGTCTCTTCCTCCAGCGGGCTCTCGGGCTCGTTGTCCCTTTCCAAGACCCGGCGTTCCAACTCGGCGACCACGTCCTTCAGCGTCCCGCTACCTTCGGAGCCGGTCTCCTCGGCCACGAGGCGTATCTTCTCCAGGTTGGCAACCGCCTGCTGGCCCGCCCCCGTGCTCGCCGCCAGGACGGACAGCGGCAGCTCCCGGAAGACCCGCTCCACCGCCTGTCCGGCCTCGAGGAAGCGCGCCTCGCGGTGCAGGCGATGGAGCCGCTGGTAGAGATCCAGGGTCGCCCTGGGAAGGTCCACCCAGCGGGGGTCGGCCGCCAGGCGGTAGCTGAGAAGCCTCTTCCGGCTCAACTCGTAGATCTCGACGTCGTCGTGTCCGCCCAGCGGCGAGCGCAGCACGCCCACCAGCGCCAAGCGGTCGTGGGGGTTGTCGATGGCTCGCAGCAGATTGACGGCGTCGACGACTTCCTGGGTGGCGTAGAAGTCGCGCTCGCCTTCCACCACGTAGCCGATGTCCCGCCGGCGCAGCGCGTCCAGGTAGACCTGCACGTTGGTGAGGGCGCGCAGGAGAAAGGCGACGTGGCCAGGCCGCGCCGGCACGAGGTCACCGTCCCGGTCGTGGAAGTGGACACGGCCCACGACTTCCTCGTCGAGCCAGCGGGCCAGGGATTCCGCCTCCAGCCGGCGCCCCGCGTCGGCGTTGAGCTTGTGCCCCGTGGCCGTTGCCCGGCGCAGTCGCACCGGCCCTGGCGCGTGAACGGAAGTTGCCTCCGAGGCGCTGTCGACGCCGGGCTGGAGCGCGATGTACTCCGGTTGAAGGCCGGGCCGTTCCCGGATCAGGTTCGAGAAGACACCGTTCACCACGTCCAGGATACGGGGGTGGCTGCGGAAGTTGGCGGTCAACGGGTAGCGGGTCCCGCCCTGGGCCTCGATCACTTCCTGGATGACCTTCAGGTAGGCTTCGATGTCGGCGCCGCGGAACCCGTAGATGGACTGCTTGGGGTCTCCCACCACGAAGAGCTTGTCGGCGGCCAGTCGGATGTCGCGCCAGGTTGCCGCGAGCCGGGAGCGCTCCTCGCACAGCCACAGCAGGATCTCGTACTGGAGCGGGTCGGTGTCCTGGAACTCGTCCACCAGGATGGCCTTGTAGCGGTCCTTCAATTCTTCGCGGATGCGCGGGTGGTCGCGCAGGAGGTCGCGCGCGCGCACGAGCAGGCCGTCGAAGGTCACCAGGCCCTTGCGGGCGAAGTCCGCGCGGCATTGCCGGGCAAAGGGCGTCACGAGGGCGCAGAGCCGGCCGGTCTCCTCGTAGTCGACCTGGACCAGCGCGCTCGCGGCCTTCAGAAGTGTGGCGGCGCGGTCGAGATCATCCCCGTTCCACCCTTTCACGCGGGACGGTTTCCATTGCAGAAGGCTCGATTCGTCGGCGTCCACCGAAACGGGTGCCGCGGGATTCGCTCGGATCGACCGTACCACCTTCCGCGCCACCGCCAGCGCCCGTTCGTTTTTCCGTTGTTCCGGGTGACGCGTGATGAGATCGGTCACGGTTTCTTCCAGCCCGCCCAGCCACTCCGCAAGGATGTCGGCCGGGTCACCGGATAACCCGGCGCGCGGAATTCCTTCCAGGTCGACGTTCTCGGCGCACAGGCCCAGCGCCAGCTCCCCGATCCGCTCAAGGGGAAAGCGCGCGAGCACGTGCTTCCACTCCTCGGTCCTCGGCCCCGCGCTGGACAGCTCGCCGTCGAGCCACAGGCCCCAGGCGGTGTCGAAGTGCCTCGTCAGAAGCCGTTCGTCGCCCTCGCGGAACCCCGGGTCGAGTCCGGTCTCCAGGGGGTAGAGCCGCAGCAGCGACGCGGCGAACCCGTGGATAGTGCCGATCTGGGCCTGCTCCAGGTGTCGCAGCGCCGAGTCGGCGCGGCCGCGCACGTCGTCAGGCGCGAGTCCGTAGCGTCCGCACAGGGCCTCGATCTCGTCGGCCCCGCCGTCCTGCCGCGGGGGCGCGGCCCCGTGCTCGGCGAGCACTTCCAGCCGGTCGCGCAAACGCGCCTTCATCTCGTTGGCCGCCTTGTTGGTGAAGGTCAGGGCCACGATCTCGGTCATGGCCACGGGCGCCGGCTCGCGCATCAGCAGGTTCACGCAGCGCTCCACCAGCAGGGTCGTCTTACCGGTGCCGGCCGCCGCGGTTACCACCACGTTGCGGTCGAAGGTGGTGGAGGCCAGGCGGCGTTCGCTGTCGTCGGTAGGCGGAGGAGTCATGACGTCCCGGCCTCCCGCTAGTGTCGCGTCCCATGATTTCCTGGCATAAGTTGCGCAGGATTTTTTGTTGTCGGCAAGGCGCGATGACGAGCAGTGGCGGGTACCACGCGAGGAAGAGCAACGCAGCCGACGGCGAAAAAGACAAGCAAATTATGCCAGGAAATCATGGGACGCGACACTAGAGCCTCGTCCGCCGGATACTCGCCAACGCCTCCGCCGCGGGATGTGTGGCGGCGCGCGTGTTCGACGGAAAGTGATCCTTGCGGCAGATCTCCGATACCCGGCAGAAGCGGCAGTAGTCGTCGCTTGGCATTATCGGGAACTCACCGTCCCGGATGCCCCTGAGCAGGCGCGCCACCGTGTCGCGAATCTTCTCACCCTCGGACTCCCGCCACGAAGATCCCGTGAACGTATTCGCGACCAGCGGTCCTTCGTCCCAGCGGGGCGCGAGAAAGTACCAGGTAGCGTCGATGACCGCCCCGGCGGCCGCTTCCCTGCCCAATTCGTCACCGGCGGCCAGCAGCAGGTAGACGGGCAGTTGCAGTCGCCGTCCCTGCACTGCGGCGAGCACCGGGTTCCGGTCCACCGCCCCGGGTTCCTTGCCGCTCTTGTACTTGTAGTCGATGACCCGGTAGCGGTTGCCGCGCGCATGGTGGTCGATACGGTCGAGCCGGCCCTGAAGCGGGAGCCCGCGCAGGTCCTGCGGCCAGTCCGCGTCGAGCTCCGCGGTCAGGTTTTTCTCCAGCCCCACCGGGCGGAAGCCGGAGCCGGCCATTTCCTGCCGGTCCACCCGCACCGCCTCGCGCAGCATCGCGAGCATCTCCTCCTTGGCGGTTTCCCACGCCGCCGGGTAGCCCGTGGGGGCGCGTGTTTCGAAGGCGGACAACACCCCGGCGGCGGCGCCGTCGAGCCACTCGCGCCAGCCGTCCCCGAGGGCGCGGTCCAGGTCCTCGTAGAACGCCTGAAGGATTTCGTGACAGATCTGGCCCTGCTCCAGCGCCTGGACCGGCGCGGTCCACTCGGGCCGCTCCAGCCGTTCCAGTTGAAGCACGCGGCCGGCGAAGTACTGGAAGGGGCAGCGCCCGTAGGCCTCCAGCATCGTCGGCGAGATACGGCGTTCCAGGAGTTGGTCCCATGCTTCCGGCAGGGGGCCGGTGACGCCGTCGAACGGCCCCGGCACGCCGGCGGGGTCGTCGAGCGCGCGGATGGCCGCGAGGCTTCTCTCGAAGTTGTCCATGGATGCGCCGGCGATGCGCGCTTGCGGGCGCGGGTCCTCGCCGCTCAGCGCCCGCCGCACCGCCAGCTCTTCGGGCAGGAGCCACCGGGGGTCGTCAAAGGGCGGGGTGTCACGCTTGCCGAGGACGCTCTTGGGAATGGCGCGGGAGTCCGCGTCCGTGGCGGGAGCCAGTTCGCGGAGGTACCACGACGGCGCCAGCGCCCGTCCGGCCGAATCGGCCCGCGGCCACGTGCAACAGAGGCGCTCGCCGGCCGAACCCGACAGCAGGGCGAACAGCAGCTTCTCCTCGTCGTAGCCCGCCAGCTTCGAGGAGATCTTGTACCCCAGAACGGTTTCCAGCGTGCGCCGGGCACGGTCCGGCAGGAACGGGTCCTCGCGGATGGTGCGGGGAAACACGCCTTCGTTCATGCCTACCAGGAAGAGGGCACGGAACGGGATGCCCCGAGCCGCCCCGGCATCCAACACCTGCACGCCGGGCATGGGAACACGCACCAGCGGCACCGAGCCCCGGTCCAGGGCCTTGCGCAGGGCGGCGACGAAATCCGGCAGCGGCACCTTCCCGCCGACGGCGTCCAGGGCGGCCAAACCGTCGAAGGCATCTTCGAAGGCGCGGGCCACGTCGGCTTCGCCGTCGCCCGGGTCCGTGATGAGGAAGCGGTGGATGATCGCGCGCCAGCGGGCCGCGAGATCGGACCAGGCGCCTTCCGGTGGCAGGGCGCTCAGAGCCGCGTGCAAGGCCTCGACGGTGTCCATCAGCGCGCCGATCTGCTCCGGCGCTACGCGGAGGCGCCGGCCTTCGTCCTCCTCGTCCACCAGGCTCAAGTCGAGTCCGGTGTCGCGGTAGCGTTCCAGGCGCCGCCACTCGCCCATGCCGCGGCCGATGCCCAGCCACCGAGTGGCCACGTCCCACAGTTCGGGCCGGGGCTCGGCTGCGCCGCCCCGGACCTCGGCGAAGTTGAAGTGATGGGATGCCAACAGGTCGACGACGCCGGCGCGTGGATAGTCCCGGACCGGCAGGTCCAGCAGCGCCAGCACGGCCCGGACCCGCTGGAAGCGATTAAGCGGCTCCCGCGCGGGGGTGTGATAGGGGATGCCGTGGGCGGGAAAGATCTCCCTGATCCAGGGAAGGTACGGGTCGAGGGTGCGCGCCACTACCCCCACGTGCCGGAAATCGAGACCTTCCTCCTCCGCCAGCCGTAGCGCCTGCTTGGCCACGGTCACGATCTCGTCCCGCGGACCGGCGCAGCTAAGGACCTCGCGCCGGGGCATGGGGCCGGCGCCGGTTTCCGCGTCGCCGTCCAGCAGGTCCACGACGTCGTCCGTCCCGGCAAGGCCGCGCAGGTAGCGGTCATGGAAGTCCTGGGCGAAGGACCAGTCCGGGTGTCCTTGGGCGAGCGGGTAGAAGAGGGTCACCGGGAAGCTGGCGGCAATGCTCCGGAAGAGCTCCAACTGCGTCTGGGTCAACTCGTAGAAGCCGTAGTAGCAGATGCGCTCGAATTGCCCGAGCCAGCGCGAGAGAGGCGCCTCGGCCGCCGCCTGGCCGTCGAGGTCCTGGTGGTCTCGGGCCTGCCATTCGGCGAAGCGGCGTGTCACCTCCCGGTACAACACGAACAGATCGTACAGCGCGTCCCGGTCCCTGCCCGCGAAATGCCCTTCACGCACTGCCTCCAGCGCCGGCTCGGGATCTACCATGGCGTCCTTGAGATCGCGCAGGCTCTGCCACAGCGCGGCGCACCCCCCGTCATTGTCCGCGATGCGCGCGAAACGCCCATGGCCGGGGAGCACGCGTTTCAGCGCCTCCTCCAGGAAGGTCTCGTCGCGGACCGAGGGTTCCGCCCCGCGCGCCTCCCGAAAGAGTTCCTTGGTGAGCTGGGAAAAGCTCAGGATGCGGAAGTTCAACAGGTGGAGGCCGTGTTCATGCGCCAGCAGGACCTTGACGCGCCGCCGCAGGGTCTCCGAGGGCACCACCAGCAGCAGCGGGGCGAGCGGGTCCCTCTCGCGGTGCTCCCGGATCTCCTCCGCAAGGGCGCCTTCCAGTTGGGGGTGGTAGGGACCAAGAACGATTTTCATGGCGCAGCCGGAATCTCCGAGAAATTTGGCAGACCCGGCACGCGTTGCCAAGGTCAATCCGGCGCTGCTAATCTCCGCCCCGTGAGAGTCCATTTTCTCGGCTCCGGCGATGCCTTCGGCAGCGGCGGCCGCAACCAGACCGCCTATCTTCTGGAGGACCACTCGCGCCTTCATCTCCTCGACTGCGGGCCGTCCACGCTGCCGGCCTTCAGGCGCGCCGGTCTGGACCCGGCGGCGCTGGACGCCGTGATCCTGAGCCACCTCCACGGCGACCACTTCGGCGGCTTGCCCTTCTTCTTCATCCACTACCTGTATGATCGGCCCCGGAGCCGTCCGCTGGAGGTGGCGGGCCCGCCCGGCACCGAAAGGCGCGTGCGCGATCTCATGAGGCTGATGTACGGGGAGAAGGCGCTGTCCTTCGTCGCCTTCGTCGAGCTGGTGCCGGACGCCGTCACCGCCGTGGCCGGGGCCGAGGTGCTGGCCTTCCGTGTTCCGCACCAGACCGACGCCGTCTCCCTCGGACTCAGGGTCACGGTGGCGGGACGCACGGTGCTCTTCTCCGGCGATTCGAGCTGGACGGACCAGTTCATCACCCACAGCCGGGGCGCCGACCTGTTCATCTGCGAGTGCTGCCACTACGACGCCCCGTCCCCCTCGCACATGAGCTATGTGGAGATCGCCGCGCGCCGGGAACGCCTGGAGTGCAAGCGGCTCATCCTGACCCACATGGGCGAGGAGATGCTGGCCCGGCGCGGGTCGTTGCCGGTCGCCACCGCGGAGGACGGCCTGGTGTTGGAAGTCTAGTGTCCTGTCCCACGTAATTCATTACCGATATGCTTGTCTTTCTTGTCGTCGGCTGCGTTGCTCTTCCTCGCGTGGTGCCCGCCACTGCTCGTCATCGCGCCTTACCGACCACAAGAAATCCTGCGCATCTTGGTAAAGAATTACGTGGGACAGGACACTAGGGCAGGCTGGGGCGCGTCCCGGAAATCAGTTGACGGCGGGCGGACGTGATTCGTGCCCTGGATCGACCACCCGTCCCTTGCGCGAAGCACGACGCGCGGTCCTGCTGCAACCGTCTCCTGATTTCAGGGACGCGCCCCAGCCTGCCCCCGCCGCAGCGCCCAAAACTTGACATCCCGCCGTGCGTCTCCTACAACCCCGCCATGCCTAGAGTCACTTTCATGCCGCTGGGGCAGAGCTTCGAGGTCGAGGACGGCACCACCATCCTGGTGGCGGCGATACGCAACGGCGTCAAGCTTCGCCACGACTGCACCGAAGCCATCTGCGGTACCGACAAGGTGAAGATCCTGGCGGGCGAGAACAACCTGAGCCCCATGGACGACAACGAGGAGCTCACGCTGTCCATGCTCGAGTCGGACGCCGCGGACCGCCTGGGATGCGTGGCCAAGGTGCTCGGTGACGTGATCGTGGAGATTCCCGCCGAGTAGCCCCCATGTCGACGACAACCTGGAGGCCCAAATGAGCAGAGTCAAGGAAGCTCTCGACCGCAAGGGAACCCTGGTCATGCCCGGGGTCTACGACGCCCTGAGCGCGCGCATTGCCGAGCGCGCCGGCTTCGACGTCATCTTCACCACCGGCTACGGCATCTCGGCGACGCTGTTGGGGGAGCCGGACTTCGGCATCCTGACCCAGAGCGAGATGCTGAGCACCATCTACCGCATCTGTGGGGCGGTGCCCACGCCGGTCATCGTGGACTCGGACACCGGCTACGGCAACGCAGTGAACGTGGTCCGCACCGTCACCGAGCTCAAGCGGGCGGGGGCGGCCGGCATGTTCCTGGAAGACCAGATCTGGCCCAAGCGCTGCGGCCACATGAGGGGCAAGCAGGTGGTGCGGCTGGACGAGTATCTCAAGAAGCTCAACGCCGCGGTGGGCGCGAGGGAAGACGGCGACCTCTTTATCGTGGCGCGCACCGACGCCCGCCAGGCCCTGGGCCTGGACGAGGCCATCCGGCGCGGCATCGCCTTCAAGGAGAACGGCGCCGACGCGGTGTTCATCGAGGCGCCGGAGACCCGCGAGGAGATGCGGGAGATCGCCCGCAACATCCCGGGGCCGCTGGTGGCCAACATGATCGAGCGCGGGGTCACGCCGCTGATGACGCCGGCGGAGCTGGCGGATCTGGGTTTCGCGCTGATCGTCTGGCCCGTGGGTCCGCTCTACTCCGCGGCCATGGCCCTCAAGAACTACTACTCCAACCTCAGGGAGCAGGGCACCGGCGAGGCCCTCATGGACCGGCTGCTGCCGTTTGACGAGTTTCACCAGATCGTGGGGCTGGAGGAGAAGTACGCTCTGGACGAAAAGTACCGGACGTGAGGTCCTCCCTCAGCGGTAGCGGAGTCATGACCCCGTCCGGCAGGTCCAGCAGCAGCCGGCGCAACTCTCTCAGGTCGGCTTTCAGGTTCAAGCCGGCGATCTGGCCCATGAGGTCCGTCATGAGCCGGGCGTCGTCCGCGACGCCGTAACGGTGGACCTGGAAGTAGGCCTTCCCTTCGCTCACACCCACCTTGGCGTGCTGGTAGAGCACCCGCACGGGCGTGCCTTTCGGCACCCGTGGATACAGGTAGGCGATGTCCTCGGGATACAAGCGAATGCAGCCGTGGGTCACGCGGCGGCCGATGGCCCAGGGGTTGTTGGTGCCGTGGATGCCGTAGGTGGTGTGGGACAGCCGCATCCAGTATTTGCCCAGCGGGTTGTCCGGTCCCGGCGGGACCACCTTGCGCGGCACCTCCATCTCCGCCTGGATCGATTTCGGTACGTACCAGGTGGGGTTCGTGCGCTTCTGCCCGACTCGATAGGTCCCGTCCGGCGTGTTCTGGCCCTCCCTGCCCACCCCGAGCGGGAAGGTCATCACTCTTGAATCGGGCAGGTAGTAGTAGAGCCGCATCTCGGGAATGTTGAGAACGAGTCCCTCCCTCGGGGCGTCGGGAAGAATCCACCGGGAGGGGAGGGTGACCCACGTGCCTTCGCCGGGGAGCCAGGGGTCGACGCCGGGGTTGGCCCGTTTCAACTCCCGGTAGCCGAGGTGATACAGGCGGGCGATGTCGAGGAGGGTGTCCTTGTGCTCGGCCACGTGTATCCCCGGGAGGCCGATGATGGTGGAAGCGGCGTCCGGGTCCGCGGCCTCGGTTTCCGGGGGCTCCCGATATTCGAAGACGGTAGTGGCCGGCGTCCACTCGTACGCCAACGCGGGCAGCCCCAACGCCGCCAGCCCAACGGCCATCAACACCCCCAGAGACATTCCCTTCATCGCACCCCCCTGCTGGGATCGTACCGGCTACGGAAACCCCGCCTCGCGCGGACCCTGAAATGCCCGGCTCGGTTCGAGCTCCCAAGGACGGTTGAAATGTGTAGCCCCGGATTATACCATCTTTTGCGCACACCGTTTAGAAAGGACCGCAAATGCCGTTCGTCGCCGCGATGGCCGCAAGCCACGCACCCAACATGCTGCTCGATCCGGGCGCCGAGTGGGAGGAGTTCATGAAGCTCCACTACCGCATGGCGCCGCAGGCGGCCGGCGGGAAGCCTTCCCTGGAGACGCAGCAGAAGCTGCGCGAGGACGCGGAGGGCGCCTTTTCCGTGCTTCGCGCCGACATGGAAGCCGCCCGGCCCGACGTCCTGATCGTGGTCGCCAACGACCAGTTCGTGAACTTCTTCTTCGACAACATACCGACCTTCTTCGTCACCCTGGCGGACGAGGTCCGCGGCCGGTTCACCCGCTACGACTTCCACTACCGGAATCACCCCGAGCTGGGGCGGGCCATCCTGGAGGCCGGCGTGGCAGCCGGGCTGGACCTGTCCTTCGGCGAGGACATCGAGCTGCAGCACACGCAGATGGTGCCGCTCCACTTTCTGCTCCCGGAGCCCGAAATCCCCATCCTGCCCATTTTCGTCAACACCTGGATCGACCCGCTGCCGACACCTGCCCGGTGCTACGCGCTGGGAGGCCTCATCCGGCAGGTGGCGGACGCCGCCGCCGAGCGGGTGGCCATCCTCGCCACCGGCGGCCTGTCGCACTTCCCGGGCTCGCCGCGCATCGGCGAGATCGACACCAGCTTCGATGAAGGGCTACTCCGGCAGATGCGCGCCGGCGAGGGCCCCGCGTTGGCCGGCCTGACCCTGGAGGAGTTGCGGCAGTCGGGAAACTCCGAGTTCCTGAACTGGATGGTCACCATCGGCGCCGTCAGCGACACTCCGGCCTCCGCCACCTTCTACATGCCCGACCACGTCGCCACCGGGTGGGGGTTCGTGAGCTGGAAGCTCTGATTCGCGGACCCGCGGGCCGGCACCAGGAACACGGGAGCATCGCATGAGCCGCTACCATCTGAACCGGTTTCTCTTCGACCTCAAGATGAAGCCGGCCACCCTGGACCGGGCGCGCGTCGACCTGGACGGGGCCTTGTCGGGCTATGACCTGAGCGCGGAGGAGATCGCCGCCGTCAAGAGCGGAGATCCGCGGCAGTTGAGGCCGCTGGGCGCCCACGGCATGCTGTCGCTGTACCTGATGCGGCTGGACTCGGAGTTCGACGACAACATCTACTGGACACAGAAGTGAAGGCGGGCGTCCGCCGGCACGCCGCCCGAAGGCGGGCGCGGCGGATGCGGTAACCTAGAAAGAGGAGCTTGGATGGACCTGGGACTGGCAGGCAAGGTGGCGCTGGTGGGCGGCGCGAGTCAGGGGATGGGAAAGGCGATCGCCAAGGGTTTCGCCGCGGAGGGGGCGAAGGTGAGTATTTGCGCCCGCGGCGGCGAGGCGCTGGAACGCGCCGCGGACGAGATCCGGAAAGAGACGGGGGGCGAGGTTCTCGCCACCGTCGCGGACATGTCCAAGTACGATGATATACGGAACTTCGTCGACAAGAGCGTCGACGCCTTCGGGCGGGTCGACGTCATCGTGAACAACGCCGGCGGACCGCCGTTCGGCGCGTTCGATGCGTTGAGCGAGGACGACTGGAGCGCGGCCTACAACCTGAGCCTCATGGGCACGGTCAGGCTGACGCGCGAGGCGGTGCCGCACATGAAGAAGGTGGGGGCGGGGCGCATCATCAACATCACCTCCTACGGCATCAAGGAGCCCATTCCCAACCTGATCCTGTCGAACACGTTCCGCACCGGCGTGGTGGGATGGACCAAGACGCTGTCGCGCGAGCTGGCGCCCGACAACATCCTCATCAACACGGTGATGCCCGGACGCATCGACACCGAGCGCCATCACAACCTCAACGTGGCGCGGGCCAAGCGGCTCAACCTGCCGCTGGAGCAGGTTCAGGAACAGAGCAGGGCGGAGATCGCCCTGGGCCGTTTCGGGCAGTCCGAGGAAGTCGCCGACCTGGTCGTGTTCCTCGGCTCCGACCGCGCGAGCTACATCACGGGGACGGCGCTCCTGATCGACGGCGGGCTGGTCAGGACACTCATGTAGGGAGGCGATCATGGTCACCTATGTCGTTCAGTGGGACCTGCCCGACCAGAAGGCGAACCTGACGATCTACAGCAACAAGGCCAAGAACGACTGGCTGCCCATGACGCTGGCGGCGCCCGGGGTCAAGGAAATCCGCAATCTCCGAAACCCGCTGGAGGTGAGCCCCCAGGTCGCCATCATGATCGAGTTCGATACCCCGCAGGCGTGGGAGAGCTACATCGAGTCGCAGGACTACATCCGCATCATGCGCGAGCTGAGAATCCTCGGCTGCACCAACTTCAACGCCCAGGTCTGGTTCCCGTCCCGCTACTTCCCGGAATCGCTCAAGCCGGGGAACTAGTGTCCTGTCCCAGGTAATTCTATACCGATATGCTTGTCTTTCTTGTCGTCGGCTGCGTTGCTCTTCCTCGCGTGGTGCCCGCCACTGCTCGTCATCGCGCCTTGCCGACCACAAGAAATCCGGCGCATCTCGGTAAAGAATTACCTGGGACAGGACACTAGCCTGTACCCGTTTCCCATTGCTCCCGACGTGGATGTCTGCGCAAACAGATTCGATATTCTCGGGACCCGGGCGCCGAAGACCGTCGCCGGCGACGACTTCCGGCCCGCGGCGGTTCTGGCTCCCATTCAGGAGCGCCGCGACGGAGACCACCTCATCCTGACGTTGCGGGCGGACAACCTGAGTTCCCACAGCGGTCAGGTGGCGTTTCCCGGCGGCAGGGTCGACCCGGACGACGACGGCCCGCTGGCCACGGCGTTGCGGGAGACGGAGGAAGAGATCGGCGTCGATCCCGGCCACGTGCGCGTCCTGGGCCAGCTCGACCAGGTGTTCGCGGGCTACAACTTCCTGGTGACCCCTTTCGTGGGGCTGATTCCCTACCCGTACGAGTTTCGTCCCGACCCGCGGGAGACGGCCGAGGTGTTCTCCGTGCCGGTGGCCGCGCTGTTGCGCCAGGATGCGCTCACGCTCGACTCCCGCCTGTCGCAGAGGTCGGAACCCATCTACCACTTTCAATATCGGGAGTGGGACATCTGGGGGGCCACGGCGCGGATGGTCAAGCAGTTGCTCGAGCTCGTGTACGGCTACGAGGCGAAAGCGGCAAGGCCGTCGTGACGGCCGGCGGAAGCTCGGCGCGGGGTCTGGACGGCGTCAGTCGAGGTCGATGTCCTTGAGGGGCTTCTCGATGGGCTCGGCCTTGGCCTTCTTGAACAGCTCCTGGAACTTGCGGTCCAGCACCTTGCCCTTGTCCTTTTCCGCATCGAGAATGTGGCGGTACTTCTGATCGCGCTGTGTCGCCTCTTCCCGGAGCAGGCGGCCGGCGTCCTTGAGATCCGGCGCCCTGTGCTGCGGCGGCGGCACCTCGTGCCGCAACACCACCGCCAGCGACGGGTCCACGATCAGGGTCGCGCCGCAGCAGGGGCAGTCCAGCTTGATCGTCGTGGCTTCCTGGTCCGGCATGGGATCTTCCTCGCCGCGCTGCCGGCGGCATCGGCTAGCCGCGGAGCTCGATCTGCTCGCCGTCGGGGCCGCCGAAGACGACCCGGCGCCAGCCTTCCTCCCGCGGCTCCCGCGCCGCGGTCCGGTGGGGTTCCCTCAACAGCGTCACGCCGCGCCGTTGCAACTCCGCGACGGTCTCGTCGAAGCTGTCGGTCTCAAGACAGAAGTGAAAACCGGCCATGGAGCCGTCGCTCCTGTGAGTCAGCTCCAGCACGGTGTCTCCCAGCTTGAGGTACGCGATCTGCATCCCCGCCGTGGCCTGGTGCTGGAAGTATCTCCGGAAGCCGAAGTTCTCCTCGTAGAAGGCAATGGTACGATCCAGATCCGCGACATGGAGCGCGACGTGGTCGATCCTCTTGAACATGGCCGTGTCCCTGTCCCCGTATAACACGATTGCGGTGTAAAGTCCCGGTTGTTCGTTTCATCGCCACCTTCCCGCCGCGTTCCTTGCATCCCTTCGGTCGATTCTGCACCATGGTCCGGTCCATGCCTGTCTATCGCTTGACCCGGGAGCTCGTTTTCCCCCACCCTCGCGAGGCGGAACCGAACGGGCTGCTGGCGGTGGGTGGCGACCTCGGCAGCGGGCGTCTCCTGCTGGCGTACTCCATGGGCATCTTTCCCTGGTACAGCGACGGGCAGCCGATCCTGTGGTGGTCCCCGGACCCCCGTTGCGTCCTGGAACTGGAGGACTTCCACGTCTCCAGGCGGCTGCGGCGCGTGTTGAACCAGGGGCGGTTCCGGGTGAGTTTCGATGAAGACTTCCGCGCCGTGATCCGTGCCTGCGCTGCCGTCGAGCGGCCGGGTCAGGAAGGCACGTGGATTACCGCTGAAATGGAACAGGCCTACGTGCTTCTTTACGAAGCAGGCCTGGCCCACTCGGTGGAATGCCGGCTCGGCGCCGACCTTGTCGGAGGCATCTACGGGATCGCCCTGGGCCGGGGGTTCTTCGGCGAGTCGATGTTCCACCGGGAGCGGGACGCCTCCAAGGTGGCGCTGGCGCGGCTGGTGGAACGGCTCGCGGGTTGGGGCTTCCATTTCATCGACGTGCAGGTTACAACCTCCCATATGCTGAGCCTCGGCGCCCGGGAGGTGCCGCGGACGGCCTTCCTGGAGAGGCTGGAAGCGGCGTTGCGCCATCCGACCCGGCGCGGCAGTTGGCGGGACGTGTAGGGGCGGGTTTCAAACCCCCGCGGCCGGCCAACACCCGAGAGCCGGCAGACCATCCACGATGAAGGGAGGGGCCTCGGATGGCCACGGTCAAGCAAGCGTTTACCTACAAGTATCAGTCAACCAAGAACTCGGAAATCGAGGAAGCGAGCTTCTCGCCGGGGGACGAGGTAGAGGTGGTGAAGGAGTGGGACAACGATATGGCCCTGGTGAGGAACGGCGACGGCGTCGTTTTCAACGTGCCGAAGAAAAACCTCGACATGTAAGATGCGTGTGGGCAGGCAGGCCTGCCGCCGGTCACCCGCCGCGGAACTCGTCCGGGAAGAGCCGGAGGGCGCTCTCGATGGGCGGGCCGGGCATGTTGATCAGGCTGCAGAAACCTTTCCCCTTGTTGAACTCGATCACCTTCCCGAACTGCTCCAGCAGCGCATCGTTCCCCTGGCCCTCCTGAACCTTCTTGAGCAGCGCCACCAGCATGTTGGTTTCCATGCGGCAGGCCGGGCACTGGCCGCAGGATTCCCGAGCGAAGAAATCCGCGATCCGCGCCACCTCATCCACCACCGAGTCGTCTTCGGTCAGGACCTTGACGACGCCGCAGCCGATGGACGAGGCCGCCTCGCGCAGGGAATCGTGATCCAGCGGAATGTCGAGGTTTTCGGGCAGCAGGAACCCCGATGACGGGCCTCCCGGCAGAACGGCCTTGATGCGCTTGCCGCCCTTCAGGCCGCCGCCGCATTCCTCCACGAGGTGGCGCAGCGGGGTGCCCAGGGGGAGCTCGTAGACCCCGGGCCTCTCCATCTCGTCCCCGAGCGAGAAGATCATGGTCCCGGTGCTCTCGGCGGTGCCGAAGGACCGGAACCACTCCGGTCCCCTGGCGACGATGGGCGCGATATTGGCCAGCGTCTCCACGTTGTTGACCAGGCTGGGCTTGCCGAACAGGCCTTCGGTCACCGGAAACGGCGGCTTCTGCCGGGGCAGCGGCTCCTTCCCCTCGATCACCTCCAGCGCGGCGGTGTCCTCTCCGGCCACGTAGTTGGACGGCGCCGCAACGATCACGAGCTCCAGGCTGAAACCGGAGCCGGCGATGTCATCGCCCCAGTAGCCGGCCTCCCGGGCTTCGCGCATGGCGTTCTCGACCGCGCCGGTGGCGGCGTCATAGCCGTGATTGATGTAGAGGTAGGCATTCTCCGCCTGCACCGCGTAGGCCGCGAGAATGATCCCATCGAGGATGAGATGGGGGACGTTCTCCATGAGGACGCGGTCCTTGTGGCTGCCGGGCTCGTCCTCGCCTCCGTTCATGACCACGTAGTGGGGGGTATCGGGACATTCCAGGGTCAGGGCGAGCTTCCTGGAGGCGGGAAACCCCGCGCCGCCCCGGCCGCGCAGGCCGGAGGCTTCCACTCTCGCGATGACTTCTTGGGGGGACAGCTCTCCCAGGCGCGCAAGAGCCTCGTAACCGCCTCTCGAACGGTAGGCGTCAAGCCCCTCGAGTCCCTCCACCACGCCTCGCGGGAACAGGATGCCTTCCATGACGGCTAGAACACTCCGGTGTCGAGCAACTGGTAGATGAGCTCCTTGAGGGAAGGATCGATCTTGTCGAGACGTTCCACGTGCGGGCCGCCGGCCAGGTGTTCGACGATCTCGTCAACGTCCTCTTTCTTGACTCCGGCATACCAGCACTTGTCGGGATAGACGACCATGTTGGGGCCTTCCTGACAGGCGCCGAAACACATGTAGGAACGCACCTCCACGTCGCCCAGCCCCTTGGCCGCCACCCGCTCCTGCAGCTCCTTCATCAACTCTTCGGAGCCTCGACTCTTGCAGTCGACATTCTGACAGACGAGGCAGAAACGATTCACGAGATTCTCCTTGCTCGCAACGGGAGAAAAACCGCACGGCCGGCGCGGTCTTTCGAGGGATTCTCCGTCCGCGAGGAGGCGGGCGACCAGTTCATCTGAAGAACCCAGTCCTTGAAGGTCTCGTTCAGGACGCGCTCGTCCCCGGCGTCGGGAAGCACCCTGGAAAGATGTTTCTCATATTCCGACTCGGAGAGCAAATCGCCGTGGACGCCGTAGCGCATTCCGGCGTGGTCTTTGCTCTTTTCTTTGGCCCGGATTTGTGAAAGAAAGCAGGTTCAAGTTCGTGCGACATCTTGCAACGTGAAAGAAAACTCAGGAGGTTCGTTATGACCAGTCGATTTCTCCGTATCCTCATGGTTTCGGCGCTTGTCCTTGCGCTGGTCCCGTCTCTGGCGATGGGAGCTGACGACTTCTTCAAGGGCAAGACCATTCGTTTCGTGGTCGGATTCTCTCCGGGCGGCGGGTTCGACACCTACACCCGGCTGATTGCCCGCTACTTCGGCAAAAATGTCCCCGGCAACCCCAGGACGGTGGTCCAGAACCGGACCGGCGCCGGCAGCATGATCGCCGCCAACTACATCTACGCCAAGGCCAAGCCCGACGGCCTGACCATCGGCAACTGGATCGGCCCCCTGGTGCTGCAGCACGTGCTCGGCAAGAAGGGCATCCGGTTCGACGGGCGCAAGTTCAACTGGCTCGGTGTCCCGTCCACGGACGACAACACCTGTGCGCTCACCAAGGCCAGCGGCATCAGCAACGTCAAGGAGTGGCTCAACTCCAAGAGGCCGGTCAAGATCGGCGCCACCGGTCCCGGCTCGACCACCGATGACGTGCCCAAGCTGATCAAGGCCGCAACGGACCTGCCGATACAGATCATCGAGGGTTACGGCGGTACCGCGATCATACGGCTGGCGGCGGAAAAGGGCGAGATCGACGGCGGCTGCTGGGCGTGGCAGTCCATCAAGCCGACCTGGAGCCAGGGTATCGAAAGCGGCAACGTCAAGCCCGTCCTCCAGGTGGGCCCCGACAAGCATCCTGACCTCAAGGACGTGGGGGTGGCATTCGATTTGGCCAAGGGCGACACCGGCAAGAAGCTGTTGGGGGTGGCGGCTGACGTCTACCGCGCCCTGTCGCGGCCCTACAGCCTGCCGCCCGGAGTGCCCGCGGACCGGGTCAAGACGCTCCAGAAGGCGTTCGCGGATACCTTGAAAGACCCCGAGCTGGTCGCCGCCGCCAAGAAGGCGAAGGTGGAGTTGAACCCGCACGACGGCAATTGGGTGGCGAAGAAGATGCAGGGGCTCTACGACATGGACGCCGACACGTTGGCCTTGTTGAAGAAGACCCTATTGCCGAAAAAGTAGCTACGCATCACGGGGAGGAGACGGTCTTCCGGCCACGCGTGGCGTGTGCCGGGAGACCGTTCAGCGTTTACCCGGGTCCTCTCTTTGACCCGGGTTCATTTCCTTCGCTGAAAGTCAGGCATCATGGGCGAAATGGTTCAGGCCTTCGGGGCCGGCCTAGCACAGGTTTTCACGGCGACCACGTTCACGCTCATGATTCTGGGCATCGTGATCGGTTTCGCCGTGGGCATTCTGCCCGGCCTCGGCGGCCCGGTCACGCTGGCGCTGATGCTGCCGTTCATCTTCAAGATGGAGGCGGTGGAAGCGTTCGCCTTCCTCCTGGGCATGTCCGCGGTCACCGCCACCACCGGGGACATCACCTCCATCCTGTTCGGCATACCGGGCGAGGCCATTACCGCGTCCACCATTGTCGACGGCCATCCCATGGCCAAGAAGGGCGAGGCCGGGCGCGCTCTGGGGGCGTCGCTCATGAGCTCGCTGGTGGGGGCCATCTTCGGCGCCTTCGCCCTCGCCCTCGCCATCCCCATCGTCCGGCCGCTGGTGCTGGCCATCGGGTCGCCGGAGTTCTTCATGCTGGCGCTCCTGGGGGTGACCTTTTTAGCCTCCTTGAGCGGTGAGGCCGTCATCCGGGGCCTCACCGCCGCCGCCCTCGGGCTCATGCTCGCAACCGTGGGACTCGATCCGATCTCCGGCATCGAGAGGTTCACCTTCGACAATCTCTATCTATGGGACGGCATCAAGCTGGTGCCGGTGACCCTCGGCCTGTTCGCCATCCCCGAGGTCATCGAGCTCTCGGTCAAGGGGTCCAGCATCGCGGAAGGGAAGGTGGAGAAGCTGGGCGGGGTGATGGAGGGCATCAAGGACACGTTCCGCCACTGGGGACTGGTGCTGCGCTGCAGCGCCATCGGCACCTACATCGGGATCATTCCCGGCATGGGAGGCGCCGTCTCGCAGTGGGTTGCCTACGCCCACGCGGTGCAAAGCTCCCCGGACAAGGAGCGCTTCGGCAAGGGGGCGGTGGAAGGCGTGCTGGGCCCGGGCGCGGCCAACAACTCGAACTTGGGCGGGGCCCTGGTCCCCACCATCGCTTTCGGCGTCCCGGGCAGCGTCACCATGGCCATCCTGCTGGGGGCTTTCATCATCCAGGGTCTCGTGCCGGGACCGCCGATGCTGGAACCGGCCAGTCGGGGAGGCAACCTCGACCTTACGTTCTCGTTCGTATGGATCGTGGTGGTCTCGAACATCATCACCGTCTCCATCTGCATCATCTTCCTCAAGCAACTGGCGCGCATCACCGAGGTGCGCGGCAGCCTGGTGCTGCCGTTCCTGCTGGTGCTCATCTACCTGGGCGGGTTCGCCCAGAACAACGCCTTCGAGGACCTCATCGTGGTGCTGGCCTTCGGGCTCCTGGGCTGGGTCATGGTGCAGCTCGACTGGCCGCGGCCGCCGCTGCTGCTGGGGTTGGTGCTGGGCTCGCTGGCGGAGAAGAACCTCTTCCTGGCTACTGACAACTACGGCTGGGTGTGGGTGGGCTTCCCCGGGGTCCTGGTCATCGGAACGATCATTCTGGCGGGCATCCTCTATCCCGTCTACCAGCGGCGGCGCGATGAAAAGCGGAAGTCCGCCGGAGCCGCGCCCGCGGCCGTCCCCGTGCCGGAGATGGAGATGGGCGAGGGCCCCAAGACCCTCAACGTCTGGCATATCGTCTTCACGGGTGTGCTCCTGGCGGGTTTCACATGGGGCGTGTGGGAGGCGAGGGACTGGGGCTTCCGGGCCAGCCTGTTCCCCTGGGTGATCGGCTTTCCCGGGATCGTGCTGGCCCTGGCCCAGCTCGAGATCGACGCTGTCGGATTTCTCAAGCAGCGGAAGGCCGCGGTGCCTTCCGAGGCCGTGAACCCGGTGGTCGTCAGGCGGACGCTGGACATCGTGGGCTGGATCCTCGGCTTCTTCGTGTCCATCTGGCTGCTCGGCTTCTCCATCACGGTGCCGCTTTGCACCTTCCTCTTCCTCAAGGTAGGGGCCGCGGAGAAGTGGTTCATCAGCGTCCTGCTGACGCTGGTGGCATGGGCGGGATTCTATTTCGTCTTCGTCTACTCGTTGAGCCTGCCGTTTCCGCCCGGAACGCTCGTTGAGATGTTCACGGAGTGACCGCCACGCGATTGACAGTGCCCGAGGGATGGGACTAGGTTAGTCGTTCGGCTTCGGCAGGTCCGCCGCCCACGCTCGCAAAGGAGATCGAACCGCATGAAAGTCTACAACTTCGACCTTTTGGCCTATCCGGAGGTCCCCGAGGATGTCCCCGGTACACCGGTTCCGAGCTCCTACTTCGACCCGCCGGTGGGCTCGCGGAACTACCGGGAGCACCTCGACGAGATGGCCTACTGCGAGGAGTTGGGGTTCGAGGGCGTGGTCTTCAACGAGCACCACTACAGCGCCTACGGCACCATGCCGTCCCCCAACCTCATCGCCGCGGCCCTGAGCCAGAAGACCAAGCACATCAAGATCGGCGTGCTCGGCAACATCCTGCCGTTGCGCCAGCACCCCGTGCGCGTGGCCGAAGAGTACGCCATGATCGACTGCCTGTCCGAGGGCCGCCTGATCGCCGGCTTCGTCCGCGGCATTCCCTCGGAGTACCTCTGGTACAACGTCAAGCCCCAGGAGTCGCGTGGACGGTTCGGGGAAGCGTTCGACGTTATCATGAGAGCTTGGACCGAGCCGGTATGGAGCTACGAGGGCGAGTTCTTCCGGTTCGAGAACTGCGCCATTTGGCCGCGCCCGGTTCAGCAGCCGCACCCGCCTATCTGGGTGGCGGCGCGCAGCGCGGAGTCCATCGAGTGGTGCGTCAAGCGCCAGGTTCCCATCGCGCAGGTGTACCAGACCACCGACCAGATCGAGGACACCTTCAACTACTACCGCAAGGTTGCCAAGGAAGACGGCTGGGAGGGCGGCCCCGACAAGTTCGTCCTCTGCCGCCACATCTACGTGGGCGAGACCGACGAGCAGGCCCGCGCCGTCGCCGAGCCGCCGTTGCGGTATTTCTTCACGTTGTGGAACCGCGGCTTCAACGAGGCCAAGACGGAGATCGCCGTCGACCAGCGCAAGGTCAAGGAAGCCATGGTCAGCGCCAGGTCCGCCAGCTACTTCCGCCCCGGCAACGAGGAACGGGTCAATTTCCACCCCATGAGCTGGGAGCAGCTCATCGACTCGGGGTTCGTCATCGCCGGCAGCCCCGACACAGTGGCGCGGCAGGTCAACCAGCAGATGAGCCAGATCGGCGCTGACCATTTCATGGGCATGTTCCACATCGGCAATCTCGCCCACGACAAGGTCATCGACTCCCTGAACCTCTTCCACAAGGAGGTCATGCCAAGGCTGAACGGGGCCTGAACCGAAGAAACGGCCGCGTTCCCGACGAGCCTTCGTCAAACAACCCGCGAGGCGGACCAACGTGCCCATGTTCCCCACGCGTATTCTCGCGGCAGTCCTGGTACTGGCGCTCCCGCCGCTCCTCGGCGCGGGCGCCTCGGCGCAGGAGCGCACCCTGACGTTTGTGGTGGGCGCCGGCGCCGGAAGCGTCTTCGACAACTACACCCGCGTTCTCGCCCGGCACATCGGCCGCCATCTCCCGGGCCGCCCCAAAGTCACGGTCAGGAACATGGTAGGGGGAGGCGGCACGGTCGCCGCCGAGTACCTCTACCGCGAAGCCAAGCCCGACGGACGGACGGTGGGCAACTGGCCGGGCGACATCATTCACAACCAGATATTCGGCAGCAAGGAAGTGCGGCTCGACACCCGGCGCTTCGGGTGGGTGGGCGCCGTCTCCACCCTGCATCCCGTATGTATCCTCACCAAGGCAAGCGGCATCGGCGATGTGGCGGGGTGGGCCGGCGCCAAGAAACCCGTCAAGCTCGGGGGCGTCGGCCGCAACGACGCCACCACCAACATGTCGCGCGTCCTGGGCGCTGCCCTGGCCCTGCCCATCAAGCTCATCCACGGGTTCAAGGGTCCGGAGAACGTGCGCCTGGCCGCCGGCAACCGGGAGTTGGAAGGCGGGTGCTGGTA
Organism: uncultured Binatia bacterium (SeqCode); assembly: GCA_965204505.1. GTDB lineage: Bacteria > Desulfobacterota > Binatia > UBA9968 > JAJDTQ01 > JAJDTQ01. Next base: position 281,314 of record CBDBFB010000004.1, read on the forward strand.
CTGGCAGGACGTGAAGAACGGGTGGGGGAAGATGCTCGCCGCGAGGGACGCCAAGGTCGTGCTGCAGGCCATGGCCGAGCCTCACCCGGACCTGCCTTCGGTGCCCAACGCCATGGACCTGGCCAAGTCTCGGGACGACCGGATGCTTCTCAGGTACGGCGTCCACGACCCGGCGAAGATCGCGCGCGCCTACTCGCTGCCGCCCGGCACCCCGGACACGCAGGTGGCCATGCTGCGCAAGGCGTTGGCCGCCGCCGTGGCCGACCCGGCGTTCGCCGCCGAGGTCAACAGCCAGGGTCTGGAGGTCCGGCCGTTGGCCGGCGCGGCGATCGAAGAGACCGTCAGGCGGCTGTTCGCGGTGGACCCGAAGTTCATCGTGCAACTTCGCAAATTGCTCTTCCCGGAAAAACCCGCCGGGGACAAGAAAGCTCCGTAACGGCGGCTTCGGACCCGGCCGACATCGCGCTGTCCAGGCACGGGCGGGTTTGAAACCCGCTCCTAAGCCTCCTTGCCGCGAATCAGCCGCTCCACCGTGTAGTCCATGACCGTCTCGTCGCGCTGGTTTTTCACCACGTGCCGGCAGCGGACGATTGCGGCGTTGCGGGTTTTGGTCCGGCGGCTTTCGAGCACTTCGATCTCGACGCCGATGGTGTCGCCGACCTTGACCGGGCGGTAGAGCCGCATTCCTTGCAGGCCGACGAAGGCCAGACCCGTGCCGTGGATCATGCCGGTCTGAGTGGTCAATCCTTCGGCCAGCGCGAAGGTGAGGCTGCCCGGCGCGATGCGCCCACCGTACTCGGTCTCGTTCCGCATGTACTCCTCATCGATGAACAGAGGCTCCATGAGGCCGGCCAGGTTGACGAACTGGACCACGTCCGTCTCGGTTACGGTGCGCCGGGCTGTCCGGTGGATGTCGCCCGGCCGAAACTCCTCCCAGGTCATCCCATGTTGCATGCTGACGCCCTCGTCTTGCTAGGCCCTCACCCGGCCTTCGGCCACCCTCTCCCAGAGGGAGAGGGTTTGTGTTTGACTACTCGGACAGACTCCTAGCCCAGCGTCCCCTTGCCTCGTAGCTCCGCGACGGCCGCGTCGTCCAGCTCCAGCCAGTCCTTCAGAACCTGCTCGTTGTGCTCGCCCAGGCGCGGTGGCGGCAGCCGGATGGAGGCGGGAGTCCTGGAGAACTTCACCGGCAACCCGGCCATGCGCACCTTTCCGGCGGTCGGGTGGTCGATCTCCCTGAGCATCCCGGTCGCCCGCACTTGCGGGGAGTCGAAAACCTGCCGGATGTCCTGGACCGGGGAGCAGGGCACTCCCGCGTCGTTGAGCAATTCGATCCAATCCCGGCCGGGGCGTCCTCGGAACATGTCGTCGAGGAGCGCGATGAGCGCGTCGCGGTTCTCCACCCGGTGCGCATTGGTGTCGAACCGGGGGTCCGCCGCCAGCTCCGGTTTGCTCACACCCTCACAGAAACGCGCCCAGATGGCCTCGTTGGCCACCGCGACGACCAGATGGCCGTCCGCGGTGGGGAAGCTCTGGTAAGGGACGATGTTGGGGTGGGCGTTGCCCCAGCGGCCGGGGACCTTGCCGGTCACGAGATAGTTGCTGCCGGCGTTGATCAGGCTGGCGATCTCCGCCTCCATGAGGGAGGTCTCGATCCGTTGCCCTTCGCCGGTCTGCTCGCGGGCATAGAGGGCCGCGGCGATGGAGTTGCCCAGCATGAGACCGGCGACGACGTCGATGATGGCCACCCCCACCTTCGCCGGCTCGCCGTCTGCGGCGCCGGTGATGCTCATGAGGCCGCCCCAGGCCTGAATGGCCAGATCGTACCCCGGACGATCCTTCATGGGACCGCTGGAGCCGAAGGCGGAGAGCGACGCGTAGACGAGGCGAGGGTTGTCCCGCCGGATCTCCGCTTCGGAGAGCCCCCAGCCGGCCAGCGTGCCGGGCCGGAAGTTCTCCATCAGCACATCCGCCTCGAGCGCGAGACGGCGCAGCAGCTCGATGCCGTCCGGCGTCCTCAGGTCCAGGGTGATGCTGCGCTTGTTGCGGTTGACGCACAGGAAGTAGGCGCTCTCGCCTCCCTGAAAAGGCGGTCCCCAGCTCCGCGTGTCGTCCCCCAGGCCCGGCTGCTCGATCTTGACCACCTCCGCGCCGAGATCGCCCAGGAACATGGTGCAATAGGGGCCGGCCAGGACCCGCGACAGATCCAGCACCCTGATGCCGTGCAGGGGGCCGGCGGCCTCGCTCATTTGAATTCCATGCCCTGCTCGCGCAGGATCTCGTCCAGCGTCTCGGCGCCGAGCCACAGTCCGGGCATGCCGCCGGGTATGGCCGACACCTCCACCGCCTCCAGCACCTGGCGCGGCGTGGCGCCGAGCTTGAGTGCCCGTTCGCTGTGGATCCGCACGCCGCGGGGCCGGTTCAGGGCGCAGGTGATGCCCACCATGATGAGTTCCTTGGTCTTTCTGTCCAGCGCTCCCTCGCGCCCGAAGGTGCCGTCCACGAACAGCCCCGTGAGGTGCCGGGAGTATTCGGGATCGAGGTCGGCGATGATGTCGTAGGCCTTGTTGGTGGCGCCCAGCGATACGTCCTCGAAAGCCTTGCGCGCGTCGTCCGCCATGTCGCGTCTCCTTTCCGGGCCATGCCGCGGTGTCCGGTGTACGGGTGGTCCGTGGTTCCTTGTAGCAGTACGTCTACATGCGGCCAAGGTTTGGATGAGTCCTGGATTCCGGCTTTCGCCGGAATGACGATACGGGATGTCGGAGCCATGTCCATAACCACGGAGAGTTTTGACACAGGCTGTTTCGCGGGAATTTCGCGGGAATAATGGGTCTGGCGATACCGTCAATTGACACGGTAGGAGTCGGTCGTTAGTGTGATTCAGCTTCTATCGGGAGGATGCACCGCCATGACCGGAAGGGAATTCGTCGAGTCCTTGTGGAGCCGGTACCACGATGAGTTGGAGGGGCCCGTCATCGCCATCCGCAAGGCGTTGGCGGAGCTCGATCCACAAAGCCCGGAATTCGTCGGCCTCATGCAGCGGCAGGCGAAGAAGGAATTGGCCCACGCGGTGGCGTTCACCAAGGCGCTGCTGCAATACGGCGAGCTGGAGCCCCACGAGCGCGCCGGCGTGGCCGAGCAGGCGGCCGACGAGTACAAGCACTACGCGCTCATCTACGACTACCTCGCCGTCCGCGGCGCCGCCGACGATATTCCCGCGGAGGCCTACGACGGCTACTTCGGGCAGTTCCTCACCGGCGACGTGCGCGCCTTTCGGCTCTGCAACATCGCCGAGAAATCCGCGGTGGTGTTCATGGAGCACATGAGGGACGTCACCCCCGATCCGGTGGTGCGTCAACTCGCCAAGGACATCGTCGACGACGAGGAAGGCCACGAGGACATGGTCATGGAGAAGCTGGCGCGCTTCGCCGAGGACCCCGGCAACCGCGAGTTCCTGGAGAACATGTTCGTCCAGAGCTGGACCAGCCAGAAGGAAGGCGTGATCCGCGAAGGACGCGAGCTGGGCATCGACGTCGACGCGATCCTCGACCGGTTCAAGGACCGCGCCGCGGGCCGCCCGGCCGGCAGCCGGTCCGACCTGTAGGGGCGACCGGCGGTCGCCCATGCGGAGGCGCCCACAAGGGGGGCGACCGCCGGTCGCCCCTACAATGGGGTCCCCGCGATGCACCCCGGGTCCCTGCAGCGCGAGCCCCGGCCCGTTCCCGTCCACGGCTTCAGTGCCAGAAGCCGTGTTTCCGCACCACCTCCATGTAGTCCGCGAGCCCTTTCTCCAGCGAATACTGGGGCTTGTAGCCCAGGATACGTTCCGAAGCGGACAGGTCGACGCGCGGCCTTGTCTCCTTCTTGCCGGCTCCCGCGGCCAGCGCGACGGCCCGGCCCGGCAGCAGCTTGCGCAGCGCCTGGAGGAAATCCGCGGGGCCGTAGTTCTTCCCGGCGCCCACGTGGAAGGCCTTGCCGGGCGCTTCCTTGGCGGTGCAGGCCAGCGCGATGCCGCGGCCGACGTCGGCGGCATAGACGAAATCGTTGGGTCCCACGTGCCGGTCCTCGAGCTCGATGGGCGCGTCGCCCATGCACGCGCGCACCAGGTCGTTCATGGCGATGCCGCCGCCGGAGCCGCCGCGATAGTGCCCCGGGCCGTAGACGCCCGTGGGCCGGATGCGGACGCACTCCATGCCGTAATAGTTCTCGTACGCGTCCAGCAGCACCTCGTTGGCCACCTTGGTAGCGGGGTAGAACCGGTTGCCCCAGCGCGGGGCGTCCTCCTTGACCGGCCCCTTGCGGATGTTGTCCCAGTCGTAGACGCCGAACGTGCTGAGGTGAACCAGCCGCTTGATCCGGGAGATCTGGCAGGCCTCGAAGACGTTCACCGACCCCACGGTGTTGGTCTGGAAGCCGCGGTAGGGCGGGCTTTCCACCTGGCCGCCGATGAAACCGGCGGTGTGCACCAACACGTCGGGCTTGGCCTTGGAAAGGGCGCGGAGCAGATTGGGCAGGTCCAGGAGGTCGCCGCGTACCGTCGTGATCCGCTTCTTTCCGGCGATGGCCGCGACGTAGTCGGGATCGGGTCCGAGGTCGTAGAGGTGGACGCTGTGTCCTTTCTGCGTCAGCTCCCTGGCCGTGTGGCATCCCAGCATTCCGGCTCCGGTGATGAATACCTTCATGAATTGCCTCCGGGTCTGTGGTTGAAGTTGCGGTCCATGGCAGCGGGCCGGCGGCGCAAGGCGCCTCCCGGCCGCAGCCCCGAAAATCTGTCACAGGTGCGGCCGAACCGTCAAGGACATGCGGATTCGCGGCACTGTCAGGCGCGCTTTGCAGGCGCTGAAATTTGACTTGACCTGCGATCGGACGACGTATATTCTCTCGACCCGAAAGGCTGAGGAACTATGGCAAACACGACCAAAATCGAGGTTGCAGTCAACGGCGCCGGCCGCACGGCCGAAGTGGAGCCGCGGCTGCTGCTGGTGCACTATCTTCGGGATGTGCTCGGTCTCACCGGGACCCACATCGGTTGCGAGACCAGCCTGTGCGGTGCCTGCACCGTCATGGTGGACGGCGCGGCGGTGAAGTCGTGCACCCTGCTGGCGGTGCAGGCGGACGGCTGCGAGGTTCGGACCATCGAGTCGCTCGCCACCGACGAAGGGCTTCATCCGATACAGGAGGCGTTCTGGGAGTGCCACGGGCTCCAGTGCGGCTTTTGCACGCCCGGCATGATCATGGCCACGCAGCAGCTCCTCCAGGAGATTCCGAGCCCGTCGGAGGAGGAGATCCGCCACGGTCTCGAAGGCAACATCTGCCGTTGTACCGGGTACAAGCATATCGTCGACGCGGTGCAGCAGGCCGCGGAACAAATGAAAGCTGGGACGTAAGCCATGCCTGTAAGCAAGCTCGTAGGAACCAAGGTAAAGAGGCGTGAAGACCCGCGCCTGGTGCAGGGTCTCTCGCACTATGTGGACGATCTGCGGATGGCGGACGTGATGCACGTGGCCCTCCTGCGGAGCCCTCACGCCCACGCCCGCATCAACGGCATCAACACGGACGCCGCGGCCGCGCTGCCCGGGGTCGTCAGCGTCGTGACCGGCGCGGACATCGGCGACAGCGTGGGCTCGGTGCCTTGCGCCGCGGCCAATCCGACGCTGCGCACGCCGCCGCACCCCGTGCTGGCCCAGGGCGAGGTGCGCTACGTGGGAGAGCCGGTGGCCGCGGTGGTGGCCGAGGATTCGTACACGGCCCGGGACGCCATCGACTTGATCGAGGTGGACTACGAGCCGTTGCCGGCGGTCTCGGATCTTGAGAAGGCGCTGGAGCCGGGCTCGCCGCTGGTCCATTCCCAGTGGGACAGCAACCAGGCCTTCACCTTCGAGTGCGGCACGGGTGACATGGACAAGGCGCGCGCCGAGGCGGACGTCATCGTCAAGCAGAAGTTCATCCATCAACGGCTGGCGCCGATTTCGGTGGAGACCCGCGGCGTGGTGGCCCGGTACTTTCCCGGCGAGGATGAGCTGACGGTGTGGAGTTCGACGCAGATCCCGCATCTGCTCCGGGCCATGCTGGCGCTCGTGCTCGGGTTTCCGGAACATCGCATCCGCATCATCGCCCCGGAGGTGGGCGGCGGCTTCGGCTGCAAGCTGAACGTCTACCGGGAAGAGGCGCTGCTCGCCCACTTGGCGATAAAGCTCAAGGGCACGGTGAAGTGGATCGAAGGACGGCGCGAGAACATCCAGGCGACGATCCACGGACGCGGACAGGTGGGCACGGTGGAAGCGGCGGTGAAAAAGGACGGCACCATCCTGGGCGTCACCTACGACAGCCTGCTGGATACCGGGGCCTACCACCAGCTCCTCACGCCGGGAATGCCGCCGCTCACGGGTCTGATGATCAGCGGGTCCTACAAGATCCCCACCCTGAAGTTCACTTCCACCGGCGGCTTCACCAACAAGGTCGCCACCGACGCCTATCGCGGCGCCGGCAGGCCCGAGGCCACCCTGGTGATCGAGCGGACCATGGACCTGATCGCGCACGAGCTGGACATGGACCCGGTTGAGGTGCGCCGCAAGAACTTCGCCCAGCCCGACGATTTCCCGCTGCAGGTGGCCACCGGGCTCGCCTATGACAGCGGCAACTACCAGGCGGCGCTGGACAGGGCTCTGGAGATGGTGGGCTACGAGGACCTTCGCGCCGAGCAGGCGCGGGCGCGGGAAGAAGGCCGCTACATCGGCATCGGCTTCTCCACCTATGTAGAGATCTGCGCCATGGGCCCCTCGGCGGCGCTGCCGGCGGGTGGTTGGGAGAGCGGGACCGTGCGGCTGGATTTCACCGGCAAGACCACCGTGCTCACCGGCGTTTCGCCCCACGGCCAGGGTGAGGAGACCACCTTCGCGCAGATCGTCTCCGACGAACTGGGCGTTCCCATCGAGGACGTTGCCGTGCTCCACGGCGATACGGCGGTGGTGCCCAACGGCATCGGCACCTTCGGGAGCCGCGGCATCTCCGTCGGCGGCACCGCCGTGTACATGGCGACGCAGACGGTCAGGGAGAAGGCCGAGGCCATTGCCGCCAACGTGCTGGAATGCAGCACCGACGACCTGGAGTTCGAGGACGGCAAGTTCACGGTCAAGGGCGTACCCGACAAGGGCATCACCATCCAGGAAGTGGCGCTGCAGGCCCACGTGGCCACCAAGCTGCCGGCGGGCATGGAGCCGGGTCTGCAGGCGACGTCGGTGTTCGAGCCCTCGAACTTCACGTTCCCCTTCGGCACCCACATCTGTGTGGTGGAGGTGGATACTCAGAGCGGCGAGATCGAGATCCACAGGTACATCGCCGTGGACGACTGCGGCAAGGTCATCAACCCCATGATCGTGGACGGCCAGGTGCAGGGCGGGATAGCCCAGGGACTCGGACAGGCGCTCCTGGAGGAGGTGGTCTACGACGAGGACGGCCAGCTCGTTACCGGCAGCCTCATGGACTACGCCGTGGCCCGGGCGGAAGACGTGCCGACCCTGGAGTTCGACCGCACGGAGACCCCGTCGCCGGTGAACCCCATGGGGGTCAAGGGAGTGGGGGAGGCCGGCACCATCGGCTCCACCCCCTCCATCGTCAACGCCGTGGTGGATGCGCTGGCCCCGTTCGGGGTCACCCATATCGACATGCCGCTCAAGCCCGAGAAGATCTGGCGCCTGTGCCAGGGCGGCAAGTAAACGAATAGCGAGATCCGATCATGATACCTGCAGCTTTCGACTACATCGTCCCGGACAGTCTTGAGGCCGCGGCCGCCAGTCTGGCGGACGCGGGCGACAACGCCAAGGTGATGGCCGGCGGGCACAGCCTGCTGCCGATGATGAAGCTACGTCTCGCGCAGCCCGCGGTTGTCATCGACCTCAAGCGACTGGGCTCGCTGCGCCGGATCCAGTTGGACGGCGGCACGCTCCGCATCGGCGCCTTGGTGACCCATCACCAGGTCGAGACCTCCGGTGAGGTGAATGAGAACTGCTCGCTGCTGGCCACGGTCGCGGGCAGCATCGGCGACCCGCAGGTGCGCAACCGCGGCACCATCGGCGGCAGCGTGGTCCATGCGGACCCGGCCGCGGACTGGCCCGCGGCGCTGCTGGCCATGGGCGCCAACGTCCACCTGACCAGCAAGGGAGGCGAGCGCTCGGTGGCGGCCGGGGATTTCTTTCTGGGGCCGCTGACCAGCGCCATCGAGGCCAACGAGATCCTGACGGCGGTGAGCGTTGCCGTGCCCGGCGCGGGCACCCGCTCCGCCTACCGGAAGGTCAAGCAGAAGGCATCGGGCTTCGCCATCGTCGGCATCGCCGTGTGCCTGCGGACCGACGGCGACACCTGCGCCGACATCGGCATCGGCGTCACCGGCCTTGCCGGCACCCCCTTCCGGGCTTCCGGGGTGGAGGACCAGCTCAGGGGCAAGGCGCTGACCGGAGATGCCATTGCCGCGGCCGCCAGCGCAGTGGCTGACGGAGTCGACGCCCTCGACGACATCCACGCGTCCGGCGAGTTTCGTTCCCATCTGGCCCGGCTCAACACGGCCCGGGCCATCCAGGACGCCCTCGGCTAGCGTACCCAAGCGAGGCCGGCCACCCGCCGGCCTCGCATCAACTCCAACAAGGACCCAACTCATGCCCAAGGCGCTCAGCGGCCTGATGGGAATGCGCCACATCGCCCTCAACGTCAAGGACGTCGAGCGCTCCAAAGCCTTCTACCAGGACGTCCTGGGCATGGAAGTGGTGTGGCAGCCGGACCCGAAAAACGTCTACCTGAGCTCCGGGCCGGACAATTTGGCCTTGCACGAGACCGCTGGCGACCGGGTGCCCGCCGCCACTTCGTCTCTCGACCACTTGGGCTTCATTGTTTCCGACATCGAACGCGTCGAGGAACTCGAAAACGAGTTCCGCGCCAGGCAGGTCACCATCATCAAACCCTTCAAGCGCCACCGCGACGGCAGCGCCTCGTTCTACTGTGCCGACCCGGACGGGGTCGTGATTCAGATGCTCTACGAGCCGACTTTGAGCAGGCAGAGCATCAGAAGGGAGTGACGGGATTTGCCACCCAAGTGTGGTTCGCCGGACTCGGCAAAATGCGGTGCCCTAGTTTATCTGACAGGATGGCGGCGGAGTAAAGGCTGTACTCCAGAATCTGCGCTAGCGGTCCTTTCTCGTGGGCATCGACCAGACTCGACTCACCCAAGGCCCGTTTCTGATATGGGCTACTAACCGCCCGTGGTGGAAGTAGTAGCGCCTGCCTGTCTCTTCTTCTGTTCGTCGTCGGCTTTCTTCTTCAGCAAGTCCGGACGGCGAATGCCCATCTTTGTAAAAAGGCTAAATACAGCATCACTGCCTCCTGCGACGAGCAAACCAGTTATTACACGTCCGAGGAAAGTACTTTGAGTCTCTTTTCCAAGAGAGGCGATTATTTCTTGAAAGAGGTCGATGTCGTAGTGGTAGAGCAAAAATATGGCGAGAATTACCGTTATTGGAGTCTTGACACCCTTTCCTTCACAGTATCGAGCGAATATGCGCCACTGGAAGATCGGCGTTAGCGCAACTTCAAATGCTACCGCAATCACTGCTAGTACCATGACCACGTCTGCTACGTGCTGAAAGTTGACTTGTAATCCGCCCATGCCATCTCCTTTCTTGCGACGATGGATTCCGAGTATCGGCCTTTGTTTCTACTGGATCATCTCTTTCCCATTCCAACACATCACCTTCCCCTCCATTTCTAATACTTCTGGCCCAGGAAGCAAAGTAGATAGTCACGACCGAGAGCGTGCTGCTCTCCGGACGTGTCGGTTGGGGGTCAACGTGGGGTTCTGACCTGGATGTGTCCCTCCACCATTCCACTCACCGTGTGCGAGCCAGTCTTCGAAATAGAAGAGCCAAGTGTAGCTCCACGGCACGATGGTCTGGTCTATCCGTTTCGTGGGTGCCCATTGGCCAGTACCTGGTGTATAGAGGCACAGTCGTGTCGGTTTTTGGTAAACATGCGGCAGTTTACGCCCGTCCGCCAGGAGTTCAAGATTCGGTTCTTCGACGAAGACCTCGGGGCTCATTCCAGCACGGTATTCAATGCGCAACCGATAGCGCCGAGAGAGTACGGTCGGGCGTATGTAGAAATGCCAAACGAGTCGACTAGCAACAATTCGCCCGACACCTTGGCAATTCGGATTCCCCTTCAGCGACAAGTGCTGCTGAGGTAAGGTAAGAGCCTTCGTCCCGCGCTGTCCGATCAAAGGTTAGTCTCCGAAGAAGTCGTTCCTGGGCACTGGGGTCGTCCCAGCGAGGAAGCTCATGGACAATCCGACATTTGGAGCAACGCGTAGCGAGCCATTCGTTCGTGCCGCAGAAACTGCCTGCGTCTGCGCTGCGGTTGCCTTCTTGACGACCGACTCGCCGAGTGCATCATGCATTTCGTGTACAATCCTATCGATGCCAACAGCGTCGCGGATGGCTTCAAAATCTGCCAAAGCTTTGGCCTGCCACTGATAAAACGCGACGACCCGCGCGGGCTCCGCATTCCAGCGGTCGGCGAAGTTCTCGCCTTCAGTGGTCTCGTTCCAGACCGCATGAAATTCGATACCGTTTGTGATGGAATGTTCAATGAAATGAGGTAAATTCCGGATTGTCTCAATGAGGACTTCCAGTTCGTCACCAAAAATACGTCCTTGAACACAATATTCATATGAGCGCATCGCGAGGGTAGTGATGATCACAGAAATCGGCGCAAGATCTGCCGTCGTGTTCTGAAAGTGGTAGTCGCGGTGTCGCTTTAACAGTTGAATCGTGCGGCGCAGGATGCCCTTAACGGTCTGTTGTACAGGGAAGGGTTCTACCGTTGCCGCGTCTTTTAACATGGCTAGCCGTTGCCCAGAAAGGGTGGGCTGTATGGCGGCGCGTCGTTCGAAAAGGGCCTTGAACGCGCGCGGGTTGGTTGGATGCCAACCATGAAGTTTTCGGTCGGGGACAAGTTCGCCCCCGTTAAAGCATTTCGGGTTTGAGATCGTAGGCGAAATGTCGAGGTGAAATTCACCGGTGTAGTTCAACCGCCAGCAGCGCTTCTTCTCCTCAAGAATCGCCGCATAGGACCTGTGCTCTGCAAGTCGATCTCCGATAGACCGCTTGAGGGTTGCAGGCGGCACGCTGGTCGAGATGTATGCCGCGAAAGCGATTAAATCCACATCGAATTCGTCCTGTCGGATCGGTCGAACCGATGTGCCAAGTGCTCCAGAGCCCTGAAGGTAGACGGCTATTGCCGCTAGCAATGGGTCCTTGGAAGCTGCTAACCATTCGGCCACAGACTCGTAAGCTTGTCGGGCCCGCTCGAACTGGGTCCCGGTGAGTTCAAGTTCCTGACAGATTCTTTCGAGAATCGTGAAGATTTGCACACGTCGCTGTAGGTCAGCGTCGCGCAGGTGTGTGTGAAGTAAACTGTTCATGCTGTAGCTCCTGGTAGGTTGTGGACCGGGACAAACGGGTCTGCGGTCGTCTGGAAGAACACGGGCGTCAAGTCTGGTTTGGCATCCCGTGCTGCGGAGACACCTATGCCCTTGAGACGACTGATTCTTGACGCATCATCCATTGCGAAGAATCCAGCCGGTACAGTGGGTGCATATCGGAAGACCCTTTGTCCGTTACGAGAATCCCTCGTGAGTAGCTTTGCCATACCGAGTGCACCATGGGACTGGCCGTCCGCCAGAAGGTTCAGAATTTTCCCTTTGAGCTTGAGGTAACCTGGGTTCTCGGGAAGCATGTACACTTCGTCAGTGCAACCGAGGCTTAGTATGCGTAAATCCGCCGGATTCCAGTTGAGGAGAGCAATCGCCTCGACTGTCGCTACCGCGATGGGGTTGTTGGCCCAAGTGCCGCCGTCTAGGAGACCAACATCACTTACCGTCCGATGCCGCTTGAACTGGGTAGGTGCTGCCGCTGTGGCCAACGCAGCATCGACTACCGGCTGGCGGTAGTCAGTGCTGATCCGCTCGTGATGAGCGGTCTTGTATATGTAGGGACGGCGGCGGTCGGCGTCCCACGCTGGAATGACCAGGCGTGTCGTGGCATCTCCGATGCGCGCGCCTTTGAGAAATTTCTCCAACTCCACTTGGAGGTTTGAAGCGTCGTGCTTCGATCTGAACCAGGGCCTCAGTTTCGACAGGAGGCGTCTTCCCAGCCGTTCCAGGACACCACCAAGCATGGAGTCGGACCTAGTCGCGTCACCGAAGATGACGGGGCCACGATCCTCGTAAAGCGACAAGATCTCTTTGGCGGGATGACCGAGGGCCAATCCGATCGCGATAATGCCGCCAGTGGAGGTCCCTGCGATAAGATCGAAGTATTCGCCGATAGGTCTACCTAGGTCTTCTTCGAGAGTCGCTAGGAAAGCGGCGGGTTGTGTCCCCTTTATTCCACCCCCGTCTAGGGAAAGCACACGCTTGATTTTGGCTTCACTCACGTCCACAGGACAACACATAGCCGTTCCCTTGGTATTGTCTTTCCTCCAGGACCGCTTGACCCACGATACTAGGTATGGTTCAAGCGTGCATGGATTCCAGCATACCGTACCAGTCTATGAAACACAAGTCCATTTGACGAAACACATATATCGGGCTAAGATACACTAGGAGGTCGGATGAAGATAGACGAACTGGCTTCCCTCCTCTCCCGACGACGGGGAAACATGGGCGTAAGGGCTGCGGCGCAGGAGATAGGTATCAGCCCCACCACGCTGTCGCGGATCGAGAAAGGACACGTCCCAGATGTTGGGACCCTCGAAAAGGTATGTATGTGGTTAGGGGAGGAGACATCTCGGTTCACTGGCTTGGGGAATCTTCAAATTGCGTTCAAGAACCGCAAGGCCGTTCCTCCAGATACTGCCAAGGCATTGGCATCCCTTATCGAGAATGCTTCCGAGCAATTCGCGGCCGAGGTGGCGGCTCGAGGGCACTAGGTGGCCTTCCGCCGTGGGTTCAAGTCCCAGTGCGAGCGCCGCTCGGTGGAATTCCGAAGACAACTCGGGATCTTGAATACTGGAGCGCTGAGTGCCAGTGCTCTCGCTAGCCAACTTGGGGTGACCGTTTGGTCTACCAGAGACATCGTGACGCTTCCTGCTGATGATCTGGCAGTCCTCAACGACCCGCATGACGATTCATGGGCGGCGCTGACCATGCGGATCGGATCGTCGAACCTAGTGGTTTACAAGCCCGTTCCCTCCGCGAGACGACAAAACAATGTGATCATGCACGAGTTGGCCCACATTATATTGGGTCACGAGTTGGCCGCGGCCTGCATTCTTGAGGACGGGTCACTGGTTCCTGGCAATTTCGATCAGGAGCAGGAAGACGAAGCTGATTGGCTAGCCGGCACCCTATTGCTCCCTAGACAGGCCTTGATGTCAATCCGCCAGCGACGCCTCCCGATTCGTCAGGCGTGCAATGAATATATGGTCAGTGAGGACATGCTCGCTTGGCGCATTCGGATGACAGGGGTTGATTATCAGTTGTCGCGCTCGCGAGTAAATAGAGGTCGTTCCTTGAGATGAAACAGGGCATGGGCCGCTCGTGGGCTGATTGCCACCCTCACGCCTCTTGGGTTAAGCTCTCGACAATCCCTTCCGCCGCCGCCTCCCCGCTAGCGATGCAGTCGGCGATGCCGACGCCGCGGTAGCTCTTGCCGGCGAGGGCGAGGGTGGGGAACTTCTGCAGCCGGGCTTCGATTCCGTCGATCCGGTCCAAATGGCCGACGTTGTACTGAGGCATACCGCAGACATAACGGGTGGTGCGGCAGATCGTCGGAGCGCCGGAGATGCCGAGGAGCGATTCCAGATCCTCCCGGACCTGGGCTTCCAGGGCCTCGTCGGGTTGGTCGAGGAGGTCCGGTTGCAGCGCTCCCCCCGCGAAGCAACGTAGCAGGGCGATTTCTTCCGGAGCTCTTCCGGCGTACTTCACGCTGCTGAAGGTGCAGGCCATGATCTTCCGGCGTTCCACGTGCGGGACCACGAATCCGTAGCCGTCGAGGGGGTGGGCGATATCGCTCCTCCGATACGCCAGGTTGACGGTGGCGGTGGACGAGAAGGGGATCGCCCGTAGCTCACCGGCCAGTTCGGGGTCCAGGGTTGTCATGGCAGCAGCCGCGGCATCGGCCGGCAGGGTGCAAATCACGGCGTTGGCTTCGAACCCGGAACGGCCGGTGTCGACCCTCCAGCGGCTGGTGTCGGGGTTCCATCCCAGTTCGCGGACCGTCTCGCCCGGATGCACCACGCCGGCACCGAGTGCCTCCTCGATGCGGCGCACGAGCACTTCCATGCCCCCGTCGATGCTCACGAACAGGCTCCAGCGCGCGCCGGTCTCGTCCGCGGCTTGGACGCGGCGCTTCTGCGCGCGGCGGGTGCCGAGGATAACGCTCCCGTGGTTGCGCTCCATTTCCAGGAACCGCGGCATGGTGGCGGCCAAGCTGAGGGTTTCGGGGTTGGAAGCGTAGATGCCGCCGATGAGGGGCTGGGCGACACGCTCCAGGACTTCGCGGCCCAGCCGGCGGCGCACGAACGAAGCGAGGCTTTCGTCGCCGTCATCGGAGCGCCTGGGCATCAGCGGCTCCAGCGCCATGCGCAGCTTGCCGCCCCAGGAGAACACGGGACTGCGCAGCACCGAGCCCACGCGCGTGGGAGCCATCAACAGAAACCCTTCGGGCAGCGGCATCAGCGCGCCCCGGTGGACGGTATACAGCTTCAACGCGCCCTGTCGCGGTGCAATGAGACGGTCGGTGAGGCCGAGGCGCTCGCAGAGACGCAGCGCCGCGGGCTTGTCGGTGATGTAGGAATCCGGACCCAGTTCGATGAGGAGATCGCCGGCGTGCTCTGTGGCGATGACGCCTCCGAGGCGGTCGGAGGCTTCCAGCAGGGTGACGCGCAAGGCTAGCGACCCGGCGCGGCTCAGCTCCGTCAGCCGATGCGCCGCGGCGAGGCCCGAGATGCCGCCGCCGATGACGATGATGTGCTTTGTCATTCCTGCCAGGAAAAGAACCCCGGTAGGGCCATAACTTGGAGTTTAATGGACAACTAGCTGATTTGATTACAAGAACCGTTATATCCGCTGAGCTCGTGCACCGCGTCCACCATGGCTCTCACGTGGTCCACGGGGGTTTCGGGGAGGATGCCGTGGCCGAGGTTGAAGATGTGGCCTGGACGGCCTTGGGCGCGGCGGAGGATGTCCCGGATCCGCCGGCGGATCTCGGTCGGGGGCGCGAACAGGGCCACGGGGTCGAGGTTGCCCTGGATGGCCACGTCATGGCCCACGCGGCTCCAGGCCACGTCCAGGTCCACGCGCCAGTCCACGCCTAGCACGTCGCTGCCGGCCTCCCGCATGAGTTCGAGCAGGCCCGCGGTGCCGGTGCCGAAGTGGATGACCGGCACGCCTGGGGTCACCCCCGCCATCAGCCGGCGCATGTGCGGCAGCACGTACTGGCGGTAGTCGTCCGGCGCGAGGCACCCCACCCAACTGTCGAAGACCTGAAGTGCGTCGATCCCGGCCTCGATCTGGGCGTTGACATAGGAGACCGTGGAGGCCACCAGCCGCTCCATGAGCGTGTTCCAGGCGCCGGCATCGGTGTGGAACAGGCGCTTGGTGTGGATATAGTTCCGCGAGGCGCCGCCTTCGATGAGGTAGGACGCCAGCGTGAAGGGGGCGCCGCAGAACCCGATCAGCGGCACGCGCCCGGCCAGGGCCGCGCGGGTGGCGCGGACGGCGTCGCACACGTACGAGAGGGACTCTTCCGGCACCGGATCGCGGAGCGCGTCGACGTCCCGGCCCGTCCTCACCGGCCGTTGGATCGTGGGACCTCCGTCACCATACTCCAACCCCACTCCCATGGGCTCCAGCAGCAGGAGGATGTCGGCGAAGATGATGGCGGCGTCCACGTCGAGCCGCTCCACCGGCGTCACGGTGACCTCCGCCACCAGATCCGGGGTCTTGCACAGCTCCAGGAAGCCGACCTTGGCCCGTATGTCGCGGTAGTGCTTCATGTAGCGCCCGGCCTGGCGCATGAGCCATACGGGCGTGAAAGGGGTCTTGCCGCGCCGGCAGGCAGTGAGGAACGGATGCTGTGGCGAGGTGTCGTTCATGCCCGGTCCGGTCTCAGTGTTCCCGGTTCTTTCCCGCCCCCAGGGTGACGGTCTCCGCGCCGTACTTGTGCCGCAGCCGGTCGATGCCCTTGTAGAGCTGTTCCATGGAGGCGCGCTCGCGGTAGTCGAAGATCGAGTCCTGCCACCCCTCGGTGGAGATGCCGCTGGTGCTGACTCCCAGGAGGCGCACCGGCCGCTCCGGCGCAAGATTTGCCTCGAGCAGCTCCCGCGCGACCTTGAAGATGTCCACGTCGAAGCAGGTGGGCGCCTTCAGGGTGCGCGAGCGGGTGATGGTCCTGAAGTCGGAATAACGCAGCTTCAAGGTGATGCGGCGGGCGCGGCCCCCCTGGCGTCGCAACCGGGCTGCCACCTCTTCGACGAGACCTCCCAGCACCTGCTCCATGGCCGCCGTATCCAGGAGCGGCTGGGCGAGGGTGGTCTCGCTGCCGATGGAGTGCTCGTGGACGTGTCCGCTCGACTCCGGACGGTCCAGGTTCAGGAAGCGCCCTCCAAGCCGGGGGTGGGCGAGAAGCTGGGCCACCGTGGCAACGCCGCGGGCCGTCAGCTCCCGATGCGTCTTGGGGCCGATGCCGGGGACGATCGATACGTCAAGGGGCCCCAGGAAGCGTTCCTCCGAGCCCGGCGGCACGTAGAGCAGGCCACGCGGCTTCACCGTGGTGGCGGCGATCTTGGCCACGGTCGGGTGGGTGGCGAGCCCGCCGGACGACGGCAGCCCCAGCTCGCTCCGGATGCGGCCGATGATCTCGTGGGCGGCGCGGATGGGGTGCCCCATCAGGCGTTCGGTGCCGGTCAGGTTGACCAGCCCCTCGTCGATGGAGAACGCGCGAACATCGGGCGAAAACGTGCGCAGCAGGTCGAACACCTTTGCCGAGAACTCGCTGTAGACCTTGCGCCGGCCGGGGACGAAGATTCCGTCGGGGCAGAGGCGCCGCGCCTGGAATCCCGGCATGGCGGAGCGGACCCCGAACTGGCGCGCCTCGTAGGACGCGGAGGTGACCACCCCGCGGCTGGAGCCGCCGCCCACCATCACGGGCTTGCCTTCCAGGGAAGGGTCCAGGACGCGCTCCACGGACACGTAGAACGAGTCCATGTCGATGTGCAGGTAGAAGGCCATACGGCATCCTCATGTTAACAGCAGGGGGAAACTCCGGGCAATTGGAACGAATCCCGATGGCATTCCTTTTGCTCCCCTCCTATGATGAACGGGGGGTGAGGCATGGCACGGGCCAGGGTCGTCTACGAATGTCAGAACTGCGGTTTCCAGTCCCCCAAGTGGCTGGGCCGGTGTCCGGACTGCGGCCGGTGGGACTCGCTGGTCGAGGAAGCGGTCGCGGTCCCGTCGAGCGCCCGGGGAGACGGCGATGCCGGGCCCGCGCGGGAGCCTTCGCCCATCCACGCCGTCACCACCGAGACGGGCGGCCGCCTGCGTTCGGGCATCGAGGAGTTCGACCGGGTCCTGGGAGGCGGCCTGGTGGACGGCTCCGCCGTGCTCATCGGCGGCGATCCGGGCATCGGCAAGTCGACCCTGCTGCTGCAGGCCGTGGCGGGCCTGAGCCATGAAGGTCCCCCCTGCCTCTACGTCTCCGGCGAGGAGTCCGAACAGCAGGTGAAGATGCGCGGCCGGCGCGTCTCCCTGGCGTCCTCGAACCTGCTGGTGCTGAGCGAGACGTCGCTGGAGCGCATCCTGGAGCAGGTCAGGGCGGTCAAGCCCGCCGTGCTGGTGGTGGACTCCATACAGACGGTGCACACCTCCGCCATTCCGTCCGCTCCGGGGAGCATCGGCCAGGTGCGGGAATGCTCGAGCGCGCTGATCTCCATGGCCAAGAAGACCGGCATCGCCACCTTTCTCGTGGGGCACGTGACCAAGGACGGGGCCATCGCCGGCCCGCGGGTGCTTGAGCACATGGTGGACACGGTGCTCTACTTCGAGGGCGAGCGCGGCCACAGCTTCCGCATCCTGCGGGCGGTCAAGAACCGCTTCGGCTCCACCAACGAGATCGGCGTGTTCGAAATGCAGGAAGCGGGGCTGCGGGAGGTGTCCAACCCCTCGCAGATCTTTCTTTCCGAACGCCCGCTGGGAGGGTCGGGGTCGGTGGTGGTCCCCAGCATGGAGGGCACGCGCCCGATCCTGGTGGAGATCCAGTCGCTGGTGACACGGTCCTTTCTGACGTTGCCTAGGCGCACCTGCATCGGCGTCGACGCCAACCGCCTCGCCCTGATCCTGGCCATCCTGGAGAAGCGCAAGGGAATGAACTTCTTCGACAAGGACGTGTTCATCAACGTGGCCGGCGGCGTGAATGTTTCGGAGCCGGCCGTGGACCTGGGCCTCGCGGTGGGGGTGGCCTCCAGCGCCCTGGACCGGCCGGTGGACCCCTATATGATCTTCGTCGGCGAGGTGGGTCTGGCCGGCGAGATCCGCACCGTGACGCGCGCCGAGGCCCGGGTGGCCGAGGCGGGGAAGCTGGGCTTTCGCAAGTGCGTCCTGCCCCAGGGCAACCGCCGCCAGCTCCAGCACGTCGAGCAGCCCGAGTTGCTGGGCGTGAGCTCGCTGGAGGAGTGCTGGGAGATCCTGTTCTGACGCCGGGGCCGGGCCCGGGCGGCATCGCGCGCCGAGGGCGACCGGCGGTCGCCCCGAGAATCTTTCCTACAGGCCGAGACCCGGCGTCACGTTCTCGGAGAAGAGAGCCACCGATCGCAAGGCTTCGTCGAGCGAGATGTCGCCGAACGCGAATTGCCCGATGAAGTAGTTGGCGCCGGCCGTGCCGAGCTGGGATTCCAGGAACTTCCGAACCGTGTCCGGGCTGCCGGCGATCCCTTGGCCGGAGGTCAGGACCCCGTCGAAATCCGGGGGACGCTGGTGCCTCGGGGCGCTGCCCCTGAGCCGGAACAGGTGGTTGAAGCTCCTGTGCCAGACGGGATAGGCCCTGTGGGCGATGCGAAGCGCGGTGGCGTCGTCGTCGGCCACCACCACGAAGCGCCCGATTCCGATCTTGGGCAGGCTCGCGTCGCCGTTCCCGTGGATTTCCTTCCACACCTCGCGGAACCGGTCGGTGAAGCTTCGCGTCAGCGCCGCGGGGTCCAGGCTGACGATGTTGAGCCCACGGCGGGCGGCCCGCTCGGCGCTTTCCGGAGAATGGACGCCGTACCAGAGGGGAGGGTGGGGTTTCTGCAACGGCTCCAACTCCATGGGCACGTCCTTGAAGTTGAAGAACTCGCCGGCGAAGTCGAGGGTCTTCCGCGTCAGTCCCTTGAGGATGAGATCGAGGCCCTCCGCGTAGATGCGCTGCGCCTGCTCCGGGTCTTGCCCGAACACGGCCAACTCGATGGGGGAGGCGCCCCGACCGAAGCCGATGTCCAGCCGCCCGCCGCTCATCTGGTCGAGCATGCAGATTTCTTCGATGAGCCGGAGCGGATGGTAGAGCGGCAGTGCGTAGACCAACGGGCCGAAGCGAAGCCGCCGGGTCCGTTGGGCCACCGCGGCCAGGAACACGCTCGGTGACGGCGCCATCCCCAGCGGCGTCGAGTGGTGCTCGGCCACGTGGTAGGCGTGGAACCCCTCCCGGTCGTACGCCTCGATCAGCGTCAGGCGCGACTCATAGTAGTCCCTCAACGGCAGGTCGCCGCGGTCGAGATGGTCGAAGACGCTGTAATCCATGTGCCGTGGGCGATGAAGCCGGCCAAGGGCTCAACCGGCCTCAAGCCTCCTGAACTTGCTGGCGGGATGGAACGCTACGACAGGATCGGGAGTCTGTCAACGATCCTCCTGGACAGCGCCGCGGGAGATGCGATAAGAGGTTAGGGAGCTCACCCCCGATCCCGTGCCGGCGAAACAAGCTCATATCCATTTGGCCAGCGGGTTCCGTTGAGCCGCGCACGATGCCCGAGATCATTCTGTCCGATATCGTCCTTTACGTCCTTTCCGGGATCGTCCTGGGCTTTCTCATCGGCCTGACCGGCATCGGCGGCGGGGTGCTGACGGTGCCATTCCTGCTGCTGGTCATCGGGCTCGAGCCCATCGCGGCCGTGGGGACCGCCGGGCTTTATGGCGTTCTCACCAAGATCTGGGCGGCGGTGCGGCACTACCGGCAGGGGACCGTCAACGTGGATGTCGGCGTGCGGTTCTTCCTCGCCGCGGTCCCGGGAATCCTGGCGGGCTCGCTGGCGGTCAAGTGGAGCCGGGTGTCGCTGTCGCCGGCCGGCGTCGAGACGCTTCAGGACATCGTGAGCTACATGGTGATGGCGTCCATCTGCTTCGCGCTGGTGGCGCTGCTGTTCGACTACGAACGGCTGGACACCCGTTTCCTTTCGTCGAGACGGGGATACATCGTGAAGTTTCCGTCCCTCTTCATCGTCGGCGCCGTGATGGGGATGACCTCCATCGGCGGAGGCATCCTGATCATTCCCTCGCTGCTGCTCTTCTACCGGGAGACGTCCCGGTACGTGGGCACGTCCATCTTCGTGGCGCTGCTCCTGATGACGGTGATGTCGGCCCTTTACGCGTTCATCGGCCGCGGCCAGGGGGTCACGGACGTCGATCTCGCCGCCGCCGTGTTCATGTCCGCCGGCTCCCTGGCAGGGGTCTACTACGGCGCCGCCCTGTGCAAGCGGATGCACCCGAAGCGGCTTCAGAAGGTGGTGATCGGCGTGATCGTCCTCGCGGTGGTGATGATGGTGGCGGACCGGTTGTGGTAGCAGTTCGCGCCGCCGCCGCCACCTGCGGAAGATTTGACCCGCCGCGCTCCAGCGACTATTTTATCTTGTTGATCGGACGCTGTCGCGACCCCCGATGCGGGGGGCCGGCAGCCTGTTCTTGAACCCTCGACAGATGGCAACCAACGACACCCCGGTGAATGGCCCGGCTTCCGGCAACGGCTCGGAATCGTCGCCGGCGAAGTACATCCACGCGCGCACCTACACGGGCATGACCGTCGACAAGGACCGCGACGCCGGCGACGACGCGGCGATCCTGTGGCGGATTTTCAAGCTCGCCGCAAGGCAACGGTTGCGGCTCATGGTGGCCGTCGTGGCGGTCGTGGGCGCGGGGATCTTTCAGATCATGGCACCCCAGTACCTGGGGGAGGCGGTGGACGGCGCCGTGAACCTGCTGGGCAGCGCGTCGGTGTCGGACCTGGAGGCGCGCGAGAGCCTCTATGGAACGGCCTTGATGCTGCTGGGCGTCATGACCCTCCGCGGGCTGTTCACCCTCGTCCACAGCTATTGCAGCGAGACCCTGGGCCACATTCTCGCCTACAGGCTGCGGAAGGCCTTCTACGACAAGCTGCAGCATCTGAACTTCTCCTTTCACGACCGCGTCCACACCGGCGAGCTCATCACCCGCGGAATACTGGACCTGGAAGGGTTGCGGTCGTTCATGAACATGGGACCGTTGCGGGTGCTGCTGTTCGCCGTCCTGGTCGGGGCCGGGGCCTACGTGCTGCTTTCCACGGACGTGTTCCTCGGGGCGCTGAGTCTCAGCTTCGTGCCTTTCGTGGCGTTGCTCTCCACCGCCGTGAAGCGCCGGCTGCGGAGGATGTGGTTCGAGTTGCAGGAGAGAATGGCGGTGCTGGGGCGGGTCATGGACGAGAACCTCACCGGCATCCGGGTGGTACGGGCGTTCGGCGCCGAGCCTTACGAGCTGGACAAGTACCAGACCGCCTCGGACCACGCCCTCGAGCTGGCGGCCCGACGGGTCCGCACGCGGGTGTCCTCGGGCACCTTCATGAACTTCGCTTTCTTCGTGGCCATGGGCCTGGTGCTGTGGGTCGGGGGATCGCGAGTGATCCACGGCACCATGACCGTGGGCACGCTCACGGAGTTTCTCGCGTTCATGATGATCCTCCAGCAGCCCGTGCGCCAGCTCGGCATCGTGGTGAACGCCTTCGCCCGCGCGTCCACCTGCGGTGCGCGCCTGTTCGCGGTGCTGGACCTGGAAGCCCCCATACGCGACCGGGATGCGGCCCGGCCCCTGGAGGTCACCGGGGGCGTCCTGGAGTTCGAGGATGTCTCGTTCGCCTATGACGGCGAGGGCGCGCCGCCGGTGCTGCACGGGGTGTCGTTCCGCGTGGAGCGGGGCAAGACCTTGGGAATCGTCGGCCCGCCGGGCAGCGGCAAGTCCACCATCGCCCATCTGCTGCCCCGCCACTATGACGTCACCGGCGGGCGCATCACGGTGGACGGCCAGGACATTCGTGAGGTGACCCTCGGTTCCCTGCGCCAGGCGGTGCGCGTGGTCCAGCAGGACCCGTTCCTGTTCACGGCGTCGCTGGAAAACAACATAGCCTACGGCGACCCGTGGGCCGAGGACACCGCCGTATGGGACTCCGCCGCCGTTGCCCGGATCGACGGGTTCATCGAGCAGTTGCCGGACCGCTACGGGACCCTGGTGGGGGAGCGGGGGGTTTCGCTTTCGGGCGGGCAGAAGCAGCGGGTGGCTATTGCCCGGACCGCGCTGTTGCAGCCGGCGGTGCTGGTGCTCGACGATTCCACGGCCGCCATCGACGCCGGCACCGAGCAGCATATCCGCGAGGCCCTCAGAGCGCGCACGGAGGACTGCGCGACACTGATCGTCTCCCATCGCCTCGGGGCGCTGCGCCACGCCGACGAGATCATCTTCCTCGAGGACGGGCGCGTGGTGGAACGCGGCACCCATGACTCGCTGGTGGCCTTGCGCGGCAGGTACGCGGCGCTTTTCGCCTTGCAGACCCTCGACGGTCCCCTCCAGGACATAGTGGACCGTGTCGCGGAAGCCGGGGCCACGGGAGGAACCGAGCCGTGAGCGCCGCCGGACCCCGGGCGGGGCATGGTTCCGGTGCGGTCCGTGGGACGCCTTCCGGGAGGGCGCGCCCGCCAAAGGCCGTGGTGGGCTCACAGGTCAGCCATGACGAGGAGATGTTCGGAAGCGCCTTCGACCGGCACGTGGTCCGGCGCTTGCTGGGCTACGTTCACCCCTACCGCGGGCGGGTCTATGCCATCATGGCGGGAGTGTTGCTCTTCACGGGCGCGCAGTTGTCCGTCCCGCTGGTGATCCGCTACGCCATCGACCACCCTATCGCCCACGGCGACGCCGCCCTTCTGGCGTTCACGGTACTGATCTTCTTCGCGGTGATCCTGGTCAACTACGCCGCCAACTTCACGCAGGAGTGGCTGGTGGGCCTCACCGGCGAGGAGGTCATTTCCGACCTGCGCCGGGCCATGTTCGGGCATCTGCAGTATGTTGCCCTGGCCTTCATGGACAAGACCGAAGTGGGCCGCATGATGTCGCGGCTTCAGGGCGACGTGTACTCTCTCCAGGAGTTCCTGGAGCACTCCGTGACGGCCCTTGGCGACCTGCTGCTCCTGTTCGGCATCGTCGCCGTGATGTTGTGGCTGGACTTCGAGCTGGGCCTGCTGACGCTGTCGGTGGTGCCGATCCTTTTCTTCGTCCGCCTGGTGTGGCTGCCCCGGGCCCGGGCCGCCTTCCGCTATGCGCGGGAGACCAGCTCCATCGCCAACGGCGCCTTGGCCGAGGGCATTCACGCGGTCCGTACCGTGCAGGGGATGCGGCGCGAGACCGTCAACTCCGGGCTCTACGACGAGAAGTCGACGGAGAACCTGAACGCCCATACGAGGTCCGCCCGGTACGCAATGGTCATGGTGCCCATCGTCGACACGCTGACAGGAACGGCCCTCGGGGTCGTCACCGTGGTGGGCGGAGCGCTGGTGCTTGACGATGCCCTGGACCTCGGCGTGATGGTGGCCTTCCTGTTCTACGTGCAGCGGTTCTTCGACCCGATCCGCTCTCTCACCATCCATTACAGCCTCATGCAACGGGCCATGGCCTCCGGGCAGCGCATATTCGAGGTCCTGGACGTGCCGCTGGCGGTCCAGGACAAGCCCGACGCCATTGCACCCGAGGACGTCGCCGGCCGCATCGAGTTCCGCGACGTCACTTTCGGCTACGAGAAGCACCTGCCGGTGCTGAAGAACATCAACTTCACCATCGAGCCCGGCGAGACGGTGGCGCTGGTGGGGCCCACCGGGTCCGGCAAGACCAGCACGACGGCGCTGCTGCATCGTTTCTATGACGTGTGGGAGGGCGCCATCCTGCTGGACGGACGCGACGTGCGGGACTACGCGTCGGCGGCGCTGGGCAAGCACATCGCCATGGTGCTGCAGGATCCGTTCCTGTTCACCGGCACGATTCGCGACAACATCCGCTTCCGCACCACCGGGGCCACCGACGCGGACGTGGAGCGGGCGGCGAGGATCGTGGGCGCCCACGGATTCATCATGCGCTGGCCGGACGGCTACGACACCATGCTCGATCAGGGAGGCGGGAACCTGTCACTGGGACAGCGCCAGCTCCTGAGCTTTGCCCGCGCGCTGGTGGCCGACGCCAGGGTCCTGGTCCTGGACGAAGCCACGGCCAACATCGATTCCTATACCGAACGGCAGATACAGATCGGCCTGACGGCGCTGCTGGAAGGGCGCACCGGCATCGTCATCGCCCATCGGCTCGCTACCGTGAGAGACGCCGACCGCATCATCGTCTTTCAGGACGGCCGGATCGTGGAGACCGGCACCCATCATGAGTTGACCGCGCGAAAAGGCCTGTACGCGCGGCTTTACGCGCTCAACTACGCTTCTTTCGACGACCTGCCGGAGGATCTCGTGAGGGACGCGGTCCTGGAGACGGGGCGGTCCTGAAAGGGTGTCGCCGGGGGGTCCGACCGTTCGGTCTCCGACGGTGGATCAGGTGCGTGGGAAAGAACGGCGGCGGTTACGCCGGCTCGGGCACCAACTCGCCCGCCTGCCTGACGATGGAGCGCAACAACACCTGCTCGGGACGGCTCCGGGCGAGCACCAGCATGCCGAGCAACAAGGTGTGGAGGGTATGGGCCGTGGAAGTCGGGTCCACGCTGGCAGAGATTTCCTCGGAGGCCTGCCCCTTCTCGATCATGGTTCGGAAGAAGCCCTCCGCGTCGGTGAATCCGTCGGCTACCATGGAGCCGATCTCGGCGTCGTGGGCCGACAGCTCGAGGGCGGTGTTGACCAGAAAACAGCCATCCCGGGAACCTTGATCCAGCACTGCGTCCGCGACGGACTCGAAGGGGTTCAGCACCGCCTGGCGCGGGGGTTTCGACGTCGACAGCTTTCTCAAAAAGTCCGCGCGGTCCTGGTCGTAGTGGCGCAACGCCCTCATGAACAGGGAACGCTTCCCGCCGAAGGTCCCGTAGAGGCTGCCCCGTCCTATCCCCATGCCGTCGACAAGGTCCTGTATGGACGTGGCCTTGTACCCATGGACCCAGAAGAGCCTCATGGCCTTCATGAGAGCCTCGTGTTCGTCAAACTCCTTCGGTCTGCCCATAAATGGTTCCCTTCAAGCGCTCTCCCGCCGTCCAACGGGAAGTACACGGATCCTCAGCGACAACTCTGCGAAGTCATATCAAAAATCGCTGAATCAATCGCGATTGTTAAACTCGTTCCAGCAGATCCTTGCTTGAATCAAGGAAAAGTAGCTGATTGTCCGAATACTTGAGAACGATAACTATACAAACGGTGACTATACAATACTGCTACAGCGATGATCAACCGGCGTGGAACTCCCTCGATTTGCCGATTCGCGAAGTAAAACGACCCGTCTATTCGCGAAACGCGGTGGCCGGTCCACGAAACCCGCTACGGTTCGTCGATGGCGGCAACTCGATGGGGCGATAGAGGACCGGCGAGGTTGCGGTCGGGCCGCGACCATCGACGAAATCACGATCTCTCGGCGAAAGGGTGGGGAAGGAGATGGGTGCCGGCGTCGAGTTCGTGAATCGAGCCGCAGCCGAGGAGGCGCATGGTGTCCTCGATTTCCTTTTTCAGTATCGCGAACGCCTTGCGGACCCCGGTTTCGCCGCCCGCCCCGAGACCGTAGAGGTAGGCTCGTCCGGCGAGCACGGCATCGGCTCCGTGGGCCAAGGCAATGACCACGTCGGCGCCGGACCGGACACCCCCGTCAAGCAGGACCCTGACCCCGGAGCCCTCGAGGGCCGGCGCAATCGCCTTCAGCATGTAGAGAGTCGGGTAGACCCGGTCCATCTGACGTCCGCCATGATTGGATACGACGATGGCGTCCGCCCCGTGTTCCACCGCCAGGCGCGCGTCCTCGACGCATTGCACTCCCTTGATGATGAGGGATCTGTCGCCCCAGATTTCCCGAACCCAGGGCAGATGGTCCCAGGTGGCGGCGGAAGCGCGCAGTTGCGTGCCGATGTCGGTGTAGGGCATGGGCGTGCCGTCGTTCAGGATGACGTTGCGGAACTGCATCATTCCGCCGTCGGAGTAGTAGCTCTTGACCCAGGAGAGATACCGCATCATCTGCGGCGCGAACTCCAGCTTCTGCAACGCGGTGCCGTTGATGGCGCGTGACGCGCCCATCCATTCATGGTGCGCGCGGTTTCCGGGGACGGCGGTATCGATGGTCAGGATAAGGGCCGAGTAGCCCGCGTTCTTCGCCCGCTCGATGCCGCGCGCCGCCACCTCTTGTCCGCCGACGAGATAGAGTTGAAACCAGCACGGCCCCTTCGATGCAGCGCGGACCTCCTCCAGGTCGGTTCCCGTCAGGGTGGAGAGGACACAGACGGTTCCGGCCTCTCCCACGGCTCTGGCCGCCACGGCCTCACCGCGGGGCCAGATCATCCGTGGGCTGCCGATGGGGCCCGCGATCACCGGCAGGTCGATCTCGTGTCCGAGAATCTCGGTGCGCATCTCCACCGACTCAAGCCGCACCCCCGACCTGGGCTTGAACCGTTCCCTCTCGAACGCTTCGACGTTGTCCCGGAGGGTGATCTCGTTGTCGGCCCCGCCGCGGTAGTATTCCCGGACGATGGGCGGAACCCGCTTCTCCATCACCTGGCGGAGATGGTCCACGGTAACGCACCGTTCGACCTCCCTTGCCCAGCGCTTCTCGCTGCGGGCGTGGGCGCGTCTCAGGTAGGGTCCGATAAGGAACATGTGTTGCAGAATAATGGCTTGTGGCGTCTGACGTCAAACTTTTGACGCCCTTATCTCTCCCTGGGGTCCAGTGCGTCGCGCAGGCCGTCGCCCAGGAAGTTGAGGCTGAAGAGGGTGGCAGCGAGGAACGTAGCCGGGAAAATCAGGGCCCACGGTTGAGTTTCCATCTGGGTCGCGCCCTCGCTGATCAGCACGCCCCAGCTCGTCATGGGCTCCTGGATGCCGAGGCCGAGGAAGCTCAGGAAGCTCTCGAACAGGATGGCGCGGGGAACGGTGAGGGTGGCGAAGATCGCCACCGGTCCCAGGACGTTGGGAATGACGTGCCGGAGGACGATCCGCATGGACGGCGCACCCATCGCCCTGGCCGCCTCGACGAACTCCCGGCGCTTGATGGAAAGGGTTTGCCCACGGACGATCCGCGCCATGTCGAGCCATTCCACCATGCCGATGGCCACGAAGATCAGCACCAGGTGGCGGCCGAAGTAGACCATCAGCAGAATGACGAAGAACATGAAGGGAAGCGCGTAGAGGATGTCCACGAACCGCATCATGACGGAGTCGGTGACGCCGCCGAAATAGCCGGAGACGGTGCCCCACGCGACGCCTACGAGAACGCTGACCACCGACGCCGCGAGCCCGACGGCGAGTGAAATGCGTCCGGCGTAAAGAGTGCGCAGGAAGAGGTCCCGGCCGTTGGCGTCGGTGCCGAACGGGTGTCCCCCGGCAAGGCTGGGGCCGGTGCCGATGGCGTCCCAGAAGATCTCGTCGATGGCGTAGGGCGAGAGCATCGGCACGGCGACCGCGAGGACGGCGAGGACGCCGAGGGTGACCAATCCGGCCATGGCGCCGCGGTTCCGCCGCAGTTGCGCGGCGGCGTCGTGCCAGGGACTGCGGCCGTCGGCGGCGGTGCTCCGCCGGGTTGCCAGGTCCGTCGCGGCGCTATCCATGGGACCGCACCCGTGGGTCCAGGACCCCGTACAACAGATCGACCGCGAGATTGAGTACGATGATCAGAGAGCCGTAGGTGATCACGACCCCCATCACCAGGGTGTAGTCGCGGTTGAGGGCGCCCTGGACGAAGTAGCGGCCGAGGCCCGGGATGCCGAAGATCTGCTCGATGACCACCGAGCCGGTGACGATGGCGGCGGTGGCCGGCCCGAGGTAGGAGACCACCGGGGTCAGCGCGTTCTTGAGGGCGTGGCGGAAGACGATGCGCCGTTGCGTCAGCCCCTTGGCGCGGCCGGTGCGGATGTAGTCGGCGGACAGCACCTCGATCATGCTGCCCCGGGACAGGCGCGCGATGTAGGCAACCTGCGGCAGCGCCAGGGAGATCACCGGCAGCAGCAGGTGCCGCACGCCGCCATCGCCCAGGCCGCCCACGGGCAGGAGGTTGAGGTACACGCCGATGACCAGCGAGAGCAGCGGCGCCACCACGAAGTTGGGCACCGCGATGCCGGTCATGGCGACGCCCATGACCAGGTGGTCCGCCACGGAATTGCGGTGCTGGGCGGCCCAGGCGCCCAGACCGACCCCGAGAAGAACCGCCAGGGCCATGGCCCACAGGCCGATCTTGAGCGAGACCGGAAAGCCGGCGGCGATCAGCTCGGTGACGGTGAAGTCGCGGTACTTGAAGGACGGGCCGAAGTCCCCGCGCGCGAGGCCCTTGAGGTAGCGGACGAACTGTTGCGGCAGCGGCTCGTCGAGATGGTAGACCCGGTTCAGGTTGGCCGAGATCTCGGGCGGAACCACCCGCTCACGGTCGAAGGGTCCGCCCGGCGCCAGGCGGATCATGAAGAACGCGATGGCGATGATGATGAACAGCGTCGGCACGGCCGACGCCAACCGCCGTATCACATAGGTCCACAAGGGAGGTCCACGAAGTCCGGCCGGCCTTGTGCGCGGATCCGTTGCCGGTCAGGGCGCGAGGGACAGATACCGGGTCGGATGTACGTCCATGACGTTGTCCTTCCACCCCTTGACGCGCGGGCTCACCAGGTGCTGGGTCGTGTAGTGGTAGATGGGGATGATGGGGAGGTCCTTCAGCAGGATGCTCTCCGCCTTCTGCATGAGCTTCGCCCGGACATCCAGGTCGGTTTCGGTCTCCGCCTTGCGCATGAGCGCGTCGTACTCGGCGTTGGCGTACCCTGCCGGGTTCATGGTGCCGACGTCGCCCTTGAGCAGCTCCAGGAAGGTGTTGGCGTCGTTGTAGTCGCCGATCCAGCCGGCCCGGAGCACGTCGAACTGCCTGGCCTTTCGGGTCGTCAGATAGACCTTCCATTCCTGGTTGAAGAGTTCCGTCCGGACGCCCAGGGCCGTTTTCCACATTCCCGAGATGGCTATGGCGATGCGCTTGTGGTTGTCGCTGGTGTTGTACAGGATCTGCACCTTCAAAGGGTTGTCCTTCGAGTATCCCGCTTCGGCGTAGAGTTTCTTCGCACGGGCGAGGCGCTCGGCCTTGGACAGTCCCTTCCAGGGCACCGTGACTCCCGCGTACCGATTGACGCCCGGGGGCACCCAGGCGTAGGCGGGGATCTCGCCGCCCTTGGTGACCTTGCCGGTGAGGATTTCCCGGTCGATGGTCATGGCCAGTGCGTTGCGTAGTCCCGGCCGGTCGCGGAACGGCGCCTTGGTGAGGTTGAGGGCGTAGTAGTAGGTGCCGAGATACGCGGTGTTGTGGAACTGATCGGCGAGGTTCTTCTCCACCCATGCGATCTGGTCGGGGGGCACGTCATAGGTGATGTCCAGCTCGCCGCTACGGAACCGCTTGAGCTCGGTGCTCGTGTCCTCGGTGGGGTGGAATACCACCGCATCGATACGCACGTTGGCCGCGGCCCAATAGTGCGGGTTGCGCTCCAGACGGATGTGGCTCTGGGGCACCCATTCGGTCAGGCGGTAGGCGCCGTTGGAGACCAGGTTGCCGGCCCGGGTCCACTTGTCTCCGTGGCGCTCCAGCGTCTTGGGATGCACGGGATACGCGTGAGGGTGCGTGAGCATGCCGATGAAGTAGGGCGTCGGCGCCTTCAGGGTCACCTTCAGGGTATGCGCGTCAACGGCTTCCACCCCGAGCCGGTCGAGCTCCTTGATCGTGCCCTTGGTGATCTCCTCGCCGTTGGCGATGGGCCAGAGGATGAAGGCGTAGCCGGAGCCCACCGCCGGATCCACGCCCCGCCTCAACGCGAAGACGAAATCATGAGCCGTGACGGGATCGCCGTTGGACCACTTGGCGTCCTTGCGCAGGCGGAACGTGTACACCTTGCCGTCGTCGCTCAGGGTCCAGCTCTCCGCCACGCCCGGGATCAGGGAACCGTCCGCGGCTTCCGCCACGAGACCCTCGAAGAGGTCGCGCTGGATGCTGGCAGCGGGAACTCCGGACGACTTGTGCACGTCCAGGGTCTCGGGCTCTGCGCCGTTGCCCCGCTGGAGGGTGTTCTTGGCAGCGTGGGCGGAGGAAACGCCCAGCAGCAGCAGGACGGAGAGGAGGATGACCGGCGTTCGGATAGATATTCCGGGGCGATGCCTTGCGGATTCTTCAAGCATGTTCCGAGACCTCCGGCCGCTCCGGTTCAGAAGGCGGGAACGGCCGGCTTTGGACTTTCGGGAAACAGGCCGTGCTTGGTGAGGAATTCGATCATGAAGCGATCGAACAGCCAGGGCTGCTCGATCTGGCAGGCGTGGCCGGCGCCGGGCAGCACCTTCATCTCGCAGCCGGGGATTCGCTCCTGCAGCGCGGCGGCGGTGGGATGGGAGTTGTCCTCGCTTCCGCTGAGGATGATTACAGGGCAGGCGATGCCCGAGTGATGGCCCTCGGGTTCCGGCGCCTGCATAGCTCGGAACTGGTGCAGGATCGTATCGACATCCGCGAAGTCGTTGCGTTCCGCGAAGAGATTGGCGAAGAAGTGCGCCATCGGCGTTGCGCGAAATGCAGGGCTCAGGTCCTCGAAGGTGTACGCCCAGCGATAGCCGATGCCCTTGGCGCCGATGCGTCGGGCGGCGAACGCCTTCTCGGGCGTGTAGCCCGTTCCCGAAAGGATCATCGCCGCCGTCCGGTCGGGATGCTGGTGGTACATGTAGGGACTGAGGGACGATCCCACCGAGCACCCCACCAGGATGGCAGTCTCCCCGGGAAATGCGTCATCGACGGCCTCCCAACATGCCTCCGCCATGTCGTCCATGGTGAGACCCGCGCCGGCCTTGGGCGACCGTCCGTACCCTGGAATGTCGATGGCGATGCACCGGTACCACGTCGACAGGTGCGCCATCTGGAAGATCCAGCACGACTGATCCATCGGGTTCGGATGGATGAACGCCATCACCGGGCCGGTGCGGCCCATACGCTCGTAGTAGAGCGGTCCGTCGATGTGGTTGGCCATGATGAGTCTCCTTGGACCAGACGGCACTCGTAATGGTGCGAGGGAGAGGCTATCACAGGGTGGAGGGACGGTCCATCTGAAGCGCCGTGACCATGGGAGCCTAGGCCCTCACCCGGCCTTCGGCCACCCTCTCCCAGAGGGAGAGGGGAAAATTGACTCCCTCTCCCTCTGGGAGAGGGTTGGGGTGAGGGTTGACTACTCGGACAGACTCCTGGCGACAAGGCATGGGGTGCACCCGATCGGGGTCATTCGTAATGAAGCGAACAGACGAATTCCTGGAACTCAGCGCCACCGACTTGGTTGCATACCTCAATTGCCGCCAACTTTCCGAACTGGAGCTTGCCGCGGCTGAAGGCGCGTTGGTCAGGCCCGAGATGTGGGATCCGTATCTCCAGATTCTCCGGGAACGGGGCGTGATGCACGAGGAAGGGTATGTCGCGCATCTGACCGGGAAAGGTCTGAACGTCGTCCGCATCGAAGGGGTTGAAGTATCGAGCCAGGCGCTCGCCGACACGCTTGCGGCCATGAAGGATGGCGTCGAGGTCATCGTTCAAGGCGCGCTGTCCCATGACCGCTGGGTTGGGCGTGCCGACATCCTGCACCGGGTCGAGCGTGCGAGCGGCTTCGGACCCTGGTCGTACGAGGTGGTGGACACCAAGCTCGCGCGCGAAACGAAGGCGGGGACGGTGCTCCAGCTTTGCCTCTATTCCGAGCTGTTGGAGAAAGCGCAAGGGATGGCGCCCGAATACATGCATGTTGTCGTGCCGTGGTCGGATTTCGCGCCCCAGGGGTACCGGTTCGCCGACTACGCTGCCTATTTCCGTCAAGTACAACGCGGTTTGTTGGCGGCCATGGGAGGTTTGTTGGCGGCCATGGGAGAACAGGGGACGACGGCGACCTATCCCGACCCGGTGGAACATTGCGACCTGTGCCGGTGGCGGGAGACTTGCGAAAAGCGCCGTCGCGACGACGATCACCTCTGTCTCGTGGCGGGAATCTCGAAGCTTCAGATCAACGAGTTGAAGCAGCGTGGCGTTGCAACGTTGCGGGGTTTGGCGCGTATGCCCCTGCCGTTGGATTGGAAGCCGGACCGCGGCTCCCCGGAAGCCTACGGGCGCGTCCGCGAGCAGGCGCGGGTCCAGTTCGAGGCCCGCGAGACCGGCGAGAAGACGTTCGAGCTGCTTCCGGTGGAGAACGGCTTCGGCCTTTCACTGCTCCCGGAACCGTCGGACGGAGACATCTTCTTTGACCTGGAGGGCGATCCGTTCGTGGGCGAGCACGGCCTCGAATTCCTTTTCGGCTACGTGTCGACGGGTGACACCGGCGAGCCCGTGTACCGTGGCGAGTGGGCGCTCTCGCGAGCCGAAGAGAAGCAGGCCCTGGAGAATTTCGTCGATTTTGTCATGGACCGCTGGGAACGGTTCCCTAGCATGCACGTCTACCACTACGCTCCCTACGAACCAACGGCCTTGAAACGCCTGATGGGGCGCTACGCCACCCGGCAGGAAGAGATCGACCGGATGCTTCGCGCGGGGCTGTTCGTCGATCTCTACCAAGTCGTACGGCGAGGCGTTCGCGCCGGCGTGGAGAGCTACTCTATCAAGAGGTTGGAACCGTTCTACGGATTCGAGCGGCAGGAAGCGTTGGCCGATGCCAATGCAGCCCTGGCGAATCTTCACGCGACCCTGGAACTCGACGATGCCCCCTCCGTGCCGGACGAGGTCAAGGCGACGGTGATGGCGTACAACGAGGATGATTGCCTTTCCGCCTCCGGGCTGCGCCGATGGCTCGAAACTCTGCGCGGCAGGCTTGTGGCAGCCTGCACGGACGTACCCCGCCCGCAACCCGGAGAACCGGACCCGAACGAAAGGATCACCGACTGGCAGATCAAGATCGACGCGCTCGTGAACAATCTGACCGCGGACGTTCCCGTTGACCCCGAAGAGCGCGATGAGGAGCAGCAGGCCCGCTGGATACTGGCCAACGTCCTCGACTGGCACCGCAGAGAGGAAAAGGCGGTATGGTGGGAGTATTTCCGGCTCGCCGCTCTTTCGGCGGAGGATCTTCTCGACGAGCGCGCCGGACTGTCGGGGCTGACCTTCGTCGGAGAGGTCCCTGGAAGCGGAAAGTCCGCCGTGCATCGATACCTGTTTCCGCCACAGGAGACCGAGTTGCGCGGGAGCGAGGAACTCCGTAGCGCAGGCGGGGAGCAGTTCGGCTCGGTCGAAGCGATCTCGTTCAATGAGTTCACCGTAGACACCAGGAAGCGGAGGGACTGCTTCGCCACGCATCCCGAAGCCGTCTTTGCCCATAGGGTCGTTAATACACAGGTCCAGAAGGACGCCCTCGTGCGGATCGGGGAGCATGTAGCAGAGCACGGCTTGAGCGGCGAGGGGCCTTATCAGGCCGCACGCGATCTCCTGCTCCGAGAAGCCCCTCGCGTTGGCGGGGAACCGCTGCACCGTCAGGGGGAAACGACAGTCCAGGCGGCAGTCCGGCTATGCGGGCACCTGACCTCCGGTATTCTTCCGATTCAGGGGCCGCCCGGGGCCGGAAAGACGTTTACCGGCGCGCGCATGATCTGTGAGCTGGTGCGCCAGGGCAAGACCGTGGGGGTTACGGCCAACAGCCACAAGGTCATCCGCAACCTGATCGACGCGGCACTGGACGCGGCCGATGAAACGGGGATGGACCTGCAATGCTGCCACAAGGCGGACGGAATGGATGAACCCCGAGACGGTCTTTCTCTTGTCACGAAGAACAACGACCTTTTCGGTGCACTCGAAGCCGGCGTACCCGTCGGAGGCGGTACGGCCTGGTTGTGGTCCCGCCCGGAGGCGTTCGAGACACTGGACGTCCTGTTCGTCGATGAAGCCGCGCAGATGTCCCTTGCCAACGTGCTGGCCGTCTCACACGCGGCCAGGACCGTGGTGCTCATCGGCGACCCGCGGCAGCTCGACCAGCCGATGCAGGGCAGTCATCCAGATGGTACGGACGTCTCCGCCCTCGATCACATCCTGGCCGGCCAAAAGACGCTTTCCCCGGACAAAGGGCTGTTCCTGCCGGAGACGTGGCGGCTCCATCCCGACATATCCGCATACACGTCCGAACTTTTCTATGAAGGCAAGCTCACGTCACGGGACGGCCTCGATCAACAGGTGATCCACGCGGAGGGACCCGCGAGCGGCTCCGGCCTGCGTTATGTGCCGGTTGAGCACCGCGGCAATCAGAACTGTTCCCCGGAAGAGGCGGAAGTCCTCCGCGCCCTTGTGAAAGGTTTTCTGGAAGGCAATGCAACCTGGATCGACCGCGACGGCCTGGAAAGCCCGGTCACGCCGAACGACATCGTGATCATTACGCCGTACAACGCACAGGTCTTCGAGATCCAGCGGCGCTTGCCCGGGGCGCGGGTCGGCACGGTGGACAAGTTTCAGGGCCAGGAGGCTCCGATCGCGATTTACTCGACCGCCACGTCAAGCCACGCGGACGCGCCGCGGGGAATGGAATTCCTCTACAGTCTCAACCGGCTCAACGTCGCCACCTCCAGGGCCAAGTGCCTGTCGATCCTGGTGGGCTCGCCACAACTCTTCGAAGCCGAATGCCGTACCCCGAGGCAGATGCAACTGGCCAACGCCTTCTGCCGCTATCTCGAAATGGCGGAAAAGTAACCGCCGCAGTTCAGAAACCGGGAACAGCCGGCTTCGGGCTCTCGGGAAACAGACCGTGCCGGGTGAGGAACTCGATCATGAAGCGATCGAACAACCAGGGCTGCTCGATCTGGCAGGCGTGCCCGGCGCCGGGCAATACTTTCAACTCGCAACCCGGAATTTGTTCCTGCAGTGCGAACGAGCGTGGATGGGCGTTGTCCTCGCTGCCGGTGAGGATGATGACCGGACACCCGATGCCGGAGTAATGGCCCTCGGGCTCCTGCTCCTGGAGTGCCCGGAACTGGTGACAGATCGTGTCCACGTCCGCGAACTGGTTGCGTTCGGTGAAAAGGTTGGCGAAGAAATGCGCCAACGGGGTGGCTCGGAACGCCGGACTCAAATCCTCGAACGTGTACCTCCAGCGAAAGCCGATGCCGTCGGCGCGGTAGGTGTCGATGCGCCGCTGGAAGTTGCTCTTGTCGGTCGAATACCCCTTGCCCGACAGGATGATCGCCTTCGTACGGTCGGGCCGCTGGTGATACATGTAAGGCGCGATGGCCGATCCCACCGAAGAACCCACCAGGACGGCGGCCTCCCCGGGCGTGGCCTCGTCGATGGCCTCCCAGCACGCCTCCGCCATGTCATCCATGGTCAGCCCCGCCTCGGCCTTCGGCGACCGCCCGTACCCCGGAATGTCGATGGCGATGCACCGGAACCACGTCGACAGGTGCGCCATCTGGAAGATCCAGCACGACTGGTCCATCGGGTTGGGATGGATGAACGCCATCACCGGCCCGGTGCGGCCCATGCGTTCGTAGTAGAGAGGGCCGTCGATGTGGTTGGCCATGGTGCGTCTCCCTGGATGAGACTGTATTCGTAATGGGTGTGATGGAAAGGCTATCACAGGGTCTTGGGGCGGTCCATCCGAACATCCCCTCCGTGATCGTGGAAGCCATGCGATGAGACCGTTGGACCTACTCGACCGGGCCATTCGTAATGAAACGGACAGACGGATTCAACTCCCGGTCGAGCTTGATCCCGGTGCCGGTCATGCCGCATGAGACTCGACGATGAGTTCCTGTCCGAGCACCCGCAAGGCCTTGTGAATCCGGTTGGCGGCCGTGTGATGCCGTGGGTCGAGCATCCGGCGTACGACCTTCTCGTCCACGCCGAGGCGCTGTGCAAACGCATTGCGTGACAGTCCGCTCGCACGCAACGCGAGGACGAAGGCGGCCTTTGCCGCCATATCGGGCGGTACAGCGATCAGATGTTCGCCGGTACGCCGTCGGCTTGGCGTTGGGATTGGCTCATCGTCGTCAATGCGACCGGCGACGGCTTCTTCAAGCGCGTCCCGCGCCTCAACGAGTGCCTCGGCTTGATCGGCTCCGGATGTGAGACACTCGGGGAAGTCCCGGAAGGAGACGACGATTTCTCCCGAGGGGCCCGCCTGGAGTCTGGCTGGATAGCGAAATTGCATGACGATCCTTACTCCTACCCTACCGGAAGTCATTCGGATCGATTGAAGAGCCTGCTTGGTAGCCTCGGGAGCCGGGGAGTGCCGCTCTGCGCCTACCCCGCCCGCATCCCGGCCAGCGCGTCCACGATCGCGTCCGCCTCCAGCCCCATCTCCAGGATCTCGATGTTTTCGGCGTACTGGTCGGGGTCGATGGCGGCTTTCACGTTGGGCTCGAAGACGTGGTAGGCGGGGAGGCCGAGCTCGACGCCGGCCAGGGGTCCGGCGTAGGAGGGGTCGCCGGTGGTGACGGTCTCGAACTGGACTTGGCTGCTCTCGGTGGTGGGGGCGCCGAGCAGCACGACGAGGCCGTCCTTTCCGTATTCTTCCGCGAGTTCCTTGATTCGACCTTGATCCTCAAGGTCCATGGCCCCAGCGGCTGTTCAGACGAAGCACTGGGTGGCGGCGTACGCGACCTCGCCTCCCAGTCCCGCGATGGCCTGCTCGATGACCGGGGCGGGGACGCCGTCCCGCTCCCCGAGGATGATCAGCTTCTTGCCGTTGAGGGTGATGGGTTGTGCAGACATGAGAGTTCTCCTTGCTTTAGGGTGTCAATTCTTGAACTATATCATAACCGCGTGAAATGCAACTAAATTCGAGGGGTTACGCGCATCCCAGCTACTCGCTGTCCCGTTCGATCAACACCGACATCCCGTCCGTCAGCTCGGTCATCTGGCCGAGGAACAGGCTCGCCCTCGCCACCAGCAGGCAGTTCCGTATATCGCCGGCCGCCATCTCTCGCAACGCGTGCGGCACGTAGACGAAACCCGAGGCGATGTGACCCTGGGTGGGGGCGTAGCCGCACACCCCCTTGGCGCGGGCGAAGCCGGCGATGTCGCTCTTGTCGATCTCCTTGGCCATGGCCAGCATGGCGGCCATCATCTTGTAGTTGCGGGCGGCTACGTCGCCGGCCTTGGCGGACACCGTGATGTCCGGATTGTGCAGCTCGGTCACCACCCGGTCGAGGCGGTCGACGCCCCATTCCAGCCGCCGCAACGGCTCCAGAACAAGCTCCCTGAACTGCTTGTCGAGGGCGGCGCCGGCCTTGATCGGGTGGCGGCCGACGGCCTGTAGGTTCACCGTCGCGCCGCGGCCGTCGTCGCGGCCTATCCATACGGCCACAGCGGACAGCGCGTCTTCCAGCACCGGGATCCCCTGCTCCAGGTGGTAGAGGGACTTCATCCCGAGCTTGGGAAGCGATCCGCCGCCCACCACGACGACATTCTCGAAGACCCCGCTCTCCACCAGCGATGCGCCGATGACCATGGCGGGAATGGGCGCGGCGCAGAAGTCCTTGATGTCGATGCCGGTGCCGAGATCACATCCCGCGAATTCGGCGATGGCCTTGGCCATGTTGCCGCCGCCGCGCTGGTAGCGGTCGCCCACGGCCTCCTCGGAGCAGCTCAGCACGAGGTCGACGTCGCTCAGGCCCAGGCCGTCCACGTGGTTCAGCAACTCGTGCACGGCCAGGGTGCCCGACACCTTGCAGCAGAGGTTTTCCAGCAGCACCGCGGCCGAGAGCGCCTCGTCCTCGGAGTGGCCCGTCTTTACTACTCCCACGGGCACGCCCTCGCCCCCGGCGAAGAGGGGAAGGCTGTCCGAGGACTCCAGCTCGGCATCCATCTGGGCATCGGTGAGCAGCGCGGGCGTTCTGGCGGCCAGGGGTGCCGTGAGCGGGGCGGATTCCAGCACCGGCCCCATCTCCTCCCAGAACCGTTCCCGCAGCAGCACGTGTTTGAACGGGTCCGCGCAGGCAAGCAGGGCGAGGAAACGGCGTTCCTCCATGATGTGGCCGAAGGGTGCGTCGCCACCTTCCGCGTCGGCGAGCTTGTCGAACCAGGGCTGCTCCACCTCCCACAGACGCGCCGGCGGCTGGCTTCCGATGAAAACCTGGTTGGGGAGGTAGCGGCAGGCGTCGTCGTAGCTCCAGAGGCCCCGCGTCAGTTCCGCCACGAACTCCGGCTTGACCTCGGCCTCCCGGAACGGCTTGGAGCCGTACCGGACCAAGCTCGGCGTGTGGGCGAGGGAGGTGGCCGCGCCCCGGATGACGGGTCGATGGGTCGACATGGAAGGGACTTTATAACGCGCGGGAAGAGCGGGCAAGGCCGCCATACCCTCCCCTCGACGCACCGCTCTCCATGTAATATGATCCGCGCATGCCATGAAGGGCGGACTGACGGAACCGGCGTAACGCCACCGGCCCGCCGCGCCCGCGGGGAGGAAACCATGCAGGATTCGAATCAGAAGCAGTTCGCCATGGACGCGGTGGAGGAGAACGGGACCAACATCGCCCTCCTCGGGGACAACATCTTCTACTTCGCCGAGTTGGGGATGCAGGAGTTCCGCACCACCGAGCTCATGACCGGGATACTGGAGCAGGCGGGTTTCGAGATCGAGCGGAACATCTCGGGGATTCCCACCGCCTTCATCGCCACCTACGGATCGGGCAAGCCGGTGGTGGCGCTCCACACCGAGTTCGACGCCACTCCTTCGAGCTCGCAGATGGCCGGGGTGACCGAGCAGAAGCCCATCGTCGACGGCGCGCCGGGCCATACCGAGGGCCACAACGTCAACGCCGCGGTGATGGTCGGCGCGGCGGTGGCGGTCAAGAAGACCATGGAGCAGTTCGGCATCGAGGGGACCCTGCGGGTCTACGGCGCTCCCGCCGAGGAACAGCTCGTGAGCCGCCCGTACTTCGTGCGCGACGGCTATTTCAAGGATGTGGACGTGGCGCTGCACGACCACATCGGCTCCAACCTCGGCACGGTATACGGCCTGCGGCAATACGCGCTCATCTCCGCGGAGTTCACCTTCAAGGGCGTGAGCGCCCACGCCGCCACCTCGCCCTGGAACGCGCGCGACGCCCTGGACGCGGCGGTGCTCATGGATATCGGCTGGGACAAGCTCAGGGAGCACCTGGAACCCTCCCAGCGCAGCCACCGGGTCATCAGCAACGGCGGCGACCAGCCCAACGTCATCCCCAACACCTCCACCATCTGGTGGTTCTTCCGCGAGGCCACCGGCGAGGGGGCCCGCGCCCTGTTCGAGAAGGCCAAGCGCATCGCGCAGGGCGCCGCCACCATGACCGACACCTCCTACTCGGTCAACGTGCTGAGCGCGGTGGCGCCCACGCGCTGCAACCGCGTGCTGGCGGAAGTGATCCAGAAGAACATAGACACCGTGGGCATGCCGGAGTGGAGCGAGGCCGAGCAGAAGCTCGTCACCGATCTTCAGACCAAGGTCAACGTCAAGGCCACGGGAATGCCCACGCAGGTGGCGCAGCTTCGCGAAGCGGTGCAGTCCGTGTCCGCCAACGACTCCGGCGACGTCTGCTGGGTGGTGCCGTCGGGGGTGGTGAACTTCCCGTCCAACATCCCGGGTATCGCCTACCACCACTGGGGCGCGGGCGTCTCGCTCGCCACCACCATTGCCCACAAGGGAGCGGTGGCCGGGGCCAAGACCATGGCTGCCTCGGCCGTGGACCTCCTGATGGATCCGCAACTGGTGGCGCAAGCCAAGGAAACCTTCCGGGAAGAGATCGGTGACGTGGAGTACCGCCCGCTGCTGCCCGACGATCAGCAGCCGCCGCTGGAGCTCAACCGCGGCATCATGGAGCGTTACCGCACCGCCATGGAAGCGCACTATCCCAAGGAGAAGCCCGCATTCAGCTAATGCTGCCGCATTCCGTCAACGAAAGGCCGGGCAGGTCGCGAAGCCGGAAGGAGAGGTCCGCATTCAGCTAACGCTGCCGCTCCAGGGGCCGGAGGTGCGGCTGCGCGCGTTGCTCGACCGCGCCACCGCCGGCGAGAGGATCCACCGAAGGTCCCGCTTCAGCCCGTCGCTGGTCGACAAGGTGCTGCGGGACCCGTTCTGGATCTGGTGCCAATTCCACGCGCCCAAGTCCGAGGCGGTCAACGAGGTCGGCCGCCACGAGCAGATGCGCTACCGCCGCGGCGTCGAACACGAGGATGCCTGGGTGGCCGCGCACTATCCCGACGCCCTGGCGATCCGTCCCGACTTCGGCCACGAAGCCCTGGTCCGCACCCTCCGGGCCATGATGGAGGGCGTTCCCGCCATTCACCAGCCGCAACTTTGGGACCTCGGCCGCGATGTTTACGGCCGGGGCGATCTGCTGGTGCGCGACGACAGCCACGGCTCGGACCTGGGGTCCTACCACTACCGGGTCATCGAGATAAAGCGGGCGCGCAAGCTCAGGGACGGGTTCGCGCTCCAGGCGGCCTTCTACAACCGCACCGTCGGCGCCATCCAGGGCTACACGCCGAGCCACGTGGCGGTGGCGCTGCGGGATGAGGTCCAGCGGTTGGATGTCGCGGGCTTCGGGGACCGGATCGGCGAGGTGGCGTCCCGCTGGGCCGGTCTGCGCGACGGGCCCGTGGAGCAGCCCGAAACCAGGCGCCCCCTGGACGTGACCGACTCCCCCTGGCGCGTATACGGAAACAGGCTGGTGCGGGAGCGCCGGGACCTGGTGCTGCTGGCCGGGGTGAAGGCTCCGGAACGGGCGAAGCTCAGGGCCGCGGGAATCCGCCGTGTCGATGATCTGTGGAGCCGCTCGCCCGAAGAGATCGACGAGATCCTGGGTCCGCACCACGGCCCCGCCGCCTATCACGTGGCGCAGAGCTACAGGACCGGACAGCCCGTCCCCAGGCCCGGTCGCGAGCTGCGCATCCCCCGCGCCAGGCGGCTCCTCTATTTCGACTTCGAGACCGCCGACGACGTCCACCCGACCATCCCGCCCCACGTCTACCTCATCGGCTGTTGGGACGGAGCGCGGGACCAGTTCGTCAGGTTCCTGGCCCGGGGCCCGGAGGACGAGGAGCGCATCTTCGAGGAGTTCCTCGACTACGTGGGGGACGGCGTCGAGGCCGTGCGCCTCTACCACTGGACCGACTACGAGGTCTGGCAGATGCAGGCCGTGATGCGTCGCTGGCCAGGGCTGGAGGGACGGCTGACGCGGCTGACAGGCTCCTGCGTCGACCTCAAGCAGTGCATACAGGACGCCGTCTACCTGCCCGTGCCGAGCTTCTCCATCAAGAGCGTCGCCCCCGTCCTGGGGTTCAACTGGCGGCAGCAGGGATTCGGCGCATACGAGGCACTGGTCTGCTACTGGGACTCCCTTGAAACCGGCGACCGCTCGTTGGCGGAAAAGGCCGTCCTCTACAACGAGGACGACTGCCTCGCCATGTGGCACGTTGACCAAAGGCTCACCGGCGGTGTCTGAACCCGGGGTCACCTCCTCCGGGCGATGGCGCGGGCCTCCTCCAGGTCCCGGCCGCCGGTCAGGCGCAGGATTTCCGCCTCGTACCCAGCCATGAGCGGCGTGAGAATGCCGCTCTGCTTCGCGTCCAAGAGATAGCGGATGCCGTCTCGCCCGGCCGCGCCGGACGGAGCCGCCGCGCTCTCGATGGCCAGACGCGCCAGCAGTTCGGGAGTCGGGGTTTCGATGTTGGCCCGGAGCGCGGCGTGAAACACCACGTCCAGTCCCGCGAAACCATCGAGTCGCCCCAGAAAGGCGCTGTCGACGTCGGTCGGATCCACGTCCGAGTAGACGTCGCGGCTCCCCACGCGGTTCCGTTCCCGCCGGTAGAGCATGTCCCGGGCGGCGGTCTCCGTCACCGAGTCGTGGAGCACCAGCACCACACCCGAGACTCGAGCTCCGCCCCGATCCACCGGCACCAGCGTCGGCGCCCGGTCGCGCACGCGGCTGCTGCGGGAGAACTCGATCGTGAACGGGGTTGGGACACCGTTGATGCGGCGTACGGTCACCGGCGCGATCTCCGCTCCGGGATTGGGAATCAACGAACCATACGCGAGAATACCGATGGTCATGAGGGCTTCATTCTTGCAGCGAGCCCGTGGCGCTGCAAGGTCGGGTTGCCGAACACAAGGGAAGTTCACCGCACACGGACTTGCAATTTGCAGAATCCGAGATATTATTTACTGTAATTCAGGAGTATGATTCCTGGAATTGTCGAGTTTATGGAATTTCAGAGGGAAATCGGACCGGCGGTATCGCGTCTGGCCGCACACTTTCCCGCCGTGGTCGTCACGGGCGCCCGCCAAGCGGGCAAGACCACTCTACTGACCCGGCTGTTTCCCGACTACCGCTACGTCAGCCTGGATCTCCCTCAACAGGCACAGCTTGCCGAGGAGGATCCCCGTTCGTTCCTCGAACGGCATCCTCCGCCGCTCCTGGTGGATGAAGTCCAATACGCGCCGCGGCTCTTCCGCTATCTCAAGGTCGAGATCGACCGCAACCGCGACGCCAACGGACAGTTCATCCTTACCGGCTCGCAGAAGTTCAGCCTGATGAAGGAGGTCTCCGACTCTCTGGCAGGCCGTTGCGGGGTACTGGAGCTCGAAGGTCTGTCCATCGAAGAACTGGGCGACGTTTTTCAAGACCGTGTGCAACGCGAGGGCATCGCCAGCCTCCTCGTCCGGGGCTTCATGCCCCAACTCTGGAAGGATCCGGACCTGAGACCAGCCGACTACTTCAGTAGTTACCAGGCCACTTACCTTGAGCGGGACGTCCGGCAACTCCTCAACGTGTCGTCCCTGAGGGACTTCGACCGGTTCATGCGCGCCGGCGCCGTGCGTAGCGGACAGCTCCTCAACAAGACCGAGCTGGCCAAGGAGGTGGGGATCAGCAACAAGACCGCCACTGAATGGTTGAGCGTCCTGGAAGCCAGCAACCAGATCACGTTGCTCGAACCGTATTTCACCAACGTCGGAAAGCGCCTCACCAAGACCCCCAAGCTCTATTTCAACGATGTTGGCTTGCTGTGTTTCCTGCTGGGGCTCAACCGAGCCTCCGTATCCGACAGCTACCTGATCGGCGCCATCTGGGAGACGTTCCTCTTCGCGGAACTCCGAAAGTACCTCTCCGCCACCGCTCCCGAGGCCTCCATCTGGTTTTACCGCGACCATTCCCGCGAGGTGGATTTTGTAATCGAGAAGGACGGCCGCCTAACCCTGGCGGATGCCAAGTGGAAGGAACTCCCGGGACCAAGGGATTTCCGCCAGCCGCTGGCCGTCCAGCCCCTCCTGCGCACCGCCCGGCTGCCTGCCATGGTGCTGTGCCGAACCGGCGAGAGCTATCCGGTGGGGAAGGACATGCTTGCGGTCAACGGGTTGAGGATGCGCGGGCGCTTGTAGATTCGGACGGGTAGTCCGGCGGCAGAAAGAAGCATAGCAGGCACCGGAAGAGCCCGCATAAATTGACATCCTATAGGATGTCTCTTAAGATGTCGATGTGAGGCTGGTGCTCGACACCAATGTTATTGT
This sequence comes from uncultured Binatia bacterium (SeqCode), assembly GCA_965204505.1. GTDB lineage: Bacteria > Desulfobacterota > Binatia > UBA9968 > JAJDTQ01 > JAJDTQ01. The sequence continues at coordinate 325,287 of CBDBFB010000004.1, forward strand.
CGCTGCCTTTCGAAGTCGTCGGGGTGCCAGCAACTTGCTTCTCAGATTAGTGGAGGCAGGGCGTGTGACGCTGTTATGCTCTACCGCTCTCTTCCTGGAATATGAGGCCGTGTTGAGCCGCGCAGAAACACTTGCAGTCACCGGACACGAACTGGATGACGTTACCAGGATCATGAGTGCCCTCGCCGCCGTGAGCGAACCCGTAGACATTTCCTTCCGTGTACGACCACTGCTCCCCGACGCCGGTGACGACATGGTTCTTGAAGCGGCTGTGAACGGAAAGGCTGACGCTATCGTGACGCACAACGTCCGGGATTTCGGTCCGGCAGGCGGGTTCGGGATCGAGGTTGCGCCACCCAATCGCATCGTAGGGAGATTGACCGTATGAAAAGCACTCGGCGGTACAAGTACCCGTTGCAGTTGCCTGCCTCGTTGAAAGAAGTCGCCACGCGACTGGCCAGGGAGGACGGCGTCTCTCTCAATCAATGGATCGTTGCAGCCGTCGCGCAGAAGGTCGGAGCGATCGAAACTGCCAAGTCATTTCTGCGGGAACGCGGCGCAGGCGCGGTTGCAGGCGATCTCAAGCGCTATCTTGACAGGGCGCCTGACGTGTCACCTGGGCCGGGTGACGAGTTGCCTGGCTGTTAGCCATTGGGCATTCCCTTCCAATGTGCTGATGGCGCTGCGCGATGTGGCGAAAGCCCGCGGGATCAGGCAACTCACCGGGGACACCGACTTGAGCTGTGGGAGCCTTTACCGCATGCTTTCGCGGAAGGGCAATCCCCGTTTCTCTACTCTTGAAGCCGTGCTGGAGAGCTTGGGGCTGAGGCTGTCGGTGGAAGTCATAGCGGACGACGCCAAGGTTCCGCCGGGCAGAGCCGGTGCGGCGCTGTGAATGGCGTGAATTGTCAACGACGACCGTAGAGGCTATAAATCCGGCCATTCCCGGTCCGTGTTTTGCCGGGCATGCGATCCGCAATGACTATTCCCGCTTTCGACCTCCTGAAACCCGGTTCCGTGGCTGAAGCCAGCGAGATGCTTCGCGCCCACGGTGATGAGGCGCGCCCCATCGCCGGGGGCACGACGCTGGTCATCCTGATGAAGCAGCGGGCGCTGCGCTTCTCCCATCTGGTGGACCTGCAGTCGATTCCGGGGCTCGAACGAATCACCGACAACGACGATGGCCTGAGCATCGGGGCGCTGGCGACACACCGGTCGGTGGAGCGCTCGCCCCTGGTGCAGCGGCGCGCGCCTGCTCTGGCCCAGGCGTTCAGCCACGTGGGCAACGTGCGCATCCGGGAGACCGCGTCGGTGGGGGGCAACCTGGCGCACGCGGACTATCGGCTGGATCCGCCGCCGGCGTTGCTGGTTCACGGCGCGGAAGTTGTGCTGGCCGGAGCCGAAGGCACCCGCGTGGTGGCGTTGAAGGACTTTTACCGCGGCATGTACGAGACGGTGTTGGAGTTGGGAGAGATCCTGGTGGAGGTGCGGGTGCCGTACGTGGCTCCGGCGGCCCGGACGGCCTACTCGCGGTTCAGCTCGCTCTCGGCCAACGATTGGCCGTGCATCGGGGTAGCGGCGCTCCTGGCCGTCGACGGCGGGGAGGTCGGGGAGCTTCGGCTCGGCCTCAGCGGCGTGGCGGAAGCGCCGCTCCTGGCGGTCGGGCTGGAGCGGTTCCAGGGGGAGGAGTGCTCCGAGGAGCTTTGGGACGCGGTCTGTGACGTTGTCGACGAGCAGATCTCCCCGGTGTCGGATCTGCGCGGCAGCGCGGACTACAAGCGCGAGATGACCCGGGTGTGGGTCAAGCGGACGCTCAAGGGGCTGGCGTCTTCGTGAGGTGAATGCGTGGCGGACTATTCCATCGTCGGCAAGCCGGTCGACCGCCGGGACGCCGTCCAGAAGGTGACGGGCAGGGCGCTGCACGTGGGCAACATGGAGCCGCCTGGGCTGTTGCACGTGGCGGTGCTCAGGAGCCCGCACCCGCACGCGCGCATCGTCGGCATCGACAAGTCCCGGGCCGAAGCCCACTCGGGCGTGGCCGCGGTGCTCACGGGCGCGGACATCGCCGCCATGCCCGGCATCACGCCCTACCACGGGCCGGCGTTCGCGGACCAGCCGGTGCTGGCCATCGACCGGGTGCGCCACGAGGGCGAGCAGGTTGTGGCGGTGGCGGCGGAGAGCCGGCGCGCCGCGGAAGAGGCGCTGGAGTTGGTGGAGGTGGAGTACGATCCGCTGCCGGTGGTGCTGGACGTGCTCGACGCCATCAGGCCGGACGCGCCCATCATCCACGACGACGTCCGCCCCTCGGGAGCGTTCGCCGACCTGGCCCACGTAAAGGCCGGGGATCGGTCGAACATCTGCTACCACTACAAGCTCCGCAAGGGCGACGTGGAACAGGCCTTCGCCGAGGCCGACCGGATCTTCGAGGACGTCTTCACGGCGCCCCCCGCCCAGCACGTGCCCATGGAGCCGCACGTCTCGCTGGCCTACGTGGACGAGGGCGGGCGCATCAACATCCACACGGCCAGCCAGTCGCCTTCCTTCGTCCGCGGCGAGTTGGCGCGCATGCTGGGCGTGCCCATGAACCGTATCCGGGTGCGGGTGCCGTACCTGGGCGGCGGCTACGGCGCCAAGCTCTACAACAAGCTGGAGCCGATCGTGGCGATACTGGCCATGAAGACCGGCCGGCCCGTCAAGTACAGCCTGAGCCGCGAGGAGGAGTTCCAGACCGTCACCAAGCACGGCGTGGTGGTGAAACTCAAGACCGCGGTCAAGGGCTCGGCCATGACCGCGCGCAAGTGCGAGGTCTACTGGGACACCGGCGCCTTCGCCGAGATCGGGCCGCGCATCGTGCACAAGTCGGGCTACACTTCGTCCGGTCCGTACAAGATCCCCAACGTCTCCATCGACTCCTACTGCGTCTACACCAACAAGCCGCCGGCCGGCCCGTTCCGCGGCTTCGGCGTGCCGCAGGTGATCTGGGCCTACGATTCCCAGATGGACATCGTCGCCCGGGGCCTGGGCGCGGACCCGCTGGAGTTCCGGCTGGAGCACGCGCTGGAGGAAGGGGATCTCTACGTCACCGGAACTCCGATCCATGCTTGCGGTCTGAAGGAATCGGTGCAGCGGGCGGCCGACGCCGTGGAATGGGACAAGCCGAAGGAGTCCGCGTCGGGCACGAAGCGTCGCGGCAAGGGCATTGCCTGCGGGGTCAAGGCCGTGCTCACGCCCTCCATCTCCGGGGCCATCGTCATCCTCAACGCCGACGGCAGCGCCAACGTGCTCAGCAGCACGGTGGAGATGGGGCAGGGGTCCGAGAGCGTGCTGGCCCAGATCGCCGCCGAAGAGTTGGGAATATCCCACGATCGGGTCCACGTCGTGCAGCCGGATACCGACGTCACTCCCTATGACACCATCAGCGCGGGAAGCCGCTCCACCTACCACATGGGCAACGCCGTGCGCACGGCCGCGGCCAACGTCAAGGCGGAACTCTTCGAGGCGGTGGCCGGCAAGCTGGAGATCGACGCCGCCGACCTGGAAGCGCGCGACGGGCGAGTGTTCGTGCGCGGCGCCGAGGAGCGCGGCATGACCGTCACCGAGGCCTTCCTGGCCAGGTTCGGAAGTCTCGGCACCACCATGGTGGGAGAGGGTCTGTGCCAGCCCGTGGTGACGCCCATGGACCCAGAGACCGGCATGTCCGAGAAGTGCACGGAGTACTGGTTCGCCTCGGCCAGCGCGGTGGAGGTGGAGGTGGACCTGGAGACCGGCCGCCTGGAGGTGCTGCAGTTCCACGCCGCCGGCGACGCCGGAACCGCCATCAACCCCAAGTATTGCGAGCAGCAGCTCGTGGGCGCGGCCACCATGCACCTCGGCCTGACGCTGTTCGAGCAGATGGTGTTCCAGGACGGCCAACTCTTGAACGGCTCCCTGCTGGACTACCAGATCGCCTCCATCAAGGACGTGCCCGCCGCCTGCCACCCCATCGTCGTGCAGGTGCCCCATAAGGACGGCCCCTTCGGCGCCAAGGGCATCGGCGAGACTGGCGCCCTAACCGTGGCCGCGGCCGTGGCCAACGCGGTGGAAGACGCCGTGGGGGTGCGCGTGCGCGACATACCGCTGACCGCGGAAAGGATCCATCAGGCCCTCAAGGTGGCCGGGAAGGCGAACGGAGGGAAGTAGGCGAAACGCGTGAACGAGCACGCGTCTCGGGCGTCGACCCCCCCGAATCCGTCATTCCGGGCTTGACCCGGAATCCAGGGGGTGGGCGGGCGTCGGCGCCGGACCGGGAATGACGGAGCGAGGCTCATGGAACGTGTGATCAGCATGACGGTCAACGGCCGGCAGCGCGAGCTGGAGGTCAACGACGCCGATACCCTGCTGGAGGTCCTGCGTGACGGCCTCAAGCTCTGGAGCGTCCGGGAGTCCTGCGGCGTGGGGGCCTGCGGGAGCTGTACCGTACTCCTGGACGGGAGGCCGGTGAGCGCGTGCTTCCTGCTCGCCGCACGTCTCGACGGCCGCACCGTCGAGACCGTCGAGGGGCTGGGCGCCGACAATGCGTTGCACCCGATCCAGCAGGCCTTCCTCGATCACGACGCCGCCCAGTGCGGCTACTGCACGCCGGGCTTCATCATGGCGGCCAAGGCGCTGCTCGAAGAGCACCGCGATCCTACCGACGAACAGATCCGCGAATACCTTTCGGGCAACCTGTGCCGTTGCGGCGGCTACCCCAACATCATGCGCGCGGTCCAGGCGGCGGCAGGGCGGATGAGCGGAGGTTGATGCCAAGGAGGCTCGGATCGATTGAGCTGGCGTCCTTCGACTTCGCTCCGCTACGCTCAGGACGCCATGCCTTCTCAGAGGATGATCATGGATTCCGCTCCTGCTCCAGACCGCTTGGCGGCGCTGCTCAAGCCCCGCAACATCGCGCTGATCGGCGCCTCCGAGCGTGCCCCCCACGCGGCCGCGCTCATGCGCAACCTGTTCCGCTTCGGCTTCCCGAAGGATCGCATCTACCCGGTCAACCCGCGCTACGAGCAGCTCTTCGATCTCCGGTGCTACCCTTCGGTGGGCGCGGTGCCGGGAGACGTGGACCTGGCGGTCATCGCGATACCGCGCGACGGCACCGTGCAGGTGATGGAGGAATGCGCCGCCAAGGGCGTGCGCGCCGCGCTCACCGTGGCCACGGGATTCGGCGAGTTCGACGACACGGGCCGGAAGTACCAGGCGGAGCTGTCCCGCATCGTGCGCGAGCACGGCATCGCGCTGGCCGGGCCCAACACCCTGGGTTATGTGGCGCTCGAAAGCGGCGCCGCGCTGTGGTCTTCGCCGCTCCCCGAGCTTCTCACCACCGGACCGGTGAGCGCGGTGTTCAGCAGCGCCGGCCTGCTCAACCTGTTCCTCAACACGGCCGCCGACCGCTGCCTGGGGTTTCGCTACGCCATCGCCCCGGGCAATCAGGTGGGCGCGGGCTTCACCGATTACCTGCGGGCGGCGGTGGACGACGACGGCACCCGGGTCATCGTCGCCGTGATCGAGTCCATGAGCCGTCCCGAGGAGATGGCGGGACTGCTGGACCTTGCGCGGGAGCGCGAAAAGGTGGTCATCGCGCTGAGGCTGGGACGCTCTCAAAAGGGCGAGCGCGCGGTCACTTCCCACTCGGGCAACATGGCCACCTCCGGCGCGGTGTGGGACGGGTTGTTTCGGCAGAAAGGCGTGATCCCGGTGGACAACCTGGACCAGATGCTGGAAGTCACCGCCCTGGCCGTGGGCACTCCGGAGCCCTACCGTCTGCCCGCCGCCGGCGGCGTCGGCATCGTCACCATCTCGGGCGGCGATTGCAGCTTCCTCGCCGATATCTGCGAGCGCAACGGCGTGGACCTGCCCGAGCCCGCCGGCGCCACCTACGAGGCGTTGCGCCGCTACTTCGACAAGGAGAGCTTCAACGGCAACCCCCTGGACATCGAGGAGCTGCACTGGGCGAACCGCCCCGGATATCTCGAATGCCTGGAAACCTTCATGCGCGACGACAGCTTCGCGGTGGTCTGCTGCCGCCTGAACCTGCCCAAGAGCCCGAGCGAGCGCCTGACGCAGTTGTACCGGGAGTCGGCGGCGGCGCTTCGGCGCGGCGGCAAGCCGTTCGTGTTCCTCTCCCGGGCCAGCGAGCAGCTCGACCGTGCCTGGTTCGAGTTCTTTACCGATCTGAACGTGCCCTTGCTGCTGGAGTACGAGAAGTCGCTGCGCGCGGTGCGCGATGTCCTGGCGCTGTCGCGGCGAAGCACGGACGGCTACCTGGGCGAGGCCGGACCATCGGTCGCGGACCCCGCGGAAACCGAGGTGCTGCGAGCGCTTCTCGCCGGAGGCGATGCCTCCCACGCCACGGTGCGGAGGATGCTTCGGGCCTACGGCATACCCATGGCCCCGGAGCGGTTGACGAGTTCTCGTGAGCGGGCGATGGAAGCCGCCGGGGAAATGGGCTTTCCGGTGGCGCTGAAGGTCGAGTCCGCGGACCTGCCTCACAAGACCGAGGTCGGCGGCGTGCGGCTCAACCTGGCGAGTGCCGAAGAGGTGGCGCAGGCGTACGACCGGCTGCTGGAGGAAGTGGGGAAGAAGGCGCCGGACGCCGGCATCGACGGCGTGCTGGTGCAGAAGATGGTGCAGGGCGTCGCCGAGGTCATCATCGGCACGTCGCGCACTCCGGACCTGGGCATCTGCCTCGTGTTCGGCCTGGGCGGCATTTACACCGAGGTGCTGAAGGACGTGTCGTTCCGGCTGCCGCCGCTGGGCCTCGAAGAGGCCCACGACATGATCCGTGAGATCCGCACCTACCCGCTCCTCACCGGCGTCCGCGGCCTGCCCAAGGCCGACTTGGCGGCCTTGGCGGAAGCCATCGTGGCCCTTTCCCGGCTGGCGCTGGACTTTCGCGACGAAGTGGACGAAATGGAATTGAACCCCCTCATGGTCCTGCCGGAGGGGCAGGGGGTCCTGGCGGTGGACACGCTGATCCGGCGCGTGGCTGCGCGAGCCTCGTAGGCGCCGCGAACGGGAGACTCGTAGGGGCGGGTTTGAACCCCACCCGTGCACGCGTATTCAAGGAGTACCATCATGAACATCACCGACCTGCAGGTGGAGACCCTCGATCTGCCGTACAAGAAGCCTCTCATCACCGCCACCAACCAGTTCTACTCGTCCAACGGGTTCCTGGTGAGCGTGGAGGCGGACTCGGGGCACGTGGGCTATGGCTACATCGATGTGTTTCCCAGGACCGGCGAGACCGTGGGGTCGGCCCGCTACGCCATCGAGGAGATCATGCGGCCGCTCCTGCTGGGGCAACCCATCGAGGAGATGAACCGGCTGAACCGGCTCATCAATTTCCGGATGATGGACAACCGGCGCGCCAAGGGCGGCGTGGACATGGCGCTGTACGACCTGCTGGGCAAGTGCTACGGAGCGCCCCTCTACGTGCTTCTGGGCGGGCTGGTGCGCAAGGAGATCACGGTCATCAAGATGGTGAGCGTGGGGCAGCCGATGGAGATGGCGCGGGAGTGCCGCGAGTTGGTGGGTGAGGGCTACCGGGCGCTGAAGCTCAAGGTCAAGGGCGAGGTCGGGCTGGACCTCGCGCGGGTGACGGCGGTGCGCGACGCGGTGGGACCGGACATCTACATCAAGGTGGACGCCAACGAGGCCTTCGATGCGAAGTCGGCCGTGCGCATGGCCGCGGGCATGGCCGAGTTGGGAGTATCGGTGTTCGAGCAGCCGGTGCCGCGGCATCACTACGCGGCCTTGGCCGAGGTGAAGGCGCAATCCAGCATCAAGATCGAGGCCGACCAGTCGGCAAGCGCGGTGCACGACGCCTTCCGGCTCATCCGCGACAACGCCTGCGATTCCATCAACACCGGCATCCTCAAGGCCGGCGGCGTGCAACAGACCCGGCAGATCGCCGAAATGTGCGCGCTCACCGGAACCGAGTGCGGCCTCAGCAACATCGCCGCCTGCATGGTGGGCGACGCCGCGCTGCTGCACGTGGCCCTGAGCTCTCCCGGCGTCTCCGAGTTCTGCGAGATCGGCGAGTGCGAGGCCCTCACCGGCGACCCGTTCACCGGCATCAAGGTGGTGGACGGAAAGCTCGGCGTCCCGGAAGGCCCGGGGCTGGGCGTCAACAGGGGCTGACGCACCCCAGCTCGTGGCTTCCAAGAGACAATCGGTGGGAAAGCGGTTTGACACGGCGGTAGCACGTTCGGAACGTGAAGAAATCCGCGCTGCCCTCATCGAAGCGGAGGAAAGCGGCGAACCGCGGCCCTTTGATGGCGACCTGTTCAAACTGGAAATGATGGACCGACGTTCCGATGATGGTCCGACGCCCTTGGCTAATCTGACGTTCGCCGACTTCGCGCCGCGGTTCCCGTGGCTGGGCGGCGACCTGCAGACCCTCCGGTACTATTTCTTTCCCTGCAGCGAGGACTTGTCGGCCTGGCCCGAGGAACGTCTGAGCCTCCCTGTTCCCGGCGGGGACGGCGACACGTTGCTGGCCGCTCTTCATCGCCCCGCGGCCGCCACGGACCGCCCGCTGGTGATCCTGGTGCACGGGCTCACCGGATGCGAGGGCAGTTCCTACATGTTCGAGACCACGCGCTGGTTTCTGGGACTCGGATATCCCGTCATGCGCCTCAACCTCCGCGGCGCGGGGCCGTCACGGAGCACCTGCCGCCGGAGCTATTGTGGTGGCTCCGGAGACAACATCGAGGCGGCGCTGTCCGTCCTCGACGTCGAGGAGGCGCGCCGGGGCATCGTGCTGATCGGGTTCTCCCTCGGTGGAACCGTGATCCTGCACTATCTGGCGCAACGCGCCCCCGCGGTCTCGCCCATTTGCGCCATAACGGTGTCGACGCCGCTCGACCTGGGCGCGGTCATCCGCAGGCTGATGCGCCCCCGCAACACGCTCTACCACCGGTGGCTATTGGCGCGCATGAAGGAGGCGGTGGTCGGCGGCGCCTCCGAGATCTCCCCGGGACAACAGGCCGCCGTCCTGGCCGCCCGCAACATCCGCGAGTTCGACAACGCCTTCACCGCACCGCACCACGGTTTCGCGGACTGCGACGACTACTACACGCGCTGCTCGGTCACCGGACTGCTCGACCGCATCGACGTCCCGCTGCTGCTGCTGCACGCCAGAAACGATCCCTGGATACCCGCCGATCCCTACGAGGAACTCCGCCACGACGTCCCACCCAACGTGACCTTGATGCTGACCGACGATGGCGGCCACGTGGGTTTCCACGACCGTCGCAACGACACGCCCTGGTACAACACGGTCATGCAGGGATACCTGGATCGGTGGCTCCATCTCCAGACGTAGCCACCACGAGAATAGCCCGCCGATACTCGAGTGCGCCGTGCAAGGCGCCATCCCTTAGCGGGTTGCGAGACCCGCCCGGCAACTGTCGCTCCAGCCGGTAGCAGTCGGAGCGGACGATGGAGGTAACGACATGGTTTGAAGCACTCCGATGAAACGGGCCGCCTTGGGCGGCTCAGCGACCATGCGGGCCGCAACGCGAGTGAACGCCGAGCAGGCCTCGAAACTGGCAACGCGGAAGCCGACCCGCCTCGAGTACGGGAAAGGCTGCCATCGGCCGGGAAGCGAGCGACACACGCACCGGCCGGTTCCGCCGGGGTATTGGCGGCGGCACGCATGGAAGAAGGGGATGGACGCAACACGGGAAGCCCCGGCGGTGGCGTAGCACGCGCCAACCGACAACCCGCGAGGGATGGGTCGGGCCGTTCGGGGTGGCGGAGAGGTCCGTAGTACCGCGGAAGCCGGGTAATGCCGGTGGAGGGAAGGGGCCTTGGTTCGAGAGCAGCGTTTGGAAGGAGGAAGGGACATGGGGACTGGCGAGAGCCTATCCGACCCGGAAAAGGTCCGGAGACTCCAGACGGCGCTACATGCGAAAGCGAAGGAGGCCCCGGGCTTTCGGTTCTACTCACTGAGCGACAAGGTGTGGCGCGCCGACGTGATGGCGGTCGCCTGGCAGGAGGTCCGCCGCAATGGCGGAGCCGCCGGGGTGGACGGTCAGACGGTAGCGGACATCGAGGCGCAAGGCGTGGAGCGGTGGCTTGGGGAACTGAGGCGGGACCTGAAGGCGGGAACCTATCGGCCCGAGGCGGTCCGGCAGGTTCTCATACCAAAGAAGCAGCGTGGGAAGTTGCGGCCCCTGGGCATTCCCTGCATACGGGACAGGGTGGCGCAGACGGCGGCGATGCTAGTGCTGTCGCCGATCTTCGAGGCCGACCTGCAACCGGAACAGTATGCCTACAGGCTGGGCCGGAGCGCGAATGATGCTGTCAGGCGCGTACACCGGCTGTTGAACACGGGCCACCGCGAGGTGGTGGACGCGGATCTAACGGACTACTTCGGCCAGATTCCGCACGCCGAACTGCTCAAGTCCGTCGCCCGGCGCGTGAGCGACGGGCGGATGCTGGGCTGGGTTAAGGCGTGGCTTGAGATGGCGGTCGAAGAAGACGACGGCAAGGGCGGCAAACGCCGTACGAACCGGGCGCGTCGCGAGAGGAAGGGAACCCCTCAAGGTTCTCCGATCTCCCCGTTGCTCTCCAACATCTACATGCGCCGCTTCATACTGGGCTGGAAGGTGCTGGGCCATGCCCGGCGCTTCAAGGCGGAAGTCGTCAACTATGCCGACGACCTGGTTGTGCTCGGCAAATCGTCGTCAGCGGAAATGCTGGCGGTGGTCGAGAACCTGATGGAACGGCTGAAACTGACGGTCAATGCCGAGAAGACCCGATGCTGCCGGGCGCCGGAGGACTCGTTTGAGTTCCTTGGCTATCGGATTGGACGCAACTACCGCCCGCACGGGAAGGGGAGCTACATCGGCACCCGGCCCAGCAAGGCGAGCGTCCAGAGCATCTGCCGCAGGATTAGCGAACTAACGGAACCCCGCTATGGGCTCCTGGACCAGGAGGTCGTGGCCGAACGGCTCAATCGACTGATGCTCGGGTGGTCAAAGTACTTCATCCTGGGCCAGGTCGAGCCGGCCTATGCCGCGATCGACAGGCACGCTATCAAGCGGCTGCTCCAGTGGCGGCGTCGCAAGCACAAGGTGAGAGCCCGTAATTATGTGCAATACGGGTACGAGCAGCTCTGGACTGAGCACGGTCTCATCCGCCTTGCACCGCGAGCGACACGCTTTCCGTGGGCGAAGGCATGATCTCGTCCGAGAGCCGTGTGCGGGAAAACCGCACGCACGGTTCGATGAGCGGGGACTGGAAACGCGGCCAAGGGAGCCGGACTGAGGCCCGGAGCGAAAGCGACGGACAAGCCACCGGACCCTAAAGCTGGCGCGCCAGTCCTCGACTCTACATCGTCATTCCGGCGAAAGCCGGAATCCAGGGGGTGGAAGGGCCGGGGGTCCGCAGTGCCGCCTCGCCCCACCCCTGGATTCCGGCCCCGTATCGGGGTACGGGGCATGCTTTTGCCGGAATGACGAATGCGAAGCAATCATCGTTTCATCAACCTTCGGTGGCATTCGAAGGGCTGTGGGGCGTGTGGCGTGGGAACGACGAGGCGACGCAACGCGCACGTCACCGGCTCAGGATGATGGAGATCGTCCCGGTCATGACCGCGAAGGTGCCGGTGACGGTGCGGGTGTTGATGCGCTCGAGGCCGCGCAGGAAGACCACGGTGAGGATCAGGGTCCACAGGGGGCTCGAAGCGACGATGGGAGACACCACCACGACGCGGCCGAGGCTCACGGCGATGAGCGACAGCAATGAGCCGGCGGATTCGAAGCAGCCCGACAGGATGAACGGGGGCACCGCGCTGCGGTTGAGCACGAACTGCTCGGACCGGAGGCGGATATTGACGTACGGGCCGAGCGAGACGAACGATACGATGGCCAGGACGGCGGCGAAATAGAGGGGCTCGTTGGAGATGTCGAAGGCGATGCGCCTGATGGGGAAGGCGACGCCGGCGAACAGGGCCGCCGTGAGCGAAAAGATCCCCTCCCACCAGCGATAGCGCAAGCCCGATTCCGCCGGTTGCCAGGAGATCAGCGTGATGCCGCCCACCACCAGGAGTGTCCCGGCAATGATCCCCGGGCTGGCCTTCTCGCCCAGGAAGACGATGGCGATGACCGCGCTCCAAAGCGGGTAGGTGTTGCGCAGGGGCTCGGCCCGTGCCGCTCCCAGCCGGTGGATGCCGGTCAACTGGAGAAGGCTCGTGGCGGTCTGCAGCACCCCCAACCCCACGAACAGCAGCAGCGGCGTCCACTCGACGTGGGGGATCCCGCCCATCAGGAACACTCCGCCCCAGAACACGATGGTGCGCAGGAACAGCAACACGCAGGCCGCGGTCAGGGGGGAGGAGTGGCTCATCCCCATGCGCGCGGTGATGGAGCCTCCGGAGTAGAGGATGGCGGCGGCCAGGGCGATGAATTCGGGTCGCATGGATCCAGGGTCGGCTGAAGCGAACGGTCCGGGTTCGGCGCGCGCCGATCCGATCTATCGTCCTTATTGAACCAACAGCCTTTCCGGGGCAAGCCCGCGAGTTCCTGTGTCCATTGAATCACGCGTTCAGGCGGGGCCGTGTGAGGACGGGCCAGTAGGCGATGAGGAAGACCGTGAAGGCCGCGGACCAGAGGAGCGCCGCGAAGTCGATGGCCGGTGTGCCCGACTCCGGGCCGGCCAGGGTGCCCAGCACCCGAAGCGCGGCGGCCAGGTGCACCAGGACGAACGCCGCGGTGTCCGCCGCTCCCGCCTTCAGCTCCCGGCCGGTGTGTCCGCGAGCGCTCCGGGTCATCATCCCCAGCATCAGCCCGCCCATGACTCCCACTCCGAACGCGTGTACGGACGATGCGGCCGGAACACCGGCGCCGGCCAGCGAGAGCGCGCGCAGGGCCAGGGAAACAACCAGCCACCCGTAGGACAGTGGAAGCACCCAGAGCAGCGGTTCGCGAATCGTTGCGAAGGGGTCCCAGAGCCAGAGCCTGACACCGTGCGCAACCGCGCCGCCGGCCGCCACCGCCGCCAGCCAGGGACCCCCGGGTCCGGCGACCGCCAGCACGACGAGGGAGCCGAAGGCGGCGAGGTCCACCCAGCGGTTGCGCCGGGGCCGCGCCGAGGGGACCGCGTTGGCCGTGAACGCGGGGATCACCCGGCCGGCGATCAACGCGACCATCAGCGCGAACAGATCCAGGGCCGGCCGCGCGCCTCCGTTCGTCAGCGGCAACGCCGGCACCCCGGCGTACTCGAGGTGGAACAGCAGGTTGGCCCCCGCCAGCAGGATCACGACGGCGACCACCTTGAGGTTGCGCCAGTTGCGGGCCTCCACGACCGGCACCGCCACGGCCGCCGCGACACAGGGCAGGAACAGGCAATCGACTACCGCGGCCGCAAGGCCGGGTCCGGTGCCTGCGAGCACCCGGCCAGCCACCCAGAGCCCGGCCAGCCCCGCCAGGGGCGCTCCCGTCGGCGTGTCCCGGCCGGTCCAGGTCCGCGCCGCGGTCAAGAGGAAGCCCGCCAGCACCGCGGCTGCGAAGCCGAACACCATCTCGTGAGCGTGCCACGACGTCCCCACGAGATAGCCCGGGCCGGGCAGCGGCACATCGGCCCCGAACCGCCACAACGGCACCGCCGTCGCCGCGAAGGCCGCAGCGAGCAGATAGAAGGGCCGGAAACCCATGTGGAACACGGGCCATGAGCGCATATCTTCGGGCTCCGTCTCCAATACCCTGACAGGGTCGGCTCAACCGGGCAATCCGTCGGGGCGGGGCCTGGTGAGGAAACTCCAGAACAGGCTCAGGTACAAGGCGAACCCCAGGCACCAGAGCAGCGAGGAGAGCCCGTAGCCTACCGGGATGACGGTCCCGACGTCCAGCCACGGGGGCACGATCCGGGCCACCGCGGCCCCGGCAAGGCACAGCAGCGGGATCCGGATGCGCCAGTGGCCCGACAACCCCCGCCCGGTATGGCGTTGGCCCGCGATGGTGAGGACGGCCAGCACGGACAGGCCGATGGAGCCGACGGCGAAGGCGTGGCGGGCGAAGTTGGCGGGGTAGAGCTGCCACAGATAGCTTACCCCCAGGAGGCCGAAGCCGAGGGCCATGAAGACATGCACCAAGTAGAGCACCTGCACGTACGGATCCCGCCACACGACGCGATGGTGCCAGTCATTGAGCAGGTTGAGCACCGCGGCCGCGGCCGCCAGCGCGACCCAGCCGCTGGTGGTGCTGTAGGGGAGAAGGTAGTCGACCAACAGAAAGATCGCCAACACGCCGATGGCGAAACGGCGCAGCGGCGGCCGCGCCACGAACGGTTCCTCTTCGTCGTCGTCGAGCGCCTGGTTGACGATGATCATCGAGATGCGTCCCAACGCGGCAAGGATCAACATCAGAAAGAGGCCCATCGCGACATTGAGGAGCGCGCGTACCTGGACGATGTCCCCGGCGGCCCAGTAGACATGGATGGCCGCCTGCACGCCTGTCAGGGACAGCACCAGCAGCAGGAAGACGCGGTGACGCCCCTGGGCTCCGCGCCACAGCGGCCGGGCCACGGCCGCGCCGACCGCGGCCGTGAACAGCAGGCTCAGCAAGGTCATGGGCGCCGCGCCCACCAGTCCCGCGCACCAGGCCGCAATGCGCGCCAGCAGCCACAGGGCGACCAGGCCTTGCAGGCGACGCCCGGTCACCGGGGGCGTTGCGGTCCAGCTCGGAACCGCGGTGAGCAGGAATCCCGCCAACCCGGCCGCGACGAAGCCGAACACCATCTCGTGGATATGCCAGCCGACCCTGTCGTCAGGGATCGGCAGGAGCATCCAACCGGTGGTGTCGGCGGCCCACAACGCGACGACCGCGACCGCGTAACCGGCGGCGAGCAGGAAGAAGGGGCGGAACCCGTAGGCGAAAAGCGTGGCGTACCTGGAAGATGGTCCGGTCATGGGCACCCGCTCCTGTCATGCGGTCAGACGAAAGGCCGCCGCGACGGCCGGCACCGCGAGCAGCGCGGCGGTGGCGGCGTACTGGTATTCGAGATCGCGTTCGGCGGCCGGTACCGGACAGACATGGGAATGGACGATGCGCCCGGGTTGTCCGGTGAGCACCAGTATGCGGCCGGCCAGGTGCATGGCCTCCATGAGATCGTGGGTGACGAACAGGACGGTCAGGGAGCGCTGGGCGATCTCGCGCAACAGCAACTCGTGGAGGTCACGCTTGATCCCCACGTCCAACGCGCTGAAGGGCTCGTCGAGGAGGAGCAGCTCCGGGTGCGTCACCAGGGCGCGGGCGAGAGCCACGCGTTGACGCATCCCGCCGCTCAATTCGTAGGGAAACTTGGCCAGATCGTTGGCCGTCAGCCCCATTTCACAGGCTAGCCGCCGGGCGCGTTCATCGCGCCGGGCGCGCGGGAGTCCTTGGGCCTTCAAGCCCCAGGCGATGTTGTCGCAAGCGCGTTTCCATGGCAGGAGGCGCGGCTCCTGGAACAGGCAGGCGCTGCGGCCGAAGCCGTTGCGGACCGTGCCTTCGGTGGGCGCAAGCAGGCCCGCGGCCACGTTGAGCAGGGTCGTCTTGCCGCAACCCGACGGCCCTACCAGCGCCGTCACCTCGTTCTCCCCGACGGTGAGGCTTGCTCCGGATATGACCTCGGTGAGCCCGAAGGCGTGGCTGACGCCGGCGAGTTCCAGGCACCGGTGGGCTTGTACGTCACGGTCCATCAGTCGGACTCACGCCACCGCTCCAGCCGGCGCTTGACGGGTTCCAGGACGCCATACTCGGCGATCAGCAGCGCGCCGACGATGGCGGCGATCCAGGCGAGGGTCGCGCTGGTGTCGAGGTTGACGCGCGCCGTGGCCAGACCGGCGCCGACCCCGTCGTTGCTGGAGAGGAGCTCGGCCATGACCACGACCTTCCACGACATCCCCAGGGCCACGATCCACGCAGGGAACAGGTAGGAAAGGATGTGCGGCAGGTGCACGTCGACGAAGACCATCCACCAGGGGGCGTCGAAGGTGCGGGCCATCTCCCGCAAGTCATTGTCCAGCGTGCGTGCGCCCTGCACGCCGGCCGCGAAGGTGATGGGCACCGTGGTGACCGCGACCGTGAAGATCGGTGTGGAGTCCGTGGCTCCGAACCACAGCAGCGCCAGCACGATCCAGGCGATGGGCGGCACCCCGATGAGAATGGTCACCAGCGGCCGCACCGCCATGGCGGTGGTGGCCGACAGCCCGGCGACGATGCCGGCGCCGCTGCCCGCCAGCAGCGCGATGGCGAAACCGGCGAAGGCGCGGTACGAGGTGCTCAGCAACTCGGCGCCGGCCGAGCCCTCGCGGAACAGCTCCACCAGACGGGCGAGCGCCGCCTGCGGCGCGGGCAGGATGAAGTCGCCGTAGATCCGGTTGCCGAAGTCCCACAGGGCCAGGAACAACAGGATGCTGGCGAGCGCGCCCCAGCCGCTCCACAGGTAGTCGAAGACTGCGCGCGTCCGGCTCATCCGGAGGAACGCTCCCGGGTCAGTCCAGATAGAAGGAGGCGTCCGGCAGCCTGCCGCCGATGATGGCGGGATTGGTCCTGGCCAGGATGGAGTAGAACCGCTCTATCTCCTGCCTGGCCGCGCCCGCGGCCCGCAACCGGAAGTTGCAGTGCGGAATGGAGCGCTGGATCATCGGCGCCTTGAGGCCCAGGTGGACCTGACTCAACCTGCCCGCCTCCGCCGGGTTCCTGGCGACCCATTCGGTGGACCTCGTGATGGCCGCGTTGAGCCGGGCCGGCAGGTCCGGCAGTTCCTCCAGCAGGGAGTCCCGGACGGTCATGCCTGCCTGCGGAATCGCCGCCGGCCCGCCGGTGACCTCGCCCCACGCCTTCTGGAGGCTCAATGCGCGCACCAGGCGTTTGCCGGCGCCCTTCGCCTTCAGGAGCGAGGCCGTGGCCGCCGGCTCCGGCAGCACCGCGTGGTTGACCCGCCCGGAAACCAGCATCTGAATTCCCTGGAAGGGGTCGGCGACGTAGTTGAGCTTGTAGTCCTGCCCCGCCTTCATGCCCTTTTCTCCGGCAATGTACTGGAACACCAGGTCGGGCATGTCGGCCTTGAAGGGCATGGCCACGGTCTCGCCGCGCAGGTCCTCGACCTCCGCGATATCCTCGCGGGCCGAGATCACGTAGAGCAGGCCCCAGGTCATGATGTTCATCAGTCGCACCGGGACACCCCGGTTGTTCAGATTGGCGGCCGCGTAGCTCGGCGTTGCCGCCAGTTCCCATCGGCCGGTGACCATGCCGGTGCGGACCATGTCCGGATTGCGGTAGGTCTCGAAGCGAAGATCCGAAACGAGGCCCCCCAGGCCGCTGGTGTCGGCGACATGGGCCAGGATGATGGAGGGGCCGGCGGGAGGGCCGTGCATCGTCAGCTTGCGCGCCGCGAGCGCGCGCAGGGCCGGCGTCATGCCGACGAGATAGGCCGCGCCGGCGGCGGCGCCGTATCGAATGAAGCTGCGTCTCGTGTATTTCATGCATATACCTCGGTTATGCCATTTATCAAATAAAAGAGCTTTGAACAACCTAATATTTTGGTTTAGGAACAGTTGGAACTTGAGGGGTGAGCCTCGACCGAGCCGTTCCCCCTCCACACGCGGGCAGGTTCGACACCCGCCCTACAGCAGCGGCAGGATGGCGCCGAACAGCACGCCTTCGAACAGCGTCCGTTGCAGCACGAACTCCAGGCTCACGTACACCAGCGCCCACACCGTCACGGCGGCGACCGTGCACCGTGGCCACGAGAGCCCCCCGAAGCTGCGCAGGAACAGGACCATGTAGATGGGGATGGTGAGGAGGAAGCCGACGAGGAGCACCAGCACGCAGAAGACCCCGAGCCAGGCCACGACGGGTGCGGCCTTGGCCCAGGGCGCCACCTCCATCGAATCGTCGGGCGCCGCCCGCGGGGAGAGCAGCTCGCGTCCGAGGCAGAAGAGGATGAACACCAGGGTCGGGACTCCCAGCACCAGCGGCACGAGCCCGCCCTGTCCATCGAAGCCGAAGGACGGGATGACCACCACCAGCACCACCGCCAGGTAGAGCAGGTTGACGATCACGTAGCTGTAGTTCACGCGCTTCATGGCGTCGGCGTCGAGCGGGTGCGCAGCCGGGTGATCACGGGGACCGCCACCATGGTCAGGATGAGGATCCAGGAGATGACGCTGTTGAAGAAACCGAGATAGCTGCCGTCGTGGATCCTGAGCGTCAGCAGGAACGACTTCTCGGCCAGGCTGCCCAGCACGAACCCGATGACCAGCGGCAGCACCGGCACGCCCGCGCGCCGCATGCCGAAGCCGAGAATGCCCAGCAGCACCACCAGCACCACGTCCCAGATGTTCTCCCGCAGGATGTAGGTCCCCGCCAGGGCCACCACCGCGATCACGGCGGACAGGTAGTGCACCGGCACCCGGGTGATGATGGCCAGGTAGCGGGCTGCCAGCAGGCCGAAGATGCTGGCGAAGGCGTTGGACACCACGTAGCCGTTCAGCAGGGTCCAGATGAAGATGGGTTTGTCGAGGATCAACTGCGGACCCGGCGAAACCCCGTGCATGATGAAGATGCTCAGCAAGAGCGCCATGGCCAAGCTTCCGGGAATGCCGAAGCTCAGGGTCGTCAGCAGCGCTCCGCCGTCCTTGGAGTCGTTGGCCGCTTCGCTGGCGATGATCCCCTCGGGGCTGCCGGTGCCGAAGGAGGCCGGATCCCTGGACGACTGCACGGCCACCGTGTAGGCGATCAGGTTGGCGGTCTCGCCACCCACCCCGGGAATGATCCCCACCAGCGTGCCGATGGACGAGCTGCGCAGCAGGCAGACGGCGTGGCGGAAGTTCTCCATCACCCCCTGCCACGCGCCCCGGATGGTGGCCTGGATGTTGTCCTTGGCGATGGTGCCGCCCTGGGCCGAGTAGTTGATCAACTCGCCGATGGCGAATAGCCCGACGAAGAACGGGATCAGGGGAATGCCGTCCCACAGGTACTCGCTCCCCATGGTGTAGCGGATGAGGCCGGTGGGCTCGTTGAGGCCCACCAGGGACAGCAGGATGCCGACGCCGCCGGCGATGAGGCCGTTCAGGAGCGAGCCCTGGCTCACCGTGGCGGTGGTGACCAGCCCGAACACCACCAGCCAGAAGATCTCGGGATGGCCGAAGGCGATCACCAGCGGGCGCATGACCTGGATCAGGAGCGCCAGGATCACGAGCCCGAACAGCGCTCCGAGCAGGCACGCCCCGGCCGACAGCCCCAGCGCCCGCGCGGCCTCGCCGCGCTTGGCCATGGGGTAGCCGTCGAAGCAGGTGGCGGCGTTCACCGGGGTGCCCGGGGTGTTGAGCAGGATGGCGCTGATGGAGCCGCCGAAGGAGCTGGCCCCCATGATGCCCGAGAACAGGTAGACCGCGGTGATGGCGTCCCAGGTGAAGGTGAACGGCAGCAGCATCGACATGGCGAGGATGCCGCCGAGCCCCGGCACCGCGCCGAAGATCAGGCCGATGACGCTGCCGAAGAACAGCGTCAGAAGGACGTGCGGCTCGGCGATGGTGACCAGCGCGCCGCCGAATCCTTCAAACATGAACGCCCGTTTCCTGTGTCACGGGATTGCGGAGAGCCTGACACGGTCCCGGGAGGCGGGACCGTGTCAGTTCACCAGGGGCAAGGATCACTTGATGTACTTCTTGAGCAGCGGGGTATTGTCCCCGACCAGCGAAATCATGTCGGTGATGAGCTTGGTGGTGTTTTGTCTGCTCAACGGCGCCACGATGTTGCCGTTGGCTTCGATCCTTTCCTTCAGCGCCGCGTCGTTGTTGACCTTCACCAGGGCTGCTTCCACCACGGACGCGATGTTGTCAGGGGTCTTGGGCGGCAGCGCGTAGAGGTTCTGCCCCACCAGCGAAGCCGATCCCAGTGCCGGGAACCCCTGTTCCACGCCGGTAGGGATGTCCGGGAACTTGGGGTGCCGTTTCGGCAGGTAGACGACAACGGCCTTGGCCTCGCCGGACTGAACCGCCGTGGTCCAGCGCTTGGTCAGGGGCAGATTGGTGATGGTGATGTCGCCACGGATAATGCCCGTGATCAACTCGGGCCCCTTGAAGCCGGCGATGAATTCCACCGGGAAGCCCACCAGGTTGGCGGTGATGACGGAGATGGGGAACGTGTTCCCGCCGGTTCCGGTGATGCCCGCCCTGATGGGTTTCTTGGCCGTCTTCATCTGCTTGAGCGACGTCCAGTGGTCCTTGCCCTCCTTGGTGGTGGCCTGCATGAAGTACGGGTTGGACACTTGGCGTCCGATCCAGGTGAAGCTCCGCAGGTCGGGCTTCATCCCTCGCGCCACCTGGTTGACGGCCTGTCCGGGCAGGTTGATGGCGGCCATGGTGTGGCCGTCGGGCTTGGACCGGTTCAGGATGGTCACGGAGTTCCGGCCCCCGGCCCCCGGCACGTTCCGGATCACCACGGGCACGCCCAGCAGCTTTGACATGACCTCGCCCTGGAGCCGCGCGGCGGTGTCCATGGCGCCGCCTACCGAGAAGCCCACCAGGATGGTGATGGGTTTGCTGGGCTTCCAGTCCGCGGCCGATGCCGGCGTTGCCGCCAGTGCCAGGGCCCCGGCAACGAGCATCACGAGACAGGCTTTGAACAACGTCTTCAGAGTTCGCATCATGGGCTCCTTTCGGTTTGAAGAAGATCTTTCAGGAGAACACCTTCCATACGACGGCCATGGTGAAAGCGAGGTTGAATCCGATCATCCACTTCAACAGAAGCAATTGGCCTTCGATCCGTTGGGTGTCGGCCCTGGTGGCCAATTGCGTTTCGATGGCTTCCGCGAACGCCTCTTTCTGCGCTTCCGCGAAGGCGACGGCCTGCTTGTGTTCAAGTCCCGCCTCTTCAAGACGTTGCGCGAATTTCAGTGTATCGAATGTCGTGGGACTCATGGTGTTTGCAGTGGTGGAGCGCCAACGCGCGTGAAAAGTTTCGCACTCCTTCAATCCCCGGTCAAGGTCTTTGGTGATCGCAGCAGCGACGGATCGAATGCCTTCAGCAGCCCCTCCAGCCGCACCTCCCGCACCTTGTCCTGGGGCGGCCGCGCCCGTTGCGGGTATTGGACCGGCGGCGCCGGCTTGGTGGCGTCCAGGATCATCACCGCGCCCATCACCGGCTCGTGGGTGCCGTCCACCGTGTAGGTCCAGTTGGACGGCAGCAGGTCGCCCGGCCCGTTCCAGTCCGGGATCGTCAGCACGTCCTTGTCCGGGCGCATGCGCGTCCCCACCGCCCAGGTCACCTCGGGTTCGTTGAACACGTTGATATCGTCGTCCACCACCACCACGCAGCGGAGGTTCTCGGGCTCCGTGGAGATGGCGGCCATGGCCGCGCGCTTGACCTCCGAATCCCTGGTCTTGCGGATGGAGATGTAGCAATGGGTGCGCGCGTGGGCCGGCACGTTGACGTTGACCACGCCGGGGACCGCCTCCCGCACCCGGCGGTAGATGGTCCCCATGCGCGGCAGGCTGCCCAGCACCAGGTGTTCCTGGCCCGCGGGGAAGACATCGTAGTAGATGGGGTTCCGGCGCATGGTCATGGCCGACACGTGCATCACCGGTTGTGCGCCGACGCTTACGTAGTAGCCTGTCCACTCGCCGAAGGGGCCTTCGAGCCGGGTCTCGTCCGGCAGGAGCCGCCCTTCGATGACGATCTCGGCGTGGGCCGGCACCAGGAGGTCGACGGTCTCGGCCTTCACCAGTTCGATGGGTTCCTGCAAGAGCGCGCCGGCCTCGGCGAACTCGCCGCCGATGCCGGGCAGCCGCGACACCGCCCCGAGCATGAAGGTGGGGTAGTGCCCGACGACCAGGGCGAACTCCGTGGGCTCGCCCCGTTCCGAATTGCGCCGGTAGATGTAGCCGCCGTGGTGGCTGCCCTGTATGTAAACCCCGAGAGTGCGGGGGTCGTGGACCTGGTGGCGGTAGAGCCCGGCGTTCTGTGCGCCGGTGTCGGGGTCCCTGAGGATCATCACGCCGCCGGTAACGTAGGGGCCGGCGTCAAGCTCGTTGTGGAACGGAATGGGCAGGGCCGACAAGTCCACCGCGTCTCCCTTGAGCACCACCTCCTTCACCGGCCCGTCCGCCACGGTCTCGGCCTGGATGGGCTTGGCCTGGCGCTCGCCGTAGACCCGGGCCATGTCCGCGACGCTGGTGCCCAGCGCCAGCGCCAGCCGCTCGTAGGTCGCGGTCAGGTTGATGACCAGCGGCATGGAGGACCCCTCAACGTCGGTAAAGAACAGCGCGGGAAACCTTCCGTCCTCGCCCAGCCGTTCGGCAATGGAGGTGATGTCGAACCTGCGGTCCACCCGCCGGGTAACCATCCGTATCTGGTCCGGCGCCGATGCCGCCAGTTGCTCGATGAACGCGCGCAGGTCCTTTGCCATGGATTTCGTCCTTTCCCGTTCCTCCGGAGGCAACTGGTCCCATCCATAACATACTCCCGCGGACGGGACGAAGGTCCTTGAAATCACGCTGTCTATGGCATAGACGGTAGTCTTTCGAGAGACCTGCCATGGGAACTTATCTGCTTCGCCGCCTGGTCGGGACGATCCCGGTCATGGTGCTGATCAGCCTGCTGGTGTTCCTGTTGATCCAGGCGGCTCCGGGCGACCCCACGCTCATGCTGCTGGGCGAGGATTCCACCCAGGAGGACATCGATCGGGCCAGGGAGCGGTGGGGGCTGGACCAGCCCGTCTACGTCCAGTACGTCAAGTTCTTCATGTCCGCGGTCAAGGGGGACTTCGGCCGCTCCTTCAAGTACGACGAGCCGGTGCTGGACGTGATCGTCGCCCGCATTCCGGCGACCCTGGAGCTGGCTACCGCCTCGGTCATCATCGCGGTCATATTCGCCATACCCCTCGGGGTATGGGCGGCGGCCAAGCCCAACTCCTGGGTGGACAACACCGGTACGACCTTCGGCCTGTTCGGCATCAGCATGCCCAGTTTCTGGTTCGGGATCATGCTGATCCTGCTGTTCGCCGGCATACTCAATATTCTCCCGTCCGCGGGACGGGATACCTACGGCATCTCCGGGGAGCCCATCACCGGCTTCTACATCCTCGACAGCGCGCTCCAGGGGAACTGGGCCGGAGTGCGCGACGGCGCCGAGCACGTCTTTTTGCCCGCCCTGGCGCTGGGCTCCAACATGCTCGGGATCCTCATGCGCGTGACCCGCTCGTCGGTGCTGGAGGTCATGCACGAGGAGTACGTGACCACGGCCCGGGCCAAGGGGCTGGTGGAGCGCAAGGTGCTGTGGCGCCACGTGGTGAGCAACGCGCTGATCCCGGTCATCACCGTGGTGGGGCTGGAGCTGGGCACGCTCTTGAGCGGCTCGATCATCGTGGAGACGGTCTTCTCGTGGCCCGGCAGCGGCAGTCTGCTGGTCACCGCTCTCAACGCCCGGGATCATCCGCTGGTGACCGGGCTGGTGCTGGTGTACACGGCGGCGTTCGTCGCCATCAATTTCCTGATCGACGTGCTCTATGCAATCATCGACCCAAGAATCCGGTATTGACATCGGCAACATGGGCCAGCCGGAAGCCGGGACCACGCGGCGCGGCGGCCAGTGGTGGCGCCCGTGGATGCGGACCAAGGTCTACATCGGCGGCTCCATCGTCGTGATATTCGCCATCGTGGGCGCCTTCGGGCCGTTCGTGGCGCCTTACGACCCCAACCATCAGAGCCTCGAATCCATGCTGTGGGCGCCTCAGTGGTTCTGGGGGCCCCATTTCCTCGGCACCGACAACCTCGGCCGGGACATCCTGAGCCGCATCATCTTCGGCGCCCGGGTGTCGCTGCTGATCGCCTTCGCCGTGGTGTTCATCTCCGGCCTCGTGGGCGTGATCCTGGGGGCCACCTCCGGCTATTTCGGCGGCAACATCGATTTCACCATCCAGAAGTTCGTGGAGGTGGTGTGGGCGTTTCCGCCGCTCCTGCTGGCCCTCAGCATCATGGCGTTCCTGGGGCAGGGGCTCGGCAACCTCATCCTGGCCCTGGTGGCGCAGCGCTGGATCCAGTACTGCCGGGTGACGCGGGGGCAGAGCCTGTCGCTCAAGGCGCGGGAGTTCGTCATCTCCGCCAAGTCGCTGGGAGCCAGCCACACCCAGATCATCGCGCGCCACATCATCCCCAACCTCATCCAGGTGTCTCTGGTCATCGGCACCTTCGCCATGGCCTCCTCCATCATCTCGGAGGCGAGCCTGAGCTTCCTCGGCCTGGGCGTGCCCCCCGAGATCCCCACCTGGGGCACCATGCTCGCCGACGGCCGCATCTACATCAGCACGGCCTGGTGGCTGGCGCTGTTCCCCGGGCTGTCCATCTTCGTGACCGTGCTGGGGATCAACCTCCTGGGCGACGCCCTGCGCGACGTCCTGGACCCGAGGCTCAAGCGGGCGGGAACCTACATTTGACATCCTCGACGCCACGGCTGGGCATGGTGCTGTATCACGGCATCGACAGCGGCGACGAGCTGCGCAACTACGCCCGCGTCGCGGAGGAGGCGGGCTTCGATTCCCTGTGGGTAACGGAGCGCTATTTCCACGAGGAAACCTTCTCGCTGCTGGGGTTCCTGGCCGCGGCCACGACGCGCATCAGGCTCGGCCTGGGCGTGACAAATCCCTACACGCGGAACCCGGCGCTGCTGGGCATGTCCGCGGCCACCCTGGACCGGATTTCCGGGGGCCGCTTCCTGCTCGGGCTGGGGCGGAGCGACAAGTGGGTGATCGAGGGGCGCATGGGCATGCCCTACGAGCGGCCGCTGGCCCACATGAAGGAGACGGTGGCGCAGCTCAGGCGGCTGTTGGCCGGCGAGCGCGCCAGCGGCGCGGCCGCCTATTGGGACCTGAAGGCCGTGCGGCTGGCGGTGACGCCGGCGCAGGACCGCTTGCCGATCTACCTGGCCGCCATCGGTCCCAAGGCATTGCGGCTGGCGGGGGCGGTGGCCGACGGCGTGCTGCTCAACGCCTACGTGCCGGCGAGCTACGTGCGCTACGCGGTCGGGGAGATCGCCGCCGCGGCCCGTGAGGCCGGGCGCGATCCGGCTTCCATCGACATCGCCTGCATGCTGATCGTGCGGCTGACCGACGATCCCGCGCGGATGATGCCCGCCCTCAAGGAACGGATGGTGCGGCTCCTGGCCGAGCCCTTCGTGGGGGACGTGCTGCTGGAGCGGGGAGGCTTCGACCCCGGCATCCTGCCGGAGCTCCGCGCCACCGCCGAAGGCAAGGGCGAGAAGGCCGCCGTACACCTGATCACGGATGCCATGGTGGAGTCGTTCTACCTGCTCGGCGACGCCGCGACGTGCCGCCGGCGCATCGACGAATACCGCGAGGCCGGGGTGGACCACCCGCTGCTTCTACCCCGGCTCAAGGATTACGAGAGCACCGTGGAGGCCCTCGGGCCGCGTCCGTAGCGGCGGGCCGCCCGGCCCGTGGCCCGGCTTCCGCACCAACGCATATGATAAGATACCCGTAATCATATGATAGGCACTGCACCTGACACGCCGCACCCGCGGCGCCGCAAACCGCTCAATGTCCGGTTCTTCTACGGCTGGGTGGTGGTGGCGACGACCTTCACGGCATCGCTTATGGCCGCGGGTATCCGCGCCGCGCCGCAGACCTTCGTGCGGCCGCTGGAAGCGGAATTCGGCTGGGGCCGGGGTGCGATAAACGCGGCCGTATCACTCAACCTGGTGCTCTATGGAGCCATCGGTCCGTTCGCCGGGCGCGTCCAGGACCGCCGGGGACCGCGGGTGGTGATGCTCGTGGCGCTGATACTGTTGGCGGTGGGGGCGGGGGCGACCGCGTTCATCAACCGGCTGTGGGAGTTCCTGCTGGTGTGGGGCCTGATCGTCGGCACCGGCGCGGGCGGCATTTCGTCGGTGCTGGCCGCCAGCGTCGCCCATCGCTGGTTCGTGCGCCACCGCGGCGTGGTGCTGGGGCTGCTGAACAGCGCCGGCTCCACCGGGCAGCTCATCTTCATCCCGGTGGTGCTGGGCATGGTCGTGGCCTGGGGCTGGCGCGTCGCCGCCATGACCCTTTCGAGTCTGGCGGTGGTGGCCTTCCTGCTGGTGTGGTGGCTCATGCGCAGCGATCCGGCCGATGTGGGGGAGGAGGCGCTGGGCGAGTCGGAGGCCAACGCGTCCGCGGCCGCGAGACCGGGCGGCACCGCCCCGGTCACCACCACTACGGTCCGGGACGCGCTCCGGACGCGCACCTTCTGGCTCCTGGCCGCCGGCTACGCCATCTGCGGCGGGACCTCCAACGGCCTCATCGGGGCGAACATGATCCCGCACGCCCTGGACATCGGCATCAGCCACCAGGTGGCCAGTATAACCGTGGGGATCATGGCCGGCCTGAACTTCGTCGGCACCATGGGGGCCGGGTGGCTCTGCGACCGCATGGACCCGCGCAAGGTGCTGGCCTGGATCTACGGTCTGCGGGCGGTCTCGCTGTTCATCCTGCCGTCGGTCACCGGCCCCGCCGGCATGTTCGTCTTCGCGGTGATCTACGGCCTGGACTGGTTCGCCACGGTGCCGCCGGTGGTGGCCATCGCCGGCAACACCTTCGGCAAGAACTCGGTGGGCAGCATCTACGGCCTGATCTTCCTGGCGCACCAACTGGGCGGCGCCGCCATGGCCCAGGGCAGCGGCATCGCCTACGATGTGTTCGGCGACTACGTTCCGTCCTTCCTCACCGGCGCGGTGCTGGCCGTGCTGGCCGCGGCCATGTCGATGGCCATCGCCAAGGACCCGCCGGCCCGGCTGGCGCCGCCGCAGCCCGGCCTGGCGGCCACGTAGGAAATGGTGAGGGCGTCCTTCGACTTCGCCTGTCCTGAGCTTGTCGAAGGGCTAAGGACGAACGGTGACGGGAACAACTCCGGTTCGATCCGAGACGGTGGTGAGAACATCTCCCGTTCGTCCTGAGGGTAGCGAAGCGAAGTCGAAGGACGCCGTGACTGGCCCGATGGAGAGATCCCATGCCTTGTGATCCCAATTACCTCAGCTTTTCCGACACGGAGTACGAGCGCCGGAACACGGCGGTGCGGGCGCGCATGGACCGCATGGGCTTGGAGGCCGTGGTGTTCTACGGCAGCCGCACGGCGCCGGATATCCACTACCTGTGCAATTGGCTCACCACCACCGAGGCCTACTTCATCTACCCGCGCGAGGGAGAGCCCACGCTCTTCGTGCAGTTGTCCAATCACCTGCCCAACGCCCAGCGCATGGCCGTCATCGACGACGTGCGCTTCGGCGGCTCCAGCCCCACGGGCTCGGTGGACTCGGTGCCGCGGGTGCTGGAGAACCTGAAGGAGCGCGGCCTGGAGAAGGGCTCGGTGGGCCTTTGCGGCAACGTCCCCTACCGGCACTACCTGCGGTTCGTGGAAGCCCTTCCCGAAGTGAAATGGTCGGACTTCAGCGCCGAGATGCGCGACCAGCGGCAGGTCAAGAGCGCCGAGGAGATCGAGCGGCTGCGCCGGGCCGCGGCCATGAGCGACGATTCGGTGGCGGCCCTCACCGAGCACGCGCGACCCGGCATTCCCGAGCACGAACTGGCGCGGATCGTCGAGGACGTCTACCTGGGCAAGGGCGGCATCAACGGCATCCACTTCATGATCACCACCTCCATGCACGACCCCAAGGGCGGCGTGCCCCAGCAGCATCTCTCCAACCGCATCCTGCGGAAGGGCGACGTGCTGGTGACCGAAATCAGCACCAACTACGCCGGCTACACCGGCCAGGTGCTGCGCACGTTCACCATCGGCGAGGGGCCGACTCCGGAGTACGAGCAGCTTCATGACGTGGCCATGGAGGCCTTCGACCGTATCGCCGGCGTCATCAAGGCCGGCGCCGGAACCGAGGAGGCGTTAAGGGCGGCGGACGTGGTACATGAACGCGGTTTCACCGTCTACGACGACGTGGTCCACGGCGCCAGCCAGTTGCCGCCGATCCTGCGGACGTCGAAGACCAGCCGCGGCGCCCCGTCCGACTTCCGTTTCGAGACGAACATGTGCCTCGTGATCCAGCCCAACGTGATAACGGAGGACGGGTTGCGCGGAGTCCAGTTCGGCGAGATGATGCGGGTGACCGACGACGGTCTGGAGAAGATGCACGATTGCCCGCGGGAGCTCATCGTGTGCCGTAACGGCTGACCCTGGCCGGTGCGTTGACCGGTGACGGGCGGGTCTGAAGCCCGCCCCCGCGGTAGTCGCGCCTTACCGATGACGTCAGTCCTGTGCATCTTTTGGGAGGCCTGTTCGTGAGACGCAAGAATCGAGGCAGCAAGGGATACACGGCCGTCTGGTTGGCGTTGGCGCTCTGGGCGGCGGTGTGCCTGTCCCCGGCGGGCGCGGCGGACGACCCTGTGGCGCGGGGGAAATACCTCGTCCGCGCCGGACTGTGCATCGCCTGCCACACCGATTACAAGAACAAGGGCGCCGAACTCGCCGGCGGCTACGCCATCAAGGTCCCCTTCGGCGTCATCTACAGCACCAACATCACTCCGGACCCCGAAACCGGCATCGGCGAGTGGAGCGACGAAGAGTTCCTCCGGGCCATGCGCAAGGGGATCGGCCGCCGCGGCCAGCACCTCTTCCCGGCCTTTCCCTACACCTCCTTCACCCGCATGACCGACGAGGACATCCTCGCCCTCAAGGCCTACCTGTCCACGGTCAAGCCCGTGCGCAGGGAAAACCGGGAGCCCGAGTTGACCATGCCCTTCAACTGGCGGTTCCTCTTGGCGGGCTGGAAGTGGCGCTATTTCGAGGAAGGCTCGTGGACCCCCGATCCCGGCAAGCCGGCGCAGTGGAACCGGGGCGCCTATCTCGTCCAGGCGGTCACGCACTGCGCGGAGTGCCACACGCCACGCGATTGGGCCGGCGGACTGCAGCGGGAGCTTCTGATGGCGGGGGCCGCCGACGGCCCCGAGGGCGAGACCGCGCCCAACATCACGGCGCATGACAAGACCGGCGTGGGCGACTGGTCGGTGGAGGATATGGCGGAGCTCCTGAAGAGCAGCTACAAACCCGACGGCGACAACGTCCAGGGCCTGATGGAGCGAGTCATCATCCACGGCTACGAGCACATGACCGACGAGGACCTCACCGCCATCGCCGTCTACCTGCGCTCACTGCCGCCCATCGACAACCGGATCGAGTGATTCGTCCCGCTGGTCGGGGAGCTCGGCCCCACGGCTCTCCAACGCCCCTCTCCCCCCGGAGAGGGTCGGGGTGAGGGCGTTCGCGACAAGCAGCCCTCCGACCCCCTCTCCCTCTGGGAGAGGGTCGGGGTGAGGGTGCTCGTTACAAGCCCGTAGGTCGGGTTAGCCGAAGGCGTAACCCGACACCGTACCGCACCCTGTCGGATTAGCGCTTCGCCAATCCGACCTACGGCGACCTATGAGGTTCCGGAGCCCGAATCCAGGCCCAGCAGCCTGGCGGCGTTTTCTCCGCAAACGGCGTCGCAATCGCCCAGCCCGGCTTGCTCCAGCAGCCCCAACGGATCGCTCTCCCCCATGTCGTAGGGGTAGTCGGTGCCCAGCAGGAGCCGCTCCTCGCCCGCCAGGTCGCGGAGGAAGGCGAGCATGCGCGGGTCGTGCAGGATCGTGTCGAAGTAGAAGCGGCGGAAGTACGTTTCCGGATCTCCCGGGACGGCGCGGGCCGCCGCCACGGCGGCGTGGCCGTGGACGACGCGGCCGAGGAGATAGGGGAGGGCGCCGCCGCCGTGCACCAGGCAGATGTTCAGGGACGGGTAGCGATCCAGCACGCCGCCCAGGATCAGCGAGGCCGCGGCGATGGCCGTGTCCATGGGATTGCCCACCAGGTTGTTCATGTAGTAGCGGCTCAGCCGCTCCGCGGCCGCGACCCGGTGGGGGTGCAGTTGCACCAGCACGCCGAGGTCGGCGGCGCATTCGAAGAACGGCCGGAACGCCTCGTCGTCGAGGTTCACGCCGTTGATGTGGGTGCCGATCTCCACCATGCGGATGCCCAGCGCATCCACCGCGTAGCGGAGCTCCTCCACCGCATCCCGGGCCGACTGCATGGGGACCGTGGCCACGGGGATCAAACCCGGCTCATCGCGTGCTGCTTCGGCATTGGTCTCGTTGAAGAGCCGCGACACCGCCTGCCCGTGTATGCCCTCCAACTGGTAGGTGACGATGGTCATGGGCGGCGACAGCACCTGCCGGTCCAGTCCTCGCTCCTTCATCGCGCTCAATCGCGCCGGCAGGTCCGAGAGAAACGGTTGCAGCGTCGCGGGACGGCCTTTGCCCACCCGTAGAGTCAACGCGCCGGAGGCGTCCTCCTCAATGTGGCAACCGTGCCGTGCGCCGTCACGGCGCATGCCCTGGATCCACTCGGGCGGGGTAAAGTGGGCGTGGATGTCGATGACTTCTTTAGGCATTTGACTCTTCCGGAGGGCCACTTACTCCTTTTTCGCCATCACGTCGGCGGCTGCCAGGTTCTCGCCGACCCGGTGGAACGGACGGCCGGAGTCGCTGATGGCCAGGATGACCACGATCTCGTCGGCGCGCGGGGCGTCGGGCACGGAAACCTGCATCGAGTCGAAATGGCTGAACTTCCAGACGTCGTCCTTGTGGTGCAGCGGGCAATCGATGGCCGTTCCCGGCCCGCCGATCTTCGTGGTCGAGGGCATGACCGAGCTGGCCGGACCGACGATTTCCCGCACCGGCTTGCCGAGCCGCGGGTGCATCACCGCGGCGGCATGCTCCCGTTCTCCTTTCTCCCCGACGATCGCCGCCTTGCCGTAGCTGTGGACACCCGCGCCGTCGATGCCCAGCGCGTCGATGGCGCGCTGAGCCAGCAGGCCGCCGAGCTCCGCGCCCGCCTTCTGCAGCTCTTCGAGCTGTTCGTCATAGACGCCGGCATAGGGGTTCGTGATCACGGCGATCGCGGCGGCCTGACGCGATGGCGGCTCCACCGGCCGGCCGAGTTCGCGCCGGGTCTCCTCGACAACGGTGATGAGCTTGCGGATCTCCATACGCTTTCCTCCCGGCCCCGACGGGCGTGACTGGTTTACGCCACTATGACATCGTGGATTCTCGTTGCAACGCCCGCGGCGGGGTTCCCAATGTCACCGCCCCTCTCGATCTCGTCTGAGGAAGGGTGCACGACCGGGCTCGTCGGCTATGCTATAGGATAGTCCAACGGCGGAGGGATCCGATGGTGCATCTCAGCAGTTTCGAGGCAGTTCACTACCGGGGCATCGACGGTTTGTCCCTTTCCCCCATGACCCGTGTCAACCTGATTACGGGTTCGAACGGCGTTTACCCTACACCTCCAGGTGTAGTTCTCTATGACACGCCTCTCCCGCCCTTGCCGAGGCCGTCCTACGTCATTGAGGGTACGAGATGGCAACACGAGACACCCGATGAGTATATGCAGCGATATTCGGACCTGGTCAGGCGGGGTTTCAAGCAGGAGTTGTCGAATGCGATGAGATTGATTCCTCCCGGGCTCGCGGGAGTCGAAATTCTCACTGAGAACGGTCGGCGTCGTCACCGGCAGCACGGGTGTCGAACAGAGACCGGACGAGGTGAAGCATGGCCTGTTGACGGACCAATGGAGCCGAGCACGGTCGTGCGAATGCCGTTGACGGAAGATGTCGGTCTTCGTAAACGACGGTTCATCCCTGCATGTGTTTGTACGCAAGCAGTCCGGTGAGGAAGGTGTCGGCCTGGAGGCTACCGCGTACTTGTGCCCAGTCTCGAAATGCCTGGCCCGACAGGTCGGCCAGATCAAGGGCTTCCCGTCGAGTGAATCGGAGAGCGCGATTATAGTCTGCCTCATGACGGGCTTCCTGAAGCTGCACGAAGGAAGACGCGACGTCTATTAACTCCTGTCGGAGCGGTTGTTGGTTGAACCCTGACGCTAGCTTGGGGGACGTCGCGTTGTTGGCGAATTGGACCGCAGTTTGTTTCATGGCCGAGTGGTGAAACGCACGTGAGAGACAGTCGCGCAACGGCCTGCGGGCATGGCCCGACAGCATGAGTGTGGTCGCTTCATCGACCAGAAGGTGAAAGAGCGCGTAGTAGGAAGCCGAAACCGAGCGGCGAAGACTGGCTTGGGTCGGCTTCTTCGGTTCCTTTTGGGCAAGGAAACGTGCCTGTTTCAAAAGCTCCGAGTGAAGGCTCATGTTTCCTAAGCCACCTCGGATGCGCCGCGAAATCGAACATAGACGAGTATGGAGGAGTCCGTCTTTTCCTGCACGAGGTCACGGATTATCGAACGCAATCGCGATCGTTTGGTGAATTCAACGTCATCGTCTTTCAGCATCGCCCAAACCCATACGGCGAGGTCGTCGGTGGAGTCGGGCCCGGTTTCCACGTGCCAACTGCTGACGGGGGTAGGCAGTTCGGGGAGTTGCCGAAGCGCGGCTTCGATGGCGTTCGTATTGATGTCCATGTCGGTCACCTTTCGGCCGGTCTGTCTAGCGCTGCAGGTGGCATGTCGGTAGACCCGCGCTGCGTCTCAAGACGAGTATGGTGGCGAGGGTAGAGCTTGTCAATTCGAAAGGCGTAAGGCCTCCGATAACCGGTTCCTACCAGTGAACATGAAAGGCCGTATCGGCGGCAAGTTGGGGAATTATAGGGAATTATTGACTTGACTCCCCATTGTTTCGGTGCTATAATCTCCCTAGAAAGTGAGGGGAGACATGAACCTATCGACAAAAGAAGAGATCGGAGAGGGCCTTTTCGCTCACCTGCCAGAGTTCGCAGGGGGCATCCTTGACATACAGATCGCACATGGAACTCTCGGCATTCCACTTCGGAGTGACCGAGAAGAGTTCTGAGTCATCACCAGTGGCCACTCCTGTCCGGTTAAGTGACGTAGGGATGGCTGTAACTATGTGAATCAGGTATACTTTTTATCGATTTCTTGCGGTGCCGACTTGAACGCAACAGCGCTTTTGGGCGACCTTCAGGGCAGGAATCCCTGGAGGGCACGCCATGTACACCGGCAAGACGCTGTTCGCGCAGTTGATGGATTTTCTGCCTTGGACAACGTTCGCTCGTATCGTCGATCGCTATGGCGGGAACCGTCGTGTTCGCACCCTGGCGTGTGCCGAGCACTTTCGCATCCTGGCATTCGCTCAGTTGGCTTATCGGGAAAGTCTGCGAGACATCGAAGCCTGTCTTGCAGCGCAATCGGCCAAGCTCTACCACATGGGCATTCGCTCCACGGTCAGGCGCTCTACGTTGGCCGACGCCAACGAACGAAGAGACTGGAGAATCTACGCCGACTTCGCCCAACGGCTCATTGCACAAGCCCGCAAACTTTACATCCAAGAGGACCTTGGGCTGGATCTGTCCAACACCGTCTATGCACTGGACTCGACGACCATCGACCTGTGCCTGTCGTTGTTTCCGTGGGCTTCGTTTCGAAGCACCAAAGCAGCGGTCAAGATGCATACGCTGCTCGATCTGCGCGGCAATATCCCGAGTTTCATACATGTTTCCGACGGCAAGCTGCACGATATCAAAGTGCTCGATCTGTTGATTCCAGAACCCGCAGCGATTTACGTGATGGACCGCGCTTACCTCGACTTCAAGCGCCTCTTCGCACTTCACGAAGCCGGCGCGTTCTTTGTCACCCGAGCCAAAACCAATGCCGATTTGCGACGCATCTATTCCGCTCCAAGCGATCGTGTGCAAGGCATTGTCTGCGATCAGACCGTAAAGTTGTCGGGCTTCTACAGCCACAAACGTTATCCTCATTATTTGCGGCGGATTCGATTCAAAGACCCGGAGACATCAAAGACGCTCCTTTTCCTGACCAACCTGTTTGGTCCTCAGCCAAAGGTCATCTGCGAACTGTACAAGGCCCGCTGGCAGGTGGAGTTGTTTTTCAAATGGATCAAGCAACATCTGCGGATCAGGAAGTTTTACGGCACCTCGGAGAACGCCGTCAAGGTGCAAATCTGGACTGCCGTCTCCGTGTACGTGCTCGTCGCCATCATCAGAAAGCGGCTCGACCTCGATGTTTCCCTCTACACATTGTTACAGGTCTTCTCCGTCACCTTGTTCGAGAAAATCCCCTTAAACAAGGGGTTCTTCGATGCCGAAGACACTTCCTCCCAGGACATGTTGCATAAGCAATTGAATTTGTTCAATTATTGGACCGGACAGTAGTGACCAGTGGCAACAACTATGGATGTGGCGAGAAGATGGAAGTAGATGCCCCGATTGTCAGATCGCTGAACCCTGAACGACGGATGCGAAGCGCCTTCGAGGCGTTCGGCCTTGAATGTACGGCCGAACCGCTGCCCAGGGTCTACTTCGTTGATTTCGCCGACATCGCGTTCGACAAGTTTCCAAAGTGCCTTGAACGTGAAGTCCAGGGAGCATTCGGCCCGATTCTTGACCCAGTGGACGGCCTCTTCAAACATCCCGACAACTCTACTAGACTCGTGCCACGTTTTCAACGGAAGGGGGAGACATGAACCGCACCACCATCAGCCTTCTTGAACTGTTCGCGCTCTTTCCAGATCAGGAATCCGCACGTTCGTACATGGAGTCCATCCGGTGGCCCGAGGGGCCGCGCTGCCCGTTCTGCACAGAGGACAATGAGCGCGTCGCCAAACGCCGGGGCGGATATTACCGCTGCAAGTCCTGCCGTGAGGATTTCACCGTTCGCACCGGCACCGTCATGGAGCGTTCGCACATCCCGCTTCAGAAGTGGCTCTATGCCATGTACATGCTCGTGACCTCGCGCAAGGGCGTCTCGTCCGTCGAGCTGCACACCAAGTTGGCCATCACTCAGAAGTCCGCCTGGTTCATGCTCC
Organism: uncultured Binatia bacterium (SeqCode); assembly: GCA_965204505.1. Taxonomy (GTDB): domain Bacteria; phylum Desulfobacterota; class Binatia; order UBA9968; family JAJDTQ01; genus JAJDTQ01. The sequence continues at coordinate 360,128 of CBDBFB010000004.1, forward strand.
ACCGGCTCCGCGAGGCTTGCCGGGACCGGGACAACCCGCTCTCCGGCATCGTCGAGATCGACGAAACCTACGTCGGCGGGAAGCGGAAGAACATGAGCAACGCCAAGCGGGCGAAGATATCCGGCCGGGGGACTGTGGGCAAGGCTCCGGTCCTCGGGATGCGCCAGCGCGACGGCAAGGTCATCGCCATGCCGATCAAGATGACCGACAAGGACACCATCCAGGACATCATCTTCAAGCACGTCCAGGAGGACACCATCATCTACACGGACGAGCACGGCAGCTACACCGGGCTGGACGAGGAAGGCTACGAACACGACACCGTGAACCACAGCGCCAATGAGTACGTGGACGGAGACGTTCACACCAATAGCATCGAGGCCGTGTGGGCCGTGTTCAAGCGCGGGCTCAAGGGCATCTACCACCATGTCTCGGTCAAGCACCTGGGGCGGTACGTTGATGAGTACGCCTTCCGGCTGAATGAGGGTGCCGTCGACAACCATACGATGGACCGAATCGCCGCCATGCTGCTCGGCGCTCAGGGGAAGCGGATCACCTTTGAGGACCTGACCGCCGATCCGGTGCCGCAAGGCGGGAGTGACGTGTTCTGAGTCTTGCCGGCAGTTGGCGCTGGGGGTATCATGGCCAATGTGGACCACGCAGACTGGGTGAGAGCGAGGGCCGACTGTACCGACGAAGACATCCTGGAGAATATCCTGAAGGTTGTTCGCGCCGATGTTCGCAAGTTCAATGCCCTGAATGAGAAGCAACGACGGGATAGGCATTTCGTCGTTACGGACCCCACGGAATCCCCCCATCGGGTTTATCGAGCCCATGCCGCCCGAATCCCTGGACGCGAACTGATATACAGACGCATCGAAGAATCCCTGGACGACCACATCCAAATATCCCTCTACGATGAGGGAAAAATCGGGGTCAGCCATAAGGACAAGTGGAGCCTCATCATCCATTCGCAGTGGAATCCCGACACCCTGACCTGCGATCTTTTCATCGACGACGACGAACACCCTTCGTCGCTTCATCAGATCAGCCAACGCATCCTCGGCGACTTCCTCTTTCAGGTCCCTTGAGGCTCCGGCGTAGCGTCCGGCTTCTCGCGCCCCGCTCCCGCCAGTACTCGTCCCAACAGATCATCCACGGCCTTCATCTTGTCCGTCTCGGCCGTGTCCTTTAACTGCTTCAGCGTCTCGCTATCGGGGTGCTTCATGGGGCCACCCTACCACCCATCGCCACCTTGCCGCTACTCCGATTCCTTCTCTTGCTGCTTCCTCCGTTCGCGCTCGATCTCTTCCAGCAGTTCCGTGCAGCCCTTCTCCACGGCCACCTGCCTGAGCGCCTCGACCTGCCCCTTCAGCCGCGCCAGTTCCTGCGCGTGCTTGCCGCCACCGGACATGAAGAAGAAGCCTGGCGCGACTAGGAGCAACGCGGCCGTAGCGGCCACGCTGGCGACGGCGGCCGTCGTGGCTTCGGCGGACTGAGCCGCGGACACCTCCTGCACTCTTGTGCCGATCCTCGTCAGTTCCGTGCGGACCCGGTCGCAACTGTAGTTCCCGTAGACCTGTGGGGAGACGTAGGTTCCCTGGATGTTCTCGGGCGACGGGACGCAGCCGGTGGCCATCGCGGTGATCAAGGCCCATACGACGATCTTCATCTTTGCTCCTTTGCACTCTTGATTTGTGAGGCGCCGGTGAAGTACCATTCCCTTGTCAGTTGGAGGGTTGTCTGATGGTTCATGAGATTCCCTATTTCCGACCTCTCAGCGAGATGACCAAAGAGGAAATCCGCCAAGACATACGGGAGAACCTCGCCGCGGCAGAAATGACGTTGTTCGGACGAACGGGCGTCATTGACGGTTCGATTCAAGTCGAGTCACCTGATTCTTCAGACGACCCACATCCGTCTCAAGCCTTCCGACCCGATCAGTCAGATTCTTGACTAGCCGAAAGAGTTCAGCGATTTCTTCTTCGCTCATCACGTCTCCTTTCCTGGGTTGAGGGGAGAACCAAGGGGCCAGCAGATGGCGGTCTGCTGGCCCCTGCTGCTTACTGCTACTTGACCATTTTCACGTAGCAGGCAGTCCTCTCCGTCTTGCCACAGAGCAGTTCAGCAATTTCCTCAAGGGACGGTCCCACGTCGAATATCTTCTGCTGCTTCTGCTTCTCGTGGTTGTCGGAGAACGCTGGCTGAACCGCCTGAAGCGTCAGCACAACGAGGGCGACGGCAATCACCGTCAGCACCGCTTTCAGATACAGATCGCTTTTCATGGTTCGCTCCTTTCCGGTTGTGGGGAAGTAATCAGGGGCGGCCCGCCAGCCGTTCCCACACCACCGCTACCTCTCACCACCGAAGCCGGCCGCCAGATCATCACGCTCCAGCACTCCGGCCATGTGAGTATGGGAACGTCCCGCGAAGATGCCGGTAACCAGACCGGGATCTCCGTGTCCAGTCTGCGTGAACTCGTTCCCTTTGACGTGGATGCCGTAGTGGAGGTCGCCGTCGCCCCACTGGATGCCAGAGCCCACACGTCCAGGCGTCCGCCCCGCCGACCATGACTCCAAGCGAGTGAAGCCGAGGATTCCCCCCATGTGGTCAAGGCTGACGGTGAGCGCCGCGGCGCCGGCCACCACACGATCAGTAGGCGTGAGGCCCAGGAGCCGGCCGCGCCACGTGGCCGTGCCGATGAGGGTCGGGTTGTCGGCCAAATCCGTGGAGGGTGTCCAGCCGTTGGCCCATGGGATGGCGTCACCCATGACCCCAGATACACCGAAGCAGACGAAATCCATGCAACCGTGAACCTGATATCGCTCTCTGTTCCAGTCACCCAACGACTCAGGGTGGTACATGGCGCGTAGATTCTCGAAGTCGACGGCGAAGAGGATGTTGTCCGCATTCTCCGGGTGTGGGTCAAAGAGCGGGGTCATCAGGCTGATGTCGTCGCTCTCTTGAATGTAGTGACCATCCATCCCCATGGAGTGGAGCATTTCATGGACCACGAGCCTCAGACGGGCCTCGTCGGTGGCCCCCTGGAGTGCTTCGGTGTCGAGGAAAATCTGTGACCACCCGGAATCCGAAACCGCCATTCCCTCCCAATCAGGGTCATGGGGGGCGATCCATGGGCGCCGCCATGTGGCGTTGGGGGCCATCTCGATACGGATTGTTCCAGGCGATGGTGCGTTCCGGGACGAATAGTAGGGATCTGGATCGAACCGGATCTGGAAGTCGTTGGGCAAGGCAGAGTTGAGGATCTGGATGGCCTGCAACACCAGATCCTCGAACACGGGGCCGTGATCCCGGATATGAACAGTTGGCGGAAATCTGAATCGAGCTGTTGCCCCATCTAGCAGGGCAAGGTTGTTTCGTATGCGCGAGGCCGTGGCCGGGGATGGAGGGACACGCCCATAATGAATTTCGGTGCCGCCATGGACAACCTTCGTCCAGGAGGCGTTTGGGGACACAAACGAGATCCCAACTTGGCGAAGATCCTCGCCCCGGTCCAGGTGCCGGTAGCGTTGGATGACAGGCGCTTGCAGTTCCTCCTGCTTGGGCAGGCACGACGCCAGAAACAGCACGAGCACGAGAGCACAACATGAACGCACCATGGGAATGTCTCCCGGTGAGTTCTCCCGTTGTCGCACGCTACCGTTGCCAGATTCCCGATGTGGTGTCCGTTGCCTTGGCCGTGGCCCGGCGGGATTGCCGGGCCTCGTACCCATCGCACCAAAGGTGAGAAAGTCCGCTTATTCGCCCGGACTCGGGGAGCTACCCCTTGTCCATGAAACAGGCTCTTGTATTCGGCGGAGACCCGACACGGGGCCTTTGGCCGATGGGTACAGGTGGGACGCTACGACAGCGCCGGATGGGGTGTCAAGGGGTAAATCGGCGATGGGGTTCTATCGGATGAGGCACTTCGTGCAGGGTGCCCGTCCTCTTGTCTCGGATCGTCTTGGGAAACCGCTTGCGTGACTCGGGGAAACCGGCATCGATCAGGGTATCACCGGTTTCGCCCCACCACGTTATGACTTCATAGCCGAGGTCTTCGTGATTGACGTTCAGCGTTGGAGGTTCCGATTGTTTGCGCAGAACGGCCAGTTCGCCTTCCATTCGAGCGATCCGCTCCTTGTAGCGTCGCCCGAACATCAATACGCCTAGCACCAACCCACCCCCGGTGAACAATAGCGCGCCAAGGTAGGAGATGTAGTGAAGGATGAGGTGTTGCGCGGTCTCCTTCGCGAACCAAGAGAGGATGTCCTCCATCCCCCGCCCCTAGCTGAATTCGATTGGGGAGTCAACTCAATAATTCCCGAATTATACGCCGAACATGCCTCCACGCATCTTCCCAACAAAGGGCCTTGAGGAGGCCTTGAGGACGGGGCTCAGCCGGTACCGTCCATCGGCGTTTTCGTAGTTCCGGACGGTTCGGGCGAAGGCGCTATCGAAACGATCTGCAAGCAGTCGGTGGTGGGTACGGATGCGGCCAAGTGCGTGGACGAATACCTGGAGTGCCTGACGACACGCAACGCTCTTCGTTCGAGAAACCGTGACAAGACCTACGCCCACGCATACCTTGCCGCCGGACGGAAACCGACGGCCAGGGTCGGCGAGGGTGCTCTGCAAGGCGCATGGAATTTCCAATCCCCGGCATTCGAGGGGCTGTGCAGTTTCATACGGGATCTGGCTTCGCGGAAACCTTGATCCCCGAAAACACGGCGCTTGCGTCCTGCCGGGTGAGAAAGCCTTGGTTTGACAACACACCTCCGTATGTTGTTTCTTAGGGAACCCCGAAAAATCGGGCAGATACGGCATTTACGCACAGGAGGACCGCCATGAGAAAGTGGGTTGCCATCGCGTTGTTGCTGACTTTGGTGGCGTTCGTGCAAGCGACCACCGTTGCGGCGGCGGACTTTCCGAAGAAGAACATCACCATCATCGTCGCCGGGTCTCCCGGCGGTGGGTTCGACCGGCTGGCCCGTGGCATCGGCAGGACCATGCGGAAGTACCTGCCCAAGGGTGTCCATCTCGTGGTCAAGAACATCACCGGCGGTGGACTGGTCATCGGCACGGTGGCCATGTACAAGGCCAAGCCCGACGGCTACACGCTGGGGCACCTGTTCACCGACGGCATGCTCGGCAAGCAGTTGATCAGCGGCGTCGCCAAGACCGGCTACGACGTCACCAAGTTCACCTACATCGCTCGGGTCGGAGCGGAGCCCTACAGCCTCATCGTGGGCAAGAACTCCAAGTTCCATACCCTTGAGGACCTCCAGAAGGCCAAACGCGTGAAATGGGGCGTGGAGGGCATCGGCGTCTCGCGCTGGATCCCGACGTTCGTGGCAGCCAAGGAGCTGGGCATCCAGATGGACGTCGTGTCGGGCTACCGCGGCACCAGCGAGGGCATACCGGCCATGATCCGGAATGACTTCGACGTGTACCTGCAGCCCATCGACCACCCCACCACCGCCACCTACATCGCGTCGGGCGACGTGAGGCCGGTCCTTCACCTGCACGGCGAACGGCCGGTAAACGCTCCCGACACTCCGACGGCCGTGGAGAAGGGTGTCGATCTCCGCCTCTACGTGGGCCGCAGCATCGTGGCGCCGCCGGGTCTGCCGGACGACAGGAAGAAGATCCTGGAAGATCTGTTCATGAAGGCAATGACCGATCCGGAATACAAGGAGTTCCTGGCCAAGTCCAAGAGCCCCATCGTCCCCGGCGACTCCAAGGTAGCGCAGGCCGACCTGGAAAACTACGTGAAGAGCTACAGCAAGTACACCCAGGCCATGCGCGACGCGCTGCCGAAGTGACCGTCGCCTAGCGTATAGCCGCATCGGGAAACGGGGATCCGTCTTCAGGGGGATCCCCGTTCCCGCGCTTCCGCAGAAAGCGAGACCGGATGAATCATCCAGCGACCCCGCAGTCCAGCCCGCGTCCACCTATGCTGTTGCCGTTTCACTACGGCTGGCTCATCGTCGCCGTCACCTTCTTCGCCAGCTTCAACGGCGCCGGGATCCGGGTGGTTCCCACCGTGCTGATCCACCCGCTGGAAGCGGACTTCGGATGGGCTCGCTCGGCCATCACCTTCGGGATCTCCATCAATCTCCTGCTCTACGGAGCGGTCGCTCCGGTAGCGGGCTGGTTTCTGGACAAGATCGGGCCGCGCCGGGTCATGCTCACCTCGCTGACGATGCTCTCGACGGGCCTGGTGGCAACCACTTTCGTGACCGAGTTGTGGCAGTTCTGGCTGACGTGGGGCGTCTTGGTGGGGCTGGGGGCGGGCGGCATGTCCGGCGTCCTATCCGCTTCGGTGGCGCATCGCTGGTTCAACGCCCGGCGCGGGCTGGCGGTGGGCATACTCAGCAGCGGCAGCTCCACGGGACAGATCGTCTTCATCCCGTTCATGCTGTTCATCGTTGCCTACGTCGGCTGGCGCATGGGTTCCTACGTGCTCGTTGCCTGCACGGCCACGGCGGTGGCGCTGGTCTGGCTGCTGATGCGGGACAAGCCCGAGGACATCGGCCTGGAACCCTACAACGAGGGAGCCGGAGCGCAGGCGGCGCCGGTGGCCGACAAGCCGGCGGTCGGGCCGGGGGAAGCCAAGCCCGCGGCGCCGGTCATGGGCATCAGGGACGCCGTCAAGACGCCGACCTTCTGGCTCCTGTGCGGCGTGTTCTCCATCTGCGGCGGCACGGCCAACGGACTCATCGGAACGCACCTGTTGCCCCATGCCCTGGAGAACGGGTTCGACAGGCTCACCGTGGCCAGCGCCATCGGTCTCATGGGGACCATGAACATCGTCGGCACCCTGTTCTCGGGCTGGTTGGCCGACCGCGTCGATCCCCGGAAGCTGATCGCCGTGGTGTTCACGTTCCGGGGGCTGTCGCTGTTCTATCTCTTGTGGGTGGACACCACCCTGGGACTCCTGGCCTTCACCATCGTGTACGGACTCGACTGGTTCGCCACGGTTCCGCCGGTCGTCATGATTGCGGGTCAGACCTTCGGCAAGCAGTCCATCGGCCGGATCTACGGCTGGATCTTTCTGTCGCACCAGGTGGGCGGGTTCGCCATGGCCAACTTCGGCGGCCTGCTGTATGACTATGTCGGCAACTACGAGATGGCGTTCTTCGCCGGCGGCTGGATGGGGCTGATGGCCGCCGCGTTTGGGCTCAGCATCCGGCCCGGGAAGACGATACCGCCTGTAGGTCCGGCACCCGCCGGAGCGCCCGCGTAGTTCCGAAGCCTCGAATCCGTCATTCCCGCGAAAGCGCGAATGACGGGTTTCGGATGGCGGCGCCGAATCCGGCGTTACGACCGTTTGTCCTTGCCGGCGGCGTCGTAGTCGTACACGTACTGCCAGGGCACCGAGCAGTGGGCCCAGACCAGGGGCTCGAACTTCTCCCACCACTCCAGGTCGCGGCCCTCCATGCTCAGGACCCGGACCATGCGCACCATGTCCTGGATCTGGTACTTCTCCAGGGCGGGCTCGAAGGCGGGCATGATCCCCTTGCCCTTCTTGATGATCCGGCGGATCTCGAACACGTCAAGGTTGTCCACGGTGTGGCGGAAGTCCGGCACCTTGGCGGAGAGCGCCTTGGCGATGCGGCCGTCGCCCTGGCCGCCGGGACCGTGGCAGCTCGCGCAGCGCTGGGCGTAGACCAGCCTCATCTCCTCTTCGCGGATGCAGCCGGAGAGGGCCGCCAAGGCCAGCAGTAGCAGGCAGGCTCGGAGGAATGCTGCACGGCAGCGGGTTTTCGTTGGCGTCACCCTTTCGTCCTACCACCTTCAGTGCGTGAACAAAACAGCGCTGCGACGGGCCGAACGCGCACTGCCGGACGCGGCGACGGTTGGCATTCTTTCGTCGAAGCGATACGCTTGTCCGCGTCAATCTGTGGTGAACGAGGGGTCTCGGGATGGCCATTAGAATCACCCGCGTCTACACCCGAACCGGCGACGACGGCATGACCGCGCTCGTGGGCGGAAAGCGGGTTCCCAAGGACGCCGCGCGGATCGAAGCCTACGGCACCATCGACGAGTTGAACGCGGTGGTGGGCCTGGCGCGCGCCTGGAACGAGGAGGGAAGGGGGGAGCGCGAGCTGCACCTGAAGCTCGACGCCATGCTCCAGGAGATTCAGCAGGAGCTTTTCGACCTGGGCAGCGAGTTGGCCACCCCGGAGGACTTCACCTACGAAGGCATGCACCGCATGGGCGAGGATGAGGTGACCCGGATCGAGCGGGTCATCGACGAGTGTCAGAAGGAGCTGGAGCCGCTCAAGTCGTTCATCCTTCCCGGCGGCGGACGCATCAGCGCGCAGCTCCACCAGTGCCGCACGGTGTGCCGCCGGGCGGAACGGGAGATCCTCCGGCTGTCGCGGGTCGAAGATGTCGGCGAGTGGCCCCTCAGGTATGTCAACCGGTTGAGCGACCTCTTTTTCGTCCTGGGGCGATGGGTGGGCAGGAACCTGGGGGAGACGGAGTACCTCTGGCAAAGAGGACTGAGGTAGGCCCGCAGGGCGCTCCGGCCGATTCGGAGCCACGAGAGGGAGTCTGGTATGTCGGGAATCCTCGAAGGCAAGAAGGCGTTGATATTCGGCGTGGCCAACGACCGCAGCATTGCCTGGGCGGTGGCGCGGGAGCTCCATGCCCAGGGGGCGGAGCTGGCCTTCACCTATGCCGGCGAGGTGCTGGAAAAGCGCGTCCGGCCCCTGGCCGAGGGTATCGGCTCGACCATCGTCCTGCCGTGCGACGTCACCCGGGACGACGAGATCGAGGCGGTCTTCGAGGAGGTCGGCCGCCGGTGGGACGGCCTCGACATCCTGGTGCACGCCATCGCCTTCGCCAGGAAGGAAGACCTGTCCCAGCCCTACGTGCAGACCGGCCGCGAAGGGTTTCACACCGCGTTGGACATCAGCAGCTATTCGCTGGTGGCGCTGACGCGGCACGCCGCCGAGTTGATGAAGGGGCGCGGCGGCGCGGTGGTGACGCTGACCTACATGGGGTCCGAGAAGGTGGTGCCCAACTACAACGTGATGGGAGTGGCGAAGGCGGCGCTGGAAGCCAGCGTCCGCTACCTGGCCCACGATCTCGGTCCGGAGGGGATACGGGTCAACGCCATCTCGGCCGGCCCGGTGAAGACCCTGGCCGCCGCCGGCATTGCCGGGTTCCGCGACATGCTGCACCTCGTCAGCGAGCGGGCGCCGCTCAGGCGCAATGTCGACCCGGCCGAGATCGGCAGGACCGCGGTCTATCTGGTGAGCGACCTGGGAAGCGGGGTCACCGGAGAAACGCTCCACGTCGATGCCGGCTACAACGTGATGGGCATGTGAAACCGGGCGCGGGCGTGCGCGGGCCGGGGTAGCGCCGCCGCCGGCGCCACAAGAACCACGAGAGGAAAACCGTGAAAGAGATATCGCCGCAGGAAGCCTACGATTCGATGCGGGAGGACGGTCAGGCCGTCTACATCGACGTGCGCACGGTGGAGGAGTTCACCGCCGGCCATCCCGAGGGGGCGGTCAATATCCCCATCGCGTTTCTCGACCCGGCGCAGGGCATGGTGTTCAACCCGGAGTTCGTCGAAGTGGTGGAGAAGCACTTCGCCAGGGACCGGAAGCTGCTGCTGGGTTGCAAGGCGGGTCCCCGGTCCAACAATGCGGCAAACCTCCTGGAGCAGCACGGTTACCAGGACGTGGCCAGCGTGCGCGGCGGTTTCGGCGGCATGCGCGACCCCTACGGGCAGGTGCTGGCGGAAGGCTGGGCGAACCTCGGGCTTCCGGTGAGCCAGGACAACGGCGAAGGCACGAGCTACGAATCCCTGGCCGCCGGACCGGGCTAGGCCCTCACCCGGCCTTCGGCCACCCTCTCCCAGAGGGAGAGGGGTTGTATTTGATTACTCGGACAGGTTCCTAGGCGAAGGGTTTTTTGCCCGTGACCGTGAGATGACGGTCCTGTCCGTTGCTTGACAGTCCCTGGTATTTGGGCCATAAAGGCACGTTCGAAACGGACCATTTCCCAACACAAATCAAGACGTTACCACCATACGGCCCTTGCCTTGACGAGGGCTTGCCCCTTCATACGAACGCCTGACGTTCGGAGATCGACTGTATGGACACCTTTCACTCATTTTATATCGGACTGGCGAACATCCTGCCGTTCTCCGCCGCCGGACAGGACCCGTTCATATTCATGATCATCGGCATCGCGATCGGGTTTGTCGTGGGAATCCTGCCGGGGCTCGGCGGCGCCACCACGCTGGCGCTCATGCTGCCCTTCATCTACAAGATGGACCCCACCACCGCGTTCGCGTTCCTCCTGGGCTCCAACGCGGTGACCGCCACCACCGGGGACATCACCTCGATCCTTTTCGGCGTGCCGGGCGAAGGCATCACCGCCGCCACCATCGTCGACGGCCATCCCATGGCGAAGAAGGGGGAAGCGGGCCGCGCTCTGGGGGCCGCGCTCATGAGCTCGCTCGTCGGGGCGGTCTTCGGCGCCTTCGCGCTGGCCCTGGCGATTCCCATCGTGCAGCCGCTGGTGCTTTCGATCGGCTCTTCCGAGTTCTTCATGCTGGCCCTCCTGGGAATCACCTTCGTGGCATCCCTGAGCGGGGGCAACATCCTCAAGGGGTTGTGCACCGGCGCTTTCGGCTTGGTCCTGGCCACCATCGGCCTCGATCCCATCGAGAGCGTCCCGCGCTTCACCCTCGACCCGCTCATCGGCGAGGACGCGGCGCTCTTCCTGTGGGACGGCTTGTCGCTCGTATCGGTCACGGTGGGACTTTTCGCCATTCCCGAGATCATCGACCTGTCGGTCCAGGGGTCGAGCATCGCGCGCCAGTCCACGGGCAAGCTCGGCGGCGTCATGCAGGGCGTCATGGACACCTTCCGCCACTGGAAGCTGGTGCTGGCGTGCAGCGCCATCGGTTCCTACATCGGCCTCATCCCGGGACTGGGCGGCGGGCCGGCGCAGTGGGTGGCTTACGCCCACGCGGTGCAGAGCTCGCCGGGCGACAAGGACCGCTTCGGCAAGGGCGCCATCGAGGGAGTTCTCGGACCCGGCGCGGCCAACAACTCCAAGGAGGGCGGCTCGCTGGTCCCGACCATCGCCTTCGGCGTGCCGGGCAGCGTCTCCATGGCCATCCTGCTGGGAGCCTTCATCATCCAGGGAATCGTCCCGGGGCCCGACCTGCTCGATCCGGCCAAGCACCTGGACCTCACGTTCTCGTTCGTCTGGATCATCGTCGTCTCCAACATCATCACCGTGGCCGTCTGCCTGCTGTTCCTGAACCAGCTCGCGCGCATCACCTTCGTCAAGGGCACTTACCTGATCCCGTTCCTGCTGCTGCTCATCTACCTGGGCGGCTTCGCCGTCAACAACGCCTTCGGCGACATCCTCATGGTGCTGATATTCGGCCTGGTGGGATGGCTGATGGTGCGCTTTGACTGGCAGCGGCCGCCGCTGCTGCTGGGGTTGGTGCTCGGCGGCATCGCCGAGAACAACCTCTTCATCGCCACCAAGGTCTACGGCGCCGGATTCTTGCTGCGGCCCGGCGTGCTGTTGATTTCGTTGCTGATCCTGGCGGGACTGTTCTACCCGGTGTTCCAGGCCTGGCGGGAGAAGAAGCGGGCCGAGCGGCACGAGGAGAGGTTCGAGGTGCCGGGAGTGACCAGGTTGACGGAAGCCATCTCGCGCAACGAGCGTGTCGCCAGCGGTGTCTTCGCGCTGTGTTTCGTGGCTCTGTTCGCCTATGTGCTGCGTGAGTGCTTCTTCGGTTTCGGCGCCTACGAGGAGCGCGCCGCCCTGTTCCCGCTGATCATCGGCCTGCCGGCCTTCGCCATCAGTATCGCGGTCTTCGTCAAGGAGCTCGCCACCACCTCCAGGGTCGTGGTCCACGGCGAGGAGGGCGTGGAGGAGGCGGAGGAGATCTCGCCGGCGGAGACCCGTCGACGAACCCTGCTCATCAGTTGCTGGGTGGTGGGATTCTTCGTCTCCATCTGGATGATCGGATTCGTGTGGTCGTCACTGGTGGCGACCTTCCTCTATCTCAAGTTCGGCGCCCGCGAAGGCTGGCTCATCACCGTCATTCTAACGGTGGTGGCCTACGTATTCTTCGCCGGCATCTTCGATTGGCTCCTCCGTCTGCCGTTCCCGCCCGGCGACCTGTTCATCTGGCTGGGGCTCGATTGAGGAGCGAGACACCGCCGCCCGGCCCAGGCCCTCACCCTGACCCTCACCCCGACCCTCTCCCAGAGGGAGAGGGGGCAGTATTTGCCCTCTCCCTCTGGGAGAGGGTTGGGGTGAGGGTGCTAGAACCAGGCGTGCGTTGACCGGTTACGGGGTGTGAGATAGACTTTGAGGCATGCGGAGAGCCCTCCACTGCTGCGCCGTGGTGCTGCTGCTCGCGTGTTGTGCCACGGCCTTTCTCCGCGTACCTCTCGCCCATGCCCTTTCCCAGGACGAGGAGATCCGCATCAGCCGCCAGTTGCGGCAGGAAGCCCGCCGCCGGCACAAGTTCATCGAGGACCCCGAGGTGGCGCTGTACGTCGACCGCATCGGCCGCCGAATCCTCGAAGCCGTAGGCAACACCCGATATCCCTACCGGTTCTTCGTCATCGAGGACTCCTCGATGAACGCGTTCGCCGTGCCCGGCGGCAGTATCTTCCTGCACTCGGGACTGATCCGGCGGGTGGCGACGTCGGACGAACTGGCGTCGGTGGTCGCCCACGAGATCGTCCATGTGAACGCGCGGCATTTCGCCACCCTGCTCGACAACACCGACACCACCATGATCATCGGGATGCTCGGCGTGTTCCTGGCGCCGGTCCTGGGGCCCGCCGCCCTGGCCGGCCCGGCCGTCGCCATGACCCAGCAACTGGAGTTCAGCCGGCAGATGGAGGAGCAGGCCGACAATCTCGGCGTCGGCTACATGGCACGGGCTGGCTACGACCCCGATGCCGCGGTGACCTTCATGAAGCGGATGTACCGCGAACGGATTCTCAATCCCGTGGGGCGGCCATCGTATCTGCTGACCCACCCGCTGAGCCAGAAACGCATCGCCAACCTGAACGCGTCGATCCGCGCCCTCGGGCTCACGCGTCCGCGCTACCGGGGCGCCGACGATATCGAGCGGGTCAAGCTGTTGATCGAGCTGCGAAAAAGGCCGGAAGAGGTGGTGGAGCGCCTGAGGAAGACCCATGAACGCCGTCCGGAAGCAGCCGAATCGGCGCATGCGCTGGGCATCGCCTATGCCGCTACCGGCCGGTGGAATCGAGCCCGGGAGATGCTGGAACGGGCTGCGCGGTCGAACCCTGCGCTCCCGTACCTGGATCGGGATCTCGGACGGGCCTACCTCCACACGGAGGAGTTCGCCAAGGCCCACGCCGCCTTCGGACGAATGCTGGCGCGGGAACCGGACGATCCGGTCACACACCTGTACAAGGGACAGCTTCTCGAAAAGGAATCGCGCTTCCGGCAGGCGACGCGTACGTATCTGAGGCTGCGCCAGCTTGCGCCGTTCTGGCCCGAGGCCGCCCGGAGGCTGGGCTATGCCTACCGCAAGCTGAATCAGCCCGGCAAGGCCCACTACTACCTGGCGCAGTCGTACCTGCTGCGCGACGAGACCGGAAAGGCCGTCGATTCGCTGCAGCGCGCCGCCCAGCAATACCCGCAGGATTCCCCGAGGCGGCAGGTGATCCTCGACGAGATCGCCGCCATCCGGGCCGGCGGCTGACCGCGACACTGCCCGCGCCGGTCCCGCCGGTCAATCGTCCAGCGCCTTCCGCAGGCGTTTGCGCGCCTGAACGTAGATCTGGCAGATTCTTCCCTCCGTCAGGCCCAGCCCTTCTCCTATCTCCCTGAACTTGAGCTCCCGGTAATGGCGCAGAGTCACCACCAGGCGTTCCCGTTCCGGTAGCCGCGCCACCGCGCGTTTGAGCTTGTCCACCAGGTCCTGGCGCTCGACGCACGCGAGTGGGTCCTGGTAGGGTCCTTGACCCGAATCGGCGCCGTCGAGAAGGACGTCGGCGCCGCCGCAGGACGGGTCGTCCAGGCTCACCCAACCCTGTTCCCGCACTTTGTAGCTGATCCTGTGCCAGGCCTCCAACGGCACCTCCAGCTCCTGCGCCATTTCCTCGGAAGTGGCCTCCCGGCAGAGGTGTTCGGCGAGCCGCCTGCGCACGGCCGCAACCCGGCGCCCCCAGGCCCGGATCGACCGGCTCACCCAGTCGAGGGAGCGCAGGCATTGGATCATCTCCCCGTAGATGCGGTGCCTGGCGTAGACATGGAACGAGACGCCGCGCTCGGGATCGTACCGCTCCAGGGCCTCGAGCAGGCCCACCACGCCGGAGTTCACCAGCGTGCCGAGATCATGTCCGGGCGGCAGCCGGCGGTGGAGGTGGCGCGCCATGCGCTCCACCAGCGGCAGATAGCCGGTGACGACATCCGCGGCGGAGTCGCCGGGCTGGACGGACGGAAATGCGGGCGGCTTGGGTTCGGGTGGGCGTTCCTCCATGAGCGGACATGAAGGCAACGCCCATGCCACTGAAACGCGGTTTCGGGATCGGAGAAATCACCCGCACTTACGGGATGCGTGGGAAGAAGCGCGCCGGGGCAGGGTGTCAACTGGCCGAAGCGATCGTCATCCCGCCGTCGCCTCCGTCGGTAGGGCCGAGCGGTGGTCGCCCCTGTCCCGGGAACCTGTCCGAGCAGTCAGATCCAACCCCTCTCCCTCTGGGGGAGGGTGGCCGAAGGCCGGGTGAGGGCCTAGCCTAGCGGTAGAGCTCCATCAGCTCCACCAGGCCGAGGGCACGCATTTCGCTGAAGAGATAGCGCTTGATCTCATCCACCCGGTCCAGCCGCAGAGCCTGCTGGCCGATGGCGGCGGCCCGCTCGTAGGTCACGGAGCGCACCAGCTTCCGGACCACCGGAATGGACAGGGATTCCATGCTGAATTCTTCGAGGCCCATGCCCATCAACAGCAGGGTCGACAGCGGGTCCCCGGCCATCTCCCCGCACATGGCCACGCCCTTGCCATTGTCCTTGGCCGCCTGGATGACCTGCTTGAGGGCGGCGATGACGGCCGGATGGAATGGCTCGTAGAGAGGAGCCACTTTGCGATTCCCCCTGTCGACGGCCAACAGGTACTGGATCAGGTCGTTGGTGCCGATGCTGACGAAGTCCACCTCCTCCACCAGCCGATGGGCCATCTGCACCGCCGACGGCACCTCGACCATGATCCCCAGCTCCATGTCGGCGTCGAACGGTACGCCGTTGCGCGCGAGATCGGCCTTGACGTCCCGCAGCATGGCCTTGACCCGAAGGATCTCCTCCAGGCTCGACACCATGGGGATCAACATGCGCACCGGCCCCAGCGCCCCGGCGCGCAGGATGGCGCGGAGCTGCATCTCGAAAGTCTCCGACGCCTCCAGCGAGACGCGGATGGAACGCCATCCGAGAAACGGGTTGGGCTCGGCGCGGGCGATGCTCACATAGGGCGGGTACTTGTCCGCGCCGATGTCGAGGGTGCGGATGGTCACCGGCTTGCCGTTCATGCCTTCCACCACCTTCTGGTAGAGGGCGAACTGCTGCGCCTCGGTGGGGAAGTCGTGATAGGCGAGAAACGGGATCTCGGTCCGGTAAAGGCCGATGCCTTCCGCTCCATGCGTCTGCGCGAACCGGATGTCCGTCAGCAGGCCCATGTTGGCCAGCAGGCGGACCCGGTGTCCGTCCGTGGTCTCGGCCGGCAGATCCCGCATTTCGTCGAGCTCGCGGTTGACGGCGAGATAGTGACGCTCCATCCGGTCGTACTCGCCGATGATCTCCTTGTTGGGGTTGACGAACACGACCCCGGAGTTGCCGTCGACGATCAGGGAGTCCTCCTTGCGGACGCTTTCCAGCAACCCCTCCGCCGCCACCACGGTGGGAATCTCGAAGGACTTGGCCAGCAGCGACGCGTGGGAGGTGACGCCGCCGGTGGCGAGCACGATACCCTGGAAGCGATCGCGTTCGACGACGGCGAGGTCGGCCGGAGAAAGGTCCTCCGCCACCAGGACGGCGTCACCTTCCGGCACTACCAGCCTCCTGTCCTCGTAGCCGGCAAGATTGTCCAACAATCTTTCGGCAACGTCACGGATGTCCGCCGTACGCTCCTTGAGGTAGCGGTCGTCGACCTCGCTGACGGTCCGTATGTGCCGGCGGAAGACGCTGCTGACGGCATAGTACGCGGTGAGGGCCTCGTCGAGGATGCGGTGTTCGATCTGGCCCTTCAGCACCGGGTCGTTGAGAAGCATCCGGTGTACGTCGAAGATGGCCCCGGCCTCGTCGGAGATGAGGGCGATCATGCGGGTCTTGATCTCTTCCACCTGGGCTACGGCCTGCTGCAACGCGGAACGGAACCGCTCCAGTTCGCCCTGGGGATGGCCGGTATGGGTCTTCTGAATGGCGGCGAGGTCCATGCGCCGGTGCATGATGTGGGCCTTGCCGTAGGCGAAGCCGGGACAGGCGGCCAGCCCGGTGAGACGGCTGCGGAACTTTCTCGGCCTCTCGCTGGTGCGTTCCTTGCCCCGTCCCTCGTAAGACCTGAGCCGTTTGAGGGCGCTGACCATGCGCTGCCGGGACTGCTTGCGCTCGCGTTCCTTGTCCTTGAGCGAGTCCACCAACCGGGCGTGCACGATGATGATGGAGACCTGGGCGGAGATGGCCTTGAGGAGCCGGACCTCCTCCTGGTTGAACTCGCGCGGCCGGGAGGTTTGCACCACCAGCACGCCGATGGGTGTCTTCTGCGCGTTGACGGGAACCCCGAAGAAGGAGTGGTACCGTTCTTCACCGGTCTCGGGAAAGTACAGGAAGCGGGGATGAGACGGGGCGTCGACGACCATTACGGGCTCCCGTGTCTCCACGACGAGTCCGGCCAGTCCCTCGCCAACGGTCATGGACACCCGCCCCACGGACGCCGGGTCCAGGCCCCTGGTGGCGCTGAGCGTCAGCCTCCCGCTCTCGGCATCGAGGAGATACACCGAGCAGACTTCGGTCTGCATGCGCTTGGCGACGATGCCGGCGATGCTGTTGAGGCACCCTTGAAGGTCCTCGGCTTCGTCGACGAAGCGGCTGATCTCCTCCAGGGTGACGAGATGGGAGGCGTCGTCCTCGGCGGCCGTGTCGGGTGGGTGCATCATGAGTGCGTCCAGGGTGTTGAAACCGGGGTTCGTCAACAGAGTTTCGCAGGATTTCCCGCTCTCGGCAAGGCGCGGCGGCGGGCGTTTCGGGGGCCGTTCTCCCTTCCCGGAGGTCGCTCCCGAGGCTGATTTGACCCGGTTTCGGGCAGATGTTACGTTGCCCGAATGGCCGTTCAATTGCCCGTCCACAACATGGAGAACTCCGAGGACCCCCTGGAAACACACGTGAGAGACATCCTGGCCGCGCTTGGGGAAGACCCCGCGAGGGAAGGACTCGAGAGGACTCCCGCGCGGGTCGCCACGGCCTGGAGATTCCTGACCGGAGGATACGACGAGGATCCCGACGCTATCATCAACGGCGCCCTTTTCAACGAGGACTACCAGGAGATGATCGTCGAGAAGGACATCGACTTCTATTCGCTCTGTGAGCATCACATGCTGCCCTTTCACGGCAAGGCCCACGTGGCCTACATCCCGCGCAAGAAGATCGTCGGCATTTCCAAGCTGGCGCGGCTGGTGGATGCCTACGCCCGCCGCCTGCAGGTCCAGGAGCGCCTGACGAACCAGATCGCCAACACCATCATGGAGCGCATCAACCCCTTGGGGGCGGCGGTGGTCATGGAGGCCCAGCACATGTGCATGCGCATGCGCGGCGTTCAGAAACAGAACTCCACCGTCGTCACCAGCGCCCTGTTGGGGGCGTTCCGCACGCAGGAGAAGACCCGCGCCGAGTTCATGAACCTCATCCGCGGTCACGGCTTTTGACCGATGCCCATGGAAATCAAGCTGAGAGAGATCTCCCCCGCGCGGGTCAAGACCGCGTTGCTGGCGGTGCCGGTGACGGAGAAGGGCCTCGCGGAGGGCTTGGCGCAGCGGCTCGACCGTCAACTCAAGGGCACGCTCGCTGCATTGGTGAAAAGGAGCGGCTTCGTCGCCCGGCAAGGAAGCTCGCTGCTGGCGGCGACCCACGGCGCCATGCCCGCGGGCTATGTGTTGCTGGTGGGACTGGGCAAGGACGGCGAGGAAGGGCTCCACGCCTGGCGCACGGCGGGTGCCGTCACCGCCAGGGAGGGAGGCCGGGTCTGGGCGGACGAGGCGATTTTCATGCTGCCGCCGGACCGGCAGACCGAATCGGTGGTCGGGGCGGTGGCCGAGGGCGCCCTGCTGAACGCCTACCGTTTCACCAGGTATCGCTCCAACGACAAGCAAAAGGGACGGTTGCGCACCCTCATCCTCGGACGGACCGCGTCGGGACGGAGCGCGGCGCTCACGCGCGCGCTCAGGAACGCCAGGCTCTCGGCGTCGGCGGTGTGCCTGGCCCGGGACCTGGTGAACGAACCGCCCTCCACGGCCACCGCCAGCTATCTGTCGGAACAGGCCAGGGCTCATTGCCGCGGCGAGGGGCTGAAGGTCGAGGTCTGGGACAGGAAGAAGATCGAGCGGATGAAGCTGGCGGGCCTTCTGGCGGTCAATCAGGGTAGCCGCGAGGAACCGCGCTTCATCCACATGCGCTACAAGCCCAAGGGCCGGCCGCAAAGGAAGGTCGCCCTCATCGGCAAGGGGGTCACCTTCGATTCCGGCGGCCTTTCCCTCAAGCCGGCGCGCTCCATGGAGACCATGAAGATCGACATGGCCGGGGCTGCCGCGGTCATCGGCGTCATGAGCGTGCTCCCCGAGCTGGCGCCCGACGTCGAGGTGCTCGGCCTGGTGCCGACCACCGACAACCTGCCCGACGGCGGCGCGCAGAAGCCGGGAGACGTGATCCGTTACCTCAACGGCAAGACCGTGGAGGTCATGAATACCGACGCCGAGGGACGGCTCATCCTCGCCGACGCGCTGCTCCTGGCGGGCCGGGAGAAGCCCGACTGCATGATCAATCTCGCCACCCTCACGGGGGCCTGCATCGCGGCCCTGGGCAACGAGGTGGCCGGGCTCTTCAGCAACGACGACGAGTTGACCGGCAAGCTCATCCAATGCAGCCGCGACGCCGGCGAGAGCCTCTGGCAGTTGCCCCTGACGCCCGAGTATCGCGAGGACATCAAGAGCCAGGTGGCGGACATCAAGAACGTGGGCGGGGGCTCGGCCGGCGCCATTACGGCGGCGCTGTTCCTGCAGGAATTCGTCGGCGAGACTCCGTGGGCCCATCTGGACATCGCCGGTCCCGCGTTCACGGCCAAGGGCCACATCGTGTGCCCGAAAGGGGGGACGGGGTTCGGGGTGCGGACCTTGTTGAATCTTCTCTCGGGAGACTAGCTTGATCGGAAAGGGAGAGACGTCTCGATGGAAATATCCCACGTAGCGGACAACGAGTTCGAAGCGGAAGTCATTGGCGCGCCCGTGCCGGTGCTGGTGGATTTCTGGGCACCGTGGTGCGGGCCGTGCAAGTCCATCGCTCCGGTTCTGGAAGAGCTGGCGCGGGAATACGACGGCAGGCTCAAGGTGGTGAAGATCAACGTCGACGAGAATCCGGAAACCCCCAGCCGCTTCGGCGTGCGGGGAATTCCGAACCTGATGATCTTCAAGGAAGGGAGCCTCTCGGGCCAGATCGTGGGCGCGGCACCCAAAGCAAGGTTGGTGAGCGAGATCGACAAGGCGTTAAGCTGAGCGAAGCAGCCCTTCTTCTCGCCCAAAGGGCGAGCAAACGCCCCCCTCTCCCTCTGGGAGAGGGCCGGGGTGAGGGCTCGTTGGCACAATCTCTCCCTCGCGGTGAGAGTTCCCCTCGGGGTGAGGCCCCGTGAGGCCTACGAGCAGGCCCCGTGACCCCCTACGAACGCGTGTTGCGCCTCATGCTGATGCTGATCAGCAGCCCCACGGCCACCAGGGTCGTGACCAGCGACGACCCGCCATAGCTGATGAGCGGCAACGGTATGCCCACCACCGGCAACAGGCCGGTGACCATGCCGATGTTGATGGCGAACTGCCAGAACAGGATGGCGGTCATTCCCGCGGCCAACAGCACCCCGAAGCGGTCCTGAGCGCGCCGAACCGCCCGAAGCGCGAGCAGGATCAACAATCCATAACCCGCCAGCAACAGCACACACCCCGAGAACCCCCATTCCTCGGCGAACACGGAGAAGATGAAGTCCGTGTGTTGCTCCGGAAGAAACTCCAGACGGTTCTGGCTGCCCTGAAGATACCCCTTGCCCCAAAGACGGCCCGAGCCGATGGCGATCTTGGACTGGACCACGTGATAGCCGGCGCCGAGAGGGTCGGACTCGGGATTCATGAAGGTCCAGAGGCGGGTCTTCTGATAGGGCTTCAAGAACTTCCACCCCACCGGCAGCGCGGCAACGGCCACGAGGCTGAAATAGAGCAGCGACCGCATGCGTAGTCCGGACATGACCACGACGCCCATGGCGATGAGGAAGATCAGCACGGCGGTGCCGAGATCCGGCTGCAGCAGCACCAGCGCGAGCACCGGTGCGCACAGCATCAGGGGCACGCCCAGGGCCGTGAGGGAATAGCCGGGTTCGTAGTAGCAAAGCGTCTTGGCGAGCACGAGCACCAGCGCCAGCTTGGCGAACTCCGAGGGCTGCAACGAGAAGAATCGCAGGTCCAGCCACCGTTGCGAGCCTCCGCTGGTGATGCCGATGATCAGCACCAGCGCCAGGAGGATCACCACCGCCGCGTAGATGGGGTACGCCCAGCGGTTCAGGTGCTGGTAGTCCACGGCGAACGTCGCGACCATCAGCACGAGGCCGATGGCCAGCCAGTAGGACTGCTTGGTGGCCAGGTAGCGCGGGCATTCCTCGTCGGCGCCGCAGGTGGCGCTGTAGATGGTCATGATGCCCAGCAAGGCCAGCCCCACGGTCAGGACGAACAAGGGCCAGTCGAAGCCGGTTACGAGACGGCGGTCAATTTGCATGGCTTACCCGTTGGGGTCCCGGGCCGGCGGAGACCATCGGCACCTCGTGGTCCTCCACGTCCATGTCGTAGCCCTCGCTATGGAAGTAGGCTTCGATTACGCGCTTGGTGATGGGTGCGGCGGTGGCGCCGCCGTGGCCGCCGTGCTCCACGAGGGTGGCGACGGCGATTTCCGGCGCCTCGGCCGGCGCATAGGCCACGAACCAGGCGTGGTCCCTGACCACGTACGGCAGATCCTCGCTCTTGACCGCCTCGCCGCGCATCTCCGCCACCTGGGCGGTGCCGGTCTTGCCCGCGATGTCGACGATCTTCGAACGCGCGCGCTTACCCGTGCCGCGCCGCCCGTGAACGACGTCCAGGAGCGCCTTTCGCACGAAGGCCATGTCCTCTGTCCGGAGGTCGACCGTGCCGGTCCGGGCGGGGCCGTACTCTTCCATGACCTCGCCTTCCGCCGAGAGCACGCGCTTGACGAACCATGGACGATAGACGGTCCCTCCGTTGGCCACGGTGGCCATCATGCTGGCCATTTGCAGCGGCGTCACGCCGAGGAATCCCTGGCCGATGGCTACCAGGGGGGTCTCGCCGGGATACCACGGGGCGCCGAAACGGCGCCGCTTCCATGCCCGGTCGGGAACCAGCCCGGGGCTCTCGCCGTCGAGATCGATGCCCGTGGGCGCGCCCAGTCCGAAACGGCGGGCGTATCTGGCTATCTTGTCGACGCCGAGCCGTTGCGCCAACTGGTAGAAGTAGACGTCGCATGACTGGACCAGGGCCTGATGCATGTCGATGTGGCCGTGGCCATGCTTCTTCCAGTCCCGCAGCGTGCGGTTCCCTACCTTGTAGGTGCCGCCGCAGAACAGCCGCTGGGTCGGCGAGATGGCGCCTTCCTGCAGCGCCGCCAACGCGGTGACGATCTTGAACGTCGAGCCGGGCGGGAAGTGTCCCTGCAACGCCCGGTTGTGCAATGGGGTCTCGTTGTCCGCCATCAGCCGACGCCACTCGTCCGGGGTCATCCCGCGCGCGAACGAGTTGGGGTCGAAGGAGGGAGTGCTCACCAGCGCAAGCACGGCGCCGGAATTCGCGTCGAGGGCGACGATGGCGCCCTCCCGCCCGTTCAACGCGTCGTACGCCACTCGCTGGACGTCCAGGTCCAGGGTCAGCACGACGTTGTGCCCGGGCGTTGCCCGGAGACGATCGATGACGCGCACCTTGCGGCCGGTGGCGTCCACCTCGACCTTTTCTCCGCCGCTGCGTCCGGCCAGATGCCGCTCCCACCTCTTTTCGAGGCCGGTCTGCCCGATTGCGTCCCCGCGCCGGTAGCCCCTTCGGCGGAGGTCCTGCAACTGCTTGGTATTGATCTCGCCCAGGTAGCCGAGCATGTGGGCGGTCATCGCCTCCGTCAGGTAGCTGCGCCGGGCCTTGACGCTGACGTACACTCCGGGAAGGTCCAGCCGATGCGTCTCCACCGCCACCACCGACGGCCAATCCACGTCGCGGACGAGCGTGACCCCTTTCGAGCCCTTGGTGTGCTGAACGGCCTCCATGAAGCGCTCGCTGTCGCCGTCGACCATGTTGGCGAGGCGCCGCAGGGTGGTCGCACGGGTCCGTGAGTCACCGGGCGCGTAGCGCACGTCGAAGGAGGGCCGGCTGTTGATCAGGAGCCGGTTCTTCCGGTCGAACACCATGCCGCGAACCGCGGGAATCCGTTCCAGCCGGATACGGTTGTGTTCGGACATGACGGTGTAGCGCTTCCCCTGCAGGATCTGGAGGGTCCACAGGCGGTAGGTGAGGAATGCGAAAACCAGCAGGATCAACAGGCCGAAGACGCGTATTCGTCCGCGGAACTCCGTCTGAGTCCGGGAGGTGGGCCTAAGAGGCAGCATTGACGAGGGAGGAAGGTTTCCTCACCGTTTCCATGCGGTTCTGGATGGAGCGAAGCATCAGGAACAGCACGGGTGCGATGCAGGCGGAGAAGATCGCTTCCCGGAGGATGGCGTCGGCGACAACCACCCAGCCTCTCGCGGTCAACTCGAACAGTGGGGAGATGACGATCAGCGTGCCGACTTTCAGCCACACGGCCATGAATACGGTCACGGCGCTGATCAGTGCGCCGGTGGCCCAGACGTAACGGAAGACCACGTATACCACCAGGAAGACAGCGGTGAAGGCGAGGGCGTTTACGCCCGGCTGGGGACTCGACAGGATGTCGATGGCGTATCCCAGCAGAAACGTCGCCCAGACCGCCTCGACCCGCGGGCGGTTAAGCGCCCAGTAGACGCACAGGATCAGGGCCAGGTCGGGAATGATGGGTGTCCAGCTCACCAGGTGCAGGACCGTGGACTGCAGGACTACGAAGACGAGGCCGATGCCGAAGAAGGCCAGCGATACGTTCATGGGGTAGCCGACTGCGCCGGTTCCCTGTCCCCTGTCGCGGCCGACGAAACCGCCGGTTTGGGTTCGGCGGAGATGAAGAGCACTTCTTCCATTACCAGCGGGTCCACGGCGAGCGACACCCGTACCCGCTGGAAAAGCCCGGGACCGTCTTCCGCGATGTCAACGATGGTTCCGACCAGGAGTCCCTTGGGGAACGTCCCGTCCAGCCCGGAGGTGATGAGCCGGTCGCCGGGACGGACATCCTCGTTGCGGCCCATGTACTTGACGATGGGCTCTCCGTCCACCGACCCGGAAACGATGCCCCGCACACGGGTTCGTTGCGTGATGATATCGAGCCCGCTCTTGTGGTCCGTCAGCAGCATGACCTTGGCGGTGTCCTCTTCCACGGACACCACCTTGCCGACCACGCCCCGCGGCGTGATGACCGCCATGCCCTGATGAATGCCGGCGCCCTCGCCCTTGTCCACCGTGATGGTGCGAAACCAACTGCTGGGACTGTGGGTGATGACCGTGGCGGCGACGGATTGTCGCAGGATCCGGGTCCTGATCTCCAGCAGCTCGGTGAGGCGGTCGTTGGCGAGCTTGGCTTCGAAGAGCCGGTTGCGCTCGGCCTCGAGGGCGGCGATCTGCTCCTTGAGGGCCTGGTTCTCGTTCCACAGGTCCTTGAAGGCCACGTAGTTCACCTGCAGGTTGTGGACCGTCGCGCCTACCGCGTGGAGCGACTTCTTGAGCGGCTTCATGGACTGCGAAAGCAGGCGGGTGACCGGTTCCCCTCCATTGGAAGAGGTGGAGGAAACGGTGACGACGTAGAAGGCCAGGGCCAGGGCGAGCACACAGTGGATGGGAATCCGGTACCGGCGCAGCAGGACGACGGCGAGAAACCCGGCTTTGCTCAAGCGGGTATCCTGCGGACGGGCTTTGGAGAAGCGCTGCGACGACCGGCGTGAGTCCGCAGTTCTCCCTGTCCTGGCTGCGGGCACGGTAGACTCTGTCTTTCAGTTGATCGTTACATCCTTGAGCAGGTCGATCTCGTCCAGCACCTTGCCTGCTCCCATCACCACGGACGTCAAAGGATCTCCCGCAAGGGTTACCGGAAGCCCGGTTTCTTCACTGATCAGCGAGTCCAGGTTCCTGAGCAATGAGCCGCCGCCGGCCAGCACGATGCCGCGGTCGACGATGTCCGATGCCAGCTCCGGAGGGGTGCGCTCCAGGGAAACACGAACGGCGTCCAGTATCTGGTTGATGGGCTCCAGCAGGCAATCGCGGATCTCCTCGTCCGAGATCAGCACGGTCTTGGGTACGCCCGCCACCAGATCCCGTCCCTTGATCTCCATGGTACGGATCTCTTCGCCGGGATAGGCGGAGCCGATGGTGATCTTGATGAGCTCGGCGGTGCGTTCCCCGATCATCAGGTTGTGGCGCCGCTTGATGAACTGAACGATGGCTTCGTCCTGCTTGTCGCCGCCCACCCGGATGGACTTCGAGTAGACGATGCCCGCCAGGGAGATCACGGCCACCTCGGTGGTCCCGCCGCCGATGTCCACGATCATGTTCCCGGTGGGCTCGGTGATGGGCAGCCCCGAGCCGATGGCCGCGGCCATCGGTTGCTCGATGAGATAGACCTCGCGGGCGCCCGCGGATTCCGCCGATTCCCGCACCGCGCGCTTCTCCACCTCGGTGATGCCGAAGGGTACGCCCACGATGACCCTCGGACGCACCAGCGAGCGCCGGTGGTGCACCAGCTTGATGAAGTAATTGAGCATCGCCTCGGTGGTCTCGAAGTCGGCGATGACTCCGTCCCGCAACGGGCGGATGGCGACGATGCTGCCGGGCGTGCGTCCGAGCATCTTCTTGGCCGCCGTGCCGACGGAGAGAATCCTCTTTTCCCCGCGTCCGTTCTTCTGCACCGCGACCACCGACGGTTCGTTGCACACGACGCCTTCGCTCTTGATGTAGATCAGAGTGTTGGCGGTGCCCAGATCGATGGCCAGGTCGTTGGAAACAAGGCCATAGACCCTGTCGAGAAACCTCATGCGACTCCTCTTGTGCGGAAAAAACGCAAGAACTGGCTAAAGATATCAGAACTGAACCCATGCTACAATAAAAGGAAGGGGGCCGCGGTTGCCGGCGCTGCCCTTCACTTAATCGCGACGGCTACCTATAATGAGCCCCGGTTCGCCACCGTGCGGCGTGCCATTCTTGTGCCCCGAGGAGCGTTTGAAACATGCTTGACGTGCTGCGAAAGAGGAAACGGTCGTGGTTGGTGCTGCTCTTGCTGGGCGTCGGCGTGCTGGCGTTCGTCATGGTCGGCGTCGGCCCTCAGGGGGGCCAGGAGCGGGTGGTCACCATCGCCGAGGTGAACGGGGAGAAGATCACCTACACCGAGCTCGAGAGGCAGTACTACCGGATGCTTCAGACCTACCGGCAACTGGCCGGGGGGCGGCTCTCTCCCGCCGACATCGAGGCGTTGAATCTCAGGGGCCAACTGCTGCAGGAGCTGATCCAGCAACGGCTGTTGTTGCAGGCGGCAAACGACCTGGGGCTGCAGGTCACCGATGACGAGCTGGCGGAAGGCATCGCGCGCAACCCCGCGTTCCAGGCCGGAGGCCGGTTCGACAGGAACGTCTACCAGCAGGCGCTCCGGCAGCAGGGGTTGACGCCCGAGGAGTTCGAGGCCCGCCAGCGCGAGGGGCTGACCATCCAGAAGCTTCAGGACCTGATCCAGCACTCCATCCCCGTTACGGCCGCCGAGATCGAAGAGCGCTACCGGGTGGACAACGAGGAGATCGCGCTGGAGTTCGTCCGGCTCAAGACCGATGACTTCGCCGAGGGAGTCGCGGTCAGCGACGACGAGATCAAGGCCTACTACGACGGCAACGGCGCGCTCTTGCGGGAACCGCTCAAGGTCAAGGCGAGGTACATGGCGTACCGCGTGAAAGATTTTTCCGCCGGCATCGCGGTTTCCGACGACGACGTCCGGGCCTACTACGATGTCTACCGCGACCGGCGGTTCCGCAGGCGGGAGGCGGTGAAGTTCAGCCAGATCTTCATCCCCGCGCCGGAGGGCGGCGCGCCGGACGAAAGGGAGGCGGCGCACAAGCAACTCGAGGACGTCCTGCGGGAGGCTCGCGGGGGCGCGGACTTCGCCGAACTGGCCAGGCAGCACTCCAAGGACGACAGCGCGGCCCAGGGCGGCGACATGGGCTTCGTGAACAGGGGTCAGCTCCTGCCGGCGCTCGATACCGCACTGTTCGCGCTCAAGGAGGGCGAGGTGACCGACGTCCTCGAGAGCGCGTTCGGCCTGCACCTTCTCAAGGCGGTGGAGAGGCAGGAGGACGAGGTCATGGAGCTCGACGAGGTGAGAGAGCAGATCGTCGACGCTCTCACGCTCGAACGCGGCAGCGCCAAGGCCGCGCGGGCGGCGGAGGAAGACCGCGAAAGGGTCCTGGACGGCGCGCCGCTGGCGGATGTCGCCTCGAAGCGCGGCATCGAGCTGTCGAAGACGCGGCTGTTCAGCGCCGGGGAGATCCTCGACGAGATCGGCGACGTGGAAGATTTCTACCGCGCGGCCTTTTCCCTGAAGCCGGGTCAGGCAGGGCCCATCATCCCGACTCCGGAAGCCCTGTACCTCATGGATGTAGCCGAAAGGGTCGAACCGGCGGTCCCGCCCCTGGACAAGGTGAAGGAGAGGATTCGGGAGACCCTCGTCCGCCGGAAGGCTCGGGAGCGCGCGCAAGAGAAGGGGGACGCGCTTCTGGCGGAGCTCAAGGCGGCGTCGGATCTCGCGGCCGTGGCGGCGGCTCATGGACTCACCGTGGAGGACACCGGACTGTTCCCGCGGGCACAGGCGGAGATACCGGAGGTCGGTTTCCTCCCTCTGCCCCTGGGGCGGCTCACGGTATCCGAGGAGAAGCCCGTGGTGGACACCGCCTACCTCCAGGACGACGCGGTCTTCGTCATGGTCCTGAGGAAGACGGTCGCGGCCGACCCGGCCGACCTGTCCAAGGCGAAGGAGGACCTGGCCCGGCAACTCCGCGACGAGAAACGGCAACGGGCGTTGAGCCGGTTGATCGAGAACCTGAAGGCCAACGCCAGGATAGAGATCCATCCGGAGTTCACCTGACGCGCCGGCCCCTGCCATGCAGATATTCCTGCTACGTCACGGCGAGACCCGCTGGAACCGGGAGGGCCGTTGCCAGGGCAGCTCGGACATCGAGCTCAACGAGACCGGTCACCGGCAAGCCGGTGAGGTCGCCGCGCACCTGAGCCGGCGCCGCATCGACGCGGTCTACTCCAGCGGTCTGCGGCGCGCCCGGCAGACCGCCGAGATCGTCGGCGAGCCCCATGACATCGCCGTGAACATCGAGCCCGACCTGCGCGAGCTCGACCACGGCGAGATGGAAGGGCTGACCTTCGTCGAGGTGCGCGAGAGGTTCGCGGAGCTGATCGAGTTGTGGCGCTCGCAGCCGTTGGCGGTAGTGCTTCCGGGCGGGGAGCGGCTGATCGACGTGGAACGCCGGACCTGGTCCGCGCTCAACCGCATCGTGGAGAATCACGACGCCGAAGACAGCATCGTCGTGGTCAGCCACACCTTCCCCATCGTTTCCGTACTGTGCAGGATCAGCCGGACCTCGCTGAACCATTACCGCACCTTTCACCTGAAACCCTGCGACTTCAGCCGCGTGAGCTTCACGCGGGCCGGGGGCTGGGAGATCCGGGAGGCGGTGGCCACGCCCTCGCAGGTTCGCGAGTCGGCGTGAGAAAGGAGAATCCCATGAGAATCGTTCACACCATGATTCGGGTCAAGCACCTGGACGAGAGCCTCAAGTTCTACTGCGACGGATTGGGGATGAAGGTCCTGAAGCAAAAGGGAATTATTGAGTTGACTCCCCAATCGAATTCAGCTAGGGGCGGGGGATGGAGGACATCCTCTCTTGGTTCGCGAAGGAGACCGCGCAACACCTCATCCTTCACTACATCTCCTACCTTGGCGCGCTATTGTTCACCGGGGGTGGGTTGGTGCTAGGCGTATTGATGTTCGGGCGACGCTACAAGGAGCGGATCGCTCGAATGGAAGGCGAACTGGCCGTTCTGCGCAAACAATCGGAACCTCCAACGCTGAACGTCAATCACGAAGACCTCGGCTATGAAGTCATAACGTGGTGGGGCGAAACCGGTGATACCCTGATCGATGCCGGTTTCCCCGAGTCACGCAAGCGGTTTCCCAAGACGATCCGAGACAAGAGGACGGGCACCCTGCACGAAGTGCCTCATCCGATAGAACCCCATCGCCGATTTACCCCTTGACACCCCATCCGGCGCTGTCGTAGCGTCCCACCTGTACCCATCGGCCAAAGGCCCCGTGTCGGGTCTCCGCCGAATACAAGAGCCTGTTTCATGGACAAGGGGTAGCTCCCCGAGTCCGGGCGAATAAGCGGACTTTCTCACCTTTGGTGCGATGGGTACGAGGCCCGGCAATCCCGCCGGGCCACGGCCAAGGCAACGGACACCACATCGGGAATCTGGCAACGGTAGCGTGCGACAACGGGAGAACTCACCGGGAGACATTCCCATGGTGCGTTCATGTTGTGCTCTCGTGCTCGTGCTGTTTCTGGCGTCGTGCCTGCCCAAGCAGGAGGAACTGCAAGCGCCTGTCATCCAACGCTACCGGCACCTGGACCGGGGCGAGGATCTTCGCCAAGTTGGGATCTCGTTTGTGTCCCCAAACGCCTCCTGGACGAAGGTTGTCCATGGCGGCACCGAAATTCATTATGGGCGTGTCCCTCCATCCCCGGCCACGGCCTCGCGCATACGAAACAACCTTGCCCTGCTAGATGGGGCAACAGCTCGATTCAGATTTCCGCCAACTGTTCATATCCGGGATCACGGCCCCGTGTTCGAGGATCTGGTGTTGCAGGCCATCCAGATCCTCAACTCTGCCTTGCCCAACGACTTCCAGATCCGGTTCGATCCAGATCCCTACTATTCGTCCCGGAACGCACCATCGCCTGGAACAATCCGTATCGAGATGGCCCCCAACGCCACATGGCGGCGCCCATGGATCGCCCCCCATGACCCTGATTGGGAGGGAATGGCGGTTTCGGATTCCGGGTGGTCACAGATTTTCCTCGACACCGAAGCACTCCAGGGGGCCACCGACGAGGCCCGTCTGAGGCTCGTGGTCCATGAAATGCTCCACTCCATGGGGATGGATGGTCACTACATTCAAGAGAGCGACGACATCAGCCTGATGACCCCGCTCTTTGACCCACACCCGGAGAATGCGGACAACATCCTCTTCGCCGTCGACTTCGAGAATCTACGCGCCATGTACCACCCTGAGTCGTTGGGTGACTGGAACAGAGAGCGATATCAGGTTCACGGTTGCATGGATTTCGTCTGCTTCGGTGTATCTGGGGTCATGGGTGACGCCATCCCATGGGCCAACGGCTGGACACCCTCCACGGATTTGGCCGACAACCCGACCCTCATCGGCACGGCCACGTGGCGCGGCCGGCTCCTGGGCCTCACGCCTACTGATCGTGTGGTGGCCGGCGCCGCGGCGCTCACCGTCAGCCTTGACCACATGGGGGGAATCCTCGGCTTCACTCGCTTGGAGTCATGGTCGGCGGGGCGGACGCCTGGACGTGTGGGCTCTGGCATCCAGTGGGGCGACGGCGACCTCCACTACGGCATCCACGTCAAAGGGAACGAGTTCACGCAGACTGGACACGGAGATCCCGGTCTGGTTACCGGCATCTTCGCGGGACGTTCCCATACTCACATGGCCGGAGTGCTGGAGCGTGATGATCTGGCGGCCGGCTTCGGTGGTGAGAGGTAGCGGTGGTGTGGGAACGGCTGGCGGGCCGCCCCTGATTACTTCCCCACAACCGGAAAGGAGCGAACCATGAAAAGCGATCTGTATCTGAAAGCGGTGCTGACGGTGATTGCCGTCGCCCTCGTTGTGCTGACGCTTCAGGCGGTTCAGCCAGCGTTCTCCGACAACCACGAGAAGCAGAAGCAGCAGAAGATATTCGACGTGGGACCGTCCCTTGAGGAAATTGCTGAACTGCTCTGTGGCAAGACGGAGAGGACTGCCTGCTACGTGAAAATGGTCAAGTAGCAGTAAGCAGCAGGGGCCAGCAGACCGCCATCTGCTGGCCCCTTGGTTCTCCCCTCAACCCAGGAAAGGAGACGTGATGAGCGAAGAAGAAATCGCTGAACTCTTTCGGCTAGTCAAGAATCTGACTGATCGGGTCGGAAGGCTTGAGACGGATGTGGGTCGTCTGAAGAATCAGGTGACTCGACTTGAATCGAACCGTCAATGACGCCCGTTCGTCCGAACAACGTCATTTCTGCCGCGGCGAGGTTCTCCCGTATGTCTTGGCGGATTTCCTCTTTGGTCATCTCGCTGAGAGGTCGGAAATAGGGAATCTCATGAACCATCAGACAACCCTCCAACTGACAAGGGAATGGTACTTCACCGGCGCCTCACAAATCAAGAGTGCAAAGGAGCAAAGATGAAGATCGTCGTATGGGCCTTGATCACCGCGATGGCCACCGGCTGCGTCCCGTCGCCCGAGAACATCCAGGGAACCTACGTCTCCCCACAGGTCTACGGGAACTACAGTTGCGACCGGGTCCGCACGGAACTGACGAGGATCGGCACAAGAGTGCAGGAGGTGTCCGCGGCTCAGTCCGCCGAAGCCACGACGGCCGCCGTCGCCAGCGTGGCCGCTACGGCCGCGTTGCTCCTAGTCGCGCCAGGCTTCTTCTTCATGTCCGGTGGCGGCAAGCACGCGCAGGAACTGGCGCGGCTGAAGGGGCAGGTCGAGGCGCTCAGGCAGGTGGCCGTGGAGAAGGGCTGCACGGAACTGCTGGAAGAGATCGAGCGCGAACGGAGGAAGCAGCAAGAGAAGGAATCGGAGTAGCGGCAAGGTGGCGATGGGTGGTAGGGTGGCCCCATGAAGCACCCCGATAGCGAGACGCTGAAGCAGTTAAAGGACACGGCCGAGACGGACAAGATGAAGGCCGTGGATGATCTGTTGGGACGAGTACTGGCGGGAGCGGGGCGCGAGAAGCCGGACGCTACGCCGGAGCCTCAAGGGACCTGAAAGAGGAAGTCGCCGAGGATGCGTTGGCTGATCTGATGAAGCGACGAAGGGTGTTCGTCGTCGTCGATGAAAAGATCGCAGGTCAGGGTGTCGGGATTCCACTGCGAATGGATGATGAGGCTCCACTTGTCCTTATGGCTGACCCCGATTTTTCCCTCATCGTAGAGGGATATTTGGATGTGGTCGTCCAGGGATTCTTCGATGCGTCTGTATATCAGTTCGCGTCCAGGGATTCGGGCGGCATGGGCTCGATAAACCCGATGGGGGGATTCCGTGGGGTCCGTAACGACGAAATGCCTATCCCGTCGTTGCTTCTCATTCAGGGCATTGAACTTGCGAACATCGGCGCGAACAACCTTCAGGATATTCTCCAGGATGTCTTCGTCGGTACAGTCGGCCCTCGCTCTCACCCAGTCTGCGTGGTCCACATTGGCCATGATACCCCCAGCGCCAACTGCCGGCAAGACTCAGAACACGTCACTCCCGCCTTGCGGCACCGGATCGGCGGTCAGGTCCTCAAAGGTGATCCGCTTCCCCTGAGCGCCGAGCAGCATGGCGGCGATTCGGTCCATCGTATGGTTGTCGACGGCACCCTCATTCAGCCGGAAGGCGTACTCATCAACGTACCGCCCCAGGTGCTTGACCGAGACATGGTGGTAGATGCCCTTGAGCCCGCGCTTGAACACGGCCCACACGGCCTCGATGCTATTGGTGTGAACGTCTCCGTCCACGTACTCATTGGCGCTGTGGTTCACGGTGTCGTGTTCGTAGCCTTCCTCGTCCAGCCCGGTGTAGCTGCCGTGCTCGTCCGTGTAGATGATGGTGTCCTCCTGGACGTGCTTGAAGATGATGTCCTGGATGGTGTCCTTGTCGGTCATCTTGATCGGCATGGCGATGACCTTGCCGTCGCGCTGGCGCATCCCGAGGACCGGAGCCTTGCCCACAGTCCCCCGGCCGGATATCTTCGCCCGCTTGGCGTTGCTCATGTTCTTCCGCTTCCCGCCGACGTAGGTTTCGTCGATCTCGACGATGCCGGAGAGCGGGTTGTCCCGGTCCCGGCAAGCCTCGCGGAGCCGGTGGAGCATGAACCAGGCGGACTTCTGAGTGATGGCCAACTTGGTGTGCAGCTCGACGGACGAGACGCCCTTGCGCGAGGTCACGAGCATGTACATGGCATAGAGCCACTTCTGAAGCGGGATGTGCGAACGCTCCATGACGGTGCCGGTGCGAACGGTGAAATCCTCACGGCAGGACTTGCAGCGGTAATATCCGCCCCGGCGTTTGGCGACGCGCTCATTGTCCTCTGTGCAGAACGGGCAGCGCGGCCCCTCGGGCCACCGGATGGACTCCATGTACGAACGTGCGGATTCCTGATCTGGAAAGAGCGCGAACAGTTCAAGAAGGCTGATGGTGGTGCGGTTCATGTCTCCCCCTTCCGTTGAAAACGTGGCACGAGTCTAGTAGAGTTGTCGGGATGTTTGAAGAGGCCGTCCACTGGGTCAAGAATCGGGCCGAATGCTCCCTGGACTTCACGTTCAAGGCACTTTGGAAACTTGTCGAACGCGATGTCGGCGAAATCAACGAAGTAGACCCTGGGCAGCGGTTCGGCCGTACATTCAAGGCCGAACGCCTCGAAGGCGCTTCGCATCCGTCGTTCAGGGTTCAGCGATCTGACAATCGGGGCATCTACTTCCATCTTCTCGCCACATCCATAGTTGTTGCCACTGGTCACTACTGTCCGGTCCAATAATTGAACAAATTCAATTGCTTATGCAACATGTCCTGGGAGGAAGTGTCTTCGGCATCGAAGAACCCCTTGTTTAAGGGGATTTTCTCGAACAAGGTGACGGAGAAGACCTGTAACAATGTGTAGAGGGAAACATCGAGGTCGAGCCGCTTTCTGATGATGGCGACGAGCACGTACACGGAGACGGCAGTCCAGATTTGCACCTTGACGGCGTTCTCCGAGGTGCCGTAAAACTTCCTGATCCGCAGATGTTGCTTGATCCATTTGAAAAACAACTCCACCTGCCAGCGGGCCTTGTACAGTTCGCAGATGACCTTTGGCTGAGGACCAAACAGGTTGGTCAGGAAAAGGAGCGTCTTTGATGTCTCCGGGTCTTTGAATCGAATCCGCCGCAGATAATGGGGATAACGTTTGTGGCTGTAGAAGCCCGACAACTTTACGGTCTGGTCGCAGACAATGCCTTGCACACGATCGCTTGGAGCGGAATAGATGCGTCGCAAATCGGCATTGGTTTTGGCTCGGGTGACAAAGAACGCGCCGGCTTCGTGAAGTGCGAAGAGGCGCTTGAAGTCGAGGTAAGCGCGGTCCATCACGTAAATCGCTGCGGGTTCTGGAATCAACAGATCGAGCACTTTGATATCGTGCAGCTTGCCGTCGGAAACATGTATGAAACTCGGGATATTGCCGCGCAGATCGAGCAGCGTATGCATCTTGACCGCTGCTTTGGTGCTTCGAAACGAAGCCCACGGAAACAACGACAGGCACAGGTCGATGGTCGTCGAGTCCAGTGCATAGACGGTGTTGGACAGATCCAGCCCAAGGTCCTCTTGGATGTAAAGTTTGCGGGCTTGTGCAATGAGCCGTTGGGCGAAGTCGGCGTAGATTCTCCAGTCTCTTCGTTCGTTGGCGTCGGCCAACGTAGAGCGCCTGACCGTGGAGCGAATGCCCATGTGGTAGAGCTTGGCCGATTGCGCTGCAAGACAGGCTTCGATGTCTCGCAGACTTTCCCGATAAGCCAACTGAGCGAATGCCAGGATGCGAAAGTGCTCGGCACACGCCAGGGTGCGAACACGACGGTTCCCGCCATAGCGATCGACGATACGAGCGAACGTTGTCCAAGGCAGAAAATCCATCAACTGCGCGAACAGCGTCTTGCCGGTGTACATGGCGTGCCCTCCAGGGATTCCTGCCCTGAAGGTCGCCCAAAAGCGCTGTTGCGTTCAAGTCGGCACCGCAAGAAATCGATAAAAAGTATACCTGATTCACATAGTTACAGCCATCCCTACGTCACTTAACCGGACAGGAGTGGCCACTGGTGATGACTCAGAACTCTTCTCGGTCACTCCGAAGTGGAATGCCGAGAGTTCCATGTGCGATCTGTATGTCAAGGATGCCCCCTGCGAACTCTGGCAGGTGAGCGAAAAGGCCCTCTCCGATCTCTTCTTTTGTCGATAGGTTCATGTCTCCCCTCACTTTCTAGGGAGATTATAGCACCGAAACAATGGGTAGTCAAGTCAATAATTCCCAAGCAAAAGGACTACGAGTCCGGGCGCTTCACCAATACCTTCGTCGGTTACGGCTCCGAGGAGGACAACGCCGTCATCGAGTTGACCTATAATTGGGACACTCACGAATACGATGTCGGCGACGGCTTCGGGCATATCGCCATCGGGGTGCCCGACGTGTACGCTACCTGCGACGACCTGCGCGAGAAGGGCGTCAAGATCACCCGCGACGCGGGTCCCATGAAGCACGGCGGCGGAGTCATCGCGTTCATCGAAGATCCCAACGGGTACAAGATCGAGTTGACCACGCGGAAGGAGTAGGGGCGGTCGGTGCTGCCGGTGGTGCGGTGCGGCGGATGCGGGTGTGGATGGTGGGGGTAGTCGTGCCGGTGCCGGCGGTGTTGCCGGTCGTGTTGGTGTGGGTGCTGTTGTCGGTCGTGTCGGTGCTGGTGCCGGGCGGGGCAGGGTGGGCGGCGTCCCCGAAATCCGGAGACGCTGGCTGCTGGGTTGTGTGGTTGTGCTTCGCGCGGGATGGGGTGGTTGGCCGGGGTTGCGCGCTACGAGCGCCCAGCGTCAACGGATTTCGGGGACGCCGCCCACCCTGCCCTCGGTGCGTCACCGAACCTTCGACAAGCCTGTCGAGGGGCTTGGGATATCCGGTTGTGATAGTCCTTTTCCGTTCGTCCTGAGCGTCGCGAAGTCGAAGGACATCTCACTTTTCGGACAGGCTCTGGTGTCCTGTCTGGTTAATTCGCATCATAAGATGCGCAGGATTCTTTTGTTGTCGGCAAGGTGCGATGACATGTAGGGGCGACCGGCGGTCGCCCTCCGTGGGCGGGCACCACGCGAGGAAGAGCAACGCAGCCGACGGCAAAAAAGACGGCAGACTATGATGCGAATTAACCAGACAGACTCCTGGGGGAAGGGATTGTGAAGTTCGGGGTGTGTCTTACGCATTACGGGCGGGAGGTCGGCAGCGCCGAGCTGGTGGAGGCGGTAGAGGAAATCGAGCGGCTGGGGTTCGATTCCATTTGGGTGACCGACCATGTCGTGATCCCGGAAGGGGTGCGTGAGGCGCAGTTGATCTATCGCGAGCACATGCTGGAGGCCTTTACGGTGTTCAGTTTTCTGGCCGCGGTGTCGAAGCGGGCGTTGCTCGGCAGCAGCATTATCGTGCTGGCGTACCGCAATCCTGTGGTCATGGCCAAGATGCTGGCAAGCATCGACGTGTTGTCGGGTGGAAGGGTTATCTTCGGTGCGGCCGCTGGTTACATGGAAGGTGAGTTCGACGCCTTGGGGGCGCGCTTCGAGGAGCGGGGCGACGTGAGCGACGAATACCTTCGCGTCATCCGCGAGATCTGGACCCACGATCAGACGAGCTTCAAGGGAAAATACTTCAACTTCGACAAGGTCCATACCTCGCCGCGGCCGGTGCAGAAGCCGGGGCCGCCCATCTGGATCGGCGGGCGCAGCAAGCGCGCCATGCGGCGGGCGGTGGAGTTGGGCGACGGGTGGCATCCCATCGGGCTCACCGCGGAGCAGATGAAGGAGGGGAGGGCCTACATGGCCCGGCTGTGCGAGCGGCGGAATATCGACCGGGTGCCGGTCCTGTCGCTGCGCGCAAACCTCCTCGTCGAGGGGGTGTCGGAGCCGGTGGGGCCCTACGCGGGCCGCGCCGGCAACACGCCGTTCAAGGGGGAGCCTTCATTGATCCGGGATCGCGTCGCCGAGTTCGAGGAAGCGGGCGTGGAGCACATCGTGCTGGACATGGCGACCCTGTCGCACGCGAGCTTCCTGCGCACCCTGGAGGTGTTTGCCGAGGAGGTGAGGGGCTGACGAAGCTGTCCGGGTAGGGGCGACCGGCGGTCGCCCCCGCGGGTTCACCGCAGCACAGCCGCCTGGGAGCCCTCACCCCAACCCTCTCCCAAAGGGAGAGGGAGCCGGATTATAACCCCTCTCCCTCTGGGAGAGGGTGGCCGAAGGCCGGGTGAGGGCCTAGATCCTCAACAGCTCACGCGAGATCCGCTCCGTCTGGGAGCGGACCTCGGCGGCGTTCTCCTGCTCGTCCACCACCGCCAGCGCTCTCTTGAGAGGACCGAGTCCGCCGCAGTAGTCCGAGCCGAAGACCACGCCGCCGGATCCCATCACGTCGGTGAGAAAGGGAAGGGCCTTGGGCCGGACGCTGGCCGTGTCGATGAGGAAGTGCTTGAGGAAGATGTCGGAGTAGCGCTTGTCGCCGTCCGGGCTCCTGTGTTTCCAGGACATCCTCTGCACCAGCAGGGGGATGCCGCCGCCGCCGCTCCGTATGACCACCTTGAGGTTCGGATGGCGGTCGAAGACGCCGCCGGCGATCATGCGCATCACGCATTCGTTCACGCTCGCGTCCGACAGCACGGCATAGGACACGCCGGCGCCGCCGTCCTCGAGCCGCTGGAGGGTCGGGTCCTTGGCGTTGCCGCTGCCGTGCAGGAACAGCGGCAGGCCGAGCTCCGACACCTTGGCGAAGACGGGATCGACCTCGGGCAGGTCCACCTTCATCTCGCCGTCCACGCGCGGGTAGATGAGCACCGCCTTGAAGCCCCGGGACGCCATTCGCTCGATCTCTTGCACCGAAGCTTCGACGTTCTTGAACGACAGGGCGGTGATGCCCGAGAACCGGTCCGTGTGGCCGCCGATGCGCTCCGCCAGCACGTCGTTGGAAAGCCGTGCCATCTCCATGGCGTCGGCTCCATCGAGCTGGTCGGCGTCCTCGCTGGCGCCCTGGCTGACGAGTTGGAAGTCGATGCCCGCCTCGTCCAGCTCGGTCAGCCTCTTCTCGAAGTCGGACGAGTCGTAGTCGTCGACCTTCGGCGCTTTTCCGGCTTTCTGCCGGAATGCGTTCACCAGTTCCGGGGCGGTGTGGTGCGAGTGCCAGTCGATCAGCATGGATTCCTCCCGTGGCGCCGGCGCGGCCGGCCGCTCAATGTTGAAGCGGGGATTATAGGACCCGATCGTCAACGGGGTCAATGACTGTTCCGGGTTCCCGCAAGGCTCTTCATCCGTCATTCCCACGAAACAGGCTGTATCAAAACTGCTGTTGGATACGGAATGGCAGGGACCCCCCGTATCGTCATTCCGGCGAAAGCATGCCCCGTACCCCGATACGGGGCCGGAATCCAGGGGATGGGGAGGCGGGAATGATGGGTGGGCGTCCCGTGAATTTGACTGGGTTGCGTGCTTGGGCTAATCGTGAGGCAATATCACGAAAGCCCTGTCAGCGCGCGGTTTGCAAGCGTTGACGGGTTTGTCCGGAGGAACTTCATGGCCACTGCTGTCGTCGACGGTATCGAGATCTACTACGAAACCTATGGCTCCGGGCCGCCGCTCCTGATGTTCGCGCCCGGCGGGTTCGATTCCACCATCGAGAAGTGGCGCGTCGCCAGCGCCTGGACCGGCATCGACGCCCTGGCCAGACTCGGTTCGGAGCACCAGGTCATCGCCTACGACCGGCGCGAGGCGGGGCAATCCGGCGGGCGGGTGGAACGCCTCACCTGGACGGCGTACGCGCGCGAGGGCAAGCAGCTCCTGGACCGGTCCGCAATCCATGTGACTTTATATGATGTTTTTCAGAAGGTTAGGAGGCCACTGTTTTCAGCCGTAATCGATACGCAACCTGATTGGATCAATACCCAGTCCGCGTGAGCGGGCGCATGTCACATGTAATTCAATTTGTGTATCGTCGGTCCACATGTCCCATTAGGTGAGGTAGTTCGAGGAGAACAGATCACGCGGGGCGTGCCAACTCGCGGGGTGTTAGGGTGCCGTGGTTGCCAAACCGTCCTGTCGAGCGAGAGCTTGTTACTGTTCGCGAAGCTTCCAGTGCGCCAGCGGCCACGGAGGACGGCTGGAGTCAATTGCTATTGTGCGGTTCTCCCCGATGGTGTCTCGAACTCCGGGTCGTTCCCCCGAAGCCATTGATCAAACAACTGCACTGTCTTTTCCTTCCGCTCACCGACCAGCGCACACTCCCAAATAATCGCCACTCGCCAACCGTTTTTCAACAGTCTTTCTCGTGCCTTTCGGTCCCGCTCCACATTAGCCCGGAACTTTGCCTGCCAGTACTCGCGACGTGTCGCCGGTTTTGTCGTACGGCGGCAACCAGAATGGCGATGCCAGAAACAGCCATGAACGAAGCAGACCGCGCGAAACCGCCGGAAAGCGAGATCCGGAGTACCAGGTAGTCTCCGGACGTGCAGACGATACCTGAGACCGCGCGCATGAATCGCTCTTCGCAGTGTGAGTTCTGGTCTCGTGTCCTTTCTCGCAACCCGCGCCATAATGCGCGATCGGCTTGCTCGATCCAACAAATCGACCATCTTCCGTTCTGCTCGAACCTCTTCGCCGGTGAACCGCGATCTTGCCCGGCGTCATGGTGTTGCAGGCGCCGCCCCAGGGTCCCGCGTACCTATGTCTCAACCCCTCACGACCTTCCAGCTCCTGTCCCCTACCGTCTCTTTGCACCTAATTGAGGAGTTGGGCGACGGCTTCTCGGTACCGATGTCCCTTCAACCATTGAACCACCTTAGCCAGCATCACCTTGCCTTCCAATGCAACCGCTAGCCCTGCGCACAGCGTTGTCAAATTCCGTCCCCTGAGTGCGAAGGCCGGAAACGTCTCCGGCACTCCGCTTTCCGCCAACGTCTCATGTATCTTCATTACTCGTCCCGGCGCGTTTATCGGTTGTACATGCGTGTAGTCATGCGTACCCCCCTTATGCGCCAATTCCATACGATAGCCTCGATGCCAAATCTCTTCCTCATCCAACTGCGAGGTCCCAAACATGTTCAAATACAACGTCAATTCAATTTGTTTCTCTGTTAGCACCCATGCCGTACCCAAGAAACAAACGATATGAGGGCTTCTCTCGGGCGGTGCCAGGAGAATCTGCGGTCCGTCATCATCGCCTGTCCGACCGCCACGATCTCCACGAAGAAATATGGCGTCTACTGACTCTACTCTATCGTGAACAAAAAACGCGTCCCTTACCGCCTCGTATGTCCCATTCCACACGTCGCTCTTTGGTCCCCGGTGCCATTGCAGGCCTCGGTTATAAAGACCATTCACGATCGTCTTTGCCCCGGTGATATCGTGTTCGTCCATCATCCATCCCGGCCTATCCGTTGCCGTTACCCGAGCCTGCTCCCTACGTTGCCAAGCGACTATAGGGCGCGTAATTGATACCACCTGCTCCACTGCCAAACCATCGTACAAACCGAGTATCCGACGCCGAGTGGTACCCCGCTACAAATCTCTGGCATTCCCTCGCGGGATGAAAACTAGACGCATCTTCGCAAAAGACTGGCAACTCTCCGTTTGCCCGCGTGACTTCCAATAATCTGTCTACGGTCTCTTCCGTACAGAGCTTCTCCCGCCAATAAACCGGCCGATCAAACCAGTGCCGCCCTCGAAACTGAAACTCAGAAACATCTTCCGTCAACTCTTCGACCGGGGCTCCCTCTAGCTTCGCAAAGGCGTTCCACCCTTCAAGTTCGGGGCGTCGGTGCTCTGGCACAAGAAACGGGAATTCGGCAATAAGATGCGGCAAGTCTATTATAATATCTTGCGGCCCTGCTACAAGATGACTTAGCCACTTCGACAGACGACGAGCACAGATTCGCGCAATCTTATCAACGTCATCAGTCTCTGCTACCTTCGCACCGTCCCTCGCGTCCACAGCTTGGACATTGCCGGAAATGAAATCGAGAAACGACACTTCTTCTGCCCTTTTGGTGGGGTGTAGAAAAGCCTTCGCCGACCGCGATAGATGTCTTCGCGCTGTTTCACTGAACCGAAAATAGTCCAAAAGAGGAACACTCCGATCGCCATCCACAAAGTATTGCCGGAGTTCATCTACCCTCGCCTTTTGCAATGACACGGCCGACAACAACAACGGCCAAGGCCAGGGCCGAAAAGACCGATCTGTCAGCGGACATTCCAGCCACAGTCCTCGATTCCCTACGAACTGCTGGTTGATGTGTAAGTCGGCCTTACTGCCCACGTGGCCCAACAACGACAAATCGAAGTCAATGTCGGGACTGAGGTTCAACACAACGACATACCGACACTCCGTATAAACCAAAGACCGAGCGGCAACCATTTCCGCTGACAAATCAACAAATTTGTCTAGTTCAAAAAGATCATTGTCCACGACCAAGACGTCTGTTTGGTCCAAACTCGATACGTCGCGGGCTTCCGAGCCGGTGTCGCCACCCAAATAACGACGCCTACGCTCGTGAAGGACCTCGAGCTCCCTGTCAATCTGTTCGACGCCATGGGCAACGACATGGGCAACGTCTCCAACCAAGCCTTCTATCTGTTCCTTCCAGGCGTCTGCGGCGTCGAGGTGGTCGTCCCAAACCGTGATCTCCATGTTAGTTCCTACCTTGTCCAAGTCAGTTGAAACGTTGTCGCAAAACCAGGCTCAGGTTCCACAAAA
This sequence comes from uncultured Binatia bacterium (SeqCode), assembly GCA_965204505.1. Lineage (GTDB taxonomy): Bacteria > Desulfobacterota > Binatia > UBA9968 > JAJDTQ01 > JAJDTQ01. The sequence goes on from CBDBFB010000004.1 coordinate 401,407, forward strand.
CCATAAGCGAGGCGCCTCGTGTCGCAAATCATACGCACAATGGTCAAACCCAGCCCTGTCCCGCCCAGGCCCAATGACTTCCTCTCGTCCGATATCTCCAATCGCCGAACGAATGGCTCGAACAACTCGGCCGACGCAGCAACGTCCACCCCCACACCGGCGTCACTGACCTGTACAAACCTACGCTGCGCCGTCAATTTGCCTCCGCTAACCCTCATCCTGCGATCGGAAGAATCAAGCATCGCGTTCGAGGCGTTTATAAAAAGGTTCTGAAACAGCGCTTGCCAATCTGCCATGGTCCCCAACGGAAGCAGGAGGTCATCGTCGATGTCGCTTGTGTCTGTTTCCATACGCCGGAGAAACGGGCGCGTGTTGCGGAGGACAATATCCACAATTGCTTTAGCACGCAGCCGTTTTTGATCCTCCCTATCGTCCCTCGACGTAAGTGCGGCGAACAGACTCCGGGTTCTTCTGTTCTCTTCGATCCACGCCTGGAGTTCTCGACAGAGCGTTTTGAGAGCCTCATCTTGCTTCGGAGCGTCTAGTTGGAATCGAGATAGTCTTTTGGTTAGCCTCTCGAGGCGTCCCATTTGCCGGTTTGTTTCGTGGTCCAAGGCGAGAGCTGCCATCCCGGCCGCGGCTAGCGGCGCGACTAGTGCTGTTTGCCGTTCGACATACCTACTTTCGTTCGTCAATGCTTCGTAGTAGTCGTCGACTTCCTGGACTAGTTTCAAATGAAGTTGCTGTGGCACTTCCGTCGAAACTTCCTGAATCGTGGCCCAGAGGCGATCAAGTTTATGTCTGGGCGGCTCGATCGGTCGCAACGACGCTACCTCCCGCTCCTGCCGTAGCTGAAACCGTGTCGCATAGTAGTCAATCGACCAACGCACGACACGCTTCAGTTCCTGATATGCTGTATTGTCGACGAGGCGGTCCCGACCGATATTTATCTGGAGAAATTCACCTCTTTCCCTCGCCTTTCCCTCCGCGCGACGAAGTTCACGTGCGGTGCTTATGTTGACCACTCCGAAAATCCGTTCCATCGTCGGCAGATCGTGCATAGCTAGCGCTACGTTGAGGTCGGACGGCAAGAGTTTCGAGATCGATAATCGGTGGGAATGGTCTAGTTGTATTCCCAACCAATCTTGTTCGATTCCGTAATACGGAAGCCGGAAGCCGCTATCGTATACGTGGACACCGCCGAAATCCTTGAAGTACGCCCTGGCGCTGTCTACTGTTATGCCCCCCGGTTGCTTTCCGTAGAGTTTGAATATTCGGATTTCAAAGCTGCAGTCGTCGATTTCTGGCCGGTCGAGGATCGTTGAAATTTCGTATTCCTCCCCGTCTCTAAAGGTCACCAGTATATTGCATCGCCGTGTTCGCCGACCGTCCCTAATTTCGCCCTCTATCTTCGCGTCCCATGCCTCAAGAACTATATCCAGCTGTGATCGGAAAGCTGCCTCCATTCTCTCGTCTTCGGACAGCAGACCGACTCGAAAGGTACCTTCAGCCGGAGCGGTCTCGTCGGTGGCGTCAGCAAACGGCGGTCGAAGCATCCACACTTCCCTGGCCAAGGCGCGTACCGGTGTATCCTTGTCATGTTCCTCATACGCCCAGTCGTGGTTCAATGTCTTAAGGACAATCTTTGTTCCAGTCTTAGAACCGTTGGCGTATCGCTCCTGGTCGTCGGTTATTTCGTAGCGGGCCACCGCCTTGGTAAGTTCCCCCGCCTTAACCGCTTGGTCCCAGTCTACCTCCGCCTTCAATCGCCTGGGCTTTCTCGCGGACCCACTCGTAATGATTTCCACTTGCTTCCCGAGGAACTGTACAGCTAGTCGCCCGATGCCTTTCGATCCCGTGAGAAGGCGCGAATATCGCCGGGACACCTGCTGCCGTTGCTTGTTAGTGGTACCAATCCGCATCCAGAAATCACGGAACTCTTGAAATGTCATTCCGTGGCCGTCGTCCCAGACTTGTATTTCATCTCCGAGGAACAAGATTTCACAGTGATTCGCATCCGCGTCGTAGGCGTTCTTGACTAACTCGGCCAGAGCGATATATGGCCGCCCGACGAGGCGCTCGCCTAATTCCTGGAAGAGATGGGAGTCAATTGTGAAGTTGAGCTCGGGCATTCTCCACTCGGTGTCTGAGCTTAAACATTAGGCTAAGAACTCTCCTCACGGATGTCCTAGCGCAAAGCGATTTTCATTTTCATGAGAAATCTCTTGTAGCATCGTATGTAGCCACCTTTTATTTTCGGCGAAATACCTTCCAAGGCGTCAGAGAGGCGCCCGTCAGAGAGACGTTCGTAAAGAACGTCAACTTTGTCATTCGGCGCAAATATGGCGTAAACGCCGTGTGACGGTATGCTACCGGTGCGGTCAATAGCGAGTCGTGGAGGATTTGCGAGCTCCGGCAAAACGAGCTTCGGACGGTTCCAATCACTTGCGCGAACGCGATCAATAGTTCTGTACCACGGTGCACCATTCCGCACAATTGATCGGCGACGGAGTTCGGTTGTGAACCGATCGAGACGGGCCGCCAGGAGCGGATAATCTTCCAAATTGAGCAATTGTCCTTCGTCGTCATACAAAGTTACGACGCGACGGCCGCGCCAGGCGATTGAGCCTTCCGTGATCTCTGAGCCATCGATCCAAGGCTTAAGCAGGCCGGGCTCGACATCGTCCTCTTTTCGGTCCAGTACGAACGCCGGTGTATGGCCAAGTGCGGGCCCCACCTTTACGACATATCCCAATTCTCTAAGCGTCTTTTCATCCTTACTTGAACTCCGAGGGGTAGGGCGGACGCGTTCACGTCCCTTGGAAGCAACAAGAATGCTAGGATACGCGTCGACCTCATCGACGAAAACGTCACCTGCTGAGACCTGCTCTTCAGACCTTATACTCAACACGGGGAGCCATTTGCGCCTGAACTGTCCAGCGTATGCCATGAACCGCCAACGGTCGGAGCACAAAAAACCGCACCAGCCTCCCGACCGGAGTTGGTCCAACGCAAGATCGAGAAAAGGGAGAAAGAGATCACCTCCCGTCATTTCAGGAGAGAGGTGTCCGGTGTAGTGTGCCTTCAGCTTTTCCGGTATCTTGGCCCACCTGATATACGGCGGATTGCCTACGGCGTGGGTGAACCCCTCACTGGACGAGGGAGTCAGCAAAAAGTCAGCGTTTCTGATCCAGGCCTTCGCACAAGCTGTTGCGGTTCGATGGTGGACACCCACTGCGCGAAGCAGGGACTCCGTTCTCGACCGCGCCTCGTCTGCAGCACCAGGATGTAGCTCGAACGCTACGATCCGATCCTTGAGGCCGGCAGCGGACACGTCCAGGCGTCGACGACGACAGGAAGCCACCAAGCGATCCGCTGCGGCCACGACGAATTGCCCGTTGCCAGCTGCGGGCTCAAGAAGCCTTGCACCTGACAGATCGGCGTCAGCTTTCCAACCAACGGCGTCAAGAATCCGGTTGACGACTGCTGTTTCGGTGTAAACTCCACAGCTACGGTGCAGAGCATCTGCCTCCGTCTCTGTTTCGCAATTCTCGACAGCTGGGACACTGTCCGGCGAATGGATTTGCGACATAGTCCCTCTCCGCACGAACGCTGCCACCTAGTCGATACCATGCGAAACCGGGTGGGTCCACTCAGAGATTGGTCCCGGAAGATCAGACAGGTTGCGCGTAGTGTACCAGGGTGTGCAGAACCTTGAGTTGATGCGGCGGATCGATAAGTTGTTTCTGGAGTGCCCGTCCCACGGTAGCCGCCAGATGGTCTCTCATCCGTGGCAAGAATCCGGATGGGTCATCGCCGGGTGAAGCGTCTGACGCGGCTAGGCAACTACCAAGCTCCGCGGACCGCTAGACCCCATCGCAACACCAAGTGTACCCTATCTCCTCAAGAGCCTGACCATCGAGCGACTCAACCGAGTTGGGACGGCTGATAACACCTATGTAGCCGTCCGGCAGAGCTTCCGGTATCCGGTGTCCATCATGAACTGGGCCACCCGCCGAGTGTTCGCATGGCGGCTGGCCGACACCGTTGATCCCCCGCCTCTCGGACGAGGCTCTTACGAAGCGCTAGAACGCTAAGGCTACCTCAGATCTTCAACGCTGACCAGGCCAGTTCGCTGGCTTCAAGTTCCCTGCAGGGAAGCCGGTGTCGCCATCTCCACGGACGCCGAAGCCAGAGCATTGACAACAGCTTCGTCCAGCAACCTTTACCGTTCGCCATTGACAACGGGACCGTCCACCTGCTTGAACTCACCTACGGCTTCGAAACCCCAAGCGTCATCTCCAGGTCAACTTCTACAATCCAAAGGCCTCCTCAGCCCTTAAACTCTGAGGTGGTCCCGGTTTCTTGGACAGGAAGGCGGCGGAGTTAAGGTGTATTCCAGATGATCCGTCATGCCGCCAGGGTCCTGTTTAACACTCCTTCTTGCTCCGGTGGAACAGGCAGAGGGGCGGGCGAGGTCTGCGGCCCGGTCTGCCTCTGGAGTCGTCGTTCGTAAGCCTCCTGTGGGGTGGAGCCTCCAAGGGCGGAGTGAGGCCTTCGGGTATTGTAAAACTCCATCCATCGGGCGATGACCCGTTGGGCCGTGAAGCCGTCCGCGAGCTCGTGCAGGTAGACGGCCTCGTACTTGAGGGAGCGCCACAGGCGCTCGATGAAGATGTTGTCCAGGCACCGACCCCTGCCGTCCATGGAGATGGCGACACCGGAGTCTTTGAGCACGGAGGTGAACTCCAGGCTGGTGAACTGGCTGCCTTGGTCTGAGTTGAAGATCTCGGGCCGGCCGTAGCGCTCCAGGGCCTCGGTCAGCGCCTCTGTGCAGAAGCGGGCGTCCAGGGTGTTGCTAAGCCGCCAGGAGAGTACCCGGCGGGTGGCCCAGTCCATCACCGCCACCAGGTACAGGAAGCCCTTCTGGACCGGGATGTAGGTTATATCCGCGGCCCACACGTGATTGGGCCGCTCGATGGCGACGCCCTTGAGCAGATAGGGATAAACACGGTGCTCCGGATGCGGCCGGCTGGTCCGCGGTGCCTGGTAGATGGCCTGTAGCCCCATCAACCGCATCAGGCGCCGCACCCGGTGACGCCCCACTCGGACACGTTCCCGCCACAGGTGGCGGACCATCTGGCGGCTGCCGTAGAACGGATACTTCAGAAACAGCTCGTCGATCCGGCGCATCAACGCCAGATTCTCCGCGCTCTCGCCCTTGGGCCGGTGGTAGAGCGAGGACCGACTCACACGAAGCAGGCGGCATTGACGGCTCAAGCTCAGCCTGGGATGGTCGCGCCGAATCATGGCCCGGCGCTTCTCCCCGCTCACCACTTGAGCCCTTTGGCCAAAAAATCCCGCTCCACCGTCAACTCACCGATCTTCGCGTGCAGATCCCGGACCTCCGCCTCGTGCTCCCCTCGCCCACGCTCCGCCCCCTTTGAGAAGACCTCCTTCATCCCCTCCACCGCTCGCTGCTTCCAGGTGCTCACCTGGTTCGGGTGGATCTTGTGCCGCGCGGCGATCTCCTGGATCGTCTTGTCTCCGCGCAGCGCCTCCAGCGCTACCTTTGCCTTGAAATCCCCGCTGAACCGTCGCCGTGTACTCATCGCGTATCCCTCCCTCAGTCGGCGGAATACACCTTAGCAACCTGTCCGATTTTCCAGGACCACCTCACTCCACCCAAAGCAGGTCTACGGGCATAGGTTCCCGGGCACGGTCCAGCCGCTACAGGCGTGCCGAGCGTTTGAGGCGCCCGCCCTGAAGGCCTTCCGTTACGAACCGCCTCTTCTCCCGACCTTGGATACCTAGTACCCTAGTACATACGTGAGAGGCCTAACAAGATGGAATGGCCTACCCGGTACGTGTTACGCTTCGGTCGTCATCGCGGAGACCAACAACGAGGAAATTTAGTGCCGTGGCGGTCGCCGGACTATTTGCTGGAATCGGTGGTTTTGAGCATGCCTTTGCCGAAACCGGATTTGAAACAAATCTGCTAGTCGAAATCGACCCAGCAGCGCGAGCTGTACTGAAAGCGCGATTTCCTAACATCGAAATCCGCTCCGACGTGGGGGATCTCTCCGTTCTCCCCTCCGACACCACTATCGTTGCAGCCGGGTTCCCTTGCCAGAACCTAAGCATGGCTGGCGACAAGGTCGGGATATCAGGGTCGAAATCGGGAGTGGTGGAGAAGCTGTTTGACTTGATCGCTGACTCAGTTGGACTGACGGTCTTGATCGAGAACGTCTACTTCATGCTCCAACTTGACGCCGGCGAAGCAATGGAATGGTTAGTCAGTCGGTTTGAAGGCTTGGACTACAAGTGGGCATATCGAGTCGTCGACACTATGGGCTTCGGGCTACCGCAGCGCCGCAGGCGGGTTTATTTGCTTGCCTCCCGAGACACCGATCCACGACGAATTCTCTTCGCTGACAACCAACTCCCTGGAACGACAAATCCGGTAAGTCTTGACCATCCAATTGGCTTCTATTGGACGGAAGGTCGTTCAGGAATTGGGCTGACAGGCGACGGGATTCCTCCGCTCAAGGTGGGTTCGGCGTTAGGAATTCCCTCACCACCGGCTGTGCTGTTTCCTGACGGAGAAGTCTTGACGCCCAGCCTCCAGGCTTGTGAAAAATTGCAGGGATTTCCGGCTGGTTGGACTGACGTGGACTATGAAAATGCGCCGAGAAATCCGGGTTGGCGAATGGTGGGAAATTCCGTTTCCGTGCCTGTCGTACGATGGATCGCGGAACGCATGAAAGATCCTCGTCCTGCTTTGCAATTCACAGAAACCACCCTCCAACGCGGCACTCGATGGCCAGAAGCCGGATGGAACGTGGGTGAGGGAAGAATTGGTGTTACCGCAAGCGACAGGCCGATCGCGACTAAGTCTCCTTCAATCTCCACTTTTCGCGACTCCTCTTGGTCGAGACTTTCGAATCGTGCCCTAAACGGCTTTATCCGCCGCGCAGAAGACGGAGGATTGCGAATGCCCGATGATTTCCTTGGGACGCTTCGCAAGGCGAAGCGCAAAGTCCCGGATAGCAAGTAAGTCTACGAAGCAGCGGGCGGGCCTTCCCTCGCCAACGACAGGTAGCCACCACCAACGTCCACGTCGACCACATATCGACCCGCGCTCGGTCAATTTCCATAACTAACTGATAATACTCGGTAGTTGGCCAACAAAGGCAAGCTCTGCAGGCCGTCTCCGCTTCGGGCGGTCGAACCGCGCCGCGGTCGTGCTTCCGGCGCCGTCCGGCCTGTTCGACGACGGCGGCGTGCAGGAGCGCGTCCGGCTGCTGCGTCCCGCCGGGCGGGATACCATGGCCAGGGCCGAGTTCGACGCCTCAACTGGCGGAAGGCCGCCGAAGGCAACTGGAGGACGCTCTGGGACGCCGAGATCGCCGGCCTGCCTTCGCACAAGGAATCGCGGGTTCTGGCTCGCGGCAGGCCTCCTGCTGCCGGTATGGGACCGTCTGCCCGCCGAGAACATGCGAGTGCGGCGTCTCAGGACGGACGACGGCGAAGCGCTGATCGGCCGCGTTCTCGACTTCGAGCAGGGCCGCGCCGTGCGTTCCGTATTCGGCCTCGCCAGCGGTCCCGCCATGACCGGCGCCGAAGCCTTCGAGGCGGTCATGGGACGCGGCGCGGCCTCGCGTTCGCCAACGGCTGGCGGCTCGCCAGGCGCCGCATCATGGGCGCCGACCGGGTCGAGATCGAGGGACCGGTCGATACCGACACCGAGGTCCTCAAGCGCATGGGCTGCACCGTCGAGATCGTCTCGTGGCGCACGCGCGTCTTCGCCCCGGACCCCGATCTCCTCCAACGCGTCATCGAACGCTGGCCCCTCGCCGCCTGAGCCCATCGCGTATCCGTATCGCCGTCCAGCCGGCAGCCCGTCATCCACGCCCGTGCCCGCCTGCCGGGGGGTCCGTACCGCCGGAGAGCCGTCGTACCTGCCACTGATCGCCCACCGGGGCGGGGCGTTTCACTCACCGAAGGGAGCATTCATGACTGCACAGACCCTGCCGGACGAACCGAACTACGCGTTCTGTCCAAGCTACGAGCTCGGCGACGAGCCCCAACAGATCCGCATCGTCTTCGAGGGCATGCCGGGCTATGTGCCGACCTGCCTCATTGCCGTGACGGTCGCCGATGCAGAGCGGCTGTGCGACCGCCTGAACGCCAGGCTCGGACACTCGCGAGAGGACTGGACCGCACTCGCCGCCCGCTCCATGAACGCCGGGGGCCCGGAGACCGACGGCGGCTCCCAGCACTGAACCGGCCGCTCCACGATCGATCCCCCTTTTCCAACTCCCACCCGGCTCGAATCCCGGCGCCGTCTCAAGTCCCTTCGGATGGACGGCCCGCGTTCGAGGACAGCCGGGGGCGGGCGAGAGAGACGCGCAGAGAGAGGCGCGGCTCCGAACCGTCACAGGGGGATCATGACATGACCGCATTGACGTACGCCGGCATCGGAGCCCGCGCCACGCCGCCCTCCGTTCTGACCGCCATGACCGTGATGGCCGGATGGCTCGCGCGGCAGGACTGGCATCTGAACAGCGGCGGTGCAGCCGGGGCCGACAGCGCGTTTGCCGAGGGCGCGCCGGCCGGCCGACGGACTCTGCATCTCCCGTGGTCCGGCTACAACGGGTGCGCGGGGCCGGACTGCCGGGTGCTGTCACCGTCCGAGCTCCAATCCTGCCTGACCATCGCCGCCCGCCTCCATCCCGCCTGGGACCGGTGCTCGCCCGGTGTTCGCAAGCTGCACGCCCGGAACGCGGCCATCCTCGGTGTCGGTGTCGGCCGTCCCGTCGATGCCGTGGTGGCCTGGACGCCCGGAGGATCGGTCACCGGCGGAACCGGAATGGCGATCCGCATTGCCACCGACGCCGGCATCCCCGTGCTTAACCTGGGCTCGATGACTCCGCGTGCGATCTGCGAGCGACTGCTGGCCATCCGGCGGTCCCGATCCTCTCCCTAGAGCCGGAGAAAGGCGTCCACCGGGCGAAGGCCCGGAAGAGGAGAGGGAGGCGGTCTCCCTCACGCCAGGCCGGGCACGGCAAGCAGCAAAGGAGGCACGGCCATGTTCCCTACCGACTTCGACTTCGAGCAACCCCTCACCGGCAGCGACTTGCTCGCAGAGATCGGACTCCAACCCGACGCCGTCCGGGATGTCATCGACGACGACCGCGCCAGGCGCTGTCCGGACCCCCGCGACGCCAGCGGCGGAGATCCTCTCACTGTCACCGCCGCGCTGAGCGCCGGAACGGAGTGAGAGGGGGCCTGGGAGAGGTGAACGGAAGGGGATCGGGGAGGGAGGACTCCGGTCCCTCGACGTTCGTCAACCATCGTCACTAACCAGGAAGGAGAATTACCATGAGCTTCGGACTGAACCGCGTAGAACTGATCGGCCGCCTCGGCGCCGACGTTACCGTCAATCACCTCTCCAGCGGCGGCCGCGTCGCCAACATGAGCATCGCCACCGACGAGTCGTACATCAGCAAGCAGACCGGCGAGCGCGTCGACAAGACCGAATGGCACCGCGTGGTGACCTTCCAGGAGGGCCTGGTCAACATGCTCGAGAAGCACGCCCGCAAGGGCCGGCTGGTCTACATCGACGGGAAGCTCCAGACCCGGCGCTGGTCGAAGCCCGGCGAGGACAGCGACCGCTACTCCACCGAGATCCTGCTGGTCCCGGGCGGCGGCGTGAAATTCCTGGACAAGCCCAATGGCAACGGCGCGCCGGCTGCGGCGGACCCGTCGATGGCGGCGGGCGACACCGCGATGCAGGACGCCGGGACCTCGTCCCAGCCCGTGGACGACGACATTCCGTTTTGAGTGGACCCGTCCACTTCCTCTCCTCCCACCCTGGGGCTGGCGCTTCGTCGTCAGCCCCTTTTTTCATGCTGCCGGTCCCGAGCAACCACCCCTCCGGGCGTCGCGCCTTCGCTTCGCTCGGCCCGCTCGCCCTCCGGGCAGCCGGGTGTCCCGTCCCTTGAAGGAGAACCGCCATGCACTACGGTCCGTCCCCCGCCTCCGCGGTCGCCGCGGCGCTTGCAGCGCGCGCCGAAGAGGTCTGCCAGCGCTACCTTCCCCATGGCCGCCGCCAGGGCCGCTACTGGGTCGCGGGCGACATAGACGGCGCCCGCGGAAGGTCTTTCTTCGTCCGCCTCCACGGCCCCGGCACGCCCGGGAAGTGGACCGACGCGGCCGTAGGCACCCATGGCGACCTGCTCGACATCATCCGCCACCGCACGGGCGCGCCGACGCTCCGCGCGGCGCTTGCCGAGGCCCGCGCCTTCCTCGCCCTGCCGGCTTCGCCGGCCAAGGGCGATACAGGCGACTACGACGCCGCCGAAGCCGCGCGCCGCCTGTGGCGGGGATGCCGCCCGGTCGACGGCACTCATGCCGAAGCCTATCTCCGAGCCCGCGGCCTGGCGCGCTGCCGGTTCCCGGCGCTCCGCTTCCATCCGGAGCTTCGCTACCGCGAAGGCTCCGCGGTCCAACGCCTGCCGGCGCTTGTCGCCGCCGTGACCGGCGACGACGGCGCCGTCTTTGGCGTGCACCGCACCTGGCTCGACCCGCGCCGTCCGGCCAAGGCGGACGTCGCCTCGCCCCGAAAGGCGCTCGGTGACATCCGCGGCCGCGCCGTGCGCTTCGGCGCCCCCGCCGCCGGCGTCGCTCCGCTCCTCGTCGGCGAAGGCATCGAGACCGTGCTGTCGCTCGTCACCGCCGTGCCCGACATCACCGCGGCCGCTGCGCTCTCCGCCGGTTGCCTCGGCGCCTTCTCGCCCCCGCCCGCCTGCCGCCGCCTCGTCATCGCCCGCGACAACGACTTCGAGGGCGCATGGGCCGCCGAACGCCTCGCCCGCCGCTGCGCGCGGACCGGCGTCGAGGCCGCGGTCATCGTCCCCCAAGGCGGTGACTTCAACGACGACCTCGCTTCGCTCGGCGCCGCCGTCCTCGCCGCAAGGTTCGCTCCGCTCTTCCGCTCCGCTGGAGTCGGAGAGGAGGGAGCCTGAGAGGGCAAAGCCTTGATGGAAGGAGAGGGAGAATGGACACCGTCATCAACCTCAGAGACGAACCCGCGCTCCGCGACATATTCGAGCACGCGGACGTGCACGACAACACCGTCCTCATCGACCGCCGCACCAGGTGGGGCAACATGTTCCGCATCGGGCCCGACGGAACCCGTGAGCAGGTCATCGCGCTCTACCGCGCCGACCTCTGGGAGCGCATCCGCTCGGGCGAGATCACGTTCGAAGAACTCGCCGAACTGCACGGCATGTGGCTTGCCTGCTGGTGCGATCCCCAGCCTTGTCACGGACACGTGCTCGCCCGCGCCGCCGCCTGGGCCGCGTCCGCGCTGGCCGAAAGGAGGGGCGGGTGATGGGCAGCGTGACCTTCAAGCGGCTCACTCCGCAAGAATCCCGCATCTACGACGCCGACGGCGACTATGTCGGCGACGTCTACCGCCAGGACGACCCCCTCGCACCCGGCCGCGTCTACTACGTCGTGCACCTCTATGAGGATCCCCGGGGACCCAGGCGCGTCCACGAGCGCCACCGCATCCGCGAGGTTGCCCAATCCCTCCTCGATTCCCACCCTCTGTTCTGAGCCCGTTGAAGGGGTCCTCCTCTCCGTTCCGGCCGGGAACACTTCCGCTGCAACTCCCGGACTATTGGGGCCAGCTTCAGCCTACACCTTCGTTCCGGCCTCTCCTGATTCCTCCCTTCGCTTCGCCCCCGCCGCCCAGGCCACAGGACCCCTCTCCTCTCCCAAGGCCCGATCCCCGGTCTCCCTGCCGAGCGAGAACCATCTGTCGCCCGCCAAGACCTCCGCAGCTCCCGGCCTGTTCCTGCCGGGCTCCGCCCGGTTGGATGTTTCGACCACCCGCACGGCGATACTCCACAAAAGGCCCTCCCTCCGTCTTGTCCCATCGTAGCACGCCGTCAACCCCCTCCTTCGTCGGCGGTCCTCCGCTTCGCTCCGGCGCTCCCCCGCCCCGGGGCCGCCCCGCCCCGCGTGACTCGTCGTGCTCCAACGGGACAAGACGGAGGGAGTTCCTCCACTGGCGGGCGATACCGGAAAGGAGAAGGTGATGGAAGCAACGAACAGGGTAGTCAACGCCAGCCCCGGCGCTGGAACCGTAGTTCCGAAACACCAGGAGGACAGCATGGAAATCGACAACCTTGCAGACCAGGGCGAATCCGTCATGGCGGCATTCTGCGAAAACGCTCAGCTCTTCGGCGCTACCCCTGGGACCGACGAGTTCGATTCCAGGGACGTCTGGGACGAGGACGACGCGCTCGACGCGGTTCACGCTGCGTTCGAGATCCTCGCGGGCGGCATCGGCCCCGACGGCACACAGCTCGCAGACGAGCGCGAAAGCCTGCTCTGGGGCTTCGTCAACATGCTCGACGCTCAGACCCAGCGCCTCGACCGCTCAGCCGACCGCCTCATCCCCGGCCTGCGCGACCTCCAGCACGAGCAGGACGGCTCCGAGATCAAGTCCCGCGAGCTCGAACTCACGACCGACCGGGTGCAGAACCTCTCCGCACGCCGCGACGCCTTCGAGCGGATGCGCGATGCAGCGGCCGACGACTACCTCGCAGCGACCGGCCAGACCTGGCGGCCCCGCACAGGCTCTCACACCAGCCAGACCGGCAAGCTCACCTCCGCGGCCATCGACGCCCGTGACTTCATGCGCGCTCGCAAGGACCGCAAGACCCAGGCGCACCTGCCCGAAGGAACCCTCGTCGCGGTCACCGGCGGCAAGGACATCACTGACGCCGCCGCGGTCTTCAACAGGCTCGACAAGGTCCGCGCCAAGTACACCGACATGGTGCTGGTACACGGCGGCGGCCCCGGCGTCGAGCGCATCGCGGCAAGCTGGGCCGAGCAGCGCGGCGTCCACCAGGTCGTCTGCAAGCCCGACTGGGACCGCCACGGACGGGCCGCTCCGTTCCGCCGCAACGACGACCTCTTGAACCTCTTGCCCAAGGGCGTCATCGCGTTCCCCGGCAGCGGCATCACCGACAACCTCGTCGACAAGGCCGTGCAGCTCGGCATCCCGGTCCAGAAGGTGGCGGCATAGACCGTACACCGCGGGGTCGCGTCGCTTTGGCGGCGCGGCCCCCCTTTTTTTGGAGAACCATCCATATATAGTCGCAACCAAAGACCTGTTCTCGTTCGGGGAATGTTGTCTGCCGCCGGCCGGGATACCCGACACGGAGGCAGTCACCGACCACTACCTGGACGTGACGGCATGCATGCTCGAAAGGAAGGACGGAGGGCAACTCATGGAACACGCTGTGGAACTGAATCTTGGTCCTGACGATAGGAATCGACTGCTTCATCTACTGGAGGACTGGGGTTGTACAGAACAGGACTTCGTGACCGCGGCCGTGGTGTCGCAGTTGGATCTGTGGGATTGCGAGAGGTTCATGTCGCGGCATCCGGTCTTTGGCAAGGGGGCGCCTGTGGGGCGCAAGCTGGACCCCGAAGAAGCCGAAAGGATCAAGGAAAAGATTCGGTCGGTCATCCATCAGTCTTCGCTGCCCGGCTAGTTCTCAACGCCATCCTGAGTTGAAACGTCCCGCCACGCACACGGCTCGCCGCCTTCGGCGACATCGCCGCTCTCGCGCCGCCCGCCTCGCTCCGCTCGTCGTCGGCACGGCCCTCCCCATCCGCGTCGCCGGTGCGGGCTTCGCCCCACACCGGCTGCCGCACCCCGCCGCCCTCCGGCGGTCGCACCATCGCTGACACCGCTGCCTGCGCTTCCGGCAACGTGCTTCGCACGTGTGCCGTCAGCGCCAGGCAACCCTCGCGCCGCCGCTCGCTGACGCTCCCGGCGAGCTTCACACGCCTCAACCCCGCATCGTCCACTCGCCGCGCTTCAATGCCGTCCATCTCCTTGCGCTCGCCCTCGGCACAGACCTCCCCGCCACGGCCCACGTCGCCGAGTACCCGCTTCGCGCCTACCCTAGGCCACTCGGCGACGTGGGCCTACCCCCCGCCTTCGGTCCGGTCCGTCCTTCCGCCTGCTCCTCCCTGGTGCGGCTCCGCCCGTCACCGGTCCTCGCATCGCCATCGTCGCCGGTGACTTCGTTCATGTTCACCGCGCCGCCCACCGTGTCGGCAGTGACCGTCCCGTGCCGCTCACCACGCCGATCGTCGTCGCGCCCCTCAACTCGTCGATCACGACGATGACCGTGCAGCAGTTCCACCGCAGCGCCGATTCACTTCGATCCGGCCAAGTGCTGGCTCGGCTCGTCGCCTTCGGCGACATCGCCCCGCTCGTGCCGTCCGCCTCGCTGCGCTCGTCGCTGGCACGGCCGCTCCGCGTTTCGCGTCGCCCGGTGCAGGCTCGCCCGTCACCGGCTTCCGCACTACCCCGTGCACTTGTGCCCGGGCCAGTGCAGGAGCCTCCGCCAGTGTGCTCGACACGACCGTCTTCACTACCTCCCGCACTCACCGCCACTCAGTCGCCGTGGCGGCTCCCCTCCGCCGGGTCCTCCGGCGTCCGTTCCCCTTCGCTTGTGCCCCTGGTTTCTTCGTTCCTGACCGCCTGCGCGGGCTCTGGTTCTCACACCGGACGCAGCATGCTGCGGGTGCGCCCGAGCGCGCGCCTGTCGTGCATTCCCATGCGTTCTCGACGACACGGGATGCCGGGAACATGCCGGACCGAGTGTATTCTCCAGAGCATACACGCCGTCTTCGCATCCCTGCCGGCCCAGGGGTGCGCATGTCGCGCGGAGCTCCCGCGATGTATTCTCTAGCGTCGCAGGGGGTGTTACGACGTGTTACGCTGTGTAACCTGATTGTAGTCGCCTGAAACACGGTCCAAACACGCCCTGCCCGAGGCTCGCCGCCGGCAAGCGGTCGCCCCACCAAGGCGCTCGGCGACAGTCCTGGCGGGAAGGTTGCGAAGGGTCTCAACGACCTCGCCGGGCTTCCCGGTTTCTACCGCAACCGGGCCACCGATGCTCTGTTTCAGAGCACGGAATGGACGCTGAGTGGGCCGTGGGTCGGCGTGGAGAGGGTAGAAAAGGATAAGAGGATGGCGCAGAACGATCGCGGGAATTCGGGAACAGGGAGCAAGCCGGCCGGGAAACGGAGCGATGCGCGCCAGCCGCGTTCGATCCGCTTCTCGGATTCCGAGTGGCGGCTGATCGAAAAGGCCGCCACACGGCACGGCGTTCCCGTCGGAGAACTGGTCCGCGCGGGGGCGCTCGCCATCGCCGAGGACCGGCTTGGCGAGGCTGTTCCAGCCACGTTGTCGCCCGGACATCTGGCGCTCATCGAGGCCACCTGGCGCATGGCCTACGTGCTCGCCACCCTCGCCCGGGAGAGGATGCTTGACGCTGGGCGGGAAAAGGAGCTCGACGACCTCGTCGCGGCGGCGCGCAAGGTGATGAAAGAGACGATGGAAGAAGGTCCGGCGTGAGCGATTCGTTGCCGGACTGCGGAGGAATGGAGGAATCGTTTCCGGGAAACAGGAGAGGAAGGCGTGGACGCGCCCTGTTACAGGCTCAGGTCCATGTCGATACGCTTTTCGCGGGCGGGCGGTTCGGGCTCCGGCGCCTTCCGCTGCGACGATTCCTGATCGAGTTCCCTCTCCGGCGGCGAGGGAGCGGCCGTCCCGGGGTCCCGCCGCTCCCTGTCCGGCGTGGCTTTTTCGTCGCGTCCGCGCTCCGGACGGACGACCTCGCCGATGCCTTCGAGCGCGGAAATGCGCTCACCGGTGACCGATTCGAGCCGCTCGCGGAGCGCCCGGGCGTCGTCGGTGACGAGTTCCGCCCGGTCCCGCGCCCTCGAGATCTCCACGTAGAAGGACTTGGCCGTCGTAAGCCGGGGGTGGTTCGCCTCCATGGCGGCGATCACGTTATCCACCGTGCGCCCCTGGAAAGCGTGCACGGTCGAGGCCCATGCGTGATCAAGATGGCGGAGCTGGGGGTCGCCCGGCGTAAGCGTCAGCTTCCCGCCGTCCTCAAGCGTGAACGTCACCCGCCCGTTCCGGACGCGCGCGACGTCGGCGGCGGCACTGTTCACGAGGCCCAAGCCCGCGTCGTTGCGGGTCCAGCGAATGCGGTCGCCGGCGCGAAGCTCGATGGTCTCGGGGCGGTAGACCTCGGCGCCGCCCCTGCGTCCGCCGATTTCCGACGGCTTCCAGGCGACTGTTGAGCCGTCCGGTCCTTCGAGATGGACGATCCGCTTGCCTTGATCGACGCGGGCGACGCGGCGTTCGTCTCCCTTCTCGACCCCGAGGCGCTTGTACGGGCGGTGGAACGCGACCACGTCGCCGGGAGAATAGTTCGCCGCGAGAGCCTTCTCGGCGTTGGTGTAGCCCCTGGAAACCAGCCGCTGCGTGTGCAGGGCCGGCCCCGCGATGCGGCCCTCGCGGGCAAGCCGCTCGCGGATGTGCGCGTTGATCCCCTCGCGCAGCTCATGGCTGGGAGCCATCACCCCGGTGCGCTCGCGCTCTTCCGGCGTGAGTCCGAGCCAGCGCGCCGCCACCGCGCCAGCGATGTTGTCGGGTCTCACCTCGGCCACGTTGGCGCCGAGCTTCTCGAATGCCTTGCCGATGTCGCCCGCGAGGCTCGCCTCAACGGCCGCTTTGAGCTCCGGATCGCGCTGGCGCATGATTTCGTCCATCACCGCGGTCTTCATGCCGGCCTGCTGCAGCTGCGCAAAGGGCTTGCCGGCATCGACCGCGTCGAGCTGCTTCGAATCGCCCACCAGCACCAGCTTCGGAATGCGCAGTTCGCCCGCGATCCTGAGAAGGTTTCGGGCCTGGACCGTGGAGGCAAGGGAGCCCTCGTCGACCACCAGCACGGTCCTGGCGAAGGCGGCGCGCATCTCCCGGGCGCCCTTCTTCGTCAATTTTCCCTCGGCGACGCCCGCGTTCCTCGCGAGGAACCGCTGCAGGGTCTCGGACTCGATGCCCGATTCGGCCGCCAGCGTCTGCACGGCCGAGGCCGAAGGCGCGAGCCCCGCCATGCGCCAGCCCTTCTTCTCCGCCAGCGTCCGGGCGCGGTCCAGCATCCTCGTCTTGCCCGTCCCGGCGTATCCCTGAACGCCCACGGTGCGGTCCCTTTCGCTCAGGATGAGCTTCACAGCCTCCTTCTGCCCGACAGTGAGCGGTCCCCTGCGAAGATGCCGGTCGACCATCCAGCCGCGCATCGGTGCCTTGCCCCGGCCCGCGCTGCTCCGCATGAGCGCGATGGTCTCGCGCTCCACGGCCACCGCGCTGTCCGTGGCGAGACCGCCCCCGGCTTCCAGCGCCGGCGCCTCGTGCAGGCGGCCCTCTCGCACGAGCCCGGTCACCTCCCCCTCGATCTCCCTTATCGAGGCCGCGCCGGGGCTGTAGGCGAGCGCGGCCGCGAGCAGGCCGGTTCTGGAGAATACCGCGTCCCGCTCCGAGAGATGGTCGAGCGCCCAGTCCACCGCCTCGCGCGCGGGACCCACCGGCGCTGCGGACTCGAAGAGATCTCCCTGGCGTACGTCCCTGACCGTCTCTCGCGCCTCGGCGCGTTCCTTCTCCGCTCCGCCCAGGCTCCGTTCCATGGCCGACGCCACGAGCGCCCCTGCGTCGAACCCGAGATCGGCGGCCTGCCTTGCCCAAGTCCCGCGCAGGGCCTCTTTGTCCACATCGCGCTTGTGGGCACGGGTCATCAGCGCCGCGCGCCGGGCGAGGTGCTGGTTCTCCGCCGTCCCGCCCAGGCCCCGCGCCTCCATCGCTGCCTCGATCTCCGCACGCCGGGTCGAGAACGTCTCGACCGTCTCGCGCGACACCCCCGCGATCTCGAAGCGCCCGTCCGAATGGGTCTTCTCGATTCCGTATCCGAGCTTCGCCAGCTCGCCCGCGAGCTCGTTCCGGTAGAACGCGCCCAGGAGCATCTTCGAGCCGTACAGGCTCTCATTCGCCATCGTCCGCCACTTGCCGTCGGGGCCGAGCAGCATGTTGGCGATTACCGAGTGGGTGTGCAGGGCAGGGTCAAGGTTCCGCGACGTGTCGTGCCTGAAGGCGGCGATCACCGCCTTTTGGCCCCCGCGCCGGACCATCCGCCCGCTCTCCGGGTCCCGCGCCCGGGTCTCGGCGGCGTTCCTCTCGAACCAGTCGAGCGCCCGCACGACCGCCCGGTCGTGGGCTTCGACGATGCGCGCGTCGCCGCCGATCAACGCCGCTAGCGAGACGGACTTGGGAGCGGAGAAAGTGAGGTCGCGGCCCGGACGGTGGTGGATTTCGCCGTCCTTGCCGCGCTTGCCGAGCCTGCGCCCCGAACCGTCCGGCACTTCGCCTTCCAGCAGCGACCTAAAGGTTTCGGAGTCGACCGGGCCCTCAAGACCGAGTTCGGCCGCGCCGCGCCCCGCCCACACGCTCGCCGCGCGGTGCTCCGGAGAGTCCTTCGCGTAGTAGCCGTCGCGCTCGTAGTAGGCTGCGCCCTGGGACGGGCTCGTCACCGCTCCGATCGAGGCGACCATCAGATCCAGCGTCCGTACCGGTGCTCGCGCCGCGCGGGCGGAGGCGGCGCGCCGGCGTCCGGTTGGCGGCTGTCCACGCCGACAGGCGGTTTGCCTGCGTCGCGAGCCTTGCTGTCCTTCCCTGGCAGCCGGGAGGCCCGGGACACGGCCGGCCGGTTCTCGGGTCCGGGAACCAGCGCGCTGCCCGCGGACGGTGGCGCCGCGGGCGGGACGAACCGGGCCCGCGCCTCCAGAGCCGACAAATGTTCCGGCCCGGATGCCGCGCGGCGATACTGCCGCTCGTCCTCCGGCCGGCGGAACAGCGCCAGGCAGAGCATGGCGCCGCCGAGACCGCACCAGGCGCCGAGTCCGGCGGCCTTCCCCGCGGTCCGCAGCAGGTGGTTCCGCGCTACCAGCGCGTTGCCGTTGTACATGAGACCGTCGCGCGTGAGCGTCACCACCGCGCCGTCACTCCTCCGGTACTCCACTGGCGCGCGATCGTCGAAGCCCAGTCCGGTCAGGAGTTCCGTGAGCGTGAGCTTGCCCGCGGCGTACCAGTCATGCTCCGTGGTGTCGCGCGCCAGCGCCACCGCGCACGCCAGCGCCCACATCAAGGCCGCGGCGAGCAGCGCCCGGATCCACCTCCGGGGGTCGAAGACGATCATCCACCCGCTGCGGCGCCCGTGAATTGTGCGGTTTCCCAATGCTCTGGTCTCCCTTTTTCTGAACGCTGGCACTGCGCCGCGCTTCCGTTGACGAAACGGGCGCACGGGACGACTAGCATCCCCCCGGCTCCCGTCCAGAACGGTTACTGAACGGGAAGGATAAGCCGATTCCGTGATTGTTTCAAACCGAAATAAATAATAATTACAATAACTTACGACATGGACGCGCAGGTGTGCGTTGGGCTACGCAAAACGAATCCTGCCGGCAAAGAACTCGCAACCGGGACTCCCTGGGGTCAAGAAGTCCAGAATTGGCACAGGATACAGCAGCCTCGCCTAGCGCCTGAGAGGTAGGATGTGGCCCGGAGTCGGCAAGCGAGCCGTAGCAGGTGGACAATAGACCGCCCGGAGGCCTCAGTACGTCACCTCGGTCCCCCTGAGTGAGTCCAAGCGGATGTAGCAGCGGGCCAAGGGGTCGCCCGTCGCCGCACCGGTGGTCCCAAGAGCTGAACCAACGACGTGGCTAGCCCGTCCTTGTGCGCTGCCAGCTCGGTTCTCATGCCGTCAAGTTCTTGACGGGTTAAAAAAAGACCTACAGAATGACGGGCGACCCCCTTACGCGGAGGTTAGGGAAGCCCGTATAGGTACTCGTTCACGCCTCTTTGGGCTGGGCCCTCCGTTTCGGAACTCACGCAATGAAGCTGACCGACTCCCAGCGCCGTGCAATTGAGCACGACGGCCAAAACCTTCAACTCATAGCTTGTGCCGGCTCGGGTAAGACTGAGGTCGTTGCACGCCGCGTGGTCCATCGGCTGACCACTGGGCGCCCTGACTCCTTGACCCCCAAGAACATCGTTGCATTCACGTTCACCGAGAAGGCTGCGGCTGAGCTGAAGGAACGAATCGTCACGCGCACCCGGGAGGCGCTGGGCGAGGTAACAGGCATGGCGGAAATGTTCGTCGGTACGATCCACGCCTTCTGCCTGGAATTGCTGAAATCGGAATCGCCCAGGCACTTGAAATACGAGGTGTTGAATGAGGTACAGCAAGGACTCTTCGTTGATCGGAACAGCAGCAAGAGTGCCCTTACTTCCTCCACGGACCTGACCGGGGCCGCCCTACGACGTTTTCGGGATACCAAGCACTACGTGACCGCGCTCTCCATTCTGCGCGAGGCAGACCGCAACGAAGCCCAACTCGCCAGCTGTTCGGTGTTCGCTGGCCTTCAGACGTATCAGGGACTGCTCGACGAAAAGAGCTACTTCGATTACTCGGCGATTCTGGATGAGGCTGTCGTGCTGCTGACCAACGACGAGGCACTGCGTGCGCGCCTCGCAGATCGCATCAAGTACGTGATCGTCGATGAGTATCAGGACGTCAATCCCATCCAGGAGGCCATCGTCTGGTCGTTGTATGAGCTAGGTGCCCGCATCTGCGTCGTCGGCGACGACGATCAGACCATCTACCAATGGCGTGGCAGCGACGTCGAAAACATCCTTAACTTCGCCAAACGCTACCCGGCCGTTGAGCAGATCCCGATCGAGGAGAACTTCCGCTCTAGCGACGGCATCGTGGAGACGGCCCGACCGTTCATCGAGCAGAACGCCGCACGCCTCCCGAAGGCTATGAAGAGGACAGGTGTGCAACCCTACGAGACGGGCGACATCGTCGCCCTCTCGTTCGCGACGCCCTCCGAGGAGGCGCAGCACCTCGCTGCGACGGCGCAAGCGCTACACGGTGTCGCGTTTCTTGAGGACGGAAAACAGCGCGGCCTTTCGTGGTCCGACATGGCCGTGTTGCTCCGGAGCGTCAAGGGAAACGCCGAGCCGATCACGGCGGCGCTCCAGGCCGCGGGCGTTCCCTTCGTGGTGACCGGAATGACGAACTTGTTTGGCACTGTCGAGGCGGAGGCCGCTCGGCAGCTCTTCCACTTCATCGGCGACAACGGCGTCGACCAGGCGGAGGTCGAGCACGCCTGGAACAACGCGGGCCTCGGCCTTGACGCTGACGCCGTGTGCGCCGCAGTAGAGGGAGCGGTGGCCGTGAAGGCGGCACTGACCGACCCTGATCAGAAGCGTTGGGGGCTGTACTCGATCCAGCGTGTGTTCCTGAACTTCTTGGAGCGAGCGGGACTCCGCGAGGAACTTGTCCCCGACGGGCGGGGCGAGGTTGTCTTCTACAACCTCGGCAAGTTCAGCCAGGTCATCTCCGATTTCGAGACGATTCACTTCCAGTCGAAGCCCAGCGAGAAGTACGATTCCTTTGCGAGCTTCCTCCAGTACCGGGCCGAGGACGCCTACCCGGAGGGTTGGCAGGACAACCAGTACGCCAACCCCGACGCCGTGCGGATCATGACCATCCACCAGGCTAAGGGGATGCAGTGGCCCGTTGTCTTCGTGCCGGCCTTGCTCAAGAATCGGTTCCCTGCGAAGAAACCGGGTGGCCGGAATGTTTGGCACCTGATTCCGCGCGCAGGTATCAAAGGACAAACCCGCTATGAAGGGACGGTCGAGGATGAACGACGGCTCTTCTACGTAGCGATGACACGAAGCCAGAAGTTCCTACATCTCACCTGGGCACCCGTGTCTGGCAATCAGCTTTTCCAGAAGCGTTCGCAGTTCTGGGATGACATTCTCGTTTCGAAGCACGTGAAGCGCCGGGTGCAAGACTACTCCACGCGGAAACGGCTCCCTCCGCAGGCCCGAGCCGGCGTGGCGAACGTTGTGTTTTCGTTCTCCGACCTCAAGTACTTTTTCGAGTGCCCATACCAGTTCAAGCTGCGGATTCTCTACGGGTTCAACGCCCCGCTGCACGAGGCGCTGGGCTATGGCAAATCGTTGCACGATGCGTTAGCCGAGGTGCATGCTCGCGCAATCCGCGGTGACTTCGCCGATGCTGCGGAAGTCCCGCGCCTCGTCGATACACACTTGCACGTGCCCTATGCTTACCCGGCGCTCCGGCAGCAGCTTGAGGTAGCGGCCGAGCGTGTACTTCGCGACTACCTCGCCGACAATGCAGCGGGCTTCGACAAGATCGAGTTCTCCGAGAAGCAGGTTGAGGTTAGTCTTGGCGACGGCGTCAGCATTATCGGACGCATCGACCTCGTGCGACGCATTGACACTGACGAGACAACCATCGTTGATCTCAAGTCGAGTGGCCGCGCCCAGGCCGAGGACGTCACGGAAGCACAGCTCCACGTCTACGCACTTGGTTACCAGAACCTCACGGGCCACAGGCCCGACTACGTCGAGACTTACGAACTGGACGAGCGCAAGCGCAAACCGCGATCGGTGGACGACGAGTTCATCGAGGATGTGAAGCAGAAGACCCGGGCTGCCGCCGACGTCCTCCGAGCAAGCGATCTCCCGCCGGCGCCTACCGCAGGGAAGTGCGGTGCCTGCGACTATCTCCGCATGTGCACGGCGGGCCGCACCGCCACAGGAACCACTTGACGAGGAGTTAAAGCAAGATGGCCCGAAGTCCGAAGAAACCCAAGACCGAGAAGAAGGTCACACGTTACACCTACGACGAGATCAAGGAACCGCGTACGCCTGAGACCGGGCACACGTCGCTTCTTCCAAGTGAGGACTTGGTTGTCACGCTGCCGATGGACAACGGCTGGAGCACGGCGATCGAGGTCGGGAAGCTGCCGGAGGGGGATGGTCGACCGGTCGTGGTGGACATGGACCCGGCGGCGGATCCGGCGCTCTTCTGGGCCGGCAAGCGCAGTCGGCGCGAGGTACCTGTGTTGCCGCTCCAGCGAAACGAAATCGTCTCCGACTCGCGCATCACACAGATCATAGAGCGGGCGCGCCGGGCGGTCGAGGAAGAGTTCGGCGCGGCACGGCAGGGACACCTCTTCGCTGACCTCGAGAAGACGCTACGTGAGAGCGACCAAGCCAGACGCGTGGAGTTCTACACCCACGAGGAAGGCTGGAAGAACAAACTTATTTGCGGCGACTCGCTACAGGTGATGGAGTCGCTGCTCCACTACGAGAACCTGCGCGGCAGAGTGCAGATGATCTACATCGACCCACCTTACGGCGTCAAGTACGACTCGAACTTCCAGCAGAGGGTCGACTCTACAAAGAATGACGACAAGGACCAAGCTGACGATGTGCTGACAATCAAGGCATTCCGGGACACTTGGTCGCTGGGCATTCACTCGTACCTTTCGTACCTTGAGGAGCGACTTTATCTGTGCCGGGAAATGCTGGCCGGGACGGGATCGGTTTTTGTCCAGATCGGGGACGAGAACGTGCATCTCGTCCGTGCGCTTCTCGATGAAGTGTTCGGGAAAGAGAACTTCGTTTCGGAAATCGTCTTTTTCAAGACCTCAGGTAAGGGGGCCGCTGGGCTTAGTGCGGTCTACGACTTGCTTCTATGGTACGCGAAGTCGAAACCAACGATGAAGTACAAGCAAATCTACCAGCCGAAGGCTTCGCATACCTTGGCGGAGCAGTACACGTTGGTGGAGCTTGCCGATGGCACCGTCAGAAAAATTTCGGATGAGGAGAGGGATGGTCTGTCAGCGTTGCCGGAAGGAGCACGTCGGTTCATGCCTGACCAGCTATCCTCTCAAGGCGAAACTGAGGAAGGTTCACGACCCTTGGAATTCGACGGGCGCGAGTATTCACTCCCGCCGAATACTCATTGGAAAACGTCTGTAGAGGGACTGAACAGCTTGATCTCAAAGGGCCGGGTCTACCCGATCGGTAAGCGCCTCCGATACAAGCGCTTTGCAGAAGACTTTCCGTGCACACCGTTATCGAACGTCTGGGATGACACAGTCATAAGCGGGTTCGGCAGCGTGAAGCTGTACGCCGTGCAGACTTCGCCCAAGGTCGTCGACCGCTGTATCGCCATGACCACTGATCCGGGGGACATCGTCTTCGACCCCACCTGCGGCTCTGGCACCACCGCCTCCTGCGCCGAGAAGCTCGGTCGGCGCTGGATCACGTGCGACACCTCGCGCGTCGCTATCAACGTCGCCCGCCAGCGGCTCCTATCAGCCACTTTCGAACACTACAAGACCCGCAACGGCGCCATATCGACCGGCTTCCTCTGTGAGACCGTCGTCCGCGTGACGCTCAAGAGTCTCGCCTACGACCTCGAGCCCGAGAGGGTGGAACTGGTCGACCGGCCTGAGGTCGACAAAAATGCCGTCCGTGTCTGTGGCCCTTTCGAAGTAATGACGCTCGGCCGCTACTCAATCGAGGACTGGAAAGGCTATGTCGTTCGTGAGGCACACGTCGGCGAGGCGGCGAAGCTTGAAAATTACATCGAGACGATCTGTCGCCTCTACCTCAAGGACGCCGCGATTCAGGGAGCGACCGGCCTAGTACACGCGGTTGCGGAAACGGAGAAGGAAAAGATCGCGATCTCTGTAGGGCCGCTCTCAGGCCGCGTTACCGGCAAACAGATCAACGACGCCGTCCAGGACGCACTCGCGTCGGGCATCCTCGAAGTGCACGTGCTCGGCTGGGCGTTCGAGGCGAATGCAGGCGAGGTCAAGTCTGCGCTAGAGAAGCGCGGCAAGATCAAGGTAGAACTCATCATGATCCGTCCGGACACACTCGCCGAAGGGCTCAAGGCAACACGACCGGAGATGCTCTTCTCGCCGCTGGCGTTGCCGGACATCGAAGTGGTGGCCGCAGTGGCCGGCAAGGAAGAGCAGGTCCGCATAACGCTTAACGGCGTCGCGCTCTTTGATCGGAAGCGCCGCACCACGGAGTACAAGGCGGCCGACTCAGGCTACGTCTCGGCTTGGTACCTCGACGAGGACTACGATGGCGACTGCTTCGTCGACTGCCAGATGTTCTTTGACTTCAAGAAAAAGCCGAACATTACGGCTGCGCTCAAGGCCGAGGTAGATGCGGAGGAGTTCGCGCTCAAGCTTGACTCGGAACCCTTCCATGCGCGCGGTCACCAACGCATCGCGGTCAAGGTCGTGGACGTATTCGGCAACGAGTCCACCGTCGTCCGCGACCTGACGTAGGGAGACGCCGCGATGGCCTACGTTGTCGACCGCGTCGTCATCTGCGACGCGTTTCGGGAACCGGAGAAACACTACCAGCTCTTGAGCGGCGGCCGGTCAAAGCTCGCGGTGGGTAGGCGCCCGTCGATGCGCTTCCTCGCCTCCGCGAAGGATGCGAAGGGCGGCATCGCGGGCGTTGTCGGCAAGGAGGCGGGGCTCTTTGAAGATCTGCTCTCCAGTTCGGAACAGCGAAACGATTTCGTCAACCAGCTCCGCGAGGAGGTGCGCGAGTGGCGTCAGGCCGGATACCCGGGGACTGCGGCCGTGACGCGGCGCTTGCTTGAGTGGTGGTTCGAACGCGACGAAGAGCGTCGGGCGACGGCCAAGCGCTTTTTCTTCTGCCAGCAAGAGGCGGTAGAAAGCGTCATTTACTTGTACGAGGTGCAGGGCCGTCGCAAGATGCCGGAGACCGGCGAACTGCTGCGTTACGCGCTGAAGCTCGCGACGGGCACTGGCAAGACCGTGGTGATGGCGCTCTTCGTCACTTGGTCTACGCTGCACAAGCGCAAGGTGAGTGGTTCGTCGCTCTCCGCCAACTTCCTGGTGCTTGTGCCGAACCTCACGGTGCGCGACCGAGTCAGCGGTGTGCCCCGCGGCGACGGGCTCGATGCCGGAGGCGAGCACAATCTCTATGACGCCTTCGACATCGTGCCGCCGGAGTACCGCGAGGAGTTCCGGCCAGAGGTGCTGGTTCGCAACTGGCAGGGTATCCCGCTTGAGGGGAAGCGCGACGACTGGGTCGGCGAGGGCCAAGTGTCACTCGAGGAAGGCCGATTCATCCCGCAGGCGGTACTGCGTGCAATGCAGCGTCGCGCCCGGCAGGATCCGAACGCGGTGGTCCGGCGGATGCTCGGCGGGTGGCGCGACCTAGTGGTCATCAACGACGAGGCACACCACGTCTACGGCGAGAAGCGGACGAAGAAGGGAGAGGAACCGGGCTACATCAAATGGAGCCGGATCCTTGAGCGCGTCTCGAAAGCCGCACGGCTCTCCTTGGTGCTTGACCTCTCCGCCACGCCTTGGTACGGCTCCGGCTCTCCCAAACCCGAGGGCACGCTTTACGAGTGGCTCGTCTGCGACTTCTCGGTCTATGATGCCTTTGAGTCCGGGCTGGTCAAGGTAGTGCGACTCCCCGATCCCGACGAGCAAGGACGCGTGTACCTCGACCTGTGGGATCTGGTGAAGGACGCGAAGACCAAGGAGGAGTATCTGCGTGCCTGTAAGGGAGCAATCGCGAGCATCTATTCATCGTGGAAGAAGGACTACGACGAGTGGTCGAGTTCGTTCGACTTCGCGCGTGGACCGAGCCCGGTGCTCCTGTGCGTCGCTGACAGCGCCCATCGCGCGTCCTGGCTATTCGAGCACCTGACCCGCGAGCACGCTCTACTGCGGAACCCTGACGACGAGGATCGCACGCGGTGGGTGACGATCCAGATCGATACGAAGGTGTTTGACGCTGACAAGGGGAGGGAGGCCGTGATTCGCGAAATGGTGAACACGGTTGGCGCAAACGGGAAACCCGGTGAGCACGTGCGCGCCATCGTGAGCGTGAACATGCTCTCCGAGGGCTGGGACGTAAAGAGTGTCACGCATATCCTGGGCCTCCGCGCTTTCGGATCTCCTCTGTTGACCGAGCAGATCATCGGACGTGGCTTGCGGCGCACGAACTACGATATCCTGCAGCAGCCGCTCGATGAGCGCCCGGACGGAGGCGAAGAGACTGTCGATGCTTTTGGCATTCCGTTCGTCGGCTTTCCAGTCGAGAAGCGCAAGCGGACTCGGACGGGCAAGTGGGGCAAGGATCTCCACTGGATCGAACCCGACGCGAAAAAGGCCAAGTTCCGTGTCGCCGTGCCGAACGTACGCTCGTGGGCAGTCGGGGTGACCGACACGTTGGCGGACCTCGTGCGGGTCGAGGACATGCCGCAAGTGACGCTCAATCCTAAGGAAACACCGCCAAACGTGCATGTGCGTCCCGTCGTGGGGGGCGTACCCGAGGCGATCATGACCCTTGAGGAGTTCCGCAACGAGTGGCCAGTGGTTCGTACCGCCTTTCGGATGGCTGAGGAACTATTTTGGGAGACCAATCCAGGAACGGCGTCAGACCTTGGCATCGGGCCGACCTTCGACGAGTTGCTGGACGTGTCGCGTCGGTATCTCGACTCCCGTGTTGTCACTATGGAGTCTGGTGGCGTCCGGAGTGATCTTCGAGACATCGGAATCTACTACTGGCAGCGACGGGCATTCGATGCGCTGGACACCGCGATCCGCGGCGCGGGCTCGGTCGGGATGGAAGCGGTACCGGTTCTCGGACACCCCGAGTGGCTGGACACAGCGAACGTGCGTCGCTTCCAGTGGACTGGCATCGTGGCGAACGGCAAGCGCTGCCACACTAACAAGGTGCCCTGCCATACAGATCTCGAGAAGCACTTCGCGGACTTTCTCGATCGCGCCAAGGATGTCGTCCGTTACTTCAAAAACGAGCGCCTCGGGTTCTCGGTGACCTATTACGAGAACAACCGGCCGCGGCAGTACTTCCCAGACTTCATTGTCGCAGCGCGTGACGCCGATGGTCGTGAGGTGATGTGGGTCGCGGAGACCAAGGGAGAGATCCGCCCGAATACCGCGCTCAAGACCGAGGCGGCACATCTGTGGTGTGAGAAGATGAGCGGGACGAAGTACGGACAGTGGCGGTACCTTTTTGTTCCACAACGGAAGCTGGAGGTTGCCCTCGCCGCCGGCGTTAACTCGCTCGCCGAACTGGCGGAAAGTCTGGCCGCGACCTGAGCCGCAACTCATGCGACAGAGTGAATTCTACGCAGTAAGGGTGGAACGAGCGCAGGCATGAGGTGCAGTGATGGAGAAACAGATCGGACCGACACCCCGTGAGCCTAGAAAGTGCGCAGGGCTTCGAGACCGCGAAATTACTTGACGTGCGGAACCCCGTCAGAGCCCGCGAGTGACCACTTCCACCGAGAGACCGGATATATGTCTGCGACTAACCTGTCCCGCCACGGACACAGCACGCTGCCATGCGGAGCATTCCAAATTGTACCCAAACGGCTTGCGACTCGCTTACGGTGATAGGAACGGTCGGAGGAATGCCAGCAAAAAAGCTTGGTAAAGTAGGTGCTTAACTGACGCTGGTAATAGGGGCCTCCTCCATTTGTGCTCGATGGCGCTCACGAGAATGCGTCGCCGAGTTTCCGGGGCGCGTCACGCGTGGGCGTCGTCTTTCTGAACGTATCCCTTCAGAAGATCGGTCGCGATGCTGTCGGAGATGCGGATGGCGGACTCACGCACCGAGTCCCGCGCCAAGTGCGCATACCGGGCGGTGGTTTCCACCTGGGCGTGACCGAGCAACCTTCCGATCATCGGCAATCCTTCGCCCAAAGCGAGCGCTCTGGAGGCGAACGAATGCCGGCAGTCGTGGAGCCGCATGTCCTCTATCCCGGCGCGCTTGCGGATGAGGCTCCAGGGATCGTTCAGGTTTCGCAGGTGCCTGCCCCGGATCTTGCCCGGAATGACATACGGGTTGCCATCCACGCGGGGGATGTTGAGCAGCACCTCGACGGCTTCCGGCGACAGCGGCACGGTTCGCGCGCCGGTCTTGGAATCGACAAGGTTCAACTCGCGCGCTTCGAGGTCCACATCGTCCCAGCGCATGGTCAGGATCTCGTTGCGTCGGCAGCCCGTCAGCAGGAGCAGACGGATCGCCGCGACCGCATGCACCGACACCCCCTTGCGGGTTTCGGCTTCGGCGAGCAGCCGGCCGAGCCGGCGGAACTCTTCCTCGCTCAGGAACCGCTCGCGCCTGCGTTCGCGGTTCTTCACCACCAGCCGGCACGGGTTGCTCGCCTCGGGAACCATGCCCCGGTTTTCGGCCGCGTTCCAGATGCGCGAGAGCGTGCCGACCACTTGATTCGCCATCACCGGGGTCGCGCGCAGCGAATGATGCAACTCCGTCACCCGTGCATGATCGACTGCCAGCGCCGGGGTCTTGCCGAGCGCGGGCAGGAGATGCCTGTCGACGATCAGGCGGTACATCGCCGCGGTCTTCGGCTTGCATCGCACCGCCACGTGCTCGTCGAGATACACCTTGGCGAGATCGCCCACTGTAGGGCTGTCGGCGAGCGTCACCGCCAGCGGCTCCGGCGCCGGCTCCTCGCCCGCCTTGATGCGCGCGATGATGAGCGCCGCACGGCGCCTCGCTTCCTCCGCCGTGACGATCCCGTGACGACCCACCGTCACCCGCTTCGCCGCCTTCCCGTCCGCGCGGGTCTGCACAACGTAGTATTTGCTCCCCGACGGGTACACCCGAACGCCGAAGCCCGAGAGCTCCGAATCCCAGAAAACGGTGTCCTTCCCCACCTTGAGGGCCTCGACGGTACGTTTCGAGATCGTCGTCGTGGTGAGCTTCGCCATGTCGATTCCCCAGCGCCTCAGTCCGCACCCACGCGTGGCGGCAGAAGGTCGGCGCCGATGCTGCCTCCGACCTTCGCCGCTGACGCCTTCTCGGTATCCCGCGCCAAGTGCGCATAGCGTGCGGTCGTCGTCACCTTGCGATGGCCAAGCAGCCTGCCGATCATCGGAAGCCCTTCGCCCAGCGCCAGCGCCCGCGACGCGTACGAATGCCGGCAGTCATGAATCCGCACGCCATGGAGCCCCGCCCGCTCGCGCAGCCGCAGCCAGACCGCGTCGAGGTTCTTGAGATGACCCCCGGCCTTCTGCCCGGTGATCACCCACGGGTTGCCTTCGATGCGCGGGATGCGTTCGAGCACCACTTCCACGGCCGGGGTCAGCGGCACTCGGCGGTGCCCCGTCTTGCCGTCGCGGATGTGCAGCTCTCCGGCCGTCCGGTCTACGTCGTCCCACCTGAGCGTCACGATCTCGTTCCTGCGGCAGCCGGTCAGCAGCAGCAAACGGATCGCGGCGATGGCGGACGGAAACACCGAGCCGTCGGCCTCCGCTTCGTCGAGTACGTCGCCGAGCTTGCGGTATTCCCCGGGGGTGAGGAACCGCTCGCGGCGGTTCTCTCTGTAGCGCCGCAACGACCGGCACGGATTGCGCCGCGGCGGCGTCATGCCCCAGGCCTCGGCAAGGCGGAACATCCTGGCAAGCACCGTCACGGCTTGGTTCGCCTGATAGGGCTTGTCGCGCAACTTGTGGTGCAGCGCCAGGACCTGTGGGCGGTCCACCTCCGAGAGCCGCAGGTTCCCCAACTCCGGCACGACATACAGCCGCACCAACCGCTCGAAGGCTTCCACCGTCCCCGGGCGGCAGTTCACCCGGACATGCGCCTCCATGTAACGCTTGGCGAGTTCGGCAACAGTGGGCTCGGGAGCGGGCTCTGGCGGGTCCGGGTCGAGGCCGCGCTTGATGCGGTCGATCACGTCCGCCGCCTTGCGCCGGGCCTCGTCAGCCGCCATTTCTCCGTAGCGGCCCAGGGCGAAGCGCTTCGGCCCGCCCGCAGGACCGCGCGTCTGGACGCACCAGACCTTGCGCCCGGAGACGTAGACGCGTATGCCGAAGCCTGGAAGGTCGCGGTCCCAAATCACGGTATCGCCGGACTCGATCGACAGTGCGTCAACGGCGCGTTTGGTCAGCTTGATGGGCCCTTGTCGGGGCATGGACGGCGCTCCTCCGGTCTCGGATCCGGGCTCACGAGTTCATTCCGTAAGCCTGTGAGGAGCTTAACCGATCCGTCATCGAAACGCAATCGACAGTAATCAATTCAGGGGTAGTCGGAGTCTGCGCATGTCGTTGAAATACAGACAGGTGAACTTTGGGATGAGAAGCTTAACACAGCGAAAACCATGACAAAAACAGACAACGGTCATCACCATGTGCGGTAGGTACACCCAGACGGCAAAATTGCAGGATTTAATGGACCGCCTCGGAATCGATTCGGCCTTCGTCATGGGCGGTTGCATGGGCTGCTCGGTGGCCCTTTCCTTCGGCGTCAACTACCCGGAGGCGACCCGCGGCATGATCCTCCACTGGCCGGTGGGCGGATACCGCTGGAAGACGGCGAGCCAGGCGCGCTTCGCCGCCCACCTGAACTTCGTGCGGGAAAACGGCGTGCAGGGCGTCGTCGACCGGGCCTCCAAGGGGACCACCTTCTGGACCGACCCCGAGTCCGGCCCCTGGGCCTCGGTCATCGCCCGGGACAGCGGGTTCGCCGAGCGCTTCGCCGACGAAGACCCCGAGCGCTACATGGGCATCATCGCCAGCAGCGGCCCGGACCTGTTCGACCGCGACACCGCCACCGGCGCCACGCCCGAGGAGGTCATGGGCATCAAGGCGCCGGCCGTCATCATGCCGGGGGACGATCCCTCCCACGCCACCTCCGGGGCTCACTACCTGCGCGAATGCCTGCCCAACGGGGAGTTCTGGAACGTCATGCCGCCGGACCAGACCACCGAGAACGTGTGCGAGCGCGCGCTGGAGTTCACCCGGGCCCACGGGTAGCGCCCGGTGTCCGTACTGCGCACCTTCATCAGCCTGTCCTGGGCGACCGGATACTAGGGCTGCCGGTTATGGCACTGTTCATCAAGTCTGAAGAGCTCGAGGGCCTCATCTCCATCACCGAGGCCGTCGATGCCATGGAGAAGGGGTTCGCCTCGCAGGTGGACCACCCCATCTTCAGTCTGCCGCGCCAGCGGATGCTGGCGGACAACCGCCGCATTACCGTTCATTCAGGGGGGTGCGTGCCCCTGGGCGTGGCCGGGACCTTCGTCCACTACGAACGCCATAACTACACCGCCGAGGACCAGAGCTACGGAGCCGTGGGGAAGCGGGTCTACGTCAGCTACGACAGCGAGACCGGCGAGCTGCTGGCGGTCATCGCCGGCTGCCCGCCGCTTTACCGGCGCCAGACTGCGGAAGACGAGTTCGCCACCGAGACCGCCATCACCAGCGCCGTCGGCACCCGGCGCATGGCGCGGGAGGACGCCCGCGTGCTGGGGATCCTCGGTAGCGGGCGCCAGGCCCGGCGCCACCTGGAGGCCATGTGCGCCATCCGGCCCATCGCCGAGGTCAAGGTCTACAGCCGCGACGCCGGCAACCGGCGCGCCTTCTGCGAGACCATGCAACCCTACGTGGACGCGGAGCTCAAGCCCGTGGAACGGCCCGAGGACGCGGCCCGGAACGTGGACATCATCGTCTGCGCCACCGGCAGCAATTTCCCCGTGGTCTTCGGGCGGTGGCTCCAGGAGGGGGTCCACGTCACCTCCATCGTCGGCAGCAACAAGGAGCTGCTGATGGAAGGGCTGGTGAGCCGCCCGCGCCGGGAGCTGGACGACGAGGTGCTGGCCCGGGCCGACGTGATCGTGGCGACCCTCGTGCAGCAGGGCATCCAGGACGAGCAGGGCGACCTGCTGGAACCCGTGCAGAACGGCGTGATCACCTGGGAGGACGTCAAGGACCTGAGCGCCCTGGTGACCGGCAAGGTCCAGGGACGCCGCAGCGATCGGGACGTCACCCTCTTCAAGCAGAACAGCGATCAGGGCGTGGGATACATGGCGCTGGCGCGGTTGGCCCACGACAAGGCCCGGGCGGCCGGCGTCGGCACGGAGTTCTAGTGTCTTGGCCGAACAGGACACTAACGCGCCTTTGAGCGCCCTCGAGCGTCACCGCTACTTTTTCCTGGCCTCTCTCGGAACGGTCCTTTACGTAACCTGCCTCGGGTTGCGCGACCTGTGGTTTCCCAACGAGCCCAACGTCGCCCAGACCGCCCTCGCCATGTACCTGAGCGGGGACTGGATCGTGCCGCGCCGCATGGGGGTCGTGTGGCTCGACTATCCCCCGTTGATCTACTGGGCGGGCTCCCTCTTCTCCGCCATGCTCGGCGCCATGAGCGAGGTGTCGTTGCGGTTGTCCTCGGCCCTGGGCGCCATTGCCCTGGCGCTGGTCACGTGCGCCATGGGCTCGCGCTGGTTCGGGCCTTCCGCCGGGCTGTGGGCGGGTTTCGTGCTGTTGACGTTCCCCCAGTTCGCGCTCCAGGCCGTCGGCTACCGTCCGGACATGCTGTTCAGCCTGTTCATCGCCTCCGGGCTCCTGGTCTACGCGTGCGGCGCCGGCCCGGCGCCGTGGTTGCCGGCGCGGGTGGCGGGGTTCGTCCTGTTCGGTCTGGCCATGCTGACCAAGGGTCCCTTGGGACTCCTGCTTCCCGGCCTGGTGCTGTGCCTGTGGCACGGCGCACGGCGGGAGTGGCGTCCGCTCGTCATGCTCGCTCCCCTCGCCTTGGTGAGCTTGGCGCTGTACCTGACGTGGTTCATCGCGTGCGCGTATCAAACCGGTGCGGGCAACGTCCTTCACGAGCTCTGGCAACAGAACGTGGCGCGCTTCGCAAGCGGATCCCGCGGGCATGCCCGTCCCGTCTACTACTACGCCGCGACGATATGGCACGACATGGCGCCGTGGAGCCTGCTGCTGCCTTTGGCGTTGTGGTGGATCTGGCGCAAGCGGGCCTGGAGCGACCCCCGGCAGCAGTTGTTGCTGTGGTGGTTCGGAGTATTCTTCGCGTTCCTTTCCGTTGCCGCGACCAAGCGCCAACTGTACCTGTTGCCCGCCTACCCGGCGGCCGCGCTCTTCGTCGGGCAATGGGTCGCGGCGGTTGTCGGCGGACGGGCCGGGTTCGGCGGGATCGAGCGTCGCTTCGCCACGGTCGCGGCCGTGCTCGCGGGTTCCCTCCTGGTCCTCCTGGGCGGCATCCTGCTGTCGGCGGCCCTGGGCGTGGACCTGCTGGTGCAGCGGTTCGCGCTGGATCCGTCGGAGACGGCGGTTGCCGGGAGTCTTCGGGCGCCGGGTCTCGGGATCGGTCTCGTGAGCGTCGTCGCGGGCCTTTGGGTCCTGCGCGCGCGGCGCTACCCCGACCTGTCGCGGGCATTGTGCCGGCTCGCCATCGGTATCGCCCCGATCTGTTTCCTCGTGTTGTGCTGGTTCATGCCCCGGTTCAATCCGGTCAAGACCTACGAGCCGGCGGGACGCTGGATAGCCGGTAACGTCGGCTCGGAAACCGTGGTCGGGCTCGCCAATCCGCGCCGGGGGCGGGCCAAGATGGCCGCGTTCGGGTTCTATTCACGGCGCAACGTGGAGCTTCTGGACACCGAGGCGGCGATCGAGCGCTTCCTGCGGGACCATCCGGGCTCCGCCGTGCTTCTGGCCGGCGACGCCGCGGAGGCGATTTACGGCCCGGCCAACGCCGATTGGCAGCTTCAGGTCGTGAAGGAGTTGATGGCCGGCGGAGACCGGTACTTCGTCCTGCGGCGCCGATAATGGAGCCGCGCAGCCGTCACCGGTCGCTTTCGTTTCTTATCCCCGCCCCACGTGTTAGATTCGGGATATGGAGGGCATCCAATGAAGAGGTTCCTGGTATCCCTCGCGGTCTTGTTCCTGTTTGCTTCGTTGTTCGCCGTCCCGTCGATCGCGCAGCAGGTCACCGAGGAAGACCTGGCTCAGAGGGTGACGAAGGCCCAGTTCACGTTCCGTGACTTCGAGAGGGATCCGCGGATGACGTGGTTCCGGGAGAACGTTCGTTACGCCAAGGGGCTTCTCATCATGCCGGTGCTGGTCAGGGGAGGGTTCTTTTTCGGCGGCTCCGGAGGCAGGGGCGTGTTGCTGGCCCAGGACGCCGCGGGTACGTGGAGCAATCCGGCCTTCTACGACGTGGGGTCCGTTTCTTTCGGTCTCCAGTTCGGCGCCGCCGGCGGCCAGGCCATCCTCATGATCATGACCGAACGAGGCTTGAGGAGATTCCTCAACGACAAGTTCCAGCTCGGCGCCGACGCCAGCATCAGCGTGGGTCCCGAAGGGATCGGAGCCAAGGCCGAGATCTTCGACATCTTTTCGTTCTCCCGCGTCAAGGGAATATTCGCCGGCCTCGTCATCAAGGGCGGGATCGTGGCCATCAACCGGACCGACAATCGAACCTACTACGGGCAGCCCGATATCTCGCCGCGGGATATCCTGCTCCTGAGAAAGTACAAGAACCCGCAGGCGGACGACCTGATCCGGGTCCTCGCCAAAGCGTCGCGCTAGTGCGGCGCACGGGCGGGTTTGAAACTTGGCCTTGTAGAGTTTACCCTACCGCCAACCGCCCGTAACTACCCGAAAACTATGAAGTAAAAACCTTCTCTTGAAGGACCGGATGATGCCCTCACGAACAATCAACACATGGTCAACAGCGTGCCGTGGAAAGGCACCATCTCTCAGCGGGTGCGAACCCCGCCCGGCAACTGTCGTTCCAGCCGGTAGCAATCGGAGCGGGTCATGGAGGTGACGACATGGCTTGAAGCACTCCGGTGAAACGGATCGCCTTGGGCGGTCTAGCGACCATGCGGGCCGCAACGCGAGTGAACGCCGAGCAGGCCTCGAAACGTGTAATGCGGGAGCCGACCCGCCTGTTGTTTGGGGAAGGCTGCCACCGGCCGGGAAGAGAACGACACGAGCACCGGCCGGTTCCGCCGGGGTAGTGGCGGCGGCACGCATGGAAGAGGGAGAGGGGAGCAACACGGGAAGCCCTGTCGGTGGTGCGCACACACCAACCGGAACCCCGTGAGGGGCAGGCCGGGCCGGCAGGGTGGCGGAGGGGCTCGTAGTACTGCGGAAGCCGGGTAATGCCGGTGGAGGGAAGGAGCCCCGGTTCGAGAGGGATACGGAAAGGAAGGAAGGCATGACCACTGGCGAAAGCCTACCAGGGTCGGAAAAGGTTCGGAAGTTCCAGACCGTATTACATGCGAAAGCCAAGGAAGAACCCGGACGGCGCTTTCACGCGCTGATCGACAAGGTGTGGCGCGAGGACTTTCTCGCTGAAGCCTGGAGGCAGGTCCGCCGCAACGGTGGCTCGGCCGGGGTGGACGGAGAGACCTTCGCGGGCATCGAGTCGTATGGCGTGGGGCGCTGGCTTGGGGAACTGGCGCGGGAACTGAAGGATGGGACGTACACACCGAAGCCGGTGCGGCAAGTTCTCATCCCGAAGAAACAGCCTGGCAAACTCCGGCCATTGGGCATCCCCTGCATACGGGACCGGGTGGCGCAGACGTCGGCCTTGCTCGTGCTTGAGCCGATCTTCGAAGCGGACCTGCAACCGGAGCAGTACGCCTACAGGCCGGGACGGAGCGCCCATGACGCGGTGAACCGCGTCCATCGCCTTCTGAATGAGAGGCACAACGAGGTTGTTGACTGCGATCTGGCCAACTACTTCGGCGAGATACCGCATGCCGAGCTGCTGAAGAGTCTCGCCCGGCGCATCAGCGACGGGCGGATGCTCAAGCTCATCAAGGCATGGCTGGAAATGCCGGTGGAGGAGGACGACGGCAAGGGCGGCAAGCGCCGCACGAACCGGGCGCGCAGGGAGAGGAAAGGGACCCCGCAGGGTTCCCCGATCTCGCCCCTGGTCAGCAACGTCTACATGCGGCGTTTCATACTGGGCTGGAAGGTGTTGGGCTATGCCCAGCGCTTCCGTTCGGAAATCGTGAACTATGCCGACGACCTCTGTGTGCTCGGCAAGGCCCCGGCGGCGGAAATGCTGAAGGGGGTCGAGCGGCTCATGGCGGGTCTGAAGCTCGCGGTCAACGAACGGAAAACCCGAGGCTTGCGGTGCCCCGAGGAACCATTGCAGTTCCTCGGGTACCGTATTGGACGCAACCATCGCCCGAACGGCAAGGGGGACTACATCGGAACCCGACCCAGCAAGGCAAGCGTCCAGAACGTCTGCCGCAAAATCAGCGACATCACGGCATATGGCTATGGCCGACAAACGGCAGAGATGGTGGTGGAACGCCTGAACCGGCTCATGACCGGCTGGGCCGCCTACTTCTGTCTCGGCCAAGTGAGCCCCGCCTACAACGCCGTGGATCGCCATGCGATTCGGCGGCTGCGCCAGTGGCTCTGTCGGAAACACCAAGTGCGGGGCGGGAAATATGTGCAGTTCCCGGATGGCAGGCTGTGGAACGAATACGGCCTCGCTCGCCTTGGCAGTACTACGAAGGGCCTTCCGTGGGCGAAGGCATGATCTCGTCCGAAAGCCGGATGCGGGAAATCCGCACGTCCGGTTTGATGAGCGGGGACTGGAAACGTGGCTATGGGAGCCGGACTGAGGCCCGGAGCGAAAGCTACGGAACTACCACCGGACCCTAACGCTGGCGCGCCAGTCCTCGACTCTACCGGCGCCTCGGGCGGCCGGTAAGCCTTCGGTGGTACAGTGGAATGCCCTGTCGGTGGGTAGGTGCGCGCAACTCATCATTATCTGCGCACAGTCACCGTTCTCTACCCTCCACCCGTCCGGGTTATCACGGTGCCACCGAAAGGCTTAGTGGCCGAGTGGCCGACCGCATGGCCGGGTAGGAGGGGCGCTCGGTAACGACCTCGCCAAGCCGTGCCGGGCCAACCGATGATGTGGATCACTGCATTGCTTGTCTCGCGCTTGACGGCAATCTTACATGCACGATGGCTCAGTAACGCGCGCTCGTTGGCCAATACGGGCTAAGCGCGTTCGAATCTGATATCCCGCCACACGTCACCGGGGGGGCATTGTGACCGTGCCGTCGCCCAGGATCGAAAACCCACCCCAATGACGGGTTTTTGGGTGCGCCTTAGCATAGGCGTGCATCGCGTCGTCCAGGGCCGCGGCCAACGTCAATTCCGAATCTTCCGCCATCCGTCGAAGCATTGACAACACAACCTCACGCGTCGCATCCACGTATGTTGCCCAATGGGTAACCAAAAGGGCATCAGTCCCCGCTGCTATGAAACCCAACGCCAACCCGGTCAACCCATTTGAGACGTCAGTCCCACTTGGAGTACCGGTTCGACATGCGGCCAAGATTGCGAGCCAGCTATCGTCCAAGAGCAATTCTGCCACTTGGCTGGCCAACAACAGCCCATCCTCTTCTAAATCTGTCTGATTGGGGGTCAGCACGAGGGCCGGTTCACTTAGATAGCTGATCTCCTTTTCTTCCGGAATTAAGCCGTGTGTACCGAACAAAAGTATCCCGGCCGTTTGCGGCACTGGCCCGAGCATCGCCTCCCGTGTAGCCTCTGGCCCTGTAACGGGTGCAGGTCCGCCTAGAAGCTCCTGCGCTCCGTGCAACAGGCCTTGCAAGCCACCCGGCTTCCCCAAACACATGACCTCGTGATGAATCGTTTTTTCCGGTTGTTGAATCACCTGGCACGGGACGTGGTGCAACTCAGGATCGCCAATCGCAAAGACGACTCTTGATCGCGCGGTGGTGGGAAGCACCTGCCGGAGCCAAACAAATCCCCAAATCGACGCGATGATCGAACTATTGGCCAAATCCCCGAGGCGTGCCCTTCCAACAGGCAGCAAATGCGACGGCAGCCGTCGTAAGTGGCCGTCCGGTACGACGAAGATATGTTCGACGCCGAACCGAACCATCAACGGCTGCAGTTCCTCCATGCGAAGCATGTCGGACAGCAATTCTTGTTGTGGACCCAGGGGTTTACCGGCCTCGATCGCATCCAGGATCCTCGACACCGCAACCTTCACACCATCGAAGGTCGCGTTCGGAAGAGGAACGGTCACAGTCGTGGATTTGCTGCCGTGACGAATGACTAGACTCGCAACACTGAACTGATCGCCAATGCGAAAGGCCAACATTGATTCCCCAGGACGCAGCAGCTCACCCAACTCATCGACCGCAAAGATTTCGCGACCGCGGGACAGCGCAAACGCCAAGGATCGGGGCAGCGCCGACAGGGCGGCGTTCACGGCATTATCGATTTCGGCCAAGCGCCGGAATTTGGACGCCAACGATGCTTGGTCAGGATGGGTTGCGGCTGACAATTGGCTCAATTCCTCCTCCAGCGCACATTTCTTCTTCAACCAATCTTCGTAGTTCTTCGCCAAATCGCGGTTGGCGGTCCGTCTGCGTACCGCCGCCTGCATCGTCGCCGCGCCAATCCGGTCCGTCTCGTGCGCCTGTACAAGGCCAAGCACCTCGTTCGCAATCTCGGCTTCGAGCGGCGTGCGCTTGATTTCGGGCATTTGCAACAAGATACTCGACAAAACTCCGTGCCACTCACGAATCACATCGATAAGTTTCGGGTTGCGCTCTTGTCCGACCCGGCACCCGATCGCCTCGCGCTCACCGACCCCGCGCACCGTGCGAGCTGCCGCCCGCGACATCTCGTAGGCCTCCGCAAGCTGTTTGTAGGCCTTTGTATTCTGCCAAGAGTGAGCCAACGCTGAAGACAGCTTCTGCTGGGTCATAGCCAACTGAACCGTGGGGCCTGCCGAGACGGCCTGCATCCGGCCATAAGCGATGCGCGCCCATTCGACGGCGCGGCCCCAATCGCGCAGTTCTGAGAAAGCATCCGAAAGCGCCTCGGCGCTCTTGACCTTCGCATTCCAATCGGCGTCCTCACGACCCTCCAATACCTTCTCGTACTCAAGGAGCTTCTGGATCGCTGTCGAATCGACGACCCCGATCTGCTGAAGCCGTCGCGACAGCTGCGAATGCAGAGCCTTTGAATTGGGCACAACCCGCTTGGCCAACTCCAGGCCCTTACGAAGGTATTCGCGGGCCGAATTTTCGTCGCCGATGTCCTTCTTGTAGTCTGCAGCGGTCCGGAACCAAATCACCATGGCATAACTCTCGGTCTGTCCGGCACGCTCCAAGGCGGCGTGTGCCTTCTGAAGATAAGTCCACGTCTCTTCGGTGTCCTGGTTGTATAGAGCGAGTGCACCAAGGTTCAGATACAGTATCGCAATATCCAACTCGTAGGTGGGTCGTGCATCTGCCGTCTGCACTAGCGCCGTGCTGGCTGAATCCGTAAACAGCGTAAGGATCCGCCGGTAGACACGCGCTGCCTTGGTGCGCTCACCACTTTGTCGCAGAGCTGTGGTAAGGTTGTTCAATGCCGCGAAACGTGCGCGCAGTTCCGTGAAGGTTTTTGGTGCACCTTCGGCCTCCAGCAAAGGGCGTAGCGCCTCGATCGCTTCGTGCAAGCGACCCAGTTTGGTCAGCGTTCCACCATGCGAAACGATCACGCTAACTGCGACGCTCGGATCGGTGATCGGCCACGTACGTGCCGCTGCAATTAGTTCTTCGGCCTCGCCGAGGCAGTCACCCGCCCATAGCGATTGGATGAGGGCCAGTCGGAACCGCGCCCAAGCGGTGACCAACTCCGGCTGGGCGCTGACTGCTTCGCGGTCTACCTCTAACATTCGTTCCACCGTGCGCGCGAACACAAGCGAATCGGCCAGAGCTTCCCGCCTGAGTTCCTGTAGCTTGACCTCCGCGTAACCCAAGAGCCGCTTCAACTCCCGCACTGTGCTGGTGTCTCCCCCCGAAAGCTGAGCCAACTCGAGTTTAAACCTATCCAGAAAGGGTTGCTCGATCGCAACGGGGACCGACAGACCCGTACATCGTTCGACGCTATCCTGTGCCTTTACGTTTGTGGCAATACACAACGACACGGTGGCCACGAGGAGCGCCAAAAGATGCGATCTAAATTGCTCCATGGTACGCATCTCCCCAATCATTTCCCTACGTTGGGGTCATCCGCCCATGTACGCGCGAGATTACCGAGGCGCTCGCGGTGAACCTCGTTGTTAGGGTCAAAGGGCTCCACCTCAATCTCTTTATTCTTGCTTGCGCCTAGGCGCGGTCTGAAAATCGTCGCCGGTTGATAGGCCACTGTCCGAGCCTCCTCAGCTAGGTCGGTGACATTCACGCGCTCCGACAGCCCGAGTGTGGCCGCCAACTCCGGCGACAGCTCCTGTAGCTGTCTTGATCCAACACCCAGTAATTTCGCAAGATTCACCAGACGCGCCTCAGCCTGCACACCGGCTGAATAAGAGAATATGGTTCGGACACGCCCTTTGAGGATGGCAGCGACGACGTTGACGCGACGGCCCATTGACCACGCCATCCGGTTCTTCTCGAATACCGGCCGCAGCTCTGAGCACCGATCATCGAGTGCATTCCGAAGCGCCTCGATAGCCGTGAATTCCACAGACACGTCACTAAGGTGCAGAAGGACTCGCCGCGTGTCCTCCGCACTCACCTCCAAGCCCAAGACAAATTTCAGCCGCACCCAGAAACTTGCTGCCCTGTTCTCCAGCTGCGTCACAGACGGCAGCGATACGTTGCGTCCGGTTGGCTCCGTCTTGAGTCCAGGGAAACACGTTTCCTGCCTCCTCACCACCGCCAGCGTCTGAATGTCGACTACGTCTCCGACGCGATGCCCCTGGGGCAGCAGTAGCGGATGGAAGCCCACTGCACCATAATACTCAACCAGTGCTCGTTTGTACTCGTTCAGCGGCGCGGCAGCGACCTCAAGCCCGTTCAGACTCAAGTATATCAGCACCAGGACGCTTCGCCGCAAAACTCTTCTATATGGCAATTGGAGTTACCCCGTTTCAGTGGACAGTTGAAGGCTGTCGGCAGCGCATTTGCGGACCCTAGCGATGAACTCATCCCGCCATAGTGCCAGCCGCCCGTGGCGACTGTCAACAATGGCTAGATGAGCACCCGCAGCCGGCACACGACGCCGTTGACCACTAGGGCTCCGCCCCCTTGCGGCAACCCCACACTCGGCAGATCGTCGCCGGGCCGCCGTTGCCGGATTCCGCAAGCCATGCGACGTCTCGGATCCAGCCGACGTGCCGACCGCTAACGCAACCCATCCCGCAGGGACTTGGCGGCCTTGAACGAGGCCGCCTTCGACGCAGCAATGGCAACGCTCTCCCCCGTTCCGCGGATTCAGCCCCGTCCGCGCCGGTCGGCTCGGGCGTGAGCGGCAACTGGACCCCACTTTCGCGGGTCTGGCGATATGGGCTAAGCCCGTTCGGTACCGTCGATTTGCGGTAGGTGGGGAATTTCCTCGAACACGTCGGTGTCCTCGAAATGCTCGAGGTCCAAGCGACGGGCCACGTCCTGACGCGAGAACACCACGCTGACGGCATCCTGCAGCAGTTCGGCAAGGTCTGTCTTGACGGGGAGACGCTCGCTGACCGTATGTCCGAGCACCTCCATTAGGTCGATCGTGACCGGAAGCACATACTCGCTGTGGTCCTGGTAGCCGGTCGTCAGTTCCTTGCCGAACAACTGCTCGTCCCAGTGCGCGAAGGCGGTGCCAGAACCACCATCCAGTTCCACCTCCATCTGCGCCAGCGCAGCCAGACGCAGCACGGCTTCAGGCTTGAATTGCCCCGTCAATCGGTCGAACAACGCGCCCCACTCCTCCCAGCCGATACCAAGTGTGTGGCCGATTTCGTGTACGATCGTTCCAGCCCCGGAATCGGGTAGGCGGGGGCGGAAGTGACACCGCCGCGCAGATGCTTCAATGAGGCCGGGGCAACGTTGCCCCGGAATCCTGCAGGGTCATGGTTTCGCTCCTCTCACTTCGAACGCTTGCTTCAATGAGGCCGGGGCAACGTTGCCCCGGAATCGTCTGCATCCACATGCCGAGCTTGGCAAGCAGTAGCGGCTTCAATGAGGCCGGGGCAACGTTGCCCCGGAATCGGATAAGCGATAAGCCTAACATGCACGTGGAAATTAGGCTTCAATGAGGCCGGGGCAACGTTGCCCCGGAATCATGATGGCTTGGCGCTGCTGCTCGGTCGGTGTGACGCGCTTCAATGAGGCCGGGGCAACGTTGCCCCGGAATCAGGCCGCCGTCTGCCATCCGGACGTGGCGCTTGACCATGCTTCAATGAGGCCGGGGCAACGTTGCCCCGGAATCCCGCTTCGCGCCGAGACATAGAACTCTCCAATCCCGGCTTCAATGAGGCCGGGGCAACGTTGCCCCGGAATCAACACCGGCATCGAGGCGCGCAAGAGCGAGCTGAACCGGCTTCAATGAGGCCGGGGCAACGTTGCCCCGGAATCGAGGCCGCCGCCTGGAGGCCCTGAGGCAGCTCGTCAAGGCTTCAATGAGGCCGGGGCAACGTTGCCCCGGAATCCTTGCGCCAACCAGCGTCTCGAACCGCGTCTGAATAGCGCGGCTTCAATGAGGCCGGGGCAACGTTGCCCCGGAATCCCCGGATCCTCGGACAGCCCACCAAGCCTTCGCTGCACGCTTCAATGAGGCCGGGGCAACGTTGCCCCGGAATCCCACGCCACGAGAACCGGAAAACTGATCGGCGCCATCGCTTCAATGAGGCCGGGGCAACGTTGCCCCGGAATCCCGCCCTAACGGTCATGAGACTCACGCCCCCGTCCGCCGTGCTTCAATGAGGCCGGGGCAACGTTGCCCCGGAATCACCCGCAACACCGCCAAGTCCATCCTCGACAACCTGCGGCTTCAATGAGGCCGGGGCAACGTTGCCCCGGAATCCGCGCGAGGCGCTCAAGATCGGCGCGGACTACGAGCTGCTTCAATGAGGCCGGGGCAACGTTGCC
The DNA here is from genome assembly GCA_965204505.1 of uncultured Binatia bacterium (SeqCode). Classification (GTDB taxonomy): domain Bacteria; phylum Desulfobacterota; class Binatia; order UBA9968; family JAJDTQ01; genus JAJDTQ01. Next base: position 444,954 of record CBDBFB010000004.1, read on the forward strand.
CCGGAATCCCGGGACCCTCAAGGTCGGAGACAAAAGAACGCCTCCAGCTTCAATGAGGCCGGGGCAACGTTGCCCCGGAATCCGTCCACCACTACCTGCACACCCGCGCCGACAACGAGCTTCAATGAGGCCGGGGCAACGTTGCCCCGGAATCGTCCTACTCGACCACCGCCGCGACATGTGGGACCGCGCTTCAATGAGGCCGGGGCAACGTTGCCCCGGAATCGGCGAAGATGAGGCGGCGGACGAGCTGGTAGCCGACGCTTCAATGAGGCCGGGGCAACGTTGCCCCGGAATCCCGCTCATATTCCTGGCGATGCCCGAGCGTCCCTACACGCTCGCTTCAATGAGGCCGGGGCAACGTTGCCCCGGAATCCTGAGGAACTGGGCCGTCATGCAGGGCTGGGTGCCGTGGGCTTCAATGAGGCCGGGGCAACGTTGCCCCGGAATCAAGAGGGGCGCGGGCTCTTCAAGCGGCCCAAGACGCGCGCTTCAATGAGGCCGGGGCAACGTTGCCCCGGAATCAACAGCTCCTCGAGCAGTGCCTTGACCTCCGACTGGGTGCTTCAATGAGGCCGGGGCAACGTTGCCCCGGAATCCCGTCCGCACCATCCGTCGCATCCTTTCTAAGACTCCTTTCGCTTCAATGAGGCCGGGGCAACGTTGCCCCGGAATCGCGAGGCGATGGCGGCGCCCACCAGCAAAAGGCAGTTGCTTCAATGAGGCCGGGGCAACGTTGCCCCGGAATCGTGCATCCCGGCAGGGTGTCTCCCCGGTATCTCGAGCTTCAATGAGGCCGGGGCAACGTTGCCCCGGAATCGCGCTCTGGGGGGACGGTGATGAGGAATCAGCAGGCACGCTTCAATGAGGCCGGGGCAACGTTGCCCCGGAATCCCACGTGGCGGCGTACATCGCCGGCGAGCTCGCCGGGCTTCAATGAGGCCGGGGCAACGTTGCCCCGGAATCCCGGCGCGACTCCCGAACCGCAAACCCTCTCGGAATGGCTGCTTCAATGAGGCCGGGGCAACGTTGCCCCGGAATCGCTTGCTGGACTGCATGACCGTCCCCGTACGAACGGAGCTTCAATGAGGCCGGGGCAACGTTGCCCCGGAATCCGCGCGCGGCCGGATCGAAACCCTTGTCGAGCTGCTGGCTTCAATGAGGCCGGGGCAACGTTGCCCCGGAATCAGGGAACGTGGTGGCGCTGGCGGATGTTGCGCACGGACGCTTCAATGAGGCCGGGGCAACGTTGCCCCGGAATCTCCAGGCGGCGCGTCGAACGGAAACAGGAACAAGATGCTTCAATGAGGCCGGGGCAACGTTGCCCCGGAATCCCCAGCATCACCGCCAGGTCAGCGTCATGGAGGTACTGGCTTCAATGAGGCCGGGGCAACGTTGCCCCGGAATCGGAGACGGACGCCACGAGCGCCGACTCGCTCAACTTGCTTCAATGAGGCCGGGGCAACGTTGCCCCGGAATCCTCGGAAACGCCGTCAACGTCAGCGTCAACAAGATTCTCGGGCTTCAATGAGGCCGGGGCAACGTTGCCCCGGAATCACCAGTCGCCGTGCTGGATCAGCTCGCCGGCGTGGTGGCTTCAATGAGGCCGGGGCAACGTTGCCCCGGAATCGACGAAATCGAAAAGAACTATGTCGCGGGCGGCGCCGCTTCAATGAGGCCGGGGCAACGTTGCCCCGGAATCGATTTCCTTGTACACGGTCCTTCTCCTTTCCGTTGGCAGGGCTTCAATGAGGCCGGGGCAACGTTGCCCCGGAATCCTGAAGGAACTGTCGTCCGGCCGGTTCCAGGCGTTCCTGCTTCAATGAGGCCGGGGCAACGTTGCCCCGGAATCCGCGCATTGACTTCCATGGCCTTCCGGAAGTCCTCCGCTTCAATGAGGCCGGGGCAACGTTGCCCCGGAATCCTGGAGCCAGCCGGATTCCGCGCCGCGCCAGACGTTGCTTCAATGAGGCCGGGGCAACGTTGCCCCGGAATCGCGCCGGACCCGTTATCCCCGCCGATGCTGCACTGTGCGCTTCAATGAGGCCGGGGCAACGTTGCCCCGGAATCAGCCCTTTCCCAACTCGACGCGGGGGTTCGAAAATTTCGACTGGATGCGAGCGCTGGCTGTTTTGGGTTCTCGACGTGCCGCATGGGCGGTCCGATTTTCCACACAGGCTTTGATATCTCCTTTCCCCACAACAAGAATTCCTGTGCGAGTGCTGACCGGGTTTGGCGTGCTCCGTCAGGGCTCGCAACGCCCCCGGCGTGTATTCGATCCACTTACACGATTGTAGCGCGGCGATCCGGCGTTTCGTAGGTCTTGCCCAGGCTTTCGACGCGCGGGTCTACGGCGTCGGCGGGACCCAGGTCCACGATCAGGATGTGGTCCTCAGAGGGGCGGATCAGGCTCTCAAGGCGCGTCGCCAAGTCAGCGCGCCGCCGGGCCGTGAGCCGACACTGAAACACCGACAACTGGAGCCAATGGCCGTAGCCCTTCATGGTCTTGAAGACCTGTTGCCAGCGCTTCGGGTTGGCGATGTCGTAGGTCACGATGTAGAGACGCTCGTTGGCCATGATGGTTCACCGCGGAAGGTAGTGGGGATAAGTACGGATTTCTCCCTGAAAATGCCGGGCCAGCAGCCGTGCCTGCACATCAATCAACCGTCGCATGGAGACGCGGTAACCGAACACGGGATGGGTGGTTTCCTGCTCCATGCGGCGTTCGAACGCCGCCATGAAAGCCTTGCGGCCACCCGGCCGTAGGGCGCAACTCGGCCCGTTGAAGACGAAGTCGCCCGGTCTGACTTCGCCGTTGTTGATGACCTGGATCACGCACGAGTCGGCCACGATGGGCCGAAACGGTTCCATGACATCGAGGGCGAGGGCCGGGCGGCCGTGGCGAGGCCGGTGGTAAAGCCCCATGTAAGGGTCGAGCCCGGTCGCCGAGATGGCGGTGACGAAAGTCCGCGTCAGCAGCGCATAGGCCAGCGACAGCATGGCATTGACGGGGTCTGTAGGCGGACGCCGGTTGCGCGTCGAGAAAGAAAACACTCCCACGCCTTCGGCGGCATTGGGGGCGAGCATGTTCTCGAAGTGTGCGAAGTACATTGCCGCCGCTTCGCCCTCCATTCCCAACAACTGTTGAGGGCTTTCCGCAAAGGGAACGCGTTGCATCATCCGACTCAGTCGTTCCAGCGTTCTTGACTTGTCGCCCGCCTCCCGGTCGTCGCGCCAGTTGCGCCGCAACAGGGTCCGTGAGTTGCGCACCTTCGCCGCGACCAGATCACGCGAGAAGGCGAGACTGCGGCCTTCATCGAAGGCGAACCTGTACTGGGCCTCACGCACGGCCACATTGCCGTTGCCGGTTCCCACCGTGTGACCGAGAAACCATCCCCCGGTGGTAAACCAGGAGACCGGAACCTCCGCGCGCATCAACGCGTGCAGGGCCGGCGTGGTGACCGAGACGGGCCCAAAAAGCGCCACCTGGGACACATTGATCATCGGCACTTCCACCTTCTCCTCCTCCACCTCGACGATCAGTTGTTCGCCGCTCTTGCGCATCCTCGCGCCCGGTGTCTGCACGTACAACGGCAGCGCCGGGTTGTCCGAAGGGTTGAGCGGGCGCGGAGGATGACCGTTGCGGAAGAGGTTGGTCTCGTCCGGCAAGCAAATCCCGGCAAGGGAGCACCGCGGGCACTTGGGGCTGTCCTGCAGGGGAGGGGGACGCCGCCCGGACGCGGCCGCCGCGCGGAGGCCCGAAATGGCGTCCGTCGTACGCGCCCGGAGCTCCGCGTCCAGCGTCACCGCGACGCGTTCCCGCGACCCGGCGTACCACAGCGCCCCCTTCTCCACGCGGTAGCCGTTGTCCTCCAGGATCAGGGCTTGGGCGCACACCTGCACTCGCTCCGGCTCGTAGGCGCCCGCGGCCACGTGCGGTCTCTTGCCCTTCTTGAAGTCCACCGGTGTGACCGACTCCTCATCCGCCTCGACGACGTCCATCTTGGCGATGATACCCAGGCGCTGCGACGACATGGTTACGGACTTGGCCCGGGCCAAGTCCTCGTCGAGGTCTTCCGGCGCAGGCAGATGTCCGCCACCCTCATCCACCCGGGCGTGCGCGCGCCGCCCCTCGGCCGTATCCGCGCTGTCCCCCCACTCGCCCTCGACCCATTCGAGGTAGGCCAGACGCGGGCAATAGACCCACTCATTGATCATGCGGGCCGGGACGAGGGGCGTGTCGCCAGTGACGGGAGGGGGCGGAAGGCCGAGGGTAAGTTGTTGTTCGGGGGGCATGGAGATGTCTGACAGTCTTTGGGCAGCGCCTCATTCTCCCTTCACTCGCAGTGAGGACTTGGCGCGCTCGAACCAACGTTGGTCTTTGTGTGGATCCTGTTGCCAATCTCAATAGTCGCACTCATACCTTCTCTACCTTCTCCGGCATTCAACCCGGCGACACGCGACGGGTCATTCCGTTTCGGCCCTTGTAAAATTCCTGTATCGTCCGTTGGAGATTCGTCGCGTCGTGCGAACCTCGACAATGCCCAATTCCTTCTGTGCGTCGAGTTTCTCCAAACGCTGTTGCGCCAACAAAGCACGGATACCGGCCAGACTGATGGGATCACGCCATACGGGCCAAGCGAAGGCGAAACCGCCTGTGGTTTCACGATAGCCTCCGACGACTGAGAGCCTCACATCCCCGTACCGGCGCCTCGGAACGACAGTCAGCGATGCAAGACCGATGGCGGCCAGTCTGTTGGCGCCGTGTTGCGTCGTCTCCTTGGTCTTGGGGTCGGTTGGGTTCTGTGCGCGCAACGCATAGCGGACATCTTCGTTGGGGTCCCAACGAAAGGAATCCGTGTCGTCGCAACGCTCCCAGCGGGTGAAAAGGGCTTCGGACAAACACTCGGACTCGGAAACAGCGGTCTTGTGTCGCCCGGCACCACGATCCGGCGGGGTCTTGCGATTCGGGACCGACGCGAGCCGCGAAAGAAAGTGCTGATGCCCTTGACCGGAAAGAAGACAAAATGGCGTCCTCTCGGCGCCTCCTTTGCGATCAATCGCCTTGTCGCTGACAAGGGCTGACCAAAGGTCGGCGGCATGGCGGTTTGCGGCATCGGCGGCTCGACGCAGATATCGAGCAGCGTCCTCGGGTGCGAGTGTCAGGTCCTGAAGCCCGTCGAAGTCGTGGAATTCTGCCAAGACGTCCAGCCCCTCCACCGCAGCCACAACCACTTCAGCTTGGTCCACCCCTTCCGGCACCCGAAGGGCAGGACGGAGTATAGGATCGTCAACGGTCCAGAACACGCGGGACCGCCAAGTTGCCCGCGTCTCTTCCAGCACCCGCAGTAGTCCCAACAACGCAAGGAACGCGAGCAGATTGTTCGGTTCCAGTCCATCGAGGCGATGAACGCTGTACCCTTTCATGACTCGCTCTCCTGTTCTGACGCTCGATGATCCGCAAGGCGAAGAACCGCTTCCAGGTGCGCCAGGCGCCAAATGCCGTACCGACGCTTCAGGTCCTCGAAGAGTGCCGGCCAGTCCGCTCCGGCGAAATCGAACGCGAACGACTGCGGTCCCACCTCGTCCGGCAAAATCCGCCAGGAATCGACTTCAAGGCAAGGAGCCGGCCCCTCGGGCCTCGGATCGATGAAACCATAGAACGGCCGTCCAAGTCCGTGGTGACTCCCAATGAGCCAAAGAACCAGCGCAGGATCACGCGCACCGGCAAGACCGGGGTGTGCTCGCGCCATCCGGACCGACAAGGCTTCGTGGCGCCAACCCTTCGGAAGACCGGCGCTGTCCCAGGCGGTTGGCGACCACGACCGCCCGCTCTTGGCCAGCGGCGGACCGTCTGGGCGGTTCCAGGGATCGCCGCCCGTCAACATCGTCTGGAATCGCGGGTCGGCCTTGCCGGCGTCGTGCAGGTAAGCGGCCAAACGAACATCGTTCGCCACATCCTCAAGGCCGAGGGTCAGGGAGAAGCGCTCGGCGAGTTCCGCAACGTCGCGTCCGTGATCGTCCAGGGGTATGGGTTTGCTTGAGGTATGCGACGCGCCATCGTTCTCCGTCGCAGGAACAGCGCCCTCCGAGCCTCGGCGGTCCCTGATCCCTCGCTCCGCGACAAGGACGGCGCCTTTCCCGCGGTTTCCTGAATAGGGGAAATGGATGTCGATTCGTCCCTTGGCGTCCCGAAGCACCTTGAGAGATTCCCGCACATTGCGCGGCTCGGGCTCCCGCTCCGCGTTCTCTTGCGCGGCGTCGGAAGGTAGCGCGTCGAGCAACCGATCGACCAAGTCAGCGGCGCTAGCGCCTTCGTCCGTGAGCACGGCCGACAGCTGCTCCCACTGGGCGTCCAAACGAACGACGTCGCGTGTCACTCGAACCGCGCAGCGCCGGCCCCAATAAGGCTCCGCCGCCTTGTCGGCTACATCCCGGACCTTTTCGGTCAGCTCCGGCGCCCACCCGAAAGTGTCACAACCGCCATATTCAGAGGGAACAATCACGAGGTCGCCCGCGCGCAAGTCGTCCGGGCCAACGACCCCAGTGCGCCCGTCACCGGCTCCCGCCCAGCGAAAAGTCCGACGGCCCTGGCCCTGACCGGAAACGTCCGCGCCTTCCCCGCCCGCTCGTTCGGGTGCGTCCGAAATCTCGGCGGCCTCTCCGTTCGCGGTGCTTAGCCATGCCCGCGCTGCCCAGAGCGGCACCTCAATCGCCTCAGCCGCGTGCGGCGGGACCAGCCGAAGCAATTCCTCGATCCCGTCGCCTTCGTCCAGATCAGCCTCGGCAATATCGCTGCGCCATACGACTGACACGCCCGCTGCCGTTCGTTCGGCGCCGTGCAGAAACAGCGCAACTTCCGGATCCACGGCCGGCCGCGGCGATGTCTGCGACCACAGGTCGAGATAGGCCGGCATCACGACCGGCGCGTCCGGTCGCACCGCCGCGAGACTGTCCGCATCGACGCCGGCTTCCGCGAGCCGATTCGGCAATTCGTCGACACCGAAGTCCACCACGTCTCCTTCGGCGATTCCTTGTAGAGCCTCCCAGGTCCTGCGTATCCGGTCGCCGTAAACGGGATCGTCGGCCTTCTTGGCGATATCCCTTGTCCCCGCCAGGATCGCCCCTTCGGCGGGGACCGGCCGGCCGGCACGATTCAACCGACCGAAGCGTTGGCGGAGCGCATCGAGCGACGCGGCTTGGGTGACGAGCCCGTCGAGGTCGAGATCGACGCCCACTTCCAGACATTGGGTCGCGACAACGAAAAGAGGCTTGGCGTCGGTTCGCGTCTCTGCACCGGTTCGATAGGCAGCGAGCCTGTCGACGATCGCGTCCCTTTCGACGTCGCGCGACCGTCCGATCATGAGGACGCGAACGGCTGTGTCATCGTCGTGCAATTCCTGGAAAATGTGGCGCGCAAGTGCCACACGGTTTACGACCACCCCCACGGCAACAGGCGTTACACCTTGCTCCCGCAGGCGGGTGGCCATAGCGCGCGCCTCCTCGGCGAATGCCCTGGCAACCGTATCCTCACCGCCCCTGACGGGTGTTCGGAGCATGGCGGGTTTGCGCGCTTCGAGTCGCTGCCTCAGTCCTGGATGGCTCCGGTCCGCCGGCGAGAGCGACAGCGGTCGTTCCGGCTTCGCACCCGGCGTGGCGGTAAGGATCGTGACGTTGAACTCGGCGCCATCGATTCTCTTCACGGCGTCAAGCGTCTGCCGGAACGGTTCGGAAAGATGTGCCTCGTCCAGGAGAATCAGGGTATGAACGCCCAGCAGGCCGGCATGCACAGGCTTCATCCGGTCCGAGACGCCGTACCCGCGAAACAGCAATCGAGACCCAACCTGGTCGACGGTCGAACAGAGAATGGTCGGCTGCGTCGGTGTGCGCGCCCAATCGTGTTCCAGTGGAGTACCGCCACGCAGGCGCCTTGCCACCAGTGGCGGCGCGTCGGCGCCCGCAAGCTCTTTCAAGCGCCGGGCGACCTCCTCAATGGGTTCGCATCCGTTGGAGTCGCCGTTATCTGCCCTTTGAAGCGCCTTCTCGATCTTCCTCGCACGGGTGTAAGCGTCGTCCACCACAAGGCGGCGATCCACCACCAACGCCATGCGCAGCGCCGCCTTGCGCGGTTCTGTGAAGCGAAGCGCCAAATGGAACACGGCCGCATCCAGAGCCGCTGTTTTCCCCGAACCGGTAGGCAGGTCCAACACGTCCGGCCAGCTATCGTCCTCGGCGAGTCTATCAACCAGGGCCTGTTGCCAAGGGAACGGCCTGCAACCGTGGACAGCCTCGAAGAAGATGGCGAAGTCGGAGGGGCGAAGCTCCATCATCAACACTCCACGGTGCGGCAAAGACCGAGGCCGGTGAACCGGCCTGCTCCAAGAAGCACAGGGCCGCGCAACTCCTGCTCGAAGTCGATGACGGCGTGGACGAGTTGCCGGCTCTCCAAAGATCGGGGAGTCTTCCAGCGGGCCCACGGCGGCTCACCCGCCAAGGGACGGGCTGGCGGCGCGCCGTGCACAGCCGAATGCTTGCTGACCCGAATCCGATCAAGGCATGGACGCGGCAGCCCCGCATTCTCACACGCGCGCGCCACCAGCTCCCGAATCTCCGAATCGTCCCGTCGCTTGAGGTGGCGCTCCAGGACGATGGGCGTCACGCTCGCCCACCGTCGCGATCCTTTCAGGTAGGGCTCGGACGAAAGTGACTGCTTGCGCGTGCCGTCATCAGCCGCGGGCGTAAGCCCCAAAGGTTCGCGCAACGGCAATCCCTGGAGCGTAAGGACCCTCCTTTGCTCGTTGGCCCGATAGGGCGCCACTGTTTCGAACGCCGTCCTGAAACCATCGAGGCCGCTGAGCGTCTCGCCGCGCGGTGGAATGAGCGCGAGACCAAAGACGCGGCCGTCGGCATAAGGTGCGCCGACGAAGGCCAAGGGGGTGATGGCCAAGTGCGGTCTTGGCGTCGGCGCGCGGTCAGCCGTATGCCCGGATACGATTTCCGGAATCGCCTCTCCCCGACCCGCCTTGCGGTAACCGGACATCAATGTCTGCCGCAACAACCGGCATACAAGAGACACAGCCCGGATATCCGGGATCTCGCCTTCGCCTTCGACGGCTTCCATGACAAGCCATTCAGCGGGCGACTCAGGGACAAACGGCTTCTGGTCGAAAACGGGCGTCCCCGGTCGGATTGCGGGCCGCGCCGGATTCTTGCAATGCGCCTCCTCCAGTTCTCGCAACCGCCCGGGATAAACACGCCTGCGCGCCAACACCGGACTCGGGTCCGACTCCTGAACGTCACCGACCGCGAATCTCAGCCGGGCCAGACTGGCCGAGTGACCGAGATATCCGACGCAACACGCGACGGCGTTCAGTGTTTCAAGCACCGACGTTTCCGGCTCGCTGGCCCAGACCATCCTCACAACCGGATCGTTGGGGCGAGCGACTGGAAAACGTCTCGGTTGGCGTTGACGCCGGTCCGGCAGCACCCTCAGGTACGACCTCCAGGTCTTTGAGTGTTTCGGGTCGTTGGGCGGGACAAAAACGTCAGGGGTGGTCCTTGACGAATGTTCGCTCGCGATGATAGTCGGCGGCGGCTGCTTCTCCAACCACTCCAGAGCGGCCCGTTCCTGCACCCGTTCTCCACGTATTCCCCATGCGGAGACCAACGCCGAGAACACCCGGTCTGGCTGCGGCGGCCAGTCCGGTGCGTTGTCGCCGTGCTCACGGGCGGCGCGGCAGACGCCGGTAAGAAACTCGATCTCGAGAAGGAGACTCATTCTTCCTCCTCTCCCCCCTTGCCTTCCAGGGCCAGTTCACGGCTGCGCCGCACGATCTCGACCAGCTTGTCCTGGGGTTTGAGCGTGAGCGAACGAAATTCGAAGCCCGCGTTCTCCGCCTGCTCGTAGGCCTCCCGATAGAGCGCCCGTGTTGATGCGCGGTCGAGTTCGACAGCCTCTACGGAGCCATCCGAATGCACAAGTTCCAACGCGGCGGCATCCACCGCGACAAGGTCGCAGCGAGACCGAAGTGAGTAGCCGCGCGCGTCCTGCTCAGCCAGAGCCATCAATCCCAGACACGCTACCAACACACGCCCGGCGAGGTCCCGCTCGCCTCCGCCAAAACACAAACGCCGAAGCCCGGCGAGAGCAATCGTCGCGCGATGTTCGGCGTAGTTGCATGTCACGCCGAGGGGCGTGACTGTCGGCTTAATATTGCTGTGGTTGATTTCGGAGGGGCGGACCTTCTTGGCTGCCTTCCCGGCCGCGCTTTGGTCGGTGCTCCAGTCGCCGACCGAAGCGCCCTTGAAGACCTCTACCTTCCCGAGAATTCCGAGCGGATCGATCCGGCTTCCCGTACGCCGACCAGCGGTGCGGACCTGCGCTTGCCTGGAGCGTTCGTCGACAGCGGCAACCTCCACCGGTGTGTCGATGGCCATTATCTCGGAGACAAGCGTGCGCGGGAACTTGGCGCCGAGCCCGCCGCCTTCGCCCTGGCTGTGCCAAGCGCCGAACACCAGCGCTGTCGGAGAAAGCTCCAGCAACGCTGTAGCGTCGCCAGGTTTCGCCGCGGCCAGACGACGACCTTCGTCGCTTTGCATGAAGGCCACGTCGTTCAGGAGGCTGTCCCGCAGGATGGCATCATAGATCCGATGCGGCGCCTCCAGCGACGTGATGCGCTCCAGCGGATCCAGCCCTGTCCCACGAAAATCGACGGCGACGTACGGTAGCGACACGCTACCGTCGCCGGGGTCTTCATCCGCGGCCGCCAACAAGGCCTCCTCCAACCGGTTTGCCTGACTCTGAACGCTGTCGATCAAGACGCACCAGACTTCCTCGCCATCCACATGCCGCCGTTCGAACACATGGCGGGGCGGATCGTTGTTGCGCTCGCCCGGATAGGTCGGTGGAAAAATCTTGTCGCCCTTGCCACCGATCGGCTGAAGTCGGCGGACTCTGCGAAAGGCGGCGTCCTGGCGGAGGGCGTCCCTCAAGGTTTGGAGATTGATCGTCATCAGCTTCGGCCTCCTAACAGATACTTGCCAATGGGCATGTTTTCGGGCATTGTAACGGCAAGGAACAAATTTTACAATCCCCTTAACCCCTATAAATACAATAAGTAGACTATCCGTATCACGTTCCATCGACTTTACGACGAAGGACGTGGCCGGCTACATTGCAGGATTGTATTTATAGGGGTCGTCCGTGCGCCCTTACGCGCATGCCTCCGGGCGGAAACGCCCGGCTTCATTGTAGGCCAATGCAGAGCATGAGTTGGATTGGAAGATGGAGAAAGGCCAGCCCGTCTTGGCCGCCATGGTGGCTGCCGAGCAAGAGACACCGTCGCCGTGGAAGGGACCGACGACTCGGTCTGGTGCTATGACGGGGCTGGATCGTGCTTCCTTATTGCTTACTGTGCTATGCGGTGCGGAAGGATGCAGTTTCTCAACGTGAAATCGAAGTCAGACGGGGACGGTCATCGGCTTCGCCGGGATTCCGACGTGCTGCTCACGGTGCCCCACTCGTTCTGGCGGAGAGTGTCTGGCTGGTGTCGGGTGTTGGTTCGCACGTCGGACCCGTAACGCACAGGGAACCCTGTGAGGGCCCTAAAACCCCTCAGACTGAGACACTACCGGGATTCACAACTCGGATCGGGCGCTGGAGTCGACCGTGTAGCCGAGGCTCTCATAGCCCCTGATGCGCTTTCCCGCCATGCGCCGGAGCGCCACCACTTCGCCGTCGAGATAGTCGTAGACCACCACCTCGCGCTTCTCCGGATGCAGCCGGTGCAGGCGGCCTACGTACTGGGCCAGCGTGCCCTTCCAGGAAATCGGCGTGGTCAGGAACAGCGTGTCGAGGCGGGCGTCATCGAACCCCTCGCCGACGTACCGCCCCGTCGCCACCAGCACCCGTTCCTCGTGGTCCGGTATCTCCTCGAGCCGCTGCATGACCTCGCGGCGCTGCCTCGCCCCCATGCCTCCCTGGAGAAGCAGCACGTTGCGCGCGAAGTCTTCGAGCCTCTCCGCAAAGTACCGGGCGTGCTCCTTGCGCTCGGTGAGCAGGATCGGCGAGCGCCCCGCCTCGAGCGCCGTCAGCACGTCGTCGAAGATCATGCCGTTGCGGTCTTCGTCCCGAATCAGCGCGGCGTAGACCTGCTGGATAGGAGGGCGGTCCGCATCAATGTCTTGGGGCAGCCGGAACGATGTCGGACGCAGGAGCGCCCGATGCCTGAACGGACGGCGCCGGGCCTCCGCCTTCGCACTCGTCCGGAACCGGATCGGGCCGCACTGCATGAAGACGATCGGGTGGTGTCCGTCCTTGCGTGTCACCGTGGCCGAAAGCCCCAATACGTACCGAGCCCTGGCGCGCCGCGCCACCGCCTCGAAGCTCACGGCTGACAGGTGGTGGCATTCGTCCACCACCAGGTGTCCGTAGTCGGCTACGATGTCGTCCACCACGTTGCCGCGTTCGAGGCTCTGGAGCATGCCGACATCGATAATACCTCCCGGTTTGCGCTTGCCGCCTCCGATCCGCCCGGTGGCCGATTCCGGAAGATCGAGGAAGGCCTCGAGCTGTGCGGTCCACTGATCCAACAACTGGCGGCGGTGAACGAGCACCAGCGTGTTGACGCCCCGGGAGGCGATGACCGATGCCGCCACGACCGTCTTGCCGAACCCGGTGGCGGCCGCCAGCACGCCGGTCTCGTGCGCCAGAAGCGCTTCGGCCGCCGTCTTCTGCTCCCCTGTCAGTTCGCCGAGAAAGGCCGCGTTCACGGGACGGCCACAGTTGCGCTCGTCCCGGAGTTCCAGTTTGATGCCGAGTTCTTCGAGCAACTGTTCCATGGCTGGACGGCAGCCGCGCGGCAGGCCGATGTGATGGGACAAGAGCTCGGCGCAGGCGACGACGCGCGGAATGCCGAAGGTCGAGCGCCGCATGCCCTGCGCCTGGTAGAACTCCGGGTTCTGAAACGCCGCAAGCCGCACGAGCCGGTTGACCAGTCCCGGCGGCAGACCGGCCCGGGGAACATAGATCTGGTCGCCCAGCACCGCATCTATCCGCTCCGGCAGCGATCCGGCGACTGCCCGCTTGGCCTGGCGCCGCGAGGGCAGCGCCGTCCAGGGCTCCTCGTCCTCGTCGTCGAGCGGCAGGCGGAGGCCGATCACCTGGCCCTCGCGGCTGGCTTCGTCCACGATCGCCGCGGCCTCGGCCAGCGTCATCCGGCGGAGCGACGACAGGAACGCCCATTGATCCCCGTGCGGCGTGAAGCCTTGGTCCAGGAACAGGCTGTTGCCCTGCTCCCGGGGTCCGCCCTGCAGGGGCAGCGCGATGAGGTTGCCGAACCCGCCCTCGGGCAGCGTGTCCTGGCTCGGAAAGAACCGGTCGTAGGACTTGAAGCCCAGGTCCGGGCGGCTCTCCATCGCCTCGGTCAGAAGATGCGAGCCCAGGCGGCGGGCAAGCGCGGCCGGCACGGGTTCGGCGAAGAAGATCCAAACATGGCCGCCATTGCCCGAGCGCGAGCGTTCCAGGACCCCCGGGACGCCCTTCGAACGGCAGGCCGCGAGGAAGGCCCCGGCATCCGCACGCCAACTCTCCCGGTCGAAGTCGGCCGCAAGAAACCAACACGTGCCGTCCGGCAGCATGGGATAGACGCCGACCGTCCGGCGTCCGCGCAAGTGTTCTTCCACCACCGCGTCGGTGACGGCCAGAAAGGCCTGGTTGGGACAGGCGCCGCACTTGATCCTGGGCTTCTCGCAGATCCGCGGTTTCCACTCGTTGCCGCAGACGGGAGCGTAGCCGGACTTCCCGGTTCGGCGATTCTCCCAGCGCTTCGGATAGACATCGTCGCGGCCGCGAAAGAGCGAGCGGAACAGCGCGATCTTCTCGCGCGCCAGCGAATGCTCGTTCACGCGCCCTTGGCGCGGGCTCTCCTCCAGCGAGGTTGGAACGTTGGACTCAACCGCCGCGAGCCGCGCCTCAAGCGCATCCTTCTCTTCCGCCAATCTCGCGAGACGGGCGCGAATGAGCGCAGCTTCGTCCCCGTTGGCGTCCTGTTGCGCCAAGATGCTCTCCCTGGGTCCGCCTGCTTCAGCAGGCCGCATGAGGGCCACTCATGCAAGAACCGGTATCCATCGAACATGGAAGCCCGGGTCAAGGTCCGTGCCGCGGACGGCATGAGTCCCGTAGAACCGCAGCTTGGCATACACGGCGGCGGCGCGGAGCGACTCAGTCCTCGGCCTCGAACAGCCGAAGGAAGGCCGCTTCGGCCTCGCGCAGTCCGGTCTCGGTCAGAACCACCGATTTGGCCTTGCCCGCCGGGTCGGAGATCAGCCCCTTCTCGTGAAGACGTCCCATCGCATCCCAATCGAAGGTCTTCCAGGCGCGGGCGCCGCCCGCCCGACGGCTCTCGAATATCCCCAGATAGAGCAGCGCCAGCACGGCCTCGTCGATCCTGCCGTTCAACCGTTCCTCGTCCATGCCGCGACGATACCCCATCGCCCGCCTGCAAGACAGCCCCGGCGGGATCCGGCCACTTCCGACCCGCGCCTTTCGATTGCCGGTGGACGCAGGCGCGGCGACGGCAGGAGCGAGTTTGACATGATCATCGACCACTCGGGACGGTTTCGACAATGTTGGCGTTTCAGCGGCCCCCTGGGATTGACACTGCCGCATTCGCATGCGACATTCTCATCGTCGGGTGCCCTTGATGGGCTCGATATGGTTCGCCCAGCCTGACATCACTGACCCTCCAGGCCGTGGGTTTCCCGTTGGAGCGAATCCCACGCCTTCGCCGCCAGCCCGGACAGCGGCGAGCGGTCCGGCCAGACCTTCAGTCCGTCAAGCGCCGTCCCCTGCGGCCGCCGGTAGAAGCTGCCCAACACCTTCTCGAAATACGGATAGCCGACGTCCTCGTCCTTGAAGGCGCGATAGACGCTGTAGGCCAGCAGGTCGGCCAGCTGGACACCGTTCGACAGCTCGCTGCGCGTGAAGAACGGATACTCGACGATCGCCGGAAACGTCATGTTCCGGTTTCCCGCCCGCTGGAACGAGGCGTGCTTCATCGCGACGGCGCGGTTGAGCTGCCGGCTCGTGTCGTCCATCACGATCAACGCGCGATGCTTCGGGTGGTACCGCCTCATGTAGTGCTGAATGCGTTCCAGCAGGAACTCGTAGGCCGTCATGTGCAGCGCTTCGTGGGTCATGCCATCGTGGAGAAACCGCTTGTCGACCACGCTGGCCATGATGACCGCATGGCGGCGCGCGACCTGATCGAAATAGGCGTCGGTGAGCCGGGTCAGGTCCCCGGGGGGCAGTCCGTGAAGAAACCGGCTGCGCTTCTCACGCTCGCCCGGAATGCGGACCCAGTTCGACTTGACCTCGCAATCGGCCAGCTCGAACCGGCCCTTGCCCCGGCGCGACAGCCGGTCGGCGAGTTCGAGCTTCAGGCCGGAAATCTCGGTCTCGAACGGCCGCCATTGGCCTTCGTACATCCCCACGGCGAGAAGGACATAGAGATGGTCCTTCGGCTTCTCCGCGGTGCCGGCCGAGGGATCGCGGGAGCCCGATTCGTCGAAATAGAAGAAATACATGGGCCGTCCTTTATCGCCGCCGGCAATCTATCCCAAGAGCAGACACGTCGCCCCTGAATTCGTCATGGCCGCATCATGATCCCATTGATGGACCGGTGCCGCCGACACACCGCTCCATCCCAGCACGTTTGTCACCCTCGTCAATCACGTCAGCAGCGGCTGTTCAAAACGGTTGTAAGGCTTTCGATGGTACCGTGGAATGTCCTGCCAGCAGGTTCAGTAGGTGCGCGCAACTCATCATTCTCCGCGGTACTGTTTCAGTTTGAAATCGAGGCTACGGAAGACACCTCACTGTCTTGGCAAAGGTGTGAGTAAGGAAGAGTTCATCCAGGATGGTTTTGCTGGCCTTGAGGTTGTTGCCCTCTTTCAGGCCGCGGAAAACACGCGGATCCTGACGGTCAGGCGGAGCCGCCTCTTTGGTCCGGGCGCAACGCTGCGCGGATTCGGTTCTCCTCGACGGTTACGTCGTACTCGGCCGGAATCTCCAGGAACGGAACACCGGCCTTTCTGACAGCTTCCCGCTTCACAGCATCGCGCATGAAGGCCCTGTTCTGGTGGCGGCCATGCCCCTGGTATTCCACCGCCACGGCGGGCATGCCGGAACGGTCGATGACCAGGAAGTCCAGGCGCTTGCTGTTTATGGAGCGAAACGCGAGACGGCGGGCTGCTTCCGACCCTGATGTGTTACTGGGAGCGATTATCTCACCGAGGCTGGTCTGCGCCATGACGCGATGGCCGCCTCCGATTTCACCGGTGAGCCTCTCAAGAACCCGAAGAATGCCGTATTCCGGCTTGTTCAAAAGGCGACGCGGCTCGACATCGACTCGGAGATGAGCTCCATCTGTGCCTTCGAATCACCAAGGCGGGAAGCATCCGGCACGGGCTCGGTTGGCCACCTTCCCGGTCTTCCCGAAATCCCAGCGGGATCCCTACCTCCAGCGACGCGGTCGTTCGGAAGTGACCAAGTCCAGAATCAACAGACCCAGAGCGACAGCAATCATCCACCACCAAGGTGCGAGCCCTTCCCCTAGTGCTGTCAGCCACATGTCGTTCAACCCTACGCTTTGCATTTCACCGAATCGCATGCTTCATCCTCCCAGTCCGCCCGTCGCCGCTTCAATTCCGATTCATCCAGAGTTCGTGCGGCCCCGGCTGAACGGCGCAAGGCTTTTTATTAGACGACTTGCGTAGCAAATACCACCGACGCCCAGGCATTCATCCGCGAGGGCATGCGGCAGGAAGGGCCGTGGACCGCCGATCCCAATGCCTTGATCGACAGCGTGGCCGCCGACTTCCCGGATCTCGGCCATGAACTTACCGTGCCCGACTCCGGTCGGGTGCTGTGGCATGCCGGCCCGTGGCGTTTGCGGCGGCTCCCGCAACCTACTGGAGAACGTGCCGAGATGCCGGGCAAGCTCCGCCCGGGCCGGCTTCGCCGCCGAGCTACTCAAAAGCCGAACCATGAGGAAGGCTCTCCCGGATGTCCGGGATGCCGGTCCGGAAGATCGCCTCATGTTGATGACCCGTATACCCGCAGTGGATGTATTCGTTCCAGTGGTTGGGCTCCGGACCGTACTTCATCAGGTGACCGTGCGCGTCGTCCGTCCGGGGCGGTCTCTTCGCCTTCATCCGCGCGAGCTCGCGCTCCAGATAGTCGATGAAGGCGCGTTCGGCATAGTCCCGGATGACGTAGGGAGTGTTGAACACGATATGCCGGCGGCACAAGGGGTGGGGCGGCGGAAGCACGCGCACGAACCAGACCTCCCCCTCGCGGCCGGCATAGCCGGCCGGCACCGTGCAGGAAATGATCTCCCGCGCGCCGACCTCGCGCAGCAGGACTCCCTCGCCCTCGCGGCCGCAATGGACGTAGAAGCCCATCCTTGAGTGCTGCATCCGCTCGACGGTCTCCATCAGCCAGGACGGGCAATCGAACTCGGGCGCGATGCGCAGAATGCAGCTGCCCATGGTTTCCCGGCTGCTGCCGAACCGGACGTCGAACAGCGCCCACATCGTGAAATAGCTCACGGTCAACGGGCTCATCGGCGGCCCGGTCGGCAGGTACTCGTCCTCGGCGTCGCCGACGATCCTGACGTAACCCTTGGCCTCTCTCATCCCTGCAATGGATTCGGCCATGAGTGAGGCGACGTTCTGCGCCACAACGTACAGGGCGTGGCAGGGGTCATGGCCGGCAAGCTTCTTGCCGAGGGCCGGACCGCCGTCACCGAAACCGGCTTCGAGGGCCATCGTCCGGCCTTCCCGCCAGCTCGCCAGATCGACCGCCTTCGAGCCGCGGGACGCGAGGATCTTCTTCGTGATCCTGTCGGCAACGGAACCCATGGCGTGCTTTCGGCGGTTATTATCCCTCGTGCGGCTCGCCGGTCCACATGGGAACATGCCGGCGCAAGCCTCGCATGGCGATGATGGGCCCATTCATGGAGGCGCGGGAGATCGGGCGGCCGAGCGCGCCCGGCAAGATCACACCGCGGCTGCGGCGGGCGCCATACCCGATATCGCGCACGAGCGGTTCCCGCTAGTGCCCCGCCGTGCCGCGGTCCACCAGCCGCACGTCGAACGACAGGAATCGGTCGAACAGCGCGGTCTTGCGCCACAGCAATTCGCGCGGAAGCTCCGCGAGGCTGCATTCCACCAGCCCGAACCAACGCAACGGATCGAGGATGTGCCGGGCGAACATCGTCGCCGCCGCAGGCCACCGCGCCGTTGCAATGTCGCCGTCCGGCACCGCGCACAGCGTGGTGAGCGTGTGCGTGTTCCGCCATTCGTCACCGACCTCGGACAGCGACCACAGAACGATGCCGATATCCCCCTGCGGCCACCACCCGGGCAGGCCGCGCGGACGGCCGCTCACGTATTGCGACAGATCCATGTGCCAGAACGCCTGGCGGAACAGCAACGCCTGAAGCGCGCCCCGAGCGCCGGGTTCGAGCATCGCGCGCCCCCGCGGCGTCAGCTCGAACCACAGCGCCGACGCGCTCAAGAGCCCCGCCCTCTCCACCACCTGGCGCAAAAGGTGCAGCTCCCCGACCGCCTGCTCGCGATAGGTCTTCCCCGCCCGGAGCTGATCCGTCGCCTCCATGCCCGGCCAGGACATCAAGGCGCGCAACCGCGTCACGTCCGTCATCTTGAGGTTGCCGTGCGTCCCCCTCCACAGCGGGTCCCATCCACCCGCTTCGCCGAGCAGGACCAGGGCGTTGCGGGCGAACGCGGACCCGGCCAGCTCCTCCTCGGAGAGGTCGCCGGCAAGACGCACGGCGCCGTTGTCCGCCACCGGCTCGGCGCCCAGCGCCCCGGCGCTTTCCGCATCGAGCAGCGTCCACACCGGCTCCACGCCGCCGGGCCAGTCCGACACGTCCAGTCTCCCGACGGATTCTCCATCGGCGCGCCGTCCCGCCTCCCCGTCGTGCTCCGCGGCCGGCGGCGTCCAGCCCGTGTTCACCGCATCGCGGAGCCACTTGCCCGCCTTGAACGAGGGCGACTTCGACGCCGCGACCGCCACCCGCTCCCCGGTGCGCGGATTGCGCCCGGTGCGCGCGCTGCGGCGTCTCGTCGAGAACGTGCCGAATCCGGCAATCCTCACCGTCTCTTCCCTGGCCAGCGCCTCGGCGATTGATCCGAGCACAGCGTCGACGGCGCTCTCGGCGGCGGACTTGCCGAGCCCCATCCTGCCCGCCACGCGGCCTACGATGTCCGACTTGTTCATCGCCGGGCTCCCCACAAGCGTTCCCGAAGGTCAGGGCGCCGAACGGCCGGCGCTTGCGCGGTCTGCGCGCGCTGGCCGCATCCCGGCGCCGCAATTGCGCGCTGACTCCACGGCGCCATGCCACACACCGTGACTGCGTGCGAGCGGCAACCATCGCGCCGTCTGTCCGAACAGCGCAACCGTGATTCCTTCCCGCAGGTCCGGGCCTACTCCGTCATGCGCTTGAGCCCGCGAAGCGGCTGAACCTTCACCGCCCGCGAGGCGGGCTTCGCCGCTACCTCGATCTCCTGCCCGGTGAAGGGCGAGATCATCTTGCGCGCCTTGGTCGCGGGCTTGCGCACCACCTTGATCTTCAGCAGGCCGGGAAGCGTGAACGTCCCCACCGCGCGTTTCCTGACGTGGCGCTCGATCACTGCTCCAAGCTCGTCCAGCACGGAGGCCACGTCCTTCTTTTGAAGCCCCGTCGATTCGGACAGGGCATCCAGGATCTGTGTCTTGGTCATGGCCTCCTTGAGCGCCGTGGTCTTGCGGTTTGCGGTCGTCGCCATCCCGTGTGTCTCCTTCCGTTGCTTGCGGCCCTTTGTGGAAAACGTGTGGAAAACTCTCAAGCTAGCCGCCCGGCCGTTGAAAAGCGAGCCGTTCCCGACGGGTCAGGTCCGGGCAGCGGCGATGCGCGGATGCGCACCGTTGAAACAGCCGGTGGGAACGGGCCAGTCGAGACTCGGCGCCGCCGGTCCCGTCCGCCTGTTGTTCGGAATCAGGTCTTTTCGTACATGCCCCGGCCGGTGCGCCTGATCCGCCCTTCCTTGGACCACCGCGAGACCACCTGCCGGTGGTACGCCGGGGTCTTCTCGCCCGCCGTCTCGTGGGCGAGCAGGGAATCCAGCGTGAACCGGTCGGGCAGTGTCGCGAGAACCGCCGTCCAATCGATCATCGCGCCGCGCGGCCCCCGTTTCAACGTTCCAGCCTCGGAACGGCCCTGCCGGGACCTCTTGCCGGTCTTCCGTCCATCGAGCATCTCACGGACCAGCTCATGCCTCTTGATCTCCTCCTGCAACTCGGCGACTCGCCCCGTGGCCACGGCCAGCTCCTTCCTCAACCGGTCGATTTCTCTCTTCACGCTGTCTTTCAGGTCCGTAGCCATTTCCCATCCCCTTTCTCACATGCCCACGCCTCAATGTTGCCACAACAGTGCGCGTCCGGCGTCCCACGCAATCGTTCGTCCCGCCCGCAAGTTCTCCAGAAGAACTCCAGCCTATCCGATTGAGAGAGGAGCAGGCAATCGAGATGCCGAGGAAGCATCGGCCCATGCCTTGCCGCGTAACTCCCCCTGGGATCCGTGCCGTGCGTGTCAACACACGAAAAGGTGGAGGGGACCCCCGTCGGGTGTGGACGGGCACTTGGAGGGTGTCCGTCCGCGCCATTTTTTCCGCCACGGAGGACGCCCATGCCCCTACCCGACAACATTTCCGCGGACTACACGCTACGCCCAAGCGAACTGGCCGAGGTGCTCGCCACCCTGGTCGAGGCCCGCCAGCCGGCCATGGTCTGGGGGCCGCCCGGAGCGGCCAAGAGCGAGATCGCACAGCAGGTCGCCGCGGCCGCCAACCGCCGGTACGTCGACGTCCGGGCGCTGCTCCTCGACCCCGTCGATCTTCGCGGCATCCCCTGGCGCGACAGCGACGACCGCACGCGTTGGGCCACGCCCGACTTCCTGCCGCCATCCAACGATCCCGGCCGCTGGCTCGTCAACCTCGAAGAGCTGCCCTCCGCGGTCCCGATGGTGAAGGCCGCGCTTTATCAATTGGTGCGCGACCGCAAGATCGGGGAGTACGAGCTGCCCGAGGGCGCCTCGCTGATCGCCTGCGGCAATCGCGAGTCCGACCGCGGCGTCGTGCACAGCATGCCGACTCCACTGGCCTCGCGCTTCGTCCACCTGGAGATCCGCGTCGACGCGGAGGACTGGCTCAACTGGGGCGCGGCCAACGGCATCGCGGCCGAGGCGCTGTTCTTCATCACCTACGAACCGGAACTCCTGCACCGGTTCGACCCGCAGTCCAAGGAGAAAGCTTTCCCGTGTCCCAGGACCTGGGAATTCGTCAGCAACATCGTCAAGCACCGGAACGGCCTCGATCCCTCGGTCGAACGCGCGCTCTTCCGGGGCGCCGTGGGCGAGGCCGCGGCGGTCGAGTTCTCCGCGTTCCTGAACGTCTGGCGGGAGCTGCCCCATCCCAGGGCGGTCCTCGCCGACCCCGGCAACGCGGACATCCCGGAGAACGCCAGCGCGCTGATGGCGCTCTGCGGCTCTCTCTACCGGCTCGCGACGGACGTCACCATGGACGCCATCGTCACGTTCGCGGAGCGGCTCAGGAGGGAGGTGGGAGAGTCCTTGGTGGGCGCGTGCGTGCGCCGCGACCCGGCGCTCCAGCGCTCCCCCGCCTTCATCCGCTGGGCCGCCGCCAAGACACAGTGAGGGAGAAGGCCATGCACTGGAGAATCGCACACTATCCGGCGGGCGACGCCTCCTCGCGCGGCTACGTCGTGCGGGCGTGCAGCCGCGAGGCGGCACGGCGGAAGCTCGCCGCCGCAATCCAGGTCCCCTTGTGGACCCTCAGGTAGCCCCGAAAGGAGGAACCCATGGACTTGAACCGCGACGCCATGCTGGTCGGCCTGCACATCAGCGCCTGGTCCGGCCGGCTCTACGACCGCGAGGCGAGCGACCATGTCGCCGCCCACCACGACGCCAGCACGAGCGCCGGGCGCTACAATAAGCGCCTGCTGCCCAAGTCCGCCCTGGCGCCGCTCAACGCCGTCATGAGCGAAGCGAGGACCCGGCACTACGCCAACACCCTCCCCTGGGACGACAAGGGCTCGCGGCTCCTCACCGTCGCCAACTACGAGCAGTACACGGGACTCATGGACGGGCTCCGGGAGCGCCTGGTGCGCCAGCGCGCCCGCTTCATCGAGGACTACGATGACTACGTCGAGCAGGCCCGGATCGACCTGGGCAAGCTCTTCCGCATCGAGGAGTATCCGTCCAAGGAGGATCTCCGGGACAGGTTCTCCATCCGCTACTGCATCACCGCGGTGCCCGACGCCGACCACTTCATCGCCAGCCTCGCCTCGGAAGACACCGAGCAAGTGAAGCGCGACATTGAGCGCCACATAGAAGAGCAACTCCACGACGCCGTGGGCGATCTCTACCGGCGGCTGGCCGAGGCGGTGGAGCGGGTCTCGGAGCGTCTGCAAGAGGACGACGACGGCAAGCCCCTGGTGTTCCGCGACACCATGATCTCCAACATCCGGGACCTCGTCGACGTGGTTCCCCGGCTCAACATCTTCGGCGACCACAGGCTCGCCGGCCTCTGCGAGCAGGTGAAGGACAGGATCGCCAGCGTGGAGCCGGACTCGCTACGCCCCTCCGGGGCCTTCGACCCGGTGGTCCGGGCGCAGGTGAAGCGGGACGCCGACGCGCTCATGGAGCAGTTCGCGGGCTACTTCCCGGCGCCGCAGGCCGAACCGGCGCGGCAGGTGGCGTGATGTCACCCGGCGCGCTCAGGGAATCCGCAATCCGGGTCAGCGACTGCGTGACCGGGCTCCTGCAGAAGCAGCCCTTCTTCGGGAGCCTCGTCCTGAGGCTCCCGCTCCGCGCCGACCCCACACGGAAGACGCTGGCGAGCGACGGACACGAGATCCGCTACTCGCCCAACTGGGTAGCGGAGACCGACGCGCACCTGATCGAGACCGCCATGGCGCGGGTGGTGATGGCGTGCGCCTTGAAACACCACACCCGCCGGGGGGAACGGGACCCCGAACGGTGGCAGACGGCCTCGCAGTTGGTCACCCATGCGCTCTTGCGCGACGCGGGCTTCACGCTCCCGCCCGAGGCTGAAGCCTGGGGGGACCTGAGCGTGGAGCAGGCGTACGACCGCCTGCCGGAACCCGGGGACGGCGATCCCGGCGACGACGGCGACGCAGCCCAAGGTGGCGCCAACGGCGCGGGCGCCGACAGCGATGAGTCTGGAGATCCGTCCGATCCGTCCGATCCCGCCGACCAGGGCGACGGCGGCGACGGGAACGGCCAGGGTGAGGACAACGCATCCGGCGCGCCGCCGAGCCATGATCCTTCCGGCACCGGAGAGGTCATGGACGCCGACGCCCGCGGGGACAGTGACTCCGGTTCCGGCGACGCGTCCGTGGACACCGCCGCCGAGGAGCAGGCGTGGGACGAAGCCATGCACCAAGCCCTCAGCATCGCCAGGGCCGAGGGCAAGGCACCGGGAGGCGTCGCGGAGACTGTCCGGAACGCCCACGCGAGCACACTCGACTGGCGGACCCTGCTGCGACGCTACATGACCGACGCCGCCAGCCGCGACTACAGCTGGAGCGTTCCCAACCGCCGCTTCATCGACTCCGGCCTCTACCTGCCCTCCATCCGCTCCGAGGGCATCGACTCCATCGCGGTCATCATCGACACCTCGGGCTCGCTCCCGGCCCAGACCCTTGCCGGGTTTTGGGTAGAACTCCGCGAGATCGCCGCCGAGATCAGACCCGAACGAGTCTTCGTGCTCCAGGTGGACGCCGCCCTGCGGGACGCGGCCGAGTACTCGGCCGACGACCTCCCCGACGAGATCACGCTCAAGGGCCGGGGCGGCACCGACTTCCGCCCGGGCTTCGAGTGGCTCGACGAGCAGGGGATACAGCCAAGCGTGTGCCTCTACTTCACGGACATGGAGTGCTCCAGCTACCCGGAGGCCGAGCCAGACTTCGGTGTTCTCTGGGTAAATTGGGGAGTTCGCCCGTCAGACTGGAACCGCGAGCCCTGGGGCGAGCGCATCGACATCGCAGCCTCCTGATGTATCAGCAAAGGAGAGGGTGCTTGGTTGTTCAGGCCGGATGTCGGGACCCGTTCTGCGACGGGGTTTCATAGTCCCTGGGGAACTGGCAACCGCAGTCTCGTGGCCGACACCTGCCGGATGGCCCGATTGCCCGATACCCTAGCCCGAAGTTCCTGGAAAAACAGCCTTCAGAAACGAGTTAAGCGGTTGATATCCAAGGGGAAATGCCTTTTTGGGCGCCCTCATGTGTTCCCATGTATATGGGATGATAGTCCTTGCATTTGCTCGATTTGCGCGCTATCTTCGTTGCCATGTACGTGGAAACCGTCCCCAACCGCAACTCTCCGCCCGCCATCCTCCTCCGCGAAGGCTGGCGCGAAGGCAAGCGCGTGCGCAAACGCACCCTGGCCAACCTCTCCGACTGGCCCCCAGCCAAAATAGAAACCCTGCGCCGGCTGCTCAAGAACCAACCCCTGGTCAGCCCTGAGGAGGCCTTCGACATCGTCCGCTCCAAACCCCACGGCCATATAGCCGCGGTGCTCGGTTCGGTGCGCAAGCTGGGCCTGGACCGTCTGCTTTCCACCGCTCCGTGCGCGGAGCGCGAGAGGGTGCTGGCGCTGATCTGTGCCCGTGTCCTTGCCCCGGTCTCGAAGTTGGCCACCGCCCGAGGGCTTGCCGAGGCCACGGCCAGGGACTCGCTGGCGCAGACCCTGGAGTTGGGGGAGGTCGATGAGGACGATCTGTACGCGGCCATGGACTGGCTGTTGGAGCGGCAGGAGGCCATCGAGAAGCGCCTGGCCAAGAGGCATCTTGGGGACGGCGCCCTGGTGCTCTACGACCTCACCTCGGTCTATCTGGAAGGCCGCTGCTGCCCGCTGGCGCGGCACGGCCATTCCCGCGACGGCAAGCGGGGAAAGCTGCAGATCGAGTTCGGCCTGTTGTGCGACTCAGACGGTCGCCCGGTGGCGGTGGAGGTGTTCGAGGGCGACACGGCCGATCCCATGACCGTGGGGGCGCAGGTGGACAAGCTGCGGCGGCGGTTCGGGCTCTCGAAGGTGGTGTTGGTGGGTGACCGGGGCATGCTCACCGAGGCGCGCATCCGTGAGGAGGTGGCGCCCGCGGGGCTGGACTGGATCAGCGCCCTGCGCTCCTCGGCCATCCGCCGGCTGGTGGAATCCGGGGCGGTGCAGATGTCGTTGTTCGACCAGAGCGATCTTATGGAGGTCCACTCCGAGGACTATCCCGGCGAGCGCCTGATGGTGTGCCGCAATCCGTTGCTTCAGGCCGAGCGGGGGCGCAAGCGCGAGGAGTTGATCCAGGCCACCGAACGCCTGCTGGAGCCCATCGTGGCTGCCACCGGGCGGGAGAAGCGGCCGCTCACGGGCCGGGAGCGCATCGCGCTACGGGTGGGCCGGGTGATCGACAAGTACAAGATGGCCAAGCACTTCCACCTCGACATCACCGACCACTCCTTCCGCTACACCCGAAACCCCGAATCCATCGCCCGAGAGGCCGCCCTCGACGGCCTCTACGTCGTGCGCACCAGCCTGCATGAAAACCAACTGGATGCCCAAAGGACGGTGCACGCCTACAAGAGCCTGAGCCGGGTGGAGCGCGCTTTCCGAAGCTTCAAGACCGTGGACCTCAAGGTCCGGCCGGTTCATCACCGCGCCCCGGACCGGGTGCGCGCTCATGTCCTGTTGTGCATGCTCGCCTACTACGTTGAATGGCACATGCGTCAGCGCCTCGCCCCCCTGCTGTTCGACGACCATGACCCCGCCGGCGCCCAACGATCCTCCATCGTGGCGCCCGCCAAAACATCCCCCGCAGCTCAGAACAAGGCTCGCACCAAACGCACCGAAGACGGCTTGCCCGTCCACAGCTTCCGCTCCTTGCTCGACGATCTCGCCACCATCGTCCAAAACCGTGTCGTCCCAAGGCTCCCCGGCGCCCAGCCCTTCGACCTGCTCACCCGCCCCACTCCTCTGCAACGTCAAGCCTTCAAACTCCTCGACGTACAACTCCAACGTTCCCAGTAACAGCACCTTGATCGCTTCGCTTTAGCCGTTATATCAATGCCTTGGCTCGCCCCCGGGCTGGAACTTCGGCCTAGGCTTCCGACCCCATCCGCACAACTGCCGGACCTTCACGTCACGGAAAGTTCGCTGCGCAGAAGCCATGCATTCCGTGGAGATCGGATGAGCAGGTCTACTTCATGCCGATCCCGGCCACGTGCAAAGAGCTCCCGACCGACTATTGCCGACGCCACCTCGACGCGACCGAGTTCGCTACCCTCGAATGGGTTGCCTCGTTCAACCACCGCCAACTCCGTCAAGGACTCGGCGACGTGCCCACGGAGCTCGAACAGACCGACCATCGCCGGAGCGAGGAGGCGACCATCGCGGTCTGACTCACATCAATTCATCTCCGGCAAACCCGCGGCGATTCAACCACCCTTTCACATGCCAGCCGGACCCCGTTTTCTCATTTTATCCATTGCCTTCAGCGTCGCACCCGTTTTCTCCAGAACGTCGCCCCGGTCAACGCCCGACGATCCCATTAAAAAAATACTTGGACGCCAACTACAATAGCCACGAAGAACCGCCGCCGACTCATCAAGATGCGGTTTAAGGGCATCCCTTCCTTTCCCAACCACTGCCTCCAACACGTCACCATCCTTGATCCCCCTCATGCCAAACTCAATTAGTCTCATCTTCATCTCAAGAAGGTCCCCCTCGCCAACTACTCGACTATAGTCGCCCTTCAGATAGCGATGACCCTCTGCAATATGTTCTTGGCACACGTGTTCCAACAGTTCTTCATCACTCTTGACTTCCGGCCAGTTAGTGACCTTCGCTACAGCCTCGCCAATCACATTACCCAAGAGAGTCCTTCGCAGCAGATCACAGACGTACAAGGTCAGATATGAAATTATGATCTGCCGTGCGAATGGATGTACCGTGTATAGAACCTCTGGACGATACGCGACACGTTCTGCTTCCTTCCAAACCTTCGAATGCATCCATTCCATGTAACGTTGATAAATTTGCGTCAACGAGTCCGCAACTGGGCCAAGCAAGTCCTTAATGTTCGTGCCTTCTGCAAACATCTCCCGAGGAAAACCGAATAGTGTTGCGAACCCAAATGAAAGTCTATGCGTCCCAGGAACTCGTTCGACGTATTCTTTGATGATTCTTAGATCCACGTCGGTGACCAGCGGAACTCCCGCTACCTGTCGCTCCATATTCCTCAAGCTCGCGCGGACCGCCTCCATGTCGCTGGACATGGCCGCATTGTCTACAACAACCCGTTGTTGAAAAAACCTACCGGCTACCACCTTTTCCCGCACCATCCACTCGTCAATGTCAACCGGGCGGAGTAACCGTAACGTTAGTGCTGACAGAAGTCGTGCCGCTCTCCTCTTTGCAGTGTTGGTGTCGAGCTTTCGAAGGGCAGCATTGTCCTCAAGTACCTTATGGACCGAACGCTCGAACGCGACCCCCTGAGTCTGTAGGATCTTTTTGGGGCGTGAAAAAAAATCTACAACCGTTCGCGCAGGGTCTTTCGCTGAAACCAAGAAATACTGTAGGCCTACGGTTGTCTTTCCTGAGCTCGGCTCGCGGTGAAAGAGGAGCAGGCACTTGACGAGTTCCCGAAAGACAGCTGGAAGATCCAGGGGCTTGTCGTGTCGCTTACATTGCACAATTCCCACCACCGTTTCGCCCGACAAAAGAGTTATGTCTCGACCAGCATCTGTTCCCAGACCGGCGAGAACGACTGTGTCCCAAAACGGTTCTTGGTTGAAAGGACCAGATTTTGCAAAAAGCGAATAGTTCAGTAACTCAAAACCTCTGGAGGTCAATTGGCAGTAGTCGTATGGCGACGCGATCGCTTCGAGCGCGGGCACAGGTTGCACCGCGTTAAGTTCAGAATTTACTTCATCGCTTGAGAGGATTGACATATTCGACCTCCTTCGCTCAGACATTATGCTGATTGTGCGATTCGATAGTGTGGTGAAGAATTGTAATACCTGCGGCCGACACAACGCAATGAATTCGGGATTCAACCCGTCGCGGGCGGCGATTTCTTCGCGCGGTGGAGGCGTGCGCGGGTGATGGGAGACACGACCGATCGACGCGGCGGCGGAGACTGTGATGCGGTCAGTCTCAGTTGTAGGGCAACTGCGGCTCGGGGAGTACCGCGGCAAGGTCATGGGCCGCCAGAACGACGCTGGGCGACAACCCTTCGAGGGCGGATCGCTGGGCGGCGTCAGCTTTGCCATTGAGATGGTATGCGCGAGGCTGGAAAGGGGGGATCTTGATGCGCTACGGGCGAAGCGCCCCCGCACCCTGTTTCTACGATGGTGTTCTCCCCGTAGACCGTTAACCCCCTCCGCGGCGCGAGGCGCGGGTTGGCGAACCTGCGTGAATCGGCAACCTCTCGGGGGACGAACCGTGCGGTATGCGAGCGTACCGAAAGCGGCTCACGCGGCTTCGCCGCCGGTCACGCGGACACGCCTCCCCAACCGGCGCAAGGCGGGGTCGATGGTGGCCGCCTTCGTGACTTGATACGGATTCGGCATTCACCGCACCTCGCTCGCGGCGACCTAGACGTCGCGGGCTTCGATCAGCGCCTCTTCGCGAACCGTGCCGTCCGTTGACCCCCACCGAAATCCGGAAACACGAACACATAGCGGCCGTCCCCGTCACGTTCGATCTCGGCAGGATAGTTGTAGGTGTCAGACAGCGGTTCGGTTCTCCATACTCGGACAGCGCTACTGCTTACCCGCCAGAATTCGTCTACGTCGGTCCCGAGGTCGGCAAGCGTGTTGGCGAGCAGTCCCTTGCCGATCTCCTTCTTGCGATCGACCGAGTAGAGCTTCCCGTGCGATCCGGGCCCTTCCGACACCACGAAGCGAATTTCCAGGTCCCTGACCCTTGCCCACTGGTATGCCCTGGCGATGAACTGCCGGCCGGTTATCCTCCGCCATAGTTGTCAGCCGCCCGTGGCGACTCGCAATAGTGGCTGATGAGCGCCCGAGGCCGGCAGACGGCGCCGTTGGCCGCCAAGGCTCTGCTCGTTCACCTTTCGTGATGGACGGCATCAGCCCGTCCACGCGTTTCTCCAGATCGACACAACACGACGCTTCAAGTCGACCCCTCACCACGAGCCCTATCGGGTAAATGTAGCGCCGCACGTTGCCTGCCACAACCCAGTTGCGGTCGCGCCCGAAGGCTCTACCGCTGGTGCGGCCGTGAACGCTCCCGTCGCCGACCGGATGCGGCGCGCGTCGAGGTACGGACCCGCGCAGTCGGGAGCCTGGGGCCGGTGAAGGGGGCGAAGCGCGGTGAAACCGCGGGCGTTCGCGCCGGTCTCGCCGGGAGAGTGGAGGCCATGAACCATGGAGAGAACATATACAGCGCAGGACGGCAGCACAGCCTCGGGCCGGGGCGTACGCCCGACCACTTGGCGCGCCCGCGCCTTCGTGCTCGGCGGGCTCGCCTTCGCCGCCGTGTACACGGCCGCCACCCTCGCACTCGACGCTGGCGTGGAGCACATCGCCCCGCTCTGGCTGGCGGCGATTGCCTGGACCTTCGCCGCGAGCCTCGCAGGTTCTCTGTGGCGGGGGTTCCGTCACCGCGACTGGTCCGCCTTCTCCCGTTACGAGCTCCCGGAAGACGACAGCGAATTACACGAGTTCACGTTCAAGACAGGCCGCTATTCCTCGCTTCGAGACATGGAAGAAAAGCTGCTTCACGACAATCATCTTCGCTGATCCGGCTCGCGGCGACCGTCCCGTCTACCGAGCCCGGGCGCTCCGGCCTCACCAACATGCCGCCGGCCGCCGGGAGGTGGTGGTCGGCGGGGCGGGGCGAGTCACGGGGGCCCGAGGACGGACTCCCCCACGCCACCCCCCACGGAGGTTGCCGCCATGCCCGACACGAACATTACCGAAGATCATCGCCGTGCGTTCGAGGCCCTGACCAGCGGCCGGTTCCAAAACTTCTGCCTCGTCTCTTGCTTCGTCGACGGCGAACCAACCGCGGCCATCGCCGCCGTCAACATCACTCCCCCCGCTGAAGACGGCGGCGAGCCGGAATATCTCATCAGTCCGCTCTTCATCTTCCCGACCGGGGCGATGACCCTGACCGACCATGACGGGACGGAGGCGTGAGCGCCTGCCGGCCCGCCGCAGACCTCCACGTCCCGCCTGAATGCCGCGACATGATCCGCCGCGGCGCGCTCGTCGCTGTCAATCATTCAGGAGGCAAGGACAGCCAAAGCATGACCATCCTGCTCGCCCGTATCGTCCCCCGCGACCAACTGGTGGTGGTTCACGCCCCGCTCGCAGAGGTCGAGTGGCCGGGCACGGTCGAGCACATCGAGAACACGATCCCTGCCGGCGTTCCATTGATATTCGCGCGCACGGCGTCCGGCAAGACCTTGCTCGACCAGGTCGAGGAGCGGGGGAAATGGCCCGGGATAAGGCAGCGCTGGTGTACGGCCGGCTTCTATGGTGAGCTCACCATAGTGTTCGCTATGGTGACAAGATCACTATGGAGAGTAGAAGTGCCAAGGCCCCGGTATCATTGACATCAGGGCCGAAGCACTTTCCATAGTTACAGGCGTTTGAGTCGTCCCAGCATGGCCAGGAGCGGATCGGAAGGGCTCCTGAAGTTGCCTTTCCGGAGCTGAGGCGGAACCCTGGCCGCGAGCACCCGCAGTCGTTCGATCGGGTCTCCCCGCACGTACGTCTCGGTAGACCTGAGACTGGCATGCCCCAAGTACATCGACACCTTCCGAAGGTCGCTATTCACTGCATCCAGAGTGTGCAGGGCGCAGGAATGCCGGAGGACATGCGGGCTCACGTGCTTACCGACCAGCGACGGCACTCTCCGGCTTGCCGTGGTGACGTGAACTACCAGACGATGCGCGAAGCCATGCCGGGTCATTCTCCTGCCTCGGCTGTTCAGGAACAGGTGCTGGTCCGGGCCGTTCTGTCGGATCGCGAGCCACTCTCTCAACAGGGGTTTCGCGATTCCCCACATCGGAAGCACACGTTCTCGCCGTCCTTTTCCCACTACGTGAACGGTTTCCAGGTTGTGCCCGAGATCTTCCAACTTCAGTCCCACGAGCTCCGACACCCTCAGTCCCGCGGCATAGGTGAGCAAGAGCATCGCACGATCCCGTACACCGTTCGCCGTTCTGGTGTCGGGCGCGTCGAGGATGGCCTGTACTTCCTCAAGGGCGAGGGATTTGACCACACCTCTGTCGAACCGCTTCTCTGGAATCGCGTGGACCTGTTGTGCAAGTTCGAGGCAAGCGGGAGCTCTGAACTCCAGGTAGCGGAAGAACGACTTGATCGCCACCAGCCGGAGGTTTCGGGTGCGAACGGAGTTGTCCCGCTCCTTCTCCAGTCCGTCAAGGAAGTCAAGGATCAGCGGGACGGTCAGTTGCTCGACCGTCAACCGGATCGGGCGTTTCTTCAGCCTCTTTGCGGCAAAGGCGACGAAGTACTCGAACGCCAGGGAGTAACTCACTATGGTATGCCGACTGACTCGCTGGTCGCGCGGCAAGTGTTCGTTGAGGAACTTCGACAGGTTGGGCGCCAGGCTGGTCATAGCAAGGCCCTCCCCGTGTATGCTTCCTCGGCCGCACCGGCAACGGACTTGAGCAGGGCGGGCGTTGCTTCGAGGTACCAGTAGGTGTTCGCAACGGAACTGTGACCGAGGTAGGTGCTCAAAGCCAGCATATGCCTGTTGACGCTGTCGCGATCGGGGAGACTTGCCCGCTCGAGCGCTCTTACCGCGAACGTGTGACGGAGGCTGTGGAGCCGAGGGCCGGGCTCTCCCGTTTTCCCCCTGAGGCCGGTTCGTCGGGCCAGTTTGACGAACATCGTGGAAAGGTACTCCCGTGTCGGAGGATTGCCCGTCCAGAGAATGAGCAAGTGGTTGTCCAGGCCTCCGTGGCTGTTCCGAATCTCAAGATAGCGATCGAGCGCTTCCCGTACGGTGTCGTGCAACACGACAAGGCGGCTCTTGCGGTACTTGGTCTGGCGAATGACCAATCCTTCGGGAGTGATGTCGGTCAACCGCAACGAAGCTGCCTCCGAGCGCCGCAGTCCGGTCGCCGCCATCAGGCCGATCACGAAGCGGCAGGTATGAGGCGTGATCGTGTCCGCCGGCGGGAGCGAAAGGGCTGCGTCCATCAACCGCTCGATGTCGGTCGGCGTAAGGAGGTATGGAGTCGGCCGAACTCTCTGCGGGCGGCCAAAGACATGCCGCGGCGGCACCTCGTGACGTTCGTCCTCGGCCCGCAGCCACAGGGCGAAGTCCCGAAGTTGTCGCAGCTTCTCCCTGGCGAAGTGGATGGAGCTCGTTTTCGCCGCCCACTCGATCACTCGAGCGCTGAGGATGAACTGATCGCCATGCTCCGCGGCGTATCGCGCGTACCCTCGCACAACCCAGCCTTGAGAGCGATACCTGAGGCCGACATGGCGTTTCAGCCCGACGAAGCGTTCCGCATGTTCGACCATGGTCATCGGAGATCTCCCATCCATGGCTGCGCCACCTGTTGCAGCATGGGCAGGTCGACCTTGGCGTAGATCTGCGTGGTGAAGGATGTCTCATGTCGAAGCAGGGCGCCGACCGTCTCCAGGGACGCGCCCGACCGCAGGAGGTGGGTCGCCGCTGAATGGCGGAAGATGTGTGCGCCTCGTCCGCTTGGGCTATCCACCCCGGCCCGTTTCAGCGCGAAATGCACCAATCGGGAGATTGTCGTGGAATAGGCGAAGGGCCGATGGGGTGCACGCGAACGGAGAAAAACTGTAGGTTCCGGCACCCGGGGACGCGCCGTCTCAATGTATGCCAGCAATGCGTCGCCCACGTCCTGGGGAAGAGGCAGCCGTACGGAACGCTTCGATTTGCCCCGGAGATGGAGTTCTGCATTGGTCCAGTCGATGTCGTTCAGTTGAAGGAAACGAACGTCGCCTGCACGAAGGGCGAGTCTTGCGAGAAGCAGGAGGATCGCGCGATTGCGAATGTCGACCGGCTGGCCGCGGTTGCAGGAAGCGATCACCTTCTCGATGTCTTCCATGGGAAGGTAGCGCGGCAAAGTGGCCAAGCTCCACAGTCCCGCTCTTGGAACGGCTCCGACAAGGGACGCTGGACAATCACCGGTCGAAGACAGGTACCTCAGGTACATCCGCATGGCGGACGTCAACGCTCGCGCACGTGCTGCCGAGGCATTGGCGAACCGACGGAGCAGAACCTGCCTCACAAGCGCGGCATCGTACTTGGTCGGGTCGTCGCCAAGGTCGCCAACGAGTACGGTAACCTCTCGGTCATGTTCTTTAACCGTAGCTTCGCAGACGCCGCGGTGCTGTCGCAGCCAGGTGTGGAAACGTCGCAGGTTGGGATTCAGCGGCTTTTTGCGCACAAGGTGCGCGTCCGGAACCGTTCCGCGCGCCGCAAGGAACCTTACAAACTTCTTGACCCCAAAAACGGTGTCGGCGCCTGCCCTTGAGTTCTTGAAGCGAGCATAGATGCCGGGGCACAGGCAGTCATGCTCAAAGTAGCGCCCCAGCACCTCCACCGTGAGGGCCTTCATTGGAATGCGGGACAGGTGCAGCCAGATGAGAAGATGGCGCGAACGGTGGCCATAGGTCACGAGCATGTTCGGCGTGTGCCCCTGTGCAGAGGCCCATTCCTGGAACTCTTCCACGAGGCGGCATCCCTGTTGAAGTTCCCCAGGGTGCGCTGTGCGGCCGGAGTTCTCGAGAAAGCGAACGAAGCGATGAACCCCGGCCATTGTTTTTTGCGGACGGGGGGCATGCAACTTGTAGAGACCACTGCACCCCTCACGTGGTGGGCACATGCAGTCATGGTCTCGAAACCGACGAATTGCAGCATCGTCGACCGCGCTTGGCTGGATCCCTGCGATTTCCAGCCAGACGAGAAAGTGCCGAGCCGCACACAGGCGTCTAACAACTGTCTCGGCGCAGTGCTTCTCCTGAAGCAGCTGTGTTCTGAACTCCGCGAGGCATTCCGCGGACCCCTTTCTGAGCGCCCTGGCTGGCAAACGGAGCTTGGTCTCTGGTCGCATGTCGATCTCCTTTCCGAATCAGTTGAGTGGAAGGAGACCACAGCACTATGGAAAGTACTATTGCCGGAAGTCCCGTGATGTCAGGGCCTTAGCGCTCTTACTCTCCATAGTGATCTTGTCACCATAGCGGCTTTAAGCGCGGCCCGATCGAACGCGAACTTCGCCGCTACCTGAAGGCCCATCCCCGCTTTGAGGGCCGCCTGGTCAGCGCCATGGGACTGCGACGCGATGAGAGCACCGACCGCGCCAAGCGCATTCCCTGGAAACGCAGCGACCGCAATTCCCGCGCCGGGCGCGAATGGTTCGACTGGCTGCCGATCTTCGACTTGACCGAGGCCGACGCGTTCCGGGTCATCCGCGAAGCCGGCCAGTCGCCGCACTGGGTATATGCGCAGGGGGTGTCCAGGTGTTCTTGCAGCTTTTGTATTTTTTCACCCCGCCGGGAGTTGCGCCGCGCCGCCGAACTCCGACCGTCGCTCTATCGGAAGTACGCCGCGCTGGAGAAACGCATCGGCCACACGCTGTCGCCGTCGGGCGTTGCGCTTCCGGAGCTGACCGGCATTCCAGTCGAGCCAGCCGTCGCAACCCTCAACCTGTCCGACCAGCCCCGCACCGACGGCGGCGCCGGGCCATGAACCACCCGTCCCCGCGCGAACGCCGCCTGGAGGCGGAGCCCGGGCCGAGGCCCGGAGACGGGCCGAGCCTGGAGAGAGTCGCCTGGCCCACAACCCCATTCACGGAGGAACACATGAACCACACCGCTCCCATCCACGAACCGACGATCCGCTCGATCCCGCTCGACCGTCTGTACGTCGCGCCGGAGAACGTGCGCAAGACGCCGCCCGATGCGGTCGCCGAGGCCGAACTGAAGGCTTCCATCGCGAACCACGGACTTCTCGAGAACCTCGTTGTCCGGAGCGAAGGCCTGGAGCGCGCCTACGCCGTGGTCGCGGGCGGTCGCCGCCTCGCGGCCCTGAAGGCTCTCGCCGCCGACGGTGTGCTCGACACCGCCCACCCGGTGCCCTGCCTGGTCGTGGACGGCGATGCCGCGCCCGCGGAGCTGTCCCTTGCCGAGAACGTCATACGCATCGCCATGCATCCCGCCGACCAGGTGATCGCGTTCACGAAGCTCACCGAATCCGGCGTCACGGCGGCGGCCATCGCGGCGCGTTTCGGCACCTCCGAGCGCCTGGTCGAACAGCGCCTGCGGCTCGGCAACGCCGCGCCCGAGCTGCTCAACGCCTACCGGGCCGGCGACATCGACCTGGAGACGCTCAAGGCCTTCACCGTCACCACCGATCACGCCCGCCAGATGGCAGTCTGGGAGGAGGTGGCGGGCCAGGGCTACCGTCCGGCGGCCTGGCAGGTGAAGCGCATGCTGACCGAGGAGCGGGTCCCTGCCAACTCCTCCATGGCGCGTTTCGTGGGCATCGAAGACTACGAAGCCGCGGGCGGGCCGGTGCTGCGGGATCTCTTCGCCGCCGAGGACGAGAGCGGCATCTGGCTGGAGGACCCGGTGCTGTTGCAGAAGCTCGCCATGACGAAGCTCGGCGAGACCGTGAAGGACCTCCAGACCCGCTGGCGCTGGGCGACCGCCGCACCGGAGGTGGACTGGACCGAGATCGCCCGCTACGGGCGCATCTCCCCGGAGCCATCCGCCCCGACCGCGGCGGAGACCGCCGAGTTGGAGCGCCTGCACACCCGCGAGGACGAACTCACCAACCTCGACGAGGAAGACTGGACCGAGGATCTCGAACGGGAAGCCGAAGCCATCGAGACCCGGACCTGCGAGATCAACGCGACCGTGGAGGCCCGGGCAACCTTCCGGACGGAGGACTGCGCGATGGCGGGCGCCATCGCCACCATCGACTGGAGGGGCGAACTCCAGATCATCCCGGGCCTGGTCCGTCCCGAGGACATGCCCAAGCCGGCGGATTCGCCCGACAACAGTGACGCCGACAACGGCGATAGCGACGACCGGGTCCGGAGACCCGCGATCTCCGCGCCCATCTCCTCGCCTGCGGACCCGCAGGCCGAGGCGCGCAAGGAAGCGGGCGTGGGGATCGGGCTTTCCGACGATCTCCGCTCGATCCGCACGGCACTGGTCAAGGCGCATCTCGGGGAGAACTTCGAGGCCGCCTTCGATCTCATGCTGTTCCAGCTCGGCCGCGCCGTGTTCACCCACGGCTACCAGGAGCATCCGCTCGACATCGCTGTCCGGGAGACCCCCGACCGGCCCACCCTGCGCATGAACGACGAGGAATTCGGGGCCTGGAGCCCGGGCGAGGAGATGCTCGCCGACCGCTCCAGCCTGCCGCTCGACTGGCTGACCATCGAGGACGGCGGCGAGTCCTTCGCAGCGCTCCGCGCGTTGCCACAGGACGACAAGCAGCGGCTTTTCGCGGCCTCGGTGGCGCGCACCGTGAAGGGCCAACTGGCCTTCGAGCCCCAGGCGCGTCCCGAACTCGAAGCCACCATTGCCCGTCTCGACATCGACTTCGCAAGCCACGTGCGTCCGACCGCAGACATGCTGTGGTCGCGCATCAACAAGGGCCGCATCCTCGACATCGCCAGGGAGACCCTGGGACCGGCATGGGCCTCGGCGCGGGCCAAGAGCAAGAAGCCCGCGATCGCCAAGGCGATGGAGGAGGCTTTCGCCGCCGGAAGCCCTCCGCTGGGCGTCACCGCGGACGCCCACGCGGCCGCGCTGGCCTGGACCCCGCCGGGCTTCAAGGCGTTCGACGCGGGCCGTGCCGGCGCCGAGGATGCGAGTGCGGAGGCAGCGCCGCCCGCCGACACAACGGACTCCGTAGCCGGCCCGGAACCCTTGTCGGAACCGGAGGACGCTCGCGCCCCGGAGCACGTGGAACCGGAGCGCGCCGACGCGCCGCATCCGGTGTCCGAGACCGAGACCGTCGAGACCCCGGCGGTAGCCGAACACCATCCTGCGCCCGTCGCCGCCAACGGCCATGACAACGGCAACGGACTCGACATCCCCGAGTTCCTGCGCGGCGTCTGAACCGCCCTCCGGCCCGAATGCGCCCCGTCCCGCACACCGCGGGGCGGGGCTTTTTTTGTTTGTCCCACCCAATCCGGGAGACCGCACATGACACACACCGCCATTCCGCCCGGGGCGACCATCCGCGCCCGGGTCCACGAGAGTGCGCTCAAGCGCGTCACGAAGTTCTGGGCGTCCCGTCCGATCGAGATCTTCATCGAGGCCCTCCAGAACTCGCGCCGCGCCGGAGCCACCCGAGTCCGAGTCACCGTGGAGACACTCACCAAGCCCGCCCGCCAGACGCCCGAGCCGTCCGAACCACGCCTTGCGGTGAGCATCACCGACGACGGCGCCGGCATCGAGGACCCGGCCGTCCTCCTGAGCTTCGGCGAGAACGGCTGGAATGATGAGCTCGTGGCTCGCGAGGACGCCGCCGGCATGGGAATCCTGAGCCTCGCCCACCGGGGCTGCCGGATATCCTCGCGCGCACGCACGCACGACGGCCATGCCGGACAGGGCTGGTCCGTCGACCTTGAGCCCGAACACTTCACCGGCCGGAGCGATGCCTTGGTCCGGCCCGACGACGGCGCGCCGTATCCATCCGGCACGACCGTGGAGTTCCAGGCCGCCGAGTCCGCGGACATGATCCGCGCCGCGCTCGCCAACGCGGCGCGCCACTACCCGCTTCCGGTTACGTTCGAAGGCGAGACGCTTGAGCGCCGGGCCTTTCTCGACGGCTCCGTCCACGCGGAGGCATGGAACGGACTCACCTTCGGGGTCTACCGGAACCGCAGGCAGAGCTACATGGAACCCGACCTGAACTTCTTCGGCCTGACCGTGCCCGTGCGCCTGCCTGCGGTCGAGACGGTACACGGCGCCATATGGTCGGTCCGCGCCGACGTCGTGGACTGCCCCGGGCTGGAGTTGCTGCTGCCCGCCCGCCGGGAACCCGTGGAGAACGCCTTTCTGGAGGAGCTGCGCCAGGCCGCCCGCCTGGCGATCTACCGGGCCATGGCCGCCGACCCGGAGCCACGTCCGGCCTTCGCCGACTGGAGCCGGGCGCGCGACGCCGGCATCGAGCTTCCGCCGCCTCCCCAGGTGCTCCGTCCCTGGCGTCCCTCCATCGCCGACATCGACGACTGGCGGGAGCCGCCGAGGACCGTGCCCGCCGGCCCCGACGCGCTGGTCGTGGACTTCGATCCCGAGCCTCCCGAGGCGCAGGCGCTGTGGCGCGCGGCAGAGCAAGCCGGCCTGGCGGAGAGGCTCTTCGAGGCCGACAGGCGCCTGGAAGGCTACGAGTGGCATGACCGCCTCGACCGCGTCACTGGCATCGACACCGAGATCAGCACCGATGACGGCAAGACGCGGCCGCTCCGGGACTTCCCACTGCCCGGACAGAACGAGCCAACCGGGACCCCCTTGCCGCCGCGTCCTGCGTCGATCCGCATGACGCTTTCGGTCAGGAGCGCCGGAGGTCCCGGCCGCACGCTCAATCTCCCCGCCGACCTCGCCTTCGCGGGCGAGGACTGCGGCTGGGTCGGCGACACACTGCCGCTCGTGACAAGGGACAGCAACGTGGAGCCGCACCAACTCGCGGAGCTCTTGCGCCGGGGCTACTTCTCCCCCTCCGATGACGCGGACGCCGACAGCTGGAGCACTCAGGCCCAGCGGTTCGACGAAGACGCGCTCCACATCGCCACCAGGCTCCTGTGCAGCGAGGACTCGGCCCTGGAGGTCTCCATCGCCGAGACCGT
The DNA here is from genome assembly GCA_965204505.1 of uncultured Binatia bacterium (SeqCode). GTDB lineage: Bacteria > Desulfobacterota > Binatia > UBA9968 > JAJDTQ01 > JAJDTQ01. Next base: position 483,951 of record CBDBFB010000004.1, read on the forward strand.
CCGCCGGGAGATCCTCCACCTCGTTCCCAACGGCCGCAAGGTGGAGATCTCCATCTCCCGACCCGATGTCCGGGTCGTTCTGGGCGATCCCGCCCAAGCCGCCACCTGAGCCGGACGGCCGCAATCCATCTCTCCCCCCGGATACCCGCCCCGCGCGGAGCGGCCGGGGCGCGGGAGCGGCCGTTGCTCTCCATCCGCACTGATCCCGTCACAAGGAGGCATTCATGGATATCCGGAACCCGATCGAGGCATTGATCGGCGCGAACGGGACAGCCAAGGTCGCAGGTCTTTCCCTGCTCGACCTCGATTCGATGACGCTCCGGGAACTGCGGCGCCACGGCCTCACCGCCGCACAGGCCGGCAGGGTCAAGGCCGCGTTCGACCTGGGCCGCCAACTCCTCGAAGCCGAAGCCTCCCTGCACTCAGACGCTCCGATCGTCAGCACTCCCGAAGAGGCCTACCGCTACATGCGGCCCAGGTACGTCAACGAGTACCGGGAACACTTCGACGTGCTGATGATGGACAACCGGAACAGGCTGATCCGTCATCACCGGGTCTCCACCGGCAGCCTGACGGCCTCCGTGGTTCACCCTCGAGAGGTATTCAGGCCGGTCATCCGGGAGAGCGCCGCCTCGGTTATTTTTTGCCATGGGCACCCGACAGGAGATCCGAACCCTTCTCGCGAGGACGTTGAGATCACCCACCGGCTCCGGCAAGTGGGCGAGGTCCTGGGAATCCGGGTCCACGACCACGTGGTCTGCGGACACGACCGTTTCTTCAGCTTCAGACGGGAGGGCTTGCTATGACCAGTCAGTCTCCCGCCGGCCCGCCGCCGGCCATGCACCCGATGGACCCGCGCCGCGGCCGGGACCTCTCGCCCATGTTCGCGGCATTCCTGGGCTGGCTCCTGGGTCTCGAACCCATGACCAGCCCGGCCATCACCGGCATCGCCGTCTCCGGCAACTGCGTGCTCGCCGCGACCGACCAAAATCCGCTGTTCGACCAGCATCTCGGGTCCCTGGACGACTTCGAGGCGAACATCCGCGGCTGGGGCGAAGCCTGCGGCGCCGATGCCGGCATGGTGGAAAACCTCCTCGCCCGCGTACGGAGGGCCGGCCAATGAGCTTTCCCGACCTTCCCGAAGGCTACGACCGCCACAAGGACGCCCTGGCCATCGTCGATCCGGGGGCGTCGAACCCGTCAGGCGTGGCCCGCGCCATCCACCAGGCATGCACGCAGGTCATCCACGAGGGCGGCAATCAGCGGGAAGACCCCGCAGTCCGCCTCATGACGACCCAACTGGCCTTCCTCGTCCGGGGCAATTCCGATCTCGACCTCGATGAGTACCGCCGGCTGATGGACGCCTGCCGCGCCCGTGCGGCCGAACGGCGGAACGCCCCGAAACCCACCACCGCCCCCGCCTGATCTTCCGCGCGTCCGCTCCCTAGCGCGAGGAGGCCGGACAGCCGGTCGAAGTCAGGCCGCGGGCGCGGCGCGGGAGGTTTTCCTTCATCCCACGCCGCGCCCCGGCACTCTCACGCAGTTTCAGGAGGGAGAGATCCATGCTCGACGCCCATACGGCGGCGGACGCGTCCGCACGCCTTCCCGTTCCCCGCACCCTTCCTTCCGTCCCCGCCGCCCCGGGCTCCGAGCCTTCCGCCCATGACGCTCTGTTCACCGCCGCCACAACCCTGTTGCCGGTGCTGGAGACTGGCCGGCCGCTCGACGCCGCCACCCTGCGGGACGCCATGACGCGCGCCTTCGGCGCCACGGACGCCCGGGGCGCCTGGGTCTGGAAGGACGCCTACGAGGCCGCCGAGGCCGCGGTCGTACTGTTCATCCGCCGCCACGGCCGCGCCATGCGCCGCCACGCCGGCGCCGGCCCGGAAGGACCCGCCGCCATGCTGAGGATGCTGGAGGCCGTGGCCGCCCTGGAGCCGTCCCACACGAAGCGTTCCGAAGAGCAACTCCGCCTGCAGCAGTTCTCGACGCCCCTGCCGCTCGCCTACGCGGCGCTCCAGGCCGCGGCGATCCGGCCCGGCGACGTCGTGCTGGAACCGTCCGCGGGCACCGGCATGCTGGCGGTGATGGCGGAATGCGCGCTCGGGAGGCAAGCCGCCGGGAACCTCCACCTGAACGAGATAGCGGAGGTCCGCCGCGCTCTCCTGTGCCGCCTGTTCCCCGAAACCCTGGTCACCGGCGTGAACGCCGAGAACGCCGCCGACCGCCTGCCCGGCGCCCGGCCCACCGTTGTCATCATGAACCCGCCGTTCTCGGCGACGCCGGGCGTCCACCGCATCCGCCACGACGCCGACCTCCGGCACCTGCGCTCCGCGTTCTCCATGCTACCGCCGGGCGGCCGGCTCGCCGCCGTCACCTCCGCCAAGTGCGTTCCCGGCGATTCGGACTGGAGCGGCGCCTTCGGCCAGCTTGATCCGCCCGCCCGGGTCGTCTTCACCATGGCCGTCGACGGCCGCGTCTACGCGCGCCGGGGCACGGGTTTCGACACCAGGCTCACCGTGCTCGACCGCACGGGGCAGCCGGGCATCGACGTCGATCCCGGCGCCCGCGCCGAGAACGCCGCCGAGCTGCTCGACGCCGTCATCGCCGGGGTTCCGCCCCGCCTGCCCGTGGAAGTCCGCACCATCACGGGCGCACCCGGCCGGGACCTCTTCGGCAACACGGCCACGCCGCGCCCCTCGAAGCGAAAAAACGCATCGAACACACCGCCTGCATCCGCGCCGGCCCAGGACTGGGGGGCGGTGTCCGAACTCGCCGTCGAGACCGGCCCTGTGGACTCCACCACGGACGCGGGCGGCACAGTCTCCGGCCCCTACGAGCCCTGGCGGCCCAGCGCCTTCCGGATTCCGAGCGCAACCGCGCATCCGACGCCCCTGGTGCAGTCCGCGGCAATGGCCGCCGTCCCGCACCCGGCGCCGTCCTACCGCCCCATGCTGCCGGAACGCATCGTCGCGGACGGTCTTCTGTCCGACGCCCAGCTCGAAAGCGTGGTGCTGGCGGGTCACGCCCACGAGGGCCATCTCGCCGCAAGCTACCGCATCGGTTCCGGATGGGAGACCGTCCAACGGTGCAGCGACGACGACCAGGGCGAGGCCGCCCTCACGGACGAGGGCGAGACCCTGTCGGCGCCGGTACGCTTCCGCCGGGGCTGGATGCTGGGCGACGGCACCGGCTGCGGCAAGGGACGCCAGGTCGCGGCCGTCATCCTCGACGGCTGGCTCCGCGGCCGGAAACGGGCGCTTTGGCTGAGCCAGTCGGACAAGCTGCTGGAAGACGCGCGCCGCGACTGGACCGCGCTGGGCGGCCGCGACGACGACGTGATCCCGCTCGGGAACTTCCGCCAGGGGGACGAGATCCCGCACTCCACCGGCATCCTGTTCACGACCTATGCCACGCTGCGCTCGCCGTCCCGCCAGGGGCGCGCCTCGCGGCTCGACCAGATCGTGGACTGGCTCGCCGGTGGCTCCGACGAGGACGACCGCCATGCCTTCGACGGCGCCATCGTCTTCGACGAGGCCCACGCCATGGCCAACGCGGCCGGAGGCAAGGGCGCGCGCGGCGACGTGAAGCCGTCCGCCCAGGGCCGCGCTGGCCTCCGCTTGCAGAACGCGCTGCCCGACGCCCGGATCACCTACGTGTCCGCCACCGGCGCCACGACCGTACCCGGACTGGCCTATGCCGGCCGTCTGGGGCTTTGGGCAGCCGGCGAGACGCCGTTCGAGACGCGGACCGACTTCGTTTCAGCCATGGAAGCAGGAGGGGTCGCCGCCATGGAGGTAGTCGCGAGGGATCTCAAGGCCCTGGGTCTCTATCAGGCCCGGGCACTCGCCTATCACGGCGTCGAGGTGGACATCCTTGTGCACGAGCTCTCCGAGGAGCAGCGGCGTATCTACGACTCCTATGCCGGCGCGTTCAAGGTCATTCACGCCAACATCGAAGCGGCGCTCGAGGCCACGGGCATCATGCAGGGACAGTCGACCCTGAACAAGAATGCGAAGTCGGCCGCACTGAGCGCCTTCGAGAGCACAAAACAACGCTTCTTCGGGCATCTGCTGACCGCGATGAAGTGCCCCTCATTGATCCGGGCGATCCAGGCCGACCTCGATGCCGGCCGCTCGGCCGTCATCCAGCTCGTGTCCACGGGCGAGGCGCTGATGGAGCGGCGCATCGCCGAGATACCGGCCTCGGAATGGGACGACCTGGGCATCGACCTGACGCCCCGCGAGCACGTCCTCGACTTCCTGGCCCACGCCTTTCCCGTGCAGCTACAGGAACCCTACACCGACGCTGACGGGAACCTCATGAGCCGCCCCGCGGTGGACGCCGAGGGCCATCCGGTCCTCTGCCAGGAGGCGCTCGCGCAACGCGACGCGCTGTTGGAGCAACTGGCGTCCCTGCCGCCGGTGCCCTCGGCCCTGGACCAGGTAGTCCAGCACTTCGGCCACGAGGCCGTGGCGGAAGTCACGGGCCGCTCCCGCAGGGTGCTCCGCATTTCGGACGCGGGCGGCGAGCGCCTGGCGCTCCGCGGCCGGCCGGCATCCGCCAACCTCGTGGAGACCGCCGCGTTCATGGAAAGGAGCAAGCGCATCCTCGTGTTCTCCATGGCCGGGGGCATCGGCCGAAGCTACCACGCTGACCTCTCGTGCCCGAACACCGAGCGCCGGGTCCACTACCTGCTGGAGCCGGGCTGGCGCGCCGACCAGGCGATCCAGGGGCTCGGGCGCACCCACCGCACGCACCAGGCCTCGGCGCCGCTCTTCCGGCCGGTCACGACCGATGTGAAGGGCGAGCGCAGGTTCATCGCCACCATCGCGCGCAGACTGGACAGCCTGGGCGCCATCACCCGCGGGCAGCGCGATTCCCAGACCGCCATGGGAGGGAGCGACGCCACGTTGTTCCGCGAGAGCGACAACCTGGAGAGCCTCTACGCCAAGGCCGCCCTGAGGCGGTTCTACCTGGCGCTCTGGCGCGGAGACATCGCCGACTGGCCGCTTCAACGCTTCGAGGACGCCACCGGCCTGAAGCTCACCTGGGAGGGCTCGCTCAAGGAGGACCTTCCGCCCATGCCGCGCTTTCTGAACAGGCTCCTGGCGCTGCCCATCGACGAGCAGAACCAGCTCTTTGCGGAACTGGAAGACCGCATCGCCGCGGGCATCGAACAGGCCATGGAGGCGGGCACCTACGAGGTCGGCGTCGAGACCGTCAGGGCCGACTCCCTGGCCGCCGCCGGCCGGGAGACGCTGTACCGGCATCCCGGCAGCGGAGCGGCTACCGAGCTCGTAGAGATCGTGCGCCGCGACAGGTTGGAGCCCACGTCTGCCGACGCCGCGCTCGAAATCGGCAAGGACACGCACGACGGGCCGGTTCTGGTGGTGAATGCCCGGTCCAACCGGGCCGCGGTCGTGCTTCCCGCGCCGTCGGGTCTGTTCGACGACGGCGGCGTGCAGGAGCGCGTCCGGCTGCTGCGTCCCGCCGGGCGGGATACCATGGAGAAGGCCGAACTCGACGCCTCGAACTGGCGGAAAGCGGCCGAAGCCGACTGGAGGACGCTCTGGGAGGACGAGATCGCCGGCCTGCCGTCGCACAAGGAATCGCGGTTCTGGCTCGCAGCCGGCCTGTTGCTGGCCGGTATGGGACCGTCTGCCCGCCGAGAACATGCGGGGTGCGGCGTCTCAGGACGGACGATGGCGAGGCGCTCATCGGGCGCGTACTCGACTTCGAGCAGGTCCGCGCCGTGCGTTCCGCATTCGGCCTCGCGGGGGGTCCCGCCATGACCGGCGCCGAAGCCTTCGAGGCGGTCATGGGACGCGGCGCGGCGCTCGCGCTCGCCAACGGCTGGCGGCTCGCCAGGCGCCGCATCATGGGCGCCGACCGGGTGGAGATCGAGGGACCGGTCGATACCGACACCGCGGTCCTCAAGCGCATGGGCTGCACGGTCGAGATCGTCTCGTGGCGCACGCGCGTCTTCGCCCCCGGCCCCGATCTCCTCGAACGCGTCATCCAACGCTGGCCGCTCGCCGCCTGAGCCCGTCGCGTATCCGTATTGCCGGGCAGCCGTCCGCCGCGCGGGGGTCCGTACCGCCGGACAGCCGTCGTACCTGTCACTGGCCGTCCACCGGGGGGCGGGCATTTCACTCACCGAAGGGAGCATTCATGACTGCACAGACCCTGCCGGACGAACCCAACTACGCGTTCTGTCCAAGCTACGAGCTCGGCGACGAGCCTCAGCAGATCCGTATCGTCTTCGAGGGCATGCCGGGCTACGTGCCAACCTGCCTCATTGCCTTGTCCTTAGCCGATGCAGAGCGGCTGTGCGACCGCCTGAACATCAGGCTCGGGACACTCAAGAGAGGACTGGACCGCGCTCGCAGCCCGCTCCATGGCCGCCGGGGGCCCGGAGACCGACAACGGCTCCCGGCACTGAACCGGCCGTCCATGATCGATCCCCCCTTTTTGACTCCCACCCGGCCCGAATCCCGGCGCCGTCTCAAGTCCGCTCGGACGTCCTGCCGGCCAGCGTTCGAGGACAGCGGGGGAGGGGCGAGAGAGACGCGCAGAGAGAGGCGCGGCTTCGCACCGTCACAGGGGGGACCACGACATGAGCACTTTGACTTACGCCGGGATCGGAGCCCGCACCACGCCGCCCTCCGTTCTGACCGCCATGACCGTGATGGCCGGATGGCTCGCGCGGCAGGGATGGCATCTGAACACCGGTGGCGCGGCCGGGGCCGACAGTGCGTTCGCCCAAGGGACGCCGGCCGGTCGACGGACGCTCCATCTGCCCTGGTCCGGCTACAACGGGTGCGCGGGTCCGGACTGCCGGGTGCCGTCGCCGGCCGAGCTCCAATCCTGCCTGGCCATCGCCGCCCGCCTGCATCCCGCCTGGGACCGCTGCTCGCCCGGTGTTCGCAAGCTGCACGCCAGGAACGCGGCCATCCTCGGCGTCGGTCTCGGCCGTCCCGTCGATGCCGTCGTGGCCTGGACGCCGGGAGGAACGGTCACGGGCGGAACCGGAATGGCGGTCCGCATCGCCACCGAGGCCGGCATCCCCGTGATCAACCTGGGCTCGATGACTCCGCGTGCTGTCTGCGAGCGCCTGCTGGCCATCCGCCGGGCCGGTTCCTCTCCCTAGAGCCGGAGAAAGGCGTCCACCGGGCGAAGGCCCGGTAGGAAGGGAGACGGTCTCCCTCACGCAGTCCGGGCAAGGCAGGCAGCCAAGGAGGACACGGCCATGTCCGGAATCGATTTCAACTTCGAGGAACCCCTCACCGGCAGCGACTTGCTCGCAGAGATCGGGCTCCAACCCGGCGCCATCCAGGACGTCATCGACGAGAACCACGCCATACGCTGTCCCGACCCGCGGGATGCGGCCGACGGAGATCCTCTCACCGTCACCGCCGCGCTGAGCGCCGGAAGGGAGTGAAAGGAGGGCTGAGAGAAGTGAACGGAAGGGGCCGGGGAGGGAGGACTCCGGTCCTTCGACGTTCGTCAACCATCGTCATTAACCAGGAAGGAGAATTACCATGAGCTTTGGACTGAACCGCGTAGAACTGATCGGACGCCTCGGCGCCGACGTCACCGTCAACCATCTCTCCAGCGGAGGCCGCGTGGCCAACATGAGCATCGCCACCGACGAGTCGTACATCAGCAAGCAGACCGGTGAGCGGGTCGACAAGACGGAATGGCACCGCGTGGTGACCTTCCAGGACGGCCTCGTCAACATGCTTCAGAAGCACGCCCGCAAGGGCCGGCTGGTCTACATCGACGGGAAGCTCCAGACCCGGCGCTGGTCGAAGCCCGGCGAGGACAGCGACCGCTACTCCACCGAGATCCTGCTGGTCCCGGGCGGCGGCGTGAAATTCCTGGACAAGCCCAATGGCAACGGCGTGCCGGCTGCGGCGGACCCGTCGATGGCGGCGGCCGACACCGCGATGCAGGACGCCGGGACCTCGTCCCAGCCCGCGGACGTCGACGACGAGACCATCCCGTTCTGAACTCCTCCGCCTCGTTTCCTCCCACCCTGGGCTGGCGCTTCGTGCGTCAGCCCCTTTTCTTTTGCTGCCGGTCCCGAGCAACCACCCCTCCGGGCGTCGCGCCTTCGCTTCGCTCGGCCCGCTCGCCCTCCGGCGCAGCCGGGTGTCCCGTCCCGTGAAGGAGAACCACCATGCACTACGGTCCGTCCCCCGCCTCCGCGGTCGCCGCGGCGCTTGCCGCGCGCGCCGAAGAGGTCTGCCAGCGCTACCTTCCCCATGGCCGCCGCCAGGGCCGCTACTGGGTCGCGGGCGACATAGACGGCGCCCGCGGAAGGTCTTTCTTCGTCCGCCTCCACGGCCCCCGGCACGCCCGGGAAGTGGACCGACGCAGCCGTGGGCACCCACGGCGATCTGCTCGACCTCATCCGCCACCGCACGGG